>NC_013131.1 GCF_000024025.1 Catenulispora acidiphila DSM 44928
TCTGTCTGAAGTGCGCCAACAGGGTTCTCGCGCACAGACGCGCGGCATCGGCAATCGACTTCTCGACCTGCTTACGGTACGTGGCGCCACCCGGAAGGGTCAAACCCGAGGTGGACCGGGCCGCGAGGGTAGCGCTGAGCCCTATTATCCACAGGACCTCCGTACTTGTGGATAACCGGGGCCACCCGCTACCGTCGGCCGGACCGCCGCCACTGTCGGTGTGCGGCATTTTGTGAGGCCCGCACCGCCGCGACAAGCGCGGGACCTGTGAAAACGACAGATACGACGACCGACGCGGCCACGCCCGGCATTATCCACAGCTGTACACCCTCTCGGGGCACGACCTGTGGAAAGCCTGTGGGAAACGTGATGCCGGCCCGCCGGTACCACCAGGGCCGACAGCACAGAATGGAGCCGCAGGCCGTGTCCGACCCGCAAGGCTACACCCCGGTCCCGCACCCGCCGGCCGCCCCTGGCGACGCCATCGCCCTGTGGTCCCACTTCCGCGCCCGCGTGGAGTCCGACAGCTCGCTGACCAAGAGCGAACAGGCCTTCCTGATGATCCCGGAGGCCCGGACCGTGATCGGCGACACGATCGTGCTCGCCGTCCCGGACGACTTCTCCAAGAACTATCTGGAGCAGCGGCTCGAGCCGATGCTGACCACCCATCTGGCCGCTATGTTCGGCCCGGACATCAAGTTCAGCCTGTTCGTCGACAAGATCATGGAGAACACCCCGGCGCCGGCCGCGGCCGGCCCGGTCGCGCCGCCCGCCCCGGTCATCCAGCAGCTCGCTCCGCCCCCGGCGCACTGGACGCCGCCGCCGGCGATGCAGTCCGGCGCCGAACTGCAGGTCCCGGCGGCTTTCCACAGCGATCCGCCGGCCTTCGCCCCCGACGTGCCCCGTCCCGGACTCGGCGGCATGGCCCTGCCCCCGCCGCGCGTCTCCGAGCCCGCCCCCGAGGAGAACGATCCGATAGCGGCCACGCTGTCGCTGTCCACAGGCCGTCCCGGAGCACGCTCCTCGACGCCCGACGACGGCGCCAAGGCCCAGCAGGCCAAGCTCAATGAGAAATACGTCTTCGAGACCTTCGTCATCGGCTCCAGCAACCGGTTCGCGCACGCCGCGGCGGTCGCCGTCGCCGAGGCGCCGGCCAAGGCCTACAACCCGCTGTTCATCTACGGCGACTCCGGCCTGGGCAAGACCCACCTGCTCCACGCGATCGGCCACTACGCGCGCAACCTGTATCCGGGCACCCGCGTGCGCTACGTGTCGACCGAGGAGTTCACCAACGACTTCATCAACGCGATCCGCGACGGTGCGGGCAACCACCTGCGCAAGCGCTACCGCGATGTCGACATCCTGATGGTCGACGACATCCAGTTCCTGGAGAACAAGGAGGGGACGCAGGAGGAGTTCTTCCACACGTTCAACACCCTCCACAACGCCTCCAAGCAGATCGTCATCTCCAGCGACCGGCCGCCCAAGCAGCTGAACACCCTGGAGGACCGGCTTCGGTCGCGGTTCGAGTGGGGTCTGATCACCGACATCCAGCCGCCCGAGTTGGAGACGCGGATCGCGATCCTTCGCAAGAAGGCGCAGCAGGAAGGCCTGAACGCGCCGCCGGAGGTCCTGGAGTTCATCGCCTCGAAGATCTCCACCAACATCCGCGAACTGGAGGGCGCGCTGATCCGGGTCACCGCGTTCGCCTCGCTGAACCGGGCGCCTGTCGACTTGTCGCTGGCCGAGGACGTCCTGAAGAACCTGATGCCCGACGCGGCCGGTCCGGAGATCACGGTCTCGACGATCATGGCGCAGACCGCGATGTATTTCGGGATCACCATGGAGGACCTCTGCGGGACTTCCCGCAGCCGCATCCTGGTGACCGCCCGGCAGATCGCCATGTATTTGTGTCGGGAGCTGACCGACCTGTCACTGCCCAAGATCGGGCAGGCGTTCGGCGGCCGGGATCACACCACGGTCATGCACGCCGACCGCAAGATCCGCTCGCTGCTCCCCGAGCGCCGCGCCATCTTCAACCAGGTCACCGAGCTCACCAACCGCATCAAACAGTCCGGCTGACCTGCTTCTACGCCTCTCAGGGCCCGCACACCGCCGCGTGTGCGGGCCCTTGGTGTGTCCTGCCGTCGCTCGCGACACGACACGCCGGAGATCGATAAAACCCGCGCCTCCCACCTTTCATAGCTCCTTGTCGACTAATGTCCTGCATGTCCGCTTCGAAGCTCTATGTCGCTAAGGAGATGTCGCCGAATACGTTCGGAGGCCTGACGTTCCTCAGGTTCTACATGTCACCCACATGGCAGATCGGGCGATCGCGCCGGGCTGGGGACAACGTGGGGGAAAACTGGGGATAACCTGTGGACAACGCTGTGCGTAACTGAGTGGACGTGTGGATACCAGCGAGTTATCCCCAGAGATGAATTGTTTTCCACAGCTGAACACACAAGCAATGTGGACTAACAAAATAGGTCTGAGCTGCCCAAAGACCGGTTATCCACAGTATCCACAGCCCCTACTACTACTACGAGAACAGTTAGCTACGTCGGCCGATTTGAATCGTCTCGGCCCACATCTGTGGAAAACCTGCGGCCCACTCGTCGGACGTCCCACCGCGACGAAGACGGATTCACTCTTTCAGGGCCCTCTGACACTCCTTCCCCCGTTGTCGCCGTTTCCACTCCTTCCCCGGCTCGTTTCAGGCACACTGGAACCTCCCGACACGGCCGCCGATTCACAGCCTGTGGGTCGCAGACGGCATGATGGGACGCTGGTTCCGACGAGCAGCGAGCAAGCAAGCAGGAGGCGGTGTCCGGTGAAGTTCCGGGTGGAGCGCGACGTCCTTTCCGAGGCCGTGGCATGGACTGCGCGGTCCCTGCCCAGCCGCCCGGCGGCCCCGGTCCTGGCCGGGCTGGTCTTCGAGGCCGTGGAGGGAGAAGGCGGCGAGGACCACGGCTCGGTCACGCTGTCCGGCTTCGACTACGAGGTCTCCTCCCGGGCCCAGATCGGTGCCGACGTCACCGAGCCGGGCCGGATCCTGATCCACGGCAAGCTGCTGGCGGACATCGCCAAGTCGCTGCCGAACCGCCCCGTGGAGTTCTCCACCGAGGGCTCGAAAGTTCTCCTCAGCTGTGGATCCAGCCGCTTCACCCTGCAGACCCTGCCGGTGGAGGACTACCCGGCGCTGCCGACCATGCCGACCGCGACCGGCGCCGTCACCGCCTCCGGCCTGGCCGGGGCGGTCTCCCAGGTGGCCATCGCCGCCGGGCGCGACGACACCATCCCGATGCTCACCGGCATCCGCGTGGAGATCGAGGGCGAGAAGATCACCCTGGTCGCCACCGACCGGTTCCGGCTGGCCGTCCGCGAGCTCCAGTGGAAGCCGGAGCAGGACGACATGTCCGCGACCGCGCTGATCCCCTCCAAGGTCCTGTCGGACACCGCGAAGGCGCTCACCGGCGGCGACTGGGTCTCCCTGGCGCTGTCCGGCGGCGACGCCGGCGAGGGTCTGATCGGTTTCGAGTCCGGCGAAGGTACCTCCGGCAAGGCCAAGGGCTCGCGGCGGATGACGTCCCGCCTGCTGTCCGGGGAGTTCGTGAAGTACCGCTCGCTGTTCCCGAACGAGTACAACATCACCGCGACCGTCGAGACCGCGCCGTTCCTGGAGGCCGCCAAGCGCGTGTCCCTGGTGGCCGACCGCACCTCGCCGATCAAGCTGGCCTTCACCCAGGGCGAGGTCACCCTGGAGGCCGGCGCGGGCGACGAGGCGCAGGCCTCCGAGGCCATGGACGCGGTCCTGGACGGCGAGGACATCAGCGTCTCGTTCAATCCCAGCTTCCTGCTCGACGGCCTGCAGGTGATCGACACCCAGTACGCGCAGCTGTCGTTCACCGTCGCCTCCAAGCCCGCGGTGCTCATGGGCCGCCCGGCGCTGGACGCCCCGGCGCAGGAGGAATTCCGTTACCTGATGATGCCGCTCCGAGTTCCTGGTCAGTCCGCGGGCTGACCCGGAAAGCACTCGTCACGCAGGCCCCGTAAGGTCGGTTCTGACACGATCAGGTGAAGGTGACGGAAGAAACAGAGGGAAGACCATGGAGATCGGTCTTGTGGGCCTGGGCAAGATGGGCGGCAACATGCGCGAGCGCATCCGCCAGGCCGGGCACACCGTCGTCGGGTACGACCGCGACCCCAAGCTGGCCGACGTCGGTTCGCTGAAGGAGCTCGTCCAGACGCTGGCGGCGCCGCGCGTGATCTGGATCATGGTCCCCGCCGGCGAGGCCACCGACGCCACGGTCAACGAGCTGGCCGATCTGCTGCACACCGGCGACATGGTCATCGACGGCGGCAACTCGCGCTGGACCGAGGACATCAAGCACGCCGAACTCCTCAAGGCCCAGGGTGTCGCCTTCGTCGACGCCGGCGTCTCGGGCGGCGTCTGGGGCCTGCAGAACGGCTACGCCCTGATGGTCGGCGGCGACGAGGCCGACATCGCCCGCGTGCAGCCGGTCTTCGACGCCCTCAAGCCGGCCGGCGACAGCGGCTTCGTGCACGCCGGCGGGGTCGGCGCGGGCCACTTCTCGAAGATGGTCCACAACGGCATCGAGTACGGCATCATGCAGTCCTACGCCGAGGGCTGGGAGCTGCTGGAGGCCGCTCCGAACGTGACCAACGTGCGCGAGGTCTTCCGCTCCTGGCAGGAGGGCACCGTCATCCGCTCCTGGCTGCTGGACCTGCTGGTCCGCGCCCTGGACGACGACGAGCACCTGGCGGGCATCCGCGGCTACGCCGACGACTCCGGCGAGGGCCGCTGGACCGTGGAGGCCGGTATCGACATGGCCGTGCCGACCCCGGCGATCACCGCCTCGCTGTACGCGCGCTTCACCTCGCGCCAGGAGGACTCCCCGCAGATGAAGGCGATCGCCGCGCTGCGCAACCAGTTCGGCGGCCACGCCGTGAAGAAGGAGAGTTAGGAACCCCCATTGCGGGTCACGCATCTGTCCCTGGCGGATTTCCGCTCCTACGCCTCCCTCGACGTCGCGCTCGGGGGAGGCGTCACGGCGTTCGTCGGGCCCAACGGGCAGGGGAAGACCAACCTGGTCGAGGCGATCGGCTACATCGCCACGCTCGACAGCCACCGCGTGGCCACCGACCAGCCGCTCGTGCGCTTCGGCGCGCCGCGCGCCATAGTGCGCGCGAACGTGGAGCGCGAAGGCCGTACACAGCTTGTGGAAATCGAGCTGAACCCGGGCGGGGCGAACCGCGCGCGGCTCAACCGCAACCCGGTTCCGCGCCCGCGCGAGGTGCTCGGCGTGCTGCGGACCGTGCTGTTCGCCCCAGAAGACCTCGCCTTGGTGAAGGGCGATCCGGGGGAGCGCCGCCGGTTCCTGGACGAACTGCTCGTCGCCCGCTGGCCGCGGTTCGCCGGGGTCCGTGCCGACTACGACAGAGTGCTGAAGCAGCGGAACACTTTGCTGCGCACGGCCGCGATGGCGCGGCGTAACAAGGCCTCCGGTCCCAACATCTCGACGCTCGACGCCTGGGACCACCACCTGGCGCTGGCCGGCGCCGAACTGGTCGCCGCGCGCCTGGCGCTGATCTCGGCGTTGTCCCCCCTTGTGGACAAGTGTTACGTCGAGATCGCCGAGGGCGGCCAGACGCGCATCGGCTACCGCTCGACGATCTCCGCCGAGCCCGATCCGACCGCCGCGGCCCTGACAGAACAGTTCATGACCGCCCTCGGCGAGGCCCGCGCTAACGAATTGGACCGCGGCATCACCCTGGTCGGTCCGCACCGCGACGAAATGGTGCTGGAGCTGACCTCCTCTTCCGGAGACAACATGCCGGCGCGCGGCTACGCCAGCCACGGCGAATCCTGGTCGTACGCGCTGGCATTACGTTTGGCCGCATACGACCTGCTGCGCTCCGACGGGTCCGACGGCGGCGAGCCGGTCCTGATCCTCGACGACGTCTTCGCCGAACTCGACGCCAAGCGCCGCCGCCGGCTGGCCGAGCGTGTCTCGGGCGCCGACCAGGTGCTCATCACCGCGGCCGTGGACGCCGACGTGCCGGAGCAGCTGATCGGCCAGAAGTTCACGGTCGCCGACGGACAGGTGAGCGCGGCGTGAATCCACAGCCTGTGGACAACGGTTCCGGCGCCGAGGGCGGTGACCCTCAAGACTCTGGCGTCGACCTGGCCCGCGCCGCTTTAGCCGCCGCACGCGCCCGCGGCAAGGACAACGGCGCCGGGTGGAGCGGCAACCGCCGGCGTAACAGCAACTCCGGCCAGCGCTCGGGATCCGGTCCCGACGAACGCGATCCGCAGCTGCTGTCCTCGGCGATCCCCAGGATGATCGAGGCCAGGGGCTGGAGTGTGCCGGCGGCGGTCGGCGGCGTGATGGGCCGCTGGGGCGAGATCGTGGGCAGCCACATCTCGGCGCACTGCACCCCGGTGGAGTTCCACGACGGCGTCCTCATGGTCCGCACCGATTCCGCGGCCTGGGCCACCGAGCTGCGCATGCTGGCGCCGCAGCTGCTCGCGAAGCTCAACGCCGAGCTGGGGACGTCCCGCGCGGCCCACGGCGGCCGGGACGCCGCCGGCGCCATCGCGACCCTGAAAGTGGTCGGACCCGGCGGTCGCTGAGGACTGCGAGGCGCGGTGCGGCATGGGTTAGGCGCTGCGGCATCGTTAGGTGCTGTGCGGCTCTCGTGAGACGCCGCTGAGGCGGCGGTGGGTTTGGTGCGGACAGTGACCGATCTCACCGGTTGCATGTCTTTTGACCTTGTTCCGGACCGCCCCGGTCGTTAGGTTCGCGGTGTACCGTCGGCGCCCGCGCCGGCCCTCCCGGCGTCCGCGCGTGTCTCATCAGCGCCGATCGCCTGCTCATCGCGCACGGATCGGCTGCTCGAGGGCGGATCATAAAGGTCCATACCTGTGACAATCACCCTCTCGCATCCTCAGACCGTGCCGGACGCTCTCGTGAGCCGTTTACAGGGCGCCTCGTATGGGGGGACTTCAAAGACGGGCAAAAAATGTCTCTCGCGGCCTCACAGGGCCGTATGAGGGCCACTTTGGTCAGTCGGGC
The DNA here is from genome assembly GCF_000024025.1 of Catenulispora acidiphila DSM 44928. Lineage (GTDB taxonomy): Bacteria > Actinomycetota > Actinomycetes > Streptomycetales > Catenulisporaceae > Catenulispora > Catenulispora acidiphila. The sequence continues at coordinate 7,101 of NC_013131.1, forward strand.
AGGGTAGAATAAAGCTCGTAAGTCTTCCCCTTCGCGGCTCGCGTCGGGCCGCGACTGTCAGGTGGGTTGGTGACGGCGCGCTCGGTGTCTGTTGGGCCGTGTTCTGAGAAAGGGCCAGCGCGCCGTGGCGGACGTAGAACCGACCGGGGGTAGCACCCCAAGCCTCGATGGCATCTATAACGCTGACTCCATCAGTGTCCTGGAGGGGTTGGAAGCCGTCCGGAAACGGCCGGGCATGTACATCGGATCCACCGGGGAGCGCGGCCTGCACCACCTGGTGTACGAGATCGTCGACAACTCCGTGGACGAGGCGATGGCCGGCTACGCCGACACCATCGAGGTCTGGCTGCTCGCCGACGGCGGCGTGAAGGTCGTCGACAACGGCCGCGGCATCCCGGTCGGCATCAACACCAAGACCGGCAAGTCCGCGCTGGAAGTCGTGATGACGATCCTGCACGCCGGCGGCAAGTTCGGCGACGGCGGCTACAAGGTCTCCGGCGGTCTGCACGGCGTCGGCGTCTCGGTGGTGAACGCGCTGTCCAGCCGGGTCGAGGTCGAGGTGCACACCGACGGCTTCGTGTGGAACCAGGTCTACAAGCACGGCGTGCCCGAGACCGAGGTGCAGAAGGGCGGCCCGGCCGCCGACACCGGCACCTCCACGATCTTCTGGGCCGACGTCGACATCTTCGAGACCACGGTCTACTCCTTCGAGACCCTCTCGCGCCGCTTCCAGGAGATGGCCTTCCTGAACAAGGGGCTGACGATCTCGCTGACCGACGAGCGTCCGGAGTTCCGCGACGAGAACGGCGAGCAGCGGTCGGTGAAGTACCACGCCGAGGGCGGCATCGCCGACTTCGTGCGGCACATCAACTCCCGCAAGGGCGAGCCGGTCCACCCGAACGTCATCGACTTCGAGGGCGAGGACAAGGACCGCACCCTGGCCGCCGAGATCGCCCTGCAGTGGAACAGCCAGTACTCCGAGTCGATCTACACCTTCGCCAACAACATCAACACGCACGGCGGCGGTACCCACGAAGAGGGCTTCCGCGCCGCGCTGACGACGCTGATCAACAAGTACGCGCGCGACCAGAAGCTGCTCAAGGAGAAGGACGACAACCTCGCCGGCGAGGACATCCGCGAGGGCTTGACCACCATCGTCTCGGTGAAGCTCGCCGAGCCGCAGTTCGAGGGCCAGACCAAGGACAAGCTGGGCAACCCCGAGGCCAAGACGTTCGTGCAGCGCCTGGTCTACGAGAAGCTCGGCGAGTGGCTGGAAGAGAACCCGAACGAGGCCCGCGAGGTCATCCGCAAGACGATCCAGGCCTCGACCGCGCGCATGGCCGCGCGCAAGGCCCGCGAGCTCACCCGCCGCAAGGGTCTGCTGGAGTCCTCCTCGCTGCCGGGCAAGCTGTCCGACTGCCAGTCCAACGACCCGACGAAGACCGAGATCTTCATCGTCGAGGGTGACTCCGCCGGCGGCTCGGCCCGCTCCGGGCGCGACCCGATGACCCAGGCCATCCTGCCGATCCGCGGCAAGATCCTGAACGTGGAGAAGGCGCGCATCGACAAGGTGCTGCAGAACACCGAGGTCCAGGCGCTGATCTCGGCGCTGGGCACCGGGGTGCACGACGACTTCGACATCAGCCGGCTGCGCTACCACAAGATCATCCTGATGGCCGACGCCGACGTCGACGGCGCGCACATCAACACCCTGCTTCTCACGCTGCTGTTCCGGTTCATGAAGCCGCTGGTCGAGGCCGGGCACGTGTACCTGGCCGCACCGCCGCTGTACAAGGTGAAGTGGACGAACAACGACTTCAACTACGCCTACTCCGACCGCGAGCGCGACCAGCTGCTGGAAGCCGGCGTCGGGGCCGGCAAGCGGCGGAAGGACGAGACCGTCCAGCGCTTCAAGGGCCTCGGCGAGATGAACGCCGAGGAGCTGCGGATCACCACCATGGACCGCGAGCACCGCATCCTGCGCCAGGTCACGCTCGACGACGCGGCCCAGGCCGACGACCTGTTCTCGGTCCTGATGGGCGAGGACGTCGAGGCCCGCCGCAACTTCATCCAGCGCAACGCGAAGGACGTCAGGTTCCTGGACATCTGAGTCCGCACCCGTCCGCGAACAGACCTGACGAGAGCACCACCTCTCCTTGACAGCGAAGGATCGAGTTTTGAGCACGGAAACTGTGGACGAGACGCCGCAGGGGGACCGGATCGACCCGGTCGACCTCCAGACGGAGATGCAGCGCTCGTACCTGGATTACGCGATGAGCGTGATCGTCGGCCGCGCGCTGCCCGACGTCCGGGACGGCCTGAAGCCGGTGCACCGCCGCGTCCTGTACGCGATGTACGACGGCGGCTACCGGCCGGAGAAGGGCTACTACAAGTGCGCCCGCGTCGTCGGCGAAGTCATGGGTATCTACCACCCGCACGGCGACTCCCCGATCTACGACACCCTGGTCCGTCTGGCGCAGCCCTGGTCGCTGCGGATGGTGCTGGTCGACGGCAACGGCAACTTCGGCTCCCCGGGCAACGACCCGGCCGCGGCCATGCGGTACACCGAGTGCAAGATGGCGCCGCTGGCCATGGAGATGGTGCGGGACATCGACGAGGACACCGTCGATTTCCGCCCCAACTACGACGGCCGCTCCTCCGAGCCGGTGGTGCTGCCCGCGCGCTTCCCCAACCTGTTGGTGAACGGCTCGACCGGCATCGCGGTCGGCATGGCGACCAACATCCCGAGCCACAACCTGCGCGAGGTCAACGACGGCGTCCAGTGGTTCCTGCAGAACCCCGAGGCGACCAACGAGGAACTCCTGGAAGCGCTCATCGAGCGCATCAAGGGCCCGGACTTCCCGACCGGCGCGCTGATCGTCGGCCGCCGCGGCATCGAGGACGCCTACCGGACCGGCCGCGGCTCGATCACCATGCGCGCGGTGGTGAACACCGAGGAGATCAACGGGCGCATGTGCCTGGTGGTCACCGAGCTGCCCTACCAGGTGAACCCCGACAACCTGGCGCTGAAGATCGCCGAGCTGGTGAAGGACGGCAAGGTCGCCGGCATCGCCGACGTCCGCGACGAGTCCTCCTCCCGGACCGGCCAGCGCCTGGTGATCGTCCTGAAGCGGGACGCGGTCGCCAAGGTCGTGCTGAACAACCTCTACAAGCACACGCAGCTGCAGGACTCCTTCGGCGCGAACATGCTGGCGCTGGTCGACGACGTGCCGCGCACGCTGTCGCTGGACGCCTTCATCCGGCACTGGGTCACGCACCAGATCGACGTGATCGTGCGCCGCACCCGCTTCCGCCTGCGCAAGGCCCAGGAGCGCGCACACATCCTGGTCGGGCTGCTCAAAGCGCTGGACGCGATCGACGAGGTGGTGGCGCTGATCCGCCGCTCCCCCACGGTCGACGAGGCGCGCAGCGGCCTGATCGAGCTGCTCACCATCGACGAGATCCAGGCCAACGCGATCCTGGAGATGCAGCTGCGCCGGCTGGCCGCCCTGGAGCGGCAGCGGATCGAGGCCGAGCACAACGAGCTGATGGCCAAGATCGCGGACTACACCGCGATCCTGGAGTCGCCGGAGCGGCAGCGGCGTATCGTCTCGGAGGAGCTGCAGGCGATCTCCGACAAGTACGGCGACGACCGCCGCTCGCAGCTGGTGCCCTACGAGGGCGACATGTCCATCGAGGACCTGATCCCCGAGGAGGACGTGGTCGTCACGATCACCCGCGGCGGCTACACCCGGCGGACCAGGACGGACCTGTACCGCTCGCAGAAGCGCGGCGGCAAGGGCGTCAAGGGCGCGCAGCTGAAGCAGGACGACATCGTCGACCACTTCTTCGTCACCACGACGCACCACTGGCTGCTGTTCTTCACGAACAAGGGCCGGGTGTACCGGGCCAAGGCGCACGAGCTGCCGGACACGGCCCGCGACGCGCGCGGCCAGCATGTCGCGAACCTGCTGGCGTTCCTGCCGGACGAGAAGATCGCCCAGGTGCTCGACCTGCGGGACTACGAGCAGACGCCGTATCTGGTGCTGGCGACCAAGAACGGCCTGATCAAGAAGACCCCGCTGAAGGACTACGACTCGCCGCGCTCGGCCGGCGTCATCGCGATCAACCTGCGCGAGGACGACGAGCTGATCGCCGCCGAGCTGGTCTCCCCCGAGGACGACCTGCTGCTGGTCTCCAAGCAGGCGCAGGGTCTGCGCTTCACCGCGACCGACGAGGCGCTGCGGCCGATGGGCCGGGCCACCTCGGGCGTGATCGGCATGCGCTTCCGCGAGGACGACGAACTGCTGTCGATGGACGTGGTCCGCCCGGACACCTTCCTGTTCACGGCGACCTCCGGCGGCTACGGCAAGCGGACCGCGGTGGAGATGTTCCCGCTGCGCGGCCGCGGCGGCCTGGGCGTGATCGCGGCCAAGACCGTCGACGAGCGCGGCGGCCTGGTCGGCGCCGCGGTAGTGGACGAGGGCGACGAGGTCATGGCCATCACGCTGTCCGGCGGCGTGATCCGGACGCGGGTGTCGGAGGTGCGGCCCACCTCGCGCGACACCATGGGCGTGCGGGTGATCAACCTCGGCAAGGGCGACACGGTGCTCGCGATCGCGCGCAACGGCGACCCCGGCGAGGTCGAGGACGAGCTCGGCGAGGAGGCCGGCGCGCCGGCCGAGGCGGCGGGCGCCGACGTGGTGGCCGAGGCTCGCGAGAACGGTGCGGTGGTCGAGGCTTCGGAAGGCTCTGAGGTTATTGACGAGTCGGAGGGCTCTGACGAGTCGGACGGCTCGGAGGCCTCCAGCGAGGAGTGACCACTGACTCGGCCGACGAAGGCTGACTAACGCCTAACGGCGGTACCGGTGCATGACACCGGTACCGCCGTTAGGCGTTTCGGGTGCGGAAAATGACGTAGGCGCCGCGCTACACCGCGCAGACGGGTGACGCCCGTTCGGCGGTGCGTGACGCGGCCCGGACGTCGGCCTCGTATCGTTCCGTGTCCGGTTATGTGCGAGGAGCAGTGTTGAGGTCAGTCGAACATATGGTCCGGGCTACGGAAAATAGCGGGGCCGGGGAGACCTAGGAGCATGAGAACGGTAGCTTGGCCGGGTGAGTAGCGAGACGACGACCGATCCCGGCCTCGGCACCGACCCCGACGGCGTCGGTGGCGGACCCCGCGCTTATGGGTCCGGCCCCGGCGCCGCTTCTGTTCCCGACGCCGCGCCGCCCGGGGCGCACCGGCAGGCGCCGCCGCCGACCCAGCCGCCGCCCGGGTACGGGCCGCCGCAGGGTGGGCGCGGAGCGGGTGGTCCTGGGCCTGGTCCTGGGCCTGGTCCCGGTTACGGTCCGGGCGTTCCGGGGGGTCCCGGCGCTCCGGGCGTTCCCGGTGGCGGCCAGGTCCAAGGCACCCATGGCTCCCACGCTGCTCCCGGCGCCCACGGCGCCCCCAGCGCGTATGGCGCCCAGGGCATGCCCGGCGGTCCCGGCCCAGCGCAAGCTCCCGGCCGCCATCCCGGCACCGCCCCAGGCATGCCCGGCGCCCCCGGCCCGAACCCAGGCGCACCTGGCGCCGCACCCACAGCCCCCATCGCCCCCACCGGAGCCGCCTCTACCGGAGCCGCCGCCGGCGCGAGCGCCGCAGTGGCAGGCGCCGCCGCGTCGCTCACGGCCGGCCTGTCCGGTCTGGCCGGACGGCTTTCCAACGGCGGAGGACGTCGTGCCGGGGGAAGGCGCAAGGAAGCGCCTACCATGGGAACTGTGGCGTATCAGCAATCGGATTCCGCTCAAGGCCAGGCGGGCACCCGCCAGCAGGCCGGCGGCGGCTGGGGCGCGCGCCCGAACAGCCCGGCCGGAGCCCCCACAGGCGCACCCCGCTACCAGCAGCAGCAGGCACCCGCCGCCGCCCCCCGCGGCCGCAAAGCCCGCCTGCGCGTAGCGAAGGTCGACCCCTGGTCGGTGATGAAGACGACCTTCGTCCTGTCGATCGCCTTCGCCGTCGTCTCCGTAGTAGCCGCGGCCCTCCTGTGGTCAGCCCTCAACGCCCTCGGCGTCTTCGACTCGATCAACCACACCCTGGCCTCAGTAGCCCCCGCGAACCAGCCCAACAGCGTCACCCTGACCTCGGTCCTCTCCTTCGGCAAGGTCCTCAGCTTCACAGCCCTCGTGAGCGTAGTGAACATCGTCCTGTTCACCGCCCTAGCCACCCTCGCCGCCTACCTCTACAACATGTGCTCCTCCCTCGTAGGCGGCATAGAGGTCACCCTCGCCGACGACACCGCCTCCTGAACCCACCCCCCAAAGCGGTTTTGGGCCACCGCCCCCCGTACGGTAAGCTTCTCGACGTTACCAACCGGGGCCTATGGCACAGTTGGTTAGCGCGCCGCCCTGATAAGGCGGAGGTCGGTGGTTCAAGTCCACCTAGGCCCACCCCGGTGAACAGCCTCGAACCCATATAGGTTCGAGGCTGTTTGGTTTTCGGCCCTCGATATCTGAGGGTCAGAAAGAGAATGGCGCCATCGGCGGCGTGTACCGCAGTACCGCGGCCACCACCTGGTCGAGGGGCTGTCTGGCGTCGATGACGATTGCGCCTGATGCGCGCAAGGTGTCCTGCAGTATGGGGAGCTTTCGGCGTAGATACTCGCGGGTGTCTCCGACGTGGCCCCACTCGTGATAATCGCGGCGTGCGTCTAGGCGTGCCAGCATTGTGGGTTCGTCGATCTCCAGGAGGAAGACTTGGGTGAAGCGGTTGGCCATCTCGTGCTGATTGTCCGCGCCGCCGCAGACGTAGAGCGTTGCTGGTGCTGCTGTTTGGATCAGTTCGTCTAGGCGGTTCGGGTCCCAGGCCCAGCTGTGTTCGGCGAGCCAGGGTAGGTCTGGCGCTGGTGGTGGTTGCGCCACGATGGTGCCTTGGGGATCGACGAACCTTGCGAGATGGGGGTCGGCGTCGGAGTCGATGGTGGTTAGGCCTTGGTGGGCTAGTGCGGTTGCTATGGCGGATTTGCCGGCGGCGGAACAGCCTGCGATTTGGACTGCGCTCATTGGTGGCCATCGTGGGGCAGGTTCGGGTGTGGGGCAAATTGGGTTTGTACCTTATATATCGGCGCTTGAGTGGAAGCCCTGGGCCGTGTGGTCCAGGGCTTCGAGTTCGGTGATCAGTGGTGCTCGGCGGGGTTACTCACATGCGTTCGTGAGCTGGTCGTAGCCGACCCAGATCTCGCCGCGGGCGTTGATGTTGACGTTGAGGCCGTTGTCGCCGCTGGTGCCGGAGGCCCAGATGGGGCGGGAGTCGTCGGTGCTGGCGTACATGACCAGGTTGCCGTCGTTCTGGTAGGTGACGCGGGTGCCGCCTCGGCCGTTGGTGCCGGTGGCCCAGCAGACGTGGCCGTCGTAGCGGTATTCCACGAGGTTGCCGTCGGGCTGGAAGACGAGTTTGGTGCCGGCGGGGTTGTGGATGTCGTCGTTGGCGTACATCGTGTCGCCCTTGTTCAGGTGGTCTCCGCCGGTGGCGGCGAGGGCGGTGCCGGTGCCGGCCACTGAGAGGGCTGCGGCGAGTGCCGCTGCTCCGGCGATCGCTCCGATGGTGCGCTTCACCATGCTTAAGCTGCTCCTTTCCTGGAGGACAGATACGCAGCTAGTCATGACGCCGCCTTGGTGGGTCCATGCGGGGTGGCGGGGTGGTTCACTCGACTTGATGAATACGTGGCCATTTCCGCTGATGCGCGGCTTTTGTGTGCCATCGTTGGAGCGTGGCGGGGTGCACGGCATCTCGCTGTGGGCGTGACCGTACTGGTTTCGCAGTACTCTGCGGACTGAGCCCGGATGCTACGCGGGCGGCGTCAGCTTCTGCTGGTAGCGCACGCCGTACAGGTGGCCGCTCGTAATCATGACCGTGACCTCGAGCACCGTGCCTTCGGCATCGGTGATCGTGCGCAGTGTGCGCATGACCGGGATCTCGTCGGGGAGTTCCAGCGTCTGGAGTTCTTCGGTCGTGGGCTCGCGGACTTGGATTTCGTCGACGAGGCCGGCTTGCTTCCAGCCCAGGGCTGCCAGGACTGTTGGCGCGGTGGCCAGGTCGCGCTGCGGGAGTGGCTTGTCGAGGGCGGTTCCGGTGACGACTGATTCCGGGTAGAAGGACCACTCGATCTCGACCGGTTCTTCGTCGCGGAGCATCAGGCGCTTGCGGAGCAGCGCTGTCTCGCCTTCGGCCAGGCCCAGTTTCTGGGCGGCGTCCGCTGGTGGGCGTGCCGGGCCGATGTGCAGGATCTGGTAGGTGATGGTGCTGGCCGGCGGCTCGAACTGGGACGCGGCGTCGACGATCCTGATGCGGTCGGCGCGGATGATCAGGGCTTTGCCCCGCTGGCCCTCGACGAAGCCCTCTGCCTTGAGCAGTGCGACGGCTCTTTGGGCGGTGTTGGTGGTCGTGCTGTAGAGCTCCATCAGGCGTTTGAAGGGCGGGAGTGTGCCCGTGATGTCGCCGGCGAGGATCTTCGCGCGCAGGTCGGCGGCGATCCGTGCGTGTTGCGGCCGGTCGTCGACGCGCTTCATGTGTCGCAGGCCCCTACTTCCATCGAATCCCGTCCGTGCGCACCTCAGCGACACAGTAGCAGCACTCCGCCGGTATGCGGCGTTCGTAGGGGCGAGGTGGCAAATACCCCGTTATCCTTGTCGCAATACTGTGAAGTCAGTAACCTGAGGTGCGCCTCTGCGGTCGGAAGCTAACGGCGCGTTACGAGATCGCGTGGCACGTTCCGCCGAAAGGAGACCGAAGGTGCCTCGATTCGAGTTCAAGTACGCATCAGACCTCGTGGTGGGAGATTGGGCCCAGATCGGGGGGAAGTGGGTCGAGGTTCTGGGCTGTGCGACCGATCCGAGCGGGTGGACCCGCCTCATCCTCGACCGATCCCCGCTCCCGGAGACGGTCGTGCACCAGACGGTCGACATGCCGTGGTCGCCGATGCGGCCGGCGGGTTCGGCATGAGGCGCCCGGAGGACATCGGTGCCTTCCTCGCCGAGCACAGCGACGGGCGGGTGATCGGGCAGATGCCGGCGATGTTCGGGATCGCCGTGACCCCGGCCGAGGCGGAGTTCCAGCGGCGGCTGCTGGCCGCCGGCCATACGGGCAGCTACCTGGCGCTGCTGGGGCTGGCGGCGACGCTGACCTTCGACGCCGGGGAGTACTTCCACACCGGCGAGCAGAACCGCCGCGACCTGAGCGAGTGGCACGGCTATCACAGAGGCCTGCAGACGGCCCTGGCCTGCCTGGTGATGCACGAGACCGGCAGCAACCCGCGCCAGGCCGCGCTGATGGTCGCCGAGCACACCGAGACGCTGATCCGCTGCCGGTGGGCCAACCGGCCGGCCAAGGGGGGTGGGTGAGACATGGACGTCTGGTCCAAGGAATTCGCCGGCCGGCCCGAGTGCCTGGCCGAGGCGCGCCGCTTCACCTACGCCGTGCTCGGCCGGGGCGACGGGGCGCACATCGCCGCGCTGGTCGCCGACGAGCTGGCGGGCAACGCCATCAGGCACACGGCCAGCGGCCGGCCCGGCGGGGAGTTCATCCTGCGGCTGGCCCGGTTCGGGAACCGCTGCCGGGTGCGGGTCGACGACCAGGGCGGGCCCACCACCCCCGAGGTGTGCGCCGCCACCGACTTCGAGGAGGCCGGGCGCGGCCTCACCATCGTCGCCTCCCTGTCGGCCCAGTGGGGTGTCGAGGGCGACGAGCACGCCCGATCGGTCTGGGCCGAGATCACGTTCGAGGAGATCCCGGGGATATCCGGGCCCGACGGCCCGGCCGTCGATCTTCCCCCGCAAGCCAGAGCACGAAGAAAGGTCGGCATGACGACGGAGGACTGGACGCGTTGATGGCGCTGCACGTTGACTACGCGGCACAAAGGGCCTTCTCACGGATCATCGCCGGTCTGCGCTCGGCCCGCTTGGACGCCGAACTCTCGCAGAACGCCCTCGCCACCGGGCTGCCGGTCCGGGGCAGGGCGGTCTCCGAGTGGGAGACCGGGGCGATAGAACCGACCCTGGGCCACCTGATCCAGTGGTCCTGGGAACTGGGGCGGCGGCTGGTGATCGTCGGGCGCGACGGCGAACTGCGCTACGGCCCGGTGCGCCAGCGGCCGGGCGAGTTGTGGGAGGCCTTCGAGCGACGGCGACTGGCCGTCCCGTTACGGAACCGCCGCCTGGCCTTGGGTATGGCGCAAGGCGAACTCGGCGAACTCGTCGGTGTCAGCCGCGATTCGATCCAGCGGTGGGAGCTGGTCCGCGTGCCCCCGAGACCGATCGCGCACGTCGTGTGGGCGCAGAAACTCGGGTACTCACTGGATACTCGCCCTGTCGCGGACGGCGGCCCGCGTCTGCGGCGTGTCGGCTCCGCGGGGCTGGCGCTGCCAGGACTGTCAGGGCAGATAGGGCAGCAAGGACAACCAGGGCTGACGGGACAAGCAGAGCGCTCGGCGTCCGGACCCGGCTCGCCCGCCGGTGAGCTTCGAGCCGCTGCGGACGGTCGGCGTGGATGACGCTGTGGACGACGTCGTGAACGTGCACCGGGGCGACAGCATCGCGCTGGCGCCCTGACCGCGCGGGCATGGCGAACGCCCCGGAGCCACCATCCGGGGCGTTCGCGGTTCGGGGCCGGCTAGCTCATCTGACCGCCTTCGAGCTTGGCGAGCATGGTCTTGACCTGGTCGATCGGGATCGAGAAGCCGAGTCCGACGCTGCCGCCCTGGGCGTTGGCGGAGCTGGTCGGCGAGTAGATGGCCGAGTTGATGCCTATGACCTGGCCCTGGGCGTTCAGCAGCGGGCCGCCGCTGTTGCCGGGGTTGAGGCTGGCGTCGGTCTGGATCGCGCTGTAGGTGACCTGGCTGCCGCTGGAGAACCGGCTCGAGGACTCGCTGCTGACCGTCACCTGGCGGTTCAGGGCGCTGACGATGCCGCTGGTCACCGTGCTCTGCAGGCCGTCGGGGGAGCCGATGGCGACCACCGTGTCGCCGATCTGGATCTTGCTGCTGTCGCCGAGGCTGGCGGTGGGCAGGCCGCTGACGCTCTGCGCCTTGATCACCGCCAGGTCGCTGCCGCTGTCGTAGCCGACGATGCTCGCCTGGGCGGTCTTGCCGTTGTTGAAGGTGATGGTGATCTGGCCGTTGCCGTTGGCCGCGTCGGTGATCACATGGTTGTTCGTGAGGATCAGGCCGTCGGCGGTCAGGATGACGCCGGAGCCGACCGACTTGCCCTGATAGGACTCCACCGAGACCTGGACCACCGTGGGCAGTGCGGCCTTGGCGACCTGGCCGACCGTGGTGGTCGGTGTACCGGTCTGGTTGCTGACCGGGGTGTTCACGCTCGTGTTGTTCAGCGGCACGCTCGAGGAGGCGCTGTTGGAGGAGTTGTTGTGGCTGGCTATGGTCCCCGCGATGCCTCCGGCGGCGGCCGAGGCCGCGATGGTGCCGGCGATGATCAGGGCCATGCCCATCCGGCGCTTGCGCCGCGGACGTCGCGGCGGCTCGGGGGAGAACGCCGGATGCGTGGTGTATCCGGGACCGCCCGGACCGCCAGGCCCGCCGAAACCGCCAGGCCCGCCGAAACTGCCAGGCCCGCCGAGACCGCCGGCCTCGCCCGGGTTGCCATAGCCCGGCGTTATCGAGGTGATCGGCGGCGTGTACGGGGGCATCGGCTCGGAGGCGGCCGGCGAAGGCGAAGAGGCCGACGGGTAGGCCGGCGGGTAAGCCGACGCGGAGGCGTGGGCCGGACCGAGCACCGGCCCGGAAGACGGGTGGCCCCACGGCTGCGGGTCGCCGGTGGCGGGCTGCTCCGGCTGGTACGGGTCGTGCTCGAATCCGGTCATGGTTGAACGATGCGCCCCGACGATGAGAGTGCCTTGCCGAGAGCATGAGAATCGGTGAAGAAAGCCGTTAAGCGAACGGCCCGATTCCTAAGGAAACGAGTTGTCCGAGCTCAGCGCTTCGGGCGATCATCATCCGATGGACCGTGATCCGCTTCCCGACGCCCGAGCCCTGGTGCGCGAACGTTATCCCCAGGCTGTGTACGCCGTGCTGGCCGGCAGTGTCCTGACCGCGCACCGAACGCCCGGCTCGGATCTCGACATCGTCGTGGCACTCCCACCCGGCGATCCGCTGGCGCCGCGCCGCGAGTCGCTCGTCTTCCGCGACTGGCCGGTCGAGCTGTTCGTGCACGACGAGCAGACCCTCGACCAGTGGCTGGCCAAGGAGTATCGCGAGCGCAAGCCGAGCCTGTACCGGATGGTCGGCCGCGGAACACCGATCGTCGGCGACCCGGCCGACCGGCAGGCATATTGCCGCGCGGTCCTGGACGCCGGGCCGGATCCGATGGGACCGGCACAGCTGGAAGCGGCGCGCTACGGCCTCACCGATCTGCTCGACGATCTCTTCCACGCCGGCGATCCCGGCGAGCGCCAGGTCATCGCGGCCACGCTGTGGACCGCCGCCGGGCATCACGCGCTGGTCGCCGGAAACCGCTGGGACGGCACCGGCAAATGGCTGCTCCGCGAGTTGCGCGACCACGACCCGGACCTGGCCGACCGCTGGCTGGCCGCCCAGCACGACGCGGCCGCGGTCGAGGCGTTCGCCCGCGACGTCCTGGACCGTCTCGGCGGACCGCTTTTCGACGGCTACCAGGCTGTCGCGCCGCGAGCGGAGACCACGAAGACCACGAAGACCACGAAGACCACAGAGTTCACCCGGTCCACCTAGTCCGCTAAGTCCACTAAGTCCGCCGAATCAACCCTGGCGCGAGGGTCATGCCGCCTGCGTGATCGTCAGCGGGAACTCCGTCAGCATGATGGAGGGCCCTGACGGGTTCGCGATGTCCGTCAGCTCCACGGGATCGGTCATCAGGAAGACCGCGTTCCGCGGCGGGAAAGCCGTCATATTCGTGTTCAGCAAAGGGAACGCGGCCTTGTTCGTGAACGTCGCGGGCTCGCCGCCGCCGCACGGACTGTGCTGCATGGAGATGGTCAAATCCTGGGCCAGCGACTCGGCCGCTGGGAACTCCCGGCCGACCGCCGGGGCGACGAAGTCGCCGTCGGCCGGGGTCTTCTCCGACACCGTCACCGTGCCGAGGTCGGCGTCGTACCCCGTCAGCTGCTCGGCTTCGGTCCGTACGGCGACGGTCGGCTGATCCCCGGCCACTCGGGCGCCGACCCGTACCTGTCCGGTGCCCAGCACCTCGAAGCGGTGCAGGACGCCGTTGCACTCCAACACCATGTCGCCGTCTTCGGTGAGAGAGACGGCGGTTCCGGTGGCGGGTAAGGAGTTCCCGCTAGGTGCCTGGGTCGCGGCGTGGGCGGCGAAGCCGTTGGAGGAGAACAGAAAGACTGAGCCGGCGACGGCCAGCACGGGACGAATTCTCATGGCCGGTCCTTTCAGGGGGATTTGTCGCTTAGGTGGCTATTATCGTCTCTCACGCCACTGACAATCCCGGCCCCACGCCGTGCGCCGCCTGTCTATCGAGGACGCGTCCCGGGCGAAGACCCTTGCAGAGCAAGCGGATTCGGGAACGGTGGCCAGTACGGCAGCGGACGCGGCCCGAGCGTTTCGGCGTACGCGCTCTCGATCAGCGCGCGCTGGAAGGCGGCGTGGCTGGCCTGCCGCCGGATCCGTTCGGCCCGCGCCGGATCGCTGGGCATCGTTCCAGGCCACCGCGCCGGCGCGATGGCCACAGAAGGGACAGCGGCCGTCGCGGGCGCGGTGGCTGAAGAAGTATCAAGTTCCTGATACGGCGGCCGATTTTCGTTTTCCAGCGCGCGTGCCACGGACTCCAAGGCTTCGAGCATGCCGCCGGACATCACCGACTCGATCCCGCCGCCGGGCGGGACGGGACAAGGGATCTCGGCCCACACCGCCCGCGCGGCCCGGTCGCCGAGCACGCCCCACTTCCGGGAGATCGAGGCGACCATCGCCAGCCCGCGCCCGGACTCCGAGTCCCAGTCGCAGTGCTCGTCCATGCTGTCGACCAGGACACGCGGCTCGGTCGGCGAGCCCGCGTCGTCGACCCGCACCTGCCAGCGGTCCGCGAAGGCCGCGAGGTGCACCACGAACTGGCCGCCGGGCGCGCCGCTGGCGGTGTGCACGATGGCGTTGCCGGCCAGTTCGGACCCGGCCAGGACCACCAGCTCCGCGCCCGGCGCGTCGCCGAGCACCATCTGGATGAACTGGCGGACCTCGGCGAGGTTCTCGGCCAGTCCGGGGAAGGAGCGAGACCAATACGACATCTGGGGCCTCCCGGATGGTGAGGAGGGGGCGGTTCCGCCCTCCCGTCAGCCAGGCTAGCCCCCAATGCGCCCTTTTCCAGGGCATTTCAAGGAAGTTCCCTTATTTGGATGACAGATCCTCATCCAGAGCCAGCGGGGGCAGCCGCGCGAGGTCCATCTCCACCCGGTTGATCAGGCCGATCGCCTCTTCACCGTACACAGCCGACTCCTCGAACCGCCGGAACTGCGCGACATGTGTCGAGACCTTGTCAGGCTGCGCCATCAGCAGCTCGCCGGTGAACATCTCCACCGCGACCTCGCGGTCGTCGTACAGGGTGAAGGTGACCATCGGCAGCCCGCGCATCGCCGAGGTCCAGGGCAGGATCCCGACTCGCACCCCGGGATGCACCGCCATCTGCCGCAGCCGGTCGAACTGCGCGGCCATCACCGTCAGCTCGCCGGGCCAGGTGCGCAGGACGCCCTCGGTGATCAGGAAGGTGAACTCCCGGCCGTCCTCGAACAGCACCGACTGCCGCTCGGTGTGGGTCATCGCGGCCTTGCCGACCTCGCGCTCGGACAGCCAGGGGGTGAGCCGGTTGGCGTCGCGGGCGTACTCGGCGGTCTGCAGCAGGCGCGGGATGATCGAGTTCGAGAACGTCGACACCGCCGAGCAGACCCGCTCGCGGTCGGCGATCTGGTTCAGCAGGGTCAGGCCCTTGCCGTAGCCGCGGTTGCTCGCGGCATCGGCGGCGGCTTGGCCGAGCAGGTCGAACAGGCTCTCCTGCTCCTCGGCCGGCAGGTTCAAAGCAGTGACGATCCGGGCCAGCACGTCCCGGCTGGGGACCATCTTGCCGTGCTCGACCTTGGACACCGCCGAGGACGTGACAGAGGCGGCGGCCGCGAGCTCGCCGCTGGACAGCGCGCGCTCCATCCGGAACTGCCGGATCCGGCCGCCCAGCTTGGCCGCGTAAGGACTTCGCACCGCACTCATACCCATTGGTTCTACACCACTTGTGAGGAATCGGTGACCGATCCGGCAGGATCAGTCGCCGGCGGTCACCTGTATGGATTGTGTTGGACTGGGCCGACGACCCGACGTGCGCCCCTCCCCCTGGTCAGCGGCGGCCGGCGGCCCCCGCCGACGGCCGGAGCCGACCCGTTCAGCCGGTTCCTGCCCCGGCCGGCGCCGGGATAGACGCCAGCGGGCGCCTGTCACTCGTGAGAAGTCCGGTGGCCGTCTCCAGGTCGTAGTCGGCGCCGGCCGCGTAGCCGTCGAGGACCGCGGCGTGCGCGGCGATCTCGTCGGCGCGAGAGAGCAGCAACTCGCCGGTGAAGGTTTCCACGGCCACGGCCGCGTCGTCGTGGAGCGTGAACCCGTACAGCGGGAACACCTCCGAGACCGCGGCCGAGTCCGGGACGATGCCGATCCGCACGCCGGGCAGCGCCGAGAGCACGCGCAGCCGGTCGGCCTGGGTCGCGGCGAGCGTGGGCGGACCCGGGCACAGGCGCAGGGCGCTCTCGGTGAGCAGGAACTCGAAGCTGCGTCCCTGTTCGAACAGCACGCCCTGGCGCTCCAGGTGCAGGGCGGAGGCGCGGCCGAGTTCGCGCTCTGACATCCACGGCGTCAGGCGCGCGGCGTACCGGGCGTAGTCGGCGGTCTGCAGCAGGGGCGGGATCATCGAGGTGGAGAACGACCGCAGGGCCGTGGTGTTGCGCTCGCGCTCGGCGATCGCGTCCAGCAGCGCCAGGCCGCGGCCGTGCCGGCGGCGGTCGGCGGCGTCGTCGACCGCCCGGGTGAGCAGGTCGCGCAGGTCGGTGCGGTGCTCGTCGGCCAGGCCCAGGACGCCGAGCACGCGCTCCAGCACCTCGGTGGAGGGGAGCATCATGCCGCGTTCGATCTTCGACACCGAGGGCTGGGTGACACCGGCGCGGGCGGCGACTTCGAGTCCGGACAAGCCGAGGTCCAGTCGGTGCCGACGCAGACGCCGACCGAGTTCTTCAGCTAATACGCTGCGTGCTGGGCTCATCCCCACAGTGTGGCCGCGACCGTGGACCATCTGTGAGGGTTTCCGGGACTTATGCCGTGTCTATCACCCGGTCGAGCTACCATCATTCAATGCGATCTTGGATATCCGGCGTGGATACCGCCGGAGCGAGTGGTCGTCCATCGTCCTGAACCGGCGGCGCGGCCGTCCGCTTCGCTGTAGTTTGACGCTCGTGAGCGCCGTATGAGCCTGACCGCCCTGCTGACCGCGTTCGGCGTGGTGTTCCTGGCCGAACTGCCGGACAAGACCGCGATCGCGTCCCTGATCCTGGGCGCCCGGTACCGGCCGTCCTGGGTGTTCGCCGGGGTGGCGGCGGCCTTCGTGGTGCACGTCGCGCTCGCCGTCGCGGCCGGCTCGCTGCTCACCCTGGTCCCGCGGCGTCCGCTGGAGGCCATCGTCGCGGTGCTGTTCCTCGGCGGCGCGGTGCTGATGCTGCGCAGCCACGGCCGCGAGGCCGGTGAGGAAGAGGCCGAAGAAGCCCCGGACCTCGGCGACGACGCCGGTTTCGGCAAGGTGGCCGGGACCGCGTTCGGGGTGATCATGGTCGCCGAGTTCGGGGACCTGACACAGATCGTGACCGCGAACCTGGCAGCGAAGTTCGCCGATCCGCTCGCCGTCGGCCTCGGCGCCACCCTGGGTTTGTGGGCGGTCGGCGGACTGGCCATCGTCGGCGGGCGCAGTCTGCTCAAGGTGCTGCCGCTGCACCTGATCGTGCGGCTGGCGGCGCTGGTGATGGTCGTGCTGGCCGGCGTCAGCCTGTGGCAGGCCGTCGCCGGCTGAGCGGGTCGACTGCGGGCCGCGTCCTTTAAGAGACTGCGGCCGCTTTGTCGCTGCTCTTAAGGACATCAGCCTCTAGGACATCAGCGAGCTGACGCAGTCCTCGGGCCAGATCGGCTCCGGTCGGCGTCTGCCCGGTGTCGGCGAAGCGTTGGATGAGCAGACCGGCCATCAGGGAGTACAGGACAGCGCCGGCTCCCATCTCCATGTCCTTGTCCACATCTTCCTCGGGGATGCCGAGGATCAGGTTGGCAAGGCCCGTGCGCGCCTCCGGGATCGCCTTCCGGAACATGTCGCGCGCGCCGGGGATGCGGTCGATCTCGATGATCAGCTCGAAGCTGGCCATCCACAGCGCCTGGTTCTCGTCGAAGGTCGCGGAGACGTCGTCGAAGACCCGGGCGAAGCGCTCCTGGACCGACAGATTCGGGCCGGCCTTGGCGAAGGCCTCCTCCAAGTGGTCGCCCCACTCCCCGATGGCCTGGAACATCGCCTCGTTCATCAGCGCGTCCTTGGAGCCGAAGTGGTAGCCGATCGCGGCCAGGCTGACGCCCGAGGCCTGGGCGATGTCGCGCGCCGTGGTGCGCGAGTAGCCCTTCTCCAGCAGGCACTTCTTGGCCCCCGCGAGGAGGTCGTCACGGTTGCTCATGCGCCGAGCCTACCGCAGTCTTAGACGACTGTCTAGTACGAACGTCTTGAACAAAAGTCTTGCACAAGCGTCCAAGACGGTTGTACGGTGATCCCCATGACGACGACTCAGAACCCTGGAACCGCCCCCGCTCCGCGGGCCGGCCGCAAGGAGTGGATCGGCCTGGCCGTCCTGGTCCTGCCGTGCCTGCTCATCTCGATGGACATGTCGGTCCTGCTGTTCGGGCTGCCGTTCATCAGCGCGTCCCTCAAGCCCAGCGCCACCCAGCAGCTGTGGATCATGGACGCCTACGGGTTCGCCCTGGCGGGCCTGCTGATCACCATGGGAGCCGTCGGCGACCGCATCGGCCGGCGCCGGCTGCTCCTGATCGGCGCGACAGCGTTCGGTGCGGCGTCGGTCGTCGCCGCCTACTCCGGAAGCGCGGAGGTGCTGATCGGTACCCGGGCGCTGCTCGGTGTGGCCGGCGCGACGCTGATGCCCTCGACGATGGCCTTGATCCGCAACATGTTCCACGACCCCAAGCAGCGGCAGACCGCCATCTCGCTGTGGACCGGCGGCCTGATCGGCGGCGTGACCCTGGGCCCGATCGTCGGCGGGGCGCTGCTGAACCACTTCTGGTGGGGCTCGGTTTTTCTGATCAACCTGCCGGCGATGGCGCTGCTGCTGATCCTGGGCCCGCTGCTGCTGCCGGAGTACAAGGCGCCCGCCGACGGCCGCCGGTTCGACGTCCTGGGATCGGTGCTGTCGATGGCCGCGGTCTTCCCGGCGGTGTACGGCATCAAGCAGCTGGCCGTGGACGGTTTCAGCGCCACCGCCGCCGGGTCGCTGGCGTTCGGCATAGCACTCGCCGTCGCCTTCGTGTTGCGGCAGCACACCGCGAAGAACCCGCTGATCGACATGGAGCTCTTCCGCAAGCCGGCCTTCCGGGCGCCGATGCTGGTGAACCTGTGCGGCAACTTCGTCCTGATGGGCTTCAGCCTGTTCAACACGCAGTATCTGCAGTCGGTGGCCGGGATGCGGCCGTTCACCGCGGCGCTGTGGTCGATGGCTGCGATGCCGTTCGTCAGCGTCGGCATGGGAGTCACCGGCGCGCTGACCACCAAGGTCCGTCCCGGGCGGATCATCGGCGTGGCGTTCCTGGTCTCCTCGGCCGGTGCGCTGGTGCTGACCTTGGCACACCCGGGTAACCCCATCGTGGTGCTGCTGATCGGCGCGGGTATCGCGGCCGGGGGTGTCGTGGCGGCGCAGAGCATCGTCGGGAACATGGTGATGGCCGCGGCTCCGGCCGAGCGGGCCGGTTCGGCCTCGGCGCTGAACGAGACCGGTGCGGAACTGGGCAGCTCGTTGGGCATGGCGCTGCTGGGCAGCGTCGGCGCCGCGATCTACCACCACAAGATGCAGACCGTCGGCGCCTCGGGTGCTCCGGACGCGGCGGTGCGGGCGGGCCACGAGACGATCGGCGGCGCGGACGCCCTGGCCGCGCAGTTCCCCGGCCCGGCCACCCACGCGCTGCTGACGACGGCGCGCGACGCCTACGCCTCGGGTCTGCACACCGCGGCCGGGGTCGGGGCTGTGGTGCTGTTCCTCACCGCGCTGTTCGCCTTCCGGGCGCTGCGCAATGAGCCGGTGCTGCCGGCGGCGCCGAAGAAGGAGAAGGGCACGAAGAGCAAGGACGCGATGCCGGCCGAGATCTCGCCCGACTATGCCGCCCAGGCGGTGTGAGCACGGCTGCGGGCACTGGTTCGAGCCCACAAAAATGTCCGCCGGTCTCCGAGGGGGGAGATCGGCGGACTCGGCGTTTCCGAGGCCGGATCAGGCCTTGAGCGCGTCCGTGATCGCCTCGGCGACCGTGGTGGTCGGGCGGCCGATCAGGGTGCTGAGGTCGCTGGTGACGTCGGCCAGCGCGCCCTCGGCGATCTTTGAGTCCGCGTGGGCCAGACCCGCGGACAGGAAGTCCGGCAGACCGAAGCCGGCCAGCGTCTTCCGGTACTCCTCGGGGTCCAGGTTCACGGCCGCGATCTCCTTGCCGGTCTGGCGCGAGATCTCGGCGGCGATCTCGGCGTAGCTGTAGGCGCGGTCGCCGGTGAGCTCGTAAATCTTGCCCTCGTGGCCCTCGGTGGTGGCGACGACCGCGGCCGCGGCGGCGTAGTCGGCCCGCGCGGCGAACGCGGTCAGGCCCTCGCCGACGGCGCCGATGATCGCGCCGTGCTCGATGGCGTTCGGCAGGCTCGCGGTCAGGTTCTCCCAGTACCAGTTGTTCCGCAGGAAGGTGTGCGGCAGACCGGACTCCTTGATCGCGGCCTCGGTCTCCTTGTGGACCGAGGCGAAGCTGATCGGGTTGGTCTCGGCCTTCGGGATCGAGGTGTAGACGACGTGGGGCACGCCGGCCGCCTTGCCCGCCTGGATCGCGGTCAGGTGCTGGCTCAAGCGGTCCTCGTCGGAGCCGCTGGAGGAGATGAAGACCCACTTGTCGGCGCCGCGCAGCGCCTCGGTCAGGCCGGGGACGTCGGCGTAGTCGCCTCGGACCACCTGCACCCCGCGGTCGGCGAAGTCCTGGACCTTCTCCGGGGTGCGCACGATGGCGCGGATCTGCCCCGCCGGGACGCCGCGCGCCAGCAGGTCCTCGACGACGAGCCGGCCGAGGTGGCCGCCGGCGGCGGTGATGGCGATGGTCATGGGGACTCCTCAAAGTCGGGCAGCAGCGCGCTGAAGCGCTTACTCGTGGTGAGTGCGGTCCTCACGATGGCACTAACTTTTAGAAAGCGCAAACTGATGCGCAGCGCTACCGCATCGAAAGCGCGTGAGGTACCGTGGGGGTATGAGTACGCGCGTCGTGACACCCGGAGTCGTGACCCCCGAAGCGGAAGAGCGCGCCCTCGGCATGGCCTACGACGTCGTCTATGACGTCCTGCAGGCGCCGTGTCCGTCGCGTCAGGCGCTCGAGCACGTGACCGGCCGCTGGGGTGCGCTGATCATGATGGCTCTGCGGGAAGGGCCGGTCCGGTTCAACGAGCTGCGCCGCCGCGTCGACGGCGTGAGCGAGAAGATGCTGTCCCAAGGGCTTCAAGCCTTGGAGCGGGACGGTTTCGTGGCCCGCGAGGTGCAGTCCACGATGCCGCCGAAGGTCGAGTACCAGCTGACGCCGCTCGGTACGCAGACCTCGGACCGGCTGGCGGACCTGGTGGAGTTCCTGGAGGGCCGGATGCCGGAGGTCGAGGCCGCGCAGGCCCGCCATGATGAGGCCGCCTCCGCCGCCGCCTCGGTGTCCGCTTCCGCGTAGCCGGCCGCGGTGATCCACACTGGGCCCATGACCCGACACGTGGAATTCCAGCGCCTGCACAACTTCCGTGACCTCGGCGGCTATCCGGCCGGCGCCGGTCGCGCGACGAAGTGGGGCGTGCTGTACCGGTCGGACAACCTGCGGAAGCTGAACGAGTCCGATGATGTCGAGCGCTTCCGTGCGCTGGACGTCCACACGGTCGTCGATCTGCGGTACCCGTGGGAGATCGAGCAGTCCGGCCGGGTTCCGGACTTCCCGGGACTGCGCTACGTCAACCTGAGCATCGAGCACCAGCCGTACGACCAGGGTGCGCTGGGAGACGACTTCGATCCGTGGCGCTTCCTTGCGGATCGCTATATGGAGGTCGCGCAGGACGGCGGTAAGGAGATCCGCGGAGTCCTGGACGTCATCGCCGATCCGGAGTCCGGGACGACGGTCTTCCACTGCGCTTCCGGCAAGGACCGGACCGGCATCATCGCCATGCTGGTCCTCAGCTTGATCGGGGTATCTGAGGACGACGTAGTAGCCGACTTCGCTCTGACGGAGTTGGCGACGGAGCGGCTGATCGCGGACTGGAAGGCTTTCTATCCCGATCGCGAACTCACATGGTCCGCGTATGCGCGCGCTCCTAAGGAACCGATGGAGCTGTTCATCGCTGATCTGAAGTCCCGCTACGGCTCTGTAGAGGGGTACGCAGAACAGGAACTCGGCGTCGACGAGGCTTTGGTCGCCGCGTTGAAGGCGAAGCTAGTCGACGTCGAGGGTTAGCTCGATCGACAGCGGTACGAAGCCGAAGCGCTGATAGAAGCGGATCGCGGCGCTGTTCGCCGTATACGCGGAGACGTGGAGGCGCGCCGCGCCGCGGTCCTTTCCCCAGGCGATGAAGTCCTCGACCATGCGTCCGCCGATCCCTTGTCCTCTATAGGAGGGCGCTACATGCGTACTGACCAGTTCGGCGCGCGCTGCGGTCCACATAGAGGACGCCGGGCTAAAAGTGCCTATCAGGTGCCCGACTACAGTGCCTTCCTCTGTGGCGACCAGTACCAGGGCATCAGGGGCGGCGATCAGTCCAGCGCACCACGCGCGGTTGTTGTCGCGCGGCCAGTCCGGGTCGCGCAGGCGATCCCGCGCGAGGCCGTCCTCCGCGAACAGTTCGGCGCTGTCGTGGCTGAGGCCGTCCAGATCGTCCAGAGTCGCCGGGCGGATCTCGATGTCGGTCATACCCAGGTGATACCCGTCAGCTGTTCTCGACGACCATCCGGACGGCCAGGCCCAGCATGACCGTGCCGGAGATCTGCTCCATGCGGCGGCGGACCTCGCGCCGGCTGAAGAACGCGCGCAGCCGCTGGACGCACCAGACGTAGAGCGAGTAGTAGAAGACCTCGTATACGGCCCAGGTCGCGGCCAGCAGGACCATCGTCGGAAGCTTCGGGGCGTGCGCCGGGACGAACTGCGGCAGGAAGGACATCGCGAAGATCGCCGCCTTCGGATTCGCCAGGTTCGTCAGCAGCCCGGCGCGGTAGGACCACAGCGGGCCCTTGGTCCGCGCGTCGCCGCCGAGTTCGTCGGTCTCCTCGGCGGCTTCGTCCTGCTTCATCCTGCGGGCGGACCGGAAGGACTGGACCGCGAACCACACCAGCACACAGGCGCCGACGACACGCATCCCGTCATAGGCGATCTCGGAGGCGGCGAGCAGCGCGGTGAAGCCGAAGGCGGCGGCACAGCCCCAGACGAACACGCCGCTCTCGTTGCCCAGCACGGTCGCGAAGCCGGCGCGCTTCCCGCCTCGGATCGACTGGCGGATGATCAGCGCCGTGCTCTGTCCGGGGACCGCGGCGACCGCCGTGCAGGCGATGAGGAAGGGCAGCAGGGTTGCCAGCATGGCTTCATGGTCGGCACGCGCGGCAGGGGCGGCAAGCAGTTTTCCCCTTATACGTGCGCGCTTTATAGCCGCAGTGATGCAACCTGTTCCGGGGAGTCCGTGGTCTGTGCTGCGGAAGGGGGTACCGGATGCGTCCCGAGGACGAAGACGAGTTCCGCCGCTTCACGGCCGCGCGCTGGCCGGGGCTGGTGCGGACGGCGTATCTGTTGACGGGGGACCTCGGTCACGCTGAGGACTTGGCGCAGACCACGCTGATCAAGGCGTATCGCTCGTGGCATCGCGTGTGCCGGGTCGAGGATGTCGACGCCTACGTCCGCAAGATCCTGATCAACGCCAACCGCAGCCGGTTCCGCTCGAAGCGGCCGCTGGAGTACAGCGTCGCCGCCGTGCCCGAGTACCCTGCCTGGCCGCCGGACGACGGTTCCGGCGTCGAGGAACGGACCGTGTTGTTCGCCGCGCTCGCCACGCTGCCGCCGAGACAGCGCGCGATCGTGGTGCTGCGGTACTGGGAGGACTTGGCGGAAGGCGAGGTCGCCGCCCTGGTCGGGTGCTCTGTAGGGACGGTCAAGAGCCAGGCCTCGCGAGCGTTGGCGAAGTTGCGGAAGGACGCGCGCCTCGCGGGGCTCTCCGCGTTTCAGGAGCCCGCGGCGGCGATGAAGGGAGCACAGACATGACGGACGAGGCGTGGGAGAACGGCCTGCGTGAGGTCATGACCGGTGCCGCGGGCTCGACGCGGGTCGCGCCGCCGCCGACCGACGCGATCCTGCGGGGCGGTCGGTCCTCGCTCCGGCTGCGCAACGGATTGACCGGATCAGGGGTGCTCGGGATGGTCGCCGCCGCGGTGATCGTGGGGACGTCCTTCGGCGGCGGTGCGACTGTCGGTTCCGTCCAGCAGGCCGGCACGACGTCCACCTCGGCGCAGCCGCCGCAGGCGCAGGACGCGGCGGTCACCCTCGGGCCGGCGTCGGCGAAGACGAAGGTGGTCGTCTACGAGGACTACCGCTGCCCGCCGTGCCGGGACGTCGAGGCCGGGACCAGCGCTTACCTGACCGAGGAGGCTGATTCCGGCAAGATCCAGGTCGAATACCGCGCGGTCAACCTCATTGATAGGAACGGACAGACGTCGGGTAGCGGGTCCACAGCGGCAGGCAACGCAGTGCAATGCGCCGCCGACCGCGGCGACTTCTCCGCCTACCGGAGCGCGGTCTACGCCCACCAGCCTCAAGAAAACCTAGACGCCTTCACGTCATCGGCGCTGCTGATCACGATTGCCAGGACGATCCCGGGGCTGGACACTGCGGCGTTCGAGAAGTGTGTGGACGATCAGCCGTACGCGGCGGCGATAAGCAGCAACTACACCAGAGCCTTCACCACGGCGCACTGCACCGGCGTGCCGTGTATCAGCGTCGACGGTCAGCAGTGGACGGGCAGTATCCCGGAGGGTGCCGACGTGGGAAAGATCATCAATGCCTGGCTCGCGCAAAAGATCTCGGCCGCCTAGCGATCTCGGACTAGATTGACGCCTCATGACGACCGATCCGAAGGCGATCATCGAGTCCGGATACGACGCCGTGGCCGAGGAGTACCTGTCCACGTTCGGCGAAGGCGTCCCCGACGACCCCCGCGTCCGCTTCATCGGCGCGTTGGGCGAACACCTCGCCGACGGCGCGCGCGTCCTCGAGCTCGGCTGCGGCGCCGGCATCCCCGCCACGGCCTTGCTGGCGCAGCGTTTCGACGTGCTCGGCGTCGACATCTCGGCGGGCCAGCTGGCGCTCGCCGCGCAGCGCGTGCCGACGGCCGAGTTCCGCAAGGCGGACATGACGAGCCTGGACCTGCCGGCGGGCTCTTTCGACGCGGTCACAGCCTTCTACAGCTTCAACCACATCCCCCGCGCCGAGCAGCAGCCGCTCCTGACCGCGATCGCCCGCTGGCTGCGCCCCGGCGGCCTGCTGCTGGCGTCGTTCGGCCGCGGCGGCTCCGCCGACGACGTCGAGCTCTGGCTCGGCGGCGTCCCCATGTTCTTCGCCAGCCACGACCCCGCCACCAACACCCGCCACCTCGCCGACGCCGGTTTCACACCGCTCGTCGACGAATTGGTGAGCATGGAGACGGGCAGGGGGAGCGAGACGTGGCAGTGGGTGCTGGCGCGCTCTGGGGAGCGGCGGCGCTGATACCAGTACTCAGCCCGAACGCGCGGCATCAGAACTGGGCGCGTAGGGACCTGCCGCCAGGGCGTCGGCGAACCCCGCCCCAGTGGCCACGACCACGTGCTGAGGCGAGCCCATGCCGTCTCGGGCGACCTTCAGCGCGGTGTCCGCGCGGTCGGATCCCTTCACGCGAGCCAGGCGGCTCCAGTCAGCGCGGACAGTGCTATCGCGGTAACGCGGCTGGAGCGGCGCATCAGAACCCCTTGAGACAGCATGATTGTCAACGGCATCGGATTATCACAGGGATCGATGTCCGGGAGATCATCAAGTCAGCCGACATGCCTTACGCATCAGCAGGAGCACCTACGAGACTGTTCCGCTCATGAAAAGCGATCAGGCCCGGCTCCTAGCGACTTCCGTCACTGGAACCGAGCCTTTTCGTCGGTAACTGCAAGTGCGCGAGGGGGGAGTTGAACCCCCACGCCCTTTCGGGCACACGGACCTGAACCGTGCGCGTCTGCCTATTCCGCCACTCGCGCTCGCTCTTGCTGCACAAACATTAGCACGCGCCGAAGGGGGCTCCCGCCACTATTCCGGGCGGCCCAAACGTCGCGCTCGTCACATCCGGAACGTCCGCTGATGGTCTGTTTCGACGATCGGAATCCGATGGGAACCGGTGGGGGGTGTCGCACGTCCTTGTGACGAGAGCGCATTCACCTTTCTGCTTGCGGTTCGTGGTGACGGAGCGTACGCGGCGGGCCGCTGAGCTGCGCGGGCGCGGCCGTGCGGCTGATCTCGCGGCGATGTGGGTACGCAGCGGGGGACGGGGTGGTTACGATCTCATCCGTAACAGGCACACGGACTGGACGTCGCAGCGGCGGGCGGTGTGTGTGACCGTGGGTCCGACGACGACGGCGCACCGCCCGGGTGTGCTGGACGACAGAATGGTCTGCGAGGCCGGTCAACGCTAGGCTGGCGCGCCGGAAGGGGGTGTCCGTGGGAGTCCTACAGCGGTTCGAGCGACGCATCGAAGGGTTGGTCAACGGCGCCTTCGCCAAGGCATTCAAGTCCGAGGTCCAGCCGGTGGAGATCGCCTCCGCGCTGCAGCGCGAGTGCGACGACCGGGCGGCCATAGTCAGCCAGGGACGGACCATGGTGCCCAACGACTTCACGGTCGAGTTGGGCGGCGTGGACTACGAGCGGCTGGCGACCTACGCCGGTCCCCTGGGCGCTGAACTCGCCGAACTCGTCCGTGAGTACGGTGCGGAACAGCGCTATATGTTCGTCGGACCGGTCGAGGTGAAGTTCGCGCGTGCGGCCGATCTCGACACGGGGATGTTCCGGATCCAAAGTCAGGCGTTGGCAGGAGTGGTGCCCGTGTCCTCGATGCAAGGCGAGCCCCAGGGCTACGACCCCTACGGCCAGCCTCCCCCCTACCAGGGCGGCCCACAGGGCGGTCCGCAGGGCCCGGGTGGACCCCAGGGCCCAGGCGGTCCCCAGGGCCCCGGCGGCCTGCAGCCCGTGCCGCCGCCGAACCCCGTGCCGCAGCCCGCGCCGTGGGGATCCCCGCCGCCCCCGCAGGGGCAGGGCGGTCCCCAGCCCGGCTGGGGCGCGCCGCCTCCCGGCCAGGGCGGCTACGACCAGGGCGGGTACGACCCGTACGGCCAGCCGCCGCCGCAGCAGCCCGGCTGGGGTCCCCCCGGCCAGCAGCAGCAACAGCAGCAGTACGCGCCGCCGCCGCAGTCCCAGACCCAATGCTGGGTGGAGATCAACGGCGCGCGGCACATGCTGACCAAGCCGGTCACCACCATGGGCCGCGGTACCGACGTCGACCTGCGGGTCGACGACCCGTCGGTGTCGCGCCGGCACGCCGAGATCCGGATCGGGACTCCGTCCTACGTCTCGGACCTGGGCTCCACCAACGGCATCGTGGTCGACAACCAGCACGTCACGCAGGCTCCCCTGCGCGACGGCTCGGTGATCCACCTGGGCACGACGACCATCATCTTCCGGCAGCAGGGCTAAGGGCGAGGCGAACCCGAACAGATGTCCCAGCTGACCCTCACGGTGATCCGGCTCGCCTTCCTGGTGCTGCTGTGGCTGTTCGTGTTCTCCGCGGTCGGGGTCATGCGCTCCGACCTCTACGGATCCCGGACGAGCAAGCGCCAGCAGGCCAAGGCAGCCAAGGCCGCCGCCGCGGCGACCCAGCAGGTGCCCGCGCGCGGCGGCGCCCGCCAGCAGCCCTACAACCCCGGTGCCCGCCGCAGCGGCCCGCCGGCGCCCACCCGGCTGGTGGTGGTCGGCGGCTCGCTGGCCGGCACCACCGTCAACATCACCAGCGGCCAGCAGGTGACGATGGGCCGGGCACACGACTCGACCATCGTGCTGGACGACGACTACGCCTCCAGCCGGCACGCGCGGCTCTATCCGGATGCCTCCGGGCAGTGGATAGTCGAAGACCTCGGCTCCACCAACGGCACCTTCCTCGGGCAGACGAAGCTGAACGCGCCGACCGTGGCACAGATCGGTGTCCCGATCCGCATCGGCAAGACCGTGCTCGAGTTGCGCGCATAGGGATAAGGAGAGGTGCCAGATGGCTCTTGTGCTCAGGTACGCGATCCGCTCCCATGTCGGGCTGATCCGGGAGGGCAACGAGGACTCCGGTTACGCCGGCCCGCGGCTGCTGGCGATCGCCGACGGCATGGGCGGCGCCGCCGCCGGTGAGCTGGCCAGCGCTGTCGTGATGACGACGGTCTCGCGGCTGGACTCCCCCGGCGGCGAGGACCTGCTGTCCGGCACCGGGGAGATGCCCGTGATGGCGCCCGGCGGCGCCGGTCCCGGCCAGGGCCAGCCTGCTCCCGGCGCCCCGGGCGGCGGTCCGGGCGGTCAAGGCGGTCCCGGCGGCGTGCCGGAGAACGAGCAGACCCTGCACATCTCCCAGCACGACATGGCCGCCCGCGAGTCCGGCAACGCGCACTCGCCGGCCGACCCCGCCTTCGGCGAGCCCGACCTGGCGCTGCTGGGCGGCGCGGTGGTGGCGGCCAACGAGCGGCTGCGCGCGATCGTGGCCGAGCGCCCGGAGCTGGAGGGCATGGGCACCACGCTGACCGCGATGCTGTGGTCCGGCGGCCGTTTCGGCATGGTGCACGTCGGCGACTCCCGTGCCTACCGCCTGCGCGACGGCCTGCTGGAGCAGATGACCGCCGACCACACCTGGGTGCAGCGCCTAATCGACGAGGGCCGGATCACCGAGGAGGAGGCCGGCCACCACCCGCAGCGCTCCCTGCTGATGCGCGTCCTGGACGGCCGTACGCAGGTCGAGGCGGACATCGGCACCTTCGACGCCTACCCCGGCGACCGCTACCTGCTGTGCTCGGACGGTCTGTCAGGATTCGTCTCCCAGGAGACCCTGGCTGAAACCCTGGCCGCCTACGCCGATCCGCAGCAGGCTGTCGACGCCCTGATCGAGCTGGCTCTGCGCGCCGGCGGTCCGGACAACATCACCTGCATCGTCGCCGACACCCTCGACGACGGCACGATCCCCGGCGCCAGCCCGAACGAGTCCACGCAGATGCTGGGGTCGCTGACCCCGGTGGTGGTCGGCGCGGCCAGCGAGGGCGTGGAGCAGCTGCCCCGGTTCAGCACCCAGGGTTCCGGCGGGCCCGGTCCCGGTCCGCAGCAGGATGATTTCCCGCAGAACCACCCGGCCGGCCGCGCCGCCCGGCTGCGTTCGCGCCGCAACCAGAACCAGAACTCGCAGAACCAGAACGCCCAGAACCAGCAGCTGGCCGCCGAGCAGCATCCCGGCGGACCGGTGACCACCGCGCAGCAGCAGTTCGACCCCTCCGCCCAGACCACTGAGCTGGACTCGGTGCCCGGGCAGCGAGGTCTGGTGCCCGGCGCGGAGAACCAGCAGCCCGGGTCGCGGCGCAATGCCGACGGCGGGTACGGCGGCGCTCCCGACGGTGGTCCCGGAGGTCCCGGCGGACCGGCTCCGGCCAAGCGGGGCAAGAAGGGCCTGATCATCACCGGCGCGGTGGTCGTGGTGCTGGCCGCGGCCGCGGGCGGGGCGTACGTGTACAGCCAGGGGCAGTACTACGTGACGCCGTCCACGGACAGCAAGCAGGTGCTGCTCTACCAGGGCTTGTCGCAGGTGTCGTTCGCCTCGTCGCAGCAGACGATGTCCGAGGGTCCGCTGTGGATCGCCTCGGTACCGCAGAGCAAGCGCGCCGACCTGTTCAAGACCGAGTCCTTCGGCTCCAAGGGCGCCGCGCTGAGCTACCTGGAGCAGTACCGGTCGGCCGCGAAGTCCTGTGCCGACTACCGGCACAACCAGCTGGTCGTCCAGAGTCACCCACAGCAGAGCGCCGTGACCGGCAAGACGGCGGGCACCACGGTGCCGGGGCAGAACCTCGCCCCGTCCGCGCCGCCCACGTCGTCGAAGGCCGGCGCCCCGCTGGCCAACGGTCCGGCGAACACTGTGCAGAACCCCACCGCGCCGACCGGCGACCCCGCCGGCACGACCGCCCCGACCGGCGGCGAGCAGGGGTCACCGGAGCCGCAGAATCCCACGTCGTCCCCCTCGGCGCCCGCGTCGCAGCCCGGTGACGACCCGCAGATGAAGGCGTACTGCGCCGGAACAACGGACGGTCCTTAGCAGTGTCGATGTCAGCCGCCCCGCCCCGGCCCGAAGAACCACTGATCCCCAAGCGCCGCAACACCGAGCTGCTGCTCAGTCTGTTCGCGGTGGCCGTCGCCATGTTCGCCTACGCCAACGTGGGCCTGGCCGACAACGGCAAACTGCCGGCCGGCATGTGGGGCGTCGGTGCGGGCCTGGTCGTCGTGGTGCTCGTCGCCAACGGCTTGACCCGCTACGCCGCGCCCTACGCCGACCCGCTGTTCCTGCCGCTGACGATCTTCCTCAACGGCATCGGCCTGGTGCTGATCCACCGCCTGGACATCTACGACACCGAGCACTTCCAGGCCCTGCACAAGCTCAACCCGGTCAAATACCACACCCCGCCGACCGGGTCGACGACGAACCAGCTGATGTACACCGCCCTGGGCATCATCGTGATGGCCGGCTTCCTGCTGTTCATCAAGGACCACAAGGTCCTGCAGCGCTATGCCTACATCTCGATGGTCAGCGGCCTGTTCCTGGTCGCGCTCCCGGCCATGCTGCCGGCCTCGATGTCCTCCCGGAACGGCGCGAAGAGCTGGGTGTTCCTGCCGGGCGGGGTCTCGATACAGCCGGCCGAGTTCGGCAAGCTCCTGCTGGTCTCGTTCTTCGCGGCGTTCCTGATGGCCAAACGGGACGCCCTCCGGGTCGCCTCGCGGCGGGTGCTCGGGCTGAACATCCCGCGCGGCCGCGACATGGGACCGATCGCGGTCTGCTGGGTCCTGGCGATGCTCATCCTGGTCTTCGAGACCGACCTCGGTGTCTCGCTGATGTTCTTCGGCGCGTTCGTGGTGCTGCTGTACATCGCCACCGAACGGACCTCGTGGCTGGTCTTCGGCGTCACCGCGTTCATCGGCGGTGCCGTGTTCATCGCCACGACGGTGCCGCACGTCCAGGCCCGCGTGAACAACTGGCTGCACCCGTTCACCGGCGAGATCTGCGCCCGTACCGCGGCGCCCGGGACGAACTGCCCCTCGGACCAGATCTCGCAGTCCATCTACGGCTTCGCCACCGGCGGCATCTTCGGCAAGGGTCTGGACCAGGGCCGGCCCTGGCTGGTCGGGTTCGCCAAGAACGCGGACTTCATCCTGGTCACGGTCGGCGAGGAGCTCGGCATGGTCGGGCTGTTCGCGCTGATGATGGTCTACACGCTGTTCGTGATGCGCGGCTTCAAGACCGCGCTGCTGATCCGCGACAACTACGGCAAGCTGCTCGCGGCTGGCCTGTCCGTGACGTTCGCCCTGCAGGTGTTCATCACCGCCGGCGGCGTCATGCGCGTCATCCCGCTGACCGGTCTGCCGATGCCGTTCCTGGCCGCCGGCGGTTCGGCGCTGGTGGCGAACTGGGTCGTGGTGGCGCTGTTGATCAGATTGTCCGACTCAGCACGGCGCCCGCTGCCGCCGGCGATCCCGCTGACCGACGACGAGCTGCGGGCGATGCGGCTGGCGGCCGCTCAGAAGATGCCGTCGAACGCGGCTCCGGCCCGGCACGCCCAGCCGGCGGCGCAGACTCCGGCCGGCGGTCCGCCCCGGCCGCACCCGCTGGCGCAGCCCGGGCTCGGGCAGACCGGCCTGGCGCAGAGCGGCCTGGACCAGACCGGGCTCGACACTCCCAGTGGTTCCGAGGAGCCGGCGCCGCCTGGGGCGAGCGACCCCACCGAACCGATGCCCGTTCGCCGCGTCGCCGCGGCCGGTGCCGGCGCGGACGACGTGACGCAAGCCGTTCCCTCCCAGCCGCGCGGTTACGGCGAGCAGACGATGCTGCGCGCAGCGGAGGCGACCCAAGCGATGCAGGCCACATCCGGCCCGAGAGCGGAACCGGAACAGGGCGCGACGGAGTCCTATACCCCGGCGTTCGAAGACGAAGATGACGACGACGTGCGGACGCGGCCGACCCCGGCGCCCGGGGCGAACCCGGGCGAGGTGCCGGGCCGGCCGGGTCCGACTGAGCGGAGGTACGGACCGTGAACCAGCCGATCAGGCGGGTGGCGATCTTCTGCTTCCTGCTCATCGCCAGCCTGCTGGTCAGCTCCAACTACCTGCAGGTGGTCAACGCCGACAGCTACAAGGCGCGGGCCGGCAATCAGCGCACCGAGCTGGACTACTACGCCTATCCGCGGGGCAAGATCCTCACCGCGGACGGCACCGTCATCGCGGACTCGGTTCCCTCCGGCGGTCTGCAGTACAAGTACCAGCGCACGTATCCGCTGAAGGCCGACTACGCCAACATCACCGGCTGGAAGTCGATCGTCTACGGCTCCAGGGACATCGAGAACGTCCTCGACAAGTACCTGCAGGGCACCGACAGTTCGGAGTCGGTCGCCAACTTCATGGACACGCTGACCGGCAAGTCCAAGAAGGGGGGCGACGTCCAGCTGACCTTGCAGAACGCGGTGCAGCAGGCCGCGATCAAGGGGCTGGGCAAGCAGAACGGCTCGGTCGTGGCCCTGGACCCGACCACCGGCGCGATCCTGGCGATGTACTCCAGCCCGAGCTTCGACCCGAACGGGATAGCCTCCAACGTCAGCGAGACCTCGACCGCCGCGGGCAACGCGCTGGAGGCGGACAAGGGCAAGCCGAACCTGAACCACGCGATCGGGGAGAACTACCCGCCCGGCTCGGTGTTCAAGATCGTCACGGCGGCCGCGGCGCTGGACTCCGGGAAGTTCACCGAGACCGGCTCGACCGGCGCGGACCCCAACTTCTACTCGAACGGCTCCGGCTACAAGCTGAAGAACGAGGACGGCACCTGCTCGGGCACCGACCTGAAGACAGCGCTGGCCGAGTCCTGCAACTCCGTCTACGGCTTCGTCGGGGCCACGCTCGGCTCGCAGATCATGTCCACCTACGCCTCGAAGTTCGGCTTCAACGACCCGAGCCTGAAGATCCCGCTGCAGGTGGCGCAGTCGAACTTCCCCTCGCCCGCCACCGTGGGCACCAACGTGCTGGGTCTGGCCCAGGACTCGATCGGCCAGGGCGACACCCAGGTGACCCCGCTGCAGGCGGCGATGATAGCGGCCGCGGTGGCCAACGGCGGCACGATCATGCAGCCCTACATGGTGGACAAGGAGACCGCGCCCAACGGGCACGTCACCTACAAGGGGTCGGACCACCAGCACGAGCTCAGCCAGGCGATGAGCCCGGCGACCGCGGCGACCCTGGATGACATGATGCAGAACGTCGTCACTCACGGCACCGCCCAGGGCAGGGGGATCCCCGGCGTCCAGATGGGCGCCAAGACCGGTACGGCGCAGCGGGCCTCGGGCCAGAACCCGCTGGCGTGGTTCGTCTGCTACGGCACCGCCAACGGCAAGAAGGTCGCGGTGGCCGTGATGGTCGACACCAACGACCCCAGCATCCGCAGCGACGTCAGCGGTGTGAACTTCGCCGGCCCGACGGCGCAGGCGGTGTTGAAGGCGGCGCTCGGCGTGGGCTAGGAGGGACGGCCACGGCCGGGGGGCGTTGTCGGACCGGTCGGGCGCGGGCCACCGCGCCGAGCCGGTCCGCACCGGGATTGCCGGCGCTCGGCTCTGGCGCCGGAGCCGGTTCGGGGGATACTGCCGGAAGCAAGTTTTCGACTGAGACGATGTCAGACTCGCCGCCACCGCGCGGTGAGCGATGAGCTGGAGCGATGAGATGTCCGGAACCTACCCCGGTGCGGAACAGCCGCGGCGGCTCGGCGGCAGGTACGAGCTGGGCGCGGTGCTGGGCCGAGGCGGGATGGCCGAGGTCTTCATGGCCCGCGACACCCGGCTGGGCCGCACGGTCGCGGTCAAGACCCTGCGGGCCGACCTGTCCCGGGACCCCACGTTCCAGGCACGGTTCCGCCGCGAGGCGCAGTCCGCGGCCTCGCTCAACCACCCGGCGATCGTGGCGATCTACGACACCGGCGAGGACTTCGAGAACGGCGTCTCGGTCCCCTACATCGTGATGGAGTACGCCGACGGCTCCACGCTGCGCGACCTGCTGCACTCCGGCCGCCGGCTGCTGCCCGAGCGGGCCCTGGAGATCACCGCCGGCGTGCTGCAGGCTCTGGACTACTCCCACCGCAACGGCATCATCCACCGCGACATCAAGCCCGCGAACATCATGCTGACCCGGTCCGGCACCGTGAAGGTGATGGACTTCGGCATCGCCCGCGCCATGGCCGACAACGGCATGACGATGACGCAGACCGCCGCGGTCATCGGCACCGCGCAGTACCTGTCGCCGGAGCAGGCCAAGGGCGAGACCGTCGACGCCCGCAGCGACCTGTACTCCACCGGCTGCCTGATGTTCGAGCTGCTCACCGGCCGCCCGCCCTTCGTCGGCGACTCCCCAGTCGCCGTGGCCTACCAGCACGTGCGCGAGGAGCCGCAGCCGCCGTCCTCCTACGACCCCGAGGTCAGCCCGGCGATCGACGCGGTGGTGCTCAAGTCGCTGGCCAAGACCGCCGACGCGCGCTACCAGTCGGCGACCGAGATGCGCGCCGACATCGAGCGGGTGCTCGACGGGCGCCCGACCGAGGCGCAAACCGCGGTGCTGGGCGCGGCGAACATGCCGACCCAGCGGCTGGACCCGCGCCAGGTGGGCGCCGCGGCCGCGGTCGGCCAGACCCGGGCGATGCCCGCGGTCGACACGCCGACCGGCTACCAGAGCCCCGCGCCGCGCTACGAGGAGGGCCTGGACGGACCCGGCGGCCGCCCGCCGGGTCCGCCGCGCCGCGCCGAGCCGCGCAGAGCCCCCGAGCCGGAGAAGAGCGGCCGGACCGGCTACATCATCTTGGCCATCGCCGGCATCGCCGCGGTGATCGCCGCGATCCTGCTGGCCAAGTCGCTGCTGAAGTCCGGCGGCAACGCCAGCTCCAAGGCGGCGCCGGACTTCGGCATCGGGGTGAAGACCTTCCCGCAGGCGCAGCAGATGCTGGCGCAGCCGGATTACACGGGGTTCAGCCTTACCGGCAGCGGCAAGGACTGTCCCCCCGGAACCGACGTGCACTCCGGGAACGCCGGGACGATCATCGCCCAGAGCCCGGCGGCCGGCGCCTACGGGAAGCCGGGACCGATCACCTACTGCCTGTCGCTGGGCCCGCAGAACGGCAAGGTACCGCCGAAGGCCACCCTCAACGGAATGAACCAGGACCAGCTCAAGGCCTATCTGGGCGGCGCCCACTTCGACCTCGCCAACCCGCTGATCACCTCGCAGCCCGATCCCAAGGTCCTGGCGGGCAACATCATCGACGTGATCGACGCGGGCAACAACAACGCGGTGCTCGACGGCCAGCAGGTTCCCGACGTGAGCAAGGTTCAGATCGGCTGGATCGTCTCGGCCGGCCCGTCGAAGATCCCGCTCAGCACCCAGGGCTACATCGGCCAGCCGTACAACAGCGTCGTCTCGCAGATCCAGGGGCTGGGCTTCACCAACGTCAAGCCGGTGGTCGACAATCCGGGCGGCAACCTGCCGGCCGGCAGCGTGACCCGCATCAGCCCCGGAGACAACTCCTACACCGCCGACACGCCGATCGTGGTCTACTACGCGCCGCAGCCGGTGGCGCCGACCACGCCGACCAGCTCGCAGTCGCAGGGCTGCGACCCGAACCAGGATCCGACCTGTCAGCAGAACCCCACGTCGACGGCGTCCGGACCGGGCAACGGCCAGACCTCGTCGAACCCGATGCTGTGCGTCGTGGACCCGAACGCGCCGGGGTGCCCGAACGCTCCGACGACGTCCAAGAAGGGCGGGGGCGGCGGCGGCAACTAAGCGTCGCGCTATAAGCGAAGCCCTGTACGGAAAACTCCGTACAGGGCTTGCTTATGTCTCAGTGTGTTTCAGCGCGTCTCAGTCTGTCTCAATTGGCTGCGCTTAGAACCACCGGAGCGAGTCCGGCGGACCGCTCGACCGCTCCGGCATCGCCGCACACCGTCAGCCAGTTCGCCAGCATCCGGTGGCCGCCCTCCGTGAGGACGGACTCCGGGTGGAACTGCACCGCCTCGACGGGGAGTTCACGGTGGCGGATGCCCATGATGACGCCCGAGTCGGTGCGCGCGGTGACCAGGAGGTCCTGGGGCAGCGTCTCGGGCTCTATGGCCAGCGAGTGGTAGCGCGTGGCCGTGAACGGGTCCGGAAGGCCTTGGAAGACGCCCGCGCCGTCGTGGGTGACCTTGCTGGTCTTGCCGTGCAGCAGTTCCGGGGCCCGGCCGACCACGGCGCCGTGCGCGACGGCGATCGACTGCAGGCCCAGACAGACGCCGAAGACCGGGATCCGGTGCTGCTCGGCGTAGCCGGTCATCGCCACGCAGACGCCGGCTTCCTCGGGCGTTCCGGGTCCGGGCGAGAGCAGGACGCCGTCGTAGTCGTGCGCCGCCTCGACGCCGATCGCGTCGTTGCGCACCACCTCGCACTCCGCGCCGAGCTGGTACAGGTACTGGACGAGGTTGTAGACGAAGCTGTCGTAGTTGTCGACGACGAGGATCCGCGCTGCCATGCCGTGAGCCTACCGGCCGCGGAGAGACGCTATTGCGACACCGTGTTGCCGCTGAACGGCATCAACGGCTCGATCCACGGGAAGACCCAGCCGAACAGGAGCACCACGATCAGGGCGGCGATGGCCAGAGCGATGAGGATCTTCACGGAGACGGGCCCTGGAAGGTGCCGCCACACAAATGCGTACATCGCCTGCTCCTGTTCTCTACAGACTTCTCTATAGAGGTCTCTATGAGGTTTTACCAGAGTCCTATTGGAACTTGGGGGCGTTCACGGTCATCGCCGGCGGCTCGCCGGCCGAGCGTGGCTGCTGGGCGATCAGCTCGCCGGTGACGATCATGCGCTGGGTGGAGGCCCACCACGGGTTGCAGGTCGTCAGCGTGATGAGCTTGCGCGAGGGCGTCGCGCCGGGGTGGTCCGGGACCGGGGCGACGACGCCGAGGTCGGTCGGGTCGACGATGAACGGGTCGCGGTCTTCGCGGTAGGTGTACCAGCTGTCGGCGGTCTCCACGACGATGAGGTCGCCGTCGCGCATCTCGTCGAGGTAGCGGAACGGCTCTCCGTGCGTCTTGCGGTGCCCGGCGACGGCGAAGTTGCCGGTGCGGCCGGGCATCGCGGAGTCCTTGTAGTGGCCGACTCCGCGTCCCAAGAGGTCGAGCGTGGTGCCCTGTAGGACCGGGATCGACTTGTCGCCCAAGCGCGGGATGTGCAGGATCGCGAACGCCGCGCCGGCCGTGCCGTGGCTGTCGGCGGTGTCGAACGCGTTGGCAGCCCGCGGGGCGGCGGCCCGGGCGACCGGCGCGTCCCACAGCTTGTGTAGGTCGGAGACCTCGGACTTCATCGCCTCGTCGGCGACCACGTTGGTGTAGAAGAGCTGGTAGGCGCAGAACAGGAAGAGCACCAGGCCGAGCGTGATCAGGATCTCCCCGACGGATCGGATCGCTGTTCGCGCGCTTTCAGCCCACATTCCGCCAGTTTGTCGGGTTCACGGCGCCACAGAGGCGAACGACACGTCGAGCGGTCCGGTGTAGCCCGGGAGCGTCACTCGATCGCGTGCCTTCACGTCCCACCCGAGCCCGTACGCGCTGACGTATTCCAGATAGGTCTGCACCGCCGGGGCGGCCAGCAGCGAGGAGCGCAGTTTCGCCGTGTCGCCGACCGCGGTGATCACATACGGCGGGGAGTAGACCCGGCCCTGCAACAGCAGGGTGTTCCCGACGCAGCGGACCGCCGAGGTGGGCGCCAGGCGCTGGTCCATCAGCTGGATCCCGGTCGCGCCGCCGGCCCACAGCGCGTTCACCACGGCCTGCACGTCCTGCTGGTGGATGATCAGCCAGTCCGGCTGCGCCGTCGGCGCCCCGGCGGCCGGCTGGGCGTTCGGCGGCGCGTCGTTGAGGGTCACGGCCAGCGCCGAGCCGCTGACCGGGGTCAGGGCCACCGGCGCGGCCAGCGCGTCGACCTGGTCCTGGACCGCCTTGACCCGGGCGTCGGCGCTCTGCCCGCGGGTCAGCGCGTCCTGGTCCGCGCGCTGCCCGGCCACCTGCTCGGTAAGCTGCTGGTTGTGGGTGTTCTGGGCCCGGATCACGTCGGAGAGCTGGGCACCCCGGTCCGGACGGATGTCGCCTTGCCCGTCGGCGGTGTCCCGGGCCGTCAGGAACAGCGCTCCGGCGAGGGCGAACACCAGGACCACCCCGGTGTGCCAGGCCACCCGCGACCGCGGTCGGGGGGCGGGCCCGCCGGCCGGCTCCGGGCCGTCCGCCGATTCGGGTTCGTCCAGCTGATCGCGCCCTGACGCCATGGCGGATACGCTATCGGACGCACCCTGTCGCATGCCCGATCGAGGCCGCACAGCAGCCGAGCAATCCAGGAGTGAACCGTGCCCGAGTCCAAGGTCCGCAAGAAGGCCGCGTACACCCCGCCGCCGGACAAGAAGCAGCCGATCAAGCTGGACACCGGGAACCGGGTGGTGCTGCCGCTGATGGTCGGGTGCTTCGTGCTCGGCCTGTTGTGGATAGTGATCTACTACCTGTCGAACATGACGTACCCGGTGTCGGCGCTGCACGGCTGGAACATGGCCGTCGGCTTCGGTCTGATCATCACCGGCTTCATCGCCTCGATGCGGTGGAAGTAGCGGCGCGTCATCGCCTCCCGGCTCGTCACCGACTGTGTCCGAGCGCTGCCTAACACAACATCCACAGGCTTATCCCCAGTGTGGATAAGTGCCTCAGGCCTGTGGATAACTTGTCGGAACGTCGGTGACGACCCTGGTCGGGCCGGGTGAGTACACGGCGCCGTCGACGGTGCGCGTCCGGTTCGCCGGGTCGTTCAGGTGGGCGGTGTGCACGGCCGTGCCGCCGATCGCCAGGGCCAGGACCAGCGCCATCGTGCCGAAGCCGAGCCAGTTGAGCAGCCGTACCTGCTGCTCGCGTGGCGCCCTGGCCTTGCCGAGCGCGCCGATGAGCTCCGGGGCGAAGGCGTAGACCGCGCCGATCAGCGCCCCGGCCACCACGCCGCCGACATGGTCGCGCCAGTCGATGTTGGTGTTCTGCAGCGGGATCACGATGTTGATCACCAGCACCACGGCGATCATCCCGGGGTCCAGGATCTTGCGCCGCAGCCCGATCACCACCAGGCAGCCGAAGACCGCCGAGATGGCGCCCGAGGCGCCCAGGCTCGCCGGGCTCAGCGGGGTCATGAACCAGTAGGACGTGACCGCCCCGGCCAGGCCGCCGATCAGGTAGACCAGCACGAACCGCAGCCGGCCGAGCATCGCCTCCAGCATCGGGCCGATGAAGAACAGCGAGATCATGTTCGAGGCGATGTGGATCAGGTTCGCGTGCAGGAACATCGAGGTGACCAGGCGGTACCACTCGCCGTTGGCCACGCCTATCGGCTGGCCGTCGACCCAGGTGCCCTTGGCGATCAGCTCCAGCCGCATGTCCAGGGTGTTCACCTGGAACACCCCGCCGCCGGCCGCGCCGACCTGCGAGGTGCCGACGATGTGCTGCAGGCCGAACATCACGAAGTTCAGCGCGATCAGGCTGTAGGTGACGACCGGGACCACCCGGGGGCGCAGCACCGCCCCGAACGGGGACCGCGCCTTGCGCACCTCCTGGTTGCCGCCGCGCACGCACTCCGGGCACTGGAACCCGACCGAGGCCGGGACCATGCACTCCGGGCAGATCCGGCGATCGCAGCGGGTGCAGCGGATCTGCGCCTCGCGGCCCGGATGCCGGTAGCACGCCGGGAGTTCGGTGGCTGGCACGGAGGGGCTGCCTGGGCTGCCTGGCGGCATCGTCACGGTGGTCCTTCTGCTACAGGTCCGGTTTCGATCGGCCGGTTCGAATGTAGAGGAAACGAACACGCGGGGCACGGAGTTTCCTCCGGCCCCGCGCTCACCGCTTTCAGCCCTCGCGGCGCTCGATGGAGATCTTCTCGATCACGACGTCGTTCACCGGCCGGTCCTGCGCACCGGTCCGCACTCCCGCGATCTCGTCCACGACCTTGCGGCTGTCGGCGTCCACGACCTCGCCGAAGATCGTGTGCTTGCCGTTGAGGTGGGTCGGCCGGCGCGGGGTCGGGACGGTGATGAAGAACTGCGAGCCGTTGGTGCCCTTGCCGTTGCGGATCCCGGCGTTGGCCATGGCCAGCAGGTAGTCGCGGTCGTTGAAGGTCTGGTCGGGGTGCGGCTCGTCGTCGAAGACGTAGCCCGGGCCGCCGAAGCCCTGGCCCAGCGGGTCGCCGCCCTGGATCATGAACTGCGGGATGATCCGGTGGAAGATCGTGCCGTCGTACAGCGGCGTGGTTGACGTCACGTTGGTCTCCGGGTGCGTCCACTCCCGGGTCCCCTCCGCCAGACCCACGAAGTTGGCGACGGTCTTCGGAGCGTAGTCCGGAAGCAGCCGCACCACGATGTCGCCGTGGTTCGTCTTGATGGTGGCGTACAGGTTCTCGGCCACAGTCTGTTGCCTTTCGGTTTCTGTCATATGGACGCTCTCCATCCTCGCACGGAAGCACGCGCACTCTCTGAGTAGCCCCAATGGCCCTGCGTGAGGTTGTCCGCCGAAGCCGCCGGGCAGGCACGAAGGCGAGCCGCTTGCCAGGTCGACCCTGCTTCCGGCGGCGCTGCCCGGCGGGGCCGCCGGGCAGCGGCGAACACGATGTGAGGAGAGGCGAGGACGATGAGGATGCCGTTCAGTCACGACGAGCCGGCCAGCCGTGTGGAGCGCGTGCGCTGCGCCGTCCGCGACCGGACGTCCGGCGCCGCCCACACGGTCTCCGGCGCCGCCGGAACCGCCCAATCCGCCGCGGTGACCGCCGCCGGCGTGGCCCAGGGCACCGCCCACCAGGTCGCGGACCGCGCCACCGTCGTCGGCCAGCAGGTCGCCGACCGGGCAACCGTGGTCGCCCACCAGGTGGCGGACCGCACCACAGTGGCCGCCGCGGCCATGGCCGACCGCGCCCGCCCCGTGGCCGCCGAGGCAGCCTCCCGAGGCGGCGCCGCCTGGCAGGTCATCCGCTACGGAGCCCCCCAGCCCTCACCCCTGGCCCGCATGGCCACCGTGATCCCCCTGGCGACAGTGACCACAGCAGCCCGCCGCAGCCGAGCCCCCCTCGCCCTGATGGCCATCGGCGCGGCCTGCGCCGTCGGCATCCTCTGGTGGCGCCGCTCCCGCACCGGCCCGGACAGCGTCTGGATCCTCGACTCCGACAGCGACGTCGAACCCGTGGGCCGCTGGCAGGAACGCGACAACCGAGCCGACGCCGACGACTCCGGCATGGACACCTCCCGCCGCGACTCCCCCGCCAACCGCTGGCCCTGACCGCCCCACCGACGCACACCCGCACCGAAAGGGGCCACGGGATGATAGCCGTCGCGCTGGCCCTGATCGGTCTGGTGGTCATGATCGCCACCGGAGTGGCCGCCTCCAGCACCACCGGCGACCACCTGACCTTCCTCGGCGTAGGAGTCCAGACAACCACCGCCCAGGTCTTCCTCACCGGCGCCATATTCGGCTGGGTCTTCGTCATAGCCCTCTGGCTCCTCCGCCTAGGCATCCACAAGTCAGGGGAGCGCTGCGCCCAACTGGCAGCACGACGCAGCCGACGAGCCAGCCAGTGGCTCGGATTCGGCGACAGCGAGACGAACACCGACGAGTGGAGCGGCTGGGACGACTGGGGCGCGGTGCGGCGAAGGGCGGGGACGGGAAGCGACGGCAGGGGTGGTCAGGCGAGCAGCGATCCCGCTGGCGCGCTTGCCGAAGGGATAAGCCTCGGCGTAAGTGCTCCGCTCGATCCCAACGAGGCTTGGCCCGACGAGACCATGGGTGAGACCGGTGCGGCCGACCAGGTTCGCGGCACGCGGCGCGGTAGCCTGTGGCTTCGCGCGGCTGCTCCGCTCGACCTCGACGGTGCGCTCTCCGACGGGATCATGGGTCCGGCTGGTCATGGCTGCGGTTCGCAGGCTGCCTCCAGTGGCTTCACCAAGGCGAGTCCGTTCGATCCCGGCGATGCGCTCTCCAACGGGATCGCTCAAGGCTGCGGCTCGCAGACCCATGGCGGCTTCGGCGAGGCGGGTGCCCTCAGCCCTGAGGGCGTTCTGCCCGGCGGTGGTTTCTCCGGTGGGGTCGTCGGCGGGGCCGGCGCGGCTGGTTACGGTCGCGGCGCCCCATGGCGTGTTGATGGCGGTGGTGACCAGGCAGGTTGGGCCGTTGCAGGTGCAGTGGAGCAGGCGGGTGTGGTGGGCGGTGGTTACTCGGCGGGCCCAGTCGCAGGGGATTTGGCCGGGGGTGGCGTGGGTGGCGGCGCTGAGGGCGGCGAGGTCGGCGGCGGATCCGGCTCGGTGGCGGGCGAGGATCGCGGTGCCGAGGGCGAGGATCGCGCCGGTGAGGGTTGTCAGTAGGCCGGTCAGGAGTGCGGCGTAGATCGTGGCTGAGCCGCGGTCACGGGCGGGGTTCGGCGGCGGCATGGGGTTCCTCACCTCCTTCCAGGGTTGCTTCGTCGGCTTCGTAGGCCTCGGCGTGCACGGTGAACGCCCGCAGTAGCGGCATGGCGGCTACCGGGGCGGCGACCGAGACGTGGATCAGGCCGTTCTCAGTAGTGATGTGGATCGAGGAGCCCGGTGCTGCTTGGGTTACGGCGCCTTGGATCTGTGCCGCGGGTTCGCCGCGTGCGGCGGCTCGGGCGCCGAGGCGTGCGGCGTCGACGCAGCGGATCTGTGTTGCCAGGCCGGTCAGGATCCCGGCGAGCGCCACGGTGAACAGGACCAGGCTCGGGATGGCCAGCGCCGCCTCGACCGTGGCGTAGCCGGCGTCCCGGGGTCTTCGGCGCCGCATCAGAAGGCCGTGTTCAGGGCTTTGCGCAGGACTCCGGAGAGGGCTTCCTGCACCATCGGGCTCGTGATCACCTTGTAGAGGATCACTGCGAAGGCGCAGGCGGCGAGGGTCCCGAGCGTGTACTCCACGGTCGACATGCCGTCGTCGCGGCGCAGTCTTCTTCTGGCGCGTTCCATGGTTCTTCCTTCCGGTCAGAGCAGGTGGTGGGCCAGGCCCAGGACGATCGGCGTGACCCCGATCAGCACGAAGGCGGGCAGGAAGCAGCCGGCCAGCGGTGCCACGCCGCGGACCCCGGCACGGCGCGCGGCGGCGGTGCTCGCGGCATGCCGCTCCTTGCGCAGATCCGTTGCGCAGGCACGGATCGAGGCGACCGGCGGGGCACCGGACAGTCCGGCGCGGCCGATGGCTTCGGCGACCGGGCGCAGGCCGGGTTCGGCGGCGACCACGCGCCAGGTGGTGATCGGGTTGCCGCCAAGTCGCAGCAGGTGCGCGACCTCCTGGAAGCGGTCTGCCATCTCGGCTGCGGCCCGTTCGCCGAGCGTGCCCAGCCGCCCCGGCGGTCGCAGGCAGTACGCCACCACTTCGGCGGCGCGCAGTGGATCGGCGCCGGAAGCCAGACACGCGGCGAGCAGATCCGCGGCGACGGGGGATATGCGCGCCGTCGCCTCGCTGTGCTGCCTCTGGTGGCGGGCCGTGCTCCAGGGATTGTTTCTCAAACGTTTGAGAAACGCCGACCACGGTCGCGAGCGTGTGTGGTCTGCAGTCGTGTTTCGCGTTGCCAGAAAAGCCAATCGGCGTGCGGGGTGTCCCTGCTGCCGGGGCGGCCAGCACAGCACCGACAAGCCCGCGGACACTCCAGCCACGACTCCGGTGAACGCGACACCGAGGACGCTCATGACAGCGCCTCCGCCGACCGCGCGATCCGATCCATCCACATCACGCCGCCGAGCACGAACGCGATTCCCAGCACCAGACATGTCTCGCCGACGCCGGTGTGCAGCAGCATCGGAATCGGCGAGAGTCCCATGCCGGAACCGATGATCAACCCCACCACCGGCAGCATCGCCAGCAACCGCGCCGAGGTACGGATCCCGGCGAGCTCGGCGTCCAACTCCCGGCGCTGGGCCCGCTCGGCCCGCAGTCCGTCGGACAGTTCCCCGATCGCCGCGGTCATCCCCGCGCCGCCCTCAGCGACCTGCCAACACGCAGCCAGCGCGGCGAGCGCTTCACGGCCAGGCGTCCCGGCAGCCGTACGCAGCACGGTCACCACGTCGTCCCCGGTACCGAGCGGTCCGACCAAGTGCACCGCCAGATCCGGGCACGCGCCGACGGCAGCGTCGCGCAAAGCCTCGCGCGCCTCCCGTCCGGCATGCAGCTCCGAACAGATGGTGACGCAGAGCTCGATGATCTCGGTCTGCCTGCGCTCGACAGCCAATCGCGCGGTATGCGCCGTCCAAGCCCGATACGCCCGCCACGCGCCGAACGGCACCAGAAAGGCCAGCACCATCGACCGGGCCAACAGAGCACTCAGCACGCCCAACGCGATCGCCGACAACACCGTCGGCCACGCGCCAGCCATCCGCAGCCGCCATTTCGGGCCGCGAGGAGCGCCGAGCACCGCGGTCTCCAGGCGTCGGCGCGCGCCCGGACCAGGGAAGGCCAGCACTGCCGAAGCGGCCAGCAGCCCGGCCAATGCGGAGTTCATCGGTGGCCTCCTCGACGCGTTGGTGAAGGGCCGTAGTCCGCGACGAAGGGCTCGTCGACGTGACTGTCGCCACCGTTTGCCGCGTTCTTGAGGACCGGCAGCAGACGATCGGCGACGGCCAGCGCTTCCTCCCAACCAGCCAACTTCTCCAGATCGTCGACGGGAAGCCGAGGCGGCGGCGGCTTCGCTTTCGGGGCTTCGTCGGTGCTCTCCCGGACCTCGAAGCCCAACAGGAAGCTGAGACGGTCCGAACCGGGACCATAGGTCGCCTTGCCCGTGTCATCGAAGTCCACGGCGGGCAGGACCTCGGTCTCCCCGAACCCGCGGTCGATGACGCCGATCGAGGCGAGCCGCCGTTTCCCCTTATCTCGCACCAGATGGACGACCACCTGCACCGCGGAGTTCAGCTGTGCATGCAGCGCGCTGCGCTCCATCCCGGCCGGGGCGGCGAGGGCTTCGACGCGGGCCACGACGTCCTCGACCCCGTTGGCGTGCATCGTCGCCGCGCATCCGTCGTGCCCGGTGTTCATAGCTGCCAGGAGTTCCAACACCTCGGGCCCGCGCACCTCGCCGACCACCACCCGGTCCGGCCGCATCCGCAGCGCCTGCCGTACCAGCGTCCGCAGGTTCACCGCGCCGCGGTTCTCCTGATTGGCGATCCGGCATTGCAGCCGCGCCACATGGGGATGGTCGACGACCACCTCGGTGCATT
The DNA here is from genome assembly GCF_000024025.1 of Catenulispora acidiphila DSM 44928. GTDB lineage: Bacteria > Actinomycetota > Actinomycetes > Streptomycetales > Catenulisporaceae > Catenulispora > Catenulispora acidiphila. Next base: position 52,008 of record NC_013131.1, read on the forward strand.
CCTCGGTGATGACGATCCGCTCGTCGCCCGGCACCAGACCGAGCAGCGCGCCGAGCAGCGTCGTCTTGCCGCTGCCGGTCCCGCCGGTGACCAGATAGGACACCTTCTCTGAGGCGACGGCTCGCAGCAGGCGCGCGCCGTGCTCGGTGGTCAGTCCGCCGGCGGTGAGCTGGTCCACGGTGAACGCCCGCCGTGGTGGGACGCGCAGGGAGATCAGCGTTCCCCGCGCGGCGATCGGAGGCAGCACCGCGTGCAGCCGCGCGCCGTCGGGCAGGATCCCGTCGACGCACGGCGCCGCGTCGTCGAGCCGGCGTCCGGCGTGGGCGGCCAGCCGCTGCGCGAGCCGCCGCACCGCCGCCTCGTCCGGAAAGCGCACGTCGGCGCGGCTCAACGTCCCGGCGCGTTCGATCCACACCGAGTCCGGCGCGTTGACCAGGACGTCGGTGACCTCCGGATCGGCCAGATAGCGGTCCAGCACGCCGGCGCCGGTGAGTTCGGAGCGGACCTGGTACGCCGCAGCGCGCAGATCGCGGCCGTCGAGCATGCAGCCCTCGGCCCGCAGCGCGGCGAGGATCGCCTGCATGTCGACCCGGACCGGCGGGGTCGCCAGCCGGGTCCGGACCCGATCCACGAGTGCTGCGTTGAGCCGCAGCCGCTCCGCTCCCGGCAGCGGGACCGGAGACAGCGGGGAGGGCGACGACATCGGGGAGGGCGACGACATGGGAGAGGGCATGGACATCGGCGACGACGAGAGCGCGTTCATGCTGCCGCCCGGGACTCGGAGCGCCGTCCCGACGCCACGCCGAACAGGTCGTCCAGGAAGGTCCGGCAGAACGCGGACACCGTGCCCCGGGCGCTGGATCCCGGCGGTTCGCCGTGCTCGGCGGCGGCCGAGAGCCGGCGGTCGGCGCCGATCACCCCGGCCAGCGGCAGCCCGCCCATGACATCCGTTATGTCGAGCGGTTCCAGCCCGCCGGGCGCCGGCAGCCGCACCACGACCCGCAGGTCCGGCGAGACCAGCCGGACCGCCGCGGCCAGCTGCGAGGCCGCCGCTGAGGCCCGGACCTCGGCCGGGACCAGCATGAGCGTCACGTTCGCCAACGCCAGCGCCTCGGTCGCCGCCTCGTCGAGGGACCGCGGCAGGTCCACCACGACCAGATCGCCGGCCTGGGCCAAGGCGGTGAGCACGGCGCGCACCGGCTCGGCGGCGACCGCCGGCAGCGGTAGGTCGGCGCGGGTGTGCGGGTAGGTGAGAATCGGCAGACCGTGCTGCGGCCGGGCTGTCGCCCGCGCCGCGTCGGCGACCCGGTCGCGATCCCGGGAGCCGTCGTCGACTTCCGTCGATACCTCTGAATCAGAGTTTTCCAGCGCGATCAGGCGGGTCCGGGAAAGTGATTCCGCTGATGAGCCGTCAGCATTGAACCGGCCTCCGCCGGTCCGCGGTCCGACGGTTTCCTGCCGTCGCGACGAACCGCCGCCAGACCACAGATCCTCGGCGATGTCCGGAGATCCCGCGCCGTACAAGGGATTCGCGGATCCGGCGGCAATGTCGCCGCCGGAGGGTGCGGAGTCCTGGGGGAGCCACGGGTCCGCCTTTCCCGGATCGGCCGGCGCGCCGCTGTCGTACCAGGGGTCCTCAGCGACCGTGGGCCGGGCGCCGAGCCAACCGGGTCCGTCGTCCTCGCCGGGCCGGGCCCGTGGCCAGGCCAGGACCGGGAGCCGGTCCGCACCCTCTTCGGCCAGGCCGAGGCCGGCGGCCAGGCCGTGCCGGGAGTGCGCGGCGTAAGTCGGCAGCGCGTCCCGCAGCGAGCGGCCGGACAGCCGCCCGTCGCGCCACTGCGCCAGCTCCGACCAGCGCGGTCCCGGCTCGGTCTCCAACCCGAAGAGCAGGTCGATGCCGCCGCCGGCGGGGTCCAGATCCACCAGGGTGCTGCGCAGGCCGCGGCGCACCCCGGCCAGGGCCAGCGCGGCGGCCAGGGTCGAGCCGCCGGCGCCGCCGCGCCCGGACAGGACCGCGACCACCGCTCCGGGCTCCTCGCGCGGGCTGTCGGCCTCGGCGAGCATGCCGGCCAGCCAGCGTTCGCAGTCGGGCAGGATCAGCACGTGCGCGGCGCCCACGGCGCTCCCGCGCTGCCAGACCGAGGCGTCGTCCAGGTCGCGGCCGATCAGCGCCACGTCGGGCCGGTGCGGCAGTCCGGCGCGCGCCACCTCGCCGGTCTGGTCCACGCCGATCAGCACCAGCGGCGCGGCCGACCAGCGATGGCGCGCGGCGCTGGGACCGGGCACGATCTCGATCCGCACCCCGGCCTCGGCGGCGACCCGCAGCAGCGCGTCGGCCAGCGCCGGATCGGCGGTCACGGCCAGCGGGGCGGCGGCCGGCGCCGGTCCGCGGCCCGGCGGCGGAGCGGGGTCCGGCCTGCGGGGGCGGCCCGGCCGACCGGGGACGGGATGCTGCGTGAGGTCTCGCATGGCGGCTCCCTGGGATCGGGGCCCGCCTTCGGTCGGCGGGGCACGGACCCACGGTCGCCGAGGAATCGCAGAGTGCGCCAGGAGGAGTGGAAGCACTTGTGGATAAACCGGGGTTGGGGATAACGGCTATCCCCCGTTTGGCCGAGTGGCTACGCGGTTATTGGATGCGGCGTCTTAGTTCGTGCGCGAACTTATAGATTTCTCAGGCAGCGAAAAACCAGACCACGAAATATCCGAACGTCGGTTGTCGGAACTGTGCCGCGGCGCGGGTGGTTCTGTGAGGGAACTGTGAGAGAACCGCGCCCGAAACGGCGGCGGAGGTGCGCGGGGAGCGGCTGCTCGGCGGTGCGGCGAACCGGCAGTCCTCACGATCCGGGGGCGCGCTGACCGGACCGCCCGGAGGCGGGCGGGGCGCCGAAGTGGGAAAAGTGAAGACCCCCGCCGGGGGGGAGAGCGGGGGTCTTCTCCACGACCAGGCTCGGGGGGGAGGAGCCGGGCCGTGGTAGCACGGTCGCGAACGATCCGTGACTTCCATGGTGTACCCGAGGCTCGCAGAATGCAAACCCTGCCCTCATCCATTACGCCGAATGACTGAAGAGGTGCCCTGGACCGGGCGCAACTGCGCTTCAAAGCCGTCACTGAGGGCGCAACTCAAGCGGTCCCGGCGTAGGACCTACCAACGACGCTATCCTCGATTGTGTGGATGAGCATGCGGACGCACGTGCGGATGGCGCGGGCCGTCCGGCGGCCTTCTTCGACCTGGACAAGACGATCATCGCCAAGTCCTCGACCCTGGCCTTCGGCCGGTCGTTCTACAACGGCGGCCTGATCAACCGGCGCACCGTGCTGCGGACGGCGTACGCGCAGTTCGTGTACCTGGCGGGCGGTGCGGACCACGACCAGATGGAGCGGATGCGGCAGTTCCTGTCGGCCATGGCCACCGGCTGGGACGTCGAACAGGTCAAGGAGATAGTCGCCGAGACCCTGCACGACCTGATCGACCCGTTGATCTACTCCGAGGCCGCGGCGCTGATCGCCGAGCACAAGGCCGCGGGGCGCGACGTGGTGATCGTCTCCACCTCCGGCTCGGAGGTGGTCGAGCCGATCGCCGAGATGCTCGGCGCGGACCTGGCGATCGGCACGCGGATGGCGGTCGGCGAGGACGGCAAGTACAGCGGCGAGATCGAGTTCTACGCCTACGCCGAGAACAAGGCGAAGGCGATCGTGGAGCTGGCCGCCGAGCGCGGCTACGACCTGACCCGGTCCTTCGCCTACAGCGACTCGGCGACGGACGTCCCGATGCTGGAGTCCGTCGGCCACCCGTACGCCGTCAACCCCGACCGCACCCTGCGCAAGGAGGCCACGGCCCGCGAGTGGCCGATCCTGGTCTTCGACAAGCCGGTGGCGCTGCGCTCCCGGGTCGGCGAGCTGGCCGCCAAGCCCGCGGTGTCCGGGACGGCCCTCGGGCTCGCCCTGGCCACGGCCGGGACGATCTGGTGGCTGGGGACCCGAGGGCGGCGCCGGCGCGGCTCAGGCCTCCTCTGAGCGCGTCAGACCCCTGTCACAGGCTGACCCCCGCTGCCGACCGGCGGGGGTCAGCCTGATCAGCCCGGTGCCCTAACGCCTTCCCTAACGCCGTCCCGGGTCGGTGCGCCGGTTGTGCACCGAGCGCACCACCACCAGCCGGTCGGTCAGCTGGATCGTGCCGATCGCCACGTCGTCGAAGCGCATGGTCCGCGACCCGCGGATCACCGCCAGGACCGGCTCCTTCAGCGCCCTGGGGTCCTTGTCGACATCTCCGGTGTCGGCGGGCCGCTCCAGCAGCTCCAGACCCTCGCCGTGGGACAGCAGGTCGTGCACGACCTGGCTGACCTTCGGGCTGATGGTGGCCATGCCCAACAGCTGCCCGGCGGTGTCGGAGCTGGTGACCACTGAGGAGGCGCCGCTCTCGCGCAGCAGCGGCGCGTTCTCGGCCTCGCGGACCGAGGCGACCACCGTGGCGCGGCGGGTGAGACGGCGCACCGTGAGCGTGGTCAGCACCGCCGTGTCGTCGCGCTCGGCGCTGATCACTACATGCCGGGCCTTGCTGATCTCGGCGCGCTCGAGCACCTCGCTGCGGCTGCCGTCGCCGACGATGCCGACCAGACCGCGCCGGTTGGCCTCGGCGATCCGCGCCGGATCGGTGTCAACGACCACGATCGACTCCGGCGTGGTGCCGTGCTTGAGCAGGGTCTGCACCGCCGAGCTGCCCTTGGTGCCGTACCCGACCACGACCGTGTGATCCCGCACCTTCGACCTCCACCTCTCCTGCCGCCATTCGTTGCGGGTGCGCTCGGTGAGCACTTCCAGGGTGGTGCCGACCAACACCAGCAGGAACAGCACGCGCAGCGGCGTCACGAACAGGGTGCTGATCAGCCGGGCCGAGTCGCTGACCGGCACCACGTCGCCGTAGCCGGTCGTCGACAGGGTCACCGTGGCGTAGTAGAAGCTGGTGAGCCAGCCGATCGGCTTGCCGGAGGAGTCGCGGTAGCCGTCCCGTCCCAGGTAGACGATGACCGCTGAGAGCACCAGGATGCCCAGCGCCAGCAGCACCCGCTTGAGGACCGCCCGCAGCGGGCCCGGGACCGCGCGCGGCAGCACGATCGTGGGGCGGAACGGGGCTGCGTACGTGGTGTGCTCGCTCAGACCGTCAGCACCTCCACCCGCTGCCCGGCGCCGAGGGCGACCACCCCTCCTCCCGGAGGTACGACGGCCAGTCCGTCGGCCAGCGCCAGTCCGCGCAGCATCGCCGGGCCGGTGAACCGCAGGGGGACCGCGGAGGCTTCGGTGACGGAGACGGGCACGAGTCGAGTGTCGGTCGGATGGGTGGGGACGGCATCCCCGAGCGGCAGGAAGTGTGACGTGTCCGCGAGTCCTGCCAGCCGGCGCAGCAGCGGCCGCACGACAGTGACGAAGCCGGCGACGGCGGCCAGCGGGTTGCCGGGGAGGCCGGCGACGAACCGGCGGTGCTGCCGGGTGCCGCCGTACTGCGCGAGCAGCATCGGGTGCCCCGGCCGCACCGAGACGCCGTCGATGAGCAGCCGCGCGCCGAGCTCGGCGAGCACCCGGTGCACGTGGTCCACCGGCCCGCGCGCCGTCCCGCCGGTGGTGATCACCAGGTCGGCCGGGGAGGAGGCGACGACCGCGAGCAGCTCCCGGGGATCGTCGGCGACCCGGCTCACGGTCACCTCGACCCCGAGCGCGTCGAGCCAGGCGGTGAACATCGGCCCGAGCGCGTCGCGGATCCGGGCGCCGTCCGGCAGCCCCGACCCGGCCAGCTCGTCGCCTATGACGACCAGCGCGACCCGGGGACGCTCGTGGACCGGCAGGTCGTCGTAGCCCGCGGCGGCGGCCAGTCCCAGGACCGCGGGGGTCACGCGGGTCCCGGCGGACAGCAGCGTCTCGCCGCGGCGCGACTCCTGGCCCTGCGGCCGGATGTCTGCTCCTATCGGCAGTCCCAGCTCGGCGCCGCGCGGGGTGCGGGTGGCGGTGGTGCCGCTCGTGACGGCGGCGTAAAAACGCTGCGGTGCGGCGGCAGTCGTGGCCGCGGCCGAAGCGCCGTGGTTGGGGCCGTCCTGGTCGTCGCCTTTCTCGCCGACGTGGAGTCGGCTGTGGGCGTCGACGTATCCCCGTTCGCGCCGCAGGACCGCCTCCGCCCCGGAGGGCATCCGAGCACCGGTGGCGATCTCCACCGCCTCGCCGTCGCCGAGCCGCGTCGCCTCCTGGCCGGCCAGCACCCGGCCGGTGACCCGCCAAGGTCCCGGACCGGCCACCGCCCAGCCGTCCATCGCAGAGGTCGCGAACGGCGGCAGGTCCACCAGCGCGGACAGCGACTCGGCGAGGACCGTCCCGCGGGCTTGGGCGAGCGGGACCCGGGTGACCGGCAGGGGGATCGCCGCAGCGCCGGCGATCTTGCGGGCCTCGGCCCAGGACGTGCTCACTGTCCGCCGGATCCCGCTGCGTCGGCCGCCCGGTCGCCACTGGTGCCGCTGCTGCTCTTGGCGCTGGCCGCAGCGCCGGTAGTAGCGTCCCGCACGGCTGTCGGGCTGGCAGCCACCGAGCCGCCGACCGTCCCACTCGCCGCGCCGCCGTGACCGGTACCGGCCGGGCCGTCGGCAGCCGGGTCCCAGGCCTGAGCCAGGGCACTGAGCTTCGCGATCGGCCCGTCGAGCGCGCCGCGCCCGCCGCCGGCCGAGCTGCGCAGCCCGACCGCGTAGCCGGCCAGGAACGTGGTCAGCGGCGCCGCCGGTCGCAGCACGTTGTGGGCGGCGACCCCGGCCAGGCCGAGGATCGCGTCCAGATCGGACTCGGCGAGTTCGTGCCCGGTCAGCCCGAGTTCGGCGGCGGCGGCGGCGCACCAGTCGGCGAGCAGCTTCTTGTCGTCCATATCCCCCATCTTCGCCTTCGCGGCGGGTCGTGTCGCGATCAGCGCGCGGGCGGCGTGAACGGCCTCCCACGTGTCGCAGTCCGCGGTCACACCCCGCGTGTCCGGGATCCGGGTCGCGTCCAGCCCTTCGACGACGGAGAACAGGCGCGCGCCCCGGAGTTCGGGTAGCGCGTCCAATGCTGCCGCGAGCGTGTTACGCCGGTATATCGCGGCAAGTGGTTGGTCCTTGCCCCGCTCGTCGGTGAAGAACACTGCGTCGGCGGTCAGCGAGCGCCGCAGAACCGTGACGGCCTCCTCATCGAGCAACGGCATGTCGGCGGCGAAGACCGCGACCAGCTCGGCCGAGCCGACCGTCATCCCCGCGGCCAAAGCCGGTACCGGACCGCCGCCGGGAGGGAACTCGCGGGTGAACACGACCTGCCTGGCCACCGGCCTGGGCGGGCCCACGACCGCCACCGACGCGGCGCCCTCGCAGGCCGCCAGCACCCGGTCGAGCAGGCTGACCCCGCCGATCTCGAGGGCGGGTTTGTCCGTCCCGCCGAGCCGGCGCGCGCCGCCGCCGGCCAGGACGATCACGTCGAAGGGTTCGCCGGGTCCGCTCAGACGGTCCATGACGCCACCCTAACCCGGTGTGGCCTTCCAGTAGAACGTGTTCTAATCTGACGAGTGCTCAGATCGCCGGCGGGGCCGCCGCGCACGGCCGGTCGGGCGCGGAGCAGCACCTTCAGCACTCGCACGTCCAGCCGATCACGCCGACCGCGGGAGACGCCGCCGTATGCAGCCACCGGAACACCTGGCCTACACCCCGGCCCAACGAGCCCTGCGAGCCGAGCTGCGGACGTATTTCGCCGCACTGGTCACCGAGGAGGTCCACCGCGATCTGCGCCTGCCCGACACCGCCACGGACACGGCCCGCACCCTGCACCGGAAGCTCGGCGCGGATGGCTGGCTCGGCGTGGGATGGCCGCAGGAATACGGCGGCCGCGGTCTGACGCCGGTCGAGCAGTTCATCTTCTTCGACGAGGCGGCGCGCGCCGGCTGCCCGATGCCTCTGGTGGCGCTCAACACTGTGGGCCCAACGCTTATGCGTTTCGGTACGCAGGAACAGAAGGACTTGCTGCTACCGGGGATCCTCGCCGGGGAGATCGACGTCGCGGCCGGCTACTCCGAGCCCGGCGCCGGCACGGACTTGGCGAGTCTGACCACACGCGCTGTGCTCACCGAGGACGGCAGCGCTTATGCGGTCAACGGACAGAAGATCTTCACGACGCACGGAGACTCAGCGGAGTACGTCTGGCTCGCCTGCCGGACCGATCCGGACGCGCCGAAGCACAAGGGCATTTCCATCCTGCTGGTCGACACCAAGGATCCCGGGTTCGAGGCGACGAAGATCCACACCATCGCCTCGCACTACACGACCGCCACGTACTACCGCGACGTCCGTGTCCCGGTCACGATGCGGGTCGGCGCGGAGAACGCGGGCTGGAAGCTGATCACCACCCAGCTGAACCACGAGCGGGTGGCACTGGCTGCGGTCGCGCAGGGAGTGATCCGCTCGTTCGCGAAGGTGCAGAGCTGGGCCATGGAGACACCTGCCGCAGACGGGAAACGGGTCATAGATCTGCCCTGGGTGAAGACCACTATGGCGCGCGCCTATATCCGCATCAGTGGTCTACGGCTTCTCAACGGCCAGATGGTCGCCGCACTGCAGAAGGACCAGACCGGTGGCCACCTGTCCCCCGCAGATGCGTCCGCAGCGAAGGTGCACGGTACGGAAACGCATATAGAGGCGCTAGCGGAGTTGATCCAGGTACTCGGCGCAGGAGGAATCCTGAAGACGGGATCCCCCGGCGCGCTTCTGGCCGGCGACCTCGAATACCTCTACCGCTGGGCGGTGACCAACACCTTCGGCGGCGGCGCCAACGAGATCCAGCGGGAGATCATCGCGATGACCGGGCTGGCGATGCCCAGGGTGCGGAGATAGGGAGAACTGTGGAGACCGATCCGCTGTACGAGACAGTGTCCGCCCACATAGCCGACCCGCCGTCCGAGCCGGTCCCGGCCTGGGACCCGGTGAACCAGCCGATGATCCGGCACTGGTGCGACGCGATGGGCGACGACCTGCCGATCTACACCGACGCGGCGGCGGCGCGCGCGGCAGGGCACCCCGACGTGGTCGCACCGCCGGCGTCGTTGCAGGCCTGGACGATGCCCGGGCTGCGGATGCGCGGGTTCGAGGACGGGACCACCCGGGCCCAGGCCATGCTGGTCGAGGCGGGCTACCGGGCCGTGGTGGCGACCGACTGCGAGCAGACCTATCACCGCTACCTCACTATCGGAGACCATCTGTACGCCACCTCGCGGTTGGACTCCGTGTCCCCGCGTAAGAAGACGGCGCTCGGTGAGGGCTACTTCCTGACGTCGGTCACGGAGTACCGCGACCAGCGCGGCGAACTGCTCGGCGAGATGCTGTTCCGGACGCTGTGGTTCAAGCCCAAGGAGCCGGCGGCATGACGCGCCCGCTTCCGGTCACCGGCCGCGACAACGCCTACTACTGGGAGGGCGTCGCGAAGGGCGACGTGCTCATCCAGAAGTGCACAGCCTGTGGATCGCTTCGGCATCCTCCCTCTCCCATGTGTCCGGACTGCCAATCCCTCGACTGGACGACGGTGAAGGCGACCGGTCACGCCGTCCTGCACAGCTACACGATCTGCCATCACCCGCTGCCGCCCTGGGAAGAGGGTCCCTACGCGGTCGTCCTCATCGACCTGGATATGGAAGACAGCGACGCACGGCCGCGCATTGTCTGTGGGACTCGCGGTATCGCCAACGAGGACCTGCGTATAGAGATGCCACTGAGTCTCGTCTTCGAGGATGGACTCGTTTTCGCCGGACCCGCTCAAGAAGGTGGGGCGCCGTGACCGTTGTGGACCAGCCGGTGGACGACGCGCTGGAAGCCATAGGAGAACTCTCTAGCGAGGTCTTTAAGGATCTCGACATAGAGACCACACGAAGTCCGGCTTATAGCAACGAAGCGGTATCCGATGAGCATGACCGTCGCCTATGGCGGATATTGGCTGACACCGGACTGCTCGCCGCAGTACTTCCGGCGAGCGTGGGTGGCGGCGGTACTGGATTGCCGGGCATGGTGCGCTTGCTGTCCGATGCCGGAGCCGCACTCGCGCGGCTGCCTCTGGTGGAGACGTTCGTCGCGGTCTCGGTCATCGATGAGAAGCACTTGCCGGCCGTGCTGTCGGGGGAACTGGTCATCACCGCGGCGCTCGCCGAGCATCCCTCGACGATCACCGCGCCATTGCGGCTGACCGGTCAGCGGCTCAACGGGATCACGCAACTGGTGCCGTACCCCCTCAGCTCCGACCTGGTGCTCGTCCCGGCGCTCCGCGAGGACGATACGGAAGTGCTGGCGCTGGTCTCCCTGTCGACGGCGCGCGTCGGCGACCAGGTGACGACCACCGGCGAGCCGTTGGGCGTCCTGGAGTTCATCGACGCCGAAGTCATGGAGCTCTGCGACGCGGTCGGCGAGGCCCGCGCCCTGGCTGCGCTGTTCTCCTCCGCGACGCTCTGCGGGATCGCAGCGCGGGCGTTGGCGATGACGGCCGAGTACGTCGGCGGACGCGTCCAGTTCGGGCATCCGCTCGCGACGTTCCAAGGCGTGGCCCTGTCCGCTGCGGACCGCTATATCGATTCCCGCGCTATGCAAGCCGCACTGTGGGATGCCGTATACGCGATCGCAGAGAACGGCATCAGCTCGCCCCGGGCCCGGTACGCGATCGCCACCGCCAGGGTCTGGGCCGCCGACGGCGCGCGCCGGGTCGTCGGATCGGCGCAGCACCTGCACGGCGGTTTTGGCGTGGACGTCACCTATCCCTTGCACCGCTATCACGCGTGGGCTCGCTACTGGGAGCTCTACGGAGGCTCCGCCGAAGCCTGGTCCGGCGACCTCGGCGAGCTCATCGCCGCTCACCCCATAGAGGAGGATCAATGAGCGCACTGCCCAAGGTCGGGGAGGCGTTGCCGGAGCTGATCATCCCGATCACCCCGACCCGGATCGTCTCCGGCGCCATCGCCTCCCGCGACTACCAGGACGTGCACCACGACGTCCCGGCAGCCCGCGAGAAGGGCTCCCCCGACATCTTCATGAACATCCTCACCACCAACGGACTCGTCGGACGCTACGTGACCGACTGGGCCGGCGCGGAGGCCCGGATCCTGAAGATCGCGATCCGCCTCGGCGTGCCGAACTATCCCGGCGACACGATGACCCTCACCGGGTCCGTGGCGAGTGTCGGGGAGGACGGCGCCGTCGAGGTCGCGATCCGCGGCGCGAACCAGCTCGGCAACCACGTCACCGGAACCGTGACCCTGAAAGGCCTCGGTGAGTGAGCATGTCCCTGGCGGGCGAAGCAGCGATCGTCGGTATCGGTGCCACGGAGTTCTCCAAGGAGTCCGGACGCAGTGAACTCCAGCTCTGCCTGGAGGCTTGCAAGGCCGCACTGGACGACGCCGGGATCGCGCCGCGCGACGTCGACGGTCTGGTGACGTTCTCCATGGACTCCAGCCCTTCGATCATGGTGGGTCGCGGACTGGGCGTCGCCGAGCTGCGGCACTTCTCCCTCGTCGACTATGGAGGCGGCGCCGCCTGTGCGACCGTCGCGCACGCAGCTGCCGCGATCACAGCTGGCCTCGCCGACGTCGTGGTCTGCTACCGCGCCTTCAACGAGCGCTCCGGTCGGCGGTTCGGCTCCGGGGACGCCGCGATCCAGGCTCGTGGCGAATCCCCGATGGCACAGCACTTCGGCTACTACTCGCCCTATGGGCTCATCACTCCTGCAGCCTGGGTCGCGATGGCCGCACGCCGCTATATGCACAAGTACGGAGCCACATCGGAGGACTTCGGGCGTGTCGCGGTGGCGGCGCGGACTCACGCCGCCACAAACCCCGCAGCGTGGTTCTACGAGCGCCCCATCACCTTGGCTGACCACCAGAGCTCGAAGCTTATCGCCGACCCGGTGCGGCTGCTGGACTGCTGCCAGGAGTCAGACGGCGGAGTCGCCCTGGTAGTCGTTTCCGCGGAGCGCGCGCGTGACCTCCCTGGGAAGGAAGTCCTTATAGCGGGCGCCGCACAGGGTTCGGCGCATGACCAACAGATGATGACCAGCTACTACCGCGAGGACATATCCGGACTCCCCGAGATGGGCACTGTCGCGCGGCAACTGTGGAACCAATCCGGGCTGGGACCGGACGACATCCAGACCGCCGTCATCTACGACCACTTCACTCCGTTCGTCCTGACGCAGCTGGAGGAATTCGGCTTCTGCGGGCGCGGCGAGGCGCGCGACTTCATCCGCGACGGCGCCATCCACATCGGCGGACGGCTTCCGCTCAACACTCACGGCGGCCAGCTCGGCGAGGCCTACATCCACGGCATGAACGGCATCGCCGAGGCGGTCCGCCAGGCCCGGGGAACGGCCGTGAACCAGGTCCCGGACGTCCATAACGTGCTGGTCACAGCAGGTACCGGCGTCCCGACGTCCGGGCTCGTGCTCAGTGCGGTCTGACTGCCGCCGAGCCGTGTCCGGCGACGCCGATCCGACCGGTCTGAGCAGCACCGCCGCCACCGCCCGTAACCCGGTGTTCCGTTGGGCGTCGGAACGATCAGTTAATCTCGGAGCCATGCCCCGTCTCGCGCTCTTCGACCTGGACGACACCCTGATCTCCTCCAAGGGCGCCTTCATCGCCTGGACCGAGGAGCTGGTCGCGGCCCACAGCTCCCCGGCTGACGTGCGCTGGTTCATCGACAACGAGCACATCTTCTGGACCGGATCGCCGGACGACGCCTTCCGCGGCCTGGTCGAGCACTTCGGCCTGGCCGCGGACCCGGCCGAGCTGCTGGCCGACTACCAATTCCGCATGGTCGACCTGCTCAAGCCCTTCGACGGCGTGCTGGACGGCCTGGAGGCGCTGCGCGACGCCGGCTGGCGGATCGGCATCGTCACCAACGGGTTCGGCGACTTCCAGAACGCCAAGATCGACGCGGTCGGGCTGCGCGCCTACGTGGACGTCGTCTGCATCTCCGACGTCGAGGGCAGTTGGAAGCCCGAGTCGAAGATCTTCCAACTGGCCTCCGAACGTGCCGGGGCACCTCTGGAAGGCGGCTGGATGGTCGGCGACTCCCTGAGCTCGGACATCGCCGGCGGCAACGGCGTGGGCCTGCACACCGCCTGGATCCGGCACGGCCGCACGCTGGGCAGCATGGACCCGCAGCCGGAGCAGGTCGTCGAGACCACGACCGAGGCTTTTCAGCTGATCCTCAGCCGGCCCTGAATCCGGCTTGACCTTGTCGTAACGGAAGCTTCTACCTTCGAGAATGTGGCCGGAAAGTCCGGCCGCACCCAGATGGTCTGCGACGCGTAGCGTCTCCATAACGGGTGGCGGTGGGCGACGGGAGGGCGGGAACCGCTATGAGCTGGTCGATCGCGCAGGTGGCGCGGATGTCCGGGGTCACCGCCCGAACTCTGCGCCACTACGACGACATCGGGCTTCTCAAGCCCGACCACGTCGGCGCCAACGGCTACCGCTACTACGAGGAGGCGCAGCTGCTGCGCCTGCAGCAGATCCTCGTCCTGCGCGAGCTGGGACTCGGCCTGTCCGAGATCGCCGAGGCGATCGATTCCGAACCGGACACGATCGTGGCCCTGCGCCGGCAGTACGGCCGGCTGCTCGTCGAGCGCGACCGGCTCTCGCGGGTCGCCGAGACCGTGCGGCGGACCATCGCCGAGCTGGAAGGGAAGCCACAGATGTCCGTGCACATCAACCGGCCGGAGAACCTCTTCGAGGGGTTCGAGGAGTCGCAGTACGAGGACGAGGCGCGCGAGCGCTGGCCCGAGGAGTTCGAGCAGGCCCAGGCCAAGCGCGCCACCATGACCGAGGAGGACCTCGAGCGCTGGCAGCGCGAGGCGACCGCCGCGATGATCCGGATGGCGGAGTTCATGGCCGCCGGGACACCGGTCGACGACCCGGCGGTGCAGGACGAGGTCCACCAGCACTACCAGGGCATCTGCATCTGGTGGACGCCGAACCGCAGCGCGTACAAGTGCGTCGGCCAGATGTACGTCGACGACGAACGCTTCAAGGCGAACTATCTGAAGATCGCCGAAGGGCTCGCGGAGTACCAGGCGGCTGCGATGGCCGCCTATGCGGACGCGCGCCTGACCGACTAGTACGGATTCGCTGAGCGAATCCCGACAAGCGTCCCCCTCCACGGCCAGTGTGGAGGGGACGCCGCCTATTCTCGCCCGAGCACCAGTTCTGAGTCTTCCGACTCCTCGGCAGTGCACAGTTGGTCGTAGAAGCGATCCCTCCGGCGCAGGAGTACTACAGCGAAGAGGGCGGATGCCAGTGAACCCAGTAGTACTCCGCCCTTAGCGAGATTCAGGACATCCGGACTGTCGGAGAAGCCGAGTTCGGCGATCAGGAGCGAGACGGTGAACCCGACGCCGGTGAGCGCGGACACCGCCGCGATGTCGCGCCACTGCAGTTCGTCGGACAACTCGGCACGGGTGAAGCGCGCAGTCAGATAAGCACCGCCGAACACCCCGACCGCCTTGCCGATGAACAAGCCCGCGGCGATGGCCAGCGGAATCTGGTCGCTGACCAGGCTGCCCAGCGTCTTGCCGCCGACGTAGACCCCCGCGGACATGATCGCGAAGACCGGGACGCAAAAGCCCGCGGAGAACGGCTGCAACCGCCACTGCACCTTCTCGGCAGGCGACTGGAGTTCGTCGTCGTGGTCCTCATCGCTGTCTCCGTGACGTCGGCCGCGCAGCATCAAACCGATTGCCACGCCGGCCACCGTCGCGTGGACGCCGCTGGCGTGCACCGCGATCCAGATGGCCAGCCCCAGCGGCACGTTGAGCCACAAGCTGGTGATGCGCATCCGCTGCACCACATAGAAGGCGAGGAGCAGGACCGCCGCGATGACCAGCGCCCCGGTGTCGATGCTGTCCGTGTACGCGATCGCGATGATGATGATCGCACCGAGGTCGTCCACGACCGCGAGGGTCAGCAGGAAGGCACGGAGCGCCGACGGCAGGTTCTGCCCGACGACGGCCAGCACCGCCAGCGCGAACGCGATGTCCGTGGCGGTGGGCACGGCCCAGCCCTCGCCGGCGTTCGTGTGTCCGGCGCTGACCGCGAGGTAGACCCCGATCGGCACGATCATGCCGCACAGCGCCGAGACGACCGGCAATGCCGCGGCACGCGGGTTCGACAGCTCGCCGGCTTGCAGCTCGTGCTTGAGCTCGATCCCGGCGACCAGGAAGAAGAACGCGAGCAGGAAGTCCGCAGCCCAGTCCGCCAGCGACAGGTCCAGATGCCATAGGTGCGGTCCGACGACGGTGTTCTTGACGGTGTCGTAGGAGGCGCGCCACGGAGAGTTCGCCCACAGCAGCCCGAGAAGCGCGAAGGCGATCAGCAACGCGCCGCCGACGGTCTCGGTCCGGAGCACTGCCGCCACATGCCTGCGCTCTATGCGCTTCAGGCGCGCGAAGACGCGCGACGGGGAGGCGGGGCGGTCCGGGGGCGTCATCAAGGCGTCCTTGTGGCTCGAGCTCAGCTGCGGACGGGTGGTGATCGAAAGACCACTACCCATGCCGACCAGACTTCCCGGCGCTCCTAAGCCGTTCAGGTTACCGATCCATGAGGAACCCATGTGCGAGTGCCCGGCTCCTGAGAAAAGCAGACCGCCGAGTGTGCGGACTCTGAGGTCGGCACACCCGGCGGTCTGTCACGCCGAGCGGGAGGGGATCAGTCCTCGTTGGCGTGCGGCAGCTTCGCCTTGATCAGATCCATGACCGTGGAGTCGGCCAGGGTGGTGGTGTCGCCGACGACGCGGTCCTCGGCGACGTCCTTGAGCAGGCGCCGCATGATCTTGCCGGAGCGCGTCTTGGGCAGTTCGGGCACGATCTGGATCTGCTTGGGCTTGGCGATCGGGCCGATCTCCTTGGAGACGTGCGCCTTCAGTGCCGCGTCCAAGCCCTCGGTCTCCTCCTGGCCGGCGCGCAGGATGACGAAGGCGACGATGCGCTGTCCGGTGGTCTCGTCCTTGGCGCCGACCACCGCGGCCTCAGCCACAGCCGGGTAGGACACGAGGGCGGATTCGACTTCGGTGGTGGAGATGTTGTGGCCGGAGACGAGCATGATGTCGTCGACGCGGCCCAGCAGCCACAGGTCGCCGTCCTCGTCCTTTTTGGCGCCGTCGCCGGCGAAGTAGTAGCCCTGCTCGGCGAAGCGGGCCCAGTAGGTGTCGATGAAGCGCTGCTGGTCGCCCCAGATGCCGCGGGCCATGGAGGGCCAGGGCTTGTCCAGGACCAGCAGCCCGCCGTGGCCGTTGCCGACGATGTTGCCGTCCTTGTCCACGACGTTGGCTGAGATGCCCGGCAACGGCCGCATCGCCGAGCCCGGCTTGGCCTCGGTGACACCCGGCAGCGGGGAGATCATGATCGCCCCGGTCTCGGTCTGCCACCAGGTGTCGACCACCGGAGTGCGGTCGCCGCCGATGTTCTTCCGGTACCAGATCCATGCCTCGGGGTTGATCGGCTCGCCGACCGAGCCCAGCAGGCGCAGCGAGGAGAGGTCGAACTTCGCCGGGATGTCGTCGCCCCACTTGGCGAACATGCGGATCGCGGTGGGGGCGGTGTACAGGAGGCTGACCTTGTACTTCTGGATGATCTCCCAGAAGCGGCCCTGATGCGGGGTGTCGGGGGTGCCCTCGTACATGACCTCGGTCACGCCGTTGGAGAGCGGCCCGTAGACGATGTAGGAGTGCCCGGTGACCCAACCGACGTCGGCGGTGCACCAGTACACATCGGATTCCGGCTTCAAGTCGAACACCGCGTGGTGCGTGTACGAAGCCTGCGTCAGGTAGCCGCCGGTCGTGTGCAGGATGCCCTTGGGCTTACCCGTGGTCCCGGACGTGTAGAGGATGAACAGCGGGTTCTCGCTGTCGAAGGCCTCAGGGGTGTGCTCGGTGGACGCCCCGCCCACCGCGTCGTGCCACCAGACGTCCTTATCGCCCCAGGCGACGTCCGCGCCGGTGCGCTTCACGACCAGCACGTTCTCGATGGTCTCGGCGCCGTTCACGGCCTCGTCGGCGTTCGCCTTCAGGTTCACCGTGCCGCCGCGGCGGTGGTAGCCGTCGGCGGTGATCAGCAGCTTGGCGCCGGCGTCCTCGATGCGCGCGCGCAGCGCGTCGGGGGAGAACGCTGCGAACACCACGGAGTGCACCGCACCGATGCGCGCACAGGCGAGCATCGCTACAGCGGTTTCCGGGATCATCGGCATGTAGATCGCGACGCGGTCGCCCTGGCGCACACCGAGCTCGGTCAGCGCGTTGGCGGCCTTGGAGACCTCGTCCTTGAGTTCGGCATAGGTGATGGCGCGGGAGTCGCCGGGCTCGCCCTCGAAGTGGATGGCCACGCGGTCGCCGTTGCCGGCCTCCACATGGCGGTCCACGCAGTTGTAGGCGACGTTCAGCTTCCCGCCGACGAACCACTTGGCGACCGGCATACCCGACCAGTCCAGTGTTTCGCTCCAGGGCGTGTCCCAGGACAGGCGCGAGGCCTGTGTGTCCCAGAACGCCAGCCGGTCTGCCTCAGCCGCGGCGTACGCGTCGGCCTTGACGTTCGCGTCGGCGGCGAAGGCCGCGGACGGCGCGAACCGGCGGTCCTCACGGAGCAGGTTGGAAAGGGCCTCGTTCGACACCGTCTCTCCTCGTTCGATGCATTATGACAGCGGTCACACTTTATCCAGGCAGTAGCACACCAAGGGAGGGTCCGGAGCACAAGGGTTTCGGATCAATTGGTATAGACCTTTTACCTGGACGGCGCCCGGAGACGCCAGACGCCGCCCACCAGGACCCGATTTCGGTGGGCGGCGTGCTCAACGTGCCGCGTGGTGATGAACGCCCGATTGACGGGTGATCACCGCGGCGGGACCAGGTCGGCAGTACCCGCGTCCTGGAGCCACCGTAAGTGATCACCCGCGAATCATGACAGAGCGGATAAGGATTCGATCTACGGACGGTCCACGCGAAGCGTTCAACGGCTGACCAACGGAAGGTCAGCGGTCGAGGTGGCGCGATCAGCGGTGACTGAGCCGTTCGCGCACTTCACGGGTGTGCCGACGCGCCACGGGGATGGGGACTCCGCCGACGATGACGGTCAGGTGGCCGCTCTCCCACCGCGCCTCGGAGACGGCGTCGACACGAACCAGGAAACGGCGATGCGTCCGCGCGAAGCCGGCGCCGGACCAGTGCTCCTCCAGGACCGCCAAGGGGATGCGGACCAGGTGGCTGCTGCTGGCTGTGTACAAGCGCACGTAATCGCCTTGCGCTTCCGCATAGGAGACCTCTTGGCGCGGGATGAAGCGTGTGACGCCGGCCAGCTCCACAGGGATGACGTCGTAGGGCCCCGCTTCGGGGGCCCTAGGTGGTGCGGATGCCGGTGTCATCCGGCGGAGAGCTTCCGCGAGGCGTTCGGCGCGTACCGGTTTGAGGATGTAGTCGGAGGCGTGGAGGTCGAACGCCTCCAGAGCGAACTCCTCATGTGCGGTCACGAAGACGATCTGTGGCGGAGTGGCGAACTGGTTCAGGAGCGCCGCTATCTCCAGACCGTCCAGGCCGGGCATACGGATGTCGAGGAACAGTGCGTCTACAGGAGAGTTCTTCAGGACCCGCAGTGCGTCCTCTCCGTCGGTAGCGGTCCGTACGGAGGAGACGCGAGGGTCGCGGGACAGGAGGTAGGCGAGTTCGGCGACGGCTGGGGGTTCGTCATCGACGACCAGCACGCGCAGGCCGGTCGGCGTTGCGATCGTCATGCGCTCTGCCCTCTGGTTGGTGCTACTTCTTGGGGACCCGGATCACCACTGTGGTACCCGCTCCGGGTTCTGATTCGATCGCCAAGCCGTATGCGGTTCCGTAGACCGCGCGGAGCCTTTCGTGGACGTTGGACAGTCCGACCGAGGTCCGCGTGCCGGGCTCCGCGGGTGCGAGGGCGTCGCGCAGGATGTCCGGGGTGATCCCGACGCCGTCGTCCGCGACGGTGATGCGGTAGTCGTGGCGCGTCGGTTCGGCGGTGATGGTGACGTGTCCGGGACCGGGCTTGCCTTCCAAGCCGTGCCGTACTGCGTTCTCCACTATGGGCTGAACGCATAGGAAGGGAACCTCTACCGGGAGCACCTCAGGAGCGATGCGCAGTGCCACCTGGAGGCGTTCGCCGAAGCGCGCTCGTTCCAGCAACAGGTAGCGGTCCACACAGCGCAGCTCCTCGGCGAGCGTCGTGAATTCGCCGTGTGCGCGGAACGAGTAGCGGGTGAAGTCCGCAAACTCCAGGAGGAGTTCCCTGGCGCGCTGCGGGTCTGTGCGCGTAAAGGAGGCGATGGCGGTGAGCGAGTTGTAGATGAAGTGCGGAGAGATCTGCGCGCGCAGTGCTCTGAGCTCGGTCTCCATGAGGAGGGTCCGTGAGCGGTCGAGTTCCGCGAGTTCTATCTGCGTGGCGACCCAGTACGCGACTTCGCCGACGGCCCGTACGAGGGCCACGGAGGTGCTGGAGCTGTACACGGACAGCGTCCCGATGGCCGTACTGCCACCGTCCGCGCGGATTCCTCCGATGCTGCTGGGCGGGATGATCGGAGCCACGACCGCGTGACGGATCATGCAGGAGTCGCTGCCGCAGTGCACTTCTTCCGGACCGAGTACGGACACGCTTCCGGACTTGAGCGCAGTGGTGGAGAGCTCATAGGAGTCCTGAGAATGCCGATGCTGTCCGGCGCCGTCCCAGGTGAGGGTTCGCTCGGTGTCGTTGAACGCCAGCGCCGCAGTGCCGAGCAACGGCCGCAGATGGCGTGCGGCGCGGCGAGTGGCGTCCGGCGTCAGGCCGCCGCGCAGCGGAGGCCCGGCGAGGGCGACGGCGTGCATCGCGGCATAGGCGGCGCGCTCGGCCGACGTACCGGCGAGGCGGTGCCGCTGGACCGCGCGGGACACCGCGACCGCCGGGGCGACCAAAGCGGCCACGATGCCGACGGTGGCGGGGTTGGATGCCACATGCCCCAGTGTGATCGGGTCAGGACACGAAGTCGAGGGCCCGAACGGCTTGATGTCGCCGAATGTTACCGGTCGCCTGAGTCGCGCTCGATGAACGGTCGTGCTATTTTTCTCCGTGTGAGCAAGGGTGAGGAAACCCGCAGGCAGGTCCTGGAAGCCGCGGTCGAGGTCGCGGCCTCCACCGGGCTGGCCTCGCTCACCATCGGCTCGCTCGCCGAGCGCGCCGGGATGTCCAAGAGCGGGCTGTTCGCGCACTTCAAGTCCAAGGAGACGCTCCAGGTCCAGGTCCTGGAATTCGCCAGCGAGGCGTTCGTCGAGGACGTCGTCCGGCCGGCGCTGTCCGCCCCGCGCGGCGAGAAGCGGATCACGACGCTGTTCGAGAGCTGGCTGGCGGTGTCGCGCGACGGCACCGCCGAGTGCCTGTTCGTCTCCGCGGCCTGGGAGTACGACGATCAGCCGGGTCCGGTGCGCGACCGGCTGGTCCGCATGCACCTGGACTTCAACGACTCGGTGGCGCAGATGTTCCGGACCGGGATCGCCGAGGGCTTCTTCGCCGCGGACGCCGATCCGGAGCAGTTCGCTCACGACCTGCACGGGATCATGCTCATCTTTTTCCAGGCGCACCGGCTGCTCGGCGACGCCAGGGCCGAGGAACGGGCGCGCAGCGCGTTCTCCCGATTGATCGAATCCAACCGCTAGAAGGGGTCATCCAGATGGCCGTGTCGTCGTCGTCAGGCAAAAAAAGCACGACCGTTCGTGCTAAAAAGGCGCTCGGGATCGGTACCGTGCGGACCGCGTTCAAGGTGCTGGAAGTCGTCGCGCCGGGTCCGGGTGCGCGCTGGGCCGAGCGGCTCTGGCTCACCGTCCCCAAGAAACCGTGGCGGCCGAGGACGCCGATCGCCGTATCCGCCGGCGAGCCCTTCACCGTGACCGTGCGGCGCAGCACGGTGCACGGAACCGTCTGGGGCGCGGATGGACCGCTTGTCTACCTCATGCACGGATGGGGCGGTGTCGCCGCGCAGCTCGACGCCTTCGTGGAACCGCTACTGGCGGCCGGATACCGAGTGGTGTCGTTCGACGCGCCCGGCCATGGCAGGTCGACGGAGAGCTTTGCCGGACCGGGACTCGCCACACTGCCGGAGTTCTCAGAGGCGCTGTCCAGCGCCGTGGACCGTTTCGGAGAAGCGCACGCGGTGATCGCGCACTCCTTCGGTGCGGCGGCAGCCGTCCTGTCCGTCCTTGACGGACTCCCCGTAGGGAGGCTGGTAGTGGTGGCGCCAGTAAGTGACCCGATCGGGTTCTCTTATGAGTTCGCGAAGATGCTCGGCTTCAGAGAACGGATACGTACTGGCTTCCTCAGGGTCCTGGAGAAGCGCGTAGGCGTATCCATGGACAGGTTCGACATCCCGCAACGGATGCGCGACGCGGACCTGACCACGCTGCCACCGCTGCTGATCGTCCACGACCTCGGCGACCGCGAAGT
Organism: Catenulispora acidiphila DSM 44928; assembly: GCF_000024025.1. Classification (GTDB taxonomy): domain Bacteria; phylum Actinomycetota; class Actinomycetes; order Streptomycetales; family Catenulisporaceae; genus Catenulispora; species Catenulispora acidiphila. Next base: position 73,506 of record NC_013131.1, read on the forward strand.
CCCGGTGGCGAGCGGCGACCGCCTGGCCGCGCTGTGGCCCGGAGCCGAACTCGACACCTGGACCAGCCTCGGCCATTTCCGGATCCTGACCGACCCGGACGTGGTGCGGAAGGTGACGGCGTTCAGCTCTGTGCCGCGAACGCTTCCGGTCCCATGACGAAGTCCGGGTCGACCTGAGCGCCGAGGTCGACACCGGTCGCGCGGTCGCCCCAGGCGTGCGCGTTCTTCAGATGGAAGTGGACCGCCTGCCGGGTGAACTTGGCCCAGTCCTGCGGCACGGCGTCCACTTCCAGCTGAAGGCGCGCCAGAGCGGTGCGGTTGGCCGGCTCGAGGGTGTCGAAGCCCTTGTCCCGGCCCTGCTCCTGCGCTCGGACGTAGTGCGAGGCGCTGAGGCAGGCCACGAGGTCGGCGCCAGTGTGCTCGCGCAGGTAAGCGACGTCGTCCGGGCCGGTCACCTTGTTGCCGACCACGCGGATCGTGACGTCGTACTCCTTGGCGTACTCGCGGTACTGCTGGTAGACGGACACTGACTTGCGCGTCGGCTCCACCACGAGGCAGGTCAGGTCGAAGCGCGTGAACAGTCCGGAGGCGAAGGCGTCCGCGCCCGCGGTCATGTCCATCACCAGGTACTCGTCGGGGCCGTCCACCAAGTGGTTCAGGTAGAGCTCGGCGGCGCCGATCTTGGAGTGATAGCAGGAGACGCCGAGGTCCTTCTCCTCGAAGCCGCCGGTCACCATCAGCCGGACGTTCTCCATGTCCCCGGGCAGCCGCGTCGCGCACAGGCTGTGGACGGCGTTCTCCTCCTCCAGCCGCAGCAGGCGCGAGCCGCGTCCCGGCGGCGTGGTCTTCACCATGGCCTCGGTGCCGGAGATCAGCGGGTTCTCGCCGCGCAGATAGTCCTTGATCGCCGGCAGATGCGCCGCCATCGGGCTCAGCGCGGCGGCTTGCTCCTCGGAAAGGCCGAGCGCTCCGCCGAGGTGCTGGTTGATGTCGGCGTCCACGGCGAGCACCGGACGGCCGCCGGCGGCCAGGTGCCGGATCAGGAGGGCCGAGACCGTGGTCTTGCCGCTGCCGCCTTTGCCGACCAGGGCGATGCGCATGCCGGGACCTCCTTGCGCTGGGAGCTGGAGTGGGTCGCGGACCTCCACCGGGGAGGTCCGCGCTTGATGACAACCGTTTTCATTAAAACGGTACGCGCCGAGTCTCGACCGCCGCGGCTCGGCGCGTCAACCATGCGTCCTCCGATCGGGTGGCAGCCCCGCTACCGGGCGGTAGGTAGAGTCCCGGGCATGGACACCCGCTCCCCGATCCAGCGCCTGGCCGCCGCTCCGAACGCCGCCGAGGCGGCGGACACCGCCCGCGAGGCCGTGGACCGCGTGCGCCGGCACAAGGTCCTGCGCAGCCAGTCGGCGCGCGTCACCGCCGAGTCGCAGCTGCGCGGCGCCCGCGCTTCGGCCGCCCTCGGCTCGCTGAGCGAGGCCGGTACCGACTGGCCGCTGGAGGAGGTGCGCCGCCGCACCGACCTCGGCGACGAGGACGGTTCCGGACTCCTGCGCGGCGCGCTGCGGATCTCCGGCGAGCTCGGCACGCTCGCCCCGGTCTGGAAGCGCTCCCCGATCCAGGCGCTGTCGCGGATGCACCTGCTCGCCGCCGCCGGTCACCTTGACCAGGACCGGGTCGGACGGCCGAGCGGCCCGGAGGCCGCGGTCACCTTGACCACCCTCGCCAACGAGCTGCGCGACCCGGCCGCCGCCGAGGTGCCGGCCGTGGTGGTCGCGGCGGCGGTACACGCCGAGCTGCTGGTGAACGAGCCGTTCGGCTGGGGCGACGGCCTGCTGGCCCGCGCGGCGTCCCGGCTGATCCTCGCCGACCGCGGCCTGGACCCGCAGTCGCTGGCGGTGGTCGAGGCCGGGCATGTGGACGTCGGCGTCGAGAAGTATCTGGACGCCGCGCGCGACTACGCGACCGGCACCGAGGAGGGGTTGGCGACCTGGCTCGGGCTGTATGCGGAAGCGGTCGAGCTCGGCGCGCGCGAGTCGCTGGCGGTGTGCGAAGCGATCATGCGCGGCTGACCGGAAGCCGCTCCGGGTAACGGAAAAGCCGACACGGCGGGGCGCGCCGGACGCGCCCCGCCGTTCGTGTTCTGCGTCAGCCCCTGGCCAGCGTGGTCCCGCCGTTCACGTCCAGTACCACGCCGGTCGTGAAGCCGTTCCCGGCCAGGAACAGCACCGCTTCGGCGATGTCCTGCGGCTGCCCGACGCGTCCCACAGGGGTCGCGGCAGCCTGCTGCTCCATGAACCCGTCGCGGTTCTCACCCAGCGGGTGCCACCAGGCGGTGTCGATCACGCCGGGGGAGACCGCGTTCACCCGAACCGGTGCCAGCTCCGCAGCCAGCGGGCGGACCGCGGCGTCCAGCGCGCCGTTGGCTGCCGCCAAGGCGGTGGTGCCCGGGAACGCGGCGCGCGAGCTGCCGGCGCCGATGAAGGTCACCGAGGCGTCCGGGGCGAGGTGCGGCAGCGCCGCCTTCAGTACCCTGAACTGCGCGAACACCTTGCTCTCGAAGCCTTCGCGCAGCGCCTCGTCGGTGAGCTCGGCCAGCGGGCCCAGCCCGGCCATGCCGCCGCTGACCGCCAGGACGAGGTGGTCGATCTTCGTGTCCGCCGCGGCGAACAGCGCGTCCACGTCCTCCTGGCGGGTCGCGTCGGACTGGACCACCCGCACCGGGTGGCCGATCCGCTCGGCGGCGGCGTCGAGGCGCTCCTTGGCGCGGCCGGTGATCAGGACATCGGCACCTCCGCCGGCGAACGCGGCGGCGATCCCCTCGCCGATGCCGTGGCTGGCGCCGATGACGTAAACGGTCTTACCGGTGAACTTCCCCTGGGCGGACATACCCGTCCCCTCCGTGATGGTTCTTTGTCGAAACGATCCGTCTCGACAATTATTACCGAGACGCCGCGTCTAGACAACTCCGCTAGGCTGCTCGGCATGGAGCGCCCCCACACCGGAAGACGCCGCAACGAGGCGGCCCGTGAGGCGATCATCGACGCCGCGATCGGTCTGCTGCAGGAGGTCGGCTACGAGGGCTTCACGATCGAGCGCCTGGCCCGCGACGCGGGAGTCGGCAAGCAGACCGTCTACCGCTGGTGGCCCTCGAAGGCCGCGGTCATCGCCGAGGCGGTGGGGACGCGCGCGCAGCACACCATCCCGCTGCCCGACACCGGTACGCTGGCGGCCGATTTGCGGGAGTTCTTCGAGACCACCTTCCGGCAGTCCGAGGACCCGAAGGTGATCAGTGAGCTGAAAAGCATGATGGTCGCCTCGATCGAGAATCCCGAGTCGGCGCGCCCCTTCCACGACTTCCTGGCCAGCCGCCGCGCGACCCTGCGGGTCCTGCTGGAACGCGGGTCGGCCCGCGCCGAGGTCGCCGCCGACGCGGATCTCGACTTCCTCACGGATCTGGCCTACGGCCTGCTCTGGTATCGCGGTCTGGTCGGCCATCGGCCACTTGACGACGACGCGGCGCGCAAACTCGCCGGCGCACTTGTGGCAGCCGCTGCGGAATCGCAGTAATCCCCGCGGAGAATAGGTCAGCGGTGCCGCTGCGCAAGCGGCACCGCTGTTATGAGGGACACCGGGATCGGGTTAACAAGCGTCTGTTTTCCGTAGTCGCCTTCCAGGTCCTAGCTGTTACTCTCCGTCTGCCTGGCTGGCTGGCCCCTTAAGGGGTCGGTCTTTGCGTGGGTTCCCAAAACGATGTCGAGGTCGAGCGGCCTTGTGCCAAACCATTCCTTCTCTTTGAGTTGGGAGGTCGCCGGGCCTTGCTTTCTTTCTACGACCGATAAAGGGCGATGCCAAGGGCTACTGGCCGGTTTTTACTCGCTGTCGACCGAATGGGGGATCTACGGCGCCTCACTCTGCACAGGGGTCTCAGCGGTGGTCATCGGTACCGCCCGGAGCCGCTCTGCGGGCTCGATCCACCTCTTGCTCACAGGTCTCGCTAGGGTGAAGTCATGCGCGCCATCACGATCGCCGAGCCGGGCGGACCGGAGCAGTTGGTGTGGACCGAGGTGCCCGATCCGGTCGTCGCGGCCGGCGAGGTGCTGATCCAGGTCGCCGCGACCGCGGTGAACCGCGCGGACATCTTGCAGCGCAGAGGTTTCTACACGCCCCCTCCGGGAGCCTCGTCCTATCCAGGGCTGGAGTGCTCCGGACGGGTCGTCGAGGTCGGCGCCGGAGTGAGCGGGTTCGTGCCGGGCGACGAGGTCGTGGCGCTGCTGACCGGCGGCGGGTACGCCGAGCTGGTCGCGGTGCCCGCCGGGCAGGTCGCGCCGCTGCCGAAGGGCCTGAGCGCGCTGGCCGCCGGCGGTCTGATGGAGACGGTGTGCACCGTCTGGTCGAACGTCTTCATGCTCGCCGGGCTCCAAGCCGGGCAGACGCTGCTGGTCCACGGCGGCTCCAGCGGCATCGGGACCACCGCGATCCAGCTCGCGCACCAGCTCGGGGCACGGGTGATCGTCACCGCCGGCACCGCGGCCAAGCTCCGCGCCTGCCGGGACCTCGGCGCCGACGTCGGGGTGAACTACCGCGACGAGGATTTCGTGGAGAGGGTTGCCGAGGTCACCGACGGCCAAGGCGTGGATGTGATCCTCGACAACATGGGCGCCGTCTACCTGGACCGCAACGTCCAGGCGCTGGCGGTGGACGGCCGGCTGGTGATCATCGGTTTGCAGGGCGGGGTCACCGGCGAGGTGAATCTGAACACCCTGCTGCGCAAGCGGGCCGGCATCAGTGCAACCACACTGCGTGCGCGGCCGTCAGAAGAGAAGGCGCGGATCGTCGCGGCGGCGCGGGACGCCGTGTGGCCGCTGATCGAACAGGGCCGCTTCCGGGTGGTCGTGGACCGGGTGCTGCCGGTCGACCGGGCGGCCGAGGCCCACCGGGTGGTCGAGGACAGCGGGCACGTCGGCAAGGTCGTGCTCGACGTGGCGACGGTACGCGGCAGCAGCAGCTAATCGAGGGACGGATACATGACGGGATTGAACGGCGACATCTTCGGAGCCATGAACATGAGCCTGAACAACGACCCCGACGCCGATCACGACGGCGATCTGGCCGGCCGGGTCATCGTGGTGCCGGCCGACGCCGCCGGCGCGCGCGGGGACGACGAGTCCGGCGAGAACCCGATGAACGTCGCCGAGATGGTCGAGCAGCCCGCCAAGGTGATGCGCATCGGCTCGATGATCAAGCAGCTGCTGGAGGAAGTGCGGGCGGCGCCTCTGGACGAGGCCTCCCGGGCCCGCCTGCGCGAGATCCACCGCTCCTCGATCGCCGAGCTGGAGAAGGGTCTGGCGCCGGAACTGGTCGCGGAGCTGGAGCGGCTGTCGCTCCCGTTCGCCGAGGACGAGGTCCCCAGCGAGTCCGAGCTGCGCATCGCCCAGGCGCAGTTAGTCGGCTGGCTGGAAGGGCTGTTCCACGGCATCCAGACCGCTCTGTTCGCGCAGCAGATGGCGGCGCGGGCGCAGCTGGAGCAGATCCGGCGCGCTTTGCCGCCCGGCTCTGTGCCGCCCGGCATGGCCGACGGCGAGCAGCCGGGCCGGATCAGCGGCGCGGGACCGTACCTGTAGCCGCCGCGGCGCCTTCCAGGAAGGCGTCCAAGACCTTTGCGTAGTTCTCCGTCCACCACGGCACCAGTGCCGCGGTGGCGGGGAACAGCGAGTCCGCGCGGTGGTCGGCGTGGTGGTAGTGCCACGTCAGGATCCAGAAGTCGGTGAGGCGTTCCCACCAGACGCGGCGTACGGAGTCTGCGAGCTCCTGCTCGGAGAATTGCGGACGGGCCGCGGCGTAGCCACCGATGAACGCACGCACCAGATCCAGGTCGAGCTGACCTGAGTAGTCCCCGGTGAAGAACACCAAAGCGGTGCTCACTACTTCGTCCCCACACGGCGCGACGGCCGTCTTCTCCCAGTCGACGATCGCTGTCACCCGGCTTCCGGGCTCCAGGGCCGACCACATGACGTTCCCGGCGTGGAAGTCGCCGTGGATGTAGCCGACAGTCGCGACGGCGTCCGGCGCGGGCCGGAGGTGCGCGACTTCGGGGATGAGCGCTAAGCGCTCCCGTAATCGGTGTGCGGAGAGCAAGTCCATCTCGTCCCGGCCCGGACCGCTGTCGACCACCGCGAGCAGCTGCTCGGCCTCGGCGACGGCGCGGCGCTCGGAGGCAGTGGGGACGAACAGCGGCTGCGGGACTTGGGGGAGAACGCGCGCCAGTCCGGTGTGGACGTCGGCGAGCGTGGTGCCCAAGCAGCGCGCGTCGATATCGTGCATATGTCTGCCGTGACGGTGCACGCCGTCGTTCCAGGGGAATACTGCAAAAGGGCGTCCCCGCACATAGGCGACCGTACGGCCGTGCACATCCCTGAGCGGGGCGACTGCGGGGAGACCCGCCGCCTGTAATCGGATCACGGCTTCGTGTTGCCACCGGAGTGTCTGCGCTGCGGAGCGCCTGCGACCGTACGCGTCCGGGAGTCCGGAGCCGATTCCGCGCCAGGGCAGATAGTGCTTCAGGAAGTAGCGGCGATCGGCGGAAGTGATCTGATATGACCGATTGAGAAGTCCGCTGTCGACAGGCCGGAAAGCGGTCGGTGCCGGCAGTCCGAACCGCAGAAACAGCGCCTGGAGTGGCCCCGATGTCCCGGGCATGCGCGCACTCTACATTGCCGATCATCCTTAACCTGCGCTTTATGTGGACTGACTAGCCTCGAATGAACCAGTGGACATCCGGTGTGTCGCCCGTCAGGGGGACAAGACGCGACAGCGCTGCAGCGCGGGGCGCGGGGAGGCGGACGGGTTATGGCGGCGAGCGCGAGAGGCCATCGTCGCGCGCCCAAACGCAGCCGGCGTTCGCCTTTGCGGGCTGTCGCCCTGTTCGTCATAAGCACCGCCCTGGTCGTGGGCTCCGGCGTGGCGTTCGGCTATGCCACCCACCACCTCGGCAAGCACCAGGTCACCGACGACGCCAGCGTGGTCGCTCCGCCAACCGGTCCGCTGTCCGACGCCACCGACGACCCGTCGGCCACCACCAACTCGGCGCCCGGCGGGAAGCCGAGCGTGCCGGCCAGCCCGCGTCCGTCGCTGCCCAAGGCCACCGGGCCGGGCAAGGTCACCGAGCTGAAGGTGGCGTCGTCGGACGACGACTGGCCCTCGCGCCCGGTCTTCGTCTACCGGCCCGCGGTGCCGGCGAACGTCGTGCTGCCGGTGGTCTACCTCCTACACGGGGTGCCCGGTGAGCCGGACCGCATCATGGACGCGGTCAAGGCTGTGCTGGACAAGGCGTTCACCAGCGGCGGTGAGCAGCCGTTCATCGTGGCGGCGCCGACCGGCGAGGGCACCGCGCACAACGACACCGAGTGGGCCGACGCCGTGGACGGCAAGGACATGGTCGAAACCTACATGATCAAGGACGTGATCCCGGCGGTCGAGGGCAAGACGCCGCGGCCGGCCGGCATGCGCGCCATCGTCGGGTTCTCGATGGGCGGCTACGGCGCGGCCAACCTGACCCTGCGGCATCCGGACCTGTTCGACCAGTTCGCCTCGATGGCCGGCTACTTCCGTGTCGACGACCCGGACGGGATGTTCGGCTCCGACAGCAAGATCGAGGCCGCCAACACGCCGGACGACATGGTCCAGAAGGCGGCCGGCAAGCGCGTGCTGCTGCTGGAGGACCAGCAAGATCCCGACCCGCTGATCCAGGGTGAGGCGTCCGAGTTCGCTAAGCGTCTCGACGACTGCAACTGCGGCGTGGACCTGTCCTGGCACCTCGAACCCGGCGGGCACACCTACGACTTCGTGACCGACTCTTTCCCGAAGGTGATCACCTTCCTGAACCAGGGCTTCACCGCGCCGGCGGGTACGACTCCGTCAGCCGCCGGGTGAGGCTCCGGCGCGGTTTCCCGTGAAACATCGCTCAGACGTGCGCTGGAGCCACGAGCGACATTCCTAGTTCTGCTTCTTGGGCTCCGCGGAGGCGTCCTCGTCCAGGCCGAGCATCTGGCGCTCCTCCTTGCTGAGCCGCTCCGTGCCGGTGCGTTCGGACGCTGTGGGCGCCGCGGAGGCCGACGTCTGAGCGGGCGTCGCAGCCGGAGCCGCAGCCGGCGGCACCGGGTTCTTGTCCGCCGGGGCGGTCGTCGTGATCGCCGGCGGCGCCGACGTCGTCGCGGCCGTGCCGTACATGGCTTGGTCCGCTGTCTTCGTCCTTGCCGGCTCAGCCACCACGGTCCGCCTCGTGCGGCCGGTCATCATCAGCGAGCCGATGATCATCAACAGTCCGCCGCCGAACGCGTAGGCCACGCCGGAGCCCAGCCCGCGGTTGTTGGCGCCGGTGACGGTCAGCTCGCCGGCGGCCTGTCCCTGGCGCACCATCCACAGGATGGTGAAGCCGAACGCGATCACGCCGGCGGCACCCACCAGGGCCCGCGAGCGCAGCACGACCCCGGCTACCGCCAGCACCGCCGTGATGAGGAAGACCAGGAAGACCGAGTCCATGATCCCGGACCCGGAAAGCGTCACGCCGGATCCGAAGACCTCGTAGAACTTGTAGCTGCTGCCGTGCCGGTTGTTGTACCAGGCCTGCCAGGGACTGACGAGGGTGGCCGCCGCGCCGATGATCGCGAGCAGGCTGCCGAGCAGGTTCCGCATGTTTCAGGCTCCTTCCACCGCCCCCCTATGCCGACGGTAAGACGCCGCTCGGTACTGTGCACCTTGACGGGCCGCTCGCACGGCCGTCCGGGCGGCGCGGGACCTTGAGCATTTTGTCGACATCCGCGCAGGTCACCCGCACTTTGCGCAGCAAAGTTGAGCGGGGTCCGCGCAACCTTTTGACTTCGAGTGCCCTCACCGTGCATCATTGAGCGAACTCGACTCAACCTGCCGCGGGCCTCCCCACCGCACAACGCATTCGGACACGTGGCAGCGACAACGAAACGTCTTTCGCGGAGGAATCCCCATGGCACGTCCGGTCGGCATCGACCTCGGGACGACGAACTCCGTCGTCTGCGTCCTGGAAGGTGGCGAGCCCACCGTCATCACCAACGCCGAGGGCTCCCGGACGACGCCGTCCGTGGTCGCCTTCGCCAAGAACGGCGAGGTGCTGGTCGGCGAGGTCGCCAAGCGCCAGGCCGTCACCAACGTGGAGCGCACCATCCGGTCGGTCAAGCGCCACATGGGCACCGACTGGAAGATCGGCATCGACGAGAAGAACTTCACGCCGCAGCAGATCTCCGCGTTCATCCTGCAGAAGCTCAAGCGCGACGCCGAGTCCTACCTGTCCGAGAAGGTCACCGACGCGGTCATCACCGTCCCGGCCTACTTCTCCGACTCCGAGCGCCAGGCCACCAAGGAGGCCGGCGAGATCGCGGGCCTGAACGTCCTGCGCATCGTCAACGAGCCCACCGCCGCGGCCCTGGCCTACGGCCTGGACAAGGGCGAGGGCGACCAGACCATCCTGGTCTTCGACCTCGGCGGCGGCACCTTCGACGTCTCGCTGCTGGAAGTCGGCAAGGACGACGACGGCTTCTCCACCATCGAGGTGAAGGCCACCAACGGCGACAACCACCTCGGCGGCGACGACTGGGACAACGCGGTCGTGGAGTGGCTGGTCACCCAGTTCAAGAACGCGCACGGCGTGGACCTGTCCAAGGACAAGATGGCCATGCAGCGTCTGCGCGAGGCCGGCGAGAAGGCGAAGATCGAGCTGTCCAGCTCGACCGAGACCTCGATCAACCTGCCCTACATCACCGCCTCCGCCGAGGGCCCGCTGCACCTGGACGAGAAGCTCACGCGCTCGCAGTTCCAGCAGCTGACCTCGGACCTGCTGGACCGCTGCAAGACGCCGTTCCACCAGGTCATCAAGGACGCCGGGGTGGCCCTGAGCGCGATCGAGCACGTGGTGCTGGTCGGCGGCTCGACCCGCATGCCGGCCGTGGCCGACCTGGTCCGGGAGCTGACCGGCGGCAAGGAGCCCAACAAGGGCGTCAACCCCGACGAGGTCGTGGCCGTCGGCGCCGCGCTGCAGGCCGGTGTCCTCAAGGGCGAGGTGAAGGACGTCCTGCTGCTGGACGTCACCCCGCTGTCCCTGGGCATCGAGACCAAGGGCGGCATCATGACCAAGCTGATCGAGAAGAACACCACGATCCCGACCAAGCGCTCGGAGACCTTCACCACCGCCGAGGACAACCAGCCCTCGGTGCAGATCCAGGTCTACCAGGGCGAGCGCGAGATCGCGGCGTACAACAAGCGGCTGGGCATGTTCGAGCTGACCGGCCTGCCGCCGGCGCCGCGCGGGCTGCCGCAGATCGAGGTCACCTTCGACATCGACGCCAACGGCATCGTGAACGTCTCGGCGAAGGACCTGGGCACCGGCAAGGTGCAGTCGATGGTCATCACCGGCGGCTCGGCGCTGCCGAAGGACGAGATCGACCGCATGATGCGCGAGGCCGAGCAGTACGCCGACGAGGACCACAGCCGCCGCGAGGCCGCCGAGGTCCGCAACCAGGCCGAGTCGCTGGTCTACTCGACCGAGAAGTTCCTCAAGGACAACGAGGACAAGGTTCCGGCCGACGTGAAGTCCGAGGTCGACGCCGCCATCGGCGAGACCAGGGAAGCCCTCAAGAGCGAGGACTCCGCGACCATCCGCTCGGCTTCGGAGAAGCTGGCGACCACCAGCCAGAAGCTCGGCGCCGCGCTCTACCAGCAGGCGCAGGCCTCCGGTGAGGCGGCCGGTGCTCCGGGCGGGGAGTCCGCCGGCGCCCCGGGCGGCGGTGCCGACGACGACGTGGTGGACGCCGAGATCGTCGACGAGGGCAAGGGTGGCCAGGCCTGAGCCGGACCCCCTGCCAGAAGTAGGGCCGCCTCCGCCGCGGGTTCCACCTGACGAGCGAGAAGAACGACGGCTAGACGGCGCCGTGCGGGGCAGGATCATCAGCGGATGATCCGCCCCGCCCCGGTGCGGCGCCACCCCCAGCGAGACTGAAGTCTTCCCGACCTTGGGGAAGCGGCGGGTTCAGGAGGACCTTTCGTGAGCGACGAGTACGCGGCCGAGCGGGAAGGCGAGGGCGAGCGCGCCAACCTCGCGGTGACCGAGCTGCTGGCCAAACTCGCCGAGCGGACCAACGAGCTGCAGGGCGTGCAGGCCGAGTTGTCCGAGCGCACCAACGACCTGCAGCGGCTGCAGGCCGAGTTCAGCAACTACAAGAAGCGGGTCGAGCGGGACCGGCAGGTGGTCAAGGAGACCGCCGTGGCCGGCGCGCTGTCCGAGCTGCTCCCGGTGCTGGACGACATCGGCCGGGCGCGCGAGCACGGCGAGCTGGAAGGCGGGTTCCGCCAGGTCGGCGAGGCCTTCGAGGCCGTGGTGGCCAAACTGGGCCTGGCCCGGTTCGGCGCGGCCGGGGAGCTCTTCGACCCGAACCTGCACGAGGCCCTGCTGAGCACCACGTCCCCGGACGTGGACGAGGTGACCGTGGCGGTGCTGTTCCGCCCCGGCTACCGGATCGGCGAGCGCGTGGTCCGCGCGGCGCAGGTGCAGGTCGCCGAGCCCGGACCGGCTTTGGAGACCGAGCCGGCACCCGAGCCGGCGCCCAAGCCCAAGCCCGCGGCACCGGCCGCGAAGCGTGCGCCGGGCGGAGCCGGCAAGACGGCGGCCGAGCCGGCCGCCGAGGTCGACGACGACGACGATTCGGGACTGTGATCGCCGGGCTCCGGCGCAGGCGAGACGTGAACGACATGGCACAACCCGGACGGGAGGCGTGGGTTTAGGTGGCCGTCAACAAGGACTACTACAAGATCCTCGGTGTCCCCAAGGACGCGCCGGCTGCCGACATCAAGAAGGCCTACCGGAAGCTGGCGCGCCAGTACCACCCCGATGCGAACAAGGGCGACGCGGCGTCCGAGGAGAAGTTCAAGGAGATCTCCGAGGCCTACGACGTCCTGTCCGACGACAAACGGCGCAAGGAGTACGACGACTCGCGCTCGGTCTTCGGCAACGGCGGCTTCCGGGCCCCCGGCGGCGGCGCCCCCGGCGGGTTCAACTTCGACCTCGGCGACCTGCTCGGCGGGCTGTTCAACCGGACCGGCGGCCCGACGACCGGGACCAGCACGACCGGCCGCACCACCCAGGCGCGGCGCGGCTCGGACGTGGAGTCGGAGGTGACGCTGAAGTTCAGCGACTCCATCGACGGCGCCACGGTCTCGCTGCGGCTGACCTCGGACACCCCGTGCTCGGCGTGCTCGGGCACCGGCGCCAAGGCCGGCACCACCCCGCGGGTGTGCCCGACCTGTTCGGGCACCGGCCAGGTGAGCCGGAACCAGGGCGGCTTCGCCTTCTCCGAGCCCTGCCGGGACTGCAAGGGCCGCGGCCTGCTGGTCGACGACCCCTGCCCGGTGTGCCACGGCTCCGGCCGGGCCGCCAGCTCCCGCACGATCCAGGCCCGCATCCCGGCGGGCGTCCGCGACGGCCAGCGCATCCGGCTCAAGGGCAAGGGTGCCTCCGGCGAGCGCGGCGGCCCGGCCGGCGACCTGTATGTGGTGGTCCATGTGAGCCCGCACCCCGTCTTCGGACGCGAGGACGACAACCTGACCGTGACCGTGCCCGTCACCTTCCCCGAGGCGGTGCTCGGCGCGGACATCCAGGTCCCGACCCTGGGCGGCATGCCGGTGACGGTGAAGCTGCCGGCCAACTCGCAGAACGGCCGGGTGCTGCGCGTGCGCGGCCGCGGCGTGGCGCGCAAGGACGGGACCAAGGGCGACCTGCTGGTGCGTTTCGAGATCGCGGTCCCGGCCGAGATCGGCGACGACGCGCGGGCGGCGCTGCAGAAGTTCCAGGAAGCGACCGGCAACCACCACCCGCGGGCGGAGTTGCTGGACTCCGCGAAGGGAGAGTGACGCCACGATGGCTTCCAAGAATCCGTTCCTGCCGCTCACCGAGGAAACTCCCGTCTACGTCATCTCCGTGGCCGCGCAGCTGGCCGGGATGCATCCGCAGACCCTGCGGCAGTACGACCGGCTCGGCATCGTGTGCCCGGAGCGCACCGGCGGCGGTGGCCGCCGGTACTCCGCGCGGGACATCGACACGCTGCGCGAGGTGCAGCGGCTGTCCCAGGACGAAGGCGTGAACCTGGCCGGGATCAAGCGCATCCGCGAGCTCGAGGAGCAGGTCGCGGCGCTGTCCCGGCGGGTGGCCGAACTCGAGGCCGTGACGCTGTACCCGACGGCCAAGGGCACGGTCCCGGTCGCGGCGCCGATCGCGCCGCCGGTCTCGCCGCTGCCGCCGGCTCCGCCCGGCTACCGCGGCGACCTGCTGCCGGCCCTGCCCGCGACGTTCACCACTGCTCTGGCGGTCTGGAAGCCCCAGGGCAAGTGAGCGTCCGCCGGTTGCGCGGCGTTCCCGACCACTGAGCGTCCAACCACTGAGCGCCGCGCCCGGGGAAGCGCACACAACTGATCTTTAAAGTCGTGGAGGTTTCACCGTGGATTCGCAGAAGCTGACGACCAAGAGCCAGGAGGCCCTGAGCGTCGCGATCCGCGAGGCCACCCGGGCCGGCAACCCCCAGGTCGAGTCGATCCAGGTGCTGCTGGCCCTGCTCGGCCAGGTCGAGGGCACCACCCGGCCGCTGCTGGAGGCGGTCGGCGTGGACCGCGCCGCGCTCAGCCAGGCGGTCACCGCCGCCGCCGAGCGCCTGCCGTCGGCCAGCGGGTCGACGGTCTCGGCGCCCACCCTGGCCCGCAACACCCTGAACGCCCTCAACGCCGCCGGCGACGAGGCGCGCAAGCTCGACGACGAGTACGTCTCGACCGAGCATCTGCTGCTCGGTCTGGCGCTGGGCAACGACTCCACGGCCGACCTGCTCAAGAAGGCCGGCGCCACGCCGCAGGCGCTGCGCGAGGCGTTCGGCAAGGTGCGCGGCTCGGCGCGGGTGACGTCGCAGGACCCGGAGGCCACCTATCAGGCCCTGGAGAAGTACGGCGTCGACCTGACCGCCGCGGCGCGGGACGGCAAGCTCGACCCGGTGATCGGCCGCGACGCCGAGATCCGCCGGGTGGTGCAGGTGCTCTCGCGCCGGACCAAGAACAACCCGGTGCTGATCGGCGAGCCCGGCGTCGGCAAGACCGCCGTGGTCGAAGGCCTGGCCCAGCGCATCATCGCCGGCGACGTGCCGGAGAGCCTGCGCGACAAGCGCCTGGTGTCCCTGGACCTGGGCGCGATGGTGGCCGGGGCGAAGTACCGCGGCGAGTTCGAGGAGCGCCTCAAGGCCGTCCTGGCCGACATCAAGGACTCCGAGGGCCAGATCGTCACCTTCATCGACGAGCTGCACACGGTCGTCGGCGCCGGCGCGACCGGCGATTCGTCGATGGACGCCGGCAACATGCTCAAGCCGATGCTGGCCCGCGGCGAGCTGCGGATGGTCGGCGCGACCACGCTGGACGAGTACCGCGAGCGGATCGAGAAGGACCCGGCGCTGGAGCGGCGCTTCCAGCAGGTCCTGGTCGACGAGCCGACGGTCGAGGACACCATCGCGATCCTGCGCGGTCTCAAGGGCCGCTACGAGGCGCACCACAAGGTCGCCATCTCCGACACCGCCCTGGTCGCCGCGGCCACGCTCTCCCACCGCTACATCACCTCCCGCTTCCTTCCGGACAAGGCCATCGACCTGATCGACGAGGCCGCCTCCCGGCTGCGCATGGAGATCGACTCCCGCCCCGTGGAGATCGACGAGCTCCAGCGCACCGTGGACCGGATGAAGATGGAGGAGCTGGCGCTGGCCAAGGAGCACGACCCGGCCTCCCGCGACCGGCTGGCCCGGCTGCGCCTGGACCTGGCCGACCGGCAGGAGCAGCTCAACGCCCTGAACGCGCGCTGGGAGCAGGAGAAGAGCGGCCTGAACCGGGTCGGCGAGCTCAAGCAGCGGCTGGACGCGATGAAGTCGCAGGTCGAGCAGGCCCAGCGGTCCGGCGACTTCGAGACCGCCTCCCGGCTGCTCTACGCCGAGATCCCGGCGGTGGAGGCCGAGCTGGAGACCGCCTCGACCACGGTCGACGAGGCCGAGGACGTCGCGCCGATGGTCAAGGAGGAGGTCGGCCCGGACGACATCGCTGAGGTGGTCGGCGCCTGGACCGGCATACCGGCCGGCCGGCTGCTCGAGGGCGAGACCGAGAAGCTGCTGACCATGGAGCAGCGGATCGGCGAACGGCTGATCGGGCAGGCCGAGGCGGTCGCCGCGGTCTCCGACGCGGTGCGGCGGGCGCGGGCCGGTATCTCCGACCCGGACCGGCCGACCGGCTCGTTCCTGTTCCTGGGTCCCACCGGTGTCGGCAAGACCGAGCTCGCCAAGGCGCTGGCGGACTTCCTGTTCGACGACGAGCACGCCATGGTGCGCATCGACATGTCGGAGTACTCCGAGAAGCACTCGGTGGCCCGGCTGGTCGGCGCCCCTCCCGGCTACGTCGGCTATGAGGAGGGCGGCCAGCTGACCGAGGCCGTCCGGCGCCGGCCGTACTCGGTGGTGCTGCTCGACGAGGTCGAGAAGGCGCACCCGGAGATCTTCGACGTGCTGCTGCAGGTGCTCGACGACGGCCGCCTCACCGACGGCCAGGGCCGGACCGTGGACTTCCGTAACACCATCCTGATCCTCACCTCCAACCTGGGGACCAGCGGCTTCGACCTCACCGTCGACGAGGCGCTGGACCCGGTGCAGGCCCGGCTGGACCGGCGCCAGCGCGTGGACAACGCGGTCCGGGCGGCGTTCAAGCCGGAGTTCCTGAACCGGTTGGACGCGCAGGTGATCTTCGACCCGCTGGGCACGACCGAGCTCGGGCGGATCGTCGACATCCAGGTCCGCAAGCTGGCCGCGCGCCTGGCCGACCGGCGTCTGGGACTCGAGGTCACGCCGGGCGCCAGGGACTGGCTGGCGATCGCCGGGTACGAGCCGGCATTCGGCGCGCGTCCGCTGCGCCGCCTGGTGCAGTCCTCGATCGGCGACCCGCTGGCCCGCCGGCTGCTGGCCGGCGAGATCCGGGACGGCGACACGGTCCGCGTGGACGTGGACATCGAGAACGACGCGCTGATCATCGGTTCGCAGGCGTCATGAGGATGATCAAAGGTCGGCGGTGCGTCTAGCGTGGTGTCCATGCCTGCCGCTCTGCCGACCGTCATCGCCACCCGGTACGTGACCGCGCTCCGCGAGGGCGGTTCGCTGCCCGGACTGGTCGAGGCCGCGGACCTCGGGACGTACGTGGTGAAGTTCCGCTCGGCCGGCCAGGGTCGCAAGGCTCTGGTCGCCGAGGTGATCGCCGGGGAACTGGCCCGAGCCCTGGCTCTGCTGGTGCCAGCGCTGGTCGGCATCGAGCTGGATCCGATCATCGGTGCCGCCGAGCCGGACCAGGAGATCCAGGAACTCCTTAAGGGGAGCAAGGGACTGAACCTCGGTATGGACTATCTGCCGGGTTCGCTGGGATATGACCCCTTGGCGTTTCCCGTGGAGCCCGAACTGGCGAGCCGCGTTGTGTGGTTCGACGCCTTGGTGCGGAACGTGGACCGGTCGTGGCGGAACCCGAACCTCTTGCTGTGGCATCGCAAGCTCTATCTGATCGACCATGGAGCCTCGCTGATCTTCCACCACAACTGGCCCGGCGCACAGAAGGGCGCGCTGGCTCCCTTTGACGCGAACGACCATGTCCTCGCCTCCTATGCGAAGGACATGCCCGGCGCCGACGCCGCGCTCGCGCCGCTCGTCACCGAGGAGTTGTTGCGGTCCGTGGTGGCGGTCGTGCCGGACGAGTGGCTGGTCGACGAGCCCGGGTTCGACTCTGCTGACGCGGTTCGCGAGGCGTACGTCAGTTACCTGCTGACCCGCGTCGTCGGACCGCGCGAGTGGTTTCCACAGGTTGTGGATAGTTCCGCGCAGGAGGCCGCACGGGCTCATGAGGGCTCGGATCTCAAGGCGCGCCTCAAGGCGAAGCACCCGAACTGGATGCAGGGACGGGTGAAATGAGCGTTCAGCCCTACGAGTACTCCGTGCTGCGCGCGGTTCCCCGTGTGGAGCGCGGCGAGTACGTCAACGTCGGTGTCGTGCTCTACTGCCAGCAGCTCGACTTCCTCGGATGCGCCACGCAGTTGGATTCAGTGCGGGTGCGCGCACTCGATCCCACAGCGGACGTTGAGGGGATCGAGGCGCTGCTCGGCGCGGTCTCGAAGGTGTGCTGTGGCGGACCGGACTCCGGCCCTGCCGGTCAGGACGCCATGGGCCGGCGGTTCCGGTGGCTGATCGCGCCGCGCTCCACCGTGGTGCAGCCCGGTCCTGTGCACACCGGTCTTACCGCTGATCCTGCGGCAGCTCTCGACCGACTGGCTGGATCGCTTCTTTAGCCGCCTGCGCGGCTGCTCCGCCAGGACCGGTCAGCCGCGAAGACGCTTCGACGCCGCGCTTCTCGATGTCCGCGATCATCTCGCGGTCGGCGCGGGCGGTCGCTCGGGCGTTGGCCTTCTCCACGATGGCAGGCAGCATCCCGTGGAAGCGGCGTAGCTGGTTGACCCAGGAGGGAACGCAGATAACGCGGCTGCGCTTAGCGATTCCGTCGGCGACCGCCTGGCCGACCTTCTCCAAGGGATACACACGGGACGCCGGACCGGGAGCGCTTGTACGGAACTTGCCCAGGACGGGATGCGCGTCCGCACTCGTCACCAAGTCCGTCTTGATCCAGGAGAAGTAGGCGACACCGACATCAACGCCTAGGTGTTTCACTTCTGCGCGCAGACTGTCGCCGAACGCTTCTGCGCCGGCCTTAGACGCCGTATAAGCGGCCAACGCAGGGGGATGGATCAAGGCCGCCGCAGAGGAGACCACGAGTACATAGCCCTTGTTCTTGATGATGTGCGGCAGCGCGGTGCGTACCGTCCGCCAGACACCGAGCAGGTTGATCTCGATGGTGCGCTCGAACGCCGACGGGTCGATGGAGCGGATGAACCCGGTCGGGGCGACGCCGGCGTTGGCCACGACGACGTCGATCCCGCCGTAGTGGTCGACGATGCCGTCGATCGCCGCACCGAGCTGCTCCCAGGAGGTCACGTCGGCGTCCCACGCGGTGGCGTCGGGTCCGCAGGACTCCGCGGTCTTGCGCAGCTCCTCCGGCTCCAGCCCGATCAGCGCGACCTTCGCTCCGCGGCGGGCCAGGCGCCGTGCGGCGTCCGCGCCGATTCCGCGTGCCGCACCGGTGATGACCACGACTTTTCCACTGACGCCTTGCGGTCCCCAGGTTCCCATGACCAAACCCTACCGCCGGTAACTTACTGAGCGGTAGGGGCGCGCCGGACTCATCCGCCGCTGCTTACCTGGCCGAACGAGTTCACGCAGTACATCGGGCTCGGGTAGAAAGCCGAGGAGCCGTACTGGTTGACCGTCCGGACTTGGAGGCACGTCGTCCCGTCAGCCGGGATTTGGTAGGAGTAGCTGGTACCCGAGACCGGCACGGTCTGGTCGCTGTTGGTCGCCGTTCCCTTGACCGTGTAGTGGATGGCGTAGCTCGTGGCGTCGGAGTGCGCCTTCCAAGAGACGTTCACCGTGGCCGCGCCGACCCAGTTCGGGATCAGCACGCTGATGTCGCCCGCAACCATCGGGCCAGGCGGGTTGTGGGTCGGCGGCGGGGGTGGAGCTGCGGACGTCGTGTGTGCCGACGAAGGATGTGTCGTCGGGTGCGAGGAGGTCGGAGCGGGCTTCTGACTGCTTCCTCCATTGCCCTGGGTAATCGGAACGGAGACGGTGACCAGCTGGGAGCTGCCTTGCGGCGGCGCTGTGCTGCCGGCGCCGCCGCCGGGAGGCACTGGCGCTCCCGATGCTTGTGACGGCGGAGGTGGACTGCTACTCGTCGGCGTCGTCTGCCCGCTGGAACTGGTGCTGCCGGAGGAGGTGTCGGTAGACGGGAAAGCGCCTCCGTTCTGCTGAGAGCTGGACGTCGGACCGCCGGTGCGCGCGGTGTCCGCCGCTGTGTTCCCCTTGCCGCCGCCGCTCGCCTCGACGACCGCGATGGTGGCCAGGATGAGCGCGGCGACCGTGGCCGCGGAGATCACCGCGACCCGCTTGGTGCCGCGCTTCGGCGCGATGGCCACCGTCGGCAGGTCGGCCGCGTCGCCGGCGGTGAGCGGCAGCCCGACGCCGAGCGGCGGCTGCTGCCAGGCGACGCCGGTGAGCGGCTGCCAACCGATCGCGCCGAACGTGTCCTTGATCTGCTGCGGGGAGGGCCGGTCCTCGGGCTCCTTGCACAGACAGCCCTCGATGACGCCGCGCAGTACTTCGTCGTCTTCGGCGACGCCGGAGAGGTCCGGATCGTTGTTGACGACACGGTGCAGGATTGCCAGAGGTGCGCCGTCGCCGAATGCTAGGCGTCCGGTCGCGGCGAAGACTAGTAGCGAGCCCAATGCGAACACGTCGGAGGCGCTCTCTACAGCGCGTCCGTCGGCTTGCTCAGGGGACATATACGCCGGAGTTCCTAGCGTTTGGCCTGTATTGGTCAACAGCGAAGCGTCCAGAGCTCGCGCCACGCCGAAGTCGATGACCTTGGGTCCGTCGGGACCGAGCAACACGTTCGCCGGCTTGAGGTCGCGGTGGACGACCTCGGCGGCGTGGATGACCTCAAGCGCCTCCGCGATGGCGACCGCCAGAGCCCGCAGATGCTCGTTGTCGAAGGCGCCGCCCTGCTCCACCGCGTCCTGCAACGTCGGGCCGGGCACGTACTCCGTCGCCAGCCACGGCCGCTTGCCCTCGGTCTGCGCGTCGTAGATCTCGGCGACGCGCGGGCTGTGGACGCGCTCTGCGACGTTCAACTCCCGCGAGAAGCGCTTACGGAACGCCGGGATGTCCGCCAAGTCGGAGCGGACCACCTTGACCGCGGCCTGCCGACCGGTCGAGTCCGTCCCGAGGAACACGCGCCCCATGGCGCCGGATCCGAGTTGAGTGACGAGCAGGTACGGTCCCAGTCGGTCGGTCGCCGGAGAACCCCCCTTGTGTACGTCGCTGTTCATATCCAACGTCATGCCTCCCCTGTACGGCGTCCCGGCCATTATGGGGCAGCAGATCGAATCGAGGTGCCCCGAGCCTCAGCGCAGGCGGCGGTCGTTGAGAACTGGCAACGCGCTCCGAGTCTGGGCCACCAGTGCCGGATCGACGTCCACCCGCAGGACCTCTTCACCGGTACCGGCTTCGGCGACGACATTTCCCCAGGGATCGATGACGGCGGAACGCCCGCCGAGAGCCACGCCTCCGTTCGTCCCCACACAGTTCGTGGCGAAGACGAACACCTGGTTCTCGATCGCGCGGGCCTTAAGGAGAACCCGCCAGTGCTCGATTCGCTTAGCGGGCCACGCAGAGCACATCACCATGTGCTCCATGCCCTGATTCAGGAGGCGACGGAACAGCTCCGGGAAGCGGAGGTCGTAACAGGTGGCCAGCCCCAGGGTTCCCCATGGGGAGGAGACGGTGACGATGTCCTTCCCGGGTCCCATCAGGGTCACTTCGCCTTCGCTGAAGCCGAACCGATGGATCTTCCGATACTGCGCCTGCTTGCCGTCGGGTCCGCGGAACACCGCGGTGTTATAGAGAATCCCCTCAGGTGTGCGCTCTACGTAAGAACCGAAGTGCAGCCACATCTCAGGGCCCGAACCGTCGTGGGTGCGCACCTTCTCCAACGCGGCGATCGGCTGGCTGTCGGCGATCGGTTCGGCATGACCGGTCCAGCTCTTGTAGTCGAACCCGCCGGTGACCCAGAGTTCGGGCAGGACGACCAGCTCCGCGCCGGTCTCCCGTTCGGCTTCGACCAGCTTCACCACACGGGTCCAGCGGTCCTCCGGCGCTTCCGCGTCGTCGACGGCGAGCTGCATGAGCGATACGCGCATACTGCCGATCGTGCCAGAGGCGCACCGGTTCTGAGAACCGGTGCGCCTCTGCGCGGTATCGCTATAGCGATCCCTAGGAGCGATTTTCTTAGGAGATCAGCTCCAGGCGAGCGCGGTCAGCGGGTCCGCGAGGACCGCACCGATGTCCCGCAGCACCTTCGAACCCAGCTCGCCGTCGACCAGGCGGTGGTCGAAGGACAGCGCGAGCGTGGTCACCTGGCGCGGCTTCACCTTGCCCTTGTGCATCCACGGCTGTTCCCGCACCGCGCCGAACGCCAGGATCGACGCCTCGCCGGGGTTGAGGATCGGGGTGCCGGTGTCCACACCGAAGACGCCGACGTTGGTGATCGTCGCCGTGGCGCCGGTCATGTCCGCCAGCGAGGTCTTGCCCTCGCGTGCCACGTCGGTGAGCTTGTTGAGCGCGCGGCCCAGCTCCACCAGCGGCAGCAGGTCGGCGCCCTTGACGTTCGGCACCAGCAGCCCGCGCGGCGTGGCCGCCGCGATGCCCAAGGTGACGTGGTCGAAGTAGACGATCTCGCCGGCCGCCTCGTCCCAGCGCGCGTTGATCTCCGGGTTCCGCGCCATCGCCACCAGGAACGCCTTGGCGACCAGCAGCAGCGGCGACACCCGCACGCCCTTGAAGTCCGGCATCTCCTTGAGGCGCTGCACGAACTTCATGGTCGGGGTGACGTCGACCGTCAGGAACTCGGTGACGTGCGGCGCGGTGAACGCCGACTGCACCATCGCCGTGGCGGTCGCCTTGCGCACGCCCTTGATCGGGACGCGGCGCTCGCCGTTGACGAAGGGCGCGGCGGCCGGGGCAGTGCCGTTGGCGGCAGCCGGCGCCGCAGCGGCGGTCGACGTCCCGGAGGCCGCCGCGTGGACGTCCTCCCGGGTCACCGTGCCGTTGGTACCGGTCGCGACCACCAGTGCCAGATCGACGCCGAGGTCCTTGGCCAGCTTGCGGACCGGCGGCTTGGCCAGCGGCTTCGCGCCGGTCGGTGCGGCCGGTGCGGCCGTGGTGTCCGGCGTGCGGGTCTGGACCGCCGGAGCGGCCGCCTCCCGCGCCGCGGACTGGCCGTAGTAGGCCGGAGCCGGGACCTCGTCGGCGACTGGCTCCTCGCGGACCGTGGCACCCATGACGTCGGCTGCCGACGGCGCCGCCGCCGTCTTGCGCGGACGGCGGCTGGAGGCGCCCTGCTTCACGCCGTAGCCGACCAGGACCGGCTCGCGCTTGGCTTCCTTGGGCTCCTTGGCGGCGGCCGGCGCGGCCTTCGCCTCGGCGGTGGCCGCGACGCCGGCGGTCATGTCGTCCCCGCCCGCGCCGCCGGTGCTCGGCGTGCTCGGGTCGGTGTCGATCCCGATGATCGGGGTGCCGACGTCGACCGTCTGCCCCTCGTCCACCAGCAGCTCGACGATCTTGCCGGCCCACGGCGAGGGCAGCTCGACGGCCGCCTTCGCGGTCTCGATCTCGACCAGGACCTGGTTGACCTTGACCAGGTCGCCGACCTTCACCGACCAGGCCAGGATCTCGGCCTCGGTCAGGCCTTCGCCGACGTCCGGGAGGTTGAATCTCTTGATCTCACCCATGATGTGCTCCCCGAATCCTCAGAACGCGAACGCGCGGTCGACGGCGTCCAGCACTCGGTCCAGGTCCGGCAGGAACTCCTCCTCGACCCGCGATGGCGGATACGGGGTGTGCGGGGCGCCGACGCGCAGGACCGGTGCCTCCAGGGAGTAGAAGCACTTCTCGGTGACCTTCGCCGCGACCTCGGCGCCCATCCCCATGAAGACCGAGGCCTCGTGCACGGTGATGAGGCGACCGGTCTTGCGCACCGAGGCGTAGACCGGCTCCAGGTCCAGCGGGGACAGCGTGCGCAGGTCGATGACCTCCAGCGAGCGGCCCTCCTCCGCGGCTGCCGCGGCGGCCTCCAGGCAGGTCTTCACCATCGGGCCGTAGGCGACCAGCGTCGCGTCCGTCCCCTCGCGCACGACGCGGGAGGCGTAGAGCGGGTACGGGGTCGCGGCCGGGTCCAGCTCGGCCTTGTCCCAGTAGCGGCGCTTGGGCTCGAAGAACACGACCGGGTCGTCGGAGGCGATGGCCTGCTGGATCATCCAGTAGGCGTCCACCGGGTTGGACGCGGCGACCACGCGCAGCCCGGCGGTCATGGCGAAGTACCCCTCGGGGGACTCCGAGTGGTGCTCGACCGCGCCGATGCCGCCGCCGAACGGGATGCGGATCACGATCGGCATGCTGACCGTGCCCAGCGCGCGGGCGCGCATCTTGGCGACCTGGGTGACGATCTGGTCGAAGGCCGGGTAGACGAAGCCGTCGAACTGGATCTCCACCACCGGCCGGTAGCCGGACAGGGCCAGGCCGACCGCGGTGCCCACGATGCCGGACTCGGCCAGCGGGGTGTCGATGACCCGCGAGTCGCCGAAGTCCTTCTGCAGGCCGTCGGTGACGCGGAAGACGCCGCCGAGCTTGCCGATGTCCTCGCCCATGAGCAGGACCTTCGGGTCGTCCTCCAGGGCCCGGCGAAGGCCCAGGTTCAAGCCCTTGCCGAGGCTGATCTGCTGTGTCTTGGAAGTCGACTCTGCCATGTCAGTGAGCACCCTCGAAAGATTCCCAGTAAGCCCCGTACTCTGCGCGTTCCTCGTCCATCAGGGGGTGCGGCTCGGCGTAGACGTGGTCGAAGATCGAGATCGGCTTCGGGTCCGGCATCGTGACGCAGCGCTCGCGGATGTCGGCCGCGACGGTGTCCGCCTCGGTGTCGACCTCCTTGAAGAACGCCTCGTCGGCGTACTTGCTCTTCTCCAGGAACGCCCGCATACGCAGGATCGGGTCCTTGGCCTTCCACTCCTCCAGCTCGTCGGAGCTGCGGTAGCGGGTCGGGTCGTCGGAGGTGGTGTGCGCCCCCATGCGGTAGGTGAACGCCTCGACCAGCATCGGGCCGTTGCCGGTCCGGGCGCGTTCCAGGGCGGCCCTGGTGACGGCCAGGCACGCCAGGACGTCGTTGCCGTCCACGCGGACACCCGGGAAGCCGAAGCCGGCGGCGCGCTGGTACAGCGGCACGCGGAACTGGCGCTCGTTGGGCTCGGAGATGGCCCACTGGTTGTTCTGGCAGAAGAACACCACAGGCGCGTTGTTCACGCTGGCGAAGACGAACGCCTCGTTGACGTCGCCCTGCGAGGACGCGCCGTCGCCGAAGTACGCGATCACCGCGGCCTCGCGGCCGTCGCGCTGCATGCCCATGGCGTAGCCGGTGGCGTGCAGCGTCTGGGAGCCGATCACGATCGTGTAGAGGTGGAAGTTCTTCTCGTTCGGGTCCCAGCCGCCGTTGTTCACGCCGCGGAACATCCCGAGCAGGTTCACCGGGTCCACGTCGCGGCACCAGGCCACACCGTGCTCGCGGTAGGTGGGGAAGGCATAGTCCTCGGCGGTCTGCGCGCGGCCGGAGCCGACCTGCGCGGCCTCCTGGCCCAGCAGCGGGGCCCACAGCCCCAGCTCGCCCTGGCGCTGCAGCGCCGTGCCTTCGGCGTCGATGCGGCGGACCAGGACCATGTCCCGGTACAGGCCGCGATACTCCTCGGGCGTCAGGTCGATCGAGTACTCGGGGTGCTCGACCAGATCCCCGTCGGGTGTCAGCAGCTGCACGAGGTCCGGGTCCGCGGGACCGGCCTTCTTCTTAGCAGCGGTCTTTCCACCCGCGCCCTTGCGTGAGGTCACCACTACATGTCTCCTCTACACGTAACTCAGACGGACGTACGGCGGGATCGCCGCCGCGGTCAGTGAGGTGCTGCGGCGGCCGTGGAGTTCGGGTCGGGGTGTGACGTGGATCCCCCTCGGCCGTGCAGAGGCCACGTTACAGTGCCGAATGCGTGGGCGATGCCCCGCACCAAACACGCGAAAGCGCTCGAGCATGGCTATGTTGTCGGTGTGCACTCTGATGCGGGGAAACCGGGCATACCGGACTCGATCCGGGTCTTCCTGCTGGACGACCACGAGTTGGTGCGGCGCGGGGTCGCCGAAATGCTGAGCGCCGAGCCCGACATCGACGTGACCGGTCAGGCCGGCAGTGTGGCGCAGACGGTGGCCGCGGCCGAGGCGGCGCGGCCGGACGTCGCCCTGCTGGACGTGCGGCTTCCCGACGGATCGGGCATCGAGGTCTGCCGCGAGCTGAAGTCGCGGATGCCCGGTCTGGGCTGCCTGATGCTGACCTCTTTCTCCGACGACGACGCGCTGTTCGGCGCGATCATGGCCGGCGCCGCGGGCTACGTGTTGAAGGACATCCGGGGCTCGGCGCTCGTCGACGCGGTCCGGACGGTGGCGCGCGGTGGCTCATTGCTGGACCCGACCGCCACGGAGAAGCTGCTGAGCAGGCTGCGCGTCGGGATCGTGCCCGGGGAGGCCGATCGCGAGGCAGCGGCGTCGAAACTGGCGACGCTGACGGTGTCGGAGAAGCGGATTCTGGAGCTGATCGCCGAGGGTCTCACCAACCGCCAGATCGGCGAGCGGCTGAACCTGGCCGAGAAGACGGTGAAGAACTACATCACCGGGATCTTGGCGAAGCTGGCGATGCAGCGGCGCACTCAGGCTGCCGCGTTCGCTGTACGACATCTTCCTGGGCGTTCGCAGTAGGAGTTCTGCCTCTGTAGCCCTTGGCGGCGCGTCCTATTGCGGTTTCTCTATGGCGAGGGCTCCATGAGCATTCCCCTAAAGAGCTCCAGGAGGTCATCGCGGATCTCCTCTTGGGTCGGGACTTTTCGGCTGCCGGCGCCGGCGACCGAGTCGAACAGGATCCCTTCGCTGAACGCGATGAAGCTGCGGCCGGCTCGGTCCGGGTCGGTGGCGCCGAGAGCCGCCATGAGGCCTCGTGCGGGCTCTCGGAAGGTCGCTCCCGCGGTGTCGTAGATGGCGCGCAGTTCGGGGCGCCTGGTCGCCTCCAGAGCCAGCTCGAAGCGCGCCAGCGCCTGCTCCCGGCGGTGCGTGAGGGTGTCGTGGAGCTGAGCGGCCACCAGATCGGCGGCGGTCTCCGGCGTCAGCGTCGCCAGAGCGAGCAGGCCGCCGGGGTTCGCCGCGTCCTCGAAGATCTCGGCTTCCAAGCGGCACAGCCGGGCGAACGTCGTCTCCAATAGGGCGCTGCGGGTCCGGGCGTGGTTGGAGGTGGAGCCGGGCGGCAGGCCCGCGGCCTCATCGACGGCGCGGTGGGTGAGCCCGCGCAGTCCCCGCTCGGCGAGCAGGGCGATCGCGGTGTCTCCGATGAGGTCGGGACGGGAGGTCATGGCCGAGACCCTAGCAGTTGACGACTACGGCTGTAGTGGCGTAGAACTACGGCTGTAGTAACAACTACGGGTGTAGTGAGGAGCGGTCATGGAAGCGATCGTGGTGGGGGCGGGGTTCGGCGGGCTCACTGCGGCGGTGGGGCTGTTCCAGCGCGGGTGGGACGTCACGGTGGTCGAGCGCGCCACGGAGCTGCGACCTGTGGGTTCCGGCCTGGCTGTTGCGCCGAACGGGTTGCGGGCGCTGGACACGCTGGGGGTCGGCGACGCGGTGCGGAAACTGGCGGCGTTTCAGGGGGACGCCACGGTGACCCGCCCCGACGGCCGGGTGATCGCGCGCACGGCGAGCAAGGCCATCGTCCGCCGGTTCGGCGATGCGGTGATCCCGGCGACGCGGTCTTCCGTCATGGACGTGCTCACGGCGTTAGTACCTGCGGACGTGTTCCGACTTGGAGTCGCGGCTCAGGGGGTCGAGGCCGGAAGTGCTTCTCAGCGGCCGTGCCTGCTGACGGATTCCGGTCGCCTCGAAGCGGACATGATCGTTGCGGCCGACGGAGTGAACTCCGTACTGCGCAGGGCTCTGTTCCCGGAACATCCAGGAGCCGTCTATAGCGGCATCACCGCGTGGCGGCTCCTCGTACCGACTCCTGCGGGTGACTTCCTGCCTGGCGAGGTCTGGGGAGGTGGCCGGGTCTTCGGGATCACGCCGCTGGCCGATGGCCGTACCTATGCCTACGGCGCCGATCACGCGGAACCCGGAATCACCTACCCGGATGAGAAGGCCGAGCTGCTGCGGCGCTTTGGTGATTGGCACTTCCCGATCCCGGCGTTGATCTCCGGTGCGGATCCCGAAACGGTCCTGCATAACGACATCTACGAGATCGCCGAAGCGTTGCCCGCCTATCACCGAGGGTCGGTCGCGATCCTGGGCGATGCCGCGCACGCCATGACGCCGCACCTAGGTCAGGGAGCGAATCAGGCCATGGAGGATGGCGTCACGCTGGCGGCTCTAGTGGGACCGGCTAAGGACTCTGAGGAGATCGCCAGTGCGCTCGCGCGGTACACCGCACTGCGGGCACTGCGAGGTGCGGACATGGTGCGCCGGTCGCATCGCATGGGCGCGCTGACCCAGAGCACATCACGGTCCAAGACGGCACTGCGAAACCTGGGGATGAGCCTCGTCGGACGGCTTGTGCCGGACCTGGCACTGCGAGCGATGGAGCCGGTGGTCGCGTGGCGGCCACCGGAGGGACCGTAGGCTAGGTGGCATGACCGATACTGCGTCGCCTCGCGTCCCCACTCGCTACGGCTTCCTGGGCCCGGCGGGGACGTTTACGGAGGCGGCGCTTCTTAGCGTTCCCGGCGCGCGGGACGCGGAGCGGGTTCCATATGAGTCCGTGCCGGCAGCGCTGGACGCGGTGCGGCGTGACGAGGTGGCGGGCGCGGTTGTCGCGTTCGAGAACTCCGTCGAGGGCGCAGTGCCGGCAACGCTTGACGATCTCTCCACTGAGGAACCGCCGCTGCACATCGTGCGCGAGATCCTGTTGCCGGTGGAGTTCGCGCTCATGGGGCGCCCGGACACGGCGCTCGCCGACATCAAGACCGTCTCCAGCCATCCGCACGCCTATCCGCAGTGCCGGCGGTGGCTGGCCGAGAATCTGCCGGACGCGCGGTGGGTCGCGGCGTCGTCCAACGCGGACGCGGCGCGGCTGGTCTCCGAGGGCGTGCACGACGCCGCCCTGGCGGGGTCCTTCGCGGCGCCGTTCTACCGGCTCACGCTGCTCGCCGAGAACATCCACGACGTCAGCGGGGCGGTCACCCGGTTCGTGATGGTCGTGCCGCCCGGCCCGCCGCCGGCCCGGACCGGCGCCGACAAGACGTCCCTGGCCGTGGTGCTGCGGGACAACCACCCGGGCGCGCTCCTGGAGATCCTTGAGGAGTTCGCGGTCCGGGGCGTGGACCTGATGCGCATCGAGTCGCGCCCGACGCGGTCGAAGCTGGGGACCTACTGGTTCTCCATCGACTGCGAAGGGCACCTGGAGGACGCGCGGGTCGGGGAAGTCCTGACCGGCCTGCGGCGGGTCGCCGCCGAGGTCCGGTACCTCGGCAGCTACCCGCGTGCCGACGGGCGCGCCGCGGAGATCCGCAAAGGGACCTCCGACGAGGACTTCCACGAGGCGGCCGAATGGCTGGCCGGCCTCAGGAACCGATGAGCGCGTTCAGCAGGGTCTCCCGCTCGGCGATCGCCGTGTAGAGCTGCTCGGAGATCGAGCGCAGCGCCGTCAGCGAGTCGTACTGGTAGGCCGCGAGCACGTCCGCCATGGGGTTCTCCATCAGCGTCTGGCGCTCCAGTGCCAGCTCTGCCTGCTTCACGCGCAGCCAGATCAGGCGGTGCTGGAGCCACATCTCGCGCTGCGGACTGTCCACCGCCGGGCCCGAGGAGGTCAGCGACCATTCTTCGCTGAGCTTCTGGAGCGCCGGCAGGTCGTCCTTCTCGTAGGCGGCGTTGACGCGGGTGATGAACGCCGAGCGGCGGGCGATCTCGGCCTGGTCCTGGACGAGGTCCGGGTGCGACCGGCGCGCCAGCTCGCGGTAGAGCCGCTGCGCGGTCTTGCTCGGGCGCACCGGGACGTCCGGGTCGGGGGTCGGGGCCGCCTCCTCGCGAGGACGCGGCGGCTTCTGCTCGTGCTCGGAGCCGCCCTCCCCGTCGTCCTCGAGCAGCCCGGCGTTCGCGGCGGCGAACAGCATCGGGTCCTCGCCATCGACCCGCGCCCGGGCCTCCACCGCACGGCGGATGGCCTCGGGGTCGCCGGTCATGGCGGCTTCGGTCTCGGCGGTGAGCGCGTCCAGCTCGTCCAGCCGGCCGTACAGGGGGCCCAGTTGGATCTGGTGCAGCCGGGTGAACTGGTCCAACTCGGCACGCAGCGACTCGACGGCCACCTGCGTGTCCAGCAGGGCCGTCTCGGCCACCACGACGGCGTCTTCCAGATTCTGGAACAACGGCTCACTCATTGCCTGGGCAGTCTCCACGGTTGGTCCTCACAGATTTACTCAGGGCACTGCGGCAGAGAGGGTACAGGAGCGACAAGGGGTGACGGCTCCGTCTTCGGGCGTACTGTGGTGCGCAGGATGATCGACCTTAACGCAGATCTGGGCGAAGGTTTCGGGCGTTGGCGACTAGGCGACGACGACGCTCTCCTGGAACTGGTCACCAGTGCCAACGTCGCCTGCGGCTTCCACGCCGGCGATCCCTCCACCATGCGCCGGGTCTGTGCGGCGGCTGTCAGCCGCGGAGTACGGGTCGGAGCCCAGGTCGGCTACCGTGACCTGGCCGGATTCGGCCGCCGCGACATCGAGTACGACCCCCACGAACTGGCCGACGACGTCCTCTTCCAGATCGGAGCCCTGGACGCCTTCGCCAGAGCGGCCGGTGACCGCGTCCGCTACGTGAAACCGCACGGGGCTCTGTACAACCGTATCGTGCATGACGCCGTACAGGCGGAGGCGGTGGTGCGAGCGGTGGTCACATTCGCTTCAGTGTACGACGTCCAAGTCCCTGTGTTGGGACTTCCCGGATCCGTCTTTCTGGAATTGGCGACCACGGCAGGCCTGTCGGTCATCCCCGAAGCCTTCGCCGACCGCGCCTACACGCCCCAGGGGACCCTGGTCTCGCGCTCCAAGCCCGGCGCGGTACTGACGACACCGGAGGAAGTCGCGGGGCGCGCGGTGGAGATGGCCGTGTCCGGCACGGTCCGCGCGATCGACGGAACGCTGGTGAACGTGTCGGCGCGGTCTTTGTGCGTCCACGGGGACTCGCCGTCCGCGGTGGCCATGGCGGCTGCGGTGCGCGACGGGCTGCGGTCGGTGGGAGTCGAGGTCGGGGCGTTCGCGTGAGCGGGGGTTCTGGGGCTGGTCAAGCGCCCCGAGTGTTACCCGCGGGCCCATTCGGGGTACTGCTCGAGTTCGATTCTTTGGACAAAGTTCAGCGCTGCTTCGCATGGGTCGAGCGCTGGCGCACGGCGCGGCCGGGAGTGCTGGTCGATGTGGTGCCCGCCGAGCAGACGCTGATGGCCATCGCGACGTTCGACGACGCGGGGCAGCGCGGGTTGCGGGAGTTCGTCGCGGCGGTCGGGGCTGTGGACTGGGCTGATGCCGGTACGGACGATGACGCGGCACCTGCCGCAGACGCCGAGACTGTCGAACTCCCGGTGACGTACGACGGCCCAGATCTGGACGATGTGACCCGCCTGACCGGGCTTGCCGCAAACGAGATCGTTTCGTTGCACACGGAAGCCGAATTCACCGTCGCGTTCACAGGTTTCGCGCCGGGCTTCGCGTACCTGACCGGCTTGCCGGACGCGCTACGCGTGCCCCGCCGCGATGCGCCGCGCACCCGCGTGCCGACCGGAGCGGTGGCATTGGGTGGGCCGTACAGCGGCGTCTATCCGCGCGAATCCCCGGGCGGCTGGCAGCTGATCGGGCAACTGGCGCCATGGGCCCCGACACTGTGGGACGAGACGCGGGAATCGCCGGCCCTGCTGCGGCCAGGCACACGGGTCCGGTTCGTCGACGCAGCCGGGCAAAGCGCTCCGGACAGCAGCGCTCCCGCCAAGCTGACGCAGGCCACCGCGGCAGCCACGGAACCCGGCCTGCGGGTGGTCCGCGCCGGACCACTGACGACCGTGCAGGACCTCGGCCGACCGGGCTTCGCGCACCTCGGCGTGCCACGCTCAGGAGCGGTCGACCGGACATCGCTGAAGCTCGCCAACCGCTTGGTGGGCAACGAAGAGGGCGCCGCAGCCCTCGAGCTGACACTTGGCGGCGGAGCGGTGCAGCTCGAAGTCGGACGCTGGGTCGCGGTTACCGGGGCACGGTGCGAGATCACGATGACGGTGCCGGCACCCGAGTCGGCGCTTGAGCCTGCCGCCGCTCGCGAGGTCGGCCCTGATCGAAAGTCCGCACCCGCAGCCGGGCCCTCCCACCGGCCGATTGTTATGCGAACTGTGCCAGGCACTGCTTTTTATGCGCCTGAGGGCGCCGTGGTTGAGGTGGGGCCGGCGGTGGCGGGGGTGCGCGCTTACCTTGCCATGGCCGGTGGGGTGGGGGGTTTTGAGGTGTTGGGGAGTCGGTCCGTTGATCTCCTTTCGGGGGTTGGGGGGCGGGCTCTGGGGGGCGGGGCGCGGGTCGGTGTGGGCGTGCCGGTGGGGTTGCCGCCGGATATCCCGGGGTTGGGGATGGCACCGGTGCGGGATGTGGGGGATCCGGTGGTGGTGCGGTTGGTTTTGGGGCCCCGGAGTGAGTGGTTCACGGATGACGCGGTGCGGGATCTGGTTGCGGCGCGGTGGACGGTGGGAGTGGAGTCGAATCGGACCGCGGTGCGGTTGGACGGGCCTTCGTTGGCGCGGGCGCGTGATGGGGAGCCCGCCAGCGAGCCTTTGGTCGTGGGGGCTGTGCAGGTGCCTCGGGATGGGCGGCCGCTGCTGTTCTTGGCCGACCATCCGGTGACCGGGGGGTATCCGGTGATCGCGTGTGCCCATCCGGCGGATGTGGATGCCGCGGGGCAGGCGCGACCGGGGACGGGGATCCGGTTCCGGATGGTCGGTGGGCTGGCTTCGCGGTGAGGTGGTGTCAGCTGGTAGGTGGCAGTCAGGCAGTCAGGCGTCAGGTCGGGCTGGACGCCGGGTCTGATTGGCCGCGTGGCGGGTTCATGTACGCCCCGAGTGTGGCGCGGGCCAGTGAGGACTGTGCGCGGGACAGGAAGCGTGTGCCGGGGCTGGGAGTGGCGCCTGGGCTGTCGCCGGTGTCGGGATCAGAGTCCTGCGAAGAGGTGCCGCCCGGGTCTGGGCCGGGGTGGGGCTCGGTGGTGGGACCGGTTCGCTGGCGGGGGACGCGCGGGGGGATTCGTGGTCGGTCCGGCTGTGCGACGGCGCTGTGGGACACGGGAGTCGCTGCCGCGTGAGCGGGCGTTGGGGCGGCCTCTGACCCCGTGAAGATCAGGGGGGTGGGGGCGTGTGGGGCGGCGGGCGAGTGCATGGGGATCGCGGGGGATTCGGCACCCGGGGTGGAATCGGAGGCAGCGCCCGAAGTGGAATCTGAGACCGAATTCGAGGCAGCGACCGATGCAGTGGCCGAGGTGGAATCCGAGGCGGCGACCGAGAGTGGGTGGCTGTCGTTCGTTGATGGCGCTGCGTGGTCTGCGGGCGCTGCGGGCGCTGCGGGGGCTGCGGCGGTGTCGGGGATCGGGGCGGCTGCTTCGAGTAAGAGTTCTGGTGTCGGTTGCAGGGTTTCGGGGTCCAGCCAGCCTTGTTTGACGGCTTCCTGCTGACAGCCCGAGCGGGAGCGGCCGTGGGCGTGGGAGATGGTCTTCCAGCTGTGGCCGGTGCTGAGGTGGCGGCGGAGGTCCGCTCTTTCCTCGTCGGTCCAGCGGGTGCCGTGGTTGGGCCATTGGGCCTTGCGGCGGGCTGTTTCGGGGTTGGGCTGTCTGGCGAACCAGGTGATGGAGCGGAGCTGGCCCTGGGCGGCCACGTAGACGATGTCGCCTTGGTGGTGGAAGACGAGTTGGTCGTCGTGGAACTCCACGCCGTCGGCCGGGATCATCAGCTGGGCGCCGGGGGTGGTTTCGGGGGCGGCTATGAGTTCCGCTCGGAGCCAGGGTTGGGTTTGGGTGGGCATTGTTTCCCCCTCAGTGGCGGGTTTTGGTCTGGTTTTTCCAGAGTGACAGAGGGGTCTGACAGGTTTTGGGGTTTTTGAGTTATTGGGGATAAGACGTCTTATATTATTGCGGCTGCTTCTGGCGCTTGCGAGTGCGGGTGCGGGTCAGCAGGAGGCTGGTCAGCATGCCGGCGAGGAAGGTGCCGGCGAGGGTGAGCCACATGGGGCTGGTCACTGTGACGATCCAGAAGGTGATGCTGGCCTTGCGGGTGTTGGCCAGGATGAACCAGATGGCCACCACCGCGATGACGATGGCGCCGATCATGCGCGAGCGCTGGGCCTTGTCGGCCGCGGTGCGCGGGGGTTGCGAGGCCGGCGGGGGCTGGGGCGCTTGGGTCGTCATGCCCCGCCTGTTGCCGCCGGTGGACCCTGGAAACTTTCGTTGCCCCGAACAGGGGAACGGCGGTGAGGGTCAGCGGCCGTTCAGGGAGAAGACCACTGAGCCGAAGGAGACCTCGTCGCCGGGTTGCACGGCGGTGGGAGCGGTGATGCGCCAGCCGTTGACCCGGGTGCCGTTGGTGGAGCCCAGGTCCACCAGGAACCAGCCGTTCTGGGAGCGGCGGAACTCGGCGTGGTAGCGGGACACCGTGGTGTCGAACAGCTGCAGGTCGCATTCGGGCATGCGGCCGATGCGGAGGGTGACCTGCGGGCCGCCGGGGAGGGACAGGCGGGGCAGGGAAGGTCCGCGCCAGGCTGCCTTGACCTTGAAGCGGAAGTGCGCGACGGCCGAGACCGCGTTCACCACGCGCTGGCCGAAGCCCGGCTGGTCGGCCGGGATCGGCAGGTCGGAGACGAGCTGGGTCAGCTCGCTGTGTGACTGCACCGCCAGGGCCTGGTCCAGGCGGTGCGAAAAGGTGTCGCTGGACAGGCGGCCGGCTTCGGCGCCGGCCGACAGCGCGTCGATGGCGTTGTCGCGCTCGGCGTCCGACGGCCGAAAGTCCGGCGGCTGCCATCCGGCGTTCCCGAACGAAGGACCTCCCATGGAAGAGATTGTCCAATGTCGGCCGACGGGGTGTCCAGCAAGACCGGGGGGTTCCATCGAGCCCTGTGTCAGCCGCGTGGGTCGCTCACCTGGCCCAGGAACAGGATCTGGCCCGTCACGGTGTCCCTGATCAAGAAGAGGAAAGGCCGGTCGACGTGCATTTCCGCCGGCGGGGACTGCTGCGGCGCGGCGCCGGCGACGACGGTGACGCCCGAGGCCGCGGCCGCTGTGGTGCCGTCCTCGTCGACGGCGACGTGGGTCTTCTGCACGACGGCTCCGACGAACAGCGACTCGGGTTTGGCCGGGACCCCGCTCAGGTCCGCCGAGTTCGGGTCGAAGACAGTCTGCATGCCCAGGGACTCCAGCGGAGACTTCAGATCGCGGCTGGTGTCGAACGTGAACTTCGGCAGCTCGAGGTCGACCGGGGACGGCGTGGCCGAGGCGGTCATCGTGGCGAGGCTGTCGCCGGTGAGCGACTTGCGGAAGGTGTCGAAGGACCCGGATGCCGGGAGAAGGATGCCCATCGCCAGGTGATCTTGCTGGTACGGCAGCTCCGCGTACTGCCAGTCGGCGCCGTGGGCGTAGGCGAAGCTGTGCTCCTTGCCCATCGTCGGGACGTTCGCGGTGCTGCCGTTCGTCAGGTGGAACGGCTTGTCCGAGGTCGCGCTCTTGGCGAACGCGTCGGCCCACTTCGCCTTGAGATATAGGGAATCGGTGAGGGCGAGCCGGGTCGCGGGACTGATGGAGCCCGGACCGAAGAGGTCCTTGATGAGTCCGTTGGTCTGATCCTCGACGGTCTTGTTGATCGTCTGGCGCGCGCTCTCGGAGTTCGTGAAGTCGGTCTCGCGGACGCCGGCGTCGAAGGCCGAGGCGAGGGTCTGGAGATAGGACGGCTGAATGTCGTATCCCTTCTGCGTCCACACGGTGTCGTACTGCTGCAGCTCTGCCTTGTCGGCGAGCTCGCGCTGCACGGTCGCCGAGTCCAGGGCGCCGAGCGCGTCGGCGAACTGGTCGGCGGTCATGGTGGTGTGCAGGGCCTTGGCCATCTGGGCCTCGGTCTGCCCCTTCGCGCCGGGCAGCAGCATCGTCAGCACCGTGGCCAGGCTGGTCGGCGAGATCATGACGTTGCCCTCGTCGCCGTCGGCGACGGAGTGGAAGACGTCGACGCCGAACGCGTTCACGCCGGCCGAGGCGGCGCTCAGATCGGCCTGCCCGACGGTCGCCCGCGCGGCGTTGACGCGCACCAGGGAGCCGCCCGCCGACGAAGAGCTTCCGGAGGACGAGCACGCCGTCAGGGCGGCGAGGGATGCGGCGGTGATCGCGGCTATCTGCTTGCGTGGCATGCGGATTGGACGCAGGCGGGGGCGATCCGGTTTCCTCCGAGCGGGGGTGACCGTGTCCGGGGTCGATCGTTGAAGCCGTCATGAACGCCATGACCGTGCCCCCGATGTCTTCCCCGGCGATGCCGCAGAACCAGGAACAGGAAGGACCCGGGGAAGCCGTTGACATCCCGCAGCAGCAGGACGCCGAACCGCGCCAGGAGGAAATGCCGGCGGTAACCGCTGCCGAGACGGAGCCGGGAGGCGGAGCCGGCGAGACCGGAGAGCCTGCCGCCGACGGGGACGAGGGCAAAGAGCCTGCTGCCGACGCCGGTGAGACCAGCGGGGACAGAGACGAGAAGGAAGAGAAGGAAGACAAGGACGAGAAGAAGACGGCGGCCAAGCCGAAGCGCAAGAGTGCTCCGCGCAAGACCGCCGGCGGCAGCAAGACCCTCGTCGTCCTGAAGGGCGGCCGGGTCCAGTACGCCGACACCGACGCGGTGGTCGTGGTGGACCTCGACGAGGCCGCCTCCCCCGACACCGACGTACACGACGTCCTGGACCGGCTCACGGAGCTGCGGGACGCGACCGAGTCGCCGGCCAAGACGGACGCCGTCAGAGCTCTGACAGACCTGATCCAGGAGAAGGCCCTGGGCTAGTGTCCCGCGCCGGAGATCCGCTGCGAAAATCGACTCCAGGAGCGACCCTCGCGGCGCCGGTGCCCTGACCGCTGCGCGGCCAAGCTGACCAGCCACGACCAACCAGGTCGAGGCAGGTCATCCGACTTGCCAGGCCCGCCCCTGAAGCCGATTTTCATCACCTTGTGATGTCTCCTCACGTTTGTTCTTAGGCAACGGGTTTCCGGCGCGGGACACTAGTCCCTCAGGACTCGGGGGAGGGCTGCCACAGCGGCTCGTCGACGGTGAAGCCCACCGGCTCGCCCCAGCCGTTCCGGTACGCGACCTCGTGCGCGGGACGGCGCGGGGCGACGCCCCAGCGGCCGGTCGGGTAGCCGAAGGACACGCAGCAGGACTGGGTCCACTTCTCCTCGGCCGGCACGCCGAGGATCTCCTTGACCTCTTGGTCATGGAAGCCGCCGAGGATCGAGGTCAGCGCGCTGCCGACGCCTTGGGCGCGGGCGGCCAGCTGCGCGTTCCAGACCGCCGGGAAGATCGAGCCGCCGGAGCGGTCGCGCTGGACGAACGCGAACAGGAACAGCGGGACCTGCTCGAAGTTCTCGCCGAGCCACCGGGAGGACTTCGTGACCTTCGCCATCTGGCGCGACTCGGGGCTGTCCGGGTCGGCGGCGATCGCGGCCAGCATCGGGGCGTAGACCGTCGTGTAGAGCTGGTCGAGGGCGTCGCGGTAGAGCGGGCCGAGGAGCTTCTTCTTCTCGGGGTCGTCGAGGAGCAGGAACCGCCAGTTCTGCCCGTTGCCGCCGGAGGGCGCGCGGATCGCGGCGTCCAGGATGCGGGCCTGGACGGACTCCGGGATCGGGTCGGGCTTGACCCGGCGCATGGCCCGGGTGGTGTAGAGCGCTTCGTAAATGTCCATGATGATCCGCAGGGTAGGTTTCTTCCCCGGGTGGGGCAAGGCCGGGCTCAGCCATGGCGCAGCGCGTAGCTCAGGCGGTCCGCGACGGCGGCCCGGGCCAGCCGGGCGGCGGTCGCGTTGTCCACAGCCAGGAACACCAGACCGCCGTCGTCCGGGGCGGCGCGGGTGAGCGAACCGGGGTCCGCGGAGTGCGCGATCTCGAGGACTGAGACGTCGACGGCGACCGCGGTCTCACCCCGTGGCGGGTCGGCGCCGAGGCCGGGGATCGGGCCGGAGGAGGCCTCCGGCGGACCCGGCGGCCCGTCCGGACCGGCGTCGTGCGCGGCCAGCACGTCGATCCGGTCGCCCGGGCGCAGGTAGCCGGTGCTGCCGGCGTCGGCGAACCGCACCGGGACCGCGACCAGGCCGCTCATCAGGGATTCCGCGGCGAACCGGGGCGGACGGCGCGCTGGCGGGACGGAGTGCTCCGCGGTCAGCAGAGCCATCGAGACCCCGGCGAAGCCGGCGGCGCCGATGACGCGCAGCCGCCGGGTGCGGGAGGTGTGGCGGCGGCCGGACAGCCGGGCGGCGAGCTTCGGGCGGGCGGTGGTGGCAGTGGGCATTGCTCCCCCTCGCGTAGTCGGAACGCTTCGGAGAGCAATGATCCGAGAGGGTGCTCAAGCCTGTCCACCGGTCGCGGCGCGGCCTGTGGATAACTGGGGTGGTTCTGTGGATAACGCGGTGGACAACCGGGTCGGCGTCAGCTCTTTGTGGACGACGAAGAGCCCGAGCTTGACGAGGACGAGGACGACGTGCTCGACGAGGAGGACGACGAGCCGCCCTTGGAGGAGCCGCCTGAGCTGCCCGAGCCGCTGGAACCGCCCGACCCGCTCGAACTCCCCGACCCCGAAGAGCCAGAGCCAGAGCCGGAGCCGGAGTCGGAACTCGAACCGGAACCCGACCCGGACGAGCCGTTCGAGGACGACCCCGGCGGCGTCGACGAACTCGACGACGACCGGCTGTCGGTGCGGTAGAAACCGCTGCCCTTGAACACGATGCCCACGGCGGAGAAGACCTTGCGCAGGTCGCCCTGGCAGTTCGGGCACACGGTCAGCGCGTCGTCCGTGAACTTCTGCACGACCTCCAGCGCCTCACCGCAGTCTTTGCACTGGTACTGGTAAGTCGGCACGGGCAAACTCCTTCATCGACCTGGCACTCTGGCCGCCAGACTGCCAATTCTGCGGGATCGGCGCGGGCACTGTCCAATGCGGTGGGGCAGTACTGTGACACACCTCACCCCTCGGACCGGTCGGACAGGCCGCGATCCCAGCAAGAACAGTAGGTCAGAACAGCGGGATCTCGAACCAGACGAACTTGCCCGCATCGGTGGGCCGCGCGCCCCACCGCGCCGACAGCGCGTCCACCAGATACAACCCGCGGCCGCCCTCATCTGTTTCCGCGGCCTGCCGGATGCGGGGCAGCCGCACGTCCGGGTCGTGCACCTCGATCCACAGCGCCCGCAGCCCGCGCCGCAGCACCAGGTCCAGCCGCCGCGAACCGCCGGGCGCGGCCAGGGTGCCGTCCAGCATCCCCAGCTCGTCCAGCAAGCCGGGCTCGGCGAGCAGGTCCAACTCGTTCTCCTCGTCCAGGGCGCCGAGGTGGTCGGCGTACTCCCGGACGGCCGCCAGCTCCATCATGTCCTCGGCCATGGGCGGCGGCTCGGGATCGGAGTACTGGTCGGAGTCGGAGAAGGACCACGGAGTCGGCCGCGGACCGCTCGCGTGCCGCACCGCGTTCGTGATCAGCTCGGAGACCAGCAGCTCGGCCAGCTCCGCGTGCTCGCTCAGACCCCACTCGCGCAGCACGGCCCGGGTGTGGTGCCGGGCGGCGAACGCCGCCTCCGGACGCGCCGGCAGCGCCAGACGCGACAGCGGGAGGTCGACAGTCGAGGTCGCCATGGCGAGCACAGCCTGGTCGTCGTGCGCCTCGCTACCGGCGGCCCGCAGAGCCGCCCGGCAGATCGCCCGAGGCTCGCGCACCACGCGCTCGATGGCCAGACACAGTGTGCGGACACCGGTGTCCACCGACTGGTCGCGCCGCTCCACGACCCCGTCCGTGTACATCACCAGTACGTCCCCAGGAGGGATGCTGAAGATGTGGTCCTCGAACTGCACGGCACCCTTGCCGCCGCCGGGACCCAGCGGACCGATGCCCAACGGGACGTCCGGCGGGACCTCCATCGGATAAGTCCCGTGCGCGGAAGCCAACAAGGGCGGCGGGTGTCCGGCGTTCGCTAGAGCGCAGCGCCGGGTGAAGGGGTCATAGATGGCATATACACAGGTGACGAGGATCTCCTCGTTCAGCCCGCGGACCAACTCGTCCAGATACGACAGCAACTGTCCGGGCTGCACATCCAGCACTGCGTAGGCACGCAAGGCGGCGCGCAACTGTCCCATCACAGCGGCGGCGTGCGCACCGCGTCCCTGCACGTCCCCGATGACCACGCCGATCCGTCCGGCGGACAGCTCGACGACGTCATACAAGTCACCGCTGACTTCAGAGGCGGCACCCGGGGCATAGCCCACGCGGATGGAGACGCCGTCAGGGAGCGGCAAGTCGGTCGGCAGGAGCGACTTCTGCAACGCCAGCGCCAGAGTCCGCTGCCGGTCGAACATGGCCGCGTTCTCCAGGGCCAGCCCGGCCCGCGCCGCCAGCTCCTCGACAAGCTCCAGGTCCGCCGTGTCGTACCGGGGCGTCGGGTCGGCGTCCTCGGTAAGCGCGATGGCGAGGACTCCGCGCACTCCGCTAGGCGCCAGGAGCGGAACAGCGATCAGTGACTTCGCGTCCAGCAGGAGCGACTTGCGGTCGCACTCCTCGTCCTGGTCCAGCGCCTTGACTCGCGGTGCGCCCTGAATGAGAACCGGACGTCCGGTCCGCAGCGCGCGGTCACAAGGATGGCGCGCCGGGTAGTGGATCTCCGTACCCGAACGCATAGGAGGACACGGAGCAGTGTCCGTACTGTGCACCGTCACCAGGCGCTGCGCGACGCCGTTCTCATCCAGCAGGTCCACGACACAGGTGTCGGCGAACGCCGGAACCAAGATCTCCGCCAGCGCGGCGAGCGTCCGTCCGGTGTCCAGCGAGGTCCCCAGCTGCATCCCCGCGCGCGACAGCACCGCGGCGCGCACAGCGGCCCGTGCGGCGGCGCGCTGCTGGTCGTCGCGGCTGGCGTCGGAGCCGAACAGGTCGATCGCGGTCACCACGGTGCCGGTGATCATGCCGCCGGACATCATCGGCGCGGCGCGCACCCGGGCCAGCAGCGAGTCGCCGTTGCGCGTGGTGATCGGGAAGGAGCCCTCCCAGGTCCCGCCGCGCTGGACGGTCGACCCGATGGAGTCCAGGTGTGACAGAGCGTTGCCGTTGGTGCCGTCGGCGACCACGAACTCGGTCCACGGCCGGCCCAGCACCTCTTCCCCGTACCAGCCGAAGAGCTCCTCGGCGGCGGGGTTCCAGCCGGTGATCTGTCCCCGGTGGTTCAGCACCACCACGGGGTCGGGCAGAGCCTCCAGCACCGAGATCGCCGAGGTCTGGGTGCTGTTCGCCGGGACGAGCTCGGCGGAGGGCTGCGGCCGGGCGTGCGGGAGCTGTTCCCCGGTCCCCGGCTGACGTCGCATGTGAGGTACCAACCGCTCTGCCGAACCCTGACGTTCTTTAAGCGCCGAGTCTGCCACTAGCGGTCCCCTCAGCGCGAGAGAACCCCGCCGGGAGATTCGTCCCAGTGGCGAACGCTTTCCCCGGCGACCGCCATGTCGACGGCGCGATCGTGCGGCTCGACCGGGATGTCCACGCCGAGCTCGCCGGGGTAGAGCAGGGCCGCGACCCGGGGGCGCGCACCGCGCGGGGACGCCTCGATCCTGGTCAGCACCCGGTCGTAGCTGCCGCCGCCGCGTCCCATGCGGATCCCGGCGGGCGAGACGGCCAGGGCGGGGACCACGATCCAGGAGGCTGACAACACCGCGTCCAGACCCAGCGACTCGGCGGGCTCGGGGATCGGTCCGGGGGCGGAGCCGCCCGGAGGGATCCTTCGAACGAGTGAATCAGGGCCTGAGTACCGCCCCCACGACAGGTCCATGTCATTCTCTAGAATAGGTAACAGGACGCGGATACCCCGCCCGCGCAATTCCGCCAGCAACGGGCCGGTGTCCGGCTCGGTGCCGAAGGAGGCGTAGGCGGCGACCACGTCCGCCCCGCTCATCTGTCCCACCAGCACTTCGCACGCCGTCGCGGCCCACGCTGCGCGCAGCTCGGGGGCGTACGCGCGCCGAGCGGCCAGCAACCGTGACCGGATCGTGCCCTTGGCAAGGCCCGGCTCGTTGAATTGATTCGTCATGCTGTGCTCAAGAATGCCAGGCCGGGAGAGGAGCCCCACCGATGTCTCTCACGGCGGTGGTCTTGGTGTTGCTGGCGGCGGCCGCGGTCGCCTTGGCCGGCATGAACCTGGCCCTGCGCCGGCGGCTGGAGCACCTGGAGGAGACCACTCGCACGGCCCTGGCTCAGGCCGCCAGCGAGGTGACCGGGCTGGAGCAGGGCCGTGAGGACCTGGAGCGGCTGTCGGCGCTCGATCCGCTGACCGGAGTGTGGAACTACCGCTATCTGCAGGGCGCGCTGGGCCGGGAACTCGAGGCCGCTCGGGCCACCGGGATAGGCGGCGCGCTGCTGATGATCGACGTCGACGACTTCCGCCGGGTCAACGCCGGATACGGACACCAGCGCGGCTCCGCCGTTCTCCGCGAGCTGGCGCAGCGTTTGGCGCTGGAAGTGCGACACGCCGACACTTTCGCCAGATACGGCGGCGAGGAGTTCGTCCTCATCCTGCCGGGCACCAACGCCGACACCGCCGCGAAGGTGGCCGAGCGGCTCTGTTACGCCGTCCGCAAACTCACCTTCGACGCAGGTCCGGACACAGACTCCGAACAAGGCCCGTTCCAGCTGACGATCTCCGTCGGCGGTGTGATCTTCCCCGATCACGGGACGCACGCCGCGACGCTGTTGCGCGTCGCTGATGAACAACTCATGGCAGCTAAACGAGACTCTCATGGAAGTTGGCGCATCACCTGATAGCGTCCCGATTCATGGTGGAGGTTCGCAAAGCAGTCATCCCATCGGCGGGTCTGGGCACCAGATTCCTGCCGGCGACCAAGGCGACACCCAAGGAGATGCTCCCGGTCATCGACAAGCCGACGATCCAGTACGTCGTCGAGGAGGCCGTGACCGCGGGGCTGACCGACATCCTCATGGTGACCGGCCGCAACAAGCGGCCGTTGGAAGACCACTTCGACCGCGCCGCGGAGCTCGAGGAGGCGCTGGAGGCCAAGGGCGACAAAGTCCGGCTGCAGCAGGTCCGGGCGTCCGCGGAGATGGCAAACGTCCACTATGTCCGGCAGGGCGACCCCAAGGGTCTGGGCCACGCCGTCCTGAAGGCCGAGTCCTATGTGCACGGCGAGCCGTTCGCCGTTCTGCTCGGCGACGACTTCATCGACGAGCGCGACCCGCTGCTGCCGGCCATGATCGCCGTCCGGCAGCGCTACGGCGGTTCCGTGGTCGGCCTGATCGAGGTTCCCGAAGAGCAGATCCACATGTACGGCTGCGCCGCGGTGAAGCCAGCGGTGGACGGACCAGACCTGGGCCACGATCACACCAGCCTGATCCAGATCACCGATCTGGTGGAGAAGCCCTCAGTCGCGCAGGCTCCGTCGAACCTCGCGGTGATCGGCCGCTATGTGCTGGACCCCGCCGTCATGGGCGTCCTGCGCGAGACCGCTCCGGGACGCGGCGGGGAGATCCAGCTGACCGACGCGCTGCGGACCCTGGCAGGCGACCCGGACATCGGCGGACCGGTCCACGGTGTGGTGTTCACCGGGCGCCGGTACGACACCGGTAACCCGATCGACTACTTGAAGACCGTCGTGCAGCTCGCGGTCGACCGTCCCGACCTCGGTGGGGAATTCCGTGACTGGCTGTCGTCCTATGTGCGCGCGGGCTTCCACGACTGAGCACGTCAGCGGCATAAGGGATGATGGACGCATGTCCGATTCCGAGAACGCGAGGATGCGCAGTGTCGACGACCACCTCAAGACGGTCCTCGACACTGTGCAACTCCTCGCCCCGATGGAACTCCCGATCACCGATGTGAACGGGCTGGTGCTCGCCGAGGACGTCGTCTCGGCGATCTCGCTGCCGCCGTTCGACA
The DNA here is from genome assembly GCF_000024025.1 of Catenulispora acidiphila DSM 44928. Taxonomy (GTDB): domain Bacteria; phylum Actinomycetota; class Actinomycetes; order Streptomycetales; family Catenulisporaceae; genus Catenulispora; species Catenulispora acidiphila. The sequence continues at coordinate 116,516 of NC_013131.1, forward strand.
ACTCCTCGGTGGACGGCTACGCGGTGCGGCTGGCCGACCTGGAGGGCGCCGCCGAGGACAGCCCGGCGGAGCTGCGGGTGCTCGGCGACGTCGCGGCCGGCTCGGTCCACGAGGGCATCCTGGAGCCGGGGACGTGCCTGCGGATCATGACCGGCGCGATGGTGCCGCACGGCGCCGAAGCGGTCGTGCCGGTGGAGTGGACCGACGGCGGCACGGAGAGCGTGCGTATCACCCGGGTCCCGGAGCGCGACGAGCACATCCGCGTCCTCGGTTCGGACGTGGCGGCCGGCGACGTGGTGCTCAAGGCCGGCACCCGCCTCGGCCCGCGCCAGATCGGCCTGCTCGCCGCGATCGGCCAGGTCCACGCCCCGGTGCACCCGCACCCGCGGGTTGTGGTGCTGTCCACCGGCTCGGAGCTGGTCGAGCCCGGCACGCCGCTGGGCCCGGGCCAGATCAACGACGGCAACGGCCCGGCGCTGACCGCCGCGGTGAACGCCATGGGCGCGACCGGCATCCGGGTCGGCATCATCGGCGACGACCCGCAGGGTGTGCTCGACGCGATCGAGGACCAGCTGATCCGCGCCGACATGGTGGTCACCACCGGCGGGGTCTCGGTCGGCGCCTACGACGTGGTGAAGGAGGTGCTCTCCACACTGGGCACCGTGGAGTTCACCAAGGTCGCGATGCAGCCGGGGATGCCGCAGGGCTTCGGCACGGTCGGCGAGGACCGGATCCCGATCTTCACGCTGCCGGGCAACCCGGTCTCGGCCTACGTGTCCTTCGAGATCTACATCCGCCCGGCGATCGAGAAGATGATGGGCATCGAGACCGGCCCGCGCGAGACCGTGACCGCGACCTGCTTCGGCGCCTTCACCTCGCCGAGCGGCAAGCGCCAGTTCGCGCGCGGGATCTACGACCCGCACGGGCTGAGCGTCCGGCCGGTCGGCGGCCACGGCTCGCACCTGGTCGGCGACCTGGCGCTGGCGAACGCGTTGATAGTGGTGCCCGAGTACGTGACCGAGGTCGTCGACGGCGACGACGTCGAGGTGATCGTGATGGAGGGCGGTCCCCGATGAGCTCGGAGACCTCCGGCACCGTCGAGACCTCCGGCGTCGCCGAGGCGCCCGGCGGCAAGTCCGACCGCCTGACCCACATCGACTCCACCGGCGACGCGCGCATGGTCGACGTCACGGCGAAGCCGGTCTCCGCACGCCAGGCGCGGGCGACCGGCTTCGTGGAGGTCTCGCCGAAGGTGGTGGAGCTGCTGCGCGGCGAGGGCATGCCCAAGGGCGACGCCCTGTCGGTCGCGCGCATCGCCGGGATCATGGGCGCGAAGAAGACCCCCGACCTGGTCCCGCTCTGCCACCCGATCGCCATTAGCGGAGTGAAGGTGGCGCTGGAGGTCGAGGACTCCGGCGTCGCCATCGCCGCGACCGTGAAGACCGCGGACCGCACCGGCGTCGAGATGGAAGCGCTGACCGCGGTGGCGGTCGCCGGACTCACCGTCATCGACATGGTCAAGGCCGTCGACCCGGCCGCGGTGCTGACCCGGGTGCAGGTCGAGGCGAAATCCGGCGGTGTGTCAGGAGACTGGTCGCGCGAGGGGTAGAACCCTCACTCGATAACTCTTGCGACTTGAAGGTCTCAGTGTCATGGTGCCCCGAACGCGGGCTGTGAGCCTCCTCACAGCTCAAGTTCGCAGGCCGATCAGACATCTCCCCGAGATCTCAAGGACGCGCCATGACCGATACGAGCACAGCGGCCGCACCTCCGCCTGAGAACGACACGGGGCGCCTCGACGGTGCCTCCCGTGCGCGCATCTTCTCCGTCATCGTGGTCGTCGTGCTCTTCGCCGAGGTCGCGCCCTTGCAGTACACGATGGTCTCGCCGGCGGCGCAGCTGATCGGGCGCAGCTTCCCCGGCGTGGGCAGCAACATCGCGTGGATGACGATCATCTTCGGGCTGGTCGGCGGGGCGGCGACGCCGATCCTGGGCAAGCTGTCCGACTTGTACGGCAAGCGGAACATGCTGCTGGCGGTCGGGATCTCCTTCTTGATCGGGTCGCTGATCTGCGCCACCACCAGCAACTGGACCATGTTCCTGATCGGGCGGGCGTTCCAGGCGGTCGCCATCGCGGCGGCCACCGTCGCCTACGGGCTGATCAGGGACCTGATCCCGCGCAAGTACGTGCCGCTGGCGATCGGGCTGGTGTCCACCGGGCTCGGGGTGTCCGGGGTCGGCGGGATCATGCTCTCCGGCGTGCTGACAGACACCGCCGGCTGGAGTTACAAGGCGCTGTTCTGGTTCCTGGTGATCTACACGCTCGTCACGCTGCCGCTGCTGTTCCTGGTGTGCCCGGAGACCAAGTTCCGCGCCCGCCAGAAGCTGGACCCGTTCGGCGCCCTGCTGCTGGCCGGCGGCGTCGGGTTCGCGCTGCTGTACGTGTCCAACGGCGCGAACGTCGGGTGGTCCGACCCGCTCTACCTGGGCTACCTGCTCCTCGGCGTGGTGCTCATGGCGGGGTTCGTCCTCCTGGAACGGAGGGTCAGCCAACCGATCATCGACCTGCGGCTGCTGTTCTCGCCGAAGGTCTCGGTGGTGCTGTTCATCGCCTTCTTCGCCGCGATCGTGGTCGGCATCCAGGCTTTTTCCATTCCCTACATGGTGTCCACGCCAAGTCACGACGGCCTCATCGCGATGACCCAGCAGGGCGCCGCGGCGCGCTTCAAGGGACTGGTGCAGCCGAACCAGATCCCGGTGAAGGTGCTCGGCGACATCGGGTACGGGCTCGGGTTCACGTTGTTGGGCCTGGCGTTCCACGTCCAGGTGTGGGGCTCGTCGGTGTCGATGTTCTCCGGGGCGGCGTCCGGGCAGTTGTCAGGCAAGATCGGCGCACGTAAGCCGTTGCTGATCGGGATGCTCACGTTCGCCGCCACCAGCGGTATATACGCCGCCGCGCATCACGGCGCACTGACGCTGGCACTGGTCGGCATCGTCTTCGGTGTCGGATTCGGCGCGTACTACGCGACGACACCGAACCTGCTCGTGGAAGCCTCTCCACCGGAGCAACAGGGAATCACAGCGGGCATGCTCGGAGTGTCCAACTCCATAGGCACTGCTGTGGGAACCGCTATAGCGGCGGCCTTCCAGGCGGCGCACCCTGTGAGGCTGATTGTGGCCGGACAGACCGTTCTCGCAGGTACTCCCGATCCGAAGACCGGAGTAACGGAGCGCGCGGGAGTCTTCACCGACACTGCCTATACGCAGATCTTCATAGCGTGTGCGATAGCCGGCTTCATCGCGCTGGCAGCTACGTTCTTCATGCGGTCTGGACGAACAGCTTCTACAGGTGGTCTCGGCTACCTGACCGACCCGGCGCCTGCGAAAGAGACCGCGCCTGCTTAAGGCACATTGAGGCGCACAGAGAGCCTTAGACAGGCGCCGCCACCACGATGGGCTCGCACCGAGCGTTCAGACACAGTCCAGTGGTGAGTGAGAAGTCAAAGTTGTGCGCCAAGCAGCGCAGAACAAGACCTTCCGGCGCCTCGTCTATCACCGCACCCTCTGCGAGGTCTTCGCCGGAGTGGGGACAGTAGCGCGTCACCTCGAAGGTCCGGTCGCCGGACGTCAGGGTGACGGTGGAGTCCGGGTCGCGTTTGTCGTAGTCCTCTATAGCCTGCAACGCATCCGCGTCCGCGTGCATAAGGAGACCGAACAAGTAAGAGCCGTCGGCTTCCGGAGCGTGCTCCACATGGATGCGTCGCGACAGGAGTAGATCCTCCCAGCGGATCTCTCCACCGAGAACAGCTTCCAACCACCGAGCTTCCACCCTGAACGTGTACTGCGCAGTCTCATCAGTGGTGCCGAGGTGTACGTCCCACACCCCGCCGTCAGCACCCGCGACCTTGAACCGGACCGTCATGGCGATCCGCTCCAAGAAGTACGGACTCATCCGTCCAAGGCGCACAAAGTGCTCCGCGAACCGATCTTCCAGTCCTGAACCCGCATCAGGATCGGGATACGCCTCCCAGACATCGGCGATCTCCTGCGCACGCGAGGCTGCGTAGGTCTCCAGGTGATTCGCAACAGCGACGGAGTCGCTATAAGCGAACCCCTCCCAGTGCGGATCTCTTACGCACTCATAGCTCGTCGGTGTTATACGAACGCTGTCCCCAGGGAGCAGCGTCAACGTCTCTGCGGGGAGTTCGCCAGGCGCGACAACGGCGTTGTGCTCCATAAGCTCCGGATCCAGGAAGCATCCCGGTCCGCCATACGGCATCACCAAGCGCGGCTTCACAGCGCGCACCAACCGCTTCACCGCTCTGAACCGCTCCTCGGAAGCGTCCAGCGCCAGCAGATCCAGCGGTCCGCCGACCTCGATCATCGCCCGCCGCGTCTGCGACAAAGACAGCCGGGCGTCATTGCAGTGCAGGACCGAAACCCCATCGGCGACGACGAGGAACGCCGCCCGATGCGCCATCGGCGACTGCTCGGGAACGACCGTCAGCCAGTCGCCGCGATCGGTGAGCGGCACACGCTGCCAGCCTTCGACCTCGACGATGTTCTTCACTCCGGCCGCGCTCAACCGGTCATGGAGAACAGACGAGGGATAGGCGGGGATGACCACCCGGACGCTCTCATCGAGCCCGGACAGGAACTCCACATCCATGTGGTCCGCCTGCGCGCTCGACACCGCGACCCATTCGGCCTCCAGCAGCCTGGGAACCGCGCGCAGATGGCTATTGTCCGGGAACGGAAACCGCGACCCGAGGAACGCTCCGCCCGGTGACACCCACGGATCGCACAACAGCCGCAGATCCGGTGTCTCGACGCGCAATCCGGCGTGTCCTGTCGAACTCATGAGTGGACCGCGCACCGGCTCATCCTGCCGCACAAACACGGCCGGGGTCGACCTCGCAGTGAGGTGACCCCGGCTGACCTGCGTCGTTGAGGAGCGAGGTATGTCAGATGACTGCTTCGAAGGCCTTCGCCATCACCGTGTAACCCGCGTCGTTCGCGTGGATGTTGGGCCCGACCGGCGCCGGCGCGCACATCCACGTCCACTGGCAGATGCGCGCCACGTTCAGCGGCACGGTGACGCCGGGCTGCAGCGTCACCTGGTGGACGAAGTCGTTGCTGGAGAAGGCCGCGCTGACGTCGGCGACGCGCACCCCGTTCAGCGGGTACTCGATCGCGAACACCGCGTTGAACAGGTTCAGGAACGCCGCGGACAGCTTGGCGTTGCTCTGGCCCGCGGACCCGGTGAGCCACGAGGCCAGGAACGGGTTGTAGTACGTCGACCCGACGAACTCCGTCTTGTGCCCCGCCGCCGCGCGCAGTGTCCTGAGGATCACCGGCAGGTCCTGCGAGGTCTGCTGGATCCCGGTCAGGCCGCACTGGATGTCCAGGCCGGTGGCGCTGGCGCAGCCGTCGACGTCGTTCGCGCCGATGTCCAGGGTCACCAGGACCCGGTCGCCCTTGTGCGCCTTCAGGAACGAGGCGGCGGCGTCGAGCTGGTTCTTGTACGGCTCCGGGTAGGGGCAGCCGCCGTGGATCATCGAGCCCGTGGTCTCGCCGGGGCACGCCAGGTTCACGTACTTGCCGCCCTGGAGCTTGAGCGAGGCGGCGATGTCGTCGGCGTAGCCGTGGCCGCTGATGTAGCCCTGGCCGGTCACCGCGTTCGGCTGCCAGCCGGCGCCGAGCGAGTCGCCGAGGGCGAGGTAGTAGTCGTACGGCTGGTGCTTCCAGCCGTCGGACGCGCTCGCCGGGCCGGCGCTCACCGCCAGGCCGCACAGCGCGGCGGCCGCGAGCGCGGCGGCCTTGCGCAGACCGAGTTTGGGAACGTGCATGCTTTCGGGTCCCCTCCCATGGAGATCGCGCCGCCGTCAGAGGCTTCATCGCACAGAGGTGCGGCGGCGAACATCTGGATGCTACTGGCAGGTAGACATCAGGGGTAGGGGGAGGGAATCCCTTTCGGACGGCGGGGAAAGCGCCGCCGGACCATAGGCGGAGAAGAGCCCGGTTTCGCCTGGAATCACGCCGGAATCAGGTCGAAATCGAGCCGGTGTCGCGCGGGAATGCGCCGGGAGTGCGCCGGTGTCGTGTCGTAAGCGCGCCGGTGTCAGTTGTCGAAGGGCAGGACCAGGGTCCGCAGCAGCGCGGCGAGCGTCGTGCGGTCGCCGGCGGAAAGCCCGCCGAGCAGCTCGCGCTCCTGCGCCAGCAGCCCTTCGAAGGCGCCGTCCACGCGCTCGCGGCCGGTGTCCGACAGCTGCACCAGCACCCCGCGCCGGTCGCCAGGATCGGGGAGGCGCTTGACCAGGTCCTTGGCCGCGAGCCGGTCGATGCGGTTGGTCATCGTGCCGCTGGTGACCAGGGTCTGCGTCAGCAGTTTGCTGGGAGTGAGCTGATACGGCGCGCCTGCGCGGCGCAGCGCGGAGAGCACGTCGAACTCCCACGGCTCCAGGTCGTGCTCGGCGAAGGCGGTGCGGCGTGCGCGGTCGAGGTGTCGGGCCAGGCGGGAGACCCGGGAGAGGACTTCCAGCGGCGCCACGTCCAGGTCGGGGCGCTCGTGCCGCCAGGCTTCGACCAGGCGGTCCACCTCGTCGCGGCAGGCCTGCGGGTCTGAGGCGGCTGGGGCGGCCGGGGCGGGGGCGCCGTTGTCGGCGGGAGTCGCGGCGTCCAGGCCCTGTGTGTGTGGCGTCTCCACCGCGTACCTTCTCCTCGCCGATGATCCGAGACACCAGCCTAGCGGGAAGGTCGGCACCGAGCATCTTGACATCGAGATTCTTGACCGGGCAGACTCTAAGTATCTCGACATCGAGATACTTTGTGCCCAGCCGATCCCCCGATCACCACCGATCCACCAGGAGGCGTCATGGCCGACGACATCTGGAACGCCCAGCAGTACCTGCGGTTCGAGAACGACCGCCTCCGCCCCTTCCTGGACCTGGTCACCCAGCTCGACGCGGACGGCGACGTGCACACCGTCGTCGACCTGGGCTGCGGCCCGGGCAACGGGACCGCGCTGTTGGTCGACTGGTGGCCCGGCGCCCGGATCGTGGGCGTCGACTCCTCTCCGGCGATGATCGAGGCAGCTCAGGAGCAGGCGATTCCCGGACAGGTCGAGTTCGAGCTCGGCGACCTGCGCCAGTGGCGCGCAGACGGCAAGGTGGACGTCCTGCTGGCCAACGCCGTGCTCCAGTGGGTCCCGGACCACCTGGACCTGCTCCCGGACCTGGCCGCGCAGCTCGCCCCCGGCGGCGTGCTCGGCTTCCAGGTCCCCGGCAACTTCGAGGCGCCCTCGCACCTGGCCCTCGCCGAGATGAAGCGCCGGTGGGCCGGCCGCGTCCCGGACGACCTGCAGAAGCCCGCGTCCCACGACCCGGCGGTCTACCTGGAGAAGCTGGCCGAGTCCGGGCTGGAGCCGGACGTGTGGGAGACCACGTACACCTACCTGGTCCCGGCTGACCCGGACCCGTCGGTGCCCTGCGGCGTGACGGAGTTCGTGCGCGGCAGTGCGCTGCGTCCGGCGATCAAGGCACTGAGCGAGTCCGACGCCGCCGACTTCGTGTCCGAATACGACACCCTGGCCCGCGCCGCCTACCCGGTCCGCGAACTCGGCGGGCACAGCGTGCAGCTGCTGCCGTACCGGCGGATCTTCGCCATCGGCCGGACGGTCTGAGTGGCGCTGGGAAAAACGGATCAACAGAGCACCTCTGAGGGGAGAAAGACGATGCTCGCAGCACTGCATCACGCACAGGTCGCCGTTCCGAAGGGCGCCGAGGACGTCTCACGCGCCTACTATGTCGGCGTCCTGGGCATGACCGAGCTGCCCAAGCCGCCGGTCCTGGCCGCGCGCGGCGGCTGCTGGTTCGCCGCCGGCGGCCTGGAGATCCATACCGGCGTCGAAGAGCCGTTCATCCCGGCCCGCAAGGCGCATCCGGCGATCCTGGTGACTGACATCGACGAGCTGGCCGCCGCGCTCACCGCGGCCGGGCACGAGGTCGCCTGGGACCAGACCATCCCGGACAAGCGCCGCCTGCATACCTTCGACCCGCACGGCAACCGGCTGGAGTTCATCCAGCAGTAGCGCGTGGCAGGAGCGCCAGGACTATCGGCGCCTACAGGGCTATCGGCGTCACCAGGGGAGAAGCTACTCCCCGGAGTAATCCCGGCCGCGCTCGTCCAGTTCCTTGAGCAGGGACTGGAGTTCGCCGCGCACGTAGTCCCGGGTCGCGACCTCGCCGACCGCCATCCGCAGCGAGGCGATCTCCCGGGTCAGGTACTCCATCGTCGCGAACGACAGCTCCTCGCGGGCCTTGTCCTCGGCGATCTGCACCTTGTCCCGCTCGGCCTGCCGGTTCTGCGCCAGCAGGATCAGCGGCGCGGCATACGCGGCCTGCGTGGAGAACGCCAGGTTCAGCAGGATGAAGGGGTAGGGGTCCCAGCGGATCGCCTTGGTGACCACCAGGATGTTCAGGGCGATCCAGATCACGACGATCAGGGACTGGATGAACAGGTACCGCGCGGTGCCGAAGAAGCGCGCGATGGTCTCCGAGACCCGGCCGAAGGCGTCCGGGTCGAACGACGGCTTCAGCGAGACCTGCCGGCGGCCGCGCGGCTGGTCCAGCCGCGGCGGGATGTATTCGCGTGCCATCTATCCCTCCCCCGGCCCGGTGCGGATTGGGCTGGGCGCCCCGTCCGCGGCGTCCTGCCCCTCCAACAGCTCCACGACCTCGCGCGCCTCCGGCGGCAGCTCGTCGTGCGGGTGGCTGCCCGGAGGCCGCAGCCGCCAGTCGTCCGGCAGCAGGTGGTCCAGCACGTCGTCGACGGTGACGGCGCCCAGCAGCCGGTCGTCGGCGTCCACCACCGGCACGGCGACCAGGTTGTAGGTCGCCATGTACGCCGTGACCTCGTTCAGCATCGTGTCCGGCGCCAGCGGCTCCAGCTCGACGTCCACCGCCGCCGACACCAGCGCCATCGGCGGCTCGCGCAGCAGCCGCTGGATGTGCACGGCGCCCAGGTAGCGGCCGGTCGGGGTCTCCGTCGGCGCGCGGGTGACGAACACCAGCGAGGCGTTCGCCGGCGTCCGCTCCTCGTCCCGGACCAGCGCCAGCGCCTCGGCGACGGTCGCGTTCGGCAGCAGGATGATCGGGTCGGAGTTCATCAGACCGCCGGCGGTGTCCTCGCGGTAGGACAGCAGCCGCCGCACCGGGTTCGCGTCCTGCGGTTCCATCAGCGCCAGCAGCCGCTCGGCCTCGTCCGCGCTCAGCTCGCCGAGCAGGTCGGCGGCGTCGTCGGGGTCCATCGCCTCCAGCACGTCGGCGGCGCGCTCCGACTCCAGTTCGCCCAGGATCTCCACCTGGTCGTCCTCGGGCAGCTCCTCCATGACGTCGGCGAGGCGCTCGTCGTCCAGCGCCGCGGCGACCTCCCCGCGCCGCCGGGGCGACAGCTCGTGCATGACGTGCGCCAGGTCGGCGGCGTGCAGCTTGTCCAGCGCCGCGACCAGCTCGGCGGCGCCCTGCGCGCCGGAGACCTCCAGGCCCTCGACGGCGTCCCAGTCCACGGTCAGCGACTCCCCGCGCCGCCGGAGCCCCGTGGTCTTGGCCGCCTTCTGGACGAACAGCTTGGTGAGGGCCATCTCCTTGCCGGCGCGCTCGGGCTCGAAGGCGACGTCGCGCACGGTCGCGGTCTCGCCGGTGGCCTTCAGCGTCACCCGGCGGTCCAGCAGCTCGGTGAGGACCAGCGTCTCGCCGGGCCGCTGCTGGAAATGCCGCATGTTCACCAGGCCGGTGGAGACCACCTGGTTGCTCTCGATCGAGGTGACCCGGCCGATCGGCAGGAAGACCCGCCGCCGGCCGTGCATCTGCATCTCCAGGACCAGGCCGAGCACCCGGGGCGCGGCGTCGCCGGCGCCCATGCTGACCACGATGTCGCGGATGCGGCCCACCGGCTCGCCGTCCGCGTCGAACACGGACCGGCCGGCGAGGTGGGAGACGTACACCCGGGACAGGGCCCTCACGTCAACCTCCGCATCGTCGTCTGCGCGGCCGGCGCCGGGGAGGGCGGCCGCTGGTGGTCAAGATGAGTGTGCTGCCTCACGGGCCGGTCGAAACGCCGCCGACCGCGCGACGTCCCAGGTCCGATGATGTGATCAGGCTACCGGTTCCGGACCCGAGGCGGCCGACTGAAGCTACTCCGTCCCCACCGTGTCGGCCGACCGTCTAGTCTCGTGGCGTCACCGATCGACGGGAGAGTCGTGCGCACGTCCCGAGGAACCGCCGTCCGAGCAGGCGCTGTGGCGATCGCAGCCGTGGCGGCGCTGGCCGGCTGCGGCTCCACCGGCACCAACGGCGTGGCGAAGAAGGGCGCCGGCTCCATCGTCGCCACCGCCGAAGGCGCCGTGCTGAACGCCACCAGCGTGCACATCCAGGGCCAGTTCACCTCCGGCAACCAGCCCGTCGCCCTGGACCTGCGCCTGGAGAAGGACAAGGGCGCCTCCGGCACGGTGACCATCGGCACCGAGGTCCTGGAGCTGCTGCGCGTCGGACCGGACGTCTACGTCAAGGGCGACGAGGCCTTCTACCGCTCCGTGCTGTCGCGGCTCGGCACGGCCTCCGCCCCGGCGCCTAGCGCGCCGAGCGCGCCGTCAACGTCGGGGTCGGCCTCGGGGTCGTCCTCGAAGTCGCCGTCCGCCGCAGGCTCTTCGAGCGCGGGCACGTCCACCACGGGCACCCCGAGCGCGGGCCAGAGCTCCTCGGACAACAGCATCGCCGTCACCGCGATGCAGATCAACTACCTGCACATCGGCCCGACCGACGCGCAGTACCAGACCTTCGCCTCCCTGACCGACCCACGCCAGCTGCTCGCGCAGATCATGCAGGGCATCGGCTCCCTCGGCAAAGACGGCCAGAAGGACATCCGCGGCACCAAGTCCATCGTCCTGTCCGGCTCCAAGGACACCCGCGTATACGTGGCCATCGACGGGCAGCCCTTCCTGGAACGCGTACTGCCCCCCGGCGGCGGAACCCTGGACTTCATGGACTACAACACCCCGGTGACGCTGAATCCGCCGCCGCCGGGACAGGTTGTCGACATAGCCAAGATCGCGAAGTAGCTGCGATCGCTCGACCTCAGCTTGGCGGACCTTACGACTTGCTCGGCGTCTGCTCGCGGTCGATGACGTGGCCGGAGGCGTCGTAGGCGGTCTCGCCCAGCGACGTGAAGCTGTAGTCGGCGAAGCCCACCGCGAAGGAGTAGGCGCCGATGCGCACGGTCTGAACGCGGATCGTGCCGGTGGTCAGCGCGAAGTCCACATGGTCGACCCGGTCGTCCACCAGCCCGCCCAGCGCGACCCAGTCCGGAGGGTTGGGAGGCACGTCATCGGATGCCGCCGCGCTGAACGGCCGGCAATTCGTGATGGGTACCGCGCCAGGCGTGGACCGCTGCGCGACGGTGTAGCAGATCCCGAACGGTCCGATCCGGACGCCGACCGACGCGTGCTCACCCTTCTGAGTGATGCCGGTGATCGTCCCGGAGGCTTCCGGTTGGGTGGGGGTCTGGCCGGGTTGGTACCACATCGCGAGGTGCGCCATGCCATCAGCCTGGAACGGGATAGAGAATCCGACCGGACTTCCGTCCGCCGCGAAGACGTCGACCCGGGTGATCTCAATCTTCGGCGGTATCACTACCAAGGCGACCCGATTCCCGCGCACGATTCCCGGCACCAACGTCGCCTGTCCGCCGTCGCTCAGCGTCATGTCGATCCGCGCGATGTCCGAGCGGAAGTAGATCGCGTACGTCGTCGGCAGACCAGCCGGTGCCGCGTAGGAGAGCTCTGCCGGATCGCTGCCAGACGACGCGTTGCAGGCCACATTCAAATTGAAGCTGCCCGAGGACGGGCAGTCGCCGGGAGCGACGGTGGTGCTCCAGCGCTTGCCCTCCTCGCTCCCGGAGAACACGTACCGCCCCTTTTTGTCGGTGTGAGGCGTGTTCACCGTGACGGCCTGCCCGCCACCGGCCGCGTTCTGCCGCAACCCCATCGAGCCCAAGATCGGCAGGCTCGTCCCCACCACCGCTGCCGTCGCCAGCACTCCAGCCGCCCACATGCGCCGCGTGCGCCGCAACTCCCGCGCGCGGCCGTAGACCGCTTCGGTCGGGACCGGGCGGGGCTGGAGCCGGTTCAGCTCCTCGTCGAGATCACGCTGCAGAGCCAGTTCGTCGTCCGTCATGACGCGCTCCCATCGTGCAGCCGCGGATTGGTGCGCAGGCGAGCCAGCGCGCGGGAAGCCTGGCTGCGCACGTTGCCGACCGAGCAGCCCAGAATCGCCGCCGTCTGCGTCTCGGTCAGGCCGTCCCAGTACCGCAGGATGACGACCGCGCGCTGGCCGGGCGGCAGCTCCATCAGCGCCGGGATCAGCGTCGCGCGCTGGTCGAGCTGGTCTGTGCTGTCGGGGGCGGCCGGTTCCGGCGCCTCGCCGCCGACGTGCTCCTCCACGCGGCGTCTGCGGAACCGCCGGCGGTTGAGGTTGATCAGAATGCGGCGGACATAAGCATCCGGATCGTCCGCGCGGCGGACCCGGGACCACGACACGAGCGCCTTCGCCAGCGCGGCCTGCGCCAGGTCCTCGGCGTGGCCGTGGTCGCCGGTCAGGCCGTAGGCGAACCGGACCAGCGACGGCCAGCGGCCGACCATGAATGCGTGGAACTCGGCGTCATGGCCGTCCTCGTCCGCTCGCATCGGTCCCCCCTCAGCGATGTGCTCGGCGATGTGCTCCCGTTCCCTAAGAGCACCGGCCGACGCCGGATCAATGCATGGTCTGGAAAGCCTTTCCATCCAGCACGATTTCCGGCTCGACGCCCAGCGCCGCGTACACGTGTGCGGCGACGTCCACATGCCGCAGGGTGCCGTAGTCGGCGCCGGCTTGGATGCCGGGGCCGCAGGCGGCGATCCATGCGGTGCGTTCGGGGGTGGTGGTGCCGCCGTGGCCGCCTTCGGGGAGGTGGCCGTGGTCGGTGAGGAGGATGAAGGTCCAGTTTTCGGTTGCTCGGTCGGGGCGGGATGCCACGGCTGCCAGGAGGCGTCCTGTGCGGGCGTCGGTGCGGCGGATGGCGGTGCGATAGAGGTCGCCGCAGCCTTGGTCGTGGGCGGTGGCGTCGTTGGCGCCGAGGTAGACGAATGCCGCGTGGATGTTCTCGGTGGCCAGGATGCGTTCGGCGTCGCGGGTGATGGTTTCGTCGCCTTGGTCGCAGGCTTGGGCTGACTGGCCGAAGGTGGCGAAGGTCAGGCGGGAGGGTGCGGCGAACATCGGGCCGTGGTCGGCGGGGGTGGCCAGGGGTGGCCAGGCGCCGACGGCGAGGTAGGTGTGCAGGCCGAAGTCGCGGGTCAGTACGGTCAGGAAGTCGGGGTGTTCGGCGAGGCGGTGGCCGGCGAAATCGTTGCTGCCGATGTGGTGTCGCTCGATCGTGGTGCCGGTGACGGCGGTGGCCCAGCAGGGTCCTGACACGGTCGGGGTGCCGTCCTCGACCCAGACCGTGGCGAGGAAGCCTTCGCCTGCTACCCGGTCGATGTTCGGGGTCGGCTCGGCGTCCAGGAAGTCCAGGCGTGTGCCGTCGATGCCGATCACCAAAACGCGTGAAGTGCTCATGTCTCCCCTGGGTTCCGAGCCGTGAGTCCCGAGCCCGCTACGCGATCCGTGCGAGGTCATCCTGATGGACCCCGCCGAGCAGCGGAAGTCCCGCGGCGTACCGCTCGACGTCGGCGACCGCGTAGGCGCCGAGCAGGGCGATCTCGCTTCCCATCGCTCCGGCCAGATGCGGTGTCACCACCACGTTCGGCAGCAGGAACAGCGGGTGCCCCGGCGGCAGCGGCTCGTCGGGATCGGTGACGTCGAGGAACGCGTCGATCCGGCCGGCGGCGCAGCACCGCACCAGTGCCTCGGTGTCGATCAAGGCGCCGCGCGCGGTGTTGACGAGTACTGATCCGTCGCGCATCAGGCCCAGGCGCCGGTCGTCGAGCAGGTGGTGGGTCTCCGGCAGCGACGGCGCGTGCAGCGTCACGACATCGCTGCGGCGCAGCAGCTCGTCGAGCTCGACGAGCTCCACCGCCCACGGCGCGGGCATCAGCGCCGCGGCCTCGGCGGCGCTCAGCGTCGGATCGGCGAGCAGCACCTCGAAGCCCTCGCGCGCCAGCATCGGCAGCACCAGGCGGCCGATGCGCGACGCGCCGACCACCCCGACCGTGCGGCCGACGTTGCCGAAGCGCTGCGAGGTCGACGGCGGCTTGTAAGTGCCCTCGGCGTAGTGCCGCGCCATCGTGAACATCCGCTTTCCGGCCAACAGGATCACGCTGAGCGTGAACTGCGCGACCGGATAGGCGTTGGCGTCCGCGGCCGAGGACGCGAGGATCCCGCGCGTCCAGAAGTCCGGGCTCAGGTGGTGTTTCACCGAGCCGGCGGCGTGGATCACCGCGCGCAGGTTCGGTGCCGCGTCCAGCGCCTCGGCGTCCAGCGGCGGACAGCCCCAGCCGGTCAGCAGGACCTCCGCGCCGGCCAGTGCCCACCGGGCGCGCGGCTCGGCGAAGTCGGTCACGACCAGCCCGTGGTCGATCTCGACGACGGCGTCGAGCCGGGTGCGCAGCGCGGCCGGGAACGCAGCTTGCGCGACGTCCGGACGCATGGCGAGTAACGCGGCGGCGCGGCCGGCCATGGGGTCCCCTTCCTGTCAGGGCAACGTTCTGCCGGTACAGGTATGCCCGCTCGGCGCTTGCCGAGACGTCAGTCATGTAACCGGTTTCGTAATATCGGGACTGTAGGGGTCGCAAAGTCCACGGTCAAGGCGCCAGGTGCGGGCATCAACCGAGATCACGAGTCAGCCACGTCGCCATCGCCCCCTTGACGCGAGACAGTAACCGTTTTAGGTTCGCGTCCCATCGCACCGAAGAAATCGGGGCGCCCGAGCACCGACGCTCGCGAACCGAGGGAGGTACCGCATGGCCGCAACGGCCGCCGCAGCCGCCGCGCCAGCCGCGGCGAAGCCCCGCGCCGGCACCCGCTGGGCGCGCTTCCGGCGGGACAAAGTCCTGCTGCTGATGATGCTTCCGGGCGTGCTCTACTTCGGCGTCTTCCAGTACCTGGCGCAGCTCGGGAACATCATCGCCTTCAAGGACTACGTGCCCTTCGTCGGCATCAAGGACAGCGCCTGGGTTGGCTTCCAGCAGTTCTCGACCCTGTTCGCCGACCCCGACTTCTGGCACGCGGTCCGCAACACCTTCGAGCTGGCCTTGGTCCAGCTGATGTTCTTCTTCCCGGTGCCGCTGGCGCTGGCGATGTTCCTGTTCAGCCTGACCCGGAACTGGGTCCGCAAGCTGGTGGTCAGCTTCGTCTACCTGCCGCACTTCATCTCGTGGGTGGTCGTGGTCGGGCTGTTCGTGCAGGTGCTCGGGCCGTCCGGGATGGTCAACAGCTTCCTGACCCACGACAGCCACCACGTCGTGGTCAACGTCTTCCGGGACCCGGCGTGGTTCAAGCCGATGATGCTGATCGAGCTGGTCTGGAAGGACTGCGGCTGGGGCACGATCATCTTCCTGGCCGCGCTCTACCAGGTCGACGACTCGCTCTACGAGGCGGTCTCGCTCGACGGCGCCGGCTGGGCCCGCCGCACCTGGCACGTCACGCTGCCCTCGATCCGCCCGGTCCTGGTCCTGCTGCTGATCCTGCGGGTCGGCGACATCCTCTCGGTCGGCTTCGACCAGGTGATGCAGCAGCGCGACACCTTCACGCCGGCCGCGGCGGAGGTGATCGACACCTACGTCTACAACCACGGCGTCGGCAGCGGCCAGTTCTCCGTCGCGGCGGTCGCCGGCCTGCTCAAGGGCGTGGTGGCGATGGTGCTGGTGATCGGCGCCAACAAGGTCGCGCACAAGCTCGGCGAACAGGGGGTCTACCAGTGAGTGCCGAGAGCCCGAACCTGCGTCCGGCGTGGATGGGCCGGCCGAAACCGGCGGTCAGCGCGCTCAAGGCGGCCGCGGTCGTGGTCATCCTGGCCCTGATAGCTGTGCCGTTCTGGCTGGTGCTCGCCACGTCGGTGTCCTCCGACGCCGAGGTGAACGCCAACGGCGGCTGGTCGCTGTGGCCGGACAAGCTGGACTTCTCCGCGTACACCAACGTCTTCCAGGGCGGGACCATCGGCCACGCGCTGTGGGTCTCGGTCCTGGTGACCGCGCTCGGCACGGCGGCGAGCCTGGCCTCGACCACCTTCCTGGCCTACGCGCTGTCCCGGCCGAACGTGGTGGCCGGCAAGCCGATCCTGCTGGCCGTCCTGTTCACGTTCCTGTTCCCCGCCGGGATGATCCCGAGCTTCCTGGTGGTCACCGACCTGCACCTGTTCGACCACCTCGCGGCGCTGTTCGTCCCGGTGATGATCAACGTCTTCAACCTGGTCGTCATGCGCGGCTTCTTCCAGGGCATCCCGGAGGAGCTGTACGAGGCGGCGCGGCTCGACGGCGCCGGGGATCTCAGGACCCTGTTCCGCATCGTGCTGCCGCTGTCCAAGGCGATCATCGCGGTGGTCGGCCTGTACTACGCCGTCGGCTACTGGAACGACTACTTCCGGGCGATGCTCTACACCAACGGCGGCTCGCTGAACCCGCTGTCCACGGTGCTGCGCGGCTTCGTCATCGCCGGCAACAACCCCAACGCCGAGGCCGGGGTGGACATCACCGGCATCGCCCCGATGAAGGCGATCTCGGCCCTGGTGGTCATCGCGATCGTGCCGATCGCCGCCGCCTTCCCCTTCCTGCAGCGCTACTTCACCAAGGGCGTCATGACCGGCGCCGTCAAGAGCTAAGGAGCCGCACCGTCATGCCCTTCACCAGCACCGCGCAGCAGATCTCCCGCAGGACCGTCCTGCGTACGACCGGAGCCGCCGCCGTCGCGGCCGTCGCCGTTCCGGCCCTGGCGGCTTGCGGGGGGTCGAAGACCTCCTCCGGCGCCGCGCAGTCCAACGTCGACAAGAAGCTCATGGCCTGGCCGACCTACACTCCGGCGGCGGGTCTGCACCCTGATATGCCTGGCACCGCGGCAGGCGTGCAGGACACGTTCCTGCGCTATCCGTCCAACCTGATCCAGTCGGTGCCCGCCAAGCCCGGCGACGGGTCGAAGGTGCGCGCGCTGATCGTCACCTACGGTACGCAGCCCAAGGGCCCGGACCAGAACCAGCTGTGGAAGGCGGTCAACGACGCCGTCGGCGTGGACCTCGAGCTGACCATGGTCACGGACGCCGACTGGCAGACCAAGCTCGGCGCCATGATGGCCGCCTCGGATCTGCCGGACATCATCATGCTCGGGCTCTACCAGCTGCCGAACGAGGCGCAGTTCCTGCAGGCCAAGTGCGAGCCGCTGGGGCAGTACCTGGCCGGGGACGCGGGCGCGAAGGCGTATCCGAACCTGGCCGCGATACCGCCGTACAGCTGGGATTCGGTGGGACGCGTCGGCGGCGACTTCTATGGGATCCCGATCCACCGGCCGCGTCTGGGGAACTCGTTCTTCGCCGACTCCGACCTGTTCCAGCAGGCCGGGATCTGGAACCCGAAGCCGGGCGGGCTGTCGAAGGCGGAGCTGACCGCCGGGCTGATGAAGCTGAACACGCAAGGGCACTTCGCGCTCGGTACCAACAAGGTCGCCTCATTCGGTTACCTGACGCACTCCGGGGTGCACGGCACGCCTAACCTGTGGTCGCTCGCCAACGGTCAGTTCACCACCGCGTACGGCACCGACAGCATGAAGCAGTCGCTGGCGACCATGGCCGATTGGTACGGCAAGGGACTCTACGACCCGGCGGCGCTGACCGTGTCGAGCACGCAGTGCAAGACCGACTTCCAGAACGGTACTTACGTCACCACCACCGACGGCTTCGGCGGGTTCGGCGGCTACGCGACCGCCGTCAACGAGAAGTGGAAGGTCGACTTCGTCCGGCCCTTCGACGCCGGTACCGGCGCCAAGCCGACGCCGTGGCTCACCCCCGGCTACTTCGGCTACACGGTACTGAAGAAGACGACACCGGAGCGCGCCAAGATGCTGCTCGGCGTGCTGAACTTCCTCGCCGCGCCGTTCGGCTCCAAGGAGTGGGAGCTGATCAACTACGGGCTCGAAGGCGTGCACTTCAACCGGGGTGCGGACGGCGGTCCGTCGGCGCCGACCGCGTTGGGCAAGATCGAGAACTCGGTGAACGTGCCGGTCAAGTACGTCATGGCCGCTCCGCTGGTGAACTACCTCGCCGGCGAGCCGGAGGCAGCCAAGCGCTGCTATCAGGCGCAGGTGGACATCGTGCCCATCGGCGTGACAGACCCGAGCCTGGGCGTCCAGTCGGCGACCCGGAACAAGCAGTGGCCGACGCTCTTGCAGCAGATCCAGGACGGGATGAACCAGATCATCACCGGGAAGGCGCAGCTCTCGTCCTGGGACGACGTCATCAAGAAGTGGAAGAGCAGCGGCGGGGACCAGATCGCCGCCGAACTCGGCGCCGAGTACGCCAAGACTCACGGTTGATCCCCGTTAATAGATAGACACCCCCGAGACTGAGGCATGATCGGCGCATGAGCTACCTGGCCGCCCTGGAAGACGAGGTCCGCGACGTCGTGGCGAGGGCGGCCGGATCCGCCGCGCCCGAGCTGACCTACACGCTGTATCGGCAGTTCGGCGACACCGGACACCGTTTCAGCTACGAGCATCCCTATTTCGAGCGGCGCGGGCGGCTGGTCGCAGCCGGTGCGGCCGCGATCTTCGACCTGCGGACAGACAGCGCCGTGAGCCCGGAGGTGCTCGCCGTTCTCGCCGACGAGCTGTGGCGAATCTGCGACGAGCACACCTGGGCCCTGCCCGCGCACGAGCAGTACGCGCGGGACGGGGACATGCGGCGCAACGTCGACCTGTTCGCGGCCGAGACCGCGCACACCGTCGCCGACTTGATCGAGCGCTTCGGCAAGCAGCTGCCCGAAGACGTGATCATGCGCTGCCGCGAGGAGTTGCTGGACCGGGTCTTCATCCCGTTCGCCGATGACCAGCGGCCGATGGCGTTCGAGAAGATGACCAACAACTGGCTCGCCGTGGTCGCCGGCGGCGTCGGAATGGCAGCGCTGGCCTTCTTCCCCGACGATGCCAAGCGACTGGCGATGATCCTCAAGCGCGCGCAGAAGTCTTTGCGCCGCTTCATTGAGTACTACCCCGCCGACGGCGGTTGCTCGGAGGGCATGGACTACTGGGTCTACGGCTTCGGGTACTTCGCCTACTTCGCCGAGGCCTGGAGGGAGCGAGGCGGCCCGGATCTGTTGCTGGACACCAAAATCCGCGAGATCGCCGCCTTCCCAGCCCGAGTCGGATTCGGCGACGGACGCTTCCCCAGCTTCTCCGACGGTTCGGAGACCGCGACGATCCCGACCGGATTGATGGCGCGGCTCGTCGAGCGGCTCGGCGTGCCGGTGCCGCGCATCGAGACGGTTCCGACCTTTGCGTCAGACTTCTGCCATCGCTGGCCGCACCTCTCCAAGAACATCGAGTGGACGACGGAGCGCGTGCTGAATCGCGCGGCCAGCCCGGGTGTTTCGTACCTGCCGGATCTGGCGTGGGTCGTCGATTGCGGCGGCGAGGCGGAGTTCGCGGCCAAGGGCGGGCACAACGACGAGTTCCACAACCATCTGGACGTCGGCCAGTTCATCTTGCGTGCGCACAGCGAGACGTTCCTCGCCGATCTCGGTGCGGGCGAATACACCGCCGACTACTTCGGGACCAAGCGGTATCAGCACGTTCATACCGCAGCCGAGGGGCACTCGCTCCCGGTGATCGACGGCCGCGGGCAGTTGCCGGGCGCCCAGCACGCCGCGAAGGTCGAGCGGTTCGCCGAGACCGGGCAGGGCGCGATCCTCACACTGGACATGACCTCGGCCTACGAGGTCCCCGGGCTGCTCGCTCTCGGACGCCGCTTCACCTGGCAGCGGCACGGCAGCCTGGTCGTCGTGGACCGGGTCGAGACCGACCGTCCGATGCCCTTCGAAGAGCTCTACATCAGCCGGATCCGACCCGTGCTCGAGGCCGATCGCGTGGTGTGGGAAGGCGAAGCGGCGCGCTGTGTACTTACCTGGCAGGAAACCCTGGCGATGACCCCGGAACTGGAGACCATCGAGACGACCGGTCACCGCGGGGAGCTGGAAAGCGTTTTCCGAGTTCGGCTACGATGCATGATCGAGGCTGGTGCCAGCCGGCTGGAGTCCGTGTTCACCGTCGAGCGCAAGGAGCGTTGATGGCCGGCGCGTTGGATGTCCCCGAGGACCGGCGGGCTTCGCCGTACACCGGCTGGACGCGCGAGCACTGGCTCGCGCAGGCCGATCACCTGCTCGATTCGGTGAAACCGTTCGCCTCCCCCAGTTCCGCGCGCTTCGAGCTGCCGGGGCGTCCCAGCGTCTCGGGTTTCGACTCGGACGCCTTGGAGGGCTTCGCGCGCACCTTCCTGCTCGCGGCGTGGCGGATCGTCGCCGACCAGGGTCGGGGACCGGTCGCCGAGGATCTGATCGCGCGGTACTCGTCGGGGCTGGCCGCCGGTGCGGACGCCGCGCATCCCGAGGCCTGGCCACGGATTCCGCAGGGACGGCCGGGGCAGCCGATGGTGGAGGCGGCGTCGATCGCGCTGGGTCTGCACTACACGCGCGAATGGCTGTGGGACAAGCTGGACACGCGCGCTCAAGGGCTTGTCGCCGACTGGCTCGGCGAGTTCGTCGGCAATCCGACGTGGCCGAACAACTGGATGCTGTTCCAGACGGTCACCGAGGAGTTCCTGTCGTCGATCGGCGCCGAATATGAGGAGTCTGAGATCCTGCGGGGTCTGGACGCCACCGAGGAGTGGTACGTCGGCGACGGCTGGTACACCGACGGCGCCGGGCGCAACTTTGACTACTACATCGGCTGGGCGATGCACCTGTATCCGCTGGTGTGGACGCAGATGGCCGAGGGTGGGGCGCGCAATGACCGCGCACTCGCGGCGCGCGAGGTGTACCGGGACCGGCTGCGGCAGTTCCTGGAGCGCTACTTCGACTTCTTCGGCGCCGACGGCGCGCCGATCCACCAGGGTCGGTCGCTGACCTACCGATTCGCGGCGGCCGCGCCGATCTGGGTCGGGGAGATGTTCGACTGTTCCCCTTACGGCGCAGGGCTTTCGCGGCGTGCGGCCAGCGGCGTGATGAAGCACTTCGCCGAGCACGGCGCCCCCGATGAGCGCGGGTTGCTGACGCTGGGATGGCATGAGCCGTTCCTGCCGATGGTGCAGAACTATTCGGGCCCTGCTTCGCCGTACTGGGCGTCGAAGGGGTTCATCGGACTGATGCTTCCGGCTGACCACAGGGTGTGGACGGCGCCGGAGTCGCCGCTGCCGGTGGAGGTCGCGGACTTCGAGACCGCGATCGGCCCGGTCGGCTGGTCGCTGAGCGGGACGAAGCGCGACGGCGTGGTCCGGCTGCTGAACCACGGCAGCGACAAGGCACGCCACCACACGACGCCGCTCGCCGAGTACACCGACGCCTTCTACTCGCCGCTGGCGTTCTCGACGGTGACCGCGCCGGACACCGAAGCCGAGGCGTGGGCCAAGCGCGTCGGCAACCACGTCGCGCTGATCGCGCCGGACGGCCGGGTTACCTCGCGCGCCGTGATCGAGCCGATCGGGGCGGCAGCCGAGTGGGGCGCGTCGCGGCACGTCCCGGGCTTCGAGGAGGAGCCGGGCGGTACGGTCCGCGGGGTCGAGGGCGCGGAGATCGAGACTCAGACCTTTGTCAAAGAAGGCGCCGAGATCCGGGTCCACCGCGTGACGGCGCCTGCCGGCTGGACCGTGCGCGAGGGCGGTTATCCCGTCGCCGGTCCTGAGCAGGTGCTGCGTGGTGAGAACGAGAAGCTGCCCGGTGCGTTCGCGATCAACGACCTCGGGGTGATGTCTCGGATCGAGAGCCTTGGCGGTTGGACGTCGGCCGGTGTCGAGAGCGAGTTGGGCGCCAACGCGCTGGGAGCGTTCTCGGGGACGCCGTATCTGATGGCAGAGCATCCTGGCGGGACGGTGTTCTACCGGTCGAAGGTCATGGTGTATCGGCTCCCTGATGAAGGCGTCGATGAAGGTGCCGATGAGAGTGTCGACGAGGGAGGCGAAGTCGCCGAATGAGCTGGCCGCTGGCGTTTTCGACGTTGGGCTGTTCCGGGTTGCCGTTGGCGGACGTCGTGGAGTTGGCGCGGTCCACCGGCTGGCTCGGGTTGGAGTTGCGGGCAGCTGATGACGAGCCTGTGCACGTCGGGCTGTCGCCGGAGGAGCGGGTAGCTGCGCGGGCATTGCTGGAGTCCGGCGGCGTCACGGTGTTGGCGGTCGCGTCGTATGTCAAAGTGGCTCGCGGGGAGATCGGCGACGACGAGTGCGTCGCGGACGCTTTGGCACATGCCGATCTCGCACGGGATCTCGGGGCACCTTTCGTGCGCGTTTTCCCTGGTGCGGAGGAGCCTGGTGCCGACGCGGACGCGCGTGCGGTGCGTCGGCTGAACGCGATCGCGGAGCGGTTGCCCGAGGGCGTCGCAGTCCTCTTGGAAACTCACGACAGTCATCCACAGGGTGTGGATATCGCTCGGGTACTGTCTCAGGTCTCTGGTGATGTCGGGACGATCTGGGATGTCATGCATCCGTGGCGGACCGGCGAGCCGATCTCCGTCACGAAGGACGTGCTGGCGCCGTATTTGCGGCATGTGCAGGTGAAGGACGTGCTCTCGCCGACCGAGCGGACGCCGTTGCCGCTCGGCGACGGCACGATTCCGCTGGCTGAGTTCTACGCCGCGTTGCGCGAGTTGGGATATCAGGGCTGGATGTCGCTGGAGTGGGAGTCGAAGTGGCATCCCGAGGCTGTGCCTCTGGCTGACGCTTTGAAGGTGAAGCCAGACTTCGCTTGAGCCCGGCTCACCGGTTGATGAGCGGTCGCACCGAATCCCGCATCACGATATGGGTGCCCAGCACGACGTGCTGATTCGGGGCGGCGGCTTCGTCGCGGTGCAGGGCGAGGCGGACGGCTTCGCGGCCGAGTTCCATGTGCGGGATCGAGACGGTGGTCAGCGCTGGATAGAGGTCCTGCGCTTCTTGTTCGTCGTTGTATCCGATCACTGATACCTGGTCCGGGACGGAGACGCCGGACTCGCGCAGTGCGACGAGGGTGCGGGCGGCGATGTGGTCGTCCCAGGCGAACACCGCGGTGAAGTCCGGCGGTCCGGCGGCCAGCCGCTTCTTGAGTTCGGCGTAGGCGAACGGCGGGAGCTGGTTGCCGACGATGACCAGGGCCGGGTCCGCCTCGATCCCGTAGGCCTGGATGGCGCGGCGGTATCCGTCGAGGCGGTCGCGGGTGGTGGTGTTGGCCTCGTCGCCGCCGATGAACAGGATCCTGCGATGCCCTTGGGACAGCAGGTGGCTGGTCGCGGCGAACGCGCCGCCGGCGTTGTCGTACTCCACGACCGTGACCGGCAGGTTTTCGCCGGGTGAGGGGCGCCCGCAGATCACGAGGCGCGAGCCGGCGCTGTCCAGCAGGCGGGCCAGGCGCGCCATGTGGTCGCGGTATTCGGGGGAGTCGACGACGCCGCCGACCAGGACGACCGCGTCGACGTTCTGCTCGCGCAGCGTCTCGACGAGCTTCACCTCGCGCTCCGGGTCGCCACCGGTGGTGCTCACCATGCAGAGCCGGTCCTCGGCCATCGCCTGCTGCTCCACGCCGGAGGCGACGCGGTTGTAGAAGGGCGAGGTCAGGTTGGACAGCAGGACCGCGATCATCTTGGAGCGGTTGCCGGCCAGGGCGCGGGCGTGGGCGTTGACGACGTAGTCCAGCTCGCGGACGGCGCGCAGGACTTTGGTGCGGGTGGCGGACGCGACCGGGTAGTTGCCGGTGAGGACCCGGGACACGGTCGCGACGGAGACCCCGGCTCGGCTCGCCACGTCGCGGATCGTCGCCGCGCGGGGGGTGGTCGAGTCGCGGTCGGCTTCAGGTCGTCTCGGCACGGGGAAAGAATACGTTTTCTAAAGCGTTTCCCCTAATCAGCTAATCATCGCGCAAGAGGACGGCGAGCTGCGTGCGCGATCGGACGCCGAGCTTTCGGTAAACGCCGGTCAGCACGCTTTCGACGGTCTTGACGGACAGGAAGAGGTTCGCGGCGATCTCGCGGTTCGGCAGGCCTTCGGTGACGAGGGCGACGATGCGCTGTTCGGCGGCGGTGAGGTCTGGCGCGGGTCCCTGCCCTGGGCCGTGCGCCGGTCCCGGCGTTTCGGTGACGACTTCGGCCGGTTCCCAGAGCGGCGCCTGCGCGCGCTGGAAGATCGCTGTGGCTTGGTCGTGGAAGCGGCGTGCGGATGCCGCGCGGCGCCGGCGCTTGTCGATGATCGCGCGGGTGAGCAGGACGCGGCCGCGTTCCAGGGGGAGGCCGAGCGTGTGGAAGGTGTGGTCGGCGCGGTGCAGGAGGGCTTCGGCGCGGGCGTGATCGCCTTGCGAGGCCTTGATGACGGCGTCGGCTCGGTCGAGCGAGGCCAGGACGCCGCGGCGTCGGAGCTCCTCGGCGGCGCGCCGGGTCTCGGTGACGATCACGGCTGCCTCGTCGGGCTGGCCGAGCGAGACCAGGACCTCGGCGAGGTCGGCGTGGAAGCGGACGGCGGCCGGATCGGCGATGCCCTGCTCCGCTACCAGGGTCCTGACACGGTTCAGGTCGTCGGCGGCCGCTGCGGTGTCGCGCAGGAGGAGCCGGATTCCGCCGGACAGGGCGAGGCAGCGGGTCAGGAAGATCTGGTCCTGTTCCTGCGCCGAGGCGGCGGTCCCCCGATCGGCGAGGCGCAGCGCCTCCTCCAGCGTGCCGCCGGCCGTCTGCGCCAACGCGGCGGTGAACCACACGGGCCCGGGCGAGGCGCGGTCGGCGCCGGGGAGTTCTTCGAGGCGGCGTGCGCTGCGGATGGCGGCGGCGCCGTGGCCGGCGCGTGCGTCGATCTCCACCGCGCCGCGCAGCAGGAGCGCGCGATCAGCGTGGCTGCCGCTGCGCTCGGCGTGGGAGGTGAGCTGGCTGAGATGGTGGCGCGCTTCGTCGAGCTGATCGGCGAACAGCGCGAAGCGCACACTCAGCCAGCGCGGGGAGTTCAGCAGCGCGCCAGGAGGCTCAGGACTGAGCGCCAACGCCCGCCGCAGCACACGCGGATACGAGGACTCGCCGAGCAACTGCTCGATGCGCGCCAGCATGACCAGCGCGGCAGCCCGCGACTCAGCATCCTGCGACAACTCGGCAGCCCGCACCGCAGCCCGCGCGGCGTCATGCGCCCGCCGATTATCGCCGAGCGCGAGATGCGCATGCCACGCGACCCGCAGATGCACGGCGGAGAGCAAAGCCGGATCAGCCGCCGCCTCAGCATCAGCCAACGCCCGCCCCAGAATCCCATCCAACCCCCCCACCGCCTGCCCCGCCGCATCAACCACCGCCAACCGAGCCCGAGCCCGCGCCGCATGATCGGACTCGGTGCGATCCAGCCGCGCCACCGCGGTACGCGCCAGGTGCGGACGGCCCGCAGCAGCCGCGTCGGTGGCGGCGGCGAGGAGGAGGGCGGCAACGGCGGTGGGGCGGGGGGTGGTGCGCGATGCAGGAGGTCGGGGCGGTTGGTCGGTGGAGGCTGCGGTGGTCGATGGTCTGCCGGCTGGTGCGGAGGACGCGGCTGGCTGGCGAGTGTCGCTGGCATCGAGAGCGGTGAAGAAGCTGGTGGCCGGTGTCGGGTCGCTGATCGGCTGCGAGGTCGCAGCTGGCTGGCGAGTGGCTCTGGTGGGGAAGTCTGCGGTTTGTGGCGGTGTGTCGGCGGGCTGCGCGGTCGCGGCTTGGTGGCGAGTTGTGCTGGCATCGGGCGCGCTGAGGGAACCTGTGGTGGCGGTCGGGCCGCTACTCGGCTGCGCGTGTGTGGCGTGCTGGCGCGCGGCGCTGGCATCGCGCGCGACTGGCTGCTGATCGGCGTGCTGCGTCCGGTCGGCTGTCCCGCTCACCGGAGCCGGCAGCGGCGCGAGCGAGCCGTTCGAGGCGTCCGTGGTTTCGGCCATGGTTTCGCGTGCCGGCATCATCTCCGCCGCGAGCAGCCATAACTCTGCCGCGCGTCCTGGGTCGCCTCGTCGGCGTACTGCTCGGGCGGCGATGGCCAGTTCGGAGGCGACTTCC
Source organism: Catenulispora acidiphila DSM 44928 (assembly GCF_000024025.1). Taxonomy (GTDB): domain Bacteria; phylum Actinomycetota; class Actinomycetes; order Streptomycetales; family Catenulisporaceae; genus Catenulispora; species Catenulispora acidiphila. Next base: position 142,741 of record NC_013131.1, read on the forward strand.
AGGTCTGGGCGGTCGCGGGCGGCGGTGGCGCGGTGCCAGAGGCGGGCGGTGGGGTCCGTGGTGGTTTCGGCGAGGAGGAGGTGGGCTGTGCGGAGGGTTTCCTGGGATGCGTCGGCGAGGACTGTGTCGCGGACTGCTGTGGCTGGGAAGGTGACTGTGCCGTGCACGTCGACTGTGATCAGTCCGGCTTGTTCGGCGCAGGCTAGGGCTTCGAGTGTGGCTGGGCCCGCGGTTCGCCGCAGGGTGGGGATTGCGGGGTCGGCGGCGATCGCGGCGATCAGCAGGGTGCGCCAGACGTTGTCCGGGGTCGGCAGTTCGTCGATCCAGCCTCGGATGCAGCGTCGTGCCGCCGCCGGTGTCGTGACCGCGTCGAGTGCGCCGGAGGTGGCGTCGAAGCCGCGGGCGATTTCCACGGTCAGCCGGGCGTTTCCGCCGGCTGCGGTGTGAACGCGTGCCGCGATGCGGAAGCCGATTCCGCGTTCCTGTAACAGCGTCGCGGTCTGTTCGGCGGTCAGTGCGGGGACTGGGACTTCTTGGGCGTCGCGGCCCAATAAGTCCACCGGGCCGCCGGGGCGGGTTGCCGCGACGACCGGGATGCCGTGCCGGGCGAGGTGGGCCAGGACGTCGAGGCTGTCCGCGTCCCACCATTGGAGGTCGTCGGCCAGGAGCAGGACGCCTTTGTCGGGCGGTATTGCCGCGTCCAGGCATGCGCGTGCGGCGAGGCGGATCGCTACGCGATCGGGGGTGCCGGGTATCCGGCGGAGGGCTTGCTTGAGGGCCGCGAGCCAAGGTTCGGGGAGGTCGGGTGCCTCGGTGAGGAGGTCGGTGAGGGCGGCGAAGGGGACGTCGCGGTCGGTGGGAGCCGCGGTCAGCCAGACGACGTGGTCCTCGCGGGCGATCCAGGGTTCTGCCACGGCGTCGAGGAGGGCGGACTTGCCGCGGCCGGGTGGTGCCGTCAGGACGGTGGGGACGGCGTCGGCCGCGCGCGCGGTGAGGTCGGCGACGAGCTCCCCATGCCCGATCATGTCAAGTCCTTGGCGATCATGATGCCGGTGACGGCCGCGGAGACCGTTTCCGACGGCCCGCGGCGGCTGTTCGGGGAAGGTTACGCCGTGTTCGCCCGCGGTCACAAGAGTTCCCGCTGTGTTCCCGGCCACGACGTCCGACGTAAAGGGCTGGTCATGGTGGAGCTGTTCAAGGGTTTCCCCCGATGCGGTCGGACGTGCCTTTCAGCGGATTCTTAGCTCGCCACCCACCCCCTCTACCCCACAGAAGGCGGAGATGAAGAACACGAACACGCGGCGGCGGGCTGCCGCGGCCGGAGCGGCTGTCGCCACCATGGCGGCCGGCTTCGGACTCCTGGCGGCCACCGCGCAGACCGCGCAGGCCTGGGAGATCAACCCCGCGTCCTGCAAGCACGCCCCGCACAGCCACAAGCACGGTGTGCAGCCTACGGAAACGCAGACGCTCTGCGACCGTATAAACGCCGCCGGACATGCGGCTCCGACCGGCTCCGAGACGCTGTCCTACGGCGGCGGCGTCGACGGCATCGGTGTGAATTCCGGTAAAAATCAGGTCTATCTGGTGTTCTACGGGTCCCAGTGGGGCACGCAGACCGCCGGCTCCAACGGCGTCTCCAGCTTCTCCGGCGACCCGAAGGGCGCCGCGCCGGCCGCCCAGAAGATGTTCAAGGACATCGGCACCGGCGGTGAGACCTGGTCGGCCGACCTGACCCAGTGGTGCGACGGCCCGAACGTCGCCGCCGGCGCGACCAGCTGCCCGAGCAACGCCGCCTTCGTCCCCTACCAGAGCGGGGGTGTGCTGGCCGGTGTCTGGTACGACAACTCGGCGGCGTCCCCGGCGAAGGCCAGCGGCCACGCCCTCGGCGTGGAGGCGGTGAACGCGGCGGCGCACTTCGGCAACACGACCGCCGCCTCGAACCGCAACGCGTACTACGTGATCCTGTCGCCGACCGGCACGAACCCGGACGACTACGAGAACCCCTCGACCGGCTACTGCGCCTGGCACGACTACAACGGCGACACCACGCTCACCGGCGGCGCCGTCGCCAGCAGCTACGGCGACATCGCCTTCAGCAACCAGCCCTACAACATCGACGCCGGCCAGACCTGCGGCACGAACTTCGTCAACTCCGGCAGCGCCGGAACCCTCGACGGCTACACGATGACCCTCGGCCACGAGTGGCACGAGATGATGTCGGACAAGAACCCGGCCGGCGGCTGGACCAACAACACCGGCTCGTCCTACAACGGCCAGGAGAACTCCGACGAGTGCGCGTGGCTCAAGCCGGGCACGACCGGCGGCGCGGCGAACGTCACGCTGGGCTCGGACACCTTCGCAGAGCAGGCGAGCTGGTCGAACGACACCAACGGCTGCGCGATGTCGCACCAGATCCTGACCCACAACGGCGGCGGCGCGGTCACCGTCACGCAGCCCGCGGCGCAGACCTCCACGGTCGGTAGCGCGGTCTCGCTGCAGATCCAGGCGTCGGACTCGACGTCCGGTCAGACCCTCTCCTACACGGCCACCGGCCTCCCGCAGGGCGTTGCCATTAACAGTGCCAGCGGCCTGATCTCCGGCACTCCGACCACTGCGGGCAGCTCGTCAGTGACCGTGACCGTTAAGGACACCACCGGTGCTTCGGGCTCGGCGACCTTCGGCTGGACGGTGAACTCGACCACCGGCGGCGGCACCGTGATCACCAACGGCGGCTTCGAGAACGGCTCGCTGTCCGGCTGGACCACCTCCGGCGTCACCGCCGCGACCGCCACCGGCCCGCACGCCGGCGGCTACGCGGCCGAACTCGGCAACCTCAACCCGAGCAGCACCTCGACCATCGCGCAGACCTTCACCGCGGGCGCGGGTAACAGCAGGCTCGCGTTCTGGTACAACGTGACCTGCGACGACACGGTGCAGTACGACTGGGCGACGGCCACGCTGAAGGACAACACCACCGGGACGACCAAGACCGTCCTGGCCAAGACCTGCACCAACCCGACCTCGGGCTGGAAGCAGGTGACCGCCGCGGTCACCGCGGGCGACAGCTACACGCTGACGCTGTCGAACCACGACGACAACTACGCGGGCGACCCGACGTACACGCTGTACGACGACGTCGCCGTGTCGTAGATGATCAGCACCCGGTAGGACGGAAGCGGATCCGGCTCTCGAGCCGGATCCGCGCGCGTCCGGGAGCTGTCACAGACCCGAGGCGGCGCTGACCGCCTCGTGGCGGGAGCGGACGGTGGCGATGGTCCGGTCGCCGTCCGCGTCCCAGATCTCCTGGTTGAAGATCTCCACCTCGGCATAGCCGGTCCACCCCGCGGCGGTGACCAGCGAGCGCATCCGCGCGAAGTCGATGTGACCGTCGCCGACGTGCCCGCGACCCAGCAGCATGTCGGCCGGCAGCGGCACGACCCAGTCGCACTCCTGGTAGGAAAGGATCCGATTTCCCTTACCGGCACGGGCGATCGACGCCTCCAGCTGCGGATCCCACCAAACGTGGTAGGTGTCGACCACGACGCCGACCTGCTCGGCCGGGAACGCCTCGGCGATGTCGAGCGCCTGCCCCAGCGTGGAGACCACCGCCCGGTCGGCGCAGAACATCGGATGCAGCGGCTCGATCGCCAGCTTCACACCATGCTCGGCCGCGAACGGCACCAGATCGGCGACGCCCTCGGCAACGGCGCCCCGCGCGGCGGGCAGGTCCTTGGACCCGGAGGGGAGCCCGCCGACGACGAGGATCAGCACATCGGTCCCGACGCCGGCCGCCTCGAGCACCGCTTGCTTGTTGTCGGCGAGCGCGGCGGCGCGGTCCGCGGCGGAGGCGGCGGTCATGAAGCCGCCACGGCAGAGGCTGGTGACCTCGAGGCCTGATGCGCGCACGATCTTGGCGGCGGCCTCGATGCCGATCTCTTGGACGCGGTCGCGCCAGAGTCCGATGGCCGGGATGCCCGCGCGGACGCAGCCTTCGGCGGCCTCGGCGAGGGTGAGGCGCTTGACGGTGGCTTGGTTGAGGGAGAGTTTCATGCGGGCACCGCCGCGAGGCCGGTGACCGGCAGACTGCGGACGCGGGCGCCGATGCCGGATCCGCTGGCGGATGGGCGCAAGCGGAATAGCTCGAGAGAGTTCATGGGGTCACCGTCGCGGGGTCGGTGGCGGGCAGCTTGCGAGTGCGGTTACCTGCGCCGGATTCGGTGTTAGTTCGGGGCAGTTCGGAAGTGCTTATGCGGCGACCGCCGCGAGTACGGATGCGGCGGCGGGTGCCTGCGCTGGATTCGCTGTCGGCGGCGGCAGCGGCATCGTCGGCACCAGCGGTATTGGTACCGGCGCCCGGCATCTCAGCGCTCGTCATGCGACCACCGCCGCGAAGCGCTGTGCGGCCAGCTCGGGGTCGTCGATGACGCCGGCGGCTTCGGCGAGGTGGAGGAGCTTTGTCAGGTGCGTGGTGTCGCGGGCTGTTTCGAGGGCGCCGACCATGCGGAAGTGGGCTTGGTGGCCGTTGAGGTAGGCGAGGAAGACCAGGCCGGTTTTGTAGTGGAAGGTGGGCTTCTCGAAGATGTGGCGGGATAGGGCGACCGTCGGGTTCATCAGGCGGTCGTAGGTCTGGAGGTCGCCGCGGTCCAGGGCTTGGAGTGCTTGTGCGGCGGGGCGGGCGATGCCGTCGAAGATGCCGAGGAGGGCGTCGGAGTGGCCGGTGGTGTCGCCCTTGATCAGTTGGGGGTAGTTGAAGTCGTCGCCGGTGTAGAGGCGGACGCCTGCGGGGAGGCGGCGGCGGAGTTCGAGTTCGTGGTCGGCGTTCAGGAGGGAGATCTTGATGCCGTCGACCTTCTGCGGGTTGGCGTTGATCAGCTCCAGGACTGTTGCCATCGCGGTGGGGATGTCGGCGGAGCCCCAGTAGCCCGCCAGCGCCGGGTCGAACATGTCGCCCAGCCAGTGCAGGATCACCGGGTTCGCGGCCTGGTCCAGCAGTGCACGGTAGGTCGTCAGATAGTCCTCGGCCGAGCGTGCGGAGGCGGCCAACGCGCGGCTCGCCATCAGGATCACGCGTGCGCCTGCCGCCTCGACCACGTCAAGCTGCTCCTCGTACGCGGCCCGGATGTCAGGGAGCGAATGTGCTCCGGCGGACAGTTGGTCGGTGCCCGCGCCGCACGCCAGGAGCGTGGGCACGTTCCCCGCGTCCACTGCCTTCGCAGCCGCGCCGCTCCGTCGGATCAGTTCCTGCGTCGCCGACCAGTCCAATCCCATGCCGCGCTGCGCGGTGTCCATGGCGTCCGCGATGCCGAAGCCCAGCGACCACAGGTGCTCGCGGAAGCGGAGCGTCGCGTCCCAGTCCAGGACCGCGGGCTTCCCCGCGCGGTTGTCAGCCTCCGGATCCGCCACGACATGCGCGGCGGCGTACACGACGCGCGAAGTGAAGCCCGCCATGGCGCCGCTCACTTCCCGGTCCGGTCGAGCTCCGGCACGGCGACCTTGCGGCCCTCGCGCCAGGACTGCGCGCCGAGTTCGGCCAGCTGCACGCCGCGGGCGCCGGCCCACAGGTCGTGGCTGTACGGCGCATCGGCGACGAGGTGCGCGAGGAACATCTCCCACTGGACCTTGAATCCGTTGTCCATGACCGCGTTGTCCGGGACCTCCTGCCACTGCGCGAGGAAGTCCTCGGTCGCGGGGATGTCGGGGTTCCAGACGGGCTTCGGGGTGGCGGCGCGGTGCTGGGCCTTGCAGTTGCGCAGGCCCGCGACGGCGCTGCCGTGCGTGCCGTCGATCTGGAACTCGACCAGTTCCTCGCGGTTGACGCGGGTGGTCCAGGAGGAGTTCAGGGAGGCGACGATGCCGCCTTCGAGTTCGAAGAGGGCGTACGCGGCGTCGTCGGCGGTGGCCTTGTACTCCCGGCCCTGCTCGTCCCAGCGGGTCGGGATGTCGGTGCGGGCTTCGGCGTAGACGCTTCGGACCGGCGCGATGATGTGATCCAGCACGTAGCGCCAGTGCGGGAACATGTCCAGGATGATGCCGCCGCCGTCCTCGGCGCGGTAGTTCCACGACGGCCGCTGCGCCGGCTGCCAGTCCCCCTCGAAGACCCAGTAGCCGAACTCGCCGCGGACGGACAGGATGCGGCCGAAGAAGCTGGAGTCGACCAGTCGCTTCAGCTTCAGCAGGCCCGGCAGGAACAGCTTGTCCTGGACCACGCCGTGCTTGATGCCCGCGGCGTCGGCGATGCGCGCGAGGCTGATCGCGTCGTCCAGGGTCTCGGCGGTCGGCTTCTCGGTGTAGATGTGCTTGCCCGCTTCGATCGCCCGGGTGATGGCCGGGACGCGGGCCTGCGTGACCTGCGCGTCGAAGTAGACGGTCACCGAGGGGTCGGCCAGGGCTTCGTCCAGGGACGTGGTCCACTTGTCCAGGCCGTGCCGGGTGGCCAGCGCCTCGATCTTCTCGGCGTTGCGACCGACCAGGATCGGCTCGGGCCAGACCGTGCGGCCGTCGGGGAGGGCCAGGCCGCCCTGGTCGCGGATGGCGAGGATGGAGCGCAGCAGGTGCTGCCGGTAGCCCATGCGTCCGGTGACGCCGTTCATCGCTATGCCGACCGTTTCGCGTGTCATCGCTGCTCCCGAGATCTAGTTGTGATCACCCAAGGGTCCGGGAGACGCCGGAAAGCGCTTTCCGCACCTGCCCCGAGGCGATAGGTTACGAGCGTGTCCACGCAGCGGTCAACACCCTCGCCGGCTCCGCGCCGCGGCGGCGCCACCCTGCAGCAGGTGGCCGACGCCGCGGGCGTCTCGCTGGCCACCGCCTCGCGGGTGCTCAATGGCAGCACCAGGACGGTGAACCCCGAGCTCAGCGAGCACGTCCGCGAGGTCGCCACGCGCCTGCGCTACGTCTCGCACGGCCCGGCGCAGGCCCTCGCCCGCGCGACGACCTCGCTGGTCGGGTTGCTGGTCCACGACGTCAACGACCCGTATTTCTCCGCCGTCGCCGCCGGTGCGATGCGGGTGGCCCGTGAGCGGGACCTGCTGGTGATGGTCGCGAACACCTACCGCGACCCCGAGCTGGAGCTGGACTACATCACCCGGTTGGGCGCGCAGCGCGCCCGCGCGATCCTGGTCGCCGGCTCGCCGCCGGTGGACCCGGCGCTGGCGAAGCCGCTGCGCGAGCGGCTGCTGGACTACCAGCAGGGCGGCGGTCGCGTGGTGAGCATCGGCGACCAGGGACCGGACATCGACGCCGTGCTGCCGGCGAACGTCGAGGGGGCGCGCGCGGCGGCTCTGCACCTCACCGCGCTCGGACACCGCGAGATCGGAATGGTCGCCGGACCACGCGGACTGGTGACGATCGCCGACCGGTCCGAGGGCTTTCGCAGCGGCCTGATGGACAGCGACGGCGATCCGGTCGGCCACGAGATCGAGGGCGCCTTCACCCGCGACGGCGGCTACGACGCCACGCAGCGCTTGCTGGCCGCGCATCCCGACGTGACGGCGGTGTTCGTGATGGCCGACGTGATGGCTATCGGCGCGTTGGCGGCGTTGCGTGACGCCGGACGTCGCGTGCCGGACGACGTCAGCCTGGTCGGCTTCGACGATCTGCCGATCTGCGCCGACCTGATGCCCGCGCTGACGACGGTCCGCGTCGATACCGAGGGCATGGGTGAGCAAGCGATGCGCATGGTGGTGTCCGAGGTGCAGGACGAGGGGCGCGCGGTCGTGCACAGCGCTACGGAACTGATCGTGCGGGGGAGCACGGGACCGGCCGCCTGAGTCGGTTCGCAGGACACATATATAAGGGTGGGGAATTGAGTCTGCTCAGTGCCGAGGCTTCGGCTGCCGGTGCGCCCGGAATCCTTGTGCCCGTCGTCTTATCCGCCGCCTTCCTGCACGCGAGCTGGAACGCGATTCTCAAGTTCGTCTCCGACAAACTCACCGCATCGCTGCTGATGACGGTGTCGTCCGGAGTGCTGGCGGCGATCGGCGTCTTCCTGCTGCCCGCGCCGGATCGCGCGTCGTGGGTGCTGTTGCTGGTCTCGGCGGCGTTGCACGTCGGCTATTTCCTGATGCTGATCAAGACCTTCGAGATCGGCGACTTCAACCAGGTCTACCCGCTGGCGCGAGGGCTGTCGCCGGTGGTGGTGGCGTTCTTCGCCACCGCCCTGGGCGATCCGATGTCGCGGCACCAGACCGTGGGCATCGCAGTGGTCTGCGGTGGGCTGACGACGCTGGTGTTCTCCGCCGGACGACCCAAGCGCGCGCAGGGCAAAGCACTGTTCTGGGCAGCGATGACCGGTCTGTCGATCGCGACGTACACGGTCACCGACGGTGTCGCGGTGCGGCACTCGAAGACCGCCGCGGGCTACACCGCCTGGATGATGCTCGCGGAGAGCACGCTGATGACGGCCGCGTGTGTGGCGATCATGACGCGGCGCGGCCGGGTGTCCACCGCGGCGGGACTGCTTCCGACGCTGAGGAAACTGAGCCGCGGCGACGTGCTGCGCGGAGTGATCGCGGGAGCACTGTCGCTGTTCGCCTACGGCCTGGTGCTGTGGGCGCAGACGCGCGGGGCGCTCGCGGCGGTGTCGGCGCTGCGGGAGACCAGCGTGATCTTCGGCGCGGCGCTCGGGTCGGTGTTCCTGCGCGAGCCCTTCGGGCGGTATCGGATCTTCGCGGCGGTGGCGATAGCCGGTGGGATCCTGATTCTCGAGGCGGCATAAAGCAGCCGGGCAGCTGGGGAAGCCGGGCAGCAAAGCCGCAACGCAAAGCTGCCGGCCAGCCAAGCTGCCGGCCAGCCAAGCTGCCGAGCTGCCGAGCAGCCGAGCCGCCCGGCAGCCGAGCCGCCACGGATCAGATCAGATCGAGCCAGACCAGCTCAGGCCAGACCATCCCAAACCACCTCAGACCCGCACCGCGTCCAAAGCCGCCCGCATCCGCACGACCCGCCGCTCCAGCCGCCCGACCGGTCCCTCGCGTCCGCTCTGGTCGATCAGCAGGGCCAGGGTGCCCTCGATGGCGCCGAGCCGGTTCGACAGCTCGTCGAGCATCCGGGGGGTGACGCCGGCGGTCTCGCGCAGCATCTCCGCCTGCTCCTTCAGCTGGCGGTTCTTGCGGTGGAGCTCGGCGAAGACGCCGACCTTGGCGCGCAGGACCCAGGGGTCGAAGGGCTTGGTCAGGTAGTCGGCGGCGCCGGCGGCGTAGCCGCGCAGGGTCTGGTGCGGGCCGTCGCCGGCGGCGGTGAGGAAGATGATCGGGGTGTCGCGGGAGCGTTCGCGCAGGCGGATGTGCGCCGCCACCTCGAAGCCGTCCATGCCGGGCATGCGGACGTCCAGCAGGATCACCGCGAACTCCTCGCGCAGGACTGCGCGCAGGGCCTGCTCGCCGGAGGCCGCGGTGACCAGTTCGTGGCCCAGGGAGCCCAGGATGGACTCCAGCGCCAGCAGGTTCTCGGGGCGGTCGTCGACCAGCAGGATCTTGATGTCGCCGTCGGACGGCGCCGAGGCGCGGTGCGCGTCGTTCACTGGGCCGGGCCTCCTGGTGCGGGCTGGGCGCCGGTCTCGGCGTCGAGCCAGCCTCGCATGACGGTCAGCAGATGCGGGGTGTCCACGGGTTTGGTCACGTAGTCCGAGGCGCCGGCCTCGATGGACTTCTCCCGGTCGCCGCGCATCGCCTTGGCGGTCAGGGCGATGATCGGCAGGTTCTTGTAGCGGTCGATCTCGCGGATCGCGGCCATCGTGGCGTAGCCGTCCATCTCCGGCATCATCACGTCCATCAGGACCAGCGCCACATCGTCGGCGCGTTCCAGGGCCTCCAGGCCGGCGCGGCCGTTCTCGGCGTTCAGGACCGCGCAGCCATGCTGCTCCAGGACCGAGGTCAGGGCGAAGACGTTGCGGATGTCGTCGTCGACGATGAGGATCTTCTCACCGTCGAAGGTGATGTCCGAGCCGGCCGCGTGCAGGTCCGTCGAGGGCAGGTACAGGTCCGGATGCGGTGCTTGTTCGGGGATCATCGGCAGGGTCGGCGCGGGTTCGGCGATCGCTCCCGTCGGGCCCGGACTGGTGCCGTAGCCCAGGCTGCCGGTGCTGCCGAACACCGCGGCGCCGTCCGGTCCGACGGCGTGCGGCAGGAACAGGGTGAACGTCGAGCCGCGGCCGCGCTGGCTCTCGGCGCGGATGCCGCCGCCGAGCAGCTTGGCGATCTCCCGGCTGATGGACAGTCCCAGCCCGGTGCCGCCGTAGCGGCGCGAGGTGGTGCCGTCCTCCTGCTGGAAGGCCTCGAAGACGGTCTGGATCTTGTCGTCCACGATGCCGATGCCGGTGTCGGAGACCGCGAAGGACACCGCGGGCTCCAGGGTGACCTCGTTGCTGTCCTCCGGGCCGCCGAGCACGACGTCGCCGACGGTGTCCACGACCAGCTCGACATGCCCGGTCTCGGTGAACTTCACCGAGTTCGACAGCAGGTTGCGCAGTACCTGCTGCAGCCGCTGCTCGTCGGTGAACAGGTGCGCCGGGACCGAGGGCGCGACCCGCACCCGCAGCTCCAGGCCCTTCTGCTCGGTCTGCGGGCGGAAGGTCGCCTCCACGTAGTCCACCAGCTGGCTGACCGCTATGCGGGCGGGCTGCACGTCCATGCGCCCGGCCTCGATCTTGCTCAGGTCCAGGATGTCGTTGATCAGCTGGAGCAGGTCGCTGCCCGCGCCGTGGATGGTCTCGGCGTACTCCACCTGGCGCTCGGTGAGGTTGCCCTCGGCGTTGTCGGACATCAGCCGGGCCAGGATCAGCAGGCTGTTCAGCGGGGTGCGCAGCTCGTGCGACATGTTCGCCAGGAACTCGGACTTGTAGCGCGAGGACATCGTGAGCTGGTTCGCGCGCTCCTCGAGCTCCTGGCGCGCCTGCTCGATCTCGGAGTTCTTGACCTCGATGTCCTGGTTCTGCCGGGCCAGCAGCTCGGCCTTCTCCTCCAGCTCGGCGTTGGAGCGGCGCAGCTCCTTCTGCTGCATCTGCAGCTCGTCGGTCCGGGCCTTGAGCTCGTCGGCCAGCCGCCGGGACTCCCCGAGCAGCTCCTCGGTGCGGGTGTTGGCGGTGATGGTGTTGACCGTGACGCCGACCATCTCCATCAGCGACTCCATCAGGGCCCGGTGGACCTCGTCGAAGCTGTGGAAGCTGGCCAGCTCGATGACCGCCATGACCTCGTTCTCGAACAGGACCGGCAGCACCGCGACCGAGGACGGCGGCGCCGAGCCCAGCCCGGAGGAGATGCGGATGTAGTCCACCGGCGCGTGCTGGATCATGATCGGCTTGCGCTCGACCGCGGCCTGGCCGACCATGCCCTGGCCCAGGCGGAAGCGCGAGGTGACGTCGGGGGACTCGCGGTCCACGCCGTAGGACGCGATGAGGTTGAGCACCTTCGTGCCGGATTCCTTGCGCGCCAGGTAGAAGGCGCCGTACTGGGCGTTCACCAGCGGTGTCAGCTCGCTCATGATGAGCGCGGAGATCGCGTCCAGGTCGCGCTGGCCCTGCATCAGGCCACTCATGCGCGCCAGGTTGGTGTTCAGCCAGTCCTGCTGGTCGTTGCGGCGCGTGGTCTCGCGCAGGTTGCCGATCATCTGGTTGATGTTGTTCTTCAGGTCGGCGACCTCGCCCTTGGCCTCGACCGTGATCAGCCGGGTCAAATCGCCGGCGGTCACCGCGGTGGCGACCTCGGCGATCGCGCGGACCTGGGTGGTCAGGTTCGACGCCAGTTCGTTCACGGACTCGGTGAGGCGCTGCCAGGTCCCTGAGACGTCCTCGACAGTGGCCTGACCGCCGAGCTTGCCCTCCGTGCCGACCTCGCGGGCGACGCGGGTGACCTCGGAGGCGAAGGCGGAGAGCCGGTCCACCATCGTGTTCAGCGTGGTCTTCAGCTCCAGGATCTCCCCGCGCGCCTCGACGTCGATGCGCTTGGACAGGTCGCCGTTGGCGACCGCGGTGGTCACCTGCGCGATGTTGCGGACCTGGCTGGTCAGGTTGTTCGCCATCGCGTTGACGTTGTCGGTGAGGTCCTTCCAGGTCCCCGCGACGCCGCGGACCGTGGCCTGGCCGCCGAGCTTGCCCTCGGTGCCGACCTCGCGCGCCACGCGGGTCACCTCGTCGGCGAACGTGCCGAGCCGGTCCACCATCTTGTTCAGGGTGGTCTTCAGCTCCAGGATCTCGCCGCGGGCGTCGACGGTGATGGACTGCGTCAGGTCGCCGGAGGCCACCGCCGTGGCGACCTGCGCGATGTTGCGCACCTGGGTGGTGAGGTTGTCGGCCATGGAGTTCACCGAGTCGGTGAGGTCCTTCCACGTGCCGGCGACGCCGGGGACGCGCGCCTGGCCGCCCAGCCGGCCCTCGGTGCCCACCTCCAGCGAGACGCGCGTGACCTCGTCGGCGAACCCTGAGAGCTGGTCGACCATCGTGTTGATGGTGTCCTTCAGCTCGAGCATCTCCCCGGCGACCTCGACCGTGATCTTCTGGGTCAGGTCGCCCTGCGCGACCGCGGTGGTGACTCCCGCTATGTCGCGGACCTGCGCGGTGAGGTTGCGGGCGGCGGAGTTCACCGAGTCGGTGATGTCGCGCCAGATGCCCTCGGCGTGCTCGACCGTGGCCTGCCCGCCGAGGCGCCCCTCGGTCCCGAGCTCGCGGGCGACCCGGATCACCTCGGAGGCGAAGCCGGACAGCTGCCCGACCATCGCGTCGATGGTCCGGGCGAGTTCGGCCACCGGCCCGTCGACGATGTCCCCGGACAGCGCGATCTTGCGCGACAGGTCGCCTCGGGCCACCGCCTGGGCCACCTCCAGGATCGCTCCGAGCTGGCGGTCCAGCTCGGGGTCCGTCCTGGCATCCGATTGCAGCGTCATCGCCGCGCCTCCTCGCCATGGGCGGCCGGCCCGCGCCTGGGGTGCGACGTCGGATGACTCTCAGTTCTCGCGGAGTCACCCGACGTGCGGCGGCGGCCGCCCGGTGTTCTCTCGGTCTGTCACAGTCTCGCAGATCGTTCGGGCGGAAACGGATGAACCATACGATTAGCCCGCGCGGGAGCTCCGGCCGGGCTAGGCTCGAACGTGATGGCCCCTCGCACCCCCCGTACACCTCTTCCCCGAGACCGCCCCGAAGAAGCGGTCCGGCTGACCCTGCTTTCCCAGGCCGGCGAACTTCTGGCCGGCACGCTGGACCGGCGCCGCCTGGCAGCCCTGGCTTCCCAGCTCATCGTGCCGAGACTGGCCGACTGGGTGGCCCTGTATCCGCCGGCCGCCGATCACTCGATCGTGTCATCGTCCTGGAGCCCGGAACACCTCTGGCACCGGGAGGAGCGCAAGCTGGACGCCCTCGCCGCGGCGCTGGCGGACTGGCACCCGCCGACGGGTGAGGATGGTCACGTTCCAGGATCCGGATCCGGCCGGTGGCCGGTCCAAGTGGCCTCGCCCTACGGCCAGGCGCTGCCGATCCCGCTCGCCGCGCGCGGCGTGTCGCTGGGCACGCTGGTCCTCGGCGGCCCGGGCAAGGGCGGATTCGCCGGCGCGACGCTGCCGCTGCTCATGGAGCTGGCGGGACGGATCTCGGGGGCGCTGGACAACGCGCGGCAGTACGCCGAGCAGGTGGAGATCGTCCGGGGTCTGCAACGCTCGCTGCTGCCGCCCTCGCTGCCCACCGTCGACGGGCTCGACATCGGCGTGGTCTACGAGGCCGCCTCCAACAGCGACGGCGTCCACGTCGGCGGCGACTTCTACGACGTGTTCCCGATCAGCCGCAAGGTCTGGGGCTTCGCGGTCGGCGACGTCTGCGGCACCGGCCCGGAGGCCGCGGCGCTGACCGGGCTGGCCCGGCACTCCCTGCGGCTGCTGGCCCGCGAGGGCCGCTCGCCGGTCACGGTGGTCGAGCGGCTGAACCAGGCGGTGCTGGAAGAGGGCGAACTCGCCGGCGACGCGGGCCGGTTCATCACCCTGCTGTACGGCGAGGTCGAACCCCGCCCCGACGGCTCGGCGCAGCTGGTACTGGTCTGCGCCGGCCACCCGCTGCCGCTGGTCCTGCGGCAGGACGGCAGCGTGCGCGCCGCCGCCAACCCGCAGCCGCTGCTCGGGGTCCTGCCCGACCCGACGCTGTACGCCGAGGACGTGGAGCTCGGCGCCGGGGAGGTCCTGCTGGTCTACACCGACGGCGCGAGCGAGCGCCGCAACGGCCGCCAGATGCTCGGCGACGAGGGCGTGGCGGCCGCGCTGGCGGGCTGTTCGGGCATGACCGCGCCGGGCGTGGTGGCGCGGGTGCGCCAGGCGGTCGCGGACTTCGGATCCTCCGGGACCCGCGACGACCTGGCGCTGCTGGCCCTGCGGGCCTACAAGGGCTGAGACGCCCCTTCGCCACGCGATGCGAGGGTGCGGTCCCGGGTCGGGGGGACCACCCGGGACCGCTGCCGGCCAGAGCCGGCTACCTGTGGTGACGACCGGGGCGGGTCGATCGGTTGTATTACGGCAATCCCTTGACATCCGGCCCGGTGAGGACCTGGGCGAGGCTGTCGTCGGTCCACGGGACCGGGTTCAGGGGCGGCCCGGCGTCGAACTTGGCCGGTGTGGCCGGTGTGGAACTCCCGGCCGCCGGGCCCTCCTGGAGGCCGAAGACGCTGCTGGCCGTGACCTGGACCGTCGAGGTGTCGGGAAACACGCGCGCGGCGACCGTCACCGCGCCGGCCGGGAGGTTCACCGCGTGGGTGACGAGGATGTCGGAGCCGTCGCTTTGATGCGACCGCACACAGGGCGACCAGGCAGTCGGCGCCGGAATCCGGGTGGAGGTCACGAGGGTCCCCAGTCCGCAGGGCTTGTTCTCCATGTTGGCGTCTTGTGCGACGTGCGGGCCCATCGTGGCGATGGACACATAGCCGAAGGGCGTCGTGACGGGACTGAAATTGGAGCTCGCAGGCGGGAAGGTCGAGAGGTCGCCGTTCGGCGACCAGATGCCGTCCGCCTGGACCGCCATGGTGGTGACGCCGGGCGGGGTCGGCGTGATGTCGAGGTCCTGATGGCCGGACACGGTGCGGACGTGCTTCAGGCCCGGATCCAGACGCTGCAGGACGGTGCTGGTCGTCGCCAGGCTGACAGCGGGCATACGGTTCGCCTCGTACTGGTGGCCGGCAGCGACCATGTACGACTCGTGGACGTCGAGGTACTTGGTGAGGTCCAAACCGGGCCAGAGGATCGGGCCGCTCGAGCCGGGCGAGACCGTGTCCCGGGCGTGGAAGACGTTGCCGCCCAAGGCGGTGAAAGCCGTCGCGGACAGGCCCGCGACCGCCATCACGGCCAGGGCTCCGGTCGCCCGGTACCGGGTCTGGCGCCGCTTGCTCAGTCGGGCGGCGCCTGCGGCGTCGGGAGCCCAGTGCGGTTCGTGCCGGCCGGTCCGGGCGCGGTCGAAGACGCCGCGGGCCCAGTCGTCCTCTCGGGTGTCGAGCTCTGTCATGAGATCGTCCTTTTGTCTGTGCGGTCAGTGTTCTGCGGTGACGGACTCGAACGGCGTGCCGGCCAACAGCGGGCGCAGCGCGGCGAGTCCCCTGGCGGCCTGGCTCTTGACGGTGCCCGCGGCGCACCCCAAGAGCCTTGCGGTCTCCTCCACGCTCAGGTCCTCCCAGTAGCGGAGGACCAGGACGGCACGCTGCCGGGGCGGGATCCGGCGCAGCGCCGCGACCAGCACGTCGCGGTCGTCGCCGGGTTCGGTGCCCGGTGCCTCGAGCTCCGGCAGGTACTCGGCCGGAGTCTCCCGGCGCCACTTGGCGCGGCGGGTGTCGAGGTAGGCGCGGAAGAGCGTCGTACGCAGGTAGGCGTCGAAGGTTTCCTGGCGCTTGATCCGGCGCCAGTGCAGATGGACCTTGACGAAGACGGTCTGGACCAGGTCTTCGGCCAGATGCCAGTCCGCGCACATCAGATAGGCGGTGCGCCGAAGCGCCGCGCCCTTGGCGGCGACGAGTTCGGCGAACTCCGCCTCGTAGGACTTGTCCATCCCCCACCTCTCCCTGCTCCTGCGTTGGCAGGAGTTATACGGAAGTGGGGCGCTGCGGGGTTGCTCCGGTCACGGCCGCGTGTACGTGAGCTGCGAGACCCCGAGGTAGCCCGAGGCGAATCCGGCCTCGCAGTAGGCCAGGTAGAACCGCCAGGTGCGGCGGAAGACCTCGTCGAAGCCGTGCCCGGCGACCTTCGGCCAGTTCTCCTCGAAGCGGTGGCGCCAGGCGCGCAGGGTGCGGGCGTAGTCCAGGCCGAAGTCGCGGCGGGCCGCCAGGCGCAGGCCGGCGGTCTCGGCGGCGAAGTCCAGCTCGGGGATCGAGGGGATCAGACCGCCGGGGAAGACGTACTTGTGGATCCAGGAGTACGAGTCCTGGGTCGCCAGCATGCGGTGGTGGGCCATGGTGATGGCCTGGACGGCGACCCGGCCGCCGCGGGCCAGGTTGCGCTCGATGGCCTGGAAGTAGTCCGGCAGGTAGCGGCGGCCGACCGCCTCGATCATCTCCACCGAGACCACGGCGTCGAACGGCTGCTCCTCGGCGACCTCGCGGTAGTCGGCCAGGCGCACCTCGATCCGTCCCGCCAGGCCCGCCGCCGCGATACGCCTGCGCGCCAGCTCCTGCTGCTCCTCCGACAGGGTCACGGTCAGCACCGTGGCGCCGCGCTCGCCGGCCGCCTTGATCGCCAGACCGCCCCAGCCGGAGCCGATCTCCAGCAGCCGGGTGCCCTTGCGCACGCCGGCCGCGTCGAGCATCGCGTCGATCTTGCGGAGCTGCGCGGCGTGCAGGTCGCCGGGACCGTCGGCGTCGGCGACGGGGTCGAACAGCGCCGCGGAGTAGGTCATCGACGGGTCGAGGAACGCCTCGAACATGTCGTTGGACAGGTCGTAGTGCGCGTGCGCGTTGTGGCGCGCCCCGTGCCGGTCGCCGTCCTGGTCGCGGGGC
The DNA here is from genome assembly GCF_000024025.1 of Catenulispora acidiphila DSM 44928. GTDB lineage: Bacteria > Actinomycetota > Actinomycetes > Streptomycetales > Catenulisporaceae > Catenulispora > Catenulispora acidiphila. The sequence continues at coordinate 159,681 of NC_013131.1, forward strand.
ATGTGGTGGGCCGCGAGGCTGCGCATCCGCTGCAGCGGCTTGGGGACCAGGTCCTCCAGCCGGGAGGCCAGCTCGGTGAGCAGCGCGACCAGCTCGTCGCCGGTCTCGGTGTCCCACGCGCCGGTCTGGTAGGCCTCGCCGAAGCCGATCAGGCCGTCCGAGCCCAGCCGGTTCAGGAACTCCTTGGGCCGCCGCACGCGCAGCACCGGTCCGCCGCCGCCGGGGACGCCCGCGCCGGCCAGCGCCAGTCCGTTGGGCGCCACCACGGTGACCGGGACGTCCTTGAGCGCGTGGGTGAACAAGCGGCGCGCGATGCGCGCCCGCACCGGCCGGTCCGGAACCCGCGCGAGGTCGGGCCAGCGGTCGGTGTCGATCAGGGGGGTGGGCGCGGGGTGGGTCATGGTTCCGCTCCGAGATCGGGGTCAGTCTCTGAACGCCTTCAGTAACGTAACACGCTCTTGATCATCAGCTGCGGACGCGCCCGGCGGGGGTCAGAACTCGTTGCAAGCCCTCGGGGGCGGCCGCCTGGAAGGCCTCGGCGATCACGTCGGCGTAGCGGGGCGGCCGGGTTCGGTTCGCGTCCGCCGCCACGACGTGCTGTTCGAGAAGGCATGTATGACTGAACGCCAGGACAAGCCGGTTCCAATCCCGGGCCCGGGACAGCATGGTGTGCCCGGAGCCGGGGAGCACGATGCGCGCGACATCGTGTCCTTCTGCCCGAGCGCGCGCGGCGTATTCGTACGAGGAACGCGGCGAGGTGACGCGGTCCCGCGTCCCGTGCGCCAACAGCAGCCGGCGCCCGGCCAACTGCCCGGTCGGCTCCTGCGCCGGCAGCCACGGCGCCAGCCCGAGCACGCCGACCACCCCCGGCGCGTCGGCGGCGTTCACCACGGCCCGCCCGCCGAGCGAATGCCCGGCCAGCACCAGCGGCACCTCGCCGTACCGCTCGGTCAGCCGCGCGGCAGCCCACCACACATCCGGCACCGGCGCCCGCTCGGCACCGTTCCACCCCTGATACCGGAAGCACATGGTGTGCACCGCCACCCCGCGCCCCGCCAGCCGCGGCGCCACCGCCCGCGCGATCATGCGCATCCGCGTCACGGGACCGCCGCGCCGATGCGGCGCCTCATGCGAGGTCTCCTTGCCGCCGTGCGCCAACAAGACGACGCCGACGACGCCGCCGCGGACCGGATGAACCGGCGGGTCGAGGCGGGGTTCGGATGCGGGATGAATTTCTTCCCTGCTCACGGGAGCGAGGGTACAGCCGCCTAGTGATCTGTAAGTAGCTGGTAGACACGCTGCTTGCTGACGCCCAGCAGGACTGCCGCGTCGACGACCTTCACGCCGGCCGCCTTGAGTCTGCGCGCGGACTCCCGGAGCTTCCTTTGTTCGGCCGCGGCGGCCTCGTCGCGGGCGGCCCGAGCCCGCGCCACCTCGCTTATGGTGTCTTCGGCGTGGCCCGGAAGCCGGACCTCCATCGCGACGGCGACCCGGTCCGGAGCGGTGTCGAGCATCGTGGCGATCGCGTCGCGGGCCATGGCCCGAGCTTGCTCGTAGGTCCGCCCCTGCGTGTACACACCCCGCAGGTCCGGGACGGTGACCACCCACCACTCGCCGTCCAACTCGGCGATGGCACGGTAGGTCTCGGGGGTCGCGGGTCCGGTCACTGGCTCGCCTCCTTAAGGATCTTCTTGGCTAGAAGTTCGGAGATCTCAGTGTGCCGAGGGATAGTCAGGTGGAGTGCGCCGACACGGTAGATGTCGTGACTTCCGCCGTGGCGGACGAGCTCGAAGTCGACTGACGCCTCAGCGGCGATATCTGAGAGCGCTTTCAGCAGGTCACGCCGTTTCACACTGAAATTCTATTTCGACTAGACCTGCTCAATCTATCTTAACTAGACATCTTCACCCTCGCGAGCGAAAAAGCCGGAGCCCGCCGAAGCAAAGCTCCGGCGGGCTCCGGCCCGGGACTGGTCGGGCTCAGGCGGCCTTGCGCTGCTCGCCGGCGGCCTCGGCGAACTCATCGCGCGGGCGCTCGATGGAGCCCAGGCCGACGGCTTCGCGGCGGAAGAACAGGGCCAGGGTCCAGTCGGCGATGACGCGGATCTTGCGGTTGAAGGTGGGGACGCGGCTCATGTGGTAGGTGCGGTGCATGAACCAGGCCGGCCAGCCGCGCAGCCGGATGTTGTAGACGTCGGCGACGCCCTTGTGCAGGCCCAGGGAGGCCACCGAGCCGACGTGCTTGTGCTTGTACTCGCGGGGTTCGAAGCCGCGGACGGCCGCCACCACGTTGTCGGCGAGCTGCTTGGCCTGGCGCACCGCGTGCTGCGCCGAGGGGGAGCACCACTTGCCGGGGTTGGCCAGGTCCGGTACCTGCGCGCCGTCGCCGGCCGACCAGACGTCGGCGAAGCCCTCGACCTGCAGGGTCGCGCCGGCCTTGACGTGGCCGCGCTCGCCCAGCGGCACGCCGAAGCGCTGCACCACCGGGTTCGGCTTCACCCCGGCGGTCCACACGATGGTGGAGGCCACCATCTTGGTGCCGTCGGAGAGCTGCACGCGGCGGTTGACGCAGGACTCCAGGAACGTGTTCAGCTTGACCTGGATGCCGCGCTTCTCCAGCTCGTGGACGGTGTACTCGCCCAGGGCCGGCCGCACCTCGGGCAGGATGCGCCCGGAGCCCTCGACCATCACCCAGCGCATGTCCTCCGGGCGGATGTTCGGGTAGATCTTGCAGGCGTCGCGCGCCATGTCCTCCAGCTCGGCGATCGCCTCGATGCCGGCGAAGCCGCCGCCGATGAAGACGAAGGTCAGCGCGCGGCGGCGGATCTTCTCGTCCTTGGTGGTGGCCGCGATGTCCATCTGGCCCAGGACGTGGTTGCGCAGCGCTATGGCCTCTTCGATCTGCTTGAAGCCGATGCCGTTCTCGGCCAGGCCCGGGATCGGCAGGGTGCGCGCGATCGAGCCCACGGCGATCACCAGCTGGTCGAACTCCAGCTCGTAGGGCTCGCCGGCGATCGGCTCGATCGTGGCGACCTTGCGGTTCTGGTCGATGTCGGTGACCCGCGCGGTGAGCACCTCGGCGCGCTTGAGCACCGAGCGCAGCGGCACCACGACGTGGCGCGGGGACAGGGAGCCGGCCGCCGCTTCGGGCAGGAACGGCTGGTAGGTCATGTACGAGCGCGGGTCGACGACCGTGACCAGTGCTTCGTCCTTGCCGAGCTTCTTGAGGATGCGGTGCGCCGTGTACATCCCGACGTAGCCGCCGCCCACGATCAGAATCCGAGGGATCGCCTTGCCGTTCCCGCTCGCCTTACCCACTTGATGCTCGCCTCCGCCGCCTAGTCCAAGGCCGCCGTCTCGACGCTCGATCTTCTTACTTTTCAAGCGTAGAGAGGTTTGGAGAGCACCCCGTGCGGCGAAAGTTAACAGCTGGTGCGCGCGGGAAGATTTGGGCGCGTTTGACCGCAGATATACCAGTGACCCTGGTCACACTGTGAGGAACATTACAGCCTACGCGACACAGTGTCAGGTAGTGAGACATGTTCGACGTCTCGTAGAAGAATAGCGCCGCCCGTGAATACGAGCGGCGCCACGGCGAGAGTTCCCCATGAGACACGCGGTCCGGCGGAGCGGCCTTCGGATGCGCTGAGCAGGTCAGGCGATGCTCGCGGCGATCCCGTCCAGGATGTCCCGCTCGCTGACCACGACCTCCGGCGCCGCCAGGCTCGGCGCGACCCGCTCCATGATCGCCAGCAGCACCAGCGCCCCGGCGCCGATCACGTCGGCGCGCCCCGGGTGGATGACCGGGATCGCCTTGCGTTCGTCGGGTGTCAGGCCGAGCAGCCGGGTGGTGATGTCGCGGACCCGGCCGAGCGGGATGTGCGAGAGGTGGATGCGCTCGGAGTCGTACTCGTCCAGGTCCAGGGCGACCGCGCCGAGCGTGGTCACGGTGCCGGCCAGGCCGACCAGGGTGCGCGCCTCGTCCAGCGGGACGGCCTCGGCGGCCCGGTCGATCAGCTTCTCGATGTCCGCGCGCGCGGCCTTGACCTGTGCCTCGGTCGCGACGCCGGCGGTCTTCAGGTGCCGCTCGTACATCCGCACGCAGCCCATGTCGACGCTGCGGGCGGCGATCACGCCGCGCTCGGCGTCGCCGAGCACGAACTCCGTGGACCCGCCGCCGATGTCGATGACCAGGTAGGGCGCCTGGTGCCGGTCGTGCGGCAGCTCGGAGGTGGCGCCGGTGAAGGAGAATCGCGCCTCCTCGTCGCCCGTGGCCACGTACGGCTCGACCCCGAGGATGCCCTTGACGCCCTCGACGAACTCGCGCCGGTTCTCGGCGTCGCGGGTGGCGCTGGTGGCGACGAAGCGCAGCGGGATCGGCGTGCCGCCGCTGTGCCGCTCGATCAGGTCCTGGTACTCCAGACAGGCCGCGAAGGTGCGCTCCAGCGCGGCCGGCGCCAGCCGGCCGGTGGCGTCCACGCCCTCGCCGAGGCGCACGATGCGCATCTCGCGCACCACGTCCTCGGTCCTGCCGGTGCGCGGGTGGACGTCGGCGATCAGGAGCCTGATGGAGTTGGTGCCGCAGTCGATCGCGGCCACGCGCTTGGTCATGTCGTCCATGTTCCGCTATGCACCCGGTTCCTCGCTCGGTGTGACGCATGGCCCGGACTTCCACCACTCCGGGAGCAGCGCCAGCGCCTCGTCGCCCAGCGGGTTCACCCCAGGGCCGGCGGCCAGCGTGTGGCCGACCAAAACGTGCAGGCACTTCACCCGGTCCGGCATGCCGCCGGCGGTCGGGAAGCCGTCCAGAACTTCGATGGCGTCGCGCCGAGCCCGGTACTCCTCGTCGGCCGCGCGGTAGGCGGCGGCCAATTCCGGATCGGTCTTCAGGCGCTCGGTCATCTCTTTCATCAAGCCCGAGGCCTCCAGGGTCCCGATCGCCGAGGCCGCCTTGGGGCAGGTCAGGTAGAACAGCGTCGGGAACGGCGTGCCGTCGGGCAGCCGCGGCGCGGTCTCGACCACGTCCGGGTTGCCGCACGGGCAGCGGTGCGCGACCCGGCGCACGCCGCGCGGCGTACGGCTCAGCTGCGCCTCGACGGCGGCCAGGTCGGCCTGGCTGACAGCGTCGGCCTCTGGCGCGGCCGCGGGCGCGGGTCGGGAGGTGTCGGGGGTAGGAGCGTCGTTCGTCATGGCGCGTCCAGCCTACGTCCCGATCGCCGTACGCACCGCCCGTGGCGGCGGCGCCGGGCTACTTCCGGGGGAGTACGCGTGCTGACTCCCCTGGAGGGACGCGTAGATCAATTCCGGCCTGCCAGTGTCGTGAGGTCATCGAGAACTGTGAGAGCCCATTACGTCGAGGGGGACGTACCAGATGCTTCCGGCTTTGCGCGTGGTGGCGGTACTCCACGCGCTGTCCTTCATCGTGCAGCCGGTCCTGGCCGGCCTGTTCCTGTCCGGCCAGGACACGGCGGTCGACATGCACGCCACCAACGGCATGATCGTCGTGACGCTGTGCCTGGTCATGACGATCCTCGCCCTCCCGGTCTGGCGCCGGGGTCTGCTCCCCCGCGCGGCGTTCACGACGTCGGCCGCCCTGCTGGTCGTCGAGGTGATCCAGATGATGGTCGGCTTCACGCACATCATGTGGCTGCACATCCCGCTCGGCGTGCTGATGATGGGCGGCGTCGCCCAGCTCATGCCGCTGGTGATGCGCCCGTACCGGCCCTCGGCCGAGCGGACTGCCGCAGCTGGCGCGGTCGTGGCGTTCCCGGCCGTGGAGGCCGGGGAATGAGCGGTCCACGCCTGTCCCGCCGCGGCGCGCTGCGGCTGTTCGGCGGCGCCGGCGCGGTGGCGGTCCTGTCGCCGACGCTGGCCGGCTGCGCCAAGCCCGGCAACGACGGGATCAACCCGGGAACCTTGTCCAGCAAGGCGAAGCTGCCGAAGCCGTTCAGCATCCCGCTGCCGATCCTGAAACCGCTGGCTCCGGATTCCACGGATGCCCAGGGCGTCCACTACTCGATGACGCTCAAGCAGGCCGAGGTCGAGATCCTGCCCGGCTACCGGACGAAGATCTTCGGCTACAACGGGACGTTCCCCGGGCCGTATCTGGACGTGCACGCCGGCACGCCGATGGTCGTGCACCAGACCAACCAGCTGCCGGTACCTATCGTCACGCACCTGCACGGCGGTCTGACCCCGCCCAGCGACGACGGCTTCCCCACCGACCTGGTGTTCCCGCAGGCGTTGGCGGATATGGCGGATCCAGGGATGGCGGCGTCGATGGCTGGCATGGACGGGATGCCGTCGATGAAGGATCCGCTGGCGCATCTGACCGCGGTGCAGCGGGACTACGTCTTCCCGCTCAACCAGCGCGCTTCCACGCTCTGGTACCACGACCACCGCATGGACTTCAGCGGCGTGCAGGTGTGGCGCGGGCTGTTCGGGCTCTGCGTGCTGCGCGACGCCGAGGACGACAAGCTGCCGCTGCCCAAGGGCGAGCGCGAGATCCCGCTCATGATCGCCGACCGCGCCTTCGACGCCGACGGCCAGCTGATCTACCCGGAGAAGGACCCGACGCTGCTCGGCAAGCCGAGCATGGACAAGTCGATCGCCGCCGGCGCGCAGGGCGACGTGATCCTCGTGAACGGCGCGCCCTGGCCCTATCTGGAGGTCGCGGCGGTCAAGTACCGGCTGCGGCTGCTCAACGCCTCCAACGCCCGGCGCTACGAACTGAAGCTGGACGGTCCCGGCGGCGGCGAGTTCGTCCAGGTCGGCTCCGACGGCGGTCTGCTGGCCGCGCCGCTGACCCACTCCACGCTGCACATGTCGCCGGCCGAGCGCTTCGACGTGGTCGTGGACTTCTCCAAGTACCCGGTCGGCTCGACGGTGACGTTGAAGAACTCCGCCGCCAGCGGCGGACCCGGGCAAGTGATGCAGTTCAAGGTGACCTCGCACGCCGCCGACGACTCCTCGGTCCCGGCCACGCTGTCCACGATCGAGAAGCTGACCGTGAATGGCGCCAAACGGCGCCTGGTCTTCGCCCTCGACGGCGACCAGTGGCACGTGAACGGCAAGGCCTTCGACCCGGCGCACCCGCTGGTGAAGCCGGAGTTCGGCAAGACCGAACAGTGGACGGTGACCTCCGTCGAGCGGCATCCGGTACACCTGCACGGCGCGCATTTCCAGGTCACCGGCCGCGGTTCCGGCGGACTCGGCGAGTACGACCACGGCTGGAAGGACACAGTGGAGCTGTCTCCGGGCTCTGAGATCACCCTGGCGGTGCGGTTCGACTCCTACCGGGGGCGGTATGTCGCGCACTGCCACAACTTGGAGCACGAGGACATGGGGATGATGGCGACCATCCAAGTGGTCTGATTCTGAGCGCTCGCATCTCTGTCGCCATCGCCATCGCCATTTTGGGCCCGGTCCTTTTCCCAGCCTTCCGGCTGGAGCTACGAACGTGGCCGGAAACCCTTTGTCCGCCCCGATTTGTCCGCCTCGGCTCGTCCGCGCCGGCTCTACAGCGGGACCCGCCACGACACCCTGGTCCCCCGGTCGCCGTCGGCGGGTCCGGCGTGGAAGCTGCCGCCGAGTTCCCGGGCGCGGGCGGCGAGGTTGGACAGGCCCTGGCGGGCGGTGCGCGGGTTCGGGCGCCAGCGCGGCATCGGGGCGCCGCCGTCGTCGAGGACGTCGAGGGTCAAGGTGGTGGCCGGTCCGGTCTCTACCGTCACCACCACCTCGACCCGGGTCGCGCCGGCGTGCTTCGCGGCGTTCGCCAGGGTTTCGCGGACGGCGGCGACCAGGTGCGCCCCGGTGTCGCCGCCGACGAGGGAGTCCAGCGGGCCGGTGAAGCGGACCGAGGGCTCGAAGCCCAGGACGCGCGCGGCGCGCGAGGCCTCGCGCAGGACCCGGGCGCGGGTGGAGGTGGCCTCCTGGTCGGCGGTGAGCTGGAGGTCGAAGATCGTGGTGCGGATCTCGGCGATCGCGGCGTCGAGTTCGTCGATGACGCCGTCCAGACGCCCGGCGGCGGCGGGCAGGTCCGGGCCGGGGGAGTTCAGCCGGCGGCTCAGCGTCTGCAGCGACAGGCCGGCGGCGAAGATCCGCTGGATGGTGAGGTCGTGCAGATCGCGGGCGATGCGCTCGCGGTCGGCGTAGACCGCCAGCCGGTCCTCGGCGGCGCGGGCCTCGGTGAGCGCCAGCGCCAGGCCCGCCTGGTGCGCGAAGGCGGTGGCCAGCCGGGCGTCCTCCTCGTCGAAGGTCCGGCCGCCCGGGGCGTTGGCCAGGACCAGCGTGCCGATCGGCCGGTCATCGCGCTGCGCCAGGGCGGCGTACACGATGGCGCCGAACCGGCGGAAGGGCGGCGCCAGTTCCTCCGGGTCCACGTCCCCGGCCTCCAGCGCGAGCGCCCGGCCGGTGACCGCCACCTGCACCGACCGCCGGTGCGGTTCCACGAACGCTCCGCGCACCTGGTCGGCAGCCAGTCCGGTGGCCACGTCGATGCGCCAGCTGCCGTCCACGTGCTGCAGCAGCAGCGAGCAGTGGTCGGCGCCGGAGGCCTCCCGGGCGCGCTCGGCGACCAGGGTCAGGACCTCGTGCGGGTCCACGGCGATCAACATCAGGGTGATGACGTCCGCAGCCGCCGAGAGCCACGACTCGCGGCGGCGCGAGGCGGCCAGGGCCTCGCGCAGATCGGCTATTTCGGGCGATTCGCGTGATTCGGACATCGGTCCGAGTCTAGGCCGAAGGCTGCGAAACGGCTCCCGGTGCGATGTCAGGGACGCGAGTCCCGAGTCCCGAGTTCCGAGTCCCGAGTTCCGAGTCCCGAGTCCCGAGTCCCGAGTTCCGAGACCCGCGACCCGCGACTCGCACCGGGCCGGCGCTCGTCGCTACTCCTGGAACTCGGCTGTGACCCGCAGCAGGATGTCGTTCGCCTCGACCTCGCCGACGGTGATCCGCGCGCCCTCGCCGGCGAACGGCCGCACCACGATCCCGGCTGCCTCGGCCTTCGCGGCGAACTCGGCCGTGCGCTCGCCGAGACGCAGCCAGATGAAGTTGGCCTGGCTCTCCGGCACGGTCCAGCCCTGCTCGCGCAGCGCCTCGGTGACCCGCGTGCGCTCCTGGACCAGCGCCTCGCAGCGCTCCAGCAGCAGCTTCTCGGCGCGCAGCGACTCGATCGCGGCGACCTGCGCCAGGCTGTTCACCCCGAACGGCACGGCGGTCTGGCGCAGCGCCGCGGCGACCGGCTCGTGCGCGATCGCGAACCCGACGCGGAGTCCGGCCAGGCCGTAGGCCTTGGAGAAGGTGCGCAGGACGGCGACGTTGGGGCGGTCGCGGTAGAGGTCGACGCCGTCCGGGATGCTGTCGTCCCGCACGAACTCCCGGTACGCCTCGTCGATCACGACCAGCACGTCGCTGGGGACCCGGTCCAGGAAGCGCACCAGGGCGTCCTCGGAGATCGCGACGCCGGTCGGGTTGTTCGGGTTGCACACGAAGATCAGCCGCGTGCGGTCGGTCACCGCGGCGGCCATCGCGTCCAGGTCGTGGTGCTCCTCGGGGGTCAGCGGGACGCGCACCGAGGTAGCGCCGGAGATCTGCGTGATGATCGGGTACGCCTCGAAGGAGCGCCAGGCGTAGATCACCTCGTCCCCCGGACCCGAGGTGGCCTGCAGCAGCTGCTGGGCCACGCCGACCGAGCCGGTCCCGGTCGCGACGTGCTCCACCGGCACGCCGAAGCGCTCGGCGATCTCCGAACTCAGCGCCGAGCAGCCCATGTCCGGGTAGCGGTTGAAGTTCTCCGCGGACTTCTGGACCGCCTCCAGGACACCCGGCAGCGGCGGGTAAGGGTTCTCGTTCGAGGAAAGCTTGAAGGCGGAGGCGTCGGGGTTCTTTCCTGCCTTGTAGGCGGGGATGCCGCGCAATGCTTCACGGAGCTTCGGGGTCTGGACGTCGTCGGCCACGGCTGGAATCTCCTTCTCGGGGGTGATCTCAGATTAACCTTCCCGGGACTTTTCGGTGACCGCCCCAAGCGGGACAAAACAGGTGTGACCCTCAACGGATTCGCCTACGGAGAGCTGTCATTCGGAGCGGACGGTCAGCCGGCCGATCCCACCCAGCGAGGCGCCGCCCCGGCGGTGGCCCTCGGCGCGGACGTGACGGACCTGCTCGTGCTCTCGCACGGCTGGCTCGACGACCCGCCACGCGCGCAGATCCTGTACGCCGGCCTCACCGAGGCGATCGTCCAGGCCGGCGGCGCGCCGCCGGGACTGGCCGTCCTCGGAATCCTGTGGCCTTCCAAACGATTCGACGCCGAGCCGGAGGTCCAGGTCGCGGCGACGGTGGCGGCGACCGATCCCAGCGGCCGGGCCGCGGAGTCCTTCGTCACCCGGGTCCGGCACCGCGTCGGCGCGCAGCTGGAACTCCTCCCGGTGACGGCGGAGTACGCGAACCCCGGCGACCACCAGGCCACCTTCTTCGGCCTGGAGCCCCGAGCGCTGCTGGAGAAGTTCGGGTCGATCGAGGACGGGATCGACGCGGTCCTGAACCTGTCGACCTACTACGAGATGAAAGGCCGGGCCGGCGCGGTCGGCAAGGGGTTGGTCCCGGTGCTCGCCGCGGTGCGCGAGGCCCGGCCGGAGGTGCGGCTGCATCTGGCCGGGCACAGCTTCGGGGCGCGGGTGATGGCCTCCGCGCTGGCCAACTGCGAAGCGTTCCCGGTGTCGTCGGTGACGCTGATCCAGGGCGCGTTCTCGCAGTTCGGGTTCGCCAAGCAGTGGGACGGCGTACACGACGGCCTGTTCCGGCCGGGGTTGTTCGGCGGGCGGCTGAAGGGACCGGTGGTCGTGACCCATTCGCGGCACGACCACATGGTCGGGCTCGCGTACGAGTTGGCGTCGCGGATGGCGGGTGACCAGCCGGACACGACGGGGATGGCCGGCCATGTCCACGTGCACGACGAGTACGGCGCCATCGGGTCGCACGGCGCGCTGTCCACGCCGGAATCGGTGTGGGGCACCATGCTGCCGGTGCAGGGCGCGGGGTACGCGTTTCCGGCCGGGGCGATCAGCAACCTGGACGGGAACGCCTATATCCCGAACCACTACCACGTCATGACGCCGGAGATGGGGAAGGTCCTGGTCGCGGCGATGACGGCTTGCGAGGCGGAGTACGGGGTGGCGGAGGCGAGCTGAGGCGTGCTTCTTTTCTGGCTGCCTTCTTAGCTATTGACGGATCCGGCCTGCGCCTATGGCCGGATTCGTCACTCGCGTGTCGTTGCGGACCTCGTCGGCGGCGGCGAGGCTTGAAGCATGAGCCGCCGCGTGGTGTTCCTGGTCTTTCCGCGCTTCCAGCTGCTCGACCTCACCGGGCCGCTGGAGGTGTTCTCGCAGGCGGACATGCTGTTCTCGCCGGGGCGGCAGCGGTATGTGACCGAGGTGGTGGCCCTCGGCGCCGAGCCGGTGACGGCGTCCGACGGGTTGGCGGTCGTGCCGCACCGGACGCTCGCCGACGCCGCCGAGCTGCCGATCGACACGTTGGTGGTGGTCGGCGGCCGTGGAGTCCGGACCGCGATGACGGATCCGGTGTACGTCGAGTGGGTTCGGGCGGCGGCCGGCCGGGCGCGGCGGGTCACGTCGGTGTGTTCCGGGACGTTTCTGCTGGCGGCCGCGGGGTTGCTGGACGGCCGGCGTGCGGTCACGCACTGGGATTCCTGCGAGGAGTTGGCGGAGCGGTTCCCGGAGATCCGGGTCGAGGCGGACCCGATCTTCGTCCGTGACGACCCGTTGTGGACCTCCGCCGGGGTCACGGCCGGCGTGGACCTCGCGTTGGCGCTCGTCGAGGACGACCTCGGCGCGGAGGTGGCGCGGCGGATCGCCAAGCAGCTGGTGGTGTTCGTGCAGCGGCCGGGCGGACAGGCACAGTTCAGCACGCAGCTGGCGGCGCAGCGTCCGGGGCGTGACGCGTTGCGCGAGACGCAGACGTGGATCGCCGACCATCTCGACGACAACCTCAGCCTGGCGGCGCTGGCACGGCGCGCGGCGCTGAGCGAACGGCACTTCTCGCGCGTGTTCCGCGCCGAGACCGGGATGACGGTGGCGGCGTATGTCGAGGCCGCCCGGATCGAGGCGGCGCAGCGTCTGCTGGAGAGCACGCGCGACGGCCTCGACCGGATCGCGCGCACCTGTGGCTTCGGCACGGTCGAGACCATGCACCGCACCTTCAACCGGACGATCCGGGTCACGCCCGGGGAGTACCGGCGGCACTTCAGTTCCCCCAGGTGAAGAACCCTGCCAGGACCGATCGACGAGGAGTCGACCATGCCCCGCATCGCCATCCCGCTGTTCCCCGGCTTCATGCCCCTGGACGTCGTCGGCCCGTACGACGTCCTCCGCTTCCTGCCAGACCACGAGGTCGTCTTCGTCGCATCCGACCCCGGCGTGATCAACGGCGCCGACGGCGGCTTCGGCCTCCAGGCCCAAGCCACCCCCGCCGACATCGACACCTGCGACATCCTCCTGGTCCCCGGCGGCCGAGGCACCCGCGACCACGCAGCCCGCAAGGACCTGACCGACTGGATCGCCCGCATCCACCAAACCACCACCTGGACCACCTCGGTCTGCACCGGCTCCCTCCTCCTCGGCGCAGCCGGAATCCTCACCGACACCGACGCCACCACCCACTGGAACGCCATCCCCGCCCTCGAATCCTTCGGCGCCCACTACACCCCCGAACGCGTAGTCCGCCGCGGCAAGGTGGTCACCGCAGCAGGAGTTTCTTCCGGCATCGATATGGCACTCACCCTCGCGGGACTGATCGAAGGCGACGAATTCGCCCAAGCAGTCCAACTCTGGATCGAGTACGACCCGCAGCCCCCGCACGACACCGGCTCGGTCGCCAAAGCCGGCGCCGACCTGACCGCGCGGACGCCGGGGCTGATCGGGGGCGGCGGGCGGCGGGGATGAGTCGGCGGAAGGTAGGCGGCTCGGCGGCGGTTCGCGATCGGGTACCGGCGAGGGAGCTGATCCGGCGCAGTTGGCGGCGGAAATGAGTGGTCTGCGAAGCGTTGGCTAGATGCAGCTGGGCGCGCGGCGGGGTCGGCGAGGGAGATCCGGCACAGAGCTGGCGAGGCCTTCTGGGCGCGATCGGTTCGCGGTGATCTGTGCTCCGGGAAGAGCCGTCCGAAGGCCGCCAGCGGTGGGCTGGGTGGGGGCGCAAGATCGGTGGGTGGTTGAGATTTCAACCATCTTCGTCGGATCTCAAGGAGTCCTCGTGGACCTCGGGTTGCGTGGCCGGGTTGCTGTCGTCACCGGCGGGAGTAAGGGTATCGGGCTTGCTGTTGTCAGGACGCTGCTGGAGGAGGGGGCGTTTGTTGTGGCTGTCTCGCGGGCGGGGTCGGCGGGGTTGGGGGAGGTGGGTGGGCCGAATCTGCTGCATGTGGCTGGTGATCTGATGGATGCGGGGTTTGCGGCGGAGGTGGTTGAGCAGACTGTTGCGGCGTTCGGGGGGCTGGACATTCTCGTGAACAACGCTGGGGGTCCGCCGCCTGGGGTGGTGCTGCCGCGTGGGCCTTTCTTGGGTGGCGGGGATGTGGATTGGCAGGCTGTCTTCGACTTCAATCTGTTCGCTGTCGTGCGGCTGACGCGGGTTGCTCTGCCGCATCTGATTGAGCGGGGCGGGACGATCGTCAATGTCTCCTCGACGCTGGCTCGGCAGCCTGCCACCAACAATTACGAGTACTCGGCTGCGAAGGCGGCGCTCAGCCATGTGTCCAAGGGCTTGGCTGAGGAGTTCGGGCCGCAGGGGGTGCGGGTGAACACGGTGCTGCCGGGGGTTACGCGGACCAACTGGTGGACCGATGAGGGTGGGGTCGCGGACATGTTCGCCGGGGCGATGGGGATTGATCGGGACACGTTGCTGGACAAGGCGTTGCCCGAGTCGTTGCGGTTGAGCATGGGGCGGATTGTGGAGCCGCAGGAGGTCGCCGATGCGGTGGTGCTGTTGGCGTCGCCGCGGTCGCGGAGTACGAATGGGTCCGAGTTCGTTGTGGACGGCGGGCTGCTGAAGGAGCTGTAGGCCGGCGAGCGGTCGCCCCGAACAGCCCTCGCCGCCGGCGCGCGCGGTGCGTGATCGATTGCGGACCTGCTCGCGCCGGTTTAGGTTACCGACCAGTAGTATCCCCGCCGCGCACCCTTCGGAGGCCGCCATGCCCGTGCTCCGCTCCCAGCTGGATCCGACGTCGGAGGCGGCGCGTGCCGATCGTGAGGCGGTGCTCGGGGCGCTGGAGCGGATCAGGGAACTGCAGCAGAAGGTGCTGGCCGGCGGGGGTGAGAAGTACGCCGAGCGGCATCGGTCGCGGGGCAAGCTGCTGGCGCGGGAGCGGTTGGATCTGCTGCTCGACGAGGATTCGCCGTTCCTGGAGCTGGCGGCGCTGGCCGGGACGCACGATCCGGCCGAGACCGTCGGCGGCGTGTCCGGCATCGGGACGGTGTCCGGTGTCGAGTGCATGATCGGCGCCAACGACCCGACGGTGAAGGGCGGCGCGGTCGGGCCCTCGGGGGTGGCCAAGCAGCTGCGGATGCTGGAGATCGCCGAGCGGAACCGGCTGCCGCTGATCTCGCTGACCGAGTCGGCCGGCGCCGATCTGCCGCGGCAGGCGGACATCTTCGTGCCCGGCGGCGCGTCGTTCAAGGGGATCTCGCGGTTGTCGGCGGCGGGCATCCCGACGCTGTCGATCGTGTTCGGCTCCTCGACGGCCGGCGGCGCCTACGTGCCCGGCATGAGCGAGTTCACCGTGATGGTGAAGAACCAGGCGGCCGTCTACCTCGGTGGTCCGCCGCTGGTGAAGATGGCGATCAACGAGGACACCGACGACGAGACGCTCGGCGGCGCGGACATGCACGCGCGGGTGTCCGGTCTCGCCGACTACCTGGCCCGCGACGAGCGCGACGCGATCCGCATCGGCCGGCAGATCATCGCCGACCTGCGCTGGCGCAAGCGCGGTCCGGGACCGACCGAGAGCGCCGATGAACCGCTCTACGCCGCCGAGGACCTGCTCTCCCTCGCGCCGATGGACTTGCGCCGGCCGGTCGAGGTGCGGGAGATCCTGGCGCGGGTGCTGGACGGCTCGCGCTTCTCGGAGTTCAAGCCGCTGTACGGCACCACCCTGGTCTGCGGCTGGGGTTCGATCCACGGCTACCCGGTCGGCATCCTGGCCAACAACGGCATCCTGTTCTCCGAGGAGGCCAACAAGGGCGCGCACTTCGTCCAGCTGGCCAACGCCCGCGAGGTCCCGCTGCTGTTCGTGCAGAACATCACCGGCTTCATGGTCGGCTCGCGCTATGAGCGCGGCGGCATCATCAAGGACGGCAGCAAGCTGATCAACGCGGTCTCCAACTCCGCGGTGCCGCATGTGACGCTGATGGTCGGCGCCTCCTACGGCGCCGGCAACTACGGCATGTCCGGCCGCGCCTACGATCCCCGCTTCGTGTTCACCTGGCCGAACCACCGGATCGCCGTGATGGGCGGCCGGGAGCTGGCCGGGGTGATGTCGATCGTGCAGCGGCAGAAGGCTGAGAAGGCCGGGCAGCCGTACGACGAGGCCGCCGACGCCCAGACCCGGGAGTTCGTCGAGGCGATGGTCGACGGGCAGTCCGACGCCGTCTACGCCAGCGGCCGGCTGTGGGACGACGGGGTCATCGACCCGCGCCAGAGCCGCACCGTGCTGGGGCTCGCTTTGTCCGCGATCGATTCCGGGCCGGTGGTGGGGACGCGCGCGTTCGCGCCGTTCCGGATGTAGCGCCGAATGCGGCGCTGACGTGGCGTTGGGCCGTGACGACGGTCACAGCTCCCCGAACCGCTGTCCGACCTGTGAGACAGTGACGCCATGCCGACGTATCCGACGTTCTCGACCGTGCTCGTGGCCAACCGGGGCGAGATCGCCCGGCGGGTTTTCCGCACTGCCAAGGCGATGGGCCTGCGCACCGTCGCTGTGTACTCCGACCCGGACGCCGACGCCCCGCACGTGCGCGAGGCCGACGTCGCGGTGGCCCTCGGCGGCAGCACCAGCGCCGAGTCGTACCTGGACGCCGCGAAGATCCTGGACGCCGCGCGCAAGACCGGCGCGGACGCCGTCCACCCCGGCTACGGCTTCCTGTCGGAGAACGCCGGCTTCGCCGAGGCGTGCGCGCAGGCCGGGATCGTCTTCGTCGGACCGTCCCCGGACGCGATCCGCAAGATGGGCATCAAGCACGAGGCGAAGGCGATCGCGAAGGCCGCCGGCGTGCCGGTGCTGCCCGACGCGCTGCTGACCACCGACGAGCCGGACGATTGGCGCCGGTCCTCCGAAGGCGTCGGATTCCCGTTGCTGGTGAAGGCTTCCGCCGGCGGCGGCGGCAAGGGCATGCGGCTGGTCTCCTCCGTGGAGGAGCTCGAGAACGCGGTCTCCGGAGCCCGGCGCGAGGCGGCGGCGGCGTTCGGCGACGGGACGGTGTTCCTGGAGCGCTACCTCGCCGCCTCCCGGCACATCGAGATCCAGGTCTTCGGCGACACGCACGGCAACGCCGTGTTCTACGGCGAGCGCGAATGCTCGGTGCAGCGGCGCCACCAGAAGGTCGTCGAGGAGGCGCCGTCCTCCGCGGTCGGCGCGGCGGTGCGGGCCAAGATGGGCGAGGTCGCGTGCGCGCTGGTGCGCGAGCTGGGGTACGTCGGCGCCGGGACCGTGGAGTTCCTGTTCGACGACACGGACGACTCCTACTACTTCCTCGAGATGAACACCCGGCTGCAGGTCGAGCACCCGGTCACCGAGGAGGTCTGGGGGCAGGACCTGGTCCGGCGGCAGTTCGAGGTCGCCGCCGGCGCGGTGCTCACCGCTCCGGACCCGGAAGCCTTGCACGGCCACGCGATCGAGGTGCGTCTCTACGCCGAGGACCCGGCGCGCAAGTACATCCCGTCGCCCGGCACGCTGGCTCTGTATGAGCACGCTGACGTACCCGGGATCCGGTACGAGGACGGCGTCCGCAGCGGCAGCGTCGTCTCGCACTACTACGACCCGATGCTGTCCAAGGTGGTCGCGACCGGCCTCACCCGCGGCGAGGCGGCGTTGAAGCTGGCGTCGGCGCTCGCCGGGATGCGCATCCAAGGGCTGAAGACCAACCGGGACCAGCTCGTGGCGATCCTGCGCGACCCCGACTTCCTGGCCGGGACCACGCGGACCGACTTCCTGGACCTGCATCCCGCGTTGGCGGCGCCCGAGGACCGGACCGACGTCACCGCGCACCTCGCGGCGGCGCTCGCGGTGTCGGTGCACCGGCGGCGTTCGGCCGGCGGCGCGACCGCGTTCGCTCCGGCCGGCTGGCGGCTGCTGCCCTACGACGGCGCCAACGCGGCGTGGACGCGGCAAGACGTACGGAGAGCGCCGGAAACCCCTATTACGTACCGTTTCGACAGCTCAACGTTGTACCTGATCCACGGCGGAGCCGAGTACGAGGTTTCCCTGAGGGATCTGGGCCCTGACTCGGTGCGCGTGGCGGTGGACGGCGTCGACCGGCTGTGCCGGGTGCGGGTCGCCGAGGACACCGTGGTGTGGGTCGACGACAGCGACGGCGGGCACTCCGCCTGGAAGCCGACGCCGCGTTTCCCGGAGGACGCCGACGCCTTCGCGGCCGACGACGGTGCCGCTGAAGTGCCCGGAACCGTGGTGGCGATCTCCGTGGCCGCCGGGGACCGGGTCAAGGCCGGGCAGGTGCTGGTGAGCATGGAGGCCATGAAGATGGAACACCAGGTGAAGGCCGGGCGCGACGGCGTCGTCGGTTCGGTGGACTGCGCCGTGGGGCAATTCGTGGACGCGCATCAGGTTTTGGTGACGCTGACCTGACCAGACGCGCGGAGATCGTGGTTTCCGCGCGCGCATAGTGCTGGCGCGCAAGGCTGTTACGGCTCAGAATCGGGGCATGCCTGCCACGCAAAGTACTGAGACGCGCGATCCGGTGGAATTCCACTGGCTCGGCGACATCGTGCGTGTGAACCTCGACGGAAACACGCACGGTTCCGTCCTGGCCTACGGAGCCCAGGAGTGGGACTGGACCGAGTTCGACTCCCGGATCCGCAAGTGCGTGACCGGGATCCGCAGCGACCGGCTCCAGCGCGGCCAGCGCGTGGCCGTGCTCGCCCGCAACCACCCGGTCCACTTCGAGACCCTGTTCGCGGCCAGCAACATGGGCCTGGTCTGCACCTGGCTGGACTGGCGCCTGGACCGCGCGCACGTGGTCCACGCCCTGAACGAGTCCGAGGCCCGCATCCTGTTCGTCGGCGAGGAGTTCCTGGACCTCGTCGAGGACTCCATGATGGAGATCTCCTCGGTGGTCAGCACCATCACCGTCGGCGGTCCCGAGGACGAGTACGAGGAGTGGCTGGAGACCCACGAGACCCACGAAGCCCTCCTGCGCGCCGCCCGCGAGGTGGCCGCCAGCTCCGGCCGCGGCGACGAACCGGTCCTGAGGCTCTACTCCTCGACCGGCAAGAAGGGCCCGACCCGCGGCGAGTACACCCACCGCGCCCTGCTGACCTCGGCCGTGGAGATCCTGCGCCGCAAGTCCCTGACCCGTGGCGACGTCGAGGCAGTGGACGCCCCGGTGACGGTGCACGAGGCCGCCGTGCGCGTGCTGGCGAACATGTCGGCGGGCGCTGCGACAGTGTTGGTGCAGGAGGAGTAGGCGAGTGCTCCTACCGCTTGGCGTCAGCCCGCGCGGCGCGCTCCGTCTTCCGCGCCGCCCGCCGGACCTTCGCCTCGGCCTGCTCCTGCACGATCAGGCGGGGCTGGCCCTCTAAGTGCGACAAGCCGTTCCAGGCCAGGTTCACCAGGTGTGCGGCGACCTCGGCCTTGGGGGGTTTGCGGACGTCGAGCCACCACTGGCCGGTGAGGGCGACCATGCCGACGAGCATCTGCGCGTACATGGGCGCGAGCTTGGGGTCGTAGCCGCGGTGCATGAAGTGGACGCCCAGGAGGTCTTCGACCTGGGAGGCGATGTCGGAGATCAGGGAGGCGAAGTTGCCGGTGGAGGTGGTGACCGGGGAGTCGCGGACCAGGATGCGGAAGCCGTCGGTGCTGGACTCGATGTAGTCCAGCAGGGCGAAGGCTGCCTGCTCCAGGAGTTCGCGGGCGTGTTCGCCGGTGAGGCCGCTGGTCACCATGGACAGGAGCTTGGCCATCTCGCGGTCCACCACGACCGCGTAGAGGCCTTCCTTGCCGCCGAAGTGCTCGTAGACGACCGGCTTGGAGACGCCGGCCTTGGTCGCGATCTCCTCCACCGAGGTGGCGTCGAAGCCGCGCTCGGCGAACAGGGTCCGGCCGATCTCGATGAGCTGCTCCCGCCGTTCCTTGCCGCTCATCCGGGTGCGGGACGCCGGGGCGGGGGTTCGGGAAGTCACAGGGCATTCTCTCAGGTTTCTCGCGACATGACGCGACCGGGAGGGGGACCGCGCCGCGTCACGCCGCGTGCGGTTGCCCCTTATGGAGCGGCTTCACCGCGCAATTTCAAGGCGACCCGCTCCCGGGAAGGCCACCGCACATCCCGGACCCACCCGAACTTCTCGAACAGCCAGATGATCCGCGCCGAGGAGTCGATCTGCCCGCGCAGCACGCCGTGGCGGGCCGCGGTCGGGTCCGAGTGGTGCAGGTTGTGCCAGGACTCGCCCATGGAGAGCACCGCCAGCCACCAGACGTTGCCGGAGCGGTCGCGGGAGCGGAACGGGCGCTCGCCGACGGCGTGGCAGATCGAGTTGATCGACCAGGTCGTGTGGTGCAGCAGCGCGATGCGGACCAGCGAGCCCCAGAAGAAGGCGGTCAGTATCCCCTGCCAGCTCCAGGTCACCAGCCCGCCGACGGCCGCCGGCAGCAGCAGGGAGACCAGCACCAGGTAGGGGAAGGCGCGCGAGACGCGCACGATCGCCCGGTCCTTCAGCAGGTCCGGGGCGTACTGCTGCTGGTTGGTCTGCTCGGCGTTGTACAGCCAGCCGATGTGCGCGTGCCACAGGCCCTTCATCAGGGCCGGGAGCGTCTCGCCGTAGCGCCACGGCGAGTGCGGATCGCCGTCGTGGTCGCTGTAGCGGTGGTGCTTGCGGTGGTCGGCGACCCAGCGGATCACCGGGCCCTGGACCGCCAGCGAGCCGGCGATCGCCAGACCCACCCGCAGTGCCTTCTTGGCCTTGAAGGAGGAATGGGTGAACAGGCGGTGGAAGCCGACCGTCACGCCGTGGCCGCTGATGGCGTACATCACCACCGCGATGATCAGATCGGTCCATGTCATGCCCCACCCCCAGACCACGGGGACGGCGATCACCAGGGCGGCGAAGGGCACGCCGATGACGAAGCTGAGGGCGATGCGCTCCTTGAAGGACTGGGTCTCGCCCCCGCGGGTTCCTCGGACCGTGGCGGGGGCGGTGGGCTGCTGCTGCGGAACCGAGGTTTGTGTCATCGCGATCATGCCTTGGAGGGAAAGCGCCTTGCGGGCGTGGCGGATCGGGGAACTGACCGCAACCTACGCTGCCGTAGGTTGGGTTACAAGGATGACACGGCGGATGACGCCCGGATGTCGGGATGAAGTACGCGACTCGCCGTACTTCGTCACGACTTCGTCCCGGTTCCGGAGGGAAACCACGGCGCGCGGAGGACCTCGGATGTGGGAAACTGGCGACGACGATCCGCCATGGGGTAATTGGCAGCCCAGCAGACTTTGGATCTGTTTGTCCAGGTTCGAGTCCTGGTGGCGGAGCTCTGGAGGGCAGCGGGTGCTTGCTCGCAACCCCTCCCCACGATCGCTACCCTCCTAGAGAACCGCCGCCGCCGACGCGCGGCGCGCAGCACCGCACCGACGGCTAGGAGTCACTTCATGACCGACCAGCACGCGCCGACCGTCATCATCCTGGCCGCCGGCGAGGGCAAGCGGATGAAATCCGCGACGCCGAAGGTGCTGCACGAGCTGTGCGGGCGCACCATGCTCGGCCACGTGGTGGCCGCGGCGCAGGACCTGGCGCCCAGCCGGCTCGCGGTGGTCGTGGGCAAGGGCCGGGACCTGGTCGCGCCGCACGTCGCGGCGATCGCGCCGGAGGCCCGGATCGTCGTGCAGGAGCCGCAGAACGGGACCGGGCAGGCCGCGCGGCTGGCGCTGGAGGCCCTGGTCGCCGAGGGCGGCCCGGCCGAGGGCACGGTGCTGGTGCTGCTCGGCGACGGCGCCATGGTCACCGGCGGCACGCTGCGCCACCTGATCGCCGTGCACGAAAGTTCCGGCAACGCCGTCACCGACCTGACCGCGGTCGTGCCGGACCCGCGCGGCCTGGGCCGCATCCTGCGCGAGCCGGACGGCACGGCCGAGGGCCGGGTCCTGGGCATCGTGGAGGAGAAGGACTGCACGCCGGCGCAGGCCACCATCCCCGAGATCAACTCCGGCATCTTCGCCTTCGACGGCAAGCTCCTGCGCGACGCGCTCAGCCGGCTCACCACCGACAACGCGCAGGGCGAGGAGCTGCTCACCGACGTGCTGGCGATCGCCGTCGGCGACGGCCTGCCGGTCGGCGCCGTGGTCGCCGCGGACTACCACGAGGTGCTGGCCGCCAACGACCGCGCGCAGCTGGCCGACCTGCGGCGGCTGATGAACCAGCGGATCACCCGCCAGTGGATGCTCGAGGGCGTCACCATCGTGGACCCGGCGACCACCTGGATCGACGTGCACGCCACCTTGGAGCCGGACGCCACGATCCGTCCCAACACCCAGCTGGAGGGCGCGACCCGGATCGCCGCCGGGGCGGACGTCGGCCCGAACTGCACGCTGAGGGACACCGTCGTCGGCGAGCGCGCGCGGGTCACCAACGCCACCACCGACGGCGCCGAGATCGGCCCGGAGGCCAGCGTCGGGCCGTACACCTATCTGCGCCCGGGCACCAAGCTCGGCCGCAAGTCCAAGGCCGGCGGCTTCGTGGAGATGAAGAAGTCGACGATCGGCGAGGGCACGAAGGTCCCGCACCTGGCCTACATCGGCGACGCCACGATCGGCGCGGGCACCAACATCGGCGCCGGCGTCATCACCGCCAACTACGACGGCTACAACAAGTTCCCGACCCGCATCGGCGACCACGCCTTCGTCGGGACCAACACCACCCTGATCGCCCCGGCGGAGGTCGCCGACGGCGCGTACATCGCCGCGGGGTCGGCGGTGAACATGCCGGTGGGTCCCGGCGAACTGGCGGTGGCGCGCGGCCGGCAGCGCAACATCGCCGGGTACGTCGCGCGCAAGCGCCCGGACTCGGTGGCGGCGCAGGCCGCCGCGCGTGCCGCCGAGCGCGCCGCGGCCGGCGGGCAGCCAGCCGTTGAGACGAATCCCACAGGCGGCGGCCCTGGCGCGCAGGCGGACGCGGTCTGAACAGCTCGTGGCGTCTGAGAGTATGAAAGAGCTACGGCCCCTCGTCTCTTAGGAGAACAACCGTGACCGGCCTCAAGACCACCGGTGAGAAGAAGCTCATGCTTTTCACCGGACGCGCCTATCCCGAGCTGGCCCAGGAAGTCGCCGAAGAGCTGGGGGTCGAGATCGCCCCCATGAAGGCACACGACTTCGCCAACGGCGAGATCTACACCCGTTTCGAGGAGTCGGTGCGCGGCAGCGACGCCTTCGTGATCCAGTGCCACTCCGCGCCGATCAACCACTCCATCATGGAGCAGCTGATCATGGTGGACGCGCTGAAGCGGGCCTCCTCCAAGCGGATCACCGTCATCACGCCCTTCTACGGCTACGCGCGCCAGGACAAGAAGCACAAGGGCCGCGAGCCGATCTCGGCGCGTCTGATGGCCGACTTCTTCGCCACCGCCGGCGCCGACCGGCTGATGGCGGTGGACCTGCACACCGACCAGATCCAGGGCTACTTCGACGGCCCGGTGGACCACCTGTTCGCGCTGCCGGTGCTGGTGGACTACATCAAGGGCAAGTACGACACCTCCAAGCTCACGGTGGTCTCCCCCGACGCCGGCCGGGTGCGCACCGCCGACCGCTGGACCGACCGCCTGAACACGCCGCTGGCGATCGTGCACAAGCGCCGCGACCCCAACATCCCGAACACGGTCTCGGTCCACGAGATCGTCGGCGAGGTCAAGGGCCGCACCTGCGTACTGGTCGACGACATGGTCGACACCGCCGGCACCATCTGCGCCGCCGCCGAGGCGCTGTTCGAGAACGGCGCCGCCGAGGTCATCATCGCCGCGACGCACGCGGTGCTCTCCGACCCGGCGACCGACCGGCTGAAGAACTCGCGGATCAGCGAGGTGATCTTCACCAACACGCTGCCGATCCCGGACGAGAAGCGGTTCGACAAGATGACGGTGCTGTCGATCGCGCCGATGCTGGCCCGGGCGATCCGCGAGGTGTTCGAGGACGGCTCGGTCACGTCGATGTTCGACGACCACAAGCACTGAGATCACAAGCACTGAGACCGTGAGCGCTGAGATCACACGCACTGAGATCACAAGCGCTCGGGCCGCAGCACACTGAGGCACGCCGGCGCGCCGCCGGGCACGAGGGGCACCGGGCGCGCCGAGAACTTCACAACTTCCCGGCGGCAGTGCTCCGGACCGCGTGGTCCGGAGCACTGCCGCGCACGGGATAAGCTGGACCTTTGTCCGGCGAGGGCGGGGAGCCGAATCCCCGCCGTTATCGACGAAACAAGGAGAATCGCAAGATGTCCCAGATCCGCATAAGCGCAGAGGACCGCACCGAGTTCGGCAAGGGCTTCGCCCGCCGCGCCCGTGCCGTGAACAAGGTCCCCGCCGTCGTCTACGGCCACGGCGAGCCGGTGCGCCACATCCTGCTTCCGGGCCACGACCTGATGATCGCGCTGCGGACCCCGAACGTGCTGCTGAACCTGGAGTTCGGCGACGGCAAGGCCCAGCTGGTGCTGCCGAAGGACGTGCAGAAGGACCCGGTCAAGCGCACCCTGGAGCACGTGGACCTGGTGCTGGTGCGCAGCGGCGAGAAGGTCACCGTCGACATCCCGATCACCGTCACCGGCGAGGTCGTGGGCGGCGCGGTGCTGGACCACTCGCTGAACAACCTGACCGTGACCGCCGAGGCCACGCACATCCCGACCGGCATCGAGGTCGACGTGGACCGCAAGGAGGAGGGCTTCCAGCTCTTCGTCCGCGACCTGGAGCTGCCGGCCGGCTCCGAGCTGGTCACCGACGGCGACCAGCTGGTCCTGCAGGTCGTCGTGACCCGCGCCGAGGTCTCCGAGGAGGCCGCCGAGGGTGAGGGCGACGCCGAGGGCGAGGCCGCCGAGGGCGCGTCCGAGGAGTCGGCGGAGTAGGCACCCCAGCCCCGCTATCCTGGTCGACATGACCACCACCGAGGCCCGCGACCAGCTCTGGCTGATCGCGGGCCTCGGCAATCCCGGGCCCGGGTACGCCGGCAACCGGCACAACGCCGGCTTCATGGTCGTGGACCTGCTCGCCGCGCGCGTCGGCGGCAAGTTCAAGTCGCACAAGGCGCGGGCGGACGTCGTGGAGGGCCGGCTCGGGGTCGGCGGACCGCGCGTGGTCCTGGCCAAGCCGAAGACCTTCATGAACCTGTCCGGCGGCCCGGTGAAGGCGCTGCGCGACTTCTACAAGATCGAGCCGGCGCAGATCATCGCCGTGCACGACGAACTCGACGTGGACTACGGCGTGCTGCGCCTGAAGCTCGGCGGCGGCGACAACGGCCACAACGGGCTGCGCTCGATCACCTCCTCGCTGGGGACCAAGGAATACCACCGCGTGCGCTTCGGTGTCGGACGGCCGCCGGGGCGGCAGGATCCGGCGGACTTCGTCCTGAAGGACTTCTCCTCGACCGAGAAGAAGGACCTGGACTACAACGTGGACCGGGCCGCCGACGCGGTCGAGGACCTGATCCGCCGCGGGCTCGTCGAGGCGCAGAACATCTACCACGCGGCCTGACGGCTCTCCCCGGGCGTTCTCTTCCGGGGCCCTCGCGTATCCACCGGCATCCACCGGCATCCACCGATCGGTGGATGCCGCCCCTCCACCGCATCGGCACCCGGGACGAGCCCGCCGGTCGATCCGCCGGTGGGGGTCCCGGCGGAATCCTTGAACCAACGGCGGCGCAGGGTCGCCCGGGGGCAGGGAGTCCGGACGATGCCAGCGATCGAGGTGCGCGGCCTGCGGAAGGCCTACGGCGACGTAACCGCCGTGGAGGACGTCTCGTTCGAGGTCGCCGAAGGGGAGATCTTCGGGATCCTCGGGCCCAACGGCGCCGGGAAGACCACGACCGTGGAGTGTGTCAGCGGTCTGCGGACGCCCGACGCCGGCGAGGTCCGCGTGCTGGGTCTGGACCCGCGGCGCGATCGTGAGGACGTCCGCCAGGTGCTCGGCGTGCAGCTGCAGGAGAGCCAGCTGCCGGGCAAGATCCATGTGCGCGAGGCGCTGGAGCTGTACGCGTCCTTTTACCGGGACCCGGCCGACGTGGACCGGCTGCTGGCGCAGTGGGAGCTGACGGAGAAGGCCGGCGCCCGCTTCGGCAAGCTGTCCGGCGGCCAGAAGCAGCGGCTGGCCGTGGCGCTGGCGATGGTCGGCAAGCCGCGGGTGGTCGTGCTGGACGAGCTGACCACCGGTCTGGACCCGCACGCGCGGCGCACCGCCTGGGAGATGGTCCAGGCCGTCCGGGACTCCGGCGTCACCGTCCTGCTGGTCACGCACTTCATGGAAGAGGCCGAGCGGCTCTGCGACCGGGTCGCGATCATCGACGCCGGCCGCGTGGTCGCCCTGGACACCCCGGCCGCGATGGCCGCGCGGGGTCCGGCAGCCGGCCAGCGGATGCGGTTCCGGCCCTCGGCGCCGGTCGAGGACGCGGACCTGCTCGCGTTGCCCGAGGTCCGCAGCG
The DNA here is from genome assembly GCF_000024025.1 of Catenulispora acidiphila DSM 44928. Lineage (GTDB taxonomy): Bacteria > Actinomycetota > Actinomycetes > Streptomycetales > Catenulisporaceae > Catenulispora > Catenulispora acidiphila. The sequence goes on from NC_013131.1 coordinate 185,584, forward strand.
TCGAGCGGCACGGCGCGCATCTGGAAGTGAGCGGGACCTCGGAAGTCATCGGGGCGGTCACCGCGTACCTCGCGCGGCGCCAGATCATCGCCGCCGAGCTGCGCGTCGAGCAGAGCAGCCTCGACGACGCGTTCATCGCGTTGACGACGCACGCGACCACCACGACCCATGCCGCGCAGACCATGCAGACGGCGCAGACCGCGCAGACCGCCAAGGAGTCCTGATGAGCACCGCGACCTTCTCTTCCCGCTCCTCCCGTCTGCTGCCCGAATTCCGGATGACCGGCAACGGGTTCCGCACCCTGGTGCGCACCCAGGCCCGGCTGCTGTGGCGGGAACCGGCGGTGGTGTTGTCGGGAATCGCCTTGCCGGTCCTGCTGATCATCGTCTTCGGCTGCATCCCTTCGTTCGGGAAGCCGGCGGCCTCGCTCGGCGGCAGGACGACGATGGACGTCTACGTCCCGACCTTCGCGATGCTCTCCTCGGTGCTGACCGCCCTCACCGCTCTGCCGGTGACCTTCGCGGACCTGCGGGAGCGGGGCGTGCTGCGGCGTCTGGCGGTCTCGCCGGTCCCTGCCGCCGGGCTGCTCGCGGCACAGGTGACGGTGATCGCCACGACCGCCGCGGTGACGGCGGCCTCGGTGGTGCTGATCGGCGTGGCCGGGTTCGGCGCCTCGCTGCCGGCGCACCTGGCGCTGGTGCTGGCGTCCTACATCCTGGGGACCACCGCGCTGCTGGCGATCGGGCTGCTGATCGCGGCGCTCGCGCCGTCGGCCGGGGTGGCGACCGGGTTCGGTGTGCCTACGATGATCCTGAACTTCTTCTTCGCGGGCGTCTACGTCCCGCTCCAGCAGCTGCCCTCGGTGCTGCGCACGGCCAGCGGGTTCGTGCCGTACGGCGCGATCGTGGACACCTGGTCCGGCACCGGCGCGGCGTGGCAGCATCTGACGGTGCTCGCGGTGTACACCGTCGTCGGCGCGCTGGCTGCGGCCCGCGTGTTCAAGTGGGAATAGAGGGGACGCGGCGGTGGTGGAATCGGCGACGGTCCAGCGGTGGATCCCGTACGCGGGCCTGGCGGTCTCCCTGACTCTGGCCCTCATCATCGGTCCCCGGACCGGGGTGTACTACACCGTGGTCCTCGGGGGCTCCGCGGCTGCGGCGCTGTGGGTCCGGCGCGGGCGGGCGCTGCTGGACGCGCCGAACCCGCCGGTGCTGCGCGCGACGGTCTACTACGCGGTCCTGCTGGCGCTGCTCGCGACGCTGATCCTGACCAGCCCGCTGTTCGGCTTCTTCGGCTTCACCGGCTACCTGCACGCGATGGTCTTGCCGGGACGGACCAAGCTCTTCGGGATCGCGGGAACCGCCGGCGCCATGGCGACCACGCAGATGGGCGGCATCGTCAACATCCACGGCGCCGGCGTCTATCTCTACCTGGTGCTGGTCGCGGTCAACCTGCTCATCGCCGGCACGTTGACGGTCACCGGCGCGGCCGAGGAGGAGCACCGGCGCGAGCTGGCCGAGGCGAACGAGCGGCTGCACGAGATGCTCGAGGAGAACGCGGGACTGCACGCGCAGTTGGTCGCGCAGGCTCGGGAGGCCGGGGTGCTCGACGAACGCCAGCGGCTCGCGGGGGAGATCCACGACACCATCGCGCAGGGACTCACGGGGATCGTGCGGCAGCTGGAGGTCGTGGAGCGGTTCGACGACGACGTGGAGCGCCGGAAGCATCACCTGACGCTGGCCCGGGAACTGGCGCGCGAGAGCCTGGCCGAGGCACGCCGGTCGGTCCAGGCGCTGCGGCCGGGACCGCTGGCCGTGGCGCAGCTGCCGGAGGCGCTGGCGGAGCTGGCGGCGTCGTGGTCGCGGACGGCGGGGATCGAGGCGCGGGTGGAGGTTTCCGGGGAGGCTGTCGCGCTCTCGCCGGAGGTGGAGGTGGCGCTGTTCCGGGCGGCGCAGGAAGCGTTGGCCAACGCCGGGAAGTATTCGGGGGCGGGGCGTGTGGGGGTCACGGTGTCCTACACGAGCGATGTCGTGGTTCTGGACGTGGTGGACGACGGCGCGGGGTTCGACCCCGAAGAGGTGCGGAGGCGTGGCGCCGACAGCGCGTCGGAGAACGGGACGGGCTACGGATTGAGCGCGATGCGGTCGCGGCTTCGGCAGGTCGGCGGGACGCTCACTATCGAGAGCGAGCCTGGGGACGGCACAGCCATCAGCGCCGCGGTGCCCTTGGTGACGCTGGCGGCGGAGACGGCTTCGGCGGGGGCGAGCGCGAGAGCGAGCACCGGAGCCGTGGCGGAGGCGGTGACGGAGGCGGTGACGGGGTGAACGGTTCCGGCCGGGGTCTGGTCGCGAGATGATTGATCGCGTGTCCGGTGATTCGAGTCCTCTCCGCCTGCTGATCGTGGACGACCATCCGATCGTCCGCGACGGGCTGCGCGGCGTCTTCGACGGCGAGGACGGCTTCGAGGTCGTCGGCGAGGCTTCCGATGGCGCGCAGGCTTTGGTGCGGGCGGCAGAGTCGGGACCCGACGTGGTCCTGATGGACCTGCGCATGCCGACGATGGGTGGCGTCGAGGCGATTAGGCGGCTGCGGGTGGAGCAGCCGGCTGTCAGGGTCCTGGTACTCACGACCTATGACACCGAGTCCGATGTGCTGCCCGCGATCGAGGCCGGTGCGACCGGCTATCTGTTGAAGGACGCGCCGCGCGAGGATCTCATCCGGGCCGTTCGGGCTGCGGCGGCGGGGCAGCCGGTCCTGGCGCCGACTGTGGCGCAGCGGCTGATGACTCGCGTTCAGACGCCTCTGGCGGAGCCCGCGCCGCCCGGTGACGCGCTGACCGAGCGGGAGTTGGAAGTTCTTCGGCTCGTCGCCTCCGGCACCACCAACCGCGAGACCGCGCGCAAGCTGTTCATCAGTGAGGCCACGGTCAAGACGCATCTGCTGCACGCCTACGCCAAGTTCGGCGTTCGCGACCGCGCCGCGGCGGTCGCCGAAGCCTATAAGCGCGGCTTGCTGAAGTAGGTCGGAGGCAGGGTAGGCAGGGCTCAGAGGAGCTTCGCCAGCTTCGCGGCGGTCGCCCCGACGTTGTAGTCCGCCGGCAGGGTGTCGAAGACCACGATGTCGGCCGCCATGTGGTCGGTCCGCAGGTTTTTGATGGCCCGGTATTCCGGCGATGTCCACCAGCTGTGGACTGCGTCCAGGGTGGGGAACTCGATGAGGATGAGGTCGCCCGTCCAGGCGCCTTCTACGACTTCCTTCTCACCCCCGTGGAAGGCGAAGCGGCCGCCGAAGGGGTCCATGGTGCCCTGGATACGCTCCAGGTACTCCACGATGTCGGCGCAGAGCTCGACGGAACGGACGTGGGCGAGTGCGTAGGCGGTCATCTCGGTGGTCTCCTCTAGCTGTCGTATTCGCTGACGAGATCAAGGTTCTCAGGGTGGTGACACCTGGCGCGATTACTTCCCAGGTAATAGATTCCTAGATCACGGGGCGGGCCAAAACAGTGCTTAACCTGGGAGTTGTGGATGTCGTCGATGGGAATGGTCCTGAACGCCTTCATCGCCGCCGCGGTGGGCGGGATCTGTTTGTCGGGACTGTTCAAGCGCGGCAGGGAGCGTCGGGTGGCGCGGATCAGCGGCACGGCCGACCGATACGAAGCACCTGTGAGGTAACCGGGACGACACCGGCCGCACGGGCCACACAGACCGCCGAGAGCCACCGGACTCTCGCGCACCACAGACACAGACACAGACCATCGGGAGCCCTGACCAAGCTCTCGCGAACCAACTACATAGACCAGCGGGAGCCCTGACCAGACTCCCGCGAATTGCACAGACCACCGAAAAACACAGACCAACGAAAAACACAGTGGGCGGCGTCGCGAAGACGCCGCCCACTGTCGTGTCGCCGGTCGTGGCGACGGTGCCGGTCAGCCGGTGTTCTTCAACCCGGCGGCGATGCCGTTCACCGACAGCAGCAGCGCGCGGGCCAGGTCCGGGTCCACCGGCAGACCCGCCTTCGTCGCCTCGCGCTGGCGCTTGAGCAGCGAGACCTGCATGTACGAGATCGGGTCCAGGTACATGTCGCGGACGCGCAGGGTGCGGGCCAGCGTCTCGTTGCGGCCGAGGAGTTCGGACTCGCCGGTGATGCGCAGCACCTCGGCGACCGTGCGCTCGTACTCCTCGGTGATGGTGTCGAAGAAGTGGTGCAGCTCGCGCGGGACCAGGGTCTCCACGTAGTGCCGGGCGATCCGCAGGTCGGTCTTGGCCAGCGTCATCGAGACGTTGCCCAGGAAGTTGCGGAAGAAGTGCCAGCGCTCGTACATGTCCTGCCAGTCCGTGCCGGCGAACGCGGGGTTCTGCCGGGCGGCGGCCAGGCCGGTGCCGACGCCGAACCAGCCGGGCACGATCTGCCGCGACTGCGTCCAGCCGAAGACCCACGGGATCGCGCGCAGGCCGTCGATGCCGGCCGAGGTGTCCGGACGGCGCGAGGGCCGGGACCCCAGGTGCAGGTCGCCGAGCAGGTCCACCGGGGTCGAGGCGAAGAAGTACGCCGGCAGGTCCGGGTGCTCGACCAGCTCCCGGTAACGGTCCTGGCCCGCCGAGGAGACCCCCTCCATGGTCGCCGACCAGGTCGCCAGGTCCTCCGCGGACTGGCGCGGCGCGCGGTGCAGCACCGTGGCCTCCAGCGTCGCGGCGAGCGTCAGCTCCAGGTTCTCCCGCGCCAGCGCCGGGATCGCGTACTTGTCGGAGATGACCTCGCCCTGCTCGGTCACCTTGATCTCGCCGTCGAGCGTGCCCCAGGGCTGAGCGAGGATCGCGTCGTGCGACGGACCGCCGCCGCGTCCGACGCTGCCGCCGCGGCCGTGGAACAGCCGGATGCGGATGCCGTGGCGCAGCGCGGTGTCGCGCAGTTCGCGCTGCGCGCGGTGGATCTCCCACTGCGAGGTGGAGATCCCGCCCATCTTGTTGGAGTCGCTGTAGCCGAGCATGACCTCCTGCACGCCGCCGCGCGCCGCGACGATCGCCGCGTAGGAGGGGTCGGACAGCATCTCGTCCAGGATCGACCCGGCGATCTTCAGCTCGTCCGGGGTCTCCAGCAGCGGGACGAAGCCGATGGCCGCGGTGTGCGCGTGCACGTCCACCAGACCGGCCTCGCGCGCCAGCACGACCGCGGCGAACAGGTCGTCCACGCCGCGGGTCATCGAGACGATGTAGGACTCGATGACGTCCGGGCCGTACTTCTCGAACGCGGTGCGGATCGCGGTGAACACCCCGAAGCTCTTGACGCCGGCGGCGTCCAGCAGGGTGTCGGCCGGGACCTGTCCGAGCGCGGACAGCGGACGGGAGGAGGCCAGCTCCTTGGCCAGCAGCCGGGTCCGGTAGTCGCGCGGGAGGTCGGAGTAGCGCCAGGGCTGGTCGCCGAGCCGGTCGAAGAGCTGCGCCAGCACGTGGTGGTGGGCGTCGGCGTGCTCGCGCACGTCCAGGACCGCGTGGTGCAGCCCGAAGGCGGCGATGGTGCGGATCGCGGTCTCCAGCTCGCCGGTGGCGATCAGCTCGCCGCGGTCGGCGTAGAGCGAGTCGCGCATCAGGCTCAGGTCGCGCAGCAGCTCGGAGGTGCCGAGGTAGTCCCGGCGCGGGTCGTGCTGGCGGCCCTCGGCGATGCGGGTGCGGGTGTTGAGGAGCTTCTGCCGGATCGTCGTCGCCTTGAGGCGGTATGGCTCCTCGGCGTTGAGCCGCCGGTAGCGGTTCGGGATCTCCGGCAGCGCCTCGAGGTCGGCGTCCAGCGAGGCCCGCAGCGCCTCGGTCGGGGCGGCGATCCGCTCGGAGGTGGACAGGATCTCGCGCAGGGCGTCCATGGACGCCAGCGCGGTGCGGATGGCGTGCTCGTGCTGGAGCTCCAGCACGTCCAGGGTCATCTGCGGCGTGACGTTCGGGTTGCCGTCGCGGTCGCCGCCGATCCAGGAGCCGAAGCTCAGCGGCCGGGCCGACAGCGGCAGCTCGACGCCCAGGCGCCGCAGCTCCACCGCCAGCTCCTCCAGGACCTCCGGCGCGGCGTGCGCGGCGAGCTCGTCGAGGTAGTAGACGGCGTTGCGCGCCTCGTCCACCGGCTCGGGCCGGGTGATGCGGATCTCGTCGGTCTGCCACAGCTGCTCGACGGTCTCGGCCAGACGGCGCTCGTTGTAAGCGGTCTGCGGCGCCTCGAGCAGCTCGGCGACCTTGCGCAGCTTGGCGAGCACGGTGCGGCGCGCGGCCTCGGTCGGGTGCGCGGTGAAGACCGGGCGGACCGACAGGTGCGACACCGCCTCGGCGGCCGTGCCGGCCAGGCCCGCGGCCTGGATCCGGTCCACCGCCTGGCCCAGCCAGGAGCCCTCGGCGGCCCGGGTGGCGGCCAGCTCCCGGCCGCGGTGGACCTGCTCGGCGGTGTTGGCGAGGTTGAAGTAGGCGGTGAACGCGCGGACCAGCTTGATGGCCTGCTCGGGGTCCACCGCGGCGAGCAGCTCGGACACGTCGGCGCCCTGCTTGCCCAGCGCGCGGATGGCCTCGACCTGCTCCAGCAGCTCCGGACCGTGCTGGCGGACCAGGGTCTGGCCCAGCAGGTCCCCCAACCGGCGGATCGCGGCGCGCAGCTCGGCGTCGTCGGCGGTGCGCGGGGGGTTGTCGTTCGCGGTGTCGTTCGCGCGAGCGGTCGGGCTGTCTGTCGGGGTCTCTACGGCGGCGTCGTCGTTCTTGGGCGACGGTACGGCGGACACAAGAGCCTCCTGTTACCTGGCTGGATCGTCCCGATTGCTGCCCACTCTAAGCTGGGGCGCAGCTCTTGCCGATCTCCTGTCCGGCCACTGGACTCAACCACCTGCTCTTCCTTGGCCCGCGGATCGGCCATAAGGTGAACCGATAACCCAGGACTGGAAACGGGGGCGCACGTGGCCGCTACTGATCCCGGCGCGCCCGTGGGCTCCCAGCCCGCGGAACCGCCTTTCGGCGACGGCTACGGGACGACCGGGAACGGTTACGGACAGCAGCACGGTTTCGGTACCGAGAACGGCTATGGCACCGAGAACGGCTACGGCGCCGAGAACGGCTACGGCTCCGCGCCCGGATTCGCCTCCGAGAACGGCTACAGCCAGGACCAGGGCTACGCCTCCGAGCACGCTTTCGGTACCCAGAACGGCTACGACCCGGTCGCCGGCGACGGTTCCGCCGCCACTGACCCCGCCACCGACCCGGACGCCGCCGACGAGGAGCTCGCAGCCGTCCCGAGCCGCGGCGGCGGCCGCCGCGCGGCACGCACCAAGGCGAAGCGGCGCCGCATCCCGGCGTGGCTGGAGATCGTCGGCTACGTGGTCATCTCGCTCACGCTGACCTCGCTGATCAAGACCTTCCTGGTCCAGATGTATTACATCCCCTCGCCGTCGATGGAGCCCACGACGTACAAGGGCGACCGGGTCTTCGTCGACAAGCTGTCCAGCTGGGTCGGCGGCGCGCCGGCGCGCGGGCAGGTCATCGTCTTCCACGACCCGCACAACTGGCTGATGAGCTCGGCCGGCAGCACCGGCGGCGCGATCAACCTGCCGGACGTCCTGGCCGCCGTCGGCATCCTGCCCGACCAGCACGACGACCTGCTCATCAAGCGGATCATCGGTACCGGCGGGGACACCATCGAGTGCAAGACGCAGGACGGACCGGTGTACCGCAACGGCGTGGCGCTGGACGAGTCCTCGTACATCATGAACGGCAAGCAGGGGATGCCCTGCTACAACGGCGTCTACAAGGTGACGGTCCCGCAGGGCGACCTGTGGGTGCTCGGCGACAACCGCGAGCACTCCGGCGACTCCTCGTGGAACTACCTGAAGAAGGGCGGCGACGCGGGCTTCGTGCCGACCAAGAACGTGGTCGGACACGTGGTCGGTGTCGTGTCCTGGCTTCGCGACGATCATCCCGCGGGTTCGTGAGTCTTTAGGCGAAGTTTTCCTTTGCGGTTATTGAGTGTTCGTCCCAGTCTGCGGACACTTTGGGAGCCCTCCCCTTGACCCGCAAGGAGCACCGCCCCCATGACCGCAGTGAATCGTCGCCGGTTCCTCCAGATCACCGGCGGCACCGCCGCCGCGACCTCGATGCCCATGCTCACCGCGAGCATCGCCCGCGCCGCCGCGGTGCGGCCCGCCCGCCGGACGGGAACCATCAAAGACATCGAGCACGTGGTGATCCTGATGCAGGAGAACCGCAGCTTCGACCACTACTTCGGGACGCTGCGCGGGGTGCGCGGCTTCGGCGACCCGCGGCCGGCACGGCTGCCGAACGGCAAGGCGGTCTGGCACCAGGCCGACGCCGCCGGAAACGAGATCCTGCCCTGGCGCCCGACCGGCGTCCCGGATTTGGGCCTGAAGTTCCTGGACGGTCTGGACCACAGCTGGAACGGCGGCCACCACGCCTGGAACCAGGGGAACTACGACCAGTGGGTCCCGGCCAAGGGCCCGGGGACGATGGCTCACTTCGAGCGCCAGGACATCCCGTTCCACTTCGCGCTGGCCGACGCCTTCACAGTCTGCGACGCCTATCACTGCTCGCTGATGACCTCGACCGACCCGAACCGCTACTACCTGTGGACCGGCTTCACGGGCAACGACGGCAAGGCCGGCGGACCGGTCCTGGACAACGCCGAGGCCGGCTACGACTGGACCACCTACCCCGAGCGGCTGCAGGCCGCCGGCGTCTCCTGGAAGATCTACCAGGACATCGGCACCGGTCTGGACGCGAAGGGCTCCTGGGGCTGGACCGACGACGCCTACATCGGCAACTACGGCGACACCTCGGTGCTGTACTTCCACCAGTATCAGAACGCGAAGCCCGGCGACCCGCTCTACGACAACGCGCGCACCGGCACCAACGCCGCGGCCGGGCAGGGCTACTTCGACCTGCTGGCGCAGGACGTGAAGAACGGCAAGCTGCCGCAGGTCTCCTGGATCACCGCGCCGGAGGCGTTCAGCGAGCACCCGAACTGGCCGGTGAACTACGGCGCCTGGTACGTCTCGCAGGTCCTGGACATCCTGTCCTCGGACGAGGACCTGTGGAGCAAGACCGCGCTGTTCATCATGTACGACGAGAACGACGGCTTCTTCGACCACGTGGTCCCGCCGTTCGTGCCGGGCGGCGCGGTCGGCGGCGCCTCCACGGTCGACACCTCCACCGAGTACTACTCCGCCGGCGCCGGCTTCGATGCCGGGTCCTACGGCCTGGGCCTGCGCGTGCCGATGTTCGTGGTCTCGCCCTGGAGCAAGGGCGGCTGGGTGGACTCCGAGACCTTCGACCACACCTCGGTGATCCGCTTCCTGGAGAAGCGTTTCGGCGTGCACGAGCCCAACATCTCGCCGTGGCGCCGTGCCGTCTGCGGCGACCTGACCAGCGCCTTCGACTTCGGTCTGCGCGAGACCGAGGTCCCGGCGCTGCCGAGCACCGCCTCCTACGTCCCGCCGGACCACGCACGCCACTCCAGCTACCCCGTGACCCTGCCGGCGAGCGCGTCGTTGCCGAAGCAGGAGGCCGGCCGGCGCCCCGCCCGCGCGTTGCCGTACGACCTGGCGGCGGACGGCCGGATCGCGGGCGGGGCGCTGCGGATCGGCTTCGCCAGCCGTGGCAGCGCGGGCGCGAGCTTCGTGGTGACCTCGATCCTGGACAAGACCGGACCGTGGAGCTACACGGTCGGCGCGGGCCACACCCTCGACGGCTCGTGGAAGCTGTCGGGCGCGTATGACTACGACGTGCGCGGTGCCAACGGCTTCCTGCGCGAGTTCAAGGGCGACGCCGCCAAGGCCGGGCTCGAAGTCGTCGCCGAGCACGTCGGGAACAGCCAGAACCTGAAGCTGACGCTGACCAACACCGGCTCCGCCGACGTCACCGCGACCGTCGTCGACTCCTACGGCTGCGACGGCAAGGCGGTCCTGCGGGTGCGGGCCGGCAAGCACGCGACGCACGTCGTGCCGGCGGGCGCCTCCGACGGTTGGTACGACGCCACGGTCACCTCCGACCACGACGCCGCGTACGTGCGGCGCTTCGCCGGCCACACCGAGAACGGCCGGCCGAGCGTGAGCGACCCGGCGATCATCACGGGCTGACGGGCTCGGCCAGCTGACCGGCTCGGTTCCACCGGCGCCCCGGGGATCTTCCCCGGGGCGTTTACGCATCCCTTATTGATCGAGGGCTTACCGCGCGGCCGACACCATCGACGCATGAAGTCGAGAATCGCTTCGGCCCTGGCCGTCCTGGCCTGCGTGGGCGCCCTGGCGGCGTGCTCGGGCAAAGGCTCGGCCGGCTCGGGCGGAACCGCCCCGGCCGGCGCGGGCGTGGCAGCCTCCACGTCGAGCTCCGCCTCCAGCCCCAGCTCCGCCTCCACCTCCAGCGCGCCCGCGAGCGGCGGCTCGAGTGCATCCCAGAGCACTGGCTCGCACGGGGTGACGGAGGACCCGGACGGCGACCTGACATCGCTCGACCAGGAGCTGTCCGACATCAACGGCGCGTTGAGCTCGGCCGAGCCGACGCAGACCGCCGGCGACAACGGCTGACCTGACGAACTCATCCCTGACGAACTCATCCCTCAAGGAGTGACCATCATGACTCTGCGCACCCGTTTGAGCGCCGCCGCTGTCGGCGCCCTCATCGCCGTCGGCGCGGTCGCCCTGCCCGCGCAGGCCGCCACCGCCTCCGACCCCGCCGCCGGGCTGGCCAAGGCCAAGGCCGCGGTCACCGAGGGCATCACCGACCGGCTGACCACGCTGGGCCATCTGCAGACCGCGCTGACCGGCTACAAAGAGGTGACCGACGCCGCGCGCGGCACGCTCACCCAGGTGCTCTCCTCCGACGTCAGCGGTCTGACCGCGCTGAAGACGAAGGTCGCCGCGGAGACGACCGAGGCCGCGGTCCGCACCGACGGCAAGACGATGGTCGACGACTACCGCGTCTACGTCCTGGTCGCGCCGAAGGTCCACCTCACCCACGCGCTGGACGTCGAGGGCGCCGCACTGGCGAAGCTGGTGAAGGTCCACGACGCCCTGGCCGACCGCCTCGCCAAGGACCCAACCGCGAACACCGCCGCGAACAAGGCCCTCCTGGCAGACATGACCTCGCAGATCCAGTCCGCCACCACCGCGATCGCCGGCAAGGACGCCGCCCTCCTGGCACTCCAGCCCACTCCGGACGGCAAGGCCCTGACCGCGTCGGTGAAGGCGATCAGCGCCCCGGCGAAGGACGCCCGCGACGACATCAAGAAGGCCGTCGACGACGCCAAGAAGGTGCGCGACGCCCTGAAGGGCACCAAGACCACCACGAAGAGCTGACGCCGCGCCGGGTCGGGACGCCCGGCGCGCGGTGACGCCACAGCGGCGAGGCCAGAACGGTGAGGCCAGAACGGCAGCGCCAGAACGGTGAGGCCAGAACGGCGGCGCCAGAACGGTGACGCCAGAACGGCAGCGCCAAAACGGCAATGCAAGTGGTGGCGCAAATGGTGGCGCTAGCGCGGCGGCGCCAGTGCGGTGAGGCCGAGCGGCGGCGCCGTTGCGAAGACACCTGAGTCAGCGAGCTGAGTGCCGACTCCGCCGGACCTCCGGCCGGCGTGCGGCGGTACCGGCGCAAGCGAAAGGCCCGCGGGACGCGTCCCGCGGGCCTTTCCAAGCGTTTTGGATCACTCCGGCGAGCGATGCGGGCTGGTGCCCGACTGGGCGGCGAAGGTGATCAGGCCTCGCCGTCGCCCGCCGGTGCGTGCCGGAGCGGACTCCGGCACGCGCCACACTTTCGTGCGGATGGCCCTGGGGCTCGGCTCAGCCGCCGAGGTTCAGGCCGCCCTTGCCCAGCAGGCCCGAGGACCCGATCAGGCCGCCGGCGCCGGCACCGGCGCCGTTGTTCTGCGAGCCCGCGCCGTCGCCGGTGGAGTGCGAGCTGCTGCTGTCGCCCGCGCCCACGCTGCCGCGGCTGTTGTTGCCGGCCTGCGACGAACCCTGGTTCGAGGTGCAGGAGTTGTCGTTGACGTCGGTGTCGATGTTGCCGTTGCTGAGCACGTTCAGGTGGGTGTGCTCCAGCAGGTGGTTCAGGCCGACGCCGATCGGCACCAGGCCGACCAGGCTCTGGACGTTCAGGTCCGGCACGGTGTTGTGCGCCAGGCAGCCCAGGTTCGGGGAGACGTTGACGTTGTTCAGCGCGTTGACCGGGATGAGGCCGCCCTGGCCGACGTTGTTGTCGCCGGTCTTGTGGTGCTCGGCGCCGCCGTTCCAGGCGTCGTCGGCCGCCGCGGAGGCGATGCCGGCCATGCCCACGACACCCGCGCTGGCCAGCGCGGCGATAACGGTGGCGTTCTTCAGAAATGCCATGGTGATCGTTCTTCCTTGTCGATGTGGATCGATGGTGACCTGACGGGCGAGAATTCCGAAGCCCGCCACCTTGTTGCTGTGAACCATACTGCCATTCGCGAAGAATCGTATATCAAGTCGGGAGGCGCGCGGCCCAAGACACTGACGAGTGATTGATCGGACGTCATTCTTCGTACTTTCCACGATGACTGCTCAGGGCATCTGAACTGGTCAGATGAACTGTAGACATCTCACTGGACAGGCGGCTCGCAGCGGTCTGAGGGTGGCTGGACGACGATATTCCGTCTTGTCTGACCCGTACGGGTCACGACGGTTCATCGACGACCGACCGTTTCTCTGTGACTAACGAATCGCCCGACAAAATGTAATGGGCTGTCGGTGTGGAATGTGGATCGGAACTCGGCGTTCAGAAGGTGGCCTGAACGCCCGCCACGGACACGTCGCGAAGGATCCCGAAACCGCTTCCCGCGGAGCCCGCGTTCTTACACGGTGTGGAGGGCGCCGCCCAGGATCCCGAAGGGTCGTCCGTGGTGATCGGCGCGATACACAGGTCGCTCAGAACGCGCACCCCTCCGCCGGCGCGGCCGTGGCCGCAGGCGTGGGAGGCGGTCGGTAAGGGATCCGCGGCCAGCGGTCCGGCGAAGTGCAGCGGGGCGACACACCAGTCGTCGGCGAGTTCCAACGCGTTCTCGACAGCCAGGACGCCCGGCGTCGGGCTTGCCTGGGGCGCTGTCGGGCGCGAAGGAGTCGTCGTCTTGGTGGTCGTCGCCGCGGCGGTGCCGGCCGAGGCCAGAACGCCACCGAGCGTGGCAGCGGTCGCGGCCGCCGCCGTGAAGATCGCCCGGGTACGCAACGTGCTACTCCCTTGACTTCGAAGCGCGGGCCCGGCGGTGAACCGGGCCCACACCGTGGTGCTAGAGCAGGCCGCCCGCGACGCTGCCGAGGATCGGCAGGCCGGCGACGGCGTTGCCGGCCGCCGGGGCCGCCTGGGTGGCGGCGTCCGGCTCAGCCGACCAGCCGTGCTCGTGGCCCGGGGGGCACGGGTTCGGGGTCGGGGGCGGGCACGGCACCGGCGGCGGGGGCATGACCGGCGGGCACGGGGGCGGCGGCGGAGGCGTGACCGGCGGGCACGGCGGCGGCGGACACGGCTGCGTCACCGGCGGCGGGGGCGGCGGCGTCGGGTGGGTCGGCGGCGTCGGCGGCTTCGGGTGGTGGTGGTGGACCGGCTTGCAGACCTCGGTGCACGGCGACGGCGAGCCCATCGGCGGCGGCGGCGGGGTCATGACCGGCGGCGGGCCGGGAACCGGGGGCGTCATCATGTCGCCCTCGCCGGCGCACAGCTTCTGCACCAGGTCGGCGTCGATCTGACCGGTGCGCACGTTGTCGCGCTGCATGCCGCACAGACCCATGACGTCGTGGTCGCCGAACGGCGCCGCGTGCATCGCCAGCGGGCTGGTCGCCTGCCAGGGCGCCGCACGCAGGCTGTCGGTGCTCGTGGCCGCGCTGGCGGCGCCGGCGGCTGCGAACAGCGCCCCGCCGGAAGACAAAGCCACTACGGCGAGGGACAGATATTTGCGCATCGCCGACTCCTCTCATCGCGTTTCATGAATGGGGAACTGGCCCCTCAACGCCACGGAAGATCGGCAGGTCACGCGGAAGACAGCATTCGGGTGGCGTGCCGGAGTACTTAACAAAAAGCAGGGCACCGGCCGTCCCAGGTGGGACGCCGGTGCCAGGGGTCTGACAAGGGAAGGACGAGGCGGCGCTTTTCCCATGCCAGCGGCGCCGATTCCGGGGCGGCGCGACCGGTGACGGCGGTCTTGTCGGCGGATGCGCCGGGCTCGGGCGGCGGGGTTACTCGGCGTCGTCGAACTGGCCGGGCACGTAGTCCCCGGCCGGCTGCTTGACCATGACGTTGCCGCGGTTGAAGGCGTTGATCAGCGCGATCTGCGCCACCAGCGTGGCGAGCTGGTCCTCGTCGAAGTGCTTGGCGGCGGCGTCCCACACCTCGTCGGCGACGCCGGTGCCGTCGGCCAGCCGGGTGCCGGCCTCGGTCAGCTCCAGCGCGGCGCGCTCGGCTTCGGTGTAGCAGGCGGCCTCGCGCCAGGCGGCGACCATGTTCAGCCGCTCCGCTGTTTCGCCGGCGGCCGTGGCGTCCTTGGTGTGCATGTCCAGGCAGAAGCCGCAGCCGTTGATCTGGCTGGCGCGGATCTCGACCAGGTGCAGGGTCGCGACCGGGACGCCGGCCTCGCGCAGGACGCGGCCCGCGGCGATCAGGTACTTGCCGAACTTGGCGCCGGTCGGGGTGGCGAAGGTGTTCAGACGGGCTTCCATGGTGCACTCCCTGCGTTGATCGGGCTGGGTACACCACTGGGACGGGACAGCCCAGGCTCCCGTGACACGGCCGGCTGTGAGCTGTGTCACGGGTCTGCTGTGCGGCGGGTGCTGTGTGCGTCAGCGCCGCGGCGCCTTCAGCCCTTCCGGCAGCGCCGCACCGAGGTGCTCGATGTCGGTGATCGACTTGGCGTGCCCGGAGTCCACCGCGGAGCGCGCGATGTCCACGATCTGCTGCGGCAGCGCGACCAGGTGCCGGGCGAAGTCGTCGAAGTCGCTGCCGATCTTCTTCAGCAGCTCGGCGCACACGCTGCCGGCGTCGCGGCTCTCCGAATCGCGCGGGTCGTCGTCGTCGAACAGCCAGACCGAGCCGGCCTCGGCGCCGCGGATCTTCAGCGCCAGCATGCCGCCCTGGACGTAGCCGATGCCGAGGTACTCCTCGGTGAACCGGTCGTACAGCGCCTGGTTGGCGTAGACCAGGTCCTGGTGCGGGTCCTCGCGGCGCAGCCCGAACATCCACTGGTCGGCGACGAAGCCGCCGGCCAGGTTCACCGCCGGGCTGATCGGCCGGCCGCCGTCGGTGCCGGCCAGGAAGCGCCGGTAGGACGGCGGCAGCGCGAAGCCCAGGTGCTGCTCCAGCTGCGCCATCGCGTCCTCGGGCACCGAGCCGCTGCGCTCGAAGGCGACCGGCTCCAGCATGCCCTCGGTGAACAGCCCCGAGCGGCCGCGGTCGGCCTTCAGCGTGGCCATGCCGCCGTGGTGCCGGAAGGCGCCGTGCAGCTCGATCGGCACGCAGTGCAGCATGCGCGACTCCGCGGCGTGTGCCCAGGTCCAGCCCTGCGGCGTGGCGGTGTTCGGCCGGGTCTGCCACAGCGGGTCCCCGGCGTCGGCGGCCAGCAGGTTGGCGGCGATGACGTCGGTGACCCGGATCTCGTCCACGGACAGGCCGGAGGGCGGGTCCGCGATCTGCACCGTGTGGCGGGCGTAGACGGCGAACTCCGGGTAGCCGTGCATGGTCAGGTAGATGCCGTGCGGGAACTTGCGGTCGAGTTCGGGGTCGCTGAACTCGATGATCCGTCCGGCGAACTGGCCGTTCGGTATGCCGTGCCGCTGTGCGGATGCCTGTGCCATGTGAGGTCTCGCTCCGGCCTTATCACTTCTGTAGGGTCCGGTAGAAAGGTACCGGCTCCACACCGGTGGAGGGTATGTCGCCTGACCAGGTCGCCCCACCGAGGTGGATTTCGCCCGGATTGGTCCCCCCTCGAGCGTCGGCGGTCAGGCGTACCCTGGGGGATATCCCGACGCCGACACATGGCTTCGGGCTGTTCGTCGTGCGCGAAGGGTGGCCCTTGTGAGCCTGTCCGGACTTCTTGACGCCGTATCCGCCGACCCGGGGGTCGCCGCGCTGCTGGAAGCGGCCGCGACCGCCGGGCGTACCTCCTTCGACCTGGCCGCGCCCCGCTCGGTCCGGCCGTTCGCGCTGGCCGCGCTGGCCCGCGCGCAAGGCCCGGCGGGCCGTCCGGTGCTGGCCGTGACCGCCACCGGCCGCGAGGCCGAGGACCTGGTCGCCGCGCTGCGCGGGCTGCTGGACCCCGAGACGGTCGTGGACTTCCCGTCCTGGGAGACGCTGCCGCACGAGCGGCTCTCGCCGCGCAGCGACACCGTCGGGCGCCGGCTGGCCGTGCTGCGCCGCCTGGTCCACCCCGACGCCGCCACCGAGGGCGCCGGCGCCCTGAAGGTGGTCGTGGCGCCGATCCGCTCGGTGCTGCAGCCACAGGTCAAGGGCCTGGCCGACCTGGTCCCGGTGGCGGCGCGCACCGGCGCGGAGATCGATCTGGACGACCTGGTGAACCGGCTCGCCGCCGCCGCGTACACCCGGACGGACCTGGTGGACAAGCGCGGCGAGTTCGCGGTCCGCGGCGGCATCGTCGACGTCTTCCCGCCGACCGAGGAGCACCCGCTGCGGCTGGAGTTCTGGGGCGACCAGATCGAGGAGATCCGCTACTTCAAGGTCGCCGACCAGCGCTCGCTGGAGGTCGCCGAGCACGGGCTGTGGGCGCCGCCGTGCCGCGAGCTGCTGCTCACCGACGAGGTCCGCAAGCGGGCCGCGGCGCTGATGGAGGACCACCCGGAGCTGGCCGACATCCTCGGGAAGGTCTCCGAGGGCATCGGCGTGGAGGGGATGGAGTCGCTGGCGCCGGTGCTGGTCGACGACATGGAGCTCTTGATCGACCTGCTGCCGGCCGGCTCGCCGATCGTGCTCTGCGACCCCGAGCGGGTGCGGACCCGCGCCGCCGACCTGGCCGCCACCTCCGCGGAGTTCCTGGACGCCTCCTGGGCCGCCACCGCCGGCGGCGGGCAGACCCCGATCGACCTCGGCGCGGCCTCGCTGAAGGACCTCGCCTCGGTCCGCGAGCACGCCATCACCCTGGGCCTGCCCTGGTGGTCGCTGACGCCCTTCGCCCCGGACCTGGAGCTGCTGCCGGAGGAGGACGCCACCGAGATCAGCGAGATCCACGACACCGAGCAGTACGGCGGCGACACCGGCCGCGCGCTCGCCGACGTCCGGGCCCGCATCTCCGAGGGCTGGCGGGTGGTGCTGGTCACCCAAGGCCACGGCTCGGCCGACCGCCTCGTCGAGGTGTTGAAGGGCGCTGACATCGGCGCGCGCTACGTCCCGGAGCTGGACACCGTCCCGGAACCGGCGCTGGCGACCGTGGCCACCGCCAGCATCGAGCACGGCTTCATCGCCGCGGACCTCAAGCTCTGGGTGATCACCGAGCAGGACGTCTCCGGGCAGCGCACGGCGACCAAGGACATGTCCCGCATGCCCTCCCGGCGCCGCAACGTCATCGACCCGCTGCAGCTCAAGGCCGGGGACCCGGTCGTGCACGAGCAGCACGGCGTGGGCCGCTACGTGGAGATGGCGCAGCGCACCGTCGCCGGCGCGACCCGCGAGTACCTGGTGATCGAGTACGCCGCGGCCAAGCGCGGCCAGCCCGGCGACCGGCTGTTCGTCCCCACCGACCAGCTGGACCAGGTCACCAAGTACGTCGGCGGCGAGGCGCCCTCGCTGCACCGGCTCGGCGGCGCGGACTGGCAGAAGGCGAAGTCCCGGGCCCGCAAGGCGGTCAAGCAGATCGCCGGGGACCTGGTGAAGCTGTACAGCGCGCGGATGGCCGCGCCGGGGCACGCCTTCGCCGCGGACACGCCGTGGCAGCGCGAGCTGGAGGACGCCTTCCCCTACGTGGAGACGCCGGACCAGCTGGCGTGCATCGACGAGGTGAAGTCCGACATGGAGAAGCCGGTCCCGATGGACCGGCTGATCTGCGGCGACGTCGGCTACGGCAAGACCGAGATCGCGGTGCGCGCGGCGTTCAAGGCGGTGCAGGACGGCAAGCAGGTGGCGGTGCTGGTGCCGACCACGCTGCTGGTGCAGCAGCACTTCTCGACGTTCGCCGAGCGGTACGCGCAGTTCCCGGTGACCCTCAAGGGCCTGTCCCGGTTCCAGACCGACAAGGAGGCCGCCGAGGTGCTGCGCGGCGTGGCCGACGGCTCGGTCGACGTCGTCATCGGCACGCACCGGCTGCTGGCGAACTCGGTGAAGTTCAAGCGCCTCGGCCTGGTGATCGTCGACGAGGAGCAGCGCTTCGGCGTCGAGCACAAGGAGCAGCTGAAGCAGGCGCGGGCCAACGTGGACGTGCTGACCATGTCCGCCACGCCGATCCCGCGCACCCTGGAGATGGCGGTCACCGGCATCCGGGAGATGTCCACGATCCAGACCCCGCCGGAGGAGCGGCACCCGGTGCTGACCTTCGTCGGGCCGTACGAGGAGCGGCAGATCTCCGCCGCGATCCGCCGCGAGCTGCTGCGCGAGGGGCAAGCGTTCTACATCCACAACCGGGTGGAGTCCATCGACCGCGCGGCCTCGCGGCTGCGCGCGCTGGTGCCCGAGGCGCGGATCGCGACCGCGCACGGCCAGATGAACGAGCATGTGCTGGAGAAGCTGATCGTCGACTTCTGGAACAAGGAGTACGACGTCCTGGTCTGCACCACGATCGTGGAGTCCGGCATCGACATCACCAATGCCAACACCCTGATCGTCGAGCGCGCCGACAACTTCGGCCTGTCCCAGCTGCACCAGCTGCGCGGCCGGGTCGGGCGCGGGCGCGAGCGCGCGTACTCCTACTTCACCTACCCGCCGGAGAAGCCGCTGACCGAGACCGCGCACGAGCGCCTGGCGACCATCGCGCAGCACACCGACCTCGGCGCCGGCATGTACGTGGCGATGAAGGACCTGGAGATCCGCGGCGCCGGCAACCTCCTGGGCGGCGAGCAGTCCGGGCACATCGAGGGCGTCGGCTTCGACCTCTACATCCGCATGGTCGGCGAGGCGGTCGAGGAGTACCGCGCGCAGGCCGAGGGCCGCGAGGTCGAGGAGCAGGTGGAGATCCGCGTGGACCTGCCGGTCGACGCGCACCTGCCGCACGACTACATCCCGGGCGAGCGGCTGCGGCTGGAGGCGTACAAGCGCATCGCCGGCGCCACCACCCACGAGGAGCTCGCCGAGGTCCGCCAGGAGTTCACGGACCGCTACGGACGTTTTCCACAGCCTGTGGAAAACCTCCTCGCGGTCGCGGCGTTCCGCATCGACGCGCGCGCGGCCGGGCTCACCGAGGTCGCGGTCCAGGGCAACTTCGTGAAGTTCGGCCCGGTGAAGCTGCGCGAGTCCCAGGAGATGCGGCTGCTGCGCCTGTTCCCGAAGACCCTGGTGAAGGCGGCCACCGACACCATGCTGGTCCCCAAGCCGATGACCGCGCGGATCGGCGGGCAGCCGCTGCGCGACCAGGAACTGCTGGGCTGGGCCCGGGACCTGATCGACGCGGTGCTGAAGATGTAGTCCGGTGCCGAAGCCCGAGTCCCGGGCTGTCGGTGGCGCCTGGTTGACTCTCTTGCGAATGATTCGCAGCTGCGACTAACTTGCAAGAAGAGTCGGCGACAGGGGACGCGAGTGGACGCGACGGATCGACTGCCCAGCCAGGTCAAAGCACTGATCGTGGCGCGCGCGGTGAACCAGCTGGGCGGCTTCTCCCTGGCATTCCTCACCGTGCTGCTGACGCGCTCCTTCGGCACGAGCCTGACGACGGCGGGCATCGTCTCGGCGGCATTCGGCCTCGCGACGATCCCGAGCCGACTGGCCGGCGGCCGCCTCGCCGACCACTGGGGACGCCGCCGCACGATCGTGGCCGGACTGGTCGCTCTGGCGGTGGCGCAACTGGGATTGGCGGCAGCGCCCGACCTGATCACCGCGACGATCTGCGCGGTGGCGATGGGCCTCGCCTTCGAACTCTTCGAACCACCGAGCCAGGCAACCATCGCCGACGCGGTACCCCCAGCCCGCCGCGCCTCAGCCTTCGAACTCCTCACCACAGCTGTTGCAGCAGGAAGCCTCGCAGCCGGCGTGATCGCCGACATCGTGGGCCGCTGGAGCCTGCGCTGGCTCTTCGTGGTCGACGCCGGAACCGGCCTGGCTTGCGCGGCGATCGTGGCGCTCGCGCTGGCGCCAGATGCGGTGCGCAAGCCTGAGCACGGCGCGGAGAGTGATCAACCCGCCACTTCAGCGATCTCCCCGTGGCGCGACCCAGCCCTTCTCATCGCGACCGTCTCAGGAACCGTCTTCGCGCTCGTCTCCATGCTCATGCTGAGCGCGCTCCCGCTCGCGCTCGGCGCCGTCGGGCTGAATCCGGCGAGCGCGGGACTGATCATGGCCGCCTCCACCGGGACCCTTGTGCTTGCGCGTCCGGTCCTGCGGCGCCGGTGGCTCGCGGAGTTGCCGCACTCCGCCACCTTCGTTCTCGGCTATCTCTTGATGGCTGCGGGACTTTGCGGCTACGCCGTCGCGCACACGCTGCCGGCTCTCCTCGTCCCGACTGCGCTCTACAGTCTCGGAAATCTTCTGGTTCTGGGGCGGTCGTTCGCGGTCGTCAGTGAGCTGGCTCCGGCCTCGGCCTCGGCGCGGTATCTCGCGGTCTACGGGCTCAGCTGGGGGGTGGCGACGTTGCTCGCGCCGCTGGTGGGGACGTGGTTGATCGGGGTTTCGGGGGCGGGGTTGCTGTGGGGGGTCAGTGCCGGGGTGTGTGGGGTGATGGCGGTTGCGCAGCCGTGGGTTGTGCGGCGGGTGCGGGATTCTCAGCGTGATCTTGGTGTGATCCACTCCACAAAGGCGGCGGTGGACCGCTACGATGCGGTGTCGATCTGAGTTGATGAAGATCTGTATGTGTGCCGCCAGGAAGGTTCAGCGCCATGATCCAGGCCCGCTCGGTCCGTCTCGCCGCCGTCATCGTGCTCGGCGGGGCAGTAGCCCTGGCCACCTCCGCGTGCGGCGGCCCGATGCAGGCCGGGGCCGCGGCCGTGGTGCAGGGGCAGCGGACCACCGACGCCACCGTCCAGGACCAGGTCGCCTCGATCGTGTCCCTGGTGCAGCACAACAACCTGCAGCAGGGCGACGTCACCGACGAGGAGCGCTCGGCGCTGGCCAAGGCGCAGATCAACCTGCTGGTGCAGCAGGCGGTGTGGCAGAAGGTCGCCGACGACAACGGCGTGAAGGTCACCGCCGCCGACGACGCCAAGGAGCACAGCGCCCTGGTCGAGCAGGCGCGCGGCTCGCTGCAGGGCACGAAGTTCACCGGCAGCGACAACGAGGCCGTGGCGCTGGCCGACGCCGAGTCCCAGCAGAACTCCTCGGGCCTGGCGCCCTCCAGCGTGCCGGTCTACTCCCACATCCAGGCGCTGGTCACCGCGGTGATCGACGACCAGGCGACCAAGCTGCGCGTGGACCCCAACGACCAGAACAGCCTGCCGGCGCTGCAGGGCGCGATCCTGCCGATGCTGTCCAAGGCCTCCACCCAGATCGACGTCAAGATCTCGCCGCGCTACGGCAGCTTCGACGCCTCCACCCGCCAGGTCGTCGCGGCGCAGACCTCGTGGATCCGGCCGACCAAGGCCCAGGTCGCCGCCGCGGCCGCCGCGCAGGCGCAGCAGCAGCAGTCCCAGTGAGCCGGTGGCCCAGACCCGGTGGCCCGGCGACCTGGTGACCTGGTGACCTGGTGACCTAGCGGTCTAGCGACCCGCTCACCGCCTAGGAAGCCGCGTACCGTTCTGCGATCGTGTGGAACACCTTCTTCGGCTCCCAGTTCAGCTCCGGGGTGTCCGGACCGGTCATCTTCACCGTGCCGTACGCGGCCAGGTCCAGGTCCTTGCGCGGGTCCGAGGGGTCGTGCAGGGCCCGGAACGTGGCGAAGGTGAACCAGAACGCGGAGTCGACGCCGGCTTCCTCGAAGACGTCGTAGAGCTCTGTGAAGTACGCGGACTGCTCGTCCTCGCTGCGCAGGTAGTCGCCATTGACCACCGGCGGCTCGACGGAGTCGTCCAGGATCGCCCAGGCCATGCCGCCGCGGTCGCCGGAGCCGACGTAGGGGGTGCAGCCGAACTCGGTGGCGACCACCGGCTTGCCGTGCTTGAAGTGCGCGCGGATCTGGTCGGCGAACTTGTCCCGGTTCTCCGCCGAGCGATAGGCGTCCACGGACACGAAGTCGAACGGCGCCCAGTCGATGAACTCCCACGGCCCGGCCGCGTACGTGACCTTCCCCTGGAAGTGCTCGCGCACCGTCGCCGCCGCCTCGACCAGGTAGCCGTTGAACGAGGCCATGATCTCCCCGAGCCGGCTCCACAACGCCATCCCGCCATTGCCGAGGGTCTCGATGCGGGCATAGGAGTCGTCGCCGTCGAAGTAGCCCGGGCAGAACAGCGAGGTCTCGCAGCCCGCCACGAACACCACCTCGGCGCCGGCGGCGCGGAGGCGCTCGGCGCGTTGCGCGCAGTCGGCCAGCAGTTCCAGCAGGTCCTCCCGCGACGCTTCACAAGGGAACGGCGCGAACCAGACCTCCAGCCCGGCGTCGGCGGCGGCCTGTGCCGCGGCTTCGAGCCGGTCCGGCAGCGCCCCGGAGATCCGGACCGCGGTGCAGTGCAGATCCTCGGCGATCACCCGCAGCTCGCGCCGGGCGGTCTCCGGATCGAAGTCCGGCCGCGAGTCCTGGCCGCCGGGGAAGAATCCCGTGTCGTAGTTGACGCCCTTGCCGCGCATCGTGTCCGCCCTCCCGTGGTCCCGTGCTGTTCCGTGCCGTTCCGCGTGCTGCGATCAGACGCGATATATCGTATCAGTGCTCGGCGTCGGAGGCGGCCTCGACGTGCGCCGCGACGAGCTTCTCCAGCGGCTCGACGGCGGCGCCGCCGGTGACGCACGCGCCGGCGATCGCCACGATCAGGATCACGGTGCCCAGCCAGGCCATCGTGGAGACCGGCAGCAGGAACGCCCCGGCGAGCCGCGCCAGGCACTCGGTCAGCAGCCACGCGCCCCAGATCACGCTGTACAGGTTCTCCTTGGCGCGGAACGTGGAACTTTCGATCCGCAGCGCGTCCCACGCCGCGGTCTGCTTCGCGTCGCCCTTGGTGACGAACGGCTTCAGACCCGCGGACATCATCGGCTTGCCGCCCCGGACCGACCACAGGATCCCGAGAGCGATCACGCTGCTGACCCCGGAGTCCTTCGCCAGCATCAGGCGCGCGTCGCCGGAGACGAAGGTCAGCGCGATGGCCACGATGTTCACTGTCAGCATCAGCGCGGCCAGCGCGTTCGCCTGGCGCTTGCCGACCGCCGCGACGATGGTGCGGATCGCCGGAACCACGCTGCTCAGGCCCAGCGCGGCCGCGTTGCTCATGCCGAGCCCGGCGTGCAGCGCGTAGTAGCTGCCGAGCGGGATCGCGATGTCGACGGCGAGCGGCAGCAGAGCCTGCTTGAGCGGGTGCGGCGTCTCGCCATCGGCGACATCGGCGACGCCGGCGCCATCAGCGGTGACGTCGGCGGTGCGGTGGGTGTGCGCGGTCATGGCGGTCATCGGTCCTCCCCGAGTGGTTCCTTAGGTCTGACCCAACTTTAGGCTGGACCTACTCATTAGGTCAAGCCTAATATGGAGCCATGGAGACCCAAGGACTGCGGGAACGCAAGAAGCGGCAGACCCGCGAGGAGATCGCCAACGTCGCCACCGCGCTGTTCGCCGAGCTCGGCTTCGAGAAGGTGACCATCGCCGAGGTCGCCGCGGCCGCCGGCGTGGCGAAGATGACCGTCACCAACCACTTCCCGCTCAAGGAGGACCTGGTCTTCGACCGCGCGGAGCACATCGTCCACGGGCTCCCGGACGCCGTCGCGGCCCGGCCGGACGGCGAGCCGGTCCTGGCCGCGGCCCGCCGCTACCACGCTCAGCAGCTGGCGGCCGGGGACCCGACCCTCGGGCACCGGGGCGTGGACTTCTCGCGGATGGTCGAGTCCAGCCCGGCGCTGGCCGCGCGCGAGCGCCAGATCCACGACCAGCGCGAGCAGGCGCTGGCCGAGGTCCTGGTGGCGCAGACGCGGCCGGCCGAGGAGCTGACGGCGCGCGTCGCCGCCGCGCAGATCGCCGGGGTCTACCGGGTCCTGTACTTCACGGCCCGCCGGTTCCTGCTGGACGGGTTGCAGGGCCCGGAGATGGCCGAGACGCTCGGCGCCTGCGCGCAGCGCGCCTTCACCCTCCTCGAAGTCGATCTCAGCGGCTTCGACCCGCGCCCCCGCCTACGATCTACTGCATGACCGAAGCCCCGCCGCCGGATCCCGAGAACCCCCAAGGCCCGGAGAACTCCGGCCGCATCGTCTTCCTCGCCACCTCCCCGCGCGTCGCGCTCGGCCTGCTGTCCTGGCCGGCGTGGGAGACGCTGCGCGCGGCGGACGTGGTCTTCGCCGGCGACGCCGACCATCCGCACATCCCCTACGTCGAGCAGGCCACCGGCGCCGTCGTCGCACTGCCAGACCACAGCCCGTCGATGGCCGCCGAACGCCTCCTGGAGGCCGCCACACCGGCCCGCACGGTCGTCTGGCTCGCCGAGGACGAGGAGTACGACGAGGAACTGGCCGTGGCGCTGGGGAACCGCCTGGTGCTCCTGGCCTCCGCGGACCTGCCCGAGCTGGAGGTGCTGCCCGGCTCCTACGACCTGCCCGGCGCGCACCTGCTCGACCTCGTGGACGTCATGAACCGGCTGCGCTCCCCGGGCGGCTGCCCGTGGGACGCCGAACAGACCCACGCCTCGCTGGTGAAGTACCTGCTCGAAGAGGCCTACGAAACCGTCGAGACGATCGAGGACGGCGACCCGCTGACCCCCGGCCCGGGCCGCGACGCGCTGCGCGAGGAGCTCGGCGACGTCCTGCTGCAAGTGATGTTCCACTCACGCATCGCCGAAGAGCACGAAGCCGATCCGTTCTCGGTGGACGACGTCGCCGACGGCATCGTGGCCAAACTGATCCGCCGGCACCCGCATGTCTTCGCAGACGTCGAGGCTCCCACCGCCGAACACGTCGCGGCGAACTGGGAGCAGATCAAGGCCGCGGAGAAGCAGCGGGAGTCGGTGACCGAGGGGGTTCCGATGACCCAGCCGGCGTTGGCGCTGGTGGCGAAGCTGGCTGGCCGGGTGCGCAAATCCGGCCTCGTCGTTCCGGCCGGACCCGCTCCGGACCTTCCGGACACCGCCGACGAACTGGGCGAGCAGCTGCTGGCGACGGCGATCAAGGCGGTCGGGGCGGGCTGGGATCCGGAAGAAGCGCTGAGAACGGCCGCGCGACGGTACCGTGACCGCGTCATTACGGCGGAGGAGGAGCTAGCCAGGGGGTAGGGGTATCGGGTTAGTCTGAACGTGGTAGGCGAAGCGGACCGGCCGACTTCTCCTCACGAATCGTTGGCTGACCGGGAGAAGAGAGACCACCTAATGGGCGATTTGCAGCCTTGGCACATCATCGTGATCCTCGTTGTGGTGTTCCTGCTGTTCGGGGCGAAGAAGATGCCGGACATGGCACGCTCAGTGGGCCAGTCGCTGCGCATCTTCAAGTCTGAGATGCGGCAGAGCCAGAAGGAGACCGAGGAGGTCGCCAAGCAGGCCAACGACTCGGTCCGCGTGACGCCCGCGGTGGAGAACTCCGGCAGCGTCCCGGCTTCGGACGCGGCCGAGAAGCACACCAGCGCCACCTGAGCGGTCCGCACCGGCACTGAAACTTTCGGGCCTCTCGCTATTTGCGAGAGGCCCTTCAGTGCTGTTTTTCGACCCTCCCGGGACCGGTGGTTCCGGACGCGCGGTTCCGGGTCCGCGGCACGCGCCGCGGACCCGCCGGATCACTGCCCCGGCAAGGTGTTCTGGAACGCGCCGTGCGCGGCGGAGGTCAGCCAGTCCTTCTGGCTGTCGTCGTTGCGCAGGTCGGCGTAGACCGCCGTGGTGATCAGCACGTAGCGGTGGAAGCTGCCGAACTTGCCCTCGCGGGTCACCGCGCCGGCCTTGGCGAGCTTGGCGCAGGTGTCCGCGCCGGGCTGCCCGGCCGGCGGGCACCACTGCGCGTAGTCGCCGGTGTGGGTCGTGCTCAGCTTCTTGTAGATCGCCGTGGCGGTCGCGGCGTCCTGATAGGGGATGACCATCGCGCTGACCACGATCCGGCTGTTGGCCGGGTCGATCCAGGAGGCGGCCATGAAGTCCGTGCACTTGGCGCTCTTCACGATGGTCTGCACCGCCGCGTCGCCGACCTTCGCGCACGGCTGGGGCTGCGCGGACTTCAGCGCGTAGGCCACGTTCTTGTCGTCCGTGAACGACTGCGCCACCAGCGCCTGCGCGGTGAACGGCGTCTTGTCCGTGGCCGCGTTGTCCAGCGTCGCGCCGCCGCCGGTGGACGAGGCCGAGGCGGGCGGCGCCGCTGCCGAACCGGTGTAGCTGTTGTTCGGGAACGACGTCGCACCCGAGGACGCGGGCGTGCCCGGCGCGGCCGGAGTGGTCGCCGGAGTGGTCGCCGAAGTCGCCGCCGCGACCGGCTGAGGCTTGGTGTCCTTCTTGCTGTCGCCCTTGGTCAACAGGTAGATACCGCCCGCACCGCCCAGGAGCACCACCCCGGCGACGACGCCGGCGATGATCCGCCCGGTGTTCTTCCTCGGCGGGGGTTCCTCGTCGGGATAGGGCATACCGGGCATCTGCGGCGGCGTGAACTGCGGGGGCGGCGGCTGCTGGGTGAACTGCGGATACGGACCCCGATCCGGCTGCGGCATCGGCGGCACCCGGTCCTGCTGCGGCGGCATGGGCGGCGCCCAGTCCTGCGGCGGCATCGGCGGCGCTTGGGGCGGCATCGGAGGCGGATACGAACCCTGATTCCAGCCCCCGCCCTGCGGCGGCTGCTGCGGCGGCTGCGGCGGCTGGTCCGGCGGTGGCACGGACCCCCAACCCGGCTGGATCTGGGTCTCCCAAGGCGGCTGAGAAGACATGGTCACAGCATATGCAGTACTGATGACCGGCGTGGAGAGTCTTCCTCGATCCCAGCGGTGAACAGTCCTCTATGGTCGGACAATGGCAGACACCCCTGACGCACGCTTCGAGGCACTGGCCGCCGACATCCTGGACGGTCTGTGGCGCCGCCATCCGGACTGGGCCGGCACGGTGGGCCTGCACGAGTACGACGCGGAACTGCCCGACCGGTCCGCCGGCGGACTGGCCGCCGAAGCCGCCTGGCTCGCCGGACGCGCCGAGGACCTCGCCGACCTGGACCCCGCGGCGCTCTCGGTGCCGAACCGCGTGGACGCCGCGATCCTGGCCAACCAGCTGGCCGCGCTGCGCTTCCAGATCGAGGATCTTCGCGAGGACGAGTGGAATCCGGCGGAGGCGAATCCGGGTGTCGCCTTGTACACGCTGCTGGCGCGCGACTACGCCCCGGCGGCGCAGCGGCTGAGCGCTTTCGCCGGACGTCTGGAGCAGGTGCCGTCGGCGCTGCTGGACAACCGGTCGCTGCTGGCCGGCAAGCCGCTGTCGCGGATCCACGTGGAGCTGGCGATCGGGCAGTTCGAGGGCACGGTCGACTTGATCGGCGCCGAGCTGGACGCGGCGGTCGCGGCGGCATCCGAAGCCGCGTCCAAGGCGGGCTCCGAGGCTGACTCCGAGGCCGTTTCCCAGGCGCGGAAAGCGATCGACGCGGTCCGTCCGGATGCCTCGGCGGCGCTTCAGGAACACATCGTCTGGCTCAAGGAGCGGCTGGCTGCCGGAGACGCGGGGGAGGAGGAGTTCCGCGACCCGCGCATCGGTGCGGAACTGTTCACCCGCAAGCTGTCGCTGAGTCTCGACGCCGAGTCGGACGCGGCGGCGATCCTGGCGCGCGCGGAGGCCGACCTGGACCGCGTCTCGGCCGAGATCGCCGAGGCGGCTGCCGACTACGAGGGCGTCGCAGTGCCCTCGGATGAGGCGGAGCGCTCGGCGCTGGTACGGCGGGTGTTGGACCGCCTCGCCGAGTCCGCCCCGGACAACGAGACCATCCTGGAGTACAGCCGGCAGGCGCTGCTGGCGCAGTTCGCCTTCGTGCGCGATCACGACCTGGTGACCGTGTATCCGGACCCTTATGAAGTCGTCGAGATGCCGGAGGTGCACCGGGGCGTGTCGGTCGCGTACTGCGATCCGCCGGGACCGATGGAGCCGGCCGAGGTGCAGACGATCCTGGCGATCTCGCCGACGCCCGAAGGCTGGACGCAGGAGCGCGTCGACTCCTTCTTCCGCGAATACAACCGGCACATGCTGCACAACCTGATGGTCCACGAGGCGATGCCGGGGCACCTGCTCCAGTTGCAGCACTCGCGCCGCCAGCAGGCGCCGACGTCGGTGCGTGCCGCGCTGTGGTCCGGCTCGTTCGTCGAGGGCTGGGCCGTCTACGCCGAAGCACTGATGGCCCGCCACGGATATCCCGGCGACGGCGACCCGCGCGCGGTGCGGATGCAGCAGCTGAAGATGCAGATCCGCATGATCATCAACACCGTCCTGGACAGCCGCATCCACTGCCACGGCATGACCGAGGACGAGGCCATGGCGTTGATGACCGGGCGCGGCTACCAGGAGGACGGCGAGGCCGCCGGCAAGTGGCGGCGGGCACTGCTGAGCAGCACGCAGCTGTCCACCTACTACGTCGGCTACAAAGAGGTCAGCGACCTGGTCCGCGACCTGCGAGCCGACCACCCCGAGTGGTCGGAGCGCCAGGTGCACGACGCGGTGCTGGGCCACGGCTCGCCGCCCGCGCGGTATCTCAGGGACCTGATCGCGGCCTGATCGCGCGCCGGCGGCGGCGCCCCACGGCTCCTCAGACGTTCAGGTAGCGCAGGACCGCCATCACCCGGCGGTGGTCCTCCGCCGCCGGCGTGAGGTTCAGCTTGGTGAAGATGCTCGACGTGTGCTTCTCCACCGCCTTCTCGGTGACGAACAGCCCGGCGGCGATCGCCGAGTTGGAGCGGCCCTCGGCCATCATCGCCAGCACCTCGCGCTCGCGCGGCGTCAGCGTCTCCAGCGGGTCGTTCCTCTTGCGGCGGCCCAGAAGCTGCGCCACGACCTCGGGATCCAGCGCCGTGCCGCCGGCGGCGACCCGCTTCAGGGCGTCGACGAACTCCTCGACCTCGGCGACGCGCTCCTTCAACAGGTAGCCCAGACCGTTGGCGCTGGTGGAGAACAGCTCCTGCGCGTAGGCGGCCTCGACGGCCTGGCTGAAGACCAGGATGGCCATATCAGGGTATTTAGCTCGGACCTGCACCGCCGCGCGCAGTCCCTCGTCGGTGAAGCTCGGCGGCATGCGGACGTCGGCGACGATCACGTCCGGCTTCAGGGCGTCGGCGGCCTCGACCATGCCCTTGCCGTCGTCGACCTTCGCCACGACGTCGAACCCCGAATCCGCGAGGAGCCTGGCCAGGCCCTCGCGGAGCAGGACCGCGTCTTCGGCGATCAGGACGCGGATGGGTTCGGGCATGGCATCTCCATGATGATTTGGGTCGGTCCCCCGAGTGGGCTGCTGACCGACAGGATGCCATCCAGTGGCGCGATGCGGTCGGACAGACCATCGAGACCGCCGCCGGGATCGGTTTGTGCACCGCCGACGCCGTTGTCGCCGACGATCATCCGCAGGTGGTCCTCGCGGATCTCCAGCTCGATCCAGGCGCGGGTGGCGTGGGCGTGCTTGGCCATGTTCGCCAGCGCCTCGGAGGCCACGAAGTACGCCGCCGACTCCACTTCCGGGCTCGGGCGCCAGGGCAGGTCGGCGTCCACCTCCACCGGGATCGGGGAGCGGCCGGCCAGGGCGGACAGCGCCGCGTCCAGGCCGCGGTCGGTCAGGACCGCCGGGTGGATGCCGCGCGCCAGATCGCGCAGCTCGCTCAGGGCCAGCTTCACGCCTTCGTGCGCTTCGGCGACCAGCTGCGCGGCGGCCTCGGAATCGGCCTCGTCGCCGGTCTTCAGCTTCGACTTGGCCCGGCCCAGGTCCATCGCCAGGGCGACCAGCCGCTGCTGCGCGCCGTCGTGCAGGTCGCGCTCGATCCGGCGGCGCTCGGCTTCGGCGGCGCTGACGGCCTGGCTGCGGGTGGTGCGCAGCGCCGTCTCGCGGCGGTCCAGCTCCAGGCGGCTCAGCCCGAGCAGGGCGCGGCCCAGACCGGTCTGGGTCCGGGTCCCCAGTTCCAGCAGGGTCGGGTTGACCAGCCAGACGAAGGCCAGCGTGACCGCGGAGAAGGCGAGGATGGACGGCAGAGTGCTGATGTAGTACTCGCTGCCGTTCACGTGCATCAGCGGGATCCGGTGCTCCGGCAGCGCGGTGTACCAGAACGGCAGCGTGACCGCGCCGAGCGGCAGCACCCAGCTGCCCACCGCCACGAGGAACCAGCCGAGTCCCAGGCCCGAGGCCACCACCAGGTGCACCAGGTCCCGCCAGGTCGCGGGGTCGGACAGGTGGCCCAGCAGCCGCTGCAGCGGGTTGCCGGAGGGCCCGGGCTCCCGGTAGGGCTCGGGCACCCGCTCGCCGGTCAGGCGCAGGATCCGGAGCCGCTCGCGCCGGCTGTTCCAGCGCAGGCTCACCAGCCCGGCCAGCAGCAGCGGCAGCCCGACGACCAGCACGACCAGCGCGCCGCCGAGGGCCAGCGTCACCGTCAGCACCAGGACCTGCACGAACGCCGCGACGAACGAGACCAGCAGGTACCCCTGCTGGCGCAGGGCGCGGCCGGTGAAGGGACCCTTCAACAGCTCGCCCGGGCCGAGCGTCGGCGCGGTGTCCCCCTCGCGCCGGGCGGCGGCCTTGGCTCCCACAGTCGTGATCATAGGACCAGCATCGGGGACTGAGACCTGGATTCCGATGGGGGTGGCCCTACTCTTCGCGACGGGCCGTCCCCCTGATCTGCTCGAGATCTTTGCGCGCCGGCTGGCGTCAACCTTCCCTTGACGCCAGCGAATCGTCAAGGCACTCTTGACGCATGGAAGAGCTCCCGACCCTCCCGGTCCTGATCGCCCGCATCGAGTCCAGCCATCCGTTCTCCGACCCCCTGGCCCGGCTCGCCGACGCCGTCGAGACCGGCGCCTCCATCTCAGCCCTCGCCGACCACCTCGTCGGCCACTTCGTCGACGAGGCCCGGGCCGCCGGCGCCTCCTGGGCGCAGATCGGCGTCGCGCTCGGCGTCTCCAAGCAGGCGGTGCAGCAGCGCTTCGTGCCGCGCGAGCCGGCGACCGTCGCCGACTTCGACATCGAGGTCCAGCGCTTCAGCCGCTTCACTCCGCGCTGCCTGAACTGCGTCCTGGGCGCGGAGAAGATCGCCGTGGCGACCGGCGCCGCCGCCGTGACGCCGACCCACATCCTGATCGGTCTGTTCGTCGAGCCGCAGAGCCTGGCCATCCACGCCCTGGCGGACAACGGCGCGGATCCGGCGCAGGTCCGGGCAGCCGCCGTCGAGACTCTGCCGCCGGCTCCGGAGGGCGCGACTGTACTGGCGACGGCGACGGCGACGGCGCCGTCCCAGGAACCGGCCATCCCCGGGAATTCGCTGCCCTTCACTCCCGAGGCGCGCAAGACCTTCGATCTGGCGGTGCGCGCCGCGCTGTCCGCCGGACACAACTACGTCGGCACCGAGCACCTTCTCCTGGCGCTCGCCGGCGATCCGAAATCCGAGACGGCGCTTCTTCTGACGTCCTTCGGCCTCACCCGGGACGGCCTGGAGGCCTCTGTTCAGCGCCTGCTCATGGAATTCATGGCGAACTCCGGGCGGCGCGGCTCCGGTGTCTCACCCCTTGACCCTGCTGAGCAAGGTGCTCCGCCTGCCGAAGGATAGGCTCTGGAGCGAAACCAACAGAGCTGAAGGAGAGATGCGACGTGGCGTCCATCGAAGCCATCAACGCCCGGGAGATCCTGGACTCGCGCGGCAACCCGACCGTCGAGGTCGAAGTGCTTCTCGAAGACGGCAGCTTCGCCCGCGCGGCGGTCCCCTCCGGTGCCTCCACCGGCGCCTTCGAGGCCGTGGAACTGCGCGACGGCGACGCGGCCCGCTACGGCGGCAAGGGCGTCGAGCGCGCCGTGCAGGGCGTCCTGGACGAGATCTACCCCGCGGTGGTCGGCGAGGACGCCTCCGACCAGCGCCTGATCGACCAGGCGATGATCGACCTGGACGCCACGCCGAACAAGGCGCGCCTGGGCGCCAACGCCCTGCTGGGCGTCTCGCTGGCGGTGGCCAAGGCCGCCGCCGAGTCCGCCGAGCTGCCGCTGTTCCGCTACCTCGGCGGCCCGAACGCGCACACCCTGCCGGTGCCGATGATGAACATCCTCAACGGCGGCGCGCACGCGGACTCCAACGTGGACATCCAGGAGTTCATGATCGCCCCGATCGGCGCGGGCAGCTTCCGCGAGGCGCTGCGCTGGGGCGCGGAGGTCTACCACGCGCTGAAGTCCGTGCTCAAGGAGCGCGGCCTGAACACCGGTCTGGGCGACGAGGGCGGCTTCGCGCCGAGCCTGCCGTCCAACCGCGACGCGCTGGACCTGATCCTGGTCGCGATCGAGAAGGCCGGCTACACCCCGGGCCGGGACATCGCGCTGGCGCTGGACGTCGCCGCCTCGGAGTTCTACAAGGACGGCGCCTACCAGTTCGAGGGCAAGTCCCGCACCGCCTCGGAGATGACCGACTACTACGCCGAGCTGGTCGACGCCTACCCGCTGGTGTCCATCGAGGACCCGCTGTTCGAGGACGACTGGGACGGCTGGAAGATCCTCACCGACCGCCTCGGCACCCAGGTGCAGATCGTCGGCGACGACCTGTTCGTCACCAACCCCGAGCGCCTCGCCCGCGGCATCGCCGGCGGCCAGGCCAACGCGCTGCTGGTGAAGGTGAACCAGATCGGCACGCTGACCGAGACCTTCGACGCCGTGCAGCTGGCGCACCGCAACGGCTACCGCTGCATGATGTCGCACCGCTCCGGGGAGACCGAGGACACCACGATCGCCGACCTGGCCGTCGCGGTGGACTGCGGCCAGATCAAGACCGGCGCCCCGGCCCGCTCGGACCGCGTCGCCAAGTACAACCAGCTGCTGCGCATCGAGGAGGAGCTCGACGACGCCGCGCGCTACGCCGGCCGCTCGGCCTTCCCGCGCTTCACGCACGAGGGCTGACACCCCCCCGCCCGCCGCTACCGCCCGCCCCGACCGGCAGGCGGTATCGTCGCAGGCATGAAGTCGGCAGGCTCGGGCTCCACGCCCGGACGCTTGAGCGCGGTCCCGACGCAGCGCCAGGACGCTGCGTCGGGAACTTCGCGTTCCTCCGGCGACGGCGGCTCGGGCTCCGGCGCGTCCGCCAAGCGCCGCACGCGCTACACGGCGCGCGCGGCGATCCTGATGCTCGTGGTCTGCGCACTGGTCCTGGCCCTGGCCTATCCGCTGCAGCAGTACTTCTCGCAGAGCTCGCAGATCAACCAGCTCAAGCAGCAGAACGCGCACAAGCGCACCCAGGTCCAGCAGCTCGGCCGGCAGCTCACGCAATGGCAGGACCCGGACTACGTCAAGATCCAGGCCCGGCTCCGGCTGCACTACGTGTTCCCCGGCGAGACCGGCCTCCGCCTGCTCGGCGCCGGAGACGCCGCGACCGGCGGCCCGGACGGCACCACCGGACCCTCGCAGGGATCCAGCGCCTGGTACGCGCAGCTGTGGAACTCGGTGACGGCGGCGAGCGGGGCGCCGACTTCCTCGGGTGCGCCGACGACGCCGGCTACCTCGGGTGCGTCGGGTTCGGCGGGCGCGTCGGGCCCGTCCGGGACGCCGACTCCTTCGGGCGGCCCGGCTCGCTCGGCGACGTCTCCGGCGCCTGGCCACTGAACCGCCGCCGCCACTACTGAACGCCATAGCCACCTGCGCTACGGCGCGACCCCCAGATACTTCAGCACGGCCAACACCCGCCGGTGATCCTCGTCGGCCGGCGGCAGCCCGAGCTTGGTGAAGATATTGCTGATGTGCTTCTCCACCGAGCTGTCGGCGAGCACGAGCTTCTTGCCGATCGCGGCGTTCGAGCGGCCCTCGGCCATCAGTCCCAGGACCTCGCGCTCGCGGGCGGTCAGGGCGTCGGTGGGCCGGGAGCCGAGCAGCTGCACCACGACCTCCGGGTCGAGCACCGTGCCGCCGGCGGCGATCTTGGCCAGCGCCTCGACGAACTCGCTGACGTCCGCCACCCGCTCCTTGAGCAGATAGCCGACGCCGGAGACCTGGCCGCTGAACAGATCGCGGGCATACCGGGTCTCCACGTACTGCGAGAACAGCAGCACCCCGACCTTCGGATGGCTCCGGCGCAGCTCCAGCGCGGCACGCAGCCCTTCGTCGGTGTGCGTCGGCGGCATCCGGATGTCGAGCACGACGGCGTCCGGCGCCCCGACAGCGATCGCGGCCAACAACTCGTCGGCATTGGGGACGGCGGCCAGGATCTCGTGGCCGCGCTTGGTGAGGATCTGCACCAGGCCGTCCCGCAGGATCGCGGAATCTTCGGCGATCATGATGCGCACTGCGCTGCTCTCCTTCATCCGGCGGCCCTCAACCCCCCGAACATAGCCGAACACCGGCGCCGCGGCCGGACCCCGGAAGGTCCGACCGCGGCGATGAGCGGTCCTGCGATGCGTTGGCGACTGCCGCGCTTGCCGCTTGCGTCCTCGTGCGGGCATGCCTCACAAGTGCATCGGCAGCTTCGCGACGACCCGCGTGGGTCCATCCTGCGGGCTGTCCACCGCCAGCGACGCCTCCACAGTGCCCTCGCTGCCAGCGCGCCTCGCGCCGGTGCGCCTCACACGTGCATCGGCAGCTTCGCGAACTCCCGCGTCGGTCCGCCCTGCGGGCTGTCCACCGACGGCGATGCCTCCACTGTGCCCTCGCTGCCTGCGTTCCTCGCGCCGGTGCGCCTCACACGTGCATCGGCAGCTTTGCGAACTCCCGCGTCGGTCCATCCCGCTCGCTGTCCATCGCCAGCGGCGCCTCCACGCTGCGCACGATGCCTCACACGTGCATCGGCAGCTTCACGAACACCCGCGTCGGTCCGCCCTGCGGGCTGTCCACCGCCAGCGAGCCCTCCACGGTGCGCACGCGGTCCAGGAGGCCGGCCAGGCCGCCGCCGTAGCCGACCTGTGCGCCGCCGCGGCCGTCGTCCTCGACGGTGAGGTGCAGTTGCCCCTCCTCCTGCACCACTGACAGCGCGGCTCGGGTCGGGGCGGCGTGCTTGGCCGCGTTGGTCAGCAGCTCGGCGGCGCAGAAGTAGGCGATGGTCTCGATCGCTCGGTCCGGGCGCTCGGCCAGCGCCACGTTCACCGTCACCGGCATCGCTGAGCGCGCCGCGAGTGTGCCCAGGGCGTCGCGCAGGCCGGTGTCCAGTGCCGCCGGGTGGATGCCGCGGGCCAGGTCGCGCAGTTCGTTGATGGCCTGCTTGGCGTTGCGGTGCGCGGTGTCGATCAGCGTTCGGGTCTCGGTCAGGTCCAGTTCGGCGCCGTTGCCGCCGGCGTCCAGGTTCTCCTTGGCCTCGCCGAGCTGCATCGCCAGTGCGACCAGCTGCGCCTGCGCGCCGTCGTGCAGATCGCGTTCGATCCGGCGCAGCCGCGCGGCGGAGTCGTCCACGGCGTGCGCGCGGCTCACGGTCAGCTCCTCGACCCGGCGCTCGCTGTTGGTCGGGCCCAGCAGGGCCTTCATCAGCAGCGAGTCCAGCCAGAGCAGGAACTTGAGGATCCAGACCGCGGCGTAGATCCAGACCACGCCGGCCACCGTGAGCAGCAGTGCGCGCAGCCAGTTGTCGAAGTAGAAGCCGTCGCCGAACTGGAGCGCCGACTGGTGCTTGACCCCGTGGCTGTCGGTGTTCGTCGGGCGGAACACCGCCCACCAGATCGGATAGGTCAGCATGACCAGGCCCTCGACCACGCCGACCCCGAGCGTGACGAAGTAGGCGATACCCAGCGGGAAGCGCACCAGCAGATACAGCTGGGACCGCCACGCCGGCAGGTCGCCCAGCGCCGCCCCGAGCTTGGCCAGCAGCCCGTGCGCGTTCTGCCGGCGCAGGTTCGGCGGCGGCGCCTCGATGTCGACGCCGAGCAGGCCGCGGGCCATACGGCGCTGGAGTTTGGCGTACTGCCGGGCCAGGTGGATCGCGAGGGCGATCAGCGGCAGCCCGACGAAGGTGAACGACAGCGCGCCGCCGACGGCCAGCGTGACCACCGCGTACACGAAGCCCGCGAGTCCGAGCGGCGCGCTGACCAGGGCGAACAGGTACTGGCGTGCGGTGCGCCCCGACACCGGGCTCAACAGGAAACGCTTCATGGGAAAAGCTTCGCCGATCTTGGGCCCGCCGCCCACGGTGCGGACCTGGAAATCGAACCCCCGGTTATCCCTACCATCATCGCCCAGTCTGCCGCCTGCTCCGACCAGGGCGCTGGGGCGCTGGGGCTCCGATCGGCGCCTTGGGCGCTGACCGGCTGGGGCGCCGACCGACGCCCGGCGTCAGGAAGGCAGCGCGGGATCGGTCGTGGAGGCCGTCCACGTCAGCTTCTCGACCCTGGTCTCCCCGCCGGCCTGGTCCACCTCGGGCACCAGATCCGAGAAGCGTTCCAGCGCCTCGCTCAGCGCGGCGGCCAGGGATGCGCTGGCCTGGACACTCTCCACGCCGCTGGCCGCGGCCCACTTGTCGGCATCCACCGTCACCCGGACTTTGACCGTTGCCGATACGTTCACGTCCACGCACTCAGGGTAACCTCTTGCGGCCTCGCGCGGGATGGCCTTCTATACGCGGCATGCCCACGGTCGCGGAGTTGATCGGTGTCCAGTCCCAGCACACGGGTCCCGGGCTGCTCGGCCCGAACGGCCTGCGGTATCAGCACCCGGAGATCGCCGCGCACGCCGCCAGCAGGGCCGCACTGTTCGGCGAGCGGCATCGTCCGGGCATGCGGCCGCATATCGGAGTCCTGCTGGGCAACACCGACGAGTTCGTGTTCTGGCTCTCCGCCGCGGCGCTCGCCGGGGCGGCGCTGGTCGGCGTGAACCCCACGCGCCGTGGCGCCGAGCTGGCGCGGGACATCCGGCACGCGGAATGCGAGCTGCTGGTGACCGACCGCGAGCATCTGCCGCTGCTCGCCGATCTGGGTCTGGACGCGCTGCCGCTGCTGATCGTGGACGATCCGGCGTACCGCGAGGCTCTGCAACCCTTCGCCGGCGTCAGCGCGACAGACGTCAAGCCGATCGCCCCGATCACCGAGGACACCCGGCTGCTGCTGTACTTCACCTCAGGCTCGACCGGCGCACCGAAGGCGGTGACGTGCGTCCAAGGGCGCGTCGCGGCGTCCGGCGCCGTAATGGCCGAACGCTTCGGGCTGATCGCCTCCGACGTCTGCTACATCCCGATGCCGATGTTCCACGGCAACGCGATCCTGGCGAACTGGGGACCGGCTCTGGTCGCCGGAGCCACCGTCGCCCTGCGCGACCGCTTCTCGGCCTCCGGCTTCCTCTCCGACGTCCGCGAGTATCAGGCCACGTACTTCACCTACGTCGGCCGCGCGATCTCCTACATCCTGGCCACCCCCGAGCACCCCGAGGACGCCGCAAACCCGCTGCGCGCCGGCTTCGGCACCGAGGCCGGGCCACGGGACCGGGAACGCTTCGAGCAGCGCTTCGGCTGCCACCTCTCCGAGGGCTACGGCGCCTCCGAAGGCGGCATCAACATCGTCGCGCCCCGCACCTTCCCGCCCTCGGTCCTGGCACGCGGCGCAGTGGTCGGCAAAACCAACCCGACCCTGTCGATCCTGAACCTCGAAACCGGCGCGCCCTGCCCGCCCGCCGAATTCGACGCCGCCGGCCGCCTCCTGAACGGCGCCGAGGCGATCGGCGAACTCGTCGGCACCGGACCCGGCGGCTTCACCGGCTACTGGAACAACCCCGCCGCCGACGCCGAACGCTTCGCCGACGGCCGCTACCGCAGCGGCGACCTGTTCTACGCCGACACCGACGGCTGGCTCTACTTCGCTGCCCGCAAGGCCGACCGCATGCGCGTGGACGGCGAGAACATCTCCGTGGCGCTCCTGGAGGCGATCCTCGCCCGCTGGGAGCCGGTCGAGGCGGTCGCCGCCTACGCCGTACCGGACGAGGTCACCGGCGACGCGGTGATGTGCGCCCTGGTCCTGAGGCAGGGCTCTGATTTCGACCCCGGGGCGTTCGCGGATTTCCTTGCCGCACAAGCGGATCTGGGCACCAAGATGGCGCCGCGCTTCGTCCGCGTCACCGCCGCCCTGGCCACCACAGCCACCGAGAAGGTGTCGCGCTACGCGATGCGGGAGCAGGGGTGGTGGGACGTAGGGGAGGACGCCGTGTGGGCTCGTACGGGCCGCCAGGGGGCTTATCAGCCCCGCGACACAGGCAGTGTCAACCGGAACTCCGCGCCGCCGCCCTGAGCCCCGGCGACCGTCACCCCGCCGCCGTGCCCGACCGCGACCTGGGCCACTATCGCCA
Source organism: Catenulispora acidiphila DSM 44928 (assembly GCF_000024025.1). Taxonomy (GTDB): domain Bacteria; phylum Actinomycetota; class Actinomycetes; order Streptomycetales; family Catenulisporaceae; genus Catenulispora; species Catenulispora acidiphila. The sequence continues at coordinate 224,163 of NC_013131.1, forward strand.
ACCCCAGCCCCGAACCCGGCAGATCACGGGCGCTCGCGGCGCGGTAGAAGCGGTCGAAGACATGCGGAAGATCGGCTTCGGGGATACCCGGTCCGTGGTCGCGGACCGTCAAGGTGACCGTGCCGTCCGCGCCGGGTGCGGTCCGCACCTCGACCAGCCCGCCGTCGGGGGAGAACTTGGCCGCGTTGTCCAGCAGGTTGCGCACAGCCTTGGCCAGCCGGTCGGTGACCCCGACGACCAGACAGTCCTCCAGATCCTCCTTGAAAACCGCCTTCGGCCAGTGCATCGCAGCGCGGTCCACGCACCGCCGCACCAGCAGGTCGAACCGCAGCTCCTCGAACAGCGCCGCCTGCTCCTCGCCGCGCGCCAACTCGACGGTGTCGCTGACCAGCATGGTCATATCGTCGAGCCCGGACATGATGCCGGACACCAGCGCCTGCCGGTCCTCCGGCTCCAAACGCTGCGCGTGCGCCAGCACCTCGACGTTGGTGCGCAGCGAGGTCAGCGGCGTGCGCAGCTCGTGCGAGGCGTCGGCGACCAGCTGGCGCTGCCGGTCCGTGGCCTCCTGGACCGCGTCCAGCATGGTGTTGAACGTCGCGGCCAGGCGGCCGAGTTCGTCGCGCGGCTCCCCGGGCGCACCGTCTATCGGGATGCGGTGCGCGAGGTCGTGCGTGGCGGCGATGCGCTCGGCGGTACTGGTCAGCTCCGCGACCGGACGCAGCGCGGTACGGGTGACCAGCCAGCCCAGACCCGCGGCCAGGACGATGCCCGCCGCGCCCGCGCCGAACAGCTCCCAGCCCAGCGTGGACAGCTGCTGGTCCATCGCGGTCAGCGGCGCGTCGATCTGCAGGGCCCGGTCCTTCTGGCCGATCGACAGGGTCAGGATGCGGACGTGCTGGCCGTTCATCTCGCCGGAATGCATGTAGCTGTTCATGCTCCCGGCGGCGACCTGGGCGTCCGCCGAGGAGATCGGTATCACCCTGGTCGAGGCGGGCGCGAGAACGACGACGCTGTACGGCGTGCGAAGCGTCGCCGGCAGCAGCTTGGGCTGCAGCGGCGTCCCGGTGGAGTCGATGAACTGGGAGTTGGTCAGCGTGTCGCCGAACTGCTGGCTGCGGGTCTCGTCATAGCGGGGGAGATGGTGGGTCAGCAGCAGGTCCTGCACCTTCGCGCCCTGCCGTTGCAGACCGCTGTCCACCTGCTGCGTCAGCGAGTGCCGCACAGCCACGTACGCGAACCCCACGCCGCCGCCGATGCCCGCCGCCACCGCGACGGTCGCGGCCAGCGCCAGCCGGGCGCGCAGCGGCGTACGGCGCCAGAACGACAAGGGGGAGCCGAGCCGGGACAAGGCGGAGGGGGCGCTTTGCGCGGTCTGGCCGTTGGGCCGGGCCGGATACGTCTCCGAGCCCTGAGTCGTCGGCGGGGCAGCACTGAAGGCAGGGGCAGTACTGAAGGGGGCATTCGGGCCGGCGCTCGCGTCAGCGGCCACACCGGCACTGGCGCCCGCACCCGCATCCGTACCCGCACCCGCGCTGAAGCCCTGATCCGCCGCGACGAGCCGCGTCCGCCTCCCGAACCGCCCCCGGATCACGCCGGCACCCGCAGCGTGTACCCGAAGCCGCGCACCGTCTGCACCAGCCGGGGCTCTCCCCCGCCCTCCGTCTTGCGCCGGATGCAGGACACGAACACCTCCAGGGAGTTCGACTCCGGCCCGAGTTCGTAGCCCCAGATCCGGTCGGAGATCACTTCCCGGGGCAGCACCCGCCCCGCGTTGCGCATCAGGAGCTCCAGCAGCGCGAACTCGGTGCGGGTCAGCTCGATCGTGCGCCCGCCGCGGTAGGCCAGCCGGGACTCGGGGTCCAGCTCCAGGTCCTCGAACACCAGGCGCTCGGATTCGGGCACCGGGTCGTACTCGGAGCGGCGCAGCAGCGCGCGCATCCGGGCGTGCAGCTCGGCCAGCGCGAACGGCTTCACCAGGTAGTCGTCGGCGCCGGCGTCGAGCCCGGCCACCCGGTCCCCGACCGCGTCGCGCGCGGTCAGCAGCAGCACCGGGGTGTGGTCGCCGACGCCGCGCAGGCGCCGGCACACCTCCACCCCGTCGAGCTCGGGCATCATCACGTCCAGCACGATCGCGTCCGGCGGGTCGGCCGCGACCTGCTCCAGGGCGGCCAGGCCGCCGGAAGCGGTGCGCACGCGATAGCCCTGCAGGCGGAAGGCCCGTGCGATCGCGTCACGGATCTCGGTGTCGTCGTCGACGACCAGCAGGCTGCGCGGTTCTCGGTCTAGGGAGCCTCGGGTGTCCATCCCGTCCAGTATCACCCGTTTGACCCACCCGGCGAAGACGACGCGGCTCCCGGCGTGCGGTTTCCGCCGCGTCCGCCGAACCCGAACTGGGTGATTCCGCTCACCACGGAGCGCGCCGTGATGGTCCCGCTACTGTCCGGAGTGCCCAGGATCGTCACCTCGGAGCCGGTCGTCAGGTCCGAGACCGCGCCGCTCTTGCCGATCGTGACGGTGGTCTGCGGGCTGGTGTTCACGGTCACCGCCTTGCCCGTGCTGTCGGTGACGGTGATGGTCGAGCCGCTGACGGCGGTGACGGTGCCGGTGACGGCTCCGCCCCGGGCACCGCCGGCCGCGCCTCCCGTGGCTCCGCCGGCCGTCCCGCCGGCCGCGCCGCCGGTAGCCCCGCCGGTGCCGAACCCGCCGCCGTAGCCGCCGCGCGCGCGGTTCGCGCCGGCGGCGGTGTTCGAGGGCTTGGACGACGAGGAGCTGTTGCTCTTGCCCACCGCTATCCCGCCGACGAACCCGCCGGCCAGCAGCACCGCGCCGACCAGGCCCAGGGTCACCTTCGGGATGCCGGCGCCGCCGCTGCGGGCGGGCTTGAGCTGGCCGCTGATGTCCGGCGCCGAGGGCGCCTGGGACAGGAGCTCGAACTCTGCGTTGTTGTCGTTGGCGGCCGGGCCGCCGGGCTTGTCAGACATCTGTGACTTCGACTCTTCCTGCTCGTGAGGTTTCTACTCGTGCCGCAGTGCCTGGATGGGATGCAGCTTGGCCGCGCGGTTGGCCGGGAACGACCCGAAGAACAGCCCGATCAGCGCCGACACCGCGAAGGCCAGCGCGATCGAGGCGGGCACGATGACCGGTTTCACCCCGGCGACCGTGAACCTGGTGCCGATGAGTCCGGCGGCCACCCCCAGGGCGCCGCCGATCAGGGACAGCATCACCGCCTCGATGAGGAACTGGCCCAGGATCGCCGCGCGCGGCGCGCCCAGGGCCTTGCGGATGCCGATCTCCCGTGTCCGCTCGGTCACGGTGACCAGCATGATGTTGGTGATCCCGATCCCGCCGACCAGCAGCGAGATGGCCGCGACCGCGCCCAGCAGGACCGTGAAGGTGTGCGTGGTGGAGCTGGAGGTGGCCAGCAGCGACTGCTGGTTCAGCACCCGGAAGTCCGGCGAGGCCGTCGCCGACAGGTGGTGCCGCGAGGTCAGGATCGAGGTGATCTCGTTCTGCGCCGCGGTGGTGGCGCCGGCGGACTTGGCCTGCACCACGATCTGGCTCAGCGACCCGAAGCCGCTCAGCGAGTCCTGCACGGTGGTCAGCGGCGCGATGGCGAAGTCGTCGGCGTCCTGCAGGCCCGAGGAGCCCTTGGACTGCAGCACGCCCTCCACGCTGTAGGGGACGTTGTTGATCATGACCTGCTGCCCGACCGGGTCGGCGGTGCCGAACAGGTCGGTGGCCACCGTCTGGCCGATCACGATGACCTTGCGGGCCTGGGTCACGTCGTCGTCGGTGATCGAGGAGCCTTCGGCGATCTGCCAGTTGGTCGCCTGCAGGTAGGCCGGGTAGGTACCGACCAGCTGCGAGATCTGGTGCGTGGCACCGGAATACGTCGCGGTCGGGGAGGCGGTGACCACCGGCGCCTCGGTCAGCACGTCCGGGGCGTTCACCGGGTCGACCAGCGACTGCGCGTCGGCCAGGGTGAGCGCCGAGACAGAGCTCTGCGTCCCGGTGTTGCGGGAGGCGCGCGCGCCGAAGCCGCCGGCCTGCCGGGAGACCTCCAGCAGGTTCGTCCCCAGCTTGTCGATGTTCGCCTGCACCTGCGCGCCGGAGCCCTTGCCGACCGCGACCAGCAGGATCACCGCGCCGACGCCGATCAGGATGCCCAAGGTGGTCAGCCCCGAGCGCAGCTTGTTGGCCTTCAGCCCGGCGAAGGCGAACCGGAAGACCTCGCGGAATCTCATCAAGCGCTCCCGTGCTTGGCACTGTGCTGTGCGGAAAGCCAGCCGCGGGCGCCGTTGCGCTCATCGGAGACGATCTGCCCGTCCATCAGCCGGATCGCGCGGTCGGCGTGCTCGGCGATGTCGTGCTCGTGGGTGATCAGGACGATGGTGCGCCCGGCCTGGTGCAGCCGGTCGAACAGGGCCATCACGTCCTCGGAGGAGGCGCTGTCCAGGTTGCCGGTGGGCTCGTCGGCCAGGATCAGGCTCGGCGCGGTGACCAGTGCGCGGGCCACGGCCACGCGCTGCTGCTGGCCGCCGGAGAGCTCCTGCGGCTTGTGGTTCATCCGGTCGCCGAGACCCACCAGCTCCAGGGCGGCCCTGGCCCGCTTGCGCCGCTCGGCGGTGCCGACGCCGGCGTAGATCAGCGGCAGCTCCACGTTGTCCAGCGCGGTGGTGCGCGGCAGCAGGTTGAAGGACTGGAAGACGAAGCCGATCTTGCGGTTGCGGACCAGCGCGAGCTGGCGGTCCGACAGATGCTCGACCTCGATGCCGTCCAGCAGGTAGCGGCCGGAGGTGGGGACGTCCAGGCAGCCGATGATGTTCATCATCGTGGACTTGCCCGAGCCCGAGGCGCCCATGATCGCGACGTAGTCCCCGGCCGGGACGGTCAGGGTGACGCCGCGCAGGGCATGGACGGCGGTGCCGTCCATGCCGTAGGTCTTGCGGATGTCGGCGAGCTCGATGACCGGCTTGCGGCCCTCCGATCCGCCCGGACCGCTCACGCCGGTCACCCGCCGAATCCGCCCCGGCCGCCGGCGGCGCCGCCGCCGAACCCGCCCGCGCCGCCGCCGAAGCCACCCGCGCCGCCGCCCCGGGTGGTGGTGCCGGTGCCGGTGGTGGTGCGCGAGGACAGCAGCACCTCGTCGCCCTCGCTCACCCCGGAGGTGATCTCCGTCGAGGTGTCGCCGACCACGCCGATCTGGACCGGCGTCTGCGTCTGGGTCTTGCCGCTGACGATGGTGACGAAGCTCTGGCCGGCCAGCGTGGTGACCGAAGAGGACGGCACGTAGAGCACGTTGGTCACGCTATCGGTGGTGACCGAGACCGACGCGGTCTGTCCGGGCTTGAGCGAGGCCAGATCCTGCTGCCCGGCGGTGAACTGGAGCGTGACGCCGTACTCGACGACGTTGGACACCACGGTCGAGGTCGGGTCGACGGACTGCACGGTCGCGGTGAGCGCCGAGCCCGGGATCGCGTTGATCGTGACCTGCGCGCTCTCCCCGGGCTTGAGCTTGGCGGCGTCGGTCTCGGCGAACTCGGCGCGCACCGTCAGGCTGGACATGTTGCCCAGCACCACGAAACTGCTGCCGGACTTGGCAGCGGTGGAGGACGTCGAGGAGCTGGACGATCCCGAGGAGCCGCTTGCCGAACCCCCAGAGGAACCCCCAGTAGAACCGCCGGAGGACGAGGACGCCGCCGAGGTGGAGGACGCGGATCCGGCGCTCACCGAGTCGCCGACCAAACCGCCGACCGACAGGACCGTCCCGGCCTGCGGCGCGGTGATGACGGTGCCGGCGACGCCCTTCTGCGCGGTGGTGACCGCGTTCTGGGCGTTGAGCACGGACTGGTTGGCCGAGGCGATCTGGTCCGGGGTGGCCGGCGCGGCGGAGACCGCCTGCTGGTCCACGGCGATGGCGTAGGAGTTCTGCGCCGACGTCAGTGAGTTCTGCGCTTGGTGCAGGGACTGCGTGTCCTTCAGCGAGCCGTTCTTCTGAGCGTTCTCGGCCTGGGTGACGGCGTTGGTGTCCTGCGCGATCTTCGCGGCGTCCGGTTTCGCCGCGGCCTCGTCGGCGGCGAGGTTGTTCTTCGCCGTGGTGACCGCGGCGGCCAGATTGCTCTCGTCCAGCGAGATGCTGTTCCGCGCGTCGGAGTACGAGGTCTTCGCCGACGACAGCGAGTCCGCGGCGTTCGTCAGCTGCTGCCGGCTCAGGGCCGCCTGTTGCGGCGTCTGGCCCTGTTGCAGTTTGGTCAGCTGCGCTTGCGCGGTGGTCAACTGGGCCTGGGCGGAGGTCAGCTGCTGGTTCGCCTCGGTGGTGTCGATTTTCGCCAGCACCTGGCCGGCCTTCACCACGTCGCCGGGCTTCACGTCGACCTCGGTCACCGTGCCCGACGCGGTGAACGCGAGGTCCTGCTCCGTCGGCAGGGTCACGTTGCCGGAGGCCGAGACCTGGGCGGTGACGTTGCCCCGCTGCACCGCGATGGTGCGGCCGTTGGCGGCGGTCTTGTCGGAACTCGACGAGCCGAGCAGCGCCCAGGCGCCCGCTCCGCCGGCGGCTACCACCACGGCGAGCGAGGTGTTTATCCAGACCCCTTTGGGGAGTCGCGGGCTATCGGTCATGGCGCCAGAGGTTGGCGCCTGTAACTGAAGCGAAGGTGAAGGTCTCCTTTAATCTCATGCAGTTCTCATACAAGCCCCGGCGAGCACCTCCGAAGGCCTATTGACTCCCTGGTGAATAAAGGGGCGGGGACGATAGGTTCTCAGGCGTGCCGAAGATTGACTGGACTCCGGGGCAGGGCAAACGCGGCCGGCCGCTGCGCCGGGTGCTGGGCATGGGGCAGCAACAGGGCCTGCTGGTGATGTACGGCCTCGCGGCGATAGCCGTCGTGCTCGCGCTGGCCGCGGCGTGCGGCGCCTTCGACGGCTCCGGCCCGCAGCCGTCCGCCCAGACCGCCGGCGAGAGTACGAACCCTGACGACCCAGCCGGCGCGCCCTCGATCCCCAAGGATTCGACGAAGAGCACCCAGATCCTGCTCGGCTCGGTCCAGCACTACGCGGACCTGCTGGCCTCCGGCCAGAAGATAGTCGGAACCACGCACTACCCCGACATGGCGGCCTACGCCCAAGCCTTCGCCGACGCCTCGTCCCCAGCCGCGCGCTTCTCCAAGTTCCGCACCTCGCCGAACCCCGAGAGCGACACGACGTATCTGAACGCCGAACGCCAAGCCGCCGCGGCCTACGGCGGCGACCACGGCAGCCGCCTCGACGCCTGGCTGCGCGACATGGCGAAGGTCAAGTCCGACCTGGGGGACTGGGTCGCCACCGCCGCGCAGTACCAGCAGGGAGCGGCGAACCAGGCAGTCCTGGACGCGGCGGCGTCGACCGTGAACCAGGACCTTGCGACGGCCCGGGACGCCGCAAACTCGCTGAGCCACTGAACACTTGCCGGCTGGACGGATCAGCCGAAAAAGCTAGAAGATTTACGGGATTCGGCGTACGGGATTCTTCGTAAGCCACCCCAGCACTTCGCCGGCATGGCGGTCCGGCGGAAAGATCGGATAGAAGGCGTGCTCGATCACGCCGTCACGGATGACAAGAGTGATCCTCTTATAGAGGAGACGCCCTCCGGCTTCGAACGTCGGAAGATCCAACTCGGCGGCGAGGCGCAGCCCGGTGTCGGACAGCATCGCGAAGGGCAGCCGCAACCGCTCGACCAACTCCTGCTGATAAGCGCTGTCCTGGCTGGACAAGCCGAACACCCGCGCCGCACCGGCCTCGAGCAGTTCCTTGTGATGGTCGCGAAAATCGCAGGCTTCTGTAGTACAGCCCCGAGCACCGGGAATCGCGCTCCAGCCCTCGGGCGCCTCCTCGCCGGGCCGACCGCTCAGCGGGTAGATGTAGAGCACCGTACGGCCCTCCCCCAACGCGGCCAAGGCGATCGCCTCGCCGGCGGTGCTGGTCAGGGTGAGCTCCGGAACCCTGGCGCCGGGAAGATGGTCGGCGGCGCCGTCGTCCTGCGGGATCGGCAGGTCGGCGGGGAGCGTGTAGATGTCGTGCACGATGCCTCCCGGCTACGGCAGCTGTGCGGTCTCAGTCTCTCTGTGGCTCAACTCCCGGTGGCGCACCGGTGTCAGGTCTTAATTCAGAACTCTTATATGCGCGAAGCTGCGCGCGACACTACCCGCGCTCCCGCACTCGCTGGACGACGTCCCGCATCGCGCCGCGGTGTACCGGACCGTGCCCGGGGACCAGCACGTCCGCGTCGATCCCCTCAAAAACGCTGAGGCTGGCCAGCGCGCGCGCCCGATCCTTCTGGAACATGGTCGGCAGCATCTGCGGTCCGCTGATCCGCGATGTCGGATGCCCGGTGCCCAGCGCGTCCCCGCAGACCAGGATCCCGGCAGCCGGCAACAGATACGCGCAGTGCCCTTCGGTGTGCCCGGGAGTGTGCAGCGGGATCGGCGCCCCGGGCAGGTCGAGCGGCCCGTCGGCGGGAAAGGCCTGCGGCTCGGCCACCGGCACGTCCGCCGTGCCACCGCTGCGCAGCGCCCGCAGTGCCCACGGCACGACCCCCGGACGCCAGGCGTTCGCCGCCACCTTCCCGATCGACACCTGGTCCAGGAAATCCCGCCGCGCGTGCGGCACCTCCTCGGCGTGCGTCAGGACCGGAATCCCATACGTTGACCGCAGCCGCTCGGCGCCACCGATGTGATCGTTGTGCGCGTGCGTGATCAGAATCGCGCTCAACGACTCCGGCGCCACGCCGAGCAGCGCCAACGACGCCAGAAGGTTGTCGTAGTCCTGCGGATAACCGGTGTCGATCAGCGTCGCGGCATCGCCGTCCTTCACCACGACCCACGTCACATCACTGCCGAGCACCGCGTGCACGTCGCCGTCGACGCGCACGACGTCGTCCGGACGGAAGGCTTTGACCATCCCTGCTACTACCTTCCGTCCGCGCGGGCGAAGATGAGAAAGCTGAGCTCAAGCTTTTCCTTGGGTTCCAGAGCCCGAATTCGGGTTCTCCAACTCCAACGATACGGAGATCGGTCCAGCCTAGTAGGGGTTCTCCGTGTAGACCGACCTGCCGGGCGCCGCGATGTCGCCCTGGATCAGGCGTTGCGTCGAAGGCGCCAGCGCGCTGGGACCGCCGAGGATCAGCACCGAGCGGAGGGTGGCGGCGTTCGACCGGAGCCACTTGTCGGTGAGGGAGGTCGGGGAGGTCGGGACCGAGGGATACAGCAGCAGCGGTCCCCGCAGGACGCCGAGCAGGGCGCCTCCGGCCAGGGCGTCCGGCCAGTTCGCGGCGGTGACGATGCCCGCCGTGGTCGGCTGCCGATCGCCCAGCAGGACGCTGGCCACCCGGTAGGAGGTCTCGTAGCGGTCCGTGCCTGAGTAGGCCGACACGATCGACCCGGCCGGAAGCCGCACGTCGGACGTGTCCGGGATCGCCGAGCCGGCTTGGCCGCCGATGGTGTCGACGTCGACGGCGGCGCCGGTGCCCGTCGGGTCGGCGAGGAAGCGGCGCGTCACCTCGGGCAGTTGGCCGTCCGAGGTCAGGACCACCACGCCGGTGCCCAGCGCGCCGGCGGCGGCGCCTGCGGACAGCGCGTCCGGATAGTTGAGGCCGGTCGCGGCCAGGACATGGACCCGCCCCGCCGAGGGCGGCGTCAGCGCGAGCGAGGCCCGGGCGACGGCGACCGCGGTGGCGAAGCGGTCGGCGCCGGCCTCGCGCCGTACCGTGTAGCGGCCGGCGAGCTGGTTCTCGACGGTCTGGGACACCGCCGCGCCGCCGCCGAGGACGTAGACCGGAGCGCCGGCCGGCAGGATGCGGTCGAGTTCGGCCCGCACCGCGGGGTCCAGGGTGCCGGTGGGCGTGAGCAGCAACGGACCGCCGGCGCGGGCGGCCAGGACGGCGCCGCCGAGAGCGTCGGCGTAGTTGTCCGACCGGCTGATGACGGCTGCCTTGGCCTGCTTGCGGGCCGGGTCGGCGGTGCCGTTGTCGGCCCAGGTGTAGCGGGAGGCGCTGACCGCGGTGGCCAGACGGCTGTCCCCGTAGAGCCGGACCACGTCCTTGTCGAACAGCGGCTGCCAGCTCAGCCGGCCCGTGGAAGCGCCGGGCCAGCTCAGGTAGACCGGGTTGCCGCCGGCGACGGGCATCGTCGCCAGCTGCGGGCCCGTGCCGGTGAAGACGTGGAAGGCGACGGCTGATCCGTCGGGGGAGAACACCAGATCCCCGGTGACCATGGTCGGCGAGCCGGGAAGCGGGGTTCCGGGCTGCGGGACCCCGTTGACGATCGCGGACCGGTAGAGCTGGTAGTAGCCGGTCGCCACGTCCTGGTGGCAGTACACGATGGTCCTGCCGTCCGGGGACAGCGCGGGGTGGAAGTCTTGCGCTTGGCCGATGACGGTGGTGTGCCCGTTGACGGAATAGCCGATGCCGTTGCCCCCGTCGCAGGTCAGGTACGGCGTCCGGGTGAAGACGACGGCGCCGCCGGGACCGGCGGAGGGCTCGATCTCCTGACAATTCGGCTCATTGGGCAGGAGCCGGTGCTCGACGGCGCCGGCTACCGGGCTGATCGCCCAGAGCACCTCCAGCCCGTTGCGCTGCGCGCCGCCGGCGGCGGCGAACAGGATCGTCGAACCGTCCGCCGTCCACGAAGGATCGGCCAGCATCGGGATGCCGTCTTCGACCGTGGTGACGGTCTGGTCGATGAGCGAGTAGGCGATCAGGGCCCGCTGCTGATTCGAGCCGTGGGTCAGGACAGCTGCGATTTTGGTCCCGTCCGGCGACCATGCCAGGTCGCTGAGTGTGCCGTTCAGGGAGCTGAGCGCGGGTACCAAGGCGCCCGGGATGGAGGCGCCCGTGACCGGATCGACTCCGGTGACGCCCGGGCCGTTCATGGCCCATGTGATGGGACCGTTTCGGGCGGCGTGGTGCGGCAGACCGGTGGCGGAGGCCTGGGGCGCATAAGCGGTCGCGCCGAGCGTCAGGAGCGCGGCGGCGGCCAGGGACCCGGCCGTCGATCGGATTCTGGGGGAGGACAACGTTTCTCTCCGGGTTTCTTTCCGGGTCTCTGTCCGGGTTTCTGTCTGGATCTCTGTCCGGGTCCCTGTCTGGGTTTCTGTCCGGTCGGGACCAGAGCGCCGGGCTCGGGGGCGGGACGGTCCGGCGCTCACGGCTGCGCCGTCGCGTTGACGACCGCGTCGACGTCCCGCAGGACCTGGTCGCTCAGCGCTGTCGTGCCGCCGAACAGGTAGGCGCCGGACAGCTGCGACCAGAAGCGTGCGATCGCCTCGCGTCCCGCCGGGTCCAGGCCCGCCGGGGTGGTGAGGACGATCGGGAAGTGCCGGGCGGCGGCCAGGGCGCCGCCGGTCAGCGCGTCCGCGTAGCCGGTGCCCGTCGCCACGCCGACGCGCGAGGCGGAAGTGAACTGCGACGCGACCGCGTTCGCGGTCTGATAGCGATTCTGACCCTGCAGCTTGAGTTCGTGGCCGGCCAAGGCGGGGAACGCCGCGTCGACCGCGTGCCCGGCGGCGCCGCCCACGGTGACGACGGTCGGTGCCTGCGCGCTGGAGGAGTTCAGACGGGAGCTGATGTACCCCGCGGTGGCGGGATCCAGGGTGCCGCCCTGGGACAGGACGACGGCCGCCTCGTGACCCGACGTCCCCAGGACCGAGGACGCATACGGTCCGGCAGCCAGCGCGTCCGGATAGTCCATACCGGTCGCGACGACGATCTTGGCCGGGTCGTTCAGGCCGCGCCGCGCGATGTCCAGCGCCGTGCCGAACCGGTCGAGGCCGGAATAGCGCTGGACCGTGTAGCCGAGCTGGACGAGCCGCTGCTGGACCGCCGGGGAGAGCGCGGCGGTACCGCCCAGCAGGTAGACGGTCTTGCCGGCATGGGGTTGCAGCACCCTGGTGATCTCGTGCTCGACGGTCAGGTCCAGCGCGCTGCCGCCGGTCAGCAGCAGCGGGCCGTTGACGTGCGCGGCCAGCGGGACGCCGGCCAGGGCGTCGGAGAACCCGTCGGACCGGGCCAGCACGACGGCGCCGGCGGGGAGCTGACCGCCGTAGGGGAATCTGTTCTGCCAGCTGCTCCAGCCGCTCCGGGAGACGGTGATCCCGGTGCCGATGCGGTCCAGACCGCCCAGGCGCTGCACCAGGCGCGTGCCTACGGCCGGCGGGGCGGGCGGCGGCGGCGTGGGCACGACCAGCGTCGTGCCGGCGGTCCAGGTGTAGGCGGGCGACTTGTCCGCGTCCATGGTCGGCGCCATGGTCACCGTGACGGCGTAGGGCCCGCCGGTCTTGTACTGGTGCGTCATGTCCTCCGACTGGGTGGCCGGCGAGGTGGTGCCGTCGCCCCAGTTGACCGAGAACATGTAGTAGTCGCTGTACGTCGGCAGGCTCTTGCCGGCGGAGGAGGTGACGGTCACCGTCGCGAACGCGGTGGTGTTCACCGTGCTGGAGAACGCCAGACCCCAGGCGCTGACAGCGGTCGGATACAGCGGCGGCGCCGAGGAGTCGATGCCGTCGGTGGTCACCACGGACACGCCATAGGACCGCGGCGCGGTGAACACGTGGTGCACCACGGTGGGCCCGGAATCAGCCGCGGCGACCGTCTGCGACGGCGACCCGTCGCCCCAGTTCACGATGTAGCTCTTCGTGGCGGCGGCGTCGACGGTCCCGCCGTCGATGCTCAGATCCCCGGCCAGCGGCGCGTTCCCGCCGACAGGTGTGAAAGCGGACCCCGGCGTGGTGGGAGTGGTCGGATAGTGCGCGGTGTACGTGGTGTTCTGACCGACGGTGGACGTCCCGTCGTCCACCGTCGCCGTCGCCTTCCAGACCCCGGCGTGCGGGTAGTCGTGCGAGATGACCAGGCCGTTCGGCACCGTCCCACCGGTCTGGACCCACGGTGTGCTTCCGTCGCCCCAGTCGATCCGATACGTGGTGGTCGCTTCCTTCGCCGGATCGACGTTGAACGCGTAGAGCACCGCGGCCGCATGCGACGTCCCGGCATAGAACCCGAACGAGAGGGACATCGCAGGAGCGGAGGAGGCGCTCGCCGAGACGCCGAACCGGCCGCCGGGCCCGGCGGCCAGTGCCGGGGCGGCCCCGGCGACAAGCAGGGCGGCGCCGGTGATCGCGAGCGTCGCGAGTCGTATGGCACGTGGCTTCGGCACAGAGACATCCTTGAGGCTGACGACGAGACAGAGCACAGGGCAGCTCATTGTCGAGGCCGCCCCACCAGCGCGGATGATCCAAAACGCGCAATCGATGCGTAGGACCCGATTGGACGCAGGGAGGAGCCGATGCAGGCCAGTTGACACAGTGATCGGAGAACCCGATCCTACGGAGATCATCGGCCGTCCACAGAGGTTGCCCCCCTTGTCAGCTACCCGCGACACAGCACGCACTGTGCCCGCGCGACGTCGCGTCGCGCTCATAGCCCTGTCGGCGCTCACCTCCGGAACGGCCGTGCCTTTCCTCGCCGCGAACGCCCGCGCCGACACGGTCGCCGCGACAGTGTTCGTCGGGTCGACGAGCGGTGCTCCGTGCAGTGACACCGCCGCCGCAGCAGGATCCGCGGCGACTCCGTTCTGTGCCATCCAGCCGGCGATCGACTCACCCCTGACCGGACCGGGGACGACGGTCCTCGTCGCTGCCGGCGCCGCCTACCTCGGGCAGGTGAATCTGGACAAGTCGGGCACGTCCGCCGATCCGATCGTCTTGCGCTCCGCGTCGCCGGCGCAGGGCAGTCGCGCTGTCATCAGGGGCACCGTTTCCGTGAATGGGGCGCACGATGTCACCGTCGACGGGTTCGACATCTACGCCGACACCTTCGGGGTCAACATCGAGGCATCCTCGGACGTCGTCGTCACCCGCGACCACATCGAAGGTCCCCATGACTCGAGTGTCGCGGACTCCGGCATCATGATCGCGATGGCATCGTCGGCGGTCACGGTCAGCACCGACTTCGTCAGGGGTTTCGGTGGCGGAGGCCTGTTCGCGGACTCTGTGTCCGGGCTGAACATCGTCGCCGACACCATCACGCGCAACACGACGCCGAGCGCCGGGCTGGACTCGATCGAGGTGACCGGAACGTCCAGCGGAGTCGCTGTCGCCGACGACATCATCGACGCTGCGCCGTCCTTGCCGGCCGGGTCCGCCGTCGACTACAACGTGATCGACGCCGGCGCCGTCGGCCCGCACGACATCACCGGCGACGGTCTGGCCGGGAGCACCGACGGTGACATCACGCCGGGCGACACCTCGCCGGCGATCGACTCCGCTGAAGAGGCGGCTACCGGCGAACTGCCGACCGACATGTTCGGGAACGCGGCTGCCGACGATCCGCTGGTTCCCAACGCCGGCACCGGATCACGCGTCCGGGACCGCGGCGCCGTGGAGCGGACGCACGGCGATACGAGTTACGTCCTCACCCTCACCCCGGCATCCGGCGACGCCCCGCTCGCGGTTACCGCCACCGTCACCGAGCACGTCGGCTGGGCTCAGCAGCCGCGCGCGGCCTTCTACTCCTTCGGCTTCGGCGGGACCGAGCAGCCGGCCACCGCCAACCCGACAGCGCGGCACACTTACACGACTCCGCTCTACGGCGGCGACGTATCCGTCACGATCTACGACAGCGCCCATGAGGCCATCGGCTATACGACAGCGCTCGTCAACGTCGGCCAGCCGGTTCACGCCACGCTCTCCGTCGCCGCGGCCTCCGGTCTGAACGTCAACGCCGTCGGCAGCGTCCAAGGCGGCGTCGGCGACTGGTCCATCGACTTCGGCGACGGATACTCGACAAACTTCTACAGCCAGACGCAGGCCACTGCGAACCACTCCTACGCGAAGCCTGGAACCTACAAGGTCACCCTGACCGCGAACGGAATCCTGCCCTCCAACGCCGCGAAGCTCACCCAGCAGGTGACGGTCACGGCGCCGCCCGCCCCGCCGCCGATCGTGGACACGGACCCGCTCGTCCACCGCATCGCCGGCTCCGACCGCTACGCGACGTCGATCGTCGCCTCCCAGGTCCGGTGGAGCGCCGCGAACAGCGTCGACGGCGCCCCGGCGGAGGATCAGGCCCAGGCCGTCGTGCTCGCCCGAGGCGACGCGTTCCCCGACGCCCTCGCCGGCGTCCCGCTCGCCGCGTACAAGCACGGTCCGCTGCTTCTCACGGACCCGAAGACCGTGAGCCAGGCGACCCTTGAGGAGATCCGCCGCGTCCTGCCGGCCGGCGGAAACCATACGATCTACATCCTCGGCGGCAAGACAGCCGTGTCGCCGTCCGTCGAGGCGGAGCTCCGCGGCCTCGGCTACAACGTCGTCCGCTACGGCGGCACAGACCGGTACGGCACCGCACTCCTGATCGCCCACCTCGGCCTCGGGGATCCCAGACACCTGATCATCGCGATCGGCGGAGACTTCGCCGACGCCCTCGCCGCCGGACCCTTCGCAGCTGACAGCGCCGAAGTCGTCGACGGCAAACCAGCCGCGATCCTCCTGTCCGGCAAGGCGAACGGAAACGACACCATCACCGACGCCGGCACAGCCGCATACATCGACGCCAAGGTCCAGTCCAACGGCGGCCTCAGCCACTGCACCGACCCCAACCTCATCACCGCAGTAGGCGGCCCAGCCCTCACCGCCTTCCTGAACCAGGAACACAAGGCAACGAAATACGCCTGCGTCGACGGCATAGTAGGCGCCGACCGCTACGCAACCTCCAGCCAACTAGCCGGCCAATGGACCAACCCCGAACACCCCGGAGTAGCAGTCGGCACAACCTTCCCCGACGCACTCAGCGGCGGCGCCTACGAGGCCAGCCTCGGCCAACCCCTACTCCTCACCAACCCAACCTCGCTACCCAGCTCAACAGCCACCGCACTAGCCTCGATGTACCCGCCACACGAAAACACCCGCACCCGCTCGGTCGTGATCTTCGGCGGCACTTCAGCGGTGAGCAGCGCCGTGGAGAACCAGATCATTGCGAAGGTCCACGGTCGCGCCCAATAGCGGCGCAGGTTCTTCGACGCGATCGACAACCCCGAGCGCTTGGCAGCGCTCGGGGTTCACGGAAGCACCAGGTGGGCGACTATTGCCTGCCCACGGCGAGATCGCAGGTCAAAGCCGGCTGACAGCGGAGGATGTCGGATTCGCACCCAAGATTTTTCTTTCCTTTTACCAGGGCAGCGAATTGACCTCGATGAAGCAAGTCGTTTCGCGGCGCCTGGATGCGCTTCGGAGCCGCTTCGCGACCAGCGGTGCTGCAAAATGCAGCACGGTTGATCTAGCTCGCGCCAGCGGTGGCCAGGTTGGTTTACCCGCCGCGATGGTTCCGTAAAGGCTCTTATGTTTCGGCACTAGGCATGTCGCCGAGGATGAGGTCGCGGACTTGCAGCCGATGCCGGATGGCCGTCTGCATCTAGGATGCGAGGAACTTGGTCATTGAACTCCTCCACCACGGCCTTCGACATCCCAGACAGGCTCTTGGTCATGTTGTGACGGAAACCGGTGGCTTTGAGAGCGCCTCCGGCTTCTCTCAGGTCCGCGCTTGCCTTATCCTGCCGGCGCCCGGTACTTCGCAAACAGTGCTGGTGTTGTTCGTGCAGACGCCCGTGGACTGGATCGACAGGATGGCATCGGTCAGGAGCTGGAACAGGGTCTCTGAAACCAGTTCACACTTCGCATTCGGTTAAACCTACCCGAGCTCTCGGTAGATCTTCCGGGTACGGCACAACGGAACTGTGTGAGGCTCCGCCTCCTTGGCGTCGGGAGACGTCCGTCGCGGCTCGGGTCATGGACTCCGCTGTGAGCCGGACCGGCCTGATCCGCGGTGCCGCTGAGGTAAAGGCACTGCGTCAGGCCAGCACGAAGGCCTGGGGGTGATCTCCTCGGCATTGGCCGTGTGTCCGCGAAGGGCACGCGGGCACACGGCCAGCCGCTGTGCGCAGACGGACTACCTGCCTGTGACCGGCCCCGCAGCTGAGTGGGTCAGACTTTGGCAATGATTGAATGCGAGGAGGGTTATCTCGCAAAGAAGTCGCTCGAGACCGTGGTCACGTCCGCGCTGGTGGTGTATGGGGTGGCCAGCGGGTGATCCTGTTTGTTGTTAGGCGATCAGGGCGGCCGCTGGTGCTGTGTCCGGGGCGGGGCCTTGGCCTGTGCGCTGGATCTTAGCCAGGATTTCCAGTCCCATGTAGCGGCGGCCCTCGGCCCATTCGTCGTTCTGCTCGGCCAGCACGGCGCCCACTAGCCGGATCACCGAGGCGCGGTCGGGGAAGATGCCGACGACGTCGGTGCGGCGGCGGATCTCCTTGTTCAGTCGTTCCTGCGGGTTGTTGGACCAGATCTGCCGCCAGATCTCGTGGGGGAAGGCGGTGAAGGCCAGCAGGTCGGCCCGGGCCTCGTCCAGGTGTGCGGCGGCCTTGGGAAACTTCGCCTCCAATGCGGCGATGACCTGGCCGGCTTGGGCGTGCACGGCCTCGGCGTCGGGTTGCTCGAAGATGGTGCGCAGCAGCGTGGCCACCCAGGGCTGGGCGGTCTTGGGGACCTGGTTCATCAAATTCCTGGCGTAGTGCGTGCGGCAGCGCTGCCAGGTGGCACCGCCGATCGCGGCGCCGATGGACTCCACCAGGCCGCGGTGCGCGTCGGAGATGACCAACTGCACCCCGGCAAGGCCGCGGGCGGTCAGCGAGCGCAGGAACGCCAGCCAGCCGGCGCCGTCCTCGGCCGAGGCCACGTCGATGCCCAGGATCTCCCGGCCGCCGTCGCCGTTGACCCCGACCGCGACCAGGGCGTGCACGTTGACCACCCGGCCGTTCTCCCGCACCTTCTGGGTCAGGGCGTCGATCCACAGCACCGGATACGGCCCTGCGTCCAGCGGACGGTTACGGAAGGCGGCGACCTGCTCATCCAAGTGCTTGGCCATCGCCGACACCTGTGACTTGGACAGCTGCGTCACCCCGAGTTCGGCGGCCAGCCGCTCCACCCGCCGCGTGGAGACGCCCAGCAGATACGCCGTGGCGACCACCGACATCAGCGCCTGCTCGGCCCGGCGACGCCGCTCCAACAGCCACTCCGGGAAGTATGAGCCGGTCCGCAGCTTGGGCACTGCCAGCTCGATGCTGCCCACCCGGGTATCCCACGCCCGGGTGCGGTAGCCGTTGCGGGAGTTGGTGCGATCGGCGCTGACCTGGCCATAGGGCGCGCCACAGGCTGCGTCGGCCTCGGCTGACATCAACGCCTCAGCGAACGACTTCACCATCGCCCGCAACACGTCCGGCTCGGCCGCGGCGAGTTGCCGCTCGAAGTCGTCACCGGCAGGCACACTGGTCAAAGCGGTCATCGGGTCCTCTTCCTTCAAGATCATCAATCCATCTCGAAGGATCACCCGATGACCGCCTCAGCTATCGGCGATACGCCCATCAGAGCTAACCGATACACCACATCCCAGGACGTAACCGAGACCGTTCGGGGTGTTTCGGGTAACGCTCCGGCAATCGCTATTTCGTGACATTCCTCCGCCAGGGTATGGAGGTGCGCGCATAGCCCTTCAGGACGGTGAACGCGACGACTGCGTCCACGGAAAGGGTCACGAAGCCGATGTGGATCTTGCCGTACCCCAGGCTGCCCAATGTCCCCAGAGCGAGGCCGCCGGTTGCGATCAGCACCATCACCCGCGCCCAGAGGTCCTCGACGTTGTGGGTCGCCGAGTCGAGCACGCGGTCTCGAGACAGCCCACTGAGGAGCATCCACACGAGCATCACCGAGGCCGCGAGCGCGATGGCGCCGGCGATGCCGAGGCCGAGGTCGGCGAAACCACCGGACAACAGGTATCGGGTCAGCGCCGAACCGCTGGGCACGAGCAGAGCATAGGCAGCGCCGATTCCCACGGCGGGCAGCACCACGATCCGCACGGCGCACATCGCCGCGTACCCGGCAATGACCGCCGCGTTCCGCAGGATGCCGAGGGCGCACTGCGCGGTGGCGGCCACCTTCCGGCCGATGATGACTGCGTGCCTGTGCATCCAGTTCGCGGTGCGCACCGTGCTCGTGGCCAAGACGTGTGCGGCGCGGCGGACCGCGTTCACGGTGATCTCTACCGTCCGGGACGCCACGCGGCCCAAGCTGCCGTCCGGAACGGTGTCCAGCACGAAGCGCGGCGGCGCGAAAGGCTCGGGGAACTTCGGTGCGACCTGTCTGTCGACCTTCGGGGCACCTTCCAGGAAGCCGGCGACGGCGGCGATGAACAGCGTCGCCACCGGGCCGCCGATCGCGGTCGTCACCAGGAACACCTGGATCGCCGACGGCGCCCGGAACAGCCACTGCGCCGGTCCTTGACCCAGCGCCAACAGCGTCAGGATCGCAGCCGGGGAGGCGACGGCCGGACCGACCACCAGACCGGCGACCCGGCCCGGGGTGCCGAGTGCAGCCTGCCGTCCAGCATGTTGCCTGGCCGCACGACGGGGCGCGATCTGGTCGGGTATCCGCGGATCCCCGACTCCGATCAGCGACGCCAGCCGGCCGAGGTACAAGGTCGCCCCGCCGAGCACGATCACCAGCACGGCTGTACCCAGAACTCGGTGCAGCGTCACGTCGGGGATCGCGGCCAGTCCGCAGACGAGGCCTCCGACCGCCCACGCCCGCACGGCGGCCGCGTACGTGTGCGGGAAGCGCCGAAGCGGTAGGACGAGCAGCAGCCCGCCGAGCACGGCGCCGAGCACGACAAGAGGAACGTTGGTGGCGTACTGCGCGCTGTATTCGAACCCGCCCAGAACAACCAGCCTACTGAGATTGATTGCGATGGTCTTGCGGCGGCTAGGCAGCCGCGAGGACAACGGCAGGAACCGGTCGTGCTTGCGGCAGAACAAGTCCGTCGGCGCGCTGTAGTCGCCGACGCATCCGCCTTCCGAGCAGTCCTGCGGGTCGGCACGCTCGGCACCCACACTCAGCCAGCCCGGAGTGGGCGGGGTGGAGTGCGACCCTGACGCGGTCGGCGGCGTTGCCGACTGGAAGTGGGTCATGGTTTCTCGGTTCCTCTCGATGGGGCTGATCATGGATGGATCGGAGGTGGCCCGGGGCTCGGCCCCGGCATCAGAGCCTTGGATCACGCCCCTGCCGAATGGTCAGTGCGCTGCGGGCGATATGGCCGACGCGGCTCGGCAGGTAGTGCCCGAGCAGCCGGCACCGGTGCCACCAGCCGAATTGCCCGTCGAACAGCGCCGAGACGAACTCCCGGACCCCGAACACCCGCTCGGCGCCCGGCAGCAGACAGGTCCGCACCCGGCCGGCGGCCGATCCGACGATGTCGAACCGGTCGGCGAGCTCGCGGTAGTCGGCGGCCAGTTCTTCGTCGGGTCGGTCGGGGCGGAACTCGTCGCGGAGCTGCCGGTGGCGGTAACTCAGCGCCGCGGTGAGACTGCCGGCCTCGGCGAACCAGTTCTGTGAGGCCGCCGCGTGTCCGGCTTCCCTGACGCCGCCGCCGCCGATCGCGTCGAGACTGGACGTCAGATCCTGGCGCCGGCGAAACGCGTGAACGCCCGCTTGCTGCTCCAGACCACCCAGCGCCCGGATACGGCCGACCGCCTGCGGCGCCAGGCACCGGGCGATCGGCCGCAGCTCCGGCGTCCGGGCCATGTGCTCGACGACGCGGCCTTCGGTCTCCGCGAGCCGTCGGGCACCGTCCGGGTCCACCGCCGCGGCGCGCCGGTGCGCGACGAGCCACAGATAGGCGGGGACCAGCCGTCCCTGCACCCAGAGACACGCGCCCACGCGTTCGGCCCGGACGAGCGGGTCGATCCCCTCCGGTGTTCGGCGCAGCCACTGGTGCAGGAGGTCGTTCCAGCGGCCCTGCTCCCACAGGAGCTCCGAGCGGGCCAGCCAGACGGCGTCCGACGGCAGACCGGCGAGATTGCCGGAGTCAAGGATCCCCGCGACGGCGCGGGGGATCGCCAGTTCCCGATAGAGCGCCAGCGCCGCTTCGCGGCGTTCGTTCTCGGACACCGGGACGGTCGGTGGCGGTGCCGGAGGGCCGGCGGACACCGCGGGCTCCGGACCCGAGTTCAGACGCCAGGCGTCGAGCAGGGAGCTGAGGAACTCACCGGTCCGGCCGCACAGCACTGTCGGTCGAGCCCCGGCTCGCGCCAGACCGGCGATCACCGGCGGCAGGGCCGGGTTGGCGGCGTCGATGACGTGCCAGCGGGGGTGCGAGCCGTGGTTGATCCAGTACAGGCGGGTGCCCTTGAGCGAGCCCGACGGCAGTGCGGCGACCGTCTGGTCGACGTCGAAGAAGTCGCTGCCGCTGTAGCCGACGACGACGATCGCCGCGGCGGCCGCGAGCGTCGAGGTCAAGGAGTGCTCAACGGGTTTCTGGAAGCCGGGCTCTATCCGGGCCAGGGTGAGGCCCAGGCTGCGGCCCTCGGGGTCGGCGCGGAACGAGCTGTGCAGGTGAATCAGCCGGTCCGCGGCGTCGGGGGGCGCCTCGAGCGTGATCAGCCGCTGTTCAATGCAATCATCGAAGTTCAGCGTCAGCTGGCGGCCGCCGACGGCCAGGTGCGCGGCGAGTGCGGCGTGCTGCCGGTTGGGGACTGCTGTACGTACGTCGTCGAGGATCCGAAGGACTCTGCGTTCGTCGTGATCGAGCACCCGCATCGCGACGCCGAGCACGGTTTCCAGGCGGGGCAGGCGGCCCTTGGGGGCGATTCCCCCGGCCCTGGCCCGTTGCGCGGCGCAGACTTCCGTGATGGTCCAGCCGACGGCCGCGTGGTAGTCGAGCAGCGTGTCGAACGTGCGCTCGGGGAAGAACGCCTCACAGACGCGGCGCGTCAGCGCGGCTCCGGACGGTAGCCCGGTCGGCATCTCCACCGAGACGCCCGCGCCGCTCAGGAATGCCACGCGAAGCGGTCCCAGCCGGGCCAGCTGATCCAATACCGAGTGCACTGAAGCCTGGTTCATCCGGCCACGCCCTGTTCGGCGTCGGGCTGCGAGAGGGATCCAAGACGCCCTTCGGAGCGGGTTTCACCGTCGGTGCCCGGCTTAGCGCCGGAACTCGCGTGCTCCCCGTCCGAGGACGCCGCCCAGATCGCGTCGAACCGATCGACCCAGTAGGCGAACCATCGCGGCGATTCGCTCCGGGTGATGCGCAGGTGCATCCGGTCGCTGATGGCCTGGTCGCCGAAGCCATGCGGCTCGACGATGACGTACCCGTCCTTGTCGCCGGCGTTGACGACGACCAGGCTGAACCCGGGGTTGAAGGGCAGCAGGCGGTAGCCGAACCCGGGGAGGCCGTCGCAGCGTTCCAGGCTGCGGATCGCGGCGGTCAGCGTTTGGTCAAGATCAAGGCCTTGGTCCAGTTGTACCGCGGTGTGTCGCAGCTGGATCGGATCCGGCTTCTGCACCACGATCCGCACCATGCCGCCGCGGGCCAGCACCAGCCGCCGGATCTCTGCCAGATGCACGACGACGTTGATCGCAGTCGGGCCATAGATCCGCAGATCCCGGGCATGAGGGAGCAGTGATGGGAACGGCGCGAAGGCCTCCCGGCCGGCCAGGACGTCCACCGCCCGGTGCCGGTTCGGCGTGATGCTGTGGAAGACCAGGAACGAGATTGCGAGCAGCTGCGCGGCGCCCATGATGGGAGCGCTGACCGCGTCGGTGAGGCCGAGCACGGTCATCGTCAGTCCCGTGACGAAGACCGCATAGCCCTCCAGTCCCCGCCCGTCTCTGATGTCGCGCCCGATCCGCGCCAGATGGCCACTATGGGTGTGCAGTTGATCTCTCTGGGTGGCATCATGGGCTGGCGAACGTCGGTGCCCGGTCACGTCCCGTTCCTTCTCCGCACGTCGGGCCGCTGGTCGGACCACGCGGCGCGGCTCCGAGGAGAGCCGTTGGACCGACCTTTGCAGGGCGCTGTTCCAGTGGCGAGAGGGTCGGCGGTGCGCACATGTGCGGATCCGCCGGAACAGTTGGGGGAGACGTGGATGCGAATCGTGAAATAGCGGCGCAGCTGAAGTCGTGGCGCGAGAGGCGGCATCTCAGCCAGGCGAACCTGGCCGACCGGATCAACGTCTCCCGCTCGCACTACACCCGCCTTGAACGAGGCGAACGGCCGCTACACCCGGTGCTGGCCGACGCGCTCGACAAGGCTTTGGACACCGGCGGGCTGTTCCAGAACTTGCGTGAGGGATCGGCGGCCGACCCCTCACAGCACCGAAGCTCCGACGCGGCGTCACCGGGCGAGTCGTCCGATCGCGGGCCCTTCGTCCCGTTCCCGAACACCGTGCACTTCACCGGCCGGGCCGATGAGGTCCAGGCCGTGTGCCAAACGCTGACCGGGCAGCTCGGCCATCCCCGCGCGGCGGGGATCTGCGTCATCAGTGGCATGCCGGGGATCGGCAAGACCGCGCTGGCTCGATGCGTCGCGCACCTGCTCGCTGACCGCTTCCCGGATGGCTGCCTGTGCCTGGACCTGCAGGGATTCGCCCCCGGGGTGACGCCGTTGACCGACTTCGATGCGCTCGGCCTGGTGCTGGCGATGCTGGGCGTGCCCGATGAGCAGATCCCGGCGGGACGGCAGGCGCGCGTCGTCCGCTATCACCGGGAGATCGCCGGACGGCGGCTGCTGCTCCTGCTCGATGACGCCGTGTGCGCTCAGCAGATCAGCTGCCTGATGCCGCCGACAGCCGGTTGCTCGGTCCTGGTCACCAGCCGCAACCGGCTGACTGCTCTCGACGACGCGCACCGGGTGGTACTGCCTGTGCTGCCACCGGAGCAGGCAGCTGAGTTGTTCTGCGCCGTTGCCGAGTATCGCGGCGGCGATCAGACCTCGATCGACGGCATTCTGGCAGCGTGCGGCGGGGTTCCGCTCGCGCTGCGGATCGTGGCCGCCCGGTGTCGTCCCGACAGCGGTCTGACACCGGCGGACCTGGCGGCGCGGTTGGCGCATCCCCGGTCGCGGCTCACCCATCTCGCCGACAATGAGCGGGCTGTCTCCGATGCCTTCGGCGCCTCACTGGACCTGCTTCCTTCCGCACAGCGCCGGCTGTTCTTGCTGCTCGGCCTGCATCCGGCGAAACCGCTGAGCGGCTGGGCGGCCGCCGCGCTCGCCGACATTCCCGCCGAACAAGCCGAGCGCGGGCTGGAGGAACTGGTCGGAGCCAGCCTGCTGGAGCCTCGTGGGCACGGCCGCTTCCGAGTCCACGACCTGCTAGCGGAGTTCGCGGCTTCGGCCGTCCGGCGGGAACTCCCGGCGACGGAGATTTGGGCGGCGACGGGGCGGATGCTGGACGCGTACGCGGTCACCGCCGAGGCGGCCGACCGGCTGCTCACCCCCTACCGCCACCGTCTTTCAGCGACTGAGGGCGCCGCGACCGGATCACCGCCGCAGACCTTCGAAGACGACGAACATGCGCGGAGTTGGCTTACTGATCATCTCGATACCCTCAGCGCGCTGTGCGTGCTCGCCGCCACCGACGGCTGGGACGAGCGGTCGTGGCAGCTGGCCTACTCCCTGCGCGGAGTCTTCTTCCTCGGCCGGCACTGGCGGTTGTGGCGTGCCACGCACGAGGCGGCGCTGCCCGCTGCGGTCCGGGCGGGAAACCGCATCGGCACCGGCATGACCTTGGCCAACCTCGGTTTCGTGCTGGGCGAGACGCACGACTTCGAGGCGGCCATGACCCACTTGGGTGCCGCTGTGGAGGTGTTCCGGGACATCGGCGACAGACACGGCGAGTTCACGGCGCAATCCCACTTGGCCTGGATCCAGCACTGCACCGGTGACTACCGGGAAGCCCTGGCCGGGCAGACGGCCGCGCTGGAGTTCCGGCAGGCCGTCGGGACGCCGCGAAATGTGGCGATCATCATGCGCGACATGGCCGCGACCGAGCTCGCCCTGGGGAAGCACGGCGAAGCCCGCGACCACCTCCAGACCGCGGTTGCGATGTTCACCGAGTTGGGACTGCGCCTGGATCTGACGATGGCGCTCAACGGCCTCGGCGAACTCGCCGTCCACGAGGGCGACACCCTCCAGGCCGACGTCCACCACTATGCAGCGCTGAACGCCGCCCGGCGCTCGGGCAGCGTCTTCGAGCAGGCCCGTGCGCACGCTGGACTGGGGCGGTGCGCCGTCCGCCGAGGCCGCCCGGCGCGCGCGCGGCACCAGCTGACCAGAGCGCTGCGACTTTACGACACATTGGGTGCCGGCCATGTCGCGGCCGCCGTGCACGCCGAACTCGCCGCGTTGGACGGTGCCGGGATCTCCGCAGCGCGTACCCGCACGCCGGGCACGCCCAGTGCGCCGAGCGCTCCGGGACAGACGCGATGAGCCCTCAGAAAACAGGCGTCCCGCCGGGCGAGTTCGACATCTTCCTCTCCCTCGGCGGCCCCGACCGGGTCGAGGCGAACCTGCTCAAGGAGGCGCTGGTCAAGGAAGGGCTGACCGTCTTCATCGACGAGGACGACATCAGGCACTTCGACGGCATCACCCGGGAGATAGAACGGTGCCTGCGATCCTCCCGGGCGCTACTCGCCTACTACTCCAGAGAGTATCCGCTGCGCTCCGCGTGCCAGTTCGAGCTGACCGCGGCTCTGTTGGCGGGACGGAACGAGCAGGACCCGACGCGGCGGATCATCGTCGTCAACCCCGAGGCGACCGAGGATCATATCCAGCCCGCCTACATCAGCGACGCGCGGTTCGCGGTGCGCCCCGGCAGCGACCACGAGCGGAAGGCTCTGGCGGCGCTGATCAAGCAGAAGGTGGACACGCTCGAAGGACCGCTCAGCTCGATCGCCTTCACCCGACGGCCGCGCTGGTTCGCCTTCCGGATCGCCGGCGCGCCGGGCTTCGTGGGCCGGTACCGCGAGTTGTGGGAGCTGGACAGTCTACTGACCAAGGCCGCACTGCCGCTCACCCAGGACACGCCGTTCGGGCCGGTCGCGGTGGTCACGGGAGCCGCGCGGGTCGGCAAGAGCAGCCTGGTGGCGGACTATGCGTGGCAGTTCGGCGCGGCTTTCCGCGGCGGTGTCTATTGGATCGACATGTCCGGCGTCGAGGGGACCGCGGACCAGGTGCTTGCCGCCTACGCTGACCGAGTCCGCTCGAGCGCCGCAATCGCGGGCCTCGATGTCGCCGGGCTCAGTCGGGAGCGGATGTTCGGCGTGCTCGGCGATCATCTCGCCGCTACTGCGGAGCCCAGCTTGTGGATTGTCGACGGCCTGCCCGCGGGACTGGGCGAACAGGCTCCGCACCGTATGATCATCCCGGCTGGCGATCGGGTGCAGACCGTCTTCGTCGGGCGGCGCGACCCGTTCGGTGGGGCGATCCGCGCGATGGTGCTCGGCGGCTTGAGCCGGGGATGATGCCCGGGAACTGCTGGGGTCGTACCGCAAACCCGCCGGTGAACGGGAGGAGGCCGCCCGCGACGAGCTTGTCGACCGCCTCGGCGGACACGCGGGTGCCCTGGTGCTGGCTGGGGGCCGACTCCAGGATCGTCAAGGGCTGCGCTCGCATGCCGAGGTTTTGGCCGACTTCGATGGTGTCGCCGACATAGACCGGTTCTTCGGCGTACTGGTCCGGGAGAGCATCGGTGAGTTGGACACAGCCCGGACGCTTGTGCTGGCGGTCGCGTCGGTCTGCGCCGCGGCCGGCATTCCCGCGGGGCTCCTTGTCCGGGCGGTCGCGACGCTCGCCAATGGCGCGATCGACGCGTCGGCAGTGGGCGACGCCTTACGGGGTCTGCAGGCGGCCGGTCTGGCCGCCAACGACGACGGCCGGTGGTCGATCTCCGCGGTCGCCCGGGAACTGGCGCGCGAGCAGAACCCGCCGGGACCACGGCGGCAGTACCTCCGGACCGTGGTCGCCGACGCGCTCACACCGATGCTCCAGGATGCCGCCACTTCGCTCGGCGACCGGCCTGGCCTGGTGACACACGCAGTTCGGCTGTGTGGCGAGGCCGACCGGAGCGAGGATGCCCGCTGGCTTGCGATCTTGCTGGAACGGCTCGCGGAGCATTATGAGGCGCGCGGTGAGGCCGCTTCGTCGGCGGTCTACCGGGACCGTCTGCTCGACATCCGCGGGGAGAACACCTCGGACCTGTTTTATGCGGCGCGTGCTGCTCAGGCAGCGCGCGAATTCGACAAGGCAGCTGGCCTGGCGCAGCGCGCTCTGTCAGGTGCCGGAAGCGACGAGCCCCAGTTTCGCCGTTGTCGGCTGCTGTTGGCCGAGGCGTTGGACGGCGCATTGCGGTTTCAGGAAGCTGAAACGTACTGGGAGCACGTGGCGGCGTCGGCCGGCGACCGTGACGCCGGGGAGTCAACAGGACGCGCCGCGGAGTCGGTCGCGTATGCGAGATCGCGGATCCGACGGGGTGAGCTGCGCAGGGCCAAGCAGGCTTTGAAGTTGCTCATCGAGGAGTACGCACGATCGAGCGGAGACGTGGAGTTCACGACAGCCGATGCAGTTGGTGGTCAGATCCGAGGCGCGCGCATCGAGTACGCGCACGTGTTGGCGCTGATCGGGGATCAGATCGAGGCGCGCCGCGTGGCGTCGGAGCTGGTGGCCATCTACCGCGAAGCCGGTCTGCTGCGCCACGCCGACATGGTGCGGGCACAAGAGATCCTGGCCGAGGCGAAACTGGTGCCACACATCAGGGAACTGCGACTAGACGACACTGCCAGGGCACGGGCGGAGCAGGACATGAAGCAGCTCTGGCAGAAGAACCGAGAGGAAGACGGGCCGCGTAGCCCGTCCGCGCTATTCGCGGGGGTGGGCTACGGCCACGCTCTGGTCTCACAGGGACGCAAGGAGAAGGCACGCGACATGCTCGTGGGTTTGCGCGCAGACGCGATCGCAGTCGGTGGGCCGCGTGATCCCGCGTATTTGCGGGCGACATTCCTGCTGGGGCAGGCATACGCCCAGATGAGGTGCTATCGAAAGGCGTTGAAGATGTTCCGGTACGCCTACGCGAACCAGCAGGAGATTCTCGGCCCGGCGCACCCGTACACATTGGCGAGCGGGTTCGAGCTGGCCGTCATGTACAAGACGGTGGGTGAGGACACCGAGGCGGCCAAATTGATCCGCGAACAAGACGCGCTGAGCGCCAAGTCGATGGAGTACTCGAACGATCTCCGCGCCCAGATCAAGGTCGCCGGATCGCTGATCGCGCTGATTCCTTCGCCGCTGTGGCGGTGGATGCGGGGACCTGAGCGGGATTGCTGACCAGCGCCGAGCGTTTGATAGCCGGTGTATCCGCGATCGCGGACGGCCGGCTCAGCGTGACCGCACGAGGGCCGCATTGCTCGCGGGCGTCAGGTGCCGTCTTGGTGGTCGTGGCGATGCTGTGCGCGCACTTCAGGCGTCAATCATTTCCTGTCCGGCACGCCGGGACACCAGATCCCCGAGGGTCCTCGACGACTTCACCCGCCGAGGACTTCCTGGGCGCACCCGAGGTGTGTGACTGCTCTACCGGTCGCAGCACTGACCTTGGCCGTCGATGGGGCCTGAGGCATACTCCGCCAGGGGAGGATCGTCCGGGGGACCATACATAGCCCACTCCTGCTCTTCAGAAAATCAAACCGCACGTGGATTCGGCGGTCGGAGCCGCCAGGACTCCCGCGAAATACGCTCGCAAAACACGTGCGGCGCGAATATTGGTGCAGTGGTGGCACAGCGGTGCGCCACCACTAAGGCACCATGGCGTGGGGATCAGAGAGGGGGGAGATGCGGCCCGAATGGGACAGGTACGCCCAACGTCTCAAAGCCTTGCGGAGCGAACAGGGGCTGAGCCAGCGGCGTCTGGCGCGGGCTCTACATGTGGACCATAGCGTGATCTCGCGTGCGGAGAGTGCCGTCCGTCGTCCCGATCCCGACCTCGCGGCCTCGATCGACCTGCTGCTGAGCACGGGTGGCGAGTTGCAGCGGTTGGCTCGGGACGCGGTGCGAAAGCAGGCGTCGGCCGACTCACTATCGACGCGTGGGGGTCCTTCTGGTGCGGTCCCGCGGTTGCGATCGTCTATACCGCCCGACTCCGTGCACTTCACTGGTAGGAACGCGGAGTTTGACCAGGTGCGATCAGAGCTCGTCGAACGGCCCGACGCGGTCGGCGCCGCGAGCGTCTGCGTGATCAGCGCGCTGGCCGGTGTGGGCAAGACAGCGCTCGCCATCCACAGCGCGCACCGCCTCGCCGGCCGTTTTCCGGACGGATGTCTGTTCCTCGATCTGCGTGGCTTCACTCCCGGACACGCGCCGCTGAGCAGCTTCGAGGCGCTGGGAGCTCTGCTCGCCTTGCTGGATGTCCCGGTCGCCACCATCCACAGCACCGAGCCGGCGCGCTCGGCGCAGTTCCAGGCGGAGACCGCCGGCGCGCGGCTGCTGCTGGTGCTAGACAACGCCGCTGACGCACATCAGGTACGACTGCTCTTGCCATCGGCGCCTGGCTGCCGGGTATTGGTGACGAGCCGGAACCGCCTTGTGGCCCTTGACGAGGCCGTGCATCTCGACCTGCGGCCCCTTGCCGAGGTTGATGCCGCCGCGCTGTTCCGCATGGTGTCGGCCGGCGGTCGTGTCTCGCAGAGCACTGTCGACGGTATCGTCGCGCGCTGTGCCGGCGTCCCATTGGCGTTGCGGATCGCGGCGGCACGCTGCGCTCCCGGCGGCGCGTTCGATCCGGAACTGCTCGCCGCCGAGCTGTCGCGCGCGGAGGACTTCATCGGGCAGCTGGACGACGGGGAACGCAGCGTGCGTGCGGTGTTCGATGCCTCGTTCTCCTTGCTGCCCCGAGAGCTGCGGCAGGTGCTTGCTCTGCTCGGCACCCGTCTGCTGACCGTCTTCGACATTTGGGACGTCGCAATGCTCGCCGACCTCCCGCTCCTCGGCGCGGCTGGCGCGTTGGAACGGCTGCACGCGGCGAGTCTGCTTGAAGTGCGCGGCACTGATCGTTTCGTCCTGCACGATCTGGTCGCCGAGTACGCGATATCCGCCGCCGGACAGACGCTCGGCGCCGAGCAGCTGCGGGCCGCAATCGGACGCTTGCTCGACGCCTATCTGCGCGTCTGTGACAGGGCCGACTCACAGGTCACGCCGCATCGGCACCGCTTCCCGCTCGCGGTGGCGGCAGCCGGAGCTGTGCCAGACCCGGACTTCAGTGACTACTACGAGGCCCTCGACTGGCAGACCAAGCATCTCGACACGGCCGCGGCGCTGTGCGAAACCGCCTACGAGCACGGTTTCGACGAACAGTGCTGGCAACTCGCCTACGCGCTGCGCGGGGTCTTCTTCCTCACCAAGCACTGGGAGCAGTGGGATCGTATCCAGCGCATCGCGCTGGCGGCGACAAGACGGCTCCAAGACCCGCACGCCGAGTGCGTGACTCTGAACAACCTCGGCCTCATCCTCGGTGAACGGGGCGAGACCGACGCCGCGCACCGCTGCCTCAACGAGGCCGAAAGCGTGTGCCGCGCCGCCCGTGATCGCTTCGGCGAGAACACCGCACGCGCCCACAGGGCCTGGCTCTTCCACACGGCCGGACGGCATGGCGAGTCCCTGACCGAGCACGAGGGCGTCCTCGAGTTCTACACGCAGATCGACAGCCCTCGCAATGTGGCCATCGTGATGCGCGACATGGCCGCATCCGAAGCCGCTCTAGGCCACACCGACAGTGCCCTCGCGCACTTGCACGCGGCCGAGCAGGCCTTTCGCAAATTGGATCTGACGATGGACCTGGCCATGGCCCTGAACGACCTCGGCGAGACCTACACAGCGATCATCGACCCGAAACGCGCCGCCGAGTACTTCGAAGCAGCGCTGGCAGCCTGCGCGGAGTCCGGCAGCGATCATGAACGGGCTCGAGCGCACGCCGGCCTCGGCGCCCTGGCGGAGTCCGCAGGCCGGCAGAACTGGGCGAACGCACACTACCTTCAGGCCCTGAGGCTGTTCGATGCGCTCGGCGCTCCGGCGGCGGACGTGGTGCGCGCTCGGCTGCACGCGTCGACTGTCATGTTCCCGACCACCGCTGAGGAGGACGAGAACCGCTGATGCCCGCGACGTTCCACCACGCACCGAAAGACGAGGATCTGCGCGGGTCGGTTTCGCATGACGAGTTCAGTCGTCGAACGCCAGCCGTTCTGCCCAGTCGATGAGTCGGTCCACCACGGCCAGGTCCGCTTCGGGGCAACCGAGCACGACCCGCATGCCTTCGGCGGCGTCGCGCAGCACGTTCAGACCGTCATCGATCTGACTGTCCAGCTGGCCCAGGCAGACGGTCGCGTGGCCGAGACACGTCTCGGCGAAGAGAGTCTCGGGGTGGTCTGTGCCGAACTCCGCGACCAGTGCTCCGTGCAGGTACGAAGCGAGTTCGAAGTCCTCGACACGCTCGTCGGTCGTTTCGTCGTCGAGTCGGACCGCGACCTCCGTCCAATCACCAGGAGGTTCTTGAACCGGCTCCGAGAAGACACGGTTCACGGAGTCTGATGGAGGGTTGGCGGTGGATACGTGGACGCTCCGCAGGTTGATGATCAGGTTCCGCAGGGTGCGACGGGCGGCAGGAGAGCCGGGATCGGCGTGGGTGACACGCTTGCGATACACGGCGCGGAGTTCAGCAGTCCGGGCCTCAGGGTCCGCGCAAACGGCGGCGAACTCGAGAGCGCTGAGAGCGTCGGGGTGAGAAGGTCCGTAGATGGCTCTGCGCACGTCGTAGGCCTCCTGGAACAATGCGCGCGCGGCGGCCGAATTCCCCGCTCGATAATGGCTGACGGCGAGCGAGCTGATCGCGTCGGCGAGCTGCGGGTCATCAGGCCTCAGATACCGCCGACTCGCCGCAACGACCCTCGTCCTGAGACGCAACGCCAGACTCTCGTGTCCATCAAGCTCGCGAGCCGTCGCGTACGCGTTCAACGAAGCGAGCGTCGCGGGGTGCGAAGGCCCGCGGCGCTTGAGATGGGTGGCATAGATCTGCCGGTGGAGTACTCGGGCCTTCGCATAGTCGCCGAGCTCGCCGAATGTGACAGCCACGTTGTTCAGGGCGGTCAGCGTCGCTTCCTCATCCGCGCCCTCGACGCGCGCGAGCACCTCATAGGCACGCGTCTTGAAGTCCAGTGCGAGCTCGTGCTGACCTAGCAGGCCGTAGGCGACGCCGAGACCCACCAGCCCTGCCTGCGTGGCGAAATCGTCCTCGCCGAGTGACTCCCGGCACGCCTGATAGAGCCGCTCGAACATCGCCAGCGCGGCCCGCTCGTCGCCGAGGCCGACCTGGACGCGTCCCGCCTCGTTCAGCAGGCTCTGCTGGGCCACGTCGGTCGCGCCACCGGCGACGGCACGCACGTGCGGCAAATAGTCCACGATGCCGTCCCGCCCGCGCTCGAGAATCTCCCCGAGCGCCTCGACGGACCTGGCCCGCAGCTGCTCACGGTCGCCGCTGCCGAACCGGTCGCGGAACCGCACCGCACGGCTCACCAGTGAATGCACGCTCCACAAGGTCCCGAACGTGCCTACCGTCACCGTGGCCAACGCCAGTGCGGCGCACTCTCGAAGCGCGTCGTCAACCGTCATCCCCGGACGTGTGCTGTCGAGCCGCCGACTGTCGCCGAGTACGCTGTCGAACATCGCCGCAGGAACGGGTGCGGCCGCAAGAATGCTTGCCAGCAGCAATACCTCATATGCCGCCGACGAAAGCCTCGCCAGCGACCGCATCATCGCCGCCGCCACACTGCCTTGATGGTCCGTGGCGATCTCGTGCTCCCGCGCCGCCGCCCACTCGAGTGCGTCGCGATCGGGGTCGGCCAGTTCTGTGCGAACCTGGTCGAGCTCAGCTGTCCCGTTATTGTCCAGTGTTCGGGCGACCAGCGCGACCGCCATGGCGTGGTGACCGAGATCGGCCGCAAGCCGACGCGCCGAAGCGATCGTCGCCCGATCAGCCCTCGCGCCGGCGCCTCCCAGCAAAATCCTCACCGCCGCAGACTCGCCGAGTGGCCCCAGCTCGACTGTCTCGCCGACGAATCCACGATGCGCGTGGCGTGATGTGACAAGCGTGCGCCCGCGAGCCGTCGGAGCGAGGAACTCGCGAACACCGATCGGCCCGACATGATCCGGCAGATCGTCGACGATCCAAAGGTAGTCCTGGTCGGCCCTCTCCAGGTGGTCCCGAATCACCGACCGCGCCGAGCGATCAGCCGAACGTCCTTCGACCTCGGCCGGCACCCCCGGCAACTCCTCGGCGATCCGTGCCAGCTGCTGTTCGAGCGCTGTCCTGAGCAAGGCAGGTGAGCTGTTCGCATTTCGGTGACTACCGAATCCCCGCAGAACGAAGACCCCACCAGGATGGTCCGCTGCGAACCATCGCGCGTACTGCTCGGCAAGCATCGTCTTGCCCTGGCCACCCATGCCCACGATGCGCGCCAGCCGCTGCCCCGGCTGTGCCGCGTCATCCCGTCCGGCCAACGCGTCGTGCAGATCCCACAGCTCTGTCGCACGGCCGTGAAAGGCAGGTTCCGCGACGGTCGGAAACGGATACCAATTCGGCGGCCCAGGCTCAGAGGCGATCCCGAACGGCCTGTCGTCGATCTCCTCCAATCGCTCTGCGACCACCGCGGCGAGTGCATCCGGGCCGGTGGAACGCGCGGGAAGTCGCTTGTCCTGCAGCGCCCGCGGCCGAACGGCTTCGTAGGGCAGCTCCCTGACAACGGGGAGGATTCGGCGCACGTCGCCGTCGAGGCGATACGCCGCGGTCATCGCGTGAGCGAGTTCCAGCCGGCAGTATGCGCTCTCCGGGAACTGGGGCGTATAGAGCGCCACAAAACTGCGAGATCCAGCGAGCGCGGCGAACACTTCCGTGCCGATGTCGTCGAAGTCCCGCATGCCGGTCTCGTCGCGGAAGACCTGCAAACGTCGCGCCTCCAAGGCTGCGACGAGTATCAACGCCTCGGCCAAGTTCTTCCACGAGTAACTGAAGAAGACGTCGTATACGGCTTCGTTCTCGCCGCCGTCCCGCACCGGCGCTGTCATGAGAGCGACGCCTCCTGATCGGCCTCCAGCAGCCGCTTGAAACGCCGTAGCGGGCCAGAGCGAGGCGTCCGGGTGGGGAGCTCTGCCGCATGCCGAGACGTGTGCCCGAGCCACGTCAACGACCGCCAAGCCAGCCGCACCTGGTCATCGACAAGCCCGTCGGGAATCTGAGGACGCAGCGGATCCAAGGCACCACTGGGACGACGGCACCGGATCGTGAGATCCTCTCGGCCCCGTTCGGCCGAGATAGTCTCCGCCCGGGCACGCAGGGCCTCCTCAATGTGGTCGAACCCTGCTTCGATTTGCTTCCGCAACGCCAACGCGGTCGACTTGTACTCGCGTTCGCACGACAAGCCGATTTGCCGTTCCGTCCACCAGTCCAGAACAGCCTCATGCGGCCGCGCGTAGACGATCCTGGCCGGCGTGCGGCGTAGCTGCTCCAACGCACCGTGGTCCGGCGAGCCGTCCGGCGTGAGAAACGAATGGGGACGTGCCGCGAGCACCGCGGGCCAGGGCCTGCCCGCCGCATGCGACCGGCCCACGTGCTCCGCCACCTCCCGCCACGCCTCGGCCGGACCGCTGAGCCAGTCCCGCCTCGTGGCGACCACCTGCCCGCTCCGGTCGATGACCGTGCCGGAGTGCACGAGCACGAACTGCCATCCGAGCGCCCCGGCAAGCATCGCGGCAGCCATACTCGAGCTGTACCGGCCGCCGATCAGGACCAGCGGACGCTGATCCCGGCAGCTCCAGCCATCGGCCGCGGCTTCGGTGGACCGGCCGCTCACGATGTCCTGCACGAGGATCTGCGCGGGCCACCGGTCGGCGGCAGGACGCCATGTCTGCGAACCGGCGTCACCCTGCCAGCTGTACTGCCCGAACCAGCGCAGCGGCTCGGCTACGAACGCGGCCAGTTCCAAACGCACCGCACAGTAATCCGGGTGGCGCCGCAGCATCGCGGCGCTCGGCGACGGCACGATGCGAGCCATCCCGGCCAGCCGCTCCACGTCAGCCAACGCTGGTACAGCGGCGCCCGGTATCAACAGGAACTGCGCCGCGACGTCGGTGGTGAGTGGATAGCTTCCGTGTGACTCCAGTGCCAGCAACCGAACGGCATACCGCGCCCGCATGGTCTCGTCATGAAGCAGCGCGTGGACCGCGGCTTCGGGCGCGTACATCTGGTCACCGCCGCCACCGGCGCCACTTCGACCTGGATCGACGTCGGACTCGTCGAGCCAGCCCGCGTCGACGAACGCCTCAATCGGACTGACTCCCGCAAACCGGGCCAAGTCCCGCACCCGATCCGGACCCGGATTGCGCCGTCCGCTGAACCATGAACGTACCGTCTCCGCGCTGACCCCGAAGTACCGCGCGACGGCGGCTTGGGTCAGCTCCCTGCCGGTCGACCGTAGATGGCCGTCGGTGATCCGCCGCATCATCCGCTCGATCTGGTCCGCGCGCGGTACGGAGCCCGCGGGGCGCTCCTGCGGGTCGAGGCCGGCCATGGGACCTCCGGTACAGAAGTTGGGAATCCGGTACCCAATCTCGGTCGCCGGATGGTCGCTGGAACATTCCGCGAAGCGAGAATCGGAGCGAGTGAGAATCCTGGTTCGCCTCACGATATCCGGCCACGGGGACTGGCTGAAGCGGTAGGAGAGCCGGACGACGGCTCGGCACGGCGCACTGGCGGGTGAGGGGAGCGGCCAGTGCGTCTCCGCTTCGCGAAATCGGGAGAAGACATGAAGAACCTGTCTGCGTATGAAGTGTATGAATCGCCGAAGACCAGCGGAGAGTCACGTACCGAAGCCGTTTCGGAGGCCGCCTTCGAATCCGACCCCGAAGTGAGCGCAATCCTAGTCCTGACCTCCTCCGAAGCCTCGACGCTGGAGCGCGTCGCCGACCTCGTGACCGCGCACGCGCTGTATGCCGCTCACGATTTCTGTGCCCAGGCCCAGCTGGCCGCCGCCGAACTGCCGTCGCGGGTCGTTGCCCGGTTGCAGGAGTTCGCCTGGGGCGACATGAACGAGGGCCACCTTCTGATAAAAGGCCTGCCGCAGGTCCGCTCCCTGCCACCGACACCGACGTCCAACGTGCACGCCGTCGCCGCGACGACGCCGATGTCGCGCTACCAGGCCCTCATCAATGAGTGCGTGGGGCGCATGATTGCCTACGAGGCCGAGGGGCACGGCCACACCTTCCAGGACATGGTCCCGAGCGCCATGAGCGCGCACTCGCAGACCAGTCTCGGCTCGGCGGTTGAGCTCGAACTGCACACCGAGCAGGCCTTCAGTCCGCTGCGTCCGGACTTCGTCAGCCTGGCCTGTCTTCGCGGCGATCCACGAGCCCTGACTTACCTGTTCTCGGCCCGGCAACTGGTCGCGACGCTGACGACACAGGAAATCGCCATGCTGCGCGAGCCCATGTGGACCACCACCGTCGACGAGTCCTTCCTGGCGGAGGGGCGTACGTTCCTGCTCGGCTTCGAGCGCGGTCCGATCCCGATATTGAGCGGTGCCGACGACGATCCGTTCATCGTCTTCGACCAGGATCTGATGCGGGGGATCTCGGCGCCCGCGCAGGAACTCCAACAGACTGTGATCCGCGCCTACTATGCCGAGCGCGTCAGCCACTGCCTCGCACCCGGTGAGATGCTCCTCATCGACAACCGGCGCGCCGTCCACGGCAGGTCGATCTTCGCCCCGCGTTTCGACGGCGCTGACCGGTTCCTTTCCAGAAGCTTCATCGTGGCCGACGGATCGCGCAGTCGGCACGCGCGTTCTTCCTTCGGCCGCGTCGTCTCTGCGAGGTTCAGCTGATGAGCGACTCGTTCTGCTCTACTGTCGTCACATTTCCTGAGGGCGCGATCGAAGCCTCGTCGACGATCGTTCACATCCAGCGTGTCCTCGGTCTGGACCCGAAGGCGACGCACTGGGCCGTCTTCACGGAGGCGACACCGTTTCATCCGGTCGACCCCACATGGCCGGACCAACCGGGGGACACCGGGGTGTTGCTGACCGACGTCGGCGAGCTGCCGGTCACCGGATGCGTGACCGCTGCGGTCGCCCGGGCGGGAGGCGAGCTTCTCGTGGACGCGGAGATCACTGCGAAGCGCGGCGATCCTGAGTACGCCTGGCTCGTCTGCCATCTCGTGGCCGACAGGGCTGGGGACCTGCCCGGCCGGCTCGTCGGCACGGCGGCGAAACTGCTGGTTGATCGGAGGCGGCGGCGTCGGCTCAGCGTCGCGCACACTGCGTGCCACCTGACAGGTCTCGCGCTGAATGTGAACCTTGCCGATCGGTGGCGCAAGCCGATCAGAACCGACGGTCTCGGACGTCCCGACTTCGACGGCGTGGCGATCGTGTCGTCCCGGATCGCCGAGGACGGCGCCATGGACACCTACCGGTTGGGCACGTCGTTGCGGAAGGCGGGCTTCGTCAGCGAGGGGTTCGCGGACGGTGTGTCGGCGCTGCAATCGGCTATCGAAACATCCGTAGCGGAGTGGGTAAGACAGGCTGGACAGATCACCGTTCTGACAAAAGGGTCGGCACTGCACGACCGTCGCACGTGGGAATGCGTCCTTCAGGAGGGAACCGCGCGCACGTCCTGCGGAGGAACCCATCCGCAGAACACCGGCGAACTGGGCTCTGTGACTGTGCGGTGCGCCTTCGACCCGGATACCAAGCTTCTCACCGTCGCTACGACGGTTGTGCCGTCGTGAACATCGTATTTCCGCCGGTGGCGCGTGCGCGTGTGTGCTTGGCTACGTGGCAGCAGTTCTACGAGGATCCGTTCCGTCCGCTTGAGGATTTGCTTGCTGATACGTGCGCCACTCTGCTGTCGGCCCAGAATCGGGGCGACCGGCCGGCGATGAGGGAGACGGTCGTGGGCTGGCGGGATCGGTTGGAGCGGGCCTTGCAGGAACGCGAGGACGTCATGGCCGGTCTGGATCCGCTGGTCCGGAAGCATGCGTTCGCGAGCTGGCCCACGGCTTTGACCGTGCTTCGCGTCTCTGCGGCCGCGGCTGACGCGAACCCCAACGAGCCCCCCTTCTGGTCGCCGCCGAATGCAGAGTCGGTACTCGTCGACGTTGGTGCGGGAATCACAGCGTTCGAGGTCGGGATCCGCGCGGACAATTGTCGACGGCGGTCCGCGGCGTTGGCGTGGTGGCGTTGTGCGGCGGCCACCGGGCATGCACGCGCCGCGTTCGAGCTTGGCCAGGAGGCGCGGATACGGTGCGATATCGACGGCGCGATGATGTGGTTGCGACAGGCGTCGGACAGCGGGTATGAAGCGGCTGGAAAGCTGATTGCGGCGCTCGGTGGGTCGTCAAGACTCTGAGGACTGCGGTTTACCCGAGGGGATGGATGGGGCCGGAGGTACGGGAATTCAGTATAGGGGAGACCAGCTGTGCTTCCGGTTTGCAAACCGGAAACGCGATTGTTTCTTTCCCTTCAGCATTGGCCAGCGGCTGATGACTACACCTACGCGAGGGACCGCATTGCGTTTGATGCGACGACATGGACTCGCGCACAGCAGCCTGCCCCCTAGCCTCGTGCGTTCGCCGAGGAACGTCGAGCGTTGACTTCCGAAGCTTGAACATCAAGAAGCTGCGGTGGCAGGTACAAGGGATCGGCCCCGTACCGTTCATCTCCTATCCGATGACCCAGGGAATGTCCACTTCACCTTCAGCGCGATCGACGGCGGGACATCTGTCGCTGACGCGGTTAGGGGTCTTCGATGGTGCTGATGAGTTCCCGCGTCGGGCGACAGGTTGCAAACGATGTGGACTTCGAGCGGTGGCAACGCCAGGCGAGAGAGATCGACTATCGAGCGGTGAGCGGCGGACACTGGTCGATAGTGGATGAGTCGACGGCCGACATCTCTATGTTCGGGGCCTGACGAGGAATCGATTTTCCACCGTAGTAGCAGGCTGCGCCTCGAAGCGCCACGGCGGAGCGGCGTCGGCGGGTCCAGGTGCAAGTTGCCCTCAGGCCAGTGCCGACGCGTAGAGGACCGGGCGGAGTGGCCGTTCCGGAGATGGCTGCGGGTCGCCTGTTACCCGTGGCAGTTGCCCTCTATGGGGTGTGTTGGGTGGCCGGGATCAGTGCCGTAGCGCTTGAGGATGTGGGAGCCGGTCCCCTTGCACCTCCCGACGACCCCACACCCGAATCCGCGCTGCAAAAGCCGCTCTTACGTAACGTAAGAGCACAGGTCATAACCTGCTGACAGCGGAGGATGTGGGATTCGAACCCACGGTGGCTCGCGCCACTTTGGTTTTCAAGACCAACGCCTTCGGCCGCTAGGCAAATCCTCCTGACGGGCGCGCAGGGCGCTCGTGAGCAGAAAGTCTCTCACAATCGGGCCGTGGGTCGTGGTGCTCAGGCTGCGCCGAACGGAAGCGTGTCCGGGCTCAGTGCGGCTGCGCCGGAGCGGGCGGCGGTCAGGCGGCGGCGGTGGTGGCGGCGGCACAGGACCTCGTAGCCGATCTCGTCGGCGACGGCGGTGTCGCCGACCACGACCTGCTCGCCTTCCACGACCATCTCGCCGCCGAGGGTGCGGGCGTTGTGCGTGGCGCGGGCGCCGCACCAGCACAGTGTCTGGACCTGCAGGACCTCGATGCGGTCGGCGAGTTCGATCAGGCGCTTGCTGCCTGGGAACAGCCGGGTGCGGAAGTCGGTGGTGATGCCGAAGGCGTAGACGTCGATGCTCAGCTCGTCGACCATGCGCGCCAGCTGTTCGATGTGGTCCTCGGTGTAGAACTGCGCCTCGTCGGCGACCACGTAGTCCACCTTGCCGCCGGCGGACATCAACTGCACGACGTGGTTGAGCAGATCGGTGTTCTGGCCGACCTCCACGGCGGCGGCCTTCAGGCCCAGCCGGCTGGAGATCGTGGCGCTGCCGGCGCGGTCGTCGCGGGTGAAGATGAGCCCGGCCCGGCCGCGGGCGTTGTGGTTGTGGTCGAGTTGCAAGGCGAGGGTCGACTTGCCGCTGTCCATGGTTCCGGTGAAGAAGACGAGCTCGGCCATGGTCGCAGATTATCCCCTATGCGCGCGGCAGCCCGCGAACGCTCGTGATTCGCGTACGGATACGCCCGAATGTCGGCTTCAGATACGGCCGCGCGAGCACCGCGGCCGCCGCCACGAGCGCCACGGCGACGAACAGCAGCCGGTCGCCGACGGTCAGTGAGGCGCGCCAGGCGGTCAGCGAGGCGTTGTGCCGCGAGTTCAGCGCGGTCCAGACCGAGACGCCCTCGACGTGCGCGACCAGGCGTATCGCGTGCAGGTAGCTGCCCGCGACACAGCACAGCTCCGCGGCCGCGGCGGCGGCCAGTGCGGTGAGCGAGCGTCGGATCATCGCCTCACGATATCCACGGCGGTGCGGGGTGGGGCAAGCGCGTCGGGCGAACGCATCGGTACAGGGCGTGCGGTGCGGCGCGATGTAGGGCGATGCGCGGCGATGTCGCACACACGCCTCGGGCGCGGAACCCCGGGCCGGGGACCGCGCCCGAGGAGGCGCCGATGACGGCTCAGCCCTGGCGGCTGATCGTCACCGCGGTGCCGTAGGCACAGATCTCGGTCCAGACGTCGCCCATCTCCGAGGTGTCGAAACGCATGCCGACGATGGCGTTGCCGCCCCGGTTGATGGCCTCCTGGATCATCCGCTGCATGACGTCGTTGCGGCTGTCCATCAGCGCCTTGGTCATGCCCTTGAGCTCGCCGCCGAACATCGACTTCAGGCCGGCGCCCATCTGGCTGAAGGCGTTGCGGCTGCGCACGGTGAGGCCGAAGACCTCGCCGTAGACGGCGTCGATGCGGTAGCCCGGGATGTCGTTCGTGGTGACGCACAGGAAGTTCTGCTGGAACCCCTGCTGCTGCGGCGGCGGAGCGTACTGCCCCTGCTGCGGCGGCGGGCCCTGCTGGTAACCGGGCTGTCCGTAAGGCTGCTGGCTCATGTGTCCCCCTGAGGTGTGGGTGATCGGCGGGTAGTCCGTCGCTACGACGATACGACAAGGGACCCCCTGTCTGGTGGGCCAGTATGTCCGCTGCTCGAAGGGCTGGTGAAGGCGTTTTGAACACCTGCCCCTTTCTGGACCACTCCGGTGCCCCAGCGCCGGGTTCGTCTGGAAGGATTTGTTGCGTGCACTCCTTGCGCCCCTCCGAGCCCCGTCCGTCCGAACGGCGCCGCTCCGAGCCGGTCTCGCCAGTCCGGCAGCACGCCGCGCTGCGTACCGGCGCCTCCGGCCCCGGGCTCCCCCGCCGGCCCGCCCTGGAGATCCCCGTCATCGCCCACCGCGGCGCGTCCGATGACGTGCCGGAACACACGCTGGCCGCGTACGAAGCCGCGCTATTGCAAGGTGCGGACGGCTTGGAGTGCGACGTACGACTCACGGCGGACATGCAGCTGGTGTGCGTGCATGATCGCCGGGTGAACCGCACCTCCAACGGCCGGGGTGTGGTCTCCACGTTGGAGCTGGCGCAGTTGCGGCAGTTGGACTTCGGCTCCTGGAAGCAGCCGGCGGCCGGCGAGGAGCACGAGTACGCCGAGTACCCGGACCTGCGGCGTGAGGGCGCGCACCGGGTGCTGACCCTGGAACGGCTGCTGCAGCTGGTGGTGGAGCATCCGCACCGGGTGGAGATGGCGATCGAGACCAAGCACCCGACCCGGTACGCCGGCCTGGTCGAGGAGCACCTCGTGGCGTTGCTGGACCGGTTCGGGCTGGCGCATCCGCGGCTGGGGGAGACCTCGCCGGTGCGGGTCATGTCGTTCTCGGCGATGTCGGTGCGGCGGATCCGTCGGCTCGCGCCGTCGTTGGACACGGTGCTGTTGTTGGACCGCGTTCCGCTGCGATTGCGGGACGGCTCACTGCCGCGCGGGGTGCGTATCGCCGGACCGGGAATCCATATTCTGCGAATCCATCCGGAATACGTGGAGCGTGTGCATTCCATGGGAAATCGCGTGCACGTCTGGACAGTGGATCAGCCCTCGGACATCGACCTGTGTGTCGAATTGGGCGTGGACGCGATCATCTCCAACCGCCCCAAAGCCGTGCTGGCCAGGCTGGGCCGCGACGGCACGGCGGCCGCGGCCGCGGCGCGTCACGGCGTCGTCGAGCTGAACCCCGATTCACCCTGACTTTGTCGTTTTCCGCAAGGACGAACCGGGCATCTACCGCGAGTAGCTCCTCGTCGGCAGGGAGGGAGCCGTGGGGGTCGTCATGTCGGTGCAACCGGAGAGTCCCCGGAAATCAGTGAGTTTGTCCACGACGGTCACACGCGCCCCGGCGCCACGGCCCGCGGACAGCAGAGGCACGGGCGGGACCGAGTTCCCGTACACACCCGAAAGCGTCGGCACGGCCCGCCACGCGCTGGCCGACGCACTCCAGCGCATGCGCGTGGCACCCCCAGCCGCGGACGACGCGGTCCTGATCCTCTCGGAACTGGTGAGCAACGCCCTCCGGCACGCCCTACCGCTGGCCGGCGGCACCATCCGAGTCGCCTGGTGGATGGCCGACGACAAGGTCCTGCGCATAGCCGTGACCGACGGCGGCCGCCAACAACCGGGCCAAGCACCACCACTCAAAGCCGCAGAAGCCCCCGACCTGGTGGCACCCGACCTCGACGACATCGACGAATCCGCCGTGGACGGCCGCGGACTCGGCATCGTGGGCCTCCTGGCCGACGCCTGGGGCGTCGAACCCTGGTACGCCCCCGAAACAGAAGCAACGAGCCCCTATCTACACGCCGCCACCACATCAGCGACGGCATCAGCGGCATCATCGGCGGCGACATCCCGCGCTATTCACCCGGACCCCAGCGCCCCCAAAACAGTCTGGGCAGCAGTCCGCCTCCACGCCCGCCACGCAGCGCCCCCACCCCCCGACGACCAAGACCGCCGCTGGTGGCGCCGCATGCGCCTGTCCCTCACAGCCCACCTCCCCGGCACCACCCGCCCCCGCACCCGCGGCACCCGCCTGGGCGGCTCCCGCCTCGGCGAAGCCCGCGGCGGCCCAGACAGCGACGCGGCGGGTTCGGATACCGCCTGGGTGCCGCGATATCCCGAGGCGCGCGTGGGATGCGCGGCTGCCGGTTGAGCGACAAGTGAGGATGAAGACGACGTGCGGCGCGCTGCCGCGATGCGAGGGCTGACTCGCTCGGCGGCGGCGCGGCGCAGCCGAGGCTTTGATCGCTAGTGCTGCCAGTGAAAGTTCCAGCGCGCTGCTGCGAGGCGAGGGCTGACTCGCTTATCGGCGGCGCGGCCGAGGCTTTGATCGCTAGTGCGGTCAGTGAAAGTTCCAGCGCGCTGTTGCGAGGCGAGGGCTCACTCACCTCGGAAGCAGCGCGGTGGCTGCGCTGTTCGGGTGAAGGCCTGACAACGCGAGACGCCACTTTCCACGTGCTCCAGATAGCAGTCACATGGAGGGCAGCCGGGAACAACTAGCTCGGCAGCTCGGCAGCGACTCGATGGCTCGGCACCACGATCGGCCCGGCGGCCTGGCTTGGCTCGCCGAGCGATCGGCTCGGCAGGCGTGCGGTGGCGCGGTAGTGATGCCGCGCGAGTCCGTACTCAGCAGCTTTCATCAGCGCGGGGTGGCGCGGTCGGTGTTGTCGCCGACCGCGCCGTGGTTCTTCAACGGGTGAGGAGGCGGCGGATTTCGCGGCTGAGGATGCCGAGGCCGTCCATGGTCACCACGGATTCGGGGTGGAATTGGAGGCCGGTGAAGGAGGGGCCTCGGAGGGCGGCTGTCAGGGTGGTGCCGGGTAGGAGGACTGTGTCGAGGACTAGGAATTCTGGCTTGCGGGCCGCGTAGGAGTTGTAGAAGGCGACGCGTTCTGTGGTGCCGAAGAGGTCCAGCTCTACCTGCGTGCCTTGCATTGGGGTTGGGAGGCGGACCAGTTCCAGGCCGAGGGCGGCGGCTAGTGCCTCGTGGCCTAGGCAGAGGCCGAGGGTGGGGACGCGGTGGTCGATGAGGAGTTTGGCGAGGGTGCGGACGCTGGTCATGCGGGGCGACGCTGTATCGCGGGGGTCGCCGGGGCCGGGGCCGAGGAGGACCAGGTCGTAGGTGGTGTGGTCGGGGACTTCGTCGTGGGATACGCGGGTTGTCTCCAGGCCGAGGGCGCGGAGTTCCACGGCCAGCATCGAGGTGAAGGCGTCCTCGTTGTCGACGATCAGGACCTTGCGACCGGCCAGTTGTGGGTCGACGAGGTCCGCCGGCTCGTGCTCGTTCAGCCAGAAGCCGGACAGGGATTCGTTGCGTGCGGACAGGAGGGCTGCGATCTCCGGGTCCTCGGACCACGGTGTGGTGCGGATCGGCGTGGCATCAGGCGCAGACAGGGGTGCAGGCGTAACAGAAGCAGCGGCGGCATCCGACCCGCCGAGCGGCGCCACCTCCGTCCCGACCGCCAACCCGCCGCGCGCGCCGAACCCCACCCCGAAGGCCCGCAGCACCCCCGCGGCCTTCGCGTACGTCTCCCGCACCTCCTCGTACGGATCGGACCCGCGCACCAGCGTCGCGCCGACCGGCACGCGCACCGTCCCGTCGTTCTCCACGTACGCCACGCGCAGCAGCAGCGGCGCGTCCATCGTCGGCGCGCCCGCCTCGTCGCGGCCGATCAGCGCCGCGACGCCCGCGTAGTAGCCGCGTCCGCCGCGTTCGTGGCGCTTGATCACGCGGAACGCGTTGCGGATCGGGGAGCCGGTGGCGGTGGGGGCGAACATCGTGGTGCGCAGGATCAGGCGCGGGTCCATCGTCGTGCGCGCCTCGATGTAGTACTCCGTGTGTGCGAGGTTCGCCATCTCCTTCAGGAACGGCCCGCGGACCCGGCCGCCGAGGTCGCCCACCTCGGCGAGCATCTTCAGCTCCTCGTCCACCACCATCGCCAGTTCCTCGCGTTCCTTGGCGTCCTGCAGGAACGCCAGTACGCGCTCCCGCGAAGCCGTCGCCGGCGCCTCGCGCAGCGTCCCGCTGATCGGGTTCA
This sequence comes from Catenulispora acidiphila DSM 44928, assembly GCF_000024025.1. Taxonomy (GTDB): domain Bacteria; phylum Actinomycetota; class Actinomycetes; order Streptomycetales; family Catenulisporaceae; genus Catenulispora; species Catenulispora acidiphila. The sequence continues at coordinate 269,139 of NC_013131.1, forward strand.
TCACCGCGACACCGTCGGCGAGCGACACGTGCCGCTCGGGTGTCGCCCCGACCATGAACCCCTCGCCGGTGTCGATAAGGAACGTCCAATAAGCGTTCCTCTCCTTCTCCAGCAATGCGCAGAACGCTCCGTACGCCGTCTCCCTTGCGGAATCGCAGTGTCCGACGAAGGTCCGCCGCAAGACGAAGTTCGACCCCTCGCCCGCACCGATCTCCTCATCCAGCACCCGCTTCACCGAAGCGCCATACGCCTCGTCATCCACGTCGAAAGCGCCGTCCCGCAACACCGGTGGAGTAGCCGGCGGCAACTGCGCGATCCCGAACCTGCGTCGCTCCGTGATCCGCATAGCGAGCAGCGGAGCATGGTCGTCATGACACTCGTCCCCGCGCTCCGTGAGTTGCCTATAGGGGACGAGTGCTAGGAGCGCATCAGAGTCCTCAGTAGGGAGATCCGCCAGTGCGGGGAACTGCTCGAAGGCCTGTCCGGTGAGCAGTTCGACCTCCGCCTCGACGCCGCGCCGGATCAGCGCGAAGGGCCCGTCCGGAAGCGACGGCGACGGCGACGTCAGGGTGTCCTGGCCTTGGCCTTGGTGTGGCATAGCGGTGCCTCTCAGTAGAGGCCGCTCCGTGTGAGGCTCACCGGGTCTTGTCGGAGAAGTTCTCCGAGAAACCAAAACCGGCCGCCTTGCGAGGCGGCCGGTGGGGAGCGTGGGTGCGCTGTTACCGGGGTCCGCCTGGGGCGGACCACCACCACTGTTGGGGGAACGAGCGCATGACCGCAGAGTAGCAGGGTGTCACCCGCCGTGTGGGCTCGTCTCACCCTCCGGGCCTACTAGGCTGACTCGGAAGCAAACACCCCAGCAAGGAAGGGCCGGCACGCATGGGTAAGAAGTCGAGCAGGACCGCGAAGGCCGGGCCCGCGAAGGCTGTGGACGGCGAGATCCCGGTCGTCGGCGCGCGCGAGGCGTGCCCGTGCGGCTCCGGGCGCCGCTACAAGGCCTGTCACGGACGCGAGGCCGCAGCGGCGGCGCACCAGCAGGCCGCCGAGGTGACCGCCAACAAGCGGCCCTTCGAGGGGCTGCCGGGCGAGGCCGACATCGTGGCGATGCGCGAGCTGGTCCCGGCCGCCACCGCGCCGCTGAAGCTGGCCGGCGAGCACGCCGACCGCACCGTCACCCTGGCCACCGTGCTGCCGATGGCCGCCCCGGCGGTGCACCGCGACACCGGCGAGATCATGCTGGCGCTCCAGACCCTGGCCACCTCCGGCGACCCGGACCGCGACCTGGCCGACGCCCTGCTGCGCGCCCTGGACAGCGCGCCGGGCACGGTCGTGGACTCCGCTGCACCGGCGGCGGACGGACCGCGTCTGCGCGACCTGCTGGACACCAGCGGGGACAGCCTGGGCATCACCGTCCACGAGGACTTCTCCTTCTGGATCATCGACGGCGCGGACGTCTCGCCGGAGGCGCAGCTCTCCCTGGAGCACGCCAACGCCGCCGCGTACCCGACCAAGAAGCTGGAGTCCGTCCCCTCGGCGTACTGGACGCGCATCCGCGAGAAGGGCCACCTGCGCTGGGTGATGCCGCACGAGGAGGAGAAGCTGATGGACGCGCTGGCGCGCCTGCACGCCGCCAAGCAGTCCAACCTCGGCGAGGGCACCCGCTACGTCGGTGCCTTCCGCGCCTGCGGCCTGGTCGTCCCCGTCTGGGATCTCCCTAAGGAGATGGAGGCCGCGGAGATCGAGAAGCCGGCAGCGGAGTTCGCGGAGCGTCTCGCCAAGGCGCTCACCGACGACAGCCCGCTGACGAACGATCAGCGCCGGGCGCGCGCCGGTCTGGTGAGCCGACAGGTGACGCTTCGCTAAGGGCTGGGCTGTGTCTAGCTGCACAGTTCGTTAGCTGGAGGTCTGTAGCTCTGTAGGTTGTAGCTCTGTAGCTCTATAGCGCGGGAACCCCTAGGGATTCCCGCGCTTCTGCTTGCTAGGCGCTACTGATGCCGCCCACGCCGTCGCGTAGCGAAATACAACGCAGTCCCCCCGCCGAGTCCGAGCACTGACAGCAGCGCCCACCACAGCGAACCGTCACTACCGCCCGACGTCGAACTCTTAGCGGCGTTCTCCGCAGGAAGCACCGGTCCGTTCTCCGGCACAGCCGGTCCCATCTCGTCCTTAGCGTTACCCCGCACCTGTCCGTTCTGGCCCGCCTGATGCGGGGAGCGCATATAAGCCGCCGGGTCAGGCTCGCCCTTAAGCGTTGACGGCGCTGCGGGACCCGGAGCCGTCGGGTCACCGACGCCATCGACAGAGCCTCCGGACGAAGACGCGACTGTCACCGCAGTGGTCGGAGTAGGCGCCGGCGTAGTCGTCCCCGAGTTCTGACACGCCACCTGCACGTCACCCAAGCGCAGCTTCTGCAGCTGTCCGCTATAGAGCTGCTTCCCCTGGCTGTCATAGAAGACCCCACTGATCGTCAGGTCCATATGCGCACGCGCGGACGTGCCCGCAGCCTGCTGCCCCTGCGTAGCCGTCGTCGTGTACGAGACATCAAGACTCCCGTGATCCACGCCGGCGACCCCGAGCTGCGCTCCGGTCACCGCCATCGTGGTCTTACCAGCCCCGACGTTCGTCCCGAGCACCGTCACGGAGTTCGGAGCGGTGTGCACATACGTATTCACTCCCTGTCCCGACGGAGTGCACTCGGCATGCGCGTCCACAGAGGAGACCGCATAGAGCTTCTTCCCATGGAGCGTGTACTCGACCGCGGGCTGTGCGTCGGCCCAGTTCTTCGCCGGGTCCGAGTGAATCTTGGACTGCGTCGGCTGATCCAGGGTGATCCGGTCGAGGACGCCGTTCGGGTCCTGCGCGCCGTCCGCGGAGCCGTCGCCGGCGTTCTGCGCCAGAGTGCTGGTCGCGTACGAGCCCTGGAAGGCGTTGAGAGACAACGCCGGGACGCTGTCCACCGTCACCGTGATCAGCGTGCTGGCGGCCGCGTGGGACGCGGCTGCGGCGGCGGCCGCCGCGGAGGTCGGCAGGCCCGCGCCGACCAGGGCCGCCCCGCCCGCGGCGACGGCCGGGAGCAGGGCCAGGGCGCGCGGCCGGACCGTGCGTGAAAGTGCCATGCCGGCCATGAAATCGCACGATCACCGGCGGATCCGGCATTTCGCCCGCCACCGATTCGCGTCTCGAACAAACTTGTTTTGCGTTAAACCATCGCCGTGGGTACTGTGCTTCCAGCCCGGTCGCTGGTGCATCCCCCGTCGCCAGCGCCCGGGCGTTTGGGTTCCAGCACGTCAGCGGCTATTACACGGCGGGCTCCGGATCCGGTGCCTGCGCGCCGTCCGCGCTCGGCCGCAGATACGCGTCCAGCATCTCGCGGAGCTCCTCCAGCAACCGGTCCATCGGCACCGAACCGGCGGCGCGCGCCGAGATCACGAACGACTGCGCCGTCAGCAGCACCGTCCGCGCCTGCAGAGCGACCGACCCGTGCCGGATCGAGGTGTCTTCGTGCCCTTGCTCCAGCCGCATCGACAGCAGGTCCAGCGCGTAGTGCTGGAGCGGCCCGAACTCGCGGGTCATGTAGGGCAGCAGGAACTCGGCGTCGGACTCCAGGATCTTGTGCATCAGCAGGTCGCCGTGGAACGCCCGCACCACCTCGACGGTCCCGGTGACCAGCAGGTCGCGGGCGCTGCGGCCGCCGCCGGCCAGCTCCTGCAGCCCGGCGTTGCGCCGTACCACCCGGATCAGCTGGCGCCCCAGCACCTCGGTGAGCAGGGCGTCGATGTCGGGATAGCGCCGGTACAAGGTCATCCGGGACGCGCCCGCCCGCCGTGCCACCTCGGCGAGCGTGGTGTTGCGCAGTCCCAGATCCAACAGCGCGCTCTGCGCGGCGTCCAGGATCTTGTCGTCGCTGTGTCGGCTGGCGTCCATCGTCCGTCACGCTACCTCTAGGCTCGGGGCATGGAGGCGGAACCTGTCACGGAGGTCACATCGAGTGACGTCTTCGTCATCATCCCGGCATGGAACGAACAGGAGCGGATCGCCGCCACCGTGCGCGCCGCCGCCGCGCTGGGACCGGTGCTGGTCATGGACGACGGCTCCCGCGACGCGACCACGCGCATCGCGCGCCGCGCCGGCGCCAGAGTCCTGACCACGCGGAACAACCTCGGCAAGGGCGCCGCGATGGCCGCCGGCGTCGCCGCGCTCCCGCAGCAGGCGCGCTACGTCCTGTTCCTGGACGCCGACCTCGAAGACACCGCGTCCCAGGCCGGACCGCTCGTCGACGCCGTCCGCTCCGGCAGCTGCGACATGGCGATCGCGCTCCCGCCGCCGCAGCCCGGCGGCGGCCACGGTCTGGTCGTCGGTCTGGCCCGGGAGGGAATCAAAAGGCTGACGGGCTTCGACGCCGCCGCTCCGCTGTCCGGGCAGCGCTGCCTGACCCGCGAGGCGGCGGAAGCGGTCCGCTACGCCGCGCGCTTCGGCGTCGAGGTCGGCCTCACCATCGACCTGCTCCGGGCCGGCTACGAGGTCGCTGAAGTCCCCGCGGACCTCCGGCACCGCGTCACCGGCGAGGACTGGCGGTCCCAGATCCACCGGGCCCGCCAGTACCGCGACGTCCTGCTGGCGCTCAGATCACGATCCCTGCCGCCCCGGAGTCCGTGACGACCGCCTTGCCCGCGGCCTCCCACGCCTGCATCCCGCCGGTCACGTTGACTGCTTCCACGCCGTTCTGGCTCAGGTACTGCGCCACCTGTGCCGAGCGGCTTCCGGCGCGGCAGATCACATAGACCGGGCCCTCGGGCGTGCCCAGCTCGTCCTTGCGCGCCGCGAACTCCGACATCGGGATGTGCTGCGCGGTCGGCGCGTGCCCGGCCGCCCACTCGTCGTCCTCGCGGACGTCGAGCAGCAGGCCGCCCTCGGGCAGTGCGTTCACGTCGGTCGTGGCCAGCATGCGTACTCCTAGGTCTGGCGGTTCCGGGGTCGCCCGGGCATTCGGCTTGGACATCCATCAAAGCATTACGGCGGGACCTCTCGGACCGGCTAGCCTTGGTCCATGATTGACCTGCGACTCCTGCGCACAGACCCGGAGCGTGTCCGCGCCTCGCAGCGCGCCCGAGGTGAAGATCCGGCCCTCGTCGACGCGCTGCTGTCCGCGGACGAGGCGCGCCGCGCTGCCGTCTCCCGCTTCGACACGCTGCGCAACGAGCAGAAGGTGCTCGGCAAGCAGATCCCGAAGGCCGCGGGCGAGGAGAAGGCCGCGCTGCTCGAGCAGGCCAAGAAGCTCGCCGACGGCGTGAAGGCGGCCGAGGCCGACCAGCACGAGGCCGACGACGTGCTCAAGCAGCTCCAGCTCTCGCTGTCGAACGTGGTCATCGACGGCGTGCCCGAGGGCGGCGAGGACGACTTCGTCCTGCGCGAGACCGTCGGGACCCCGCGCGACTTCGCCGCCGACGGCTTCGAGCCGCGCGACCACGTCGAGCTGGGCAAGCTGCTCGGCGCGATCGACCTGGAGCGCGGCGTGAAGGTCGGCGGCGCGCGGCAGTACTACCTGACCGGCGTCGGCGCGCTGCTGGAGATCGCGCTGCTGAACATGGCGATGGCGCAGGCGACCACGTACGGCTTCACCCCGATGATCACCCCGTCGCTGGTGAAGCCGGAGGCGATGGCCGGCACCGGATTCCTGGGCCAGGCCGCCGAGAACGTCTACCACCTGACCGAAGACGACATGTACCTGGTCGGCACCTCGGAGGTGCCGCTGGCGGCGTACCACATGGACGAGATCCTGGACGCCGCCAAACTGCCGCTGCGCTACGCCGGCTACTCGTCGTGCTACCGCCGCGAGGCCGGCAGCTACGGCAAGGACACCCGCGGCATCATCCGGGTGCACCAGTTCGAGAAGGTCGAGATGTTCTCCTACGTCCTGCCCGAGGAGGCCGAGGCCGAGCACCTGCGCCTGCTGGGCTGGGAGAAGGAGTTCCTCACCGCGCTGGAGATCCCCTTCCGGGTGATCGACGTCGCGGCCGGCGACCTGGGCAGCTCGGCGGCCCGCAAGTACGACTGCGAGGCCTGGATCCCCACTCAGGGCAAGTACCGCGAGGTCACCTCGACCTCGAACTGCACCGAGTTCCAGGCCCGCCGCCTGCAGATCCGGATGCGTGGCGCCGACGGCGTGAAGCCGCTGGCGACGCTGAACGGCACGCTGTGCGCGATGACCCGGATGATCGTGGCGATCCTGGAGAACCACCAGAACGCCGACGGCTCGGTGACGGTTCCGGCGGCGCTGCGGCCCTACCTCGGCGGACGCGAGAAGCTGGAGCCCGTCGCGGGCTGACAGAATACGAACGCGGCTGCCAACCGACTTGGATTCGGTTGGCAGCCGCGTTTTTTGATCAGCGGCTGTGGGTCGGGCTGGGCGTCGAATGCGGCACGACCGGCGCCTTGCCGAAGTAGTCGTCCGCGTACTTCTGGAGCGCCGGGGACGCGACCAGCCGGGCCCACTGCTCATCGGTCAGCGCGTTCCCGGAGGGTGCGATTCCCCTTGCCGAGTCATCGGTTCCGTGAGCGTTGAGCTGGAAGCGTGTCCCGGAACCGTTGGTCAGGACGACGGTCTGCTCCGGGGCGTTGACGCCTTGCGCGGGAGTGTTCCACAGCGCTCCGTGCCAGCCGGCGGAGACACCGACGGACGTGCACTGATCCTTGTCCTTCAAAGCCGCGGGCATCTTCTCGCAGTCCTCGGAGCCGACCGATCCCACGAACGATTCGGGCGCGTTCGCGACGGGCGCGGCGGTGACGAAGGCGACCCCGAACGATTCCCGGACGCCGGGCGTGACCAGCGTGTACTGACCGGGCATGTAGACGTTCACCGGGTCCTCAGGATGGGCCGCCAGGCGCGTCAGCTCGGAGCCGAAGTACTTCGTCAGATCGGCGGACCACTTGTTCGGATCGGTGGTCTCCTCCATCTCGATCGTTCTCACCCGAGCCTGGTCCAGACGCGGGTCGCGGGTGAGGTCGGGGTTGAACGCCGGGATCAGCCGTGCTTCGGGGAACACCGCGTGCAGTGCCTTCTGCAGGGCGTCACAGCTCGCCTGGTCGGCCCTCGGATCCGGGGACAGCGGGATGGCCAGCGGGACGTTCCCGTTCTGCACGACGACCCCTGCGCTCACACGGACCCACTGCTGGTGCTGACAGTAATCAGGGCTCTGCTGCACCGGCGTCGCCGACGATGTCGTGGGCGGCGCGCCGCCGGTCCCGTGCGGCAGCACATTGACCGCGATCCCGGCCGCCGCCAGCGCGGCCACCGCGACGCCGGCGCCCTGGTACCGCCGGACCTTGACCTTGTGCGCGTAGCCGGTCAGGACGTTGGGCACGACGTCTCCGGTCAGATCGACATCGTCGAGTGCGGCGCCGAAGAGCTGGTGCATCCTTCCGGTGTCAGGGTTTTCAGTTTCCATACGAGATCTCCCAGTGCTCGGAATCAGTGGTGGCGAACCCGTCGCCGAGCAGCGCGCGCAGCCTGGCCAGGGCGCGCGAGGACTGGCTCTTGACGGTGCCGGTCGAGCACCCGAGCGCGGCGGCCGTCGCCTCCACGCTGAGGTCCTCCCAGTACCGCAGGACGACGACGGCGCGCGCCTTCGGCGGCAGCCGGTCCAGCGCTGCCAGCAGCGACAGCCGCATGCCCACGGACTGGTCCGGCGCCGCGCCGTCGGCCGGCGACCCGGCAGCTTCGGAAGCCTTGCGCCACAAGGCTTTGCGCTCTCGGTCCGACCTACGTGCCGAGGTCCGGAAGGCGTTGATCAGGACCCGGTGGGCGTAGGCGTCCACGTCGTCGGCGCGCCGTACCCGGCGCCAGCTGCGGCACAGGTCGAGCAGCGCCGTCTGGGTCAGGTCCTGCGCGGATTGGCGGTTGCCGCTCAGCAGGAACGCCGTCCGCATCAGGTGGCGTTGCCGGGCCTGGGCGAACGCGGTGAAGTCCGCGAGCTCCTCTTGGGTGAGCCTGCCTATCACCGGATCCCCGCCCTCCGTGGTGTGCTGTGTTTCATGACAGCCGCTTCAGAGTGCGGATGGTCCCGGAAGGTTGCAAAGATTCTCAGACGAGAGCGAGTTCGCCTTCGTCGTCCGGTTCGGCGGCGGGGACGCCGTCCTTGCGCGGCAGCATGACGAAGGCGTAGATCGCGGCGACGACGAACAGCAGACCGGTGACCGTGAACAGGGTGTCGATCGGTCCCACGTGCAGCCCGGCCACGTCGGCGTGGAAGTGGAGCATGAGCGAGCTGATCATCCAGCCGAACAGGATCGTCGAGCCGAGCTGCGTGACGCTGATGGCCGGCGTGATCACCGAGAACACGCGGCCCAGCATCGCTCGCGGCGTGACCTGGATGAGCAGCGGTTCCATGGCGGTGTTGACCATGGCGATCGGCAGCGAGGCCAGGAAGATGACCGGGATCGCGGCCCAGATCGAGGTCTGCCGGGAGTAGGCGACGATGAGAACGCCCGCCGTCCCGATCGTCGCCCAGACCGCGTTGACCGTGCCGATCCGCCGCACGACGCGGGTGGACAGCAGCGCGCCGATGATGGCTCCGGCGCCGATGGCCATGCCGAGCAGGCCGTAGAGCTTGGGCGCCGCGTGCAGGTTCCGGGTCGCGAAGAAGACGTCGAGCGTGTTCATGGCCTGGGCGCCGAAGTTGGCGATGCACGCCGAGATGATGAGGACGACCAGGACCCGGGTCTTGGCGAAGAACGCGAGCACGGCCCTGAACTCGGACCAGAACCCTGATTCGGCCTTGGCTGCCGGGCTCGGGGCGTTGCCCGGGATCGGAACCGGCCGGATCGCGGTGAAGGACACCACGTAAGACAGAGCATTGATGAGCATCGCCCACTGCACGCCGCCGGCGAACAACAGCGGCGCGGCCAGCGGCGGTCCGATCATCCCGGCGAGCGCGGCGGTGGACTGCGTGATGCCCGAGGCCCGCGCGATCTCGTCGGGACCGCCGACCACGTCGGGGATGACGGCCATGCGCGAGGGACCGAAGAAGGTCCCCGCCGCGTTGATGACGAAGACCACAGCGTAGATGATCGCGAGCCAGACGCCGACCGGAAGCTTGCCGGCCGGCAGGAAGGCGAGCGCGGCGAGGCCGCCGACCGCGACGGCCCGGATCGCGTCCATGCGCAACATGGTGCGTTTGCGGTTCCATCGATCGGCGAAGACCCCGGCGGCAGGGGCGATGGCCAAGGTCGCTGCCAATCCCGAGAGCAGCACGCCGGAGACCGCGACCGGTGCCCAGCTTTTGCCGTTCCCCAGCTTTGTGGCTATCCACAGGACCAGCGTCGTATTGAAGACGTAGTCCCCGACCTCGGAAACGGCTTCCCCGTACCAGAGCCGGGTGAAATCCCGGTTGATGATGGTCCTCATCAGCTCTCCCCCGTTGACGTGACCTCGTATCCTGTTCACGGTGGCCGACTGAATGCGTGTTCGGCAATAGCGACGGCACATTTACCCACAGCGTTTTAGCGACGGCCTATACGCTCTCTGGGCTTTGATGGCGGACGCGCTTTCCGCGAGGCTCCTGACGACACCGTCCCACCTCGTCTGCTGCCTTCTCCGTCCACTGCGATGGTCAGGGCATAGGGGGCTTTTCGCCAATGAAACGCAGAACATCCAGCCTGCTCACCGCCATCGCGCTGGTGTCGGGAGCGGCCGCCTCGACGCTGGCGGTCGCGCCGGCGCAGGCCGCGACCGACTCCGGGACGTGCGCCTCGGGCTCCGAGAAGCAGGGTCCGATCAGCTTCAACCCGTCTGCCGCGGTGGCTCCCGCGACCATCGGGATCCGCGTCGCCGCCAACACCATCGACGCGGCGAACGGCTGCAAGGCTGTGTTGGACTTCGGCGACGGCACGTCCACGGCGCTGTCGACCGACGCGGACGTGGCGCACACGTACACCAACCCCGGCGACTACCGGGTCACTTTGACGCTGCAGTGGCCGGGCTACTCCCCGGCCGTCGAGAGCGGCCACCTGCTGATCGGGGGCGCTGCCGGGCAGGCGCAGATCACGCGGATCGCCGGCGCGGACCGGCTGGACACCGCGGTGCAGATCTCGCAGAAGCAGTGGCTCACGGTCGATCCGAAGAGCAGCTGGGGTCAGGCGCAGACGGCGGTCATCGCGACCTCCGGTACCTTCCCCGACGCCCTCGCCGGCGGGCCGCTGGCCGCGTACAAGCGCGGTCCGTTGCTGCTGACCCCGCCGAACGCGGGTCTGTACGGCGCGGCCAACGACGAGATCAACCGGGTCGTGCCGAAGGGCCGCACCATCTTCATCCTCGGCGGGTACGCCGCGGTGTCGGCCTCGGTCGACCAGCAGCTGATCACCGAGGGCTACAAGGTCCAGCGCTTCGCCGGCCAGACCCGCTTCGACACCGCGCTGCAGGTCGCGAAGTTCGGCCTGGGCGACCCGGCGAACGTGGTCGTCGCCACCGGCACCGACTTCCCGGACGCCCTGTCCGCCGGTCCGCTGGCCGCCGGTCCCCGCGCCACCGAGGTCGCCGGCCAGGCGCCGCAGCCGGCCGCGATCATCCTGACCAACGGCGCGAAGTTCTTCGACCCGAGCACCTCGGCGTACGTCAAGGGCAAGCTCGGCACGGCGAACTGCAACGCGGTGACTGCTGTTGGTGGCGCTGCGGTGCACGCGTTGGGCGCGCTGGCCGGCGGCCTGTGCCACAGCGAGCTGTCCGGCGCCGACCGGTACGCGACCTCCGCGAAGGTGTTCGGCGAGTTCTCACTGACCTACCTCGTCGGCGTGGCCAGCGGCACGACCTTCGCCGACGCCCTGACCGGCGCCGCGTACGTGGCGAACGTGCAGCAGCCGCTGCTGCTGACCGACCCGACCCACCTGCCCGACCCCATCGGCGCCTACTTCGACGCCATGGGCAAGCAGGCCGGGATCTCCTACGTCGACGTCTTCGGCGGCCCGAAGGCGATCACCGACCACGTGTACGGGCAGATCGCGGACGCGGCGCACAGCGGGGAGTACAACCCGTGATGGGTTGAGGGTTCTATTGCTTCGCGCTACCCGGCGACCGGCGTCCCGTTTTTCCACACCCTGTGGACAAGCGGGACGCCCGGCCGATAGGCGAGGTGGAGATAGCTCGGCGCGTCCAGCACAGCGAAGTCCGCGCGGGCACCGACGCCCAGGTGGCCGACATCATCGCGGCGCAGTGCCTTTGCCCCACCGACTGTCGCGGCCCACAGCGCCTCGGCCGGCGACATGTGCATGTCCCTGACCGCCACGGCGATGCAGAACGGCATCGAATTCGTGTAGCAGGACCCTGGGTTGCAGTCAGTGGCGATGGCGACGGTCGCCCCGGCATCCAGCAGCCGGCGCGCGTCCGGGTACGGCGAGCGCGTCGAGAACTCCACCCCCGGCAGCAGCGTCGCAATAGTCTGTGATCCAGCCAACGCGTCGATGTCCTTGTCGTCCAGGAACGTGCAGTGATCCGCCGACGCCGCGCCGAACTCGACAGCGAGCTGCACGCCAGGCCCATTGCCGAGCTGGTTGGCATGCAACCGCAGATCCAGCCCCTTGGCCCGAGCAGCGGTCAGAATCTCGCGCGTCTGCTCCTCATCGAACGCCCCGCGCTCGCAGAACACATCGGCGAAGTCGGCATACGGCGCACAGGCATCTAGCATCGGACCCTTGACCAGATCGACGTACTCCCCAGCCCGATCCTTGTACTCGGCCGGCACAACATGCGCACCGAGGTACGTCACCGCCTCGACCTGCTCACGCGCCAGCCGCAACGCCCGCGCCTCATCCTCAACCGTGAGCCCATACCCCGACTTGCACTCAACGGTCGTCGTCCCCTGCCGCAACATCTCCCCGACAAGCCGCCGCAGATTACTGCGCAGCACATCATCCGACGCACCACGCGTGGCAGCGACAGTCGTACGAATCCCGCCGGCACTGTACGGCGCCCCAGTCATCCGCGCAGCAAACTCCTGCGCCCGATCCCCGGCAAACACCAGATGAGCATGGCTGTCAACGAACCCAGGAATCACCGCCCGCCCCCCAAGCTCCACGCGCTCATCAGCATCCGGAGCCCCCGCCCCCGGACCCGTCCACGCAACCCGCCCATCAACAACGACCATGGCGGCATCGGCAACGGTCGAGTCGGCCAAGCCACCGGAATCGGCGTGAGTAGTGAGCTCGGCAATGCCGGTGAGGAGAGTACTGGTCACGCTGCTTCCCATGGTGTTGAGGACTTTCGCCCAGTTTGCCAGTGTTGCCGGCCACGACGGCAAGCCTCGAGTCGAGTCGGCACGCCTGGGCCTCTGAGCTTGTGATTCCCGGCTGCCCTCCACGTGACTGCTATCTGGAGCACGTGGAAAGTGGTGCCTCGCGTTGTCAGGCCTTCGCCCGAATGGCCCAGCAGCCTGGCCGCTGCCCTCGCTCCGAGTCGCGGAACCCCCGCGCCGCCGAGCCACCGCCTCGCCGCCGCGCCCCGCCGCCTCGAACACCGCCCTACTTGAAGATCGCCCCGATCGTCGCGGCCAGGCGTCCCGGCACGTCGTCGACCAGCATGTGCTGATGGTCGCGGACCGTGAACTTACCGGCGACCACGACGTGGCGGACGTCGGCGGCGGTGGCGGCGAAGATCACTGATTCGGCGGCGTGGGCGGGTTGGACGCCGGCTAGGCGGACGGTGTCGAGGGCGATGGTGGTGAAGTCGGCGGGGGTGCCGGGTTGCAGGCGGCCTGTGGTGGGCCAGCCTAGGGAGGCGTGGCCGTCGGTGGTGGCGGCTTGGAGGAGTTCGGAGGCTAGCCAGTGGCCTCGGCGTTCGGTGCGGAGGCGTTCGTCGAGTTCTACGGCTCGGGCTTCTTCGAAGAGGTCGATCATGGCGTGGGAGTCGGTGCCCAGGTTGACGGGGGAGCCTGCGAGGTGGACTGCGTGGGCTGGGCCGATGCCGTCGGCCAGGTCGCGTTCGGTGGTGGGGCACATGCAGACCGCCGTGGCGGAGGTGCCGAGGAGGTCGATGTCCATTTGGGACAGGTGTGTGGCGTGGACGGCGGTGGTGCGCGGGCCGAGGGCGCCGTGGGCGTGCAGGAGTTCGGTGGGGGTCTTGTGGTGGCGGGCCAGGCAGGCGTCGTTCTCCGCGCGCTGCTCGGACAGGTGGACGTGCAGGGGCATTTCGTTCTCCGCCGCGAAGGCCACCACCGGGGAGAGCTGATCGACGGGGACGGCGCGGACGCTGTGCACCGCCGCGCCGATGCGTACCGTGTCAGAGCCCGCATAAGCCTTGCGGAGTGCCTCGACGCGTTCGGCCCAGCGGCCGGCGTCGCCGTCGGAGAAGCGCCGCTGGACGTCGTTCAGTTCGTTGTCGAAGCCGCCGGACAGGTAGCACGTGTCCAGCAGGGTGATGCGGATGCCCGCGGCCTCGGCGGCCTCGGTCAGGGCGTGGCCCATGGCGTTCGGGTCCTGATACAGGCCGCCCTTGGGCGAGTGGTGTACGTAGTGGAACTCCCCGACGGCTGTGACGCCGGCCAGTGCCATCTCCGCGAAGACCGCGGTGGCCAGTTCGCGGTAGGAGTCCGGGTCCAGGTGCGCGGCGGCGGCGTACATGCGTTCGCGCCAGGTCCAGAAGGTGCCGGACTCGATCTGGGTGCGGCCGCGCAGGGCTCGGTGGAAGGCGTGGGAGTGGACGTTCGCCAGGCCCGGGATGGTCAGGCCGGTCAGTTTCTCGGCGTTCTGGGGGCGGGGTTTCACGCCGCAGGTGACCGCGGAGATCTGCCCGCCGGCGACCTCGATGAGGACCTTGCTCTTGATCTCGCCGTTGATCCAGGCGAGTTCGCACCAGAACGCGCGCCGGTCGGCGCCGGCGCTGGCGGCGCCGCCGTTCGGGGAGGGAGTAGTGGCCGGGATCGTGGTCGCGGTCTGCGGGTTCTCGGAGGAAGTCACTGGCACAGCTCCTGCAACACGTCGGCGAGTGCGGTCACCCCGGCCAGGCAGTCGCGGTCGTCCGCGTGCTCGCCGGGCGCGTGGGACACGCCGGTGGGGTTGCGGACGTACAGCATCGCGGTCGGTACGGCCGCCGCCAGGATTCCGGCGTCGTGCCCCGCACCAGTCGGCAGCACGGGGACGGCGCCGAACGTTTGACGAAGACTGCCCGCCAGACGGTTCCTCAAAACGTCGTCGAATTCCACGACCGGCGTGTGCGACTCCCTTTCGGTGCTCAGAACCGTGCCGTCCCGGCCGGCCCGCTCGTCGGCGGCTTTGATGATCTCCTCGGTCACGGCTGCCAGGATCTCATCGGCCGGGGCCCGAACGTCCAGCCAGGCGCGCACTCGCGAAGGGATGGCGTTCGTGCCGTTGGGCTCGACGACCAGTCGCCCGAACGTCGCAACCGCCCCGCCGAGCTTCGCCTTCTTCCGGGCTGCCAGCACCGCGTTGGCATACGTGAGCATCGGGTCGCGCCGATCCTCCAGCCGGGTGGTCCCGGCGTGGTTGGCCTCGCCGGCGAACTCGAAGCGCCAGCGGCTGTGCGGCCAGATCGCCGAGGCCACCGCGACCGGCGACTCGGTGAAGGCCAGCGCCTTGCCCTGCTCGACGTGCAGCTCGACGTAGGCGGCGATGCCTTCCAACCGCTCGTCGTCGCGCCCGAGCGTCGCAGGGTCCTGTCCCGCCTGCTCCATCGCCGACGCCATCGTGACGCCGTCCAGATCGCACAGACCGCGCGCCTTCTCAGCGGACAGCGCGCCCGTCATCAAGCGAGACCCCGCGCAGGCAATACCGAATCGCGCGCCTTCCTCGTCCGAGAAACAGGCCACTGCGAAAGGCTTGGCCGGAGTGAATCCGCGAGCACGCAACACGTCGACCGCCGCGAACGACGACACCACGCCGAGCGGCCCGTCGAAAGCACCGCCGTCGGGCACCGAGTCCAAGTGCGAACCGGTGACGATCGCGCCGGGACCCTTCGGTCCCCACCACGCCCACAGGTTGCCGTTGCGGTCGGTCTCCACCTCCAAGCCGCGCGCGGCGGCCTCGGAGCGGAACCAGTCGCGGCACGCCAGATCCGCGGTGTTCCAAGCGAAACGGCGGTAGCCGCCGGTGTCGGAGTTCAGGCCGAGGGGCAGAAGCGAGCGCCACATGTCGCTGTAGGCACTCGCCTCCGCCTCGTCCACAGCCCTGTGGACAGAGAACAAGGACACTGTTACGCGTCACCTTCACGCATCGGCACGCGTACACCACGCTCGTCGGCGACCTCGTCGGCACGGTCGTACCCGGCGTCCACGTGCCGGATCACCCCCATGCCCGGGTCGTTGGTCAGAACCCTGCGGACCTTCTCCCCGGCCAGCTTCGTGCCGTCGGCGACGGTCACCTGCCCGGCGTGGATCGAGCGGCCCATGCCGACGCCGCCGCCGTGGTGGATCGACACCCACGAGGCGCCGGAGGCGACGTTCACCATCGCGTTCAGCAGCGGCCAGTCCGCGATCGCGTCGGAGCCGTCGGCCATCGCCTCGGTCTCGCGGTACGGCGAGGCCACGGACCCGGCGTCCAGGTGGTCGCGCCCGATGACGATCGGCGCGGCCAGCGTGCCGTCGGCGACCATGTCGTTGAAACGCGCGCCGGCCTTGTCGCGCTCGCCGTAGCCGAGCCAGCAGATGCGCGCCGGCAGACCCTGGAAGTGCACGCGCTCGCCGGCCATCTTGATCCAGCGCGCCAGCGACTCGTTCTCCGGGAACAGCTCCAGAATCGCCTTGTCCGTCTTCGCGATGTCGGATGCCTCACCCGACAGCGCGGCCCAGCGGAACGGGCCCTTGCCCTCGCAGAACAGGGGACGGATATACGCCGGCACGAAGCCGGGGAAGTCGAAGGCGCGCGTGTATCCGGCCAGCTGCGCCTCGCCGCGGATGGAGTTGCCGTAGTCGAAGACCTCGGCGCCCTTGTCCTGGAAGCCGACCATCGCCTCGACGTGCTTGGCCATCGATTCGCGCGCCCGCTGCGTGAACTCGGCCGGCTTGTCCTTCGCGAACTGCTTCATGTCGTGGAAGTCCATGCCCAGCGGCAGGTACGCCAGCGGGTCGTGCGCCGAGGTCTGGTCGGTGACGATGTCGATCGGCGCGTCCATCGCCAGCAGCCGCGGGACCAGCTCGGCGGCGTTGCCCAGGACGCCGATCGACAGCGCCTCGCGCTTGTCGCGGGCCTCAGTGGCCAACTGCAGCGCGTGGTCCAGCGAGTTCGCCTTCACATCCAGGTAGCGGTGCTCGACGCGGCGGTCGATGGAGCGCTCGTCGCAGTCGACGCAGATCGCCACGCCGCCGTTCATGGTGACGGCCAGCGGCTGCGCGCCGCCCATGCCGCCCAGACCCGCGGTCAGGGTGATGGTCCCGGCCAGGGTGTCGTTGAACTTCTTGGCGGCGACTGCGGCGAACGTCTCGTACGTACCCTGCAAGATGCCCTGCGTGCCGATGTAGATCCAGGAGCCGGCGGTCATCTGCCCGTACATGGTCAGGCCCAAGGCGTCCAGGCGCCGGAACTCCTCCCAGTTCGCCCAGTCGCCGACCAGGTTGGAGTTGGCGAGCAGAACGCGCGGCGCCCACTCGTGGGTCTGCATGACGCCGACCGGCTTGCCGGACTGCACCAGCATCGTCTCGTCGTTCTTCAGCGTCTGCAGGGTGCGCACCATCGCGTCGAAGGACGGCCAGTTGCGCGCCGCCTTGCCGGTGCCGCCGTAGACGACCAGTTCGTCGGGGTGCTCGGCGACCTCCGGGTCGAGGTTGTTCATCAGCATCCGCAGAGCGGCTTCCTGCTGCCAGCCCTGCGCGGTGATGCTCGTGCCGCGGGCGGCGCGGACCGGGCGCGGACCACTGGTCGCGGTCATTCCTGGACCCCTCTCATTCATACGGGCGATCGACCGTATGATCTCATTCATTCAGACGCAGTAGGAACCCCACAAGGGAGCAGGGTGGCAATGAGCCAGGTAGTGGTGATCGGTGAGGCGGATCTCACTTTCGGTGACGTTGTCGCCGTGGCCCGGGACGGTGCCCGCGTCGAATTGTCCGCGACGTCGCTGAAGGCGCTGGCCGAGGGGCGCGCCGTGGTGGACCGGCTGGCCGCCGCGCCGACCCCGGCCTACGGCATCTCCACCGGCTTCGGCGCGCTGGCCACCCGGCACATCGATCCGGAGATGCGCGCGCAGCTGCAGCGCTCCCTGATCCGCTCGCACGCCGCCGGCATGGGCCCGCTGGTCGAGCCCGAGGTGATCCGCGCGCTCACCCTCATGCGGCTGAAGACGCTGGCCACCGGGCACACCGGCGTGCGCCCCGTGGTCGCCGAGACCATGGCCGCGCTGCTGAACTCCGGCGTCACCCCGGCCGTGCGCGAGTACGGCTCGCTGGGCTGTTCCGGCGACCTGGCGCCGCTGTCGCACGTCGCCCTGGTGCTCATGGGCGAGGGCGAGGTTGTCGGGGCGGACGGGGTTTCTGCGGTCGCCGCAGGACCGGTCCTGGCCGAGCACGGCATCGAGCCGCTGGAGCTGGCGCCCAAGGAGGGCCTGGCGCTGATCAACGGCACCGACGGCATGCTCGGCATGCTGATCCTGGCTCTTGGCGACCTGACCGAGCTGGTGAAGGTCGCGGACATCTCCGCGGCGATGTCGGTCGAGGCGCTGCTGGGCACGGACAAGGTGTTCCGCCCCGAACTGCAGGCCATCCGCCCGCATCCGGGTCAGGCCGCTTCCGCCGCGAACCTGGTGAAGGTGCTCGACGGCTCGCCGATCATGGAGTCGCACCGCGAGCCCAACGAGTGCACCCGCGTCCAGGACGCCTACTCGCTGCGCTGCGCCCCGCAGGTCGCCGGCGCCACGCGGGACACCATGGCGCACGCCGCGACGGTCGCCGAGCGCGAACTCGCCTCGATCGTCGACAACCCGGTGGTGCTGCTGGCCGACGGCCGCGTGGAGTCCAACGGCAACTTCCACGGCGCCCCGGTCGCGATGGTCCTGGACTTCCTCGCCATCGCCGCCGCCGACCTCGGCTCCATCGCCGAGCGCCGCACCGACCGCATGCTCGACGTCGCGCGCTCGCACGGCCTGCCGCCGTTCCTCGCCGACGACCCGGGCGTCGACAGCGGCCTGATGATCGCGCAGTACACGCAGGCCGCTTTGGTCAGCGAGAACAAGCGGCTGGCGGTCCCGGCGTCGGTGGACTCGATCCCGTCCTCGGCGATGCAGGAGGACCACGTCTCCATGGGCTGGTCGGCGGCGCGCAAGCTGCGCACCGCCGTGGACAACCTGCGGCGCATCCTGGCCGTCGAGCTGGTCGCCGCCGCGCGGGCGCTGGAACTGCGCGCGCCGCTGCAGCCCGCCGCCGGGACCGGCGCGGCTGTCAGGGCCCTGCGGGAGGCCGGCGTCGGCGGCCCGGGCCCGGACCGCTTCCTGTCGCCGGAGCTGCGCGCCGCCGAGGACGCGCTGAAGTCCGGCGCGGTGGTCGCGGCCGTCGAGACGGCCGTGGGTCCGCTGAACTGAGGCTTCCGGCCCGCCTCACTCAGACCGGCGCGCGCCCGTGGGTTCCAATCCCGCTGGCGCGCGTCGCTTTGTGCGGGGCGGTCTTTATGAGTTCGCGAGCCGCTGAGCCATCGTTTGCAGAAGCGCGGTGTCGAGCGCGGAGTCGTAGTCGTGGCCGTCGACGGTGATGACGAGGGTGGAGACCTTGTTGTTCAAGCGGACGAACAGGACGTGCTGGATTCCTTCGCGAGCCGTGCCGTGCCAGGCGAACCCGCCGGCGGTCCGGGCTGTGACGCCGCTGCACTTCGGATCGGACGCCGCGACACGGGATGCCGCGTAGGCCGCCGAAACGTAGGTGTGGACTTGCTGATCGGCGTAATCCCGGCCGTTCGTGGACGGGTAGCGCGCGTCCCAGACGTCGTTCTGATCGGTCTCGGGTCCCAGCGAGTTGCCGCAGGTCCCCGCAAGCGGTTCCTCGATGTGAACCTGCGTGATGTATTGGCGATTCCAGCCGCGGGCGGCCACATCAGGGAGCTGATCCGAACGCAGGAACGCGTTGGTCGTCGACGGCGGGGCCGAGGGTGTCGGGGACGCGTCATCGGTCGGCGGGGGAGAGCTGTCGGTCGTCGAAGCGGTCGTCGAACCGGAGGCCGACGCGGACTTCGAAGTGGACGTGGAAGCAGCGCCACTGCTGGTACTGCTGCTCGTGCTCGTGCTGGTGGCGGGCTTCGCCGGCGACGCCGACGAGCTGCTGCTCCCACACGCGCCGAGGGCCGCGCTCAGCGCTATCGCGCACCCCGCCGCGACGACCGTTCGGATTCTGACTGTCTCAGGCATCGAATTCCCCGTTCTGCATTGGAGCCAGGACGGATGGTGGACGTTTCACCTCGCGCGAGGGTTGCCAGCCCGGGCGGGGTAGGGCTGGCACCACCCGCGGCCTGGGGCGGCCGTCATGGTGCGGCGCCCCATCCGGCGGAGATCATGATTCCCATGCGGCTGAGATTCTCGGTGTGGACCAGGACCCTGATGGCGTCCCAGACGGCCCGCCACAAGATGGCGATCTGCTTCGTCGGCTCGGCGATCGTGCTCGTCGGCTGGATGGTCTTCCTGGCCAACACGTTGCACGGGGCGGCGACGGTGAGCCACTGGTCGACCGTGTGGATCGGCCTGGACACCATGGAGGCGCTGGCGCTGGCCACGCTCGGCATCCTGCTGGTCCGGCACGACCACCGGGCCCGCACCGCCGCCACGGTCGCCGCGACGCTGTTCGGCATGGACGCCTGGTTCGACGTGATGCTGTCCCAGGGCGGCGACTTCGCGCAGGCGCTGGTGCTGGCCGTGGTCTTCGAGATACCGCTGGCGGCGGCGTGCGCGGGGATCGCTCGCCAGACCGCGCGGTGGTACGACGTGTGACCCGCCGACCGTGTCAGGCCATTGCGACGGCGTCGGCCGCGACATTTGCCTCGACTGCCTGCTCCACCGCTTGCGCCTGCTTCTGTCCCCGATCCTGCCCCTGTCCCTGCTCCTGCTCCTGCTCCTGCGACGTCTCCCGCTCGCGGCGCCCAGCGGCCTCGGCCAGCGCCGCCTCGATCCGCGTGTTGCTCGTCAGCCGTGCCGCGACGACCGCCATCACCGCCAGGATCCCGGCTCCGGCGATGAACGGCGCCCGCAGACCGGCGACGTTCGCCAGCCACCCGCCGAACAACGCGCCGACCGGTCCGGCGCACAAGGCGATCAGCCGTCCCGTCGCGGCGACCCGGCCCATCAGGTGATCCGGCACGATCGCCTGCCGCACCGCCGGTCCCAGTCCCATCGTGGCGCCCATCGCCGCGCCGAGCACCATCTCGCCGATCCCCGCGGTCCACGCGTTCGGCGAGAGCCCGATCCCCAACAGCGACACGGCTTCCACGACCGCGGTCAGCGTCAGCGTCCCGCCGGTCCCGAGCTTGCCCGCCAGCCGCGGCGCCACCGCCGACCCGCCCAGCGCGCCGATGGCGTTCGCCGTGAGGTAGATGCCGTAAGCGGTGGTCCCGAGGTGCAGCGTCTCCTTCACGTACAGCACCAGTACCGCGCTGGCTCCCAGGAACGCGAAGTTCCCCACCGCCGGGCGCAACGACAACCCCACCAGCAGCCGGTTCCCGAACAGGAACGCCGCGCCCTCCCGCGCCTCGCGCAGCAGCGAACCGCGCGGCTTGGCGGGCTTCGGCGCCGACTTGGGCAGCGACCAGATCGTCAGGGAACTGAACAGGAACGACACCGCGTCGCCGAGAATCGGCACCGCCCGCCCCAGCCCGAACAGCAGCGATCCGACCGGCGGCCCGACAAAACCGCCGAACGCCTGCTGCGCGCCCTGAAGCCGCGAGTTGGCGACCTGCAACGTGTCCAGGTCGCGGTCCAGGACCTCGGGCAGGAACGCGACCGACGCGGTGTCGAAGAAGACCTGGCCGATCCCCAGCAGGAACACGACCACGAACAGGAAGTAGATGTCGACGGCGCCGGCGGCGATCAACGCGGTCACCAAGACCAGCAGCGAGAACCGGCACAGGTCGGCGATCACCATCGTGCGCCGCCGATCCCACCGGTCGACCAGCGCCCCGCCGAGCATGCCGAAGAACAGCCACGGCAACAGCGCGCACGCTTCCATCGCGCCGAGCATGATCGGGTTGCGGGTCAGGGTCAGCGCGAGCAGCGGTACCGCGGCGAAGTAGACGCCGTCGCCGAGCGCGGAGACCGCGGAGGCGCTCCATATGCGGGAGAAGCGCGAGGGGAGTTTGCCAGCCATCAGACGTCCTTCGGTCGGTAGAACGCAACGAACAGGTCAGCGGCCGGCTGCGTGGGATCGGAGGCGTCGTGCAGTTCCCCGATCAGAGCCTGGAGCCGCTCGTTGAACTCCACCCACGCCTCGGGGCTGAGGCGTGCGTGCTTCAAGAACACCGTCCGCTGGTCGCTCGGCGGCGCGGCCTCGATGTCGGCCAATGCGTGGCGCATCAGCATCTCCGGCTGCCCGGCGCCGGTCTCCGGCAGCTCGATGGTCCGTCCGGTCATCGCGTAGTACTGCTCGGTGACGCCGCCGACCTTGCGGGTCTCCACGACCGCCACCAGCCCGGCCTTCGCCAGCACCTTCATGTGGTGGTTGGAGCTGCCCTTGGCGATGCCCAGGCGCTCGGCGACCTGGGTGATGGTGGCGGGCTTGTCCCGCAGCACGCGCAGGATCCGGTGGCGGGTGTGGCTGGCGACGGCGCGTAGTTGCTCGTCGCTTTGGATGTGGATGGCGTCTGGCTCTTCGTCGGTGGGCACGAGGTCTATGGTCAAGGTTTCTTGACCGTCGGTCAAGAGTTCTTGACCAACTCCTCGTGCCAGAGCAGCGGTATGAAGGGATTTAGGCGTTAACTCACTTGCTGACGTAGAAGCCGCGGGTCTCCGCGAGCGCCTCGTACGCCTCCAGCCGCTCCTGCGTCCGCTCCGGGGCGGCGTCGGCGAGAGCCTGGAGCAGGAGGGCGGCGAAGGCCATCGGTGCGGCGTGCGAGTCGAAGACCGAGCGTGATCCGACGCCGACCGGCAGCAGCACATCCGCCAAATGAGCGAACGGCACCAGCGGCACGTCCGTGATCACCGCTGTCTTGAGCCCGAGTTCCCGCGCACTCCGTAGGACGACGACGGACTCGGCCGGATAGCGCGGCAGCACGAAGACGACGAGCCACGTCCCGCCGGCCGCGACGGCCTGCAACAGTGCCTCGTGCGCCAGTGAACCCGGCGTGTGGACCACCCGTACGTCGGGATGGATACGCGCGGCTCCATACGCGAAGTAGGAGGCGACAGGCGCGGACATCCTTAGGCCGATCACGGAGAGCGGTTCTGAGGCGGCGAGGTCGCTGCCCAGACGCGACAGGCGCGCCGGGTCGGCGGCGTACTTGTGGAGCGCTTCCAGGTTCGCCTGGTCGCTCTCTAGAGCGGAATGCAGCTCGTTCCCCGCTATGCGTTCCCCGTGTATACCCGCCTCAGGGACGCGCAGTGCGATCGGGCGCAGCGCAGCCCGCAGCTCCGGGTAACCCGAGAAGCCCAACGCCGCCGCGAACCTGGTCACCGACGGCTGGCTCACGCCGACGCGTTCGGCCAGCTCCATGCTCGACAGAAAGGCGACCTCGGGGAGGTTCTCTAGGAGGTAGTGCGCTATCCGCCGCTGTGCCGGCGACAGGCGCCGCCCGTCCAGCAGCGCCAGCAGTTCGTCCGCAGGTGGCAGGGTGGAGGAGAGGCGTGAGCCGGCTGACGCGGCGGAGGCGGCAGCCGGTGTAGCAGGAGTCACAGACGGCGGAGCAGCAATCTCTGCCGATGTAGTAGGAGTCACAGGCTCTGGGGTCGTCACAGCCTTCCCTCCACCCTGTCGTCCTGTCACCATCACTTGTGGCGCGCCAGAAGTTACTCGTCAGTAGGATAATCTGGGGCCTCGACTACCGTACCCTCCGTACGGACGGTGATCGGGATGTGTCCGTCGATACGCACGCGTAGGAGGAGACCGAGGCTATGCAGCTCGCAGCCATCGTCGTCTCGCTGGTGATCTCAGTCATCGGCTTCGGTCTGCTGGGCCGGACCGCCGTCTATATCTACCAGTTCGTGAAGCTCGGCCAGTCGACCGCGCCGGGGGTGCGCAGCAACGAGCCGTTGGAGCGGACCCGGAACCTCTTCCGGGAGTTCCTGGGCCACACCCGGCTGGCGCGCAAGGGCAAGCGCTGGATCGGCGCCATGCACTGGGTGGTCATGGTCGGCTTCGGCCTGCTGTTCTTCACCCTGGTCACCGCCTACGGCCAGCTGTTCTCGGCGGACTTCGCGATCCCGCTGATCGGGCGCTGGTGGCCCTTCGAGTTCGTCACCGAAGTGATCAGCTTCGTGATGATCCTGGCCATCGCCGCGCTGATCGGCATCCGCCTGCGCAACCGCCCCGCCGGTGCCGGCTCCAAGGAGAAGGGCAAGCGCTCGCGCTTCTTCGGCTCCACGATGTGGCAGGCCTACTTCGTCGAGGGAGTCATCCTCGGCATCGGGCTGTGCATCATGCTGCTGCGCGGCTTCGAGGGCGCACTCGGCGGCCACCTCTCCTACAGCGCGCACTACCCGGTCAGCTACCCGCTGGTCCACGCCTTCGACGGCATGTCGCGCGGCTCGCTGGAGAACTGGATCTACGCGATCGCCGCGGTCAAGATCGTCATCTCCATGGCCTGGGCCATCACCATCGGCTTGAACTCCACGATGAGCGTGGCATGGCACCGGTTCCTGGCGTTCCCCAACATCTGGTTCAAGAAGAAGGCCGACGGCGGCACCGCGCTCGGCGCGCTGAGCCCGATGGCCTCCGGCGGCGTGCCGATCGACTTCGAGGACCCGGCCGAGGACGCCAGGTTCGGCGTCGGGGCGGTCGAGGACTTCACGTGGAAGGGCCTGCTGGACTTCTCGACCTGCACCGAGTGCGGCCGCTGCCAGGACCAGTGCCCGGCGTGGAACACCGACAAGCCGCTGTCCCCGAAGCTGCTGATGCTCGCCCTGCGCGACCACTCCGCGGCCAAGGCGCCGTACCTGTTCGCCGGCGGCGGCAAGGACCTCGAGGGCAACGAGAAGCTGGCCGAGGAGAAGTGGCTCTCGCTGCCGGACATGGTCCGCGCCGAGGCTGAGCGCCCGCTGATCGGCACCGCTGAAGAGAACGGCGTCATCGACCCGGACATTCTGTGGTCCTGCACCACCTGTGGCGCTTGTGTCGAGCAGTGCCCGGTGGACATCGAGCACGTGGACCACATCGTCGACATGCGCCGCTACCAGGTGATGATCGAGTCCTCGTTCCCGTCCGAGGCGGGCACGATGCTGAAGAACCTGGAGAAGGCACAGAACCCTTGGGGTATGCAGCCCAAGAAGCGCACCGAGTGGATCCAGGAGCTGGACTTCGAAGTCCCGGTGTTCGGCGAGACTCTGGAGGACATCTCCGAGGTCGAGTACCTCTACTGGGTCGGCTGCGCCGGCTCGCTGGAGGACCGCGCGAAGAAGACCACGAAGGCGTTCGCCGAGCTGCTGCACATCGCCGGTGTGAAGTTCGCGGTTCTGGGCGGCATGGAGTCCTGCACCGGTGACCCGGCGCGGCGACTGGGCAACGAGTTCCTGTTCCAGATGCTGGGGCAGGGCAACGTCGAGATGCTGAACGAGGTCTTCGGCGAAGACACCCCGCGCGAGAAGCGCAAGATCGTCGCGACCTGCCCGCACTGCTTCAACTCGCTGGCCAACGAGTACCCGCAGCTCGGCGGCGAGTACGACGTCATCCACCACACGCAGCTGCTGGACACCCTGGTCTCCGAGGGCAAGCTGACCCCGGTGACGCCGATCGACCAGAACATCACCTACCACGACCCGTGCTACCTGGGCCGCCACAACAAGGTCTACACCCCGCCGCGCGAAATCATCGCCAAGGTGCCCGGCCTGAAGAACACCGAGATGCACCGCTGCAAGGAGAAGGGCTTCTGCTGCGGCGCCGGCGGCGCGCGCATGTGGATGGAGGAGCGCATCGGCAAGCGGATCAACGTCGAGCGCGTGGACGAGGCACTGTCCACCAACCCCGACGTGATCTCCACGGCGTGCCCCTACTGCCTGGTCATGCTCGGCGACTCGATCACCGCGCGCAAGCAGGCCGGCGAGGTCCCGGAGTCGATGGAGGTGGTCGACGTCGCGCAGCTGCTGCTGACGTCGGTGAAGCCCGCGCCGGCCAGCAGCGCGGAACCGGCTGCCGCCAACGCCTGAATGACAAACCGGTAAAGGGCTGACAAAGAACCCCGACCGGCAGACGATCAACAGTTCGACGCTGCTAGCCTCGCCTCCGCAGGGTATGGGATACGCGGAGGTGGGGCTTCAGTGTCTTTCGACGAGCCGGACGGCTACCGGGACGACCTGGGCCGGACGCGTGACGACGGATCGCGGTATCCGGCTTCGGGGTCGCCTGACTCCGAGTACGGCGACGACGATGATTACGACGATTCCGATCCCGGCGACGAACCGACCGCGCCGCTGCCGACCCGCGGGCGGCCGGTCGTGCCGCCGGAACCGCCGTCGGAGTGGCGCAAGCGGGGTTCGCGGGTCTGGCGTTTCACCCGCACGCTGCTGATCACGGTGCTGGTCCTGGTCGGGCTGGCGGCGGTCGGGAACGTGCTGATCAACCGCTACCCGCGCATCAGCAAGCACACGTATACGTACACGAACGTGCAGCGGATGCTGATAGCCGTGGACGGCAACGGCTCGATCAACGTCACCGGCTCGGACACCGATCAGGTGACCATCAAGGCGACCGACCGGGCGACCCTGCTGGACCCGGTGGAGCGCCAGATCATCAGCGCCGGCGGCTATCTGCTGGTGAGCGTGCACTGCCCGAACAGCGAGTGCTCCTCGAAGTACACCATCCAGGTCCCGCGCTCGATGTCGGTCGAGGCGATGATGGACCACTCCAGCGACCAGGCGGACATCAGCGCCACCGGACTGGACGCGGCGGTGCAGCTGTTCACCGGGCGCGGCAACGTCACGGTGAACCATCTGGCCACCACCTCCGACGTGAGCGTGACGGCCAACGGCCAGGTCGTGGCGAACGACGTGAGCGCGGCGAACCTGGACGTCTTCGCCCCGATCGGGGACAAGATCGACCTGCAGGTGAGCGGCGACATCTCGAACATCCAGAACATCCGCGTCACGGCCGGGCAGCCGGCCGAGGTGACGCTGAAGGTGCCGGCCGGCGGGTACCGGTTCGCGTGCGTGCCCGCCGGGCACTGCACCGGCGCCAACGGGGACATCACGCAGGATGAGGCGAGTCCGGTGCACGAGGATCAGACGTCGACGCACAACATCCAGGTGAACGTGGTACAGAACACTGCGAAGATCCAGGCGAACTGAGTTCGCTGCTCAGAACGTCAAG
The DNA here is from genome assembly GCF_000024025.1 of Catenulispora acidiphila DSM 44928. Taxonomy (GTDB): domain Bacteria; phylum Actinomycetota; class Actinomycetes; order Streptomycetales; family Catenulisporaceae; genus Catenulispora; species Catenulispora acidiphila. Next base: position 295,553 of record NC_013131.1, read on the forward strand.
GCGCGCCTCCCGGCTACTGGCGGGAGGCGCGCTGGTTTCTTCGGGTGCTGACAGGTCGGGCAGTGGGCGCTACCGCTTCCCGTTCCTGTCGCCACCCCTGCCGAGCACACGCTTCGCGTCGGAGAGGTACTGCAGAACGCGTCCGATCAGGAACGCCGCATATACACCGCCGAAAATGATCAACACTTCCATGGGATCCTCACCTCCCACCGGGTCAGGCGGCGAGCCAGAGTCCGTCGGCGCCCGGGTCCGCCGGCGGCGTCCACGGGCACTGGGGGCAGCGCGAGGGCCAGCAGCGAGCGCACTCGCCGAGGTCCGGGTCCGCGCCGTCGGGCGTCGTCGCCCGCCGGGCGGCCAGATACGCCGCCCAACTGGCCTGCTGGGTCCGCTCCTGATCGGCGACCCAGGGTTGCACCATCGCAGCACCGAAACACAGGGTGCAGGTGAGCCGGGCCTTCCCGATCCGGCCCTGCACACACCGCGGGCAGTCCTCAAGGCCCGCGGATGGGGATTGGTCACGGGGCGTGGGGGTAGATGTCTCCACGAGGTCTCTCCACCGTTCTCTTCGAGTGATATCGGCTGGGGGCCTTTCTTCGCCGGGTCGACGCCGCACTACGTCGGCCCGGCTTTCGTTGGTCCAGGCGGGTGGCTCTTTCACAGAACCCTGTCGCGTACCCCTGTCGTAGTTGTACGATGCTCCTCGTTCAGAACCGTGTCAATTGCCAGCGGCACTTTCTGAATGAATCTGCAACAGGCACCTGCATGGTGTAGATGCCCACAGAACTTGCGTACGGAACATGACGGACGGGCAAGGAGGCCCAGGTGCGAGCCAATCAGCGGAACCAGCCCGTGACCGGAATCAACGTCCTGCGCTGGGAACTCGGCAGCGAGCTGCGCACCCTCCGCCTCGCCGCGGGCAAGAGCATCGCCGACGCGGCCCGGCACCTGGAGTGCTCAGACGCGAAGATAAGCCGCATGGAGAACGGCCAGCGCGGCGCCGTGGCACGAGACGTGCGAGACCTGTGCAAACTGTACGGAGTGCCAGCTCAGAGGCGGGATCAGCTGATCTCGCTGAGCCGGGAGGCTGTCGACGCCGACAAGGGAACGACCCCCATCCCGGCCAAGTACTCGACCTTCATCGCGCTCGAGTCCCAGGCTCGGAGCCTTCGCAACTACGAGATGACCTTTGTCCCGGGACTGCTTCAGACAGAGCGGTACGCCTGGGAGACGATCACGCGCAACGGGGACAGCCGTGATGAGGCCGACGTCGAAAGACTGGTCCAGATCCGTATGGACCGACAGAAAAGGATCTGGAACGACAGCTCGCTCAAAGCCCACTTCGTCATCGATGAGAACGTGCTCTGGCGTCCGGCGGGGGTCGATGGGAGGACCCGTGCCATCCGCGAGGAACAGATCGACCGTCTCATCCGCGCGACGGGCCTGGATCATGTGACCCTTCAGGTGATCCCTTACGTGGCGGGCTTCTACCAGGGCATGGAGGGCGCCACCATCCATCTCCTGAATCTCGATGACGGTCCCAAGACCGGGAGCGCCTGCTACATCGAAGGCGTGTTCCGCGAGCTGTTCGTGCGCGGCCACGGCGAGATCGCCGACATCGGCGCGAAATTCGCCGCCATGGCCGACACGGCACTGAGCGCGCTGGACACCCGAAAATTTCTGATGCGTCTGCTCAAGGGGAATTACGAACACTGGTCCTCCGCGCGGCCACAGGGGTCGTCCGGCTTAGGGAAGGTAGCAATGTCATGATCGGAAACGACGGCCTGCAATGGCGCAAGGCCGCCGCGAGCAGCGGGAACGGGTCCTGCGTGGAGTTAGCTCCCGGCCTCGCTGGTTCTGTCTATATGCGGGACTCGAAGGATCCTCAAGGACCTGTACTGACTTTCACCCGTAAGGAGATCGCTGCGTTCTTGGAGGGAGCCCGGGGCGGAGAGTTCGACGATCTGGCTTGATCGGCGGCGTTGGTGACAAGAGATGTCCACCGACGCCTTTTGACGTGTGTCCACCCGCAGCCGACCCGGTCCAAGGTGCAGACGAGCGCTCCTTGCCCACAAGGCTGCGGGGCGTTCGCATGATGTCGTGAACTGATGCCCGACTTGCCGCTCCACCTCGGCAAAGTCTTGGTAACGCGGTACTTGCGAAGATTGCCCCCTCTACCGGCGGGTAAGGGTAAGTCCTGGTACGGCGCGTTTATCGGGAGGGAGCCGCCATGGAGATTGATCGAAGTAAGGCACGGTGGACCAAGGCCACCGCGTCGAGTGGCAACGGCGCCTGCGTCGAAGCCGCCAGCGTCAAAGAGGACGAGATCCTCGTCCGCAACAGCCGGGATCCTGAAGGTCCCAAACTGGCCTTCACCAAGGCCGAATGGGTCGCCTTCCTGGCTGGTGTGAAGGCCGGGGAGTTCGACGCGATCGTCTAAAACCGTCGCGGTTGCGGCCATTCCGGCGTCGGGTGTCCTCGCGGGTGCGTAGCATCGAGCGCGTGTCATCCGAGAAGCCGCTGGTCTCCGAGTCCGCGTCCGCCGCCACTGATGCCGGTGGGCGTGGTCTGCCGACTGCTCATGCCTTTCAGGTGGATCTGCGGGGGATCGTTGATCTGCTGTCGCATCATCTTTATTCGAGTCCGCGGGTGTTCGTGCGGGAGCTGCTGCAGAACGCGGTGGATGCGATCACCGCTCGGCGGGCGGTTGACGGGGGTGCTCCCGGGGTGGTGCGGATCATCGCCGACGGGGCGCAGGTGCAGGTCCGGGACAGTGGGATCGGGCTCACTGAGGACGAGGTGCACCGGTTTCTGGCCACGATCGGGCGCAGTTCGAAGCGGGGCGGGGCGGGTGCCGACGGGTTCGGCGGCGGGGTCGGGGGCGGGTTCGGCGGCGGGTTCGGCGACGCCGAGAGCGTGCTGGAGCTCGGGCGGAGCGACTTCCTGGGACGCTTCGGTATCGGTTTGCTCGCGTGCTTCGTGGTGGCCGACGAGATCTCCGTGGTGACGAAGTCCGCCGTGGACGCGGAGGCGCCGGCGGTCGAGTGGCGCGGTGCGTCTGACGGCCATTACGACATCAGAATCCTGGCTCCCGAAGAGACTCCCGCGCAGCCCGGTACGACCGTCACCCTGAAGCCCAGCCGCGGTAAGGAATTCTGGTTCCAGGCGCCGCGTGTCGTGGAGCTCGCCCGTGACTTCGGCAGCCTTCTGCCTTACGAGACCGTCCTCGAGGACGAAGCCGGCTACACCTACCGCATCACCGAGACGCCGCCGGTCTGGGACCGCGAATACCCCTCCCCGGGCACCCGCTTCGAAGCGCTGGCCGCCTACTGCCAGGACACCCTCGGCTTCGCGCCGCTGGACATCATCGAGCTCAACATCCCGCTGCTGGGGATCAAAGGCGCCGCCTACATCCTCCCCACCGCGGCCACCGCCGCCACCGCGTCGGAGCAGGGCGGCCACCGCGTCCACATCAAGGGCATGCTGCTCACCGACCAGGCGCGCGGTCTGCTGCCGGACTGGGCCTTCTTCGTACGCTGCGTCATCGACACCGACGCGCTGCGTCCCACGGCCTCGCGCGAAGCCCTGTACGAGGACGACCGGCTGGCCGCCGTCCGCGAAGCCCTCGGCAACCGCGTCCGCGACTGGCTCGCCGGCCTCGCCGCGACCGACCCGCCGCGCCTCAACCGCCTCCTGGCGGTCCACTACCTCGGCGTCAAAGCCCTGGCTCGCTTCGACGACGACCTGTTCGCCCTCACCCTTCCGTGGCTCCCCTTCGAGACCACGTCCGGCCGTCTGCCGCTGACCGCCTTCGCCGACCAGCACCGCGTCATCCACCTGACGGCCGGCGACGAGGAGTTCCAGCAGGTCTCGCAGATCGCCGCGGCGGTCGGGCTCGGCGTGGTCAACGGCGGCTACACCTACGACGCCGACCTGGTCCGCAAGCTCCCGCGCGCGCTGCCCGGCGTCACCGTCCTGGACCTGGATCCCGAGACGATCGCCGCGCACCTGGACACCGTGGACTCCGTCGAGGAGCTCGCCGCCGGTCCGCTGCTGGCCACCGCCCGCCGGGTCCTGGACGTCCAGGACTGCGACGTGGCCCTGCGCGCCTACCACCCGGTCACCATCCCCGCGCTGCTCCTCGACGGCCGCGACGCCCGGCACGAGCGGGCCCGCGCGGACGCCGAGAGCGAGGCCTTGGCCGACGGCGACGACCTGTGGGCCGGTATCCTCGGCGCGCTGCGGACGGTCGGGCCGCGGGCACGCCTGGTCCTGAACCATCGCAGCCCACTGATCCAAGGCCTGATCGAGCTGGAGGACGCCGAACTGGCCGCCACCGGCATCGAGGCCGTCTACGGCCAGGCACTCCTGCTGTCCAAGCGGCCGATCCGCTCCAGCGAGTCGGCCCTGCTCAACCGGGCCTTCCTGGGGCTGCTCGGCTACGCGGTCGGACAACGGCAGGAGCCTGAGACCGAGGAAGAGGACTGAGTCCGCCCGATGTCGAGCACGCACATGCCCAGCACCAGCGAGCCCGCCTTCCACCAGATGACCTGGACCCCCGAGGACCTGCGCGCGGCCCTGGAGGCGAACGAGAACGAGCCGCCGGGCCGAGCCCGATCGGTCCGCGCCGAGACGCTGTTGGCCGCCGCCGACAAGCTCGGCGACCCCGAGACCCAGATCTGCGCCCTGCACACCGTCATCGAAGCCTACGAGCGCGGCGGGGAGAGCTTCCGCTCGCCGGTGCTCTTCTCCCGCCTCCTGCGCCTGTGGGACCGCCACGGCAAGACCCTGCGCGACGCGAGCCGTCTGGAATACGAGACGCACTGGGTCTTCAAGTGGATGACCTCCGACCTGCTCTCGGTCCCCGAGGTCCCGCTGGCGACGGTCACCGGCTTCGTCGATGAGATGGAGCGCCGCTACCGCCTGGCTGGATACGGCATGCGGGCCGTCCACGCGCAGCGCTTCCGCATAGCGGAGCACCTGGGCGACACCGCGCAGGCCGAGGTGCACTTCGGACGCTGGCTGTCGGCCGATCGCGACCTGATGAGCGACTGCCGCGCCTGCGAGCACCTGACGCAGGGCGTGTGGCGGGCGGAGAACGGCGACGACCTCGCCGCGATGCGGCTGTGGCGGCCGACCGTCGAGAACGAGATCTCGTGTCTGGACGAGCCCGCCAGCACTCTTGCCGCGTCCCTGAAGCCACTGCTGCGTCTGCGCCGCTACGACGAAGCACGCTCGAATCACCTGCGTGGCTACCGCTTGCTGCGCGGACACGTCGAGCTGCGCACCGCCTTCGGACGCCACATCGAGTTCTGCGTGCTGTCTGGAAACGGCGAACGCGCCCTGGAGATCCTCGCCGAGAACCGCCGCCTGTTCGACCCGCCCTACGAGCCGCTGGACTACCTCGAGTTCCTGTCCTGCGTCGCGTTGCTGCTGCGCAGCCGGGTCGACGCCGGATCGACCGCGATCGTCGCCGGACCCGAGGGACGGGACTGGCCGGTCGCGGAGTTGCTGGCGCGCGTGCGATCGGAGATCGACGACCTCTCCGGACGCTTCGACCGCCGCAACGGCACCAAGGTCGTGAGCGCGCGCGTCGCCGCCACGATGGACCAGACGTGGCTGGTCGCGGAGCTGCCGCTGATCGTCTCGCAGCGACCGCGACCCCAGCAGTTCCAGAAGCCGGAGCAGGCGCAGCAGCCCGGCCAGGCGCACGAGCCGGATCAGGCGCCGCTGGCTGCCGTGCCCGCCCAGCGCGAACCCGTCGCCGAGCCGCCCGACCCGGACGCGGACACCGACTTCTACGACCTTCTCGCCGAGGCGCGCCGGCTGTTCAACGTCGCGCACCCCAGCGCGATGAAGATGTGGGAACGCGTCGCGATCGCGGCCGATCGCCGAGGCATCGTGCTGGACCTTGAGGCGCAGGCCCAACTCGCCGAGGAACGCGCCGCCGAAGCGCTCGACCGCGAGGACATGGACCGGGCCGTCACGCTGCTCGGCGAGGCTGTCGAGCGCTACAAGGCAGGTGGGCTGGAAGGGCGCGCGGTCGCGGTGCAGGCGCGCAGGCTGCTGGCCGAGGCGTTGCAGAAGAAGACCTACGAGCCCATTCCGGAGCAGGCACTCGCCGCGCTCTACGCGACAGCTCGAGTCCTGCAAGCACGCGGACTGGCCGAGCCGGAGGACATCCTCACCGTCCGCCGCGCGCAGGCCTTCGAAGCGCGCAGGACGACCGAGGTCGGCGCCGACACCGACACCGGCACCGGCACCGACCGCGACCGCGAATCAGCCTTCGACCACTTCGCAGCAAGCGTCGAAGCGCTCCTCGCCGATGCCATCGAGTTCGACGTCCCGGCCCGCGCCGCCGCCGCGCACACCATGCGCGCCGAGATCGCCCAGCGGCGCGGTCGGCCGGAGGAATCGGTCCCGGAGCTGCTGGCGGCCATAGCGCTGTACGACCGCGCCGGGCGTCCGTGGGCGAATCTGCACCCGAACATGCTCCTCGCGCAGGCGTACCTCGCCTCCGACCGCGACGCAGACGCCGAGCGCGCCGGGCTGGCCGCCCTGGACATCGCCGAACGCTGGCCCGAGCAGCGGTTCCCGGCCGGATACACCCGCCAGGTGCTGGCCAACGCGACCGGCGGGCAGGGCCGCTACACCGACAGCGCCGAGCACGCGCTGCATGCCGTCGGCTGGGCCGACCGGCACGGCGTCCCGGACCTGGCCGCGAGCGCGCGCCACAGCCTGGCGTTCGCCTACGAGCAGCTCGGCCGCGACGCCGACGCCGCCGCGATCCTGGAATCCGCGCTGCCGGAGATGATCCGGCACTTGGACGACCCGACGGTCGTCAACGCCCGCTGGGCCCTGGCCCGCTGCCTCGGCCGTCTGGAGGACTACCGGGGCGCCGCCGAGCAGTACCTGCTGGCCGCGTCGATCGCCGAGCACTTCCCGCAGCAGGGCGGCCACGCGATGCTCGCGGCGTCCGCCGGACACGCGCTGCGCGCCGCCGGGCTCGCCGACGAGGCGCGCCGGGCGTTCGACCGCGCCGTGATCCTGCTGCGCGCGCTGCCGGACCCGATCAACCTCGCCAAGACCCTCAGGGCCCTGGCCTGGGTGACCTTCGGCGAGTCGGAGGAGACCGCGCACGACATCGAGCGCGAGGACGTCCTGGACCAGGTGCTGCTCCTGTTCGCGGAGGCGGCGCAGGTCCTGGAGACCGCCGAGGCCTCCGGCGCCTATGAGCGCGACGCCCAGGTCATCGCCTACGAACTGGCCGAGACCGACGACCAGCTGGCCCGCCTGCACCTGAACGCGGACCTGTCCGACAAGGCGATGCCGTACGCCGAGCGCGCGGCCGCCGGGTTCCGCGCGCTGCTCCCGCACAGCGCGATGGACTACGACTTCTCCGAGCAGATGGTCGCCTGGCTGCTGGACCGGTACGGCAGCCGCGACGCGGCGGTGGAGCGGCTGCGCGAGGCGATCGCCGCGTGCACCGAGGCCGGGGTCGAGGCGGTACGGTGCGTGGCGTTCCTGGAGCAGCTCGGGGACTGAAGCCCTTCGGCGTGCAACGATCCGGCCGCGGCCGGTCCTCTTCAGCGACATGAACCACGACGCGAGGGGGACGGATGCGGGGTGAGAAGCGTGACCGGGACCGTGACAGAGACCGTGATGGGAACGACAGACGCGGAATCGAGGAAGCCGAGTTCCGCGAGTACATGGTCAGCCGGTGGGGTGGTCTGGTCCGGTTCGCCTACGGTCTGACCGGCGACCGCGGCCACGCCGAGGACCTGGCACAGACCGCGCTGGCGAAGGCGTACGCGTCCTGGTCCAGAGTGCGGCGTGCGGACGACCCGGACGCCTACGTCCGCAGGATCCTGATCAACGCCAACCACCGCCGCTTCCGCAAACGCCGGGTCGACGAGCACGCCGGTCCCGGCGCCGCGGCGCGCGAGCCTGTCGTCACCGACGGCACCGCCGCGTTCGACCAGCGCGAGGCACTGGTCGCCGCGCTCATGGAGCTGCCGCCGAAACAGCGCGCGGTGGTCGTGCTCCGCTACTGGGACGGCCTGACGGAGACCCAGGCCGCCACGGTGCTCGGCTGCTCGGTCGGCACCGTGAAGAGCCAGGCCTCGCGCGCCCTGGCCAAGCTCCGCACCAGCACACAGCTTCAGGACGGGAAGGTGATCTCGTGAACGACGCATATGGCGGACCGGACACCGACGGCGAGGCCCAAGACGGCGAGGGACTGTTCGCCGACCTGGGCCACTTCGAGACCGGCGCCATCCCGGTGGACGCGACGGTGCGACAGGGCCGGGCGATCCGCACGCGGCGCCGGGTGATCGGCAGCGGGATGCTGGCGATCGCGGCGGCGCTGTCGATCGGCGTTCCGGTGGCGATCGCCGGCGGCGGGAGTTCCGCCGCCGGCGCGGCGAGCGGCCCGGACGGCGTGTACGCAGCCGTCAGCAGCGGGCCCCGTATCACGGTGAACCCGACGCCGCTCGTCCACGGCAAAGGGCAGTTCTCCGGCGCGGTCGACGGCAAGAAGTGGAGCATCGGCTTCGACAACAAGAACTGCTACGACATCTTGTGGGCCTGTGGTTCCCAGACTCTGGACCCGAGCACCAAGTACGGCACACTCGGCGTCAACGCGACCGTCGGGAACACCGACGACTACACCCTGTTCACGCAGCGGGACGTGGCGAGCGTCACGGTGGTTCTGCAGGACGGCGAAGTCCTGCACCTGGAGACGGTCCCGGTCAACGGCACGCCCGTGGTGCTCTTCGCGCTGCCGCCCGGCCTCGGGGTGAGCAAGATCGTGCTCTTCGACGGCAACGGCGCTCAGCTCGGCTTCTCGGCACCGTTCACGATCAAGGGGTCCTTCAGCGCTCAAGGCCGGTGGTACAAGCCCGGTGAGACGCCGCCGCCGGCAGCGGGCCCGGTCGAATTGGCGCGCGGCACGATGGGCGGCGACCAGATTGTCATGACCGCGTACACCGGCCCGTCGGGACCGTGCATCGTGTCTGTGCTGGGGAGCACCTCGAACGCTGACTGCATCCACACCGGAACGATCACCGGGTCCTCGATCGACAGGAACGGCGGAGTCGGAGAAGCGGCCTCGGGCCTCGTCGCCCCGAACATCGCCCGCCTGCAGCTCGACTTCGCCGACGGCACCAACGTTCCGGTCCCCGTCAAGAGCCTGGGCGGCTACCGCTTCTTCGCCTACATCGTCCCGTCCGGGAAGCAATCGACCGGCGTCACCGCGTTCGACGCCGCCGGCAAAGCCCTCCCCGTCCAGACGAACACCCAGTACAACGCCGGATGACGTGTACCGAACCGAAATGGCCATCCCCGGCCACGACGCGGTAAACTCTTGCCGCAAGAGCCCCTGTCGCCGCTTGCGACCAGGGGCTTCGGTCGTTCTCTACAAGACGCGTCGCCCTAGAGGGACCTACTTGGCAGCTAGTAGGCGCTAAGCGTTGGAAAGGCATCTCCATGCCCGCTCTCGTGCTCGTCGGCGCCCAGTGGGGCGACGAAGGCAAGGGTAAGGCCACGGACCTGCTCGGCGGCTCGGTCGACTACGTCGTCCGCTATCAGGGCGGCAACAACGCCGGCCACACGGTCGTCATCGGCGACCAGAAGTACGCCCTTCACCTGCTGCCCTCCGGCATCCTCTCGCCGGGCTGCGTGCCGGTGATCGGCAACGGCGTGGTCATCGACCCGGCCGTGCTGTTCGCCGAGCTCGACGGGCTCGACCAGCGCGGGGTGGACACCTCGCGGCTGCTGATCTCGGCCAACGCGCACCTGATCACGCCCTACCACCGGACCATGGACAAGGTCAGCGAGCGGTTCCTGGGCAAGAACAAGATCGGGACCACCGGCCGGGGCATCGGCCCGACCTACGCGGACAAGATCAACCGGATCGGGGTCCGGGTCCAGGACCTGTTCGACCCCTCGATCCTGCTGCAGAAGGTCGAGGGCGCGCTGCGCGACCGCAACCAGATGCTGGTCAAGGTGTACAACCGGCGCGCGCTGAGCGCCGAGGCGGTGGTCGAGGAGTACCTGGGCTACGCCGAGCGGCTGCGCCCGATGGTCGCCGACACCTCCCTGGTGGTGAACAAGGCGCTGGACGAGGGCAAGGTCGTGCTGCTGGAGGGCGGCCAGGGCACGCTGCTGGACGTGGACCACGGGACCTATCCCTTCGTCACCTCCTCGAACCCGACCACCGGGGGGGCGTGCACCGGCGCCGGCATCGGCCCGACACGCGTCACCCGGAGCATCGGCATCCTGAAGGCGTACGCGACCCGCGTCGGCGCCGGCCCGTTCCCGACCGAGCTGTTCGACGAGAACGGCGAGGCGCTGCGCCGCATCGGCCACGAGTACGGCGTCACCACCGGCCGGGACCGGCGCTGCGGCTGGTTCGACGCGCCGGTCGCGCGTTACGCCTCCCGGGTGAACGGCCTGACCGACTTCTTCCTCACCAAGCTCGACGTGCTGACCGGCTTCGAGCGGATCCCGGTCTGCGTGGCCTACGACGTGGACGGCGTCCGGCACGACGAGATCCCGATGACCCAGACCGACTTCCACCACGCGACGCCGATCTACGAGGAGTTCCCGGGCTGGACCGAGGACATCTCGGGCTGCAAGTCCTTCGAGGACCTGCCGGAGAACGCGCAGTCCTATGTGAAGGCGCTGGAGAAGATGTCGGGCGCGCCGATCTCGGCGATCGGCGTCGGCCCGGAGCGCAACGCCACGATCCAGCTGCGCTCGTTCCTGTAGGACGTGCTCGTTGGCAGTTCTGTAAGGGCCTTCGGACGATTCCTTGACATGTTGCGGCCTCCCGAGCGGGAGGCCGCACGATGTACGTTCTGGTTATGACTGAGATCTCCTCCGACGACCTGAAGGCAGCTGGCGCGCAGGTCTTCGCCGACGACCGCGCCCATGTGTTCCACTCCTGGTCGGCGCAGGGGGCGATCACTCCGCTCCCGATCGCCGGCGCGGAGGGCTCCTACTTCTGGGACTACGAAGGCAACCGCTACCTGGACTTCTCGTCCCAGTTGGTGAACACCAACATCGGCCACCAGCACCCCAAGGTGGTCGCGGCGATCCAGGAGCAGGCCGGCAAGCTGTGCACGATCGCGCCGTCGTTCGCCAACGACGTCCGCGGCGAGGCCGCGCGGCTGATCGCCGAGCTGGCGCCGGGCGACCTGAACTACGTGTTCTTCACCAACGGCGGCGCCGAGGCCGTCGAGAACGCGGTCCGCATGGCGCGGCTGCACACCGGCCGCACCAAGGTGCTGTCCACCTACCGCAGCTACCACGGCTCCACCTCGACGGCCATCTCCCTCACCGGCGACCCGCGCCGCTGGGCCAACGACGCCGTCGGCCAGTCCACCGGCGGCGCCGTGCACTTCTTCGGCCCGCACCTGTACCGCTCGCACTTCCACGCCACGACCGAGGCCGAGGAGTGCGAGCGCGCGCTGCTGCACCTGGAGCAGACCATCCAGTACGAGGGCCCGGCGACGGTCGCGGCGATCATCCTGGAGACCATCGTGGGCACGGCCGGCGTGCTGATGCCGCCGGCGGGTTACCTCGCGGGCGTGCGCGCGCTGTGCGACAAGTACGGGATCGTCTACATCGCCGACGAGGTGATGGCCGGCTTCGCGCGCTCCGGCGCCTGGTTCGCGGTCGACCACTGGGGCGTCACCCCGGACCTGATCACCTTCGCCAAGGGCTCCAACTCCGGCTACGTCCCGGTCGGCGGTGTGATCATCTCCGAGAAGATCCGCGAGACCTTCAAGGACCGCGTGTACCCCGGCGGCCTGACCTACTCCGGGCACCCGCTGGCGTGCGCGTCCATCGTCGCGACGATCAACGCGATGAAGGAGGAGGGCGTCATCGAGAACGCGGCACGGCTCGGCGAGGAGGTCTTCGGTCCGGCGCTGCGCGAGATCGCCGCGAAGCACGCGAGCGTCGGCGAGGTGCGCGGCGTCGGCGCGTTCTGGGCGCTGGACCTGGTCCGCTCCAAGGAGACGCGCGAGATGCTCGTGCCCTACAACGCCTCCGGCGCGGACGCGGCGCCGATGAACGAGCTCGCGGCGGCGATGAAGGCGCGCGGCGTGTGGCCGTTCGTCAACTTCAACCGGTTGCACGTGGTGCCGCCGTGCACCATCTCGGAAGCGGACGCGCGCAAGGGTCTGGCGGCATTGGACGAAGCGCTGGACGTCGTGGACGTGTACGCGAACTGACAGCTACTTCACCAGGTAAGACTCGCCTGTTCGCGTCCTGAGCTGGATCAAGGAGCGGACACCACTAAAGTTGCCACATGAGCCACGAGGTGGTGTTCCTCCCCCACATCCTGGGCCAGACGTGGGCCCAGGCCCTGGCCGCCGCGCGGACCGCGGCTCGCGAGGAGGACCCGAGGATAGTGGCCGCGCGCCTGGAACCGTGGCCCGACCTCGTGCTCCACGCCGCGCAGATCCTCGGCCAGATCGAGGAGTTCCGCGGACGCGGGCAGCGTGAGTTGGTGCATCCGGTGACCCGTCTGCGGTTCACATTCTTCGGCGAGGACGGCGTCATCGCGCTGCCGTATTGGTACGACGGTCCGGTGGCGCGCATGGCGGCGACGATGGCGTTCCGCTTCGCGCACGCGGTGGAGTCCGACACCGGACTGGCCGCGTACGACCCGCAGCTGCGCACGCCGTTGTCCGAGATGGGGCTGGAGAAGTTCGTCGCCGGTTACTTGCGCGGCCGCGAGCGGGCACTCGGGCAGGCGCAGGCGCGCGGTCCGGTGCCCGTTGGGCACGCGCTGCCGGCTGGGCGCAGCGCGACGCGGCGGGAGTTGGCTGCCGGGCCTTCGGCGGGGCGTGGTGCGGGGTTTGATGGTGGCGGTTCTGGCGGCCCTGGCGCTCCCGGCGCTTCTGGCGGTGCTGGTGCGCGGCAGGGTGCGGATTCGAGCCGACCGCCGAGGGAGGTCGCGCGCTCGCCGCGTGAGCCGAAGGCGGCGCCTCGACAGAACACTGATGTACGCCCCGGACCCGATGCGAGCCGCCCGACCGATCCGGCGCGGTTGCGTCCGGCCGGGCCGGTGCGAGGCGCGGACGCCGCCGGCAGGGAAGCGCAGGCGAGGCCGCGCCCGAACTCGGACCAACGGCAGCCGGCGAATCCGGTGCGGCGGGAGAACAAGGACGCGCGCCAGGCAGCCGACTCGGGCCCGATAGCCGGGTCGGGGGGATGGCTTCGCCGAGGGAAGCCGGCGCGCGGCGAGCAAGTACCCAGGACCGGAGGAGTTGCCGAGCCGCGCAAGGCGCCTCGGCGCGGCGAGCCTTTAGACGCGGATCCGTCGCAGCGGTCCCGAGGTCCGCGCGAGCCGAAGGCGCCTCGGCGCGGTGAGCCCATAGACGTGGACCCGTCGCAGCGGTCCCGGCGGCCGCCCGAGGCGAAGTCGCCTCGGCGCGACGAATCTGGGGAGGCGCAGCGTCCCCGGCGTGATCCGGAGCCCAGGGCGCCCCGTCGCGGCGACCGCCCCGACGCCGAGCAGGCGCAACGCTCCGGCAAGGTGGTGCCGCCGAAGAAGCTGTCGCGGCGGGAGCGCGCGGAGGCCGAGCGCGCTCAGCGGGCTCAGCAGGCGCGGCAGGCCCAGCAGGCGAAGCGTGGTCCGGTCCCGCCGCCGGAAACCGGAACCGAGTGGGTGCCGCGCCCGGGCCGTCCCGAACCGCCGGAGCCGCGCCGCGCACCGCCGCCCGAGCGAGACCGCCGACAGCCGCCGGAACCGCCGCAGCAGCAACCGAGGAGTCGGCCGTGAGCTATCGCAGTCGCAGCCGCTTGATGGCCGCAAGAGCGTATCGGCGATCATCTCTTTAGCGGATCACGGCCTAGATCGCCACGCCTACCTTCGAACGCATGCTCTCGTCAGAATCCCGGCGTCGTCGCCTGCCCACATTCGGCGGCCTCGCCCTCGCTGCGGTGTCAGCGGGAAGCCTCGTCGGCCTTCCCGCTGCCGCCCACGCCGCGAGCCCCGCAACCGTGGCGCCGGCCGGCGCGGCGTCTGCCAACGCGGCGCCGACCAACGGGCCGATCGCTTATACGCTGTCGAACCCGACGGCGGGCTTCCTGTGGCACACCGTGAACCCCGACGGCTCGCACGACGCTGTGGTCCCGGTCGGCGACGCCGGTGCGTACGACGGCCGAGGACCGGGATCGGGGACCAACGACTGGGTCAACCCCGCGGGCAACGCGGTGTACTCGCCAGACGGTTCGCGGGTGCTGTTCGAGGGTCCCGACGGCTGCGACTACGTGGCGGACGCTGACGGCACCGGCGCTGTCGCCCTCACGACCGTCCCCGCTCCCGAACTGGGCTGCACCAGGCTGACCTCGAACTCCGATGTGCCGGAGCTTTCGCCGCCGATACCGGTCGCCAGCGCGCGAGGCTTTGTCTGGTCGGCTGACGGCAGGAGCATCTACTACGACGCCGCGGGCTCGATCGGCAGGATCTCCGCGGACGGCAGGACGCAGACCAAGCTCGCGGTCACCGTGCCGAACGGCTACAAGCTGCTGTCGGTGGCGCCCAACGGGGCAATGGCGTTCACCGACTCGTCGGCCACGGCCCACATATGGATCCTCGACCCCGGTGCCACTGCCCTTCGCGACCTCACGACAGGTCGCGACGCCCACTACTCGCCGACGACGGGCCGGCTTCTCGTGCTCGACCAGGTTTTCCCCCCCAGCGGCCAGTCCGCGCTCACGATCTTCGCAGTGGACACCGTGAACGGGTCCCGTACCCAGGTCACGGATCCGACCATCGAGTTCGTCCAGTCGTTCACCTGGTCGCCGGACGGTACCCAGGTCGCGTATTCGGGCGAGAGCCCCAACGGGGCGGACCGGAGCTCCACAGGCGTCTTCACTCGCAGCCTTGGCGGTGGTCCGCGTAAGGCTGTCGTTCTGAACCCCGGCGTCATTTGGGTCACCGGCTGGCACAACGGCCCGATCGCACCCGCGCGCGCCGCGGACCGCATCGGCGGCGCGGACCGCATCGCGACCGCCGTGGACGCTTCGCAGTGGTCGTACATGAACCACGGTGCCGGAGGCCGCCAGGCTTCGGTCGCCGTGATCAGCCGCTCCGACCAGTTCGCGGACGCCCTCGGCGGCAGCGCGCTGGCGGCCCAGAAGGGCGGGCCGCTGCTGCTGACCGCGACGTCCGGACTGGACCCGCGCGTGCGCGAGGAGCTGAAGCGGGTGCTGGCGCCGGGTTCGGTCGTCTACGTCCTCGGCGGCGACGCGGCGCTGAGCCCGGCGGTCGAGCAGCAGATCAAGGCGCTGGGCTTCACCACGCGGCGGCTGGCCGGCACCGACCGCTTCGCGACCTCCGTGCTGACCGCGCAGCAGGTCTCGGCGCACCCGCACACCGTCATGGTGGCGACCGGGGTGCAGTACCCCGACGCGCTCACCGCCGGCGCGGCTGCCGCGCAGGACCCGAACGGCGGCGTGGTCGTGCTGTCCGATGACAAGACGCTGCCGGCCTCGGTCAAGTCCTACCTGTCGGGCGTGAACCCCGCTGCCACCAAGGTGTACGGAGTCGGCGGACAGGGCGTCGCCGCGCTGAAGGGTTCCTTTCCGCAATGGACCGGCAAGGTCACGCCGCTCAGCGGCGCGGACCGCTACGCCACCGCGGCCGCGGTCGCCTCGAGCCCGCTGTTCGCCGCGAACGGCCCTGTCGGCCGCATCGGCCTGGCGACCGGCGGCGGCTGGGCGGACGCACTGTCGGGCGGCGCGCTCATCGCCACCCAGCATGGTCCCCTGCTCCTGACGAACCCGGGGTCGGAGTATCTGCCGCCTTCGGAACTCTCGCTGGTGAAGGCGCTGGCTCCGCATCTGTCAGGCGCCGTGGCCTTCGGTGGACCGCAGGCGCTCGGCAGCGTGGCGACGAACACCTTCGTCAGCGCTCTGGGCGGCGCCAACCACTTCTTCACCTATTCGAACCGCCAGAGTCCCGAACTGGGCGGAGCGCGCTAGCGTCCCGCATTAAGCTCGCGGGGTGATCTCGCGTTCTGAATTCCAGCTGGTCCTGCTCCGCCGGATGGCTGATTACCAGCCGGGTCTGGTGGAGCAGGCTCGGCAGGGCTTGGGGTTCTCCATCACCGAGATGCGCGAAGTGAACGCGTGGTGGCAACGCTATCTGCGCGCGCGCTCCGCGCCCCGTGGGCCGGAACGCTTTAGAGCGGTACTCGGGCCGGCGGACAGCGAGCAGGATCTGCGGACCGGCGACCTGGTCAGCCGGCTGTACCACTGGACGCTGCCGGTGTGGCCGGAGCTGCGTTTCGAGATCGTGGTCGGTCCCGGTGGGCAGGTCTGGCAGGAGTGGCTGGTGCGGGCGCCTGGGGCGGAGCCGCCTGTTGCTCCGGCGGATCAAACGCTAGAGCCGTGGCAATACGTGGTCGGGGATCTGGAGCGCATGTATCCACAGGTGCGCCATTTACCTGAGGACGCGCCTACGCGCTGGCAGAGTGAGTACGGGTACGACGACGGGCATGGCGGTGTCGTGCGGCGGCGTGCTCGGTTCTGCTACGGGCTTCTCCAAGAAGTATCGGAGCCTCTAGAGGTTCCCTAGGCGTTGAACCATCGCCAGGATCTCCTTCGTGGTGGCCCGCTGACCGATCTGCGGGAAGATCCGCTCGATCGCGTTCTCGTGGACCTCGATGCCCCGGTCGGCCATCGCGTCGATGGCGAAGGCGACGCTGTAGTTGTGCGCGTACGCCTCCCGCGCGGTGGTGTCGACGCCGCGGCTGGTGACGAGGCCGGCCAGGACGATCTGCGTGACGCCGCGGCGGCGGAGCTGGGTGTCCAGGTCGGTGCCGTGGAAGGCGCCCCACTGGTGCTTGGTGACGCGGATGTCGGTGTCCTGCGCGCCGAGTTCGTCGACGATGACGGCGAAGTCGGCGGGCATGTCCTCCTCATCCTTCTCTGCTTCACTCTCGTCGACCTCCGGCTCTTCGTCGTCCCGTCCCTTCGGGGCGTCGCCGAAGTCGGGGGAGAACGCGACGTTCACCAGGACCACCGGAAGTCCCTGGGCACGGAAGGCGTCGGCCAACTCCTTGCTGCACGCCACCACCTCCGCGCCGCTGCGGGGGACCGCCGGAGGGGCGACGATGCCGTGCTGGAGGTCGATCAGCACGAGGGCGGTCTTCGGGTCCAGCGTCGTCAGCGCCATGTCGCGGGAATCCTTATCGGCTCTGTCCGCGGTTCTCGGTGCGGAGGGACAGCGAGCGGTCGGCGAGGACCACGGCGAGCAGCAGCGCGCCGCAAGCGATCATAACGACGGCCAGCTCGTGAAGGCCGACCGTGGAAGCCCCGGTACGGAAGACGATCGCCACGGCAGCTGAGGACAGGATCGCGCCCAGGTACTGGAAGGTCCGCAGAAGCCCTGACGCGGTTCCCATACGCGCCGCATCTGCCTGACGGAACAAGGCGTTCTGGTTGGCGAGGCCGTTCATCCCCTGCGTCGCACCCGCTAGGAGACCCACGCCTATGAGGATCCATATAGCGCTCTCCCGGTTAAGCGCCAGCAATGCCGCGGACGCCGCGATCATCGACAGGGTCCCCGCGAAGAGCTTGCTGCGGATGCCATTGCGCCGCCCCGTGAACCAGGCGACAACGATCGCGGTGAGCGACGTCGGCAGGACGACGAGCCCAGCTGCGGACGCGCTGAGTCCGCGTCCCTCCTCCAGCCACTGCGTGAATCCGTAGATGAAGGAGTAGGTGAGAACGTACGTGAGCGTCTGCCGTAGATAGGTGATCAGCAGCGGGGTGTTCCCGCCGAAGACACGCATGTCTATAAAGGGCTCCCCAGAGCGAAGCTCTATACGGACGAACGCTCCAGCCATCGCAGCGGCGATCACCAGCAGATACAGATTGCCGACGCTGAGGTCCATGAGGAACACCAGCAGGCTGGTCAGCATCGCCGCGAAGAGCCCCATGCCGACCAGATCGATGCGGCTCTCGTTCTGTACAGGCGCGCTCTTAGGGAGTCTGCGCGCACCGAGCGCTATACAGACCAACGCCAAGGGGATGTTGACGGCGAACACCAGGCGCCACCCGCCGACCCCAATGAGCGCGCCACCAAGCGTCGGCCCGATGACCATCGTGCTCTGCGCAGATATGGAGAGCGCAGTAAGGATTCCGCTAGGCGTCTTCAGCCCTGTGCGCTGCGCCTCGCCCCGCACAGTGTGCATAGCCGCAGGGAACTGCGCGCTCGTCCCGAACCCCAACAACACGCGCGCCATAATCAGCACCCCGAGCGACGGCGCCACCGCCCCGATCACCCCCGCCACGCCCACCAAAGCCGCTCCGGTGAGGAACAGCGGACGCGCCCCAAACCGGTCCACAAGCCGCCCGATCACCGGCTGCCCAATAGCCGTCGCCAGATAGAGCGCGGAGACCAGCCACGCAGTCGCCGCAGGCGAGGCACCGAACGCCGCCCCGATCGGCACCAACGCGATCGCGATCATCGAGGAGTTGATCGGATTCAGCGTCGCCCCGAGCAGAAGCGGGACGGTGAGGCGATGGTTGAAGGCTGGGGTGGCGCTGCGGGAGGTCGCCGGCGTGTTGTTGGCCGAGTCCGGGGTGTCGCTGCGGGAGGCCGCGAGCGTGCTGTTGTCCGAGTCCGGGGTGTCGCCGCGGGAGGCTGCGAGCGTGCTGGTGTCCGAGCTCGGCGTGTCGCCGCGGGAGCCTGGCAGCGTGCTGTTGCCCGAGCCCGGGGTGTCGTTGCGGGAGGCCGCGAGCGTGCTGGTGTCCGGGCCCGGCGTGTCGCTGCGGGAACCCGCTGGTGTGCTGCTGCCCGAGCCCGGCGTGTCGCTTCCGGAGCCCGTCGGCGTGTCGTGGCGCGTTTCCGGCGTGTCGCTGCTCCGTGCGAGTGGAATGCGGCCGGTGGGCCTTCCTTCGGCGGTTGACGGTTCCTTATTCTCGACTCGAGGGTGGTTAGTCCCCCGGATAGGGGCGGGGGCTGTCATTCGCTGAGCCGTTCGAGCATGCCGAGCGCCGTGACCACCGTCGCGAGTTCCTCCGGCGAGAAGCGTTCCCGGAGGGCTCGTTCCAGCCATTCGTCGCGTGCGCGACGGGAGCCCCGGACTGTCTCGTCGGCGGTCGGGGTCAGCTCGATCAGCTGGCGGCGGCCGTCGTCCGGGTCTTGGCGGCGGGCGATCATGCCGCGTTCCTCCAGGACCGCGATGGTCGCGGCCATCGATTGCGGTCGGACGTGCTCGGCCTTCGCCAGGTCGCTGGTCGAGGCTGGGCCGTCGCGGTCCAGGCGGCCCAGGACGGCCAGCTGCGAGGCGGTCAGTTCGTGGACGTCGTCGACCTCGCGGAGCCGGCGGCGCAGGCGGCCGACCAGCACGCGCAGCTCGCGGGCGGCGTGCGCGGCGTCGGCGGGGTGCGCCGCGCCGGCAGGGCGCACGGCGTCGGCAGCGTGCGCCGCGTCCGCGCCGTCAACAGCGTCCTCGCCGCCCAAGGCGATCGTTCCAGGCTGAACATCCATACCTTCAGTCTAAACTGCACAGTCCAACCTGTCTATCTCCCCCGCCGGTACCCTAACGACCATGAAGGTCCTCGTCATCGGCACCGGCGGCCGCGAGCACGCCCTCGCCCGCGCCCTCAGCACCGACCCCGCCGTCACCGCGCTCTACTGCGCGCCCGGCAACCCCGGCATCGCGGAGGTCGCCGAGCTGCGCGCGGTCGACCCCCTGGACCCGGCCGCGGTGCGGGATCTGGCCGTGGAACTCGGCGCGGACCTGGTCGTGGTGGGTCCGGAGGCGCCGCTGGTCGCAGGTGTCGCGGACCCGGTGCGCGAGGCGGGGATCCCGGTGTTCGGGCCGTCGAAGGCCGCCGCGCTCCTGGAGGGGTCGAAGGCCTTCTCCAAGGAGGTCATGGCCGCCGCCGGGATTCCGACCGCGAAGTCCTACGTCTGCGAGACCGATGCCGAATACGCCAAGGCGCTCGACGAGTTCGCCGGCTTCCCCTATGTGGTGAAGGACGACGCGCTCGCCGCCGGCAAGGGCGTCGTCGTCACCGAGGATCGCGCCGCCGCCCTGGAGCACGCGCGCGCATGCGGCCGCGTGGTGATCGAGGAGTACCTCGACGGCCCGGAGGTCTCCCTGTTCGGCATCACCGACGGCACCGCAGTCGTCCCGATGATGCCCTCGCAGGACTTCAAGCGGATCGGCGACGGCGACACCGGCCTCAACACCGGCGGCATGGGCTCGTACTGCCCGCTGCCGTGGACACCGGAGGGTCTGACCGACGAGGTCGTCGCGACCGTGATCCAGCCGCTCGTCGATGAGATGCGGCGGCGCGGCACCCCCTTTGTCGGGCTCGTCTACGCCGGTCTGGCGCTGACCGCCAAGGGTCTGCGCGTCGTGGAGTTCAACGCGCGCTTCGGGGACCCCGAGACGCAGAGCGTCTTGGCGATGCTGGAATCGCCGCTGTCCGAGCTGCTCTACCCGGCCGCGACCGGCACGCTCGCCGACGCCCCTGCGCCGCGTTGGCGTGACGGCGCCTCCGTCACCGTGGTGCTGGCCGCCACGGGTTACCCGGGCACGCCGCGCAGCGATGACGTCATCACCGGGATCGACGCCGCCGAGCAGCTGGGCACCGTGGTGAACCAGGCCGGGACCAAGCAGAACGCGGAGGGCGCCGTGGTCACCTCCGGCGGTCGGGTGCTGGCGGTGACCGCTGTGGCGGACAGTCTCGGCGCCGCGCGCGGCAAGGCGTACGAGGGCGTCGCGGCCATCACTTTCGACGGCGCGCAGCACCGCACCGACATCGCGGCAGAGGCTGCCAAGACAGCCGCCTGATACGTCACGCTGAGGCACGGATCCCTTACCCCGCCATCCGAAAGTGTGTATTCAAGCCACGTCCCTAACCGCTGTGGGTGATTCGCGCTAGCCTTCGCAACAGGCTCGTAAGCGGCCTGGACGCTTGGGGGATCCATCAGCACGGTGACTGCGACGACGGCGCGGGTGAGCGCTCACAGGGCGGCCCGCGCGCTACTGCGCGTCCGCGCGTGGGTGATAGCGGCGTACGCCCTGAGCGCTGCCGCGGCATGCGCGGCTCTGATCGGACTGGCGCGCGTGCGCGGCTGGGACGGTGTCGGAGCCGGTGCGGTCGGGGCGGCTGCGGTGGTGTGCGTGCTGTGGGCACTGCCCGCGATCCGGCTGCATAGAGGCGCTTTGGCGCCGCCGAAGACTGTGCAACTGGCCGGTGAGTCGGCGCCCGAACTCGAACTGTTGGTGCGGCAGTTGGCGCTGCAACTCCAAGTGCCGACTCCTGCCGGCATCGAGCTGTCTCCCGACTGTGATGCCTGGCTGGATCCTCGTCCCGGCGGTCCGGTGCTCGTCATCGGGGCGCCTTTCCTGTGGTGGCTGCGCGTCAGCGAGTTGCGCGGGTTGCTGGCGCCGTTGGTCGCCGGGATGGCGGCGGCCGGGGACGAACGGATCGTGCGGGCGCGGGCGTTCGCCAACCGGAGTATCGGTGCGCTTCATGGTCGTCCGGGGCGGACGCCGCATGTGTTTCCTTCGTTGCGCCGACGGCTGGCGGGGTACTTCGAAGCTCGCGCGGAGGTACTGGAGCGGGTTGTCGCGTGGGAGGCAGTGGCAGCCTCGCGGATGATCGAGCCCGCCGCGCGCGCTTATGCACATGAGCAGATCAACATGGCGGCCGCCGGGTGGGACCGCGTGCTCACTCGTTTGGCGCAGCCGGCGTGGGAGTCGGGGTACTGCCCGGTCGGGCTGAACGTGGCGCTGGTCGGGGCGCTGACCTCGTTGGGGCGCCGGGACCGGATGGCCGGTTCGCTGGCGACGCGGCTGAGCGAGCGGCCGGCGTGCGACCTGCTGGAGGAGCCCGGGGACGTGGACGCGCGCGCGTCGCGGATGGCCGCGGAGCTGTTCGAGGGGCGGCGGATCGAGCGGACGGTGACGTGGGAGCGGTACGTCACGGCGGTCACGGAGCCGGAGCTGGTGCGGCGCGCGGAGTCGGTGCCGGACGAGCATCCTGTGGCGAAGCGGATACGCACCCTGATCAGCGAGGCGGGGGTGCCGGGGGCGCGGCAGGGCGGGGTGTCCGATGGTGGGACGCGGAGTGCGGTGATCCCGGCTCCGCGCGTGGGGGAAGCCGACGGGGTTCCGTCGGGCGATGTCATGGAGCCGGACATCGACGACTTCGCGGCGTATCTGGCGGTGCGGCTCGTCGAGGCGCGGCTGGCGGCGTGGGGACTGGACTGGCTGGACGGGCCGGTGCTGCGCGACCGCGCCGGCGACCCGGTGCCGATCCACGACATGGCGGCGTCGGTCGCAGACGTCGGTGATGTTTCCCGATTGTCTGATTGGCTGGCTAGAAACCTCCCCTGAGCTGCTCTGACCCGCTCTGAGACCCTTGACAACCGGATCGACCCCCACCCTCGTGTACCGGGTGTAAGGCAGGTCCGAGAAAGGGGGGTCTGATGCGCGTTACGCGGGAATCCGATCAGCACGGTTCCGAGCAGTACGGGACTGATGAAACCGGGTCCATCACCGGCGGCTCCGGCGACGAGGAGTTCGGCCGGCTGGTCGTCGCGCGCTCGCACGCCCTCCGCCGGACGGCGTATCTGATGTGCGGCGACTGGTTCGAGGCCGAGGATCTGGTCCAACAGGCGCTCATCAAGCTGCACGCCGCCTGGGGGCGGGTGCAGCGCCACGACGACCTGGACGCGTATCTGCGCAAGACCCTGCTGCGGACCTGTATCGACGAGAAACGCAGGGCCCGGTGGAGCAAGGAGCATCCGGCCTCGGACGCGATGCCGGACACCGTCGAGGCGCCGGGCGAGCCCGATCCCGAGACGCTGTCCGATCGCGACGAGCTGGTCGCCGCCCTGCGCGAGCTGCCGAGCGGCCAACGGGCCGTGCTGATACTGAGGTTCTGGGAGGACCTCAGCGTCGAGGAGACGGCGCAGTTGCTCAAGTGCACGGCGGGCACTGTGAAGAGCCAGACCTCGCGTGGGCTGGGCGCGCTGCGGGAGGCGTTCGGGGTGGACCGCGCCGGTGCCCTGTTGGCGAGGACGGAAGGGAAGGCATGACCCTGATGGATGAGGGCGCCGGGGACTGTGAGACGACCATGGGCAACGACATCAACGACATCAGCGAGACCAACGAGACCGGTACCACCAGTGCGACCGCTTCGACGGCCGCCACTTCTCTGACGGCGAACGACCCGCAGGACACCGATGCCAGCTCGGTCGAGCTGGCCTGGGCCCATGATCTCTTCGACAACACGCGCGGCGAGGCCGAACCGCCGTGGGCCGTGGACCTCGCGGTCATCACGAAGGCCGGACACCGGCGGCGGCGGTTCCGCCGGGCCCGGACCGGCGGCGGGGTGCTGGCGGTGCTCGCGGTCACCACCGCGGCGGCGGTGACGCTCGGCGCCGGGACCACGGACTACGGCAGCAGCGCGGGTCCGGCCGGCGGCTGGGGCGCGCGGCCGCTGCAGGACGTCTTCCGGTACGTGGAGGTCAACGGCGGTTCGTTTCCGGGGAACAACGGAGACCTCTACCATCACGTGCCGAAGTCGGCGGCGGTCGACGCGGCGGTGCTGGTCGGGCACCTGGATCCGGCCGGCACGCATCTGCGGGGGGAACCGGACAGGCCGGACGGCCCGAACCCGCGGATCGTCGGTGACGGCGATGCCTGGGTGAAGGGCGCGGCGAATATCGAGATGAGCTCGGATTGGTCGGCCGACGGGACCGGTCCGACGAGCGCGCAGGTCTCCTACGGGTTCTTCGACGATGTGAACACCCTCCGGACCGGCATCGCGGGGAGGCCGGTGTCCGGGCCGTGCGGTCTGAACATGGAGCTGTTCCTCGGCGTGATCGATCCGACCGGCACCACGCCGTTGCCGCAGTGGTCCGGGTGCCGGTACACCACGCTGGCGGACGGATCCCGGGTCGCCGCCGCGTCCGCCTCGGTCGGCGCGGGGACGGAGACGGTCGCCGTGCGGATATTCGGCTCCGGGAACGTGATCGGCATGCTGGGTACCAACTATCAGTGGACGGCGGCGGTCGACGGCGCGCGGCCCTCCGCCCGCGCGGTCGTGACCCCGTCGCCCTGGTCGGAGGACGGGTTCCGGGCCGCGCTGTCCGATACCGCACTGGTTCCCGTGCTCCACCCGCGGGGTCCGGTGAACGCGGACGGCAAGCTGCTGGTGCCCTCCGACATCGGGTCGGATTGGGCGTACGACCCCACCGGCGGCTCGGAGGGCACCGGGGAGTTCGTCCTGGACAACGGCTGCACCCCGGACCACAGCATCTTCGGCCTGGCGTCCGGCCGCGCCGTGGGCTACACCGGGACCCTGCCGGACGGGACCGCGGGCACCGGGTTCGAAGGCGAATACCGGCTGCCCGCCGGGACCGGCGCACGGACGATGCAGGATGCGCAGAAGTACGGTCAGGGCGGCTGCGGCGGCTTCTCCCAGGACACGGTGGCGGCGTTGCCCTCGGGGATCGGCGACAGCGCCTTCCTGCTATACCAACCGCAGCAGAGCACCGTGCGGGTGACGGTCCGGCTCGGCGACACGATCCTGCAGACCGACATCGGCCGTGCCGACCATTCGCCGCTGACCCTCACCTCGGCGGCCGACCGCACCTGGCTCCAACAGATCGCGCAGCGGATGGTCGCGCACTACACCGGGGTGGCGGGACGGGGTTGAGGCAGATCACACCGGCGCTGAGCTGCGACGGTTAGGCAGGGCGGCGGCCTCCTGGGAGAATCGGGTGTCAAGACCTCCCGACGTAGCTCCTTAGTCGACACAGTCCCAGGAAGGCCGCTGCCATGATCGAGCGTTACACCCTGCCCGAGATGGGCCGTGTCTGGTCCGAAGCCCACAAGTACGAATTGTGGGCGCGGGTCGAGACGCTGGTCGTGGAGGCGCACGCGGCGGCCGGCACGATTCCGGAGTCGGCCGTGGAGCCGGTGCGCAAGGCCGCGCCGCCGACCCCGGAGGCGGTCGCGGCGATCGAGGCGGTGACGCAGCACGACGTGATCGCGTTCCTGTCGGCGTGGGCGGACAACACCGAGCCGCGCGAGGCCGCCACCTATGTGCACTTCGGGATGACGTCCTCGGATCTGCTGGACACGGCGCTCGCGCTGCAGCTCACCGAGGCCACCGACCTGCTGCTGGAGAAGGCGGACAAGCTGGTCGGCGTGCTGCGGGACCACGCGCTGGCGCACCGTGCGACGCTGCGCGTCGGCCGTACCCACGGCATCCACGGCGAGCCGGACGTCTGGGGGCACCGGGTCGCCGACTTCGCGTTCGGCGTGGCGCGCTCCCGCGACCGCCTGCGCCGGGCCCGCGAGGCGGTCGGCGTCGTGGCGATCTCCGGCGCGGTCGGCACGTACTCCAACATCGACCCGGCGATCGAGACCTTCGTCGCCGCCAAGCTCGGGATGACCGCGGCCGACGTCTCGACCCAGGTGATCCTGCGCGACGGCGTCTCCGAGTGGGTGTCCGCCCTGGCGATCATGGCCACCGTGCTGGAGGCGATCGCTCTGGAGGTCCGCCACGGCCAGCGCACCGAGGTCCGCGAACTGTGGGAGCCGTTCGGCAAGGGCCAGAAGGGCTCCTCGGCCATGCCCCACAAGAAGAACCCGATCATCTCCGAGCGCCTGGCCGGCCTGGCCCGCATCGTCCGCGCCCAGGTCGTGCCGGTGATGGAGGGCATCCCGCTGTGGCACGAGCGCGACATCTCGCACTCCTCCACCGAGCGCATCGCCCTCCCCGACGCCTCCATCGCCGTGGACTACATGCTGAACCTGACCATCCGCCTGATGAGCGGCCTGGTCGTCGACCCCGACCGCATGCGGCACAACCTCGACTCCACCGGCGGCTTGGTCTACAGCTCCACCGTCCTGCTCGAACTCGTCGAAATGGGCCTCGAACGCGACACCCAGGCCTACCCCCTGACCCAGCGCGCCTCCATGAAGACCTGGGAAACCGGCCGCCCCTTCCGCGAAACCCTCCGCGAAGAAGCCGCCACCGCCGGCCTCGCCATCGACGAAGCCCGCCTCGACGAGGCGACCCGCCCCGAGCGCTTCGTCCAGCGCCTGGACGGCATGTTCGAGAAGCTGGCCAAGCTGAGCTGAGGTGATGCGATGAGCGCCGAGCTGATGCAGTGAAGGGCAAGGGCGGTGCTGTCTCGGCGGAAGCGACAGAGGCCGAACATGGCTGATGACGCGGCTCGGTCGACACGGCGGAGGGCTGGGCTGGATGAGCCTGCGTGGCTCGGCTGAAAGCGGGTCCGGCACAGGGCAAAACTGAGCTGATGCGGCGAGGTGCGGAGTAAGCACGGCTGCGCCTGCTGTGAGGTTGAACAAGGCTGACTCGGTGCGGCCGGGCTGAGCTGCTGCGAGCAAGGCTGATTTGATGCGGCCGGGCCGAGCTGATGTGGTGGGGCGCGAGCTGGGCCGAGCTGATGTGGTGAGGCGAGAAGTAAGCATGGCTGAGCCTGCTGCGAGGTTGGGCAAGGCTGATTCGGTGCGGTCAGGCTGAGCTGATGCGGTGCGATGAGGAGCACGGCGGAGCTGCTGAGGGCAAGGCTGATTCGGTGCGGCCGGGGTGAGCTGATGTGGTGAGGCGCGAGCTGGGCCGAGCTGTTAGGAGCAAGGCTCACTCGGTGCGGCTGGGCCGAGCTGGTGCGGTGAGGCGCGAGGTGGGCTGAGCCGATGTGGCTCGGCTGGTTTGGCGCGGTGGGTTGATGTGTGAGAAGCGGCTGTCAGGCGGGGTCTGGCGGCCGCTTTTTGCGTTGGCGGGTGGGGCGGGTGGGTCATTTTGTTAGGGATGTTTCGCGTGAAACATCGGCGTGGTGTCGCGGGGGTGCCAGGGTGGCTTGTGGTGGTGCCAAAGTGGTGCCATGCTTGAGCCATGGAACTCACCCGGTATGTCGAGGGGTTGCGGCGGGAGCTGACGGTCGCGGCCGAGGTTGGTGGCGAGGCTGCTCGGGCGCTTGCTGATCGGTTGGTGGCTCCGTTGGATGCGGCGGTGCGGCTTATGTTGCTGGATGCCTTGTCGGCTGCTGCTGATGAGATCTCGGCGGAGCTTGCTCCGGGGTCTGTGGATGTGCGGCTGCGGGGTGGGAATGCCGCGTTCGTGGTGACGCCGCCGCCTGCTGCGGCTGGTGTGGATGCCGGGGCCGGGTCTGCGCCTGGGGATGTGCGGCTGCCTGTTGCTGAGGGCGATGACGCCGCCATGGTGCGGATCAACCTGCGGTTGCCGTCGAATCTCAAGGCCCTGGTCGAGGACGCTGCCGGGGCGGCGGGGTTGTCCGTCAACGCGTGGATCGTGCGGGCGGCTGCTGCCGGGCTGGCCAATGAGGATCGGCGTGCCGGGCGGGCGCAGAGGTCCGATCGGATCGTGGGCGACAGCTATAGCGGCTGGGCGCGTTGACCCTGGCTGCTTAGCGCTGCGTCGAGAACTCACCCAAGCAAGACCAAGTCAAAGGAACTCTCATGTCACACTCCACCTTCAACACTCCCGCCGCGATCGCCGTCGCTCTCGACCTCTATGTCGCGGACGTTCGGATCGTGGCCGCCGATCGCGCCGACACGGTCGTCGAGGTGCGGCCGAGCGATCCGAATAAGGCTGCTGACGTCAAGGCCGCGGAGAACACGCGCGTCGAGTATGACGAGGGGGCTCGGGTGCTCAGCATCGTCAGTCGCAAGCCGCGGAACCGGTTCGTCAACTTCAGCTCGAAGCGGCCGGAGTCCATCGACCTGCTCATCGAGGTGCCGACTGACTCCGATGTGCGGGGTGAGACCGAGATCGGTGACTTCGAGTCCGTCGGTGTGCTCGGCGCGGTGCAGCTCAAGGCTGGTGTGGGGACTGTGCGGCTGGCTCAGGTCGGGCCGGTGAACATCCGCGACGGTGTCGGTGAGGTTCTCATTGAGGAGGTCAGTGGTGCTGCCGATGTGAACTGCGGGTCCGGTGTCATCCGGCTCGGCGCCGTGGACGGGACCGCCGAGGTGTCCAACGGCAACGGCAAGGTGCGCGTCGGGGTTGTGACCGGGGCGGCGAATGTGAAGTCCGCCAACGGTGAGGTGTCCGTCGATCGTGCGCTGTCCGACATCACCGCCTCCGCCTCCAACGGAGAGGTGCGGGTCGGCGAGGTCGTGCGCGGTAAGGCGACCGTCACGTCGAAGAACGGTGCCGTCGAGGTCGGCGTGCGCGAGGGCAGCGCGGCCTGGCTGGAGCTGAGCACCGCGGTCGGCCGCGTCTACAACGAGCTCGAATCCGCCGACGCGCCGCAGGCCGGCGAGCCGGTCGACAAGGTCGAGATCCACGCCAGCACCAAGCTCGGGGACGTCACCATCCGCCGCGTGCCGCGCCTGGATGAGGACTGAGTACCTTGATAGCGATCTCAGCGCGTGGCTTGCGCAAGTCCTTCGGCGAGAAGACGGTGCTCGACGGCATCGATCTGAGCGTGCCGGCCGGGACGATCCTGGCGCTGCTCGGCCCGAACGGCGCTGGCAAGACCACGGCGGTCCATCTGCTCACCACCTACCTGCGACCGGATGCCGGGGAGATCGTCATCGCAGGGCACGATCTCGCGAAGAGTCCCCAGGCTGTGCGGCGGGTGATCGGGGTGACCGGGCAGTTCTCCGCGGTCGACGGGTATCTCACCGGGCGCGAGAACCTGATGCTGATGGCTGATCTGCACCTGTTGCCGAAGGCTGTGGGGCGGCAGCGGGCCGACGATCTGCTGGAGCGCTTCGAGCTGACCGAGGCGGCGGGGAAGGCGGCGGCGACCTGTTCCGGGGGGATGAAGCGCAAGCTCGATCTGGCGATGACGCTGGTCGGAGACCCGAAAGTGATCTTCCTCGACGAGCCGACGACGGGGCTGGACCCGCGGAGCCGCCGCGTCATGTGGGACATCATCCGCGGGCTGGTCGCGGAGGGGACGACCATCCTGCTGACCACGCAATACCTCGACGAGGCCGACCAGCTCGCGCACCGGGTCGCGGTGCTGGACGGCGGGCGGATCGTCGCCGAGGGGACGCCGGCCGAGCTCAAGACCCGGATTCCGGGCGGGCACATCGAGTTGACCTTCGCCGACCGCGCCGAGTTGGACGCCGCCGCGCTGGTGCTCGCGCCGACCCATCGCGACGACGACGCGCTCACGCTCCAACTCGCCGGCGACGGGCGGGTCAGCGCCCTGCGGTCCCTGCTCCAGCGGCTGGACGACGCCTCGGTCGAGGTCGAGGCGCTGGCCGTGCACACCCCCGACCTCGACGACGTGTTCTTCGCGCTGACCGGCAAGAAGGGAGCTTGAGATGAGTGCGATGACCGTGGCCGACTCCGGTCTGGCCGACACCGGCGCCGACACCCGCTCGCACGCCTGGGTCCACGCCCGGATCATGCTGCGCCGCAACCTGCGCCACCTGCAGCGCTACCCGTCGCTGACCCTCATGGTCACCTTGATGCCGCTGGTCTTCCTGCTCCTGTTCGTCTACGTCTTCGGCGGGACGCTCGGGTCCGGGCTCGGCAGCCTCACCCCGGCCGGCGTGCACGGCGGCCGTGCGGCGTACGCCGCCTACGTCGCCCCGGCGATCATCGTGATGGCGGTGGCCGCGGCGGCGCAGGGCACGGCGATCGCCGTCGCCCAGGACATGACCGAGGGCATCATCGCCCGCTTCCGGACCATGGCCGTCGCGCGGTCGTCGGTGCTGACCGGGCACGTCGTCGGCGCCGCGATCCAGACCATGGCCGGTGTCGCGGTCGTGGTCGGCGCCGCGCTCGCGGTGGGCTTCCGCCCGCACGCGAACGCGGCCGAGTGGTTCGCCGCGCTCGGCGTGGTCCTGCTGCTGACCTTCGCCGTCACCTGGCTGTGCGTCGGGCTCGGGCTGTCGGCCAAGAGCGTCGAGACCGCGAGCAACTCGCCGATGTTCCTCCTGCTGCTGCCCTTCCTGAGCAGCGGTTTCGTTCCGACCGACTCGCTGCCGACGGGGATGCGCTGGTTCTCCGAGTACGAGCCCTTCACGCCGGTGACCGAGACCCTGCGCGGGCTGCTGACCGGGACGAGGATCGGCGGCGACCTGGTCGTCACGCTGGCCTGGTGCCTCGGCGTCGCGGTGTTGTCCTACGCCTGGTCGCGACGGCTATATGAGCGCGAGCCCAAGCAGAGTTGAACCGCCGGTATTCTGAGCGCGTGATCACCGGTCTGAACCACCTCGCCAGCGGCAAGATCCGCGACCTGTACGCGGTCGGCGACGACCTGCTCCTCGTCGCCTCCGACAAGATCTCCGCCTTCGACTACGTGCTGGAGTCCGAGATCCCGGACAAGGGCCGGATCCTCACCCAGCTGTCCATGTGGTGGTTCCGCCAGCTCGCCGACCTGGTGCCGAACCATGTGATCAGCGCCGACGTCGAGCAGTTCCCGGCGGAGTTGCAGCCCTACAAGGAGGAGCTGCGCGGGCGCTCGATGCTCTGCCGCAAGCTGAGCATGGTGCAGGTCGAGTGCGTGGCGCGCGGCTACCTGACCGGCTCCGGGCTGGCCGAGTACGAGCGGACCCGCACCGCCAACGGCGTGCCGCTGCCGCCCGGGCTGGTCGACGGCTCGCGGCTGGACCGCCCGATCTTCACCCCGGCGATGAAGGCCGAGGTCGGGCAGCACGATGAGAACGTCAGCTTCGAGGACATGGCCGAGCGGATCGGCGACCCGGAGCTGGCCGCGCAGCTGAAGGACCTGACGCTGGCGGTCTACTCGCGGGCCCGCGAGATCGCCGAGGAGCGCGGGATCATCCTGGCCGACACCAAGTTCGAGTTCGGGCGGCTGCGCGGCGGGACCCTGGTCCTCGCCGACGAGGTGCTGACCCCGGACTCCTCGCGTTTCTGGCCGGCGGACGAATGGAAGCCGGGACGCACGCAGTCCTCGTTCGACAAGCAGTACGTCCGCGACTGGCTGAGCTCCCCGGCCTCGGGCTGGGACCGCAAGTCCGACACCCCGCCGCCGGTGCTGCCGGAGGAGGTCGTGCAGGCGACCCGGGCCCGCTACGTCGAGGCCTACGAGCGCCTCACCGGAGCGAAGTTCGACTAGGAGCCGGCGCGGGGCGGAAGCACCCATAACCCCCGGTAGAATCGGGATCACCGCCATCCAATAGCCGCAGCGCGGACGTGCCGCGGCTGAAGCAATGGGAGAACCCGTGGCCCGCGTCCTCGTCGACGTCATGCTCAAGCCCGAGATCCTCGACCCCCAGGGCCAGGCGGTGCAGCGCGCACTGCCTCGCATGGGCTTCGACTCCGTCACCAACGTCCGCCAGGGCAAGCGCTTCGAGCTGGAGCTCGCCGACGCCGACCCGGCCACCCTGCGGGCCACCGCCGAGCAGATGGCCGAGAAGCTGCTCGCCAACACCGTGATCGAGGACTTCAAGGTCACGGTGCTGCCCGCCGACAGCTCCGAGAACGCCTGATGCCCGCGCGCATCGGCGTCGTCACCTTCCCCGGCACCCTGGACGACCGGCAGGCGCTGCGCGCCGCGGCGGCCGTCGGCGCCGAGCCGGTGGCGCTCTGGCACAAGGATCGGGACCTGCACCAGGTGGACGCGGTCGTGCTGCCCGGTGGCTTCTCCTACGGCGACTACCTGCGCGCCGGCGCCATCGCCCGGTTCTCCCCGGTGATGGACACGATCATCGACGCGGCCCGGGACGGTCTGCCGGTCCTGGGCATCTGCAACGGCTTCCAGGTGCTGTGCGAGACGCACCTGCTCGAGGGCGCGATGATCCGCAACGGCGATCTGCACTTCATCAACCGCGACGTCACCCTGCGGATCGAGAACAACCGCACCGCCTGGACCTCGGACTACGAGGACGGCGCCGAGGCGGTCATCCCGATCAAGAACGTCGACGGCCGCTTCGTCGCCGACGAGCCCACGCTCGACGCGCTGGAGGCCGAGGGTCGAGTGCTGGCCCGGTACGTGGCGAATCCGAACGGCGCCGCGCGCGACATCGCGGGCATCACCAACGCCGCCGGCAACGTCGTCGGCCTGATGCCGCACCCCGAGTACGCCATCGACGACCTGACCGGTCCCCACCCGGGCCCGGGCACCGACGGTCTGCCGTTCTTCACCTCGATCCTCAAGAGCTTGGTTTCCGCATGAGCAACGGCAACTCCTCCGAGAACGTCTTCGACACCACCGATGTGTTCGTTGACACGGCGGTCTCGTTCGACACCGTCGCGAAGGCCGCTCAGACCCCGGACGTGAAGCAGCCGTTCCGCGAACTGGGCATGACCGAGGACGAGTACCTGCGCGTCCGCGAGATCCTGGGCCGCCGTCCCAGCTCCTCGGAGCTGGCCATGTACTCGGTCATGTGGTCCGAGCACTGCTCCTACAAGTCCTCCCGGGTGCACCTGAAGCAGTTCGGCGAGAAGGCTCCGAAGACCGCCGCGCTGCTGGTCGGTCCCGGCGAGAACGCCGGCGTCGTGGACGTCGGCGAGGGCCTGGCCGTCACCTTCAAGGTCGAGTCGCACAACCACCCCTCCTACGTCGAGCCGTATCAGGGCGCGGCGACCGGGGTCGGCGGCATCGTCCGCGACATCCTGACCATGGGCGCCCGCCCGATCGCGGTCATGGACCCGCTGCGCTTCGGCCCGGCCGACGCCCCGGACACCGCGCGGGTGCTGCCCGGCGTGGTGGCCGGCGTCGGCGGCTACGGCAACTGCCTCGGCGTGCCGAACATCGGCGGGGAGATCGTCTTCGACCCCTGCTACCTGGGCAACCCGCTGGTCAACGCGCTGTGCGTGGGGGTCATGCGGGCCGACGAGATCAAGCTGGCCAAGGCGCCGGGCCCGGGCAACCAGGTGATCCTGTTCGGCGCCCGGACCGGCGGCGACGGCATCGGCGGCGCCTCGGTGCTGGCCAGCGCCACCTTCGACGAGGACGGCCCGGCCAAGCGGCCCTCCGTCCAGGTCGGCGACCCGTTCATGGAGAAGGTGCTCATCGAGTGCTGCCTGGAGATCTTCGCGGCCGACCTGGTCGTGGGCATCCAGGACCTGGGCGCCGCCGGGCTCACCTGCTCCACCACCGAGCTGGCCGCGGCGGGCACCGGCGGCATGGACGTGCGGCTGGACCTGGCGCCGCTGCGCGACTCGACGCTGACCCCTGAGGAAGTCCTCATGTCGGAGTCGCAGGAGCGGATGATGGCCGTGGTCGAGCCGGCCAAGGTCGAGGCGTTCCTGGCGGTCTGCGACAAGTGGGACGTCACCGCCACCGCCCTCGGCGAGGTCACCGACACCGGCCGGCTGCGCATGTGGTGGCACGGCGAGATCATCGTGGACGTCCCGCCGCGGACCCTGGCGCACGAGGGCCCGGTGTACAACCGGCCGTTCGCGCGGCCGGAGTGGCAGGACGCGCTGCAGGCCGACGCGCCGACCGCCGAGCGGCTCAAGCGCCCGGGCAACGCCGAGGAACTGCGCGAGACGCTG
The DNA here is from genome assembly GCF_000024025.1 of Catenulispora acidiphila DSM 44928. Classification (GTDB taxonomy): domain Bacteria; phylum Actinomycetota; class Actinomycetes; order Streptomycetales; family Catenulisporaceae; genus Catenulispora; species Catenulispora acidiphila. The sequence goes on from NC_013131.1 coordinate 329,027, forward strand.
CTCCGGCTGGTCGGCTCGCCGAACCTGGCCGACAAGACCTGGGCCGTGGAGCAGTACGACCACCGCGTGCAGGGCAACACCGTCCTCGGGCACGGCGAGGACTCCGGGATGGTGCGGCTGGACGCCGCGCTGCCGGGCACCTCGCTCGGCGTGGCGCTGTCCACCGACGGCAACGGCCGGTTCGCCAAGCTCGACCCGTATCAGGGCGCGCAGCTGGCGCTGGCCGAGGCCTACCGCAACGTGGCCGCCACCGGCGCCAAGCCGCTGGCCGTCACCGACTGCCTGAACTTCGGCTCGCCGGAGGACCCGGACGTCATGTGGCAGTTCGCCGAGGCCTGCCGCGGTCTGGCCGACGCCTGCCTGGAGCTGGGGACCCCGGTCACCGGCGGCAACGTGTCGTTCTACAACCAGACCGGAGAGCTGAACATCCACCCGACCCCGGTGGTCGGCGTGCTCGGCGTGATCGATGACGTCGACCGCCGCACCCGCAGCGCCTTCGAGCGCGAGGGCGAGATCCTGCTGCTGCTCGGCGACACCCGCGACGAGTTCGGCGGCTCGGAGTGGGCGCACGAGGTCCACGGCCACCTCGGCGGCCTGCCGCCGCGCCTGGACCTGCAGCGCGAGAAGGTGCTCGGCGAGGTGCTGATCGCCGGCTCGCGCGACGGCATGCTCTCGGCGGCGCACGACCTGTCCGACGGCGGCCTGGCGCAGGCGGTCGTCGAGGGCTGCCTGCGCGGCGGCCACGGCGCCCGCCTGGTCCTGCCGGAGACGGACGCGGACGGTGCAGCGCTGGACCCCTTCGTCGCGCTGTTCGCCGAGTCGGCGGGCCGCGCGCTGGTCGCGGTTCCGCGCAGCGAGGAGCTGCGGTTCACCGACATGTGCGTGGCGCGCGGGCTGCCCGTGGCGCGCGTGGGCGTCGTGGACGGCGACGTTCTGGAGGTACAGGGGCAGTTCACGGTGCCGATGGCCGAGCTGCGGACGGCGCATGAGGCGCCGTTCCGGAAGCTGTTCGGGCACTCGGTGGTGGACGCCTAGCAAACAGGTCTAAAGGTCGTCGTCCTCGTCTGCTCCGGCGGCCTCGCGGACGTCCTTGAGCGGGTCGCTGCGGAGCTTCTCCAGAAGCTCCGCGGCGGCTTTTTTGTTGAAGCCGCACAGCGCGTAGGCGAGTGCTTCGCGGACGTCGGGATCCGGGTGGTCGGCCAGGTGCGCGACTCGGAAGATGTCGCCTTGGCCGCGGCTGCGGAGTTGGTCGAGGAGTGTGACGATCTCCGCGCTGTCCCGTGTGGTGGCCAGCTTCTCCAGCACTTCTTGGCGGGGCGGGAGGTGGCTTGTGTCGTAGTACGAAGACTTGTCGCGGATGCGGGAGATCCGATACTCGCCTCGGTCCAGGCAGGCAGGGCACGCGCAGGGCCGGTGCCCGTGAGCGTTCGGCCGATAGCGCCAGCCGATGGGGCGCTCTAAAGACTTGATACGCCGGATCTCCTTGGCGGTGACACCGCGGGGGAGGAACACTTCGTATCCGCGCATCTCCTCAGGGGACAGCGACAGGAAGCGCGCTACTGCCTGCGCCGCAGTCACCGGCTTGGGCGCGTCGCCGTAGTAGCCAACGGTTACCGCGGTGTCGTCCGGTATCCGGAAGTGCACGGCTGCCAACCGCGGTGACTTCCAGCGCTTGATCTCGCGGGACCACTGGTAGGTCAACGTGTAGTCCGCTAGGAGCGGAGTGCAGTAGAGACCGGGGCGCGGGTCGTCACTACGCGAGCGGCTGATCGGCGACAGGCCGGAGCGGCGGACGCGCGCGGAGTTCTTCTCCGGAGTCAGATGTACGAACCAGGCCATAGAGCGTCCACGCTAGGGGCGCGGCGCCTGTCAGTCACCTGCATTGTTGTAGCGGTAGGGCTCGTATACGCCGAAGCCGCTGTAGTACGGATACGGGATCACATGGTGCAGCGTCCCTTGGGGACACAGTTCGTAGCCCACATAGGAGTTGTGCGCGTAGTCCGCCCACCGGTCGAAGAGGATGACGTGTCCGGTGGCGACGTCCGTGTTCAACAGGACGTCCCCGGGACGCAGATCCTCTTTGGCGATCCGGTGCGAGATCTGCGGCATGGTCGAGGTGACCATGGAGTCGCGCAGCCCCCAGCACATGGAGACGTAGCCCGAGCAGTCCGTGCGGTAGCCCTCGTGCCAAATGCCCTGGTTGTAGGGGACGTGCTGCGAGACCCAGCGGTCGGCGTGCGCGATCATCTGGCGGCGCATACGGCTGAGGGTGCCGAGGGCGGTCTCGGAGAGGTCTTGGGCGACCGCCGGATGCCAGAGACCGGAGCCGTCCGGCACGGGTACGGAGGCGGGCGCGGAGGCGGGTCCGTCTAGCGTTCCCGCGTAGGACCCCGCAGTGTCCGAACCGGGAGCGCTGCCGGGAGTGTTCTGATGTCCCGTGACGACCCCGGCGCCGAACACCGGGATGGTCGAGACTTCCGGCGCGTGTCCGGGAGGCGGCTGCTCATGAGCGTGAAGAGGCGGCACTGATGCGTGGACCGTCGCGTCGGCGTGCTCGTAGGTCGCCTGGGTGCGGCGGATGCGCGCGGCGTCGTCGACCAGTTCCCGGACCAGCCGATCGGTCGCGGATTCGAGCGCCGCGAGCCCTGAGGACTCGGCTGCCAGCTGCGGATCCGCCGTCGCCGCCTCGACGATCTGCCGCAGCGTTTTGCTGACCTCGGCCAGCTCGTGGGCGAACCCGTCCCAGGCGGAGGCCATCCACTCGAACTCCGGGCCCAGCGCGTAGAAGCTGGCTCCAGTCGCCGTCGTCTCGGTGTTCATCGCGCCGGTCCGGACTCGCTGCTCGGTCGGGCACCGCCCACACCGCCGCCGGCCACGCCAGGGATCTTGGTGCCTGCCATACCGCTGATCGCGCCGACAACTGCCGCGTGACCGCTCTTCTCGTCCGCCGGAGCCTGGCCCGCGTGCGTCGCCGCCGGCCGCGCTGTCTCCGCGGCGTGCACCCGCTCCGCCGAGGCGCGCAGCGCCACCGCCAGCTGCAGGCACTCTCGCGACCGTTCCGCCGCGCGCGCCCGGAATCGCTCGGCTGCCCGGCCGGACCACGTCACCTGCGAGGTCGCACGCACGATCGCGGCGGACAACTGGTCCATCCGGCGCGCCTGGGCGTCGATCGCACCGGCCATCGCGGCGCGCTCGGGGGTCCGGCCGGCGTCGTCGGTGGGGGCTGAGGCGGGGGTCTGGGCGGTGATCACGGTGACAGCACGCTAGTCGCGAATCAGACAGATCACCGCACCTCGCCGGGCCGATTCACCGTAATGGATGAGTGCGCGCGAGGGTCGGCGGGCGGTGCGAAAGTCGGACGTCACAACAACTCCTCCGCATGCCAAAGCACCTGAATTGGCCCTCCCAAGCCGTCTGAACGCTCCGCTATATTCCGCGACATGCCGAAGACCCGCCGCCCCGCCTCCGCCAAGGTCCGCCAAGCCGTCGTGAACCAGTGGCAGGCCCATGTCGGCTACGCCGCCGCCCTGACCGCCGAGCAGCTCGCGGCGCCGTCGAAGCTCGCCGGCTGGGACGTGAAGACGCTGGTCGGGCACGTCGCCTTCACGGTGCGCACGGTCGTGACCCGGGCCGCCGAGCCGGTCGCCGGGGACCAGGCCGAGGTCTACGACTGGCTGACCGCGACCCCGACCGCCAGCGCCGCGGTCGACGCCGGGACCCGCGAGCTGGTGGAGGACGGCGTGGTCCTGGCCGACGAGGTGACCGAGGCCGAGAAGCTCATGGAGCGCTACGGCGACGAGGACCTGATCGCCATGCGCTTCGGGCCCATGCGCTTCGACGACTTCCTGGTCTCGCGCATCGTGGAGGCCACGGTGCACGCCGACGACCTGGAGCGGTCCACCGGGATCGAGTTCCCGCACGACCGGGAGGCGCTGGCGATCACCGTCCGGCAGCTGGCCGACGCCATGGCGGCCAAGGTCCCGGGCAACTCGGTGGAGCTGCGGGTCCCGCCGTTCGCCGCCGTGCAGTGCGTCCCGGGTCCGCGCCACACGCGGGGCACGCCGCCGAACGTGGTCGAGATGACGCCGCGGACCTGGATCCGGCTCGCCGCGGGCCGGATGACCTGGGACGAGGCGATGGACCAGGCGCTGGTGTCGGCGTCGGGGCAGCGGGCGGACCTGAAGGAGTTCCTGCCGCTCATGGGGTGACCAGGGGATGGCGGTCGGGACGGCCGTCGCAATGGCCGTCGAGGCGACCCTGGAGACGGCCATGGGGCGTCGCTCACAGGCATGTGATCGTCACAAGTGCAGATAGGCGGCTGTATCAGCCGGGAGGATCATCACAGTCCGTGGCTTAGACTCGAGGGGTGATCCACCCTTCCGGCTTCCGCCCCGGCGATGGCAGACTCACCCACGAACTCGACCCCCAGGACACCGGCCCGCAGGACGCCTGCGGAGTCTTCGGCGTCTGGGCTCCCGGCGAAGAAGTCGCGAAGCTCGCGTACTTCGGCCTGTACGCGCTGCAGCACCGCGGCCAGGAATCCGCCGGCATCGCCGTGTCCAACGGCAAGCAGATCCTGGTCTACAAGGACATGGGCCTGGTCTCCCAGGTCTTCGACGAGGCCACCCTGCAGTCCCTGCAGGGCTACCTGGCGATCGGCCACGCGCGCTACTCCACCACCGGCTCCTCGGTGTGGGAGAACGCGCAGCCGACCTTCCGGGCCACCGCGCACGGCGCCGTGGCCCTCGGCCACAACGGCAACCTGACCAACACCGGCGAGCTGGCCCGGCTGGCCGCCGAGCGGCGGACCACGTCCGGCGCCGGCGACAAGCACGCCATGACCTCGGACACCGGGCTGATGACCGAGCTGCTGGCGTCCTACTCCGACCGCTCCCTGGAGGACGCGGCCGCCGAGGTGCTGCCGCAGCTGCGCGGCGCCTTCTCCCTGGTGTTCATGGACGAGACCACGCTCTACGCGGCGCGCGACCCGCAGGGTGTGCGGCCGCTGATGCTCGGCCGCCTGGACCGCGGCTGGGTGGTGGCCTCCGAGCAGGCGGCGCTGGACACCGTCGGCGCGAGCTTCATCCGCGAGATCGAGCCCGGCGAGCTGATCGCCGTCGACGAGAACGGCCTGCGCTCCCGGCACTTCGCCGAGCCCCAGCCCAAGGGCTGTGTCTTCGAGTACGTCTACCTGGCGCGCCCCGACGCCACCATCTCCGGCCGCAACGTGCACGCCGCGCGCGTGGAGATGGGCCGCACCCTGGCCCGCGAGGCGCCGGTGGAGGCCGACCTGGTCATCGCCACGCCGGAGTCCGGCACCCCGGCCGCGATCGGCTTCGCCGAGGAGTCCGGCATCCCCTTCGGCCAGGGCTTCGTGAAGAACGCCTACGTCGGGCGCACCTTCATCCAGCCCAGCCAGACGCTGCGCCAGCTCGGCGTGCGGCTGAAGCTGAACGCGCTGCGCGAGGTCATCGAGGGCAAGCGCCTGGTCGTGGTGGACGACTCGATCGTGCGCGGCAACACCCAGCGCGCGGTGTCCAAGATGCTGCGCGAGGCCGGCGCCACCGAGGTCCACCTGCGGATCTCCTCCCCGCCGGTGAAGTGGCCGTGTTTCTACGGCATCGACTTCGCCACCCGCGCCGAGCTGATCGCCAACGGCCTGAACACCGACGAGATCGCCAAGTCGATCGGCGCCGACTCGCTGGCCTACATCACCCTGGACGGCATGACCGCGGCCACGCACCAGCCGGCCGACCGGCTGTGCCGCGCCTGCTTCGACGGCGTGTACCCGATCGCGCTGCCCGAGGACGAGCTGCTGGGCAAGCATCTCCTGGAGATCTCGGTCGACCCGCTGGCCCACACCGACGCCCTGTCGCGCCCGTAGTCCGGACGCCGCTGCCGCCGCTGACGCCGACCTTTAAGGAAATTCATCATGTCTGGAGCCACCTACGCCGCGGCCGGCGTCGACATCGAGGCCGGCGACCGCGCGGTCGAGCTGATGAAGGAGTGGGTCGCCAAGACCCGGCGCCCGGAGGTCCTCGGCGGCATCGGCGGTTTCGCGGGCCTGTTCGACGCCTCGGCGCTGAAGGCGTACGACCGGCCGCTGCTGGCCACCTCGACCGACGGCGTGGGCACCAAGGTCGCGATCGCGCAGCGGATGGACCGGCACGACACCATCGGCCGCGACCTGGTCGGCATGGTCGTGGACGACCTGGTGGTCTGCGGCGCCGAGCCGTTGTTCATGACCGACTACATCGCCACCGGCAAGGTCGTGCCCGAGGTGATCGCCGGGATCGTCAAGGGCATCGCCGAGGGCTGTGTGCTCGCCGGCTGCGCGCTGGTCGGCGGCGAGACGGCGGAGCACCCGGGCCTGCTCAAGCCGGGTGAGTACGACGTGGCCGGCGCCGGGACCGGCGTGGTCGAGGCCGACAAGGTGCTCGGCGCCGAGCGGGTCCGCGAGGGCGACGTGCTGGTCGCGATGGCCTCCTCCGGCGCGCACTCCAACGGGTACTCGCTGCTGCGGCATGTGTTCTTCGACGTCGCGGGCTGGGAGCTGGACCGCGACGTGCCGGAGTTCGGCCGCACGCTCGGCGAGGAGCTGCTGGAGCCGACCCGGATCTACTCGCTGGACTGCCTGGCGCTGATCGAGGCCGCCGAGGTGCACGCGATCTCGCACATCACCGGCGGCGGCGTGGCGGCGAACATCGCTCGCATCATCCCGGCGGGCCTGGAGGCGCGGCTGGACCGCGGCACCTGGACCCCGCCGGCGGTGTTCGGCACGGTCGGCGCGCTCGGCGGCGTCGCGACGCTGGAGCTGGAGAAGACGCTGAACATGGGCGTCGGGATGGTCGCGGTGCTGCCGGCCGCCTCCGTCGACCCGGCGCTGGCGCTGCTGAACGCGCGCGGGCTGCCGAGCTGGGTGTGCGGCGAGGTCGTGGCCTCCGAGGGCGCGGTGACGGTCGGCGGCGCGAAGGGCGGCGACGGCGCGGCGTCCCTGCACGGCGACTACGCCGGGTAGCGGTCCCGGGGGAGCCGGGGCGTCGGTGCTTCAAAGAGTCAGCAGTGCCGGCGAGTGTCGGCGAGTCGGCGGGTCCGGGATATCCGGACAGTCAGCGGTCCGAAGAATTTAGAAAAAACTCAAGGGGCGCCTCGGCGGCCGACGGCCGGGGCGCTTCAGGTGTCTCACGAGACCCACACGCATCACGCGCATGCCCCGCTGTGGGCGTGACGAAGGCCCGTCCCAGGGGGACGGGCCTACTCAACCGGCGCTAGGCGGCCCGGTCCAGCCTCAACTGCGGCGGTGGTGACTGCGGTGTGCACCGCCGTCGTCCGCGCTGTCGTAGTCGTCATCGCCGTCATCGTCGGCGTACTTCGCGTACAACTCATCGTCGTCCGCGTCGTCGTCCTGCTGCGACGGTGCCTCGGCGGAATGCCCGTTGGACGTGTGCACACCGTCTTGCTGCAGCTCACGCTGAAGCTGCGTCAGATCGGTGCGGACGTCGCGATACTTCAGGTCTCGGGCGACCCGCGTCTGCTTGGCCTTGGCCCGGCCGCGCCCCATTGGCTCGACCCCCTCAACGATCGGGGCTGGTCTGCCCCTGCTCCGGTCATACGGTCAGTCGTGAGAATTCACGGTACCTGTTTCCCCAACCGATCGGTACGAGCCATACGGCTGATCGGCAAGAACAGGCATAGCCGACCGCGTTACTCGGGTGTCACAGGCACGACCCCACGATAGCGCTTATACCCGCATCGATGCCACGCGCCACCGGGGGTATCTGACGAGGCGTCCTTTCGGGACGTCTACGGCAGGTATACGCCGCGCAGTCGGCCGACGTCCCGCATACGCCTCTCGGCGAGCCGGTCGGCGGCCACAGACGGGGGAACGCCCTCCTCCGAGGCCAGGGAGTAGATCCGCATCGTCGTGTCGAAAATGCCCGAGGCGCGGCGCTTGGCGCGTTCGAAGTCGAAGCCGTGGATCTCGTCTGCGACCTGGATCACACCGCCGGAGTTCACCAGGTAGTCGGGGGCGTAGAGGATGCCGCGGGCTTCCAGCTGCTTCTCCACGCCGGTGTGCGCGAGCTGGTTGTTGGCGGCGCCGCAGACGATCTTGGCGGTGAGGGCGGCGACGGTGGCGTCGTCCAGGGCGCCGCCGAGGGCGCACGGGGCGTAGACGTCTATGTCGGCCGCGATCAGGTCCTCGGTGGTGGAGACCAGCTCGACCTGCGCGTAGTTGTCGCGCAGCCACTGGATCGCGCCCTCGTACGGGTCGGTGGCCACGATCGAGGCGCCGTCCTCGATCAGGTGCCCGATCAGGTAGCGGCCGACCTTGCCGACGCCGGAGATGCCGACCCGCTTGCCGGCCAGCGAGGGCGAGCCCCACAGGTACTCGGCGGAGGCGCGCATGCCCTGGAAGACGCCGTAGGCGGTGAGCACGGAGGAGTCGCCCGCGCCGCCGGACTCCATGGAGCGGCCGGTGACGAACCGGGACTCCTTGGCGACCACGTCCATGTCCTGCACGTAGGTGCCGACGTCGCACGCGGTGTAGTAGCGGCCGTTGAGGGACTGCACGAAGCGGCCGTAGGCGCGCAGCAGCGCCTCGGTCTTGATCTCGCTCGGGTCGCCGATGATGACGGCCTTGCCGCCGCCGAGGTCCAGACCGGCGAGGGCGTTCTTGTACGACATGCCCCGCGACAGGCGCAGGACGTCCTTCAGCGCGTCCTGCTCGGTGGCGTAGGGGAAGAAGCGAGTACCGCCGAGCCCAGGACCGAGCAGGGTGTTGTGAACCGCGATGATGGCCTTCAGGCCGGTCTCTTCGTCGCGGCAGTACACCACTTGCTCGTGGTCGCTGGCGAATACCTCGCTGACGTCGTTGTCAGGCTTGTCAGACACTGCGTTGCTCCTGATGGTGACTGGTGGCCGGGGAGGCTTGCTGTGGTAGTAGAGGCCTCCGTCTGGCGGGGCCGCGCGGGGATCGCCCGGTCTGAACCCCAAGGGATGGAGGCAGTATGGACGAAGCCTATTCGTCGGCGGGGGGCGAACGAGCGCGCGGGGCGCGGGTGGCGCGGAGTCCGCGGGAGGGCTGTGGGTCGGTCCATGCGTGACGCGCCGGAGCGCCATTGGTGAGAGCATCACTACGTGCGCGCATCCCCCGGCGGCGCGATTCCGGCGCCCTACATGGCCTACCTGCGGGTCTATGAACCGCTGGCCGCGTTTCCGGCTGGGGAGCGCGCCGAGTGGGAAGCCTGGCTGCTGCGGAACCCGGAGCCCAAGAGCCTCGCCGAGGAGCAGAGCGCGTCGCTGCGCGGGCTGGTGGCGGTTCCCCCGATCGCCGTGCCGGAGAACGAGTCCCGGGTCGCCTATGTGCTCGACAACGGTGAGACGACCCTGCTGTGTCCATGGCAGTCGCGGCTGCGGTCCTGGCTGGCGCTGACCGAACTGCGCGCGGTCCACGGCGACGGCGGCGTCCGGCTGTTCTGGCCGCGGGGCGTCCTGGAACGCGCCGACAGCGAATACGAGCGGTGGTGGGCCGAGGACCCGGAGGCGCTGCCGCACATCCTGACCGCGTCCTGGCAGGTGCCGATCCGCTGGCTCGTCCTGTTCGGCCTGGAGGACGCGGTGACCGATGCGGACGGTCCCGGCGACCGGAGCGATCGCGGCGACCGCGGCGAGGCCGGCGAGGGCGACGAGAAGGTCGCCGCCGTCACCCTCCAGTTCCGCACCGCGATGAGCCAGGCGCGCAAGCGCTGTGCCAGGGCGCTGCGAGTCCTCAAGCGGTCTCTGGGGGCGGGACCGCTTGTGGAGGCCGTGGAGACGCTGGGAATGTGGCTGGAGGAGTTCCACCCGCACTCGGTCGTCGAACTCGATTACGGGGGTCTGATGGGGTTGCTGGTGGCCCAGGGCGCCTTGGGCGCCGAGGAGCGGGTGGACGGAATCGTCCTGGACTGCTCCGTCCGTTATGTGGCAGACGGTCTCGCCGCCCTGGCTCAGGGTGACGATACCGGGGTCACCGCCGCGTATCTGCGGTATCGCGCCAAGTGGGACGCCGTCCGGGTGCTCGCCCGGGCGAACTGACGGACGAGTCGGGCCCTCAGAGGTCTTCCGCCCGGCCGCGGTCCGTGTCAAGATCACTCCACTGACGGCTTCCCGCCCGCCCCGGGGGTCGAATCCGGGCATGGCGGGTGAAGCAACCACCTGATGCCGTCCTCGATCGACACAGCGTTACAAGGGTGAAGCTGTCCGTATATCGGCACCTACGTCCGCGGTCGGCCGGTGCGGGTTTTGTGTATCGATTTCATAGATATCGCCCACGGCCCCGGTTGGATGGTGTACTTGTACTGTGAACGACAAGCCGTTCGTCCTATAACCGACACGGCCGCACGGTCTTCCCGGGACCGGGCAAGCGAGGCTATCGGGGAGGGTCCACGAGAAATCGGGCGCGCTGGGCGCCCGTTTCCGTCAGGAGGAGTCCATATGACCGCACGTACGCCGGACGCTGAGCCTCTGCTCACGCCCGCCGAGGTCGCCACGATGTTCCGCGTCGACCCCAAGACGGTCACGCGCTGGGCCAAGGCCGGCAAGCTGACCTCGATCCGCACCCTGGGGGGTCACCGCCGCTACCGCGAGCAGGAGGTGCGCGCTCTGCTGAACGGCATCCCGCCGCAGCGTGAGGGCTGAACCGCCCAGGGAATCTCGTCGTAGTGCCCAACGGGGGACGTACAGGCGACGCTCCAAGGGACGGGCCCCTTGGAGCGTTTCGCATAAGTAGCCCCCGCCTTGCCACCACCTCGGGTCACGACCCACACGGCGCCCCCGCCCCGAACTCCCGTTGGCGCCCGCGTGGGGAAAAAACGTAACGCCCGCCATCTGGCCGATGTCCCAGGAGGCGGGCGTTGTCGTGCCCGCGTCATGCGAAGGCGCCGGTACCGCCTGTGGGGAGCGGTACCGGCGCCTTCCGCTTCGAGGCCGCCGCCGGGTGGGGGTCAGCCCGTGAAGGCCTCGAAGGTGTGCGCGAAGTCGTACGTGTTCTGCTGGATCGAGGAGCAGGTGGGGGAAGCCCACGACGACGGCTGCGCACACGCCTGGTCCCGCGTCAGGGACCACATGGCCAGCCGGCCGATGTGGTGCTGCGCGGCGAACTGTTCCACGACCGAGGCGTCGGAGACCTGGAACACCTCGTCGGAGGTGTCGTTGACGCCGATCATCGGGGTGATCCCGACCATCGACCACAGCTGGGCGTCGGTCGCGCCGGGGTAGACGCTCTTGAGCTGGTCGTGCACGGACTGCGCGGACTGGTCGGCGTACTGGCCCATCTTCCCGGACGGGCTCGGGGCGGCCCAGTCGCCGAAGTCCATGGCCATCACGTTCACGACCGAGATCTTCAGGTTGTTCGTGGCCGCCGCGGTGACGATGTTCACCCCGTCCTGGGTCAGCCCGGAGGGCAGGACCGGCAGGGTCAGCGACACGTCCAGGGTCTTGCCGGCGGCGGCGTAGTCCGCCTGCAGCTGCGCCAACGCCTGGGCCCGGCGGGTGATCGAGGCCTGATCGGTGGTGGCCGCGCCCTCGATGTCGAAGTCCACGTGGGTCAGGTTGTAGGCGTCGATCACCGACTTGTAGGCGGCCTTCAGGCTCGGCACGTCCTTGCAGGCGCCGGCCAGCTCGGTGCCGTTGGCGCCGCCGAAGGAGGCGATGACGTCGCCGCCCTTGGCGCGCAGGTCGGCGACGCCCGCCTTCAGGGCGCCTTCGAAGCCGGCGTCGGCCGAGCCGTTCCACGCCGGGGTGCAGCCGCTGCCGCCGGCGAGCATGAACGCCGCGGTCACGTCCTTCGCCCCGGCCGCCGTCGCGATCGCGCCGAGGTCTTGGCGCTGGCTGGTGTCCACGTAGGGCGCGAAGCTGTAGGAGCCGCTGGAGGCGGGCGGCGGCGGCACCGAGGAGGGAGCCGAGGACGGCGCGCTGCTCGGTGCCGAGGACGGGACGCTGCTCGGCGCGCTCGACGGAGCGCTGCTGGGAGCCGAGCTGGAACCCGGTGCCGTGCTCGGGGCGCCGCCGGGCGCCGAGCTCTGACCGCCGCCGGGCGTCCCGCCGTCGCAGGACGCTCCGTTGACCAGGCAATTCTGCGGCGCGGTGGACCCGGAGGTGGCGTCCACCACGAAGCCGAACGTCGCGCTGGTCCCGGTGGCTATGTCGCCGGCCCAGGTCGGATTGGCGACCGTGATGTGCTGCCCGGCGGCGGTCATGGTGCCGTTCCACAGGGAGCTGATGCGCTCCCCGGACGGCAGGTCGAAGGAGACGGTCCAGCCGTGCACGGTCTGGCCGGTGCTGTTGGCGATCGTGTACTGGCCCTGGAAGCCGGTACCCCAGTCGGACGTTTTGGCGAAGGCGGCCGTGACGCTGCCACTGCTGCTTCCGGCGGCGCCGGCCGAGAAGGCGGCGACGGCCCCGGCGCCGACGACGGCAGCGGTGGCGAGTGAGATCCCTATGACGCGGGCGCGCTTCGACAGTCCCATGATCGTGCGGTGTCTCCTTGCGGTCGGGCGATCAGGTGGTGGCACTGTGAGCCAACCGCATGTTCGATCCGCGAGGGGAGGTGGTTAAAGCGATCCGGTGCGGATCTTGACCGCCTCTTGGCATTCGCACGGGTGTTCTTGGCATCGCCTTTACTCAGTTTGCGAGCCCACTACCGCCGGCCGCGCCTTCGGGCCCTGAGAAGACCTTCAACAGCAGGTAAAACGCGGGCAGGATGACCACCATCCCGAAGCCCATCGCGATCAGCAGGGCGTGCAGGTTCGCCGGTCCGGCCGCCGAGCCGCGGGCCGTCGCCGCCCCGACCGCCAGATCCGGGTACTGAGCCGCGGCCCAGCCGAGCAGCACGCCGATCACCGCCGTGGCGGCCGTCGCGCGGGCCAGGACGTAGTGCCGCTTCCAGATCACCGCGAGGGAGCCGAATCCGCAGACCACTGCGACGGCCACGAAGGGGATCGAGCGCTCGGTGAAGCGGTGCGCGACGATCGGCGCGTCCTGATACAGCAGCGGCAGCAGGGCCATGCTGACGACCCCGGCCACCGCCGCCGCGCCGAGCGCCCTGCGCCGGAAGGCCGGGACCAGGTCCTCGGTCTCCGGGTCAGTGCCGGCGTCGTGGCAGAGGTAGACGGCGGCCAGGAACGCGGTCACCACGACCGCGAAGACGCCGGCCACCAGCGTGAAGGGGGAGTCGAACGGGGTCAGCGGACCGGAGGTGGCGGTGATCTTGCCGGTCGCCAGCGCCGCGCCGCTGACGCCGAGCATGAACGGGGTGATCGAGGAGGCCACCGCGAAGACCCGGCTCCACAGGCTGTCGGGCCCGGCGGCGCCCTCGCCGTAGGCGCGGTAGACGTACGCCGCCCCGCGCAGCACGATGCCGGCCAGCGCCAAGGCCAGCGGCAGTTCCAAGCCGCGCGCGATGATGCCGAAGGCGGTCGGGAAGCCGCTGAAGGTCGCGACGATCACGAAGATCAGCCAGACGTGGTTCGCCTCCCAGACCGGGCCGAGCGCATGGGCGATGAGGCGGCGCTCGCGGTCGGCGTGGCGGCCGCGAGCCAGCAGATCCCAGACCCCGGCGCCGAAGTCGGCGCCGGCGAGCAGGGCGTAGGCGGCCAGGGCGCAGACGATCACGCCCAGGAGGAGGTCGACGGCGGTCATCGGGCTGCTCCTTCCAGTTCGGGGCTGCTTTCGGGGGTGCTTTCGGCGTTGGTCTCAGTGCTCTCGGGGCTGTCTTCCGCATCGCCCTCAGAGCCCGAAGGCTCGTGCGTGGGGGACTCAGGGTCTTGCGGACCCGACGGCTCGGCGCCTTCCGCCAGCTCCGGCGGGGCGCCGGTCGCCAGCCGGCGCAGGATCAGCAGCAGCGCCGTGGCCAGTCCCAGGTAGACCGCGATCGTGGCGATCAGCGACCAGCCGATGCCGCCGCTGGTGGTCGCCGCCTGGCGCACGGTCATCCGGCCGTAGACGATCCACGGCTGGCGCCCGGCCTCGGTGACCTCCCAGCCGGCCAGCATCGCGGCCATCGCCGCCGGGCCGGTCAGCGCGCCGGCCAGCAGCCAGGGCCGGGTCAGCGGGATCAGGGGACGGACACCCTTGCGGCGGCGCCAGAGCGCGACCACGGCGAGCAGCCCGGCGAGGCCGAGGATCGCCATGCCGCCGCCGACCATCGTGTCGAAGGCCAGGTGCACCACCGGCGTCGCGGGCTGCTGCTTGGCGGGCAGGATGTCCAGACCCCGGATGGTCTTGTCGGTCCGGAAGCCGGTCAGCAGGGACAGCCCGTCCGGGATCTCGATGCCGAAGCGGGTCTTGCCGGTGCTCGGGTCGTAGATCCCGCCGAGGGTCAGCGGGGCGTGGCTCTGGGTGTGGGTCAGGGCTTCCATCGCGGCGAGCTTCGCGGGCTGGTACTTCTCGACCACGCGCGCGGCCAGGTCGCCGACCACCAGCTGGAGCGGCGCCGCCGCCAGGACCGTGACCAGCCCGACACGGAAGCCGCGCCGGTGATAGGAGTCGCGCCGCCCGCGCAGCATCCCGACCGCGTAGACCGCGGCGACCACGCCGCCGGTGCACATGATCGCGGCGAGCAGCATGTGCAGCGACTCCGGCAGCGCGCCCGGGCCGGTGAGCGGCGCCAGCGGTTCGGCGGAGACGACCTTGCCGCCGACCTCCTTGACGCCGGTCGGGACGTTCATCCAGGAGTTCGCGGTGACGATGAACAACGTCGAGAGCGTGCCGGAGATGGCGATCGGCCAGAGCGTGAGCCAGTGCGCACGCGGCGACAGGCGCTTCCAGCCGTAGAGGTAGAGGCCGACGAAGATCGCCTCGGCGAAGAAGGCGAAGGCCTCCAGCGTGAAGGGCAGCCCGAGCACCCCGCCGTAGCGCGCCATGAACGCCGGCCACAGCAGCCCGAACTCGAAGGACAGGACGGTCCCGGACACCGCGCCGATGGCGAACAGCACCGCCATCACCCGCGACCACTTGCGGGTCAGGGCGAGCCACACCGGATCGCGGGTCTTCAGCCAGCGGCCCTCGGTGACCAGCAGGAGCCAGGGCAGCCCGACCCCGAAGACGGCGAAGACGATGTGGAAGGCGAGCGAGAACCCGGTCTCGATGCGGGCGTCGCTGAGACTGCTGCCGAGCATGGGCACTCCCAAAGTTTCTACGTTCCGTAGAAGTTCTACCAGTTGTAGAGTAACCCCATGGCGAACGAGCGCGCAGGCGGCCCCCCGAGGTTGGGCGAACTGGAGCGCGCGGTGATGGACGTCCTGTGGAACGCCCCCGACGGAAGCACCGCGCAAGAGATCGTCGAACGCCTGGCGGCGCGCGACGGCACGGCGGAGCTGGCGGCCACGACGGTGCTGACGGTGCTGGATCGCTTGCGCCGCAAGGACTTCGTCGAGCGCGAGCGTGTCGGCCGGGCGCATCGCTATCGGGCGGCGCGGACGCGGGACGACGTCATCGCCGCCTCGATGCTCGCCGTCCTGGAGACGACGGACGACCGGCGCTCGGCGCTGGTGCGCTTCGCGGGATCGGTGTCGGCCGAGGAGGCCGCGCTGCTGCGGGAGGCGCTGGCCGGGCTGGAGGAGTAGGCGCGGGCGAGTCGGCGGTGGCGAGGCAGCCGTGGCACATCGGCTGTGGTCGATCAGGGCTGTGGCGAATCAGCTGCGGCGTGGCAGCCGTGGCACCTCAGCTGTGGCGAGGCAGCCGTGGCACATCGGCGGTGGCCAATCAGCGCTGCGGCGAATCAGCGGTGGCAAGGCGGCCGTGGCACATCGGCTGTGGCTGGTCAGCTGCGGCCGATCAGCGCTGCGGCATATCAGCGGTGGCGAGGCAGTCGTGGCCGAACAGCTGTGTCCCGTCAGCTGTGGCCAATCAGTCACCCGCAGGCGCGACGTGCACCGCGGCAGGTCTGAGAAGCTGGTCATGATGATCGCGCCGACCGTCCCGGGCTCGCCGACCGCCGTCTCGCAGGTGGCCGGCCGTGTTCGCTGACGCCTGGCCGCTGGCCGTCCTCGCGATCCTGCTCGCCTGGCCGGTCCCGGTGTTCCTGGCCCGCGCCGCTTGGCCGCGGCGGCATGCGCGCGCCGCCATCGCGTTGTGGCAGGCGGTCGGCGTCGCCGGTGGTCTGGCGCTGATCGGGGCGCCGTTGGCGGTGGGCGTCGCCCCGCTCGACGGTCATCTGCGCACCGGGCTGGTCGAGCTGTGGCGCGACGCCTTCCATCTGCGCGTGCCCGCGGCGCTCGGTCTGGCCCAGGAGATCGCGCTGGCGCTCGCCGCCGTGCTGACGGTCCGGCTGGTCGGTGTGACCTTGCTCTCGGCGTGGCGGATAGAGCGCGATCTGCGGCGCCAGCGCGACGCCGTCGACCTCGCCGCCGAGCACGCCGACCGGGATCTGCGCGTCCTGGAACACGCCGCGCCCGCCGCCTACTGCCTGCCCGGCACGCGGCCGCGCATCGTCATCACCGAGGGCACCATCGCCGCACTCGCCCCCGACGAGCTCGAAGCGGTCCTCGCCCACGAGCGCGCCCACGCCCGGTGGCGCCACGAGCTCGTGGTCCAGCCCTTCGTCGCCTGGGAGTCGGCGCTGCCGCTGCCTCCGGCCCGGCGCGCGACCGCCTCGGTCACCGCCCTCGTCGAGATGCTCGCCGACGACCACGCCGCCCGCTCCGTCGGACGTCCGGCACTGGCCCGCGCGCTCGTCGCTATCGGCGGCACCGCCGGTCCGGTACCGAATCAGCGCACGGACGGCGCCCCGGGTTCCGGCTCCGATCCCAACCCCGTCCGCGCCACGCCGACCCTCGACCGCGTCCAGCGCCTGGTCCGCCGGCCCAAGGCGACCAGCCTCGCCGAACGCCTCATCGGCCCGGCGGCCTGGCTCGCCGCGGTGCTGCTCGTCGCCGGGCCGACCTGGTACGTCCTGCGCTGACGCTCGTGTGCCGACGTTCGTGTGCTGACTCGCGACTCAGCCGGCGAAGAAGCTCGCCGCCGCCGACGCCAGCAGGAACGGATCGTCCGCCCCGCCCATCTCGCGCGCCGAGTGCATCGACAGCGACGTGATCCCCACGTCGAACGTCGTCACGCCGAGCTTCGCCGCGGTGATCGGCCCGATCGTGGTCCCGCACGGCAGCGAGTTCTTCCCCACGAAGTACTGCGTCGGGATCCCCGCGCGCTCGCAGACGTCGGTCCAGATCGCGCGGCCGAGCCCGTCGGTGGCGTAGCGCTGGTTGACGTTCGTCTTCAGCGCCGGGCCGCCGTTGAGCCGGGGGCGGTGGCCGGGCTCGTGGCGCTCGGGGTAGTTCGGGTGGACCGCGTGGCTCATGTCGCTGGACATGACCACGGTCGCGGCCAGGGCCCGCGCGTAGTCGTCCGCGCTCCCGCCGAGCTGCGCCTGGGTCACGCGGCTCAGGATGGTGCCGAGCAGCGGCCCGCCCGCGCCGGTGTCCGACTCGCTGCCGGTCTCCTCGTGGTCGAACGCGGCGAGCACCGGGATCGCCGTCAGCGGTCCGCCGGCGCCGGAAGCCGCCGCGATCAGCGCCTGTACCCCGGCGTGCACCGAGACCAGGTTGTCCATCCGCGGGGCGGCGATCATCTCCTGGTCGCGGCCCAGGTAGGTCGGCGGGGTCACGTCGTGCAGCATCAGGTCGAAGCCCATGACGTCGGAGGCCGAGACGCCCGCCTCCTTCGCCGCGAACTCGATCAGCGCGCCGTCCTCGACCGGGCCCAGACCCCACGCCGGGGTCAGGTGCTGCTGCTTGTCCAGCAGCAGCCCGCTGTCGTTCACGCCGCGGTCCAGGTGGACGGCCAGCTGCGGCACGCGCATCAGCGCGCGGTCGACGTGCACCAGCGCCGCCTCGCCGCCGCGCAGCACCAGCCGCCCGGCCAGGCCCAGGTCGCGGTCCAGCCAGGAGTTCAGCAGCGGCCCGCCGTACAGCTCGACCGCCACCTGCCGGAAGCCCGCCGAGCCGGTGTCCGGCAGCGGCTTGACCCGCAGGTTGGGGGAGTCGGTGTGGGCGCCGACGACCCGGAACCCGGTCGGCGCCGCCGCGCCCTCGGGCAGGTACCAGGCGATGATCGCCGCGCCGCGGATGGCGTAGAACCCGCCGCCGTCGGCGCTCTCCCACCCGGCGGATTGCCTGAGCTGGCGGAACCCGGCGGCCTCGAGGCGGGCGGCCGCGTTCGTGACCGCGTGGTACGGGGTCGGCGAGGCGGCGAGGAAGGCGAGGAGGTCGTCCGTGTGGGCGCGATCGAATATCGGCATGGGTCGAGCATAAAACGACGGCTCCCCCGCCACCTGGAGTGACAGGGGAGCCGTGGATTTCGTTATGGCAGTGGAACCCGCATGCGGGCCTTACCGCCGTCACCCTTCACCGGTGCGCACCTGCGCCGACGACCTCGTCGTCCAGGTCGCTGACGACCGGCCGCCCAACCCCGGCGGTCGCGGACGCCACACCCTTGTGCCCGGGCCACCACGCCTTGGCTCCCATCAGCGCCGTGACGGCCGGCACCAGGAACATCGACATCACGAACGCCGCGATGCTGATGCCGAACGACACCGCGAACCCGATCTGCTGCATCATCGCCAGCCCGCCCAGCATCAGCGAGGCGAACGTGCCGGCCAGGATCAGCCCGGCCGAGGCGACCGACGGCCCGGCGTGCTCGACGGCCAGCGCCGCCGCGCGCCGCGGGTCGTGGCCCTCGCGGGCCTCCTCGCGGAGCCGGGAGATCATCAGGATGTTGTAGTCGGTGCCGATCGCCACCACGAACAGGTAGACCATGACCGGCAGCATGAACATCATGCCGGGCTTGTTCTGGACGGTCTGGAACATCAGCACCGAGGCGCCCAGGGTTCCGGTGTAGCCCAGACCCACGGCGACCATCAGGTACAGCGGCGCGACCAGGGCCCGCAGCTGCAGCGCCAGCACCAGGAAGATCAGCAGCCCGGCGACCGGCAGGATCAGCGCCAGGTCGGAGTTGTTCGCCGCCTGGATGTCGGACAGCGCCGCGGTCCCGCCGCCGACCAGCGCCTTGGCTCCGGCCGGGACGGTGCTGTGCGCGGCGCTCTTCAGCGGGCCGTCGACCGCGCTCATCGCGGCCGCGGCGAACGGCGAATCCTTGGTCAGCACCTGGATGTGCGCCGCGGTTCCGGCCTGGTTGTACTCGACCGTGGCGCCCTTGGTGCCGGCCGGGGAGCCCGGCTTGACCGGGAACGGCATCAGGCCGCTGAGCTCCGGCGAGGCCGCGCCGAGCCCGTCGGCGTAGGTCTGGAGCTTGGCCTGGTCCAGCGGCTTGCCGTCGGTAGAGGTGACGATCACGTCCGTCGCGGCGGTCGCGCCCTGGGCGAAGCCGGCCTTCTGCATGTCCTTGATAGCGATCGTGGACTCGACGCCTCCCGGCATCTGCGACTGCTGGTCGTAGTCCGCCTTGAAGCCGACCGCGCCGACCGCCAGCCCCGCCATGATGACGAAGGAGACCGCGGCCACCGCGGCCGGGCGCTTGCCGACCAGGTTGCCCACCTTGCGGGCCGGGCCCGCGGTCGGGACGCGGCGCCACTTCTTGCCGGGCCAGAAGATCTTCGTGCCCAGCGTCACCATCAGCGCCGGGACCAGGGTCAGACCGGCCAGCAGCATCACCGCGACCGCGATGGCCAGCGCCGGGCCCAGCGAGGTGAAGGCCTTGAAGGTGGCCAGTCCCAGGGCGCAGAAGGCGATGATGACCGCGGCCGCGGCCGAGGCTATGGCCTCGCCGACGCGCTCGACGGTGGTCGCCACCGCCTGCTGGATCGTGTCCCCGGCCCGCAGCCGTTCCCGCAGCCGGAACAGCAGGAAGACGATGTAGTCGGTCCCGATGCCGAACAGCACCACGACCAGCATGATCTCCAGGAAGGACTGCACGTGCAGTCCGAACCCCTTGGCCATCAGCGCGATGACCGGCTGGGAGACCATCATCACCAGGAACACCGACAGGATCGGCAGCAGGACCGCGATGACGCCCCGGAAGATGAAGCCCATCAGGACGATGATCAGCAGCAGCGTGGCCATCATGACGATGCCGGTGGCCTTGTTCGAGGAGTCCGAGGTGTCCAGGCCCATGGCCGCGTCGCCGGTCACCTCGGCCTTCATGCCGGAGCCGTTCAGCTTGGCCGCCAGGTCCGCGCGCAGTGCCTTGACGGCGTCGCTGCTCGCCTTCTGGTCGCCCTGGTCGGCGGTCAGCTTGGCGAACATCAGCTGCGCGGTCTGCTTCGGCGAGACCTGGCCGGCCTGCACCCCGGCGACCCCGGTGATGTGGTCGCCGGTCAAGGTGGTGGCCAGGTCAGAGACCTTCTGCTGCTCCGCGGCGGAGAGCGCGCCGTCGCCGACCGGCCGGATCACGATGGTCGCGACCTGCCCGACGGTGGAGGGGAACTCCGCGTCCAGGGCGTTCTTGGCCTGGACGGACTCGTACTTGGAGGGCAGGAAGGAGGACTGGTTGTCGTTGGTGACGCTGGACAGCTGCGGGCCGAAGGCGACGAGCGCCACGGCCGCGATGATCCAGCCGACAATGATCTTCCAGGGATTGTGGACGACGAAGCGTCCGAGCCGTCCGAACATGGGCGAACTCCTGTGGCGGTTCCGACTGCGGTCAACGGACTTCGAGATATGTCTTGTGCAAGCTTTCACAAACTTACCGTGCGGCAAGTAGACTGGGCCGTGAGAATTCGCTCCTGAGAGGGTCCATGAGACGCAACTCACAGTCGGAGCACGACCCCGGCGGTACCAAGGAACGCATCCAGCACGTCGCGCTGGAGCTGTTCGTCCTGCACGGGTATGAGAAGACCTCACTGCGCGAGATCTCCGACCGCCTCGGCATCACCAAGGCCGCGCTGTACTACCACTACGCGTCCAAGCAGGAGCTGCTGAAGTCGGTCACCCAGCCGCTGATCGACGAGTTCGAACTCCTGGTCGCCGGCGATCCGGATCCCGAGACGCTGCTGCGTTCCTACGTCGACCTGCTGCATCGGCACCAGGCGGTCTTCCAGTTGGTCGCCAACGACCACGCCAGCCTGGCCGCCGCCGAGCTGGTCGAGCGCTCGGTGAAGCTGCGGCGGGACGTCGTGCGCAGGCTGGCCGGCCCCGAGCCGCAGCCCGCCGACTACATCCGCGCCGCGGCTGCGTTCGGAGCCATATCGCAGGGCTTCATGCTCGCGCGGCGCGTCGAGCCGGCGGCCGATCCGGCGCTGCCGGACGTCGAGGCGACCGCGGAGAAGGCTGCCGAGACGGCTGCCGGACTACCGGCTCCGGCGGACTACCCCGAGGGCGCCGAGCTCACGCGGATCTTGATGGACACCGCGCTGGCGGTGCTGCGCTCCGGGTCCTGACGCCCGGGCACCGAAAAACCCTGATTCGCCCACCCCCACCACGCCTATCCTGGTGGGGATGGATCTCGCGCTGCTGAGGACGTTCCTCGCCGTCCACCGCGCCGGCTCGCTCACCCGGGCCGCCGCGGATCTCGGCGTGTCCCAGCCCGCGGTGACCGCGCAGGTCAGGACGCTGGAGCAACGCGTCGGCCGCGAGCTGTTCGTCCGGCTGCCGCGCGGCGTCGCGCCCACGGCGGCCGCCGACGAGCTGGCCCGGGCGATCGCGCCGCATCTGGACGCGCTCGCCGCGGTCGCGCACGAGACGCTGGTCCCGGATTCCGGGCCGCTCGCCGCGGTACGCCTCGGCTGTCCGGCTAGTCTGACCACGACGCTACTGCTTCCGGCCCTCGCTCCCTTGGTGGACGAGGGCCTTCGCGTGGTCGTGGCCGGCGGGCGCAGCGACGACCTGGTCGCGCAGCTGGCGACCGGCCGCCTGGACCTGACGCTCGCGGTCACCAGACCGAGGCTGCCCGGAGTGACGGTGATCCCGCTCGCCGACGAGGAGTACGCGCTGGTCGGGGCGCCGCGCTGGAAGCCCTTCGACCGCACGGGCCGCACGCCGCTGCTCGACCTCTCGGAGAATCTTCCTTATATAAGTCTCTACTGGTCGTCCGTATACGACACCCGACCCACATCCGACGCCGCGCTGGTCATCCCCGACCTGCGCGGCGTTCTCGATGCGGCGGTCGCCGGCTGCGGCGCGGCGGTCCTGCCCCTGCCGCTGTGCGCCCCGGCGCTCGACGACTGGACACTGGTCCTGCTCGACGAGCCCGAGATTCCGCCGATCCGGACGCTGTTCGTCGCGGTGCGCGGGCAGCGGGCCCGGTCGGCGGCGGTGGCGCGGGTCCGGGACCGGCTGGTCGCTGTCGCCTCGCGCTGGTAGCTCCGTAGCGCTGTAGCTCCACTGGGACCGCAAGACGGAGCGCCCCGATGGCAAAGCGATGGCCAAGTCTGAGTCAAGAGTCACGGCCCGGACCTGTGCCTGCCTGGCCCACAGTGGCAGAGCGGATACGGGCTTTGCTTGGGTGTTCTACAGTGGGCGGGTCTGCCCAAGGGGGTTCCGAGCACCATGGAGACTTGTCATCACTGCGGGACCGTCCTGCCGAAAACGCCGGGCGCTCGCTATTGCCCGAATTGCGGAGAGATGTCCGCGTCGTTTACGGCAGCGGCGTCCGATCCGTCCCAGGCTTACGCGGCCGTGGCAGCCCATGGCCAGGGTGGTTCGGGCCTCCCGCCCGATCGCGGGATGACGTGGGAGCTGCCGGCGCAGGGCCAGGCCCAGGAAGCGACCCAGGCCATCCCGGCGCAGAACGGTTCGCTGAACCCTGATTCGCTGAACCCTGAGGTGTACGCCAGCCTGTTCCGCCCTGAGGGCGCTCCGGCGCGCGCGAACCCGAACGCCACGCAGGTCATGCCGTCGGTCCCGGACGACTACGGCCGGCCCGGGTACGACCAGGACGGCTATCCGCAGGCCGGATACGACCAGCGTGCTGCGAACCAGCCCGCCTACGACCAGCCGATCGACTACCAGGCCGCGGGCGGCGGCGCCTACGCCGAGCCTTACGAGACCGGATACGCCGACGACTACCCGGACGAGCCCAGCGCCCGTCCGTCCAATCGCGGGACGAAGATCGGCATCGGTGTCGCGGCCGGCGCGGTGCTGGTGATCGTGATCTCGCTGATCACCCTCGGCGGCGGCAGCTCGAAGCCCTCCGCCGGACCGGCCAACACGCCGGGCACGGTCACCACGCCGACCGTGCCGCCGAGCACCTCCGCGCCGCAGGTCGCGGCCAGCGACCCGGCCACCTCCACGCCGAGCAGCCCGGCCAGCTCGACGTCGCACGCCCCGGGGACGCTGCAGCTCGGCGACTCCGGCGCCGAAGTGAAGTGGCTGCAGACGCGGCTGCACCAGCTGGGCGTCTACAACGGCCCGATCAACAGCAAGTTCGACGCCGCCACGCAGGCCGCGGTCGCCGCGTTCCAGGCGAAGACCCACGCGAGCGACCCCGCGGGCGTCGTCGGCCGGTCCACCAAGACCGCGCTGATCGCGGCGGGGAGCAAGCCGACCCTGATGGGGCAGGTGCCGAATCTGCCCGGCGGTCCGCTCGGCGGGGACAAGCACCACCGGGGCAACAACCCCGCGGACGTGAAGCGGCTGCAGCAGGCGCTGGCCGTCGCGCTGAACACGAACCTGAAGGCCACCGGCCAGTTCGACCTGGACACCTTCGGCGCGGTGGTGCAGTACCAGGGCGCGATGCACATGACGCCGGACGGGCTGGTCAACGGCACGGTGTGGGCGGCGCTGCAGCAGGGGCGGATCTCGGGCTGAGGACGGTCGGCGCGCGTTGGCGCGTTGGTGCGTCGGCACGCGTCGGCGGCGTGTTGGCGTGTCGGTGCCTCGGGTGCGTGCCGACGCGCCCGCACCGCCAGGCCGGAGCACGAAGGAAGCGGCCGTCGCCGGGCGTCGGCTGCTTCCAGCCTTCGGCCCGGCTAGCGCTTTTTGGGCGCCCGCAGCTCGGAGGCGTCCTTCAGCCCGACCTCGACCAGCAGCGCGTCGCGTTCCGAGCGCGGGATCGAGGTCCACCGCTGGCCGCGCAGCGCGCCCTCCAGCGCCAGCAGCATGTGCGCGCACTCGTTGCCCTCGGCGGTGTGGGCGATCAGCTGCCATACCTCGATGGCGCCGCGCTCACGGACCTCGTCCAGGGTCGTGACGCCGACGTCGCGGAGCCGTTGTGTCAACACCGGCCCTATGTTCACGGCGTTCTGGATCAGGGTGACCGTCTCAGTCGAACTCACGCCTCCAGCCTGACCCGGGACGCCGGAGCGGGCATCCCGGACTGACCCGTCAGGGGACACCGACGGGTCCGGCCGCCTCAGAGGACCGTCACCGGCTCCTCGGTCACCTCGCCGTCGACGATCCGGAACGAGCGGAACTGGAAGTCGCCGAGTTTGTCGGTGTCGCGCGTGGACACCAGCACGTAATGCGCATTGGGTTCAGAGGCATAACTGATGTCGGTCCGCGAGGGACGAGCCTCGGTCGAGGTGTGCGAGTGGTAGACGATCACCGGCTCCTCGTCGCGGTCGTCCATCTCCCGCCACACCTTGAACTGCTCGGCCGGGTCCAGCCGGTAGAACGTCGGCGAGCGCTCGGCGTTGGCCATCGGCACGAAGCGCTCGGGGCGGTCGGAGCCCTCCGGCCCGGCGACGATCCCGCAGGCCTCGTCGGGGTGGTCCCGGCGGGCGTGCGCGACGATCGCGTCGTAGATCTCCTGCGAGACGGTCAGCATGCCGACCACGGTAGGCCAACCACCCGATCGGGCGCATCGCCGCATCGCCTGGCGGGATCGGCGGCAGGGGTAGGGGCATGACGACCAGGACCGGCCGCGAGAGCGGTCCCAACCCGCCGGGCGATTCCGCGGCGGCCCGCGTCGCGCCGCGCATCGTGTTCATCGCTGCCGCCGCGGCCTTGGGCGGCTTCCTGTTCGGCTACGACTCCGCGGTGATCAACGGCGCGGTCACCGGGATCCAGCACGACTTCAACGTCGGCAGCGGGACGACCGGCTTCGTCGTCGCCGCGGCCCTGCCCGGCGCCGCCGCCGGGGCGATCGCCGGCGGCTGGATGGCCGACCGGATCGGCCGGATCCGCGCCATGCAGATCGCGGCGGTCCTGTTCATCATCAGCGGCATCGGCAGCATGTTCGCCTTCCAGCCCTGGGACCTGACGATCTGGCGCATCCTCGGCGGCTTCGCTATCGGCATCGCCTCGGTGATCGGCCCGGCCTACATCGCCGAGGTCTCCCCGCCGGCCTTCCGCGGCCGGCTGACCTCCTTCCAGCAGCTGGCGATCGTGCTGGGCATCGCGATCTCCGCGCTCGTCAACTATCTGATCAACCAGTGGGCCGGCGGCACCAACACTGACCACCTCGGCGGGCTGGCCGCCTGGCGCTGGATGCTCGGCGCCGAGGTGATCCCGGCGATCTTGTACGGCGTGCTGAGCACGATGATCCCGGAGTCGCCGCGCTTCCTGGTCGCGAACGGCGAGGACGACCGGGCCCGCGAGGTGCTCGCCGAGGTCGAGGGCACACACGCGAACGTCGCCGACCGCATCGCCGAGATCCGCGATCAGCTGGCCGGGGAGGTCAAACCGAAGCTGGCGGACCTGCTCACCCCGAGCCGGAAGAACCTGCTGGCGGTGGTCTGGATCGGCATCGGACTCTCGGTGCTGCAACAGTTCGTCGGCATCAACGTGATCTTCTATTACAGCTCCCTGCTGTGGCAGTCGGTCGGCATCGACACCTCCAACTCGCTGCTGATCTCGATGATCTCCGCGGCGGTGAACATCGCCGGCACCGTGGTGGCGATGGCGCTGGTGGACCGGATCGGCCGGCGTCCGCTGCTGCTGATCGGCTCGGTGGGGATGGCGGTGACGCTGGGGCTGTGCGCCTGGATGTTCTCCTACGGCACGCACGCCAACGGCAAGACCACCCTGCCGAAGGCCCAGGGCGTCACGGCGCTGCTCGGCGCGAACGCCTACGTGTTCTTCTTCGCGATGTCCTGGGGCGTCGTGGTCTGGGTGCTGCTCGGCGAGATGTTCCCGAACCGGATCCGCGCCGTGGCGCTGTCGGTCGCGGCCAGCGCGCAGTGGCTGGCGAACTGGTTGGTGACGGTCTCGTTCCCGTCGCTGTCCCGCTGGAGCCTGGCCGGGGCGTACTCGCTCTACGCGATCGCGGCGGCGGTCTCCATCCCCTTCGTGTACTACCTTGTCCGGGAAACGAAGGGAAAAACCTTGGAATCGATGGGATAGGTGTCGCGTAAGGACCCTTCTGCGTCGCAGGATGGACCCATGGGCCTTGACTTCCGCACCGACCCGGAGACGCTCCGCGAGATCGTCGACGATCCCGCGGCACTGGCGGCCCGCATCCACACCCTGGCCGCCCTCGACATGGACGAGCACCCCGAAGCCCGCTCCGAGTACGCCACCCTCCTGCGCATCGCCGGCCGCCTCGACGACGCCGCCCTGGAGGCCGAACTCACCCTCGCCGCCGCCGACCTGGCCGGCGACCTCCGCCGCATGGTCCGCGCCACCCTCCTGGTCGGCCACGTCCGCCAATACCGCGGCGAATGGGACCAGGCCGACACCATGTTCCACCGAGCAGAGAAACTTGCCCTGTATCTCAAGGACGACCGCCTGGTAGCCGCCGCGGCCCACCACTCCGGCCGCAGCTTCTACGACCAGGGCAAGCACGTGGAAGCCGCCCTGCGCTTCCGCCTCGCCCTGGAGATCGACACGAGGATCGGCAGCCCGAAGGTGTCCGCCGTGTGGGAGGCGTTCGAGGCGGCGATGGCGAAGTTGTAAGCGGTGGGGGCGGCGGTTTGTGTGAGACCGCCGCTCATCCGCCGGAGAACCGGCTCTGTTGTCAGTGCCCGTCGAGTCTGAAGCTCGCGACCACATATTCCGGATCCGGTCGGCGCACATCCTGCTCCGGCAGCGCCTCCAGCGCGCGGCAGATCTCTGCGATCCGCGCGGGATCCGCCCGCCGCGCCCACCCCGCCTGCTCTCGCAGCCGCCGGGCCCACGCTTTCGGCGTCTGCCCCTGCCCGTGCCCCACGTACCGAGCCGTCCCCGCGGCCTCCAAGCCCACCGCCGCCGCCAGCTCCCGCACCCGCTCCGCCTGGTCGCTGGCCGGCGGCGCCAGCTCCTGCCGGGCCGCGCGCATGATCGCGCCGACATCGGTGTTCATGCCGAACTGCGCGGAGTCCTTGTCCACCGTCGTCACCATCACCCCGCCCGGCCGCAGGACCCGCGCCGCCTCCGCCACCGCCGCGGCCACCACCGCCTCGTCGACCAGATGCAGCAGCCACATGAACGTCACCGCGTCCACCGCTCCCGACGCCAGCGGCAGCCGTGTCGCGTCCCCTCGCACCGCGCGTCCAGTGCCGCCGAGCCGAGGTCGGGCCAGCGCCAGCATCCCGGCCGCCATGTCGACGCCGATCACCGTCCGGTCCGGCGTCCTCAGCAGCTCCGACACGATGCCGGTCCCGCAAGCCACATCGAGCAGCACCGCGCAGTCCTTCGGTACCAGCTCCAGCACCGCGTCCGCCGCCGCGCGGGCCCGCTCCACGCCGCCGCGGGTCTGGTCGTAGCGGGCGGCTTCAAGGTCGTAGTCCAACACGCTGGAGACGATACGAGACGTCCTCCCACCGCCGCCTACTCCCCGAAGAGTACGGACGCGACCTCCCCCGGCCGGACGCCCGCCTGCTTCCGCCGGGAGCAGGATCGGCGTAGACAGGAACGCAGGACCCTACTCAGGGAGAGCCCATGCACCCCCGCACCTTCCGCTTCGCCGTCGTCGCGGCCCTCGCCCCGACCGCCCAGGCCTGGCAGGAGCTGGCCCGGCGGGCTGAGGAACTCGGCTACGACACGCTGCTGGCCCCGGACACCATGACCACCCTGGAGCCGTTCACGGCCCTGGCCGCCGCCGCGACCGCCACCGAGCGGCTGCGCGTGGGCACCTTCGTCCTGCCGGCGCCGTTCTACCCGCCCTCGGAGATCGCCTGGCGCGCGCTGGCGCTGGACCTGCTCTCCGGCGGACGCTTCGACCTGGGCCTGGGCGCCGGCCGCCCCGGAGCCGAGGACGAGGTCGTGCACCGCGAGCGGCGCTTCGGCACGCCGGCCGAGCGCGTGAAACAGCTCTCTGACGCCCTGCACATCGTCAAGGAGGAGCTCGCCGCCGCGGCGGCCGGCCGCTCCCCGCTCAAGCCGGTCCAGAAGCCGCACCCGCCGATCCTGGTCGCTGCCGCCGGACCCAAGATGTTCCAGCTCGCCGCCGCCGAAGCCGACATCCTGACCCTCGGGCTGGACCCGCGCACCACCGAGGACGGCCTCGCGGCGAAGATCGCCGAGCTGCGCGCCATCGCGGGCTCCCGCGTCGACGACCTCGAACTCAGCTACAACCTGGCCGGTGTCGGCACCGAGCTGCCGGGCTTCCTGAGCCAGCAGATGGGCGTCGATCCCGCCGAACTCATCCGCACCGGCGCTCCGGCCGTCCTCACCGGCACGCCGCAGGAGATGGCCGACAAGCTGCGCCGCCGCCGCGACACCCTCGGGATCTCCTACATCGCCGTGAACGGAATGTTCTTGGAGCAGCTGGCGCCGGTGGTCGAGATGCTGGCTGGAAAATGACCAGCTGAGGCCTCACCTGACGCCTCGCCCCTAAGCCGGAATCCGATCCGCCGGCATCCCCGGCCCGATCTCGGCCCGGATCTCCGCCGGATCCTCCACGACTCCGCAGTGCGCGCACACCGTCTTCTGCGTGACCCCGGTCCCGCACACCGAGTGCACGTAAAGAATCGGCGGCTCCCCATCCGTCGCCCACTGGTCGCCCCACTCCGAGAGCGCGACCAGCGAGTGCGCCAGCGCCCGCCCCTTGTCGGTCAGCAGGTACTCGTACTGCTCCCGCTGCTGCGAGTACTGATGCCGCCGCATGACACCCGTCTCGACCAAGCCGTCGAGGCGGGTCTTGAGCACGTTGGTCGCGATCCCCAGGCTCCGCTGGAAGTCGCTGTACCGTGTCGCGCCGCCGAACAGCGCGTCCCGCACGATCAGCAGGCTCCAGCGCTCGCCGACCACCTCCAGCGCCCTCGCGATCGAGCACACCTGCGAGTCGTACGTCTTCCCCAGCATGCGTCCAGTGTAGCGAATCGCTTGCATGATGAAAGTCGTTCGCTCTAGGCTGACTTGCATGATGCAAGCCACAGCCGAACAGCAGCAGCGCCCCTACACCACCGGCTTCACCGTCGCCCGGACCCCGCGCGCGGCGTACGACGCCGTCCTCGACGTCCGCGGCTGGTGGTCCGCGGCCGTCGAGGGAGTTACCGACCAGGTCGGCGGCGTCTTCGACTACCGGTTCCAGGACGTCCACCGCTGCAAGGTCCGGGTCGCGGAGCTCGTCCCGGAGCAGAAGGTGGTCTGGCACGTCGAGGAGAACTACTTCAACTTCATCGCGGACCAGACCGAATGGACGGGCACTGACATCGTCTTCGAGATCTCGCCGGCGCCGGACGGCGGCGCCGAGATCCGCTTCACCCACATCGGATTGCTCCCGCAGGACGAGTGCTACGACGTCTGCTCCAACGCCTGGGGCGGCTACATCGCCGGCAGCCTGCGCGCCCTGATCGAGACCGGCCAGGGCCACCCCAACCCGAAGCACGACGGAGACGCCCCGTCCCACCAGGACGCTGCTTCCGCCATCCGGGCCGAGCGCCGGCCCTAAATCAGGGCACGAACAGGGCCGTACTCATACCAGGGCTCGGTCAGGATCCGCTCCGGACCCTCGGCGTGCCCGCGACCGCTGACCCGGTAGTACAGCATCCGCCGCGTCGTGTCCGACTCGTAGTTCCCGCCGATGTTGTGCCCGAGCAGATAGTGCGCGAGCAGCAGGTCGCCGGCGCGCGCGGTGACCTGTTCCGGCTCGGGCAGCTCGATGTCCGGGTACGCGCAGTACATCTCGATGCCGCGCTCGCGGAAGTACTCCGCGTGCGTGCGGTGCGTCCCCGGCCAGACCCACAGGTTCCCCGAGTTCTCCCGCAGCTGGTCGGTGACGAACACGCCGGCCAGCAGCGTGAAACTGTTCGGCGTGAAGCCCGGCGTCGGCTCGCTGATCGCGGCGTCGATGTGCGGCCGCCCCGGCCGGTGCGAGAACGGCGGGATGTTCAGCGCCACCTGCACCTGCTGCGGCGTCTCCAGAAGCCCGGGACCGGTCAGCGCCTCGGCGTACCCGAAAGCGCTGTCCATCAGCGTCTCGAGCAACTCCGGCTCGTCCGCCGCCGCCGGAAAGTAGAAGTGGTGGCCGACCTGTCCCTGCGCCGGCGGGTTGGCGGCGATCAGCTCGTCGATCCGCTTGTTCGCTTTTGCCACGACGTTCCGAGCCACCACACCCGGGACGACGACGTACCCCCGCTCGCCGAATTCCTTCAGCTGTTCAGTGCTCAACACCTCGCCAGCGTAGGCACGGCGGCTAAGACCGGGCGACGGGTTTTAGACCGTCACCGCGGTCGCCGGCACCGGGCTCGCCGGCGACCAGCCCGGGCCGCGCAGCACGTAACCGAACCGTGCCCGCCAGCCTGCGGCGCCGCGCACGTCCCGCGCGATCGCGGCGTATTCGTGCGCTGCGACACGCAGCGGATTGAACGTCCCGATGTTCTTCGTCAGCCCGTACTCCACCGGCTCGCCCTCGGGCTCGAAAGACCGGAACAGCCGGTCGAAGACGATGAACACGCCGCCGTAGTTCTTGTCCAGGTAGCCCTGGTTCGAGCCGTGGTGCACGCGGTGGTGCGAGGGCGTGTTCATCACGAACTCGATCGGGCGCCACATCGTGGCGATCCGCTCGGTGTGGATCCAGAACTGGTAGAGCAGGTTCATCGCCGCCGTCGCGAAGATCATGTACGACGGGAACCCGACCAGCGCCAGCGGCAGCAGGAAGATCGTGTTGCCGACCCCGGTCCAGGTCTGGCGCAGCGCCGTGGACAGGTTGTAGTGCCGGCTGGAGTGGTGCACCACATGCGACGCCCACAGGATGCGGACGCGGTGGTTGGCGCGGTGCTCCCAGTAGTAGAAGAAGTCGTACGCCACGAAGAGCACGAGCCAGCCGGTCAGCGAACTGGCGATATGCCACGGCGCGAGCGCGTGCACGCCGGCCACCGCGGCGACCGTCACCAGTCCCCAGCCGAGGTTGCAGACGATCGAGCCGATGCCCATCGTCAGCGACGTCGCGGTGTCCTTGACGGTGTAGCCCTGCTCGACCGGGTCCGGGAAGAACCGCAGCGAGAGCAGCTCCAGTGCCATGAACAGCACATAGAAGGGGATCGCGAGGGTCGTGAGGTCTATGCCGTCGATCACAAGGCGCATGTTACTGAGCGGTAGCGCACCTGACCAGAGGTCGGTGCGCCACCGCTCCTTACCGTGCGTCGCGACCGAACCTCAGAACGGCAGCGCCGGGTCGTCCCCGGAGGCGAGCAGTCCGAACAGGGTGAACACCTTGTCCGAGAACCCGCCGATCTCGAACCGGTTCCGCTTGCCGGGCGGAAGCGCGCTCGGACCGTAGCCCGCGGTGTTGATCCCGAAGACCGGGACCGTGTCCGGGATGAACGCGTCCGCGCCCTTGTTCTGGTGGTAGAAGTACGGGAACGCCTGCATGTCGCTGACGATCACCACGCGGTCGTGCCGGTCGTAGGTCGCCGCGATCGCGTCGATCATGCGGGTGCCGTGCCCGACCTCGCCGGAGCGCTTGGCGAACGCCTCGATCCCGCGCAGGACGCTGCCGCCCTTGGTCAGCTCGTGCCTGAAGACGCCGTCGGCGAAACCGACGAGGTCCACGTCGTCGGCGCGTCCGGAGCCCGCCGCGCGGTCCGCCAGCGCGACCCCGATCAGCGCACCGATGTCCAGGTGCGTGACCGTCGAGCGCGCCGACACCCGGCCGGTCATCGACCCGGAGGTGTCGACCAGGACCAGGGTGCGCCCCGGCAGCTCCGGGACGCCGGCGATCGCGTGCCCCAGCGCCCCCTCCAGCGCGTGTCCCCACCGCAGCGACGGCGCGGCCTTGTACGCCGACAGCCACCGGTACGGCAGCATCCGCGACCGTCCCACCTGGCCGGCGTCCAGGAACCGCGAGCAGACCCGCCACGCCACCGCGTCGGCGACCCCGGCCTCGTCGAAGTTCCGCAGGTTCCGCGCCAGCGCCATCAGACCCATCGACGGGATGACCGCCTCCCAGGCGGCCTGGTCCATCGGGCCCTGCAGCCAGCCGGCCAGCGCCTCCCACGTCATGCCCGCCTCGGCCAGGCGCTGCGCGCCGCCCTCGGCGAGCAGCACACCGCGCCGCTCCGCCACCGGCAGCCCGAGCAGCGCAGCCCGCTTGGCCAGCTTCGGCAGTGCCTCCGGCACCGGGTTGTCCCGGTTGTGGCGGCGGTCCAGCGCGTGCCGGAACAGCTCGCCCTGCCAAGGCTTGTCGGCCGCGGCAGCGGGGTGCACGAGATCGATGACGTCGCCGAAGCGGAAGCCCTTGGCGTCCGAGTCGTACTTCGCGAACGAGTACTCGTTGTACAGGTGCGCCACGGCGTCGGCGACACCGCGCTTCACCGGCTTCGGCAGCGCGCGGCCGTAGCGGCCGGTCCAGTACGCCAGGACCTCGCCGGGCTCGTCAGCACGCTGACACGCGGCGGCTATCAGCTGGCGGCCGTACCCGGACGCCTCCGCGTCCAGCCGGGCCCGCACGGACTCGCACGCCGCGACGACGGCGGCGCTGCGCATGTTCGCCTCGGCACGCAGCCAGGTGACGAAGCGCAGCATCCACTCGGGGTCGGAGACGGCGACGGCGTGCACGAGATCGCGGTAGCGCTCGTCACGGGTGTCGGCGGACTCGTAGAAGGTGTCCTCGCCGACCATGTTCGTGACCGCGAGCAGGAACAGGTCCGCCTTCGGGTCGCGCTTGTAGGCCTTGCCGCCCTCGAAGGTCTTGGCGGTCTTGGTCGCTGTCTTGTTGAACTTCGCCATCGGTGGATCACCCCGTGTGGAAACGCGGGGAGCGGCGCGCGGTTCACGGCAGGGCCGAGGACAGGATCGGCCGATGTGCCGGCCGATCCTGCGAGAAGTCGCGAGCGCACTCCCGAGATCTGATTCGGCGGCGGGTGAGTACTTTCCCAAGAAGTATCCGCTGCCTGCGCACCGGGAGGTGCTCCCACAGAATGCTGGTGGAGCTTCGTGGGCGTCCACCGTTTTTCCTCTATGCCGAAGCCGATTCCGGAACCACTGTCGATGCCTCAAGCTGTGCCGTGACCGCCTCGGTCTTGGTCTTCCTGGGGTTCGCGAACGCGCCGAACACCAGCAGCGCCCCGATCCCGGTCGCCGCCGCCGACCACACCATTCCGGTGTGCATCGCGTGCACGAACGCGAGGTCCGCCTGATGCGCCAGGTTCGGGATCCCGTTGTGCCGCGCGACGTTCCGGGCCATCTCGGCGGACGTCTCAGCCTGCTGTTTCAGTGGCGCGGGCAGGGCGGCCACCGAGCCGCCGATCGCGTGCCGGTATCCGATCGACAGGATCGTGCCGCCGAGCGCGATGCCCAGCACGCTGCCGGTCTGGCGCATGGTGGCGTTCACCGCGCTGCCCGCCCCGGCTTGGGCCAGCGGCAGCGAGCCGAGGATCGCGCCGGTCAGCGGGGCGATGGTCATGCCGATCGCGGTGGCCTGGACGATCGACACGGCGATGTAGGCGGGGATCGGCAACCCGAGGCCGACCCGGGAGAAGACCAGGAGCGTGATCGTGGAGACCGTCAACGCGGTGCCGCTGACCCGGCGGACCGAGGTACGGCGCGCGAGCTTCGCGGCGACCGGTCCGCCGATGACGACGCCGAGCGCGCCGGGGATGCCGACCAGGCTGGCGCGCAGGGCCGAGTAGCCGCGGGCGCCTTGGAGGTAGAAGGCGAAGTAGAAACCGCTCGCGCTCAAGGCGAGGAACAGCAGCGTCAGGGAGACGTTGCCGGCGGCGAACTGGCGCAGGCGGAACAGCCGCGGGTCGAAGCTCGGGTGTCGGCGGCGCAGCTCCACGACCACGAACGCGGCGGTCACCACCAGCCCGCCGGCGACGGTGATCCATACCTGCGGTTCGGTCACGGTGCCGTCCTGCCCGGCCCGGATCAGGCCGTAGGACAGCAGACCGAGGCCGGCGGAGGAGAGCAGCAGACCGGGGAAGTCCAGTCCTCGCTTGGCCGGCGGCTGGAAGTTCGGCACGGTCCGGGCGATCGCGACCAGGCCGAGCACCACCACCGGCACGTTGATCAGGAACACCGAGCCCCACCAGAAGTTCGCCAGCATCAGACCGGCCAGCACCGGTCCGGCGGCGATGCCCACCCCGGCGAAACTGCTGAGCACGCCGAAGGCCTGCGGGCGCTGCTCGGGCGGGTAGGTGAAGCTGATCACCGCCAGCGTCGCCGGGATCAGCAGCGCGGCGCCCAGGCCCATGACGGCGCGGGCCGCGATGAGCTGCCCGGTGTTCTGCGAGTACGCGGCGAACACTGAGGCCAGTCCGAACAGCGCCATGCCGGCCAGCAGGGTGTTGCGATGCCCGAAGCGGTCGCCGAGGGCGCCGCCGGTGAAGGTGACGGTGGCCAGGACCAGCGTGTAGGAGCCGGTGGCCCACTGGAGCTGGCCGGGAGTGGCGCCCAGGCCGCGGACCGGGTCGGCGAGGGTTTCGTAGGCGGTGGACAGGACGGTGCCGTCGATCCAGATCAGGAGCTGCGCGAAGATCAGGACGGTCAGGATCAGGCGCTGCCGTCGGCCGGACGGCGGGCTGTTCGTGGACATGGGTGGACGACCCCCCAGGATCGCTGATGAGCAGGTGGGAGTGGTTCGGGATGGTTCAGAATGGTTCGGGACGAGTGACGGGACGACGCGGCCGCGCGCTACAATCGACAGGTACCTGTCGGATACCAGCGTGGCAAACTCGTCAGGTACCTGTCAATCGTTTCCGTGCTCTCTTCTGGCTGTCCGCGCTCTTCGCGAGCTCCTCCCGCGATCGTGAGACCGAGGTGTCCTGCTATGTCCACGTCTGACAAGCTCGGCGAGGACGGCGTCGTCAGCTTCGCCATCCGCCACGTCTGGCTCGGCATGCGCGCCGTCATCGAGGACGAGCTCACCGAGTTCGGACTGACCGTTCCGCAGTTCGCGACCCTGATGATGCTCGACAGCTCCCCGGGGTTGACCGTCGCCGAGGTGGCGCGGGCCTGCGGCACGACCCGGCAGTCCGCGAACGAGATGGTCGCCGGCCTGGAATCCCGCGGCCTGGTCGAGCGCGCCGCGCACCCGACGGACCGGCGCGCGCACCAGCTGCACGCGACCGAGGCGGGCCTGGAGATGTACGCGAAGGCGCGGCCGGCGGTGCGGCGCCGCGAGGAGGAGCTGGAGGCCGGGCTCAGCCCGCAGGTGCGGCAGGCCGCCAGGGAGTGGATGGCGGCGATCGCGATCTCGTGCGGCTTGCCGGACAAGAAGTAGAACCTGCTGACGTAAAACCCTGTTGCGCCGCGGCGCCGCAGCCCGATACCTTGCGTACGCCGTGACCGAAGCGAAGGAGGTGAGACCCATGAAGGCGGTATCGACGTGGGTGCTCCCCGTGCTGTCACGGGCAGGCGACTGACTCAGGAGTCGCCGGGAGCGCCGTTATCAAGTGCTCCCGAAGGGCGACTGCCATGTCTACTTCACTTCTTTTCACCAGTGATTCCTCCGCGGACGGTGTCCGCGAACGCGACTTCACCGTGGGCGGCGTCCCCGGTGTCCTGTGGTCGCCGGACTCCCGTCCCGACCGCGCGCCCCTGGTCCTGATCGGCCACGGCGGCGGCATCCACAAGAAGGCGCCCGGCAGCGCCGGACGCGCCCGCGCGCTGGTGCTCGGCTGCGGGTTCCACGTCGCCGCCATCGACGCGCCCGGCCACGGCGACCGCCCGCGCACCGAGCACGACGAGCGCGAGATCGACGCGCTGTTCGCGGCGCGCGACGCCGGCGAGCCGGAGGGCCCGATCGTCGTGCGCTACAACGCCTATCTGGCCGAGCAGGCCGTGCCGGAGTGGCGCGCGACCCTGGACGCGCTCCAGGAACTGCGCGAGATCGGCGCCGACGGTCCGGTCGGCTACTGGGGCATCAACATGGGCACGGCGATCGGTATCCCGTTCGTCGCCGCCGACCCCCGGATCACGGCCGCCGTCTTCGGCCAGCACTGGCCGGACTTCCTGGCCGAGCCGGCGAAGCGGATCACGATCCCGGTCGAGTTCGATCTGCAGTGGGACGACGAGCACATCCCGCGCTCGGCCGGTCTGGCGCTGTTCGACGCCTTCGCCTCGCCGGAGAAGACGTTGCACGCCAACGCCGGGCGGCACAAGCAGCTGCCCCGGTTCGAGGCGGACAGCGCCGTCCGGTTCTTCGCTCGGCACTTCGGTGCCCCGGCCGCCGGCACGGCGGCCGCGTGAGGGCAGCGTCGTCGGCGTCCGGCCACCCGGCCGGGCGCCGATGCCGCGCCGCTCAGGCGTCGGCGGTGTTCCCCAGCGATTCCTTGGTGATCGAGCCCATCGACACCGCGGCGACCCGTCCCTGCCCGTCGAACTGGACCGACGCGGTCGCCCCGCCCGGCAGCTCGGCGGTGATGGTGTCGCCCTCCTGCCGCCACGGGATGGTGAAGTGGTGGAAGTAGCCGGCGACCACCTCGTACGCCGACCGGTTGAAGAACTGCGCCCCCTGCATCAGCAGTCGGGGCAGCGCTATCGGATCCGGATCGGCGACCGGCACCTGCGGATCGTCCGGCACCATGTACAGCCGCCCGGTCTCATTGGCCTGCACGCCGATGTAGCCGTCGGCACGCAGCACCCCCATCGCCCCGAAAGCCAGCATCTCCGCGGCATACCGGGGGTCTTCGAAGCCCGAGAGGTCCACCAGCTCCTCGGAGAACTCGGGCACCCCGTGATCCAGCCCGAACGACCGCAGCGCCTCAGCCGCGGCCACCACCGGCAGCTTCCCGAACCCGGGGTTCGCCCACCCCCACAACCACGAACCCTCCGCGGTGTCGAAGCTCCCGAGCACACTGATCCGCAGCTCCCGCCCCGACTGCCGATACCGCCGCTCGTCCAGGTTCACCGTCCACGGCCCGATCGGCAGGAACTCGTTGAACTCCTCGATCTGGCGCATGCCCCAGGCCGCGTGGGGCTCCGCCATACGGAGGAAGGCATCGCTGAACGCAGAAGTCACGTGTCGACAGTAGCGGGGCGCGGCGGATTCTGTCGGGGCGATGCTCCAAGCAGCGGGACTGCTCGCAGGTGGCGGGCATGATCTGAATTCTGGCGCGGGAGCGTGAGGGGGTCTGGTGGCTGGGTTGTTGAGGCTCTCAGGGAGCGGCGCGCGCGAGATCGCGATGCTTCTATTCGAGTCCGCCGCGTGCTCTCGTCGCCAGGCGGTCGGCAAAGGCGATGACAAGATCGCGGAGTTCGTCCGGGTCTTCGATCTCGAAGGGCAGGTCGAGTGCGGCCAACGTCGGCGGGATCCAGTCGAGGTGTTCGGCGCGGATGGCGAGGCGGTGCCATGGGGTCTGTGCCTCGTTGCCGTTGCCGTTGCCATCGCCATTGCCGTTGGCATCGCTGAGCGGCTGAATTGTCGCCACACTCACCGGAAACCGCGCCCGGATCTGCTCGACCGTCCCGTGTACTCGGATCGCGACTTCGTACCGGTAGTCCGCCGCCGCGAACCCGGCGAGCAAGCTCTGCCCCGGATCATCGTCCATCGTCGGCGCCTCGAAAGAACCCGGCAGCGCCCTTGCCCCGTCGATCCGATCAAGCCGAAACGTGCGCTCCTCGCCGATTGCCGGATCCAGAGCCCTGACATACCAGCGCTCCCCATGGCTCACGATCGCATAGGGATGCAGTGTCCGGTCACCGCGAACACCGTCGCGGCCGGTGTATCGCACAGCGATCGGCCGCTGATTCGCCACGGCATCGGCGACCGTGAGCAACACCGTGGCATCCAGCGCAGCGCTCTGATCGGGTGCGCCGGTGAACGCCACACTGTCCAGCACGCTCCGGAGCCGCTCGGACAACCGTGCGGGCAGCACCCGCCGGATCTTGGCGCCCGCCGTCTCTCCCGCCGCTCCGAGCGCCGCCGTCAACCCGCTCCGCCGCCCGGCGAGCAGTCCCAGCAGTACCGCCAGCGCCTCGTCGTCACCCAGCATCAGCGGCGGCAGCCGGAAGCCGCGAGCCAGCCGGTAGCCGCCGTAACGCCCGCGCACGGACTCCACGGGGATCTCCAACTCCAGCAGCTGCTCCACGTACCGCCGCACCGTGCGCGCATCGACCCCGAGCCGTTCGGCGATTTCGGCCGCCGTGCGCACGCCTCCGGACTGCAGGAGCTCCAGCAGCGTCAGCACACGTCCGGCGGGGTGATTCACGTCTCCCAATTTAGCGGGGATACCGGACCGATTCTGTCCACTATCGTCCGTACGGTTCGAAGCATGACTACAAACCTCGCGTCGACCCGCATCATCACCGCCGACATCGCCAGCCTGGTCGCCTTCTACGAGAAGGCCACCGCCCTGCCCGCCACCTGGGCCACCCCGGACTTCGCCGAGCTCGCCACCCCCGCCGGCGCGACCCTCGCGATCGGCAGCACCCGCACCGTCCCGCTGTTCGCCCCCGACAGCGCCGCCCCGGGCGCCAACCGCAGCGTGATCATCGAGTTCCTGGTGGACGACGTCGACGCCCTCTGGCAGCGCCTCGCCGCCTGGATTCCCGCCTCCGACGTCGTCGCCGAGCCGAAGACCCTGCCCTGGGGCAACCGCTCCCTGCTGGTCCGCGACCCCGACGGCACCCTGGTCAACTTCTTCACGCCGGTGACGCCCGAGGCGCGCGCGAAGTACGGACTCAGCGCTCTGATCGAGTCCTGAGCCCGTCCATCAGGACGTCGAGAAGTCGTTGCGCCTGCTCGGGATTCCCGCGTTCGCCCGAAACAGCGAGCAGACCGAGCACCGCAGCGCTGACGTCCTCGGCGCTGGTGTCCGCGCGGATCTCTCCGGCGGCGATCCCGGCGTCGAGGATCGTCGCGATCGCCGCCAGGAGCTCCCCGCGCGTGTGCGCTAGCGAGATGTCCCCGGCGTCGACCATGGCGAGCAGCGTGCCGGTCATCCCGCGCTTGGTCGTCAGCCAGTCGGCGAACAAGTCCATCCACAGCCGCAGCGCCCGCGCCGGCGGATGCGCGGCGAGCAGGTCGCGCGCCCCGGCGGTCAGCCGCACGACCTGGTCCTGATACACGGCGTCGACGAGCGCCTCCCGGGTCGGGAAGTGGCGGTAGAGCGTGGCGACGCCGACCCCGGCCTGCCGGGCGATCTCGCGCATCGACGGCTCGGCCTCGGAAGCGGCGAACGCGGCGGTCGCGGCGGCGAGCACGCTCTCGCGATTGCGCAGCGCGTCAGCCCGCAGCTGCTGCTGCGCGGGGGAGGACGGATCGGCGGTCATGGCTAAACGGATCGCGTTCCACTTTGAGCGGTCATCGGGCTAGTATAAGCGGCACGAGCTAAACGGAGCATGTTCCGTTTACCCTCCCCGCACGTCCCGAACCCCTGATTGGAGCCGACATGGCTGACCGCATCACACCTCCCGACACCATGCGCACGGTGCGCTTCCGCGAGTACGGCGAGCCCGCCGACGTGCTCCGCCTGGAAATAGCATCCGTCCCCGCACCGAGCCCCGGCCGCATCCGCATCGCCGTCCACGCCTGCGGCCTCGCCCCCGCCGACTGGGCCCTGTGCCGCGGCCTGTTCGCCGGCGACCTGCCGCGCGGCATCGGCTGCGACGTCGCGGGCACCGTCGAAGCCGTCGGCGAAGGCGTCACGGACGTCGCGATCGGCGACCCCGTCTTCGGCACCGCCGACTACGCCGGCCAACCCAGCGCAGGCGCGGCAGATCACGCGATCATGGACCACTGGTACACCGTCCCCGAAGGACTGGACCTCATCCAAGCCGCCGCACTCCCGATGGCACTGAGCACCGCCTACTGGCACCTCACCCGCCTCGGCCTCTCAGCAGGCAGCACACTGCTGGTCAACGGCGCCGGAACCACCATCGGCTACGCAGCGGTCCAGATAGCCCTCCATCGCGGTCTCCATGTGATCGCCACCGCCGGCGAGACCTACGCCCCGCAGCTGAAGAACCTCGGCGCCACAGTCACCGCCTACGGCGACGGCCTCCCCGACCGAGTCGCAGCCCTCAGCGATACCCCGATCGACATCGTCTTCGACACCGCACCCCCCAACGGCGCCCTCCCCGACCTCATCCGCATCGCCGACGACGACCCCCAGCGCATCCTGACCTGCTCCGACCTGGCCACCGCACCAGACCTCGGCGCACGCGACACCTTCCACGAGGACCGCACCACCTTCACCGACGCCGACCGCTTCAGCCACTTCCCCGAGTTCGCACACCTCGCCGCCAAGGGAAAGTTCACCGTGCCGGTGGCAGGTACCTTCCCGCTCGACCAATGGCGCACAGCGTTGGACATCAGCCAGTCCGGACACGCCCGAGGCAAGCTCCTGCTCCTACCCGGCAGCCAGCGTTGAGCGCCGGCTGAGCTTCGCCTCCGGCACATCCCCGACCTGATCGACCTGCGGACTTGCGCCCCTAGGGCATGCTCAGCCCATGGACGACGTCGAGGTTGTGGACCGCATCTCAGGCCGAGTGATTCTGCTCGACCCGAACGGCCGAGCGCTGCTGTTTCAAGGCTTCGACCCACAACGCCCGAATCAGCTCTGGTGGATCACCCCCGGCGGCGGCCTGGAACCAGGAGAGACTCCCCAGCAAGCCGCCGCGCGTGAGCTCCAAGAAGAGACCAGCCTCGACGTCCAACCGCAGGACCTGGGCGAGGCAGTCTTCCGCAACTACGTGGAGTTCTTCTTCGATGGCCGCCTACTGCGCCAACACAATCACTTCTTCACACTCCGCACCGAGCCCTTCGAGATCTCAACAGCCGGCTTCGACGCACTGGAGCAGCGCACCCACCTCACTCACCGCTGGTGGACCCTCGAAGAGCTCCGCACGACCGACGAGACCTTCTTCCCCGAGGAACTCCCCGACCTGCTCAGCTAGAGTCAGAGCATGACGACCCCACGAAAGGGCCATGCCGCGTAGGCGCCCATCGACCCTACGGGCGAGCGACAAGTGTTTCGCCCGGCCCACAAAGCCCTATTCGAAGATCGGCCCTCTCTCGAGCGCCGCCCAAGCCCACGTGATCCGACTGGAGCAGACCCGCTTCGGTCCAGGGGCAGCGGCTTCGGCTCTCGCCGCGTGGACAGCCATAGCGCGAACGCCCAAAAGCCAGGAGCCCGCTCTATATTCGCCGGGATGCGGCCAGCCATCATGTTGTCCAGCGCCCGGCGACCAGCGCGAGGTCCTGGAACAGTTCATCTGCGCCCTGCCGCTCAAGTCGGCTCGGGAACTGCGAGCGATGGTGCGCACTCTCGATGATGCGA
This sequence comes from Catenulispora acidiphila DSM 44928, assembly GCF_000024025.1. Lineage (GTDB taxonomy): Bacteria > Actinomycetota > Actinomycetes > Streptomycetales > Catenulisporaceae > Catenulispora > Catenulispora acidiphila. Next base: position 370,479 of record NC_013131.1, read on the forward strand.
TCATCGGCCACCCAGCCGTCGCGTACTCACACCCCACTAGCGGCAGGTGGTGGACTGCTGATGTCTGATGACTAGCTCTGCGCCATGTCCACGAACCGCGAGTAGTGGCCCTGGAAGGCGACGGTGATGTTCGCGGTCGGGCCGTTGCGGTGCTTGGCGACGATCAGGTCGGCTTCGCCGGCGCGGGGGGATTCGCGTTCGTAGGCGTCCTCGCGGTGGAGGAGGATGATGACGTCGGCGTCCTGTTCCAGGGAGCCGGATTCGCGGAGGTCGCTCATCATGGGGCGCTTGTCGGTGCGCTGTTCTGGGCCTCGGTTCAGCTGGCTGATGGCGATGACCGGGACTTCGAGTTCCTTGGCCAGGAGCTTCAGGGATCGGGAGATCTCGGAGACTTCTTGCTGGCGGCTGTCGGGGCGCTTGGAGTTGCTGCTGCTGTGCTGCATCAGCTGCATGTAGTCGATGATCACCAGCTGGAGGTCGTGGCGCTGCTTCAGGCGGCGGGCCTTGGCGCGGATCTCCATCATGGACATGTTGGGCGAGTCGTCGATGAACAGCGGCGCCTCGGAGACCGGGCCCATGCGGCGGGCCAGGCGGGCCCAGTCCTCGTCGGTCATCGTGCCGCTGCGCATGTGGTGCAGGGCGACGCGGGCCTCGGCGGAGAGCAGGCGCATGATGATCTCGTTGCGGCCCATCTCCAGGGAGAAGATGACGCTGGTCAGGCCGTTCTTGATGGAGCAGCTGCGGGCGAGGTCCAGTCCCAGGGTGCTCTTGCCGATGGCCGGGCGGGCCGCGATGATCACCATCTGGCCCGGGTGCAGGCCGTTGGTCAGGGCGTCGAGGTCGTGGAAGCCGGTGGGGACGCCGGTCATCTGGCCGGAGCGGTTGGAGATCGACTCGATCTCGTCCAGGGCGCCTTCCATGGCGTCGGCCAGGGGGATGAAGTCCTCGCTGGTGCGGGCTTCGGTGACGTTGTACATCTCCTGCTGGGCGGCGTCGACGATCTGCTCGACGTCGCTGCCGTCGGTGCTGTAGCCCATCTGGACGATGCGGGTGCCCGCTTCGACCAGGCGGCGCAGGACGGCGCGCTCCTTGACGATCTCGGCGTAGTAGCCGGCGTTCGCGGCGGTGGGGACCGAGTTGATCAGGGTGTGCAGATAGGGCGCGCCGCCGATGCGGTTGATGTCACCCTTCTTGGTCAGCAGCGCCGCGACGGTGACCGGGTCCGCGGGCTCGCCGCGGCCGTAGAGCTCCAGGATCGCGCCGAAGACGGCCTCGTGGGCCGGCTTGTAGAAGTCGATGGCCTTGATGACCTCGATGACCTCGGCGATCGCGTCCTTGGACAGCAGCATGCCGCCCAGGACCGACTGCTCGGCCGGGATGTCCTGGGGCGGGGTCCGTTCGAATCCGCCCTGGTAGGCCTCGTCGGCGGTGTACGGGAGGTCGTCGATGCTCATTACCCGCCTCCCTTGCCCGCGCCGCTACACCTGCGAAACCATCGTCCTTCTTTTGTACGGGACGGCTCCGACAAGCTTGTCGTCCCCACGGTACGGAACCGCGCCCCGCGGGTCGAGGCGGCCGTCCACACCCCCTGTGGATAACCTGTGGAAAACCTGGGGAAAGCTGTGGAGACACGCCGACGTACCTGGGGACAGAGTGTGGAAGGTCCCTGTGAATAATGCGACCATCGACTGATCGTGAAGCCCTGACGTGCACGGGAGCGTCGCCGATTCGTCCACCGGCTGTGGACGAAAATTTTCCTGGAAGAATCTTGCTGGGACCCCCGGATTTTGCTAGGCCGAGGGCTCTCGCGCGGCCCGATCCGTGCTAGGCCGAGCGCTTCCCGGTCATCCGATCCAGCAGGTTCCGCGTGGCCCGCTGGATCCGCACGTCGACGAACCCCGGCGTCGACAGCCCGTGGTTCCAGTGGAACGTCCCGGCGTTGAACATCCACGCCCCGGAGGGGTACTGGCTCAGCACGGTCTGCTGCGTGTCCTTGACCGGCGTGTTCTTCGGACCCTCGGCGGTGAACGGCGACGTCGCCAGGACCGTGGTCTTCGGCCCGCCCTTCACATGCGGGAACACCTTGTCCGCCTCGCCGGCCACCAGACGCGGGATCTGCTCCCCGTTCTTCAGCCCGGTCCCCGCCCAGAACCAGTGCCCGGTCTCGCCGACCACCAGCGGCTGCGGCTGGGTGTCGGTGATGATCGCGGTGTACATCGACCCCAGCACCTGCTGCTCGGGCTGGTTCAGGTCCCGCCACAGCACCGTGGGCGCCACGCTCCCGGTCGCCGCCGGGTCCGGACGCCGCTTGTAGCAGGTCACCTGCCGGTACTGGGAGCCGCCCTGGGAGGCGTCCAGGCGGATGTTCCAGTAGACGTTGTTCGCGGCCATGAACGCGGCACTGACACCCCTAGAAAGCGCGCCTTGGAGCACGGCGCGCATCTGCGGCGTCCAGTATTCGTCGTGGCCTGAGAAGACCAGCGCCTTGTACTTCGCCGGGTCGATCCGGCCGGCGTGCAGGTCGATGCTCGAGGCGTAGGAGATGGTGTACGGCTGCGCCTCGACCCACTGCGCGAAGGCCTGGTCGAGCTCGAACAGCCGCGGCAGCCCGTCCTGGTGGTACGGCCGGTCGAAGGAGACGCGGGTCGCGCAGATGTCGGCGCCGCCCTCCCTCCCGTCGGGCTGGTAGGCGTTGTACAGGCTGGCGCCGAGCGCCTTGTCGACCGGGTACATGTTGTACGCCTGATACGTCGTGAAAGGCAGCACCACCAACAGATCCGCGGGCTTGCCGTCCTCGCGCACCACGAACGGGATGCAGCTGCGGTACTTGTCCGCGGTCTCCAGCGTCGCGACGTACAGACCGCCGCGCCAGGTGTTCGGGACGTTCAGCGTGTACGACAACTGCCACGGCGCCACGACGGTCCGGGTCGGCGCGACGACCTTCAGCGCCGGCTGAACCTTCCCGGTGACCTTGGCACTGGTGAAGACCAGCTCAGAGCCCTTCCCGGCGGCACTGCGCCCGATCCGGTAGACCTTGACCGTGAAGCTCTGCGCCGGCCGCACGCTGATGTGGAAGTCGATCGACTCCCCGACGTTGATGCTGGTCGCCGAGGCGAAACCCTTGATCTGGTGGCCCTCGTCGTCGACCGCCAGGTACCCGGTGGCGTCCGGGCGCCAGGCGCCGTCGTCCGCCAGGGCCAGCGCGAGGCTCGGGACGGTCTCGCCGGTGGCGTTGCTCGGCTCGCCCTCCTGGCCCTCGTTGGCGTCGCCGGTGCCGTAGGTGCTCTTCGCACGCCCGCGCGCCTGCGGCTGCGGCTGGGGCTTGGGAGGGTTCGCGGCCGGCTTGCCGGAGCCGCCGCCGTGGTTCTCCAGCAGGTAAGCGCCGCCGGCAGTGGCCGCCAGCCCGAGACCGCCGAGAATCAGCAGTGATTGGCGGCGGGAGGGGACGTGCATGACCGCCAAGTCAACCAGGTGCCCGCCACCGTGGGCAAACAGAATGCGAAAAGAACCGCTCCGCCGCGTTTGAGCTGCGGCGGAGCGGTTCTCCAAAGCACTTCCGTTGAGCCTTCCGCAGGGCTTTGAGGACAGAGTCCGAAAAGCCCCGAAGGGAGGTTCTCAGGCCGCGACGACGGTGATTTCCACCTTCGCCTGCACCTCGGGGTGCAGCCGGACCGAGACGGTGTGGGCGCCGACGGTCTTGATCGGGTTCCCGATCTCGATCCGGCGCTTGTCCACGTCCGGGCCGCCGGCGCGCTTGACCGCGTCGGCGACGTCGGCGACGGTCACGCCGCCGAACAGCCGGCCGGACTCCCCGGCCCGGGTCGCCAGGCGGACCCGCAGGCCCTCCAGCTCGCCCTTGAGCTCGGTGGCGTGGGCCAGGTCGCGGACCGTGCGGACCTTGCGGGCCTTGCGGATCAGCTCGATCTGCTTCTCGCCGCCGCGGGTCCACGCGATGGCGTAGCCGCGCGGGACGAGGTAGTTGCGGGCGTAGCCGCCCTTGACCTCGACGACGTCGCCGGGCTCGCCGAGCCCGCCGACCTCGTGGGTGAGGATGAGCTTCGTGGTAGCCATTTTCTCTCCTCCCCCTTCCTAGCGGGTGGTGCTGGTGTAGGGCAGCAGCGCCATCTCACGGCTGTTCTTCACGGCCACGGCGACGTCGCGCTGGTGCTGGGTGCAGTTGCCGGTCACGCGACGAGCACGGATCTTCCCGCGGTCCGAGATGAACTTCCGGAGCAGCGTGGTGTCCTTGTAGTCGACGTACGCGACCTTGTCCTTGCAGAATCCGCAAACCTTCTTCTTGGGCTTGCGGAGAGGTGCCTTAGGCATGGGATCTCTCCTGGTTACTTCTTCACTACGAGTTCAAGGGTCCGTTTGAGGGACCGGGCGCCTTGATGCACAAGAGGCCCTGATTCACATGGGGCTAGAACGGGGGCTCGTCGTTGCCGTAGCCACCCCAGCCGCCGTCGCCGCCGCCGCCGGAAGCCCAGGGGTCGTTGCCGCCGCCCTGGTTCCCGCCGCCGGAGTTGCCACCGCCGCCACCGGAGTTGCCACCCCAACTGCCGCCGCCGCCACCGCCACCGCCGGAGTTGCCGCCGCCACCGGAGTTGCCACCCCAGCCGCCGCCGCCTCCCGCGCTGCCGGAGTTGCCGCCGCCGCCGGAGTTGCCACTCCAGCCGCCGCCGCCCCCGCCGCCGGGACCGCCCTGGCCACCGGGCCGGTTGGCCTTGGTGACCTTCGCCGTCGCGTACTTCAGCGACGGGCCGATCTCCTCGACGTCGAGCTCGACGACCGTGCGCTTCTCGCCTTCCTTGGTCTCGTACGACCGCTGGCGCAGCCGTCCGGAGACGATCACCCGCATGCCGCGGGTCAGCGATTCGGCGACGTTCTCGGCCGCCTGGCGCCAGATCGAGCAGCGCAGGAACAGCGCGTCGCCGTCCTTCCACTCGTTGGTCTGGCGGTCCAGGGTGCGCGGCGTGGACGCGACGGTGAAGTTCGCGACCGCCGCACCCGAGGGGGTGAAGCGCAGTTCGGGGTCGTCGGTCAGGTTGCCGACGACGGTGATGACGGTCTCGCCTGCCATGTCAGGTCCTCAAACGTGAGAGCGGGTGTCTTACCGCTGGTCGGGACGGATGACCTTGGTGCGGACGACGGTCTCGGACAGGTTCGCCTGACGGTCGAACTCCTTGACGGCGTCCGGCGTGGCCTGCACGTCGACGACGGCGTAGATGCCCTCGCTGACCTTCTTGCCGCTCTTGGTCTTGATCTCGTAGGCGAGCCGACGGCGTCCCCAGATGTCGTTCTTCTCGATGGAGCCGCCCAGATCGCGGATCACCTTGAGGAATCCCTCGAGGGCCGGGGCGATCGAACGCTCGTCGAGGTCCGGGTCCAGGATGACCATGACTTCGTACTGACGCATATGCGTAACCCACCTCCTTTGGACTTAGCGGCCACGGTCTCTCCGTGGCAGGAGGGTTTTGCGCGTCTCCCCGGGCCGGCACTGTCGTAACTCGCCTGCGGCGACGCTACTCCGGCGCTCTGACACTCGGGGAACGGTCAAGGTTACCCCGGCGAGCCGTCCGGATTGAAATCCGTGTCGGTTCACCCGATCCTGGGTATTGGTCCGATTACGTTTGTGATCCGCTGTGCACAGTCGAGCGAGGTGACAGGCATGACGCAGACGACCCCCGGCACGGGCGACTACGGCCCGGAGGTGGCCGGACGACCCGGATCCACGGCCGCGGACTACGCGGAGGATCCAAAGGAGCGGCCGGGCTTCCATATCGGCAGCCACACCCAGGAGATGGCGCTGACGATCACCGCCTTGGTGCTGGCCGTCGTCGCCGCGGCGATGATCGGCTGGACCGGCGGGCACGTCCTGGGCGGCTGGATCGCGCTGGCCGGGATCGTGGTCGGTCTCTACGCGCAGCTGACCTCGGACACCACCTACGAGCGCATGGTGAACGTGTGTGCCATCGGGATCGCGGCGGTGGCCTTCGCCTTCCACCTGCATCACGGTGGTCTCTGGTAGCGCGCAGCCCCACCAGCCACACCAGGCACATCAGCAGCCACATCAGCCACACGCGGGTCACGCATGCCCGCACCGAAGCGGGTTCGCGTAAGTGAGTCTGTGGGTGCGAGCGGTTAGCGTGGTCGCCATGGCTATGCGTATCGGCTCCCACGTCGGCAACGAAGACCCGATCGCGGAGGCGGTGGCCCGTGGCGCCGACGCCGTCCAGATCTTCCTGGGCGATCCGCAGAGCTGGAAGGCGCCGACCGTCGCTTATCCGGGCGGCGCCTCCGCGCTGCGCGCTGCCGCCGAGCAGGCCGACGTCGCCGTCTACGTGCACGCCGCGTACATCATCAACGTCGCGGCCACCAACAACCGGATCCGCATCCCCAGCCGCAAGCTGCTGCAGCAGACGGTCGCGCTGGCCGCCGAGGCAGGCGCGCGCGGCGTCGTCGTGCACGGCGGCCACAGCACCGCCGCCGACGCACCGGATGCCGGCTTCGACAACTGGCGCAAGGCCGTGGACCAGTTGGAGCAGCACTGCCCGGTCTTCATCGAGAACACCGCCGGCGGCGACCACGCCATGGCGCGGCGGATCGATGCGATCGCGAAGCTGTGGGACGCCGTGGGGCACAGCGGGATCGGACTGTGCCTGGACACCTGCCACGCCTTCGCCGGCGGCATCCCGCTGGAGAGCGCCGTGGCCGACATCAAGGCCGTCACCGGCCGCGTCGACCTGGTCCACGCCAACGACTCGCAGGGCGGCTTCGACTCCGGCATCGACCGGCACGCCAACTTCGGCAGCGGCGAGATCGCCCCGGCCGACCTGATCGCGCAGGTGATCGCCGAGGCCGGCTGCCCGGCGATCTGCGAGACCCCCGGCGGTGCCGAGGCGCAGGCGGCGGACATCAAGTGGCTGCGGGAGCGCGTCGCATAAGGTTGGCGCATGGTCTTGAGGGTGCGGACGCTGAGCCGCGAGGAACATGTGGCGTTCATCGAGGAGCGCACGGCTGAGAAGAACGCCGCGACCTCTGTCAGCTTTCTGCAGTGCCCTTCCTGGGGGGATCTGAAGACCGATTGGCGCGCCGAGTCGGTCGGCTGGGTCGAAGACGCCAGCGGCGAGGTCGTCGGTGCGGCCCTGGTCCTGTACCGGGACGTGCCGATCCCCAAGCGGGACAAGCTCCCGTTCCTGCGGCGGTCGCTGGCATACCTGCCCGAGGGCCCGATCCTGGACCTGACGTCCGCGGACGCCGGGCAGGCGCTGAAGCTGCTGGTGGCGCACCTGCGGAAGCGGCGCGCGTTCACGGTGAAGATGGGTCCGCAGATGGTGTCGCGGCGGTGGACGTCCGAGACGCTGAAGAAGGCCATCGCCGAGACCGAGGGCGGCGTCCGGCTCAAGGACATCAAGCCGGACTTCGAGGACCCCACCGCGCTGAGCATCATCGAGAAGTTGCGCGCCACCGGATGGTCCCGGAAGGAGTCCGAGGGCGCCGGGTTCGGCGACTTCCAGCCCCGGTACGTCTTCCAGCTGCCGCTGGTCGACGAGTCCGGGAAGCCGCGCACCCTGGAGGACATCCAGAAGGGCTTCAACCAGCTCTGGCGCCGGAACATCAAGAAGGCGGACAAGAACGGCGTCGAGGTCACCCTCGGCGGCTACGACGACCTCGCGGAGTTCCACAAGATCTACGAGGTGACCGCGGTCCGCGACCACTTCACGCCGCGGCCGCTGGCGTACTTCCAGCGGATGTGGAAGGCGATGGAGGCCGAGAACCCCAACCGGCTGCGCCTCTATCTGGCCCGCCACGAGGGCGAACTGCTGGCCGCCACGACTCTGGTCACCGTCGGGGACCACGCTTGGTACTCGTATGGCGCCTCCGCCGACCACAAGCGTGAGCTGCGTCCGTCCAACGCGATCCAGTGGCGGATGCTCAGCGATTCGCACGCGTCCGGCTGCAAGGTGTACGACCTGCGCGGCATCAGTGACACGCTGGACCCGAACGACCACCTGTTCGGACTCATCCAGTTCAAGCTGGGGACCGGCGGTCAGGCGGTGGAGTATCTCGGGGAGTGGGACTACGCACTGAATCCGGTACTGCACCGCGCATTCGAGATGTACATGGCCCGCCGCTAAGCGCTTGGACCCGTCACCTATCTATCGCGTACTAATCACGTATTCAGGAGTCTGAACCTTGTCGCTGACGCTGCACATCGACGCGGAGCGCTGGCGCGCCCACCAGGACGAGGTGCTGGCCCGCCATCCTGATCTGGTGCCGGTGGCCAAGGGCGTCAACGGCTATGGGATCGGGATTCCGAACCTCATGCAGGCGGCTTCTAAGCTGGCTGCGGCGGGCGTGGAGATAACGGCAGTGGGCACGGCGGCCGAGGCGGAGCAGGCGAAGGACCACTATTCAGGGCGCCTGTTGGTCCTCACTCCGTACTTGATAGGGGAGGACGTCCGCGATCTGCCGGACCGCGTGATCCGCACGGTGGCGTCGGTGGAGGCGGTCGAAGCCCTTTTGGGGCGGCGCGTGGTCATCGACCTGATGACGTCCATGCGCCGCTTCGGCCTGGAGAAGCAGGACATCCCGAGACTGCACGCCGCACTCGAATCCGACCAGGCGCGCGTCGAGGGCTTCTCGGTCCACATGCCCCTGGACCGCGTCGCCGGCGACTACCTCCGCGAAGTCAGCGACTGGGTGGACGCCCTGGTCGCCGCGGGCATCCCGGTCCGAACCCTGTTCGTCAGCCACCTGTCGCCCGACGAAATCAGCACCCTGGCCAAGCGCCATCAGGGCACGACGGTACGCCCGCGCATCGGCACTCAGCTCTGGCTCGGCGACCGCAAGGCGCTCCAGGCACGCGGAACCGTCCACAGCGTCCAGAAGGTCAGCAAGGGCGACCGCTTCGGCTACCGCCAACACAAGGCGCGCGGCGACGGCCACCTCCTCGTCGTCTCCGGCGGCACCGCCCACGGCGTCGGACTGGAGAACCCCAAGAACTTCGGCCGCGGCCCAGCAGGCCTCACGCCCCGCGCGAAGTTCGCAGCCCGAGCCGCCATGGCACTCCTGAACCGCACCATGTCCCCTTACTCCTGGCAGGGCAAGACACTCTGGTTCGCCGAGCCGCCGCACATGCAAGTGTCGGTACTGTTCCTGCCCGCGGGCGTCGCGCCGCCCAAGGTGGGGGAGGAGATCCCGGTCGAGGTGAGCCCGGTGATGACGCACGTGGACCGGGTGGTCTTCGACTGAGGCGCGGGTGCGGCGGTCGGAGCAACTCACCGACCAACCAACCCACCGGCCAGCCAACCGACCAACCGGCCAGCCAACCCACCGGCCAGCCAACCCGCCAACCCACCCGCCAGCCAACTCACCGGCCAGCCAACCGACCGATCGACCGCACCAGCCCTTTCGAGCTCGCGTTTTCCGGGCTGCCCTCCGTGTGACTGCTATTTGGAGCACGGAGAAAGTGGTCCCTTGGGTTGTCGGGCCCTCACTCGAACAGCCCAGCCGGCGTGCTGCTCCACAGGCGAGTCAGCCCTCGGCCAGTCCCTTCGCCCGGCTCAGGAACCCTTCACCCGGCTCAGGAAGTTGGCTGTGGCGCGGGTGATGCGCTTGTCCTGGTAGGTGGGGTGGCCTAGGCCTAGAGGCCAGAGGAATGTGCCCGCTGTGAAGACCCAGGCGCCGCTGGGGGATCGGTAGATGCTGGTGTTCTGGGTGAAGTTTGTGCCGTTGGAGATGGTGTAGGGCGAGGCGGTCAGGAGTGCCTGTTCCTCTGCCTTGGCTCGGGGCATTGCTTCGAAGAGGCTGTCGGCTTCGCCGCCGAGGAGGCCGGGGATTTCGTCGCCGTTTGTGAGGCCGGTGCCGCTCCAGAACCAGTGGTCGGCTTCGTGGACGATGAGGGGGTGGCGGCCCTTGAGGATGCCGCTGTACTGCACTCCCATGAGTTGCTGTTCGGCGCGGGGGTTGCCTTCGCCGGCGCGCCACATGCCAGTGGGAAAGTCTTCGGTGTGGGGGTCTTCGAAGCCCTTGTAGCAGGACATGGTTCGCGTGTGTTCGTCGTAGCGGACGTGCCAGTAGGCGTTGTTCGCTGTGAGGAACGCTAGGGACGTGCCTGCTGCGACCGCCTCTTCGGCGTGCCGGTACATGTCGGTCGACCAGTACTCGTCGTGGCCGGCGAAGATCAGGCCGCGGTACTTGGTCGGGTCGATGCGTCCGGCGTGGAGGTCCAGCCCTGTCGCGTAGCTGAGGTCATAGCCCATGCCCTCGGCCCACTGGATGAAGGACTGTTCGCGGACGAAGCCGTCGGGGAGTCCGTCGGCGAAGTAGGGGCGCGCGAAGGAGACCTGCGTTGCGCGCGCCGGGTTCGAGATCCAGCCGCGCGCGTCTGTGGAGAACTTCGCCTTGAGGGCAGCGTCGCTTTCGGCGGCTTCCTTGGTGACGTACCCGTAGTAGACGTTCCGCCCAGTGATGCCGTCACGCGGCCACCAGTTGTACGCCTGCCAGCTCGTCGACGGCAGCACCACGAGGAAGTCCGCCGACGCCTCGTCATCACGCACTACGAACGGCACGTAGTTCCGGAACCCGTCGGCCTTATCGAGGACAGCTACGTAGGTCCCTGGCGTCCAGTCCTTAGGGATGTCGAGCGTCCATGCAACGGGCCATTCCAAGGCGATCCGGCCAGTCTCCTGATCCGGCGTCGGTACCGGCTGCGGCGCAGCGGTCAGCGTCGGCGACACCAGGACGCGGCGAGCCGAGGCGCCGCCGTAGTAGCCGAGGCGGTAGACGGAAACCGTGAAGGACCCCGCGGGCTCCACCGCGATATGGAAGTCGATAGCTTCCCCGGCCGCCACCGAATCGGTCGACGCGTAGCCCTTGATCTGCCGCTCGTAGTCCGTACCGGGGCGCGACTTGCTCGCACCCATGCGCCAGTCCGCAGAACCCGCCTTAGCGTTCTCCGCAGTAATGCGGTTCCCACCGGCCGGGAGAACGGATGCCGGAAGCCCTACTCGCGGATCACTGAGCCGCCCCGGCCCGGACTTCAAATGCGTGGCCCGCAGGACGGCGCGCGCGGCCGAAGCCGTGTTGGTCTTCTTGGCCAGATCGCGCAGGAACTTCGACGTGCTCGACATGGGTCGATGGTAGCCGGGGACGGTATGGATTCAGCCCGCCCACTGACCCGACAGGAACAACAACGCCACCCCCACCATGACCGGGGCGACGCAGCACACGTAGAGCGTCCGCACCATCGGCCGCCGAGCTGCCCACGCGCCGAGCATCGTCCACAGCGGCCACCACAGGAGCATCGCGCGAGGGACGGACATGAACCAGGTAGTGGTCCCTAGAGCCAACAAAGAGAGAGCCACATATAGAGCCTCTGGCCAGCGGCGCTTAAGGAGGAGAAGCGCAGTGAGCGCGAGCCCGATGACCACAGCGATCAGTTCCAGCTGAAAGACCCACGCAGTGTGGCCCGCCTGCGTACCGCCAAAGGCAGCCCGCCACGTCTGGTTCCAGGCGGATTCCGGGCTCTGGAACGTACGGAACCAACCAGCGGCCTGCGCATGCTGCCACGCAAGCCAGTCCCCGGTCTCGTGGTGCAGGTACACGACATAGGCGATGACCGGCAGGGCAGGTATGACAAGCAGCGGCGCCTGGCGCCACTGCCGCCGCTCCCGTCCGGCAAGTATGAACTCCAAGGCGATGGCTGCCGCAAGGAACAGCCCGTTCACGCGCACCGTGCTCGCGCCCGCCGCAAGGAGCCCCGCAAGCCACCACCGATCCCGCCGTGCCGCTACCCACGCGGAAAAGGCGAACGCCGCGAACAAGCTCTCGCTATAGCCCGCAGCCAGAAACACCGCCGCCGGTGCGAGAACAAAGAACAGCGTGGCGTTCGCGGCAGCTTGGCCGGCGTCAGCGTCAGCGTTGGACGCGTCGACCTCGTCCCTCGCCAAACGCCCCAAAGCCATCGTCGCGATCGCCCCCGCCGCCGCCGAGACCACCAATCCGGCAGCGATCCAGTTCCAGACGACCAGGTGCGCCAACCACATAGCGATCGGGAACCCAGGAAAGAACGCCACATGCCGCGGATCGGTGCCCGCAGCGAAGTACCAATGCTGCGCGACGCTGGTGAAGATGCCCTCGTCCCAGCGGTCCCACCGAGCTAACAACGAGCCCTGTTTCGTCGGTCCCGCCACGAAAACCCACGCGCTGATCCACGTCAGCACCGCCATCCCGAGCCGGCTCGCACCCCACAGCGCCAGCGCCGCACGGTCCGTGTCCTCCAGCGCCGGCCGACGCCCGCGCCGAGCCGAAACCGAAGCCGAAGCCCTGGCCCCCTGTACCTGTTCGGTGCCCTCCGGCTCCGTGTCCCCCGCCGCCACCGAGCTCAGACCGTCATCGCGCTCAGACCGAGGCGACGAGTTCGGGTTCGGCGCCGGCTCCGTGTCCGGCGCGGTGCGAGCGCGGCTGCGACCACGCCCACACGTCCGGGCTGTCCGACAGCGCGCCGCCGGCCGGGTCGTCGTCGATGCCGTCGGCGCGGACCGGGTCGCGGCGCGGGTCGAGGATGTCGCGGATGATCTGCACCATCATGTAGACGATGCCGGCGAGGTGGATCACGATCGCCCAGACGTAGAAGTTGTCCGGGAGGCCGCGGGTGTTGCCGTTGCTGGGTCCGGCCTGCCAGACCAGGTAGTACCAGACCGCGACGTAGTAGGCGGCCTCGCAGATCTGCCAGATCAGGAAGTCGCGCCAGCGCGGTCGGGCCAGCGCCGCGAGCGGGATCAGCCACAGGACGTACTGCGGGGAGTAGACCTTGTTCAGCAGGATGAACACCGCGACGGTCAGGAACGCCAGCTGGGCGAAGCGCGGACGGCGGCGGGCCATCAGCCCGAGCAGCGCCACGCCGAGCCAGCCGGCCAGGACCAGCGCGATGATCACCACGTTCTTGTTCGGCGGTTCCCAGCCCCACCAGTGCCGGATCGCGAACCACGGCGAGCCCAGGTCGATCGGGCGGTTGTCGTTGAAGGTGAAGAAGTACTTCCAGCCCTTGAAGGCCAGGATCATGACCGGGGCGTTCACCACCAGCCAGGTCACCACCGCCGTGCCGGTGGCCTGCGACCACTGCCGCATCCGGCCGGCGCGCCAGCACAGCACCAGCAACGGGATCAGCAGGAAGACCGGGTACAGCTTCGTGGCCGAGCCCAGGCCCAGGGCGATGCCGGCGACCACCGGTTTGTTGCGGGCCCAGGCGAGCATGCCGACCGAGGCCAGGGCCACCGCGATGAGGTCCCAGTTTATGGTTCCGGTTAGAAGCAGCCCTGGGGCGAGGGCGAACATCGCCGCGTCCCATGGTCTTCGTCCCGCGAGCCCGATCACCGCCAGGACGCAGACGAGCGCGAAGACGATGAGGAACCAGGTCGTGACGTTGTAGAACCAGCGCACCTGGTCCGGGGTGTCGGCGCCGAGCTTCTGCGCCAGCAGCGCCGCGGTCTCCATCGTCGCGCCGGCCACGACCGGGTACTCCAGGCCGTAGTTGCCGCTGGCCGGGTCGGACTGCCGGTAGGGCGTCAGGCTCTTGTCGAAGCCGCGGCCGTAGTACATGTACGGCACGTCGGTGTAGCACAGGTGGTTGTACTGCTGCTTGCCCGTGCCGTTCCACGCCGTGGAGTAGCACGGCGAGCGCTGCGCCACGCCGATGCCGAGGGTGAGCAGCGTGAGCAGGACCAGAACCCTGGCGACGGTGCGGATCGCGGCGCCGGAGCCCAGCCTGGGCCGCCAGGCGCGCACTCCGAGCGGACCGCCCACGGCGTCCGAGGCGGCGTTGACCACCGGGTCGTCGAGGGAGGGGGCGACGATGACCGGTGCCGTCGCCGCGCCCCGGCCCGTCGGTTCCGCCGACGGGCCGGGCGCCTGGTCGCTCACGTCCGAACTCACTTGCACATCGTGCCCTACCGCTCCGTCCCCCGTCTGCATGTCGTTGGAAAGATCCGACGTCAGCCCGCGGGCGGGAAACCGCTCAGGCTCGAGGTGCTGGACGTCGTCGGCGACGTCGTCTGACACCCGGGTTGTTGCGGGTTCCTGCTGCACCTGCTCGACGGCGTGGTCGGGCTGGTGGTCGGCTGGCCCGGACCGGTGGGGTTCGACGTGCCGGTGCCGGTCGGCTGCTGCTGCGTACTGGTGTCCGTCGAGGTCGGGGGCACCACCACACACTGCTGCGACGCCGGGTCGAACACCATCGGCAGGGTGCACAGCGGCGCCTGCGTGGATGTCGTCGGCTTCGTCGGGGTGGGCGTCGGCGTCGGGGTCGGCGTCGGGACGAACACCGACTGGCAGTTCGCCTCCGAGCCGGTCGGCGTGCCGGGGAGCGAGCCGGAGGCCAGCGTGCCGGGCGCGACCGACTGGTTGGGGAAGCTCGGGATGTCGCTGACACCGGAACAGGTCGGCGCGTACGGCGGGAACGGTTTGGCGAAGCCGCTCTTGTTCTTGTCCAGTTCGATCTTCATGAACGCCGACCAGACCGTCGTGGGCCAGTCCATACCGTTGATGCGGGTCGATTGATCGTTGTAGCCCAGACCCTTGATCGACTCCAGGGTTCCGTCCGCCGTGGATCTGAAGATCGCCACCGAGGTCGCCAGGGAGGTGGAGAAGCCGGTGAACCAGGCCGAGTGGTTGCTGTCGGTGGTACCGGTCTTGCCGGCCAGGTTGTAGTTCGCCTCGGCGGCCAGGGCGGCCGCGTCGTGGTTCGCGTTGGCCGTGCCGCCCTTCTGAAGGACCGACTGCAGCGCGTTGGTGACGCCGGCGGCGGTGTTCACGGACATCACCTGCTTGTTGACCCCGCTGTTCGACCGCAGGGCCGGGGGAGTCCAGACGGTCTGCCCGGTGCGCTGGTCGATGATCGCGGTGACCTGCACCGGCTCGTGCGACACGCCGCCGTTGGCGAAGGCGCCGTAGACGTTGGCCATGCGCATCGGCGTGATCTCGGCGGTGCCCAGGGTCAGCGAGGCGACCTTCAGGAAGTCGGGGGTGCCGGGCTTGATGCCGAGCTGCTCGGCCATGTTGTAGACCGCGTCCATCCCGACCGCCGGGTCCAGCTCCAGCGCCGCGAACACAGAGTTCAGCGACATCGCAAGGCCCTGCTTCAGGGTGGTGCTGCCGCCGTTCGGCGGGGCTTCCTCGTCCTCGTTGGGCGGCCAGAACGCGGTCTTGTGCAAGGAGGTGTCGTAGAAGGTGATCGGCTGCTTCGAGCCCGGCAGGAACAGCGGCTTCTCGTTGGTGCCCGGTTCCTGGCTGTCCAGCGAGAACTTGCCGGACTGCAGCGCGGTCGCCAGCGTGATCGGCTTGAACGTCGAGCCGACCTGCACGCCGCCTTGCAGCGCGTAGTTGAACGCGTTGGAGCCGTAGTCCTCTTTACCGTCGGTACCGGTGTAGAACGACTTCAGCTCGCCGGTGTGCGGATCCACAGACGCGAACGCCAGATGGATGTCGTGGTCGGAGGCGTGTTTCGGGTTCAGCTTCCCGCCGCCGCCACCGCTGGTCCCGGTCCACAGCGCGTTCGCCGCGGTGACCGAGTCGTTCATCATCACATGGTTGTACGTGGTGACGATCTTGTACCCGCCCTTGGACAGGTTGTCGATGTTCGCGTACTTCTGCGTCGTCGGGTCGCTGGGGTACTCCTGCATCTGCGCGGCGAGGAACGCCGTCGCGGCGTCCTTCATGTACCCGACGTACTGGCCCAGGTTCGGACCCTTGAAGTCGATGACGTTCGGCAGCTTGTTCTCCAGCGGCGCGGTCGTCGTCTTCGGCACGAATCCGTACTGCGACATGTTCGCCAGGATCGCGTTGTACCGCTTCTCGAAACGGTCGAACGTCTTGGGGTTGTCGGTGCGCGCCTTGCCGTTGGCCAGCGCGGTGGAGAAGTTGCTGGGGTCGTTGACCAGCGCGGCCAGGAACGCGGCCTCGCCGACGTTGGCGTCGGTCATCTGGTTGATCGGGTGGCCGAAGTAGGCCCGGGAGGCCGCGTCGATGCCGTAGGCGCCGCGCCCGAACGAGATCTGGTTCAGGTAGCCGAGCAGGATCTGCTGCTTGCTCTCCGTGTGGTTGAGCTTTATGGAGATCATGATCTCGTTGACCTTGCGGCCCAGCGTCTGGTCCTGCGACAGGTACGCGTTCTTCACGTACTGCTGGGTGATCGTCGAGCCGCCCTGCGTGCCGCCGCTGCCGAACAGGTCGTTGAGCGCCGAGCGGGCCACACCGGTGAACGACACGCCGGGGTCGGACCAGAAGGAGTAGTTCTCCGCCGCCACGAACGCGTTCTGGAACACCTTCGGGATCGTGTTTATGTCGTTGACCTGGTAGTAGTTCACGCCGATGTTGGCGAACTGCTCTTTGCCGTCGTCATAGGTGTAGTACGTCGGGTTGCCGGCCGCGATGCTGTTCTTGACCTGCGGGATCTGCGTGCTGGCGTAGACGTACGCCACGCCGCCTATGACCACGAAAAGGAAGCCCAGGAAAATCGACAGGACCTGCTTGATGGAGGGCATCCAGTGCCGCCACCCGCGCTTGCCGTAGCGCGGGTAGTTGATGAACTTCATCCACCAGTCTTTGGGCGGCAGCCCGTCCTTGCGGCCGGAGCCGCCCGGGCGTCCGCCGCGGCCCGCGCCGCCGGAGCCGGCCGCGGTGCGCCGTCCCAGCCCGCGCCGTCCGCCGACGGCGACGTCGGCCGGCTCGGCGCCGTAGCCGTCGTCGTAGGGCTCCTCGCCGTAGCCGCGGTCGTCGTAGGACCCGTACTCGTCGTAGCCGTCGTCGCCGCGGCGGCCCGCGCCGCGCTTGCCGAACATCCCCGAGAGTTGGTGGGCGAGCCCGTCGAGCTTGTCGGAGAAGCCGCCGCCGCCGGCCGACCGGCGTCCCCGTGATCCGCCGCCGCCACCTCCGCCGCGCCGACTGCCGTGCTCGCTCATACCTCGGTCCGCCTCACCTGAGTCCTCTGTGGAGCCACGCTTGCCGCACGCCCCCCTGCCCGCCGGCGGACGGCGGGTGAGACCGCCATGCCCCGGCTTGCTTGCGGAGACGCCCGGAACCGGTCAGCCGGTTGCGATCCCGTCCCGCCCCGGACGCGCTACCGGCACAGGGTACGCCACGGACCCATGGCGTCCGCGCGACTGTTGACGTTGTGTCCGTTTCGCCCCGTTCACCTGGGGACTTGTGCGGGGCGGCCGACACCCGCTAACGTCTCGATGTATCGGAGCGATACATCGAGCGGCTGTATCGAGTTGGTGTATCCGCCCGATGTATCGGAGGAGACGGCGGCGTACGCAACCGTACGGCGAGCACGGTCGGCAAGGAAAGGAGCACCCGGTGGCGAAGCGGTCCCAGATCCTGGAACTGGCCGTCCTCGGCCTGCTCCACGAGCACCCGATGCACGGCTATGAGCTGCGCCGCCAGCTCAACGTGCAGCTCGGCGCCTTCCGCGCGCTGTCCTACGGGACGCTGTACCCCTGTCTGAAGGACCTGGTCGCCCGAGGCTGGATCGCCGAGGACGACACCCAGACGGCCAACGTCGCCGCCTCGCGCCGCGCCAAGATCAGCTACAAGCTGACCGCGGAGGGCAAGGAGCGGTTCCAGGAGCTCATGACGACCTCCGGTTCGGCGGCCTGGGAGGACGACAACTTCGGCGTCCACTTCGCGTTCTTCGGACGGACCAACGCCGGCGTCCGGATCCGCATCCTCGAAGGGCGGCGCAGCCGTCTGGAGGAGCGGATGGAGGCGGTGCGCACCTCGCTCGCCCGCAGCCGCGACCGGCTGGACTCCTACACCCTGGAGCTTCAGCGGCACGGCTTGGAGAGCACCGAGCGCGAGGTCAGATGGCTCAACGAGCTCATCAGGACCGAGCACGAGCAGGCGTTCCCGGCGCCACCGCAGCAGCAACCCCAGCAAGGCTCCCCGGAGCCCCGGCCCTCCTAGCGCCCCAGGCGCGGCGGAGGTCACACCGCGAGGCCCGGCCGGAGCCGGCCGGCCACTGTCCCCATTTCCATGAAGCAGAAGAAGAACGCGCCCGTTTCCCCCGGGTGCGGAAGATGAAGGAGAAACCGTCCATGGGTTCGGTTCGAGTAGCGATCATCGGCGTCGGTAACTGCGCCGCCTCGCTGGTGCAGGGCGTCGAGTACTACAAGGACGCCGACCCCAACGCCAAGGTCCCCGGCCTGATGCACGTCCAGTTCGGCGACTACCACGTCTCCGACCTGGAGTTCGTCGCCGCCTTCGACGTCGACGCCAAGAAGGTCGGGCTGGACCTGGCCGACGCCATCGGCGCCAGCGAGAACAACACCATCAAGATCGCCGACGTCCCGCCGACCGGCGTGGTCGTGCAGCGCGGCCACACCAACGACGGCCTGGGCAAGTACTACCGCCAGACCATCGTGGAGTCCGACGCCGAGCCGGTCGACATGGTCGCCGCGCTGAAGGCCGCCAAGGCCGACGTCGTCGTGTGCTACCTGCCGGTGGGCTCGCAGTCCGCCGTCGAGTACTACGCGCAGGTCGCGATCGACGCCAAGGTGGCGTTCGTCAACGCGCTGCCGGTGTTCATCGCCGGGACCAAGGCCTGGGCGGACAAGTTCGAGGCCGCGGGCGTCCCGATCGTGGGCGACGACATCAAGTCCCAGGTCGGCGCGACCATCACGCACCGCGTGCTGGCCAAGCTGTTCGAGGACCGCGGCGTGGTGCTGGACCGCACCATGCAGCTGAACGTCGGCGGCAACATGGACTTCATGAACATGCTCGAGCGCGAGCGCCTGGAGTCCAAGAAGATCTCCAAGACCCAGGCCGTCACCTCGCAGCTGTCCCACGACCTCGGCGCCGGCAACGTGCACATCGGCCCGTCGGACTACGTGGCCTGGCTCGACGACCGCAAGTGGGCCTACGTGCGCCTCGAGGGCCGCGCGTTCGGCGACGTCCCGCTGAACCTGGAGTACAAGCTCGAGGTCTGGGACTCCCCGAACTCCGCCGGCGTCATCATCGACGCGGTGCGCTGCGCCAAGATCGCGCTGGACCGCGGTATCGGCGGCCCGATCCTGTCGGCCTCGTCCTACTTCATGAAGTCCCCGCCGGTGCAGTACTTCGACGACGAGGCGCGCGACGCCGTCGAGGCCTTCATCAAGGGTGAAGTCGAGCGCTGAGTCCCTGCTCGGACAAGGGGTCTGCAGCACATGCGACCAGCACTTGTCCAGTCGTCTAGACCATAGGCCGTAGACGATTTACGCCTCAAAATACTGCCCCGGGCCTGCTCAGGTCCGGGGCAGTTCGCGTAGGCTCCCGGAGGCATTGAATACGCAAGGAGTCTTACATGGGCCGCAAGCGCGAAATATCGGTCATATCGAGTCTCGTGGTGGCGGGGGCGGCCTTCGGCGGTAGCGTCGTCTCGGCCCCCACGGCCTCGGCCGCGAGCATCACCGTCTCCGCCTCCGGGGCGGACGTCGTGGCGATCAACCCCGCGATGTTCGGCGGCGGTGCGCCGACCGACCAGGTGAGCACGCAGCTCGCGCAGATTCTGCGCAACTCCGCGCGGTACCTGGGGACGACTTGGTACAACCAGACCTACGGCAACAGCCTGGCCTCCGACGGATATCTGAACCTGGACATCCCCGGCGCCGTCCCCGAGCAGAGTTTCCGCCTGCCGGGCATGGCCGCGGTGTCCATCGCGACCGCGGTGAAGCTGGGCGACTGGGACGCCGGCGCCTCCGGCATCAGCGCCGACGAGGCGGAGAACCGCGCCGCGACCATGGTGCGCGCGCTGGCCCACCGCTACTACGCCAACAACTCGCTGGCCGGCGTGTCCACGTGGGGCAACAGCTGGCAGTCGCCGCTGTGGGCGTTCTACACCGGACAGGCGGCGTGGCTGGTGTGGGACAAGCTGTCCCCCTCCGAACGCAACGACGTGGCCCGCATGATGGCCGACGAGGCGAACCGGCTGCTCACCGGCAACGACGTCTATCTGACCTCGGACACCGGCAGCCAGCAGCTGTACCAGTACAACAGAGGCGGCACCGACGTCACCCCCGGCGACACCAAGGCCGAGGAGGACAACTACGAGGCGCAGCTGCTCGGGCTGGCCGTGGCGATGATGCCGAACCACCCGAACGCCGCCAGGTGGCAGCGCCGGAACGAGGACCTGCTGATCGCGGACACCGCGACGCCGGACGACCTCACCAACTCCGCTGCCGGCAACGCCGTGGTCAACGGCCGCCAGCTGAACCAGTGGCTCCAGGGCTACAACATGCAGGCCGACGGCACGGTGCAGAACCACGACATCCTGCATCCCTTGTACATGACGGCGCTGGACCAGTCCTTGCAGCAGGTCGGGACCTTCGCGCTGGCCGGTCAGTGCGCGCCGCAGGCTGCGACGAACAACGTCGGTCTGACGTACAAGGCTCTGACCACACAGACGTCGTTCCCCTACGCGCCGGACCCGAACAACCTGACGCAGGACGTCACCGCCAAGACGCCCGACGGGAAGCCGATCTACGAGTCGACGAGCTCGCCTCAGATCAACTACCCGCAGGGCAATGACTGGGGCACGCAGTTCCCGGCGTACTACGGGTCCTTCGACGCGCTGGTCAGCGCCTACAGCCCGTATCTGGTCGGTGAGAACAACCAGGCGCCGACCGCGACCGCGAACGCCGTGACGCATCTGCAGTCCGAGATCAGCCTGCAGAGCCGGTTCGGCGACGGGCAGACCTACCAGCCGTGGAACCCGGCCACCACGCCGGGCGACAAGGCGGAGAACTCCTACGTCGGTGCCGAGCAGCGGGTCGGCCAGATCACGGCGCAGGCCTACATGGCGGAGTTCCTCAACCACCACAGCCGGGGCTGCTTCACCAACTCCGGCAACCCGACCCCGCCGAACGTCCCGCCGGTGCAGCCCACCGCGGTCTCGCGGCTGTCCGGCACCGACCGCTACGGGACCGGCGTCGCGGTGTCGCAGGCGCAGTGGTCCAACGCCGGCGGCGACAACACGCCCCGGGCGATCGCCGACGCGGTGGTCCTGGCGCGCGGCGACAACTTCCCGGACGCGCTGGCCGGCACCCCGCTGGCCAAGCGCGACCGCGGTCCGCTGCTGCTGACCGAGCCCGGAGCGCTGAACCCGGTGACCGCCAACGAGATCAAGCGGGTCCTGCCGAAGGGCAAGACGGTCTACATCCTGGGCGGCAACCAGGCGGTCTCGCCGAAGGTGCAGTCGCAGCTCGTGGCTCTGGGCTACACGGTGAAGCGCTTCGGCGGCTCCGACCGCTACCAGACCGCGCTGCTCATCGCCCAGCAGGGCATGGGCTCCCCGCACCAGGTCGTGGTGGCCACCGGCCAGGACTTCGCCGACGCCCTGGCCGCCGGCCCGCTGGCGGCCGACGAGGGCAACGCGATCCTGCTGTCCAACGGCAAGACGCTGGACGCGAACACCAAGGCCTACATCGCCGGCGCGCAGCGCAAGAACGGCGCCGCGGACCCGGCCTTCCACCTCAACGCGGTGGGCGGCGCGGCGGTCGCGGCGACCCATTACCTGGGCAGCCAGTCGCACGCCCTGATGGGCAACGACCGGTACCAGACGGCCGCCGCCGTCGCCGCCCGCTTCGCCGCCGACATGCCGGTGACCCAGTTCGGCGTGGCGACCGGCACGCAGTTCGCGGACGCCCTGACCGGCGGCGCGTTCATGGCCAACGCCAACGAGCCGCTGCTGCTGACGGCGCCGACGGCCCTGGCGCCGTCGGACACCACCCTGCTGCACGGGATGCGCAGCCAGCTGTCGGCGGTCACGCTGTTCGGCGGGCCGGTCGCCCTCAAGCAGGCCGTGATGGACCAGATCGCGCACGCGGTCGGCGGGGTCGAGCGGCGCTGAGCTTTACGCTACGAGCCCGGCATCCGAGGAATCACCTCGGATGCCGGGATTTTTCGTCGGAATACCTATAGCTCCCCTCGGCGTTGCCCTCCGCAAGGCAATGCCCATAGGGAAGCTAGGGAGTCCCGCATGTCCGAGACGGAGCAGACCGCGACGATCCCCGCCGCTCCCGCCGACTGGTATCAGTGGGCTGAGAAGCGCGAGGCGTCGGTGTCCGGCGAGTACGGCGTCCTCGCTCTCGTCGGGACGCACTGGCTGGACGAGGGTCCGGCCGTGTCGATCGACGGGCTGCCGGGTCTGTGGGCCGCTGCCGGCCATCGGGTGAGCGTCACCGCCTTGCCCGCCGACGCGCTGCTGGTCGACGGCGTCCCGGTCGACGGCGTGCGGTTCCTCGACCCTGATCTCGCGCTGGATCCGAGCGTGCTGTTCCACCACGGCCGCAAGCTGGTGCCGATCATCCGCGAGGGCGTCCTCGCGCTGCGGGTCTATGACCCCGAAGCCGAGAACCGCCGCAGTTTCGCGGGGATCTCGCGCTTCCCCTACGACCCGGCGCTGGTCTTCACGGCGCGGTACGAGCGGTACGTCCACGGCCATGTCGAGCGGGTGCTGAACGCCGACGGCAAAGAGCGCGGGCTCGCTCTGAACGGCGACCTCGTCTTCGAGCACGGCGGCGCCGAGTACCGGCTCGCCGTGACGGCCAACGGCGGCGAGGACTTCGACGTGACCTTCGGCGACGCGACCAACGGGCCCGACACGTTCGGCTTCCGCCAGCTGACGGTTCCGGCGCCGCACCTCGACGACCCGGACAACCCCGACAGCGGCACGACCGTCCTGGACTTCAACCGCGCGCAGCTGCCGCCCTGCGCCTTCAGCGACCACTTCATATGCCCGGTCCCGCCGGTCGGCAACAGGCTGGAGCTGGCCGTGGCGGCGGGGGAGAAGCGGCGCGAGGTGCGAACCTGACCGGTCCGGTGCGCATTCGGCCCTAGACGACGCCGGACCATCAATTCCCACGGAACCGATGGGTTTACCGGCTGTTAGCATCGGCAGCGTGCAGATCTCAGCAAAAGCCGACTACGCGGTCCGGGTGATGCTCGAGCTCGCGGCCCACGGACCGAACCTGGTGAAGTCCACGGTCCTGATCGACCACCAGGGTCTGCCCCGCAAGTTCGTCGAATCGATCCTGGTCGAACTCCGCCGCGCCGACCTCATCCGCAGCCACCGCGGCGCCGAAGGCGGCTACACCCTGGCCCGGCCGGCCTCCGCGATCTCCATCGGCCAGGTCATCCGCGCCGTGGACGGTCCGCTGGCCGAGGTCCGAGGCCTGCGCCCTCACGAGACCGAGTACAGCAACGCCGCGCAGCACCTCTCCGACGTCTGGGTCGCCGCCCGCGCGGCGCTGCGCAAGGTGCTCGACGAGACGAGCCTCGCGCACGTACTCAGCGGCAAGCTGCCGGCGCACGTGCGGCGGATGGCGGAGTCGCCGGAGGCTTGGCTGCCTCGGTGAGGGTGGTGCGCGCGCCTGCTCACACGCGTTTCGCACTCACCGCGGCCAGAACTCGTTGAGCCCTGGCCGCGGCGCTGAGTCTTCTCCTAATGCCCCTGAGCGTTGCAGCCCGCGCCGGCCTGCTGCCCCGACCAGAGCCAGGGCGCGCCGCACCATGTGCCCGCGAAGTCCATGCTGCCGGCGGCCGGCGCGGTGCTGGTGGTCGGGGCGTCGACGCCGAGGTTGACGTCGGCGTTGGCCACGCAGGCTCCGCCGGCGACGGCGGTTCCGGCGGACAGGGCCAGGGCGGCGAAGGTCGCGAACTTGCGCATGAGGGTTCCTTCCGATCAGCTCATGGCGCCCAACCTCCGCCGCGCCCGGCCGGTTACGCGGCTTGCCCCCTTCGGGCGAATCGCCGGCCGTCGTTCTCCGGGCTCAAGGCTTCTTCTTCCCGGTGCCGGTCTTGCTCGGCGCCGGCTTGAACGAGGTGATGTACGCCGCCGTCGGTGAGCCGAGCCCGGTCGCCGTGTCGTACCCCTTGCGGGCGCTCAGGCCGTGGTCCGCGCCCAGCTTGAACAGGCGCGCCTCGTGCACGTCGCCGAACGTGCCGTGGTCCACGACCGCCGAGATCGGGTTCGGCGCTCCCTTCGGGCCGGCGACGATGTCAGTGAACTGCTTCGTGCCGGACCGCTTGTACAGCGCGGGGTTGGCGAAGCCGAGCGCGCCGCCCGCCGCCTGCATGGCGTCCGCCTGCACCGCGGCGAACATCGGCGCGGCGGCGGAGGTGCCGCCGATGACGTCCTGGCCGTAGCCGCCGAGGGTCGGGTCGGTGTGGCCGGTGAGGACGGCGGTCAGGAGGTCGCCGTCCATCGCGACGTCGGGGACGGTGCGCTTCGCCGGGCCGACTGCCGTGCTGGCTGCCTTGCCGCTCGC
Source organism: Catenulispora acidiphila DSM 44928 (assembly GCF_000024025.1). Taxonomy (GTDB): domain Bacteria; phylum Actinomycetota; class Actinomycetes; order Streptomycetales; family Catenulisporaceae; genus Catenulispora; species Catenulispora acidiphila. The sequence goes on from NC_013131.1 coordinate 394,784, forward strand.
CGTGCCACTCGCCTTGCCAGTCGCCTTGCCGCCGACCACCGGGCTCGCCAGATCCGCCGGCACCACGCCCTTCTGATACGCCGGCTGATCGAAGTCGCCACTGAGACCGCCGCCACCGCCGAAGAAGAACTGCCCCGGGAGCGGAGCCCACTTACTCCCGTCCGCGGACAGGTCTGAACGCAGGTCGCCCATCGGCGCCTCCCAGCGCCGCGTCCCGTTCGGCGCGACGGCCAGCGCCGTCCCGCCGACCGCCGTCACCCACGGCGACGCTGCCGGCCACTCCACCTGCGCCCGCGCCGACCCAGTGTCGCACCCCGGCCCGCTCAGCCCCGCCGCCTGGTCCCCGCAGTCACCGGTGGCGAACGCGAACCCGATGCCCTCAGCCGCGCCGGTGGTGAAGATCTGGTTCTCCTGCATGACCAGCGCCGGATCGATGTCCCCACCGGCAGAGTGCATGATCTCGCCGAACGAACCGGTCACCTCGTCAGCCAAATGCTTGTCGACAATCGACGCCAACATGGCGGCAATATCCTGATCCTGACACGAAGCCGCGCCGAAGTAGTGCACGACCGCACCCGGCGCCAGCCCATGCGCCACCTCGACATCCAGCGCCTCCTCCCCACCCCACGCCGCAGGCGTCTCACACACGCCGTCCCCCAGATGCTTCCACGCACCCCGATCCACGGACTCCATGTACTGACCCGCGCCAAAAGCCAAGTCCCCCACCGACTTCGCGAACGCATCAGCATCAGCCCGCATGGTCGGAGACCCATACGCATCCACAATCCCGATGATCGCCCCCCTCCCACTGAACCCAGCCGCCGTGACCCCATAAGCAGCCCGCAGCCGCTTCGGAGTAAGCCCACACGCCACCAGCGGATCAGGCTTGTTGTACCCCTCCGGCACACCAACCGCCGGAGAGGCACCCCAGTCGGCAGAGCACGCAGTGGAGCTGACGGACGGCGAAACCAGCCCACCCGCACCACCCGGCAAACTCCGCCGAATCGGCCCACCAACAACAATCGGCCCCACCGGGCCCGCAGACCCCGCAGGCCCAGACGGCTGCATCGGGCCGCCAGGATTCACCCCGCCACCCGCACCCCCCGACCCCACAGGACCCTTCGGCGCAGGCATCACCGGCGCAGACGGCTGCATAGGCCCGCCAGGATCCACCTGCGCGGCAGGCATCTCACGAGTGGCTGGCCGCATCAGGCCGCCGGGATTGATCTGCGTGCGCGGCGCCTGCTGCATCGAAGCACGCTGCGTGCCCGGAGCTGCCGGCTGGGCTGGCTGGGCTGGCTGCATCGGTCCGCCGGGATTGATCTGCGTGCGCGGCGCCTGCTGCACCGAAGCGCGCTGCGTGCCCGGAGCTGCTGGTTGAGCTGGCTGTGCGCCCGACGTCGGCTGCACCGGACCGCCCTGGCTGCCTTGCGTGCCCGGAGCTGCCGGTTGGGCTGGCTGCATCGGTCCGCCGGGATTGATCTGCGTGCCCAAGGTCGGCTGCACTGGACCGTTTTGGCCGCCCTGCGTACCCGGAGCCGCAGGCTGAGCTGGCTGCATCGGCCCGCCGGGGTTGACCTGCGTGCCCTGAGTCGGCTGCAGCGGCCCGCCTTGGCCGCCCTGCCCGCCCGGAGCCGCTGGCTGCGCCGGCTGCATCGGCCCGCCGGGATCGACCCCGCCGCCAGTCAGCGCCCTGCTCCGCGCTCCCGTCATCACCCGATATGAGAACTGCCGCATCCCCTGCCGCTCCGGCATCAGTCCCGCGACGCTCGACACCGCCCCTGCCAGTGCCGGCGGAACCGTTGCCGCAGCCCGTGCCGCGTACCCGGCGCCGATGCCCTGCCTGATTCGCAGCTGGGGCAGGTGCCCGAAGGCCTTCCGCACCTTCGCCGAGGAGCCGGCGACGTCGATCCAGTGGGCGTTCTCGCCGGTGATCGTCAGGCCGCCGGTGGTGAGCCACTGGTGGACCTGCTTCAGCTGCGCCGGGGTCGGGCCGTACTTGGCCTGGAGCTGCGCGGGGGTGAGGAAGTGCCGGTATTGCGTGCTGTGTGGGTCGGCTACCGCGCGTGCCAGTTGCTGGAGGCCGTCCGGGTCGGCGCCGGCCAACCCGATTCGCGCAGTAGTAGGACCATCCGCTGCTGTTACGGAGGTGGTCGCGGCTGACACCGCGTTCGGTGCCGCCATCAGTGCCGCGACCGCCAGCGTGGCCGTGACGTGCCTGAACCGCCCAACCATGGAGACTCGCCCTCTGCTCGTCTGACTGCTCGTCCCGCCCGGGTGACCGGGTAGGACATTAGCCATGGCAGGGGGCGAATCCCTGGATTTTGATATCTCGCGTGTCGGTCGCCGGTCACGCCTCGGCGGGGATCGGCACGTTCGCAGCGCTCGACTGCTCCCCCGGTGCGTGACCGCCGCCGGGCCGCCGCACGAGCGCCAGCACCGCGAGGCCGCCGACCGCTCCCATGACGGCTGCCGCCAGGAACGCCGAGCGCAGCCCGGAGGCGAACGCCGCGTGCACCATGTGCTCCAGCGCGGGTCGTTGCGCGGCCGGTCCCGATGCCAGCACGCCGCGGGTCTGCCCAGCCGCCAGCGCGTCGGCGACCGCCGCCGACTGCGGCACGCCCGCACCCCGCACCGAGGAAGCCAGCCCGGCGTGGAACACCACCCCGAGCACCGCGATGCCCAGCGCGTTCCCCAGCTGCCGCGCCGTGTTCACCGCGCCGCTGGCCATCCCCGCACGCTGGTACCCGACCGCGGCGACCGCCGTCGACACCAGCGTCGGCGTGGCCAGCCCGACCCCGACTCCGCTGACCACGAGTCCTGGCACCAGCACGGTCCAGCTCGACCCGGCGCTGACCAGCATCTGCGCCGCCGAACCGGCCGCGATCAGCAGCAGACCGCCGCCGATCATCACCCGCGGCGAGAGCCGGTCCTCCAGCAGCCGCCCGCCGAGTCCGGCGGTGACGAACGCCGCCCCGCTCATCGGCACGAAGCACAGCCCGGCCGTCACCGGGCTCATGCCCAGCGCCGACTGCAACCACAGGGACTCGTACGCGAAGTAGGAGAACGCCGCCCCCGACAGCAGCAGCGCACCGATCATCACACCGGTGAATGTCCCGCGCCGGAACAAGCTCAGGTCCAGCAGCGGCGTCCGCACCCGCAGCTCCGCCACGACGAACGCGACCAGCGCCACCGCCGCCCCGGCGAAGACCCCGATCGTGCGTGCGGAGCCCCAGCCGTAGTCGTTGCCCTTGATCAGCGCGTACGTCGCCAGTCCCGCCGCCGCGGTGAACGTCAGCAGGCCCGGCAGGTCCAGTCCGCGGCGCCGCTCCCCGCGCGACTCCCCGACGTACCGCAGCGTCATCGCCACCGCCGCCACGCTGATCGGCAGGTTGACGAAGAAGATCCAGCGCCAGTCCAGGTGCTGGGTGAGCAGCCCGCCCATGATCGGCCCGGCCGCCGCGGCCGCGCCGCTGACCGCGCCCCAGACCCCGAAGGCGGTGCCCAGGTCGCGCCCGGAATACAGATGGCTGATCAGGGCGACCGTGGTGGCCAGCATCGCCGCGCCCCCGACGCCCTGCACGGCGCGGAACGCGATCAGCACGCCGGGACTCGTGGCCAGGCCGCAGGCCAGCGAGGCGGCGGCGAAGACGACGAGCCCGGCGACGTAGAGCCGGCGGTGCCCGGCGCGGTCGCCGAGCGAGCCGGCGGCCAGCAGCAGCGCGGCGAGCACCAGGGCGTAGACGTCCATGACCCACTGGAGGTCGGCGAACGTGGTGTCCAGGCTCCGGGCCATGTCGGGCAGGGCGACGGTGACGATGGTGACGTCCACCAACAGCATGAACGTCCCCAAGCAGACCGCGACGAGCGGTAGCCACTTGCGCATGGGGGTCCTCCTCGAGGACGCGAAGGGGTTCGATTGGTCGTCTCGACGGTCGCAGGCGGGTGCGGGATAGATAGGTCTGGGCGCCGAATCTCGGCGGTTTTCCTCTATCGATCCAAGTGTCATGATGGATTTCCATGAGCACCGACCAGCGCGTCGAGGAGTTCGACCGCCTCGACCGCCAACTCGCGCAAGCCCTGATGATCGACGGCCGCGCCTCGTTCAGCCGGCTGGCCGAGGTGCTCGGCGTCACCGACCAGACCGTGACCCGCCGCTACCGCCGCCTGCGAAGCGGCGGCCTGCTAAGGGTGATCGGCCTGCCGCTGGGCAACCGCGTCGGGCTCTACCAGTCCAACGTCCGCGTCCAGTGCGTCCCCGGCGCGGCCGGTGCGATCGCCGACGCGCTGGCCCGCCGCCGCGACATCGGCTGGGTGACGATCAACGCCAGCGGCACCGAAGTGTCCTGCATGACCCGGTCCCCCTCCCGGCGCGAGCGCGACTTGCTGCTGCTCGACAAGCTGCCGCGCACCCGGCAGGTCACCGGGGTGTCGGTGAAGACGATCATGCACGCCTTCGTCGGCGGTCCCGGCGGCTGGCCGGGTCTGGCCGCCGACCTCGGCGCGGACCAGGCCGCCGCGCTGCACCGGGACTTCCCCGAGGTCCCGGGCGAGTTCGAGCTCGACGACGCCGACCACGCCCTGCTCGCCGTCCTGGCGCGGGACGGCCGCGCGCCGTACCCGGAACTGGCCGCCGCCGTCGGCAAGTCCGAGTCGACCGTCCGGCGCCGCGTGGAGCACCTGATGGACAACGGCGTGCTCTACTTCGACGTCGAGGTCCTGCCGGTCCACCTGGGCTTCCACGTCGAGGCGATGGTGAGCGCGGCGGTGGCGCCCTCGGACCTGGACGCCGTGGGCCGCGCGGTCGGCTCGCACCCCGAGGTCCCGTTCGCCGCCGCGACCACCGGTCCCACCAACCTGGCCGCCGTCGTGGTCTGCCGGGAGATCCAGGATCTGTACGAGTACGTGACCGGCCGCATGGGTGCGATCAAGGAGATCGGGCAGCTGGAAGTGGTGCAGGTGCTGCGCACGGTGAAGCGTGCGGGCCTGCTCACGGACGGCGTGCGGCTGTTCGATCCGCCGGAGACCGTGTACTGACCCGGCGCGGCGCCCCCGTCAGCGCCCGACGCCGGACGCCGGACGCCGGACGCCGGACAAGCGAAACCGGGCCGCCAGCTGGTGCTCGCGACCCGGTCCGGGATGGTTCAGGCGCCCGAACCCTCGCCCTCGGTCCACGCCAGGTCGGCGACCGCCTGGTCGAACCGCGAGATCGCGGCGTCCACCTTCGCCTCGTCCCCGCCCGGGCCGGCCTGGCCGGTCAGCGCGATGGAGAGCCAGCGGTGGTCCGGGTCCCCGGCCACCGGGACGACGTACTCGATGTGCCGAGGCCGCGGCGGCTGGAAGCCGTCCTTGTCCTCCTCGGCGTCCTCCCCGGCCGGCTCGGCGTCCAGGCCGGCGCCGGCGCTGCGGTCGATGCGCACGGCGGGCATCCCGGCGATCACGCCGGTGCGCGCGGTCGGGTTCGAGGCGGCGACCCGGGCCACCACGTCGGCCGGTTCCGGGACCGCGGCGCTGGGGATCTTCACCTCCGAGGCCATCACGGTCAGCGCCGGGACCGGCCCGCCGCCCGGCGTCGGGATGTAGAAGTCGATCCCGCCCTTGGCCCGGCCGGCGACGATCTGCGTGGTCAGCCGGCCGCCGATCAGGTCCCGGCCGGCCTCGGCGGCGTCGGCCGGGACCGCGGCGAAGACCGTGTCCAGGAAGGCGTTGACGTCGGCCTCGGCGTGGTCGTCCAGGCGGATCCGGGTCCACCCCTCACCCAGGTTCAAGCGGTAGTTGATGGGCTTGCTGCCCGCGGTCTCGGCGGCCGTCGACATGGTGCTGTTCCCCCGCGCTGATGAAGTGTTATGACAGCTTTCGAGTCTACAAAGGCGAACACGTCAGCGGTATCCCGTTCCCTCGCGCGGCCTCGCTGCGGATGCGGCCCGCGATCGGGGCTTGCAGGCTCGGACGGGTGGCCGCCGCCCCGGCGGTCCGCACATCCGAGCGAAGCGAAAGGACGGTATCGCCCATGCGAGTGCTGTCTTCCCCGGTGCTGCCAGTGCTGCCACTGCTGCCGGTGCTGCCCCGCGATCCACGCGACCAGGTGGCCGAACGCCGGTTCCGACATGCCGTGCCGATCCGGTGAGCGGCAAACGCGGGCCGAGGCTGCTCCGGGTGGGTGCGGCCACGGCACTGACGCTTCTCGGACCCGCGGCCGCCTCGGCCGCGGCGGACACCACCCCCGCGCCGCCCGCCGGCGTCACCGTCGACGTCCTCGGCGGCAGCACCCCCGCGGACGAGCACGCGGCGATCGACTACACGATCGAGCTGCGCGACGCCGGAACCGTGCCCTACCGGCACGTCGCCGTCACGGCGATGCTCCCGCCCGGGTTCCACATCCTGCGCGCCAGCCCGGCCCTCGCCGCCTCCGCGGGGCCAGGCTCGATGCCCACCTGGACCGCGGACCTCCTCCCCGGCCGGACCGTGGACATCCACGCCGAGATCACCGCCGGGACGGTCCAGGACCTGGCCGAGGCGGCCGAGCCGCTGACCGGGCCCAGCGACGTGCTGGACGGCTCGGGACCCGGCTCCGGCTCCAGCTCCGGCGCGATGGCCTGGTACTCCCTGTCGGCCTGCGCCCAGAGCGGACCGAGCGGTGTACCGGTCTGCGGTCTGTCCCGCCAGCTGCTGGTGAAGACGGACGACGACACCCGCCGCGGGATCGAGGCGATGGTCCTCATCCTCGGCGTGCCGCTGCTGGTCGGCGGGCTCGGTGTCTACGCCTGGCGAGCCCGACGGGAGCCCGACATGGACTGATGGAGCAGCCGCCACACACCGAGGCCGCCGGGCGGATTGCCCGGCGGCCTCGGTGGACTGTTGTTCTGGCGGGCGTCCACGCCCCGCGCCTTAGCGCACGACCTGCGTCCGCTGCGCCGACGCCCCGGTCGCGACGTGCCCGGTGACCGCGGTCCGCCGCTTGGCGGCCAGCGTCCCGGTCCGCCCCAGCAGCATCGCGATGGCCATCACGACCAGCGCGTCCGTCAGCGCGTCCACGCTGATCTGGTGCTGCGTCATCCAGCGCCCGAGCTGCTCGGTGAACCAGTGGTTCGAGCCGTACACGAACAGCAGCCGCGCCCCGATGACGGCCGTCCACAGCGCCGCGTAGCCGACCCCGGCGTGGGTGTAGATGACGCCGTCCGACGGGTTCCGCCGCACCTTCAGCAGCGCCGCGGCGCCCAGGCCCAGCAGCAGCCCCAGGGCCGCCGCGGCCAGTTCCAGCACCAGCCCGCTCCCGGAGGTGGCCGGGTGCTTCACGTACATCGGCACGATCACCGCCGCCACGATCGCCGGCCGCAGCAGACGCGCCATGCCCACCTTGCGCCGTCCCAGGTCGGTCCCGAGGACCGAGGCCAGAACCACGATGTTCACAATCCACACGCTGGCGTCCACGATCTTTTCCCCTCTTGGCCCTGCCCGGTCTTGCTGACATCTCGAGATTCGCAGCGAGCCGGTTGGAGCCGCTTCCATCCGGGGGTGGAAGGCGGGTGGAACGTGGGTGGGTGGAACGTGGATGAGTGGAACAGGAGCGCGTTCCTCAAAGTCGTACCGGGAATACCAAATATGCAGGCCGCGACGTAGGCTCGCCCCATGCACCTGATGAAGTCCACGGATCTGGCCCTGCGCCTGCTGATGAGGCTCGCCGTGGTCCCGCCCGACACCCACCCGGACGAGCTGCCGACCACCCGCGGCGTCGCCGAGGCGATGGGCGCCGCCAGCACGCACATGGCGAAGGTGGTCGGGAAGCTGCAACACCTGGGCCTGGTGCAGGCGCGCCGGGGACGCGGCGGCGGACTGGTGCTCACCCCGGCCGGACGCGTCGCCTCGGTCGGGGCGGTGGTGCGCACCTTCGAGGGCTCGGGCGACCTCGCCGCCTGCGTCGACGGCGAGGATCCGTGCCCGCTCAACGCCGCCTGCCGGCTTCGCAGTGCCCTGCGTGCCGCCCAGGAAGCCTTCTACGCCTCGCTCGACCAGCTCACGGTCGAGGATGTGACCGCCGCGCCGACCGGTCCGCTGTTGCTGTCGATCGCGATGGGGCGGCCGTGACGCTGATCAGGGCACTGCTTGTCTAGGCGGCCAGCCACAGGTCGGGTCCGAAGACCTCGTAGTGGATGTCGGCGGCGGGCACGCCCTTGGCGAGCAGCTGTTCCCGCATGGCGCGCATAAACGGCAACGGCCCGCACAGGAACGCGGCGGTCCCGGCCGGGATCTCCACGTCGCTCAGATCCGCCAGACCCACGCGCCCCGACTCCCCGGCGTCGTTCTCGTACCAGTAGTATGTCCGGCCGCTGATCAGCTTCGCGGCCAGTATGTTCTGGTCGGAGCGCAGCGCGTGCGCCTCCGGACTGCGGTCGGCGTGCACGACCAGCACCGGCGCCGCGTGCTCGCGGTTCACCAGCTCGGCCAGGATCGAGATCATCGGTGTCACGCCGATTCCCGCCGAGGCCAACAGCAACGGCTGCTCCGATGCCCCGGCGTCCACCACCAAGTCGCCGAACGGCGCGGAGATCCGCAGCACGTGCCCCGGCTGCACGGTGTCGTGCAAGTGGTTCGAGACCTCGCCGGCCGGATCGGCGTCCGTCCCGCGCTCGCGCTTCACGCCGATCTGCCGGACCGCCGCGTCCGGCGCCGACGTCAGGCTGTACTGCCGGATCTGCCGCGCCCCGTCCGGCAGCTCGACCTGCACCGACACGTACTGCCCGGCCTGGAACGGCTGCGGGGTCCCGCCGCCGACCGGCCGCAGCAGGAACGAGGCCACGTCGGCGGTCTCCTCGCGCCGCCCCACGACCTCCCAGTCCCGCCAGGTGCCGCCCACCAGGTAGCCGCGCTCGGTGGACAGCCGGCCCTCGATCGCGATCAGCGCGTGGGCCATCAGCCAGTAGACCTCGTCCCAGGCCGCGGCGACGTCCGGGGTGACGGCGTCCCCGAGCACCTCGGCGATCGCCGCGAACAGGTGCTGGTGCACGACCTTGTACTGCGCCGGGCTGACGCCGAGCGAGGCGTGCTTGTGCGCGATGCGCGAGAGCAGCGCGTCCGGCCGCGTGCCGGGCTGCTCCACCAGCTGCGTCGCGAACGCCGCTATGGAGCCGGCCAGCGCCAGCCGCTGCGTGCCCGCGGCCTGGTTCCCCCGGTTGAACAGGTCGCGCAACAGCTCCGGATGGGCTTGGAAAAGCCGGGCGTAGAAGCGCTCGGTGATGTCGCCGATCGCGGCGCCGACGACGGGAAGGGTGGCGCGGACGGTCGCGGCCGACTGCTCGGAAAGCACGGTGACTCCTCACGTGGTGCAGACGTGCCGGACGCCCCGCCGGTCGGCGGAACGTCCAGCGCGCTCACGTTAACACGCATTGGAGATACCACTTTTAAGGGGGAGGGCTCACTCCCGCCGAGGGGTGCGCCTCACTCCCGCTCGAGCTGGTCGGCGCTCAGCCCCACCAGCTCCAGCGCCACCCGGTAGTCGTCGAACCCGGCGCCGTTGGCCAGACCCAGGCTGATCGCCGTCCCGATGGCGTCGGCGAACCCCGCGACCGTCGACCCGTGCCCGCCGGCCATGAGCAGCACCTGCGGCGGCCGGTCGTCGGGACGCACCACGGTCACCCGCCCGGCATACCCGCCGACCCGGACGCTGACCGTCTCCGACGAACGCTGACGCGGCAGCCTGACCTGGGCCATGACGCGGCTCCTGGGGGTTCGGGCGCCGGGGGCGAGCCCTGGCGCGGACCGGTGGAAGAGGGAAGGCTATCGCTCCGCGAGGCTGATTCCGTGGCGTCCAGGTCGAACTGGCGTGTCGGGGATCAGAGGGCTGCGAAGGCACTGCGGATCGCCCGTGGACGCCGCTTCAAAACTGTCTCAGAGGCCTGCCGTCGACCACTCAAAGCAGCAGCTCAGCGGGCACTTCGAACACCGGGTCTCGATACAGCTCGCTCAGCGCGCGATCGTCGTCGCTCGCGCAGGCCGCCGCCAATTCGTCGAGCAATGCGTCGTAGTCCTCGCCGGTGAGACCGGCGTAGGCGTCGGTCATGCGTCCCCACTCGTCCCACGGCAGGGTCTCGACCTTGTTCATCGCCGCGAGGTCCCTCACCGCGTTGCCCTTGATCTCCGCCGGGCCGAAGTTCTCCGTGCCGTGGACGCCGAACGTCGCGCCGTCCACCTCGCCGCGCCGGTACGCCGCCCATGCCTCAGCGCCGGTGAGGAAATCGCCGGGCGACAGGTCGTCGGCGTTCGGCAGCACACTGCCGCCGAGGGTCTCGGGGTCCAGGCGGATCCAGTGTGCGGCGTCGTCGAGCCGGTACTCGATGACCCAATGGTCGAGCGCCTGGCCGGGCTGGAAGTACGTCGCGAACCCGCAGCGCGCCCGCGCCGCGTATCCCGCGTTCCGCAGCAGCGCGCAGGCGAGCACGGCGAAGTGCCGGCACGTCCCCACCACCCGCTTGCCGGCCTCGCGCGGCTCGCTCAGCGGCGCGGCGTCCACGGCCAGCAGCCGCTCGACGAGCACGGCCGCCGGCCGGATCTGGTTCTCCGCAAGCCTTTCGGCGGCGATCCCCGCGGCTTCGGCCTCGTGCGGCTGGATCACCAGCCGGGAGACCGGCCGAATAAGATCGACCGGATCCGTTGCGACGCCCCGCAGTGCGGCGGGTTCGACGCCGCGCACATCGGTGAACAGTCCCGGGGAGCGGTAATCGATAAGGGGCGCCATGGAGCCGAGCCTAGAGAGCGGCACCCACAGGCATCGGTCGCGCTCCATCGCGGTCCCGGTCGCGTTCCAGGAAGTCCACCAACGCGGCGGTCACCTCATCCGGCCGCTCTTGCTGGACCCAGTGCCCCGCGTCCAGGCGTACGACGCTCCGCAGATCCGGCACGGAGCGCGGCAGATCGTCGATCAGCTCCGACGCATAACGTCCGAAGGCGTCGCGCGTTCCATAGAGGAACAGCGCGGGCACTTGGATCTTCGCGCCCTGCCATGCGGCGGTCAGCTCATGGTTGCGGTCGATGTTCCGGTACCAGTTGAGCGCGCCGGTGAAGCCGCTGCGCTCGAAGGCGGCGACGTGGGCGTCCAGATCGGCGGCGGTCAGCCAGTCCGGAATCCCCTTGTCCGGCAAGCAGTCCAGCCACCCGCCGCCTTCGGGCAGCACCGGATTCCACGGCTCCGACCCCGAACTCAGAACACTGCGGAACGTCGCCGCGACATCGCGAGCCAGCTCCCGGTCCGCGGGCCCGACCTCTTGGAAGTACTGCATGTAGTAGAGATCGCCGAACCGCTCGCGCATCGCTGTCAGAAGGCTGATATCGGCGCGCGGTACGTACGGCACACTCAACCCGACCACGCCCCGCACCCGATCGGGCCGCAGCAAAGCGGTGTGCCAGGCGAGCACCGACCCCCAGTCGTGCCCGACCACCGTCGCCCGCTCGATCCCGAACGCGTCGAGCAGCCCGACCACGTCCGCGACCAAGTGCAGCATCGAATACTGCTCGACGTCTTCCGGGCACCCGGTCTCGCCGTATCCGCGCAGATCCGGTGCGAGCACGCGGTATCCGGCGGCGGCGAGGTCGCGCACCTGATGCCGCCAGGAGTAGGAGTAGTTCAAGAACCCGTGCAGCAGCACGACGACGTCCGGTCCCGAACCGGCCTCGACGACGTTCATCCGAAGCCCGCCGACCATCACTGACCGCTTGTTCACCGGGCCAGTTTCGCCGACCGGGACGGCGCCCGGGCCGCAATCGGGGAAGTTGTGACCCGTGAGGAAGATGAGATCTCGTCATCTCTTCGCGCCCGCCTCGATCTTTCCCTGTGGTCCAGACCAATTCGGCCCGGGTGGAGAATCAGCGGTCTGTATAAAGACGCCCCAAAGGTTTGCCTTGTGCCCCAGCCGGTTTTCCGAAGTCTTTACGCCCTGAACCTGTCCGAACCCGGCGAACCCCGCCAGGCTGAAGCGGTTGCGTAACCGATCGCGGGTTCGCGCGTTGGTAAGGGCGTGGGTGGGAACTTGTGTGCGGAGCAAGGGCTGGGGGGTGTGCTGAGGACTCGCACGCCGGACCGCGGGCCCTTCGGGCTCCGCTGTGCCGGTGGTGCTCGGGCGCCGGCGGACGGCCGCGGGACCAGGGGCGTCCACCCTCGCGTCCGGTACCTGCGCGCCTGGCGTGAAACCCTTATCCACGGCCTCAGATATGGCCTCGCGCGGGGCTCCTGATGTAATGGGTTCAGCGTCGATCATGGCACATCTTTGTCAGGTTTCTGATATGTTCTTCGAATTCGAGCCGGTATCCACTTCGTAATCGACTCCGAACGTAGGGTTGGCATATGGCTTCCGTATCTGCTCGCAGCCGCAGCCGCGCCGGCGGTGACGTCCGGTGACCGCGGCGGACCGCGTCCAGGAGGCGCCGCCGCGTCCCGGGCACGGCGCACCGGGCCGGCACTCGGCCTACAACGCCGCGGGCGCGGAGCGCCGGCCGGCGGGCCGACGGCCGACCGCCTGGGTCGTGGCTCCCTCGGTGTGCTCGGCGGTGCTGGCCGGCGCCGCGATCGTCCTCGTCGTCGACGGCGCGCACTCGGCCGGCTATCACATAAGCAGCGGCACGATGACCGCCGTCTGGGTTCTCGGCGGTCTGATACTCGCGGTCGTCGCGGCCACCCTCGCCTTCGCCGGGCGTCCGGGCCGCGCGACCGAGATCCCCGCCTTCGGCGGGCCCGACCCCCGGCAGGCGCCGCCGCCGATGGCGCAGCCCCAGCCCCAGCCCCAGCCGCAGCCGCACCAGCAGCCGCAGCACCAGCAGCACCGACCCCAGCCCGCCCCGGCTCCGCTGCCGCAGCAGGCTCCGCCGCCGCCCCCGATGTCTCCGCAGGTCGTCGCGAACGCCACCGAGGCCGCCGCGACGCTGGCCGCGGCGACCAAGGCCGCGGCCGGTCCGATCGCCGTCTCCGAGGAGGGCGTGGACCTGCAGGTCATCTTCGCCCAGCTGGTCCGCCGGCTGCTCACCCTGGTGCTGCAGCAGATCAACCGGCTCGACGAGCTGGAGAACGAGGTCGAGGACCCCAAGCTCCTGAAGTCCTTGTTCGGCATCGACCACCAGGCCACCCAGGTCCGCCGCTACGGCGAGAACATCGGGGTGCTGGTGGGAGCCCTTCCGCAGCGGCAGTGGACGCACCCGGTCCCGGTCACCGTGGCGCAGCGCTCGGCGGTCTCCGAGACCCCGGACTACCCCCGCGTGCAGGTGATCCCGCGGGCGCCGGGCCGCATCCACGGCCACGCCGTCTCCGACGTCATCCACATCCTGTCCGAGCTGGTCGAGAACGCCACCAACTACTCGAACCCGACCACCAAGGTCACCGTCGGCGCGCACCGGGTGTCCGCGGGGTTGGCGATCGAGATCAACGACCACGGCATCGGCATGGAGTCCGACCAGTTCCGGCGGCTGAACACGCTGCTGCGCGACCCGTCGGGGGCGAATGTCAAGGATCTGCTTTCCCAGGGCCGCATCGGCCTGTCCGTGGTCGCGAAGATGGCCCAGCGCCACGGGATCGCGGTCGAGCTGGCGCCGAACGTCACCGGCGGCACCATGGCGCTCGTGGTGATCCCGGACGCGCTGCTGGCGGCGGAGGAGCTGCCCGCGGACAAGGGGCATCAGCCGCGCCGCGGCATCGACCACACGCAGCTGCCGGCCCGGCCGGCGCTCGCGCCGCTGCCGGACACCCTTCCGCCGGCCACGACCTCCTCGACCGCCTCGACCGCTGCCACAGCCCCGAGTTCGGCCGCCTCGCTGTCCCCGGTCGCCGCCTCGATGCCGCCCCCGCTGTCGTCGCCGGCCACCGCGCACGTCCCGCCGCTGCCGACCTCGCCCGCCGCCGCGGCGCAGGAGTCAGCCCGCGCCGGCCAGCCGACACCGATCCGGGCCACGCCGCCGCCGCTGCCGACGTCACCGCTGCCGACCTCGCCGGCCGCCGCGGACCAGGCCGCCCGCACCGCGCAGCAGGGCTACGCGCAGCCCGACTCCTTCCAGTCGGGCCAAGGCCGCCAGGCATGGTCCCAGCCGGCTCCCGCCGAGCCGCAGTGGCCGTCCATCAACCCGCCGGTGACCGGCGGCGCCTCCGCGCCGACCGCCGCCGCGCCGGTGCCGGGCCCCACCGGCTCCGTCGCGTCCTTCCAGGCGCCGTCGGCCGACATGTATCAGGGCTCGGAGTTAGGCGCCGCAGCGCCGGCGCAGACCGATCGGTACCCGGCGCAGGACTTCGGGACACCGGCGCCGGCGCAGCCCGACCGGTACTCCCTTCAGGGCCCGGACACCGCCGTGCTGCCGCTGACCCCCGACCGGTACCCCGCGCCGGGTACTGGTACCTCCGTGCCGCCGTGGTCCCGCCTCGGCGACCGGTCCGCGGCGGGCGAGCAGGCTTCCGAGCCGGCGTCCGAGAAGGCTCCGGGCCTGTTGCCCGACGGCCGTCCACAGCTTCGCCGCCGTACCCCGCAGGGCCACATCTCCGCGCGGCTGCTCCAGGCCGAGCCGCAGGAGAACCCGCACGGCGGCGGCGCGCTTTCCCCGACGATGATGTCGGACTTCTGGCAAGGCCTTTCCTCGGGCATCGCACCGGCCGGCCCCCCGGCGGCCGGCGCGGACCCTTCGCAGCACGATCGCACCACCGCGAACCGTCAGGAGTGGAACCAGTGAGCACCCAGACCGAAGAGAATCTCAGCTGGCTGATCAACCGGATGCTGCAGAGCATTCCGGCCGCCCGCAGCGTGCTGTTGATGTCGACGGACGGTTTGGTCCGCGCGTACACGACCGGTCTGAACAAGGACGAGGCCGACACCCTGGCCGCCGCCGAGAGCGGGATGTGGGGCATCGTCACCGCCATCGGCAAGACGGTCCGGGCCGGCGGCGTCCGCCAGGTGGTGGTGGAGTTGGACGGCGCGTTCCTGTGCGTCGGCGCCGCCGGTCCCGGCACCTGCATCGGCGTGCTGGCCGACCGCGAGGCCGACCCGCGGCAGATCGGCTTCGAGATGCAGCGCTGCGTCACCGCCGTGGTCCGGGAACTGTCCACGGCTCCCCGCGGCGCCGCGGACGGCGCGGTGGCAGCGGCCCGGGCCCGGTCGTGAGCCGGGGCGATCCCGATGCCTTCGTCGACTCCGCGGCCGGCCGCCTCATCCGGCCGTACGCGGTCGCCGGCGGCCGGACCGCGCCGAACGCCGACTTCCACCTGGTGACCTACGTGGTGGCCACCGGCCGGGCCCTGAGCGACCTGGGCCCGGACCACGACGACATCCTGAGCCTGTGCGACCGCCCGATCTCGGTCGCCGAGGTCTCGGCGCTGTCCGGGCTGCCGCTGGCAGTGACCAAGATCCTGCTGTCCGACCTGCTCGGCTGGCGCGCCATCGACACCCGCGCGCCGGTGCCCGTCTTCGAACGGGCGCGGCCGAGCACAGACCTTCTGGAGAAGGTGCTGGATGCCCTCTACAAGCTCTGACCGCGCCTCCGAGAATCTTCCCGGCGGCCTCAAGCTGCTGATAGCCGGCGGCTTCGGCGTCGGCAAGACCACGCTGGTCGGGGCGGTCTCCGAGATCGCGCCGCTGAAGACCGAGGCGACGATCACCGAGGCCTCCGTCGGCGTCGACGACATCGCGCTGACCGGCGGCAAGACCACCACCACGGTCGCGCTGGACTTCGGCCGGATCAGCATCGCCAACGAATACGTGCTGTTCCTGTTCGGGATGCCCGGCCAGGAGCGGTTCTGGTTCATGTGGGACCAGCTGTGCATCGGGGCCCTCGGGGTGATCGTGCTGGTCGACACCCGGCGCATCGAGGACTCCTTCGAGGCCGTGGACTACTTCGAGCGCACCGGGATCCCGTTCCTGGTCGCGGTCAACGAGTTCGAAGGCGCGCGGTTCGCCTACACCTCCGTGGAAGTGCGCGAGGCGCTCCAGCTGCGCGCCGAGGTGCCGGTGGTGATGTGCGACGCCCGCTCGCGCACCTCGGCCGTGAACGTGCTCATCGCGCTGGTGAAGCACCTGCAGAGCACCGACTTTCGGCCCGTCCGGCCCGCCGCCCCCGAGCTGGCCGCGCATGAAGGAAGCTACATATGACAGACCGCGACGACTTCCAGACCCCGGCCCTGCGGCTGGGGCAGCCGGCGCCCTCGGACGCCGCCGCGCGCGCGGCGCGCCAGCGGGAGCTGAGCCTGTCCGCCACGGCGGACTCGGTCTTCGACGAGGTCGCGCGCCGGGCCGCCGAGGCCACCGGCGCCACCGCGGCGATGGTCAACATGGTCGGCGAGAACGGCCAGTACCTGGTGGGGCTGTACGGCAAGGAGCCGGGCAGCGGCGAGGCGGCGTTCCTGGGCGACCCCGGCCGCTACGCGGCCATGGACCAGGGCTTCTGCGTGCACGTCGTGGGCCGCAAGGCCGCGCTGACCCTGGACGACGTCTTCGACTTCTCCCGGTTCCGCGGCAACCCGATCGTCGACGAGCTCGGGGTCCGCAGCTACATCGGCGTGCCGCTGATCGACGACGGCGGCACGGTGATCGGCACGGTGTGCGCGATCGACCCGGCGCCGCGCAGCGAATCCGACGGCAACTCCTGGGGGAATCAGGGCCTTCAGGTCCTCAAGGCCGCGCGCGACGAGGTCCTGGCCGAGATCAGCGGTCGGCAGAAGATCGCCGCCATCCTGGAGAACGCCGGCGGCACGGCGATGATCGCGGCGCGTCCGGGACTGGAGGTGCTGTACGCGAACACGCTGCACGATCAGCTCTTCGGCGCCGTCCAGGTACTCGGCACACCCGCCCTCGAGGCCTTCCCGCACCTGGCGCCGGTCGGCATCCTGGCCGTCATCGAGACCCTCGACCGCGGCGGCGAGCCGACGACCACCGCGCCGATCCCGCTGAGCGAGCCCGCCACCGGCTCGGTGATCTTCGCCGCGGTCCCGGTCCGGGTACCCGGCCACGCCTCGGCGGTGCTCACCCTCGGGCTGCGGGACAGCGACGCGGCGACCGTGCTGAACCGGGCCGCGCAGATCGCCGCGGACATCGGGGCGCTCAGCGACACCAGGTGAGGCGGGTCGGCGCGGGGCGGAGATCTGCCGCCGCCACGCCGACCGACTTTCGTGCCTCCCGGGTCAGACCGGCTTGATGTCGGGCCATGTCAGCGTGGCCGACCCCCAGGTCAGGCCGCCGCCGAAGGCGGTCAGCAGGAGCCTGTGGCCGCTTTCGACGGTGCCCTCGGCCGCCGCCCGCGCCAGCGCGAGCGGAATCGAGGCAGCCGAGGTGTTGCCGACGCGGTCGAGGTCGACGACCGCGCGGTCGCGGGGCATGCCCAGCCGGTCCGCCACACTGTTCATGATGCGGAGATTCGCCTGGTGCGGAACCAGCCGGTCGACGTCCGCCGCGTCCCAGCCGGTCCGCTCGAGGACGGCCTCACAGGATTCGACCATGCGCCGGACCGACTCGCGGAACACCTCTCGGCCCGCCATTTTGAGGTAGGTGTCCGTCGTCGGCGGGACCGACTTGGTGGACCGCTGCCGGGATCCGCCCGCCGGGACGGTGATCAGGTCCGTGCCGGTGCCGTCGCTGCCCAGATCCAGCGCCTGCAGCGCGCCCGGCTCGTCCGCCTCGCCGGCCCGCAGCATCACGGCCCCGGCGCCGTCGCCGAAGATGACGCCCGTGGAGCGGTCGGTGGGATCCAGGATCGTGCTGATCGTGTCCGCGCCGATCACCAGGACGCGTTCGGCGATCCCGGCGGCGATCAGTCCGGTACCGGTCGCCAGCCCGTACACGAAGCCCGAGCACACGGCGGCGACATCGAAGGCTGCGACACCTTCCAAGCCCAGGCGCGAGGCGACCTCCGGAGCGGTCGCCGGGCACGGCCGGTCCGGGGTGATTGTGGCCAACACCACAGCCTGCGGCGGCTCTCCGCCGGCGGATTCGATCGCGCGCGACCCGGCTTCCACCGCCAGATCCGACGTCGCCTGCCCGGGCTCGATCCAGTGCCTGGTCTGGATGCCGGTGAGCCTGCGGATCCAGTCGTCGGTCGTGTCCAGCCGCTCGGCGAGCATGTCGTTGGTGACCACCGAGGCCGGCACGCTCGAGCCGATTCCTGAGATGACTGCGGCCTTTGTCATGGGAGCTCTCTTTCGAGAGATGTCTGCGAAGGGAACACGGCGCCGGCCGTCAGGCTTCTGTCATCGCGGGCAGTCCCTGCGCCCCCACCGCGGCCTGGATGAAGGTCGCCAAGCTTTCCACGGTGGTGAATCGACTTATGTCGTCGTCGGAGATCTTTATATTCCATCGCTCCTGCGCCTTGTCCGCGATCTCGAACATGGCGAGGGAGTCGACTCCGAGCTCGCCTGCGAGATCACTGTCCGCGGTGATGTCACCGGCGGCCACTTCATCGACAGATCCCTCGATGATGACGCGAAGAGTGTCGAGGACATGCTGGTACGATTCCATGCGATTCTCCTTGGGCAGAAACGGTTTTAGCCCGCGCCGAGATGGACGCGGGGATCTATGCGGGATCACGGTGAAGGAAGGCGTCGACGGCGCGGCGTTCGCCGCCGTAACTCTGCTGTGTGTCCCCGATGGAATCTGCGTATTCGGCGATGTGCCGCGCCAAGACGTTGGCGGACAACGCGAAAGCAGGACGTAATTCGTTGCGCGCGGAGGCCAAGCGCTGCTCGAGTTGCCGGGCGGCCCAATAGGCCGCGTAGACGTCGAGGTCCCCGTGACTGTTCTCCGCCGTCTCGGCGATCGCCGCGGCGGTCACACCCCAACACGCCACATCGCCCACCGCGCGCGCGAGCACGTGGCCCTGTTGAGGGGTGAGGCCGCTGCCCGCCCGCTCGACCAGATCGTGCAGGCCGGCCATGAGGTCGCTCTCCAACTTCGTGGCGCCGAAGGTCTTCACCATCGTGGTGTGGAAGGACTCCAGATCGCGCACGATGCGCGTCCCGACGAAGACCGACATGGCCTCGGTGGCGCCTTCGAAGATGCGCAGAACCCGGAAGTCCCGGAAGTATTTGCCGACGATGTCGGTGTCGACGAAGCCTCGCGCGCCCATCAGCTGCACGCACTGGTCGACGACCTGGCCCGCCAGCTCACAGCCGATGACCTTGCAGGCGAAGAAGAACTCGTCGGGCACCGGTCCCCCGCGGTCCAGCCGCTCGGCGAGGGAGAACACGAGCGCTTCCACGGTGCGTGTCGCCGCGGCGCAGTCCGCCAGAATCCGCTGGGTGACGCCGTTGTCGAGAAGCCTGCCCGTGGAAATGCCGCGCCGGCCGGCGAATCGTTCGGCGAGCTGGATGCACCGCTGCATCGCCCCGGTGCCCGATGCGGCGAGGAAGGCGCGTCCCATCCGGAACGAGTTCTGGGCCAGCGCTGCCCCGCCGCCCTCCGCTCCCAGTACTGCCGAGGGGGGTAGACGCATGTTGTCAAGGGTGATGTGGTCCTGGGGGACGGCTCTGAGGCCGATCGTCATCGCCTCGCTGCGGGGACGGAACCCGGGCGTGGATGTCGGAAGGAGAAAGGCGGTTATGCCCCTTCGCCGGCCGTTGGGCTCCTGAAGTCGGGCGAGCACCGTGATGTGGCTCGACGCGGCACCGAGGCTGATCCACGACTTCTTGCCATTGACGATGAAGCTCCGGTCGGCTTGGCGGATCGCGGTGGTGGCCATCCCGCGGACCACGTTCGATCCCATACCCGGTTCGCTGCTGGCGACGGTGACCAGTCCGCGCCCGGTCGCCAAGGTCGGCAGAACGCGTTGCTTGGTCTCCTCGTCGGCGTAGTCCCGGACCGGCGGTATCCCGAGGGAGTTGTGGACGGCCAGCAGCACGGCGAGATTGGGATCGATCGCGGCGGCCTGCCGAATCACCCGGAACGTATCGGTGTGGGAGAGTTCCCGCCCTCCGTACCTCCGGTCCACCCGCAGTCCGAACAAGCCCTCGCTGCCCAGATGGGATATCAGCGACAGCGGCAGGGAACGGCGTTCGTCCATGAGCCATGAATCGAGACGGTCATCTGCATACTGACGGAGAAACGCAATCATGCCGTCGGCCGTCATGATGTTCCTCCAGCGCTATGAACGCCATTCGATTGTGGTGGATTCATTGCGGCGGGAGGTAAGAGTTCACAGCCAGTAGTTCTCGCTCGATCAATGTCTTACCCTACGAGCTTAGAAGACTTCTCACACGCGTGGCAAGACCGCACCGGCTTCAAGATCCGCACGCCGGTGTGATCGTGCCCTCCGTTCGCCCCGTGCCGTTCGGCGCTCGGCTGGTGCGCGGCGGTTTCGTTCACATCGAACAAGATGGGCGCGTTCATCGTCGGCGTCAACAAGATGGCCGAGGCGGTTTTGCAAGGCATGACAGGCTGCTGATTACCGGTGGTGGCTCTGTGTGACGATGACGGAGAACTGACTGCTATTGGACAGGATGTTCGAAATCTGTTTACGGGCAGCACGAATCCCCTGATAGAAGTAGGTCTTGTCCGAGAACTTCGGTCAAACGCCGGGGAATATTCAGCCGCGCTCCACACCCGGGATCACGACCTGTGCTCGACCGAGTCTCGCAGGTCCGGCATCACTTTGCCCATCGCGTCAGGACCGGCACCGAAAACTATTTTCCGCCGGCCTGTTCAGTGCCCACGCGCCCGCAGCCGCCACACGGCTGGGCGCCGTGACGGCCACGCTGAGGCGTCGCAGAACCCAGATATACAGCGAGGGTCCACACGGCGCTGCGCTTCCCGCAGGAGCCCGCTGACGGCGCGCAGCTGTACCCAGGCGGCCCCGGCTCGGTATCCGAGCCGGGGCCGTGGGCGCTGTAGCGCTTCAACGCGCGGGAAGCCGAAGCGCTCAGGCGCCCACCACAGGCGGCGCTGTGAACACATCGCGCGCCTCGATCAGATTGCCCGCGAACGTCTTCGGCGGCATGGACGCGGCGGAGGCCCGCTCCGCCTCCGTGATCGGTACGACGGTTATCACCTGGACCGCGCCCTCGCAGGTGTCGATCCAGTTGGGGGTGTCCTTCAGCAGCGGGCCGGCGAGGAACACCGCGGGGCAGCCTGGGAAGGTCGGGAAGTCCTGCTCGAATCCGACGATCTGCGCCCAGCCGACTGCGCGGCCGGTCTTCCACGGGTACACGGCCAGATTCGCCAGCTGCATGGCGATCTGCTGCTCGTCCTCTGGCGCCAGCTCGCCGGAGCGGGACAGCAGCAGCTCTGCGCGGCTGCCCTCCGCGCCGTCCGCCGTGGGCATCGGCGCGGTGGCCATCCCGACCGTCGCGAACGTGGTGAGGCCGGCGGGTTCGGCGGGCCGGTAGACGAAGACGTCGAGGCGGGCGATCGGGCCCGGGCCGTCGTCGAACGTGAGCGAGGCGGCCGCGTCGCCGCGCGCTGCCATCAGGGTTCTGTAAACGTCGCGCAGGACCGGGGGAGCAGACATGCAGCCGAACCTACACCGGCTCCGCGGGGCGTTTCCCGGGGTGAGCCAAAACCCTGCGATACTCCCGCGTCCGCGCAGCGCCTTCGGGATCTTACGTATTTGAATCAGGTTATTGCATGAAGGCATCTGGCTTGTAACTATGACCGGTGCGAAAGTTTCATCTCTGTGTCGAAAGCGCGTCACCTCCAGCTAGGAAGGGATGAGCACATGACGGTCACACGCCGAAGATTCCTCACCACCGCCGCGGCCGGCTCGGCCGCGGCGCTCCTCGCGGGCCCGGACCTGCTCGCCGCGCCGGCGGCGCGCGCGGCCAGCCCGGCCGGCGACGTCGTCGGCAAGATCACGGTGGGCTACCAGGGCTGGTTCGCCTGCGCCGGCGATGGGGCGCCGATCGGCGGCTGGTGGCACTGGGCCCAGAACTGGGCGCAGACGCCGTCGCCGTCCAACAACGTCATCAAGGCCTGGCCGGACATGCGCGAGTACACGCACGCGTATCAGACCGCGTACTCCAACCTCGGCAACGGCCAGCCGGCGACGCTGTTCTCGTCCTACGACCAGCAGACCGTCGACACCCACTTCCTGTGGATGCAGCAGAACGGCTGCGACACTGCGGCCCTGCAGCGCTTCAACCCGAACAGCTCCGAGGGCCCGACCCGCGACGCGATGGCGACGAAGGTGCGCTCGTCCGCCGAGACCCACAGCCGCAAGTTCTACATCATGTACGACGTCACCGGCTGGACCGCGATGCAGGCGGAGATCAAGGCCGACTGGACCAGCAAGATGTCGGCGCTGACCGCCTCCAGCGCCTACGCGCACCAGAACGGCAAGCCGGTGGTGGGCATCTGGGGCTTCGGCTTCAACGACGCCAACCACCCCTGGGACGCCGCGACGTGCCTGGACGTGATCACCTGGTTCAAGAGTCAGGGCTGTTACGTGATGGGCGGCGTGCCGCGTGAGTGGCGCACCGGCACCGGTGGCTCGCGCGCCGGCTACCTCGGCGTCTACCACGCCTTCGACATGCTCTCGCCGTGGATGGTCGGCGCGATCGGCACCGCCGCCGACTCCGACAACGCCTATACCAACCTCACCGTGCCGGACCTCGCGGACTGCACCGCCAACAACGTCGACTACCAGCCGTGCGTCCTGCCCGGCGACCTGTCGGGGCGGCAGCGCGTCCACGGCGACTTCATGTGGCGGCAGTTCTACAACATGGCGCGCGCCGGGACGCAGAGCGTTTACATCTCCATGTTCGACGAGTACGGCGAGGGCAACCAGATCGCCAAGACCGCGGAGAACCAGTCGATGTCGCCGAACGGCGCCGGCCTGCTGGCGCTGGACGAGGACGGGACCGCGTGCTCCTCGGACTACTACCTGCGGCTCACCGCCGACGGCGGCCGGATGCTGAAGGGGCAGATCCCGCTGACCGCGACCCGCCCGACGCAGCCGGTCGCCGGCTCCGGCGGGGGATCGGGCAACCTGGCGCTCGGCAAACCGGCCTCCGCCAGCGGGACCTCACAGAACTTCGGGCCGGGGAACGCCGTCGACGGCGACCCGAACACGTACTGGGAGAGCGTCAACAACGCCTTCCCGCAGTGGTTCCAGGTCGATCTGGGCTCGGTGGCGGCGGTCGGCTCGGTGGTCATGAAGTTGCCCGCTTCGTGGGGCGCCCGCACGCAGACGCTGGCCCTGGCGGGCAGCAGCGACGGCAGCACCTTCAGCACGCTCGCGGCATCCGCGGGCCGCACCTTCGATCCGGCGACGGGCAACACGGTGACGATCAACGTCGGTACCGCATCCGTGCGCTATCTGCGTGCCACCTTCACGGCGAACACCGGCTGGCCCGCCGGACAGCTCTCAGAATTCCAGGTCTTCGCGCCGACCAGCGGCGGCGGTGGCGACACCACGCCGCCCACCGCTCCGACCAACCTCGCCGTCACCGGTCACACGTCGAGCAGCGTGTCGCTGTCCTGGACCGCGTCGACTGACAACATCGGCGTCACCGGGTACCAGGTGCGGGTGAACGGCACGACGGCGCTGACCGTGACCAAGACGACGGCGACTGTCACCGGTCTTTCGCCGTCCACGGCCTACAGCTTCGCCGTCGTCGCGACCGACGCCCTCGGGAACGTGTCGCTGCCCTCTGCGACAGTGTCGGCGACGACGGACCCCGCCACGAACGCCAACCTGGCGCTCGGGAAGCCGACCTCCGAGAGCGGTCACACGCAGAGCTACGCCTCGTCGAACACCGTGGACGGCGACGCGAACACCTACTGGGAGAGCGTGGACAACGCGTTCCCGCAGTGGCTGATGGTCGATCTCGGCGCGGTGACATCGGTATCCCGGGTCGTGCTGAAGCTCCCGCCCGCGACCGCTTGGGCGGCCCGCACCCAGACCGTGGCGGTCACCGGAGGCGCAGACGCCAGCGCCGCCTCGACACTGTCCGCCTCCGCCGGCCGCCTCTTCGACCCGGCAACCGGCAACAGTGTGACGATCACGTTCCCGGCGACGAGCGTGCGCTACGTCCGGCTCACCTTCACCGCGAACACCGGATGGCCCGCCGGCCAGATATCGGAGTTCCAGGTCTACGCGAGCTAGGGCCCGCACGCCTGAGTGCAGTCCCGCAGGGCTCGAGTGGTGTCGTCGGCGATCTTCTGGACGGCCTACTTGCGCTCTGCGGGATGCCAGACCTCTGATACGTCGCCGGCGGGCAGCCAGTCGCGACCCGGTTGGTACTCCAGCCATCGGCTTCGGCCTGCGACGTCGGCGAAGGCTCGCAGGAGGGGCTCGATGCCCGGATGCGGATCCGCTGCCCGCCAGACCAGCGACCACGCATAGAGCGGCGTGGGCTCGACGAGGGGGAGTGACCGGACGCGGGTACGTTCCGGCAGCTCCAGATCTGCCGGGATCAGCGCGAAGCGCACCGGATCGGCCGCCACCTGCTCCAGGAAGCGGTCGATGCCGAGATTCGCCGTGCCGGACTCGGCAGTGATGTCGAAGTGCTCTGCGAAGCGCTGAAAGAAGTCCAGCCGGTTCAGCGCCGCGGGACACCACAGAACGCTGTCGCGCAGCTCCGCAGGCCGTACCTCCGACTGGCCGGCGAGCCGATGATCTTCACTGATCACCACGTCTACCGGCTCCAGGCGTACCAAGCGATGCGTGTACGCCGCGTCCCGAGTTCCGCCGCCCCCGCTGCCGACCCCGCCGCCGACCCCGTGCACACGCCCGAAGCCGACATCCGTGGCGCTCCGATCCAACGCGTCCAGCACGCCCGGCAGGTCGCGCCCGGGCCCGGTCTCCACTGTCACCGCGCCCCCGACGCGCTCGATGACCGGCGCGAGCGTCCGCATCGGCGCGAACAGGTGACCCCAGTAGTCGATCCGCAGCGGCCGCTCGACGTGGCGCGCCGCCGCCACGGCGGCGTCGCCGTGCGCCAGCGTCTGGCGCGCCGGCTCCAGGAAGCGGCGGCCGGCGTCGGTCAGCTCGACCGCGTGCCCGCCGCGCAGGAACAGCTGCACGCCGAGCTCGCCCTCCAGCCGGGCGATCCGCTTGGACAGCGCCTGCTGGCTCACCGCGAGCTGCTCGGCGGCCTGCCCGAAGTGCAGCCGCTCCGCCGCCGCGACGAACGCCCGCACCTGCGCCAGATCAAGATCCATGCCCTCCACCTTGGCCTACCACCGGCGGTTGTCGAAACCGGCAGCCGGTTGTTGGACCGGCCTTTCACCCCGGTGGTCTTCTTGATCTCGCAGGCAAGAAGCACACGAAGGGGAGAACGCCATGAAGGCCATGACAGCCACCGGCCGCACCGAACCGTCCGTCGCACTCACCGCGGTGGACCAGCCGCAGCCGCGTCCGGACGAGGCGCTGGTGAAGGTGGAGGCGTACTCCGTCAACCGCGGCGAGACCTTCCAACTCGAGGCGCCGCGCCCCGGCTGGCGCCCCGGCAAGGACGTCGCGGGCCTCGTGGTCCAGGCCGCGGCCGACGGCTCCGGCCCGGCGGTCGGCGCCCGCGTCGTCGGCCACCCGCCGCAGGGCGGCTGGGCCGAGTACGTGGCAGTCCCGACCAGCTCTCTGGCCGACCTCCCCGACACCGTCCCCGCCGCCACCGCCGCCGCGCTGCCGCTGGCCGGGCTCACCGCGCTCCGCCTCCTGCGGGTGACGCGAGCCGCCGCCGGCAGCAGGGTCCTGATGACCGGCGCGTCCGGCGGCGTGGGCCACTACTTCGTGGAACTCGCGGCGGCGGCCGGGCTGGAGATCACCGCGGTCAGCTCCTCGCCCGAACGCGGCGCCCGGCTGCTGGAGCTCGGCGCGGCGCGCGTCGTGCCCTCGATCGACGCAGCCGAGGGACCTTTCGACATCGTCCTGGAATCCACCGGCGGCCCGAACCTGCCGGCCGCCCTGGCCAAGCTCGCCCGGCGCGGAACGCTGATCTGGTTCGGCCAGGCCAGCCGGCAGCCGGCAACGCTCGACTTCTTCGACTTCTTCGCCGGTCCCGAGTCCGCCACGATCCGGCACTTCCACTACGCCGACTCCGACTCGACCTACGGACAAGACCTGCAGACGTTGGTACGCCTCGTCGCCGCCGACCGCCTGCACCCGGAGATCGGGCTGGTGACGGACTGGACCGGGACCGCCGACGTCCTGACTCTCCTGCGCGATCGAGGAGTACGCGGCAACGCAGTCCTCACCATCGCCTGACGCCACCATCTGACAGACCCGAATACCCCGAATACATAGACTCAAGATCACCCCGAAGGAGCATCACCATGACCACCATCACCGACCCGAAGACCGTCGTCGTCCGCTACGTCGAGGCAGTCCGCGACGGCGACACCGAGACCATCGTCGCCAGCTTCGCCGAGCACGCCACCTGGCTCTACCCCGGCAACCTCCCGATCTCGCGCCTGTGGGAGGGCCGCGACGCGATCATCAACGACTTCCTCGGCGGCATGGGCGCCTACCTGGACACCTCGGCGCCGGTCGTGATCGCCCTGGTCCACGCCTTCGCCGACGGCGACCAGGTGCTGGCGGAGTGGACGTCGAAGGCGACCGCCGCCAACGGCGCGACCTACGACAACCGCTGCGCGGCGGTCTTCACCGTCGAGGACGGGAAGATCACGTCGGTCCGGGAGTACGCGGACACGCACCACGTCGCCGCCGTGCTCTTCGGCGAGGCCTGAGCCGCGCTTTCCCTCGGCACCGGCCGCCTTCGCACGAGCGAAAAGCTCGTCAGGGCGGTCGGTGACGACGTATGCCCGAACGACCCCGGAGCCAACCGCCAGTCGTCGCCGTCGCCGTCGCCGTCGCTACAGAGTCTTCTCGAACCAGTGGTTCGCGTACTTGCTGTCGTTGTAGGCCGGGATCTCGCGATAGCCGTACCGCGCATACATCGCGCGGGCCTCCACCAAGTCGCCCCGCGTGTCCAGTCGGATGGCGCGCGCACCGAGTTCGGCAGCCGCGCGATCGGCTTCGCCGAGCAACAATCGCCCGCCACCGGAGCGCCGGAACTGCGGACGGATGTACATCCGGCTCAGCTCGGCCACCTCCGGCGCCAGCATCCGCACGCCGACGCAGCCCGCGGGCTCCTCGCCGACGCTCGCCACCAGGAATGCGACCAGATCATCGTTGGGCTCGTCGCGCATCGCCGCGTCGACTTCGCCCGGCTCGCACGGCCGTCCCCAGTACCTGCTGACCAACTCGTCGTAGTACGAGACCAGCAGATCGATCGCGTCCGGTTCCCGCACCGTGGCGCGGCGCGCCGTCCACGCGTCCGTCGTCGTCATGCCGTCCATCATCACGTCGCTGTCATCTGGTTAACGGCGACGGAAACCCGGTCGAGCAGATCCAGCGCCCGCGCCAGGACGCGCAGTTCGTCCGCGTCCAGCGCCTGGTCCAGCGCTGCGGCGAGCAGCACGGTGCGCTGTCGGCGGTCGGCGTCGAGCGCATGCCTCCCCGCCTCGGTCAGCGCGAGGATCTTCTTGCGCGCGTCGTCCGGATCGGGTCCGGCGCTGAGGAATCCGGCGTCGGCCAGGTCCTTCACGGTCGCGGCCATCGTCTGGTGCCGCACGCCGCGGCTTGACGCCAGATCGGCTGTGGTCATCGGTCCGCGCGCGGCGAGCAGATCGAGCACCGCCGCCGGGATGGGAGCGATCCGGTCCACCGCACGGGTGCTGCGGACCAGAGTGCCGACCGCGCTGCGCAGGTGCGTGGCCACGTCCTCGACGGCAGGAGGCGGCGGGTCCGCAGGGGTGGCGTTCACGGTCTCACGCTATCATGTGTACAGGGAATACTGTACAGTTATCCCTGTACATCGAAGAACGTCAGGAGCTCACCATGCAGCTGATCAAGCACGCCCACGCCTGCGTCTCGCTGGTCGGCGACCAGGGGCGGATCGTCATCGACCCCGGGACGCTGACCCCCGACGCGGCCGCGGCGGTGGCCGCCGCCGAAGCGGTGCTGATCACCCACGAGCACTTCGACCACTTCGACGAGGACATGCTCGCCAAGGCCCTGGACGCGCGTCCCGAGCTGCGGGTCTACGGTCCCGCGAGCGTGGTCGGGCGCTGGGAGGCGCGGCGCGGGCAGGTCACCGCGGTGGCCGCCGGCGACCGGCACGCCGTGGCGGGGTTCGACATCGCCGTCTTCGGCGAGCTGCACGCGCTGATCCACCGCGACGTGCCGCGCGTGACCAACGTCGGCTACCTCGTCGATGAGAAGCTCTACCACCCCGGCGACGCCTACCACGTACCCGAGGCGCCGGTCGAGACGCTGCTGCTGCCCACGAGCGGACCGTGGACGAAGCTCGGCGAGGCGGTCGACTACGTGCGCGAGGTCGCGCCGAAGCAGGCCGTCCAGATCCACGAACTGCTGCTCGCCGAGGTGGGCCAGCAGGCGGCGAAGACCATGATCGGCAACCTGACCGAGGCGGCCATGGCGATCGTCCCGGTCGGCGAGGCGATCACCGTCTGACCACCGTCTGACCACCGCCAAATCACCGCTCGGTGATCCCGCGCCGTCGCAGGCTGAGTAGCTGGTAAATCAGCCAGTGAATCAGTAACCTGCGACGGCCTCGACCTCGGCCGCGTACAGCAGCGCCGGGTCGAATTCCATGCCGGCGAAATGCCCGGCCAGCTCCAGCGACAGCACCCCGTGCAGCCGCGTCCACAGGATGACGGCGCGGTGCAGTGTCGTGCCTTCGCCGGCGTGCGCTCCAGCCCACGGGCTGTGCTGCTCCAGATGTGTCTGCACCGGCGACGGCGGCAGGGCGCCGAGCCCTTCGGCGCTGCTGGCGTCGAGCAGCAACGCCATCACGTCGTTGGCCAGCCGCGTGGTGTCCTCCGGCGCCTGGTAGCCGGGTACCGGCGTGCCGTAGATGAGCAGGTAGCGCTGGGGGTCCTCCAGCGCCCACTCGCGCAGCGTCCGAGCCAGACCCCTGAGACCGGCGCCGTCCGCGACCGCCGCGCGCATCGCGTCGGCCATGCTCTGGTAGGCGTCCCGGATGAGCGCCGTGATCAGCTCGTCGCGATTGGCGAAGTACCGGTACAGCGCCGGGCCGCTCATCCCCATCTGCTTGGCGATCGCGTTCAGCGACAGGGCGGAGGCGCCCGCGGTCGCGATCTGCTCCCACGCGTGCTGCTTGATCTCCTCCTGCACCTGCGCGCGATAGCGCTGCCTGGGGGTTCCGGTCTCCGTCTGCACCATGGTTAGAGGCTATCACTCATGCGATTGACATTCACTCGATCGAGGGGTTATAACTTGTAACGAACGCAAGAGCTTCTAGAGAAAGGGCCGCGGCCATGACCGATCAGACTCTCGTCCAGGTGGTTCTGCCGGGGAAGGTGGAGCCGGAGGACCTGCAGGTCCAGCACGCGGCCGTGCCGCAGCCGGCCGTCGGCCAGGTCGTCATCGCCATGGAGGCGACCGGCGTCTCCTTCGCCGAGCAGCAGATGCGCCGAGGGCGCTACTTCGACCAGCCGCCGTTCCCCTTCGTCCCCGGCTACGACGTGGTCGGCCGGGTGTACGCGGTCGGCGCCGGGGTGGATCCGGGCCTGCTGGGCCGGCGCGTGGCCGTGCTGACCAAGGTCGGCGGCTGGGCGAGCCACGTCCTGGCTGACGCCCGGGACGCGGTCGAGGTCCCCGAAGGGCTGACCGCCGAGCAGGCCGAAACCGTGGTGGTCAACGGGATCACCGCCTGGCAGATGCTGCACCGCCGCGCTCGGGTGAAGGCCGGCCAGACGGTTCTGGTGCACGGCGTCAACGGCGGCGTCGGCTCGGTCCTGGCCCAGCTCGCGATGGCGGCCGGCGCGACGGTGATCGGTACTGCCTCGGCCCGGCATCACGACGCCCTGCGCGCCGCCGGGATCCTGCCGGTCGACTACCGCGCCGGGAACGTGCCCGAGCAGGTCCGCGCCCTGGCTCCGCACGGCGTGGACGCGGTCTTCGACCACGTCGGCGGACGCAGCGTCATCGACTCCTGGCACCTGCTCGCCCCCGGCGGCACGCTCGTGTCCTACGGCTCCGCCTCGACCCGCGACGACAGCGGCTGGAAGCAGTGGCCGGTACTGAAGATCCTGGCCCGCACCACGCTGTGGACCCTGCTGCCGAACGGCCGCAGCGCCTCGTTCTTCAACATCTGGGCCGGAAAGAAGCTGAACCAGGACCGCTTCCGTGCCCGGCTGCGCGCCGACCTCACCGAGGTCTTCGCAGCCCTGGGACGCGGCGACATCGTCACCACGATCGCGGCCCGGCTACCGCTGGCGCAGGCCGGCGAGGCGATGCGGCTGGCCGAGTCCGGGACGGTCGCCGGAAAGATCATCCTGACGCCCTGAACCGCGCTGGCCGACACCGAATCAGAACCCGAAGGAGCACTCCCATGACCACCCCCGAGATCGTCACCGCTTGGGCCGCCGCCTGGACCGGCACCAACCCGAACGCCCTCGGCACGCTGTTCGCCGCCGACGGCACCTACGTCGACCACGCGATCGGCGCCACCATGACCGGCCGCGAGCAGATCTCCGGCTGGAAGGCGCGCACCGACGCGATGATCGAGAACGTGCACGTCACCATCACCAAGGCCTACCGTGCCGGCGACCACGTCACGATCGAGGCCGTCTACGGCGGTCACATCAAGGGCGCGCCGACGCCGTTCGCCGTCCCGATGGCGACCCTGCTCCGGACCCGTGGCGAGGAGATCACCTCCGACCAGGACTACTACAGCCTGAGCTCGGTCCTCGCACAGTCCGGCTTGCCGGCCGACTGGACCCCGTCGGACTCCTGAGCGCCGACCGCCGAGCAGACCGTCGACCCGACCTCCAATCGCCGAGCAGACCGCCGAGCGCCGAGCGCCGACCCGATCGCCGGGCGCCGAGCCGATCGCCGAGCGCCGCGCAGACCGCCGAGTGCCGATCCGATTGCCGAGCAGACCGCAGACCGTGCCACCGACCAGACCGCCGACCGTCACTCTGCTGTGGTGCGCTCGAGCAGCGTCCGCCGGAACTCCTGCGCCGCACGCGGCAGCGCCACATCGGTGCGATGCGCCAGCGCGATGGTGCGGTGCAGCGCCGGCGGCGCGATCGGCGTGACGCGCAGGCTCGGATCGACGTTCTGCGCCACCATGCTCGGCACGATCGCCACGCCGAGCCCGGCCCGCGCGAAGCCGAGCACCGCGTCCATCTCGCCGCCCTCGATCGCGAAGACCGGCTCGAAACCCTGCGCGCGGCACGCCGCCACGGTCAGGTCGCGCAGGTCGTAGCCGTGCCGGAACATGATCAGCTGCTCGTGTTCGAGGTCTGCGATGCGCACCTGCCGGCCGTCGCCGGGCGGCGGGAGGTTCGGCGCCGAGACGACGACCAGATCTTCCCGCAGCAGCTCCTCCGTGGTGAGCGCCGGCGACGGGGACGGCAGCGGCAGCACGACCAGGGCCAGGTCCAACGCGCCGCGTGCCAAGTCCCGGACCAGGTCGTGCGAACCGCTCTCCTGGACCAGCAGCTGGATGCCGGGATAGCGCCGGTGGTAGGTCCGAAGGACGTCTGGAAGCAGTCCCGTACATAGAGATGGCGTCGCCCCGAGCCGCACGTGACCCCGCCGGAGCTCGGCCAACTCCTGAACCTCGCGCCGTGCCGCATCGGCGTCCGCGAGGATGCGCCGGGCCATCGGAAGCAAGGCCTCGCCGGCGTCGGTCAGCGTGATGTTGCCGCGGGCGCGCAGGAAGAGGTCCGCCCCGAGTTCGTGTTCCAAGGCTCTGATCTGCTGGGACAGTGAGGGCTGCGTCACATGCAGGGCTTCGGCGGCGCGCGTGAAGTGGCGCGTCTCGGCCACCGCGATGAAGTATCGGAGCTGGTGGAACTGCATGACGCTTGATCCTTTTCCCGGTCCCCGGCTCTATCATAGGCGATGCCTATCGTCACCAGCTGATCCATGTCTTGGACCAATCAAGGATCCGCTTCTAGCGTCGAGCGCATGGTTACCGCTACGTGGACGGACCGGCGTCCGCCTTCCCTGCGCACGGCTTGGGACAGCTCCGTCGGCAAGAAAACCGTCATGGCGGTCAGCGGCCTGGTCATGGTGCTCTACCTGCTGGCCCACGCGTTCGGGAACCTGAAAGTCTTCTTCGGCCCGGGGCAGTTCGACAGCTACGCGCACTGGCTGCGGACCATGGGCGAGCCCGTCATGCACTACAGCTGGACGCTGTGGGTCATCCGGGTCGTGATGGTCCTCGCCGTGGTCGCGCACACGGTCTCCGCCTACCAGCTCAGCCGCCGCGACATCCGGGCGCGTCCGGTGCGGTACGAGCACCGCAAGGCCGGGAGCAGCTACGCGACGCGGACGATGCGCTGGGGCGGGATCATCCTCGGGCTGTTCATCATCTGGCATCTGCTCGACCTGACGACCGGCACCGTGCACTCCGGATTCCAGCCGGGCCATCCCTACGCGAACGTCGTCTCGACCTTCAACCACTGGTACGGCGACGTCATCTACATCGTGGCCGTGTGCGCGCTGGGCCTGCACATCCAGCACGGCTTCTGGTCCGCCGCGCAGACGCTCGGCGTGGGCAGTGCGAAGCGCGACCGCCTGATCAAGACCACCGGCAACGTGGTCGCCGTGCTGCTCACGCTCGCCTTCGTGGCGGTGCCGGTGGGCGTGATGAGCGGAGTGGTGAAGTGACCGATTACACGGATTACACCGTCGGCGACCCGATCGCCGACGCCAAGGCTCCGGCCGGACCGATCAGCGAACGCTGGGACACCCGCCGCTTCGAGGCCAAGCTGGTCAACCCGGCGAACCGGCGCAAGCGCACGGTGATCGTCATCGGCACCGGCCTGGCCGGCGGATCCGCCGGAGCGACGCTGGCCGAGGCGGGCTACCACGTCGTGCAGTTCTGCTTCCAGGACTCGCCGCGGCGCGCGCACTCGATCGCCGCACAGGGCGGGATCAACGCCGCGAAGAACTACCGCAACGACGGCGACTCGGTGCACCGGTTGTTCTACGACACCGTCAAGGGCGGCGACTTCCGGTCGCGCGAGTCGAACGTGCACCGGCTGGCGCAGATCTCCGTGGAGATCATCGACCAGTGCGTCGCGCAAGGCGTGCCGTTCGCGCGCGAATACGGCGGGCTGCTCGACACGCGCTCGTTCGGCGGCGTGCAGGTCTCCCGTACCTTCTACGCGCGCGGGCAGACGGGGCAACAGCTGCTGCTCGGCGCGTACCAGGCTATGATGCGGCAGGTCGCCGCCGGCAACATCGAGCTCCACGCGCGCACCGAGATGCTCGACCTGATCGTCGTCGACGGCCGGGCTCGCGGCATCGTCGCGCGTGACCTTCTGACCGGCGAGATCTCCACGTACTTCGGCGACGCGGTCGTCTTGGCGTCCGGCGGTTACGGCAACGTCTACTACCTGTCGACCAACGCCATGAACTCGAACGCGACCGCCATCTGGCGCGCGCATCGTAAGGGTGCTTACTTCGGAAACCCCTGCTACACGCAGATCCACCCGACCTGCATCCCACGCACCGGCGACCATCAGTCGAAGCTGACGCTGATGTCGGAGTCGCTGCGCAACGACGGCCGGATCTGGGTGCCCAAGGCGAAGGGCGATTCGCGGTCTCCCGACGCGATCCCCGAGGACGAGCGCGACTACTACCTGGAGCGTCAGTACCCTTCCTTCGGCAACCTCGTTCCCCGCGACATCGCCTCGCGCGCCGCGAAGAACGTCTGCGACGAGGGTCGCGGCGTCGGACCCGGCGGGCAGGGCGTGTATCTGGACTTCGCCGACGCCATCAAGCGGCTGGGGCGCAAGGCGGTCGAGGAGAAGTACGGGAACCTCTTCGAGATGTACCAGCGGATCACCGATGAGGATCCGTACCGCGTTCCGATGCGTATCTATCCGGCCGTGCACTACACGATGGGCGGCCTGTGGGTGGACTACGACCTGCAGACCACGGTCCCCGGGCTGTTCGCGGTCGGCGAGGCGAACTTCTCCGACCACGGCGCCAACCGGCTCGGCGCGTCGGCGCTGATGCAGGGACTGGCCGACGGCTACTTCGTGCTCCCGGCGACGATCAGCGACTACCTCGCGCGGCACGCCGGCGACGTGCCGGTGACCGCCGACCACCCGGAGGCGGTCGCGGCGGTTCGCGAGACGCAGGAACGGCTGGACGCGATCCTCGCGGTCGACGGCGACCGCACCCCGGACTCCTTCCACCGCGAACTCGGCGAGCTGATGTGGGAGTTGTGCGGCATGGCGCGCGACGAGGCCGGGCTGCGCAAGGCGCTGGACCAGATCCCGGCGATCCGTGAGGAGTTCTGGCGCCGGATCAAGGTTCCGGGCACCGGCGAGGAGTTCAACCAGTCGCTGGAGAAGGCGAACCGGCTCGTCGACTACTTCGAGCTCGCCGAGCTGATGTGCCTGGACGCCCTGCACCGCGGCGAGTCCTGCGGCGGCCACTTCCGCACCGAGTCTCAGACCCCTGACGGCGAGGCGGCGCGCAAGGACGAGGAGTTCTCCTACGTCGCCGCCTGGGAGTACACCGGCCTGGGGCAGGCGCCGGTCCTGCACCGGGAAGAGCTCGACTTCGAATACGTCCACCCTGCTCAACGGAGTTACGCATGAAGCTCACTTTGCGCGTCTGGCGGCAGGAGAACGCGTCCCGGCCGGGCCGCATGCAGCCGTACGAGATCGACGGCGTCAGCCGCGACATGTCGTTCCTGGAGATGCTCGACGTCCTGAACGAGAAGCTGATCCTCGACGGCGAGGACCCGGTCGCCTTCGACCACGACTGCCGCGAGGGCATCTGCGGCGCCTGCTCCCTGATGATCGACGGCGAGGCGCACGGACCCGAGAAGAAGACCACCACCTGCCAACTCCATATGCGCAGCTTCCGCGACGGCGCCACCATCGACGTCGAACCCTGGCGCGCCGCCGCCTTCCCGGTGGTCAAAGACCTGGTCGTGGACCGCTCAGCCCTGGACCGCGTGATCCAGTCCGGCGGCTACATCACCGCCCCCACCGGCGCCGCCCCCGAAGCCCACGCCACCCCGATCCCCAAGCCCGCCGCCGACCTCGCCTTCGAGAACGCCGAATGCATCGGCTGCGGCGCCTGCGTGGCCGCCTGCCCCAACGGCTCAGCCAGCCTGTTCACCGCCGCCAAGATCAACCACCTCAACACCCTCCCCCAAGGCGCCCCCGAACGCGAAACCCGCGTCCTCACCATGCTCCAGCAAACCGACGCCGAAGGCTTCGGCGGCTGCACCCTCACCGGCGAATGCGCCACCGCCTGCCCCAAGGGCATCCCCCTGGCCTCCATCGCCGCGATGAACAAGGAATGGCTGCGCGCACAGCGAAAGGCCTCGCGCTGAGCGACGCAGAGCACGGGCCGATGCAGGGCTCGCCGGCGTGAGGGCGCCGGCGAGCCCGACGCGCTGGGCTCGAGCTCGCTTGGTCGTGCGTTGAGCCGGGCTTGGTGCTTGCTTGGCTGTGCGTTGAGCCGGGCTTGAGGGATCGGGCGTGCTTGGTCGCGGTGAGACCGAGCTCGGCTGATGCTGGCGGCTCGCTGGTCCGGCTGTATTTGAGCTAGTCGTTCCGGTGCTGACATGCGCCCTAGTGGTTGCTGCGGCTCTCTGATCGTCCGTGTCAGACCCGCCGTCGCCGTTGCGGACAGCCTCTTGACGCCTGCGTGGTTGGTGCCTACGCTCCCGCATTGAGTAAGGAAACCTTACTAACACGAATTGCGTCGGAACGCAGGTATCACCCCCACGCCACCTGGAGGATCCGCATGCCCAGAACTGTTCGCAAGAGTCTGATAGCCGGTGCGGCTTTTCTGCTGCCAGCTGCTGCTGTCGGGGTCGCGGCGGGTGCTTCGACCGCCGCTGCCGCCACTCATGCCGCGTCGTTTCCCGCCCACTACTCCGCGCCGTATCTGCAGATCTCGTCGAGCGATGCCAAGGACATGGCTGCGGACATGGCGGCCAGTGGCGACAAGTTCTACACGCTGGCGTTCCTGACGCCGAAGTCGGGGTGTACGCCGGAGTGGGAAGACGGCGGCGACTCGGTGGGGGCGTTCAGCTCGCAGATCACCGCGCTGCAGAACGCCGGCGGGAACGTGATCATCTCCTTCGGCGGGGCGGAGGGCGGGGAGTTGGCGCAGACCTGTACCAGCGTCTCCAGTCTGGAGGCCGCGTACGCCAAGGTCGTCAGCACGTATCACGTCACGCGCCTGGACTTCGACATCGAGGGCAGCGTGCTGGACAACAAGACCGCCAACTCCCGGCGGGACCAGGCGTTGGCGGCGCTGCAGAAGGCGAATCCGGCTGTGCAGGTCGACTTCACGCTCCCGGTCGACCCCACCGGTCTGGAGTCCAACGCCACCGCGCTGCTGTCCGACGCCAAGAGCAAGGGCGTCGCCGTCAACCTCGTCAACATCATGACGATGGACTTCGGCGACGGCCAGAACGCGCTGAAGGACGCCGAGTCCGGCGCCAACGCGACCGTCCCGCAGCTCGAGAAGGTCTTCGGCGTCTCCAGCACCAAGGCCTGGAACATGCTCGGCCTGACCCCGATCGCCGGCAAGAACGACGACAACGAGAACTTCACCCAGGCCAACGCCTCCACGCTGGAGAGCTTCGCCGCCTCCAAGGGCGTGCAGGAACTGTCCTTCTGGGAAGTCGACGGCTACGACAAGGGCGTCGGGTACGCCTACTCCAAGATCTTCAACAAGATCTAGCCGCCGCCTCGGGCGGTGATCCCAGCCTCCGCCCGAGAATCCGCAGCACCCCGCAGCCCCACCCGCAGCCCCGGACCGCCCATCAGCGGCCCGGGGCTTCGCAGCATCCTCAAACCCCCACCCCCGCCCCGTCAACCACACACCGACGACGCCCCCGCCTTCCACCCCACGGCATACGCCACCGGTAAACCGCAGCACGGCGACCCGCGGCCTTTCCGGCGTTACGCTGCGGCGATGCAGACAGTCGGGATCGGCCTGTCGACCCGGGCGCAGGCGGTCGTGGTGGCGTACGACGCGGGACTGGTCGTGCCTGGAAGCGGCCGCGACGGAACGTCGTCCACCTCCGTGTCAGGACGCTTCGCTACAGTCCCGGTCACCAGGACGCACCCACGGGAGTGATCGATGAGCGGCGCCACCAACGCACCCACCGCAGTGTCGGAAGACACGTGCCAGATCCCCGGGGCGATGCGCCGCCTCGTGATTCCCCGCCGGGGCGATGTTCCGAGCGAACCGGTCGCCGTCGATCCGAAAGCCGCCGCGTATTACGCCGCATGGTTTGACGAGCAGAGCCCGATCGTCGCCGGGATCGTCGACCACGGACACAGCGAAGCCGATCTCGTCGAGGAGTACCGAGCTTCCAAGGGCGACCTCGTCATAGCCACGCCGCTTGCCGCAGCGGTCGCGGCGGCGATGACGATCTCGCAGAGCACGCCGGCGTACGAGAACCCCGCCGGCATCGTCGATGCCTGGATCGCCACGCGCGGTCTCGCATTCGCCGCGGCCGCCGCTGTCGAGCTGTTCGGCGTGAAGACCTCGGGCCGCACCTCCAAGGGAGAGCAAGCTTCAGCGTGGCTCTGCCGCAAGGACGGCGCCTATGAAGACATACCTCATGGAATCGCCGTCCGCGTGCGCCAGCACCTGGCATCGGCGGGGGAGCAGGACTACGCGGAGGTCGCCGATGTCCTTGCGCGCTACCGGCTATCGCTGGCGTCCCCGACGACCTCCGGTCAAGTGCTGTCGCGCATGCTCACGTCCTTCCTGACGCCGGAGAACGTCGACTGGGTCGAGAGCGACTTCGCGTTCGTCTCGCGGGCGCATTACTCCGCGTGGCTCGCGCTCGCCTCGATCACGACCGAGGAGCAAGTAGCCGCCTTGCCGGCGCAGAAGATCTCGGCGTGGGGCATCGCCCGAGAGCTCAGTGCGCTGTGGACCGCGCTCGACAACGTCGGCGTCCATCTCCTCCCGGTCCTGACCGGATGGCTCGCTCCCGAGTCGGACCCGGAAAGCGTTCAGCGCCTGCTGTCCATCGTCGCGGGCATCGCGTCCGCAGACGCCTTCCGCTACCTCGTCGACAACATCGACAAGAAGTACTTCACGGTTGCGACGCAGAACGCTGCCACCACCTTTCCCCGGCGCGCTCTCCAGATCCTCGGCGACGCCGCGCTCCGCGACACTCCGCGCGGGCTGGCTGCCGCCAACGTGCTGCGCTTGCACATCGTCGCGCACGACGAACTCGTGCAGGACGAGCTGGCGAACCTCACTCCGGCGGTACGGGATCACGTCGAGAAGATCCGCGCCGCCAACGTCCCCGTGCCCGACGCCGAGACAGACAGCCTGCCGACGCTGTTCGTCAGCCCGCCGTGGCTGACCGCCGTGAAGCCGGCCAGGCCGGTCGTCATCACCGGTCTGGAGGCGCCGACCGAGACGGTCTTGGCGTGGCGCGACGGCGAAAAAGAGCAGTGGGCTTCCGCCGAGCTCATCACGAATCCCCAGTGGAAACTCGAAAGCTGGAAGGACATCGCCGACCGCATCAGCACCGGTGGCTCGGCCGGCTGGTACGCGAACGGCCACTTCGCCGTCGAGGCTCCCGAGGATCTGGTCCGGTCGGTTCTCACCAGCTGGGAGCCCGACTCCTGGCAGTCCGACACCTGGATCCCAACGCTGGTAATGCGTTTCGGCGCCGACGCGCTGCCGCCGATCCTGAGCTTGGCACGCAGCGTACCGGCGTCGGGTGCCGTTTTCCTCGCCCCGTTCGAGGCTCCCGAGGTCGCCCTCCTCGCGGCCGACTGGCTCAGCCGGCTGAAGACCGCGCGACCGTTCGCGCTGGCTTGGCTGACGCGGCATCCCGGCTTCGCAGCCAGGACCCTGATACCGGCGGCGCTCGGCAAGGCGGGCAAGGCGCGCAGTGCCGCCGAGCTGACCATCCGCACACTGGCCGCACGCGGATTCACTGCCGAGATCACCGAAGCCGCCGCAGGGTACGGCGACGCCGTGGCGCAGGCGGTCGCCGCCATCGTCGCCGACGACGGCACGCTCACGCTGCCCAAGACGATGCCCGCCGTCCCGGACTGGGCCGAAACCCGGCTGCTGCCGCAGATCCTGCTCAAGGGACGGCAGACCGCGTTGCCCGAGCAGTCTGTGAAGCACCTGCTCCTGATGCTCGCGGTGTCCAAAGGTACCGAGCCCTACGCCGGAATCCAGATGGCGAAGGGCATCTGCGACCCGGCCTCGCT
The DNA here is from genome assembly GCF_000024025.1 of Catenulispora acidiphila DSM 44928. Taxonomy (GTDB): domain Bacteria; phylum Actinomycetota; class Actinomycetes; order Streptomycetales; family Catenulisporaceae; genus Catenulispora; species Catenulispora acidiphila. The sequence goes on from NC_013131.1 coordinate 433,960, forward strand.
CGCCACGTTCTCGTGGGCGTTGTTCGAGAACTGGCGCGGTGTCGACTACCCGGCGAAGGAGAGCTGGGCGTTCGACGCGCTGCGGTGGTTCGGCGACGACGAGACGGTGCGGCGGCTGTCCCCGATGATCCGCCTGTGGCCCGGCGAGAACGGGCATCAGCGCGCGGTCGCCGGTCTGGACGTACTGGCCGACATCGGCGGAACCGTGGCGCTGATGCACCTCTACGGCATCTCGCAGAAGGTCAAGTTCAAGGGGTTGAAGGAGCAGGCGACGCAGCGCGTCACGGAGATCGCCGACGACCTCGGGCTCACCGCCGAGCAGTTGGGGGACCGTCTCGTCCCGGACCTCGGGTTGGCGTCCTCCGGGACGCTGTCCCTGGACTACGGTCCACGGTCGTTCACTGTCGGATTCGACGAACAGCTGAAGCCGTATGTCGCCGATCAGAGCGGCAAGCGTCTCAAGGCTCTGCCGAAGCCGGGAGCGAAGGACGATCAGGAGCTCGCACCCGCTGCCCACCAGCAGTTCTCCGCGCTGAAGAAGGACGTGCGGACGCTCGCCGCGAGCCAGATCGCGCGCTTCGAGCTCGCCATGGTGACGCAGCGCCGCTGGACGTCCCAGGAGTTCGGCGAGTACTTCGTCGGGCATCCCTTGCTGCGACACCTGGTCCGGCGCCTGGTCTGGGTGACCTTCGTCGATGAGAAGGTAGGCAGCGCCTTCCGGGTCGCCGAAGACCTGAGTCTCGCCGACATCGCAGATGACGAATTCACCCTCGCCGACGACGCGGTGATCGGCGTCGCGCATCCGCTGCACATCGGCGGGGACGTCGCCGCGTGGTCGGACGTGTTCGCCGACTACGAGATCCTTCAGCCGTTCGCGCAATTGGGACGCACTGTGTTCGCATTCACCGACGCGGAGAAGGCTTCGACGCGCCTGACCCGGTTCGGCGGCATCGAGACTCCCGTCGGCAAAGTCCTGGGACTCGAACGGCGCGGCTGGCGCCGGGGTGCTCCGCAGGACGCCGGCATCCAGGGCTGGATATCACGCGCGCTCCTCGGCGGGGGTTCGGTCACCGCGACCCTCGACCCCGGCATCACCGTCGACTACGTCGCCGAGTGGGGCGAGACGCAGCGTCTCCAGGAGGTCTTCATCAGCCGCCACGCCGACGGCGAGAGCTACTGGAACGCCTCGGCGAAGTTCCGCGAGCTCGGCAGCCTAGACGAGATCACGGCCTCCGAACTCCTCCGCGACCTGACCGAGGCGACGACCCAGTGACGAGACATAAGCCCGTCGTCGCGCGCATCGGACCATCGACTGCTTCCGCCGCCACCGCGCGCACCTGAACCGCATGTCCTGTGCGCGCCGCCGCAGTCGGATCCGTCCCCAGCTCCGGATCCGACTGCGCCGCCTCCCACATCGGCCAGCATCCTGTGCGGTATCCGGAGTACCGCGCGCATCCCAGGTATGACGCCGCCCAGCGGGATCCCGGCTTTCACGACGGGACACCGGACCAGTTCCCTGGGTCGGTATCAGATGCCTGATAGCGACCCAGGGAACTTCTGATCGTCTACCTCAGCGCGTCATCGCTTCCACACCGGGTGGTTCTCGCCGCCGTGTGAGGAACACGCCCCGCTGCGGCCGCCGGACAGCGAGATGTCGCCGTCGTCGCAGACCTCCAGGTACCCGAGTCCGCGCCAGAAGCTGGTGTGCGCCGAGTCCGTGCCGATGCAGGAGAAGTAGCTGCAGATGGCCGCCGGAACCGCCTTCACGGTGACCTCCGAGCCGACGCCGCAGTAGTTGAATCCGTACGGGTTCGCCGGTGCGCCGCACAGGGCGTTGGTCGGCAGTCCGGCGCCGCCGTTCGCGATGTCCTGCAGTTGCGTGAAGACCTCGCCGCCGACCGCGCTCGGGCCGCCGAAGACGGCGGTCGCGCCGACCCCGCCCTGGTGCGCGCCGACCAGCCACAGCCGGGGGTTGTCGCCGAGGACGGCCGGGTCGGTGAGCACCAGCGGACGGCCGAGGGCGGCCATCGCCGCGCCGCCGGTCAGCGCGTCGGCGAAGCCTCCGCCGGTGGCGACGCCGACCGAGGTGCCCGCCGGGAACTGCTGGGCGACCGCGACGGCCGTGGCGTAGCGGTCCGCTCCGGCGAGCGGGTTCGTGCAGGAACCGGCGGGCGTGACGGCCTGAACGGCCGTGCCTGCCTGGCCGCCGACGGTGGTCACGGCGTTGCAGTCGCCGGGCGCCGCCGCCGCGAGCTTCCCGGAGACGTACGCCGCGGTGGCCGGATCCAGGCTGCGGCCGTCGGACAGGACGACCGCGGCCGGCACGCCGCCGACCGCGTCCGGTCCGGCCGCGAACGGACCCGCGGCGAGCGCGTCGGCGTACCCGTCGCCGGTCGCGACCACGATCCGCGCCGGGTCGCCCAGACCCCGGCGCGCCACGTCCAGCGCCGTCTGGTAGCGATTCGAGCCCTGATACCGGGTCACCGCGTAGCCGTCGCGCACCAGCTGCGCCTCCACTGACGGCGACACCGCCCCGGTCCCGCCGAGGATGTAGACCGGCTGTCCGGCGCCGGGTCCGAGCACGCGCCGGATCTCGGCGGCGGTGCCGGCCGACAGCGCCGCCGGGGTGGTGAGCAGCAACGGGCCGTGCACCTTGGCGGCCAGCGGGACCCCGGACAGCGCGTCGGGGAACGTGTCGCCGCGCGCGAGCACGACCGCCTGCGCCGGAGCCCGCCCGGTCGCGTCGCCGCCGGCATCAGCCCACTGCGATTGGGATACCTGGACGCCGGTCAGGTAGCGGTCGCCGCCGGAGATCCGGCTGACGCCGGAGGGCGGAGCGGGCACGTTCACCGCCGCCATGGCGACCGCCGGGTGCGGCGCGGTGCCCGCGTGCGCAGTGGTGGCCATGGCGGCGGTGGCCGCCGCGATCCCGCACGCCGTCAGCAAAGCGGGTACGCGTGGTGACCGAGTTGACCGGGTCGACCGGGTTGTCCGTGTCACGAAATCTGAGCCTCTCTGTGGCTTCCCCGTAGCCGGTGGAGCAGGATTCGCTCAGACTAAATACGTGCTCTGCGCCGGACCTCGGTCGTTCGGCGTAAGCGAAGCGGTCGCGCGGCTGGACGTCAATGTCTGTAGCCCGCGTCGATCGCCGCCTGGAGCGAGGCCTTGTACGCCTTGGACGTGTACGTCGCGCCGCTCACGCCGTCGATGTGCGCCGACTGCTTCGCGATGACCTCGCGGTCCAGGACCATCGCCGCCGTCACCGAACGGGTCCAGGAGTCGTCGTTGTCGTGCGGGAGGCTGGTCGCCGAGACGTCGGTGATGTGCCCGTCGGTGAGCGTGATGCGGACCTGGACGATGCCGTGGGTGACCGGGATCGCCGGTCCCGTGACGGTCATCGTGGCGCCGGCGGTCCTGTCGTGCACGACCTTCGCCGCCTGGAGCGGCTGCGGCGCGAGCCCGTGCGCGGAGGTCTTCATGGCCAGCAGGCCGCCCATCGTGCCGACGGTTCCGGCGAGGGAAAGCAGAGTCTTGATAAGCGGGATTCGCACGGCACACTCTCCGATAAGACTCAGAAGTCGAAGATCTCGGTATGGATGCGTCCCCGGCGGACCCCGGCTCGGCGCAGGTTCCGCACCGCGGCGGCGGCCATGCCGACCGAGCCGCAGATGAAGACCTCGCGGAACTCCAGGTCGGGGATCAGGTCCAGGAGCCGGTCGGCGGACAGCGGGTCGTTCCTGCGGCTGCCGATCGCCGGGATGTAGATGATGCGCCCGACGGCGTTGAGCGCTTCGAGTTCGTTGGTGAGGATCAGGTCGCCGACCTTCGAGGCGCGCTGGATGAAGATGATGTCGTTCCGCCGCCGGTTGTGCATCGTCTCCACGATCGCCCGCAGCGGGGTGACGCCGATGCCGCCGCCGATCATCACCACGCCGGGCTGGCGGCGCAGCACGCCGGTGAACGCGCCGTAGGGACCGTCCAGGAACACCCTGCTCCCCGGTCGCAGCCGCCGCTTGAGCCGTCGGGTGTATCCGCCGACGCACTTGAACGTCAGGCGCAGCGTGTCCGCGTGCGGCGCGGCGGACAAGGAGAACGGATGCGCCTGGTACCACAGGCTCCGTTGCATGAACCGCCACCGAAAGTACTGCCCGGCCTCCGCGCCGAGGTCCGCGACCCGCCGTCCGGTGATGTAGACGTTCATCGCATCCGGCCCGACCGCCTCGACCCGGCTCACGCGGAACCGGTGGTGCCGGTTGTTCAGGAGCGGGATCACTATGCGGTTGCAGACGATCGCCGCCCCGACGACCGCGTGCAGCCCGACCCACACGTCCGCCGCCCACGGGTTCCGCGTGAACTGCGCGCCGAGGGTGATCTGGTGCCAGAACGCGGCGGCCGCCGCCGGATACATCAGCAGGTGGATCGCGTGCCACCCCTCGTATCCCAGCCGCCGGCGGATGCTCCGGGCCGACGTGAACCCCGCGAGCAGCATCACCAGGAACCCGATCGTCGCGGCGAGGACCCCGGGATAGGTTCGCAGGATGCTGACGAGAACGGCCGGCGGCGAGTCGTGCACGCTGACCGAGTACGCCGCGATCACGAACCCGACGTGCGCGCACAGCAGCAGCACCAGATAGCCGCCGAGGCTGCGGTGCGCCGAGGCCAGCCACGAGCCCAGCCGGTGCTCCAGCCAGGGCAAGCGGGCCATGAGCGCGATCTCGACCAGCAGCAGGTAGGCGCCGACCAGCCCGGTGATCTGCGCCAGCATCACCAGGTAGTCGGGCAGCGACTGCATCCGGTCGGCGGGCGTCTCCTGCCACCACAACGCCAACAGGCCCGCGATCCCCGCCGCGAGCACGGCCAACAACACGGCCGACAACGGCCGGCGCGGCAGCAGGGGCAGGCTGTGCCGCCAGTCCCGCCGCGGCACGACCCAGTCGGGGTCGTACGGCACTTCGAACCCCGCTGACCAACCCTGGACCACCAGAATGCTCCTCACGCCGGGGGCCCTCAGATTCCTCCTGGCGGGCCCGCGGCGGGAACATCTTTGTTCTAGCTTTTCTCAACCCTTTTCTGAAGCTTTACGGTTCAGGACGATGCTGTGGACGGGGAGCGGGTAACGGGCCAGGTCAACCCGTTTCCGGATCCGGCGGGCCCGGTGACCGGATCCGGCGGCAGGGAATCAGTCTCCTGCACCTCTGCTTCTGCTCTGCTTCTGTTCTGCTTCTGCTCTGCGTCCGGCTCCTACTCCCCGACCACTTTGCCGAGGTTGTCCATCTCGTTGGTCCGTCCGGCGCTCAGGCGTCCGGTCCATTCCTCGTCGTGCATGGCGTCGGCTGTCATGACGACATGCGTGCCGCCGTCGGCGGTCGGGCGCAGTTCCACCTCGGTGAGGAAGTCGTACGGCTCGACGCCGGGGATGAAGTCGGCGAGGGAGGTGTACGCCAGGCGCCGGACCGGCTCGACCTCGGTGAAGGCCTTGGTCGAGGTCGTGCTCAGCGGCAGGCCGACCTGCTCCATGAACGCCACCTGGTCGGGTCCGACCGCGGTCATCGTGTAGACGAGCGCGCCGCCGGGCTTCAGCTCCAGCGTCTCGACGTGGACGTCGAACCCTTCCGGCGCCCACCAGCTCTCGATGCCGGCGGCGGTGGTCCACAGCTCCCAGATCTTCTCGGGGGCGGCGGGGTAGGTGCGCTCGATCTGGATCTTCTGCGTGGTCATGATGTGTGTCCCTGATTTCCTCGCTCGGCGATGCTGTCAAAGAGTTGGACGCGCGCCGGGGCGATCCGTCATCGGCAGCGTCAGCGGCAGACCGAACGCGGCGACCAGATGCGCCTCGAACGTGGTGATCTCCATGATCTGCCCCGCTTCGATGCGCAGCACGTCGACCATCTGCGCCCGGAACACCGACGTGCCTGGTCGCTGCACGTATCCGGCGACCGCCGGCAGCCGGTTCGCGCCGACCGGCAGATGCCGCCAGCGCCCGAAGTAGCCCGGCGACGTGCGGTCGAACAGGGGTCCGATCTGGGTGAGCAGCGCGTCCCGCCCGGCGAACCACACCGGGTTCGGCGGCATCGTGACCAGCACGTCGGCGCTGAGCAGGTCGGCCATCATCGAGACGTCGGAGCGTTCGGCGGCGGCCATGTAGCGGCGCACGATCTCCTGTTCCTGCCGGCTGTGGTCCCCGCGTGTCCAGTCGGTGCGCCGCTGCGGCAGGCGTTCGCGCAGCGTCTGCCGGGCGCGCTGCAACGCGCTGTTGGCGGCGGCGACGCTCATGTCCATCAGCGTCGCGGTCTCCTCCGCCGGGCGGCCCAGCACGTCGCGGAAGATCAACACTGCGCGCTGCCTGGGCGGCAGGTGCTGGAGCGTGGCGAGGAAGACCAGTTCCATGGTCTCGCGCGAGACCGCGGCCGCCTCGGGGTGTTCGTCCTCTGCGACCGCCTCGTCGAGCAGCTGGTCGGGGTAGGGCTGGAGCCAGGCCATGCGTTCCGGCGGCTCGGCGGCGCCGGAGGTGGCAGTGCTCTCGTAGCGCTGCGGACGGCGGCCGGTCCGGCGCAGGTGGTCGATGCAGACGTTGGTGGCGATACGGTACAGCCAGGTCCGCGCCGCTGCCCTGCCCTCGAAGCCGGATCGGTCGCGCCAGGCTTTGAGGAGGGTCTCCTGGACCAGGTCCTCGGCGTCGTCGTAGGAGCCGGCCATGCGGTAGCAGTGCAGGTGGAGCCACTTGCGGTGGGGTTCGACGAGGGCTGCGAAGCCGGGTTCGCCGGCGAGCTGGGGCGGCTGTTCCTCGGCGGCTGATTTCGTCACTGGTTCCGGTGTGACGTTTTGGGCCAGGCGCCGCAACCTGCGCACGGTCGTCGCCAGCGCGTCGGCGTCGGTGCGGAAGGACTGCGGAGGGCGCAACGCGAGCGTCCTGACCTGGCGCTCGATCTCGGCGAGGACGTCGGCGGCGCTCTGGTCGGCGGTGGTGTGCCGGAGGCGGTAGGCGCGTTGGCGGCACGCTGCCGAGCAGTAGACGGAGGTCCGGCCGCGTCCGCGATCCGACAGTGCGGCACCGCAGACCTGACAACTCCGTGCCTTCATGGCGGCTCCAGTCATTCGTCACTGCGCCGTGGCGTTATGAAATGATTCTAGCCCTGTCTGAAAACGGCGGACCGACCGAACCGCCGAACCGCCGAACCGCCGAACGGCCGAAGCCGGATCGGAGCACTGTCTGCTCCGACCCGGCCGCGTACCCGAGCACGGTCTTCCGTTCCGTCGAGCACACCTCACAGGCTGGTGGCGATGATGTCGCCGTGCGAGGTGGTGGCCTTGATGTTCAGGCCGGCGCCGGCGCCTTCGGAGTTCTTCAGCGCGTTGGTGATGCGGCCGGAGGCGCTGCTGGCGTCCAGGGTCCCGGAGACGCCGGGGGCGGCGGCGATCTTCAGGTCGCCCATGTCGGTGCGCAGGTCCACCGCGCCGCCGGCGGCCTCGGCGACGGTGATGTCGCCCTTGCCGTTGCGCAGCTGCGCCGGACCGGTCAGCTTGGCGATGGAGACGTCCCCCATGTGCATCTTGATGCGCGCGCCGGCGACCTCGTCCAGCTCGACCGAGCGGTACCCGCCGTCGAACGCCACCTCGCCGAGCCGCCCGGTGCTGTGCAGTTCCGCGGCGCCGGCCTTGCCCTCGATCCGCGAGCCGGCCGGCAGCGCGATGGTCACGTCCAGCGACCCGGAGCTGCCCAGGATCTTGTGCGGGTCGGCGGTCGCGATCCGCAGCACCCCGCCGCTGAACTCCACGGTGGTCTGCGCCGCAGCCTTGGCGTCCCGCCGCTTCGAAGCCTCCGACGGCAGCACCTCCACGACGGTGTCGGCCCGCTCCCCGGCGACCAGCCGGATCTGGCCCGCCGGGATGTCCAGGACGACGGTGACCGGGCTCGGGGTCTCGAACTTCTGCATGATGCTCTCCTGTGTCTGGTGTCCGTATCCGGCGGGCCCGTCCGGCCCGCCCTCACATCTCCGACTATCGGAGCCTGCGCTGACACAGGCCTGACGTCGCCCTGACAGCACCGCTGACACCACAAAAGAGCACCCGGACCACCGCGTCCGCTACGCCGCGACCCGCACCGGAACCTGCACGGCAGCCGCAGCAGCGATCTCGTGATCAACCTCGGAACTCGCCGCCCCGGCGATCCCCAGCGCACCCACCACCCGTCCATCGACCCGAATAAGCACGCCGCCGCCATAAGGAACGAACGACCGCGCCCCAGCCAGCACCAACCCGGTCCCGAACAACGGCCCACCGGGCTGAATGGCCGCGGTCAGATTGATGCTGTCAGCACCGATACTGATCGCGGTGAAAGCCTTCCCGATCGCGGTGTCGACGGTGATGAGATTCGCCCCATCACCCCGAGCGAACGCAACAAGGTTCCCACCCGCGTCCACCACCGCGAACGCCACGGCCACACCCCGCTCATCGGCCCCGACCCGCGCAGCAGCGACAACAGCCTCGGCCTGCACCAAGCTGATACTCACGACGAAATCCCCCTACGCCTGCGCGGCCTGCCGAACGGCGATCCGCGGAATGACTCCAGGCTCCCGCGCCGCGAAGCGATGTGGGGAGAGCGTGCTTGACCTGGTGTCACGAGCACCAGGCTCAGAACTTTCGGATGGCACAGGGCAGAGCGGAAAAGTCGGCATCGAGGATCGCTCGGACCGCCCGCATCCTGGCGCGCGGCATGGCAGCGCTTGTGGATGCCAAAGCATCAGCCTCAAGGGTTGTGCGGGCCGCCCGCGGTAAGCCGCGCCGCACTTCGGCGCTCGCTGTCCTGAAGCATCGGCGCTGAGGGCTGTGCGGACCGCTCGCATCACGTCGAGCCGCACTTCGGCGCTCGCTGTGCCGAAGCGTCAGCCTCGAGGCGGCTGGCTTGGCCGCATTTTTTAGGTCGCATCGCGCAGTGCTCTCGACCTATTCGTGAGCGGCCGAATCCCCACCACCCGGCACGACATGCACCGCCCGATGCACCGAATCCAGTGCCGAGATCACCGGCGGCGGCAGCGGTGCGGCGCCGAGGGTCGTCGTGCCGGGCCTCGCTAGCGCGGTCAGTCCGTTCCGGTAGGCCGCCACCGCCTCGCGGGTGCGGCCCTGCTTGTCGAGCAGGTCGCCGAGGAGGCGGGAGGTGTCGGCGAGGTCGCCTGCGACGTCGGCGTCCTGCTGGAGTTCGATCGCTTGGCGGTAGTGGCGTTCGGCGGTTTGGGGGTCGTCGGCGCGTTCGCGGATCAGGCCGAGGAGGCGGTGGGCGGCGGCAGCGTGGACGGCGCCGTGGCCTGGGCCGAGGTCGGCGAGCAGGCGGGTCAGCAGGTGCTCGGCTTCGTCGGTGTGGCCGAGGCGCCAGCGGACGTCGGCGAGTTCGACTTCGACCTGGACCGCGTAGAACACCGCGTCGGCGGCGCGGAGCATGGTCGCGGCGGTGCGCAGTTCGGTTTCGGCGTCGGCGAAGCGTTCGTGTTGGGCGTAGAGGTAGCCGCGCATCCAGTGGCATTGCGCCAGTTCGGCGCGGATCTCCCATTGCTGGTAGACGTCCTGCGCCTTCACCAGCGCGGCCTCGGCTTCGTCGAAGCGTCCGCCGGCGGCCAGGGTGCGGGCGACCGAGCGGTGCAGGGTGGCCACGGCGATCGGATCGGCGACGCGCGGTGCCAGGTCCAGGGCGAGCGTCGCCGCCTTCGTGGCGCGCTCCAACGCGCCGAGTTCCAGATACGGCCCGATGACCGCCGCGTACAGCAGCACCAGCGACGCCGGATCCGGCAGCCCGCCGCCGTTCAGCTCGCTGATGGTGTTCTCGAGCAGATAGCAGGAGTAGCGGACGTCGCCCTCCAGGTAGTACGCCGTCGCCCGACCGCGAATCGCGCGCACTCGTGCCACCAGCGGCCGATCGGCGAGCAGCGCCTCGGCTTGCTCGAACTGCTCGCGCCCGGCGGCCAGATCGCCCCGGCGCAGCAGGAACGCCCCGAGCGCGACGCGCACATCCGCCGCCAGATCCGGCACGTCGTTGCCCGCCGCCCGCTCCAGCAGCGCCGCCAACAACGCCTCGGCCTCCGCCGCGCGCCCCGCGTCCATCGCCGCGTTCGCCTCGGCCAGCCCGTCGCGGATCTCCGCACGCAGCCCCGCCGGAACGCCGGTCGCCAGCTCCTCGTAGCTGATCGCGAGCCGCTCGGCGAAGTAACGCAGCGCCGCCTCCGACGCGCGCGCCTTGCCGGCCTCCAGCGTGGAGACGTACGCCGCGGTGTATCCGGGCTCTGCCAAAGCGCGCTGCGTCAGGCCGCGCCGCGTGCGCACCTCCTGCAGCCGCGCCCCGATCTGGCCCTGCGTCTGCTGACCGTCGCCGGACAGGGGCATCGCGCCGTTCCTCCTCTTTCCCAGCCGCCTAGTGCACTCCTACCACGAAGCACCCGCGAGGGTCTTGCCTCAACCCGCTCCGTGCCCTAGCTTAACCATCACTCTAAATGGAGTTACTGCTTCATTTAACTTGGGGAGTGAGGCGCTGTGCCACCGGCGATCCGGCAGACCGACCACCTGTTCACGGTTCCGCTGCACCACGACCGTCCGCGCGGGGAGCAGATCGAGCTCTACGCCCGCGAGGTCACCGCGGACGAGACGCTCCCGTGGCTGGTCTTCCTCCAGGGCGGGCCCGGCCACCGGTCGCCCCGCCCGCTCCCCGCGGCGCTGGCGACCGGCTGGCTCAGCCGCGCCCTGCAGGACTACCGCGTGCTGCTGCTCGACCAGCGCGGCACCGGCCGCTCAACCCCGGCGACGCGGCAGACCCTGCCGAGCCGGGGCGACGCGCGGCGCCAGGCCGAGTACCTCACCGCCTTCCGCGCCGACTCGATCGTCCGCGACGCCGAGCTCGTCCGGCGGCAGCTGACCGGCGGCGCTCCGTGGAGCGTGCTGGGGCAGAGCTTCGGCGGATTCTGCACGATCAGCTATTTGTCGGACGCGCCCGAAGGCCTCGCAGAGGTCTTCATCACCGGCGGCGTGCCGACGTTGGAGGGCGACGCCGACGACGTCTACCGTGCTGCCTATCCGCGCATGGAAGACAAGAACGCGCTGCTCTACCACCGCTATCCCCAGGATGTGGATATCGCGCGCTCGATCGCCGAGTTCCTGCGGGAGCACGAAACCGTGCTGCCCGACGGGACGCTGCTGACGGTCGAGGCGTTCCAGTCGCTCGGCATCATGCTCGGCGCGACCGACGGTGTGGACCGTCTGCACTACCTCCTGGAGGACCCCTTCTGCCAGACGGCGCACCGGACGGAGCTGTCCGACCGGTTCCAGTGGCAGGTCCAGGCCGCACTGTCCTTCGCCGAGCGGCCGCTCTACGCGCTCCTGCACGAGGCGATCTACGCGCAGGGTTCCGGACCCACCGCGTGGGCTGCCAGCCGCGTTCGCAAACAGTTCCCGCGCTTCGACGCCGAGCGCGTTCTGTCGGAGACGGGAACACCGCTGCTGTTCACGGGCGAGACCATTCACCCCTGGCACTTCCGGACCGACCCGGCGCTGCGGCCGCTGCGCGCGGTGGCCGATCTGCTTGCCGGCTATGAGGATTGGCGCCCTTTGTACGACACGTCCGTGCTGGCGGCGAATACCGTGCCGACCTTCGCGACTGTCTATACCGACGACCTGTACGTCGATCCCAAGCAGTCGCTGACCACCGCCGACGCCATCCGGGCTCTGACGGTTCACGTCTCGGACGACCACGAGCACGACGGCCTCACCGCAAGCGGCACCGACGTGCTCGACCACCTGCTGGGTATGGCGCGCGACGCGCGCTGAGAACTCCCTTTCGAGGTACACCTACTCCCTTTTGAGGTACCCCCATGCCTGCTCAAGCCTTGCGCGCTCTGCTCGGCAATCTCAGAACCCGAATAGCGGCGGCGGCTGTGTCCGCCGCTGCCCTCGGCGCCGTCGTCGTCCTGCCCGCCAGCAGCGCGCACGCCGCGCAGTGCTGGTACGGATCCTGCTTCAGCTACGTCACCGGACGTCAGTACACGAACACGACCGGCGCGTCGGTCACCATGGAGCAGGCCGCCCCGCGCAACGTCGCCGCCGACGGTCACTCACTGCAGGAACTCTCGCTCCAGACCTCCGGCGGGACGACCGTCGCCGACACCATCGAGATCGGCTGGACCGTCGACCCCGAACTCAACGGCGACTACCAGCCGCACCTGTTCGTCTTCCACTGGGTCGACGGCCAGCCGACGTGCTACAACGCCTGCGGCTTCGTCCAGGTCTCCACGACGGTGCGAGCCGGCATGGCCGTGACACCGGGTACCACCGGCGTTTTCGCTCTGCGCTACTACCAGGGCAACTGGTGGGCGTACTACAACAACGTCGCCTTCGGGTACTTCCCCGGCTCGGCATGGAAGGGCGCCTTCACCAGCGCCCAGATCGTCTCGGCGTTCGGCGAGGTGGCATCCGACAGCGCGCCGAGCTGCACGCAGATGGGGGACGGGATCTACGGGAGCCAGAGCGGAGCGTCTTCGATTTCCGGTTACCAGCTCTACGGATCCACTGACCGGCCGGCGCTGACGGTGACGGCGACCGACCCGGGCTCGTACAACTACGGCGCGGTCACGGGGACCTCGTTCAATCTGGGAGGTCCTGGTGCTTGCTAAGGTCCGCGTCGGGCTCGTTTCGGGCCTGTTCTCCATGAGCCTGCTCGGTTCCACGGCTGCTGCCGCGGTCCCGGCGGCGTCGGCTGCCGTGCTGGCGCCGCGCGTGCCGACAGTGTCCGCCGCCGCTACGGACAGCGGCCCGATCTGTTGGTACGGCGCGTGTTACGACTACGTCAGCGGTCATCAGTGGACGGACACCACCGGCGTCAGTGTCCTGATGAAGGTCGAGAAGCCGGTCGTGAACCCCGCCCAGACCGGGGAACACAGCCTGCAGGAGATCGCACTGCAGAACACCGCCCGCACCTCGACCGTCGAGATCGGCTGGACGGTCGATCCCGAACTCAACGGCGACAACCAGCCGCACCTGTTCGTCTACCACTGGGTCGACGGCCAAGAGAGCTGCTACAACGCCTGCGGCTTCGTGCAGGTCTCCCGCGCCATCAAGCCCGGCATGGCCCTGCACCCGAACGAGGCGGCGAACTTCGCCACCCAGAACATCCACGGCGACTGGTGGGTCTTCTTCCGTGACGAGCCCGTCGGCTACTTCCCCGGCTCGCTGTGGAGCGGCACGTACCAAACAGCGCAGCTGGTCTCGGTCTTCGGCGAGGTGGCGGAGAACACCGCGGACTCGCCGAGCTGTACACAAATGGGTGACGGACGCTTCGGCTCCTCGCCCGCCGCATCCTGGATCCGCGACTACCGCATCGCCGGGACCAAGGACGCACCGAACCTCGCCGTCAGCTCCACCAGTCCGAATCACTACGACGCCGGAGCCGTGACGCCGACGTCGTTCAAGCTAGGCGGACCGGGGACCGGCGCTTGTAGCTAAGAACCTTGGAGCTAAGAACCTTGTAGCTAAGAACGCCGACGCGGCGTCTCCCGCGTCCCGTACTTCCAGCCGCTCATACAAAGATCGAGCTGCTCGTCGTCCAGCGGCGCCGGGGCGAGGACCGTCGTGTCCCCGGCGGCGCGGGCGCGCAAGCCGTCCAGCAGCACCGCCAGATGGCGCCGCCACACCTCGGGATCGGCGGGAGCCGTGAAGTCGACGACCCCGACAGCCGAGATCAACAGCACGCCCACATCGGCCGGAACCACGTCGGGGCGCAGGTCGCCCTCCGCCTTGGCCCGACCGATGATGTCGTACAGCGCCGGCTGCACGGTCTCCCGCACGACCTCCTCCCTGTCCAGCTCGCACTGGTCGAGGTACTTCTGCCGCGAGAGCATCAGGTCCCGCAGCGCCTTGTCGCGGCCCTGCGACTCCAGCATCGCGGTCATGAAGTGGACCAGCCCGTCCCAGGCGCGCGGCAGCGCCATCGACTCCGCGACGATGCGCGTGATCGAGGCGAGCATGTCGTCGAACAGCGCGTCGATGAGCGCGTCGCGGTTGGGGAAGCGGCGGTAGACGGTTCCGACGCCCAGGCCGGCTTCGTGCGCCACCTCATCGAGGGACGCGTCCAGACCGCGTGCCGCGAAGACCGTCTTGGCGGTGTCGATGATCAACTGCCGGTTCCGCTCGGCGTCCCGGCGCAGCGGACGGGGCGCAGCCGGGGCTGCCACCTGGGGCTTCGCCATCTCGGTCTTCGCGTTCGTCACGGCTGCTCCTGCCATCGTCGCCGTCATCGGCGACGGCATGGATGAATCTTAGGCACAGTTAAATGGAACACCTCTCTCCATGTGGAGGCAAGTCTTCCACTTGCCTGCTACAGTCGGTCCGGTAAGTGGAAGAGGATCCTCCAGATCAGGGGACGTGAACGATGGCAGATCTTCGGACGACCGGCGCGGAGGCTCAGACCGCCGACGCCGCACCCGCCGACCACACCGACCACACCGACCCCCACCACGCCAGGCGCTGGTTCATCCTGGGGATCATCGGCCTGGCGCAGTTGATGATCGTGCTCGACGTGACGATCGTGAACATCGCGCTGCCGGACGCCCAGAAGGCGCTGGGCTTCTCGAACGGCGACCGGCAGTGGATCGTCACCGCCTACTCCCTGGCCTTCGGCAGCCTGCTGCTGCTGTTCGGACGGGTGTCCGACGTCATCGGCCGCCGCGCGATGTTCCTGATCGGCCTGGTCGGCTTCGCCGCGGCCTCCGCGCTGGGCGGCGCCGCGCCGAACTTCGAGATCCTGGTCCTGGCCCGCGCGCTGCAGGGCGTCGCCGGCGCCATGCTCGCCCCGGCCGCGCTGTCGCTGCTGTCCACGACCTTCACCGAGGCCAAGGAGCGCGCCACCGCCTTCGCCGTGTTCGGCGGCATCGCCGGCTCCGGCGCCGCGATCGGCATGCTGCTCGGCGGCGTGCTGACCGAGTTCCTGAACTGGCGCTGGACGCTGTTCGTCAACGTCGGCATCAGCGTTATCGCGATCGCCGGCGCCGCCGTCCTGATCCCGCGCCACGCGCGCAGCGCCGACCGGCCCTCGCTCGACATCCCCGGCACGGTCCTGGTCTCGGCGGGCCTGTTCGGCATCGTCTACGGCTTCGCCAACGCCGAATCGCATCCGTGGAGCGCCCCGGGGACCTGGGGCTTCCTGGTCGCCGGCCTGGTCCTGCTGGGCGCGTTCACCTTCTGGCAGACCCGCACCAAGCACCCGCTGCTCCCGCTGCGCGTCATCCTCGAGCGCAACCGCGGCGGCTCCTACCTGGCGATGTTCCTCACCGGCATCGGCATGTTCGGCGTGTTCCTGTTCCTGAACTACTACCTGCAGGAGATCCTGCGCTACTCCCCGGTGATGACCGGCGTGGCGTTCCTGCCGATGGTCGCCGCCCTGATGATCACCGCGACGATCAGCACCACCCAGCTCTACCCGCGCGTCGGCGCCAAGATCCTGGTCTTCGCCGGCATGCTGCTGGCCGGCGCCGGCATGGTCTGGCTCACCGGCATCAGCCTGACCTCCAGCTACGCGGCGAACATCCTCGGCCCGACCGTGGTCGTCGGCATCGGCATGGGCGCCATCTTCGCCCCGGCGATGAACGCCGCCACCTCCGGCGTCGAGGCCGGCGACGCCGGCGTCGCCTCGGCGATGGTGAACACCGCGCAGCAGATCGGCGGCTCGATCGGCACCGCGCTGCTGAACTCCCTCGCCGCCAGCGCGCTGACCAGCTACCTGGTCGGCAAGAACGCCACGAACCCGGTCGTGCAGGCCAACGCGGCGATCCACAGCTACGTGGTCGCGTTCTGGTGGGCCGCGGCCATCTTCGGAGTCGGCGCGATCATCTGCGGCCTGATTCTGAAGTCGGGCAAGCCGGATCCGGCGGACCCGGACGCCGCTCCGGCGATCCACGCCTAGTCCTTGTTCTTCTCGGCTTTGTTCACAGAGTACTGATTTCGATCCCAACCCTGATCCCGGTGCGTGGACGCGCCGGGATCAGGGTTTTGTCATGGGTTCTCGGCGCGCAGCCCGTCGATGTAAATCCCCAAGAATCGGCGCCACTCGTCCGTGCCGCCGTTGATCGAGTCCCGGATGACCCGTGTCATCGCGCGCGTCAGTGTGGACATGTCGGTGATCGTGAAGTCGGCGCGCAGTCGGCCGTCGGCGTGGGCGCGGTCGATCAGCTCGGCGGCGTGCCCCGCGCCCTGCCGGCATGACTGCACGACACCGGCGGCGTCGGGGATGTCGCGGGCCAGCACCTCGTTCAGGCCGTGGTCCTCGGCGTGCATCGCGAACACGTCCTGGAGATAGCCGACGAAGGCCTGCCAGGCGTCGGGTTCGGCCAGTGCCTTGCGGCCGAGTTCCTGGAGCGCCGCCAGCCGTGTCGGGAAGATCGCCTCGAAGAGCGCGACGCGCGTCGGGAAGTGCGCGTACAGCGTGCCGATGCTGACTCCGGCGGTACGCGCGATGTGTTCCATCGGCACGTCCAGCCCGCGTTCGGCGAACAGCCGCGTGGCCGCGGACAGCAGCTTCTCACGGTTGCGCGCCGCGTCCGCGCGGAGGGTTCGGGCCGGTGCCATGTCTGTCAGTCTAACGAAATCGAGGGTGCCCTCGACTTCACGGTCGTCCGTGGATAAAGTCGAGGGCACCCTCGATTTATCTTTCTCGATCTCTCCTGGAAAGGCACACCCATGCCCACTGCTGTCGTCATCGGTGTAGGTCCTGGCCTTGGCATGTCCATAGCCCGGCGTTTCGGCGGCGCCGGCCACTCGGTCGCGCTCGTCTCGCGATCGGACGCCCGGCACGCCGACTATCTGGCTGAGCTGGCTTCGGCGGGGATCGAGAGCGAGGCGTTCGTCGCCGACGTCAACGACCGGGAGCAGGTGGGCTCGGTCGTGGACGCGATCGAGGCGAAGCACGGCATCGACGTCCTCTACTACGGCCCGGGCGCCAGTGACGTCTCGCAGCCCGCGCCGATCACCGAGACGACCGCAGACGAGGTCCGCGCGTCGATGGGTGTCGTGTACGCCGCAGTCGACATCGTCGGTCGGGTACTCCCGGGCATGATGGCGCGCGGCCGCGGCGGGCTGCTGTTCGCCGGCGGCCTCAGCGCTGTGGTGCCGGTTCCTTCCCTCGGCGCCCTCGCCGTCACCTCGGCTGCTTTGCGCAACTACGCCCTGACTCTCAACGCGGGCCTGGCGGACACCGGCGTCTACGCCGGCACGCTCATCATCGGCGGGCTCATCGAGCGCGGGGACATCCACGGCTTCGTCGTGGCGCACCCGGAGATGTTCGGGCACGTGCCGTTGCGAACGCTGAATCCGGACGACATCGCCGCCGCCGCGTGGGAGATGTACGCCGCTCGCGACCGTGCCGAGGAGACCTTCAGTGTCCTGAGTTGATGCTGCGTGGTCTGTCGGCCGCCGGCCAGTCGGCCAAGCCGGTCAGAGGTTTTACCCGCCCTTTGCCGACATGTCCGAATCCCGAGGAGCAGACTCCAAGAGGTATAGACCAACAGGTCTATACCTCTCTCGGCCGTACCCCCGGCCGGGCGAAACGCACCAGACCCCCAGCTCATCCACGGTTAGGGAGGCATCAATGCGTTCAGCGTTCAGGTACTTCGGATTCCTCGCGGCGATCACACTGGCTCTCGTGGCCCGCATCGGAAGCGCTCACGATAACGGCTAGCCCTCACGCGCATCTCGCCCACTGAATGCCGCAGGCGGGCGGATCGTCGTCCGGTCCGCCCGCCCGCGGCATGCATCACCGGAAGGCCGCCACGAACCGCCGTTGCCAGGGCGTCTCCACGGCATGCGGCGAGTAGTGCTCCCGCACGTAAGCGACTGCGGCATCAGGCGCGACGCCGTCGAGTACTGCGATACACGCCAGTGCCGTCCCTGTACGTCCACGACCGCCGGCGCACGCGACCTCGACGCGTTCGGTCTCGCAGCGCTGCCAAGCCTCCACGAAACACTCGCGCGCCGCCGCCCGATCCGCCGGAAGACGGAAGTCGGGCCAGCGGACCCAGCGGCTCTCCCACGAGACGTCCGGCGGCTGCTTGCCGAGCAGGTACACCGCGAAGCTCGGCGCCGGACCGTCGGGCATCGGACGGCTCAAGCCACGGCCGCGGATCAGCCGACCGGAGGGGAGGTGGAGCACACCGTCCGCGGCCGGATCCCAGAGCTCTGCCATAGCGCGATCTTAAGCCGCTGCTGTCATGTGAACTCGTCGTCTTCGTGGTTGTACGCGACCGCGACGATCCCCGAGGTGTCGACCAACTGCTCGGTCAGCGCGTTGGCGTTGCCGCGGCCGTGCAGCGTGAGCACGACCTCGACCGTGTGCGGATGCGCGCCGGGCTCGCGCTGGGCGTCCCGCTCGTCGTGTCCCGTGCCGCTGAAGGAGGCGACGAAGAAGCCGGCGCCGGTGCAGATGTCGAGGATGGTGCGGAGTAACCCTCTGCCGTCCTGGTACTCGATGCGGTAGGTCACCGGCGGCGTGCGCAGTGCGGGCATCCAGTGGGTCAGCGGGCGCAATCCGTAGCACACCACGAAATACGCGACCGTCGTGAGCAACGCCAGCAGTCCCAGGCCGGCGCCCGCCGCCGCGCCGACGCCGGCGGTCAACCACATCGCGGCCGCGGTGGTCAGGCCGCGGACGCTGTCGCGGCGCATGAAGATCACGCCGCCGCCGATGAAGCCGAGTCCGGAGACGATCTGCGCCGCGACCCGCGAGGGGTCGAGCTGGACCAGTCCCGGGCGCAGCACGTCCGTGAAGCCGTACTTGCTCACCAGCATGAACAGCGCGGCTCCCAGGCCGATGATCGTGTAGGTGCGCAAGCCCGCGGCCTTCTGCCGGATCTCGCGTTCCAGCCCGATCGCCGAGGACAGCACCAGGGCCGTCGTCAGCTCTCCGACCTGCGTCCAGCCCTGCCCGGTCGGTTCCTCCCACAAGATCGATGCGCTCATTGCGCCATTTTGCCCGCTGTGGCTCCGCTCACAGGAGAGCGTCAGACCTCGAATATCGGTGCGTCTTGCTGCATAATGGATTCTTTGTGCGTCGCCGCAGCTCGGCGGCGGTGGAGTCAGCGGGGAGGTGGGCGGGCTATGAAGGCCTTGCGCAAACCCGAGCGCCACGCTGCCCGGCAGGCCTGGCGGATGCCCGGCGCCGACCTGGACCGGATGTTCACCCTGGTCCGCGCCGTGGGACAGGTGGAACTGAAGTTCACGGTCGCCGACGCGTCCTTCGACGCCGTCCGCGGCCTCCTTGGCGTGGGCGTCGAGCGCGTCCGCAACGTCTACTACCTCGACACCCCCGACCTGACCCTGCGCCGCCACGGAGTCCTGGCCCGAGTCCGCGGCGGACAGCGCCCCAACGACTCGGTGGTCAAACTGCGCCCGATAGACCCCGGCCGCGTCCCGACCGCCATGCTCCGCTGCGAGGACTTCACGGTCGAGGTCGACGTGACCCCCGACAGCTTCATCTGCTCCGGCGCCCTCAAACAACGCCTCCCCGGCAACGCCGTCGAACGCGCCGTCGCCGCCCGCACCCCCCTGCGCACCCTGTTCTCCGAGGACCAGATCGCCCTCCTCGACAGCCGCCTGTCCGGCCGCCTCACCATCGACGACCTCGACCCCCTCGGCCCGGTCGAAGTCCACCGCACCCGCCCCCGCGACGGCGAACCAGGCCGCGGCCTGGAACTCCAGGAATGGCTCTACCCCGACGGCTCACTACTGCTCGAGGTATCGACCCGCTGCACCGCCACCGACCTCCTCCAAACCGCGATTCAGGCCAAGGCCCTCCTGGACGAGCACGGCATCCAGCAGGCGGGCCCATGCCCGACCAAGGCCGACACGACGCTGGACTACTTCACGCGCCAGTGAGGGGAGTGCTGCTCGTTGGTGGGTGCTTGCGGGTGTTGCTTGCTGATGCAGCCTCGGCAGCGCCAGCAGGTTCGGGCATCGCCAGTGAGCTGAGCCGGTGGCCGCCTCGCTCTCGCTAGTGCCAGCAGGTTCGGGCATCGCCAGCGAGCTGGGCCGGTGGCCGACTCACTCTCGCCAGTGCCAGCAAGTTCAGGCATCGCCAGCGAGCTGAGGCGGTGGCCGCCTCGCCCTCGCTAGTGTCAGCAGGTTCGGGAGTCGCCAGTAAAGTGAGGCGGTCGCCGCCTCACCCTCGCCAGCGCCAGCGTGCTCGCGTGCCGCCAGCGAGCTGAGCCGGTCGCTCTCATCGCCGCACTCTTGGCAGTGCCAGCGTGCTCGCGTGCCGCCGGCGAGCTGAGGCGGTCGCCTCTCACCGTCGCCCCACCTTCGGCAGCGCCAGCGTGCCCAGCGTCGTCACCGCCAGCAGTGCCACCGAGATCAGTAGGCTGACATGTAGTCCGGTCACGAACCCGCCGTGCTGCGCGACCAGCGCACCGAACCCTGCCACCGCGAGTGCGCCGCCGGTCTGCCGGAAGGAGTTGAGCACTCCTCCCGCCAGGCCGGCTCGCTCCGGTGCGATGCCGCTGAGCATCATCGCGGTGAGTGAGGGCACTGCGAAGCCGAGTCCGCCGGCCAGTGGCAGCAGCAACAGTGCCAACTCCAGGGCGCTCGTGTGGGTGTTCACCAGCAGTAGGACCAGCAGTCCCGCAGCGCAGGCGAGCTGTCCCACGAGCACCGGTGTGCGCGCGCCCCAGCGTGCGGCGGCGCGGGCGGAGAACAGGTTCGTGATCGTGCACAGGATGGCGGTCGGCATGAACACCAGGCCGGCGCCGACTGCCGAGCGTCCCAGGATGTCCTGGGCGAACAGGCCGAAGACGAAGATCAGTCCATAGTACGCCGCGTTGACCACGAAGCCGACCGCCAGGCACACCGCCACGACCCGGTCGCGCAGCAGTCCCAGCGGCAGCATCGGCTCCGTCGCGCGGTGCTCGACCACGCCGAACGCGCCGAACGACACCAGCGCCAGCAGCACGCTCGCCCACGCCTGCGGACGTCCGAAGCCCGAAGCGCCTCCGGAGATCACGCCATAAGTCAGGGCCGCCAGACCGACGATCGCAGTGAGCTGACCCGGCAGGTCCAGCGGTGCCGGACGCCGCACCGAGCGCTCGGTACGCCGCAGCGCGCCCAGGATGACCAAGCCCACCGGAAGGTTCAGGAAGAAGATCGACCGCCAGCTCACCGAGCTGGTGAGCGCACCGCCGAGCACCGGACCGACCGCCGTGGACGCCGCACCGGCCATCGTCCACTGCGCGATCGCCGCCGCTCGTGCCGACGCGTCCGGAAACGCCTGCCGCACCAACGCCAACGACGACGGCAGCATCAACGCCGCCGCACTGCCCTGCACCAACCGCGCCCCGATCAGGAAGCCGAGCGACGGCGCCAATCCGCACGCCACGGAAGCCAGCGTGAACGCGGCGGCTCCACCCCCATACAAGCGACTCGCGCCGAGCCGGTCCGAGAACGCACCGGCAGACAGCAGCAGCGCGGCGAACATCAGCGTGTAGGCATCAACGATCCACTGCAACCCCGCCGTGGACCCGCCGAGCCCGCGACCGACCGCCGGCAGCGCGACGTTCACCGCCGAAGCATCCAGCGCGATCATCACGAAACCGAGCAGCGCGGCGAAGAGCGTGAGCTTCGGCGACCCGACGGAGCGCGCAGAGCCAGAGCTAGATCCAGAGCCAGATCCCGAGCGAGCGTCAGAGTCAAAGCGAGCCTCAGCCCCAGAACCGACCCGCTCGGCATCACGAGCGAGCGAATCTGTCTGCGGCATCGACATCGATACGTTGTCGGCGATAGCCACCGTGGTCCCCTCTCACGGCCCGCCGGTCTGGCGGCCCGCGAATCCACCGTCCCAAAACCGGCCCTCAGCAGGCAGACCGCAGTGTTCCGGGGTGCGGCAGCGGGGGGTGCGACAGGGCCCCTCTCACGCCTTCCGCCAGCCCGGTCTGCTTTGGCAGACTCGGGATCATGACCGAGCAGCAGCCTGAACTCGGCAGATTCCTGCGGGCCAGACGGGCCGGCGTCGCCCCGGCCGACCTCGGCCTGCCGCTGGGCACGGGGACCCGCCGCACACCGGGTCTGCGCCGCGAGGAACTCGCCGCGCTCGCCGGCGTCAGCATCGACTACTACATCCGGCTGGAGCGCGGGAAGGAGACGCGGCCGAGCCCGGCCGTCGTCGACGCGCTCGGCCGCGCCCTGCGCCTGGACCCCGAAGAACTCGCCTACCTGCGCGAACTGGCCGCCCAAGCCGCCCGCGGCGGCGCACCGACCCGGCAGCGTCCCGCCGCCTCGCGCGCCGTGCGCCCGACCCTGCGCCGGCTGCTCGAGACCGTGCGCCCCTGCCCGGCGTACGTCCTGAGCCGCACGAACGACGTGCTCGCGGCGAACCCCGGCGGCCTGTTCCTGACGCCCGGCATGGTGGATTGGCCGGAGAAGAAGCGCAACACGATCCGCTACACCTTCCTGCACCCGCAGGCGCGCACGCTGTGGCCGGACTGGGATATCAAGGCCCGCGCATGCGTCGCGCACCTGCGTGCCGTCGCCGGTACCGACCCCGACGACCCCGAACTGGCTGCCATCGTCGGCGAACTCGCGGTCAAGAGCCCGGAGTTCAGCCACATGTGGGAGCGCTACGACGTGCGCCGCGTCGGCAACGGCCAGAAGACCTTCCTGCACCCGATCGTCGGCACGATGACCCTGTGCCACGAGGTGATGGAGATCAACCACACCGGCGGCGGCCGCATCGTCGTCTACAGCGCCGAGCCGGGCACCCCGGACCACGACGCCATGGTGCTGCTCGACATGGAGGCCGCCACGGCGCTCGCCTCCCGGTCGAACGCCTCGGGCGCCGTCAGCGTCGACGCTGATCGGGACGGCTGAGGGCGGTCCGTCCGACCGCCGAGGCAAGAAACTCCGCCGCTCCTTACAACCAAAACACACCCTGGCGTCGTCAGTGTGGATGAGACGGCAGTCCTGTGCCGGCCTCATCGACGGTCGTGGATCAGGAGTGGTTGATGAGCGCTGGCACAGCGGTCCCCGACGCGGCGGAATCGGTCGGGGAGCTCAAACCCAGCCGCAGGTCGCGCCGCTCGGCTCCGGACTTTGCCTCCTCCCTCTTGCGCAGGGACGTCTTCGGCGTGCGCCTCGGCGTGCTGCTGCTGATCCTGCCGGTCATCCTGGCCGGGCTCGGGATGCAGCTGACCAGCCGCCAGGGCTGGAACCATCCGCCGGACAGCCGCTATTACGTGGCGATGATGGCGCGCGACGTCGGCTACTCGTGGTCGCATTCGATCCACGCCGAGCTGCGGGTCCAGCCGGACAACCACCTGTCGCCGTGGTACTTCGCCGACAACGACCCCACCTGGCAGATGGTGCGCACCAGGCTGCTGTATCCGGTGCTGTCCGTGCCGTTCATCTGGATGTGGGGTCTGTCCGGCGGCTCGATGGCGGTTCCGGTACTCGGCACGGTCCTGTTCTTGTGGGCGACGGCCCGGCTGTTGCAGCGGCTCTACGGTCCGGCGATCGCGGTCATCGTCGCGGGCGGCTTCAGTCTCACAGTCCCGGTCAACGGATTCACGTGGGCAGGTACCGACACCCTCGCGCTGGGGCTGGCCGCAGTCCTTGTCCTGAATCTGCCGATCGAGCGCCGGATCGGCAAGGCGAACCTGGTCTGGATCGGCGCGGCGTCGATCTTCATCGCGTTGACGCGGCAGGTCGGGGTGCTCGCTCCGGCGATGGCCGGCGCCGGGTGGCTGTGGCTGCTGGTGCGCGAACGTCAGTGGCGCAACCGCTGGTTGGGCTCGCTGATCGTGACGGCGGCGACCACCTTCCTGTTCCAGGTCCTGTCGATGACGCTCGCGCCGGCCAACACCGCCGGTGTCATCGGCCACGGTGAGACCTCGTACTGGGGTATCTTCCGGGAGTTCGTCCACTACCTGAGGATCGTCACCGAAGAAGCCTGCACCTACATGTGGCACAACGACCGGATGCTGTACGCGCTGTTCATCGCGGCGGGCATCTCGGTCCTGGCGCGGTTCAAGTCGGATGCGACCGCCGTTTTCGTCGGCGCGGTCGGCGCCACCTACGTCATTACCGCAGGCGTCGGCTTCTCCGGCTTCATGCGCTACGAGATGGTCATGTTCCCCGCCGCCGCAGTCGCTGCCGGCCAATTGGTCCAGCTGGCGCTCGGCGACCATGTGCGGCAACCGGTCGGAGCGGTCGCCGAGCTGGAACCCGCGCCGACCCGGACGCGCACCTGGTTCTCCGACCGTTTCGCTGCCCTGGCGCTCACCAAGCCCGGGCGCTTTCTGGGCCTGAACCTGCAACGGCAGGATCGCTGGAAGCCCCAGCTGCTCTTCAACTCCCTGGTCCTGGCCATCGTCATCGGCGTTTCGCTCGACGGCTCCTGGTCCTCGACCGTCAACGCTCCCGCCTCGCCGTCTTACGCCGCAGCCCAGGGCGGCTCCGGCTACGCGGTCCCTCCGCTGGCCAAGCCGTCCGCCGACCAGACGCTGCGCATCATGTTCGCCCAAGCGATCGGGATCGCCCACGGCAGCGCTCAGCTCCAGGGCGCGCTCGACTGGACGCACGCGATGCAGTACCGCCCGATGGCGCCCGACCAGCCCGGCTGGCCCAACCGCGCCAAGGACGGCACCGCCGTGGTCAACCCCAACTCCATGGGGATGGACATCGACATGTCCGAGGCGTACGGCCGAGGCTTGTCGCTGAACTCGACCGTGAAGCCGGACAGCGTCAAGATCCTGAGTCGCCAGGTCAGCGAGTACGGCGAGGACGTGGTCTTCACGGTCGAGGACACGTCAGGCAAGGTCCACCAGGGGACGGCGACCACGCTGTACCCGATCTGGCACAAGAACGACCCGGCGACGGTGACCGCGCTGGTCTTCGATGCCTGATTCGCTCAGCCGAGCGGCTCGAGGACGAGGTAGCCGTCGACGCGGCGGAGCCCGTCCGCGGTGGGATCCGCCGGGAGTGCGTGCCCCAGATTCTGGGCGCGGACCTCGCCGATCCACTGGTCGTGCTGGTATTCGTGGTTGATCAGCGCGACCAGCAGGTAGCTGCCCACGATCGTCATCTGGCTCGGCGCGCCGACCTGGCCATCGGCGATGGCGCCGATGCGTGCGTGGACGCGCTGGGCGACGGTGTTGCGGAACGTGGTGAGCCGTTCGACTGTGGGCAGCGCGCCGCGGAACTTCTCCGGGTTCGCCGAGTCCATGAGCTCGTCCAACTCCGGGTCCGGGCTGGGCTCGGCGGCGGTGAGGTTGCGGATCATGAAGTGCGCGACGTGCGCCTGGTGACCGAGGTGCCAGCCGATGGCGCTGGATTCCTCGTGGGGGCGCCAGGTCACCTCGTCCGGCGTGAGGTCCGTCCAGAGGTCGTCGGTGTAAGCGCGGGCGCGGTCGTACTCGCGAAGCAGGGCTTTGAGTTCGTGCACATTTATGGCTTACCACGTCGCAGCACGAGTCCACAGACGACCGCGCCGCCGGCGAAGATCGCGCCGGTCGCCCAGAACGCGACGCTATAGCTGTGGATCGCGGCGTCGGTCTGCACGGCATGGCTGGCGGCGTCCTTGCCGACCAGATATCTGCCCAGCGCTGAGGCGGCGAGGGAGTTCAACAGCGCGGTGCCGATCGAGCCGCCGATCTGCTGAGCGGTGTTGACGGTCGCCGAGGCGATGCCCGCGTCACGCGGTTCGACGTCGGCGGTACCGGCGCTCATCGCCGGGGCGATCGTGGCGCCGATGCCGAGCCCGAACACCAGGAGCGGACCGAGGACGGTGCCCGCGTACGTGCTGTGCGGACCGATGTCGGTGAGCAAGACCATGGCAGCGGCGGCGATGAGCATGCCGGCGGTCACCGGGAGCTTCGCGCCGAACCTCGGGTAGAGCTGCGTGGTGCATATGCCTCCGGCGATCACGAGCGTGACGACCATCGGCAGGAACGCGACGCCGGTCATGAGCGGCGAGTAGTGCAGCACGCCTTGGAGGTAGAAGTTGAGGAACAGGAAGGCGCCGAACAGGCCGATGCTGCCCAGGAAGATCGCGAGGATCGAGCCGCCGCGGGTGCGGTCGAGGACGATCCGCAGTGGCAGCAAGGGATTCGCGGCCTGTCTTTGCCACCAGGCGAAGACGCCGAGTAGGACGACGCCGGAGGTCAGGGACACCCAGGTGCTCGGCGCGGTCCACGCGTGCGACTCGACGTCGGCGAAGCCATAGACGATGCCGAACAGTGCGGCGGAGACGAGGATCGTGCCGGGGAGGTCGAGCTTCGGGCGCTCGCCGATCTCGGATTGAGTTTCGTTCCGGCGCTGGATCAGCGTGGCGGCGCCGATGAACGCTACGACGGCGATGGCGACGTTCACGTACAGCGTGAAGCGCCAGTTCAGGAACTCGGTCAGCACGCCGCCGAGCAGCATGCCGATCGCGGCGCCGGAGCCGGAGACGCCGCCGAACACGGCGAACGCCTTGGCGCGCTCCTTGGGCTCGGTGAACGTGGTGCTCAGCAGGGAGAGCGCGGCGGGAGCGAGCATCGCGCCGGCGGCGCCTTGGACGGCGCGCGCGGTGACGAGGACGCCGAAGTCCGGTGCCGCACCGCCGAGCGCGGAGGCTGCGGCGAAGGCGACGAGCCCGACCAGGAACATCCGGCGCCGTCCGACGAGGTCGGAGACGCGGCCGGAGAACAGCAGCAGGCTGCCGAAGGCGAGGGAGTAGGCGGTGACGATCCACTGCCGGTCGCCGACCGAGAAGTCGAGGCTCTTCTGGGCGTCGGGCAGGGCGATGTTGACGATGGTGACGTCCAGGACGTCCATGAGCTGGGCCAGGCAGATTACCGCGAGGATCCACCAGCGGCGGGCGTGCTGAGGGGCGTGCTCGCCGTGCGGGTCGTGCGGGTCGTGCGCGGCGTTCGGGCCGAGGCTGGTCGTTTGCAGGTGGGACACGGGGTTCTCGTTTCGAGGATCAGGCGACGGGTTGCCCGCCGCTGAAAAGGACTCCGCTGGGACCGTCGGAGCCGAAGGTCGCGGCACGCACGATGTCGCGCGCGCTCTCGGCGGCGGGGCGGTCGGAGTCGTCGTCGCCGCGCTCGGGGTGCGTGGCGGTGTTGCCGGGGTCGACGGCGTTGACGAGGATCGGCGTGTCCGCGAGGGCGCGGGCGAGCACCGAGGTCAGGGCATTGAGCATGTACTTCGCCATCGAGTAGGCGGGGGAGCGCAGCGGCGCGCCGAGGTTCAGGCCCGTCGCGATCTGCTGCGCCGACAAGCTCGAGACGTTCACGACCCGCGCTGCCGGAGCGGCCTTCAGCAGCGGCAGCACCGCCTCGACCAGCCCCCACGGACCGATCACCGACACCTCCAGCGCGGCGCGGACCGTGTCCATGTCAGCCTCGAGAGCCGACAAGACCTGGAAGTCAGGCATGCCGCTGGCGTTGTTGACCAGCACGTCAAGGTGGCCGAAGGTCTCGGCGACGTGCTTCGCGACGGCGTCCATGCTGGCGCGGTCGGACAGGTCCAGGCGCAGCGCGGTGGCGGCGTGGCCGTCCAGGCGCAGCTGCTCGGCGAGGGGTTCGGCGGCGGCGCGGTCGCGGGCGGTGAGGATCACGTGGAAGCCCTGTTCGGCCAGCTCACGCGCCACGGCGAAGCCGAGTCCGGCGGCGCGGCTGGTCCCGGTGATGAGGGCGGTCTTCACGGTCACAGCGGTTCACCTTTCAACGAACTAAGTTCAGTAACGAGTACGAACTAAGTTCTATGCAACGAACTAAGTTCGTGTCAAGTTAGAGTGATCCCCATGGCCGCCGAACCCGCCGAACCTGCCGAACCCGCCGAACCCGCCCCGCGCAAAACCCCCATCACCCTCGAGCGCATCACCGACGCCGCACTCCAGGTCGTGGCGACCGAGGGCTACGACGCGCTGACCATCCGCCGCGTCACGAACGTCCTGGGCACCGGACCCTCATCCCTGTACGCCCACATCGCCACCAAGACAGACATCGACGACCTCCTCATCGGCCGCCTCTGCTCCGAGATCACCCTCCCCGACCCCGACCCCGCCACCTGGCAGCACCAACTCCGCGACGTCTACGCCCAACTCCGCGACCAGTACCTGAAGTACCCCGGCATCTCCAAAGCCGCCCTGGCCACCGTCTCCGCCAACCCCGAAACCCTCCGCGTCAGCGAAGGCATCTTCGCCATCCTCCTGTCCGCCGGCATCGACCCCCAGACCGCCGCCTGGACCATGGACGCCATCACCCTCTACGTAGCCGCCTACGCCCTCGAACTCTCCCTGGTCCACCACCGCCGAAAAGACCCCACCACCCCCTGGCTCCTCAGCCACGAAGCCCTCACCGCCCACCTCACCTCCCTTCCCGAAGCCACCTTCCCCCAGACCCGCCGCCACGCCGCCGCCCTGACCTCCGGCACCGGCCACCAGCGCTTCGACTTCGCCCTCACGCTGCTGATCGATAACTTGACGAGTCAGACGAAGTCGTAGTTCGTCCTGCTCACCGAGCCGCTTCCAGACAGCGGTTCGGGGGACGTCGTCAACGCCCGCACGCCTCATTGACACCCCCTACCGCTACGCTGACGCCGCTGCCGCGACAGCTGAGAGGGGGCGGTTCTGATGCCTAGAGGACAGGCGTTCACCAACTCGTCTGGTGTGAAGTCTGTGCTGCATGCTGCTGCGGATGCTGAGACGGCGATCCGTGAGATGCATGAGGGGGACGAGCGGCGGCATCAGGCTGTGCGGGATGCCTATCAGGCCTCGCACGCTGTTGCCGTTCTTGGGCGGTTGCGGTCTATTTCCATTGAGCGGCTCAGAGATGTGACCGGGGCTCGGCTTCCGGTCACGAAGCTGGAAGAGGCCGGGTACAAGTCCATCGCTGATCTGCTTGAGGCGACGCCGGAGCAGTTGCAGCAGGTGCCGGGGATCGGGACCAAGGGTGCTGAGCGCACCGTGGATGCGGCGCGGCGGATTGCTGATGCCGCCATGTCCGGTACGCATGTCACCGCTGACATGGATCTGCGGGTCGCGGATGCCGCTACGCTGCTCGCCGCCTTGTACCGCGTGCAGACCGCGGACCGGGTGCTGCTGAAGGTTCGTGAGCCGGCGAAGCGGATCGGTGGGGCGCTGACGAGTTTGGCCGACACCGCCAAGCCGCTCAGCAGTCGGATGCGGCGGGTGATCACCGGGCGTGCCAAGCGCGAGGAGGCGCAGGGCGCGGTCGATCGGCTGGAGGGGCTGCTCGGCGATCCCGCGACGAACCAGGATCTGGAGCGCATCAAGGCGGCGAACGAGAAGCTGCGGGGGGTCAAGCCGCCGCGGCCGAGTGTCGTCCGCAACGACTTCGAGAAGCGTTCCGCCGACTACTTCAGCACCCTGAGCCGCATCGCGGGTGCCCGGGCGAACGGCGAGGCGGCGCGCGGCTTTCTGCCCACGAGCCTTGCCGACCGGATCGGGGTGCAGCAGCTCGACGAGACGCATCTGCGCGTCTCCTTACGCGCCTACCAAGCGTTCGGCGTCCGCTTCGCGCTCGCTCAGAAGCGCGTCGTCATCGGCGACGAGATGGGCTGTGGCAAGACCGTCGAGGCGATAGCGACGCTCGCGCACCTGCGCGCCGAGGGCGCGAAGCACTTCCTCGTCGTCGTCCCTGCCAGTGTGCTGATCAACTGGCTCCGCGAGGTGCGTGCGCACAGCTCCCTGCGTCCCTATCGGCTGCACGGCCCGCAGGGGGAAGCCGCCCTGAAGGCGTGGCTGTCCGGCGGCGGCGTCGGCATCACCACCTTCGAAGCCCTCCCGAACCTGGAGCTGCCGCCCCGGACGCGCATCTCGATGCTCGTCGTCGACGAGGCGCACTATGTGAAGAACCCCAACACGATGCGCTCCAGAGCCGTGCGTGCCTGGACCGACCGGGTCGAGCGCGTCATGTTCCTGACCGGCACGCCGATGGAGAACCGCGTCGAGGAGTTCCGCAACCTGGTCGGCTATCTCCAGCCGGATCTCGTCGACTCGGTCGGGGAGATCGACGCGGTCGCCGGCTCCGAAGCCTTCCGCAAAGCCGTGGCGCCCGCCTATCTCCGGCGAAACCAGGAAGACGTGCTCTCCGAGCTCCCCGAAATGGTGAAGATCGAGGAGTGGGAAGAGTTCGGACCCGAGGAAGAGGCCATGTATCGCGATGCGGTCGCGGCGCGGAACTTCATGGCGATGCGGCGTGCGGCGTACGCCACGGGCGACCCGGCCACGTCGGCGAAACTGCGCCGCTTGGTCGAGATCGTCGACGAAGCCGAGGCCAACAGCCGGAAAGTGGTCGTCTTCTCCTACTTCCGCGACGTCCTGGACACCGTGTGCCGAGCCCTCGGCGACCGTGCCAGCGGGCCGCTCACCGGCTCCATGCAGCCGCAGCACCGCCAGGAACTCGTCGATGCCTTCACCGCCGCGAAGAAGCACGCCGTTCTGGTCAGCCAGATCCAGGCCGGCGGCGTGGGCCTGAACATGCAGGCGGCCTCGGTGGTCATCCTGTGCGAGCCGCAGGTCAAGCCCACCCTGGAGACCCAGGCGATCGCCAGGGCGCACCGCATGGGCCAGATCCGCCGCGTCCAGGTGCACCGGCTGCTGGTCGCCGACAGCGTCGACCAGCGGATGCTGGAGATCCTGGACGCCAAGTCAGGACTCTTCGACGCCTACGCTCGCCGCAGCGAGACCGCCGAAACGATGCCGGAGGCGAAGGATCTGTCCGACGCCTCGGTGCGCAAGCAGCTCATCGACGCCGAGCAGGAACGGCTCGGGTTGGACAAGGCGCGCTCGTGACTGCGTCTACACCGCGTTAGCGCATCAGGGCCATACTGCTATCCATGGAGCCCGCCCGGTTGGGACAGCTGCGTCGCGACCTGGCTCATGCCGTCCGCATGGGCCCGTTCTCCGCGACGCTGCATCTGGCGATCGAGGCCAGTGGCATGACGCTGGAACAGGTCCGCCTGGAGCTGGCCGCCCGCGGCGCCTTCGTGTCGATGGCGACGCTGAGCTACTGGCGCCGGGGCATGAGCCGTCCGGAGCGGCCGGAATCGCTGCACGCGGTGGAGTTGCTGGAGGAAGTCCTCGCGCTGTCGACCGGAGCGTTGACCGGGCAGTTGGGCCCGCGCCGACCGCGCGGACGCACCGCCGCACGCAGGGAATCCGGGTTGGACGTGGTCGACGCCTGGGACGCGCACCGCGAATACGACCACTTACTCCAGGGCCTTGATCCCGCGGGACGCCTGGAGCTCACACGCGTATCCACCCTCGATCGGTACAGCCTCGGCGCGGACCGTCGCGAGCTGTCGCTGACGACCTGCCAGGTCCTGCGTGCCGAGGCCGACGACCTGAGCCGCATGACGGTGCTGTACCGCACCTACGATCCGCCGTCACCCTCGCCGGTCCTGAAAGCGCTGAACGGCTGCCGCGTCGGGCGCGTGCGCATCGCGCAGGACAGCGGTTTCGTAGCAGCAGAGCTGCTTTTCGACCGCGTCCTGCGCCGCGGGGAGACCGCTGTCGTGGACTACGAGCTGACCGGTCTGTCGCCGTCCCCGCCGACCGAGACCGACTTCTATCAGCGCTTCTTCCCCTACGCGACGGCGCTGTACGTCCTGCGGGTCCAGTTCGATCCCGCGACCGTCCCGGCGCGCTGCGTGCGCTACGAACGGCGCACGGAAACCGCGCCGGACCAAGGGGTTCGCGAGGTGTGGGTGGGAGCGACCGGGCAGGCGCACGTGATGGCGACGGACGTCCCGCCCGGTGTCGTCGGGCTGCGCTGGGATTGGGGAGCGGGCCTCCACGACCTGCCTTCGCTCGGCCGTGGAGACCCGCCCGCTCGGTGAGATCAGGACATCGGTGAGATCAGTTCGGTGGCATCAAAAGCTCGCGGAGAATCAGAAGCCGTACACCTGGTATCCAAACGTCGTGGAGCCCGAGCCGCCGCCCGAGTCCGTGGCCTTGACGGTCACCTGGTAGGTGCCCGCCCTCGTGGGGGTTCCGGAGATGACGCCGGAGGCGCTGATCCCCAGACCCGGAGGCAGACCCGTGGCGCTGAACGTCAGCGCCAGGTTCTTGCTGTCCGAGGCCCGGATCTGCAGCGGCTGGGACTGGTAGCCGACGAACCACAGCTGGGTGCCCGGGTTCGACACGGTGACGGTTCCGCCCCCGCCGGTCCCGTTGACGGTGAGCGAGTACGCCGCGGTGTGCGTGGTGCTGCCGGCGGTCCCGGTGACCGTCACCGAGTACGTCCCGGCCGGCGTGGACGCCGAGGTGGCGATGGTCATCGTCGAGCTGCTGCCCGCGGTGACCGAGGCGGGGTTGAAGCTCGCGGAGGCGCCGGAGGGCAGACCCGAGGCGGACAGCTGCACCGTCACCGCCGAGCCGGAGGCGACCTTGGTTCCGACCGTGCTCGTCGCCGACGAGCCGGGGTTCACCGAACCGGAAGCCGGGCTCACCGACACCGAGAAGTCGTTGGCCGGCGGCGGCGGAGTGGTGCCCGAGGCGAAGCCGGAGACGCCGTTCGGCGTGCCGACGCCGGTCGGGCCGTCCCAGCCGGTCCCGGCGTTGCAGATCACCGTGCCGCAGGAGCCGTTGCTGCCGCTGGTGACGTCGTTGAACTTCGCCTCGTTGGCGTACAGGTAGGACACGCCGCTGTCGCCGGACGCCGGGGCGCCGGCTTGGGCCCACATCGCCGAGATCAGCGGAGTCGCCAGCGAGGTGCCGCCGTACTCCTCCCATCCGGACTGGCCGTAGCTGTCATAGATCGCCAGGCCCGTGTTCGGGTTGGCGTCGGCCGAGACGTCGGCGCTGGCCCGCTTGGCGCAGTTGGTCGTGACGTTCTGCTGGTAGGAGGGTTTGGCGAACAGCGAGGAGCAGCCCGAACCGCCCTTGTTCCACACCGATTCGGACCAGCCGCGCGAGTTCGAGGCCTGACTCAGCGACGTGCCGCCGACCGCCACCACGCTCGGGAAGGTGGCCGGGAACTGCGCGCTGGAGCCGGACTGCGTGCCGTTGTCGCCGGTCGCCGCCGCGATCATCACGCCGGGGTGGTTGTAGTGCGCGTCCATGCCGGTGGTGAAGTCGCTCTCGGCGTCGGAGTAGCTGTTGGACACGAACTTCGCGCCGAGCCGCACCGCTTCGTCGACAGCCGCGCCCAAATCGTTGTCGTCGTTGGTGGTCGCCTCGACCAGCAGGATGTGGCAGCCGGGACACGCCGCGCTCACCGCGTCCAGGTCCAGCGTGATCTCCGCGCCCCATCCGGAGTCGCCGCTGGGGTAGGTGGTGCCGCCGTTCTGGTCCACCTTCGAGAAGCAGCCGTTCGCCGTCGTGCACGCCGACAGTCCCCACTGCGAGCGGTAGGTCCGCAGGTCGCTCTCGGCGTTGGGGTCGTCGTAGGCGTCCACGATGGCGACCGTCTGGCCGCTGCCGGGGTTGGTACCCAGGTTGTAGGCGGACTGGATGTCGCTGGGTCCAAAGCCCGTGGGAGCCGCCGGACGTGCCCCGCTGGGCACCAGCTGGACCGCGTTGCAGTGTGCGTGCCCGGCTGGGGCGCTGGCACAGCTCGCGGGGACGATCTGGGGACTCACCGCCGCTTCGGCAGGCTGCACCATCGCCATCGCGGCGACGGTGGACAAGGCCGACGTGATCACGCCGGCCAGGAGTATCCGCCTCATGTGTTCTCCTCTCGTGCCCCGCCGGCTGCGTCGTCCGCAGCGTGGTTTCGGGGATCGAGGGGAGTGTGGTGAACGACGGGGAGGCGCCGATAGGCCGCTTCACAGTGGCTCTCGCGGACGGTTTCAAATCCTTGAATTGAGCTTGAAAACGTTCGGTATCCGAGACAACGGCCGCTGTCGGTCACTGAGCGTCTCGGCATCTTCACGGTCATGGATAGGTAAAGTCTTGCCACTGCCCTTGTCTGCGTCCTGACCTGTAACTAGTTTCGATCACGCTGCCACCGCGGGGCGGCGCCACCTCGACCTTCTCGTCCTCGTTCGGACTGGGCCCCACCTTTGTCCCCAGCCGATCGCGCATGCGCACGGGGAGCCCCCACACCCCTCGATCAGGAGGCAGTAGCTTTGCGTACCAACCTGCGCCCGGCCCACCGTCGTGCCGCGATATCCCTGGCCGCGGCAGCGGTTCTGGGTATCACCGCCGCAGCCGTGGCCACCTCCGCCAACGCCGCCGGAGCCCCCGCCGCCAAGTCCGCCGGACCCGCGTGGTCCCGGGCCTGCGACGCCCCCGCGCCCGGCATGGCCGCTTGCGACGCGCTGCACGTCACCAACGTTCCGGAGCACATCCGGGCACTCGGCGTGACCCCGAACGCCACCCCCTCCGGCTTCGGTCCCGCCGACCTGCGCTCGGCCTACAAGCTGCCCGCCAACGGCGGCGCCGGCCAGACCGTCGCGATCGTGGACGCCTACAACGACCCGAACGCCGCCGCGGACATGGCCACCTACCGCAGCCAGTTCGGCCTGCCGGCGTGCACCGTGGCCTCCGGCTGCTTCAAGCAGGTCAGCCAGACCGGCACCAGCACCCTGCCGGCGAACAACACCGGCTGGGCCGGGGAGATCTCGCTGGACCTGGACATGGTCTCGGCGGTCGCGCCCAACGCGCACATCATCCTGGTCGAGGCCAAGACCGCCTCGATGGCCAACCTCGGCACCGCGGTCAACGAGGCGGTGAAACTCGGCGCGAAGTTCGTCTCCAACAGCTACGGCGGCGGCGAGTCCAGCGCCGACACCGGCTATGACACCAAGTACTTCCAGCACTCCGGCGTCGCCATCACCGCCTCCTCCGGCGACGGCGGCTACGGCGTGGAGTACCCGGCGGCCTCGCCCTACGTCACCGCCGTCGGCGGCACCGCGCTGAAGAAGGACAGCTCGGCGCGCGGCTGGAGCGAGTCGGTGTGGTCCACCAACTCCACCGAGGGCGCCGGCTCCGGCTGCTCGGCGTACGAGCCGAAGCCCACCTGGCAGAAGGACACCGGCTGCAGCAAGCGCACCGTCGCGGACGTCTCCGCGGTCGCCGACCCGGCCACCGGCGTCGCGGTCTACCAGACCTACGGTGGCAGCGGCTGGGCAGTCTACGGCGGCACCTCCGTCGCCTCCCCGCTGATCGCCGCCGTCTACGCCGACGCCGGCACCCCGAAGGCGTCCGTCCCGGCCGCGAACATCTACAGCCACACCTCCGCGCTGAACGACGTCACCACCGGCAAGACGGCGACCTGCACGCCGAAGTACCTGTGCACCGCCGGCACCGGCTTCGACGGCCCGACCGGCTGGGGCACGCCGAACGGCCTGGCCGCCTTCACCGGCTGAGTACCGCCGCGCGGCCGGGCGTCAGGGGCGCCCGGCCGCGCGGTTGAGGAGATGGTTCGTGGTGGTGCGGCTTTGCCGCGCCGCCACGAACTGCTTTTTCGGGTGTAGCCGTAAGGCGGCGCGCCGTGCAACCCATCCCGACGCGGCTCCCTCATACCCTCTCGACAGCAAGACACGGGAAGGGGAGATCGTGTGCCGGAGTTCACCGAGTTCGCGCAGGCGCGCCAAGCGCACATGCGGCGGATGGCGTTCCTGTTGTGCGGGAACTGGCATGACGCGCAGGACGTCACCCAGATCGCGCTGATGAACCTGTGCCGGGCGTGGAGCCGGGCGCGGCGGGCGGACTCCATCGACGCCTACGCGCATCGCGTCGTCGTCCGCGCCTATCTTAGTCAGCGCAAGAAGGTGCTGCGGCAGCAGGCACGCGCTGTGGAGTACGCGCGCGCCTCCGAGCGTGTGCCGGGTTCGGCTGAGGAGTCGGGGGAGCCCGAGCTGCGGATGGCGCTGCTCGCCGCGCTGGCCCAGCTTCCGCCGCGCGGGCGGGCGGTCGTGGTTCTCCGGTTCTGGGAGGACCTGAGCATCGAGGCGACCGCTGAGGCGCTCGGGTGCTCGACCGGGAATGTGAAGAGCCAGGCCTCGCGGTCGTTGGCCAAGCTGCGGGAGATCCTCGGCGACTCGCTGTTCGACGAGGGCGACGGGGGCGGGCCTCGTCGCGCGCATGTGCACGCCGGGGTGCGTCCGGTGTGGGAAGTGGATGGCCGAGCATGACTGAGAACCCCGGGCGTCTTCGAGCCCTGCTGGACGACACCCTGACCGACGAGCCGCCGTTGCTCGACCTGGTCCCCGACGCCGTCACCGCAGCCGAACAGGGCCGGCGGCGCGGACGGATGATGGCCGGCGGCGCCGCGGTGGCGGTGTTGGCGGTGAGCGTCGGCGCCTACGCAGTGGCCGATCACGGCCGCAGCGGTACCAACGGATCCCCTATCGTGTCGCCGGGCATCAGTCGGAGCTCGACGTCGGCCGCCCCGCCTGTGCGGTTGTCGCACAAGAGCACCCTCGGCATCCCCGGTCTGTTCGACCACCCCGGCACGCCGCAACAGGAGTGCGCGAAGGTGAACGGACCGGTCATGGACTCCAAGGCGCAGCTGTCCTCGCCGGCGGAGCGGAACTACTGCATCCAATCCCTGCAAACGATCCGCGCTCTGCTGCCCGACGCCGTCGTGGTCTTGAACCCCTTCGTCGACTTCAACCAGCCGGCCTGGAGCGCACCGCTGGTCCAGACACCCGACGGCGGCACGGCTCCCGGCTTCACGCAGGCGTATCAGCAGAGCGCCAAGAACTCGGCGAAGACGGTCTACCTCGCTGGGACCTTCGCCTTCCGCACTGCGAACGGCGAGGGCTCGATCATCTACACCACCACATCACCGGGGGTGAAGGCCAAGCCGCAGGGCGGTGACCTGCCGCTGGACGACGGGACTTCTGGGCGTATCGCGCACGAGGACTCCGGCAGCATCGACGTGACCGGGGTGACCGCCGACGGCGTCTGGTACCGCTTGGAGATCAGCGGCGTCGGTCCGGTGTACGGTGCGGACGGTTCGACGCTCGAGCCCAACCTCCACACCGACGGCCAAGGCCATTCGGTCTTCCCGGACGGCTACGTCGCTGCCGGCGATTCCGCGTTGCACATGCACATCCCGAACCCCTACACCGTGACCGAAGTCCGTCAGAAGATCGTGGACATGGGCCTGGGGAACGTGATCCACACCATGGGTGTGGACCCGCTGTCCGACTATCCCGCGCCGCCCGCCGGCTAGTGCCGCGGTCGCGGTCGCGGCCGAATGAAAGTCCTGCTACCCCCCACCGGAGTAGCAGGACGTCTTCGGATCCGCGGCCGTCAGGCCTGCGTGATCTCCCCGCCGGACACCTTGATCGCGATCTCGGCGAGCGCCGTGGGCGCCGGGCCGTTGGCCACCGAGCCGTCGGCGATGTGGTACGCGCTGCCGTGGCAGGGGCAGACGATCAGGCCGTTGGCGACCGAGCCGACCACGCACCCCTGGTGGGTGCAGACCGCGGTGAAGGCCTTGAAGGTGCCGGCGGTCGGCTGGGTCAGGACGATCTTCTGGTCGGTGAGGACGGTGCCGCCGCCGACCGGGACGGCCGAGGTGGCTGCGAGGGCCCCGGCCGCGCCGGAGGACCCGGAGGACGAAGCGGAGGACGAAGCGGTCCCGGTGCTGGAACCCGCGGCGGAGGAGGAACTGCTGCTGTCGGCCGCCGAGGTGCTCCCGGCGGCGGCGGACGTCGAAGGGCTCGTCGAGGCGCTGCTGCTTTTCGAGGACGAGCAGCCCGCGCACACGGCGCCGGCCGCCACCGCGATGCCGAGCAGGGCCGTCCGGCGGCTGGTGCCCTCAGGGTGCCCGAGGCAGGCGTGCTTGTCCGTGGTCTGGGTGGCGGCGGCGAGGTCAACGGTGGTCATCGTGGGGTCCGTCTCCTGTGTCTGAGGCCTTGGTGTGCGGCGTTGGCAAGTGCTGTACCCAACGGTCCCCGACGCGGATCGGTTCAACGGCTCACCGAGCCGGTCGTACTTTCTCGGGTCGCCGTCTCCAGCTGGCTGAGGCGGCTACTTGAGACAGGTGATGCTTACCGGCGCGCTGTTCGATGTGCCACTGCTCGAAGCGGTCGTCCAGGTCACGAAGACGACGCTGCCCTTCGGAGTTCCGTTGGAGGTCTCTCTGATCCCGAATCCTTGTGAGCTGTTCGACTTGAGTGTGACCGGTCCTTCAGGGACGAGGCGACCGCTCGCGAGATGCCAGGTGTAGTTGACGACCACGGTGCCGCCCGGCGCGTTACCCACTGCGAATGTCACGTTGTAGCTGGCGACGCACTGCCCGGGCGGATCGCTCACTACTGACACCGTCGCACCGATCGACACCTGCGGCGACGATGAAGTACTCGTCGAGGGCGTGCTCGGCGAGGACGACGGACTGCTCGTCGACGGCGTGCTCGGCAGCGACACCGAACTCGGCGATGTCGAGGGCTTGGAGGACGGCTTCGTCGAGGGCGACGATGAGCTCGACCGGGAGCTGGAACTCGAGCTCGAGCTGGAGCCCGACGAGCTCGAACTAGAACCCGAACTCGAACTCGAACCCGAACCCGAACTAGAACTCGACACCGCGACCGTCGGCGCGGAGCCTGCGTCGTTGCTCGTCGGCGTGCCGGTCGGGCCGTCGGGGGTCGGCGTGAACACCGACGATGTCGAGCTCGGCGGGCTGGCCTTCTTCGCGGGCTTGCCGTTGCCGGCGACGGCCACCGCGGCGATCGCGAGGACGACCGCCGCCACGCCGGCGACGATGGCCGCCGTCTTCACCTTGTCCGGCAGGCGGCTGCGATGTGAGCCGTGGCCGTCGTCCCAGTCGTCATCCTCGGGACCGGAGGCGTGCGGTGCGTCCAGGTCGCCGGGCTCGCCCGGATCGGCGGGACCGTTCGGGCCGATTCCCAGCGTCTCCAGTGCGCCCCCGCCGCCGGCCGCGCCGCCTGGGACGAAGAACCCGAACAGCGGCCACAGCGCGACGATGTCCTGCCGGCCGCGCTCCTCCCAGTCCACGCCGTAGGCGTCGGTCGCGGCGCGCTCGACTTCGGCGACGAACGCCCACACGTCCTGCGGCCGCTCGGCGGGGTCCTTCGCCAAGCCGTGCGCGACCAGCGGCTGCACGCCTTCGGGCACGTCGTCCAGCGGGATCGGCGCGGTGCGGTGCTTCTCCTCGAGTTCGTAGACGGTGTCCGCGGAGAAGGGGACCTTGCCGGTCAGGCACTCGAAGAACGACGCGGTCACCGCGTAGATGTCCGTCACCGGCTGGGCCGGTGCGCCGTCCCACTGCTCCGGCGCCATGTACGCCGGTGTGCCGGTGCCGCCGGGCATGGTGGCGTCCGGGTCGATCTCGCTGACCGGCTCGGCGCGCTCGGCGACGCCGAAGTCCGCCAGCTTGCTGATTCCGTAGGCGTTGAGGAGCACGTTCGACGGCTTGTAGTCGCGGTGCACGATGCCCATCTGGTGCGCGGCGCCCAGGCCCAGCAGCGAGCCGCGCATCACCGACAGCGCCGCCTCCGGCGCCATGCGGCCGTTCTCGTGCAGCATGCGGTGCAGGGTCGGCCCGGAGACCAACTCCATCACCATCGCCGAGCCCTCGTCCGACTCCGCGTATTCGAAGAGCTGGACCACGTTCGGATGCCGGATCTCGGCCAGCAGCGCCGCCTCCTCGCGGAAGCGCTCGATGAAGTCCGGGTTGTTCACGAACCGCGGACTCAGGTATTTAATCGCGACTTCGGTGCCGGTCGCGTCATGGACGGCCGCCACTACCCTGCCGGTCGCGCCGGCGCCTAAGATCCCGGTTTCCGTGTAGCCGGGAACAATCCAGCCAGACAACGCGATTCCCCCTGTTCGCTGCCTTGCAGGCTGCCTATTTACGCGCAGCGTACCAGGGGGAATCGAACATCTCGTCGATGTTCTCGGCTCCGGTTCCCGATCGAGATGTAGGGGTTATACCTGCTGATGCGAACCGTCTGGTTCGTCTTTCGCGAGCCACTCGGAATGATTGCGCTTAGCCCACACCCGGTCCACGTATCCGGTCCGCATACCCCGTCGTGACTCTGGATCCTGATATGCCTTGCGCATGTGCGCCAGCAGTACGACGGCTATGCCCCAGGCAAGGATGTCGTGCACGAAGATGGAACTCGTCCGGGAGATGCCCGGCAACAGGTGCGTGAACCACATCAGCAGCCCGGTGAACATCATCACCAGTACCGCGCCGGCGATCCAGCCCGCATAGAGCTTCTGCCCGGCGTTGAACTTGCCGGCGGGACGGTCCGGCGGCTCCATCAGACGGCGGCGGACCGCCCGGAGCCAGTGCCGGTCCGCGGGTGCGAAGCGGTTCAGCCTACGCAGGTCGGCGCGGAACGCCGGCGAGAGCAGCCCGAGCAAAACCGGTGCGGGCAGCAGGATTCCGGACCACTCGTGCACAGTGACCATGAGATGCCGCCGGCCCACAGCTTGAGCCAGCGGCCCGATGTACAGGCACGCCGCGGTCGCCACGCACAGCAGCATCAGCACGCCGGTGCCGCGGTGGACCATCCGCTCGGCGACGGTGAAGCGGCGGACTCTGCCCTCGCGCACCCTGCCCTTCTGCACCCCGCCCTCCCGCGCCACTTTGCCGTCCCGCAGCCTGCCGCGCACCCAACTGCGCCGCCGCTCAGGCGTCGAGCCAGCCATCGACGTCATAGCCGCGCTCCTCCCAGTAGCCGGGAACGACCCGGTCCGTGACCGATATGCCGGACAGCCATTTGGCGGACTTGTAGAAGTACATCGGCGCCACATAGAGCCGCACCGGACCGCCGTGATCGTGCGTGATCGGCGCGTCCTGCATCTGCAGGGCGATGAGCACGTCGTCGCGCCGAGCCTGCTCCAGCGTCAGGCTCTCGCTGTAGGCGCCGTCGAAGCAGGTGAAACGCAGGGCTTTGCCATTCCCGGCGACCCCCGCGTCATCCAGCAGATCTGAGAGCCGCACGCCTTCGAACGGCGTCTTCTCCACGCGCCACCCGTCCGTGCACTGCACATCGTGAACGATCCGCGTCTGCGGCAGCGCCCGCAGGTCCGCCAGCGTGTAACTCCGCGCCCGATCGACCAGCCCGCCGATCCGCAACTCGTAGTTGGTCTCATCCTTCCGCGGAACCGAGCCGACGACGCTGTAGTACCGAAACCCGCCCGGATTCGGCAGCAGCCCACTCAGCCCGGTCGGATCATCCTCAGACGCCTTCGCGAGCACCTTCTCCCACCCGGCTTGCAAATACGGCGCCGCAATCAACCCCGCCGCCCCCGCACCAAGCACGCCGAACAACGTCCGACGCGCCAGGGGAGCACCATCAGGCGTGTTCTCCGCTTCAGAATCCGGCATGCCACCCAGACTCCCCGGTACCGAAGCACGATCGCGCCCGTGGCGACCCCTGGTGGCGCGGACCCCGCATCCCTGGTGGCGCCCCGGGCAGCCCTGGCTAGTGCCGAGGGATTCTGGTGACCTGATGGCCCTCGAGCGCCATGCCCGGCCACGTCTCGGCAGCAGCCCGCCAAGGCCGCAGCCGGGTGCGACGGACGTTACCGGTGGTATCGATCTCGCGGAGCTCGTCGCCGGGGCGTCGGTCGCGCGCCAGGAAGTGTGCTGAGGGGTGCTCTGGCTCGTCTGGTTCGCGGTGCTGGGGTAGCTTCCTCCTCATGACCAGTCTTCGCCTTGCAGACGGCCGGAATCTCGAATACCTGGTAGCCGGGCCCGATGGCGGGACGCCGCTCGTCTTTCATCACGGCACGCCGTTCGCGGCGGTGCTGTTCGAGCCGATGGTTGAGGCGGCGACGCGGCACGGGTTGCGCTTCGTCGTTCACAGCCGCCCTGGGTACGCCGACTCCTCGCCGCAGCCGGGCCGCACCATCGCCTCGGTGGCCGAGGACGTCGCGGCGTTGCTGGCGGCGCTGGACGCCGAGCGCTTCCTGACCGTCGGCTGGTCCGGGGGCGGTCCGCATGCCTTGGCCTGCGCGGCGCTGCTGCCGGAGCGGTGTGTGGCGGCGGCGACCGTGGCCGGTGTCGCGCCGTACCGTGCCGAGGGTCTGGACTGGCTGGACGGGATGGGTGCGGAGAACATCGAGGAGTTCGCGGCGGCGGTGTCCGGTGCTGCGCCGTTGACCGAATTCCTGAGTGCGCAGGCGGCTGGGCTTGCGAACGTGCAGGGCGCGGACATCGCCGCGGCGCTGGGTGAACTGATCTCCGAGGTCGACGGCAGGGCGCTGAGCGACGCGTTCGCCGATTTCACGGCGGCGGCGTTCCGGAAGGCGGTGTCCGCCGGCATCGACGGCTGGCACGAGGACGACCTGGCGTTCATCGGCGACTGGGGTTTCGACCTCGCCGCGATCAAGACGCCGGTCTCGGTCTGGCAGGGGGACGAGGACCGCATGGTCCCGTTCGCGCACGGCCGCTGGCTCGCCGGCGCGCTGCCCGGCGCCGCCGCACAGCTGCTGCCGAACGAGGGACACCTGTCGCTCGTGCTCGACCGGTTCGACGACGTCGTCGCCGACCTCGTCAAGAGGCTGCCCTGATTTGTCGGTAGCGTCTGAAATATTTGCTCCATGCTCGAGACCCCTGAAGAACTGGCCGCTCTGCAGACCCTCCTCGACGACAGCGCCGCCGCTGCCGGTCCGCACATGCGCGGCATCTTCACGGACGATCGCCGCCTGAACGCCGCCGAGCTGAGCGCGCGCCTGCAAGGGATGTGTCTCATCGCGGTGGCGACGGTGACCGCCGACGGGCGTCCGCTCACCGGACCGTTCGATGGCTACTTCCTTCACGGCTCGTGGTGGTTCAGCTCCGCGCCCGATTCCGTGCGGATCCGGCACTTGCAGGCGCGTCCGGGGGTGAGCGCGACGTACCTGCCGGGGGAGGAGCTGTCGGTGACGGCGCACGGCCGCGCCGAGCTGTTCGACCTGCACGCGCCGGAGTGCGACGACCTGCGCCAGGCGATGTTGGACTTCTACCTGCCGAAGCAGGGACCGGCCTTCCAGGAGTGGATGGACGGTCTCGAGGGCGGCATCGGCGTGCGCATCGACGCTCGGAAGCTCTTCACGTTCTTTGCCTCCTCGACCGCGTAAGGCGTAAGAGGGCTCCGAGACCGAGGCCGATTCCTTGCCGGATTCCCTCCCCCCGAGTCCTTCCCGGATTCCTTTGCCAACGCTTTACAACCGGCACCCCCTCCCGGTCGTCTCTCCCCGTGATTCCGCACCCAAGGGTCCGCCACGGACCCGCCGCGGACTGACGATGGATCG
This sequence comes from Catenulispora acidiphila DSM 44928, assembly GCF_000024025.1. Taxonomy (GTDB): domain Bacteria; phylum Actinomycetota; class Actinomycetes; order Streptomycetales; family Catenulisporaceae; genus Catenulispora; species Catenulispora acidiphila. The sequence continues at coordinate 477,140 of NC_013131.1, forward strand.
ATCGAGGAGAGAGCCCTCATGCGTACTCGGAGTTTGCTCACCACCCTGGCGTGCGCCGCGGTGATGGTTGGAGCCGGAGCCGAATCGGCGTTCGCCGACGCCACCCCCACCACCCAGCCCTCCGCTGTGCCCACCCGCAGCGCGGCGCCCTCCGTGCCGCCCACGACGGCGCCCACCGCGACCGCGATGCCCAGCGCCGTGCCGAGCGACTCGGCCCGTACCGCCGCCCCGGCCACGCCGCCGCCGACCCTGCCGGGCCGCCAGGTCGGCGCGGTCCCGTCGGGCGCGCCGAACACCGGCGAGCCGGTGGCGGCGTCCAAGGGGCACGGCGAGGCTGAGGCGGTCGGCGCCTCCCTGGCCCTGCTGCTCGCCGGTTCGGGCTCGGTGATGGTCCGCCGCCGCAAGCTCAAGGGCCGGGGCTGATTTTGCGGCGGGCCTGGACGCGCGGATGGCCGGCTGTCATAGCCGCCCTTCTGTTGGCTTCCGGCTGCGCGGCTGGTTCGAGCACGTCTGCCGGCGGATCTGGGAGGAACGCCGGCGGGACCGGGACGAATCCGGCTGCGGCCACGGCCGGTGGGCCGGCGGGCAGCCAGGCGGGCGGTACAGCGGGCACTCCGGCCGGCGGCACGTCGGGAACCTCGTCGGCGGGCAACTCGACGTCCGCCGGCGCGATCGCGCGCTCCGACCCGGTCCGGCTGCAGATCCCCGCCATCGGCGTCGACACCTCGGTGATGGCGCTCGGGCTGGCCGCCGACGGAACCGTCCAGGTCCCGCCGATCGAGAAGGACAGCCCGGCCGGCTGGTACAACGGTTCGCCCACTCCGGGGCAGACCGGACCGTCGGTGATCCTCGGTCATGTGACGGTCGGCAAGTACGGCGACGGCGTGTTCCTGAAGCTGGCGCAACTGAAACCCGGAGCCCACGTCGTGGTCCGGCTGCAGGACGGAGCCTCGGCCGACTTCACCGTGGACAGCGTGCGCACCGTCGCCAAGGCCCAGTTCCCGACCCAGGAGGTCTATGGGAACGTCAACCGGCCGGAACTGCGTCTGATCACGTGTGGGGGAGAGCGGACCAGCGACGGCTACCTTGACAACGTGCTGGTCTTCGCATCCCTGACCGGCACTGCGGGATAGGGCCCGCGGGTCCCATCACGTTCCGAGCACCTGGAGAGAGTTGAGCCGGTCCAAGGATTCCGGAGAGAAGAGTCGGGCGGCGTCCGACTTGTTCACCGATCTCTATCCCGGCCTCGCGGGCTGGTGCCGCCGTCTCGTCGACGACGACGGCACCGCCCACGAGATCGCCTCCGAGGCGTTCACGCGCCTGTGGGGGCACTGGACCTCGGTGCGGGAACCGCGGGGCTTCCTGTACGTGACGGCCGCGAACCTGGTCCGCGACCACTGGCGCAAGATGGACCGCGAACGCCGGGCGATCCGGCAGGTGAGCGCGGAGGTCGAGCGCGCCGCGCACCACGACGGCGCCGACGCGTCCGTCTCGGTGCGGATGCTGGTGCGGTCGCTCCCGGAGCGGCTGCGGACGCCTGTTCTGCTGTACTACTACGCCGATCTTCCGATCCGCGAGATCGCCCAGCTGACCAGGCGCAAAGAAGGAACCGTCAAATCCGATCTACACGCGGCACGGGAACTCCTGCGCGCCGGACTCGGAGGACATCTTGATCACGCTCATTGAGCCCGCGGACGATGACGACGACGCCGTCACCGGCGACCAGGGCGGCGTCGGCGGGGTCGGCGGCGCGCGCGGCAGCGGCGGTGATGGCGACAGCGACAGCGACAGCTTCGGCTACAGCATCGAAGGCGATGACGGCGACGGCGACGAACTGGTCGTGTTGCTGCGCCCCGGAGTCTCGGTGCTCGCACCGCCGGCCGGTGCGTTCCAGCGGATCCGGCGGCGCGCCGCCCGGCGTCGTCTGGCTCGGGCCGCGGCCACGGTCGGCGCGGGTGCGGCGATGGCGGCCGTCGCGGTGACCGTCGCCCTGTGGCCGTCCAACAGCGCGCTCGGTCCGCCGGCGCCGGTGTCGCCGGTGGCTCCGCCGGTCCAGAGGACTTCCATTCCCGACGCGCCTGCGACGACTCCCCTCACCAGCTCGTCGCCGTCGCCGTCACCGTCGTCCTTGCCATCGTCCTCGCCGTCGCCGACTCCCCAGCGTCCCCACGCCGGCCCGTCCGACAGCGCGGCTCCCCCCACGGCTCCCCCGTCAACGGCGGTCCGCACCGCGCCTACGCGAGTCCCCACCACGCGTCCGGCGACCGCCGCGACACCTAGCACTCCTCCGCGCACCGAGGGAAGCGTCACGCCCGAGGGAAGCGCCACACCGGCGGGAAGGGCTACGCCGACGTGCCCTTCGGGATGCGGCTGACCACCACCGTTCTCGTCGCCCTTGTCCGACCCTTGTGACCTGGCAAGGGCTCTGATTCCCTTGACAGGCCTATGGTCTAGTCCAATTATGTGCCCTGCGGCTCCGGAGCCACCCCTGTTCCGACGTCATTGGGAGCACACCATGAGCCTGTTCCCCATCAGGCGACGAATACCCGAGCACGCCCCGAGCCGCCGGCCCGGCCCTCGTCTGCGAGCACTGTTGGGCGCTGTGGCCCTGACGCTCACAGCCTTCGGCGCGGTCGGAGTCGTGGCCGCTCAGCAAGCCAGCGCCGCGGGTACCTCCTCGCTGCCGACCTGCCCGTTCTGGACCAACGTCACCCCGCCGCCGCGGACCGACACCCCGTGGGTGCCGCCGCTACAGACCGCTCAGCCGGTCAACTTCTCCTCGCGGCTGGCCGCCCCCGGCGGCGTCACCGGCACTTTGACCGGCAGCCAGGTCGACATCTCGTTCAACCGCGTCGCCGGCGCGCAGGCCTACCGGGTCTGGCGCAACGGCCAGGCCATCGCATGGGTCTCCGACTGGGGGCAGCCGGCCCTCACCGCGGTCGACAACGCGCCATGTCAGAACGCTTACTACACCTTCGAGGCGATGAGCGACCAAAGCGGCGCCGACTCCTCGCTGGGCCAGATGTCCTCGCCCTACCAGCTGAACTCCGACGGCGCGGTGGTGCCGTGGCAGATCCCGGTCGGCAGCACCGTCACCATGATGGTCACCTCCTACAACGACGGAGGGATGACGGCGTCCGGCTACAACTCGCAGCTCGGAGTGTGCGCGGTCGATCCGCGGGTGATCCCGTGGGGCACGTACTTCACCGTGCCGGGCTACGGGACCTGCTACGCCGCCGACATCGGGACGTGGATCCAGAACGACACCGTCGACGTCTGGTTGCCGGGCTCGCAGGCGAACGGTTGGGGCGTGCAGCATCGCACGGTCACGATCATCGCCAACCCGTTCGGCGGACCGACGCCGCCGCCAAGCAGTTCTCCGTCCAGCTCGCCGACGTCCTCGCCGAGCTCGCCTCCCGGCGGCTGTACCACTGCGGCCTGGAACTCCGCGACGGCCTACACCGGCGGCCAGACCGTCAGCTATGGCGGCCACACCTGGACGGCCAAGTGGTGGACCCAGGGTGACGTCCCCGGCGCCAACTCCCAGAACGTCTGGACGGACGACGGACCATGCTGAGGGCTCTCCGAGCAAGCCTGATCGCTGCTGGCGCCGGCGCTCTGCTGGTCAGCGGCCTGACAATCGCCTCCCCGACAGCTTCGGCCGCCACGACCCCAACCCCGACCGCCACCGCGCCCACCACCCCGACCGCCACCGCGCCCACCACCCCGACCCCGTTGCCCACCGCCGTCTACAGCAAGACCTCCGACTGGGGCAGCGGCTTCCAGGCGCAGTACGTGATCACCAACCCGATGTCCGTCCCGCTGAACACCTGGTCGCTCCAGTTCAGCCTGCCGTCCACCGAGAAGATCACCAGCATGTGGGGCGGGACCGACACCGCGAGCGGTACCACGCACACCGTCCTCGCGCAGTCCTACGACACCACGATCGCGGCCGGCGCGTCGATCACCATCGGTTTCGACGGCAGCTACTCGGGGACGTACGCGGACCCGTCCGCCTGCAAGCTCAACTCAGACCCCTGTGACGGCAGCGCGGACGCCCAAGCCCCGACCGCGCCGACGGCACTGACCACGCTGAGCACCACCTCGAGCGCCGCGTCGCTGTCCTGGACCGGCTCCGCCGACAACGTCACGGTCGCCGGGTACAACGTGTATTCGGGTTCGACGATGGTCGCCACGTCCCCGGGCACGGCGGCGACCGTCACCGGTCTGGCGCCCTCGACGTCCTACTCGTTCACCGTCCGCGCCGTCGACGAAGCCGGGAACCTGTCGGCGCCGAGCGCAGCGGTCAGCGCCACGACGCTGGCAAGCACCGGCGGCGGACACCTGCCCGGCGTCGCCGCGCCTTTCGTCGACATCGGCGCCTGGCCCACCCCGAACCTGACCCAGATCGCCGAGACGACAGGCCTGCGCCAGTTCTCCCTCGGCTTCATCGTCAACGGCACGGCCACCTGCACCCCGAGCTGGTTCAACGCCTACGCCATGTCCGCCGGCTTCGAGCAGTCGGACATCGCCACCCTGCGCGCGATCGGCGGCGACGTGAAGCCGTCCTTCGGCGGCGAGGCGGGCACCGAACTGGCGCAGTCGTGCACCGACGTCCCGTCCCTGACAGCCGCCTACCAATCGGCCATCACCGCCTACAACCTCACCCAGATCGACTTCGACATCGAGGGCTCCGCAGTCGCCGACCCCGCCTCCATCGACCGCCGCTCCCAAGCCATAGCCGCCCTGCAGAAGAACGCAGCCGCAGCCGGCAAGCCCCTCACCGTCACCCTGACCCTCCCGATCCTCCCCTCCGGCCTCACCACCGACGGCCTCTACGTAGTCCAGTCAGCAGTGAAGTACGGCGCCAAGATCACCACAGTCAACGGCATGGCCATGGACTTCGGCGACATAGAAGCCCCCAACCCCAGCGGCAAGATGGGCACCTACGCCATCGACACAGCCCAATCACTCCACACCCAACTGACGCCCCTCTACCCAGCCCTCACCGCAACCCAGCTGTGGAACATGATCGGCGTCACCCCCATGATCGGCCAGAACGACAACTCCTCCGAAGTCTTCTACCAAACCGACATGCACCAACTCCTCACCTTCGCCCAACAACAACACCTCGGCGAACTAGCCTTCTGGGACGTCACCCGCGACGCCAACGCCTGCACCGGCTCCCTGTCAAAGTGCACGGACATCCCACAGACCCCCTACGAGTTCTCCAAGATGATCGCGCCCTATCAAGGCTGAACTGAGCGATGGAGCACGCTTGCGGGCGGGCGGTGCGTGTCGGCCTTCGCCGTACGCACCACCCGCCCGACTCATCAGTACTCTGAATCCATGGACGTAGTGGGGGAGGCTCTGCCTGCGATCATCAGCGCCGTCAGAACCTATGGCGACACCGTGCTGACCGCCGGAGAGCAGGCCGCGGCGAGCGGGACGGTGTCCTTGGGGCGGCGGTTGCTTCAGAAACTGTTCGGGGGCGCGCCGAAGCCGGTCGTGTTCGAGGACGCGGTGGCGAATCTGGCAGCGGCGCCGGAGAGCGATGACGCGGTCGCGGCGCTGCGGCTTCAGATCGGCAACGTGCTCGCGCGGCATCCCGAGCTGCGCGATGAGATCGCCGCGATGCTGCCGCACCAGACCGGGAACACCGTGTCCGGTGACGGTTCGGCCAATGCCGGACGTGACCAGAACATCTCCGCCAGCGGCGGCACCGCTGTCGGCGTGCTCAACATCCACCCTTCCTCGCCGGATCCGACCACGCGATAGCGGTTTCCGGCGCCCGGCCACATCGCCGTGCTGTCAGTCTCGGTCCTCGGCCCGAGGGTCTCGTCGGACGGGAGGACCTTATCGAGCAGGTGGCGGCGGCTTTCACTGCCACCGGCGTTCCGCAGGTTCAGGTTCTCTTCGGCCTTGGGGGAGTCGGCAAGACCAGCGTGGCGGTGGAGTACGCCTATCGGTTCGCCGACTCGTACGGGATCGTCTGGCAGTTCAGCGCCGAACACCCCGAGTCCCTGGACGGACAGATCGGTGAGTTGGCCGCGCATCTGGGTCTACTTGTTCCGCCGACAACGGACGACGCAGCAGGTTCACTCAGGTCACACCTGGTGAACGCCGATCGCCCCTGGCTGCTGGTGCTGGACAACGTGGTGGACGACGCGGTCGTGCATCGGCTGGTCCCGGCCGCCGGGCCCGGTCATGTGGTGGTGACCAGCCAGCGGGCGACGTGGCCGGGACGTGCTCGCGTGCGCGAGGTCCCGGTGTTGGATCGGGATGTCGCCATCAAATATCTGTTGTCTGCGGCCGACAGCAGCGACGTGGCGGCCTCCGGACTCCTGGTCGACGCGTTGGGCGGCCTGCCGCTGGCCTTGGCGCACGCGGCTGCCTTCCTGCGGGTGACGGGCCGACCGGTGCAGTTCTACCTGGACAAACTGTCGGCGATGCTGGTCCGCCCCGGACGGGGCAAGGCGGTGGCTCGGACTTGGAGTGCGGCGATCGGCCAGCTGGGAAGCGCCGGCTCGCCTGCTATGGCGCTGCTGCGAGTGCTGGCCTGCTTCGCACCGGATGCCATTCCGGTGCGACTGCTTTTCCCCGACGACGCGCCTGTGCCGGAAGGACTGTCCGCAGACGTCGCTGACCAGTTGGCGGCTTTGGCCGACGACGGCCTGGCGGTGGACGATGCCTTGATCGCGCTCCGCGAATTCAGCTTGGTCGGCTCGCCGGTGGGCGACGGCGTGGTGTCGATCCATCGGCTCGTGCAGGCCGCGACTCTCGAGGCGATGAGCCCTGAGGAACAGTCCGCGTGGCGCCAGGCAGCCACGGCCTTGGTTGTGAGGGCAACGCCGGATGATCCCAACCTGCCGGAGACATGGCCTGCCTTTACCGCGTTGCTGCGCCACATCGAACAAGTCGTGCCTGCGGAACACGACTGCTACCTGCGTGCGGCAGATCATCTCGGTGCAGTCGGCAATTACCGTGCCGCCGTGGCCATGGCCCGCCGGAGCCTCGAGGCGCGAGCGCGGCGACAAGGTCCTGATGCTCCGGAGACGCTTGCGGCCCGCCAGAGCACCGCCCAATGGACTGGCCACGCCGGCGACTTCGAAGGCGCTCGAGACCAATGTGCCGACCTACTGCCGATCCGCGAGCGACTCCTTGGCGTCGAGCATCCCGACACGCTGTCCACGCGCTCGGTCTTGGCGTTTTGGACTGCGAGAGCCGGGAGCTACGCCGCCGCGCGTAATCAGGGTATTGACCTACTCTCGATCCGTGAACGTGTTCTCGGCATCGAGCATCCCGACACGCTGCTCACGCGCAGCAACCTGGCCGGCTGGACGGGCAACGCGGGGGATCCGGCCGGTGCTCGTGACCAGTTCGCCGATCTCCTTCCGCGCTATCAGCACGTTCTCGGCGACGAACATCCCGTCACCCTGATCACGCGGACCCACCTGGCACGCTGGGTCGGAGAGGCGGGGGATCCCGCCGGTGCCCGCGACCGATTCGCGGACGTGCTTCCCATCCGGGAACGTGTCTTCGGCGCCGAACACCCCGATACCCTGCACGTACGCGCCAATCTGGCCCGGTGGACCGGGAAGGCCGGAGCCGCCGCCGAAGCCCGTGACCAATACGCGGTTCTGCTCCCGCTCTTTGAGCGCGTTCTGGGACCTGAACATCCCGCCACCTTGACCAATCGCCGCAACCTGGCCCATTGGACGGGAAAGGCCGGAGACGCCCACGGAGCCCGTGAACAGCTCGTCGCGTTGCTGCCGCTGCATCAACGCGTCCTCGGCCCGGAGCACGTGAGCACTCTGCACGCGCGGCACAACCTGGCCCGCTGGACGAAGAACGCCGGCGACAACGCCGGTGCCCGTGATCAGTTCACTGATCTCCTCCCGATTCGGGAGCGTGTCCTTGGCAGCGAACACCTGGATACGGTGAAGACTCGCAACGGCTTGGCGAGCTGCATCACCGAGACCGAGCGCGTCCCTGGCGCCACCGAGTGAGCGCGCCGCGTGTCCGCTCGGTCGTCGTTTGGGTCGAGCTCGTTACCGGTGGTTTCCCTTTTGCGCACTTGCCAGGTGCGATCTCAGTTCCCTGACGCTGGCTCCGCCAACTATGGTGTTTTGGAAGGCTTTAGGCTGCGCGTTGGGGGGATCGATGGCGTTGGATGCTGACGGGGTGCCGCAGCGGGTTGAGTTGCCGACGGGGGAGTTCATCTGGGTGCGGGTGGAGGTGCCGGAGGCGGCGGTTGGTGAGGGTGGCGGTGCCGGGGGGACGGCTCGTGATGTGGGTGGGCGGCGGTTGCGGAGAAACCATCCGTCCATTGATGACGACGCGCAGATCAGCAAGCTTGTCGGGTTCACTGAGACCGTCGGCGGTATTGCCCACAGTGTGCGGAAGAGTCTTGCCCGCTGTGCGGCCGGACCGGGTCGAGGTCGAGTTCGGGTTGGAGATCGACGGGTCGACTGGGCAAGGTCGTCAGCATGGTGGCCAGTGCGCACGCCAAGGCTTCGATCAAGGTGAAGCTGGGTTGGGACCAGGCGGGTATCTCGGACGTCGGCGGTGTCGAGGGCGTAGGCAGCGTAGGTAGTGCAGACAGAGTCGAAGATGCTGACAGGGTCGAAGATGCCGACAGCGCCGACGATGCTGACGACGCCGGCAGCGACAGCAGCGACGGCAGCGCAAAAGCCGAAGACCCCGCCGAGGACACAGCCCAGGACACAGCCCAGGACCAGGAGCCTTAATGGCGCTGGCCCAGCTGCCGAACCCCGGCGGTCCCCACCTCATCGCGCAGGCGGAGAGGTCTGCGGTCGCGGTCCTCGCGCCCGAAGCTCCTCCGGAGCCGGGCGCGGAGCCCGCGCTGTGCCTGATCGGGTCAGGGTTCTTCATCACCACCGATCTGGTGCTGACCTGTGCCCACGTCGTCGCCGACGAGCCTGAGCTCTACGTCCTGAGCGGCAGCGTGACCCTGCGCGTCAAAGCCGTCGAGCTGATCGACCCGCCCTACGACGGCGACGACTCCTGGCCGGTGCCGGACCTGGCCCTGCTGCGCATCGAACCCGCGCCGCCGGACGACGAGAGCGATCCCTACCCGGTGTGGCTGGACCTCGCGCCCAACGCGTCCTTCATCAGCAGCGCCGGCTACCTCAGTGTGGGCTACGACAAGCGCGGTCCCGGCGGAGCGGCGGCGCTCGCCAGCCGGCTCTACGATGCCGGCGGCACGCGCAAGGCGAACGCCCCGGGGCTGCCGAGCTTCACCTACGTCGAGCTCGCCGGCAACACCGTCCCGACATACCGTTCCGGCAGCATGGTCATCGACCTGAGCACCGGACGCGTGACCGGCATCGTCAAAGCAGCCCGCGCCGAGGACGACGGCGACGGCGGCTACGCGGTCCCCCTGGCCGGCGTCCTGCCGCGCGTACTGTCGCGCCAACTGGGAGTCCAGAAGGCGAAGGACATCCTGGCAGCGCACGACTCGTTCCACGCCCGGACCGTGGATTGGCCCGCCATGTGCGAGCACTACTTCACCGGTCCCCAGCCGCCTGGCGCCATACGGGCAGACTCCACAAAGCTCCCCCTGAACGAAGTCGCCCTCCTCGGTCTCCTGGTATCGATCCGCCACGTCGTCACCGACGCCGAACTCTTCGAGATCATCCAGAGCCACAGCGGCCTGGAGCTCGCCGCCGACGCCGGCCTCCGCGACGTCGCCCTCGGCCTGGCCGCGACCACCACCTGGAGCTCCACTGACGTCCACAGCCTCCTGCGCTTCATGGACGGCTTGACCACGCGCCTCGAACACCGCGTCAGCCAGCAGTGGCTGGCCGAAGCGCGGAAGTGGGCTGATGGTCTGGCCGCGAAGCTCAACCAAACCTCCCGCCTCCGTGCCCTGCGCATGCAGACATCCGCAATACGCCGTACTTCCGGGGCGGCAGAGGCGGGTAGCAGCTCCCTGCGGGTACTCGTCGATCCGGCGTTCGATCCGGCGGGCGGGTATCACGTCAGTATCCGTATGCACCACAGCGCCGGGGTCGGCGCGGAGCAGTCTCCGGAGGAGACCATCGGCAGTGCGAGTGTCCTGGCGCATCTCCGCGATGTCCTGCCCGCCGCGGTCCGGGCCGCCGCGCGCCTGGACGGCGGCTGCCTGATCGACCTCGTCCTGCCGCTGGACCTGCTGGCCGAGCCGGTGCACAAGTGGGAGGTCTCCGGCTCCACGCCGCTCGGCCACCTGCTTCCGGTCGCGGTCCGCTCGGTGGAGCGCTACCGGGACCGGGACGACGTGCCGGGCGCCAGGCTGCGCGAGATCTGGGACCGGGCGTCTAAGGAGGCTGTTTCGCTTCAGTGGATCATGTGCGAGGATCCTGAGAACACCGGCCGGGCCGTGGAGCACACCGGGCTCGGGCTGGTGAACCCGCCCACCAGCCGGCACCGGCGATCCCGGCGTCTGCTCGACGAGGCGGTCCAGGACGGCGTGCCGCTGCTGGTCTGGTCGGCGTCCGACTGCGGGGTGGACCACGCCGATCCGCAGAACGTGTCAGTGCTCTGTGCAGGCCCGTATTTTCAGGGAATAGCGGAAGAAGCGCTGCGCGACGTCGTTCTGGAAGATGTGCCTCATCGGCTCTTCGCCAAGCGCAGCCAGGCCGGAGCCGAGGAATTGGACGCCGTGGCTCTGTTCTGGGACAACCCGGGATTGGGGCACGAAGAGAACCTGTTGACAGAACCCTGCTATCCAGAGGACTCGTGATATGAAGGACTGGTGGATCTTCAAAGGTGAAGGAGTCCCCCATCGTCGTGTCGAGCAGCTGCCGCCGCCCATGGCCTCCCGGAGCTTCGGAGGAGCTCCGTTGGTCGAGCTCACGCTCGAGGAGGACCGGGCGGCGGTCGCGCGGCTGGGGCGGTCCGAGGCTGAGCAGCGTCTCCTTTTGTCCGAACCCGATCTGGACTTGATCAACGCCGCCATATTGTTGCGCAGACCCTTGCTCGTCACGGGAAAACCCGGCAGCGGCAAGTCCTCGCTGGCCTACGCGATCGCCCGCGAACTCTCCCTGGGACCGGTGCTGCACTGGTCGATCACCAGCCGGACCGGCGTCAAGGAAGGCCTCTACGGCTACGACGCGCTCGGTCGGCTGGAGGAGACGAATCTGCGCCGGATCATGGGCGCGGACACCGCTCCCGACCTCGGTGAGTACATACGCCTCGGTCCGCTCGGAACTGCCTTGCTGCCGCAGAAGCACCCGCGTGTCCTCTTGATCGACGAGCTGGACAAGAGCGATCTCGATCTGCCCAATGACCTGTTGCATGTCTTCGAGAACGGCGAGTTCGAGATCGAGGAGGTGGTCCGGCAGCGCGGCACCGACTCCGTCGAGGTCGGCGTCACCGGCCAGCCGACCCCGGTCACGGTGCACGGCGGCCTCGTGCGCTGCAACGCGTTCCCCATCGTCGTGCTCACCGACAACGGCGAGCGCGACTTCTCCGCGGCGTTCCTGCGCCGCTGCGTCCGCCTCAAGCTCGCCGACCCGGATCGCGACCGCCTGGTCGGCATCGTCGAGGCGCACCTGGGCGAGGAAGGCGTGCGAACCGGGCGCACGCTGATCGAGGACTTCCTGGTCAAGCGCCGGGCCGGCACGGTCGCGACCGACCAGCTGCTCGGCGCCGTCTACCTGGCGATCGCGGCCAAGCTCGGCGGCACGGACCGGGCCGAGCTGGCCGACCGGATCATGGCTCCGCTCGACCAGGTGGGGTGACCCGCATCGTGCCGGACGACGCGCGGGCGGCGCTCGCGGACTTCATCGAGGCGGTGGCGCCGGCGGAGCTGTCGGCTGAGGAGATCGCCGAGGCGCTGTGGCTGGCGCAGTGGATCAACCAGTCCGCGGGCGCGACAGCCGGCTCCGCCGAGCCACAGCAGGAATCCGGTCAGGAGGCGCCGCCTCCACACCGCGTTCCGGTGTCGATTCCCAGAACCCCCGCCGGACGCCAGCAGCCTGCCCGAGCGCACCCGCCGGCCACCGTCGCCGACGCCGAATCAGAGCCCGAGCGCCGCACCTCGCCACCCCCGCGGCTCATGGGATCGGCGCTGATCCGCGTGCCCTCGCCGACCGGGTCGGAGGCGGTGCGCTTCGCCCGCTCGCTGCGGCGCCTGCGGCCGCTGCCGGTCCGCCGCGCCCCTGGCACGGCGGACGCCGCCGCGACCGTGGACGAGGCGGAGACGGCGCGCTTCGCGGCGGAGACCGGGCTGCTCTGGCCGGTCTACACGCGCCAGCGTCCCCGGCGCGGCGTCGCGAAGGTAGTCGTCGACACCTCGGTGTCCATGCAGGTGTGGGAAGGGCTCGAGGAGGACATCGTCAGAGGCCTGTCGCTGTCGCGCGTCTTCCGCAGGGTCGAGACGTGGTCCCTGTACCAGCGCGGCGAGACGGCTGTGGTGTGCGAACGCAGAGCCGGAGTCGCCGCCGGGCACGAAGGTCCCCTGGCACGGCTCGCCGACGGGTCCGGGGACGGCGCCGTCCTCATCCTGTCCGACGGCGTCGCAAGGCTCTGGTACGACGGCGCCGTGCTGGACGCCGTCGATCGCCTCGCCGTCCAAGGTCCCGTCGCGCTCGTCCAGCCGCTGCCGAATCGGCTGTGGCGCCGGACAGGGCTCCGTCCGAGGCTGACGACGGTCACCGGAACCGCCCGAGGTCCCGAAGCCCTGCACCTGACGCGCGTCGCGATCGGGACCGCGGCGCCGGCGGTCCCGATCATCGAGGCGGACGAGTCCTGGTTCGCCACCTGGGCCGCACTGGCATCCGGGCGCCTGGCGACGGCTCGCTTCGCGGTGCTCGGCTCCCGATCGCCCGCCGGCTACGCGCAGTCGGTGGCGGCGGGCGGCGTCCAGGAACCCGGCCAGCTGGTCGGCGACGGAATGGCGGTCCCGGTCGTCCGCCGCTTCCGCGCCGCCGCGAGTCAGGGCGCGCGCGAACTGGCCGCCGCGCTGTCTGTCGTGCCGCTCAGTCTGCCGATCATGCAGATGGTCCTCGCCACCTGCTTCCCCGACCGGAGCCGCGCGCACCTGGCCGAGGTGATCACCGGCGGCCTGATGCAGCGCGATCCCAAGGTCCCGGAAGGCGGCGGCCCGCCGGCGTTCCGCTGGCTGCCCGGCGTCGGCGAGGAGCTGCGCCGGGAGGTGGACGACCGCCAGGCCGAACGCGTGCGCGCCGCGCTGTCGGGCTACCTGGACGCCGAGCTCGGGTTCCGGCCGGACTCGCGCGGCTTCATCGCCATCATGGGCACGCCCGCGATGCCGGCCGAGCGGGAGGGACGGTTCGGTAGTCCATTCGCGCGGATTCTGCCCGACACGGTCCGCCGGGCCCTGAACCATGCCGGCGTCGCCTATACCGTGTCCGACACGGTGGGTACCGCTTCGGAAGCACAGCGCATCACGCACGCCCTGGCTCTGGCCGAAGCGGCCCGGAACACTGGACGGAGTGCGGAGATCGACGAGGCCATCGAGGCGGCGAGGCTGGCGGTGAGCGAGGCCGCAGGCCGGGACTGGCCGCTGACCGACGCGCTGGCCGAGCTGCTCGAGCACCGCGGCCGTCGCGAGGGGTCGCCGTTCGACGCCGAGGAGGCAGTCATCGTCCTGCGCGAGTACGTCGACCGGGCGCCGGCGGACGACCCGCACCGCCAAGAGGGTCTGGAACGCCTCGCCGACGCCCTGCTGGCGCGGTATCAGAGCACCGAGTCGCCCGACGACCTCGACGACGCCATCCGGATGCGCCGCCGGCTCGCCGAGGCCGAGGACGCCGCCCAGGACCAGCTGGTGCTCCTCGCCGACGCCCTGCTCGAGCACCACCGGCTCACCGGCGCCTCGCTGTCCGCCTACGAGGCGACCGATCTGATGAGCGGTCTGCGCCGCACCGGCCAGAGCGAGGGCGTGCGCGTCGCCGCCACCGCGATCCTGGCCCGCGGGCTGGACATCATGAGCCGCTCGACACGCGCCGAGGAGGACATCGAGGCCTCCGACGCGGTGTGGCTCGCGCTCATGCCGGAACTCGGCGAGCTGACCGAGGACCAGGCCGCCGTCACGCGCACCGCGATCGAGGCGCGGATCCGGTTCCACAAGAGTTCGGGGCGCGCCGGGCGTGCGCGCGCCCTGGAGGCCGCGTATGAAGACGCCCTGGGCCGTCTGGGGCAGCAGTGGGGTCTGCCGGGAGCGCAGGCCTCCGCGATCTGACGCGTCGACCGGGCGGCGCCGACCCGCCTGGAGTCGCCCCGTCGCGGCCGGACTCTGCCCGCCTGTCGAGAGTTGGTCAGAGCCCTGAATTAAGTGGCGTCCTGACGGGTACCTAGTTACCCGGGATTGCACAAGCAGGCGCTCACAGACGAGCCGCGACCTCTGCGGCCGGCCGGTCGGGGAGGCCGCCACAGGGAGGGGATCCCGATTGGAACGCACGATCACCGCGGCCCTCGAAACCGACGGGTCGGCCGCGGGCGTTGACGTCTCCGGTTTCGCCGCCGGCCACGACCTGGCCTGGACCGAACCGGGACCGGAGACGGTCCCTTCGCCGCTGGCCCGGGGGATGCAACGGCTGCTGGCCGAGTACGTGCAGGAGACCGAGTGGGTCGTCGGCTGGAGTTCCTGCCTGCTGCCCCCGCCGCCGGACCGGGCGCCTTGAGCCTCGACACCGGCGCGGGGCTGCCGAGGCCGGCGCGAGCCGGCTGGACGGCGACGGGACTGCGGCAGTTCGTGCTCAAGCTGCATTCCCGCTGCAACCTCGCCTGCAGCTACTGCTACATCTACGAAGGTCCCGACCAGAGCTGGCGGGACAAGCCGGGCACGATGAGCCCGGAGACGATCGCCCTGACCGCCTCCCGGATCGCCGAGCACGTCGCGACCCACCGTCCGCCCTGGATCGAGGTGGTCCTGCACGGCGGCGAGCCGTTGATGGCCGGGTTGCCGGTGCTGCGCAACGCCGCCGAGACGATTCGCGCCGCCGTCCCGGACACCACCGCCGTCCGGCTCATCGTGCAGACCAACGGCTTGCTGCTGACCGAGCAGATGCTCGAAGGGCTCGACGCCCTCGGCATCCTGGTCGCGGTCAGCATCGACGGATCGGCCTCGGACAACGATCGGCGGCGCCGCTTCCGGGACGGTCGGGGCAGCTTCGACGCGGTCTCGACAGGGCTGCGGATGCTTACCTCGGAACGCTTCCGCCACCTGTTCGTCGGCTTCCTGTGCGTCATCGACCTGGAGTCCGATCCGCTGGCCGTCTACGAGGCGCTCACCGTCTGGGACCCGCCGACCGTGGATCTGCTGCTCCCACACCGGACCTGGGCCGATCCGCCGCCGCCCGGCGCGCGCTACGCAGCCTGGCTCTCAGAGGTCTTCGATCACTGGTACCGCTCGGGCAGCGCCACCGGCATCCGCGTCTTCGACGAGATCATCGCGGTCCTGCTCGGCGCCCGCACCGGCACGACGGCGATCGGTGCCGGACCGGTCCAGCACGTCACCGTGGAGACCGACGGATCGCTCGAGGCCGACGACATCCTTAAGATCGCTTATGCCGGCGCGCCGGAGACCGGACTGACTCTCGCCCGCCATAGTTTCGACGACTATTTGGCAACACCGGCATTAATGGATCGGCGAAGCGGAATCGACGCACTGTGCCGTGAGTGCCGCGAGTGCCCGATTGTCGGAGTTTGTGGCGGCGGAACCTATCCACACCGCTTTCGCCCCGGTCACGGCTTCGCCAACCCGTCGGCTTATTGTCATGACCTAATGGCGGTCATCAGCCATATCAAAGAGGCGATCATCGGCGATCTATCAGGTCGTCCGGCATGAGAGGCAAGGGGTCGGCGGCGGCCGGAAAAACACCGCAGCGATCTGATTCGCCAGCGCCGTCGGAAACGCAGGGTTCGAGTATAGGCTGGGTTCGTCGGCTCGAATCCAGGCCTGTTGAGGGGTAGTAGTGGTGCTGCACAGCGCGATCCCCGGCGTCCGTGACGCCCTCGTCGTCCACTGCGATGCGGACGAGACGTGGGTGTCGTGGATCGACGAGGCGCTCGCCGACCAAGGGTTCCAGACGCACCGGCTGTCCTGGACGGCCGACGGCGAGGATCTGGGCCGGACGATCGGGGATGTGCTCGGCGGCGGCGTCAGCTGCTGCGTCGTGGTGCTCAGCGAGGCGTTCCTGGCCGCCGCCGACTACTCGCCCCAGCAGTGGCGCACCGCGCTGCGCGACAGCGCCGACCTGCTCGACCGGCTGTTCCCGGTGGTCGTGGACCGCGCGCAGCTGCCGGCCGAACTGCCGCTGGAAGTGCGCCAGCAGATCATCGACATCTCGGACGTCGGCGAGCAGGCGGCGCGCGAACGCCTGATCCAGGCGGTCTCCGGCGAGCCGCCGGTCGGGAGGGTCCCGGTGCGCACGCGCGAAGGCAAGGTCCGCACCCGGTTCCCGGCCAGCGATCCGGCGATCTGGTGTCCGTGGACGCCCAACAGGAACTTCTCCTTCGTGGGCCGGGACAAGGAACTCAAGGCTCTGCACGCCCGGCTGTGGGACGCGCCGCGCGGGCAGGCGCGGGTGGCGGTCACCGGGCTCGGCGGCGTCGGCAAGTCGCAGATCGCCGTCGAGTACATGTACCGCTATCAGAGCGAGTACGACGCGGTGTGGTTCGTGCGCGCGACCCGGACCGCGATCGCCCGGCAGGACGTCGTCAACGTCGGCGCGGAGCTCGGCGCCCCGAGCGCGGACGACCTGCAGGCCGGTATCGACGGCGCCTTGCGCGCGCTGCTCGAGGACGCGCGGACGCGGCGCTGGCTCGTCGTGATCGACGACGCCCGCTCCGCCGCCGCGGTGAAGGACCTGCTGCCCAGCTTCCCCGGCCAGCACGGCCACGTCATCATCACCTCGACGGACGAGAACTGGACGGACATCGCCGCCGAGCTCCCGATCCAGCCGATGTCCGCCGAGGAGAGCTTCCGCTATCTGCGCTCCAGGCTGCCGGAGACCGGCGACGAGGACCTGCAGGCTCTGGTCGGGTACTGCGACGGTCTGCCGATCGCCATGGACCTGGCCGCCGCGCAGGTGCGGGGCGCGGCGCAGTCGGTGCGGGCGTTCCTGCAGTCGGCGTCCGAGCGCGGCGTCGACCAGTACCAGGTCAAGCTCGGACGCCACGAGAAGACGGTCGCGCAGACCTATCTGACCGCCTTGGACAGCGTGGGCCGCGAGGTCCCCGCCGCCGGCGAGCTGCTGCGCCTGTTGTCCTTCATGGCCAGCGCCCCGATCCCGATCCGGCTGTTCGGCGCGCTGAGCCAGGACAGCGGTCTTCCGGAACTGGCCGACCTCGCGCAGGTTTCCCGCGGATTCGCGGACTCCTCGGCGCTGCTCGGGATGCTCAGCGAGATCCGCAAGCACTCGCTGGCGACCATCGGGCTCCAGGGCGAGGAATCGGTCATCTCCATGCACCGGGTCCCGCAGCGGGTCATCGTCGCCGACATCGCCGAGGACCAGGCGCTGCGCTACCGCCACGCGGTCCACCTGATGCTGCGCGCCCGCGACATCGGCGCCGCGCGGACGTCGGCGCAGTGGCTGGTGATGCTGGAGATCTGGCGCAACCTGGAGTCCTCGGACGGCTGGGACTGCGAGCTGTGCGCCGCGGACATCTCCTGCCGGCAGATGATGCTGCACGTCATCAGGGCTCTGATGATCTGGAGCGAGTCGACGCAGTGCGAGGCGGCCGCCGCCCGCGCCATCGCGGCGTGGACACCGGTCCTGGGCCCGCACCACACCGACGTCCGCGAAGCCACGCTGGAGCGCGCGAACGCGTTGCGCAACATGGGCCGGGCCGGCGAAGCGCTGGAGCTGGACGAGGCGCTGGCCCGCGACGTCGCCGAGATGCCGGACGTACGCCCGGCGATCGCGATCCGCACCGGTCTGAACCGGGGCGGCGACCTGCGCCGCCTGGGCCGGTTCGCGGACGCGAGCACCATCGACACGCAGACCCGGGACCGGGCCGTCGACGAGTTCGGCGAGATCGACCGGCTCAGCCTCATGGCCCGCGGCAACGTCTCGGTGTCCTACCTCCTGCTCGGCGAAGCCGCGAACGCCATGCGGAACGACGAGGACCTGGTCCGCGACCAGGTGCGCCTGCGCGGCGACGGCGACCGGGCGGCGTTCCAGACCCGCACCCGCATCGCCCGCGCGCACCGCGACATGGGGCAGTACCGCAGCGCCGTGGAGATGCAGGAGCACAACACCTACCGCTGCGAGCGGGTGTTCGGTCCCCACGACGCGACCACCCTGACGGCGAAGGGCACCCTCGCCAGCTGCCTGCGCAAGGCCGGCCAGTACGAGGAGGCGCGCCGCGTCGCCTCCACGACGGTGACCGACCTGCAGAAGCTGATCGGCGACCGGCACCCGGAGATGGTGCTGGCGATGACCGAGCTGGCCAACTGCCTCGTCCGCACCGACCGCCGCGCCGACGCCGCCGAACTGGGCCGCCAGGCGCTGATGCTCGCGGTGGAGGTCTGCGGCACCGACCACCCCTTCACCGCCATCTGCCAGAACAACCTCGCCCTGGTCCACCTGGTGCAGCACGAGCCCTTCGAGGCCGAGACCCTGCTGAACGAGGCGGCGCAGGTCTTCGCCGCACTGCCGACCGACCACCCGCACCAGCTGATCGTCGCGGCGAACCTGGCCACCGCCCTCTGGGACCGCGGCGAGTACACGAAGGCCGAGGACCTGGAGAAGCAGCTCGAGCCCAAGTTCGTCCAAGCCCTCGGCGAGAACCACCCGACCACCCTGGCCGTCGCCTCCAACCGCGTCACCACCTTCGACGCCCTCGCCGGCGACGACGCCACCCGCCGCACCATCAACAACGCCCGCTGGCGGCGCACAGTCGCGGCGTATCAGCGGGTCCTGACCCGCGAGCACCCGGACGTGCAAATCGCGGAGGAACGGCGGCGCCGGATCCACATCGCGCTGGACGCTCCGGCGGTGTAGCGGGGCGGCAGGGTCCTGAGTTAAGGCGGACGGACGCACAAACCGCGTCGTTCCGGTGCTGCCGTAAGACGGACCCGCGCTGAGCCTGGCTCACGGTGGTTTCGCCGCTTATCATGCGGTCGTGGGCCAGGATTCACAGAACTCTGATTCACTCGGCCGCCGGCGGGCTCCCGCGCTCGCCCGGTGGCCGCTCGGGCGGGTCGCGTTCGCCACGTTCTGCGCGACCTTGGCGCTGGCTCTCGGCGTGCTCGCCGGGGTGCTGGGGTGGCTCGGGCTGCTGTCGCGCTCCTCGTTCCGGTCCTCGCCGGGGACGGCGTTGGACGTCGTCAAGCTCGTCCTCGGCGCGGTCGCCGGCGTCGGCGCGCTGGTCGGGCTGGTCATCGCCTACCGGCGGCAGCTGGTCGCCGAGACCGCCGACGACCGGGAGCGCACCCGCCTTTTCAACGAGCGCTTCAACGCCGCCGCCGAGCAGTTGGGCTCGGACCGGGCCGGGGTGCGGCAGGCGGGCATCTACTCGATGGAGGGGCTCGCCGACGACTGGCCCGCCGGCCGGCAGAAGTGCGTCGACGTCCTGTGCGCGCTCGCGCGGCGCGGCCACGTCCTGCAGCCGCCGGCGGACGCGCCGATCGAGGACCGCCTGGCCTGGGACGACGACCGCCAGTTCCGGCACGCGATCATGCGGGTCGTCGCCGACCATCTGCGGCCGGCCGCGGCGGTGCCGTGGCGGGGCGGGAACTTCGACTTCACCGGCGCGCTCGTCGACGGCGGCGACTTCGAGGGCATCGAGCTGACCGGCGGCCGGCTGGTCTTCGCCGGCGCGCGGTTCGTGGCCGGGGCGCCGCTGGTGCTGCGCGGCAGCCGGATCGACGGCGGGCTGCTGGACGTCCGCGGCGCGGTCTTCGACTCCGGCGCCCTGGACCTGAGCAAGGCCTCGGTCGGACCGCAGGCCACGGTGAACTTCAGCGACGTGCTGTTCCAGGACGGCTACATCGACATCCGGACGACCACCATCGAAGGCTGCTGCTATCTGTGCCGCGCGACCATGAGCGGCGCCGAGATCGAACTCTCGGAGTCCTCGCTGCGCGGGACCATCGATTTCCGGGACGCGCGGCTGGCCGGCGGTGTGATGCGGTTCGACGGCGCGGTGGTGGCGCCGGAGCGGTTCCGCTTCGCCGGCGCCAGGTTCGAGGGCGCGACACTGGACTTCTCCGGTGCCCAGGTCGACGGCCTGTTGGATTTCGGTACCGCCGCCTCGCCGACCGGCGTGATGCTGCCGCCGACACCGACTGTTGCGCCGCACTCAGCCCCCGAGTAGAACGCGTGGGGTGAGCGAGATTCCGAACGAACCCGCATCCGCCAACCGTCCCTTCACTGAGTTCCTTCGTGCCCACGGCGCCGCAGACATGCCGCACCCCGGCGGCACGCTTCTGGCGCACCTCATCCGCGTGAGCGATCGGCTCGCGGAATGGGGTGTGCCGCTTGCGGTTCAGGTCGCAGGCCTCTGCCATGCGACGTACGGGACCGACGGGTTCGCCCCGTCCCTGCTGGATCTGGCCGATCGCGCGATCCTGGTCGAGCTGATCGGCGAGGGCGCTGAGGCTTTGGTCTACCGTTACGCCAGCTGCGATCGCTCTGCCACCTACCCGCGGTTGCGCGGCGGTGAGCAGCCGGTCTTCCGGGACCGGTTCGCCGGCGCCGACTGCCAACCGACCGGTGAGGAGCTGCGTGCCTTCCTCGACATCACCGCGGCGAACGAGCTGGATGTGTTCCGGCACAACGCGGAACTGGCCGATCGTCATGCTCCGGCGTTCTATCGGCTGCTGGAGTCTGTTCGTGCCCTGATGTCCCCCGCCGCATGGGATGCGGTGCGGGGCGATCTCGGAGATCGCGCCTCGTAATCGAGAAAGCCCGCGAGTCGTGAGCCGCAGTGTCTTGACGCTCCGGCCGATGCTGCCTACGCTCCAGCATTAAGTTAGGAAAGGTTACTAACGAGAAATGCGCACCGGCATCACCGCTGGTCGCACCGCCTGCGCCACCCCGCTACCCAGCGCGCCGGCGTCACGTAGCGCATGCACCGCCACCGCACTGCCACGTACCGCATGCACCGCCACCGCACCAGCACGCACGGCCGGAGCCGGCCTGTCCGCCGGCCCCGGCCCATCCCCAGCCCCGCAAATGAAAGGGGAACAGCAATGAAGATATCCCCGCGGCGCCTCATCACGGCGCTCGCAGCCCTCTGTCTGGGCATCGGCGCGGCCCTCGGCATGATCGCCGCGCCGGCTCAGGCGGCGGCGTCGGCCACCAGCGAGCAGACCTTCCTGACCTTCTACGGCTGGTGGGACAACACGCCGCCCGGCGCCGACATCGCCTATCCGCAGATCCACCAGACCGCGGGCGGCACCGGGACGTACGCCGATCCGATCACCTTCGCCACCGACTCCAACGAGCAGCCGCCGGGAACGATCGTCTACGTCCCGCGCGTCGGCAAGTACTTCATCATGGAGGACGGCTGCGACGAGTGCAGCTCGGACTGGACCGGCCACGGTCCCAACGGCGGTCCCAACCTGCGGCACCTGGACCTGTGGCTCGGCGGGAAGGGCGGCAACGCCTTCGACGCCATCGAGTGCGAGGACGCGCTGACCAACTACAACAGCGACGGCACGCCGACCATGGAGCCGGTGATCGTCAATCCGCCGTCGAACGAGACGGTGTCCTCCTCGCCGATCTTCAACACCAGCACCGGCGCGTGTTACGGCGGTGCGAAGCCGACGATCTCCGTCGGGCAGTACAAGAACGTCTCGACCGGCAACTGCATGACCGACCCGAACAACAGCTCCTCGGCCGGCGCGCTGCTGGTGACGGCCGCCTGTGACAGCACCGCGGCCAGCCAGCGCTTCACCTTCGACGGCACGTTCCTGCAGATCAACAACCTCTGCGCGGACTACTCGACCTCGCAGATCTCGATGCAGAAATGTACCGCCGGACCCAGCCAACAGTGGTCGTACAACACCGACCTGACGTTCACCGACATCCAGACCGGCAAGAAGTACATCAACGACTCCTCGGGCAAGGTCAAGTCGGGCAGCAGCTCCAGCAGCACGAAGACCTGGACCTACGTCCCGGCCGGCTCCGGCACGACGAACGACTTCTCCGTGGCGGCCAGCCCGGCGAGCGCCTCCGTCACCGCCGGCGGCACCGCGACCGCGACGGTCTCCACCGCCGTGACCGCCGGTGCCGCTGAGTCCGTCGCGCTGAGCGCCAGCGGCGGCCCGGCCGGCTCCACGGTCAGCCTGAGCCCGACCAACGTCACCTCCGGCGGCAGCTCGACCCTGAGCGTCGCGACCACCTCCACGACCGCCCCCGGGACGTACACCATCACGGTCACCGGTAAGGCTGCGACCGGTACCCACACCGCCACCTACACGCTGACGGTGAACCCCGTCTCCGGAGGGGGCGGCTGCACCGCGGCCCAGCTGCTGACCAACCCCGGCTTCGAGAGCGGCGCCAGCACCGGCTGGACCGGCAGCTCCACCCTGGGCTTCAACCCGATCACCAACAGCACCAGCGGCGAGCCGACGCACGCGGGCTCCTGGGAGTCCTGGTTCAACGGCAACGGCTCGGCCGACACGGACACCGTCGCGCAGTCGGTGACCATCCCGTCGGGCTGCACCGCGACCCTGTCCTACTGGCTGCACATCGACACGACCGAGAGCACGTCGACGGCCAAGCCGGACACCTTCAGCGTGCAGCTGCTCAACTCCTCGGGCACCGTGCTCACCACGCTGGCCACCTACAGCAATCTGGACAAGGCCAGCGGCTACACCCAGCACAGCAGCGACGTGTCGGCCTACGCGGGTCAGACCGTCAAGCTCCGCTTCACCGGCACCGAGACCGACAAGAACGGCGGCACCACCAGCTTCGTCCTCGACGACACGGCGTTGAACGCGAAGTAGGACCGCGTCGAGAGGTAGGAACACCGCGCGCATCCCTTGCAGCGCACCAGAAAGCCCCGGATCGGCTTGCCGGTCTGGGGCTTTCGCCTGCCGCACGGCGATGGTCGATGACAGCCGTCCGACGACGGTCCTGTCGTTCTGATACGCGGTGGCGACCGCTCCGGGTTGCCGGGCTCCGGCGTCGGCTTCCCGTCATCGAAAAGTACTGACAACCACTGCGTTCCTTCGGTTGATTGGGCCCGTCAGATCACCCGTCACGGAGGGAATCAGGGTGCGGAAACACACATCACGCGCTGCTCGTGCCGCAGCGCTGTGCGCGGCGGCGGCAGCCGTCGCCACCTTCACCGTCCCGGCTCAGGGCGCCGTCGGCGCCACACCCCAGGCGACTCCGGTGCCCTCGACGACCAGCCGCGTCACGCTGGCCACCGGCGACACCGTCGAGCTGTCCCCGGCCGGGACGCGGGTCCTGCCCGGCGGTCCCAGCAAGGCCTTCACCACCTTCACCGACACCAAGGGCGACACCTACATCGTCCCGGCCGAGGCCGTGCCGTTCGCCGGCCGGGTGCTCGACATGTCGTTGTTCGACGTCACGCGCCTCGCGGCGATGGCGCAGGGCGCGCAGGGCAGTCAGATCCCTGTCTCGCTCGCCTTCCAAGCCGGCGTCACCCCGAGCGCGCCGGCCGGCGTCACCCTGACCGCGGTCTCCGGGCAGACCGCCACCGGCTACATGACCCCGGCCTCCGGCGCCGCGTTGGCCACCGCGCTGCAGAAGCAGATCGCCGCCGACAAGACGGCGGGCCGGACCGTCGGCAGCGGCGGACTCCTCGGCCTCACCTCGATGCGGGTCGCCGGGACCGGAACCCCGGTCACGCCGAACTATCCGATGCGGATCCTGCAGATCAACGCGCTGGACACGGACGGCGCGCCGCTGGACAGCTACGTGACGCTGATCAACACCGACAACTCGCAGATCATGGCGGTCAGCGAACCGGTCGTGGGCGGCGTCGCCCGGATCGCGCTGCCCGCCGGGAACTACGCCGCCTACATGAGCGACTTCTCCTACGACACGTCCGGCTACATCACCGGGGAGGCGCTGGTCGCGGTCAACGACTTCGCCGTGCCGGCCACCGGCGACGTGCCGGCGCTGACTCTGGACGCGCGGACGGCCACGGCGCCGGTCTCCGTCACCACGCAGCAGTCCTCGACCGCGCAGAACCTGATGCAGCAGATGACGCGCACGCCGACCACCGGACCGACGGTCGTCCTCGGATCCTTCTTCATCTTCACCGGCGGGATGCCGCTCACCATGACGCCGCAAGCCACGGCGAAGGTCGGGAAGTTCACGCTGGACACGGTCGAGGACATGGCCGGTCCGGCAGGCGCGGGCCCGGACAACTATCAGTACCAGTACTTCCTCGACTTCCCTTCGGACCACATCGACGCCGACCAGAGCCACCATCCCGCGGACCGCGACCTGGCGGCGGAGACGGAGAACATCGATTCCGATCCGGCCCTCGCCGGCGCCGAACGCGGCGTCGACGCCGCTCCGGTGCTGCCGTACACCGGTCCCGGGTTGCAGTTCGGGGCGGCGATGCCGCAGAAGTCGACGTCGTACTTCACCCCCGGACGCTGGGCGAACGGCATCTCCGGTCCGTGGGCGAGCGGACCGGGCCAGCCCGAGGGACCGTCCCTGTGGTCCGGCGCGAAGACCTATCACGCGGGTCAGGTCTCGCAGCACACCTGGGGTGCGGCACCGTCCGCCCCGGCTTTCGGCCGGTACCAGGAGTCCGCTGCCGAGGTGGACTGCCAGGTCTGCGTCGGTGCCGGGAACATGGACCTGGAGTTCTATGACGCCGGTGACAGCAATCCCGACACAGTCGGTGTCGACTTCGACGCCAACCCGTCGGCGACCTTTTACTGGAACGGCCAGCCGCTGACGCCGCCTTCGGGCCCGCCCGGCTTTTCGAGCCCGGACATCATCGTGCCGAACGTCGGCACGACCCCCGCGACGGTTCGCGCCGTCCTGGACACCGACCGCACGTCCGGGGAGAAGCAGTCCACGAACACCCACACCGATGTGACGTTCCAATACACCGGAAAGACAGACTCCCGGTCCACGCTCCCCGACGGGAACTACTGCCCGGCGGCGATCGCTGCCGGCCAGCCGTCGGCGCCGTGCCAGATCATGCCGGTCATGACCATCGGCTACCAGTACGGCGCGCTGTCGCGGACGAACGTCTCGCAGAGCCCCGTGCAGTCGCTGGTGCTCGACATCGGCCACCACTCCTTCGGCGGGCACGGATCGCTCGCCCCGGTGGTCTCCGCGAAGGTGTCAGTGTCCTTCGACAGCGGCGCCACCTGGCAGGACGTGCCGACCGTCGGCGCGTTCGGGCACTACGCCGCGCTGTGGCACAACCCGGCGCCCGGTACCCCGGTCGCGGTGCGGGTCACCGCGGCCGACTCGATCGGCGGCTCGATCAGCCAGACCGTCACCAACCCGTACACCGTCGGCTGATCAGCGACAGCATGAGGGGATCTCAGAAGACGATGAAAACGCGAATAAGAATCCTGACGGCACTCGCTGCCGGTGCGGCCGCGGCTCTGGGTCTCGCCGCTCCGGCGGTCGCGGCGCCGACGCACGGCGGCGGCGGAACGAAACCCAGCGGTGGCACCTCGGTCGCGGTGTGCGCGGCGGCCACTCCCGGTCACGCGAGCTGCTTCGCCCGGCTGCGTACCGACGTCCACGGCGGGAGCGGCGTGCGCGGTGCGGCAGCCGGCCGCTCCAAGCCGGCGAATGCCGCGCCGCCGACCGGCCTGAGCCCGGCCGATCTGCGCGCCGCCTACAACTTGCCCTCCACCGGTGGCGCGGGGCAGACGGTGGCGATCGTCGATGCCGGCGCCGAGCCGAACATCGAATCCGATCTCGCCGTCTACCGCGCCACCTACGGACTGCCGGCGTGCACGACGGCGAACGGCTGCTTCCAGGTGGCGAACCAGCGCGGCGCGGCCTCCCCGCTGCCGCCGGACCAGGGCTGGGGTGTGGAGATCGCGCTCGACGTGGACATGGTGTCGGCGGCGTGCCCGCAGTGCCACATCCTGCTCGTCGAAGCCGACGACGCCTCGAACGAGAACCTGGCCGCCAGTGTGGACACCGCGGTGGCGCTGGGAGCGACCGAGGTGTCCAACAGCTACGGCGGTCCCGAAGCCTCGGACTCCGCTCAGGTGGCCTCGCACTACTCCCACCCCGGAGTCGCGATCCTGGCCTCGACCGGCGACAGCGGCTATCAGCCGGCGAACGCCCCGGCGGTCTACGGCAGCGTCATCGCCGTCGGCGGAACCACGCTGACCCGCGCCGCGACCAGCCGCGGCTGGAGCGAGAGCGCGTGGTCGGGCGCCGGCAGCGGCTGCTCGGCGTGGTTCGCCAAGCCGGCCTGGCAGCAGGACGCCAACTGCCCCGGACGCATGACGGCTGACGTCTCGGCGGACGCCGACCCGAACACGGGACCTGCGATCTACTGCACCGACGGTTGCCCGGGGTGGGGCGTCGTCGGCGGGACCAGCGTCTCCTCGCCCTTCCTCGCCGGCGTCGTGGCGCTCGCCGGACACCCCGGGCGGTTCCCCGACGCCTCGTACCTCTACGCGCACGCCTCCGGCCTCAACGACGTGGTCGGCGGGAACAACTCGGTGAGCGGGATGGACTGCGGCGGCGACTACCAGTGCAACGCGGTGGCCGACTACGACGGTCCGACCGGACTGGGGACGCCGAACGGCTTGGCGGCTTTCTGAGCCGCCCGCGGGCCGAGTCGAGTCTGTGTGCGGGCCGACTCGGGCCCGTGTGCGGGACGCGGCGGGCAGCGCGAAGGCTGCCCGCCGCGGCCGGAGCTACTTGATGCCGTTCGCCGTGCAGGCCTCGGCGAATTCCGGGGTGCACACCTGGGCCTTCGTGACCGCGCCGGCGGAGATGACGTCGCCCACGTTCTGCTTGACGATGGCCTCCGGCGTCAGCATCACGGACGCGACGAGCTTGCCGGTGACGCTGTCGGCGACCATCGTGTTGGCCGAACTCGCCGAACCGCCGGTGGCCAGGGCGGTCGCCAGCTCGGCGGCGGCGTTCGCCTCCTTCACCGAGTCCTTGAAGATGGTCATGCACTGGTCGCCGACCAGCACCGACTGCAGCCCGGCGACGGTCGCGTCCTGACCGGTGACCTGGACCCTGCCGTTGAGGTGGTGCTGCTTCAGGACGCCGATCACCGCCTGGGCCATGCCGTCGTTGGCCACCAGCACGCCGCCGATGTTCGGCGCCTCGGCGAGCATCTTCGCGAAGTTCTGGCCGGCGATGTCGTTCTTCCAGTCGGTGGTGGACTGGTTCGGGCCCTTGATGAACGTGCCGTCGGCGTAGAGCGGGTTGAGCACGGAGTTGTAGCCCTGTGCGAACAGCGTCGCGTTGTTGTCCGTGGGGGAGCCGTTCACCTCGGCCACGACCGGCTTCTTGGTGCCGCCCAGGCACGCCACCAGACCCTGCCCCTGGAGCTCGCCGACGTCCACGTTGTCGAAGCTGACGTAGTAGTCCGCGCCGCCGCCCAGGGTGAGGCGGTCGTAGTCGATGGTCGGCACGCCCTGCTGCCGCGCCTTGGCCAGCACCGCGGTGCCCGTGGCGGCGTCCAGGTCGACGATCATCAGGATGTTGACGCCCTCCTTGAGCATGTGGTCGGCGATCGCCTGGAACTGGGTCTTGTTGCCCTGCGCGTTCTGGATGTCGTACTTGACGTTCTTGGCTTTGAACGCCGCGGCCAGAGCCGGCTGGTCCTGCGTCGCCCAGCGGGCGGAGGACGTGGTGTCGGGCAGGATCACGCCGATGTACGGCTTGCGCCCCTTGGCTGATCCGCCGGTGCCGGAGCTGCACGCTCCGAGCGCGAGCGCCGCGACGGCGCCGACTGCCAGGGAGCGGATGATCGAGTGTCTCATCGTTGGATTCCTTTGAGGGTGTGCCGGGAGTGCACACACCGTCGTGACGAACTCTGTTGACGCGGGACGGCCCTTACCCGTCGATGCCAGGGCGACCAACGATTGATTCTTTGGAGGTACGAAAAACTATGTGTCTCAGCACGGTACGCGCCAGAGGGGGAGGGGCGGAATCTCGCCAGGCGTCCGTAACGATTAGGACACGCGGGATGCGGTAATTTGTTGTGAACGACAGGTTCTGGAGCAGGCATGATTACGCCCCGTAGGCTTCCTCGGCAGGCCCTCGCGGCGAGGACCCGCTTTGGCGTAATGGCGATGTCCCGTTGTTTACGGCGGGCGCCGCGGCGCCTGTGATTTAAATCGCTTTAGGGTTCTGCTGGTCCGAAGTAAGTTTTTTGACCGGTTTGGGAAGGAGCTCGGTTTCAGCGGGCTGAATTCCGGGTCGGTCGCGGCGGCCGGACAGTATCGGTGTCCGGCTGCCGTGCCGACTGCTGTCGGCGGGCGGCGGCGGGCGGCGGCGGGTGGGACCGGGCATCGGCGGGCATCGGCCGGCGTCACCCGGCGTCAGCCGAATCGTCCGTTGACGTAGTCCGACGTCCGCTGGTCCTGCGGCGAGCTGAACATCGCCCTCGTCTGCCCGTGCTCCACGATGCGTCCCGGAGTGCCCGCCGAAGCCAGGAAGAAGGCGCAGCGGTCGGAGACGCGGGACGCCTGCTGCATGTTGTGGGTCACGATGACGATCGTGACGTCGGAGGCGAGTTCGCGGATGGTCTCCTCGATCCGGTTGGTCGATGTCGGGTCCAGGGCCGAGCACGGCTCGTCCATCAGCAGCACTTCCGGGCGCACCGCGAGCGAACGCGCGATGCACAGCCGCTGCTGCTGACCGCCCGAGAGCGCGCCGCCGGGCTGCTTGAGGCGGTCGGACACCTCGTTCCACAGACCCGCGCGCGTGAGGCAGGACTCGACGATGTCGTCCTGCTCCGACCGGCTGCGGCGGGTCCCGGTGAGCTTCAAGCCGGCGGTGACGTTGTCGTAGATCGACATGCCGGGGAAGGGATTCGGCTTCTGGAAGACCATGCCGATCCGCGCCCTGGCCTCGGTGAGACGGACCCGCGGGTCGTAGATGTCGCCGCCGTCCAGCAGGACCTCGCCGGCCAGCGCCGCCGACGCGACGAGCTCGTGCATCCGGTTCAG
Source organism: Catenulispora acidiphila DSM 44928 (assembly GCF_000024025.1). Taxonomy (GTDB): domain Bacteria; phylum Actinomycetota; class Actinomycetes; order Streptomycetales; family Catenulisporaceae; genus Catenulispora; species Catenulispora acidiphila. The sequence goes on from NC_013131.1 coordinate 506,229, forward strand.
GATGCGCAGGAACGTCGACTTGCCGCAGCCCGAGGGCCCGATCAGTGCCGTGACCTGGCCGCCGGGCATGGTCAGCGAGACGCGGTCGAGGACCTTCCGGTCGCCGAACCAGGCCGAGACGGCGCGGGCTTCCAGGGTGCCGGGCAGGTGCGGACCGGCGGCGTCGGGGCGGTCGTCAACAGCCACCGCACCGGCGTGGCTCAGATCGCTGTCAGTCATCGCGTTGCTCCAGCATCGTGTTATGGGAAATCAGGTCAGATTCGGCAACAGCAGGGCGATCCGGTCCGCGAGCGTCAGCCCCACGACAAGCAGCACCGGCACAGCGACCAGCCACGTCTTGGCCCGCCCCCACCGCGGCCCGGCCCAGAACGCCAAAACCGTCGCGCCCGCCAACACCGCGGTCCAGGCGGCGACATCAGGCCGCGCGTACCGGTCCTCGCCCATCGCGGACTCCTCAGCGCCGGGATGCGGAACCGGAGCCGGCGGGGTCGGCTGAACGTCCGAGATCAGGTCGGCATCGACGTACAACGCACCATTCGGCGTATACGCGGCACCGGACGCGGTGACCAGAGTCAGGCGGCCCAACTGGCCATGCAGCCGCGCAGGTTCCGGGTCGCCGCGCCGCCGGACATCCGAGACGCGGTAGTCCGCCACCCCCTGACCGGTCGTCACCTCGACGCGATCCCCAGGCTGCAACTGGTCGAGATACCGGAACGGACCGCCGTACCCCGAGGCACGCGCCATGATCACACTCGTCCCCGCCTGCCCCGGCAAGACGGTGTCCCGCCGCAAACCCGGCCCGGACTCCAAAACCGCCGCACCAGTCCCCTCCCCGACAACCTCATCAACCCCGACACTCGGAATCGCCAAGACCGCCACCGGCACCCCCGCCCGCAACATCACACCCCGAAAATCCCGCCCACCAATCGGCGCCGTCCCCGCAGCAAGCTCAGCACGAAAAGCCGCATACGCAACCTGCTGATCACGCCGATGCTCAAACCGCCCCAGCACACCCACCTCAGCGACAAACGTCGAAAGACCAACCCCCACCGTGCACACCGCAACCCCAGCCGCACGCAGCACAAACGGCCTGTCCAGCCACGACGGAACCAGGGAACGCACCCACCGAATCAGCCGCAGCAAGGACCGAAGCGGCTGGCGCGCGCCGACGCGCGACGCGAAAAGGCGGAGGCGGCTGGGGGCGGGCTCGGATTCCGATCCCTCGCCATCTGCGATCTCGGCATCGCCATCGCCATCGCCACCGCGACCAGTCTCGCTAATGCCACTGGTATCGCCACTGCTACCGCTATCGCCATGACCGTCGCCATCGGCCTCGGCCTCGCTACCGGTATCGGCCTCGCCACTGCGATCGACCTTGCCATCGCCACTGTCATCGCCACCGGCCTCGGCGTCGCCATCTGGATCGGCCTTGGTAGTGCCACCGCGACCGCCATCGACCGCGGCATCGGACCTGGCTGCTGCATCGATCCCAGTGTCAGAGTCCGTCTCGATGTCCGTGTCTTCCTCGAAGCCGTCGTTCGAACTCTGTCTGCTTGGGTGCGCGTTCATCGGCCGGCGCTCAGATCGCGGTGAGGGTGAAGGTCGCGGCGCCGCTTCCGCTCGGGTACAGCGCTGCGCTCAGGAGCGCTGTTCCGAGGCTTGCGCCGGGCTGCGTTGAGGCCAGGGTGCGCGGCTGTTGCAGGCTTGGTCGCGGTCCGGTTTTCGGGCCCAGGATTACCGATTCGCCGGGCGCCGCCGAGAGCAGGTCGGGGTTCCAGGTCAGGCCGGCGGTTTCGTGGCTGGTGAGGATTACCGTCACGGTCCAGCCTGGGTCCTCGGTGCGGTTGTCCGTCACGGTGATCGGTTGGAGCTTGCTGGTCAGTGCCGGTTGTCGGAGTGGCACGCTGATCACCAGGGAGCCGGGCGCCATCAGCGTCGACACGGTGATGTCGCCGCCGCCGAGTGCTGGGCCGGATGTCGCGCCGGTGTCAGCCATGGCCGAGGAACCAGCGTGCAGCCACGCCGTCACGATGATCACCGTCAGCGCCGCTACGCGCGCGGGCGAATCAGTCGTCCCGCTCATACGTCCTCTGCCTTTCCGCTTTCCGCCTTCGACGCGGCGCCGGCAGTGGCAGTGGCGGCGGCAGTGGCAGGCACCGCGGTCTTCTTCGCCGGAGCAGTCTTCGCGGCTTTCGCTTTCGCCTTCGCGGCCTGCTGCTTACGCACCCGCACCCGCACCCGCCGCCGCCACACCCACACGCCGCCGAAAGCGCCGAGCGCCAGGAGCAGCAGGATCATGGGCCACGGGATCGTCGCCACCGACGCGCTCTCGTCCACGGCTGCCAGCACCGGATCGATGTCCCCGACGACCGGTGTCGGCACGACCGAGATGTGCGCCGTGGAGCTGAAGGACGGCAGCACCGACTTCACCGTCGCCGTCACCCGCTCCTGGTCGCCGGGCAGCAGTTCCTTGACGTTGGCGAGGGGCAGGCTGGGCTTGGAGCCGCCGAACAGGCTGGTGACGTGCACCTTCTGTGTTCCCGACAGCCGGACGTTCCCGGTGTTCGCGACGGTGTAGGACACGGTCATCGTGCCGCCGCCGAACGGGTTCGAGGAGGCGTGGTAGGACGTTGATATGTGGCTCACGGTCAGCTGTGCCTTCAGCGTTCCGGGGACGCGCACCTGCAGCCGCGTCCCGACGCGGGACTCGACCGCGATCTGGCCGCCCTTGGCGTCCGCGGCCTGCGTCGTCAGCGACAGCATGATGCCGCCGACGTGGTCGCCGGGCTTGGCGTCGGCGGGGACGGTCAGCGTGAAGGGCAGGATCTTCGAGGACTTGGCGGCCAGGGTGACGCCGGTGGTGGGGAAGGACACCCACAGGCCGACGTCGCGCGGCTTGGTCGCCAGTGGCAGGACCGTGAAGCCGCCGTCCGCGGTGTTATAGGCGTCGGTCGCGTAGATGCGCAGGGTCAGCGGGCTGGTGCTGTAGTTGGAGACCGCGACGTAGTCGGTCTTCTTCGCGCCCGGCGTCGCCTGGTAGGTGAAGGAGTCGCGGGTCTTGTCGCGCGCGGTGGCGGTGGCCGGCTGGATGCCGAAGGTCGCCGCGCCGGCGGTCGGCGCGGGCGCGGGCGCCGGATCGGTCCTCGGCGGGGTCCCGGCCGACGCCGGGCTCGTCAGGAGCACACCGGCCACGGCCGTGGCAGCCAGCACCTTGATCAGGGAACGGAGACGGGGCATCGCCTGGTCCTACTTTCGACGGAAGCGGGGGTGGTGCGCCGGTGCGGCAGCCGGGCGGTATCGGTGCCCGGCTGCCGCTCCTTGCTCCTCAGTGGAGGTGACAACGCTCCGGCTGATGACTCAGATCACTCAGATGACTCAGATGACTCAGATGACGGTCAGCGTGAGCGTGCTCTGATACGTACCGGCCGTGGTCGTGGTCGGGACGTTCAGCGCCAGCGTCGCGCCGATCTTGGCGGTGCCCAGGCCCGCGCCGGAGGCGGCGGAGACCAGGGTCCGGGACTGCGACAGGCCCAGCGCGCCGTTGTCGGAGGCCGCGACACCGTTCGCCGGGGCGACGGACGGGCCGGTGGTCAGGGTCTGCCCCGCCGAGCCGGTCGGCGTGCCGGGGGTCCACCCCAGGTTCTCCGCGCTGATCTGGACGCTGCCGCCGGTCTGCGCGAACGCCGTGGCCAGGCCCGAGGCGGTCCAGCCGGGGTTGCCCGCGCGGTTGTCGGTGACGGTCACCGTCTCCAGCGAGCCGGAGGTGGTGAACAGGGTGCCGTTGCTGTTCAGCGCCGGGTCCGGCAGGGAGACCTGGCCGGTCGGCACGCTGATGTTCAGCGAGCCGGCGTCGACCGTGGTGGTGATGGTCTCCGTCGCGGTCGGCGGGACGTACTTGGTGACCGTGAACGGGACCGCCGGCGAGGCGGAGGAACCGTACGCGGTCGTGTTGGTGGGAACGAACGACGCCGTGAGGCTGTGCGAGCCCAGCGCCAGGGCGGTCGTGTTGAACACCGCGGAGCCGTTGCTCACCGCGACCGTGCCCAGAGACGTCGCGCCGTCCATGAACGTGACCGAACCGGCGGCGGTCGCCGGCTGCACGCTCGCGGTCAGGTCGACGTTGCCGCCGGCCACCTGCGCCGAACCCGGGGTGCTCACCAGCGAGGTGGTGGTGGCCACCGGACCGGCCTGGCCGACGGTGTAGGTAGACGCCGCCGAGGTCGAGTTGGCGAAGTTCGCGTCGGTGGAAGTGAACGCGGCGGTGATCGTGTGCGCCCCGACCGCCAGCGAGCTGGTCTGGTAGCTCGCCGTGCCGTTGGCCACCGCGACCGGGGTGGCGTTGAGCGCGGTCGCGCCGTCGAAGAACGTGACCGAGCCGGCAGCGGCCGGGTTGACCGTCGCGGTCAGCGTGACCTGGGAACCGAAGGACACCGGGCTGGTCGGCGCCAGACCCAGCGTGGTGGTGGTCGGCGTGCTGGACGCCGAGCTCCACGCGGTCTCGCTGGTGAACGTCAGCTGGCCGGCGAAGTCCGCGCCCACGGTGTTGCCCAGCGCCGGGATGCACTGGACGTCGATCGTGTACGGGGTCTGACCCGAGGCGTTCGGGTCCAGCTTGGTGACCGCGTAGTTGGTCGCCAGCTGCCGCAGGTTGTTGGAGATGGCGATCTCGTAGCCGGTCTGCGTCGCCGTGAGCACGGAGACCGGCTCCTTGTTGATGGCGACGGCGTTGGCCGGGAAGCCGCCGCCGGAGATGGTGGCGTCGATGTAGGTGTCGTTCGCCGGGCACACGCCCGAGGTCTCGACGTTGAACACCGAGGTGTCCGCGCCGGAGCCCGGCGAGAACGTGATGGTGCCGGAGGCGGCCGCCGACGCGGTGGCGGCGCTGAGCACCGTCATCACACCGACCGCCGTGGCGGCGGCAACCGCGGTCGCCGCGTAGCGGGCGAACCTGTTGCTGAACAAGGTGTTTCTCCTTATCTGGTCGTGCGTTATCGACAGGTGAGCGGCCGGACGGCCCTCACTACGGAGCGGTGACGTTGGTGGTGCTCCCGCAGTCGGGGGCGACGGTGAAGCCGAACTTCGTGATCGTCGAGGAGTCGGCGCAGACCAGCGAGGACGAGCCGACGAACGTGGTGCTCCACGGCGCGGTCGCGGTGTCCGCGGTCGGGATCACGTTGTAGACCTCGCGCGTGACCGGGAAGCTGGAGTTGATCTGCTGCGCGGCGACCCCGCCGACGGCGCCCAGGACCGCGGCACCGCGGACGTCCTGGATGGTCTGCGACTCCTCGGCGTCGTACGACGCGATGGAGTAGGGGATGATCGCCTTGTCGGTCAGGACGCGGCCGTCCTGCTCCTCGATGGGCTGGCCGTTGGACTTGTCGGTGATGCAGGCGTACTTGCCGGCGACCACGTCCGCGTCGGTGATGCCCATCTTGCCCTCCCAGAACGAGCGGGTGCCCGATCCGGCCTGCGGCAGCATCGCGGTGATGGAGAAGTTCGGGGCGGTGCCCACCACGGTCGGGTCGCAGGTGTAGATGGACTGCAGCGTGGCCAGGTCCAGGTTGCGCGGGATCAGCGTGTCGGTGCCGGTGATGGCGTAGGTCACGCCGTCCAGCGCGAACGGCACGTAGGTCAGCTGCGCGCCGCCGGTGGCGGTCAGGGTCAGGCTGGAGGAGCGGGAGAACTGCAGGCAGCCGTCCTTGGCGGCCAGCGAGGCCAGCAGCGCGGTGCGGCCGGCGCCGGAGCCGTTCGGGCGGGCGATCTTCGAGCAGGTCGTGCCGGCCTGGGTGGCGATCGTCGTCGAGCCGGTGGCGTCGTAGGAGCCGATGACCTTGGTGCCGCCGACGGTGAGGTCGTTCGACAGCGCGTTCATCACCGGGGTGGTGGTGTCCGAGCCGACGCCGGCCAGCTGCCGGAACTGCGGGGCGCCGCTCGGGTCGGCCTGCGCCGAACCGGCCGCGCCCAGCACGAACAGCCCGACCGCGCCGATGACGGCGAGCTTCTTCGTCTTCTGGTTCACTGTCCTGTTCCCTTCGAGGGGGACGGATCCTGGGACGGGTTCGTCTCAGGACTCTCGGGTGCCGGGACGTCAGGGGCGTCCAGGGCTTCGGGATCCGCGGGCTCGGGGGAGTCGGCGGGTTCGCCGGGTGAGTCGGGCTCGTCGGGCTCGCCGGGTTCGTCAGACTCGCCGGATGAGTCGGGCTCGCCGTCCACCGCGCCCTCAGCCGCCGCCTGGCGCGCCACCCGCAACAGCCCGGGACCGACCAGGACGCTCGCCCCCGCCGCCAGCAGGCAGATCAGCACGGCGAAGCGGATCCTGCCGATCGGCACGGCCGGCGTGCTCCCGGCCGACAGCGCCAGATCACTGGCCGGCATGGTGCCTCGCACCACGACCGCCGGACCCGGACCGGTGGGTTTCGGAAGCGGCGGATGCTGCACCGGCACGCGCGGCGGCGGCGGAGTCGAGGGCGCATGCGGCGTGACGATCGCGGCCGGACGGCTCGTGGCGCTGCTGGACGGCGCGCTCCCGATCGGCGCGGCCTCCGGCACTCCGGCGGCGGTCCGCAGCAGCTTCGCCGCCGCGGCTGTCTGCGCGGCCAGGGCGGCGGGCAGCGGTGCGTAGCCGGGCGGAAGGTCGCCGGGGTCCAGTCCCTGGATCTGCCCGGCGCTCGCGATGTAGTCCAGCAGATCGGCGTAGTGCGCGCCGTCGGCCTTCGTCAGCTTGCTCGGCGCGGTCGCGGCATAGGTGAGCGTGGTCAACGGATACGCGCCGAGGTCGATCGGGATCGGATTCGGGACCAGCATCGTCGGCGCCCCCGGACTGGGCTGCGCCGCCGCGACCCCCTTCAGCAGCGAGTCGGTGGTTGGCGCGACGCAGTGCGCGTCGAGATCCGCCGAAGGCTGCTGCCCGGGCGGCAGCAACGGATCGGGCACCCCGGCGCGGTCGTCGCACAGCCGGGCGGCCGGCAGCCCGTAGCGCGCGGCGGTCGGGGCGTCGGCGAGCACCAGGATGGCGACCTGCCCGTCCGGCTGCGGCGGTGTCGGACCCCAGGAACCCACGTTCGCGCTGTTCGGGCTCCACGAGACGCGCAGGCCCAGGCTTCCCTTGGTGGCGTTGAGAACCCCGTCGTGCATGGTGACCGGATACGGATGCAGCGCCAGACCGCACAGGGCGCTCTGCTGGTTGCGCGTCCCGGCGTGCGAAGGGTCCTGATACACCGTGGGACGGCAGTAGGGGTCGGTCGTCGGGAAGTCCTCGATCGGGAACTGCGTCCGGAGGTAGTTCGGGTTGAGGACCATGCCCGAGTAACCGGGCTGACCGTACTTACCGGTGTTGTCCGCGACTCCGCTCAGGAATTCCGATGCCGCCGGATCGCTCTTGAGCCAGGTCCACAGCTCGGTGTAGGCGTCGGCGTTGCCGAACGGGACCACGATGGAAGGGATGCCGCCGGCGAAACTCAGACCCTTGAATTGCGGGTTCAGGGTCAAGAACTCAGGGTCTTGCGTCAGGTCGCGGGGATTCTGCTTCGCCAGGTCCGATGCCGCGCCTTGTGGCGTGTCGATGGAGGAGTCGACACCCCATCGGTAGGACTGCGTGACGAGCTTCGCGACCAGCCTGGCGTTCAGATTGAGCTGGGTGAGCTGCACGCCGTTCTGCGCGGCAGGCGGGTTCGGCGGCTGCCCCGGCGGCGGGACGACCGCTTGGCTCTGGATGTAGAACGAGATCGTCAGCCCGGAGATCGCAGCCGGCGCGTAGAGCATCGACGGCAGCGGCGTGCCCGGCGTCGAGGTGACCGGTTTGGACAGGAACTGGAACCCGGGACTCGGCGAGGCGAGCTGCAGGCGCGCGGCGTCCCCGCCGATCTGCGAGAAACTGAACGGAGCCTTGGGATTGTGGGCGCACAACCCCGGCTCCCAGCTCTTGATCGCCTCGGCGAGCATCTCATCGCCCCCGATCTGCACCTCGTTCGCGCCGATCGCGCAGGCGGAGGCCGCCGGCTGGAAGGTCAGCGGGAAGACGATCCGGTTCGCCCAGTTCGTCGGGGACAGCGGCGAGGTCTGCAGGACGATGTTGGTGCCGTCGACGGTGGTCTTGCCGTCCGCCTCCAGCGTGCCGCGCGGGACCACGACCAGCCAGCACGGCTCGATCCGGGCGCCGCCGGGCGCCGCCGGATCGGCGACCGGCTGTCCGCAGCCCAGCGCCGGGGACTCGCGGACGGTGTCCAGCTGGAAGTAGACGTGGCCGGTGCCGTTGGCATAGGTCCGGGCGTAGGGGATCTCGTTCGTGTTCGAGCTGTCGAAGGACGTGGCGATCTGCGAGGGGTCCTTCACCGGCGCTGGCGGCGCGTAAGGGGACGTCGGCGCGGCGGTCGGAGCCGGGACGAAGTCCTCGTACTCCTGGTTGGGGTCGTTGGCGACGGCCGGAGGCAGCAACGGGTCCGGAATCTGGGGATTGTTCAGCCGCCTCGTGGTCGGGCCGCCCAGCGTCGTACCGCCGAACTCGCACTGCGAGGCGTCCGGACCCGCCGGGTTGTCGCCCCAGCACTGCATGATCTGGAGGTAGTCGGCGCCGAAGTTCGTGTTGTTGTTGCGCGGGAGGGTCGTCGGCGCGCCGGTCCAGCTGATGCCGATGGCCTCGTTGATCAGGTCCTGCGACTTGTCGACGGTGACCGCCATACCGCTGAAGGCGCCGGTACCGGTCTTGGTGAGCGGTGAGCTCGCGGTCTGCGTCGCGTTCGTTTTCGGGGTCGGCTGTGGTGCGGCAGCGGCAGCGGCATGCGACGTCGGACCGGAGAGCAGTCCGGAGACCGCCACGCAGACGGCGAACGCCCCGGAGACGACACGCGAGATCGTCAGGGTCCTCATGATCGGCGCCCCTTCCGTAGGCGGGACACCAGAGGCGGACCGAACACGGTCGTCAGCAGCAGAGTCGCCGCAGCCGCTGCGAGGTAGGCGCCGACCGAGTCGCCGAGCGACGTGCCGACAGAGACCGGGACCGCGACGGCGTCGGCGCCGTCGAGCGAGACCGGGGGAGAGCTCGGGGTCGTCGGCACGGTGATGACGTTGCTGGTCGAGCTCGGATGCGCCGATGGATTGCCGTTGCTGGGTCCGCTTGCGACGCCACCGGCCGTCCCACCGCCTGAGGTTCCGCCACCGCCGCCGGATCCTCCGCTGGAGCCACCGGATCCGCCGGAACCGCCCCCGGAGGAGCCACCGTGGGATCCGCCCGACGAGCCGCCTCCCGGGACCGCGGTCACGCCGTCGGCGGCGCACTGCGTGGCGCCGTTCTTGTCACACGACGGCGGGTCCGGGGCGCTCGCCACCAGAGTGTTGACCCCGCTCGAGGAGAACGTGGGGTTGTTGCAGGAGGAGATCACGATGTTCTGCACGACCGCCCCGGGGATCTTCCGGATCTGGTTGAACCCCGCCTGCACCAGGTTGATCGGCAGCGGCGAGTAACCCAGCGGCGCCATCGTGCTCTGGCCCTGACACAGCAGGTAGTAGTCGAAGGCGCTGAGCGTCACACCCTTGGCGGTGTTGAACGGCGGGGCGGTGGACAGCGGCACGATCATGTAGCTGTAGCTGGACAGCGGGTAGGTCCGCGGATCTGAGTACCCGTAGACGTTTGCCAGGTTCTCGGTGAGGTACTTCGTGGGATCCGAGGCGTCGTTGTCGATCTGTGCCTGCGTCAGGGACACCGCGACGTTCGAGGCGGTCGGCAGCGTGTAGTAGCCGGCGGCGTTGAGCATCTTCGCGACCGGGAATCCGGACTGGAGCGCGTAGGAGTACTCGGTGTACGTGATCGCGCCCTCCGAGGTGGGCTGCGCGACGTAGCCTGCGACCCCGGAGTCCAGCGACTGCGAGATGAACGCCGATCCGGCGGGCGCCGGCGGGAAGAACGAGGTCGAGCCGCAGTGCGGGGAGACCACGCGGCCCGCCGCCGAGCAGAACGAGTCCCACAGCCCGGGATACTTGGCGGCCATCCAGCCGGTCAGCTGCGCGGTGGTGCCGGAGCCGTCGGTGCGCACGACCGGGATGATCTGCCGGGCCGGCAGCGTCAGACCGGGGTTGGTCTTCGCGATCGCCGGATCGTTCCAGGTCGTGATGCCGCCGGTGAAGATCTTCGCGATCGTCTGGTCGTCCAGGCGCAGGTTCGTCACGCGGTGGCCGCCGATGTCCAGGTGGTACATGAACGCCGTGCCGCCGGCCACCACCGGCATGTACGCGAACGGCTTGTCCGGCAACGTGTCCAGGGTCCCGTTGTCGACCGAGCCGTAGGGGATGTCGGAGATCGCGAAGTCGACCGTCGCCGGGTCCGCCTTGAACTGGTTGCGGCCGTCGGAGGAGCCGGAGCCGGTGTAGCTGACCTGCATGCCGTACTGCGCGACGTCGCTGGTCCACTGGTTGACGGCGTTCTCGGCCCAGGTCGATCCGGCGCCGGCGATCGGCGCGTACTGCGTCGCCCCGGCGGTCGGCGGGCTCAGGAGTTGTGCGGCGGACAAGCCGAGGGCGGCGGAGAGCAGCAGGAGCCTGCCGCGCGGCGATCGACGGCGCCGCGGGTGGTGGCGGTTCATGACGAGTGCTCCATCGGTTCGGGGCGGTCGGCCGTCGTGGCGGCGGGTGTCGCGGATGCGGCCGCGGCCGTCGCGGGATCGGCCTGCTCGCGGGCGGCGCGGCGCGCCAAAAAGCGTTCCTGAACCCGCCTCGACGTCGCGGCCCGGCGCCGCCGCTGCCGCCGGCTGAGCTGCCCCGCGCCCCTGCCCCCGACCGCCCGCGCGGCGACGAACAGCACGAGCACGAGCAGCATCAGCAGCGCCGCCGCGCCGTATCCGCGCGTGACGTAGTTCGGCTGGCCGGAAGTGACGAGCTTGAACGTCGCCAGCGGCAGCGAGGTCTGCGGACCCTTGCGCGGGTCGTAGTTCGTGTACTGCGTGTAGCCCGCGGTGAGCAGCACCGGCGAGGTCTCGCCGATGCCGCGCGCCGCCCCCAGGATCACCGCCGTGGCCAGTCCCGACCGTGCCGTCGGCAGGGTGACGCGCAGCGCGGTCCGCCAACGGCTGGCTCCCAGGGCGTAAGAGGCCTCCTTCAGATGGCCGGGCACCAGACGGAGCACGACATCGGAGGCGCGGATGATGATCGGCAGCGTCATCACGCTCAGCGCGAGCGCGGCGGCCAGCCCTGACTTCGGGAGCCCGAGTTCGAGGATGAGCAGGGCGAAGACGAACAGCCCGGCGACGATCGAGGGCAGCGCGGTGGCCGCCGCCGCGACGGTGCGCACCAGGTTCGCCAGCCGTCCGGGGGACTCGTTCATGAACACCGCGCAGGCGATGCCGAGCGGGACCGTGATGGCCAGCGTGATGGTGATCTGCTCGGCGGTGCCGATCACGGCGTGCTGGAGACCGCCGATCGTGATCGGCTGCACGGGACCGGCGACGCGCAGGTCCTGCGTGTAGAAGTTGAGGTGGGTCAAGGACTTCAGGCCGCCCCAGATCGGGAAGCCGACGATCAGCACGAGCACTCCGGCGACCAGGATGGCGATCGAGTGCGTCACCACCGCCATCAACCGGTCGCGCAGGATCGGGCCGCTTTCGTCCGTCCAGACCAGGACCGCGTAGCAGGCGAGGAAGAGGGGATAGCTCAGGACGACGAAGCCCAGCGGTCCGGAGAACGGCGCGAACCAGGTGCTGATCAGGATGGTCAGGCTCACCGCTGCCGCCGCCGCGCCGAGGAGCGCGAACAGCGCGTCGCGTTTCAGGCGTCGGACGCGGCGGCGTCGTTCCGGTGGGCCGGCGTCGTCCGCTGCCGGTTCCGGGGGGACGGTCGTTCCGGCGTCTTCCGGTTCCTCGGTGAGGCCGGTCATGTCGGCTGCCGCGATGTCCGCGGCTGCCATGTCCGTGGCCGTCATGTCAGCCGCTGTCCCTTCCGGACCGGCTGCGCGCGATGATCGCCGACGCGGCCAGGTTGATGACCAGGGTGACCAGGAACAGCACCAGCCCGGCGGCCATGAGCGCGGACAGCTCGAACGGCGTCGCCGTCCCGTAGTGCGCGGCGATCAGCGCCGCCACCGAACTGGCTCCGGCTTGCAGGATGTGCGGCTGGATCCGGAACACCAGCGAGATGATCATGTAGACCGCGATCGTCTCGCCGAGCGCGCGGCCCAGCCCGAGCATCGCGCCGCCGATCACGCCGCCCCGGCCGAACGGCAGCACGACCGTGCGGATCACGCCCCACCGGGTGGCGCCCAGCGCGTAGGCGCCCTCACGCTCGCCCAGCGGCGCCTGCGAGAACGACTCGCGCATCATGGAGCTGACGATCGGCGTGATCATCAGCCCCACCACCGTGCCGGCGATGAAGGTCGAGGCGGTGTAGACGGTCAGCGGCGCGAGCGGGTCGTGCACCCGCGCGCCGGTCACCTGGAAACCGGGGATCCAGCCCAGATAGGTCGCCAGCCAGTGCGCGACCCCGACCGCCCGGTGCTCCAGGAACAGGAAGCCCCACAGGCCGTAGACCACGCTCGGAACCGCGGCCATCAGGTCGATGAGGCTGGTGAAGAACGGCCGCAGGCGCGGCGGGGCGTACTCGGAGATGTAGAGCGCGACCCCGAATGCCAGCGGCACGGCGATCACGATCGCGACCAGCCCGATGAGCACCGTCCCGGTCAGGATGCCCGCCACCCCGAACGAGGACGCGCGGCCGGTGCCGTTCCCGGGCGACCACGCCGCGGTGGTGAGGAAGCCGCCGCCGGCCGCGTGCAGCGCCTGCGAAGCGCGGCTGCCGAGGAAGCCGCCGATGACGGCGATGACCGTCAGGACCAGGATGCCGCTGCCGGCCAGGACCGTGAGGAACACCCGGTCGCCGCCGCGGGCCTTGAGGCGCACGGCGCGCGGCGGCTCCGCGCCGGCGGTCGGGGGGAGGTCGACGACGTGGGTCAGGGCGTTCGCCGCCGCGGCCGTCGTCGCGCCTGCTGCACCCGCTGCCGCGCTCGCCGCTTGGGCGTGACCGGCCGGCGGGATGAACTGTTCCGTCATGCCAAGCACACCCGGCCGCGCTCGTCCCGCGTCGGCGCGGGCAACTCGGCGAGCGGCACGGAGTCCAGGAAGTGCGCGAGGTTGTAGAGGTTCTCCCGCCCTCGCAGGTACGTCCGAGACGACCGTGCGACCACGACCTCGCCGATCTCCAGCCGCCAGGTCCGTCCCCCGGTGTCGGCCGCGACGCCGAGCACCGGCACCGCGTCGGCGATCCGCTCCCGCAGGAAGAGCACGGCGGCGTAGCCGGTCTCGAAGTCCACGAAGCAACCCGGCGCGCGTCCCAGGACCCGGTTGTTCCCCCCGACCAGGCGCCAGGCCGGAAGCGCCGCCGAAGCCGGCCCGCCGACCGCGCCCGGAACCGGTGCGACGTGAAAGCGAGTATGTGCCATGAGCCCGATACCTCCCCCACACCCGACAAGGACCGGACGCCCGGGAGCATCACCGGCCCAGACGTCCGCGAACACACGTTCCGTGGTTCCGTGCAGGCCGAAGGTCCCAGCCCACAGCGTCATGGCGGAGTCCGAGGTGTTAACGCCGGACATGGCGCGGCCAAACCGCAGCCGATCGCAGTGCTCTGACCTTGGATGATTCACCGCGCCCCGGCGGTGACGCACAGTGATGACCGGCGGCGGCGCCCTCAGCCGCTTTATCGACGGCTTTGCGGTCGCGCAGCGGTTGGGAGCCTCGGACGGATCACGGGGACCTCGCTCCGCCGTCCCGGTGCGCCATTGGAGGGACCGTCGGAGTGTCCTGCCCGGCTATCCGGGAACCGTCGGCCCACAGTGAACCATGCCTCGTATGAGAACTGCGCTGCTGTGCGCTGCCCTGCTGATGTCGGCCGCACCGCTGGTCGCGGTGCCCGCGCACGCCGACGCTGGTGCCGGCGCGCGGCGCGGGCCGGGCGAGTGCGCCGCCTCCCCCGCCCCGGTGTCGGGTCCGGCGGGCGATCGGGCGCGCGCCGTCGCCGACGCCGTCGCGAAGGTGCGGCACGACCTGAAGCTGCGGTCGGTGATCACCCGCGTGACGCAGGACGGCCGCGACGTGTGGACCGGCGCGCTCGGACCGTCCATGACCGGCGTCCCGGCCCGGACCGACATGCGCTTCCGCGCCGGCTCGGTGGGCATCGCGTTCATGGGCGTGATGCTGATGCAGCTGGTCGACGAGAAGCGGGTCAGCCTCGCCGACCCGATCTCGCGCTGGCTTCCCGAGGTGCCGCACGCCGACCAGATCACGCTCGGGATGCTCGGCGACTCCACCAGCGGCATCCAGGACTACGTCAAGAACCCCGCCTTCGTGGCCGAGCTGCTGGCGCATCCGTTCAAGCAGTGGACGCCCCAGGAGCTGCTCGCCTTGGCGAATCCGCAGACCCCGCTCTACGCGCCGGGCAAGAACTTCAGCTACTCGCACGCCAACTACGTACTGCTCGGCGCCGCCCTGGAGCGCATCACCCACACCCGGCTCGACCGCCTGCTGCAGCAGCGCATCTACCCCCGCTTCGGGCTGCACGCGACGGCGAACAGCTTCACGCCCGACATCCCCGCCCCCGCGCTGCACGCCTTCACCACGGCGCGCGGCCCGTTCGAGGAGTCGTCGTTCTGGAACCCCTCCTGGACCACCGCGCCCGGCGCCGTGATCACCATGGACGTCTGCGACCTCGCCCGCGCGGGCCAGGGCGTCGGCGTGGGCACGACCCTGACCCGCCAGGGGCACCAGACCTTCCTCAACCCCGGCACGGTCGGCCTGGGCACCCCGCAGCCCTACCTCCCCGGCGGCGACTGCCCCGCCGCGATCTGCATCCCGCAGACCGCGGCGGCCCACTACGGCCTGGGCGCGCTCGTGGTCAACGGCTGGGTCTTCCAGAACCCTTCCTTCACCGGTTACGCGGCCCTCATGGCCTACCTGCCGTCGCAGCACCTGACGATCGCGGTGAGCGTGACCACCTCGGCCGACACCGACCCGGACATCGTCAACGCCGGCAAGAACGTGGCCGTGGCGATCTCGCAGGCGCTCGTGCCGAGCAACCCGCTGACATTCGGGCCCTTCTAGCCGTACAACTCCCTCGCCGTCGTTCGAAGCGGTGCGTCAGTGCGGTTCGGTTCCCCAGACCAGCGTTCCGTTGACGTAGACGGTGACGTTCGTGTTCGCCGTCCACGCCGTGTCGGCTGCGTTGAAGCTGTAGTCGTTGGTCTGGGTGAAGTTCGACCAGTCGCTCTTGTTGATCGCGCTTTGGACCTGGCCGGTCGAGGCGCCGGGGGCGAGGCTGCCGGCCGCGGTGGTGAAGCCGACCTGGACGTAGTGGTCGGCGCCGGTTGTCGCGGTTACCGAGGACACTGACTGCGTGACCTTCGCGCAGCCGATGACGGCGTACCAGCAGTTCGTGGCGAAGGTGCTGGAGCCGCCGTCGGAGGTGAACCAGTAGCGGATGGTCACCGATGACAGCGGCACCGCGCTGGTCCCGTTGTTGACCACGTTCAGCAATGGTTGGAACGACTGCGTGGTGGCTGTGGTGACGCTGGTCTCGTACTGCACCGAGACGGACGACGGCGGCGGCGGAGTGCCCGCTGTGGTGGTCGCCGATACGCTCGATGACGCAGCGGAACTCAGGCCATTGACATCGGTCGCCACGACATAGAACTGGTACACCGTCGAGGGCGTCAGGCCACTGACAGTCGCGGTGATCGCCGGAGCTGCCACGGTCGCGACCGCGGTCGCCGGCGAACCGGTCTTGTAGACGGTGTAGCTCGCGATCGCCGACGTCCCCGCCTTGGCGGCGGTCCAGCTCAGCCCGACGCTCGTGGACCCGGTCGCGGTGACCGTCAGCGCGGTCGGGGCGCTCGGCGGCGTCGCGGACGAGGACGTGGTGGTCACCGCGACCGTCGGCGATGCCGGGGACTGGTTGCCCGCACTGTCCCGCGCCACGACGTCGAACGTGTACGCCGTGCCCGGCGTCAGCCCGGTCAGCGGCGCCGACGTCGTGGTCGAGGACGCCACCTTGGTCGAGGTCGCGCCCGACACGCTGTACACGTCATAGCCGGCCACCGCGTTCGTGCCCGGAGTCGAGGCGGCCCACGCCAGCGTCGCGCCGGTGGCCGTGATCGCCGAGGCGGTCGGCGTCCCGGGCGTTCCGGGCGGGGTGACCGGCGTGCCGCTGCCCGGGGCGGTGCCCCACACCTTCGTGCTGCCGTCGTAGAGCTCGATGTGGCTGGTGTTCACGGGCGTCGAGTTGGTCGCCATGCCCACCAGGTCCTGGTAGGACCAGTCCTTGGTGTAGTCGTGCGCCGCCGGGAAGGTGATGCGGAACTGCACCTCGCGGTGGAACTGCGACTGCCCGGCCGGGGCGACGTCGTCGCCGGCGCAGCTGATCGTCACGTAGTAGGTCGAGCCGGAGTACTGCGTGATCGGGCCCGGCGCGTTGCACTGGCTGTAGGGCGAGGTCAGCTGGAGCTGCGAGGCGGTCTCGCCGGCGTCGAGGGTGAAGTAGTAGCGGAACGAGCCGTTGGTCAGGTGCCGGGCCGGCCAGCCGGACTTGTTGACCACCTCGGCCTTGATCTCGATGAAGTTCGAGCCGGTCTGGTTCGGCGAGGCCTGCATGAGCTCCTCGGGACCGTCGGGCGTCTCGGTCGGCGGGAAGTTCGCGCGCGGCGTGCCGCCGTACTCGGTGGTCAGCTCGGCGAGCGCGCCGGAGAACAGGGCGTTGTAGTCCAGCGCGCCCTCGGTCTGCTGGTAGTTCTGGCGGCTGTCGGTGAAGCCGTCGCCGGAGGTCGGGCCGCCGACCAGCAGGCCGTAGTCCAGGTGCCGGGTGTTCGGCGGGTCGCTCATGCTCTGGTCCCACGAGTCGTGGGCGGGCCGGTTGTGGATCTGTTGCGGCCAGGCGGTGTTCGTGCCGCCGTTGGTGAAGCCGACCTCGTAACTTTCCTTGTTCGGGTTGTCGCCGAGGATGTAGTTCATCTGGCGCACCGCGAAGTCGTGGTACGTGGCCTGCCTCGCCGTATCAAGGCTCTGCGATTTGAGCCAGTTCTCGAAGTCCAGGGCCAGGTATGCCTCGTTCGCGGAGTAGCGCGCCGTGCCCCAGACGTCGACCTGCGCCTCACCGCCGGGGGACATGCTCACGTGCTGGCCGTTGTAGCCGGTGGTGAACCAGTCCAGGTTGCGCTCGGCGTCGTCGATGTACTGCTGCTGGCCGGTGATCTCGGCGAGCAGGATGTACGACGCGTACGAGGAGTCGTCCCAGCTGATCGTCCAGGCGTATTCCGGCGTCGTGGTCTGATTCGCCTTGTTCAGGTTGGCGAAGTACGTCTCGGCCTTGGTCAGGTACGCGGTGTCGCCGGTCGCCTTGTAGAGCCAGATGGCGCCCCACACCAGCTCGTCCCAGTAGCCGCTGAACGAGGTGTAGAAGCTGGAAGCGCCGGTGATGCAGGCGTCGTACTTGCCGCGGTAGTCGTCGGCGAACTCGTACAGGGACTTCGCCTGCGCGAGCAGCTTCGCGGAGTACGAGGGATCATCGGTCTGGAACACGATCGAGGACGCGGCCATCGCCGCGGACGCCTGGCCCACCAGGTCCGAGCCCGGGCAGGACTCGGTCACCGCGTAGGAAGGCCTCGGCTCGGGGTTGACCTCGGCCGGTCCCCAGAAGCTGTGGTCGCTGCTGCCGTCGCCGACCTGGCCGTAGAACACATGCGGCGAGGGGTGCGCCTTGATGATGTAGTCGTCGCCCCACCGCAGGTCGCGTTCCAGGTACTGCCACTGGCCGGACTTCTGGTACCCGGATTTGTCGTCGATCGCTCCCCAGGCCAGCGCGGTCATCGAGTACGCCTCGGGCAGGCCGAACTTCACCTCGTCGCCGGCGTCGTGGTAGCCGCCGGTCAGGTCCAGGCCGTGGTCGGCGCCGTCGGTGAGGTCCGACGGTCCGCGCCAGGACACGCGGTTGTCGGCCGGGAGCGGGCCGGAGCGCTGCGACTCGTAGAAGAGCATCGAGTCCTGCAACGCCTCGGCGTAGTCGAACTCGCCGGTGGCCGAGGGCGTGCCGGCGTGCGCTGCGGTCGGTATCGCCAGCGTCAGCACGTTGGCGACCAGCAGGCCCGCGAGCAGCGTCGCGGTCGGGCCCGTGATGCGGAACCGGGGTGTGCGGAGTCTCATCGGTGGGCGTCCCTGGGGAGAAGGATCGATGGTCGGCATCCCGACCGTCCGCAAATGGCGCGGCGTCAGTCAACGTTCGCCCCTCACTCAGGGACCTGACCTGCGGCGTGGAGCTGCGGATGGCGAAAGTTTCACCGCTCGCGACCGGGTGGCAGGGCGCGGCGCGGACTCGGCGTGACCTTCTTTTACGGCCTGATCCACTGCTACTCTGGCCGAAACTTTCGGTGAGGGCGGGGAGATGTTTCGATGGCACCTCGGCGATCGCGGAACGGCGTGGACCTGACCGCGCCGACCACCGCGAGCACGACGACCACCACCATCGCAGCCGTCGCCGAGGAGGTCGGCGTGTCGGTGGCGACGGTCTCGAAGGTGCTCAACGGGCGCTCGGACGTCGCGGCTCAGACGCGGGCCAAGGTCGAGGAAAGCCTGGAACGGCACCAGTACCGCCGGCGCGCCAAGAAGAAGCAGACCGGCACCGGGCAGGTCGACCTGGTCTTCCACGAGCTCGACTCGGCGTGGGCGATGGAGATCATCCGGGGCGTGGAGGCGGTGACCGAACCGGACGGGGTCGACGTGGTCCTGTCGCAGTTGGGCGGCGCGCACCACCCGCCGCAGCACTGGCTCGACGCGGTCTTGGCGCGGCGTCCGCTCGGCGTGCTGTTCGTGCTGTGCAGCCCGACCAAGGTGCAGCAGGAACGGTTGCGGCGTCAGGACATACCGTTCGTGGTCGTCGACACCGACAGCGCCACCACCGCTTCGGTGCCCACGGTCGGCTCCAACAACTGGAACGGCGGCTTGGTCGCCACCCGGCACTTGCTGGAGCTCGGCCATCGCCGGATCGGGATCATCTCAGGGCCCAAAGACGTGCTGTGCAGCCGGGCTCGGCTGGCCGGGTTCCGTGCCGCGCACGAGGAAGCGGACGTCGAGGTCGACCCGGATCTGGTGCGCTACGGCACGTTCTACCTCGACGCCGGATACGAGCACGGTATGGCGCTGCTGGATCGCCCTGACCGGCCGACGGCGGTGTTCGCCGGCTCCGACATGCAGGCCTTGGGCGTGCTGCGGGCGGCGCGGCAGCTCGGGATCGACGTACCGCGCGGGCTGTCGGTGATCGGCTACGACAATCTCGAGGTCGCGGCCTGGACCGATCCGGCGTTGACCACGATCGACCAGCCGATAAGGGATATGGCTGGGACCGCCACGCGCATGGTTCTGGATCTGGCTCACGGCCAGGACCCGAGCAGCAGCCGGATCGACTTGGTCACCGCGCTAGTGGTGCGGGAGAGCACTGCGCCGCCGGCGGGCTGAGATCTGCTGGCGGACGGCCTGTTCGTGCGGGCTGTGCGGACGTGGTCCGGCGGGGCCATCGAGATTCTCGAGACCCCGCCGGATGCGGGCTTGTGCCCTGCCCTTCGCGGTATGGCGCTATGAGCTACTACAGGACACTGATGGCCATGTCCATTGGCCGTTTGGACTGATGGTCACGCCGAAGTTGTTGCCGCTTCCGTTGGGTTTGGCGACCATCACGTATTGGCTGGGCCAGGTGGCGCTGACGTTCCAGGTGTTGTAGACGACGGCGGGCGAGGCCATGTTCATCGTCACGGTCCAGTTGCTGGAGCCGGTGACGGCGACGTTGAGGTTGTACCAGTTGCTGCCCTGCGAGCCGGCCGACAGCGTTGCAGTACAACTGCCGCCGCCACCTCCTCCGCCGCCTCCGCCACCGCCACCGCCGCCTCCACCGCCGGAGCTCACGGAGACGTTGGAGCTACCGCTGCCGCCGCCCCAGGCTTCCGTGGCGAGGATCTGGTAGTTGAGCGTGCCCAGGTTCATCCCGTGGCTGGACCACGCGTTGATGTAGTTGGACATGGTGATGGTGCCGCTGGACACCGGCGACGTCCGGATCGCCAGGTACTGCTCGAAGGTGGCGGTGCCCTGGATCGAGGGCTGGTTCACCTGCTGGTGCTCGTAGATGTTGAACGTCCCACCATCGCTGGTGACCTGTCCCATGTACGTGCCGGCCGTGGGGGGCGAACCGACGTAGTTCTCCATGACGTAGTACTCGACCAGCGGACTCGTCGACCAGCCGTACAACGAGACGAGCGAGGTGCCGCCGTTCGCGTTCAGGCTCCCGGTGAACGACTTCGTCGACTTGTCGCCGGGATTCCAGCCCACGCCGGCGACGAAGTCACCGATCCCGCTCCAGGTGGAGCTGTAGCTGTTCCCCGAGTTCAACGAGATACAAGCCGACCCCTGGCCGCTACTCCACATCTGGTAGTAGTAACCGCTGTTCGTGCCGGTCTGGTTCGAGCAGATACTCGTCGCCGCCGAAGCGGGAACCGACGGCAGCATCGCGCCCAGGAACAGCGCGAGCACAACGCCGATGAACATCCGGAGCCGACGGCTCCGGCGCGCACCGGGGAGACGTGAATTGCCGGGCATGCGAAATGCGCCTCCTAGCTGTGATGGAGTCGCCGAGAAACGGCGACCGGGACCAGGTCACTCAGACCTACCGGCAGTGTTGGATCGGGGCGTGGAGTAGTCAATGAGTTTCGAACAAGTTTCGAAGAACCGACGTACCCTGACTCCGACAGGTGACCATGCGCTTGCTGCGACACGTCGGATCTATGGCAGGCATAACAGGCGATAACCGCCGTGAAGATCGAGCCCTTGGCTCGCCGATCCCACCGAAACTTTCGGCCGCCACGGTCATAGCGACCACACGCGCTCGCGACACCTACTAGACGCCTGGATGCGCAGTCCTGAGACTAGACATACGCAAGCCCCGCTAGCCCGCAGGCCGTGTTCGACGCGTCGAAGGGAAGCCCTGATGCCCGAGTTGATACCGCGGCTGATGGCGCCGTTCCTTCCCGAGGAGACGCGCTATCGCCTCAGGCAGCACAAGCTCGACATCGAGGCGGCCGAAAAGGCGGCGCGAATACTCCCCTTGCCGGGCGTCACGATAACGGTGCTCCACTCCACAACCGGCGCGCGATCCTGGCGCGAGACCACCCTGGTCCCCACCTCGACGCCCCCGCATATGACCGCCTGGTGGTTCACCAAAGGCAGCCTGGCCTGGGACGGCAACCTCCTCACCGTGACCGGCGACAACGACACCTCACCCCACTGGCCCACCGCCCAAGGCGGCGTCCAACCAGAATTCTCCGCAGACAACGTCGCCCAAGCCCGCCACCGCCCCGTGACCTCCGGCGAATGCCCAGCCGCGGTCGTGGAGATCGCATCCATCTCCCTCCGGGGCCAACGCCCCCGCCGCCTCTACTTCCTCGACGAAGAATCCCGCCACCTCACCATGACCCCCGCCCGAGGCTTCACCGAAGACCAACTCACCACCTTCGCCCACCACGCCGGCCTCACCTACCGCACCTACGCCCTCACCACCGGCGGCAAAACAACCCCAGACGCCATGTGCGAAGCCCTGTTCCCCCGTTCAGCACGCCGCCGCCGAGTAATCAGCGAGCACAGCCCGAGCGTCGAGTGGCAATGGCAGGGGTGGCCGTAACAGCCAGCGTCGCAGCCATCTGACGTGTGCCCGCTATAGCCCTCGGCGAGCGTGAAATCCGCTATACACCCTCTTCACCAAACGTCACAATGAGGACGAAGGATGAGGAGACTGCCATGGCGAGCAGGCTGTTCGACGGTGCGCTGATCAACGATGAGCCAATACTCAAGGCTCAGTTGAAACGCACCTGGCGGATGCTGCTGATGGTGGTATCCGCGTCGATGGCGGTTGTGGGCTTGGTTTTCGTCGTCCTTCGCAACCACTTCGGCGCCAGTTCGGACATTCACAATGTGGTTCTGGAAGTCGGCGTCAACCTGGCGCTGTTCGGCTGCACGACGCTGTTGGTGACGGTGATCGCGTCGCAACAGCTCGAACACCAGATCCTCGGAGAACTCAACACTCGCCTGAACGCGCACGTCAAGAACGTCGGCGACACCATGAACGAGGTGCAGAGCGAGTTCCGCAAAACCATCGAGACCTTTCTGCCGCTCTTCGGCAACGGCCGCGACCTCGGTCTGGACAACATCTTCCTGACTCGGACCGACGCCTTGATCGACATCGAGAGCCATCTGCGCGACGAGTTGAAGAGCGCGGCCGTGGAAAGCTCCCGGACCGGGGGTCCCGACGATCGCGACGGACCCCGCGCGCGGCTATGGTTCGTCGGCACATCGCTGAAAGGCATCCTGGAGGCCTCGGCGCTGGGATTCGACGGCGCCGGCATCCTGTCCTGGGCAGCCTCCCTCGCCGCCCAGGATCTGCTGGATCTCAGAGTCTTGCTGACTCACCCGACCTTCGCCCGAGTACGCGCCCGCCAGGAACACCGAGCAGGGACAGCCATCCCCGAGGAAATCAGCGAGGCCTTGGAGTTCCTCCACGCGCACCAAGTCAACGCCGCCTGCATCCGCATGACTCAGGCCTCGCCCACCGTCTTCGCCATCGCGACCCGCGAAAGGATGCTGCTGAATCCGTACCCCTACGGCGCCGAGGCGCACCGAAGCTTCTCCATCATCGTCAAGCGCGTCCACCAGGAGCCAAACGACCACGACTCCCTCCACCGCGACATCTTCGAGCAGTACGAACAACGACACTTCGTCCGCCCCTGGGACGACGGCCTGCCCGTGGAACAAGGGGCAAAGGAAGATCCATTCGTGATCCCCGAGGCCACCTTCAACCCCCTAAGACCCGACGGCGGCGATCCCGCAGCCTGACGCGTTGTCTTGCCGCGCGCGTTCGCACCAGCTGGGCGACACTTGATCCATGGCGTCTGATCAGTGGGAAAGCGACCAGCCGAACGTCGTTCTCAGAGGCGGCCCGCTCGACGGCGAGACCCTCACCGTGAAGAAGCTCCGGGACGGAATCGAGCGCGAGGTCGACGGCTGGATCTACGCCTACGTGCCGACCAGCGACCCCGACGACGAGCACCCCGCATGCACCGTCTTCATCTACGTCGGCGAGCGGCCGGCCGTCTGGCTCGCCGGCGGTCTTGCGGGGTAATCAACACTCATCGAGCGGGACGGTCGTGCTCCCCGCGCCTTGAGCACGGACCGCGCCGCTGATGGTCCAAATGGGTTGGTCCGGCCCTCAGATGGTCGAGTGTCACGGACACGTCACCGACCGTATGCGCCGCTCGCTCCCGGACCGGATAGACGGCCGGAAACCGCGGCATCGGTCCGTCAGCGGCGGAGGGGCTATATCCTGTACACGGAAGTGTCTGCGAGGAATCCCTCGCGTGGAGCGGCAGGCGGCGTGCGAACCGTCTCTTGTCGCGCCTGGCATCCCCTCCGAATCTACCTGCGAGGCATGATGCGCTTCACGATCGCCGGATGTTCCTTCCACCTGCAAGCGAGTGATGTCGAGCAAGCGATGAGCGGGATCAAGGGCGAGCCGATCTCCGGCGCGTGTGTGCGGATCGGCCGGCGCTGGTATCCGGTCAAGCAGGTGGGGGCGGTGATCACCGGTCAGGACCGCCGAGACTTCAGTGGCGCGGAGGTCACCCATGCGCTCGAGAGGCTGGGCTACACCTGCCGTCCCACGCCTCCGGACGCCCCTGCTCAGGCGTAGTCTGCGAGTCGCTCGCGCACTCGGCCCACCCCTATGCCGCTATGCCGCTATGCCGCTATGCGCTACGCCTCGCCGCTGACGGGCAGCGTCAGACGCAGCAGCGCGCCGGTGGAGCACCGTACGGCCCGAGCCGTGCCGCCGTGGGTCTCGGCGACCTGGCGGACGATCGCCAAGCCGAGCCCGGAGCCGGGGTGCGCGCGGGCCGCGGGGGAGCGGTAGAAGCGGTCGAAGACGAAGTCCAGGTCGCTGTCGGGGATGCCGGGGCCGTCATCGGCGATCTCGACGACCCCCTTCACGACGCTGATCCGTACTCGTCCGCCGGCCGGGCTCCACTTCACGGCGTTGTCGACCAGGTTCGCGAATGCGCGCTCCAGCGCGTCCGGGTCGCCGTGCACCCACGTCGGCGCGCACCGCAGCTCGAAGTCGATCCGGGGTGCCCGGCGCGCCGCTCGGGCCGCCACGCGTTCGGCGACGAGGTCGAGCCGGACGTCCTCGGTGTGGAACGCGGCCTGGCCGAACCGTGCCAGATCCACGAGATCGTTGACCAGGGCCTTGAGCTCTCCCGCCTGTCCCAGCGCCTCGGCGGCCAGCAGCGGCGCCTGCGCGTCGGACGGGTTCTCCGCCAGCAGCTCGAGGTTGACCGTCAGGCTCGTCAGGGGCGTGCGCAGTTCGTGCGAAGCGTCCGCGACCAGCCGTCGCTGCGCCCCGACTGACTCGTCCAACGCGGAGGTCATCGCGGAGAACGCCGCCCCTAGGCGTCCGATCTCGTCGCGGCTGGCGGCCGGGATCGGGATCGTCAGATCGCCGGTCGCGCGGATGAGCTCGACGGTCTCGGTGAGCCGTCCCACCGGACGCAGGACGCGCCGCGCTGCGAGCCGCGCCGCCAGTGCCGCCAGGAGTCCGGCTGCGACCGTCGACGCCGCGAGCAGCCAGGCGAGTTCATGGAGCGTCGGAGCCGGGTCGGACTCCGGGATGGCGGTGCGGACGAGCGATCCCCGGCTGTCGGGGAACGGCATGGTGTAGACGCGGTAGGCGACGCCGTTGTACGTCGCGTCCTGGAAGTACGGTCCGGTGCCGCCCAGCGCGACCGAGACATCGTGGGCGGAGACGTCGATGAACTGCGCCGACGGACCGATCCGGACCACGTCCGAGGGAATGATCTGCAGCTTGGTCGTGCCGATCCCCATCGAGATCGGCGGGAACAGCGGTGCCGCCGGTGTCTGGCCGTCCGGCGGCGCGTTCTGGGACTTGATGTACGCGGCCACGTCCGGCGCCTGAGCGGCTGCTGTGGCCAAGGCTTTGTCGATCTGGCCTCGCAGACTGGTGTCCACGGCCGGGTACAGGACCACCGACACCAGTACCAACGCGCCGGCGACGATCGACCCGCCCGCCACGGCCAGACGCGTGCGCAGGTTCACGGCTCCTCGCGCAGAACGTAGCCGAGTCCGCGAACCGTCTGAATCAGTCTGGCGCCGCCATCGGCCTCGAGCTTGCCTCGCAGATAGCTGATATAGACCCACAGAGCGTTCGACTGCGGCCCGAAGTCGTAGCCCCAGACGGACTCGAAGATCTGCGTCCGACTGAGCACGTGCTGCGGATTGCGCAGGAACAGCTCCAGCAGCGACAACTCCGTCTTGGTCAGCTCCAGGCGCCGACCGCCGCGCTCCACTCGCCACCCGCTCAGATCGAGCCGGACGTCGGCGAACGTCAGCACCTCGGACTGCGCGCCGCTGCGTCGCAACAGGGCCCGCAGGCGTGCGCGCAACTCCTCCAGCGCGAACGGCTTCGCCAGGTAGTCGTCCGCTCCCGCGTCGAGCCCGGCGACCCGGTCGGTGACCAGGTCCCGGGCCGTCAGCATCAGGATCGGGGTGTCGTCCCCGGCCGAACGCAGGGCCCGACAGACCTCGAGCCCGTTCGGCTCGGGCATGAGGATGTCGAGGACCACCGCGTCCGGCCGGAAGGCGACGTGCTCCGCGAGCGCGGACGTCCCGTCGGCGACCGACACGACGTCATACCCGTCCCGGCGCAGCGCGTGCTCCAGGGACCGGCGCACCGCCGGGTCGTCGTCCACCACGAGTATCCGCATGCCCGCATCCTCACTCTCGGTCCTTAAGCCCAGCTGAGAGGTCTGTTCCTCTTGAAACCGGGCAGACCGGCGCCCGGCGCCCGATCAGCCCTTCGTGCCACCGATCGACATCTTCAGGTCGGTGAGCGCGGTGGCCAACCTGCTGGAGCTGACGCCGAGCGACGCGGCGATGTCCCCGAACGCCTTGGACGTCGGGTCGACCCCACCGCGAGCGTCGTCCAGAGCGACCACCGCGGCCAGCGCGGTCTTGGCCTTCTTCTGGTCGACACCGAGTTCGTGCGCCACGAACGCCGCCGCCGAGTCCGTGGTGAACGGAGAGGGCCCGGGCACGCCGTGCTTACTCGGCTTGCCGCCCTCCGGTCCCTTCCTGAAGATCTCCGTCCCCAGCGCGTCCTGGACCCGCGCCACCGGCAGCCCCAGATTCGCGGCGATCGCCGCGTAGAACGCCTGCGGGGTACCGCCGTTCGTCGAGGCCAGCGACATCTTGGCGGCGACCATCGCGGCGTTGAGCCGATCCGTCGTCACCCCGAGCTTCGCGGCGAGGGCGGCGAACTCGTCCTTCCCCGCGTCGGCGGACTTGCCGTCGGACTTGCCGTCGGACTTGCCGGCGGACTTGTCGACGGACGTGTCGTTTCCGGCGACCGCGGGAGCGCCGGACTTCGTCGGGCTCGGCGCCGGCGTGTTCCCCGATGTCGCTGCCGAGGCCGTCCCGGTCGCGCCCAGAGCCGCGATCGCCACCACGACTGCGACGACCCTCTTGCGTTTCACCATTGTGCTGCCCTTCATCCATGTCGGTACGCCGGAGGAAGACCGGCGCCGTGGTGACAACATGAGCAGCCCGCCCTCAGCCGGGGATTCGGCGCACCTTAGAGTTCCCTCAGAACGGCGCCGGACGACCCATCTTCGTCCCCTGACACACCGATTCCGTAGCCGGCACCGGCGATCGTCACGACCACGTCCGGCGCGCCGAGTTTGCGCCGCAGCCGGCCGACCGTGACCGAGACGGTGCGGGTGAAGGGATCGGCGTTCTCGTCCCACACCTTCTCCAGCAGGTGTTCCGCGCTCATCGGCGCGGGTGCCGCCGCGAGCAGGGCGGCGAGGACTTCGAACTCCTTCGGCGACAGCCGCAGCGGCCGGCCGAGCCTGGTCGCCGTGCGCAGCGTCGGGTCCAGTTCGATGCCGGCCGCCCGCAGCACGCGCGGCCGGGCTGCGGGGCGGCGCCGGGCCAAGGCCTGGACGCGCAACACCAGCTCAGGGAAGTGGAAGGGCTTGGGCAGGTAGTCGTCGGCGCCGAGGCGCAGGCCCTGGACGCGTTCGCCCGGCGAACCGGCTGCGGTGAGCATGAGGACCAGCGCCGGGTTCGCGGACTCGGCGATCTGGCGGCAGAGCACGTCTCCGTGCAGACCCGGGAGGTCCCGGTCGAGGACCACGACGTCGTAGTCCGTCGAAGCGCATTTCTCCGAGGCCGTCAGGCCGTCGTAGGCGATGTCCACCGCCATGCCCTGATCCCGCAGTCCCTCGCCGATGTCGTCGGCGAGCCGGCGGACGTCCTCGACGACCAGGACCCTCACAGCTCCACCTCCGCGCGCAGTCCGCCCTCGTCCCGGGCCTGGAGCAGCAGCCTGCCATGATGCACCTCGGCGATCGCCGCGATGATGGACAAGCCCAAGCCGGTGCCCGGCTGCGACGTCCGTTGCGAGCCGAGGCGTTGGAACGGCTGCCCGAGCAGGTCCACTTCGGCCCGGGTCAAGAGCGGCCCGCCGTTCTCGACGATGATGCGGGTTCTGTCATGCTCGCCGCGCGGGACCGTGACCTGTGCGCGCAACCAGCCGCCGGGCTCGTTATGGCGGATCGCGTTGTCCACGAGGTTGTCCACGAGACTTGCCAGCAACGTGTCGTTGCCTCGGTACAGCACGGGCTCAACCTTCTGTTCCACCAAGAGGCGCTTGTCCTCGATCGTGGCCCTGCGCGCGTGGAGCGCGGCGTCGAGCAGGTCCGGCAACGACACGGCAGAGGTCTCCATCCGCTCGACGTTCTGGGTCCGGGCCAACAGCAGCAGGCCTTCCAGCAACCGGTCCGCGGCGTCCAAGCCTTCGCGTAGTTTGCCGCCCAACACGTCCACTTCGCGCGGTCGTCCCGGCTTGGCGACCGCGACATCGAGGGAGGTACGCATCATGGCCAACGGGGTCCGCAGCTCGTGCGAGGCGTTGGCGATGAACCGGCGCTGCGCCTCGAAGGCGGCTTCCAGCCGGCCGAGCAGACCGTCGATCGTGGTGGCCAGCTCCGTCATCTCGTCGCGCGGACCGGTGAGCGCCAGGCGTTCATGCAGGTTCTGCTCGGAGATGCGGCGCGTCCGGAACGCCATGGTTCGCAGAGGACTGAGTACCCGGCCGGCGACGATCCAGCCCAGCAGGGTCGACACCGCGGCCATCGCCGCCAAGACCCCGGCCGACTGTGCGGCAGCCGCGCGCACGGTGGCCCAGGTGGGACTGACCGTTCCGGTGGCCGGCCGGAAGACGCGCAGCACGTCGGACCTGCCCGGCATCGGCGACGGCAGGCTCGGCGGCGTCGGGTCGAACGTGACCAGGATCGGGTTGCGGAACACCAGATACAGCGCGACGGCGAGCAGCACTATGCCGGAGGCGAGGAACAGCGCCGCGTAAAGCAGCGTCAACCGCATCCGGATCCTGCGCGGATACCACGGGACCGACATCGCTCAAGTATCAGGGTCCGGTGTCAACAACCGGGTAACAGCCTCGGTGACCCGGCTGTTGCCGGACTTCTTCTAAACCGGAGCCATGAAACTCAGTAAACGCAACGGCGTCGCCGCTCTCGGGCTCGCCTTGGGCGTTGCCGGCGTCGGTCTGTCCGGCACCGCGAGCGCGACGCCGGACGCCGCGTCGCAGGCTTCTGCGATATCTGCCATCACCTGGCAAGCGTGTCCGCAGTATTCCGACGATGTCCTGGGAGCCGTCGGCATCCAGCCGAAGGACCGGGCGGCGTTCCGGGACATGTGGGCACGCACCGACTGCGGGACGGTGAGCGTCCCGCAGGACTACCGGCATCCGGAGGGACAGCATGTCACGATCGCGTTCACCCGGCTGAAAGCCAAGGACCAGGCGCACCGCCAGGGAATCCTGTTCATGAACCCCGGGGGACCGGGCGGCAGCGGTTACCTGATGCCGGAGCAGGTGGCCTTGCAGAACCCCTCCGACGCGCAGCTCAACGACCAGTACGACCTGATCGGCTTCGACCCGCGCGGGATCGGCTACAGCACCTCCGAGGATTGCGCGGGCTTCCTCAACGGTCCGCCGCCGCAGTCCGGGCAGCTGACGAAGGCGCAGGTGAAGCAGGCGTACGACGCATCGGCGAAGACCAACGCCGAGTGCTCCTCGTCGGACCCCGCGTTCCTGGGGCAGCTCACGACCGCGAACGCGGCGCGGGATCTGGACCAACTGCGGCGCGCGCTGCACGAGTCGCAGGCGAGCTATTTCGGCGTCTCGTGGGGCACTCAGCTCGGGGCGGTGTATCGGAGCATGTTCCCGGCGACGATCCATCGGATGTGGCTGGACAGCGTCGTCTCGCCCCGCGCCTACGATCTGGCGTACCGCATGGACGGCGCCGCGCAGAGCGTGGAACAGGACTTCGGACTGTTCGCGACATGGCTGGCGCAGCACGACGACGTCTACGGCTTGGGCACCACCGCTCAGTCGGTGACCGCGCGAGTGCTGGCCTTGCGCAAGCAGGGCGACGCGCATCCCTGGCAGTTCTCTGACCTGAGCGAGCCGCTGGACGGTGGGTTCATAGCGTCCCTCGCGAGTTCGCAGAACACTGACTGGGAGCAGGCTGCGGCCGTCCTGAAGAGCATGACGGCCGCGGTCTCCGGGCAACCGGCCCCGCCCGGAGTGAAGGCCGTCGCCAACGGCCACGGCCCGCTCCCCCCGCCGCCCAGCGGCGCCCCGCAGGCCTTCAACCCGACGGCGCAGCAGGCCTACCTGTGCAACGAGGACGACAGCTCCCGCGCCTTCGAACCGCTCTGGGACGAGTACCAGCGCAACCTCCAGCGCGACCCGGTCACCGGCGACCTCACGGCACTGCGCCCCACCTGCGCGGGATGGAATCTGCCGGTGCAGCACTTCACGCTGCGCTACAGCCCAGGCTCGCTCCAGATGTCAGGGCACGAATACGAGACGCTGACCCCGTACCCGTGGGTGTGGCAGATGCAGCAAGCCATCGGCGGAACCGTGTTCACCGTCGACGACTTCCGACACGGTTCGCTGGCGCTGGTGCCCGAGTGCGCCTCCCACCTGATCGCGTACTTCGAGACCGGCAAGGCCGACTCGGGTTCGTGCCCCGGCTTGCAGCCCAGCGCGTAGACCGCCGGAGGGCTCGGCCGGGACGATCCCGGCCGAGCCCTCGGTGGTGGGGCATTCATGGTCAACACCGGTGTCCACCTGGACGCCGCGGTGTACGAGCGCGGACCTCCGCACGGTATGCCAAAAGGCACTAAAATGAGTCAAAGCCGACCGCTCGAAACCGTGGTTCGAAGCAGACGGTGTGTCGGCGGCGCCGGAGGTGCATCGAATGGCCGAGTCCAGGAGGGGCGTCGTCACCGGACGCCCGTATCTGACCCCCGAAGAACGTGTGAAGCGCGGACGCTCCGCCCGGCGCGACGCACCCCGGTCGAGCCACGGCGAGTGGGAGCCCGCCCCCGATCGCCGGCCGGTGATCGACCAGTTGGAGGCGCAGGCCTCGACGTCGGTCGCGGACCTCGTGCCGATTCGCTACGGCCGGATGATCGAGTCCCCCTTCCGCTTCTACCGTGGAGCCGCATCCATCATGGCCGCGGACCTGGCCTCGACTCCCAGGTCCGAGATGCGGGCGCAGCTGTGCGGGGACGCGCACCTTCTCAACTTCCGCCTGCTGGGCTCACCGGAGCGCCGGCTGGTCTTCGACATCAACGACTTCGACGAGACACTGCGCGGCCCATGGGAATGGGACGTCAAGCGGCTCGCCGCCAGCCTCGCCATCGCCGGCCGGGAGAACGGCTTCGACGACCACCAGCGCGAGATCGTGGTGCGGACCATGGCCGGCGGCTATCGCGAGGCCATGCGCGCGTTCGCCGGAATGACCAGCCTCGATGTCTGGTACGCGCACGGCAGCACCGAGCGCATCCGCGAGCTCTACACCGATCAGCTCGACGCGCAACGCCGGAAGAACTTCCGGCGCATGCTGGAGAAGGCCAAAGGCCGGGACAGTCTGCAAGCGGCTGAGAAGCTGACCACGACGGTCGACGGGCGTCCGCGCATCGTCGCCGATCCACCACTCGTCGTCCCGCTCGCCGACCTGCTCCCGGACCTGGAACGTGGAGAGGTCGAGGCGTGGATCCGGGATCTGGTCCGGCGCTACAGCCGCAGCCTGCGCTCCGATCTGCGCATGCTGCTCGACCAGTACCGCGTCGTCGACATGGCCCGCAAGGTCGTCGGCGTCGGCAGCGTCGGCACCCGGTGCTGGATCGTGTTGCTGGCCGGCTCCGACGAACAGGATCCGCTGTTCCTCCAGATCAAGGAGGCCAACCGCTCCGTGCTGGCGGATTACGCCGGCGAGAGCCCTTACGCGCACCAGGGCCACCGCGTCGTGGCCGGACAGCGGCTGATGCAGGCGGTCGGGGACATCTTGCTGGGCTGGAAGCGGGGCGAGGACGCGCACGGCGGATCGCACGACTTCTACGTCAGGCAGCTCCGTGACTGGAAGGGCATCCTCGAGTCCAGAACCATGGTGCCCCATTCGATGCGCATCTTCGGAGAGCTCTGCGGAGCCACTCTGGCCCGTGCTCACGCCCGCTCCTCCGACCGGATCGCGATCGCTTCGTACCTCGGGAAGGGCGACGGGTTCGATCGCGCGCTCGCCCGGTTCGCCGAGGTCTACGCCGACCAGAACGAGAGGGATCACCAAGCGCTCGTCGAGGCGGTCGACCGCGGCCGGATCCGCGCACAGGCTGCGTGAGGAACGCAGCGTCTGCGTCAGAGACTGCACCAGATGCTGCGACAGCGGCCGGGCCACGGAAGAGCCCGGCCGCCTTACTGCGTCAGCGAATCAGCTGCACGCGGTTCCATTGAGCGTGAACGCCGTGGGGCTGCTGTCGTTGGAGCCGTAGGTCCCCTGGAAGCCGAACGACGTGGTACCACCGGGAGCGATGCTGCCGTTGTAGGCGACGTTGGTCGCCGTCACGTTCGAGCCGCTCTGGGTGGCCGTGGCGCTCCAGGCGTTGGTGATCTTCTGGTCGCCGGGGAAGCTCCACCCCAGGGTCCAGCCGTTGACCGCGGTGGTGCCGGTGTTGGCGATCGTCACATTCGCGGTGAACCCGCCGGGCCATTCGGAGGTCCGGGCATAGGTCGCGTGACAGACCCCGGTGGTGGTGCCGCCGCCGCTGATCGACCAGGTGAACGTCGCCGAGCCGGAGCCGCTGGAGTCGCTCGCGGTGACCGTGACGTCGGAGGTCCCGGCGGCAGTCGGCGTACCGGAGATCACGCCCGAGGAGCTGATGGACAAGCCCGCCGGCAGTCCGGTGGCGCTATAGGTCAGAGCCTGTCCCGCCGAGTCCGTCGCCTGGATCTGAATCGGGCTGATGGCGGTGCCGACAGAGCCGGTCTGGTTCCCGGGGCTGGTGACGGTCACGAGGGTCCCGGTCTCCGAGCCGACCGTCCAGGTGAACGTGGCCGACCCCTTGGCTCCGGTGGTGTCGGTCCCCGTGACGGTGACCTGGTAGGACCCGGGAGTGGTCGGCGTCCCGGAGATCAACCCGCTGCCACTGTTGATCGACAAGCCCGGGGGGAGGCCGGAGGCGGTGTAGGCGAGGGTCTGGCCGGACGCCGAGTCCGAGGCGTGGACCTGCACGCTCGCCGGGCTGCCGGCCGTCGTGCTCTGGCTGCCCGGGTTGGTCACGGTCACCGTGTTCGTGACGCTGCCGCCGATGGTGATGTTCGAGTTGCCGCTGCTCTGGTAGCCCTCGGTGGCCAGGATCATGTAGTTGTACTGGCCCATGTTCATGCCGTGGCTGGCCCAGGCGTCGAAGAAGTTGCCGGTGGTGATGGTGCCGCCCACCCGCTTGGACTGCCGGACCGCCCAGTACTGGTTGAACGTCGCGGTCCCGATGATGGACGGTTCGTTGTACCGCGTCGTCTCGTAGATGTCGTAGGTGCCGCCGTCACTGGTGACCGTGCCCTTGTAGGTGCCGGTCGGCCGGTAGCTGCCCCAACTGTCGGTGATGTAGTACTCGACCAGCGGGTTGGTGGTCCAGCCGTACAGCGACAGGTAACCGTTCCCGGAGGGGTTGAAGCTGCCGGAGTAGCTCACCGTCTTGCGTCCGCCAGTACTCCAGCCCAGACCGGCGACGAAGTTGCCGGCATTGCTCCAGGAGGTGCTGTAGTTGCCGGCGGACCCGAAGGTCATGCAGGCCGAACCACTGCCTTCGGTCCAGAACGAGTACCAATACCCGCTGACGGTGTTGGTCTGGCTGGAGCAGATGGTCGTCGCCGCGCCGGCGGTTCCGGGCAGGAGCGCCATGACGCCGGCGAGCATCGCGGTGCACAGAACGCTGATCAGAAGACTGATTCTGGTACGGCCGCGCCCGCGACGATTCGGACGCGGAGGAGCGTCATTCATATGTGTACTTCTCTCTTGTCGAGTCCGTTTGCCCAGCTAGCCGCCAGCGCGGTCGACCGCGGAATTCACTATGCGCGAAACGGAAATGCGTCGCGCACGTTGTTCCACGCCCGCGATCGACATCACTGTGAGCCTGGTCGGCCATCGTGTCAAGGTTTCGAAGATGTTTCGATACTCGATCTTGCGAATACCCGCATTGCCGACTCGGCGGCGCCTGATATGAAACTTTCAGCGCGGGTACCTCAGGCTCCATGCACCGCCACCAGCCGAAACGCCGAGGTGGACGAGTGTGTTCGAAGTCTTCTTTTGATGCTCGAAGAGTTTCGAAACTTCGGTGCGCGTTGACGTCACCGGTATTGTTCTGGCACCGTCGGAAGGATATGGCCCACCGTTGTCGAGGGCGCTATCCAGTGTGCCGCGATCGTCGATTCCCACCCCGGTGCCGCCTCGCTGCTGCAAGCAGCGTCTATCCATGTTCGAAACATGTCCGAAACTCGTTGACAGCAACTCTGCAGGATCCTGATACTCCCCTGAAACAGCGTCAGTTACGCAAACTCATGCCCACAGGAGGATCAATGCGTATCAGACCACGATCTTGGAGACGCTCTCTGACGTCCGGACTGGCCGCGGCCGCGCTGGCACTGGCCGGTGCGCTCACCGTCGGCGTCGGCGCGCCGGTCGCGCATGCCGCGACGTGCGGCGGGTACGTCGGCCTCAGCTTCGACGACGGTCCGTCCAACGACCACACCCCGGCTATCCTCAACGCGCTTAAGCAGAACGGCCTGCGGGCGACGATGTTCAACGAGGGCCAGTACGCGGCAGCGTATCCGGCGCAGGTGCAGGCCGAGATCAACGCCGGCATGTGGGTCGGCAACCACAGCTACACCCATCCGCACCTGATTCAGGAGAGCCAGGCGCAGATCGACTCCGAGGTCTCCCGTACCCAGCAGGCCATCGCCGCGGCCGGAGGCGGGACGCCCACGCTGTTCCGTCCGCCGTACGGTGAGACCAACTCAACGCTGCGGGCCGTCGAGGCGAAATACGGTCTCACCGAGATCATCTGGGACATCGACTCCCAGGACTGGAACGGTGCCAGCGTCTCCGCGATCGTCGCGGCCAACGGCCGGCTCACCAACGGCCAGGTCATCCTGATGCACGAGTGGCCCGCGAACACCCTCGCCGCGATCCCCCAGATCGCCCAGGTTCTGGCCAGCCACAACCTGTGTCCCGGCATGATCTCCCCGCAGACCGGCCGGGCAGTGGCACCGACTGGTGGTAGCGGCGGTGGGGGCGGCGGAGGCGGCGGTGGCGGAGGCGGTGGCAGTTGTACTGCAACGCTGTCGGCCGGCTCGCAGGGCAGCAACTGGTACAACCTCAATGTCGCGGTCACCGGCTCCTCCACCTGGACCGTGACGATGAACATGGTGTCGCCGGCGGTCGTCTACAACACCTGGAACGTCAGCGCCACCTGGCCCAGCCAGTACGTGATGGTCGCCAAACCCAACGGAAGCGGCAACAACTTCGGGGTCACCATCACCCCCAACGGCCAATGGACCTGGCCTTCAGTATCCTGCAGCACCACCTGAGGCTGTTGGAGATCTGTTGGAGATCAGCGCGCCATAGCAGCGCGCCGCAAAAGCCCCTCCGCTTGCGCTGGCGGAGGGGCTTTGACCTGTGGTTCACGGGCCTGAGGGCGAGGTCTGCTCCACCGGGAACATACTCAGGCCGGTTCAGGTTTGTTCACCAGCGCCGTCGGGTACGGCGGAGCGCGTCTACCGTGAGATCGTCGCGCAGATCTGAGCGACGTAGAACCCCGTCGATCCTGGAGAACGCATGAGTAGCCCCGATACGGTGATCGCCGCCCTGCGCAGCGAGTACGACCTTCTGGCCCAGCAGGTCGCGGCGTTCAGCGACGACGACCTGGCCGGGCCCTCGGCCGCGTCCGAGTGGGACATCTCGGAAGTCCTCAGCCACTTGGGCAGCGGCGCGGAGATCAACCGGGCGACGCTCCAAGCCGCGCTCGACGGGACGGCGCCCGGCGGCCGCGAGTTCAACGAGTCTGTCTGGGACCGGTGGAACGCCATGTCCGGCCGGGAGCGCGCCGACGGGTTCGTCGCGGCGAACCGCGAGCTGACCGAACTGTATGAATCGCTGGATGCCGAGACGCGGGAAAACCTGAGGATCGACATGGGCTTCCTGCCCGCGCCGATCGACGTGGCGACCGCCGGGCGCATGCGTCTCAATGAGCTGGCCATGCACTCCTGGGACATCCGTGTCGCCTCGGACGTGAACGCCACGCTTGCGCCCCAAGCCGTCCGCGAACTCCTGCACGGCGAGCCGGACCTCACCGCATGGACCAGCAAGCCCGAGCACCTCGACGGCGAGAGCCTGGTCCTCCACGTCACCACGAGCGAGCCGGAGTCGGACTTCGCCCTGAACCTGACCACCCCGGTGAGCACCAGCTTCGAGGTCGCCGACAAGTACGACGGCACGCTCACGCTCCCGGCCGAGGCCTGGCTGCGTCTCAAAGTCGGACGTCTCGCGCCGCAGCACACGCCGACCGGGATCGTCACCACCGGCGCCGCCGACCTCGACCTGCTGCGCAAGGTCTTCCCCGGGTACTAGGCCGATAGGCCGATAGGCCGATAGGCTGATCGGCCGATCGCGTCACCGGAGGCGGGGCGGCTTCGCATCCGCCTCCGGGCAGCCTTTCGCACGGCCGCACCATCGGGCGCCGTGTACTTGATCAGTAATCAGGGTCCTGCCTCTGGGGCGGTTCACGCCGCTACCGGCAGCTTTGGAAAACGTTATCGACAACGATTGACACAACCAGAAACCTGGGCGCAAACTTCTCGCCAGTCCTCTGTGACGCCTACGTCCTCCACTCAGGACGCAGGCGCGACCACGACGATGGACAGGGAGTTCCCCAGTGACGACGAGAATGCGCAGCGCGATAGCCGTCTTCCTCGGCTTGGGCACGATGCTCGCCGCCACCGGCTGTGCCGGCAGCAGCGGCGGCGGGGGCGGCGGTTCGTCCGACGGCAAGGTGACGGTGACCGTCTGGGAGAACGCGACGAACGGCCCGGACGGCCTGCAGTACTTCCAGAGCGCCGCGAAGCAGTACCAGGCCCTGCACCCGAACGTCACGATCTCGTTCCAGACGATCCAGAACGAGGCACTCGACGGCAAGCTCCAGACCGCCCTCAACTCGAACAGCGCGCCGGACGTCTTCTTCCAGGTCGGCGGCGGCAAGATGCGGGCCCAGGTCGCCGCCGGCGAACTCCAGCCGCTGAACCTCACCGACGCGGACAAGACCGACGTCGGCGCGGCGGCCCTGTCCGGCAGCACGCTCGACGGCAAGGTCTACATGATGCCGGTCGACACGCAGCCCGAGGGCATCTACTACAGCAAGAACCTGTTCCAGCAAGCCGGCATCACCACGACGCCCACGACGATCGACGAGCTCGAAGCCGACGTCGCCAAGCTCAAGGCAATCAACGTCGCACCGATCGCAGTCGGAGCCAAGGACGCCTGGCCCGCCGCGCACTGGTACTACAACTTCGCCCTCCGCGAGTGCAGCCAATCCGTCATGGCGAGCACCGCCAAGTCGCTCAAGTTCACCGACCCATGCTGGACCACAGCCGGAAACGCCCTGGCCACATTCCTCAAGACCAACCCCTTCCCAGCCGGCTTCCTGACAACCGCAGCCCAGCAAGGCGCCGGCTCCTCAGCGGGCCTACTCGCCAATCACAAGGCAGCCATGGAGCTCATGGGCTCCTGGGACCCCGGCGTAATCGCCAGCTTGACCCCGGACCAGAAGCCGCTCCCCGACCTGGGCTGGTTCCCGTTCCCCGCAGTAGCCGGCGGCCAAGGCGACCCCTCCGCAATCATGGGCGGCAACTCCGCCTACTCGCTGTCCAAGAAGGCACCAAAGGAGGCCTTCGGCTTCCTGGAGTTCATGCTGACCAAGGACCAGCAGGAGGCATACTCCAAGGCCTTCCAATCAATCCCGGTGAACCCGGCGTCCCAGGACGTCGTCACCACCTCCTACAACATCTCAGCACTGCAAGCCTTCAACAAGGCCGCCTACTCAATGCAGTACCTCGACACCCAGTTCGGCCTAAACGTCGGCAACGCCCTAAACACCGCCGTCGTCAACCTCATGGCCGGCCGAGGCAGCGCCGCCGAAATCGTCACGCAGGCCAACGCCGCCGCGGCGAAGGGCTGAGTAGGGACGCGGTGAGTGGCACCCCGGCGGCCTTGACCCCCGCCGGCGGCCGCGGCAGTCGTCTTCGCCGGACCCCGGCGTCGTCGTCGAGCCGCGGGCCCGTGGTGACCCTGCCGGTGGATCACGCCGCGGCGTACAACCGCAACAGCTCCTCCCGCACCGAGTGGCCGACGCCGGCCTCCACTTCAGCCAGCAGCCGGTTCGCCTCGTCGAGCGTCATCGCGTGCTCCCAGCGCCGCTTGAACAGGTATGCCTCCAGCGTTTGGTGCTTGCGGCAGAAGAACTCGACGTTCGCCATCAGCGCTGCCCGGCGGCGCCGGTTGTCGAGCAGGGCGTTGCCGGTGCCGATGGGATGGACCTGGTGGTGGTTCACTGCCGCGCGCTCGATCCGGAAGCGGGTGCCGGCCTGCCACAGCCGGTAGCTCAGGTCGGTGTCCTCGACGCCCCAGCCCTGGAATCCGTCGTCGAAGCCGCCGATCTTGTCGAGGAGCGCGCGCGGCACTGACAGGTTGGCCGTCGTCGCGAGGACCCAGCCGAAGCGGAAGTCCGCCAGTTCGTCCCCGTACTTGTCGACGATCGCGTGGTAGTTGTCTGGTTCGTCCCCGAGTTCCATGCGGCTGACGGCCACCGGGTAGGAGACCGCCACGTCGCCCGGCTCGATGGTGCGCAGCGGGGATGCCAGGGGTTCGACGCCGCCCACGCGCCGGGCCAGGGTCGTGAGGTCGCTTTCGTCGACCGGGAGCATCCGCGGGATCCACACGGTGACCCCGCGCTTCTTCCAGCCGATCACCGCCAGGTCCTCCTCACCCCCGGCGCTGTGCGCGGACACGTGCGCCGCGAGGAACTCCGGCGGCAGGATCCGGTCGTCGTCGCTGAACACCACCAGGTCGCCCGAGGCTCGAGCCAGCGCCGTGTTCCGCGCCGCCGCGCGGCCGGCGTTCGCCTGGACGAGCGGGACGATGGCGAAGCGGTCCCGGTACGGCGCGATCAGATCGGCCACGCCGCCCTCGGTGCCGTCGTCGCAGAGTACGAGCTCGAAGTCGGAGTGCGTCTGCCCGGCCAGCGACGCGAGCGTGTACTCCAGATAGTCCCGCTTGTCGTAGGTGGCCATGATGATGCTGACCTTCACAGCGTGTCTCCTTGGTCCCGTCGATGCTGCCCGGTCGGCGAGGGCGAGGGCGCCCTCACCAGCCGAGCCTGTCGATGTCGCGGTCCGTCAGGCGGACCATCTGGTGGATGTCGCCGACCACACGGCCGCCGGCACGCGGCGTCCCGGGCGGCCTGAGGATGACGGAGACGCCGTTCTTGGGCGCCATCATGAGCCCGACGTCGCGGGAGAGGTCGGCGCCATCGGCGACCCGCGGGCTCCAGCGCCGCAGGACCTCGGCGAGGATGATCTTCATCTCCAGGGTGGCGAACGCCGCGCCCACGCACACATGCGGGCCCACGCCGAACGGCAGGTACTGGTACACCGAGACAGGGCCCTGCGTCGCCCAGCGGTCGGGATGGAAGCGCAAGGGGTCGGGGAACAACGACTCGTCGCGATGCGTGACGAACTTGCTGGTGACGACCTGGCTGCCCGGCGGGATCTCGAAGCCGCCGAGCTCGGTCGGCGCGACCGCCACCCGCGAGGTGTTCGGTCCCGGCGGCATGAGCCGCAGCACCTCCTTGACCACCGCGTCGAGCAGCGGCAGCTTGTCGATCTCCGCCAGACGGGACTCGACGTCCTCGGGCAGGGCGCCGACCTCCCCGGTCAGGGCGTCGGCGATATCAGGATGCTGATCCAGAATCGCGAAAGCCCAGGACAGGGTGTTGGACGTGGTCTCGTGGCCGGCCACGATGAACGTGGTCAGGTGCCCGATCAGCTCGTCGGCGCTCAGCGCGGGACCCCCGTCCTCAGCCCGCGCCTCCATGAGCCCGGACAGCAGATCGCGCCCGCCGCCGTCGCGACGGGTGGCCACGATGCCGTCGAGCGCGTCGTCGAGGTCGCGGATCACGCCAAGCAACCGGGCCAGCGGCGCGCCGGGGACGTTGAACGGGAAGTACCGGATCGACGGGGCGAAGTAGCGCAGCGCCAGCATCCTCTGCACCAGGCGGCCGAGCGGCCGCGCGTCTTCGGCGATGTCGACCCCGAACAGGACGAGGCAGACGATGCGCAGTGTCAGCTCCCGCATGCGCACGCTGAGGTCGAACCGGTCCCCCTGGCTCCAGCTGTCCACCTCGGCGCGGGTGATGAGCGCGACCGCCTCGCCGTAGCCGCGGACGGCCGAGGCGCGGAAGGCCGGGGCGACCAGGCGGCGGGCCGCCTGGTGCGGCGGGCCGTTCATGTTGAGCAGGCCGATGCCGCGCCGCGCCGCCTTGATCATTGGCGGCGTGGCGTATTCGAAGGCGGTGTGGAACGTGCCGTCGTCAAGCAAGACGGTCCGGTTCTGCTCGGCGCCGAACGCGAAGAAGTGCTGCCGGTCGCCGTGCGTCAGGCCACTGACCGGGCCGAACCGGTGGTAGACAGCGCAGGTGTAGCCGACGGGGTCCTTGAAATACCGCTGGCGGTTGAGCCGCCGGCCCAGCAGGCGCGCGGGTTCCGGTCCCGGCACCGGCACGGGCACCGGCACCGGCGGACGCTCGGCGATCTCGGTCATGATCTCGGTCTCCCCGTTGTCGAGTCTCGATGTGGATGGCGAGCCTGTGGCTCAAGGCCACCGCGCCCCGCGGTGGGCGATCGCATGCACGGTGTCCTGCTCGCCGCCGGCCGCGACCGTGGCGCCTTCGTGGATGGCCAAGCCGAATAATTCCGCCGCGTACGGACCCAAGCGGTCGAGCACCGGCGCGGGCAGATAGCGGCGGAAGGCGCCGGGAAGGACCGTCGCCAGCGCCGCCTGCCACAGCGGGTCGGCTGCGCGGGCCACGACGCCGGCCGGAGTGACACCGCTCACCAGGCCGAGGGCGAGGCAGGCGAGCCACACCTCGAACAGGACCGTGTCGCTCAGGGTCTTGCGAATCTCCTCCCGCCGATCGCTCTGGCGGAGGTGCGCGTCATACTGGCTGCGTAGCCAGGCGGCGTCCAATTCCGGCGGCAAGCGCTCGGCCAACGGCCAGCCGGTCCAGACCGCCTCCTCGTCAGGGCCGCAGTAGAACCATTCGCCGATCAGCCGCATCCAGGAGACGTGCGGCAGGAAGTCGAGGTCGGCTCCGGCGACGGTCGGCTCCAGCGCGGCCAGCAGTCCGGCCGGGGGGTCGGGGACGAAGCAGGCCGACAGCCGGGGTCCCTGGAACGTGTTGCCGGTCAGGCTCGGCCGGTCCTGATGCTGCACGAGATTCGGTGCCACGACGACGCCCCGCGTTCCGGTGCGCCGCAGATGGTTCAGCAGCGCGATGTCATCGGGCTCGGTCTCGGTGCGGCCCTTCTCGGCGAAGTCGGCCGCTTGCGCGGCGGGCAGCACCAGCGCTTGGGTGGGAATGTAGGGGTCTGCGACGGCCGCGTAGCCCTGCCCGCGCAACAGTGCCAGGCGGACCAGGGTTCCGGCCCGCGCGCCCCACTCGGCGAACATGCTGACCGCCGCGTCCGGATGGGTGCGGACTGCGGCGACCATCAGATCGACGAAGCCTTCGCACAGGACGACGTCGTCCTGGAGCACCAGGTGGTGGGTGGCGCCCGGCTCGACCATGGACCAGGCGAGCAGCGCCGTGCCCAGACTGTGCCCGCGTTCGGGTTCGGGGTCGACCGCGATGCGCAGCTCCAGCTCAGGATGGCGTTCGACGAACCGCCGGACCTCGGCTTCGCGATCCGGGTGTGTCATCACCGCCGCTGAAAGCACCAGCGCACCGTCGCGGATCACGGCGCCGCCACCGCGGTGCGGATCGCCTGGGAGCTGGTGACGTAGTCGACCAGGCGTCCGGCGCCGTCGGCCGCCACGAGGGCCCGCGCGAAGCGGCGCGGCCCTGGAGTCTCCTTCAGACTCAGGGCCTTGACGACTTTGGCGCGGACCGCCGCCGCGTCGTCGTCGGGTGCGAGCACGACACCCAGGCCGAGTTCCCGGATCTTGCGCGCGTTTTCCCGCTGTTCCAGCGAACCGGGCAGGAACACCAGTGGCGTGCCGCAGACCAGGGCCTCGATGATCGAGCCGTGGCCGCCGTGCACGACCGCCGCGTCGGCGGCCGCGACGCGCTCCACGACGTCGTGCCGGAACCCGGTGACGGTGACGGCGGAGTCGCCCGCGACCGCCGCGAGCTCGTCCTCCAGCGCGGTCACCTGGTCCTGGAGCGACTCGGCGCCGAGCGTCACCCCGATGTCCAGGCCGAGGCCGGCGACCGCCTCGACGACGCGCCGGATCTGCTGGTCGCCGACGCCGCTGCCGCCGAGCGTGACGTGCAGCAGGCGGCGCCGGTTTTCGGTGGCCCGCGGTCCCGGCCCGGACTCGGACTCGGACGCTCGTGCGGCGACGGACAGCAGCTCCGGCGACAGCAGCGGTCCGAGATGCCGGATCTCGTCGGTCAGGGAGCAGATGAGCGCGGCGGTGTCGCGAGGGACATCCGAGAGGCCGTCGATCTCGGCGATGTCCGGCACCAGGACCGTGCTGCCCAGGACGTGGCGCGCGTGGGCCTGCTCGACGCCCAGCTGATCGAGCGTCACCAGGACCTCGGGGAGCACCACGTGCATCGGGTGCTGGAACAGCCGGAGGTTGTGGAGCGTGAACGCCGTCACCCCGCGCATGGACGCCGCGACGCCCGCGGTGTTGCGCATGTCCGCGATGACGACGTCGGGCCGGAAGAGGTCGATGACGCGCAGCTCGTCCTCCAGCGACGCCGAGACGTACTCCGGACTGGCCAGCCGGGTCCGGACGAAGGCCCGCAGCTGCTCGGGGTCGTCCATGCCGCGCCACGCCGGAGCGGGCCCGATCTCCTCGATCGGCAGCCAGGCCAGGCCGGCCTTCTCCGGGATGTGCCGGACCTCCTCGTGGCAGGCCACCGCGACGTCGTGTCCGTCGGCGGCGAAGCGGGCGGCGGCCGTCGTGGACCGGACGATGTGGCCCAGGCTGCTGCGGCTGAAGGCCACGAACAGCACCCTGAGCCGGGGGCTCTCGAACAACGTCACGGCAGCGGTGGTCCTCTCTGGTGGATCCGGCCGGCGGTCCGGCGATCGGATCAGGCGGCTTCAGGGGCTCTCGGAAGCCTTCGACGGGTCCGTCACGGCCGGCCGGCGTACGACCATGGCGGCGGCGAGCACCAGGCTGGCCGCGATCGGCGCGACGAGCAGCAGCGAAGCCTGGCGGCTGCCGATCCAGCCAGTCAGGGCGCCGCACAGGGCCGAGCCCAGCGGAACGCTGCCCCAGGCGAGCATCTTGCCGGCCGCGTTGACCCTGCCCTGAAGCCGCGGCGGCGCCAGGACCTGACGCAGGGAGATGCTGACGATCATCAAGGTGGTGTGCGCCAGGTTCCACAGCAGGATCGCGCCCAGCGCCATCTGCCAGTCGGCCGACAGCGCGTAGCCGGCCATCAGAACCGTGTCGACGACGAGCAGCCCGGCGACGCTCGGAATCGGCGGCAGCCCCCGCAGCCTCGGAGCGGCGAACGAGGCCAGCAGGGCACCCGCGCTGGAAGCGGCGAGAATCCAGGAGATCCGGTAATCGTCGGTGCCCAGGTGCAACGCCCGGTTGGCGAACACGACGATCATGCCGTACACCGCACCCGCACTGATCCCCGAGCCCATACCGATGATCGTCAGAAGCCTGATAGTCGGCTCCCGGACGATGAACTGCAGGCCCTCCAGCATCGCCCGGCCCGGCCCGCCCGCGCTCGCCGGGGCACCCGCCGCGACGCCGCCGGAGGCCGCGGACGGCATACGGACCATGGCCAGGAAGAGCGCCGAGAGCGCGTAGAAGAGCGAGAGCGCGGCAAACGTCCAGCCGATACCCCACCGGTTGAGCAGGAAGAAACCGGTCGGCGCGGCCACCGCTTGTACCAAAGTGGCCACGCTCCACAAGAATCCGTTGGCGTGGAACAC
Organism: Catenulispora acidiphila DSM 44928; assembly: GCF_000024025.1. Lineage (GTDB taxonomy): Bacteria > Actinomycetota > Actinomycetes > Streptomycetales > Catenulisporaceae > Catenulispora > Catenulispora acidiphila. The sequence continues at coordinate 549,951 of NC_013131.1, forward strand.
AGCAGTCTTGCCGACGACCGAGGGCACGAGCGTGGACGACGCGACGTCGAACCAGACGAAAGCAGTCGCCGACGTGAAGCCCACCGCACACAGCACCGCGATCGACAAGACGTGCCCCGCATGAAGCGCAGGCACCGTCAACATGATCGCGGCATTACCCAGCTCGACAACGATCATCACCCGCCTGGGCGAGGACCGGTCGACCAACGCCCCGGCAACGATGCCGAAGAGCACATAAGGAATGACGTTCATCGCGCTGGCGACAGCCGTCAGCAGCGAGGAACGCGAGACCGTGTAGACGTACAGCGGCAGCACGACCCACGTCACGGCCGAGGCCACGGTCGAGGCGGACTTACTGGCCAGGAGCGCGCGGAAGTCGTGATCGCGCAGGACGGAGCGTTTGTCGGCCGGTTCCGGTTCCGGTTCCGGTTTCGGTTCCGGTGCCCGACGCTCGGCCGGCGCCGCAGCCCCCGACCCGGCCGACTCCGCCGGGACGCTGTCACCGTCGACGCGAGCGCCGCGCTCCATCGCGCGCGGGGTGCGTGGAGTCACGACGTGATTCCCACACGGGGCTGGACGGAGCGCGGGATCGGCATCAGCCGGTACAGCGAGTCCAAACCTTCGTCGTCGTCCTCGACCGCCTGCGCTCCGCCGGTCTGGACGTGCACCGGGAAGCGGGTACGCCGTGCCGGTCTGAACATCGATGTGGACATAACGGGTCCCCCTGTTCCCGTCGCGGAACCTACGATCGGACGGCGTGGAACCAGGCCGGCGGTGGCGGCCGCGTCACCCGCGGTGAGTCTAGGGGGTACCAGGATCCTGACTCGACTGCGTCTCACATATCAGAATCCTGTGAAAGTTTCATGGGCGGCCGACCCGACATAGACGACTGAGGCCGTCGTGTCGGCGTGCGCCGCCGAAACACCCAGCAGCCTGACACGGGTGGGTGGGTGGCTCCGCACGGCGCCACCCACCCACCCGCCTGCGCGCGGATTAGCGGATTACTTGACGACGAAGCCGCCGACGCCCCCGATGTCGGTCCCGACCTGGGCTTCGATTGCGGGCACAGCCGCCCGTCCACCGTAGATCTGTACCGAGTTGATCGCGGTCGCGGACTGGGTCAGCCACTGTTGCTCGTCCGCGGAAAGGCCGGTCGTCGGGGCGACCAGGATCAGCGGACCTCCGACCGTGCCCTGCAGCGCACCGCCGGCCAGCGAGTCCGGCCAGTTCATGCTCGTCGCGAATCCGACTGAGCCGGGCGTGTCGAACAGGTTCCGGGCCACCAGCAAAGAGGTGGCGACGCGGTCCGTGCCCTTGAGCGCTGTCTGCGGCCGATTACCCAGCGCGGCCACCGCCTGGCCGCCTACGCCGTAGACAGTCGCGCCGGCGACGCTGTTCAGGTAGGCGGCCGTCTCCGGAGGCATCTTTTTGTCGTTCGTCAGCACCACGACGGCGTTGGCGTTCGCACCCGCCGCCGCGCCGGCGGCCAGGGCGTCCGGGTAGTCGATGCCGGTGGCGACGAGGACTTTGCTCGGCTTGGTGCCGCTGTCCCGCTGCGCGATCTTGACCGCGGTGTCGAACCGGTTGGCGCCACCGATGCGCTCGACGTGGTAGTTCGCGGCTACGAGCGCCTTCTGCACGTCAGGCGAGAGCGCGCTGTCACCACCGAGCAAGTACACGGTCGGCCCGTTCGGACCGCTGCCCGGACCGAGGACGCGCCGCAGCTCCGTCATCGTGGCCTGATCCATGTGCTTGGGATCGGTGAGCAGCAGCGGCCCCTGCTGGTGCGCGGCGAATCCGGCGCCGCCGAGGGCGTCGGCGAACAGATCGGAGCGGCTCAGTGTGACCGACTTGGCGGTACGGCGGCCGGTGCTCGCGCCTCCGAAGCCTTCCCACTCCGACTGCGAGGTGGCGACGGCGGTGCCCACCCGATCGCCGCCGGCGAGCCGTTCCACCGGCTTGTGGGTGAGGGGACGCCACAAGAACGACTGGTAGGTGAGTGTTGGGACCTCGACCCTTTGCGAGGACGGGTCCGCGACCGGGAACGACTTCACAGAATGCGCCAATGACGCGGAAGTCGCCGTGAACGCGAGACGGGTCCCGTCAGGAGCCCACGTCGGATTGCTGGCGGACACGGCGGAGTCGGACGTCACCTGTCGCGGGTTGCTGGCGGAGGCGGGGCTCTTCAGGTCGTACAGCCAGATCTGTGACGGCGCATTCTGGCCCGGGGTGTACGGCACGTAGGCGAGGTACCGCCCATCCGGAGAGAGCGCCAGCTGCGAAGCGTAGCTGACCTGCGCAAGAGGTCGCAGAGCGGAGGCTGCGGGCTTCGTGGTGTCGTAGACGATGACGCTGGCGCCGGTCGAGGTGCCCTGCGTGAACGCCAGCACGGTGCCCGCCGCGTTCGCCGTGACATCCGTGATGCCGGTCTGTCCCGGCAGCATCGCCGTGGGCGCGTAGCTGTTGTCCGGGTTCCGAGGCTGGGAGCCGTCAACGCGCACCGAGATGAGGCTGCCGTTCTGGGCCAGCACGACCTCCCTACCGTGGTTGAACCACGTGAGGCTACTGATCTTGGCCAGCGGGCTATCGGGCTTCGCGTAGTCGGTCACCGACCCCGCAGACACGACCCTGTTGTCGTCCGGATTCCGGATCCGCAGAACACCGGCGCTGTAGGCCTCCAGACAAGCGATCCGGCTGCCATCCGGCGACCACGCCATAACAGAAGCGTAGGCATCGCACACGACCGGATTGCCACCACCGACCGGCATGAAGCCGCCCCCCGATGGGCCCTGAATGTAGATGGGGCCATTCGAAACAGCAGGCAGCCCCGTCCCCGGCAGCGGGGCGACCGCCGACACCGCAGCAGCAGCGGACCGCGAATCGGCCTGAGCAGCCGACGACATGCCCAGCACAGCCGACAGCGATCCGGCGGCGACGGCTATCGTCGTCACAGACTTGCGGAACTCGGGCACTCATATCTCCTGTGTATGCGCTGATGAGAGGAACGCGGCGTCTCAGGACCTGCCGACGGCAATGGACCCGACACAGTGCCTGGCGAGGTAGTGGCATGCGCTGGCGCGGAGTCCAAGCTCGCTGGAACGTCTGGAACGGAAAAGCTGCGAGCGTGAAGTCCTCGCTGACCCTGAGCTGAGCCGATGGATGGGAACAGCAAAGCCTGGCTGAACGCGATCCCTACCCGCATCGTGTAATCAGCGCATCCGCACTACGGCCGGTCTGCTCACTTCGATTGGGACCGGCCTTTCGGCCCTCGCCGACGGGGCGATTGTCGTCGTCAGCGTTGGCCTGACCGTCGCCCTAGGCCAGCCCGTCCGCCCACTGATCCGTCAGATGATCGACTCCGCTATGACCTTCCGGCCAGGCCATCCCAGCGCGACGCCGCGCCGCCGGATCGATTGTCGCCTCCGCCGGCCGGAGAGAACGGAGTGGCACTCCCCAACACGGTTTTCTGGGGGAAGGCTACGCCGACGTGTGGGATCGGAATCGGCGTTCCCGGACACCGGAAACATCCCTGGGATTTGCGCGGACTGCCTGTGCGGTCGGCTCAGGATGCGAGTGGTTCGAATCCCGCTCAAACGAAAACCGCCAGGTCAGCTGGACTGTCTTGGCGGTTCTTCGACTGTGCGCACGAAGGGATTCGAACCCCTAACCTTCTGATCCGTAGCGGACTGGACGCAGTAGATTTATATAAAGAATCTGTGTCGGTTCGTGCCGCAGGGTATCGACTACTACACGTAGTGCGGCCTCAGGCCGGGCCAATCGTGTCGCGCGCTGCTAACCGGTGTCGGGACGTCCGTCGCCGGACTCGATCGCTCCCTGTCGCCCAGTATCCGGCAATCCACGTTGACTTGCCGGCACGTGATGGCCGTCTCGAGCTGGTGCCACCGCGTCGGCGTCTTGTGATTCAAGAATGCTCGGGTCGAAGGAGCCTGTCGAAGTCCTGGACCAGGTCTGTGCCCCAGCTGACCTGTATCGATTCGGCCACCTGCTGCGGATAACCATCGCCGTCGCTCGTCCTTACCAGCTGGACTGCATCACGGAGGCGTTGCATGAGGCCCGGCAAGCCAAGGATGCCGGCGATGGATGCCATCTGGAGAAGGTTCTCGATATCCGGCCCGCCCGACGTCTCCCGCATGCGCTCAAGCTCGCCGTCGACGAAACCCTCATACGACTCCAGGACTTTGGCAGAGCCTGCGAGATCGCAGCTTCGCCGATGAATCCTGATGTGCTCAGCCAGCCTGTCCCAGTCGTCGAGATAGTTCTCGAAGCGGTCGACATCTGTCTTCGCGTCGACGCACGCGTGGAGCCGCATCCCGACATCCGTTCCTGCAAGGTCCCTCAGCACGACGTTGTAAGTAAACGGATCGATCGTGTCCTCCTCATCGTCCGCTGCCAACTCGACGATGTGCGCCTCCATGGCGCGTGTCAGCCATGCTCGATCTGGAAGCCACTCATGAGGCATGCAGTTCCAGAAGAGAATCGCGCGGTAGTAGCGCTGCGACCGATCGGTCAAGCGTTGGGCTGCGGCCACGAATTCCGCACGGACCTGCGGGCTAAGCCTCGACGGCCAGAGTCTGAGCCCGTCCATCAGTCCCTGCTCGTCGCCGAACCACAACAGTTCCAACGCGTTGAGATCTGTGGCGGTACGGAGCACGGCCCTGCAGGCGAAGACGTCCGCAGCGATCCTGCCGAGAACGAACGCTCGGATGGACGGGTTCATGAAACGGACCTCGCGAACCGCCTCCTGCTCTCCCGAAGACCAGTGGGTCACCAATTCGATTCTCGTGAACGTTCCCTCAAGAACATCCAGGGCCCGGCGCAAGTCGTCTCCGGTGAAGCGCAATCCCGTCTCCCGGCACAACGCATCAAGAACTGTACTGGCCCATTCCACAGTGCTGAATCTGCCGTGCAGGGTGCTGAGGACGTAGAGTACGAGCCGGTCGAACTCGGGGAGCCCGTTGAACACGGTCTCCCAGATCGTTTCAGGATTGTCTAGTGCGTCCACGACTCGGGAGACGTAGCGGCCGCCGTCGCCGACGAATTCAGGCTGGACGCACCATTCGACGACCCGTGGGTTGAAGCCGTGATGCCCGGCGATCCGCGTCCAGCCGCTCCCAGCCAGGTCGTGCCGGGCGGTGTCAGGCAGGCCCGCATGCCAGAGGTGGTTGTACAGCACCCGCCCCGAATCAGGAGGCGGGATCTCAGCGAGGCGCAGGACGAAGGGCTCGGCAGCGACCCTTCTCACTGTTTCGAGCATCCTCCCGGCGTCACGCAGGATGTACTCCCGGCTGGTCATGACGAGTAGCGCGCTCGAGCTCTGCGCGACGTGATCGATAAAGTGCCCGATTCGCTTCTGTTCGTTCTTCCGCCCCCAGCGTTCGCCATAGGAGAGCTCACCGAGGAAGTCGTCGTAGAAGAAGATCTGCTTCTCGCCCGCACGAAGCATGGCGAAGGCGTCGTCGATGTCCTCGGACACCTCGACTGGCTGACATCCGTCACCGATAGCCTGCGCGACCAACATCATGCCGAGCGATGTCTTGCCGATGCCGGGTGGACCGACGAGGACGCAGACCCGATGCTTCTCCAGAAGCTCTGCGGCCCTGCGATGTGCGTCGGTAACCGCATAGGCTGGACGTGCCCGTTCGATTCGTTTCAGAAGAGCTTGCGTGCGATTCACGATGCCTGAGTGCACCAGTGCGGTCAGTTGCTCACCGGTGGAGAACAGCAGCTTTACGTGCCGACGCTCGACAGCGGTGAATTCAGTCAGCATGCCGTCCAGGTCGAGAGGACCCAGGACGTTCGCTGAAGATCGCATCCACGGCTGGAAGAGGCCGTGGATCTCGTCCTTCCTGTGGCTGGTGAGATCGACCGACGTGACCACCCAGTAGTCATCAGGCTTGCGCTTGGCGACTTTCTTCGTCTCACGACGCAGCTCACGAAGCAAGGCGCTATAACCAGACCGGGCATAGTGCTTGCACTGCCCGATCACGGTCTCCGCGCCCGACCGCCATCGAAGGTCGACGCCACCATCCCGCCCCGGCGGGAACCGCTCCACGTGTGTGCCGAACCTGGCCTGGAGCAAGTCCGCCACCAGTTCTTCGAACTCGCGGTCGGAGAGGACGGTGAAGTCACGCACGAGAACATCATGCCCAGGCCGCGCCCACGCTGGTACTCGTATCCACAACGAGGGGAATCTTCGGCAACTGTTTCAAATCTCGATCAGGTCGAACGCAGCGGGGGCGAACTCGGAAACGTCGTCATCCTCGCTGTGCGATAGCTTCGATTTTCCAAACTCGGGCAGCTGACGGATCCAGAATCACAGCATCGCCGCTATCGCCCGCCACCCGGGCGCGTCACCGGTGCTGATGGACAACTCCTCGAACGCGTCGACCTCGTCCGGCCTACCGTCGTGGTCGCGTTCGTCACAGGCGCCGATCCTCGCCTCGGCCCACTACCGCCACTCGACCGCGTCCAGCGCGACCTCCGGCAACGACGCCCCGTCTCCTGCCCGAGGGCTCCGTTACACCCCGATGTCCCAATGAACCTATCGCCTTCGAGCATCCACACGTCCTGCAGGCCAGCAGCCACGCGAGCGCGTCAGCAGTCTCCGCAAGCGAGGTCACCCAGGAGCATGTCCACAACGTGCTCCTCCTCGACGCGGACAGCATTGGTCTCGAGATGGTGGCGCAGGTCGGGGTCCCACGGCGCGTCGGGCGACACCGGTGCCGACAGCGGGCTGCCGAGACCCAGCGCGACGGCGTCGAGGTATGCGGCGCTGTCATACCGCCAGGGAACGGCGGGCACGCCAGCGCGGGCGGCGAGGGCGAAAACCTGGACGGCGATGCGGATTCCGCCCGAGTCGAAATCGCCGTGGTAGCGGACCCGGGCTCCCCTGCCCAGGATCCAGCGGAGCAGGCTGATGGCAGCTACCGACGGGGTGCCCTCCAGGCACAGCAGCGGCGGGCACGCTGCGCCGAGGGCATCGGCCGCCGCCGAGATCACCGCCGGGTTCTCACAGACGCTCACCGTCTGTCCGGCCAGGTCCGCGTGGCCGGCGGGCAATGCCCGCAGCTGGCGGAGGGTCAGCGTCACCGGTTCGCCGTCGGTCGCCATCAGGCGCAGCAGGCGTGACAGGGTGCTGTCGTCGCCGGGCGGTGGCGGGACGTTGAGGACCAGGACGCGGGACGACAGGTGGTCGGTGGCGACGCCGACGCCCGCCCAGGCCGCGCGGCGGCCCTCGGCGTGTGTGGTGTCGGCGGCGGCCAGACCCGACAGGGAGCGGATGGCGGACAGGACGAGGGCGGTCAGCGGGCGGCCGTCATCCAATGCGTGCGCGTCGCCGACGGCGCCGGCGGCGAGGATTGGGCGGACCGTGCCCGGATGCGGCAGCGCGGCCAGGACCCGTGCGGCCTGACCGGCGAGGTCGAGGGCCGTCCCGGACGTCGGAGCGTGCCGCTTGAGCAGGCCGGTCGCCCGGACATGACGAAGCCATGGCGCCAAATCGGGACGGACGGCGACCAGGTGCTCCAGAGGTTCGTGAGCGGAGTCCCAGGCCGTCCGTTCGGCGGCTGCGGTCTCGTGGCGGACCGGGATCGGACCGCGCAGGGCGGTGACGGCTGCGGCCAGACCATCCGGGCTGATCTCGGCATCACGCAGCACGGCCTCTACGTCGCCGAGCCGAATCGTCAGGGTCCTGCCGCGACCGGGCGGGCGGCCGAGCAGGCGCTCGACGGCCCGGCGCTGCTCCGGACTTGGGTCGGTCAGGGCGACGGCGCCGTCGGCTGCGGTGGTCCCGGCCGCGAGCCGTTCGACGACCCGGTCGACCAGCCAGGCGAGTTCCGGCGCGCCGAGCAGGCGGCGCAGGCGGTTGTGATCGACGCGATCGGTCGGGACATCGGGGCCGGCCATGCGAGTCAGTCGTCGAACAGCGATGGCTCAAAGTCCGTCGGGACAGGTGTGTCGCGGGCGCGCTGCGGCGGCAGGTACGGCTCGGGTCGCGTCAGGCGCAAGCGGTCGCGGCCGTCCCAACGCCACGGCGTGACGAGAACTGCGTCGACGCCCTCGGCGCGCGCCAGCTGGGCGATGCCGATGCCCGGCACAGTCGGGTAGCACGCCCATTCCCGCTCGGACGTCATGACGACGTCGAGGTCGAACGCGGCCAGCAGGCCGAGACACTTGGCACGCGAGTCGTCATCGACCCCCGCGAACGCCTCGTCCAGGGCGATCAGCCGCGGGGCGTGCGGGTGCCCGGAGGAGTAGTGCGACGACGCGGCGGCGAACAGCGGCACGGACGCGGCCAAAACCCGCTCGCCACCGGACGCGGGGCCCGAGGCCGACGTCCAGGCGCCGTCGGTTCGGCGCTGGATGCCGAACTCGTGCCAGGCGCGGTAGTCGAACGCGCGGGTGAGCTGGTCGTGCCAGGTGTCGGCAGGGTTGGCGGCGCGGTCGTCGGTGATGCGGCGGGCCAGGAAGTCCCCCACGGCGGCGCGGTCGGCCGGGCTCCAGGCGTCGACAGCCTTGCGCAGCAGCCGGGTCCGGATCGCTTCCAGCCCTTCCGGCGCGCCCTTGGCGGTGCGCCAGACCAGGCGCAGGGCCATGCCGGTGGAGGTGGGTCGGGCCTCCAGGTCGTCGTTCATGGCCTGGACGGTCGCTTCGGCCTCGGTGATCAGTTCCTGGAGCGCCCCGGCCACCTCGCCGACGAGGTGGTTCTCCAGCAGCTCGCGCTCCTTGGCGGACAGCAGGCGGGTGCGCTGCGCGACCTCGGCGTCCAAGGCGGAAGTCAGAGCCGGGATGTCCTGGGTGCGCCCGGCGAACAGGACGTCGACGACCATGAGGCCGTCCTGCAGGGTCATGCCGACCTGGTGGCCGTGGCGGGCCAGGGCGCCGGACAGCTCCTGCTGTTCGCGGACGACCCGGGCCTGGACGCGCTCCCACGCGCCGTCGGCTTCGTCGACGGCGGCCAGGGCCGCGTCGATCGCGCGGGCCAGCGTGACCGCCGGGGCCGGGACCCATGCTTCGGCCGGGTCGGGGTGTTCGAGATCGGGCAGCGCGGCGGCGAGCAGGCCGGTGGCGGTGAAGCGCCGCAGGACCGTGATGGCCTCGTCGCGCAGGCCTGCGACCTCGGCGATGTCGGACTCGAGCTGGAGGCGGCGGCCCTCGGCCCGTTCCCGGTCCTTGAGCGCCTGCTCGCGGCGGGCGCGGACGGCGGTGGCGGCAGCCGATGCGGCGGCCAGCTCGACGCGGACCGCCTCCAACCGCCGGTAGAGCTCTTCGACCGCGGCCCCGGAGGTCGCCACCAAGGCGCGGTGCTCCTCGGCGGCGGCCTCGGCGTCGTGGCGAGCCGCGAGCCCGGCCTCGTCGGCTTCGGCCAGCCGGGCGGTGGCCACACGGCGCTCGTGCTCCGCCATGGCGGCCTCGGCGGCGGCCCGCGCGGCGGCGGTCACCGCGGGCCACAGGCCCGACAGACTGTGCCGGTAGTCGGCGAGGGCTTCGGCGACGGCTTCCAGCGCCGCCGCCTCGGCGGGCAGGCGGGTGTCCTCGGCGAACGTCAGCGTCGCCGCCACGGCTTCGGCGGCGGCCTCAGCCGCCGGTTCGACGGCGGCCAGGGCCTCGTCGCGCGCCGCGACGGCCTCCCGCGCGGCGTCGGCGTGCGCGGCCGCGAGAGTGTTTGCCTCGCGCAGCGCCGCGTCGGACGGCTGCTCCCGCAGCTCGGCCGCCAGGGCGTCGAGTCGGGCGGTGACGGTGCGGGCCTCGCCGGTGAGGGCCGCGATCTCGGCCGCCAGCCGGGCGGTCTGCCCGGCGAGTTCGGCGAGGCGGGCCCGGCGGGCGGTCTCGCGGGCGCGCTCGCCGATGTAGTGGGCTGATTCCTTGCGCCAGGCGCCGCGCAGCACGCCGACCCGGAACCGGCCGTCAGGGCTGATCCAGGTGTGGTGACCGGGTTCCGCGGCGCCCACCGGGACGCCGCCGATCGCCGCCAGCACCGCCGCGACCGCGGTCTCCTCCAGCGCGGCGGCCTGCGGATCGGCGGTGTCGATCGCGGGGCGCAGGACGGCGGCCAGGCCGACGTCCGGGGCGGCGGCGGTCGGCGCGAGGACCACGTCGCCGGTGACGTCATCGAGGAGCCGACCGTCCGGGGCGAGCCACGCGTCCAGCAGGCCCGATGCCTCCAGCGCCGCCTCCAAACCGGCGCGGTCGGCGGCCGTGACGTGGTCCTGGTAATCGACGACCTTCCAGAGCGGCGCGCCGGGCCGATCCGACCGGGCGTCCGCGGCGCGGGTCCGGGGAGCCGGCGGCGCGTTGTGGCCGCCCTGCTCCAGGCGGGCTATCTCGGCGGCGAGCGCCGAGCGCTCCGCTTCGGCTCGTGTGCGACGGCCATCGACGTCCGCGACCCGGCGGTTCAGGTGTGCCGCGTGGACGCGGCCGGCCTCCTCGGCTCGCCGGGCGAAGGGGTTCGGACCATCGAGTGTCCTCACCCAGAGCTCGAGCTCGGACCCGGCCGCGTCGCGGTCGGGGAGGACGGTCTCGACGCAGTGCGAGTTCCAGGACTCCCAGGCCGCGACCAGGGATTCGCCGCGTGCGGCGACGGCGCCGGACGAGGCGGCGGCGTGCTCGGCCGAGGCCGTGGCCCTCTGCGCGGCGCGCTCGGCGGCGGCACGTGCGGCGGCGAGCGCGCGTGCCGCCGTCTCAGAAGCCTGGTGCAAGTTCCGCAGCCCACTGATCGCCTGCTGTCGGTCGCGGATCAGCGCGTCGCTCGACCGGCGCGCCACGGCGACGGCGGCCTCGACGGCGGCGATGGAGTCCTCGGACGCTTCGCGCGACGGGATCGGTGGGGCGGGCGGATCCGCTTGGGCCGACGCGGCGGCGATCACCGATCGCAGCGTGCCGTGATCGATGCCGGCGGCCTGCCCCGCGGCGTCGGCTTCGCGGTGCCGGCCGTCGACATCCGCCGCATCGGACTGCGCGCGTTGTCGTGCCTGCTCGGAGCGGTGCATCCAACTGTCCGCGTCGCGGACGGCCCGATGGCGGTCCTCGGCGCGGGTCCGCGCGACGGCGGCGAGGGTCTCGGCGGCTTTCGCCAGACGGTCGATCTCGCGGGCGGTGCCCATGGCCGGGTCACGGTTGTACGCGTCCTTCTGCGCGGTAAGCAGCGTCTGGCGTTCGTCGAGCTCGGTCAACTCGCCCTCGGCAGTGGTGAAGGCGGCGTGGGCCTGTTCGCGGGCGGCGGTCGCCGCGCCGAGGTCCCGCCCCAGCTGCTCGTACCGGCTGTGCGACTGCCGCACACCGGCGGCGATGCGCTTGGCGGCGACCTGGGCGTAGCGGCGGTAGTGGGCGAGGAACGCGTTCGCCGCGCCGTGCGCCTCGATGAGGGCGGCCAGCGCGTCCCGTTCGTCCTGCAGGCCACGGAACGCCTCGGCGATCTCGCCGACGAGGCCGTCGGCCAGCGGCGGCAACGCCTCGGTGAGCGCCTTGGACAACAGCTTCTCATCGGGCTTCTTCGACAACTGGGGCTGCCGCAGCTGGATCAGCAGGTTGACGAGCGCTTCGTAGCGTTCGGCGCCTAGGCCGAACAGCGCCTCGTCCACCGCCCGGCGGTAAGCCTTGGCCGTGGTGAACACCGCATGCGCGCCGATCTTCTCCTCCAACGCCTTGCGGGAGTAGGAGACGCGGTGCTCGTTGCGCAGCGGGAGACCGGGGCCGACGCGCTCATCGGTGACGAAGAACCAGTGGTCGGCGATGCCACGCCCCTTGACCGCTTTCAGCCCGCATCCGACGGTCCGGTACTGCGGCACGCCGTTCTCGTCCAGGCGACCGAACTCCAGCCAGGTGTAGCCCAGGCGCTCGTCGTTCGGGTGCTTGCCGCCCAGCAGCAGGTTCCACTCCATGCGCTTGGCGCGGTCGCCGTCCGGTTCGACGCGGGACGGGGTCAGCTCCCCGTCCAGCAGGAATGGCAGCGTGAGCGCGAGGACTTTGGACTTCCCGGTGCCGTTGTTGCCGCGAAGCAGCAGGCGCCCATCGTAGAAACGAAACTCCTCGGCGTCGTAGTAGAACACGTCGACCAGACCCGCGCGCAGCGGCTGCCACCGGTCACGAGACGGGCACGGGAGATCGGTCGGGTCGGCTGTCATCGTCGTCACGCGCGGGCTCCGGCCTTCTTGATCGTCGGATCGGTCATGGTGAAGCGCATCAGTGCCGAACGCGGGTGGATCCGGACGTCGCCGTGGTCGTCGGGAACGCGGATCACCAGGTTGAGGGCCTCCAGCTTGGCGACGGCCTGCTCGGCCAGGTCGGCGGCGGCCGCGGGCTCGGCTGCGGTCTTGCGCCAATACGACACGTGGAGCCTGGCCTGCGCCTGCACGAAGCGGATCAGCTCGGGGACGGTCGGGGCCATGCCATCGGTGGCGAGCTTGGTGGCGATCAGCAGGGTGACGTGTCCGTCGGTGCCTTGCTCGGGCATACGGACGTCGGTGAGGGCGTCGTCGGGGTCGACCATGGCGATGCCCTCGGCGCGCATCTCCGGGATCAGACCGGTGAGGTCGGTGATCCGGCGGGTGATGGCGACGCGCTGGCCGGCGAGGTAGGCACGTTCGGGCTCGGTGAGGTCGGCGTAGTAGACGACCGGGTCGTCCAGGAGTCGGCGGGTCATCGCGTGCCGCAGCGAGCGCAGCCGCAGGTCATCCGTGTCGGGGATCGGTTCGGCGGCCAGTGTCGTCAGCCGTTGTTCGAAGGCCGTCGCGGTAACGGTCGAGGCGCTGCGGGAGGTGGCCAGCAGTCCGCCGGTGACGCGGCGGTCGAGGTCGTAGAGCACGTCGTTTCCGCTGTCGGCGACGAAGGCGTCCTCGTCGCCTTGGACGCGGGTCAGCACTCCCCAGGCCAGCAGAAGCCTGACGACGGCGACCAGGTCGGCGCGCTCCTCGCGGCGCTCCATGGCGAACGTGATCCCGGCTTCGGTCAAAGCCGGGTCGGCGGCGCCGGTGAGGACGCCTTCGGCCAGGCGGCCCAGGGTCGTCTGCGACTCCGACCGCTCAAGGACAGCCAGGGCCAGACAGAGCAGGACGTACCGGCGGCGGGTGAACGGGACCTTGCTCTTCGGGGCGTGGGCAGGGCGGGTGGCATCGTCCAGCGCGGCGGGCTTCTTGAACAGCCGGGCCGTCTCGGCGTCCACGGTCAGCCGCCAGCCGGCTTGGTCGGCGAACCAGCCCGCCAGTTCGGCCGCGTGCTTGCGGACCAGGCGGAAGTCGTCGTCGCGGGCGGTCAGCAACGGCGAGGCCAGCAGGGCGCGCGCCGCCCGGCGACGCTCGACATGGTGATCGGACGGCTGGTGCGGCGAGGTCTGGCCGGTCACGGTCTCGTCGGACACGGTGTGGCCGAACGCGGCCGGGTCCGGTTGGCCGGCCGCTGTGTCCACGGCGCTCATCGGACCGCCGCCGGACGCGCGGTCAGGTCGATGATCTCCACGACGTGCTCCGGCCCGGACAGGACGCCGTCCTCGGTCGGTATCGTGACGATCTGGCCCGCGTCCACCAGCTTCAGCCGGATCTCCATCGTGCCGTCGCCGCTGGTGGCCGTCGTCGTAGCGATGCCGGGACGGCGTGCCGCCAGTGCGTCGCCCAGCACGGACAGGAACAGCCGGAAGGCGCGGGGATCCAGTCCGGCGTCCCCGGCGAGTTCGGACAACAGGACCGGACCATCGGTCGCCAGCAGCCGCCGCGCCTCGGCGATCTCGGCGGCCTCGCGCTCGGCCCGCTCGGCAAGCTGCCGGCGTCCCGCCTCACGGTCGACCGCCCTGTTCGGCGCACCGCGCCGCTCGTAGGAACCGGTCTCGCGCAGGCGCGGGCTGATCTGCAGCGACGCAGCGGCGGCCCACGGCGTCCCCGGCGGGTACTCGGCCTGTTCCCAGGCGTCCTCAGTGTCGGCGTCCACGGTCAGATGCCGTGCAGGGGACAGGGCGAACGCCGCGCGCCACAGACGGTGCGCGGCGGCGTCGTCCGGGGCCTGGGCGAAGAATCGGGCCAGCGCCCGCAAGTCCGCCGAGCGGTCCGATCGTCCGCCGCGCCGCTCGTTCAGGGCGGCGACCGTGTTCACCAGGTTCGTGATGCCGCTGACGGCCGCGTTGCGCAGCAGCCGGGCCTGCGACGGACGACGGGATCCGGAGCTGACGAACCACTCGCGCAGACCGCGCCAGCGGTTTTCCCAGTCGCGGGTCACCGCCTGCACGGCCGCGGTGTACACGTCGGGGGCATCTGCTACATCGGCACGGTCGACGTCGGGGAGGGCGTCGACCGCCTCCCGGCAAGCTGCTGCGTCCAGAATCCGCGCTATGCCGGCCGTCTCGATCCGCTCGATGAGTCCGGCGATCTGGGCTCCCCGGTTGGCGAGGTCGGCGATGAACTTGTCGATGTACTCGATCAGCCGGTCCTTGTAGGCGAGGAACGCTTCCTCGTCTCCGTCGCCGTCGCTAAAGTCGACGGTGCGGCGCAACGAGGACATGAACGCCTCGGCGTTGTCGGCCAGGCCGGTGAAACGCTCGGTAAGGGCGAACAACAGCAGGCCGACCGTGGCCTGGTCCGGCGCCTCGGCCGCCTCGGCATGGACCGCGAGCGCCGACAACTGCTCAGCGATGTCGGCCAAGGCGACCGTCTGCAGCCGACCGCGCTGCCCGAGGGTCTGCTCGTAGTGCTCGATCGCCGCCAGCGCTGCCTGCCCGTGCCGGGTGAGCTGGTAAATCCTGCGGGCTCGGTTGAAGTCCTCGACCGTGGTCACCCGCCCGGTGTCGGCGTCGGAGCGGAGGTTGCCCCACTCGACCAGTCTGTCCAGGGCCTGGACCAGATGCTCAGCCGCCGGACGAACCGCGTCGGCGCGGTCGCCGGCCCGCGCGCCGGGCCAGTCCGCCAGGACGTCCTCGGGCCGGAGGTGGACGGTGAAACGCTGCTTGGCCAAGGCGAACACGTCCAGGATGCCGGTATAGAGCGGCGCATTCGGGGTGCCGAGGTAAGCGAAGGGTTGTGGCGCCGGCGCGTCGGTCACGTCTGCCATTGTGGCAGGTCGTGCAGGACGCTCTGACCCAAACGGGTGAAATCAACCCCCGCGAACTCCCGGCGGGTGCAAAGCAGCTGGCAGCCTCCGTGCCCGCTCCAGGAGCGCTTGTCAACGCTGCACTCCGCCACGTGGCGGTGAGCGAGGGCGCTGCCCAGACTGTGACAGGACAGGTCCGTCTGCAGGAATCAATAACCCCCAGGCGGGTTTTCGCGGCGAAGCTCAGCGAAGAAGAACGTCAGCGGCGCGGACTCATGCGAGCACGAAAGCAGGCGGTGGAGAACGAGGAACGGCACCCCGCGACGAGCGCAGGAGTGAGGTGTGGGTGCGCGAAGGTACGCGACTGACGTGGGAACAATATGCGGCCGGGGTGCCCTGCCGGGGCTGCGGGCACTCTATCAAGGGTGAGAACTCGGGCCAAAACCTATGCGACCTGGTGGTATTCGTGTAGGAGGCCTCCGGCGCGGTCCTGTCGGCGGGCTCGGAAAGAGTCGAGGTCGATGACGTTGTCGGGTCGTGGTTTCAGCGAGGCGGTCTGATCCATCGCTTGATGGGGTCGGTGCCGATTGTAGAAGGCCTCGTATTCGCGGAGCAGTCGCATCAGGTGCTTCAGGTTCCAGATCAGCGTGCGGTCGGTGAGTTCGGCGCGGAGGCTACGGAACCAGCGTTCCATGATCGAGTTTTGGCGGGGTACGTGGATGCCGGTGCGGATCACCTCCATGCCGGCGGCGGTGAACACGGCGTCGAAGACGGCGCTGAAGGAGGCGTCGTGGTCATGGTCGTGGATCAGGTATTTCACGGTCGTGCCGGAGTCGTCGAGGTCCATCAGCAGGTTTCGGGCCTGCTGCACGATCCAGTCGGTGGTGGGGTGCAAGGTGGTGTCCAGGAAGCGGACCCGGCGGGTGGCGTGTTCGATCACCACCAGGAGGTAGGCTTTCGACCCGTCCAGCAGGTCGATGACGACGAAGTCGCAGGCCAGGATGGCTTCGGCCTGATTTCGCAGGAACGTCGCCCAGGTCGGGCCGGTGTCACGGGTCGGGGCGGGCTCGATCCCCGCGTTCTTCAGCACCTCCCATACGGTCGACGGGGCGAGTCGAATGCCGAGGCCGGCCAGCTCGCCGTGGATCCTTCTGTAGCCCCAGCTGGGGTTCTCCTTGGCGAGCCGGAGGATGAGGGCTTTGATGTTTCGCCTGGTCGGTGGGCGCCCGGGCCGTTTGCGGCGTGAGCGGCGGCCCCAGCGGCGACGGAGCAGGTCGTTGTGCCAGCGGAGCACGGATGACGGCGTGACGATCAGCCGAATCCGTGAAAGACGGTGCCGGGGCAGCAGCCCTGCCAGTAGCGCCAGCCAAGCTCGGTCCGTTCATGTGAGCTTGCGCGCCAACTGCGGATCACGGCGCTGCGCGACGGCCAGTTGGTGGCGCAGGATCAGGTATCACGGCCCGAGAGTTGTGGCCGGCGACGGCATACCAGACGACCATCAGGCTCTGGCAGGTCAGGCCGAACGGGACGGTTGCTCGACGGCCTGGCGCAGCCGGTTGCGGGCTTCGCCGACGGGCGAGGATCTCCCGTGCGTCGAAGAACGTGACCTCGATGGACCAGCGGGACGCTAGCGGGCGACCAGGTTCTCGGGCGCTGACACAAGGTCGGTGGTAACCGAGGGCAGTCCGTAGCCGCGGTCGTCCTTGTTCTTGGTGCGGAGCTTGTCGTCGCGGACCAGGACCCACCGTACCGGCTTGCTGTGGAAGGACCCATACCAAAGACAGACAGGTCACGTCGGAGATGTCCACGGTGTCGTCGAGTCGGTAGCGGCGGACATTCGTGGTGCGCCAGGGCGCTGTCTTGGCCAGGTCGCCCGGGGTGCCGATCCGGTCGCCCCTGGTCCGTGGGCCGGCCGGATCTTCCGGTGCGGGGCGGCGGGAGTTCGTGTAGGACAGAGGTGACTTTCGCCCCGAGAGGTCCAGGTGATCCGCCCCTTCAGGCCGCGCAGGTGCTCACCGACATAGGCGGTGTCACCGACGACGTGGATGATGCGGGTGGGATGCCGGGCAGCCAGCAGTTGAGCCAACTCCCGGGCGAATGCGATCTTCCCGGTCTTGCGGGGGGTGCCACAGTCGGCACAGGATCGGCAGGCAGACCGGGCCGTGCCAGGAACGGCAGGGTGACGACGAGTCCCGCGATGACCCAACAGTTCCCGAACCCGATCGGCTTGGGGCCTTTCGCGGCGCCGTCGTGGTGCCAGGCGGTGCCGAAGACGTTCCTACCGCTCCGCCTGAACAGGGTGTCGTCGACTGCTAGGACGAGCCCGGCGTCCTGGTCGAGGAGGAGGGCAATGATCGTGTCGGCAAGTGCCAGGGCGACTTCGTCGACGCACCAGCGTGCTGCGGCGAAGAACCGGTGCCCCCTGGAGTGGTGCCATACGCCCGCGAGGTTGGCCCCCAGGAGCATCCCGCAGACGGTGTGCCGCCTGGTCTGGCCGATCAAACCGATCACCAGGGCGGTGAACGTCCGGTAACCCGGAGCGGTGAAACACGGCCGGAACGCGGTCAACAAGGCGGTCAGGGTGGGTATGTTGAGGTCCGGGAGCATCGGCGGCTCACTCTCTTACCAGGGCGAATCAGATACCGTCGATGCTCCGTTGGCGTGGCGTGGCGATCACGACCAAGCAATCTCAAACCACGCGAAACGGTCTAGCTTCAACTCGAAGCCGATCTTCAAAAGTGCGAAACACGAGGGGACCTGCAGAGGTCACACCTTCTTGACGAACCCGGTCATCCACGATCAGGACGCCATCCGGCTCGCCAACGCATTCAGCCACGAACCACTCCCCAAGCCGCAGCAACTCGAGCTCGACGGGCCGGGCCTGCCTCCTGCCACGCTGCGCGCCCGATGCTCGTCCACTCCTCGCTCACGTCGCCGTACCCAGACCTGCTCCATGCTCTCGAGTATCGCCATGACCTGCGCAACGACGAATCAGACACCTGAATCACACCGCGAGGGCACCCGATCCCCAGCCGACGATCACGGACCCGCACTACAATCACTACGGATCCGCTGACCAGAAAACACCGGTCCACTGTTGGACTACCAACCCGAGGGTGACATCTCCGCGGTCTCCAAGGGACCCAGCCGCGCCTGATTCCTGTCGTCAAGCCCTCTTGATCGCTTCTTTTCGAGTATCGTGATATAGCCGGTGTGTCGTCCCCGAGAGCGTGCGAGGTCTCGTGCCGCATTTCTTCTTCAGCTACTCGCGCAAGGATGCACCTGATGAATACCTCTATCGGTTCTACGACGACCTGTGTAGGGAAATCAGCGTCCGCAGCCATTTCACCATCGAATCCGCGGGGTTCATTGACAAGAACCAGCCAGTGGGCGGTGAATGGGAAGACAGCATCGGAGTAGCGCTGGGAACGTGTGACGTATTTGTACCCGTCTATTCTCCGAGCTTATTCGGCAGCTCGAACTGCGGCCAGGAATGGCACGCGTTTGGCACTCGGCAGTCCCGGGCTGGGAAGCTGGCGCCACACATCGTGCCCGTCTGGTGGGTGCCGACACCCGGTGAGCTGCCGACAATCGCGGACCGGATCCAAGACACGCGTAGTCAGTTCGGCGCGGAGTACCAGAAATACGGACTTCGTTACCTGATGCAGCTGAAGGAGAATGAGAGTCTGTACCGCGACTTCCTCGTCAAGTTCACGATGATGGTCCTAGCCGCTGGCGAGAACCCGCCGGAACTCATGAGAGATCTGAGCCTGGCCGGAGCGCCGAACGCCTTCGCGCTCAAGCCGGAGACGACTGGCGGCCGGGCTCGCCCGCGGTCAGGACTCAAGGCTGGCGGCATCAAGAGCGTGAGGTTCGTCGTCGCCGCAGGTAGCCGCGACGAGATGCGGACGATTCGGGCCGCCGTAGACGCCTATGGCGCAGGATCGCTGGACTGGCAGCCTTACCATCCCGAACACCCCGACCCCATCGTGCTGCACGCGCAGGGGGTCGCGATAGCACATCGCATGGTCTCCTCCTTCAAGGCAGCCATGGACGATGATCTCTTCGAGCTGCTGGAGCGCTGTCAGGCGAGTCGGGAACCGGTCGTGCTGATCGTCGATCCGTGGGTCGTAGAGCTCGACGCCTATAAAGACCTGCTGGCCCGCCTCGACACCGCCAGGTTCGGGACGACCGCCGTCGTCGTCCCCTGGGAGTCCGGGGCGACGATCGAGTCGAACCTCCGTGACATCCTGACTGTGCACCTGGGTAATTGGATGTACGCGGGCGAGCGGTTCTTCCGGGACGATATCCGATCGATGGGCGAATTCGAGGCAAACCTCGGCGAGGTGCTGGTCGATATGTGGAGCCGTATCGTCAAATGGTCGGACGCGGTGCGCCGGGTCGACGAGTCCGGGCCTGCTTCCCGTCCGATCCTGACCGGACCGGGAAGCTGAAGGCCATGAAAGGCTCCATCATCACATTCTATTCCTACAAGGGTGGAACCGGCCGCTCCATGGCCCTGGCCAACGCGGCGTGGATCCTGGCAAGCAACGGCCTGAGGGTACTCGTGGTCGACTGGGACCTTGAAGCGCCGGGCCTTCACCGCTACTTTCACCCCTTCCTCTCCGACCGGGATCTCAGGACATCGATGGGACTCATCGATCTCGTCTGGGAGTTCGTCGCGGCCGCCTTGGACTCGGAAGCCCAGGACGAGCCCGGCTGGCACGAGGACTTCGCTCGGATCTCGCCCTATGCAATGTCGATCGACTTCGACTTCCCCGGCCGAGGTACCGTCGACCTGGTGCCAGCGGGAAAGCAGGACGCGTCGTACTCGGCGCTGGTCAGCTCCTTCGACTGGGGGAACTTCTATGAGCGTCTCGGCGGCGGCGGCTACCTTGAGGCTTTGAAGCGCGACATGCGTCTTCACTACGACTACGTACTCATCGACAGTCGCACCGGTCTCAGCGACACCGCCGGGATCTGCACTGTCCACCTGCCAGACATCCTCGTCAATTGCTTCTCGCTGAGCACCCAGGCCATCGACGGCGCCGCCGCCGTGGCCGGGTCGGTGCACCGCCAGCGGGAGAATCGGCAGGTCCGTATCTTTCCGGTACCCATGCGCGTCGAGGATGGAGAGCAGGACAAGCTGGACGCCAGCCGGGACTTCGCCCGCGAACGATTCGGCCGCTTCCTGTTCCACGTCTCCGATCCTGAACGCTACTGGGGAGAGGTCGAGGTCCCGTACAAGAGCTTTTACGCATATGAGGAGATCCTGGCCACCTTCGGTGACCGGCCGCAGCAGGAGAACAGCGTACTGGCCGCGACCGAGCGGATTGTCGGGTACTTGTCCGACGGGCAGGTCACAGCTTTGAGTTCATCACTCTCCGAGTCTGAGCGGCGGGTCTGGTTGACCCGCTTCCAACGCAACGGACCGAAGCTTTCGCGCACCGAACTCGACGTCCGGCTCCCCGGGCCGCCACTGAAAATCTTCATCTCGTACGCACACGACTCGCACGAGCACTTCGAAGAGGTCCGCGAGCTGTGGTTCCTCCTTCGCGCCAATGGCACCGACGCCCAGCTTGGCTCACCCGATAACGAGCGCAGGTGGAACGGGCCGGTTCCGACCGCGACGGAGATCCGCACAGCCGACCTGATCATTGTCGCTGTGTCGCCACTTTATCGACGATCCACCGGCGATGACGGTCAGACATCAGGGGACGAGAGTGGTGCTGGAGTAGAAGCACGCCTGATCCGAGACGAGGTCCAGGGCGGATACTCCGTGCAACGGATCATCCCGGTCGTTCTCCCGTCGGCCGCCGTCACGGAGGTGCCAGCCTATCTAGCGGACAGCCCGGTCAGGCCCGTCATCGTCGAGCAGCTCACAGCGGACGGCATCCGACCGCTCCTTCGCCAGGTGGCTCGCTTCAAGCGAGTCGATCATAAGCGGGCAGACTTCAACCCCTCCTGGCGTGAAAATCTTCCGAAGCCGGAACCCGATCTCGAACAAGCAGCACTTCAGCTCGCCCGAAGCGTAGCCAGCGGTTGGGAGGTGTCGGCGGCGGCGACACTCAGTCGCCCACCGCTGGCGACCCGATGGTCGGGAAGCCAGCGGCGCGGCTCGTTCGATGATCTCGTGAACATTTTCCTGACCTCTTCCAGAGGACGGCTGCTCGTCCTGGGCTCAGCCGGCTCGGGTAAGACGACGACGGCAGTCCGTCTACTCCTCGACCTGCTAGCCAGAAGAACAGACGAGCCGATTCCGATCCTGCTGGCGGTAGCCACATGGCGGCCGGACGTTGAACATATCAACACCTGGATTATCCGACGCTTGCAGGAGGACTACACTGTCGGCGGCATCGCCGAGCGTCTCGTCACGACGGGGATGATCCTTCCGATTCTAGACGGGCTCGACGAGCTGCCGGTCACCCAGCGTGCGCTGGCACTCGATGCACTTTCTACGCTGAGGATCAACCAGCCCTTCGTGGCAACATGCCGAACCGGCGATTATCGACAGGTGGCGGCCGAGTTGGGACAAATGCTGGCGAACACTGTCGTCGTCGAACTCGAGCCAATCACCAGCAACGACATCCGCGCCTACCTTGCTGTAGACCTGCCGGATAGCGATCGTCGTTGGCAGCCGGTATTCGCGCACCTCCGAGAGTTTCCCGGTGGACTACTAGCACAGTCCATGTCGAATCCATTCATGTTGGACCTGATGCGGGACGCATATCGGAGGCCAAACACCGATCCGGCCGAACTCCTAAATAACCGGCTGTTTCCCACCACGCAAGCAATCGAGCATCGTCTCTTCGGCACGTTTATCGGCAGAGCCTATGCGCCGCGTCCAAGCACCAGACCAGAATCGACATACGACGCTTCATCGGCCGACCGCTGGCTTAGCTTCCTCGCGCGCTCGCTGCATGAGCAGCACACGCGAGATTTGTCCTGGTGGCATCTTCACCGCGTGCTGCCTCCAGGGGGCCTGAGGACTCTGCTCGCGCTCGCGGCCGGATTCTTCGGGGCCCTTATGCTTGGCTTGGCTGGCCTCCGATTCGACGTGTTGCCGGACATCGCAGCAATCCCCGGCTGGGTGAAAGGCGCGCTCGCCGGCACCGGACTCGGGCTATTCGTTGCCCTCGTGGCGAGGGAGCCTGTACAGCTCAGCAAACCATCCCCCCGGCGCGCCGAACCAAGTCCAAGGCGCCGTCAGCTGGGGCGTCTCGTCGGCATTTCCGCTGATCTCAACCAGGCGTCCAGCCCAGCTGCGGCACTGCTCATTGAACGCAGGACAGTATCGACGGTCGGACTGCTAATGGTTCTCGTGATCGGCATCTCAGAACTGGTATCCGGCATCCCAAGAGCCTTGGTCGAGCCGATTGTGGCAACGGCCGTCGGCCTGATTATGGTCCGCTTCAGCACGAGCTCGTGGGGGTGGTACTCGGTGACGCGCTGGTGGCTGGCGCTCCGAGGGGTACTGCCGTTGCGAGTAATGCGGTTCCTCGGCGACGCGCATGCTCGTGGCGTTCTGCGCCAGCAAGGAGTCGCCTACCAGTTCCGCGACGTCGCACTCCTCGAATGGTTCGCCGGAGATCATATATGACCTGTCTGAGTGCGCTCGGAAACGACCTTGACCCAACCGGCCATCTCCTCCTGTTCGATCTTGGAGATCATGGCTGCCAGGATCTGGTCCCTCGACGTCGGGTCACCGTAGGGAGCCGACGTCGTGTGGTAGCGGCGCCGTTCCGCCTCGACGGCCTCCCGCGCCCCGTTGAACCGCAGATAGTTCTCCTGCCAGTTGAACGTGGACCGCAAGCTGGTCACGACCACGATCACGGCCCCCAGGATCGCCGGCACGGTCGCGTTGTGCGGAGCGATCACCGCGGAGACTGGAATGGCGGCGGCAGCGACCTGCGACCCGATTGCCGAGATCCGATGACGCTGCCTCGCATGAATGGCTGCTTGTCGGTACCAGTCGTAGGAACCGTTTGCCAAGCCCAGCGCATAGCTCGACTCCTGACGCGCCGCACCCGAATCCGTGGCCATTGGCCGCCTCCCTACAAGACGTGAATACGTCCGCCGGTCATGTGGTGACGGGAACCGGCGATCCTTAGACGTATCAATACGGGTTGAGGCTCGTTTCTACCGCACCGAGCGCACTATGTCAGGATCCTGGGCAATGGCTACACCTCAGGCGGCGGCACGTCTGCCTGCCACCGTGCTCTCTCTTGTAGCCACCGCGGAAGGATCTTCGAGTCGATCAACAACACCGGCGCCCGCCTCTCCCAGGCGGACCTCATGCGCAACCACTACGCCCCGGGGTTTCAGTTCCAGACCCCTGCCCACGACGGCTAGTTATGAGAGGCCTGATAAGGCAAATGTTATAGCGGGTGCTCGCGCGGGCGTGCCGGCTTTACCAGGCCCAGGTACCAGTCCACAGATCGAGAACCGGGCGCTTTGCCTCGGCGCGGTCCCACTTGCTGTATCGCGATGGTTGGAACCCAGGCGAAGGCACGACCATCATCGGGTAGGCGGGTCGAGCGATCGACCTGCCTACCCGATTCCTGGCGCTAAAGCCCGAGCAGCTTCGCTTTTGCCACCGCGAACTCCTCCTCGCTGAGATGGCCGTGCTCCTTAAGCCGTGCGAGGTTTCCGATTTGGTCGGCGAGGGAGGGCTCTTGCGCTGGCATGGTCGGCGGAGCCCACCCAGGCGGCGGAGGAGGGGGCGGCATGGTCCAGCCGGAAGTCGTCATAGCCGTACGGTTGCGTAGAGCGGTGTCGATCGCGTCGCGCACCCGCCGGAAGTCGTTGCTGTGGAGTGTGAAGTCAACGGTCATCGGGTCAGTGGAAGATCGCGTGCTGTTCTGGCGCGGCGCTACGGTACCGGCGACCAGGATGGTGATCCGTCCATGGTTGGCTCCGGTCGGCTTGAAGTCCACGCCCGTGACCTGCTCGATCGGGACTGTGGTCGTGCCGCTTCCGCTGAGTCCCCGAGCGAGAATGCCGCCCCTCGTGATTGTGATGGCCCGGCCGTCGAAGCTGATTTGCCCGGTCCTGCCCTTCGCGGAGACCGGTCCGAACATGCCTGGCGACGTACTCATGAGTTCCCCCTCGGTTGGGACGGTACGCAGTAGCGTATGCCCTTTGTTATTCCCTCTCGCGGGTGATTCTGGTGGGTATGTCGGGACCCACTTCGACGGTCTGAGCGGGGCACCGTCGTCGGCTGTCCACCGTCAGGGCGGTCCTCAAGACGGTCGGCGTCGACCCGCACCCCGGCGCAATGGCCCGACTGGCACAGTTCCTGCGCTCCCAAGGCCAGGGCGATCCTGGCGACCGACTTCTTCACGGTGATGTTCCGCCAGCCGGTGTTGCGACGTCCGTTCCCAAACTGTGCCCGGACTCGTCCACGCTTCGTCGCCGCAGCATCAAGCGGCCACATGAAACATCGCGTCGGGACCGCTAGACACGATTGAGCGAGGGTCTTGTGACCCGGTCCTTCTGAGGCGCGTCAGTGTGAAAAGGTTGCCCGCATGACGCGCACCACGAGAACCTCACTAGATTCGTCCGGTAGCGATAGCGACGAGTCTGAGTCGCGACAGGCGCCGATTGCCGGCCGACGCGGCGCCCTCTCAGGCGTGTTCACCGATCGGAGCCCGGGAGCCATGACGGTAGAGAGTGGCATCCGAGAAGCGGGGCGGCTCTGTGTCGAGCCTGGGCTTAGCGATGCGATGCGAGCTGTCGCGGCGTTCCATACAGCGTTTGACCTTCCCCGACAGCCAGTACCCTCTACAGATGTGAGTACGGAGCTGGCCCAGCTGCGTGTGGACCTCCTTGTCGAGGAGGTGGGTGAGTTCGCCGATGCAACTAGCAAGCGTGATCTCACCGCCATGGCAGACGCGTTGGGCGACATCATCTACGTTGCCTATGGTGCGGCGGTTACCTACGGGATTGATCTTGATGCTGTGCTTATGGAGATCCATCGTTCCAACATGAGCAAGCTTGGGTCTGACGGACGTCCCGTGCTCCGGCAAGATGGCAAGGTGTTGAAATCATCAAGCTATCGCCCCCCGGATGTTGCTCGCGTACTGGCCGAGCAGTCAGAACTTACGGTGGTCAGCGAGGCGATTGATCACCCATAGGGAGCTGTGTGAACCGCCGATACGCTTTCGGCCGTCGCCGTTGCCAGCTATCGTCAGGCTATGGCCGCCGAAGGAGCGATCACCGAGAGCTCATCGTGGACTAACACTTCCGTTTTGCTGTTTGTCGGCGATGATGACCCGTTGGCGGCAGTCACTGCTCTCGCCAAGAAGATCATAAACGAGGCCGAAGACTGTGGGCTTCAGGGGCCGCCGTTTGATCCTTTTGCCCTCGCCGAGTTGCTTGGGCTGTCGCTGCGAGCGCGGGCTGACATAGCAGACGCTCATATCAGTGCAGACACCATTGGGGTCAGATCGACTCCAGACGCCCCGCTAGGGCACTTTGTCCAGGCCAAGCGGTCACTGGCAATCGAATACAACCCGACGCGGCCACGAGGCCGCCTTCGCTACAGCGTTGCTCACGAGATCGCCCATGCACTGTTTCCCGACGTCGCGGACGTAGTGCGGCATCGTACGGGGAGCGGTGGTGTGGCGGGGTACGGCGGTGACGACTCTTGGCAGCTTGAGCTGTTGTGCAACGTCGTGGCCGCTGAGCTGTTGATGCCGGACCAAGCAGTTGCCGGACTCATTGATATCGATCCCGATATCGACTTCATCATGGAGTACCGACGGCGCTTTGACGTTTCCACCGAAGCGCTGCTGCGAAGGCTTGTCGGTCTGACGGGACGGGGCCTGGCACTCGTTGCAGCCTCACGCTCGCAGGACGACGCTAGCGCATCCCTGATCGTCGAGTACGTGGTCGGATCGGCTCAGTTCTCCCCGCGTGTGCACCGAGGCGCCACAGTGTCCTCGGCTGGTGCGTTCGGAAAATGCGTTGCCGTGAGCCAGACTGCCCGGGGTGTGGAGACACTTGAGACGGTGCCTTTGCGGGTGCAAGCCGTCGGTGTACCGCCGTATCCCGGCTTCTCCCTACCGCGCGTGCTCGCGCTCGTTGAGCCGGTCGTCCCCATCGGCAAGGAGTCGGGTGGACTGCGTTATCGAAGCGGTGATGTCACCAACTTCTCTGCGGGTGACAGGCCAGTCGTGATCGCTCATGTCGTAAACGACTCGGCGCATGCGTGGAGTCGCCGCGGTGTCGCGGCTGCGCTTTCGACACGTTTCCCGGCCGCAGCGCGTGCCTTTCAAGCGTGGACGGTAGCAGCGCCGACGAATTTGGAGCTGGGTCGCGTACACGCTGTTGACGTCACGACCGGTCAGAGCCTGGTCACGATCGCGAGCATGGTGGTGCAGCGCGGGTACGGAGCGGGATTCTCAACTCGGCTGGACTACCAAGCGTTGGATACTGCGCTTGCCGCTGTCGCAAAGTTCGCGCTCACAAAAGGTGCAGACGTCCACTTGCCCCGAATCGGAGCTGGGCAGGCAGGGGGGCGCTGGGACCTGATTGCACAGGCGATTGAGCGCAACTTGGTTGGTGCCGGCCTGGAGGTTGTTGTCTACACCCTGCCTCAGCGCCCGCGGGGAAAGACTTAGGAAGATGACTGCTACGCGCCGTGACCATCACGATCGGATAGGCAGCCTGCATCATGAAGACTCGCCCACGTTTGGTAGTGATCAGCGGACCAGTCGGGTCAGGTAAATCAACACTTGCCCGACGTCTGGTCAGCAGGTATGGAGCGTTCGACATCCGGACGCAAGACCTTATGCGCGCGCATGCTGTTGCATACGACAAAGAACTGCCGCTGGAGCGTAGGGCGCTTCAGGAATACGGTGAACAACTCGATATTGACACAGGCGGGGGTTGGGTCGCGGAAGGGGTTGCCAAGCTCCTAGACCAGCGCGATGAACCAATCGATGGTCACGGTCTCATTGTCGTCGATTCGGTACGGGCCCATCATCAGGTCGAGCGTCTTCGAGAGGCATACGGCGCGCGAGTGACTCACATCCATCTCAACGCGCCGGAATCGGTACTGGGTGAGCGGTATGCCGAACGTGGTGACGCGAGTGGTCTCGTCGAGTTGGATTCGTACACCGAGGTTGCGCAAAATAAGACTGAGTCTGCTGTAGGTCAGCTCGAATCCGAGGCTGATATTACTATTGACACACAACGCAACTTGCCGGGCGATGTTGAAACGAGGGCGGCTGCTGCGCTGGGGCTGTACGCGTCGCGAACGGACAAGCTTGTTGATGTCCTCATAGGGGCCCAGTACGGAAGCGAAGGTAAGGGAAACATCGCTTTCTATCTAGCACCCGAGTACGACGTCCTTGTTCGTGTGGGTGGCCCGAACGCTGGTCACAAGGTGCCGTTACCGACTCCGTATACCCATCGGCTACTGCCGTCGGGTTCACGTGCCAACCTCGCTGCATGCATCGTGATCGGCCCCGGCGCAACTTTGTCGCTTGAGGTGCTCATGCGTGAGATTGCTGAATCCGGTGTCGAAGTCGACCGACTCTCGATCGACCCTCAATGCATGATCATCGAAAACGCCGATCTGGATGCCGAGGCTCAACTAGTCGGCAAAATCGGCTCGACCGGCAAGGGTGGCGGGGCGGCGGCTGCGCGACGCATCATGGGGCGTCATTACGACGAAGCTTCGGAGACTCCGGTTCGTCTCGCACGTGATGTACAAGAACTCGTACCCTATGTCCGTCCAACTGGCGAGATACTCGACGATGCGTTCGCGCGGGGTCATCGTGTACTGCTCGAGGGGACGCAAGGTACTGGGTTGAGCCTGTATCACGGCAGCTACCCACACGTGACCAGCCGCGACACAACTACGGCGGGAACCCTCGCGGAGGCGGGAATCGGTATCCATCGGGTTCGGCGCGTGATCATTGTCGCACGCACCTATCCGATCCGTGTCAAGAACCCAGACGAGGGCACATCAGGACCTATGTCCCAAGAGCTTAGCTGGGAAGAGATCGCACGACGTTCAGGCATCCCAGAAGAAGAACTTGTCAAACAAGAAAAGGGTTCAGTCAGTAATAACCAGCGTCGCGTCGCCGAGTTTGACTGGCAGATGTTGCGCCGCGCATCCGAGATCAACGGCGCTACCGACGTCGCGC
The DNA here is from genome assembly GCF_000024025.1 of Catenulispora acidiphila DSM 44928. Taxonomy (GTDB): domain Bacteria; phylum Actinomycetota; class Actinomycetes; order Streptomycetales; family Catenulisporaceae; genus Catenulispora; species Catenulispora acidiphila. Next base: position 578,138 of record NC_013131.1, read on the forward strand.
TGACTTTCACAGATTACCTCGACATCGGCAACCGTGACGCGCGGCGGTACGAACAACTTAGCCCGAAAACGATCGACTTCATCGAAGAGGTTGAGAGGGTCGCCGGCGTGCCGGTTTCACTGCTAGGGACCCGTTTCGATATACGAAGTGTCATCGATCGACGGCAATGGTAAGTACGGCATGGGCGTTCACCACGATGACTTCTGAGAGGCGGCTGTCGAACGTGCAAAGAGATGAGCTCATTAACAAGTACCCAGTGCTATACCATATGGCAGAAGAAGGTACTTGGCCTTCAATTCAAAAGCGCGGCCTGCTTAGCACTCAGGCCTTAGTTGATCTCTATAATCCCGAACCGGCTGTAAAGAATTCGATACTAGGGGCGGTAAGGCGTAGCAGCATCGCACTGGACAATCCAGTTCTCGGTCGCACAATTATCCGAGACCAAAGGCCTCTGAAATTCCTGGACAAATGTCTACTTCCCGGTACCTCGCCACAACAGTTCCTTGACGTACTCAACGGCAGGGTGTTTTTCTGGCTTGCCCGGCACCGTCTTGAGACGCTGCTGTCAGCCAGACTCTACCGTGACAAGCAACAGACTGTCCTGCACGTGGATACGGGGCGACTTATGGAGCGATACGGTGATGAAGTCGAACTTGCGCCCTATAACACGGGGAGCATGCATATACCGAACGCGCCTCGGCGCGGGAAGGACGTTTTCGTTGCCGTCGACGACTATCCGTATGATGATTGGCGCGTCCAACGTGGAAGCAAGGGCGATGCGGTTGTTGAACTTACTGTTCCCTATGCCGTACCGGATATCAGTGATATGACGCTTCGTGTAGAAAGTTGGAGTGGTGGCGATGTTGTAGATGTAATCTACTCGGCACCAGATTAGTTGGGAATTGCTATACGGCCGCCTGCCTCGTTGCGAAGAAAACCGCCGCGGGTACCGAGAACGTCGTGCGTGCAGCTGGGGCAGGGTTGTCCGTCAACTCGCAGTGGCGTGGTAGGCGTTATTTCGGGTAGATCTGGATCATGGGCGGCCATAGCTGCCGCAGGCGGGGAACCGTTTCGCTGCCCTCAGGCGTCCTCCGGATCGAGCGTGATCGCCTTTACCCAAAAGGTCGGATAGACCTCTATGGGCGAGCCCGCGCCCTGCCGGTACGCGGCCAGCGCATCAAGCTGCTCTCCGCCTAGCCACACATGACAGTGTCATCGCAGAAAATCACGGTGTCGTGACGACGGTCTTCCTAAGGAGGCCCTCGCCGTTCGGTCACCGATGGTCACTTCTGCTCGAACCCTGGCTCGCTCCATAGCACCCAATCTACGACGGACGCCTGATAACGCTCGTCGTTCTGGGCTGGCCCTGGCTTTGAAGAGAGCTGTCAGGCATCCTCGCCGGTGAGCACTGCAAGTGAAAGGCCCTCAACCATCTGCCGCAGAGGTTCGTCCAGGGCCGTGAAACCCCCGGGGAAAGCGGAGCGTAGACGACTGACCATCCGATTGGTCCACAGCAGAAGCGCGGCCGATATCGCGAACTCGTGGGGCTTACGGTCCCGTGCCGTCACCAACAACATGATCCGAGGGAGCCCGAAGGCCGCGGCCGAAACCCACGCGCGGCACGCGTCCCCGAGCGTGCCCGCGCCGATCTCTGCCTCCACAGAGTTCAGCAGTTCGCCGGTGCGGCGGGTACATGCCTGCGCTGCACGGTATGCCTGGCGAAGCTCTGCGATGTCCGCTGCAGCAATAGCCGCGCGAAGCTCTTCGAGGATGGACCCAGCCATGTTCTTGCCGAGCCACTCCGCGGCTGTCAGCTCAGTGGCGTCCAGGTCGCTGAACTCAAGGAACGAGGCCATCGGGCTGAGCTGGCCTTCAGGCAGCAGCGCGGCCAGAACATCGGCGATCGTCGATCCCGGTAGGTAGTTCTCCGGATCGATGATCGCCGCAACGGCCATCTGCGTGATCTCTGCCGGGGTTCGGTCGGTATCCGTACGGCGGTCAAGATCAGCGTATTCCTGAGGCGGCCACGGGGCGTGCGCGGCAAGCAGGCTCTGAACGGCGCTGTCGATCCTGGCGATCCTGGCCAGTGGACGGAACATGGTCGCGCCCGTAGCAGTCACGGTTTCCGCTGCTTCCACGGCCCAGGTCTCTCGGTCGGTACCCGGTGCGGAGTCGAGCGCAATGCCTCCGGGTAGCCGGGTCTTATCGATCTGCCGCGTAAAAGCCCTGCGAATTCCTTCCGAGGGTACGGGCATGTCTTCGTCGAAGGCCTGCAGCGCGAGCCGGTCCCAGGAAACACCGGGGCGGGCGTGCTGGGCCAGCCAGGCGACCATCTTCATGGTGGCCTCCGTTGGCTCGGTCACCGTGCCCACGTCCCGGCCGCGGCCGATGACGACGTTCGGCTCGATTAGCTTCCACGCCCGCCAGCGCTCCAGCTGAGTCGCGGAGACTGGCGAGCCGCCCGGTGGAAGGCTGTCGATGATCTGTTGGTCGGCGCGGCTTGGTACAGGGGAACGCGTCACCGCTCCAAGTTAGCCCTGCCGCCGCCCGACATGGAGAGTTGGGAAGGCGGTGCGGTCGGGTCCATCTATGAACCCCGCAACTTTCGATGATCACTTGACCGTCGGGCGCGGTGTACTCGAGCTCGGCCAATCAGGCCTACAGGTTCGAGCGAAAGGGCCGACTGTGGCCGAGTTCTGGAAGACGGTCCGGGAAGCGATCGCTGACGACCGCAAGACCATAGGGCTGATCGCTGTCTTGGTGGTTATCGGGGTAACCGGCCTGATGGCCGGCAAGGTTCCCTGGTGAAAGCGCTGCCCCGCAGGCTGACCAGCATGCAAGACGTTATCGGCAGGCGCGGTCTTGCGCGAGCGGCAGAACGCAGGCTGACCTGCGTGGATGGGGTATTCGGTCGGGCAGCCCGAGGGAGTTTCACCCTCGGGCTGCCCGACCGAGTTTCTGACCAGCACAGCCATCGCCGCCGCGACCGGGGAGCCGGAGTCGAGTGTGTCGAACCCACCGCTATCCACGCTCATCCTGGCCCGGGCCCTTCACGAATCCGCCGACGTCGCTCATGGGTACATCGGTACCGAGCATCTTCTCCTGGCCGCGGCCTGCGCGCCCGTCGACGTCCTGGTCGGGTAGGGCGTCAGCTCACACCGGCTGAGGGAGGCAGTGGACCGGTGGCGTGGCCGCGTCATGGAGCCGGCACTATCTGAGCACGCCGTGATCCCGCCTGACCTCTTGTCCGACCCCGAACCCAGCGACGTCGGAACTCCGCGTACCTGAGCAACCCGCGGAGCGAACCGAGATAACGGCGTCGGCCGCGGGCGTATCGCCGTCCCGCGCCGGTGGTCCGAGGTCATCGACCTGAGGTTCCTGCCTTGCTCAGTGCGCATGAAGGGATTCGAACCCCTAACCTTCTGATTCGCGGAATCGTCAGGTCACGTATATAAGGCTCCTCGCGCTGCGTCCAACCCTTCACGCCCGCCAATCCTGGGCCAAGTCAGCGATGACACGTTCTGCCAGCGAGTGTCTGGACGTCACGCGCTCATGGAGTCGACGATCGGCTTGTACGAGACCGAGCTGATCAAGCGCCGCGGTCCCTGGCGCACCCTGACCGACGTCGAGATCGCCACCGCCGAGTGGATCGAGTGGGTACAACAACCGCCGCCTACACGGTGAGATAGGACACATCCCACCTGTCGAATACGAAGCAGAGTTCTACCTCACGCACGCAAAACCGCAGTAGGAACCCCAACCTAGAGTCTGGACAAGATCCGGAGCGGTTCACTGAGCCAGGTCGAAGAAGTAGTCCACGCCTTTGACGGTCACGGTGGTCGCAGCGGCGTCGACTCCGGCGACCACCAGGTAGCGGGCGAGGGGCGACAGCAGCATGTCCTGCCGCCCCTCCTGGGGTTGAGGCTTTGCCGAGCTGGCGAGGCTCGCGAGTCAGGACCGAGCCCCGACTGTTTTGACAATCGCGTCGTACGTAGGCCCGGACACGGCCAGCGGGCCGCCGAAAACCTCGATCGTGGACAGCCCGCCGTGCCAGCCTGTGAGGAGAGCGCCGGTGGAGGCCGTCAGCCTGGTCGGGTCGGTCAGCACGAGCGCGCCGCCAGCGTTGGCGATGAAGGCGCCTCCGGTGAGGGCATCCGGGAAAGCGGTGCCGGATGCGACGCCGACCGTCGCCGGAGTGTGGCCCAGGATCTGGGCGACACGGGTCGCGACGTCGGTCGCGGTGACGTAGCGATCGGAGCCGGCCAGGCTGCGGTCGACCGTTCGCCCTGCGGCGAGGCCGGCCACTGCGTGCTGGGCCTGGACGCCGACCGGGTCGATCGCCGGGTGCCGCGCGACGAACGCAGCAGTGGCTGCGTCGAGGACCGTGTCGTCGGACAGGACGATCGGCGCGCCCTCCGCGGCGCCCAAAGACCCCGCCGACAGCGCGTCCGGGAAGTTGCGCCCGGTGGCGACGATGACGTGATCGGTGGGCCCGAAGGCCGAAGCGATCTGCAACGCCGTGGAGAAGCGACTGTCACCGCCGTAACGGACGACTTTGTATCCGGCGTCGCGCAGACCCTTCTCGATCGAGGGCGCCACCGCACCAGCTCCGCCGAGGATGTAGACAGTCTTGCCGGAGTGCGGACCACCGAGGACCCGGTCGATCTCGCTGCGGGTCTCGGAGTCCAGCGCCGACGGATCGGTGAGCAGCAACGGGCCGTGGACGTGCGCGGCGAACGGCACGCCGGCGAGCGCGTCGGGCGCGGCATCACCACGCGCCAGCACGACTGCGCTTGCCTTGCCCGCGGCCCACTGGTGCTGGGAGACCATCAGACCGGTTGCGTAACGCGTGCCGCCGCCGAGCCGCTGCACCGTGGGCTGGCCGGTACCGGGGTTCGGAACCGGTGCGGGGGTGGGGGTCGGCGGCGGTGTGGGCGTGGGCGTGGGAGTCGGGGTACCACCGCCGGGAGCCTGCGGCTGGTATTCGACGGCACCCATATCTCCGTAGGCGATCGGGCCGAGGCCGGTGTTCGGGGTCGTGGAGTCATCGACGCGGGGGTTGCCCAGAAGGTCCTTGTCCGGATAGCCGGTCGCGGACGAGTCCGCTGCGTCGATCGTCGGACTGCCGGGCCTGGGAGCGCCGTTCGCATCGAGCATCGGCCAGGCCACGGTGTCGTGCGCGCTCTGGCCCGTGGCGGTGGTGAAGGCTGCGAGTTGGGCCGGGGTCGTCACGGCATATTCGGTATCGCCCCACTGATATCCGGGTCCATACAACGGAAACCAGACGTCATTGTGGTCGAGCGTCGTCCCGGCGGTCGAGCCCGCGTAGATGTCGACGCCGTACATGCCGATACTGCCGTCGTTAGGCGATCCGCAGTCGAAGGTGTTGTCCGGGATCGCGAAAACGTTGTCACGAATCGACGTCCCGGTCACATTCCCGTTCCCGCCGACGGCGAGTTCCCGGCCCGCGGTCTGCATCACGGTGTTGGCGGTGACCGCGACATTGTTCGCATCGACACTGATGCCCACGTTGCTGCAGGTCGCCATGTTCCCGGCCACCACGGTGCCGTCGGCGCCGGAGCTGATCGCGATGTCGCGGGACTCCGGGTTCGAGACCCGGTTGCCGACGACGGTGCTGTTCGGCGCGGCGTCCTGGATCATCGTGTAGTAGACGACGTTCCTGGTGGCACGGACGGTGTTCCCTTGGATAGCCGCCCGGAGCGAGCCGGAATCCACGACGATGCCTTGGATGTCGCCGGCGTTCACGGTGTTGTCGACGATGGCGCTGTCGGTGACGTTCGTGAACTGGACGCCCTCGTAGGTGGAAGCGCCGAACACGCCGTCGTCGTTGATCGTGTTCCCGGAGATCTCGACGTTCTGCGAGTTGCCGACCAGAACACCGTTGGAGCCCTTCGTGTCCATGACGAATCCATGGACGGTCACATCGTGGACGCCACTGAGCGTGAACGCCGTGCCCATATAGGCGGCATTAGAGGGCGATACCAGATCTACGGTGCCTGAGGTCGTGTAAGTGATCGGGTCCCCAGGCGTGCCGGAGCGGGTGATGTCCACCCCCGACGCATAGGTCCCCGCCGACACCAGAACCGTGTCGCCGGGGTTGGTGAGCGCCGCGGCCGCCGCGATAGTGCAGAACGGCTTGCTGGCGCTGCCCGAGCCAGCCGCGTCCGAGCAGTTGGCTCCGGCGGCGTTGTTCACGTGGATCGTGTTGGGAGACGGCTTAGGCGTCGAAGTCTGACCGGTACTCGCATCGTAGGTCGCCTGCATCGAGTTCGACAGGCTGTCGGTGTCCTGGACCGTGACCGTGATCGGGAACTTGTCCGCGGTGCTGTAGATGTGCGTGGCGCTCGTGGCGCTCGTCGGTCCGGTGGAGGTGCCGTCACCGAAGTGGTACGTGAATGATTGGATCGGTGTGGTGCCGTGCAGCGACTTGATCGCGTTGACGGTCACCGACTTGGGATTCGCCCGGTCGCCAGCCACCGTGAAATACGCGGTCGGCGCGACGACCGTGTCCGTGGCCGGGACGGTGAAGGTGTAGCGGGTTGTCAACGACGGGCTCGCACCGACGACCTGGACGTCGATCCAGTGCGGCCCCGCGGTGGTCGCGGTGTAGGGAATCATCAGCGACCCCGAGGCATCGGCGAGGAGTTGCTGCGCCACGCCGCCGTCGACCGAGAACTGGATGGGGTTGCGCGCGCCGCTGTGGTCGGCGACGTGGAAGTATCCGGCGCGCCCGACCCCGAAGTAGCCACCGGTCGCCGGGAAGTCGACCGAGTCGACGGTCGGAGCCGGGGCCGCGGGGACGGGTGCGGTCGGTGCCGCACAGGCCACAGCGGGGCTGGTCGTTCCCTGGAACTCGAAGGCGCCGCGGTCGTCGTAGCTACGGGATCCGGCTCCGGTGTCGCAGACCCCGGAGTCGTCGTGCCGGGTGTTGCCGGCCAGGTCGGTGGCCTGCTCCCCGGCCGCAGCCGAGTCTGCCGAGTCGACGGCGGGCGATCCCGCCCGCAAGGTGCCGTCCGCGTTGAGCAGCGGGGCCGCGTTGATCTCGGCCGTACCGCCGTGCCCGAGCGCCGCCAGGTGGGCACCGTCTGGGACGATCGTCGTCCCGATCTCGTAAGGCCGGCCCTGTGCCAGGCTCACCACATTGCGGTCGACGAAGGTCGTGGCCCAGGCGGCCTGATCGACCGTGATCCCGATTTGGGACGCCGTGGCGGCCGCGCTGTGCGGCAACGTGGTCCCGGTGGCGATGATGTTGTTCTCGACATGGGTCTGCGGCGGCGACGGCGGCGTGTACGGGATCGGCGTCGGTGAATGGATCTCGACCTGGTTGCCGCCGTTGTCGGCGATGGTGTTGCCGGTGATGGTGGCACCCCAGTTCGCTGCCGAGATCCCGCCGCCGGCGTTGCCGTAGACCAGGTTTCCGGCGATGGTCACTTGCGCGTCCCACATCGAGGAACTCTTGTTGGTGCCGGCGAGGATCCCGAAGGTGGAGCTTCCCGACACCGTGTTGTGGGTGACGGTTGTGCTGCCCATGTCGGCCCAGATGCTGCCGCCGACAACGGTGTTGTGGTCGACGAGCGTGGGCGTCGGCTCGGAGATGCCGCCCATTGCGCCCTCCACCGACAGGGGGGCGTTCGTGAAGGTGTTACCTGTCACCTCCATCGCCTCTCCGTCGTACATGGCCAGGCCGGACCCGTCGAAGAAGTTGTTCCTTACCTGGAACCGCGCCGACTCCTCGTCGACCCAGAGACCGCCGCCGAAGTGGAAACCCTGGATGACGATGTCGTGCACGGTCTGGTCGAATCGCAGCCCGTACGCGGCGTCGTATTGGCCGGGCGAGTTCACGTTGCCCATCGTGAACGTACCCTGCGCTGCCTGGTAGGTGATGGGATGACCAGGCGTGCCGGAAGTCTGGATGTTCATCATCGGCTCGGAGTAGTGCCCCGTCCCCGGCTCGATCAGCACGGTGTCGTCAGGCGCCGCGCTCTTCGCGGCGGCGTTGATCGTGCAGAACGGCTGATCCTGCGTTCCGGACCCGGTGTCGGAGCAGGCGGCGCTACCGTTGTCGACATAGATGGTCGTCGGGGCGGCCGCGTGCGCCGGCGCGGAAGCCACCCCCACGGACACGCCCAACGCAGAAAGAGCAGCGAGTGTGACGCGACGCGCGCGCATGGCGACTGACCCCCGGGAAGAAGATATTGAAGAGCAACGCCACAGCTTCGCGGTACGTGATCACGCCGCACATCGTCTGATCAACGCATCTGTGCTACGCAGGCAATGAATCTCAGCTCTGTAAAACCGACCGGTAACGGTCGGGCGTTGACTCACGTATCTGGTGCCGTCAGAATCCCTACGCCCTCACCTTCATGGACAGGGCCGGACCGCGACGTTTTTCGTGGCGCTGCCTTATGGCATGGGGAGAAATGAGTCGTTCCATTGGCTTCGGCCTTGCGCTCGTCGCCGTGCTCGGCACTGGTCTGGGGCCGATCGCTCCGGTGCATGCGGATCCCGCCGCGTCACCCGCGAAGCTGTCGCATGTAAGCCCTCTGTTCCAGCCCTCTCTGACGGTCACAGCGCAGAACGACCACGGCCTGATCGCTGTCACGATGCCCGCAGCCGGCGGCCAATACTCGCTGTCCATGGGCGACGGCACCACGTTGCGCGGCGCCGACAACCAGCCCGAGATCTATTACACCTACCAGGCGAGCGGCCGGTATCTGGTTCAGCTGGCCGACACCGACGCCGGGGGGTCGACGGGTACGGCCGCCGTCTGGGTGGACGTGACTGTCGCGACCGCACCGCCGCTGGCTCACGCCGTGGCCCGGATTTCCGGAGGGGACCGCTACGCGACCGCGATCGCGGTGTCGCGGACGGCGTGGACCGGCGGCTCGGCCAAGGCCGTGGTGCTGGCCCGGGGTGATAAGTACCCTGACGCACTGTCCGGCGTCCCGCTGGCCGCCCATGTCGGCGGTCCGCTGCTGCTGACCGATCCCACGGTGCTGGACACCGCGACCCGCGCCGAGATCGACCGCGTCCTCGGGGGCCCGGCGTCCGGCCGGACGGTATACATCCTCGGAGGCACGGCGGCGATTTCGCCGGGGGTGGAAAAAGGTCTGGTCTCTGCCGGCTATCACGTCGTCCGCTACTCCGGCGCGGACCGGGCCGGAACCGCTCTGGCCGTCGCGCAGCAGGCTTTCACCTCCGCGCCCGGCGCCTTGATCGCCACCGACACCGACTTCGCCGACGCGCTGGCGGCCGGCCCGCTGGCGGCGGCACTCGGCGAACCGATCCTGCTCACCGGCCAGTGGACGATCAGCGACGGTGCCTGGAACTGGCTCCAGCAGCATCCGCGGGTCGGGACGGTCGGCGAACCGGCCCTCGCGGTGATCAGCGAGCGCGCCATGCACGGTTGGGGCAACATCCGCGCCAACGACGGCTTCCAGGGTCCGGACCGCTACACCACCGCGCTCGCCGTCGCGCACGCCATGATCGACCAGACATCCGGCTCGCTGCCGCCGGGCCGGTCCACCGGGGTGTGCTTCGCCTCGGGCGAGACCTTTCCCGATGCCCTGTCGGGCGGCGCGCTTTGCGCTCTGCAGAACAGGCCGATGCTGTTGCTTCCGGCGACCGGCGGCGAGGGCGATGTGCTGGCTGCCCTGGACCACTGGAACGGCGCGCTTTCCCAGGCCGAACTGTTCGGCGGCCCGGCGGCGCTGTCGCAGACCGCCGAAGACCAGGTCGCGCAAGCGCTCAGCTTCACTGAAAACTGACGAGATCCACACATGGGGGAACCCCGATGACCCGCATCCGTCTGGCCGCTCCGCTGATCTTGAGTTCGGCCGCATTAATCAGCGCTCTGATGCCGCCGCTGACCGCCTCCGCCGCCGGGACCGCGTCGACGCCCTGCGCCCCCGCGCCGGTCACCGGCACGCCCACCGGCCCGCTGACCGCCGCGGTGCAATCCGACGACTTCCCGTCGCTTTCCGGCGGCCTGCCCCCGACGCACGGCCCGAACCAGCCGGGCGTCTTCCACCTGTCCGGCTCCGGCGGGGTCTCGCCGATCGTGTGCTTCCAGTACAGCGTCCCGGAGACCGGCGTCAGCAACGCCACGATCAGCGCCGACGCCTCCGGCCGCGCCAACCTGACATTGGCGCTGCCGTATGCGGGCCTGGCGTCGGTCACGGTCAGCGCCGTCGACGCGGCCGGGAACGTCTCGGCACCGGTGACCTACTCGTTCAACGTCCTGTCCGCGGTCCCGACGAAATTGTCCGCGCAGATCGAGATCGGCGGATCGTCCGACGGCACGGTCACCGGGGTGGTCACCGCCTCCGGTCCGAATCCGGTCCTGAACTATCACGTCGACTTCGGCGACGGGACCACGGTCAACCAGGCCTCGCCGGCCTTCCGACACGTCTACCGCTCCACCTGGTGGTACCAGATCGTGGTCACGGTGACCGACTCCTCGGGAGCGACGACCACCGCCACGGCGCTCAACGTCCGCACGACGGTTCCGAGCACGATGCAGCGGGTCTCCGGGACCACCCGCTACGACACGAGCACCGCGGTGTCGCGGCGGTTGTGGGCCGACGCAGCCGACGACCAGACCGACCGACTCGCCGCGCACACGGTCGTCCTGGCCAGCGGCGCCACCTTCCCCGACGCGCTGGCCGGAATACCGCTGGCTTCGTACAAGCAGGGTCCGTTGCTGCTGACCGAACCGCAGCAGCTGACCGACACCACGCGTCAGGAGATCCACCGTGTCCTCCCGAAGGGCGGCACTGTGTACGTGCTCGGCGGTCAGAACGCAGTCTCCCCGGACGTGGCAGCGACGCTGTCCGGCGACGGGTACCACGTGATCCGCTATGGCGGGAAGACGCGCTATGAGACCGCGCTGATCATCGCCAAGCAGGGCTTGGACAACCCCGCGCACGTCGTCATCGCCACCGGCACCGACTACCCGGACGCCCTGGCCGCCGGGCCGGCAGCCACCGGGCGGCTGTCCTCAGGCGGCAAACCGGCCGCGATCCTGCTGAGCGACGGCGCCACTTTCAACGACGCGGCCACCGCGGCGTACATCCGCAGCAAGCTGGTGCGCTACCAGACCGGCATGCCGAACGTGACGGCGATCGGCTGGTCGTCGACGCTGGCCGGGCTGGCGATGATCGGCGTGCCGGACTACATCATCGACTCAACGATCAAGCCGGGCACCCCGGCCAAGTCCGGCGGCGACAGCTGGGGCACGGACATCGGGACCCTCTACTTCATCGCCGGAGCCGACCGCTATACGACCGCCGAGGGCGTCGCCATCGAGGACACCGGCCCGGACTGCTGTGCTCCGGACGACCCGTTCGTCGGCTACGCGTCGGGCAACGGCTTCGCCGACGCGTTGACCGGAGGAGCGGCATTGGCGACACTGCACGGTCGGCTGTTCCTCACAGCTCCGAACTATGTGCCGACCGCGACGACCGCGATTTTCCCGGGACCGCCCGACCAGGTGAAGGGCACCACCTACACCGGGACCGTCTTCGGCGGCACTCAGGCCGTTTCGCAAGGAGTCGAGGATCGGCTGGCTCAGGTGCTGGAGGCCAAGGAGCAGTGACCCGCCGCGGGTGCGTCGGAGTCCTGTGTTGTCACTCGAGGTGACCCAACTACAGGAAATTCAGCGTGACCGGGACGACGTGGCACACCGCGAGCTTCGGTGGCACGCTCCCTTGCCCCGGGGCATGTTCGAAAAACGCGGTCCTGGAGAAAACCAGATGGCTCGATTGGGCCTGTGAACTGCGTCTTAGTTGGAGGGGATCATCTGTCGGCGGCGGCCGGTCTGATCCGTAGCCGTGGCAATACCCTTATATAGGACTCGTGTTTAAGGCTGCCCTAGATTGCGCAGTGTCAAACTCTCCAAGCATGCCAATCCCTTGCAGAGTCGGATGTGCGCGTCCGTCTCTTCCGCAGCAGCCTCCGCCACAGTGTTCGGGTCGGCCAGCGGAGTGACATCTGGGTATGTCGGGTCTGCAAGCTTGCGGGAATCGGCGCGCTCGAACGGCTGCAGACCGATGCCATCGGTGGTGTCGGGGATGGCGGCGAGAGTGACGGCGATGTGCAGCAGGTTGACGTACCCAAGGCCGACAGCTCGAGGCTGCGTGTATCAGTGCGGTCGGGTGTGGAGGACAGCAGCAGCTCCAGGACTCTGGCAAGAAAGACGTCGTTGACGCTCTGGGCCCCGACGAACGGGCTGTGGTGCCGAACTCCTGACGACAGCGTGGTCATGTGATCCCGGATCCGCTGCTTAACGGACTGAATCAAGCCGTGGGCGGTCAACTCAGTGTTATTGAACCCCACAGGACTCTGTTGCTTGATGTGATGGTTTATCGGTGTTGTTGTGCGGTGAGTGCTAGTTCGAGGTGTGCGTAGTGGGTGGTTCTGGTGGGGCCGAGGGGGGTTCCGGTCCACCATGCGTCTAGTCGGCACAGGTCGATGGCGGTTGCGATCAGGACCTGTTCCAGTCGGACCTTGGGTAGGCCGCGGTAGCGGGTGTGTCGGGCGTCGCAGTGGCGCACGGCTTGGGAGATTGTCGCCTCGATGCCGGCCCGGATGTTGTAGCGGGTTTTCCATTCGGCGCTGTCCTGCTCGGCGCGGCGGCGGACAAGCGTCTCTTGCTGCTCGCGCGGGTGCAGTGTGAGGCCTCGGTAGCGGGCGGTGGTGCAGGCGGTCTTGGCTGGGCAGGTGTGGCAGCCGACGCCGTAGAAGTCGAGCGTTGGTTGGGCACTGGCCGCCGCGAACCACTGCACCCCGTGCCCGAATCGATCACCGGAAGCGCTGACGCCGTTGACCTGGAGGTGCGGAGACGCGCCCGACTTGGGGGCATCATGAACGAGCACTAGCATGCAGCCTGACCTGCTCAGATGAAGTTATCACCACCCACAGGCTCCGCGGCGGTGGCGCGCGAGCGCACCGACGCGATCGACTGCGGCGGGTGGCAGACCGAGGTCCGACGTTCTCGCGGATGACCTGCACTGGGACCAGGTTCCTGGTCGTGTACCGGCTCGTCGCATACGAGCAGGGCGAAGAGGTGTTCGCTCGGAGCTGGACGACCTCGGTACCCAGAGATAACGTCTAGTTACGCAGAGGTCTGATATCGGGTCGAGGGAGGGCGCCCATGGCAGACCGGCTCCGCTATCAGCTGCCGGCCCGGCCCACCACCACGCTCCGCTGGGTTTTCTTCGTACTCGCGGTCGTCAGCCTGGTGTTCGGCTACGTCGGCCTGCATGCCTACATCCTGCAGCAGAAACCCCATCCGCAGTACAGCCATGCGCCAGGCGACCTCATCTACTTCGACATCGAGCTCTTCCTTGTGCAGTCCACGCCGATCGCGGCCGGCGGTCCGTACCCGTTCCTGCTGGCGGTGGCCCGTTTCTCGGCGCCACTGGTGAGCGCTTACACGATCGTGGAGATCGCGCTTGGGCTGTCGGCGCATCGGATCCACGGGGTCCGGATGCGGCGGTATCGCGGACACGCCGTGGTCTGTGGCTCGTCGCGGACGGCGACCGTGCTCGCCGAGCGGCTTCGGCGGGACCGCCGCCGGGTGGTGACCATCGAGCCTGGCACCGACGATCGACGGCGCGCCGACGTGGTCATCGGCGACCCGGCGCTGCCAGCCCGGCTGCGCGAGGCGGGTGTCGAGCGCGCGGCAGTGGTCTACAGCTGCCTGGACGACAGCCACCGCAACGTCGAGGTGGCTGGGACGATCGAGCGGATCCGGGCCCACACGGACCGCCCGGGACGTGCAGACCGACCCGGACACGTGGGACGTCCGGGACGACGCGGCCCGGTGCGAGTGCACGCGATGGTGAAGGACCTCGACCTGTGTCTGGCCCTGAAAGCGCGCCACTGGAGCACCGCCGGCGGCGACGGTCCGTACGTCGATTTCTACAACCCCGACGAGTTGGCCGCGCAGGACGTCGTCCGCTCTGACGACCGGCTGTTCACCCACGATCCACCCCGCGTGGCCATCGCCGGCACCGGAGCCTTCGGCCGGGCGGTACTGGTGGAACTGGGCAGGCAGTGGCTGGTCCGCCGCAAGCAGTCGTCGGCATCACTGCAGGTGAAGGTGATCGGGGAGCAGGCACTCAAGGAGGTCGCCGCCGTCGCGGCCCGCTACTCGTTCCTCGACGAGGTCTGCATGGTGCAGACCCGCACGGGGACTCCGGCGGAGTTCCTGACCGAGCTCACCCGCCTCGACACGCCCCGCCTGCACCGCCTCTACCTCTGCCAGGAGGACGAAGGCCAGGCCCTCGGCACCGCGCTCGCCGCCGTCGCGCACCTGTCGTCCGCATTGGAGGTGATCGTGGTGCGGCTGGACCGGATGTCCGGCATGGCCCGCGCCTTCGACCACGGCACCGGGGCCGGAGCTCTGTTCGACGGCCTGGACGGCCGGCTCCGCATCGTCGACGTCGCCCAGGTCGGCGGCGACCCGGCCGTCATCGGCTTCGACTTGGCCGAGGCCTTGGCGAGGACCAGCCACCAGCGCTACTTGCTGGAACGGCTGGCCAGCGGCAAGCCGCTGGGCAGCGCGCCGGCCATGACCCCGTGGGAGACCCTGGACGAGGACCTGCGGGCGGCATCCCGGGCGCTGGCCGGCGACGTCGGCCGCAAGGCGGCCGCCCTGGGCGGCCTGCTGGTCCCCCGGAGCGCCTCCGGCCAGGACTTCGCCTTCCAACCCGGCGAGATCGAGGCACTGGCCCGCCGCGAGCACGACCGCTGGCAGGCCGAGCGGACCGGCCGCGGCTGGCGCTACGGACCGCGCCGGGACCCCGTCGCGAAAAGGCATCCGGACCTGAACTCTTGGGCGCAGCTGCCGGAGTCGGAGCGGGAGCGCGACCGGGAGGTGGTTCGGGCCATGCCCTCGGTGCTGGCCGAGGTCGGGCTGGCGATCGTGCGGGTCGGGCCATCGGAGTTCACGGCCGAGGAACTCGCGGCGTGAGTCCGTGGCCCTGACAGAAGACGTCACCCGCGCTCGGCTCCCTCCGGCCAGATCACCGTCACCGGGATGCCGCACGCCAGGGCGGTCAGCACGACATCCATCGTCCCGCCCACCGGCCCGTCGAGCCCGCCGTCCCAGACCGCCACCAGTTCGTCGATGGATGCCAGCAGTAGCCGGTTGGCCTCCGCGTAGGCTTCGGCGGCGGCGCGGGCGGCGGGCATCTGATGTACGGCGGCCGCGCGGTCCAGCATCGCGGAGAAAACCGGCTCGTGGTCCGGAGTGACCTGTGATTGCCGATAGTCCACCGAGGGAATGATGACCTCCAGGCGCCCCCCTAGCTCAATCAGCGCTTGGGCAAAGAGGCTGTCCGCCCCGCGCGCCATGCAACTGACGCCGATCAGTTCGCCTGGAACCCCGCAGGCAAGCAGGTGCCGTCGTAACGCGGCCACGACCGCGCGCTCGGTCGAGACGGTTAAATCCAAGTGTCCAGTGATCCCAAGTCGCACACTTCCCCCCACATCGTGCCGATGCCCGGATAATATGTAGGGAAAACCGCCACTGCAGGTCAGTAGCTCGTTCGGCGGAACTGGCCTTTGATTAATTGAACAGTGACGATCCTCTGTATAAGGTAGTGCCCCACACGACCGGTGCCCACAGGTAAGTTGGATCATCCGTGTGATCAAATAGGCGGGCGGGATGTTCGTATCCCCCTTGACAGGCTGGGAGCCTTCATGTTGCACCCTAAGAACGATGCCAAGCCCGGCCAAGCAACAGCCGTGACCGATAGCCGCGACACGCCCCTGGGCCGAGTCTCCGAGAGCGCAGCGAGTACCTTGTTCCGAATTGTGCGGGCCTGTGACGAGCCGCTGACGCCGCCCGTGGCCGCGTTCGACGCCTCGCTGTAGCCCGCCTCGCCATCCCTGCGCCGCTGTCGTGTCCGAGCAGATCGTATTTCCCTTCCGGCAGTTCATCCTGAAGGTCCATAGCCGCTGTGACCTGGCATGTAACCACTGTTACATGTACGAGGGCGCAGACCAGTCCTGGCAGGCGCGGCCCAAGGTGATGAGCCTGGAGACCGCGGAGCGGATCGGCGGCCGGATCGCCGACCACGCCCGGCGCCACGGCGTGGATTCGGTCCGGCTGATCCTGCACGGCGGAGAGCCCCTGCTTGCGGGCACCGAGCAGCTCGAAGGTATTATCCTCCGCCTGCGTAAAGTGCTGGACGGGATCACCGCAGATATCCGCGTCCACACCAATGCCGTCCGGCTGGACGCGAGATTCCTTGATCTTTTCGTCAAGCATGACGTGCGGGTAGGTGTTTCCCTTGATGGCGACCGGCTTGCGAATGATCGCCACCGCCTCTACTCCGACGGCCGCACCAGCCATCCGCAAGTACGCGCAGCCTTGGCGCTTTTACGCCGCCCCGAGTATGAGCACCTCTATTCAGGGATCTTGTGCACCGTGGACATCGCCAATGATGCCATCGCGGTGTATGAGGCATTGCTGGCCGAGAAGCCGCCGCGCATCGGATTGCTCCTGCCGCACGCCACCTGGGATATTCCGCCGCCGCGGCCGCTGGACCCGGGTACCGGCGCCCCGAGCGCCACCGCTTATGCCGACTGGCTGATCACGATCTTCGACCGGTGGCGGGCCGACGGACGCCCGATGGGTATCCGCATCTTCGACTCGGTGTCGTCCACCTTGCACGGCGGACCGCCGCTTTCTGAAGCCTTGGGGCTGGCGCCGAGCGATCTCGTGGTGATCGAGACCGATGGCGAGATCGAGCAGCTGGACTCCCTCAAAGTCGCCTTCGACGGCGCGCCGAAAACCGGGCTCACCGTTGCCGACGACGATCTCGACCTGGCGCTGGCCCACCCTGGAATGCGGGCACGGCAGTCCGGACTGGCCGGGCTCTCCGAGCAGTGCCGGTCCTGCGAAGTGGTCGAGAGTTGCGGTGGCGGGCTGTTCCCACACCGGTACCAGAGCGATTCAGGCTTCGACAATCCTTCGGTCTACTGCGAGGATCTCAAGAAGCTGATCCTGCACATCGCGCAGAGCGACCGTCGCCGCGCCGACCACGGCCGCGACTCGGTGACCCGGCACCGCATCGCCGACGCCCAACTGGCCGAGCTGGCCTCGGGCTTCGGCGACGCGGCCGCCGTTACCGCGCTGATGGACGTCCAGGCCAGCATCGCCCGTGGTCTGCTGGCGACGGTCGCCGAGCAGCTGGCGATGCGTGAATCGCCGGCCCGCACGGCGTGGAACGCTCTGATCGAGCTCGACCGTGCACAGCCGACGGCGCTGGCCGCGGTGCTCGCCCAGCCCTACTTCCGGACCTGGGCGCACCGCGTCCTGAGCGCGGGAGTCCGGGATCACGACGCCCACCGCTTGAGCGCGCTCACCCTGGCGGTGGCGGTCCACGCCGGTAGTGAGCTGGAGCTCACGCTGCATGCCGAGCAGGGGGCGATCCACCTGCCCTGGCTGGGCACGCTCCGCGTCCCCGGCCCGAGTTCCTACGTCCGGGTGGCGACCACGGCACCGAACCGTCTGCTGATCGGTACCGGACCGGACCGGTTCGCCGTCACGCTCGACGACGAAACTCCTGCAGGTTTGTGGGAGCCCATCAGAACCCTGCACTCCGAAGGCTTCGCGATCCTGCTGGACGACGGCGACCCCGAACGTGACTGCTATGGCTGGCCGGCGACGTCCCGGCTGTCCGCCGCCGATCACGACCGCTGGCAGCAGTCGTTCGACGCGGCCTGGCGGTTGATCCTCGCCGATCACCCCGGCTACGCTCCCGGCCTAGCTGCCGGGCTGTCCACCGTCACGCCCTTGAGGCCGGCGCCTGCCGGCCGGGCGAAAAGCGCCACCGCACGACAAGCGCCCGGCGCAGTGGGCGCCGCGCTCCCGGACGCGCCCGAACTGCTCGCGCTCTTGCTGCTGCACGAGTTCCAGCATGTCAAACTCGGCGCGGTGCTCGACGCCTACGACCTCTACGACGAGTCCGACCGCCGGAGGTACTATGCGCCGTGGCGGGACGACGCGCGTCCCATCGAGGGACTGTTGCAGGGGACATACGCGCACCTCGCCGTCACCGACTTCTGGCGCGTCCAACGGCTGCGCGCTGTCGGCGAAGCGGCCGAGACGGCGGAAGTGAACTTCGCCAGGTGGCGGCTGCACACCGCCGAGGCGATCGAAGTCCTGGCCGCATCGGGCTCGCTCACCGAGCTCGGCCAGCAGTTTACCGACAGCATGCGGGCGACCGTCGCTCCATGGCTGGACGAGCCGGTCAGCTCGCAGGCAGGGCAGGCGGCCCGCAGCTCCGCCGAACGGCACCTTGCGGCCTATCTCCGCCGTGCCGGCCACGCTTCTGATGTCTGATTCCCTGGAAGCCACGCATCACGCGCCGATCGTGCGATCCCGACAGCAGCCGTGTTCCCGGCAGCAGCTCGCCGAGGACCTCGTCCGCCTCGGACTCCAGAGCGGCACGGACGCCCTTATCAACTCCTCGCTGCGGGCGATCGGCCCGGTGGACGGCGGAGCGGCCACGGTCCTCGCGGCCTTACGCGCGGTGCTCGGCCCCCGGGCGACCGTCGTCGTACCCTCGCAGACGCCCGCCAACTCCGCCACGTCCAGCGCGCACCGCGAGGCGGTGGCCGGCATGACGGCGGTGGAGATCGCCGGGTACCGGGAACGCTTTCCCCCCTTCGACCCGGCCCGCACCCCGTCAGCGGGCATGGGGGCGTTCGCCGAACACGTCCGGCTTCAGCCCGGAGCGTGCCGCAGCGGCCATCCGACGAGTTCGTTCGCCGCGCTCGGCCCGGCCGCCGAGCGCATCACGGCCCTGCATCCGCTGCACAGCCACCTCGGGCCCGAGTCGCCGCTGGGAGCGCTGGCCGAATCCGGGGCTCAGGTGCTGTTGCTGGGCGTGGGCTTCGCCAAGTGCACGGCGTTCCACCTGGCAGAGTACCGCGTGCGCCCCGAGACCCGGACGTACTCCAGCAAGCTGGCCGACCTCAGCCGGCCCGGAGGCGGCGGCCGCTGGATCGAGTACCGGGCGATCCGGCTCGACGCTTCCGACTTCGACCGGCTCGGCGCTGACCTGGCCGCCTCCCGGTCCTGGGTACGCAACGGCACGGTCGGCGCGGCGCCCTCGGCGTGCTTCCCCCTGGCCTCAGCGGTTCGGTTCGCGGAACAGTGGCTTTCGGAGCACCGACCCGGCTGACGGTACCCCTGTATCAGAATCCTCATTTAAAGCGCGGATCCGCTTCTCGCGCCTACCGTGCGCAGTTATAGTGAGCCTCTGAGTGCCCGTCAGGTCATCGACCAGCAGGGGAGTGCACGGATGAGCCCGTCGGGCCCCGGGGAAGCGGAATCGCCGCGGTACTCCGAATACGGCTCCTGCTTCTTCCTGAGCTACGCGCACACCCCGCGCGTCTTCGACGACGGCCCCGACCTCAACTACTGGGTCCGCCAGTTCTTCCGCGACCTGTGCAACGAGCTCGTGAGCTGCGATCCGACCACCTGGCATCGGCCGACCGGGCCGCCGGGCTTCATGGACGACGCCATCCCCGAGGGCGCCCTGTGGCGCCGGGTCCTGGCCCGGGAACTCGCCACCTGCCGCGTGTTCGTGCCCTTGTACCATCGCTCCTACTTCTCCAGCGTCAACTGTGGCAAGGAATGGGCGGTCTTCCGCGCCCGGCAGATGGCGCAATTGGCCCAGACCGGCGTGCCGAACGAGGCGATCCTGCCGGTGGTCTGGAAGCCGCCGCGATCGGAGGATCTGCCGGAGTTCGCCTCGGCGCTGCAGATGTCCCGGCTGAGCGTCAGCGACGCCTACTTCGAGCGCGGTCTGTACGAGCTGATCCGGCTGGACCGCGACCGTGAGTACACCAACGTCGTACTGCGGTTCGCCGAGTGGCTGGACGAGACGGCCCGCACCTGCGCACCGCCGCTCGGCCCGCTGGCCGACTACGAGCTGGTCCGGCCGTTGTTCCCGACCGACGACAGCGGGAAGGGCGCCGACCGCCGGTTCCGGATCACCGTCGCCGCCCCCGATGAGAAGAGCGCGCCCCCGGGCCGCAGCCGTGACTACTACGGGCCGCAGCCCGAGGACTGGCGCCCGTATTACCCCGACTCCACCGTGCCGTTGGCCCGGCGGGCCGAGGACGTGGCCCGCGGCCTGGGCTACACCCCGGTCGTCAGTGCCCTGACCCGCCACTCCCCGGAGATGCGGCCGCGTCCGAGAAACCCGGCGGCGGGCGCGGGAGCCATCCCGGACGCGCCAGGTGTGCTGCTCGTAGACCCGTGGATCGCGCACACCCCGGACTCCGGCAGCGTCGCCGAGGTCGACCGGTGCCACAAGGACTGGATCCGGGTGCTGGTGCCATGGAGCGGAACCGACCGGCAGACTGCCGAGCAGGCCGCCACATTGCGGTCGCTCCTGGAGGGTGTGATGCCGTGGAGCATGGAGGAGTGGCACCGTACGGCCTCGGCCGCCACCCGCGAGCTGGCGAGCGTCGCGGACTTCGGCCACGCGATGCCCGATGTGATGGAGCGCGCCTGGCGGCGCTATCTGCGGGCGGTCCGGCCGGCCGGGTCCGGCGGGCGCGAGTTCCCGTCGCGGCCACGCCTGCGGGACGGTCCTGACGCTGACGCTGACGCTGACGGGGACGCGGGAGCGAGCACAGACGACGGTACCGAGGACTGATGATCGCAGGAGGGGGATCGCGATGCCGGAGCGCGAAGGCCGGGTGTTGACCTTCTACTCGTACAAGGGCGGATGCGGCCGTACGATGGCGCTGGCGAATACTGCCTGGATCCTCGCCGCGAACGGCCGGAGAGTCGCGGTCATCGACTGGGACCTGGAATCTCCGGGACTGCACCGTTACTTCCCGGCCCCGGTCCTGGACCCGACCGCGCTCAATGGGAACCTCGGCGTGATCGACATGGTCCGCGACTTCGAGTGGGCCGCGAGCCGCGACGAGGTGCCGGACCCGGCACAGTGGTACATGGACAATGCCCGGATCCGGGATCTGGCCATCAGTCTGCGCTGGCCGTTCCCGGGCGGCGGTTGCATCCACTTCGTGTCCGCCGGCTTGCAGAACCGGGCGTACTCGGCCGCGGTGGGGAGTCTGGACTGGGACAGGTTCTACGCCGACCTCGGCGGCGGCCGGCTGTTCGACGCGATGCGCCGCGACATGATCGAGAACTACGACTACACGCTCATCGACAGCCGCACCGGCTTCAGCGACGTGGCCGACATCTGCACTATCCACCTGCCGGACGTGCTCGTCGACTGCTTCACCCTCAACAACCAGAGTATCGAAGGCGCCGCCAAGGTAGCGCGCTCGGTCCACGAGCACAATCGGCGGCGGGCCATCAGGATCCTGCCGGTACCGATGCGCGTGGACGACGGCGAGAAGGAGAAGGCCGACGCCGGGCGCGCCGCGGCCCGGGCCCGCTTCGAAGGCTTCCCGCAGGTCGACGACCCGGCCGACGCGGTCCGCTATTGGGGCGCCGTCGAAATCCCCTATCGGCCGTTCTACGCTTATGAGGAGACTCTCGCCGTCTTCGGCGACTCCCCGGGCCTGACCACCTCGCTGTTGGCCGCCTACGAGCGGCTTACCGGCGAGCTCACCGGCGGCACCGTCACCTCGCTCCCGCCGATCGACGACACGCGGCGGATCAGCATCCTCGACATCGTGACCCGCCGGCGCGAGACGGTGCCGGAGGAGGTCACCGTCGCCTACATCGCCGAGGACCGGATGTGGGCCGACTGGACCGCCGGGGTTCTGCGGCGCTCCGGGGTCGGTGCCTCGGTGCGGGTCCTGACGCCCGGCATCGTCACTCTGCCGGCCGACGGCCAGCGCCGCCGGGTGCTCGCGATCGCCTCGACGGACTTCGCCGGCTCCGGGCACGCCCTGGCGGCAGCCCGCACCCTGGCAGGCCCCGAGCAGCTGACGGCGGTCCTGGTGTCGGAGCCGCGGGCCGACGACCGGTTGGGCGGGCTGCCGTCGGTGGACCTGCACGGCCTGCCCGAGGGTCCGGCCACCGCCCGGCTGCTGCGCGCGCTCGGCAAGACCGATGCCGAGGCCGTCGTAAGCGGCGTCACGGGGGAACAGACCGGCGGCGCCCGTTTCCCGGCCGCCACCCCGCGGGTGTGGAGCGCACCCGGCCGCAACGCCACGTTCACCGGCCGCGACGCGATGCTGGAGAAGCTGCGCGACGGGATCGTCGGCAGCTCCTCGGCGGTGATCCTGCCGCTGGCACTGCACGGGCTCGGTGGTGTCGGCAAGACCCAGCTGGCCCTGGAGTACGCTCACCGCTTCAAGGCCGACTACGACCTGGTCTGGTGGATCGAGGCCGAGCAGCCGGACTTCATCGACACCTCGCTGGCCGACCTCGCGATCCGGCTGGGCCTGCGCGGCGGCGACAACGTCCCGGAGGCCGCCGAGGCGGCGCGCGAGGCGCTGCGCCGCGGCACGCCGTACAACCGCTGGCTCGTCGTGTACGACAACGCGTTGGAGCCGGAGGTGCTGACGCCGTATCTGCCGGACTTGCCCGGCGACGGGACCGGCCACATCCTGATCACCTCGCGCATCCAGTCCTGGTCGCGGGTGGCCAACTCGCTCGAGGTGGACGTCTTCACGCCGGAAGAGAGCGTCAGACACCTGACGCGCGCCGTGCCGGGCCTGGCGCAGGCCGACGCCGCGGCCATCGCCGAACTCGTCGACAACCTGCCCCTGGCCGTCGAGAGCGCGGCGTCCTGGCTGGCGACGACCGGCACGCCGGTGGCGACGTACCTGGAGTCGCTGGCCGAGGAGACGACGCGGGTGCTGTCGCTCGGCCGCCCCGAGACGTATCCGGTGTCGCTGGCCGTGACCTGGAACCTGGCTCTGCAACGCCTGCGCGAGCGGGAGCCGGCGGCGACCCGCCTGCTGGAGCTGGCGGCGTTCATGAACCCCGACGGCATCGCCATGGACTTGGTGCAGTCCGACGAGATGGTCATCGCCCTGCACCCGTTCAACGAGTTCGTGACCGAGCGCATGGTGATCGGGAACGTGGTGCGCGAGATCGTCGTGCTGTCCCTGATCAAGGTGGACCCGAACACCAACGCGCTGCGTATGCACCGCCTGGTGCAGGAGGCCGTTAAGGCGACGCTGGATGACGGGAGCGCCCAAGAGACCATCCACGAGGTGCACCGCATCCTGGCCGGCGCCCGGCCGCAGTTCGGCGACACCGACAACCCGGAGAACTGGCCGCGCTACCAGATCATCTGGCCGCACCTGTCGCCGTCACGCGCCATCGACTGCGAGGAGGAGCCGGTGCGCCAGCTCCTCATCGACCGCGTGCGCTTCCTGTGGAAGACCGGCGACTACGCACACGCTCTGGATTTCGGCCGCACCCTGGAGAAGCGCTGGGCCGAGCGGATCGAGGACTACGGCTCGGAGAGCACGGCCGGGCTCGCGCTCAACCGGCAGTTCCTCAACCTGCGTTGCCAGCTGGCCACGGTGCTGCGGCTGCGCGGCGAGTTCCGGTGGGCCTACGACCTGGACGTCGAGGTGCTGGCCGAGCAGCAGCGGGTGCTGCCGCCGCGCCACCCGCACACCCTGCTCACCGCGATCGGCCTGGCCGCGGACCTGCGCGGCCTGGGCCGGTTCGACGACGCGCTGGAGATGGACAAGGCCACCTACGCGGACCACAAGCAGGCCTTCTGGGAAGATCATCCGCGAGCCCTGCTGTCGGCCCACAACCTCGCGGTCTCCTACCGCCTGGTCGGCGACTTCGCCCAGGCCCGGGCGATCGATCAGGACACCCTGAACCGCCGCAAGGCGGTGCTCGGCGACCGGCACCCGGCGGCGCTGTTCTCGGCCGCGCACCTGGCGCGCGACCTGCGCGAGACCGGGCACTTCGAGGTCTCGGTCGAACTGCTGCGCTCGACCCTGGCCGACTACCGCGACGTGGTCGGCGAGAACGCCCCGGAAACCCTGCGCACCGCCAAGAGCCTCGCCGTCTCGCTGCGTAAGGCCGACCACCTGGAGGAGGCGCTGGCCCTGAGCCGCGACACGTACGAGCACTATCTCGCCGACTACGCGCCCCACAACCCGGATGTGCTGGCCTGCGCGGTAAACCTGGCCGCCGACTTCGCGGCCACCGGCGATGCCCGGTCCGCAGTCAAGATCATGGACGAGACGCTGCGGGCCTACCGCGAGAACCTGGGACGGGACCACCCCTACACCCTGGTCTCGCTGAACAACCTCGGCGCCTTCACCCGCCAGGCCGGGATACCCGACCGGGCCCGTAGGCACATCAAGGCGGCGCACGGCGGTTTCGACGCCTGGCTCGGGCCGGAGCACCCCTACACTCTGGCCGCCGCCGCGAACCTGACGAACAGTATGGTCGACGCCGGCGAACTCGAGGAGGCCGAGACCATGGAGCTCGCGGCGGCCGGGATCTTCGAAGCGACGCTGGGGGCGGACCACCCTGACACGCTCGCTGTCTCGGCCAACCGAGTGGCGACGCTGAAGGCGATGGCGCGCGAGGCCGAAGCCAACACGCTGCGGGCCGGGGTCATGGCCGCCCTGGAACGCACCCTCGGTGCGGAGCACGGCATCACGCGGGCCTTGGCCGAGGGGCGGCGGCTGGACTTCGATCTGGAACCGCAGCCGACCTGAGTCAGTGTTCTCTCAACACTGCTTGTCAGCCCTCCGGGGACGCGGCGAACACTGCAGGCTGGCCAGTCACGGCCGCTTGCCGTCGACCAGCCACGACAGCACCCGGGGCATCGCAGACAGGGCACCGAAGTGCGCCGCGTCGTCGACGATCACCGGATGGCTATCGGTGATGCGCTCGGCGAGCCATATCGTGTGCCGCACCGGGGCGTGCACGTCGCGCGCGCCGTGCCACAACAGTACCGGCACGTTGATTCTGGCCGGATCGAAGCCCCACGCGGCGACGAACGACAGCGCGTCGTCGATCCACCCCACCCCGGACCGCTTCACAGCCTCGGCGAAGTTGGACAACATCATGGTTCTGATTCCGATGTCGGCCATCACCTCCTGGTCGGACCGCGACAGCTCCCGGTCCCGATAAGGCAGATGCGCGGCCGGATCTCGCCGGATCAACGCTGCCTGCGCCTCGAACCGCGCCGCGATGGCCCGCGCCCCGGACTCGGCGGTCTGGTACGCGGCTACGTTCGAGGCGGTCATCCCGGCGTACCAGTCCAGCCCGCCGGCGTCCCGGGGCGCCAGCCCGACCAGCACCGCCGCGCACCGCACGCGGTCGCCGAGCAGACAGGCGCAGGCCAGGGCGTGCGGTCCGCCGCCGGACCGCCCGAGCACCGCGAAGCGGTCCAGCCCGAGCGCGTCGGCGATGGCAGCCACGTCCCCGGCCGCGTGCGCCACAGCCCGGGCGCCCAGCCGGTCGGACTCCCCGTACCCGGGCCGGTCGTATGCGATGAGCCGTACCCCCAGCCGGTACAGCACCGACTCGCGGGGACGCGGCCCGAACCGGCTGCCGGGCGTTCCATGCATCAGGAAGACGGCGGCACCGTCCGGTGCGCCCCACTCCTCCACGGCCAGTTTCCGGCCGTCCTGAGCCTGCACGATCCTCGTCACGCGGAACCCCCCTTGGCACCGACTTCCAAAGTAGGCGCATCAGCGGGCGGACGACAGGCCTCGATCCGGTCGCGAGGAAAGTGTTAACACACGGAGGGAATGCCGTTCTGCGGGCTTGTGCCGACCGAACCGCCCACGGTGAGGCCGGAGGGTTCGCTCCCCACGCTGTGGGATGGCGGTCGGCTTCGGTAGTCGGAGCCGAGGATGACCACGATGCCGTCCGCGGGCAGGGAGGCGCTGCGCCTGCCGGAAGCCTCGTCCGCGCAGGTCATCAGCGTACGGTGTGGGGGCTCGGAGGTAGGAATGAGCTTGTGAACTGGACCCATGAAGCCTCTGGCCGTCTTGCTGAGATGCCGGCTCGATGTTCTTGTCTCTCGCGTACCGTGTAGCGCGCCGTGTGCTGAGTTCTGTCGCGGTGCTGCTCCATCGTGAGGTGTCCAAGGATACTGAGCTGCTGGTGCTGTGACATGAGAGTGCGGTCGTGCGCCGTCGGATCGTCAGGGTTCGTTACGAGCCGGCCGATGGGTTCTGGTTCGCAGCACTCTCGTCGTTGATCCCGCGCCGACGCTGGGCTGCGGTGTTCCCGGTGAGTCCGGCGACGCTGCTGGCCTGGCACCGTCGGCTGGTTGCCCGCAAATGGGACTACAACGACCAGTGGAAGCCACGTAGGCCGCCGACCGCTGCGGCGGTGAAGAAGCTCGTACTCGCGATGGCGAAGGACAATCCGACGTGGGGCCATCGCCGAATCCTCCGGCGAACTGGTCAAGCTCGGCCACGAGATTGCCGCCTCGACGGTGTGGGAGATTCTGCACGCGGCCGGGATCGACCTTGCGCCGCGCCGTTCGGGACCGCCATGGATGCAGTTCCTCACCTCCCAAGCCCACGGCATCCTCGCGGTTGATTTCGTGCATGTTGACACGATCGGACTGAAACGGCTCTATGCCCTGATCATTATCGAGCACGGTTTCCGCCGGGCACACCTGGCCGGGGTGACCACCAACCCGACCGGGGAGTGGACAACCCAGGCTGCCCGCAATGTCCTGATAGATCGCGCGGAGTGTGGAAGGAGGTTCAAGTTCCTGAACCGGGACCGCGATACCAAGTTCACCGAAGGATCCGACGCGATGTTCACAGACGAGGGAGTTAGGGTGTCCTTGTCGAAGAGTTCGTCCGTGCAGGTCAGGCGGCTGTTCAATACTCGTTGATGACGCCGCCCGCGCGGCGGGTTCGTCGGACTCGCAAGGCGTCGAGGTCGGTGATGTTCGGCGGCAGCGGCTTGAGTGGTGCGGCTGCGGACAGGCTCATGTGCGGCCGGTGAGTGTTGTGGCGCAGTTCGTAGTGATGCAGGATCTGGCGCAGATGCTCGTGGTTCCAGATCAGGGTGCGGCTCAGGAGTCCGCGGCGGACCGAGCCAACCCAACTTTCCATGATCGCGTTCATGCGTGGGGTCTGCACGTTGCACAGCACGGTGCGGATGCCTGCATCGGCCAGGACGGTGTCGAAGGCTTCGGTGAAGTTGGTGCCGCGGTCGCGGATCAGGAACTTTACTGTGGCAGCGGCGTCGTCGAGGTCCATGACCAGATTGCGTGCCATCTGCGCGGTCCACTGGCCGGTCGGATGAAGCGTGCTGCCGAGGACACGGATCCGGCGGGAGGCGTGCTCGATGATGGTCAGAACGTAGACTTTCGTGCCGTCCAGGAGGTCGGCGGTAAAGAAGTCAGCAGCGATGATCCCTTCGGCCTGGGACCGCAGGAAACTCGCCCAAGTCACCGAGCCGCGTCGCGGAGCCGGATCGACGCCGGCGTCCTTGAGGATCTCCCAGACGGTGGAGGCGGCTATGGCGATGCCGAGTCCGGCCAACTCGCCATGGATTCGACGGTATCCCCAGGCCGGGTTCTGTCGGGCCAGGCGTGGAATCAGGGTCTTGATGTTCTGGTGGGTGGCCCGACGGTCGTTCTTCGGGCGGGACTTCTTCGCCCAGCGGCGGCGCAGCAGGTCGCGGTGCCAGCGCAGGATCGTATCCGGGGTGACGAACAGACACGGTCCAGCCCGCCGCGCCTTCGGCACCAGACCAAGCAGCAGCGCGATAATCGCGCGATCGGCCCAGTCAGGTCGCAGACGTCTTCCTGCCGCGGCAAGTCGGCGCTGCAAGATGGTGAGTTGGTGGCGGAGCAGCAGGATCTCGATGGTCTTGTGATCGTCGCGGCACCGCCATAATCGAAGGGCGGCGACCACGCGGGGGTGCCGAGAATGTCATCCATGCAGGTGGAGAGGGTTTTGGTTCGTCACCTCGCAGCTAGTGTCGTGGGGCGGTTTCCGGCGTATCGTCGGCGTAGTTCGGCGATGATGGTTGGTGTGCTGTTCCGGTTCGCGTATCTGGCGGTGTCGAATACGTTCGCTGTGTTGCGTCTGCTTCCGAACCCTGTCGGTGCCGAGAACTACTGCGACGATCTGCGGTTTCGAGTTGCCGGGCCTTGTGAAGGCTGGTCTCGATCGACCAGGGTCTCAACTGTGGCCTTGAAGCTGATCTATCTCGTCGTCGTCCGCGCCGTGGGCTTGCTGCGCTTGTCGCAACGGGACTCGTCATGGAAGGACATGGAGATACTCATCCTGCGCCATCAGCTGGCGGTCGCGATGCGGAAGGACCCGAGGATTCACCGGAAGCTGACGTGGGCCGATCGGGCGCTGCTTGGGGTGTTGGTCCGTCGTCTGCCCGGCGAACGGCTGGCCGGCCTGCGGCTGATCGTGACACCGGGAATGCTGCTGCGCTGGCACCGTGACATCTTGCGCCGCCGGTGGGCGGCCAAGTCGCGGCGAAAGCGTCCGGGACGTCCGCGGACCCGCAGGAACGTCCGGGCCTTGGTCCTGCGCCTGGCCCGCGAGAACGAGGCGTGGGGCTACAGGCGGATCCACGGCGAGCTTGCGGCTCTCGGCATCGCCGTGGCGCCGTCAACGGTGTGGGAAATCCTCAAGAAGGCGGGCATGGAACCGGGCCCCGCGCCGGACCGGTCCTACCTGGGCCCAATTCCTGCGCTCCCAAGGCCAGGCCATCCTCGCCCTTGACTTCTTTACCGCCGACCTGCTGGACGGCACAAAGGTGTACGTGCTGGCCGCCATCGAACACGCCACCCGCCGGATCCGGATTCTCGGCGCTATCGAACATCCCGTCGAGCGCTGGACCCTGCAACAGGCCAGAAACCTCCTGATGGATCTGGAAGACGCTGGCACCAGGATGAAGTTCGTCCTGCACGACCGGGACGCGAGCTACAGCTGCACCTTCGATGCAGTCTTCGAAGCCGCCGGCGTCCGCGTCATCCGCAGCGCCGTCAGGGCACCCCGCATGAACTCGATCATGGAGCGGTGGATCGGCAGTTGCCGCCGGGAACTGCTGGACCGGACCCTGGTCTGGAACACCCGCCACCTGATGACCGTCCTACGCGAGTACGAGATCCACTACAACAACCATCGCCCGCACCGCGCGCTTGGCCAGGCCGCACCGCTACGGCCGCTCCCGCCGAACGTCATCGATCTCGACCAGTTCCGGGTTCGACGACTCGACCGGCTCGGCGGCGTCCTCGATGAGTACGAGCAGGTCGCATAGGTTTTCGGCACCTACACCGTTTCCGACGACTCTAAGCCTCGTCTCGAGTCGAGTCCTCAAGCTCGGGAAACACAAAACCCCAGGTCATTGACCTGGGGTTGGTGTTCTAGCGAGTGCGCACGAAGGGATTCGAACCCCTAACTTTCTGATCCGTAGTCAGGATATTTAGAAGCACTTTGATATCGCTTATGGACATCTGAGCACGTCCAGCACTGTTTCGTCCGAGCCGACTCGACTCGTAGCTGTCGCCGTGTATCGCGTGATGTCTGTGGTGAACGCGACGTGCGTTATCACGCCGTTATCACATCAGGGGCCGAGGAGGAACCTTCGCCTGACACTTCGGGGTAATGCGATCTAGTCGCCCGTCACAGAACCCTGACGGATGCCGTGGCAGTAGCCGTCTATTCCAGCTGCTGGACCTGGATGTCCGGCCGGACTTTGGCGATCGCCGCGAAATCGTTGTCCAGGTGTAGCACAGTCAGGCGGTGCTGCACGGCGGTGAGGGCGACCAGGATATCGATAGCGCCTGGACCGCGATCGTGTCCGATCTTGATGAGATCGTGCTGGATCCCGATGACCTGCTGCCACGGGTCGTCCGGGCAGGGCACCCAGCCGAACAGGCTGTTCAGCAGCGTGGAGACCCGCATCCCGTCGGCGGTGGACTGCACTGCCTGGAGCATCTCGGATTCGACCACCGGGCAGATGGCGATCAGTCCCGCTCAGGGTCGCGCGCCACTGCGGGGCCTCCTGCCCGCGCAGCAGGCGCCACACCGCCGAGGTGTCCGCCAGATAGGTCACGCGGCGGCTGGCGGCTGTGGGAACGTGAGCTTCTTCGGATCGACAGCCGACAGGTCGAACAGTTCATTAAAGTGCTCGCGCAGGTAGTCCAACGCTGCGTCCCGCTCTTTGGCTTTCAGGCCGGCCACGGTGGCCAGCGCGAGGTTGACCGTGTCCTTGCCGGTGGCCGTCCCCAGTTGCCGCTGCGCTTCGGCCAGTATCGCCTCGTCCGCGTCGAACAGCTTCTTCGTCATGACTGCCTCCGGGGTATATACGCTTCTTGATCAGTACATCCGACATCGGCGTGCGGGGCACGTGAGCGCCGGCCCTGCTGGCCGTGCCCTCCGTCGCGCGGGCCGGCCGGCCGCTTCCGGCCGACCAGGTCACGGCGGTCACGGTCATCCCGACCATCGAGCCGACGCCGGCGGCGGCCACCGACGGCCGGATCCACCTGGTCTACGAGCGTGGTGATGGTCAACTACGCGCCCGACCCGGCGACCGTGGCGTCGGTCCAGGCGCTGGACGCCAGACCACCCCTCGCGGGTGCTCCAGTCGCTCGGCGGGCCGACGGTTGCCTCGCACTTCAAGATCTCCCAGCTCGCCACCCCGATCACCGGCCCGGCCGTCATCGTCGCCGGCGAGCAGGCCATCGTCTGGATGGACGCCTCGGTCCCGGTGGGCAGCCCGGTCCCGGAGAAGATCATCCACCGTGTCCGGATCACCTTCGCCCAGCCCCAGGCCGAGGACTCATCCCGGACAAAGTCACGGTGAAGGTCGGCCGGACCTCGGTCTCCGACCTCCCCACGCCGGTCATCGAGTCCCAGCTGGCCGGCCCGCGCTGGTTCGACGCGAACGGCTGCTGCTCGGAGGTCACAGCCCACCGCGGCGCCGTGAACCCCCTGGAGGGCACCACGAACTTCCCCGAACGCACCGCGATCGACTGGCTGAGGCTGGACGGAAACGGCCGGCTCTTCGAGGGCCCCCTACATCCCTGTCCAGCTACGCCTACTACGGCACCCCGATCCACGCTGTAGCCGACGGCGAGATCGTCGCCGTGGTGGACGGACTCCCCAACCAGGTCCCGACCGAGGAACCCCCGCTGGGCTGGCTGCCGCTGAAGGACTTCGCCGGCAACCACATCATCGAGAAGTTCTACCAGCACCACACGTTCTACGCCGGCTACGCGCACATGAAGCCCGGGCAGCCCGAGCTCCTTCGTCCACGTCGGCCGGCAGATCGGCGACCTCGGCAACTCGGGCAACTCCGGCGCCCCCCACCTGCACTTCCAGGTGATGGACCGTCCCTCGTTCCGGAGCGCCCAGGGCCGACCCTACGAGTTCGAGCAGTTCAAGCTTGCCGCCCGCGGCAAGGGCGACAGCTCGGTCGAGGCGGCACTCGACGGAGACGTCGTGCCGCTCCAGAACGGATTCCGGCCGCAACGGCTGCACGGCCCACTGCCGCTGTACACGGATCTGATGGACTTTCCCCCGGCGCATGAACGGGGACATCAGCGCCGCGCTCCGGTGCACGTGCAGCCGCATGGGGTGAACGGAAAGTAGAGCCGAGCTATTACAGGCTTGCGTCGGGTTGATGACAAAACCTGCGCGGGCCTCTTTCGCGCCGAGATGAATCCTGTCCTGTTCAGAAATCTCAGCCAAGAGGCCTGACCTCGGGTGATCCCGTGTCATCATCGGGTCTGTGGTCGTCGGTCTGCCTCGTGAATCTCCAATCCTGGCCGGCGCTGCCGGCCCGTTCGCACGCGAGTTCGGGCGCACGCCTGGGCAGGTGCGGGGCTCGGCGTCGGTGACCGCCGGGAGCTCGGTGCCGTGACCGCTCATGGGTTGGTCGGCCTGGCGACCCTCTGACTCGTGCCCTGACACGGTGAACCGCCGTCCAACGTCGGCACAGGCCAGAAGTCGACGCCGCCAATCGAGTGACTTCTCCGTGCGCGACCGCGACACGCTGGGACGGATGTTTCTACCAGAGTTCCGATATGCCCACTATGTCTCGAAAGACGTCGAGAACGGAGAGGCAATGAAGCTCAGGAGAAGTGTCGCGGTCCTGGTCGCCGCGTGTGGATTCTCGCTGGCAAGCATCGCGGGGGCCGCAGCTCAGGTCGCCACGCCGTCGACCACGCCCGTCGCCCTCAGCCACGTCCTGCGGGGCGAGGAGCAGTTGTCGTTGCAGCAGCTGCTCGACATCGCCTCCCACAAGGTCCGGGGCACGTACCCGAACGCGACGCTCATGCTGGCCGACGGCGCCTCGCCGACCGGCAGCACGCGGAATATGGACGAGGTCACCGACTGGCGGCTCATCTACAACACCAACGACGCCGGTTCCCCGGTCAAGTCCCTCGAGCTGTACGCGACGCTCGAGGGCGAGATCAGCCACCCGGTGCTGCGCGACCAGCCGTGGGGCGGCACCGTGAGCATCCCGAACCAGGTCGGCATCTCCCCGGACTTGGCGTACAGCATCCTGATGGACGCCGGCCACAACGACCCGTACCAGTACGTCTCGCTGGTCAAGCCGCTCATCGCCAACCCGCACCTGCAGTACCACTTCTCCAACATCCGGGGTGGCTGCGACGGGTACGCGGTCAACGTCGACGACTACGCCGTGAACCCTATCTGTTGAGCCGGTTCCACGGCCTGAGGGCGCGGGTCGGGAAGCCTCCCGACCCGCGCCCCTTCTCTCTTCCGGCCCGGTGGCGCATTGGTCATACTGCGGTAGTGAGCGCTGCCTGCCTTTCGGAGTCCGCCGGTCGGGTGATGGCGCATGTGGCGTGTTGAGCTCCCATCCCGACCAGGGGCCGGTGCCCCGGCGGTGCTGCCGTCGCCCAACTCGGCGACCATGTTCTTGGGCGCTAAGCAGCGGCCGTACATCGGTCGGTATCAGTGCCGGCCTACCGCCGCCGGCACGACCGTCGGGCCGAGCGGTATCCCGAGCGAGATCTCGCCGATGACCGCCGGCTGACCGAACCTGCGGGCCAGGCCGCCCAGCGCGTGCGCCGGCGCGAGGATCACGGCGATGTCGAACAGCAGGGCGTAAGTTTGCTGGCTGGTCACTGGCTCACCTCTGGAGCTCCCCGGCCGCCGTTACGGATTCGGGCGCGAAAAAAGGAACACTCATGCCGTTTTGCCTCTGATGAGAGGATGCACATGTTGACGGTGATGCGGTGGCCCACCGGTGGCCCGCGGAACGGTGACGGACCGCGAGCCGTCCGGTGGGAAAGCCACTGCACGTCACGACAGCTGCGATGCCCTCAGCTTTTCGTGCAGGGTGACGTTGTCCTGGATCAGGCGGTGGAACGCCGCGGGTTCGTAGACCGGGGCGAGATGCCCGCCCGCGACCTCGACCGCGGGGACTCCCACGCGCGCGGCGAGTTCCAGGACGACCCGGCCGTGCCAGCGCTCGCGGCTGTCCGCGCCGAGCACCGGGACGAACGCGTCCCGGTCCAGGGCCACCTGCTCCAGGTCTGGTTCGTAGGAGACGATCTCGGTCAGCTCGCGTTGGAAGTAGAGGCTCCACTCCGGCAGCTGCGAGCTGGGGATCGCCACCGGGGCCTGCTCGCCGCGGCCGTTCGACGCGAGGTGGGCGAAGAAGTAGTCGAAGGCATGGCGGGTCCCGACCTCCCGGTCGATCGCCACGAGGTCGTCGTACCAGGTGCGCCAGCGCGGGCCGTCGTCGATGAGCGGGAGCAGCGAGGGTTCGTGCGCTATCAGGGAGCGCACCCGGTCCGGGTAGCGGGCCAGCAGGTCCAGGCCGATGACCGCACCCGCGCTGCTGCCGACGGCGTGCACGGGCCCCTCGCCCAGGGCGTCGATGAGGACCGCGGCGTCCATCGCGTGCTGCTCGATGGACAGCGGTGCGGTGCTCGGTTCCTTCTCCTTGCTGCGGCCGTGACCGCGCCGGTCGTAGACCGCGACGGTGTGGTCCGCGGACAGCAGCTTTATCAGTACCGCATATCCCGTCTGCAGACCGGTCGCGCCGGGGAGCAGCAGGACGAGCGGGCCGTTTCCACGCAGAGTCACGGGGATGTCGACGCCGTCCGCGTCGACGACCACATGCCTGATTCCCGATGCCATCGGGTCACCTCGTTTTCGCCGGGGATGTCCATGGGGTCGCACACACGCGCCGCGAACCGGAGATGTCGGCGACGATCCACCGTATGATCAGGTCCGCTTGGCGCTGGAGATAGAAGTGGCCGCCGCGGAACAGACGGCTGGCCACGTAGTGCTCGGTGAAGGGCTGCCAGCCGATCAGCTTCTCGTGCGCGAGAACGCGATCGTCCTGGGCGCCGAAGACGGAAAGCGCGCCGCGCAGCGGCACGGCGTCGACGGTGGGCTGCCAGGAGTCGACCACCCGCAGATCCGCGCGCAGCAGGGGCTCGAGCATCTTCCAGATCAGCGGGTGGTGCAGCACCAGCTGATCCGTCCCGCCCGCCGCGGCCAGCCAGGCGCGCAGGTCCTCGTTCGACAGGCCGTGCTGTCCGCGGGCCGCGGGCTGGCCAGGCGCGCGGCACGCGGACAAACCCACCCAGTTCGGCTGCGGACCGCCCTCGGCCTGTAGGCGGCGGGCGAGTTCGTACGCGACCATCGCGCCCATGCTGTGGCCGAAGAACGAGAAGGGCCGGTCGAAGGACAGAGAAAGGTGATCGCGGAAGTAGCCGGCGAGTTCCTCGACGGTCGTGCACGGTTTCGCCGACCGGGCGGCGCCCCGGCCGGGTGCGTCCAAAGCCCGGACGTCCCACCCGGCCGGAAAGCGGCTTTCCCAGCCCTCGAACACCGAGCTGGAGCCGCCGGCGTGATGGAAGAGGAACAGCCGCAGCTCCGGCTCGGCGGGCCGCGGCCCGCCGACTGTGCCGCCACCGACCTTATCGCTGTGGGCGCCGGTCACCGTCTTTCACCGCTTCCTGGCGACGCCGACCAACGAGCTGTACCGCTCCGGGTTCACCACCGTCCGGCCCGGGTCCTCGGGCCGCCACTCCGGCGGATAGACCACTCCGGGCTCGAGCAGCTCGAAGTCGCCGAACAGCGCCTCGATCTGCTCGCGGGACCGCAGGGTGAACCCCTCGTACTCCTGCCGGTAGAGCTCGTCGATCGCCTCGGCGCCGGTGGTGCCGTCCATGGCCACCGACAGGCCGAGCATGCTTCCCGACACCAGGCGGTGCCGGTACGTCTCCAGCACGGGAAGCACCTTGGAGTCCGGGAAGAAATGGATCACATTGAGGATCAGCAGCACGACCGGGCGGTCCAGGTCGATCAGGGCGCGCACCTCCGGGTTCTCCAGGATGGCCGCGGGCTCGAAGACGTCTCCCAGCACGCTGACACCCTCCGGGTCGCCGGCGAGGATCGCCTTGCCCTCCGACACGGCCACCGGGTCGATATCGACGTAGGCCACCCGGGCCCGCGAGCCGGCCTTGCGCGCGGTCTCGTGGATGCTGCCGCGGGCCGGGATGCCCGAGCCGATGTCGAGGAACTGGTCGATCCCGGCGTCCAGGGCGCACTTGACCGCCCGCCGCAGGAACTTGCGGTTCTCCCGCATCAGCAGGATGAGGCCGGGCGCCGCGCGGATGGCCTTGCGGCCGAGCTCGCGGTCGACCTCGAGGTGGTGCGTCCCGCCGAGGAGGTAGTCGTAGAAGCGCGCGATGCTGGGGCGTTCGGTGTCCGCGTCGGCGGTGATCCAGTCCGGGGCCCCGTTCATTCGTTGCTCCCGGAAGCCGATACGACCAGGTATTCCGACTCGGGCTCGGGTGCGAGCCCGGGTTCGGGTTCGGGCTCGGACCGCAGCGCCGGCAACCCGTCGATGCTGTCGGCGTTCGTGGTCTGCCAGTACTTCTCGAAGTAGGCGTCGTCGCGGCGCTCGTTGTGCAGGTCGAGCACCGCCCGGTCTTCCCGGTAGTCCATCAGCGGCACCGACCATCCGCAGGAGTCGGTGATCCGGTCGATGTCGACGATGATGATCGAGCGCTGGCCCGCCGTCGTCGTCTTCTCGAACAGCTCCCGCAGCTTGTCGAACTCCGGCTCGCCCGGCACCGTGTAGCGGCCGCGGCCGTAGAGCCTGACGATCTTCGGACGGCCCTCGAACGCGCAGAACATCACCGTGATCCGGCCGTTCTCCCGCAGGTGCGCGATGGTCTCCGCGCCGGTGCCGGTGTAGTCGAGGTAGGCGATGCTGTGCGGGTCGAGCACGACGAGCGTGCCCATGAGGCCCTTGGGCGAGACGTTGACGCGGCCGGAGGCCGCCAGCGGGGCCGAGGCGACGAAGAAGATCGGCTGGCGGTGGATCCAGCCCGCCATCTGATGGTTGATCTTCTCGTAGACCTTGCTCACAACCCGGCCCTCGCTTCCCGCACCGGCTCCGGGCCGGCGGGCGCCTCGGATGTGCGGCGGATGCGTAGCCGGGGCTCCAGTTCCAGGTACAACCCGCCGACGGCCTGCCGCGGCGAGTCCGGCAGCGAGTTCATCGCCTCGTTGTGCCCGGCGTCGATCTTCTTCTGGGTCGCGATCTGCTGCGCGACCTCCTCCAGCGCCTCGCCGCCATCGATCGAGTCGTCCAGGTCCTCGATGCCGGTGACGATGTGCAGGAAAGACTCGTAGAGGTTCAGCATGTGCCTCTCGCGCCGGGTCAGCTTGTCGGCCTCGAAGAACTGGGTCTGCCGGTTGTAGCTGTTGTAGAAGAAGGAGACGACCACCAGCAGCCGCTCGTAGGCCTGGTGGTAGGCCCGCTCGTAGAAGTCCACCGCCTCCTGCTCGGCCAGCTCGCCGTCCAGCACCGCGGAGACCGAGGCGGCCGCGAGCAGCGCGCTGAACGTCGACAGGTGCACCCCGGTGGACAGCAGCGGGTCCAGGAAGGCGGCCGCGTCGCCGACCAGGACGTAGCCGGGGCCGGACTTGCGCTCGGAGACGTAGGAGTAGTCCTGCTCGACCTTGTAACCCTCGATCTTGTTCGCGCCCTGGGTCATCTCCAGGATCCGCGGGGCCTGGGTCATCGCGTCGGCGTAGACCGCCTCGATGCTGCCGAGCCGCTCGCGCTCGTCGGAGAATGTGGTGCGCTTGGCCACCAGGCCGATCGAGGTCGTGCCGTCGTGCAGCGGAATGGCCCAGAACCAGCCGTAGGGCACCGAGCAGACCGCGATGGCGCCCTTCGGCCCGACCTCCAGCGGCTTGACGTCGCGCCAGTAGGACCAGACCGCGACGTTCTTGAAGGCCTCGTGGTATCGGCGGTTCTTCAGGTACTTGGTCGCCATCACCCCGGCCCGGCCCGAGGCGTCGACCAGGAAGTCGAACGCGATGGTGCCGGCGGCCCCGGAGTTGTCCGAGGCTGACCAGCGGGCCGCGACGGGGCGGTCGCCGTGGAACAGGATCTCCGTGACCTTGACGCCCTCGCGCACGTCAACGCCCTTGGCCTGGGCGTTCTTCAGCAGCATGTGGTCGAACTCGGACCGGATCACCTGGTAGCTGTGCCGGCTGGCGCCGGACAGGTGGTCGAAGTTCAGGTCCCAGTTCTCCGGGCCCCACTCGAAATAGGCGCCGTCCTTGCGCACGAAGCCGTGGTTGTCGACCTCCTCGCGGACTCCGAGCAGGTCCAGCACCGGCAGTACGGAAGGCAGGATCGACTCGCCGATGTGGTAGCGGGGGAAGATGGCGCTCTCCAGCAGCGTCACCTCGATGCCCTGCCGGGCCAGCAGGGTGGCGGCGGTCGAGCCGCCGGGGCCGCCGCCGATGACCAGCACGCGGGTCTTCTCGGCGTTGTCCGGGTTGTCTACGTCGTTCGCAGTTTTCACTGTGTTCTGCTCAGTCATCAGTCATCACTCCCAAGCAAGCGGTGCGGGACGGACAGATACGACGGGTGCAGCGCCACGACGCTGCCGGCGAAGCCCGGCGCGACGGGTATCGGATACCGGCGCCATCGGGTTCCGTGGCCGTCGAGGGGGTCGGTCATACCGCGCACGCCGGCCCCGCGGGCCTTGGCGTGCGCCTCCTTCGTGGTCCAGATGCGGTACCAGCACTCGGCGTACGCGTCGGCGCCGGCGTAGGTGTTCAGCAGGGCATGCTCATCGGCCGTGTAGTAACGACGGGCAAGGGCTTCGAGCGGGCGGGTCCGGTCGACCCGTTCGATGTCCACTCCGACCCTCAGGTTCCGGGAGACGGACAACGCCAGGCGGCCGCCGGAGTGGGAGAGGTTGAAATCGTCGGCGGGACTGCCGCCCGGACCGGGTTCCAGGCGCGGACGTCCGCCGGGCTCCTCGCCGATCCGGAGCCGGGTCGGCGGGGTGCGCAGGCGCTCGGCCAGCACGGAGCGTACAAGCAGCCGCCCGGCCGCGTACTCCACGCGCGCGGCGTCGTGGCGGATCGCGGACAGCCGCCGCAGCTCGCCCTCCGGCAGGAAGGCACGCAGGACCGGCATGTCAGGGTCCGGATCCACATCGGGCCGGATGGCCGCGACCCAGACGTCGATCCGCCGACCGAACGATGTGATGCGCGGCCGCCTGACGGACCGCAGCAGCGCGTCGGCCGGGTGCGGCCTCCTTGCCACCGCACGATCGCCGTGCCGATGCTCCCGATCCGCCCGATCCACCCCGAGCGGGTCGCGAGCTGCCGTCATGTCCACCGAGCGGCCTCGGCGATGCGCTCGGGCAGCGCGGGGTCGTCCCGGCCGAAGCGCTCGGTGAGCGCCGCCAGCCAGCGCTCGAGGCCGAACGCCACGCACGAGGTGAACGCCGGACTGCCGTCGGCCAGCCTGATGTCGCAGCGCTCGCCGAAGAAGTTCCGGTGGAAGTTCACCGACGCGATGGCCAAGCCCCCGCCGAAGACGAACTCCTCCTTGACCGGGAAGAGCTGCTGCATCAGCGTTCGAGCGGCGTCCTTCTCGAAGAACGGGTCGGTCGCCGCCTGCACCTCCAGGGGCAGCCCGAGGCGCCGAGCGAACTCGCCGACGCGCTTCTTGAACGACGACGCGTGTTCGAGCACGGCTTCCCGGTTGCCGACGCAGACCACCTCGCGCATGGTGAAGCTCAGCAGCCTGCGCAGCCCCTCGAAGTGGTTCTCCCGCCGGAAGCAGGTGGCGACCGTGGTGATCTTGTGCGCACCGTCCAGGCGGGTGCCGGACAGGTCCAGGTAGGCCGAATAGCAGGCCGCGGACGGCAGCGCGTACTCGGCCGGAGCGAGCAACTCGGGGGCGATGACGGAGTGGTCCGCCGCGGCCAACTCCTTCTCCCGGCCGGCATCAGCTCCCACGGCCAGCAGAGCCAGGTGCGGGAAGTTCACCCAGTAGTCGAGTGCGGCCAGGTCAGAGGTCCGCAGCAGCGGCGGGTACGCTGTTCGCGCGGCCCCGGCTTCGGCGGCCCAGGACAGGACGACCGCGTCGATCGCGTCGCGCAGCTCCAGGTCCCGGGCCCGCAGCACGGCCAGCCCGCGGTCGGTCCCGGCCGACTCGGTCTTATTCGCCATCGAAGAACCTCGCCCGGATCCGGCGCAGCGTGCGGAAGTCCTCCGGCGAGACCTCTTCCAGGGCGATCTCCCGTCCGGTCTGCTCCTCCAACACGTACAGGAAGTTGACGAAGCCGAGGGAGTCCAGCACCCGGTTGTCGATCAGGTCGTAGTCCGGGTCGATCGTGCCGAGTTCCGGGCGCTTGGCCAGCAAGTACTCGACGACCAGGTCCTTGGCCGGCTCCTGGGGCACGCTCGGCACCGGGGAAGCGGTTGTGTCGGTCAACTCGCTCATGCCGCGACCGTCCTTTCATCGGTGAAGATTCCTTCGCTGACCATGTGCGAAGTGGAGCGTTTCAGGATGCGGGCCGCGTGCTCCTGGAAGGCCGGGTCCTCGATCACCGCGCGGCGCACGGCGAACGGCTCCGGTATGCCGGCATCACGGAAGGCGGCCGGGTTGCACAGCGACTCCACCGAGGCACGCATATAAGCCTTCAGATATCTTTCGAGCTCAGCGAGCTGCGCCGTGTCCAGCCGGGTGCGCAGGTCCCGGTGCAGAAGCGCGACGATCTGCCGGCCGAAGGCGATGTGCCGGGATTCGTCCTGGTGGTGCACCGAGTTGATCTTCCGGATCGTCGGTGCCAGCCGCTGGTCCTCGCCCATCCGCTGGTTGAACACGTCGACCAGCTCCTCGAAGATCAGCAGCCGGGCGAACAGCAGGAAGGTGTCGGCCTCGGGGATGCCGGGACCGGCGAAGGACAGCGACCGGTCCGGGTAGACCTTGCCCGCGTAGAGAAGGCAGAACTTGGCGAAGAACCACATGTGGTCGTTCTCTTCGCCGATGATGTGGTGGAAGTACTCCGAGGCCACCTCGAAGCCGGGCATGTGAATCCGGGCCACGATCGAGGTCAGCAGCTCCCTGATCCCGTGCACGTTGAGGCTGTAGAACGTGACGCTCTCCCATTTGCTCAGGGCGCGCAGTTGGGCCTGTTCGAGCGACGCGCCGGCCTCGGTGCCATGCACGCTCATCAGTTCAGGGGTCATCCAGTAGCCGTCTTCGGGGATCGATTCGGGCCAGACGAAGAGCTTGTAGGGGTCGTAGTAGTCGCGCTCGGACATCACGGTCAAGCGGTCCAGCACGGTCTTGAAACGCTCGTCGCCGCCGAGGATGTCCGGCAGCGCGGCAAGGTAGGCGTGGGCGTTCGAGGTGGTCGTGGTCAGTGAGTCGGTCACAGGGATACTCCGGCCGTTGAAGCGGTTCCGGCGGCGCCGGCCGAACCGGCGGGTCCGTCGGTGGACAGCCTTCTGCGGATCATGGTCTTGCGACGCGGGGTCACATCGCGGCCGCCGCAGCGGTGCGTTGCCATCAGGCCGTCGGCGGCCATGGCGGCGGGCAGCAGCCGGTTCATGCGCGAGCCGATCGAGGCGGCGGCGAGGTCAGGATGCGGTTTGTCGGCATACTCGGTGAGCCAGGTGAAGATCGGGTCGATCGGCTTGACCACGCCGTCGTCGTCGGTGACCTCGACCCAGGAGTGGGACAGGTCGAGCATGCCCAGCAGCCAGCCGCGCCGGGTGATCGCCGGATAACCGGCGGCCTCGAACTCGCGCGCCAGGAACAAACTCGCCGAGATGCACGGGGAGACCCCGGCGTCCAGCAACCGCTGGTACTCCCACTGCAGCGGTTCGGGCAACCGCACCCAGCGGTAGCCGACCGCGAAGAAGTCCTCGATGATCTTGCGCAGCACCGGCGAGCGCAGCTCCATCAGCTCGCCGCTGGTGGACACGTTTCCGGAGAAACGCAGCGGTCCGGGGCCGCTGTAGCGCAGCTGGTCGCCAACCATCCGCGCGCCCTCGGGCTCCACCTTCCAGTCGTAGAGCTCGCCACCGACGGCTTCGGGCAGCATCTGCGCGTGGCTCCATTCGGGATCCGCGCCGCAGGTGTCCAGCGGGCAGGACAGGTCGACCACGAAGGTCCAGTCCAGCCGCTCGGTCCAGGTCCGCGGGCCGCGGTGCATCCAGCGCAGCGCGTACTTGATCGCCTTCTCCGGGACCGAGATCTGCGAACCGGAGGCCAGCGCGAGGTTGAACAGGTCGAAGCGGTCGAACCACTCGGCGCCGGACTCGCCCAACGTCGGCAGCCCGGCCTTGACCAGCTCCTCCAGGACCTCCTCGCCGCAGCGCAGCATGTCCAGCGCCGCGACCCGGTCGAAGTAGCCGACGCGGTGGTCCTCGGGGACCAGGTAGGTGCGCTCCAGCGCATCGAGCCAGCGGTCGGCCTCCCGGACCCCGGCTTCCG
This sequence comes from Catenulispora acidiphila DSM 44928, assembly GCF_000024025.1. GTDB lineage: Bacteria > Actinomycetota > Actinomycetes > Streptomycetales > Catenulisporaceae > Catenulispora > Catenulispora acidiphila. The sequence continues at coordinate 619,860 of NC_013131.1, forward strand.
GGGCCGCGGCCGTCACGTCGGGTCCTCGGCCGCGACGACGATCTTGGCGATCAGGTGCGCCACGTCGCCGACGGTGATCATCCCGACGGCCTGCTCCTCGTCGAACTCGAACAGATTGAACTCCGCCTCCAGGGCCAAGGCGAGCTCGAGGAAGTGGATCGAGTCGTAGCCGAGATCGTCGATGAGGATGAGTTCGGGTCCGGCGGTCTCCGGCTTGGCCGGCGACATGTCACCGATGATCTCCTGCACGCGTACCACAGTCTGCTCATACAACTGCATGGGTCTCTCCAAAGGCGTACGGCGGTTCAGTCGGATTGAAGTGATGGACACACCAGACGGGTGGAATCGACGGATGGGCGATGAAAGCAGGTTGATAACCGCCTGACGTCGCTGTCAGAGCGGATGTGACTGAGCGGATTCGACGGAACAATGCCTGACGTCGCTGTCAGACCAGACCCAGCTGGCGGGCCCGTGCCACCGGATGGTGGGCACCCCAACGCTCCCGGTACTCAGCGAACGCGGCGTCGAGCCCGCTGCTCCAACACAGGTTGGCCGATGTGTCCAGGGCCGCGAGCCCGACCACCTCGACATGCCGGCACATTCGCGCGTTCGCCGCGGACCACTCCGCGGCCAGGTTCCCGGCATACGCGCGCAGCGCCGTCGGCAGCACCGGACTGGCCGCGCGCCGGGCCGGGTTCACCAGCACCCTGGTCGCCGCGCCGAGGCCGTCCAGATACGCCTCGCCGATCGCATCGGCGTATCCCGACTGTGCCCCGCGCCGGGTCGCGGCCAGGCCGAACGTCACATGCCGTGCCTCGTCACGCACGACGTTCGCGAGCCCCTCGGACAGCGCGGTCAGCTCGCAGCTCTTGGCCAGGGCCCGCAGCGCGCGCAGCCCTGCGACAGCGAGCAGCCCCTCGGCGAGCAGGTGGTAGGAGACCACCGCGACATGCCAGACCCGCCGGTCGTCGGGCCGGGTCCGCACGGCTGCGGTGTGCCGGGTCAGCAACGGGTCGTACACCACGCCGAACCCGGACTCGCCGCCCATCGCGCCGTGCGGTTCCAGCTGCTCGGCGGCTATGCCCGCGACGTCGGACAGGTAGCTTTGGAAGAACCGTACGTGCCGGGCCTCGTCGGCCATCTGTGTACACAGATAGAGGCGGTCGGCCTCATCCGGCGCGTGGTCCGCGAGGGCGCTGAGCGTCCGGGTGACGCAGGACTCTCCGATCTCGAGTTCGGCGAGCGCGCTCAGGATCTCGCGCCGGGCGAACGGCCTGAGCTCAGCGAAGCGTCGGCGGTCCCGCGCGAGGTCGAGCCCCGCGACGCTCCACTGCCGGGACTCCCACCGGTTGTAGAGATCCGCGGAACCGGGCAGGCTGCGCAGGCCGTCACGGCCCGGTGGCCCAACCTCGTCGTGCGCGTCGTGCGCGTGCCCCTCGGTATCGGAGCCGGCCGTGCCTTCCTGCGCGCTCCCGCCGTCCGTCCCCGTGCTCGCCCCGCCGCTCATCAGCTCTGCTCCCCCGCCGGCCAGGGCCATTCGCCGTGCACCAGACGCCAACCGTCGGGTACGCCTCCGTCGAGCAGTCTCAGCCACAGGTGGCGCCGGCGGGGCTTGCCGCTCGACGTCCGGGCGATGGAGCCCTTCGAGCCTTGGAAGATCAGGACCGGGAGGTCGGTCGAGGCCGCGGTGCGGATCCGCTGCTCGGCTTTGGCCGACCAGGTCCGGGGCGGATCGCCCTCGACGAACACCGCCGCGAGGTCACGGGTCCCGATCGTGCCGAAGACCGCCGCGTACGCGGCGGGCCCCTGCTCACCGCCGAGCCGGGAAAGCTCCGCCTCCACGTCCTCGGCGTAGACGCCGTGCCCGTGCACCCGCAGCGCGTCGCCGATGCGCCCGACGACGTAAAGCTCCCCGTCGAGCAGAAATCCGGCGTCCCCGGTGTCCAGGACAGGGTCCGCACCCGGCGCGTCCGCCGCTGAGCCCCGCGCCGAGAAGGGAACTGAACCGTCCCGCGTCAGGTACCCGGCCGCCAGCGAATCGCCCGACAGGCGTATTTCACCGAAGGTCCCGTCGGGCACCTCGTCCCCGGCGTCGTCGACGACCGTCACGGCGACGCCGTCGGCCGCGCGGCCGCAGCTCGCGAGCCACCCGGCGCCCTGGACCGCGTCCCGTCCGAGTCTGCCCTCCTGGCTGATCGCGACCGGGGAGCCGGCCGTCAGCGCCCAGTCCACGACCTTCACCAGCCGCGAACCAGCCCGGGCGGGCACACCGGTGGCCAGGAGCGTGCCCTCGGCCAGGCCGTACGCCCCCATCAGCGACGAGGTGTCGAATCCGCGCCGACCCACCAACGCCTGGAAGTCCGCCACCGCCGCCGGGTCGATCCGCTCGGCGCCGAGGATCGCGACTCGCCACCGCGAGAAGTCCATGCCGTCCAGCTCGCCGGCTCGGACCCGGGCCGCCACGTGGGCGTAGCCGAAGCTCGGCGACGTGGTGATGGTGGCGCCGTGGACGCCGAAGCACTCCAGCCAGCGCGCGGGCGTGCGGACGAACTGACGCGGCGTCATCAGCCACAGATCCGTCCCGGCGGCGAAGGAGGTGATCAGCGCGCCGACCAGGCCCATGTCGTGATGTAGCGGCAGCCAGCTGGCGAAGACGTCGTCGTCCTCCCAGCGCATCCAGGAGCGGATCGCCGCGATGTTCGCCGTCAGGTTCGCCCAGGAGACCCGCACGCCCTTTGGGGTGCCGGAGGAGCCGGAGGTGAACTGGAGCAGCGCCGAGTCCGAGGGCTTGCGCCGGTAGGGATCCCCGGAGTCGGCGGGCACGTGCGCGGCGTCGGCGATGTCGACCACGCCCGCCGGACAACCCGCGGCGGCCAGCGCGGCCAGGACCTCGGCCCGGTGCCCGGCGCCGGTGCACACCAGGTCGGGCCGGGCCACCCGCAGTGTTTCGGCCACGTGCGCCACGTAGCGGTCGGCTTCGCGCAGCGCGGTCGGCGGTGCGAGCGGCACCGGCACCGCGCCGACCGCGAGCGCCGCCATGAAGGCGGTGACGAAATGCAGGGGATCGGCCAGCACGATCGCGACGCGGTCCTCGGCGCACACGTCCCGGTCGCGCAGGAGCCATATGGCCCGGCGAACAGCGGCAGCTATATCAGCATACGAATGCCGGCGCCAGTCCCCGTCACGGCCCAGTATGCACAGCCCGGTCTCGGTATTCGGCATCAACAGCCAGTTCAACAGCATATCCACAACCCCGTGGCCGTTTTGATCAGCTCTCTGATACCAGCATGACATGGAATAGCGCGAATGTGAAGTTTTTTCATTAAATAACGGCCTACCTGCGCATATTCCCGTTCGATCTTGATAGTACGGAAACCGACCTTTTTTGACGATTCGCGGTGCCTCGGTCAGGCGCGCGGGCGCACCTGCGCGCCAGCCGGGACCGACCGCGGCACCGACGTGGGCGCCTCCGCCGGGGAGTCCGTATGCAGCCCCAGCACCGTGAGCACCAGCGCCGCGACGGTCACCGCCGCCGCGACCCCGAAGCCCTCCCGGTACCCCAGGTGCGCCGCGACCGCGCCGCTGATCGGCCCGGCCGCCATGATCCCCAGGTCCCAGAACGAGGTCATCGTGCCCATCGACACGCCGGCCTGCAGCGGACCGGTGCGGCCGAGTGTGATCTTGCTGGTGGACGGATAGATGACGCCGAGCCCGATGCCGGTGACGACACAGCCGGCCAGCGCACCGCCCTGGGAGGAGGAGGCGGCCAGAACGCAGAGCCCGGCGATCTCGACGACCAGCGTGACCCGGGCGACCCGGATGCCGCCGTACTGGTCGGTCAGGGGGCTGCCGGCGGCGCGTGTGGCCAGGAACGCCACGGCGAACACGGTCAGGCCGATGCCCTGGCCGCCGATGTGGTCGTGCGTCAAATAAAGGACGAGCAGTGCGTTCAGGGTGCCGTAGCCGTAGGCGGCGAGCCCGAGCACGATGCCCGGCACGCTGACGCCGATCGGCACGATGTCCCGCCAGCCCTGCGGCCGGATCTCGCGTCGGGGCGAGACCGCGGGCTGCGGCCTGGTGGAGGCGATCAGCACGCTGGAAACCAGCGGCAGGCCGAAGATCGTCCACCACGTCGCGGTCGACCCGCCGAGGTGGTTCACCCCGACCGCGGCCAGCGGCCCGAGCGCCAGGCCGCCCCACATCGACAGTCCGAACCAGCCCGCGATCCGGCCGCGCCGGTCGGCCGCGATCCCCGTGAGCACCCAGGGCAGGCAGCCGGAGAACAGCGCCCCCTCGCCGATGCCCATCAGCAGCCGGAAAATGATCAGCACGAGCGCGGACGGGGCGGTCAGCTGGCCGAGGGCGGCCAGCGTGGTGATCGCGCCGCCGGCTACGGAGACGTTCCTGGCCAGCCCCGCGTCCCCGGCCCGGCCGGCGAACGGTCGGGTCACGGCGGTGCCCAGGTAGGCGATGCCCACCGCGACGCCGATGATCGTGGGGCCGTCGCCGAACTTCGACGTCATGTAGCCGGGCAGTTCCTGGAGCGTCGCCCCCAGCGCGAGGTACCCGAAGAAGACGGCGGACCACAGCCGCCGCACTGGTGGAGGCTGCACCTGCGTCACATGTTTCCCCTGCTCGCTCGACGCCATCGGGGGTCTGATGGCGGGGGAACGGCGCGCAGTTCCCTGCTTCGAGCATGACGGCGGGTTAAAGACCAGGTCCAGTTAGGCTTCCCGATGATGGCTGTAAGCTGAGCTGATGCTCGATGTGAATCGCCTGCGTCTGCTCCGCGAACTGTCCCATCGTGGCACGATCGCCGCCGTCGCCGAGGCCCTGTCTTTCACCCCTTCGGCCGTGTCCCAGCAACTTTCCACGCTCGAGCGGGAGGCCGGGGTCGCGCTGCTGGCCCGGACCGGCCGCCGCGTCACCCTCACCCCCGCCGGGCAGAACCTGGTCGAGCACACCGAATCGGTCCTGGAGCACCTGGCCCGCGCCGAGGCCGAACTCGCCCGGGTTCGCGCAGGGCTCGCCGGTCCCGTACGCATCGGTAGCTACCCGTCCGCGGCCCGCACCTTGTTCCCGGCCGTCCTGACCCTACTGGCCCGCTCCCACCCGATGCTCGAGCCGCAGATCACCGAGCTCGACCCGGCCGAGGTCCCCTCCGCGCTGCGCGCCGGGGACGTCGACATGGCCCTGGTCCACGAGTACGACTTCGTCCCGGCCACGTCCGATCCAGGCCTGAACAGCGAGGCGCTGTTCACCGAGCCGCTCTACCTGGCCGCGCCGGAGCAAGGCACGATCGCCGACCACCGGGACAGCTCTTGGATCGTCTCCCCGGCCGGCACGATGTGCCGCAGCAGCACCGAACGAGCCTGCCAGGCCGCCGGCTTCAGCCCGCGCGTGCGCCACGAGATCGACGACTTCGCCACCGCCATGGTGCTCGCCGCCCTGGGCCAGGGCGTGACGCTGGTCCCGCACCTCGCCGCGCTGGCCCCGCCCGAAGGCCTGACCCTCACCCGGCAGTCCATGAGTCGGCGCACCCGCATCGCCTACCGCGCCGGCACCGCCGGTCACCCCGCGGTCGCCGCCGTCACCTCCGCCCTGCGCGAAGCCGTCCCCACCGACCTGAGCTGAGGGCTGCTCCGCGCAGGCACTGGATCACAGTTGCGTGAGGCCACCGTCCACCAGACTTCGAGTACGGCGACGACGACTTTGTTTCACAGCGACCACAGCGTTGTCAGCCGGACCGGAAGACACGCGGCGCAGCCGCCGATGATCAGCAGGGTCGGCTGTGGACCGGTCACGCGGTGATCGCCAGCCAGCGTTGAGGTAGACGCCTGCTGAGAGCCCGGTTTCGCGCTGGTACGGCGCGGACAGGTTGGGGATCAGCGGAAACCATACGAGCAGAAGCAGGCCGGACAGGAAGGCCGGTACTCGCAGATAGTTGATCCACGGCAGGTTGCCTTCCTGGGCCGACACCCGTTCACCCGCGAGCGGCCCCGAAGCTGCCAGCCCCGCCGGTCTGTCTCATCTATCTCCGGCCTGCGCACCAATTCGCATCCAGATCAATGAGCCGAGAACTATACGGCCGCAAATAGTCGGGCGCGCCCTCCCGCAATTTCCGCAGCTTTGCCGACGCTTTTTTATATAAGAGCGACCGAGGATAGGTGTTACTTCAGGCGCCGGGCGGTGGGTCGGGTATCCCATCGGTAGCGGGTGCGGGCTTCCCAGATGAGTGCACGGACGGTGACGAACGCGGCGGCGAGGTAGAGGTAGAAGTCGACGACCTTGCCGTCGCGTTCGAAGCAGCGGCGGATCTTGGCGTAGCTGTTCATCCACGGCTGCGATCGTTCGACAACCCTGCGCCTGCCGAATACCTTGTCCGTGCAGGTCAACCGCATGTGTGGGCTTGGTATGGAGGCTGTCGGCCCAGGATCGATCTTGTGCTGTGGTCTCGGCAAGGTGTCGGCCATGTTGGCCGGTTGTGTTGCTGCGTCTGACCTATCTCGCCGTGACCAACGCCTTCGCCGTTCTGCGGTTGCTGCCGATGAGCGACCGGGACAAGGATGCGGAGATCTTGGCCCCGCGTCATCAGCTCGCGGTCCTGCAGCGGCAACTCGGTCCGGCCGGTGCCAGGTTTGCCCCAGGGGACCGGGCCTTCCTCGCGGCGCTGCTGCAACCTCTGTCTCGGGCATCGTCGCGTCGGCTGCATCTGATCGTCAGCCCGGACACGGTGCTGCGATGGCACCGTGATCTAATGCGCCAGCGCCATGCGAATACCTGCCGGCCGCAGCGAACCGGGCGCCTGCGTACTGTCGCCTCGATCAGGCGGCTGGTGCTCCGTCTGGTCCGGGAGAACCCACACTGGGGCTACCGCCGAGTCCACCGCGAACTGGCCACCCTGGGCATCAAGGTCGCCGCCTCGACCGTCTGGGAGATCCTCAAGGATGAGGGCATCAACCCGGCACCCGAGCGCCGCCAGCACTTGGGCCGCGTTCCTGCGCAGCCAGGCTGACGCGCTGCTGGCGTGCGACTTCATCGAGACCGTGACACTGACCGGGCAGCGCCAGTACATCCTGGCCGTCATCGAGCACGCCACCCGGCGCATCCGCGTGCTGGGCACCACTGCCCATCCCACCGCGGCCTGGGTCGCCCAAGCAGCACGGAACCTGGTCATGGACCTTGAAAACGCCGGAGCCGCAGTCAAGTACCTGATCCGCGACCGGGACGCGAAGTTCCCGCCGCTGTTCGACGAGATCCTCGCCCAGGCCGGGATCCAGGTCGTGCTCAGCGGCATCCGCATGCCGCGGATGAACTCGATAATGGAGCGTTGGGTGCAGACCTGCCGCCGCGAACTGCTGGACCGCACCTTGATCTGGAACCAGCGCCATCTACTACACGCCCTGCGCCAGTATGAAACGCACTACAACAGCCACCGCGCCCACCAAGCGATGCAGCAGGCCGTGCCACTACGCGCAGTGCCCCCACCGATCACCGGCCCACACATCACCGACCCACACATCACCGGCCCACACATCACCGACCTCGACATCCGCCGACACGGCCGACTCGGCGGAACCATCCACGAGTACCGACACGCCGCCTGACCTGCCCGGACGACATTATCGGCAGGCGCAGTGTTGGGGAGCCTTCCGCCGAACGGGCGAAAGATTATGCTCGGAGGCGGATTCGGCGTGCTTGTCAGTCGCCCCTCATGACAAGATTCGGGCGGCATCCCGAGCAGCACAACCTCTTTACTTGATGAGGAGCGTAAATGGTGATCGCGGCCATTCCGGCGACCTTCGTAAGGCGGCTTGTCGTCGCCACATCCGTATTCGCATCTTCCCTCGGAGGAGTCATTTTCTTAGCTCCGGCCGCGAACGCAACGCCGGCGCAATGCGTTGCCATTGCTTTGGCGGCCGCTCCGGACGCGAATAGGGGCCGAATCATCGAGGGTTGCCATTCCGGGCCCGATATGCATAGATGCTTTGTTCACCTGGTAGCTGCTGGCGTTGACGCAGTAGATGCCTACGACGCCTGTGAAGCCGCCCAGGACTGACCGTACCTGTCCTTGCCGAGAACCTCGTCCGTGCTGGTCGGGGGAATATCCAGATCATGATGACGGTAATTGTCCGCCGGTGGGATCGTAAGTTCTCGTGTGCTTACGCTTCGCCTACGTGCTGCCCGTCCGCGTCGTCGCCGCGCTTCGATTGTGGCGGTGCGGCGACGATTACAAGACCATCGAGATCCTGCTGCTCCGCCACCAACTCGCGGTTTTGCAACGTCAACTCGCCGCGACAGGAAAGCGTCCGCGGCCTGACTGGGCCGATCGCGCGATCATCGCGCTGCTGCTTGGTCTGGTACCCAAAGCGCGCCGCGTTGGACTGCGTCTTTTCGTTACCCCAGACACCATCCTGCGCTGGCACCGCGACCTGCTGCGGCGACGCCGGGCGAAGAAGTCCCGCCCGAAGAACGGACGTCTGGCCACCCACCGGAATATCAAGACCCTGATTCCGCGCATGGCACGCCAGAATCCGGGATGGGGCTACCGTCGGATCCACGGTGAGCTGGCGGGACTCGGCATCGCCGTCGCGGCCTCCACCGTCTGGGAGATCCTCAAGGAAGCCGGCGTCGACCCGGCACCGCGACGCGGCTCGGTGACTTGGGCGAGCTTCCTGCGGTCCCAGGCCGAAGGAATTATTGCCGCCGACTCCTTCACAGCCGACCTCCTGGACGGCACAAAGGTGCACGTCCTGGCCGTCATCGAGCATGCCACCCGCAGGATCCGTATCCTCGGCAGTACGCTCCATCCGACCGGTGAGTGGACCACGCAGAGGCCCGTAACATGCTCATGGACCTCGACGACGCTGCTACCACGGTGAAGTTCCTGATCCGCGACCGCGGATCCAACTTCACCAAAGCCTTCGACACCGTCCTGGCCGACGCCGGCATCCCTACCGTGTTGTGCAACGTGCGAACCCCACGCATGAACGCGATCACGGAACGCTGGATCGGATCCGTCCGCCGCGAACTCCTGAACCGCACCCTGATCTGGAACCACGAACATCTCCGCCAGATCCTGCGCGACTACGAGTTCCACCACAACACCCACCGGCCGCACATGGGCCTGTCCGGAGCCGCCCCGCTCAAGCCGCTGCCGCCGGACATCACCGATCTCGACGCTTTCCGAGTCCGACGAACCCGCCGCGCGGGCGGCGTCATCAACGAGTATCGAACAGTCGCTTGACCAGCATGGATGAGCTTTTCGGCAAGGACAGGCCGCAACCGTCCTGATCTTGCTTGAGATTTCATCCCGCGTTGTGATGGACCAAATGGGTTGGTCCAGCCCTCAGATGATCGAGCGGTACGGGCACGTCACCGATCGCAGGCGCCGCTCGCTGGCAGACCGGATAGACGGCTTCCTGGTCGGCTTGACGGACGCCGAGAAGGGGGACGCGGAGCCGGAGACGGATGACGCGGAGGAGACCGAGGAAGACCCCAACTGAGACGACAAGTGAGACCGGTCTGGAAGTAGGGCACGCAAAAGCTCCTCCGCTTGCGATGGCGGAGGGGTTTTGACCTGCTATTTCATGTGCCTAACATGAGTGCGCACGAAGGGATTCGAACCCCTAACCTTCTGATCCGTAGGATCGTCAGGGGCTTGATGCAGAGCCTCTTTGACTATCCCTTCGTGCCCCAATTTCCTGTTTCGTCCTTGCGCTATCTCGCGACTAGTGCCGGTCATACGGGCCTGGTTTCGCACGGTTCCACGACATCCGCTCACATCCCGCTCACATCCCGCTCACACGCCAGGCCGTGGCGCCGTAGGTCGGCCTCGTACCTACGTGCCGCATCATTTGCGGCTTGAGTGCGACGCCGTCGAGTGACCAAAGTTGGGCCAGCGTGAGCAACATGGTCATAACTAGTGACTGAGCTTAAGGTGGTATACCTCACCCGGTACTTCTGGAGCTCTGGCGCCTCGTTAACCTTTGCCGCTCCCCAGACGATCTTGAGTTCTACTTTAAGACTACGGTCGGGAGCGTTCCCGACTGTCGGATAGCGGGTCAGTAGCGGGCTCATGGCCCTCTCCGTCCACTAATACGCTCTGGCTGCGCTGCGAGGCCGAGCGATGGTGCCGACAGGGCTGAGGAATCGCACGTCAGTGCGACGCCCCACTGAGACGGAAGTGGAGAGCAGCGTGGACATATGCGAGATGACGTACGGTGCGGTCGGGGAGTCCTCATGACCCTACGCACTTCTCCGCCCCATCCCGGGCTGGCCGGCGGGCCGGTCTACCTGGACTACAACGCCACGACCCCCGTTGACCCACGCGTCGCGGACGCGATGGTGCCCCACCTCACGTATCTGTTCGGCAATCCGTCCAGCAGCCATGCCTACGGCGCCGGGCCCAGGACGGCGATGCAGCGGGCGCGCGGGCAGGTTGCAGCCGTGATCGGTGCTCGGTCGGAGGGGGAGATCGTGTTCACTGGGTCGGGTTCGGAGGCTGACCTGCTCGCGCTGCGCGGTGCAGTTCTGGCCGCGGGGGGCCCGCGCCCGCATGTAATAACTCAGGTTACAGAACACCCGGCGGTTCTGGAGACGTGCAGCGCGCTCGAGCGCCTGCACGGGGCGCAGGTCACGGTGCTGCCGGTCGACGGGTACGGAATGCTCGAGCCGAGCACACTGGCCGCCGCCCTGGAGCGGCCGACTGCTCTGGTATCGGTCATGGCCGCCAACAACGAGACTGGCGCGTTGCAACCGATCGCCGAACTGGCCGCGCTCGCCCACGCACGTGGGGCGTTGTTCCACTGCGACGCGGCTCAAGCCGTTGGGAAGATCGCGCTCGACGTGCGTGCCCTGGGGGTGGATCTCCTCACCATTGTCGGACACAAGATGTATGCGCCTAAGGGTGTCGCCGCGCTGTACGTGAGGGAAGGCGTCAGGTTGGAACCGGTCGTCTACGGCGGCGGCCAGGAACGTGCACTGCGATCCGGCACCGAGAGCGTTGCCCTGGCCGTGGCTCTCGGTGCCGCGGCCGAGCTTGTGGTCGAGGACCTCGCGCATAACGAGCCCGCTCGTGTCGCCGCTCTGCGCGATGAGTTGCACCGGCTTCTGACCGCCGGTTGGCCGGGCCGTGTCCGCCTCAACGGCCCTGACGCGGCCCGCCTGCCGAACACGCTTAATGTCAGCATTGACGGGGTCCGCGGGTACGAAATGCTCGCTTCCGTGCCTGACGTTGCGGCGTCCACCGGTTCGGCCTGCCACAGCGGCGACCACACCACCCCATCGGCTGTCCTGACTGCCATGGGCTTCGACGAAGACCGTGCGTTGGGGTCCGTCCGCCTCTCACTGGGGCGCTGGAGTACTCGGCGAGAGGTTGAGAAGGCGGCGCGCGCGCTAATCGGGCATAAGTTGCCAAATAGGGATGAAGCTCCGCCACGATAGGCAAGTTGGCGACCCAGCGGTCTTGACCGTTTCCTTCGCAGAATCCTGTCTCTCTGCCGTTCCTTCTCAGGGCCCTGTCTGCTACCGTCACCAAAAGTTGCTGCCTAGGTAGTGGAGGGGAGGAACTATGTCGACGATCGAGCAGTTGGCTGAGGCGGCTCGCAAGAGCCAGAAGAACAAGGCGCTGGCCAAGAGCGAGCCGCGCGACGGTCGCATTCTCGACAGCCCTACTTGATGACCGATCTGCTGTCCGTGTGACAGCCCGTCGGCCTAGGGCCAGAGCAGATGAGAGTCTGCCGGAGAGCATCTCAGTACTTTGCGCGGTCCCAGCCGCCGTCGTGCTGGGGCCGCGTGGGGTTCGACAGCTTTCAACCAGTTAAACGGGGTATCATGGCGGCTAGTCGTGGCACGGTATCGCTCGTCACATTGGGCTGCGGACGAAACGAAGTCGATTCCGAGGAGCTCGCGGCTCGTCTCGAGTCGGCAGGGTGGGAACTCGCCGATCCTGACTCCGTCCCGGGTGAGTCTGACATCATCGTAGTCAATACCTGCGGCTTCATAGAATCGGCGAAGAAGACGTCGCTGGAGACGCTTGTCGCAGCGTCCAATGCCGAAGCGAAAGTAGTAGCCGTAGGCTGTGTGGCCGAGCGCTACGGCAAGAGGCTTGCCGAGGCCCTGCCGGAGGTCGACGCTGTACTGTCCTTCGACGATTATCCCGACATATCACAGCGCCTCGACGATGTCGTGCGAGGGAAGAAGCACGAGTCCCACACGCCGCGCGACCGCCGGCGTCTGCTTCCAATTGCGCCCGTGGATCGTGCGAACAACAGCAGCGTGGTGGCACCGGGCCACGGAATAGTCAGGCAGGACTCCGAAGCTGGTTTGGGCGGCTCTATCTTCCTGCGGAAGCGACTGGGCGGCGGAGGCCCACTGGGTGACGGAGTGGTTGCACCGCTGAAGCTAGCCTCCGGCTGTGATCGTCGGTGCTCGTTCTGCGCCATACCTTCGTTCAGAGGTGCCTTCATCTCGCGCACCCCCGATGACATCGTTGCCGAAGCCGAATGGCTCGCTGACGCTGGCGTTCGTGAACTGATTCTCGTTAGCGAGAACTCCACTTCGTACGGCAAGGACTTCGGCGACCTCCAAGCCTTAGAGAAGCTGTTGCCGAGGCTCACATCCCTGGTGAGTCGCGTTCGGATCAGCTACCTTCAGCCGGCCGAGCTTCGTCCCACGCTCATTGAAGCCATAGGGGGCATCCCCGGTGTCGCGTCATATTTCGACTTGTCGTTCCAGCATGCCAGCGGCCCCGTCTTGCGGAGGATGCGCCGCTTCGGTGATCGTGAGCGTTTCCTAGAACTGCTTGACAAGATCCGCGTTATCGCCCCCGAGGCCGGCATGCGATCCAACTTCATCGTCGGCTTTCCAGGGGAGACAGAGGACGACTACGGCGAGGTCGAGAGGTTTGTCTCTGAGGCGAGGCTCGACGCGGTCGGTGTCTTCGGCTACTCCGACGAGGAGGGCACCGAAGCGTTGGGACTACCCGACAAGGTGGAGCAGTCTCAGATCGCAGATCGGGTCGCCAGGCTGACCGTGATCTCACGGAAGGCGATGGACGACCGCGCGGCGGAGAGGGTCGGCTCCGAGATCGAGGTCATTGTCAAGCATCCAGGCCGAGGTTGGGCAGCACATCAGGCACCGGCTGTCGACGGATTCGTGACGCTGACGGGGAGCTCGTCAGAGGCCGGGGATGTCCTGCGTGCGCGAGTCACCGGACAGGACGGCGCGAACCTCATCGCCGAAGCACTCGCGAAATAACCGACGATAGCAGCGACAGCACCCGACATGACAGCTCAAGCAATAGTGAGCGATCAACGGCAATCCAACTATCGTCAGGTATTCGCGATACGCGAGTTTCGATACGTCTTCACGGCGCACTCGGCATCAATGCTGGGCTCCGTGGTCACCGATGTCTCGCTATCCGTCCTCGTCCTCGAGCGTACGGGATCCCCGTTTCTGGCTGCGCTGACGTTCGCGTTGGGATTCATGCCCTATGCCTTCGCAGGCACGTTGCTCGCCGGGATAGGAGACAGGTATCCGGCACGACTGCTCCTTGTGACGTGCAATTGCGTATCCGCGGCGACAGTTGCCGTCATGGCCATGCCATTTACGCCAATTTGGGCACTAATTGTTCTGAGATTCGCCGCCTCGACAATACAGCCAATCTTCACGTCGGCGCGAGCAGCGAGTCTTCCTGAGTTTCTAAAAGGGGACCGCTATACACTCGGACGGTCGATCCTGCGAATAGTGAACCAGAGTACACAGATTATCGGTTATGCAACCGGCGGCCTACTCCTGTTGGTTATTCAGCCTCGCCAGGCGCTATGGATCGACGCCGCAAGTTTCGCTGTATCGGCTGTCCTGCTCCGTGTGGGGACCGTGGGTCGTCCGGCCCGCATCACCGATCGCAAGGCGCAAGGCACACTGATCCGCGAGTCGCTGTCCGGCGCGCGGGCCGTGGTGAGGCAACCACGTATCAGGGCACTGTTGTTCCTATGGTGGACGGCCCCGGCGCTTGCCGGTATACCCGAAGGGCTGGCGGCACCGTACGTGCGGCAGATACACGCGGCATCAGTCAGCGTTGGCCTCCTCATGGCGTCCGCAGCTGTCGGCACTATCGGAGGCGAGGTGGCGATCGGCACGCTGGTCGGCCCTGCGCGCCGGATGCGGTTGGTGGTTCCTCTGGCCAGCTGTTCGCTTCTTCCTTTGGCGGTGTTTGTCCTCCGGCCGGACGTGATCGTGGCGATTGCCCTGATGGGGCTGACCGGGGTGGCCGACGCATACATGCTGGGTTTGGATCAGTGGTTCTTGGAAGCGGTGCCTGACGAACTGCGCGCCCAGGCCTTCAGCATCATGTTCGCAGGGATCATGCTCACACAGGGGCTGACCATTAGCATCGGCGGCTTGGCGGCCGAATTCGCCGCCCCGAGTTTGGTAATTGCGATCTCTGCAGCCGTGGGAACGGTCGTGATCGCCCTTGTCTGCAGATCGGTTCTCCGAACTGCTCCTTCTCCCTCAAGCGAGGAGTCGATAAGTGTCGGTTGACGTCGAACAGCCGTCCGGTGAAGTGACCCGGCGGCTGACCCAGTATGCGCACGGTGGCGGCTGTGCCTGCAAGATCCCGCCTGGCGAGCTCGAAAGCGTGGTGGCGCAACTCGCCGCCGCGGAGCCCGCGAAAAGTCCGTACGAGCTGTTGGTCGGCCTCGAGACCGGTGACGACGCAGCCGTCGTCCGTTTGACTGGCGATACCGCGATCATCTCTACCGCGGACTTCTTCACTCCCGTAGTGGACGATGCCTATGACTGGGGTCGGATCGCCGCGACGAACGCCCTATCCGACGTCTACGCCATGGGTGGCACGCCGGTTACCGCAGTGAACCTCTTGTCCTGGCCTCGGGACGTACTTCCTCTGGAGTTAGTTGCCGAGGTTCTGCGGGGTTGTCTTGATGTGACCCGTGCCGCCGGGTGTCACCTAGCAGGCGGCCACAGTGTGGACGACCCCGAGCCCAAGTACGGGATGGCGGTCACTGGTGTCGCCGATGCACGACGGCTCCTGCGCAATGACGCAGCCACGCCGGGCCTGCCCCTAACCCTCACCAAGCCGCTGGGCATCGGAGTACTCAATAGCCGTCACAAAGCGACGGGGGAGGTTTTCCCCCAGGCGGTCGATGCGATGACGACCCTGAATGCCGATGCCGCGACCGCGGCGCTCGCGGCTGGTGCGACGTGCGCGACGGACGTCACCGGCTTCGGACTGCTCGGCCATCTCTACAAGTTGGTGCGGGCTAGCGGTGTGACAGCGGTGATCGACCCAGGCGCTGTCCCGTATCTCGAGGGCGCACGCCGGGCTGCGCTCGACGGATTCGTCAGCGGCGGAACCAGGCGGAATCTCGCCTGGGTTAACGAGCACGTTGCCTGGGGGAGTGGCGTTGATGAGGTTGAACGGCTGCTACTCGCTGATGCACAGACCTCTGGCGGCCTGCTGATCGTCGGCGAGGTACCAGGGTTCCCCGTCATCGGTGAGCTCGTGCTGGCTGGCCCGCGATCTCTTGTCATCGGCTGAGTGTGACCTGCTTCGATCTGAGAGAGGGAGAAGAAAATGATGTTCGACAGGGAGCTTCTCGACACGATAGTCAACGAGGTGGTGGCTCCGGCTGCGGCCGAGGTTGACACGAACGCGGCATTCCCCCGCGAGGGAGTGGATGCGCTGGCCCGGGCCGGGGTGTTGGGCCTCACGGTGCCGAAGCAGTTCGGAGGCGCGGGTGAAGGCCTACGTTCGGCTGTGAATGTCATTCGGACGCTGTCCTCGGCGTGTGGATCGACCGCCATGGTTGTCGCGATGCACTACAGCGGGACAGCGGTCCTCGCATCGCAGGAACGTGCCGATGTGCTTCAGGACATAGGCGATGGCCGGCACCTAACCACGTTGGCGTTCTCCGAAGTCGGTTCGCGCAGTCACTTCTGGGCACCGCTGAGCACTGCGAAGGCTGACGGGGACGACGTCCTGCTTGATGCTAGGAAGAGCTGGGTGACGTCCGCCAGCCAAGCCGACAGCTACGTTTGGTCGAGCCGGCCGATGGCGGCCGATGGCCCTATGTCGCTGTGGTTCGTGCCCTCAGACACCCCCGGGCTGTCGATTCCCCGAGCGTTTGACGGTATGGGATTGCGGGGTAACGACTCGTCACCCGTGACGGCGGACGGGGTCAGGGTGTCCCAGACTTCTCTGCTCGGCGACGATGGCAAGGGATTCGACTTGGCCATGGCGGCGGCATTGCCAGTCTTCCTCGTGCTTAATGCCGCAGCTGGGATCGGATTGATGGACGCCCTGCTCGCCGAGGCGGTCAAGCACCTCTCCGCAACTAGGCTCGACCACCTGAACCAGTCGCTCGCCCAGCAATCGCCGGCGCGGCTGACGCTCGCCCGGATGCGGATCGAGGCCGACCGGACACGGTGTCTGCTCGATGAGACGCTATCCGCGCTCGAACAGGAACGCCCCGACGCACAGCTGTTTCTGTTGGAAGTGAAGGCGGCCACGGACGAGTCGGCCGCGCTCGTCGCGGACCTCGCGATGAAGGTGTGTGGAGGCGCCGCATTCCGCAAGGAGTTGGGGATCGAGCGGCGCTTCCGCGACTCGCGCGCTGCACGGGTGATGGCCCCCACAACTGACGTACTCGAGGATTTCGTGGGGCGGGCGCTGTGCGGCCTCCCGCTGTTCGACGGGCCCGCCGCATGAGCAACCGGGTCCTGCTCGGCGCGGTCGCCTACGATTCGAAGGTCGTCACGATCTGGGACGGTTTCCGTCAGTGGTTCCGGGACCGCGACTTGGACTTCGATTACGTCCTGTACTCCCACTACGAGCGTCAGATTGAGGACCTGGTTGAGGGCCACATCGATGTGGCGTGGCATTCGCCGTTGGCGTGGGTCCGGACGGTGCGTCTCGCGCGGGCACGGTCAGTCGGTGTGCGGGCCGTGGTGATGCGAGACAGTGATCGGGATCTGGTATCGGCGGTCTTGGTCCGAGCCGACTCCGATCTCGCGTCGCTCGACGATTTGCGCGGTCGGAGTGTGGCGACGGGAGCGATCGACTCTCCTCAAGCCCATCTGCTGCCGTTGTCGATGCTCCGGGAGGCCGGGCTTCGCCCGGATGTCGACTTCAAGGTCTCGCGTTTCGACGTGCGGGTCGGGTTGCACGGCGACCACGTCGGCGGCGAGCGCGACGCGGCGGTGGCGCTGCGGTCCGGCCTGGTCGACGCCGCATGCATGTTGGATGCCAACACGTTGCTGTTCTCTCGGGAGGGAACGCTGCCAGCGGGGTCGGTCAGGGTATTGGCGAAAACTGAGCCCTTCGACCATTGCACCATGGCGGTCGGTCCGGGTGCCGACAAGTCGACGGTCGACCGATTCACGGCGCTCTTACTTGGCATGGCGTACGACGATCCGACCGTTCGGCCACTGTTCGACCTCGAGGGTCTCAAACAATGGTTGCCCGCGCGGACGGATCGGTACAGCGCCTTGGAACGCGCGGTGGACGAGTTGGGTTTCCTCGACGCTGAGGGGAAGCTGTGTGCTGACGATTATCGACCTTGAGGGGCTGGGGCTCGACGCCGGAGCCCATCTCGTTCTCAACCGGGCCCTGACCGGCCTGCCAGCCGGCGGGCGCCTGGCCGTTGTCGGCGGAAACCAGATGCTCGGGGTGCAACTCGGAGCCTGGTGCAGGTCGGAGGGCCACGGGTTCGACCCCGCAGACCCGCCCGTGGTCATTAAGGGCACGGCGGACGACGCCCGAGCCCGCGCCACTCAGCGGGCGGGATCCCCATCGCATGTCGACGAGCGGGCTGATGCCGCGTGGGGGCTTGCGGCTCGAGGGGCTCTCGTCGAGCCCGGCGGCCCGCTTTTGTCTGTGGACTGGGTCGACCGTGATTTGGTTTGGGCCGACGTGGCGCCGAGGCTGTATTCGCGTGCCGCCGCCGAACAGTGGGATCCGGCGACTGCTATCGACTGGGCCTCGCACGCCGATGTGCCCGACGAGGTCGAGGACGCGGTGGTCCAGATAATGACCTACCTGATCGAGAACGAACAGGCGGCACTCATGCTCCCGGCGCGCCTGCTGGCACGCCTGCATCCGCACTTCCGCGAAGTCATGCAGTTGTTCGCCGTGCAGATAGCCGACGAGGCGAGGCACGTCGAGGTCTTCACCCGCCGTGCCTTGCTGAGCCGAGACGAACTCGGCGTGTCCGGGGCGGGTGGACGCGCGTCCCTCCAGACCCTGCTCGACGAGCCTGACTTCACACTGGCCTCGTTCCTGCTGTCGGTGCTCGGGGAGGGCAGTTTTCTCGATCTGCTGCGGTTCCTCAATGTGCACGCGCCCGATCCGATCACTGCGACGATGACCAGCTTGGTCGGTCGCGACGAGGCCCGGCACGTGGCATTCGGTGTTGCCCATACTGCACATGCGGCGAAGGCCGACGCGCGTTTCCTCGGACGCCTCCGCATGGCGGTGGAGCGCCGCCATACAGCTCTGATTGACACGGCGGGCCTCAACAAACAGGTGTTTGACGCCCTCGTCGTCCTGGCCGCCGGATCGTGGGAGACCTCTGCGATCGCGAAGGGCTGGCGCGCGGTCGAAGAGCTGCAGAAGCGGATGGAAGACGGTCGTCGTCACCGGCTGAGCTTGATCGGCTTTCCCGACGACGAAGCGGCAGAACTCGCTGCTCTGCACACCCGTAACTTCATGTGATCCATCAGCACCGAGCCAGTGGGAGAGAAGGCATGTCCGACGTGCGCCGCGACATACCTCGGACTGACGTCGTCCTGGCGGACCCGCGCCTCGCCGCAGCCCGAGCCCGACTCGGTGTGGATGCCGTCAAGGCAGCCGTCCGCGGAGCCCAGCAGAAAGCTCGCGACGGCGAAATCGCCGCAGAGGCAGTCGTGGAGGTTGCCGTAGCCTCCTTGCCTAGTTCCGCGACCACCTTGAGACCCATCCTCAATGCCACTGGCGTGGTGCTCCACACGAATCTCGGGCGGGCGCCTCTCGCCCCTGCCGCTGTCGAGGCCTGTGATGGTCAGAAACTCGGCCATCAGGCTGACCTGGGCTGATGCGGTGGAATTATCGGGTCTGTGGCTGTCGGTCTGCTGTACCGGATCTTCGTGAGCGTTCTGTCATGGCTGGCTCTATTGGCTCGATCGCAGGCGTCGAAAAACGCCGAGATACTCGTGTTGCGCCAGGAGGTGTCGGTGCTACGCCGCACGAATCCGAAGTCGAGAATCTCCTGGACCGCCCGAGCCGTGCTCGCGGCGCTGTCCAAGCTTCTGCCCAAGACCCTTCGCGGCCACCGGATCGTCACCCCGGGCACGCTGCTGCGCTGGCACCGCCGCCTGGTCGCGAACAAGTGGCGCCAGCCGAAGGCGCCGGGCCGGCCACCGATCAGCGACGGACTCGTCCAGCTGATCGTCACCATGGCACAGGAGAACCGCACCTGGGGCGCGGTACGGATCCAAGGCGAGCTGCGCCGGCTCGGACACCGCGTGGCCGCGGCCACGATCCGCAAGGTCCTGCGCGCCCGCCGGATCCCGCCGCCGAAACACCGCGACGACTCCTGGCGCACGTTCCTGCGGACCCAGGCCGATACCCTGCTGGCCACGGACTTCTTTCACATCGACTGTGCAGTCACCCTCGCCAGGGTCTACGTCGCGTTCGTCATCGAGTACTCCACCCGCCGGGTCCACCTGCTCGGCATCACCCGATACCCGACCGCCGCCTGGGCCATCCAGTTGGCCAGGGACTTCACCGCAGACCTCGAAACCACAGGACGCCGCTTTACACACCTCGTCCGGGACCGTGACGCCAAGTTCACCGCCGCGTTCGACGCGGTCCTCAGCGCCGCCGGCATCACCGCGGTCACGACCATGCCGCAAACACCGAAGATGAACGCCATCGCCGAACGGTTCGTCGGCACCGTTCGTCGCGACTGCACCGACCGTATCCTCGTCGCCGGCGAACGCCATCTGCGTGTCATCCTGAACGGGTACATCGCGCACTACAACGCCGGCCGTAGCCACCAAGGCGCCGGAATGAGCTTGCGCGCCCCAGACGACGATCCGAACGTGATCCCGTTCCCAGCCCAGATCGACCAGATCCGACGAAAACGCATCCTCGGCGGACTGATCAACGAGTACGAGCCTGCCGCATAACAGCCCTGGTCAGCCCCGCTGGCCGAGTTTCTGACCACCACAGGCTGCACGACGCACGACACACAGCCGCAACCGTGCTGATCCTGCTGGAGGTCTCCTCCCGCATCGTGATGGACCAAATGGGTTGGTCGAGCCCTCAGATGATCGAACGATACGGACACGTCACCGACCGAATGCGCCGTGCGCTTGCGGATCGAATCGATGGGTTCCTGTCCACGCTTACCGAAGGGCCGTCCGAGGAGGGACAGGCCGCGACCTGACCGCTATATCGGCTCTGTACAGGCGCGATGCGGTAGGCCTGCACAAGGCCGGGCAGGTGGTTGAGATGTCACAACTACGGCTATTGATGGGCATTACGGTTGTCGCCAGACGCCAAAGAGCGATGGCGGTGGACCCATGGAGGACCGGATGGCCGACGACCACCTAATCAGCGAAGACGAGACGCGACGAATAGCCGAGGCTTTTGTCGCGGGCGCGTCCTGGCTTGGTAAACCGGCCTGGGGAAAGACGGGGACCGGTCTGCTTGGTGCGTGGCACGCACCTGGGTGGTACCCCGAGGACGAAGAGAGAGATTTTGGTGGCCAGGAAGGTAGCTGGTCATGGGCAGTTAAAACGGTGGACCCCAGCGGCCAGAAGCAGGTCCTCAGCCACGAAAAGGTCCTCGAAGGAGTCCGGGGTCTCGTCTTCGGCGAGACAGACGACCCCCTTGACCAGCTTGCTATCCGCAAGCTCAAGCAGTGGTTCACCGAACCAGCTGCTGAGCGCCACAAGCTGACTCTCGATGATGCTCTCAGCTCGCGCGTCTGCCAGCAGGCGTTGTTTGGACGCAAGGTCTTCCCCGTGGGCGACGAAGTGTCGTGGAGCGACAAGAAGCCCGACTGGTTCGAGGACCAGCGGCCGACGGCTGAGGACGCTTCGTAGCGTCGATGCCACTGGCGTTTTAGAGCCCAACTGAGACAAGAAGTGAGACCGGCCCAGAGCAGGGCACGCAAAAGCCCCTCCGCTTGCGATGGCGGAGGGGCTTTGACCTGCTATTTCATGTGCCTAACATGAGTGCGCACGAAGGGATTCGAACCCCTAACCTTCTGATCCGTAGTCAGATGCTCTATCCGTTGAGCTACGCGCGCTGGCGATGGTGTCGATAGTACACGGCGGAGGGGGTTCGTCGAAAATCGGTATTGGGTGGGGGTGTTGGGGCTGGTCGTGGGGGGTGTGGGGGGTCACGGTGGGTTGTCGGGGGGTGATTGTGGGTCAGTTGATGTGGCGTTAACACGGGCGAAACGGGGGGGACTTCGGGGGTGGTGAGGGTGGGGGTGCTCGGTGGTGGGTGTGCTGGGCTGCGCGGGTGGTGGTTGGGGCTCGCGGTGGCGGGGGTGTCGGTTCCGGTTCTTCGAGTGCGTCTGGTGAGGTGCGGGATGGTCTACAAGGCTGAGTACATCTGGATTGACGGTGGGGGTGCCCACGGCGGGGCTGCGGGCGAAGACGCGGGTGCTCGCGGACGGGGCTGTGCCGGGGGTGTGGGGGTTCGACGGGTCTTCGACGGGGCAGGCGGAGGGGCGGTCTTCGGATCGGGTGCTGCGGCCGGTGTTCACCTGCGCGGATCCGGTGCGGGGTGGGGATGCGGTGCTGGTGCTGTGTGAGGTGGAGAACATCGACTTCTCTCCTCACTCCTCCAACACGCGGGCGGAGGCTCGGGGGGTTGCCGAGCGGTTCGCTGAGCAGGAGGCGTGGTTCGGGATCGAGCAGGAGTACACGCTCTTCCGGGGTGGGCGGCCTCTGGGCTTTCCGGAGGGTGGTGGCTTTCCGGCGCCGCAGGGTCCTTACTACTGCGGGGTGGGTGGCGGCGCTGTCTTCGGGCGGGAGCTGGTGGAGCGGCATCTGGACTACTGCCTGGCTGCCGGGCTGACGATCGCGGGGATCAACGCCGAGGTCATGCCGGGGCAGTGGGAGTTCCAGGTCGGGCCGGCCGGGCCGGTGGAGGTGGCCGACCACATGTGGGTGGCGCGCTATCTGCTGCTGCGGGTCGCCGAGGAGTTCGGGGTGTCGGTGTCGTTCGACGCCAAGCCCGAGAAGGGTGACTGGAACGGCGCCGGGGCGCACACCAACTTCTCCACCAAGGCCATGCGCGAGTCGTACGATCCGATCATCACCGCGTGTGAGGCGCTGGGGGAGGGCGACAAGCCGGCCGAGCACGTCCGCGCGTACGGCTCCGGCATCGAGGACCGCCTCACCGGCCAGCACGAGACCGCCCCGTGGAGCGAGTACAGCTACGGCGTCTCGAACCGCGGCGCCTCGGTCCGCATCCCGTGGCAGGTCGAGGTGGACAAGAAGGGCTACATCGAGGATCGGCGGCCGAACGCGAACGTCGACCCGTATGTGGTGACCCGGCTCATCGTGGACACCTGCTGCAGCGCACTGGAGAAGGCCGGACAGGTATAGCAAATGTAGGCGTTCTTTGTGAGGCACTCTTTGTGAGTCGCGGCTTGTGAGTCGAGCTTGTGAGCTGCGGGAAGGTTTGTGGCGGCGCCCCCGATCCTCTGTGGATCGGGGGCGCCGTTGCGTGTGCGTGTGCGTTCGGAAAGTAGTGGGCGACTCCGGAGACAACCTCCCGGGCTTCCACCGCGTCCCGAATATGGTTTGCGGGGAAATCCAGTCACACGGGAGTCAAGGTGCCTAACTTGTCTCGTCGCGAGCTCGGTCTGCTCGGGATGGGAGCACTGGCGCTCGGCGCGTTCGGTGCCGATCACGCCGTCACTGCCGCCGAGGCCGACTTGGTCGCGTATCCGGCCCGGCTTGCCGGCCGGGTCGCGTTCCTGCATGTCGTCGCGCATCCGGATGACGATCTCTACTTTCTGAATCCGGACATCGCCGACTCGGTGCGCACTGGGGGTGAGGTGACCACGGTCGTGCTCACGTCGGCCGAGGCCGGGGGTGGTGCGTCCTTCGCGGCGGCGCGCCAGCACGGGCTGCGCTCGGCGTACGCGCGCATGGCGGGGGCGGAGGACGACGCTCCGTGGCGCCGCAGCGTGTTGGTCACCCGTGGGGGTGAAGCCGAGCTGTGTGAGCTGGAGGCGGACGCGCGGGTGCGGCTGGTCTTTTTGGACATCTCCATGGGCAGCTACACCGGCTCCACGCCTGAGGACGAGAACCACACGCCGCTGGCAGCTCTCTTCCAAGGCACGCTGACGACCCGTCCGGTCCTGCAGCCGAGCGAGACCTCGATCACCGCCGGCGTCTACACCCGGGACCAGCTCGTCGGCACGCTCACCGACCTGATGGACCACTTCCTGCCGACCGTCGTGCGCACCATGGACCCCGACCCCGAACGGCGCGGGATCGGCCCGAAGGAGCGCGCCTGGCTGACCGACTCCGGCGTGCACACCGACAACGAGGACCACACCGCCGCCGCCTGGTTCACCTATGCGGCCTACGCCGACCACCGGGCCCGCCGCGGACCCTCCGCCGTCCGCCTGGACTCCTACGTCGGCTACGGCAACGCCCGCTGGCGCCACAACCTCGGCGGCTCCAGCGCCCGCGAGAAGCTCCGCCTGCTCGGCGTCTACGGCTGGGCCGACCGGCGCAAGTGCGGCGACCCCGTCGGCTGCGGCGACCGCACGGTCGGCGGCGACGCGGCACGTCCGGGCTGGTCGCAGAGCACGAACCTGCGCCACGTCGGGACCACCGACTGGCTCCGCACCGGCCCGGACGGACGGCTCCGAGCCTTCGCGGTTGTGGGCGGTCACGCGGTCGTCTGGAGCGAGACCGCGCCTGGCAGCGGCAAGTTCAGCCCGGGGAAGGCAGTGAACGCAGATCAGAGCACTGTTTCCTCGCTGACTCCTCATCTTGCGGTTTCAGTGGGACTCGATCGGCGCGCGCAGCTCGTTGGGCTTCGTGCCGCCACCGACCCCGATCGGGGTACCTGGACGCAGGAAGTAGTCGTCTCCGGCGAGCGCCCCGACGGCAGCTTCACCCCCTGGACCGCCCTCGGCGCGCCAACCGGCGCCCAGACCAAGGACGCCCACGCCGTCGGCTGCCCGACCGCGATCGTCGACGGCCGCGGCATGCTCCACGTCTTCGTCCGCAACGCTGACATGACCGTGTCGTGGCGTCGTCGCGATCTCGTGACACCCGGCGCGACCTGGACCGACTGGCGCGACATAGGCGGACGCCGGGTCCGCGACGGCTTGACCACCGCGCTCACTCCTGAGGGTGACATCGAACTCCACGCCGTCGGCCGCACCTTGTGGACTTGGCGCATCGGCGCCGGTGCGACCGGCGAGCCGCAACGCACTCATTCAGCCCTCCCCCCAATGGGTGACCCGCCGACGGTCCACGCACTCCAAGGCGGCGGTGCGCTCCTGGCCGCCCGCGCCGCCGACACCGGCGTCCTGACCGTCCTGTCCCGTCCGTCCGGCGGCGCCTGGCGTCCCTGCGCCGGCAAGCTCGGCGGCCAGGGCGGCTTCGGCGTCGTCGCGATCCAGCCGCACGGCGGCGGTGTCTTCCTGGCTCAGCGCGGGCGTCGTGGCGTGGTTGAGGTCGTATGGCAGGCGCAGGTTGGTACGGCAGGCGGCGTTCGCCGCTGGCTCGGCGGACCCGGCCCGATCCTGCGTCCCTCGTTGACCGTTGACGCGCACGGTCGGGTCGTGGCTGCCGCGATCGGACCCGAGGGCGCGCTCTATACAGCGCGGATCAACGCCGGAGATGTGCCGCGGACGCTGACCTGGCAATCGACCGCGTTGGCTTAGTTCGGCTTAGTACGGCTTAGTACGACTGCAACTCGATCAGGTTCCCCTCGGGATCCCGCACATGAGCGGTCCGCATCGTCGGACCCCACTCCGGACGGTCCGTCGGCCCGACGACCAGCGTCGCGCCGTGTCGCACGCACAACTCAGCGCCGGCGTCCACGTCCTCGACGCGGCACACGAACATCGTGTGGTCCTGTGCGGGCGCGGCGCTCGCCGGCAGGTCCCGGGTCCCGGCCAGGGCGGCCATCGCCGCGCGGTCGAACAGGATCAGGACCGCCTGGTCCTCGACGTCCCAGTTGGCGTACGGCCCGCCCGCGGAGCCCTTCATCAGCTTCGCGCCGAGCATCTCGGGCAGCACGGCCTCGTAGAAGCCGAACATCTCCGCGAAACGGGTCACCAGCAGGCGGGGGTGCAGCGCGTCCATGGCGTCTCCAAAATTAGTGGGTGTTCACCCATGATGGGGCGACGCCTATAGTCATACCATGGATGACCTGCAGACGGCGCCGCCTTCTCTGACCAGCCTGACCACCTACCTGCTCTCGCGGACCGGGAAGATCGCTCGCGGGCGGCTGGCTGAGCGTTTCTCCGAGCGCGGGCTGCGGCTGTGGCACCACGCGGTGCTGGCGGCGCTCGCCGATTTCGGGCCGCACGTGCAGCGCGACCTCGCGGCGCGGTTGGCGATCGATCCCAGCGATATGGCGAAGATCATCGACGAGCTGGCTGGGAGGGGAACCGTCGAGCGGGCCCGGGACGCCGCGGACCGTCGGCGCATCACCGTCACGCTCACCGACGCCGGCCGGACATTGCTCGCCGAGCTGGACGCGGAAGCCGATGTCGTCCAGAGCGAGGTCCTGGAACCGCTCACGAAGGACGAGCGAGAGCAGTTGCATGCCCTGCTCGGGAAAGTGTTCGAGGAAAATAATTCGCGAAGGGCTGTCGATTCCGCGCGACCCGTTCGACGGCAGGGGTGAATCGACCGCACCACCAAGGAGACCCACCATGGCCCAGTACGCGATCCTCTTGTTCGACACCGCGGGTGCCGGCGACTACACCCCCGAGCAGCAGCAGGCGAGCCAGCGGCACGCCGAGGACCTCATCGAGTCCGGCGTCCTGAGCAGCGCCTACGCCCTGGATTCCGTCGAGACCGCCACCTCCGTGCGCGGCGACGCGGTCACCGACGGGCCCTTCATCGACGCCAAGGAGGTCGTCGCCGGGTTCTATGTCGTCGAGGCTCCCGACCTGGACGCGGCGCTGGAGCTGGCCAAGCGCAATCCGGCCGTGCAGTGGGGGCGCGGCGGCATCGAAGTGCGGCCCGTCGTGGGCAGCCTTCCGCCCAGCACTCGATGACGGACGCCGACGACGTCGCGCGGGCGGTCGCCGACGCGCATCGCCGCGAGTGGGCCTTCGTGCTCGCCGCGACGGTGCGCGTCGCGCAGGACTTCGACCTGGCCGAGGAATGTGTCCAGGAGGCGTACGCCGCCGCGCTGTCGGCGTGGAGGCGTGACGGCGTTCCCGCCAAGCCCGCGGCGTGGCTGACGACCACTGCCAAACGGCGCGCGATGGACGCCATCCGCCGCGAACGCACGCTCCGCTCGAAGCTCCCACTCCTGATCGAGCTGGAAGGTCGCGAAGGTCAGGAAGACCAAGAAGCCCGAGAAGGCCAACAGCACCACCAAGACCAAGCCGACCCGGAAGCCACCGTCCCCGACGAAAGGCTCCGCCTCATCTTCACCTGCTGCCATCCCGCGCTCGCCCAAGAAGCGCAGCTGGCGCTGACCCTGCGGCTGGTCTGCGGCCTGTCGACGCCGGACACCGCGCGGATGCTGCTGGTCTCCGAATCGACGATGGCGGCCCGGATCACCCGCGCGAAGAAGAAGATCTCCGCGGCGCGCATCCCCTTCCGTGTGCCGCGCGCGGCGGAGCTGCCCGACCGGCTCGGCGCCGTCCTCGGGGTCGTCCACCTGCTGTTCACCGCCGGTCACACCGCGCCTTCGGGCCCTGATCTGCTGCGCACGGAGCTGACCGACCGAGCCTTGTTTCTGGCGCGCACCCTCCGTGACCTCATGCCCGACGAGCCCGAGGTGCGCGGCCTGCTCGCGCTGTTCCTCGTCACCGACACCCGGCGCGCCACCCGCACCGACGCCGACGGCCGTCTACTCCGCCTGGAAGAGCAGGACCGCTCCCAGTGGGACGGGGAGGCTCTGGCCGAGGCGCACGAACTGATCGTCGCCGGACTGCGCGGCGGCCGTGCCGGGCGCTATCTCCTGCAGGCGGCGATCGCATCGCTGTACGCGCAGGCGCCGACGTACGAGGAGACGGACTGGTCGCAGCTCGTGGTCCTGTACGACCGGCTCCTCGCCGTCTGGCCGTCGCCGACCGTGGCGCTCAACAGAACCGTGCCGCTGTCGATGGCTCAGGGTCCGGAGAAAGCTTTCGACGCCGTCGCTGAGTTGGAGAAAGACGATCGGCTGGCGCGGTATCCGTACCTGCCGGCGATCAAGGCGGATCTGTGGCGCCGTCTCGGCCGCGACGCGGAAGCGACGAAGGCCTACCGCCAAGCGTTGGAGCTCACCGACAACGAAGCCGAGCGGGCTTTCCTCGCCGGTCGAGCAGGGGAAACCGGGCCGCCTGTTCGATAGAGTGCCCCCGGCCGTCGCGCTTCCTGGGCTTGGGGAGCGCGGCGGCTTGATACCAGACCTCAGAAACTGAATAACCCGCCCGGGCCGACTCGAACAGCGAGCCGTTCCCGGACGGGCTGGGATCCCCGTGAACCGGCACGCGGACTGCGGACGCGTGCCGGCAATCCCCCCGATGCCGGTGCTAGAGGCGGATCCCTCCGCAGACCGAGGCTGGAGCCACCGGCATCCACGGGCCGCGCGGCAGCTGCCGCACCCGTACCTGCTCGATGCCCCGGCCGCCGGGCGAGGACCATGTGCACTGGCCGTAGTATTCGGCGTCCCCGCGGGTCGAGAAGCCGTCCTCGACAGACAGTGACTGATTCTCCCCGTCGGTGCGGATGAACTCGACCGCCCAGTTCTCCGACTCCTGAGTCGTTCGCACGGCGAGTCCTCCTGAAGTCCGCCTCGGTTACACCAACTGCTCCACATCATCGCGCTGGGCGATGGGACAATGCGTCAACCGACATTTTCTCCCGGCAAGGCTGGGAGGAAAAGACCCCGGTCCCGTAGCAGGTGAACAGGCGCGCCACATTCGTGAGTACGGGAAGCAGCGTGACGGGTCCGGACGGTGAGGGGCCGCCCGCCGAGGCAGGGATCGCCGAACCATGAGCAGGAAACCCAGGAGTCTGAAACAGATCCAGGTCCAGCTGTCCGAACAGCTGCGGGCCTCCGACCATTCCTGGGCCGACATCGGCCGGGAGTTCCAGCGGCGGTTCCACGTCAACGCGCGTGTCGCGCTGCGCCAGGCCCGCGGCTGGACCCAGCCGGAGGCCGCGGAGCGGTGGAACCGGCGCTGGCCGGAGGATCCGAAGACCTTCAAGAACTTCTCCTACTGGGAGGCCTGGCCCAGCTCCACCGGCTACGCGCCGTCGCTGGAAGTGCTGGACCGGATGGCGCAGCTCTACGAGTGCAGCGTCGCGGACCTCCTGTCCGACCTGGACGACTACGGCGCCAAGAAGCGCCCGCTGTTCAGCCAGATCAGGGAACCGGGCCCGGGCGGCTCGATGAGCCTGCCGCCGCCCCGCCAAGCTCCGCAGTCGTACGCACTTGCGGCTGCGGTCCAGAACCCCGATGTGCGGTTCGATCCGTACTTCGGCGCCCCGCCGCCCAAGCCGCTGCGGGACGACGTCGGCACGAACCCCGGCGAGCTGTTGTCCTCCATGTCCTCGGCGGCGGAGATCAGTTCTCTGATCGAGCCGCCGGATGGCGGGAACAGCCTGTCGCGGCGCTCGGCGCTGCTGAATCTCAGCAGCCTGTTCGCGGTCGCCGCCGCCGCGCCGCTCGCGGGTGAGGCGGTCCTGCCGACCCCGGCCGGCCGCGTGGATCCGGCGATGGTGGAGAACACCGGGCTGATCGTCGGCGGCCTGCGCCAGCAGAACGCCGCCCTGGGACCGTCCGCGACACTGCAGACAGGGCTCGCGGTCCGCGCGATGATGGAAGCCGTGGTGAAGGACGCCCCGCCCGGACTGACCGGCCAGGCCTGGGTCGTCTACGGCGATCTGGCGCACCTGCTGGGCTGGATGATGTTCAACATGGGCCAGGACGAGGCGGCCCGGTTCTACTACGACGACGCCCGCAAGGCCGCCTACCAGGCCGACGACTACGAGCTGGCGGCGAACATCCTGGCGGCGCAGGCGCATCTGAGCATGTCCGCCGGGGACCACCAGACCGCGATCGACCACGCGCAGGCCGCCGAGGAGGCAGCCAAGCGCAGCCCGAGCCGGCGCGCCAAGGCCTACGCCGCCGACATGACGGCCCGGGTCTACGCCTCGGCCGGGCAGGGCGCCCGGAGCCTGGCGGCGCTGGAGCGCGAGCGGCGGCAGATGCAGCGCATCGACTGGGCCGAGCCGGCCGCCGAGCGGTGGGGCTTCTACGGTCCGGCGTTCTACTGGGCCCGGGAGAGCGAGTGCCACTTGCTGCTCGGGCACCCGGTGGAGGCCGCCGACGCCGGCGCCCTGGCGCAGCAGCGGTTCAATCCGGCCTACCTGCACAACAACGCGATGGCGCTCGCCCGCCGGGCGCAGGCGCAGGTGCAGTTCGGCGACGTCCCGGCGGCGTGCAAGGCGCTGGCGGAGGCGGCGCGGATGGCGACCCTGGCCGGTTCGGTGCGGCTCACCACCGAGATGACCAGGGCGCGCAAGCAGCTGGCGCCGTACAACGGCGAGGCGGTCGTGCAGGCGCTGGACGTGCGGCTGGACCACTACGCCAAGCAGCGCGGCGCCGTCGACAACGGCGGCCGCCCGGCGAATTCTATGGAAGAGGTCTTATAAAGGTCGCCGTTCTCCAGCGGCCGGCGAGGGAAAAGTGCAAGCTTAGAGGGGCGGGTTGCGGCTTTTGCGGGATGTGAGCCGCCGAAGCGGCCGTCCGATCCCCCCTCCGACTTCCCCAAGGAGCACGAAGACGATGAGCGAACCGACTCCAGCGCACGACGGCCACGACGTGGACGCGATCTTCGACGACCTCCCGTCGAACATCGACACCGACGTGTTCAGCGTCGCGCGGCTGTACGACTTCCTGCTCGGGGGCAAGCACAACTTCGCCCCCGACCGGGACTTCGGGCGGCAGCTGCTGGCGATCGAGCCCAACGGCCGCATGATCCTGCAGCAGAACCGGCTGTTCCTGGCCCGGGCGATCAGGGTGATGCTGGACGACGGGGTCCGGCAGTTCCTGGACCTCGGCAGCGGGATCCCGACGCAGAACTACGTGCACGAACTCGCCCACGCCGTGGACCCCGCCGCGCGGGTCGTCTACATCGACAACGACCCGCCGGCGGTGAGCCACAGCAACTACATCCTGCGCGGCGACGACAACGCCGGCGCGGTGCTGGCCGACATGACCGACGCCGAGCGCGTCCTGGGCGACCCCACCGTCAAGTCGCTGATCGACTTCGACAAGCCGGTGGGGCTGACCGCCCTGGCCGCCTGGCACTTCGTGGACGACCACGACGACCCGGCCGGCGTGCTGGAGAAGTACCGGCGGATGCTGGCTCCGGGCAGCTACCTGGCGCTGACGCACGCCACCATCGACGGCGCCACCGGCGACCTGGTCCGCGACGTCCAGAGCCAGTACCAGGCGGTCATGAAGAACCCCTCGCCGCGGACCCGGGACCAGATCGCGGGCTTCTTCGAGGGCTTCCGGATCCTGGAGCCGGGCATCGTGAACCTGCCGGCCTGGCGTCCCGACAAGGCCGAGGACGCCGTCGGCGCGGAGAACGTCTGGTTCTACGGGGCGCTGGGCAAGCTGACCGCGGCCTGAGCCGGATCAGGATCAGGATCGGGACCGGGATCGCCTGACGCGGTACCGCCCGGCGAATCCGTAGCGCCCACCACGTTTTTGTCGGCGCGGATCAGCTCCTCCAGATCGACGTAGAACCGGCCGGAAGGACACGGGCTGCCGAGCAGGATCCGCCGGGCGGCCTCGGTCACCAGCGCGCCCCCGAGAGCCACCCCGGAGGCGAGCTGCGGCCAGCTGCTGAGCGTGCGGCCGATCTCCGGGATGCTGGCCGCCAGCGCCGGGGAGACGCGGTCGGCGTCCACCATGGCCAGGATCAGGTCCACGCGTTCGGCGAAGGTCAGATCCAGGCAGTCGTCGGGGGTCAGCGCGCCGAGCAGACCGTGCAGCAGCGGCCGGTGCGGTTCGCGGTCGAAGCGCTCGATGTCCAGCAGACCGCGGTCGTTGGCGTCCATCACCACCGGCACGCCCAGGTCCCGCGCGGCTTCGCGGGCGGCGAGCTTCACCCACGGGGTGTCGCATTCTTCGACGAGCAGGTCGATCGGACCGTGGCCGCCGAGGAAGAACTCCCTCACCGTGTCCTCGGTCAGACCGGCGGGGAAGATCTCGATGTCCAGATACGGGTCGATCTCGAACATCTGCCGGGCTGCCAGCACCGCCTTGTTCACGCCGATCTGGTGCAGGCCGGCGCGCAGGCGGTTCAGGTTGGACACGCTCAGGGTGTCGAAGTCGGCGAGTTTGAAGGCTCCTGCGACGCCTTCCTGCGCCAGGGTCAGCGCGGCGCTGTTGCCGACCGACAGGCCGATGACGCCGATCCGTTTGTCCAGCAGCCTGCGCTGTTCGGGACGGTCGATCTTGCCGCGGTTGCGGTCGGTGCGGACGAGGCGGAACTCTTCGCGGGGCAGGACGTGGACCAGGCGGCCGGACCACGGGTACCAGGCCCACGTGCCGTAGGCCCAGGGGCGCGCGCCCTCCAGCTGGTCGCTGCGGGCGTCGGCGAGGGCGTCGGCGTCGAATACGCGGCCGGGGTCGCGGGCCCGGATCAGTTCCTCGAGCTGGGCGTCGACGGTGTCGAGGACCTCGCGGACCGCGCCGGTGTTGAGCAGCGAGGTCATCGCCGCGCGGGCGTCGGGCTGGGCCGGCTCGAACAGGACGGGCTTCCAGCGGTGCGGGTCCGACGGGCCGATCGCGGTGAGGCGGCGCGGCGGGGCGTCACGCCAGACCGGTCCGCGGTCGGGGACGGTGAATGAGGGTTCTGCTTTGGCGGCGGATCGCGAGGACAGGGAAGACAGCGACGACAGCGACGACTGAGCGGAGCGGGCGAGCGGGACGGACGGCTCGGCGAGGCCGGCGTCCTCCATCAGGTCGTAGCGGAACAGCAGCCGGTACTCGTCGACCAGGGCAGTGTGCTCGCCAGCGCCTTCCTCGGTGCGGTGCAGCAGGATGACGACGTCTTCGGTGTACTTCTCGACGTAGCGCCGGGTGCCGGGGACCGGGTGGAAGCCGAAGCGCGCGTGGAAGCGGTCCTGGCCGTCGGCGGTGCCGGACGTGCCGATCATCGCCGCCGCGCCGAGCTCGTGGGCGGCGGCCACGGCCAGGGCGTTCAGGTGCAGTCCGAGGCCGAGCTTGCGGGCCCGGTGCTCGACGACGAGCCGGCTGTGTTCGAACACTGCCGCGGGGTTCAGGCCCTCGGTGCTCAGGACCTCCTCGTAGTGGGTGCTGCCGAGGAATTCCCTGGACTGGTAAAGGGAAGCGGTCACGGGTGTCAGGAGGCGGACGTAGCCCAGCGGCGGGCCGTGCGCGCCGTCGCGGGCGCGCCGGGCGGCGAAGTGCCAGGCGCCGTGATCCTGCGGCTGGTCGTCGGCGTGGTCGCCGGCGCGGCTGCGGAAGGCCGGGCGGCGGCCTTCGTCGAAGAGGATCCGGGCGCGGAGATGCCGTATCTCCTGGAGGGCGTCCGGCGCCGCGCCCGGGTCGGCCGGGGCGCGGAAGGCGGTGAAGATCCACGGGGAGTCCATGATCGTTCACGATGGGATGGCGAACCTGGCGGAGACAAACGGAAGATGAACCTAACGGGTGAATTTACCGCGAAAGTCCTATGTGAGTCCGGTCTGTCCCCCCGAGAATCGACCGCGTGACCACACGCGCGGCAGTCGTCCAGGGAGTGGGCGGGTGCGTGCCGCCCCGCTCCGTCGACAACAACGAACTGAGCTCACGGTTGGAGACCTCCGACGCGTGGATCAGAGAACGGCTCGGCATCGGCCGGCGGTACGTCGCCGACGGCGTCTCGACCGTGGACCTGGCCGTGGAGGCCGGAGCCCGGGCCCTGGAGATGGCCGACGCCGGCGCCGGACTCGGGCCGCTGGACGTCGTGCTGCTGGCCACCACGACCCCGGACCGATTATGCCCGGCGTCGGCGCCGGAGGTGGCCTCGCGGCTGGGGTACACCGGGATCGCGGCGTTCGACGTCAACGCGGTGTGCGCGGGTTTCGTGCACGCCCTGGCCACGGGGAACGCGCTGATCCGGGGGCACATGGCCGACCGGGTGCTGGTGATCGGCGCGGACACCTTCACCACCCTGGTCGATCCCGCCGACCGGCTGACCGCCTCGATCTTCGGCGACGGCGCCGGAGCGCTGGTGCTGCGGGCCGGGACGCCGGACGAGCCGGGCGCGCTGCGGGCCTTCGACCTGGGCAGCGACGGCTCGCAGGTGGCGACGGTGGAGGTACCGGGGGGCGGGGCGCGGGACCGGCTGGGGATGCCGGTGGCGAATCAGAGGCCGTATCTGGTGATGGACGGTCCCGCCGTGTTCCGGCGCGCGGTCCAGGAGATGACCGCGTCCTCGCTGCGGGTGCTGGCGAAGGCGAAGTGGGACGCGGGGTCGGTGCGGCGGTTCGTTCCACACCAGGCGAACATCCGGATCATCCGCGGGGTCGCAGAACGGCTGGGGATCGGCGCGGAGCGCGTGGTCGCGAACATCGAGGACGTGGGGAACACGGTCGCGGCGTCGATCCCGCTGGCACTGGCCGACGCGCACGACAGCGGACGGCTCGGCGCCGGGGAGCGGGTGCTGATGACCTCGATCGGCGCCGGGCTGGCGTGGGGGTCGGCGGTGCTGACGTGGCCGGAGCTGCAGGGGAAGGCACGGTTGTGAGCGCGGGTGGCGGGCGGCTCAGGGCTCTTAGAGCGAATCAGACTCCGAATGATGCGAGTGCCGAAAGCAGACCTCGGACCTGAGCGGGGACCTCAGATGCCGGATTTGAGCGCGGCCATCCGCTGCCGGATCTGAGCACTCCGAAAACAGATGCCGGCTCCGAGCGGGAGACTCAGATGCCGGATCTGAGCGGGAGACTCAGATCCCGGACCTGAGTGCGGCCATCCGCTGCTCGAAGGGCACGACGTCCTCGAACTCGTCGCGGCGGCGGCGGCCGGCGGCGGGGGTGCCGGCCATCAGGTCGCCGAGTTCGGTGCCGGCGCGGCTGATGCGCTCATTCAGGCTGTTCTCGCCGGTCGACGCCCAGTCCTCGGAGGCGGCGAAGACCGCGGTCGGGACCATGAAGGCGCGCAGGTAGGCGAACATCGGGCGCAGGGCGTGGTCCAGGGCCAGCGAGTGCCGGGCGGTGCCGCCGGTGGCCGCTATCAAGGTTGGCTTGCCGGTGAGCGCGTCCTTGTCCAGGACGTCGAAGAAGGACTTGAACAGGCCGCTGTAGCTGGCGGTGTAGATGGGGCTGACGGCGATCAGGCCGTCGGCGCCCTCCACGGCGTCCAGCGCGGCGCGCAGCTTGGCGCCCGGGAAGCCGGCGACCATCGCCCCGGCGATGTCCAGCGCCAGATCGCGCAGCTCCAAGACCTCCACGAGCACCTGCCGCCCGCGCTCGCCCAGCCGCGCCCGAGCCGCCTCGGCGAGCCGGTCGGCCAGGATACGCGCGGTCGAGGGCTGCCCGAGCCCGGCGGTGACAGCCACCAGCCGCAGGACGTCGCCGGCCGGACCAGGACGCGGCGGACCCGGGTGCGCCAGCGCCGGGAGCAGGGCACTGCTACTGGTCGGATCGGCGGCGTGACGCGTGGCCGGCGGGGCGGAGAAGTCCTGACGGCCGAACCCGGGGTCGGTGTACGCGACGGCGTTGGGGCTCGAGGCGGGGTAGTCCGGGAGGGCGGTGCGGCCGGAGGTCGAGCCGGAGCCGGTGCCGCTGCTGTGAGAAGCGCCGAAGCCAGCGCCGTTAGCACCGCCGGAGCCGGAGCCGCTGCCGTTTGTGCCACCGAAGCCATCGCCCGCGCCGTAGCCGCCGCCGTTCGCACCGCCGTAGCTAGCGCCATTCGCACCGCCGGAGCCAGTGCCGCTCGCACCGCCGGAGCCGCTGCCATTTGCACCACCGAAGCCAGCGCCGTTCGCCCCGCCGAAGTCGCCGCCACCGGTCGGCATCGCGCCGAATCCGGCGTCGGCGAAGGCGGTGCCGATGGCCGCGCCGAAGCCGCCCGGCGCCGTGCCGAAGCCGGCTGCCGGGGCGAACTCGTGGCCGTTCGCCGGGGCGCCGTCGCCGGGGAGGGCTGGGACTCCTGGTGCTCCGCCGAACCAGGCGCTGTTGCCTGGGGGCGGGTAGCCCTCGTCGCCGAAGGCGTTGTCCGCCGCCTCGTATGCACTCACGGTGCGATGGCCTCCTTCGTGTCGGACAGAGCCGACCGCTCGTCGTGCCGCGCTGTCAGGCTCGCGTGCGTCGGCGCGTCTGGGACGCCGGCCGGGCGGCCGATCGCGAACTCCTTGCGCAGTACCGGGACCACCTCCGCGCCGAGGAGGTCGATCTGCTCCAGCACCGTCTTCAGCGGCAGGCCGGCGTGGTCCAGCAGGAACAGCTGGCGCTGGTAGTCGCCGGCGTAGGCGCGGAAGGACAGCGTGCGCTCGACGACCTGCTCCGGGCTGCCCACGGTGAGCGGGGTCTCGGCCGTGAACTCCTCCAGGGAGGGCCCGTGGCCGTACACCGGGGCGTTGTCGAAGTAGGGCCGGAACTCGCGTACCGCGTCCTGCGAGTTCTTCCGCATGAACACCTGGCCGCCCAATCCGACGATCGCCTGCTCCTCCGTGCCGTGCCCGTAGTGGGCGAAGCGCCGGCGGTACAACGCGACCATGCGCTGCGTGTGTTCCTTGGGCCAGAAGATGTTGTTGTGGAAGAAGCCGTCCCCATAGTACGCGGCCTGCTCGGCGATCTCCGGGGATCGGATCGAGCCGTGCCAGACGAAGGGCGCGACGCCGTCCAGCGGCCGGGGCGCGGCGGTGAAGTTCTGCAGCGGGGTGCGGAAGCGGCCGGACCAGTCGACGACGTCCTCGTCCCACAGCCGGCGCAGCAGCGCGTAGTTCTCCAGCGCCAGGTCGATGCCGTCGCGGATGTCCTTGCCGAACCAGGGGTAGACCGGGCCGGTGTTGCCGCGGCCCAGGGTCAGGTCCACGCGGCCGTCGGCCAGGTGCTGGAGCATCGCGTAGTCCTCGGCGATCTTCACCGGGTCGTTGGTGGTGATCAGCGTGGTCGCGGTGCTCAACAGCAGCTTGGAGGTGCGCCCGGCGATCCAGCCGAGCAGCGTCGTGGGGGAGGACGGGACGAACGGCGGGTTGTGGTGCTCCCCGGTGGCGAAGACGTCCAGGCCGGCCTGCTCGGCGTGCTCGGCGATGGTCACCATGGCCTTGATGCGCTCGTGTTCGGTCGGCGCACGGCCCGTCGTGGGATCGGGCGTCACGTCTCCGACGGTGAAGACGCCGAACTGCATCTGGCTCACGGTGGATCCTCCTTTGGTTGAAGTTTCAACAGCTTCTTCAACCACATATGAGGAGATCGTATTCCGCGAGGTTAGGTTCCCCTATCTTTCAGCGCTGTCTGTTTGCCCACATCCGCCAGGGCAGATAGCCCACGCACAGCCCGATCGCGCAGCCGATCAGGGTGTCCAAGACGCGTTCGCGCAGCACCGCCCACGAGATGTCGTTCCCGAGCTCGTTCAGCATGGTGATCAGCGGTGTCATCACCGCGGCGTAGGCGGTGTAGTTCGCCAGTTTCAGATACGGCCGCACCGCGCCGATCACGCCGATCAGCGCCACAATGCCCCACGTCGGCAGTACCCCGATCAGCCCGCCGCCGACCAGCACGCCGATCGTCGTCCCGAGTCCCCGCTCCAGGGCGCGCATCGGCGCCGCCGCCTCGTCGCGCAGCACCACCAGCGTCACGGTCAGCGCGATCCAGTACGTGTGGGCGCCGGGTCGGAACTGGGAGACCACCTCGGCGACCGCGATCGACGTGACCAGGCGTACCGCGTACTGCCAGCCGTGCCACGTCCGCAGCCCCGCGCGCCACTTCGGCACGCTGCGCCGGAACGGCCACTCCGGTCCCGGCGGACCCTCGAGTTCCCTGCGCCGGAGGGGTGACAGCGCGCGGCCGAGCGCGTGCGTGCCGAGGGTGAGCGCGGCCGCCGCCGCCATGCCGAGCGCGACGTAGAGCACGATGTGCCCGGGCGACTCAGGACCCGTGCCCAGATGCGCGCCGATGACGGTGAACACGGTCGCGTTCGCCGCGATCCGCGCCTCCAGCGTCCCGATGCCGCCGGCCATCGCCGCGCCGAAGGCCATCGCGACGATCCAGACGCTCGCCAGGTTCCCGTGCGCGCCGATCAGCGCTCCGAGCCACACCACCAGCGCGCCGACCGCCGCCGAGGCGCCGAGGTCGACGCAGCGCGCCCGCCATCCGCCCTCGTGCCCGGCCGCGCTGACCAGCAGCGCGCCCAGGACCGCGGTCAGACCGTCGGCCAGGCGGTCGGTCGCGGCGCCGATCGCGACCGGCAGCGCCAGCGCGATCCCCGACAGGACCAGCCGGGTCGCGTCGATCTCGATCCGCTGGAAGCGGACGAGGCGCACGGCGTGGTCCTTGACGGGAGTCGGGTCCTTCACTTGAGCCATTGGACGTGTTCGTTTGCCTCGGCGCAAACAGGCACTAGACTCGGCGGCCGATCCGGGAAAGATCCGATGAATGAGGGGAGTCCTGGTGCGGGTCGCCATCCACACCCGGCTGAAGCCCGAGGGCGTCACAGGGTACGAACAAGCTCACGACGACATCCCGCCGGAGATCCCCGAGCTGTTGCGGGCCGGCGGCTGCACCGCCTGGACGATCTGGCGCAACGGCGTGGACCTCTTCCACCTGGTCGAATGCGAGGACTGGGAGGCGCTGCGGGCGTTCCTGGCGGACAAGGACGACGATCGCGCGTGGCAGGCGCGCGTCGGGGTGTTCCGTGACTTCTCGCTGGTGGGCGGGGATCAGCCGCTGCCGATGATCTTCGAACTGCCGGAGGGCTGAGGATGCGGATCATTGACGCGCATCACCACCTGTGGGACCTGGCCGTACGAGACCAGCCCTGGACCGCCGAGCTGCCCGCGCTGCGCCGCAGCTTCCTGCTGTCCGACCTGGAGCCGCTGGCCGCGGCCGCCGGCGTCTCGGCGACGGTGCTGGTGCAGACCATCCACGCGGCCGACGAGACGCCGGAGATGCTGGCGCTCGCCGAGACATCGGATCTCGTCGCCGGAGTGGTGGGCTGGACCGACGTCGCCGCACCGGACTTCGGCGAGCGTCTCAGTGAACTGCGTTCCGGCGTAGGCGGACGGCGTCTGGTGGGCATCCGGCACCAGGTGCAGGAGCTGCCGGACGGCGGGTGGCTGACCCGCCCGGACACTCGCAGAGGTCTGCGACAGCTCGCCTCCAATGGGCTGGCCTTCGACCTGATCGTGCGGGCCGACCAGATCCCGGCGTGCGTTGCCGCCGCGCGAGCCCTCCCTGACCTGCGCTTCGTCCTGGACCACCTGGGCAAGCCGAATATCGCGAGCGGCGAGCGCGAGCCTTGGGCGTCGGATATCAGGGCCCTGGCAGAGTTGCCGAACGTCGCCTGCAAGCTCTCCGGCATGGTCACCGAGGCCGACGCGGAGCGGTGGACGGTCGCGGACCTGCGGCCCTACTCCGATCTCGTGCTGGAGGCGTTCGGACCCGAGCGCCTGATGTTCGGCAGCGACTGGCCGGTGAGCACGCTGGCGGCGGGTTACCCACAGGTTGTGGAAACCGCGATGCAGCTGACCTCCGAGCTGAGCGAGGCGGAGCGGGAAGCGGTGTTCGGCGGTACTGCGACCGAGGTCTATGGGCTGGGATAGCGCGTAGCTACTTCTGCCTGCGCTGCCGCGCCGCTTCGTACAGAACGACCGTGGCGGCGTTGGCGGCGTTCAGTGAACTCGCTGTTCCGCGCATGGGGATGCTCAGAACACGGTCGCACGCCTCGCGCCAGCCGGTGCTCATCCCGACTGCCTCGTTGCCGACGACGAACAGGGTCGGGGCGCAGAAGTCGTAGTCCTCGATGTCGGTGTCGCCGTCCTCGTCGGTGCCGACGACCGTGACGCCGGTTTCGCTCAGCCACTCCAGCACTTCGCGGTGGGACTGCGTGCGCACGGTCGGCAGACCGAACAGCGATCCGGTGCTGGCGCGCACGGTGCGGGGATCGTAGACGTCGGCGGCGTGGCCGGTGACGACGACGCCGTCGGCGCCGAAGGCGTCCGCCGAGCGGATCAGGGTACCGAGATTGCCCGGTTGGGCGGGGCGGTCGAAGGCGACGCCGAGAAACGTGTCCGTGATCTGGATGCGGATGAGGTCGTCCGGGGGCATGGCGACCACGGCGAGCAGTTCCGGTGCCGCTTCCTGGTCTTTCTCGCCGAGTTCGGCCAGCATGTCGGCGGGCAGGGCGATCACGTCGGCGTCGGCGGTGTGGGCGGCGTCGAGGAAGTCCTCGGCCCAGCGCGACAGCCGGCGGTCGTCGTCGACCAGCAGTTCCTCGATGCGCCAGCCCTGTTCGGCGGCCAGGGTGAGGGGACGGACGCCCTGGACGAGGAAGCGTCCCGCGCGCTGGCGCTTCTGACGGTTCGTGAGCAGGGTCTGCCACTGCTGGAACCTGGCGTTGCGGGAAGCCACCCGGTGGTGTGCGCGCATCCCGCTAGGCTACCGGCGTGGCCGAGCCCGAAGATCCATCGACATCCCCGCAGAACTCCCAACCCTCCCAGGCTTCCCCGACCTACGACGACGCCGAGCGCGTGCTGTGGGCCGATGCCGGCTCGGGGTACGAAGCCGTCTACGCCGCCTTGTGCGCCCACACGATTCCCGCTCTTCTCGACGGCGCCGGGGTCCAGGACGGCAGTGCTCTGCTGGACGTCGGCACCGGGACCGGCACGCTCGTCCGGGCGGCCGTGGCGCGCGGGGCGCGGGTGACGGCGGTCGACGCCGAGCCCTCGATGCTCGCACTGGCGCGGGGGAAGGCGCCGGAGGCGGAGTTCCTGCTGGCGGTCGTGCCGGATCTGCCGTTCGAGCCGGACACGTTCGACGCCGTGGTCGGCAACTTCGTGCTCGACCACTTCGGGCGGCCGAAGGTCGCGATGCGGGCCCTGCGCGCGATCGCCAAGCCGGGCGGGCGAGTGGCGTTCACGCTGTGGCCCGCGGAGCGCTCCGCCGGGCGGTCGGTCTTCTCCCGGACCGGAGCCATGACCGAGGGCTGGATCCCGCGGCAGATGCCGCCGCTGGTCCTCGCCGACGACTACCCGCGGACCGAGGAAGGGCTCGCCGGGCTGTTCCGCGAGATCGGTCTGGCGGACGTCACCACCACCGTCATCGACTGGGAGCACCTGACGACCGCGGAGGAGTGGTGGATCTCGATGGGGTCCGGCGTCGGTCCGTCCGGCCGTACCTACCAGGCGCAGACCCCTGAGGTCCGCGCCGCTTTCCACGAGAACTATCTGCGTGTCGCCGCCGAGATGACCGACGCCGAGGGCACGATGCGGCTGCCGTACCGCGCGCTCTTGGCAGTCGGGACGGTAGTCGACAGCGAGTAGAAGCGGGCGCACCCTGAACGCACGGGGCCGGGCCGCTGTTTCGGGGCGGCCCGACTCCGTGCCTGCGTGACTGTGTGCTTGCGTAACTCCGTGCCTGCGCGACTGTGTGCTTGCGTCACTCCGTGCCTGCGTGCTCGCGCGCCGAACCGAATCAGCGCTTTGCGTTCAGCGCCCGCACCGCTTCGCCGAGATCGGCGTCCGGGTCCGGGACCGCCTCCAGCGCGCGCTGCGCGGCGGCGATCACCGGCAGGTCCAGCACCTCGCCGGCCAGCCGCAGGTCCTTCGCGGCCATCTCGGCGGAGAAGTCGACGCCGGTGGCGAAGGCGCGGGCCACCAGTCCGCCCAGCGGGCTGGCCTCCAGCACCGCGCGGGGGTCGGGCAGACCGAGCTTCTCGGCCAGCGCCAGTGTCTCGCCGACCACCGCCACCCCGGCGACGATGCCGCTGATCAGCACCAGCTTGCGGGCCGAGCCGGTTCCGGGTCCGCCGCATTCGGTGACGTTGCCGAACAGCTTCAGCAGATCGGCCACGCGCGCCAGGTCCTGCGGCGTGCCGCCGGCCAGCACCGCCAGCGTCCCGTCGGCGGCGCGGTCCACACTGCCCATCACCGGGGCGTCGACCAGGCCGACCGAGGCGGGAATCAGGCCTCTGATTCGCTCGGTTCCGTCCGGTCCGATCGTGGACATCTCGACCAGGACCGCGTCCGGGCGCAGCGCTCCGGCGATGGCCTCGGCGACAGCCGTCACCGCGGCCGGGTCGGAGAGCATCGTGATCACGAACTCGGCGCCGGCCACCGCCCCGGCCGGATCCGCCGCCGCGCCCGCGCCGAGCGCGACCAGCGGCTCGGTGCGGGCGGCTGTCCGGTTCCACACCACGACCTCGTAGCCGGCGCCGATGACGCGCGCCGCCATCGGCGCGCCCATCGCGCCCAGTCCCAGGAAAGCAACCTTTGTCGTCATGGTTCCCAGCCTAGGCAGGGGCGCGGGGGCGTGCCTGGTCGTGCGAAGACCAGTGTCAGGCGGTACCAGGCAGGGCGGAGCCGGCGTGCAGGCCCGCCATGCCCATGACCGGCGGCGCGCCCGCGGACTGCGGCGGGTTGCGGTTCAGCGCGTCGAAGGCCTGGTGGATGTTTTTGATCATGACGTGCACTTCCTCGCGGGCCTTCTCCAGCGCGCCCTCCACCTGCACGCCGAAGGCGACGCCAAACGCCTTGAGGAACTCCAGCTGCTGCTCGAGCGAGTGCAGGCTGGTCGAGAGCTGTTCGCTGCGCCGCTGGAACGCCGACTCCGCCGCCAGCAGGCCCTGCCGGTGTCCCTCGTTCACCGTGACCGTGTACTGGTTGCGGGCGTACTCCGTGACGTTGCGGACGTACTCCTCGGCCGCGCGGATCTGCTCCTCGGCCTGGCGCTGCGCCATCGCGATCGCGTTGACCGCGGCGGCGGTGACCCGCTGCTCGGGGGCGAACGACGAGGGCGCCGCCGGCGCGGCGGCCGCGCCGCCGTTGGCCGGATCGCTGCCCGCGTAGGTGGTGCGCAGCTGGTTGGTCAGCTCGTCGTTGCGCTGCCGCAGCTCGGTCTCGATCTGGGCGGCGGCCTGTAGCTCGCCGAGCACGCGCCGCTTGAAGCGGAGCACGCCCTCCTCGTCGAAGCCGCGGTGCGCCAGCCCGGCGCGCGGGAACTCCCAGGCGTCGATCTGCTCGGCACTGAGCCGTTCCGGGCGCCGGGCGCCAGTGCCGCCCGGTGCTCCGTCGTACTCATTGAAGCTCACGGCTGACTCTCCTCCAGGTGGATGGCGCCCGGGATCACTCCCGCTTCCTTCAAGCGGGCCGCAGTGTGCTCGCACATCCCGGCCGAACCGACGATGAACACCTCGTGCC
Organism: Catenulispora acidiphila DSM 44928; assembly: GCF_000024025.1. Taxonomy (GTDB): domain Bacteria; phylum Actinomycetota; class Actinomycetes; order Streptomycetales; family Catenulisporaceae; genus Catenulispora; species Catenulispora acidiphila. The sequence continues at coordinate 662,468 of NC_013131.1, forward strand.
CGGGCCAGTTCCCGTAGGCGGCCGCGATGTCGCCGACCAGGCCGTGCCGGCCCTCCCAGGCGTGGTCGTCGGAGACCACCGGGATCACGCTCAGCCAGCCGTGGTGCGCGGCCAGCTGTTCCAGGCGGGGCAGGTCGTACAGGTCGCTGCCGATGCGGGCGCCGTAGAACAGGGTGACGTGGCGGCCGTGGTCGGGCGTGCGGGCCAGCTCCTCGACGATCGCGCGCAGCGGCGCGACCCCGGTGCTGCCGGCGATCAGCAGCAGGTCGGTGCCCGGGGCGGTGGAGGCCAGGGTCAGCTGGTACCCCACCGGCGGGCCCAGGCGCAGCCGGTCGCCCACGCCCATGATGTTGACCAGCTGCCAGGACACCGCGCCGACGAGCTTGATGTGCAGTTCGATCAACCCGTCCTGGCGGGGCGGGTTGGCCGGGGTGTAGAAGCGCCAGCGGGCCGGCGCCATCGCCGTCTCCAGCGTCATGGACTGGCCGGCGGTGTAGGCGTAGGGCTGCCGGGTGGCGATGGTGACCCGCGCGATGTCGCGCCGGCCGCCGACCACCTCGTGCGCCACGATCTCGGCCTCCCACCACGGCGGGGTGCTTTCGGAGGCTGCGGCGGCGGCGTCGGTCATCACCTTGGCGACGATGCCGTAGGCCTCGGTCCAGGACTCGGCGACCGCGGGGGTCCAGTCCGGTCCGAGGAACTGCTCCAGGGTGGCCAGCAGGCTCGCTCCGACCGCCGGGTAGTGGCCGGGCTCCACCGCGAACTTGCGGTGGTCCCGGCCCAGGCCCTGCAGGAACGGCACGGCCGAGTCGAGGTTGTCGACGTTGGCCACGACGGCTCCGAGGGCGGCGACCAACCGGTCGCGCTGTGCCGCCATCGACGGCGGGAACATCGCGCGCACCTCGGGATGGCTGAGGAACAGGTGGCCGTAGAAGAACAGCGGGACCTGCTCCCCGTACTGGGCGACCTTCGCCCAGGAGGTGCGCAGGAGGTGCGGATCCATCACGACTACGCGGCCACCACGAAGGGCTGCACCGTGGCCAGTACGCCCTCGATCGTTTCCACGATGTCGTCGGGAACGCTGAACTCCTCGAGCGTGTCCAGCAGGACCTTGCCCGTCAGCTCGAAGTCGGACAGCGAGACGCCGAGGTCGGCGTGCGCCTCGGTGAGGTAGCCCGCCAGGTCTATGTCGGTCCGCGCGCCCGGGCCGCCGAGCACGACCTGGAGCACCTCCGCCATGTGCGGCTTGATGTCGTCCACTGCGACGCTCTCGAAGAAGCCGGCGAGTTGCGGCTCGTCGAGCACGCCTTCGTAGAAGCGGTCGAGGACGGCCTTGATGGCTGCCTCCCCGCCGACACGCTCCCACTGGGACTGGTTCTGGCTCTCGCTCATGCTGCGGGTCCTTCCGATGCTTGCATAGTTCTCAGGGGGGTGGTGCGGCTCGGAAAACCCGCGAAGCATAGCAGCCGAGAATCAAAAGGCTCGAACATTCGTATTTGATCAGGAGCGTGATCTCAGGGGTCTACCGTTGCACGGCCGGTGACCGGGTGAGTGCCCTGGGGTGATCGAAATCGGCTCGAACACGGCCTTCTCATGGCGAAGGCCGGGTCCCGCCGCGAGGCGTGACCCGGCCGTCACAGAACGACTAGTTGAGCCTTTAGCCGTTCTTTGACATCTCAGTAGACATCTTGACCAAGCGGTCCAGCCGAGCCTGCGTCGTCGGGTGCGTGGACAGCAGGTGGTGCGCTGTGGTCTTGGCGGAGGTCACGGGGGCGAAGTAGAAGGCGTTCAGCGCGCCGGCCTTGCGCAGGTCGGTCTGCGGGATGCCGCCTCCGCCGTGCACCTTGGCCTCGACCTTCGCCAGGGCGGAGGCCAGCGCCGAGGGGTTGCCGGTCAGCTGCGCCGCCGAGCGGTCTGCGGCGAACTCGCGGTAGCGGGACAGCGAGCGGGTCAGGACCAGCGAGACGAACCAGGTCGCGGTGGCCAGGGCGATCAGGCCGATGGCCGCGACGATGATGTGCCACAGGCCGCGGGCCCGGCCGCCGATGTAGATGAAGCGCAGTCCGACCCGGGCGACCAGTCCGGCCAGGACGCCGACGAAGGCCGCGACGGTCATCACCGCGGCGTCGCCGTGCTCGATGTGCGCCATCTCGTGGGCGATGACGCCCTCGAGCTCCGGCGGGTCCAGCGTGTCCAGCAGGCTGCGGGTCACGCACAGGGTAGCGCCGCCCTTGGAGCGTCCGACGGCGCAGGCGTTCGGGATCCGGGACTCGGCCACCGCGATGGTCGGCTTCTTCATACCGGACAAGGCGCAGAGGCGGTCGACCAGAGCGTGCAGCTCCGGCTCCTCCTCGGCGCTCACTTCGCGGGCACCCATGGTGCGCATCGCGACCTTGCCGGAGGTCAGGATCTGGAACACGGCGAAGGCGACGACCACGGCGAGCCCGAGCGGCCAGGCGCGTCCCATGAAGCGGATCATCAGAAGGATCGCGGCGCCGTAGACGGCAGCCAGCAGCACCATGACGGACAGCATCCGCGCGCTGAGGTTGCGGTCGGCCCGGAAGCGGGCGTCGGTACGGCGATCTGAAAGGGAAGAGGACACGGCGTCACCTCGACAACACCTATTACTGCTTTTAACTGGAAACGCGTGACCAGTGTCGCGCGTTCCCGATCGGCTGTCGAGGAGTGCTTACAGCCTTACGACGAAGCTCAGAGCAAACCCCACAGCAAACCTTAGGAAGGAGCCAGTGTTGCCGAGGGGATCTCTACCAGGGCTCCCTCATGGAGAAGGTCTCTTATAGGGCGCGGCAACAGGTACGCCATACCGCCTCCCGGCTGTCCGAACCACGGAATCGCCGTACCGGTGAGGGCACGCAGTGGGTCACGGACTCGGTACACCCTGTAGGGCCGCCCTATGTAGTCCGGAGGCAGGGAACGGTGCGGGTACCTGGTGCGCGCCGCGTAGACGGTGTTGCCCTGTTGGTCCCCGAAGCGGTCCACCTCCGTGCCCGGAGTCAGGATCGTGAGGCGCTGGTCGGAGTACAGCGTGGTCGGCGGATCGCCGGCCAAAGGAGTGATCGGCGGTCCGGCGAGCATTTCGGCCAGCGGATCGGTGCTGCGTCCGGGCAGCGCCGCGCGTCCGGCGGCGTGCTTGGGGAGCGCTCCGCGTTCGGCGGCGGCGATGAGCAGGACGCCGGCGAAGTGGATCGCCGCCTGCTCGGGGTTGTCGAACGAGCCGGCGTAGCGGCGCCGTCCGCCGTCGGCCAGGAAGATGGACCAGCGGCCGTCGTCGGGGATCAGGCAGACCGCGCCGTCGGTGACCGTGCCGATGGAGTACAGGTCCGGGTCGGCGTCCAGGGAGTCGACGGCGTAGCCGAGGATGCGTTCGGCCTCCTCGACGGTGCTGACCTCCGGCGGGCGCGAGGCGGCGGGCTGGACCGTGCCGACCGCGACCATCATCGTCGAATTGCCGTCGCTGGGGTTGCCGACGCGAGAGTTGCCGATACGCGGGTCGGCAGTCGGGGGCGGCTGTGAGGGAGGCGGAGTGGGCGGCGTATAGGGACTGTCTATATAGGTGTTCGCTATGTAGACCTGCGGCTCCTGCCAGCGTGACTGCGGCTGGTAGGGCGGCGCCGGAGCGTCCGGACGCGGACCGCCGGGACGGGACATGGGGACCGGCTTGAGTCCGTGCGGCATAACCGGAATCGACTCCGGACCTGCTTCGGCACGGTCACGCGCGGTGGAGAGCCGCGGTGCGGGTTCCTGCTGCCAGTTCTCCGTCATCAGATGCGGTCCATCCCCAAGGTGGCAACGACGTCCCTGACCGCGAGTCTACAAGTCGGATGGTCCTACGACCTCTCGCGTTCCGGCGGGCAGCGCCCCCGTCGTCTCCAGGATCAGGCGGCTGACACGCTCGGGGTCGTCGTTCATCGGCACGTGCCCGCAGCCCGGCAGATCCTCGAACCGCGCCTTCGGCAGGACCTGCTTGGCCTGGGCGAACTGGCGGCGCAGCAGGATGCGGTCCTTGGTGCCCCAGGCCACCGTGGTCGGCACGTCGCTCTCGCCGGCGTAGCGGTAGTGCTTCGCCTCCCTGCCGACCGGCCGGAACGAGCGGCCCGCGCGCAGCGCCAGGGTGTCCGCCAGGGCCAGCGCCGGGTCCAGGCGGCGCGGCTTGCCGAAGATCATGCCGAACGCCAGGGCGCGGGTGGTCTCGTGGTCGGCGATGTAGCGCAGGACCGGTTCGGGGGCGAAGGCGGCGGCGCGCGTCAGGCTCAGGTTCCCCAGCGCCCACGCGGTCTCCCAGCGCGTGTGCCAGAAGCCTGCCGGGGAGAAGGCGGTCGCCGAGGCCGCCAGGCCGTGCCGGGCCAGCTCCAGCGCCAGGGCGCCGCCCAGGGAGTTGCCGGCGACGTGCGGGCGCTCGATCCCGAAGCCGGGGAAGGACTCGGCGATGCGCTCCATCGCCAGCCCGATCGTGGGGTGCTGACCCGCGGCCAGCTTGAGCGGCGCGGACTTGCCGAAGCCGGGGATGTCGATCGCGATGACGTCGTGGTGTTCGGCCAGGCGGTCCAGAACCGGTTCCCAGGCCTGCCATCGGTGGCCGATGCCGTGGATCAGGACCAAGGGTTCGCCCGAGCCGCGGCGCGCGTAGGAGAGTTCCATGTTACTGGACGGTAGCCGCTGGCGGGGCGCGGCGGAAGACGGCACAAAAGAGAACAGCCCCGGCGTGTCGCCGGGGCTGTCGTCGCGGTTGCGAGTGGACGGGGTCCTAGATCCAGCTGGGCCACCACATGCGGTCGAGCCATTGGTTGTAGGTGATCGTCTGCGCCGACAGGATCGGATAGAAGTAGATGAACATCACCAGGATGTAGACGGTGATGGCGCCGGCGACGACCGCGCCCCAGACCCGCCGGTACTGGAGCGCGTCGGAGCGTCCGACGATCACCCCCAGCAGGTACGCCGCCGCGAGGCACATGAACGGCACGAAGGCGACGGCGTAGAACGTGAAGATCGTCCGGTGCTGGTAGTTCAGCCAGAACGCCCACGCCGCGAGCATCCCGCACAGGATCGAGCCGGCGCGCCAGTCGCGGCGGGCGATCCAGCGCCAGCAGCACCAGACCAGCGCCAGGCTCGCGAACCACCACAGCGGCGGCGTGCCGAGCGCCAGGACCTGCTGGTGCTGGTCGGCGGCCAGCGGCGGGCAGCCCGTCGCGCCCTTGGAGCAGTAGTAGTAGTCGGTGGGGCGGCCCATGACCAGCCAGCTCCACGGGTTCGACATGTACGCGTGCGGCGAGTCCAGGTTCACGTGGAAGTGATAGGTCTGCCAGTGGTACTCCCACCAGCTGCGCAGCGCGGACAGGACCGGGACGTGGATCGCGTTGTTCTGCGCGGCCCACTGGCGGTAGTTGCCGTCCTTGGTGACGAACCAGCCGGTCCAGGTGGCGGCGTAGGTGGCCAGGACCAGCAGCCCGAGCAGCGTGGTCTGCCAGGTCTCGCGGCGGAGGAAGCCGGACCAGTGGCGCCGGATGCCCACGGCGCGCAGCGCGGCGTGGTCCCACAGCAGCGACATCGCGATGAAGCAGGGGATGATCCACAGCCCGCTCCACTTGGTGCCCAGGTCCAGCCCCAGGCAGACCGCGCCGGCGATGCGCCAGGGACGCCAGCCCAGCGGCGGCGCCTTGACGTCGTCGGGCAGCGGAGTGGAGGGGAAGCTCTCCCGCCAGTCGACGAGTCTGGAGCGCATCTTGTCGCGGTCGACGAGGAAGCAGCCGAAGGCGGCCAGCGTCCAGAACATCACGAAGATGTCCAGCAGCGCGGTGCGGCTCATCACGAACTCCAGGCCGTCGGCGGCCAGGAGCACGCCGGCCAGGCAGCCGATGAGCGTGGAGCGGAACATGCGCCGGGCGATGCGCGCGGTCATCAGGATCGCCAGGGTCCCGCAGACCGCCGGGATGAAGCGCCACCCGAACGGGGTGAAGCCGAACAGCCACTCGCCGGCGCCGATCATCCACTTGCCGACCGGCGGGTGCACCGCGTTGCCCTGGTGGTTGGCGACCAGCGTCCGCCAGATGTGCGGGTTGGCGATGATGGCGTGGTCGTCGTTGGCCATGCCGACGCCCGGGCCGTCGTCGTGCCAGCCGATCTCGTGGCCGAAGTGGATGGTCGCCCAGGCGTCCTTGGCGTAGTAGGTCTCGTCGAAGATGACCCATTTGGGCAGGCCCAGATGCCAGAACCGCATGAACCCGCCGACCAGCGTGATCAGCAGCGGGAAGCCCCAGGTCACCCACCACGGCTCGCGCGCGAAGGAGGGGACCAGGCGCTCGCGCAGCGTCAGCTCGCCCTGCTCGTCGTCGCGCGGGTCCAGGTTCGGGCGCCACCAGACGCGTCCGCGTTCGCGGTGCGAGCCGCTACGGCCGCGGCGGCGGCCGCCGTAATCCTCCTCGCTGTCGTCATCCGGCAGCGAGGAACGGGTCGGGGCGAGGCTGGTCACCCGGTCATCGTAGGGAGTCGTCCGGCCGTTCGGACAGGGGATCAGCGTTTTTGGGCGAGGATGGTCACGTGACTGGAACAGAACCCACCCCGGGCCTGCTCGTCCTCGCCGGCACCCCGATCGGCCAGGACGAGGACGCCTCCCCCCGGCTGGCGGCCGAGCTGACCGCGGCGGACGTCATCGCCACCGAGGACACCCGCCGCCTCAAGCGCCTCCTCCGGGTGCTGGACCTCACACCCAAGGCCCGCTTCGTCTCCTACTTCGAAGCGAACGAATCCGCCCGCACCCCCGACCTCCTCCGCGACCTCCTCGCCGGCGCCCGCGTCGTCGTGGTCACCGACGCCGGCATGCCCTCCGTCTCCGACCCCGGCTACCGCCTCGTCGCCGCCGCCGTCGAAGCCGGCGTCCGAGTGACGGCAGTCCCAGGACCCTCAGCGGTCCTGACCGCACTGGCCGTCTCAGGCCTCCCCGTCGACCGCTTCTGCTTCGAAGGCTTCCTCCCCCGCAAGGGCGGCGGACGCTCCTCCCGCCTGACGGAACTTTCATCAGAACCCCGCACCATGGTCTTCTTCGAGGCACCCCACCGCCTCGCCGCCTCCCTGGCCGACATGGCGGCAGCCCTCGGCACCGACCGCCCAGCGGCCGTCTGCCGCGAACTGACCAAGACCTACGAGGAGATCAAGCGCGGAACCCTCGCCGACCTGGCGAAATGGGCCGCCGACGGCGAAATCCGCGGCGAGATCACCGTAGTCGTCGGCGGCGCGCTCCCCGGCGCGGGCCGAGACCTGAGCGGCGCGGAGATCGCAGAGCTGGTGTTCGCGCGAGAGACGGCCGGGGGCTTGCGGCGCAAGGAGGCGATCGCGGAGGTCGCCGCCGAGCTCGGGCTGCCGAAGCGGGACGTTTTCGACGCGGTGGTGGCGGCGAAGGAAGCGGCTGAGGCAGCGGACGAGAGCTGATCGCTTCGGCGGGTGATCGAAGCGTCGCAGATTGCTATATTGAGGCCATTCCTTAGGTGCCGACGAGCTGAGCTCTCAGCCCGTCCACTCCCGCAGCACCGCCGCGATCGCCTCCACATCCCCCAACTCCGACGCCGCCGCTCTCATCACGAAGTCGACTGCGGCGTCCTCGTCGGGGGTGAAGTCGGCGCCGTTCACGGCGAGGAATGTGCGGCAGGCGACCCATGCGAGGCGCTTGTTGCCGTCGACCAGGGGGTGGTTGCGCAGGATTGAGTGGAGGATCGCTGCCGCCTTGGTGTGGAGGTCGGGGTAGGCGTCCTCGCCGAAGGCGGTGGTGCGGGGGCGGTGCGCTGCGGAGGCGATCATGCCGGGGTCGCGGATCGGGGTGTTCGGGCCGAGGGCGGCGGTGGTGATCGCGAGGAGGTCGGCGGTGGTCAGGTACCTCATATGGTGCCCAGACGGTGGATGATCGCCGCGTCGCTGGCGATGATACGGCGGGCGGTTTCCAGGACCAGGGCGTCCGGCAGGTCGTCGCGCGGGTCGTCCTGCAGCTCGTCCACCAGCTCGCCGTCCGCGCCCGCACCGCTGTCGCGGCGCTGCTCCTCGGCCGGCTCGGCGCCGGTCGGAATCGTGTTCACGTGTCTGCCTCTCCACGTCCAGTATCTGGACCGCATCGCAACCGCACCAGGTGAGCCTGCCGCGCCCGATACCCTAGGGCTCATGCCGTCCACCCAGCGCACCATCCTCACCGCCGTGGCGTGGCCCTACGCCAACGGTCCCCGCCACATCGGGCACGTCTCCGGCTTCGGCGTCCCCTCCGATGTCTTCAGCCGCTATCAGCGGATGGCGGGCAACCGGGTGCTGATGGTCAGCGGGACCGACGAGCACGGGACGCCGATCCTGGTGCAGGCCGACAAGGAGGGCGTCACCGCCCGGGAGTTGGCCGACCGGTACAACCGGGTCATCGCTGAGGACCTGCAGTCGCTGGGTCTGGCCTATGACCTGTTCACCCGCACCACGACGCGCAACCACTACGCGGTCGTGCAGGAGATCTTCAAGGGTCTGTACGACAACGGCTACATCTTCCCCAAGACCACGATGGGCGCCATCAGCCCCTCGACCGGCCGTACGCTGCCGGACCGCTACATCGAGGGCACCTGCCCGATCTGCGGCTATGACGGCGCGCGCGGCGACCAGTGCGACAACTGCGGCAACCAGCTCGACCCGGACCGGCTGATCGACCCGCGCTCGCGGATCAACGGCGAGACGCCGAAGTTCATCGAGACCGAGCAGTTCTTCCTGGACCTGCCGGCCTTCGCCTCGGTGCTCGGCGGCTGGCTGCAGCAGCAGAAGACCTGGCGTCCCAACGTCCTGAAGTTCTCCCTGAACCTGCTGGACGACCTGCAGCCGCGCGCCATCTCCCGCGACCTGGACTGGGGCGTCCCGGTCCCGCTCGAGGGCTGGGTCGACCGCCCCGACAAGAAGCTCTACGTCTGGTTCGACGCGGTCGTGGGCTACCTGAGCGCGAGCGTGGAGTGGGCCCGCCGCACCGGCGACCCGGACGCCTGGCGCGCCTTCTGGCAGACCGGCCCGAACGGCGAGGCGCCCGACGCCTACTACTTCATGGGCAAGGACAACATCGTCTTCCACTCCGAGATCTGGCCGGCGATGCTGCTGGGCTACGACGGCCGGGGCGAGAAGAACGGCAAGCCGGGCTCCCTCGGCGCGCTGAACCTCCCGCACGAGGTGGTCAGCTCAGAGTTCCTGACCATGGAGGGCCGCAAGTTCTCCTCCAGCCGCGCCGTGGTCATCTACGTCCGCGACTTCCTGTCCCGCTACGACGCCGACGCCCTGCGCTACTACATCACCGCGGCCGGCCCGGAGACGCAGGACACGGACTTCACCTGGTCGGAGTTCCTGCGCCGCAACAACGACGAGCTGGTCGCCGGCTGGGGCAACCTGGTCAACCGCGCCATCTCCATGGCGGCGAAGAACCTCGGACAGATCCCGGCCGCCAAGGACCTCACCGCCGAGGACGAGGCGCTGCTGGCGACCTCGCGCGGCGCCTTCGCCGTGGTCGGCGACCTGCTGGACCGCTGCCGCTTCAAGGCCGCGCTGGCCGAGGCGATGCGCCTGGTGGCCGAGGCCAACAAGTACGTCTCGGACCACGAGCCGTGGAAGCTGGCCAAGACCGACCCCGAGCGCATGGCCACCGTCCTGCACGTCACCCTGCAGGTCGTGGACGACGCCAAGACCCTGCTGACCCCGTTCCTGCCCTTCTCCTCCGAGAAGGTCTTCCACCTGCTCGGCGGCGAGGGCACCTGGTCGGCGATGCCGGAGCTGCGGGAGGTCGAGGACCTGGACGGCGGCCCGGGGTACCCGGTGCTCACCGGCGACTACGAGCAGGCGCTGGCCCGCTGGGAGTCGACCCCGATCGAGGCCGGCCGCCCGCTGGCGCCGCCGACGCCGATCTTCAAGAAGCTGGACCCCTCGATCGTCGACGAGGAGCTGGCGCGGCTCGGCGGCGAGGCGGCGTAGGCGCGTGGCGGACAGTGAGACAGGGCTCGGCGGGACCGAGCCCGGCCCGGCGGATCCGGCCGCATCAGAGCCCGGCGAGACCAAGCGCAAGCGGAAGCGCAAGTCCCGGGAGCGGGACGAGACCCCGCCCCCGGCGCCCGAGCCGCTGCCGGCTCCGGTCGGCGACAGCCACACGCACCTGGACATGCAGGAGCCGGCGGCCGCGGACATCATCGCGGCCGCGGACGCGGTGAACGTGCGCCGGCTGGTCCAGGTCGGCGTCGACGTCCCGTCCTCGCGCACCGCCGTGGAGCTGGCCGCCGCCTTCGAGCGCGTCCATGCCGCCGTCGCCCTGCACCCGAACGAGGCGCCGCGCCTGGTCCTCGGCGACCCCGACGGCTGGTCCGGCCAGCACCGCGCGCCCGGCGGCGCGGCGGCGCTGGAGGAGGCGCTCGCCGAGATCGACAAGCTGGCCGCGGACGAGCAGGTCCTCGGTATCGGCGAGACCGGCCTGGACTACTTCCGCACCGGCCCGGAGGGCGCGCAGGCGCAGCAGGACTCCTTCCGCGCCCACATCGCCATCGCCAAGCGGCATGGCAAAGCCCTGGTGATCCACGACCGCGACGCACACGAGGACGTCCTGCGCATCCTGGTCGAAGAGGGTTCCCCCGAAACAGTGGTCTTCCACTGCTATTCGGGTGACGCCGCGATGGCGAAGGTGTGCGCCGAGCGCGGCTACTACATGTCCTTCGCCGGGAACCTCACCTACAAGGCCAATCAGGCATTGCAGGAGGCATTCCAGGTGGCGCCGATCGACCGGGTCCTGGTCGAGACCGACGCGCCGTTCCTGACGCCGCTCCCTTATAGAGGACGGCCGAACGCGCCCTACCTGGTTCCTTATACGGTGCGCGCCATGGCGGCGCTGCGAGGCATGGACAGTGTCACCGGTTTGGCCGAACTCTGTCAGGCCCTCGACAGCAACCTGCGGGATGCCTTCCAGGTGCGGGCATAACGCCGGGGCATAGCCAGTCATATCAGTCGACCGACAGCCGACATGGAGTGAAAGGGATGTCGCAGGACATCCATCGGACTTCCGCTGGCGGCGCGGCGGGGTTGCCGCTAGTGTCGCCTCGGCAGCCGGATCGACGCTCTTTGAGAACGGGTCTTCGATGGAGTCCCGGGCGTCGTAGCCGGACACGGCGAGGTCTGGATCAGCGTGAGCAGTAGACGTTCCGCTAGTCGGCACAGCGAGGGTTCCAAGGTCAAGGTCCGCGCCGTTCAGGGCACGGTCCTGCTGGGACTCGTCGGCGCCGCCGGAGCCTACGTCGGCTTCGAGAAGACCGTCCATTTGACCGTGGACGGCCAGGAACGCACCATCCACACGTTCGACGGCAAGGTCGCCGACGTCCTCAAGGCCCAGGGCATCAGCACCGACGGCCACGACCAGGTGGCGCCGGCTCCCGGCGAGAGCTTGGCGGACGGCGAGCAGATCTCGGTGCGCTACGGCCGCCAGCTGGACGTGAGCGTCGACGGCAAGGACCAGAAGATCTGGTCCACCGCCACGACCGTGGACGAGGCGCTGGGCGATCTGGGCCTGCACGGCTCGAACCCCGCCCTGTCGGTCAACCGCGACCAGGCGATCGGCCGCCAGGGACTGAGTTTCCAGATCAAGACCCAGCGGCACGTCAACGTCCTGGTCGACGGCCGCTCGATCCCGCTGGACACCACCGCGCAGACCGTGGCGCAGGCACTGAGCCAGGCCCATGTGACGCTGGCCGGCCAGGACACCGCGAGCCCGGCTCCGGACACCTTCCCGACCAACGGCGAGACCATCACCGTGGACCGGGTCACCGGGACGCAGGAGACCAAGCAGGTCCCGATCGCGTTCTCCACGACCGAGCAGTCCGACCCGAGCGCCTACGTCGGATCGCGGACCACGGTCTCCTCCGGCACGCAGGGCGTGCAGGAAGTCGTGTACGCGTACCTGACCGTCAACGGCGTGAAGCAGGCGCCGAAGATCGTCAGCAAGACCGTCACCAAGCAGCCGGTGAACGCGGTGGTCAAGGTCGGCACCAAGCCGGTACCGACCACCGTGGCCGGCGCGGACAACCTGAACTGGGCCGGTGTCGCCCAGTGCGAGTCCGGCGGCAACCCCAAGTCGGTCGGCGGCGGCGGGCTGTACTTCGGGCTCTACCAATTCTCGGTGTCGACCTGGGCCGCGATGGGCGGTTCCGGGCTGCCCTCGAACGCCACGCCGGCGGAGCAGACCTACCGCGCGAAGCTGCTGTACGTGCGCTCCGGCGCCGGGCAGTGGCCGGTCTGCGGGCGGAAGCTGTTCACCTGACGCGGCCGAGCCTGTCAGCGACTTGCGACGGCGCGGTATCCGGCGGGAGCCGGGTGCCGCGCCGTCGGCGTTCGGCCCGGTGAGAGCGCTTCGTATCAAAGGTGCGACGGATTACGCGGCGTTCTCCCGGGGGACCCGCCGCGGCATACGATGGCAGGCGATGTCCGAAACCCCGCACTCCCCGCCACCGACTCCCGAGCCCGACCGGCTGCCGGCCCGCCTTTTGGGCCCCGCCGAGGTCCGCCGGCTCGCCGAGAAGCTCGGCGTCTCGCCGACCAAGAAGCTCGGGCAGAACTTCGTCATCGACCCGAACACGATCCGGCGGATCGTGCGGGCCGGCGACGTCACCGCCGAGGACGTGGTGGTCGAGGTCGGTCCGGGCCTGGGCTCGCTGACCCTCGGGCTGCTGGACGTGGCGCGCCGCGTCGTCGCCGTCGAGATCGACCCGGTCCTGGCCGCCGCGCTGCCGGACACGCTGGCCGAGTTCGCGCCGGGCATCGCCGCCGGGCAGGCGGAGTTCGAGCTGGTGCGCGCCGACGCGCTGCGGATCGCCGAGCTGCCCGGTTCGCCGCCGACCGCGCTGGTCGCGAACCTGCCCTACAACGTCGCGGTCCCGGTGCTGCTGCACATGCTGGAGCGCTTCCCGAGCATCGAGCGCACGCTGATCATGGTCCAGTCCGAGGTCGCCGACCGGCTGGCCGCCGAGCCCGGCGGCCGGGTCTACGGCGTGCCGTCGGTCAAGGCCCGCTGGTACGCCGACGTCAAGCGGGCCGGCGCCATCGGCCGCAGCGTCTTCTGGCCGGCGCCGAACGTCGACTCCGGGCTGGTGCGCCTGGACCGCCGCGCCGTCCCGCCGAGCACGAAGGCCGGGCGCCGCGACGTGTTCGCCGCCGTGGACGCCGCCTTCGCCCAGCGCCGCAAGACCCTGCGGTCGGCGCTGAGCGGCTGGGCCGGCTCGCCGGCGGCCGCCGAGACGGCGCTGACCGCCGCCGGGATCAACCCGAGCGCGCGCGGCGAGACGCTGACCGTCGAGGAGTTCGCCCGGCTGGCCGAGCACCGGCCGCAGCGGGAGGCGGCATGAGCTCCGCGGCGTACATCCCGGACGAGGGTCCGCGCCCCGGCGAGACCGAGTCCGTGACCGTCCGCGTCCCGGCGAAGGTCAACCTCGCGCTCTCCGTCGGCCCGCTGCGCTCCGACGGCTACCACGACCTGGCGACCGTCTTCCACGCCGTCGGGCTGTTCGACGAGGTCAACGCCGCCGCCGCCGACACCCTCGCGGTGACCTGCGAGGGCGAGGGCCAGGTCGAGGTGCCGCTGGACGACACCAACCTGGCGTGGCGCGCCGCCGAGCTGCTGGCCCGGACCGTCGGCCGCAGCCCCGGCGTGCGGCTGCACCTGACCAAGGGCATCCCGGTGGCCGGCGGGATGGCGGGCGGCTCGGCCGACGCCGCCGGCGCGCTGGTCGCCTGCGACGCGCTGTGGGGCACCGGGCTCTCGCGCGACGACCTGCACGTCCTTGCCGCGCAGCTGGGCAGCGACGTCCCCTTCGCGCTCCACGGCGGCACAGCGATGGGCACCGGACGCGGCGAGCAGATCACGCCGGTGCTGGCCCGGGGCGAGTTCCACTGGGTCTTCGCCTTCGCTCATGACGGGCTTTCCACTCCGGCGGTCTTCCACGAGCTGGACCGGCTGCGTGAGGCTGCGGGGGAGGAGGCGACGGCTCCGGGAGTGGAGGACGAGCTGCTGCGGGCGCTGCGGGCCGGAGACTCAACGCTGCTGGGTGCGGCGCTGCGCAACGACCTCACGCGGCCCGCGACCTCGTTGCGTCCCGATTTGCGCGCCACGCTCCAAGCCGGCCGCGAAGCCGGAGCGCTGGGAACCCTGCTCTCCGGATCCGGCCCGACCTGCGCTTTCCTCGCCGCCGACGCGGTCGCCGCGGCTACGGTCGCGGCGGCGCTGGAGGCGGCGCCCTCGGTCCGTGCGGTGCGGCGGGCGTTGGGTCCCGCTGCGGGCGCGCACCTGCTGTGAGAACGGCAAACGTCGCCGCCGTGCCACCGAACCCGATACCCGCCGATACGCTTTCCCCTCAGAAGGGGGACCCATGGATGCGCTGAAGCCCGAAGACCCGTCCCGCGTCGGGCCGTTCACCCCGCTCGCGCGGATCGGCGCGGGCGGCATGGGCCGGGTCTACCTGGCCCGGTCGCGCGGCGGCCGGCCGGTGGCGGTGAAGGTCATCCGCGCCGAGTACGCCGAGGACGAGCGCTTCCGCACCCGGTTCCGGCGCGAGGTGCAGGCCGCGCGCACCGTGGACGGGATGTACACGGCGCCGGTCCTGGACGCCGGTCCCGACGACGCCGAGCCGTGGCTGGCCACCGCCTACATACCCGGTCCCTCCCTTCAGCGCGCCGTCCACGAGCACGGTCCGCTGCCCGAGCGCACGGCGCGGGTCATGGGCGCCGGCATCGCTGAGGCGCTGGGCGCGATCCACAGCGCCGGCCTGATCCACCGCGACCTGAAGCCCTCGAACGTCATCCTCGGCCCGGACGGCCCGCGCGTCATCGACTTCGGCATCAGCGCCAGCGAGGGCGGCAGCTCCCTGACCACGACCGGCATCGTCGTCGGCTCGCCGCGCTACTCCAGCCCCGAGCAGTGCCGCGCCGATCCGGCGCTGGGACCGGCCTCCGACGTCTTCGCGCTCGGCGGCGTCATGGTCTACGCCACCACCGGCGTCCCGCCCTTCGGCGACGGTCCGGACCACGTCCAGCTCTACCTCGTGGTGCACGAGACCCCGGACCTGACCGGGGTGCCGATGGGGCTGCGGCCGATCGTCTCGGCGTGCCTGGAGAAGGACCCGGCCAACCGGCCGACCACCGACGAGCTGCTGGACACCCTGCTGCCGCCCGAAGAGGCCGGCGCGACCAACGCCGTGGACTGGCTGCCCGACGCTGTGTACCGGGACCTGCGCGAGTACTCCGCCGCGCCGATCGTGGCGCTGGCGGCGGGGACGACGCACGAGCGCGGCGAGGACTCCGCGCGGACGCCCGCCCCGGGCGAGGCGACCCCCACCGGCGCCGGCTTCGACGGCGGGGGCGTCACGGGGATCGGCAGCGGTGTGGGCACGACCGCCGCGCCCTCGTCCGCCGGCTCGGATGGACCCTCGAACCCGGGGCGGCGCCGGATGCTGGCTGGGATCGCGGGCGCCGTGGTCGTGGCCGCGGGCGGCGGCGGTGCCTGGTACGCCGCGACGCGCGACAGCGGCAGGAAGTCGGCGACGCAGAGCGCCGGGGCGACCTTCCCGCCCTCGACGGGGTCGCAGAACCCTTCCACGCCCGCGGCGCCCTCGACGACGCCCACGCCCTCGACCACGCCCTCGACGACGCCCACGCCGACCCCCTCGCACGTCCTGGGTCCGTGGCAGGAGGACTGGAGCTCGAAGACCGACCTGGGCGGCGCCTCGGGCGGCGCGGTGATCAGCGGCAGCAAGCTGGTCGGCGTCTACACGGCCACGAGCGTGTCCAACCCGATCCCGCCGCAGGACCTGATCGCGATCGACACCGTCTCGGGCGGCTCGGCGTTCCCCGCGAGGTCGATCCCCGCGGTCGACAACGTCGGGGGCGCGGGGATCGCCGCCGACGACACGCACGCGTACAGCTACGGCGCCGGGACCGTCTACGCGTGGAACCTCAGCGACGGCTCGGCGGCGTGGAACGCCAAGAGCGGCCTGCAGACCTCGACGTCCACCAACAACATGCCCACGACCGGCATCCTCGGGATGGTCGGTACCCTCCTGATGGTCGGCTCCGGCAACTACGACCCCGGATTCCCGCCCTGCCTGGCCGCGTTCGACGTCACGCTCAAGAAGGCGGTCTGGACGTTGAAGCCGGAGGACATGCAGATCGTGGCCTCCCCGCCGACCGGACTGGTCCTGAACCAGACCAGCATCGCCGTGTCGATCCCCAAGCTGGGGAACCTGTTCTACGTGATGCTCTGCGACGAGAACTCGCTGCGGGTGCTCAAGGCCATGGACATGGCCACGGGCAAGGAGGTCTGGCACGTCTTCTTCGAGGCCTACAGCGACAACGGCGCCGGCACCGTCACCCCGACCGTGACCGGCACTGAGCAGCACGTCTACCTCACCGACATGCACAGCGGCTCGGTCCACGCCTACAGCGCCGCCGGCAAGTGGATGTGGACCTACCCCAGCGCCGTGGGCAAGACGGCGCCCTCCTCCGACCGCCGCTTCACCGGCCAGGTCCTGGAGTCCGGCGACGCCGTCTACGCCGCCGACGCGAACCGCGTCTACGCCCTCCAGGTGAGCACCAAGGCGGTCGGCGGAACCCCGGTGTGGAAGAACCCTGCGACGTTCAACGGCATCGCCAACGTCCCCGCCCTCGTCGGCGACAAGATCTGGGTCGAGGTCCACACCCCCACGGAGAAGAACCCGCTGGCGATGATCGTGGTGGACACCGCCGACGGCCAGGTCGTGCACTCCTACCCGATGCCCGAGGGCCCGACCGCCAGCAGCGCCGAGCTCACGGTCCCCGACCCCTCCGGCCAGGCGGCGTACGTCCTGACCGCCAGCGGCCAGGTGCTCGGCTACCGGCGGAACCAGTGAGCGGGCAGGAGAGCGCACGCATGAGTACGGGATTGAGTACGGGATTGAGTACGCGAATGAGTGCTCGTACTCACGACCACTGACCCCGCCACCGACATCATCGAAGCATGAGTACGCCACTGGCACAAAAGAACACGGCCGCGTACTACTTCCAGGCGGTCGCCTCCTTCATCGTTTCCACCGGCGCGACCGTCATCGGTATCGCCTACCTCCCCGTCAACGCCTGGGAGCGCGCCTTCCTCGGCCTGGGACTGCTGTACACCATCACCTCGGCCATCACTCTCGCCAAGGTCGTCCGCGACAAGCAGGACGAGGTACAACTCGTCGGCCGCGTCGACAAGGCCCGGCTCGACAAGCTGCTGACCGAGCACGATCCGTATCGGGTGGACGCGCCTTAGGCGGGGGTTCTGGGCGGCAGACACCCAACGTCGGCAGCCTTGCCGCCCCCACCTCACGCCTCGCCCTCCTCCGCCGCCTCCTTGCCCGCCGCATCAGGAACCATCACCTCGTCGTTCGCGAAGCGCGACGCCCAGCGCCGCCCGTCGGCGAACTTCAGCACCGGGATGTGCCGGACCTCCAACGCCAGCAGCACCAGTGCTGTGCCGCCGGTGGCGAGGATGAGGCGGCCGAAGCCGCAGGCGGCGCCGATGGCGGCGGCGGCGAAGATGGTGGCGGCGGTGGTGACGCCTTTGACGGTGTCGAGCAGGTGGCGGCGGGCGTTGAGGGTCAGGTTGGGGCGGAAGACCACGCCGGCGCCGATGAAACCGACGCCGGTGATGACGCCGGCCAGGGCGTTGGGGGCGTTGCCGTCCTTGGCCAGGACGGCGATGATGGCGCTGCCGACGCCGATCAGGGAGAACGTGCGGTCGCCCGCCGGGGAGCCGCGCAGGTCGCGTTCGAAGCCGAGCAGGTAGGTCGGGGCGAAGGCCAGGGTCAGGCGGCCCAGCTGGCTCAGGCTTTCCAGGTGCAGGTGCACATCAGTTCCCTTATATGCCGGGGGCGCGGTGCCGGTCGGCTGGGCGCAGCATCGGTGCCAGTTCGGTGAGTGTGGCGTTCAACTGCTCGACTTCCTCGTCCGTGTTCGCCGCGGTCACCTGGATCCGGAACCCGGCCTGGTCCCGCGGGACCAGCGGATACGCCGCCAGTGTGACGTAGATGCCGCGCTCCCACAGGATCGTGGCGATCGCGTCGATGTCGGACGGCTCGCGCGCCGGCAGCTCGATGATGGGGAAGCCGCTGACGTTCGGGGTGGAGAGCCCGAGCTTGCGGACGTGGTCGATGACCCGCGCCGTCTTGTGCCAAAGCCGGCCGCGAATCTCCTCGCCGCGCTCGCGGTTCACCTTCAGCCCGGCCAGAACGGTCGCCAGCGAAGCCGTCGGCGACGGTCCCGAATACAGGTACGGCGCCGCCGCGAACTTCAGGTACTCCTTCATCTGCGTCGGCAGCGCCAGGAACGCCAGCAGCGAGGAGTACGCCTTCGAGAACCCGCCGACGAGCACCAGCCCTTCGTAGGACTCCCCGAGGTGCCGCACGATGCTGTTCCCGAGCGCCCCGTACGGCGAGGTCTCCGCCTCCGACCGCTCGCCGATGACGCCGAACCCGTGCGCGTCGTCGACGTACAGCAGCGCGCCCTCGGCCCGGCAGATGTCCGCGATCGCCGCCAGCCCCGGCTCGTTGCCGCTCATGCTGTTGATGCCGTCCATGCACACCAGCCGCGGCAGGTCCTTCGGCGCCTTGCGCAGGGCGATCGCCAGCCCGCCGAGGTCGGTGGCACGCCAGCGGTGCAGCGTGGCGCCGTTGCCGCGCGCCACCGAGCTGCCGTCGTAGATGGTGCGGTGCGCCTGCGCTTCGCAGAACACTGTCCCCTTGCCGGCCAGGACCGGGATCACCGTCATGTGGATGTGCGTGATCGTCGGGAGTACCAGCGTGTCAGGAGCCTGTAACAGGTCGGTGAGCTGATCCTCGATGTCCAGGTACGGCTTGGGATTCCCCAGCAGCCGCGACCAGCTCGGGTGCGTTCCCCACTTCGCGATCAGCTCCGCCGGGGCGGCCATGATCTCCGGATCGACGTCGAATCCGAGGTAGTTGCAGGACGCGAAGTCCGACAGCCAGTGGTCGCCGATCCGGATCCGCCGCGGCTCCTTCCGATCCTGCTCCTCGATGACGGCGTCGTAGAACCTCGTGGTGTCCTTCAGCCGGGCGAGCTCGGCCCATACTTCGTGCCGCGCCATCAGTTCTCTCCCATCTCTATGGTGGCCCGCACACCGGACGTCTCCCCCAGCGGCACCGCCGGCGAGTAGAAGAAGCCCTGCGCGTAGGCACACCCCATGTCGCGCAGCAGATCCCGCTGCTCGACCGTCTCGACCCCCTCGGCGACCACGGCGATGTCCATGGTTCCCGCCACATGCACGATTCCCCGGAGCAGCCGTTCGTGGTCCTTCTTGCTCGCGATCCAGTCGACGAACGACTTGTCGGCCTTGATCACGTCGAACTTCAGGTCCCGCAGGTACCCGATCGAGGAGTACCCGGTCCCGAAGTCGTCGATGGCGACCCGCACCCCGAGCATCGCCAGCCGCTGCAGGTCCAGCAGCGCGTTGGCGGTCGCCTCGTGCAGGAAGACGTTCTCGGTGATCTCCACGGTCAGCCGGTCGGCGGGCAGGTCCGCCGCGCGCAGCGCCGAGCGCACCGTGTCGACGAACCCGCCGTTGCTGAACTGGTGCGGGGAGACGTTGACGGCCACGTACCCGAACCCGGCCGCGGCGGCGTCGGCGGTCGCCTGCCGCAGGATCCACGCGCCGATCGGGGTGATCTGCCCGGTCTCCTCGGCGACCGGCACGAAGTTCCCCGGCGACAGCAGCCCGAGCTGGGGATGCCGCCAGCGCACCAGCGCCTCGAACCCGGCGACCCGCGGCGGGCCCTGCAGCTCCACGATCGGCTGGTAGTGCAGCTCGAACTCCCCGACGGCCAAAGCCCGGTCCAGCCCGGTGCGCAGCGCCAGCCGCTGAAGGGCCGCTTCGTACAAGCTTGGTTCGAACAGCCGCCAGGTGCCCTTGCCGTCCGCCTTGGCCGCGTACAACGCCAGGTCGGCGTTGCGGAACAGCACCTCCTCGGTGCCCCCGGCGCCGCCGGAGCTGGTCGCGACCCCGATGCTGGCGCGCACCGGCACCGGCGCCCCGGCCAGCCGGAACGGTTCGGCCAGCACCCCGATCAGCCGCTGCGCCAGGGCGACCGCCGCCGTCTCGGTCGCGCCGTCGGACAGCAGGACCGCGAACTCGTCGCCGCCGAGGCGGACCGGCAGGTCACCCGGGCGCACCGCCCCGGCTATCCGCTGCCCGGCGGCGACCAGCAGCTCGTCGCCGACCTTGTGCCCCTGGGTGTCGTTAACCTCTTTGAAGTTGTCCAGGTCGATGAGCAGCATCGCCGCCTCGCCGCCGCAGTCCTGGGCCCGGGCCAGGGCGCGCTCGGCCCGCTCCTGGAAGCGCAGCCGGTTGCCCAGGCCGGTCAGCGAGTCCCGGTAGGCGCGGTGTTTCAGCTCGCGCAGCATGGCCCGGGTGTGCGCGCGGTTGTCCAGCTCGCGGGTCTGCCGGCCGGCCAGATACAGCCGCAGCAGCACCAGCAGGAACATCAACGCCGAGGTCACGGCGATGACCGGGCCGTCGCGCAGGTCCGTCTCCAGCGATTCGATCATCAGCACGGTCGGCGCGACCAGCGCCGCGACCGCCAGCGGGATCACCCGCGCGCTGTCCGCGCCGTGTCTGGCGCGGGCCACCGGCTCGGTCAGCTCGGTCATCGACGGCGCGAGCCCGGCCGCGCCCCAGGCCACGTAGAAGACCACCCAGCCCAGGTCGGCAGGGGTACCGACGTGCCAATCGCCGTAGAGCCGGACCAGCGCGTAGGCGACGTCGGACCCGGTCAGCCCGAGCACGCCGAGCAGCAGCAGCCGCACCGCCGGCCCGCGCAGCCCCCCGCCGGTGGCCAGCCGCGCGGTCACCGCCAGCAGCAGCACGTCGCCGAGCGGGTAGGCGATGGACACCGCGCTGCTCAGCCAGGGCTGCTTCCCGTTGTCCACGGTCGGGGTGATGATGTAGACCCACAGCAGCAGGGCCGCCGCCGTGGTCAGGATGACGGCGTCGATCAGCGCCGCCCGGTCGCGCAGCGGACTGCGCCGCCGCACCATGAGCAGCACGCCGCCGGCCGCCAGGGGGTAGGTCGCCAGGTAGATCGCGTCGGCGACCGAGGGGAACGGCTCGACCTGCCCGAAGACGTCGGTCAGCAGGTTGTAGACGGTGTCCCCGCCGACCAGCGTCAGCATCGCCCCGGCCAGCAGGTACCAGGCGAGCGGGGTGTGCGGGCGGTACCGGCGGACCCCGACCAGCACCGCGCCGACCCCGCCCAGGCCGATCACGGTCCAGGTCAGCAGGTGCAAACTGGGAACCGAGTAGTAGAAGACGGTCCACAGCGCCATGAATGCCGCGAACCGGAGCGCCATAGGTTCGAGGGGATCATGCACCCGAACGGGTCAGCAACTTGAGGGCTACGTGCGGATGACCCCCGGAGCCCTCCGCCGGGCCGGTATTCGGGTCGCTCATCGGGTGGCCATCGGGTGGCTTGTCGGCTTGGCGGGCTGCCGGTCGGGCTGCCGGTCCGGCTGCCATTCGGGTCGCCATTCGGGTCGCCGGTCCGGCTGCTGGTCCGACCCTCAGTCCTCGGACTCTGCCACCCCTGTCGGCTTGCCTCGCTATGGTTCTGGCCATTCGGGGAGCAAAGCTTGGGAGGGCTTGTGGGGTACGTCCTGGAACCGGTGGACGCTGTCGCAGGACTGTTCGACAGGCGGTTCGACCCCCGGACGCTGGTCATACCGCGCCGCGACGGGAAGTCGGGGGACGCGGTGGCGCCGGTGGAGCCCGCCGCGGACGCCGTCGCCGGCTTCGAACGCGTCTTCACCAAGGCGGCCCGCACCGTCGAGCTCGTCCTCGGCCACGCCGACACCGACGGCGACCTGGCCGAGGCTGTGCGGCAGCCGGAATTCGGCGACCTGGCCGCGATGACGCCGCAGCAGGCTGCGATCGCCGCGGTCGTCGTGCTCTACGACGCCCCGAAGAACTACGAGCCCTACGTCCTGGTCGACGCCTGGGTGGCGGCACGCGGTCTCGCCTTCGCCGCCGCCGCGACGATCGAAATCGGCGGCTTCGGTGTCTGGATCCCGCGCAAGGGACAGAAGATCCCGGCTCTGCGCCGCAAGGACCACGACGCCGCCAACGCCCAAGAACGCTTCGCGATGGCCGCGCGGATGCGCCGCTACCTGGCCGCTGCCGACGCTGACGAGTACGCCGCCGCCCTGGCCGACATCAGTGCCCTGCGAAGCACCGCCGACGTCCGCAACACCTTCATCTCCTTCCTGTTCCCCGAACACGGCGACTGGGTCGAGCAGGACGTCTCCGGACCGCTCGGCCGCCGCTGGGAGGTCCGCGACGGGCTCGCCGCCTGGCTGCTGATCGGTGCGGTGAGCACGCCGCAGCAGGCCGAGCGGCTGACCAAGTGGGTCCACGCCGACGCGCTGCGGCTGTGCTCGGCGGCGACCGCGACCATGGTCGCCACGATCGGGCTGGACCTGATCCCGGCGATAGCGAACTGGGCTGAGGACTACTGGGACGGCGTCGAAGCCCGGCAGCGCGTGCAACGACTCCTCGCCGGTTTCGACAGCGACGACGCGTTCCTGGCGCTGCTCGGCCAGCTCGCCTACCGGGGAACCTCGGCGGTGCTCGCCGAGGCGGCGCAACGGTTTCCGGAGCGCGGCGTCCGGCTGCTCGCCGAGGCGGCGCCGGACCAGCCGGCGTCACGGACCGCCGTGGACCGCGTGCTGCGGCTGACCGTCACCAGCCGGACGGAGGCGGCCCGCGCCGTCGTGCCGCAGCTGGACGCCGAGGCGCGCGCACGCGTCGAGAAGCTGATGAACGGCCTCGCGGCGCCGCTGCCCTCCGCATCGCTGGACGCCTTGCCGGAACTGCTGACCACGCCGCCGTGGGAGCAGGCACGCGAGACGGTGAAGCCGGTCGTCGTCAAGGATCTGATTCCCCCGTCCAGCAGCGAGGTCCTGTGGCTGGACGACCAGGAGCGCGAGGACTGGCGCGCCGACACTCTCGGCGTGGAGCACAGCGACCGCGAGGACTGGGGCAAGCGCCTCGCCAAGGCGCTGGGACGGCGCAACGCCTATCAGCTCATGGTGATCGTCATCCGCGGTCCGGAGGAGGAAGCCCGGCGGGCGCTCCGCAATCTCCAGGACGGCTATTCCTACGACGCGCTCGACTGGTGCAGCACGGCGACCGCGCGCTTCGGCATCGACGCGTTCCCCGCCGCGATGAGCGCCGTGCGCACCAGCCCGCTGGAGAACGCCGGTCTCCTGCTGCCGTTCGCCTGCTCCGAGATAGCGCCGCTCGTCGCCGATTGGAACCTGCGGCTGAAGACGCTGCGCTCCCCGGCGCAGGCGTGGATGCGCCGCCATCCCGCGCTTACTGTTCGAACCCTGATACCCGCCGCCCTCGGCAAGGCCGGGCGGACCCGGCAAGCTGCCGAAGCCGCGCTGCGCTTCCTGGTCTCCGCCGGATTCCAGGACGAGATCCGTGCCGAGGCGGCGACCTACGGCACCGAGGCTGACGCCGGCGTCGTCCAGCTGCTGGCCCAGGACCCGCTGTTCGCCGGGCTCCCCAAGACGATGCCGGAGCCGCCGAGTTGGGCCGAGCCGGAGAGCCTGCCACAGCTGCTGATAACCGGACGCAAGGAAGCGCTTCCGCCGTCGGCGGTGCGCAGCGTGGTGCGGATGCTGATGGTCTCCGGTACCGAGGACCCGTACCCCGGGCTGGAGACCGTAAAAGAACTCTGCGACACCCGCTCGCTCGAGGACTTCGCCTGGGGCGTCTTTGAGAACTGGCAAACCGCCGACCATCCCGCGAAACAGTCCTTTGCGATGGACGCTCTGCGCTGGTTCGGCGGCGACGAGGCGGTCCGCCGGCTGTCCCCGCTGATCCGGGTCTGGCCCGGCGACGGCGGCCACTCGCGGGCGGTCGCCGGTCTGGACGTGCTGACCGCGATCGGCGGCGACACCGCCTTGCTGCACCTCTACGGGATCTCGCAGAAGGGCAAGTTCCGGGGGCTGAAGGAGAGTGCGCAGGAGCGCGTCGCCTCCATCGCCAAGGAGCTGCGCCTGACCCGCGACCAGCTCGGCGACCGGTTGGTCCCCGACCTCGGGCTCGACGGCTCCGGCTCGATGGAGTTGGACTACGGCCCGCGCCGCTTTCGCGTCTTCTTCGACGAACAGCTCAAGCCGGGCGTCAGCGACGAGAGCGGCAAGCGCCTGAAGTCCCTGCCCAAGCCCGGCGTGAAGGACGATGCCGAGCTGGCACCCGCCGCGTACCAGCGTTTCAGTGGTCTGAAGAAGGACGTGCGGACTCTCGCCGCCGACCAGATCACCCGGCTGGAGATGGCGATGGTCGCTCGCCGCCGCTGGACGAAGACGGACTTCGAGGAGTACTTCGTCGGCCATCCGTTGCTGCGCCATCTCGTCCGACGGCTGGTGTGGTCCGACTTCCGTCCGGACGGTACGGGCGTGCGCGGGACGTTCCGGGTCGCCGAGGACGCCTCCTACGCCGACGTCGCCGACGACCCGTACACGCTGCCCGACGACGCGCTGATCGGGGTCGCGCACCCAGTGGACCTCGGTGAGGACCTGCCGCGCTGGTCGGAGCTGTTCGCCGATTACGAGATCCTGCAACCCTTCCGGCAGCTCGGTCGCCCGGTGCTGGCGTTCACCGCCGAGGAGTCGGAGCTCAGGCTACTGACACGCTTCGCCGGCGTCCGGACGCCTGCCGGCAAGGTGCTCGGTCTGGAGCGTCGCGGCTGGAAGCGCAGCGACCCGGCTGACGGCGGCTGGCAGGGCTACCTGCTGCGTGAGCTGCCCGACGGCCGTACCGCGGTCGTCGAGCTGGAGCCCGGGTTCGGCGCGGGCTGGGCTGGCGAGGCCGAAGACCAGCTGCTGAGCGGCGTGTGGATCAGCACGGATACCAACCGCTACACCGGCTACTGGCGGCGCGGCGAGGGCGGCGAACTCCTGGCGTCGCTGGATCCGGTGACCGCCTCGGAGATCCTGAACGACCTGAGCGAGGTGACCGCCGGATGAGCGGCGTCGTGGAATTGCCGAAGGCCTACCAGAAGGTCAAGCCCGTCGAACGCGGGCGCTGCCGCCCCGACCAGGTCCCGGCGGTCGACGCCGCGGCGATGCAGCAACTGTACGAACGCCGCCGGGGCAGCGTCGCGCACCACCAGACCAAGATCGACGCCGCCATGAGGAACCCGGCCAGCGACAAGGACTTGGTCTCCTCGATGAAGGGCGTCGACTTCGGCGACCTGAGCACGGGGACGCCGCTGCAAGCTGCCGTCGCCGAAGCCGCGCTCGTCACCGTGGAGGACTTCGGCGACGACGCCGCGATCGGTGTCTGGCATCACATACGCGGCGTGCCCTTCGCGCTGGAAGCCTTCGTCGACTACTGCCATCTGGACTCCTGGCCTCGCGTCGGATGGTTGCAGCAGATCCCCGTCCTGCTCGACCGGATGGGAATGGCGAGGCGGCTGCTGGATCTGGTGCGCGCGGCGCCGGACGACGTGCGGGCCGACACGATGGCCCTCGCCGAGCGGCTGCGCGCGGAGGACTTGGTCGGCTGCGGGTTCGCCCGGACTGTGGCGACGTTCCTGTTCCCCGAGCGGTCCGACTGGCTGGAGGAAGACCTGGCGGCTGCTGGCAGCAGAGAGCTTCCCGCTGCTTCGTTGATCCCCTCGGTCGCCACACCCGAGCAAGCCGCGGCGGTCGGGGAGATGATGCGCGCCGGTGCGAAGTGGACATGGGATGGCGATCCCGCCATCGAGGCGACGTTCCTGACGGTCGCCGGCGACCAAGCCCTCCTCTTCCTGCTTGCCTGGCACGACGGCCAGTTCACCGGCACCAAGCGTCTGACTGCCGCCCGGAGAAGAGTTCTGGATCTGATCTCCCGGATCCCCGGCGATGCGGCCGTCCGGGCGCTCGCTGAGCGGGACACCGGAAACCCGGAGACCCTGGCGTATCTGCACGCCGCCGCCGAGCGCTTCCCGGAGAGCGCCCTGCGCGTGTTGTCCGCGATGGAACCGACGCCGGCGACGACGCACGTCCTCGCCGCGCTGAATCGGACCGAGCCGGCCGGCGCGGCTGCGACAGAGATACAGATCCCTGCCATCCTGTCCCGGCCGCCGTGGTCGGACCCGAAGGCCAAGCGGCCGAAACCGCTCGTCGTCGAAGGGCTGACGGCGCCGTCGGACGTGTCCGCCGCCTGGCTGCCGGGCGAGCGCGAGCGCTGGCTCGGCCGGGGCGCCGGCTGGGAGCCGAGCCAGGGCTGGGCCGCGATCGCCGAGCAGATCGCCGTGTGGCGCACGCAGCCGGCGAAGCCCGACGACCCCCTGACGCCGGTGGCGCTCTACTTCGCCGCCTACGCCTCGCCGGATCTGGTGCGGCCGCTGCTGGCGGACGGCTGGAAGCCGGCGCTGCGCCGCGCCGACGACCGAGCGCTGGCTTTCGTCGCGCGCTACGAAGTGCTTGCGCTGCCTGCGGTTCAGGCCATCCGCGGACTGCCGGCCGACCGGGGACGGCTGCTCCAGCCGTTCGTGAGCGCGGACGTCGCCACCTCGATGGTCGAGGGGATGACGCGACGGTGCAGCGTGGCGCGCGGCGCGGCCCTGGGCTGGCTGCGCCGCCACGCCGAGCCTGCCGTGGGCTTCCTGCTGCCCGCCGCCTTGGGCAAGGCGGGTCCGCAGCGGCGCAACGCTGACGCCGCGCTGCGGTGGCTGGCGGCGGAGGGGACCGACGTCGTGGGCGTCGCCATCGCGGCGCACGGCGAAGCGGTCGGCGTGGCCGTCAAGGAACTGCTGAGCGAGGGCGGACTCGGGACCTATCCGCGCAGCATGCCCGAGACGCCGATGTGGGCCATGCCTTCGGTGCTGCCGGCGATCCGGCTGAAGGACGGGACGGCGACGCTGCCGGCGCGTGCGGCGCAGACCGTGGTGGAGATGCTGCAGATCTCCAAGCCCGAGGCGCCGCATCCGGGACTGGAGGTCGTCAAAGAACTCTGCGACGAGCCCTCGCTGGGCGAGTTCGCCTTCGCCCTGTTCGAGAACTGGCGCGCGACCGGCTCCGACACCTCGCACCGGTGGGCCTTCGACGCCATGGGACTGCTCGGCGATGACGGCACCGTGGCCCGACTGGAGCCGCTGATCGGTCCCTGGACCACCGCGCGCGACTACGCGCTCGTCGGCGATGCGCTGACGGTCCTGGGCATGATCGGCGGCAGCCGGGCCCTGGCGGCGCTGCACACCGTGGTCCAGAAGGGGCGGCGCAAGCCGGTCCGGCGCCGGGCCGCGGAGCGGTTCCAGGACGTCGCCGCCTCGCTTGACCTCGCCGCCGACGACCTCGCCGACCGCGTGGTCCCCACCCTCGGTCTGGGCGCCGACGGCACGCTGCGGCTGGACTACGGCCCGCGCTCGTTCGGCGTCGGCTTCGATGAGCTGCTGCGGCCGCGGATCACCGACGAGTCCGGCAAGTTGCTCCCGCGCATGCCCCGGCCGGTCAAGAAGGACGACGAGGAACTGGCGACGGCTGCCTATCAGCAGTTCACGGAGGTAAAGAAGGCCGCGCAAATCATTGCTGTGGACCAGATCAAGCGCCTGGACAAAGCCATGTTCACGCGCCGCCGCTGGGACCCGGAGGGCTTCGCCGCGCACATGGTCGCGCATCCGCTGCTGTGCCACATCACGCGACGGCTCGTCTGGGGCGTCTACGGATCCGACGGTGCGCCGATCGGCTCCTTCCGCATCGCCGAGGACCTGAGCTACGCCGACGTCCACGACGCGCACTACGAGATTCCCGATGGCGCGACCATCGGCGTCGCGCATCCCGTGGAACTCGGCCCGGCGGTGGCGGAGTGGAGCGAGGTCTTCGCCGACTACGAGATCCTGCAGCCGCTGGACCAGCTGGGCCGTCCGGCGTTGGAGCTGACCGCCGCCGAGCGCGCCAGCTGGATGCTCGAGCGGTTCCAGCGTGTGGTGCTGGACGCGAACCACATCGCCGCGTTGGAACCGCGCGGCTGGTACAGCGGTCCGGTGGGCGATCCGCCGGTGTGGTCGCGGTTCCTGCGGCCGCTGGGGGAGGACGACCGGTACCTGATCGTGGACATCTCGCCCGGGTTGAAGGGCGGCGTGGCGGCGGGCTCGGGCTACCAGAGGATCGAGCGGGTCTGGCTCAGCGTGGCCGGCGAGCAGGCGTCCCCCGTTTTGCACGCCGTGCCGCTGTCCGAGCTCGATCCCGTTCCGGCTTCGGAGATCCTGCGGGATCTGACCGAGGTGACCGGACGATGAGGGCCGGCAGGGCGCTCACGTCCACGGATCAGGACTCTGAGGATGTCTTCGAGCTGCCTGATTCCTATCAGAGTGCGACGCCCTGGGTCCGTGAACGGAAGAGGCCGCCCGAGGCGCTGGTGTTCGACGAGCGCGCGGCCCTGCTCTTGGAACGCCGCCGTCGGGATCGCGCGGACTGTCAGGAAGTCGTCGACGACGCCCTGCGCACTGACGCGCACCGCATCGCCGATCCGGTGGGCGTGATGCAGGGTGTTGATTGCACCGACCTGGGCTCACAGACCCCGCGGCAAGCCGCCCTGGTCGCATCGATACTGAACCCCTTGCACTCGCGGGAACTGTCTCTCATCGATCTGTGGTGCGAAACCCATGGGCCGGCCTTCGCCCTCGCGGCTTTCGTCGAGTACTGCCATCTGACGAGTCTGCGAGAGCGCGACCTCATCGGGCGGCTTCGCTGGGAAGTCCTGCGGCTGCTCGAATTCGTGCGGTCGGTCCCGGATGAGGACCGCGACGAGGCCGTGGCTGCCGCGCAGCGCTTGCGGGAGGACGAGCCCACCGCGGTCACCCGCATGCTGACCACGCTCCTGTTTCCCGAGCGACCCGCATGGTTCTGGGCCGACCTGGCCGCCGCGGCCGACGGGAAGCTCGACCCCTGCGCGTTGTTGCCGTCGGCCACCACGGTCGACCAGGCGTCCGCGCTCGCCGAGCAGCTGCTGGCGCAGCCGGGGTGGTCCTGGCACGACGATCACGCGATCGAGCGGACCTTCCTCGCCGTCGCCGGATCCACGGCGCTGCCGTTCTTGGTGGCCTGGAGCGAAACGGGCCATGAGTGCCCGTATCGCGACTCCGGAAATCTGCGACAGTGCCGGATCCACCGGACCTGTTTGGACCTGATCTCCCGGATCCCGACCGAGGCGGCGATGTCCGTGCTCATCCGGTGGCTCGGGCGGGACGGCGTCGTCAGCGAGTATCTGCAGGCTGCGATCAAGCGCTTCCCGCGCCGGGCGTTGCGGCTGCTGGCCGAGACCGAAGCGACCGAGGAGATCACCCGCCTGCTGACCATGGTCGTCCTCGCCGATCCCGGCTTCGCGCGAACCGAGGCTCCGCGCCTGAGTCCGGAAGCCCGCGACCGGATCGAGGCGCTGCTCGGCGGCGGCACGCCGGATGCTGCGCCGGTGGATCTGCCCGAGATCCTGGCTGCTCCGCCTTGGCGCGACAAGAAGCGCAAGCGCGGGAAGCCGGTCGTGGTCGACGGGGTCGAGGGTCTGACGCCGCCGGCCGAGGTCACCGTCGCCTGGCTGCCCGGCGAGCGTGAAGCATGGCTCGCCAAGCCCGGCGCGGGGTGGGTCCCGGAGCAGGGGTGGAACTCGATCCTGGCCGATATCGCCGAGGAAGAGGGCAGGGAAAGCCTCGCGACCTACTTCGCCGCGTATGCTCCCGACGATCTGGTGCGTGCGCAGCTCGCCGCCGGCTGGCGCCCGCCGATGCGGCAGGTCACCGACCGGGTCCGGACGTTCGTCGCGAAGCACGAGCTGTTCGTGCTCCCGATGGTGCTGTCCCTGAACCGGTTCCCCGCGATGCGTGCCCAGCTGCTTCAGCCGTTCGCGAGTGCCGAGATCGCCGCGATCATGGCCGACGGACTGGTGCGGCTGCGCACCGTGCACGCCTCTGCCACGGCCTGGCTGCGGCGGCATCCCGACGACGCGGTGCGCGGTCTCGTGCCGGCTGCGGTCGGCAAGCCCGGCAAGGCACGACAGAACGCTGTCACGGCCCTCCGGTGGCTCGACGCCGACGGCATCGACGTCGTGGCGCTCGCGCAGCAGGAGTACGGCGAGGACGTCGCCACCGCCACCAAGGAGGTGCTGGCGGACCGCGGGTTCGAGACCTACCCTCGCACCGTTCCGGAAACGCCGCTGTGGGCCCGCGCGGTGCTGCTGTCCGACATTCGCTTGAAGGACGGCCAAACCGCGCTCCCGCACAGCGCCGTGCAGGCGGTCGTGGAGATGCTGATGTTCTCCAAGCCGGACGCGCCCTATGCGGGCTTGGAGGTAGTCGCAGAGATCTGCGACGCCTCATCGCTCGCGGAGTTCGTCTGGTCCCTGCATGGTTTGTGGGCGCAGTCGGGCAGTCACGAGAGCGAGCGCTGGGTGGTCGGCGCGCTCGGAATCTTCGGCGACCAGACCACGGTCGCGCAGCTGGAACAGCTGATCCGGGACTGGTATCGGGATCCGAAGCTGGACCTCGTGGTCGCCGGCTTCGACGCGCTCGCCGCGATCGGCGGCGACCGGGCGCTCACCGCGCTGAACGGCTTCGCCAGGCGTTCGTGGACCGGCATGCTCAAACGCAAGGCGCAGGCGACGTTCGAGGACGTCGCCGCGTCCATGGACCTGACGCCGGACCGGCTCGCCGACCGCTTGGTCCCGACGTCGGGGCTGACGGCCGAGGCGACGTTCCAGCTGGACTACGGCAGGCGGCGTTTCGACGTGTCCTTCGACGAGCTGCTGCGGCCGGTCGTCCGTGATGAGACCGGTACGGTCCTGCGGACGCTTCCGAAGCCCGGCAAGCGGGACGACGCGGAGCTGGCAGCCGCGTCCTTCAAGCGCTTCGTCACGCTCAACAGGCAGGTCCAGGACGGGACGCAGGAACAGATCGCCCGGATGGAGCGGGCGATGCTCGAGCGGCGCCGCTGGACGCCGGAGGACTTCGCGACGTATCTGGTGCGCCATCTCGTGCTCGGCCGCCTCGTGCGGCGGCTGGTCTGGGGCGTCTATGCCGAAGACCGCCGGCTGCTCGGCTCGTTCCGGGTCGCCGAGGACCTGAGTTTCGCAGACGTTGATGATGCGCGTTACGAGATTCCGGACGGTGCCTCGATCGGCGTCGCGCATCCCGTGGACCTCGGGCTCGCCGTGACGCGGTGGTCGGAAGTGTTCTCCGACTACGAGATCCTGCAGCCTTTCGACCAACTAGGCCGGCCGCCGCTGGCGCTGACCGCGGAGGAGCTGAGCGGCACGTGCCTGGTGCGGCCGTACATCACCCAGAAGGTCCCCGGCGGCGTGCGTACCGCGGGCGAGATCCGGTTCGGCGGCGTGAAGTTCGCCGGGTTGATGTCCCGGGGATGGCAGCCGGGTCCGATCGGCGCCGGGCAGGTCTGGTCGCGGCTGCTGCGGCCGGTCGGCGAGGGCCGGTATATGGTCGTGGACCTCGATCCGGGACTGCCGGCCGGTGCCGTGGTGATGGCGAATCCGCAGGCCGTCGAGGCGGTCTGGTTGAGTGCGACCGGCGACGAGCCCGACTTCGCGCGCCACGCGCTCCCGCTGTCCGACCTCGACGCGGTGACCGCGTCGGTGATCCTGCGCGATCTGGAAGAAGGGACCTGATGACGGCGATGGTTCCCGAGCGGTCGGACCCGTTCGGCACACTCGACCCCGTGACCGCATCCGAGACACGCCGCGATCTGACCGAGGTGACCGCACAGTGACCGCCAAGCACACCGCCGGAACGGCTGCGGCGCAGTACTCCCCGGGCGCAGACCCGGGCGGCAAGCGCGTCCAGCGCCCGGCCGCCGAGGTCCGCTACGCCGCCGAGCTGGCTCAGTTGGCCGCCGACGACCAGGGCGAGCGGCCGCCCGGCTGGGCGCTGAGCCTGCGCGCGGCGCGGCGCTTCATCCTCGGCGACGAGCAGGCCGGCATCAGCCGCAAGTTCGTCGGCGACCCCTCGCTGATCGACCGCGCGCTGGTCTCGCTGGCGACCAGCAGAGGCCTGATGCTCGTCGGCGAGCCCGGCACGGCCAAGTCGCTGCTGTCGGAGCTGCTGGCGGCGGCGGTCAGCGGCGACTCGACACTCACCGTGCAGGGCGGCGCGGCGACCACCGAGGACCAGATCAAGTACTCGTGGAACTACGCGCTGCTGGTCGCCGACGGTCCCTCGACGAAATCGCTGGTACCGGCGCCGCTGTACCGCGGGATGACCGAGGGCCGGGTGGTGCGGTTCGAGGAGATCACGCGCTGTCCGTTGGAAGTGCAGGACTGCTTGCTCTCGCCGTTGTCGGACCGCGTGATGGCGGTCCCGGAGCTCACCGGCGAGGACGCGCTGGTCTTCGCCCGCGAAGGCTTCAACATCATCGCCACGGCGAACACCCGCGACCGCGGCGTGAACGAGATGAGCGCGGCGCTGAAGCGGCGCTTCAACTTCGAGACCGTGTTCGCGATCAGCGATTTCGCCACCGAACTCGCGCTCGTCGAGCAGGAGGCGACGCATCTGTTGCAGGGCTCCGGCGTCACGGTCCCGCCGCGCCGGGATGTGTTGGAGGTGCTGGTCACCGCGTTCCGCGAACTGCGCGGCGGCAAAACCGAGCGCGGGGACGCGATGGAGCGGCTCTCTTCGGTGATGAGCACCGCCGAGGCGGTCTCGGTGGCGCACGCGGTGGGTCTGCGCGGCTGGTTCCTGCGCGGAGACGCCGGGAGCGCCTCGGACATCGTGGAGTGCCTGGCCGGTACCGCGGCTAAGGACAACAACGACGACTTGGCCAAGCTGCGCACGTATCTGGAGCAGCACGCGCAGCGGCGCAAGGGCGACCAGTGGCAGGAGCTCTATGACGCCCGGCACCGGCTGCCCGGGTGATGACGTCCTCTGAGAAGGTGTCCGGGACCTTGGCTGAGCACGCGATCGGGGATGGGACTGAGGGCGTTGTCGGGAACGTGATCGGGAACGTGATCGGGAACGTGATCGGGAACCTGACCGTCATCGGCGTCCGGCACCACAGCCCGGCGTGCGCGGGACTGGTCCGCGAGGCGATCGAGCGGCTGCGGCCGGCGCACGTGCTCATCGAGGGCCCGTCGGACATGAACGACCGGATCGGGGAGTTCCTGCTCGGCCACGAGCTGCCGGTCGCGGTGTTCACCTCGGTGCGGGTCGGCTCGTCCGCGCGCGGCTCGTGGTCGCCGTTCTGCGCGTACTCGCCGGAATGGGTCGCGCTGACCGAGGGCACGCGGGCCGGCGCCGAGGTGCGCTTCATCGACCTGCCGGCCTGGCATCCGGCGTTCTCGGTGCTGACCAACCGGTACGCCGACGCCGAGCTGCGGTTCACCGAGGTGGTGGACGAGCTGTGCCGGCAGTTCGGCATGGACAACATCGACACGCTGTGGGACCACATCGCGGAGATGGAGGCCGGGCAGACCTCGGCGGCCGAGCTCGGCGAGCGGTTGAACACGTACTTCGACCTGGTGCGGACGGCTTCTGAGGCGGACCGGCAGCCGGGTGGGGGTTCTGGCACGGATTCGGACGGCGGTCCGAGCGGCGATCCCGGCGGTGGTCTTGGCGGTGATCCCAGCGGTGATTCAGGCGGTGACTCGAGCGAGCTGACCTCGGACGAGATCCGCGAGGCGTACATGGCGCGCTGGATCTCGGGGGCACTGCGGCAGAGCCCTGACAGGCCGGTCCTGGTGGTGTGCGGCGGGTTCCACCGGCCGGCGCTGATGCGGCTCGCGGCCGAGGCGCTGTCGCGTCCCGGCGATGCCGCGTGGCCGAAAGCCGAGCCGGCGCCTGCGGAATCCACCGCCAGCTACCTCGTTCCCTACTCGTTCAAGCGCCTCGACTCCTTCGACGGCTACCAGTCCGGCATGCCGTCGCCGGGGTACTACCAGCGGCTGTGGGAACTGGGACCGAGCGGCGCGGCCGCGGCGCTGACCGAGGACGTCGTGCTGCGGCTGCGCAAGCGCAGCCAGCGGGTCTCGACCGCCGACCTCATCGCGGCGCGGGTCAACGGCGAGGGCTTGGCAGCCGTGCGGGGACACCGGTATCCGGCTCGCGCTGACCTGCTCGACGGCCTGGTCTCGGCGCTCGTCACCGAGGCGCTGGACCAGCCGCTGCCGTGGACCGGCCGCCGGCTGCTGGCGCCGGGGACGCATCCGGCGGTCGTGGAGATGGTCGCGGCGCTGTCCGGCGACCAGGTCGGACGGCTGCATCCCGACACGCCGCTGCCGCCGCTCGTGCACGACGCCGAGGCGGAGTTGGAGCGGCACGGGCTGGCGGATAAGAAGTCTGCGACGCTGGACCTGACCGTTGACAGCGAACGGGAATCCTCGCGGCTGTTGCACCGTCTCAGGGTTCTGCGCATCCCCGGCTACGACCGGGTCTCGGGACCGGATCCGGCGGCCGAGGACAGCACGTTCACCGAGGAGTGGCGGATCACCACCGAGCGGGACCGGCTTGCCGCGCTGATCGAGGCCGGGGGATACGGTCCGACCGTCGAGCTGGCGGCGACGGCGCGGCTCGGGGAGCGCGTGCAGGGCGGCGGAGGCCTGGAGGCGGCGGCGCTGGCGCTTTTCGACGCGGTGCTGTGCGGGATCGAGGACCTGTCGCAGGAGGTGCTGGGCTCGTTGTCGCAGTCGGTGGGCGCCGGCAACGACGTCGAGCCGCTGGGGGAGGTGCTGGCGGCCGTGCTCGGCTTGTGGCGGCACGACCAGCTGCTCGCGGCTCAGGAGTCTGCGACGCTCGGGACGGTCATCGACGCTTCGGTGGACCGGCTGTTGTGGCTGGTGGAATCGGCGCCGGGAGCTGCGGGGGCGCCTGCTCAGCCGCGCCGGATCGCGGCCGTGCGCTCGGTGCGGGACGCCGTCCGGCACGCGGCGGCACGGCTCGAGCTGGACACGGTGCGTGCGCTGGAGGTCATGGCGCGCATCGCGGACAACGCGGAGGCCGCCCCGGATCTGCGCGGTGCGGCGTTCGGCTTCGGCTGGTCGCTGGGCACGCCGCCGCCGGATGCCGAGCGCACGATCCGTGCCGCCGGGAGCCCGGCGAGCCTCGGGGACTGGCTCGGCGGGCTGTTCGCGCTGGCGCGGGAGCAGTGTCTGGAGGAGGCGTCGGTGCTGCCGGTGCTGAACGATCTCGTTACGGCGATGACGGATCGGGACTTGTTGGTGGCTCTGCCGGCACTGCGGCAGGCGTTCGGCTACTTCCCGCCGCGCGAGCGGGAGACGATCGCCGGGCAGGTGCTGCGGCTGCACGGGGTCGAGGACTCGGTGCGGTCGCTGGTGCGGGCCAAGATCGACGATCCGGTCGCCCTGGCGCGGGGACGGGAGCTGGACAGCCATGTGCAGGCGGTGCTGGAGCGGGAGGGGCTGATCCGGTGAACGCGGTTTCCCAGGATCCTGAGACGGCCGCGGCGCTAGAGCGGTGGCGGATGATCCTCGGCGCGCCGGCGTCCGCGGGCATGCCGCTCAGCGACGGGAACGCTGCGCGCGACGCGGCGTTGGACTGGCTGTACGGCCGGGACGACGAGCTGGCGCGGCGCGGCGTCCGCAAGGGCGGCGCGGCGGACAGCGGCGGACCGAAGGGCGCCGGCGGCAGCGCGGATTCGGTGCTCACCACCGTCGACTGGCTGGACGGGATCACGCGGCTGTTCCCGAAGGAGACCGTCGAGCGGCTGACCCGCGACGCCGTCGACCGGTATCAGATCCATGACATCGTCACCGACCCGAAGGTGCTGGAGCGCGTCGAGCCGAGCCCGGCGCTGCTGAAGGCGGTGCTGCGGACCAAGCACCTGATGGATCCGAAGGTGCTGGAGCTGGCGCGCAAGCTGGTCTCCGCGGTGATCGCCGAGCTGATGCGCAAGCTGGCGACCGAGGTGCGCGTGTCGTTCTCCGGGACCCGGCTGCGCCGTCCGTCGCAGGTGCGGCTGGCGCGCAACTTCGACGTGAAGCGCACCCTGCGCGGCAACCTCGGCCACTACCAGCCGGAGGAGCGCAAGCTCTACATAGAGGACGCGCACTTCTTCACCCGCTCGCGCCGCCACGTCGACAACTGGCAGGTGATCCTGCTGGTCGACCAGTCGGGCTCGATGGTCTCGTCGGTCATCCACTCGGCGGTGACGGCCGCCTGCCTGTGGGGACTGCCGGGCGTGCGCACGCACCTGGTCGCGTTCGACACGTCGGTGGTGGACCTGACCAGCGACGTCACCGACCCGGTGGAATTGCTGATGAAGGTCCAACTCGGCGGCGGCACCGACATCGCCAAGGCCGTGACCTACGCCGGCGACCTGGTCGCGAACCCCCGCCGCACCATCGTGGCCCTGATATCAGACCTCTACGAAGGCGGCAGCGAAACCAACCTCCTGCGCGGCGCCCGCTCCCTGATCGAGCAAGGCTGCCGCTTCCTAGCCCTGTGCGCCCTCGACGAGGAAGCCAACCCCGCCTTCAACCGCGACCTGGCCGAACGCCTCGCGACCCTCGGCGCCCAAGTCGGCGCCATGACCCCCGGCGAACTCGCGGCGTTCGTAGCGGAGGCAGTGAACTCATGACCCCCCGAGCGGACCTCCTCGCCCTCACCGAGGACGCCCTCGTCTCCCTGACCAACCGCGGCCTGTACAAGCGCGCAGCAAAGGAGGTCGCCGCCGGCACAGGACCCTCCATCACCGAGGACGCCGATGCCGTCCGCGGCACCTTCCCCGACGGCGTGATCTGCGCCCTACCCCTCGGCGGCCTGGAAGCAGCAACCTGCACCTGCGGCGCACCAGGCACCTGCCGCCACGTCGTCGCGGTGGTACTGGCCTACCGCGCCACCGCATCGGACGCCCCGGACGCATTCGAGGACTGGTCCCCAGCCGAATTCACCGACACCCAACTGGAAACCCTCCTCGGCAAACGCACCTTCACCACAGCCACCCGCCGCCTCACCACCGGCTACCTAGCCCGCGTCCACAAGGCCACCCCCACCGAACCGGCCCCCTGGGTCGAACTCCCCAACTGCTCAGTCCGCTTCCTCGTCCCCCACGACCTCGCCTACGCCCGCACCGACGCCCGCGACACCAAGGAAGCCATAGCCCTAGCCGTATGGGCCTGGCGCGCCTGGGAGGCCCGCAAGCAGACAACAGGCGAGCCGGAGGACCGCCACTTCGCCGTCGGCGGACCGGAGGAGAGCGCGGCGGCTGATCGCGCGGGCAGGGCAGGCGCGGGCACGATCGGCGCGAGTGATGTCGGCGAGCTGCGGCCAGCTGCCGGTGCGGCGAAACCAGGCGCTAGCGCGGGCTCGGGTGGCGCGGGCGACACAAATGCGAGTGGTGGCGGCCGCTATGTGGCCGCTGCCGACTTGAACTCAGGCGTGGGAGGCGCGGGCTCAGGCGGCGCCAGCAGGACAGATGCAAGTGATGGCGGCGCGAGGTTGGCGGCTGGCGGCGCGAGCGGCACAGGCTCGGGTGATGGCGTCGAGGACCAGGTGGCTGCGGGTGCGAACTCTGGTGCTGGCGTTGCGGGATCGGCTGGCGTTGGCGGGACAAATGCGAGCGATGGCGGCGAGCTGCGGGCGGCTGCCGGTGCGGCGAACTCAGGCGCTGGCAGTGCGGGCTCGGGTGATAGCGGCGAGGACCAGGCGGCTGCAGGTGCGAGCTCTGGTGCTGGCGGCGCGGCGAACTCTGGTGCTGGCGGCGCGGGCTCGGGTCGTGGCGGCGAGCGGCTGGTTGCTGTTGGCGCGGGCTCGGGTCGTGGCGGCGAGCGGCTGGTTGCTGTTGGCGCGGGCTCGGGCGTTGGCGGTGTTAGCTCAGGCGGCGTGAACTCGCGTGCTGCTGGCGCGAGCTCGGGTGCTGGCGGTGCTGGCTCGGGTGTGGATGGTGTTCCGGAACCGAGCGGCAGCGGTAGCCAGGCAGATGAAGCTGGTGTGGCTGAACCGCTCGGCTCTGCTGTTGATTTGGCTGCCGATATCTTTCTTACCGGCGTCTCGAACTTGGCTGCCGGGTTTACGCCGCGGCTGGCTCGGGTGCGGCGGGATCTTGAGGGGGCGGGGTTTCGGTGGGTGGTGCTTGCGGCTGAGGATTTGGCTGATCAGTTGGCTGCGCATGCTGGGCGGGGGGCGCGGCATCAGCAGGTCCTGGTCGCGGATCTGCTCGCCGAACTCGTTGCGCGCGCTCGGGTTGCGGGGGCGGCGGTGGGGCAGCCTCGGTCGCGGGTGTTGGGGACTGGGGAGGCGGCTGAGGTGGCGTTGCGGCGGTTGCGGTTGACCGCGCTGGGGTGTCGTGTGCAGGCGGTGGG
Source organism: Catenulispora acidiphila DSM 44928 (assembly GCF_000024025.1). Classification (GTDB taxonomy): domain Bacteria; phylum Actinomycetota; class Actinomycetes; order Streptomycetales; family Catenulisporaceae; genus Catenulispora; species Catenulispora acidiphila. The sequence goes on from NC_013131.1 coordinate 700,833, forward strand.
GGAGGATCGCAGGGCTCTGGTTTTTCTTGCTGATCCTGCTGCGGGGATTGTGCTGACGCTTGATGGTCGGTATCAGGGTGCGGCTACGGGTGCTGATCTGGCCGGGCGGCGGTTGGCGGGGAGCACCGTTGGCGTGTTGGCCGGCGGCAATGTTGTGACCGAGACTGCGCATCGGCGTGCTGATCGGCGGTTGCGGTTGGCTGTGAATCGGGTCGCGCGGACGACCGTCAGTCAGTCCGGTGGCGCCTGGAGTCATCTGCCCAGCACGTTGTTGGCGCGCGATCTTGATGCGCTGGCTGCCGAGTTCGATCGGCTGCCGCCGCGTCTGGTGCGGCCGCGGGTCGATGCCGAGGACGTTCGGGTGGTGGAGATCGCAGAGGTCGAACATCTCTGGTACGAGCCCGGCAGTCAGCGGCTGACCGCCGTGGTGCATGGTGTGGCGGGCGGTACGGCGCGCGTCGTCTCCGAGCATCGCGCCATAGCGCCCGGCGCGCTTGATGCACTGGCTGAGGCGTTGCATCGCGAGCCGCGCTACATTTCCGCGACCGTGCGGCGGGGGCGGGGCGGCTTGGTGCTGACGCCGATCGCGGTGGTCGCCGACGGGCGCGTCGTCGTGCCCGATCTGGCGTTCGGCGACGGGTCCAAGGATCTCGACGACGGCGTCGCGCCGACCCCCGACCCCCTCACCGCGGCTATCGAGAGCGCCGTCGAGCTGCTCGCCGAGATGGCGCACCGGGGTGCGCGGCGGCTGCCGCAGTCGTTCGGGACGCGCCTGGACGCGACCGCCGAGCGGCTCGACGGCGCCGGGCTCGGACGCTGCGCCGCCGATCTTCGTGGCCTGAATCGCCTGCTCGGTCCAGACCCGGGACGTCCGGCGTTCGACGCGTGGGCTGACGCCGCGATCCGCCTGATTACGACAGCGGAACTGCGCTGAGAGGGTACGGCGCCGACCGATCGAAAACCCGCCGCCGACGCCACACCCATGCGCGTCGGCGGCGATCCGCCACCTCAGTCCGCGATCTTGCCCATCAGGTCACCGATCCGCTGCGCCGGCTCCGGTCCGACCTCGCGGTCGACCAGGTGCACCACGGCCTCGCCGGAGCGGAGCGCGCGCAGCGTGCCGGCGTCGGCGGTCATCGCCGCCGGGACCGTGTACAGCACCGTCGGCGCCAGGTGCAGCCGCTCGTACTTGCGCAGCCAGTCGATGACGCCGGAGCGCCGCCGCCGCACCAGCGACATGTCCATGACGATCAGCTGCGGATGCTCGGCGACCAGGGCCGCCATCGCGTCGTTCTCGCTGGCTGCCTGGACCACGCGCATCCCGTCCCGCTCCAGCGAGATCGCGAAGCTGGCCGCCAGATCCGGGTTCTCCTCGATCAGCAGCACCCGCGGCGCCGCCACCTGCTCCGGTGTCAGAGCCCTGAGTAGCGCGGACGGATCGGCGCCACGCCGTGCGGTCGCCGACATCGCCGCGGCCGGAACAGCGCCGAGCCCGGCGGTGACGAACAGCGGGATGCCCGAGTCGGCCGCCGCGGCGCGCAGCGTGTGCAGCGCGGCCCGCGTCACCGGCACGCCGACGGGGTCCGCCAGCAACGCCACCGGCCGCGCGGTCCCGGTCTCGCTCAGCTGCGCGGGCGCCTTCAACGCGGTCGGCGCGTACCCCTGCGCGGCCAACACCTGCTCCGCGCCGATCTCCGGCGTCGGCCAGACCAGCAGCGTCGGCGGGTTCCCGGGCTCGTTCGCACCCGGCGGCGGCCACGCCTCGCCACCGGCCGGATCCGGTTCCTCCGGATTCGGCCACGCCTGCGGCTCGCTCATCGCGGGCTTCGGCGCCGCGAACGGCGAGGGCGGCAGGGCACCGAACGGCGAGGCGGCGGCCGCCTCACCGAGGAATGGCGCGGGTGTCTGGATCGGCGCCTGTGCCTGCGGCGGCTGTGGACTTGATTGAGGCTGAGGTTGAGCCGGCTGCGGCACCGCGAGCCCGAACCCCGAACCCTGCACCTCACCGAAAGGTGACGGCGCCGAGCTGTCGGTCAGGAAAGGAGCAGGCGGCGGCGGACTGGCCGGCATCGGCGGGAATCCGCCGGACTGGCTCCCGTTCACCGCGTCCGAACCGCGCGCACCGCTGCCGAACACGCCATCCGTCGGGGACTGGCTGCCGAAGCCCGGCATCTCGCCGAACGGAGACAGCGGATTCGCCACCGGGAACACGTCGCCCCGGCTGTCGCCCGCGAACGTCGTCTCCGCCGACTGCTTGGCCGGCGCCTCGCCGAACACGTCCGGGAACTGAGGCAGCCCGCTGTCGCGCGGCTCCAGGCTCGCGGCGTCGGTGTGGTGGCCGTGCCGTCCGCCGACGCCGAGCGGGTTCGCATCCGCCCCGGCCGCGCTGCCGCCGGGCACCTCGTCGCGGAACAGCGGTTGCGCTGGGTCCGGACCGTAAAGGCTTCCCGTGCCGACCGCCCGCGGCGCGCCGAACTGGGAGTCGCCGCCGTCGAGCTCGCGGAACACCGGCGCGCCGTAGAGCGAAGCAGCCTGCTGGGCCTCCGGGGTGAAGTTCCCCGACGTCGCCAGCGCCGCCTCGTCCTGGTACGAGCCGGACGTGCGCAGCACCGCGTCGGCCGCGGGCTCGACGTGCTGGATCAAGTAGTTGTCACCGGCCGCCTGCTGGGACGCGCGCCGGCGTCCTCGCGGCACCGTCTCGGTCGAGCCCGAACCCGAGCCCGAACCCGAGCCGGAACCCAAGCCCGAACCCGAACCGGAACCGGACGTCGATCCGCTCCCGCTCCCAGTCCCGAGTCCCACTCCCGACCCCGGTGGTGCCAGCCCTCCCGAGCCGTTCGCCGCCGCCGCCGAAGCTGAAGCCGCCGACGACGCTGCCGAGCGTTCCTCCATCGGCGCGATCTGCCGAGGGATGGTGGTCGTCGTGGCCGCGGCCGAATCCATCCGCCGCCGCCCGCTCTGCCCGCTCGGGTCCGCGGACTCGATCTCCCGCACTATCGGGATGATCCGCGTCTCCTCGACCAGGTTGCGCGACGCCGACGAGCCGCCGGAGGCCAGCTCGTTCTCGCCCTCGGGACCGACCGGAAGCTCGATCACATAGGTGACGCCCTTGCCGTCGACACGGTGCACGGTCAGCTGACCGCCGTGCCGCTCCACCACGGTGCGCGCGAAGCCCAGGTGCTCGGGAACGCCCGCGACCTCCGCGCCGCGCACCTCGATGCGGGCGATGGGCCCGCGGCGCGCCGCGGCGACCACGACGGTGGAGCCCGGGGGAGAGGCCTGGACGGTGTCCACCAGCAGGTGGCGCACCGCCTGGGTCATCCGGTCGGCGTCGATCACGACCTCGGCCGGACCGGTGTGCACGGCCAGGTCGATGCCCGCCGCGCCGGCCAGGTCGGTCGCGGCGTCGGTGGCCGCGTGCACTATCCGGCCCAGCTCGGCGGGGCGCTTGCGCAGGCCCGTCGGGCCGGCCGCGGCGTCGAGCAGCTCCTCGACCAGGCGCGCGGCCTCGGCGAGTTCGGCGGTGACGTGGGCCAGCTGGTGGCGGACCGAGGGGGTCAGCCCTTCGCCGGAGTTCGCCAGCCGGGCCAGGCCGTTGCGAGCGGCGTCCAGCGGGCGTTGCAGGCTGCTGAGTGCCTCCGCGCTCGAGCCGAGCCCGCTGGCGCCGACGCCGGCGCCGTTCATCCCCCCGAAAGCGTTGGCGCCGCTGAAGGCACCGAGGCCGGGGTGGCCGGGCACGCCGTTGGGCTGCTGCGGCGCCTGGACCGCCGGAAGCCGGAAGCGCGAGAGGTCCACGAAGGTGACGACCGCGCCGACCAGCGCGTCGTCCTCCATCACCGGCGCGGTCGAGAGCTCGACCGGCACGGTGCCGCCGCCCTTGGCGACCAGGTGCAGCCCGGCTTCGCTGCCGAGCCGGTGCTTGCGGCCGGTCCGCAGGGTGTCGGCGACCGGCGAGGGCTCGCCCGGGGCGGAGCCGCCGATCAGCGCGTCGAACTCCAGGCCGCCGAGTTCGGAGGCGCGGTATTTCAGGACGCGCGCGGCAGCCGGGTTCACCAGCACCACGCGGCCGGCGGTGTCCACGCCGACGATGCCCTCGCTGGCGGCGCGCAGGATCAGTTCGGTCTGGCGTTGTTGACGGCGCAGCTCTGCCTCGGCGTCGGCGACCCCGGAGACGTCGCGGACGACCACGACCTCCAGGCCGCCGTGCCCGGCCGGCAGGAAGGAGCGCACGACCTCGGCCGGGAAGCCCGAGCCGTCGGCCAGCTTGGCGACCATGCGCGTGGGCACCCCGGCATCGCTGCCGGACACCGAGCCCGGGCCGGACTCGCCCGGATCGGTCCACACCCCGGCGGTCGGGTCGGGGGAGGCGACCCGCGCCAGCGCGGTGCCGAAGCCGGAGAGAAGATCAGTGACGGGTCGGCCGACCAGCGGCGCGTTCGGCGCCTCGAACCAGCCCACAGCCACGGCGTTCGCGTTGACCACGCGCCCGCCGCCGTCGACGAGCAGCAGCGCCTCGGGCAGCGAGTCGAGTATCGCCGCCAACCGGGCGACACCCCGCACCGGTGAACGGTCCATCCAGCCGTGGCCCTCCTCGTGGCGTGCGTCAGGCGCCACTACCCCCGCGAGCGACAGGTACTCGTCGCCGGGCCCACCATCCCGCCCCACACCGGCACCCGAGGGCAGCGGCAGAGGAAGAAAAGGTGGCGATGGTCACCGATAGGCGACTATCCCACAAGCACCCCGAGCACGTCTCCCCCGCCCGGCGAGATCAACGTCTTCCCACCACCCCCGGCAAAGGCTTTTGTCTCCAGTGGGACGACCGGGTACGCTATCGCCGACCGTACAACCGCCGGTGACCCGGCGGAGGTGGGTTTTGGAGGCGTCGCCTAGTCCGGTCTATGGCGCCGCACTGCTAATGCGGTTTGGGGCTTAAACCCCATCGAGGGTTCAAATCCCTCCGCCTCCGCACTTGGCTGGCCCTTCGCTCGATCGAGCGAAGGGCCAGTTTTCTTTTTTTGAGCATTGTGCGGGCCGGGGTGCTCGTTCGGCCGGTCGGCGGGGGTGCGATGACCATCCGAACGAGGGATGGCGCTGCGAAGCGCGGCGTTCGGAATCCGTGTTCGGAATCCGTGTCAATACTGTGACGCTCGGCAGAGTGAGCGCTTCCGCTTCATCTGATCGTCGCCACCTCGACCGGTCGCAGAGCTTGTCAATACGCTCCGGATCGCTATGTTACTGACGCGTAGCGCGCTGCCATCGGAACCGTCTGCAACGGAGGACCCCGTGAGCGACCAGTCCGTACATCCAGAAGATCCGGAAAAGCCCGAAAAGCAAGATTTCAGCCGCCGGGATCTGATCGCCGGGTCGGCCGGGGCGCTCGGTGCCGCGGCGCTGGCCGGCGTCGGGGCGCACGGCGGGCAGCCGGGTGCTCAGCCCAGCGATGCGCAGAAGAGGCTCCTGGACACGGCGCTGGCGGCGTCGGCGAGTGGGGCGGCGAGTCTGAGCGACGTCGAGCATGTCGTGGTCCTGATGCAGGAGAACCGTTCGTTCGACCAGTACTTCGGGACGCTGTCGGGGGTGCGCGGGTTCTCCGATCCGGCCGTGCCGACGCAGACCGTCGGCGGGACCGAGTACACGGTCTTCAACCAGTTCGGGTTCGCGCCCGGCATCGGCGCTTCCGCGAGCGGCTACCTGCAGCCCTTCCAACTGGTCAGCAATCCGCCGTTGGAGAACGGGCAGACCACCAACGACGTCTCGCACAGCTGGGCCACGCAGCATCAGAGCTGGAACCACGGCGCGATGGACTCCTTCATCACCGCGCACCTGGCTGCCGACGGCGCCGCCAACGGCCCGGTGACGATGGGCTACTTCACGCGCCAGGACTTGGCGTTCTACCACGCGCTCGCCGACGCCTTCACGATCTGCGACGGCTACCACTGCTCGGTGCTCGGCCCGACCGACCCCAACCGGCTGATGCTGATGTCGGCGTCCATCGACCCCGAAGGTGCGCACGGCGGACCGGTCGTGGAGACGTTCAGCAACCGGATCGGCGAGACCGGCAAGCTGAGCTGGGAGACGATGCCGGAGCGGCTGCTGGCCGCCGGGGTGAGCTGGAAGGTCTACAACGACCCGATCGGCCTGCTCGCGCTGAGTCCGCTGCCGTACTTCAAGAACTACGACAACCCCTTCTCCCCCACCGGTCTGGAGCTGATCGGGCGCGGGCTGACGCCGAGCTATCCGCACGACTTCAAGTCCGACATCGCCGCTGGCAAGCTGCCCTCGGTGTCGTGGATCATCCCGCCGGTCGCGCAGTGCGAGCACCCGGCCGCGCCGCCCTACTACGGCGAGTACTTCGTCCAGGAGGTGCTGGCCGCGCTGGTGTCCAACCCGGAGGTGTGGGCGCGCACGGTCGTGTTCGTGGTCTACGACGAGAACGGCGGGTTCTTCGACCACGTCGCGCCGCCGACCGCGCCGGAGGGCACGGCCGGGGAGTGGCTGGCGACCCTGCCCTCGGCCGCCGGCGGCGTCGACGGCCCGATCGGGCTGGGCTTCCGCACCCCGGCGCTGGTGCTCTCGCCGTTCAGCGTCGGCGGCTACAAGTACTCCGGCACGCTGGACCACACCTCGGTGCTGCGGTTCATCGAGTCCCGCTTCGGCGTCGAGGTCCCGAACCTGACGGCCTGGCGCCGCGGCGTGACCGGCGACTTCACCGGCGCCCTGAACCTGACCGCGCCGGCGAACCCGGCGTTCCCGACGCTGCCGGTGGTGAACATCGGCGACACCTCGGTGGCCGAGCAGGCGGTGCTCAACGCGCTGGCGGGCACGTTGGACGTCGGCATCCCGTATCCGCTGCCGACGTCCAACAGCATGCCGTCGCAGGAGAGCACGCCTGCTCGGCCTTCCGTTCCCTAAGGGTCAAGCGTCAGAAGCGGCTTCGCGCCTCGCTGCGCGGATCCGCCACGACCCGGTGCTCCTCGTACAACCCGCTCCTCGCCTCGCGCCGCCACGGCCGCGCGTAGCGCACAGCGATCTCGACCTCTGCCGCGCCGTCGTCGATCTCCCCGACCACGACGGCGGCCGCGGTGGACGGCTCGCACCGTGCCGACCACGTCCCGTCCGGACCGAGCAACCCCGAGGGCGTGGCAGAGCCGACAGCCGCCGAACCCGCGAACGCCACCCACATCCCGTTCACAGCCGCGAGTCCTTGCGCCTCGGTCGCGAACGTCGGCGACTGCTCCGCCGGGGTGGACCCGGTCGTCGCGAACAGCACGCAGTCCACCCCCTGCTGTTCGTACGCCGCGAACAGCTCCGGGTAGTGCACTTCCATCCCGAGCAGGCAGCCGAACCGCACGCCGTCCACGTCGAACGTCACCGTCGCCGTGCCTGGCGCGTACATGTACGTCACCTTCGTCTTCGACAGCAGCCGCTCGTCATACCGCCCCGCGACCTCGCCGCGATCGGAGATCACATACAGGCTGTTGTGCGGCCGGTTCGGCGGCGTCAGGCGGTGCACGGAACCGAGCACCGTCCACAGCCGCAGCTCCCCGGCCAGTTCCGCGACCGCGCTCAGCTCCTCGCGCAGCACGTCCCACGCGAAGCGGGACCAGTCCGCCGGTCCCACCTCGTCCGGGAGCGAGGACACGATCCGCTTGTTCGGCGCGCACATCGCGCCCTCGGGGAAGAGCACGAGCCGCGCACCGTCGCGTGCCGCCTCCCGCATCAGCTTCCGTACTTGCTCTCCGGCGGCCCGCAGCCGGCCGGCGTCCCGCGGGTCCTCGACGAGCGTGGTCTGGGCGACCGCCACCCGGATGTGCTTCCTGCCTGCTGTCGTTGTTCGCTGATCCGACACCTCAGCTCCTCCTGAAGCTGCTCGGAAGTGCCGAAGCGCAGCGGTGTAGGACTCGCCGGTCTTGGCGGCGCGGGCACGCACCCGCGATTTGAACCGCTTGTTCGCTGTCATCCTCGGCCTTCCACGCTCCGAGCGGCGATCCCCCAGCGATCCGCCCGGAACGGCGGCACCTCGACAGCGACCTGAGACGGTGAGTCCCTTTGCCTCCGGTGATCGGGCCGTGCTGGGGACGGCCTTCGGAGGTTCGGCGTAGGTCACGCACTACGAATGCTAGCGCCGCGCTGCCTGAGCCTCCAGCGATTCACATGCGCGCGTCCATGCTTTCGCAGACGCCGTGCACGTCCTTCACCACGATGACCGTCCCGTCCTCGCCGCGCACGGTCCCGGCGTAGCGGCCGAACATCTGGAAGTAGTCGATCGCCACCACCCCGAGCTGGCGCTTGACGGACTTGCGGCCCTCAGGGGTGAAGACGACGTCCAGACGCCCGTCGGCGGAAGCGATCCGCCACGGCGCGGTCGAGTCGCCCGCCTGCTTGGTGAAGCGGATGTCCGACAACGCTTCGCAGGACCCTGGCGATCCCGGCATCCACAGACAGGATTCCTCCGGCTGCCCGGGCTCCTCCGGCCGTTTGACGAAGTTCGCCCCGACCAGCCCGTCCTCGGTCGGCGTCGCGAACGTCCCCCAGACCCAGCGGGTCCGGTACGGGAGCAGCGAGCGGTGCTCGTCGAGGACGGCCAGGTCCCGCTCGGGGGAGAAGGTGACCGACGTGTCGCCGAACCGGAGCGTCCCGGAGACCGGGTACAGCACCTTGTGCGTGTACATCTGCCCGCCGGGCAGCCGCGAACTCACCGACAGCGGCGCGCTGGCCGCGGTGGCGTCCAGGGTCAGATCGGCGGTGATCGCAGGCGCTTCGCCGCTCGCGGCGACGTCCACCGTGATGTGGTGCCGACCGGTGTGCTCGGAGAAGTCATAGGCGATGGAGTAGCCGGGCCGGTCTATCGCGCAGCTGTTGTCCATCAGGTTGTGCGGCAGGTTCAGCGAGCCGCCCCGCGCCGTCGCGGCGTGCTGATGCAGCACGGTCGCAGTCCGGTCGTAGACGTAGATCTCGGAACTGGCCAGATAGTGCGCGTCCTGCAAGATCAGCGAGGAGTAGACCTCAGGGTGCAGCAGCGTGAAACCGACCCACTCCTTCAGGCGCAACCGGCGGCGCGCCCGCGCCAGGCCTCGGTACTCGGCGAGCGGGTCCACGACAGTCGGGCGCGCCGACAGCCGGCCGTAGCGTCGGGTGCCGGAGACGACCAGGCGGTCATGATCAGCAGCCATGGGCGTAATGGTTGCCCCGGTCAGCGCTGGCGTCAAGACCAGGGCGATCGCTGTTACCGGACCATAAGCGGTGGCGCGCTTATGCGTGCGTCGCGCGGCGACCATGACCACGAGGGCGGCGTGCCACCCCGGGTGCTGTAGCTGACCGTTCTCGGCGTGTCCGTGTCACTAAAGGGTGATCGGCGCCGTCCGGAGAGCCATGAATGCTTTCCTGTGGGTCGTCCAGGCGTTGCTCGCCGCGTTGTTCCTGCTGTCAGGGTCGCTGAAATCGACGTGGCCGAAGGACCGCCTCATCGCCTCCGGTCAGACCGGCGTCACGCCCTTCCCGCTTCCGCTGCTCCGGTTCGCGGCCGTCTGCGAACTCTTCGCCGCCGCCGGTCTCATCCTTCCGCGCGCCGCCGGCATCGCGCCGGTGCTGACTCCGATCGCCGCCGTTGGACTCTGCTGCGTCATGGCTGGCGCGATCAGCAGTCATTGCTATCTGCTTCGTCGGGACGTGGCTGCCGGTCGGGGAAGGCGCGAGGCTGTGAACGTCGTGGCGACGACCGTCATCCTGGGGATGTGCGTGCTGGTGGCTGTCGGGCGGTCTTGAGCGCGCTTCTGAGTGCGAGCCAGAGTCCGAGCGCTGGGCGGTTAACCGAACCATGGACCTTCGTGTCTGCACGCTGGGTTGCGGGCCCGCGGTCGATCATGATGGTGGACATGCCCACCACGCTGCCGCAGTCCTTCGAGGACGCCGCTGAGTCCGAAGGGCCGCGGATCGGGTTCGTCGCGGCGGCGCTGTATCTCGTTGCCAGCTCGGTGTTGTGGGCGGTCGCGTTCGCGGGGGTCGGGGCGCTGCTGCTGCTCGGCGTGGTGATGTCGGTGACGCCGCTCGGGCCCTGGGTGCTGGCGGTGGCGGTGGCGGCGGCGCGGGGGTTCGGGGTGCTGTACCGGGGGTTGGTGCTGCGGCTGTTCGGGGAGCGGTTGGAGCCGCCCGCCGAGCGGACCGAGCGGGGGGCGCTGGCGTGGCGGCGTTTCATGCTCAGCGCGGACGGCGGCGGGTGGATGGAGGTCGCGTTCCTGTCCATGCGCGTGCCGGTCGCGCTGCTGAACCTGATCGTCGGCGTCGGGCTGTGGGTGTACGGGCTGCTGTGGGTGTTCTGGCCGCTGCTGCGGAACTGGGACGACCTGTATTCGCGCCAGCCGGACGGCACGGTCCGGCGCGGCATGCACATCTTCGGGTTCTGGTTCGACACGCTCCAGCGCTCGTTCCTGCTCACGGTCGTCGGGCTGCTGACCGTCGCGCTGGCGGCGTGGGTGGCGCGCAAGCTGGTGGCGCTGGACATGCGGTTCTATCGGGGGGCGCTCGGTTCGGGCCGGATGGAGGCGCGGGTGCGGGAGCTGGAGCGGACGCGCAGCTACGCGGTCGACGACTCGGCGGCGACGCTGCGCCGCATCGAGCGCGACCTGCACGACGGCGCGCAGGCCCGGCTGGTCGCGCTGGGGATGCAGCTGGTGATGCTGAAGGACAGCCTCGGTGGCGAGCAGGCGGACGACCCGCGCCTGGAGAGCAGCCGCGGATTGATCGACCAGGCGCAGGTGACGGCGAAGACGGCGATCGCCGAACTGCGCGACCTGGTCCGCGGCATCCACCCACCGACACTGGATCAGGGGTTGGAGACGGCGCTGCGGACGCTGACCGCGCACGGGTCCGTCCCGACCGAGCTGACGGTGCGGGTCCCGGACCCGCGTCCGGCAGCGGCGATCGAGACGATGGCCTACTTCTGTGCCGCCGAGCTGCTGACGAATGTCGCCAAGCACGGACAGGCGACGCGCGCGCTCGTGACGGTCCAGGCTGACGGTCGCCACCTCGTGCTGACGGTCGCCGACGACGGTCGCGGCGGGGCGCGGATCCAGCCGGGCGGCGGGCTGGCGGGGCTGGCGGACCGGGTCGGGACGGTGGACGGGTCGATCGAGGTCGACAGTCCCGAGGGCGGGCCGACGGTGGTGACGGTCGCGCTGCCGATGCGGGCTTGAGGGGGTGGGGCGGGGCACGGCGAGGGCGGGGCGAGGGCGCGGCACAGCGAGTGCACAGCGCGGCGCGGCGAGTGCGGGGTGGCGGGGCGCGGCGGGGCGGGGCGGGGCGCGAGTACGCGGCGCGGTAGGGGAGCGGCGAGTGCGGGGCGCTTCGCCAGGTCGGGGAGCAGCGAGCGCAAGGTGCTGAGTGGTCGCGCGCTACGGTGGTGGTCGCCTGACCCGCCGCCACTGCCACCACCACCGCCGCCACCGCCGCCACCGCCGCCACCGCCGCCACCGCACCGAAGGGCGACCACCACCGTGCGCATCGTCATCGCCGAGGACACCGCGATCCTGCGGGACGGCCTCGTGCAGCTGCTCAAGTCGCGCGGGCAGGAGGTGGCCGCCGCGGTCGGCGACGCGCCGGCGTTGCTGGCGGCGGTCGAGGAGCACCGTCCGGACGTCGCGGTCGTCGACATCCGGCTGCCTCCGGACCACACCGACGAGGGGGTGCGCGCCGCGGTCGAGCTGCGGCGGCGGCATCCGGATCTCGGCATCCTGATGTTCTCGCAGTACGTCGAGGCGCGGTTCGCGACCGATCTGCTCGCGCACAGCTCGAAGGGCGTCGGCTATCTGCTCAAGGAGCGCGTGGTCGACATCGACGACTTCATCGACGCGCTGACCCGGGTCGCGGCCGGCGGCACGGCGCTGGATCCGGAGGTCGTCACGCAGCTCGTCGGCGCGAACAGGCGGCCGGACCGGGCCGAGCGCCTCACCCCGCGCGAAGCGGAGGTGATGGCGCTGGTGGCCGAGGGCCGGACCAACGCCGCCATCGCCGGGACCCTGGTGATCGGCGAGCGCGCGGTCGAGAAGCACGTCGCGAACATCTTCACCAAGTTCGACCTGCCGCAGACCGACGTCGACCACCGTCGGGTGCTGGCGGTACTGCGGTATCTGGGAGTGGGCTGATCGCGTGGGCTGATCGCGTGGGCTGATCGAGCGGGCTGATCCCGGTTGGCTGAATCCAGTGCTGATCCCTACCGTCCGGCGGCTTCGCGCTCCTGCTCCAGCCAAGCCTCGAACGTCATCGGCGTGATGTGCGCGCCCTCGCCGGGCAGCATCACGTTCCCGGCCAGCGCGACGCCGAACAGCCCGCCGTCCCACGTCGGCACCAGCTTGACCGTCTCGCCACGCGCCTCGAGGGTCCGGCGCGCCAGGTCGACCATGTCCTGCGGGTCCGGCCCGGCGACGTCGGCGAACCGGCCCTGGGGCGTTCCGACGGCGACCATCGCGAGCACGTCGGCGACGTCCGCCGGTGCGATCGGCTGCAGCAGCAGCGGGGCGATCGGCGCGACGCCGTCCTGCGTGACCCAGCCGGCGACCATCGCCGGGAAGTCGTGGAACTGGGTGGCCGGCACGATCGTCCACGGGACGTTGCCCGCCTGGACCAGCCGCTCCTGCTCGCGCTTGCCGGCGTAGTGGGCGTTGCCCTCCACGCGGTGCACGCCGACGATCGACAGCAGCACGTGATGCCGCACCCCGGCGCGCTCCTCGGCGGCCAGCAGGTTCGCGGTCGCGCCGCCGAACCAGGCGACGGTCTCCTCCAGCGAGCCGACGGGCCCGTTGGTGGCGTCGACGACGGCGTCCACGCCGGCCAGCGCCTCCTCCAGCCCGGCGCCGCTGATCAGGTCCACACCCTGCTTGCGGCTGATCCCCACCACGTCGTGCCCGGCGCGCTCCAGCGCCGCGACAGTGCGGGTTCCGATGTTGCCGGTGGCGCCGGCGACGGCGATACGCATGAGAGATCTCCTTGGTCGTACGTGATCACAGGGTCGTGCCGCCGACTCTATCTCGGACTAAATAGATCCGCAATCTCTGAGATAGAATCGCCCCCATGAAGCTCCCGACCAGCACCGAATGGGTCCTGCACTGCGCCGCCACCCTGGCCCAGCTGCGACCCGCCGAAACCGCCTCGGCGGCACAGCTGGCCGCCTACTACGACCTGCCAGCGCCCTACCTGGCCAAACAACTCCAAGCCCTCACCCGCGCCGGCATCCTGTCCGCCACCACCGGCCCCCGAGGCGGCTTCCGCCTAGCCCGTGCGGCAAAAGACATCACCATGCTCCAAATCGTGGAGGCAGTGGACGGAGCAGCCGCACCCTACGAATGCCGCGAAATCCGCCAACAAGGCCGCGGCGGCCTAACCCCCGACGAGTGCCAAGAAACCTGCCCCCTCGCCCGCACCATGGCCGAAGCCCACACCGCCTGGCGCGCAAGCCTCACAGCAGTCTCACTCGCCGACATCCTCGCCGAACTACCCTCCGGCGCCCCCACGCGAACCCGCCGGATCTTGATGGGGTGACCGAGCGCGCGAGGGGCGAGAGAAGCTGATCGCGCACGCGCCGAACCCGCCGCCTTCAGGCGACTGACCGCGCACGCGGCGAACCCGCCGCCTTCAGGCGACTGATCGCGCACGCGCCGAACCCGCCGCCTTCAGGCGACTGATTGCGCACGTGCCGAACCCGCCGCCTTCAGGCGACTGACCGCGCGAGGGTCAGAGTGAGCGGATCGCGCACGCGCTGCTTCCGGCATCCAGCGTTCAGCACCAGATGCCTGGCTCGCTGCGGCCGGCCATGCGACTGATTGCGCGAGAGCAAGAAGCAGCTGATCGCCCTACCTATCCCCACCTCGCCGCACTCAGCCGCATTCAGGCGCATTCAGGCGCTACTTCTCCCGGTTCTCGCGCCCCTGCTCTCTGGCATCCAGAACCAGATCAGGCTCAGCCGCTACTTCCGTCGGATCTCGCGCAGGCCGTTCTCCGGCGTCCAGAGGCGGATCACCAGCTGGTCGTTCTCGACTGTCGTGAGGACTACCTCGTGGAGGTCGAGGTCGAAGGCGTCGTCGGGGCCTTCGGTGGGGAGGGGGGTGGCTCGGCCGGAGAGTTTGGCGTCGCCGCCGTCCATGGAGCCGTCGCCGGGGTTGGCGTGGAGGGCGAAGCGGGGGTCGCGTTTGAGGTCTTTGCCTTTTTGGGCGTCGGCCATGGAGCCGAGGTGGAGGTGGCCTTCGGGGGTGAAGTCGACTTCGGTGCCGCTGACGCGGGGGGTGCCGTCTTTGCGGAGGGTGGCCAGGACGTGGTGCTTGGTCGCGGTCAGGCGGGCGCGGACGGGGGCGGCCAGGTCGGGCGCGGATTCGGCGAATTGTTGCCAGGTAGCCATAGCCCGTCAGTCTTGCCGAGGGGTCTGACAGGGGCGGGGTATGGCGGGCTATGGCAAATAACTGACAAAGAGTGCTCTTGGTCTGACAGGGTGGGGGTAGCGGTGTGGTGGCGCGGGTGATCGCGGTGACCATCCGTGCCCTGACTCGTTCTTCACGCCGGAGAAGGGAGAGCCCTCGTGCTCGATGATCGCGACCGCCCCGCGGGCGGGCGGGAGGATCTCGAGGCGGCTTTGGTGCTGCACTATTCGCGCCTGGTCCGCATCGCGTACCTGGCGCTGCCGCCGGAAGGCGACCGGCACGGCCGGGTGCTGGCGGCGCACGCCATAGCGCAGCGCACACTGTCGGGCGGCGGGTTCGGCGGGTTCGGCGGGTTCGGCGGGCGAGGACGGGGAGGGCTGGCCGGTCGCTCGGCACGGCGCGCCCCGAAGCAAGCCGACGGCGACTCCTACGCCACGCTGCGCCAAGCAGTCGTCAACGCGGTGCTCCGCAGGACATGGTGGCCGCGCTCCCTCCATCAGCCTTATGTCTGGGGTCTGCGATTCTTCCCGCTCGGCGGCGGTTCGCAGGAACTGGAAGTGGACGCCGCGCTACGCGGGCTGAACGTGACGGCGCGCATGGCCTACGTGCTGCTGGCCCTCGAAGACCTCGGCGCCGACGAGGTAGCCGCGCTGCTCACGGGCACCGGCGTGCGCGGTGTGCCAGCGGCGCTGGAAACGGCGCAGCGGCTGCTCAGCGAGCATCCGGCCGACGTCCTGGAGTCCTCGGAATTCGATCCCTGCACCCTCCGCACCCGCCCCACCGACCTGTCACGCCGCAGGCGCCAGGTCCGAGGCGTGACGGCAGCCGGCGGCGTCGCCCTCGCCGTCGTCCTGGCCATCGCGATCGGCGTCAGCGGCTCGGGATCGACCGGCGCCGACGCCGCCACCGGAGCGGCGAGTACCGCAGCCGCACACACCCCGATCCAGGTCGACGCCGCCGCCTGGGAAAAGAGCCCGCGGCTAGACTTCGGCGTCTGGCCGGCCCGCGGAGACGGCGACGCCGCCTCGTCCGCAGCCGTCGAGCAAGCGCTCGACGCCTGGACGACTCAGCATCCTGATGCCTACAAGCTCGGACCCGGCGCTTCCGACGGCCCGCCGCTCCAGCCGGTCCACGTGCTGTGGAGCGGGCATCTCGACGGCGCGACCGTTGTCCTGCTCTTCGACTCGACACGCCTAGCCCGCTACACCCAGCCCGACGCCCCGACCACCGCCGACCCGGTCCGCTTGGACGTCGTGCGCGCGGACGATGCGGACATGACCTCCGCCGGCGCCGTCGTCCTCCGCTCGACCGACGCCGGCGACCGCTGGCTCGTGGCGCCGTGGGTCGCCACCGCCGCTATCAGGGATCTGCGAACCCCCGCGATCGCCACCGCCCCGACGACCGTCTCGAACGGCGTCACCGCCGCAGTGCCCGCGCCCCCGGCGACCGGCTGCGCGTCCTGGCCGGTGCTCCAACTCCGCGCGGCAGCGACAGTCGGCGGACAAACGATCGCGCTGACCGACCTCGGCGGTGTGACCGGCACCCACCTGCTCTACACCGCCCCGCCGAAGCTCGACCCGACGCAGACGCCGCGCGAAGTCGCGACCCCGGACACCTACGGCGCCGAATCGCGCGTGGCGTGCGACCTGTCGGCGCTCCAAGGCCAGGACGTGAAGCAGGTCGACACCTGGGTCTTCGCGCAGCAGCCGCTTCCCCAGTCTCAGGGCCTTGCGTCGTGGGTCTGCGTCCGCGCCGACCAGTGGACCGGCAGCGGCTCGGCGACCAGCGAGTTCCTGCCGCCGTCCGCGCAATCCGCGGCGACCGTGACCGGCACCGAGCCGGACGGCCGCACATGCTCGCCGCTCGGGCAGAACATCGTGGCGCAGGCGCGCTGGCGGGCGCCCGACGGAAAGATCTACCTTCTCGTCGCCGGAACGCGGCACGTCACAAAGGTCGCCGTCGAGGACGGCAACGGAACCGTGCGGCAAACCGTCGCAGCACCCGAACACACCGCCGCCGTGGTCCTCACCGGCGCCGCAGCCGCGACGGGCAGCGGAGTCGGCGTCCTCGACTCCGGGACGCGGGTGCGACCGATGGATCCCCAGCAGGGCCAATAAATTCGCACCATATTCGTGCTTTGCCTTGGTCGGCGGCGGATCTATCCTCACCTCACCTGGTCATCGGGGAGGAAGCCGTGGAACTGGAACTCCGCCACCTACGCACGCTCTGCGCGATCGCGGACGCCGGCAGCGTCGGGCGCGCGGCGGCCGTGCTGGGATATTCGCAGCCGGCGATGAGCACGCAGCTGCGCCGCATCGAGCGGCTGTTCGGCGAGCCGTTGTTCCTGCGCGGGACCGGCGGCGTCGAGCCGACGGCGTACGGCGTCGAGGTCGTGGCGCAGGCGCGCGACGTGCTGGCGCGGGCCGAGGCGATCGGGCGTCGGGGGAGCGCGGTCGCTAGCGGACGTGACAGGACTCTGCGATTCGCCGCGACCAACACGCCGATCCTGCCCGGGCTCGTCGGACGATTGCGCGCGGTGCTGCCGGACCTGACCGTGTCGGTGAGCAGCGTCTACTCCTCGACGGCGATCGTCGAGCAGCTCGAGGACGACGTCCTGGACGCCGGCGTCGCCGCCGACTACCCGAGTCTGGAACTCGCACATTCCGACCGCCTGGCACATCGGGGCATCGTCACCGAGCCCTCGTTCGTCGCGCTGCCGTCGCGGCATCCGTTGGCGCGCCGCGTGGAAGTGGCGCTGTCGGATCTGGCGTCCGAAGCATGGTTCATGACGCCGGACGACGGCGCGGGATGGCCGGGGGTGTTCTACGCCGCGTGTCAGACAGCCGGCTTCGAACCGGCCGCGGTGCACGAGTTCCTGGGGGACCAGACGCAGTTGCAGACGATGATCGCCGACGGGCTCGGCATCTCGATGGTGCAGGCGACGCTCCGGCCACTGCCCGGCGTGGTCGTCAAACCCCTGATCGGCACGCCGCTGTGGTGCCGGTACCTGTTGGTGTGGCGTCGTGCCGGGCTGAACGACGATGTCGCGGAGGCGCTGTTCGCCTCGGCGAGCGCGGCGTACCGGGCGCTGATCGCACGCTCGGCGCACTTCCAGACCTGGGCCGCCGGAGCGTACCGGACCAGCCCGACGACGGCGCCGCACCGGTCGGCTCATTAATCTGTGACATTGCACTGCTGACCTGGCGCGACACCGGAGTTATGCCCGCGCGTGCCATAGTCCTATCCCCCGAACACATTGTCAGTCTTCTGTGGCGCTGCCAGATTGCGTTCCGCGCCTCCTCGCCGAAATCCCTCTGAGGCGCACGCCAACCATCAAGGAGCAGTGATGCGCCACCGAACACGCCTGCCCGGAATCGCCGCCGCGGTGCTCGCCGCGGTGGCGGTCGCCGGGATGACCGGGGTGGGAGCGGCCTCCGCCGCCCCGCGTCCGGCCGCCGCCTCGGTCGCCCCGACCGTGAGCCACGCGAACACGAACACGAACACGAACAAGAACGCCACGCCGAAGGGTTCCGCCGACCCGGCCATCGCCGGGAAGTCCGTGGTCGCGAAGACCGGAAAGCCGGTCGGCGACCTCGCGCCGCGCGCACCGATCGGCGGCAGCGCCGACGGAACCAAGACCGGCGTTGCGCAGACCGGCGCCACGCAAACCAGCGCCGCAAAGCAGTCCCCGGCCGCCAAGACCCCCGCCAAAACCCCCGCAGCCCAGTCCTGCACCCCCGCGGACTTCGCCTCCCGCTCCGGCAGCACCCTCAGCGCCTTCGTCAAGGCATCGACCACCGACTGCATCAATACCCTGTTCTCGGTCACCGGCTCCAACGCTTCGGCGATCTTCAGCGAAGCCAAGATGGAGACCATCGCAGGGTCCTACAAGACCGCCGCCGCCAGCTACCCGGGCACCGACGCGACGAGCGTCCAGCAGCTCGTGCTGTTCCTGCGCGCCGGGTACTACGTGCAGTACAACAGCAACGGCTCGATCCCGGCCTACGGCCAGGCGCTCGCCACGCTGGTCGAGGGCGGCCTCGACGCCTTCTTCGCCGGCTCGCACGCCCTGGACGTCAACGACAACAACGGCCCGGTCCTCGGTGAGACGATCATCCTCACCGACAGCGCCGACGAACAGGCCCGCTACCTCAGCACCTACCAGCGGATCCTGAACGCCTACACCAGTTCCTACAACGCCTACTCGACGATGCTGAACGCGGTGAACGACGTCTACACGCCGCTGTTCCGAGGCCACCAGTTCCCGGCGTTCGTCACGGCCGTCACCGCGAACCCGAGCATCATCGACACCCTGAACAGCTTCGCGCTGAACCACAAGAACCTGCTGGGAGGGGACAACTCCTACCTGGACTCCAACGCCGGGCTGGAGATGAGCCGGTTCGTTCAGCACACGGCGCTGCAGGCCAAGGTGCGTCCGCTGATGAAGGGTCTGCTCGCGGCCTCGTCGATGACCGGACCGACGGCGCCGCTGTGGGTCGCGGTCGCCGGCAACGCCGACTACTACGACCAGGCGAACTGCGCCTACTACAACGTGTGCGATCTGGCCGCCAAGCTCACCGCCGCCGTGCTCACCACGACGACGCACTGCGACGCCAGCCACACCGTGCTGTCCCAGGCGCTGACCGCCTCCGACACCAGCGCCGTGTGCGCGAGCATCCTGGGCCAGTACTCGTACTTCCACACCGTGGTGCACGACAGCGGCCCGATTCCCGGGCAGTACGACCAGAACTTCGTGCTGACCGTGTTCGCCTCGCCCACGGACTACCAGACCTACGCCGGACCGATCTACGGCGTGGACACGGACAACGGCGGCATCACCCTGACCGGGGATCCGACCGATCCGTCCAACATCGTCCGCTCGATCATGTACCAGTGGGACACCGACAACGGCTTCGTGGCGCGCGTGTGGAACCTGAACCACGAGTTCACCCACGCGCTGGACGCCGAGTACGACACCAAGGGCGACTTCACCGCCGAGATCGTGGTCCCGGACATCTGGTGGATCGAGGGCGTCGCGGAGTACGTCTCGTACAGCTACCGCGATGTCACCGACACCGAGGCGGTGAGCGAGGCGGCGACCCACCGGTACGCGCTGAGCACCCTGTGGCAGAGCTCGTATGACAACAGCGACGAGACACGCACCTACCCCTGGGGCTACCTCGCCGTCCGCTACATGATGGAGCGGCACCCCGCCGACATCGCCACACTCCTGGCGAAGTTCCGCGTCGGCGATTACCAGGGCGCGTACGCCTTCTACGGCACGACCATCGGCACGGCGTACGACGCCGACTTCAATTCCTGGCTCGACCAGTGCGCGGCCGGCGCCTGCCAGGCCGGCGGCGGAACCACGCCGCCGCCCCAGAACTGCTCCGACCCCGACACCCGGGCGATGGACCAGAACTGCTCGCGCACCGGCGAGTCGGCGGCGGCCGGCGCGATCGACTACTTCTACATCGACATTCCCGCCGGGACGTCGTCGCTGACCATCACCACCACCGGTGGCAGCGGCACGGCGTACCTGCTGTACAACCCCTCGACGTGGGCGACCCCCACCGCGTACACGCAGGGCTCGTTGAACAACGGCACGACACAGAGCCTGACGATCACCGATCCGCCATCCGGCTACCGGTACATCAGCCTGTACGGGCAGACCGCCTTCAGCGGGGTGACCATCACCACGTCCTACTGAACGGCGCTCCACCCCGGAACCCCTTGATCCACCGTTCAACCCAAGCGCGCTGATCACGCGGCGGAGCCACCTCTGGTGGCTCCGCCGTCACCGGTTTCGCACCGGGGACCACGCCGGGTGGTCGCCGTGCCACAATCCTGTCGGGGATTGGTACGTAGGACGGGGGAACGGAATGCGGGTCACCATCGCCCATGTGGCGTTGCGTGCCGGGGTCAGCAAGGCCACGGTGTCGCGGGTGCTCAACGGAAAAGGGGAGACGGACGCCGCCACCGCCGCCCGGGTCCGGCGCGTCGTCAAGGAATTGGGCTACGTGCCCAGCGCCCGGGCGGTGTCGTTGGCCAAGGGCCGGACCGGTGTGGTCGGCGTGCTCGCACCGAACCTGACGCGGCCGTGGATCGCGCAGGTGATGCAGGGCGTCGTCGACGCGATGGCGAGCAGCGGCCACGGGCTGATGCTGTTCACCCGCAACGTCGGCGACGATTCCTTCCAGCGTTTCGCAGGGCACGTCAACGCCAACGCCTTCGACGGTCTGCTGGTCATCGAGCCCGAGGAGACCGTGCCGGCGGTGGCCAAGATGGTCTCGGCCGCGCTGCCGGTGGTGCTGATCAGCGATCGCGAGGCCGGCATGGGGATGCCGGTCGTGGCGACGGGGAACCGCCCCGGCGGACGTCAGGCCGCCGAGCATCTGCTGGCGCTGGGGCGTCGGCGGCCGTTGGTGGTCGGCGGGCCGGACGGCTACGACTGCGCCGCCGAGCGCGTCGGCTCGTTCACCGCCGCGTTCGCCGAGGCCGGGTTTCCGGTGCCGGCACACGCGTTCTTCCCCGGCGACTACTCCGGCGAGTCCGGTCGGGTCGCTGTGTCGAGCGCCGTCGCCGACGGGACCGAGTTCGACGCGGTGTTCGCCCACAACGACCTGTCGGCTTCCGGAGTGCTGCAGATGCTGGGGCACCTCGGCCGGCCGGTGCCGGTGGACGTCGCGGTGGTCGGGTTCGACGACGCCGGGCACGCCGCGCTGACCGCGCCGCCGCTGACCGCGGTGCACCGGCCGCTGCGCGAGATCGGTGCGGAGGCGGCGCGGATGCTCGCCGTCGCGCTGGCCGGCGGTGCGGTTCCGGACGAGCCCGTCGAGATCGCCAACGATCTCGTCGTCCGGAACTCCACGATCGTGCCGGGCTGAACCGCTCAGCCGGCCGTGGCGTCGAGGCGGTAGAAGCACATGTCGCCTTCTTCCTTCACCAGCGCGAACCCGGTCTTGTCCAGGACGCGCTGGGAGGCGGTGTTGCCCGCCTCGGTGTCGGCGACCATCGTGCGGACGCCGTCGTGCGAGCGGCAGAACGCCACCAGAGCGGCGAGGGCTTCGGTGGCGTAGCCGCTGCCGCGCGCGCCGGGGACCAGACCGTAGCCGAACATGACCTGGCCCTGCTCGTCCGGCGGACCGTAGAACCCGATGGTGCCGATCGCGGCGCCGTCCGGGGCGGCGCGGTCGATCCGGTAGCAGCCGAACGGCCCGGCGTCGTGCCCGGCTTCGGCCGCGCCGAGGAAGCCCTTCACGCCGTCGCGGTCGTCCTGCATCGGGAAGTCCTCGGCCCAGACGTCCTGCTCGCCGGGGGCGACGTCGACGATGCGGCGGCCCTCCTCGACGGTGAGCAGGTGCAGGCTGAGCCGTTCGGTGGACAGGTCGAACAGATCGGACAGGTCGGACAGAGCCGCGGGGTCGGACGGAGCCGCCAGCTCGGACGGAGCTGGGTCGGACAGGTCGGTCATGCGCGCTTGGCCTCCTTCAGAAACCGCCGCACGGTCTCGCGGGCGTTCTGGGTCACATGCTTGCCGTGGGTGAACGCGGCGATCTCGTAGTCCAGCTCGCCGAGCACGTCCGCGGTCTTCTGGTTGAGCTTGATGTCGGAGCAGAAGGCGCGGACGCCCCACCCCATCTTCCGGACGTTCCAGATCGAGTCGCCGGTGATCAGCACGCCGTCGGCCTCGTGCCGCAGCGCCACGTGCCCGGGGGTGTGGCCGGGGGTGTGCACGACGCGCAGACCGCCGCCGACCGGCAGCACGTCGCCGTCGGCGAACTCCTCGCCGACGATCACCTTCGCGAACTTGTTTCCCTTGGGACCCAACAGGTTCAGGAACTTGCCGCCGAGCGTGGAGCCGTCGCGGGGCGGGGCGTAGCCGCCGCGCGCGAAAGGCGCGTCGATCGCGCTGATCGAGATGTCGGCGTCGGTCGCCTCCTTCAGCTTGGCGGCGCCGCCGGCGTGGTCGCCGTGCGCGTGGGTGAGGACGATGCGGTGCACGTCCTGCACGCTCTTCCCCATCGCCTTCAGACCCGCCTCGATGCGGCCGGCCGAACTCGGCATGCCGGTGTCGACCAACGACACCCGGCCGTCGTCTTCGACGATGGCGAAGCTGTTGACGAAATCAAAGGGTCCGGCTGGAATTCGCCACACTTGGGGGGTCAGTTGGTACGCCGGCTGGCTGGCCATCGTGATTCCTCCTCGATATTCGACAACGTTTTGCCCATGATGGCGGGACGGGATTGCGGGCGCATTGCGCGGCAAACCGGTGTGTCCGGCGCTCAGTTCCGTTCCGCCTGTCGCGGCTGCCCCTCCTGAAGATCCTGCACCGCGATCCGCCCCTCCCGTGCGGCCTCGGCGTGCACCAGCCGGTCAAAGGTGTGCGGCGCCAGGAGTTCGCGGGCGGCTTCGAGATCGAAGAAGCCGTGCTCGACGATCTCGTCGTCCTGGAGGCGGATGCGGGCGATGTCGTCGGGGGTGAGGGTGCCGCCGTCGTAGAGGTAGTGGATCAGGGGCGGGCGTTCGGCGTCGCGGGGGCGCCAGTCGACCGTGAGGAGGGCGCCGGGTTCGGCGTCCAGGCCTACCTCCTCCAGCGCCTCGCGGCGTGCGGCCTGGGCGGGGAACTCGCCCTCCTCCACACCGCCGCCGGGGAAGCTCCACTTCCCGTCGGGGCGGTAGGACTGGCGGACCATCAGGACTTTGCGTGCCTCGTCGTGGAACAGCATCGAGGCGCCGACGACCACCTTCGGCAGCGATGCCGCATATGCCGCGCGGTCGAGCCCGGTTCCGACTTCCGCGAGGCGCGGCGCTCCGGCCTCGATCGAGCGCATGTAGATGCGGCCCATGTGGTCGTGCAGCACACGTTCGGGGTCCGGGACCAGCGTCGCCAGCGCGACCGACGCCGCGGTGATCACGTCGCAGAGCTCTGCCTCCAGGTCCGCTTCGGTGTGGCTGCGTCCCTTGCGCGGGTTCTGACCGGTCGTGCCGATCAGTGCCGCCGCCGCTTCGCCGGCCTCCTCGGCGACCTTCAGCACCCGCAGCGGGACCGCGAGTGCCGGATCAGTGTCCGGATGCGAGTCCAGCCATGCCTTCTGCTGCGCGATCACGTGCCAGATCAACGCCTCGTCCATCCCCCACCCCGCCCTTCGTGCTGTGACCGCTCCCGGTGCCCAAGCTGCTCCAGCCGCCCACCGCACCGGCAGCCCTAACGTCCGAATGCAGCACCGACGTCCGCACCACGGTCGCCCCGACCAACACAGCCAGTATCGCGACCAACCCCGCCGCCTGGATCGCGACCTGCCGACCGCCCCGCGGCGCGTAGACGTAGACCAGCCCGATCACCGCTCCGGTGAGCAGCCCGCCGAGGTGTCCCTGCCACGAGGTGAACCGCGACGCCAGCACCAGCCACACCACTGCCATGACCAGTTGCCGCTGTCCGCCGAGCGGATCGAAGTGCAGCTTGCGGCTCAGGACGAAGTAGAGCCCGATCAACCCGAAGACCGCCCCCGACGCCCCGATGGACTGCGTGTACGGCGCCGTCAGGTAGTAGCAGAACACTGATCCGCCGACTGCCGACAGCAGATACGCCGCCAGGTACCGCACCCGCCCTATCTGCTGCTCGACCACGACGCCGAACATCCACAGCGAGAGCATGTTGAACAAGATGTGCATCGGTCCCAGCGGCGGCTGGTTGGGCAGGATGTGCACGAACGCCGAGGTGATCATCCGGTACCACTGCCCGTGCGCGACGCCGATGGGGTGGTAGCCCGGCGGCGGGGAGGCCATGGTCAGGTAGACGCCGTCGTGCGGTCCGCGCATCGCGTCGGAGAGCATGCCGAGCTGGTCCACGACCGAGTTCTTCAGCAATTCCGCCGCGTACACCGCGAAGTTGAGCATGATGAGCGCGATGGTGACGACCGGACGCGTGCCGCCAGTCGCCAGCGAGCCGAACACCGTCCGCGCCTGCCGTACGTCCTTGTTCCCGTCGCGGACACAGTCAGGGCACTGAAACCCCACCGAGGCACTGCGCATGCAGTCGGGGCAGATGTACCGGTCGCAGCGCGTGCAGCGGATGTGGCTCTCGCGCCCGTTGTGCCGGAAGCACGTGGTCACCGGCACGGTGGCGTCGGGGACGGTCATCGGCGGGAGTCCTCCGGACGGGTACAGCGGACGGCGCAACGGGACGGCACACCTTACCGTGCAGGGGCAGGCTGACGGCGGTCTTGCCGCAGCTCCTCAAGCACAGAGCGCGTACCGCTCGCGCCGGCCGTATGCTGACGGCGATCCCCCTGCTGTGATCATGTCGAGAAGAGACCCCAGTGCCTCGTCGTCCCCGCTGGATCGACCGCCTCACCGCCGCCGCGATTCGCGGGGTGTGGGACTGGGCTCGAGTGCGCGGCCGCATCACCTCCGGCAATCCCGGACGGTACCGCTTCGCGCATCTGGGTCCCGGCGCCGCGCTGTCCTTCCCCCTCGGCGCGCTCTACAACGAGCAGTACATGGCCATCGGCGAGGGCACGCTTGTCGGCGAAGGCGTGAGCCTGGCGGTCGGCTGGCCGGACGAGGACTTCGGCGAGGAGATCGTGCTGCGGATCGGCCGCGGCTGCTCGATCGGCCGCGGCAGCCACATCGTGGCGCACCTGCGCGTCGACATCGGCGACGACGTCTTCTTCGGTCCCTACGTCTACGTCACCGACCAGAACCACGGCTACGTCGCGCTCGACACCCCGATCGGCCGCCAGGACGCCGAGGACAAGCCGGTGACCATCGGCGACGGCTGCTGGCTCGGCGTCGGCTCGGTGATCCTGCCGGGCACGACACTGGGCCGGAACGTCGCCGTGGCCGCCGGCGCGGTGGTCCGCGGATCGTTCCCCGACCACTGCCTGATCGGCGGCGTCCCGGCCCGGATCCTCAGGCGCCACCACGACGAGGACGGCTGGCGCGCCGACCTTCAGGCGCCGAACCTGTAGGCGACGCGTGGGCGACTCGTGGGCGGACCGCCAAGTAAGAAGCGGCGCTCATGACTTGTGCGTGGGATGGGGTGAGTGGGCTGGTGCGGTTGGTTTGTGGGTTTTGAGAAGCTTTTTACGTCTTCGAGCATGGTTTGATGGCCTCGCAGGGGGGCGCAGTTCGGTGGCAGGTATCTGAGGAGCGTCGGCGGCCGGCGGTTATTCGTGTCCACGACCGCGCACCGGTCCGAGTCACTGCGCACACGTTGGGGTTGGCGGGTGTCTGCCACGTTTGAGGGGCACCTGAAGTCAACGTCAAGGGCAGGCGCCTCCGGCGGGGGCACTCTGCAACGGGGGGTCGGGCTGGGTGGGGCTACTCGGCGGCGGTCTGAATGTTGGTCGCTTTTGTCCCAGATCCCTACCACAAGCAACGACCGCCGCCGGACAGCGCGACCGCCCCTCCCCGGAGCGAGGCCGCTCGCCGCGAAGGCGCCGCCGGAGGCCCTGCTCTGCCCTTGACTTCAGGTGCCTACCAAACGCGGCCGCTACCCGCCAGCCCCGACGTGTGCGCAGTGACTCGGACCTGCGCGCGGTCGTGAACAGCCTCCACCGCCGGCCGCCAGCGCCACCCGGACACCCACCACCGAACTGCGTCCCCTGCGGGGCCATCAAACCATGCTCGAAGACGTAAAGAAGCTTCTAAAAACCCACAAACCAACCGCACCGAGCCACCCCCCACACCACCCGCACACCAGTCAGCGGTGCCCAAAAAGCCCGCACCGACCAGCCGCCCCCCTCGCGCCACCCGCCTACGCCGAGCGGGCGACCCCCGTCGACTCCCGCACGATCAGGCGCGGCGAGACGTCCACATGCCGCGCCGGCGCCCCGGGGTCGCGTACCAGGTCCAGCAGCGTGCGCACCGCCAGTTCTCCGACCGACTCCTTCGGCGGCGACACCGCGGTCAGTGCCGGTCGCGTCAGTGCCGAGAACTCGTCGTCGTAGGCGACGATCGACATCTCGCGCGGTACGGCGAACCGCGTGGCGAAACCGTTCTGCAGCAACGCCAGTGCGTCCTCGTCGGAGTGGACCAGCAGTGCGGTCGCCTCTGAGGCGCGCAGCCGTTCGGCGAGGGCGTCTATCTGCTCCGCGCCCCAGTTCGGCCAGCCGGCGAGGTCGGTGCCGATGATGCGCGGCATCTGCGGTAGCGCCAGTGCTGAGGCCGCCTGCTCGAAGCCGTTCAGGACACTGCGGGAGGTCGGTGTCTCGCCGCGGGCGAACATCGCGATGCGGCGGTGTCCGAGTTCGTGCAGATGCCGAACCGCGAGCCCGGCACCGGTTTCGTGGTCTGTCCGGACCCACGAGGTGGTCGCGGCCGCCGGTCCGTAGGACCGCCGCTCGACCAACACCGTCGGCACGCCGAGCGCCCCGGCCCACTCCACTTCGTCCGCCGGCGCGAGCAGTACGGCCTGCGCCCCGGAGTCCACCAGGCCCATCGCCAGCGACAGGTCCTGCCCGGACTGGTAGTCCGAGACGGCGACCAGCAGCCGTCCCTCGGGCTCGCGCAACACGCGGCGCATCCCGTCGACGACCCGGTTGAAGTAGTACGAGGACTTGGGGATCAGCGCGCCGATGACCGGCAGGTCGCCCTCGCCGCCCGGATCCTGGTGCCGGGCCGGCGGTGCGGGCTCGGCCGAGGCGGGCAGCACCGCGCCGCCGTGCACCTTGTCCAGTTGTCCGGCCTTGGCCAGCTGGTCCAGGTCGCGCCGGACTGTCACGTCCGACACTCCGAGGATGCCGACCAGCTCGGCCACCTGCACCGACCCGCGTTCGCGGGCCAGGCGAAGGATCAGGGCGTGCCGTCTCGCGGCGAGCACGAACCACCTCCTGGAGCAGAAGCTATCAGTC
Source organism: Catenulispora acidiphila DSM 44928 (assembly GCF_000024025.1). GTDB lineage: Bacteria > Actinomycetota > Actinomycetes > Streptomycetales > Catenulisporaceae > Catenulispora > Catenulispora acidiphila. The sequence continues at coordinate 728,095 of NC_013131.1, forward strand.
AGAACCGTTCACAGCATGCGGGTCCGACGGCCTTCCGGCAAGTCCGAGTTACGTTTTTGTTCGTTTCCCATCGGTTGTCATCGAACGTATTGACTTTCGGTTGCCTTCTTCTGACACTGGTCCCCATTGTTCGTTTGACGGCTCATTCGAAAGGCCTCGCCGCTTCATGGATCGTCCGCACGCCGTCCTGGCCATGCGCCCCGCTCTGCGTCCGCTGCTGTTCGACGCGGACGCCGAGGAGCGCCTTGCCCGGCTGGCCGAAGCGGATCCGGAGGCGGTGGTCACCGACTTCGCCGACCCCCGCGCGGCCGGGGCGCTGGTGCGGGCCGAAGTGCTGATCACCGGCTGGGACTGTCCCGTGCTGGACGAGCCGGCGCTGGCGCGGATGCCGGCGTTGCGCGCCGTCCTGCACTCCGGCGGCAGCGTGAAGCACCACATGACCGACGCCGCGTGGGCGCGCGGGCTGCTGGTCTCCTCGGCGGTCGCCGACAACGCGGTCCCGGTCGCCGAGTACACCCTCGCGATGGTCATCAGCGCGGGCAAGCGGCTGCCGGAGATGGAGCGCGCGTTCCGCGCGGGGCGGGACGGCCGGGACTGGCTGCACTGGTCCGAGGGCTTCGTCCCGGTCGGCAACCACCGCCGGGTGATCGGGGTCGTCGGGCTCTCCCGCGTCGGCCGCCGGGTCGTGGAGATGCTGCGGGTCCTGGACGCGACCGTCCTGGTGCACGACCCCTACGTGCCGGACGAGGTGGTCCGCGGACTCGGCGCCGTGCCGACCGGGCTCGACGCCCTCGTCGCGGCCAGCGACGTGGTCAGCCTGCACGCGCCGAGCACCGCCGAGACCCGGCACCAGATGGACCGGCGCCGGCTGGCTCTGATGAAGGACGGCGCGACCCTGATCAACACCGCGCGCGGCGCCCTGGTCGACACCGCGGCGCTGGCCGACGAACTGCGGGCCGGGCGGCTGTACGCGGTCGCCGACGTCACCGATCCCGATCCGCTGCCGCCGGACTCGGAGCTGTTCGACCTGCCGAACCTCACGCTGACCCCGCACGTCGCCGGCTCGATCGGCGGCGAACTGCGGCGGCTGGGCGATTTCGTCCTGGCTGAGCTGCGGCGCCTGACCGCCGGGACCGAGCTGCTCGGACGGGTGTTGCCCGAGACTCTGCCATCCATAGCGTGACAGCCACTTGCTACCTCTTCACTTGCTACCCCCTCACCTGAGAGCCCACAGAGAGCGAGTCCCGATATGCGAACCAGTAAGAACGTCCACCGCGCCGGCGTCATAGCCGCCGCGGTGGCCGTCTCGGCCGCGAGCCTGTCGGCCTGTGGCAGCTCCAGCAAGCCCGGCACGTCCTCCGGCGCCAAGTCCTCGGGCAGCACCTCGTTCACCTACTGGTCGATGTGGCAGCAGAACGAGCCGCAGGCCAAGGTGATCAAGAAGGCCGCCGACGACTTCACCGCCGCCACCGGTATCAAGGTGACCATCCAGTGGCAGGGCCGCGACGTCATCACCAAGCTGACCCCGACGCTGCGCACCGGCTCCTCGGCGGACCTGGTCGACCAGTCGGTGAACGCGCTCGGCGCGCTGGTCGCCAAGGACGAGACCACCGACCTGAGCAGCCTGTACGGCACCACGATCCCCGGCGAGTCGCAGACCGTCGGCCAGGTCATCCCCGACAGCTACAAGCCGTTCCTGAACGACAAGAACGGCAAGCCTTTCATCGCGCCTTACGAGGTCTCCTCCGAAGGCCTGTGGTTCGACGCGTCGAAGTTCCCCGCCCTCGCTGCCAACCCGCCGAAGACCTGGGACGATCTGCTCGCGCTGTTCGACAAGGCCAAGGGCATGGGGATGACGCCGGTCGCGGTCCCCGGCGACGACAAGTACTGGGTGCTGCTGACCCTTCAGCGCGAGCTGGGTACTGACACCCTGAAGAAGTTGGCGAGCGACAAGACCGGCGCCGCCTGGGATGACCCGAAGGTCCTCAAGGCCGCGCAGCTGGTCCAAGCGATGCGCGACAAGGGCGACTTCCTCAAGGGCTACGAGTCCAGCAAGAGCATCGACGAAGAGGGTGACTGGGCCAAGGGACAGGCCGCCTTCTACCTGTCCGGCACGTGGGTTCCCTCCGAAGCCGCGCCGAACGCCGCTGCCGGCTTCACATTCGACAGCATCCAGCTGCCGGCCCTGGACTCGGGCAACACCGACACCGGCATCAACTTCTTCGGCTTCGCGGTCCCCAAGACCGCCAAGCACTCCGACGCCGCCGAGAAGTTCGTGGCCTTCTTCATGAAGAAGGAGGAGCTCTCCGGCATCTCGACCCAGGCGCTGAACCTCACACCGCGCGCCGACATCGCCCCGCCGGCCCAGCTGGCCTCGATGAGCAAGGCGCTGACCGGGACCGTCTACGCCGACCAGGCGCACCTGTCCGTGGACTACGCGGACTGGACCAACAAGATGCTGAACCCCGAGATGATCCGCCTGATCACCGGCCAGGACGACGCCGCGAAGTTCGTCGCCAACGGCCGGCAGGGCACGATCGATTACTGGAAGTCCGCGTCGTGACCAGCGCCACCATCGGTGTCCGGCGGGGCCGGGTCAAGGGCTCGCCCCTGGCCCGGCGCCGTCGGCGTGTCTTCGGACCGTTCTTGGCGCCGGCGCTGATCCTGTACACGGTGCTGTTCATGGTGCCGACCGCGTACTCGTTCTACGCGAGCTTCACCAGCTGGGACGGGTTCTCCAACCCGCGGTGGAAGGGCACGCTCAACTACGACCACCTGACGCACGACCCGGCGTTCAAGGACGCCTTCTTCAACACCCTGAAGCTGCTGTTCGGGTGCGGCATCTTCCTTTTCGTCCTGAGCTTCGCCTTCATGCTGATGCTGCGCGAGATGAAGGGCCGCCGGTTCATCCAGGGCTTCATCTTCCTGCCGCACATCGTCTCCGGCGTGGCGCTGGCCGCGTTCTGGGACTTCCTGCTGAACCACGACGGAATGCTGAACAAGGGCCTGCACTCCTTCGGTCTGGGCCCGGTGGACTGGCTCAAGCCGCAGTGGCAGTTCGACGCGATCCTGGTCGCGATCGTCTGGATCAACACCGGCTACTACGTGACGATCCTGATGGCCGGCGTGGACCGCATCCCGCCGTACTACTACGAAGAGGCCAAGCTCGCCGGGACCAACTCCTGGCAGCGCTTCCGGCACATCACGCTGCCGATGTCCTGGGACGTGATCGGGACCGCCGCGGTGCTGTGGACCATCGGCACGGTGAAGATCTTCGAGTTCATCCTCGCCTTCTCCGGCTCGCAGGGGAACCTGCCCAGCACCAACCAGTGGACGTCGGCGATGTACGTCTACGGCGAGACCATCGGCGGCACGTCCCCGATCTACGACTTCGGCCGGGCCTGCGCCGGCGCGGTCGTCACGCTCGTGGCGGTCGTGGTGGTGGTCGTGGTCCTGCGCCGGGTGACCAGCCGCGACCGGCTCGAGCTCTGAGTACCGATGACCGACACGAAGGCGGGACGACTATGAGCGCCGCGACGACCGGGTCCCGCGCTGAGAGCGCGGCGCGGGACCCCAAGAGGGACCTCAGGAGGGACCCCAGGAGGGACCCCAAGACGCCGGCGGCGGTTTCCGCCGGCCGCCGCCGGATCCCCTGGGCCCGGCTGCCGGGTTCCGCGCTGATCTGGCTGTTCGTCGCCTTCTGCGCGTTCACGTTCCTGTTCATCCTGCTCAGCTCGCTGAAGTCCAGCTACAACGTGCTGAACCACCCCTTCCGGCTGCCGACCGAGCTGAAGTTCGCCAACTGGAGCAAGGCCTGGCACGACGGCGGCTTCGGGCCGGCGTTCGTGAACTCGGTGCTGGTGGTCGCGGTGGCGGCGGCCGGGACGGTGCTGCTGGCCTCGCCGGCGGCGTACGTGCTGGGCCGCAACCAGAACCGCGTGTCCGGCGGCGTGAGCATGTACTTCGTGCTGGGGCTGGGCATCCCGATGCAGATCATCGTGCTGCCGCTGTATTCGATCATGGCCAAGATGCACCTGATCGACAATCTCGCCGGGCTGATCGTGCTCTACGTCGTGGTGAACCTGCCGTTCACGGTGTACCTGCTGATGTCGTTCTTCGCCTCGCTGCCGGGGGAGCTGGAGGAGGCCGCGGCGCTGGACGGCGTGGGCCCGGGGATGACGTTCTGGCGGATCATGCTGCCGCTGGCCAAGGGCGGGCTGATGACGGCGCTGACGCTGGTGGCGATCGCGTGCTGGAACGAGACGTTCCTGGCGCTGATGTTCCTGCAGACCAATGACAACTTCACGCTGCCGCTGGCGTTGGTCAACTTCCTGACCCAGCAGCAGTTCACCGGCGAGGACTTCGGCGTGATGTTCGCCGGGGTGTCCATCGCGGTGCTGCCCATGCTCGCGCTCTACGCGTGGCTCGGGCGCCGGATCACCGAGGGCTTGACCCTCGGAGCGGGGAAGTAGGCGCACCACCTCCCTCATTCACGCACCACCATCGCACTGGAGGTACGTAACTGTGAAAGCGCAACTGCGCGCTTCGCTCTCGGCGCTGGGGGCGATGGCCCTCGGTGCCGTCGGCCTGCTGGCCGTCACGGTCCCGATGGCCCACGCTGCCGGGACCGTCTACTACGTGGACTGCTCCGCCGCCTCGGACGGAACCGGGTCCTCGGGTTCTCCGTGGAACGCCCTCACGGACCCCGACGGACACGTCTTCGCCGCCGGCGACACGCTGTCCTTCAAGGCCGGGACCACCTGCCACGGCGCGCTGACGCCGAAGGGTTCCGGCGCTTCCGGCTCGCCGATCACCGTCGACGCCTACGGTTCCGGCGCCGCGCCGGTGATCGAGGGCGGCGGCGCGACCGAGGCGACGGTGCACCTCGTCGACCAGAGCTACTGGACCATCAAGGGTCTGAAGGTCCAGAACAGCTCCTCCACGCGGGCGCAGCACGAGGGCATCCTCGTCGAGGTCGCCGGCGCCGCGAACCAGGCCGGGATCTCCGTCACCGGCAACGAGGTCGCGAACGTGGCGGGCTGGGGCGACAAGACCGGGACGAACGCGTCGTGGTTCTCCTACTCGGCGGGCATCGCGGTGCGCGTGGCGACCGGGTCCGGCGTCTTCAACGGCGTGTCGGTGTCGAACAACGCCATCCATGACGCCGGGGGCGGCGGCATCAAGGTCGAGGGCGAGACCACGGCCATGAACACCGGCGTGTACATCGGGCACAACACCCTGACCGCGGACGGCGGCGACGGGATCGTGGTGCACGACAGCGACGCGCCGCTGGTGGAGTACAACACCGCGACGGACCTCGGGCTCGGGGCGTACCCCTTCGTGGCCGGGAACTTCGCCGGGATGTGGCCGTACCACAGCAACAATCCGACGTTCCAGCACAACACCGTCGGCACGCAGACCGGGGTCGTGAACGACGCGACCGCGTGGGACTGCGACATCAGCAACACCGGCACGTGCCTGTACCAGTACAACTACTCCTACAACAACGCCGGCGGCTTCTACCTCGACTGCCTGTCCGGCTGCGGCGGCGCGGCGACGACCACGAACGCGGTGCTGCGCTACAACATCTCGCGCGACGACTGCCGCTTCACGAACTCCAGCACCGGCACCGGCACGCACTACATCTACAACAACACCTTCTTCTGCCCAGGCAAGCCGATCACGGACACGCTCGGCGGAAAAGTGGTGTGGCAGAACAACATCTTCGTGGCGCCGACGGCCTCCTGGGCGTCGGATAACTCGGCGACATTCACCGCCAACACGTACTACGGCGGCGTCACGGCGCCCTCCTCCGGCGACACGGCAGCCCACACCGCCGACCCGCAGCTGATCAACGACGCCGCGGGCACGCTCGCCATCAAGCTGCACACCGCCTCCCCCGAGCGCGGTACCGGCGCGGTGGTGGCGAACAACGGCGGCAAGGACTACTTCGGCAACGCGGTCTCCGCCACCACCGCCCCGAACCGCGGCGCCTACAACGGACCGGGCGATGACAGCGTCCTGTCATTCTCGGCGGCCCTGACCGACACCGCGGTCACCGCCGACGCCAACCGCTGGGCCGGCAGCCTGAACAGCGCGACCCAGAGCGGCAAGTCTTTCTCCGCGACCGCCCTGGCCGCCGCCGGCCTGACGAAGGGCACCGACGTGACAGCATCCGGCATCGACTTCGGACCCTGGCACCCCCAACCCCTCGACGCCACCGACAACACGATCGCCACCGGCCAGACCATCGCCGTCACCGGCACCGGCACCAAACTCGGCATCCTCGGCTTCAGCACCACCCACGGCGTCACCGAGCCCGGCACCCTCCACTTCACCGACGGCACCTCCCAGCCCTTCACCCTGACCCTCTCCGACTGGACCGACACCACCCCCGCCACCGGCGACACCCTCGTCGCCAAGGCGGCCTACGCCAACCAGCACACCTCGACCTACAACGGCACCACGACAACCGCGTCCGGCTCGTTCTCGATCTGGGCGAACACCGTGCCGCTCCCATCGGGCAAGACCCTGGCCTCGGTGACCCTGCCGAACCTGCCGGCGTCGAACGCCACGTCGCAGCATGTGTTCGCGATGGCGGTGGGGTGAGGCGCGGCTTTAGGGACGGAGGTCGCTGAAGCGCTCTGCCTCGGCGGCCTCCGCTATTGTGACTGACTGACTACTGAATGGAGTCAGAGGTGCTGGCAATGCTAGCGTTGCCAGCGGAGGTGGTTCGCATGGTGACCATTGTGGTCCGGAACCTTGATGAGGGCGTCAAGCAGCGGCTGCGCGTGCGGGCCGCCAAGCATGGCCGGTCGATGGAAGCCGAGGTGCGCAGCATCCTCGAGGAGTCGGTCCGCGAGCGGGAGAACTTCGGAGTGGCGATCATCGAGGCCTTCCGCAAGCACGGCGGAGTCGAGCTCGACATTCCGCCTCGTACGGAGATGCCGCGCGTCGTGGATTTCGGGCCTGAATGATCATCATCGACACGAACGTCTTCTCCGAACTCATGCGGCCGGCGCCCGACGCGGCGGTGGCGGCTTGGGTCGAGGAATTCGGCCGCGACCTGTTCCTCACGGCGGTGAGCGTGGCTGAGCTCCGGCACGGCATCCTTCGGATGTCCGGGGGTCGGCGCAGGTCCGACCTCATGACGGACACGGATGCGTTACTCGCCGAATTCGACCAACGAGTACTGCCCTTCGACGTGGCGGCGGCAGAGTACTACGCGATGGTGGTGGCGAGTCGCTTCGCAGGCGGCCGCCCCATTTCCTTCCCCGACGCGCAGATCGCAGCGATCTGTCAAGCCCACGGTGCTTTGCTGGCGACCCGCAACGTCAAAGACTTCGAATACCTCGGCCTCACCGTCATCGATCCCTGGACCCGCTGACCCTCACGCCGCCGAAGCCGGCGTCTCCGCCGCCTCGTGGACCAGGGCGGTGCCGCGGGTGCGCTGGAGGATTTCCTCGCGGGTCAGGTAGACGTCGGTGTACTCGAAGTCGCGGAGGGAGGCTGCTCGCTCGGCTTGGAAGCCGGTGCGGACGAAGTCGTCGCCGACGAGGGAGTTCAGGAGCCAGCCGGCGCCGGTGCGGAAGCGGGCGGCGAAGGTGCGCAGGGCCATGATGTGGTAGCCGCGGGCGACGATCTGGGCGGGGAGGCCGGACAGGGGGATGCCCAGGGGCTTGCTGACCGCCTTGAGGCCGCCGAGGTCGACGACCAGGCCGAGGTCCTTGTGGTGGTAGTCCTTCAAGGGGAAGCCGCGGACGGCTGACATCACGTTCTCCGCGGCGGCCCAGCCTTGGCGCATCGCGTGCTGGGCGGTCGGCGGGCAGATGGCGTCGCCGCCCTTGGCCAGGTCGGGGACGGCGGCGGCGTCGCCGAGGGCGAAGACGCCGGGCAGGTCCGGGACGGTCAGGTCGGCGTTGACCACCAGGCGGCCGCGGTTGGTGGGGGCGCCCATGGTGGCGATCAGCGGGCTCGGGGCGACGCCGGCGGTCCAGATCAGGGTGCGGCAGGGCAGGACGCGGCCGTCGGTCAGGGTGACGGTGTCCTCGGTGCACTCGGCGACCGAGACGCCCAGGGAGACGTGCAGGCCGCGCTTCCTCAGGATCTTCAGCGCCTTCTCGCCGAGCTTCTCCCCGAGTTCGGGCATCAGGCGCGGCGCGATGTCGACCAGATGCCACTTGACCAGGCTGCCGTCCAGGTTCGGGTAGCGCTTCACCGCCTCGGTGGTCAGCCGCTGCAGGTACGCCGCGGTCTCGGTGCCCGCGTAGCCGCCGCCGACCACCACGAACTGCAGCCGGGACTCGCGCTCGGCGTCGGTGTCGGCCACCGCCGCCAGGTCGAGCTGGGCGATCACGTGGTCCCGGATCCACGCCGCCTCGGCCAGCGTCTTCACGCCGACCGCGTACTTGTCCACGCCCGGGATGTTGAACTGCCGGGTCACGCTGCCGGGGGTGAGAATCAGGTAGTCATAGCGCTCGACGACCTCCTGGCCGTCGATCTTGCGCACCACCACCGACTTGGTCTGGGTGTCGATGCCGATCGCGCCGCCGGGGATGACCAGCGTGCGCTTGAGCATCCGGCGCAGCGAGACGGCCACCGCCTGCGGCGTGAGCACGCCGGAGGCGACGTGCGGCAGCAGCGGCAGGTACAGCTGGTGGTTGACCGGCGTCACCAGGCGGATCTCGGCGTCGTCGATGGAGAGCTTCTTCTCCAGCTTGTGCGCGCACTCCGTGCCCGCGAAGCCGCTGCCGAGGACGAGTATCTTGGGGCGGCTCATGGCGGTCGTCTCATCTCCCGGGGCGGTGGGCGGTGTCTTACCAACCGGACTTTCGTCCAGCGTGGAACGTGGGGCGGACCGGCGCATCTCGATCACGGGGATTTGTGCCGGATGGGTGAGATGATCATCCTACGCAGTCGGTTTCGCGGTCGGCGCGCAGGTCCGCCATCTGGTCGGCGGACACCAGTTCGAGCGTCCCACGCGGGTGGGATCATGACGGGCAACGACGCCGACCGGGAAGGCATAGCCCGTCATGTACCCACCTCCGCCGCCCGCACGCGTGACCGATACCGCGATCCGCGCATACCTGTCCCGCTACCTGGCGCGTCATCCGGACCAAACCGAGCGGGTCCGGCCCTTCAGCGAGGCGCTCGCCGCCGGCACCGCGCGGATGACCGACCGCCGCACCCTCCCGGGTCACGTGACCACCGGCGCGCTCGTGGTGTCCGAGGACGGCCGGCTGCTCCAGATCGCCCACAAGTCCCTCGGCCGCTGGCTCAACCCCGGCGGCCACGTCGAGCCCGAGGACGCCTCTCCGCTCGACGCCGCACGCCGCGAGCTGCTTGAGGAGACCGGCCTCGGCGCCGAGCACATCACGCTCCTCGGCGACCCGATCCTGCCGCTGGCCGTCGACGCGCACCGCATCCCGGCCAACCCGGCGAAGGACGAACCAGAGCACTGGCACTTCGACTTCCGCTACGCCTTCCTCCTCAACGGAATCCCGGGGACCACCGAGGTCGAGCTCCAACTCGAAGAGGTCGACGACCACCGCTGGATCCCCTTGGACCAGGCCGGTCTCGGCGAGGACACCGCCCGCCTGGCCGCAGTCCTCGAAACCGCTGTCACAAACGCCGCGGCCGGAGGGTCATAGCAGCGACAGCATGTGATGAGGGACAGGGGACCGCAGTGGAAAGCACCGAATGGCTCGCCGAGCGCTTCGAGGAGAACCGGCGCCATCTGCGAGCGGTCGCGTTCCGCATGCTGGGCTCCCTGTCCGAGGCGGACGACGCCGTCCAGGAGTCCTGGCTGCGCCTGAGCCGCCAGCGCGAGGAGCGCCTCACCGCCATCGACAACCTGACCGGCTGGCTCACCACGGTCGTGGCACGCGTGGCGCTGACCATGCTGAAGACCCGCAGCCGCGAGGAGTCGTTGGACGCGGTCCACATCCCGGAACCGATCATCTCGCCGGAGGACGGTCTGGACCCCGAGCACGAGGCGCTGCTCGCCGATTCGGTCGGACTGGCCCTGCTCGTGGTCCTGGAGACGCTGCAACCGGCCGAGCGCCTGGCGTTCGTGCTGCACGACATGTTCGCCGTCCCCTTCGAGGACATCGCGGTCATCGTCGACAAGAGCCCGGCCGCCGCCCGGCAGCTCGCCAGCCGGGCCCGGCGCCGGGTGCAGGGCGCCGACGCCGTGCCCGACCCGGATCTGGGCCGGCAGCGCGCGGTGGTGAAGGCGTTCACCGCGGCCTCGCGCGGCGGCGACCTCGCCGCGCTGGTCGCGGTCCTGGATCCGGACGTCGTGCTGCGCGCCGACTACGGCAGCCTGCCCGCCGGCCTGAAGCTGCTGCGCGGCGCCGAGGCGGTCGCCAAGCAGGCGCTGATGTTCGCGCAGTTCGCGGCGCACGCGCACCCGGCGCTCGTCAACGGGGCGCCGGGGCGGGTCACGATCGTCGACGGCAAGCCCGCGGCGGTCATGGGATTCACCGTGGTGGACGACCGGATCAAGGAGATCAACATCCTCGCGGACCCGGAGCGGCTGTCCGAGCTGGATCTGACCATCTTCGAGGCCTGATCCGCTCTCGCAGGGTCCTGATTACGGCCACACCAGGTTGTACGTGAACGCCACGATCAGGAACGACACAGCGCCGGCGGCGGTGAGCGAGTACGCGATCCGCCCGACCGGCCGCCACCAGCGCAGCCGCCACGCCGCGACGCTCCCGGCGAGCAGTCCGACGGTGCACAGCGCCAGCACCGCGTTCACCGCCACCAGCAGCGTCAGCCACGGTGAGCCGAGCAGCACCATCTCGGTGAAGGCGTTGCTGTCGCTGGTCATCGACAGCAGCGCGACCACGAACCCGGTCGCCAGCAAGCCGGAGACCCAGGCCAGCACGCGCGCGCTCTGGGCCCACCGCGGATGCGCCGGCAGCCCGCGCAGCCGCCGGACCAGAGCCAGCACCGGGAAGGCGAGGAAGCCGACCGCGAGGATCCCGGCGCCGCCGTAGAGCATCGGCAGGTGCAGCCTGGGGGAGTTGTACCAGGCCAGCCGGTAGTAGGCGATGGTCGGATCGATGGTCGTCGCCAGGTGGCCGTGGCCGTCGAAGACCAGCCGGTCCTGGCCGCCCTGCTCGGCGAATTCGCCGTGGCCCACAGGGATCCAGCGTTGGTCGCCGACATCAGGGTTCTGCGATAGGCCGTTCGTGGTGAGCGTGCCGTCGGAGTTCGCGGACACGGTCACCGAGGAGACCAGTCCGGCGACTCGCGTGATCGCGGCTCGGCTGATCCGGTCGCTGCGGTAGCTTCCGGCGTAGCTGTCCAGCTTCGGGTCCTTGACCGCCGTCGGTGTGGCGGACGTGCCGGACGTGCCGGAGGCGGCGGCAGTGGTCGGGAAGTACTTGTCGACGATCCGGTCGATCAGGGCTTTGCCATCCCAGCCGGCGATCCCGTTCGTGCCGTCGCCGTTGTAGACCACGTACACACCGATGTCCCGGTCCGGCAGCAGCGCCATGTCGCTGTGGAAGCCGGGCACGTCGCCGTCCTTGAACAGGATCTGCTGACCGTCGCGCGGCCGCTCCTCGAAGTAGTACGCCATCCCCGGCAGCCGCGGATCCATCGTGAAGTGCTGCCGCTGCATCAGATCCGCGACTCCGGCGCCGAGCTCGGGGTCCTTCGACAGCTGCGCCTTCAGGAACGTGGCGACGTCGGTCGCGGTGGCGACGGTCCCGGCGCCGGTCGGCGACCAGGCGCCGTACTGGCCGCTCTCGGCGGTCCAGCCGCCGCCTTCAGGGCGGTAGCCCTTCGCCAGGTTCGTCTCGATCGCCGGCGGATGCGGCTGCTGGAAGGTCGTGGCGTCCATCTGCAGCGGTCCGAACAGGTGGTCCTGCATGTATTGCGCGAACGGCTCTCCGGACACGCACTCGACGATGTATCCGGCTAGTGCGGCGCCGTAGTTGTCGTACGCGGCCAGCGTTCCAGGCGGACGCACGCGCGAAGGCTCGTGGTCGGCGAGGTACGGCCCGAGCGGCGGGACGTCCTTCGGATCCGACACCGCCGCGCCGACCGGGTCGTCGTCGAAGCCGCTGGTGTGGGTCAGCAGGTCCTCGACGGTCACCGGGTGGCCCGGGAACGCGTCGGAGATCTGGAAGCCCTTCAGGTAGGCGTTCACGTCCGCGTGCGGATCGATCTTCCCCTGCTGGATGAGCTGCGCGACGGCGGTCGCGGTGAAGACCTTCGCGATCGAGCCGGTGAAGAACTCGGTGCGCACCGGGTCCACCGGGGCGTCGGCGGCGATGTCGGCGACGCCGTAGCCCTGCGCGTACACGGTCTGCCCGCCGGCGACCACCACTACGGCCGCGCCCGGGATCTTGTCTTTGGCGAGCTGCGCCGTGACGGTCTGGTCGACGAGGGAGCCGACGCCCGCGAGATCCGGCGCGGAAACAACCGCAGCGGCTGCATCGGTGGCAGTGTTGTCCGCGGCGGTGCGCGTGCCGTGCACGGTGCGCGTGCCGTGCGCAGTGTGCGCCGTGGCGCCGGTCAGCAAAGAAGCGGCGAGCGTGATGCCGGAAACGAGGGTCGTCCACATGCCCTCCAGCGTCGTGGAGCAGCGGGTAAGGGGTCATTGGCTGTAGAACCCCTCCTGGAGGTGTAGGTAGGTACACCCCACACTGGGTGTGTAAGCCCCTCGCCCGGCCCGGACCCGAACCCGAGACTTGAGGACATGACGAACACCAACAAGCGACTGAGCGCCGTCCTGGAGGGCGGGTTCTGGTTCTTCGTGATGCTGTTCCCGATGCTGCTGGGCACCATCGCCCTGACGCTGGTGGCCGGCATGGCCGGTATCGGGCTCGGCCTGCTCCTGCTCCCGCCGGCCGCGGTCTACCTGCGCTGGCTGGCCGACCTGCGGCGCACGAAGGTGCGGGCCTGGCGGGGCATCGAGATCCCGCGGCCCTACCGCGCCGCGCCGGAGTTCGGTCCCGGGTTCGGCGGCTACTTCGAGAGGATCAAGTTCCACGGCACCGACCCGGCGTTCTGGCGGGACGGCGCGTGGGTGCTCGTCGACCCGGTCGTCGGCGCGTTCCTGGCGCTCCTCCCCCTCGCCTTGGTGATGGAGGGCCTGTACGGCTTCGTGATCAGTGCCCTGTGGAGCCTGTTCGTCGACCACGGCTTCAACGACTGGTTCGGCTTCATCCACGTCCACAAGGGCAACGAGGGCATGCGCTGGGCGCCGTCGGCCCTCGGCGTCCTGGAGATCGCCCTGGGCTTCGCCATCGCGCCGAAGATGCTGGAGTTGCACGCCCGCTGGTCCCGCGTCCTGCTGGCGCCGACGCCGGCCCAGGTCGAGGCCCGGATGAAGCACCTGACCCAGACCCGTGCCGACGCCGTGGACACCCAGGCCGCCGAGCTGCGCCGGATCGAGCGCGATCTGCACGACGGCGCGCAGGCGCGGCTGGTCGCCATGGGCATGCACCTCAACGCGGCCTCACAATTGATGGAGCGCGACCCCGAGGCGGCGCAGAAGCTCCTGTCGGAAGCCCGCGATTCCTCGGCCAAGGCGCTGTCCGAGCTGCGTGACCTGGTGCGCGGCATCCACCCGCCGGTGCTGGCCGACCGCGGTCTGGTCGACGCGGTGCGCGCCACGGCGCTGGACTCGCCGCTGGACGTCGAGGTCCACGCCGAGGTCCCCGGACGGCTGGACGCGCCGCTGGAGTCGGCGGCGTACTTCGCGGTCAGCGAGGCCCTGACCAACGTCGCCAAGCACGCCCACGCCGGGCACGTCTGGATCGACATGCGGGTCCACAACGGCTTGCTGAAGATCACGGTCAGCGACGACGGAATCGGCGGCGCGGATCTGGACAAGGGCAGCGGACTGCGCGGGATCGAGCGCCGGCTTGCTACCTTCGACGGGATCCTCGCCCTGAGCAGCCCGCAGGGCGGACCGACTGTCGTGACCATGGAGCTGCCGTGCGTGTCGTCCTCGCCGAAGACCTCTTCCTCCTCCGGGACGGCATGATCCGGCTGCTGGAGGCGTACGGATTCGAGATCGCGGCGGCCGTCGGCGACGGCCCCGCACTCGTCGAGGCCCTGGTGAATGAGCGCCCTGACGTGGCGGTAGTGGACGTGCGCATGCCGCCGACGTTCACCGACGAGGGATTGCGCGCGGTCCTGGAGGCCCGGCAGGTCGTGCCGGGCCTGCCGGTGTTGGTGCTCTCGCAGTACGTCGAGCAGCTCTACGCCGGCGAACTGCTCGCCGACGGCGCCGGCGCGATCGGCTACCTGCTCAAGGACCGGGTCTTCGACTCCGACAGCTTCGTGGACGCGGTCCGGCGGGTCGCGGGCGGCGGGACCGTGATGGACCCCGAGGTGATCTCGAAGCTGCTGGCGCGCGGGGCCCGCAAGGAACCGCTCGGCGCGCTGACCGACCGCGAGCGCGAAGTGCTCTCCCTGATGGCCGAGGGCCGGTCGAACGCCGCGATCGCCGAGCGCTTGGTGATCACCGAGCGCGCGATCGCCAAGCACACCTCCAACATCTTCATGAAGCTGGGTCTGCCGGAGTCGGGCGACGACAACCGGCGGGTGTTGGCGGTGCTGGCGTATCTGAAGGCGTGACCTATATATAAGGACTCTCCATTAGAGTCCCATCACTTCCCGCCGGGCTCGGCGTAGCCGTGGGTGAAGGCGTACTGGACGGCTTGGGCCCGGTCGCGGCAGCCGGTCTTGGTGAAGATGCGGTTGATGTGCGACTTCACCGTCGCCTCGCCGACGAACAGCTTCTTGGCGATCTCGCGGTTGGAGTGTCCGGCGGCGATGAGCCGGAGGACGTCGGCTTCGCGCGGGCTCAGGTCGTCGGCGGACTCCGGCTCGGCGGCCGGGGCCGTCGGGGTGCCGTTGCCCGTGCCCGTGTTCGCGCCGGTCGCGGCTGCCAGCAGCTGCCGCTGGACCGCCGGATCCAGAATCGCCTGCCCGGCCGCCGCCGCCTTCACCGCGCGCTCGATGTCGGCCCGCGTCGCGGCCTTGGTCAGGTAGCCCAGCGCGCCGGCGCGCAGTGCCCCGACGATCGAGGTGTCGTCCTCGTAGGTGGTCAGCACGACCACGCGGATGGCCGGGTTCGCGGCCAGGATCGTCGCGGTCGCCTCGATCCCGTCGGAACGCGGCATGTTGAGATCCATCAGCACCACGTCGGGCGCCAGCTCGGCGGCCAGCGCCGCCGCCTCCAGCCCGTCGCCGGCCTGCCCGACCACCGTGACGTCGGACATGGTCTCCAGCAGCAGGGCCAGGCCTTCCCGGACCGCGGCTTGGTCGTCGGCGATGAGTACTCGGATCTCGGTCACCCCGGGATTCTCCCGCAGATGCCGATGAAGCGCTCGATCTTCCTCAGCGCTACGCCGAGCCGCGTCCTCAGCCCGGCACGACCGCTCGCACCTTCCAATCCTCCCCGTCGCGCCCGGCCTCCAGCGTGCCGCCGGCCAGTTCCATCCGCTCGCGCAGTCCGCTGAGACCGAAGCCGCCGCCGGAGTCCGTCAGCGGCCGGGCGGCGTCGGCTTCGGCGAGTTCGTTGGTCACCGTCAGGCGGACCGCGTCGGGGTCGTAGCGCAGATCGACCGACGGCGCCTTGCCCGGCGCGTGCTTTCGCGCGTTCGTCACCGCTTCCTGCGCCGTGCGGTACAGCGCCAGCGCCGCGTCCGCCTGGAGCTTGCGGGGTTCGCCGACCGTGGTCATCGTGCCGCCGTCGGCCTCGACCATGGTGCCGATCATCTCCGAGAGCGGGCCGATGTCCTCGCGCAGCGCGTGGACGGCGCGGCGGCTCTCCACGAGGCCTTCGCGCGTCAGCTGCCCGGCGCGCTCCACGCAGCGGACGGCTTTCGCGATGTCCGGATTCTCCTGCGTCAGCAACGCCTGCGCGGCCTCGACCTGCATCGCCAGCGCCCCGAGCGAGTGCGCCAGGATGTCGTGGATCTCGCGGGCGATGCGGGTGCGCTCGCCGAGCACCGCCGCCTCGGTCTCGGCCGCCGACGCGCGCAGGGTCTGCTCCAGCAGCTGTTCGGCCTGGCCCGCGCGCTGGGCGATCGCGTAGCGGACCGTGCCCATCGCCAGCGCGGTTCCCAGGATGACGACGAAGCCGAGCACCGCCGAGGTCGGCGCGCCGATCACCAGCGCGGTGACGGTCAGCGACAGGGCGCCGGCGACCGTGATCGCCGCCGAGACCTGCGGCGCCAGGTTGGAGCCCGCGGAGAACGCCGCGACCGCCGGGACGAAGATCGCCGGTCCCGGTTGCAGGATCGACAGCAGGCCGCCGCTGACCGACAGCAGGGCGAGGGGGTACTCGATGGGCCACTTGCGGATGTCGAACGTGATCATCCCGATCCAGGCCACCGCCACCACGGCCAACGTGATGGTGACGGCCAGCCCGCGCTCGTGCAGACCCGGCTTCGGGCTCACCCCGAACAGCGTGATGCCGAGGGCCACCAGACCGCCGGAGCGCAGGGCCTGGATGCCCCAGAAATAGGCCTTGCGGTCCATCATGTTCACCGTCAGCGCTGCCATGTCCCCGATCTTCTCGCTCCCGGCCGCCCCGCCGCTTCCAACCGGGGGTGGAATGTGGGTGGAAAGAGCGGCGCCGCCTTACTGTGAGGGAGTCGGGTGTGTTCTCTCACACCTGGCATTACCAAGCGGTAGCTTGGCGAACTACGCTGAGACCGACCCCCATCGCGGCGCCGACCGCGCGGCCCTGAAGCCGGCAGGCGACCCGGACCCCTTCGCAAGGAGTGACCTTTATGCCCGAGGCAGTGATCGTCTCCACCGCGCGTTCCCCGATCGGCCGCGCCTTCAAGGGCTCGATGACCTCCATCCGGCCCGACGACCTCACCACGCAGATGGTGCGCGCCGCGCTGGACAAGGTCCCCGGCCTGGACCCGCGCGAGATCGACGACCTGTACCTGGGCTGCGGCCTGCCGGGCGGGGAGTCCGGCTACAACATGGGCCGCGTGGTCGCCACGCTGCTGGGCTACGACCACCTCCCGGCCGCGACCATCACCCGCTACTGCGCGTCCTCGCTGCAGACCACGCGCATGGCCTTCCACGCCATCAAGGCCGGCGAGGGCGACGTGTTCATCTCCGCGGGCGTCGAGACGGTCTCGCGGTACGTCAAGGGCTCCTCCGACGGACTGCCGGACACCCAGAACCCGCTGTTCACCGACGCGGTGAACCGCACCAACGAGTTCGCCGCCGGCGGCCAGGTCTGGCACGACCCGCGCGAGGACGACACGCTGCCGGACGTCTACATCGCGATGGGCCAGACCGCCGAGAACCTGGCGCAGATCAAGGGGATCTCGCGCAAGGAGCAGGACGAGTTCGGCGTCCGCTCGCAGAACCTGGCCGAGAAGGCGATCGCCGACGGCTTCTGGGAGAAGGACATCACCCCGGTCACGCTGCCGGACGGCACCGTGGTCAGCAAGGACGACGGCCCGCGCCCCGGCGTCACCTACGAGAAGACCTCGACCCTGGCGCCGGTCTTCCGCCCCGACGGCACCGTGACGGCCGGCAACTGCTGCCCGCTGAACGACGGCGCCGCGGCCGTGGTCATCATGTCCGACACCAAGGCCCGCGAGCTCGGCCTGACCCCGCTGGCCCGGATCGTGGCCACCGGCGTCACCGCGATCTCCCCGGAGATCATGGGCATCGGCCCGGTCGGCGCCACGCAGAACGCGCTCAAGCACGCCGGCATGACCATCGGCGACATCGACCTGGTCGAGATCAACGAGGCGTTCGCCGCCCAGGTCATCCCGTCCTACCAGGACCTGGGGATCGACCTGGACAAGCTGAACGTGAACGGCGGCGCGATCGCCGTGGGCCACCCCTTCGGGATGACCGGCGCGCGGATCACCAGCACCCTGATCAACTCGCTGCAGTGGCACGACAAGCAGTTCGGTCTGGAGACCATGTGCGTCGGCGGCGGTCAGGGGATGGCGCTGATCCTGGAGCGGCTGAGCTGATTCTGGCGAGGCTCTGAACTGGCGGCGCTCTGAACTGGCGGCGCTCTAAAGCGCCCGGCGTAAGGCGGTCGTGCTGTCCAGCACGGCCGCCATCGCTTTCTCCGCCGGCACGCGGCCTTCTCCGGGGGTCCAGATGAGCGTCTCGCGCGGGTCCTTCAGGGCTCGGTAGGCGGCCAGCAGGTCGTTCCCGACGACCGCGATCTGGTCGCCCAGCGCGAACACCCCGAGCGTCGGCAGCTCCCGCCAGCGGGGCGGCTGCGGGCTGTCCCAGCGCTCTATCCCCTGCGCGACCATCGCGACCTGCGCGGCGAGCCAGTGGCCGGCCTGCGCCCGGTCGCCGTAGGGCTCCAGCCGCAGGGAGAATTTCGAGTGCGGGAGCCGGCGGTAGCCGTCCGCGACCTTGGCCAGTTCCCCGGCCAGGACCTCCACCGCCGAAGGTTCCCCGTCCGCACTGTGTTCCCCCGGTTTGGTGCTGGAAGTCATCCGGGAAGGATACGGGTGGCGAATGCCGCGGGAACGTCGCGGCATGTCACCGACCGCCCGGATTCCGCCTGGCGACGGAATCGCCAGGTCCCGTTCCTCTTGCCAGCCGCCCGACCCTCAGGCACGCTGGCGCACACGGACCGTAAGCCAAGTCCATTCGCGGAGGCGCCCGTATGACGATCCACCACTCCGAACAGACCCATCGCAACCTCCTCGCCCGCATCCCCGCAGCCACCGGCCGCAGCCTGGACACCTGGTTCCAGCTGGTCAACGAAGGCCCGTCCCTCCCGCGCTTCGAAGAGCGGGTCAGCTGGCTCCGTGCCGAGCACGACCTCCCGCGTGGCTACGCCAACGCGATCGTCCACGAGATGGACCTGAAGCGCGCCGCGCGCGCATTCGGATAAAAAGCCCCCTCCCGGAACCCCACAGAGCCCCCGGCGTGTGCCGAGGGCTCTCAACCTGCGCGCCCGCACCCGTTCCGGAGCGGAAGCGGACACCGCGGCACAGCCCGCGTCGCCTGAATGCCCGCCACCCCCGCGCGAGCCCCCGCCACCCAGGCGAACACCGCAGGAACGCCAACAGGAAGTCCGGTGAAAGTCCTCTCCCCGCGCCGCACGGCGCCCCTTGCGACCTGCGCCCGAACAGGACCTTCTGCGGACCAGCGCTGGAACTCGATCACGCTTTCGCGGAGTTCTCGCTACGCTGAAGCCCGAAGGATCATCCCGGTGATCCCTTCGGGCCCAGATGGTGGAACAGGCAGACACAGCGAGCTTAAACCTCGCGGCCTTTATGGCGTTGCGGGTTCGACTCCCGCTCTGGGCACACGCGCACGCCGGCCGGTTCGCTCGAACCGGCCCGCGACAACCATCAACACTCTTACATGGTCGGTAAGGTGTGCCGCCCGGCTGGCGGTGAGCCGGGCGCGCGGAGTCCGTTTCCCGCTTTCCCACTACGAGAATCAGCCCTCTCACCGCTATGCTGCCGCGCACGTGACGAGGGGGGTTGTGCAGTGGACGATGTGGATGACGTGGACGAGCGTGACGACGAGGAAGACCTCGAACCCGCTTGGCCGGGGTGGCGGTCTCTGGTCAGCGGCCGAGCCGGGATGATCGCCGTGGTGCTGACCATCGTGGTCGGGTTCTGGGCGTACCGGATGGTGGCGGAGCAGCAAAAGTTCGATGCGCCGTCGCACACGGACACGGTGTGCGTCGATGTCGGCTCCCTCGTCACCCCTACCGATGCGGGAGGCGCTTCGGTCGACGTGCCGCCGGTGTGCGTCACCGGGCACAGCTGATGCGGCGCTGACCTGGCGAGCCTGGTCGGCGCCGGTCCGTGTCGGTCCGTGTCGGTCTATGTCGGTCTACGACGATCTACGAGGCGGCTCGCGCGTCGCACGCAGCCGCCTCGCCGTCCCGGCTTCAGGAAGCCGCGACGTCGTTCGAGACTGTCGCTTTCGCGCCGGTCCCGGCTTCCTTGCCGGATCCGGAGCCGGATCCCGCCGCCTCGGCGTCGGTCTTGTCGGCGCCCTCCGGGACCACCGGCTCGGCGATCTGCTGGCGGCGGCGGTGGCGCAGGATGCCCCAGCCGGCGCGGGCGGCGCTGCCGACCTCGCGGCCGACCTCGGTGCCGCCGTGGCGGGCGGCGAGGACGGCGGCGCGGGCCAGGGGCATGCGGGCTTCGCCGCGGGCCGGTTCCAGGACGTCCGGCTGGCCGGCGGCGGCGTCGGGCCAGCGGCCGATGGCGGCGGCGATCGAGGGGAGCAGGGCCATGGCGGCGGCCGCGTAGCCCTCGGCGCTGGGGTGGAAGCGGTCCGGGCCGAACATGTCCTCCGGGCGGGCGTCGAATTCCGGGCCGAGCAGCGAGCCCAGGGAGACCGTGCGGCCGCCGGCGGAGACGACTTCCACGGTCTGCGCGGCGGCGAGCTGGCGGGACCAGCGGCGCGCCAGGCGGCGCAAGGGCTGCGCCACGGGGCGGATGGTGCCCAGGTCCGGGCAGGTGCCGACGACGACCTCGATCCCGGCCGCGCGCAGCCGGCGCACGGCGTCGCCCAGGAAGCGGACCGACTCGGCGACCTTGACCCGGTGCGTCACGTCGTTGGCGCCGATCATGATCATGACGACGTGCGGCGCCTGGCCGTCCGGCGCGGACGCCAGCACCCGCTCCAGCTGCCAGCCCAGGTCCGAGGACTGGCCGCCGACCTTCGCCACGTTGTGCAGCCGCACCGGGGAATTGGCCGCCTCGGCCAGCCCGGACGCCAACAGCGCGCCGGGCGTGCGCGCCGACTCGGTCACGCCGTAGCCGGCCGCGGAACTGTCGCCGAGGACCGCCATGCGGATCACCTCGACGCCGGGCGTGGCGTACCACGCCCCGTAAACCCCGTCCGCGCGCGGCGGATCTCCTTTGGCAGGGCCGATGGCCCGCCGGGCGAGTTTCGCCTCGGCGACGATCAGCCCGATAGCGCCGCCTGTGAGGACCCCGATCCCCCCGCCGCCTAGTGCGGCGGCAGCGGCGACACGCTTGGCGACACCCAGCCTTGTGAGCCCGGTCATCGTCGGCACACCTCCTACTACAAGCCTCTACTGAAGTATGTCCGCCGTTCCCTGGACCTTACCGTGACCCCCGCCGGCTACGGCGTGGTGGTTTCTCCCCGTAGGCTGGTAACCACCGTAAACAGCCGCCCACACGAGGGAAGCGGAGACGCCGCCGATGAAGTACGCCGAGTCCATGGTCGATCTGGTGGGCGACACACCCCTGGTGAAATTGAACAACGTCACCAAGGGCCTCCAGGCGACCGTCCTGGCCAAGGTCGAGTACTTCAACCCCGGCGGCTCCGTGAAGGACCGGATCGCCCTGCGGATGATCGAGGCGGCGGAGCGCTCCGGCGCGCTCAAGCCCGGCGGCACCATCGTGGAGCCCACCTCCGGCAACACCGGTGTGGGGCTGGCCATCGTGGCGCAGCAGAAGGGCTACAAGTGCGTCTTCGTCTGCCCGGACAAGGTCTCGACGGACAAGATCAACGTCCTGCGGGCCTACGGCGCCGAAGTCGTCGTGTGCCCCTACGCGGTCGCCCCCGAGCACCCGGACTCGTACTACAACGTCTCCGACCGCCTGGTCCGCGAGATCCCCGGCGCCTGGAAGCCCGACCAGTACTCCAACCCTGAGAACCCGGCCTCGCACTACCATTCCACCGGCCCGGAGCTCTGGCAGCAGACCGACGGCAGGATCACGGCGTTCGTCGCCGGCGTCGGCACCGGCGGGACCATCTCCGGGACCGGCCGCTACCTCAAGGACGTCTCCGACGGCGCCGTCAAGGTGATCGGCGCCGACCCCGAGGGCTCGGTCTACTCCGGCGGCAGCGGCCGTCCCTACCTGGTGGAGGGCGTCGGCGAGGACTTCTGGCCGACCGCGTACGACCGCACCGTCGCCGACGAGATCATCGCGGTGTCCGACAAGGACTCCTTCCTGATGACCCGCCGCCTGGCCCGCGAGGAGGGCCTGCTGGTCGGCGGCTCCTGCGGCATGGCCGTGGTCGCCGCGCTGGAGTACGCCGCGCGCCTGGGACCGGACGACGTCGTCGTGGTGATCCTGCCGGACTCCGGCCGCGGCTACCTGTCGAAGATCTTCAACGACGACTGGATGGCCGACTACGGCTTCCTGAACCCCGGCACCGAGGAGCCCACCGTCGCGGAGGTCTTCGCGCGCAAGGGCCAGGGCCTGCCGGACCTGGTCCACATGCACCCGCACGAGACCGTCGGCGAGGCGATCGAGACCCTGCGCGAGTACGGCGTCTCGCAGATGCCCGTGGTCAAGGAGGAGCCGCCGGTCATGGCCGCCGAGGTGATCGGCTCCATCGTCGAGCGGGACCTGTTGCGCGCGCTGTTCTACGAGAAGGCCTCGCTGGAGGACCGCCTCGACGAGCACATGTCCCCGCCGCTGCCCCAGGTCGGCTCCGGCGAGCCGGTGTCGGCGCTGGTCACGGCGCTGGAGAAGGCGGACGCCGCGGTCGTGCTGGTCGAGGGCAAGCCGCAGGGCGTGGTGAGCCGCCAGGACCTGCTCGGGTTCCTCGGGCACGAGGCGTCCGTCTCGCTGGGCAGCTGAGCGCTCCCGCCTCCACACCGCAGCCCTATCCGCCCACCAGCGGAGCGAGCGACACCCCCAGGTGCAGGCGCAACCGGTCTCGACCGTCAGCCAGGTCGAGACCGGTGATCCGCTCGATCTTCTCCAGCCGGTGGTACAGCGTCTGCCGATGGATGCTCAGAGCGGCGGCCGTCTGCTGCGCGCTTCCCGCGTGGTCCAGATACGTCTGTACCGTGATGAGCAGATCCGGCTCCTCCAACAGCCGCCGCACAGCCGGGTCCACGACAGCGTCCCGGAGCTCTCGCTGCGGACCGCACGCGAGCAGCCGATAGATCCCCAGGTCCGCCCACACCGCCGTGGGCCGGAACGTCGGCACCGCGCGCCCGACGCGCACCGCGAGCCGAGCCTCGCGCCAGCTCGCCCGAGCCTCCGCCAAATCCTCGCGCGGCGCACCGATCCCGACGAGTACGTCTTTCCTTGCATCGCTCTCTAGGCGCTCTCTATAGAGCTCCAATGCGCGCTCCGCGATATCGGCGACGGAGTGGGGTTCCGGAACCAACAGGCTGATGTGATCCGTCTCCGGAGCCGCCAAGACCGACCGCGGAAGCCGCCACAGGTTGAGCGGCACGGACTGCCAATCCTGATTCCGCGTCTCCAGGACCACCACTGTGATCTTCCGGTCCCGGTCCACAAGCCCGAGATCCGAGATCTCCTCGGCAGCCTGCTCCGCGACCGCGCGATCCGGGGAGAGCAGGTTCTGGAGACGCTCCTCCATCCGCTCCCTGACTCGCGCCTGTTGCGCCAACAGTGCGCCGGCACGGGACGCCTCGTGCATAGCGCTCGCGAGGAGTGCGTCGTCCAGGTGGCCGTCTACGTCGAGCAGCCATACGTACCCGTACGTCACCCCGTTCCACCGCGCCGGCAGACACACCCGCGGCAGCACTCCGTGTTCCGGGTCCGCGGGTGTACGGACCGGCAGTTCACTGCGCGCGATCCCGAACCCCTCGAACCAGGCGCGCACCTCCGGAGTGGAGCGCCGCTGCAAGATCGAACGCTGCCGGATGACGTCCAGACCGCCGGACTGCGAGGCGAACGCCACCAGGTCGAAGTCCCGGTCCTCCAGCGTCGCCGAAGACGACGCGAGCTGGGAGATGAGGTCCACGAGGTCCTGCAGCTGATCGGTGGTCGGTGTCGCCATCAGACAAGTGTATGACGAAATGGGGCAGTGATCGTGGCACTCGTCCATACCGTCGCTGGACACACCGTCCTACCGTCATCCCAAAAGGCTTCACGACCGCTGCGCCACCCGGTGCGCCACCAGGAAAGACAGGCCCGCCATGCTCAGCCAAACGCTTCTCGCCGCCTCCCGCAGCGCCAAGATGCGCGGGATGATCACCGGTGTCCCCTTGACCCGCCGCGTCGTCGACCGGTTCGTCGCGGGGGACAACCTGGACCAGGCCAGCCTGATCATCAGCGACCTGGTGGACCAGGGTCTGGCGGTCACCGTGGACCGGCTCGGCGAGGACACCCAGGACGCCGCTGACGCCGCCGCCACCCGCGACGCCTACCTGGAGATGCTCAAGCGTTTCGCCGACCTCGGCATCGCGCACCGCACCGAGGTCTCGCTCAAGCTCTCCGCCCTCGGCCAGAAGCTTCCCCAGGACGCCGAGAAGATCGCGTTGGAGAACGCCATCGCGATCGCCGAGGCGGCGCGCGACGCCGGGACCACCATGACCCTGGACATGGAGGACCACACCACGGTCGACGCCACCCTCGGCGCCCTGCGCGAGCTGCGCGGCGAGTTCCCGTGGGTCGGCGTGGCGATCCAGGCCGCGCTGTTCCGCACCGAGGGCGACGTCGCCGACCTGGCCACCGCCGGCTCTCGGGTGCGGCTGGTGAAGGGCGCGTATATGGAGCCCGCCTCCGTCGCGCACCAGGAGAAGCACGAGGTGGACAAGGCGTACGTGCGCGCCATGAAGACCCTGATGCGCTCCTCGGCGTACCCGATGATCGCCAGCCACGACCAGCGCATGATCGACATCGCGCACGCGCTGATCGCCGAGACCGGCCGCGCGCACGACGCGCAGGAGTTCCAGATGCTGCACGGCATCCGGACCACCGAACAGCACAGGCTGGTCGACGGCGGCGACACGATGCGCGTGTACGTGCCCTTCGGCGACGACTGGTACGGCTACTTCATGCGCCGGCTGGCCGAGCGCCCGGCCAACGTCATGTTCTTCCTGAACTCGCTCGTCAAGCGCTAAGCGCGCCACCACCAGCGCGCCAACAGAGGGGATCACCCGCACCGCCATGGATGCCATCACCCACACCCCCGCCCCGGTCAACGAGCCGGTCCGCGCCTACGCCCCGGGCTCGGCCGAGCGCGACTCGCTCCAGCGCCGGGTCGCCGAGATCGCGGCCGAGCGCCACGAGCTGCCGATGACGATCGCCGGGCGGCGCCGGATGGCCTCCGGCGAGCGCGTCGAGGTCGTCCAGCCGCACAACCACAAGCACGTGCTCGGCGACACCGCCAACGCCTCCGCGGCCGACGTCGCGGACGCCGTGGCGGCGGCCAAGGCGGCGGCGCCGGCCTGGCGCGCGCTGCCCTTCGACGAGCGCGCGGCGGTCATCCTGCGCGCCGCGGACCTGCTGTCGGGCCCGTGGCGGGACACCGTCAACGCCGCGACCCTGCTCGGCCAGTCGAAGTCGGCGCAGCAGGCGGAGATCGACGCGGCCTGCGAGCTGATCGACTTCTGGCGCTTCAACGTGCACTTCGCGCGGCAGATCCTGGCCGAGCAGCCGCCGGCCAACTCCGCCGGCGTCTGGAACCGCACCGACTACCGGCCGCTGGACGGCTTCGTCACCGCGATCACCCCGTTCAACTTCACCGCCATCGCCGGCAACCTGCCGACCGCCCCGGCGCTGATGGGCAACACCGTGGTGTGGAAGCCCTCGCCGACGCAGCAGCTGGCCGCGCAGTACACGATGGAGCTGCTGGAGGCCGCCGGGCTCCCGGCCGGCGTCATCAACCTGGTCACCGGCGACGGCCTGGCGGTCAGCGAGGTCGCGCTGAACGACCGCGAGTTCGGCGGTCTGCACTTCACCGGCTCCACCAAGACGTTCAAGGCCCTGTGGCGCCAGACCGCGGAGAACCTGGACGTCTATCGCTCCTACCCGCGCATCGTGGGCGAGACCGGCGGCAAGGACTTCGTCGTCGCGCACCCGAGCGCCGACGCGGCCGCTCTGGTCACCGCGCTGGTCCGGGGAGCGTTCGAGTACCAGGGGCAGAAGTGCTCCGCGGCTTCGCGTGCCTACATCCCGCGCTCCCTGTGGGAGTCCGGCGTGCGGGAGCAGTTGGCCGACGTCACCGGGACCATCACCTACGGCGACGTCACCGACTTCTCCTACTTCGGCGGCGCGGTCATCGACCGCCGGGCCTTCACCAAGCACAGCGACCTGTTCGCGCGGGTCCGTGCCGAGGGCAAGGTGGAGATCCTCGCCGGCGCCACGGCGGACGACTCACAGGGCTTCTTCGTGCAGCCGACGATCCTGGTCGGCGAGGACCCGCACCACGAGATCTTCACCGACGAGTACTTCGGTCCGATCCTCGCGGTGCACGTCTATGAGGACGCGCGCTATAGCGAAGTCCTGGAGTTGGTCGACAGCTCCACGCCCTATGCGTTGACCGGCTCCGTGTTCGCCACGGACCGCGCCGCCGTGGAAGAGGCGCACCGCAAGCTGCGCTTCGCCGCCGGCAACTTCTACGTCAACGACAAGCCGACCGGCGCGGTCGTCGGGCAGCAGCCGTTCGGCGGCGGCCGGGCCTCCGGGACCAACGACAAGGCCGGCTCCGCGCAGAACCTGCTGCGCTGGCTGAGCCCGCGCACAGTGAAGGAGACTTTCGTGCCGCCGGTGGACCACCGGTACCCGCACATGGGCTGACGGCCTCCCTCGGCCCCAGCCCTCCGCTGCTGCTCGCTACGAGCAGCAGCCACCGCCGCAGCATCCGCCAGCGTTGCCGGATGCTGCGGCGGTCTTGGTTCCGCCGCCGACGTTCACGGCGACCGCGGAGATCAGCTTGACGGTGTCGTCGTGGCCCGCGGGGCACACGGCGGGAGCCGACGCCTCGGACATCGGGCGGGACAGCTCAAAGGTGTCGCCACACGCGCGACAGCGGTATTCGTAACGGGCCATACCCCGAATCATAAGCGGTAAGTGATTTCCGCCTAGTGTCGGAAAAGGGGCTATTAAGATCTTCACAGAGGTTTGCGTTATCTCGTACAGCACGCGATCCTATTGCGCATGTCGCACCGCTTGGGGTCGCTCATGGGTGTCTGTGGTCTGGCCGCTTTGGCGTTCATGCCACCTACGGTGCGAGCAGACGACGCAGTCCCCAAGGCCGCCTCGCAGTGGCCGCTCACGTACCTGAAGGCCGACCAGGTGTGGCAGCACACCAAGGGCGCCGGCGTCACGGTCGGACTGGTCGACTCCGGCGTCACCCCGCTCGGCGACACCCGCGACAACCTGCTGCCCGGCGCGGACTTCTCGCTCGGTCCGGACAGCACCGGCATCGCGCACGTCGACACCGACACCGACAGCCACGGCACGACGATGGCCGTCCTGATCGCCGGGACCGGCGCCGGCGACGGACTGCACGGCCTGGCGCCCGAGGCGAAGATCCTGCCGGTCCGGATGCAGCAGGCGACGGGCTCGGACCCGGCGCACATCGCCGACGCCCTGAAGTTCGCGATCGCCCAGCACGTCAAGGTGATCAACATGTCGCTCGGCACGGCGGACACGCCCGGGATGGCAGCGGCGGTGAAGCAGGCCGAGGCCGCCGACATCGTGGTCGTCGCCGCTGCCGGGAACGCGGGGAACGGGCACGTCATCATCCCGGCGGCCTATCCCGGTGTGGTCGCGGTCGGAGCGATCGACGCCACCGGCACTCGGTGGTCGGGGTCGGACTACGGACCGCAGGTCGCTCTGACGGCTCCCGGAGTGGGAATCCCAGTAGAGACCGCCTCAGGTGTGCCGAAGACTGTGAAGGGCACTAGTGAGTCCTCCGCATATGTGACCGCCTCCGTCGCCCTGGTCCGTGCGATGCATCCGGACTGGACTGCGGGGCAGACCATCCGTGCGCTCCTGGCGACCGCTACTAAGGGCGGCGGAGCTACAGGTCTCCAGCGCAATGACACATACGGCTATGGGATCGTCAATCCGTTGGCCGCGCTAAGCGTTGGCACTCCGGTCGCTAAGGACAACCCGCTGATGTCGGGCGCGGCTCCGCTGGCCGCATCGCTTCCCGCCGCCGCTCCGTCGCCGGTCCATCCCGCGACGTCGACTCCGGGACCCATGGCCACCAAGGCGCTGAAGGACTCCTCTCAGGCGGCGGCAACAGCCAAAACCGGGCTGGTGTCCTCGCGCCGGAACAAGATCTTCGCCGCTTGTGCGGGAGCGGCGGTGCTGGCACTCCTGCTGTTGCTGCTGAACGGTTCGCTAAAGCGGAGGGCACTGCGGAAAAACCGCGTGTGGCACTAAAGCGTGTTCCTAGGCAGCGCGCACAGTCAGTGGGAGAGTGAAGAAGTGGACCGCATTGCACACTTCGAGAGGGAAACAACCGCTTTCCATCGCGCCGCCCTGATGGCCGCCGTGCCGGACACCCCGCTACCCGTCCCGTCGTGTCCGGACTGGACCACCGCGGACTTGGTGCGGCATCTCGGTCGGGTGCAGCGTTTGGTGAACCACGTGATCGTGGAGCGCCTGGAGACCATGCCGCCGGACCGGAAGACCATGTTCAGGGCGCCCACCGACGCCACCGCGGACGACCTCGCCGACTGGTTCGCCGAGGGCGCGACCGCGCTGGCCGAGACGTTCCGCTCCACCGATCCGAAAACGGCGGTCTGGACGTGGGGTGACGTGCACGGCGTCAGCTTCTGGCTGCGGATGCAGACCATCGAGGCGGCTGTGCATCGCTGGGATCTGGAGGGCGCGATCGGTTCTCCCCAGCCTGTGGACAAAGAACTCGCGGGCGATGGCGTGGCCCAGTTCCTCGACGACGTCATCCCGTTCCGCCGCCGAACGAAGTCGGTTCCGCCGATGGAGGGGGAGCGTTACCGCTTCCGCCAGACGGACGGTTCCGGCGTCTGGTCCGTCGCGCTGGAGCCGGACGGTCTCCGTCCGCTCGGCGAGGACGAACCCGCCGACGCCGAACTCGCCGGCACCGCCTCGGATCTCCTGCTCTTCCTCTGGCACCGCATTCCTGGCGAACCGCTTCTCGTGAGCGGGGATGCGAAAGCGCTTCAGCGTTTCTTCGTATTGGTGCCGACCGTATAGCGGAACTAGCGAGGGCTGACAGCCATCGCCAACAGGTACTTGTTCGTATAGCGGTTCTGGATTATTCGCGTCACGGGACCGCCTAAGCGCGCATACCAAACGACGGGCTGTGAGAACGCCATGACGGTGAACTCCACCAAGCCTTCTGCGCGCGTCACGTAGAAGGCTTCGCGTCCGCGTTCCGGATGTCCGGGCAACGTCTCGTAGGCGTATCCGGCGTGGTCCGTACTGGCGAACTCCGCAGTGATTACGCGGAAGGGCGCACGGAGTGGGATCAGTCCTGCGACTCGGGAGACCAGCTGTCCTTCGAGTCCGACAGAGGGGGAGGGCAGAGCGAACGCCTGCCCTCCATCGGCATCGGCATCGGCATCGGCATCAGCGTCGGACGCGGCGGCGAACTCGATCCGCATTCCGGCGCCGAGCTGCGGTCCCCAGGACTGGAGCATCGCCCGGGCGCGCTCGAAGGCGCGGTCGAGCGAAGCGTCCTGCGGGTCGAAGGAGTGCGCCAGCGGGATGGAGCGCCGGAAGTAGCGGTGGCCGTCGGGAGTCGGGCCGAGGGCGGCGTCGCCGGGATGAGGCGGCGGTGTCGGTGTCGGCGTCGGTGTCATCGAGCGGCCGCCCGGTTCCGGGTCAGTGCCCGCTCTGCGGCGACGACACCTCGGCGCCGCGCCCGAGGGCGATCAGCGCGAGGTTGCGCAGCGCGGTGTCCCCGGTGCGCAGGTAGTCGCTGTGGCCGCCGGTCCCGGCGTCGAAGAGCCGGGCGCCGAACGCCGGGTCGACCGGGTCGTCGCCGAAGCCCACGGAGACGCCCAGCAGGTCCACCTGGACGTGCGGGACGTCGGCGATGCCGTCGTTGGCGCCGCGGCCGGCCCAGACCCGCGCGGTGGTGTCCAGGTCGGACACCGAGTCCACGCCCATGCCGGGGGAGCCGAACACGGCGATGTCCGTCGCCTTGACGTGCGCCGCGGCCTGGCCGCACAGCACCGAGCCGTAGCTGTGGCACAGCAGGCTCACCGGCGCGTCGTTGACGGTCCGGATCTGGGACAGGAACGACCGCAGCGCCTTGGCGCCGGCGTCGGCGCGGCCGAGCGTGGCGATGTGCATGCTGTCCACGGCCGGCGGGTCGTAGCCGAGCCAGCCGATGACCGCCAGCGACGACTTGTCCGCGCCCAACTCGACCGCCTGGTGGTACAGCGCCTCCGCGCCGACCCCCGGGCCCTTGGCGCTGTCGAAGTTGGCCAGCGTGTTGCCGGCGCCCGGCACGACCACCGCGATCCGCTTGGCGTGCGCCAGATCGCCGACCACCTCGATGCCCCGGCCGTCGCCGGAGGGGTCGAAGGACAGGAAGTCGCGGTCCGGAACCGCCAGGTTGCGCAGCGCGTGCGCCAGCGCCGGGTCCCCACCGAACTGCGCCTCGTTGGCCGCCTTCGCCATCGCGTCGCGGTTCAGGTCATAGCGTTGCGTCAGAGTCGCGGCACTGAGAGTGGGCAGTTTCGGCAGCGGGCTGTAGGCGATGGACGCGTGCGCGGGACTGCTGGTGACCAGCGCGGCACTCAGAGCGATCGAGACCGCGAGCGTCTTGCGCGGGACGCCGTGGGGCATGATCTTGCCGGGGCGCAGATGATCGATCTGGTGCCGCAGGGCGCCGTGCGGCCACAAGGCGGCCAGGCCGATGCGGGCAGAATCGAGCAGGCGCATCGCATCGGTTCCTTACGGCTTTAGGCGGGATTCAGGCGATCCTACGCGATCCGCGTACTTGTCCGGGACCGGCTCGCTTGATCGTTTCGTGCAGATGGGACCGGTTTCCGCTCGGGGAAGATCCGGTCTCGTCCCCCGATCATCTGGTCTTGATCCGGATTTGTCGAGGGTCGCCGAGCGTATATCCCGGTGCGCCAAGTGAGGGACCGGTGGATCAGTCGAACAATGAGCGCGGCCAGGTCCGGCGGGCCCGGACCACGTCGGAGGCGACCGCGACGAGGGTCAGCCGCGCCTGCAGATAGATCCACGCGAGCAGTCCGAGCACGAGCCCGAAGACCCCGTAGAGGGTCGAGGCGTGGCGCAGCTGGTGCGCGGCGATGAAGCCGCCGAGGTACTGCAGACCCTGCCAGAACAGTGTGGTGAGGATCGCGGCGAGACGCAGGTCACGCGCGGCCACCTCCGGAGCCGTCGCGGCACGCATCCCCAGCCAGAACAGCAGCGCGGTGAGCACGAACGAGGCGGCCAGCAGCCCGGCCCGCAGACCCGCGGTGAAGACGTGCCCGCCGGCCCACTCCCCGAGCGCCGTCATCACGGTCGTGGACAGCACCCCGAGTCCCATCGTCCCGATGATGCCCAGGCTGCGCAGCCACGACTGCGGGAACCCCGGCCGCCGGTCCTCCGGCACGCCCCAGAGCAGGTTCATCGCGTACTGCGCGGCGTTGGCCAGCCCGAGCGCGCCGATCACGGTCACGATGATGGAGATCAGCAGCGCGACACCGCTGCGCCCGAAGTCGTGGATGTTGTTCTTCAGCTGCTCGCCGATGACCGGGAAGTCGACGAGCGCGGAGTTCAGCACGTCCTGCTGGAGCTGGGGGTTCGAGCGCAGTACGGCGCCGAGCACCGTGGTGAGGATCAGCAGCAGCGGGAAGAGCGAGATGAAAGCGAAGAAAGTGAGCATGGCGCCCAGGTAGCCGGCCTTCATCACCTGCAGCTCCCGGAACACCGCGACCGGGAACGCCAGCACGGGGTGCCGCTGCTGGAACCGGTCGATGCGGCCGGTCGTGGCGCGCAGCCGGGACATGAACCCCATGCCCCTCATATAAGCACTGGTGCACGTCGTGGCTGTTCGCACCACGCGGACCGCTGAGTGAACGGCTGGGTGAAGGACTCACTCGGTTCCCATGCCGCGAGGTGCTTTCGCTAGGCTCGTCGCCATGAAACTCCACGTCGGTTGTGCGATGTGGACGCTGGCGCGCTGGCAGGGACGGCTCCTGCCGCATCCCCTGCCGCCGCGCGAACGCCTCGCGGCCTACGCGACATGGTGCAACGCCGTCGAAGGCAACACCACCTTCTACGCGACGCCCTCCCGCGCCACTGTCGAGATGTGGGCCGCGCAGGCTCCGGAGGACTTCCGCTTCCTGCTCAAGCTCCCGAAGCCGGTCACGCACGAACGCCGCCTAGCCCCCGAGGTCTTCGCCCCGGACGGCGCCCTGCACTCGTTCTTCACGGCGATCGAGCCGCTCGGTCGGCACGCCGCGCTGTGGATCCAGCTCCCGGCGAGCTTCGGTCCCACGGACCTCCCGACGCTGGCGGCGTTCCTCAGCCGGGTCCCGAAGGGCTACCGCTACGCGGTCGAGGTGCGCCATCCCGCCTTCTTCGACGGCTCGCGCGGCGAGCGGGACCTGGAGGCACTGCTGACGGAGGCGGACGCGGAGTGGGTCCCCTTCGACACGACAGTGCTCTACGAAACCCCGCCGACCACGGACGCCGAACGCGAGGCGTGGAGCAAGAAGCCGCGTCTGCCGCGCCGTACTCGAGCCCTGACACGCTTCCCCGTCGTGCGCTACATCGGCCGCGACGACGCCGAACTCACCGCCCAGGGCTGGCAGCCATGGGCGGACATCACGGCGCAGTGGCTGCGCGAAGGACGCTCCCCGACGGTGTTCATCCACACACCGGACAACGCCGACGCACCGGTGCTCGCCAGGCGTTTCCACGAGGACGTGCGACGCCGGGTCCCCGAGGTGGAGGCTTTGGCCGAGCCGATGCCGGTGGGACCGCCGACGTTGTTCTAGTACGCGTCTAGTCGCCGTCTAGGACGCTAGGACGCCCGCGGGCCAGAAACCGAGCGGCGGCGCGCGAAAACCTAGCCCGGTTACTTGGCGCAGGTGACCGAGGAGATCTTCAGCGTCTTCGTGTCGAGGGTGACGGTGAACGTGCTCAGTTCCTGACCGGGGTTGCCCGGGTGCCAATCGGGCCAGGTCGCCATGCTCACCGTCGTCTGGGAGCCGGAGGTGGTCGGCGTCGTGTCCTCTGTCTGCTGGACCGAGCCCGGAAGGGTCTTCGCGCACAGCAGAGGCACGGCACCGCTGTTTCCCCAGGCCGCGGTGAAGGCGGCGTCGGAGACGAAGTACGGCTGGATGGCAGCCTTGGGGTCCACACCGAGCGAGGCTTGTTCGGCGGCCCGGCGGTAGTAGTCCAGCAGATTCGCCGCGTACTGTCCCGGTTGTGCGGGGTCGGCCACCGGCGGGTTCGCCTGGCAGGTGATGCGGGAGATCTTGGCCGAACCGAGGTCGACGGCCATCGACGCGGTGAAGCCGGTCCCGCTGGTCCCGCTTGGGTTGGCAGGGTCGGCGAGCGTCGTCACGGGTCCGGGTTCGAAATTCCACGCGCTGGAGGCGGAGGTCGTACCGGTCAGGGCGACGATCCAGGAATCGGGGACGTCCTGCGTGCACGTCAGCGCGTTGTAGTTCATGGCGACGGGACTCCATGCGGCGAACGCCGGAGTGAAGTAGGACTTCGTCTTGTCGTTGAGGACTGATTGGTTCAAGGAGGCCGTGGCTCCGTAGTACGCCGCGATCGGCGCGATACCCGGGAAGTCCGCCGCCTCCGGTGCGCCGCCACATTTCAGGCCCTTGATGACCCCCGAGGCCGGGTCCACTGTCACGGTGATCTCGGCGGCACCGGCCTTGGCGCCTTCATAGAGGGTGACGGGCACGGTCGCCGTGCTGCCAGAAGCTCGGACCGCTCCGATGGCGACGCCGTCGTACTTCGCTATGCCGCAGTTCATCGGGCGCTTCAGCCCGACCGCCGTTCCCGTCCCCCAGACAGCCTTCATCGTCGCCGGACTGTCGAAGTCGGCGGCGAGCTCCTTCGAGTCGGGGGTCACCTGAGAGAGATGCGGCGCGGGCGCGGTGAAGCCCTGCCCGAACACCGCCGCCACCTTGTCGCGCATCGTCTCGAGCCGCGCGGCGGCAGCGCTGTCCGCCGCGTCCGAGGAGTCCGACGCGCCGGCCGCGGTCGACGGCGCCTCCGACGCGGTGCTCGCGGCGGTGCTCGGCGCGGTCACGCTCGCCGACGTGCCGCCCGCGGTCGGCGTGCCATCCGTCGCCCCCTTCGACGTGCTGCTGCTGCAAGCAGCCAGACTCGCGACCAACGACGCGGCGACCGCGGCTGTGGCGATGCGTGAGCGCATCATCGTTCCTCTCCCCAACGAACAAGCTGTCACCTGCATGACGCCCGGTGGTTGGGAAGGTTGCCTGATCTAGACCTCAGACTTCAAATCCAGGCCTCAGGCCTCAGGCCTCGAGCGGAACCTCGTAGATCTCGTCGGCCGGATGCCCCGCCCGCTCGTGGATCCGCTGCACGGCCTCCCGCGAGGGACCGTCCGCGAGGCAGAAGACGTGACCGGAATCGGGATCGGCCCACGCGCGCTGGAAGTGCACGTTCTCCTCGGCCTGAATGGCGAGGTCCGCCTGATGCGCGGCCTCGAGCTGCTCCGCGGTGACTCCTGTCATCCCGCGGTGGACATCCATGAACATCGGCATCTCGAACGACCTCCTGACGAAGTCCAAACCGTGCCACCCACCATCATCCGGCCTGATCCCGGGCCTGTCCTGCCGGAGCTGCCCCGGCGTGCGGTGTCCGTAAAGGTCAGTATTGTCCTGTTCAGGTAATACGACCGGGACACGGGAGGCGTCGATGGGTTCGCTGCTCACGGGAGTGCCGATCGGCCTGCGCCTCCCGGCGGGTCTGGGCGGTGACGCCGCGCCCTACGTTCCCAGCGCGCCGGTGCAGATAGGCACGTCAGGGCAGCACCGCGGGGTCGGCGAGGCCGGTTCCTGGCAGGCGCTGCTCGTGATGTTCGCGGTGGTGCTGATCCTGGGTACCGCGGTGCTGATGTTCGCCGTGCGGCAGCGGACGCGGGTGTTGCGGCGGCGGCGGGTACGTCGGATGGGTGAAGCCGCTGCTCTGATGGCGGCGATGGCTGAGGGGGACTCCCACCACCCTCACCCAGCCCGCGCCACCGCGCACCACACCCGCCACACCGGGCCGCCCAGTCCCGAGCGCGTAACCTAAGCCCATGTCCGCATCTGACGCCCACGCCAACGCCGCCTTCGAGACCCTGGCCATCCATGCCGGCCAGGACCCGGACCCGCTGACCGGCGCCGTCGTCCCCCCGATCTACCAGGTCTCCACCTACAAACAGGATGGAGTCGGCGGCCTGCGGGGCGGCTACGAGTACTCACGCAGCGCCAATCCGACCCGCAAGGCGCTGGAAGACTGTCTGGCCGCCATCGAGGGCGGCCGTGTCGGCCTCGCCTTCGCCTCGGGTCTGGCCGCTGAGGACTGCCTGCTGCGGACCGTGTGTGTGCCCGGCGACCACGTCGTCATCCCGGCCGACGCCTACGGCGGCACCTTCCGCCTGTTCTCCAAGGTCCTGTCGCGGTGGGGTCTGGGCTGGACCGCCGCCAACATGGCGGACCCGGCTGCCGTGCGGGCCGCCGTCGTGCCGGGCAAGACCAAGGCGATCTGGGTCGAGACCCCCTCCAACCCGCTGTTGGGCGTCGCGGACATCGCCGCGCTGGCCGGGGTCGCGCACGAGACCGGCTCGCTGCTGGTCGTCGACAACACGTTCGCCACGCCCTACCTGCAGCAGCCGCTGGCGCTCGGCGCCGACGTGATCGTGCACTCCACCACCAAGTACATGGGCGGCCACTCCGACGTGGTCGGCGGCGCCCTGGTGGTGTCCGACGAGGAACTCGGCGCGGAGCTGACCTACCACCAGAACGCGATGGGCGCCGTCGCCGGCCCGTTCGACGCCTGGCTGGTGCTGCGCGGCATCAAGACCCTGGCGGTGCGCATGGACCGGCACTGCTCCAACGCGCAGCGCATCGCCGAGGCGCTGGCCGCGCACCCGAAGGTCACCGCCGTCCACTACCCGGGCCTGCCCGACGACCCCGGCCACGAGGTCGCCGCCAAGCAGATGGCCGGTTTCGGCGGGATGGTCTCCTTCCGGGTGGCCGGCGGCGAGCAGGAGGCGGTCGACGTGTGCGGCCGCACCGAGCTGTTCATCCTCGGCGAGTCGCTCGGCGGCGTCGAGTCGCTGATCGAGCACCCCGGCCGGATGACCCACGCCAGCGCCGCCGGCTCGCCGCTGGAGGTCCCGGACGACCTCATCCGGCTCTCGGTCGGCATCGAGTCGATCGACGACCTGCTGGCCGACCTCCTGCGGGCGCTGGGCTGACCTTGTCAGCACGCCTCCGAACGACCGCCTGACCCGGCGGGATTCGGCACCGATCAAGGGCCACTCACAGCTGAGTGGCCCTTGTCGCTGACACCCGGAATCCCGCAGGCTGGCACCGCAACGTCAGGGTCGTGGAGGGATCAGGGGTATGACGATCGCCGCCGAAGAAGGACAACGCGGGCCCACGGTGCCGGACGGCGCGGCCGATGCCCCCGAACGGCCCGCCGCGCAGCAGATGACGACCACGGCGTGGGTCGCCCTCGGCGCGGTCTACTTCGTCTGGGGCTCCACCTACCTCGCGATCCGCTACGCCATCGAGTCCATCCCGCCGCTGTCGTCCGCGGCGCTGCGGTTCACCCTCGCCGGCTTGGTGCTCCTCACCTTCCTCGCGATTCGTCGCGGGCCCTCGGCGCTGCGCGTCACGCGAGGCCAGCTCGCCTCGGCCGCACTGATCGGCACGCTGCTGCTGCTCGGCGGGAACGGCTTCGTGGTCTTGTCCGAGCAGTACATCCCGTCTGGGACGTCCGCGCTCCTGGTCGCGTCCGTGCCGTTGTGGATCGTGGTTTGGCGTGCGGTGGCGAAGGATCGGCCGACCGTGAAGACGCTGGTCGGCGTGCTCATCGGCTTCGCCGGACTCGTGGTGCTGATGCGGCCCGGTGGCGGCGGTGCGCACAACTACGTGCTGGGCGTTGTGCTCGTGCTGATCGCCTCTGTCAGTTGGGCGTTCGGGTCGGTGGCGTCCAAGGCGTGGCTGACGCCGCCGAAGGACGTGTTCGTGGCGTCGGCGTACCAGATGGTGTTCGGCGGCATCGGCTGCGCGATCGCGGCGGCGCTGCACGGCGAGCACTTCGACCCCGGCGCGATCACCGGCACGTCGGTGTGGGCGACGCTTTATCTCGTCGGCGCGGGATCACTTGTGGCGTTCTCGTCCTATGTGTGGCTGTTGAAGAACGCGCCGATTTCCACTGTCGCAACATACGCATATGTGAACCCTGTTGTAGCCGTCGCACTCGGGGCCCTCTTCCTGAGCGAGACCATCACCACAGCGGTGGTTGTCGGAGGCTTGATCGTGGTGCTCGGAGTGGCCGTCGTGATAGCGACGGAGCGCAGGTGAGAGACGGTCTGGTGAACGCTCGGGGCGACTAGACGAAAATACGCTTCGGGGGACTGTCCGCTCGCTGTGCAAGGGGTCGAACTCTGTGCACAATTAGCCGCCGTGGCAGGAATATCGGGAGTCTCCGCGGGCATCGTCCTCGCTGGTCGCTACACCTTGTCCCGGCGCCTGTGGCACCGCGGAATAGGCGAGCTCTGGCTCGCTTCCGACTCGGTGCGGCGGCGCCGCGTCTGGATCCAGATCTCGGCTTCGGGCGGGCTGGAGAACGCCGTCGCGGCGCTGCGGCACGTCGACCATCCGTCGATCGCGATCGTGCGCGAGGCGGGGCAGAAGCGCATCGCGCACGAGGACCGCGTGGTCACCGACCACGACAACCACTCCCACAAACTGATCCACAAGAGCGACAGCTACATCGAGTTCGCGGTCTACGACCAGGACAAGGGCTCCTCGCTCACCGCACGCCTGATGAAGGGCGCGCTGACCTCCGCGGAGATCAGCGTCCTGGCGCTGAACGTCGCCGAGGTCTTCGAGGGCGTCCACGCCGCCGGGCTCGTCCACGGCTGGCTCCACACCGACTCGCTGTGGTTCGGCGGCAAGCGCGACATCTTCCTGGACTTGGCGCTGGGCCTCGCCTTCGACGGCGAGGCGGCGTCGGCGGCGGTCGCCGCGGAGGCCTCGAGCGGATTCCTGACGTCGGCGCGGTTCGCCGGCGCGGCGGCTACTGCTGCGGATGACGTGTACGGGCTGGCGTGGCTGCTCTATGTCGGAGTCTTCGGCTGGGGGATCGTCCGCGAGGACATGGAGCGTGCGCGCGGTGAGGCTGCGCTGCATGGCGGCGAGCATGGGCATGCGCACGGGCACGGGCACGGTGAGCAGGGCCTGGAATTGGCTGCCGGAGCGGGCCTCGTCGTCGCTGGTGCGGCCTCCGCCTCGGCGTACGACATGTCGGTCCTGCTGGCGTACCGGCGCGAAATCGCTATCGCGCGCCTGACGGAGTACTTCGGCGACGGCTCGGTGTTGACGGAGGCCTTCACGGCGAGCCTGTCGGACGAGGCGGGCACGCGGCCGTCGATGGCCGAGGTGGTCGAGGCACTGCGCGCGCAGCCCGTCGCGGAACTGGCGCAGCCGGCGATCGTGGTCGAGCGCGCGATGGCAGCCGAGGCGGCACTGGCACTGGCTGCGGAAGCGGCCGCGGCACGGTCGGAATCGCTCGGCTCCAGCGTCGAGGACGCGGACTCGGGCGCGTGGACCCCCTCGGTGAGCCCGACGGCCGGCGCCGCACGCAAGGGCACGATCTCGCTCGCCGAGGCAGAGGCCGCAACGGCAGCCGCAGTAGCGATGGCCCTCGCGGAAGCCGAAACGGCCCACACGCAGGTGACCGACGAGGCGATCTCGACGGCGTCAGCAGCCGCGATCGCGACCGCCCTCGCCGAAGCGGAGGAACGGCACGCGGCGGAGCGTGAGGCAGCAGTCGCCACCGCCCTCGCCGACCAGCAGTCCGCGACGGCAGAGCTGACCGAAGCAGCCATCGCAGCAGCCGTGGCCCAGGCAATCGCCGAACTCGAAGCCGCCCACGCCGCATCAAACGAGCAAGCACTCACCGCAGCATCCGAAGCAGCCGTAGCGGCAGCCCTGGCCGAAGCAGAAACAGCGCACCACACAGAACTCGAGGCCGCCGAAGCACGCCACGCCGCAGCCCTCGCCTCAACCCGCACCGAGCACGCCACAGCCGGCGCCGCAACCGCCCTGGCCATCGCCGAAACCGAGAAACGACACCGCGCAGAACTGGCGGCCCTCGAAGAGCGGCACACCACGGAGTCGCTGTCGATACGCGCCGAAAGCCACACCGAGGCCGACGAAGTCGCCATGGCCGCAGCCGTCGCAGCCGCAGTAGCCGAGGTTGAGGAACGCTACCGCAGCGAGCTCGAGACCGCCGAAGCCGGCCAGGCAGCGGCACTCGAAGGCGCAATCGCCGCGGCACTCGCCGAGGCAGCCATCGCGCACGCAGCGGAGGTCGAGGCCGCGCGAGCTGAGGCCGCGGAGGCCGCCGAGTCGAATCAGGCAGCGGCGATCGAGGCGGCGAGCGCTGTCGCGGTGACGGCGGCGCTTGCTGAAGCGGCGGTTGCACACGCGGAAGAGGTTGAGGCGGCTCGGGCTGAGGCGAAGGCTGCTGCCGAGTCGGACCAGGCTGCGGCGATCGAGGCTGCCAGTGCTATCGCGGTGACGGCGGCGCTTGCTGAAGCGGCGGTTGCACACGCGGAAGAGGTTGAGGCGGCTCGGGCTGAGGCGAGGGCTGCTGCCGAGTCGGACCAGGCTGCGGCGATCGAGGCTGCCAGTGCTATCGCGGTGACGGCGGCGCTCGCTGAAGTGGCCGTCGCACACGCGGAAGAGGTTGAGGCGGCTCGGGCTGAAGCGAGGGCTGCTGCCGAGTCGAACCAGGCCGCTGCGATCGAGGCTGCTAGCGCTGTGGCGGTGACGGCGGCGCTTGCTGAGGCGGCTGCTGCGCATGCCGAGGAGGTTGAGGCGGCTCGGGCTGAGGCCAGGGCTGCGGCTGAGGAGAACCAGGCCGCTGCGATCGAGGCCGCGAGTGCTATCGCGGTCACGGCGGCGCTTGCTGAGATGGCGGCCAGTGCTGAGACGCAGCAGTTGCCTGCTCAGAGGACTGGAGGGGCTGCTGTCGCGACCGGTGCTGTTGCGGGTGGTGCGGCTGGCTTGCTGATCGGTGCGGAGCTGGTTGGTTCCGAGAGTGCGGCGGCGAGCGGCGGTATCGCTTCGGCTGGTGTGGCAACAGGTTCTGCAGGCGGCACAACAGCTGCGGCGGCAACAGGTTCGGTGACCGCTGGTATGGCAGCCGGCGGCAGCTCCGGCGGCGCCGCATCTGGCGGACATGCCGCTGCCGCGTCTCCGAAGCCGCGTCCCTGGGCTCTGGCATCCGGCGGTGTTCTGCTGGGCGTCGTGCTGGGCATTGGCATTGGTTATGCCGTCCACGGACATGGCTCCTCGACCACCGCGAGCCCGTCGGTGAACACGACCACCACCGTCATAGCCGGCAGCACCTCGCTGCCCACCGGTGCGAGTGCCAGAGCCACCGCGAGCGCCACCGACACCGCGTCCACCGCCGGTGCACCCAGCAGCAGCGGTGCCGCCGTGCCATCCGGTCCGAGCGGCAGCGCCTCGTCCGTGCCCTCCGTCGGCGCGTCCACTCCCGGCTCCGGTACCAGCTCGACCGCCGCCGGTGGCGCGCCCAGCGCACCGAACTCAGCACCCAACACCGCCCCCACCAACGGCGCGCCGTCCACGGTGCCTACGAGTCCGCAGCAGTCGGTCACCCAGATCACCACGATCGTCACCACCCAGGTGACCGAGACCCGCACGAAGAACACCCTCATCACCATCGTCAACCAGCTGCGGGGCTCTGTGGTGGGCTCCAATGGCTACAACGAGGCGCTGGCTTCGCTCACGCATACCATCACCTCGCTGGAGAATCAGGGGTCGATCAGTCACTCGACCGCGGTGGCGCTGCGGCAGCAGGTCACGTATCTGCAGGGCTTCTCTGGAAGCTGATACAGGACCGCCTAAGGTGTCCAGCATGAGCGTGACTGACACCTCCGGGGACGGCCCGGTGCTGGCGATCGACGTCGGCGGGACGAAGATGGCGGTCGGGGCGGTCGACGCGCGCGGGGAGGTTCTGGCCTCCTTTCGGGTGCCGACGCCGGTGGGGGCGGGGGCGGACGGCGAGGTGCTGTACGCCGCGCTGCTCGACGCCGTCGACCAACTGCCCTACGAGCGCGGCGCGTTTCGGGCGGTGGGGGTCGGGTGCGGGGGTCCGATGCGGTGGCCTGCGGGGGAGGTGTCGCCGTTGAACATCCCCGGGTGGCGCGGGTTTCCGTTGCGGTGGCGGCTGGAGGCGGACTTCCGGCGGGATGTGCGGCTGCACAATGACGCCATCTGCCTGGCCGCCGCCGAGCACTGGCAGGGTGCCGGGCGCGGGGTGGCGAACATGCTCGGCATGGTCGTCTCCACTGGCGTCGGGGGCGGCCTGATCCTCGGCGATCGGCTCATCGACGGCGCCAAGGGCAACGCCGGGCACATCGGGCACGTCATCGTGGACCAGGAAACGCCTTGCGCGTGCGGTGGGACCGGCTGCCTGGAAGCTGTCGCGAGCGGTCCGCGTATGGCCGCGTGGGCGGCGGCGCAGGGGTGGCGCGTCGGCGAGAAGAGCCGCACCGGCAAGGACCTCACCGACGACGCCCGCGCCGGCGACGGCATCGCCGAGGCCGCCTTCACCCGCGCCGGTACCGGGCTCGGCATCGCGATCGCGGGGGCGGCGGCGATGTGCGACCTGGAGTTGGTGACCATCGGCGGCGGCATCGTGCAGGCGGGGGAGCTCCTCTTCGAGCCCTTGCGCGCCGCGCTCCACCGGCATGCGCGGCTGGACTTCACCAAGAATCTGAAGGTGGTCCCGGCCGATCTGGGGCAGGACGCCGGACTGGTCGGTGCGGCGGCGCTGATCCTGCGCGGTGACGCCTATTGGTCGGCGGATCGCGTCGACTGATCAGCGAACCATTGACTCAGCGAACCATTGACTCAGCGAACCATCGACCACAAACAAAACGCCGCAGCCGCCCGGGAATCCCGAGCGGCTGCGGCGTTCGTGCCATTGTCTTCTTCAGCAGTGTCCTTAGTTGTGCGCACTAAATACTGCGCCCAACAAAAGGAACCGCTAGTGCGCCAGCGCCGGTGCCTCCACGTCAGGGGAGCCCTGCTTCGCGGCGCCCGAGGGAGCCATCGAGCGCAGCTTGTGCTCCTTCAGGAACCAGCTGGCGAACCACGCGATCAGGCTGAGCGCGGCGCCGAACAGGAACACCGTCGACAGCGCCTGCGTGAAGGAGTGGATCAGCACGTGCTGGACGGGCTGCGGCAGCTTGGACATCGCGCCCTCGCTCTGCAGGATCGCCATGCCGTGCTCGCGGACCGGCGCCATGGCCGGGCTCGGGCCGGCGTTGGTCTTCAGGTGGCTGGTGAGCTGGTTGGTCAGGATCGCGCCCATGACCGCCGCGCCGAAGGTCTGGCCCAGCGAGCGGAAGAAGGTCGAGGACGTGGTCGCCACGCCCATGTCCTTCATCTCCACCGCGTTCTGCACGGCCAGGATCAGCACCTGCATCGTCGCGCCGAGGCCGAGGCCCACGATGAACATGAACAGCGCGCCGGTGAAGAAGGTCGTGTTCTCGTCCATGGTGGTCATCAGGCCGAGGCCGATGGTGGTCACCGCGATGCCGGCGATCGGGAAGAACCGGTAGCGGCCGGTCCGGCTGATCAGACGGCCGGAGCTGATCGAGGTGGTCAGCAGGCCGACCATCATCGGCAGCATCCGCAGGCCCGCCTTGGTCGGGCTGTCGCCGTTCACGACCTGGAAGTAGAACGGGATGTACATCATCGCGCCCATCATGACCATGCCGATGAGGAAGCCCATGATGCTCGAGACGCGGAACACGTCGCCGCGGAACAGGCGCATCGGCAGGATCGGCTCGGGCGTGCGGATCTCCCACAAGACGAAGCCCACCAGGACCACCACGCCGACGATCGCCAGGCCGATGATGACCGGGGAGCCCCACGCGTACTGCTGGCCGCCCATCTGCGCCGCCAGCAGCAGGCACACCACGCCGGCCACGACCAGCGTCGCGCCGATGTAGTCGATGGTCGCCTTCACCCGCCGCTTGGGCAGGTGCAGCACGGCGCTGATGACGAACAGCGCGATGATGCCGATCGGCAGGTTGACGTAGAACACCCAGCGCCAGCCGGTGATGCCGATGATCGAGTTGTGCTCGGTGAAGATGCCGCCGAGCAGCGGGCCGGCCACCATCGCCAGCATGAACACGCCGCCGAACAGACCTTGGTACTTGCCGCGCT
Source organism: Catenulispora acidiphila DSM 44928 (assembly GCF_000024025.1). Classification (GTDB taxonomy): domain Bacteria; phylum Actinomycetota; class Actinomycetes; order Streptomycetales; family Catenulisporaceae; genus Catenulispora; species Catenulispora acidiphila. The sequence continues at coordinate 771,224 of NC_013131.1, forward strand.
CGCGGGGCGGGACCACGTCGCCGACGATGGCGAACGTCAGGCCCAGGATGCCTCCGGCGCCCAGGCCCTGCAGCGCGCGGAAGGCGATGAGCTCGTTCAGGTTCTGCGACAGGCCGGACAGTGCCGAGCCGGTCAGGAACAGCACGATCGCCGTCATGTACAACGGCTTGCGGCCGAACAGGTCGGAGAGCTTGCCGTAGATCGGGGTCGCGGCGGTGGACGCCAGCACGTAGGCGGTGGTCACCCACGGCATGCGCGCGAGGCCGTTCTGGCCGCCGATGTCACCGATGATCGTGCGGATCGCCGTGCTGACGATCGTGTTGTCCAGCGAGGCCAGGAGCAGGCCCAGCATCAACGAGCCGAAGACCACCAGGATCTGCTTGTGGCTCATGGTGGAGCCCTCAGCGACTTGTGGCGCTTGAGGGCTCGCTATCTTCCCGGGGAGTTCAGTGGTGGCTTCACTCATTATTTGCTTCCGTCTTCCGTTGTGGGGCCGTTCTTAGCGTCTTGGTTCTTGGCGATGATGGCGGCGAAGTCCTCGACATAGCGGGTCATCAGCCGGGTCAGGGTCCGCAGGTCCTCCGGATCCCAGTGCTCGAAGCCCTCGCGCATCGCGTCGATGCGCTGCTGCCAGAAGTCCTTGATGTGCTTGTGGCCGAGCTCGGTCAGGTGGAGCTGCGTGGCGCGCCGGTCGGAGGGGTCTGCGACTTTCTCCACGAGGCCGTCCGCCTCGAGGTGGGCGACGTGGCGGGACACGGTGGACTGGTCCAGGAACAGCTCCTTGGCCAGGTCGCTGGAGCGCACCGGTCCGCAGCGGGAGAGCATCCCCAGCGCGGCGAGCTGCCCGCCTTCCGGTTCCTTGCGGGACCGCATGATCCGCTGGAAGAGCATGCCCATGCTCTTGCCGAGCTCGCTGTACTCCTCGTCGCTCAGAGGCTCGGCGCGCCGCTGGTCGCCAGTCATCGGTCTTCTCGTCTCCTGAGATATGTGGTTGCTGCAAGCATATACCTGGATGCATGCGCCATGCAAGTAGTTTGCGGAGGCGGCGCACGAGGCCCGCGGTGACCTGCCAAACTGGGATCATGTCAATTGCGACTGTGACCTTGGAAGACGTCGAGCGGGCTCGTGACCTGCTGGAAGGCGTCGCGCGGCGCACCCCGCTGGAGGGCTCGCGGAGCATCTCGGAGCGGGTCGGGGGACACGTCCACCTCAAGTGCGAGAACCTCCAGCGGACCGGGTCGTTCAAGATCCGCGGGGCGTATGTGCGGATCTCGAACCTGACGGCGGCCGAGCGGGCCAACGGTGTGGTCGCGGCCAGCGCCGGCAACCACGCGCAGGGCGTGGCGCTGGCGGCGTCGCTGCTGGACAGCAAGTCGACCGTGTTCATGCCCGAGCGCGCGCCGCTGCCGAAGGTGGCCGCGACCGAGGCCTACGGCGCGCACGTGCGTTTCGCCGGGCACACCGTGGACGAGGCGCTGATCGCCGCTCGGGCCTTCGCCGCCGAGACCGGCGCCACCTTCATCCACCCCTTCGACCACCCCGACGTGATCGCCGGGCAGGGCACGGTCGGGCTGGAGATCCTGGAGCAGTGCCCCGAGGTGCGGACCATCGTGGTCTCGGTCGGCGGCGGCGGGCTGCTGGCCGGGGTCGCCGCGGCGGTGAAGGCGGTCCGGCCGGACGTGCGGGTGGTCGGCGTACAGGCGGCCGGCGCCGCGGCGTATCCGCCCTCGATAGCCGCCGGCAAGCCGGTGCAGCTGGCCGGGATGGCGACGATGGCGGACGGGATCGCCGTCGGGCGTCCCGGCGACCTGCCGTTCGATCTCATCACCCGGCACGTCGACGAGATCCGCGTGGTCTCCGAGGAGTCGCTGTCCAAGGCCATGCTGGCGATGCTGGAGCGGGCCAAGCTCGTGGTCGAGCCGGCCGGCGCCGCCGCCGTCGCGGCGGTGATGGACGACGCGCGGTCCTTCGACGCCCCGGTCGTCGCCGTCCTGTCCGGCGGCAACATCGACCCGCTGCTGATGATGCGCATGATCCGCCACGGCCTGGTCGCCGCCGGCCGCTTCCTGGCCCTGCGCCTGCGCATCCCGGACCGCCCCGGCGCGCTGGCGAAGCTCCTGAGCGAACTCGGCGAGGCGGACGCCAACGTGATGGACATCGAGCACCTGTGGACCCGGCCCTCGCTGGCCTTCGGCGAGGTCGAGGTGGCGCTCCAGCTGGAGACGCGCGGCATCGCGCACGCCGAGACGCTGATCTCGCGGCTGCGGGCGGCGGGGTACCAGCCGGAGCCGACGTCGTTCTAGGGCAGAGCGCTCCGCAACCGCCGCCGGGTATACCCAGCGGTCCCGCCGACAGCCAACCCGACGCTCCGCGAACCCACCCGCAATTCATCCATTCGGCCTACCACCGGTGATCATCCGCCCACCGGCTGTCGGACCCCTCCTCTACGGTCGGTCTATGGCAGCAATCGAGGCCGAGGGTCTGGTCAAGATCTACGGCGGAGGCAAGAAGAGCAAGGAGGTCCGCGCCCTGGACGGCGTGGATCTCGCGGTGCCCGAGGGCACCATCCTGGGGCTGCTCGGGCCGAACGGCGCGGGCAAGACCACCGCCGTGCGCGTGCTGACGACCCTGCTCAAGCCGGATGCCGGGACCGCGCGGGTGCTCGGGATCGACGTCCTGGGCAAGCCCAACGAGGTGCGGCGGGCGATCGGGTTGTCCGGGCAGTACGCGGCGGTCGACGAGAACCTGACCGGGCGGGAGAACCTGGTCATGGTCGGGCGGCTCTATCACATGGGCAAGTCCTCGGCCGCGAAACGGGCCGGGGAGCTGTTGGAGGAGTTCGCGCTCACCGACGCCGCCGACCGGCCGTCCAAGACCTACTCCGGCGGTATGCGGCGGCGGCTGGACCTGGCCGCGGCGCTGGTGGTGAAGCCGCCGGTGATCTTCCTGGACGAGCCGACCACCGGGCTGGACCCGCGGACCCGCATCGCCATGTGGGACGTGATCGCCGGGCTGGTGAAGGGCGGGACGACCCTGCTGCTCACCACGCAGTACCTGGAGGAGGCCGACCGGCTGGCTGACTCGATCGCCGTGGTGGACCACGGCAAGGTGATCGCGCGGGGGACCGCCGACCAGCTCAAGGCGCAGATCGGCGGGGAGCGGCTGCAGATCGTGGTCTCCGACCGGGACCGGCTCTCCGAGGCGGTCGAGCTGCTCAGCCGGATGGGGACGGGCGAGCCGCGGGTGCACGAGCCGACGCGCGAGATCCTGCTGCCGGTCTCCGGCGGGGCGCAGCTGCTGGTCGAGGCGATCCGGGAGCTGGACGGGCTGGGCATCAAGATCGACGACGTGGCGTTGCGCCGGCCCACGCTGGACGACGTGTTCCTGCAGTTGACCGGCCGCTCCACCGAGGACGAGGAGCAGGCGGCCGAAGAGTTCGACGAGGGCGCCGGCGCCCAGCAGACCCAGGAGGCGGCGCGATGAGCTCGGACAGTCTGGCCCCCGCAGTCCCGCTCGGCGGGCACGGCCCGGCCACGGCGCTGCACGACGCCTGGGTCGTCACCCTGCGCAACCTGCGCCGGATGACCCGGATCCCGGAGATGGTGGTCTTCTCCTCGATCCAGCCGATCATGTTCGTGCTCTTGTTCGCCTTCGTCTTCGGCGGCGCGATCCCGGTGCCCGGCGCGGCGGGTACGACCGCCTACCGGGAATTCCTGCTGCCCGGCATCTTCGTGCAGACGCTGGCCTTCACCGCCGCGACCACCTCCGTGGGCCTGGCCGACGACCTGCACAAGGGTCTGATCGACCGGTTCCGCTCGCTGCCGATCTCGCGGTCGGCGGTGCTGGCCGGGCGGACCACCGCCGACTGGATCCAGAACCTGTTCGTGCTGCTGGTGATGGCGATCTGCGGGCTGGTCGTGGGCTGGCGGATCCACGACGGGGTCCTGAAGGCGCTGGCCGGGTTCCTGCTGCTGATGCTCTTCGCCTACGCGATGAGCTGGATCGGCGCGGTCGTCGGGCTCTCGGTGCGGACCGTCGAGGCGGCGAACACCATCGGGTTCATCTGGATCTTCCCGCTGACCTTCCTGTCGAACGCCTTCGTGCCCTCGCGGACCCTGTCGCCGCAGTGGCTGCAGAACGTCGCGGACTGGAATCCGGTCTCGGCGACCGTGCAGGCGTTGCGATCACTGTGGGGAAACCCTGATGGTTATGTGTCGACCGCGAAGATGCCGTGGCCGATCGCGCACGCCCCCTGGGTTTCGCTGTTCTGGTCGCTGCTCATTTTGCTGGTGTTCGTCCCGATGTCGGTGCGCAAATACCGCTCGGTATCGGCGTGAAACCGAGCACGTTCGCACCTTGATCGCGCACATCGGCAACCGACCCGGATGTTCAAGCGTCTTATTCTTGGGGAAAGGGGGCGCAACACACAGCAGCAGGGGGGACCGATGGCAGGATCTAGACCGGGCGAGGTGCTGAACGACCGGTACGAGTTGATCGACCGCATCGGCGGCGGCTCGATGGGCGAGGTGTGGCGCAGCCGCGACCTCGTGCTCGGCCGGACCGTCGCGGTGAAGATCGTGCTGCCGGCGCTGCTGGACACCCCGACCTTCCGGGCCCGCTTCGTGGCCGAGGCCCGGGTCATGGCGATGATGGACCATCCCGGCATCGTCCGGGTGTACGACTACGGCTACACCGACGCCACCGATCCGGACACCCCGGGCGCGGCCTTCCTGGTGATGGAGTTCATCGAGGGCGAGTCGCTGGACCGGGTGCTGGCGCGCACCGGCGCGCTGGAACCGCGCTTCGCGATGAAGGTCCTGGCCTCGCTGCTGGACGCGCTGGGCGCCGTGCACCGCACCGGCGTGGTGCACCGGGACGTGAAGCCGGCGAACGTGATGCTCACCTCCGGCGGGGTGGTGCTCGCCGACTTCGGCATCGCGCGCTCCCCGGAGTCGCTGGGCCTGACCGCCGCCGACGCGCTGATGGGCACCGTGCCGTACCTGGCGCCCGAGCTTTTCCACGCCGAGACCCCGACCCCGGCAGCCGACGTCTACGCGGTCGGCATCCTGGGCTACGAACTGCTCTCCGGCCGCCAGCCCTTCCAGGCCGCCAGCACCGCCGCGGTGATGTACATGCACATGCACGAGCCGCCGCCGCCGTTGCCGGACTACGTCTCCGCCCCCGCCGCCGAGGTGCTGTGGCACGCGCTGGAGAAGGACCCGGCGCACCGCTGGGCCGACGGCGCCGAGATGGCCGAGGCGGTCCGGCACGTGCTGGACGGTCCCGTGGAGGCCGGCGAGGACCTGGCCGACGCACCCGGGGCGGGCGGCGCTTACGGCGGCCACGCCGGGACCCCGAGCGGGTACGAGGACACGCTGACCGACTCCGGTGGCCGCCGGCGCCGCCGGCCCGCGGGCGAGGGCGCCGGGTACGCGGCAGCCGCCGGGTACTCCGAGGGCTTATACGGCGATGCCGTCCAGGACGGCCGGTACGGTCGCGACGCGGCGTTCGGGGAGAGCGCCGCGTCCGGCTTCGGCGGCCCGCACGGCCACGGCGAGTACGAGGACGGATATCCGCCCTCGTACGGTCACGCCGACGCCCTGGGCGAGACCGCTCAGCTCAACGCGATGCCCCCGGACGCCACCCGCGTCTACGACGAGCGAATAGCCCCGATCCCCGACGCCGGAGGCCGAGGCGGCCGCGCCGCCGACTTCCCGGACGGGACCCGGGTCTACGACCTCCCCAGCGCGATGACCGACTCCGGCGGAGGGCGCCACGCGGGTCCGCCGACCCACCACGCCGCCGCCGACCCGCCGGTGCGCCGCCGCGGCGCCGACTCCCACCAGAGCGCGCCCACCGGCTTCGGCGCGGGCGGCCGTAGCCGGGGTCTGCGGCCCGAGGTGCGCCGCAAGGCGCTCATCACCGCGGCGGTCGCCGTGCCGGCGATGCTCGGGCTGTCCGTGGCGCTGGCGATGAGCTCGTCCGGGAAGTCGCCGGACGGCGGGTCCCCGGCGCCGGGACCGGCGCAGCAGACCGACGTGCCGACCGCGGGCACCGCGACCGGCGACCCGGTGCCGCCGACCGAGCCGCTGCCCACGTCGACCAGCGTCTACGGGCACACGGCTCCGCATCACACGTACACCACCTACCCGCCGACCGGCCACACGTCGGGCGATGAGTCGTCGAGTTCGGCGACCGACCCGGCGACCAGCGGCAGCCGCTCGGGACAGCCCACGGACAGCGGCTCGACCTCGAGCTCCAGCCAGCCCGGCACGCCGACGTCGACGAGTTCGTCGCAGGGGACGACCTCGCCGTCGTCCTCGCCGTCGTCGCACCCCTCGTCGAGCCCCAGCTGAGCCGGCTCACCGCAGACAGAAAGCGAACGGCCCCCGCGTGAACCTCACGCGGGGGCCGTCGTCCGCTGACGTGCGCGGTAGGCGCCTCAGCGCGTGTACGGCTTGGCGTCCAGCAGCTTGACCATCATCGGCTTGCCGTTCGGCAGCTCGTACTCGGCCTGCTCGCCGATCTTCTTGCCGTTGATCGCACCGCCCAGCGGGGACTGCGCCGAGTAGACCTCCATGTTGTCGGCGGCGTCCTCGCGCGAGCCGAGCAGGAAGGTCAGCGTGTCGTCCTCGTCGCCGTCGAAGGCGATGGTCACCACCGCGCCGGGCACCGCCACGCCGGACTCCACCGAGTCGCCGACCTTGGCGTGCTCCAGGAGCTGGGTGAGCTGGCGGATCCGCAGCTCGATTTTGCCCTGCTCCTCCTTGGCCGCGTGGTAGCCGCCGTTCTCGCGGAGGTCGCCCTCCTCGCGTGCGGCTTCGATCTTCTGCGCGATCTCGACGCGGCCCGGTCCCGACAATTGCTGCAACTCGGCGGTGAGCCGGTCGTAGGCGTCCTGGGTCAGCCAGGTGACGCTGTCGTTCGTCTGGGTCACGGGGTACTCCTAGGGTTCTACTCAATTGAGGGACCGTGCTGCTCAGTCACGCACGCTTTTAAGTCAGACACAGAATGGCGATCGTAACAAGGAGCACGGACGGATAACGCGGGGTTAACTCGGCGATGGAACCGCGGGGCTAGGTGAGCTCGCAGTCCAGTACTTCGCCGCTGATCGCCCTGCTGCTGGTCCGGATGGTCGCGCTGAGCTCCTGCGTCCGTGGTCCGGCCGGGACCGGGACGGCGAGCCGCCCGACCTCGTTGCCGCCGTAGTCGCGGGCCCGGACGGTACAGGTGGCGGTCCGGCCGCTGTCCCGGTTGTCCACTTGGAACCGGACGTCGACGGCGTGGTCGGAGGCCACCTGGTAGCCCAGGACGGTCGCGGTCAGCGGGGGGGTGGCCTGCTTCAGGCCGATGTAGGACACCGCGCCGGTCAGCGCGAGCACCCCGGCGGCGGCCAGACCGATCCGGGTGCGCCTGGACAGGCCGGAGGAGCGCGCGTAGCGCGCGACCACCTCGTCCTGTACCTCGGACGTCACCGCGGTTCACCTGGCTTTCCCGGGACGGTGCGCGATTCGGATGTGCGCAGTGTCGGACCCGTGCGTCAGTATATTCGGGCGGCTACTGATGGAGGAACACCGTGACGCACGAATTGCGCTTGATGACCGTCCACGCGCACCCGGACGACGAGTCCAGCAAGGGTGCGGCCACCAGCGTGCGGTATATCCGCGAGGGTGTGGACGTGCTGGTCGTCACCTGCACCGACGGCTCCCGGGGAGACATCCTGAACCCGCAGCTGAAGAAGGACCCGGCGGTCCAGGCCGAGATCGAGGCCAACCTGCTCGACGTGCGGCGCAAGGAGATGGACGCGGCCCGCGCCATCCTCGGCGTGCGCCAGGAGTGGCTGGGCTTCGTCGACTCCGGGCTGCCCCAGGGCGACCCGCTGCCGCCGCTGCCGGAGGGCTGCTTCGCCGTCCAGGACGTCGAGGCCGCCGCCGAACCGCTGGTCAGGCTGATGCGCCGGCAGCGCCCGCAGGTGGTCGTGACCTACAACGAGAACGGCGGCTACCCGCACCCGGACCACATCATGACCCACAAGGTCACCCTCGCCGCCTTCGAGGCGGCCGGGGATCCGGAGAAGTTCCCCGACGCCGGCGAGCCGTGGCAGCCGCTGAAGCTGTACTACGACGTGGCCTGGTCGGTGGCGCGCATCGAGGCCGAGCACCAGGAGATGCTGGACCGCGGCCTGGAATCCCCCTACTGGGAGCTCCTGAAGGAGCGCGAGACCTGGCCGCAGCGGGAGATCACCACCCGCGTGCCGGTCGGGGAGTACTTCGAGACCCGCGACGCCGCGCTGAAGGCCCACGCCACCCAGATCGACCCCGACGGCCCGTTCTTCCGCACCCCGAACGACATCCGGCGCGCGGTGTGGCCGACCGAGGACTTCGAGCTGGCGCGCTCGGTGATCGACACCACACTCCCCGAGGACGACCTGTTCGCGGGCGTGCGCGAGTACGAGAAGGCCCGCGAGGCGGTCTCGGGGCAGGGTGTCCACGAGCCCGCCGGAGTCTGCTCGTAGACTGCGGGGCATGAACGCTGTGTCCGGATTGCTCACCCCCGCCCAGCCGCTGCTCGCCGGCAGCGGCAGCCTCGACAAGACGAAGCCGGGACTGGTCGCGTTCCTGATCGTGCTCGCCCTCGGCGTAGCCCTGTGGGCCCTGCTCAAGAACATGGGCAAGCAGCTCGGCCGCGCCAAGGACCACTTCGAGGCCGAGGACGCCGCCCTGGCCGCCGAGGCCGCCGTCGCCCCGACCCCGGTCCCGACCCCGGCCGGCAAGGCGGAAGCGGTCGCCGACGTGCCCAAGCAGGACGGGCCCAAGAGCGCGACCGGGAAGACGAAGCCGAAGGCGAAGGACGCCACCAAGGACGCCGCGGCCGAGTAGCCGAGGCGCACCGCGCGGGTTCGGGGATCGGCTGCCCTGCGCCCGCCCTGAGGAGTACCCGGCGCCCTGATACTCGGGACGGAACGGATCAGCGGATCGGGCCAGATCAGGTCGGCATTCGCTCGCGCCGGTTCAGTTCCGTGGTCGCCAGTGCCGGATCGGCTCGGCAGCTCGCATACGCCAGCCGCCCGCAGTTCTTTAATGGTCGCGGCGCCGGCTCAGTTCCGCGCCCCTCAAACGCCAGCCGCCAGCGGTTCTCCAGTGGTCGCAGCGCCAGCTCAGCTCGGCAGCCCACACACGCCAGCCGCCACCGGTTCTTCAATGGTCGCAGTGCCGAATCAGCTCCGCGGCTCACGCCAGCCGCCAGCAGTTTCTCAGTAGTCGCCAGCGCAGGGTGATCCAGCGCCGGCACTGTGTCGGCGCTCTCAATGTGCCTCGACTACTAGCCGTTCCTCAGTAGTCGTCGACCCGGCGCCGCAGCTGCTTCGTCTGTCCGCGCCGGTTCTTGTTGTCCAGCCGGCGGCGGGTGACGCCTGCGGGGACCTTCTTCTCCCGGCGGGGCGGGGGCGGTGGGGCGAGGGCTTCGGCGAGGACTCGCGCCAGGCGTTCGCGGGCGGCTTCGCGGTTCTGGAGCTGGGAGCGCTGCTCGCTGGAGGTCACCGTCAGGATGCCGTTGACCAGGCGGCCGGCGAGGCGTTCGAAGGCGCGGGCCTTGAGCCAGCGGGGGAGGGCGGTGGTGGCGGCGAGGTCGAAGGAGAGTTCGGCGCGGCTGTCGGTGGTGTTCACGCCTTGGCCGCCGGGTCCGGCCGAGCGGGAGAAGCGCCATGTGAGCTCGGCGGCGGGGATCACCGCCTCGGCGCGGTGGCGGCCGCTGTGGCTGCTCGAGGGCATGGCGTTGTAGCGGACCGTCAGGGGTCCGTTCACGCCGGTCGCGGTCTCGTCGGCCATGACTCGATGGTCTCAGACCCCGGTGGTGCTTGACACCGGTTATCGGGTGCGCGTTACGTGATCGGCATGGGCTACCTGGCCGGACGGGGCATCGCCGACATCACCGGAGAGATCGCCGAGTGCGGACTGCTCGGCTACGGGCTCCCCGAGCAGCAGGCGGCCGGGCTGCACACCCGGCTGCGCGCCCGCGCCTTCGCGCTGGCCGACGGCGAGCGCCGGATGCTGCTCGTCATCTGTGATCTGCCGCTGGTCTTCAGCAGCGTGACGCAGGCCGTCCTGCGCCGGCTGCCGGCCGTCTACACCGAGGCGAACGTCGTCATCAGCGCCACCCACACGCACTGCGGTCCCGGCGGCTACTCCCACCACGCCGTCTACAACGGCACCACCGGCGGCTTCCGGCCGCAGACCTTCCGCGCGATCGTCGACGGCATCGTGGAAGCCGCCCGCCGCGCCATCGCCGACCTGCGGCCCGCGACGCTGCGCCTGAACCGCGGCGAGCTGCACGACGCCAGCGTCAACCGCTCCCGCCGTGCCTTCGAGCGGAATCCGAGTGCTGACAAGGCCGCCTTCCCGGACGCGGTCGACCCCGCCACGACGCTGCTGACCATCGAGCGCGACGGCCTCCCGGTCGCCCTCATCGACTGGTTCGCGGTCCACAACACCAGCATGACCAACCGGAACCGCCTGGTCAGCGCGGACAACAAGGGTTACGCCGCCTACCACTGGGAGCGCGAGGTCTCAGGGTTCGACTACCTTGCCGAGGACGCCGAGCCCGCCTTGGTCACCGCCTTCGCGCAGACCAACGCTGGCGACATGTCGCCGAACCTGAACCTGCGCCCCGGCAGCGGACCGACCGAGGACGAGTTCGAGAACACCCGCATCATCGGCACGCGCCAGTACGAAGCGGCGGCGAAGCTGTTGGCGGGGAGGGAGAACGCCGAAGTCCTCGACGGCGGCCTGGACCACCGGCTCGTCCACGTCGACATGGCGGACGTGCGCGTCAGCCCGCGCTTCTCCGGCGACGGACTGCCGCACCGGACCTCGCACGCGGTCCCCGGCGCCACCGCCTTCGCCGGCGCCCTGCCCGACGGCCCGACCGGCTGGCGGTTCGTCCACCCCGAGATCAACCCGTTCCTGGACACCGTCTCCCGCGACGGCATCTACCGCCTGGCGCGGCGGCTGCGCGAGACCCAGGCTCCCAAGACGCTCGCCGCCCCCATCAGCCTTCTGAATCGCATCGTCCCCTTCGGCCAGGAGATCCTGCCGATCCAGTTGCTGCGCATCGGATCGCTGTACCTGCTGTGCCTGCCCTTCGAGGTGACGATCGTCGCCGGTCTGCGCCTGCGCCGCACCGTCGCCGAGGCGTCGGGGACGGACCCGGACCACGTCATCGTCATGGGCTACGCCAACGCCTACGGGCACTACGTGACCACCCCCGAGGAGTACGACGCCCAGATGTACGAAGGCGCCAGCACGCTGTTCGGCCGCTGGCAGCTGCCCGCGCTGCAACAGAACGCCGCGCGGCTGGCCACGGCGATGCGCGAAGGCCGCCAGATCGCCCCGGGACGAGCCGCGCCGGACCTGTCCGCGCGCCACCGCCGCCAACCGACCCCGCCCCGCGCCGACGGCCGCCCGCCGACCGTCGACATCGGCGAGGAGCTCTCGTTCGCCTGGGACGAGAAGACCCTCGCCGTCGAGTTCGCCGCCGTGCACCCCTTCCACGACCCCCGGCGCGGCGGCACGTACTACGAGATCCAGCGCCGCGAAGGCCTGTACTGGCACCGGATCGCCGACGACGGCGACTGGTCGACCCGGATGCGCTGGACCCGGCTGCCCTCGCCGCACGACACCACGCTGTCCAAGGTGCGCATCGAGTGGCGGGTCCCGCCGGAGACGCCACGAGGCCGGTACCGCCTCGTGTACCGAGGCGACACCGGCCAGGTGGCGTTCGAGGCGCGCAGTCGGGAATTCGACCTCGGCGCCGGCGAAGAGCTTTGATCCCCTTATGTCAGTGCTCTGATCCCCTCCTGCCAGAGCTCTGACATCCGGACCCGCGCCCCCCGCTAGGCCCGCGATCGCAGCATCAGCACCGCCCAGCCGCCGCCGAAGAGCACGACCAGCGCCAGCGGGTACAGCGCGAAGTCGGCGAGCATCGGCTGAGTGGTGAAGAAGTGCCCGACGTGGCCCATGCTGTGGGTCAGCACCAGGATCGCCACGACCACCGCGGACAGGAACGCCATCCCCACGCTGAACGCCCACAGCCCGACCTGTCCGAAGACCCGGAACACCGCGCCGAGGAAGGCCGTGACCGAGGTCAGCGCCATCATCGGGACGCCGTAGACCAGCGCCTGCGCGAAGTAGCTGTCCTGATGGACGTACGGCAGATTCAGCAGCCGCATCTGCACGAACCAGCCGTGGGTGTGCATCTCGATCTGGTTCAGCGCCGCCAGCCCGAGCCCGGCGAGCACCGCCTCGGCGAGCACCAGCAGCGCGGTGGCCTGGATGAAGGCCCGGCGGGTGACGGACAGCGCCATCGAGAACGGGAACAGCTGGTTCACCAGCCACGGCTGCACGCCGACCCCGGAGAGGTAGAACGCGGCCAGCGCCCCGGTGGTCCGGCCGGTGTACGGCGTGGAGCTGCCGTGGATGACGCCGAACAACCCCATGCAGATCAGCAGCGCGAGGCCCAGGCTGTACCACTGGACCCCGATCGTCGTGCTCGGCTTCAGCAGCTGGATGCGCAGCGCCTTGACGGTCTCGGTCATTTCCCGTCCCCCTGGTTCGTGGTCAGCACGATCAGTTCCTGCAGCGACAGCGAGTCCACGCTGACGCCCTCGGCGGGCCGCTCCGGCCGTTCGGCGAGCGCCACCCGCAGCTGCCCGCCGAGTCCCGAGCGGTGCAGCACCGGTGCGTCCTCGACGTAGGCGGCCACGGCCTCGGCGGGCCCGCTCACCGACACCGCGCGGCCGCGCAGCCCGTCGGCGTCGGCGTCCATCAGCACCGTGCCGTGGTCGATCAGGACCACATGCTCGACCAGGTCGGCGACCTCGTCGATGAGGTGGGTGGACAAGATGACGGTGCGCGGGTTCTCGGAGAAGTCCTCCAGCAGCCGGTCGTAGAAGACGTGCCGCGCGACCGCGTCCAGGCCCAGGTACGGCTCGTCGAACAAGGTCAGCGGGGCGCGCGCGGCCAGGCCGATGATGATGCCGACCGCCGAGAGCTGCCCGCGCGAGAGCTTCTTGATCTGGCGCTTGAGCGGCAGGTCGAAGTCCTGCACCAGCCGGTCGGCGTACGCCTGGTCCCAGCCGGGGCAGGCGATCGCGGCGGCGGCGAAGGCCTCGCGCACCTTGAAGTTCTGCGGGTACTTCTGCGCCTCGCGGATGAAGCACACCCGGTTCAGCACCGCCGGGTTCTCCCGCGGCGGCTGCCCGAACACCTCGACCCGGCCGGAGGTCTCGAACTCCTGCCCGGTGAGGATGCGCATCAGCGTGGTCTTGCCGGCGCCGTTGCGGCCCAGCAGCCCGTGGATGGTGTCCGGCGCCAGCGTCAGGTCCACCCCGTCCAAGGCGGTGTGCCCGCGGTAGCGCATCGTCAGGTCTTCCACGACCACAGCGTTCATCGTCCCTGTCCCCCCTTCTCGATCAGGTCCCGCACGTCGGCCGCGCTCAGTCCCAGCCGCCGCGCCTCGGCCAGCAGCGGCTCGACGAAGTCGCGCGCGAACGACTCCCGCCGCCGGTCCAGCACGCGCCGGCGCGCGTCGCTCGCCACGAACATCCCGATCCCTCGCTTCTTGTAGAGGATCCCGTCGGATACCAGCTGGTTGATGCCCTTGGCCGCGGTCGCCGGGTTGATCCGGTGGAACGCGGCGAGCTCGTTGGTCGACGGCGCCTGCGTGTCCGCGGCCAGCGAACCGTCCAGGATCGAGGCCTCGATCTGTTCGGCGATCTGCTGGAAGAGCGGGCGGCCCTCGTCCATCAGCGGTTCCTTGGTTCATTACTCATGTAACTAACCATGCAAGCGGGTGGGCACGCGTGTCAAGCCGCGCAGGAGGAGAGGGGAAGGGAGGCGGCGCAGGGGAGGCGGCAGGCGACACGGCGAAGAAGTTCGGAGATGATGCAACCTTTCCGCCCCGCCACGAGGTTCAGCACCCCATGAAACGCAGACCCCCACCCACGGTGGACCCGGGCTTCGTCGAGTTCGTCGCGGCCCGGTCTGCCGCGCTGTTCCGCACCGCGGTCCTGATCGTCGGCGACCGGCACGCCGCCGAGGACCTGGTGCAGGGCGCCCTGGAGCGCGCGTACCGGCACTGGGACCGGGTCGCGGCCATGGACGCCCCGGAAGCCTACGTGCGGCGCATCCTGGCGAACCTGGCCGCCGACCACCACCGCCGGCGCGGACGCGGGGCGCTGCCGCTGATGGAGCACGACGGCGCGGCGCCCGACGCGTACCCGGACGTGGACGAGCACGACGCGGTCATCAGGATCCTGAGTCAGCTCCCGCCGCGGATGCGCGCGGTCCTGGTCCTGCGCTACTACGACGACCTGACCGAGGCGCAGATCGCCGAGGCGCTGGGCATCTCGGTCGGCACGGTGAAGTCGCAGGCGGCCCGCGCGCTGGCGAAACTGCGCGAGGCGATGGCGGCGCACGAGGAGGAGCGGACAGCATGACAGGGCTCGAAGAAGGTATGGCAGAGATCGAAGACACCCTGTCGAGGGTCCTGCTCACGGAAGCCGACCGCCACGAACCTCCGGTCTTCGACGCGCACCGCATCGCCGAGGCCGCGGTGAGCGGGAAGCGCTTTCGGCGACGTCCGCTGCTCGCGCTGCTGGCGGCGGCGATCGGAATGGCAGGCGTCGGCGGAGCGGTGGCGCTCTCGGCGGGCGGCGATCGGCACCGGCTCGCGGACCAGGTGACGGTGACCTTCCAGAGCAAGACCGGAACCGTGAGCCCACAGACCACCGACGCCTCGGTGAAGGCGTGGGTCCGTGCGCGAGCCGGAGCCGAAGGGCTGAAAGACGTGCGGGCCACCGTGCTGCACAGTCCTTGGCGCCTCGAGGTGACCGGCCACGCCGCGGATCTGAGCGCGTTGAAGACGATCGGCAAGCCCGGGATCCTGCAGATCCGGCCGGCTGTTTATGCGCCGGGACCGCAGTGGACCCCGGAGTCCTCCTGTCTGATCTCGACGGTGAAGGCCGACGACATCTGGCGGGCGTGCGATCAGAACGGGAAGGCCCAGGCGGCCTGGATCGCCGCCCCGGTGGGTATCAGCTACCGCGTCCTGGGGGTGTCGGCGGAACAGCGCGCCGATACCGCCCGCAGCTCGGGTGGCACCTCCTGGGCCCTGAAGTTCACCTTCGACAGCGCCGGCGCCCAGGCTTTCGCCGACTTCACCGCCCGGACCGCCGGGCCGGCCGCTCTGCTCGTCGACGGCGCCGTCGCCAACGACACGCTCGGTGCCCAACCCCTCGCCAGCGGGTGGTTCGACCCTCCCCGCTGGAGCGACAGCGCAGCAAGCCGACCGGCTCGCCGCGCTCCTGAGCACCCAGGGCCCGCCCGACCTGGAAGGAGCGAGCGTGAGCGTCAGCACTCGATGACGTTCACCGCGAGCCCGCCGCGCGCGGTCTCCTTGTACTTCACCGACATGTCGCGGCCGGTGTCCTTCATGGTCTTGATGACCTTGTCCAGCGACACGTGGTGCTTGCCGTCGCCGCGCAGTGCCATACGGGCGGCGGTGACGGCCTTCACCGCGGCCATGCCGTTGCGTTCGATGCAGGGGATCTGCACCAGGCCGCCGATGGGGTCGCAGGTCAGGCCCAGGTTGTGTTCCATGCCGATCTCGGCGGCGTTCTCGACCTGCTCCGGGGTGCCGCCGAGGACTTCGGCCAGGCCGGCGGCGGCCATGGAGCAGGCTGAGCCGACCTCGCCTTGGCAGCCGACCTCGGCGCCGGAGATGGAGGCGTTCTCCTTGAACAGCATGCCGACCGCGCCGGCGGCGAGCAGGAAGCGGACCACGCCGTCCTCGTCGGCGTCGGGCACGAAGTTGATGTAGTAGTGCAGCACCGCCGGGATGATGCCGGCGGCGCCGTTGGTGGGGGCGGTCACGACCCGGCCGCCGGCCGCGTTCTCCTCGTTGACCGCCATCGCCCACAGCGTGGCCCACTCGTTGGCGTGCATCTCGCGGTTGCCCTCGGCGCGCAGGGTGCGGGCGATGCCCGGGGCGCGGCGGCGGACCTTCAGCCCGCCGGGCAGGATGCCCTCGCTGGTGATGCCGGCGGTGACGCATTCGCGCATCACCCGCCAGATCTCCAGCAGGCCGGTGCGCACCTCGGCGTCGGTGCGCCAGGCGAGTTCGTTCTCCAGCATCAGGCCGCTGACGCTGAAACCGGTCTGCGCGGTCAGGTCCAGCAGCTCCGCGCCGGTGCGGAAGGGGTACTTCAGGACGGTGTCGTCCAGGACCACGCGGTCGGCGCCGACGGCGTCCTCATCGACGACGAACCCGCCGCCGACCGAGTAGTAGGTCTTGGTCGTCAACGGCTCGCCGTGCTCGTCGAACGCGGCCAGCGTCATGCCGTTGGAGTGGTACGGCAGCGACTTGCGCCGGTGCAGCACCAGGTCGCGGTCCTCGCTGAAGCCGACCTCGGCGGCGGTGCCGTGCTCGGTCCCCAGCAGCCGCAGCCGCCCGGTCTCGCGGATCCGCGCCAGGTCGGTCTCCACGCCGCGCACGTCCACGGTCGCCGGGACCTGGCCCTCCAGCCCGAGCAGCACCGCCTTCGGCGTGCCGTGGCCGTGGCCGGTCGCGCCGAGGGAGCCGAACAGCTCGGCCCGGATCCGTGCCACCTTGGGCAGCACGTCCTCGTTGTCCAGGCGCTTGACGAACATCCTGGCCGCCCGCATCGGGCCGACGGTGTGCGAACTCGACGGGCCGATGCCGATCGAGAACAGGTCGAAAACGCTGACCGCCATGCTGATGTGCCTCTCACGCCATTGTGTTGAGGTCTGTACTCGGTGACGAGCCGCGGCGGAATGCCGACCTTTCGAGGGTATCAACCCCGGACAGGCCGGCATTCCTTTGTGATGCCGTGATGACGGCTCACGTGACCGCCGTCACGCGGCGCCCGTGCGGCGCTACTCGGTCCGCAGCGCCGCGGCGGTCCGCGACCGCGCCGCCCAGCCGGCCGGCAGCAGCGCCCCGAGCACCGCGATGGCGACCCCGCCGGCCAGCAGCGGAAGCCACAGGCTCAGCGAGTAGGTGTGGGTCACGCTCGGCGGCAGATGCATGCCGACCGCGTTGCCCATCGGGGTGATCGTCGCCTTCTCCAGCGCCGTCCCGATCGGCACCCCGATCAGCCCGGCGATCAGCCCGGTGAACGCCACCGAGGTCAGCACCATGCTCACGGTCTGCCGCGGCGTCATTCCCAGCGCCTTGAAGATCCCCAGGTCGTGGATCCGTTCGCGGGTGTCCTGGACCACGGTGTTCAGCACCCCGAGCGCCGCGACCGCCAGCAGCATCACCGACAGCGTCGCCACCAGCGCGCTCATCGTCAGCACCACGTCGGACCGGTTGCCGCCCGGCTCGTGGTCGACCGACGCGTGCAGCGGCGACAGCGCGGCCGTGGCGGAGGCGGCCCAGTTCGGTCCGTCGACGTTCGCGCCCAGCTCCACGTTGAACTGGTCGGTCCGCGGCGTCAGTCCGGCGGCGCTGAACGTCGCGCTGTCGACCAGCACGGAGCGTCCGCTGTCGTGGGTGTCGAAGTCGATCCCGACCACCTTCAGGGCGAGCGGTTTGCCCGACTGCACGACGGTGACAGTGTCGCCGACGTGCGTCCCCATCGCGGACGCCAGCCGGTCGCTGACCACCGCCTCGCCGGGCCCGGAGTACCAGCGGCCGGAGATCAGCTCCAGCCCGGTCCAGGAGAAGGTCCCGGAGATGGTGTCCACCTCGCTCGGGTCGCCGGTCGGCGCGCCGATGATGGTCGCGCCGCTGTCCCCCCAGCCGAAGGCGGCCTCGGTGCCCGGGACGGAGGCCAGCGCGGCGGCGACCTTCGCCGGGTCCAGATGCGGCGTGCGCGGGTCGTTCGGACCGTAGAACCCGCCCGGGCCATGCGGAATCCCGCTGCTGTCGGAGTGACTCGGCACCACGATCACCGAGGCGTCGTTGAACCCGGCGGTCCGCTCCTGCTGGAACCTGCTGAAGCCGGTCTCCAACCCCAGCGCGAACGTCACGCTCACCGCTCCGAACAGCACCGCGGCGCCGACCAGCGCGGCCCGCGCGGGCCGGGCGAAGGGCTGGGCCAGTCCCAGCGACATCGCGCGGGGCAGCGGCAGGCGGGACGCCAGACGCTGCGCCGCACGTCCGCGCTCGGCCCTCGGAGCCCGGCCGACCACCAGCGTCTGCACCGCCGGCAGCCGGCCGGCCCGCAGCGCCGGCACGAGCGCGGTGATCCCGACCAGGACCAGCGTCCCCAGCGGCACGACGATGCTCACCCACAACGGCAGGCCGGCACCGGCCGCGCCGAGATCGTGGCTGGTGCCGTTCAGCACCGGGACGGCCAGCAGGTTGCCGAAGACCGTTCCGGCGATCACGCCGACCGCCGCCGGGATCAAAGCCTGCGCGGCGTAAGCGCGGGCCACTTGCGCCGGGGTGAAGCCGAGCGACTTCAGGATCCCGATCCGCCGGGTCGCCGACACCACCGCGCCGCTGACCACGATCGCGATGATCAGCACCGACAGGAACAGGCCGAGGAAGCCGAACACGATCAGGAACGGCACGAACGCCTTGGCGTTGCCGGTCGCCTGCTGTTCGGCGGTCAGGTACGACTGCGAGCCTTCGTAGGCGCCAGCCGGCGCGGCGGCGGTGACCGCCTGCCGGTCGGCGGCGATCTGGGCATCGGTCCCGGCGGAGGCGAACCGGTAGAGCATCTGGGAGTCCGCCTGCGCGCCGCCGGCCGTCAGCCGCGCGAAGCCGGCCTCGGTGGTCCAGCCGGTGGCGGTACTGGTCAGCGAGTTCGCGAACCCGACGACGACGAACGACGGCTTGCCCGGCAGCGAGCTGAACACCACCGACTTGCCGAGGCAGTCGACCGGGAAGTTGTTCAGGACGATCTGGTTCGCGGTCGTCGGCCAGGCGCCGTGGTCCAGCACGATCTGGTCCAGTCCGGAGCCGCCCGACAGGCTCGGCCGCGTCGACACCGTGGCCGCCGGCGCGGAGCTGCCGGCGAAGGGCATGCCGGGCCCGCCGGTCGCGGTGCAGTCGCTGCCGATCGTCGTGTCCAGCGCGGTGGTGATCGGGTACGGGCCGGAGGACTCGGTGACGCCGGCGGCGTGCGCGGTGGCGGCGATCTGGTCCGGCGCCGCCTTGCTGCCGTTGAACTGCACGGCCAGGTGCGCGCCGTGGCGGTGCGCGAAGGCGTGCTCGAAGGGCGCTGAGACCGCGGTGAGCAGACCGAGCGAGAGCACGGAGGAGGTCACGGCGGCGAGCGTGGTCAGGGCCATGACGAAGGACTGGACGCGGCGCCGGCCGACGCCGGAGCGGACCACCTTGCCCAGGGCGCTCATCGGGCCGCCGCCAGCAGCAGTCGGGCCACGGCCCGGAACGCGGCCTCGAAGACGCGGCGAGACAGCGGTTTGTGCAGCGTCATCGGACTGCTCCCGACGGGCCGTCGAAGGTGGCGGTGGCGGTCGTGGCGGCGGTCGGGCTGGCTGCGGTCGCGGCTGCGGTGGCGGCTGCGGCGGCGGCATTGCCGGTGCGGACGGCGTTCGCCGCACCCCCGGGCCGGGTCGGCGATGCGTCCCCCCGCGGCGCACCGCCGACCACGTCCCGTGCCACGGCACCGTCCACCAGCTCGATGGTCCGGTGCGCGGTCGTCGCCGCCAGCTCGACGTCGTGGGTGACCAGCAAGATGGTCTGCCCCTCGCCGTTGAGGTCCAGCAGCAGCTGGCGCACGTCGGCGGCGGAGTGCGAGTCCAGCGCACCGGTGGGCTCGTCGGCGAGCAGCAGCGCGGGGGAGTTCATCAGGGCCCTGGCGACCGCGACGCGCTGGCGCTCGCCGCCGGAGAGCCGCTGCGGGTAGGCCTTGGCGTGCCGGTCGATGCCCAGCGTGCCGAGCAGGTCGCCGGCGCGGCGCCGGGCCTGGCTCTTGCCCATTCCGGCCAGCTGCGCCGGGATGAGCACGTTGTCCAGCACGGTCAGATCGTCCAGCAGGTTGAAGAACTGGAAGATCATCCCGATCGAGGCCCGCCGGTACTTGGCGGAGCCGGCCTCGCCGAGCTGGTCCACCCGCGTGCCGTCGACCGTCACGCTCCCGCTGGTCGGCCGGTCCAGGCCCGCGATCAGGTTGAGCAGCGTGGACTTCCCGCTGCCGGAGTGGCCCAGGACCGCCAGGCACTCCCCGGCGGCCACGGACAGGGTCACGCCGGCCAGTGCGGGCGGGCCGTCGTCGTATTTCTTCGTCGCGTCACGCAGATCGATCATCGGCGGGTTCGTCATGGCCACGAACCTACGAACAGACCGTGATCGGCCGCGTCGGCCTGGGTCATGAAAACTGATACACCGCTGAGCCGATGCGGTGGCGGCGTCATCCTGGGGGTGTATCCCGCAGGCGTAGGCCGGTAGACGGAGCGGATGATGTGGAGCGGCCTGGGTTCTTGCGACACTGGGCCGGTGAACAGGGACGTCGAGGGCTGGACCCGGAGCGCGTGGAACGGGCTGCACCGCCGCACCGGAGCGTCGCCGTCGCCCACCCGCTGGGCCTGGGCGGCGGACGTCACGCTGGCGATGGCGATGGTGTTCAGCACGCTCAACAGCGGCTACCACCACGCGATGCCGATCCCGGACCAGCACGGACCGTTCTACAGCGTGAACCACCTGATCGTGGTGGGACCGCGGGACTCCTTCCTGGTCGTGATGACCGCGCTGCCGCTGATGGTGCGCCGCCGCTTCCCGCTGGCCGCGTTCTGGTCCTGCGAACTCGCGGTGATGGCGCTGCACGCCAACGTCACGGACGCCAACGACACCGCGATCTTCACCTTCATGTCGATCCTGATCGCCGCCTACAGCGCGGCGATCTACAGCCCCTACCGCTCGGCGATGGTCTACAGCCTCGCGGTCGGCGCGATCCTGCTCGCCGCCACCCGCGGCGGCGAGCTCCCGAACGTCACGCGCGGATTCGTGCCGTTCCTGTTCCTGATCCCGATCGTCCTGGGCGCCAACGCGATCGGGAACTGGAGGCAGCGCGTGGAGGACCTGGAGGAGCAAAGCGAATCGGCGACGCTGCGGGCCGTGGAGCAGGAACGCGCACGGATCGCCGCCGAGCTGCACGACGTGGTGTCGCACAACGTGAGCGTGATGGTGGTGCAGGCCGGCGCGGCGCGCAAGGTACTCGACAAATCCCCGGATCTGGCGCGCGAGGCACTGCTGGCCGTGGAGGACAGCGGCCGCGCGGCGATGGCCGAACTCCGGCATGTGATGGGCTTGCTGACGATGACCTCGCAGGGCGGCGATCCGGCCGGCAGCGCGGACCTCGCCCCGCAGCCGGGTCTGGAGCAGATCCCGGCATTGGTCGAGCGCATCCGCAACGGCGGCGTGCGCGTGGATCTGGCGATCGAGGGCGACGTGATCCCGCTGCCCTCGGGGCTGGACCTGGCGGCGTACCGCGTGGTCCAGGAAGCACTGACCAACGCGGTGAAGCACGCGGTCGGCGCCCTGATCCGGGTGACGCTGGACTACAGTCCGCAGCGCCTGAAGGTGGACGTCGTCGACACCGGCGGCAGCGCCTCCTCCTCCGCGGCGACCGGCAACGGCCGCGGCCTGGCCGGACTGCGCCAGCGCCTGGCGGTCTACGGTGGGACGCTGAGCGCGGGACCGCGACTGACCGGGGGCTACATGGTCAGCGCCGTGATCCCGCTGAGGGAGGGGGTGGCAGCGTGACCGCGCTGCGCGTGGTGATCGCCGACGACCAGGTACTGGTCCGCACCGGCTTCCGCATGATCCTGATGTCCGAGGGCATCGACGTCGTCGGCGAGGCCGCCAACGGCGAGGAAGCCCTGCGCGTGGTCCGCGAGACGCGGCCCGACGTGGTGCTGATGGACATCCGCATGCCCGGCATGGACGGCCTGGAGGCGACCCGGCTGATCATGGCAGAGAACGCCGCAGCCATCACCTCCGCCATCGACGCCCCCCGCGAGACACCCCGCATCATCATCCTGACAACATTCGACCTCGACCAGTACGTCTACGCCGCGATCACCGCCGGCGCCAGCGGATTCCTCCTCAAAGACGTCAGCCCGGAGCACCTCGTCGCCGCCGTCCACATGGTCCGCGCCGGCGACGCGATGCTGGCCCCGGCAATCACCCGCCGCCTCGTCGAACGCTTCGCCGTCCCCACGGTGAACCCCCGCACCGAAGCCCTCCACAAGGACCTCGCGACACTGACCCCCCGCGAGCGCGAAGTACTCGGCCTCCTGGGCCGCGGACTGTCGAACGCGGAGCTGGCAGCGCGCTTCCACCTCTCGGAGGCGACGGTGAAGACGCATGTCGCACGGATCCTGGCGAAGCTGAATCTGCGCGACCGGGCTCAGGCTGTGGTCGTGGCGTACGAGACGGGGCTGATCAAGCCGGGCGTGGCCTGATCGGTTTCTGGGCGGTGTGGGGCGGCCGGGCGGGAGGGTTGGTGGGTTTTTAAAGCTTTTTACGTCTTCGAGCATGGTTTGATGGCCTCGCAGGGGGCGCAGTTCGGTGGTGGGTATCTGGGTAGCGTCGGCGGCCGGCGGTTATGGCTGTTCACGACCGCGCGTAGGTCCGAGTCACTGCGCACACTTTGGACTTGGCGGGTGTCTGCCGCGTTTGAGGGGCACCGAAAGTCAAGGCCAAGGGCAGGCGCCTCCGGCGGGGCACTCTGCAACGGGGGGTCGGGCCGGGTTGGACTGTTCGGCGGCGGTCCTGCTTGTGGTCACCTTTGTCCCGGATCCCTCATCGCTGTCGTCGCCGTAGACGACACCGCCAGTCCGCAATGATTGGCAGAGCCCGCCGACAGCGACAAGGGATCCGGGACAACACCAGCCCCAACGTGTGCGCAGTGACTCGGACCTGCGCGGTCGTGAACAGCCTCCACCGCCGGCCGCCGACGCTACTCAGATATCTGCCACCGCACTGCGTCCCCTGCGAGGCCATCGAACCATGCTCGAAGACGTAAAAAGCTTCTCAAAGCCCACCAACCAACCGCACCAACCCCACTTAGCCGCACCCCACTCAGCCGCACCCCACCCGCGCATCAGTCGCCAGCGCCCGAAACGCCGGACGCCGCCGCGGACCCCATCCGCGGCGGCGCCATAGCCGGCGTCGTCTCCTCAGCCGGCTGCTCCGGACGCGCCTGCGCCCACGGGCTCGTCTTCGTGCTTCACGGTGCACACCAGGTGGTCGTCGGCCTCGTCGGCGACGATGGTGTCGCCTGGGTGTGTGTCGCCGGACAGCAGGAGGGTGGCGACCTTGTTGTCCAGCTCGGATTGGATCGTGCGGCGTAGTGGCCGTGCGCCGAACTCCGGCTTGTAGCCGCGTTCGACCAGCCAGTTCTTCGCCTTCTCGGTGACCTCCAGTCCGAGTTCCTGCGCCTTGAGGCGGCGGCGGGAGCTGTCGAGCATCAGGTCCACGATGTTGCCCATCTCGGGCTTGCCGAGGCTGTGGAAGATCACCACTTCGTCGAGCCGGTTGATGAACTCTGGCGGGAAGAAGCTGCGGACCTGGTCCATCAGCTGGTCGCGGATCTCGTCGGTGTCGCCCATGTGCGCGAGGATCAGCTGGCTGCCGATGTTGGAGGTCATGATGACCACCGTGTGGCGGAAGTCGACGGTGCGGCCCTGCGCGTCGGTGAGGCGGCCGTCGTCGAGGACCTGGAGGAGGGTGTTGAAGATGTCCGGGTGCGCCTTCTCCACCTCGTCGAACAGGATCACCGAATAGGGCTTGCGGCGTACGCGCTCGGTGAGCTGGCCGGCCTCCTCGTAGCCGACGTATCCGGGCGGGGAGCCCAGCAGGCGGGAGACCGTGTGCTTCTCCTGGAACTCGCTCATGTCGAAGCGGATCAGCCGGTCCTCGTCGCCGAACAGCAGCTCGGCGAGGGCCTTGGCGAGTTCGGTCTTGCCCACGCCGGTGGGTCCGAGGAACAGGAACGAGCCGGTCGGGCGGTTCGGGTCGCCCATGCCGGCGCGCGAGCGGCGGACCGCCTCGGCGATCGCGGTGACCGCCTCCTCCTGCCCGACCACGCGGTCGTGCAGGGCGTCCTCCAGCTTCAGCAGGCGGGTGCGCTCGTCCTCGTTCAGCTGCGCGACCGGGATGCCGGTGCGGCGGGAGACGACTTCGGCGATGTCCTTCTCGGTCACCTTCAGCGTGCCCTCGCGGCGTTCCTCGATGGTGGCGACCTCGTCGTTCAGTTCCTCGATCCGCGCCTTGAGATCCTTGGCGCGGTCGTAGTTCTCCGCGGACACCGCCTCGTCGCGCTCGCGGGTGAGCTTGGCCAGCTTGTCCTCGCGCTCGATGGCCTCGGTGGACTTGCCCAGGTTGCGCAGCCGGATGCGCGCGCCGGCCTGGTCGATCAGGTCGATCGCCTTGTCCGGCAGGAAGCGGTCGGAAATGTAGCGGTCCGACATCAGCGCCGCCGCCGCGAGCGCCTCGTCGGTGAACTTCACGCCGTGGTGCGCCTCGTAGCGGTCGCGCAGGCCCTCCAGGATCTCGATGGTCTCCTCGACCGTGGGCTCGGCGATCAGCACCGGCTGGAAGCGCCGCTCCAGCGCGGCGTCCTTCTCGATGTTCTTGCGGTACTCGTCGATGGTCGTGGCGCCGATGACGTTCAGCTCGCCGCGCGACAGCGCCGGCTTCATGATGTTGCCGGCGTCCATGGAACCCTCGCCGCCGGAGCCCGCGCCGACGACCGTGTGGAGCTCGTCGATGAACAGGATCGTGGAGTCGGCGGCCTTGCCGACCTCGTCGATGACGTTCTTCAGCCGCTCCTCGAACTCCCCGCGGTACTTCGACCCGGCGACCAGGGCGGCCAGGTCCAGCATCACGACCCGCTTGCCCTCCAGCGTCGTCGGCACGTCGCCGGAGACGATGCGCTGCGCCAGACCCTCCACGATCGCCGTCTTGCCGACGCCGGGATCGCCGATCAGCACCGGGTTGTTCTTGGTGCGCCGGGACAGCACCTCGACGGTCTGCTCGATCTCGTCGGCGCGGCCCACCACCGGGTCGAGCTTGCCGGCCTTGGCGTCCTCGGTCATGTCCCGGCCGTACTCGTCCAGCGTCGGAGTGTCCGACGGCTGCTCCGGACCGGTGGGCATGCCCTCGGCGCGCGAAGCCTTCGTGATGCGCTTGCCCAGGTCCTTGGCGTCCACCTGCGTGGTGTTCAGCACGTGCCCGGCGCCGGAGTCCTGGTCCTCGGTCAGCGCCGCCAGGATGTGCTGCGGCCCGATGTACGTCGAGCCGGAGCTCCGAGACAGCTCGTGAGCGCGCATCAGCACGCGCTTGGCAGCCGGCGTGAGCCCGGGCTCAGCCGACGGCGTGCTCCCGGAGGCCGGCAGCGACTTCTTGATCGTCTGCGCCAGCCGGTCCGGGTCGACGTTGGCCGCGGCCAGGATGCCGCGCGTCGGCTCGACCTGCGTCGCCGCCCAGAGCAGGTGCTCGGTGTCGAGGTCGGAGCTGCCGTCCTGGCCCGCGCGCTGCGAGGCGGTGGAGATCAGCTCCCGCGCCGAGTCGGTCAGCAGCTGCCCGATCGGCACGCGCTGGACCCGCGGGGGCGAGAACTCCGGTGACATCCCGAAGAACCGGTTGAGCAGGTCGTTGAAGGGATCGTCGGAACGGTCGAAGAAGCCGCCGTAGGAGCTCATGGACATGAATCCAGACAACACCCCATAAGGGAGGTGCGCGCGGCGAGACTGCGCCGAGCGGGTAGGCGCCTATTACTGCGGCCATTACTGCGCCTACTACTGCGGCGATGCTAGGGATTCCGGAGATTCCGCCAAGGCACCCTCGGCGAGAGCGAGCGCCAGCTCCCTCCCCGGGCAGGCACGCGGTCCGCTGCCGAACGTGAGCCCGACCGGTCCGACTTCCAGAAGTACTGACGCGCCCTGGGGAATCTCGACTGTCCCTACCTCCGTGGCCTCGAGCGCGACGCGCCGCATGACCTGAACCGGCGGCTTGCCGGAGCCGTCCCGGGCGGCGGCGATCAAGGCCGCGGTGGCGTCGCACGCCTGGATGAGGATGCCCACCCGGTTCGCAGCCTGCTCCGGATCGCCAGCGCGCATCAGCGGCAGGAGCAGCTTCACGGCGTCGTCCGCAGCCGGGTCCTCCCCGCCGAAGTAATTCGCGGCCACGGTGCACAACGCGTCGATCGCGGCATCGTCCAGCTCCGGCAGGCGCATCGCTCGCGCGAGGGCTCGCAGGACGCGCGTCCGGTCGTCGCCGAACCGGCCGGTGGCCAGGCGGCGCAGCTCGTTCCCGTCGATGCGCGCCAACTCCGCTTCGACATACGCACGCCGGCGCGCGTGAACCGTGCCGTGCGCGAACCGCGCGACCGTGGCACGCAGCCACGCCATAGACCCCTCGGGCCCGGACTCCGCAGGCAGCGGGACCAGCAGCGGATCGGCCAGCGCGGTTTCGATGTCGGCGCGCGCCGTGAAAGTCACCATGCCCCGAACCTACGGCCGGGTCGTTTCGGCGCACCCCGAAGCATCCCGCGACGCACCGAATCCCCAGCTCCGAGCGCTTGACGCGCGCCCGCGCCCCGGGCCGGGTAGCGTCTGGGGCATGTCGATCCCAGGAGTCGATCCGAGCGTCCCGCCGAGCGGTACCGGTTGCGTCGAGTGCGACGAGAGCGGCGGCTGGTGGGTGCACCTTCGCCGCTGTGCGCAGTGCGGCCACGTCGGCTGCTGCGACAACTCGCCGGAGCAGCACGGCCGCAAGCACGCCGCCTCGAGCGGCCACAGCATGATCACCAGTTTCGAGCCCGGCGAGGACTGGTTCTACGACTTCAGCAACGACAACTTCTACGAGTCCGGTCCCGAGCTCGCGCCGCCGGACAGCCACCCGGCCGACCAGCCGGTGCCCGGACCGAAGGGCCGCGTGCCGGTCGACTGGCAGACCAAGATGAACGCCTAGCCCGAACGCTCGACCGCACACCGCCTGGAGTCTTCTCCCCCGACCCCGCTAGATTCGCCGCCATGGACCGGATCGAGCGGGGTCAGTTGAAGGTCATGCCCATCCACGCCGTGACCGAGGTCTACGGCGAGGCCGGGCTGCGCATGCTCTTCGAGATCGAGAGCGAGGCGTTCCCCGACGAGGAGCGCGCGACGCTGCTGCGTGCCGAGCGCGTCGCCTCGCGCCTGCACGCCGCGGACAAGCGAGTGCGCGAGCCGTATGCCAACCATCTGCTTCGCGTGGCGATCCGCATCGTCCGCCACTACCACGTGCACGACGTCGAAGTGCTCTGCGCCGCACTCCTGCACGACGCCGTCGAAGACCACCCCCGCGACCTCGCCGATCTGGCGAGCGACGCCGAACGCGGCGCGGGGGAGCGCGAGGCGGCGCTGACGATGCTCGGCCGCGCCTTCACCCCGCGTGTCGCGGACCTGATAGCCGCCGTCACCAACCCCGACTACGACCCCGAGCGCGACCGCCAGGAGCAGTACCGCGAGCACGTCGTGGAGAGCCTGGAAGCGCATCCGTGGGCACGCGTCATCAAGCTGTCCGACTTCACCGACAACGGCGTCGGCATCATCCACACCACCGGCCCGAAGGTCCGTAAGGCCTCTGCGAAGTACGCGCCGCTCGTCCCGCAGCTGCGCGAATTCGCCCTGTGCGCCGACACCCCGCTCGACGACGACGTGAAGCAGCACATCGCCAGCCAGCTCGACCTTGCCGCCGAACGTTTCCGCGCCATCCTCGAGTAGCTCCGGCAGCCCCGCCGTCGGCGGCATCCGGCGCGTCCTACCCACCCCACCTCTGTGCGCCGGGTCCCGCTGACCTCAGCTCCGGTGCCGGCGCACGAGCCCGTCGAGGCTCACCTGGTAGCCGCCGTCGGCCGTCTGCCCCAAGCAGTACGACGTCGGGTACCACCCGCTGCGCTGCCACGCCGCGGGCTGCGCCACCGGCTGGCACTGGCGCGGTCCGCCGGCCGGCGTCTGCCGCAGCGCGTCGCGCTGGATCATCGGCTCCAGGAAGGCGATGCGGCCGTCGAGCGAGCCGTACACGAAGGTCGCGCCGTTCTTGAAGCCGGCGTCGTTGTCGAGGTGGTCGCCCATAGCGACCTCCACGGTCTGCTTCAGCGCGGGCGGATACCCGCTGGGGACGTACTTCGCGGGCAGCGGCGCGGCGACCTCCGGGACCTGGTCGCACGCCACGAGCTGACCGCACGTGCCGTAGCCGATCGCGTCCACCGCCGAGCGCGGCACGACGTAGAAGTGCATGTCGAAGTGCGGCGTGTCGTACATGCCGACCGGCCCATGACCCGACGGGTTCCAGTTCAGCAGGACCCAGCGATAGGGCGCCGGCGCGTCCGACGGCAGATGCAGCGGCAGGTAGTAGCCGCCCGCGCATTCGGTGACGGGGTTGATGCGGCCGTCGCCGTTGACGTCGTAGCAGTGGTGCCCGTCGGTCGGCGGCGAGGCGGGCAGGGATTCGGTCGCCGCAGCATCGACGACCACGCCGATCTCCAACGGCGTGGAGCCTTCGGAGACGAGGTAGGTCCGCGCAGTCCCGGCGCCGAGGCGCACCGGCGGACCGTACTCGGTGTGGGACGCACGCGCCGCGGCGCTGGCGGCGGGCACGGACAGCGCGCCGAGGGCGGCGATCGAGGCCGCGGTGAGGGCGAGGACGGCGTGCCGCAGCGTGCTGCGCATGGTTCCGGCTCCCGAGGTCGGCGATGGGTCGGCATCGGGGTTCTTGGCCGATGCACCGGCGGTTACACGGTTCGGGCCCGACAGTTCACTCGTCCGGCCTCAGAGCCTGAGCCGAAGGCCGTCGCGTGACCTAGTCGCGCAACGCCCGCCAGCCGACGACGGCGGCCAGCCCGAGCGCGATGCCCGAGATGGAGAACCCCTCGCGCGGTCCGACGTACTGCACCACCGCCGCGACGCCGAACCCGGTGATCGGCGCGGTCCCCATCATCGCCACGCCCCACAGGCTCATCACCCGGCCGCGCATGTCCGGCGCGCACCGCAACTGCGCCAGGGTGTTGGCCGAGGCGATGAACCAGATCGACGTCAGGCCGAGGGCCACCATCCCCACCAACGCGACCGCCATCACCGGCGCCACCGCGGTCCCGATCACCGCCGCCGCGGTCGCCAGCGCGAGCCAGCGCACGCGGCGGCCGGTCGGCTCGGGTTGGGCGGCGGCCAGCAGCGCCCCGGGCAGCCCGCCGACGCCGAACGCCGCCATCATCGCGCCGTACCCGCCGCCGCCCTGGTGCAGAGCACGCTGGACCAGCGGCGGCAGCGCGATACCCATGCCGAAGATCAAGCCGGAAGCCGTCGACATCGGAAGCAGAGCCCTGATGACCGGCGAGCGGAACGCGTAGCGGATGCCGTCACGCGCGGCGCCCCGGGCACGTCCGCGCGTCCGAACCTGCGCGGTCGTCCGGGGCTTCATCCGGAGCAGCACGATCAGCGGCGCCAGATAAGAAAACGCGTTCACGCCGAAGCACGCGGTGGCGCCGGGACCTGCGAGCAGCGCGCCGCCCAAGCCCGGACCCACGACCCGTGAGGTGTTCAGCGCCACCTCCCACAGCCCGACCGCGCTCGCGACGCCGTCGGCGCCGACCAGGTCCACGACGTACACCTGCCGCGCGGGCGAGTCCACGGCCATGGTCGTCCCGGCCAGCACCGAGGCGACCAGCACGTTCCACACCGCGAGCGTGTCGGTCGCGGCCAGGACGGTCAGCGCCGCGGCGATGCCCATCAGGACCGTCTGCGTGCCGATCAGCAGCCGCCGGCGATCCGCGTGGTCCACCACCGCCCCGGCCCACGCGCCGCCGATCAGCGTCGGGCCCATCGTGCACACCGTCAGTACGCTGAGCCACACCGCGTCGCCGGTCCGCTGCAGCATCCACCACGACAGCGCCACCCCCTGCGCCATCACCCCGGACGCCGACGTGATCTGCCCGGCGAACCACCACCGGAATTCGCGTTCGCGTAGCGCGCCGCCGATGCGGCCGAACACAGTGTCCTTGCGGATGTCTTCGGTGCCGACACCCGCTTCGATGGTCGAGGACAAGATCCCTCCCAGGGCCGGTCTAGACCATACTCCGAGCGGCCTGCCCGTCGGCGAGGTATTTCGACAGGTGGTCACCATGTGGTCCTTAGCGAGTCCGCCAAGAGACCCTTACCGCGCAACCAGTCGCAAAAGCGCCGCTCACCTTTACGATGACCGAGTGGGGATCACGGGGAGCGACAGCCCGCCTCGGCTGGCGCGCGGACTGGTGTTCGCCGTAGCCGCGGCGCTGCTGTCGGTGCACCTCATCAAGGCTGTGGGGCGCATTCCGAGCGATCCGGCGGCGGGTCTGACGATCATCGCGGCGTGCCTGGCGATTCTCGCGCTGGAGTTCCAGCCGCTGTCGTGGCGGCGGGTCGTGGCGCAGTTGGCGTGCGGCTTCGTGGCGGTCGTGCCGGCCGGAGCGTCGGTCGGGTTGCTGGCCGTGCCGGTCGGATCTGTGTTCCTGCAAGGGTTGTGGCCTCTGGTCCTACCTGTACTCGGCGCCACGGCGTGGGTACACGCGGTGCGGACGGACAGTGCGCGCGACACCGTCGACATGTGCGCCACGGTCCTGCTCGGCGGGATGGTCCTCTACGCGGTGACGACGCTGGCCGCCTTCGCCGCGCGCGTCCACGAGACCCGGCTGACGCTCGCCGCCGCAGCGGTGACCACCGAGCGCCTGCGCATCGCCGAGGGTCTGGACGCCGACCTGTCCTCAGGCCTGACCCGGATCCGGGACCTGGCGGCGAAGGGGGACCCGGACGTCCTGGACGGTCTGCTCGCCGACGCCCGCGCGACCCTCGCCGCGACCCGCGCGACCGCCGCCGATCTGCGCAGCCTGTCGCTGGCGCCGGAATCGGCCAGTGCCAGGGCCCTGCTTCAGTCGGCGGGGATCGGTGCGGACGTGGTCACCGGGCACACCGAGCCGCTCGGCCCGGCCGGAACCGTGCTGGCGACGGTATTGCGGGAGGCGGTGACGGCGGTGGTGCGGGTCGGGGACGCGCGGCACTGCCAGATCGTCACCGGGGAGGCCGCCGGACAGGTGACGCTGCGGGTGGTCAGCGACGGCGTGCGGACTGCTGCGCTCGGGACGGACGTGCTGGATGGTCTCGCGGAGCGGGTTCGTGCCAGCGGGGGACGGTTGGCGGCAGGGTTGGAGGCAGACGGTCGGTTCGCGGTCGAGGCGTCGGTGCCGGCCACGCCGTCGGCGGCGGAACCGGTGGACACGCCGGAGCTGCGGCGAGCGAGCGTGCTCTATTACGTGCTGCTGGCGGCGTTCTGTGTACGGACTCTGCTTTACGTCCCCGCTGCCCTGATCGCGCCGGCGTTGCTGGTGTTGGCGGTGCTGTGCACGCTGCAGGTCGTGTACTCGGTCCGGGACGAGAAGCGGCACAGCGAGGCGGCGCTCGTCCTGTTCGCGGCGCTGACCTTCGCGCCGATGCACGCCTTCGGGCAGAACTGGATCGCCTCCCTCGGGCTGCTGACAGGTTCGCTGTTGGTCGCGTTGCCTCTGCCGTTGGCGGTGCCGGTGGTCGCGGCGGCGCTGGGCGTCGGCGGCTTGCTGGCAGCCGCTGACGGCACGAGCGCGCTGTTGGCGATGCTGAACGCGCTGGTGACGTGTCTGATCGTGTACGGCATGCTCCGGTTGGCGCGCCTGGTGCGTGAGCTCCAGCAGGCGAATGACGGCTTGGCGCGCGCGGCGGTTGTGGGGGAGCGGCTGCGTGCGGCGCGGGATCTGCACGACCTGCTGGGGCATGGACTCGCGGCGATCCTGCTCAAGGCGGAGCTGGCCCGGCGGCTGCGCTCGACCGATCCCGCGCGTTGCCTGGCGGAGATCCGCGACGTGGAACGCTTGGCGGCGCAAGGCGAAAGCGAACTACGTGCCCTGACAGGCGGGTCGCGCGAGCTGTCGTTCGGCGACGAGTTGGCATCGGCATCGGCGGTGTTGGCGGCGGCAGATGTGGTGGTGGAGGTCGACGGCGACGAGCTTTCGCTGCCGCCGGACGCGGGAGCAGTGCTCGGCGTGGTGCTGCGCGAGGCGGTGACGAACGTACTGCGGCACAGCACCGCACGCCACGCACGGATCGCCGTCACGATGACCGAGAGCGCGGTGCGGCTGGAGGTGGAGAACGACGGCGTGGCGGCGGACGTCGGATCTGCCGGATCGCCTGGATCTGGCGTCGGCGGGCTAACACTGCGCCTCGCCGAGTATGGCGGAACCCTGACAGCCGGACCCGACGACGGCTGGTACCTGCTGCACGCGGAGCTGCCGCGCTAGGCTCCGGCACGGTCAGTGCTGCGGATTGAGCAGAGGTTCGCTCAGAGATTCCGCTGATCCTGCCGATTCCGATTCCGATACTGACATCGAGGCAGGGTAGTAAAGCTCTTACACCCACCCGGCATCGCGAGCGATCCGGACCGCGTCCGTCCGGTTCCGCGCGTTCAGCTTCCCCACGATCGCCGTGAGCACGTTCCGCACCGTCCCCGTCGACAGGTGCAGCGTGGCGGCGATCTCGGGCGGCTCGGCGCCGCCGGCCAGCTCCCGCAGGACGTCCCGTTCGCGCGGCGTCAGCGGGTTCTCGGCGAGGTCCCAGGCGGTGACCGCGAGCGTCGGGTCGAGCACCCGACCGCCGGCGGCGACGGTGCGGATGGCGGCGGTCAGCTCCTCCGGTGGCGCCGTCTTCAGCAGGAAGCCGTCCACCTTCGCCTCCAGCGCGCGGCGCAGCATGCCGGGGCGGCCGTTGGACGTCAGCATCAGGGTGCGGCAGGTCGGCAGCTGCTCCTTCAGCCGCGCCGCCGCCTCGAGCCCGTCGATGGTCCCGGGCATGTCGATGTCCAGCAGCGCCACGTCCGGCGCGAACACCAGCGCCTGCGGCACCACCTCGTCGCCGGTCGCGGTCTGCGCCACGACCCGCAGGTCCGGCTCCAGCTCCAGCAGGGCGGCCAGGGCGCCGCGCACCACGAGCTGGTCCTCGGCCAACAACAGTCGGATCACGTCACGACGATACCCGTGACGAGGTCACGGGTGATCGATGACGCCGTCTCTGGGGAACGAACCCGCAGCTCGGCAGGCTTGTCGGTATGAACGAGGCGATCACACGGACGGTCCCGGAGGCGATCACGCTCCAGGCCGTCAGCAAGGTCTACGGCAAGGGACGCGGGGCGGTCGCGGCACTGCGCGAGGTCTCGGTCGGGCTGCCCAAGGGCGGCTTCACCGCGATCATGGGCCCGTCCGGATCCGGCAAGAGCACCTTCCTGCACTGTGCCGCCGGGCTGGACCGGCCGAGCGCGGGCACCGTCAAACTCGGCGGGACCGACTTGTCAGGGCTCAGCGACACCAAGCTGACCGAGCTGCGCCGCGAGCGCGCGGGCTTCGTCTTCCAGGCGTTCAATCTGGTGTCCTCGCTGACCGTCAGCCAGAACATCACGCTGCCGCTGCGCCTGGCCGGCAAGCGTGCCGACCGCGCACGGCTGGCGGCGGTGCTCCAGCGCGTCGGTCTCACCGATCGCACCGGCCACCGTCCCGGCCAGCTCTCCGGCGGTCAGCAGCAGCGGGTCGCGATCGCCCGGGCGCTGATCGCCGACCCCGAGGTGATCTTCGCTGACGAGCCCACCGGCGCCCTGGACACCATGACCGCGCGCGGGGTGCTGGTCTTGCTGCGCGAGACCGTGGACACGATGGGCCAGACGATCGTCATGGTCACGCACGACCCGGTCGCCGCCGCGTACGCCGACACGGTCCTGTTCCTCGCCGACGGCCGCATCGCCGACTCGATGCACGCACCGACCGCCGCCGGTGTCGCCGACCGCATGATCCGGCTGGGAGCGTGGGCGCGATGATGCTTCCCTTCGCCGTCGCCACGCTGCGCCATCGCAAGGGCGGCTTCATCGGCGCGCTGGTCGCGCTGTTCTGTGCCGCCGCACTGGTCTCGGGCTGCGGGACGCTGCTGGTCACCGGCATTCTCGGGAGCGTCAAGCCGGAGCGGTTCGCCGCTGCGCCGATCGTCGTGACCGGCGACCAGGACGTACATATGGTCGAGATCAAGGGCAAGGGCAAGGAGAAAGACAAGGAGAAGGCGAGCACCGACCATGCGTGGGTCTCGGCGGCGCTCGCGGATCAGATCAGGGGTCTGTCTTCGGTGAAGGCGGTCGCCACCGAGGTGATGTTCGCGGCGTATCTGCCCGGCGGTCCGACCAACGGTTCCTTCGGCCACGGTTGGGAATCCGCTTCCCTGTCTACCTTGACGCTGGCTTCTGGACGCGCGCCCGCTGCGCCGGGCGAGGTGGTGTTGGACGCGTCGACCGCTGCCAAGACGAACCTGCACGTCGGGTCCACGGCGCCGCTGCGTACGGCGCGCGGGACGATGCCGGTGCACGTCGTGGGCGTCACGTCGCAGGGCTTTGCGAGTCAGGCGGCGATCTACTTCGACACGACGGAGGCTCGGCAGCTTGCCGGGCATGACGGTTTGGTCGACGCGATCGGGGTCTTTCCCGCTGCGGACCCCGGGTCTACGGAGAAGGACGTCAAGGCTCTGTTTTCGTCGGCGGCTGCGGGGGTGGTCCCGGCTCCGGTCGTGCACACCGGCGATTCCCGTGGTGCGGCCGAGTTCCCGGACTCCGCCGACGCTTCGGTGCGGCTGATCAGCATGGGGGCGGTGCTTGGCGGGACGTCGCTGATCGTCGCGATTCTGGTGGTGGTCGGCACGTTCGCGTTGTCGATCCAGCAGCGGCAGCAAGAGATCGCGGTGCTGCGCGCGGTCGCCGCGACCGGCAAGCAGGTACGGAAGATGATCGGCGGCGAGGCGCTGGCTGTCGGGCTGACCGCGGGGGTGGCGGGGGCGCTCGCGGGGCTGCCGTTGGGTTCGTGGCTGCATGGCGAGTTCGTGTCGTTGAACATCATTCCGGCGAACGTGCCGGTGGTGCTGTCGGTGTTCCCGGTGGCCGCCTCGGTGGTGGCGACAGTGGCTGCGGGCTGGGCTGCGGCTCGGATCTCGGCGCGGCGGGCGACGCGGATCCGTCCGGTGGAGGCGCTCGGCGAGGCGGAGATGAAGCCGCCGCGGGTGTCGTTTGTCAGGGCTCTGTTCGGCGTGCTGGCGATCGCCGGCGCCACGGTCCTGACGGCGCTGCTGACGATCCTGCACAGCGACGCCGCCTCGACGCCGGTGTGCTTCAACGCGGTGCTGCTGTGGTGCGTCGCGCTGGCGCTGCTCGGTCCGTGGGTGGCGCGAGTCGCGGTGGCGGTGCTGGGGGTGCCGCTGCGGCTGTCGCGGGTCGGCGGGTATCTGGCGGCGAACAACCTGCGGGCCGCCGCGCCCCGGCTGGCGTCGGTGATCACGCCGCTGACGCTGATGACGGCGATGGCGTGCACGATCCTGTTCTCGCAGACGAGCGTCGCGGACGCGGCGTCGGCGCAGCGGGCGGCGGGGAACGTCGCGGACTACGTCGTGGGGAGCAAGGTGCCCGCGAGCGCGGCGGCGGAGGTGAAGGCCGTGCCGGGGGTGCGGACGGTCACGGAGGTGCTGCACGCGACGGTGCGGACCGGGCTGAACGATCGGAACGTGCTGGGGGTGACGCCGGCGGGACTCGCGGACACGCTGGATCTCGGCGTCACGGCAGGGAGCGTCGCGCAACTGACCGGACAGGACACCGCGGCGGCGGCGTACGGGCAGGGATTCCACGTCGGATCGCAGGTCTCGATGACACTGCCGGACGGGACGCCCGCGCACGTGACGATCGTCGCGATCTACTCGCGGCAGCTGGGCTTCGGCGACCTGGTGCTGGCGCACGATCTGGTGGCGGCGCACGTGGACGTCCCGCTGGACGACGAACTGCTGGTGAAGGCGCCAGGAGTGCAGCGCGCCGCGCTGGTCGGCGCGCTGAAGGCGGAGCCGGGACTCGGGATCCAGGACCGGGTGCAGGCGCAGTCGACGAGCAACGACGCGGGCGCGAAGATCGGCTACGTGACGCTCGGCCTGATCGTCGCCTTCACCGCGATCGCCGTGGTCAACACCCTGGCGATGAGCATCAGCGACCGCGGGCGCGAGTTCGCGGCGCTGCGGCTGACCGGCGCCACACGGCGCCAGGTCCAGCGGATGCTGGGGTGGGAGACCGCGGCGGCGGTGGTGGTGGCCGCGGGCCTCGGGCTGGCCGTGGCCACGGCGGTGCTGACGACCTATGCGAGCGGCATGACGCGTGGCACTGCGGGCGTCT
Organism: Catenulispora acidiphila DSM 44928; assembly: GCF_000024025.1. Lineage (GTDB taxonomy): Bacteria > Actinomycetota > Actinomycetes > Streptomycetales > Catenulisporaceae > Catenulispora > Catenulispora acidiphila. The sequence continues at coordinate 807,491 of NC_013131.1, forward strand.
CCATGCCGCCGACGACACTGGCGGTGGTCATCGGCGGCGGCGCGGCCCTGGCGGGGCTCGCGACGTGGGTTCCGGCGCGCGCGGCTTTGGCGGCGGGGCTGCGGGAGGGGTAGGGGGACGTCCTTGAGGGCTGCTGCCGACCAATGCGTTCGGCAGCAGCCCTAGAGCCTTCGTTGTTCAGCTGATGGCATCCCGCAGCTTGCGAAGCGTGGCCACACCATCGGAGTGCCCAGCGACCTCGGCATCGGCGATCGCCCTGTCGAGCCGCGCCTTCGCGGCGTCCTTCCGATCCAACGACCGGTATTCGATGACAGCCGCCTGCCGTATCGCATCGAAGCGCGGCGGAATCCCCGAAAACCCCGGCCGGTCATAGAGCAGCGCGGCACGCTCAAGCTGCACGATCGCCTCCTCCGGCCGCCCCGCGGCGTTGAGCACCCACCCCCGCGTGTAGCAGGTCTGAGCCTCATCAATCTCGACACTCAGGAACTGAGCACTCGACGCCTCCACGAAATCGACCCGCATCCGATCAGCCTCATCGAGATACCCCAACGCCTCATCAGCGCCATCAGCACCAAAAGCATTGATCGTCTCCCCAGCCATATCCCGCAAAGCCTCGGTCATATCAGGAACCCGCGGCGCCACAGCATTAGAGGCAACAGCCCGAGCCCAAGCAGCCCGAGCCCCCTCCCAATTCCGCGCCAGAGCCAACGCCCCCGCAGCCTCCGCCGCCGCAGCCGTCAACCGACTGGCATCCGGCCACCCATCCACAGCATCCGCCACATGCAAAAACTCCACAGCAGCAGCCCGAGGCTCATCCAAAGCAAGCAACCCCCGAGCCAAATCCGCCCGCACCTGCACCATCAACATGTCAGCACGCGAGGGATGCTTAACCGCCTTGAACGGCCCGGAGGACGCGGCCCGCCCGCCGACAATCTCGCCGCTCGCTTCCGCGCCGTCGCCCGGCACGCCGCCGCCTGGCACACCATCGCCGAGCCCGACAACGCCTTCGGCATCTGTCTCGCCAAGACCAGAAGCCTCGTCTCGCGCGCCCGGTTCAGATCCGCTCGGCACACTCGCGCCAAGCTCTTCGCTGCTTTCAGCGCCCACAACTGTCCCTGCTTCAGCGCCACTCAGTGCGCTTACATCAGCAGCTTCTGCTAGCTCTTGGCTGCTTTCGGCGCCCGCAGCCGCCCTCGCTTCAGCACCGCTCAGTGCGCATCCGCCAGCGGCTTCCGCCAGCTCTTCGCTGCTTCCGACGCCCGCGCCCGCCCGTGCTTCAACACTTCTCGACGCGCTTGCGCCGGCAGCCCCGGCAAGCTCTTCGCTGCTTCCGGCGCCCGCAATCGCGCTCGCCTCGGTGCCGTCCGCCGAGCTCCCGCCAACCGCCGCCTTGCTACTTCCCGCAGCCTCGTCCTCCGCGTATCCCCCATCCCCGCGCAGCGGCACCTCCACCAGCGTCTCGAGCACTGCGACCGCGTCCGCCATCTGGCCCTGGGAGGCGAGGGCGCTGCTCATGCGCCAGCGGGTTTCGACGGCGCCGAAGGCGTCGCCTTCGCGGTCGAGGCGTACTGCTGCTTCGGCGAAGGCTCGGACTGCGGTGGCGGGCTCGCCGGCTTGGAGTGCTGTTTCGGCTAGGAGGCGGTAGAGGGGGGTCAGTTCGTTGGGGTCGACTGCGGGGTGTGCTTCGGCGATGCCGGTTTGGAGGGTTTGCAGTGCCTCGGCGTGGCGGTCTTGGCCGGCGAGGGAGAGGCCGAGGAGCATGCGGGTGCGGTGGAGGCGCCAGGGCCAGGCCAAGTCGGTGAAGATCTGGAGGGCGTGGCGGGCTAGGGGTTCGGCGGCTTTGGGGTCATCGTGGGTGGCGTCGTATTCGGCGACGGCTTCCATCACCAGGGCTAGGCGTTGGGGTGCTTCGAAGGTGTTGCCCTCGCGGACCATGCGGTCGGTCTCCGCGCGGAAGACGGCCAGCCAGCGTTCGCGGTCGGCGGGGTCGGCGGCGCGGATGGCGGCGTGGCGGGCTGCGAAAACCCGGCTCTGGTGCACCACCAGCTTCTGCACTTGTGCGTCGGCGAGGTTCGGGCCGAGGTTGCCGGCTGCCAGCAGGGCGTCGATTTGCTGCAGCAGCGCGTTCAGCTCCGGCCACGTCTCCTCCGTGACCGCCGCCGCGTCAGTGTCCTGATCCCCGCGCGTCGCCTTGCTCCACTGCACGCGCGCCGCCGACGCGATCGCCCGGTCCGGACGCCCCGCGCGCGAGTAGCTCGCAGCCGCCTCCAGGAAGTACGCGTTCACCGCGTCCCAGTCCCGCTCCTGGTGCGCACGGCTGGCGCGCTCTGTCGCGATCTCGCCGCGCAGCACGTCGTCCACCTCGTCGGCGTCCGCCCCGTCCGCACGCTCCAGCAGCGCGTCCCACAGCCGCCGCGCGTCCGGATGGAACTGCTTGTCCAGCACCAATGCCTCGGCGACCAGCGAAGCGAAGTCGTCCGGAACGACTGTCTCAGTAGCCTGCGACGGGTAAACAGCTGCGGACGGCACCGCGACCGGCGTCTCAGCACCCTCCAAAACCGCCGCCCGCACCCCCAGATTCAGCTCCGCGACCAACGGGTCCAGCGCCAGCCGTGCCGCCCGCCGCCCCGAGACCGTCGCGTTCCCGTTCCGCGCGTCGAACCGCGCCGCCAGCGCCTCGCCGTCGGCCGCGACCGACGCCAGCAGCTCGGCGACCGTCCACTCGCGCCCCAGCGGCCCGCCGCAGGGCGTGTCCGCGTGCCCGACCGCGACCAGCCGGCGCAGCAGCACCTCGACCTTGGTCAGGAACTCCAGCCGGCTCAGCGGCGCCGCCGTGAACCCGAACAGCGCGCGGTTCTGCGCCAGCAGCTCCAGTCCGCGCGCCTCGTTCCCGGTCAGCGCGCAGAATTCCAAGTGCCGTCCGACCGATGCCAGGTACGCCTCGCGCCCCCGCACCGTCCGGTACGACGCCAGGTGCGCCCCGCGCGCCTCGTCCATCCGCCCGAGCCGGGCCAGCGGCAGCAGCGCCACCGACTGGCTCGCGTGCGGCTCCTCCTCGCACGTGCTGCGGCCGTCCAGCGTCGGCTCCAGCTCGGCCATCCCGAGCGCGTCCTCGCCGCGTCCGAAGTGGTACTCCGCACGCGAGCGGGCTTCGCAGGCCTCGCAGTCGCTCATCCGCGTCCGCCCGCGCGTGGCCCACAGCTCGTACGCCAGCTCCTCGCCCTCGCCGACGTGCTGCGCCAGCGAGTACAGCTGTCCGTACACCGGCTGCAGCCCGTAGTCGGCCGCCTCGTAGCGCTTGCGCATCTCGCCGATCCAGCCGCGGATCGCCGGCAGCGGCACGTCCGGCGTGGTGAGCAGCCCGGAGCCGACCCACTTGAAGTACCAGAAGACGCGGTGCGCCTCCCAGTCGTCGAACGCCTTCGGGTTCCGGTCCCACAGCCGCAGCAGCCGCGCGAACACCACCGGGTACTTCACCTGCTCGCCGCTGCCGTGGTAGGAGCTCATCAGCTCCACCAGCGACGTCGCGGTGACCTCGTCGTCGCCGAACGCCTCGGCCTCGTCCGCGATCTCCTCGGCGATCGCCGCCTTGGCCCGGCCGTCGGCGCGCTCGCGGTTCTCCCGCAGGGCGCCGAAGAACTCCTCCTTAGTGGAGAACCCGCTCACACGTCCCCCCGCGCGTCGGAAGCCGTGTCCGCCGCCGTGCCCCCGGCCGGACCTCCGCCGCCGTTGCCGCCGTTGCCGTTACCGGTGCCGCCGCCTGTGGCGTTGGTGCCCGCAGCAGCCGCCGCGAACTCCAACAGCCCGATGAACGACCGGTTCAGCAACGCGTGGTCCGCCGGCCGCAGCGGACGGCGTGAGAGCAGCAGCGCCTGCCCGTACAGCGCCTCGATCGCGGTCTCCGACAACGCCGCGTCCGGGATGTCCGCGATCTTGCGGATCAGGGGGTTGAGATGGTTGACGATCAGCTGCGCACGCGGCGCCGAGGACCCCAGCGACCCCAGAATCCCCGCCCACAGCTCGTCGGCGTCGGCCGACAGCTCCGCGCGCCGCCGCTCGTGCCGCGCCTCGCGGTTGTCGACCAGCATCGCCGGCACGCCGACCGGCTGGAACGAGCGCAGCGCCACATCGGTGTCGAACTTGTCGCAGACCGCCCGCGCCCGCGCCAGGAACGCCGCCGCGGCCAGCTCCGCCGCCGGGTCCACGGTGTCCAGGTGCGCACTGACCGTCTCGGGGTCCAGGTCCGCGACCGTGACTCCGGGCCGGACCTCGGGAAGCCGGTGAACCAGTTCCCTGTCATACACGTAGCCGCCGTTGACGACGCCCAGCCCGGCCGAGGCGGCGATCGGCGCGACCTGTCGGAACTCCTCGACGCTCTGCGTCACCAGCACCACCGGGTGCGCGCGGGCGAACTCGTCCAGGCTGACGTTGCCGTCGGTGGTCTCGAACGGCAGCCACGGCAGCAGCAGCGCCAGCAGCCGGTCGTCGTAGCGCGCCAGCGCCTTGACCGCCAGGTGGTGCACGTCGATGAAGCGCCGCAGCAGCGTCAGGTCCGAGGCCGCCAGCCCCACCAGCCACTCGCGGATCCGCTCGCCGATCGCGTCGCGCACCGCCGAGAGCGTCTCGTCCTCGTACAGCGCCTCGCGCGAAGCCGTCGGCCGCAGCCCTGTGGTGTCCACGACGCAGGACACGAAGAAAGCCCAGTCCGGGACCAGCTCCTGCGCCGAGTCCGACAGCAGCATGCCCTTGAGGTGGACGCGGTGCCCGGAGCGCTTCGTCGGGTGCACCGGCGTGGGCAGCACGAACGCCACGCCCTTGAGCCCGACCAGCGGCAGGTCCAGGTCGATGGTGTCCAGCGGGGTGAAGTCGAACGTCGACTTCGCGTACCCGGCCAGCGCCTCGCGGCGGGCCAGCGGCGAGCCGTACTGCCGGTCCCACACGGCAGGCGTGTCGTTGACCTTGCTGACGTCGCCGAACCGGTCGACGATCTCCACGTCGTAGCGCAGCAGCGAGCCGAAGTGCCGGGCGAGCCGCAGTACGCGGTTGGGCTCCAGCCACTCGCTGCCGTCGGCGCGCGGGATCAGGGTGACCGTGGTGCCCGGCTCGGCGACCGTGCCCGAAGGCAGGGCCCTGATCTGGTACGTGCCGTCGCTGCGTCCGCGCCATTCCACCGCCGGCGCGTTGCTGTCGCGGGCGCTGCGCGAGACCACGGTGATCTCGTCGGCGACCACGAAGCACGCCAGCAGGCCGATGCCGAACTGCCCGATGAAGTCCTGGCGCGCCGCGGACAGGTCCAGCCCGCCGTCCTCGGCGCGCTTGGAGGAGCGGCCGATGGTCGCCAGGAAGGTGTGCACGTCGGCCTCGGTCAGCCCGATGCCGGAGTCCTCGACCTGGATCCCGCCGTTGACGCCGGTCCGGATCCGGATCTGCGCCGGGGCGGAGGCGTCCAGTTGGCGGCGCGCCGTGATGGCGTCCACGGCGTTCTGCATCAGCTCCCGCAGATACACCTTCGGGGAGGAGTAGAGGTGGTGCGAGAGCAGGTCGACCAGTCCCCGCAGGTCGACTTGGAAAGTGTGGCCGGGTTCGGTGCTCACGTGTGGCTCTCCCCTACTTCTTTCGCTTCTTGACGCAGTCCTGCCGGGCCACCGCGAACACCCGCTCGGGGTCGCCGCGATACCGCCACGGGGCTTTGGTGGCGTGGTCGCCGATCCGCTCGAACAGCCGCCCGGCGGCCTCCTTGTCGTCGGCCAGCCAGAAGGCCATCGCGAAGGCGTTCAGCGCGGTGTACGGCGAGGAGGTCGGGGCGAAGGCCGGGTGGAACACCGAGGTGTCCGCCGCGCGGCGCAGCTCCTGGACCACCGCCGTGCCCCGGATGTACTCGTCATCAGGGCCCTGTTCCAGGTCCAGCCAGTGCTCCAGGTGTGCCTGCGCGACGACCTCGCCCAGGCCGCTGCCCGGCGGCGCGGCGTCGAAGGCTCCGGTGGCGAAGGCGTGCATCTGCTCGTGGGAGCCGCCCCACTTCGCGCACAGCTGCTGGAGCATCTGGCGGTGCAGGCCCACGTGCCCGGGCGCGCGCCGGATCCCGGCCTCGAACCGGCGGCGGGTGATCTCCGCGCCGTGCTCCAGCCCGCGGCTGGTGACGCAGAGCGTGTACCAGGGCGCGGCGCTGTCCGGGTCCAGCTCGACGGCTGTGTACAGGTACTCCTCGGCGATCCGCAGCCGCTCGTGGAAGACCTTGAACTGCTCCTCGGACACTTGCGAAGCGCGGTAACCCGTCCGCGCCTCCCAAGCCCACGCCGAATGCCGCGCGCCGGCCACGCTCAGCACGAGCGGATCGCCGGGCAGCTGCTCGGGCAGCTTGAGCAGGAAGTCGCCGCCGAGGTCCTCGACGTTGCCGATGAGGAACGTCAGCCGCTCGAAGTCGGCCCGCTCGCGCACCGGCCGCAGGATCGCCTCCATGGCCGGCCAGTCCGCCACCCGCGCGGCCTGCCGCAGCGCGGCGAGCTCCGGATCGCCGTGCGAGCGGTCGATCGGCACCGGCCGCACCGCCTCGGCCTGCGCACCGCGGCCCGCCCGACCGGTCTGCCCAGACTGCCCGGTCCGCCCCGCAGCCCGCCTGCTCCGCTGCGCCCCGTAACGGCTGGACAACCCGCGGATGACGGACGCGGCGGCCACGGCGGCTATCGCCACGCTCGGGATACTCGACGTCAAAGTGTGATCCCCTCCGTTGGACCGGCTCGGCACGGTTCACGGCCCGGCACGGCTACCGTAGCCGACCAGACCACCACTGCGGTAACCCGGATCAGCCGCTGCGCCGCAGGTCAGGTCTCCGGCCCAGCGATCAGGACGCCAGCCGCCAAGCGACTTGAGGAACGGCGCCACGCGGGCGGGCCGATAGGCTGGCGCGATGGCCGCGGGCGGCGACACCATCAGGACCCTGTCACAACTCTGGCGGCTGCGGATGGGCGACCGGCCGCCGCTCGCGCACGAGTACATGGACGAGCACCGCGAGCGGTGGGTTCGGTTCCACAGCCTGCCGGAGTCGAAGCGGCTCCGGAGGGAACGGACCTCTTACCCGGCGTACTCCTCATCGGGGTACCCGTACTCCTCGTCCGGGTACTCCGGGGGCTCCTCGAAGTCGAGCTCGGCCGGCGGCTCCTCGGGCGCGGGGCGTTCCGGACGTTCCGGACGTTCGGAGTGTTCCGGCTGGTCGGGCCGGTCGAGGATCTCGGCGAGGGCGTCCAGGATCGGTTGGCCGTATTTGGCGAGCTTGTTCTCCCCGACGCCGCTGATCGTGCCGAGTTGCTGCAGGGAGGTCGGCGCCTGGGTGGCGATCTGGCGCAGCGTCGCGTCGTGGAAGATGACGTATGCCGGGACGCCCTGCTCCTTGGCCGTCGCGCCGCGCCATGCGCGGAGCTTCTCGAAGACCGGCTTGGCCTCCTCCGGCAGGTCCTCGGTCGCTGCCGCCGACTGCCGCGACTGCTTCGGTGCGCGTGCCGGCCGCTCCGGCTCGCGCCGCATCAGGACCTTGCGATCGCCGCGCAGGACCGCGCCGCTGGCCTCGGTCAGCGCCAGTGTGCTGTAGTCGCCCTCGACCATCAGCAGGCCCTGCGCGAGCAGCTGCCGCACGACGCCGCGCCACTCGCCTTCGGACAGCTCGGTGCCGATGCCGAAGACGCTCAGCTGGTCGTGGGTGAACTGGGTGACCTTCGGCGTCTGCTTGCCGAGCAGGATGTCGATGGACTGCCCGGCGCCGAAGCGCTGGCGCCGCTCGCTCTTGAGGCGGAAGACCGTGGACAGCAGCTTCTGCGCCGGGACCGTGCCGTCCCAGGACTGCGGCGGGTTCAGGCAGGTGTCGCAGTTGCCGCAGGGCTCGCCGGGCTGGCCGAAGTAGTTCAGCAGCTGGACCCGGCGGCACTCGATGGTCTCGCAGAGCGCCAGCATGGCGTCCAGGTGCGCGGTGAGCTGGCGGCGGTAGGCGTCGTCGCCGTCGGAGGAGGCGATCATCTTGCGCTGCTGGACGACGTCCTGCAGCCCGTACGCCAGCCACGCGGTCGAGGGCAGGCCGTCGCGCCCGGCGCGGCCGGTCTCCTGGTAGTAGCCCTCGACCGACTTCGGCAGGTCCAGGTGCGCGACGAAGCGGACGTCCGGCTTGTCGATGCCCATGCCGAAGGCGATGGTGGCGACGATGACCAAGCCGTCCTCGCGCAGGAAGCGGGACTGCGTCCTCGCGCGCGTCGCGGCGTCCAGACCGGCGTGGTAGGCCAGCGCCGTGATGCCGTTGTTCGCCAGGAACTGCGCGGTTTTCTCGGTGGAGGCGCGCGACAGGCAGTAGACGATGCCCGCGTCGCCGGGGTGCTCGGTCCGCAACAGCTCCAGCAGCTGCTTGTTCGGCTCCGCCTTCGGCACGATGCGGTACTGGATGTTCGGCCGGTCGAAGCCGGCGACGAAGTGCTTGGCGCCGCCCAGGTTCAGGCGCTCGGCGATCTCCTGGTGCGTGGCCCGCGTGGCGGTCGCGGTGAGCGCGATGCGCGGCACGTCGGGCCAGCGCTCGTGCAGCATCGACAGGTTGAGGTAGTCCGGCCGGAAGTCGTGACCCCACTGCGAGACGCAGTGCGCCTCGTCGATCGCGAACAGCGAGATCTTGCCGCGGTCCAACAGCTGCAGCGTGGACTCCGAGCGCAGCCGCTCCGGCGCGAGGTAGAGCAGGTCGAGCTCGCCGGCGAGGAACATCTGCTCCACGAACCGGCGTTGGTCGGGGTCCTGCGTGGAGTTCAGGAACCCGGCCCGCACACCCACCGCGGTCAGCGCGTCGACCTGGTCCTGCATCAGCGCGATCAGCGGCGAGACGACCACCCCGACCCCGGGCCGCACCAACGCCGGGATCTGGTAGCACAGCGACTTGCCGCCGCCGGTCGCCATCAGCACCAGCGCGTCCCCGCCGCCGATGACATGTTCCACGATCTCTTGCTGCGCCCCGCGGAACGAGTCGTAGCCGAAGACACGCCGCAGGACGTCGTCGGCGTCGCTCACCGTATGCGCCGTTTCGGGAGGAGCCATGCCACGAGTCTACGGAGGTGGACGGGTTCGGGGGCGGGAGGTTGGGTGTTTTCGCTGGTCGGAGGCTATGCGTGTGGCGGTGGATGAGGATCCGGCATCGAGAGCGCGCGACGCCCGGCCAAGACCCGGCGCGCGTGGGACATGCTGGGCGAGCGGTCGCTGCCGGGTGAGTGTCAGTGCCCGCGGATACCCTCATGTCATGACCAAATGCTCAGTAACCACCAAAGCGGGCAGGCCCTGTCCGGTCAACGCACGCCCCTCCGGCCTGTGCCACGTCCACGACCCGGCGGTCCAATGCGGCGTGCGCACGAAATCCGGCCGCCAATGCGCCGTGGCAACCGGAGGCGGTCGATGCAAGACGCACACCGACCCCCTCGCCGAACTCGAGAAAGCGCTGGCGGCAGCACGCCAAGCCGTCACCGATGCCGTTGGCGAAACAGACACCCGCGAAGCTGCGGACCGCCGCAGACTCACCAAGATCGTGGGCTCGGCACTCTTAGCCATGCGCGCCGAAGTGTGGCCCGATGCCGCGCCAGCTCGGCCGATCGGGGTCGCGGCGACACGCCTTCATCAAGGGCCATCCGATGCGGCGCGATCACCTGGTCATGGGCCCTGAGATGCGGACCGTCACCCGAGCGGCGTCCGATGCAGTGAGATCAGCAGTCGCCATACCCGCCCCGCCACTTCTGTCGCCGTGCCCGGTACCAGTCCGTGCAGCCAGTCGGCCAGTACTCCAGCGAATGTGCCGGCCACTGCTGCCGCGACCAGTTCTGCTTCGGGTGCGCCTGCCAGTTCGCGCTCCCTGCGACTGCGTTCCCTGAGATCGCGGTGCAGGACCGAGCCGAGTGGGCCGCCGCCGCCCGGGGTCATCAGTGCCGTGTAGACCGCGCGGTGCTGCTCCAGGCTGCTGAAAAACTCCTCCAGCGGTGGCGGCGGTGTGGCGGGGTCCGGGATTCCGCGCCAGGCGTGCAGGGCTTCGACCGCGTCGCGCACTACATCCGCGCAGGCGTCGACGGCGAGTTCCTCGAGGGCCGGGTAGTGGAGGTAGAAGGTGGCGCGTCCGATACCTGCGCGCTGGACTACTTCGGCGACGCTGACGTCACTGAGCGGCTGCTCGGCGCAGGCCTCCAGCAGTGCCGCACGGAGTCGGGCCCGGGTTCGTGCGGCGCGGGGATCTTGAACACCGCTCATCGCGCCAACAGTACCGCCGCCAGCGCGAGCGCCCCGGGCAAGGCCTGTGCCACGAGGATGCGCCGATTCGCTGTAGCCGCCCCGTAAATGCCCGCGACGACGACGCAGACCAGGAAGAACACCTTCGCCGAGAAGGCGGTCGGGTCGTCGGCGACGAGTCCCCACACCAGTCCCGCGGCGAGGAACCCGTTGTACAGACCCTGGTTCGCAGCCAGCGGCGCGGTCGCGCGCGCCATGTCGGCGTCGAAGCCGGAGAGTCCGCGCCCCGGCTTCTTCTGCCACAGGAACATCTCCAGGATCAGGATGTACGCGTGGAGGGCTGCGACCAGGCCGACGAGGACGTTCGCTGTTGTCTGCACGGATCCACCTTTCTAGACGTGTGTCCAGAATAGATGGACACACGTCTAGAAAGCTAGTCGTGGCTCAGTACGCGAGCCGTCACGAAGCGAGCGGCACGGTCGAGCGCGTCATCCGCCTCGTCGAGCCGGCCGTAGTGGTGTTGGAACACATGCGGCAGACCGCTGCCGATCTCCAGCGTGACCTCCACGTCGTCGGCGCCGGCGCGACCAGCCAGCCGAACCGCGTCGTCGAGCAGCAGCTCGTTCGCCCCGACCTGGATCAGCAGCGGCGGAAGTCCGGTCAGATCCGCGAACAACGGGCTGGCCAGCGGTTGCGAACGGTCACCCGCGCCGATGTAGAGCTCTGCGTAAGCGTGGAGGTCGGGCTCGACGAAGATCGGGTCTATCCCGTCCTTGCTCTGGGCACTCGCACCGCTCACGGTTAGGTCCACCCACGGAGAGAAGACGACTGCGGCAGCAGGCTGCGGCAGTCCGGCGTCGCGAGCCGCGAGCAACGTCGCGAGCGTCAGACCGCCACCCGCCGAGTCGCCGCCGATGACGATGTCGCGCGCGTCAGTGCCGGTCTCCAATAGCTCTCGGTAGGCGGCGAGACCGTCCTCGACGGCTGCCGGGAACGCATGCTCGGGCGCCAGCCGGTAGTCCACCGACGTCGTCCGGAGCCGGGCACGCCGAGCCAGCTCGCCGACCAGTCCGGCGTGCGTGTCCGGCGAGCCGATGACGTACCCGCCGCCGTGCAGGTAGAGCAGGTGGCTGGGACCGGAAGCGCCGGCCGGGGTCAGCTCCAGGGCTGGTCGTCCGCCGAGCGTGGTCTTGCGGGTCGCCACGTCCGGCGGTGCTGGGCGTGCGATGGCTGCGGCGAAACCGCTGCGCTGCTCCTCGACGGTCGGTGGGGTCTCGCTGCGCGGGGCGGAGCGGAGCAGGGTGTCGATGGCTTCGCGCTGCTGTCGGGACATGGTCGGGCCTCCATGGCTCGGGTCGGGATGCTGGCTGCGGATGCGGGATACCGGCTGGTGGCTGCCGGATGCGAAGATAGATTCCAAGGAATCGACCCATCCCCAGCTAACCACATTCCGAAGAAGATGATTCCTCGGAATCTACTGGAGGCCCTGTGAGCCCCGTCACGCCGATCTTCACCGACCTCGTCCGCGTCGAGACCCGCCTCTACAACGCCGTGAGCGCGCGCCTGCGCACCGAGCACGACGTGAGCCTCGGCCAGTTCGAGTTCCTGGAGATCATCGACCGCGTCCCGGGCTGCCGCGTCCTCGACATCGTGGGCGAGGTCGCGATCACCGTCGGCGCCGTCAGCAAAGCGGTGGACCGGCTCGTCGCCGCGGGCTGGTGCGTGCGCGTCCCGCACCCCCAGGACCGCCGCTCGTCCGTCCTGCGCCTCACCGCCGAGGGCGAGAAGGTGCTGGCGGCGTGCCGACCCGTCGTCGAGGACGAACTCGCGGCACTGACGGCGGGGATTTCCCAGGGCGACCTGACGCGCGTCGGCGCGACCATGGCCGCGCTTCGTGCCTCGCTCGAGGCGGGAGCTCAGGGGCAGCCGGGCTGAACGGCGACGATGCGGACCCTCGGCAGGGCGTCATGCCCGAAGTGGGCTGGTTGGTCCCCGTCACATGATATGGATCGCGCGTTCCGGCCATGAAGCTTTGGCTATAGGGGTGGCGTGCGTTTCCGCAGTTCGGCACACTAAGGCGCCGGGGTGGGTGGTTCACGGAGTTCGATCAGTGCGTCTGCGCTGAGCAGCATGGACTGTCAGCCCCTGAAGACACACTCGTCGGAAGCATTCCAAGAACCAGATGGACTGCGGGGGTCACGCCATCGGGCGCGGTCGGCGCGGCCTGTCGAGAAAGAGATGGATCGATGACTCAGCCGCAGTACCCGGACGCGCCTCCTCCCGGCCAGGGCAACCAGTACACGCCGGGCTACCAGGGGATGCCGCAGGCGCCGCCGATTCCGGCGGGCTACGGCTATGGGGCGCCGCAGATGAACGTGCCTCCGGGCATGTACTACGACCCGAACTCGGAGCTGGTGCTCCCGCAGGGCGTCGAGCTCGCCAGCGTCGGCCGCCGCATCGGCGCCTACTTCCTGTCGATCGTGCTCGTCGTCGTCACACTCGGCGTCGGCTACCTCATCTGGGGCCTGATCGCCTGGGGCAAGGGCCGCGGCCCGACACAGCAGGTCCTCGGCATGCGCTGCTGGACCCCGAACAACGGCCGCGTCGCCGGCTGGGGCACCATGGCCCTCCGCAACATCGTCGGCGGCATCGTCCAGGGCATCCTGTCCTTCGTGACGATGCTGGTCTCCTTCGTCCTGTTCCTGAGCGGCAAGCAGCACAAGACCCTCCCCGACCTCGTGGGCAGCACGGTCGTCCTCTACGACCCGAACAACATCCTCGAGAACTGGCAGGGCTAGCCCCCCGCCGCCAGGCACCGCCTGACGCTTGACGATCTCGCCGGCCGGGTGCAGGACGACCCGGCCGGCGAAGCTGTTTGTCGCGGGCGGTCGTCGCAGAGGACGTCGCGTCGCGAACGTCGCGTCGCGATGGCCGCCGCCGCGAACGCCTCCCGCTCCCCTGCTCATTTCTGTTGGGTATGCGGCGTGTCATTGGTGCCACTTGATGCTGGTGTCCACAGGCGTTCGAGCGGAAGGACGTGGAGGCGTTCCTCATAGGTGTACGACCGTTGGCCGAGGTTGACGACCGCTCCACCGACGAAGGCGTCGCCAAGTTTGTCCCGTAGTAGCCGGAGCCCGGCGAAGTCGTGGTCGGCGACAGTGCCGGACGCTTTAACCTCGATCGCGGCGACGGAGCCCGCAGCGGTCTCGATGACGAGGTCGACTTCTTGATGGTCGCGTGTACGGAAGTGGGAGAACTCAACCTCCTGGTTTGCCCAGCCTGCCTGTTTCATCAGCTCGTTCACAGCGAATGTCTCGACCAGGTGGCCGAACTGTGTCAGGGCGGCGGGCATCCGGCCCGCCAGTTTCTGCGAGGTCAGACCGATGAGATGGGCGCCGAGTCCGGTGTCGACGACGTGTGCTTTCGCGCTGCGGATCGCACGGTTGGCGGCCGAGCGAGTGAACGGTTCGACTCGATGGATGAGGAAGACAGCTTCCAACAGGCCCAGGTAGTCCTTAACCGTCGTGGCATCCAAGCCGACGGCATCGGCGATGTTCGCGACGTTGACCACTTGGCCGGTTTGGTCGGCGAGGCGGCGTAGCACTTGGGGAAGCACCTGGCGTTGCCGGACCTTGCGAATCTCCAGTACGTCTCGCTCTACGACCAGGGTCACGAAATCGCGGAACCAGCGGTCGCGAGAGCGTCCGGAGTCGCGCGCCAACGCCAGCGGGAATCCGCCGGCGAGAACGACACGCTCGTAATCGGCGCGCGTGGCCGTGGCAGGATCGCTGACCACGAGGGACGCAGGATCGCTGATCAGGGCGTCGAGGGCGGTTTCCTTGACCCCGTTGATCTCACCTTGGGACAGCGGCCACATGGTGACGACGTGGGCTCGACCGGTCAACGACTGGCCGGCAGTCGGGAGGGAGCCGTACCGGGTTGATCCAGTCAGTACGAACCGCCCGGCACGCAGGTCTTTGTTCAACTCGGCCTTGATAGCGTCGAGAAGCTGTGGAACGTGCTGGAACTCGTCGATGCAGACCGGCGTCGGACGGTCGGCTCCCACGAACAGTTCGAGGTCCGCCGCGACAGCGCGTCTGGTCGGAAGGTCGTCGAGATCCAGGACCGGCACCCCTTCGACCTCGGCGCAGGCCGCCAGGAGCGTGCTCTTGCCGACGGTCCGCGCCCCGGTGAGCACCACTACCGGTTCGTCGGCGAGCAACTCGGCAAGGACGGGCTGAAGGTGGCGGGTGATCAGTCGCTGCTCGGGCACGGGACTCCTCGGATCGGTGATCTGCGCACCTCAAGCTAGCACTTTCGCGGCCCAGAAATCCCAGAACTGCCAGAGCGAATTTCCCAGAATTGCCGCACCTCCGACCTCCTGGCGACCGCCATCGCGCCAGTGGTAGGCCGCTAGGCTGGAGCCGTGAACCGATTGGCTAGCGCGACCTCGCCTTACCTGCTGCAGCACGCCGACAACCCCGTCGATTGGTGGCCCTGGGGAGAAGAAGCGTTCGCGGAAGCACGTCGTCGAGATGTACCTGTTCTGCTGTCAATCGGGTACGCCGCGTGCCACTGGTGTCATGTGATGGCGCACGAGAGCTTCGAGGATGAGGCGACTGCTGCGCTCATGAATGAGAAGTACGTGTGCGTGAAGGTGGATCGGGAGGAGCGGCCTGATGTGGATGCCGTCTATATGGCGGCTACGCAGGCTATGACGGGGGGTGGCGGGTGGCCTATGACGGTGTTCGCCACGCCTGAGGGGAAGCCTTTTCAGGCTGGGACTTACTACCCGCCGGTGGCGCGGCATGGGTTGCCTTCTTTTCGGCAGTTGCTGGTGGCTGTTGATCGGGCTTGGGGGGATATTCGGGAGGATGTGCTGCGGGCTGGGGATGGGCTCGTTGCGGAGTTGGCGCATCATGCTCGGGTTGTCGCCGGTGCTGAGGGGGTGCCGGATGCGGGTGCTTTGGCGACTGCCGTCGGGGTGCTGCGGCGTGAGTTCGATGGGGTGCGGGGCGGGTTCGGGGGTGCGCCGAAGTTTCCGCCGTCCATGACGTTGGAGCAGTTGCTGCGGCATCATGCGCGGACCGGGGACGCCGATGCTCTGGCGATGGTGCGGCAGACGTGTGAGGCGATGGCGCGCGGGGGCATGTACGACCAGCTGGGTGGCGGGTTCGCGCGGTACGCCGTGGACGATGCGTGGGTCGTGCCGCACTTCGAGAAGATGTTGTATGACAACGCTTTGCTGCTTCGTGCCTACCTCCACCTGTGGCGCGCCACCGGTGACGCCCTCGCGCTGCGCGTCGTCAATGAGACCGCCGACTGGATGCTGCGCGAGCTGTGGCTGGACGGCGCCGGCGGATTCGCCTCCTCGCTGGACGCCGACACCGACGGGGTCGAGGGCAAGTTCTATGCCTGGGACGCTGAACAGATCGCAGACGCCGTAGGTGAGAAGGAAGCGGGGGACGCGGGGGATGCTGCTTGGGCGGCAGCCGTCTTCAATGTGACAGCCCAAGGCACCTTCGAACACGGGCTCTCCGTCCTCCAGCTCCTGCAGGACCCTGATGATCTCGATCGCTTCCAGCGCATCCGCGACAGCCTGTTCGAAGCCCGCCGGGACCAGCGCACCGCACCGGGACGCGACGACAAGGCCGTGGCGGCGTGGAACGGTCTGGCGGTGGCGGCGCTGGCCGAAGCCGGTGCGCTGACCGGACGCCAGGAGCTGGTGTCGGCGGCGCGTCAGACCGCTGAGATGCTCGAGCGCATCCACTGGGACGGCAAGACGATGCGCCTGACGCGTACCTCGCGGGACGGCGTCGCCGGGGCGCAGAATCCGGGCGTCCTGGAGGACTACGCGGACGTCGCCGAGGGCCTGCTGGCGTTGTACGCGGTCACCGGCGAGACGCGCTGGTTCGCCTTCGCGGGCCGGCTGCTGGACGTCGTCCTCGACAACTTCCGCGACGACTCAGGCCTCTTCTACGACACCGCCGACGACGCCGAGGCCCTGATCTTCCGCCCGGCGGATCCGACCGACAACGCCACGCCCGGCGGGACGTCCGCGGCGGCTGGTGCCCTGCTCACGTACGCCGCGCTCACCGGGTCGGGGCGTCATCGCGAGGCTGCCGAGCAGGCGTTGCACTTCACCGGCGCGCTGGCGGAGAAGGCGCCGAGGTTCGCGGGGTGGGGACTGGCGGTCGCCGAGGCGCTGGCGGACGGGCCGCGCGAGGTGGCGATCATCGGTGAGTGGAATGGTGAGTGGAATGGAGAGTGGGGTGGCGATGCGGCGAGTGCCGAGGAGGGCGCTGAAACCGCGACCAGCCAAGCCTTCCAGGCGCTCCACCTCGCTGCCCTCCGCAGCGCCGCGCCCGGCCTCGTCGTCGCCGTGACGCCGCCGACCGGAGCGGCGCAGCCGGCGCACGGGTCCGGCACCGAGAACCTCCCCGAACTGCTCAGCGACCGGTCCACCATCAACGGTGAACCGGCCGCGTACGTCTGCCGGGGCTTCGTGTGTCAGACCCCGACGACGGATGTCACCGAGATGACGGCGCAGTTGGCGTAGCGGCCTTGTCGGAGCCGTTGCCGCCGCCGTTGGCCGGCTTCGGCTTCGACTTGTCGCCGCCGCTGGCCGGCGTGGGCTTGGCCAGTACCGCGGCGATCGCCTTGTCCCACACGCGCGACTCCACGACCTGCTTCGCCTGGTCCACGGTCAGCGGGGTCTTGCTGGCGGTGGTGGCGCCCTTCTCGGTGGCCTCGTTGAGGGCCATGACGTTCACCATCGTGCCGTCGTTGCGGTACCAGGAGACCTCCAGGCGCTTGGCCGTCGGGTCGCCGTTGCCGGCCGGCCATTCCGGGCCGTTGAAGATCATCAGGTGCGAGCCGTCCTTCAGCGTGTCGATGCTGATGTAGGGCGGCAGCGAGCCGTCGAAGTGCTGGTCGCTCCAGGCCGAGCGCTCGACGTCGACCGAGACGTTGCCGGTGCCGGCGGCGTAGCTGACCTGGATCATGGCGTAGGGACCGCCGAAATCGTCGCTTCCGGCCTTGTTCTGCGCCTTCTCGTCGGTGAAGTGGTACGGCGCCAGCGTCTGCTCGAGCCAGGTCGTCATGTCCCCGCCGCTCACCGGGGGCGCGGCCGGCTTGCCCGGGCCCGGAGCCGCCTCGGTGGTGGCGTTCGAGGGCGAGGTCGCCGCCGCCACGGCAGGCGCGCCGCCGGCCGCGGTCGAGACGCCCGCCGGGCTGCTGGTGTGGCCGGGGGCGACCAGCGCCACCGCGCCGAACACCGCCGTCACGCTGGCCGCGGCTCCCGCGATCTGCGACAGGCGCCGGACGCGGCGCTTGCGCACGCCGCGCTCGATGCCGCCGGCGGTGAGCTTGCCGATGTTGGGGTGCAGGTTCTCCGTCGCGCTCCGCATGACACCGTTGAGGTTGTCGGTCATGTCAGCTTCCTTCTTCGTCGGATCCACAGGGGGAGAGAGGAGAGGTGCTCAGGTGAGGGCGAGGTCCGGAAGCAGATCTCCCAGCGCGCCGCGCAGCCGGGTCAGCGCCCGGTTCGTGCGGGTGCGCACCGCGCCCGAGCTGGCGCCCATGATGTGCGCCACCTCCTCGACACTGCGGTCCTCCCAGAACCGCAGAACCAGCACGGCGCGATCCTTGGGCGGCAGGGCCGCGAGGCCCTCCAGCAAGGTCATGCGCAGGGATGTGTCCGCCTCGTGGAACTCGCCCTCGGGCAGCTGCGAGGAAGGCAGTTCGCGCGAACTGCGCTTGCGCCGCGCCGAGATGAACGTTCGCGTGAGCACGGTCTGCGCGTATGCGTCCGGGTTCTCGATCCGCCGCTTGCGCCCCCAGACCGAGTAGACCTTGCCCAGCGTCTCCTGGACGAGGTCCTCAGCCTGGTGCCAGTCCCCGCTCATCAGATACGCAGTACGGAACAGATGCGAAGTCCGCGCTGAAGCGAACTCCAAGAACTCTTCATCGTGCTTCGCCATGGCCACCGCGCTTCCCTCGTTGAACATTCCACCCGTACCGACGCGGACTCCGGTGCCGGTGTTACACACGCGCTGTCGCCTCGGCGGTCGCGGTGCGTGGATCCGTGGGGTGAGCGTACGTGGTCATACGCGTTGACCCGGGAGAGGTAGTCACTTCGGTGCGCATTTCTACGTCGCCTGACGGATCAGGCTTCTGGCACCTCGCGTCTACATTGGAGCCCGGCGCCGGACAGGCAGGCTGGCGCCGCTGAACGCGTTCAAGACGATGTCGTGAGACCACTTCTGCCGTGCTCTACCGGGGTGTGGCCCGGTTCGGCACGCCGCAACGGGTGGAGATGCTGGGGACGGTGCGACGTCCGCGGCATCGGATGACCGGCACCGGGCACGAAGGCCACGACGGTGGCCCGACGGGTACGACGGCACGACGGTCACGATCGAGCACTTCACAAGAGAGACGGTCACTGGGAAAAGTCTTCGTGAGGGGTCAACGGCAGCACGGTGTGGACGTGCGCCGGTACCCGCGCCGGCTCGTGAAAGGACTCCGGATTGCGGTGAAGCCGCGCGTGTGGAGCGCGCACTGATCGACACAGGTCTCGCAGACCTCCCTGGGGGGACCAGGGGGACAGGGCCGGGCGTTCGCTGATGGCGAACGCCCGGCCTTTCTTTGTGCGCGCCGACGGCTCCCGCAGTCGATGTAATCGTGTAATCGTAGATACATGGCTACACGTGAAGAGCTGATCGAGAAGACACGAGGATGGTTCACGGGACGGCTGCCGGAAGACCTGTTCGACGGGGCGCCGGAGGTCACGGTCGACCGTGAGGAGATCACGGTGATCGGGCGGATCCCGGAGCCCGCATATGCCGAGGGCGCCTCGGAGGCGGAGAAAGCCGCCACCATCGAGGGCCGGATCAAGGAGTTCCGGGAGCGTACGCGCGACGCGCGCATGGCCGTGGCCCGGGACGCGGAGCACAAGTTCGGGCGCAAGGTCTCCTGGGGCGTGCGCTGCGGAGACCAGGGACGGCTGTTCACGCACTTGTCCGTGCCGGTGATGACCCGGCTCAAGCAGCCCGAGCGCGCGCTGCTGGACACGCTGGTGGACGGCGGCGTCGCCCGGAGCCGGAGCGAGGCGCTGGCCTGGTGCGTGCGCCTGGTGGAGAAGCACGCCGGCGACTGGGTCGGCGACCTGCGCGACGCGATGCGCAAGGTGGAAGAGGTCCGGGAAGCCGGACCGGACCGTGAGAGCGGGGACGCGGACGCGGACGCCGACGCGGGCGCCTAGACACCCTCGTTCCCGGTCCTGGGCCCCTGGCCCGGTACCGAAAACAGGACCGGCACAGAGTCCTCCGGGATGAGCTCATTACGGTTCGCTGAACAGCGGCGTCGCATGGGGTGCGGCGCCGCTTTCGGCGTCTAGCGTCGGTGGGCATGAGGGTTCTGGTCACCGGTTCCGCCGGGTTCATCGGATCGCACGTCGTCGAGGCGCTGGTCGCGGCCGGGCACGAGGTCGAGGGCTTGGACCTGGTGGACGGCGAGGACGTGCGCGACGCCGCGGACGTTCGCAGAGCCCTGCGAGGCGTCGACGCCGTGTGCCATCAGGCGGCGAAGGTCGGTCTGGACCGGACGGTCGGCGACGCGCCCGATTACGTCTCGCACAACGACTTCGGGACGTCGATCCTGCTGGCCGCGATGGCCGAGGCGGGAGTGCGGGCGCTGGTCTTCGCCTCGTCGATGGTGGTCTACGGCGAGGGTCGCTACGAGTGCGCCGAGCACGGCTGGGTGCGTCCCGGTCCTCGACGGGAAGACGATCTGATCGCAGGGCTCTTCGAGCCGCCGTGCCCGACCTGCGCTTTGCCGCTGGCGCCGGGACTGGTCGGCGAGGACGCGCCGCTGGATCCGCGGAACGTCTACGCCGCCTCGAAAGTGATGACCGAACACCTGGCGGCCTCGTGGGTGCGGTTGTCCGACAGCGTTCGCGCCGTGGGCTTGAGGTACCACAACGTCTATGGCCCGCGATTGCCGCGCGACACTCCCTATGCCGGAGTGGCGGCGCTGTTCCGCTCAGCACTGATGCGGGGCGAGGCGCCGGCGGTGTTCGAGGACGGCGGTCAGCGGCGGGACTTCGTGCACGCGCGCGATATCGCGACGGCGAACGTGGCTGCGCTGGAGTGGGCCGCGAACGTGGACGGACGCGAACACGGACTCAGCGAGAACGGACTCAGCGAGATGCGCGTCTACAACGTCGGCAGCGGAACGCCGCGCACCGTCGGCGAGATGGCGGCGGAGTTGGCGCGCGCGATGGACGGACCGGCGCCGGTCGTGACCGGCGGCTACCGCCTGGGGGACGTCCGGCACATCACCGCTTCGAGCGCGCGCATCCGCGACGAGCTCGGCTGGCGGCCGCGCGTGGAGTTCGCCGACGGGATGGCGGAGTTCGCGCTAACCCGTTCGCTCGCCTAGCGCGACGATCGCCGGGCCGGTGCGCAAGCTGGTGGCATGAGCATGAGCACTGACTACAGCGGCGGCCAGGATCCTGCGAACACCGTGATGGTGAGCACGATGAACGACCTGCCGGGGTTCCGCATCGAACGGGTATTGGGCGAGTGCTTCGGGCTGACGGTCCGCGCGCGCAACATCGGCAGCTCGTTCGGGTCGGCGATGAAGTCCATCAAGGGCGGCGAGCTGAAGGGCCAGACGAAGATGCTCGTCGACAGCCGGATGGAGGCGATGACGCGGCTGACTGAGGAGGCCACGCGCCGGGGCGGTAACGCCGTGCTGGCGATGCGGTTCGAGACGTCGCCGGGCGAGCTGGGGACTGAGATCTGCGCTTACGGGACCGCTTGTGTGGCGACGCCGGACAATCCGGCGTAGCGGCTGGAGGTAGGAACAGGCCGCGGATCCCAGCAGGCGCAACGATTTCGGGCGGCTCAGAGGCTCAGCGGCTCAGCATGAGCTGCCGCGCCGAGCACCACACCGGCACGCCGCCGCCCCGCCGCCGCGACAAGGACCGGTGGTCCGGCGCAGCGTGAGCCGCCCCGCGCTCAGCGCCCGAGGAACTTGCCCAGCTTCTTCGGCTTGGGATACCGCACCGACACCTCGCCGAACAGCGCCATCCCGCGCAGCACCACGACCGGCGACTCCGGCGTGATCGGCACGTCGCCGGCGGCGTTGCGGTCCGAGCCGCTGCGCGAGCCGAACACCGCGGTGCCCTCGTCGCGCACCACGACGCCGTGCGGCACCTTGATCTCGATGGAGCCGAACACCGCGTTGGCGGTGATGACCACTTCGCGCTGGGTCAGCACGGCCTCGCGCAGGTCGATGGTCACCGAGCCGAAGACGGCCGCGGCGATGGTCTGCGAGGGGACAAGCCAGCGTCCGCCGCGCTTCTGCTCGGCGAAGACGGCAGTGATCTTCGATCCCGGGGCGTAGTCCGCGGGCATCGCCGGGACCGAGGGGGGCGCGCCGGCGGGAGAGGTGATGTGGCGCTGCGGCAGGTCGGACACCAGCGGCGACAGCTCGCCGAGGGTCTTGGCCTTGTAAGCGAGGTCGATGCGCTCGTTGTGTTCGTCGGCGTCCAGGCGGCCCTCGGCGTAAGCCTCCCGGAGGGCGTCCGCCACGCGGTCCCGGTCGGCGTCGGAGGCGCGCATGGTTCCGTGGGGATCGTTGGCCGGAAAGGCTGCGGGCACGCTCACCTTCTGCACTATACGCGGGGCGATCGCGGGAGGGATTTAGAGCGTGCGCGGATTGTTGGCAGGGCGGAGAATCGGCGGAGCTCCAAGTCCGCGCACGCTCTTACTCTTCGGCGCTGGTCTCCACGTTCAGCGAAGCCTCGCGTACCGCGGCCTCGGGATCCCCGGCGCGCACCGCGTCCAGCAGGGTGCTGTGACCGGCGACCAGGAAGCGGTCGAAGTCGGTGCGCAGCGCGCGTTCGGTCAGCACCGTGCGCAGCGCGCTGCCGATCTCCAGATAGAGGTCGAGCAGAAGCGGGTTGCCGGCGGCGGCGACCATCGCGGTGTGGAAGTGCGCGTCGGCCTCGACCCACTCGTCGACCCATGAGGTGTCGCCCGGGTCGGCCTTCTCGACCTTGCGCGCCGCGAGGTCGCGGGCCGCCAGGGCGTCGGCGCACGCTGCGAGGTCGGCGGGGTTCGCGCGGCGTGCGGCCAGACGGGCCGCCTCGACCTCGATGGCGCGGCGGACTTCCTGGACGTGGTCGTGCGTGGTCGCCTGGATCTCGCGCCGCAGCGCGCCGGACAGCTCGCTCCGGGCGCGGACGTACGTGCCGTCGCCGCGGCGCACCTCCAGCAGGCCGGCGTGCGCCAGCGCCCGCACCGCCTCGCGGACCGTGCCGCGGCCCACGTTCAGGGCCTCGACCAACTCCGGCTCGGTGGGGATGCGGGCGTCGACCGGCCAGGCGCCGCTGCCGATCTGTTCGCGGAGCTTGTCGATGACTTCGTCGACCAGAGAGCCGCGCTGGATGCCTGTGAGTCCGTTCGCCACAGATGGCAGTCTTTCAGTTCCCGGCGGGTGTCATCGAGCCGGAGTCCCCGGAGTCGCTGATCAACGTGCCGCGCTTGGGTGAACCGACGTATGCCGCGACCACTCCCTGCACGAGGACGACGGCCACCATGACGGCCAGCGGGACGGTCCAGCTGTGCAGGGCATGCCCGAGGACGCCGAACATGATCGGGCCCATCGCGGCGATGAGGTAGCCGGCGGACTGGGAGAACGCGGACAGCGCCGCGGTGCCCTCCGGCGTGCCGCCGCGCAGCCCGATCATCGTCAGGACCAGCGGGAAGGCCGCCATGCCGACGCCGATCAGGGCCGCGGCGAGGTAGGCCAGCGAGACCGGGGCGATGATCAGTGTGACGAAGCCGAGCCCGAAGACCACGCCGAGGACCAGGGCGAGAAAGCGCTGGCTGCGCAGCCGCGCGGCGGTCAGCGGCACGATGAAGGACAGCGGGGCGTTGACCGCGAAGGTCACGCTCAGCACGGTGCCGGCGGCGGCGGAGGACATGCCGTGGTCGTGCAGGACCGTCGGGATCCAGCCCATGACGACGTAGCCGGACATGCTCTGCAGGCCGAAGGCGACGGTCATGGCCCACGCCAGCTTGGACTTGGCCAGCGACTTCAGCGGGATGTGGGCCTGCCGCGCGGCACCGGACGCGGCGACCGTGCGGTCGTGGCGGCGGCGGTGCGGGTGGCTGACCATCCACAGCGCGAGGCCCGCCAGCGCCGGGATGGCCCAGAAGCCCAAGCCGGTGGACGGTCCGCCGAGGGTGTTGGACAGCGGGACCGCGATGCCGGCGGCCACGGTCGAGCCCAGGGCGATCATCGTGGAGTAGATGCCGGTGACGGCGCCGATGCGGTGCGGGAAGTAGGTGCGCACCACGACCGGCAGCAGGACGTTGCCCAGCGCGATGCCGGTGCCGGCCAGGACCGAGCCGGCCAGCAGGCCGGGCACGTCCGGGATGCCGCGGACCGCCGAGCCGGCGACCAGGACGGCCAGGCTTGCGGCCAGAACGGAGCCCGCGCCGTGGCGGCGGGCCAGCCAGGAGCCGGCGGGACCGGCGAAGGCGAAGATCACGACCCAGAGGGTGGGGAGCAGGGTGACGACGCCGGCGCCGAGGTGCAGGCGGTCGCGGAGCTGGTCCAGGAGCGGGCCGGTCGAGGAGACGCCGAGGCGCAGGTTGGCCGCGACCAGGATGATCCCGGCGAGGATCAGCGCGCCGCCGGCCAGGTGCTGCTGCTGGCGCTCGCCGGGGTCGGCGGGCTCGGTGGGCTCGCCGAGGCGCTCGAGGGTGTCGAGGGCTTGGAGGGCGTCGAGGGTGTCGAGGGTGTCCAGAGTGTCCAGGGGCTCGAGCGTGTCGACGGTGTTGAGGCTGTCGACGGTGTCGAGAGGCTCGAGGGTGCCGAGGGCTTTGACGTGTTCGCGGGGACCGTGGGCGGCGGGGGTGCGGCGGTGCTTGCCCGGGGTGCCGGGGCGGTCCAGGGATATCGTCATGCGTCTGATGGTAAGACGTATGATGTTTACGTTTCAAGTTCGAATCGCCTGGTGTGGCACACCGCACAAGCAGGGGCTCCACGCGCCGCGAGTACGCTGGCGGCATGCCTGACTTCGAGTACGCCGACCTCCTCCCGACGGGGCCGGACGAGACCCCGTACCGCCTGCTCACGACCGGGGGCGTCAGCACCGTCGAGGCCGGCGGGCGCACGTTCCTGCAGGTCGAGCCGGAGGCGCTGCGGCTGCTCACGGAGACCGCGATGCACGACATCGCGCACTACCTGCGGCCCGGGCACCTGCAGCAGCTGCGGAACATCCTGGACGACCCCGAGGCCTCGCCGAACGACCGGTTCGTGGCGCTGGACCTGCTGAAGAACGTCAACATCTCGGCCGGCGGGATCCTGCCGATGTGCCAGGACACCGGCACCGCGATCGTCATGGGCAAGCGCGGGCAGCAGGTCCTGACCGCCGGCGGCGACGAGGCGCACATCGCGCGCGGCGTCTTCGACGCCTACACCCGGCTGAACCTGCGCTATTCACAGATGGCGCCGCTGACGATGTGGGACGAGAAGAACACCGGCTCGAACCTGCCGGCGCAGGTCGAGCTGTACGCCACGGACGGGGACGCGTACAAGTTCCTGTTCATGGCCAAGGGCGGCGGCTCGGCGAACAAGTCGTACCTGTATCAGGAGACGAAGGCGATCCTGAACCCCAAGGCGATGCTGAAGTTTCTCGAGGAGAAGATCCGCTCCCTGGGGACCGCGGCGTGCCCGCCCTACCACCTGGCGATCGTCATCGGCGGCACATCGGCGGAGTTCGCGCTGAAGACCGCCAAGTACGCCTCCGCGCGCTACCTGGACACCATGCCGAAGCAGGGCTCGATCACCGCCCACGGCTTCCGCGACCTGGAGCTGGAGGCCGAGGTCCTGGAGCTGACGCGGCGCATCGGCATCGGCGCCCAGTTCGGCGGCAAGTACTTCTGCCACGACGTGCGCGTGATCCGCCTGCCCCGGCACGGCGCCTCGCTCCCGGTGGCGATGGCCGTCTCCTGCTCGGCCGACCGCCAGGCCCTGGGCAAGATCACCCGCGACGGCGTCTTCCTGGAGCAGCTGGAGTTCGAACCCGGCCACTTCCTCCCGGAAACCACCGACGAGCACCTGGACGACGACGTGGTCCGCGTGGACCTCACCCGCCCGATGCCCGAGATCCGCTCAGAACTGTCGAAGTACCCGGTCAAGACCCGCCTGGCCCTCACCGGCACCCTGGTCGTCGCCCGCGACATCGCCCACGCCAAGATCAAGGAACGCCTCGACGCCGGCGAACCCATGCCGCAGTACATGAAGGACCACCCGGTCTACTACGCCGGCCCAGCCAAAACCCCCGAGGGCTACGCCTCCGGCTCCTTCGGCCCCACCACCGCCGGCCGCATGGACTCCTACGTAGCGCAATTCCAAGCCGCCGGCGGCTCAATGGTGATGCTCGCAAAGGGCAACCGCTCCAAGCAGGTCACCGACGCCTGCGCCCAACACGGCGGCTTCTACCTCGGCTCCATCGGCGGCCCCGCAGCCCGCCTGGCACAGGACTGCATCAAGAAGGTCGAGGTGCTCGAGTACGCCGAGCTCGGCATGGAAGCCGTATGGCGAATCGAGGTCGAGGACTTCCCGGCGTTCATCGTGGTCGATGACAAGGGGAATGACTTCTTCGCCGACACGACCGGACCGGTGATGCGGATCGGGAGCAAGCCGGCGACCGCGTGAGGCGGCTTTCAGGCTGCTGACTCAGTGGCCGACGAAGCCCTGGCTCGCCATGAGCCGGGGCTTCTGCACTGTCGGAACGAGTTCCTGCTCTTCGGGCCAGAGTGTTTCTACCCTTGTTTGCTGGGATTGTCCGTCGGTTGGTCGAGTTGCTGTTGTCGCTTCCGCTGTTCATTTACCAGTGCCTCGACGCGTTGTGATAGCAGCATGA
Source organism: Catenulispora acidiphila DSM 44928 (assembly GCF_000024025.1). Classification (GTDB taxonomy): domain Bacteria; phylum Actinomycetota; class Actinomycetes; order Streptomycetales; family Catenulisporaceae; genus Catenulispora; species Catenulispora acidiphila. Next base: position 833,667 of record NC_013131.1, read on the forward strand.
GTGCCTCGGCATCCTCCTTCTGGAGGTATTGATCTATTCGAAGATCGAATGCGGTGACTTCTTGCTCCACCTGATCGGCGGTTTGCTGAAGGTAGAAGTTCTTTTCCTTGAACTTGAAATAGCCGACGAAACCTGCCGCGACGCCGACTGAAAAGCTGGACCCGACCGTCACCCATCGATGCCACGCTGCGGTCCCGCCCATCCCGGCTAGCGTAGAGGTGGCCAATGACCCGATGATGATGATTGCTTGCAGGATGTTGTTGACTCGGCGATAGTAATCCGCCTCTCTGCGAAGCGTTATCAGCTTTGCTGGGATCTCGTCCTTGTAGGCAAATTGCCGCAGCTCGAGATCTAGATTCAAGGTCGCAGAGAACAGTCGACGCTTCTCCTTGAGAATGCCGATGTCCAGCTGAACTTCGTACAGCCTTCGTGGGGCGTATTTTCTATCTTCTGACAAGCTGTCTTGGTAGGTGAGGTAGGCCACTAAGACTGCAATGCTCAGGAGAATGAACGGGATGACGATCCGATTTACTGGTGCCAGATCGACATGGCGATATGTGGAGACTGTGGCGATATAGTCGGCAAACGAGCCAAGGAAAATGAATGTAACCAGGAAAGTGCGAGTAAAATAGTAGCGGCGTGCCCGGATGTACTCCGACTCGAGAGTGAACAGCTTTTGATTGAAATCGAGGAGTTGTTCGACGGGCCCGACGGCAACGGCCGCCTGACGATTCTGCGAGCTGGTGGACGCCAAAAATCGATCCCCCTGTTATAGGTCGTCGGCATCGTCGACGTACGAAGAACTGCACTGCCAGTCAAGCGGCTTAGGACCGCAGCATCGCAGAATACTGCTACGGTGACGTCCGTGTCATACCGATTGAACCTGTAGTTGCGTTCCGAGCTGAGCGGGCGTGGTCCAAGTCTTCAGCACGGCCGATGTACGGGCTCGGTGTGTGATCATGCTGTGCGACCTACCTGCGACACGACCGGACCGGTGATGCGGATCGGGAGCAAGCCGCCAACCGCGTGAGCTAAGGCTCTGACGAGTCTTGACGTTCGGCCCTAGCGCACGAATCCGTGTGGACCGGTCGTTCAGCCGTGTGAGTTCCCCCGTTGCGACTACTTCACCCGCCTGCGGTCGAGGCGTAGGGGTTCGCCTATCAGGTGTTTCATCAAGGCCCGCGTCCGGCGCGTTCGTCCGCGCCGTCACGGTGACCCTGACAGGCTGATCCGATGCGAGAGCGAATCTGGACGTTCATCGGGAAGCACGCTGGGGGCGTGCAATGGCGGATTCTGTGGGTCAGCCAACCCAAGTTCATCGTTGGCGTGTCCGGGCTCGTCAGGAACGAGCACGGGCAAGTTCTTCTGATTAAGGGCCGCATGTGGAAGCCCTCAAGGCCGTGGGGGTTGGTCACGGGCTACGCCAAGGGTGGCGAGACCTGGGATCAGACCGTGGTCCGCGAAGCACACGAGGAAACCGGCTACGTGGTGAAGACGCGACCTGAGCCGGTCGCACTGGTGACCGGGTTCAAGCTCCGCGCCGAAGCTGTCTTCCTCGGCGAATTCATCGGAGGCACCTACCGGCCGGACCCCAAAGAGGTTCTCGACGCCGGGTTCTTCGACATCGACGCGCTACCTGACGGCTTGCTGCCATCACATGGAGACCTGATCCATCAGTATCGCCATTGGTTCAAGGGGGATGATCACAACGGGCGTGCTCATGCCGAACGAGAAGCTGGCCGGGACCACGGAGCAGAAGCGGGAGATCTTTGACAGCATCGACCATCACGCGTACCTAGATGCCATCGGGGAAGCTCTGCCGGCTCCCGCCACAGACTCGTGGCTTGAGTTGATGAACGGCTATGTCGAGGTGGAACCTGGTGATTCTGCAAGGCTGGCTTGACGAAAAGGAAGGCTGGTCACGGGTGTCACTGTCGCGGCCGTGCTTGGGACTACGGACCGCACCGGAAGGAACTGCCACGCCAAGCTGAACACTGCATAGAACCCCGTAACGCAGAGAGGCCCCACGCCCGAAGGGGTCCCCTTTTCCGAAGTGGTGTCGCCCTCTAGACGCGCGTGTCGCTCACAGGTTCGCTACCGCCCGCATCGCGGTGGATCACGCTTTGGTAGCGCCCGCGTTCCGGCTCCGCGCGATCGCCGCCTCCAGCAGCTCGCGGGCGTGCTCTGTGGCGGCTTCCTCGTCGTCGAGCAGGTACGGCGGGCATGATTCGGTCGGCGGCTCGGCGTCGGCGAGGGCGGTGATGAGTTCGGGAATCTGGTCGGCGCCGAGTTGGTGGATGCGTAGTTCGGTCAAGCCGGAGAAGAGAAACGCCACCTGGTTGGAGCCGGGTGTGTAGCTGAATTCGTACTCTGCGAAGCCTGCGACGGCGCCGCCGGTCTGGCTGCCGGTCTCCGTCGAGCTGCCGCGTGCCGTGCCTCGGGACAGGGAGGCGCCCATGACCTCCGCGTCCTGCCCGCGGCGGGCGTTGGGGCGCGCTAGGAAGGGGCAGGTGAAGGCGGCGAAGAGCATGCAGTCGCGGTGTCCCGGTGGTTCGGGGGAGGGTGCCTTGTTGGCGGCGGTGGTCTGGCCGGCGGCGTGCGCGGCTGCCAGGGCCTCGGTTTCGGCCGCCGCGATGACGCGGTAGACCGGTCCTGGCGCCATCGGGGTGCCGCAGATCGAGCAGCGGCGCTCTATTGCGCAGATCAGCGAGCGGGCGCTGCCGGTGATGGCGAATGTCGGGGTGCCCTCGGCGTCGCGCGGCGTGATCGCGGGGATCGGGTAGCCGCGCGGGTCGTGCGGCAGGGCGGCTATCGCTGGCGGCACGGGTGCTTCGCGAGGCGTCATGGCGCTATTGAAGCATCGGCACCGGGACTGCGGAGCGGATGATCAACTGTGCGGTACGTGGCGGTAGCATCACGAAACGGTCATCACCGCGCAAAAGTTGATAACTGATCGGCAACAACCCTTCCGGTTTCACCGGATTCTCAGCATTATTTGCAGGTGAGCCGGAGCTGACGCTTCACCTGCGGCGGGGACAGATGAAGTGTCAGCTCCGCCTGGCCGTCTTCAGAATCGTTGAGTTTCAGGGCTGTCGAGCCTGATCAAGTGCTCGGCGTCATCGAGCTACCGCGAACCAGCGCCGCCAACAGCTGCCGGTAGTGCTCGAACCCCGGATCGTCGGCGCCGGGCTCCTTCGCGGCCTCGTCCCAGCGCCGCAGCCGCACCGCGTCAGCCGCGTGCGGACCGGCCTCGAACTCTGCGGCCTCCTGCTCCGACATCGGACCGCCCTGCACCGACAGCGTGTACACCGACGCCTCGGACAGCTTCGCGAAGTAGCCGGGCTCGGCCGCGCACAGGTAGCGCTTCGCGGCGACGTGCAGCCGTACCGGCTCGGTGACCTCCGGCCCGAACCACGCCCCGAGCCAGTCCGCGCCCTGGTGGCTGTGCCGGTTGTCGCGGCCGGCCATCAGATCCCGGCCGTGCACCGCGCCGGTGAAGTGGCCGACGTCGTGCAGCAGCGCGGCCGCGACGAGCGCCGGTGCCGCGCCGTCCCGCTCGGCCAGCGCCGCCGCCTGCAGCATGTGCTGCGCCTGGGTGACCGGCTCGCCGAGGTATTCGGCGCCGCCCTCGCCGGAGAACAGGGCGGCGATCTGGTCCACGACCTCTTCAGGGGTGCTCACGCTCGAACGCTACCCAGGTCGCGCGTCACGGCGTAAGTGCTGATCGGCCTATAGGCGCCATCACGCCGGACGGCGCAGCGCGGTGACGAACGCCCGCGCGCGGCGCGTGATCTCGGGCCAGTCGCCGGCGGCCACGATGTCTGGCGGCACGACATCAGTGCCCGCACATACCGCGAGTGCTCCGTTCGCGAGGAAGTCGGCGGCGTTGCCGGCGTTGACGCCTCCGGAGGCGACCAGCGGCAGTCCCGGATACGGTCCGCGCAGGTCTTTGAAGTAGCCAGGACCGAATGCCTTGGCGGGGAAGATCTTCACGGCCGCCGTGCCGAGGTCGAGAGCCTGCGCGACCTCGGTCGGCGTCAGTGCTCCCAGCACGATCGGAACCCCCGCCTCGTGCGCGACTTCGGCGACCTCGGGCCGCAGGCCGGGAGTGACGAGGAACGAGACGCCCGCGTCGATCGCCTCCCGCGCCTGCGCGGCGGTGAGGACGGTCCCGGCTCCGATGCGGTGTCCGGCGGCGACGGCCGCGCGCAGGTGCGGGACCACGTCGGGAGTGCTGAACGTGAGCTCGGTGCACGTGATGCCGCCGCCGGCCAGCGCCGCGCACAACGCCGCCGCATCAGGGATCGATGATGCCCGGACCACGGCTATGACCGGTTCGGCGGCCAACTGGGCGCGGAAGTCCGGATGGGGAAGGTCGAAAGTCATAACGCTGATACCCCCTGCTCTGTACGTCGCAACGCCCGCCCCGGGAGTGCCCCGGTGGGCTTTCCGTCTTTCAGTACCGACACGCCGTTGACCAGCACCTCGACGATTCCTTCGGCAGCTTGGCGCGGCTGCTCGAAGGTCGCTGTGTCGTGCACTGTCTGCGGATCGAACAGCACCAGGTCCGCGTGGTGGCCGACGCGGATGACGCCGCGCCGGTCGAGCCGCAGGCGCCGGGCCGGGCGGCCGGTCATCCGTGTGATCGTCTCCTCCAGTGTCAGGACTTTGAGATCGCGGCTGTAGTGACTGAGATAGCGCGGGAACGTGCCCCAGGCGCGGGGATGCGGCCGGGCTCCGACCAGCAAGCCGTCGCTGCCGACGGTGTGCGCGCGGTGGCGCATGATGGCGCGCACGTTCTCCTCGTTGCCGACGTGGTGCAGGATCGTGGTCCCGAGCCGGTCGGCGCTGAGCAGGTCGAAGAACACCTCGGTGCCGGTCACCGCGCGGTCGGCGGCGATTTCCGCCAGGTTCTGGCCGACGACGCCGGACAGCGCGGAGTCGCGCACGCCGGAGATCTGGATCGTGCGCCAGTCGATGACCATGCCGTGGTTGCCGTCGCTGCCGCGTTCCTCGACATCGCGCCGGATCCGCTCACGGGACACCGGATCGGCCAGCCGCGCGAGCGTCGCGTCCGGACCGCCCTCGGCGGACCAGCTCGGCAGCAGCGCCGCCAGCGTCGTGGAGCCCGGCAGGTAGGGATAGGTGTCGAGGCTGATGTCGCAGCCCTCTGTCATGGCGGTGTCGACCAGCTCCAGGAACTCGGCGGCGCGCCCGGCATTGACGCTGAAGTTCATGGTTGCGTGCGCCAGGTGTAACGGGCAGTCGGAGCGGCGCGAGATCTCGATCATCTCGGCGTAGCCGTCGAGCGCACCGGCGCCGTAGGAGCGTTGGTGCGGCGAGTGGTAGCCGCCGTACGCGGCGACGACTTCGCAGAGTTCGATCAGCTCGTCGGTGGCGGCGTACATGCCCGGGGTGTAGGACAGGCCGCTGGACATGCCGACCGCGCCTTCGCGCATGCCCTGTGCGACCAGTTCGCGCATGCGGTCCAGTTCAGCGCGGTCCGGTTCGCGGTTGTCCCAGCCCATCGCGAGCATGCGGACCGTGCCGTGCGGCACGAGATAGCAGGCGTTGACCGCAATACCCTGATCCAGTCGGTCCAGGTACTCGCCGACGGTGCGCCAGTCCCAGGCGAAGCCGTCGGGGTCGCCGTTCCAGCCGGCGATCTGGCGGCGCAGGGCGGGCAGCGTGGTGTCGTCGACCGGGGCGTAGGACAGGCCGTCCTGGCCGAGGACTTCGCAGGTGACGCCTTGCGTGACGCGCGAGGGGTGGTCGCGTTCGACGAGGGTGCGCAGGTCGGAGTGCGCGTGCATGTCGATGAAGCCGGGAGACAGGACGAGGCCGTCGGCGTCGATGACGCGGGAGGCGGTCGGGTGCTGGTCGGCGGCGGTGGCGCTGATGGCGCTGACGGTGCTGATGGCGTTGATCGCGCTGATGAAGCCGTCGGTGACGGTGACGTCGGCGCGGTAGCGGTCGGCTCCCGTGCCGTCGACGACGGTCGCGCCGCGGAAGACCAGGTCGGCCATCAGAAGAACGTCCTCACCAGATCGACGATCTGCGGGTCGGCGCTGTCGGCGTCGTCGAGGACGGGGATCAGGGTCCATTTGTCGAGCGCGGTGCACGGATGCGAGAGACCGAAGCGGACGACGGCGCCGATGGGAGCGGTCTCGCCGGCGTCGCGCAGGAACGTGTGTTGGTCGTTCAGCGCGGTGACGACGCCGGCGGCTGCCCCGGCGCCGCCTTGGACGATCTGCGGCGTCGGCAGGCCTTCGTCGAAGGGGAAGTCGCGCTTGCCAGCGTCGAGGAGCGAGAGCTGTGGTTCGGGGTGGGACACGACGCGGGCCCAGCCGTGCATCGCTGCTCGGAAAGGGGTTTTGGCGGTCGTGGTGTCGCGAGAGAGCGGCGAGATCTTGCGGTAGTGGCCGTCGTCGTGGATGACGTAGGCGCCGGAGCGCAGGACGACTTCGGCTCCTGATTCGGTGGCCGCCGGTTGCAGGATCTCGGCGACGGTGTCGAAGTAGGCGCTGCCGCCCGCGGTGACGACGGCGTGGTCGGTCTCGTAGCCCGCCGCGAGTCGGCGGTGCAGTTCGGCGAGGTCGCGGAGGTAGTGGCGAACGGTCTCGAGGCTTTCGGCGGAAGCGTCGTGGGCGAGGGCGCCTTCGTATCCTGCGATACCGGCGAGCTTCAGCGTGGGTGCGGCTTGGATGGCGCGCGCGACGTCTTCGGCCTCTGTGATGCTGCGCGCTCCGGTGCGTCCGCCGGCGCCGCCGAGTTCGACGAGGACCTCGATCGGGCGGTCGGTCTCGGGATCGGGACCGCTGCCGACACCTGCGGCGCGCAAGGCGGCGTCCATACGGGTGACGGTCTCGACCGAGTCCGCCCACGAGACGAAGGCGAAGTCGGGATCGGCGTTCAACTCGGCGGCGATCCATGCCAGACCCGCCGGGTCGAGGAGGGCGTTGGCGAGCATGAGGCGCTGGACGCCGAAGGCGCGGGCGACGCGGAGCTGCGGGAGGTTGGCGAGCGTGATGCCGATCGCGCCGGCGTCGAGCTGCGCCTGCCAGAGCGAGGGCGCCATCGTCGTCTTGCCGTGCGGGGCGAGGGCGACGCCGGCTTCGTGGCACCAGGCGGCCATGGTGCGCAGGTTGTGGTCCAGGGCGCCGGCGTCGAGGGTCAGGAGCGGCGTGCCCAGGTCGGACAGGCGCGGGCCCGAGGCTACGTAGGCGTGCGCGGTGCGGTCCCAGGCTTGCGGCGGCAGGGCTTTGAAGCGCCAGTCGAGGTGCTCGTCGGCGAGAGCGGCGACGGCGGTCCGGTCGATGCCGGCGCTCGCGGTGCGGCTGCCGAACGTCTGGTGGACCATGCGATGCCTCCGCTGCCTGGGGTATTGCATTATATGCAACGCTCGTTGCATATGCTGTCCTCCGGTTCTAGCATTCGAGGCGAAGCGCGGTCAACGTGATGGGCGACCGCCGGACGCGACGACGGGACCGACGGGATGACTGGGGAGGCCGCATGGTGACGCCGTGGGCGGTGTGCGTCGGCGAGTCGATGGCGGCGCTGTTGCCGGACGTGCCGGGACCGTTGGACGGCGTCGAATCGTTCGCGGTCTCGGCGGGCGGCGCGGAGTCGAACGTGGCGTGCGCGCTGCGTGCGCTGGGCGTGCCGAGCGCGTGGATCAGCCGGGTCGGCGACGACGGCTTCGGACGTCGGCTGGTCGGCGAGGTGACGGCGCGCGGCGTGGACACCTCGGGCGTCGCGGTCGATCCCCTGCGCCCGACCGGGCTGTACCTGAAGGAGACCGGCGGATCGACGCGCGACGGGGACCTCGGCACGGGTCGCAGCAAGCTGCATTACTACCGCGCGGGCTCGGCGGCGTCAGCGATGTCGGCCGCGACGCTGCGCGATCCCGCGGTCGAGCGGCTGGTGGACGGCGCGCGGCTGGTGCACCTGACGGGCATCACGCCGGCGCTGTCGGAGACGTGCCTGGACATGGTGCGTGCGCTGCTCGACGCACCGCGCGGCCAGCGGCTGGTCAGCTTCGACCTGAACTTGCGCCCGGTACTGTGGCGCGACCGCGACGCGGGAGTGCTGCGGGAGTTCGTGAACGCGGCCGACGTCGCGCTGCTGGGTGCGGACGAGGCGGAAATCGCTTTCGGCACAGGCGATCCGGCGAAACTCAGGGCACTGTTTCCCGGTCCGACGACGATCGTGGTGAAGGACGCCGAGCGGGTGGTCACCGCGCTCACAGCGAAGGGCGCCGTGTCCGAGCCCGCGCTGACGGTCGACGTGGTCGAGCCGACCGGCGCAGGCGACGCCTTCGCGGCCGGCTACCTGGCCGGCACCCTGCACGGCTTCGACGAGCGCCGACGCCTGCGACTCGGCCACCTGGCTGCCGCCTCGGCGCTGGTGGCGCAGGGCGATGTGGGGGAGTTGGGGGATCTGAGTCGGCTTGCTGATGCGGATGCCGGTGGTTCTGCTGGCGCGGCCGAGGACGACGGTCAATGGTCGGCGGCGACGGTCGCGGCACTGCTGGACGCCCCGGAGGAGCAGTGGCGCGCGACGCGGATTTCGGCCGATGGCATCGCGTTCGGCGGGCTGAGGTGAGAGTGGGCGCGGGCGGAAAGGGCGACGCTGGAAGGGACGCAGTCGGAACGGTCGCGATCGGACAGGTCGAGGCCGGAAGAGTCGCAATCAGTGAGTTCGTGGCCGGAGGCGTTGCGGTCAGCGAGGCGGCGGTCGGAAACGTCGTGGTCAGAAGAGTCGCGGTCGGAGGCGTTGCGCTCAGCAAGGCCGCGGCCGGCCCGGTCGAGGTCGGTGGCGTCGCATTCGGCCGGGTCGAGGTCAGCGGGTTCGATGCCGGTGCGCGCGTGAGCCTCGATCAGGCGTCCGCGGCCTGCTCGCCGAGTCGCGCGCTCTGGTGGGTTCGCGGGAAACTGAGGGTCTCATGAGCCAGACCGTCAGCCGTGCCCTGCGCCTGCTCTCCGAGCTGGGTGAGGGCGAGCGTTCGTTGGATCAGTTGGCCGAGGTGATCGGTGTGCATAAGACCACCGTGCTGCGGTTGTTGCAGTCGCTGGAGGCCGATCGCTTCGTTTATCGCGATGCCGACTATCGGTACCACCTCGGTGCTGGGCTGTTCGCGTTGTCCAGTCTGGCGATGGAGCAGCGGGGTATTCGGCGGGTTGCTGCGCCTCATCTGGCGGCTTTGAATGCGGCGACCGGGCAGACCGTGCACCTCGCTGCGTATGAGGGTGGCGAGGTCGTCTACATCGACAAATACGACTCGCGGCACAAGGTTCGGATGTACTCGCGGATCGGGTTGCATGCTGGGCTGCACAACACTGCTGTGGCGAAAGTGCTGCTGGCGGATCTGCCGGTTGGGGAGCGGCGGCGGGTTGTCGCGGGGGTCGAGTTCGTGCCGCATACGCCGAACACCATCGTTTCGGCGCCGCAGTTGCTCGCTGAGCTGGAGACGGTGGCCGCGCAGGGGTGGGCGCAGGATCACGCCGAGCACGAGACCTTCATCAACTGCGTCGGCGCGCCGGTGCGGGACGCGTCCGGGCGGGCTGTGGCGGCGGTGTCGATCTCTGTGCCGGACGTCGTGTTGCCCTACGAACAGGTGCTGGAACTGGTGCCACAGCTGCTGGACACCGTGCGTGCCATCTCCGCCGACGCCGGCGCCCCCTGACTTCGCATCCCGACTTCGTCCCCTGACTTCGCATTCTGAGTCGAAGAACCATCCCCGAAAGAAAGTGAGCCCTCCGATGGCTTCCGAGAAGACCGAGATCCGCACCGACGGCGCCCCGGCCCCGATGCCGGTGTTCTCCCAGGGCGTCCGCAAGGGCCCGATCCTGCAGGTGTCCGGACAGGGCGGGGAGGACCCGGCGACCGGCGATTACGTGGCGCCCGGCGACGTGAAGGCGCAGACCAAGCGCACGCTGGAGAACGTGAAGGCGATCGTCGAGGCCGGGGGCGGCACCGTCGACGACATCGTGATGCTGCGCGTCTACCTCACCACGCGCGACCACTTCGGGGCCATGAACGAGGCATACGCGGAGTTCATGGCGGCGAACCTCGGCGTGGACGGCGTGAAGCCGAGCCGGACGACGGTGTTCGTGGAGCTGCCGAAGGAGTCGATGCTGGTGGAGATCGACGCGCTGGCGGTCGTCGCCTGACGCTGGCGCACCGACTCTCATGACGGGGACTTCATCCTGCGGGATGAGGTCCCTGGACGCGCTCAGGGTGCTTTAGGGGTCGCAGCCTTCCTCTTTGTGTCGGCTTCGACGGCCCAGCCGATGGCGACGGTCATGATGCACGTGAGTGTTCCGGCGGATGCCCAGAGCGCGCCGATCGGCGGGAGCCAGGTGGTGTAGATCTCGGCGCCGGCGGCTTCCGCACAGAAGGCGGCGGCGCCGCCAGCGGCGAAGACGACGATGGCGACCACTACCGTCACAGTGGCGCCGACGGCGTTCGGGATCGCTTTCACGGCGGCGATGGCCCAGAGCGTCGCGGTGGTGATGACGATGAAGGCCGTCGGAGCGCTGACCCACCAGCCGGGGGAGTAGGCGCCCGTGGGCGAGCCGGTGCGTTTCTGGATGGCGACGCGGGCGTCTTGGTCGGTGAGGACCGGGTGCCAGGCGGCGGGGATCTCGGTGTGGTTGAGGGCGTAGGCGGCCAGACCGAGGAGGGCGAGCATGAGGACGAGGGTTGCTTTGGATTGCCAGGGTGATGTGGCTTTCGCAGGGGTTTGAGTTGTTGGGACTTTGTTCTTTTTCTTCTTATTGCGCTCGCCTTCTGACGACGCTGACGGTGCCGATTGGTTTGATTGTGCCGCTTGGGCTGATTGCGCGGCGCGGATGCCGCGGTTGTGCTGCAGGGCCCTGATGCGGTCCTCGGCGTGGAGGATCGCGGCGGCGGCGTTCGTCCGGATTGCTTTAGCGAGGAGGCCGCCGATTTCCTTTGTGCCGCCGCCTTTTTCGGGCGTTTCGAAGGGCTTGAAGGGGCGGGTGTAAGCGCGGGTCGAGCCGAAGGGCGTGGCTGTTCCGTCGGCGAGCTGTTCCGCGGCTTGCTGCACCATTTTCAGTGCGGCGTCGAGTTCGGGGCGGTGGGTCGGCTCCTTGTGCAGGAGTGCGCCGAGGAGCGGTTTGAGGGCTCCGGCGCGTTGCGGTTCCGGCGGGTCTTCGAGCAGGACGGCGGTGAGCGAGCCGGTGGGGGTGTCGCGGTGGAAGGGGGAGACGCCTTCGACTGCGTGGTACAGGGTCACGCCGAGGGAGAAGAGGTCGCTGGCGTACGTCGCCTCGTGGCCGCGTGCGCGTTCCGGCGCCATGTATTCGGCTGAGCCGAGGATGACGCCGGCGGTGGTGATGGAGGGGTCGGCGTCGTTCACCGCGATGCCGAAGTCGGTGAGGAGGACGTTGCCGTCGTCGGTGAGCATGACGTTGGCGGGTTTGATGTCGCGGTGGACGACCTTCGCTGCCTGCGCCGCGCGAAGTGCTTGCAGGAGGGAGCCGACGAGGTAGACGGCGTCGGGTTCGGAGAGCGGGCCGGTGTCCTTGATGCGGTTCGCGAGCGTCTGTCCTTCGACGAGACGCATGACGATCCATGGGCCTTCGTCGTCCACGACGTCGTGGACTGCGACCACGTTCGGGTGGTCGCGGAGCTTGGCGGCGTGCCGGGCTTCGCGGAGGGCGCGCTCGGTCTGGGCCGTCAGCTGCGATTGCGGTGCGTTGAGCGGCATGCGGACCTGCTTGACCGCGACGTCGATGTCCAGCGACCGATCACGGGCCCGCCACACCTCCCCGAATCCGCCCTCGCCAAGCTTCGCGAGCAGCCGGTAGCGCCCGCCGACCGACCGCCCCGACCCCGTCTTTTCCGAGCCCGTCTTTTCCGGCCCCGCAGTCTTCGCCACGACGGCCCTCTCCCCGCTTGGGCGTGAGGCTACTCAGGAGGGGTCCCTTGACAGGTGAGGGCGATGGTGTTCGCTGGACGGCAATATCGTGACCACGGAGTGCCGAGGTTGATACAACGGCCGACTAGCGTCATCGGCATGGGGGATCTACGAGCTTCGCGGCCGATGCCAGGACCGGATTCCGGTGCTTCTACCTTTGCCAAGGTGCTGACTTTCTTGGCGGTCGTGGCCGTTGCCGTGGTCGGACTCTTCATCTGGGGGATCCACCGCGAATTTCGCGACCACAGGCCCCCGGACGTGGCAAAGATCGCGCACTCGGCTCCGGTCCAGTCGGCCGACCACGACGCGACCGACGAGCTCAACGCGCGCGTCGCCGCACTGCCGCAGGGCCAGACCTGGCTGATCCCCGGGCCGACGGCGGTGCAGGACCAGTGCCAGAGCATGTCCACCGGCGAGTTCACCACGGTCTGGCAGCCGGTGACGTGCCAGCGCACCATCACCGCCTACTACTCGTTCAATGGCGACTTCGTCCAGCGGATGGAGACCTGGGGAAAGGCACTCAACGCCGCCGGATGGGTCTCGCAATACGGTGGCGACGCGCTGGGCCAGCCCCTGGACTACTACAAGAAAATGGCCCACCAACCCGAACCGCAGGCGCCAAACCGCACCTACCTCGCGGACGACCTCCCCCCGTCAGAGCGGATGTGCCACCGCGAAACCGAAGCCCACCCCCTCTGCCTCACCATCAGCTGGGCCGAACGCCCCCGCACCACAACCGCCCACACCCAGTATCAAGGCCCAGACATAACCGCCGCCGTGATCCAGCAACAAAAGGTGGACCCGGCGGCAGTCGAGTCAACGGCCTACCCCCACGAGCAGTACCTCGCGATCGTCACCCTCACCGACACGTACTACGACGCCGACGCCGACGCGCCAAGGCCCGCGCCGAGCCCGCTCACGACGTACACGCCGTGTTACAGCGGGAGCGGGACATGCAACTGACCGCTTGCCTTGCGTTCGGCTGAGCCAGGCCGGCTCGCATGGCGCCGATGTGGGCCCGAAACCGCCGAGCGGGTGCGGTCGGTGCGGGCGGTGCGGGCGACGGGCTGCTGGCGGTCGAGCACCGACCACCACGGCGAGTACCGCAGGGCTCGTAGATCTGGCGCAATCGCGGGGGGTGGATCTGGTGCGGTGGGCGTTTGGCCAGTACGTTCACGCCGTGCGTGGCTAGTGGTGGGTGGGCCGCCGGGGTGGGGGCTTTGGGTCTATGTGGGGGGTTGTTGTTGTGGGTGGTCGTGGGGTGCGTGGGTGCTTGGCGCTGTCGACGGTGGCGGCGGTGGTTGGTGGGGTTTCTTTGGCTGCGGGTGGGGAGGCTGGGGCGGCGGCTGGTCGGTTGGATGGGCGGATTGGGTTCGTTGACAGTGTCAATGGGGGGTGGACTACTGCGAATGCGGATGGGTCCGACCGGCGGGTTGTGACGTTGTCGGGTGCTGGGTTGCCTGCTGGTGCGCGGGTGGTTTCGGTCAAGTACTCGCCTGATGGCAGTGAGGCGGTCGTCAGTATTGGGAGCTTTGATGGGGCTTACTGGCTTGTTGATGCCAGTGGGCATGTGATTCGGCGGTTGCCGGATGCGGTTGGCGGGCTGGATGGGTTCGCTTGGTCGGCGGATGGGAGCCGGCTGTATTCGTCGTCGCCTTTGGCTGTGCAGGATCCGGGGGCGACGTTGCCTACGCCGCCGAGTCGGGTTGTTGTGCTGGGGGTGGCGGGGACGCAGTGGGCTGAGGTGCCGGGGCAGCCTGCGGGGTGTGATGACGGTGAGGCGACGGCGGCTCCGGATGGGCGGGTGGTGTTCGTGGCGAAGTGTCCGACGTCGGCCTCGTCGCAGTCGACCAGCCTTTATGAGCTGGATCCTGGTGCCGGGGCGGCTCGGCAGCTGTCTGTCGGCGGGGTGGATCCGCAGTTCTCGCCGGACGGCAGCCGGTTGAGCGTCGTCGTCACCGGGGCGAGCGGTCGGATGGGGCTGGCCGTCATGGCGTTGCCGGCCTCGCAGGTCTTGGTGCCGCGGGTCATCGCGGATGCGGGCGTGCTGGAGGGCAACGACGACGTCACCGCCTGGTCTCCGGACGGAGCGCAGCTGCTGGTGCGCGCGGCTGAACCGGCGAGTGGAAGCGACTATCGCTACAGCATTCAGGTCGTCGACGCGCGCGTTGGCGGCGCTGACCGCACCGTCGCCAGCGAGACCGTCATGCCTTCCGCTGGCTTGTTCAGCCCGACATGGCAGGCGGCGACGGCGCCTGCGGCTGGACGTCCGATTCTCGATCGCATCGGGGGAGCCGACCGCACCGCTACCGCGATCGCCGCGTCGCAGTGGTCTTACGACACGGCGGGGACCGGTGGCCGGCAGGCGAACGTCGCCGTCCTCAGCCGAGACGATGCCTTTGCTGACGCGCTCGCCGGTAATGCTTTGGCAGCGGAGAAGCGCGGCCCGCTGCTCCTGACCGCTACGCGCGGGCTGGACCCCCGAGTCGCTGCCGAGCTGAAGCGAGCTCTGGCTCCGGGCGCGATCGTCTACGTACTCGGCGGGCCGCAGGCGCTTGATTCCTCGATCGACGAGGCGGTGGGCAAGCTGGGATTCCAGCCGCAGCGGCTGGCCGGGCAGACCCGGTACGGCACCGCGGTCGCGATCGCGAAGGAGATCGCGCCGAACGGACCGCACACGGTCATGGTCGCCACCGGCGCCGACTTCCCCGACGCGCTGACCGCCGGAACCGCAGCCTCCCAGGACCTGGCCGGCGGCGTCGTGGTCCTGTCCGACGGCGGTTCGCTGCCCGCTGAGACTCGTGCCTACCTCGGTGGGATCGACCCGAGAAGGGCGAGCATCTACGGCGTCGGCGGGCAAGGGGTGGAGGCGCTGGCGTCGGCGCTGCCGGCATGGCGTGGTCTGGTCACCCCGCTGGCGGGTCGTGATCGCTTCGCGACCGCGTCCGCGGTGGCGCACAGCAAGCTGTTCGGCCTAGACGCCCCGGTCACGATGGCGGGCGTCAGCACCGGTGAGATGTGGCCGGACGCGCTGGCCGGCGGCGCACTTCTGGGTGTGCAGCACGGTCCGTTGCTTCTCGCCGGTCCGACGGGCCTCACCCCCGAAGAGACGGCGTTGCTGACTGCCAGTCACCTCACGGGTCTCGCCGTTTTCGGTGGCGTGGCGGCGGTACCTCCGGCGACTGCGGCTCAGGCGGGTGACGCTGCGTTCGGCGCCGGGGCTTGGAGCGAGGCTGTCGACCGGAAGGCGCCGACGCTGAGGTAATGAGGCAGTGAGAAAGTCAGGCAGTGAGGCAATAAGAGAGTGAGGCAGGGCTAGCGAAGCCCGGAGTCACAGAGAGCAACTTCTGGTCAAGGCCAGCGCCTCCCGCACCGTGATCCAAGGACCGGTTAGTATTGGTGCTGTCGTCAATAGCGTCAGCATGATGCTGGAGGCGCAAGACTCGCTGGCTTAAGCAGCACCCTGGTTTTGCCGGCGTCTGACCGCCGCTTTCCACTTCGTGACGATCTCCGAAGCCAGGAAGGCGGCGGTCGCGACGCATACCGACAGCAGCGTCCACATCGCGCCCCAGGCGGCGCCGGCGCCGGTGCCGACGAGGAGCACCGCGGCCGCGCCGACCAGCCAGCGCGAGGCGCCGGACCATTCGCTGACCCTGCGGAGCAGGGCCATGGCGGTCAGGAATCCGGCTACCGGGACCGCCAGCATCAGGGCCATGACGGTGTGGCTCAGTGCTCCGCCGCCGCGCGCCACCTGGTCCAGCAGGGCTGCCAGGGTGCCGCCGATCGCGGTGAGGGTGCCGTAGATGAAGTAGTGGCCGTAGCCCCAGACGAAGGTGATGCGGACGCGCGTCAGGTCGAACTCGCCGAGGAAGCCGAAGTACAGCCACCACAGGCAGAAGGCCAGGACGCCCGCGCTGATCGCGCCGACCATCAGGGTCGCGAGGTGCTGGTGGTCCGACAGCGCGGTGTTGAAGGCCTCTGAGGCGACCAGGACCATCTCGCCGAGGATGATGATCGTGAACAATCCGTAGCGTTCCTCGACGTGCTCGGAGTGCGGCAGGGGTGCTCCCTCCGCTGCCTCTGCCCACGCCGGGACCAGCAGCTCGATGAGAGCTCCTAGTATGAAGAACGGGATGGTCTGCAGCGGGGTCAGGTCGCGGATGCCGAAGCCGAAGACGACCCAGCCGACTTGGACGCCCAGGATTCCGTACGCCCAGCGGTTGCAGAAGGGGCGCAGTTCGGGATTGGCGTGGCTGGCGCGCAGCCATTGCGCCGCCATCACCAGGCGGATCATGACGTAGCAGCCCACGACGATGCGGAAGTCGTCGCTCTCGAACACGTACGGGATTCCCGAGGCGAGGCCGAGGGACGCCAGGAGCTGGACCAGGACCAGCAAGCGGTAGGGCACGTCGTCGGGGTCGAAGAAGTTCGCAAACCAGGTGAAACCCATCCAGGCCCACCAGACGCCGAACATCATCTCGACGAAGGAGATGATCCCGTGTTCCAGGTGGCCGTCGATCACCGCGTGGTGCCACTGCTGGGCGATCGTGCTGATCGTGACCACGAAGACCAGGTCGAAGAACAGCTCGAGCGTGGTGGCGGTGCGCCCCTGTTCGGTGGGGTCGCGCAGCAGGATCGGCCGGATCAGGACGACAGGGGTGGACGCCATAGCTGCATTAAAGAGCACGGACGCCCCGTCGGGACGCAAGCGCTCTGCGTCGGGACGGGGCGTGCCGCATCAGCGCTCGGCGAGCGCTGGGTCAACCGTGTTCCGGTACTGCTCAGTACCAGCTGTGGGACTGCCAGAAGGACCAGGCGCCGCACGGCGAGCCGTAGCGCGAGTCCATGTACGACAGCACCCACTTGATCTGGGTGGTCGGGTTGTTCTCCCAGTCCGACCCCGCCGAGGCCATCTTGCTGCCCGGCAGCGCCTGCCCGAGGCCGTACGCGCCCGAGGAGGGGTTGGTCGCGTGCACGTTCCAGCCCGACTCCCGCTCGACGATGTTCGCGAAGCACGCGAACTGGCCGGAGGGCACGATCGACTGGGCGATCGCGTACGCCGAACCGTACGAGCCGCTGGGCGTCGTCGGCTTCTGCGTCGGTGTCTTGGTCGGCGTCGGCGTCGACGTCGGTTTCGACGAAGTGCTCGAGGTCGCGCTCGGCAGCGGCTGGCGCTGCTGGTCGCGGTTCGCGGCGGCGGCCGCGGCGGCGCGCTGGTCGGCGGCGGCCTTGTCGGCTGCCGCCTTCTGCGCGGCGGCCTTGGCGGCGGCATCGGCTGCCGCCTTGTCCGCTGCGGCCTTCGCCGCGGCGTCCGCTGCCGCCTTGTCCGCGGCTGCCTTGTCTGCCGCCGCCTTCTCGGCTGCGGCCTTGGCGGCGGCGTCGGCCTGCGCCTTGTCGGACGCGGCCTTCTCCTCGGCCGCGAACTGCGCGGCTGCCACCTGCTTGTTGTGATTCGAGACGTCGTTCGCGTGGACCGCGTACGTGCTGCCCGCGCCTGCCAGGACCATTGTTCCCGCTGCGGCGACCGCGGCTATTCGGGAGGTCTTGGTGGGGAGCCTGGCGGTCATGAACGACAGGGTCTTGCTTGCCGCTGTGGACGCGGCGCCCGCGATCCCGGATTTCGGGTCCTGCGAGGTGGGGTTGTGCTCGGGGTCGTGCTCGTGCTCAGAGCCGGTATGGCTGGACAAGAGGTGCCTTTCGCAGTGCCTCACCCCTTTTCGACGGCCGTTTCCGCACAGCAGCGGATTCGTCCGCGGCGTGTGGGAAGAGACGGCCGGCTCCCTCATGGAGCGGCGCATGGGCGAACGGACAGGCGGCACCGTCGCCACCCCATCCACCCTCCGGTGGATCGATATCCGTCAAGGACCTTGGTCCCGCGAGCCCGAGCGCGGGGTCTTCCAAAAATCGACCCTCTCCCGGAAGTGAGATCGAACTCAAGCCGGGAGAGGGTCGGGAAAATCACAGTGCATTGAGTTATGTGTCGGTCACCGTCTGGGACGGTGACCGGTCAGTGCCGGTTTCTGTCGGCTTAGTAGCCGACCCAGCAGGAGCCGCCGCAACGCTGAGCGACCACGTTGTCCAGCGAACCGTAGGTCGCCGCGGCGTACCGGGCGCCGGCGATGATGTTGTCGACCGGGTTGTAGATGTTGCCGTGGCCCGAGAGCTTGAAGGCGTTGAACGTCGGCTGGATCACCTGGAGCAGACCGATGGACGGGGTGCCCTTGGCGGCGTTGGAGTCCCAGCCGTTGACGGCGCTCGGGTTGCCCGCGGACTCGTGCATCGCGGCCTGGTAGACGGCGTTGTAGGAGGTCGGGGTGCCGTTGGCGTCCAGGATGGCGACGGCCTGCTTGATCCAGCCGTCCAGGTTGTTGGCGTAAGAAGGAGCCGCGGGGGCGGCCTTGGCGGCGGCAGCCTTCGCGGCGGCGGCCTTCGCGGCGGCAGCCCGCTGGGTCGCGGCCTTGGCAGCGGCGGCCTTGTCGGCAGCAGCCTTGTCCGCGGCGGTCTTCTCAGCAGCAGCCTTCTGCGCGGCGGCCTTGGTGGCGGCGTCGGCAGCGGCCTTGTCGGCGGCAGCCTTGTCCGCGGCGGCCTTGTCAGCGGCCGTCTTCGCCGCGGCGTCCGCGGCGGCCTTGTCGGTGGCGGCCTTCTGAGCGGCGGCCTGGGCGGCGGCGGCAGTGTCGGGCAGGGCGGCGCGCTGCGCGCTGCGGTTGGCGGCGTCGGCGGCGGCCGCGCGCTGGGCCACGGCGTCCTGGTCGGACTTCGTGGAGATCGCGGCGGCGCTGACGACGGCCTTGTCGGACTTGGCGGACGAGGCGTGGGCGGCCACACCGGTGGCGACGAAGGCGCCGGTGACGGCGAGAGCGCCGGTGATGGCCAGGGCCTTCGTCCGGGAAATACGCATACCGGACACAGAATTCCGCACGGAGAACAAAGGGAGCCTTCCGAAGTGGGTTCACCCCGCTGCGGCTCGACACACACGCCTGGTAGCAGGCAGTGATGCTGCGCTGACTCGTCGGAGTCATTGCAGTCGAGTGCGAAAGTCGAGCCGGGAAAACTCCCTGTTCTCGCTTCCGGCGCCGGCGGCCGTGAGGCCCTGGATCGTCGAATGCGATTGCCAGACGCGGGGTCTTACGCATTCGACGATGCAGGGCCTTTGGTCCCTTTTCAACTCAATCGGGCGTGTCCTGCGTCACAGTGAACGCAGCGTGATACCCCCAGCACGAGGGGGGTCCGCAGTCAAACCGCCAGTTCCTCCAGCAACTCTGTCACCAAAGCGGCGATAGGGGACCTTTCGCTCCTGCTGAGAGTTACATGGGCGAATAGGGGGTGCCCCTTGAGTTTTTCCACCACCGAGACGATGCCGTCGTAACGCCCCACACGCAGATTGTCACGCTGCGCCACATCGTGGGTGAGAACGACACGCGATCCGGTCCCGATCCGGGACAGAACCGTCAGTAGCACATTGCGTTCAAGGGATTGCGCTTCGTCGACGATGACGAAGGAATCGTGCAATGACCGCCCGCGGATATGCGTGAGCGGGAGCACTTCCAGCATTCCCCGGTCGACCACTTCGTCGATGACGGCCTGGGACGTCAGCGCGGACAGGGTGTCGAACACCGCCTGTCCCCACGGCGACATCTTCTCGTTCTCGGTACCGGGCAGATAGCCCAGCTCCTGGCCGCCGACCGCGTATAACGGCCGGAACACGACGACCTTGCGGTGCAGCCGGCGCTCCATCACCGACTCCAGCCCGGCGCACAGCGCCAGGGCGGACTTGCCGGTCCCGGCCCGGCCGCCGAGCGAGACGATGCCGATGTCCGGATCCAGCAGCAGATCCAGCGCCACCCGCTGTTCGGCCGAGCGGCCGTGCAGCCCGAAGACGTCGCGGTCGCCGCGCACCAGGCGCACCTTCTTGTCCGCCGTGACGCGTCCCAAGGCCTTGCCGCGCTCGGAGAGCAACACCAGGCCGGTGTGGCAGGGCAGTTCCGCGGCCTCGGGGGCGTCGATGAGCCCCGAGGAGAACAGCTCGTTCACCGATTCGGCGGCGACCTCGATCTCGGCCATGCCGGTCCAGCCGGACGCGGCCTCCAAGGCGATCTCCGCGCGGTACTCCTCCGCGGGCAGACCCACGGCGCTGGCCTTGACCCGCATCGGCAGGTCCTTGCTGACCAGCGTCACCTCCAGGCCCTCGGCCTTGAGGTTGCAGGCGACCGCCAGGATCCGCGAGTCGTTGTCGCCGAGCCGGAAACCCGGCGGCAGACCCTCGGGATCGGTGTGGTTGAGCTCGACGCGCAGCGTGCCGCCGGACTCGCCCACGGGAATCGGTGCGTCGAGCCGTCCGTGGACGACCCTCATCTCGTCCAGCATCCGCAACGCGTTGCGGGCGAAGTAACCCAGCTCTGGATGGTGCCGTTTCGCCTCCAGCTCGGTCACGACCACGATCGGGACGACGACCTCGTGTTCGGCGAACCTGGTCAGCGCCGACGGATCGGCGAGCAGGACGCTGGTGTCGAGGACGTAGGTGCGGCGCCGGGCCTTGCTGGAGGCGCGGCGGCGAGGGGTAGCTGCCACTGTGTCTGTCTCCCCAGAAGCGACAAATGCCGGGGAGCAGACCCGCCACAGCCATCTGTGTGAGGTCGACCTTGCTCCACCGGCACGTCTGGAAAGTTCCCGTCACCTGATGGGGCTAAACGCGGACGCACTTCATGTCACGGTTCTGACCTGTAGTGATAACAGAACGTAACAGAATGCGCGCACGGTCCGAGAACCGTGACCGGCGGCTATGTACCGTAACGGCGGTGGCGATTGGCATAGTCGCGCAGCGCCCGCAGGAAATCGACCTTGCGGAACGCCGGCCAGTAGGCCTCGCAGAAATAGAACTCGCTGTGCGCGCTCTGCCAGAGCATGAATCCGCTCAGCCGCTGTTCCCCCGAGGTCCTTATGATCAGGTCCGGGTCCTGCTGGCCTTGCGTGTACAGGTGCTCGGTGATGTGTTCCACGTCGAGCATCTGCACCAGATCCTCGATGGAGGTGCCGCGCGCGGCGGCGTCGGCGAGCAGCGAGCGCACCGCGTCGGCGATCTCGCGGCGGCCGCCGTAGCCGATGGCGACGTTCACGTGGATGCCCGGGTTGTCCCGGGTCTGCTCCTCGATCTCCTTCAGATGCCGGGCGAAGTCGGCCGGCATCAGGTCCAGCGCGCCGAGCGGGTGGACCCGCCAACGGCCGGTGTCAGCCAGCGAGCGCACTGAGCCCTCGATGATCCGGAGCAGGTCGGTGAGTTCGTCGGCGGGCCGGTTGAAGTTGTCGGTGGAGAACAGCCACAGCGTGACCGTCTCGACCCCGGCTTCCTCGGCCCAGTCCAGGACCTCGTGGATCTTGTCCGCCCCGCGCTGGTGGCCGGTGGCGATCTGCTCGCCCATCTGCTTGGCCCAGCGGCGGTTGCCGTCCATGATGACGCCGATGTGCCGCGGGACCTTCTTCTTGCCGCGCTGGACGTCGGTGTGCAGCCGGGCGGCGAGGCGCCGTTCGTACACGCTGTAGGCAACGTCACGCATGCTCACAGCACGGCGCCTTTCCGGGGGACGG
Source organism: Catenulispora acidiphila DSM 44928 (assembly GCF_000024025.1). Classification (GTDB taxonomy): domain Bacteria; phylum Actinomycetota; class Actinomycetes; order Streptomycetales; family Catenulisporaceae; genus Catenulispora; species Catenulispora acidiphila. The sequence continues at coordinate 855,193 of NC_013131.1, forward strand.
GGGGTGGGGGGTGGACGCAACGAGGTTATCGGAGTCCCGCCGGGTCTCGACACGGCCTTCGGCAAACCTTCGGGTGCGGGTTTCGTGAAGACCGCCGGTCCCGTCTTGACGCGCTCAGGCCCGCCCCTGCGGGACGGGCCTGGCGAAAGTGCTTGACAGTGTGCGGGCGATTACCAGCCGTTATCGCTGTCGTGTGATGCGAGTGTCAGTTCTCACTGCTGGCTGTGAGCTGCCAGCTGCCAGCTGCCAGCTGTCGAGAGCTCCTAGCTGTCGAGGCGGGACAGCAGCGCCTCGTACTCGGCGGTCAGCTCGGCCGGCAGGTGGTCGCCGAAGCGGTCGAAGTGTGCCGGGATCTGCGCCGCCTCGCGCTTCCAGACGTCCTTGTCGACGCTGAGCAGCACGTCCAGGTCCGCCTCGGACAGCTCCAGACCGCTCAGGTCCAGCGCGTCCTTGGCCGGCAGCACGCCGATCGGGGTCTCGACGCCGTCGGCGGCGCCGTCCAGGCGGTCCACGACCCACTTCAGGACGCGCGAGTTCTCACCGAAGCCCGGCCACAGGAACTTGCCGCCCTCGCCCTTGCGGAACCAGTTGACGTAGTAGATCTTCGGCAGCTTCGCCGCCTCGGTCTTCTCCCCGATCCGCAGCCAGTGGCCGAAGTAGTCGCCCATGTTGTAGCCGCAGAACGGCAGCATCGCGAACGGGTCGTGGCGCAGCTCGCCGGCGGTGCCCTCGGCGGCGGCGGTCTTCTCGCTGGCCACGTTGGCGCCCAGGAAGACGCCGTGCTGCCAGGAGAAGGACTCGGTGACCAGCGGGACGGCGGTCGCGCGGCGGCCGCCGAACAGGATCGCCGAGATCGGGACGCCCTTGGTGTCCTCCCACTCCTCGGCGATGGTCGGGCACTGCGCGGCCGGGACGCAGAACCGGGCGTTCGGGTGCGCGGCCGGCTCGTCGCTGTCCGGGGTCCAGTCGCGGCCCTTCCAGTCGGTCAGGTGCGCCGGCTTGTCCTCGGTCAGGCCCTCCCACCACACGTCGCCGTCGTCGGTCAGCGCGACGTTGGTGAACACCGAGTTCGCGTAGAGGGTGTCGATCGCGTTGGCGTTGGTCTCGCGGCCGGTGCCCGGGGCGACGCCGAAGAAGCCGGCCTCCGGGTTGATCGCGTACAGCCGGCCGTCCTCGCCGAAGCGCATCCACGCGATGTCGTCGCCGACGGTCTCGACCTTCCATCCGGGGATGGTCGGGGTGAGCATCGCCAGGTTGGTCTTGCCGCAGGCGCTCGGGAACGCCGCGGCGACGTACTTGGCCTCGCCGGCGGGCGGGGTGAGCTTCAGGATCAGCATGTGCTCGGCCAGCCAGCCCTCGTCGCGGGCCATCACCGAGGCGATGCGCAGCGCGTAGCACTTCTTGCCCAGCAGGGCGTTGCCGCCGTAGCCCGACCCGTAGGACCAGATCTCGCGGGTCTCCGGGAAGTGGGTGATGTACTTCGTGGGGTTGCACGGCCACGGCACGTCGGCCTCGCCGTCCGCCAGCGGGGCGCCGACGGTGTGCGCGGCCTTGACGAACTCGCCGTCCGTGCCGAGCTCGTCGAGCACCTTCTGACCCATCCGGGTCATCACGCGCATCGAGACCACCACGTACGGGGAGTCGGTCAGCTCCACGCCGATCGCCGACAGCGGCGAGCCGATCGGGCCCATCGAGAACGGCACGACGTACATCGTGCGGCCGCGCATCGCCCCGGCGAACAGCCCGCCGAGGATGCCCTTCATCTCGGCCGGAGCCATCCAGTTGTTGGTGGGACCGGCGTCGGACTCGTTTTCCGAGCAGATGAAGGTCCGGCCCTCCACGCGCGCGACGTCGCTCGGGTCGGACTTGGCGTGGAAGCTGTTCGGGCGCTTGGCCTCGTTCAGCCGGGTGAAGGTGCCCTGCTCGACCAGCTGGGCGGTCAGGCGGTCCCACTCGGCGTCCGAGCCGTCACACCACACGACGTCGTCGGGCTGGGTGAGGTTCGCGATCTCCGCGACCCAGGCCTTCAGCCTCTGGTGGCCCGTCGGGGCGGCGTCGAGCCCCGGTATGGCCGCAGGGCTGTTCGCGGGCATGGTTTTTGTGGACACGTCAGTCATGGCGCGCTCCTAAGACACCGGGGTCGCATCGCATCCGCACTGGTCCGCGGCCCCGGTCGATGTATGAGGGTATTTCGGAGTCTACCCAGCGCAGTCCACATAGTGGATACTCGGCAATGGCTGGTTCGTCACATACGGTTCGCCACAGTGTCCGGCTCTGACCGTTTTTCGCCTTTGTGGTTGGCGGACACTGGACAGATCTACCAAACTTACGCTTCCGTAAGTTACCCTCCGGTTATGACTGCGCTGACGAATGCCGTATCGAACGCCGTCACCCCGATGAAGCCGAAGCTGCGCGGCTGGCTGCACCTGTGCGCGGCGCCGCTGGCGCTGGCCGGCGGGATCGTGCTGATCGCGCTGGCCGACAACGGCCGGGCGCGGATCGCCTCCGCCGTGTTCGCCTTCTCCGCCGTGATGCTGTTCGGCACTTCCGCGCTGTACCACCGGCGCACCTGGGGTCCGCGCGGCGAGGCGATCCTGCGCCGGCTGGACCACGCGAACATCTTCCTGATCATCGCCGGGACCTACACGCCGTTCACCGTGCTGCTGCTGCACGGGAGCGCCGAGCGCGCGCTGCTGTACACCGTCTGGATCGGCGCGTTGGCCGGCATAGCTTTCCGGGTCTTCTGGCTCGGGGCGCCGCGCTGGATCTACACGCCGTGCTACGTGGCGCTGGGCTGGGCCGCGGTGTTCTTCATGCCGCAGTTCCTGCACTCCGGCGGCGTCGCGATCCTGGTCATGATGATCGTGGGCGGCGTGCTGTACTCGATCGGCGCGCTGGTCTACGGCACGAAGCGGCCGGACCTGTCGCCGAAGTGGTTCGGGTTCCACGAGGTGTTCCACACGCTGACGATCGCGGCGTTCTCGCTGCACTTCATCGGGGTGTCGCTGGCCGCGATGTAGTGCGGCTCACGGACTGCCATCGTGTCCTTATATAAGGGTGCTCTTTTACCCGGCGGCTGCGTCGGTGTGCCGTCGGCGGACGGTTCCCGGCTCGGCCGCCCAGTGTTTTGCGGTCGAACAGTCGCGCCGCGCTCCGTATCGTGAGGTCATGAGCACCGCGACCATCGCCGCGCCCCGGACCACCGTCCCGACCGACCCCACCGCGGCCCAGTTCAAGAAGCAGCCGCCGACCGCCCCCGCCGAATTCGGGGCGATGCTGCGGGCCTGGCGCCGGACCCGCAACGTCAGCCAGCTCGACCTGTCCTCGGCCAGCGGGGTGTCCACGCGCCACCTGAGCTTCATGGAGACCGGCCGCGCCAAGCCCAGCCGCGAGATGGTGCTGCGCCTGGCCGACGAGCTCGAAGTGCCGCTGCGCGAACGGAACAAGCTGCTGGTCGCCGCCGGCTACGCGCCGGAGTTCAAGGCGCGCCCGCTCGCGAGCCCGGAGATGAGCGCGGTGCGCCGGGCGATCGACGTGGTCCTCACCGGGCATCTGCCGTTTCCGGCGCTGATGCACGACCAGCACTCCAACATCGTCGAAGCGAACAAGACGGTCGGCATCTTCACCGATCTGGTCGCGCCGCACTTGTTGGAAGGCGGCGGCAATACGGTGCGCCTCACGCTTCATCCGGAAGGTCTGGCGCCGCACCTGGTCAACCACGGCGAGGCGCGGGACCGGTTGCTGCGCGCCTTGAGCCGACGCGCGGCGGCTTCAGGTGATGCGGAACTGACCGCGTTGCTCAAGGAGTGCGTCGCGTATCCGCATCCAGAGCCCGAACCCGAGCCGGACATGTACGCCGGTGTCGTGTTGCCGTTCCGGTTCCGGCGGGACGGGCAGGTGCTGACGTTCTTCAGCTGCACCGCCGTCTTCGGTTCCGCGGCTGATCTGACGCTCGCGGACATGCAGCTGGAGACGTTCTTCCCGGCTGACGAAGTAACCGGCGAGGTTTTGCGGGAGTACGCGGCGCGCGTTTAGTGGCGTGCTTAGCGGCGTGCGCTTAGCGGACGGTATCGTGCCGCGCGCTCCGGCGAGACCGCATTAGCACGGCTTCGTCCAAACCGGTGGCATCGGCGCGTCATCACGTAACCACGCTCGGAACGGCTCGTTGGGCAGCGGACACACCCGCCGCCTTCCGAACCCTTCAGGGGGAAGCCGTGAACCGTCGCCGCATCGCCATCGGGGTCTCCTCGGTCAGCGGACTGGCCGTCGTCGCCGCCGGCGCGATGAGCATGTTCGGCGCCGGCGGTTCCGCCAACGCCGTGGACCTGCACGCGGCTCCGGTCGCGGCGGTGTCCGACGCGGCCGCCGCCACGGCCCGGGCCGCGACGGCGCAGGCCGACACCGTGGTCACCGTCGCCAGTCCGGCGGTCCCGGCGCAGGGCAAGACCCCCGCGGCCGCCGCGCAGAACCTGAGCATGCACGGCTCGGGCCAGTTCGACTTCGGCAAGCGGATCGGCTCGCTGGACCTCACGATGCCCAGCGGCGCCCTGAACGAGGTGATGACGCCGAGCACGCTGTACGTGCGGCGCGCCGCTGCCGCCGCGACGGCGACCGCCGCCGCGGTCCCGGCTTCGGCCTGGAGCCAGACGCCGACCGCGCAGGTCTCCGACGGCGACCTGATCTCCGGCGGCGCCACCGATCCCTCGCTGGTGTTCGCGATGCTCGGCGGCGTGCAGTCCGGGGTGCGGGAAGTCGGCCAGGACACGGTCCGCGGCGTTCCGGTCGTGCACTACCAGGGCACGCTCGATCTGGGGCAGGCTGCCGCCGCGCTGGCCGGCCCGGCTTCGGCGAAGAGCACGAACTCGGCCGACGCCGTCGCCGACAAGCAGGCGCTCACCAACGCCTCCCAGGCGTTCACCACCACCAAGGTCCCCTTCGACGCGTACCTGGACGCGCAGGGGCGCGTGCGCCGCTTCGTCGCCACCTTCGCCTTCATGGAGAACACCGCGACGAAGGCGATCGCTCAGGTCACCTCGGCCACGGAGCTGTACGGCTTCGGCACGCCGGTCGCCGTCGCCACGCCGAGCGTCCCGCCGCCGGCGCCGAAGACCGCTCCGAAGACCGCTCCGAAGACTGCGCCGAAGGCGTCGGAGAGCACCCCCGGCCACCGCGCCACCACCCCGTCGGCCCATCCGACTAGCCCCACCAGCTCCCACAAATAGTCCTGTTGGGCCATATCCGCAGGCACCGGCACCCAATAGGCTCGAGCGTCGGGGACCAAGGGGTCGCGATGACGGGCGGTGATCAGCCATGACGCTCTACCAGCACGATTCTGGTTCGGCGTACGGCCGCTACGGCGCGATGCCCTCGGTGTACGACGGCCCGGCGCTCGACGAGATCCGGCTGTACGGCGACCTGCTGCAGGTCGTGGCCGAGCATCCGAGCAGTGACAAGCGCCTGGACTGGGCGGTCATCGACCGCGCGCTCGGCCTGATGCCGACCGACCAGAAGCGGGACCGGAACTAGCGTTTCCGGCGCGGCCCGCGCGGGCCGGCTCTCTCCGCTCCTGCCTTCAGCCGCCTCACCTCGGCGCACTGACAGCGACGCTTTCCACCGGTTCAGGACCTCGGATCGGCCCGCGCAGTCGAGGGTTCAGCGGGCATGGCGAAAATCACATCGGCGGTCCCGGAGATCGTCATAACCGGGACACAGACTCGGCGGCGGCCGGGACGGTAGTGGCTCGGTTGTGCGCTCGGTAGGTTGAGCACCTAGCATCCTTACGGCGAACAAGCCAGAACAATCAGCCTCTGCCCCGATTAACGGCAGCTGAAGACCCGGAGACTTCCAGTGAAACTGCGTCTGACCCCCAGGGAGACCAGCTTCTACGACCTGTTCGCCGAGCAGGCTGACCATCTCGTCGTCGGCGCCGGAATCCTCACCGAACTGCTCGGCGCCGGAGGGCCTGAGAACGGAGCGGAGCGCGCCAAGATCGCCGAGCGGATGCGCGCCGCGGAACACGCCGCGGACGACACCACGCACAAGATCTACAACACGCTGAACTCCTCGTTCATCACGCCGTTCGACCGAGAGGACATCTACGCGCTGGCCTCGACCCTGGACGACGTCATGGACGAGATGGAGGAGGCCGTGGACCTGGTTAACCTCTACGGCATCCAGATGCTGCCGGCCGGGGTCGCCGAGCAGGTCGACACGCTGGTGCGGGCCGCGGAGCTGACCGCCATGGCGATGCGCAAGCTGCGCGGGATGAAGGACCTGACCGAGTACTGGATCGAGGTCAACCGGCTGGAGAACGCCGCCGACCAGTCCTACCGCAAGCTGCTGGCCCACCTGTTCTCCGGGGAGTACGACGCGCTGACGGTGATGAAGCTCAAGGAGGTCGTCGACTCCTTGGAGGGCGCGGCCGACGCCTTCGAGCACGTGGCCAACACGGTCGAGTCCATCGTCGTCAAGGAGTCCTGAGGCGTGCACTGGCTCGGCCTGGTCACGGTGGTCGCCGTCGCCCTGGGATTCAGCTACACCAACGGTTTCCACGACTCGGCGAACGCCATCGCCACCTCGGTGTCCACGCGCGCGCTGACCCCGCGGGCGGCCCTGCTGATGGCGGCCGTGATGAACCTGCTCGGCTCCTACATCGGGCTGCGGCTCGGCGGCGGCGTCGCCTCGACCATCACCAAGGGGATCATCAAGACCCCCAGCGGGGACGCGGGGCTGTGGATCGTGTTCTCGCTGCTCGTCGGCGCGATCGTGTGGAACGTGGTGACCTGGTACTACGGGTTGCCCTCGTCCTCCTCGCACGCGCTGATCGGCGGCATGATCGGCGCGGGTCTGGCGGCCGGCATCACCGTGGAGTGGAAGGGCGTCTGGCAGAAGGTCATCCTGCCGATGGTGACCTCCCCGCTCGTCGGGTTCGTGCTGGCGTTCTTCCTGATGATCGGGATCTTGTGGGCGTTCCGCAAGGCATATCCAGGGCGCGTCACACGCGGCTTCCGGATCTCGCAGACCATCTCCGCGGCGGCCATGGCGCTGGGCCACGGCATCCAGGACGCGCAGAAGACCATCGGCGTGATCATGATGGGACTGATCGCCGGCGGACACGCGACCAGCACGTCCGGGGTCCCCAACTGGGTGCTGCTGTCCTCGGCGCTGGCGATCTCGCTGGGCACCTACGCCGGCGGCTGGCGCATCATGCGGACGCTGGGGCGCAAGATCATCGAGCTGGACCCGCCGCGCGGGTTCGCCGCCGAGACCGTCGCCTCGAGCGTGCTGTACTTCACCGCGTTCGTCTGGAACGCGCCGGTGTCGACCACGCAGATCATCACCGGCTCGATCATGGGCGTCGGGGCGACGAAGCGGAAGACCGCGGTGCGCTGGGGCGTGGCGCGGAACATCCTCGCGGCGTGGGTCTTCACGCTGCCGTGCGCCGGGGCGTGCGCGGCGCTGGTCTGGTGGATCACGCACGCGATCTTCGGATAGCGCGGCACCACGCTGAGCCGGGAGGAGGGCAGGGCCGCGGTTACGGCACCTGCCCGGCGAGCACGGTCTCGATCCGGCGGGCCAGCTGCAGGTCGAGCTCGGTGACGCCGCCGGCGGAGTGCGTGGAGAGCCGGAACCGCACCGTCCGCCAGCGGATGTCGATGTCGGGGTGGTGGTTCAGCTCCTCGGCGATCACCGCGACCTTGTCCACGACGGCGATGGCCGCCGGGAAGTCCGCGGCGGTGAACACGCGGCTGAGATGTTCGGCGCCGCCGGTCCACTCGGGATGGGCCGTCAACAACGGGGCGATCTCCTCTTGCTGGAGTATGCGCATGTCTCCATTGTCGACCCGCTGCCAAGAGGAGGCCAACGGCCGGTGACGGAACGTGACCGCCCTACACTTCCTGACGTGAGCGAGACCTCCGTGATCGTCGTCGGCGCGGCCATCGTCCGGGACGACACCGTGCTGTGTGCCCGCCGGTCGGCGCCGCCCCGGCTGGCCGGCAAGTGGGAGTTCCCCGGCGGCAAGGTCGAGGCCGGAGAGAGCGACGCCGAGGCGGTGGTGCGCGAGTGCCGCGAGGAACTCGGCGTGGAGGTGACCGTCGGGGCGCGGGTCGGCGCGGACGCGCGGATCGACGATCGCCTCACGCTGCGGGTGTTTCTGGCGTACCTGGAGCCCGGGCAGCCGGAGCCGTCGCCGCTGGAGGACCACGACCGTTTGGCGTGGGTCCGGCGCGGGGAATTGCTTGATCTGGACTGGCTGAGCCCCGACGTGCCGATCGTCGGCGAGTTGGGTCTTATGCCGGCCTTAAACACTGCATCGCGGAGCGATTCCTCAACGGGCGGTGGTGGGAGACGGGCGGGCAAACCTTGTAGGCGGCTGTGACTGCTCTCATAGTGTGAAAGTCGGATCAATTGCTTGAGAGTGCGGCATTCCGGGAAGGATCACGGAAGACCCGGATCCGCAACACGGGGTTCCTCACCGCACAGATTCTCAGACAACACAGAATCGATGTCCGCCAGATGTCCGACGCGCCAGAGCAGCAGCCCCACAGGGAGCGGCAGGACAATCCCGGCTGGCGCGGACCGGGGTGGGCCATGACCACCTCGGTGTTCGGCCAGGGCTCGGAGAACGACGCGCAGCGCCACCTGGGGCGGATGGCCGGAGTGATCGAGCGGGTGCGCTCGGCGACCTTCATGCTCGACGGCGATGGCGTCATCCGCGAGTACCGGCTCAACGCCGAGGAGCTGCTGGGATGGCAGCGTACGGAGATGATCGGCAAGCCGTTCCACGCCATGTTCCGGGGCGAGGACTTCGCCGCCGCCGACCGGATGGTGCAGGCGGTCCAGTCCGGTGACGACGCGCGCGGCGCGCTGGGCGCCGTCACGCCGAAGGGCGCGAGCGTCCCGGTCGACGTGCATCTCATGGGTTTGCGGGACGGCGAAGGACACGTTGTCGTGTTCGGGTACGCCAACTCCGCCGAGGACCTGGTCCGGATCACACGCGACCGCGCGGTCCTGGACTCGCTGTTCGAACAGTTCCCGGTCGGGATCGTGGTCTACGACGAACGGGGACGCTACGTCCGGCTGAACCGCGCGCTGGAGCGGATCAACGGTCTGCCGGTCTCCGAGCACATCGGCAAGCGGGTGCGCGAGGTGCTGCCGGGCCTGGACCCGCGGCTGGAGGAGATCCCCGACGAGGTGCTGCGCACCGGCATCCCGGTCGTGGACGAGCAGTACGGCGGGTTCACGCCGGCTTCCGACGAGGAGCGGGTCTGGTCCGTCAGCTACAACCGGCTGCACGGTCCCGAGGGCGAGGTCATCGGGTTGTCCGGGCTGATCCTCGACGTCACCGACCGGCATCGCGCGGCGGCGGCCGCGGCCGGGGCACGTCGGCGCCTGGCGCTGGTGAACAAGGCGGGCTCGCGGATGGGGACCGCGCTGGACGTCGAGCGCACGGCGCGGGAGCTGGCGGACGTGGCGGTCCCGGACTTCGCCGACGCGATCGTCATCGAGATCAAGGAAGAGGTCTTCGACGAGCGGATCGGGCCGGTCGGACCGGTGTGGTTGGCGCCGGTGCGCCGCCGCCGGGTGCTGGTGCACCAGGGCTTCGGCGCCGTCCCGGATCCGGTGCGGGCCGAGGGGTTCAGCGCCTGGTCCACCGATTCCGACATCAGCGACCGCATGCTCGACGGCGCGGCGTGGCACTCCTCGGCCGGGATCAGCGCGGTCGCCAAGGAGCCGATCCGCTCCGTCGACGGCACGCTGCTGTGGCAGCCGACCGGCGGCGACTCGATCCTGGTGCCGCTGTGGGCCCGCGAGGCGCTGCTCGGCGTGGTGCACTTCCACCGGCATCCGGAGAGCCCGCCCTTCGAGCCGGAGGACATCGAGGTCGCCGAGGAGATCACCACCCGCGCCGCGGTGTCGATGGACAACGGCCGGCTGTACTACCGCGAGCGCACCACCGCGTTGATGCTGCAGCGCGCCCTGCTGCCGCAGCGGATACCGAGCCTGCCGGGCGTGCAGGTGGCGTACCGCTACCTGCCGGGCTCGGTCGGCGCGGAGGTCGGCGGCGACTGGTTCGACGTGATCCAGCTCTCCGGCGCGCGCGTGGCCCTGGTGGTCGGCGACGTGATGGGCGTCGGCGTGCGCGCCGCCGGCATCATGGGCCAGTTCCGCACCGCCGCGCGCACCCTGGCCGGCCTGGACCTCTCCCCGGCGCAGGTCCTCCACCAGCTGGACGAACTCGGCGCGTCACTGTCCGAGAACCACCTGGCGACCTGTATCTACGCGGTCTACGACCCGGCGACGGGCAAGCTCGCGGTCTCCCGCGCCGGCCACCCGCCGCCGCTGCTCCTGGCACCGGACGGCACGGTCGGTGGCCTCGACGTACCGCCCTCGCCCCCGCTGGGCGTCGGCGGCGGCGCGTATCGCAGCTGGGTGTTCGAGACGAAGGAATTCGACATCCCCGACCGCTCCCGCCTGGCCTTCTACACAGACGGCATGGTCGAGGACAAGGGCCGCGACATCGACGAGGGCATCGGGGTGATGGCAGCATTGTTGGCGAACTGTCCCCCCGACTCGTTGGAAGAGTGCTGCGACGCGGTGACCGACGTCCTCGGCATCACCGGCGACACATCCGACGACGCGACCCTCCTCCTGGCCCAGGTCCAGTCGATCCCCCCGGACCGCAAAGCCCACTGGCAGCTCGACGCCCACCCCTCCGCAGTCTCAGACGCCCGCCGCAAGGTCCGCACGAAACTCGTGGACTGGGACATGAGCAGCCTGTCGGACACCGCCGAGCTGCTGGTGAGCGAGCTGGTGACGAACGCCCAGCGCTACGGACGCTCCCCGGTGTCACTGGACATGCTCAAGACCGACCGCCTCCTGGTCGAGGTCGGCGACGCCCTGGACGTGGTACCCCAGGTCCGCCGCGCACAGGAGACAGACGAGGGCGGACGCGGCCTGCAACTGGTCAACCAGCTGGCAACACGCTGGGGCACGCGGACGACGGGCAACGGGAAGATCGTGTGGTTCGAGCTGGCCACCGGGGAGGGGGGACTGGGGCAGCGGGAGGATTCGCGGGGGTGAGGGGCGGGGCGCGGGGGAAGGATCGCGGCGCTGGTGCGGCGAGGCTGATCGGGCGCGCGGCGGATCTGTGCGTGGCGAGGCGGGACTGATGTGCGCGGCTTATCGATAGGCGCGGCGATCTGGGTGTGCGGCGCGGCGAAGTGATGTGCGCGGCTGATTGATCTGCGTGGTAAGGCTAATCCGGTGCGGCAGATGAATTGCGGCGCGGTGCGGCTGATCTGTGCGTGGCGGGGCGGGACTGATGTGCGTGGCTGATCGATCGGCGCGGCAAGGCTGAACCGGTGCGGCCGATTGATCGCGGCGCGGTGCGGCGGCTCTGGTGTGCGGCGGGGCGAGACTGATCTGCGCGGCTGATCGATAGGCGCGGCAAGGCTAATCGGGTGCGGCCGATTGATCGCGGCGCGGCGAGGCGGATTGGCTAGTGCGGCGGATCTGTTGTGCGGCGGGGCGAAAGTGATGTGCGCGGCTGATTGATCAGCGTGGCGAGGCTGCGATAGTGGGGTGCATGGACGGTTCTGTGCTGCACGCGCTGGTTTCGTTCGCCCTTGTCGCGGGGCTTGTCACCGTTATTCCTGGGTTGGATACGGCGGTGGTGCTGCGGTCGGCTTTGGTGTTGGGGCGGGGGCAGGCGTTTGGTGCTGCTTTCGGGGTGACGTTCGGGGCTTTGGTGTGGGGTGCGGCTGCGGCTACTGGGGTTTCGGTGCTGCTGACTGCTTCGCATGCGGCGTATACCGGGTTGCGGGTGGTGGGCGCCTTGTACTTGCTGTGGATGGGGATGGGGATGGTGCGGGCTGCTTGGCGGGGGGAGCTTTCGCAGGGTTCGGAGCAGGTTCCTGATACCGGGTTGGTGCGGGCTTTTCTGCGGGGTGCCGGGACCAATTTGCTGAATCCGAAGGTGGGGGCGTTCTATATCGCGGTGTTTCCGCAGTTCATGCCGGTGCATGTGTCGCATTTGGCCATGGGGCTTGGTTTGGCGGGGGTGCATGACCTTGAGGCGATGGTGTGGTTCAGTGTGCTGATTCTTGGGGCGCATCGGGCTCGGGCTTGGTTCGCCAAGCGGCGGGTGAAGCGGGCGTTGGATGCGGTGACCGGGACGGTGTTGGTCGGGTTCGGGGTGGAGTTGGCGTTGCGCGGGTGAGGCCGGCCTGCCCGGTCAGGCAGGCAGGCAGCCAGCCAGGCAGGCAGGCAGTCCGTCAGTGCTGGACGCGCTGCGGCGCCTTCGCCAGTTCGATGCCGAAGTGCTCGCGGAGCAAGCCGAGCAGTTGGGCGTCCGAGGTGACCTCTTGGACGTGCCGTCCGGCCTTGTCCGTCGTGATCAGCTGCTCGCCGGTCAGGGTCACGCGGCCGTCGTCGGTGAGGCGGGAGCAGATCAGGCTCTGGGTGAAGTGCGATTCCGGGGATGTGCACTGCCACCAGCAGGCTTGGACGAAGTCCGTCAGGGCGAGGGACTTCGGGTCGACGCGGTACTCGGCCTCGCCGTCGCGCAGGATGGTGAACTCGGCGTCGTCGTTCTCCGCGATGCGGAACAGGCCGCCGGGGTCCTTCTGGTCCGCGCGGTCGTCGAAGCGGAGGGGGAATTCGGTGTGGCGGCCGAAGCCGACGTCGGCGAGCCAGGCGGTGCCTTCCTCGTCGACGACCCGGAGGGCGAGGTGGTCCATCGGCGGGCTGTAGCCGTGGGCGGCGCTGAAGGTGCGGGCCGACATGCGGTGGACGCGGTAGCCGTACGCCTCGAGCAGCAGGGCGAACAGGCCGTTGAGTTCGTAGCAGAAGCCGCCGCGCTGGTGGGTGACGATCTTCTCGAACAGCGCCGTGCCGTCCAGGGGCACCGGTTCGCCCAAGTGGATGCTCAGGTTCTCGAACGGGACGGTGTGCAGGTGCGCGCTGTGCAGGCGGCGGAGGGTGGCGGCGTCGGGGGACGCCGGGCGCTCGGCGGTGCCGATGCCGATGCCGCTGTCGACGCCGATGCGGCTGCGGTAGGCGGTGACCTGCTCGTGGTTCAGCGCGTGCGTGGGTGCCATGGATCATTTATCGCAGATCCGGAGGCGAATCGCGGCGGCGAAGCGCGAGGGCCGCGGTCGGGTGTCGACCGCGGCCCTCGTTCAGTACCTGTTCAGCACCCGCTCAGGCGTCCGAGGACGTCCGGCGCCGGATCTTGTTGCCCAGCCACACCAGCGGGTCGTACTTCTTGTCGACGACGCGCTCCTTGAGCGGGATCAGCGCGTTGTCGGTGATGTGGATGTGCTCGGGGCAGACCTCGGTGCAGCACTTGGTGATGTTGCAGAAGCCGAGGCCGTGCTCCTCCTGCGCCGACTTCTTGCGGTCGGCGGCGGTGTCCAGGGGGTGCATGTCGAGCTCCGCGACGCGCATCAGGTAGCGCGGGCCGCTGAAGCTCTCCTTGTTCTCCTCGTGGTCGCGCACCGCGTGGCAGGTGTTCTGGCACAGGAAGCACTCGATGCACTTGCGGAACTCCTGCGAGCGCTCCACGTCGATCTGCTGCATGCGGTACTCGCCGGGCTTCAGGTCCGCGGGCGGGGTGAAGGACTTCACCTCGCGGGCCTTGGTGTAGTTGAAGCCGACGTCCGTCACCAGGTCCTTGATCACCGGGAAGGTGCGCAGGGGGGTGACGGTGATCGTCTCGTCCTGCTCGAAGGTCGACATGCGGGTCATGCACATCAGGCGCGGCTTGCCGTTGATCTCCGCCGAACACGAGCCGCACTTGCCGGCCTTGCAGTTCCAGCGGCAGGCCATGTCCGGCGCCTGCGTGGCCTGGAGCCGGTGGATGATGTCGAGGACGACCTCGCCCTCGTTGATCTCGACTTCGAAGTCCTTCAGGTCGCCGCCGGAGGCGTCGCCGCGCCAGACCTTGAACTTGCCCTTGTATCCCATCGTCACTTCTCCTCGGCGGCGGTGTCGGACGTGGCGCTCTCGGCCTGGGCGCCGGCCTCGGCCTGCGCGGTCTGCTCGGCGGCCTGGGCCTCGGTGTCCTTCTGGCCGGGGATCGAGGCGGAGTCGGCGCCGAGCACCGCCAGCTCCTCGTCCGTGAAGTACTTCTTCAGCTCGGACATCTCGAACAGCCCGAGCAGGTCCGGACGGATCGTCGGGATCGGCTGGTGCAACAGGTCGATGCCGGCGCCGTCCTCGCTGAGCGAGCAGATCAGGTTGACCTGCCGCCACTTCGAGGACATCGCCGGGAAGTCGTCGCGGGTGTGGCCGCCGCGGGACTCCTCGCGCTCCAGCGCCGCCTTGGCCACGCACTCGCTGACGATCAGCATGTTGCGCAGGTCCAGCGCGACGTGCCAGCCGGGGTTGAAGCGGCGACCGCCGACCGAGCCGACCTTCTTGTGCCGGGGCTTGAAGTCCTCCAGCTTGGTCAGCGCCTCGCTGACCTCCTCCGGCTTGCGGATGATGCCGACCAGCGTGTTCATCGCGACCTGCAGGTCGTGGTGCAGGGTGTAGGGGTTCTCGCCGTCCGGGTTCGCCAGCGGCGCCAGCGCCTCCTCGACGGCGGCGTCCACGTCGGCCTGGGCGACCGCCGGCGCGCCGGACGCGCCGAGCCCGTCGACGTACTCCGCGGCGTGCAGGCCCGCGCGGCGCCCGAACACCAGCAGGTCGGACAGCGAGTTGCCGCCGAGCCGGTTGGAGCCGTGCATACCGCCGGAGCACTCGCCGGCCGCGTACAGGCCGGGAACCTTCGTGCCCTGGGTGTCCGGGTCGACCTCGATGCCGCCCATGACGTAGTGGCACGTCGGGCCGACCTCCATCGGCTGCGCCGTGATGTCGACGTCCGCCAGCTCCTTGAACTGGTGGTACATCGAGGGCAGCCGGCGGCGGATCTCCTCGGCCGGCAGACGCGTGGAGACGTCCAGGTACACGCCGCCGTTCGGGGTCCCGCGGCCGGCCTTCACCTCGGAGTTGATCGAGCGCGCGACCTCGTCGCGGGGCAGCAGCTCGGGGGGGCGCCGGTTGTTCTCCTGGTCGTCGTACCAGCGGTCGGCCTCGTCCTCGGTCTCCGCGTACTGCTTGCGGAAGACGTCCGGCACGTAGTCGAACATGAACCGCTTGCCCTCGCTGTTGCGGAGCACGCCGCCGTCGCCGCGCACCGACTCGGTGACCAGGATGCCCTTCACCGAGGGCGGCCAGACCATGCCGGTCGGGTGGAACTGGATGAACTCCATGTTCACCAGCGCGGCGCCGGCGAGCAGGGCCAGCGCGTGGCCGTCGCCGGTGTACTCCCAGCTGTTGCTGGTGACGGTGTAGCTGCGGCCGATGCCGCCGGTGGCCATGATCACCGCGGGCGCTTCGAAGAGCACGAACTGCCCGGTCTCGCGGTAATAGCCGACCGCGCCGGCGATGCGGCCCTGCTCGTCCTTGAGCAGCCGGACGATCGTGGTCTCGGCGAAGACGCGCAGGCTGCCGTCGTACTCCCCGCTCGCGGCCTGGTCCTCCTGCTGGAGCGCGACCACGCGCTGCTGCAGGGTGCGGATCAGCTCCAGGCCGGTCCGGTCGCCGACGTGCGCCAGCCGCGGGTACTCGTGCCCGCCGAAGTTGCGCTGGCTGATCTTGCCCTCTTTGGTGCGGTCGAACAGCGCGCCCCAGGCCTCCAGCTCCCAGATGCGGTCGGGAGCCTCCTTGGCGTGCAGCTCGGCCATCCGGAAGTGGTTCAGGAACTTGCCGCCGCGCATCGTGTCGCGGAAGTGGACCTGCCAGTTGTCCTTGGAGTTCACGTTGCCCATGGCGGCTGCCGCGCCGCCCTCGGCCATGACGGTGTGCGCCTTGCCGAACAGGGACTTGCTGATGATGGCGACGCGCTTGCCGGAGTGCCGGGCCTCGATCGCGGCACGCAGTCCCGCGCCGCCGGCCCCGATCACCACCACGTCGTAGGAGTGGCGCTCGATGCTCTCCGCGTTCTCGGTGCTCTCGGTGTTGTCAGTCATGATTGCGCACTGATCCTTTAGAAGAACGTCGGGTTGCTGAACGTGCCGTTGGCCACCAGGGCGACATAAGCGTCCGTCAGCGCCACGCCGAACAGCGAGACCCACGCGAAGAGCATGTGGCGGTGGTTCAGCTTCGACACCAGCGTCCACCCCTTGTAGCGCAGGGGGTGCTTGCTGAAGTGCTTGAGCTTGCCGCCCATGATGTGCCGGCAGGAGTGGCACGACAGGGAGTAGACCCACAGCAGCACGGCGTTCGCGATCAGCACCAGCGTGCCCACGCTCATGTGGCCCCACTCGCCCGCGGGGTTGCGGAAGGCCAGCACCGCGTCCCAGCTCAGGATGACGTTGAAGACCAGGCCCGCGTAGAAGAAGTAGCGGTGCGAGTTGTTCAGGATCAGCGGGAAGCGGCGCTCGCCGGTGTACTTGCCGTGCGGCTCGGCGACCGCGCAGGCCGGCGGCGACTGCCAGAAGGCCCGGTAGTAGGCCTTGCGGTAGTAGTAGCACGTCATCCGGAACCCGAGCGGGAAGATCAGGATGAGCAGGGCCGGCGAGATCGCCCACCAGTCGCCGAACGGCTGGAAGCCGCCCAGGGACGAGCCCGGCACACACTTCGTGGCGATGCACGGGCTGTAGAACGGTGAGATCAGGTTGCCGGTGTAGTAGTCGGCGTTCTGGAACGCGCGGAACGTCGCGTAGAAGATGAAGGCGACTAGCACGAGCATCGTCAGGAGCGGACTGAGCCACCACCTGTCTGTGCGCAGCGTCTTCTGTTCGATCTGTGCGCGCGCCGGGCTCAGCGGGGCGGGTGCCTCGGGGCCGGGCGCGATGGTGTCAGTCGCCATCGACTTGTGTCTCCCAGACGGGCAATCTTCTTACACTGATGTCTTACACGTATTTCTTACACGTAGGCGTCTTGCGGTCGGCGGGTGCCGACAGGGCTCTGAGGAGCTGCGCGAACTCTAATGGACATCGCGTCAGATTCCATAGAACGCGTCACCCGCAGTAGCGGAAAGGTGATCTACCTCACATCCTACCGAGGGCTGACCAGGGCCCGGACGGTGGGGGGACCGACAAGGGTTTGGCATCATGCCCTTGGCACGACGCTCAACGCGCCGACGGCGCACGGGGAGACGGGAAACGGCGCGCGCGAAGCGGCCGTGATCAAGGAGTGGTCGCGATGGTCGGAGCGCCTGGAGCGCCCGGATCGGTGATGGGGCCGTTGGCGGAGGGGGACCCGGGGAGGGTCGGACCTTATACGACGCTGGGCCGGCTCGGTGTCGGCGCGCTGGGTCCGCTGTACGGGGCGCGCTCGGACGGCGGAAGAGCCGTCGCTGTGCGGGCCCTGCGCCCGGATCTGCTCGCCGAGGAGACGGTCAAGACGCAGCTCGCCGCGGACATCGCGGCGGCGCGCACGATACCGGGGCGCTACGCCGCGCCGGTACTCGGGGCGGATCTGGACATTGAGACGCCGTGGCTGGCGTCGGAGTACGTCGCGGGGGTGTCGCTGGCGAAGGCGGTGGCCGACCACGGACCGCTGCCGGAGTCCGCGCTGCTGGCCCTGGCAGGCGGGCTCGCCGAGGCGCTGGCGGCCTTGCACGCCGCCGGGGTGATGCACGGGGACCTGCGTCCGGGCACGGTGCTGCTGACGCCCGACGGACCGCGCGTCGTGGACTACGCGCTGGTGCGCGCGTTCGAGAGCGCGGCGGAGAGCGCGGTGGAGGTCGGTGTGCCCGGTTTCCTAGCGCCGGAACAGGCGCTGGGCCGGACGGTGACCTCGTCGGCGGACATGTTCGCGCTCGGATCGACGCTGTTCTTCGCGACGACGGGGCGCGCGCCCTTCGGCGAGGGGCGCGCCGATGAGGTGAAGAAGCGCGTTGCGAAGTCTTCGCCGGTGTTGGGGAAGCTGCCGTCGGCGTTGGCGGAGCTGATCCGCGGCTGCTTCCAGAAGGACCCGAACAGCCGGGCGCAGCCGCAGCAGGTGGTGGAGTACGTGCGGCAGCGGGCGCCGATTCCGCCGGGAGGCGAGTGGTTGCCGCCGGCGGTGGCGGCGGATGTGCGCGCGGCGGTCGCCGAAGGGCTGGGGAGCGGATCGGCCGGGGGTGCGGCGTTCGGCGCGGGGGAGGATGCGAACGCGACGATTGTGGTTGCGCCGGCTGTGGTTGCTCCATCTGGGATCGCTCCAGAAGGTGTTGCTCCGGCGGCGCCGACGAGTGGTGCGCCGGCGCCGGCGCCGGGTGGACAGATACCGGGTTATGGCGCGGCACAGACCGGCGCGATGACCGCCTACGGCGCAGCTCCCGCCGGTCCGCAGCCCATCCACCAAACTGTGATGCAGCAACCTGATGCGGCCGCGTTCCCACCTCCAGCCGTCGCTCCGACCCCCACCACGAGCCCCACTGCGAGCCCGACTACAACCCCCGCTCCCAGCCGTCGCAACCTGCTCCTCGCCCTCGGTGGCGCGGTCGTCGTCCTGGGTGGCGGCACGGCGGTGGCGATCGGGCGCGGCGGCAGCTCCGGGACCACGGTCGCCGATGAGCCTTCTGGGGGTCCCGTAGGTGCGGTGCCGCCGGTGACCACGTCTCCCGCGGCCGGGCTCGGGGCGCCGAGTAAGGCGAACAGCGCGCCGCCGCCCTCGCTGCGTCCGCTTCCGCCCAACGGTCCGCTGTCGTCGCCGGTCGGGGCGGCGGGGTCTCTGCAGGGTCCTGATGCGGCGCCCTTCTGGCAGATGCCCGGCATCGGCGAGGTCTTCTCCCTCGCGGTCGGCGAGGACATGCTCGTGGTGTCCGCCGAGAGCGGGCTGTCCGGGTACGATCTCGGCTTCAATCCGAAGTGGGGTCCCGTGAACGGCGCCGGCGTCCCGCGCTCCGGCAACGGGGTGGTGGTCGGCGGGGTCGTCTACCTGATCGCCGCCTCCGAGGGCGGTACTCCCACGGCCGATCTGCTCGCGGTGGACGTCAAGACCGGTGCTCAGAGGTGGCGTGCGCCGATGCCGCAGAGTGATTGGCAGAACGTGCGGGTCGGCGGGGTGTTGAACACCATGGTGTTCGTGGTCGGGACAGCTGGTCCCGTGCCCTTCCTGTGGGCCGTGGACGCGAGTAGCGGCCGCGGTCTGTGGCAGCGGACCGGTATGGAGTTCGCCACGTTGGCGCTGCCGTCCAACGGCGCGCAGATCCTGGCCGCCGGGGCGCCCGATCCGGATGGTGCGGGGACCTACCTGGTCCTGGACGCCGCCGCCGGCGACCAGTTGTGGACCCATCCGCTGAAGACGTCGGTGGACTACGGCCATGTGTCGCTGAGCAAGGCCGCGTTCGCCGGCGGGCACTATGTGCTCCTGCTCGCCGGGGAGCAGGTCGGAGGCAGCGGCGGGCAGAGCGGCGACACCCTGGTCGGCGGCTCGACCACCGGCGGTCAGCCCACCTGGACCACGGTGCTGCCGGAGCCGGACGGCGACGCGGGCTCGCTCGCGCTGATCACCCGGTCGCCGGACGCGAACTCCGTCGTCGCGCTCTCGCGCCGCGGGGTCTACGCCGTCGACGCGCTGTCCGGCAGGCTGCTGTGGCAGTCGCAGGGCACGGAGTCCTTCAACATCGCCTCCGACGCTGGCGCGCCGCAGTTCGCGGACGGCAACGTCTACCTCTACGACCAGCGGGGCAGCTGGTGGGCGGTGGACGTCGCCACCGGACGGACGCGCTGGACGTACTCGGTCACCGGTTTCGACCAGGGCGCGGACCCGGTGTGGCTCGCGGTTCCCGGCGGTGTCGTGGTCGCCGCCGGCACGACGCTGACGATGATCGGCGCCGGCGGGTGACGGTGCGTGGCGGCCGTCCGAGTATGTGACGGTCGCCACGTCACGGACGGTGTCCGGAATCGGGTGCGCAGGCGGGCAGGGCCCGATTCGCAGCCTGGTCCGCGAGCCCGGAGTTAACCCTGGCGCCGTGCCGCTGGGCACTGACGGTAAGCGGGAGGATTCCCGACCCCGTACGATGGGTAGGTATCCCCTTCTGCCAAGGAGCGCTCAGGCATGCCCACACGCGACAACATCAGGAACGTGGCGATCGTCGCGCACGTCGACCACGGGAAGACGACGCTGGTCGACGCGATGCTGTGGCAGTCCGGCGCGTTCGGCGAACACCAGCACGTCGACGAGCGCGCCATGGACTCCAACGACCTGGAGCGCGAAAAGGGGATCACCATCCTCGCCAAGAACACCGCGGTGCACTACCGCGGTCCCCAGGGCGAGGATGTGGTGATCAACATCATCGACACCCCCGGGCACGCCGACTTCGGCGGCGAGGTCGAGCGCGGGCTGTCCATGGTGGACGGCGTCGTGCTGCTGGTGGACGCCTCCGAGGGTCCGCTGCCGCAGACCCGCTTCGTGCTGCGCAAGGCGCTGGCCGCGAAGATGCCGGTGATCCTGCTGATCAACAAGGTGGACCGGCCGGACTCCCGGGTCGACGAGGTCATCGACGAGACCTACGAGCTCTTCATGGACCTGGACGCCACCGAGGAGCAGATCGAGTTCCCGATCGTCTACGCCATCGCCCGCGACGGCAAGGCCACGCTGACCAAGCCGGTCCCCGGCTCCTCCGGCAACGGCCAGGGCGGCGAGCTGGACTCGGAGAACCTGCTGCCGCTGTTCAAGACCATCCTGGAGACCATCCCGGCGCCGTCCTACACCGAGGGCGCGCCGCTGCAGGCGCATGTGACCAACCTGGACGCGTCGAACTTCCTGGGCCGCATCGCGCTGTGCCGCGTGCACCAGGGCGAGATCCGCAAGGGCCAGCAGGTCGCCTGGTGCCGCCACGACGGCACGATCGAGCGCGTCAAGGTCACCGAGCTGCTGATGACCGAGGCGCTGGAGCGCAAGCCCGCCGAGTCCGCCGGTCCCGGCGACATCATCGCCATCGCCGGCATCCCGGAGATCATGATCGGCGACACCCTCGCCGACCCGGAGGACCCGCGTCCGCTGCCGCTGATCACCGTCGACGAGCCGGCGATCTCGATGACCATCGGCACCAACACCGGCCCGCTGGTCGGCCGCGGCCCGACCAAGGGCACCAAGGTCACCGCCCGCCTGGTGAAGGACCGCCTCGACCGCGAACTGGTCGGCAACGTCTCGCTGCGCGTGCTCCCCACCGAGCGCCCCGACGCCTGGGAGGTGCAGGGCCGCGGCGAGCTGGCGCTGGCCATCCTGGTGGAGACCATGCGCCGGGAGGGCTTCGAGCTCACCGTCGGCAAGCCGCAGGTGGTCACCAAGACCATCGACGGCAAGCTCCACGAGCCGGTCGAGCGCCTGACCATCGACTGCCCCGAGGAGTTCCTCGGCGCCGTCACCCAGCTGATCCAGGGCAACCGCAAGGGCCGCATGGAGACCATGACGAACCACGGCACCGGCTGGGTCCGCATGGAGTTCGTGGTCCCCTCCCGCGGCCTGATCGGCTTCCGCACCGAGTTCCTGACCATGACCCGCGGCACCGGCATCGCCCACGCGGTGTTCGAGGGCTACGAGCCCTGGTACGGCGAGCTCCGCACCCGCACCTCCGGCTCCCTGGTCGCCGACCGCCCCGGCACCGCCACCCCCTTCGCGATGATGAACCTCCAGGAGCGCGGCACGATGTTCGTGCAGCCCACCACCGAGGTCTACGAGGGCATGATCGTCGGTGAGAACTCGCGCTCCGACGACATGGACGTGAACATCACCAAGGAGAAGAAGCTCACGAACATGCGCTCCTCCACCTCCGACGTCACCGAGACGCTGATCCCGCCGCGCCAGCTCTCCCTGGAGCAGGCGCTGGAGTTCATCCGGGAGGACGAGTGCGTCGAGGTCACCCCGGACACCGTGCGGATCCGCAAGGTGGAGCTGAACGCGCAGGTGCGCGGGCGCTCTCGGGGGAATGCGGCGAAGGCGAAGTAGGGATTGGCTGGATCGGGCTCAGACACAGACTCAGGCTCAGGCTGCTGAGCCGGTCCGCATCAAGCTGACGTGATCTGACGGCGAACGGCCGCTGCGGGAGACATCCCGCAGCGGCCGTTTCCGTTCGCGCGGCGCGACCGTCGGCCCGCCACCGAACTCAGCCTCCGGCAGGACTCGCCTGTCCGCTCACGAAGGGCTTCGTCTGCAGCTCGCCCTTCTCGCACACCGCGGTCGGGTTGCCGAGGGTGACGCGGGCCCATGCGGTGTCGCCGGGGAGCTGCGCCAGGGCGTGGACCGTCATGGGTTCGCACTGGCCGTTCTCGGGTTCGCCCGGGCCCGGGACGTTGGGGGAGTAGCGCATTTCGGCGTGGATCCAGGCGCCGGGGGCGACCTTGACGGTGGTGACCGAGGCGGAGGAGTTCTTCAGGACGTTGGTCGGGAGGGGGTGGTCGTTGGAGGCCAGCAGGGAGACGGCGGGGAAGCCGGAGACCGTGCAGGTGTGGTCCGAGGTGTTCTGGAAGGCGATGTCGGCGGCGACATGGCCGGCGCCCTCGCTGTCCGGGACGTCGCGCCAGGTGCCGGAGGGCATTTCGGCCGTGGTGCAGGGCGTGCCCGCGGCGTGCGACGGCGAGGCGGGGGCGGTGGTGGCGGCGTGTGATGCCGAGGTGCTGCCGCCGGTGGGCGAGGATGACGAGGACGCGGGCGTCGATGCCGACGCCGTTGTGGGACTCGCGCTCGACGCGGACGTGCTCCCCGCCGTCGACGGACTCGCCGCCGTCGTTCCGCCGGCGGCGCCGGCGTGGCTGGAGGCGCTGCTCGTGCAGCCGGCTGTCAGTGCGACCGTTCCGAGCGCTCCCACTGCGAAGATGACGGAAATACGGTTCATGGAACCCAACCTTCCCGGATGGTGACGTCAATGAGACGTCGCGTAGCCGGGACTGGTTGCCCGATTCGGGGGATTGGGGGACGCGGGCGTCAAAACCGCCACATCAGGACGGTGGTGTCCTGGTCGGCGCACGCCAGCAGCTTGCCGTCCGGGCTGAAGGCGACGCCCAGCGCGTAGGCCGTCTGGCCGCTGAGCGGAGCGAGCTCGCGCGGCGAGGCCGGAGCGGTGATGTCGTACAGCCGCACCTTCGCGCTCGCGCCGCCGCCGTTGGCGACCAGCCGGCCGTCCGGGCTGAAGGCGACGCCGGTCGCCTCGTCGTCCTCGGGCACGGTGGCGGTCACCGACGGCGCCGCCGGATTCGACACGTCGAACAGGATCAGCTTGTGGTCCCCGGAACCGGTGGCCAGGAGTTTGCCGCCGGGGTGGTAGGCGATGTCGAAGACCCGGTCGGTGTGCCCGGTGGCGGTGCCGAGCAGCAGCGCGGCGGACGGGGTCCGCACGTCCCACAGCTTGACCGTCTTGTCGAAGGACGACGTCGCCAACGTCTTACCGTCCGGGCTGAACGCCACGCTGTAAGCCAGAGTGCTGTGCCCGCTCAGCGTCCGCTGCTTCAGGGCTCCGGTCGGCTGTCGCACGTCGATCAGGAGCACGTCGCCGCCGTACGTCCCGACCGCCACGAGCGTGCCGTCCGGACTGAACGCCACACCGGTGAGCTGGTCGCCGAGGTGCAGCTGGGCCAGCAGGCGCGGCGCGTCGGGCACGCTGATGTCCCACAGCCCGAGGGTCTTGTCGTGCGAGCTGGTCGCGAGCGTGTGCCCGTCAGGGCTGACGGCGACGTCGAAGACCATCGCGGTGTGCTTGGCGCAGACGCCGATCGTCTTCGGCAGCGCGGGATTCGACACGTCATAGAGCCGCGCCGTGTTGTCCTGCGCGGCGGTGATGAGGATCTTGCTGTCCGGGCTGAAGGTGATGTGGTTGACCGCGGATTTCTGGTCGGTGAGCTTGGCGATCGGGACCGGATCGGTGGGCGGGGGAGGGGAGGTGGAGGCGGACGCAGAGGTCGGAGCGGAGGCGGAACTGCTCGCGCCCACAGCGTGAGGGGTCACGGAGGGAGAGCCGGAGCCGGAGCTCGTTCCGAGGCCGTGGCCCGCGGAATCGCTACCTGTGCCGGGAGACTTCGAACCGCTGTCGACCGCCAGCCAGGTGCCCACCGCCGCGCCGCCCACGGCGACGACCGCCGCGCCCGACAGGAACCAGCGGCGGGAACGGTTCTCCTTCAAGAGTTCGGTGTTAGAACCGGAGCTGTAGCCGGAGCCATTGCCATTGCCATTGCCATTGCCGGAGCTATAGCCAGTGCCAGAGCCGGAATCGGCGAGTATCGCAGAAGTGTCACCCTGTGCCGGCGTCCACAACCCGCCGTCAGCGTTCGTCGAGCCGACGTGCGTCGGCGTGGTGCCGGTGTTCAGCAGCGGCTTGGTGTCGCCCGCCGCCTCCTGCGGAAGCTCGACCGTCGTCGGATCCGGCCGCTGCGCCAGCAGACCCTTGATCCGCTCCGCGACCGCCCAAGCGTCGCCCGGCCGATCCTGCGGATCCTTCGCCATCAGCGCCAGCACCAAGGAGTCCACCGCGGGCGGGATGCCCGGTCGGTAGAGGCTCGGCGCCTCCGGCGTCTTCGATACGTGCTGGACCGCCAGACCCATCGGCGTGTCGGCCTCGAACGGCCCGCGGCCGGTCAGCGCGAAGTACAGCAGGCAGCCCAGCGAGTACAGGTCGGAGCGGGCGTCGAGCTCCCTGCCCTGCGCCTGCTCCGGCGACATGTACTCGACGCTGCCGATGACCATGCCGGTCGCGGTCAGGCCGGTGTCGGTGTGCTCGTGGCCGACGAAGCGCGCGATGCCGAAGTCCAGGACCTTCACCGCGCCGGCGTCCGTCACCATCACGTTGCTCGGCTTGATGTCGCGGTGCACGACGTTCGCCTGGTGCGCGACGCTCAGCGCCTCGCAGACCTGCCGCGTCCACTCCAGCGCGGTGCGCGGGGCGGCCGGGCCCTGGGTGCGGACCCGGTCGGCGATGGTGCGGCCGGCGACGAGTTCCATGACCAGGTAGGGCACGGTCTCACCGGCGTACTCGTCGTGTCCGTAGTCGTGCACCGTCACGATCGACGGTCCGGACAGGTTGCCGATGATGCGGGCCTCGCGGTCGAAGCGGGCCGACGCCTCGGCGGTGAGGCCGGCGGCGGTCATGATCTTCACCGCGACGTCGCGCCCGATCCGGGCGTCGCGGGCCTGCCAGACCTCGCCCATGCCGCCCCGGCCGAGCAGCCGGACCAGCCGGTACCGGCCGTCGAGTGTCGCCTCAGTCATCGCGTGCCCAGCCCCCTGACCACCTGCCCGCACAGTGCCGCCGCCAGAGTAATCGAGGGCACGGCCGCGCCGCACCGGTCGTTACCGAGCCGGTGCGGCGCTATCGGGTTTACCCTGCGCGGGCCGACCCAGGGAGTTGACTCCTAACCCAGCGCCCGCTTCAGGAAATCGACCTGCAGCAGCATCAGGTTCTCCGCGACGATCTCCTGCGGGGTCATGTGCGTCACCCCCGACAGCAGCAGCGTCTCGTGCGGACGTCCTTCGGCCAGCAGCGCCGAGGACAGCCGCAGCGTGTGCGCTACCACCACGTTGTCGTCGGCCAGGCCGTGGATCAGCATCAGCGGACGGTGCTGCTCGGCCCAGCCGCTCGGCTCGGTGCCGACGACCACCGAGTTGCGGCGGTAGACGTCCGGCTCGGTGTCCGGGTGGCCCAGGTAGCGCTCGGTGTAGCAGGTGTCGTACAGGCGCTGGTCGGTCACCGGCGCGCCGACCACCGCGGCGTGGAACACGTCCGGGCGGCGCAGCGCGGCCAGCGCCGACAGGTAGCCGCCGAAGGACCAGCCGCGGATCGCCACGCGCGACAGGTCCAGGTCGGGGTTCTGCGCGGCAGCCGCCTGCACGGCGTCCGCCTGGTCCTGCACCACCGGTCCGGCGAAGTCGCGGTAGACCGCGCGGTCCCATTCCGGGCCGCGCCCCGGCGTGCCGCGACCGTCCACGACCAGCACCGCGAAGCCCTGATCGGCCAGCCACTGCGAGGCCAGGTGCATGTTGTGCGCGGCGAGCGCGCGCTGGGCGTGCGGGCCGCCGTAGGGGTCCAGCAGGATCGGCAGCTTCGTGCCCGGGACGTGGCCGGTCGGCAGGACCAGCACGCCGCGCAGGCCGCGCTCGCCGAGCCGGACCATCGTCGCGTTCAGCTTCAGCGCCGGGGTCTCCGCGACGTTGCGGACGGTGCACAGGTCCTTGGCGTCGCCGTCCTCGTCCAGACGCACCACGCGCGCGGTCACGCCGGGCTCGGAGAAGGAGGTCGAGCTGACCACCGCCAGGTCCGCGCCGAAGGTCGCGGAGTGGACGCCGAAGGTCTCAGTGAGCTGACGGACCACGCCGTCGCGCGAGACCAGGAAGACGTGCACCTCGGCCGGGTCCTCGGCGCTCGCCGTGAACTGCACGCCGTGCTCGCCGACCGCCAGCACCGCGCGCACCTGGAGCTCCGGCGGCGTCAGCGGCTCGCCGTCGAGCAGGACCCGGTTCGCGCCGTCGCGCGCCCCGACGGTCACCAGTGCGGAGGAGGGCTCTTCGTCGCCGTCCTCGGCGCCCGAAACCCATGCCGGGACACCGGAGACGATGTCGACCCAGCGCGGGTCGGACTCCTCGCCGTGCATCGTGATCATGCCGGTGTCCGGGTCGAGCAGGGCGTACGTGATGCGGGTCTGCCCGCGGTTCATCAATCCCAGCACCGGGTCGCCGCCGGCGGACCAGTGGACCGCGGTGAGGTACGGCGAGGCGTCCTCCCACGTCACGTCCACCCGCGAGCCGTCCAGGCCGAGCACCACGCCGGAGACCGCCGCGTTGTTCGTCCCGGCCGCCGGGTAGCGCACCGCGGCCGGCTCCTTGCCCGGGTTCGAGGGGTCGGCGATGAACCAGGTCTGGATCGGCGCCTCGTCGGCGCGCTCGGCGAACAGCCGGTCGCCTTCCGGCGCCCACCAGTAGCCGCGGAAGCGGTCCATCTCCTCGGCGGCGATGAACTCCGCGAGGCCGTAGGTGACGGTCTCCGTCTCCGGCTCGGCGAGCGCGCGGTCGCCGCTGCCGTCGATGCCGATCACCCGCATCGCGCCGGCGGCGACGTAGGCCACGTGCGTGCCGGCCGGGTTCGGGCGCGGGTCGGCGACGCCGGCCGGGGTCTCCAGCGCGCGCACCGCCTCGGCGCCGTCGGCGGCGGTCAGGTCGGCCACGAACAGCCGCCCCGACAGCGCGAACGCCGCGTGCTTGAGCTCGGCGTCCGCCGCGAAGCCGACGATGCCCGCCGCGCCCTGCCGCGACCGCTCCCGGCGCGCCTTCTCCTCGTCGGTCAGCTCCTCGCCCGCGCCGCCGAGCAGCGCCACCGGGTCGGCCACGAGGCGCTCCTGCCCGGTGGCCGGGTCCAGCACCCACAGACACGTCGCGGTGTCCGTGCCGTGCTTGCCGCGCAGGAACGCGATCCGGGTGCCGTCCGGGGCGATGCCGAAGGCCCGCGGCACGCCGAGGGTGAAGCGCTGGGTGCGGGCCGAATGCCGCGGGAAGGAGGGGATGTCAGCCATGTCGCACATGCTATGCGGCCACGGCTCACCGGGCCGTTCCGGGAGCGGCGGGGTAGGTATGCGTACCCTTGCCCTATGACCGCTACCACGACCGCGCAGCCGTCGGGCCCGGTGCCCCCGGCCAGCCCCACGGCCGCCCGGCGGCTGCTGCTCGTCCACGCCCACCCGGACGACGAGGTGATCACCACCGGCGCCACGATGGCCGCCTACGCCGCCGAGGGCGCGCACGTCACGCTGGTCACCTGCACCGCCGGCGAGGAGGGCGAGGTGCTGGTTCCCGAGCTCGCGCACCTGGCCGCCGACCGCGAGGACCGGCTCGCCGAGATCCGGGTGGTGGAGCTGGCGAACGCGATGACCGCGCTCGGTGTCGCCGACCACCGGTTCCTGGGCGGCGTGGGCTGCTACCGGGACTCCGGGATGATGGGCACGCCCGCGAACGACAAGCCGCACGCGTTCTGGCGCGCCGACCTCGACGAGGCCGCCGCGCACCTGGTGAAGGTGGTCCGCGAGATCCGCCCGCAGGTGCTGGTCACCTACGACGAGAACGGCGGCTACGGGCATCCCGACCACATCCAGGCGCACCGGGTCGCGATGCGCGCCGCTGAGCTGGCCGCCGATCCGGCCTTCGCGCCCGAGCACGGCGCGGTCTGGGACGTGGCGAAGATCTACTGGACCGCGATGCCCGAATCGGTGCTCGCCGAGGGTATCCAGGCGTTGAAGGAAGCCGGCGACACCAGCGGATTCATCGCGGTGGAGTCGGTGGAGGACCTGTCCTTCGGGACCGACGACGCGCTGGTGACCACCACCATCGACGGCACCGCGTACATGGAGAACAAGCGCGAGGGCATGCGCGCCTACCCCACGCAGATCTCGATGGGGCAGGGCTTCTTCGCGCTGTCGAACTCCATCGGCATGGAGTTCATGGCGCACGAGTTCTACCAGCTGGTGAAGGGCGCCGCCGAGGGGTCGGACACCGGGTTGGAGAAGGACCTGTTCGCCGGGCTCGGCATCGCGGACGGGACCGCTGCCGGGGTTTCCCAGGGCTGATGGACGTTTCGGGCGCAGCGGAGGTCGGCGTGTCGGTGGTCGTGGTGCTGGCCGGTCTGGTCGGCCTGCTCGGGTTGGTGGCGGCGGCGCGGTTCGGGACGGAGTCCCCGCGCGGGCGCACGCTGCTGCTGTTCGGGCTCGGCGGCGCCGGGGTCGTGGTCGGGCTGATCGGCTCGATGATCCAGGGCTACACGGTGCGCGTCGGCGGTTCGGGCCCGCGCCTGCTGGACGCCGGGGACCCGGCCTCGGCCGGCGACGGCGGATCCGGCGGCTTCGCCTTCCCGTTCGGCTCGCTGATCGGCTTGGCGCTGCTCACCGCGCTGCTGCTGCTCGGCGGGGCACTGCTGCGCGCGCCGCGCGCCGTGGGCGCCGCCTCCGGCGGCTGGCTGCTGGTGGTCGCGGCGCTGACGTTCGGCGTCGGCAGCGGCGGCGACATCATCCTGCCGAACGACTCCGCGGCGCAGATCTTCGTTTATGGGGGTCTTGTCATCGCCTTCGGGATCGCCGTGCTGGTGTACCAGTGGAATCTGAACGATCGGCTCGCCGACAAGGTCGTCTCGCGCTCCCGCTGAGCGCTCCTATTTCACAAAACCGCCGTTAATGGTCATTCGGAGACCGGACTTAAGGCGGAATCGCACTCGCTCGATCGAGTGAAGCCTCGCCGGATTCCGGCGGGTCAGCGCCGCACGGCCGTGGCAATGTCACCTGTACGCCTCTGTGACCACCGCTGATCACAGTACTGTGATCGGAGCAACACTCTCGGTGGCCGGTGGCGCGCTGCTAGATGGCACAGCTAGTAGGCCCTGCCCGATGGCCCTGCGCGACCGACCTTGACAGAGGCGACCGATTTTGAACGACGAGTTTCCCCGACGCCAGGCAGACGACGCTGATCCGGACCGGCAGCCCGACTACGGGTTCGGCGGCGCGCCGCTGTTCCGCGACGAGGTGCCGCCGGCCGGCGGGCCCGCGTTCGGCGCGGGCCCGGGCGCGGTCGGCAACCCCGGCGCCACCGGGTTCCACGACGCGTCGGCCTTCCGCGACCCCGCGCCGGGGTACGGCGGCGCGGCGCCGTGGGGCGACCAGGACGGCGGTCGGGGCGGGTCCGGTCTCCCGGCGGGCGCCGGCGGTGCGTCCGGCGATGGGCGCGGCGATGTGCGCGGGCTCGACTACGGCGCGGGCGGCGACTACGGGACCGGGCTCATGTCCGGCTTCGACGGCGGCGCCGACACCCTGAGCAGTTCCGGCGGTTTCCCGGCGCAGCGCTTCGCCGGTCCGCGCAACATGGCCGAGACCTCCGGCGCGGGCGCCGGTCCCGGATACGGCGGCGCGCGGCCCGGCGCGGCGCCGGTTCCTCGTCCCGCTCCCGGCGCGCCGTCCCCGGATGCCTTTTCGCACCCCGCACCGAACGCGTTCAGCGGCGGCGCGGCGGCTGCCGGCGGGGAACCGGAGTTCGGACCCAGTGAAGGTCCGCTGCGCGTGGTGCCCGCCGACCAGGCCAGTGCGCTGCTGCGGATCAAGCTGCCGGAGAACCCGCCGGTCCCGTCGACCACGTTGCGCGGCGACGCCCCGATCGAGGACGTCGTCGAGGCCTCGCAGATGCTGCACCGGGTGAGCCCGGCGAAGCCGAACGCGCTGCCCGGCGACGTGCTGGCGCTCACCACCGCGACGATGGTCGTGCCGATGCCCGGCGCGGCGTTCGGCGGCGTGCGCGCCGTCCAGCGCCCGGCGCGGCTCACCGCGTCGGTGCCGCCGGACCTGGCCAGCCGGGCCGAGGCGGATCTGCTGTCGGACACCGTCGAGCAGTTCTTCGGGGACTTCGACGCCATCGGGCGCGAGTTGCAGGCGCAGCGCGCGAGCGGTGCGGCCGCTGCCGGCGCCGCTGCTGGCGCCGGAGCCGGCGTCGGTGTCAGCGCTGTGCCCGGCGCGGCAGCGGTTCCCACGGTACCCGCGCAAGGCGGCGAGAACGCCGGCGCCGAGCCTTCGCAGCCTGCGACGCTGCCCGGGCAGTACGCGCCCACCGGCGCGCCGCTCGCGGGCCGCTACGGCGTGCCGACGCAGGTTCCCGGCTACGACGCCGCGCGGCGCAGTCCGGTCGGCATGCGTTATCTCGGCGGCATCTTCCACGACTCCTCCGGCGAGTCATCGTTCTACGACCCGTCGACCGAATCGCTGGTGCCGATGGGTGCCGCCGCGATCTCGGCGTCGGACTTCCGGCGGACCGTGCCGGCGATCACGCGGCCGGTGCCGCCGCCGCGGACCGGTCCGCGTACGGCGCAGCCGCCGCGCGAGAGCACGGATTTCAAGGCAGGCTCGGCGCGTTCGGCCGGTGCGGCTGGCACGACCGGCGCGGTGCGTTCGACCGGTGCGGCTGCGGCGGCGGCTGCTTCGGCGGGCGCGGCACCGGTCGGCGCCGGACCGCGGACCCCGACGGTGCCCGCCCCGACGCGAGGCGGCGGCCGTACCTCCGGCCGCACCGGATTTCCCGCCGGGGGCAACGGCTCCGACAGCTCCGACGACACCAAGGTCCTGCCCACCGGGCACTGGTCGGACCATCACCCCGACCACCACCGCTCGCGGCGCACCAGCCGGCGCGGCCGGGTGGCACTGGTCTCGGCGCTGTCGGTCACCTTGGCATTTGGCACGCTATACGGCGCCGCGCTCGCCTTCGAGGGACAGGTGCCCAAGGGCACGCTCGTCGACGGCGTCGCGATCGGCGGCATGACGAAAACGGCTGCGGTGGCGAAGTTGTCCGCCGCGCTTTCCCCGACGCTGAGCGCGCCGCTGCGGCTGACCGCCGACGGCGCCGCGTTCCAGCTCTCGCCGGAGCAAGCCGGTCTGCACATCGACTACGCCGGGACGGTCGCGGCGGCGGCGGCGAGCCGCACCGATCCGACGGTCGCCATCCCGGCGCTCGCCGGGACCGGCCGCGATGTGCGATTACAGGTGAGCGTCGACCGCACTGCCTTGAAGGCGGCGCTGACGAGCCTCACCGCCGGATTCGACAAGCCGATGGTGGACGGGAGCGTGATCTTCCCCGGCGGCGTGCCGACCCCGATCGCGCCGCGTCCGGGGCGCGAGATCGACGTCGACGCAGCGGCCGGCGCGGTGGTCTCGGCGTTCGACGACGGCGTCGCGGCGGTACGTGTGGCGGCGATGTCGCCTGCCGGGACTCTGCCGACGGCTCCGGCCGCCTACGCGATCGCTCCGGCGAAGACGGCGCTTTCCCCTGCGCACCACACGAGTTCGGCGCACACGAAACAGCCTTCTGCGACACCGTCAACGCCCTCTGCGACGCCGTCCGCGACGGATTCCCCCAGCGGGAAGGCCGGTATGCCCTCTGCTCCGGCGAGTACCGCGCCGTCCGCGCCGGTCCCGTCCGGCACGGCGCCCGCGGTCGCTCCCGTTCCGGCTCCGGCGTTGGTGCCCGCTCCCGGCGGCGTCCCGGCCACGGCATCCACCGCCGGCGGTTCCTTCCCCGCCGCGCCGATCGCGCTCACCGTGCAGAACGTCCAGCCGACCGTCACCCCGGCTGCTGTCGCGCAGGCGATGCAGGACTTCGCACGGCCGGCGATGTCAGCTCCGGTCGCGCTGGTCACCGGCAGCGTGCGCACCGTCCTGAAGCCCGCGATTCTGGGGCGCCATCTGGCGATCGAGCCGGACGGGCACGGCGGTCTGGCGCCCAAGCTGGACGGCGCCGGGATCCGCGCCGAACTCGACCACGACGCGCTGGCCAAGTTGGAGCAGCCGCCGACCGACGCCTCGTTCACCGTCTCCGGCGGCAAGCCGGTGCTGGTGCCGGGCAAGAACGGCGTGGGCTACTCGCCGGAGGCGATCCAGAACGCGGTGCTGCCGGTACTGGCGAAGACCTCGTCGACGCAGCGCGTGGTGACCGTGCCGATCGGTCCGCTGCCTCCGGCGCTGACCACCGAAGCCGCGCAGGCGCTCGGGATCGACGACGTGATGGGCCTGTACACCGCGCCCTTCAGCGCGACGGCGCAGCGCACCGCGAACGTGAAGCACGCGGCGGACTTGGTGCGCGGCCAGATCGTGCAGCCGGGGCAGGTGTTCAGCCTGAACCAGGTTCTCGGCGCGCGTTCGACCGCCAACGGTTTCATCCCGGCGTCCGCCTCCGGTCAGTCGGGGTCATCCTCGACTTCTTCGTCCTCCTCGTCCTCTTCGTCCTCCGCTTCGGCCTCTGCACAGGACGCCGGCGCGGGCACATCGCTGGTCGCCACCGCGCTGTTCAACGCCGAATACCTGGCCGGGCTCAAGGACATGGAGCACCACCCGCACGCGACGGTGACCGACCACTACCCGCCCGGGCTGGAGGCGGCGGTGGTGTACCCCGAGGTGGATCTGAAGTTCCAGAACGATTCCGGCGCTCCTGTCTACCTCTGGACCAGCGCCACCGACAACGCGGTGACCGTCGCGGTGCTCGGGCAGAAGGCGTGGGACTCGGTGCGGAGCGAGACCTCGCCGCACTACGCGTTGGTGCAGCCGAAGACCACGTACTCCATGGCTGGCTCCTGCGTCGCCAACGACGGCGTCCCGGGCTTCCAGGTGGACGTCACCCGCACCCTCACCAAGGCCGGGCAGGACCCGGTGCGCGAGGTCTTCCACAGCTCGTATGCCGCGCAGGACAAGGTGGTCTGCGGTCAGACCGGTCCCGGCAGCGGGCCGTCGGCGGCGGGCGGTGCCGCCGGCGCTCCCACCGGTTCGCCGACCGGCGGGGCGGCCGCGTCGCAGTACCCTCCCACCGCGACGCAGGGCGCCACGACCAGCGGTCCGAACGCGCCGAGCGGGACCGGGACGCCCGGCGGGGGCGCCTCGTCCGGAACGCCGGACGGCACGCCGACGAGCGGCTCGGACGGGTCGCTGTTGGGCGGATTGCTGGGCGGACCGCCGTCCCGGCACTGAGGTTTCTCAATTCTTTGTGATGCCGTTCACCCGCGGTACCGCAACGCCGCACTCCGCGAGCCCTTGCGCCCCTGGCAATCGCGTCGCGTCCGTCCTGGACGCCCTGTGAATCAACCCGAATGGAACGGTTGACATGGGCCGAACAACGGACGGAGATGAACCAGTCGCCCGTCGGTGCCGTTGTCAACGCAAATGAGGGCTCTTAGGATCCGGCTATGGGGACGGCCTACGGCGGAATCCGCAGCGGGCCGACGCGCGGATCCCGGGGGGAACCGATGGCAAGGGCGAGCATGCGCGTGCGCGCGCACGGTCGGCGGGGGGTCTTGTCCGATATCGCCGCCCATCCTTGGATCAAACCTCTGATCTCGCCGCCCGCGCGCCCACACCCGGTCCGGGACCGGCCCGGACCGCAGTCCACGGCCCGTCCCCGCGCCGGCGCCCGCGACGGGGCGCGTCCGCGCCGCACCCGCCGGCCCGCGTCCCGGCGCGCGGGGCAAGGAAGGCGGCCCCGTATGACCAAAGTCCTGCACGTCATCACCGGCCTGGCCTCGGGAGGCGCCGAGCGCCAACTGGCCACGCTGTTGCAGCACCTGCCCGAGGAGTGCGAGGTGGCGTGCCTGACCGAGGGCGGCCGCGTCGGGGAGCGGATCCGGGCCGACGGGTTCCGGGTGCACGACCTGCGCATGCCGTCCAACCGCGACATGGCGTCGCTGATGCATCTGGTGAAGCTGGTCCGCGACGGCGGTTTCGACCTCGTCCACACCCACCTGTACCGGGCCCACCTGTACGGCCGGCTGGCCGCGCGGATGGCCGGCGTCCGGGCCATCGTGGCCACCGAGCACTCGCTGGGGCGCGAGCTCATCGAGGGCAAGCCGAAGGACCGGATGGGCGTGCGCGCCATGTACCGGGCCTCCGAGCGCATGGGCCGGGTGACGATAGCGGTCTCGCAGGCCGTCGCGGACTACCTGCGGGCCTGGCGGATCGAGCGGGTCGAGGTGATCGAGAACGGCATCGACATCCGCGAGTTCCGCTTCGACCCGGCGGCGCGCACCCTGGTGCGCAAGATCCTCGGCATCGACGGCGGCGCCTTCGTGATCGGCGGGGTCGGCCGGCTGGACCCGGACAAGCACTTCGAGGTGCTCATCGAGGCCGCCGGCCGGATCGACGGCGCGATCGCGCTGATCGTCGGCGCCGGGCCGGACCGCTCGCGCCTGCAGCGGCTGGGGGGAGAGCTGATGCCGGGGCGGGTGCACTTCACCGGCGACGTCGGCGGCGGGATGCTGGAGATCAAGGATCTGCTCTCGGCGATGGACGTGTTCGCCTCGCCCTCGCCGTCGGAGACCTTCGGGCTGGCGCCGTTGGAGGCGGTGGCCTGCGGGCTGCCCGCGGTGTACTCCGATTCCCCGGCGCTGGACGGCCTGCCGGGACTGGGGGATCGCGCGGCCCGGGTGCCCTCACGCCCGGACGCGTTCGTCGCCGCGCTGCGCTGCGCGGCCGACCTGAAGCCGGTGGACCGCTGCGCTCCGCCCGGCGCGCTGGAGCGGTACGGGGTCACCGAACAGGCCGCGCATGTCAGTGAGTTGTACAGATCAGTGCTGGCCAGATGAGACTCGCGGGCGTCCGGTGAAGATCCTCCCGGGCGCCCCGTGAGGGTTTCACCCTCGCGCCCATGACAACCGTCATGCGGAACTCACGAGCTTTCACCATGGTTGCGGCGCAGGTCGCGGTGGTGTCATTGGTCTTGACGGGAAACAGCCACAGCCCACGATCACTGAGGACGCCTGACATGCCACGAGACACTCGAAGCCCGGACGGGGCGGTAGTCGAGTTCGCGAACGTGAGCAAGACCTTCCACTCGCCCAAGGGTCCGGTCCACGCCGTGAACGGCCTGACCATGTCCCTGCAGCCCGGCCAGACCATCGCCTTCCTCGGCCCGAACGGCGCCGGGAAGTCCACCTCGCTGAACATGCTGCTGGGCCTGAGCCGGCCCGACTCCGGCCGGCTGGCGCTGTTCGGCGGCACCGCCGCCGAGGCGATCAAGCACGGCATGGTCGGCGCGATGCTCCAGTCCGGCGGCCTGATGAGCGACGTGACGGTGCGCGAGCAGGTCGAGCTGTGGGCCAAGCTGCACCCGCGGCCGATCGGGGTCGCCGACGCCCTCAAGCGGGCGAACATCGCCGACCTGGCCGACCGCCGCGTGGACAAGCTCTCCGGCGGGCAGCAGCAGCGCGTGCAGTTCGCGATGGCGATCATCGGGGACAGCCCGCTGATCGTCCTGGACGAGCCCACGACCGGGATGGACGTGGAGAACCGCCAGGCGTTCTGGGCGACCATGCGCGAGCGCGCCTACGAGGGCAAGACGGTGCTGTTCGCCACGCACTACCTGGAAGAGGCGGACCAGTTCGCCGAGCGCGTCATCGTCATCAACAAGGGCCGGCTGCTCGCCGACGGCTCGGCGGCCGAGATCAAGGCCAGCGCCGGCGCCAAGCGGCTGTCGTTCCGGCTGCCCGGCGTGCAGGACGCGGTGCTGCACCGGCTGCCGAACCTGGTGCACGTCGAGCGCCAGGCGGACATCGTGCGGCTGCAGACCTCCGACTCCGACGCCACGCTGTACGCGCTGCTGGACGCCGGCTACCGGCCGGCGGACATAGAGATCCAGGCGCTCGGCCTGGAGCAGGCGTTCCTCGCGATCACCGCTGAGGACAACAACGCCGTCGGCACCATCGCCGGGGGCACCGACACTGCGACCCTGGAGGCGGCGCGATGAACGCCACGCTGACGCTCACCAAGCTGGACGTGCTGCGGGTGGTCCGCAACGGCCGCTACCTGATCTTCGCGATCGCGATGCCGGCGGCGCTGTACCTGATCATCGGCAAGCAGACCACGCAGGCCGACGGCGTCGACTTCAAGGCGTACTACATGCTGGCGATGGCCACGTACGGCGCCTTCGCCGGAGCCCTGATGAACAACTCCATCCGGATCGCCACCGAGCGCAAGTCCGGCTGGACCCGGCAGCTGCGGCTGACCTCGCTGCCCGGCTGGGGCTACGTCTTCGCCAAGGTGGTCACCTCGCTGGTCACGACGATCCCGTCGGTGCTGGTGGTGTTCGCCATCGGGGCGTTCCTGAACGACGTGCAGATGCCGGCCTGGAAGTGGGTCGCGAACGCGCTGATCCTGTGGGTGGTCTCCATGACCTTCGTCTCCCTGGCGGTCGCGATCGGCTACCGCTTCGACCCGGAGACGGCGCAGCCGGCCGTGATGCTGGTCTTCTTCCCGATGGCGCTGCTCGGCGGCCTGTGGTTCCCGCTGGGGACCGGCGTGCTGGAGAAGATCGGCAAGTGGTTCCCGACCTACCAGGCCCACAAGCTGGGGACGGACATCCTCGCGACCGGCACGGTCTCGGCGACGTCGATCGCGGTGGTCGCCGGGTGGGGCTTGCTGTTCGCGCTGCTGGCGGTCTTCTCCTACCGGTCGGCGAAGGAACAGTGACCTGAGCGGTGGGTCTCCCGGACGACGGCCTCGGCCGAGCGGGGGACCCGCCGACTTGCGGAGGGATCCCTTCGGGGAGGCACGATACGGAGGTGATGGACGTGTGGAGCGAGCGGTCGGCCGAGGGGCCGTCGACGGCGGCCGAGGAGGGGATGGCCGGCGCGGCGGAAACGGCCGGCCGCTCCTCCGTGTTCGAGGAGCCGCCCCTGCTGATGGCCGCGCCGCGCGTGGGGCAGCCGGGGCGGTTCAAGTGGCTGTTCGCCGCGGTCTGGCTGTTCTACCTGGTCGACCCGGTGACCAAGGCGGTCCACTCCGACCACTCCTCCGCCTTCAAGCTGCTGGTCTACAGCCTCGTCGCGGTGTTCGTGGTGCTGTACGGCTGGCTGGCGTTCTCGGTGTATCCCCGGTCCGGGCCGATCGGCGCGGTGAGCGACTCCCCGCCGGTGGTGCTGCCGATCCTGGTGGCGATGGCGGTGGTCGCGTTCGTGACCAGCGTGGCGGTCTACCCGGAACTGGCCGGGATGTGGGTCTACGTCGGCGCCGGCGCCGGACTCGGCCTGTCGATGGAGGACAAGACCGCCTACCGCGGCGTGATGGCCGCGCTGGCCCTGATGACCGTCTGCGTCCTGTCTTCCGGCGCCCTGCGCTCGATCTCCACCTGGCTCATCCTGGCCTTCCCGATCTTCTTCGCCGGCATGTCCACCCTCGGCATCCGCCAGATGGCGCTGCTCATCGGCCAACTCCGCGAAGCCCGCACCCAAGTCGCCCACCTGGCGACGAACGAGGAGCGCCTCCGGCTGGCCCGCGACCTCCACGACCTGACCGGCCACTCCCTGGCGACGATCACCCTGAAGGCGGAACTGGCCCAGCGCATGCTCGCCAAGGCCCGCGACGCCGCCCCCGAAGGCCCGACCCCGCGCCTGGACGCGGCACTGAAAGAAGTCCAGGAGATCGAGCAGGTCTCGCGCCAGACACTGACCGACATCCGCCAGGCGGTGAGCGGCTACCGCAGGGCGACACTCGCGGTCGAGGTGGCCTCGGCCCACGCCGCCCTGGACGCCGCCGGCATCAAACTCGACGCCGCCCCCGAAGTGGCCGCCGCGACCGGCGAATTCGACCCGCAGAGCGAAGCCGCCCTCGCCTGGAGCCTGCGAGAGGCGGTGACGAACGCGATCCGCCACAGCGGCGCCGCCCGCGTCGAGATCACCCTGCTCCCCATCGGCGAGGAGATGGTCCTGACGGTCCGCAACGACGGATACGGCCTGGCCGCCACGGTCGGCGGCACCGACGAGTGCGGCGGCCACGGCCTGACCGGCCTGCGCGAGCGGCTGGACGCGGTCGGGGGACGGCTGTCGGTGGGCGGGAACGATGGGGACTTCCGGTTGGTGGCGGCGGTTCCGGTGGTGGGGAGTTGAGGGGTAGCGGCTCGGGCTGTCTCGGTGTGGGGAGCTGAGGCGTCTGCGCGGGAACGACGGGGATTTTCGGTTGGTCGCGGCGGTTCCGGTGGTGAGGGGTTGAGGCGGCGAGGGCGCGGCGCGGCTTTCTCGGTGTGGGGAGCTGAGGCGTCTGCGCGGGAACGACGGGGATTTTCGGTTGGTGGCGGCGGTTCCGGTGGTGAGGGGTTGAGGGGGCGAGGGCGCGGCGCGGCTTTCTCGGTGTGGGGAGCTGAGGCGTCTGCGCGGGAACGACGGGGACTTCCGGTTGGCGGCGGCGGTGCCGGTGGTGGGGAGTTGAGGGCGCGCGGCGCGGCTGTCTCGGTGCGGGGGAGCTGAGGCGTAGCGGCGCTGGTGCCCGGCATGTCGGCTGGGGCGTTCGTCGATGGCTGCGACCTTGCCAGGATGACCCAAGTGATTGTCGGCTGCTGTGTCCATCGGCGCGGTTCGCGCTTGCCGCAGGACGGTAGGTTGGGCGCATGACCACCGCAGCCGCCGACGTCGTCCGCCTCCTGCTCGCCGAGGATCAGGCCATGGTGCGGGGTGCCTTGGCGACGTTGCTGAACCTGGAGGACGACCTGGAGGTCGTCGCCGAGGTCGGGCGGGGGGACGAGGTGCTGGCGGCGGCCAAGGCGGCTGATGTGCGGGTCGCCTTGCTGGACATCGAGATGCCGGGGATGTCGGGGTTGGATGCCGCCGACGCTTTGCATCGGGCGATGCCGGAGGTGCGCATCATCATTCTGACCACGTTCGGGCGTCCCGGGTTTCTGCGGCGGGCCATGGAGTCGGGTGCTTCGGCGTTCCTGGTGAAGGACGCGCCGGTGGCCGAGTTGGTCGCGGCCATTCGCAAGGTGCTGCGGGGGGAGCGGGTCATCGATCCGGATCTGGCCGCCGCCGCGCTGGCCGCCGGGGAGAATCCGTTGACGCCGCGGGAGCGCGATGTGCTCGCCGCCTCCGCCGACGGCTCCACCATCGCCGACATCGCCCGGCGGCTGCACCTGTCGGAGGGCACGGTGCGCAACTACCTGTCGGCGTGCATTCAGAAGACCGCCGCCCGGAACCGCACTGAGGCGGTCCGGACGGCGCAGCAGCGCGGCTGGTTGTAGCGACGGCTTCGGCGAGGCCGGCTACTGCCGGGGCCAAGCGGCCAGCAGCGCCGAGGCCACCTGTTCGTTCAGGCCGATGTCCTTCATCTCCGTCATGTCGGGAAGGTGTGAGGCATTCGGCGCGTCGGCGGTGATGAGGTAGCCGATCATCGCCTTGTAGTCGTAGATGTTCAGGCTCGGGCTGCTGAGGCTTCCGTAGTAGTACTGCCAGACGACCGGGTCTCCGTGCAACGTCGCGTTGCCGAACGTGCAGTGCGCCGTATCGGACTGGCACATGGTCGGGTCGCTGCCGGGCAGCACCGGTGAAATGGACCCGACCGAGACGCCGAGCGTCGACTCCTGGCTGCGCGGTCCCCAGTTGTACTCCGCGCCATAGCCGTTCTGCTCTCCGGCAGCACGGTACAGCGTCGGCTTGTCCCGGTCCTTGGCGGGCAGCGCTGCCTTGATCGCTGTCAGCACCTTGGCGTCGGCAGCCGGGTCGTCGCTCGCTGACGGCAGCACCGGCTTGCTCGGCGTGGGCGACCCGGTGGGCGCGCCGGACGACGACGCCGGCGTCGTCGGAACCGGCGACGTCGGCATCGGCGTCGACGGCTTCGGCACCGGCACGCCGGGCCCGCCGTCAGTGTGCCGATGTCCCGGGCTCGAAGTCGCGCGTACCGGTTGCCCGCCGCCGCCGAATCCGCCGAGCGCCACCACCGCGCCGACCACCCCCGCGAGCGCGAGTCCCGTCCCGCCGGTCGTCAGCGCCGCACGCCGGCGCCGCCGGCGGCGCCCCAGCGCCCGCGCGCGCTCCGGCAGGCCCGCGACCGTCGGCACTGTGTCCGGTGCCGCCGCGGCGAGCACCCTTCCGACATCCGTCTCCTCCATCACGGCCTCCTCAGCTCCTGATGAGATCCAGCGCCTGGTCCCCGAGGACCGAGCGCAATTTCTGGAGACCACGGTGGGTGTGCGACTTCACCGCGCCGACGGAGATGCCCAGCGCGTCGGCGGTCTCGCCGACGCTCCGGTCCTCCCAGAACCGCAGCACCAGCACCGCGCGGTAGCGGGGCGTGACCTGAGCCAGGGCGGCCAGTAGAGTCAGACGGACGTCGCTGGCAATACCAGTGCCAGCGACGTCCGGGACCGCCGAGCTCAAGATCTCCCGCTTCCGCCGCCGCCGGTAGGCGTCGACGTAGGTACGGAACAACATCCGGTGCACATAGGCGTCGAGCTGTTCCACCTGCTGGATCCGGTGCCATCCCACATACACCTTCGCCAGCGCGTTCTGCGTCAGGTCCTCGGCCAAATGCCAGTCCCCGCACAACAGATACGCCGTGCGCAGCAGCCTTTGCTGCCGGGCGAGGACGAACTCGTCGAACTCCTGCTCGCGCGCTTCCCGCATCCGCCGCTCCCTTCGTGGTCATCCCACTGACGAAGCGGCGGACGCGGGGGGTTGCGTCAGGACACGGACATCTCGAGCAGCACTCAGACGTGCACCGCCACCGGACCGTCCGCAGAAGCCTGCGACGGGTCCGGCTTCCCGGTGTTCATCAGCAGCGCGACGATCACCGCGCCGCCCAGCACGATGGCCGCCGCGACGCCCGACGCCGTCGTGAACCCGTGCACCACGGCGTCGTTCACCAGCGTCGGGGACGGCCGGTGCAACTTCAGGTACGACGTCGTGGCGCTCGCCGCGACGGTGTTGGACAGCGCGATCCCGACCGAGGCGAGCACCTGCTGGGAGGTGTTGACCGTGGCCGAGGCGACGCCGGCGTCCTCGGGACGCACGTTGTGCGTGGCGTAGTTCATCGCCGGCGCCATCACCAGTCCGAGCCCCAGGCCCACCAGGACCTCGACCGGCAGCACGCCGGCCACGTAGCCGGTGTCCGGCTTCACCGTCGTCATCAGCGCCAGCCCGCCGGCCGCGACCAGCATGCCGGGGACCATCAGCAGCCGCGGCGCCACCTTCGGCACCAGCCGGCTGCCGAGCAGCACCGCCGAGATCATGATGGCCGCGGTCATCGGCAGGAACGCGACGCCGGTCATGACCGCCGAGTACTTCTTCACGTCCTGCATGTAGTACGTCAGGAACAGGAAGAGCGCGAACATCCCCACCGCAGCCGTGCCGACGGCGAGGTAGCTCCCGCCGCGGGTCCGGGACAGCAGCACGCGCAGCGGCAGCAGCGGCGCCTCCACCCGGGACTCCACCACCAGGAACCCGGCCAGCAGCACCGCGCCGCCGATCAGGCAGCCCAGGACCGTGGCGGACCCCCAGCCGTCGGTCGAGGCCTGTCCGAGCCCGTAGACCATCGCGACCAGTCCGCCGACGACCAGCAGCACGCCGGGCAGGTCCAGCTTCATACGGCCCTCGGCGCGCGACTCGCGGATCTCCTTCATCCCGCCGGCCAGCGCGATCGCGGCGATCGGGATGTTGACGTACAGGCAGAACCGCCAGTTCAGGTACTCGGTCAGCAGCCCGCCGAGCAGCAGCCCGATCGCGTTGCCGCCGACCGCGACGCCGCCGAACAGCCCGAACGCCTTCGCGCGCTCCAGCGGCTCGGTGAATGTCGTCGCCAGCAGCGACAGCGCCGCCGGGGCGAGCAGCGCGCCGAACGCCCCCTGCAGACAGCGCGCGATGAGCAGCACGGCGAAGTCCGGAGCCACGCCGCCGATCGCCGAGGCCAGCGCGAAGCCGGTCAGACCGACCAGCAGGGCGCGCTTGCGGCCGGTGTAGTCGGCGATCCGGCCGCCGAGCAACAGCAGGCTGCCGAACGCCAGGGTGTAGCCGGTGATCAGCCACTGCCGGCTGCCGTCGGAGAAGCCCAGGGAGCGTTGGGCGGACGGCAGAGCGATGTTCATGATCGTGCCGTCCAGGACCACCATCAGCTGGGCCACGGCTATGAAGATCAGGGCTTTCCAACGCCTGGGATCTTTGTCGGCGACCGCGCCCGAGTCGGCGGCCGCGGTCTGGATGGTGTCGGTCATCGTGACCCCCCACTAAACGGAGCATTTTCGTCCACTATCACGGCCGAGCATAGCAGAAGTGGAGGATTTTCGTCCGCTCGCTGCGGGCGCTACAGTGCGCGCCATGCGAGCCGATGCCGAGGACAACCGCCGTGCCCTGTTGGAGGCGGCGCGGGAGATCTACGTCGAGGAGGGGACGTCCGTCGCCCTGGACAAGATCGCCAAGCGCGCCGGGGTCGGCATCGGGACGCTGTACCGGCGCTTCCCCGACCGCGACGCCCTGCTGCGCGGGGTCCTGGTCGACCTGTTCGAGAGCATGAGCGCCGCCGTACGCCGCGCCGAGGCCGAGGCACGGGACGCGCCCGACGGACCGCCGGCCTGGGAAGCCGTGGTCCGCGCGGTCGCGGGCCTGGGTCTGGGACCGACGCTGCCGGTGATCTTCCGCGAGCGCTTCGACCTGATCGACGAGCCGGCGGTGGCCGCCGCGATGCGCGGGGCGATCACCGGCGTGGAAGGGGTCTACCGGCGCGCGCAGGAGGCCGGGCTGCTGCGCGCCGACGTCAGCTTCCTGGAGGTCCAGATGCTGGCCGGGATGCTCTCCCAGAGCGGTCCCAGCCGCCCTCCGATGATCGATCCGGAGACGCTGACCGACCGGCTCGTCGGGATCCTCCTGGACGGTCTGCGGGCCGGTCCGGCCCATCGCGCCCTGCCCGGCGAGCCGACGGTGTTCAGCCCGCTGGATCCCGACGACCGCGCCGCCGTGGAGCGGGCGATCGCCGAGGAGAACGAGCGCAGGGCGCGGGGCTGAGACGCGCCGGGAGCGAGCGGATCAGAACGCGAACACGTCCCCGGTGGCCTTGGCCAGCCACGCCCCGTTCGTGTACGTGTGGCTCCACGTCACCTTCCGTCCCTGCCAGGTCCCGTCGATCCGGACGGTCACCGGCGCCACGATCGACGGTGCCAGCCACAGCGGGTGCACCGCCAGCGCGGCGGGGCGGCCGTGCACCTCGGCCAGTTCCCGGCACGCCGAGCTGGGGTCCTTGATGCTGCCCACGCCGTGGATCACCGGCGCCGCGCCGTGCCGGGAGACGGACGTGCACACCAGATAAGCGGTGTAGGTCTTGTGGTTCTTGGCGTCCACGCGCTTGAGGTGCAGGCTGCCGAGCTTGTGCGCCGGGACGCCGGCGGCGGCCTGGGCGGCGCCGCCCCCGGCGGTGAGCGCGGCTGCGGACAGGAGCGCGGTGACGGCGGCGGCTGCGAGTCGGCGCATCGTCGCCTCCCTTCGTCGGACGTGCCGCCGGCCGCGGATCGGCCGGCGTGCGGGAGAGACCAGCGTCCCCCGGACAGCCGCCGAAAAAGGGGAAGACCCGCCGGAATCACCCCCGGCGGGTCTTCGTCGCATATCGGGTCAGAAGACCTCGAGGATCAGCGGATCTGACGAAGGTCGGACTCAGATGACCCTGCGCGTGATCAGCGCGCGCTTCACCTCGGCGATGGCCTGCGTGATCTGGATTCCGCGCGGGCACGCCTCGGTGCAGTTGAACGTGGTCCGGCAGCGCCACACGCCCTCGCGGTCGTTCAGGATCTCCAGGCGCTCGTTCGCCCCGTCGTCGCGGGAGTCGAAGATGAACCGGTGCGCGTTGACGATCGCCGCCGGGCCGAAGTACTGCCCGTCGGTCCAGAACACCGGGCACGACGTGGTGCACGCCGCGCACAGGATGCACTTGGTGGTGTCGTCGAAGCGGTCGCGGTCCTTCTGCGACTGGATCCGCTCGCGCGTGGGCTCGTTGCCGTGCGCGATCAGGAACGGCTTGACGTCGCGGTAGGCCTGGAAGAACGGCTCCATGTCGACCACGAGGTCCTTGAGCACCGGCAGGCCCTGGATCGGCTCGACGGTGATCGCACTTGTCGGGTTCAGGTCCTTCACCAGGGCCTTGCACGCCAGCCGGTTCTTGCCGTTGATCC
Source organism: Catenulispora acidiphila DSM 44928 (assembly GCF_000024025.1). Lineage (GTDB taxonomy): Bacteria > Actinomycetota > Actinomycetes > Streptomycetales > Catenulisporaceae > Catenulispora > Catenulispora acidiphila. The sequence goes on from NC_013131.1 coordinate 899,569, forward strand.
GCATCGCGTCCGAGCCGCAGACGCCGTGCGCGCAGGAGCGGCGGAAGGTCAGCGAGCCGTCCTGCTCCCACTTGATCTTGTGCAGCGAGTCCAGGATGCGCGCCGTCGGGTCCGCGGTGACCTGGTAGTCCACCCAGTGCGGCGCGGCGTCCACTTCCGGGTTGTAGCGCCGGATGCGGACCGTGATGGTCATCATTGGGATGCCGGCCTTGCCGGAGGCCGAGGTCTCGACGTGCTCTTCTACGGCAGTGCTCATCAGTACTTACGCTCCGTCGGCTGGTAGCGGGTCACGATGACGGGCTTGTAGTCCAGGCGGATCCTGTAGTTCTGATCGGACCCAGCATCGCCCTCGCCGTCCTTCTCCCGGTAGGCCATGGTGTGCTTCTGCCAGTTCACGTCGTCCCGCGTCGGGTAGTCCTCGCGCGCCTGCGCGCCGCGGGACTCGGTCCGGTTGCGGGCGCCGAGGACCAGGATCTCCGCCAGGTCGAGCAGGAAGCCGAGCTCGACGGCCTCCAGCAGGTCGGTGTTGAACCGCTTGCCCTTGTCCTGGACCGCGACGTCGCGGTACCGGCGCTGCAGTTCCTTGACGTCCTTCTCGGCCTGCGCCAGCGTCTCGTCGTTGCGGTACACGCCGGCGTTCTGGTCCATCGTGGTCTGCAGCTCCGACCGGATCTGCGCGACGCGCTCGTGCCCGGTGGAATTGCGCAAGCCCTCGACCATCGACACCACGGCCTGCTCCGGCTCGCTCGGGAGCGGCTGCAGCTCGGCGCCGACCGCGTACTCGGCGGCGTTGATGCCGGCGCGGCGGCCGAAGACGTTGATGTCCAGCAGCGAGTTGGTGCCCAGGCGGTTGGAACCGTGGACGGACACGCACGCGACCTCGCCGGCGGCGTACATGCCCTTGACGACGGTGTCGTTGTCGGCCAGCACCTCGCCGGAGATGTTGGTCGGCACGCCGCCCATCGCGTAGTGCGCGGTCGGGTACACCGGGACCAGCTCCGTGGTCGGCTCGACGCCGAGGTAGGTGCGGGCGAACTCGGTGATGTCCGGCAGCTTCTCCTCGATCTGCTCGGCCGGCAGGTGCGTCAGGTCCAGGTAGACGTAGTCCTTGTTGGGACCGGCGCCGCGGCCGTCGCGGACCTCCAGGACCATGGAGCGCGCGACGATGTCGCGGGGTGCCAGGTCCTTGATGGTCGGGGCGTAGCGCTCCATGAAGCGCTCGCCGTCGGCGTTGCGCAGGATGCCGCCCTCGCCGCGGGCGCCCTCGGTGAGCAGGATGCCCAGGCCCGCCAGGCCGGTCGGGTGGAACTGGTAGAACTCCATGTCCTCCAGCGGCAGCCCGCGGCGCCACACGATGCCCATGCCGTCGCCGGTCAGGGTGTGCGCGTTCGAGGTGGTCTTGAAGACCTTGCCGAAGCCGCCGGTGGCCAGGATGACGGCCTTGCCGCGGAAGATGTGGATCTCGCCGGTGGCCAGCTCCAGCGCCACGACGCCGGCGGCGTACTTGGTGCCGTCCGCGTCCTCGTGCAGGAGCAGGTCCAGGACGTAGAACTCGTTGTAGAACTCGACTTCCTGCTTGACGCAGTTCTGGTACAGCGTCTGCAGGATCATGTGGCCGGTGCGGTCCGCGGCGTAGCAGGACCGGTGGACCGGCGCCTTGCCGTGGTCCTTGGTGTGGCCGCCGAAGCGCCGCTGGTCGATCTTGCCCTCGGGGGTCCGGGAGAAGGGCAGGCCCATCTTCTCCAGGTCCAGGACGGCGTCGATCGCCTCCTTGCACATGATCTCGGCGGCGTCCTGGTCGACCAGGTAGTCCCCGCCCTTCACGGTGTCATAGGTGTGCCACTCCCAGTTGTCGTCCTCGACGTTGGCCAGCGCGGCGCACATGCCGCCCTGCGCCGCGCCGGTGTGGGAGCGGGTCGGGTACAGCTTGGTCAGCACCGCCGTGCGGCTGCGCTTGGAGGACTCCAGCGCCGCGCGCATGCCCGCGCCGCCGGCGCCGACGATGATGGTGTCGTAAGTGTGGATCTGAGGTGCCATGCGCTCGCCTAGCCCTTGATATTCGGGTCGAACGTGAAGATGACCAGGGTGCCGAGCGCGATCGTCAGCACGGCCGCGGTGTACAGCAGCCCCTTGAGGATCGCGCGGGTGCGGTCCTTGTCGGCGTAGTCGTTGATGACGGTGCGCATGCCGTTGCTGCCGTGGATCATCGCCAGCCAGAGCTGGAGCAGGTCCCAGAACTGCCACCACGGGGAGGCCCAGCGGCCGGCCACGAAGGCGAAGCCGATCTTCTCCACGCCTCCGTCGGTGACCATCATGATGAACAGGTGGCCCAGGACCAGGAAGACCAGCAGGACCCCGGAGGCCCGCATGAACAGCCAGGAGTAGAGCTCGAAGTTGCCCCGGGTGACCTTGCCCGGGCCCTTGCGGCTGCGGTAGCGCTGGGAGCGGCCGGGGTTGCCGGTCCGCGGCGCCTCCAAAGAGACGTGTGTGCTCTGTGCCATTACCGGCTCACCACCCGAACCACTCGTGGAAGGTGTGCTGCATCATCGGCTCCAGGAAGCCGAGCATGAGCACCGCCCACAGACCGACGACGGCCCACAGCAGCTGGCGCTGGTACTTCGGGCCCTTGCTCCAGAAGTCGATCGCGATGATCCGCAGACCGTTGAAGGCGTGGAACATGACGGCGCCGACCAGGCCGACCTCGAGGAGGTTCACCACGGGGTTCTTGTACGTGCCGATGACCTGGTTGTACGTGTGCGGGCTGACGCGGACCAGGGCCGTGTCGAGCACGTGTGCGAACAGGAAGAAGAACACCAGGACGCCGGTCACGCGTTGCGCGACCCAGCTCCACATGCCTTCCCGGCCGCGGTAGAGGGTGCCCTTGGCGCCCTGAGCTCCGCTTGCCATGCCCAGCCTCTCAGGTGGTGAAGTAGCTGACGAGACGGCTACCGATACCGTGCGCATCGGTAGTGGCGTGCGGACAGGCTTCGGTGCCAGCGGTCATGTTAACGATCATCAAGCGGACAAAAGGGACTCGCAAGCCGAGTGTGACCAACCCCTCAGGGCTCGGACGCCGAATGGGTAGCGTCGGGCCTTGTGGGGGATTTGCCAACGGATGCGTTGACTTAAAAACGTCAGCGTATGGCCAGGTTGCGGCGCGGTAACGGCGGCGGCGCCGATGGGTATTGCGGAAACTAGAACACGTTATTACGGTGCCCCTACGCCGGTAGCTGACAACCCGTCAGGAATGTGCCCCGGGAGGCGCTCGCATGTCTGTCTCGACCCAGCCCGCGATCCCGGTCGACCGGGACTTCACCGATCCGGACCTCTACGAGGAGCGGATGCCCTTCGAGGAGTTCGCCGAGCTGCGGCGTACCGCCGGGCTGTGGTGGTGTGCCACGCCGGACTCCCAGCAGCCCTTCGGCGACGACGGGTACTGGGTCGCCTCGCGGCACGCCGACGTCAAGTACGTCTCCACCCACCCGGAGCTGTTCGCCTCCTCGCCGAACACCGCCCTGGTGCGCTTCGGACCCCGCGTGACGCGCGACGACCTCGACATGCAGAAGGTCATCATGCTGAACGCCGACGCCCCGGACCACACCAAGATGCGCAACATCGTGCAGCGCGGGTTCACCCCGCGCTCGATCAACGCGCTGGAGTCGGTGCTCAAGGACCGCACGCGGCGGATCGTCGCCGAGGCGGTGGAGCGCGGGAGCGGGAACTTCGTCACGGACCTGGCCAGCGAGCTGCCGCTGCAGGCGATCGCGGATCTGATCGGGGTCCCGCAACAGGACCGCTGGAAGCTGTTCGAGTGGTCGAACACGATGACCGGCTACGACGACCCGGATCTGAACGTCAGCGAGGAGGACGGCAAGAACGCCTCCATCGAGCTGCTGATGTACGCGATGGGGCTGGCGGCGCAGCGGCGCGAGCACCCCGAGGACGACATCGTCACCAAGCTCGTCCAGGCCGATCGCGGCGACGGGTTCGGCAAGCTCAACGACGACGAGTTCGGCTTCTTCGTGATGATGCTGGTGGTCGCCGGCAACGAGACGACACGCAACGCCATCACGCACGGGATGCGGGCGTTCTTCGACAACCCCGCGCAGTGGGAGCTCTATAAGAAGGAGCGGCCGAAGACCGCCGCGGACGAGATCGTCCGCTGGGCCACGCCGATCATCTCCTTCCAGCGCACCGCAGCGGAGGACACCGCGGTCGGCGAGGTCGAGGTCAAGGCCGGGCAGCGGGTGGTGATGCTGTACTCCTCCGCCAACTACGACGAGACCGTGATCGCCGAGCCGCACGCCTTCGACATCTCCCGCGACCCCAACCCGCACCTCGGGTTCGGCGGCGGCGGACCGCACTACTGCCTCGGCGCCAACCTGGCGAAGATGGAGATCAACCTGATGTTCGAGGCGCTGGCGGATCTGGCGCCGGGCATCTCACCGGACGGGGACGTGCGGCGGCTGCGGTCGGGGTGGATCAACGGGATCAAGGCCTTGCCGGTGCGGTATGCGTAGGCGGGCGTAGCGCGCGGCCGGGCGATTGGGGGTTCCGGGGGTCGCGACGTGCTGGTGGTATGGGTGGGTCGGAGGGTGACGCACGCCTCAGGCCGACCTGTTGGTGCCCTTAAGAGGTACCTAATACCCTGCGGTCAAGGAGGCCGCGTACCCTCGCCGCGAGCCCCGTAGCCTTAAGGAGCCCGAAGGTGTCATCGCTGAGCGAGTCCGGACTTCCGATCGAGCCCGTGTACGGTCCGTCCGCGCTGACCGGCTGGGACCCGGCCGCCAAGCTCGGGGAGCCCGGCGCCTTCCCGTTCACGCGCGGCGTCTATCCGACGATGTACACCGGCAAGCCGTGGACGATGCGGCAGTACGCCGGATTCGGGACCGCCGCGGAGTCCAACCGCCGCTACCACCAGCTGATCAACGCCGGGACCATGGGCCTGTCGGTGGCGTTCGACCTGCCCACGCAGATGGGCTACGACTCCGACGAGGCGATCGCGGCCGGCGAGGTCGGCAAGGTCGGCGTCGCGATCGACTCGGTCGAGGACATGCGCGTCCTGTTCGAGGGCATCCCGCTCGGCGAGGTCTCGACGTCGATGACGATCAACGCCCCCGGCTCGGTCCTGCTCCTGATGTACCAGCTCGTCGGCGAGGAGCAGGGCGTCTCCTCGGACCGGCTCACCGGCACGATCCAGAACGACATCCTGAAGGAGTACATCGCGCGCGGGACGTACATCTTCCCGCCGAAGCCCTCCCTCCGCCTGGTGTCGAACGTCTTCCAGTACTGCCACCGCGAAGTCCCGAAGTGGAACACCATCTCCATCAGCGGCTACCACATGGCCGAGGCCGGCGCGACGCCCGCCCAGGAGATCGCCTTCACCCTCGCCAACGGCATCGAATACGTCCGCGCCGCCATCGCCTCCGGCCTGGACGTCGACGACTTCGCCCCCCGCCTGTCCTTCTTCTTCGTCGCCCGCACCACCCTCCTGGAAGAGATTGCGAAGTTCCGCGCCGCCCGCCGCATCTGGGCCCGCGTGATGCGCGACGAATTCGGCGCCAAGAACCCCAAGTCCCTGATGCTCCGCTTCCACACCCAAACCGCCGGCGTCCAGCTCACCGCCCAGCAGCCGGAGGTCAACCTGGTCCGCGTGGCCCTCCAAGGCCTCGGCGCCGTCCTCGGCGGCACGCAATCCCTGCACACCAACTCCTTCGACGAGGCCATCGCCCTCCCCACCGAGAAGGCAGCCCGCCTCGCCCTGCGCACCCAGCAGGTCATCGCCTACGAATCCGACGTGACCAAAACCGTCGACCCCCTCGCAGGCTCCTACGCCATCGAAGCCCTGACCGACGAAGTAGAAACCGCCGCCCTGGAACTCATGGCCCGCGTCGAAGACTTCGGCGGCGCCGTAGCCGGCATCGAAGCAGGCTTCCAAAAGCAAGAGATCGAACGCTCCGCCTACCAGATCACCCAAGAGATCGACAGCGGCAAGCGCACCGTCGTAGGCGTGAACAAGTACACCATCGACACCGAAGAACCCTACGAACCCCTCCGCGTAGACCCCGCGATCGAAGCCCAGCAGGCCGACCGCCTGACAAAGCTGCGAGCCGACCGCGACAACAGCGCCGTGACGAAGGCACTGGACGCGATGAAGCGAGCCGCCGAGTCCGACACCGAGAACGTCCTGTACCCGATGCGCGAAGCCCTCGCCGCGCGCGCCACCGGCGGCGAGGTGAGCCACGCGCTGCGGGGGGTGTGGGGGACTTATGTGCCGGCGGATGCTTTTTAGTCACCCTTCGGGGTGACGAACAGCGGATAAGAGGCCAATCGGCACGATTTCGCGCCTTGGTTTGCTAAAGTGGGAAGCGCGGTGAGGGCCCCGTGTTCTCGGGAAGCCTAGCCAGCTTATAAGGGCCCCGGTCATCGACCGGGGCCTTTGTCCTTCGCGAGGTCAAACCTCGCGAGGCCCTTCGGGATCGATGTAATCCTCGTACCACGTCCAGCAGAACTCTCTGCCCGGCCGTCTGATCACCGATTGGTAGGCGGTGTAAGCCACGATGTCTGCGATCTGGATCCACTGGCTGTCGTAGGAGGGCTGGAAGAACGGGACCGCGATCAGTTGCTGTCCGCTGAGACCCAAGCTTCGGAACAGGCGTGTGTAGAAGCGGCAGGAACCGTCGCCCTCGCCATCGATGACCATGATCCCTTGGAGATCGCCGAGAAACAGCCTCCTGTCGACGCCGAGCACCAGTCGGCAGAAGGGGTCTGTCATGGGTTCGCCGAAGCCGGTTCGCCGGCGCGGGGAGGTCCGATGGACCGCCCCGATGCTGACGCCCGGCAGGTCGCTGATGAGCTTGAGGGCGGCGACGAAGATTTCCCGGCGCGCGGTCTTTGACTGGTTCATCTTGTTCTCTGTTGAGGGGTGGCCGCGACCGGCCAAGAAGTTCGTCGAGTGCAGCTCGAAGTCTGTTGGGATCTGGTAGGTCTCGAAGAGTTGTTGGCGGAAACGGAGCCAGACAGCCATCGCTTCTGGGGCTTGTGCGGTGTCGACTTCGATCCAGGAGTACACAGCGATGCCCTTGGTTGGATCACCCGAATCGTCGACGTAGTACATGCGGAAACTCATGCGACAGACGCTAAATGTGTTCGAATCACCCAAGTCCAGCCTTCCGGGCAGCCGCCACCCGAAGGTGTATTTCCTGTCACCCTCACCCCGCGTAGGTTTCCGCTACGGTCGGGCAACCCCTGCGGGGCGCCTTGTGCTCTAGGTAGGGCGGAAGGGGGTCGTGATGCGACGAAGACCGACCGTTGAGGCGGTGGCCGGGGCTGCTGTGGGGGATGCCGTGGTCGGGGGTGGCGTGCATGCGGATGCTGATGTCGATGCCGAGTTCCAGGCGTACATGGCGGCGCGGTGGCCGGTGTTGGTGCGGACGGCGTTTCTGCTGACGGGGGACCGGTTTTTGGCGGAGGACTTGGCGCAGACGGCTTTGACGCGGGTCTATGCGTCGTGGCGGCGGGTGCGGCGGGCTGATGACGTCGACGCTTATGTGCGGCGGGTGCTGGTCAATGCCAACTCGGGGCGGTTTCGCAAGCGGCGGGTCGTCGAGCATCTGGTGGCGGTGCCGCTGGATGGGCGGGGGCACGCGCCGCATGAGCCGCTCGCGCAGCGGTCCGCGCTGATGGCGGCGCTGGCCGAGTTGCCGGCGCGGCAGCGGGCGGTCGTGGTGCTGCGGTACTGGGAGGACCTGCCCGAGAAGGAGGTCGCCGCGGTGCTGGGGTGCTCGACCGGGACCGTGAAGAGCCAGGCCTCCAAGGCGCTGGCCCGGTTGCGGAACAGCGCGGTGCTCGTCGATCACGACTCCGTCCTGGCCGAACCCGGAAGGAAGGAACCGGAATGAGAGACGAATCAGAGCACGAAGAACTGCATGGCGACCCACACCCTGACCCGGACAGCGACCTGCACGGCGCGTTCGACGCCGAGCTCGCCACGCTGAGGATCGGCACCTCGCCGATCGCCGACGTCATGCGCGACGGCGCGATCCGCCGCACGAGGCGCCGCGTGGCAGTGAGCACCGGAGTCGCCGCGCTCGCGGTACTGCCGGTCGCCGCGGTCGCCATCTTCTCCGGCGGCGCTGGGGCGAAGGCGACGAAGCCGACGGCGATACGTCCCGCGTCGACATTGACCCCGACATCGACCTCGACCCCGACTGCCCAGAAGACGTCCGCCAACCCGCCGCCGATCGTCGCCCCCACGCCGTTGCCCGGGCCCGGGAAGCTGAACCCCGCGTTCCCGAACGACAGCATCGCGGTGCTGGCGAACGGCACGCAGGACGGCAAGCACTGGCGCCTGATCCGTGACCGCTACGTGGTCGCCGGTCCCGAGCCGGCGAACGTCATGGGCGACCCCAGTTCGCGCCCGCACCTGCCCTACGCACCCAACTGGGACAAGCCCGGAACCATCGAGTGCGACTTCACCGGCATCCAGTGGGGCGACGACGCACCGGGAGCCCGGCCCGCGTTCGGCGCGGGAGGCGGCTGCAATCCGACGGACGACGGCTCGATCATCAGGCTCATCGGACGGTTCGACGGCGGAGGCAACGTCGGCGACCCTGACTACCCGCTCTACACGGAGGGCCGCATCGACGGCACGAACGCGGCCTACATGACCGTCGACATCGACGGCTGGAGCTCCGGCAAGCAGCCGGTCATCCAGGTTCCGGGGGAGCAGAACGACTACTACGTCGTCATGGTGCCGACCGCGGTGGGGCAGCACTACAAGCTCATGACCACGACGGTGTACGACGCGCAGGGCCACTCTCTGGGCGCGCAGAAGACGCCAGGCCTGTTCGTCCCCGTCTCCGCCCCGAGCACCTTGAGCACTCCGGGCCCCGACACCAAGAAGTGATCTGACCGACCCATCCCCGACACACCCCAGCGCGGTCTCAGGCCAACTCGACTGACCTGAGACCGCACTACCATGGTCGCAGATCTGTGCAGGCGCAGGTCGATGTTCCACGACAAGCTCCACCATCGATCGGCGGCGTCAATGGGTGTCAGCATGGGCTTCGGCAAGTACGGCCGGCGCGTCGCCGCCAAGGCCAAGCGCGAGGTCACCGGCATGTTCCGGGCCAAGCCGTACGACCCCGGGCACCCGGCTCCGCCCGCCCGCGACGTCGCCCCCGCCGAAGGCGTCAGCGCCGCCGGGGAACCGGTCTGGTCGCCCAAATCCGGCGGCACGTGCGCCAGCAGCGACGTCGAAGGCCGCGTCCGCGTCTACGCCTCGGCGAACAGCGTGAACCGCGGCAGCGGCAGCGGCAACGGCATCGACTTCATGGTGTCGGTGAACCCGCCGCAGCCCTTCACCATCGAGGTGTTCCGGGTCGGCGCCGAGGATGTCAGTGTCCTGAAGACCGATGCGCTCGACGGCGTGACGCAGGAGTGGTCGGCGCTCGACCTGAGCACCCGCACCATCACCTGTTCCTGGACGCCGACGTGGCATCTGGACGTGCCCGCCGACTGGCGCAGCGGGATCCACGTCGCCAAGCTCCGCACCGCGGACGGTTTGCAGACGTGCGTCCCCTTTGTGGTCCGGGACGATGCAGGGGAGCACGACATCCTCGTCGCGCTGCCGTTCCCGACGTACCAGGCGTACAACGAGTACCCCAAAGACAAGAAGACCGGCGCGAGCCTGTACTACGCCTGGGAAGACGGCAAGATCTATACCGAGGGCAAGGCCGCGACGAAGGTCAGCTTCGACCGGCCGTACCATGTCACCGGGCTGCCGGCGAACTTCGATCTGGACACCGCCTTCGCCAAGTGGGTCGAGATCTGGGCCGCCGCGCACGGCAAGAGCGTCGGCTACGCGGACAGCGCGGATCTGCACGACGGGACCGTCGACCCGACGCGTCACAAAGCCCTGATCTTCCCCGGGCACGACGAGTACTGGTCGGCGCAGATGCGCGACGCGCTCGACAAGGCGCTCGCCAACGGCGCGCACGTCGCGTTCCTCGCCGCGAACAACGTGTATTGGCGCATCCGGCTGGAGGACGGCGGACGGACGGTCGTCTGCTACAAGAACCGCCCCGACCCCGGCGCGGCCTCGGCGAACGAGCGGACCGCGCAGTGGCGCCAGACCGGGCGTCCGGAGCAGGAGGTGCTCGGCGCGCAGTACGTGTCGACGCTGAAGGGCACCGCGCCGCTGGTCGTGGACAACGCCGGCCACTGGTTCTGGGAGGGCACCGGCGTGCGGAACGGGGAGCGGATCCCCGAGCTGCTGTGGGGCGAATGCGACCAGGTGCAGCCGTGGGTTCAGAGCCCTGACGGCTTCGAGATCCTCGCCGCCTCGCCGTACACCGGGCAGGGTCAGCCGCGGATGCAGCACAGCGTGCTGCACCGCACGCCGGCCGGCGGCCTGGTCTTCGACGGCGGGACCTTCCACTGGTCGAAAGGCTTGTCCACGCACGGGATCGCCGACTCGCGGATCCAGCGCGCGACGGCGAACCTGCTGTCGCGGATGCTGGAGCAGTAGCCGCCGCCGCGTTCGCTAGAGGCAGCGAATCAGAATCCTGTCATCGCGCCCGTCTGGTCCCGGCGCGAAGTCGATCGAGGGCTCCGGCACGCCGTCGAGCCCGCCGACATCCGTGCCGGACAACGAGGCCTTGGCCACGGCCGTCCGCATCTGGGGCGACCACAGGTCGTCGCGGAACAGCACCTTGCGATAGGCCGACGGATCGATGAGACCGGCATGCAGATCCAGGCTGGTCGCGAAGTCGGTCCCGGTCAGCGTCTCGACGAACGCGGCATCAGCGGCGAACCCGCCAGGCAGCCCATTGCCCGCGAACGGCCGATCCAGCGAGAGCGCACGAGCTCGCCGCACATCAGCGATCGGCCACGGATTCGCAGCGACATACGCGGCAAACGGAAGCACGACCAGCGTCGGAAAACCGGCCGCCAGCGGCCCGCGCACGACGAACGGCACATACGCACTCCGCCCCCGCAACGCCATGACCGAAAGCAGCGGCGCCTCGACAGTGAAGCGCGCGACATAAAGACCCGGCGGCCACGACTCGGGAATGTCGAGCAGCAGCGAAGGCTCCCAATCACACCAGGTGAGAGGCACACCGACATCGCCCGCCGGACCATCGACGCTGAGGAGATCACGCGACGGATGCCGCACGGTGCCGGGATCGGATGCCGCGCCGCCGCCGCGAACCGATTCGCAGGGGTTACCTGTGTGCTCGCCACTGCCGGAGCTACCGCCAGCCGGTAGCTCGCCGCCGCCTGCCGATCCAAATCTGTCGCCGCGCCAACCGCTGCCTGCCGACCCCGGTCTGTCGCCGCGCCAACCGCCGCCGAAGTTGCCGGTGTCGCCGCTGTCACCCGAGCCAGATCGGTCATCGCCGCCACCGCCAGCCGATCCAAATCCGTCGTCGCGCCAGCCACCGCCGCCTGAGCCTGATGCACCACCGCCGCGAGCCGCATCCGACCCACCATCGCCAGCCAACCCAGGCCCGTCGCCCCGCCAGCCGCCGCGAGCCAGCCACGCTTCGCCGCGACTACCCCCCAACCCCACGACGCGCACCCACGTCACCGCAGCGCCGTCCTGGTCCTCGCCCACGAAGCGCACCGCGGGCGTGGGTACCGGGGTGCCGATGCGGCGCACGGTGACGGAGCACGCGGCGGCGGTGGGGACCGAGACGCGGAATTCGATGGTGCCGCCGGCGGGGGCGCTGGGGGCGGAGGCGTAGGCCTGGATCGCTCGGCGGGTGCCGGGGTGCGGCAGGCGGGGGCTGGGGAGTCGGGCGGGCCTGCGGGTCTTCACAATCGGTCACCCTGACATGACCAGATCGGAGAAACGCGGTGCTACCCATGTGGGCCATGGGTCAATCCTCCTATCGGGTCAGAAAGTCGCGATCTTCTTCACCCGATCAGCGCATCATTTGACCGACTGGCCCCACAGTCGTGGGCCCCGGGCCTACCCTTGGCCAATGGACCTGGCTCATGAAGCGCCGGTCGCGAGCGACTCGGCCCCGGCACCAGCACCTGATTCCTCAGGTCAGCACCCGCATGTCCTCGATGTGGCGGGCCACCTCGTGCCCGAGCTGGTCCTCTTCCGGCGGGATCTGCACGCCAACCCCGAGCTGAGCCGTGCCGAGTTCCGGACCACCGCGGCCATCGCCGCCCGGCTGGAGCGCGCCGGGCTCGCCCCGCGGGTGCGCGGGGTCGGGACCGGGCTGGTCTGCGACATCGTGCCGGCCGGCGCCGAGAAGTTACCGTTCCTGGCCTTCCGGGCCGACATCGACGCGCTGCCGGTCGAGGAGAGCAACGAGCTGGACTTCCGCTCGCGCGTCCCCGGCGTCATGCACGCCTGCGGCCACGACGTCCACACCGCGGTGGTCCTGGGCGCCGGGCTGACGCTGGTGGAGATGGCCCGCGCCGGGATGCTGGCGCGCCCGGTCCGCCTGATCTTCCAGCCCGCCGAGGAGGTCATGCCCGGCGGCGCGCTGGACATGGTCGCCGAGGGCGCGCTGTACGGGGTCAGCAAGATCCTGTCCGTGCACTGCGACCCGAAGCTGGACGCCGGCCAGGTGGGCCTGCGCACGGGGGCGCTGACCGCGGCCTGCGACCTGGTCGCGCTGACCCTGGACGGCCCGGGCGGGCACACCTCCCGGCCGCACCTGACCGCCGACCTGGTCTACGCCCTGGCCTCGATCGTGGCCGAGGTGCCGGCGGCGCTGTCCCGGCGCATCGACCCGCGCGCCGGCCTGTCGCTGGTCTGGGGGCAGATCTCGGCCGGCAGCGCGCCGAACGCGATCCCGGGCACCGGCTCGGCCCGCGGCACCATCCGCACCCTGGACCAGGACGCCTGGAACCAGGCGCCGGACATCGTGCACGAACTCATCGACGCCATCGCCGCCAAGTTCGGCGTCAAGCACACCCTGGACTACGTGCAGGGCGTCCCGCCGGTGGTGAACGAGGCCGAGTCCGTCGCCCTGCTGCGCACCGCCGCCACCCGCGCCCTCGGCGCCGAGGCCGTGGTCAGCACCCCGCAGTCGCTCGGCGGCGAGGACTTCGCCTGGTACCTGCAGCGCGTTCCCGGCGCGATGGCGCGCCTCGGCGTGCGCACCCCCGGCGACAAAGCCGTGCGCGATCTGCACCAGGGCACGTTCGTCGCCGACGAGGGCGCGATCGCCGCCGGCATTCGGATGCTCGCCACCGCCGCGCTCTGCGACTGGATCGCTTGACGGACCAGAAGGCGCGGACGGACCAGACGGCGCGGACGCTCTGAGGCTCCGGTTCCGCCCCGAGCGAGCTCCGTCGAACCCCGCCGAACCCCCGCCGAACACCAGCAAGACACCGGCAAGACAGCGGCTCCACCGAACCTCAAAGCGCGCTCGGCGCGGTATAAGGCCCTGAACAGCATTCTGTTGGCCTCTTGGCTGCTCCTTTGCCCCTGTTCGCCGCTTAAGCGAGCTTCGTCGCCCCTTGGTGCGTGCGCCCCGTAATCCCCCGGCAGCGTCGTGCGATGTTGCCGAAAACGATCGCCTGTTCCGGGATCACAGGTGTATTGCGATGTGGCTCAGTAGGCGCTGAACTGACTGACCAATAGGTACGGCCTGCTTACGCTGTCTACCGTCGTCCACATCGTGGCTGTGTTTTCGAAAACTTCTGGAGGGGGAGCCGTGCGCACCACCAACATGACCAGGATCGCCGCCGCCGCTGCCGTGGTGGCCCTGGCCGCCGCGGGCTGCGGCTCGAAGTCGACGCCCGCCGCCTCGAGCTCGTCGAGCTCGACCGGCACGTCGTCTTCCTCGTCCGCGTCTTCCTCGTCGTCCACCTCGGGCTCGGCCTCGAACGCCAACTTCCTGGCGTGCATGGTCACCGACACCGGCGGTATCGACGACCGCTCCTTCAACGCCTCGGCCTGGCTGGGCATGCAGGACGCGCAGAAGGACGGCAAGGCGACCGTCAAGTACCTGCAGTCCTCCACCGAGAACGACTACGTGCCGAACATCACGCAGCTCGAGGGTCAGAACTGCAAGCTGATCGTGACCGTCGGCGGCCTGATGGCCGACGCCACCGACAGCCAGGCCGCGGCCAAGACCGGCCAGAACTTCGCGATCGTCGACAACGGCTCGGCGGACACCAAGACCAACAAGCCGATCGCGAACGTGCACGGCATGGAGTTCAACACCGCGCAGGGCGGGTTCCTGGCCGGCTACCTGGCCGCCGCGAGCTCCAAGTCCGGCGTCGTGGCGACCTGGGGCGGTCTGAACATCCCGCCGGTGACCATCTACATGGACGGGTTCTGGGAGGGCGTGCAGTACTACAACCACGCCAAGAGCAAGTCCGTGAAGGTCCTGGGCTGGGACGAGACCAACCCCAGCAGCGGCACCTTCTCGAACTCCTTCACGGACACCAACAAGGGCAAGTCCATCACCGACGGCTTCATCAACCAGGGCGCCGACATCGTCTTCCCGGTCGCCGGCGGCGCGGGCCGCGGCGCGACCGCCTCGGCCAAGGCCGGCAAGGCGAAGGTGATCTGGGTCGACAGCGACGGCTGCGTCTCGGACTCCGAGGACTGCTCGGTGTTCCTGGCCTCGGTCACCAAGGGCATCGAGACCGCGGTGAAGAAGGTCGTCGAGGACGCCGCCGCCGGCAACTTCAAGGGCGGCACGCAGGACGTCCTGGACCTGTCCAACGGCGGCACCGACCTGGTGTACGGCCAGCAGCTGGGCTCCTCGATCCCCTCGGACCTGCAGAGCCAGATCACCGCGCTGAAGGCGCAGATCACCGGCGGCACGATCAAGATCACCTCGCCGTCCCAGCCGAAGTAACACCCTTTCGAGAAGCGATTGACATCGATGCGACTGGAACTCCGTGGCATCACCAAGACGTTCGGGTCGGTGGCGGCGAACTCCGCCATCGACCTGACCGTCGAACCCGGTGAGATCCACTGCCTGCTCGGCGAGAACGGGGCCGGTAAGTCGACCCTGATGAACATCCTCTACGGTCTGCTGACCCCGGATTCCGGGGAGATCGTGGTGGACGGGGTGACCCACGAGTTCTCCTCGCCGGGTGATGCGATCAAGGCCGGGATCGGCATGGTGCACCAGCACTTCATGCTGGTCCCGGTGTTCACCGTGGCCGACAACCTGATGCTCGGCCACGAGGAGGCGCGCGGCGGCCCGCTGGGCTGGCTGGACCGGCGCCGGGCGCGCCAGGACGTCAAGGACGTCTCGGCGCGCTACGGCCTGCCGGTGGACCCCGACGCCCGGGTCGAGGACCTGCCGGTCGGCGTCCAGCAGCGCGTCGAGATCGTCAAGGCCCTGATGCGCGACGCCGAGGTGCTGATTCTCGACGAGCCGACCGCGGTGCTCACCCCGCAGGAGACCCAGGAGCTTTTCACAGTCATGCGCGGGCTGAAGGCGGCCGGCAAGTCCGTCGTCTTCATCACCCACAAGCTGAACGAGGTCCGGGCGATCGCCGACCGGATCACCGTCATCCGCCGCGGCACGGTGGTCGGCAGCCCCACACCCACCGCGACGGCGCGCGAGCTGGCCTCGCTCATGGTCGGCCGCGACGTGCGGCTGGTCGTGGAGAAGGAGCCGCGCGAGCCCGGCGAGGTCGCGCTGGACGTGCGGAACCTGACCGTGCGCGACGACCGCGGCTTCCTGGCCGTCGACGACGTCTCCTTCGCGCTGCACGCCGGGGAGATCCTCGGCGTGGCCGGCGTCCAGGGCAACGGCCAGACCGAACTGGTCGAGGCGATCACCGGCCTGCGCGCCGCGACCGGCTCCGCGGAGCTGTTCGGCGAGCAGCTGGTCGGCGCCTCGCCGCGCGCGGTCCTGCGCCAGGGCCTCGGGCACGTCCCGGAGGACCGGCAGCACGACGGCCTGGTCCCGGACTTCTCCATCGCCGAGAACCTGGTGCTGGACCAGTACGACCGCACGCCCTTCGGCGGCCTGCTCCGGCTGGACCTGGACGCGATCGAGAAGAACGGCGCCGAGCGGCTCGCCGAGTTCGACATCCGTGCTGAGTCCGAGCGGACGCCGGCCGGCGCGCTGTCCGGCGGCAACCAGCAGAAGGTGGTCGTGGCGCGGGCGCTGCAACGCGATCCCAGCCTGCTGATCGCCTCGCAGCCGACCCGCGGCGTGGACGTCGGCGCGATGGAGTTCATCCACAAGCGCATCGTCGAGCAGCGCGACGCCGGCAAGGCCGTGCTGATCGTGTCCACCGAACTGGACGAGATCACCGCGCTGGCCGATCGGATCGCGGTGATGTACCGGGGCCGGATCGTCGGGATCGTGCCGCCGGACACCTCGAACGAGGAGCTGGGCCTGCTGATGGCCGGCAGCTCGGCGGCCGAGGCCGAAGCGGCGGACGCCACGGTTCCGGCGGCGCGGGAGTCGCTGGACGACGAGCCGGTTGCCGAGCCCGCTGACGAGTCCACAGCCGAGTCGACTGCCACGTCAGATGCCGAGCCCGCAGCTGAGGAAACCACGTCTGCCGAAGAGAGCAGTGAGACCGCCGATGAGTGACCGCCTCAAGCGCATACTCACCGGGATCAGCTCGGCCAACACCGTCACGGTCACCGTGCTGGCCTTCGTGCTGTCCGTGGTGATCGGCGGGATCCTGATGATCCTGTCCGACCAGCACCTGCTGACCGAGTGGGGCTACTTCTTCCAGCATCCGACCGACGCCGTCAGCGATTCCTGGACCAAGGTCTCCGACGGCTACGTCGCGATGTTCCACGGCGCGGTCTTCGATCCGCACGCCAAGCAGGCGGTGCGTCCGCTGGAGAACACGATCGTGGACGCCACGCCGCTGGTGTTCGCCGGTCTCGCGGTCGCCCTGCCGTTCCGCGCGGGCCTGTTCAACATCGGCGGCCAGAGCCAGCTGATCATCGGCGCGGTCTGCGCCACCTGGGTCGGCTTCACCTTCTCGCTCCCGATGCCGCTGCACGTGCTGCTGGTGATCATCGCGGGCATCCTCGGCGGCGCCCTCGTCGGCGGTCTGACCGGTCTGCTCAAGGCCCGGTTCGGCGCGCACGAGGTGATCAGCTCGATCATGCTGAACAACATCGCGCTCGGCGTGCTGGCCTGGCTGATCAAGACCAAGGCCTTCCACGACCCGCACCGCCAGGACGCGATCAGCAAGCCGGTGAAGAACTCCGCGCTGCTGCCCGCGATCCAGGGCAGCAGCCCCGAGGTGAACCTGTCCACGGTGCTGGCGATCATCGCCGTGCTGGTGGTCTGGTGGCTGATGACGCGCTCCACGCTCGGTTTCCGGCTGCGCGCCCTGGGCTCGAACCCGGACGCCGCGCGCACCGCCGGGATCTCGGTCTCGCGCAACCAGGTCTACGCGATGCTGCTGGCCGGCGGTCTGATGGGCCTGGTGGCCGTGACGCAGATCAGCGGCACGCTGTCCGCCTCGCACGCGATGACCACCACCCTGGACAACGGCATCGGCTTCACCGGCATCACCGTGGCGCTGCTGGGCCGCGGCAAGCCGGTCGGCGTGGCGCTGGCCGCGCTGCTGTTCGGCGCGCTGGACGCCGGCGGTGTGGCCATGGAGGCCTCCACGACGCCGACCGTCCCGCACGACGTGGTCACCGTGGTGCAGGCGGTCATCGTGGTCTTCGTCGCCGCGCCGAAGCTGGTGCAGGAGATCTTCCGGCTGCGCGACGTCCGCCGCGACGGCGGCGGCGCCGCCCCGTCGGTCGCCCCCGCGACCGCCGTCGACTCCGCGGCGGAGGCGGTGTGATGCGCGCCTTCCCGATGAACGTTCCCGACCCGGCCTTGGCGGCCTCGAAGGTGGAGGTCCACTGACATGGCGGTAGCTACTGTCGCCCCCGCTCCGGCGGTGATAGCCGGCGGCGCCGAGGCGGACACCCGGCGGTACACCGCCGGCGTCACGCAGATCGTCATGGGCCTGGTGGTGCTGTTCGGCTTCGGCCTGGGCACCCGCACCGCGCACGGCGCGAGCACCACCTTCGGGATGACGCTGGTGTCCAAGCAGGGCACGCACGTCCCGGACTGGGTGTTCCCGGCCCGGCCGGCGATCGTGGCGCTGGCCGCCGTGGTCATCCTGATCGGCGTGGCGCGCCTGGCCGTGCGGCTGCCGCGGCGCTGGCGGCTGATCGGGACCTCCGTGGTCCTGTTCTGCTTCACCTTCGCCTTCATGGCGTGGAGCGCCGCGGACCCCAAGGGCGGCGAGCGTCTGGTCCTGCCCTCGGTCCTGGACTCCATGGTGATCGCGGCCGTGCCGCTGGTGCTCGGCGCCCTCGGCGGTGTCGTGGGCGAGCGCTCCGGCGTGGTCAACGTCGCGATCGAGGGCCAGCTGCTGTTCGGCGGCTTCATGACCGCGCTGGTCGGAACCGCCACGCACAGCCTGTGGATCGGCGTCATCGCCGGGGTGCTGGCCGGCGCGCTGATGGGTCTGCTGCTCGCGGTGCTGGCGATCCGCTACCTGATCGAGCAGGTCGTGCTCGGCGTGGTGCTGAACCTGCTGGCGCTGGGCGTCACCGGCTTCCTCTACAAGTCGCTGATGCAGACCAACCAGAACTCGTACAACAACCTGACCCCGTTCACCACGGTCCGGATCCCCGGCCTGGCCTCGATCTGGGTCGTCGGCCCGGTGCTGTTCGACCAGCCGCTGATCGTCTACATCACGGTGTTCCTGGTGGTGCTGGTGCACCTCGGCCTGTTCCACACGCGCTGGGGTCTGCGCACCCGGGCGGTCGGCGAGCACCCGGCCGCCGCCGACACCGTGGGCATCAAGGTGCTGCGGCTGCGCTACCGCAACGTCGCCCTCGGCGGCGCCTTCGCCGGCCTCGGCGGGGCGTGGCTGGTCGGCAACGTCGGCAACTTCACCGAGTCGATGACCAACGGCAAGGGCTTCATCGCGCTCGCCGCGGTGATCTTCGGCCGCTGGTCGCCGTTCGGCGCACTGGCCGCCGCGGCGCTGTTCGGCTTCACCGACGCGCTGGCGAGCCAGACCTCCTCGCTCCAGCTGCCGATCCCCTCGGACCTGTTGGGGACGCTGCCCTATGTGGCGACGCTGTTCGCGGTGGCCGGTCTGATCGGCCGCGTCCGGGCGCCCGCCGCCGACGGCAAGCCCTACGTCAAGGGCTAGACGAGAGCTAACCTGATCCGATGAGCACCGAGATCGACTGGGCCGCCCTGCGCACCGCCGCGCGAGAGGCGATGGCGCACGCGTACGTGCCGTACTCGACGTTCCCGGTGGGCGCGGCGGCGCTGGTCGACGACGGGCGGATCGTCAGCGGCTGCAATGTGGAGAACGCTTCCTACGGGCTGACGCTGTGCGCCGAGTGCGGGCTGGTGTCCGCGCTGCACGCCTCCGGCGGCGGGCGGCTGGTCGCCTTCGCCTGCGTCGACGGCGAAGGCGCGGCGCTGATGCCCTGCGGGCGGTGCCGCCAGCTGCTGTTCGAGTTCGGGGGCACGGATCTGCTCGTGGATCTGGGCCCTGATTCGGAGCCGTCGGCGACATCGCTGTCGGACCTCCTGCCCCGGGCCTTCGGTCCGGACAATCTCAGCAATCACAGCTAGGGACGCAACGCACATGGACGCCATCACCGTCATCCGCGCCAAGCGCGACCGCGCGGAGCTCACCGACGAGCAGATCGACTGGATCCTCGCCGCCTACACCGACGGCCGGGTGGCCGAGGAGCAGATGTCCGCGCTGGCGATGGCGATCCTGCTCAACGGCATGAACCGGCGCGAGATCTCACGCTGGACGCAGGCGATGATCGACTCCGGCGAGCGGATGGACTTCTCCGCGCTCACGCGCCCGACCGTGGACAAGCACTCCACCGGCGGCGTCGGCGACAAGATCACGCTGCCGCTGGCGCCGCTGGTGGCGGCGTGCGGCGCGGCGGTCCCGCAGCTGTCCGGCCGCGGTCTGGGCCACACCGGCGGCACGCTGGACAAGCTGGAGTCGATCCCGGGCTGGCGCGCCTCGCTGTCCACCGCCGAGATGCTCGCGATCCTGGCCGACGCCGGCGCCGTGGTCTGCGCGGCCGGCGACGGTCTGGCGCCGGCGGACAAGAAGCTCTACGCGCTGCGCGACGTCACCGGGACCGTCGAGGCGATCCCGCTGATCGCGTCCTCGATCATGTCCAAGAAGATCGCGGAGGGCACCGGCGCGCTGGTGCTGGACGTGAAGTGCGGCAGCGGCGCGTTCATGAAGGACTTCGCCGACGCCCGCGAACTGGCCGAGACCATGGTCGCCCTCGGCACCGACCACGGCGTCCGCACCACCGCGCTGATCACCGCGATGGACACCCCGCTGGGCCGCACCGCGGGCAACGCCCTGGAGGTGCGCGAGTCGGTCGAGGTGCTCTCCGGCGGCGGTCCGGCCGACATCAGGGAGCTGACACTCGCGCTCGCCCGCGAGATGCTCGACGCCGCCGGCCTGGCCGGCGTGGACCCGGCGGCCAAGCTCGACGACGGCTCGGCGCTGGACGCCTGGAAGCGCATGATCCGCGCCCAGGGCGGCGATCCCGACGCCCCGCTGCCGACGGCGAAGGAGACCCACGTGGTCGCCGCCGACCGCGACGGCGTCCTGGTCGCCATGGACTCCTTCAAGGTCGGCGTGGCCGCCTGGCGCCTCGGCGCGGGCCGGGCGCGCAAGGAGGACGCGGTGCAGGCCGGCGCCGGCGTGGAGTGGCACGCGGTCCCCGGCGACACCGTGCGCGCCGGACAGCCGCTGTTCACCCTGCACACCGACACCCCGGAGACCTTCGACACCGCGCTGGAAAGCCTGGCCGGCGCCTGCGACATCGCCGCGCCGGGGACGGAGTTCACCCGGTCGCCGCTTGTCCTGGACCGCGTCGCCGCCTCGAACCGGTAGGGCCCGGACCCGCAGCGAGAGCTGCGGGTCTCATCCGGCGGGACGCCTGGCCGAGAACCTCAGCAGGCGCCCTTGTAAGCACACAGCAGCGATACCATCGCCTCCAGCGTCGCCTTGTCCTGGCTCGTGCTCTTCTGCGAGGCCGTGGCGTCGTCGATCGTGATGACCACGGAGCCGATGACCGCACCGCGCTGGACGAAGTATTCGTGGAGGACGCTCCCGTCGGTACCGGTCAGCAGCAAGGCGGTGCCGCCTGTCGTCGAAGCAGTGGTCTGCGACTTGGCCAAGCCGGTTTTCGCGACGCCGTGAGCCACGCCTCGGCGACCACCTTCGAGGTGTTTGGCGCCGGACCCGGTTGCCGCCGGGGCGGTCTCGGATCGATAACCGCCGGATCGATGCGCCTCTTGGTGGCGAAAGCCGACATTCCCACCGGCTAGGCTTCGCTGATGGACGAAGAGCTGATTCGCAGGGCTCCGAAAGCCCTGCTGCACGACCACCTCGACGGTGGTCTGCGCCCCCAGACGGTCATCGAGTTGGCCGACGAGTACGGGTACGCCAACCTGCCGCAGTACGACGGCACCGCGGACGGTCTCGGCCGGTGGTTCGCCGAGGCGGCGGACTCCGGGTCGCTGCCCCGCTATCTGGAGACCTTCGAGCACACGGTCGGGGTGATGCAGCACGCCGACGCGCTGTTCCGGGTCGCCGCCGAGTGTGCCGAGGACCTCGCGGCGGACGGCGTGGTCTACGCCGAGTCGCGGTACGCGCCCGAGCAGCACCTGGAAGCCGGGCTCAGTCTCGACGAGGTGGTCGAGGCCGTGGACGCCGGCTTCCGCGAAGGGGAGCGGCGCGCTGCCGCCGCCGGGAACCGGATCCAGGTCGGGACGCTGCTGACCGCGATGCGGCACGCGGCGCGCTCCTCGGAGATCGCCGAACTCGCGGTGCGGCACCGGGACCGGGGTGTGTCAGGGTTCGACATCGCCGGCGCCGAGGCGGGGTATCCGCCCACCCGGCATCTGGACGCCTTCGAGTACCTGCGCCGGGAGAACTTCCACTTCACGATCCACGCCGGCGAGGCCTTCGGGCTGCCCTCGATCTGGGAGGCGCTGCAGTGGTGCGGCGCGGACCGGCTCGGGCACGGCAACACCATCATGGACGACATCCTGGTGGACGCCGACGGCAAGGCGACGCTCGGACGGCTCGCGGCGTACGTGCGGGACAAGCGGATCCCGCTGGAGATGTGCCCGACCTCGAACCTGCAGACCGGGGCGGCGCGCTCCTACGAGTCGCACCCGATCGGGCTGCTGCGCGAATTGCACTTTCGGGTGACGGTGAACACCGACAACCGGCTGATGAGTTCGACGTCGATGACGCGCGAGTTCACCGAACTGCACAAGGCCCACGGCTACACGCTGGAGGACATGCAGTGGTTTACGATAAACGCTCTGAAGTCCGCGTTCCTGGCCTTTGACCAGCGCTTGGAGCTGATCAACGAGCACGTGAAGCCGGCCTACGAGCGGCTTCGCGCCGAGGCGTCCCCGCCGCCGGCGTAAGGGGAATCGGCGGGGCGCGAGGGCTTGTCCGGCGTTCTGTTAGGAGCCCGGGGAACTCACCTTTTCGGCGGAGGTGGTGTTGGAGCCGCCGGAGCATTGTCGGTACCTTGCGTATTCGCCGCGTCGCACACCGCGATCGTGGTCCCCTATGCAATCCGCGAGGTATCACCGATGTCGAAGCTCACCCCCAGCGCGCTCCGCGGTCTGAGCGTCGCCGCCGGCACCGTCGGTCTGGCCGCCGTCGGGGCGGCGGCCATGGCCGGCCAGGCGAGCGCCGCCATCGGCACGCCGGATCTGGCCGGCAACGGCCTGCCGGTGTCCACCAACGCCGTGCCCGCGGTGCTCGGCGCCGTGGCCCACAACAACGGCGCCGTCGCGGGCATCCCGTTGTCCGGCTTCCCGGTGCTCGGCCAGCTCCCGGGGATGTTCGAGGACGCCTCGCCGACCCCGGACGCGCTGCCCGGTCTGGGCTACGCGGACCTCGGCGAGCTGCCGCTGCGCCGCAGCCGCCCGATGCCCGGCACCGAGGGCCTGCGGACGCCCTACGTCCCGCAGCACGCCGCTCCGTCGGCCGCCGCGGCTCCGGCCGCGCCGTACTTCCCGCCGGCCGCCGCGCCGATGCCGCAGGCCCCGGCCGCCCCGGCCGCGCAGACCGGTCCGCTGGACAACGTGACCAACGCCCTGCACGGCCTCCCGCTCGTCGGCGGCCTGGCCGGCAATCTGCCGCTGGCCGGCGGTCTGGGCGGACTGGCGGGCCTGGGCGGCTGACCCACCCGCGGTTCCGTCGCGGATGACCGGGTCGCACGGGTCGAATCAAAATCAGCACCCTGCGACACACCGCGACACCCACCACGCACCACGCACCACCCGGCGCTAACCCGCCGCGGCACAGACTTTCCCACCCCGAACCCGGGCCGACGGCAGTGCAGACTCCCTCGGCCCGGATGCCACCCGTGCGATCAGGGCACGGACACAACCCGGCGGGAAGCCGGTTCAGATAGGTGATTCTTTCCGGCGGCCGCGCCGATCCCTGCGAAGGGGTCGCGCGGCCGTCGCGTCGTTCAGCCGACGGTGTCGACCTTGGCGGTCGGCGTGCTGGAGGGCTTGGCCGCCGCGGCGCTGCCCGCGTTGGGGACGACCACCCCGTCCTTGCAGTCCTGCCAGCCGGTGTCCTCGTTGGTGCTCGGGTCGAAGAGCCGGTTGCTCGGGTTGTGGCCGTCGGGGTGCTGGAGCCACCACTGGTCGAAGGTGCAGTTGATCTGCAGCTGGGCCAGCGCGCTGAGCCGGGTCGGGCTGTACACGAAGTACATGTGCGCCTGATTGGTCGGCTTCAGGGTGATGCCCGAGGGGACGAAGGTCGTGTACTGGTTGAGCTGTTCGTCGCTGGAGAGCTGGGCGAGCTCGTTCGGCAGGTCCATGGCGCTGGGCTGCTTGGCGACCGGCCGGCTGATCATCGTCCCGGGGCCCTTGTAGACCGAGAACAGGAACACCGACACCGTATACGGGTACTGAGACGGCGAGACCGACTGCGGGACGCTCGTCGCGGGCTCCCCGAACGGCTCGGTCTGCGCGATGTTCACGCCGGTGGACTGCACCCCGCAGCCGCCGGCGGTCAGCACGACCGCCGCCGCGGCGGCCGTCAGGGCCGCGATCTTCTTCCCCCGCCTCATTCCTGCGCCTCCTGGGCCGGGATGGTCGCCTGCAGCGGCAGCCGCAAGGTGAAGACGGCGCCGCCGTCGGGATGGTTGCCGCCGGCCAGCTCGCCGCCGTGGATGTGCGCGTTCTCGTAGGCGATCGACAGTCCCAGGCCGCTGCCCTCGGAGCGGACGCGGGCCTTGTCGGCCTTGTAGAAGCGCTCGAAGATGTGCTCCAGGGCGTCCGGGGGGATGCCCGGTCCGTGGTCGCGCACCTGCAGGACCAGGTTCGGCCCGAAGGCGCCGATGGACAGCTCCACGGGTCCCTCCCCGCCGTGCTTGATCGCGTTGCCGACCATGTTCGCCACGATCACGTCGATCCGGCGCTGGTCCACGGTGACGGCCAGGCTCGGCGGCACGTTCAGGGTGACGCGCCCGGTCCAGCCGCGCGCGTCCAGGCAGCCGTGCACGAGCGCCACCAGGTCGACGTCCTCGCGCCGCAGCTGCGCGGTGCCGGCGTCGAAGCGGGACACCTCCATCAGGTCCTCGACGAGCCGGGCGAGCCGGCGGGTCTCGGTGACGATGAGCTGCGCGGCCGGCGCGCTCTCGTCGCCGACGTCGGTGGCCTCCTCGAGCATGTCGCTCACGGCGGTCATCGCGGTCAGCGGCGTGCGCAGCTCGTGCGAGACGTCGGCGACGAACCGCCGCGAGGCCGCCTCCAGCGAGCGCAGTTCGGCGATGGAGCGCTCCAGGGCCTCGGCGGTCTCGTTGAAGGTGCGCGAGACGTCGGCGACCTCGTCGTTACCCTTCACCTCCACCCGGGTGTCCAGCTTGCCGGCGCCGAGGCGCCGCGCGGCGATCCCCAGGCGCCGCAAGGGAAGCAGGACGCCGCGGGAGGCGAGCAGGCCGAGCAGCAGCGATATCGCTATCGCGATCGCGGCGGCGATGGCGGAGTTCTGGGCGAGCCGGTTGAGGTCCTCCTGCTGCGACTCCAGGCTGACGAAGTTGTAGACCTCGATCCCGTTCGGCTGCACGGAGCTGCCGACGATCAGGTACGGCTGGTTGCCCACGCGGGTCCGCTGCCAGGCTATGTTCTTCTGCGCCGCGACGCGGAGCTTGGGCGGGATCGAGTTGTAGCTGAGGTAGTTCTCGGTCGTGCCGTAGTTCATCCCGGTGCGGTACAGCACCCAGTCGGTGCCGCTGGCGGCCAGGAGTTTGAAGCCGATCGTGCTCAGGTCGACCGGGGTCGTCGAGGGCCGCGCCTCCTGCAGCGATTCCCGGGTTTGGGCGACCGCGGCCTTGAACTGCTGCACCGAGCTCTGGTTGACGCGGTTCATCAGGGACTGCCGGGTCAGCACGTAGGAGACCCCGGTCACCGCCGCCGACGTCATCAGCGCCACCGCCGCGAACGCCGCCAGCAGCCGCATCCGCAGCCCGGTCAGCCGCAGCGGCCGCTTGTGCCTGCGGCGCTCTTGGTCCGCGCGCCGGGGCAGCTCCTGCACCTTCGGTGCTTTCGCGAGCTTGGCGCTCTTCGGTCTCTCCCTAAGCACGGTGCGCCCTCAGGCTTTCGTCGCTGTGCGCGTACAAAGCAGTGCTCTGTGTGATCGCTTCGGTGTCTCTGTCCGCGGCGCTCATCGCGGCGGGTCCAGCCGGTAGCCGACGCCGCGGACCGTCTTGATCAGCGTCGGTTCGGCGGGGACGTCCTCGACCTTCGCGCGCAGCCGCTGGACGCAGGCATCGACCAGGCGGGAGTCGCCGAGGTAGTCGTGCTCCCAGACCAGGCGCAGCAGTTGCTGGCGGGACAGCGCCTGGCCGGCGTGCCGGGACAGCTCCATCACCAGCTTCAGCTCCGTCGGGGTCAGCGGGATCGCGGTGCCGTGCTTGCTCACCGTCATCGCCGAGCGGTCCACGGTCAGGTCGCCGTAGACCGCGACGTCGCTGGTCTCGCGCTCGCCGCGGCGCAGGACCGCGCGGATGCGGGCGTCCAGGACGCGCGGCTGGACCGGTTTCACGACGTAGTCGTCGGCGCCGGACTCCAGCCCGACGACCACGTCGATGTCGTCGCTGCGGGCCGTGAGCAGGATGATCGGCAGCTGTTCGGTCCGGCGGATCTGGCGGCAGACCTCGAAGCCGTCCACGCCGGGCAGCATCACGTCCAGGACGATCAGGTCCGGACGCACGGTCTTGTAGGTGGCCAGCGCCTCCTCGCCGCTGGCGGCGACGGCGACCTGGTGGCCCTGGCGGGTCAGCGCGAGCTGGAGCGCCGTGCGGATGGCGGCGTCGTCTTCGACCAGGAGCAGGGAGGGCATGGCTCACATTCTGCCTTGACCTGGGCCGCTCTCAGGAAGTCTTCAGACAGGGGCTGTTGCACTCCTGTGACACGTCGGCGACGAAGCGCGGAAGGGCGGCGGCGAGCCTTCTAGGCATGACAGACCATGCCCCGGACGTACGCGGCCTGCGAGACGACTTCACCGAGTACGTCGCGACGCGCCGCTCGACGCTGCTGCGCGCGGCCTGCCAGCTCACCGCCAACCCCGCCGACGCCGAGGACCTGCTGCAGGAAGGCCTGGTCAAGGTGTACGGGGCGTGGCACCGCATCGCCGACAAGCGAGTGGCCCACGCCTATGTGCGGCGCACGATGTCCAACCACCAGATCTCGCAGTGGCGGCGGCACCGCGTCGAGGAGTACCCGGCCTCCGACGAACTGCCGGACTCCGCGGTGTGGGATCTGGACACCGAGCGTGTCGAGCTGCGCACCGTCCTGCACAGCGCGCTGGCGGCGTTGCCGCATCGTGACCGGCAGGTGCTGGCGCTGCGTTACTACGGTTCCTACACCGATTCGGAGATCGCCGAGCGGCTCGGGATGTCGGTCGGCACAGTGAAGTCCACCTTGTGGCGCGCGTTGAGGAAACTGCGCGAGAACGGCGCTGTGCGGACTTTGCACGCGGATCTCGTGGCGGCCTGAACGCGGCCTGAAACCGCTCTGATCGCACCCCTGATCGCCCCTGATCGCGGCACGTCGCGCGTTTGGGACCCGCAGTACCGCAGTCCCTTGTATTTCTTTGGTAAAGCCAAAACGGCGTCAATCCATAGATAACGCGATGACCTGAACGCTTTGTGTTCCCGCGCCCCACGTTGTGTGGAAGGCTGTTCGGCGAAGACTGACCGACTCACAGTTAGGGGCTAGAGGTCATGCCTCCGATAGCTCAGCGCCTTCGCGAACCGGCGGCCTTTGCGCTGCTCGCCTACGGTGCGCTCAGCACGCTGTTCAACACCATCACCTTCTTGTTCAATCCGGGTGCGAACAACAACAACGGGTTCGGGTCCAGCGGGCCGTCGTTCTCCGAGCGCGCGCTCAGCGAGGTCGGGACCCTGCTGAGCGTGGTCGTGGTGGCCGCGGTCGTCGGCGCCGTGTACCTGGCGCACGCCCCGTCGCACCTGAAGCAGGCCAAGACCCTGACCCTGGCGGCGCTGATCACCCTCGGCGTCGCGGACCTGTTCGGGGTCGTCGCGCTGTTCTCGTCGTTCGGCGCCAGCGGCCCGACCGGCTGGGACAAGACCTCCACGTTCTTCGTCTCGCTGGGCCAGATCGCCGTCGCCGGCGTCGGCACCTGGCTGGTGCTGGGCTACTTCCAGCAGCACCAGCCGGCCGCTCCGGCCGCCGGGTTCCAGCAGCAGCAGTGGGGTCCGGGACCGCAGCAGCAACAGCAGTGGCAGCAGCCGCCGGCGCAGCAGGGTCCGCCGCCGCAGCAGCAGCCGTGGGGCCCGCCGCCGCAGCAGCAGGCGCCGCAGCAGACCGGCCAGCAGCCGCCGCAGCAGCAACAGCCGCAGCCGCAGTGGGGCCAGCCGCAGCCGCAGCACGACGCGGACTCGATGATGACGCAGGCCATCCCGACGGTGCCGCCGGCGCCGCAGGGCCAGGGCCAGCAGCAGCAACAGCAGCAGCAGCAACAGCCGCCGCAGCAGGATGGCGGACTGGGGATCGGCAACTGGACGTCGGAGTGACGTCGCAGCTGTAGCGCACACCGCGAGGGCCGGCCGGAAGGCCGGCCCTTTCGCGTGCCCGGGTCCTGCGATCGGCGCGCCGGTTCGATCAGTGCGTCAGTGCGTCAGTGCGTCAGTGCGTCAGTGCGTCAGTGCGTCAATGCGTCAATGCGTCAGCGGACCGACGACCGGGACCTCGCGCAGCGGCAGCCCGTCGTGGAACGGCGCGGTGACCCCGAACGTCGACAGGTCCATGCCGCCGACCGGCACGTGCAGGTTGTTCGACAGCAGATCCAGCGGCGTGTGCGCCAGCGGGTAGAGCTGCGTGGCGCCGAGTCCGGCGGCGGCGTGCGCGGCCGGGGCGGCGGCCAGGCCGAGGCCGGACAGCGCGGCCAGGCTCAGGGCGCGCCGGGCTGCGGAGCGGGGGTTCTTGGACATGTCCGCTCCAACGACATCAGGTGCCCCGCCGTTACGACGGGGCACCCACGCGGTGACGGTTCGCGCGCTGCTCAGATCCCGATCGGGTGCCAGACGGTCTTGGTCTCCAGGAACGGCTTCACCCGCGACAGCCCCGGGTCCGCGCTCCAGTCGTAGCCCGCCGTCGGCCGCACGACCCGCTTCAGGTTCTCCGCGGCCGCGATCTCCAGGTCCCGCGCCAGCTCCGAGCCCGCCGGGACGCCGGCCAGGTCCAGGGCGTTCACGTCCAGGTGCGAGGCGAGCCAGGGCGCCAGCTCGGCGGTGCCGCCGGTCAGGATGTTGACGACGCCGCCGGGCAGGTCGGAGGTCGCCATGACCTCGCCGAGGGTGACCGCGGGCACCGCCGAGGCATCCGGCGCCACCACCACGACCGCGTTGCCGCCGACGATCGCCGGGGCGATCACGGACGTCAGCCCGAGCAGCGTCGGCGCGGCGGGGGCGAGCAGCGCCACCACGCCGGTCGGCTCCGGCGAGGAGATGTTCCAGTAGGGTCCGGCGACCGGGTTCGCCGCGCCGAGCACCTGCGAGAGCTTGTCCGACCAGCCCGCGTACCAGACCCAGCGGTCCACCGCGGCGTCCACTTGCGCGTAGGCCGTCTCCAGCGAGCCGCCCTCGACGCCGGCGATCTGCTGCGCGAACTGGTCGCGGCGCTCCTCGAGCATCTCCGCGATCCGGTAGAGGATCTGCCCGCGGTTGTAGGCGGTCGCCTTGGACCAGCCGGGCTGCGCCGCGCGGGCGGCGCGCACGGCGTCGCGCGCGTCCTTGCGGGAGGCCTGCGCCGCGTTGGCGATGAACTCACCAGTGCTCGCCGCCACGGCGTAGCTCCGTCCACTCTCCGAACGCGGGAAGGCGCCGCCGATGTAGAGCTTGTAGGTCTTGCGGACCGAGGAACGCGGCGCTGCGGGTGTGGTCGCCGGTGCCGCTGTCTCTTCCGGAACGTCCTGCGATGCCTTGGCAGCCGTGGCAGCCGTGACGGCCTTGGGCGCGCTCGCCGCCTTCACAGCCTTCACCGGCTTCACAGCCTTAGCGGTCTTCGCGGTCTTCTTCTTGGTCTCAGACATCGAGGTAAGCCTCCAGACCGTGGCGCCCGCCCTCGCGGCCGTACCCGGACTCCTTGTAGCCGCCGAAGGGCGAGGTGGGGTCGAAGCGGTTGAACGTGTTCGCCCACACCACGCCGGCCCGCATCCGCTGCGCCAGCCACAGGATCCGCGAACCCTTGTCCGTCCACACGCCGGCGGACAGGCCGTAGGCGGTGTTGTTGGCCTTCTCCACGGCCTCGGCCGGGGTCCGGAACGTCAGGACCGACAGCACCGGCCCGAAGATCTCCTCGCGGGCGATCCGGTGCGCCTGGGAGACGCCGGTGAAGATGGTCGGGGCGAAGAAGAACCCGCGCTCGGGCAGTTCGCACGGCGGCGCCCAGCGGGTCGCGCCCTCGGCCTCGCCGGCCTCGGTCAGGGTCCGGATCCGGGCCAGCTGCTCGGCGGAGTTGATGGCGCCGATGTCGGTGTTCTTGTCCAGCGGGTCGCCGACGCGCAGCGTCTTCATCCGCTCGCGCAGCCGGTCCACGACCTCCTCGGCCACCGACTCCTGCACCAGCAGCCGGGACCCGGCGCAGCAGACGTGCCCCTGGTTGAAGAAGATCCCGTCGACGATGCCCTCGATCGCCTGCTCCAGCGGGGCGTCGTCGAAGACCAGGTTCGCCGCCTTGCCGCCGAGTTCCAGCGTCACCTTCTTGGAGGTCCCGGCGACCTGCTTGGCGATCATCCGCCCGACCTCGGTGGAGCCGGTGAAGGCGACCTTGTCCACGCCCGGGTGCGAGACCAGGGCCGCGCCGGTCGCCCCGGCGCCGGTCAGGATGTTCACCACCCCCGGCGGCAGGTCCGCCTGCTGGCAGATCTCCGCGAACAGCAACGCCGTCAGCGGCGTGGTCTCCGCGGGCTTGAGCACGACGGTGTTGCCGGCCGCCAGCGCCGGCGCGACCTTCCACGCCAGCATCAGCAGCGGGAAGTTCCACGGGATGACCTGGCCGGCGACGCCGAGCGGCCTGGGATTCGGTCCGAGGTTCGCGTGGCCGAGCTTGTCGGCCCAGCCCGCGTAGTAGAAGAAGTGCGCGGCGGCCAAGGGGATGTCGACGTCGCGCGACTCCCGGATCGGCTTGCCGTTGTCCAGGGACTCCAGGACCGCCAGCTCGCGAGCCCGCTCCTGGATGATGCGGGCGATGCGGAAGATGTACTTGGCGCGCTCGGCGCCCGGCATACGCGACCAGACCTCGTCGTAGGCGCGGCGCGCGGCCGCCACGGCGCGGTCCACGTCGGCGGCGTCGGCCATCGCGACCTCGGCCAGCACCTCCTCGGTGGCCGGGTTGACCGACTTGAAGGCGCCGCCGGAGCCCTCGACGAACGCGCCGTCCACGAAGAGCCCGTAGGAGGGCTTCAGGTCGACGACCGAACGGGATTCCGGCGCGGGAGCGTAGTCAAAGATCCCCGTGAGCTGAGTGTTCGCCATGAATCAGTCCACCGTCACGTAGTCGGGGCCGGAGTACACGCCGGTGGCGAGCTTGCGGCGCTGCAGCAGCAGGTCGTTGAGCAGGCTGGAGGCGCCGAAGCGGAACCAGTCCGGGTCCAGCCAGTCCGGGCCCGCGGTCTCGTTCACCGTCACCAGGTACTTGATGGCGTCCTTGGCGGTCCGGATGCCGCCGGCCGGCTTCACGCCGACCTGCCGCCCGGTCTGCGCGCGGAAGTCGCGCACCGCCTCCAGCATCAGCAGCGTCACCGGCAGCGTGGCCGCCGGGCTCACCTTGCCGGTGGAAGTCTTGATGAAGTCGGCGCCGGACAGCATCGCCAGCCAGGAGGCCCGCATGACGTTGTCGTAGGTGGCCAGCTCGCCGGTCTCCAGGATCACCTTCAGGTGCGCGTCGTGCCCGCCGGTCTGGCACGCGGCCTTCACCGCGGCGATCTCCTCGGCCACGGCGGCGTACCGGCCGGCCAGGAAGGCACCGCGGTCGATCACCATGTCGATCTCGTCGGCGCCGGCCTCGACCGCGGCGGCGGTGTCGGCCAGCTTCACAGCCAGCGGCGCGCGTCCGCTCGGGAACGCCGTGGCCACGGCGGCGACCTTGACGCCGGAGCCGGCCAGCGCGGCCTTCGCCGTGTCCACCATGTCGCCGTAGACACAGATGGCCGCCACGCTCGGGCAGTCGGGCTGGTCGGGCTCCGGGTGCTTGCCCTTCGCGCACAACGCCCGGACCTTGCCCGGGGTGTCGGCGCCCTCCAGCGTGGTCAGGTCGACCATCCGCACGGCGAGGTCGAGCGCCTGCGCCTTCGCGGTGGTCTTGATGGATCGGGTTCCCAGCTTGGCGGCGCGGGCGTCGGCGCCCACCTGGTCCACGGGCGGCAGACCGTGGAGGAGGCGGCGCAGGCCCGCGTCGTCGAGGGCGAGTTGTGCGGTCACGGGACCAACGGTAGACGGTGGCCTCTTGCTGGTGAAATGGCAGGTCTTGCCGATCACTGATTAATCACAATCAACCAGTGGTCTCGGAGGGTGGGACGGGGGGTGGCAGAATCGGGAGTATGCGACTCAAATCCCCGGCCGCGACGGACGGCGCCACCGTGCCGCCCGCTGAGAAGCCCACCTCCTATCGCACCGTCGGATCCCTCGGGACCGGTGTGCTGCTGGTGGTCTTCGGCGCGATCTTCCTCTTCGCGTTCGGCCTCGGTTCGGACAAGCACCCGGTCGGCACCACGATCGGCCTGCTGATGGTGGTCAGCGGCGTGGTCGGCGGCCTGTACCCGGCCGCCTTCAGCCACGCCGACCGGCTCTCGATCCGCAATCCCTTCCGCCGCATCGACGTCAGCTGGCCGCGCGTGGGGTCCATCTCGGCCCGGCTGTCCACGGTCGTGCAGACAGTCGCCGAGGAGGGCAAGCCGCACAAGTTCACGGTCTGGGCGATCCCGGTCTCCATGCACGAGCGCCGCAAGAACGACCGCGTGGTCGCCAAGAAGGTGCGCAGCGCCCGCGCCGAGTCGGCGAAGCGCGCCTCGGGCAGCGGTGACATCGCCGGCAGCGCGATGGGTGCCGCCGGCTACGGCCGCCCCAAGACGCTGCGCGAGGACCCGATGGAGACCATGGCCTTCGCCGACCAGGCGGTGGTCGAGATGCGCGACCGGCAGCGGCTGTGCACGACCTCGGTGGAGAAGGCCGCGCCGACCACGGTGACCTGGACCTGGTACACGCTGGCGCCGTTCGGCGTGAGCATCGCGCTGGTCGTGGCGGCGATCGCCGGGGCGTTCTAGACGGGGGCGTTCGCCGACAGTCCGGTCAGCTGAAGACGCGCGCCGCGATGCCGTCGAGCAGGAAGTCCAGCCCGAAGGCGAAGGTCTGGTCGGCGTCCCAGTGCGTCGCGTCACGCACCACCGCCGCCAGTGCGGGGAACCGGCCCGTCGCGAACGTGCGCGTCAGGTAGGGCCCTGAGGTGGCCTGCCACTGCTCGATGTCCATGCCGGTGGCGCGCTCGGCCCGGCGCTCGGCGATCTCGCGGCGGACAGCGCCGATCACGTAGGCGTTGACCGCGCCGACCACCGGCATCACGGCGTCCACGTCGACCGCGCCCAGCCCGGCGACCACGGCGTCGCCGCTGGTCAGGGCCTGCGGACCGAGCTGCGGCCGGCCGCCGATCAGGTCGGCGAACCACTCGTGCCGGTGGACGGCCCGCCGCGTGCTCTCGGCATGCGAGCGCAGCACGTCCCGCCAGGTGTCGCCGTCGGACCGGATCTCGCCGTAGACGGCGTCGACCATCAGGTCGAGCAGCTCTTCCTTGGTGTCGATGTAGCCGTACAGCCGCATCGGCCCGACGTCCAGCGCGGCGGCTACCTTGCGCAGCGAGACCGCGCCCAAGCCGTCGGCGTCGGCGAGACGGATCGCGGCCCGCACGATGCGCTCCCGGCTCAGAGCGGTCGGCGCCGGCCGCTCCGGCGGTTCCGGCCTCTCCCACACCACCATGGCGCCGACATTACCGCGCTGGAGCTCGCGTCCTGGCGCGATACAGTGTATCGACCAATACAGTGTATCGGGAGGTTCGCCAGTGACCATCGCCATCATCGGAGCCGGCTTGGGCGGCCTCGCCCTGGCCCGCGTGCTGCACGTCAACGGCATCGAAGCCGTCGTCTACGAACGCGAGTCCTCCCGCGCCGCGCGCGGGCAGGGCGGCATGCTCGACATCCACAGCGGGACCGGGCAGCGCGCGCTGCGCGAGGCCGGTTTGATCGATCAGTTCCACGCGATAGCGCGCGGCGAAGGCCAGGACATGCGCCTGCTGGAGCCGGACGGCACGCTGCTGTGGCAGGAGGACACCCCCGACGACGCCCCGCTCGCGCGGCCCGAGGTCGACCGCGCCGACCTGCGGGGCATGCTGCTGGACTCGCTCCCCGACGGCACGGTGCGCTGGGGGCGCGCGTTCGCCTCCGCCGAGGACGGCATGGTGCGCTTCGCCGACGGCAGCAGCGCGCCCTACGACCTGCTGGTCGGCGCCGACGGCGCGGAGTCCCGGGTCCGCGCGCTGCTCACCGACGCCCGGCCGGCGCACACCGGCCAGAACATCGTCGAGCTCGGCATCCCCGACATCGACCGCACGCACCCTGATCTCGCGGCGATGGTCGGGCGCGGCAACTACTGGGTGCTCGGCGACGGGCAGTCCCTGGGGGCGCAGCGCAACGGCGACGGCCGCGTGCGGGTCTACGCCAGCTTCCACCCCACCCCCGCGGACTGGTTCGCGACCAGCGGGATCCCGTTCGACGACCCGGCTGCCGCCCGCGAGCGGCTGCTCGAGCTGTTCAGCGGATGGCACGCGAAATTCAGGGCCCTGATCGCAGCCTGCGACGACACCGTCCAGCCGCGGCCGCTCACCACGCTTCCGGTCGGCCTGACCTGGCCGTCGAAGCCCGGCATCACGCTGCTCGGCGACGCCGCGCACCTGATGCCGCCGGTGGGGCAGGGCGCCAACATGGCGCTGCTCGACGGCGCGCTGCTCGCCTTGGCGTTGGCTTCGCACCCGGACGATTTCTCGGCTGCGGTCAAGGACTACGAGACCGAGATGTTCGAACGCTCCGCCAAGGTCGGGCAGATGTCCGCGCGGATGCAGGAGATGGTGACGGCTCCGGACGCGGCGCGGAGGATGCTCGCGTTCTTCCAACCCGGCTGAGACCGGACGCAATTGTGCAGAGCTAGGGCGGCCGATCGGGTGATCGGCCGCCCTCGTACTGGAAAACGCTCTGCTGAAAGCCCTCTGCGAAGCCCTAAGCGAACTGCCCGAACCACTCGTCCAGCTCGGCGCGCACCGCCGCGATCCGCTCCACCACCGGCGCCCGGTCCGCCGCCGCGCGGTCGCCGAGCTCGATGTAGCACTTGAGCTTCGGCTCGGTCCCGCTCGGCCGCACCGCGATCCAGCCGCCGTCCAGCGCCAGTCGCAGACCCTGCTCCGGCGGGAGCGGCTTGCCGTCGGCGGACAGATCGCCGACCTCGGTGACCGGGACGCCGCCGAGGTCGCTCGGCGGGTTCTGGCGCAGCGTGCGCATCATGGTCTGGATCTGGTCGGGGTCGTTGCTGCGGATCGACAGCTGCGTGGTGACCAGGTTGCCGGTGATCCGGTCGACCTCGGCGAGGTAGTCCAGCAGCGTCCGGCCGTCCGCCTTCAGGGCGGCGACCATCACCGCGGTGGTCAGCGCGGCGGTGATGCCGTCCTTGTCCCTCACGTGCGAGGGGTCGACGCAGTAGCCGATCGCCTCCTCGTAGCCGAAGGCGAGGTCCGGGACCTTGGACAGCCACTTGAAGCCGGTCAGGGTCCTGGCGTAGTCGACCGCTGCGTCGGCGGCGATCGCGGCCAGGCCTTCGGAGGAGACGATGGAGGTCGCGAAGGTTCCGCGGCGTCCCGTGGTCGCCAGGTAGTGGCCGAGCAGCAGTCCGACGTCGTCCCCGGACAGCCGTCGCCAGCCGCTCGGCGCCGCCTTGTCCGGGACCGCCAGCGCCATGCGGTCGGCGTCGGGGTCGTTGGCGATGATGACGTCCGCGCCGTGCTCCGCCGCGAGGGCGAACGCCAGGTCCAGCGCGCCGGGCTCCTCCGGGTTCGGGAAGGAGACCGTCGGGAAGTCCGGATCCGGCTTCTGCTGCTCGGGAACGCTGATCGGCTCGCGGAATCCGGCGTTCGTCAGGACCCTGCGGAACAGCTCGAAGCCGACGCCGTGCATGGCGGTGTAGACGTAGGTGAGGTCCAGGTTCGGAGCGTCCGGCAGCAGCTGCGCGGAGCGTGCGATGTAGGCCTCGATCACGTCCTCCGGCACGGCCTCGACGTCCTCGACCGCGCCGCGCGGCACGTCCGCCAGCGCCCCGACCGCGTCGATCTTCGCGGCGATCAGGGTGTCGTTCGGCGTCGTGATCTGCGAGCCGTCGCCGAGGTAGACCTTGTAGCCGTTGTCCCGCGCCGGATTGTGGCTCGCGGTGACCATCACGCCGGCCTTGGCGCCGAGCGCGAGCACGCTGTAGGCGAGCATCGGCGTCGGCAGCTCGCGCGGCATCAGGTAGGGCCGGTGCCCGGCGCCGAGCATGACCTCGGCGGTGTCCTCGGCGAAGCGCCGGGAGTTGTGCCGGGCGTCGTAGCCGATCGCCACGACCTGGCCGGTGCCGTGCTCCTCGGTCACGAACGCGGCGAGCCCGGCGGCGGCGCGCAGCACCGTCACGCGGTTCATCCGGTTCGGGCCCGCGCCGAGTTCGCCCCGCAGCCCGGCGGTGCCGAACTGCAGACGGCCGTCGAAGCGGTCCTCCAGGTAGCCGTAGGCCACCGAGTCGCCGGACTCGGCCGCCTCGAGCAGGTCGCTCAGCTCGGTGCGGGTCGCCGGGTCCGGGTCCTCGGCGAGCCAGGCGCGGGCGGCGGCGAACAGCGCTTCGCTGATCGCGGTGCCCGTAGTGGTGCTGTGGTCGGTGCTCTGCGTCATCGCGTCCCCTTCCGGGCCGGTCAGATCTTCTCGACGATGCCCTGCAGCAACGTCCCCAGAGACGCCGCCGACGCCGCGCCGGTCTCCATGACCTCGGTGTGCGACAGCGGCTCGCCGGTCATGCCGGCGGCGAGGTTCGTCACCAGGGAGATACCCATGACCTCGGCGCCAGCCTCGCGCGCCGCGATCGCCTCCAGCGCCGTGGACATGCCGACCAGGTCGGCGCCCCACCCGCGGAACATCCGGATCTCAGCCGGCGTCTCGAAATGCGGCCCGCGCAGCGCCAGGTAGACGCCCTCGGCCAGCGACGGATCGACCGTGCGGGCCAGGACGCGCAGCCGTTCGGAGTACAGATCGGTGAGGTCCACGAACCGCGCGCCGACGATCGGGGACTCACTCTGCAGGTTCAGGTGGTCGCTGATCAGCACCGGCTGCCCGGCGTGCATGTCGGCCCGCAGCCCGCCGCACCCATTGGTGAGCACGACGGTCTTCACCCCATTGGCCACCGCGGTCCGCACACCGTGCACCACAGAGGCGACACCACGACCCTCGTACAGATGCGTGCGCCCAAGGAACACCAGCACCTTGTTACCGCCGACCGTCACCGACGCCACCTTGCCCGCATGCCCGACAACCGTGGAAGCCGCGAACCCGGGCAGCGCATCAACCGGCGACTCCCAGTCCAACGTCCCCAGCGCATCAGCGGCCTCGGCCCACCCGGAGCCCATGACCACGGCGACATCATGCCGCCCCGTAAGCTCGCTCAACCTGCCGGCAGCCGACTCGGCCAGCGCGTAGGGATCCTGGAAAGCGTCTGAACTGTTCGTCACCTGGTGAGCGTACAGCGCGCCGTCCGCATACGGCGGCGGGGCGGCCGGACGCCGCGAGCCGCGCGATCAGACCGCCGCGAACCCCGGAGCGGGCTCCTCGCCGAGCGGCGCGGGCAGGGCCGAGATCACCGGGGCGTCGGCGCGCAGGTGGCGGACCTGGGAGGACATGAAGGTCAGTCCGGTCGCTGCGATGATCACTCCGCCGGCGCCGAGTTGGACCGCCTTGGTGCCGACCGCGTTGGAGGCTGGGCCGGCGATCAGGTCGCCGAGGGGGGAGGCGCTCAGGGAGCCCAGGGCGTCGTAGGAGTAGACGCGGGCCAGCTTGTCCTGCGGGATGTGGCGGGTCAGGGCCACGGTCCACAGGATCATGAAGTACTCGCCGGAGAAGCCTGCCACCACCGACACCACGGAGATCGCCCACAGCGGCCCGCCGAGGCCCATCACCACGGGTGGGAGGGCGAAGGTGAAGGTGAGGATGGTGCCGACGAACATCGGGCGCTTCACCTGGTAGACCAGGCCGGCGACGCCGCCGAGCAGGATGCCCAGGCCGTCGCAGCTGACGATGGTCGCCCACGCGCCGGCGCCGCCGAGGCGGGCCTTGGCCACCTCCGGGCCGAGCACCAGGAAGCCGCCGAACCAGCCGGCCAGGACTGCGGCGTAGCAGGCGATGACCGCCCACAGCCAGGTGCGGGAGCGCACCTCGACCCAGCCCTCGCGCAGCTCGTGCACCATGCCGGGCGCCTTCTCGGCGACTCGCTCCAGGGCGGTGACGGTGATGCGGAACAGCGGCAGCGTGCCGATCAGGAGCAGCCCGGCGTCCAGGCCCATGGCCCAGCCCGGTCCGAAGACGGAGACCAGCACGCCGCCGAGCGCGGCGCCGATCATCAGCGTCGAGGACTGTGCCAGCCGGGAGAGCGAGGACGCGGCCTGCATCTTCTCCTCGTGCACCAGTCGTGGTATCAGCGACTGGGAGGAGGGATAGAACAGTGCGCCGCCGGTCCCCATGAGCACCGCGGCGACCAGCAGGTTCCAAGTGTTCGCGGCGTGCGTGAACATCATCAGCGCGGCCAGACCCTCGCCCGCGGCGGCGGCGAAGTTGGCGGCCATCATCACCCGCTGCGGCCGGAACCGGTCCGCCAGCACCCCGCCGACCAGCGTGAACACCAGCATCGGCGCCA
Organism: Catenulispora acidiphila DSM 44928; assembly: GCF_000024025.1. Classification (GTDB taxonomy): domain Bacteria; phylum Actinomycetota; class Actinomycetes; order Streptomycetales; family Catenulisporaceae; genus Catenulispora; species Catenulispora acidiphila. Next base: position 938,081 of record NC_013131.1, read on the forward strand.
GCTGCGCGGCCAGCACGAAGGAGACCGCGGCGGCGTTCCCGTCGGGGTGCGCGGCGGAGCGGGTGACCTCGAGCACGGCGAAGGACAGCGCGACGGACGAGATGCCGGTCGCCGAGGTGGACAGCAGGCGTTCGAACAACACCAGCCGGAACTGGCTGACGCGCAGAACGGTGAGGGATTCGCGGAAGGTCTCCTTCAGAGACTGCGATTCCGCTACCTGGCTGATTGAGGGCGCGTCCGCCGCGAAGTCCTGGGCGGGGTTGCTCACGGTTATCTACCTGGTTTCTGAACTGGTCGCTAGCCGACCCAGGCTATCCGGTGCCGCCAACACGTTTTCGCCTCAGCGAACTCGTGGGTGACAATGGAGCACGTGACTCGGATCGTGATCATCGGCGGTGGACCTGGCGGCTACGAGGCGGCCCTGGTGGCCTCTCGGCTCGGCGCGGAAGTCGTGCTGGTCGAGCGCGAGGGCGTGGGCGGGGCGTCGGTGCTGACCGACTGCGTGCCGTCCAAGACGCTGATCGCGACGGCCGACGTGATGTCCTCCTTCGAGGCGGCCGAGGAACTGGGCATCCGCATCGGCGGGGTCTCCGTCGGCGGCAGCTGCGTGAGCGGCGTGAACCTGGAGAAGGTCAACCGCCGGGTGAAGAACCTCGCCTCGGCGCAGTCCGTGGACATCGCCGAGTCGCTGAGCAAGGCCGGCGTGCAGATCGTCAAGGGCCGCGGCCGGCTGACCCCGGACCGCCAGGTCGAGGTGGACCTGCCCGACGGTACCGTCGTGGTCCACCACGCCGACGTGATCCTGCTGGCCACCGGCGTGCGCCCGCGCGAGGTCCCCGAGGCGATGCCCGACGGCGAGCGCATCCTGAACTGGAAGCAGGTCTACAACCTCAAGGAACTCCCGCCGGAGTTGATAGTGGTCGGCTCGGGCGTCACCGGCGCCGAGTTCGCCGGCGCCTACCAGGCCCTGGGCTCGGCGGTGACCCTGGTCTCCTCCCGCGACCGGGTCCTGCCCGGCGAGGACGCCGACGCCGCCGAGGTGCTGGAGAGTGTCTTCCGCCGCCGCGGCATGCGCGTGCTGTCCCGCTCCCGCGCCGCCTCCGCGGTCCGCGACGGCGACCGGGTGATCGTGACGCTGGAGGACGGCCGCACGGTCGAGGGCTCCCACGTGCTGATGGCCGTCGGCTCCCTGCCGAACACCGAAGGGCTGGGGCTGGAGGAGGCCGGCGTCGAGCTGACCAAGAGCGGCCACATCGAGGTGGACCGGGTCTCGCGCACCTCGGCGCCCGGCGTCTACGCCGCCGGCGACGTCACCGGCGTCCTGCTGCTGGCCTCCGTGGCCGCGATGCAGGGCCGCATCGCGATGTACCACGCGCTCGGCGAGGCGGTGTGGCCGATCAACCTCAAGCGCGTCTCCTCCAACATCTTCACCAGCCCCGAGGTGGCCACGGTCGGCCAGACCAACGTCAACGCCCACCACGACTCGCCCGGCTTCAACGAGTACAAGCTCGCGCTGGACAGCAACCCCCGCGCGAAGATGCTCGGCTTCAAGGACGGCTTCGTGAAGCTGTTCTCCCGCAAGGGATCGGACACCATCGTCGGCGGCGTCATCGTCGCCCCGCGCGCCAGCGAGCTGATCCACCCCATCACCATGGCGGTGGACCTGCACCTGACGGTGGACCAGGTGGCCTCGGTGTTCACCGTGTACCCCTCGCTGTCCGGCTCGGTCGCCGAAGCCGCGCGGCGGCTGCACGCGGACGTGAAGGACGAGGACTGAGGGCTTGTCCGAACCCTGATACCGCTGCCAGGATGGTCGGTTACCGATCGGTAGCAGCGGCAGTCAGGGGTGGCGGACGTGGACGTTTCCCATCGCGGCACCCGGTTCCAGCTCGTGGCCGCCCTGGTGGTCGGCGGCCTCGTGGTCGCCGGCGCGGTGATCTGGAACTCCGGCGGCAGCGGCGGGGACTCGGACCCGTGCCGCGCAGCATCGCAGAGTACTGCGGACAAGACCGGCGCGACGCTGTGCGCGGCCTTGAAGAAGGCCGGGCTGCCCGCGCTGCTGGGTGTCCCGAGCGCGAAGCCCGTGTATGTCGGCCAGATGGCGGTCCCTGGCAAGGCTGCAACGGACTATCCCGAGGTCCACGTGGAGTGGAACGTCGGGCAGTACTCGGTGATCCTGTCGACCGCCCAGACGCCGGTCGCGAAGCCCACGGAGCAGGTCGCCGGGCATCCCGCGGCGCTGCTTTCCGGCACATCGGGGAGCCAGCAGGTGAATCGGCTCGAGGTGGATTGGAGCGCCTCCGGCGGCGGCGGAATCTACGCGGTGGACGTGATGATGGTGAACGATTCGGCTATTGCGCAAAGCGATGCCGGACGGCTGGAGCGGATGGTCGCGGCGAAGGTGTTGCCGGGACTGCCGGAATGGCAAGCCCGCTAAGAAGAAAACGGCGGCCGACCCATTGGCCGACCGCCGCCTCTCTCATAGCGAATCAATACTCTGCATTACCAATCAGAGCCGCCGCCCCAATCCGATCCGCCGCCGCTGTCGCCTCCGCCGCCCCAATCGGACGAGCCGCCGAAGTCGCCCCAGCCGCCGCCATCGCCTGAGCCGCCGCCATCGCCGCCGCCACCACCACCGTCGCCGCCGGGACCGCCGTCGCCCCAGCCTCCGCCGCCGTTGTCGTAGTAGTTGTTCTCGACGTAGGTCTCGTTGCCGCCGAACGCCGAGCCCATCAGCGTCCCGATCATCAGCGCCGGCAGGATCGATCCGCCGAAGTACCCGCCGGCCCACGGCCCGTACACGGGACCGGCGTTGTAGTACGGCTGCGGACCGTACGCCGTATCCACCTGCCGCACCTGCGGCTCATGCCCGGTATCCACGCGCGTCATGTCCGCGGCGCACGCCGGGACCGGACGCGGCGCGCCGCCGGGCGGAGCCCACGTCACCTCACCGACCGACGGTCCGTGGCGCGGGTCGAAGAAGCACGGCGGGCGCCGCTCCGGAAGCGGCGTGCCCTTGCGGCGGGCGTCCAGCGTCGCCAGGGCGAAGCGGCCCTCGTCCAGCGCCTCGGTGACGTTCTTCATGTCCTGCGGACGCTGCGCCGCCGCTGCCGCCGACTTGGCCGCCTCGTACTGATCCAGCGCCTTGCTGTAGTCCGCGCGCATCTCGTCGGTCGCGGCGGTGTCGCCGGGGGAGAAGTCCAGCCGGTCCAGCACCTCGCCGTAGGCGGTGATGTCCTCGTCCACGGCGCGCTTGAGCCCGGCGAGTTCGGCGGCCCGCCGCCGGTTCGCCCGCTGCTTCCTGCGCCCGGCGATCGCCAGGTATCCGCCGCCGGCGATCGCCGCCAGCACCAGGATGCCGACGATCGCGCCCCCGCTGCCGGACTTCGAGGAGGACGGCTTCCCGCTGGAGCTTCCGTTCGGGTTCGGGTGGCCGTCGGCGGTGACCGCGGCGTCGACGGAGGACACGAACGAGGTCAGCAGGGTGTTCAGATTCCCGCCGCTGCCCTGCCCCGCGGCGACGGCCAGTCCGTCAGCCTGCCCGGTGCGCAGCGTGCCGGAGAAGTCCAGCGCGTGGAAGGCGCGGCCGACGCTCGCGGCGTAGACGCCCGGCTGCCCGACCTTGTTCCGCAGCTGCTGAAGCAGTGTGCTCTGGTCGAACGTCGGATTGTCCGGCAGGACCGCGATGAAGACCTGCGTTCCGGAGTGCATCCCGTGGATCTGCGATACCAACCCGTCGACCTGCGCCGATGTCAGCTGTACCGGCGCGCCGGGATCCACGTAGACCGGCTTGTCCTTGAGTGCCGCCGCGACCGAGTCGACCGTCGAAGGCGAGTCGGCGCGGGCAGGACCACCGCCTAAGGCGAACAGAGAAAACAGGACAGCGAAGCCCGCAAGGAGGACCGCGAACGTCCTCCCTCCCCGGCGGGCAAGAAGGTGTTCCATTCCCTGAGGCTAACTGATCAGCGCATGCGAAGGCCCGCCGTACGTCGCGTACGGCGGGCCCTACCGGCTGCGCCGGAGTTCAGTGCTTGACCCGGCGAAGTCCCCGGTCTCGCTCAGTCCTTAATCTCACAAAGCACCGTGCCGGCCGTGACCGTCGCCCCGACCTGGGCCGCGATCGACGTCACGGTCCCGGCCTTGTGCGCGTTGATCGGCTGCTCCATCTTCATCGCCTCGAGCACCACGATCAGGTCCCCGGCGGCGACCTCCTGGCCCTCCTCGACCGCGACCTTGACCAGCGTGCCCTGCATCGGCGCGGTCAGCGCGTCGCCGGAGACGGCCGCGCCGCTCTTGGCGCCGGCGGAGCGCTTCGGCGCCGCCTTGCCGCCGGTCCGGCCCGCGCCGCCGGAGGCAGCCACCCCCAGCTCGGCCGGAAGCGTCACCTCCAGACGCTTGCCGCCGACCTCGACGACCACCTTGGTGCGCTCGCCGGCTTCGGCGACCTCGCCGGGAGCGCCGGCGTAGGGCGGGATCGTGTTGTCGAACTCGGTCTCGATCCACCGCGTGTGGACGTGGAACGGGCCCTCTTCCGGCGTGAACGCCGGGTCGTCCATCACCGCGACGTGGAACGTCAGCGCGGTCGGCATCCCGTCGATCTCGAACTCGGCCAGTGCCCGGCGGGCACGCTCGACAGCCTGCTTGCGGTCCCGGCCGGCGATGATCAGCTTCGCCAGCAGCGAGTCGAAGTTCTGCCCGATCTCCGCGCCCTGTTCGATCCCGGAGTCCAGGCGCACGCCCGGACCCGACGGCGGACGCCATGTGGTCACCACACCGGGGGCGGGCAGGAAGTTCCGACCCGGGTCCTCACCATTGATCCGGAACTCGAAGGAGTGCCCACGAACCTCCGGATCGCCGTAGCCCAGCTCCTCGCCATCAGCGATCCGGAACATCTCCCGCACCAGGTCGAGGCCGGTGACTTCCTCGGTGACCGGGTGCTCCACCTGAAGACGGGTGTTCACCTCCAAGAAGGAGATGGTGCCGTCCTGGCCGACCAGGAACTCGCACGTCCCCGCCCCGACGTACCCGGCTTCCTTCAAGATCGCCTTCGACGCCCGGTACAGCTCAGCAGTCTGCTCCTCGCTCAAATACGGCGCGGGAGCCTCCTCCACCAGCTTCTGGTGGCGACGCTGCAACGAGCAGTCACGCGTGGAGACCACGACCACGTTGCCGTGCTTGTCAGCCAGGCACTGCGTCTCCACATGCCGCGGCCGGTCCAGGTAGCGCTCCACGAAGCACTCTCCGCGACCGAAGGCGCTGACCGCCTCACGCACCGCCGAGTCATACAGCTCGGGGATCTCCTCCAGCGTGCGCGCCACCTTCAGCCCACGCCCGCCGCCGCCGAACGCCGCCTTGATCGCCACCGGCAGCCCGTGCTCCTTGGCGAACGCCACGACCTCGTCGGACCCGCTCACCGGATCGGCCGTACCGGCCACCAACGGCGCACCGGCGCGCTGCGCGATGTGCCGCGCCGAGACCTTGTCGCCCAGCGAGCTGATCGCCGCCGGCGGCGGACCGATCCAGGTCAGACCGGCGTCCATCACCGCCTGCGCGAACTCGGCGTTCTCCGACAGGAACCCGTAGCCCGGGTGGACCGCGTCGGCGCCGGAGTCCGCGGCCGCCTTCAGCAGCTTGTCGATGACCAGGTAGGAGTCGCCGGGGGTGGAACCGCCCAGGGCGTACGCCTCGTCGGCGACGCGGACGTGCAGGGCGTCCCGGTCCGGGTCGGCGTAGACCGCGACGGAGCCCAGACCGGCGTCCCGGCACGCCCGGGCGACTCGGACCGCGATCTCGCCACGATTGGCGATCAGAACCTTGCGCACGGCGGCAATCCCTTCCCAGTGGGTGGTCGTTCGCAGTTTAGGGCCGTCTGCGTGAACCGGCCGCACGATGCGGACGTGGTTCGCGCCACTTCTCGGTACCCGTCTGCAACCCTCGTGGCAGCCGGATGCGCCTTTCGACGTCGATTTTCTCCCTCTCAAGGTGGATGCGTCGGGGAAGGGCGACCGCTACTCTTTTCCCGGAGTAACGCGATACAACGCGAACACACTTGGGGGACCGGATGAACGGGCCAGGCTCCTGGGACGGCCGAAGCGCCGAGGAGGTCCTGTACGAGGCGCGTAAAGCGCTGTACGTCATGGTCGGCTTCATCGCCGTCATCTGGGCGTTGCAGGTGGTGAACTGGGCGACCGACTACCGGCTGTCCACGCACTTCGGCATCGTCCCGCGCAACGTCGGCCACCTCGGCGACATCATCTCCTCCCCCTTCCTGCACTACAGCTGGCAGCACATCGAGAGCAACAGCGGCCCGCTGTTCGTCTTCGGGTTCCTGGCCGCCTACCGGGGCGTCCGCAAGTTCCTGATGGTGACGCTGATCATCACCTTCAGCAGCGGTCTGATGGTCTGGTTCGCCCAGGGGAACTCCAACACCGTCGGCGCCTCCGGGCTGGTGTACGGGTACTTCGCCTACGTGGTCGTGAAGGGCTTGTTCGACCGCCATCTGGTCGACGTCCTCATCGGCTGCGTCATGGCGCTGTCCTATGCCTACCTGCTCACCGCCGCGCTGCCCGGCGTGCCGCACGTGTCCTGGCTCGGCCACCTCGGCGGGGCGATCGGCGGCGTGCTGGCCGGCTGGCTGCTGCGCGAGCGCGGGGCGTCGTCGGCGGCCGAGCCCGTCAGCGGGCCGGGCCGCGAACCGCTCGGTGACAGTGGCCTGTCGAACACCAAGATCCTGCCCGCGCCGGCCAAGGACGGTGGCCGGAAAACGGCCAAGGGGGGTAGTCTCCCGGGCAACCCGCGGTCGGACCTCCTGAAGGAGCTCGACGACCTCGGGTTGTGATTTCCCGAGAGGCGTGGGTGGGGTGCGGATACAACGCAGTGCGCGGTCTGTCGTGGCGGGTGTCGCGGGGACCTGCCTGGTCACCGTGGCGATGGGGGTCCTCGCCGCGACCCCGGCGCAGGCTCGCGGCTCCGCGACGCTGACGCTCGGACCGAACAACGGCGCCCCCGGCTCGTCGTTCACGGCGAGCTTCCACATGAGCGCCCCCGGCGGGCCGAACGCCTGCCTCGGCGCCACGGTCACGTTCACTTTCGACGCCACCGCGCTGGGCACGGCGGGGCTGGACCAGTCGTGCGCGGCGACCGTCTCGCTACCGGTACCGCCGGCGGCGACCAACGGCGCGCACAAGGTCAAGGCGGTGGCGAGCGGGGGTGCGAGCGCCACGGCGAACGCGACGTTCACCGTCACCGGCAGCACCGCCACGCCCACGACGACAGCGCCCACGAAGACGGCGCCCCCCTCGTGGTCGAACTCCACCACGCCGTACCCGGGCTGGACGGCGCCGCCGTTCGCCAGCCAGGTGATACCGACCTCGACCGGACCATGCGACACCTCCGGTCCGCACGCGACGGCGCCGGACAAGGCCTTCCTGCAGATACCGGCGTACTCCGTCGGCGCGCACCCGGCGAACAACGGCTCCAAGGTCATCGTGGAGCCGGCGACCGGCGCGCTGCCGCTGGTGTCGGTGGGCCCGGGCGGGATGATCCCGCCGCAGCTCGGCGACGGCCGGCATCCGTACCAGAACCTAGAACTGATGGAGACGATCGACCCGAACGTCTCGTCGAAGCTGCGGCTGGCCGCGGCGGCGGGGGAGCCGTTCGGGTGTCTGCACGTGGAGTCGTTCGGCGGGACGGGGAGCGGTTACAGCTACCTGTCCTTCGCGCTGAAGGACGCGACAGTCATCAGCGTCCAGGACGCGAACGCCGACGGTTCGCTGTTCGAGACCGCGGCGCCCTCGGTCCCGTCGGCGAGCACGCCGGCTCCGGCGCCCGGCGGCAAGACGACCGGGACCGCGAAGGGCAACGCGCCGGCGGCGCCCGCCACCCCGACCCCGCCCGCACCCAAGGCGAAGTTCGAGAAGGTCGTGCTGGGCTACTCCTCGCTGTCCTGGGAGTACCAGGAAGCCGCCGGCGGCGCGCAGGCGCCGATCCACCGCGGCGCCGGGACGATCGTGCCCCCGGCGCCGCCCGCGCCGCTGTCGTACTCGAACCTGGTGTTCGCCTTCGGAGGGCTGGTCGCGGCGGCGGTCGCGCTGATGTTCGCCTACCACTCGCGGCGGCGGGACCTGGCGCGGCGGCAGCGGCGGCGGAAGGCTTCGCACGCTTCGTAGGCTTCGTAGACGCGAAGCCTTGGCACGCGGCGGTGCTCCGCGGGATCTGGCGGGAGCTGGGAGCTGTCAGGACCCTCCGACGCTCGTCAGCCCTCGAAACTGAGCTCCGCGGCGGTCACGGTCCCGGCGGTGCGGCCGGGCGCCCCGTGGTCCTCCCAGTACAGGTTGGTGTGCGCGATGACCAGATCCGGCGACGGCGCGCCCCAGGCGGTGCCGTCCTCGGTGGTGTGCGCGTCGCTGACCAGCAGCGCGTCGTAGCCGCGGACGACGGCGCCGTGCAGCGTCGAGCGGATGCAGGCGTCGGTCTGCGCGCCGGTCACCACCAGGGCGCCGACGCCGAGGCCGGCGAGCACCGTCTCCAGGTCGGTCTCCTCGAAGGAGTCGCCCCACTGTTTCTGGACGTTGGGCTCGTCCTCGCGCGGGTCCAGCTCCGGCACGATCTTCCACGCCTCCGAACCGGCCACGCGCTCCCCGCCGGCGTCCTGGATCCAGACGACCGGGACACCCGCCGCGCGCGCCTTGCCGACGACCGTGTTGATGTTGGCGACGACCGCGTCCCGCTCGTGGGTCTCGTGGACCACGGCGTTCTGCACGTCGATGACCAGCACTGCCTTGTTGGGGCGGTTCTCCAGAGTGCTCATCACCCCAACCTAGCCGCGCCCGCAGACAGCGGTCCTGCTATTTGATTTCGTACCTGAGCCGCTTGATGCCGTTGATGAAACTCGAGGTCAGCCGGTCCGGCTCGCCGACGCTGCGGATGCTCGGCGCGCGCTCGAACAGCTCCCGCAGCAGCGCGGCCATCTCCGTGCGGGCCAGGTGCGCGCCGAGGCAGAAGTGCGGGCCCGGGCCGCCGAAGCTCAGATGCGGGTTGGGGGAGCGGGTGATGTCGAAGCGGTCGGGGTCGGCGAAGACGTCCGGGTCGCGGTTGGCGGCGTTGTAGAACAGCAGGACCTTGTCGCCCTTCTTCAGCGGCGTGCCGTTCAGGTCGTGGTCCTGGGTCAGGGTGCGGCGGAACTGCGTGACCGGGGTCGCGTACCGGAGGATCTCGTCGACGGCGCCGAGGATGTGCTTCTCGAAGTCGCTTTGCAGCAGCTCCATCTGGTCCGGGTGGTCGGTCAGGAGCTTCAGACCGTGGGACAGGGCGGTGCGCGTGGTTTCGTTCCCGGCGACCACCAGAAGGATGAAGAAGGAGCCGAACTCCTGGTCGGTGAGGGCTTCGCCGTCGACGTCGGCGGTGACCAGCTTCGAGGTCAGGTCGCCGGTGGCGTTCCGGCGGCGCTCGCGGCCCAGGGCGGCGGCCAGGTGGTGGAGCCGGCGTCCGGCGCGGACCAGGCGGTACAGCGCGAGCGGGCCGACCAGGTTGGTACGCAGCACGCCGGCGTCCTCCGGGACTCCGGTGTACTCCGGGTCGCTGCCGGCCAGGATGCGGTTGGTGTGCGCCAGGACCATCGCCTGCTGGCGCTCGGGGATGCCCATCATGGTGCAGATGACCTGCATCGGGAGGCGGGCGGCGGCTTCGGCGACGAAGTCGCCGGCGCGGTGCGCGAGCAGGTCGTCGACGATGCGCGCGGAGGCGGTCTCGATGTCCGCCTTCAGGCCGGAGACCAGCTTCGGGGTGAAGGCGCGGGAGACGATGCGGCGGAGCCGGGCGTGCCGGGGGTCGTCCATGTTGATCATGGAGCCGAAGTAGCTCGCCAGGTAGCGCGGCATGTCCGGGATGCTGTTCGAGGTCGGCTCGCTGCTGAACAGCTCCGGGTGGCGGCTCGCCTCGACGACGTCGGCGTGCCGGGTCAGCGCGTAGTAGCCGGCGCCGGGCTTGATGAGCGGGAAGCGGGGCTCGGCGAACAGCGGGGCGGCCGGCTGGGCGCGGAGCTTGGCGAAGGCGGCCATGCGCTGGTCGTAGGGGAGGGCCCAGAAGCGGTTGTCGGACAGGTCGATGGCGGTGCCGGTGTCGGTGGCCATGGGTTTCAGCTTGACATCGAGGGCTGATACGTCAAGCTTTTCCGACAGGGGTCAGCGGCCGCGGCGTATTCGGCGCCGGTCGCGGGAGGCGGCGGAACCGTCGGCGGCGGCTTCGTCGACCTGGAGGAGATGGCGCGCGGTGGCGGCGACGGGGCGCTGGATGCCTTCGCGCTTGGCCTCGTACTGCGCGGCGTCGGCGAGCCGGAAGAGGGTGTCGCGGTCGGCGACCGCGCCGGTCGGGCCGTCGGTCGCGGCGTAGCCGACCGCCGCGCCGTCGATGTCCTCCAGCTTCGCCGCGCGGGCGGCCAAGTCCTCCGCGAGCTGGGTGACGGTGCCCCAGGGCTGGCCGACGACCAGGACGCAGAACTCGTCGCCGCCTATCCGGGCCGCCAGGGCGCCGTTGACCTTGCCCGCGACCGACGACAGGTGTCCGGCCAACTGCTCCAGGACGGCGTCGCCGGAGTCGTGGCCGGAGGTGTCGTTGACCCGCTTCAGGCCGTTCACATCGCAGATGATCAACGCCACGGGCAGGTCGGTGAGGCGGTGCAGCTCCATCGCCTCGTCCAGCCCGACCTCGATGGCGCGGCGGTTGGCCAGGCCGGTCAGCTCGTCGGTGTAGGCCAGCCGCTCCAGGTACTCCTGCCGGTCGGCCTGCGCCAGCCCGGCGCTGACCAGGGCCGCGAGGGTGCCGGCGAAGTCCAGGTCGGCGTCGGTGTAGGGCTCCTGGTCGGCGGCGCGCGCGGCGTACAGCTCGCCCCACACCTGCCCGGCGAAGAAGATCGGCGAGATCAGCGCGCTGTGGCGCCGGCGGGAGCGCAGCGAGGCGGTGCGCCGCGGGTCGGCGTCGGCGTCGTCGCTGCGCAGCGTCCACGGCCGCGGGTACTCCTCGCTGACGATGCGCGGGAAGTCCGACGGCGCGTACCACTCCTCCTCCGGGAACCGCTCCTCGAAGGGCGCCAGGTCCCCGTGGTTGATCAGCACGCGCAGCTGGCCGGTGGCGCGCACGTACTCCGACAGCGAGACCACGCGCGCGTCCAGCGCCTTGCGGGACTCCTCGGCGGCGACCGTGATGACCTGGCCGAACCCGTGGACGCGCGCCAAGGCGCGGGCCAGGTCGGTGAGGGCACGCAGGCGGACGGAGGCCTGGTCAGCCATCGCCGGGGTGCCCGCCGTACGAAATCACGGGACCACGCTAGGTGATCTCCCCCGGCTGTGCCACTTCACCCGTCCGGGCGACGGACCGCGAGATCCACGCCCGGTATCGGTACCGTGGCCCGACGTGACCGGAGCCAACCAGAGCCCGCCCCCGGCCGAAGACGGCCTCACCGCCGCCCGCACCAGGGCCGCCGAGCTGGGCGTGTCCGTGTCCGAGTACGTCCGCGACCAGCTGCGCCGCACCCGCGGCGAGGAGGCGTGGCAGCGCGCGCTGGCGCAGGCGGGGGAGGCGCGGCCGCCGGGGCGGGAGTAGCTGGTGATGCGCTACGCCCGGCCCAGCTCACCCCAGCGCTGGTTTGGCTAGCTCTGCGCCAGCCGCGTCCGCGGTCCGGCCCGCAGTACCTGCGACGGCAGCGTCCGCCCGACCGCGCGCTCGGCGTACGCCGCGGTGTCCAGCAAGGCATCCAGGTTCACGCCGGTGTCGATGCCCATGTCCTCGACCATGTGCACCAGCTCCTCGGTGGCGATGTTGCCGGAGGCGCCGGGAGCGTAGGGGCAGCCGCCGAGGCCGCCGACGGAGGCGTCGAAGTCGGTGACGCCCAGCTGCAGCGCCGCCAGGACGTTCGCCAGGCCGGTGCCGCGCGTGTTGTGGAAGTGCAGGTTCAGCGGCTTGTCGGCGTGCGCCGAGCGGGTCTCGCCGATCAGCCTGGTCACCCGGGTCGGGGTGGCCATGCCGGTGGTGTCGCCGAAGGACAGCGAGTCGGCGCCATGCGCGGCGGCGGTGTTCACCACCCACATCACGCGCTCGGTCGGGACCTCGCCCTCGTACGGGCAGCCCCACGCCGTGGACACGATGACCTGGACCGTCGCGCCCCGGCCGTGGGCCAGGTCGATGATCGCGGCGATGTCGTCCAGGGACTCGGCCGTGCTGCGGTTCAGGTTCTTCTTGTTATGCGTGTCTGAGGCGGAGACGACCACCTCGATCTCATTGAAGCCGGCGTCCAGAGCCCGCTCGGCGCCCTTGAAATTCGGCACCAGCGCCGAGTAGCGCACGCCGGAAGCGCGCGTCATCTGCGCGGCGACCTCGGCGGCGTCGGCCATCTGCGGGATCGCGCGGGGGTGCACGAACGACACCGCCTCGATGCGCGACACGCCGGTCCCGGACAGCCGGTCGATGAGTTCGATCTTGGTTTCGGTGGAGACCGGGTCCTCGTTCTGCAGGCCGTCGCGCGGCCCTACTTCCCGGAGCGACAACGCTGTCGGCATATCGGTCATGCGTATGACGCTAGCAGCGGTGTCTCAAAGTCTGGAATATGAAGACAGTCACTCCGCGGCCGTCAGCGCGGAGGGTTCGATCTCTCCGAGCCCGCGCACCATCCGCGTCCCGATCGCTTCCAGCGCGAAATCCGAGTCCGAGGCCAGGGCTTTCGCGAGCTCCGGGTCCACCACGATCTGGTCCGGCTCGGCGAGCGAGGTCAGCCGCGCCGCCAGGTTGACCGTGGTCCCGTAGATGTCGCCGTTGCGCTGCACCACGTGCCCGTACGCCACGCCGATGCGCAGCTCGGGCACCGCTTCGGTGCGCCGCATCGAGGCCAGCAGGTCCAGCGCGATCCGCGCGGCCCGGGCCGGGGAGTCGGCGGCGAACATGATCTCGTCGCCCAACGTCTTGATCAGCCGTCCGCCGCCGTAGGCGACGGTGTCGGCGGCGTTGGCCTCGAAGACCGAGACCAGCCGGGCCAGTTCCTCCTCGGAGAGCTGGCGCGACAGCCGGGTGAAGGACACCAGGTCGGCGAACCCGACGGCCTGCAAGCCCTCGGCGTGCTCCTGGAGCTGCTGCCGGACCCGGCCGGCGGCCGCGGCGAGCTGCCGGCGCCAGACGTAGACCAGCAGTTCCTCCAGCTCCGGCAGCACGCGGCGGCCGATCCGGTAGCCGAACTCGGCCATCTCCTCCGAGCCCACGCCGGCCGTGTCGAAGGCGTCGAACAGCACGTCGACCTGCCATTCGGCGAGCCGCGCCGTGGTCTGCCCCATGGAGCGGGCGACCTGGACGGCGAAGTCCTCGGTGAACAGCCCGCTGCGCGGCATCCCGCCGAGCCGCAGCAGGGCGTCCACGTCGGCGTCGGTGAAGGCGCGGGCCTGGCCGACATCGGCGAAGCCCATGGCCCGCCAATAGCGGCGCGCCTCGTCGTAGGGAATGCCCGCGGCCTTGCAGACCTCGTAGGCGGTGTGCCGGGGGACGCCGCCCAGGAGCAGCGCCTCCAGCTCGTCGCCGTTGGCCTTGCGCTTGCTGCGGGAGCGGGCGTGGTTCTGGGCCCGCGCCTCGGCCTGGGTCTGCACCTGCGCCTGGATCAGCGCCCGCGCGACCTCGCCCGCCGTCGCGGGGAGGCCGGGCGGGGTCGCGGTGCCGGAGTTGCTGGAAGTACTAGAAGTGCCAGAAGTGCTGGAGACGACCGAGTTGCCGGAGGTGCCGGTGTTGCCCGAGCCTCCAGCGTTACTGGAGGCGCCGTTCGACCCGGCAGCCCCGGAAGCGGCGGTCCCGGAAGCGGCGGTCTGGGCCGACTCTGCCCGCCCGGCCGTCCCGCCGCCCCGGGCCGCCTTGCGGCCGCCATCCCCCGGCACCCTGCGCGCCATCGTGTTCCGCAGCTCCTGCCCTGGTCGCGGTCGAATCTTTAGCGTTTCTTCCGACTACTTCTTGTGGTGCTCGTGCTCCTCGGGCTCGGCCAGCTCGGCCGATCCGCTCGGGCCGACGTTGCTGATCAGGTTGGTCAGCTCACGCTGGGTGGACTCCACGTGCGGGATGTCCTCCAGCTGCTCCTGACCGTGCTCGCCGGCCGACTCCACCACCAGCGTGCCACAGCCCAGGATCCGGTCCAGCAGGCCGTTGTGCTTGAACGACACGTCGTTGATCTTCACCAGGGGCATGTCGCGGCCCTCGCGGTGGATGAAGCCCTCGCGGATGATGAGGCGCTTGTTCGTGACGATGTAGTTCTTGTTCAGCCAGATGATCCAGGGCCGGACCGTGAAGACGATGATGTCGATCACCGCGAGCGCGCCGACGCCGATCGCGGCGTACTTGCGCGTGCTGCCGCTGGTGAGCCCGGCCGCCGCGCCGAACACGGCGACCGCGACGATCAGGTTCAGCACCGGGAGGATCAGCGCCTTCCAGTGCGGACGCATCGCGAGGTCGATCTGTTCGCCCGGCGCCAGAAGGTGCTTGGGGTAACCCATTGCCGTCACCACTCCCTCAACTCCGCGCCTCCCCCCTGTGAGGAAGCGAAGGTGTCTTGTCGCCACGCATACTGGCAGACAATAGGACCGCTTGGCAGTTCCTTGCCGATGACAGGGTCTTGTCACCTGAGATGAACGACATCCCCCGCTCCGAACGCCCGCTCGCTCCCGCCGCTCCGCACGAGCAACCGGCCGTCCCCGTCCAACCCCACCGCTTCACCCTCCACCGGTGCGCCCCCGGGAAGCTCCACCCGCACCCGCCGCCCAAGCGTGGCGCAGGAAGCGACATACGCCGAGGCCAACCCCGACGCCATCGGGTCACCCCCGGTGACACTCCAGTCCGTGTACCAGCGCTCGATCTCCCGCAGCACAGAGCGCAGAACAGTGTCCCGATCCGCAGCCTTAGCACCCTCCAGCACCAGCGACGTCGCATGCCCGGCCGGCAGCTCATCACGCCGCAACGAGACGTTGAGCCCCACCCCCACCACAGCCGCCGGCCCCGAGGACGTCTCGACCCGCTCGACGAGAATCCCCCCGAGCTTCCGCGCAGCGCCATACGCGTGCGCGGCAGTGTCCTTATTACTGTCGGCATCACTGTCGGCGCCATCATCACTGTCGGCGTCATCCACCACGATCAGATCATTCGGCCACTTCAACCGCACCGGCACCCCGCTCACAGCCTCCACCGCCGTCCGCACCGCGGTCCCCGCCAACAACGGCAACCACCCCCACCGAGCCGGCGCCACATCCCCCGGCCGCACCAACACCGACAAGAACAACCCCGACCGAGCCGGCGCACTCCAAGTCCGCCCCAACCGCCCCCGCCCCGCACTCTGAGCCTCAGCCACCAAGACGAACCCCTCGCCCTCCCCACCCCGAGCCGCATCCGCCACATCCGCATTCGTGGACCCGGTCTCCCGCACCACCTCGATGCGCCGCCAGAGCCCCCCGGGCCGCACGACGGCCTTGTTCACCGCCAGCTCACGCAGCGGTGGGCGGTCGAGATCCGTGTAAGGCGATTGACGTCCTTCACCCTCCGCGTCGGTCACTTCTGAATCCCTTCGCTTCGGTGGGTTCCTGTTTCATTGAAGACTGCCGGAACACGTTCCGGTCTTACGCCTTCTCCACAGGCGTTTAGCCTCTCCCTGCGTCCCAGGGCGAGGATGTTCCGGGCGGCATTCACGTCACGATCATGACGCATCCCGCAGGACGAGCAGTCCCACTCCCGAACACGGAGCGGCATGTGCTCGACGCGAAAGCCGCAGTGCGAGCAGGTCTTCGTCGTCGGCGCAAACCGATCGATCTTGGCGAATTCCCTTCCATACAGCGCTGCCTTGTACTCCACCATGTCCACAAACCTGGTCCAGCCGGCGTCATGGATCGATTTCGCCAGCCTGGTCCGTCCGAGCGCCGCCGCTTCAATCGGGCCTTTTACCGGTTCGCAGAGCCTTTCTGCTTAGGGGGCAACTCCCGGTGCGGCCGTTTGAGCTTCCGCTCCGCCTGCCGGAGGAACCGCGGCGCCTGAATCCTGTCCCCACCCGACGCCATGCCGAAATATGTGAGCCCCAGGTCGATGCCGCATTCGGCGTCCACGCGCGGCAGCAGCCGCCTCGCGACCTCGACCGCGAACGACGCCCAGTAGCGGTCAGCGGCACCGACTTTCGCGACGGAGAGCTTGCCGTCGTCCCGAAGCCTGAAGGCGTTCGACGTCAGCCGAATCGACTGCCGTGAGTCGCGCTTGGATTTGAAGCGCGGAAGGCCTACCACCGGTCCCCGCCGCTCGCCACGCTGCGCTGCGAAAAACGCGCTGTAGGCACGATTCAGGTCACGCAGGGACTGGATGAGGGCGACCGAGGACACCTCAGCCAGCCAAGCCCGCTGCGGCGTCCGTTTGCCTTGCGTGATCACACGCTTCTGCAGCTCGCCGTCGTCAATGAAACCCCGCCCGGCGGCGAACGCCTCCTGCCGCAGTCGCAGTCCGTCGTTGTACACCACCCGGGCGCAACCGAACGCCTTGGCGAGCGCAGCTCGCTGCCCGGCGTCCGGATACATCCGGTATCGGTAGCGCAACAGCATGCGCTCGATGCTATGGCTGCCCGGGGCGGCGACGGCGAACATACGCGCGAAAGCAACCTGAACGAGTGATCGATCGGACGCCCGTCACCGACCGGTGCGTGTGGACAGAATCACGGTCTGCTGCCCGGGGCATCGTGCCTGATACGCATTACAGTGACCACGTGACTGACGCCGAAGCCCACGCACCCCACACCACGGCGGGCAAGCTAGCGGAGCTCCGCTCCCGCCTCGACACCGCGATCCATGCCGGCAACGAGCGCGCGGTGGAGAAGCAGCACGCCAAGGGGAAGATGACGGCCCGGGAGCGGATCGAGTATCTGCTCGACGACGGTTCCTTCATGGAGCTGGACGAGCTGGCGGTGCACCGCTCGGCGCGTTTCGGGATGGAGCGGAACCGGCCCTACACCGACGGTGTGGTCACCGGGTTCGGGACCGTGGACGGCCGGCAGGTGTGCGTGTTCTCGCAGGACGTCACGCTGTTCGGCGGGGCGCTGGGCGAGGTGTACGGCGAGAAGATCGTCAAGGTGCTGGACCTGGCGCTGAAGCTGGGCTGCCCGATCGTCGGGATCAACGAGGGCGGCGGCGCGCGCATCCAGGAGGGCGTCGTCTCCCTGGGGCTGTACGGCGAGATCTTCCGGCGCAACGTGCTGGCCTCCGGGGTCATCCCGCAGATCTCGCTGATCATGGGCGCGGCGGCCGGCGGGCACGTCTACTCCCCGGCGCTGACCGACTTCGTGGTGATGGTCGACCAGACCTCGCAGATGTTCATCACCGGCCCGGACGTCATCAAGACCGTCACCGGCGAGGACGTCTCGATGGAGGACCTGGGCGGCGCCCGGGCGCACAACACCAAGTCCGGCAACGCGCACTACATGGGCGCCGACGAGAAGGACGCCATCGACTACGTCAAGGGCCTGCTGTCCTTCCTGCCGAGCAACAACCTCGAGGACGCCCCCGAGTACGGCGTGCTCGCCGACCTGGAGCCCACGGCCGAGGACCGCGAGCTGGACACGCTGGTCCCGGACTCGGCGAACCAGCCCTACGACATCCACCGGGTCATCGAGCACGTCCTGGACGACGCCGACTTCCTGGAAGTGCAGTCGCTGTTCGCCCCGAACATCGTCGTCGGCTTCGGCCGGGTCGAGGGCCGCACCGTCGGCATCGTCGCCAACCAGCCGATGCAGCTGGCCGGCTGCCTGGACATCGACGCCTCGGAGAAGGCCGCGCGCTTCGTGCGCACCTGCGACGCCTTCAACGTCCCGGTCATCACCTTCGTCGACGTCCCCGGCTTCCTGCCCGGCACCGACCAGGAGTGGAACGGCATCATCCGGCGCGGCGCGAAGCTGATCTACGCCTACGCCGAGGCCACGGTCCCGCTGCTGACGATCATCACCCGCAAGGCCTTCGGCGGCGCGTACGACGTCATGGGCAGCAAGCACCTCGGCGCCGACCTGAACGTCGCCTGGCCGACGGCGCAGATCGCGGTGATGGGCGCGCAGGGCGCGGTGAACATCCTCTACCGCAAGGAACTCGCGGCGTCCGAGGACCCGGCGGCCGAGCGCGCACGCCTCATCCAGGAGTATGAGGACGAGCTGCTGAACCCCTACGACGCCGCCGAACGGGGCTACGTCGACTCGGTGATCGAACCGTCGCAGACCCGCCCGTACGTCATCAAAGCCCTGCGGGCGCTGCGCTCCAAGCGCGAGACGCTGCCGCCCAAGAAGCACGGGAACATCCCGCTGTGAGCGCCGGGGAGAAGGGCGCCGCGGCGGCGACGCCCGAAATCAAGGTCCTGCATGGGAACCCCACTGCTGAGGAAGTGGCAGTGGTGGTCGCCGTGGTCTCCGCAGCGGTTGCGGCATCGGCTTCACAATTGGGTAACGATGCAGGCCGGAGCCGCAAGCCCAGCGGCTGGACGGCGCGCGAACGGGGCGTGCGCGCTCCGTTGCACGCCGGTCCTGGTGGGTGGCGCGCCTCGGCGTTCCCGCGTGCTCGCTGACTGACAGTCCTGCCCGTATACGCCGCAGGAAGTACACGGGCATGATCACGTCATCTGTAGGGGGATTCGCGGATTCCACCTGAAGTCGCATCCGGTCCGTCTGCCCCGGCAGGTACAGTTGACAGCGTTAGAGGAAACGTTAAGGCTCCGCAAAATGGGGGGTTCCCAGCAATGCCACAGACGACGTCCATACACGCAAGGCGCTCGGTTCGCGCGCTGACTCTGACGATCGCTGTCGGCGCCGTCGCCGGGCTCTCGCTCACCGCGTGCTCCTCCTCCGGCAGCACGAACAGCGGGGGAGGCAGCGGGAGCAAGACGCCGACCGAGGCGCTGGCGGCCGCGGTGCACAACATCTCCAGCGGCAACGCCGAGGCCTTCCAGCTGTCGCTGAAGCCCGACGACGCGATGATCGCGGCGATGAACAAGGACAGCAGCGACCCGCAGTCCGCGGCGATCGTCAAGAGCCTGTTCGGCAACGGCGGGATCGTCGTGAAGTTCACGGCCAGCTCCACCAAGCCGCTGAAGGACCTCAAGCCCGGCGAGAGCCCGAACGTCGAGCTCGGCGTCACCGCCGGCGGCACGGACCTGATGGACGTCCGCAGCGTGGGCGGGGCGCTGTACGCCAAGCTCAACGTGCCGGCGTTCCTGCAGTTGTCGGGCAAGTCCGCCTCGGACGTGACCTCCCAGCTCGGCCAGCTCCCGCCGGACTTCCAGGCGCCGGTGCAGGCCCTGATGGCGAACAAGTGGGTGGGGGTCAGCGCCACGGACCTGAAGGGTCTGGAGCAGATGGCGCAGAGCCTCGGCGCCGGCGACCTCGGTTCCACCACCGCGCCCTCGAGCAGCCCCAGCACCCAGATGCTGGCCAACTTCGAGTCCGAGCTGATGAAGGCCCTGACCCAGGACGCCACCGTCACGGACAAGGGCAGCGGCCACTACCAGGTCAGCGGCAAGGTCAAGACCATCGGCCAGGACGTGCTGCAGGCGCTGGGCCCGGTCATGAACTCGGTCCCCGGCAAGTCCAAGGCCGACATGGACAAGCTGCGCACGGACCTGAACTCCGTGCCGGACAGCGAGAACATCACCTTCGACACCTGGGTCAAGAACAACCAGATCAGCGAGCTGCAGGTGGACCTGGCGCAGTTCCTGACCTCGACCGACTCCGGCGGCGGCCACCTGCCGGTCGACGCGAAGTTCAGCCAGAGCGCGAGCAACGTCGGCGCGCCGAGCGATGTGACGAACATCGACGTGCAGAAGCTGATCTCGGAGTTCGGCGGCGGTCTGTAAGCCGGTGAAGTAGCCGAGGTAAGCCAAGTGCCGAAGTAGGCGAAGTAAGCGAAGTAAGCGTGTGAAAGACGGCGGGGAGTCCTCAAAGACTCCCCGCCGTTGTTTTGCTTGATCTCTGTTCTGCCTACTCTGCCTAGCAGGCCTGTTCTTACTAGTCCTCCTCGGACGGGCTCCAGTACGCCGTGTAATTCAGCCCCAGATCCGCCATGAGCTTGCGCAGCAGCGGCTTCGACAGCCCGATCACGTTCGAGTGGTCGCCCTCCAGCCGTTCCACGAACGCGCCGCCGAGGCCGTCGATGGTGAAGGCGCCGGCCACCCGCAGCGGCTCGCCGGTGGCGACGTAGGCCAGGATCTCCTCGTCGCTGGGCTCGCCGAAGTGCACCACGGTCGCCGCGACCTCGCCGGCCTCCTTGCCGGTGGCGCGGTCGACCAGCCAGTGCCCGGTGAGCAGCACGCCGGAGCGCCCGCGCATCGCGTACCAGCGCGCGACGGCCTCCTCGGGGGTGTCCGGCTTGCCGAGCGGCCGACCCTCGAACTCCAGGACCGAGTCGCAGCCGATGACCAGCGCGCCGGCGGTCTCCGGGAGCGCCGCGACGGCCCGGCACTTGGCCTGGCCCAGGGCCAGCGCGACCTCGGCGGGGGTGGCCTGCGGGCCGAGCGCGTCCTCGACGGCGTCCTCGTCCACGCCGCTGACCAGGACGCGGGGGTCGAAGCCCGCCCGGCGCAGCAGGGACAGGCGGGCCGGGGAGGCGGAGGCCAGGACGATCGGGGGCGGGGTTGTGGACATGCCCCGACTCTAACCGGGCCGTCGGGGGCGGCTCCGGTGCGTCAGGTCAGGCAGCGGTCGGAGCAGCGCGGTGCGCCCTGCGTATCTCAGGCGGTCGTCGGGGCGCCGTTGCCGGGCAGCGGTCCACCGGCGCCGCTGCTGCTGCCGCCCGCTGGCGGGGCGGGGTCCACCGGACCGGGCTCCGGCTTGGGGGCGTTCGGCGTCACCATCGCCACCGCCAGCGCGCCGGACAGCAGCAGGAACACGCCGCCGAGCACGAACAGCTGGGTCCAGCCGGTCACGCCGGTGACCACGATCGTCACGAACAGCTGCAGCGCGGCGATGGCCATCATCAGGCCCTGCATGAAGTTGTTCAGCACCATGCCGAACGCCGCCAGGACCAGGATGACCGCGCCCAGCAGCAGCGCGGCGCACAGCCCCAGGTTCAGCGCGATCGCGATGATCTTCAGCAGTCCGGGTCCGGCCGGGCCGAACTTCACGCCGTTGCCGAACGCGACGAAGCCGTAGAAGCCCGCGGCGACGATCAGCGTCCCCAGCGCTTCGGCGGCCAGGGCCACGGCTCCGGCGAGGATCAATATCTTGCGTCCCACGGAAGCTCCCGCTCGGCGATGACGGAGTATTTATTGGACGGTTCGTTGAAAACTACTCGCCGGTAGCGGCCGGTACAAGAGGGTTGATGACTCCCGATCGGGTGAAACGCCGGTCGCACTTAAGGCGGCACGCGGACCAAACATCGGAAAACGGACGGTGCTCGACCTAGGATCGTGGCCCGTGACCGCACCGGACCGACGTACCGCGCTGCGGGCGGGGCTGGCCGTGTTGGGGACGGCTGCCGCGTCGCCGGGTCTGGCGGCGTGCTCGGACGGGAGGAGCACCGGCGCGGCCGGGTCGGCCGCGCCGATTCCTGCGAACGCCTCGCGCCCGGCGGGCGGCGCGGCTCCGGCGAGCAGCGCGACTGCCCCGGACCCCGCGTCGCCGTCGAGCCGCACGCAGGTCCTCGACGAGGTAGACCACGCGGCGGGCGGCCGTCCGCAGGTCGCCCTGACCTTCCACGGCGACGGCGACCCGCAGCTGGCCCAAGCCCTGCTCAAGGAGGCCGAGGCCGCGCAGGCCCGGCTCACCGTGCTGGCCGTCGGCCGCTGGCTCGGCGAGCAGCCGGCGATGGCGCGGCGCATCCTCGACGGCGGCCACGAACTGGGCAACCACACCGAGAACCACGTCGACATCTCCCAGCTCTCGCCGTCGGCGGCGTTCGCCGAGATCGAAGCCTGCGCCGCCCGCCTGCGGAAGCTGACCGGCTCGCCGGGCATCTGGTTCCGGCCCTCGCAGACCCAGCACGCCACCGCGATGCTGATCGCGCAGGCGCGCAAGGCCGGGTATCGCACGGTCCTGTCCTACGACGTCGACCCGCTGGACTACGAGGACCCGTCGGCGGCGCAGATCACCGATCGCCTGCTGGCCGCGGTGCGTCCCGGCGCCATCGTGTCGATGCACCTGGGACACCAGCACACCGTGGCGGCGCTGCCGGCGGTGCTCGCCGGACTGAAGGCCCGCGGCCTGGCCGCCGTCACCGCATCGGAGCTGTTCTCGTGACGCGCAGCACGCACGGCGGGCGTCCTTCGCAGCCGGCCATCCGGATGCGCCGCGCGGCCGCGACGCTGATCGCGACCGGGGTGATCGGCGCGGGCGTGTGGTTCGCCACCGATCGCGGGGTGTGGAGCGAGGGCGGCAGCACGGGCATGAGCGGGATGGCCGGGATGGACAGCGGCGCCGGGCGAGGTCGTTCTGGTTCCGGTTCCGGTTCGAGCGCAGGCTCTTCGGGGTCCGCGCTGGCAGCCGCTGGCGCGCCGGGCAGTGCCTCCGCCGGATCACCGCGCAGCGCCGGCGCGCTCGTCCCCGCCGCCCTGCCGGGGATGCCGGGCTACGACCCCGCCGACCTGTACGCCTTCGACCGCCCCGGCATGGTGTCGCCGGTGATCGCCGCGGCGCTTCCCCGCGTCTACGTCCCGAACACCGAGAGCGACACCGTCACGGTGATCGACCCCTCGGACTACCGCGTCGTGGAGACGATGAAGGTCGGCCACGAACCGCAGCACGTGGTCCCCTCCTGGGACCTGAAGACCCTGTGGGTCAACAACGACCTGGGCAACAGCCTGACCCCGATCGACCCCTTCACCGGCAAGCCCGGCGCCCCGATCCCGGTCCACGACCCGTACAACCTCTACTTCACCCCGGACGGCGCCTCAGCGGTCGTGATGGCCAGCAAGGACATGCAGCTGGTCTTCCGCGACCCGCACACCATGGCGATCCAGAAGATCCTCCCCGTCCCCTGCGAAGGCGTGAACCACGCCGACTTCTCCCCGAACGGCGCCTACTTCATTGTCTCCTGCGAGTTCTCCGGCCAACTCCTGAAGGTGGACACCAAAACCCGCACCCTCCTCGGCGTCCTGGACCTCCCCCAACGCGGCGCGATGCCCCAGGACGTGAAAATCTCCCCCGACGGCAAGGTCTTCTACATCGCCGACATGGTGGCCAACGGCCTCTGGACCGTCGACGGCGACGCCTTCAAAGTAACGGGCCTGATCCCCACCGGCCGAGGCGCCCACGGCCTCTACGTCTCCCGCGACTCGACCACCATGTACGTCTCCAACCGAGGCGAAGGCACCATCACCCTCTTCGACTTCGCCACCGCCAAACCCCGCACCAAATGGCAAATCCCCAACGGCGGCTCCCCCGACATGGGCGGCGTCAGCGCCGACGGCAAAGTCCTCTGGCTCTCCGGCCGCTACAACGCCGAGGTCTACGCCATCTCCACCACCGACGGCCACCTCCTAGCCCGCATCCCCGTAGGCCGCGGCCCCCACGGCCTAGCCGTCTACCCCCAACCAGGCCGCTACTCGCTGGGCCACACCGGGGTGTTCCGCTAGCTGCGCGCCGACACTAGACCTTGACGATGTGAAGCCCGTGATAGGCCTCGAAATCGGCATAGTCCTTGAGGTTGAACGTCGCTAGCGGAATGCCGTAGGTCAGACAGACAGCCGCGATCCACATGTCGTTCTGCGGTCTGGGACGTCCGCGCTCATCCGCGGCCGCGGCTAGTGAACCCCAAGTCCTGGCGATGGCTTCGGTGCTGTCGAGAACAGGCATGGCTGCAAGCCAGCTGTCCATCGCGACCCGGTTGTGGGGAGCCCAGTGCCGACGCTCGGTCCACTTCACCAACTCGCCGAACGTCACGAACGTGATGACCGGCTCCATCGTGGCTACTTTGACGAGCAGTGGAAGCGCCTTGCGCTTGAAGGACGCGGACGCGACGTCCGTGTCCATCACGACAGGCTGCGGCATGTGCCTAGCCTAGGTTGGCCTGACGCTCTTCGTGGTACGCCTGCACAAACTCGTCCACTTCGTCGTCCGAGGGGAACACGTCAGGAGCCATGAGCTCATCGACGGACCGCAATGGACGTGGCCGTTTCGCTCTGATGATCTGCTCAAGCGTGACGGCAGGTTGAGGCTCGCGCTTCGCATCCGCGGCGTCAGCGCTCATGTCGCCTCCTGTCGTATCAACGCGCCTGATGTAGCACGCCCCACAGTAGTTGCGTTATCGCATGCGCGCACGCAACTTGGACACTCGCCATTGCTTGCATGCAAGCAACTCGGGTACTCCGGTGCCTGGCAGCACCCCTCAGTCAATGACCCGCTCCGACCCGCAGTACACATTCGCCGTCCGCCCCCGCAGGAACCCGACCAGCGTCAGCCCCGACTCCGCCGCCAAACTCACCGCCAGCGACGAAGGCGCCGACACCGCGGTCAGCACCGGAATCCCACCCGCGACGGCCTTCTGCACCAGCTCGAACGAGGCGCGGCCGCTCACCGCAAGAACGTGCTCGCGCAGCGGTAGGCGGCCGGCGCGCAGGGCCCAGCCGAGGACCTTGTCCACCGCGTTGTGGCGGCCGACGTCCTCGCGGAGGCAGAGGAGGTCGCCGGTGGCGGTGAACAGGGCTGCGGCGTGGAGGCCGCCGGTTTTGGCGAAGATCTTCTGGGCTTCGCGCATGCGGTCCGGGAGGGTGAACAGGACTTCGGCCGAGAGTTTCACGTCGTCCTCGGCGACCGGCCAGCGCACGGCTGCGTGAACCGCGTCGATCGACGTCTTCCCGCACACGCCGCACGCGCTGGTCACGTAGGACGAGCGCCGTAGCCGCTCCTCGGGGAGTTCCACGCCGGGGGCGAGGGTCACGTCCACGATGTTCAGGGGGTCGCCGTCGGCGAAGGCCAGTGACGCCTCGCCGTCCGTGTACGCGGTGGACGAGCAGCCGTTGTCGGCTGAGCAGAACTTCATCCGGAGCAGGTCGTCGGGTCCGGAGAGCACGCCTTCGGCGGTCAGGTGGCCGGCCACCAGGTCGAAGTCGTCGCCGGGGGTGCGCATGGTGACCGTGAAGGGGTGCCCGCCGATGCGCATCTCCAGCGGTTCCTCGGCGGCCATGTGCTCCTCGCCGCCGCGCCGCAGGACTGCTTCGGCCGGGCCGGCTGAGCCGTCGAGGCGTACTATCCGCCGCCGGGCCGTGACCCTGCTCATTCGGTACTCACCGAGCAACCCACTAGCAACTCACAGCAACTCACCTAGCACTCACCCACAATCGTCCCCAAGATTAGGATCCCAGGTTCCCCCGGTAATAGGCAACCGATTTTCCACCACTGACATTCCTGCCTAAAAACCAGGTGAGAAGTGTCGTGGGCATTCTCTACCATCCGAGCTATGGAGTCGACGCCAGCACAACCGCTCACCAGTAGACCGAAGGTCCCCGACGATCCCAAGAGCGGCGCATTCGCCTCCTTGCGCCGCTTGACCCCCTTCATCCGGCCCTACCGGGTCCAGATGATCCTGATGACCCTGTCCGCCCTCGGGGCGACGCTCGTCGGCGTCGCCGTCCCGCTGCTCACCAAGGACCTGATCGACGGCCCGATCGCGCACCACGACAAGGCCGCGCTGTGGCCGCTGGGCGGCCTGGTCCTGCTGTTCGGCGTCGCCGAGGCCACGCTGTTCTGGCTCCGCCGCTGGTTCCTGCAACGCGCCGCCCTGGGCATCGAGGCCGACATCCGGAACGCCTTCTACCGCCACCTGCAGAAGCTGCCCGTGGCCTTCCACGACTCCTGGCAGTCCGGTCAGCTGGTCTCGCGGGTGTCCGGCGACATCAACAGCCTGCGCCGGTTCTTCGGCTTCGCGCTGATCTTCCTGGTGGTCAACGGCGCCACCTTCCTGCTCGTCGGCGGCGCCCTGGTCTTCATCCACGCGGTGATGGGCCTGATCATCTACGCCGCCGCCGTCCCGCTGATCCTCTACGGCCGCCTGGCCGACCGCCGCTACCACCGGCAGTCCCGCGCCGCCCAGGACCAGGCCGGCGACGTCGCGACCCTGGTCGAGGAGTCCGCGCTCGGGATCCGCGCGGTCAAGGCGTTCGGCCGCCAGGACCTGCTGTTCGCGCGCTTCGACGAGCGGGCGCAGACGCTGCGCCGGCTGGAGCTCACGAAGATCAGGACCCTGTCGGAGCTGTGGGCGGTCTTCGCCGCGCAGCCGCAGCTGGTGCTCTCGCTGTGCGTCCTGATCGGCGCCTACGCGGTGTCCACCGGCGCGCTGTCCCTGGGCACGCTGGTCGCCTTCATCTCGCTCTACCTGACGCTCCTGTGGCCGATCGAGTCCATGGCCTGGCTGATGGCGCAGAGCCAGGAGGCGAACTCCGCCGCCGAGCGCGTGCTCGAGGTCCTGGACACGGTCCCGAACATCGCCGACGCCGCCGCGACCGTCCGCCCGCGTCCCGCCAGCGCGGGCGAGCTGGTCTTCGAAGACGTCAGCTTCACCTACCCCAACTCCGACCGGCCGGTCATCTCCGGGTTCGACCTGCGCGTCGCGCCCGGCGAGACCGTCGCGCTGGTCGGCCCGACCGGCTGCGGCAAGACCACGCTCACCGCGCTGGTGCCCCGCCTGTACGACGCCACGGCGGGGCGGGTGCTGGTCGACGGCGTCGACGTCCGCGACCTCCCGCTGGCCGAGCTGCGCCGCAAGGTGGCGTGCGCCTTCGAGGACCCGACGCTGTTCTCCGCCTCGGTGCGCGAGAACCTCACCATGGGCGTCCCCGACGCCTCCGAGGAGCAGATCGAGGAGGCGATCGAGGTCGCGCAGGCCGGCTTCGTCAACGAGCTGCCCTGGGCGCTCGACACCCGGGTGGGGGAGCAGGGCCTCACCCTGTCCGGCGGGCAGCGGCAGCGGGTCGCGCTGGCTCGCGCGGTGCTGGGGCGGCCCTCGATCCTGGTGCTGGACGACCCGCTCTCGGCGCTCGACATCCACACCGAGGGCAAGGTCGAGGAAGCGCTGCACAGCGTGCTGCGCGGGACCACCGGACTGGTGGTCGCGCACCGGCCCTCCACGGTCCTGCTCGCCGACCGCGTGGTGCTGCTCACGCCGCCGGGACCGCGGGGCACGACGATCGCGGCCGTCGGCACACACCAGGAGCTGCTGCGCACCTGTCCGGCCTACCGCGACATCCTGTCGCAGACCTCTGACCTGGTCGAGGAAGAACTCGCGGAGGTGTCCCGATGACGACGACGACCACCGACTGGCGCGGCGTCGCCACCGAGAAGAAGGACGACCTGCCCGACAACTCCGGCATCCGGCTGCGGGCGCGCAGCCGCCGGCTGCTCGCCGAGCTGGTCCGCCCGCATCGCAGGGAGCTGATCTTCTGTACCGGCATGGTCCTGGTGCAGACGGTCTTCAACATGGCCGGTCCCTACCTGGTCTCGATCGGCATCGACCGCGGCATCCCGGCGCTGCGGCGCGGGGACTGGGGTCCGATCACCGCCATCTTCGTGGCGATGGTGATCAGCGCGATCCTGGCCTCCGGACTGCGCGCGGTCTTCCTGAACAAGGTCGGGCGCATCGGCCAGACCATGCTGCTGAACCTGCGCCGCATGGTGTTCACCAAGTTCCAGGCGCTGCCGCTGGCGTTCCACGAGAACTACACCTCCGGGCGCGTGATCAGCCGGCTGACCTCCGATCCGGACGCCCTGAACGACCTGATCGACAACGGTCTGGACGGGCTGCTGGACGCGGTGCTGACGGTCGCCGGCATCGGGATCATGATGGCGGTGCTGGACGTTCCGCTGACCCTGGTGGTGGTCCTGGCCTTCCCGCTGATGCTGCTGCTGATGCGCTGGTTCTCCCGGCACTCCGCGGTCGCCTACCGCCGGACCCGGGAGACGATCGCGGCGCTGATCGTGCACTTCGTCGAGACCTGCAACGGGATCCGCGCGGTGAAGGCGTTCCGCCGCGAGCCGCGCAACGAGGAGATCTTCGGGCAGCTGAACAACGAGTTCCGCGCCGCCAACGCCCGCGCGATGAACCTGCTGGCGATCTTCATCCCCGGGATGAAGACCATCGCGGCGTTCACCACCGCGGCGGTCGTGGTCTACGGCGGTCTGCGCGTGATGGACGGCGACGTCCAGATCGGCGTGCTGGTGGGCTTCGTGCTGTACCTGCGGCGGTTCTTCAACCCGCTGGAGGACATCGCGATGTTCTACAACTCCTTCCAGAGCGGGACGGCTGCGCTGGAGAAGCTGTCCGGCGTCCTGCAGGAGGCCAACGAGCTGCCCGAGCCGGCCGACCCGAAGCCGCTGCCCTCGCCGCTGCAGGGGAGGGTCTCGTTCGACAACGTCACCTTCGCCTACCCCAAGCGGGAGTCGGACGCGTCCTCGGCGTCGGGGGTCGAGGCGGAGGCCGAGGACATCGGGACCGGCGGCAAGGTGATCCTGCCGCTGCTGGACCTCCAGGTCCCGGCGGGCCAGACCGTGGCCCTGGTCGGCGCGACCGGGGCGGGCAAGTCCACCCTGGCGCGCCTGCTGTGCCGCTTCTACGACCCGCAGGACGGCGCCGTGCGCGTCGACGGCGTGGACGTGCGCGACCTGAAAGACGGCGACCTGCGCCGCGCCGTGGTGATGGTGACGCAGGAGAACTTCCTGTTCGCCGGCTCCGTCGCGGACAACATCGCCTTCGGCCGCCCGGACGCCGGCCGCGCCGAGATCGAGGCGGCGGCCCGGGCCATCGGCGCGCACGACTTCATCAGCGCCCTGCCGGACGGCTACGACACGGACGTCAAGAAGCGCGGCGGCCGCCTGTCCGCCGGCCAGCGCCAACTGGTCGCCTTCGCCCGCGCCTTCATCGCCGACCCGGCGGTCCTGGTCCTGGACGAGGCCACCAGCTCCCTGGACGTCCCCAGCGAGCGCATGGTCCAGCGCGCCCTGCGCACGATCCTGGCCGACCGCACGGCCCTGATCATCGCCCACCGCCTGTCCACGGTCGAGATCGCCGACCGCGTCCTGGTGATGGAGGACGGCGTCATCGTCGAGGACGGCGCGCCGGCCGCCCTGCTGGAGGCCGGGACCGGCCGCTTCGCCGGGCTGCACGAGGCGTGGCGGGAGTCGCTGGTGTAGCGCGGGGGAGCGGGCACCGCGAGGGCGGGCACGGCCGGCGTCGTTTCTTCGGAGGCGGCGCCGGCTGGTTTTCTTCCCCGAGCGGCGCGACGCAGATTTTCAGCCACGTTTACCCCCTCTCTCAGACCTCATTCAGCCGTGAACGCAACAGTTGCATGACGCGGATGCCCGTCCGTCTGCACGTGCGTCCGCCGCGTGCGCGCGCCCTGCGACGCCGCTGGTGAAGGGTGCTGCCGCCACTCTGCGCTGATCAATCAGCACCGCTGTGTAGTGCCAAGACTCGGCAAAGCCCGGGTCATCTTCGGGCCGTTCCCATTGAGACCTACCCGTTACCTCGGGCAGATTGCTCTCCCGACAGGCCTCGCGCGGGCGTTCGAAAGAACCCCTCCACAGCCCGCGCACAGGAGGCGAAGTTCGGCGGAAGGCCTCTCTTGTCCGGCATATCCGGCTCCGGCTCCGGCAGACACGTCGCGAGCCACGCCAAGCCCGGGGCGATGACCCATGCCAAGGGCAAGGTCAAGACCGCGGCCGCGGTGACCAGCGTCCTCGCGGTCAGCGGCGGCGTCGCCACCGCTTTCCACCTGCACCAGGACGGGCTGCGCAACAGCGCCGAGGCCGCTTCCCAGGACTCGAACACGTCCGCCGCCGCGGCTGCCGCCAACGCACTGGCGGCCCGCGCCGGCACCAACGCCGCGAACCGCGATCTGCAGCGGCCGAGCCTGGGGCAGTCCTCGACGCCCGGCACGCCGTCCAGCTCGCAGCCGAGTTCGGCGCAGAGCCCGAGCACCCCGGCCAGCTCCTCCAGCAGCACGCCGGCTCCGCCCGCGTCATCCTCGAGCACGCCGATCCCGCTGCCGAGCAAGCCGCTGACGACGCCGACGCCGACGAAGACCTCGACGCCGATCCCGACCAAGACCACGACGACGCCGACCTCGTCGAGCTCCAGTTCCTCCAGCTCGACGACGAACATGGGCTACAACGCCACGCCCGCGCAGGCCAAGGCGATGGCCGAGTCGATCGTGCCGTCCAGCCAGTTCCTGTGCTTCTCGAACATCATCGAGCGCGAGTCGAGCTGGAACGTCCACGCCACCAACCCGTCCTCCGGCGCCTATGGCCTCGGCCAGGCGCTGCCCGGCGACAAGATGGCCTCGATGGGCTCGGAGTGGCGCAACAGCGCCCTGGTGCAGATCAAGTGGGCGCTGTCCTACATGACGGGGCGCTACGGCTCGCCGTGCGCCGCGTGGGCCTTCTGGCAGGCCCACGACTGGTACTGAGGTACCGACACCGGTCTGACGTGCCGACCAGGCCCGCCCCGGACCCCACAGCCGCCGCAAGCTCGCGCGTGCGGCGGACCCGGGCGGACCGCAAGACCGCTCCGCGCCCGAACCCCCCACCGGCGCGCAGGGCGGACCAGGGAGGGTGCGTCTCAGCCGTCTGAGGCGGCGGACAACAGCGGGACCAGAACGTCGGACACCGGCGTCGGGATCCCGTGCCGCCGCCCCAGACGGCGCACCACGCCGTTGCGCGCGTCCCACTCCAGCTCCCGGCCGGCGAGCCGGTCGAACAGGATCGAGGACCCGATGTCGGGGTCCATCCGCTCGAAGATGCCGACCAGCGCCTCGGCCTCGCTCTCCGGCAGCGCCGCGCCTTCGGCCCGGGCCACCGCCAGCGTCTCCTGTGCCAGCGCCAGAGCCAGTTCCCGGACATCCGGGCGCTGATAGATCGCCGCGCGCCGGCCGGTCACCGCCATCACGCCGGCGATGGCGTTGGTCGTCAGCTTGCGCCAGGCCGCGGTGGTGAAGTCCGAGACCAGCTCCACCTCGACCGCCGAGGCGCCTTCCAGCAGCCGCGCGAACTCCTCGCCGGCGGGTCCGGCCGGGACCTGCAGCAGCGAGGAGATGTTGTTGCGGACCGTGACCTCGCCGGGTCCGGTCGGCTCGGCGCTGATCCAGACGATGGCCGGGAGCACCTGCGCGTCGTTCACGTACGGCGCGACGCGCTCGACGTGCTCGACGCCGTTCTGCAGCGCCACGACCGTCGTGCTCGGCTTGCACAGCGCGTCCAGATACCCGGCGGCGCCGTCGGTCTGGTGCGCCTTCACCGCCAGCAGCACCCAGTCGGCCGGCCCGGTCACCTCGGCCGGGGAGGTCAGGATCGGCGCCTCCAGGTCGGTCACCCCGCCGGAGACGTCGTCGACCACCCGCAGCGCCCCGGGATCACGCCGCGCGCACAGCGTCACGGAGTGCCTCCCGGTCTGCTGCGCGGCCAACGCCGCGACCGAACCGATAGCGCCAGGCCCCACCACCGCTATGTCCGCCATGGAACAAGAGCGTATTGCGTCTTCGGCATCATGTGCGAGGCGACAACAGGTTGTTACCGCAGGTTACCGGCGAGTTCACAGCGGTGGAGCGGCCGCGGGACGCCCTCGCGGCGTGCTCCCGGCTACCGCACATCCCCCATCAGCCGGTTGATGACCGGCGAGGCGAGGAACACCAGCACGCCGATGCCCGCCGCCACGGCGCCCAGCGTCAGGAAGTAGGTGAAGTCGCTCATCACGGTGCTGAGCTTGGTGACGTACACGTTGAGCGCGTTGCCCGTGGC
This sequence comes from Catenulispora acidiphila DSM 44928, assembly GCF_000024025.1. GTDB lineage: Bacteria > Actinomycetota > Actinomycetes > Streptomycetales > Catenulisporaceae > Catenulispora > Catenulispora acidiphila. The sequence continues at coordinate 969,816 of NC_013131.1, forward strand.
GGTGGCCAGGAACCACAGCCCCAGCATCTGCCCGGCGAACCGGGCCGGCGCCAGCTGCGTGGTCACCGACAGCCCGACCGGGGACAGGCACAGCTCGCCGATCGTCTGCAGCAGGTAGGTGACCGCCAGGAAGACGATCGAGACGCGGTGCGTCGGTGTGGCGTCCTTGCCGGCGATGCTCATCACGAAGAACGAGCAGCCGATCACCACCAGCCCGAGCGCGAACTTCACCGAGGTCCGCGGCGCCCGGTCGCCCAGGCGCTGCCACATCCCGGCGAAGACCGGCGCGAACACCATGATGTAGAAAGGGTTCGCCGACTGCAGCCACACCGAGGGCATCTCCCAGCCGAAGATCGACAGGTCGGTCTTGTCCGCGGCGAACAGGTTCAGCTGGCTGCCGGACTGGTCGTAGATCATCCAGAACACGGTCGCGCCGATGAAGAAGGCGACGAACGCCATCAGCTTGGGCCGCTCCCCGGCGCTCAGCCCGCCGCGGCTGAACATGTAGCCGAAGTAGACGAACGGCGTGGCGATGATCGGCGCGGCCAGCCCGTCGGCGAACGCCGAGACCGACCACTCGGTGATCGCCATCCAGCCCAGCACGATCGCCAGCACGATCGCGACGATCACCGCGCCGGCCCGCAGCGAGCGCCGCAGCTCCGGCGGCGTGATCGGCTTCGGCGGGCGCAGCCCGACGGTGCCCAGGTGCTTGCCCTCGACGACGTACCAGACGACCGCGAACGTCATGCCGATCGCCGCGATCCCGAAGCCCAGGTGGTAGTTGATGTGCTGGCCGACCCAGCCGGCGGTCAGCGGCGCCAGGAACGCGCCCATGTTGATCGCCATGTAGAAGATCGTGAATCCGGCGTCCCGCCGCTTGTCGTGCTGGTGGTAGAGCCCGCCGACCTGCGCCGAGATGTTCGGCTTGAGCAGCCCGGTGCCCAGCACGATCAGTCCCAGCCCCAGGAACGAGGTCGCCGCGGTGGGGATGGCCATTACGTAGTGGCCCAGCGCGATGATGATGCCGCCCCACAGCACCGAGCGTCTGGCGCCCCAGACCCGGTCGGCGATCCAGCCGCCGGGGACTGCCATCAGGTAGACCAGGCTGTTGTAGATGCCGTAGAAGCTGTTGCCGGCCTCCTGCGAGAGCCCCAGGCCGTGGTGCGCCGCGGTGTCGGTGAGGAACAGCACCAGCAGCCCGCGCATGCCGTAGAAGCTGTACCGCTCCCAGAACTCGGTCGCGAACAGCGTCTGCAATCCCTTGGGGTGACCGAAGAACGCTCGGTCCTCATCCTGCGGCGGCAGGCCCTGGGCGGGGGACGGAACGTCGTGGGTCGTCATGCGTTCGGTGCTTCCCGGACCAGATGGGCGCATTACAGACAATGCTCCAGATGGGGGAGCGACAGCAGGTCGACCCCGATTACCATCACACTCATGACCCGTGTACTGCTCGCCGAGGACGACGCCGCCATTTCCGAACCGCTGGCGCGGGCGCTTCGACGCGAGGGCTACGAGGTCACCGTCCGGGCGGACGGTCCAGGCGCCCTTCTGGCCGGGCAGAGCGGCGTCGACCTGGTCGTTCTCGACCTGGGCCTGCCGGGCATGGACGGCCTGGAGGTCTGCCGCCGGCTGCGCGCCGACGGCCACACCTTCCCCGTCTTGGTGTTGACAGCGCGCGCCGACGAGGTGGACACCGTGGTCGGGCTGGACGCCGGCGCCGACGACTACGTCACCAAGCCCTTCCGGCTGGCCGAGCTGCTGGCCCGGGTCCGCGCGCTGCTCCGGCGCGGCACCCCCGACCTGGGCAACGGCGTGCACGGCGTCCGGATAGACATCGAGTCGCACCGCGCCTACCTGGGCGACCAGGAGCTGAACCTGACCGCCAAGGAGTTCGACCTGCTCCGGGTGCTGGTCCGCGAGGTCGGCCGGGTGGTCACCCGGGACCAGCTGATGCGCGAGGTCTGGGACACCACCTGGTGGTCCTCCACCAAGACCCTGGACATGCACATCTCCTGGTTGCGCAAGAAGCTCGGCGACGAGGCCTCCCGCCCGCGGTTCATCACCACGGTGCGCGGCGTCGGCTTCCGCTTCGAGCGCGGTTAGCGCGCGGGCCCGCCTGCAGTGCGCCGCCGCCTGGTCTCCTCCACGTTCCTCGTGGTGATGATGGTCGTGATCCTGCTCGGAGTGCCGCTGGCGGTGCTCGAGGTGCGCTCGGTGGACACCAGCACCAAGTCGGTGCTGGCCACCGAGTCCCGGATGCTCGCCCAGACGGTCTCCATGCTGGTCAGCAAGGCCAGCCTGGACGGCACCAACTCCGGTCCGCTCAGCGACTACGACACCGACCTGCAGCACATGATCGCCCGCACCCACGACGCCACGATCGACGTCGACGGCCAGAGCCCGATCCAGATCAACTCCGCGCTGCCGCCCGGGGCGCCGGCCTTCAGCGTCACCTACGAGATGGACGGCGTGCTGCGCAACGTCGGCGTGCGCGTCACCGTCCAGGCGCCGCGCGCCCCGGCCGAGGACCAGATACGCGGCTCGATGTACCTGATCGGCGGGGTCGCGCTGGCGGTGCTGGTGGCCGCGACCGGCCTGGCCTACCTGCAGGCCCGCCGGCTCACCAAGCCGCTGGAGGAGCTGGCGGCCACCGCCGAGCGCCTGGGCTCCGGCGACCCGCGCCCCAGGCACCGCCGCTACGGCATCAGCGAGCTGGACCGGGTCGCCGAGGTCATCGACAGCTCGGCGGACCGGATCTCCACGATGCTCGGCGCCGAGCGCCGGCTGGCCGCCGAGGCCTCGCACGAGCTGCGCACGCCGCTGGCGGCGCTGTCGATGCGGCTGGAGGAGATCATCACCCTGGCCGACGACCCGCAGACCGTGCGCGACGAGGCCGAGGTGGCGCTGTCGCAGGTCGAGCGGCTCACCGACGTGGTGCAGCGGCTGCTGACCACGGTGCGCACCCACCGGCGCTCGGATCTGGCGGTGCCGATCGAGGTGGACACCGTGATCCGGCAGCAGGTCCACGAGTGGCGCCCGGCGTACCAGTCGATGCGGCGCGGGATCGTGGTCTCCGGAGAGCGGCGGCTGATGGCCATGGCGACCCCGGGCGCGTTCTCCCAGATCCTGTCCACGCTGCTGGAGAACTCCCTGATCCACGGCGCCGGGACGGTCACCGTGCACACCCGCGCGGTCGGCGGGTCGGTGGTGGTGGAGGTCGGCGACGAGGGCGACGGCATCGCGCCGGACCTGGAGGCCAAGCTCTTCGAGCGGGGCGCCTCCTCCCGCGGGTCCACCGGGCTGGGCCTGGCGGTGGCGCGGGAGTTGGCCGAGGCCGACGGCGGCCGGCTGAACCTGGTGCTTCAGCGGCCGGCGGTGTTCGCCGTCTTCCTCACGGAGCACTCGCCCTTGTCGGTGATTGCGCGCTGAAGCCGTCGTCGGGTCCCAGGCTCTTGGGTCCCAGGCTGTCAGGTCCCGGGCTCTGACCGGGGACCGGACCGTCGGCGGCGCGGTGCTCGGCGCTGTTCGCGGCGGTCCCGGCGGTTCCTGTGGTCCCACGGGTCGCGGTGGTCCCAGCAGCATCGGCCGGCTCGGAGACCGCCGCGGCTTCGGGGAAGACGATCAGATGCGAGGTCGTGAACCGGAACACCCCGGCGACCGGCAGGCCCAGCACGAATTTGGCGACGTTGGCCGCCTCGATGCTGTGGAAGCCCAGGATCCGGTCGCCGACGAACACGAAGCTGTTCTCGATGATCAGGCCGACCAGGCTGATGAGGGCGAACATCGCCATCTCGCGGCGGCGGGCGTCGTCCGGCCGGCCGCGGAACACCCAGTAGCGGGCGCCGATGTACGCGGTGATCGTGGCCACGCAGGTACCGCCGACGGAGGCGACGGTATGGCTCAGACCGGTGTACTTCCACAGCAGATTGGAACTGCTGACATCAGAAATCACCCCGACAGCGCCGACCACACCGAACTTGAACATCTCGGCGTAGAGCTTGCGGACTGTCGAGGTGACCTTGGCAACGAGCACAGAAAGATTATCTACAGAAGAGGAGCCGGCCGTGTCAGCGGCTCGCGGTCTCCGGGACCGGACGCTGGTGGACGTGCGCCTGGGGCTGCGCCGGGTGACCGTTCGGGTACAGCGGCGCGCTGGCCGTGGCCGGGACGATCTCGGGCTCGGCGCCCTCGGGGAAGACGAAGGTCCGGTAGCAGTACAGGCGGAACAGCATGCCCAGCGGCAGACCGAAGAAGTAGCTGGCGATGTTCACGGCCAGCGTGCCGTCCTGGCCCAGGCCGTACTTGCTGATGAAGACGAACATCACCTCGATGACCGCCGCGACGCCGTTGATCAGGAAGAAGAAGAGCATCTCCCGGTGGCGGTCGATCTTGTCGCGGTCCTTGTACGTCCAGTAGCGGTTGCCGACGTACGCCACGCAGGTCGCCACGACGGTGGCCACGACCTTGGCGAAGATCTGCTTGCTCGGGGCCGCCAGCAGATAGACGTTGAAGACGCCCATGTTGACGACCAGGGCAACGGCGCCCACCGCCCCGAACTTCGACAGCTCGTGGACGAGGTGCTCGAATCGGTTGTACAGAGAACGCACGACCGTCACGCCTGCCACCTGTCTTCCATCGGTTTTCTTCTAGCGATCCGAGGGTACCGTCCCCTTCTGGGCCGCTTCGACTGCTGACCGGGAAACCTCCGTTAAATCTACTCATCGCGACGTAGCCGCGGCATTGAGCGGCACCCATTCGTGGCAGTAGGTCCGCAGATGTCGTACCTGGATGCGTCCAGATCTGCAACCTAATCCGAACATGGCGCGTCGGGGGACAGGTCGGTTCCAGGGCGCCGGCCACCACGTCTTAGACTCGACTGGTGAGCTTTCCGGTGGTAGGAGTCGTCGGCGGCGGCCAGCTGGCGCGCATGATGCAGCAGGCCGCGATCGGTCTCGGGGTCGAGCTGCGGGTGCTCGCGCAGCGGCCCGACGATCCGGCGGCGCGGGTGACCCCGGGCACCGTGATCGGGGACCACCACGACTTCGAAGCGTTGAAGGCCTTCGCCGCCGGCTGCGACGTGCTGACCTTCGACCACGAGCACGTCCCCACCGACTTCCTGCACGAGCTGGAGGCCGCCGGCGTCGCCGTGCGCCCCGGCCCGGACGCGCTCGTCTACGCGCAGGACAAGGGTCTGATGCGCCAGCGGCTCTCCGCCCTCGGGCTGCCCTGTCCGCAGTGGGCACTGATCTCCTCTGCCGACGACCTCGCCGACTTCGGCGCCACGGTCGGTTTCCCCTTTGTCCTCAAGGCGACGCGCGGCGGGTACGACGGCCGCGGCGTCTGGGTCGTCGACGACCTGGACGCGGCGAAGGCCGTGCTGGACGGCGCCGCCGAGCGCGGGGTGGCGCTGCTGGCCGAGGCCAAGGTGCCCTTCGTCCGCGAGCTGTCGGCGCAGGTCGCCCGCTCCCCGCACGGCCAGGCCGCGGCCTACCCGGTGGTCGAGTCGCTGCAGATCGACGGCATCTGCCGCGAGGTTTACGTGCCGGCGCCCGGGCTGTCCGAGGTCGCCGCGGTCGAGGCGCAGCGGATCGCGCTGACGATCGCCAAGGAGCTGGGCGTCACCGGCATGCTCGCGGTGGAGATGTTCGAGACCGCCGACGGCTCGGTGCTGATCAACGAGCTGGCGATGCGGCCGCACAACTCCGGGCACTGGAGCATGGACGGCGCGGTCACCGGCCAGTTCGAGCAGCATCTGCGCGCCGTGCTGGACCTGCCGCTGGGGCAGGTGAAGCCGGTCGCGCCGGTGGTCGTCATGGCGAACGTGCTGGGTCTGGACCTGCCGGAGGTCTACCCGGCGTACAAGCACGTGATGGCGCACGACCCGGGGGTCAAGGTGCACATGTACGGCAAGGACGTGAAGCCGGGCCGCAAGATCGGCCATGTCAACGTCCTGGGTACGGTGTTCGACGACGTTGCCGACCGGGCCCGCCACGCCGCGGCCTATCTGCGAGGAGAGATCGATGAGTGAGTCCGCCGTGTCCCGGGCCAAGCCCTTGGTCGGGCTCGTGATGGGCTCGGACTCCGACTGGCCGGTGATGAAGCTGGCGGCCGAGGCGCTGGAGGAGTTCGAGATCCCGTACGAGGCGGACGTGGTCTCGGCACACCGGATGCCGCGGGAGATGATCGCCTACGGGGAGAACGCGGCCGGCCGCGGTCTGAAGGTGATCATCGCCGGCGCAGGCGGTGCCGCGCACCTGCCGGGCATGCTCGCCTCGGTCACCCCGCTGCCGGTGATCGGCGTCCCGGTCCCGCTGAAGTACCTGGACGGCATGGACTCGCTGCTGTCGATCGTGCAGATGCCGGCCGGCGTCCCGGTGGCGACGGTGTCGGTCGGCGGCGCCCGCAACGCCGGGCTGCTCGCCGCGCGCATCCTGGCCTCGCACGACCTGGAGCTGCTCGGCGCCATGCGCGCGTTCCAGGACGACCTCAACGCTCAGGCCACGGCCAAGGGTGCGGTTCTGCGCGCGGTTAGGGCAGAGTAGGCCGCGCGCATAGCGAGGCAGACCAGTCCGGTATCCGTTGTCTGTGCTGACCGGGGGCGACTTCCGGCGGCCCGAGCGGGACACTGAACTGACACAGGGGAGATCCGCCTCAGGCACGCGCGACGACAATGGGGGAGCAGTTCAGTGGACGCCAACCGACCCGCTCCGGGACCCGGCGGCTACGGCGGCCTCGGTGCCGGCAGCATCGTGTCGAAGAACATCCAGCCGCTGCTGGAGACCGACCCGCGCCACCTTGGGCCGTACTCGGTGCGCGGGCGCCTGGGCCAGGGCGCGATGGGCAGCGTCTACCTGGGCTTCGCGCCCACCGGCCAAGCCTTCGCGCTGAAGGTGCTCCGCCAGGACTTCGCCTCCGACCGCGACTTCCGCAAACGCTTCACCCGCGAGATCGCCGCGGCGCGCGCGGTCCACTCCCCGTTCGTGAACGCCGTCACCGACGCCGACCCGAACGCGGCCACGCCCTGGCTGGCGTCCTACTTCATCCCCGGCCCGCCGCTGAGCGCCGCGGTGCAGCTGGCAGGGCCCTTCTCCCCCCGCTCCGTGGCGCACCTCGGCGTCGGCATCGGACTGGCCCTGCAGGCGATCCACACCGCGGGCATCGTCCACCGCGACCTGAAGCCGGCCAACGTCCTGGTCGCCTCCGACGGCCCGCGCGTCATCGACTTCGGCATAGCCCGCGCCGAGGACGCCAGCATGCTGACAGCCACCGGCATGCGCCTGGGCACCCCCAGCTTCATGGCCCCGGAACAGGTGGCGGGCATCGAGGTCGAGGCACCGGCCGACGTCTGGGCCGTCGGCGGCATGCTCATCTACGCGGCCACCGGCCGCACCCCCTTCGGCAACGGCGACGCCATGGCCATCCTCTACCGCGTCGAGAACCACGCCCCGGACCTCCAAGGCCTCGAACCAGCCCTGGCCCACATAGCCACCCGCTGCCTGACCAAGGACCCCACCGCCCGCCCCACCCCGGCCCAACTCGTCGACATGTGCCGCGCCGCCCTCACCACAGGCCTGGCCGGACACCCAGCCCTCCGAGGCTCCGACGTCACCGGCTGGCTCCCCTCCGCCATCTCCCGCGACCTGGCCGCCCGCGCAGTGGAACTCGCGAACATCGGCCACCCACCGCCGACACCCGCGCCCCCACCCACCACAGACCCAACCACCGACCCCGCAGGCAAACCCAGCGGCCTCGGAGGCTTCTTACGACGCAAAGCCGGAGGCCAGGCACCCCAAGCCACCTCCACAACGGGGGCGCCCCACACCGGGCAGCCCAACAGTCGACACAGTCAGGGGACTGCAATGGGTGGCGGGCAGGATCAGTACGGTCAGCCGAACAACCAGACCGGCGGCGGACAGTACGGCCAACAGCCCTACGACCCCCAGCCCTACGACCCCCAGCCCTACGGCGACCAGCCCTACGGCGACCAGCAGGACCCGAACAACACAGCCAGCGACCAGCCCGGGCAGCAGCAGCCTCCCACGCAGTACGGCCAGCAGCCTGGTCAGCAGCCTGGCCAGTACGGTCGGCAGCCCGGCCAGTACGCCCAGCAGCCCGCACCAGCGTGGGGACCCTCCGGCCCATCCGGCAGCGACGTCCCCACCATCATCACGCCCCCCCAAACCCCAGCACCGGAACCCCAAGGCCCAGCCTGGCGCGCGGCAACCACCCCCCCACACCCCACCAACCCCCGAACCAGAACCCGCAGGCCTAGCCGGCCTCCCCGCAGGCTTCACCCCCATAGGCGAGGAAGCACGCCGCCTCGCCGAAGCAGCCGACTCCACCGGCACGCCCGAAAGCAGCTTCGGTCAGCGGCCTGCGAGCGGCGGTTTCGGCCAGCAGTCAGCGACTGGTGGTCAGCCCTCTTTCGGCGGCTCCGGTCAGCAGCCCTCGGCTGGCAGTCAGTCTGCTTCCGGCACGTTCGGTCAGCAGCCCTCGGCTGGCAGTCAGTCTGCTTCCGGCACGTTCGGTCAGCAGCCCTCGGCTGGCAGTCAGTCTGCTTTCGGCGCATTCGGTCAGCAGCCCTCGGCTGGCAGTCAGTCTGCTTTCGGCGCATTCGGTCAGCAGCCCTCGGCTGGCAGTCAGTCTGCTTCCGGTGCGTTCGGTCAGCAGCCCTCGACCGGCAGCCAGCCTGCTTCCGGCAGCTTCGGCCAGCAGCCGGCCACCGGCAGCCAGCCCGTTCCCGGCGGTTTCGGCCAGCCACCGGCGGCTGGTAGTCAGCCTGCATCCGGCGCCTTCGGTCAGCAGCCTCAGACCGACAGCCAGTCTTCTTTCGGCGGCTTCGGTCAGCAGTCGGCGAGCGATGCTCCTGCATTCGGTCAGCAGCAGCTGACCGGCAGCCAGTCTTCCGGCAGTTTCGGCCAGCCCCCCGCAGCCGACAGCCAGTCTTCTTCTGGCGCCTTCGGCCAGCAGCCCTCGGCTGGCAGCCAGTCTGCATCCGGCGCGTTCGGTCAGCAGCCCTCGACCGGCGCCCCTGCCTTCAACCAGGCATCTTCCGGCACCTTCGGCCAGCCGACTGCGAGCCCTTCCCCGCAGCCTGCCCCCGCGCCCGAGGCCTCTGCCCCGCCCCAGCCCGCCAACGCGGCCATCCCCCAGATCGCGGAGCCCACTTTCGCGACCAACTTCAACATTCCCGCCGTCACCCCGCAGCCCGAGGCCAGCTCCGCGCCCTCGGCACCGGCGCCGGCGGCCGCACCCTCGGTTCCGATCCCGCAGATCGCCGAGCCCACCTTCGCGACCAACTTCAACATCCCGGTCGTGACCCCGCAGTCCAGCGGTGCGGACTCCGACGCGCCCGCGGCGCCGCCCCGCGGCATCACCGTTCCGCAGATCGCCGAGCCGACCTTCGCGACCAACTTCAACATCCCCGTGGTCTCCGCGAACGCCGACGACAGCGATGCCGACGCACCCGCCGGCCGCACCGGCCCTCCCGTCGTCAGCGTCCCCTCGATCGCCGAGCCCGGATGGGTGACCGGCTTCATGCCTGCCGTCACCGCAGAGCCCCCGGCCCAGGACGAGCCCGAACCAGCCGCCAAGCCGATCACCCACGCCCCGCCGATCCCGCCGCACCTCCAGCAGCCGATGACGCCGCCCAAGGGCTTCGGCTCCCCCTCGAGCGCATCGAACCCTCAGCCGCAGCAGCAGGCTCAGGCGCCGTACGGAGCATCTCAGCCCTCGACGCCGCCCCAGTCGCCCTTCGCGCCGCCGCAGGACCAAGGCCAGTACCAAGGTCAGGGCCAGTACCAAGGCCAGTACCAAGGCCAGGGCCAGAACCAGCCCCAGCAGCCCTACGTCGCCCAGCCTCAGCCCCCTTACGCCCAGCAGCAGCCCCCAGCACCCCAGCCCCAGCAGGGCTACCAGCAGCCCCAGCAGGGCTACCAGCAACAGGGTTTCCAGCAGCAGGGCTACCAGCAACAGCCCCAGCCCGCCCCCCAGCAGGCCTACCAGCAACAACCCCCACAACAGCAGTGGGGTCAGCCCCAGCCCCCGCAGCAACAATGGGGCCAGCCGCAACCCCCGCACGCCCCCCAGCAGCCCTCGTACAACAACCCCGCCTACCAGCAGCCGCCCCAGCCCACCCCCCACCACGCCGGCAGCTTCCAGCAAGCCAGCACCCCGCACCAGGGCGCGACTCCTCACCAGGGCACGCCCCACCAAGGCGCCGCCCCCAACCAACCCCCCACCCCCCGCCAAGACCACGTCCCCCAAGCCGGCGGCCTCACCATCGTCCCCCTCCCGCCCTCGATGGAGTCCCCCTACGGCGTCCCCGAACGCCCCCACGGCCACGCCCCCACCCTTGTCGACACCGGCCGCGGCAAGGGCTGGTCCTCCTGGTCCAGCAGCAAGCGCATCGTCGTCCTGGCCATCGCGGGCATCGTGGTCGTCGGCGGCATCGTCGCCGCCATCCTGGCGATGTCCGGCGGCAGCAAGTCCAAGTCCGGCGCCCCCGCGTCCCCGGGCGTCAACGCCGCCCACACCACCACCGTCTCCTCGCAGATCTCGACCACCGCCGCGGCCTCCGGCCCGATCGCCGCGCAGAAAGGCGCCCCCGGCGCGCGCGACGTCGTCCTGCGCGGACGCCAGGTGACCGACATCAAGCCCGGCTCAGCCGCGAGCACCATGACGGTCACCGTCAACGACCCGCCCCCCGCCGGCGGCGGCAGCACCCGCGCCTTCACCGTGGTCTGGCAGGACACCCACTGGCTGCTCGAAGCGGCCAACGCCTGATCGCCTCCCAGCGCCGACATCCGTGCCGATATCCGTGCCCACCTCCGCACCGGCATCCGCCCCCACACCTGTCCAGACATCCGTCCTCCCGTCCACTGGACGGCGCCGTGCTCAACGCGAAGCGGCCGGACCACTAACCTGTCCTTCATGACAGGGCATGGACCGGCCGTCGCAGCGGTCGGAAACACGGCGGGCACAGGGAGTAACGGTTCGTACTTCAGCGCCTACTCCGTGGTCGGAATCCTCCTGCTCCTGGGAGTGGCGTTCGTGGCGACCGCTTTTGGCGCCAACCGCTTGTTACGTCCCCACGCGCCGAGCCCCGAGAAGCTCCTCACGTATGAGTGCGGCGTGGACCCGGTCGGCGAGGGGTGGGCCCATACACAGGTCCGCTATTACGTATATGCGTTCCTCTACGCCATCTTCGCTGTAGACGCCGTATATCTGTTCCCCTGGGCGACCATCTTCGCGGCGCCCGGCTTCAAGGGCACGACGCTCGTGGAGATGTTCGTCTTCCTCGGCTTCCTGGCGGTCGGCTTGCTGTACGCCTACAAGAAGGGTGTGCTCGCATGGCTGTAGACCTCCCCGTCCCGCGCGTAGGCGCTCCTGGGCAGTCCTCTCTAGAGGGAGCCGGCACAGGCGCCTCCTTAGGGCTCCTCAACAGTGCCGCGCCCGCGCCGATGCGTGTCGTCCTCAACTGGGGACGCCGCTACTCCCTATGGGTCTTCAACTTCGGCCTGGCCTGCTGCGCGATCGAGTTCATCGCGACCTCCATGGCCCGCCACGACTTCATCCGTCTGGGCGTCATCCCCTTCGCGCCGGGACCCCGCCAGGCCGACCTGATGGTCGTGTCCGGCACGGTCTCGGACAAGATGGCGCCAGCCGTGAAGCGTTTGTATGACCAGATGCCCGAGCCGAAGTACGTGATCTCCTTCGGCTCCTGCTCCAACTGCGGCGGTCCGTACTGGGACTCCTACTGCGTCACCAAGGGCGTCGACCAAGTCATCCCCGTGGACGTCTACGTCCCGGGCTGCCCGCCCCGTCCTGAAGCTCTGCTTCAAGGAATCATTAAGCTCCAGGAAAAGATCGCGGCGGAAGACCTCCGGGCGCGCTACAGCGGACGCGATCCGCGTCACGCTCCGCGGCTCCCCTTTATGCGTCGTGCCCCTAAGCATCTCTCTACTACGTCTACAGGCGCGACCGGCGCTAAGGGTTCCGCCCAAGGCGTCGCCGACACCAAGACCATCGCGGACATCCTCGCCACGGCGCAGGCTCCGGTCTCCCTCCTCCCACCCCGCGAGGACGCCCCGACGGTCCTGCTGCCGATCGTGGAGAAGCCGAAGCCGCCGAAGCTGTTCTACCGGCGCTACCCCAAGGAGCTGCGGCGCTCCCGCGACATCGGTCTCAACATCCTCAACCAGAAGCCGGACGTCGACGATGACTGAGACCGAGACCTGGGACGACGTCCAGGAGACCTTCGGCGAACGGACCGTCACCGTCGCCTCCGGCGACTGGCTGGCCACCCTGGAGCGGGCGCACGGACTGGGCTACACCTTCTTCGACTGGCTGACCGCGGTCGACGAGGAGGCCGCCGGGTTCGACGTCTTCGCGCACGTCGCCAAGATCGTGGGCGACGAGCGGGCCACGCGGCTGCTGATCAGGACCCGCATCCCGAAGGACAAGCCCGAGCTGCCCTCGGCCGTGCCCATCTACCGGGGCGCGAACTGGCACGAGCGCGAGACGTTCGAGATGTTCGGCATCACGTTCGCCAACCACCCGAACCTGATCCCGCTCCTGCTGCCCGACGGCTTCGACGGCCATCCGCTGCGCAAGGACTTCGTCCTGGCCGCGCGGGTCGCCAAGGAGTGGCCCGGCGTCAAGGAGCCGGGGGAGGGCGGGCCCGCGCACGCCGCACCCGCCGGACGCGCGACCCGTCGCCGGATGGTTCCGCCCGGCGTTCCCGACGGCTGGCTGAAGCCCCTCTCGGACCAGCCGGAGGAGGCTCCCGCGGCCGACGCCTCTGACCCCTCCGCGCCGACCGACCCGGGAACCTCGCAGCCACAGGAAGGCGGAGCATGACCGTCACGGACGCCGTCGTCCGCCTGGCCATCATCCTGGGGTTCTTCCTCGTCGTGCCGCTGGTGGTGGGCCAGATGGAACACAAGGCCATGGCACACATGCAGTCGCGCGTGGGCCCGATGTACGCCGGCGCCTTCCACGGCTGGGCGCAGCTCGTCGCCGACGGCGTGAAGTTCGCGCAGAAGGAGGACGTGGTCCCGGCCGCCGCCGACCGTCGCGTGTTCCAGCTGGCGCCGGCCGTCGCGCTGATCCCGTACCTGGTGGTGCTGGTCGCGATCCCGATCGGGCCGGGCACGCAGGTCGGGCGCGACCTGGACGCCGGGCTGTTCTTCGTGCTGGCGGTGATGGGCGTCGGCGTGCTGGGCTCGCTGATGGCCGGCTGGGCCAGCGCCAACAAGTACTCGCTGCTCGGCGGCATCCGCAGCGCGGCGCAGCTGATGGCCTACGAGCTGCCGATGATCCTGGCCGCGTCCTCGGTGGCGATGGCCGCCGGCACGCTGTCGCTGACCGGCATCGCCGTGGCCTGGCACTGGTACTGGCTGCCCTGGCAGCTGATGGGCCTGTTCGTGTTCTTCGTCTCGGGCCTGGCCGAACTCCAGCGCCCGCCCTTCGACATGCCGGTGGCCGACTCCGAGATCATCTTCGGCGCCTACACCGAGTACACCGGCATCCGCTTCGCCCTGTTCCTGCTGGCCGAGTACGCCGGCATCGTGGTCCTGTCCCTGCTGACCACGGTGCTGTACCTCGGCGGCTGGAAGGGCCCGTTCTACCTCGGCCTCGGCGCCGCCGGCTTCGGCTGGTTCTGGACCCTGGCCAAGACCCTGGTGCTGGCCTTCCTGGTGATCTGGCTCCGCGTGAGCTACCCCCGCCTGCGCGAGGACCAGCTGCAGAAACTGGCGTGGACGACCCTGATCCCGCTGGCGTTGGCGCAGATCGCGCTGACCGGAATCCTGAAGGTGGTCTGATGGCCGCGGACAAGACAGGCGCAGAACAGCGCGGCGCGGACAAGACCGCCGACAAGGCCGGCGCCCCCAAAACCAGCGCCCCCACAACCAGCGCCGACAAACGCGGCCTCCCCGGCGCCGGCCTGGCCAAGGGCCTGGCCACGACCCTGAAGACGATGACCCACCGCTCGGTCACCGCGCAGTACCCGGACGTGAAGCCGGAGCTCCCCCCGCGCTCCCGAGGCGTCATCGCCCTGCTCGAGGAGAACTGCACCTCCTGCATGCTCTGCGCCCGCGAATGTCCCGACTGGTGCATCTACATCGACTCCCACAAGGAAGTCGTCCCAGCGACAGAGCCAGGCCAACGCGACCGCACCCGCAACGTCCTCGACCGCTTCGCGATCGACTACAGCCTGTGCATGTACTGCGGCATCTGCATCGAAGCCTGCCCCTTCGACGCCCTCTTCTGGTCCCCCGAATTCGAATACGCCGAATTCGACATCGTCGACCTCCTCCACGAAAAGGACCGCCTCCGCGACTGGATGTGGACCGTCCCCCCACCCCCACCCCACGCCCCGAACGCAGAGCCCCCCAAGGAAATCGCCGCAGCCCAGAAAGCCGTCGAAAAGCAAGCCGCCGCCGAAGCCAAGGCCGCCGCAGAACGCGCAGCCGCAGCCGCGACCCCACCCCCACCCGTCGAAGGCGGCACACCCAAGCAGCCCGAAGCCGACACGACGGAGATCCCCAAGATCACCGCCACCGACCCGCCGCCCCGCGACGCACTGAACGACACGGCCGAAATCCCCGTCGTCGAGACGCAGGCTCCGACGCAGCCGCTGCCTCCCGTGCCCCCCACGACCGAGTCGAAGTCGACGCAGGCTCCAACGCAACCGCTGCCCCACGTGACCCCCTCGGCCGAGTCGAAGCTGACGCAGGCTCCGACGCAGCCGCTCCCTCACGTGACCCCTGCGGCCGAGTCGAACCTTTCGCCAGGGCTGATCGCTGAGATCGCGGCGGCCAAGGCTGCTGCCGAAGTCGCGCCGGAAGCTGTCACCGAGGCGCCGACCGAGCCCGAGCCGGAAGCTGTCGTCGAGCCTGCTGCCGAAGCACCGACTCCGGTCGAGCCGGAAGCTGCTGCCGAGCCAGAGGTCCAGTCAGCCGCGACCGCCGAGCCCGCTGCCGAAGCCGCAACCGAGGCTCCGCTCGAGCCCGAAGCCACAGCCGCGCCCGTCGCGACCGATAAGCCTGCTGCCGAACCCGCAGCGGAACCTGCGACCGCCGAGCTCGCCGCCGAGCCAGAGGTCCAGGCCGCCCCCACCGAGCCCACCACTCCCGAGTCCACCACCGACTCAGCATCCGGCGACTCCGACTCCGACTCTGACCCCGCCCCCAAGCCGACACCCCGCCGCCCCCGCAAAACCGCAGCCGCCAAGACCACCACCTCCAAAACCGCAGCCTCCAAAACCGCCGCCGCGAAAAAGGCCGCAGCCGCCAAAACCACCACCCCCAAGCCCAAGCGCCCCCGCAAAACCGCCGCCCCCACCGACCAGCCGCCCGCGCCCCCGCAGCCCGAGTCCCCCGAGAACGGCTCCGACTCCCCGGAGGCCGCCGGATGACCACCACCCGCGCCCTCAGCTCCACCACCGGCGTCGAGATCACCTTCGTCCTGGTCGGCCTCCTCACCTTCGGCGCCGCCGTCCTGACCGTGACCGTGCGCAACCTCGTGCACGCCGCGCTCTGGCTCGTCGTCGCCCTCGGCGGCCTCGCCGGCTGCTACCTCCTGCTCGCTGCCGAGTTCGTCGCCTGGGTGCAGGTGCTGATCTACGTCGGCGCCGTCGCCGTCCTCCTGCTCTTCGGCCTGATGCTGACGCGCGCACCGATCGGCCGCACCACCGAGCTGGACTCCGGCAACCGCTGGGCCGCGGCAGTCGTCGGGCTGGCAACGGCCGGCGTGCTGGTCACCGTCATCGGCGACGCCGTCCGCACCACCTGGTTCGACCCGCGCCGAAACGTCGTCAACGGCACGGCCAAGGCAGTCGGCTCCAGCCTGTTCCGCTACTGGGTCCTGCCCTTCGAGCTGCTGTCGGTGCTCCTGCTCGCCGCGTTGGTCGGCGCGATCGTCCTGTCCCGGCGCGACGTGTCCGCCGACGCCGAAGGCGCTCCCGCCACCCCACCCCGAGCGACGGAGGCAGAGGCCTGACATGCACGCCATCTACCCCCTCACCCTCGCCGCCCTCCTGTTCGCGGTCGGCGTCTACGGCGTCCTGGCCCGCCGCAACGCGGTAGCCGTCCTCATGGCGATCGAGCTCCTCCTCAACGCCGCCAACCTGAACCTCGTCACCTTCTCCAGCCTCCTGCGCGACCAGTACGGCATGGGCCAGGTCTTCACCATCTTCCTGATCACCGTCGCGGCCGCCGAGACCGGCCTGGGCCTGGCGATCGTCCTGCTGCTCTACCGCAACCGCGGCAGCGCGGCCATCGACGACGCCCGCGAGCTCGGCGAGGACGGCGCCCTCGGCCTCAAGCGCGTCCCGGCGCAGGCCGACGGCGAAAAAGAGAGCACCGCGACCACCGCCCCAGCACCCAAGGCGGTGACCAAATGAGCACCCTCGCCCTCTGGATCCCCCTGCTCCCCCTGCTCTCCGCCGCGGCCCTCGCGGCGGTCTCGCTGTCCGGCCGCGCCCGCGCGACCGTCCCGGCCCTGGCCGTCCTCCCGATCGCCGCCGCGGCCGTCCTCACCCTCGTCGTCCTGTTCGGCCACGGGACCTCCGCCGCCACCGAGTCCCGCATCCGCTACGCCGCGACCGGCGGACCCGAGCTCTGGCTCGGCGCCCGCGTCGACGGCCTGGCGGCCCTGATCGCGGTCCTGGTCGGCGTCGTCGCCACCGCGGTCCAGCTCTACTCGGTCAGCTACATGGCCCACGAGGAGCGCTACACCTCCTACTCCGCCCTGATCTCGCTGTTCACGGCGGCGATGCTGGTCGTCGTCTACTCCACCGACCTGCTCGTCCTGCTCGTCGGCTGGGAGGTCATGGGCGCCTGCTCCTACTTCCTCATCGGTCACCACTGGGACCGCCCCGAAGCCCGCAGCGCCAGCATCAAAGCGTTCCTGGTCACCAAGCTCGGCGACGCCCCCTTCCTGCTGGGCATCCTGTTCCTGGCGCACGGCGCGGGCACCTTCCGCGTCCAGCCGATCCTCCAACACGCGATCGCCCAAGGCGGCCACGGCTACACCGCCGCCGGCGCGATCCTGCTGATCGGCGGCGTGATGGGCAAGAGCGCCCAGATCCCGCTCCAGACCTGGCTCCCGGACGCGATGGCCGGCCCGACCCCCATCAGTGCCCTGATCCACGCCGCGACCATGGTCGCCGCCGGCGTCTACGTCGTCGCGCGCCTCTACCCGGTGTTCCTGGTGACGCCGGCCGCCTTGTGGATCCTCGCGATCGCCGCCGCCCTCACCGCCGTGACCGCCGCACTGTCGGCGTTCGCCCAACGCGACCTCAAGCGCATCCTCGCCTACTCCACAGTCAGCCAACTCGCGCTGATGGTCGCGGCGCTCGCCGCCGGCGGCCGGGACGCGGCGGTCTTCCACCTGATGTCCCACGGCGGATTCAAAGCCCTGCTGTTCCTCGGCGCCGGCGTGATCATCCACAAGGCCGGAACCGGCGACGTCGACGAGCTCAACACCCAAGCCCTGCACCGCAAACTCCCGGTCACGTTCATCACCATGACGATCGGTCTGGCGGCGCTGGCCGGTGTCCCGCCCTTCTCAGGGTTCTTCTCCAAGGAGTCGATCGCCGGCGTGGCCTTCGACACCGCGACGCATACCGGCCCGACGAAATCCCTGCTCGGCATCACGCCGCCAGCAGGTATCGGCTGGCTGGTCTTCGTCGCCACCCTCCTGACCGGTTTCCTCACCGCCGCCTACGCTCTGCGCACCTGGCTGATGCTCTTCGGACCGCTGGAACGCGGCCGGTTCCGCTCGGCCGTGGAGATGTCGCAGCGCCAGCCGCAGACGGCGCCCCAGACCCCGGCGCCCTCGAGCGAACCCGAGACCGAGACCCCGACCGCCGCCGAGGTCGCCGCAGCCAGCGAATGGGCTCTGGAGGCGCTCGTCGCGGAATCGATCCGCGAGGAAGCCGCGACGACTGCGACGACTGCGACGGCCGAGACGACCGGGGCGACCGCCGCCGCCGAAAAGGTTGCGCCGAAAGCGAAAACCGGTCCCGAGGCACCACGCGCCGAACTCCTCCCTCTGGTCGTCCTGGCAGCGATCACCACCGTGTTCGGCTTCGTCGGTTTGAACCGCGGGTGGTTCCCGTCATGGCTCGGCGACGCCGACGGCAACGCCTACTGCGCCTCGGCAGCCAGCGCCGGCAAGCTGATCCAGCCCGCCGACGCCTACCACCTGGCGCCCGCGCTGCTCTCAACGATCTTGGCGTTGGTCGCCCTGGCGCTTGGTCTCGGAGTGGTCTTCGCAGCCGCCCGCGCCAAGCCGGGCACGGATCCCAACCACGTCCTCGGCTTCCTGCGCAAACCAGCCTTCCTCGGCTTCCGCGCCGACGACCTCCAGGACGCCGTCGCCGTCCGTCCGGTGCAAGCCGCCGCGGACGCCGTCGCCTTCCTCGACACCGAAGTCGTGGACGCCTACGTCCGGGGGAGCGGGCACGCGGCCCGGCTGCTCGGCGAGGGTCTGCGGCGCGTCCAGACCGGCAACGTCCAGCTCTACCTGACCGGGGTGCTGACCGGAGTCGTCGTCATCGCCGCCGTCCTCGGATTCGGAAGGTAGGGAAGCGATGAACGCCCTTCTGCTGGCGATGCTGCTGGTCCCGGTGGCCGGTATCGCAGTGCTCTACCTTCTTCCGTCGGCCGTCGCCGAGCGCTCGGCGACCCGCGTCGGGTTCTACGCCGGCGGCGCCGTGCTGGTGCTCGCCGCCGCGCTCGCCTGCGTCTTCAAGTACTCGAAGACCGGGTACCAGGGGACGGTCGACTGGAACTGGATTTCGGCGCTGCACATCAGGTTCCACCTCGGCGTCGACGGCATCTCGCTGCCGCTGATCCTGCTCACCGCGCTGCTGTCGGCGCTGTGTTTCTTCTACTCGATCCGGCACATGCCGGACGGTGGAAGTCAGAGGTCTTACACGGCGCTGCTGCTGCTCCTCGAGATCGGCATGCTGGGGACCTTCATGGCCGCCGATCTGATCCTGTTCTTCGTCTTCTTCGAGATCGTGCTGCTGCCGATGTGGGCGTTGATCGCCTACTGGGGCAGTGAGAACGCGAAGGCGGCGGCGAACAAGTTCATCCTGTACACGCTGCTCGGCTCGGCGGTGATGGTCGTCGGGTTCCTGGTGGTCTTCGCCTACGCCGACAGTTTCGACATGGCGTGGCTCACCGCGCACGCGCGCGGCGACATCCCGAAGGGCGCCGCGCTGACGGCTTTCGCCTTGATCGCGCTCGGATTCGCCGTCAAGACGCCGATGTTCCCGCTGCACACCTGGCTGCCCGACGCCCACACCGCGGCGCCGACGACCGGATCGGTGCTGCTGGCCGGCGTCCTGCTGAAGATGGGGACGTACGGCTTCGTGCGCATCGCCGTGCCGATCCTGCCGCAGGCCGCGCCGACTTACGCTCCGGCGCTGGCGGCGTTCGGCGTCGTGGGCGTCATCTACGGATCGCTCGCCTGCCTGTCGATCGCGCGCAAGCCCGACGGGGACCTGAAGCGGCTCATCGCGTACTCCTCGATCGGCCACATGGGCTTTGTCCTGCTCGGGATCGGCTCGCTGACCACCGTCGGCATGAACGCCGCGCTGTTCGCCTCGGTCGCCCACGGTCTGATCACCGGGTTGCTGTTCTTCCTGGTCGGCGGCCTCAAGGTGCGGGTGCACTCGGCGAAGCTCGACGACATCGGGCGGGCTCTGTACCGGCGCGCTCCGAAGTACGGCGTGCTGATCGCCTTCGCTGCCATGGCATCGCTCGGGCTGCCGGGGCTCGCCGGGTTCTGGGGCGAGGTGCTGGCGTTGTTCTCGGCGACCAAGCCGGGGATCGGGCTGACGCAGAGTTCTTATATCGCCATGGCTGCCGTCGCGGCGCTCGGACTCGTGCTGACGGCGACGTACCTGCTGGCTGTGGTGCGCCGGGTGTGCATGGGCCCGGCCGCGACGCCGAGCGAGGAGCCGGTGACCGAGCTGACCGCGGTGGAGACCGCGACGTGGACGCCGCTGGTTCTGCTGACGCTGCTCGCCGGACTGTGGCCGGCGTTGTTGTTGGGCATCACCAATCCCGCTGTCCGTGTCCTGATGAAGGGAGTCTGACGTGACGATCTCCTCCCTCGTCCAGAACGTCTCGTACGCGCAGATCGCCGCGCCGCTCATCGTCGCCGCGGGCGCCGTGGCGGTCCTGGTGGCCGAGGTCTTCCTGCCGCCGCGCCGCAAGCAGCTGGTGTCCTGGCTCTCGCTGGTGGTGCTGGCCGGCGCGCTGGCTCCGGACATCGCCCTGTGGCCGGGCCGCACCCGGGGCACGTTCTGTATGCCGCAGAGCGCCGCCGGGCTGTATTCGCTCGGCGTCGGCGAGCCGCACGGGATGCCGAGTACGTGCTCTTATATCGCGGACCGGTTCACGCTCATCTTCCAGTTCGTCGCCCTCGCAGGCGCGTTCATCGTGGTCCTGATGTCCGTCTCCTCGATGAAGCGGGACCGGATTCCGACGGGGGAGTACCACTTCCTGCTGCTGTCCTCGGTCGCGGGCGTCCTGGTCTTGGCGGCCTCGCGCGACCTGATCACGCTGACGATCGCGCTGGAAACCGTGTCGCTGCCGGCGTTCGCGCTAGTCGGATTGAAGCGCTGGAGCGGGAAGTCGTCCGAGGCGGCGCTGAAGTTCTTCCTGGTCTCGGTCGCCTCGACGGCCGTGATGCTGTTCGGCATCAGCCTGGTCTACGGAGCCACCGGAAACGTGCACTTCGGACCGGTCGCCCTGCACCTGAATGCCTTGTCCGGCGGGCCAATCCGCCACCTTGCCTACCTCGGCGTCGGCCTGACCCTCGTCGGCTTCGGGTTCAAGGTCTCGGCCGTCCCCTTCCACTTCTGGACGCCGGACACCTATGCCGGCGCACCAGTCCCCATCGCGGCCTACCTGTCGGTGGTCTCCAAGGCAGCGGGCTTCGCCGGCCTGATCCTGTTGACCGGCACCGCTTTCAGCCCGCTGCTGAACAAGACCGGCCCACTCCTGGCGGTCCTGGCGGCCCTGACCATGTCGCTCGGCAACCTGGTGGCCCTGCGCCAACGCGACGCGGTACGGCTGCTCGCCTGGTCCACCATCGGCCAAGCCGGCTACATCATGGTCCCCCTAGCAGCGCACGACCAGCTCTCCTACACCAAGCACATCAACGCCTCAATCGCCTACATCATCATGTACGCCGCCATGAACCTCGGCGCCTTCGCCGTAGTGCACTCAGTCCACCCCGGCACCCTCGACGCCTACCGAGGCCTGGCAAAAACCCGCCCCCTAGCCTCCGCAGCCCTAGCCTTCTTCCTCCTCTGCCTAGCCGGCCTCCCCCCAGGCCTCATGGGCCTGTTCGCCAAGGTGGCAGTCTTCGGCGCCGCAGCCGGCTCCCACCTCATCTGGCTGGCAGTAGTGATGGCCGTCAACGTAGTCATCGCCCTCTACTACTACCTAGCCTGGACCGCCCGCCTCTTCGCCACCCCCACCACAGCAACCGCCGCAATCGGCCGCTCCCCAGCCACCCTGCGCTTCGCCATCGCCCTGGCAGGACTCGCCGCAGTGGTCTTCTCGGTCTGGCCGCAATCAGCTCTCGGCGCCTTCTAGAAGCTCTTTACGGCTTCGCACACGGTTTGAATGGCCTCGCAGGGGACGCAGTTCGGTGGCGCGTGGCCGGGCTGCGCCGGCGGCCGGCGGTGATGCGCGGAGACGACCGCGCGCGAGTCCGAGTCACTGCGCACGCGTTGCGGCTGGCAGGTGTCGGCCGTCGGGCGCCCCCACGCCCCGCCACTCCCCGCTGCCCTCCACGCGACAACTCCTATCTGGAGCACGTAAAAAATGGCCGCCCGCGTTGTCGCAGCCTTCACCCATCTGGCTCAGGCACCAGCCGAACCCACCCCGCACCAGGCAGCCCGGCCCGAACCAACCCGACCCAGCCCGACTCGAACCAACTCACCCCGCCCTGACCCGCCAGGCACCGGGCAGTCCCGCCCGACTCGAACCGCCCCGACCCGCACCATGCAGCCCGGCCCAGTCCAACTCGCCCCAGCCCGCCCCACACCATGCAGCCCTGCCCGAACCAACCCGCCCCGCACCAGGCAGCGCGCCCCGCCCTGCACTAACCCACCCAACCCACCCCTACCGCAAACTCTCCCCAGCAATCTGCTCCAACCGCCGCACCCGATCCGGAATCGGCGGATGCGTCGAAAACAGCCGCGACATCCCCGCCCCGCTGAAGGGGTTCGCGATCATCATCGAACTCGTCGTCATCAGCTCCGGCTCCGGCGCCAGGGGCAGCGCCGCCGTCCCGCGCTCGAGCTTCACCAGCGCCGATGCCAGCGCCAGCGGGTCGTTCGTGAGCCGCGCGCCGGAGGCGTCCGCCTGGTACTCCCGGGAGCGGCCGACGGCCAGCTGGATCATGGAGGCGGCCAGTGGGCCGAGGATCATGATGGCGAGCATGCCGAGCAGGCCTGGGCCTTCGTCGTCGTCGGAACGGCCGATGGGGATCAGCCAGGCGAGGTTGACCAGCCACATGATGGCGCTGGCCAGGGCGCCGGCGATGGAGGCGATGAGGATGTCGCGGTTGTAGACGTGGGACAGTTCGTGGCCGAGGACGCCGCGGAGTTCGCGTTCGTTGAGGAGGTCCAGGATGCCGGTGGTGCAGCAGACGGCGGCGTGCTGGGGGTTGCGGCCGGTGGCGAAGGCGTTGGGGGCGTCGGTGTGGGAGATGTACAGGCGGGGCATGGGCTGGCGGGACTGGGTCGACAGTTGGCGGACGATGCGGTACATCGTCGGCTGCTCGACCTCGCTGACGGGCTGGGCTCGCATGGAGCGCAGGGCCATCTTGTCGCTGTTCCAGTAGGCGTAGGCGTTGGTGCCGACGGCGATGAGCAGCGCGAAGGTGACCCCGGTCCGACCCCAGAAGCTGCCGATCCCGATGATGATCGCCGACAGCAGCCCCATCAGCGCCGCGGTTTTCACGGCGTTGTGGCGGCCATGGAGATGCGTGGTGGATGTCATCGACGTCCTTGCCCGTTTTCGGTCGTTCCTTGCCCTTCCCCCTCCGGTCCAACGTAGGTGAAGATCCCCGGGGTTCCCGGGGTTGTGGGCCGGGCGGGTGAGGCGCGAGGGGTCCCGGGGGTCTAGACCGCCAGATCCCGGGAGGTGAAACGGGCCCAGGCCAGGGACAGCGCCACTATCGCGTAGCCGGCCTGCAGCCACAGACTGTGCGAGATGGTCCCCCAATAGACCGGTGTGCGCAGCAGGTCGGCGAAGGCCAGCCAGTCGAAGGAGAACAGCCAGGGCTGCAACACCTCCAGCTGCGGGATCGAGCCGGCGATCTCGGCGGCCACGATCAGCCCGATCGTGCCGGCCAGCGCCGTGGCGGGGGAGTCGGTGAGCGTGGAGATGGTCAGCCCGAGGACCGCGACCCCGGCCATACAGCAGGTCACGACCCCCGCGATGAGCACCGCACGCCCGAACGCCGCCTCCAGCGGGATCGTGCTCCCGCTGAGCAGCGTGACGTCGTGCATCGGGAACAGCACGCTCCCGGTCGCCAGCGCCGACAGCGCCACCGTGCACGTCGCCGCCACCGCGTACGCGACCGCCGCGACGAGCTTGGCGGCCAGCAGCCGCGTCCGCCCCACCGGCCACGCCAGCACGGTTCGCAGCGTCCCGTCCGCGGCGTCCCCGGCGACCTGGTCCGCCGCCACCACGCCGACCGCGACCGGCAGGAACAACGGCACCGTCAGCGCCAGCGAGGCGAACACCAGGAACAGCCCGTTGTCGGCGACCTCGTTCAGCATCCCGGTCCCGCCCCCGGCGCCGATCCCGGCGACCCGCACCGACACGCCGACCAGCACCGGCACCAGCGCGAGCACCAGGAGAATCAGAAGATTGCGACGCCGCCGGAAGGTCAGCGCGAGTTCGATGCTAGGAATGGCCCACCTCCGCTGCGACTGTCGCCTCCAGCGACTCCGGCGTCGCGAACGCCACGAACAGCCGCTGATCCGGCGTGAACACCAGGCTCACCAGCCGACTGCTCCACACCACCCCGACCGGCGTCTTCGCCCCGTCGGCCATCATCATCCGCAGATAGCTCTGCAACGGCGTCCCCGGCGTACCGGCCAGCGCCGCCAACACCGCGGCGAACCCCTCCGGCGCCGGCTGCGCAGCTCCATGCGGAGTCCCGAGCCCAGCGATCAGCTTCTGCGGATCGACGCCGCCGATCACCGCCGCTGACGTCCAGTCCGTCCCCGCGCCGTGCACCGGGTTCGCCGGCAGATCCGGCGTGGCCTCCTCGACCACCTTCGCCCCCGGCGGCGGCGTGAACCGCAGCTCGCTCGGATCCGCCGAGAAACTCACCGTCTCGAACTCGGCCTTGATCGCAGGGCTCGACGATCCCGTCGGATACACTGAGACGCTCAGCGGCACCCCGGTCGCCGCGTCCACCGCGACCTCCACCGACCCGACCGTGGTCCCGTCCGAATGCGGCGTGATCTGCAAGACGTAGCAGTCCCGCCCCGCGACGCGCCTCGTATCCCGCATCGAGTAGGCGGTGTCGAACAACAGCGTCTTGACCGCTGACGGCCCAGTGAAGGTCTTCGCCAAATCCGACGGCGAAGCGAACGACAACAACGCCGAGGTCACCGAGTCGACCGAGCCATGCCGCGCCGTCTGGTGCGCCGAGTCCCACATCCACAGATCGCTGCCGTCGCGGAACAGGTCGTACTCCGACAGCGTGTCCTGTATACCGATCCGCTCCCGCGACTCCGACTCCGACTCCGAACCGGAACCGGAACCCGAGCCGGAATCCGAACTCGAGCCCGAACCCGAAGCGTCAGTAGCCAGCCGCACCAAATGCACCCCCGACAACAGCCGCATCGGATCCGCCCCGCCGTCACCACCCAGCTTCGGCAGCTTCGGCAGCCCTATGTCGACGGTCAACTTCACCGTCCCCGACACCGCCTGCGTCTGCGGCTTGCCCACCTTCTTCAGGAGAGACAAGGGTGATATCCCCGGCAAACGCGGAGGATCGGACGCGACGAGGCCGTGCGAGAACGCGGCGACGGCCAGCACGGCGGCCGCCGCCACGATCGGGGTCAGCATGCGCCGACGCATCCGGCCCGGTCCCCGGTCAGTCCCGCGACGCCGGCCGGGCCGGCGGAATCCGGCTCACCGGTAGTTGGTGAACTGGACCGCGAAGTCGTAGTCCTGCTCCTTCAGCAGCGACTGTGTCGCCTGCAGGTCGTCGCGCGACTTGGAGGACACCCGCAGCTCCTCGCCGATGATCTGCGCCTTGACGCTCTTCGGCGCCTCGTCGCGGATCAGCTTGGAGATCTTCTTCGCGTTCTCCGAGGAGATGCCCTCCTTGATCGCGACGCTGATCCGGTACTCCTTGCCGGAGACCCGCGGTTCCGAGGCGTCCAGCACCTTCAGCGAGATCTTGCGCTTGACCAGCTTGTCCTTGAATACATCGAGCACCGCCGCGACCCGCTCCTCGGAGTTCGCCCGCATCTCGATGCCCTCGCCGGACCACCGGATCTCAGCGTCCACCCCGCGGAAGTCGAAG
Source organism: Catenulispora acidiphila DSM 44928 (assembly GCF_000024025.1). Classification (GTDB taxonomy): domain Bacteria; phylum Actinomycetota; class Actinomycetes; order Streptomycetales; family Catenulisporaceae; genus Catenulispora; species Catenulispora acidiphila. The sequence continues at coordinate 995,406 of NC_013131.1, forward strand.
CGCTGAGCGATCTCCTTCGACGCCTGGTTGAGCGCGTTGTCGACCTCCTGCCTCTCGACCTTGCTCACCACGTCGAACGACGACTCCGAAGCCACAGTCCGGTCCTCTTCTCTTCAGCTCCCTCAGCGGATCACGTCCGCCGCGCTGAACGATCCTAGACGCGTCCTCACTTCCACGAGCGCAAGTAGGACAGAGAAGGCGAACCCAAGCCGGTCACATCGTCATAGCCGACACCGGAGGAAAGTAGTCCGTCGTCCCCCAGCTGGTACAGCCGCGCCTGATGCACTCCGGCACCGTCGACGCCCAGGTCGACGACGGTGGCCGGCGGCATCCCGGGCCGCGGGCAGTCCTTGCCGAGCGAGGTCTGGCTGACGTCGTGGAACACCCCCGAGGCCGCCCTTCCGTACAGCGCCGGGTTCAGGAAGCCGAATGGATGACCCGCGGCCTGCTCGGCGTCGGCCGTCAGCCCGGCGAACAGCGGAGTGGCCAGCGACGTGCCGCCGATCGTGGACTCCGCGTACCCGGTGGAGCCGTTCGGCAGCTTCTGCGTGACCCCGACCATGAAACCGGTCATCGGATCGGCGTCCATCGCCACGTCCGGCACCACCCGCATCGGCTGTCCCGCCGTCTTGCCGTTCAGCAGTGTCGAAGCCAACGCTGGAGGTACGACCCCGGCCTGATAGCCAGGCTGCGCAACGTCTTCGCTCGTCCCGCCCCCACCCCCGAACCGCCACTCGCCGGTTCCCGCCGCCGGCGACCACGCGCTCCCGCCCGGTGCCAGCGACGAGCGCCGGTCGCCCCAGCCGACCTCCCCGACGTACTGGTCCCACGACCCGATCGCCAAGCTCGTCCCGCCGACCGCCGTCACCCACGGATCCTCAGCCGGATACTCCGCCTGCGGCCGCGCCGAACCGGTCGCGCACTGCGCCGACGGAACCTCGGCGCCGCAGTCCCCGGACGAGAACAGGAAGCTGATCCCCTGCTGCCCTCCTCGTTGGAACAAGGCCGAATACCCTGCCATCGTCGAGGGATCCTCATCGCCATAGGTGCTGTGCGCGATGCCGCCCCAGGAGTCGGAGACGATCGTCGCGAGGTGGTTGTCGACCACCGACTGCAACGCCGCCATCAGATCGGTGTCGTCACAGGACGCGGCGGCGACGTAGACGATGTTCGCCTGCGGAGCCATGGCGTGCACGGCCTCCACATCCAGCGCTTCCTCGACCGCCCACGACGACGGCGTCTCGCACTCGCCGTCCGTCAGGTGGTGGTACGCCGGGGGAGTGACCTCCCGATACTGGCTCGGGCTCAGCGGGCGCTCGTCGTGGTGCATCGCATAGTGGTTCGCGTCGGCGAGCATCGTGGGGGAGGCGTACGCGTCGACGATCGCGACGGTGACGCCTTCGCCGCGCTCGTGGGACTGCGTGACGCCGTAGGCGAAGCGAAGCTGTTCGGGGGTGTAGCCGCAGACGGCTAAGGGATTGCGGCCGCCGAACGCGTTCGGGACGGCCTTGGCGGTGTGCTCGCCGTAGTAGCCGGAGCACGCCGCGGGACCGATATAGCTGCTGTCGCCGTCGGTCAGCTGGACGTGGTTCGTGTGCATCGCCAGGTGGTGCGCTATGTGCTGGGAGACCGGAACCGGGGTCGAGGTCGGTGGTGCCGTCTCCGAAGCAGCACCCTGGGACACTGCTATGAACGTGGCGGAGGCCAAAGACGCGGCCCAGATGGAGCGTCGGACGAAGCGACCGAACATCAACCCTCCCGAATCTGTGCGGTATGAACCGTACGTACCGTCGGGAGGATTCAAGGATGCGCAGCCACCCCGAAAGGGTGACCGCGCGTCCTGTCTTCTAGTTTTTGAACGAGTTCAGGTACTCCTCCCGGGGGGATCCCAACCCCGTCGCGACGTCGTAGCCGGACGCGGCGGCCAGACCTTGATCGTGTCCGAGCTCGAACAACCGCACCTGCCGCGTGCCCTGCGCGTCGGCGCCGAGATCCAGAACCGTCGAGATCGGCGAAGGCGCGCCGGCCGGCTGCGCGACGACATCGGTGAAGGTCGAGGACGTCGCCCGCTTGTAAAGGTCCGGATTCGCGAAACCGATCGCCTTGCCGCCCGCAGCCGCCTGAGCCTGCTGCCCGTCAGCTTGCGTCGCGGCGAACATCGGCGTCGCCGCCGACGTCCCGCCAACCGCGATCTCGCTGTACTGGCCGCTGGTCGCGTCGGTGACGCCGACCTGCACGGCGGTCAGCAGGTCGCCGTCCATCGCGACGTCCGGCAGCGTCCGCATCGGCCCGGCGGCCTTCGCCCCGGTCCCAAGCGTGCGCGCGAGCGCGTCGGGCACGATGCCCTGCTGGTAGGCGGGCTGCTGGAAGTCCTCGCTGGTCCCGCCACCTCCGCCGAAGTAGAAGTCACCGGGGAAGGGGACCCAGCTCCTGCCGTCGGCCGACAGCTCCGAGCGCCGGTCGCCCATCGAGGTCTGCCACAGCGGACGCGCCCCGACGCCGAGCGCCAGCGCCGTCCCGCCGACCCCGGTCACCCACGGCGAGGACACCGGCCACTCGGTCTGAGCCCGCGCCGACTCCGGGTCGCAGCCCGGACCGGTCCGGTTCGAGTCGTCGCCGCAGTCGCCGGTCGCGAAGTAGAGCCCGATGCCCTCGGACGCGGCGTACTGGAACAGCTGCGTGGCCTGCGAGATCAGCGCCGGATCGATGCTGCCCGAGGCGCGGTGCATGGTCTCGCCGAAGGAGGAGGAGACGATGTCAGCCAAATGGTTGTCGACGATATTTGCCATGGTCGCGTTGATGTCCTGGTCCGCGCAGGAGTTCGCGCCGAAGTAGTGCACGGTCGCGCCGGGCGCCATTCCGTGGACGGTCTCGACGTCCAGCGCCTCCTCGCCGGCCCAGTCGCCGGGGGACTGGCAGACACCGTCGGTGGTGTGCGTCCACTGGCTCGCGGTGACGGTCTCCTGGTACTGGTTGCCGGCGAACGGCTGGTCGCCGTGCGCTTGGGCGAAGCGGTTCGCGTCGGTGAGCATGGTCGGGGAGCCATAGGCGTCGATGACCGCGACGGTGACGCCGGATCCGTTCAGGCCGGAGGCGGCGACGCCGTAGGCGGTGCGCAGCTGGCTGGGGACGTAGCCGCAGACGTCGATCGGCTCGGGGGTGGTGTAGCCGGCCGGGAGAGTCGGGTCCGCGGTCAGCGCGCCCCAGGTCGGAGAGCAGGAGGGCAGGGCCGCGCGAGCCTGCGGCGTTGCGCCAGTGGAGTGAACGACGTCAGGGTGTTCGGGCACGTCGGCGGGCAGATGCATGCCGCCAATGGAGTGAACCGCAGCGACAGTGCCGTCGGCCATCCGATTGCCGGTCGCGGCGCCGCCGAGTGCGCCTGCGCCGATCGGGTGAGCGCTCATGCCGCGCCGCGCGGTGATCGCCGCGCTCGCCCCCTCCCGCATGCCCTGTACCTGCGTCTGGCCGAGCCGCGCCACGTTCGCCACGGCGCGCGCCACGTCCGGCGGCGCCGACAGCGTCCGCGTCCCCGCGCCGAACGCTTTCTGTACGGCGCCGGCGCTCCCGGTCGCGTCGATCCAGTGCGGGTCCTGATTCGTCACGCGCATCCCGGACGCACGAAGCCACTTCTGTACCTTCGCGACCTGCGCGTCCGTCGCCCCGAAGCGCGCCTGGGCCTGCGCCGGCGTCAGGTAGCGGCCGTACTGCGCGTCCCCGGGCGTGGACACCGCCCGCGCGAACGCCTCCAGGCCCACCGGATCCCGCCCCGCGAGCCCGATCCGCACACTCACCGGCCCGCCCCGCTCCTGCGGGCCCGCAGGAGCGCCGACTGCGGCGTCGGCCGTCCCGGCGGCCAGCAACGCGACCGCCATCGCACATCCCAGGTATCGAAGCATGAATCGGTGTTATCCAGCACAAACCGGTTTATGTACGGTGATTGAAGAGTGTGGCAATATCCTCATCCGCTTGTCGTGCCGCACATCGTCATTGACGCTGTAAGTCATCCTTCTTACATTCCAGCCGTGTCCCTCATCCGTGTGCGTGTCCTGATCGCGCTGCTGGCCCTGCTGACCTGCGCGGTACTGCTCCCGGGGTCCGCGCGCGCCGCCTCGCGACTCCCCTCAGCCGCTGCCGTTCCCGCCGGCTCGCTCGCCGCGTCCTGGACCGGTCCGCTGAGCACCAGCGGCCGCTACGTCGTCGACGCGAACGGCAACCGCTTCAAGCTGATCGGCGGCAACTGGGACGGCGCGCAGGGCCACTGGCTCGGCAGCGGCTCGGCGACCGATCCGGCGCAGAACCACGCCGGCGAGGTGTCCTACAACGTCCCGCTGGCCCTGGACCGCAAGCCGATCCCGCAGATCCTGGCGGACTTCCACAGCCTGGGCATCAACACCATCCGTCTGCCGTTCGCGGACGCGATGATCCACGACACCTCGACCGTCCCGGACGCCGCCGTCACCGCCAACCCGCAGCTGCGCGGACTGACCGCGCTCCAGGTCTACGACGCGGTCGTCAGCGCCCTGACGGGCGACGGCTTCGCGGTGATCCTGAACAACCACACCACGAGCTACCGCTGGTGTTGCGGCCTGGACGGCAACGAGCGCTGGAACAGCGGACAGAGCACGCAGCAGTGGGAGTCCGACTGGCTGTTCATGGTGAACAGGTACAGGGCGAACAAGCGCGTCGTCGGCGCGGACCTGCGCAACGAAGTCCGGCGCGACACCTGGGACGACCCGAACTGGGGCTGGTACGACGCCCACGACGAATACGCCGCCTTCGAGGAGGCCGGCAACCAGATCCTGGCCGCGGACCCGGACATGCTGATCGTCATGGAGGGCATCAACTGGTACGGCATCCCCGCCGCCGGCTTCTCCCACGGCCGCCCGATGCTCACCCCGGCCGCGAACCTCTCCGCCACCCTGATCGCCTCGAACAAGCTGGTGTACTCGGCGCACTTCTACAGCTACACCGGCCCGAACAACTCCGGCGCCGCCGCGGGCTCGGCCGGCTCGACCAGCGACCCGCGCTACGAGGACATGACCCCGGACCAGCTGGCGTCGGCGGTGAACCAGGAGGCCCTGTTCGTCACCCAATCCGGCCAGCACTTCACCGCACCGGTCTGGGTCAGCGAATTCGGCGCCGCCGGACGCGGCGAGACCGACACCAAGGAACAGACCTGGCTCGACACCTTCACCACCATCCTGGCCGCCAACGACACCGACTTCGCCATCTGGCCGCTGATCGGCTACACCGCCACCAACGGAACCCTCCAGGACAACTGGGCCCTCCTGTCCTACGACCCCGCCGGCAACCGCACCAGCATCACCGACCCCGGCGACTGGCGCCTCCCCGACTGGCAGAAGCTGACCTCCGCCCCCACCACGACCGGCCACATCCCCGCCTCCCCCCACTGGAACATGCTCGACCTGGACCACGCCGACTACAACGTCTCCACCACGATGCTGGCCCAACCCGACTGGTCCCCCGGCAACCGCAAGGGCAACTGCCCCGACACCGAACGCCTGACAGGCCTAGGCCGCGGCAGCAGCCGAGGACTATGCACAGACTCCTCAGAACCGACCAAGAGCACAGCCACCCAGACCGTCGTCACCAACGAGACCTACGTAACCGAAGGCGACTGGGCACCCGGCTACACCAAGCTCCAATGCCCCGACAACACCTTCGCCACCGGCTACAGCGTCCACAACAACGCCATGGCAGCCCTACTGTGCGCCCCCGCCGCAGCGCCTCTACCCACCACCAGCCACACCATCTGGTTCAACCAAGGCGACAACCGCCCAACCACCGGCGGCTCCACACCCTCCGACTGGGCACCCGGCTCCTACAAGGGCCAGTGCCCCGACAACGAGTACTTAGCGGGCATCGCGTACACCTGGCAGCGCGCTGAAGGCGGCGTTCCGGATGCGCTGCTGTGTCGGGCCCTGGTCTGATCAGGGATGTGAGCATTCAGCCGAAATACCCGCATCTGGAGAGTGAACACAATCACGAATATTTCTGTGACCCGCGCCCTCGGCTAGGGTCTCCCCCTACGTCCGAACAAAAAAGCTCGGGTGTGGGAGGCCTGACGATGGTGACGGAAACTGACGCGAACCTGGTCTCAGCGGCGGCGGCCGGAGACCCGGTCGCTTTGGAGCGCCTGGTCTCCGACTACTTGCCGCTGGTCTACAACATCGTGGGGCGCGCGCTCCCGGTGGCGGCCGATGTCGATGACGTGGTGCAGGAGACGATGCTGCGCGTCGTGCGGAGCCTGCCGACGCTGCGCGACCCGCGGGTGTTCCGGTCCTGGCTGGTCGCGGTGGCGATGAACCAGGTGCGCGACCACGTGCGGGCCTACCAGGGTCGGCCGCGGCCGCTCGACGAGGCGCCGGAGCTGGCCGATCCCGGGGCGGACTTCGCGGATCTGACGCTCACGGAGCTGGGCCTGACCGGGCAGCGGCGCGAGGTCGCGATGGCCACGGCCTGGCTCGACGACGACGACCGCGAGCTGCTGTCCCTGTGGTGGCTCGTGGAGGCCGGACACCTGACGCGCGGGGACCTGGTCGACGCGCTCGGGCTGGAGCCGCACCACGTCACGGTCCGGATCGCGCGGATGAAGGGGCAGCTGGAGACGTCGCGGGCCGTGGTGCGCGCGCTGTGTGCCGCCCCGATCTGCCTGGAGCTCTCCGACCTCGCCATGCACTGGCACGGTCGCCCCGAACCCTTGTGGCGCAAGCGCTTCGCGCGGCACGTCCGGCAGTGCCCGACCTGCTCGGGGCTGGCGACCGACTTCGTCCCCGCCGAGCGCCTGCTGGTCCGGCTGCCGCTGGTGCCGCTGCCGTTCGGGCTGGCCGAGGCGGTGCATCACGCGGTGCCCGCGGTTCTGCACTCTGCGGCTGGTGCGACGGGGGCAGCAGGCGCCGGCGCGGGTGCGGGCGCATCAACGCAGCAGCTACCGCCGCTTGGCGGACACGGACCGGCACTGTCCTCGCATCGCCGAATACCCAAGGGCGGCGCACGCTCGGCCGCCTCGCACTTCGCCGCCAAGGCGGCCGTCGCCCTGGCCGCGACCGCCGCGGTCGTCGGCGCCGTGGTCGTGACGACCGGAGCCACCGACACCAAGGCCGACTCCGGGCCCGGCAGCGCCACGACGTCGGTCGGAGGCAGCGGAAGCTCGAACTCCCCGATCGCCACGACCCCGACGCCCTCGGGTTCCGTCAGCTCGTTGGTCGGATCGACTTCCTCGCTCCCGCCCACGTCCAGCCCCGACTCCGCCAAGTCGACGCCCAGCACCTCGAAAAGCAGCATTAAACCCACGCAGTCCACGACCAGCTCTGCCCCGTCGCGGAGCTCGGCTGCCAGCTCGCACAGCGCGCCGGCGACCACGTCGGCGTCGACCGTTGCGAACCAGAGCGACGCGGCGAACCAGGTCCTGGCCGTGATCAACCAGGCGCGCGCGGGGCAGGGCTTGGCGCCGCTGACCATCACCGCGGGTCTCAACAAGAGCGCGGCGGCGCACACCTCTGTCATGTCCTCCGGCTGCGGCCTGTCGCACCAGTGCCCCGGCGAGCCGGCGCTCGGCGACCGCGAGACCGCTGCGGGCGTGTCGTGGATGTCGGCGGGCGAGAACATCGGCGAGGGAGGACCGGTGTCGAACACGAGTGCCGCCATCGCTTCCATGGCTGTCGGGCTGACCAACAGCATGCTCGCCGAGCAGCCGCCGGACGACGGACACCGGCGCAACATCCTGAGCACGGACTTCCACCACGTCGGGATATCGGTGTACCGCGACAGCAAGGGCACGGTCTGGATGACGCAGGACTTCTCGAACTGAGCGGAGTGGGGCGGCGGCGGGGCGGCGGCGCATCTCGTTCGCGCGGGATCTCTGGGAGCCTTGGGCGATGCAGAGCAATAAGCCCGATGCGGCTGACGAGTGGACCGCCGACCTGCTCCCGCCTGGAACGCAGGCGCTCCGCACCGAGCCCTTGACTGGGGGCGTGGCCCACACGGCTTGGCGGGTCGCGCTCTCCGACGGCCGCGAGGTCGTGGTGAAGGGCGGCCGTTCTGTTCCCGACGGCTTCTTCGGACAGGAAGCGGAAAGTCTTGAAGCGCTAAGGGATATCGGCGGACTGCCTACTCCTGACGTCCTGCATGTCGGTCCCAACTCCTTGGTTCTGCAAGCCTTGAACTCCGAGCTGCCCGACACCCCACAGTTCTGGGAAACCGCCGGGCGCGCCATCGCAGCCCTGCATGATCACGAATCCGATCGGCACGGCTGGCATCACGACGGCATGCTCGGCCTCCTGCCCCAGGAGAACGCTTGGGACGAGGACGGTCATCGGTTCTTCGCCGAGCACCGGATCCTGCGCTATCTGCGTGAGCCGAATGTCGAAGCCGCTTTCGAGTCCGAGGATCTGCGTGCGCTGGAGCGCTTGTGTGAGCGCCTTCCCGGTCTGCTTCCGGCGGCGCCTGCGGCGTTGGTCCACGGCGACCTGTGGCGCGCGAACATCATCGCCGCCTTCGACGACACGCCGGTCTTCATCGACCCCGCTGTCTACTACGGCTGGCCAGAGATAGACGTGAGCATGATGTACTGCACCGGCGGTGTGCCGGAGGAGTTCTTCGCTGCTTACTACGAAGTGCGCCCGCCGGTCGGCGATTGGCGTGAGCGGATGGACCTGCTGAACCTTCGTGAGTGGCTGTGTGTGGTCGCGCATTTCGGTGCGGATGAGAAGTCTGTGAGTCGGATTCGTGAAGTGCTGAAGCGGTTCGCGTAGACGTACAAGAGAGGAGTGCGCCATGGCGACGATGCGTGCCGCACGTCTGAACCTGTCCACCGGGACGCTGAGCGTCGAGGACGTCGAGAAGCCGGCGCCGGGGACCGGCGAGGTGCTGGTCAAGGTCGAGGCGGCGGGCGTCTGCCTGTCGGACGTCCACCTGGTCCGCGGCTACTTCGCCAAGCCTCGCCTCCTGGTCGGCGACACCGTCACGCTCGGTCACGAGATCGCGGGCACGGTCGCCGAGGTCGGGCCGGATGTTACGGCTTGGAAGCCGGGTGACCGGGTCGTGCTGCAGGCCGGCGAGGTCCGCGACGGCCAGGTGTGGACCCGCGGCGTCGACTACGACGGCGGCTGGGCCGACTTCGCGCTCGCGCGGCAGGACACGCTGGTCGCGCTGCCGGATTCCATCCCGTTCGAACAGGGCGCGATCATTCCGGACGCGGTGTCGACGCCGTGGGGTGCGATCACCGCGACGGCGCACGTCGGTCCGGCGCAGTCGGTCGGCGTGTGGGGGATCGGTGGGCTCGGGGCGCACGCGGTGCAGCTGTTGCGGGCGATCGGTGCGTGTCCGATCATCGCGATCGACCCTTCGGAGGCCGCGCGGGAGCGTGCCTTGGCCTTCGGCGCGGACATCGCGCTGGATTCTGCGGACCCGGAACTGCGTTCCGCGATCCGTGCGGCGACTGGTGGTGTCGGGCTGGAGTATGCGTTCGACTTCGCCGGGGTGACGCCGGTGCGGGACCAGGCGCTGCGGCAGTTGGCGCCGGGCGGAAAGCTGGTGTTGGTCGGGCTGAGCGGTCAGCCGATCACGATCGAGAACAGCACACGGTTCCAGTCCGCGCAGTATCAGCTGTTGGGGCACTACGGTTCGCCGGAGGAGTCGGTCGCACAGTTGATCCGCCTAGAGGCCGGCGGTCGGCTGAACCTCGCGCGGTCCATCTCCGGGGTCATGGGACTGGAGGAGGCTGCCGAGGCGGTCGAGCGGCTGGAGAAGAAGGTGGGGGATCCGATCCGGATCGTGTTGCGTCCGTCTCTCTAACGCTCCCTATGTCTCCGTATATATAGCGTTCTCCATAAACTAACCAGGTCAGGACATTCGACCCGGCCTGTGCGGCCTCGATCCTCGGGAAACACTCTGTTCGCCTACTTGCTCGCCACGCTGTTCGCGTTGTTGTTCGTGAACTCGATGATGCGAGATGCGCGCGGGTTCCGGAACGCGGTGTTCCTGGGGCTGACGTTGTCGTTCCTGGGTTTGGGGCTGCTCGTCGGGGTGACGCGGACCTCTGGCGACGGACGGGCGCTGGCGGTCGTGGCGGTGGCGCTGTTGCCCACGCTGGGGTTGGTGGCGCTGGTGACGTTCCTGATCCTCAACGGCATGACGATGCTGCGTAAGGAGGGGCGGAACGCCGCCAACCTGCTGTCCCTCGCCTGTGGGGTCGGCATCATCGCGTTGATGCTGTTGCTGGTGGCGGCTTTGGTGGCTCGGCGGCACGAGCTGTTGGCTTTGGCTGCCGCCGCGGTGCTCGTGGTCTGCTACTTGGCGTTTCTGTTCTTCTGCTACCTCAGCTATGGGTTCCTCTACCGGCGGATGCCTATCCGGCGCGTTCCTGACTTCGTGGTGATTCTCGGCGCCGGTCTCATGGGCGGACGGCGAGTGTCTCCGTTGCTGGCGAGCCGGTTGGAGCGGGGACGCGCAGTGTACGAATCCCTTAGCGCGCTCGCGCAGAACTCGGGGGATACGCAGAGGGTTCCTATGCTCATCGTCTCCGGCGGCAAGGGCTCGGACGAGCGGCTGTCCGAAGCCGAGGCGATGGAGAACTACTTGGTGGAGGCTGGGTTTCCCGCCGACCGGATCCTCAAGGAGGATCAGTCGAGTACGACGGAGGAGAACCTTCTCTATAGCGCGGCGCTTATGAGGGAGAACCGGCCTGAGGGGTATCGCTGTGTAGTCGTCACGAACGACTTCCACAGCTACCGCGCGGCGTTGATCGCTCGCGACCTTGACGTGCCGGCTCAAGTGGTGGGATCTCCGACGGCCGCGTACTTCCTGCCGAGCGCGACCATCCGTGAGTTCATCGCTGTGTTCGTGCGCTACTGGAAGTGGAATCTCCCCATTTGCGCGTTCCTCGCAGCTCCGGCTCTTGTGATGTTGGCGCGCTGAGGCGCGCCTGCTGCACAGGTGCGTGTCCGACCTCGAAGATGGGTTGGTGAACGGATACGCAGTCGTCGATGTCGAAACTTCCGGATTCCAGCCTCCGATCGCCGAGATCCTGGAAGTCGCGATCGTGCATGTAGACGCCACCGGGCAGGTGACGGGCAGTTGGGACAGTCTGCTGCGACCGCAGGGCGGGGTCGGGGCGACGCGGGTGCACGGCATCACGCGCGAGATGGTGGAGCCGGCGCCGCGCTTCGAGGACGTCGGCATGGAGCTGCACGGGCTGCTCGTGGACCGGGTGGTCGTGGCGCACAATCTGGCGTTCGACGCCAAGTTCCTGGTGACACAGTTCGCGCGGCTCGGCGTGCACTCCCCGGAGATCGCCGGCGGCGCGTGCACGCTGCGGACCTCGCAGGCGATGCTGCCAGGGCCTTCGTACAAGCTGCTGGACTGCTGTGAGGCGGTCGGGGTCGAGCTGACCGACGCGCACAGCGCCCTCGGCGACGCGCTGGCGACGGCACGGCTACTCGGGTTCTTCCTGCAGCGCGGCGTCAACGTCGGCGGCATGGCGGTGCGGCCGCAGGCGGCGGTGCCCCAGCCGCGAGCGGAGCTCGGTGATCTGTTCCTGTCCAGGTCACGCTAGGTTTTCTGTTTTCTTCGCAGCTTCTCGGCAAACTTGTTGCGCAGTCGTGATAACGACGTTATCGTTCTTGTAACGACGTTATCGAGTGCCGAGGAGGCCGCCATGAACTTCACGATCTTGGACGATCACCGCGATGTGGCCGTCGACGCGCGCATCGCCGGTGATGGCAGGGTCCTGATTCCCATCGCCGAGGTCCCCGGTGCTCTCGGCTGGGAACGCAAGCCACAGGGCTGGTGCCGGGGCGACATATGCATACCCGCACGGGTCGCCGCCGGAGTCGAGCGGGACGGCAACTTCGTGGACTTGGCGGCGTTCGCGGAGTTGGTCGATCGCCCCTACGCGGCCGTGCCCGGCTTGGGTGTCGCGGCCGTCGGCGCTTCGGCTGCTGAGCGTGCTTCCGCTCTGGCCGAGGGGGAGGCGCCGGACTTTGAGCTGCGCGATGTGGCCGGCGTCGCGCACCGCTTGAGCGATCTGCGCGGACGCAAGGTGGCGCTGGTGTTCTGGGCGTCATGGTGTGGCTGCCGCTACGACCTGCCGGAGTGGGAACGTCAGCATGTTGCGTTGAGCCCCGAGGGCTTCTCCGTGGTGAGTGTGGCGATCGACCGCCGTCCCGCCGACGCCGAACCGTGGATCAAGGAGGCGGCAGCGACCCACCCGGCGCTGATCGACGCTGACGGCACCGTCGCCGACCGCTATCAGGTTCTGAACGTCCCGACCGTGGTCTGGATCGACGAGGAGGGCCGCATTGCCCGCCCGAACGATACCCAGTTCGCCACCGACCTCTTCCGCTCCATGAGCGGCCTGGACTCGGCGCGTGCCATGGCGGCGCTGGAACGCTGGGTCCGCAACGACGACAGCGGCCTGACCGCCGACGACGTCGCCACCTACGCGCCCCAAGTCACCGCCGCCCAACAGCAAGCGCGCACGGAGGCGGCACTGGCCCTGTGGCTCCACCGCGCCGGCCACCCCACGGAAGCCGCCGCGCACTTCGCCGAAGCCGAGCGTCTGGCGCCCGAAGACGTGACCATCTGGCGCGGCTCGATGCCCCTGCTCGGCGCGGATCCCATGGGCGACGAGTACTTCACACGCCGCGAGGCACTCGCCGACGCAGGCATCCCGATCTACCGCCCTCTGCCCGATTGGCAAGGCGCCACGAAGGAGTGATCGCTACAGTGACGCTCGGCTAGGCGGAGCCGACAACCGACAGCGGGAAACGGACATGAGTACGAAGCCTGAGACCACGAAGCCTAAGAGCGCGAAGCCCGAGACGACGGACGACTACGAGCCGATCGCCCCCGGCGTCTACGCCCGAGCCCAAGCCCTCGGCCAGGAGGTGCTGCGTGCCTCCCTGCTGGACGTCGCCGCCCAACTCCTCGCCGCCGAAGGCCCGGCCGCCCTGACCATGCGCCGCATCGCCACCGAAGCAGGCTGCTCCACGATGGTCCTGTACAAGCACTTCGGCTCCAAGGACGCCATCGCCGCCGCCCTGTACCTCGAAGGCTTCGCCCGCCTCAAGCGCCACCTCGACGCCGTCCCCCGAGGCGACGACCCCGCCGAACACCTGGCCGCCCTCGGCCGCGCCTACCGCGAGAACGCCCTGGCCGAACCCAACTTCTACGACGTCATGCACGGCCCCGGCATCCCCGGCTACACCCCCGACGCCGAAGCCACAGCAGCCGCCAACCAAAGCCTCGCCGTCCTCCACGAAGCCGCCCAACACTGCATCGACACCGGCATCTTCCGCCCCAACGCCGACCCCACCGAAATCACCGAAGTCCTCTGGGCCGCCGCCCACGGCATCATCAGCCTAGAAAGAGCCGGCCACATCCCCCCCACCACCGCCCCCCACCGCTTCCGCACCCTCACCGCCGCCGCCGCCGCCTCCTTCACCACCCCCGCCCCCGCCCCCTAGCGCAGGCGAGAGAACCAGCAGCGCTTGTGAGGGCAGCCGCAACCGACCCGTCGCCCAGCCAGCGCACGCGGGAACATCGCCAGCATCCGCATCGCTGCCGCCTGGCTAGGGGTTGGGCTGATCGTGGCTGAGTGCCCGACTTTGCCGCCTAGCCAGCGCACGCCGCAGCACCGGCAGCATTCGCCTTTCTGCCGCCACTCCCTCCGCGATTAGCCCGACTCCCTGCCCGCTACCTAGCTGGTGCCTGCCGGAAGCAGCCCCAGCCGACTTGCCGCCTAGCCAGCGTGCGCGGGAGCACCAGCAGCATCCGCCACTTTCGCCGCAGGTAGCCCAACTTCCTGCGCGCATCCTCGCCCCGCCGGCCAGCTGGCGCTTTCGCGAGCAGCGGCAGCCGATTCGCGCCTTTGCCACGGCTCCCGCCCGGGTAGCTCAAATCTTGCGCGAGTACCTGCTGCCTACTGCCTTGGCTGATCAGTAGCCTGATGCAGCTTCTCCACCGTGCTGAGCGTCGATTTCGCCTCTGAGCTGCTCTTCGCAATGCCGGGCGCGGTGCTCGTCCTCTGCATGACGCCGAGGCGGGCCGCCGGATACGATCGGGCGCTCGTCGGCGTTCGATGAGCTGGACCAACGGGGGTTTATATGAGTGCGGGCAGCCATGATCCGAGCCAGCCGGATCCGGTCGCGGATGCTGAGACGATCGCCATCCACTACAGCCCGGCATCCGCGTCGGAGGGTTTGTCCGCCGCGAATGGTGGTGGCGACGGTGCGCCCTCGCAGGGTCCTGGCAATCGGCGGCGGATCGCTGTCGTCGGTGGCGTCGCCGTGATAGCCGTCGCGGCGATAGCTGGGGCGCTCGCTCTGAGCAGTGGTGGTGGTTCGCATGCGGCAGCTGCGTCGCGTCAGGATTCGCAGATCGGCGATGCCAGCGGGCCTTCGGGCGGCGATCAGGCGGGCGGTGTGGCAGCAGGTCGCGCGACGTCCGAGCAAGGTGGTGGCGGCGCCGCGGTCGGAAGCTCGTCGGCCACGGGTTCTCTCGGTGCAGTCGGCGGGCAAAGTAGCCAGCCCGGCGCGCCCAACGGATCCTCGACGAACTCCGCGCAGCCGCACGACTCATCGAGCCCGAGCAAGCCCGGCCAGTCGTCCGCATCCGGCGGTGCCCCGAGCACCGGCGGGGGCAATCAGCCGACGTCCGCGCCGCCGCCCGGCGCTCAGCACCCGGCGTATGCGGGACGGCTCGCCTCCGGTGCGGCGCAGTCGTCGTCAGCGTCGGCGACGCTGCGAACCTCCGCCGCCTCGCCGGGCAGCGGCAGCCTGCTCCTGTCGGTGATGCTCACCAATACGCACTCCGGCGCCGTCGGGGCGTCCGACAGCGCCGGCAACAGTTACTCGGTGATCGCCGACCAGAGCGACGGTGCGGGTGACCGTACCCTGATACTCGCGGCGGTGGGAGCGAAGTCCCTCGCGGCTGGCGGGTCGGTGACCGTCACCTTCCCTACCTCCTCGGAGCACCACGCTGCGCTCGACGCCTTCTCCGGCGTGAGCGCGATCACCGGTCACTCTTCGGCGACGGCCGCCTCGGGACCGTTCGCATCGGGCGCCGCCTCCGCGTCCGGCGGCGGCATTGTCTTCGCCGCCGCCGGAATCCAAGGCGGGGAGAACGCCACCTGGTCCGCCGGCTTCACGGCCCTCCCGACCCTCCTCGTCGCCCCGGCGGACCAACTCGCCACGGCCTACGAGAGTGCCGGATCCGGCAGTGCCCAAGGATCAGGGTCCTGCAACCACCAGTGGATGGCGGCAGTCGTGACCCTGGCCGGCTAACCCGGCTGACCCGGCTGGAAGGCTCGCCCGCCCCAAGGCATTAGGCAGGTTTCCCAGCCCGAATCCACCGCTCGAAGACATCCGTCTTCTCCCTCGGCCAGGCGCCGTCGCACGGCATCGACCCTTGCCGGAGCCGGCCGAGGATCGCCTCGGCATGCCGACTGACGTCGTCGTGCGACCACAAGTCGAAGACGAACTTCATCGATCGCCTGTCCATCTCCCTGAACAGGGTCCTGATGTGTGCGTCGAAGCTGAGCGGCGCGTCGTTCGCGGGCAGCGTCATGACAGGTCCTTCCGGATTGGTTTGTACGGCGAGAGCGGAGACTCGGGCATCTGGCGTCGCGCCGCACACCCACCACCAGCGCGGTACCGGCATGTGCGGTGGCGGGTGGGCGCCCGGCTGGGAGTTCTCCACGGCGATGCGCGAGCCCCACTCGATGTAGGAGACGAACGCCGCGCGGAACTCGGGGTCGCTCGGCAGCCCGGCTTCATCAGCCGAGCGCACGATGAGCTGCGCCCAGCGCGCGCGCTGCTCCTCGCTGAGGCCCTTGCCCGCGTGCTGCCCGACCATTCGGTCGTAGCCGCCGTAGGTGTCGGTGTACACGGTCGGGCCGCCGAAGGTCTCGCCGAGCCAGGCCGCCACGCGTTCCGGATGGTCCGGCGACATGTTCGCGAAGATCGGCGCGAGCAGCGGATCGGCCGGTACGTGCTTGGCGTAGAAGATCCGCGTCATCCTGGTCAGCGCCGGCAGCCCGCCGGCCCACTGGAAGAGCGTCGGCTCCGAGGGCGCGGGCGGATCCTGGAAGTCGACGTACCAGTGCATGCCGCTGCAGAACGGCTTGTTCTGCGACTGCCCGCAACGGCACAAGCTGTAGTGCTCGGTCGAGGATCCCGCATTCCGCGGCTCCGGCTCGCCGTCAGCACCGGTGAGCGGAATCGAGCCGGTGACCCGGTAGGGACCGTCCTTGGAGACCTCAATCGCCGCCGGCCGATCCTGGTCGACTTGTTCCCGGGCCTCACGGTCGTCGATCGCAAAACTCAAGGCGCCCGACGGACACGCCCGAACCGCCCGGACGATCTCGTCCATGCGCCCCCCGCTCGGCGCCACGAAAGGCTCCTGGCCCTGACGGAACACGGTCGGAAGACGGTCGGTGCACAGCCCCGAATGAGCGCAGATCCCGCGATTGTCCAGGACGGTGACCTGCTGCCCGGGATACGTGTCCCGCCGATCGGCCACGCGTGCCGGACTCTTGGCGCCGCTGAAGCCGTTCGTCGCATGCGCGCCGTCGCAAAACGGCTTGGTCGCCGAGCCTCCGCAGCGACACAGCGCCATCTGCGGACGCAGCGGCAACGGCTCCCCTAGCCAGGTGGTCAAGTGGCTGGCATTGGTGACGAGGTAGGGACCATCCTCCGACGCCTGGATGCTGGTCGGCAGATCGCCCTGTAGCGCGGCCAGCCGTGCGATGCGTCCGGCGACCACCGCAGGATCGGGAACTAGCCGACAGGCTAGGTCCTGAAGTGCCGCAGTAGCCTCGATCAGCGGAGCGGGCACGCCAGTGGTGGCGCGCAGCCGGGTGGCTTCCTGGGTGAGACGCCAGAGCTCGGCGTCGATCGACGGCTCCTCGGCGGTAACGGGGTCGTCGAGCGTTCCGGCTACAAGAAGAGCCAGAGGCCTGATAACCGATCCGTTCAGCTGCACCGAGGCGCCGCGGAGCAGCTCGGCGTCGATCTCGCCGTCATAGGTTCCGGACAAAGCATCGGCGACGCGGCGCTCAAGCCGGCGCGCGCCCGCCAGCAGCGCCGTCGGGGTGGTCAGGTCGGTGTCGTTACTCGTAGTCATCTGCGTTCGGTCCGAATCATGGAGGTTCCTCGGGTGTCCGTGAGGGCAACACGACTTATCAATACGGTACAGGTGTGTATTGCATGGATACAATTCAGGGGTGCACCCAGGGAGAACGCCACAGGTCGGAGGCCGCTCAGCGGGCCAGGGGCGGGCCCGTGACAGCACCATCGACGCCCGCATCCTCGCAGCGGCCAAGCGCCAGCTCGCGGTGCTCGGCTACGAAGGGATGTCGATCGCGGCGGTCGCAGCCGAGGCCGGCACCACCCGGCAGGCCCTCTACCGCCGCTGGCCCAGCAAAGCCGACCTGGCCGGCGCCGCCGTCGCGAGCGCCGAGGACGCGCCGACGGACCCGCCGCGCGAGTCCCCGGGCATCGCCGACCCCTTCGCCGACCTGGTCGCCGAACTCACCGACTTCCAGCGCGGCGTCTCACGCCCGGGTCGTCTGTCCCTGGTCGGCACGATGCTCCAGGACAACACCGAGCGCCAGGTCCGCGAACGCTACCAAGCCCGCGTCATCCATCCGCGACGCCGCCGGATCGCCGCCATCCTGCAAGCCGCCCAAGACCTCGGCCTGATCGACCAGGACGCAGACCTCACGGTCGCTGTAACGATGTGTACCGGCAGCTGGTACGGCCGCGCCCTGGCCGGCGACCCGGTCCCCGCGGACTGGCCGACGCGCACCGCCGCGCTCGTGTGGCGTGCCGTCGGCGGGGATGTCCGCAGAACAGGGCACTGATCCAGTCACGGGCGTCCAGCCAGCAATAATCGTGTTCTTACCGAGATTTATCAGAGTCTTGCATCGCTGAGTCGACTGGCCGACGATGGTGCGGTGCGGGGCCATGGGGGCCGAGCTCCGTCGGTGCGAGGGGGCGGTGGCGATGGCGATAGCTGGACCGATGGTCGAGACGGTGCTCGGCGGCGTGCGGATGACGGACCGGATCGTCGTGCCCTTCGAAGGTCCCGGTGCTGGCATCGGTGAGCTGACCTGGGGGCAGCAGAAAGTCTGGACCCTGATGCAGCAGGCCGGAACGTCGCTGAGCATGGGTGGCGCGGTGCCCGTGGCAGATGGCCGGACGGTCCAGGATCTGGCTGTGGAGCTTGCGTTTTTCATGTGCCGTTATGCATCGATGCGCGTCCGCATTCGGTCGGGCGAGGACGGCGCTGTGGTCCAGGAGGTGTCAGGCTCAGGCGCGCATGCGCTGGGCATAATCGACGTCGCGGACGACGAGGACCCAGCTCTGACCGCTCAGCGCCTAGCGGACCAGTGGGACGCGACGCCGTTCGATCACGCGCAGGAGTGGCCGATCCGGATGGCGGCGGTGCGCGCGCGGGGCGTGGTGACTCACGTGGTCGTGACGATCTCCCATGTAGCTACAGACGGCGCCGGAATCGCTGTCATGCTCACGGATTTGGCCGAACGTGACCCGGTCACCGGCGAGCCGAAGAACCCGGCGCCGACGATGGGTCCGCTGGAACTGGCCGCACAGCAGCGGACGCCTGCGGGGCAACGGCAGAACGAGGCTTCGCTGCGTCATTGGGAGCGCATTCTCCGCTCCGCCAGCCCGCTTCGATTCGGTCCGCACGTCGACCGTGGCGAGCCGCGTTACCGTCGCGCCTACTTCGAATCCAGGGCGCTGCACATGGCATCGAAGGCAGTCGCCGCTCGGCTCGGCGCGCCGGAATCGTCCGTCATGTTGGCTGGCTACGCGGTGGTTGTGGCGCGGCTGACCGGGATCAATCCCTCGCTGATCCAGGTGGTCGTCAGCAACAGGTTCCGTCCCGGCATCGCGGACGTCTCGCATCCGTTGTCCGTGAACGGCTTGTTCATGGCGGACGCCGCGAACGTCTCCTTCGACGAGGCTGTCGAACGTACCCAGCGTGCCTCGGCTCTCTGCTCGAAGTACGCCTACTACGACCCGAGGCAGCTCGAAGAGCTGCGTGCGCGCATTAGTGAGGAACGCGGCGACGTCATCGAGCTCTCGTGCCTGTTCAACGACCGCCGCCTCGGCGCCGATACCGACGTGTCCATGCCGGCGCCGTCCAGACAGGCGCTGGACGCTGCCCGGGACGAGAGCACTTTCCGCTGGGGCGAGCCGTTCGCCGAGTACCTCGACAAGCTGATGGTCCAGGTCAGCGCCACATCTGACGCGGTCGAACTGGAAGTCCAGGTCGATACGCACCACGTCTCCGCAAACGAAGCGCGCGCGCTCGTGCTGGAGCTTGAGTCGCTCGTGGTGCGGGCGGTCGGTTAGCCACAGGTCTGCCATCGAAGCCGCCACCTCTCGAGAACATCAATAGATGACAAAGCCTTGTGTTAGAGTCCCGCGGTCGACTCCCCCCCACAGAGCGTCGACCGCGGGACAGTGCCATCAGAGGCCTGACACGATCACAGGGATCTGCATCGGTCTCTGAGGTACCAACGGATGTTCTACACCCGGGGATCTCGCGGCAGAACCGGCCCGAATGTTTGCATCGCGCTTGCGTTTCTCACGCACTACTCACGGCGTCACGAATCACGCCAGATGTTCACCTGGTCACGGGAGGCCGGGCTCCGGTGGGTTCGCATCCAAGGGAGTTGTTCAGGGCGGCGTAAATCGGTGCCCAGGTTCGGCAGCCTGCGCTAGGTTCCAGCCATGTGGCGCAAGAGGGGGACGTCGAACCGCGACGAGTTCGGACACGAGGTCGCTGAGCGGATCCGGGCGGCGAGTCCGGAATCGGATGTCGAGTATTCCGCAAGCGATTTCACTGTCGCCGTCAAACCCCGCAGCGGCACCGGAGCAGGCGGCGTCCTGTCCCTGAAGCGGTTCTTCGCCGAACGCGAGGGCCTGGACGAGGACGGCCGCCGAGCCCAGATCGACCGCTTGGTCGCCATCGTGACCGCGCCCTCCGTGCCCGAGGGATGGGCCGAGGTCCGGCCGATGCTGATGCCCGTGCCGCGCCGCGCCGACTTCGGCCTCGCCGATGGCCGCGACCCGCTCCTGTCGCGGCCGTTCGCGCCGTGCCTTAGCGAGCTCGTGGTCGTCGACCAGAAGGACCGCATGGGCTATGTCAAAGCTTCCGACCCCGCACAGTGGGGAGTGACCGCGGACGATGTCTTCGAGGCCGCGCACGCGAATCTCACCGCGCAGTTCTCCGACATCCTGGACCGGCGCACCGACGCCCCCTCAGCGACCAGCTTCATGGGCGCCGGCCACACCTACATGGGATCGCTGCCGCTCCTAGACGGCTGGCTGGCCACCTGGGCCGCAGGCTGGGAGCAGCGTCCCCTGGTCTTCCTGACCGAGTTCACCGGCATGCTCATCTGCCCCGAGCCAGCCGACCCCACCGAGCTGAAACAGCGGCTGGCGGACGCCGAGCAGGAGTGGACTCGCGATACCCGCTCCATCTCACCCGTCGCGTACACGACCGACGACTCAGGCCGCATCGTGCCGTACGACGTCCCCGCAGACCATCCGGCACGCGCCGCGGTCCGCAGGTCGTGGGCCCTGTTGGCCGCGGATACCTACGCGACCCAGACGAAGCTTCTGCGCAGCACCTCGGACGACCCATTCATCGCCGCACTCCAGCTCTTCAGCCGCTCCGACGACGGCCTGACCTTCACCCTCGCGACCTGGAGCGCGAACCAGCCCAGCCTCCTGCCGCCAGCGGACTGGATCGCATTCGCCGGCGAGGGAGACGACCACTTCTTCCTGCCCTGGGACGCCGTGGCAGCCGAGGTCGACCTAATCCCCGAGCCCGGCTACCACCCGACGCGCTACCTGGTCGAAGCCTGGCCTGACCCGAAGGTCATGGCGCGACTACGAGCCCAGGCCGGGATGCCGTAACGAGCAGCCCTCGCCGAGCCCTCGCCGTTCAGGTCTCGGATACCGATTTCGCCGTATAGCGCGCAGCAGTAGCTGTGACATGTATGAGACAGAAACCATGGTCCACAGCCGTCCGGATCGCACATTCATGGGACTGCACACAAAACAGCCCCTGACCAGAGTTCACCTGGTCAGGGGCTGTTTTGCCTGCTTGTGGCGGGTGAAGGATTCGAACCTTCGAAGCTTTCGCGACGGATTTACAGTCCGCTCCCATTGGCCGCTCGGGCAACCCGCCAATAGCGCGTCCCGCGGGTCCGGTCTGGACCGGGTCCGTGGGGCGACGGCACAACAATAGCGGATCGCGGGGGGTGGTTCGCCACTCGGTTCTTTGGTGGGGTGGGTGGGGTGGGTGGGGTGGGTGGGGTGTGTGATCTTCGGGTGGGCGGGAGGTGGGGTTGTCGGGTTTTCGGGGTTGGGGGTCGGTGGGGGTGTGGCCGGGCGGCGTGGGGTGCTCCGGGAGGGGGGTTGGCGCCTCAGTGGCGGAGGTCGCCTGATGCGCCGAGGAGTCTGCGGGTCAGTTGGTGCTGGGAGCCGCCGAGGATTTCCAGGGCTGCGTCCAGGTGTTTGGCGCTGACGTGGAGTCCGTTGGCGGGGGTGGGGGCGGTGTCTTGGGTGTCTTGTTCGTTGAGGGAGATCAGTGCGGCTCGGCGGATCAGTTCCTTGATGAAGGATGCCGTGACGCCTGCTGTTCGCTCGATCAGGGTGTCGGCGCTGCTGAGGTCCAGATCCAGGCTGCCGCGGTAGAGCTCGAGGAGGCGTGCGCGGCCTTCGGCGTCTGGGAGTGGTACTTCGACGGCGTGGTCTACGCGGCCGGGGCGCATGGCCAGGGCTGGTTCCAGGGTGTCTATGCGGTTGGTGGTGAGGAGGAAGGTGACGTCGGCGTCGCCGTCGAGGCCGTCCATCTCGTTGAGGAGTTGGAACAGGAGCGGGGTGGCGGTCATGTGGGCTGAGCGGTCTTGGGCGATCAGGTCCACGTCCTCGACGACGACCAGGGCGGGCTGGAGGGCGCGGGCGATCTCGCAGGCTTGGCCGATCAGGCGCAGGGCGCTGGCGGTGAGGACGACGACGGTGGTCTCGGGCAGCCGGCTCATCAGGTATCTGACGGTGTGGGTCTTGCCGGTACCGGGCGGGCCGAAGAGCAGGACGCCGCGCTTGAGGTGCTGGCCGTGGGCGAGGAGGGTTTCGCGGTGGCGGTTCACGCCGAGGATCTGCGCCTCGATGCCCTCCAGCATGCCGGGCGGGAGGATCAGCTCCTCGCGGTCCATGACCGGGCGGTCGTGGAAGCCCAGGGCGGACTGGTGCGGGCCGAACATCTCGGTGCCGAATTCCAGGACGTGGCCGCGGTAGACGCTGAACTCGATGGCCAGGCGGCGGATCTCGGCGGCTGCCTTGCGGGCCAGGGCGCGGTCGGCGCAAGCGATCTCCAGGCTGACGTCCTGCTG
Source organism: Catenulispora acidiphila DSM 44928 (assembly GCF_000024025.1). GTDB lineage: Bacteria > Actinomycetota > Actinomycetes > Streptomycetales > Catenulisporaceae > Catenulispora > Catenulispora acidiphila. The sequence continues at coordinate 1,017,859 of NC_013131.1, forward strand.
CGGGCCGCGCATTTCCGTGCCGCGGAGCAGGATGGCCAGCGGCGGGCGCGGGTCCTCGGTGCGGTCGCCGTCGTCGGGACCGTCGAGGCCGTCCACGAGATACAGGCCGCACTGGACGCAGGTGCGGGTCTGGTCGCCGGGACCGGAGGGCTGGTCGGTGAGGGACACGCCGCTGACGGCCATGCCCTGCGGCCCGGACTCGTAGAAGAGGTCTGACAGGCCGAACATGCGGTGGCGGAAGCCGGCCATGCCGGTCAGGCGGTACGGGGCGCCGTTGCGGGACAGCCAGCGGTCCAGGGCGCCCTGGACGTTGACGTGCTCGTAGGGCGGCCAGGTCGCGGTGGTGACGGGGAGCAGGGCGGCTTCCGGGCCGAGGTGCGCGGTGAGCAGGTCGGCGAGGCTGGGCGCGGCGGGGGGTGCCGGTGAGGTGGGTGCGTTCGGGTCGGGCGCGGCGTTCGGGCTCGCGGCGTTCGGATCGGAGGCGGCGTCGGCGTTCGCGCCGGGGACGGGGACCGGGGAGCGGCCACCGTGCACAGATGTGACGACCATTCCTGAGCCGCTCGATACGGCGTCGTTGCGGCGCGGCGGCATCGGCTGTGACGACATGGGGTCCACCATGCCAGCGCATCAGGGGGCTGAACCAGGGGTGGCGCGCTGGCTTATGCGCGGTTGACGGCCCGTGCCACGCCGGCGGCGATGGTGGTGGCGAGAATCCAGCCGGCGGCGGTGAGCAGATAGGCGATCCACTGCCAGCCGCCGGTCGCGATGTAGGCGCGGCCCTGGCCGAAGTTGATGACCGGCAGGAGCAGGTCGAGGGAGTAGATCAGGGGATTGAAGGGCGGCGCTTTGTCCGGTCCGAGGGGCACGGGGTGGTGCACGCCGAACACGACCACGCCGGTGATCAGCAGCGCCGCGAGCCACCCCAGCGCACGCTCGGGACGATAGCCGTAGCCGACAGCCGCGTCCTGGATCAGACCCCAGGGCCGCGCGGCGAGGGAGAGGGTACGGCGCCGGGCACGCTGCTTGGCGAGCAGGACGCGGCGCGCTTCGCCGTCCAGGCCCTGGCGGCGGTAGACGGTCGCGAGCTGCTCATAGGGACCGGGACGGTAGCCGGCGGACTCGCGCGCCAGCCACGCGATGCGGGAGCGGACGGGCCCGGGCTCGGCGATGCGCTCGTAGACGAAGCCGTCGCGGGTGAAGTGCGGAGGCCAACAGGCGGGATCGTCGTTGAGGACGCCGACTTGGGCGTTGGCGAGGTGGATGCCGCCGGCGGGCGGGGCGGCGAAACGGAGGGTGAGCTCGCCGGCGTGAAGGTTGCCGAGGAAGAGGAGGTTGGGGGGTGGTGGCGGGGAGGTGGGGGCGGACGATCGCGAGCTAGGTGCGGCGGCGGCTGAGGCAGCGGAACTGGTACTGCTGGGACTCGGGCTGGAGGTAGAGACAGGAGCTGAAGACGAGGCTGGGTCAGGGGAGAGCGAGTTAGGGGCAGGTGTGGCGGTGTTGGCGGTGGTGGCCGCGGTAGGGCTACCGGAGTTGCCGGGAGTACTGGCGACAGCGCTAGTCCCAGCGCTTGGGAGGGGACTCGGGCTGGAGCCAGCGCTTGGGTCGGAACTCGGGCTGGAGGTAAAGCCAGGAGCTGAAACCGTTCCAGCGCCAGGAAAACCCGCTGTGGCACCTCCGCCGAAGACCGGCCCGAGCCCTAACTCTGTGACCGAGCTGACCAGGCGTGCCTCGCGGAAGTCGAGGTCGTTGGCGATGTGGGCGCTGGTGAAGCGGAGGGCGCCGGCGGTTTGGGTGGTGCGTAGGCGGGCGGCGCCGCCTATGTCGGTGTAGCGGGCGTCGAGGGCGGTGGTGCCGTTGCCTCGGAGGGTGGCGGCGTCGAAGCGGGCGTGGCCGGCTATGTGGGCGCCGGTGATGCGGACCAGGCCGTCGCTGTCGAAGCCTCGGTAGCACTGGAGGTCGGCGCCGATTTTTGCCTGGTAGGCCTCGAGGGTGGTGGCGCCGGGGTTGCTGAGTTTGGCGTTGGCGAGGCGGAGGATGCCTTGGATGTCGGCGCCGGAGAGGCGGACGGTGCCCTCGGCGTGCAGGTCGTCGGCTAGGAAGTCGCTGCCGACTTGGATGCGGGCGGCGTCCAGGGCTTCTTCGGCGGGGGCGTGGAGGCGGGCGCGCTCCATGCTCATGACGCCGTCGACCTTGGCGTCGCGCAGGACGGTGCGCCCCTGGATCGTCGTGCCCCACAGCATCAGGTCGCCGCCGACGCGGATCCGTTCGGCGCGCAGGGCGACGTCGCCGGGGTGGAGCAGGTGCGCGTCGGTGATCAGGAGTTCGCCGCCGATGACGGCGTGGTCGAGGCGGACGCGTCCCTCGACCCGCGTCATGTGCATCACCACGGTGGCCTCGACGCGCGTCAGGGAAGCGTTCAGGCCCGCCAGGCGCGTGCCGCGCAAGTTCAGGCGGCGCAGGCGGGTGTCGTGCAGGTCGATCTCGTCCTGGAACCAGCAGTTCGCGAAGCTCAGGGAGTAGCCGAGTTCCAGGTACTCCAGCTCCAGCGGTCCGACGATGCGGGCGCCGACGACTCGCAGCGGCGCGCGGCGGTCGCCGGCTTCCTCGATCAGCCCCCTGATGAACGCGGCGCGCAGCGTGCGCTCCGGTCCCCATGTGGCGCCCACCGAGCGCGTGTCCGCCGCCGGGTCGCCGGTCTCGAACGACGTGCGCCCGCCGGCCAGGAAGTCCGTCCGGACTCGCTTTTCGCTGTCAGTGAGACCGGTGAGGCGCATGTGACGTTTTTATCGTGGCTCTGCCAACTGGATCGAATCCTGCGGCGGAGTGCCCTTCGGCCGGCGCGGCTCGCGGACGCCGCCGTCGGGACCGCCGGGCCAGTCGCGTCCACCGCGCTCGCGGTCCCGCTGTCTCGCCTTCTTGGAGCGCATGATCCGTTTGACTCGCGTTTTCACCGTCATGCACTGGCAACGCCTCCGGGAAAACCCAGGGTTCCGGATCGGAGATCGCGTACTCTCTCGGCGAACAACAGCAGGCCGCCTGCCCGGCGTCTGGACTGAGGCGATGCGACGATGACTGCATGCCCGAGCGCCCCCACGTCATCCTCAGCGCCGCCATGTCCCTGGACGGCCACCTCGACGACACCACCCCCGACCGCCTCATGCTCTCCGACGACGCGGACTTCGACCGGGTGGACGCGCTTCGGGCGGCGTCGGACGCGATCATGGTCGGCGCCGAGACCATCCGCCGCGACGACCCCCGCCTGGTCATCCGCGACCCGGAGCGGCGGGCCGACAGAGTCCGGCGCGGTCTGGCGGAGCACCCGGTCAAGGTGACGGTGACCGGCGCCGGCGCGCTGGACCCCGAGGCTCGCTTCTTCACCACCGGCGGCCACAAGCTCGTCTACTGCGCCGACGCCGCCGTGCCGACGCAAGCCGACCGCCTCGCCACCGTCCCGGACACCGAGGTCGTGGCGGCCGGGGCGCTCGTCGATTTCCCCGGCATCCTCGCGGACCTGAAGCGGCGCGGCATCGAGCGGCTGATGGTCGAGGGCGGAAGCTCGCTCCACACCCGGTTCCTCGCCGAAGATCTCGCCGACGAGATCCATCTGGCGATCGCGCCGTTCTTCGTCGGCGACGACCAGGCTCCGCGTTTCGTCCGCGCCGCCGAGTTCCCGCAGAACGCGCGGCATCGCATGACCCTCGCGGAGACCCGGCCGATCGGGGATCTCGTCTTCGTGCGGTATGTGATCGAGAGTGGAAGCGGAAGCTGATCGAAGCAGATTAAGGCTGGTGAGGGTCGGTCAGGGCCGGCGGTCGACGGCATAAGGCCGCGCGAACCGCACCGCCACGCCCGGCGAGAACAGCACACTGTCCGGCGGCCCTGAGGCGACCCCGGGCAACCCCGCGGCGGCGACCAGATCCTCCTCACACGCCAGCAACTCGGCGTGGTGCAAAGGCCATCGCGGATGCGCGTTCGGCATATGCACGGTCCGGCCGGCGAGCGTGAAGTGCAGTCGCCATCGGGCGGTCAGGAAGTGGTCGAGCGCGGACGGCGTCTCGATCGCGGGACCGACCCGCACCCCGATGATGCTCCGCGAAGGCGGCAAGCCGGGCTCACGGCGCCGCGAGCCGTACCAGTACTCATCTCCGGAGCGGTACGCCGACATCCGCGCCCAGCGGTACGGTAACCGGAACGCCGTCCGCGCTGTGGCCACCGGCAGCAGGCGCGAGGCTTCCAACGACCGGAAGACCACCCCGCGCCGCCCTGCCGCATCGACCGAGTACAGCCGCACATTGGTCTCCGGGAAGGTCCCGAGATAGGGCATTCCGGGCAGCGGCCACCACCCGATCCGGTGCATGCGGAAGGCGATGAGCCCGACGTAGGTGGCGCCGTCGATGACATCGGGGCGCACCCCGGCCGGCAGCAACGGTGCCACCAGAGCTGGATCGGCGGCCCAGTGCAGGAACGTCGCGTCCAGCCAGGACTGCGTCATCAGCGGGCGGCTAGGCAGCCGTGGCGCATCCGCGGTGACCGGCTCGGGCGCCGCTGCCTTCGCCGCCTCCGCCGGGCTCATCGCCTCCCCCGGATCCGTCTCAGACCCCCATGCCGTAGGCGTGCGTCACCCGGATGCGCAGCACCAGACGCTTGTCGGCGACCATCGCGGCGCGGTACTCGTCCCAGTCCGGGTGCTCCTTGCCGGCGGCGGCGCGGTAGAGCTCCACCAGTTCGTCGACCGTGGCGTCGTCCGGGCTCTGGGCGACCGGGGACAGGTCGGCTTCGCCGTCGTACACCGCGTACTTGTACGTCTCCGGCTGCACCATGACCGACACGCGAGGGTCCCGGCGCATGTTGTGGGTCTTGGCGCGGTCGTCGGTGATCGAGATCCGGATCACCTGCTCGGCCGCGTCGTAGGCGTAGTTGATCACCGACAGCTGAGGCCGTCCGTTCTTCTTGATCGTCGCCAGTGTGGCGCCGCCGCGCGCGCCCAAGAGTTCCAGGAAGGCATCCATGTCGTGATTCTAGGGTTGGGATGAGGTGATACACATGAGCGCATGAAGGTTTTCGGGGCACGCCGGGGCAGGACCATATCCGTCGTGGCGATGCTGCTCGGTGGATCCCTGCTGGCCGGCTGTACGACGTCCGGCTCGGTCGGCGGAGGATCCTCGTCCTCCGGCGGCTCCACGGGATCGTCGGGGTCGGCGGGCGCGCTGCCCAGCGGCAAGTACAGCACCCTCCAGGCCTTCGACGGCCAGCAGATCTCCTGGGGCGCCTGCACCAGCGCCCCGGCCGACGACCCGACCGCGGACCTGAGCGCCTTCCAGTGCGGCACCGTCACGGTCCCGCTGGACTATGCCAAGCCCGCGGGCAAGGACGTCGCGCTCGCGCTGGTGAAGTGGCCGGCCGCGGACCAGGCGCACAAGGTCGGCTCGCTGTTCACCAACCCCGGCGGGCCCGGCGCCTCCGGTGTGGACTTCATCGAGGAGTCCAAGTCGCAGTTCGACGGAGCTCTGCACTCCCACTACGACATCATCGGCTTCGACCCGCGCGGTCTGGGCCGCAGCGACCCGATCACCTGCCTGGACGACAAGACCCAGGACAAGCTCTACGAGGTCGACCCGCCCAAGGACGCGACCGCCCGCGCGCAGAAGGCTCAGCAGGACGCCAAGACCCTGGCCTCGGCGTGCGAGAAGAAGTCCGGCGATCTGCTGCCCTACGTGGGCTCCAAGTATGTCGCGCAGGACATGGACCTCATGCGCCAGGTCGTCGGCGACAAGAAGTTGAACTACCTCGGCATCTCCTACGGCACCTACATCGGCTCGGTCTACGCCGAACAGTTCCCGGCCAACGTGGGCCACATGGTCCTGGACGGCGCCGTCGATCCGAACGCCGACCAGCTCGAGTCGAACGTCCAGCAGCAGGTCGGCTTCGAGCAGTCGCTGGAGAAGTTCGCCTCCGACTGCGTCACCAACTACGCCTCGCAGTGTCCGCTGTCCGGAAGCCCGGCGGCCGCGGCGCAGCAGCTCGGCCACTTCATCGACGGCCTGCAGGACCACCCGCTGCAGACCGGCGACCCGAACCGCCCGCTGGACCAGACGCTGGGCTGGACCGGCGTCGTCATCGGGCTGTACGGCGACGTCGGCTCCGACTGGTGGAAGTACCTGCGCGACGCGCTGGGCAAGGCGATGAAGAGCGGCGACGGCTCGGAGCTGCTCGCCGGCGCCGACCAGTACAACGGCCGCGACCCCGACGGGCACTACAGCACCGAGCAGGACGGCCTGATCGCCGTGCGCTGCGCCGACTTCACCACCCCGACGCCCGACGCGGCGGAAGTGCAGACCGCGTACAACCAGCTCAAGTCCGGCGCCTCGATCCTGAACTCCGAGCTGGCGCCGAGCGACCTGGCGCAGCCGCTGTGCGCGAACTGGCCGTTCCAGACCCAGGAGAAGCCGCACACGATCAAGGCGCAGGGCTCGGACACGATCCTGGTCATCGGCACCACCGGCGACCCGGCGACGCCGTATCAGAATGCTGTGAACCTGGCGAACGGCTTCGCCAACGCGCGGCTGCTCACCCGCGTCGGGACCGGGCACGCCGCGTTCGGCAGCGGCAACGTCTGTGCCCAGTCCGCGATGGAGGCGTACCTGGTCAGCGGGACGCTGCCGCCGCAGGGGCAGCGCTGCACGGCGTGAGCCGGCGGTGAGAGGGGTCGCGGACGGGAACCGTTCGGCGTCCGCGACCCGTTGAGATCACGGAAGTGTCAACGAATTTGGGGGGACACCCGTGATCTGCTTCTTCGATCCGGCACACGGCCAGGCATCAGTGAACGTCATGTGGCAGCCGCAGTGGGGGGTGGCACGACCGGTCGAGGTCTGCCAGTACTGCGCGCAGCGCGTCCAGACGACCCAGCCGCCGTACTACCAGCCGGTCCAACAGCAGGGCTATCCGCAGCAGGGCTATCCCCAGGCCGGCTACCCGCAACAGCAGGGCTACCCGGCGCAGCAGCCGGGGTACGCGCAGCAGGGGCAGTACCAGCAGCCGCCGCGCCAGGGGCACAGCACCGGCGCGATGGTCGGCGCCGGCGCGGCGGGGCTGGTCGGCGGGATGCTGCTGGGCGAGATGCTCGAGGGCGATGACACCAAGCGCGACGAGCAGCAGGCGTACGAGCGCGGCTTCGAGGAGCGCGGCTACGACGACCAGCGCAGCGAGTACCAGCAGCAGGAGTTCCAGCAGCAGGAGTTCCAGCGCGACCAGTACCAGCAGCCCGAATACCAGCAGCCTGATTATCAGCAACCGCAATACCAGTCGGAATACCAGCAGCCTGAGTACCAGCAGCCTGAGTACCAGCAGCCCGAGTACCAGCAGCCGGAATACCAGCAGACCGACTACGGCAGCGGCGGCGACTTCGGCACCGACTACAACGCCGGCGGGTTCGACGGCGGCGGCGACTACACCAACGACAGCGGGGACAACGGCGGCTTCTTCTGAACCGCGCGAAAACCGTGGCGGTTCGCTGAAATCGCCGCCTCATATAAGAGTGCTAATACGCCGTCGGGGCAAGGATCGCGATCCTTGCCCCGACGGCGTTTCTACCCTCGACACCCTTGCTCACCCCTTACCGAGTAGACGCTTCCCCGCACGCATATCACGAGGTGAGCGTAAGTCCAGGCGTGTCGCAACGTAGAGCGCCTACGTCTTTCTGAGGTTCCTGACACCCTCTACTGTGACGAGTATCGATCATCGCAATGCCCAGACGTACGTCTAGACGCATTGCCATTCTCCGCCGCTCGTTGCAACACCCTGTTAAGCACCACCGGGTTCCACCTCAAAGGGGGCGCGCGGCGGCGTGGCCGCGCGCCGGGAGAAAGGCACATTATGCAGTTTGCCCGCAAACACCGCATCGCGGTGGTCGCGGTCACGGCGCTGGGACTGGGGATCGGCACTTCCGCCGCCGCCCTGGCCGCTCCGGCGCCCGCCAGGCCGTCGGCGGCTCAGCAGTTGGCCGCTTTGTCGACCGGGGCGAAGCACCCCGTGATCGTGCTGCTGAAGAACCAGCACCCCGAACTGTCGGTCAAGACCGCGAAGGCCCAGCGCAAGGCGGCGACCACCGCCGACCAGACTCCGCTGGTGAACAGCGCGCAGGCGACCGGCGCTCAGGACATCAAGAAGTTCTCGGTGATCAACGGCTTCTCGGCCAAGATGACCGACGCCGAGGCCGCGAACCTGCGGCAGAACCCGGGCGTCGAGGCGGTCGTCACCGACCAGCAGCACGTCGTGAACACGCTGACCGACGCGCAGAAGTTGGCCATCGCCGACTCCGCGGGCGGTACGGCCGCGGGCGCCAAGCCCGCCGCGACCGGCGCCGACGGCCAGACCCCGGCGGACAAGGTCATCCCGGGCACCTGCCCGACCGACCCCAGCAAGCCGCTGCTGGAGCCGGAGGCGTTGCAGACCACGAACACCGCCTTCACGAACAAGAGCCAGCCGCAGGCCCAGAACATCGTCGACGGCAAGGGCGTGAAGGTCGCGTGGATCGCCGACGGGCTGGACGTCAACAATCCGGACTTCATCCGGGCCGACGGCTCCCACGTCTTCAGCGACTACCAGGACTTCTCCGGGACCGACCCGAACGGCGACGAGAGCGGTGACGAGGCCTTCGGCGACGCCAGCTCGATCGCGGCGCAGGGTCTGCACAGCTACGACCTGTCCAAGTACGTCATGCCCGGCCACCCGCTCCCGGCCGGCTGCAACATCACGGTCCGCGGCGTGGCTCCGGGCGCCTCGCTGGTCGGCCTGAACGTCTTCGGCGCGGCCAACCTGGTCTTCGACTCCACCGTCGTGCAGGCCGTCGACTACGCGGTGAACGTGGACAACGTCGACGTCATCAACGAGTCGCTGGGCAGCAACGCGCAGCCCACCGAGGGCCTGGACATCACCAGCCTGGCCGACGACGCCGCGGTCGCCGCCGGCGTCACGGTCGTCACCTCCACCGGCGACGGCGGCGTGACCAACACCGAGGGCCAGCCGGCCGTCGACCCGAACGTGATCGGCGTCGGCGCCACCACGACCTTCCGCGACCAGGCGCAGACCGGCACCGGCGGCGCGCGGAACCTGGCGAGCAGCTGGGCGTCGAACAACACCGCCGCGCTGTCCTCCTCCGGCACCAACGACCGGGACCGGGTCCCGGACCTGGTCGCGCCGGGCCAGGGCGGCTGGGCGCTGTGCAGCCCCGAGGCGCGGTTCAGCGCCTGTGTGGACTACAACGGCAATCCGGCCTCCGTGGAGGACTTCGGCGGCACCAGCATGGCCTCGCCGCTGGTCGCCGGCGGCGCCGCGCTGGTCATCGAGGCCTATGAGAACACGCACGGCGGGGCCCGGCCGGCGCCGGCGCTGGTGAAGCAGATCCTCACCTCCTCGGCCAGCGACCTCGGCCTGCCGGCCGACCAGCAGGGCTCCGGTGAGCTGAACACCTACCGCGCGGTCCGGATGGCCATGTCCGTCAAGGACGGCAACGGCTCCCCGGCGGCGCAGGGCGACGGCCTGATGGCCACCACCGGCACCGGCGACACGCAGATCTCGCTGATCGGTACCGGCGGCTCGAAGCAGAGCGCGTCGGTCACGCTGACCAACACCAGCCCCACCATTCAGACGGTCTCGGCGAATGTCCGCGAGCTGGACACCACGGTCGCCGACATCAAGGGCACCAAGGCGGTGGACTTCACCGACCCGAACTCGCCGTGGTTCTACGAGGGCTACACCCTCGGCACGCCCGGCCTGCAGCGGCACTGGTTCAGCACCACGTTCACCGTGCCGGCCGGCGCCGACCACCTGACCGGCATGGCGACCTGCGCCTGCACCGGGACCAGCACGCTGCTGCGCCTGGTGCTGGTCGGTCCGAACGGCGAGTACGAGAACTGGAACAGCCCGCAGGGCACGACCAACTACGCGACCGTGGACCAGGCGAACCCGCCGGCTGGCAAGTGGACGGCGTACTTCTACGCCAACGCCAACGCCACCGGCTTCAAGGGCAACATCAGCTATGACTTCCTGGCCACCAAGTACAAGGACGTCGGCTCGGTGAGCCCGGCGAGCGCGGTGCTCAAGCCGGGGCAGTCGCAGAAGTTCACCGTCAAGCAGACGCTGGCGCGCAACCCCGGCGACGTCTCCGCGGCGCTGGCCTTCTCCACGCCGTTCCACCAGGTCACCACGATGCCGGTGACCAAGCGGACGCTGATCTCCACGAATAACGACGGCGGTTCCTTCACCGGGACGCTGACCGGCGGCAACGGCCGCGCGAGCACGCCGTCGCAGACCGAGTCGTACTACTTCGACGTGCCGCGCGGCAAGAAGAACCTGGCGATGGACCTGACCTTCGCCGGCAGCCACGCGGTCTCGGCCTTCCTGGAGTCCCCGGACCACCAGGTGGTGTCGCTGAGCACGAACATCGCGGTGGACGCGCAGGGCAACGAGAACCTGCTGCCCTCGCTGACCGGCTACGTCGACGCCCCGGCCGCCGGCCGCTGGGTGTTGTTCATGGACGACATCAACCCCGGCGTGCTCTCCGGCGACCTGGCTGACACCTACAACGGTCAGCTGCGGTACAACGCGGTCGACGCCAGTGCCATGGGCCTGCCCTCGGGCAAGCTCGCAGCCGGCAAGGCGGTGACGGCGAAGGTGACGATCAAGAACACCGGCGCGGCTCCGCTGACGGTGTTCGCCGACCCGCGCCTGAACAGCAGCGCCGACTACGACCTGCCGGCGCAGCAGCCGCTGGGCGCGACCGTGGCCCTGCCGTTCGCCACCACCGGCGCGCAGCCCTCCTTCCAGATCCCGACGCACACCACCGAGCTCCGGGCGTCGCAGTCCTCGACGATCCCGGCGGACTTCTCGACCAGCGGCCCGTCCGGCATGCCGGAGGTCTACGGCGTGTCCAAGGGCCTGACCGCGGGCGCCACCGTCGACTCCCCGTGGCTCACCCCGGGCATCTGGGGCCAGGACCCGACCCCGCTGGGCCCGACGAACGCCGCGGTCACCGGCAGCGCGACCGAGGCCGAGAGCGTGACCACGCTGGCCTTCGACCGCACCGCCGCGGCCTCCACCGGCGACCTGTGGCTGACCGGCGTCGACCCCAGCGCCCCGGCACTCGTGCCGGTGACGATCATGCCGGGCCAGACCGGGACCCTGACCGTCACCTTCACACCGACCGGCGCGAGCGGCAGCAAGGTGAGCGGCGTGGTGTACGTGGACACGTACAACGCGGCATTCGGCACCGCCGACGAGCTGACGGGCCTGCCCTACAGCTACACGGTGAAGTAGCAGCGGCGAACCACCTGCCGCACCACCTGTCGCACCACTGACGGCGGGCGCCCGGACCTCGGCGGTCCGGGCGCCCGCTGTTTCGCGCACCGATCAGTTTTTGAGAAGCCCGCTCAATTTCACCGCCGGGTTGGGCGGGTGCCTGAGCCGGATGGGTGAAGGTTGCGACAACGCGGGCGGTCACCTTTTACGTGCTCCAGATAGGAGTTGTCGCGTGGAGGGCAGCGGGGCAGGGGTGCGGTGGTGCGGCGGGGGAGTTGCGGAGCGGTTGCGCTGCGGCAGGACTGCGGGGTGGCAGGAGCAGCCCTGAGCGGCAGGTAGATTTGTGCGGGTGATCGAGCGGGGTGAAGTGGACGAGTTGGTGGGCCGCGTGGCTGATGGGGCTGCGGGGGTGGGTGAGGGTTTCGGCGGCTCCGGTTCGCATGCCGATTCGCGTTTCGATACCCATGGCGGTTCGCATTCCGATACCTATGCCGACTCGCATTCCGAGTCTCATTCCGATTCCCACTCCGCTTCCGACTCCGATTCGGGTGCGGAGGACTTCGGGCCTGGCATCTCGGCGGAGCGGCTGGCGCTGCTGCTGGACATCATGGCTGAGGTCGAGTTGCTGCCGACGGAGCATCCCGATGCGGTTGCGGTGCGGCGGGCTACGGCTGGGGTGTACAAGAGCGTCAAGGTGCGGCGGCGGGCTGAGCGGCAGGCGCGGGTGATGGAGGCGGATCGTGCCGTCACCGCTAAGACCGCTACTGGTGCGCCGAGCCGGCTTGATGACGAGACCCAGGGGTTGCCGCTCAGTTCGGAGACCGCCGAGTCCGGTAATGCGGTGGCCGGTGTGCTGAAGCGCGAGCGGAGTTGCTATATCTGCAAGGTGCGTTATCGCGAGGTGCACGCGTTCTATCACAATCTGTGCCCCGACTGCGCTGCCGAGAACTGGAAGCGGCGTGATGCTCGGACCGACCTGAGTGGCAAGCGTGCGCTGCTTACCGGCGGGCGCGCGAAGATCGGCATGTATATCGCGCTGCGGCTGTTGCGGGATGGCGCGCATCTGACCATCACCACCCGCTTTCCCAATGATGCCGCGCGCCGTTTTGCCGCGATGCCGGACAGTGGCGAGTGGTTGCATCGGCTGCGGGTCGTCGGGATCGATCTGCGGGATGTGGCGCAGGTGGTGGCGCTCGCCGATACGGTTGCCGCCGAGGGTCCGCTCGACATCATGGTCAACAATGCCGCGCAGACGGTGCGGCGTTCGGCGGGCGCCTACGAGCCGTTGATCCGCGCTGAGTTCGAGGCGCTGCCGGACGGGCCGTTGCCGGAACTGATCTCGTTCGGGCGGTTCACCGGTTCAGGGCTGGTCGCGCTGCCTGGGCAGACGCGGTCTTCGGAGGCGATCGCGGCGGATCTGGTCGGCGTGCGGGCGTCCGGGGTGGCTGCGGTGGGGGATGTCGCGGGAGCAGATCTGGTCTCGCTCGCTCTGACGGCCGGCTCGGCGACGTTGGATCGGATCACGGCTGGCACCGCCATTGACGCGGGTGGGCTGGTTCCGGATCTGGCGGACACGAACTCGTGGGTGCAGACCGTCGAGGACGTGGACCCGATCGAGCTGCTGGAGGTGCAGTTGTGCAACTCGACGGCTCCCTTCGTGCTTATCAGTAGGCTGCGTAGCGCGATGAAGGCGTCGTCGTCGCCCCGGAAGCACATCGTCAACGTCTCGGCGATGGAGGGTGTTTTCAGCCGCGGCTACAAGGGCGCGGGGCATCCGCACACCAATATGGCCAAGGCCGCGCTCAACATGCTGACGCGGACCAGCGCGCGCGAGATGTTCCAGACCGACAGCATCCTGATGAACAGCGTCGACACCGGCTGGATCACCGACGAGCGGCCGCATCCGGACCGCGTCCGGCTGGCGGACGAGGGCTTCCACGCGCCGCTGGACCTGGTCGACGGCGCGGCGCGGGTCTACGACCCGATCGTGCGCGGCGAGCAGGGCGAGGACCTGTACGGCTGCTTCCTCAAGGATTACGCGAACGCTGGTTGGTAGGCGACTGCCGCAGCGCGCGGGGTGAGGCGCCGAATGCCTTGCGGCACGTCTTGTTGAACGCTTGCAGGTCCGGGATTCCGACGGACGCCGCGATCGCCGTGACCGAAAGCGTGGACGCCTGGAGCAGGTGGAGCGCGCGTGCCATGCGGCGTGAGGCGATGTAGCCGACGACGGTGTCGCCGACGTGTTCGTGGAACAGGCGGGTGAGTTGGTTGTGGGAGACGCCGGCGATGCGGGCTAGTTCTGCGACTACCAGCGGTTCGGCTAAGCGTTCCTCGATACGGCGGATTACTGCTGCGACTACTGGGTTCGGCGGCGTAGCGGCGGCGGCATCTGCGAGGTCTGATACGCGCCACAGTGCTGTCCATACTGCTGCTGCCGAGCGCGTCGGCGCTGTGGGGAACGCTGCCACTGCGTCGAGGAGGAGTTCGCGCAGGATGGGCAGTGCTGGACCGGCGTCGCCGACGAAGGGTGCGCGGCGTCCGTCCATGGCGAAGTGGACGTAGAGGTGCTCGGAGCGTCCTCTATAGCGGAACTCGACGGTGGTTCCGGGCGGGACGAGGCTCACGGTTCCTGGACGCAGGTCGAAGCGCTCGCCGTCGGCGGCGAAGGACGCGCTGTAGCTGTAGAGGTGGAGCTGCCACAGGTCGGGGAGGCGGAAGACGTCCACGGCGGTGTTGATGCCGTGGACTCCGACGCCGGCGTTGACGACCAGCGGCGGCTTGATGAGCTCCATGGTGAAAAATTACCAGTATCGGTGATCCAGACCGATCAACAGCACAGCTTCGCGCGCCTAGCGTGGTGAACCGTGACCATGCAGCCCTGGTTCGCCGACGCCAAGCTCGGCATCTTCGTCCACTGGGGGATCTACGCCGTCAACGGCATCCCGGAGTCCTGGTCGTTTTACAACGGCGAGATCACCTACGAGAACTACATGAAGCAGCTCGAGGGCTTCACCGCGAGTGCTTACGACGCGGGGGAGTGGGCTCGGCTGTTCAAGGCGGCCGGCGCGCGCTACGCGGTGCTGACGTCGAAGCACCATGACGGCGTCGCCTTGTGGGAGACGGCCGAGAACGATCTGAACGTCGTCCAGCGGACGCCGGCGGGGCGTGACTTGCTGGCGCCCTATGCGGAGGCGATGCGGGAGGCCGGACTCAAGGTCGGGCTGTATTTCTCGCACCTGGACTGGTCGCATCCGGACTACCCCTTCCATTCGCGAGAGGAGTTCGAGGGCGGCACGGTTGCCGAGGATCCGGAGGCGTGGGCACGCTTTCTGGCGTTCCATCGCGCGCAGCTGAAGGAGATCGTCGAGGGCTACGCGCCGGACCTGCTGTGGTTCGACGGCGACTGGGAGCGGCCCGAGGAGCAGTGGCGGATGGCCGAGCTGCGCGAGCAGCTGACCGGGATGAAGGCGGACATGGTCTTCAACTCCCGGCTGCTGGGGCACGGCGACTACGCGACGCCCGAGCAGGGCGCGCCGATCACGCCGCCGGAGGGCCCATGGGAGCTGTGCTACACGGTGAACAACTCCTGGGGCTTCCAGCGCAACGACCAGGACCACAAGCCGCTCAGCCTCCTGGTGCGCACCTTCGTGGAGACCATCTCCGGCGGCGGCAACCTGCTGCTGGACGTCGGCCCGCGCGCCGACGGCTCGATCCCCTCGGAGCAGACCGCACGCCTGGAGGCACTCGGCCGGTGGATCCGCCGCAACGAGCCAGCGATCTACGGCACGGTACGCGGCATCCCGGCGGGGCACGTCTACGCGCCGACGACGCTGTCCGCGGACCGGCGCACGCTGTACGTGTTCTGCCACGACCCGCCCCGCGACCCGGTGACCATCAAGGGGCTGACAAGCCGGGTGAAGCGCGTGACGGCCCTGGCGACCGGCGAGGAGCTGACGCACCGCCGCTACGGCGGCTTCGACACGATACCGGCGGTCCTGGCGATCGACCCGCCGAGCGCGGCGGACCCGGTGGTGACGGTGCTGGCGCTCGAGCTGGAGGGGGAGGTGGAGTTGTATCGGGGGGAGGGGCGGAGTTGAGCTGGAGGGGGACTGGAGTTGTGCCGGGGGAGGGGCGGAGTTGAGCTGGCGCGGAGATGGGTGGCGCCGGCGGCAAAGGGGCGGTGCTGGCGGTCGAGCTGGGGGGAAGTGGAGCTGTGCCGGGGGAGGGCGGAGTTGAGGTAGCGCGGACGGGCGGCGGGGGCGCGGCCAAAAGGGTGGTGCTGGCGCTCGAGTTGGAGGGGGCGGCGGAGCTGTATCGGGGGAGGGGCGGAGTTGAGCTGGCGCGGATGGGCGGCGCAGGCGACGAAAAGGGCGGTGCTGGCGCTCGAGCTGGAGGGCGAGGTGGAGGGCGAGGTGGAGCTGTATCGGGGCGAGGGGCGAAGTTGAGTTGGGGCGGATGGGTGGCGAGGGCTACGACCGCGGGGCTCTCGCCTGAGTGATGGCAGGTAGCCGCACTCGATCCCGACTCGTGAGCGCCAGAAGATCCGGCAGTGAGATCGATCGCCGGGCGCGCCCATAAACAAAAGCAGTGCGCAGCGGCTCCCCTCCAGATGCCGCTGCGCGCTGCTTGGTTGATCAGCTTCCTGACATGCGGAAGTCGTAGTGGGGCGGGACTGGCTGGTCCGGGTGGGCGGCGAGCCATAGGAGGTCCAGGGAGGCTTCGCCCTCTTGGAGGTTGTCGACTGTGATGCCTTCGTCGAGGAGGCGGCGGACTTGGTCGATGTCGCCGGTGGCGAGGGCGGCTTCTGCGTTGTAGAGGCGGATGCGGCCGTGGTTGCGGTGCTCGGGTGGCAGGGTGCTGATGACCTCTAGTGCGTCGGTGGGGCGGTCGGCGGTGAGTAGGGCTTTCAGGGTTTCGATGGTGAGTTCGCGTAGGTCGGGGAGGAGGTGGTGCGCGGCCAGGGTCAGGGTGGCGGCTTCGTCGGGGGTGTCGGCCAGGTGCGCCAGGGCGCGTTGGGCCCAGGCGTTCGGGCGGTCGGCGAGGGAGCGGGTCCAGGCTTCGCGGGCGCCGTCGCGGTCGTCGTCGGCGAGGCGGATGAGGCCGAGGTGGTAGAGCGCGTGCCAGTCGTCGGCCGAGGCTTCGAGCAGTGTGCGCCATAGCGGGCCGGTGATCGGGGACGCCGGTGGCTCGCTGGCGGGCAATCGCCTGGTCTGCAACAGTTCCAGCCACGGTTGTTGCTCGGCGTCGCAGGATCCGAAGGGGCGCAAGGCGTCGCCGGGCAGGGCGCCGGAGGCGATTTCCAGTGCGCCCCAGCCGGAACCTCGGTGTAGGGAATCTGGTGTCGGCGATGTGAAATGCGGTGTCGCGGCCAGCGCGGCGTCTAAGGAGGCGCACGGAATGAGCTTTTCCAGAGCGTCAGAAACAGCGCTGCGTGACTCGTCCCACGTCCCGTGTACCAGCGCCGCGTCCGCCTCCAGCAGCCCATACGCCTCGACCCACTCCCACGTCGCCCCGCCGGGCAGCTCCAGGTGCTCCAGCTGCGTTCGCGCCAGCCCTGCCTGGATCTCGATGTACTCCGCATCCGGCCCGGACAGCCACTCCTGCCAGCGCTGTCCGCCGGCGCCGACGCCCCACTGGAACAGCTTCCGGCCGATGAGTCGGTCGGTCGAGGTCTGCACCAGACCCGAGCCGTTCGTATCCAGGGCGGCGATCCAGCGGCGTTCGTCGGAGGGGATGTCCATGAAGAAGTCCGCTGCCGCTGGGAATCGTGCTGGGTAGCTCTGGTCGGCGGCAGAGTCGGCGTCCGTGGCAGCGGCGGTGTCGGTGGCGGCGTTCTGCGGGAAGTCGATCAGTTTCAGCTGAGCGGTGTAATCGAAGTGGAAAGCGCGCTTAGCCGGCGCCACGACGCGAACATCAGGACCTTGCGGTACCGCGATGTTCGACCACCAATACACCGGAGTCGGAGTCTCCGCGGGATTGTGCAGCGAGACGTGCACCATCAGCGCCGGCGACCCCTCCGGAAGCCACGCGTCGACGGTCATCACCACCCGCCGCATCCGCTCGAACTCGTACATCCGCAGTACCGGCGTGCCGTCCGGCGCGTTGAGCCGCACCGCGTGCAGCGGCGAGCATGTGAGCGGCCAGTGACCGGTCCCGCCGATGTTCCACTCCACGCCGCCGGCCAGCCAGGCGTCGCGCAGCGCGAGGTTCGCAGGTTGCAGGATCGGGTTGCGGTGCAACAGTTCTCGGCCGGTCGGGCGGTGCACCAGGGACCACAGGCGACCGCCGTAGTCCGGGAGGAAGGTGGCGGTCAGCACCTCGTTCTCCAGGACCAGGCTCGGCAGCTCGCGAGGGGTGCGCTCGCGGGTGTACGAGTCCTGCGTCGTGTACGGCAGCAGCGTCGGGGGGCGGCCGTAGTCCAGGTTGCGGGCCATGTCCGGGTACGGCGCCACGGCCGCGTCGAAGCCGGGTCGGGCGATGCCGCGCAGGATCGGCAGCCTTCCGGAGACCGGGTCGGCGGCGCCCTCGACGGGCAGGACGTCGCGTCGCAGATGCGTGCTCACTTGCCTATCCCCACTGTCATACCTTGGATGATGCGGCTGCCCAGCCAGCTGAACAACGCGATCATCGGAGCCAGCACCACGCACACCCCGGCGAACATCGCGCCCCAGTCCAGGCCGTTCAGCTGCGCCTCCTGGACGAAGTTGGACAGCGCCACCGGCAGCGTCACCTTGTCCTGGCTGTGGGTCAGCACGATCGCGAACAGCGTCTCGTTCCACGCCGAGATGAACTGCAACAGGAACGCCGTGATCAGCCCGCCGCGCGCCACCGGCAGGATGACCTTGGTGAAGGTGCGCAGCGCACCGGCGCCGTCCAGGACCGCCGCCTCCTCCAAGACCTGCGGGATGCCCGAGAAGAAGCCGGTCAGCAGGTAGACGGTGAAGGGCATCGCAAGGCCCAGATACACCAGGATCAGGCCGGGCTGGGAGTCGTCGAGGTTCGCCTTGGCCATGCCGATGAACAGCGGCACCACCATGACCTGCCCCGGCACGCCCAACCCCATCGCGAAGGTCATGCTCATCGCGCCGGAGACCCGGTTGCGGCGGCGGGCCAGCGCGTAGGCGCACGGCGCGGCGACCACGACGGCCAGGACCGAGGACAGCACGGCGACCAGGACGCTGTTCAGCGCCGCCTGGCCGAAGCCGCCGTCGGAGAAGACCTTGCTGTAGTTGCCGAATTTCGGGTGCGTCGGCACGCCGAAGGGGTGGTTGAGGATGTCGGTGCCGTCGCGCAGCGAGGTGAGCAGGATCCAGCCGATCAGCGCGATGTCGGCGGCGACCACCACCCACACCACGCCGGTGGCGATCCGCATCGGCAGGCTTTGCGGTTTGCGCCGCGAGGCTTTGGCGCGCTGCGATGTCTTGGGTGTTCTGGAAGCTCTGGGCGTTCCAGAAGTCTTGGGCGTCATGGGCTCGTCGTCCTTTCCCGGGGCGCCCGGATCAGTACTCGATGGCGTCGCGGCGCAGCAGGCGGCGCAGCACGACCGTGAAGACGACCACGAGGAACAGGCTCACCAGCGCCGCGGCCGTGGCCAGGCCCAGCTGCGGCGTCGAGGCGGTCGGGAAGGCCTCGACGTAGACGTACATGGCGGTGTTCCAGGAGTCCGAGGGCGGCTGCGCGCCGCTGCTGCCGCCGTACATCAGGATCAGCTCGAAGATCTTCACCGAGCTCACCGTCCACAGCACCGCGCACACCGAGATCACGTCCCAGCACATCGGCAGCGTGACGTGCCGGAAGCGCTGGAAGGCTCCCGCGCCGTCGAGTTCGGCGGCCTCGTAGAGATACTCAGGGATCTGATCCACCGCGGCCATCAGGATCGCGGTGTAGTAGCCGGTGGCCGTCCAGACCAGCGTCCCCAGGATCATCGTCTGCAGGTGCTCGGTCGCCAGCCACTGCGGCGGATGGCTCCAGCCGAGCCACTGCAGCAGCTGGTTCACCGGTCCGCTCGGGGAGAACAGCACGCCCGCGGCGATGCCGAAGACCATCGCGTTCACCAGGCACGGGAAGAACAGCACCGACCGAGCGAACAGTTTGCGATTCATCTCGCGCAGGATCAGCATCAGCGCGAAGGCGATCGCGAAGGTGAGCAGGCCGCCGACGAACAGGATCTTCAGCGTGTTGGTCAGCGAGTGCCGGAAGATCGGGTCCTGCCACAGGGTCTGGTAGTTCTTCAGGCCCTTCCACTTCTTCGGGCCGATGCCGTCCCACTTGTACAGGCTGGTCCACGCCGCGTACCCGACCGGGACCAGGAACAGCACGACGTAGACGAGGACGGCCGGGGTGGTGAAAGCCCAGAACATGCGGCGCCGCGAACGTTCCAGCGGTGCGGCGCCGACCGGCGGACGCGGGGCGGACCCGTCCCGGGCGCGGCGCGCCCGGGACGAGTCCGGCAAGGTGGCGGTGCTCATGGTCAGCTCTGGCTCTTCCAGAACGAGACCTGCGCGGACTTCATCTTCGCCACGAAGGTCGCGGCGTCGATCTTGCCGTGCCAGAAGTCCAGGTAGTTCTGGTTCCAGACCTTGGTGGTCCAGTCCCCGGCCACGCCGTCGAAGGTGAGGCGCAGCTTGGGCGCGTTCAGGGTCTTCTGCACGTCGGCCAGCTCCGCCGGCGCCGGGATGTCGGTGCGCGGCGTGATGTTGCCGGCCTCGGTGGAGATGCCCGAGAGCGTCTTCTTCTGCAGGAAGTAGGCCATGAACTGCTCGGCCTGGCTGACGTTCTTGGCGTTCTTGGTCAGGGCGAAGCCGAAGACCATCGAGTCCGGCTGGGTCGCGCCCGGCGGGAGCATGAAGCCGTACTTCCAGGTCGCCGGGATCTGCTTGGCGACCTCGGCGGTGACCCAGTTGCCGTTCATCAGGAAGCCGGCCTTGCCGCCGGCCCAGTTGGTCTGCTGCGCCGGGTACTTCGTGGCGGTGTAGGTCGGGATGATGTAGCCGCCCTTGACGAGCTGCTCGACCTGTGTCGCCGCCTTCAGCACGGCCGGGTTGTCCCAGCTGGCGCCGGTCTTGTCGTTCGCCAGGTCGTTGAAGTTCACGCCGCCTGCGTTGATCAGGTAGTCGAACCACAGACCGTTGGTCCAGGGGTCTTCGCCCTCGGAGGCAAGACAGGGCTCGCTCTTCGTCTTCAGAGTCGCGCAGACCTGCATGAACGCGTCCCAGGTGGACGGCTGCGAGGCCATCGCCGCGGAGACGGTCGGGTCGGCGGTGTTGTAGAAGATGCCCGCGGTGCTGGCCTCGTAGGGGATCACCCAGTGCTGGCCGCCGTTGGGGTCCTTCGGCAGCGAGTCCCAGTACTTCGACGGGATCGCGTCGGAGACTTTCTCGTTGTCGGTCGGGATGGTCATGTCCAGGACCGCCGAGAGGTCCTTGGCGTTGCCGTTCTGCGCGGTGGCGCCGTAGATGACGTCCGCGCCCTCGTCCCACATGTCCGGCGCCTTGCCCGCGGCCATCGCCGGGCCGATCTTCTTGGCGACGTCCCGGCCGGTCCACTCGACGTCGACCTTGATGCCGGTGTCGGCGGTGAACTGGGTGATCGCCGCCTGGATGACCTTGGCCTGCGGCTCGTCCTGACGCCACATCGACCAGTACGTGAAGCTGCCGCCGGACTTGCCGGCGCCGCCGACGGCCGAGGAGCTGCTCTTGCTGCTGGAACACGCGCTGACGCCGACCGTGAGAACGGCTGCGGTGGCTATCGCGAGAAGCCGGGGGCCCCGGCCGGTGGTGCTGCCCATATTCGTTTCCTCCGAAGGCTTGGACGCCAAAGAGCCGGAACTGAAGAGCGATCACTCGGGGTGCTGGGAGGAGACAGTAGGGCGCCGATCGCGTGCACTACAAGCATTCTTTGCAAGATTTCTATTGGCGATGCGAGATTGAGATCTCTGATTGCAGACATGCGCACTAAGTTGCAAAACTTGCTAGAAACGGCGGCATAACACAGCCGCAGCCCTGTGAGCTGCGGCTGAATCGGGTGCTGTGAGGAAGGGAGCTGCTACAGCTGGCGGACGCTGTAGTCGTAGCTGCACGGCAGGGGGTGCTCTTCGCGCAATCGCCGTGACACGACCGGACCGAGCCCGCCGGCCTGCCGGGAGTGGAACTCCCACCACATGTCCGACAGCGGGTCCTCGCCCTCGCGGACGTCCTCGACGATCAGACCGGTCTCCAGGATCCGGCGTGCCCGCACCAGATCCCCGGCGTCCAGGGCGGCGCGGCACTCCAGCATCAGGATGCGTCCGGCGAAGCGGTCGGGCTCCTTGAGCCGGTCGATGATGTCCAGCGCTTCGCCGGGGCGTTTGGCGGTGATCAGGGCGCGCAGGGTCTCGATGGTCAGGGGACGCAGGCGCGGGGAGAGCTGCCAGGCACGGAGGTAGCGGTCGGCGGCGTCGCCGAGGCGGTCTTCGGAGGCGTCGAGGATGGCGAGATTCCGGTGCGCCCACGCGGTTTCGGCCTGCGCCATCGACTGATCCCACGCCTCGCGCGCTCCGGCCAGGTCGCCGGCGTGGTAGCGGTTCACGCCCAGATGGAGCCAGGTGAACCAGGTCGCGTGGGTTGTGCGTGCGGGGTCAGCGGTCGCCTTCTCCAGCAGCGTGCGCCAAACCGGGCCGACGGCGTAGGAGGACGGCGGCAGGGCCGGCGCCGGCGTCGGCATCTGGCCTTTGCGGACCAGCGAGAGCCAGGACTGTTGGTCGCGGCCGATCGTGGCGTCGGGGAAGGGCGTGCCGGGCAGGCTCAGCGCGCGGTTGCGGCCGAGGGCGCGGCGTTCCAGGGCGCCCCAGCCGGTTCCGGCGTGCAGGACTTCTTCCGGTGGTTTGTCGGCGAGCGCGGTCATGGTCGCGAGTTCTTCGTCCAGGCGGTGCGCGGGGATCAGCTCGGCGATCGCGGCGTCCGCGGCCTGGGTGGCGTCGGGCCATTTCGTGCCGTGGACGTCGGCGGGGTCGGTCTGGAGCAGGCCGTAAGCCTCGACCCAGGACCACGACCGGCGCCCCGGAAGCCGCAGGTGTTCCAGCTGGGTTCGGGCCAGACCGGCCTGAATCTCGAAGTACTCGTGGCGCGGGCCGGACAGCCAGTCCTGCCAGTTGCGGCCGCCGGATCCGGTGCCCCAGTGGAAGAGTTTGCGGCCGCGCATCCGGTCGGTCGAGGTTTGGAAGAGCCCTGATCCGCCCGCGTCGACCGCGGCGATCCAGCGGCGTGCGCCGTCGGGGATCTCGGCGAAGTAGTCGGCGCCGTAGTCGATGCGGCCGGGGTAGGAGGTGTCGGCCTCGCGCCAGCGCGGGAAGGGGATGCGGCGCATCTTGCCGGTGTAGGAGAAGTGGTACGCCGAGGTCGCGGGCATCAGCGCGCGGGTGTCAGGGGTCTGCGGTACGGCGGCGCTGCTCCACCAGTAGACGGGCGCGTCCTCGGGGAAGGGGTTGTGGACGCGGACGTGGATCAGCAGGACCGGGGAGCCGTCGGGCAGGTAGCAGTCGAGCTGGTAGACCAGGCGGCGCTGGCGCTCGTACTCGTACATGCGCAGGACCGGGGTGCCGTCTTCGCGGGTGAGGCGGACGGCGTGCAGGGGGGAGCAGCTGAGGGCGGTGTGGCCGAAGGTGCCCAGGTTCCATTCGACGCCGCCGGCGAACCAGGCGTTGCGCAGGCCCAGGTTGGCGAGCTGGAGCTTCGGCGGGAAGTGCAGCAGCTCGCGGTCGGCGGGCTTGTGGCGCAGGGACATCAGGCGTCCGCCGTAGCCGAGGAGGAACTCGGCGCGCAGCACGTCGTTCTCCAACACCGCCGTGACCAGCTCGCGGTCGGGGGTCTCGCGGGTGTAGCCGTCCTGGAAGGTGTAGGGGAGCAGGGATTCGACGTGGCCGTAGCCGAGGTTGGCGACCATTTCGGCGTCGGCCTCGGAGACGTCCAGGCCACCGCGCGGATCCGCGAGCTTGCGCAGCGGCGGGAGCGGGTTCTCCGGACCGAGCGCGGCCACCGGGAGGACCCTGGACGCCAGGCGCAGGACGCTCAACGACTGCCCCCTAGGATTTGGCGCTGACAGGTCTACACCTTGCAGGATTGCTTCAGTGTGCCAGAAAATCTTGCAGACAAGGTCACGATCTCAGCATCGCGTGCACGGAAGGAGCTGATGTGAACAGGTACGAACGCTGGAGCGTCCTGCTGGAGATGCTCGCCGAGCTCGGCAAGCTGGAGATCGAGGAGACGGCGGAGAAGCTGGGGGTCTCGGCGGCCACCGTGCGCCGCGACTTCGACGAACTCGCCGCACAGCAGCTGCTGTCGCGCACGCGCGGCGGCGCCACTGCGCACAGCGTGTCCTACGACCTGCCCCTGCGCTTCAAGGTGGCCCGGCACGCACCCGAGAAGCAGCGCATCGCCTCGGTCGCCGCCGGCATGGTCGCGGTCGGCTCCACGGTCGGCATCAACGGCGGCACCACCGCGACGGAAGTGGCGCGGGCCCTGGCGACGCGCGCGGACCTGGCAGGCGAGCAGCGCGGCCCGGCGGTGACCGTGGTGACGAACGCGCTGAACATCGCGCAGGAACTGGTGGTCCGCCCCTACCTGCACGTGGTCGCGACCGGCGGCGTCGGCTCCCCGAAGTCCTACGAGCTGGTCGGCCCGGTCGCCGCCGCGATGCTCGAGCGCGTGGCCCTGGACCTGGCGATCCTCGGCGTCGACGCCCTCGACGCCGACCACGGCGCCAGCGCCCACAACGAAGCCGAGGCGACGGTGAACCAGACGCTGGCCTCCCGCGCGCGGCACGTGGTGGTGGTCGCGGATTCCTCGAAGCTGGGACGGCGGGCCTTCGCGCGAATATGCCCGATAGCGGACGTCACGACGCTGGTGACGGACGGGGACGCGCCGGAGGAGATGGTGGCGCGGTTCACGGAGTTGGGGGTGCGGGTGGTGCGGGCTTAGGAGGCGTGAGTCGGCAATTGGCGTGGTGGTGTGCCGGCGCGAGGGCTTGGTGGCCGCGATGTCAGTCGGCGAGGGGTGCGGTGATGGCTGCGTGGCGGTCGATGGTGGCGATTACTGCTGCGGCTAGGTCGGGGTCGGCGGTGGTGGTGGTGATCCAGGTTTGGGCGGCGGCTAGGAAGGCGATCAGGTCTTCGCGGAGGTCGGCGAGTAGGGCGGGGAGGGTGCCGGTCGGGAGCTTCACAGGGTTCTGCGATGTCTTCTCCTGGTGGATCAGGAGGCCGTCTGCTGCTTGCTCGATGCAGGCTGTGGGGTCGTGGCCGAGCCAGGTGTGCGGCCAGGCTCGCCAGTCTTCGAGGTCGGCGCAGCAGCCTGGGTTCACGGTGGTGCCCGTGGTGGTGTCGGTGAGTTGGATGCCGGCGCGGATGACTAGGTAGTCCGCTTCTGCGATCCAGTGGAGTGCTTCGGTGGCGGTTGGTGTCGCGTCCGGTTCCGCGTCTTCCGGCCGGCACCATTCGGCGAGGGCTGCCATGACCGTGCCGATGGTCTC
The DNA here is from genome assembly GCF_000024025.1 of Catenulispora acidiphila DSM 44928. Taxonomy (GTDB): domain Bacteria; phylum Actinomycetota; class Actinomycetes; order Streptomycetales; family Catenulisporaceae; genus Catenulispora; species Catenulispora acidiphila. Next base: position 1,042,654 of record NC_013131.1, read on the forward strand.
TGGGGTGGTTGATGCGTTCAGGGTTTCCCAGCGGTAGTTGTCCGCGAACTCCACGGGCCATGCGGCGCCTTCGACCGCCTCGGGTCCTATCTCCACCACTGCGCGCAGGGTTGCCATTCGTCGATGGTCGCATGGGGAACCGAACGTAGATCGGGCGCATCCAACGGCCATGGATCTCACAAGGTCGCCACTGCGGACCAGAAGACGTCCGGGCTGGAAGTCGGTCCTCAGTATGAGAATTCGAGTGGTAAGACGACGGTCACTGGATATCAGGCTTCGGAGAACCTGACGGTGACGTTGTGCGATCTGAAGTCCGCGGGCACGGTCATCGCCGCCGCGTCGGCCGCTGGGGGAACGCCACCCAGATCTCCGGATTGTCGACCGATCTGCAGAACGATTCCGGGCCGTTGGGCCAGGCGCGTGACGCGGCCTTCAACGACGCCAAGGCCAAGGCCGCGCAGTACGCCAAGTCCGAGGGTGCCGCGTCGAACGCGGTGCCGATCGAGCCGGGGAGTACCGACGTCACGGTTCAGGTGACTGTGGTGTTCAGCTTCGCGTGAGGACTCGCAGCAGTCCGACGAGTGAGGAGGATGTCGCGATCTGTCCGGCGTCGATGAGTCCGAGTACCTCGTCCAGCGGAATCCAGGCGACTTTCTCGGCTTCGTTCTGCTCCGTCGGCTCTCCGATGTGTTCGGCACCGATCGCGCGGAACAACCGGTACTGCGTCCGCAGCATCCCGCCGACCGGGTGAAAGGTGAGCAGCGGTGTGACGTCGCTCACCCGCCAGCCGGTCTCCTCCTCGACCTCGCGGCGTGCGGCCTCCGCCGGGTCCTCGCCCTCCTCGATCAAGCCGGAGGGGATCTCCCAGACCCACTTGTCGATCGCGAAGCGGTGCCGCCAGATCAGCAGCACCTCTTCGCGGCCGGCTTCGGTCCTGGTCACCACGCAGCCGGCGGCGCTGCGGGTGCGGACGACGTGGTGCTCGAAGCGGGTGCCGTCGGCGAGTTCGACCTCGGCCAGCAGGACGTCGATCCACGGGTTCTCATACACCGGGCGCTCGCCGTGGACGGTCCACTGGCTGCGGCTGCGGACCGGGTGCGGCAGGTCGCGCAAGGTGTCCCCGGAAGTGGCTTCGGGTGTGGCGTGAGACGGCGTCGGCTCAGGGTCTGACATGCGGCTGAGCGTAGTGGACGGCAGTCGCGACACGGCGTCCGGAAACCCGATTTCGCGCCTGGCCCAAGACCGTGTAACTTATTCCCTGCTCGCCCCTTTAGCTCAGTCGGCAGAGCGTCTCCATGGTAAGGAGAAGGTCTACGGTTCGATTCCGTAAAGGGGCTCAGGTCACACCGGGGGTCCGGTGGACACGACAGGGTGGCTGTTTTTTTGCCACCCAGGCCGTGACCACCGGACCGTTCGGGTCGTTGATCGAGTGGCGGTGTAGCTCAGCCTGGTAGAGCAAGCGGCTCATAATCGCTGTGTCGCCGGTTCAAGTCCGGCCACCGCTACGCAATCTTCTTATAGAAGACGTGGCGTAACACCCCAAGCCCTGCAAGGTATCCTTGCAGGGTTGTCCATCGTGAGGGCCGACCTGGGAAGGTCCGGAGCCCTCGAAAAGTGAGAAAGAGGCACCCCTGTGGCTGCTGTCGACGTCCGGCCGAAGATCACCCTCGCGTGCACCGAGTGCAAGCGGCGCAACTACATCACCAAGAAGAACCGCCGCAACGACCCGGACCGCATGGAGCTGAAGAAGCACTGCCGCTGGTGCAACAAGCACACCCCGCACCGCGAGACCCGCTAGTCCGCCGGTCGTGCCGCCCGGACTGCCGGGCCGGCCCTCGCGGCCTGTAGCTTTGGACCGCCCCGCCGACTCCCTCACCGGAGTGGGCGCGGGCGGTTTCTTCGTATCCAAGGAGGCACAGGGACGATGGCGCTGGACGCCGGTTTCATCGGCCGCACCTACCCGCCCACCGCGGTGTATGAGGTCGGCCGCGAGAAGATCCGCGAGTTCGCCGACGCGATCGGCGACCCGAACCCGGTCTACCGCGACCCGGCGGTGGCCCAGGACCTCGGGCACCGCGACGTGCTGGCGCCGCCGACCTTCCCGATCGCCATCACCTGGCCGGCCGCGACGGTCATCATCGAGGACCCGGACCTCGGTCTGGACTTCAGCCGGGTACTGCACGGCGAGCAGCGCTTCGTCTACACCCGGCCGATCTACGCCGACGACCAGCTGACCGCGACCGTGATCATCGAGGACATCAGCGAGCGGATGGGCCAGGGCTTCCTGAGCACCCGCACCGATCTGAACACCGTGGACGGCGAACTCGTGGTGTCGGGGTTCTCCAAGCTGGTCGTGGTCGGAGCTGGAACTGGAGCAGGGGCTGGAAACGGAACCGGAGCCGGCGAAGGGGAGCAGGCATGATCAAGTTCGCTGACGTGGCGAAGGGCGACCTGCTGCCGGAGCAGACCTTCCCGATCCGGCGCGTGGACCTGGTGAAGTACGCCGGCGCCTCCGGCGACTTCAACCCGATCCACTGGAACGAGCGGTTCGCGCAATCGGTCGGGCTGCCGGACGTGATCGCGCACGGCATGTTCACCATGGCCGAGGCGGTCCGCGTGGTCACCGACTGGTGCGGCGACCCGGGGATGGTCGTGGAGTACCAGGTGCGGTTCACCAAGCCGGTCGTGGTGCCGGACGGAGTGGACGAGGAGTCCGGGGCGCGGCTGACGGTGACCGGCAAGGTCAGCGCGGTCAACGAGGACGGGACCGTGCGCGTGGACCTGGTGGCGACCAGCGGCGGGGAGAAGGTGCTGGGGTTGGCGCGGGCTGTGGTGCGGCTGCCGTAGCGGAGCCGGCAGGGTTATAGCAGTTACCGCGTCCGCGGCTCTGACCTGCGGGCTCCGAACCTTTCGGGTTCCGTGACGACCGTTCGGAGACTGAGATGGCACGTCCGCCGGGTCCGGCGACCGGTAGCGTGTCCCTCATGCTCGAACAGGCCTCGGCACCCCTCGCGCCCCTGACCACCCTGCGTGTGGGCGGACCGGCGCGGCGTATGGTGACCGCGGCCACGGAGCAAGAGATCGTCGAGACCGTCAAGGACTGCGACCGCCGGGGCGAGCCGCTGCTGATCCTGGCCGGCGGTTCCAACCTGGTGATCGGCGACGACGGCTTCGACGGCACTGTGCTGAAGATCGCCAGCACCGGCGTGACCAAGCAGAAGACGTGCTCGGGCCTGCGCCTCGGCGTGGCGGCCGGGCACGACTGGGACGCCTTCGTCGCCGAGGCGGTGGAACTCGGCGCGGTCGGCGTCGAGGCGATGAGCGGCATCCCCGGCTCGGCCGGCGCCACCCCGATCCAGAACGTCGGCGCCTACGGCCAGGACGTCAGCCAGAGCATCGCCTGGATCCGCGCCCTGGACCGCGAAACCGGCGACATCCGCGGCATGCAGTCGCGCTGTCTGGAGTTCGGCTACCGCGACTCGGTGTTCAAGCAGAACCCGGGCAAGTACGTGGTCCTCACGGTCTGGTTCGGCTTCGACCCGCCCGCGGCCTCCGAAACCGAGCGCCTGTCCGCACCGATCCGCTACGCGGAACTCGCGCGCGCGGTCGGCGTCGAGGAGGGCGAGCGCGTCCCGCTGGCCCTGGTCCGCGAGACCGTGCTGAAGCTGCGCGCGGCGAAGGGCATGGTGCTGAACGCGGAGGACCACGACACCTGGTCGGCGGGCTCGTTCTTCACGAACCCGGTGCTGGATGTCGACGCCTTCGATGCATTGGCGGCGCGCTCGACAATGCTGCCGCCGCGCTTCCCTGCGCCGAATAACCAGGTGAAGACCTCGGCCGCATGGCTGATCGAGCAGGCGGGCTACCCGAAGGGCTACGGCGCGGGCCCGGCGACCCTGTCCACGAAGCACACGCTGGCGCTGACGAACCGCGGCGCCGCGGCGGCCGCGGACGTGCTGGGACTGGCACGCGAGATCCGCGACGGAGTGCGGGACCGGTTCGGGGTGGAGCTGGTTCCGGAGCCGGTTTTCGTGGGCGCGGGATCTGTAGCTTCGTCTATAAGAGGCGAAACGCAAGTAAGCGATCGATCACTGCATAGCAGTGTATTTCGGGTGAATCGCTCGCATCGCTTGAATCGCCTGCGGCTGAGAGCATGTCAGGCCATTGCGGCGGCTGGTCCGCGTTGAACGCGGAATCTTGAACACGCGAGTCGGCGGGTGAGTAGGCCGTACCCCACTCACCCGCCGAGCCTGTGTTCCTCCTTATGAGGTGGGCGAGGTCAGGTCGTAGATCGTCACGTTGTCGATGGTCTGCGCCTTGTAGTGCGCCGCGACCCACGTGCCGATCGAGCTGCCCTCGTCGGCACCGCCGTTGGCCTGGCCGACGCCGCCGCCGACGTAGTAGTGGATCTTGTGCTGGGCGACGTAGGCCTGGAACTGCGCCAGCGTCGGGGAGGGGTCGGAGCCGTTGAAGCCGCCGATGGCCATCACCGGGTCGCCGGTCGCGAGCTGGTAGCCGGCCGCGTTCTGGGAGCCGATGGCGGCGGCGACCCAGCGATAGCTGGACGCGTTCTGCTTCAGCAGCGCCTGGATCTGGGCGCCGGGGGTGCTGGCGTCGAGGAGGCTGCCCATGCCGCCGGGGGACTGGGTGGTGGAGCCGCCCGGGGTGCTGCCGGTGGTTCCGCCGGTCGTGCCGCCAGTGGTTCCGCCGGTCGTGCCGCCAGTGGTGCCGCCGGTCGTGCCGGTGTTCCCGCCGGGAGCGCCGCCGAAGCTACCGGGACCTCCGCCGAACCCGCCTGGGCCGCCGGTCTGGCCGCCCGCCTGTCCGCCGGTCTGACCACCCTGACCCGCCAGACCGCCGCGCATGAAGCCCTGCGCACCGCCCGGCATGAAGCGCCCGCCGCCGCCGCCGGGACCGCCGAAGCCATTCCCGGCCGGTCCGGCCGAGGGGATGGAACCGCTGTGCCCCTGGCTCGTCGTCGCCACGGCGTACGCCGCCGGGCCCAACAGCGCCGCGCCCACGCCGAGCGTCACCGCCGCGAGTCGCAGAGCCTTGCTGCGCTGAGTTCGAGCCTCTGCGGGAGCCGGGACAGCACCCTGCTCCGCACCATCAGCTACCGGACCATCAGCCACCGCACCATCGGTGGGCACCCAGCCCGGCAGCCCGGCAGCACCAGCACCAGCACCAGCACCAGCACCAGAATCAGCACCAGCCGGCACACTCTGCACCCCGGTCCGCAGCCATCCCGGCCCAGCGAGCAGCAACACCGTCCCGACCGCGCCGACGACCGCGATCAGGTACCGCAGCCACGAGTACCAGTCCGGCGTCTGCCCCAGCAGGTGGAAGGACCACCATGTGCTCACGCCGACCGCGCCGGCGAGGCCGATCCGGGCCAGCGGCTCGCTGCGGCGGGCCCAGAGCATGCCGGCGCCGATGCCGATCGTGATGGCGATGAGGGGTGCGAGGGCGATCGTGTAGTACGGGTGGAAGATGCCCTTCATGTAGCTGAAGACTGCGGCCGTGCTGAGCAGCGACAGTCCCCACGCGAGCAGGGCGGCGCGGGCGTGGTCGGTGCGGCGGGCTCGGCCGGCGGCCCAGAGGCCGAAGACGAACAGGACCAGTGCTGCCGGGAGGAGCCAGCTGATCTGGTTGGCGATCTCGGAGTCGAACATGCGGCCGATGCCGGTGCCCGAGCTGAAGCCGCCGGGTCCGCCGCCGCCGCGCGGGCCGCCGCCGGGACCTCCCGTGGCGCCGCCGGGACCGGCGAACTGGAAGCCGCCGCCGGCGCCTCCGGTCGTCGCGCCCTCAAACGTGCGCCCGAAGCTGCCTGCCGCGCCGCCGCGTGCGCCTGCGCCCCCACCGCCGACGCTGCCGGTCTCGTTGCCCGTCAGGCGGCCGAAGCCGTTGTAGCCGAACGTCAGGTTCAGGAAGCTGTTGTCCTGCGAGCCGCCGATGTAAGGCCGCGAACTCGCCGGCCACAGCTGCACGATCGCCACCCACCAGCCGGCGCTCACCACGATCGCGAGCCCGGCGGCCGCGATCTGCCGCAGCCGGCGCAGGAACCGGCCCGGACCCAGCGCCAGGTAGACGGCGGTCAGTGCGGGCAGGATCAGGAACGCCTGCAGCGTCTTGGTCAGGAACGCGAAGCCGATCAGCGTCCCGGCCAGGAGCAGCCAGCGGGTGCTGCCGTTCTCCTGCGCGCGGACCACCGCGTAGACGGCGAGCGTCATCAGCAGGACCAGCAGCGCGTCGGGGTTGTTGAACTTGAACATCAGCACCGCGACCGGGGTGACCGCCAGCGCGGCCGCCGCGAGCAGCCCGGCCGCCGCGCCGATCTCCGCGCTGCGGCTGCGGGTCAGCACCCGCTTCACCGCCGTGTAGACCACGCCGCACGTCGCGACGCCCATCAGCGCCTGCGGGACCAGCATGCTCCAGGAGCCGAAGCCGAAGACGCGGCCCGAGATCTCCATGACCCACAAGGAAGCCGGCGGCTTGTCCACCGTGATGGCGTTGCCGGCGTCCAGCGAGCCGAAGAGCATCGCCTTCCAGCTCTTCGTGCCGGCTTGGACCGCCGCGGAGTAGAAAGAGTTCGCCCAGCCGGACGCCGACAGGTCCCACAGGTACAGGACCGCGGCAGCCACCAGCAGCGCCAGCAAACTGGGCCGAGCCCAGCGCGGGTCGGTATCCGGGCCGCGCCACACGCGCGTGAAACGTCCGGTGCCGCCGGCGGCCGTCGAAGCCGACGGCGGGCCGTGCTTGTAGCCGACGTCTGACGTCGGGGACAACGTGCTCATGACAGTTCTCCAGAGGTCTGACCCGCCGCGACAGCGGTTTCGTGATCGGCGGACGGACGGGGATGGTGCCTGGGGTGGAACACCCAGGCGCGGAGCAGCACGAAGCGGGCCAGCGTCGACAGCCCGTTGGCGACGATCAGCGCCGCCAGCTCCGTGGTCCGCGAGGGATGGTGCACGGCCGCGTGGACCGCGGCCAGCGTCCCGGTGGACAGCACGAGACCGATGCCGAAGGCGACCAGGCCGCCGATCTGGTCCCGCAAAGCGTTGCGGCTGCCGGTCACTCCGAAGGTGAAGCGGCGGTTGGCAGCGGTGTTGGCGACCGCGGTGACGGCCAGCGCGATCGCGTTCGCCGCGAAGGCGCCCATCGGCGCCGCCAGCAGGACGTACAGGAGCAGATACGCCAGCGTCGACAGCACGCCGATGGTCGCGAACACCGGGATCTGCCACTTCAAGCCGGGCGGCGGATCGGCGGCGCGGACGCGGGCCCGTACCGGCGCGCCGGAGGAAGAACTCAACGAGGCCTTCGCCACCCGCCACATGCCGCGCAGATCGGCCTTCGCGGTCTTCACGATGTCGACCCGGGAGTCGGGGTCGTCGATCCAGTCCACCGGCACTTCATGGATGCGCAGTCCCGAGCGTTCGGCGAGCAGCAGCAGCTCGGTGTCGAAGAACCATTCCTCGTCCTGGACTCGGGGCAGCAACGCTTGGACCACCTCGGTTTTGGCGGCTTTGAAGCCGCACTGTGCGTCGGAGAAACGCGCCGCCATCGTGGTGCGCAGCAGGAAGTTGTAGGTGCGGGAGATGAACTCGCGCTTGGGACCGCGCGCCACCGCGCTGCCGCGGGCCAGCCGCGTGCCGATGGCCAGGTCCGAGTGGCCGGTGAGCAGGGGAGCCACGAGCGGCAGGAAGGCGTTCAGGTCGGTGGACAGGTCGACGTCCATGTAGGACACGACATCCGCGTCGGAGGCGGACCACACAGCGCGCAGCGCGCGGCCGCGGCCTTTGAGATCCAGATGGACGGCGCGCACCCCGCTCAGCTCCCGCGACAGCCGGGCGGCGACCGCCCAGGTGCCGTCGGTCGAGGCGTTGTCGGCCACCGTGATCCGGAAGGGGTAGGGCAGGTTCTCGACGAGGTAGCGGTGCAGTCTGCGCACGCTGGTCTCCAGGACGTGCTGCTCGTTGTACACGGGCACCACGACCTCGACCAGCCGCCTGCGCGGCGCACCCGCCGCCCCGGTGCCGGCGTCCGGCGGTTCGCGGTCGGTGAGAGCGGTTGCGTTCATGCCAACGACGCTCGCGGGAGGGCGTGGGAGGGGAATGAGGCTTCGATGAAGCGCACATGAGAATGGCCGGGGTGCTGGTGACACAGCTGGTGGCAAAGGTGGATACCCGTTGACAAAGGAGAGATCATCGCAGCGGCTGGACACCGCGATGATCTGCGCCGACAACAGATGACCTGGGCAAGCAATAACAGAGTATTGATTCGGTGGCAGAATACTGATTGCCAGGGCTCAGGTCTCGGCGGTGCCCGGCAGCGAGAGCCTCGCGATCGTCCCCGGACCGTCGTGCGGTCGCTCGAAGGCGATGGTGCCGCCGGACTCCCGGGCGGCGCGCGCCGCGATCGCCAGTCCCAGTCCGCTGCCCGGCAGGGCACGCGCCGTGGGGGAGCGCCAGAAGCGCTCGAAGACGTGCGGCAGCTCCTCCGGCGGGATGCCGGGACCGCGGTCGCGCACCGTCAGCGAGCCGTTCAGCAGGCGCACCTGGACGTCCGAGCCCGGCGGGGCGAACTTCACCGCGTTGTCGAGCAGGTTCACCACCGCGCGCTCCAGCGCCGCGCCGTCGCCGTGGGTCGTCCACGGACGCAGGTCCTCGGTGATGGCCACCGGGATCTCGCGGGCGGCGCCGCGCGGGCGGACGCGCTCGATGGCGCGCGCCGTCACCTCGTGGAACGCCACCGGGGCGGTGACCTGCGAGGCCTGCTCCGGCCGCGACAGCTCCAGCAGGTCGGCGATCAACACCGTCAGCTCGCGCATCTGCGTGCGCGCGCCGGTGAGCAGTTCGGTGCGCTTGCCCTCCGGCAGCGCGCGGCCGGACTCCTCGGAGCGGATCAGCAGGTCGATGCTCGTGCGCAGCGAGGTCAGGGGGGTGCGCAGCTCGTGGCCGGCATCGTCGACCAGGCGCTTCTGCTCGTCCCGGGAGGACTGCAGGGCCGCGGTCATCGCGTTGAACGACTCCGAGAGCCGGGCGATCTCGTCGTCGCCGGACACCGGCATGCGGACCGACAGGTCTTCGGTGCGCGCGACGTGTTCGACCGCTGAGGTGAGCACGTCCACCGGACGCAGCGCGGCGCGCGCCACCAGCAGGCCGGCGGTCGCCGCGCCGCCGATCCCCAGCAGCGACACGACGAACAGCAGCCAGGCCAGGCTGCTCAGCGAGTCGTCGATGGGCTGGTAGGGCTGCGACTTCAGCAGTACGCCCGAGGGGTTCGGCGCCGGCACGGCCTCGATCCGGACCTTGTCGCCGGCGGTGGTGACCCCGTCGCGCCACAGGCCGGTGCCTTGCTGCTGTCCGGCGACCTGCAGGTCACCGGGGGTGCCCACGACCTCGGTGGATCCGGGCAGGGCGCAGGTCTCGGCGCTGCTGTAGTAGGTGATGCTGACCGCCGCCGCGGCGTGGTACTCGTTGCCGCCCCCCGGTGGCGGGCGCGGATGGTCGTTCGGGGGATCGCAGGGGCTGGTCGCCGTGACCTTGACGCCGTAGAGGTCGTGGAAGTGCTGGTCGCCGGCCGGTCCGCCGGCGGCGGCGATCGACTTGTCCATCTGTTCGTGGAGCCGGTCCCGGACGGCGATGTAGGAGATGAGCGACACCGCGCCGATGGCGATCGTGACCGCGACGGCGCTCATGACCGCCAGCCGCGACCGCAGCGGCATGCGTCGCGACCCGCGTCGCCTCATCGCTTCCCGCCGGACGCGGTGCGCAGCGCGTAGCCGACCCCGCGTACGGTCTGGACCAGCCGGGGGAGATCGTCGAACTCTGTCTTCTTGCGCACGTACATGACGTACACGTCCAGCGAGTTCGAGGCGGGCTCGAAGTCGAAGCCCCAGACGGCGCGCAGGATCTGCTCGCGGGTCAGCGCCTGCCGGGGGTGGGAGAGGAACATCTCCAGCAGGAGGTACTCCGTCCGGGTGAGGTCGATGAGCCGGCCGGCGCGCGTGACCTCGCGGGTCAGGGTGTCCATGCGCAGGTCCTCGTACTCCAGGACGTGGTCGTCCCGGGAGAGCGCGCCGGGACCGGACTCGGCGCCCTCGCCGGTGAGCGCGCCGCGCCGCAGCAGCGCCCGGACCCGCGCCAGCAGCTCGTCGAGCTCGAAGGGCTTGGCCAGGTAGTCGTCGGCGCCGGCGTCCAACCCGGCGACGCGGTCCCCGGTCAGGTCGCGCGCGGTGAGCATCAGGACCGGCAGCGTCGGGTCGGCGGTGCGCAGCCGGCGGCAGGCGGTGAGCCCGTCCATGCCGGGCATCAGCACGTCCAGCAGGACCAGGTCCGGCCGTCCGCGCTCGACCTCGGCCAGCGCGGCCCGGCCGTCGACCGCGGTCCGGACCGCGTAGCCCTCGAACTCCAGGCTGGAGGCGAGCACGGCGCGGATGCCCGGCTCGTCGTCGACGATGAGGACCTCGGCCGGGGCGCCAGCGGCGCCGGGACCTGCGGGAAAGGGCATGGGAGAGCTCACGGCGACCACTATCCGGGGGGTCGATGAGGAACGTCTGAGAAAGCGTCAGGAGAATTATGAGAGGTTTCTCCGGCTCCGGCGACGGGCGTCCCGGCTCGCGGCGCCAGGGGTTGCGCCTCTGGTTAGTGACTGCTAACTTACTTCTCATGAGCCCCCGCATGAGTGCCGACGAACGACGCGACCAGGTCGTCCGTGCCGCTGTCGCCGAGTTCGCCGTACGCGGTCTGGAGGGCACCTCGACCGGGGACATCGCCAAGCGGGTCGGGGTGTCGCAGCCCTACCTGTTCCGGCTGTTCCCGACCAAGCGCGACCTGTTCATCGCCGCTGTGAACCACGGAGCCACGCAGGTGCGCGACGTGTTCACCAAGGCGGCCGAGGGCAAGTACGGCCACGCGGCGCTCGCCGCGATGGGCGAGGCCTACCAGGACCTGCTCCTGGCGGACCGGCAAGTGCTGAACATGCAGCTCCAGCAGTTCGCCGCCTGCCACGACCCGGACGTCCAGGCCGCCGTGCGCGATGCGATGCAGACCCTGTGGCAGCACATGGAGAACCTCTCGGGCGCCCCGGTCGGGGTCCGCGTGGACTTCCTGGCCAAGGGCATGCTCTGCAACGTGCTCGCCGCGATGGGGCGGGACAGCGGTGAGGACCCGGCGTGGCAGCCGATCCTCAACGTCCTGCGTGACGACACCACCGAGACCGCCGACACGGCCGAGGCGCTCGACGCCGAAGCCGCGAAGGCCGGCTCCGCGGAGGCTCGACCGGGCAGTCCGGCAGAGCCCGGATACGCCTCCTACGTCGAGAAGGCCTTCACCACCTGACCGAAACCGGACCCCGCGTCCGGGAAAGCACGGGAGAACTCTGTCCAGCCAAGTTAGTGACCGATTACTACCTATTGAAGTTAGTGATTACTAACTACCTGAAATGTACGCACCACCTGTCCGCACCATCCATCTGATCTGATCTGGGGAGTATCAGCATGAGCACCGACACCATCGGCCGCCCGGGAGGCGGCGCGGCGGACGGCCTGCGCGCCGCCACCATCGGCCACCCGGTCCGCACCTTCGTCATCACCGCCGCCGCCATGTTCATGGCGCAGCTGGACAACCTCGTCGTCAGCATCGCGCTGCCCTCGATCCGGGAGTCGCTGCACGCCGGCCTGTCGGGCCTGCAGTGGACGGTCTCGGCCTACACGCTCACCTTCGCCGTCTTCCTGCTGACCGGCTCCGCGCTCGGCGACCGCTTCGGCCGCCGGAACCTGTTCGTCGCCGGGCTCGCGGTCTTCACCGCGGCGTCGGTGGCCTCGGCGCTGGCGCCGAACATCGCGGTGCTGATCGCCGCGCGTACCGTGCAGGGGCTGGGCGGTGCGGTGATCGTGCCCCTGAGCCTGACGCTGCTGTCGGCGAGTGTGCGCCCTGAGAAGCGCGGTGCGGCTGTCGGGGCGTGGGGTGCCATCGGCGGGCTCGCCGTGGCGCTGGGACCGGTGATCGGCGGTGCCGTGGTGGAAGCCGCCTCCTGGCAGTGGATCTTCTGGGTGAACGTGCCGCTGGGCATCGTGCTGCTGCCGCTGGCGTGGTGGGGTCTGACCGAGAGCCGCGGTCCGGTGCGCCGGCTGGACATCCCCGGGACCGTGCTGGCCACCGGCGGGCTGCTGGGCGTGGTGCTGGGCCTGATCCGCGGCGGCGACGCCGGCTGGACCACCCCGCTGGTGCTGACCGGCTTCGTCGCCGGCGCCGTGCTGCTGGCCGCCTTCGTGGTCTGGGAACTGCGGACCGACGCGCCAATGGTGCCGATGCACCTGTTCCGCGGCCGGAGCTTCCCGCTGGTGAACCTCAGCGCCCTGCTGATGTCCTTCGGGATGTTCGGCGCGGTCTTCTTCCTCTCGCAGGTCTTCCAGACCGTCTTCGGCGACTCGCCGCTGGCCTCCGGGATCCGGGTGCTGCCCTGGACCGGCATGCCGATGCTGGTGGCGCCGATCGCCGGGATCCTGTCCGACCGGATCGGCGGCAAGTGGATCGTCACCGCGGGCCTGGGCCTGCAGGCGGTCGCGCTGGGCTGGATCGCCTCGGCCATCTCGGCCTCGGTGAGCTACACCGCGCTGCTGCCGGCCTTCGTCATCGGCGGTACCGGCATGGCGATGTTCTTCGCCCCGATCGCGAACCTGGTCCTGGGCTCGGTGAGCCGCGAGCAGGAAGGCATCGCCTCGGGCGTCAACAACGCGCTGCGGGAGTTCGGCGGCGTGCTGGGCATCGCGGTGATGGGCGCGGTGTTCTCCGCCAACGGCGGCTACGGCCCGACCGCGACCCGGACCGCGCCGCAGCACTTCATCGACGGTCTGATTCCCGCCGTCTTCACCGGCGCGGCGGTCCTGGTGGTGGCCACGCTGGCGATGTGGCTGGTTCCCGGGCGCCGACCGGCGGTCGCCGCCGCACAGGCTGGGGACGACGCCGACGCGCAGCAGGAGCAGGACGTCGAAGGACCTCGGCACGAGGAGATCGGCGCGTCGGCATAGCTTCGGCGTAGCTGTAGACGGACCCTGCGAAAAGGCCCCGGCTTCGGCCGGGGCCTTCACGCTCGTCTCGCCGGCGCCTCAGCCTCAGCGCGCCTCGCCCAGCAGCTTCTGCAGCCGGGACACACCCTCGACCAGGTCGGCGTCGCTGAGCGCGTAGGACAGCCGCAGGTAGCCCGGCGTCCCGAACGCCTCGCCCGGCACCACGGCGACCTCGGCCTCGTCCAGGATCAGCGAGGCCAGCTCGGCCGAACTGCCCGGGCGCTGCCCGCGGATCTCCTTGCCGAGCAACTCCTTCACCGAGGGGTACACGTAGAACGCGCCCTTGGGCTCCGGGCACAGCACGCCGGGGATCTCGTTGAGCATCCGGACGATGGTCTGCCGGCGGCGGTCGAAGGCGAGCTTCATCTCGGCCACCGCCTCCAGGTCCCCGGACACCGCGGCCAGCGCCGCGACCTGGGCCACGTTGGAGACGTTGGAGGTGGCGTGCGACTGCAGGTTGGTCGCGGCCTTCACCACGTCGGCCGGGCCGATCATCCACCCGACCCGCCAGCCGGTCATCGCGTAGGTCTTGGCCACGCCGTTGACGATCACGGTCTGCTCGGCGAGCTCCGGGACCGCCTTCAGGATCGAGGTGAAGCGCGCGTCGCCGTAGACCAGGTGCTCGTAGATCTCGTCGGTGAGCACCCACAGGCCGTGCTCCAGCGCCCAGCGGCCGATCGCCTCGACCTGCTCGGGGCTGTAGACCGCGCCGGTGGGGTTGGACGGCGAGACGAACAGCAGCACCTTGGTGCGCTCGGTCCGGGCCGCCTCCAGCTGCTCCACGGTCGCCAGGTAGCCGGTGGTCTCGTCGGTCACCACGTCGACCGCGACGCCGCCGGCCAGCTGGATCGACTCCGGATAGGTGGTCCAGTACGGAGCCGGGACGATGACCTCGTCGCCCGGGTTCAGCAGGGCGGCGAAGGCGTTGTAGATGGCCTGCTTGCCGCCGTTTGTGACCAGGACCTGGTTCGCCGAGACCGACACCCCGGAGTCGCGCAGCGTCTTGTGCGCGATCGCCTCCTTCAGCTCCGGCAGACCGCCGGCCGGCGTGTACTTGTGGTACTTCGGGTTCTGAGCCGCCTGGACCGCCGCCTCGACGATGTAGGCCGGGGTCGGGAAGTCCGGCTCTCCGGCGCCGAAGCCGACCACCGGCCGGCCGGCCGCCTTGAGCGCCTTGGCCTTGGCGTCCACGGCCAGGGTCGCGGACTCGGCAATGGCACCGATCCGCCGGGAGACCCTGGTGGCAGGGCCCCGGTCGGACGGGGAGGGAGTTGAGGCTGCGGAGGCTGTCATGCCCCCATCGTCCCATCGCGGAGTCGCCGACCGAGGCGGCATTCCACGAAAGGAGACAGGCGCGACACGTCCGGGTGCACCGCGTCGCGCCGAACCCGTTCGCAATCGGGCACGCGCTTCCCGTACACTCTCGATCGGCGGATTCCCCTTCCCCACCTCGGCGAGGTAGGTTTGTGGAGCACGCTTAGGCAAAGGGTCGTAGCTCAACTGGCAGAGCACCGGTCTCCAAAACCGGGGGTTGGGGGTTCAAGTCCCTCCGGCCCTGCTTAGGCGCCCAGGAAAACCCGGTGACGGGGTTTCCTGGGCGCGAAGCGTGTTCGCGGCGAGACCCGCCGCGGCAACTTGCCACTTTCACCGAATGTGATGAGGACCAGGTGACCGAGACGAGCTCGACCTCCGCGATGTCGAAGCCGGACCGCGGCCGCGGCGGGGACCGCCGCCCGGAGCGCCGCCGGTCCCCGTTGGGCCGCATGAGCCTGTTCTACCGGCAGATCATCGCCGAACTGCGCAAGGTGGTGTGGCCCACTCGCAACGAGCTGACCACTTACACCACGGTGGTCATCGTGTTCGTCGCGATCATGGTCGGGATCGTGGCTACGCTGGACTATGGGTTCAGCAAACTGGTGGAGTGGGTGTTCGGCTGAGCCGTCGCACCGACCCAACACCCCGAGCGAAGGAAGTATGAGCGACCGTGTCTGAGACCTACGGAGACCTCGAAGAGGCGACTGTTCTCGTGGAGAACGACGACGAGGCCGTCGAGGCGGAGGTCGCCGCCGGTGCGCCCGAGGAGGACTCCGACCCCGCCGCCGAGACGGACGGGGAAGCCGGAGAAGCTGGCGAGGCCGGTGAGGAGGCGCCCGAGGGCGACCAGCCCGCGCCCGGCAGCCCGGAGGCGATCGAGGAGTTCCGCGAGGCCCTGCGCCGCGCGCCGGGCGAGTGGTATGTGATCCACAGCTACGCGGGCTATGAGAACCGCGTGAAGCAGAACCTCGAGACCCGCATGACCACCCTGAACATGGAGGAGTTCATCTTCCAGGTCGAGGTGCCCATGGAAGAGGTCGTCGAGATCAAGGGCGGCCAGCGTAAGCGGGTCAAGCGCAACAAGTTCCCCGGCTACGTGCTGGTCCGGATGGACCTGACCAACGAGTCCTGGGGCGTGGTGCGCAACACCCCCGGCGTCACCGGCTTCGTCGGCAACGCCCACGAGCCCTACCCGCTGACCCTGGACGAGGTCGTGAAGATCCTGCTCGAGGAGCAGCCGGAGGAAGTCAGCGGCAAGCAGAAGGCGCCGGCCGAGGTCAAGGTGCTGGACTTCGAGGTCGGCGACTCGGTCACCGTCATCGACGGCCCGTTCGCCACGCTGCAGGCCACGATCAACGAGATCAACGCCGACTCCCAGAAGGTCAAGGGCCTGGTGGAGATCTTCGGCCGGGAGACCCCGGTGGAGCTGAGCTTCAACCAGATCCAGAAGAACAGCTGACGCGGCAGATCGCCAGAACGGTTGACGGGCATACCGTCAAACGGATGGCCGATCTTTAGGCTGTTTAGAGCAGACACCTGACAAGGGCGCCCCAATAACCTGGGGCGCCCTTGCAGTTCCCGATAATTGTCCGCAAGTCTTGGCGGCTGTCCGCAGCCGCGATCGTCTCGGCCGCGCTCGCCGGAGTGGCGTTCGCGCCCGCCGCTGGTCGGCAACGACCGGTATCAGACCTCGTTCAAGGTGGCGAGCACGTTCTTCCCGTACATGGACGTCGCGGGCGTGGCGACCGGCAAGGTCTGGCCGGACGCGCTGTCCGGCGGCGCCGCGATGGGCTCCATGGGCGGTCCGCTGCTGCTGGTGAACCCGGCGACGGGGCTGTCGGCGCAGGACGCGCAGCTGCTGGACCGCCAACCGCGGCGAGCTGTGGGCCGGGTGGGTCTTCGGCGGTGCGGCGGCGGTGCCGGCGAGTGTGGACAAGCAGCTGGCGAAGGCGATCGCCGGTCCGCTCGGGGTGGTCGATGGCGGTGGGAACCGGCTGGCGGCGACGCCCGCGGCGGGTGCGGCCGGTGCTTCTGGTGCTTCCGGCACTTCCGGCGCCGGGCAGCTCTCGGCGGCGGACGCTGCCGGGCTGCGGTCGGCGCTGCCGCACGGCGGCGCGGCCTCGGGGCTCAAGCCGAGCCGTCCGTAAGCCGTGCGCGACGCCCCCGCACCGGTGCTGACCGGTGCGGGGGTTTCGGCGTGTCCGGGGCATACCCGCCGGTCCGGTAAGCTTGACGGCTGTTGCCATCGGCGACACTCATCCGTCGTGCCCTTGGTAGGGGTTATCGGCGACGTCAACAGAAACGAGTACGGGAATGCCTCCCAAGAAGAAGCTCACCGCGGTCATCAAGCTGCAGATCAAGGCCGGTCTGGCGAACCCGGCTCCGCCCGTCGGCCCGGCGCTGGGCCAGCACGGCGTGAACATCATGGAGTTCTGCAAGCAGTACAACGCGGCCACCGAGTCGCAGCGCGGCCAGGTCGTCCCGGTCGAGATCTCGGTGTTCGAGGACCGCTCCTTCACCTTCATCACCAAGACCCCGCCGGCGGCGAAGCTGATCCTGAAGGCCGCGGGCATCGAGAAGGGGTCGGGCGTCCCGCAGAAGGACAAGGTCGCGACCCTCTCGCAGGCCCAGGTCCGGGAGATCGCCGAGACCAAGATGCCGGACCTGAACGCCAACGACGTCGAGGCCGCGATGAAGATCATCGCCGGCACCGCGCGCTCCATGGGCGTCATCGTCGCCGACAGCTGAGCCTTTCGCCCGGTCGCTCGCGTGACCGGGCGGATCAGCAGTACCGGTGTGATTAGTACGACCAGCAGTTTCAGCAGCACCAGCAGGACAGCACCAGTGGCAGAGCCGCGCGCGGCTCGCGAAGACCACACCTCACCAGCTCAAGGAGAGCAGCCATGAAGCGCAGCAAGGGTTACCGCAACGCCGCGGCGAAGATCGACGCCGACGAGCTCTACACGCCGGTGGCGGCCATCCGCCTGGCCAAGGAGACCTCGGTCACCAAGTTCGACAGCTCCGTCGAGGTCTCGATGCGCCTGGGCATCGACCCCCGCAAGGCCGACCAGATGGTCCGCTCCACGATCGTGCTCCCGCACGGCACCGGCAAGACCGCCCGCGTGCTGGTCTTCGCCCAGGGCGACAAGGCCGAGGCCGCGCGCGAGGCCGGCGCCGACATCGTGGGCTCCGACGAGCTGATCGACGAGGTCGCCAAGGGCCGCCTGGACTTCGACGCGGTCGTGGCCACCCCCGACCTGATGGGCAAGGTCGGCCGCCTGGGCCGGGTCCTCGGCCCGCGCTCGCTGATGCCGAACCCGAAGACCGGCACCGTCACCGCCGACGTGGCCAAGGCCGTCAACGACATCAAGGGCGGCAAGATCGAGTTCCGCGCCGACCGCCACTCGAACCTGAACTTCATCATCGGCAAGGTCTCCTTCTCCGAGCAGCAGCTCGCGGAGAACTACGCCGCCGCCCTGGAGGAAGTCCTCCGCGTGAAGCCGAGCGCCGCCAAGGGCCGCTACCTGAAGAAGATCACCTTCGCCACCACGATGGGCCCCGGCATCCAGGTCGACGCCAACCGCGTCCGCAACGTCGCCGCCGACGACGAGGCGTGAGCCCAGGCGGCCCAGGCGCCTAGGCGCCTATAGCTAGTACTTCCAAGAGACGCCCGGCTGGATTTTCCAGCCGGGCGTCTCTGCGTTGTTTGACATTGTCGCGACGTCAAGGTTTCTCCTTGAACCATGCGCATCGGAGAACTCGCCGCCATCGCCGGCGTCACCACCCGCACGGTGCGGTACTACCACCGCGTCGGCCTCCTGCCCGAACCCGACCGCAGGCTCAACGGCTATCGCGAGTACGGCATGCGCGACGCGGTGACGTTGGTGCGGGTACGGCGCCTGGTCGAACTGGGCCTGAGCCTGGACGAGGTCCGCGACGCGCTCGACGACGACGCGGGCAAGTCCCTGACCGAGATCCTGACGGAGCTCGACGCGGACCTGGCCCGCCAGGAGACGGCGATCCGAAAGCGCCGTGCTGCGCTGGCTGAGTTGCTGGAGCGGACCAGCTCTGGCGCGGGTCTCGGCGCGGAGGGACCGGTCTCGGCGGAGCTGGCGGCACTGTTCGCCGAGATGGCTCAGGCAGGCGCGGATCGCGCGGGACCGGAGCCGGCTGCGGCGGGCAAGGACCGGGAGCTGCTCGCGATGCTCGAGGCGAGCACGGGCCCGGGCCACGCCGAGTGGTTCTCGGCACTGACCGGAGCGCTCAGCGGCGATCCAGGGGCAATGGCCCGCGCCTACGAGGTCTACGCCAGATTCGACGACCTCGCCGAGGCGGACACGGACGACCCCCGCATCCCGGAACTGGCAGCGGCCATGGCGAACACCATGCCGGAGGGACCCACATATGCCGCGGTCCCAAGCGACGACGGAACGTTCGCCGAGGCATTCTTCGCCGACTTCCCGCCCGCACAGGCGGAGGTCCTACGCCGGGCAGCCGAGCTGCTGCGAGAGCGAGGCCGGTCGTGAGCGGAGGGCTGCTGCGCGAGAGCGGCGCCGATGGAGTCCGGACCGCGCCGGATGACCAGGCTGATGCGACAGTGACGCCGGCCATGGCTAGTGAGCTGCTGCGGGAGCGAGGCGGATCGTGAGCGGTGAGCTGCTGCGCGAGAGCGGTGCTGATCGCGATGAGGCTGCGCTGGATTGCCAGGCTGCTGCGAGAGCGAGGCCGGTCATGAGCGGCGAGCTGCTGCGCGAGAGCGGTGCCGATCGAGATCGGACCGTGCCGGATGACCCGGCTGCTGCGCGAGCGAGGCCGACCATGACCAGGCTGCGCCGCATCGTCCGCTGGAGCCTCCTCATCCTGCTGGTGGGCCGTTTGATCCTGGCGGTGCTTCTGGTGTCAGGCGTGGCGGTTCCGGCGCTCGTCCTGCGTGCGATGGAGGCATCGATCGTCGTCTCGGTGGCGGCGTTCGTGCCGTTCTTCGTCGGCGATGGCAAGTTTCCGCCGGCACTTCGCCGCCTGATCGTCCATGAAGCCCTGCTTTTCACCTCCTGCGTCCGCTGGATCAGCCGGCGCGGGCCGCAAGGTGTCCGTGAGGGCGACCTGGTCGTCCGCTACGCCGCCGCGCAAGCCTTCGTCGTCGCGGCCCTCCTCTTCGCCTCGGTCGTGGAGACGGTTGCCCTCGCGCTGGTCATCCCGTGGCCTGCCGTCAAGAATGTCGTCCTGGTCATCGACCTCTGGGGCGTCTACTTCGTCATCGCGCTCCAGATCTCCTGCGTCGTCCGACCCCACATCGTCCGTGCCGACGGCTCACTGGCGCTGCGATATGGCGTGCTCACCGAGATCGTCGTTCCCGCCTCACAGATAGCGCGCGTTAGGGTCGAGAACCGGCTCGACCGCGGCGGTCCCGTGAAGCTGAATCCAGACGGCTCGCTCGACATGGGCATCGGCGGCCAGACGACCGTCACCGTCGAGCTGAGCGACTCAGTGCCCTTCGTCCGCCCCTTGGGCAAGTGTGGCCAGGCGCGGCTGCTGCGCTTCTACGCGGACAGTCCCGCGGCCGCTGTCGCCGGGCTGGCTCGCGGCGTCGGTGGCGAGGGGTCAGAAGCACCCCATACCGCGTGCTAATCTTGACGCAGCCGAAGACCGCTGGTCGCTGCTCCGAGCCGAACGGCCCGGACCAGTCGAAGGCCTCCGTACGTGGAGCGACCCGCCGAGGCGCGATTGTGAAGCAGTTGCCGTCCCTGGGACGGGGTTCCGACTTGTGACGCCCGCGCTGACGCGCCGGGCGTTTTTTCTTGTGCGGGGCCCTAGTCGGCTCTGACACCCCGGAAGGAGGCCCGTATGGCGAGGCCTGACAAGGCGGCTGCGGTCGCCGAGATCGCGGATCACTTCCGCGGCTCGAACGCCGCCGTGCTGACCGAGTACCGCGGGCTCACTGTCGCGCAGCTGAAGGAGCTTCGGCGCGCGCTCGGTGCGACCACGGACTACGCCGTGGTGAAGAACACGCTGACCAAGGTCGCCGCACAGGAGGCCGGTATTGACGGCCTCGACGTCGCGGCCCTGAAGGGTCCCTCGGCCATCGCCTTCATCAAGGGCGACCCGGTCGAGGCGGCCAAGGGTCTTCGTGACTTCGCCAAGGCGAACCCCCTTCTGGTGATCAAGGGCGGGGTGATGGAGGGCAAGACCCTCACCCCGGCCGACATCACCAAGCTCGCGGACCTTGAGTCCCGCGAGGTTCTGCTGGCCAAGGCGGCCGGCGCGATGAAGGCGTCGCTCGCCAACGCGGCGGCGCTCTTCCAGGCTCCTTTGGCCAAGGCCGTCCGCACCGTGGACGCCCTGTCGGCCAAGAAGTCCGCCGACGCCTGATAGGCACCCGGCAAAACCTAGCTAGAACTCACTTAGAGAAAGGACGCCTATCATGGCGAAGCTCAGCAACGACGAGCTGCTCGAGGCTTTCAAGGAGATGACGCTGATCGAGCTCTCCGAGTTCGTGAAGCAGTTCGAGGACGTCTTCGACGTCAAGGCGGCCGCCCCGGTCGCCGTCGCCGGCCCGGCCGGCCCGGCCGCGACCGCCGAGGCGGCCGTGGAGCAGGACGAGTTCGACGTCATCCTCGAGGGTGCCGGCGAGAAGAAGATCCAGGTCATCAAGGTCGTGCGCGAGCTGACCTCGCTGGGTCTGAAGGAGGCCAAGGACCTCGTCGACGGCGCTCCGAAGCCGGTGCTGGAGAAGGCCACCAAGGAGGCCGCCGAGAAGGCCAAGGCGTCTCTGGAAGAGGCCGGCGCTTCGGTGACCGTCAAGTAGTTCCCTCTGCTGAGGAACCTGCTTACCAGGACCCCCGGGTTTGTCCCGGGGGTCCTTGGCGTTCCCCGCGTGACCAGTGTGATCACAGTGCCCGGCACGCCCGCGTGCACACCGATCCCCGGACGCCTCTTGACGTCGGCCCAGCTACGCGGGATTCTGCGGTACGTCAGCTATATACAGAGCGCCTCTTCCGGCCGGGCAGCGCGAGGCAGCGGCTCGGAAGAAAAAAGGTGCGAAGGACGGACGGGCACCCCGTGTCGGCAGCGACAACTGTCGGGGATCGGCGCTAGTCTGTCCGTCTGTTGCCCGACGCGTCGGACCCCCCGAAACGGGGGTTGGCCGACCCGCGTCAGGCCCAGTGAGGCACGGGCTGGACAGGCGTGGCCGAGATGGCTACACTGTTCGTTTGCGCTGCCTTTCTGCATGCCTCATTGCGTCAACGGCCTCGCGAAACCTCATCCGACCCTCGGCGACCGTGCCCATAACACGCCGCCGACCTGGGGTTTCGTCGAATCCGTCGCCGGGTAGGGATACAGGTTCAACCGGTAGCGCCAAGGACAGCCATGTCCAGTCCGAGCCCCGGAAGGACCCCTCTTGGCCGCCTCGCGCACCGCCCAGAACATCACCAAGAACGCCGCCCGCCGCATCTCCTTCGCGAAGATCAAAGAGCCCCTCGAGGTTCCGAACCTGCTCGCGCTGCAGACGGAGTCCTTCGACTGGCTCGTCGGCAACGCGACCTGGAAGGGTCGCGTCTCCGAGCAGCAGGCCGCCGGCCTCGACGTGCCCACCACCTCCGGTCTGGAGGAGATCTTCGAGGAGATCTCCCCGATCGAGGACTTCCAGGGCACCATGTCGCTGACGTTCCGCGACCACCGCTTCGAGCCCGCGAAGTACTCGATCGACGAGTGCAAGGACCGCGATTTCACCTACGCCGCCCCGCTGTTCGTGACCGCCGAGTTCACGAACAACGAGACCGGCGAGATCAAGAGCCAGACCGTGTTCATGGGCGACTTCCCGCTCATGACCAACAAGGGCACCTTCATCATCAACGGCACCGAGCGTGTCGTGGTGACCCAGCTGGTGCGCTCCCCGGGTCTGTACTTCTCGCAGGACATCGACAAGACCTCCGACAAGGACGTCTTCAACGCCAAGATCATCCCCAGCCGGGGTGCCTGGCTGGAGTTCGAGATCGACAAGCGCGACATGGTGGGCGTGCGCGTCGACCGCAAGCGCAAGCAGCACGTCACCGTGCTCCTGAAGGCTCTGGGCTGGGACGATGCCCGGATCCTGGAGGAGTTCGGGGAGTACGAGTCCATGCGCCAGACGCTGGAGAAGGACCACACCGCCGGCCAGGACGAGGCGCTGCTGGACATCTACCGCAAGCTGCGCCCGGGCGAGCCGCCGACGCGCGAGGCGGCCCAGACCCTGCTGGACAACCTGTACTTCAACCCCAAGCGCTACGACCTGGCCAAGGTCGGCCGCTACAAGATCGACAAGAAGCTGGGGCAGGCCAGCGGCATCGACAACACGGTGCTCACCGAGGACGACATCGTCAACGCGATCAAGTTCCTGGTCAAGCTGCACGCCGGCGAGACCGAGATGGACCCGCAGGCCGAGGGCATGCCGATGGTCGTCGTCGAGGAGGACGACATCGACCACTTCGGCAACCGCCGCCTGCGCAGCGTCGGCGAGCTGATCCAGAACCAGGTCCGCACCGGTCTGGCCCGCATGGAGCGGGTCGTGCGCGAGCGCATGACCACCCAGGACGTGGAGGCCATCACCCCGCAGACGCTGATCAACATCCGGCCGGTCGTGGCCTCCATCAAGGAGTTCTTCGGCACCAGCCAGCTCTCGCAGTTCATGGACCAGACCAACCCGCTGTCCGGGCTGACGCACAAGCGCCGCCTGAACGCGCTGGGTCCCGGCGGTCTGTCCCGGGAGCGGGCCGGCTTCGAGGTGCGCGACGTGCACCCCTCGCACTACGGCCGCATGTGCCCGATCGAGACCCCGGAAGGCCCGAACATCGGCCTGATCGGCTCGCTGGCCTCCTACGGCCGGATCAACGCCTTCGGCTTCATCGAGACCCCCTACCGCAAGGTCGAGGACGGCCGGGTCACCGACCACATCGACTACCTCACCGCGGACGAGGAGGACCGGTACGTCGTGGCCCAGGCCAACGCCCCGGTCCGGGACGACGGCTCCTACACCGACGAGCGCGTGCTGTGCCGCCGCAAGGGCGGCGAGATCGAGATGATGGCTCCGGCCGACATCGACTACATGGACGTCTCCCCGCGCCAGATGGTGTCGGTGGCGACCGCGATGATCCCGTTCCTGGAGCACGACGACGCCAACCGGGCCCTGATGGGCGCGAACATGATGCGCCAGGCCGTGCCGCTGCTGCAGTCGGACTCCCCGTACGTGGGAACCGGCATGGAGTACCGCTGCGCGGTCGACGCCGCCGACGTGGTCACCGCCGACAAGGGCGGCGTGGTCACCGAGGTCTCCGCCGACCTGGTCACCGTCGCCAACGACGACGCGACCACCAGCGTGTACCGGATCGCCAAGTTCCGCCGCTCCAACCAGGGCACCTCCTTCAACCAGAAGGTGGTCGTCGCCGAGGGCGAGCGGGTGGAGGTCGGCTCGGTGCTGGCCGACGGCCCGTGCACCCAGGACGGCGAGATGGCCCTGGGCAAGAACCTGCTCGTGGCGTTCATGCCGTGGGAGGGCCACAACTACGAGGACGCGATCATCTTGTCGCAGCGCCTCGTGCAGGACGACGTCCTGTCCTCGATCCACATCGAGGAGCACGAGGTCGACGCCCGGGACACCAAGCTGGGCCCGGAGGAGATCACCCGGGACATCCCGAACGTCTCCGAGGAGGTCCTGGCCGACCTCGACGAGCGCGGCATCATCCGCATCGGCGCGGACGTCGTCCCCGGCGACATCCTGGTCGGCAAGGTCACGCCCAAGGGCGAGACCGAGCTCACCCCCGAGGAGCGGCTGCTGCGCGCGATCTTCGGCGAGAAGGCCCGCGAAGTCCGCGACACCTCGCTGAAGGTGCCGCACGGCGAGCAGGGCAAGATCATCGGCGTCCGCATCTTCGACCGCGACAGCGGCGACGAGCTGCCGCCGGGCGTCAACCAGCTGGTCCGGGTGTACGTGGCGCAGAAGCGCAAGATCACCCACGGCGACAAGCTGGCCGGCCGGCACGGCAACAAGGGCGTCATCGCCAAGATCCTCCCGGTGGAGGACATGCCGTTCCTGGAGGACGGCACCCCGGTCGACATCGTGCTGAACCCGCTGGGCGTGCCCAGCCGCATGAACCCCGGCCAGGTGCTGGAGACCCACCTCGGGTGGATCGCCGCCACCGGCTGGGACGTCGGGGAGGGCAACGCCGAGTGGCAGGAGCGCCTGCGCTCCATCGGCGCGGACTCGGCCGCACCGAAGACCAAGGTCGCGACCCCGGTCTTCGACGGCGCCCGCGAGGACGAGATCACCGGTCTGCTGGGGAACACCCTGAAGACCCGCGACGGGGTCCGGCTGGTGGACAGCACCGGCAAGGCCCGGATGTTCGACGGCCGCTCCGGCGAGCCGTTCCCGTACCCGATCTCGGTCGGCTACATGTACATCCTGAAGCTGCACCACCTGGTGGACGACAAGCTGCACGCGCGCAGCACCGGCCCGTACTCGATGATCACGCAGCAGCCGCTGGGCGGTAAGGCCCAGTTCGGCGGCCAGCGGTTCGGCGAGATGGAGGTGTGGGCCCTGGAGGCCTACGGCGCCGCGTACGCGCTGCAGGAACTGCTCACCATCAAGTCCGACGACGTGCTCGGCCGCGTGAAGGTCTACGAGGCCATCGTCAAGGGCGACAACATCCCCGAGCCCGGTATCCCGGAGTCGTTCAAGGTGTTGATCAAGGAAATGCAGTCGCTGTGCCTCAACGTGGAGGTCCTCAGCAAGGACGGCACCATGATCGAGCTCCGCGACACCGACGAGGACGTGTTCCGCGCGGCCGAGGAACTCGGCATCGACCTGAGCCGGCGTGAGCCGTCCAGTGTCGAAGAGGTCTGATCGAACGAGTCATCGAGGAGGATAGAAACCACATGCTTGACGTCAATTTCTTCGACGAGCTCCGTATCGGTCTGGCGACTGCCGACGACATCCGCACCTGGTCCTACGGCGAGGTGAAGAAGCCGGAGACCATCAACTACCGCACCCTGAAGCCGGAGAAGGACGGGCTCTTCTGCGAGAAGATCTTCGGCCCGACCCGGGACTGGGAGTGCTACTGCGGCAAGTACAAGCGCGTGCGCTTCAAGGGCATCATCTGTGAGCGCTGCGGCGTCGAGGTGACCCGCGCCAAGGTGCGCCGCGAGCGGATGGGCCACATCGAGCTGGCCGCGCCGGTGACCCACATCTGGTACTTCAAGGGTGTGCCGTCCCGGCTGGGCTACCTGCTGGACCTGGCGCCGAAGGACCTGGAGAAGGTCATCTACTTCGCCGCCTACATGATCACCGAGGTCGACGACGAGCGGCGCACCCGCGACCTGCCCTCGCTGGAGGCCAAGGTCTCCGTCGAGCGCCAGCAGGTCGAGAACCGGCGCGACGCCGACGTCGAGGCCCGGCAGAAGAAGCTGGAAGAGGACCTCGCGGCCCTGGAGGCCGAGGGTGCCAAGGCCGACCAGCGCCGCAAGGTCCGCGAGGGCGGCGAGCGGGAGATGAAGCAGCTGCGCGACCGCGCGCAGCGCGAGATCGACCGTCTCGACGAGGTCTGGAACCGGTTCAAGTCGCTGAAGGTCCAGGACCTCGAGGGCGATGAGATCCTGTACCGCGAGATGCGGGACCGCTACGGCACCTACTTCTCCGGCTCGATGGGCGCCGCCGCGCTGCAGAAGCGGCTGGAGACCTTCGACCTGGACGCCGAGGCGGAGTCGCTGCGCGACACCATCCGCAACGGCAAGGGCCAGAAGAAGACCCGCGCCCTGAAGCGGCTGAAGGTCGTCGAGGCCTTCCGCGCGACCAACAACTCGCCCTCGGGCATGGTGTTGGACTGCGTGCCGGTCATCCCGCCGGACCTGCGTCCGATGGTGCAGCTGGACGGCGGCCGCTTCGCGACCTCCGACCTGAACGACCTGTACCGCCGGGTGATCAACCGGAACAACCGCCTCAAGCGCCTGCTCGACCTCGGCGCGCCCGAGATTATCGTGAACAACGAGAAGCGGATGCTGCAGGAGGCCGTGGACTCGCTGTTCGACAACGGCCGCCGCGGCCGTCCGGTCACCGGGCCGGGCAACCGTCCGCTGAAGTCGCTGTCCGACATGCTCAAGGGCAAGCAGGGCCGGTTCCGTCAGAACCTGCTCGGCAAGCGCGTGGACTACTCGGCGCGTTCGGTCATCGTCGTCGGCCCGCAGCTCAAGCTGCACCAGTGCGGTCTGCCCAAGCAGATGGCGCTGGAGCTGTTCAAGCCCTTCGTCATGAAGCGGCTGGTGGACCTGAACCACGCGCAGAACATCAAGTCCGCCAAGCGGATGGTGGAGCGCGCGCGGCCGGTCGTGTGGGACGTGCTGGAGGAGGTCATCGGGGAGCACCCGGTGCTGCTCAACCGCGCCCCCACGCTGCACCGTCTGGGCATCCAGGCCTTCGAGCCGCAGCTGGTCGAGGGCAAGGCGATCCAGATCCACCCGCTGGTCTGCACCGCGTTCAACGCGGACTTCGACGGCGACCAGATGGCGGTGCACCTGCCGCTGTCCGCCGAGGCGCAGGCCGAGGCGCGCGTGCTGATGCTGTCCTCGAACAACATCCTGTCCCCGGCGCACGGCCGGCCGATCACCTCTCCGACGCAGGACATGGTCCTGGGCATCTTCTTCCTCACGATGGACCGTGACGGGATGAAGGGCGAGGGCCGGGCGTTCGGCTCGATCTCGGAGGCCATGATGGCCTTCGACAACCGCGAGCTGGACCTGCAGGCGCCGATCGAGCTGCGGATCTCCGAGGCGGTGCCGCCGCGCGGCTGGGTGGCGCCGGAGGGCTGGGAGACCGGCCAGCCGTTCCGCCTGAAGACCTCGCTGGGCCGGGCGCTGTTCAACGAGCTGCTGCCGCTGGACTACCCGTACGAGAACCGCGAGGTGGCCAAGAAGCAGCTCTCGGCGATCGTCAACGACCTGGCCGAGCGCTACCCGAAGGTGACCGTCGCGGCGACCCTGGACAACCTGAAGTCCTCGGGCTTCTACTGGGCGACCCGCTCCGGCGTCACGGTGTCCGTCGAGGACATCGTCGTGCCGCCGAAGAAGGGCGAGATCCTCGAGGGCTACGAGGCCCAGGCCGCCAAGATCCAAAAGCAGTACGAGCGCGGTCTGGTCACCAAGGAAGAGCGCAACCAGGAACTCATCTCCATCTGGACCAAGGCCACCAACGAGGTGGCCGACGCGATGCAGGCGAACTTCTCGAAGACGAACCCGATCTTCATGATGGTCGACTCCGGAGCGCGCGGTAACTTCATGCAGATGCGGCAGATCGCCGGTATGCGCGGACTGGTCTCGAACGCCAAGAACGAGACCATCCCGCGTCCCATCAAGGCGTCCTTCCGCGAGGGCCTGTCGGTCGTGGAGTACTTCATCTCCACGCACGGCGCCCGCAAGGGTCTGGCGGACACCGCGCTGCGCACCGCCGACTCCGGGTACCTCACCCGGCGTCTGGTGGACGTCTCGCAGGACGTGATCATCCGTGAGGAGGACTGCGGGACCGAGCGCGGCATCGTGATGCCGATCGCTTCCCGCGGCGCCGACGGCCGGCTGATCAAGGACGAGAACGTCGAGAACTCCGTCTACGCGCGCAACACCGCGGAGAAGGTCGTCGTCGAGAAGAAGACGATCCTGGACGCCGGCGTGGACCTCGGCGACGTGGCGATCGACAAGCTGGTCGAGGCCGGGGTCGCGGAGGTCAAGGTCCGCTCGGTCCTGACCTGCCAGTCCAAGGTCGGAACCTGCGCGATGTGCTACGGCCGCTCGCTGGCCACCGGCAAGCTCGTGGACGTCGGCGAGGCGGTGGGCATCATCGCCGCGCAGTCGATCGGCGAGCCCGGCACCCAGCTGACCATGCGCACCTTCCACACCGGCGGTGTGGCCGGCGACGACATCACGCAGGGTCTGCCGCGTGTCATCGAGCTGTTCGAGGCCCGCACGCCCAAGGGCGTGGCGCCGATCGCCGAGGCGGCCGGCCGGGTCCGGATCGAGGACACCGACAAGACCCGCAAGATCGTCATCGCCCCCGACGACCCGTCGGTGGAGGAGGTCGCCTACCCGGTCAGCAAGCGCACCATGCTGCTGGTCGCGGACGACCAGCACGTCGAGGTCGGGCAGGAGCTCACCAAGGGCACCGTCAACCCGCACGACGTGCTGCGCATCCTCGGCCAGCGCCAGGTGCAGATCCACCTGGTGGCCGAGGTCCAGAAGGTGTACCGCAGCCAGGGCGTGCCGATCCACGACAAGCACATCGAGATCATCGTCCGGCAGATGCTGCGCCGGGTGACGATCATCGAGGCCGGGGACGCCGAACTGCTCCCGGGCGAGCTGGTCGAGTTCGGCCGCTTCGAGACCGAGAACCGCAGGGTGCTGTCCGAGGGCGGGCAGGCGGCCTCGGGCCGTCCGCAGCTGATGGGCATCACCAAGGCCTCGCTGGCCACGGACTCCTGGCTGTCGGCCGCCTCCTTCCAGGAGACGACCCGCGTCCTGACCGACGCCGCGATCAACGGCAAGTCCGACTCGCTGCTCGGCCTGAAGGAGAACGTGATCATCGGCAAGCTGATCCCCGCCGGGACCGGCATGCCGCGCTACCGCAACATCAAGGTCGAGCCGACCGAAGAGGCGAAGGCCCAGATGTACACGCTGGTGGGCTACGACGACGACTACTCGTCGTACAGCTTCGGCAGCGGCTCCGGCCAGGCGGTTCCGCTGGAGGAGTACGACTTCGGCGGCTACAGCGGCTGAGGTCCGGTGCGCTGAGCCCGTGCGGTACGCGGGCTCCTAGCACGGCAGATCGCTGAGAGGGCGGTCGCTTCCCTTCCGGGGGAGCGGCCGCCCTTTCGGCGTGTCGTGCGGCGGTGCGGCGGTGCGGTCAGGCGAGGCCACAGTGCGGTCAAGCGAATCCGCGGTGCGTCCACCCGCCGAACATTCCGTGTTCCTGCTGCTTGGCCCGGACAGCGGACACCAGGCTGAACGCGGACAGCGCGGGATCGCCGCGCAGTTCCTCGAGCCGCCGGCGCAGGACCTCCTCGGTCGAGGCGGAGTCGGAGGACTCCAGCGCCCCGGAGTCCCGCAGCTCTGTCAGGACCCGATCGAGATGCCGCTCCAGCTTCCGTGCCGGCCGGTCGACCAACTGGGCCACATGGGACAGCGGCAGACCCTCGCGGTAGCGGAAGACCAGAGCCGCGCGCGAGGTGAGGGCCAGCGCGCTGAACTGCTTCTGGAAGACTTCTTGCTCTGTCATCATTTCCCCGTCCTAAGGACCTATACAGTCCTTAGATGCGCGAGACGTGGTTCAGGTTCCTGATGGGTACGCTGAATGTGTCGCCTGTGACCGGGAAAGCGGAGTGCCGATGAACGACCAGCCCGAGGTCGGACGTCCCAACTACAGTGCCGCGGGCAGCCGGGCCTCGGCCAGTCCGGTGCCGCGCCAGGGCGGCGGCTACCCGCCGGAGCAGGGCGCGCGGCTGGACCTGCGCGCGGTGGCCGCGATGGCCGCCGCGGCGCTGGCGTGGTCGTCGTGGACGCCGTTCTACACCCTGCCGATAGTCGTGGCGCTGGTCGCCGCGGTCTTGGCGGCGCGCTGGGGCGCGCGGGCCAAGCGGAACATACTGGCTTCGGAGGGAAGACTGACCGGAGCCGGGCTCGCGGACATGGCGCGGCTGCTGGGGACGGTGGATCTGGCGATCCTGGCCTACCTGATCTTCCACTACTACTTCATCGCGCACGCCGGGGTGAAGGGCGTCCTCACCCTGTTGCTCACGTGACCGGAGGAGCCCGCTGAGGCCCGGGAATACCTCCCGTGTCCCTGCCGTTGACCCCAATGCCGCCAGAAGCAGCCCATGGCCGTTAATGGGGGACGCGACACTGTCCGGCATGCGAGAATGGGCAGGTTCGTCGGCAGGGCGGACCGTGGTGGGCCCAGCAGCCGGACCAGCTGCCTTGATGGCGGCTCGAGCCGGTGCTAAGGTCCCTCCCTCCGTTTTGACCTCACCGGCATGCCCTGGGTAGGCTCATCGCCGTGCCAGGGGTGTCCCCCCGGCTACTCCTGCCTGCGCACCGTCCGGTGGCGTCGGCGCCAAGCGCTTCGCCATCTCCGTCGGAGACAGCAGGGGTCTGTTGGGTCTGCTTCGACACGCCCGACCTCGTGGACCGGACGTCCAGGGTGATACCCGGACAGCACGGACGCGCGGCCGCAGGGCGTGCGCGATGAGTGGATGAGCAGGAACTCGAAGCGAAACCGAGAGGTAGTAGCACTCCGCGACCGGGGTCGCCCACGCGGAGCCGTAGAAGGAAAGGGAAGGCCAGCACCTAGTGCCTACCATTCAGCAGTTGGTCCGCAAGGGCCGGCAGGACAAGGTTGTGAAGAGCAACACTCCTGCGCTCAAGGGGTCCCCGCAGCGCCGCGGCGTCTGCACCCGCGTGTACACCACCACGCCCAAGAAGCCGAACTCGGCTCTGCGCAAGGTGGCCCGTGTGAAGCTGTCCTCCGGCATCGAGGTCACGGCGTACATCCCGGGCGTCGGCCACAACCTGCAGGAGCACTCGATCGTGCTCGTGCGCGGCGGCCGTGTGAAGGACCTGCCGGGCGTTCGGTACAAGATCGTCCGCGGCTCGCTCGACACCCAGGGCGTCAAGAACCGCAAGCAGGCCCGCAGCCGCTACGGCGCCAAGAAGGAGAAGAGCTAATGCCTCGCAAGGGTCCTGCCCCGAAGCACCCGGTCGTCATCGACCCGGTCTACAACTCCCCGCTGGTGACCTCGCTGGTGAACAAGGTCCTGCTGGACGGCAAGCGCTCCACCGCCGAGCGCATCGTCTACGGCGCCCTGGAGGGCTGCCGGGAGAAGACCGGCACCGACCCGGTGATCACGCTCAAGCGTGCCCTGGACAACGTGAAGCCGACCCTGGAAGTCAAGTCCCGCCGCGTCGGCGGTGCGACCTACCAGGTCCCGATCGAGGTCCGCGCCGGCCGCAGCACCACCCTGGCCCTGCGCTGGCTGGTGGGCTACTCCCGGCAGCGCCGCGAGAAGACCATGACCGAGCGCCTGATGAACGAGCTCCTGGACGCCTCCAACGGCCTGGGTGCCTCCGTCAAGCGCCGCGAGGACACGCACAAGATGGCGGACGCGAACAAGGCGTTCGCGCACTACCGCTGGTAACCCCGGTAGCCGAGACCGAGAAAGTAGCTGAGCGAAATGGCCCCCAACGCCGTTGACCTGGCCAAGGTCCGCAACATCGGGATCATGGCCCACATCGACGCGGGCAAGACCACGACGACCGAGCGCATCCTGTACTACACCGGGATGAGCTACAAGATCGGCGAGGTCCACGACGGCGCTGCCACCACCGACTGGATGGAGCAGGAGCAGGAGCGTGGCATCACGATCACCTCCGCGGCCGTCACCTGTCACTGGTCGGTGGACGACGTCGACAACACCATCAACATCATCGACACGCCCGGACACGTCGACTTCACCGTCGAAGTGGAGCGCTCCTTGCGCGTTCTCGACGGCGCGGTCGCGGTGTTCGACGGTGTCGCCGGCGTGGAGCCGCAGTCCGAGACGGTCTGGCGTCAGGCCGACCGTTACGGCGTCCCGCGCATTTGCTTCATCAACAAGCTGGACCGCACCGGCGCGGAGTTCCACCGCTGCGTCGAGATGATCGTCACCCGTCTGCAGGCCACTCCGCTGGTCATGCAGCTGCCGATCGGTGCCGAGGCGGACTTCAAGGGCGTCATCGACCTGGTGAAGATGAAGGCCCTGGTCTGGAGCGCCGAGACCAAGCTGGGCGAGGCCTACGACGAGGTCGACATCCCGGAGACGCACACCGAGGCCGCCGACGAGTGGCGCGGGCGTCTGCTGGAGACCATCGCCGAGGCCGACGACGAGATGATGGAGCTGTACCTGGAGGGCCAGGAGCCCACCACGGAGCAGCTGTTCGCGGCCATCCGCCGCGCCACCCTCGCCGCCAAGCTCAACCCGGTGTTCTGCGGGACCGCGTTCAAGAACAAGGGCGTCCAGCCCCTGCTCGACGCGATCGTGCGCTACCTCCCCTCCCCGCTCGACGTGGAGGCCATCGACGGCCACAAGGTGGGCGACGAGGAGACGGTGCTGCACCGCAAGCCCTCCGACGACGAGCCGATGTCCGCGCTGGCGTTCAAGATCATGAGCGACCCGCACCTGGGCAAGCTCACGTTCGTGCGCGTCTACTCCGGCAAGCTGGAGTCCGGCGGCACGTACCTGAACTCGGTCAAGGGGCGCAAGGAGCGCATCGGCAAGATCTACCGCATGCACGCGAACAAGCGTGAGGAGATCGAGTCGGTGGGCGCCGGCGACATCATCGCCGTCATGGGTCTGAAGGACACCACGACCGGCGAGACGCTGTCGGACACGGCGAACCCGATCATCCTGGAGTCGATGACCTTCCCGGCCCCGGTGATCCACGTCGCGATCGAGCCGAAGACGAAGTCCGACCAGGAGAAGCTGGGTGTCGCCATCCAGCGCCTGGCCGAGGAGGACCCGTCCTTCCAGGTTCGCACCGACGAGGAGACCGGCCAGACCGTCATCTCCGGCATGGGCGAGCTCCACCTGGAGATCCTGGTGGACCGCATGCGCCGCGAGTTCAAGGTCGAGGCGAACGTCGGCAAGCCCCAGGTGGCCTACCGCGAGACGATCCGCCGCGCGGTGCCGAAGGTGGAGTACACGCACAAGAAGCAGACCGGTGGTTCGGGCCAGTACGCCTCCGTCATCATCTCGCTCGAGCCGCTTGCGGACGGCGAGCCGGGTGCCGAGGGCTACGAGTTCGTCAACGCCGTCAGCGGCGGCCGCATCCCCAAGGAGTACATCCCCTCGGTGGACGCCGGCTGCCAGGACGCGATGGAGTTCGGCGTGCTCGCCGGCTTCCCGCTGACCGGCGTCAAGGTGACGCTGCTGGACGGCAAGTACCACGAGGTCGACTCCTCCGAGATGGCCTTCAAGGTCGCCGGTTCCATGGCGTTCAAGGAAGCGGCCCGCAAGGCCGACCCGGCGCTGCTGGAGCCGATGATGGCGGTCGAGGTCACCACGCCCGAGGACTACATGGGCGACGTGATCGGCGACCTGAACTCCCGCCGCGGCCAGATCCAGGCCATGGAGGAGCGGTTCGGCGCCCGGGTCGTCAAGGCCCTGGTTCCGCTGAGCGAGATGTTCGGCTACGTCGGGGACCTGCGGTCCAAGACGTCCGGCCGCGCCTCGTACAGCATGCAGTTCGACTCCTACGCCGAGGTTCCCCGGAACGTGGCGGAAGAGATCGTCAAGAAGGCGCGCGGCGAGTAGCCCAAGCCGGTTCACCTAAACAAATCTGTAGAGCCGCCGGGGGCAGCCATCCCTCGGCGGCACCACAACCGTCCAACAGGAGGACATCGTGGCGAAGGCTAAGTTCGAGCGGACCAAGCCGCACGTCAACATCGGGACCATCGGTCACATCGACCACGGTAAGACGACGCTGACCGCGGCCATCACCAAGGTTCTGCACGACGCTCACCCGGACCTGAACCCGTACACCCCGTTCGACCAGATCGACAAGGCTCCCGAGGAGCGCCAGCGCGGTATCACCATCTCCATCGCGCACGTCGAGTACCAGACCGACGCGCGGCACTACGCGCACGTCGACTGCCCCGGTCACGCGGACTACATCAAGAACATGATCACCGGTGCGGCGCAGATGGACGGCGCCATCCTGGTCGTGGCCGCCACCGACGGCCCGATGCCGCAGACCAAGGAGCACGTGCTCCTGGCCCGCCAGGTCGGCGTGCCCTACATCGTGGTCGCGCTGAACAAGTCGGACATGGTGGACGACGAGGAGATCCTGGAGCTCGTCGAGCTCGAGGTGCGCGAGCTGCTCTCGGAGTACGAGTTCCCGGGCGACGACCTGCCGGTCATCCGCGTCTCGGCGCTCAAGGCCCTCGAGGGCGACCCGGAGTGGTCGGCCAAGCTCCTGGAGCTGATGAAGGCCGTCGACGAGTCCATCCCGCAGCCCGAGCGCGAGATCGACAAGCCGTTCCTGATGCCGATCGAGGACGTCTTCACGATCACCGGCCGCGGCACCGTGGTCACCGGCCGCATCGAGCGCGGTGTGGTCAAGGTCAACGAGACCGTCGACATCGTGGGCATCCGCAACGAGAAGCAGACCACCACGGTCACCGGCGTCGAGATGTTCCGCAAGCTGCTCGACGAGGGCCAGGCCGGTGAGAACGTCGGTCTGCTGCTCCGCGGCATCAAGCGCGACGACGTCGAGCGCGGCCAGGTCGTCATCAAGCCCGGGACGACCACCCCGCACACCGGCTTCGACGCCAACGTCTACATCCTGAGCAAGGACGAGGGCGGCCGCCACACCCCGTTCTTCAACAACTACCGTCCGCAGTTCTACTTCCGGACGACCGACGTGACCGGCGTCGTGACCCTCCCCGAGGGCACCGAGATGGTCATGCCGGGCGACAACACCGAGATGGCCGTCGAGCTGATCCAGCCGATCGCCATGGAGGAGGGCCTCCGGTTCGCCATCCGTGAGGGTGGCCGCACCGTCGGCGCCGGTCGCGTGGTGAAGATCACCAAGTAAGGCCACCGCGGTCCGGCGGACCGCAGAGCAGTACCAGCATCACCCAGCAGTACCCAGCACCAAAGGAAGGCCCTCGGAGCTTCGCGCTCCGGGGGCCTTCCCGCGTCTACTTTCGAGTGAATTTCCTGAACGCCTCACGCTCGCGAGCGGGACAAGGGGTCTTAAATGGATGTAATTCCCCGAATCCCCGGAGGCGCGCGTGAAATACCCCCACCACCCCGGCGAGACCTTCGACGAATGGCTGGTCCGCATCCAGCCGCTCCGCCGAACCGACCTCGCCGCCGGCATCCGCACCGCGGGCATCAGCCCTCTGACCCGCGAGGAACTCGCCGGCTGGCCGACGCTGTTCGCCTCCGACCGCGAGCACGAGGCCTTCCTCGTCTGGCTGCGCGAGGAGCGGCGACTGGGGCGGCGGCAGGGGCGGCGGCACGGTGGGTGAGAGCTTGAGCGGGCTGGCTGCTGCCGCGCAGTCTGGCGCGCGCGAGTTTGGGGAGCGCGGGTCTGGCGGGCGCGAATCTGGGGAGCGCGAGTCTGGTGGAGGGGACCAGGGCTCGCGCGAGTTCTCCGCGCAGGACCTCACTTCGCGCTGGCTGACAGTGGAGCAAGTGCTCGGCAGGCGGATCGGCCAAGCCAGTGCTCTGTCTGCTGTCGAGCCCGCCTTCCCTGCTCTCGACCTCGTCGCCGCCGATACCGCTGTCGCTTCGCGGTGGTTCACTGCGGATCCGGCGCCTGGCAAGCTCGCCGGGCGCACGGTGGTCCTGCCGTTCGTCGCGGTGGCGGAGTTGGCGACCTGGCCCGAGCGGCTGCTTTGGGGTCATTCGCGGACCGAGGACTTGAGCCTGTGGGCTGATCGGCGGCGCATGATCCTCGGCGATGACACGGTCTGCCGTATCTGGGCTCGCATCACCGTCGCTGCGCAGCGTGCCGGGAGTCCGCCGCCTGCGAATGATTCCTGGATCGCCGCCGGCTGTCTCTCCTATGGGCTGCCGCTCGCCACTCAGGACAAGCGACATTACCGGTACTTCGCCGACCGGTATGGCCTGCAGCTGCTTTGAGCTGCTCTGCTCTGCCTTGAGCTGCCCTGCTCTGCTCGATTCTCAGGCCGAGGTGCCGCTCTGGGCCATCAACTTCTCGCATTCCTCGAGCCAGTGCATGTCCACGATCGCGACGACCGGTTCCCCGGCGTCGTCGGTGACGTAGACCGGGTGGCGCGTGATGCGGGCCTCCTCGACCAGGTCGGGGAACAGGGCTCGGGCGTCGTCGAGGGTGTAGGCGGCTTCCATGGCGTGACGGTATGCCGCGGGCCGCCGGGAATCGCGGATCGACACGTTTGGACGGCTGTTTTGTACGAACGTCTTGCACGATCGTCCAAGACGATTGTACAGTCGTCTCAACGCACTCGGCGGGGCAGGGAATCCAAGGGAGCAGGCCATGAACACCACCTCCAGTACTCGCGGCAGCGGCAGCGGCAACGGCAACGTTCGCAGCATCCTGATCTCGGGCGCCGGCATCGCGGGCCCGTCGCTCGCCTACTGGCTGCACCGGCACGGCTTCGCCGCGACCGTGGTCGAGCGCTCGGCGTTCCTGCGGGACAGCGGCGGCGCGGTCGACTTCCGCGGCGAGCAGGTGAAGCTGCTCAAGGCGATGGGGATCTTCGACGCGGTCAAGGCTGCCGAGACCGGGATGGGCGACCAGGTCGTGATCGACCGCGCGGGGGAGCCGGTCATGGCGTTCTCGTCCGCGTTCTTCAGCGGCGAGGTCGAGGTCGAGCGCGGTGACCTGGCGCGCATCCTGTTCGAGGCGACCCGCGAGTACACCGACTACGTCTTCGGCGACTGGATCGTCGGGCTCGACCAGCGTGCGGACGGCGTCGACGTGACGTTCGCCAGCGGCGCCGCCGCCACCTACGACCTGGTGGTCGGCGCGGACGGCCTGCACTCCGGCGTCCGCCGCCTGGCCTTCGGTCCCGAGGAGCAGTACCGCACGGACCTCGGCTGGCTGATCGCCGGCTTCACCGCACCGAACGACCTCG
Organism: Catenulispora acidiphila DSM 44928; assembly: GCF_000024025.1. Taxonomy (GTDB): domain Bacteria; phylum Actinomycetota; class Actinomycetes; order Streptomycetales; family Catenulisporaceae; genus Catenulispora; species Catenulispora acidiphila. Next base: position 1,079,706 of record NC_013131.1, read on the forward strand.
GCCTGGACCACGAGGGCCGCATCTACAACGTCCCCGGCTGCGGCGTGATGGCAGCCAGCGCCCGCGACCGGTCCCGACTCGGCGTCGGCTTCGTCTTCCATGCCCCCGGCCTGCTCTACGACCGCCACGACGTCGCCGCCCAAAAGGACCTCGTCGCCGCCACCTACGCCGACGCCGGCTGGGAGACCCCGAGCCTGCTGCAGGGCATGCGCGAGGCAGACGACCTCTACTTCGACACCCTCAGCCAGATCCACATGGACCGCTGGTCGACCGGCCGCGTCGTCCTCCTCGGCGACGCCGCCTGGTGCGCCGGCCCCGGCGGCAGCGGCACCGGCATGGCGATGATGGGCGCCCACGTCCTAGCCGGCGAACTCGCCGCAGCCACCAACGACCACCCCACCGCCTTCGCCGCCTACGAAAGAACCCTGCGCCCCGCAGCCAAGATCGGCCAGAAGCAAGGCAAGGGCTCCGGCGCCTTCCTCGCACCCATCAACGACAAGAAGATCGCCACCCGCAACAAGGCCTACAAAATGCTGACCCGCAAACTCGTCGCCGGATTCTTCAACTGGCTGACCGCCCGCGCCGCAAACGCGGTGGAGTACAAGGAGTACCCGACGACGGCGGCGACGGCTCCGGCGCTGCCGACCACGCGAGACTCACGCATCGCCGCCTGAAGGTGCCGGAATCAGCACCAGAGGAAGAGACAGAAGCAGAGACAGAGGCCGAGCCATCGGCTGGCAGCACCAGCAACAGCGGTCCGGCAGCACCATCGCCATCGGCCTAACAGCGGCAGCGCCATCGGCCAGCGACAGCATCGCCATCGGATCGGTCGGCGGCAGCAGCACTATCGGTCTGGCAGCATCATCGGCATCGACCCGGCAGCGGCACACAGCTCGGCATCGGATCGGTCGGCAGCAGCAGCATCGGTCCAACAGCAGCAGCGCCATCGGCCAGCGGCAGCATCGCCACCGATCGGTCGGCGGCAGCAGCGCTATCGGTCCGGCAGCATCATCGGCATCGAGCCGGCAGCAGCACACAGCTCGCCATCGGATCGGTCGGCGGCAGCATCGGTCCAACAGCACCATCGCCATCGGATCGGTCGGCGGCAGCACCATCCCTCTGGCTGCATCATCGGCATCGACCCGCCAGCAGCACGCAGCTCGGCATCGGATCGGTTGGCAGCAACAGCACCGGCGTCGGTCCGGCAGCAGCAACAGCGGTCCGGCAGCACCATCGGCATCGGCCCAACAGCAGCAACAACATCTCGCCATCGGATCGGTCGGCAGGGGAGTACCCCAGCCGGCCGATCTTCGCGTCGCCGCCCCGCCGGCCAGCCGACCAATCCGGCATATCCCACCGGGCGTGTCGCCCCCGAGCTGCCGCCGAGCCGCTCCCGATCTTCCCCTCGCGCCGCCGTGACTTCCGCCACCGATTGTCGACTGTGCTCGGCCGGTTCCTGTCGGTGACCAGCGGTGCGGCGCTCGCGGCCGGCCGGCTGTCATGTGCTCCATATCACATCTCAAAATGCTTTCCGGGTATGCCCGCGGCTCGATTTCCCAAAACCCCCAGGCCTGGGCCATACTGTTGAGGTTGCTCGACCGTCCGCGCCCCTTTGCGGGCTGCGCGGGAGCTCCTGGCCGTCTTGGTCGGGGCTTCGTTGCTGGTAGGGCACGTTCTCGCGGAATCCGGATTCTGCAGGCGAGGCGATGAGTCGCGCCTATGGGATCGCCACGCTCCGCCGGGCGACACGCCCGACCGCGTGGACCGGATGAAGCGGGACGAGCGGGACAGACTTCGCGGGACACACTGGTTGTGGAACGCGGCAAACCCGGTGGTCAGGTGGGTCCACAACCGCGACGGTCGCCGGGTGCGTTGATGCGAGCAGTCCCCGGCACCGTTCGGGGCCGGCCGACGCAGACGCCGGACATCAGGTCCAAGAAAGAACGAAGGATAAGGAACCAAGCAGCCATGGCGGGACAGAAGATCCGCATCAGGCTCAAGGCCTACGACCACGAGGTGATCGACTCCTCGGCGAAGAAGATCGTCGAGACCGTGATCCGTACTGGCGCGCAGGTCGCCGGCCCGGTGCCGCTGCCGACTGAGAAGAACGTGTACTGCGTCATCCGCTCGCCGCACAAGTACAAGGACTCGCGCGAGCACTTCGAGATGCGCACGCACAAGCGACTCATCGACATCCTCGACCCGACCCCGAAGACGGTTGACTCGCTGATGCGTCTCGACCTGCCGGCGGGCGTCGACATCGAGATCAAGCTCTAGGCGGCCGGCACATGGGAAAGCAGATTAAGGGCGTCCTGGGCGAGAAGCTCGGCATGACCCAGGTCTGGGACGAGAACAACCGGGTCGTCCCGGTGACCGTCGTCAAGGCCGGGCCGTGCGTGGTGACGCAGATCCGCAAGCAGGAGATCGACGGCTACGAGGCCGTGCAGATCGCCTACGGCGCCGTGAAGCCGACCAAGGTGACCAAGCCCGAGGCGGGCCACTTCGCGAAGGCCGGCGTCACGCCGCGCCGCTACACCGTGGAGATCCGCACCACCGACGCCGCCGAGTACTCGCTCGGCCAGGAGATCACCGCCGAGACCTTCACACAGGGTCAGATCGTCGACGTCTCCGGCACCTCCAAGGGCCACGGCTTCGCCGGTGTCATGAAGCGCCACAACTTCAAGGGCCTCGGCGCGGGCCACGGCGTGCAGCGCAAGCACCGCTCGCCCGGTTCCATCGGCGCCTGCGCGACCCCCGGTCGCGTCTTCAAGGGCGTGCGCATGGCCGGCCGCATGGGCTCGGCGCGCGTGACCGTCCAGAACCTCACCGTCCAGGCCGTGGACGCCGAGAAGGGCCTGATCCTGGTCAAGGGCGCCATCCCCGGCCCCAACGGCGGGCTGGTCCTGGTCAAGACCTCGGTCAAGAAGGGAGCCTGACCATGACGCAGGTTGTCTCCGTCGACCTCCCCGGCGAGATCTTCGACGTCCAGACCAACATCCCGCTGATCCACCAGGTCGTGGTGGCCCAGCTGGCGGCGGCCCGTCAGGGCACGCACAAGACCAAGACCCGGGGCGAGGTGTCCGGCGGTGGCAAGAAGCCCTACCGCCAGAAGGGCACCGGCCGCGCCCGCCAGGGTTCGACCCGCGCTCCGCAGTTCGCCGGCGGCGGCGTCGTGCACGGCCCCGTGCCGCGCGACTACGCCCAGCGCACCCCGAAGAAGATGAAGGCCGCCGCCCTGCGCGGTGCCCTGTCGGACCGGGCGCGTGACGGCCGCGTGATCGTGGTGGACGCCCTGGTCGAGGGTGCGACCCCGAACACGAAGTCCGCGGTGGCTCTGCTCAAGGGTGTGACCGAGCACAAGAACGTGCTGGTCGTCCTGCAGCGCACCGACGAGGTCTCCTACAAGAGCCTCCGCAACGTCCCGACCGTGCACCTGATCGACGTCGGCCAGCTGAACACCTACGACGTGCTCGTCAACGACGCCGTCGTGTTCACGCAGGGCGCGTACGACCAGTTCGTGGCCGGTCCCGCTAAGGGGAAGTCGGCCACCGCGGTGGCGTCCTCCCTCGAGGTTGAGGGGAGCGACGCGTGAGCAGCAAGTTCGCCGACCGCTCGGTCCTGGCCCGCGACATCATCATCAAGCCGGTGGTGTCGGAGAAGAGCTACGCCCTTCTGGACCAGAACACGTACACGTTCATCGTCCACCCGGACACGAACAAGATCCAGATCCGCGAGGCCGTCGAGGAGATCTTCGACGTCAAGGTCCTGTCGGTGAACACGATCAACCGCCAGGGCAAGCGCAAGCGCACGCGGTTCGGCGTGGGCAAGCGCAAGGACACCAAGCGCGCGATCGTGACCGTGGACCCGAACCCCGGTGACGGCAAGAAGGGCCGCATCGAGCTGTTTGGAGGGCCGGTTTCCTAATGGGCATCCGTAAGTACAAGCCGACGACCCCGGGCCGTCGCGGCTCCTCGGTCGCCGACTTCGTCGAGATCACCCGGAGCACCCCGGAGAAGTCGCTGGTCGTCCCGGTCCACAGCAAGGGCGGTCGCAACAGCACCGGCCGTGTGACCGTGCGCCACCAGGGCGGCGGGCACAAGCGCGCCTACCGTCTGATCGACTTCCGCCGCAACGACAAGGACGGCGTGCCGGCCAAGGTCGCTCACATCGAGTACGACCCCAACCGCACCGCCCGCATCGCGCTGCTGCACTACGCGGACGGCGAGAAGCGCTACATCCTGGCCCCGAAGAACCTGGGCCAGGGCGACCGGATCGAGAACGGTCCCGGCGCGGACATCAAGCCCGGCAACAACCTGCCGCTGCGCAACATCCCGACCGGTACCACGATCCACGCGATCGAGCTCCGGCCCGGCGGTGGCGCGAAGATCGCCCGCTCCGCGGGTGCCAGCGTCCAGCTCGTGGCCAAGGACGGTCCGTTCGCGCAGCTGCGCATGCCCTCCGGCGAGATCCGCAACGTCGACCTGCGCTGCCGCGCCACGGTCGGCGAGGTCGGCAACGCCGAGCAGTCGAACATCAACTGGGGCAAGGCCGGCCGCATGCGCTGGAAGGGCAAGCGCCCGACCGTCCGCGGTGTCGCGATGAACCCGATCGACCACCCGCACGGCGGTGGCGAGGGCAAGACCTCCGGAGGCCGCCACCCGGTGTCCCCGTGGGGTCAGAAGGAAGGCCGCACCCGCAAGCCGGGCAAGGCCTCCGACAAGTACATCGTCCGCCGCCGCAAGTCCAACAAGAAGCGCTAGGAGGAGGTTTAGATGCCGCGCAGTCTCAAGAAGGGTCCCTTCGTCGACGGCCACCTGATCAAGAAGGTGGACGCCCAGAACGCGAAGAACACCAAGACCGTCATCAAGACCTGGTCCCGGCGCTCGATGATCGTGCCGGACATGCTGGGTCACACCATCGCCGTGCACGACGGCCGCAAGCACGTCCCGGTGTTCATCACCGAGGCGATGGTCGGCCACAAGCTCGGCGAGTTCTCCCCGACCCGTACGTTCAAGGGTCACGTGAAGGACGATCGGAGGTCGCGGCGTGGTTAAGAAGCACAGCGCTGAGAACAAGGCCGCCTGTGACGTCACCCACGTCGTAGCTGGAGGTGACTTCCGTGGCTGAGAACAAGGCCAAGGACCTCGCGGGCAATGAGGCTATTGCCCAGGCGAAGAACATCCGCATGACCGCCATGAAGGTGCGCCGGGTCGTGGACATGGTCCGCGGCCAGGACGTCGAGCAGGCGCTCGACACCCTGCGCTTCGCGCCGTACGCCGCCGCAGAGCCGGTCTTCAAGTGCGTCGCGTCGGCTGCGGCCAACGCGCGCAACAACAAGCAGCTCCGCGGCTCGCTGGTCATCAGCGAGGCCTATGTGGACGAGGGTCCGACCCTGAAGCGGTTCCGGCCGCGTGCTCAGGGCCGTGCCTACCGCATCCGCAAGCGGACTTCGCACATCACGATCGTGGTCCAGGAGACCGCGGGCGTCGCGCAGAAGGGCAGGACCCGATAGTGGGCCAGAAGGTTAACCCGCATGGGTTCCGCCTCGGCATCACCACGGACTTCAAGTCCCGGTGGTACGCCGACAAGCTGTACAAGGACTACGTCAAGGAAGACGTCGCGATCCGTCGCCTCATGACCGAGGGCATGGACCGCGCGGGCATCAGCAAGGTGGAGATCGAGCGCACGCGCGACCGCGTCCGCGTCGACATCCACACCGCTCGCCCGGGCATCGTCATCGGCCGCCGCGGCGCCGAGGCCGACCGCATCCGCGGCAAGCTCGAGAAGCTGACCGCCAAGCAGGTCCAGCTGAACATCCTCGAGGTGCGCAACCCCGAGAGCGACGCTCAGCTGGTCGCGCAGGGCATCGCCGAGCAGCTGGCGCAGCGTGTGGCCTTCCGCCGCGCGATGCGCAAGGCGATCCAGTCCTCCATGAAGGCCGGCGTCAAGGGCATCAAGGTCCAGGTCTCCGGTCGTCTGGGCGGCGCTGAGATGAGCCGCTCGGAGCAGTACCGCGAGGGCCGCGTGCCCCTGCACACGCTGCGCGCGAACATCGACTACGGCTTCTACGAGGCCAAGACCACCTTCGGCCGCATCGGCGTGAAGGTCTGGATCTACAAGGGCGATGTCACCTCGCTGTCGGCTCAGCGCGCGCTGAACGCCGCCGAGGCCCGTGCCGGACGTCCGGCCCGCGACGGCGACCGCCGTGGCGGCGGCCGTGACGGCGGCGGCCGTCCCCCGCGCCGCGACGGCGGCGGTGGCCGCGGTCCGCGTCGCGACGGCGGCGGCGGCCAGCAGTCCCAGGCTCCGGCTCAGGCTCCGGCCGCCACCGAGGCGCCGGCTCCGGCCAGTGCCGAGACTGTGTCTGATTCAAAGTCTAAGGAGGCGTGATGCTGATCCCTCGGCGGGTCAAGCACCGCAAGCAGCACCACCCCGGTCGCTCCGGCGCCTCCAAGGGCGGCAACAACCTGGCGTTCGGCGAGTACGGCATCCAGGCGCTGACCCCGGCGTACGTGACCAACCGGCAGATCGAGTCCGCGCGTATCGCCATCAACCGGCACATCCGCCGCGGTGGCAAGGTGTGGATCAACATCTACCCCGACCGTCCGCTGACCAAGAAGCCCGCCGAGACCCGCATGGGTTCCGGCAAGGGCTCGCCCGAGTGGTGGGTCGCGAACGTCAAGCCCGGCCGGGTGCTCTTCGAGCTCTCGTACCCGAACGAGGAGCGCGCACGCGAGGCCCTGCTTCGCGCCACGCACAAGCTCCCGCTCAAGTGCCGGATCATCAAGCGTGAGGCAGGTGACATCTGATGGCGACCGGGACCACCGCGCGCGAACTGCGCGAGCTCGGCGACGCCGAACTGCTGGAGAAGCTCCGTGAGAGCAAGGAGGAGCTGTTCAACCTCCGCTTCCAGCAGGCCACCGGCCAGCTTGAGAACCACGGCCGCATGCGCGCCGTCAAGAAGGACATCGCTCGCATCTACACCCTGATGACAGAGCGTGAGCTCGGCATCGGACATTCGGAGGCGAAGTGAGCGAGCAGACGGTGGAGAACACCGAGGAGCGTGGCGCGCGCAAGGTGCGCGAGGGGTACGTCGTCAGCGACAAGATGGAGAAGACCATCGTCGTCGAGGTCGAGGACCGCAAGAAGCACCCGAAGTACCGCAAGGTCGTGCGGCGCACCACCAAGCTGAAGGCCCACGACGAGCAGAACACCGCCGGTGTCGGCGACCGTGTCCTGCTCATGGAGACCCGGCCGACCTCGGCGACCAAGCGCTGGCGCCTGGTCGAGGTTCTCGAGAAGGCCAAGTAACCAGTCCGTTCGGCCAGGCACAGGGACGGCTGCCGGCAGTGTGCGAACACCGGCGGCAGCCCCCTGTGAACCGGCACGACGAAGGAGATAGATAGTGATCCAGCAGGAGTCGCGGCTCCGGGTCGCCGACAACACCGGAGCGAAGGAAATCCTTTGCATCCGCGTGCTCGGTGGCTCCAGCCGCCGCTACGCCGGAATCGGCGACGTCATCGTCGCCACCGTGAAGGACGCCCTGCCCGGCGCGGGCGTCAAGAAGGGCGACGTCGTCAAGGCCGTCATCGTGCGCACCGTCAAGGAGCGCCGGCGTCCCGACGGCTCGTACATCCGCTTCGACGAGAACGCGGCCGTCCTGATCAAGGACGGCGGGGACCCCCGCGGGACCCGCATCTTCGGCCCGGTGGGCCGCGAGCTCCGCGAGAAGCGCTACATGCGCATCGTCTCGCTGGCTCCGGAGGTGCTGTGACCATGACGGGTCTGAACATCAAGAAGGGTGACCTGGTCCAGGTCATCACCGGCAAGGACAAGGGTCTTCAGGGCAAGGTCATCCAGGCCTTCCCGGACACCGAGAAGGTCCTGGTCGAGGGCGTCAACCGGGTCAAGAAGCACACCAAGGTCGGCCAGTCCGTCCGCGGGAGCAAGACCGGCGGCATCATCACCATCGAGGCCCCGATCCACGTCTCCAACGTGATGCTGGTCGTCGAGCACGAGGGCGTCAAGGTCGTCACGCGTGTCGGCTACCGCCGCGTGGAGGAGGAGCGCACGCTCGCCGACGGTTCCACCAAGACCGTCACGCGCAGCGTCCGTTACGCCAAGCGCACCGGTAAGGACATCTGACATGACCGTGACTGAGACTGAGACCTCGGTGCAGCCGCGTATGAAGCTGCGCTACCGCTCGGAGATCGCCCCGGCGCTCAAGGAGCAGTTCGGCTTCCCGAACGTCATGCTGATCCCCGGTCTGACCAAGATCGTCGTCAACATGGGTGTGGGCGACGCCGCCCGCGACTCCAAGCTGATGGACGGCGCCGTCCGCGACCTCGCGGCGATCACCGGCCAGAAGCCGACCGTGACCCGGGCCCGCAAGTCCATCGCGCAGTTCAAGCTGCGCGAGGGCCAGCCCATCGGCGCGCACGTGACGCTGCGCGGCGACCGGATGTGGGAGTTCTGCGACCGGCTGGTGTCGATCGCGCTTCCCCGTATCCGCGACTTCCGTGGCCTGTCGCCCAAGCAGTTCGACGGCCGGGGCAACTACACGTTCGGTCTGAACGAGCAGTCGATGTTCCACGAGATCGACCAGGACAAGATCGACCGAGTGCGCGGCATGGACATCACCGTCGTGACCACCGCCCGCAACGACGACGAGGGTCGCGCCCTGCTGCGCCTCCTCGGTTTCCCGTTCAAGGAGGCGTGATCACATGGCGAAGAAGGCCCTGATCAACAAGGCTCTCGCGAAGCCGAAGTTCAAGGTGCGCGGCTACACCCGCTGCTCCAAGTGCGGTCGCCCGCACTCGGTCTACCGCAAGTTCGGCCTGTGCCGGGTTTGCCTGCGCGAGATGGCGCACGCCGGCGAGCTGCCGGGCGTGACCAAGAGCTCCTGGTAACTACTACACGCCGCAGGTCCCCGCGTATGTGCGCTCTAGATCGGACAGAGCGTGAGCAGCGCGGGGATACCACGGCGAGGAAGGCCTACGGCCAACCATGACCATGACCGACCCGATCGCGGACATGCTCACCCGTCTGCGGAACGCCAACTCGGCGTACCACGACCAGGTGACCATGCCGTCGAGCAAGATCAAGACGCACATCTGCGAGATCCTCAAGCAGGAGGGCTACATCGCCTCCTGGAAGGTCGAGGACGCGGAGGTGGGCAAGTCCCTCACCATCGAGCTGAAGTTCGGCCCGAACCGTGAGCGCTCCATCGCGGGCATCAAGCGCATCTCGAAGCCGGGTCTGCGCGTGTACGCCAAGAGCACCGGCTTGCCGAAGGTCCTCGGCGGCCTCGGTGTCGCCATCATCTCGACTTCGACCGGTCTGCTGACCGACCGCCAGGCCGCCCGCAAGGGCGTCGGCGGCGAAGTCCTCGCCTACGTCTGGTAAGGGAAGGAGGAGAAGCACTTATGTCTCGTATTGGACGGCTGCCGATCCCGGTTCCCACCGGCGTCGACGTCACCATCAACGGCCAGGACGTGACCGTCAAGGGTCCAAAGGGCACCTTGTCGCACACGGTCGTCAACCCGATCACGATCGAGAAGGGCGAGGACGGCAACCTGGTCGTCTCGCGCCCGAACGACGAGCGGATCGCCAAGGAGCGCCACGGTCTGTCGCGCACCCTGGTCAACAACATGATCATCGGCGTGACCCAGGGCTACACCAAGAGCCTGGAGATCTCCGGTGTCGGTTACCGCGTGACCGCCAAGGGCTCGGACCTGGAGTTCGCCCTCGGCTACAGCCACCCGGTTCCGGTTCCGGCGCCCGCCGGCATCACCTTCGCCGTGGAGAGCCCCACCCGGTTCTCCGTGTCCGGGATCGACAAGCAGCTGGTGGGCGAGACCTGCGCCTACATCAAGAAGCTGCGCAAGATCGACCCGTACAAGGGCAAGGGCATCAAGTTCACCGGCGAGGTCATCCGCCGGAAGGCCGGAAAGGCTGGGAAGAAGTAATGGCTTTCGCAGTCAAGATCGGCAAGGGTTCGGCGAAGAAGCGCAACGCTGTCAAGCGTCGCCATCTGCGCGTCCGCAAGAAGGTCTCCGGTACCGCGCTCCGTCCGCGCCTGGTGGTCACCCGCTCCGCGCGCCACATGGTCGCGCAGGTCGTGGACGACGTCACCCGCGTGACGCTGGCTTCGGCCTCCACCATGGAGTCCGGCCTGCGCACCGGCGACGGCGACAAGACCGCCAAGGCCAAGGAAGTCGGCAAGCTCGTCGCCGAGCGGGCCAAGGCCAAGGGTGTCGGCACGGTCGTCTTCGACCGCGGCGGCAACAAGTACCACGGCCGGGTGGCCGCGGTGGCCGACGGCGCCCGGGAAGCAGGGCTGGAACTGTGAGCACGCAGAGCACTAACGGAAGGAGCCTCTGATGGCTGGTCCGCAGCGCCGCGGAGGCGGCTTCGGTGGGCAGAACAACCAGGGTGGCGGCGGCGAGGGCGGCAACAACCGCCGCGAGCGCCGTGACCGTCGCGGGGACCAGGCACCGGTGGAGAAGTCGGCGCACATCGAGCGCGTCGTCACGATCAACCGCGTGGCCAAGGTCGTGCGCGGTGGCCGCCGCTTCAGCTTCACCGCCCTGGTGATCGTCGGCGACGGCGATGGCACCGTGGGCGTCGGCTACGGCAAGGCGAAGGAAGTCCGCGACGCGATCGCCAAGGGCGTCGAGGAGGCCAAGAAGAACTTCTTCAAGGTCCCCCGCATCCAGGGCACGATCCCGCACCCGATTCAGGGCGAGCGCGCCGCGGGCGTCGTTCTCCTGAAGCCGGCCGCCCCCGGTACCGGCGTCATCGCCGGCGGTCCGGTGCGCGCCGTGCTGGAGTGCGCGGGCATCCACGACGTGCTGAGCAAGTCGCTCGGCTCGGACAACCCGATCAACATCGTCCACGCGACCGTGGCGGCGCTGAAGGGCCTCGTGCGCCCCGAGGAAGTCGCCGCTCGCCGCGGGCTCCCGCTGGAGGACGTGGCCCCGGCCGCCCTCCTGCGCGCCCGCGCCGGTGTGGGGAGCTGAGAGACATGGCCCGTTTGAAGATCACGCAGACCCGCTCCAAGATCGGGACCAAGCAGAACCACCGGGACACCCTCCGGTCGCTCGGTCTGAAGCGGATCAACGACACCGTGGTGAAGGAGGACCTCCCGCAGTTCCGCGGCATGGTCCACACCGTTCGCCACCTGGTCAAGGTCGAGGAGGTCGACTGACATGACCCTGAAGGTCCACCACCTCCGCCCGGCCCCCGGTGCCAAGACCGCCAAGACCCGCGTGGGTCGCGGCGAGGGCTCCAAGGGCAAGACGGCCGGCCGCGGTACCAAGGGCACCAAGGCCCGCTACCAGGTCTCGGCCCGCTTCGAGGGCGGCCAGATGCCGCTGCACATGCGCCTGCCCAAGGCGCGCGGCTTCAAGAACCCGTTCAAGGTGACGTTCCAGGTCGTGAACCTGGACAAGCTCTCGGCCCTGTTCCCGGCCGGCGGCGAGGTCACCGTCGAGGACCTCATCGCCAAGGGCGCGGTCCGCGACAACGAACTGGTCAAGGTGCTCGGCACCGGCGAAGTGTCGGTCGCCCTGCAGGTGAAGGCGCACGCCTTCTCCGCCTCCGCGAAGGAGAAGCTGGCCGCGGCCGGCGGCTCCGCCGAGGAGATCTGAGCCGACAGGCCCAGAGCTGGATGTGGGCGCTGCCCCGAGTCGAAACGGCTCGGGGCAGCGCCTTTTTCGGCGCTGTATATAGGTGACCGGTGCGAGCGGGCCGGTACAGGCCGCAGGTCTTTTGCGCGGAACCGGTTCGCGCGCGGGAATCAGCCCGCGAGCCCGAGCAGCTGGGCTCAAGGTGCTGTCGCTCGCGCACTCCGATTGCCTGGCCCGATTTGAGGAACCGGCTGATACTTGTCGGCTGCTCTATCTGCTGCTCTATCGGCTGCTTGTCGGGTGCTTGGCGGCTGCTTGTCTGCCATGGGCGAACACTCGGTGCGAGCCGTCGCCCCTCACCGCCTGGATCCTGCTGGATCCTGCCCCTGGCAACCGATCGCGCCCTTCCTTGGCAAGCCGTCCCGCAGTCCGCGGTCGTACCAATGGCGTGCCGGGCGCGCCTCGCACTCCCGCCTCATCGGCCGCCCTCTCGCAAGTGGGCGCTTGTCAGCGCTGCGGTGGCGACCTGCGCGTCGATCACGCCTCCCCCGGCAGTGGCAAGGCGTCGTCCTCTCAGCCGCATGTGTGCGCCGTCGGCGGCGCGAAAGTACAGATCAAAGCGCCTGACGGCGTCCGCGTGCGGCCGCCCCCACCCCGACCCCCAGTAACGCGCCGGGCACCCTGCGCCGAACCCCCCTACCCGACGCTCGCCTTCTTCTCCCTGCTATGCGTAAGATGGCGCAGGTCGGCCATCACCCCGACCCGACCCCGTGTGCCCTCGGAGCCCCGCGTACGTGCGTGGAGCCCGTGGTGCGCGGTCATCAGGACCCTTTGACAATCTGTCGCGTCAAGGCGCAGGAGGACCATGCTCACCGCATTCGCTCGGGCGTTCCGTACGCCCGACCTGCGCAAGAAGCTGCTCTTCACGCTCGGCATCATGGCCCTGTTCCGTTTGGGCGCCCACATCCCGGCGCCGGGCGTGGACACCAAGGCGTTGAGCGCGTGTGTGGGGATCAGCAAGGCCAGCGGCCAGGGCAACGGGGCGCTGGGTCTGATCAACCTGTTCTCCGGCGGGGCGCTGCTGCAGCTGTCGATCTTCGCGCTGGGCATCATGCCCTACATCACGGCCTCGATCATCCTGCAGCTGCTGACCGTGGTGATCCCGCGCCTGGAAGCCCTCAAGAAGGAGGGCCAGGCCGGCCAGACGAAGATCACGCAGTACACCCGGTACCTGACCATCGGGCTGGCGATCCTGCAGTCCACCACGATGCTCACGCTGATGAAGAACAACCCGTCGGCCCTGCTGGGCCCGGGCTGCTCCGGCACGAACGTGATCTTCCAGAAGGTGGACTGGATCGGGATGGCCGTCATGGTCATCACGCTGACCGCGGGCACGACGCTGATCATGTGGCTCGGCGAGCTGATCACCGACCGCGGCATCGGCAACGGCATGTCGCTGCTGATCTTCACCTCGATCACCGCGAACTTCCCGTCCTCCCTGTGGTCGATCAAGCAGGGCTCCACCACCATGGACGGCTGGCCGGTGTTCTTCGGCGTGCTCCTGATGGGCATGCTGCTGGTCGGTCTGGTGGTCTTCGTCGAGCAGGGCCAGCGCCGGATCCCGGTGCAGTACGCCAAACGCATGGTCGGACGGCGCATGTACGGCGGCTCCTCGACCTACATCCCGATGAAGGTGAACCAAGCCGGCGTCATCCCGGTCATCTTCGCCTCCTCGCTGCTGCAGCTGCCGCTGATGGTCGCGAACTTCACGAACCCGAACGCCACCAAGGGGTGGGCGCACTGGGTGAACCGCGAGTTCGGCATGACCACGAACGGCTACTCGCTGGCGTACTCGGTGACCTACTTCCTGCTGATCCTGGGCTTCGCGTTCTTCTACGTCTCGATCACCTTCGTCCCCGACGAGATCGCCGACAACATGAAGAAGTACGGCGGCTTCATCCCCGGCATCCGCGCCGGCAAGCCGACCGCCGAGTACCTGCAGTACGTCTCCACCCGCGTCACCTGGCCCGGCGCCCTGTACCTGGCGGTGATCGCGATCATCCCGATGATCGCCCTGGCCGAGTTCCACGCCAGCGGCAAGTTCCCCTTCGGCGGCACGACCATCCTGATCATGGTCGGCGTCGGCCTGGAGACCGTGAAGCAGATCGAGTCCCAGCTCCAGCAGCACAACTACGAAGGCTTCCTGCGGTGACGGCGGTGATGACAACGGCGTCGACGCGCCTCACCCACAGCGGGCGGCACCCCGTCGCCCGTCCCACTGACGCCGAAGGGTTCCTCATCTAGTGCGTATCGTTCTCGTCGGACCGCCGGGTGCGGGCAAGGGCACGCAGGCCTCGTTCATCGCCTCGCACCTGGGGGTCCCGAAGATCAGCACCGGGGACATCTTCCGGGCGAACATCTCCCAGGGCACCCCGCTGGGCGTGAAGGCCAAGGAGTACCTGGACGCCGGCCAATTGGTCCCGGACGAGCTCACCATAGACATCGTCCGCGACCGGCTCTCGCAGCCGGACGCGGTCGCCGGGTTCCTGCTCGACGGCTTCCCGCGGAACGTCGCGCAGGCCGAGGAGCTCGACGAGATCCTCGCCGACAACGGTGTCACGCCCTCCTCCGGCAAGGCCTACCTGGACGTCGTGCTCGACCTGGAGGTCGACAACGACGAGGTGATCAAGCGGATCTCCGGGCGCCGGCTGTGCCGCAACGACTCCGGGCACATCTTCCACGTCGACTACAGCCCCTCGCGGGACGGCGCGGTGTGCGACATCTGCGGCGGCGAGCTCTACCAGCGCTCGGACGACGCCGAGGGCGTGGTGCGCACCCGCCTCGAGGTCTACGCCGCCGAGACCGCCCCGATCATCGACTACTACCGCGAGCAGGGCGTGCTGACCACGATCGACGCCACCGGCGAGGTCGACGTCATCACCGGCCGTGCGTTCGCCGCGGTCGACGCCGCCCGCGGCTGAGCTCCACCGGCCGTACCCTCCCGCAGTCCCTAAGGAACTCCCACACATGCACGCGCACGGCGACGACGACGGCATCATCGAGCTGAAGACCCCGGAGCAGTTCGAGGCCATGAAGCAGGCCGGCAAGGTCGTCTCCCGCACGCTGGCGCTGCTGCGCTCGGCGGTCCGGCCGGGCATCACCACCGGTGAGCTGGACTGGATCGCCGAGGAATCCATTCGCTCTCAGGGCGCCGCGCCGTCCTTCCTCGGCTACGGCGACTTCCCCGGGTCGATCTGCGCCTCGGTCAACGAGGAGATCGTGCACGGCATCCCCGGCTCGCGCGTGCTGCGCGAGGGGGACCTGATCTCCCTGGACTGCGGCGCGATCATCCCGGACGAGGCCGCACGGGCCGCCGACGGCCGCTGGAACACCAAGGGCTGGCACGCCGACGCCGCGATCACCGTCGCCGTCGGCGAGGTCGCCCCGGAGCTCGCCGAGCTGTCCCGGGTCACCGAGCAGGCGATGTGGGCCGGCATCAACGCGGTCAAGGAAGGCGTCGCGCTCAACGACGTCTCCACCGCGATCGACTCCTCCACCCGCTCGCAGCCGCGCCGCTACGGCATCGTCCGCGACTACGGCGGGCACGGCATCGGCTCGTCCATGCACATGGCGCCGATGGTGTTCAACTACCCGGTCCGCGGCGAGAACACCGTGCTCGCCACCGGCATGGCCATCGCCATCGAACCGATGCTGACCCTGGGCAAGAACAAGACCCGGGTCCTCGCCGACGACTGGACGGTCGTGGCGAAGGATGGTTCCTACGCCGCACACTGGGAGCACACCGTCGCCCTGACGCCGGACGGCGTCGTGGTGACCACTGCTCCGGAAGAGTGACGACCGTGACCGACAAGGGTGACCGCACCGCGGCGTCCCGGCGGCTGACGCCCTGACTCCCGGCGGACGATGACCCATGGCTCGTGACCGACGGGCGGCCCTCGCGGCCGCCGTGCTCCTGGCGCTCGGCGCCGCGGCCGGCTGCGGAGCCTCGAAGGGCTCGGCGAAACCGGCCGCCGCCGCGCCGCAGCAGCCCGTGGCGCCGGCCGCGCCCGCCGCACCGACCGCCGCCGAGCTGCAGGCCCGCCTGCTGACCCCGGCGGACATGCCGGCCGGCTTCGTCGCCGACGAGGACACCGAGGACGCGAACGGCGAGATGTCCTCGACCGAGCCGGACTGCCGCTCGATGACCGACCTGATGAACAGCCAGGGCCACCCGGCCGGCGCGCTGTCCGCCGCCGACGCCTCGTTCACCCGCTCGCAGTTCGGCCCGAACATCGCCACCGGCCTGGCCGGCTTCGCCACCCCGGAGGCCGCGCAGAAGCTGCTGGTCTCGGTGACCCAGGCGATGCACAGCTGCACCCGGCTCACCGAGACGGACAAGGACGGCAGCAGCTACGACTTCCTGGTCACCCAGCTGTCCTTCCCGCACACCGGCGACGCCAGCGCCGCGATCCGCGTCGTCGCAGAGGTCGACGATCTCCCGGCGCAGGTGGACCTGGTGCTGGTCCGGGTCGGCAACACCCTGCTGTACGTGGCGGACACCGACTTCGGCAACACCGACGCGGATCTGACGAAGCAAGTGGTGACCCGGGCGGTGGCGAAGGTGGAGAATCCGGCGGCGGCGCCGCGGTCTGTGCCGGCACCGGCACCAGCACCGGCACCGGCACCGGCGTCGGAAACTCAGGCCTCCACCACCTGAGCCGGGCACGAACGCCCACAGGGCCCTGACAGCCCGTTGGACATCCGTACCCGGCGGTATACTCCAGATCAAGCGCGTTCCGCGCAGAGCGGCCCGCTCAGACCCGCTCCAGCAGCTCCTCCGCGACCGGCTCGGGCGCCTCGGCGACCCCGAACCGCTCGTGCACCCCGCGCAGCGCCCGCGGCGCCCACCACGCGCGCTCGCCGAGCAGCGCCAGCACCGCGGGCACCAGCAGCATGCGGACCAGCGTGGCGTCGACGAGCACCGCGAACGTCAGCCCGAAGCCGAACTCCAGGATCGGCGCCGCGCCGCCGGTCATGAAGCAGGCGAAGACGATCACCAGCAGCGCCGCCGCGCACGTCACCACCCGGCCGGTGTGCCGCACGCCGGTGACCACCGCCTCACGCGCGGGCTCGCCGGCCAGCCGGGCCTCGCGGATCCGGCCGAGGATGAAGATCTCGTAGTCCATCGACAGGCCGAACGCGACCGCGATCAGCAGCGGCGGGACCGTCACGTCCAGCGCGCCCAGGCCGCCCTTCAGCCCGGCGCCGAAGAGCCCGGCGAAGTGCCCCTGCTGGAAGACCCACACCATCGCGCCCAGCGAGGCGCCGATGCTCAGCAGGTTGGTCAGCACCGCCTTGAGCGGGATCAGCACCGAACCGGTGAACAGGAACAGCAGCACGAACACCGACACCAGCACCACGCCGGTGGCGTACGGGAGCCGGTCGACCAGCATCTGCCGGAAGTCCACGAGGTGCGCGCTGTCCCCGGTCACGTACGCACCCTGATGCTCCCCCCGGATGGTCTGCACCAGCCCGGTCGCCACCTTGCCGTTCACCGTCCCGGCAGGCGTCAGCTGGAGCACCGCGCTGCCGTCCGGGTACGTCTTCTGCGCCGAATCCACGACGCCCGGCAGCGATCGCAGGTGCGTCAGGTAGGCGGGCTTCGTGGCACCGCCTTCGACCAACACATATAGCGGATTGGCCGCGCTCTGCCCGGGGAAGTGCGCCACGCTCAGGTCGTACACCTGCCGCGCCTCCGAACTGGCTGGCAGCTCACGCGCGTCGCCGGGGCTCAGCGTCAGCGACAGCACCGGGGCGGCAACGGTGACCAACCCTGCGGCGATCACCACCAGCACCGGCAGCGGACGCCGCGCCACGCCCGCCGCGAACTGCCCGAACCAGCGTCCCTCCGAGCGCTTCGGGCTCGCGGGCTTGATCCGGTGTCCGAACTTCGCCAGCAGCGCGGGCAGCAGCGTCACCGCCGCGAGCATGTCGACCGCCACCACGACGGTCGCCGCCAAGCCCATGCTGCGCAGGAACGGCGCCGGGTACACGACCAGCCCGACCAGGCTGACCGCGACGGTGAGTCCGGAGAAGAAGACCGTGCGACCGGCGGCCGAGACTGTTTGGCGCACACAGTCGGCGATGTCCGGCGTGCCGACTCGCTCCTGCTTGAACCGGGTCACCATCAGCAGCGCGTAGTCCACGCCGAGTCCTAGGCCCAGCATCGTCGTGATCTGCACCGAGTACACCGACAGGTCGGTGGTGAAGCTGAAGCCGTACAACACCAGCAGCGTGGACGCGACGCCGCAGACCGCCAACACCAGCGGCAGCGACGCCGCGAGCAGCCCGCCGAACACCACGACCAGCAACAGCAGCACGATCGGCAGCGAGATCAGCTCGGCCTTGCTGGCGTCGGACTGCGCGGTGTTGTTGAGCGCGTCGCTGATCAGCGGACCGCCGCCGACACGGACCTGGAAGTCCGGCGACGCGATGGCGCGCAGGCGTGCCTCGGCGGCCTTGGCGGCGACGTTCTCATCGTGCGAGGAGATCCCGCTGACGAAGGTCACCGGGATCGCGACCACCTGGCCGTCGCCGGTGGTGGCGGGGTTCTCCACGGAGTCGGTCGCCTGCGCGACGCCCGGGATCCGGCGCAGATCGGCCACGGCGGCGGCGACCCGGCCCTGCAACGCGGCGTTCGGGGCGATGACCTTGCCCGGGGTCGTGGAGGTCACCAGGCCGTCGATGGTGTCCGAGCCGGGGTCCAGCTTGTCCAGCCGGTCGGCGGTCACCTGGGACTCGCTGCCCGGCACGTGCGCCCCGAGCCCGCCGAGCTTGCCGAACACGGACCCGCCCAGGCCCAGACCGACCATCAGGACCACGACCCACACGGCGACCACGGTCTTGGGCCGGGCGATGGCGAGTTCTGCAGCGCGTCTCAACATGCCCCCACTGTCCGGCCACGGACAGGGCCCTGTGATCCCGCGCGGGAGGGGACCGCCGGGGTAGGTAGATCGAGTGAGTCATCCCTCCGGAGAGGGAGTCACCAGCCCGCTGTCGTAGGCGAAGATCACCGCGTGGACGCGGTCGCGCAGTCCCAGTTTCATCAGGATGTTGCTGACGTGGGTCTTCACCGTGTGCTCGCTGACGAACAGGCGCGCGGCGATCTCGGCGTTCGAGGCGCCGCGGGCCATCAGCAGCAGGGTCTCGCGCTCGCGCGGGGTGAGGGCGTCGAGCCGGGCCGAGGGCGCGGCGCCCGGGTCTCCGGCGCGGGCCGGGCGGCGGGAGGTGACGTCGGCGATCAGCCGGCGGGTGACCGACGGCGCCAGCAGCGAGTCCCCGGCGGCGACCACGCGGACCGCGTGCACCAGGTCGTCGCGGCGCACGTCCTTGAGCAGGAAGCCGGAGGCGCCGGCGTAGAGCGCGTCGTACACGTACTCGTCGACGTCGAAGGTGGTGAGCATGAGGATGCGGCTGCCGCCCTCGGCGGTGATCTGCCGCGCGGCCTCGATGCCGTCCATCACCGGCATCCGCACGTCCAGGAGCACGACGTCAGGACTCAGCGAACGGGTCAGCGCCACGGCCGCCGCGCCGTCGCCGGCTTCGCCGACCACCTCGATGTCCGGCTGCGCGTCCAGGATCATCGCGAACCCGCTGCGGACCAGTTCCTGATCGTCGGCCACCACCACCCGAATCGCCACGTCCGCTTTCTATCAGGCGCGGATGAAGATCGCTGCCCGCGGCAGACGAACGCCTTCCGCTGCGGCGGCTACTGCCCGGAGGGGATGACCGCGGTCAGCGCGAACCCGCCGGTGTCCGGCGGAGAGGTCCAGCTCAGCGCGCCGCCCACCGGCGCCAGCCGCTCCCGCAGACCGGTCAGGCCGTGCCCGCCGCCACCGTCCGCCGAGCCGTCGCCGGCGCCCCGGCCGTTGTCCGCCACCGTGATCTCCAGCGCGCTCGGCGCCCAGCTCAGGCGGACCTCGGCGCGCGAGGCTTGAGCGTGTTTCAGGGTATTGGTGAGGGCTTCCTGCACCACCCGGTAGGCGGCGGTCTCGGCGCCGGGCGACAGCGGCGAGGCGCTGCCGGTGTGCTCGATGCGGACCTGGAGCCCGGCCTTGCGGACCTGGTGCACCAGGTCGTCGAGGTCGGCCAGGGTGGGCAGCGGGTCGCGGCCGCCGCCCTCGTCCTGGTGGAGCGTGCCGAGCAGGCCGCGCAGCTGGGCCATCGCGTCGCGGCCGGCCGCCGAGATGGCCTCGAACGCCGCCTCGGCGCGCTCCGGCTTGTCCCGCACCAGCAGCGGACCGGCTTCGGCCTGCACGACCATCAGCGCCACGGCGTGGCCGACCACGTCGTGCATGTCGCGGGCGATCCGGACCCGTTCGGCCTGCAGCGCGCGGTCGGCCCGCACCGACAGCGAGTCGTGCTCGGACTGCATCAGGACACCGAGGAACAGCGCGGTCAGGCTGAGGGTGAAGGTGACCAGGAAGTCTTCTGGATTGCCCCATTGCTGGTGCAGCGCCTCGGCGACGACGTTGCCGGCCATGAACAGGCCGACCAGGACACCCCGGGTCCGGCCGCGCAGGACCGAGCCGATCGTGTACTGCGTGACCAGGACCGCGTACGGAAAGGGTTGCGCCGGGTGCACGGTGGCGGTGACGATCAGCGTGAGCGCCCCGGTGGCCAGCGCGGAGGGGACCGGCACGGACTCCCGCCACAGCAGCGGCACGATCGTCGCCGTCTCCAGCAGATACCGCCACGGTCCCCAGGGCACGATGCCGGGTATCAGATACGTTCCGCTGTTCAGAAGCAGCACGATGGCGGCCACCAGGACGTCGTCGCGCCGCGGCCGCCGGAGCCGGAGGGTCTCGATCAGTCGGGTGTCCGTGCTCTGCACGTGATAGATCATGCTCCACCGGGAGTAGTCGTACCTCCCTCTGAGGGGGGATCCTGATGCGGCGATCCTGAGGTACAGTCGAGATATGTCGCGAGTCAGTTGGGGAGTCACGGAGATGACGACGCAGGGTGGGGCCTCGTTCGATCCTGATATGCGCGCCGGCGACGCCGACCGCGAACGCCTCGTGGAGGAACTTCGCGAGCAGCACGCGGCCGGGCGGCTGACGCTCGAGGAGTTCGACGAGCGCATGACCAAGGCCTATGCGGCCAAGACGTACGGCGAGCTGCGCACGCTCACCCGGGACCTGCCGGTGGACCTCGCGCAGCTGAACATCCAGCAGGCGCAGCAGCGCACCGCGCAGCCCTCGCAGCGGCCGGTCGAGGTGCGCCGCGACGGGTCCGGCCGGATGCAGATCAACATCGACAACCAGGCCATCCAGGACCGCATCAACCACCACGTGGAGCGGCAGACCGAGCGCTGGCAGCGCCACCAGGACCGGCACCAGCAGCGCTGGACGCAGCAGCAGGAGCGCTGGCAGCAGGCGGCGGCGCGGCGCGGCGGGCGCGGCGGGCACGGGCTGCGCAGCGCGATCGCGTTCAGCTCCTGGCTCTCGCTCTCGGTGCTGCTCACCGGGATCTGGCTGGTCGGCAACCTGGCCGGCGGCCACGACTGGGGCAACTTCTGGCCGATTTGGCCGATCGGGATCACGGGCGTGCTGATGGTCGCCCGGGGGATCAACCGGCGGAACTGAGCCGGTCCCGCGCCGCTGAGGCGCGGCCGGGCTGCCGGCCAGCCAGCCAGCCAGGCGGCCTGACCGCCAGACAGCCTGCCCTCACCAGGACCGCGACCGGAAAACCGGTCGCGGTCCCGCGCTGTACCGTGGTTGTCTGGACGTCGTCCCGCAGGCGGTGACATCGTCCGATGATGTCCCCGTGGCGAACGGGGCGGGAATTTTCGCTCCCCGCCGCCGGTTTCACGCTACGTGCGAACGGGGTACAACACCTCGGTTTCGCGTTCTGCAAGTGTTCGGCGTACACTGGCGTGTCGGCTCCGTATGGAGTGGTTCGCGTGCGCCTCCCGCGGCTGGGTCTATGAGCGCATCCATGCTGGACCACCACTTGCTCCTGTTGCCGGAACCGACGCGGCAGTAGACACCCTTCTAAAGGAGATTGAAGGAACTTGGCCAAAAAAGAAGGCGCCATCGAGATCGAGGGCACCATCATCGAGTCCCTGCCCAACGCGATGTTCCGCGTTGAGCTGGCGAACGGCCACAAGGTCCTCGCGCACATCTCCGGCAAGATGCGGATGCACTACATCCGGATCCTCCCGGACGACCGGGTCGTCGTCGAGCTGAGCCCGTACGACCTGACCCGTGGGCGCATCGTCTACCGCTACAAGTGATCTGTAGGACTCCTCCCTTATCGCGGAGGGGTCCCTGCTGTTCACGTCCTATCGAGGCTCACCACGCTCATGGTGGTGGGCTGCCTTTCGGTGTTTCCGCACCGGACGACCGATACCAGTTAAGGAACCATCATGAAGGTCAAGCCCAGCGTCAAGAAGATCTGTGACAAGTGCAAGGTGATCCGTCGCCACGGCCGCGTCATGGTGATCTGCGAGAACCTGCGCCACAAGCAGCGTCAGGGCTGAGCTATACGCCGGGCCTGACGGCCTGGTCGAAGTAACCCGCAGCGTCCCGACCCCACGAGCTCCCGCCATAGGGCTCGCGGATGAAACCCCCGGCCCGGAGGCCGGAGACCTGGTCAGGCACCAGGACCGGCGCTGTACCGACACCTCCGGATGAAACAGAAACAGGAGCCTGCCTGATGGCACGTCTCTCTGGTGTGGACATCCCGCGCGAAAAGCGTCTGGAGATCGCCCTCACCTACATCTACGGCATCGGCCGCACCCGCTCGCAGAAGACGTGCGCGGAGACCGGCATCAACCCGAACACGCGCGTGAAGGACCTGACGGAGGACGACCTCGTCAAGCTCCGCCAGTGGATCGACACGAACTACCGCGTCGAGGGCGACCTGCGCCGTGAGGTCCAGGCGGACATCCGCCGCAAGATCGAGATCGGCTGCTACCAGGGCGTCCGGCACCGCAAGGGGCTGCCGGTCCATGGTCAGCGCACCCACACCAACGCGCGTACGCGCAAGGGCCCGCGCAAGGCCATCGCCGGCAAGAAGAAGGCCGGCCGGAAGTAGTCCAGCCACGGACCGGAACCTAACTGGTTGTCAGTGGCCCGGACCGATCACCTCATTCAGGAGAACCCAGCACAATGCCTCCCCAGAGCCGTAAGGCCGGCGCCAAGGCTCCCAAGCTGCGCCGCAAGGAAAAGAAGAACGTCGCCCACGGGCACGCTCACATCAAGAGCACGTTCAACAACACCATCGTCTCGATCACCGACCCGCAGGGCAACGTGATCGCGTGGGCGAGCTCGGGTCAGGTGGGCTTCAAGGGCTCGCGCAAGTCGACCCCGTTCGCCGCTCAGATGACCGCCGAGGCCGCCGCCCGCCGGGCCATGGAGCACGGCATGAAGAAGGTCGACGTCTTCGTCAAGGGTCCCGGCTCCGGCCGCGAGACCGCCATCCGGTCGCTGCAGCAGACCGGCCTGGAGGTCGGATCCATCAACGACGTCACCCCTTCGCCGCACAACGGCTGCCGTCCGCCGAAGCGCCGGCGCGTCTGAGCTAGGAGAGAAGAACAAACATGGCCCGTTACACCGGCCCCGACTGCAAGCGCTGCCGCCGCGAGAAGACGAAGCTCTTCCTCAAGGGCAGCAAGTGCGATGGCCCCAAGTGCCCGATCGAGATCCGTCCCTACCCCCCGGGTGAGCACGGCCGCGGTCGCACCAAGGAGAACGAGTACCTGCTCCAGCTTCGCGAGAAGCAGAAGACCGCCCGCATCTACGGCGTTCTGGAGAAGCAGTTCCGCGGTTACTACGAGGAGGCCAACCGCAAGGGCGGCAAGACGGGTGAGAACCTGCTCCGCATCCTCGAGTCCCGCCTGGACAACGTGGTCTACCGCGCCGGCTTCGCCAAGTCCCGCGACCACGCGCGCCAGCTGGTGCGCCACGGCCACATCCTGATCAACGGCCACAAGGCGAACATCCCCTCGATGCGGGTCACCCCGAGCGACATCGTCGAGGTGCGCAAGGAGAGCCTGGAGCTCACCCCGTTCGTGGTCGCCCGCGCCGAGGCCGGCGAGCGTGCCGTGCCGGCGTGGATCGAGGTCATCCCGTCGAAGATGCGGATCCTCGTGCACTCCCTCCCGGAGCGTGCTGTCATTGACACGCAGGTCCAGGAGCAGCTGATCGTCGAGCTCTACTCCAAGTAAGCGGAGCAGTAGTTCGAAACCTATAGGGAGTCCCCGCGCGGGACTCCCTATAGGAGCACCATCCCCGTGGTCGGTATATAGCGGCCGACCCAGGCAACGGAGGTTACAAGCGTGCTTATCGCACAGCGCCCCACCCTGACCGAGGAAATCATCGATGAGTACCGCTCGCGGTTCCTCATCGAGCCGCTGGAGCCGGGCTTCGGCTACACCCTCGGCAACTCGCTGCGCCGGACGCTCCTGTCGTCCATCCCCGGCGCGGCTGTGACGTCCATCCGGATCGACGGCGTGCTCCACGAGTTCACGACGATCCCGGGTGTGAAGGAAGACGTCACCGACCTCATCCTGAACATCAAGCAGCTGGTCGTCTCCTCGGAGATCGACGAGCCGGTGACCATGTACCTGCGCAAGCAGGGCCCGGGCACCGTCACCGCCGCCGACATCGCCCCGCCGGCCGGCGTCGAGGTCCACAACCCCGAGCTGATCATCGCCACGCTCAACGGCAAGGGCAAGCTCGAGATGGAGCTCACCGTCGAGCGCGGCCGCGGCTACGTCAGCGCGGTGCAGAACAAGCAGGCGGGCCAGGAGATCGGGCGCATCCCGATCGACTCGATCTACTCCCCGGTGCTGAAGGTCAAGTACGACGTCGAGGCCACCCGCGTCGAGCAGCGGACCGACTTCGACCGCCTGGTGCTGGACGTGGAGACCAAGCAGTCGATGCGCCCGCGCGACGCCGTCGCCTCGGCCGGCAAGACCCTGGTCGAGCTGTTCGGTCTGGCCCGCGAGCTGAACATCGAGGCCGAGGGCATCGACATGGGCCCGTCCCCGACGGACGCCGCCCTGGCCGCCGACCTGGCGCTGCCGATCGAGGACCTGGAGCTGACCGTCCGCTCCTACAACTGCCTCAAGCGCGAGGGCATCCACACGGTCGGCGAGCTCGTCGCCCGCAGCGAGGCCGACCTGCTGGACATCCGCAACTTCGGCGCGAAGTCCATCGACGAGGTCAAGGTCAAGCTGATGAGCATGGGCCTGGCGCTGAAGGACTCCCCGCCCGGATTCGACCCCTCGCTCGTGGTGGACAACCAGTACGACGAGGAAGAGGACCTGGACTCCGGTTACGCGGAGACCGAGGAGCTGTAAAGCTCGACAGCCGCCGCCCTTCACCGGGCGGCGGCGGTTTCCGGCGCCGGGCACCCCGCCCGCACCGGTTCAAGTTCCCGGGTACCTGACACGGCCCGAGACACCAAGGAGAAGAAGCAATGCCCCAGCCGAAGAAGGGCGCCCGCCTCGGCGGCTCCCCGGCCCACCAGAAGCTGATCCTGGCGAACCTCGCCAAGTCGCTGTTCGAGCACGACAAGATCACCACCACCGAGGCCAAGGCGCGCCTGCTGCGCCCCTACGCCGAGCGGCTGATCACCAAGGCCAAGAAGGGCGACCTGCACAACCGTCGCCAGGTGCTGGCCGTGCTCCGCGACAAGGACATCGTCTTCCGCCTGTTCGACGAGATCGCGCCGAACTACGAGAACCGCCCCGGCGGCTACACCCGCATCATCAAGGCCGGCAACCGCAAGGGCGACAACGCCCCCATGGCCGTGATCGAGCTGGTCGAGGCGCTGACCGTGCAGCAGACCGCGGTCCGCGAGGCCGAGGCCGCCACCAAGCGCGCCAGCAAGAAGACCGCCGCCCCGGCTCCGGCCAAGGCCGAGGTCGAGGCCGAGCCCGAGGCTGTCGAGGAGGCTCCGGCTGCCGAGGCCGAGACCACCGAGGCTGAGGCCGCCGAGAAGGAGTAAGTCCTTCTCCGGCTTTGTGAAGCCCGCCGCCTCCTCGGAGGCGGCGGGCTTTCGCTTGCCGTCGGCCGCCGACCCGGGCGGCGCCGAGGCGACAACCCCCTGCGCCACAATGGACTGATGAGCACCGAGCCCGCCCCCGGCCACGTCCGCGTCCGTCTCGACCTGGCCTATGACGGCACGCACTTCTCCGGCTGGGCGATTCAGCCGAAGCGGCGGACCGTTTGCGGGGAGCTGACCTCGGCGTTGTCCACGGTGCTGCGGCAGGACGTGACGCTGGTCGTGGCCGGGCGCACCGACGCCGGGGTCCACGCCAGCGGCCAGGTCGCGCACCTCGATGTACCGCTCGAGCTGTGGGCCGAGCACGAGGAGCGGCTGCTGCGAAGGCTGGCTGCCGTTCTGCCAGGCGATGTACGGGTCTGGTCCGCCGTACCCGCACCGGTGGGCTTCGACGCCCGCTTCGCCGCGATGGGGCGCCGCTACGCCTACCGCGTCACCGACGCCGCCTACGGCCCGCACCCGCTGCGCCGCAACGACGTCACCTGGCACCCGCGAACGCTGGATCCGGCGCTGATGAACGAGGCGGCGGCCGCCCTGCTCGGCGAGCACGACTTCGCCTCCTTCTGCAAGAAACGCGAGGGCGCGACCACCATCCGCTGCCTCACGCGCCTGGAGTGGACCCGCGAGGCGCCGACGTCACTGACGCCGGTCGGCTTGCTCGTGGCCGACGTCCGCGCCGACGCCTTCTGCCACTCCATGGTCCGCTCGCTGGTCGGCGCACTGCTGGCGGTGGGGGAGGGGCGCCGTCCGGTCGGCGATCCGGGACGCATCCTCGCCGAGGAGGTCCGCTCGCCGGAGGTGAAGGTGGCGCCGCCGCAAGGGCTGACGCTGGAGGAGGTCGTCTATCCCGCCGACGCCGAACTGGCCGGCCAGCAGCTGAAGACGCGGCGGATCAGGGTGCTGGGAGCGGACTAGGCGAGGGCTAGGCGATCGAGGAGTCAGCCGGCAGCCGACGCCGGCCGGGCATTGCGCAGCCGGATCCCGCTGAACCCCAGCGTCGTGGTGATCACCTGATCCCAGAACGGCAGCAGTGTGGGCAGCACCCTGAGCTGAATGTCTGCCTCCTCATAGAGCTCGAACAAGTCGCCCACGCGCTCCGCCGGACCGAGCGGGACGACCTCCGTCTCGGCGACGTGCGCGTGCGCTGTGTCGCCGATGGAGCGGAAGTCGCGTGCGTCGAAGCGATACGCGTACAGCTCCGTCGTCCGCATCTGTTCCAGCCAGCCGTACTCCACTGCGTGCACCCGCAGTCCGCCGCCCGGACCGATGATGCGCTCCCGGTCCTCCTCCGTGGTCTCCGGAGTGACCCACGCCAGCGCCCGCGGACACTGGCGCGGAAACCAATAGTCAGGAGCGCGCTCGTAGTCGACAGCCCATACGTACGCCTCCGGCTGCTGCGCGGTGGCGGCTACGTGGGGTGCGAAGCGCGTGATCGTCGGGTTTTCCGAGAAGTGCAGGACTTGCCCAGGCTCCGGCCGCATCAGTCCGTTCTACCGCAAAGCCTCCAGGACCGCGCCAATATTCTTCCGCGCATCAGGATCCGCTAGAGCGATCCGCACACAGGCGTCTTCCACTATCGCGGCACCGGTGTACTCCAGAACCGTGCGCAGGGTAGCGATGGCGCCCTCACCGCGTCCTGGGTTCGCGGCGTTGATCCATCCCGTCGGCTTGTCGCATATCTCGGTCCCGCCTACCGTCCAGTCCAGCAAGTTCTTAAAGGAACCGGGCAGTGTTCCCGCGTACTCGGGAGTGCATATGAGAACCGCATCCGCGTCCGCTATAGCGTTCCGTAGTCCTGCGACCGCCTCGGGAAGCGGATCGGTGTCCAGATCGGGGTTGAAGTGCGGGAGGTCTCCCAGACCCTCATAGAACACCGCGCTGGCTACCGCACCGTCCGGTTCCCCCACCACCTCCTGAACCAGCCGTAGCATGGCCTCGTTCGAGGACCCCTTGCGCACCGACCCGCAAAGCAGCAACACCTGAACCATGACCCGACGCTATAACCACTCGCGCGACTAAGAAGCCCTGAGCGAGACTGCCACCTATGGGCCATATCGACGTCAACAGCCTCCAGTACCACCTCCCGGACGGCCGCGTCCTGCTCGAGGACGTCTCCTTCCGGATCGGCGACGGCGACAAGGCGGCTCTGGTCGGCGTGAACGGCGCCGGCAAGACCACTCTCCTGCGCCTCATCGCCGGCGACATCGAGGCGACCGGAGGCGCCGTGGTGCGCTCCGGCGGACTCGGTGTGATGCGGCAGTTCGTCGATCGCAAGGTGGAGGACGGCGAACAGCCCCCCACGGTGCGCACCCTCTTGCTGTCCGTCGCACCGCCCGCACTTCAGAGGGCCGCTGCGGAGCTGGAGGCCTCCGAGTTGGCGATGATGGAGGACGACTCCGAGCCCACCCAGATGCGGTACGCACAGGCGCTCTCCGACTGGGGCGACGTCGGTGGCTATGAGGCGGAAACGCTGTGGGACACCTGTTGCACCATCGCTATAGGGATTCCCTATATCCAGGCCCAGTTCCGCGCCGCCTCCACACTTTCCGGAGGAGAACAGAAGCGCCTGGTCCTGGAATCTCTTGTGCGCGGCCCGGACCAGGTGCTCCTGCTGGACGAGCCGGACAACTTCCTGGACGTCCCTGGTAAGCGCTGGCTGGAGCAGGTCATCAACGAGACCCCCAAGACGGTTCTCTTCGTCACCCACGACCGCGAGCTTCTGGCGGGGACGGCCAAGAAGATCGTCACCGTGGAGGTCGGCTCCAGCGGCGGCATCGGCGGCTCCGTGTGGATCCACGGCGGCGGCTTCGCCAACTATCACGAGGTCCGCAAGGCCCGGTTCGACCGCTTCGAGGAGCTGTTGCGCCGCTGGGAGGAGGAACACCGCCGCCTCAAGGACCTCGTCAACGAACTCCGCCAACAGGCGAAGGTCAGCGAAGTCATGGCGGCCAAGTACCGGGTCATGTGCGGTCGCCTGGAGCGCTTCGAGCAGGCCGGTCCGCCTCCGGCGCCGCCGCGTGAGCAACAGGTGAAGATGCGCCTCAAGGGCGGCCGTACCGGTGTCCGCGCTTTCGAGTGCGTGGATCTGGAGCTGTCCGGACTCATGAAGCCGTTCGCTACAGAAGTCTTCTATGGGGAGCGCGTAGCGGTTCTTGGAGGGAACGGCTCAGGGAAGTCCCACTTCCTGCGTCTGCTCGCCGGCGAGGAGATCGCCCACACCGGAACCTTCAAGCTCGGTGCGCGCGTCGTGCCCGGCCACTTCCGTCAGACGCACCGCCAGCCTGCGCTGGAGAAGAAGACTCTCCTGGAGATCCTCTGGGAGGAGTTCTCCTTCCAGCGCGACAACGCCTCCCCGACTCTCGCGCGCTATGCGTTGAACGAACAGGCGGAACAACGCTTCGGCAACCTCTCCGGAGGCCAGCAGGCGCGCTTCCAGATCCTGCGCCTGGAGCTGACCGGCTCCACGATGCTGCTGCTGGACGAGCCCACGGACAACCTGGACCTGATGTCGGCGGACGCGCTGGAGGCCGGTCTGGAGGCCTACCAGGGCACCGTGATCGCAGTCACGCATGACCGCTGGTTCGCCCGCGGCTTCGACCGCTACCTGGTTTTCGGCTCCGACGGCCGGGTTTACGAGGCGCCGGAACCGGTCTGGGACGAGCGCCGTCCGGACCGCAGGCCGGTCAAGTCCGGCGCGAAGTCATAAGCACCCTCGGCCATCAGGTAAAGTGGTGCCTTGGTGCGTCCGATCCGCGCCGATACGAGACCGCGTCCCTGGCGTTGCATCTGGGGAAACGGGGAGTACGGCGAGGGATACGCGCCTTTAGGCATGCCTTGTACTCACGACGACGGCGTGCTTCTTCATCGCGTAAACGTCTACGACACACGCCAGGAGCATTTCCGTGCGTACGTTCAGTCCCAAGCCCGGTGACGTTCAGCGTCAGTGGCACGTCATCGATGCCCGCGACGTCGTCCTCGGCCGTCTCGCCTCGCAGACCGCGCAGCTTCTGCGCGGGAAGCACAAGGCGATCTTCGCGCCGCACGTCGACACCGGCGACTTCGTCATCATCATCAACGCCGAGAAGGTTCACCTCTCGGGCAACAAGCGCGAGGACAAGCTCGCTTACCGGCACTCCGGCTACCCGGGCGGTCTGCGCTCGATCAAGTACGGCGACCTGATCGACAAGGACCCGCGCAAGGCCGTCGAGAAGGCCGTCCGCGGCATGCTGCCGAAGAACTCCCTGGGCCGCCAGCAGCTCTCGAAGCTGAAGGTGTACCGCGGCGAGGAGCACCCCCACGCCGCGCAGAAGCCCGAGCCCTTCGTCATCAACCAGGTCGCGCAGTAGCCCCGGCCACTCCACTCTTCTTAGAATTCCCAGAAAGGAACTGTGGCTGTGACCGAGGTCGACACCACCACCGAAACCGTTGACGAGACCGCTGCCGACGGCGCGGTCGAGGAGGAGCTCACCGAGTACACCTCCGAGACCCCGGCGTCCGCCGCCGCGCCGGTCGTGCGTCGCTCCGCGACCACCTCCGGGCAGGGTCTGGGCCGCCGCAAGGAGGCCATCGCCCGCGTCCGCATCGTGCCGGGCACCGGCCTGTGGAAGATCAACGGCCGGACTCTGGACTCCTACTTCCCGAACAAGGTCCACCAGCAGCTGGTGAACGACCCGTTCAAGATCCTGGAGCTGGACGGCGCCTACGACGTCGTCGCCCGCATCGACGGCGGCGGCATCTCCGGCCAGGCCGGCGCGCTGCGCCTGGGCGTGTCCCGCGCGCTGAACGCCGCGGACCTGGAGAACAACCGGGCCACGCTGAAGAAGGCCGGCTTCCTGACTCGGGACCCGCGTGCCACCGAGCGCAAGAAGGCCGGTCTGAAGAAGGCCCGCAAGGCGCCTCAGTACAGCAAGCGCTAATACACGGGCCGTCAGCGAGCCGCTGCGGACCGCGTCGTCTACGAACGCCCCGGGAGCATCCGCTTCCCGGGGCGTTCGTACGATGATTTCGGCGGGAATACCGTCCCCTAGGATTCCACCCTCCTGCCCCCTCTAGGAGCGCGCGCATATGACCAGGCTTTTCGGCACCGACGGCATTCGCGGCATGGCCAACCGGGACCTGACCGCGGAACTGGCGTTGGACCTTTCGGTGGCGGCCGCGCACGTGCTCGGCGAAGTGGGGGCGTTCGAGGGCCACCGGCCCAGGGCGGTCGTCGGCCGCGACCCGCGCGCCTCGGGCGAGTTCCTGGAGGGCGCCGTGGTCGCCGGGCTCGCCTCGGCCGGCGTGGACGTGCTCCGCCTCGGCGTCCTGCCCACCCCGGCGGTCGCCTACCTGACCGAGTTCCTCGGCGCGGACCTCGGCGTGGTCCTGTCGGCCTCGCACAACCCGGCGCCCGACAACGGCATCAAGTTCCTCGCCCGCGGCGGCGTGAAGCTCGACGACGCCCTCGAGGACGCCATCGAGGCCCGCATGAACGAGCAGTGGTCCCGCCCCGTCGGCGCCGCCGTGGGGCGCGTCGCGGACTACCCCGAGGGCGGCGAGCGCTACATCGAGCACCTGCTGGCCACCCTCCCCAACCGCCTCGACGGCCTGAAAGTGGTCGTCGACGAGGCCAACGGCGCCGCCTTCCGCGTCTCCCCGGAGGCTCTGCGCCGCGCCGGCGCCGAAGTGATCGCCACCCACGTCGAGCCCGACGGCCTGAACATCAACGACGACTGCGGCTCCACCCACCTGGCCAAGCTCAAGGCCGCGGTGATCGAGCACGGAGCCCACGCCGGCATCGCCCACGACGGCGACGCCGACCGCTGCCTGGCCGTGGACGCCGCCGGCGAGGAAGTCGACGGCGACCAGATCCTCGCCGTCCTCGCCATCTCCCTGCGCGACCAGGACAAACTCGCCGGCCAGACCGTCGTCGGCACCGTGATGGCGAACTTCGGCTTCAAGCAGGCCATGCAGCGCGAAGGCCTGACCTTCGTCGAGACCGCGGTCGGCGACCGCTACGTCCTCGAAGTCATGCGCGCCGGCGGCTACGTCCTCGGCGGCGAGCAGTCCGGCCACGTCATCCTCACCGAACACGCCACCACCGGCGACGGCACCCTCACCGCCCTCCACCTCCTGGCCCGCGTGGCCGCCACCGGCCGCTCCCTGGCCGACCTCGCCTCGGTGATGAACAAGCTCCCCCAGGTCATGATCAACGTCAAGGACGTCGACAAAACCCGCGCCGCCACCAGCGCCGAACTCGCCCAGGCGGTCAAGGAAGCCGAGACCGAACTCGCCGACACCGGCCGCGTCCTCCTCCGCCCCAGCGGCACCGAACCCCTGGTCCGCGTCATGGTCGAGGCCGAGGACGGCGAGCTGGCCCGCCGGCTCGCCGAGCACTTGGCGGGAGTGGTGAAGACCGCGCTGGGCTGAGGTCGCGGTGCGGCTGCGGCTGCGGCTGTTGTTGCGGCGAGGTGGCAGTGCGGCGCGGCTGCTGATGTGCGGCGGCGGCTGTCACGACGGTGTGGTGCTGCCGCTGCTGTGGCTGTGCGGCTGCCGCGCGGCTGCTGCTGCGATGTGGCGGTGTGACGCGGCTACCACTGGGCTCTTGCTGCGAGGCGGCGGCGTGGCGCGGCTACTGATGTGCGGCGGCTGCCGCGGCAGTGTGGTGCGGCGTTGCTGTGTCGCGGCGGCTGCGGCGGCGAGGCGGCTGCGGCGGCGAGGCGGCTGCGGCGGCGAGGCGGCTGCGGCGGCGAGGCGGCTGCGGCGGCGAGGCGGCTGCGGCGGCGAGGCGGCTGCGGCGGCGAGGCGGCTGCGGCGGCGAGGCGGCTGGCATTTTGTTAGGGTACTTCGCCCCCTTACACGTGTATAGCGCGGACTACCGACACATTCGAGCGAATATGTCGGCAGCGCGCGCTATACAGGTAGCAGGGGCGAATCCGTCCTAACAAAAAGCGCCCGCCCTACAGCATCTGCTTCGGCTGCCCCGTCGTCTCCAGCACGTTCATCCACAGCTGCCCGTGCGGATCGACCACGTTCCGGCTCGCCGTGGCCAGGGCGATCGGCAGGTGGACCATGCGTCCGCTCCACTGGCCGACCACCATCGAGGTGAAGCCGGCCATGCCCGCGTGGGTCGCCGCCTGCGCCAGCCGCGTGCAGTAGACCGCGTCGAAGGCGTTGGCTGGCACCGAGCGGATTTCGTAGCCGGGGTCGACGTAGCGTACCGACAGTGGCTCGTCGCCGAAGGCGTCGATGATCCGCTTCTTCAGCAGGGCGCCTATGTCGTTCAGCTTGGCGTTCCCGGATGCGTCGGTCTGGTCTGATGCCGGGAAGTGCTCCTGGCCCGCACCCTCTGCGACGACGACCACCGCGTGCCCCTGGGCTTCGACCTTCTTCTTCAGGCGGGACATCAGGACGTCCACGTCGAAGGGGACCTCGGGGATCAGGGTGAAGTCCACGTCGTGGCTGGCGAGGGTCGAGTAGCAGGCGATGAAGCCGCTGTGCCGGCCCATCAGCTTCACCAGGCCGACGCCGTTCTCGGTCGAGGAGGCCTCTATGTGCGCGGCGCGGATGGACTGCGCGGCCTGGGCGAAGGCGGTGTGGAAGCCGAAGGAGCGGTCGATCCAGGGGATGTCGTTGTCGATGGTCTTGGGGATGCCGACCACCGCGATGCGCTCGCCGCGGGCTCGGGCCTCGTCGGCGAGCTTCGAGGCGCCGCGCAGGGTGCCGTCGCCGCCGATGACGAACAGGATGTTGACGCCGAGGCGGACCATCGAGTCCACGGCGACCACCGGGTCCTGGTTGCCGCGGGAGGTGCCGAGTATCGTGCCGCCGCGGTTCTGGATGTCGGCGACCGACTGCTCGGTGAGCTCCATCGGCTCGGAGCCGTCGGTGAGGCCCTTGAAGCCGTTGCGGAAGCCCAGGACGCGCTTGACGCCGTAGGCGCGCCCGAGGTGCAGGACCAGGCCGCGGATCACGTTGTTCAGGCCGGGGCACAGGCCGCCGCAGGTGACGATGGCGGCGGTGACCTCGGAGGGCTCGAAGAACAGCTTGCGGCGCGGACCGCCGGGGTTGAAGGCGGGCAGGCCCGCCACGTCCACGTCGCGCTTGTTCGCGATGCCCTGCACGACGTCCAGCATGACCCGGTCGGTCTCGGTGACGTAGTGCCACGTCTCCTGCCGCTCCCCGAGCAGGTCCGAGAGCGGGGTGTCCACAGTGCGCTCGCCCAGGCGCGTGATGGCCAGATCATCGGAAGTGATGGTGAGAAGATCGGCCGTGTTCATGGCTTCACGCTAACAAGATTCCCGGCGATCGCCTCAGCCCGGTCCAGCATCCGGCCCGGAGCACCGTGACGTCGGCGGGAGTTCAGCCGGAGTTCGGCGGGAGGCCTGCGGGAGGCCGGCAGGCGTCCGGCGGGAGAGCGCTGCGGGAGCAGTGCGGAAGCAGCGCGGAAGCAGCGCAGGGGCAGGGCGGGAGTAGGGGTAAGAGCGCCGGTCTACTCCCGGCGGGCTATGCCGTCATCCTTGCGGGCTACGCGCACCGAAGACTTCTAGCTGAAGCGCCGGGGACCCCGCCCTCTCTACCTTGGAACCATGACCACAGCCACGACATCGACGGCGCATCCGGCCGTCCCGGCGGCGTCCGCCGCCGTGATCGAGGCGTCCGGCCTCACCAAGCGCTACAACGGCGCGGCCCGGGGGGCGGTGACGGCGCTGGACGGGCTGACGCTGTCCGTCCCGGCCGGCGTCATCGGGCTGGTCGGGGCGAACGGGGCGGGCAAGTCGACGCTGATCAAGATCCTGCTCGGGCTGCTCGCGCCGTCCTCCGGGTCGGCCGCGGTACTCGGGTACGACGTGGTCGACCAGGCGGAGCGCATCAGGACCCTGGTCGGCTACATGCCCGAACACGACTGCCTGCCGCCGGACGTGACCGCCACGGAGTTCGTCACGCACATGGGCCGCATGGGCGGACTCCCCCCGACCGCCGCCAAGGAGCGCGCCGCGGAGTCGCTGCGCCACGTAGGCCTCCACGAGGAGCGCTACCGCCTGATCGGCACCTACTCCACCGGCATGAAGCAGCGGGTGAAGCTGGCCCAGGCCCTCGTCGGCGACCCCCGCCTGCTCCTGCTGGACGAGCCCACCAACGGCCTGGACCCGGCCGGCCGCGAGGCGATGCTCGACCTGATCGAACGGATCGGCGCGGAGTTCGGCATCTCCATCCTCGTCGCCTCCCACCTGCTCGGCGAGATCGAGCAGATCTGCGACTCCCTGGTGGCCATCGAGAGCGGCAAACTCCTGCGCGCCGCCTCCATGTCCGCCTTCACCAAGGCCAGCGCGGTCCTCGCCGTCGAGGTCGACGAGGGCGCCGCCAAGCTCGCCGCCGCCCTGAAGAACGCCGGACTCACCCCCCGCCGCGACGGCCGCGCCCTGCTGGTCCGCCTCGGCGGCACCGAGCAGGAATCCGACCTGGTCTACGACGCCATCCGCGACGCCGTGGCCGACCTCGGCCTGCCCCTGAACCGGCTGGAGCGGCGGCGGCACCGGGTGGAGGAGCTGTTCGCCGACGAGGACTTCGACGACCTGGACGACCTCGACGCCACCTCATCAGCCACTGCCGCCACTGCCACCACCACCGCCGCCAGCCCCGCCGCATCACCCACTCCCGCCCCACCCTCACCCCCCGCCGCCGAAGCCCCCGCCGAAGCCGAAGCGGCCGACGCCGAAGCGGCCGACGCCGAAGCCGCCGAGAGCGAGACCGACCATGAGTAGCGACACCGCCCCCGCCGGCTCCCCGCCGTCGGGCGTCATCCACGACATCGGCTACCGCACCTACACCGGCGAGCGGATCGGCCGGCTGGGCATCGTCCGTGCCCTGTACTGGCACAGCCTGCGCGCCGCCTGGGGACTCGGCCGCGGGCCGCGGGCCAAGATCGTGCCCGTCCTGGCGTTCGTCATCATGTCGCTGCCGGCCATCGCGAACGCCTTCGCGGTCTCGCGGACCGGCGTCCACGCCATCCGCTACGACGAGTACATGTACAGCTTCCAGCTGGTCCTGGTGCTCTACCTCGCGGCCGTGACCCCGGAGCTGATCTCCCGCGACATCCGCAACCGCACGCTGCCGCTGTACTTCTCCCGGCCGCTGCGCCGGACCGACTACCCGATCGCGAAAGTCAGTGCCCTGATCACCGCGATGCTGGTGCTCACAGCCGGGCCCGAGATCATGCTCTACGTCGGGACCATCGGCTCGCTGCACGGCGGCTCCGCCGTCTGGCGCGAGACCCGGGCGTTCCTCCCCGGTCTGGAGCTGGCGCTGCTGTACTCCGTCGTGTTCAGCGTGCTGGCGGCGGTGCTGTCCTGCTACACCGGCCGCCGCGCGTTCGCCACCGGCGCCGTCGCAGTGTTCTTTTTCGGTACCTACGTCATCTCCTCGGCGATGGTGCGCCTGACCGGCTTCCGGCCGCACTACCACCACGTCGGCGACGACGGCGGCGGCTACTTCGTGAAGCCGACCTCGCCGGGCGCCGGGCCCAAGGTCTCCGGTCTGCTCAATCCCGCGAACCTGTTGGAGGGCCTCAAGGAATGGGTCGTCGGCAAGGCTCCGGACAACGCCGACGTGCCCTATCCCGGCGGCTTCGGCATCGTGTACCTGGCCGCGGTCGTGCTGCTGTGCGCGCTGGCCTTCTTCCTCCTGATTCGCCGCTACCAGAAGGCGAGCCTGCTGTGAGCATCGACGAGATCCCCGGGCAGCGCGACGCCGCCCCGGTCCCGGTCCAGCACAATCTCGGCGGTCCCGCCGAGATCGTGCTGGACAACGTGACCCACTGGTACGGCAACGTGGTCGCGGTCAACGACATCACGATGACCATCGGCCCGGGCGTCACCGGCCTGCTCGGCCCGAACGGCGCCGGCAAGTCCACGCTCCTGCACCTGGTCTCCGGCTTCCTGGCGCCCTCGCGCGGCACGGTCACCGTGGCCGGGCAGAGCGCGTGGCACAACCCCGGCATCTACAAGGTGATCGGCCTGGTGCCCGAGCGCGACTCGGTCTACGCCTTCCTGACCGGGCGGCAGTTCGTCACCGCGACCGCCAAGCTGCACAAGCTGCCGGATGTCGGCGACGCCGTGGCCCGCGCCCTGCACATGGTCGAGATGGACACCGAGGCCGCCGACCGCCGCATCGAGACCTACTCCAAGGGCATGCGCCAGCGCATCAAGGTCGCCGCCGCCCTCGTCCACGAGCCGCGCGTGCTGCTGCTGGACGAGCCGTTCAACGGCATGGACCCGCGCCAGCGCATGCACATGATGGACCTGCTGCACCGGCTCGGCGACGCCGGCCACACCATCGTGTTCTCCTCGCACATCCTGGAGGAGGTCGAGCGGCTCTCCGGCACGGTGCAGGTGATCGTGTCCGGCCGGCTGGCCGCCTCCGGCGACTACCGCACCATCCGCCGGCTGATGACCAGCCGCCCGCACGTGTTCCAGGTCGCCTCCAGCGACGACCGGACGCTGGCCTCGGCGCTGATCGGCCGGCCGTCGGTCAACGGCGTGGAGCTGAACCCCGGCGGCGGCCTGGAGGTGCGGGCCGGCGACTACGGCGCGTTCAGCCGGGAGCTGGCGGCGGTGGCGCGCGAGCACGGCGTGCGGCTGCGCGCGGTGCTGCCCGCCGACGAGTCGCTGGAGTCCGTGTTCACCTATCTGGTGGCATCGTAAGGAGCTGACACAGATGTCGACCGTCTTCAACCCCACGATCGCCGCCATCACGCTGCGCGGCCTGCTCGGCAGGCGCCGCTCGCTGCTGATCGCCCTGCCCCCGGCGCTGCTGCTGGCCCTGACGATCGGGCTGCGCGCCGCCACGAACATCAACAGCTCGCACGACTTCGGCTGGCCCGGCGTCGTCCTGGGCCAGATCGGACTGGTCACGCTCCTGCCGCTGACCGCGATGATCATCGGCACCTCGGTGCTGGGCACCGAGGTCGACGACGCCTCGATCCTGCACCTGCTGGCCACCCCGGTCAGCCGCGGCACGGTGATGTTCACCAAGTGGATCGTGGCCTCCGGCGCGACCCTGGTCTTCGCCGTGGTGCCGATCTCGGCGGCGGCGTTCATCGCCACCTCCGGCTACGTCGACAACCCCGGCCCGCTGGACATGACCTTCACGCCGATCAAGGGCGACACCTCCGAGGCGATCGGCGTCATCGTCGCCGCCGCGGTCGGCGCGATCGTCTACAGCGCGTTCTTCCTGTTCCTGTCGGTGGTGACCAAGCGCTCGGTGGCTGTGACCCTGATCTACATCCTGGTCTGGGAGAGCCTGCTCACCCGGTTTGTCAGCGGTCTGCGACTGCTGTCGATCGGGCAGTACGAACTCGGCCTGGCCGACAAGATCGGACACCTGCCGAACCTCGGCGCGAACCTCACGCTGGGCACCTCGGTGATCATGTCCGTGCTGTTCACGGTCATCGCGCTGGGCTACGGGACGCGGCGGCTGCAGTCGTTCCGGGTGTCCGGCGAGGCCGCGTGATGCCAGGAATCGCAAAGGAATCTGCAAGCTCCTGACCGGAACTGAATAAGAACACGCATACGGGAATAGGCTCCGCGCATGGAAAGCGTGCGTCGCGAGCCTGTTCCCGTTCTGCGCGGCCTCGTCTACCGCCACACCGGTTTCCATCTGCCGGACGCCGCCGAGCGCGCGCGGCTGGAACTCCCGTCCGGCGCCGCCACGATGCTGATCGCCTTCGCCGAGCCGATCCGGATCGGCCTGGTCTCCGAGGGGGAGTCCGAGGTCTTCCAGCGGACGTCCTTTTTGTCCGCCGGCCGCGCCATCGCGGCGATCGGACGGCATCGCGGCCGCGTCCACGGCATGGAGCTGACCCTGAGCCACACCGGCGCGCACCACATCCTCGGCGTGCGCATGGCCGAATTGGCTGAGGGCTTCCCGACGCTCGGCGAAGTGCTGGGCCGCGAAGGTGAATTGCTCGTCGAGCAATTGGCGAGCCTGCCGTCCTGGGAGGCGCGCTTCGCGACGCTCGACGCGTACCTGGCGCGCCGCGCCGCCGACTCCCAGGTCCAAGCCTCCTGGCAGGTGACGCGCGCGACTCGTCTGGTCGCCGCCGGCTGGTCGCTCCGCGACATCCAGCGAGACGTCGGCTGGGGCGAGCGGCATCTGCGCTCGCGGTTCCTGGACCAGGTCGGGATGACGCCGAAGGCGATGGCGCGGGTCCTGCGGCTGCAAACCGCGCTGCGCGCCTATCTGTCCGGACGCAATTGGGCGCAGGCCGCGGTCCTGGCGCGCTACCACGACCAGGCGCACCTCGGGCACGACGTGAAGGCGATCACCGGGCTGACGCCGGGGCGGCTGGCGGAGCTGCGGCGCGGCGCCCCTCCGGGCTCCGCACTCGACCGGCTCCCCGGACGGGTGACCAGTGTGCTGATGGGCTGACCCGCGGCGCGCCATGCTGTCCGCGTCCGCCCCCGGCCGGCACAGCACATGGCGGCCGGCGCACGCTGATCCGAACCGAACCCGTCGTGGAGCCCTCCGTCTCTTCCCACCGCCCCGGCGGCCCACGTCCCGGCGGTACCGGCGCCGCCCAGCCCGGCCGGCTCCGGTACCGTCCCCCCGCTCCGGGAGGGCCGGGCGTGATCGTCAGGATGGCCGGTGCGCGCGGCTGTGTCTTGTAGAAAACGGAGGCGCGCTGCTCAGCGATTCCAACCGATCCGTGCCGCACGGCATTGAGTACGGGTGAGTCGGCCGTGAAACGGGAGGGTGGATGAGCGACGAGGAGGACTTCCGGCAGTTTGCCGCGAGCCGCCAGAAACAGTTGCTGCGCAGCGCGTATCTGTTGTGCGGCGACTGGCATGGCGCCGAGGACCTGGTGCAGACCGCCTTCGGGCAGCTGTACCGGTCATGGCACCGGGTTAGGCGCGTCGAGCATCCGGACGCCTACGCCAAGCAAGTGCTGTACCGCTGCCACCTGTCGGCGAAACGGAAGCGGCGGTTCACGACCGTGTCCATCGACTCTGTCCTGGAACCTGCTGCGTCCGGCGACGGTTTTGGAGACGGCAGCACCGGCGTCCTCTTGGAGGCTCTCGCCGGCCTGCCGGACCGGGCCCGAGCCGTAGTGGTGCTGAGGTTCTGGGAGGACTACTCGGTCGCGCAGACCGCTGAAGCCCTCGGCGTATCGCAGGGGACTGTGAAGAGTCAGTCCTCGCGCGCCCTGGCGCTGCTGCGAGAGCGGATCGGCGACTCGTTCAGCGACATCGGTCAAGACTGAGAAGGAGGAACCCATGACCGAGCACGAATCCGATGACCATCTCAGGGTCCTGTTCCGAGGTGCGGACCTCGACGACGTCCCCGTCACCCGCGACTTGATCGGCCCGGCGGTCGCCTGGGGCGACGGACGGCGCCGCCGGGACCGCTGGCGGGCCGTCGGCGCGACCGGCGCCGTGGCCGCGGTGGCGGTCGCCGGGATCGTGGCGCTGCGGCCCGCTGGCGCGGACGGTGTCGCTCCCTCCAGTCCGGTCTCGCCGGTCTCGCAGTCCATCCAGCGGGAACTCTCGACGCTGCGCCCCTTCCTGCCGGCGGGTTATACCCTCACCTGTCAGAACACTGAGGGAGTTTTCTGCGCGATATTCGTGCTCACCAGCCCAGCAGGCGGCACGAGCCTGGTGTTCTGGCACACCGGGATGAACATCCCGCTGGAGGACGGGCCACCCTCGCTCGCGGACACGGTCCACGTCCACGAGCAGGGCACGCAAACCTTCGCCAACGGTTCCATGGCGATCCTGGCCTATGACCTCGAGGCGCGGGGCATGGGCTCGGCCACCGCCGAGGAGCTGACCGATCCGACGGAGATCGTCGGCAACCAGGTGACGTACACCTTCACGCCCGACGGCTCGCCGCGAACCTACGGCATCGAAATGGCCCAGATGGTCAAGGACATGCCGTGGAAGAGCGGTACGTCGAAGTCTCCCGACGACCGCGCGCGCTTCGGCTACAACCCGGGCGGTCCAGTTCTGAGCACTGAGCAGTTCGACCGGATGGCGAGCGCTCCCGGTTTCCTGTCCGCGCTCGCGCAGGTGGTTGATTGGGGAGCGCCTTGATGGCGGGTGCTTTGCCAGGCAACGCCGATCAGGGCTTGCGCAGCCGCACCCGCTCCACGCGGTGATCAGCACCCTTACGCAGCACCAGCCGCGCCCGGCCGCGGGTCGGTAGGATGTTGTCCATCAGGTTCCGCTCGTTGATCGACGTCCAGATCTCCAGCGCCAGCCCGGCCGCCGCCTCGTCGGACAGGGAGGCGAACTTGTGGAAGTAGGACTGCGGATCGCTGAACGCCGTCGAGCGCAGCGCCAGGAAGCGGTCGGTGTACCAGTTCTGCAGATCCGAGCGGCGGGCGTCGAGGTAGACCGAGAAGTCCAGGAAGTCTGAGACCGCCAGCGAGGTGCGGCCGTCGGCGCGGGTGCGGGCCGGCTGCAACAGGTTCAGGCCTTCGACCAGCAGGATGTCCGGGCGCTTCACCTCGACGCACTCGCCGGGGACGATGTCGTAGACCAGGTGCGAGTACACCGGCGCCTCGACCGCCTGCTGGCCGGACTTCACGGCCGACAGGAAGCGCAGGAACGCGCGCTGGTCGTAGGACTCCGGGAAGCCCTTGCGGCCCATCAGGCCGCGCCGTTCGAGTTCCGCGTTCGGATACAGGAAGCCGTCGGTGGTGATGAGGCCCACTTCCGGATGCTCCGGATTGCGCGCGAGCAGAGCGCGCAGTGTGCGGGAGAACGTGGACTTGCCGACCGACACCGAGCCGGCGATGCCGATCACGAACGGCGGCGCGGTCTCCGGCGTCCACTGGCTTTCCTTGTCCGCGCTCCCGGCCTCGGTCCCCATCGTGAAGGACGCGATCGTGCCGCGCAGCTCCTTTGTGGCGCGGACGTACAGGCTCAGCAGCTGCGTCAGGGGCAGGTAGACGTCGCGCACCTCGTCGATGTCGGTGACGTCGAGCAGACCCCGCAGCCGCTCGATCTCGGGCTCGGTCAGCGGCAGCGGGGTCCGGTCCCGCAGAGCGGCCCACTCTTCGCGGCTGAACTCCAGGAAGGGACTGGGAGCTGGTGGCGCTGCATTGGTCACCCGCTCACCCTACCGACTGGTAGCCAGGGCGCAGTGGTCTGTACCAATCCAGGTCACCGGGCATACCACTATGCTCTGGACCCATGTGCGGAATCGTGGGTTACGTGGGCTCCCAGCAAGCGCTGGGCATCGTCATAGAGGGTCTGCGCCGGATGGAGTACCGGGGCTACGACTCGGCGGGCATCGCCGTGGTCGACCGGTCCGACGGCGAAGCCCGGCTGGCCGGCGCCAAGAAGGCCGGGAAGCTGGCGAACCTGGAGAAGGAGCTCGACGGCCATCCCCTCCCGGCCTCGACCACCGGTCTCGGGCACACCCGCTGGGCCACCCACGGCGGACCCACCGACGGCAACGCGCACCCGCACTTCAGCGCTCCCGACGGCGTCTACACCGACACCTCCGGCAAGGTGGCGGTCATCCACAACGGCATCATCGAGAACTTCGCGCGCCTGAAGGCCGAGCTGGCCGGGCAGGACGTGGAGTTCCTCTCCGAGACCGACACCGAGGTGGTCGCGCACCTGCTGGCGCGCGACTTCGCCGAGGCCGGCGACGGCGACCTGGGCGCGGCGATGCGCCGGGTCGTGAACCGGCTGCAGGGCGCCTTCACGCTGGTCGCCGTGCACGCCGACGCCCCGGACGTGGTGGTCGGCGCGCGCCGCAACTCCCCGCTGGTGATCGGCGTCGGCGAGGGCGAGGCGTTCCTGGCCTCCGACGTCTCGGCGTTCATCGCGCACACCCGCGAGGCCATCGAGATGGGCCAGGACCAGGTCGCCGAGGTCTTCCGGGACGGCTCGGTGAAGATCACCACCTTCGACGGCGAGGTCGTCCAGGGCAAGCGGTTCCACGTGTCCTGGGACGCCTCGGCCGCCGAGAAGGGCGGCTACGACTGGTTCATGCAGAAGGAGATCGCCGAGCAGCCGCAGGCGGTCGCCGAGACGCTGCTGGGCCGGGTCAACGGCGAGGGCAAGCTGAAGCTCGACGAGATGCGGCTGTCCGAGGACGAGCTGCGCGCGGTCACCAAGATCATCGTGATCGCCTGCGGCACCGCCTACCACGCCGGCCTGATCGCCAAGTACGCCATCGAGCACTGGACCCGGGTCCCGGTCGAGGTCGAGCTGGCCAGCGAGTTCCGCTACCGCGACCCGATCCTGACCAAGGACACGCTGGTGATAGCGATCTCGCAGTCCGGCGAGACCATGGACACCCTGATGGCCATCCGGCACGCGCGCGAGCAGCACTCCCGGGTCCTGGCGATCTGCAACACCAACGGCTCGACCATCCCGCGTGAGTCCGACGCCGTGGTCTACACCCACGGCGGCCCGGAGATCGGCGTGGCGTCCACCAAGGCGTTCCTGACCCAGCTCACCGCCTGCTACCTGGTCGGGCTGTACCTGGCGCAGGTGCGCGGCGTGAAGTTCAACGACGAGGTCGCCGAGGTCCTGACCCAGCTGTCGGACTCCCCGGCGGCGATCGCCGAGACCCTGAACCGCATGGAGCCGGTCCGCAAGCTCGCGCGCTCCATGGTCGGCGCGCGCACCGTGCTGTTCCTGGGCCGCCACGTCGGCTACCCGATGGCCCTGGAAGGCGCCCTCAAGCTCAAGGAGCTGGCCTATATCCACGCCGAGGGCTTCGCCGCCGGCGAGCTCAAGCACGGCCCGATCGCCCTGATCGAGCAGGACCTGCCGGTCGTGGTCGTGGTGCCCTCGCCCAAGCGGCCGCTGCTCCACGACAAGATCGTCTCCAACATTCAGGAGATCCGGGCCCGCGGCGCCAAGACCATCGTCATCGCCGAGGACGGCGACGACGTGGTGGCACCCTACGCGGACTTCCTGTTCCACGTCCCGGAGCTGCCGATCCTCCTCCAGCCGCTGGTGGCCACCGTCCCGCTGCAGGTGTTCGCCGCCGAACTCGCCGACGCCCTGGGCTACGACGTGGACCAGCCGCGTAACCTGGCGAAGTCGGTCACCGTGGAGTAGGGAAGCAAGGACACGCATGATCTTGGGAGTGGGCATCGACGTGGTGGACGTCGACCGGTTCGCCGCGTCGCTGGCCCGCACCCCGGCGCTGCGCGAGAAGCTCTTCACGCCCGCAGAGCGCGAACGCGGCACAGCCTCCCTGGCCGCACGCTTCGCCGCGAAGGAAGCACTCGCCAAGTCCCTCGGCGCCCCCCGCGGCCTGCGCTGGCACGACGGCGAGGTGGTCACCCTCCCCGACGGCCGCCCCGAGCTGCGCGTGACCGGAACGGTTGCGGCACTGGCCGAGTCCCGCGGCATCCGCGTGTTCCACGTGTCGCTGTCGCACGACGCCGGGATCGCTTCGGCGGTGGTGATCGCCGAGGGGTGAGGTGGGGCGGTGTGTGGGGCGGCTACTGGGCCGCTTGCCGAGGCGTTGTTGGAGCCGCTCGCCACATCGCTGTCCGGAGTGCCTGCCGAGCCGCTCGCCAGGTCGCTTGCCGTGCCGCTGTTTGGACCGCTTGCCGAGCTGTTGTCCGAGCCGCTCGCCACATCGCTGTTCGGATCGCTTGCCGAGGCGTTCGCCAGGTCGCTTGTCGTGCCGCTGTCCAGACCGCTTGCCGAGGCGTTGCCCGAGCCGCTCGCCACATCGCTGTCCGGGCTGCTTGCCGAGCGGCTCGCCAGGTCGTTCGGCATGGCCGCTGTCCGAGCAGTCGTCCAGGCTGCCTTCCCGACCGACCGC
Organism: Catenulispora acidiphila DSM 44928; assembly: GCF_000024025.1. Taxonomy (GTDB): domain Bacteria; phylum Actinomycetota; class Actinomycetes; order Streptomycetales; family Catenulisporaceae; genus Catenulispora; species Catenulispora acidiphila. The sequence continues at coordinate 1,124,189 of NC_013131.1, forward strand.
CCGTCGCCCCTCAGCGACTGCTGCCGTGCCCGCTGCGCCAGCCGCTCGCGCCGCCGCTGCGCGAAGCGCGAGAGCCGCCGGATCCGCAGGTTCGTGTGCTCGGCGTGGCCGCTGAGGGTGAGCCGGATCGCGTCCGGCGCCGCCGGTCCGAGGCTGGGCTGGCCGAGGTTGGCGTGCCGGGTCGCCAGGCCCGAGGTGTCGACCACCGTCCCGTTCGGCACCAGCACGCGCAGGTTGGCGTGCCGCACGTCCAGCACCACCTCGACCTCGCGCGCGCCGCTGAACACCGCCTCGGTGAAGTCCAGCACGATGTTGCCGTGCCGCACCGTCACGTTCAGCTGCCGCGGCACCAGCCACGCGCCGCGCTTGTGCGTGTTCCCGTGCGAGATGGTGATGTTCTGCGACGCCTCGGCCTCGGTCCGGCGCGCCAGACCCGTCTGCTGCGCCGACGGCGGCAGATCCTTGATCAGCTGGTCCAGCTCGCCGTAGGTCCGCGCGGTCATCGCCGCCTCGATCCGCTGGTCGAGCTCGTCGCCGTCGATGCGTCCGTCGCCGGCGGCCACCCGCAGCTGGTCCACGACGATGTCCCGGTCTTCATGTGACGCGCGGATCTCAGCGCGCGCCGCCTGCTCGTCCCCTGACATGCCGGAGATCTTAGCGAGGCGAGCTGGGCCATGACAGTGTGGAGACATGCTGACGGCGCACTCGGTGGACCAGGTCCGGCACGCAGAGGCCGCATTGATGGCGCGGCTGCCCGACGGCGAGCTGATGCAGCGCGCGGTCGCCGGGCTGACGGCGCAGTGCGTCGGACTGCTGGGCCGCGTCTACGGCGCGCGCGTGCTCGTGGTCGCCGGCAGCGGCGACAACGGCGGCGACGCGCTGTACGCCGCAGCGCGCCTGGCCCGGCGCGGCGCGAAGGTCGAGGCGGTACTCCTCGACGAGGCGCGCGCACACGCCGGAGGACTGGCGGCGCTCCGAGCCGCCGGCGGCCGCGTCAGCGCGGCGGGGGAGTGGCGCTTCAGCGGCGCGGACCTGGTACTGGACGGCGTCGTCGGCATCGGCGGACGCGGAGGTCTGCGGCCCGCTGCGGCAGCGGTGTTCGAGCAGATCGAGTCGGTCAAGAAGACCCGGCAGTCCACTCACGACAAGGCACCCCGCACCCCCCTCATCGTCGCCGTCGACCTCCCCAGCGGCATCGACGCCGACACCGGCGAGGTCGCCGGTCCCGCGGTCCACGCTGACGTCACCGTCACCTTCGGCACGTACAAGCCCGGCCTGCTCATCTCCCCGGGAGCCGAGCACGTCGGCGACCTCCGCTTCGTCGACATCGGCCTCGCACCGCACCTCGAAGGCGCGCCGGTCCTGGAAGCCCTGGAGCCCGCCGACGTCGAAGCCCTCCTCCCCACGCCCTCCGCCGAGAGCAACAAGTACCGCCGCGGCGTCGTCGGCATCGCCGCCGGCTCCCCCCGCTACCCGGGCGCCGCCGTCCTCGCGACCGGCGCGGCCCTGCGCAGCGGCGTCGGCGCGGTCCGCTTCGTCGGCGAATCCGAGGTCAGCGACGGCGTCCTGGCGCACTACCCCGAGGTGATGGTCGGCGAGGGACGCGTCCAAGCCTGGGTCGTCGGTCCCGGCATCGGCCCGGACAGCGCCGACCGCGTCGAGAAAGCGCTCACCGCCGAGGTCCCGGTCCTGGTCGACGCCGACGGCCTGGCCGCCCTGGCCCACCGCGATAAGCCCCTCGACCGCCCGCACCCGACCCTGCTCACCCCGCACTCCGGCGAAGCCGCACGCCTGCTCGGCGACCCCTGGAGCGTCGAACACATCGAAGCGCAGCGCCTGGCAGCAGTCCGCGAACTCGCCAACCGCTTCGGCTGCACCGTCCTGTTGAAGGGCTCGACCACCCTCATCGCCGCCCCGGAAACCACCACGGTCCGCGTCAACCGCACCGGAACCCCGACCCTGGCGACCGCCGGCTCCGGCGACGTCCTGTCCGGCCTCACCGGCGGCCTCCTCGCCACCGGTCTGCCCCCGCTCGACGCCGCCAGCCTCGCCGCCCACCTCCACGGCGAAGCAGCGCGCGACGTCCACCGCCGCCACCCCGGCCGCCAGCTCATCGCCGGCGACCTGATCGAAGCCGTCAGGGCTTCCAGATGAACAGCGTTTTGCCGGTCGGACTGACTGCCAGCACGCTTGTTTGACGCCGTGTGGGTGACGTGCTGTTGAGCGGTGGGTGATTGTCATCGTCGGTCATGATCGAGTGACGTTCCACCGCCCAGGGACGGCCTGGGGGAGGAGCGGGGGATATGTCGGACGGGTTGGCTACGCTCTTTGGCGTGCGGTCAGCTTCCGGGAGTTCCAGCTCTGCAAGACGGTTGCATCCCTGAGTCTGCCTGGGGACGACCCGACTACGGCTCGGGGTTCAGCCGGCGCTCAGGCTTTGTTGATGGCCACAGGTGACCTGCCAGCGCTGACCGTACTTCAACCCCCTGCTTGCAAAGCCCTGATTATGCCTTCGTAGATCAATGATCTGAGCATGATAGCCGCTGACCTGCTCGTCATTGCGGTGGCGCCGTGAGTAAGCGCCAGCAACCGCGAGATCGATTCCGTACGGGCGCCGCAGCGGGCACGACGCCCCGGCCGGCGCGCAGAGAACCAGACTCGGACTTGACCTCGACAGGCAAACCCTAAAGCATCGATTACAACACCTTATAACAACAAGGCATGAATACCTGACAGTGATTCAAGCCACGTGCTAACTTCCCAGCACGCACTTCGATAGCAGCCGCGTGATCGCACTTGGGGGGACCGTGGACCCGGCGTTGGTGAGGGCAACTTGGGGCCTAGTGGCTGCAACAGCCCTTTTGTTTCTCGCAGCACTCATTCCAGTGGTAAGGGACATACGATTGTCGCGCGCCCATCGAGCCGGAACAATAGCTGCTATTGTTCCCGACATGAATATGCTCTGGAGTAGGGTTCAAGGTCTCACTGGAAGAATACAAAAGCTTGGTGCTTCAAACGAGAGTGACCTTAACAATCTGCTCGATGATATCGACAAACAGCTCAGGATGCTTGCCAAGATTATTGAAAAGAGCCATGACATGGATCTGGCATTTATCAACGAGCTCTACATCTTGCGGCATCTATTAACGCAGACACACCAAGCTCTGCATGCAGCCATTCACCTGGAAGAAGAGCGCAAGAAGGATCCTGGCTCCAGCGATGCGAGCGCTGATCTGATCCGACGATACGACAAAAAGATGCTAGAAGCACATCGCAATATAACCGCCTCCGCTATAACCCTGGACGCTGCCGAAAATCTCCTTCCCGACTGGTCTCGAACGATCAATGGGGAGCCCTTTTGGGATCGCTTTTCCCGCGTATCTGACGAAAGGGTCGGTGACGCAGCGGCCAAGCTCGCCGACCCAAAGCCGCACAAGGTGGAGCTCAAGCGCTCCAAAACGGCGGCTGGGCCTAGGGGCTAGCTCTTCGACTAATCGCTGACTCCTACGGTTTCGATTTCGATCAAGGTCCGACCGTTCTTGTCCTACTGTCGGACCAAGATCAGCCATTTGCCCTAACCTCTGATTTAAGATCTTCCAGAACGGGCAGTGCGTCGCCCAACCGCCTCGTCTCGTGCGCCGATTTCACCTCCAACTCTGAAGGGCGACGACGCGGAGGTGGGGCAAACGCGGCTTGCGCACGATCGCACGGGCTGGGGGACAGTAAGGTAAGCACAGACTGGGGTGACCACGCTTCCCCGTTAATACGGAGGGGAAGGCGGTCGTACGAGTGGGACACGCCAACAGGTCCAGCGTCGACCGGTCAGACCAAGAGCGACCAAAAGCAGCCATCGCGCCGAGCCGGCTGCCGCGCCCGGGACCGGCCGCCAGGCTGGCGGCGGCGCGGTAGCGCCGTTGATGACTCGGACGACTCGGAGGCGGCCGAGTGGGAAGAGACCATCACCGAGACAAATGCGGAGCTGGCGGCGACCGGCGTCCGCGGCCGACTCGGTGTCGAGGCTGCTGTCCGGCGCGTCCGGAGCACACGGCGTCGACAGGACGCCTCAGAGCTCCCTAAACGCCCGGTGAGTGCGCGGACTGTCGGCAAGATCTACGAAGCGGCTGGCGGTAAGAAGTTCCGGCCGTCGATGTTCCTGACGCTCACGCTCGACAGCTACGGCAGGGTCACCAAGGATGGGACGCCCGTCGCGCTGGCGACATACGACTGCCAACGAGCTGCCCGCGACGCGATCCACTTCGCGCGGCTCGTCGATCGCTTCGTACAGAACCTCCGGCGCTTGTTCGGCTTCGATGTGCAGTACTTCGCGGCAGTCGAATCGCAGCGCCGGTTAGCGGCCGCACCTGCACATGGCGATCCGCAGCACCATCTCCCGCGCCGAACTTCACGAAGTCATCACCGCGACCTACCGCCAGGTCTGGTGGCCTTCGACCGACGAGCTGGCGTACGTCGACCAGCTGCCTGAGTGGCATGACGGCATCGGCGCTACATCGGCGCCGACACCGGCGAGATCCTGCCCGCCTGGGATCAGGCACTCGACGGGATCGGCCCAGACGACGAATCGCCGCATGTCGCCTGCTTCGGCAGGCAACTTGACGCGCAAGGCGTCTTGGCTGGCACGAAGGACGCGGTGCTCCTGGACGCTGGCGAGAACACCAAGGCGCTCAGCGCCTACCTCGGTCACTCCGACCCCGGGTTCACCCTCCGGGTCTACACGCACCTCATGCCGACGAGCGAGTCTCGGACGCGCGGCGCGGTCGACGAGGCCTATCGGAACGCTGGCAGGTACCCAGACGGCCCAGAGGCGGCCCAGACGGCTTAACGGACGCCCCCGATCAGCTATCTAGGCTGGTCGGGGGTAAGTCCTTCGCCTACGGCTTCCAGATGAACAGCATCTCCCCGAGACTCCGGTACCCGATCGACGCGTACAACCGCTCCTGATCAGGCCCGGCAGGCGACAGCCACACGCAGTCCAGCCCCGCCACCTCCAGCAGATGCCGCGACAGCGCCGCGGTCACCGCCGCCCCGGCGCCGCGCCGCCGGAACGCCGGGCGCGTCCCGATCCCGCCGATCTCGGTCGTCCCCGCGATCGCTGGTCCGCCGCTGCCGGCGGCCATCGGCACCCCCGCCGATGCGCTCCCTGCGGCGCAGCGCGCCAGCGAGGCGAACCGCCCCGCGTCCACCATGGCGCGCATGCCCGCCAGGGCGTTCGCGCGTTCGGTGTCGTCTTGCGGTTTGTCAGGGCCCTCGAACGCCTCGTGCTGCGCCAAGGCCGCGCCGCTCAGTTCCTCGTCCGTCGCCGACGTGTCGAGTACCAGCACCTCGATGCCGTCCAGCTGCGCCGGTCCGACCAGCTCCTCGGCGGTCACCACCATGAACGGGAGCCGCTGCTGCACCTCGAATCCGGCCGCCAGCAGCGCCTCCTCGACGCCCGGCGCCCCGCCCGGCGCGAACTCCAGGCGCGGCGTGCGCTCCCGCTTCGCGAAGGCGGCGATCAGGGCCTCGATGTCCGCCGCCGTCACCGTCGCCCCGGCTTCCGGTACCGCGTAGTTCAGGAACGGATTGGCGTTGTTGTCATCCAATCCGATGTGGAACGGGCCACACGCCTCGTTCGTCGCGCGGGCGCGCGCGTTGCCGTGCAGGTAGCCGTTGACCTTCGCTTCCAGCGATTCCAAAATCGTGCATCCCCCACCGGTGAGCAGGGCCGTATGGGCCCGGACCGGGTCGGCGGCGGCCGGGTGCCACCGTCAAGACCGCGACGGCCTGGCAGACTACCGTCGATGACAGACCTGACCGCCACCGATTTTCCGCCCGGCGCCACGTTGCGTGCCGAGGCGCGGATCGACCTGGACGCGATCCGCTCCAACACCCGGCGATTAGGCCAGATCGTCGCCGAGACTGGTTCTAAGAGCGCCGCCGGGGTGATGGCGGTGGTGAAGGCGGACGCCTACGGCCACGGCGCCGTGCCGTGCGCGCGCGCCGCCAAGCAGGGCGGCGCCGCCTGGCTCGGCACCGCCTTGCCGGAGGAGGCGCTGCAGCTGCGCGCCGCCGGCCTGACCGGTCCGATCCTGGCCTGGCTGCACCCGGCCGGCGGGCCCTGGGACGAGCTGATCGTCCACGAGATCGACGTCACCGCCTACGCCCCCTGGGTCCTGGAGGAGATCACCGCCGCCGCGCAGCGCTGCGGTATCCAGGCGCGCGTGCAGCTCAAGGTCGACACCGGCCTCGGGCGCGGCGGCACCCAGCCGCACGACTGGCTGGAGCTGGTCGAGCTGGCCGCCAAGGCCGAGGCCGCCGGGCACATCCGGGTCACCGGCGTGTGGTCGCACTTCGCCTGCGCCGACGAGCCCGGCCACCCCTCCATCCGGGCCCAGCTGGACGTCTTCGCCCTGGCGCTGGCCGCCGCCGACCACGCGGGCCTGCGCCCCGAGGTCCGCCACATCGCCAACAGCCCGGCCGCCCTGAGCCTGCCCGAGGCGCACTTCGACCTGGTCCGCGCGGGCCTGGCGGTCTATGGCCTCTCGCCCCTGCCGGACACCACCCCCGCCGACTTCGGCCTGCGCCCGGCGATGACGCTGACGGCGCGCGTCGCGCTGGTCAAGAACGCCCCGGCCGAGCACGGCGTGTCCTACGGCCACATCCACCACACCGCCGGGCCCACGACCCTGGCGCTGGTCCCGCTCGGCTACGCCGACGGCCTGCCCCGTAACTCCTCCAACGTCGGCGAGGTCCTGGTCGGCGGCGCGCGGCACCGGGTCGCCGGGCGCATGGCGATGGACCAGTTCGTCGTCGATCTCGGCGACCCGGATGCCGTCCACGACGTGCACGTCGGCGACGAGGTAGTGATCTTCGGACCAGGCGACCGCGGCGAGCCGACGGCCGATGATTGGGCCCAGGCGACCGGGACATTGAATTACGAGATCGTCACGCGCATCGGTCCGCGTGTCCCGAGGGTCTACGTCGGGAACTCGTGACGTAGGGAACCGGCAGCCGGCACGGCACGGCCGCCGAGCGGAAGGGGCGTCATGGCAGTCAGCACCGCGAAGAAGGCGGGCATCGCCGGGGCCGCGGTCGGCGTGATCGCCGCCGGGGCGGCCGCCGGGTTCGCCATCGAGCGCGCGACCATCGGCCGCGCGATCCGCCGCCTGGCCGAACCCCGCCGCGTGGCCGAGCCCTACGGCACGCTGCGCGGCAGGCCTTTGACGGTCCGCGCCGAGGACGGCGTCGGCCTCTACGTCGAGGTCGACGGCCCGGTGCTGTTCACCAGCGGCGCCGGCTGGGCCCGCCGCCGCTCGGCCGAACGCGCCGCCGCCGCCGGCCCGACCCTGGTCTTCTGCCACGGCTACGCCCTGCACCAGGACACCTGGCACTACCAGCGCGCGGAGTTCGCCCCGAACAACCGCTGCGTGTTCTGGGACCAGCGCGGCCACGGCCGCTCCGAGCGTGGCACCCCGTCCTCGCACACCATCGACCAGATCGGGCGCGACCTGTACACCGTCCTGGAGGCGGTGTGCCCGGACGGCGACGTGGTCCTGATCGGGCACTCCATGGGCGGTATGACGATCATGGCGCTGGCCGCCGAGCACCCCGAGCTGTTCGGCGGCGCGGAGGGCGGCGAGCACGCGCGGGTGCGCGGCGTCGTGCTGTGCTCGACCACTGACGGGCACTGGGACGAGATGACGCTGGGCCTGCCGGCCCGCGCCGCGCAGCTGTTCCAGCGCACCGCCCCCGGCGTCTTCGCGCTCCTCGGGCGCGGCCACACCCTGGTGGACCGGACCCGCCGCGCCGGCACGGACCTCGCGCAACTGCTGACCCGCCGCTACGCCTTCGCCTCCGACGTGCCGCCTGGCCTGGTCCGGTTCACCGACGAGATGCTGTCCAGCACGCCGATGGACGTCATCGCCGACTTCTTCCCCACCTTCTCCGCGCACGAGAAGGTCTCCACGCTGGCCACGCTCGGCCAGGTGCCGGTGGAGATCATCGTCGGCGACCACGACCTGCTCACCCCGGCGTTCCACAGCGAGCGGATGGCCGCGGCGATCGACGCCGTCTCCCCCGACGAGTCCGGCCGTGCCGGGCTGGAGATCGTCCCGGCCGGCGGACACGTCCTGCCGCTGGAGCACCCCGACGCCGTCGACAGCGCGATCCGCCGCGTCCTGGCCCGCGTGGAAAGTTCCGGCACATCAAGCCATTAGGCCTAATCACGGTGCGGTTCCCGCTCTGACCGCACAATCTGGGAGCTGTGCAGACAACGGAGGCTCCCGGTGCGGCTGGGACTTCGGAGTTCGACGACGTCTGGGTGGTCATCCCCGTCTACAACGAGGGCTCGGTGATCGCCGAGGTCGTCGCGGGCGTGCTGCCGACGTTCCCGAACGTGGTGTGCGTGGACGACGGCTCGCGCGACGACTCCGCCGACCACATCGTCGCCACCGCCGCGCACCTGGTCAGCCATCCGGTGAACCTCGGCCAGGGCGCCGCGCTGCAGACCGGTCTGGAGTACGCCCTGCTGCAGGACGGCTCGGAGTACTTCGTCACCTTCGACGCCGACGGCCAGCACCGCGTGGAGGACGCCGCCGAGCTGGTACGCGCGGTCCGCGACGGCGGCGCCGACGTCGCCCTGGGCTCCCGCTTCCTAACCGGCACCGCCCACGTGCCCTGGCTCCGGCGCGCGATGCTGAAGACCGTCGCCGCGCTCAGCCCCGCGGCCCGCCGCCTGCAGCTCACCGACGCGCACAACGGCCTGCGCGTCCTGAACCGCGCCGCCGCCTCCCAGCTGAAGATCACCATGAACGGCATGGCGCACGCCTCGGAGATCGTGGACTACCTGGCGCGCTCGGAGCTGGCGGTCACCGAGGTCCCGGTGACCGTGCTCTACACCGACTACTCCAAGGCCAAGGGCCAGTCCCTGATCAACGGCGTCAACATCCTGTTCGACCTCTCCCTGCGATCGCGGAGGACGCCATGATCATCCAGGGCATCCTGCTCGTCATCGCGGCGGTCTTCCTGCTGCTGTTCATCCGGAACTGGTACTCGGTGCAGACCGTGGCCCTGAAACGACTGGCGTTCCTGGTCTTCATCGCCCTGATGGTGGTCGCGATCCTGCGCCCCAACTGGGTGAACTCCGTGGCCCACAAGGTCGGTGTGGGACGCGGCACCGACCTGGTGCTCTACGTGCTGGCCGTGGCGTTCGTCTTCGTCTCGGTGAACACCTACTTCCGGCTCAAGACGCAGGAGACGCGGTTCACCGAGCTGGCCCGGGCCATCGCGGTGCGGGACGCGACCGAGCTGAACGCGCGGCGGCTGGGGCGGCGTCCGGTGCGAGAGGGGCGGCGATGAGCGGAGCCACGGGGCTCACCGCCGGTGCGAAAGTCCTGATCACCGGCGGCGCCGGCTTCATCGGCTCCACGGTCGCCTCCGCCTGCCTGGACGCCGACCTGGTCCCGGTGATCCTGGACAACCTGTCCACCGGCCGCAGCGAGTTCACCGAGGGCCGGATCTTCTATGAGGGCGACATCGCCGACGCCGCGCTCCTCGACCGGGTCTTCGCCGCGCAGCCGGACATCGCCGCGGCAGTGCACTGCGCGGCGCTGACGAACGTGCCGGAGTCGGTCGCCAACCCGATCCGGTACTACCGCGAGAACGTCACCAAGACCCTGGAGCTGATCGAGGGGTTGGTCCGCAACGGCTGCCGCCGCATGGTGTTCTCCTCCTCCGCGTCCGTCTACGCCGCGGGTTCCTCCGGTCCTTACGCGCGCTCTAAGGCGATCACGGAGTGGGTGCTGGAGGACGTGGCGCGCGCCGGCGATCTGCAAGCCGTCGCCCTGCGCTACTTCACCCCGATCGGCGCCGATCCTGACTTCCATACCGGTACTCCGAGCCCGGAAGCGCTGCATGTCCTGGACAAGGTGACCACCGCCTACCGGAGCGACGAGCCGTTTCACATCGCTGGCACCGACTTCTCGCCCTTCGATAGCCGCCGCGACGCTCGCGACTACATCCATGTCTGGGACCTGGCTGAGGCGCACGTCGCGGCGCTGCGGAACTTCGACGCGATCGTGGCGCGCCATGCGTCCCACACCGTCCCGTACGAGGTGATCAATCTCGGCGCCGGGGACGGTACGACGGTCCCCCAGCCGGCTCTCGAGGCGCGTCAGCCGCTCGGCTGGGCGCCGCGGTACTCCGTCGGGACGGGTATTCGGGACGCGCTGACGTGGGCTCGCGTGCGTGCCGGTCTGCCCGCGCCGGCGCGGGTCCGGGCCGCGAAGCCCGCCTCGGTCGTCGATGTCCTGATGCCGTACTACGGCGACGTCGGCATGATGCAGGAGGCGGTACGCAGCGTCCTGGCACAGCGTGACCAGCACTGGCGGCTGACGGTGGTCGACGACGGCGCCGAGCCGGGCGTCCCGGAGTGGTTCGCCGGCCTGATCGCCGAGCACGGACCCGACAAGATCCGCTACCAGCGCAACCCGGTCAACCTCGGCATCACCGAGAACTTCCAGAAATGCCTGAGCCTGGTCACCCATCCGCTGGTCACCATGATCGGCTGCGACGACCGCATGCTTCCGGACTACATCGGAACCGTCCGAGCCCTGATGCGCGACTACCCCCGCGTCTCCCTCGCCCAGCCCGGCGTGGAGGTCATCGACGGAGCCGGCGAGGTCGTCGAACCCTGGGTCGACAAGGTCAAGCGGCGCCTCTACGCCCCCCGCGTCCATGGCGCCCTGGTCCTGAGCGGCGAATCCCTGGCCGTCAGCCTCCTGCGCGGCAACTGGATGTACTTCCCAGCCATCTGCTGGCGCGCCGACGTCATCACCGAAGTCGGCTTCGACCCCCACCTCCGCGTGATCCAGGACCTGGCCCTGACCCTCGAGTGGGTCCGCGCCGGCGCCCAGATCGTCGTCAGCGACACCATCTGCTTCCAGTACCGCCGCCACGCAGTCAGCCTCTCCAGCGAACAAGCCACCACCGGCGCCCGCTTCACCGAAGAACGCACCTTCTTCCTCGACGAAGCCGCCCGCATGGACCGCCTAGGCTGGCGCCACGCCGCCCGCACAGCCCGCCTCCACCTCTCCTCACGCCTCCACGCGGCCACGATGCTCCCCAGCGCCCTCCGCCGCGGCAGCCGCGACGGCGTCCGAACCCTGGCGGCCTACGCCTTCGGACCCTCCCGGCGCCCCGGAGGCTCGAGCGGAGGACCAGCACGGTGAGCGAACCCGGAGCAGGGGAGCCGCAGCCGCCCTGGGAACCGCCGCCGGAACCAGAACCGGAATCCGGCCCGCGACCGAACGCGGCTCCCGGACCCGCGCCGAACCCGTCGCCCTGGACGCCGCCGCCGGAGCCTGAATCAGAACCGCTCGAGCCGGAACCCGAAGTGCCGCCTGCTCCTGCCCCGACCTGGCAACTGCCGCCTGATCCTGCGACCCGGCCACTGCCGGACCTGCCACCGGTCTTCGCCGCGCCCGTGCCCCTGCCTTTGCCGCTGCCCGAACCCCCGGCAGCTCCCGCCTTCGCCACTCCGCCCGAATCGCCCAAATCCCCCGAACCGCCGCCGCCCCCGAAGCACCGCCTCGCCGCAGTCGGCCGCCGCACCGCGAGCGTCCTCGGCCGTCCCTGGCTGCTGGCGCTGGTCGGCTTCTTTCTGGTCGCCATGGGCTGGGCGTTCGCCTCGCCGATGTCCACGTCGCCCGATGAGCCGTCGCACATGATCAAGGCTGCCGCGACGGCCCGCGGCGAGTTCGTGAACTCGTCCTCGCGCCACGAGATCACCAACGGCTTCGAGAAGACCTGGCTCGGCTATCCGCTCCCGGCCAAGTACAAGACCATCGACGCGATGTCCTCCTGCTTCCGCTTCCAACTCCTGTCCGCAGCCTGTGGAAAGAAGTTCGGGACCGACAACTCCACCGCGATCGTCGAAACCTCCGCGGGCAACTACAACCCCGCCTACTACTTCCCCGTAGGGCTTCCCAGCCTGTGGCTCCCCGGAGTGAGCGCGCTATACGGAATGCGCCTAGCGTCCGCACTCCTCAACTCCGCCTTGCTCGCCGCAGCCGTCGGTATCGCTGCCGGTTGGCGCAGACCGGGTTGGCCGATCCTCGGCGTCGTAGCCTGCGGCACTCCGATGGCCCTGTTCCTGAGCGGCACGGTCAACTCCAATGGCATGGAGGCCACCGCCGCGGTACTCGCCTGGACCGCCGCCATGTCCCTGGCGCTGGACGACGACCCGAAACCGGGCCAGGTGACCCGCCGCGCCATCGGTCTGGCGATCGGTGGCGCGCTCCTGGCGAACACAAGGAGCCTGGGAATCGCCTTCAGCGCCTCGGTGCTGATCGCGCTCGTGATCATCGCCGGTCCGCGCAAGGTCGCGTGGCTGGCCCGGTTCCGCGCCGTGCAGGTCATGGCCGTGGTGCTGATCCTGGGCGGAGTCGCGGCGTTCTTGTGGAACCGCTACTCCGACACCCTCACGACCTCGAACCTGTCCTTCCCGACCCTGACGCCGGGCGCCGTCGCCATCGAGGTGTTCTGGAACTCCGGCAACTACATCTCCCAGGTCGTCGGCAACCTCGGCTGGCTCGACGTCGCCCTGCCGCCGGGCACGTCGATCGCCTGGTACGCGGTCGCCGGCCTGCTCATCCTCTGCGCCTTCGGCGTCGGCCGCTGGCGCGAGGCGGCGGTGGTCGCGGCCCTGGTGGTGGGAACCGTCGCGATCCCGATCATCGCGCAGGTGCTGGAGGCCAAGCGCTTCGGCATCGGCTGGCAGGGCCGCTACATCCTGGCGTGGGTGCTCGGGCTGCCGGTGCTCGCCGGGCTGCTGATGGCCCGCCGGGTCGGCAAGGACCTGCCCGGCGCGCTGGAGCGGCGCGTGCCGATCGCCGCCACGATCGTCCTCGGACTCGCCGGACTCGGCGCCTTCTACTGGTCGATGACGCGCTATATGCACGGCGGCTTTAAGAAGTACGGCATCAGTCCCGTGCTGTGGAGCCCGCCGGGCGGTTGGATCGTGTGGTGGGTGGTCTACTCGGCCGGACTCGTGGTGCTGGTTGCGGCGGTCGCGGTGCGGCGGCGCCAAGACATACTCCGTTAGCGATCCCCTAGTGCGATCCCCTAGTGGTTCCTCGGTCCCGCGAAGTTGTTCATCCACGACTGGTCGCCGGTCGCCGAGCACTCATGGTTCGGCGCGTACTTCGGGCACGAGCCGTCGGGCTTGCGCATGGTCTGCGACACATAGGCGAGGATCTTGTAGCTGTTCGTCTTGGCGGGCATCCAGTAGTCGGACACGGACGACGCCGCACTCCCCAACACCAGCAGCACGGCGGCGAGCACCCCGACGTGCGCCCCGAGCCGCGAAGGCATTGGCGGCCACGACGCCAGCCGCGAGGCCGCGAACGCCGTCGCCGCCGCGCCCAGGACCAGCACGCAGTACAGGAGCTGGTTGCCGGTGCGCGGCCACAGCTGCACGGTGCCCGTCGCCCACATCCGCGAGGCGACCTCCATCCGCCACAGCCAGGTCCCGGCGAACACGCACGCCACCGTCACCGCCAACGGCCGCCGCCAGCCCAGCCACAGCGCCATCCCGAGCCCGGCGAACGTCAGCACGCTGAACAGCCCGACCCCCGCCAACTCGCCCGGCGGCGGCCACTGCCCGACGTCCCCGGGCATGTCGGTCCGCCACATCGAGAAGAACGCCGGGTCGGTATAGGCGTCGAAGCCGTAGGCGCGATCCACGGTCCCGGACCCGAGGTCCTTGACGTACCACCCGCACAACACCCCGAACACCGCGACGGTCACCCCGACGAACGCCACCAGCTTCCAGACCCGGTCCCTCGCCCACGGGAACAGCAACAGCACCGCCGCCACCAACCCCGGCGCACTCCACAGCGACGACCCCGGATAAGTCAGGAACAGCACCGAGTACAGAAGCCCGAACAACACGGCACTGACCAGCACCCCCCGCCACGCCATGCCCCCGACCCGCATCGTGTGCCGCACCGAGACCACGAACACCGGCAGCAGCACGATCATCACAATGGCGCCATACGGCTTGTAGGGATCGATGATCGCGTACGCCGGCACGACCCCCACCACCAGCGCCCACAACGGACTGAGCACAAAACGCCACGCCACATACGCAGCCGGCCCAGTGACAGCCGCACCGCCGATCTCCATGTCCCGAAACGCCGCCGCCGTGTCCCCGTGATGGAACAGCTGAGCCCACCACGCCAGCGCATGCAACGTCAGCGGCGGATACGTCGGATTCGGATTGCCGTGCCCGTGCACGATCGACGCCGACCACTCCACCAACCGCCCGGTATCCCCGGACAAGCCGAACAGCGGCCACGGCGTCCCCTTCAACGCCACCACGATCCCGCCGGCAAGAAACCCCGAAGCCAACCCGGCGAACGCAGCGCACACCAGATGCTTCACTGCCAGATACCGCCGCCCACCCCACCACCGATGCGCGCCCAACAACGCCCCGAGCAGCACCACCCCGAGCACGCTGAACCGCACCTGCAACGCCGCCAGCGCACTGACCTGCCCCGTCCGGTCCAACGGATCCACATCGACGAACCGCGCCGCGAGCACCATCACCGCAGCCCCACCCAGCGCCGCGACCACTTCCCCAGCTGGTCTGGCGGCACGCCGGAGGACCGGCCGAGCCGCGGACCACCGATTCGGCATCCCGTCGGTCATCGTGCCCTGCCTCTCCGCGCGCGCTCAGCCCTGCTGCCGAGGGAACGACCGAGATCGCCGGCGGTCACGCCGCACCACCCGGCCGCTGTCTCCCCACTCATCGCACCCTGCCTCTGCGCAGATGCCCGACCGCCCCGCCACTCGACCGCCCGCTCACAGCCGCCACACCCCCGACCCTCCGCAGCGCACTGCCCAACCCCACCGCCATGACCACCACCACCGTCACCGGCCCGCCGACCCCGCCCGCAGCCGCCGCGTGCAGCGGATCCACCGGCAGCTCCACCAACACGGCCAGCACCACCGCCCCCGCCCCCCAAGCCGTCGGCACCAGCCGGTGCCGGTCCATCGCGACCAGCGTCGGCTGCAGAATCGCCGCGGCCATCAGGAACACGGTCCCGAGCCCCAGCACCGCCAGCAGCTCGTGCGACAGCACCGCCTTCGTCCCGAAGAACACCCGCAGCACCCACGGCCCGGCCACCGCCAGCACCGCCGTCCCGGCCACCCCCAGCGCCGCGACCGCCGCCAGGGCCAGGCGCACGCGCGCCCGCAGCGCCGCATGGTCCCCGCGTGCGGCCGAACGGGTGAGGTCCGGCAGCAACATCGCCTGGATCGGCGAGATCAACAACAGCGGAATCCGCACCAGCACGAACGCCTGCCCGAACGCCGCCGCGACCGCATCAGAGTCCGTAAGCCGGGTGCTCGCCACCAACGGCGGCAAGTTCGCCACCAGCTGCGTCAGCAGGCTCCCGGCCACCAACAGCGCGAGCCCGCCGGCCGCCGACCGCTCCCCGCTCTCGAAGGAAGAAATCTCCGTATCAAGCGGATCACGCTCCCCGTCCTCGAACCCCTCCCGCAGCCACCACAACCCCGCCACCGTCGCCAACCCCTGAGCCGCCGCGAACGCCAGCGCGTACGCCCACGCCGGCCCGCCCCGCCCCGTCGCCACGAACACCGCCACGCACGGCACCAGCCGCCCCAGCCCCTCGGCCGCCAGCGTCGCGGCGTACCCGTGGAACTCCTGCCGCCCGCCCAGAATCCCGCGCACCCAATAACAGGCCGACCCCACTCCCGCCGCCAGCACCAGCGCGCCGAACAGGTCCCACCGCCCGCGCAGCGGACCGGACACGAGCACCGGCGACAGCGCCGCGAGCACCACGAGCGTCACAGCGAACAGACACGCCGCGTGCCGCCGCGCCCTCCGGGCCACCGGCGCCACCGCCCGCCGCTCGGCGATCGCCCGGCTCGTCGCCCGGCTGGTCTCCTGCTCCAGCCCGACGAACACGCCGAGCGTGACCAGCCCGGCCAGGAAGTACAGCGAGGACAGCGCCGCGGCGTCCGAGGGCGTCGAGGAGTGCCCGGTGACGGCCAGGAACACGTACCCTGACAAGCCCACCAGCAGCAGCCCCGCCGCCATCCCGACGGAGGCCCTCATGCTCACCTCCGGTCCGGGAGTCCTCGGCGGCGGTCATGCCCTTCCCCGGGCGCCGGTAATCAGCCTAAAAACGGCATATGCCCCCGTGCTCACTCCCCGCGGCGACCCCTGCCGGGCACGCACCGCCGAGCCCCGCACCGCCCGGTACGGTGGACCCATGTCGGTGATCCCTGACCAAGCCGGACCCGGGCTGCCCGGACCCGTCCTGGAGACCCCGGTCGCGACCGCGGGCGCCATGAAAGACCTCGGCCGCCGCCTCGGCGCCCGGCTGCGCCGCGGCGACCTCGTGGTCCTGACCGGCGATCTGGGAGCCGGCAAAACGACCTTCACCCAGGGCCTCGGCGAAGGCCTCGGCGTGCGCGGACCCGTCACCTCGCCGACCTTCGTCATCGCCCGGGTCCACCCGCCGGCCGCCGGGGGCGGCGTCCCGCTGGTCCACGTCGACGCCTACCGGCTCGGCTCCCTGGACGAGCTCGACGACCTGGACCTGGACGCCTCGGTCGAGCAGTCGGTGACCGTGGTCGAGTGGGGCGAGGGCAAGGCCGAGGTCCTCACCGACGACCGCCTGGACATCGTGATCTCCCGGGAGTACGCCGAGGAGCTCGACGATCCCGGCGACTCCGAGGTGCGGTGGGTCGTGGTGCGCGGCATCGGGGAGCGCTGGACGGACCGCGATCTGGCCGCCCTCGAAGACGCGGCCGGCTGACACACGCCGGCTGACTCAGGCGGTTCCCCACAACTAGCAGCGTCCTGGCCCGCTCCGGGCCAGGCGCCTCGCCTACTTCTAAGCCACCACGACAACCGGCGTCTGCAGCACCGCGAACTGCCACACCGCCAGCGCGTCGTTCTGCGTCAGCCGCACCCCGCCGGTCTTCGCCTCGGGCTTCATCGGCATCTGGTCGCCCGGCAGCGACGAGACCGCCTCCATGGCGAACTTCGTGGTGTCGCCCTTCGGTCCCCACAGCACCTCGTACTGCACGGCGACGCGGTCGGCGGACTGGTTGTTGGCGATCCGCTTGGACACCGCGTAGGTCCCGGCCGCCGGAATCACCGTGCTCGGCACCACCGCCGCCGACATCTGGACCTTCTCATCGGCGCCGACCAGCCAGATCCGCGCCTTGGACAGGCTGTACACCATGCGCTTGCCGGTGCCGCTGGAGGCGGGAAGCGCCAGCGCCGGATCCGGAGCGGGGGAGACCGGCTGCCCGACCTGGTTCGTCGAGACCGGCGGCTGCTGTTTCGCCGCGACCGCCGAGGGCGCCTTGTTCGGCGCCGAACCGTTGGCCTGGACGGCCAGCACGCCCACCCCGACCAGGGCCGCGGCCGTGATCGCGGCGACCGTCGCCATGGGGCTCACACGCCCGCGCTTCACCCGCGCCGGTGACCGCGGGGCGTTCTGCTGCTGGCTGGTCATGGGTCGTATGGTGCCAGAAAGATAGGCTGTGCGGGTGCTCCTGCTCGCGTTCGACACCGCCACCCCGGCCATCACCGTCGCCTTGCACGACGGCGCGGACATCCTCGCCGAGTCCACCACCGTGGACGCCCGGCGCACCGGGGAACTGCTCGCACCCGGCATCACCGCGGTCCTGACCGCCGCCGGGCGCAAACCCGGCGACCTCACCGGCGTCGCCGTCGGGGTCGGACCCGGCCCGTTCACCGGGCTGCGCGTGGGATTGGTCACGGCGCGCGCCCTCGGCGACGCCCTGGGCATCCCGGTCCACGGCGTCTGCTCCCTCGACGTGGTCGCCTACCAGACCCGCAGCGCCGAGCCCTTCGCCGTCGCCACCGACGCGCGCCGCAAAGAGGTCTACTGGGCTCAGTACACGGACTACCTGACCCGCGCGACGGAACCGGACGTGGCGCACCCCGCGCTCATCGCCGAAAGGCTCACCGGTCTGCCGGTCGCGGGGGAGGGCGCCCTGGTCTACCCGGACGCGTTCCCCAAGGCGATCGAGCCTCGGTACCCCTCTGCGGCGGCTCTAGCGGAACTCACTGTCAGGCGTCTGCATAGCGATCCCGAGTCCTTGCTGTTCCCGGAGCCGCTCTACCTGCGCCGCCCGGACGCCGTCGAACCAGGTACCCGCAAGCGTGTCTCCACGAGCTGACGGCGTGAAGTCGACCATGGCGCCGACGCTGCGTCCGTTCCGCTGGTGGGACATCGAAACGGTGCGACGGATCGAGGAGGACCTGTTCCCCGAGGACCCCTGGTCCGTGGAGATGTTCTGGTCCGAACTCGCGGACGTCCCGCACTCCCGCTACTACGTCATCGCCGAAGCGGAAGCCGGATCCGAATCCGAGATCGCCGGCTACGCGGGCTTGATGGCCCAGCCCGGATCCGACGCGGGCACGGTCGAGGGCTGGATCCAGAACATCGCGGTGGCCCGCGCGCACCAGGGCCGGGGACTCGGGGCGGTCCTCTTGGAGGCGCTTCTGGACGAGGCACTGCGCAGGAAATGCGTAGAGGTCTGGCTGGAAGTGCGCACAGACAACGACTCCGCGCAGCGCCTGTACATCCGCCACGGCTTCGAACCCGCCGGCATCCGCCGCGGCTACTACCAGCCCGGCAACCACGACGCGCTGATCATGAGGAAGGCACTGGCGTGACGGCACTGAAGGAAGAACCTCTGGTCCTCGGCTTCGAGACCTCCTGCGACGAGACCGGCATCGGCATCGTGCGGGGCAACACCCTGCTCGCCGACGCGGTGGCCTCCAGTGTGGACGAGCACGCGCGCTTCGGCGGCGTGGTGCCCGAGGTCGCCAGCCGGGCGCACCTGGAGGCCATGGTGCCGACGGTGCAGCGGGCGCTGAGCGACGCCGGCGTGGCGCTGGCCGACATCGACGCGATCGCCGTCACCGCCGGTCCCGGCCTGGCCGGCGCCCTGCTGGTCGGCGTCGCCGCGGCCAAGTCCTACGCCCTGGCGCTGGACAAGCCGATCTACGGCGTCAACCACCTCGCCGCGCACATCTGCGTCGACCAGCTCGAACACGGTCCGCTGCCCGAGGGCTGCATCGCCATGCTGGTCTCCGGCGGGCACTCCTCGCTGCTGTTCGTGCCCGACGTCACCGGCGACGTCCAGCCGCTCGGCCAGACCATCGACGACGCCGCCGGCGAGGCCTTCGACAAGGTGGCGCGCGTCCTGGGCCTCGGCTTCCCAGGAGGCCCGCTGATCGACAAGGCGGCGCGCGAGGGCGACCCGGAGGCGATCGCCTTCCCCCGCGGCCTCACCGGTCCGCGCGACGCGCCCCTGGACTTCTCCTTCTCCGGCCTCAAGACCGCGGTCGCGCGCTGGGTCGAGAAGCGCGAGCGCGCCGGCGAGAAGATCTCGATCCCGGACGTCGCGGCCTCCTTCCAGGAAGCGGTCGTGGATGTCCTGACCCGCAAGGCGATCCTGGCGTGCAAGGAGCAAGGAGCGGAGTACCTGCTGATCGGCGGAGGCGTCGCAGCGAACTCCCGCCTGCGCGTCCTGGCCGAGGAACGCGCCGCCAAGGCGGGCATCCAGGTCCGCGTCCCGCGCCCCAAGCTGTGCACGGACAACGGCGCCATGGTCGCCGCCCTCGGTTCGGAACTGGTGCGGCGCGGCCGCGTGCCCTCGCAGCTCGGCTTCCCGGCGGATTCCTCCCAGCCGGTCGTGGACGTGGTGGTCCGATGAGTGACTCCGGTGGCAAGAACGCCAAGAACCAAACGCTTATGTGGGAGGTCCGCTGCGAGCCGGGTAAGGCCGCCGCAGTAGAGGAGTGGATCCGCGCCGTTATCGTTCCCCCGCTATGGGATGACGAGGAGGTCGCCTCCTATAACGCCTACAGCTCGGTAGGGCAGGACGGGGAACGCGTAGTAGTAGTCATCGACTACCTAGCCGCTGCCCCCGCCACACTGTCCGCCGAACCTCCGGAACGCCTCATCGCCCGTCCGCCGCACGCCTGGGTCTTCCAACGTCTTGACGTGTGAATGTCCTCGGATTGCTTTCTTAAGCAACTCTTCAGGTTCCACAAACGTCCTCCCTCAGTAGCGACACCAGGCGGGCTCCGGGGGCCCGCCGGACTGAACTGAGGCATAGGCGTGACGTACGAGGACCAGGACCTCCCCATAGGCTGCGGCTGCGAAGACCACGACCTGACACCGACACCGGACGCGAGCCCGGCGCACGCCTCTCGACGACGCTTTCTCCGTTCCGCCGCAGGGCTCGCCGTAGCCGCGCCGGCCATGCTGGCCGCGGCTTGCGGCTCCGGCAGTTCATCCTCGGGAGCGAAGCAGAACGCCGGAGCCGGCGTGACTCCCACCTCGGGCGCCTCCACGTCGGGCGCGCCCTCGCAGTCCTCCAGCTCGCCGTCCGGCGCCGCGAGTAGCAGCGGCAACGGTCTCCCCGGTCCCGAGACCGCGGACGCGGCACTCCTGGCGCACCGCTACGACGGACTCAAGCCCTTCGCCCCGGCTCCGCCGCCGCCCGCGACCAAGCCGGTGAACACGAACGTCGACCTCCCCCCGGTCATCAGCCACATCCCGACGGACCAGAAGATCTGCTTCCTCACCATCGACGACGGCGCCGAGAAGGACCCGGCCTTCATCCAGATGGTCAAGGACTTCCGCATCCCCATCACGATGTTCCTGGCCGACATGTTCATCCAGGACGACTACTCGTACTTCACAAAGCTCCGCGACACCGGCTACTGCACCATCCAGAACCACACCCTGCACCACCCGGACATGACGACCCTGAGCGCCGAGCGCCAGCTGGCAGAGGTCACCGGCCAGCAGCAGAAGCTCGTCAAGAACTACAACACCCACCCCTACCTGTTCCGCGCGCCCTTCGGGAACTCCAACAAGGCGACGCAGCAAGCCTGTAAGCAGAACGGCCTCAAGGCCATCTGCTACTGGCGCGCGACGTTCCAGAAGCAGGGCTTCCAGTGGCAGGCGGCCGACAAGAAGCTCCGCCCCGGCGACATCCTGCTGGCGCACTTCCGCGGTCCCAAGGCCAACGGCAAGGGCTGGCCGGAGATGCACGAGCTGATGACCAACCTGTTCCGCATCGTGCAGGAGCAGGGGTACACGTTCGCTCGGCTGGAGGACTACGTCTGAGCCCTGCCGGACTCTGAAGCCCTGACGGAGTCTGAAGTTCTGACGGAGTCTGAAGCGCCGCCGGACTCAGTGGCAGGAAACCGTCGCACTGACCGGAAACGAGACCTGCCCGCCGTTCGGCCCGACGAACCCCAGCGTCCCGGACATGGTCTCCGACGCCGGCGCGCTCGGCACCGACCCGCCGGTGCTCACCAACGGATCCACCTCGACCAGCACGACAGTGTTCCCGCTCTGCGTCGCGCTGCCCCCGGTGTAGTGCGCGACCCAGTCGCCGAGCCCGCTGCTGAACACCGCCGTGGCGCGCAGCGTCACCTTCGTCGGTCCCCAGGTGCAGCTGTCACCCGTCAGGCTGACCAGCGTCGGCCGGGCGTCGGTCGTCGTCGGATGCGGAGCCGGGCAGCGCGCCGCCTGCGCGGGCGTCGTCGGGTGTTGGCAGGGGTTGGAAGAGGTCGGCTTGGCGGCCGGCGCCGACGAGTGAGGCGCTGCGCCGGGTGAGCGCGACGCCGTGCCCGTCGCCGCGGTCGTGGGCGCATGCGTCGCGGTCGGTGCGCTCGGAGCGGTCGGTGTGGCGGCTGTGCTCCTGCTCGCGCTCGCGGCAGCGCTCGTCGGCACGGAGGTTGAGGTGGCTGTCGGCACGCTCGTCGGAGCGGTGCCACCGGTCGTCTCCGTGGCCGCCGTCTGGCTCGTGACCGAGGCTGCGACAGGACCCTGGTTCTTCGCGGTTGCCGTAGTCCCGCCCCCGCACCCGGCGGCCACCAGCGCTCCGGCGGCCGCCATCGCCGCTACCGAGAGCGCCCGAGCACGCTTCGACGTCGTCATTCCCGCTCCCCACGGATCTTGATCCCCGTTCTGGGGCCGCGCGAGCGTATCACCGTGATCATCCCCGCGATCACCGAGGCCGACGCGCCCCTTTGGCACTCCACTTGACCGAGTGCTAAACGCCCGCCTAGTCTCGCTTTGGCACCCTCGCACCGAGAGTGCCAGCGCGATACGGCCGGACCCTGGCACCCGCGACGACAGGTTCCGCAACCAGTTCACCATCGCCGATCCGTCACGCGAACGAAAGGTCACACATCGTGGCTACCGTTGCCATCAAGCCGCTCGAGGACCGCGTCGTCGTCAAGCCGCTCGACGCCGAGCAGACCACCGCTTCCGGCCTCGTCATCCCGGACACCGCCAAGGAGAAGCCGCAGGAGGGCGTCGTCCTGGCCGTGGGCCCCGGCCGCTGGGAAGACGGCAAGCGCGTCGAGCTCGACGTCAAGGAGGGCGACATCGTCCTCTACAGCAAGTACGGCGGCACCGAGGTCAAGTACAACAACGAGGAGTACCTCGTCCTGTCGGCGCGCGACCTGCTCGCGATCGTCAACAAGTAGACGTTCAAGGCTCTCGGAGCCGCGTTTCCGCCCCGGGCGGCCGGGGACCCGGTCGGCATGCCGGGGCGGATTTTTCTCTTAAAGACAAGGAACGTACTCGCTCATGGCGAAGATGCTCGAATTCGACGAGGACGCGCGCCGCAAGCTCGAGCGCGGCGTCAACGCGCTGGCCGACGCGGTCAAGGTGACCATCGGTCCCAAGGGCCGCAACGTCGTCATCGACAAGAAGTTCGGCGCCCCGACGATCACCAACGACGGCGTGACCATCGCCCGCGAGGTGGAGCTCGAGGACCCCTACGAGAACCTCGGCGCGCAGCTGGCCAAGGAAGTGGCCACCAAGACCAACGACATCGCCGGCGACGGCACCACCACCGCGACCGTGCTGGCCCAGGCCATGGTCCGCGAGGGTCTGCGCAACGTGGCGGCCGGCGCGCAGCCGATCGCGCTCAAGCGCGGTATCGACGCGGCGGTCAAGGCCGTGGCCGACCAGCTGCTGTCCACCGCCAAGCAGGTGGAGAGCAAGGAGTCGATCGCCCAGGTCGGCGCCATCTCCGCGCAGGACAAGGCGATCGGCGACCTGATCGCCGAGGCCATGGACAAGGTCGGCAAGGACGGTGTCATCACCGTCGAAGAGTCGAACACCATGGGCCTGGAGCTCGAGTTCACCGAGGGCATGCAGTTCGACAAGGGTTACCTGTCGCCCTACATGGTGACCGACCAGGAGCGCATGGAGGCGGTCCTGGAGGACCCCTACATCCTGATCAACCAGGGCAAGATCAGCTCCCTGAACGAGCTGCTGCCGCTGCTGGAGAAGGTCGCGCAGTCGCGCAAGCCGCTGCTGATCATCGCCGAGGACGTCGACGGCGAGGCGCTGTCCACGCTGGTCGTGAACAAGATCCGCGGCACCTTCACCTCCGTCGCGGTCAAGGCTCCGGCCTTCGGCGACCGCCGCAAGGCGATCCTGGAGGACCTGGCGATCCTCACCGGCGCGCAGGTCGTGGCGCCCGAGGTCGGCCTGAAGCTGGACCAGGTCGGCGTCGAGGTGCTGGGCACCGCCCGCCGCGTGACCGTCACCAAGGACGACACCACCGTCGTCGACGGTGCCGGCGACACCGCGGCCGTGGCCGACCGCGTGAAGCAGATCAAGGCCGCGATCGACACCACCGACTCGGACTGGGACCGCGAGAAGCTGCAGGAGCGCCTGGCCAAGCTGGCCGGCGGCGTCTGCGTCATCCGCGTCGGCGCGGCCACCGAGGTCGAGCTCAAGGAGAAGAAGCACCGTCTGGAGGACGCCATCTCCGCGACCCGCGCCGCGGTCGAGGAGGGCATCGTCTCCGGCGGCGGCTCCGCGCTGGTGCACGCCGTCTCCGTGCTGGACGGCGACCTGGGCCTGACGGGCGACGAGGCCACCGGCGTGCGCGTCGTGCGCAAGGCCGCGGTCGAGCCGCTGCGCTGGATCGCCGAGAACGCGGGCCTGGAGGGCTACGTCGTGACCGACAAGGTCTCGAACCTGCCCGTGGGCTCCGGCCTGAACGCGGCCACCGGCGAGTACGTCGACCTGGTCGCGGCCGGCGTCATCGACCCGGTCAAGGTCACCCGCTCCGCGCTGGCCAACGCCGCCTCCATCGCCTCGATGCTGCTCACGACCGAGACCCTGGTCGTCGAGAAGCCGGCGCCGAAGGAAGACGAGGGCCACTCGCACGGTGGCCACGGGCACTCCCACTAAGGGATCGCCTAAGGATCGCCCGCGCTATAGCGCGCGCTGAGGGCGGCTCTCTACGGAACTCCGTAGAGAGCCGCCCTTTTGCGTACGCCGCATGAACTCCGTACGCGCGCTCGCCATGTAGAAGCCGCGGCTTGCTCAACCGCCTGATCTGCCTCTTGGCCTGCCGCATGATCTGCGGCCTGGACAGCGGCTTGATCTACGGCTCGATCTACGGCTTGCTCTTCGCCTTGGCCCGCACCCCGGCCGACACCGCGTTCGCCGGCCGCGTCATGGTCATCCCGTTGCTGGGCGCCGTCGCCGGCGCGCCGTTGGGCTTCGCCTGCAGCTTCACCGGCACCTTCGTCGACGGCTTGCGCGCCGGCTTGGTGTTCTTCGCCGCCGCCAGCGCCGCCAGCTTGGCCGCGCGCGCCGCGGACTTCTCCCGCGCGTAGGACTCGTCGCGTTCTTCCTCGGTCATGCCGCCCCACACCCCGTAGGGCTCGTGGACCCGCAGGGCGTGCTCACGGCACGGTTTGCATACCGGGCAGTGCAGACACACCTCCTTGGCGGCCTCCTCTCGGGAGGTCCGCGCCTGGCCCCGTTCGCCTTCCGGGTGGAAGAACAGGTCGCTGTCGGTGCCGCGGCAGGAGCCGCGCAACTGCCAGTCCCAGAAGTCCGCGTTCGGGCCCGGGAGACGGGACACGTCGGCCATGGCAAACCCTTCCTTCCGCTGACCGCCCCCAGCCAAGAACCCGCAGGTCAGTCGTCCTGTTGTCGGACGACCGACGGCGAGTCGCTGGATGGAGTGGTCTTCGGCTGCATCGTGTTGGCCGCAGCCGCGGCGGGTGCATGATCCCGGTGAGAGTGAGTCCGGGACATGCATCGGCGCCGCGGCGGCGGCCCTACCTCGTGGTGAACCAGGTGTCAGTTGTCCAATACCTGATCCGGCGAGCGGTCATACCGATCATGCCCCGAACCGTGCTCGATTGTCACTGAGTTGTCGCAATCGACTACGGACTGTGAGCAACGGCCGGGCGGTCGGACCGCCCGCCGGAACGAGAGGCGCGGCGAAGTGAGCGGGCTCCCCGAGGGTGACGGCTGGGTGGAAGAAGGGGACGGGAACGACAGGTGGGACGGGTGGGTGCGGGCCTTGGACGCCGGCCGGCCGCCCGAGAGCGGCGGCGGAGGCGGCCGGGGACGCGGCGCCAGGGGCGGCAAGGGCGACGGCGAGCGTCGTGAAGAGGCCGACGAGCAGGCCGCCGGGAGCCCGGAGGACCGGCCCTGGACCCCGATCCCGCGTCAGGCGAAGTCGGTCGAGCGGGGTCTGATCCCGCCGCAGCGCCGTCTGAAAAAAACATCGCGGAGCGCGTAACGCTTTCGGGTGAAGCTCGTTTTCCATCTCGGAGTGACGATGGCCCGCGCCCCCGCCTGCCGCCCGGCCGCCTTGGTAAAGGCGCTTCGCGCAGCGGTCCGCACTTGGGTGGGTGGCGAAGCGGCGCGAACCATCGACTACGGGGACCTGTCCGCCATAAGCTCAATAGGTGTCACAACCTCACGAATGTGGAGGCTTGACCGATGACGTCCATCCTAGTCTGCGACGACTCCCCGCTGGCCCGGGAGACGCTGCGACGCGCCGTGGCGACCGTGCCCGGCGTCGACAAGGTCACCACCGCCAACAGCGGCGAGGAAGTGCTGCGCCGGTGGACCGCCGACCGCTCCGACCTGGTCCTGATGGACGTGCGGATGCCCGGCCTGGGGGGCGTGGAGACCGTCCGCCGCCTGCTGTCCAACGACCCGAACGCCCGGGTGATCATGCTCACCATGGCCGAGGACCTGGACGGCGTGGCGCTCGCGGTGGCCACCGGCGCCCGCGGCTACCTGCACAAGGACGCCTCACGCGCCGAGCTGCGCGCCACCGTCAGCCAGGCCCTGGCCGACCCGACCTGGCGCCTGGCGCCGCGCCGGCTGCGCCCGGCGGAGATCGGCGCCGTCCCGACCCTGACCGCCCGCGAGATCCAGGTGCTGGAGGGCATGAGCCACGGCCGCTCCAACGCCGAGATCGGCCGGGACCTGTTCCTCTCGGAAGACACGGTGAAGACCCATGCGCGCAGGCTGTTCAAGAAGCTCGGCGCCTCCGACCGCGCGCACGCCGTCGCGCTCGGGTTCCGCTGGGGCCTGGTCCGCTGAGAGCGGGCCGGGCGCTGCCGCGGCCGTCCCCGGCGGGGGGTACGGCGCGCTGTGCCGGTGTGATTCCGAGCACGCCGGCGGTGATCATCCGTTGATCGGTTTGGTCGGGCCGGATTCCTGGGGGAAGATTGCATATCGGTCCCCCTTGACATTCGGATGGTGACATGTCTGACGCCGGCCTGCCCGCCAAGTTCGCGACTCTCGGCCTGACCTACGATGACGTCCTGCTGGTGCCGGCCTACTCCGAAGTGGTGCCCACCGAGCTGAGCACCGGGACCCGGCTGTCGCGCAACATCACCTTGAACGTGCCGCTGATCTCCGCGGCCATGGACACCGTCACCGAGGCGCGCATGGCGATCGCCATGGCCCGCCAGGGCGGCGTCGGCGTCCTGCACCGCAACCTGTCGATCGAGGCCCAGGCCGCGCAGGTGGACCTGGTCAAGCGCTCGGAGTCGGGCATGGTCACCCAGCCGGTGACCGTCGCGCCGGACGCCACGCTGGCGCAGGTGGACGCACTGTGTGCGAAGTACCGCATCTCCGGCCTGCCGGTGATCGCTCCGGACGGCACCCTGCTGGGCATCATCACCAACCGCGACCTGCGCTTCGAGGTGGACAAGTCGCGCCGGGTGGCCGACGTCATGACGCCGATGCCGCTGGTGACCGGGCCCGCCGGGATAAGCGGCGAGGACGCGATGAAGCTGCTGGCGCAGCACAAGATCGAGAAGCTCCCGCTGGTCACCGGCGATGGCAAGCTGTCCGGTCTGATCACCGTCAAGGACTTCGACAAGAGCGAGAAGTATCCGCTCGCCACCAAGGACGAGAACGGCCGCCTGCGCGTCGGCGCGGCGATCGGCTTCCTCGGCGACTCCTTCGAGCGCGCCCAGGCCCTGATGCACGCCGGCGTCGACTTCCTGGTCATCGACAGCGCGCACGGCCACTCCAAGGTCGAGCTGGACATGATCGCCAAGGTCAAGGCCGAGGCACCGCACATCGACGTGATCGCCGGCAACGTGGTCACCGGCGCCGGCGGCCGCGCGCTGATCGACGCCGGCGCGGACGCGATCAAGGTCGGCGTGGGCCCGGGCTCCATCTGCACCACCCGCGTGGTGGCCGGTGTCGGCATGCCCCAGGTGACCGCCGTCTACGAGGTCGCCGAGGCGGCCCGGGAGCACGGCGTCCCGGTGATCGCCGACGGCGGCCTGCAGTACTCCGGCGACATCGGCAAGGCGATCGCCGCCGGCGCCGACTCGGTGATGCTCGGCTCGCTGCTGGCCGGCTGCGAGGAGTCCCCCGGCGAGCTGCTGTTCATCAACGGCAAGCAGTTCAAGTCCTACCGCGGCATGGGCTCGCTCGCCGCGATGCAGTCCCGCGGCGAGAACAAGTCCTACTCCAAGGACCGCTACTTCCAGGGCGACGTGGAGTCCGACGAGAAGCTGATCGCCGAGGGCATCGAGGGTCAGGTCCCCTACCGCGGCCCGCTGGCCGCCGTGGTGCTGCAGCTGATCGGCGGCCTGCGCCAGTCCATGCTCTACTGCGGCGCGCACGCCATCCCGCAGCTGCAGGACGCGCAGCTGGTCCGGATCACCGCCGCGGGCCTGCGCGAGAGCCACCCGCACGACATCCAGATGACGGTCGAGGCGCCGAACTACTCCAAGCGCTGACCAGATAAAGCACCCGACGGCCCGACGCGATAGCGTCGGGCCGTAAGCACGCTCAGAGAAAAGAAGTCGAGGTATTCCAGGTGACCGAGGTCGAGATCGGCCGGGCCAAGCGTGGCCGCCGCGCCTACGGGTTCGACGATGTGGCGGTCGTGCCGTCGCGCCGCACCCGGGACCCCGAAGAGGTCTCCATCGCCTGGCAGATCGACGCCTACCGGTTCGACACGCCGTTCATGGCCGCCCCGATGGACAGCGTGGTGTCCCCGGCGACCGCGATCCAGATCGGCAAGCTCGGCGGTGTGGGCGTCCTGAACCTCGAGGGTCTGTGGACCCGCTACGAGAACCCTGAGCCGCTGCTGCAGGAGATCGCGGACCTGCCGGCCGGCGCCTCCACCAAGCGTCTGCAGGAGATCTACAGCGCACCGGTGCAGCCGGAGCTGATCTTCGCGCGAATCAAGGAGATCCGCGCCGCCGGGGTCACTGTGGCCGGCGCGCTGTCGCCGCAACTCACTGCGGAGTTCCACTCCGTCGCGGTCTCCGCGGGTCTGGACATGTTGGTTATCCGCGGGACCACAGTGTCCGCCGAGCACGTGTCGGCCAACGCCGAGCCGCTGAATCTCAAGCAGTTCATCTACGAGCTCGACATTCCCGTCGTGGTCGGCGGCTGCGCGACCTACCAGGCGGCGCTGCACCTGATGCGCGCCGGCGCTGCGGGCATCCTCGTGGGCTTCGGCGGCGGCTCGACCCAGACCACCCGCGACGTCCTGGGCATCGAGGTGCCGATGGCCTCCGCGGTCTCCGACGTCGCCGCCGCGCGCCGCGACTACCTGGACGAGTCCGGCGGCCGCTATGTGCACGTCGTCGCCGACGGCGCCATGGGCATCTCCGGCGACATCACCAAGGCGATCGCCTGCGGCGCGGACGCGGTGATGATCGGCTCGCCGCTGGCCCGGGCCGCCGAGGCGCCGGGGCGCGGCTTCCACTGGGGCGCCGAGGCGTACCACGCGTCCGTTCCGCGCGGGCACCGCACCGCGGTCGGCACTGTGGGGACGCTGGAGGAGATCCTGGTCGGTCCGTCCTCCTCTCCGGACGGCACCATGAACCTCGCCGGTGCGCTGCGCCGCGCGATGGGCACCTGCGGCTACACCGAGCTCAAGGGGTTCCAGCGGGTCGAGGTCACCATCGCGACCTGATCCGTCGGCGAACCCTGTGATCGGCTTCACGGGTGACGTACCGCATGTGATCGCGTGCGGCGTCCCTCATTAGGGCAGGCTTGTACCGTGCGTAGTTTGCGGTTGGGTCCGGTAGAGCGTGAGGCGGCGCTGTCCGCCATGGCTGAGCGCGAGCTCGACGTCGTGGTCGTGGGCGGCGGGGTCGTGGGAACCGGGACGGCGTTGGACGCCGCGACCCGGGGTTTGAGCGTGGGTCTGCTGGAGGCGCGGGACTGGGCGTCGGGGACGTCCTCCCGCTCCTCCAAACTCATCCACGGCGGTCTCCGCTATCTGGAGATGCTCGACTTCGGTTTGGTCCGCGAGGCGTTGAAGGAGCGCGGGCTGCTGTTGGAGCGGCTGGCTCCGCACCTGGTGCGTCCGGTGCCGTTCCTCTATCCCCTGACAGGTCGTGGCTGGGAACGCCTCTACGCGGGTTCCGGTGTGGCGCTGTACGACGGCATGGCCACGTCGTCGAGCCACGGCAGAGGTCTGCCTCTGCACCGGCAGCTGACGCGCCGCGCTGCGTTGCGTATCGCGCCCGCGCTTAAGCGTTCCTCGCTTGTGGGGGCGATCCAGTACTACGACGCGCAGGTGGACGACGCGCGGTACGTCACCTTCCTGGCGCGCACCGCGGCGAGCTACGGCGCGCATGTGGCGTCTCGGGCCCGCGTCACCGGCTTCCTGCGCGAGGGGGAGCGCGTCACCGGCGTTATCGCCAAGGACTTGGAGACCGGTAAGTCGATCGAGATCCGCGCCAAGCAGGTCGTGAACGCGACTGGCGTGTGGACCGACGAGACGCAGGCGTTGGTGGGGGAGCGCGGACGCTTCCATGTGCGCTCCTCTAAGGGAATCCACTTGGTGGTTCCCAAGGACCGTATTCACTCCTCGAGCGGAATCATCCTGCGCACGGAGAAGTCCGTGCTGTTCGTCATCCCGTGGGACCGGCACTGGATCATCGGGACCACCGACACCGACTGGACGCTCGACAAGGCGCACCCGGCGGCGTCGCAGACCGACATCCAGTACCTGCTGGACCACGTGAACGCGGTGCTGAACGTGCCGCTGTCGCGCGCGGACGTCGAGGGCGTATACGCCGGACTCCGTCCGCTGCTGGCCGGCGAGTCGGACGAGACCTCGCAGCTGTCGCGGGAGCACATCGTCGCGCACGTCGTCCCCGGCCTGGTCGTCGTCGCCGGCGGCAAGTACACGACCTACCGCGTGATGGCGCAGGACGCCGTGGACGCGGCCGTCCACGGTCTGGGAGGCGGAGTGCCCGCCTCGATCACCGAGAACGTGCCGCTGCTCGGCGCGGACGGTTTCCAGGCGGTGTGGAACAACCGCGGACGCATCGCCGCGCGCAGCGGACTGCACGTCGCGCGCGTGGAGCACCTGCTGCACCGCTACGGCTCGCTGATCGACGAGGTCCTGGACCTGATGACCGAGCAGCCGGAACTGGCCGAGCCGCTGCCCGGCGCCGAGGACTATCTGAAGGCGGAGGTCGTCTACGCGGCAGCGGCCGAGGGCGCGCTGCACCTGGACGACGTCCTGGCGCGCCGCCTGCGGGTCTCCATCGAGACCTTCGACCGCGGCGTCGGCGCCGCCGAGCCCACCGCGCGCCTCATCGCCCCGGTCCTGGGCTGGACCGAGGAGCAGATCGCGCGCGAGGTGGAGCACTACGTGGCGCGGGTCGCCGCGGAGCGGGAGTCCCAGGAGCAGCCCGACGACGCCACCGCGGACGCCGCGCGGCTCGGCGCGCCGGACATCGTGCCGGTGAAGTAGCCGCCTCACGCGGCCGCTCGCGCAGACCCGCGGCAGATCCGGGCGGCCGCGCGGGAATCCGTTCAAGCGCGCGTGCTTTGATACCGACATGAGCCTTTACGACATCCCGATCAACACCCTCGACGGCAAGCCGGCCTCGCTGAAGGACTACGAGGGCAAGACCGTCCTGCTCGTCAACGTCGCCTCGCGCTGCGGCCTCACGCCGCAGTACGAAGGTCTGGAGCGGCTGCACGAGCGGTTCGCGGACCGCGGCTTCACCGTCGTCGGCGTTCCGTGCAACCAGTTCGGCGGCCAGGAGCCGGGTACCTCCGAGGAGATCCAGGAGTTCTGCTCGGCGACCTACGGCGTGACCTTCCCGCTCACCGAGAAGATCGACGTCAACGGCGACGAGCGCCACGCCCTTTACACCGAGCTCACCAAGGCGACCGACGCCGAGGGCGGCAACGGCGACATCCAGTGGAACTTTGAAAAGTTCTTGATCGGCTCCGACGGAACGGTGCTCAAGCGCTTCCGTCCGCGCACCGAGCCCGAGGCCGCCGAAGTGGTCGAGGCCATCGAGGCGGCGCTCCCGGCTTAGTCACGGGTAGTGACACGCGCCGCTGATCACGCCAGGATGGCGCTATGCCGCAGTGGAGTCCGGAGGAAATGCCGGATCTGACGGGGCGAGTCGCCATGGTCACGGGGGCCAGCAGCGGAATCGGGTTCCACACAGCGTTGGAACTCGCGCGTCACGGAGCCCGGACCCTGCTCGCCGTCCGTGATCCGAGCAGGGGAGAGTACGCGCGCGAGCGGATCACCGCGGTGGTCCCCTCCGCGCGCGGCCTCGTCGAGATCGTCGCGGTCGACCTGGCCAGCCTGGAATCGATCGAGGACGCCGCCGCCGACCTGGCCGACCGCACGGCGGCGGTGGACATCCTGGTGAACAACGCAGGGGTGATGGTGCCCGACGGCCACACCACCTCCGACGGCTTCGAGCTCCAGTTCGGGACCAACCACCTGGGGCACTTCGCCCTCACCGGCCGGGTGCTCCCGCTGCTGCTGGCCGCGGAGTCCGCGCGGGTCGTCACGATTTCCAGCCTCACGCACCGCCGCGCCCGGCCGTTCTGGGACTTCGAACCGGCGACGGCGAACTCCAAGGAGTCCTATACCGAAGCCGAGTGGCACCGGCACCGGGTCTCCGCTTATGGCCGCTCCAAGCTCGCCAACCTGCTCTTCGCCAAGGAGTTGGACCGCAAAGCGAAGCAGGCGCGGTTCCCCCTTGCGAGCATCGCCGCGCACCCCGGCTATACGGCTACCGGGCTGTTCGCCAAGACCTCCTTCAGCCGGCGCAACCGTGTCGTGTCCGGACTGTCCCACATGGTTACTTGGGCTACCGGTCAGAGTGCGGCCACAGGTGCGTGGCCCTCCTTATACGCGGCTACTCATGTAGACCTCTTCGGCGGCGAGTACATCGGTCCGCGCGGACCCGGGGAGATGCGTGGCGCACCTACGCGGGCCGTCATGAGTGCGATCGCGCAGGACGAGACCGTGGCCGCCATCTTGTGGGATCAGTCCGTCGCCGCCACCGGAGTGGGGTACGAGGAGCTGTCCCGCTAAGCGTTCGGCTATGCGTTCCCGCTAGGGAGTCTCTAGCTGCGTCGCCGAACGTCCGCGAAGATCCGTGAAAAAGCGGGGAACCGGCGCGGGAGTCGCTGCGTCCAAATGCCAGTGACCCAGACAGTGTCGGCTAGGAGATGGAGCGAAATGAAGCCCCTGGTGAAGTCCGTGGCGACCACCGCCGTCGTGCTTGCGGCGCTGGCCGGGTGTGCCTCCCGCAGTTCTGAGAGCTCCAGCGCGCCGGGTGCCGGCGGCGGCAGCACCAGCTCGTCGTCGTCCGCGTCGTCCCCGTCCTCGTCCTCCTCCTCGAGCCCGAGCACGCCGCCGTCGAGCAGCGGCCAGACCGGCTCGTCCAGCCCGTCGAACCCCTCCGAGCCCGGCACCGTGAAGTACGTCGCGCTGCAGGGCCTGTCCCTGGAGAAGGACGGCATCACCCTGGCCACCGAGGTGAACTGGGGCGGGTGCAACGACCAGCCGCAGCTCGTGGTGAAGAGCCAGGACGCGAGCAAGGTCGTGGTCGAGCTGAAGACCGTCTCGCACGCCCGCGTCGGCGTCATGTGCCCCGACTTCTCCCGCAACGGCGAGGCCACCGTGAAGCTGGACGCCCCGCTGGGCTCCCGCCAGGTGGTCGACGGCGTCAAGAACGTGGCCATCAGCGTCAGCTGAGGTCACGCCCCCGAGCGTCGGGCCCCTTCCGCAGTGCCTGGGACACGGAAGGGGCCCGACGTGCGTCCCGGCGCATGAGACCCCGGTCATGTGGATCTCCACACGTTGCCATCGACGGCTGACACCGGCGGGTTTTTCTGGGAGGCTCATCGCCATGACCGCCGACACCATCGATCCGGGCAACGGCATATCCGAGGACGCCCAGGACGTTCCGGCCGGCGCCGGTCCCCAGGATGCGACCCGCCTCGACAGCATCCACACCCGACTGTCGGCCGACCTGGTCGAGCGGCTCATCGGGAAAGTGGCCATCCACGGCGCGGTGGGCGGTCGGACGCAGTCCTACAGTCCGCTCACCGGCGAGCTCATCGCCGACTTCCCCGCCAGCGCTCCCCAGGACGTCCGCGCCGCCTACGCCAAGGCCCGCGCCGCGCAGCTGGAGTGGGGCGCCACGAGCCTGGCGCACCGGACCGGCTTCGCCCGCCGCATGCACGACCTGCTGCTGGAGCGCTCCGACCAGCTGCTCGACCTGGTGCAGATCGAGACCGGCAAGGCTCGCAAGCACGCACTGGACGAGATCCTCTCTGCCGCCGCAGCTACTCGGCACTACGCGTACGCCTCGCGCGGCTACATCCGCAGCAAGCGCCGTCGCGGCGTCCTTCCGGTCCTGACGAAGGTCACCGAGAACCGCATCCCCAAGGGCGTCGTCGGCATCATCACGCCGTGGAACTATCCGCTGGCGCTCGCCGTCTCCGACGTCATACCGGCGCTCATCGCGGGCAACGCGGTAGTGCACAAGCCGGACACCCAGACCGCGCTCACAGGTCTGCGGCTGCGCGAACTGGCTGTTCAGGCCGGGCTGCCGGAGGACCTGTGGCAAGTGGTGGTCGGTGACGGACCGGTCGTCGGTCCCGCAGTCGTCGCAGACGCCGACTACGTCGCCTTCACCGGTTCCACTGCTACGGGTCGCACTGTCGCGCAGGCCGCTGCCTCCCGACTGATCGGCTGCTCGCTGGAACTCGGCGGCAAGAACGCCATGCTCGTGCTCGACGACGCGGACATAGAGAAGTCGGTGTCCGGTGCGGTGCGTGGCTGTTTCTCCTCCGCGGGACAGCTGTGCATATCTATAGAGCGCATATACGTGCACTACACCAAGTACGACGAGTTCCTGTCGCGGTTCCTTACCGAGGTGCGCGCTATGCGCCTGGGATCCGGGCTCGACTACTCCGCGGACATGGGTTCGCTGACGAACACCAAGCAGCTCGAGAACGTGACGCTGCATGTGGAAGACGCCAAGGCGAAGGGCGCGAAGGTGCTCTCCGGCGGGCGGCGCCGTGCGGAGATCGGTCCGCTGTTCTATGA
Source organism: Catenulispora acidiphila DSM 44928 (assembly GCF_000024025.1). Taxonomy (GTDB): domain Bacteria; phylum Actinomycetota; class Actinomycetes; order Streptomycetales; family Catenulisporaceae; genus Catenulispora; species Catenulispora acidiphila. The sequence continues at coordinate 1,158,935 of NC_013131.1, forward strand.
GCCGACAGTGCTCGGAGACGTCAAGAACACCATGCGTGTCTACGGCGAGGAGACGTTCGGGCCGGTCGTGTCCGTGTACTCCTTCAAGAACGAGGGCGAAGCCATAGCGGACGCGAACAACACGCCGTATGGCCTGAACGCCTCCATGTGGACCCGCGACCACAAGCGCGCTCGCGAGATCGCCCGCCAGCTGCACGCCGGCACGGTGAACGTCAACGAGGCCTATGGCGCGGCCTGGGGCTCGGTCGCCTCGCCGATGGGCGGCATGGGCCAGTCCGGGCTCGGGCGCCGCCACGGCGCGGAGGGCATCCTGCGCTTCACCGAGGCCCAGACCGCGGCCCGCCAGCGCCTGCTGCCGATCGCTCCCTGGTTCGGGATGTCGGATCAGAAGTGGGGCGACCTGATGCTGCGCTCGCTGAAGCTTCTCAAGGTCCTGCGGATGAAGTAGGAGCGTGCGCACGCTCCCGCGTTCCGCAAAACGGGTGACGCCGCGACCGATCGGTTCCGATTGTCGGTGCCGGACGCTACGGTGGTGGTCCGACGTCACTCAAGGTCACCGACCGCTTCCTCTGTGGCGTCTCCGCATCGCACCAGAGGGGATGGTGATCCGCATGACGGAACCCGCCTCGTCCGCCTTCGTCCCCGCGCCCGGCGGCGCGGCGTCCACCGGGCCGGCGCAGTTCGGCGCCACCTTGGACGTCATGGCGCAGGCCGCCGCGCACGTCGGCACGGTCAACGAGGAGATCGCCACCCTGCTGGCCACGCTGCTGGCCCAGCTGGAGCCGATCGCCTCGACCTGGAAGGGCGCCGCCTCCGGCGCGTTCCAGAATCTGCACCAGCGCTGGAACGCCGACGCCCGCAAGCTCAACGGCGCGCTCGGCGGCATCGCCGAGTCCCTGTCCGGCACCCACCGCCGCTACACGGCGGCCGAGGAGTCGAACACCACCGCCGTCAACCGCGTCGCCGGCCTGATCGGCTGAGGGAGGGGAGAGCGATGAGCTACGGAGGCGAACTCCTCGTCCACGCCGAGACGCTGTCCTCGGCGTCGCAGAACGTGGCGGCGGCCCACAACGAGCTGAACAGCAAGCTGCACGACCTGCGCACCCTGCTCCAGCCGCTGACGCAGACCTGGAGCGGCCAGGCGGCCGCGGACTACCAGGCCCGGCAGCGGCAGTGGGACCAGGCGCAGGCCGACCTGAACGAGGTGCTGCAGCAGATCGGGAAGGTGCTCGAGGTCGCCCAGCAGCAGTACGGCGACGCCGAGCGGGCGAACATCGACGTGTGGGGCTGAGCGCGGCTACAGGTCCGGATCACGAGACCGACTGGACCACGCCGCGGACGCCATGGCACGATGACGGCATGCTCGCGAACCGCCGATTTTTCTATGGCTACGGACCAGGGTCCCTAGCCATCGTCGGCTGCTGAGCACACCAAGCCAACGAGCGCCTCGGACCCCTTCCGGTTCGGGGCGCTCGCCTTTTGTGGCGAGTGCGGTCGGACCGCTCGGAGCCCGGGCCCAGCCCGAGGAGCCCCGCCATGACCGCCAGCGCCACCGCCGACCCGACGTCCGCCGATTCCTCGCACCCCGTCGCGCCGGAGCCGGCATCCCCCGCTGCCCCCGCCGCCCCCGCGCCGACCAGCTCAGATGCCCCGACCATGCCAGCTGCCTCGTCCCCGGAAACCGGCCAGCCCACCCCCGCCGGCGTACATAGCGGCCGCTCCCAGATCGACGACCTGGACGCCCGCATCCTGGCCCTGATCACCGAGCGCATCAGCACCGCCGCCGACATCCAGACCGCCCGCATCGCCGACGGCGGCCGCCGCCTGGACCTCAAGCGCGAGACCGAGATCATCGCCCGCTACCGCGGTGCGCTGGGCCGCCCCGGCGTGACCGTCGCGATGGCCGTCCTGGAGCTGTGCCGAGGCCGCGTGTAGAGAGGGCCGCGAAGCGCGGGCCGAGTGCCGGACGGTGAACAAGACCCTGGCCCGTAACCGCCGGGTCCCCGGCTCGTTGAACCGCTCGAATCACCGGTGCGGATCGCAGAGCCCGGTCGGCGCCCCACGCTCATGCGCCCGATCGGTGCCGGCGATGTGGGACACCTCGCCGGTGCCAGTGGTCCAACCGCAGGGGACAGCGGGCCGGCCACCAGGGAAAAGCGGCGGCTGCCCCGGGGACGCCCGGGACAGCCGCCGCGGCACCGCCGAGGCGAATCAGACGGTGTACTTCTCCACGATCTTGCCCAGTTTCGGCAGCGCCTTCTCGATGTTGTCGACACCCTTCGGGCGCACCTGCTCGTAGGCCTTGCGCAGCGTGGCGCGGTCGGACTGAGCCGCCCGGTCGTCCGTCACCCCCAGCAGCGCGTTCGACACCTCCGGCCCCCTCCCGGCCAGATAGTCGCCGAACGAACCGCCGCCGGCAGCCACGAAGTCCTCGTGGAACGGCTCCAGCCGCACGACGAAGTCGTCGACCAGCGTGTCCACGGCATCCGGGATGATGTCCGACTTGAACGCGGTGACGACCTTGTAGGCGCCCTTCACCATCAGCCCCGAGTCCTTGACCTGCTCATCCACGAGCTGCGCGCAGTCCTTCACGACCTGCGGGCGGTTGGTCGGATTGAGGAGGCTCTCCTGCAGAGTCTGTCCCATTGTGTATGTCCTCGAACGCGGTAGAGGGACGACCGCAACGGACCGGACGCACGGCCCGGGGCCCGACGTACGGCCGAGTAGTGAGCGCTTAGGTTACCGTAACCCGACCGGCCCCCAAGACGCCTTCCACCACCCCGCCCTCAGACAACTGAGAACACCCCCAACTCCCCGCCCCCACCCAAACGCCCAGTAGAGCACCCCCACCACAAACCCCACCCAAGCCCCCACCACTCCCCTATCGTGTGAACGTGACCACCCCCCAACCCCCAGCACCCCTAACCCAGGCCCAAGCCACCGAAATCCTCGCCCAAAACTTCGCCCCCTGGATCCAATCCCTCAACCTCACCGTCGAGGAAACAACCCCCACCACCACAACCCTCCGCCTCCCCTGGCACCCAACCCTCGCCCGCCAAGGCGGCACCCTCTGCGGCCAAGCCCTCATGGCAGCAGCAGACACAGCAACAGTCATCGCCATCAGCGCAGCCCGAGGCACCTACTGCCCCATGACCACCGTCCAGCAAAACACCACATTCCAACGCCCAATCCACCAATCGGACGTCCTCATCACAGCCCACATCACCAAACTAGGCCGCACCCTAGCCTTCACCGACATCACCATGACCCCAGCCCCCGACCCAACCCACCCCCAAACCCCACCACCCCCACCAGCAGCCCAAGCAACAACCATCTACGCCCTCCTAACCTGACCCCACCCCCGCCACCCCACCAAAACAGTGGCGCACCCCCCACCGAGGACCTGATATCGTTTCTACGTCCCGAGCCCCCGTAGCTCAGGGGATAGAGCACCGCCCTCCGGAGGCGGGTGCGTAGGTTCGAATCCTACCGGGGGCACCCTGTCTGACCAGGCCGCAGCCGCTATGAGCTGCGGCTTTCTGTTTTCCGCTATCGAGCGCGTGTGCGAGCGTGTGTCGCAGAGAGCGGCCCTGTGTCGGTGTTCGTGGCCTATCTGTGGCCTGGAAATCGGGCTCTCTGCCCAGGCCGGATCGGTGACTCCGAACCGTTTGGGTCGCTCGCCCCGTGGCTGATCCGCCGGCTGCGGGTGGGGGGAACAGTGCCGATCAGGGTTCAGGTGCGGCGGACTAGGAAGGGGCGCACGATGGAATCATGATCGAGACAAAGGGGCATAACGGGCAGGTACAGTTCGACGGCGAGTTCGTCACAATCGCCCGAAAGGGCTTTCTCGCGCGCAGTAGCGTAGGCAAGGGTGTCAAGCGAATCCACCTATCGCAGATCGCTGCGGTTCAGTGGAAGCCCGCCGGATTCGCGGTGAACGGGTTCATTCGTTTCACTGTGCCAGGTGGAATCGAAACCCGTGCGCGATTCGGCTCGCGGACTACTTCCGCGGCGAAGGACGAGAACTCGGTGATCTTCACTCAGAAGCAGCAGCCTGCGTTCGCAGAGCTTCGTGACGCTGTCGAGAGCGCGATCGCAGCTAGGGGCCAAGTCGCGGCGCCGACGTCTGCGGGGATGGTTGCCGATGAGCTGGCGAAACTTCAGGGCTTACTTGACCAGGGCGTCCTGAGCCCGGAGGAGTTCAGCCAGCAGAAGGCACGCCTGCTGGGATAAGACCTAGCGGCTTGGTCGCGCCCTGTATGGCGTGAGTGCAAAAGCCCCCAACCGAAGTCGGGGGCTATGCGCCAAGATATTTCAGAAGAGCTTCATACGCTCGGATTGTTGCCAAGCGCGGTTTCGATCGCCTTGTTCGCGGCTTTGTCCTGATCGTCGAGGACCCACGAGTATGTGGACATCATGATTTCGACGCTGTGCCCGGCTGTAGGTGGGGATCAAGATCCCTTCGCTGTGCCTGGCCGCTTCGAGATCGGCGTTGGATCGCGTGTGCTTAGCGGACTGGGCGAGGTGTCGGCGTGTCGGAGGTGGTAGGGGTCTGCGGCGATGAGGGAGTCGACAGGATCGGGTGTCCTCGCGAATGGTCGAGTGTCTCGCTACACACGCGAGTACGTTGACGCAGCGATCCGGGCGCCGAAGACGCGACCGCCGCTGTTCTTTCCCGTGAGTTCGCGGATGTGTTCCTTCAGCATGGCTCTCAGGAGGACTTCAGCCAGCCGACGCCCTGCATTCGGGCCAGGATCGGGTGGATGGTGCCGGACGGCAGCCCGGTCTCCGCGCCGATCTGCAGTCCGTATATTTCCTGCGCCGGGTTTTCCGACAGGGCTCCCAGCGCCGCCAGGGTGGGCTGGGTTATCTGGGCTTCGGATCATCAGGGTTCTTACGTTCCACGCTGTTCTCTGCCTAAGGCCCAGGTGGAGAAAAAGGGTACTGCGATGATCCTTCGGCGGCGTGGTGGACGGGCCGTCTGGTGGCCGCCGCATGGCGTGATGAGGACCTGCGTCGTGGGCAGAGACGACCGGACGGTCGTGGCTTCGGCACTGCTGGATAGCCCGGACCGGCGGGTTCTGCTTCGACCTGGGGGCGGGCTGGACGTGAGCGTCGAGTTCCGCCCCCAGGCGTCTGGCGGTGCCGGCCGGGAGTAGTGGGGATTACGGGCTTCGGGCTACGGCCCTGGAAGGGGCTACGACCCTAGGAGCGTGCGGGCCTTGTCGAGGCCGGGGTCGATGGCCTTGGAGATGTCCTGGGCGGTGTAGGGGATCTGGTAGTCGACGGGGACGCCGATGGTGTCGACGAGTTCTCCGTTTGCCCAGATGCGGTGCTGGGTGGGCATTACCAGGATGGTGTTGTTGGTGAGGGCGAAGCCTCGCTGGGTGCCGGATACTACGCCTGCGGTGCGTTGGCCGATTACTTTGCCTAGGTTGAGGAACTTTATGTCGGCGGTGAAGTCTTCGCATGCTGAGGCGCAGGTGGCGTCGGTGATGAGGGTTATTGGCAGGTTCAGGAGTGGGATGGCGTCGTCGGTGTGGTTGTCCGTGCAGTTGTTGTGGATGTCGCAGTTCTTGCTCAGTAGCTTGTTGTGGACGAGGGAGCTGATTAGTTGGGTGACTGGCTCGTCGCGGCCGCCGCCGTTGCCGCGTACGTTGAAGATGACTCCGTGGAGCTGGGTGGTTTGGCGCAGGTTGGCGATTCCGGCTAGGGCTTCGTCGCCTGCGGTGGGTGTGAATGCGGGGATTGTGACCTCTGCGATGCCGCCTGGCAGCAGTGTGACGCTGACGGTCGGGATCAGCGGGGTGGTGACGCCGACGGCGTGGAGCTCGACCGTCGAGGTCTTGCCGGTGGCTGGGCGCTGGACGGTCAGGCGCACCGTGTCCGTGGCGCTTCCTGCGGTCAGCGGTGTGAGGACGCCGCCGTTGATCAGGCCGTTGCTGACGGTTGGCAGGTCGTTGACGCCGATGATGATGTCGCCCGGCTTCAGGCCGGCCTTGTCGGCGGGCTCTCCTGGCCGCACCTTCAAGATGTACAGCGGCGGCGCTGCGTCGGTGATACTCGCGGTCATCCGGCCCGACGGGACCGGCACGAAACCGTAGGTGTAGACGGTGGTGGCGCCCGGGTCCGGGATCGACCCGTCGTCCCAGTGGGCGTGGTCGTCGCCCAGGGCTGAGAGCATCCCGGCCACCGCGGCGGACGCCACGGCTTGCTGCGCCGCGGTGTTGCCCGGCAACCCGGCGATCACTTGCTGGTAGGCCTTGGCGAAGGACGCCCAGTCCTGGTCGCGGTGGCCGGTCAGGTTCGCGATGCTCGCCGTCGGCTGGTCGAGGTCGCGGCGCATCAGTTCCTGGGTGATCGACTGGAAGGCGTCTCGGAGCATCACCCGGGTGTCCGTCTCCGAGCCGGCGTAGGCGTTGTCGAGGATGCAGTTGTACGCCTGGTGCAGCGTTGCGAGCGTGGCCGGCGTCGCCGGCGGCAGCCCTCCCGGCTGGACGTCCTCTGGCTGCTCGATGCACGCGCCGGCCTTGGCGGCGGCCGTGATGCTGCTCGTGCTGTGCGCGTCGCCGGCGTAGGCCGCGACCCCGGATGCGGCGAGCAGGCACGAGACGGTCGCGGCCACGCCCCACGTGGTGACCCGTCGCCGTCGGAGGGCTCCGGCGGCGAGCTTGCCGCGGTGTGGACGGTAACTGGTCGGGGCGAGCGGTTCTGCGGTGTTCACCACAGCGGTTCCTTTCGGTGACGGTTCACGGCGATCCGTGAACCAGGGGGAGAGCGCATGGCCCTTTTCCAGACGGGCCTGCGCCGAAGAGGGAAGTGCGGATCAGGGGACTGACAGGGCCTCGGTCGGCGACATGCGCGCCGCCCGCCAGGCCGGATACAGCCCCGCGAAGCCGCCGATGACGACGGTCGCGGCGACGCCTCCGGTGCTCACCCAGGCCGGGACGACCGAGGGCCAGCCTTTGAACGACGCGTAGCCGGCGGTGACCGCGATGCCGACCGCGACGCCGCCGACCCCGCCTAGAGCCGACAGCAGGAGCGATTCGGCGAGGAACTGCGACCGGATCTGGCCGCGCGTGGCACCCAGCGACCGCCGGAGTCCGATCTCGGCGCGTCGTTCGAGCACTGAGATGACCATGGTGTTGGCGACGCCGATCCCGCCGACGAGCAGCGCGACCGCGCCGAGGCCGAGCAGCAGCCCGCTGACGGCGCTGTTCGCCGCCTGCTTCGCCGCCAGAGCGTCGGACGGCCGGGAGACCTTCACCTCGTCCGGGTGCTCCGGGTTGGCGGTCGCGCCGAGTATCGCCTGGACGCTCGCCACGGAATCGTCGCGGGTGCGGGTGTAGACGGTGGTCGGGTGGCCGTCGAACCCGAGGGCTGATGCGGCCTGCGGCCAGCCGACCATGGCGGCGGTGTCCAGCTCCGGCGCCAGGGGAACCGGGTTCAGGATGCCGACGACGGTGTAGGAGGAGCCGCCGAGCCAGACTTGAGTGCCGGGGGAGGCGGCGCCGACGCCGAGCAGTCGCGCCGCCGCAGCGCCCAGGACGACCGCCGGGTACTTCGAGGTCGCCGCGCTGAGCCAGGTTCCGGACGCGACCGTGGCGCCCACGGTCGGAAGCAGGTCGGTGCGTGCGGCCTCGACGGTGATAGCGCCGGTCTGTCCAGACGGGATCAGGCTGCTTCGATAGACGTTCGCGGTGACGGTGCCGATCGCCGAGACCGAGGTGACCGGGCCGATCCGGGCGATCATTCCGATGGACTCGGTCGGCAGGTGGGTCGTCCCGCCGAACAGCGTCTGGCCTGGTGCCACCCGCAGCAGGTTGGTGCCGATCGCTGCCAGTCGCCGGTTGAGGTCTGCCTGGCCGGACGTAGAGATCCCGACGACGGCGATCATCGCCGATATCCCGATTCCGATGCCGAGGGCCGACAGGAAGGCTCGGACCGGCCGCGTGCGCAGACCGCCGGCGCCGACCCGCGCGATGTCGCCGACCCCGAGTCGGGACGGCTTCGGGCGCTTGCGGTCGGCCGTGGCCGCGGACTCGCCAGGTGCTTCGCCGCGCTTCACGACGCCACCTCAGCTGAAGGGGCTGAAAGGGATGAAGGGGCTGAAGGGGATGTCGGCTGGGACGCGGAGGGGGAGGCCGAGGCGGAAGCGAAGGCAGCGGCGCAGGCGGCGGCCGAATCAGCCACGACCTCGCCATCCCGAATCTCCACGCGCCGCGGCAAACCGGCGGCGATGTCTCGATCGTGGGTGATGAGCACGATCGTCGTGCCGGCCGCGTTGAGACTGCGGAGCAAGGCCATGACGGCGTGGCCGGACGCCGAATCGAGGTTGCCGGTCGGCTCGTCGGCCAGCAGCACCGCCGGGTCGCCGACGACCGCCCGCGCGATCGCCACCCGCTGGCGCTCGCCGCCGGAAAGTTCGTGCGGCCGGTGGTCGAGCCGGTGGGCCATGCCGACGCGGTGCAGCGCGGCCGAGGCCCGCTGCCGACGTTCGGCAGGGCGGACGCCCGCGTAGAGCAGGCCGTCCGCGACCGCTTCGACAGCCGACAGGCCGGATGTGAGGTGGAACTGCTGGAAGACGAAACCGATCGTCGCGCCGCGCAGCGCCGACAGCTCACGGTCCGACAGGTCGGCGATGTCCCAGCCGTCCACGCGCACCGTCCCGGACGACGGACGGTCGAGGGTGCCGAGGATGTGCAGCAGCGTCGACTTGCCGGATCCGGAAGGCCCGACGACTCCGACGAACTCGCCGCGCCGCACCACAAGCGACACTCCTCGCAGAGCGCTGACTCCGCCCGGATAGGACTTGGTGACGTCGTCGAGGGCGATCACGACGTGATCGGAGCCGCCTGCTTCGCGACGCCCGAGCGCGGTCGGTGCGCTACTCATCGGGCACCCCCACGATGGTCCCCTCGCTGATTCCGTCCCCGGAGATCTCGACGTCACCGCCGGCGAACATCCCGGTCTTCACGGCGACGTACTTCGTGGTCGTCCCCTCGACGACCTGGACGCCGTATCCGCCCTCGGCCAGGGCGACGAGCGCCGAGACCGGCACGACGAGGACGTCGGCCGCCCGCCCGGACTGGATGTCGACGTCGACCGGCGCCTCGTCCAGCGATGCGCCGGCGTTCTGGTCGGTCAGCGTGACCGAGACCTCGATCGTCGCCGAGCCGGATCCGCCGGATCCGCTGCCGCTGCTACCACCGCCACCGCCAGCGCCGGAAACGCCTCCGCCCCCGCTTCCGCCGGTTGAGGGCACGGTCGCGACCTTGCCCACGCCGGTGACCGTCCCAGCCGTCGTCGAACCGTCTGGCAGCGTCACCGTGACCTTGTCGCCTGCCTTGACAAGCCCTTCTTTGGCGACGGCGAGTGCGACGGTGACGAGCTTGGTGGTACCGGTGTCATCGAGCACCTGCCCACCTGCTGCCGACCCGAGACTGGTATGCAACGCCGCGATCCGGATAGGGCCTGAGGTCACCGCGGCCTGCGCGGGATCGACGTTGCCGGTCTGGTCGAGTCCGACTGCGGCCTGCCACTTCTTGACCGCTGCGGCGGTGTCGGCCGTGTACGACGTGCCGGGGGTGAAGCCGGTGTATCCGAGCGCTGCGAGATCAGTCTCGAACTCCTTCACGTCGGCGCCGGTTGTGCCGACGGTCAGGGGTCGGAAGATCGGCAACACGCCGTAGAGCAGCGTCACCGGCTTGTCGTTCACGCGGTAGACGGGCTTGCCCTCAGTGATCGTGTCGCCCGCCGCCGGAAGCCAGGTGACGATGCCACCCGCCGCGTTTCCCGAAGCGCTGAGTGTGGTTGACGCCCCGTATCCCAGAGTTCCGGACACGCTCTCGGTCTGCGTCAGCGTCTCGCGCCTCACCTGCGTCGTCGCGGGAGGCAGACCGTTGTGGGACGCAGCCCCGGACGACCCGCTGCTGCCGCCGACGCCCGTCGCGGCCACGCCGCCCGCCGCCGCCACGGTTACCGCTCCGGCGCCCATCAGTGCTTTGATGTACCGGCGTCGGCGCATCCGCCCCGGCCAAGTCTGCTCGGTCTTGGCCATCGCGCCGGTCCACTCTGGCACCTCAGTCACGGCACGCTCGTGCTCGACGTCGGCGCTCACGGGTTGCCCGCGCCCTGGCCCGCATGCACCTGGCCGCCCTGCACCATGCCGTTGGGCAGCAGGGACTGGCAGGCGGTTTGCGCGGCCTTGAACTTCGGGTCGGTCGGGTCGATGCCGGAGCCCTGCTGGATCATCGAAGAGCCGTTCGCGGAGGGGTCCGGCATGGCGACCCCGTGGTCTCGCATGCACTTCGCGAACTTCAGCATCTGCGCGGTGACCGCCGGGTCCTGCGCCGGCGGCTGGCCTCCGTTGGGGAGGTACTGTGTGCAGGCCGTCATCGCCTTCTTGAACACCGGTGAGTCGGGGTTCACGCCGCTTCCCTGCGCGATGAGGGTCTGGGAGTCCTTCGGATCCGGCATGTCGACGCCGTTCGCGCGCATGCATTTCCCGAAGGCCGCCGTGCTGCCTGCCGTGCTGCCAGCCGTGGTGGCCGCTGCTTTGGCCGGGGCGGCGTTCGCTGTGGCCACGGCCGGTTTGGCGGATGCCGAGCAGCCTGCGGTCATCGCGGCCGCTAAGGCGACCGGGATGAGAAACGTGCTGATTCGCATGGTCTTCTCCGTTGAAAGGCAGGAATTCGGGTACTGATTCGCAGCGCCGCTGCGGCAGAGGCCATTCGATCCGCCGGGCTGTCACCGGGCCGTCTCCAAGGACGATGACGCGGTGGTGACAAGGCCTCTGGGACCATGACCGAATGCGCATCCTGGTGGTGGAGGACGAGCCCTTGTTCGCGGATTCCGTGGCCGAGTGGCTGCGGGAAGCGGCGCACGCGGTCGATGTGGCGTACGACGGCGGCAGCGCGCTGGAACGGGCCGCGGTCAACGAGTACGACGTCGTGGTCCTGGACCGAGACCTGCCGGTCGTGCACGGCGACGAGGTGTGCCGGACGTTGGTGGCCGCCGCGTCCGGCGCGCGCATCCTGATGCTCACCGCCGCCGCGGACATCGACGACCGTGTCGCCGGGCTGATGCTCGGTGCGGACGACTACCTGGCCAAGCCCTTCGCGCTGCGCGAACTGGGTGCGCGGGTGGTGGCGCTGGGAAGGCGGTCGCGGCCTGCTGTGCCGCCGATCCTGACCCGTGCCGGGATACGCCTGGATCCGCACCGCCGCGAGGTCTACCGCGACGGCCGGTACGTGCCGTTGTCCCGCAAGGAGTTCGCCGTCCTGACCGAACTCCTTCGCGCCGAGGGAGCGCCGGTGTCCGCGGAGACGCTGCTGGAGAAGGCGTGGGACGAGAACATGGATCCCTTCACCCACACCGTCCGAATGACGATCCTCAAGCTGCGCCGCAAACTCGGCGAGCCGCCGGTCCTGCTGACGGACGCGGGCGTCGGGTACCGCATCGCATGAGCCTTACGTCGTCGGCGCGATCCTCAGGACACAGGCTCGCGAATCCGGGAAGAGTCTCGAAGCTGTCCATCCGGGCCCTACTGGCTCTCGTCCAGGGCGCGCTCGCGGTGCTCGCCTGCGTGCTTCTCCTAGCGATCACCTATGTCTTGTTCGATCGGCAACTGCCGTCGAACCCGGTGCTCAAGGCAGACGTCACCATCGCCGTTCAGGATCCGGTGCCTCGGCCGGATCCCTCACTGGGCCGCCAGGCGGGATCGTTCCTGTCGAAGGACGCGGTGCTCGATCAGCTGCTCGTCCAAGGCGGGCTCGCCCTGGGCGCGGTCGCCGTCGCCGCCACCGGCCTGGCCTGGCTCACGGCCGGACGCATGCTGCGTCCCCTCCACCGGATCACCGCCACGGCCGGCCGGATCGCGGGCGCTCCCGCCGCCGACCGCGGACTGCACGAACGCATCGCCCTGAACGGCCCGGCCGACGAGGTCAAGGAACTCGCCGACACCTTCGATCTCATGCTGTCCCGCCTCGACCAGTCCTTCGACAGCCAGCGGCGGTTCATCGGCAACGCCTCGCACGAACTGCGTACTCCGCTCGGCCTCAACCAGGCGCTGATCGAACTCGCTCTTCAACGCACTGATACGACGCCTGAGATGCGCCGCCTCGGGGAGACGCTCCTCGAGGTCAACTCCCGCCACGAGCGGCTCATCGACGGCCTGCTGGTGCTCGCCAGATCGGAGGGCGAGCCGGGGCAGGGCTCCTTCGTGGACCTCGCGGACATCGCCGAGCACGTCGTGGAGCAGACTCCCGCAGGTGACGTCGAAGTCACGTGCGCGGTCGAGGAGGCACCCGCGATCGGGAATCCGGTCCTGCTGGAGCGACTCGTCCAGAACCTCGTCGAGAACGGCATCCGGTACAACATCCGGCACCGCGGCTGGGTCCGCGTCACCACCGGCACCGCAGCGGACGGATCAACCCGGCTCCAGGTGAGCAACACCGGCCCGATCGTTCCCCGGCACGAGATCCCGACCCTGTTCGAGCCCTTCCGCCGCCTCGGCGGCGAACGGCCGTCCGGAAGGTCTCACGGCACATCAGGCGCGGGTCTGGGCCTGTCGATCGTCCGCGCCGTCTCCCGCGCGCACGGCGGCGACGTCCAAGCCGAGCCTCGGGACGGCGGAGGTCTGATCGTCACGGTGACTCTGCCGCGAGCGGAGTAGAAACGGCGGTCGCTCGGCAGCGCACCCGCCGGAGCTGCGGCTAGGCCGTTCGAGTGGCTCTGCGGCGTGCCTTCGTCTGGTTGGACGTCTCGTGACCTAACAATTTGGGCATTCGACTCGAACGGGGATGGATGCCATGCGTGGTGGATGGAGAGCACGGCTGGCTGTTGCGGCCGCGGCGTTGGGCGTGGTCGCGGCGGTGGTGGTGCCGGCGGCGCATGGTGCGGACAAGACGGCGTCGCTGTCGTTGTCCAAGCAGGTGTTCGAGCCGGGGACGACCACGCCGGTGACCGCGCCGTTGGAGCCCGGGCAGACGTTCGACTATTCGGTCACCGCGTCGTGTTCGGGGCTGACCGAGGGCTGCGTCAACGCCAAGACCGTCGATGTGATTCCGGCCGGGGTGACCATCGAGGTTCCGCCGTCCCAGCCGCCGCTGTACACCGTCGCGTACGACGCCGGTACCAGGACCCTGACGGTCACCTACACCAGTGCGCTGCCTTCGCCGCCGAACCCGGCTGACTCGGTCGGGCTTCCGGCCGGTGCCGTGCGCGACATCACGATCCGCGGGTCCGTCGACGCCGCGGACAAGGACGGCCAGAAGGTCGTCAACACCGCGACGGTCACCGCGGACAACGCCGATCCGGCTGACGGCTCGACGACCATCACGGTGCACATCCCGCCGGTGCTGAAGCCGGTGGCGACCAAGGTCGTCGACCCGACCTCGGTCGTGGCGCAGTCCGGCGCCGGCGCGACGGTCACCCTCGGGGTGCAGAACCAGTCCACCGGCACTGCCGAGGTGATGTCGCTGACCGTCGGCGACCGCACTCAGCAGACCTGGGACGACTGGGACCTGACCGGTGTGGGTCCGGTGACGCAGTTCCCGGCGGGCGCGAACCAGGTCGCGGTCGCGGTCTGCACCCTTCCCACCCCGTGCACGGCCGCCCAGATGGTCACCGGGCCGCCGCAGCCCGGTCCGGCGCTGAGCCTGCCGTCGGGCGTGGACCCGGCCACCGTCACCGGCGTCGACTTCGTCTTCACCAACTCCTCCGGCACCCCGCTGGTGAACGGCGGCTCGGCGGGCAGCGTGCAGCTGCAACTGAAGCTGCGCGACACGGTGCGCTCCACCGGGCAGCCGCTGAACCCGACCACGACGCTGACCCGCAGCAACTGCGCCACGCCCTCGGCCCAGGACATGGACCACCACACCGCCACCGGTGCGGACGCCTGCGCGCAGTACTCGATCCTGTCGGCGATCCCGACGGTCGGCGGGTCCAAGGAGTTCTTCGCCGACGCCGCCGGTACCTACAGCCCGAACGGCTATGCCGTCGCCGGGCAGAAGTCCGGCGTGACCGCGCTGGTGAAGGTGCAGAACACCTCCCAGTTCCCGGTGACCTCGATGACGCTGACCGAGCCCTCGAGCACGTCGCCCTCGGCCCTGTCGGGGATCGACGCGACCAACGCCCGCCTGGTCTTCCCGCAAGGGGCGACCTCGGCCAGCGGTGAGTTTGTGTGCGGAGACGGGTCCACCAAGCCGTTCACCGTGTCCCCGCCGCCCACGACCGTGGACATCAGCTCCTCGGGCTGCCCCGCCGACCAACCGCCGACCAAGGTGACCGTCACCTTCACCGGCTCGATGCCTCCGGGCGCGAATGCGACGCTCGGTATCCACGGCACGCTGCGCGACAGCGTCACCGGTGGCACGGTCCTGACCAACTGCGCCGACGGCTCCGTCAGCGGCGGACCCGGCGGTACCGCGACCGGCAGCGCCTGCGCGGAGCTGACCGTGGAGGACCCGCACACCACGATCAACGGCTCGAAGAACACCTCCGCCCCCGACACCGGCGGGCAGCTCGTCCCCGGCCAGCCGTACACCTACATCGCGCAGGCCACGAACAACGGCAACCTGCCGCAGACCCAGTTCACCATCACCGACCCGGTCGACCCCGCCGCCACCGGCGCCGACAACCCCTTCACCTACCTGCGGCTGACGTCGGCGACGATCACCACGCAGCCGGGGAGTCTGGCCTCTGACTTCGTGCTCGAGGTCTACCAGGGCGGAGCGTGGAAGCCTTATGACGCCTCGGATTCGGCGCTGCTCTCCACCGCCACCGGTGTCCGGGCCCGCCTGGTCTCCGGTGCGGTGCAGCCGACCAACACCGTGACCCTGAGCGTCACCACCACCCCGCGTGACGGCGTGCCGGCGGGCACCACCATCACCAACTGCATGATCGCCGACGGCACCTCGGTGGACGGCACCGGGACCTCCGGCAACATCTGCTCGGGCACGCAGACCGTGACCGCGCCGGCAGCGGCCGGGCAGATCGCCAAGGACATCGTCCCCGGCACGCTGCCGCGCTCGCTGCCGGGCGTGCCGCCGAAGACCGCGCAGGTGAAGATCCGCGCGGCGAACATCGGCAACCTCCCGATGGACCGGATCGTCGTCACCGACCCGGACCAGGCACAGAAGGACCCGACCGCGTTCTTCGACAGCGTGGACCTGGTGAGTCTGGACGGCGTCAGCTTCCCGCCGGGCGCGGACCGGGTCCAGGTGGATGCCTGCACCAGCTTCGCGGACTGCGCCGCCGGGACCTATGTGGCCGGCACGCCGGGCACGGCGCCCGCGCTGCCGTCCGGGGTGGCGCCGGAATCGGTGACCGGGCTGCGGTTCACCTTCACCAACTCCACCGCGACCGCCGGGAAGTACCTGCTGATCCCCGGCACCAACTACCCGACGAGCGGGCCCTGCCCCAACGGCACGGTCTGCTTCACCGTGGCGCCGCGTGTGACGCTGCGTTCCAACCCGGCGCAAGAGATCCCCGACACCGTCGTGGACATTGCCGCCGCTGCGGGCAGCGATGTTCTCAGCGGCGGGAACCTGGCGCCGTTCGGCAACGCCCCGGCGCAGCTGGTGGTCACGCCGGGCACGATCGAGCTGGGGACGCAGAAGTCCGCGGCGCCGACCTCGGTCGCTCCCGGCACCCCGATCCTGTACAGCTTGAAGACAACCAATACCGGGACCGGCGCGGTACCGGCGCTGTTGGTGACCGAGCCGATCCCGGCGGGCCTGGTCTTCGACCCGACCTTCGCCGGCGACGACGGCGAGCCGTACACGATGACCGCGACCGTGCCGCCGGGGACCCCGCCGATGCCCACGCCGGTCTTCACCGCGACCGCCGATCCGGCCACGCACGCCGTGACCTCGCTGACGTGGCAGTTCCCCGCCGACTTCCAGTTCCTGCCCGGATCGGTGGTCACGCTGTCTTTCCAGGCGACGCTCGCCGCCGGCACGCCCGCCAACACGGTCGTGGACAACACGTTCGGGGCGGGCACGTCCGACACCGCCAGTCGCAGCAAGCTGACATGCCAGGGCGGCGCGACCCCCGACCCGGCGCTCGGCTGCACTGCCACCGCGCAGGTGACCACCCGCTCCGGCAACGCGTTGGACTCGCAGAAGTGGGTGCACGGCGACGACGCGCTCGGGTTCGTCAACGTCCGCACCAACAAGTCGGTTCCGGTCGGTGACGCCGACTGCCCGCTGCTGACCGTCGCAGGGAACTCATACACTCGCTACCCCTGCGTGGCGCGCATCTTGGCTGGGCAGCGCTTCGACTTCGTGCTCGCCTTCACCAACGTCGGCACGACGGACGCCACGCAGACACGCGTCGTGGACGACCTGCCGAAGCTGGGGGACAAGGGCGTGATCGTCCCCGGCGGCCGGGGCACCCAATGGGCGCCGCGTCCGACGTTGGCTGCCGCACCGAGCCTGGCTGCCGGCAAGCCCGGCACGCTGACCTCCGCCTACGCGCCGAGTTCTCCCGGCTGCACCTTGGACCTAGCACCGGCGCCTTCGGCGTGCCCGGCCGGGGCGTGGAACACACCGTTCGACGCGAACGCCGAATCGCTGCGGGAGTACATCGGATTCTCTCCGGCGCTGCCGCCGGGCGGCTCGACGCTGCTGCACGTCCCGATGACAGCTCCGGCCGATCTCACCGGTCCGGGGGAGAACCCGGTGGCGTGGAACTCCTTCGGCCACACCGATTTCTTCACCACCGGCGAGACCACCACGCAGCTGCCCGCGGTCGAGCCGATCAAGGTCGGGATCGCCATGCCCTTCGGCGACCTGGCCATCACCAAATCGGTCCAAGGGGCACTGCCGCCCGGATCGAAGGTCGGGCCGTTCACCGTCGACTACGACTGCGTCGTCCACACCGCCGACGGCGCGACGGTGACGGTCGCCTCCGGCAGCGGCAAGATCGCCGACGGGCAGACCCTCAGTCGCAGGCACATCCCGGCCGGAGCGGTGTGCACGGTCACCGAGACCGACGCCGCGGGCGGGCGGACGAGCCCGGTCGCGCCGGTGACCATCCCGGCCGGCGACGGCGTCACACCCACCTCGACCAGCGTGACCGTGACGAACACCTTCGCGGCACCGCGGCTGATCGTGGTCAAGCATGTGACCGGATCGGGCGCGCCGGCCGGCGCGACGTTCACCGTGGATGTGAACTGCCTCCTCGACGGCAAGCCGGTGTCCGGGTATCCGCGAACCCTGACACTGACCGCCGATCAGCCGATCGTGCTCACGGACGTCCCGGTCGGCGCGACCTGCACCGCGCGCGAGACCGACGCCCAAGGCGCGGCCAGAACCACGATCGCCTACTCCGACGGCTCGGACGCGGTGATCCGGGTCGACAAGGACGCGACGATCACGGTGACGAACAAGTTCGTTCCGCCGCCCACGCCGCCGACTCCTCCGACCCCTCCGACGCCGCCCACCCCGGCTCCGGCGCCGCATCACCACCCGAAGCACCACCTGCCGGCCACCGGCGCCGACGTGGTGCTGCCCGCCGCCGTCGCCATCGCGCTCGCCCTCGCCGGCGCGGTCCTGCTGATGGCTGCGCGTGATCGACGTCGGGGACGGCGCGGCGCGTAGGACTGCTTGTGCTTGGTGCGGCCCGGTCGTCCTTGGGGCGACCGGGCCGCACCAGCAGAGCCGTGGCGCAGATCGGTCTCCTGCCGCCTCGCGACACCAAAGATCCGACTATTTAACTCTTTCGGTGAATATCAGCATGATGCGTCACGATTGGCGAGTCGCCAGCATAGATGATCTTGAGCGAAGTGACTTCCGCCCTTGATCATGGAGGATCCATGCGTCATCTCTCCCGCCTGCGAACGCAAGCACTGGCCGTGACATTCGCGCTGAGTGCGGCCGCACTGATGCCCTCGGGCTCCGCCACGGCGGCAGACTCGTATCAGTGGGCTGCGTTGGGCGACTCGTACACCGCCGGCGGCTTCGTCGGGGACCCGCAGCCCGCGCTCGGTGATGCCTCACGCGACGGCTGCGACCGCACCACCAACGCCTACCCCGACGTCGTCGACCGAGAGCTCGCCAAGTTCCCGCCAGGCAAGCCCGTCCACCTGACCAACGTCAGCTGCGGCAACGCCACCATCGCCGACATCGCCAACGAGAAGCAGACCCCGATCAGTCCCGTCCAGCCCCCCGCCGGCGGCTGGCCCGCGGTGGACTCGCAGATCCAGCGGGCCCATCTGGGTGAGGACACCGACGTCGTCACGGTCGGCATCGGCGGCAACAGCCTGCCCTTCGGCGACATCCTGCTCAAGTGCGTCGAGCTGGGCACGGCCGGCAACTCCTGCCGCGACTACTACACCAACCCCCCGGAGGGGGTGGAGAGCATGCAGGACAGACTCGCCCGAGTTCAGGACGAGTACATCGAGATGCTCGCCAAGGTGCACCAGGCCGCACCCCACGCCAAGGTGATCACCGTCGGCTACCCGGCAGTCCTGCCTGAGGACAGCAGTGATTGCAAGCGCTTCGACTTCACCAAGCTGGGCCCGGTCACCCACGCCGATATCGACTGGCTCCGCGGCAGCGTCCTCGAGCAGCTGAACAACACGATCCAACGGGTGTCGGGCTTCTTCGGCGACCGTTACGTCGATGTCTACTCCTCCAGCATCGGCCACGATGCCTGCCAGCCCGAGCACACCAAGTGGGTCGAAGGAATCTGCGGCAACGCTGAGGACTACTGGCCCGCCAGCCTTCCCGGCACCCTGCTGAACTGCGCTCTGCTCAGCAAGCGCGTCACCCTCGTCCACCCCAACGCCGCCGGATACGCCAACACCGCAGCTCATGTGGAACGAGCGATCCGCATCGCCTTGCTCGAACGCTAGCCCGACAGACCCCTGACACCACAGTCACAGCGCTGATTTCACCTGTCTGCCCGATGCACGCGGCGACCTGGGCCACCTTCTCTGCGGTGCCCAGGTCGCCGTCGCTGATCGTGCGTGGTGTCGGTCGTGGTCGGTGCTGAGTGCGACGTGGCGCCAGGCGTTCAATTCCCTGCCGAAGCTGTCGAGCTTGGCGTCGTATGCCTGCGGCGCGGAGTTGTTCCCGAGGGGGCTCCTGATCTGCCATGATCTGCCGGTGCCTTCGAACATGCGCTTCAAGCTGAAGCTGTCGCCTCGTGGTTGGGTGAGCTGGGCCTTTTTCGCTGCCAGCCCGGTGATCATCCCTGGCCTGGTCAGCCTCACCAAGCCTCGGCCCGTGCATTACTCGGGCTTGGGGTACGGACTGTTCGCCGTGGCGGTGGGGCTGATCGTCCTGCACCGGGTTCGGGCGGCCACCGAGCTTGAGGCCGACGGTGTCCGGCTGCATCGCATGTTCTGGGTCAGGTACCTGTCGTGGAGTGAGATCACCGGCATCGAGATCCGTAAAGCAGGCAAGGCGCGCCTTGTGCAGGTACGGACGTCATCCGGCCGCGCGGTCAGGTTGCCGGCTCCGATCGCGGGCGGAAGCTACGACGGCACACTGTTCGACGCCCAGCTTGCCGAGATCACGGCAGCGTGGAAGGCATCTCGGGGCGAAACCCACGAGCCCGGCGCGAGCAGTGCTCGAAGCGGATCTCACCGGTTCTGAGCATCGCGCGGTCCAGTCCTGGTAGGCGCGGCGGACGTTGAGGCGCTAGAGACAGCCGATCGCGGATTCCGTCATGCGCTGCCACCCGCGCGTCGAAGGGGTCTGATGAGGTGCGCGTCCGCCGTTCAGGGTGTGGATCCGCTGAGGGCGGCGTCGACGATCTAGGGTTTCAGGCATGAGCGCCGATGACTTCCGTAGGTTCGCGACGACGGCGGCCGGGACCTCGCCGCTGTACGCCGCGCTGGCCGAGCAGGTTGCCGATGATGGGCGGCTGCGGGAGGTGTCTGAGGCCGCTGGCGATCCGTCGGTGGCGTTGTTCTTCGCTGCTGTGCAGCGGGTGCTGGCTGACCGTGGGGACCATCCGTTGGCTGCCTACTACCCGTCGTTCGGCGGCGACCGCGCGCCGGATGCGGAGCTGGCGGAGGCCTTTGAGGGCTTCGTGGTGGGACATCGTGATCGGCTTGAGGCGTTGCTGGTGACGGGACACGTCCAGAGCAACGAACCGTTGCGGGCCGCGCAGTTGCGGCCGGCGTTCGGCTGGGCCCAGGCCGGGCTCGGGCGTGCGTTGGGTCTGATCGAGGTCGGGAC
Source organism: Catenulispora acidiphila DSM 44928 (assembly GCF_000024025.1). Lineage (GTDB taxonomy): Bacteria > Actinomycetota > Actinomycetes > Streptomycetales > Catenulisporaceae > Catenulispora > Catenulispora acidiphila. The sequence continues at coordinate 1,179,130 of NC_013131.1, forward strand.
CAGTGCGGGGCTCTTGTTGTATCCGGAGCGCTATGGCTACGTATACGAGTTCGGCGACGGCTCGGTGCTGGAACGGCTGCCCGCAGCGGATCCTGACCAGCGCGACGATGTTCCGGGACCGGTGCTGCGGTGTCTGGTGCGCGGCGCGGCGACTGCGAAGACGCTTGCCCCGTTCGTCAGCAAGGAGCTGCGCGTTTCTTCGCGTGTCGGTATCGACCTGAATCCGTTGAAGCCGGCCGATGCCGAGACCAGAGCGTGGCTGCGCGCGCAGGTCTGGCCGGAGGAAGCCGATCGCCTGGCGCGTTTGGACGCGGCCCTGGCCATGGCGGCCCGGTATCCGTTGCGGCTGCGCCAGGGCGATGTGCTCGACATCCTTCCGGCGGCGATCGGGATGGTGGCGGCTCCGTCCGTGCCGTGCGTCTTTCTCTCCAACACGCTGGCGCACCTCACTGCCGAGGCTCGCACCTCGTTCGTCGAGATCATCAGGGCCCTGGGATCGAGTCGAGATCTGGTGCTGATCCTGAAGGAACCTGATGCGGTGGGCTTGGGGCTGTTCGTTGAGCGGCCGGGCGGGGATCCGTCTGCGGCGCGGGCCGACTCGTTGGGTGCCGTCCTCTACCAGTCGGGTCGTGAGCGGTCCTTCTTGCTCGGCACGGCCGGATCGCGAGGCGACTGGCTGGACTGGTCGCCTGCCATGCTCTGAACAGGTGGTTCGGCCGGAACATGAGCAATCTCGCTGGCATGCGGGCGTCAGTGTGCGGCCGTGCGCAGTTGTGACCTGAGGCGGATGGCGGAGATGAGGAAGAAGATTCCGCCGAGGATGGCGTAGCCGCCGATAGCAGAGATGCTCGACGGGTCCTTGGCGGATTGAGCGAGGAAGCTGGCGCCGGCGAGGGTGGAGATGGCGCCGCTGATGATCAGGGGTATTTGCCCGCCCGCGGTGCGGTGGGAGATCGCGGTCGTGAGTTGGGTGATGCCGGAGGCTGCGGCCCATGCGCCCCAGACGGCGAGGGCGGTGCCGATGGATGATGTCGATGCCCAGCCGAGGGTGATGGCGACGCCGACGCTGACCAGTACGTTGGCCCATTCCGCGAACGCTGGGCCCGACGGGCGGTTCTTGGAGCGTAGCTGCCACAGGACGGCGGCTGCGTCGACCAGCGGGTAGACGACCAGCAGAACTGTCAGCGCCGCTCCTGTGTGCTTGCCGGACGGGATGAGTAGCGCGGCCCAGACGACGGCGAATGCGAAGCGGGCGAAGTACAGGCGGCTGAGCATCGCGCTGAAGGGCTGCGGGGTGCTGGTGGTGTCGGCTGCGGTTTTTCTGGTTGCGACGGTGGCCATGGGGCTCTCTCTTTCGTGCGCTGCCTGCGGATTCTTGTAGAGTTACTAGTACGTCTACATGGGCGACTCTAGACTGTGCCCAGCGCTGGTGCAACCAGCCGGACTGGAACGGGAGCAGGACATGCACGCCGATACCGACGAGTCAGTGACGCGCCCTTCGTCGGGCCCTGGTACGCGGGCGCGCATCCTCGCCGCGGCGAGCGAGCTGTTCTATGGGCAGGGCATTCGGGCCACGAGTGCTGACCGGATCATCGAGCAGGTCGGGATCACGAAGGTCACCTTCTACCGGCACTTCCGGACCAAGAGCGATCTTGTGGTCGCGTATCTGAAGGAGCAGGCCGCCGCCGAGCGGGGGTGGATGGAAAGCACGCGTCGTGAGGGCGACCCGGTGGGGTCGCTGCGCACACTCGCCACCGGAATCGGCGCGGCGAGTTGCCGTCCGGGGTTCCGGGGGTGCGCGTTCATCAACGCCGCGGCGGAGTTCGCTGATCCGGACGATCCGGTTCGGGCCGTGGTCGACGAGCATCGCGGGTGGATGTTGAGCGAGTTCGGCGCCATCGCCGCGGAGGCTGGGGCGAGCGACGCCGGCGCCATCGCGCGGGAGCTGATGCTGCTTCGCGATGGGGCGATGGTCAACGGCTACCTCGGCGATCCGGCGGCTGTCGCCGACTCACTCGCGGCCGCCTTCACTGCGATCATGGCAACGGTCGAGGCAGCCGCGGTCGAGGCAGCCGCGGTCTAGGCAGGCGTCGCCTTAGGCAGGCGTTGACTGCTGCGGCGTCTACCAACAGCTGTGGATCTTCGGGCCTGGCGGGTTAAGGTTCTTTCACCGGTCGCTGGTTGCGCCCCGCCGGGAGCGGAACGGGACCGGCCGACATCGAGGTGTTCCGATGGGATTGATCAGCACGGTGGGGCTGGTGCTTCACCCCGAGCGTACGAGTGCGCCCACCGTGGAAACCGTGGTCCGCTGGAGCCGGGGTCGGGACGCCAAGGTGCTCGGGCTCACCGAAGAGGTGGCACGGATCGGCTGCGAAGCCGTGCCGGTGGGGGCCGAGGAGATGAACGCCTCCGCCGACCTCGTGGTCAGCCTGGGCGGCGACGGCACGATGCTGCGCGCGATGCGCCTGGCGGTCGGCGGCCGCGCGCCTGTGCTCGGCGTCAACGTCGGGCGCCTGGGGTTCCTGGCTGAGATCGACATTCCGGATCTTCCCGCCGCCCTTGACGCCATTGACCAGCACAGCTTCACGGTGGAGGCCCGCTCGGGGGTGCGCGTCCGTTTCGGGGCTGATGAGGTGACGGCGCTGAACGACGTGGTGCTCGTCCGTTCCCCTGGGCACAAGTCCGCAGCGGTCGCGGTGCGCGTGCAGGGTCAGCCGTTCGTGCGATACAGCGCCGACGCGGTCGTCGTCGCAACACCGACCGGCTCCACCGCCTACAGCTTCTCCGCCGGCGGCCCGATCGTCTCGCCCCGAGCCGAAGGACTGCTGGTCACCCCGGTAGCCCCGCACTCAGCCTTCAACCGCTCGATCTTCCTCTCCAGCGGAGAAGAACTCACCCTCGAGGTCCTGCCCACCAGCGGCGACCTCGCCATCGAGGCCGACGGCCAACTGGTCGGCACCGTCTACCCAGGAGACGTCGTCGACGTGACGATGCTCCCCGCCGCCGCACGCATCGTGCGCCTAGGTCAGACCACGTTCTATCAGCGGGCGCAGCGCAAGCTGATGCTTTCGGGCTCGGCTGAGCCCAACTGAGGATCTCAGAGCACAGCCTCGAGCCGTGCCGCGACCTGGCGGTAGCGGCTGACGGGTACGAGGTGGACGCCGGCGAAGGCGCCGGTGGCGCGGATGGCTAGGACTTGGTCGCAGGCTGCTTCTACGCCGGCTTGGGGGTCTTGGTCGACTGCTTGGACTAGGGCGTCGGGGATGTCGATGTCGGGGATTGATGCTGCTAGGTTGCGGGCCATTGTGGGGCTGGCCAGGACCATGACGCCGGCGAAGATGGGGATGTCCAGGGTGATGCTCTCGCGCCAGCGGATGAGTGCTTCGAGGGAGAAGCTGACTTGGGCGAAGGCGAAGTCGGCTTCGTGCTTCCAGGTGGGGATTGGGCGGAGGCCGGTGGCTACGCCGACTTGGAACTGGCCGGCGCCTTGGAAGCGGGGGTCTTGGGCGGCGGCTCGGGATTGCTCGATCATGGTGCGGACGGTGAGGTCGCTGGTGCGGCCGCCGGAGGTTGGCTTGTCGCCGTAGACGAACAGGAAGCGGCGGACTCCGTAGGCGGCTGCGGTCAGGAGGTCGCGCTGGAGGCCGAGGACGTTTCTGTCGCGGGAGTTCAGGCAGGCTATTCCGCTCGCGCCCATGGCCTGGACCTCGTGGGCGACGGCGACGCTGGAGACGGTGGCGCGCCCGATGTGATTGTCCGGGATCAGGAACGAGTCGGCGATCGGGCTCATCACGCCGATCTGATGCCGCACGCGCTTCAGATCGGGGCGGGTGGGCGGCTCGATCTCGCAGATCAGATCGAAATCATGGTCAGGCATGCCGGGACCCTACTTCTGAGTTCTCTGGGCGAGACATCTCATCTCACCCTCTGAGCGCGATGGCGGGGAAGGCTGCCGCCGTACTGAGCGGGTCCCGAGGTGGGATGATCCCGTTGTCCTGCGGGTCATGGTTCGGCGGGTCATGCCTGGGCGGCGGTTGCGGGAAGGAGGCTTCTGATTCATGGGGTCGCGTGGGGTTTCGCACATTGAACTGTCATCCGTGCCCGTTGCGGCGCTGATCATCTCGGCGGCCGTCGGATGCTTGGCTGTGGCCGTCGTAGTGCTTCGCGTCGTGCCGACGTGGCAGCGTGCTCAGATCGTCCGCAACAATCTGGCGCCGGGCGTGGGCCTTTTGGCGGTGATCGCGTTCTTCAGCCGAAAGATGCTGTGGTACGAGGCTGTGGTGCTGCTGCCGATGGCGTTGGCGGTGTTGCTGATGGGCAAGTTGCCGGAGGATCTTCCGCGGAGTACCGATCCGGCGATTCGAGAGCACCCGCAGTATCCGGCGATCCGGCGAAGGGGGATTGCCGCCTCTGTTGCCGTGATGGTGGTGATTTTTGGCGGAGCGATTCTGACTGCCGTCTTCGTCAGGTGAGCGTTCGCCTCCTTCACCGCTCGTCAGCTGTGGCGGGTCAGGATCTCGATGCGCTCGGCGGGGTAGGCGTCGGTTTTGACGCGGGTGAGGTCTTCGGGGGGGACTTCGTGGCCTTGGTTGTCGATCAGGCCGACGTGGACGGGGGCGCCTGCGGGGTCGTGGCGGAGGACGCTGGGGCCTTCGGGCCAGGGGAGGTGTTTGTCGCCCCATTCTTGGAGGGCCATGAGGGTTGGTAGGAGTTCGTGGCCGGCTGGGGTGAGGGTGTAGGCGTAGCGGCGGCGTTCGTTGTGTTCGCGGTATTCGGTTTTTTGCATGACGCCGTGTTCGACGAGGGTTGCCAGGCGGGCGCTGAGGACGTCGGGGGCGATGCCGAGGCTTTGGCGGAAGTCGTCGAAGCGGGACAGGCCCTCGATGGCGTCGCGCAGGATCAGGATGGTCCACCGCTCGCCGATGACGCCGAGGGTGCGGGCGATCGAGCAGGGATTCTCTGGGACCTTGGCCATGGGATCAGTATAGGGCGCTGGATTGCCTTTTCCAATTTAGGTGCTAGGTTGGAAGAACCAACTCAGCGAAAGGCGCTCCTCCCATGCAGCTCACCCACGCCACCGCCCTCGTGACCGGCGCCAACCGCGGCCTCGGCCGCCACCTCGCGCAGCAGCTCCGCGACAGCGGCGCCCACGTCTACGCCGCCGCCCGGAACCCCGCTTCCATCGACCTCGAGGGGGTCACCCCGCTCGCCCTCGACGTCACTGATCCCGCCTCGGTAGCCGCGGCGGCCAAGACCGCGACCGGCGTCTCGATCCTGGTCAACAACGCCGGTGTCGCCACGTTCGCGAGCCTGCTCGACGGCGACGTCGAGGACATCCACCGCGAGTTCGACACCAACTTCTTCGGCACGCTGGCCGTCACCCGCGCCTTCGCGCCCCAGCTCGGAGCGCATGACGAGAGCTACGTCCTCAACATCTTGTCGGTGCTCTCCTGGGTGTCGATGCCCCACCTCGGCGGCTACAGCGCCTCGAAGTCGGCGCAGTGGTCCCTCACCAACGCGCTGCGCCAGGAACTCGCCGGCCAGGGCACCAAGGTCGGCGGTCTCCACGTCGGCTACATGGACACCGACATGGCGGCGGCGGTCGAGGACTCCAAGCTCGACCCGGCCGACGTCACCCGTCGCGCCCTCGAGGCGATCAAGGCGGGGGAGACGGAGATCGTCATCGACGAGCTCAGCCGGAACGTGCGCGCCGGGCTGTCCGGCGGTGTGGCCGCGCTGTATCCGAGCGTGGCTTGATCTGGACGGGACAGCCGACGGGACAGCTGACAGGACGGTCGACAGAGACAGCCGACGGTCCGGACGACCGTGAAGTCGTCCGGACCGATCGCACGACCGAAGCCCGACGGTCAGGTCGAGGCGTCGGTCGGGATGAAGCCCGTCGCGCTGGGAGCCGGCCGGTTCCCCGGGTTCGCCGTCATCCGCTTGTTGGCGCCGTCGTACAGCCAGATCTCGTCATAGCTGTTCGTCAGGACCGGCTTCGTCTGCTTGGGCGCGCCGTGGTAGGTCGGCGCATCCGGCGGCGGGTTCGGGTTCGGGTAGACCAACGGCGAGCCCGGCAGCCAGAACTTCCACCCCGGCTTCATCCCCGGCACGGTGTAAAGGGTTTCTAGCCTGGTCTCGCGCACGACCTTGTGCCCGCCGGCTGACATGTCGGGTCCGACGTAGATGTCGACGACCCGGTCCTCGACCTTCGTCGGCAGGTCGGGACCCGCCATGACGCCGGCCACCGGGACCATGAGGTTGCCGCCGCCGATGGTCTGCACGGCGAACAACGGCGAGAAGTACTTGTCGGTCGGCGTGTGTCCCGCGCAGGGCAGCGTGTCGCCGGTCGTCTGCGGCGGCGCCGTGACCGTCATCCGGCAGATCAGGGCTCTGCCGTTCTTGCCGCCCGCCGGGGTGTCGCACTCGACGAACCCGGACGTCGCCAAGTCCGCCTTGCCGTACGTCGTGGTCTCGTGCGGCGCGTACCGGCAGGCGGAATCGGTGGTCATCCAGTAGAAGGCGCCGTCGATGTCGCTGGGAACCTTGATGGCCTCTCCCACCTTCACCTGCTTCACCGGCGAACGCTGACCGGGCGGTACCTGGTCCGGCGCAGTAGTGCCCGACGCGCTGGGGGAGAATCCGGGAGAGATCACCGCACCGCCCGAGCCGGAGGACGTGCCCAGCAGCACGAACACCGAAGCGCTCACCAGCGCCGCGACGCCGACCACGCCGACCGCGGTGCGGGCCCGGTCCCGAGCCCTGCGCCGCCGGGCGCCCGCCATGACCTGCTCGGCGCTGACCGGGGACGGCGTGAACGCGTAGCCGTGCATGGCTTCGCGCAATGAATCGTCGAAGTTCACGATCGCCCTACCTCTCCCGCTCAGCGAGGGACTCGTCCAAGCCCGGGAACGCGCGCATCCGCGCCATCGCCCGGAACAGGGTGCTCTTCACGGTGCCCTGCGCGATGCCGGTCTCGGCCGCGATCGCGGCGATGTCGAGGTCGGAGTAGAAGCGCAGAACGACGACGGCACGCTCCCGCGGAGTCAGCGTCGCCAGAGCCCGGCGCGGCACGTCGCTTTGCGCGAGCCGTATCGCGTGGTCGTCGCTCACCACGCTGTCGGGGGCAGGCTCGATCAGCACCTCGCGGTTGCGTCGGCGGCGCCACCAGTTCCGGTACTGGTTGACGATGATCTGCCGGACGTAGGCGTGCGGATCGTCGACCTGGATTTTGGGCCAGCGGATGTAGGCGCGCTCCAGGGACTCCTGCACCAGGTCGGCAGCCCGATGCGGGTCACCGGTCAAGAGCTCGGCGAACCGAGTCAGACGGCCGACGCTGCCCGCGACGAACTCCGTGAAGGCTGCGTCTGACCGATCCACATGTACCTTTCCACCGGCCGCAGCGATGCTGGGGATACTCACGTATAGGTGACACGGCGGAGCTGCGCAACGTTCTGTCAGATGGCAGGTATCTCTGTTCCCGCGCCGGCGACCACGATCTTCCCCCGTGCGTGCCCCAGTTCCTGACGTTCGACCGCGCTCGGCAACTCCTCGAAGCGCAACACCTGGTCGATAACGGGAATCACCTCGTCGGCGGTGATGAGTTCCGCCACCTCGGCGAGCTTCCCCGGCTTGTCCCGGTAGGCGACGGTATCGGCCATCGCCACGCGCTGCCGCACCACCGGCGCCGAAATCATCGCACCGAGCATGTGGCCCATCGGCTGGAACCAGCGCCCCGCCTGACCGCCGACGAGGACGAGCGTGCCGTCGCGCAGCAAGGCGCGGCGAAGTCTGCGCGCCGGATACTGACCGGCGACGTCGACGATCGCGTCGTATCTGCGTCCTGCGTTGGTGAAATCGTGCCGTTGGTAGTCGATGACGGTGGTCGCGCCGAGGGCTTCGGCGAGATCGGCGTTCTTCGGACCGCACACGGCGGTCACCGTGGCTCCGGCGGCGCGCGCCATTTGGACGGCGAAGGAACCGACCCCGCCGGTCGCGCCGTTGACCAGGACCTCTTGACCCGACGCGACGTGTGCGACGTCGCGGACCGCGAGCAGCGCGGTCATCGCGGCCATGGGGACGGCGGCAGCCTGCTCGAAGGACATGTTCTGCGGCTTGGGAACCAGGACGTCTTCGGGTACTGCGACGTACTCGGCGAAGCCGCCGTGGTCGAGCAGCGCGAAGACCGCATCGCCGGGCTTGAAGCGCGTCACGGCCTGGCCGACGGCTTCGACCTCGCCGGCCATGTCGCAACCCAGGATGCGGATATTCGGCGCGCGCAGACCGATCGTCTTGCTCAGGAGGCGGGCGACGACCGGCTCGCCGCGCATGTGGTGCCAGTCGTAGGGATTGATCGACGTCGCCCGGTTTCGGACCAGGACCTCGTGGTCCGCCGGGACGGGCTGGTCGACGTCGGTGAGCTCCAGGTTGGTCGGTGGTCCGTACGCACGCAGTACGTAGGCCTTCATCGCTGATCCCCCTCCGCCTTACAGCGTAAGTCTTACGCCGTAAGGCAACCTTACGGCGTAAGGTTGGAAGGGGCAAGAGACGTGGTCGGCCTTGTACGATCGGCTTCGATGGAACAGGAACGCATGTGAGCGCCGAAGCCCCGGCGGGGACAGAGCCGCGGACCCCGCTGAGCCGGGACCGCGTGTTGCGCGCTGCCGTCGACATCGCCGACAAGGGAGGCATCGCCTCGCTGACGATGCGCCGCCTGGGCGAAACCGTCGGCGCCGAGGCGATGTCGCTGTACTACCACGTCGCGAACAAGGAGGCGCTGCTTGACGGCGTCGCCGACGTCATGATCGCCGAGATCGTCGACGCCGTCGCGGACATCCCCGCGCCCCCGGACGCTGCGGCGTGGAAGGGCGTCATGCGTAGCAGGATCCTGACAGCGCGCGAAGTTCTCCTGCGCCACCCCTGGGCTCCCGGCGTACTGCAGAGCCGCACGGCGGCCAGCCCGGCGGTGCTGAGCTACATCGACACGACGCTCGGCATCATGGTGGCCGGCGGCTTCACCTACGACCAGGCGCATCACGCGATGCACGCCCTCGGCAGCCGCGCCTTCGGCTTCGCCCAGGAGCTGTTCAACCCCGCCGGCGACCCGGGCGAGGAGCCGCATCCGGAGGTGTTGGCCGGCATCGCCAGCCAGTTCCCGCACCTGGCGGCGATGATCGTCGACGCGGTCCACAACACGCCCGAGAACACGCTCGGATGGTGCGACGACCAGACCGAGTTCGAGTTCGGGCTCGATCTGCTGCTGAACGGGCTCGACGGGATGCGCCCCAGCTGATCGCCTGATCGCCGGTGCGCCGGCGGCGATTCAGCAGTCTTATTCACATCTCAAGCCAAGAGCGGCTGCCTTGTTCTTCAAGGCAGCCGCTCTGGTTGTATCTCGGTTCAGCGGCTCGCAGTGAGGATCAGCGGCTGGAACGGGCTCGTCTCGTCCGGCGTGTAGACGCCGCCGACGGTGACGGTGCTGGAGTTCACGGACAGGGAGTAGGGCGTCGAGTCGACGCCGACCGTCGGCAGGTTCAGCGAGTGCCAGCCGGTACCGTCCAGCTGCTCGCCGTAGGACTGGCTGGTGGTCTTGTCGTAGCCGACGACCGTGACGCCGCCGGGGGTCACGGCGGCGGCGTTGACCACGCCGGTGCCCGGAGCCGCGACGGTCTTCCAGCTGTGGCCGTCGTAGTGCGCGACCAGCGGGTGGCCGCGGTCCTTGTCATCGACGAGGGTGCGCCCGGCGGCCCAGACGTTGTTCGGCGCGGCGGCCACGACGGTGTTGAACTCGCCGTACAGACCGGTGTTCGGGACGGTCGCGCGCGTCCAGGTGTGGCCGTCGTAGTGCAGCAGCACCGGCTGGTCGGTGCCGTCGGTGAGGACGCCGCCGGCCCAGATGTCGCGGGGTCCGGTGGCCGAGATGCTGAACAGTTCCGTGTCGGGAACGGCCGCCGGGAGCTTGATCTGCTGCCAGGCCTTGCCGTTCCAGTGCTCGATGAGGCCGGTCTCGTAGGAGTCGTCGCCGCGCATGCGCTGCGTCCAGCCGACGGCCCAGGCGTCACGCGGGCCGACGGTGGCGACGCCGAGGAATCCGGCGGAGAGCGTCCCGTCAGGGACCGAGGCGCTGGCGGTCTGCCAAGCCTTGCCGTCCCAGTGCTCGGTGAGGATCGAACCGTCGGTCGCCGAGTCGTTGTCGCCGACCAGCCACACGTTGCGGGCACCGTCGGCGGACAGCGCGTTGATCCGGCTGTTCGCGCCGTCGGCGGGAGTGGCGACCCGCTTCCACGCACTCCCGGCGCGGTCGTCGCGGGCCAGCAGCAGCGGGGTGAGCGTCGTGCTGTCGCCGTCGGTGATCAGCCGGAAGCCGGCGCCCCAGGTGGTGTGCTGGTCGATCTGGGTCATCGCCAGGACGTTGCCGGACCCGGTCGGGACCGGGACCTGCTGCCAGCGGCCGGCCGCCTGCGCGGTGCCGACGGCCGTCGCGGTGAAGGCCGCGGCGGACAGCAGCGCCACCGCCGCTCGTTTCGCTGAGTTCATGAATATGCCTCCTCGGTCTTGGAGGCGCCCCGTTTCAACACCCCCGTGACTCCTCGACGCCCGGGACAGAGGCGAGGTTGCATCAGGGCGACGGATCCCCGACAGGCGCCGCGCGACGGGGTCGGACACTGGAAGGTGTCCGACCCCGTCGTTCGCATCGCGGATTTAGATCAGCCGATCGTGTAGGCGTTGGCCGTGGTCTGGGTGATCGAGCCGCCGAGTGCGTCGGACGCCGTCACCTTCAGCCACGGCGTGCTGCCCTTGGCGCCGGTGTTCGCCCAGAGGGCGACGTAGGTGCCGGAGCCCGCCGGGACCACCTTGGCGGGGGTCCAGGTCGCGCCCTTGTCGTAGGACACTGACACGGTGGCGCTGTTGACCGCCGCGTGTGAGCCGGCGCCGTTGTAGGACTGGTGGCCGACGTGCAGCTCCAGGGTCGCCAGCGGGCCGTGGACGGTGTTCTCGATGTCGCCGGCCAGGTGGTAGTTCAGGTTCAGCACCGGCAGGATCGAGCACGGCGTGGTGCTGTCGGCCTGCGCGTAGCAGGAGTCGCCGGACGGCAGTGTCCACTTCGGATCCGGAGTCGGTGTGTAGGGCACCGTGATGTCGGTGTGCGTCACCGTGGACTGCGTGATCGGGAACGCGCTGAAGTCCTGGTCGTAGACGAGCCGGTAGGTGCCGGGCTGCTGGGCCTGCCCGGTGAGCTCGGTGCCGTAGACGCCGTCCTGTGAGGCGACCTGAGTGCCGTCACGGTAGACCGTCAGGTGGAGGTCGGCCGGGCCCATCGGGCTGCCCTCCGTGTCCGGCGAGCTGTCCTGGAACATGTTCAGGGACAGATCGACCGTGCCGCCGTCGGCGCACGCGCGGCAGGTGGTGCGGCCCTGATACTGGCCGACCTGCGGCGTCAGCGGGCCGCGACCCCAGGTGCGCCAGGTGTCGATGTGTCCGACGTATGCCGGATCGTCCGCGATCATGGAGAGCGTGGACGGGGGACCGTTGGTGAAGTCCGGGAGGTCTGTCGTGATCATGCGGGCCCAGTTCAGGTCGCCGACCGCGCTGACGTATTCGGTCAGACTGCCCGGAGAGGCCATGGGCTCGCCGGCGGTGGCGGAGCCGTACACCGGGGACGACGGCCCGGTCATGAACATCCCCAAGTGCGTGGTGTTGCCCGGATCGCTGACGAAGGTGTTGTGGATCGTGGCCAGCGTCGAGGGGTCGACGCGGTGGGTCTGGTCGGCGTCGACGTGGTCCGCCGCCGGGAACATCACGTCGTAGCGGTAGGGATCGGCGGTCCCGCTCGGACCGGTGGCGCTCCAGCCCATCAGCTGGAACGTGAACGTGCCGAACCGCGGTTTCGCGGTCGGCGTGACGTAGGTGGCATCGGCGCCGGCGTCGGTCGAAATGAGGAAGTCGAAGTCGCCATTGACGTCAGTGTTCTGATAAAAAATGGTGCTGGCTACGGGGCTGGCCGGTCGGGGAGTCGTCGCCTGCACCCGCGCTGTCGCGGTGCGCTCGTCGGCGGTCAGGGTGGTCGTGCCGGTGCCGCCGACGGTGATGTCGAGCTGGGTCGCCATGTACATCGTCGAGGACTGCGTCGCGGGATCCCAGCTGACGAACATGGTGTTCGCGATGTAGTGCCCGGCGGGCACGGCGACCCGCGCCACCCCGTTGACGATCGGGACGGGAGAGGCGCCCCACTTGTTGATGTCGTCGACGTTGGTCAGGAACGTCGTGCCGTCGGCTGCCGCTCCGTCCATCCCCACGCCGTTGATCTGCACGATGTTCAGCGGGTAGTGCGGTATCACGGCTGGCGCGACCGGTGCGACCGGCGCGCTGTCCGCGCTCAGGTCCGCGATCTCGTACTCGGACGGCACGAACGTGCTGGGCGTGGCCAGTACCGAGTCGGGGATGACGTACGTGTGGTGCGCGTCCGGCGAGTAGCGGACGGAGGACACGCTGCTGCCGTCCGGAGCCAGGACCGCGGTGCTGGCGGCGCGACCGGAGCCGGTGACCACCACCCGGTCCCCGTTCGGCAGGACATTGATGTGCGGGGCGGCGGCGTTGAACATGGCCGGCGCGAGGCCCACGGCGGCGGGCGGTTGCGGCGCGGCGGTCGCGCCGGCGGCGGCACCGGCGGTGGTGGCCACGGCCAGGGCTATCACCGCTGCCAGAGTCGGGATACGGCGAGTACGTGCTACCACAAGCAGCTCCTCACAGATCGTCGCCACGGCTCCGGCGCTCGGGCTTGCCCAGGTGCGAAGCCGCGTGCTTTGCGGTGTCAGAGCGTGCGGGAGCCCCGAATGGTTGGCTCGAAGACGTGAATCCGTTCTCTGATTCCGCGGATCACGAACGTGAGAATAGTTCAGCTCGCCTCTTCCTACTTGCGGGTAGCTGGGCTTACCCTTCCGGACACGGCTCACTGTGACGACGGTCATAGTGCCGGTTCTCTGCGGTTCTTCCCTGTCCCCGGGCTCGTCAGGAATCGATACATATGCGTAGATCAGTTATCGCGTTCGTCGCCGGTGCGGTCGTGTGCGCCGCCGTCGCCGGGGTGATTCGGTTCAAGCTGGTGCCGGACGCCGAGCGCGTCCAGAGCGACCAGAACACCGTCGACCGCTACACCGGGACCGCCACGTACCTCGATCAGCGTGCGGTGGCCGGCGGTGATCTGGCGCACGCGTTCGTCAAGGACTCGCCGTTCACCGCGGTGGAGACCGTCAAGGCGGCCGGTATGCACGGCAACGTCGCGGTGCTGTCGGACGTGACCGCGATCAGCGGCGCCGGCGGCGTGCTCGGCAATCCCACGGCGACCTGGGCCGTCGATCGCAAAACCCTGATGCCCGCCGCCGCGCCGGCCGGCGTCAAGGCCGACGCCCACCAGGGTCTGGCCGTCGGCTTCGCCTTCTCGCCCGACAAGCACGACTACCCGTGGTGGGACGGCGCGACCGGCACGCAGGCGACGGCGAAGTACGTGCGCAGCGAGAACCACGTCGGCCGGTCCACCTACGTGTACACGGTGGACGTCTCCGGAGCGTTGAAGGACCCTGCCACGCTGGCGCAGATGCCGCAGGCGGTCCCGGTCGCGGTGCTCAAGGGCCTGGCCGCGACGATGGCACCTGACCTGCAGGGCGCCCTGTCGGCGCTGCTGCCGCCGGGCGGCGACAGCGTGATGGTCCCGCTGACGTACACATCCGCGACGAAGACCACGATGTGGGTGGACCAGCTGACCGGCACGACCGTCGACGCCGACTCCCACCAGACGGTGGCCGCGCAGATGAAGTCGAAGCTGGGGACAGTGCCGCTGACACCCGTGCTGGACGTGGACACCAAGTTCTCACCGGCCGGCATCGCCGACGCGGTCAAGCAGTCCAAGGACGACCAGTCGCAGCTGCTGTGGGAGGGGACCGTCGCGCCGATCGCCTTGCTGGTCCTCGCCGTGGCGCTGCTCGCCGGCGCGGTGATGATGGGCCGTCGCGGCCGCGTCGCCACTGCCCCGGCCGGCGCTGGCACCGACGACGACACGCCGGAGACCCTCGAACCGACCGCGAAGGAAGAGTAGCCAGATCCTTCACCGTCCTCGCGGCGGCGACAGTGCGCACGTCCCGTGCTGTCGCCGCCGCGAGCTTGTTTTCCCTCCGATTCTTGCAAGGGAAGGTGTCCCGGCACCGCGGCGGCGGGGAAGGTTGCTGGTCAGGAATTTGTTGCGGCGCACACCCTTGACAGAAGGTGGCGTGCTCGCGAATCTTTGACGCGTTGTCCTCCGATAAAGCGGTGCAGAAACTCTGGGTATCGCAGGGTTCTGCCAGGTCACGGTCCAGATTGGGCGTAGGGCTCATGGCACAGGAATCGAATCAGCCGTTCCGCGCGTCGCGGCGGACCGTCGTCGCGGCGGCGTCGACTTTGTTGGCCGGCTTCGCGGTGGACACCGCTTTCCCGAGTGTCGGCTTCGCCGCCGAGCCGGGGAAGGCTGGAGTCCCGGGTCATGCGCCGGCGCCGGGGGAGCTGGCGATGTACCGGCCGATCGAGGTCTCCTCGACCGATTACGCGCCCACGCCTGGCGCGTTCGCCGTCGACCGGGTGACCTCGGCCGGGGTCAGGGGTACCGGGTGGCGCGCCGCGGCCGGTGATCCGCAGTGGATCTCCGTGGACTTGCAGGCTGTCTGCCAGGTCACCTCTGTCCATCTGACCTTCGAGGCGGCCGCGGGCGATCCGGTCTTCGTCAAGCCGACCTCCGGCAACTGGGCCGATGGGACGACGGGCAAGGAGCTGCTCTCCAGCTACGCGTCCGCCTTCGTCGTCGAGGTGTCGACGGACAAGAAGTCGTGGACGAGCGTGTATCAGACGGCGTCGGGCACCGGCGGCGCGGTCGTGATCGACCTGGCGGCTCCGGTCTCGGCGCGCTGGGTGCGGCTGACGGCGTCCAAGCGCTCGGATGCGAATCCCTTGGGACTCAACGGTTTCCAGGTGTACGGCAGCGCGAGCGGGCACCGGCCCGCCGCCACCGGGTGGACCGACTGGGGTACGCACGACAACCACGCGCCCGGACTGGTCGTGGCCGCCGACGGCACCGTGCCGCTGGAGTCCGGCTGGGTGCTGACGATGGACGACTGGGCTCCCGGCGACGGGACCGCGCTGTCCGTGCCGACCGTGGACACCAGCGGGTGGTTGCCCGCCACGGTTCCCGGGACCGTCCTGGCCTCGCTCGTCGAGCAGGGGCATCTGCCCGATCCGGTCGCGGGCTTCAACAACCTGCGGATTCCCGAGGCGCTGTCCCGCCATTCCTGGTGGTACAAGCGCGACTTCGCGCTGCCCGCCGCGCTGGGCGCCGGGCACGGACGCCGGATCTGGCTGGAGTTCGACGGAGTCAACCACCAGGCCGCGCTGTTCCTCAACGGAGCGCAGATCGGCAGCCTCACCTACCCGTTCGCGCGCGCCGCGATCGAGGTGACCGAGCACTTGGTCGCCGGCGAGCAGTCCCTGGCCGTGAAGATCGACCCGATGCCGATTCCCGGCAGCCCGGGCGACAAGGGACCGGCCGGTCAGTCCTGGGTCGATGCCGGCGCGCAGATCATGAACATGAACTCCCCGACATACCTGGCCGCCTCGGGCTGGGACTGGATGCCCGCGGTCCGCGACCGGGTCAGCGGTATCTGGAACCACGTGCGGCTGCGCTCCACCGGGGACGTCGTGATCGGCGACCCTCGGGTGGACACGGTGCTGCCGGCGCTGCCCGACACCACCAGCGCGTCGGTGACCATCGTCGTTCCCGTGCGCAACGCCGGGTCCGCCGATGTCAGCGCGACCGTGACAGCGTCCTTCGACACCGTGCGCCTCTCGCAGACGGTGACCGTCCCGGCCGGTAAGAACCTGGACGTCACCTTCGCCCCGGCGAAGTTCGCGCAGCTGAACCTGCGCGATCCGAAGCTGTGGTGGCCCAACGGCTACGGCGATGCGAACCTGCACACCTTGAACCTGGCGGTCACGGTCGCGGGTCAGCGCAGCGACCAGCGCACCACCCGCTTCGGCATCCGGCAGTTCGACTACGAGTACAAGACGCCGCTGCCCTTCGTCGCATCAGCCGACGCGTACACCCAGACCACGGACCTCGGTGCGCGGCAGGCGCGCTATGTGCGCATCAACTGCCAGACGCGCGCGACCGGATGGGGCTTCTCGCTCTGGACGCTGTCCGTCCTGAACAGCGCCACGCCCGGTACCGACCTGGCACTGCACCAGCCGACGACCGCATCGACGCAGGACCCCTCGAACCCGGTGACCAACGCCACCGACGGGGACGCGAACACCCGCTGGTCCTCCGACTTCGCCGACGACCAGTGGATCGAGGTGGACCTCGGGGCGTCAGTGTCCTTCGATCAGGTCGCCATCACCTGGGAGCAGGCGTACGCGCGCACGTACACCGTGCAGGTCTCGACGGACGGCTCGGTGTGGACGGACGCGAAGAGCGTGGACAACACGGCGATCCCGCTTCCGTTCAACGGCGGCGACGCGAGCCTGGACGTCGAGTCGTTCGCCGCGGCCTCCGGCCGCTACGTGCGGATCAGCGGCGGCGTGCGCGAGACCAGCTGGGGTAACTCGCTGTGGTCGCTGTCGGTCCTGAACAGCGCCACGCCCGGAGTCGACCTGGCCTTGCACAAGACGGCCACCGCCTCGACCGAAGACCCCTCGAACCCGGCGGCCAACGCCACCGACGGCAACAGCGGCACCCGATGGTCCTCGGACTATGCGGACAACCAATGGATCCAGGTGGATCTCGGCTCGTCGCAGACCTTTGACGGAGTCGGCATCCTGTGGGAGCAGGCGTATCCGAAGACCTACGTGATCCAGGTGTCCGACGACGGCTCGTCGTGGACCGACGTGAAGACAGTCGGCCTCGCGCCGGAGTCGCTGAAGATCAGCGTGAACGGTGTCAGAGTCCTGTGCCGGGGCGGCAACTGGGGCTGGGACGAACTGCTGCGCCGGATGCCCTCCGACCGGATGGACGCGGCGATCCGCATGCATCGGGACATGAACTTCACGATGGTCCGCAACTGGGTCGGCGCCAGCAACCGTGAGGAGTTCTACGCCGCGTGCGACGAGTTCGGGCTGCTGGTGTGGAACGACTTCCCGAACGCCTGGGGCATGGACCCGCCGGACCACGACGCGTACAACTCGATCGCCGCGGACACCGTCCTGCGCTACCGGATCCACCCGAGCGTCGTCGTGTGGTGCGGCGCGAACGAGGGGAATCCGCCGCAGGCGATCGACGAGGGCATGCGCAACGCGGTGACGAACGGCGCGCCCGGCATCCTGTACCAGAGCAACTCCGCCGGCGGGAACATCACCGGCGGCGGTCCCTACTACTGGGTCGAGCCGGAGACCTACTACGACCCGGCGACGTACGGCAGCCACAGCTTCGGTTTCCACACCGAGATCGGGATGCCGGTGGTCTCCACGGCCGACAGCCTGCGGAACATGGCCGGCGAACAGCCGGCGTGGCCCATCGGCGGTCCGTGGTACTACCACGACTGGAGCCAGTACGGTAACCAGTCGCCGCTGCAGTACCAGGCCGCGATCGAAGCCCGGCTCCAGACCTCGAACACCCTCGAGGACTTCGCCCGCAAGGCGCAGTTCGTCAACTATGAGAACGCGCGCGCGATGTTCGAGGCGTGGAACGCGAACCTGTGGGCCGATGCCAGCGGTCTGATGCTCTGGATGTCGCACCCGGCGTGGCACAGCACGGTGTGGCAGACCTACGACTATGACTTCGACGTCAACGGCATGTACTACGGCGCGCGCAAGGCGTGCGAGCCCGTGCACGTGCAAGCCGATCCGGTCCACTGGCAGGTCGTCGCGGTGAACCACACGCCGCACGCGGTGAGCGGCGCGACGGTCTCGGCGCGGCTGTTCGACCTGTCGGGCAGGCAGCTCGGCACGACGCAGAGCGCTGCGATCAACGTCGCGGTGGCGGACAGTGCGAAGGCCTTCGCGGTGGCATGGACCGACGCGCTTCCCGATCTGCACCTGTTGCGCCTTACGCTCCAGGACGCCTCGGGCAAGACACTGTCGGAGAACACGTACTGGCGGTACCGCGCTCCGTCGGCGATGCAGGCGCTGAACAAGGCGCAGCAGACCCGGATCACGGCCTCGATCACCGGGGCGACCAGCGGCGGTGACGGGCGCCGCCAGCTGACGGCGACGGTTCGCAACCAGGGCTCGAGCGTCGCGGCGATGGTGCGGCTATCACTGCAGAACCGCGCTTCGGGGCAGCGGGTCTTGCCCACGCTCTACGGAGAGAACTACGTGTGGCTGCTCCCCGGCGAGACGCGCACGATCATCGTGTCGTTCCCGTCCAGCGCGCTGCCCAAGGAGCAGCCGGAGCTGCACGTCGAGGGCTACAACACGAGCGCGGTCATCGCTCGCGCATAGCGGAAGGCGAGTGAGGCGGGGACATCCGAGCGTGGAACACGCCGGGCGTCCCCGCCTCGGTGCTTACGGTCCTTGCGGCGCTGACCGCTAGCGCAGGAAGCCCTCGTAATTGTGTTGCTGGAGCTGCGATTCGATCTGCTTCACGGTCTCCAGGCCGACCCCGACCATGATCAGGATCGTGGTGCCGCCGAAGGGGAACGAGGCGGTGGCGCGCAGCCCGTCGAGGGCGATCATCGGGATGGCCGCGATCACCGCCAGGTAGAGGGCGCCGGGCCAGGTGATGCGCGTCGCTACGTAATTCAGATACTCGATGGTCGGCCTGCCAGAGCGGATGCCGGGGATGAAGCCGCCGTACTTCTTCATGTTGTCGGCGATCTCGACGGTGTCGAAGGTGATCGACATGTAGAAGAAGGCGAAGCCGAGGATCAGCAGGAGGTAGGAAAGCGTGTAGGTCAGCGGGTATCCGTGCACGGTGGTGGTGAGGTTCCGGTTGATCCAGCCCTGCCAGCCCTTGGTCGCCGTCGTGCCGCCGGTCAGGCCGACCAGCATGACCGGCATCTGCAGGAGCGATGAGGCGAAGATGACCGGGACGACGCCCGGCTGGTTCAGCTTGAGCGGGATGTACGTCGAGCCGCCGCCGTACGCGCGCCGGCCGATCATGCGTTTGGTGTACTGCACGGGGATGCGGCGCTGGCCCTGCTCGACGAAGACCACCGCGGCGACGATCAGCACGCCCAGCGCCAGCACGGCGAAGAACACCGGCCAGCCGTTGAGGGTGTGCGAGGACAGCTTGATCGCCCACAGGGAGCCCGGGAACCGGGCGGCGATGGAGGTGAACATCAGCACTGACATGCCATTGCCGACGCCGCGGTCGGTGACCAGTTCGCCGAGCCACATGAGCAGCGAGGTCGCGGCCGTCATGATGATGACCATCACCGCCGTGCCCTCCCAGGTCACCGTCGGATAGAAGACCTGGACGCCTTGGCAGCGCTGGCCGAGCAGATAGCCGGGATTGTTGCGCGCCGCCGTCAGCGTCATCGTCGATTCCAGGACTGACAGGCCGATGGTCAGGTAGCGCGTGTACTGCGTGATCTTCGCCTGCCCGGCTTGCCCTTCCTTCTTCAGCGCTTCCAGGCGCGGGACCACGACGGTCAGCAGCTGCAGGATGATCGAGGCTGTGATGTAGGGCGTGATGCCGAGCGCGAAGATGGAGAGCTGGAGAAACGCGCCGCCCGAGAACAGATTGAGCAGTCCGAAAGCCTGACTGCCGGTGCCCGAAGTGGACGACGCGCCGGTGCACGTGGCCAGATTTCTTGTCGCGACGCCCGGCAGCGGGATGTGCGCGCCGAAGCGGTAGACCGCCATGATGGCGAGGGTGAACAGTAGCTTTTTACGCAATTCGGGCGTGCGGAACGCGCGAAAGAACGCGGTGAGCATCGACGGCCCTCCGGGGTGACGTGATCTGGGTTCTGAGGGGAGGGCCGCGTGCCGCGACCGGTTGTGGAGCTATGGGAGCTGCTGCGCTACTGGAGCTATGCGGCTGCCCTGAGGCCGGCCAGCGGTCCGCGGTATGCCCCGCGCCAGGTCGCGATGGCGTCCGCTATCGACGCGGTGATCGTGGACGTGGGCGCGACGGTGATCGATGTGGTCGCGGACACGGACGCCGACGGCGGAACAGGCGCGGGCGGCGTCTGAACATCAGACCCCTGATTCCCGCCGTACGTTCCGCTGCCGGGAATGGTGGTCGGACGCGTCGGCGCGCCGGAATCGTTGAGCGCGTAGACGGTGCCCAGCCCGATCGCCGCCGCGGCGGCCGCGGATCCGACGGCCTTGCCGACCGTCCGGTGCCGCCGGACCCGCTGTCCCCGGTCGAGCGCGCGGCGGGTCAGGGCGTCGATGTCGGGACGGCATTCTGCCGCGGTGGCGTCGAAGGCCGCGCGGACCGTTCCCGTGCCGTCGGCGGCGGTTTCGAAGATGTCGGTGGACACAGGTCGGCCTTCCTTCCAAGTCGTGAGTCTGCGGCGGTCGGCGGTCGGCGGTCGGCGGGCGGTGGTCAGCCGAGGAGTCGTTCGGGGAACACCTCGCCGAGCGCGACGCGCAATCGGCCGAGGGCTCGCGAGGACTGAGTACGCACGGAGGCGGAGCTGATGTTCAGGACCGACGCGACCTCCTCGACACTGAGGTCCTCCCAATACCGGAGCACGACCACGGCCCGGTCCCTGACGGACAGATTCGCCAGCTCCGCGAGCAGCGTCAGCCGCACCGCGGAATCGACGTCCTCGATGCCCCGCTCCGGCGGCTCGGCGATCGGCTGCTCCGTCGAGCGCTTCCGGCGGCGCTGGCTGATGAAGGTGCGCGTGAGGACGGTCTGCGCGTAGGCAGCGGGGTTCTCGACCCGGCTGACCCTGCGCCACGCCACGAACACCTTGACGAGGGCCTCTTGGGTGAGGTCCTCGGCAAGGTGCCAGTCGCCGCCGGCCAGGAAGTACGCGGTACGGAAGAGTCGGGCCCCGTGTGCGGCAGTGAAATCCTGAAACGCCTGCCGGTCATCCTTCATCTCCTCTGCCTTCGTCGCCCGCGCTGTTTGACGTCCACACAAGGTTCAACGCGCGAGGGCGAGCGCTTTGTGACACCTCGGCGACGGCGATTTCGCCAGACACGGAGAAGGCCGACGATTCCGTGGAATCGTCGGCCTTCCGGCGTGGTCATCACCCCTTCAGGGGTACCTCCGGCGTCATGCCCGGGCAGACCGTGTTCGCCGGCAGCAGTTCGCGCGCGCTCTGCTCCTGTGCGGCGGAGGTGCCGCCCAGCAGGGGGGCGGTGGCTGTGGTCCCGTCGGGGCGGACGATCTTCACCTCGGTGAGCGTCGGGTACATCCCCGGGTTGCCGGAGTCCAACGGCACTTCGGCGACGCCGGACGCGCCGACCGTGACCGTGCTCGACTGGAAGGGCGTCGGAGGGGTCAAGCCGTCGGTGTTCGTGCCCGACACCGTCACCTTCGAGCCGGGGGCGGCGACGACGGGTTCGTAGAATTCCTGGGCCGGCTGGTCGAGTTCGGCCAGGGCCGCGGCGTCGATGCGGGCCGCGGTCGTCGTGTCGATGGTGGTCGGCAGCATGAGCCAGACGCCCTTGTAGGTGTCGAGGCCGACCATGCGGTAGGTGGCGCCGCCGTGGCTGACGTCGACGAGGGCCGCGCCGTTCCCGCCGGAGTGCGCCAGGTCGCCGGCCCACCGGAGCGTGAAGGTGTAGGAGCTCAGGGAGTAGCCGCACAGTTTGAAGCTGCCGACCAGGTTGTCCAGCACGTTCCGGGTGCCTTGGTCGACCGGCTCGCCGTACGCGTGGACGATGGCGTTCACCGTCGGCACCGCCTCGGTCGTCGCCGTCTTATAGCCGGGGAACAGCGAGAAGTCCGAGGGCCAGCCGAGCATCATCGGCTGGGAGGTCGACGGCATCGACCACGACGGTGAGGTCTGGGGGGTCGGCGGATCGCCGGCTTTCGCAGCGCTCGTCGACGGCGTGGCCGATGGGGTCGGCGCTGCTGGGGTCGGCTTCGCGGCCGGTGTCCTGTCGCTGCCCGGCGCGGCGCCGGAACTCTGGACGGACGCCGAACTCCCGCGTCCTACTTCGTCGCCGATCCCGATCGCCGCCCCGAGCACGGCCACGACGGCGAGCGAAGCGCCGATGGCGGTCCGCCTCTTCCGGTCGCGGGAGACCGCTATGCCGACCGGACCGTACGGGTCCGTGGTCTGAGGGGTCTCGGCCGCGGCCGCGCGCAGACTGGTGGCCAACTCGTCTGTGAAGTCGTTGTCGAGCTCATCGCTCATGGTGTCCTCCGTCATCGGGTCTACCCGGCTCTCCGTGTGGTCGCCGCGGCCCGTTCGGCCGCGGCCTCCGTCCCGAGATGGGTCCGGAGCTTGGCCAGGGCTCTGGAGGTCTGGGACTTGACGGTTCCGACGGAGCATCCGAGAACCTCGGCGGTCTCGGTCTCCTTGAGGTCTTCCAGGAAGCGCAGAACGATGATCGCCCGCATGCGCGGCGGTAGGGTCAGCACAGCGCGCCACACCTGGTCGCGCCGGTCGACGGCTTCAGTGCCGTCGGCCGTCGCGACATCGGGCAGGAACGCCACGGGGCGTTCGGAGCGGTGCGCGACACGCCGCCACCAGGAGGCGTGCAGATGGATCACGATCTGCCGCGCGTACAGCTCCGGCACGTCCCGCCGCTCGATCCGGTGCCAGGCGCGGTACGTCCGCACCAGCGCCGTCTGCACCAGATCCTCTGCTCGGGCGTAGTCGCCGGTCAGAACGTAGGCCGTGCGCACCAGCCGATGCCGGCTGTCGATCACGAACCGTCGGAAGTCCTCTTCCTGTTCCGCCCGCACTACGCGCCCCCCATCGTCCACGTCCGGCCTCTGCCGGACACCGTCAGGAACCAGAGCCCTCGAGGAGGCAAGAAGGTTGGCTCGCGCACGACATTAGACAGCCGGCGCAGAGCCCTTCCATTTGTCCGGGTAGAACAGGAGCAGCGTGCAGCCGGTGTCGCTGTACGGTTGGTGGGACGTGCCCTGCTCCGCGCAGACCAGGGAACCGGCCGGGCAGCGGTCGTCGACCTTGTTGACCCCCGTTCCCGGGACGCCTGTGCGCAGCACGCCGGACTGGACGTAGACCGCTTCCGCGCTATCGCTGTGTATGTCTTCGCCCGGCCATACGGCACCCGGAGCGAAGGTGACTTCCAGCGCCACGGGTGATCCGCCGGCATCGGTGCGCAGAACCTTCGCGCTGATCTCCGGGGAGATCGCGAACGTGCTGGGGATGTCGGTGGTCAGCACGGCGTCGAAATCGGCCATTTGAGGTTCCTTCTTGAGGTTGGGGCCATTGCTTCGCGTATAAGCTCCCTGGTTTGGTAGGCCGCGTCCACGGTGGACTGTGCACGATCCGGACCCGCAATGGTGAATCTTGCCCACCCGTCGCCGCCGCCCGCCTAGGATCGCCTGACATGACGACCGTGAGTGCCCGGTACGAGACCGGGTTGCTGCATGTCGAGCGGCTGCTGGCCGATCCGGCGGCCCGCCCCAGCGGTGCGGCCCTGGTCGGGGCGCTCGCCGTCGATCTGGACGGGGCGGTCGTCGTCCTCGGCGCGGACGGCGCGGTGCTCGCGCGGGCCGGCAGTGCGGCCGGGGCTCACGTCGCGCGCCGGTTCGTCACGCTGGACGGCAGCGCGACCGGCACTGCGAGCGGCGCCGCGAACGGCACTGCGACCGGCAGCGCGGAACGCGGTCTGGGAGAAGGACAGCAGGACTGGTCCGACTGGTCCGTCCGCGTGTGGCCGCTCGCCGCCGGCGGGGGCAGATCCCTGGTGGCCGCGCGCCGCCGGCCGTGGACGTCGCCGATCGAGGCCACGGCGGGCCGGGCCGCGACGATCATCGCCACCGCCCTGCTGGCCGACGAGAACGACATCGAGCGGGAGCGGCTGGCCGGCGGGCGCCGGGCGGTCTGGCGCTCCGTGCTCCAACTGCTGATGACCGGTCAGGTCGCCGAGGCGCAGCGGGTGGCCGGCGCGCTGGAGCCGGCGATCCTCGACACGGACCGGGTGCGGATGCACGTGCTGGCCGGGCGGCCGCGCGACCGGAATTCGTTGCTCGGGGCTTGCGAAACGCGCCTGGCCGGGCTCGCCGTGTGCGTCTCCTGCCCGGCCCGGTCGGGTCACGTGATCATCATCGAACCGGTGCATGGCGCCCAGCCGGTGCGGGGGATCGAGCCGGGCAGCGAAGGGCTCGCGCCCGTGCCCGCCGCGCTCGCCGAACTGACGACGGGTTCTGCGACCCGCAGGTTGGGGAGCAGCCGGTGCCACCCGATCGCGGCCACCGCGGCCGGATACGTGCAGGCGGTCGGCGCGCTCGCCGTGGCCGCCGTCCGTCCGGACCGGATGGCGGACGCCGAGGAGAGCACAGGCCTGACCGACCTGCTCCCGGCCGAGGCCGGCGGGTGGGCTTCGGCAGTCCTGGCACCCCTGATCGCCGGGGACGAGGACGGCACCTTGCGCCACACCCTCGCCGTCGCGCTGGCTTTCACCCGAGCCGAGGCGGCGGCGATCCTCGGTGTGCACCGGAACACGGTGCACGCCCGGCTGGCCACCGCAGCCCACCTGCTGCGAGTGGACCTGGGCCGACTCCCGGAGCGGGCCGCGATCGACCTCGCGCTGCGCGCTCAGTCCGGTGTCGGCGAGGCGAGCCTGCCCGAGGTCCTCAGCGCTCCGCAGCTCAAGATCTGGGCCGCCGATCTCCTGGACCGACTGGACGGCTCGGTCGCTCCGCGCGGACCGGCGCGCATGCGAGACCTGCTGCGGGCATTCATCTGTGCCGACGGGGGTATCACAGTGGCCGCGTACGCGGTGGGACTGAGCCCGAACTCGGCAAGCCGCTGGCTGGTGGCGGCGGAAGCCGTCGGCGGACTGCGATTGCGCCACGGCTACGGCGGCGCCCACGAAGTGGCAGTCGCGCTGGCTGTGGACGAAGGGCTTCCTCTGCTGCCGGGTCGCTGAGCAGGCGGCGCATCGCGGTCAGGACGGCTCGGGACTGCTCGGGACTTGAGCCGGGAGAGCCTGTGGCCGCTCGGCAAACGCTGCCGACTGTGCATGATTCACCACTACCTGTCGACACCGTGCAAACTCCACCGTAGACGCCGCCTCCCCCGATCCGAAATCTTCGTGTGCGAAGACGTGAGCCCGGAGGGGAACGCCGGCTCCCTGATGCAGCGGCCCGTCGGGCCGCGGCGACGCCGCAGCCTTGACTCCGAGGGAGCACATTGCCGCGGGTTCGGGCTGCGGTCAGACGATGAGGGGAGTTCGTGATGTCGGATCTGCCGTCAGGACGGCGTGGAAGCCCGAGCAGCAGGGACGCGCGAGACGTGCGGATGGCTGTTGGTCTCGCCCTGGCCGTCGGCGGTGGATGCGGGGCCGCGGTGATGTGGGCGATGCGCGGTGTGGGGTCCGCGCATCCCGAGATCGAGATCGCCGTGGTCGCCGCTTTCGGTCTGATCGCGTTGGTCCTGGCCTTCCTGATGATGAATCCCGCGCACGACGGGCATCGCACGCCGCGTCACCGCGAGCGCGAGATGGAAGCCCTGCGCGCTCGCCTCGAGGCGGCGTGGACGGCGCACCTGGGCCAGCTTCTGGTCGCCGCCGCGGAACGCCTCGCCCGCGACCGGCCGGAGATCGAGGTCCAAGCCGTGGAGAGCGGGTTGGCCACCGGAGGCATCGCCGGGATCGAGGCCGCGATCACGGCACTGGTCGCGCCTGCCGCCTACCCGTCCTCGCCGGAGGCCTCGCAGATCCAAGCGGACGCGTCGATGACGATCGCCCGCCGCGTCCTGGCTCTGATCGTCCGGGTGCTGCGGCAACTCGACGCGCTCGAGCGCGAAACCGAGGATCCGGCGGCCTTGAAGTCCTTGTTCGTCATCGACGAGCAGGTGACGCGCATCCGCCGGGCCGTCGAGACGCTGGCGGTGTTCGGCGGCGTCGCCCCGCGCACGGCCACCCGGCCGGTCGCCGTGAACACGGTGCTGCGCCAGGCCGTCGCCGAGATCGAGGACTACCGGCGGGTGCAGATCCTGCCGCCGGCGCTGGGCCGGGTCCACGGCGTCGCCGCGGCCGACATCATCCACCTGATCGCCGAGCTGGTCGAGAACGCCGCGAAGTTCTCGCGGCCCGGAACCGAGGTGACGGTTCGCGTCCAGGAGGTCTCCGCCGGCATCGCGATCGACATCGACGACCGCGGACTGGGCATGGACCGCCAAGAGTGCGAGCGCGTGTGCGCGCTGCTGGCCGGGCTCGACCCGGAGCAGGCCGCGCAGCGGCTGCGCGACGGGCAACTCGGCTACCTGGCGTCCGCGCGCTTCGCCGCCCGCCACGGCATCGCGGTGCGGGTGTCCTCGAATGTCGTCGGCGGTCTGCACGCCCTGGTTCTGCTGCCGCACGCGGTCCTGGAAGCCGGTCCGGTCGTCGCCGAACCCGTCGTCGAGGTTCCCCGGGAGTACCGGACCCCGGTGGCCGTCATCCCTGAGGCGCGCTCGGCGGTTCTGACTCCCGCCGCGCACCGGGCGGTCGCGCAGAACGGCAGCGCGCAGCCGGCCCGGACCATCATTCCCGGCGGGCGCCCGCCGCTGCCCCGGCGCGAGGGCAGCTACCTGCTGCCGCAGCCCGCCACCCCCGAGACTGCCTCGCCCGAGTCCGCACGGGGGGACTCGGGCGAGGCTGCGTTCACCCCCGGTCTGCTGGCCGGCTACCGGAACGGCTACCAGTCCGGCGTCGACACCTGGACCGGCGAGGACGGCACGAACGAGTACGAGCCGCCCCGAGAGGACAGGTGAGACCGTGAGCGCGACGAACCCGCCGCAAGATCTCGACTGGCTGCTCGGGCGGATCGTGGAACGGCTGCCCGACGCCCGCGCGGCCGTGCTCGCCTCCGCCGACGGCGTGCGGACCCACCGGTACGGCGTCGACGAGGACGACGGCGACCGGCTCGCCGCCATCGCTGTCGGGCTGTACTCCCTCGGCCGCGGCATCGGACGGTTCGGCGGCCACAGCACCGACGTGGTGCGGCAGGTGATCGTCGAGCACGCCGACGCGCTGCTGTTCGTCGCCGGCGCCGCGCCCGGAACCGTCGTCGCCGTGCTCACCACCCCCGACGCCGACTCCGGACTGGTCGGCCACGAGATGGCGCAGGCCGTCGCCGCTGTGGCCAAGCATCTGACGACCGCGCGCCGCGGCAGCTCCGGCGGGCTCGACGGGTCCGGTCCGTGATGGGCCGGGTGCAGGACGCGGGAACGCCGTGGGACGAGGACGACGACATCGACCGGTTGCGTCTGTACTCCCTCACCGGCGGACGCACGGTGCCCACACGCTCTCTGGACCTCGCGTCGCTGGTGCACGTCGCCTCCGGGGACCCGCCGCAGATGGACGGCGAGCACGCGCAGATCCATGCCCTGTGCCGCGTCGAGGCCCGCTCCATCGCCGAACTGGCCGGTCTGCTGCGCCAGCCCGCCACCGTCGTCAAAATCCTGGTCTGCGACCTGCTCGATGCCGGAGCCCTGAGCCATGCCACGCCCGACTTCGAGTCCGACCCGACCGACCTGAAACTCCTGGAGCGCGTCCTTGCCGGCCTCCGTGAAATCTCCTTCTGACCCCCCGAGTCCCGAAGCCCGCCCGGCCGTCATGAAGATCCTGATCGTGGGCGGATACGGCGTGGGCAAGACCACCCTGGTCGGCGCCATCAGCGAGATCGAACCGCTGACCACCGAGGCGGACGTCACCGAGGCCTCCACCGAGCGGGATCCGATCGTCGGGATCGAGTCCAAGACCACCACCACGGTCGCCCTTGACTTCGGCCGGATCACCCTGCGCCGGCGCTGGCTTCAGTTGCTGCTGTTCGGCGCGCCGGGCCAGCCGCGGTTCTGGTTCATGTGGGACGACCTCGCCACCGGCGCGCTCGGCGCCGTGGTCCTGGCCGACACCCGCCGGCTCGCCGACTGCTTCGCCGTGGTCGAGTACTGCGAGCAGCGCCGGTTGCCGTTCGTCATCGCGGTCAACGAGTTCGACCACGCCGACCGGTATCTGGCCGACGAAGTGCGCGACGCGCTCGGAATCCCGACGCAGGTGCCGGTCCTGCGGTGCGACGCCCGCGATCCCGCCTCGGTGCACGCCGTGCTGGTCGCCTTGGCCGAGCACGCCTTGGCCGTCCGCCGCGCCCAACGCTCACCTTCACGAAAGGACTGACCATGGCCACGATCGACGGATCCGGACGCCTCCTGCTCACCCCCGAGGAACCGGAGCAGGCAGGCCAGGCGCGCGAATCCCTGCAGGCCGAACGCGGACTCGCACCGAGCCCGGACCCTGGTCTGGACGCCTTCGCCGCCGATCTCGCACGGGCCGCGGCCGAACTGACCGGTGCCGAGACGCTGCCCTTTGCGATGGTCAACCTGATCGGCGTCGGCCAGGAACAGTACTTCACCGGTCTGCACGTACCGGAAGGTCCCGACGGGGAGAAGCCCGATATAGGGCGGACCATGGAGCGCGACCTCGGATATTGCGTCCACGCGCTGGACCGGGGCAAGGCGCTGGTTCTGGAGGACGTCTCCGACACCGCGCGTTACGCCACCAACGGTGTCGTGGGTGGCATCGGGGTCCGCACGTACCTCGGCGCCCCCCTGATCGACGAGGAAACCGGCATCGCGTACGGCACGATCTGCGTCGTGGACACCGAACCGCGCCTGTGGGGCAAGGAGGGCCTCGAGCTCATCCGCCGCTCCCGCGACCAGCTGGCACGCTATCTCGAAGCCCGCAAGGACACCTCGCGCGTGATCTGACGGCGCGAACAGCCCTCACGTACCGGCACCGATTCTGGTGCGGCGTGAGGGCTTTGTCGTGGCGTTGGCCGTGACATCAGCTGTGACAGCAGAAGGCCGGCCCGCGAGCCGTGAGGCGTCGCGAGCCGGCCGGTAGGAATCTGCCAGGCTCAGCTGGTGGCGGAGGCGATCAGATCCTGACCCTCTTCCAGCAGCTTGCTGTGCTGCGTGGCGGCCTTGGCGCTCGCCGACAGCGCCGGCGCCGGCGGAGCCTCGTCCGAGCACACGGTGCCCGGCTTCGGCAGCGTCAGGTCGGCGAGGTAGGTGGCGGTCGCGTCGGTCGCGCAGGCGCTCCGGCCGAAGGCGGTGTGGCCCTCAGCGTCGAACGTCAGCAGTTCGGCGTTGTCGAAGGTGTGCGAGAGCGTGACAGCGTCCTGGTACGGGGTGTCCGGGTCGTGCGTGGTGCCCAGGACGAGGATCGGCGCCGAGCCGGCCGCGCGGTAGGAACCGCTGTAGCGGCTGACGCGGGGGACCTGCCACTGGACGCACGCCGGGGCGCTGTTCTGGTCGTACATCGGCGGCGCGTAGGCCCACGGGGTACCGAGCAGCGGGGCGGCCTGGGAGCTGACCGTGACGTGCAGCTTCAGCTGCGAGATGCTGGTCGGGAAGTTCCGGTCGTTGCAGGAGACCACGGTGTTCGGGTTCAGCTGCGCGAAGCTGGCCGGGGACGGCGGGCTGAGCAGGAACGAGCTCGGGTCGTGCAGCTGGGCCTGGCGCAGCGCCTGGCCGAACGCGGGCCAGATCACCTTGCCGGAGTCCATGTTGAACAGCAGGCGGTAGGCCAGGGTGAAGCCGTTGGCCACCTTGCCGCTGGGCAGCGTGACCGGGTTGGCGTCCAGGTCGGCCTTCAGGGCGGTGAACTCCGCCTTGGAGTTCCCGTCGCCGAAGCCGCACTGCGACTGGTTCTGGTCGCACCAGGTGAGGAAGTCGTTCATCCCCGCGTCCAGCGCGAGGTACTGCGGGAAGTCGTACGCGTAAGGGTTGTTCGCGTAGCTGTTCGGGTCGTAGGCGCCGTCCAGAGCCATGGCGCGGACCCGGCTGGGGAACATCGAGGCGTAGACCGTGCCGACGTACGTGCCGAACGAGCGGCCGTAGAACGTCAGCTGCTGCTCGCCCAGAGCCTGGCGCAGCAGATCGATGTCCCGGGCGACGTACGCCGTGCCGAACAGGCCGGCGGTGTCGCCGAGGTTCTTCAGGCAGTTCTGGTCGTAGTCCGCGCCGACCTTGACGGCGTTGTCGAACGCGCCAGGACCGGGAACGCCCTTGGCGGCGCTGACGGCCGCGCTGTACTGGGAGTCGGTGTAGCACACGACCGGCGAGCTGGTCTGGATGCCGCGCGGGTCGAAGCTGACGACGTCGAACTTGTTCTGCAGCTCGGTCGGCAGGTCGCCCCAGCTGTCCCGGGCGAAGTCCAGACCGCTGCTGCCGGGCCCGCCGGGCTCCATCCACAGGGTGCCCACGCGCTGGCTCGGGTCGGCCGCGAGGTGCCGGATCATGTGCAGGGTGATGGTGCGGCCGTGCGGGTCGCGGTAGTCCAGCGGCACCGCTGCGTCAGAGCACTGGAAGCCGCCGCTGCAGTCCGTCCAGTTCAACGTGGGAACCGGCGGCTGGCTCTGGTCCGCCGCTGACGGACTGGCCGCCGCGATACCGGCGCCCAGGCCGGTGGCGAGGACCGCCGCTGCCAGGACGGCGCTGAGCCGGGTCCTGGTACGGGAGCGGCGGGATGTACCCCCATGGATGTTCAATGCACAACCCTTCTGGTGGCGCAGAAACGTTCCACGCCTGACGGTGTGGCCGATGTGGTCGGTGTGATTGGTCCCCGAAAGTAAAGCAGTAAACAGCGACAGAATCTCTAGTTGTTTACATCTTGATGCTTGGATGCGAGGTCGGAGCGCTTGCCGAGGTAAGCGATGAACGCCAGAAACCCCACCCCGGGGAGTCTGTCCCGGGGTGGAGCGGTGTGTCGGCGGTGCGCGCTCCGGCGTGAATCAGACGTCAGTGGGCGACGTCGATCGCCAGCTGGGTCGAGCTGAGCACCGTGACGGTGTAGCTGGAGGCGTGGCTCAGGCCGATGCCGACCTGGGTGTAGCCCTCGTAGGAGCTCAGCTCCGCCACCGCGGCGACTTCCGGGTCGCCGGTGGTGATCTCGCTCGGGCCGCTGAAGCCGACGATGTCCGAGGGCTGAAGCTCGACGTCGAGGTAGGTGTTCGAGTTCGGCAGCGTGACGTCCTTGCCCGAGCCGCCGCCCATCAGCTCGTCCGTGGGCGTCACGGTGTAGCCCGGGATGCTGCTCACGGTGAGGATGACCCGGTCGTAGGTCGCGTGTGACTGCACGCTCAGTCCGAGCAGGTGCGCGGTGGACTGAGCGGTGTTCGTGGCCGCGCTGGCCGGCAGTGCGGTGGCCAGACCCAGGCAGATGGTGCCCAGAACCGTCGCGGCCTGCCGGCTGCCGCGCCCCGTTGCCCCGTATTTCGACAGCATGTTGCTATGCCTCTCTGCATTGCGCGCGAGACCCCGCGCGCCCGGTCCCTTAACCGGTGTACCAAGGTACCTATACACGAGGACTGAGGCATATTGAACTTTGGTGGAGGTGCGGTACGTGCGCTGGTCAGCGCCTGAGGACTCCGGAATGGCAGACGGAAACCCGCCAAACCGCATCCGGCAGCCGCTGACGCCGCCGCTTCAACGATCGTTGAAGTACTTGTCCGAGCCGGCTGTCACCCGCACGCTGTCACTGCGTGCGGCAGGACGCACGTGGTCACTGTTTGTGCATCGGGGATGTTGAAAGTGATGATGTGTCAATGCGCCGAGGAGTCGGCCGCGACCTCTTTGGATGCCCGCGACTATCGGAATCTGCTGTCGGTATTGGCGGATGCGTCCGGGTTCTCCGATTATCGATTCTTCGAACAGCTGGGGGAGTCGCTCTCCCGTCACCTCGGGTGGACCGATGCCGTGGTGCTGGACCTCGCCGATGTCAGCCCTCTGATCAGCGAGAACGGCGTCACGAAGCTGAGCGACCTGTTTGGGCGCATTGACGCCGGAGCGGCGGGTTCGGCCCTCATCCGCCGCAACGCCCCGGACGAAGCGAGCATCGACGAGCGTGAGATAGCGCTGATGGAACTTCTGGCCCAGTATCTGTCCCCGCGCCTGCGCGAGTATTTCGTGCGCTCGAAGGAAGTCCGCGACGGCAGCTCACTGACCGATCGCGAAGCACAGGTGGTACGGCTCGTCGCGCAAGGGATGAGCAACCGCCTCATCGCCGCTGAGCTTCATATCCGCGTCGACACCGTCAAGAAGCACGTGATGTCCGCGATGCAGAAGACGGGCGCCGGCAATCGGACTCAGCTGGCGCTTATCCATCTGCGGAGTTGAGTCCACCCGAGTTCTGATATCAGAGCTCTGAATCGCATCAGCGACTACTGCTACCGGCCGCTCCGTAAACGCGAGAAGTCGGCATGGGAGCACCTTTGGTGGTCGCCGGGGTGGTGGTGGTCCACCGCGGGGGACTCACGAACACCGCGCGCGGCTACCGTGCGGTGCGATAGTCGGCGAGCACGTAGCCGCTGGGCGTCGTGACGCTGCGGATCGTCTCGAAGCGCATCTGCGGGAGTCCGTCCAGGAGCCGGCGTCCGTGGCCGGCGACCACCGGGGCGATCGCCAGGCGCAGTTCGTCGACGACGCCGGCGGCGAGCAGCGCTTGGTTGAGCCTGATGCTGGCGTGGACGCCGATGTCCTCTCCGGCGGAGTTCTTGAGGTCCTGGACGAACTCGACCAGGTCGCCGTCGATCACCGTCGTGTTGTGCCACTCGCTCTCCAGCGGCGTGGACGTCGCGACGTACTTGGGGACCGTGTTGATGAACGTGGCGAAGGGCTCGATCTCGCTGCCCGGCCAGAACGCGGACCACTCGTCATAGCTGCGGCGCCCGAGGATGACCGCGTCCTGGGTGGCGATGATGGCCTCGCCGTGGGCGTCCACCACGTCGTCCCAGCCGACGATGAACTTGTCGGCGTCCTCGGCGACGCCGTCGAGGGACAGGAACAGGGTCGAGACGAGCTTGCGCATGGGGTCCTCCAGGTAGGCGGGTCGCTATCGGGTCAGACGATGCCGGGCGCCGAGACTCATCGGTGCGTCCGCGGAAAGAGTTTTGCCAGGCTGTGTCGGATCCGGTCGGGGGCGTTCGTAGTCGTGCTGAGAGCCCCGACAAGGAAGGACGTTCGGCATGACTGCCACGACTGCCACGACCCCCGCTACCACCACAGCCCGTTCTGCTCGCCTGATGGGGGCGATCCTGGCGCTGGTGCTGCTCGCTGACGCCCTGGACGTGATCGACGCGACCGTCACGAACATCGCCGCGCCCACGATCGCCCGCGATCTGCACGGCGGCGTGGGGCTGATCAAGTGGCTGGGGACGGCGTACATGCTCGCGATGGGCGTCCTGCTGGTGGTCGGCGGACGGCTGGGCGACAAGTACGGCCAGCGCAGGCTCTTCCTGATCGGCATCGCCGGGTTCGGGGTGGCCTCGGCGGTCGCCGGGCTCTCGCCCGACCCGACCCTGCTCATCGCCGCGCGGGTCGCTCAGGGTGCGTTCGGGGCGCTGCTCACGCCGCAGGGCATGGCGATCATGGTCAAGACCTTCAGTCCCGAGCTGCTCACCAAGGCGTTCGCTCTGTTCGGTCCGGTGCTCGGCATGGCGTCCGTCGCAGGTCCCGTCCTGGCCGGGTTCATCATCAGCGCCGACCTGTTCGGGCTGTCGTGGCGCCCGATCTTCCTCATCAACGTCGTGCTCGGCGGCGTCGGGCTGGTCGTCGCGGCCAGGATCCTGCCGCGCGACGACGGCGACCGGTCCGTCGTGGTGGACGGCTGGGGTTCCGGACTGCTCGCCGCGACCATGTTCGGGCTGCTGTACGGCCTGATCGAGGGCTCGACCAATGGCTGGAGCGTGCTCCCGATCGCCTCGATCGTGGCCGGCGTCCTGTTCTTCGGCGCCTTCGCCTACCGCCAGCGCACCGCCGCCCACCCGCTCGTCGCGCCCTCGCTGCTGCGGAACAAGGGTTTCACGTCCGGGATGATCGTCGGGCTGGTCGTCTTCGCCGCCACCACCGGCCTGATCTACGTGCTGTCGCTATTCATGCAGGAGGGCTTGCACACCGGACCGCGCGACACCTCGCTCGCCCTGGTGCCGCTCACCCTCGGCATCATCGCCTCCGCGTTCGCCGCGATGGGAGGTCTGGTCGCCAAGCTCGGCCGGACCCTCGTCTTCATCGGGCTCGGGGTCGTTCTCCTAGGCTGCGGTTGGATCCTGGCGCTTGTTGCCACCTCTGGGACGAGCGTCAGCCTGTGGGCGTTGGCGCCGGCGTTGTCCGTCACCGGTGTCGGCTTGGGCCTGTGCTACAGCACGATCTACAACGTCGCCCTCGGAGAGGCGAGCCCTGAGGAAGCCGGAAGCGCCAGCGGCTCGATCAGCTCGATCCAGCAGCTCGCTGCGGGGATCGGCTCGGCCGCGGTCACCTCGGTCTTCTTCCAGGCGGCGACGTCCGGCTTCGGGCACGCCATGAAGGTCAGCCTCATCGTGACCCTGATCGTGACCGCGCTCAGCATCCCGGTCGTCACCTTGATGCCGCGCAAGGCTGCGGCGGAACCTCAGGAGTAGGCAGCTCTGATGACCAGCCGGCCCTCAGCCCAGATCCAGCAGCTGCTCGTAGAACCCGCCGAACTCGCCCGCGGGATCCACCAGGTGGATCTCCAAGATCCAGTGGCACACACGGCCCGCGCGGTCCGTGCCCCGCATCGGCGTGGTGTTGCCCGGCGCGATGTAGGACTGGATCTTGTCGGCGTCCATGACCTCGTGCGGGAACTCGCCGACGAGGTGTCCGGCGAAGCCCGTGCCGCCCAGTTGCCAGCCGGCGGCGCGGGCGAGGGCGTCGATCTCGGCGTGGAGGTCCGCGCCGGTGATGGCGGGGTGGTCGGCGAAGTGGCGGCGGCCGGCTTCGAAGATGCGGGGGAGATCGGCGGCGAGGCGGTGCTTGGCGGGGTCGTCGCCGAGGACGTAGGTGCGGCCGAGGTCGGCTTCGAAGTCGGCGAAGATCGGGCCGAAGTCGGCGAAGGCGATGTCGTCGTGCCGCAGGATCCGGTCCGGGGTGTTGTCGTCATAGGGGAGCAGGGTGTTCGGACCGGATCTGACGATGCGCTTGTGCCAGTGCCGGGTGGTGCCGAACATCTCGTTGGCCAGGTCGCGGATCCGGTCGCTGATCGCGCGCTCGGACTCCCCGGCGGCGATCAGCTTGCGCGCGACCACCTCGTCGAACAGCGCGACGGCGTTGGCCTGCGCGTCGAGGAGCTGCCGGACGCGGAAGTCCTCTGCCGTCGCCGTCTCGACATAGACCCACGCCTTCGCCCCCGAGCGCAGCGCGACCGGAACGCGGAGGTAGCCGGCCTCGAACTCGTCGGCTGCCGCGAGATCGGCGGGGGAGAGCGCGAACACCGTCCCCTCGACCGCGTCGTCCGGGGCGCCGGACTGTACCGCCGCCTGGTGCGCGTCGTCGCCTGCCGCATCCAACCGGAAGCCCGGCAGCGCGTCGGGAGTGCCGTCGAGCTCACGCCCGAACCGGGCCACCTGGACCCGTGGCAGCTGCAAAGTCCCGTACGAGAACAACAAGTGGTCGGGCACGGGAACCCCCGGGAGTGTGGCGACCCGGGAGGCGGATCGCTGTTCGGTCTGGTGCGCGTCAAGGATATCTGCGGATATCGGCTCCCGGTGCTCACGGAGCGCGGTCGGCAGGCGCCACCCTGTTGCGGTTGGCGTAGCGGCTGGTAGGGCAGACTCCTTATGGGACGCGGCGATGGAGCTGCTCCCAGGTCGATCCACAGGAGGATGAGCGTTGCAGCCCAGGGCGCCGTATCAGTCCACTCAGTCCGCGGCCGCCGGCGCAGACGCTCCCCTCGAACAGATCAAGAAGCTGGCTTTGTCCCGTCCGGTCGAATACGGCGCCTTGGACCGCCTGTGCACCGGTGGCATAGCCGTGATCGCCGAAATCGACCCGACCGATCCGGCCGCAGCCGACCTCGTCAGCCGCTTCGAAGACGGCAGGGTGCGCGCGATCGCCTTCTCGGCGGGCTCGCTCACCGCGCGGGCCGAGCGCATGGTCCACATCAGGACTCATACCCACGTGCCGCTGCTGTGCCTGGAGCCGGCCGACACGAGCCACCAGCTCTGGCAGGCGCGCGCGTGTGGCGCGGACCTGATCGTCCTTCGAGCCGCGACGCTGTCGGATCTGGCGCTGTTCTCCCTCGTGGAGCGGGCCGCCTCGATCGGAATGGAAGCACTCGTCGAGGTACGGACAGGCGCTGATCTGGTGCGCGCGCTTCGGGCTCAGGCTCGGGGCGTCCTGCTGCGGCCCTCCGCCGACGCCATCCCCGGGACGCCGCAAGCGGACCTGCACGACCTGCTGTCGATGGTCCCGGACGGCGTGGTGAAGGTCGCCGAGTGCGGCCCGGGCGGCCGCTCGGATCTGATCGCCTGCGCTCGCAACGGCGCCGACGCGGTGCTGCTCGGCGCGCGCCTGCTGACCTGCCCCGACCCGGGATCGGTCGTCGCCGACCTGGCCGCGATGGGCGCGCACCCGGCGCTGTCGCGGCGCGGCAGCCGGACGGTGTGAGTCTCAGCCTTCGATGATCGTCAAGAAACGAACCAACCCTCGCGTCGCGCCAACTCGCGCGCCGTACTGACGAGCACGCCGAGCGCCGCCGACACGGCGTCGCGCCGCCAGACCATCTCCAAGGTCAGGCGGGGCAGGTCGTCGGTGATGACGATGGTCGCCGTCCCGACCGGCACGCGGCCGACCGCGCTGTCCGGGACGAGGGCGAAGCTGTGGCCGTCGGCCAGGTCGAGGTGGCTCAGTCCGTGGACGGGACTCTCCCGGTACTCGAACGTCTCGCCGGACTGTCGCAGCGCATTGATCATGTAGGCGTGGCGTCCGGGAGCCAGGTTGTGCTGCGGATGGCAGAAGCGCTGCCCGGCGAACTCCCGGAGCGCGACGGCTTCCCGGCCGGCCAGGGGATGGCTTTCGCCGACGACCGCGACGAGCCCTTCGGGTCGAAGCGTCTCGCGCTGGTATTCCGGACGCGGCGGCATGTCGCGGGAGAGTACGAGGTCGTATTCACCGGCCAGCAGCGCGGTATCCAAGTCGGGCGTCCAGTTCTCGCGGAGGTCGACCGTGACGCCGGGATGCCGCTCCGCCATCGCCGCGACGACCCGCGGGACGGTGTCGAGGACCGCTGAGTGGATGTAGCCGACGCGGACCGTGCCGAGCTCCCCGCGTCCGGCGAGCATGGTCCGCTCGATCAGGCGATCGGTCTCGGCCAATACCGTGCGCGCGGACTCGACGAAGACGCATCCGGCATCCGTCGGGCGTACCGCCGGCTTCCGCTCGAACAACGTGACGCCCAGCTCGCGTTCCAGATCGCGGATCTGCCGGCTCAGCGACGGCTGCGCGACCAGGAGCCGCTTGGCCGCGCGCTGGAACCCGCCCTCCTCGGCCACGGCGACCACGTAACGCATCAGCCTGATGTCGATCGCCATAGCCGCAGGGTATCCACCCGAGACCGAACGGGTCTTGGACGCCCGATGTTGATCGGCACGAGACTTGATCAGCACTCGGCGATGAGAGGAACCGACCTTGAGGCACCTGCGCAGTCTGCGTGAATTCATAGCGGAACTGGAGCTCATCGGCGAGCTTCAGACCATCGACGAGGAGGTCGACTGGAATCTGGAGATCGGTGCGGTCATCCGCCGGTCCTACGACCTGCGCGCACCGGCGCCGCTGTTCACCACCATCACCGGCTATCAGGACACCGGATTCCAGGTGCTGGGCGCCCCCGCCGGCCTCAGCGGTCCCTCGCACCCGCACGCCCGGATCGCGCTGGCGCTCGGCCAGCCCGCCGACGCGCCGGGGCAGGACATCATGGAGGCGATCGTCGCCGCCCGCGACAAGCCGGGGATACCGCCGCAGGTCGTGTCGGCGGACGGCGCGCCGTGCAAGGAGAACATCCTGCTCGGGGACGACATCGACCTGTTCGCGTTCCCCACGCCGCTGATCCACGGCAACGACGGCGGACGCTACATCCAGACGTACGGCATGAACATCGCCAAGACGCCCGACGGTTCCTGGACCAACTGGTCGATCAACCGCATGATGATCGCCGGCCCGAACACCTTGGGCTGCCTCATTCCCGGACCGCAGCACCTGGGAATCATCCGTGCGCAGTGGGCCGCCGAGGGCAAGCCGCTGCCGATCGCGCTCGCGCTGGGCGTCGAGCCCGGCTTGCCGTTCGTCGGCGGGATGCCGTTGCCGGAGGGCGCCGACGAGTCGCACTTCCTGGGCGCGCTGTTCGGCGAGGGTCTCGAGGTGGTGCCGGCCGAGACCGTCGATCTGATGGTGCCCGCGACCGCCGAGATCGTCATCGAGGGCCACATCGCCTTCGACGAGACGGTCATGGAAGGGCCGATGAACGAGTACCCCGGTTACAACGCGATCGAGCAGTCGCTGAAGCCGGTCTTCCATGTCTCGGCGATCACCCACCGGAACGGGGCGATCCTGCCGGTCGTCGCCGCCGGCCCGCCGGTGGAGGAGGACCACACGGTCACCGGCACGATGCATGCCGCGGAGATCCTGTACCAGCTGCGGAAGGCGGGCTTGCCGGTCACCTCGACCTGGTTCTCCTACGAATCGGCGATGCACTGGCTGATCGTCGCCGTCCGGTCGGACTGGCACGAGTCGCTGCCGATCTCCTCGGCCGAACTCACCCAGCGCGTCGGCGAGGTGGTGTTCCAGGGCAAGGCAGGGTTCGGAGTTCCGAAGGTGCTGCTGGTCGAGGACGACATCGACATCACCGACAACGACGACGTCGTGTGGGCCTTCGCGACCCGCACTCACCCCGAGCACGGCGAGGTGCACTTCCCGGCCGAGCCGCACGTTCAGCTGTCGGTCTACCTCTCCGAAGTCGAGGCGCATTCCTACCGAGCCGGGAAGGTTCTGTACAACTGCCTTTTGGCTGACCTTTTCGATGAAAAGCAGCGGCCGGTGAAGGGGAGTTTCGTCAACGGATGGCCCAAGGAGATTCAGGACAAGGTGCTGGAAAAGTGGGAGACGTACGGCTACCGATGAGCCGCGTTTGTTTATCAGCGCAATGATTTCCTTGAAGGGCGTTGTGAATCAGTTGCTATGGAACGGCGGTTGAACGGAGACTGACGCCGTCTTCGAATTCCCGGTAATTTCGCCGAACCTCTGGATGGAAGCCCGTGAGCTGCGCGATGATCGCTCGGCGCCACAGGGAGAACCCTGCGGGCGTGTTGCGTTTAATCGGGAGAGGAATTCGGATGCCGCAAGGTGCGGTCGGTAAGAAGCGTCAGCCCTGGGGTGTGTGGGGACTGTCGCTCATCACGATCGGAATCTACTACTACGTGTGGTGGTACAAGGTCAACCGTGAGACTCGGGACTTTGACAGCCGCATCACGGTGAACCCGGCTTTGTCGGTGCTCGCCTGGATTCCGGGTTCGTATCTGGTGATTCCGCCGTTCGTGTCCGCCTTCCGGACCGGCAAGCGCATCTCGCAGGCGCAGGTCGCCGCCGGGCTGCCGGCGACGTGCAACGGCGGGCTGGGCATCCTGCTCGCGATCCTGGCCAGCACGCACA
Organism: Catenulispora acidiphila DSM 44928; assembly: GCF_000024025.1. Taxonomy (GTDB): domain Bacteria; phylum Actinomycetota; class Actinomycetes; order Streptomycetales; family Catenulisporaceae; genus Catenulispora; species Catenulispora acidiphila. Next base: position 1,218,675 of record NC_013131.1, read on the forward strand.
CCGTGTACTACCAGGGCCAGATGAACAAGATCTGGGACAGCTACGAGGGCGCCGCCGAAGGCACCGTCGTGCCGCACCGCAGCGAGAGCGTGCCGCAGGGGCAGCACATCGCCTAAGCGGTCCCTCAGCAATACTTCGCCCCGGCCGATCCTCACCGGCCGGGGCGAACGCGTTGCGGCATAACGGCTCAGAGAAGCGGTGACCAGCGAAGCCGCTGAAAATGTGTGGGGACTGCGCCGATCGGGCGCTACCGTTACCATCCATGGCTCGTTTGATCGTCGTCACCGGGATCCCGGCGTCGGGCAAGAGCACGGTCGCCGCGGTGCTGGCGCAGCGCTGCGCTCGGGGCGTAATTGTTGATGGCGACACGATCCGCGCGATGGTCGTCAGCGGGTGTGTCGACATGTCACGGGAACCAAGCGCGGAGGCGTTGTGGCAACTCCGGCTGCGCTATCAGGCTTCGCTCGCAGTCGCCGGCGTCTACTTGCAGGCGGGCTTCGATGTTGTCTTCAACGACAACGTCCTCGGGCCGTTGCTCGACGAACTGCCCGGTCTGGTGCCGTGCGACCGCTTCCACCTCGTCGTGCTGAACCCTTCCCCCGAGGTCATCCGTGACCGCGACCGGCAGCGGGCGAAAACCGCGTACACCGCCGAGAACGGCAAGTTCGACTGGCTTCGCGACGTCCTCACGAAGGAGACGCCGCGCCTCGGCCTGTGGCTCGACACCTCCCGTCAAACCCCTGACGAGTCAGCCGACATCATCATCGCGAAACTCGACGAATCCCTGATCTTCACTGATCCCAGGGACGGCATAACTTCCTTCATGGGCTTTACCGGTTAGGGGGAAGTGTGTGAAGATAACCCTCCAAGGGGCGCTAGGAGGTTAGACAGTGTCGACGACGGCCATGACGGCGGCGGTGCCCGCCGACGAGCAGCTGCTACTGAACCTGCTCAACACCACTCCGGTGATAGACGGCCGTGAGCTGGACGAACTCGGCGACCTCGCGTCCGCGCGACGGTGGCTGGCGGCCAACGGACTGGAGAAGTCCGAGAGCGAGTGGCGAGGCCTGCTCGAGCTGAGGCCGATCCTGCAGGCGATCGTTCGCGGCGAGCAGAGCCCGCGAGCACTCGCGCCCTTCCTGGAAGGCGTCGGCTACTCCCCGCGCGCCACCCCCGAAGGTCTCGACTGGGCACTGCACGCCCCCGAAGGCCGCATCACGGCGGCGAAAGCCGTGCTGGCCTGGGACGCGCTCCGCATCTCCAGCCCCGGCCGGCTCCGAGCCTGCGCGAACACCGAGTGCCAGCTGTTCCTGATCGACCGGAGCAAGCCGAACAGCGCCAAGTGGTGCTCGATGGCCGTGTGCGGAAACCGCATGAAGGCGCGGCGGCACTACCACCGTGCAGGTGAGACGGCGGAGGCGTAGAGCGTGCGCTGATTGGTAGCTGGTCTGGCGAGGCGGTGCAGCCGCAGCCGCCGCAGCGCACGGAAAACTCGGCGAGACCACGTCTGGGCGCGCCGGACGATCGCCCTCGACGCGGTGTCGGTCGTGGGCGATCGGCTTGCCGTAAGCGCAGCGCATGGCAAGGCAACGGTGTGCTCAGGCTTGGAGCTCCGCCGTTTTTCCGCCCTGCTGCCAATCCGCGCACGCTCTGAGTCCGCAACCAGCCCGAATCTTTCGACAGCGAGCGAGCCCGCAGCCCTTTTTGCTGCGGGCTCGCTCGCTGTGTGGCGTGCGCTGGTGTCGGCAGGTTTTCGCCTCTAACCCTTAAACTCGTCTTGACAGGTTAGGCGGAGCACGCTTGACTGAGACCTGTCAGCAAGAGCGGTCAAGGGAGATGCGAAATGAGTAACGGCGTGAACTACCGATCCGCCCAGGTCGACGGGCTGAAGGTCTTCTACCGCGAAGCCGGACCGGCGGATGCCCCGACCGTTCTGCTGCTCCACGGCTACCCGAGCGCCGGGCACATGTTCCGTGACCTGATCCCGCGGCTCGCCGGCCAGTACCGGGTCATTGCTCCGGACCTGCCGGGCTTCGGCCAGTCGGACATGCCCGACCACAAGGAGTTCGAGTACACCTTCGAGCACATCACCGACGTCATCGACCGGTTCACCGAGGAGATCGGTCTCGACCGGTATGCCGTCTACGTCTTCGACTATGGCGCGCCGACCGGCTTGCGCCTGGCGGCCCGGCATCCGGAGCGGATCACGGCGATCATCTCCCAGAACGGCAATGCCTACGAGGAAGGACTCAGCGACAGCTGGGCACCGCTGCGCGCCTACTGGCAGGACAAGTCGCAGGCCAACCGGGACGCGCTGCGCGAGTTCCTCTCCCCGGAGACGACCGTGTGGCAGTACACGCACGGCACTCCCGAGTCCGCGACGGTTTCCCCGGACGGATACAGCCTCGACAACTACTACCTCGCGCGCCCCGGCGCCGACGAAGTCCAGCTGGACCTGATGGGCGACTACACCAGCAACGTGGAGCTGTACCCGGCCTTCCACGAGTACTTCCGCACGCACACGCCGCCGCTGCTCGCCGTGTGGGGACAGAACGACCCCTTCTTCCTGCCGGCCGGCGCCGAAGCCTTCCGCCGCGACAACCCCAACGCGACCGTGCGCCTGCTCGACACCGGCCACTTCGCGCTCGAGACCCACGTCGAGGAGATCGCCGACGCGATTCTCGAGTTCCTGGGCGGGGTTGACTATGAGCACTGACAACCTCACGGTCGTCCTGGCTCACGGCGCTTGGGCAGACGGCTCCAGTTGGGAAAAGGTAGTCAGCGCCTTGGAATCCGCGGGCGTCTGTACCATCGCCGCTCAGCTTCCGCTGACCTCGCTCGACGACGACGTGGCGGCGCTGGATCGCACCATCGAGCACGTCGAGGGACCGGTCGTGCTGGCCGGACACGCCTACGCCGGCGCCGTCATCGCCGCCTCCCGAGCCGCGAACGTCCGCGCGCTGGTCTACGTCGCGGCGCTCGCCCCGGACGAGGGCGAGACCGTCGCCGACATCCTCGGCCGCGTCGCGCCCCACCCGGCGGCGCCGGCGCTGGCGCCCGACGCGCACGGGCTGATCTGGCTCCCCGACGAAGCGTTCCCCGCGGCCTTCGCGCAGGACGCCACGAGCGAGGAACAGACGTATCTGCGGGCTGTGCAGCAGCCGATTTCCGTTGCGTGCATCACGGTTCCGGTCGGTCGTCCGCTGTGGAAGGACGTGCCTGCCTGGTTCCTCATCGCCCAGAACGACCGCATGATCCCGGTCGAGAACCAGCGCTTCATGGCTGAGCGGATGGGTGCCACGGTCAGCGTGCACGCGGTGGACCACGTTCCGCTGCTCACCGCACCGACGGTCGTCGCCGACGTGCTGCTCGACGTCGTGGAGAAGGTCGGTGGGAATCATGGCTGAATCACTGCGGGATCGGACCGTCGTCGTCATCGGCAGATCGAGCGGCATCGCCCGCGCGATCGCGGATTCGGCGGTGTCGGCCGGCGCGCGGGTCGTCGTCGCCGGACGCAATCCCGAGGCGCTCGCCGACGCTTACGAGGGCAAGCTCCGCGCCGAGCGCGTCGACGTCACCGATGACGCGTCGATCGCGAGCCTTGCCGCCACGCTGGGACCCGTCGACCATCTCGTGAGCACCGCCTCGGCGCGTGCTCGCGGCGTCCTGGGCGACCTCGAGCGCGCCGACGTCCTGAACTCGCTGAACACCAAGGTCCTCGGGCCGCTGATGCTCGCCAAGCACTTCGCGCCGCAGATCGCCGAGGACGGCTCCTTCACGCTGTTCTCCGGCGTCGCGGCGTTCAAGCCGGCGGTCGGCTACCTCGGCGTCGCGATCACCAACGGCGCGGCGGACTTCCTCACGCGCTGCCTCGCGTTGGAGCTGGCGCCGATCCGGGTCAACGCGATCGCACCCGGCGTGATCGACACCGGCGCTTGGGACGCGATGGGGGAGGAGGGCAAGCAGGCGTACTTCGACCACTTCCGCACCCACAATCCGGCGCGGCGGATCGGCACCTCGCAGGACGTCGCCGACGCGGTCCTGTTCGCGATGACCAACCCCTTCCTCACCGGCGTTACGCTGCGCGTCGACGGCGGCGAGCCGCTGACCTGAGGGTCGGTGAGAACCGCCGCGGAACCGCACCACTTGCCGTTCCGAACATCCTCATCGCATCATGGATGCGGGCCGACCGGCGGTGTGCCGAGCGGTCCGAGGGGACCGGCGCTCCGATGAGGTTGGGCGGACCGCTACCCGGCAGCCGCTCTCAAGGATGTGCCGATGTCCTCCGTTTCGCAGCAGTCTGACGTGCTCGCGCCCCGATACGACCTCGGGGGCACGACCCCCTATGACGATTACATCCGGGCCTCCGCGCTGGCGGGCCTGCAACAGACCCGCACCGATGATCCCGGTGAGATGGCGTTCCTCGTGACCAGCCAGGTCATGGAGTTGTGGTTCAAGCTCCTGGTGCACGAGTGGCAGACCGCCGGCGCGGCTCTGCGTGACGACGACCTGCCCACCGCGATGACCGCCCTCGGCCGCAGCCTGGACGAACTGCAGGCGTTGAACGCCTCCTGGCTGCCGCTCGCGCGCCTCACCCCGACGCAGTTCAACGCCTATCGCCCCGCGTTGGGCGACGGCTCGGGCTTCCAGTCCGCGATGTACCGGCGGCTGGAGTTCGTGCTCGGCGAGCGGTCGGCGTCGATGCTCGTGCCGCACGCCGGCACGCCGGGCATGCAGGCGGAGCTGAAGCAGGCGCTGGGCGAACCGAGCCTGTACGACGAGGTGCTGCGGCTGCTGCACCGTCGCGGCTACCCGATTCCGCAAGCAGTTCTCGACCGGGACCTCGCTCAGCGCTACGCGGGCGACCCGGCGGTGGAGCAGATCTGGGCCGAGATCTACGCCGCGCCGGAGCGTGAGCCGGAGCTGGTCCGCCTCGGCGAGACGCTCACCGACGTCGCCGAGGCGATATGGCGATGGCGCGGCGACCATCTGATGGCGACGCGCCGCGCGATGGGCGCCAAGGTCGGGACCGGCGGCTCGTCGGGGGTGGCGTGGCTGGCCAAGCGCGCGGACGCGCTGATCTTCCCGGAGCTGTGGACGGCGCGGAGCCGGGTCTGACGGCGTCTGAGCACCGCCTGGCAGCGTCCGCGTACGTGGGCCGCTCACGTAGGCCGCTCACGGCTCGAGGCGCTCGCGCTCCGTCATCAAGGTTTTACGACTTCGGATGGCTAGCATGGCCAGTGCAAGTGGCTCAGCCAGAGGAAGGCCTTGTCAGATGGAAAAGCGAGTCCTGGGCCGGACCGGCCGGCAGGTCGGCGTGATCGGTCTCGGTGCGTGGCAGCTGGGTGCGGACTGGGGTGAGGTGGCCGAGGACGACGCGCTGGCCACGCTCTCCGCCGCCGTGGACGACGGGGTGTCCTTCCTGGACACCGCCGACGTCTACGGCGACGGACGGAGCGAGCAGCTGATCGGGACGTTCCTGAAGTCGCGCCCCGGTGCGGACCTCACGGTCGCCACGAAGATGGGACGCCGAGTCCCGCAGGTCCCGGAGGCGTACACGCTGGACAACTTCCGCGCGTGGAACGACCGCTCCCGCAAGAACCTGGGGGTCGACACCCTCGATCTGGTGCAGCTGCACTGCCCGCCGACGCCGGTGTACTCCAGCGACGAGGTCTTCGACGCACTGGACACCCTGGTCGACGAAGGCCGCATCGCCGCCTACGGCGTGAGCGTCGAGACCCGCGCCGAGGCGCTGACGGCGATCGCCCGCCCCGGCGTGGCAAGCGTGCAGCTCATCTTGAACATGCTGCGCCTCGGCCCGCTCGCCGATGTGCTCCCCGCCGCCCGCGAGGCCGGCGTCGGCATCATCGCCCGCGTCCCCCTCGCCAGCGGACTCCTGTCCGGCAAGTACGACGAGCACACCACCTTCGCCGAGAACGACCACCGGAACTACAACCGCCACGGCGAAGCCTTCGACGTCGGCGAGACCTTCTCAGGCGTCGACTTCGCCACCGGCCTGCAGGCGGTACGCCGCCTGGCGCCACTGGTCCCCGAGGACGTCACGATGGCGCAGTTCGCCTTGCGCTGGATCGTGGACCAGCCCGGAGTCAGCGTGGTCATCCCCGGCGCCCGCAACCCGAAGCAGGCCGCCGGAAACGCGGCTGCGGCGGCCGTGGCGCCGCTGTCCGAGGCGGATCTGGCTGCGGTGCGCGAGGTGTACGACGAGCTGATCGCGCCTCAGATCGGCGAGCGCTGGTAGCTGGTAGAGCTGGTAGCCGGCTGCGGTTCGGGGTCTGGTGGTTGCCACCAGACCCCCCGCGGCGAACCAGCCATTAGACCGGCCTCACCCGCCGAGCGCATCCACCATGTTCATGATGCTCTCGATCTGCGCGCCGCCCTGGATCGGGTAGTTGGTGGCGCCGAGGTAGCCCCACCAGTCCCAGCAGCCTAGGGGGTTGCTGGCGCCGGTGGTGGCTTGCGGGTAGAGGACGATCATGTTGTTGGTGTCCGCGTACTGGTTGAGGTTGGCCTCGTCGACGAAGGCGGTGCCGACGGTGTCGTAGCCCTGATCGCAGCCGTGGAGGGCGACGAGGAGCCGGCAGGTCGAGCCGGTGGCGCAGGAGTGGGGGACGTAGGAGAACCCTGCGCTCGACAGGTCCAGGGCGCCGGCTGAACCGCCGAGGGCGTAGGCGTTCTGGTTGAACCGGGTCAGGGTGCCGGTCAGTGGGCCGGTGTTCTCGGCGGTGACTGAGCCGAGCAGGGCGGTCAGCATGTCGTGCTCGGGGTCGGTGCCGCAGTTGTTCAGGTACGGGGAGCCGGTCGTGCCGCAGGAGTTGGAGCCGTACGGCGTCACCCAGGCGTGCCCGGCTCCGGTGCCGGTGACCGAAGTGACGTGTGCGCCGAAGTGGGAGAAGAAGCTCGCGCCGTCCTTGCTCACGGAAGCGGCGATGGCAGTGTCCTGCGAACCGTGGTACACCCACACCGGCCGTCCGGACAGGTGGCTGATCGGGTCGATCCAGCCGTAGGCGGACCAGAGTGAGGCGTCGGCTTCCAGGGTGCTGAGATAGTCCGGGTAGGTGTTGGCCGCGCAGCCGTACAGAGCCTCGGCGGCGTTGTTCTCAGCGCAGTAGTACGGACCGGCGCCGAACACCGCGGTGCCCTTGATCCGGCTGGAGTAGGCGACCTGCAACTGCCCGGCCATGTAACCGCCGGAGGAGATCCCGGCGACGTAGACCCCTGATATTTGGTGCCCGGACAGGCTGCCCGCCACCGGACTCACGGTGTGGAGCCCGCCGCTCGCCGACGCCTGCGTGGTCGGCACAGCCATCGCTGCGAACAGTGTCAGAGCCCATAGTGCCGCCCACCGCCGTGTGACACGCAGCATGCGCACGCTTCTCACCACGGCCTCCCCTCCGTCTTGTCCCGCCGATGTTTCGGGGAACGTAGCTCCGGAGGGGAGGGCCAGCCATGTGCGTGCACACCATAACGACCGTGGCGCTTGTGGGATCTAGCTGAGGCTCAACACCTCGCGCAGCACACCCTGCAACTCGGACTGGCGATCCAGGACGCCGTCCGTCGAGCGCCACGCGACGAATCCGTCCGGGCGGACCAGCACCGCGCCGTCCGGTCCGATGCCGTACGAGTTCTGCCAATCGACGCCGTCCTGGTCGCCGAACCGATGGCAGTTGATCGGCACACCCGTCTCGCTGGCCGCCGATGCCGCAGCCACGCGCCACGCGCTGTCCTTCCCGGAAAGCAGGACCGGCCTCCGCTCGAACAAGTCGATCGTGGAGATTCTCGCAGTATCCTGATCCACCTCGCCCTGATTCAGCCACAGGTGCGGAGCCCTGGTCCCGGGCTCGCCGGTCGCGGCGAAGTGTTCCGGGACGATAGGCGCCTTCGCGTCCGCGCCGACCATCGCACCCGAGGTGTACCGGTACCCGAGCGCCACCGGCAGCACCGAGGAGCGGCCGCCGCCGCCACCGCCGACCGGGGGAGCGTCGAAGCCCGGGTGGCTGTGCTCCGCCGAGCGCAGGGCAGCTCGCGAGGCGGTCTCCACGGCTACCGGCTGGCGCTCGATCCCGTAGGTGTTCAGCAGCCCGGGACCTGCCCAGCCGGACAACACCGCGGAGAGCTTCCACGCGAGGTTGTGCGCGTCCTGGATCCCGGTGTTGGACCCGAAGGCGCCGGTGGGCGGCATTTCGTGCGCCGAGTCGCCGGTGAGGAAGACCCGGCCGTCGTGATAGCGGTCGGCGACGCGCTCGGCCGCGTGCCACGGCGCCCTGCCGGTGATCTCGACCGGCAGTTCGGGGACGCCGGCGGCCGCACGGATGTGCGCCGCGCACCGCTCGTCGGTGAAGTCCTCGATCGTCTCGCCGCGGTCGGGGTGCCACGGGACGTGGAAGACCCAGTGCTCGCGGTTGTCTACCGGGAGCAGCGCGCCGGCGCCCTGCGGATGGGTCAGGTAGCAGGCGATGAACCGGCGGTCGCCGACCACATGGGCGAGCTGCTCGGCGCGGAAGGTGACGCTGATGTTGTGGAACAGGTCGCCGCGTCCGCTCTGGGTGATGCCGAGCTGCTCGCGGATCGGGCTGCGCGGACCGTCGGCGGCGACCAGATAATCCGCGTGGACCGTGCTGCTGCGTCCGGTGGAACGGTCCAGCAGTTCGGCTGTGACACCGTCGTCGTCCTGTTCGAACGAGACCAGCTCGGTGCCGAAGCGGACCTCGCCGCCGAGCTTCTCCGCGTGCCGCAGGAGTACCGGTTCCAGGTCGTTCTGGCTGCACAGGCACCAGGACGCCGGGCTGAAGCCGGCCGTCTTGCCGCCGGGGTCGATCTGCCGGAAGAGCCACTCCTGCTCGCTGCCGGCGAGCGTGTGCGCTTGCAGGATGCCGTGGTTGTCGCGCAGGACGGACGCGGCGCGGCGGATGTCGTCCTCCATTCCGGCGACGCGGAACAGCTCCATGGTCCGCAGGTTGTTGCCGCGGCCACGCGGGTGGTGCGAGGTCCTCGCGTGCCGCTCGACCAGCAGGTGCCGGACGCCGAGGCGGCCGAGGAACACCGACATGGACAGGCCCACGAGGGAGCCTCCGACCACGAGTACCGGTATCCGTTGCTCACTGCGCTGCTTCACGGTGCGGCTCCATTCCTGGCGTTGCCGGGGGGATCTGTTCTCTGGCTAATTGACCACGAGCACGACGATTGCGCGAATTTCGCCCGGATGGCTGTGAATCGTCGCGCGGTCCGGATACCTCGGAAACGATCTGGTGTCAGGCAACCGGAAAGTGAGACAGCCCATGGCCCAGACAGCTCCCGTCCTCGACGAGCGCGCCCGACCGACCGACTCCCGCTTGCGAGTCGTCCTTCTGCTGGACGTCCATGACGGCGAGCAGCAAAGCTTCCTTGAGGCGTACGAGCAGATGCGCTACCAGGTCTCGGCAGTGCCCGGGCACCTGACCGACCAGCTCTGCCAGTCCACCGACGACCCGCTGCGCTGGCTCATCACCAGCGAGTGGGAGGCACCCGAGCCGTTCCTGTCCTGGCTGGACAGCGCGGAGCACCGGGAGATGGTCAGGCCTTTGAGCAAGTGTGTCCGAGACACCAGATCCCTGCGTTTCACAGTGTTCCGCGAGACGTTCGGAGCGCAGAGCGTCGACAGCGTCCTGCCGCCCCGGGAGCGCAAGGGAACCGGTCCCGTCGCCCTCGGTCCCGGCCCGGACGGCATCATCCGGCACGCGCTCACCTTCAACGTGAAGCCGGGCAGCGAGCAGACCGTCGCCGACATCCTCGCCGGCTACACCTCCCCGGCGTCCCAGGTGGACGAGACCACGCGGCTGGTCCGCACCTCGCTGTTCATGCGGGGCAACGAGGTGGTCCGTTCGGTGGAGGTGATGGGCGACCTGGTCGCCGCGCTGCGCCACGTCGCCGCGCAGCCCGAGGTGCGGGCGGTCGAAGAGGCGATCAACCCCTACCTGGAGCAGGCCCGGGATCTGAACGACCCGCTGGCCGCCCGGGACTTCTTCATGCGCGCGGCGCTGCCTGCCGTGCACCACCACGCGCGCGCCGGCAAGCCCACCAAGAAGGCGGAGCCGCAACGCTTCGCCTACACCTACCCGGCGCGCTCGGGCTGCGGCGCGGCGATCGCCGAGTTCCTGGCCCGCCAGGACCGTGCCGCGATGGACGACCCCAAGTCCCCGCTCGTGCGCAGCACCGTGTTCCAGCGCGAGGACCGTGTGGTCCGGATGGTCGACATGACCGTGCCGGCGACGACGGACCCGGCGACGGCGCTCGGCGTCATGAGTCCGCGCGCCGGCGCCGTGCTGGCCCGGCTGATCCGGACGCCGCCGGACCTGCGCGACGACGACGGCCGCCGCGCGGCGATGGCGAACTGGGAGCTGACGACGATCACCGACCGGCGCTCGCCGCAGGCCTGACGCCTGAGCACGCCCGAGCACGCCCCAGCACGCCCCAGGGCGGCCCAGAACGCCCAGCCACCTCAGCACGCCCAAGCACACCCGAAAAGAAGAACGCACCCGACGTCCGTCCGGGTGACCTCAAGCGCGAGGGGAAGATCGTCGTGACCACGCACCTGCCTGTTGTCGTCAACGTCGCCGACGCGCCGTCGAACCGCCGCCGCGGCGGTGATCTGCGGGCGATGCTCACGCCGTCCGCCGTCGGCGCGACGAGCGGCTTCATGGGACTGGCCATCGTCGAGCCGGGCGAGCGCATCGGCGAGCACTACCACCCCTACTCCGAGGAGTTCGTCTTCGTCGTCTGCGGCGAGCTGATGGTCGATCTGGACGGCGTGCCGCAGCCGCTGCACGCCGACCAGGGCATGATGATCCCGATCGGCATGCGCCACCGGTTCCGCAACGTCGGCACGACCGAGGCGCGCCTGGTGTTCCACCTCGGTCCGCTGGCTCCGAGGCCGGAGCTCGGCCACGTGGACACCGAGCAGACCGAACAGACCGAACAGACCGAACAGATCAAGCAGGCCGAACAGACCATCGAGCAGCCGGTCCACCGGCACGTCGGCCAGCCGCCGCACGCGGACGCGCCCGAACCCGCGGAGGCCGTCCGATGACCCGTCGCGCGGCGGTGACCGGGATCGGCGTCGTGGCGCCCGGCGGGACCGGCGTCCGGGCGTTCTGGGACCTGCTCTCGGCGGGCCGCACGGCCACGCGCGGGATCACCTTCTTCGATCCCGAGGGCTTCCGCTCGCGCATCGCCGCCGAATGCGATTTCGACCCCGCCGCCAACGGCCTGACCGCCGAGGAGATCGAGCGCAACGACCGCTACGTCTGGTTCGCCCTGGCCGCCGCGGACGAGGCGATCCGGGACAGCGGCCTGGACCTGGCGGCCGCCGATCCGTGGCGGCTGGCGGTCTCGCTGGGCACCGCGGTCGGCGCCACGACCCGGCTGGAGCAGGACTACGTCAAGGTCAGCAGCGCAGGCGTTGCCTGGGACGTCGACCACCGGCGCGCCGAGCCGCACCTGGAGCGCGCCTTCATGCCGAGCACCCTGGCCTCGGCGGTCGCCGAGCGCTTCGGCGCCGCGGGCCCGGTCCAGACCGTCTCCACCGGCTGCACCTCCGGTCTGGACGCCGTCGGCTACGCGGCGCTGGCGATCGAGGAGGGGCGGGCCGACGTGGTGATCGCAGGAGCCTGCGACTCGCCGATCTCGCCGATCACCGTCGCCTGCTTCGACGCCATCAAGGCGACCTCGGCGCGCAACGACGACGCCGAGCACGCCTCCCGGCCCTTCGACGCGAGCCGGGACGGCTTCGTGCTCGGCGAGGGCGGCGCCGTGCTGATCCTGGAGGAGCTGGAGCAGGCGCGCCGCCGGGGAGCGCAGATCTACGCGGTGCTCGGCGGATTCGCCACCTTCGGCAACGCCCACCACATGACCGGGCTCACCCGCGAGGGCCTGGAGATGTCCCAGGCGATCGACCGCGCTCTGGACCACGCCCGCCTCGACGCCGCGGACGTGGACTACGTCAACGCCCACGGCTCGGGCACGAAGCAGAACGACCGCCACGAGACCGCCGCGGTCAAGCGCTCGCTGGGCGAGCACGCGTACCGGACCCCGATGAGCTCCATCAAGTCCATGGTCGGCCATTCCCTCGGCGCCATCGGCGCGATCGAGCTCGCCGCCTGCGCGCTGGCGCTGCACCACGGCGTCGTCCCGCCGACCGCCAACTACAGCGAGCCCGATCCGGAGTGCGACCTGGACTACGTCCCGGGCAGCGCGCGCGAACTTCCGCTGCGCCACGTGCTCTCGGTCGGCAGCGGCTTCGGCGGCTTCCAGTCCGCCGTCGTGCTCAGCCGGGAGGAGGTGGCGTTATGAACAGGTCCCAGGCTCGCCGGCGGGCGGCGGTAACGGGAATCGGCGTCGTCGCTCCCAACGGCGTCGGCACCGACCAGTACTGGAAGGCGACGTGCGAGGGCACCTCCGTGCTTGCTCCGATCGACCGCGAGGGCTGCGAGCAGTCCCCGCTGCGGATCGCGGGCCTGATCAAGGGATTCGACGCCGCGCAGTTCGTCGAGGAGCGCATTCTTGTCGCGACCGACCGGTTCACGCACTACGCGCTGGCCGCCGCCGGTCTGGCGCTCGCCGACTCCGAGCTGCCGGTCGATGCCGAACGCGACGCGGACGACCCCTTCGGCATCGGCGTGGTCACCGCGGCCGGCTCCGGCGGAGGCGAGTTCGGTCAGGGCGAGCTGCAGCAGCTGTGGAGCCAGGGTCCGCATCATGTCGGGCCGTACCAATCCATCGCGTGGTTCTACGCGGCGAGCACCGGACAGATCTCCATCCGTGGCGGCTTCAAGGGACCCTGCGGCGTGGTCGCCAGCGACGAAGCAGGCGGTCTGGACGCGCTCGCGCACGCTGCCCGCGATGTCGTTCGGGGGACGACCGCGGTCGTGGTCGGCGCGGCGGAGGCGCCGATCGCTCCGTACTCGATGGTGTGTCAGCTCGGCTATCCGGAGCTGAGTACCGCCACCGATGCCAAGCGTGCGTATCTGCCCTTCACCGAGCAGGCGAGTGGATTCGCCCCCGCCGAGGGCGGAGCGTTCTTCGTCCTCGAAGACGAGGCGACCGCGCGCGCTCGGGGCGCCCGGATCAGGGCGGTGCTCGCCGGTCACGGAGCGACCTTCACCGGCGCGTCCCGTTGGGCGGAATCGCGGGACGGGCTCGCGCACGCGATGCGCGGCGCGCTCGCCGAGGCGAACTGCGCGCCGGAGGAAGTGGACGTCGTCTTCGCTGACGCGCTCGCCGTGCCCGATGCCGACCGCGCCGAGGCGCTGGCGCTCGCGGACGTGCTGGGCAAGCACGCCGCCCGCGTCCCGGTGACCGCTCCCAAGGCGGGCATCGGACGCGCCTACTGCGGCGGCTCGGCGCTCGACACTGCATCCGCCGCCCTGTGCTTGGAACAAGGGCTGATTCCCCCTACTCCCAACGTTTCCGGCTGCGCGTACGACCTCGACCTGGTCACCGGTTTCGCCCGAGCCGCCGCACCGCGCACCGCCCTGGTGCTGAGCAGGGGTCTGATGGGCTCCAACTCCGCGGTGCTCCTCAGGCTCGGCTCCGAGTCCTGACCAGCCTGAGAAGGCTGACCAGCCAGATGAACCCGACAAGCCAGATGGACCCGACAAGCGTCCCGGCAGGGACCCGACCGAGGAGCGATCCCTTGTCTGTCGAACTGACCTCCAACGACCTCGCCACGCTCTTGAAGCAGAAGGCCGGCGTCACGATCGACCCGATCGACCTGGACCGGCCGGGCGCCACGTTCGAGGACTTCGGCGTGGACTCTCTGGGCCTGCTGGCCGTCGTCGGGGAGTTGGAGAACCGCCACGGCCTGTCGATGACGGCTGCCGAGTCCGCCAAGTCCTCCGCCGAATTCCTGAACACCGTCAACCTCTCCCTGAAGAAAGGCTCCTGAGATGCCCGGGCACACCGACAACACCGTCGTCATCAACGCTCCGCTGGATCTGGTGTGGCAGGTCACCAACGATCTGGAGAACTGGCCTTCGCTGTTCAGCGAGTACGCCTCGGTGGAAGTGCTGGACCGCACCGGCGAGCGCACGCGCTTCCGGCTGACGATGCACCCCGACGAGAACGGCCAGGTCTGGAGCTGGGTCTCCGAACGCGAGACCGACCGCGAGGCGCAAGCCGTCCGGGCGCAGCGGGTCGAGACCGGTCCGTTCGAGTTCATGAACATCCGCTGGGAGTACAGCGAGGTCCCGGAGGGGACCAGCATGCGCTGGGTCCAGGACTTCGCGATGAAGCCGAGCGCGCCGGTCGACGACGACGGCATGACCCAGCGGATCAACCACAACTCCCGCATCCAGATGGATCTGATCCGCGAGAAGGTCGAGAAGCGCGCGGCGGAGGTGTGAGCGACGTGCACCGTACTCTCATCGTCGCGCGGATGAAGCCGGACTCCGCGCACGGCATCGCCGACATCTTCGCCGACTCCGACCGGAGCGAGCTGCCGGAGCTCATCGGGGTGCGCGGCCGCAGCCTGTTCCAGTTCGGCGACGTGTATCTGCACCTGATCGAGTCCGACCGGCCGGCCGGGCCGGAGGTGGCCCGGCACAAGGGACATCCGGAGTTCCGCGCGGTCAGCGAGCGGCTGGCCGCGTACGTGGACGCGTACGACCCGGAGACCTGGCGCGACCCGAAGGACGCGATGGCGCGCGAGTTCTATCGCTGGGACCGCGGCGCTGGCTCGGGCTGAACGCACTGATCGCCACCGTGCTGTTCCGGAAGTTTCGCGAGAGGAGGACTGGCCATGACCGCCATCGACGGTCCGCCGGACGTTGTCGCGCCGAATTGGGTGCGGTGTGAGGGCTGCGCCGGACTGCTCTACGCGAAGCGCTTCGCCAGGATGCTGAAAGTCTGCCCGGAGTGTTCGCGGCACGGTCGGCTGACCGCGCCGGAGCGGCTCGAGCAGCTGCTGGACCCCGGTTCGGCCGAGCCCATCTTCGGCGGCCGCACCGTGCATGACCCGCTGGAGTTCGTCGACAGCCGACCCTATCCGGAGCGGCTGCGGGACGCCAGGGCGGACACCGGGCTGTCCGACGCCGTGGTCTGTGCCAGCGGCCTGATCGAGGGGCAGCCGGTCGTCGTCGCGGCGATGGACTTCCGGTTCCTCGGCGGCAGTCTCGGCTGCGCGGTCGGCGCGATGATCACGCAGGTCGCGGCGACCAGCATCGCTCGCCGCGTCCCGCTGCTGGTGGTGGCCGCCTCCGGCGGCGCCAGGATGCAGGAGGGCGCGCTGTCGCTGATGCAGATGGCGAAGACCGCGCAGGCGTTCGCGGAGTTGGACGAGGCCGGGATCCTGACGATCTCGTTGATCACCGACCCGACGTACGGCGGCGTCGCGGCCTCGTTCGCGACGCTGGCCGACGTGATCTTCGCCGAGCCCGGCGCGCGGATGGGCTTCGCCGGACCGCGGGTGATCGAGCAGACGACCGGCGAACGCCTTCCGGAGGGATTTCAGACTGCTGAGTTCCTGCTGCGCCACGGGATGGTCGACGACGTCATCCCGCGTGCCGGTCTGCGGTCGGCGCTGGGCCGGCTGCTGAGTCTTCGCGGATCGGACCAGAGCCCGCCCTCGGCTGCCGGCGCGGTCGGATCGGTCGTGCGGGCGCCGGAGGAACTGACCGAACTCGCGCCCTGGGAGACGGTCCGCCTGGCGCGGCATCCCGAGCGTCCGAGTACGCCGGACTACATCCGGCACGTCGTCGACGAATTCCAGGAACTGCACGGCGACCGCCTCGCCGAGGACTGCCCGGCCATCGTCGGCGGCACCGGCTTGATCGCCGGCATCCCGGTGATGCTGATCGGCCACCACAAGGGCGGTCGCGATCTCACCGAGCGGCGGCGCCGGCGGTTCGGCATGGCGACGCCCGCCGGGTACCGCAAGGCGGCGCGGCTGATGCGGATGGCCGCCAAGCTCGGTATGCCGGTCGTCACCCTCATCGACACGCCGGGTGCGAATCCGGGTCCTGATGCCGAACGCGCCGGACAGGCGGTCGCCATCGCCGAGAACCTGCGGCTGATGGCCCGGTTGCCGGTACCGATCGTCGCCGTGCTGATCGGCGAGGGCGGCAGCGGCGGGGCGCTGGCCCTGGCCGTCGCCGACCGGGTTCTGGTCAGCGCCAACGGGATCTACTCGGTGATCAGCCCGGAGGGCTGCGCCGCGATCCTGTGGAAGGCGCCGGAAGCCGCGACGACGGCAGCCGCCGCGTTGCGCGTGCGAGCCGGCGATCTGCTGCGGCTCGGCATCGTCGACGGGGTCGTCCCCGAGCCGCCGGACGGCGCGCACCGGGACTGTGCCGGGGCGGCGACCTTGTTGGAGAGCGCTCTGAAGACGACTCTTCGAGAGCTGATTCCCTGGGACCCGCAGCGGCTGATCGCCGAGCGCAGAGACCGTTTCCACCGCTTCGGGACCGAAGGGGTCGAGCAGGTGGAACCCGAGGAGAGGAGCAGGCCGTGACCACCGAGGTCAGAGATGAGTCCGCCAAGAACGGCGTGGTGCGCAGGCACTCGGCGGGCATGATGCGCCCCGCGGCGGTCACGGCGGTCGGCGCGGAGCTGGCCGACCTGGAGGCGATGTGCCACCACATCGCCGATCTCGCGCGGACCCGGACGGAGGCGCCGAGCCGGATCCGGGTGGAGCACTTGGGGACGGCGCTGGAGATCGAGTGGCCCTCGCCGGTGGCGAAGGTCGTCTCGGCGGTCGGTGCCGGTCCTTATCGTGGTCCTGATTCCGGAAGCCACGGCTCTGGTCCCGGTGCGACCGAGGCGGCGGAATCGGCTGCCACGCACACGGATCCGCCGGTCGCCGACGACGGACTGCAGCGTGTGTGCGCCCCGATGATCGGCACGTTCTATCACTCGCCGGAGCCCGGCGCCCCGCCGTTCGTGGCCGTCGGCGACACCGTCGTGCCCGGTCAGCAGATCGGGATCCTCGAGGTGATGAAGATGATGAGCCCGGTCGAGGCGCACATCGCCGGGATCGTGCGGGAGATCCTCGTCCCCGACGGCGGCTCGGTGGAGTTCCAGCAGCCGCTGCTCGCCGTCGAATCGGTCGGTGGCCGCTGACATGTTCAAGACCGTGCTGATCGCCAACCGGGGTGAGATCGCCCTGCGCGTCGCCCGAACCTGTCGGGAGCTGGGCATCCGCACTGTGGCAGTGCACTCCACCGCGGACCGGGAGTCCGCGGTGGTGCGTTTCGCGGACGAGTCCGTCCACATCGGCCCGCCTTCGGCGAAGGCCAGCTACCTGCACATGCCGTCGATCATGGAGGCGGCACTGCGCACCGGCGCCGACGCGATCCACCCCGGTTACGGGTTCCTGTCCGAGGATCCGGACTTCGCAGAGGTCTGCCAGACGCACGGCGTCACGTTCATCGGTCCGCCGCCGCACGTCATCGAGAAGCTCGGCGACAAGGCTTTGGCCCGGCGGCTGATGGCTGAGGCCGGGCTGCCGGTGCTGCCGGGCTCCACCGGCGCGGTGAACGGTCTGGCGGAGGCACGGAAGGTCGCCGAGCGGATCGGATATCCGTTGATCCTCAAGGCCGTCGCCGGCGGCGGAGGCCGCGGGATCGCCGTGGTGCGCGCCGCCGATCAGCTGACGCAGGCTTACCGCGAGACGTGCGCACACGCTCGTGCAGTCTTCGGCGATGAGCGCCTATATATAGAGCGCTTCGTCGAGGACGCGCGCCATATCGAGGTGCAGGTGTTGTGCGACCGTCACGGCGGCGCGGTCCATCTCGGCGAGCGGGACTGCTCCGTCCAGCGCCGCTATCAGAAGCTGATCGAGGAAGCGCCGGCGCCGAATCTGCCCGACGAGCTTCGCCAGCAGATGTGCGCCGCAGCCGTGCGCGGCGCGCTGGCCGTCGGCTACGTCGGGGCGGCGACCTTCGAGTTCGTGGTGTCCTCCGACGGCTCGTTCCACCTCATGGAGGTGAACTGCCGCCTGCAGGTGGAGCATCCGGTCACCGAGATGAGTACGGGGATTGATTTGGTGCGGGAGCAGCTGCTCATCGCGGCCGGGCGTCCGCTGAGCGTCCGTCAGGAAGACCTCGCGCCGCGCGGTTGGTCGATCGAGAGCCGGGTGAACGCCGAGGACCCGGAGCGGAACTTCGCACCGACCCCCGGGCTGCTCACCGAGTTCATGCCACCCGGCGGACCCTTCGTCCGCGTGGATTCGCACGCGTATCCCGGCTGGCTGATGGGCCCGGACTACGACTCGCTGCTGGCCAAGACGGTCGTGTGGGCGCCGGATCGCGAACAGGCGATAGCCCGCATGGACCGCGCTCTCGGCGAGTTCCGCGTCGAAGGACAGGGACTTCGGACGACTATCGGCTTCCTGCGCGAGATCCTCGCCCATCCCGCGCACCGTGCGGGCACCCACACGACCGGGTTCGTCGCCGAGATGCGGACCGAGACGGCGGCTGTCAGGGGCGGGCCTGGTAGTTGAGCTCTCCCAGCGGCCAGTCGTCGGTCAGCCAGGTCGAGACCGCTGTGTACAAGGGCTCGTCCAGCTCGGCGTGGCTGGCGCGGACCCAGGAGTGCACGTCGGTGACGCGGTTGTCGCTGCGCAGGGGGTAGATGTAGACGCAGCCGATGACGTCGCCGTCGGCGGTGTCGAGCACCGTGTAGGTGAAGCCGCGGCGGTGGACGAAGTCGGCGGCGTGGCGTTCCAGGTCGGCCAGGTTCGCCTCCAGGCTCATTCCGTCGGCGGGCGGCCAGCTCCAGTCCGCGAAGCCCGGGCTGGCCTTGATGTGCTCGATGCTGGAGGTCCAGGCGGCGTGGTCGGCGGCGTTGTGCTGCGGGCCCAGCGGTTCCAGCCGGAACCGCGGGGTGATCAGCTCCGTGGGGACGATGAAGTCGTCGGGGACGAGGGCGTGGTCGGTCATGGGCCGAGGCTACGACGTGAGGGCGAGCCGGGCTGAACTGGCGACGGCCGTTCGGATCAGCTCCGCGCCTCGGCGTCCAGGACCGTCCGGATCAGCGCCGCCCGGCTCGACACCCCCAGCTTCCGGTAGATCTGGCCGAGGTGGGCGTCGACCGTCCGGCGGCTCAGGAAGAGCGTTTCGGCGATCTGCCCGCTCGTGACGCCGGTGCTCGCCAGGGCGGCGATCTCGCGCTCGCGCGCGGTCAGTCCGGCCAGGGCGTCTGTCGCTTCCCGCTCGGCCACCTTCTCGGTGAGGCGGGTGCGCTGCCTGGTCGTCTCGCTGATCAACAGGGTCGCCTCGCACTGCTCGGCCAGGCTGGCGGCGCGGTCGAGCCATTCCTGGGCCTGCTTGTGGTCTCCGAGGGCTGCTGCGAGCGCGGCTGCCGCCGACAGGGTTCGGCAGATCTCGATGCGCTCGCCGCTCGCTGTGAAGCTCTCGATGGCTTGCTGGGCGCTGGCGAGGGCGGCTTTGAGGTCGTCGTTCATCGTCTGGGCGCGCATGCGGGCGCGGAAGGCGAAGGCTCTGTTGCTGGGAGAGGAGATGCGTTCGAGCGAGTTCTCGGCGAGTTCGGCCCAGCGGTCGGCGGCCGCGTGGTCGTTCTCGTACATCGCCACCTCGGTGAGGGTGTCGCAGGACCTTGTCTTGCGAGCGGCGATCAGGTTGGGCATGTCCGGGCCGCCCACTGCCTCCAGCAGCAACCGTCCCGCGCGGGACGGGTCGCCGGCCGCCAGGACGATCTCGGCGCGGCGGCAGCGGACCACGACCGCCCACACGGTGGTGCTGCCCTCGGCCCAGGCCACGGCGCGGTCGGCCCAGGCGAGGGCTTGTTGCGGCGCGTCGCTGACGCCGGTGAACAACAGGGCCAGCGCGCGGATGATCGCGAGGATGGCCTTGGTCGCCGGGTTCTCGGCGCTCTCGACGTACACGTCGGCCTCGTCGAGGGTGACCAGGGCGCGTTTCACGCTGCCGGCGCGGACTTGGGTGTCCGCCAGGGATTTCAAGATCATCGGCAGGACGTAGTTCTGTCCGCTGTGCCGGGACAGCGACGCGCCGCGGATCAGGTGGCGTTCGGCGTCGGCGAGCCGGGACATCATCGATTCGCTCAGGCCGAGTTGGTAGACGGCCTCGAGGTTCTTCAACAGTGCGGCGTCCGAGGCGGCGTCGACGAGTTCGGCAGCCTGGGTCAGGGAGGTCTCGGCGGCGTCGAGGTCGTCGGAGGACAGGTAGGCGAGCGCCGCCTGGGCCTTCGCCAGCGCCTCGCCGACGAGATCGAGGCTGCCGTGGGCCAGCGCGGCGGCGGTGTCGGCGTGCAGTTGGGCGCGCACGTAGTCGCCTTGGTCCAGGGCGTTGTCGGCTTGCATGCTGTGCAGCGCGGCGGCCGAGGAGTCGTTGCCGGGGACGGCTGCCAGGCCGGAGCGGACGATCGCGGAGGACTCGGACAGCCGGCCGAGTTGGCGTTCGAGGCGTCCGGCGACGGCGACTGCCGTGAGGTCGCCGGAGGGCTGGTCCACCATCGCGGTCAGCGCGTGCAGCAGGGTGCGGCCTTCGGAGGCTTGTCCGGTCAGCAGGCGTGCGCGAGCCAGGAGGACCTGGATCTCGCGCCACTCCGGGGAGTCCTCCGGAAGCTGCGGGAGCGCCGCCTGGAGGTACCTCGCGGCGTCGGCGGGAGCCGTGTGGATGCTGAGGCGGGCAGCGGTGATCAGGGTCGCTGTGTGCTCCGGGCGGCTGGGGTCGGCGGCGTGCGTGAGGTGGTAGGCGCGGCGGGCGATCGGCGCGGACTGGCTGGCCAGCACGCTTTCGGCACGCAGGTGGATCGCGATGCGCGAGCCGGGGTCGATGCGGCGGTAGACGACCTCGCCGACCGCGGGGTGGCGGATGGCGAAGCGGGCGATCGTGCCGGTCGTGCGGACGATGTCGAGCCGGGTCAGGGAGTCCAGGGCGTCGAGGGCTTCGGCGGCAGAGAGTTCGGCGACGGCGGCGATCAGCTGCGGGTGCGACGGTTCCCTGAGGACGGCGAGGGTTTGCAGCGTGGTCAGGGTTCTGGGGTCCAGGTCGGCGAGTTCTCCGACGACGGCGCGGGCGGCGTCGGCGTGCGGGTCGCCGTCGGCGCTCAGGATCCTGAGGTACTGCGGGTTGCCGCCGGACGCGCCGTGGACGGCGTCGAGGTTCGGCAGGTCGCCGACGAGTTCGCGGGCCTCGTCCTTGGACAGCGGGCCCAGTTCCCAGACGTCGAGCAGGTCCGCGGCCTCGGCGCGGGAGACGGCGGCGGCCACCGCCGGGGCGAGCTGGCGTCGGCGGTAGGCCAGGAGCAGGAGGGTCGGGGCGTCGGCGGCCGACCAGATGAGGCGTTCCAGGGCGGGCAGGTGGTGCGGGGATATGCGGTGGAGCTCGTCGGCGGCTATGACCACGGCGTCGCGGGACTTCGGTTTGGTCCTGGCGTCGGCGCGGGCGACGCCGTTCGCGTTTCTGTTCGAATTCGCGTTTGTGTGTGCGTTCGCGTTCGCGGCTGCGCCGGCGTCGGCTGAGGTGGTCGCGGTGGCCGCGATCGTGTCGCAGAAAGCCGGTCCCAGGACTTGGATTCCGGCCGCGCGGGCGCGGGCTGCGAGGTAGGTGACCAGAGTGCTTTTCCCTATGCCCGGCTCGCCGGCCAACGCGATCGCCCGTCCGCGGCCCGCCCGGAGTTGGTTCAGGGCACCGTCCAGTGCGCTGACCTCGGCGGTCCTGCCTATCACCTGGCGTGGGCGGTCTGCGGTGCTGCGATCTCGGGCTGTGGGCATGGGGCCTCCTGGAACGATCTACAGCAAATGTAGT
Source organism: Catenulispora acidiphila DSM 44928 (assembly GCF_000024025.1). GTDB lineage: Bacteria > Actinomycetota > Actinomycetes > Streptomycetales > Catenulisporaceae > Catenulispora > Catenulispora acidiphila. The sequence goes on from NC_013131.1 coordinate 1,240,454, forward strand.
CCACTGATTCGCCGTCACCATATGTCAGCAGTCTTAGCAAAACGGTTCGTGGCATGGCGGGGTTCACCAGCTTGTGACTCATATCGCACGGAGTCCACCGCTAGGCATATCAGAGCTCTTGGCACAACTACCTAGATCCGGGCCGTGGTGAGGTCCAGTAGTTGTACCGATGCGCCGCCGGTCGATCCGCACTTCACTGGGTCTGCGCGGTCGCCGCTTCGGGCGTCGGCACCACCATTTACCCCTATCCCGTCGCCACACGCTCGGTGCCCAGAAAGTCCGCCCGGCGCCCGTCTGATCCGGCCCCGAGGAGTCTGACATGCCCGTCTGCACAGGTCACGACACATCCGGCCGCGCCACCGTGCGTGCCGCCGGCGAGATCCGGTCGACCCGGCCGACGTGGAGCGGGCCTCTGGTCGGGCCGCACGAGCTCGTGGCGGCCTGATGACCATGACCGCCACCGGCACCACCACGGGCCTCACCTCAGCAGTCGGCACGCCCGCGAAGAGCGCGAACACCACCGCGAACACCGCCGCCGCCCCCACCCCGTCGGCGCCCTCTGCCCCCTCCGACACCACCGCCGACCAGGCCCGATGGCTCCGCCACCTGAACCGCCGCACCGGCGGCATCAGGCTCTTCTGCCTCCCCGACGTCGGAGCCGGCGCCACCACCTTCCGCGGCTGGCCGGAACTCCTCGGCCCAGGCGTCGAGGTGACCGCCGTCCAACTCCCCGGCCGCGAGGACCGCATCCGCGACCGAGCCCACGAAAGCCTGGACGAGCTGCTCGACGAGCTGGTCCCGGTCCTGGCAGACGCCGTGGACGGCCCATACGCGCTGTTCGGACACAGCATGGGCGCACTGATCGCCTTCGAGGCAGCCCGGCGCTTGGTGGCACAAGGAGCGCCCGCACCACTCCATCTGTTCGCCTCAGCGCACGGCGCACCGCATGCTCCATATAGAGCCCGGTATGTCAGCAATCTGCCAGAGCCCGAATTCCGGCATGCAGTGGTTTCCCTTAACGGATTCCGCGAGGGCGCGCCGAAGGAGTCCGCGTTTCTCAGTTTGCTGCTGCCGACACTTCGCGCGGACTTCCGTTTGTGCGAGACGTACGAATTCGTCCCGGGCGCCCCGCTGCCCTGCCGCCTGACCGTCCTTACCGGAGCCGACGAGGACGTCTCGCCGTTGGATCTGGCTCTGTGGCGCGAGCTGCACACCGGCCGGTTCCGGATCCGCGTGATCGACGGCGACCGCGACTTCGTGGTGAAGCACCGGCGACAGGTCGCGGAGGTCGTGCGGGCGGGGCTTGCGGGGGAGTACTGAGCAGCGCTTTCTTTTGCTCGGCTTACTCGGCTTACTCGGCCTACTCTGCTACTCCACCTCGGCGAGGATCGCGGCGAGCGTTTCGACCGCCGCGTCGGCGTCGGGTCCTTCGGCGTGGACGGTGACTGTGCCGCCGGCGGTGGCGCCGAGGCTCATCACGGTCAGGACGCCGGTGGGGTTGACCGTTTTGCCGCCGTATTCGAGGCGGATGGTGCTGGTGAACTTCGCGGCTTCCTGAGCTAGGCGGCCGGCGGGGCGAGCGTGCAGGGTGGCCGGGAGGGTTACTTCGGACGTCGCGGTCTCGGCGCTGTTGGTCGCGGGCGCGTCTTGAGGCGTCGGCGGCACCGCGTCTTCGAGCTCCGACCCGCCCAGCTTCGCGATCCCGCGTGCCTGACGTGCCGCCTCGGCGACCGCGGCGAGGTCGGCGCCGGCGGCGGCGGTGACGGCGGCGGCCACGGCGCCTTCGACGAAGGGGGCATCGACGAGGAGGACGTCGGGGCGGGGGTCGTCCTCGAGGACGGTGAGGGTGGTCAGGACCGAGCTGCCCAGGTCGGGCAGGACGATCACGCCGGCGCCGCGGTCTGCTTCGGCGATGGCGGCGGCGATGCGCTCGTAGCTGGTGCCGAGTTCGCCGTCGTCGGTGCCGCCGGCTATGGCCACCGGGACGCGGTCGGAGGCGATCTGCGTCAAGAGTTCTCGCAGGCCCGCTGCCAGGTTGGCGCTGTGGGACACGAGTACGATGCCGGGGGACTGGTTCATGAACAGTGATGGTAGATCTCGGAACGCTGTTCATCAATACCGAATGCGAGGGTTCTGGCGATGGTGCAGTCGGTGCAGCGTGCGGTGCGTGTCCTGCGGGAGCTCGCCGCCGGTGGTCCGCGGCTGGGCGTGACCGAGCTGGCCGAGCGTGTCGGCGTCGCCAAGCCCACCGTGCATGCCCTGCTGCGCACGCTCGAGGGCGAGGGCCTGGTGGTCCAGGACTCCGAGACCGGCCGCTACCAGTTGGGCCCGGGACTGCTGCTGCTCGGCAACGCCTATCTGGAGACGCAGGAGCTGCGCGCACGCTCGCTGAGCTGGGCCGACACCCTCGCCACCCGGGCTGACGAGGCCGTCTGGGTGACGGTGCTGACCGGCGATCACGTCTTCGTCGTGCACCACGCGTTCCGTCCCGAAGGTGTCGTCCAGATCCTCGAGGTCGGCGCCAGCATCCCCTGGAACACCTGCGCGCTCGGCAAGGCGACCGTCGCGTTCCTGCCGCCCGAGCAGCGCAAGGCTTTGCTGGACGGCGACCTGCCGGCGCTCACCGGCGCCAGCGTCACCGACCCCGCCGCGCTGTCCCGCCAGTTGGACGAGGTCGGGCGCACCGGCCACGCGCTGGAGAACCAGGAATCGGCGCTGGGCGACGCCGGGATCGCCGCGCCGGTCTTCGACCGCACCGGGGTCGCCGGAGCCATCGGCATCATCGGCCCGGTCGAGCGCGTCCTGGACGACAGCGCACGTCAGGACCATATCGTCGCCGTACGCGAGGTCGCCCGGCAGATCTCGCGGGAGCTCGGCGCGGGACGTGGGAGCGCGCGGGTCCCGCGTCCCTGACCGGCACCGATCGCCCGCGGATCGACAGCTCCGCGGTCCTCGATCTCTTGACACCGCCGGATGCCGGGTCTAGCTTCCGAACATCGTTCAGTGATGACGAACACAAGTCAGCCGCGTAAAGCTTTAGTCGCGAGGCGCTGGGAGACCCGTTCCCACCCTGCCGCGGCACCCATGGCACCGCACCAAGCCATCCCGTCCCGCTCCCGTCGCCTCGGAGGAGGTGAGACGCCCGCCGGCTCCCGGTCGGGCGGACCATGGCAGAAAACGCAGAGAACACAGCGAACACAGCGAACACAGCGAACGCGGAAACCGCGGGAAACACGTTCCCCCAAAAGCTCCTCGCGGAGCTGATCGGCACGGCGGTCCTGGTCTTCATCGGTGTCGGCTCCGTTCCCGCCACCCTCATCCTCGGCGGCACCGCCCCGTTCACCATGGCCGAACTCGGCATGATCTCCTTCGCGTTCGCCATGGCCGTGGTCGCGATGGTCTACACCCTCGGGCACGTCTCCGGCTGCCAGATCAACCCCGCCGTCACCCTCGCGCTGGCCGCCACCGGCAAGCTGACCTGGCGCGACGTGCCCGGCTATATCGCCGCACAGGTCGCGGGGGCGACACTCGGTGCATGGGCGATCGTCGGCGTGCTCGGTCACAAGGCGGTCGACGCGGGCCTGGGCATCGCCTCCTACGGCTCCGGCGTCGGCACCGGCCGGGCGTTCCTCGCCGAGGCGATCGGCACCGGGATCCTGGTGTTCGTCGTGTTCGGCGCGGCGGTGGACAGCCGCGCGCAGAGCTCGTTCGCGGGTTTGGCGATCGGCCTGGCGGTGTTCGCGATCATCATCCCGATCGCCCCGGCGACCGGCGCGTCCATCAACCCGGCCCGCACCATCGGACCGATGCTCATGGGCCAGTTCTATGGCACGACCGTGCACTGGAACCAGCTTTGGGTCTACCTGAGCGCGGAGATACTCGCCGGTGTGGCAGCGGGCTTCGTCTACGTCGCGCTCAACGCCCGGCGCGCGGCCGCCCCGATTGCCCCGACCGCCCCCTCCGCTTCGTCCGTCGCAGTGCCCTCCGAAGGAGTCCCGGCATGAAGAAGCTGATCAACTCTCCCGATTCCGTCCTCGGCGACGCGCTCGCCGGTGTCGCGGCGGCCCACCCCGCGCTGCACGTCGACACCGAGGCGCGCGTCATCACCCGCGCCGGCGGGCCCTCGGTCGGCAGGGTCGCGCTGATCTCCGGCGGCGGCTCGGGCCACGAACCGCTGCACGGCGGCTTCGTCGGTCCCGGCATGCTGCACGCCGCCTGTCCCGGGGAGGTCTTCACCTCGCCGGTCCCGGACCAGATGCTGGCGGCGGCGCAGGCGGTGAACGGCGGCGCCGGCGTGGTGTTCATCGTGAAGAACTACACCGGCGACGTCATGAACTTCGAGATGGCCGCCGAACTGGCCGGGGACGACGGCATCGAGGTCGCCACCATCCTGGTCGACGACGACGTCGCGGTCAAGGACTCCACCTGGACCGCCGGACGCCGCGGGACCGGCGCGACCGTCTTCGTCGAGAAGATCGCCGGGGCGCTCGCCGAACAGGGCGCCGACCTGGCCGAGGTCGCCGAGATCGGCCGCCGGGTGAACGCCGCCTCCCGCAGCTTCGCCGTGGCGCTGACCGCGTGCACCACGCCCGCGGCCGGCAAGCCCGGCTTCGACCTCGCCGAGGACGAGATGGAGGTCGGCGTCGGCATCCACGGCGAGCCCGGCCGCAGCCGCGAGAAGCTCGAGCCGGCCTCGGCGATCGTCGCGCGCTCGCTCGACGCCATCTTCGCCGACCAGCCGCTGGCCGCCGGCGACCAGACCATCGTCATGGTCAACGGCCTCGGCGGCACCCCATTGATCGAGCTGTACGTCGCCTACGCGGAGGTTGCCGCGTACTTCGCCGAGCGCGGCGTCCAGATCGCGCGCAACCTGGTCGGGAACTACATCACCAGCCTGGAGATGGCGGGCGTGTCGCTGACCGTGTGCAAGGCCGACGCGCAGATGCTTGCCTTGTGGGACGCGCCGGTGAACACCCCGGCGCTGCGCTGGGGCGCCTGAGCCGACCCCGGCGCGACGATCGAAGCAGACGCAGACCGAAGCAGACCGAAGCAGACCGAAGCGGAACGGAAGCGCGGGTCCGGGCACCGCCCCGGACCCGCCCGACAGAGCAAGGAGCCGACCGGTGGACATCCACCTCACCCGGGCCTGGGTGCAGGCCATAGCCGCGGCGATGGACCAGCACAAGGACCACCTGACCCAGCTGGACTCGGCCATCGGCGACGCCGACCACGGCGTGAACATGCAGCGCGGCTTCACCGCCGTCGTGGCCGCCCTGGACGGCTACGAGGCGGTCGGCGTCGGCGACGTGCTCGTCAAGACCGGGACCACGCTGATCTCGAAGGTCGGCGGCGCCGCCGGTCCGTTGTACGGGACGTTCTTCCGCAACGCCGGCAAGCAGTTGTCCGGACCGACCGCCGACGCCGAGCAGCTTTCGGCGGCCTTCGACGCCGGACTCGCCGGCGTGCAGAAGCTCGGCGCCGCGGTGCCCGGTGACAAGACGATGGTCGACGCCCTCGTGCCCGCACTCGATGCGTTCGGCGCCGCCGCGCGCGCCGGCGAGAGCGACGCCGCGGCCGCGGAGAAGGCTGCGGCAGCCGCTGAGACCGGCATGCAGGACACCACTCCCTTGCAGGCCCGCAAGGGACGCGCTTCCTACTTGGGCGCACGCAGCATCGGACACCAGGATCCCGGCGCCACCTCCACCGCGCTGGTCTTCCGAGCCCTTGCCGAGGTGCTGCAGTCGTGACCCGGTTGACCTTCGTCGGACAGTCCGCTTCCACCGGTACGGCTCTGGGCGTGCTGCACCATACGGATCTGGCGCCTGCCGTGGCTGCGTCGCGTGACCCTGGCGGGGACCGGGACAGCGACCCGATCGCAGAGGTCACCGATGCCTTCGACGCGGTGGCGGCGCAGCTGGCCGAGCTTTCGCAGACGCTGCGCGCCTCCGGACAGACCGACATGGCCGACATCGTCGAGGTCAACGGCTACATCGCGCAGGACCAAGAGCTGCGCGGCGCGGCTCTGCAACATCTGGGTACCGGGCAGCCGGTCTCGGACGCGGTCGGGCAAGCCGTGAACGAGTACGCCACGCTGCTCGCGTCCTTGGACGATCCGACCCTGGCCGAACGCGCCGCCGACGTCCGTCAGGTCGGACGCCGAGTCCTCGCGCACCTCGCCGGCGTGAAGGTCGCGACGCCCGAGGGCCCGGTCGTGCTGGTCGCGCAGGAGATCGGCGCCGCGGACCTGCTGGAGTACGGCGAACTGGTCGTCGCCGCGGTCTCCGTCATCGGCGGACCCAACAGCCATGCCTCGATCATCGCGCGCTCGCTGGGGATTCCGCTGATCCTGGGTATCGATCCGGAGGTGGTGAACCACCCGGACGGTACCGAGGTCCTGATCGACGCCGAGCGCTCCAGCGTCACCGTGTATCCCGAGGCGGAGGAACGGGAAGCCGCTGTCGCGGTGATGGACGCAGCGCGCCGGCGCCGCGAAATCCTTGCCGCAGAACGGGATCTGCCGTCTCAGACCCTTGATGGACGAGCGGTCGCCTTGCGTGCCAACGTCGCCGCGTCGATCGAGGCCAAGGCAGCGAACGCCGCCAACGCCGACGGCGTGGGGCTGCTGCGTACCGAGCTGCCGTTCCTGGACGCGCGCGCGTGGCCGACGGTGGATCAGCATGCTGCCGTACTCCGGCCGATCCTCGGCAAGCTCGCCGGACAGCCGGTGACGGTGCGCACGCTGGACTTCGCCGACGACAAGTTCCCGCCGTTCCTCGCCGACCAGGCTGTCGACGGACACCTGGGCCGAGGTCTGCCGCACATGCTCGCCGACCCGCAGGCGTTCGCGCATCAGTTCCGCGCGATCCTCACCACCGGCGCTGCGTGCGACCTGCGCATCATGATTCCGATGGTAGCCACGGTCGCGGAACTCGCAGCCTGCGCGAAGACTCTCGCCGACGTCGCCGCGGACATGGGCGTCGCGCCGCCGCCGATCGGCGCGATGATCGAGCTGCCCGAGGCGGTCGCCATCGCCGACGACCTGGCCCAGGCGGCTGCCTTCTTCTCCATCGGCAGCAACGACCTGACCAGCCAGATCCTGCGCCTGGACCGGCGCGATCCGGCGGTGTCGCCAGCGCTCGCGGCGCATCCGCAGGTGCTCGGCGCCATCGCGCGCACCGTGCAGGCGGCGCATCGGCACGGCATCCGGGTATCAGTGTGCGGCGACGCCGCCGCGCATCCCCTTGTCATCCCGCTGTTGATCGCCTTGGGCTGCGACGTGCTCTCGGTCGCCCCCGCCGCGCTGGACGAGACGCGCGTCCGCATCCGCCGTCTGGACGCGCGGGTCTGCGCCGATGCCGCTGCCGAGGCGCTGGGCTGCGAGACGCTGGAGAGCGTGCAGCGCATAGTGCGCCGGCGTTGCTGGCCGTCCATGCCCTGAAGCCGGATCCATCGAGCAGTACACGGGAGATGTTCATGACGTCGAAGCACCCTGACTCCGGTCGCGCCTCGACCGCCGCCTTCGGGCTCGGTCTGGCGGCGGTGGGACGCCCGGGGTACATCAACCTGGGCCGCGATGCGGACCTGCCCGCAGATCGCTCGGTCGAGGCGATGCGGTCCCGCGCGCACGAACTGCTCGACGCCGCCTACGCAGCCGGGATCCGCTACTTCGACGCCGCGCGCTCCTACGGACGAGCCGAGGAGTTCCTGGGCGGATGGCTACGTGCGCACCCTGATATCCACGATGTCGCCGTCGGCAGCAAATGGGGCTATACCTACACCGCGGACTGGCAGATCGACGCGCCGGTCCACGAGGTCAAGGAGCACAGCGTCGCCGTGTTCACCCGGCAGATCGGCGAGACCCGGTCCCTGCTGGGCGACCGGCTGAACCTCTACCAGATCCACTCGATCACCCCCGACAGCCCGGCGCTGAGCGATGTGGGTCTGCACCGCAGGCTCGCGGCGTTGGCGGCGCAGGGCGTGCGGATCGGGCTGTCGACCAGCGGACCGCAGCAGGCCGAGGCGATCCGCGCGGCGATGCGGATCACCATCGGCGGCAGCCGGTTGTTCGAGTGCGTCCAGGCGACTTACAACCTGCTGGAGACATCGGTCGGACCCGCGCTGGCCGAGGCTCACGAGGCGGGCTGGACGGTGGTCGTCAAGGAAGGGCTGGCCAACGGCCGACTGACCGACGCGCATCTGGCGGAGCAGGACCAGGACGACTCGGCGTTGTCCGACGTCGCGAAGTCGGCGGCGGTCGGCGCCGACGCTGTCGCGCTGGCGGCGATCGCGGCTCAGCCGTGGGTCGACATCGTGTTGTCGGGCGCGGCCACCGTGGCGCAGCTGGCGAGCAATGTCGTAGCCGCGCAGGTCGATCTGACGCCTGATCAGCTCGAACAGCTTTCCGCGCTGGTGATGCCGGCGCAGGAGTACTGGACGCAACGGTCCCAGATGGCTTGGCGCTAGGCGCGCCCGCCTTCGTTCGCCTTTCACCTTCATCTCTCTCACTCCCCTCACTCCCTCACCCCTCACCCCTCACTGCACAACGCAACGGAGCACCACTGATGACGTACTTCCTGCCGTCGGCCGATGCCGTCGTGAGCGCCGCCCGCGGCCTCGCCCTGGCGCACCCCGGCCAGATCGAGGTGCACACGAGCCCGCTGTATCTGCGGGCTCTGTCAAGCCACCCGGACCGCACGGTCGCTCTGATTTCGGGCGGCGGCTCCGGTCACGAGCCGTTGCACACCGGTCTGCTCGGACCCGGCGGACTGGACGCCGTCTGCCCCGGCGAGATCTTCGCCTCGCCGCACAACCGGCAGATCTACGCCGCCGGGGTCGCCGCCGCCAAGAGCGACGGGGTCCTGCTCATCATCAAGAACTACACCGGCGACGTCATCAACTTCCAGATCGCCGCCGAACGCCTGCGCCACGAGAGCATCCCGGTCGCGACCGTCCTGATCGACGACGACGTGGCCACCGACAACAAGGACACCGCGACGGGTCGGCGCGGCACGGCCGCCACGGTCGTCGTCGAGAAGCTGCTCGGCGCCTTCGCCGACCAGGGCGCCAAGCTCGACGACCTCGCGACGCTCGGCGCGCAGATCGTGGCGCGCTCGCGCAGCCTCGCCGTCGCCGCCCGCGCGCAGACCTCGCCGGCGACCGGCGAACCGGCGTTCGCGCTGACTCCGGGAAGCCTGGAGTACGGCGTCGGGATCCACGGCGAGCGCGGCACGGGCACCATCGAGCAGCGTCCGGTCGACGAGCTCGTTCATCAGATGGCTGATGAGCTGCTCGCCGCGCTGCCCGGAGAGCCCGACCAAGTACTGGCGGTCGTCAACGGACTCGGCGCCACGACCAGCCTGGAACTGCATGCCATCGGGTCGCTGTTGTACGACAGGCTCACCTCGCGCGGCGTCCGGCCGGTCGCCGTCGTGCCTGGCACCTTCACCGCGGCCCTCGATATGGCAGGGTTCTCCATCACCCTGACCAGCATGGAGCCGGAGTGGGTCGAGCTGTGGACGGCGTCGTCCGACACCCCGCTCGTGCTGCCCTCCCGCATTCTGACGGCGGATGCTGCGGCGGCAGCCGTGGTCAGTGGGCACGTCACATCGGCGCCCACCGAGGCGACAGCCGGTTCGGACCGAGCCGTCCTCGACCGCTTCTCGCAGAACGTCTCGCAGGCCCGAGCCAACCTCACCACGCTCGACCAGCTCGTCGGCGACGGCGACTTCGGCGACAACCTGGCTGGGGGAGTGCAGCGGGCGCTCGTCCTGAACGCCTCGGGGACCGACGGCATGACGGCGCTGGCGAACGCGTTCCTCGACGACGTCGGTGGGACCAGCGGTCCGCTGTTCGGGTTGTTGTTCCAGCAGTTGGCCGTCGTGTCCTTCGCCGACGACCGCGCCCCGGACGTCCAGGCCGTCGCCGACGCAGCTGCCGCGAGCTACGCCGCCATCCACCGCGTCGGCGGCGCCGAAGTCGGCGACTGCACGCTCATGGACGCGCTCGCCCCGGCTGCCGAAGCGCTGGCCGCTGCTGCCCGCGAAGGGTCGGAGAGCCCGTTCACCACTGCCGCCGAAGCCGCAGTCCAGGGCGCGCTCGACACAGCCTCACTCGCGCCCCGACGCGGTCGAGCCAGCTATGTCGGCGAGCACGCCATCGGAGTCGCCGATCCCGGCGCTTTGGGCGTGGCACTGCTTTTCAGTGCTCTTGCCTACGTCTACGAGCCTGACGCGGCCAAGCGTCTGCCCGACCCCGAGCGCATGACCGCGCGTCGGGAATAGCGGCGGTGAAGACGTCGCAGCCTTGGCGACCTCACCAAGGCTGTGGCACGTCGTCCTCCGGCGGGCTGGTTCCCAGGAGCTTCGCCTTGGCGATGCCGAACTCCTCGTCGCTCAACATGCCTTGGGTGCGCAGCGCGGCCAATTGTTGAAGCTGCTCCACAAGATTCGACGCCTCAGGTACCACCGGAGCCTGATCGATCAGCGGTGCCTGAGGCTCGAGCGCCGGCACGGCGTCCACGGACGCGCGAGCCGCGAGGAGCAAGTCCCGGAACGCGGCCGCGTCGGTCTTGACGCAACCGTTGACCGTGAACGGGTCCTTCCCCTTGCGCGGGATCCCGCCGCCGGGGACCACGACGGTCACGGCCGCGAGAACCATCCCGTTCTTCACGTTCACGCCGGCTATCGCCCCAAGGGGGAACCGGGCCTCGCCCCGGCCCGCGTTCGACAGCCATGTGTGCGTGATGGTGACGTACTGGTCGTCGAAGGAGATCGAGCCGTCCGTGCCCTCGATGATGGTCGTGCCGGGCGGCAGCGGATCCTTCTTGCCCATGTGTTCCCCCTCCACCTCTGGTGGTGGGGAGGTTACAGGGTCCTGCCCTCCGCAGCCGAGCGTCGGGCGCGTTCCAGGACCTCGAGCGTGGCCAGCGCGTCGCGGGGATCGACGGGAGCCGGCGCGCCGTCGCGCAGCGCCGCGACGACGCCGGCGTAGAAGGCGGGATAGTCACCCGGCAGCGACGGATACCGCCGCGCGTCCTCGGTCGCGCCGAGCAGTCCCCAATCGCTGTCGGCCGGCTCGCCCCAGCCGGGTCCGGGACGCTCGCCGGCGCGCAGTGCCGCCTCCTGCGGGTCCAGGCCCTGGACCGAGTACGCACTCTGATTGCCGAGAATCCGCAGGCGCGGTCCGGGTTGCGCGGCCACGGCGCTCATCCACAGATGCGAGTGGACGCCGGAGGCGTGGGTCAGCGCGACGAAAGCGTCGTCGTCGACAGCCGCGCCGGGGCGCCGGACGTTGACCTCGGCGTAGACGCGGTCGGCCGGACCGAACAGGTGCAGCGCCTGGTCGACCAGATGGCTGCCGAGGTCGTTGAGGACGCCGCCGGCCTTGGCCGGGTCCGCCGACTCGCGCCAGCCGGTGGCGACCTGCGGACGCCAGCGCTCGAAACGGGATTCATAGCGGTGCACGTCGCCCAGCGCGCCGTCCGCGATCAGGTGCTTCGCGGTGCGGAAGTCGCTGTCCCAGCGCCGGTTCTGGAAGACGGTCAGCATCACACCGCGCGCCTCGGCGAGCTCGATCAGTGCGCGGGCCTCGGCGGCGGTCGGGGCGAGCGGCTTGTCGACCACGACCGGCAGTCCCGCCTCCAGCGCGGCGCGCGCGGACGGGCTGTGCGTGTCGTTGGGGGAGGCGACGACCACGACGTCGAGCGCCGAGGGATCGGCGAGCAGCTGCTCGACGCTGTCGACGGCGCGCGCCTCCGGGTACTCGCGGCTCAGCTGTTCGCGCCGTTCGGCGTCGGCGGTCACCACGTTCTGCAGCCGCATGCCCGGCGTCGTGGCGATCAGCGGCGCGTGGAAGGCGCGCCCGGCGAGGCCGTAGCCGATCAGGCCGACGCGCAGCGGGTTCTCGGAAGCGCTCATACCGCGAGTTAAGCAACACTGTTGGCAAAGTGCAAAACCGGGTCGCACAATGGGACGCATGGAGCGACGGCGGGCCGGGACGAACCTCGCGGGGTTGCGCGACCACAACACCGCCTTGGTGCTGGGTCTGCTGCGCGCCGCCGACGACGGGGGAAGCAGCCGGGTGCAGCTGGCCGCCGAGACCGGCCTCACGCCGCAGGCGATCAGCAAGATCACGGCTCGGCTGCTGGCCGAAGGGCTGATCGAGGAAGCCGGGCGGACCGCTTCCACCGGCGGGAAGCCGCGCACGATCCTCGCGCTGCGCCCCGAAGCCGGCTGCGCCGTCGGTATCGAGCTGGACCGGCTGAGCACCACGATCCTGCTCGTGGACCTGGCCGGGACCACGCAGAAGCGGTGGTCCGTGGACGCCGGGTTGGCGACCGGGACGCCTGAGCAGACGGTCGTGATGCTCGCCGAGCAGGTACGCCAAGCGGTCGATGCCGCACCTTCCGGGGCGCGGCTGTTCGGCGTGGGCGTCGGCGCGCGCGGGCCGTTGGACTACGTCACCGGGATGCTGCATCGTCCGGCGGGATTGCCTGCTTGGGACGCGTTCCCGTTGCGCGAGGCGTTGGCGGCGCGACTGGATGGGGTGGGGGTGGACGGGCTGGACAGTCCTACCGTGTTGCTCGACAAGGACACCAACACCGCCGCGCTCGCCGCACCCGCGCACGGCAGTACGGCGTACCTGCACCTCGCCGATGGACTCGGCGCCGGAATGCTGTTGAACGGCATCATTTATCGCGGTGCGAGGACGAACGCCGGGGAGTTCGGCCATCAAGTCGTGGAAGCCGACGGTCCGCTTTGTACCTGCGGCGCGCGCGGCTGCCTGGAGGCGTTGTGCATGGCGGCGCTCGCCGACGGCGATCCGCAGACCGCTGCGCGCTGGCTCGGTCTCGGCGCGGCCAATCTCGTCCGTTTGCTCGACATCGACCGGATTCTCCTTGGCGGACACCGGATTTTCGCCGCGCCGGACGTCTACCTGCGTGCGGTCGCCGACCAGATCGCCGGACATCTGCCCGATCCGGTGTGGCAGGACGTTCAGGTGTCGCTGACTCCCGCCGGGGCGGACGCGGTCGCGGTCGGCGCCGCGCATCTCGTGCTGGACACCATGCTGGCGCCGCACGCACATCAGCCCCCTGTCGTTGTGACAGAGGGCTGATGTTCCCCGGCAGTCAGTGGATGACCTCGAAGACGTTCTTCTGGATCCCGTTGCCGTAGGCCTCGCTCTCGACCAGCTTCAGCTTCTGCGCGTCCTTGTCCGAGGTGCTGAACAGGCGCTTGCCGGCGCCGAGCAGCAGCGGGAAGACCAGCAGGTGGTAGCGGTCGATCAGCCCGGCGTCGGACAGCGCGTGGTTGAGCGTGGCGCTGCCGTGGACGATGATCGGGCCGCCCTCGGTCTGCTTCAGGGCCGCGACCTCGTCGAGGGTGCGCAGGATCGTGGTCGGACCCCAGTCGCCGACCAGGTCCGCCTCGGTCAGCGTGGTGGAGACGACGTACTTCGGCATGTCCTTGTAGAGCGAGAACTCCTTCATGCCCGGCCACACCGGGCTGAAGGCCTCGTAGCTGGTCCGGCCCATCAGTATCGCGGTGGACTCCTCCTGCTCGGAGCCTTTCAGCGCGTAGGCCTCGGGGACGAACTCGACGTCCTTGAAGGTCCAGCCGGAGTTCCGGTAGCCGGGCTCGCCGCCGGGAGCTTCGACGACGCCGTCGAGCGAGATGAACGCGGTGCTGATCAGGGTACGCATGTCAGACTCCTTCATTGGTGTTCTGGTCGGTGTTCTGGACGGTCGCGGTCAGCCAGTGCTGCCAGGCTTCCTCGGACGCGGCCTCGGATTCCGCCGGCGCGAACAGGTGGTGGAACATCAGCGCCACGCCCGAGCCGTGGTGGAACGTGTAGAGCGCATCCGCGCTGCGGACGCCGAAGCGTTCGCTGTCGGCCCAGACCACTTCGCCGCCCACCACGGGCGCGGCGCTCGGTCCGCCGTCGACCCGCGAGCCGGTGGTGACCGGCGCGGTCAGCGACAGCGCGCCGGCCAGAAGCGCCTGCACGTCCTGCGACGGGCCGTCGCCGGTCGGCGCCATGCCGAAGACGGGGAACGCGGTGCGCCCCGGGAAGTGCGCCAGGTACTCGTGCAGCGTGTGGAGGTGGAACGGCCAGCCGCGGCGCAGGGCGTCGTATTCGTTCTCCCAGTCGTCGCCGAGCATGCCGCTGTGGACGACGCGCAGGACGGTGCTGCCGCCCTCCCGTCCCTCAAGCAGGTACTCGAAGGCCATGAAGCGGCCGTCGGCGTCGGGGGAGGTGCGGGTCGCCAGGCGCTTGCCGGGGTCGTAGGCGGTGACCACGGCCTCCTCCCGGTAGCCGCCGGTGTCCATGGCGGCGGTTCCGCCTTCCCGCGCCTCGATCTCGTTGCGTCCCATGAACCAGGAGTCGACTCCCGGCCCGGTGGCGATCGCGTCCCAGACCTGCTCGGGGGTGGCCGGCAGCGTGGTTTCGAGCTCGATCTCGAAGGGGTGCGTCATCGCGGGTCCTCCTGTCCTGCTTCAGGCTCGGGCAGCGGCGCGGTCTCGGCAGCCGGCTGTGGTCCGGTCGGGGTGGTTGGAGTGGGCGGTGCCGTCGGGATCGGGTGGAGTCCGACGACCAGCCGGTGGTCCCGGCCGTGCGGGGCGTGCTCGTCGTGGTAGCGGCTGACCAGGGCGGTCACGGCTTGCGTCAGCTCCTCGGCGAACGCGGCGCGGTCGGCGGCGGAGGCGAAGCGGACCTGCGCGTCCATCGCGTAGGTGGCGACGGGCTTCCCGGCGCGTGCCGAGCCGGTCAGCAGCGTGCCGACCTCCTGGATCAGCCGTGAGCCCAGCGCCAGCAGCCAGCGCGCGGACAGCCGGTCGGGGGACCGGTCGGGGTCCGGGCTGACGGCGCCCATGGTGCTGGGGGAGATCACGTAGGCGGCGGCGGTCGCGCCGTAGATCCGCTCGGTGACGTTGCCCTTGCGGCGTTCCTCGACGAGCTCGACCAGGGAGTGCCGTTCGAGTTCCTTCAGGTGGTAGTTGATCTTCTGGCGCGGCAGCCCCAGGCGGCCCGCCAGCATGGCGGCCGATCCGGGTTCGGCCAGGGCGGCGAGGATCCGGGACCGGATCGGGTCCAGGGAGGCCTCCGCGGCGGCGGGTTCGGCGATCACGGCGACGTCGAGCATGCTTCCAGCATCGGGCCGACAAGAGAATTTGTCAAGACAAAAAAAGTTGTCGGTGAGGGGAGGGCAGTGGTCCAGGAAGATCGAAAAGGGGGTGGTGATGACTCTCACGGCCGGTCGGTGTGGCCTGATCGCGGAAAAGTCCGGCACTGATGGCGAAGACGCGCCAGGATGCACATCATGACAAGACGTCTCGCCATCCTGATAGCAGGGCTTTTCGCCGTCCTGCTCGCACTCAGCGGGTGTTCCAAGTCGAAGCCCGTGGCCTACGCGCCCGCCGCCTACGGGGCACAAGTCGGCGGTGTGTTCCAGTGCTACTACGTCGACAGCCCTGCCGAAGTCCAGGCACTGATAGCCAAGGGCTTGTGTCCTCCGAGCTCCGTGCCGACGGCGATGCCGCAGCCGTGGCTCAACCAGTACTTCGCGTATTACGACTCCCCGGCCTACTACAACAATTACGTGCCGGTGGGGAGCCGTTCGCGCTACATAGGCACGTACCACACCTACTACGTCCAGCACTCCTCGGTGATCACCGAGGCCGCCAAGTCGGCGACCTGGAAGGGCTCCAACGGCAAGACCGTGTCCGGGACGCAGGTCGACACGGCGAAGATGAAGTTCTCCACCGGTTCCGGGTCGAACTCGAACATGGGCGGCGGCTCACTGCGCGGCGGATCCAGCGGGGGATCCGTCAGCGGGAGTTCCGGCGGCTCCTCGGGCGGCTCCTCGGGCGGTGACGACGGATCCTCCGGCGGCAGCAGCGGCGGGTCGAGCCACGCGAAGTCCGGCAAGTCCTCCGGCGGGACCAGCGGAGGTTCGCTGCGAGGAGGCAAGAAGAAGTGATGCGGGACTTCTCCGTCTACGGCTATTGGCCGCACACGATGGAGCGCTGGGGCGAGGTGTTCCAGGCGACGTCTGCGCGCGCCGCGGAGGACCTGGCCCAGATGTACGCGGCCGAACGCGGTGCGGCGTTGCGGGTGGCCGGCGTCTTCGAGGGCGTCATCGCCTCCGTCGACCGCTACACGTTGTTCGTCGATCCGCGTGACGTGCGGAACCTGGACGCCGAAGGGCTCGATCCGGACGTGCCAGGGCTGCAGAACGAGACGTGGACGGTACTCGGGCTGATCGAGTCCGCGAAGGACCGCCGCTGGAACGAGCACACCGGCGGGCAGCGGTTCTGCGATCACGTGCTCGCTGATTCGCCCCTGTCCGCCGAGGACGTCGTGGAGGACAAGGCGCGCAGCGAGGGCGGACGGCTGTTGGTGTGCGCGGTGTTCGACGGGACGCGGCAGCGTGCCGATGCGCTGTATGCGAAGTTCGCCGACCCGAACGTGCAGGTCGGGTGAGTCGGACGGCACCGCCGCCCGCCGGCGCGTGGCGGCGGTACCGTGGCGCCATGCCCTTCACGATGAGCAACGGCGTCCGGCTGGCTTATGACGAGGCCGGGACCGCGGGCGCCGGTCCGGCGGTGGTGATGACGCACGGCGGCTTGGCCGATCGACGCATGTGGGACCACCAGTTCCACGCGTTGGCGGAGCACTGCCGCGTGGTGCGTTACGACATGCGCGGGCTCGGCGAGTCCGAGGATTCGCGCGGCGCGTTCGCCCGCTGCGACGACCTGCTGGGCCTGCTGGACGCGCTCGACATCGAGCGGGCGATCCTCGTCGGCAACTCCATCGGCGGCGCGCACTCCATCGAAGCCGCGCTGTCGGCGCCGGAGCGGGTCAGCGGACTCGCGCTGATCTGCTCCGGCCTGACCGAATACGACTGGCCCGCGGAGATGACCACCGAAGTCGGGCACCTCATCGGCGACCGCGTGCCGCCCGAGCGCCTCGCCCGCTACTGGGACCGGAGCGCCGAGTCGATCGACCCGGCCGACGTCGCGGTACTCGCCGAGGTCAACGTCAGCTACATGGTCGCCGGACCGAAGCGGAGCCTGCAGGACCTGGATCCGGCGGTGCGCGAGCTGGCGCTGGAGATGTGCCGCAACAACTTCATGCGCGATTGGAGCGTTCCGCAGTACCAGGAACGCTTTCTGCAGCCGCCGATCATCGACCGGCTGCGCGACATCGCCGTGCCGACGCTGATCGTGAACGGCGTCCACGACCCCTCAGCCATCCAGGAGATCGCCGACCTGATGGCGGTGCGGATTCCGCGGGTGACACGCGTCGATCTGGAGGCCGGGCATTTGCCTCCGATGGAGGCTCCGGAGGAGACGACGCGGGTGTTGCTGGAGTTCATCGCCGCGCTTTTGTAGTTCGCGGAGGCGCTGGGCCGCAGTGCTTATCAGCATTCTGCGGCCCAGCGGCTCTTCTACGCTCTGCTGCTCATTGCCGTGTTACCACTATTGCTGCTGCTGGTGCTGTTGCTGGACGGCGAGGATCTCGGCGACGCGCTGGCCCTGCTTCGTGGGCATCATGGTGGCGACCATCGAGCCGTCGGTGAAGTGCAGCTCGGCACGCGGCGTGCGTCCGTGGAGCGCGGCATCCTTGGTGCCCTCGGTGCGGATGCCAGCGATCGCGGTGCGCGGCACAGCGTGGACCAGCCGCATGGAGGAGCCACCAGCGCGCCCGGCGCGGAAGATGAGATACCGCCGATCGGTGAGCACGCCCCACGAACCGGGCCCGTAGTCCTCGCGAGTGGCCCGCGCATAGCGAATGAACCACCCAGCCTGACTTTCCCACCCACCGAGAAACACCGGCCCGGCCAGCTTCCGATTGAGCGCCTCAGTCCCCTTCTCAGCAATCCGCTCATTCATCGCATCAAGCGGATTAAGCGCCCACTTCAGCCCCTTGTTGAGCTTCCTATCAGCGCGATTGATCCCCCCAAGCACCCGATGCTGCCCCTCGATCGCGATCATCAGCTCCCGAGGCGTCTCCGGAATGGTGTCATCAAGCTTGAGAACGAACCCGTAATAAACGGACTCACCCGGCTCAAGAAAAGGCGCCGCCCCCTCCACAAGCCGATCACGCGCCGGCACATGATTCGCCGGCGGCGGAAAACTCACGCCCTGCACCTGCGACACCGGCTGCTGCGGCGCATACGGCGCAGGAGGCTGCTGCCACGCCGGAACTTGCGCCGGTGCGGCGGCCGATTGCTGCCACGCGGGATTGGCAGGCGGGGGCGAATACGCTGCGGGAGCTGGTGGCGAGGCGCTAGCAGGCTGCTGCCATGCCGGTTGGGCAGGCGGCGCCGGTTGCTGCCAAGCCGGTGCGGGAGTCTGTGGTGGTGCCGCGGCAGGCTGCTGCCATGCCGGAGCTTGCGGGGCAGCGGCATGCTGTTGCCAGGCCGGTTCGGAAGATGGCGCTGGTTGCTGCCAAGCAGGTGTTGGAGTCTGTCCTGGTGCGCCGGACTGTTGCCACGCCGCATCGGCATGAGGCTGCGAATAGGGCGCGGGAGCGTGCGGTGTGCCGGAAGGCTGCTGCCAGGCTGGAACCTGCGGTGGTGTGGCTCCGGACTGATGCGCCGCGTCGGCATGAGGCTGCGAATACTGCGCGGGAGCGTGCGGCGTGCCGGAAGGCTGCTGCCAGGCGGGTTCGGCAGATGGCGCTGCATGCTGCTGGGCTGCGGGCGGTTGCTGCCAGGCCGGAGCTTGCGGTGGTCCGGCGGCTGATTGCTGCCATGCGGCGCCGGCGGGAGGCTGCTGCTGCCATTGCTGGTTCGGAGCTCCCGCCTGCGGTTGCTGCCAGGCCGGTGCGGTGGGCAGCGCTGGATACTGCTGGCCGGGTTGTGGTTGTTGCCATGCGGGCTGCTGTTGCCAGCCCTGGTTCGGAGTCGGCGCGGGTGGGGGCGCGTAAGGCTGCTGATGCTGCTGCGGGGCGTGGGCCTTCTCGTTTTCGTTTCCGTATGGGTTCACCGGGCGGGGTGGATACGGGTGCGGGTCGGGTTGGTTCATGCAGTCCCCCATGGCGTGCGGAATTGCTGCTGTTGTGCGCCAAGGGTAGGGCAGTGGTGGTTGCGGCTACTCGTCTGTTGGGGGAGGGGGTTTGTCGGTCTCGGGGGGCTTGGGCTTTGGGTGCTCTGGGTCCGCTTCGTCGGGCGGG
This sequence comes from Catenulispora acidiphila DSM 44928, assembly GCF_000024025.1. Classification (GTDB taxonomy): domain Bacteria; phylum Actinomycetota; class Actinomycetes; order Streptomycetales; family Catenulisporaceae; genus Catenulispora; species Catenulispora acidiphila. The sequence continues at coordinate 1,259,633 of NC_013131.1, forward strand.
GGGTGGTCTTGCTTCAGCCATACGCGGGTGCGGGTGCGCGTGTGGGTGGGACGGACCGCGCCTGCGGCCCGTCCTGATTTGCGTACACCGGGTCCGGTGGGGCGAGCGGTCATCTCGGCCAGGTGGGTAGCACTGTTTTGCCGTGGGTGGCGTTGACTACCGCGGCGGAGGATGCGTACCAGGCTACTGCTGCTGTGACGATGCCGAACCAGCCGCCGAGCTTGGTCATGGCGTCGGGGGAGGGGTTGTTCATGAAGGCGCCGATGGCCAGGAAGAGGAAGGTGAGGGTCAGCAGGACGAAGACGGCCAGGACCGCGAGGTTCGTCTTCAGGGCCGCCAGGGTCATGTAGGCGGTGAAGATGCACCAGGCCAGCAGGTACAGGCCGATCGCCTGGTGAATGTCGCCGGCGTTGGCGGGCGAGAGCTTGACCAGGGCCCAGTAGCTGAGCCAGAAGGCGCCGAAGGAGGCGAACGCGGTCGCGCCGAAGGTGTTGCCGCGCCTGAACTCCCACATACCGGCGAGCAGCTGCGTGGCGCCGCCGTAGAACAGCGCGAGGGCCAGGACGACGTTCACCGCCCCGGTCTCCTTGATGATGTTCGCGTTCACAAAGCTGAGCACGAACGTCGTCATGGCGAAACCGGCGAGTCCGAGTGGGGCGGGATCAGCGATAGCGATGCCGGAGACGGGGGGCGCTACAGGCGCCGGCCGGCCGGTGGGTGTCGTCTCGCTCATTGCGCGACTCCTTCCGCGGGGGAAAGAACAGACAAATCCACTCATCCCAGAGTAGATCGGACACGCGCTGATGAATAGAGCTGAGTACGCCAGTCGGTGACTACGCGGCTCGTTAGAGCCTCTCACGCTTCCTATTGACTCTCGCGATACTTGAGTTATAAGTTCTAACTATAGCGATAGTTGATAACTCATGAGGGGTCACGCCATGTTCGCCACCGCCCGCACCGTCCTGGTCGCACTCCCGCTAGCCGCCGCCCTGTTCGGTGGCCTGACCGCGCCGGCGCACGCCGTCACCAACACCGCCGACACGCAGCGCCCGCTGACCTGCCAAGGCCAAGGCATCGACCCCACAGCCCAGCTCCACTACCAGACGCAGATCTTTATCAAGGCGCCGCTGAGCACGGTATGGCGCGTGCACACCGACGTCGCGGCGTGGCCACAGTGGCAGCGCGCGGTCAGCACGATGAAGCCGCTGACGCCCGGAGCGCTGCGCCCGGGCTCGCAGTTCCGCTGGACGACGCCGGCGCCGGCCACCGCCTCGACGCCCGCGACCACGCTGGTCGTCACCTCCACCGTGCAGGACGTCCGCCCCGGTCAGTGCATCCGCTGGATGGGTCCGGCGATCGGCGACGGGCTGCGCATCGACCGTGGCACGCACGTCTGGAACTTCATCAAGGTCCCGGGTGGGGTGATCGTCCGCACCGAGGAGAGCTGGACCGGTGCCCAGATCGAGGCCGACCCCGCGACCGCCATCCGCTACCTGGCGCCGGGACTGGACGAGTGGCTGGCGGACCTCAAGGCGCGCGCCGAGGCACAGGCCTGCCAGCACTGAAAGGTCACTAAAGGGCCACTGAAAGGCCACTGAAAGGGGCAGGCAGCAAATAAATGATGGATCGGCACCGCATCGCCATGAAGCGAAGCGAGCCGATCCATCATCAACGCACGCCTACACCAAATCAGGCTGCTGCCACTCCTCGCCCAGCACATGCTCGGCCAGGAAGGCCCGCACCGTCTCGTACCAGAGCTTCGACTCCTGCGGCCGCATGATCCAGTGGTTCTCGTCGGGGAAGTACAAGAACTTCGCCTCCTTCCCCCGCCGCTGCAAGTCCTGCCACTGCCACAGCGCGTTCGCGACCGGGACGCGGTAGTCGTTGTTCCCGTGGATGATCAGCATCGGGGAGCTGACGTTGTCCGCGTACAGATGCGGCGACCAGCGCAGCGCGTGCTCGGGGCGCAGCATGACGTCGCCGTACGCCTGGCGGAAGAACCAGGGCACGTCCGAGACCGTGCGCAGCTGCGCGTTCCACACCCCCGCGTGCGAAATCAGAGCCTTGAAACGGTCCGTCTGCGTCGCGATCCAGTTCGTCAGGTAGCCGCCGTACGAGCCGCCCATCGCCGCGGTGCGCGTGCCGTCGATGTCCGGCCGGTCGATCACCGCGTCGGTGGCGGCCATGATGTCGTGGAACGCGGTCCCGCTGCCCTCGCCCTTGCCGCGGTCGACGAAAGCCTGCCCGTAGCCGGTGGACAGCGAGTAGTCCGGCAGCAGGACGGCGTACCCGCGCTGCACCAGCACCCACGGATTGGCCCGCCAGCTCCAGGCGTTGCTGCTCATCAGCGGACCGCCGTGGATCCACACGACCAGCGGCGCCGGACCCTCGGCGCCGGTCGGCAGCACCAGCCGGGAGTGGATGACCGTGCCGTCCTCGGCGGTCGCCGTCACCTCCTCGACCCAGCCGGGCAGCGGCACCGTGTCGCCGGGCGCCGCCAACAGGAACGGCTCCTGGTCCTCGGTCGCCGTGTCCAGGCGGACCGGACGCGCCGGGGCGTCGGTGGCGCTGCGGATCGCGAACAGCGTGCCGCCGTCAGGGGTGACGTGCAGGCTGCTGTACGCGGCGCGGTCGCCGGTGAGCCGGGTGACCTCGCCGGTCGCCACGTCCACCTTGAACACCGGCGCGCGGCCCAGCTGGTCGGCGGTGAAGTAGAGGGCTGAGGAACCCGGCGCCCACACCAGTCCCTGCGGCCACAGGTCCAGGTGCTCCGCGAGCGCCTGGCTCGGACCGCCGGCCAGTGGCTGGAGATGGATGGTGGGCTTGCCCGTCGCCTCGAACGTGTCGAGGTCGCTGCGCAGGTACGCGACGGTGCTGTCGTCGGGGGAGATCACCGGGGCGGCATGCGGCGAGTGGTCGTGCTCCGGATCGCCGGCGAACAGCGTCGACGTGCCGGATGCGACGTCGAGCAACCGCAGTTCGGCGACGTGCTCACTGTTCGGCAGAGCTGCGAGGACGCCGTAGACCACCTTCGATCCGTCGGAGCTGACAGCGAACGAATCCATCACCGGACCGAGGTCGCCAGTGACGTCGCGCAGCTCCAGCTTCCCCTCCGCGCCCGGCGCGTCGGCGACGAACAAGCGAGTGCCGTCCGGACCGAGCTGCGAGTCCCACTCGCGAATCCGCGCCTGCGTGTGCAGGATCGCGGTGACGTTCGCGTCCTTGCGAGCCTTGCGGCGCGCGGCGTCGTCGTCGAGATCCTTCGCCTCGGGCATGACCCGGGCAGTCAGCACGATCCGGCCGGTCTTCCTCGCGACCGCGACGCTCCCGATCCCGGCCGGCGGCGCGGCCAGCAGCCGGGCTTCGCCGCCGCGTGCGGACAGCAGCCACAGTCCTTGGTTGTCGCCGTTGCCGTTGTCGCTCTCCTTCGCGTCCGGGTCGGCGCGCTTGGCGGCGAACAGCAGGGAGCCGTCTGGGAGGAAGGACGGGGACGACTCGCCGGCCGCCGACCGGGTCAGCCGGAACGGGGCGCCGCCGTCGCGGTCGACCTCCCAGACCGAGGAGACGACCTTCTTGCCGTCCGGGGAGAGGTTCTGCACCCCGACCACCAGACGGCTGCCGTCCGGAGCCAGCGCGAGGCCGCTCACCCGGGGGATCTCCATGAATTTCGCCAGGTCCTCGAACGGGCTCGGGTCTCGGCCGTCCGTGGCCTGCGGGGCTTCGGTATCCGTGGTGTGCTCACTCATCCCGGCCACAGTAGCTGTCGCCGGTCTGAGCGCAGCCGAAAATCCCATGACAACGCCTCGGCGGCGGGCGACCATGAAGGCACGATGCAGTCCGCAACCACCGTCACTCCCTCGCAGCTGCCCTCTCTGCTGCTGGCCACCGCGACCGTCCGCCCCGTCTTCCTGTGGGGCGCGCCCGGCATCGGCAAGTCCTCGCTGGTCCGAGCCTTCGCCGACAGCCTCGCCCTGCCGTGTGTCTCGCTGCTGGGTACCCAACTCGCCCCCGAAGACCTCATCGGCGTCCCGCAGATCACCCCGGAGGGGCGCAGCCGCTTCTGCCCGCCGGAGATGATCGCGCGCGACGAGCCGTACTGCCTGTTCCTCGACGAGCTGAACGCTGCCTCGCCAGACGTGCAGAAGGCGTTCTACAGCCTCATCCTCGACCGGCGGATCGGCTCCTACGAGCTGCCCGCGGGATCCATCGTCATCGGCGCCGGCAACCGCGCCACCGACAACGCGCTCGCGCGTCCCATGGCCAGCGCGCTGGTCAACCGGCTGATCCATGTGCACCTGCGGGCTTCGGCCGCCGACTGGTTCGAGTGGGCCGGCGCCAACAACGTGCATCCGTGGGTGCTGGACTACCTCACCGAGCGGCCCGACCAGCTGTGGTCGCAGGCGCCCAAGACCGAGGAAGCGTTCTCCACGCCGCGCTCCTGGCACATGCTGTCCGACGCGCTGCACTCCTGGGGCGAGGCGCCGGAGGAGGAGATGCTGAAGGTCCTGGCCTCCGGGACGCTGACGCCCTCGCACGCTGCCGGGTTCTGCGGCTGGGTGAAGATCGTGCGGAACTCCTACGGCTTCGAAGCGATCCTGAAGGGCGACGCGTCATGGCCGCGCCGTCCCCAGGACCGCGACCTGCTCTACTACCTCGCCGAGGCGTTCCGCGCGCGGCTGGTCAAGGAGCTGCCGGCCGAGAAGAACCAGGGCTCGACCGCCGGGCGGCAGCTGGCGTTCCGCGCCAAGGCGCTGCTCGTCGAGCTGGCGGAGATCTCGCTGGAGATCGCGCAGACCGTGCTCGCCGACGACGAGGACGGCGTGCCGCTGCTGCCGACGTGGTTCCTGGTCGAGGCGGCGCGCGATCTGCCGCGGCTGGTCGCGGCTCGGCAGTAGGGCTGGTAAGGCTCCTGAAAGTGCGGTCCAGAAGTCGGGCCCGCCGCAAGGCCAGAGGCAGAGCTAGAGGTAGAGACAGGGCCTGATGGGCAAGTCCAAGAAGAAGATTCCGGATCCGACCCTCGCCGACTTCGAGGCGGGCCTGGCCCTGCTCGCCGTCCACCCGGCCTTCTCCCACCTGCGCGTCGGCTCGGTCTGCCGGGCTCCGCAGTGTCCGCACGCGCCGGAGCGCGGTTTCTGCCGCGTCGACTCCAACGGGACCGTGCACGTCTCGCGCTCCCACCGGGCCACACCGGAACAGTGGGCCTGGGCTGTCGCGCACGCGCAGCTGCATCTGGGCTTCGGCCACGTCCCGGCGGACACCTCGGGCGAGCGTCCGCAGCCGGACGCCGTGGCGGTCGCCGCGCGTTGCGCCGTCGTCAACCGGTTCCTGGACTCGCTCCACATCGGCGCGCCGCTACCGCCGGAACTGCTGGAGACCAGCGGTTCGGACGAGGAGGCGCTGGCCGAGCGCTGGCGCCGGCTCGGCGTGCCGCCGGCGTTCGCCGATCCCGAGCTGATCGGGACCGCCGGGCCTGAGCCGGATCAGATTCTCGTCGCGTACACGGGAACCTGGCGGACGGCCGACGGCAAAGTCCCGGACTGGCGTGCCGGCTTCGCGCGGTCGCTGTCCCGCGCGGTGACCGCAGCCGTCGACGTCGCAGGCGGCGGCCGCGAGAGCATGAGCCACGGCGCTCGGCGCAAGAAGCCGTGGGAGCTGGCGCTGAGCTGGTTCGTGGCGTCCTATCCGCTGCTCGGCGGTATCGCGGCGGGACTGACGCTCGTCTCGGACCTGGATACCGCGCAGGCACACCAGATCTGGATCGCCGCCGTCGACGCCTCGATCGGCGAGGTGTACATCAACCCTCTGGCTGCGCTGACCGAGGCCGAGTGGCGCTTCGTGCTCGCCCACGAGATGCTGCACGCCGCGCTCCGGCACGGCGACCGCGTCGGCGGACGCGACCGTTTCCTGTGGAACGTGGCCGCGGACTACGTGATCAACGGCTGGCTGCTGGAGATGGAAGTCGGCGACATGCCCGACGGCTGTCTGTACGACCCGGAGCTGGCGGGCATGTCGGCCGAGGAGGTCTACGACCGCATCGCCAAGGACCTGCGCCGCATCCGCAAGCTCCGGACGCTGCGCGGCGCGGGCGTCGGCGACGTGCTGCACGAGCCGCTGCCGACCGCCGCCGACAAGCGAGGCGTCACAGACCTCGACGACTTCTACCGGCGCGCATTGCTCACCGGTTTCGCCTACCACCGCGACGGCGATCGCGGGTTCGTGCCGGCCGGTCTGAGCCAGGAGATCAAGACCCTGGAGCACCCGCCGCCGAAGTGGGACGCGCAGCTGGCGCGCTGGTTCGACGAGTACCTGCCGCGTGTCGAGCCGACCCGCAGTTACGCGCGGCCGTCGCGGCGTCAGTCGTCGACCCCTGATATTCCGCGTCCGGGGCGGTACCACCCGACCGAGCTGGTGCCCCAGGTGACGTTCGGCGTAGTGCTGGACACCTCGGCGTCGATGGACGTCCGACAGTTGGGCAAGGCTCTTGGCGCCGTCGCCTCCTACGCCGCGGCGCGCGACGTCCCGGCGGTGCGCGTCGTCTACTGCGACGCGGCGCCGAAGGATGCCGGATACGTGCCGGTCGAGGAGATCGGACACCGGCTGCGCGTGTGGGGTCGCGGCGGGACGGTGCTCCAGCCCGGAATCCGCTTGCTGGAGAAGGCCGCGGACTTCCCCGCGGACGCGCCGATCCTGATCATCACCGACGGCGCGTGCGATGTGCTGACGGTGCGGCGGAGCCACGCGTATCTCGTGCCGGCCGGACTTTCGCTGCCGTTCAAGCCGCACGGGCCGGTGTTCGGGTTCCGGTGAGCCGCCGGGGCGAAACGCCGCGATGGTGCTAGAACGGTCGATACATCGCAAAGTTCGTAGATCGAATAAACGCTGCGATGAACTGCTCGTTTCCAGCTCTGTACACCGACCTTACTGATTGGTAACTTACTCCGAGTAGGTCTGTGATCCACTTCACTCGCCAAGGAGTGCCATGCGCAGAAGACCAGTTCGGCGTGCCGCCGCGACCGCCGCCGTGGTCGCCCTCGCCGCCGCCGGCATCAGCACGGCCACGGCCACGACGTCCTCCGCCGCCGCGTCCGACTCGTTCTACACCTACAGCGGCTCCGCGCCGCTGGCGTCGTACGCCCCGGGCACCGTCCTGAACACGCGGACGCTGCAGTACCACGTCGTCGGGATCCCCACACCGGTCACGGCGATCCAGATCCTGTTCCGCACCACCGACGCCCAAGGGCGGGCGACCGCCGGGGTGACCTCGGTGATCCGCAGCATCTCCGGCAACAGCGGCAAAGCCGTGTCCTACCAGTCGTTCTACGACTCGCTGAACCCGGCGGACAGCCCGTCGCGCGCCATCGCCGGGGACCTGACCCTCGGCGGCGTCATCCCCAACGCCGAGGCGCTGTTCGTGACGCCGTTGGTGCTCCAGGGCTACAACGTCGTCATCCCCGACACCGAGGGGCAGAGCGCCGACTTCGCCGCCGGACCCGAGTACGGGACCACCACGCTGGACTCGATCCGCGCCGCCGAGAGCAGCGCGGCGGGGACCGGCATGACCAGCGCCACCAAGTTCGGGCTGGAGGGCTACTCCGGCGGCGCCATCGCCACCGGCTGGGCCGCGGCGCTCGCTCCGTCGTACGCACCCGAGGTCAACCAAGACCTGGTGGGCTTCGCCGAGGGCGGCCTGTTGGTCGACCCCGCGCACAATCTGAAGTACGTCGCGGGTTCCCTGGTGTGGTCCGGCGTCATCCCGATGGCGATCATCGGCGTCGCGCGCTCGTACAGCATCGACTTCAGCAAGTACCTGAACTCCTACGGCATGAAGGTCTACAACCAGCTGCAGCAGGGCTCGATCGTGAACGCCCTCGGTGAGTACCCGGGATTGACCTGGCAGAAGATGGCCAAGCCGCAGTACGCGAACCCGGACTCGGTGCCGGAGTTCGTCGCCGCGGTCAACAAGATCAACCTCGGCTCGGTCGGCACCCCGACCGTCCCCGGCTACATCGCGCAGGGTGGCGGCGGCATTCTGGAGGGGACCCTGTCGAACCCGCCGGGCATCGGGACCGGCGACGGCGTGATGGTGGCCGGCGACGTTCGCGCCCTGGCCCGCCAGTACTGCGCGACCGGCGACGGCTCGATCAAGTACGACCAGTTCGACCTGCTGAGCCACACCGGGACCGCGGTTCCGTGGGCGCCGCTGGCGCTGCTCTGGCTGAACGACCGGTTCGCGGGGAACGCCGCGCCTTCGGACTGCGGGTCGATCGCTGCCGGGAACTCGCTGACGCCGGAACAGGTGGTCCCGGCTTCCTGAGGAGCGCCGCCTAGATAGTCAGTGTGCGCATCTCGCATCCCGCATCCCGCGAGCCGCCGTGGCGGTGTCGCGGGATGCGGCGTTCAGGCAGTGCTCGACCTCGACGGGTCTCAGGCGCTGCCCCGGTTGAGCCCTGCCAGGTAGTCGTTGTAGGCGTTCAGCTCGGCGTCGTTGTCGCGGTCGGCGGCTCGGTCGCGCCGCACCGCCGCACGGGTGTCGGCGCGCCGCCACTGCATGAACAGCACCAGCAGGACCAGCACGCTCGGGATCTCCGAGAACGCCCAGGCGATCGCGCCGGCGGCGTGCTCGTCGGCCAGCGCCGTGCCGGACCAGGTGGCGGGGTGGTGCGTGAACACCGTGGTGGTCAGGCTGCTGGACATCATGACCGCGATGCCGAAGAAGGCGTGGAAGGGCATGCCGCCGAACAGTTCCAGGATGCCCAGGACCGGGTTGGCGCGGCGGGGACCGGGGTCGACGCCGAGGATCGGGTAGAAGAACAGCAGACCGACGAACAGGAAGTGGAGCAGCATCAGGTCGTGGGTCCACCAGGTGCTCATCAGCGTCGTGAACAGCGAGGTGAAGTAGAGCCCGTACAGGCTGCCGACGAACAGCGGCAGCGTGAACCAGGGCGCGGTGATCACCTTGCAGGCGCGCGAGTGCAGCGCGTGCACGAGCACCTCGCGCGGGCCCAGGCGGCCGTGCGGCGCAGCGGGCAGGGCACGGAGCGTGAGCGTGATCGGCGCGCCGAGCAGCAGTAGGACCGGGCTCACCATGGACAGCACCATGTGTTGGACCATGTGGATGCTCATCAGCTGCATCCCGTAGCCGCCGATGCCGGTCGCGGTCACTTCCACGATGGTGGCGATCCCCAGGAGGAACGCCAGGGTCCGGCCGGGCTGCCAGCGGTCACCGCGGCGATGCAGCCGCCACACCCCGAGCACGTACAGCAACGCCACCAGCAGGCAGGCGAGCGGTTCGATCGGAATCGGCTGCGGATGCCAGGCCAGCAGCCGGCCGAGCGTGGCAGGGACCTCGGGCATCCAGCCGGGGCCGCTCATCCCGTCGCCCATGGCGGTGCTCCTCGTGCTCCTGGTGAGTGGCTGATGACCGGGGAGTCGCGGATGGCGGACTGTGCGACCGTCGGCGTCCCGGCTGAGCCCATGGTCCCATACGGCCTGTCGATCTCTGCGGCCGGTGGTGCTTGTGGCGGCCGCGCTTCCCGGGGAGGAGCGACGGGATGTGTCGGGCGCATGTGTCGGGCGCTGTGTCCTCAGTGCACCAAAAGTCCACCTCTCGTCCGCACATCAACCAGAGGCGCCATAAAACGGCACTGTCCGCGCCGCGAGACCGTTCGGCCGAAAGAGCAAGGGCGGAGCAGACGCGGGGCGGACGCGATGCGATGATGTGTCCGCCATGGACCCCCGGAGTGTCGCCCCCAATGCGCGGGCCGCTGTGTTCGCAGCGGTCTGCACGCTGTTGGCGGTCGCGGCGCACCGGTTGATGTCGTCGGCGGGTATTCCGCTTGCGGCGGAGGTGCTCGGTGCGGCGGCGGTGTTCTGCTTCGCGCGGATTGCTGCGGCGCTGGGTGAGCGCGGGTTGGTCGTGATCGGTCTGCTCGTCGGTGGTTCGCAGATCGGGTTGCACCTGCTGTTCCATGCGTTTCAGGCTGCGGCGACGGCGTCCTCGGCAGCTATGTCATCGGTGCCGTCATCGGTGCCGGTTTCCATGCCGGGTATGGATGATATGCCGGGGATGTCTGGCGTGTCGGGATCGCCGTCACTGCTCGGGACGTCGTCCGGCATGACGATCGCCCACATCGTCGCCGCCGCCGCTGCCGCCTGGTGGCTGCGGCGCGGTGAGGCGGCGCTGTTCGGTGCGGTCGAGCGCGGACGCGTGGTGCTGGGCGCCTCGTGGCGGATGGTGGCGTGGTGGATCGCGGGGATGCGGCCGATTCGGTCGGCGCCTCCTGCGGTGCCGGCTGTCGGTCTCGACGTCCGTCGACCGGCTTTGGCGCGCGCATTGCTGTTCACGGTGATCAGGAGAGGTCCGCCGCCGGCTTCGGTTCGGTAGTGGATCATCGGTACCGCTCTGCCCATTTTGACCGCAATGTACTGCGGGTGCGGCGGCGGCTCCGTCACTTTCTCGTGCTCTCTTTCACCGTGGAGATACCCATGTCCAAGCTCTCTCGCGGAGCGGCGCTGACCGGTGCCGTCCTCACCGTCTTGGCGATCGCCGGTCCGGCGTCCGCGCACGTCACCATCAGCCCGAACACGACCGCCAAGGGCGGCAGCGACATCGAGCTGACCTTCCGCGTCCCCAACGAGGAGGCGCAGGCGACCACCACTCAGGTCGAGGTCGACTTCCCGACCGACAAGCCGATCACCGGCGTGCTGCCGGAGCCCACGCCGGGGTGGACGGTCAAGGTCGACAACGTCACGCTCGCCACGCCGATCAAGACCGACGACGGCACGGTCACGCAGGTCGTGCAACGCATCACTTGGAGCGGCGGACAGCTCGCGCCGGGGCAATACCAGGGCTTCCGGGTGATGCTCGGCAGCGTGCCGGATGACGCCGACAGCCTTACTTTCAAGGCCTTGCAGACCTACTCCAACGGCGATGTGGTCCGCTGGATCGACGTCCAGCAGTCCGGGCAGCCGGAGCCCGACCACCCGGCGCCGGTGCTCACGTTGGGTGCGGCGGCTCCCGACGGCGATGCCTCCTCCGCGCCGTCCAGCCCGCAGGTGACGGCTACGGCGTCGAGCGCCCCGAACGCCGGCGCCGGCACCCCGGCCGCGTCGGCCAAGAGCAGCGACTCGACGGCGCGCGGTCTCGGTATCGCCGGGATCGTCATCGGCGTGCTCGGCCTCGGGGCGGGTGCGTTCGGCGTTGGGGCGGCGCGGCGCAAGGGAGCCGGGACGTCGCAATGACGCGTCGCTTCGCGTGGGTGGTCGCGGTCGTCGTCGTGGTGCTTGTCGCCGTGGCGCCGTCCGCGTCCGCGCATGCCACGGTGGTCTCCACGTCGCCGAGCGACGGCCAGGTCGTGGCTGCCGCGCCGAGCGTGGTGTCGGTGCGGTTCGACGAGCCGGTGCAGATGCAGTTCGGGGCGCTGCGGGTGTTCTCGCCGTCCGGGGCGCGGGTGGACGAGGGCACTCCGTCGCATCCGCCGGGGCATTCGGACACTGTGCAGGTCGCCGTGGGCTCGAACCTGGGTCGCGGTACGTACACGGTCGCCTGGCATGTGATCTCGGCGGACTCGCATCCGGTGTCGGGGGCGTTCACGTTCAGCGTCGGCGCGTCGTCGTCGACCTCGGTGCCGCAGGACACGTTGAACGCTGCTGGGAGCAAGGCGGTCGGGGTCCTTTATGGGTTCGCGCGCGGGACTGCTTATGGCGGCTTCGCGCTGATGGTCGGTGCCACTGCGTTTCTGCTCTGCTGCTGGCCGACGGGAGCCGCTTCGCGCCGGGTGCGGGTCGTGATCGGCGGAGGCTGGGCTGCGTTGGTGGTCGCGACGTTCGCCGTGCTCGGGTTGCAGGGTCCTTATGACGGCGGCTTCGGGCTGAGCCGGGTCTTCGACAGCGCGGTGCTGCACACCACGCTCGGGACTCGACTCGGCACGGCGCTGGCGGTGCGGTTGCTCCTGCTCGGAGCGGCTGGCATCGGGTTGGTGTTGTTGCTGCCGCGGATCGCGGGGGCTTCGGACCGGCTGCGGATCACGGCGGTTGCGGTCGGGGCGGCGCTGGCTGTCGCGATCGCGGCGACGTGGGCTACCGCCGACCACGCCGGGACCGGTTCGCAGGTCGCGCTCGCGCTGCCGCTGGACGTCGTGCACGTGATGGCGATGGCGGTGTGGCTCGGCGGGCTGACGGTCGTGGTCGCGGTGTTGCTGCGGCCGGCGGGCGCCGAGGTGCCGGTGCTGGCGGCGGCGATCCGGCGGTTCTCGACCATCGCGCTGTGCTGTATCGGCACGTTGGTCGCCAGCGGCACGTATCAGGCGTGGCGCCAGGTCGGGACGCTGGGAGCGCTGACCGGCACGGTTTACGGCAGGCTGTTGCTGTTCAAGCTGCTCGGGGTCGGGCTGCTGATCGGGCTGGGCTATCTGGCGCGGGTGTGGATCGCGCACTACCTGGCCGGTCCCGCGATGAAGGCCGACGCGGTGGCCATCCGGCAGCTGCGGCGCTCGACCGGTATCGAGGTCGTGTTCGCCACCGGCGTGCTCGCCATCACGGCGATGCTGGTGAACGCCCCGCCCGCGCGGACCGCGTACGCGGCGCCGGTCTCGACGACGGTCGCCTTCGACGCCGGCGGTCCGAAGGGGAAGGGCAGCGTGCAGATCTTCGTCTCGCCCGCGAAGGCCGGCACCGATCTCGTGCACATCGAGACGGTCTCCGCCTCGGGTGAGGCGGAGGTGGTGGCGCAGCTGACCGCGACGATGTCGTTGCCGGATCGGCAGCTCGGTCCGCTGCCGCTGAACCTGGACGGAGCGGGGACGGAGCACCATTACGGGAACGTCGCGATTCCGTTGCCGGGCAAGTGGATCATGGCGGTGACGGTGCGGACCGACGACATCGATGAGACGACGGTGCAGGTGCCGATCACTATTCGGTGAGGGGGGTCGGTGGTCGGTGGTCGGGCGGTGTGGGTGGTGGCTCGGCGGTCGCGGTGGTCTGGTGTCGAGGTCAGACGATGCCGACCATCGCCGCCATCGCCAGCGTCATCACCAGCGCGCCGATGTGCGGCACGGTGACCAGGATGCGGGGAGCGGCTGTGGCTGTGGCGGTCGCGCCTTCGCCTTCGCTATGAGCGTAGATGTCGCTGTAGCCATGCCGGTGTCGCGCGTCGATCAAGCGTCGGCCGTGCACCACCGCGCACGCCGTGAGCACCCCGGCGACGCCGAGCGGCACCCACGTCGGCGGATGTGTGGGTGCGGCGAGCATGTAAGCCATCGAACCCTGCCCGGCGCCGATCGCAGCGTTCTGACAGCGATGCTGCGTCGAGCCTCGGCGCAGGGCGGCACGCGCGAGGTAGGCGGCGCCCAACACCGCGAAGCAGGCAGCGGCAGCGTGCAACGTCCCGACCGAAATCCCTGGGAACACCATGAGCGTCATGCCCGCGCCCATCACCGCATGCCCGGCATCCGCAGGCCGATCGGTGTCCGGCAACCGCGTCGGCGCCAGCAGCCGCAGTACATGTATCAGCGTCGCGCTCCAGAACAAGGCGAGCTCGGCCAACACCACCACCGCCGACCCACCGCGCGACCCCATGCCCATCCCCGGCATCCCCACCGCCGCCTTCCACGCGCGCCGCAGAATGACGGTTCTTACACACCTCCGAGAGACCGCCCCACGAAGACCTTCCCGGTGCACCGTGGGATAGTCCATGGCGAATGTGGCGAAATCGGCGAATGCGTCGCGACTGGCGACCCGGCCATGAGGTCGGCACCTGATCGACAAGGCCCGCGCCGACCGGGCAGGATGCGCCCATGACCAGCCGCGTCGAACGCTACCTCGCCCACCTCGACCGGCTGTCCGGATACGTGGAACCGACCTTCCAGCCGTTCCCCTCGACCAGCCCCGGCCTCGACCAGGTCACCGTCATGACCTACCTCGACCACCCGGCATCCGGCTACCTGGTCGGACCGGAGCTTTCTATCACCGTCCGGTAAGCAGACCAGCTCTGGGCGATAGCGGCCGGACACCTCGCTAAGACGTTCCGCGTCAAGTGCCGTTCAACTACGGGAACACCATCGACTTCGGCGAGCCGATCTCCCCGGAGTCTGCAATGACCGCGCTCGTGATCTACGAGCCGGTCATCGCCGATCCGCGGAACTTCCGAGTCGACGTTGGCCCAGAAAGATATGAAGGCCACGGGATCATCAACATCGTCGGGTGGGCTCGAAGTGTTCTGGAATTCTGGAATCTGGAATGGGACGGCCGAGGCCCGGCACTAAAGCGCCGGGCCTTGATTCGCGGAGGTTGTGCGCGGGGTTTTGCGTTACCAGCGGCCCATCGTCTCCAGGACCGCGTCGCGGTTGGGGGTCTGGGGCTGGATCTGGGCGGGGCGGGTGGACAGGGTCCAGGCGCGGAGGCCGATGGTGCCGAGGCGGATGACGACTTCGGCGAAGGCCATCAGGATCAGGGCGGTGACCCAGGCTTGGCCGGTGGTGATGTGGTGGGAGATGGAGAAGCTGGTCAGGTGGGCGGCGCCGGAGGGGTGGGTGGACCAGACGGCGAAGCCGAGGCGGAAGCCCATGCTGGTCACCCACAGGGCTGCCGCGCCGGGGGTCGCCTTGATGTGGACGCGGCCTTGCCGGGTGCGGACTTGGGTGAGGAGACCGCCGGCCAGGCCGAAGACGACGCCCGCGGCGGTGAACAGGGCTATGAGCACCAGGTCGTTTCCGGCGGTGGGGATGCTGTGCAGGTAGTTCTTCGCCGCGAAGGTGATCATCGCCAGCGGGATGATGAATGTCTTCTTGCTGATCGCCTCCTCGCGCAGCTGCCGGAAGACGATGAGCACGAGCGCGATGTCGATGATCCAGTCCGTTGTCGTCATGGCTACGACTATGGCGATCGAGGGCCCGTCGCCACTTCAACCCGGAGGTGGGTTGCGGGTGGAAACGGGGTCTCCACCCCAGGGTTGAGCGCCGGGTATGACAGAGCCCGGACAGTTGTCACTCCGAACGGAAGCGGGCCCGATGGACAGTCTTGCCACGAGGATCGGCGATCTCGTCGAAGGCGGTGTCGAGCAGCGGGTCTTCCCCGGCGCGGTGTGGGCTGTCGGCGGTCCGGACGGGGTGCTGGAGCAAGGTGCGACGGGGCTGCTCGATCCGCGGGACGCGTCGCGGCCGATGCGGGCGGACACGCTGTTCGACCTCGCCAGTCTGACGAAGATCATCGCGGTGTGGTCCGGCGTCGGGATGCTCTGGGAGCACGCGCAGATCGACCTCGATGACCCGCTGGCCAAGCACCTTCCGGACGCGGCGGGTTTTCCTTTGGGCGCCGTCACGATCCGCCAGTTCCTGACCCACACCTCAGGCGTCCCGCTGCGCGCGAACCTGCGTGCGTCGTACGGCACCGACCCGGACGCGGTGCGGCTCGGCGTGTTGCGGGAAGCGATGCGTCGACCCGCTGGTGAAGCCGTCGAATACACCGACCGCTCGGCGCTGATCCTGGGGTTCCTGGTCGAGCAGCTGATGGATCGGCGCCTGGACGAGGTCGCCCGGGACACCGTGTGGACGCCGCTCGCCATGACGGCGACGCGCTACGGACCGGTCCCGTCCGACCTCATTGCGCAGAGCGCGCCGACGGAGTTCGACGACGAGACCGGCGAATACGTGCGCGGCTCCGTGCACGACTACTCCGGACGGTTGCTCGGCGTCTGCGGCATCTCCGGAACCTTCTCGCACGCTCAGGACTTGGGCCGCTTCCTGAAACACCTGCTCAACCCGGCAGCCAGTGTCGGCGCGGTCGGCACTATCGGCACGGTCGGCTTCGGTCAGCGCTGGATCGCCGAATCGCTCCGCCTGCACACCGTCGCCCTGGATCCGGCACGCGGCTTGTTCTGGGTCCCCTCGCCGAAGACCGCCACCGGCGAAGCAGACGTCTGGCTCCACTACGGCTTCACCGGCACCGGTATGTGGGTCTCGCCGTCGCGCGAGCGCTGGGCGGTACTGCTGACGAACAAGGTCTACTACAGCCGCGATCGCGGGCCGATGGCTGCCGTGCGGAACGAGTTCCGGCGGCTGGTGTTCGGCCCGAGCTGAGCTGATGCGGGTCGCGCCGCGGCGGTCGCCGTTCCCAGCACGGTGACCGCCGACGGCGTGTCGATCACCTCTACAGCGGCAGCACGTTGTAGTTCGCGGTGAACAGGTTCGCGGGGTCGTAGTGGCGCTTGACGGCGGCCAGGCGCTTGTAGGTGTCGGTGGGGTAGGCGGCGGCGATCTCCTGATCGGTGGCGGTGGTGTTGAAGTTCGGGTAGGTGCCGTTGACGTGCGGTGTCAGGCGTTCCCAGAGGGCGTCGAGGGCCGGTATCGCGGCTTCGATCACCGGCTCTGGGCCGACCAGGGCGGTGCCGATCATCAGCTCGGCGCGGCGGTGGGCGAAGGCGGTCGCGTCGTCGGGGACGCGGGCCAGGGCGCCGCCGAGGCTGCGCGCGGTGAGGAACGGGGCGCCCGGGGCGGCGCCGGCCTCGGTCATGATGCGGAGCGCGGCGTCCACGCCGGCGCGCTCAACGAAGGCGTTGCGGGTGTGGAAGCGGAGTGCCGGGGGCAGGGGAGGGGCTTCCTCGAGGACGTCGCCGTAGGGCTTGAGGGTGATGTCGTCGTCGATCAGGGTTCCCAGGCGGCGGAGCGGGTCGATGGCGGCGTCGGCTTCGTCGGTGGCGTCGCCGTCGAAGGTCACGAGGATCTCGACCGGGGCGCCGGGTCCGGCGAAGGGGTTGGCGAAGACGGCGATGGTGGTGAGGGCTTCGGGAGCGGTGCGCATGTACTCGGCCCAGGCGGGGATCACGGTCGCGGCCTCGGCGCCGGGGAACGAGATCTTGCCGTGGAACACGTCAGTGGTCGGATGCCCGGCGAACTCGAAGGCGGTCACGATGCCGAAGTTCCCGCCGCCGCCCCGGACGGCCCAGAACAGGTCGGCGTTCTCGTCTTCGTCGGCGGTGACCACGTGCCCGTCGGCGGTCACGATCTCCACGCGCACCAGGCTGTCCAGTGCCAGGCCGTACTTGCGCACCTTCCAGCCGATGCCGCCGCCGAGGGTGAGGCCGCCGACGCCGACGCCCTTGGTGTCGCCGGAGGACAGGGCGAGCCGGTGCGGCTTCAGCGCCGCCGTCACCTGTCCCCACGTCGCGCCGCCCCCGACGCGCACGACGTTCCATCCGCCCGCGACGACCTCGACGCCGCAGAGCCTGCTCAGATCGATGACGACGCCGCCGTCGTTGGTCCCGAAGCCGCCGAACGAATGCCCGCCGCCTCGCACTGCGAGTGGCAGGCCGGACGCCGCGGCGTGGCGCACCGCCGCCTGCACTCCGCCGACACTGCTCGGCCGCAAGATGACGGCCGGCGCGCCCGCGGCCAGCACCACGCCGGACGCCGCGGCGTATTCGGCATGGCCCGGCTCGATGATGTCGCCGCTGAAGTCGCGGCTGAGGATTTCCAGGGTCGTGGTCGCAGTCATTGCCTGTCCTCCTGCGTCTCTCTGTTCGTCTCTGTGAGGTCGAACAAGAGATGCCGGTGGTCGACACGCTGTGACGCGCGGAGTGTGTGATGTGGGACACACGCCGGGTCGCTGTAGCCCAAACGTGCGAATCGGGCGATTCCTCGACATCTTCCGGCCGTGGCGGGCTATGCTCCGTCGTGTCGGATTAAGGACGCTGAGAGGCGTGGGCACGCGTTGGGTGGTCCTTTGACACGATGGGTCCGGGCAGGCGGCGTGGGGATGCGCCGACCCGCCGACAACGGACGCGCCCTTTTCCTGTTCGTCCTGCCCGGCATCTGGGTCGGCGTGGTGCTGCTCCTGCAGGTTCTCCTCCCGGCACGGATCGAGCTCGCCCCGCTGCTCGCTGCCGCTCCCGCGATCGCCTGCGCGGGCACCGGCCGGCGGCAGTGCGTGTGGATGGCCGGGCTGTGCGCGTTCGTCGCGCTGCTGCCGTGGGCGCCGGGCAACGGCTCCGGCGGCGAGGTGCAGCGGATCGGTACGTTCGCCGCGATCCTGGCCGTGGTCGCCACCAGCTTCGTGATCTCGGTGCGCCGGCAGCGGATGCTCGGCGAGCTGGCGCAGGTGCGAGCGGTCGCCGAGGTGGCGCAGCGGGTGCTGCTGCGGCCGCCGCGGCCGGAGGTCGGCGACGTGCTGGTGGCCGCGCGCAGTGCTTCGGCGTCGGCGGGTGCGTCGGTCGGCGGAGACTTCTACGACATCGTGGACACCCCCTACGGCGTGCGCGCCGTCATCGGGGATGTGCGGGGGAGCGGCCTCGGCGCGGTCGAGGTGGCCGCGGTGCTGCTCGGCTCCTTCCGCGAGGCCGCCTACGACGAACCCGATCTGCGGGATCTGGTACGCCGCCTGGAGATCAGCCTGCGTCGCTACCTCGGGGACGCGGACGCCGCGGCGGCGCACGTCCCGCTCGCCGACGGCGCCCGATTATGGGAGACCTCGAACTCCCTCGCGGTGGCGCCGCCCCGGACGGTGGTCGACGTGCGCGAGGAGTTCGCCAGCGTCGCGGTCGTGTCGATCCGCCCCGACGGCTGGCTGGAGCACGTGAGCTGCGGGCACGCGCCGCCCCTGATGGTCCGCTGCGGCGCGGTCTCGACGGTGCAGGGCCAGTCGGTCGGCCTGCCGCTGGGTCTCAGTACCCTGGTTCCCGGGACGGACGACCGCGCGCGGCTGATGGTGACGCCGTTCGACAGCGGCGATTCCCTGCTTCTGTATACCGATGGCGTGACCGACTCCGGCGGACCGGACGTCCAGCCGCTGGCGCTCGCGCAGTTCTTGGAAGACCTGGCCGATGCCGCGCCGGACTACGTTCTCTCGACGATCGAGGCCGAGGTGACGACGCGGGCGCGCGGTGCCCGGCCTCGGGATCTGGCGATGTTGCTCGTGCATCGCCCTTGAGGCGCTGAGGTTCCTCCCGCCGACTGCTCAGCCTTCGGCCGGCAGCGTCGAGTGCGCCGGCGTCCGCAGCCCGTCCAGGAACAGCTGCAGATACCGCCGCGAACTCCGCCGCACGGTGACCAGATCCGGCAACGGCCGCGTCAGCTGCGCGACCGCCACGATGATGTCGGCCAGATCCACATCCGCGCGCAGCATCCCGGCGTGCTTCGCCCGCGCCAGCATCGTCTCCACGAGCCCGTTCAGCCGCCCCTCCAAAGCCTTGACCTCCGGGTCGCCCGGGTCGTAGGCGCCGTCTAGCATCACGCACATCGCGCCTATCTGCTCGTCGGCCGCGGCGAGCACGAAGCGGGTCAGCGCGTCGAACGGGTCGTGCCCCTGCGCCAGCGCGGCCTCGGCGCGGTCGCCGGTCCGCTTCAGCACGCTGCGGACCACGGCGAGCACCAGCGCGTCGCGGTCGGGGAAGTGCCGGTAGACGGTCGCGTTGCCGATGCCGGCGCGCCGGGCGACCTCGTCGATCGGCGCCTGCGAGCCGACCTCGGTGAACAGGTCGCGGGCGGCGGCCACGATGCGCTCGCGGTTGCGCAGGGCGTCGACGCGAAGGGCTCGGGCGCGCGGGGCGCGGCGGGCGGTGGCGGCCACGACGTCCACGGGGTTCCTCCTGGGCGTTCGGGGCGGGGGTGCGGGCCCGACCATACTAACCTTTAGAAAAACCCTGATTTATGACGTTCCGGGCGCTTTCCGGTGAACGGTGGAGGCCGCCGCGCACGAGACACGGAGGGGGTGCGTACTCGGGCGCGACGGCCGTTTTCCAAGGATCGACCTGCGGAGGGATCCTCGTCGGGGACCATGTCCCCTGTGCAGGGTAACGCATCTTCCGGGGAAATGTTCCCCGGAAAATTACGATACTTAGCGTTGCTTATTATATCCCCCGGCCGGTGTCTGTCGAGGTGGGGCTACCCGGGCAGCAGCCGTCCGTCGCTCAAGTGAGTGCCGGCCTGCTTGAGGCGGTGCAGAACCGGGACGACGTCGACCTGGCGCACCGCGTCCAAGGCGCCGACTCTGGCGGTGACGTAGCGGTAGAGGTCTTCGAGCGTGCGGCAGGTGACGGTGACCAGCAGGTTGGCCGAGCCGGTGACGGCGGCAGCGAAGGTCGTCTCAGGGTATTGAGCCAGCGCGTCGCCGACGGCGGTGAGATCACCCGGGGTGACGGTGAGCCACAGGTACGCGGCGGCGGCGAATCCGAACCGGGGATAGGCGAGATCGACCGCGATGTGCAGCGCGCCGTTGGTGAGCAACGCGTCCAAGCGCGTTGAGACGCGAGTCTCGGGCCAGCCGGTGGCGCGGGCGAGTTCGGCGGCACTCGCGCGGCCGTCGCGAGCGAGTTCGGTCAGCAGGGGAGCGTCGCTGTCGCGCAGAGCGCCGTCGAGCCCTGAGGGGGCGGGCGCCGGTATGGCATCGCCGCGCAGGCGATCGAGTTGGTCGGGAGCCAGGGGATCGTCGAAGGCGAGCCATTTGGTTCCGTCGCCGACGTGCATGTGCAGGACGGCGTGCGCCTGATAGGCGAGTACTTGCGCAGTCCGCGGAAGCCGATGCAGGACCGAGCCGCCGGCCGCGCCGGGGTCGGTGCGGGTCTGGCAGACGATCTCGGCGCCGCCGGAGGTGATGGACACGTACGCGGTGTCCTCGCGGGCCGCCAGCGCTTCGGCGAGCGCGTCGGTGGCGTCGGGGCGGGTCTGGATGCGGACGAACCAGGTCGCCTCGCCCCGCGCGCCGTGGGAGGGCAGCGCCCGGACGCGGACCGCACCATCGGCGCGCAGTGCCCGATAGCGGCGCGCGACAGTCTGCTGCGAAACCTCGGCGACCTCGGCGATCCGCCGGAAGGGAGCGCGGCCTTCATAAAGCAGGCACTGCACGATTCTCCGGTCGATCTCGTCCATGATGGAAGTATAGGCGGCAAAATCCGACCCCAATGGAGTCTCACAGGCTAACGGCCTCGCTGGATGGAACCGCACCTCACGCTGAGCACAAGCTTGCCGCATGACGAACGAAACCCCTGGCGGCGTCCTCACCCTGGCCGAGGACCTGACACTCACCCGCGTCGGCTACGGCGCGATCCAGCTGGCGGGTCCGGTGGCGTGGGGACCTCCGCGCGACCGCGGCGAAGCGATCGCGGTCCTGCGCGCCGTGGTCGATGCCGGCATCACCCACATCGACACCAGCGACTACTACGGCCCGTACGTGGTCAACGATCTGATCCGGGAAGCGCTGCACCCCTATCCGCGGCAGCTGCGGATCGCGACGAAGGTCGGCGCCCGCCGCACCCCGGACCGCGGCTGGCCCGCCGCGCTCTCCGGGCCCGAGCTGGTCCAGGCTGTGCACGACAACCTCCGGCGGCTCGACGTGCCCGCCCTCGATCTGGTGAACCTGCGGATGACCGACACCTTGGCCGCCTCCGACATCCGCGCGCCGTTCACGGTTCTGGCCGAACTGCGCGAGCAAGGCCTGATCCGAAATCTGGGAGTCAGCAACGTCGGTATCGACCAGCTCGAGGCCGCGCGGGCGATCGCGCCGGTCGTCGCGGTGCAGAACCACTACAACGTCGCTTTTCGGCAGGACGACGACCTCGTGGACCACTGCGCCGCGCACGGCATCGCGTTCGTGCCGTTCTTCCCGCTCGGCGGGTTCCGTCCGCTCCAGCTCGAGGCCCTCGACCACGTCGCGGGGGACCTGGGACGCACCCCGCGGCAGGTCGCCCTCGCTTGGCTGCTGCACCGCTCGCCGACGACGCTGCTGATCCCCGGGACCTCCCGGGTCGCGCACCTGCGCGAGAACATCGACGCCGCCGCGATCGAGCTGCCCGGGGCGGCGCTGGCGACCCTCGAGGCGATCGCCGGCCGGCCGGCGGCGAAACAAACGGGATGATACCCCGAGGGGTATGCTGGTGAGCATGCAGATCGAGGCCGAGACCGTCGCCGACGTGACCAAACGGCTGCGCCGTGCCGAGGGGCAGATCCGCGGCGTGATCGCGATGCTGGAATCCGGGCGCGACTGTTCCGAGATCGTGACACAGCTCGCCGCGGTGTCCCGGGCGCTGGACCGGGCCGGGTTCAAGGTGATCGCCGGCGGGCTGCAGCAGTGCCTGGAGTCCGACGACGCCGCCGAACGCACGGCGAACGTGGCGCAGATGGAGAAGTTGTTCCTGTCGCTGGCGTGAGTGCCATCAGGGAAACGACCATCGCGCGGAGCCGCCGATCCCCGTAGGCTCAGTGCGTGACCGAGCCAGGACGCGTGATCGGGGGACGCTACCGACTGGTCGACCGGTTGGGTTCCGGGGCGTTCGGCCAAGTGTGGCGCGCGCACGACATGCACCTCGGGGTGGATGTCGCGGTGAAGCAGGTCCTGCTGCCGATGGAGGGCAAGGGCCCGCAGGCCGCCGAGCGGGTCGCTCGAGCCGCCCGCGAGGCGCGCAACACCGCGCGGCTGCGGGACTGCCCGAACATCGTGACCGTCCACGACGTGCACATCGAGAACGGCGCGCCCTGGATCGTCATGCAGCTGGTCAAGGGCGAGAGCCTGGCCGAGCGGCTGTCGCACCGCGGACCGCTCACCGAGAACAACGCCGTGGCGCTCGCGCGCGATCTGTTACGCGCGCTGGCAGCAGCGCACGCCGCAGGGATCGTGCACAGAGATGTGAAGCCGGGAAACGTCCTCCTGGCCGCCGACGGCACCGCACTGCTCGCGGACTTCGGCATCGCCGTCCGCTTCGACGACGCGCGGGTCACGCGCACCGGGACCTTCATCGGATCGCCCGGATACGTCGCCCCCGAGCGCGTGATCTCGCAGGACGCAGGCGCCATCGGCGACCTGTTCTCCCTCGGAGCCACTCTTTATGAGGCGGTGGAAGGCATTCCCGCCTTCCGCGCCGACATCATCGGCTCGGTCGTCGCCGGACAGCCGGCCTCGATGCGCCGGGGCGGGCGGCTGACCGCTTTGATCACCCGGCTGCTCGACAAGGATCCCGCGACGCGGCCCGACGTGGCGGCGGCGCTCGCGCTGGTCGGCGACTGGACGCCGCCTCCTACGGTCGAGGCGCCCGGGTCGCTGCTGCCGTCGCTGGCGCAAGATGTCCAGCTCGGCGTGGAGTGGGTCGAGCACTTCGCGTTCGTCAACGAGCGGCTGCGTAATGACGACATCGCGGCCAGCCGTGGCGCGCGCACGTCCAACGCGGTGGAGGCGCTGGAGAGCATCCGCACCGAGATCGGCGTCGACCAGAACGAATATCTGGCGGCGGGCGGTCGCGAGGTGCACGCGGTCGTCTCGGTCAGCACTGCCGATTCCGGGCGCAGCGCTCCCACGCACGCGGCCGCCTCCGCTGCCGCGCTGCGTGCCGATCGCAGCTACGGCGCGAAGCCCGTGCCGGTGGCGAGCGCCGACGGACCGCCGTCGGTCGTCTTCATCGCCGACTGCTCGCGGTCGCTGGCCGAGCCGGGGCGGTTGGCGGGCGTCAAGGCCGCGCTGCACGCCGGGATCGACAGCCTGCCGGACGGCGCGCGGTTCGCGGTGATCGCCGGGCGCGCCGACAGCCAGGCGGTCTATCCCGAGGACGGCGGCACCGAGGCGGTGACGAAGGCTTCGCGTGCGGCGGCGAAGGCTGCCGTGGACCGGCTGACGGCCTACGGCGGCCGCGAGATCGGGCTCTGGCTCAGCCGGGCGGCGCGGTTGTTCGCGCTCGGGTCCGGACCGGTGCGGCACGCGATCATCGTCGTGAACGGCCGCGACGAGGGTCTGCATCCGTCCCGGTTGGCGATGACCGCGCGCGCCTGCACCGGGTTGTTCACCGCTGACTGCCTGGGTTTGGGCGACGATTGGGACGTCCACGAGATGCGCCTGGTCTCCGAGCAGCTGTCCGGGACGGTCGCGCTGGTCGCCGAGCCGGCGGCGCTGCCGCAGGCGGTCCGGGAGGCGACGGTCGGCGCGGCGGCGAAGCGCGTCGCAGACGTCGAACTCAGTGTGTGGACGCCGAGCGGCGCGGTGATCCGGTACGTGAAGCAGGTCGAACCGGTGCTGCGGGACCTGACCGACAACCGGATCCCCGGCGACGCCGTGCGCACCGTCGGCTTCCCGACCGGTGCGTGGGGACCGGAGACGCGGACGTTCCACATCTGCGTCGAGGTGGCGCCGGGCGAGCTCGGGCAGGAGAAGCTGGCGGCGCGCGTGCAGCTCACGGCGCGCGGTCCCGAAGCGGTGGAAGTGCTCGGCGAGGGCAAGATCCGCGCGGTGTGGGTCGACGACGAGACGCTGGTGATGCGCGTCGTGTCGAAGGTCGGTCCCTACGGCGGGCAGTCCGAGGCCGAGGTGTGGGTCGATCCCGAAATCGGGGACCTGGAACGGGAACTGGCCGGGCTCGCCGACGAGCTGTCGCAGGCCGAGGCCGAACTCGCCGAGGTGCGCAACCTGCTGGCGGTGTTCGGCCGCGCGCACGCGCGGATGTTCGCGCCGCTGCTGGCCGAACTCGACGAGATCGAGGCGCGCGTCGCCGAGGTGCACGCCGCGCGCAGCGGCCGCGCGGACGACCAGCGCGACGCCGAGACGGCCCGCGAGCGCGCGCAGCAGTCGGCGCGCCAGGCCGACGAGGAGAAGGTGCGCGCGACCCGCGCCGAGCCGCCGCGCCCGGCGCCGACCGGCGAAGCCAAGCGCATGTACCGCAAACTCGCCCGCCGCTGCCACCCCGACCTCGCCGACGACGAGTCCGACCGCCAGCGCCGCGAGGTGTTCATGGCGCGCGTGAACGACGCCTACACCCGCGGCGACATCGGGCTGCTGGCGCAACTGTCGCGCGAGTGGGACGCCGAGGGCGGCGCCGGCACGTCGGCACCGCCGAAGGACCCCGGCGAGCGGCGCAAGCTCAAGGAGCACCTGCAGCAGGCGCTGTCCTCGGTCCACAACCGGCTGGACCGCATCCGCGACGAGCTGTCGGCGGCCCGCGAATCCGAACTCGGACGCATCGTCTTCGCGCCGGGACAGGACGCGGGCATGCCGGCCGCGATGCGGCGCCTGGACAAGATGGCGGACAAGCTCAAGGCCTTGGTCGACGAACGGCGGCGGGTGCTGGACGGGTTGGTGGACGCCGCCGCGGCCGCGGCCGACGCCGGGATGGCGGACGAGCGCCGGCGGTGAGGCGGGCGTTGGTGGTGAGGCGGGTGCCGGCCGTGCGGCGGGCGCTGGCGGTGCGGTGATTGTCGGTGGTGCGGCGGGCGTCGGTGGTGCGGTGAGCGTCGGCGATGTTGGCGGGAGTCAGCGGTGCGGCGGGAGTCAGCGGTGCGGCGGGAGTCAGCGGTGCGGCGGGAGTCAGCGGTGAGGCGGGAGTCGGCGGTGCGGCGGGAGTCAGCGGTGCGGCGGGAGTCAGCGGTGAGGCGGGTGCCGGCCGTGCGGCAGGCGCCGGCGGTGCGGCGAGCGTCGGCGGTGCGGCGAGCGTCGGCGATGTTGGCGGGCGTCGGCGGTGCGGTGGGCGTCGGTGGTGAGGCGGGTGCCGGCCGTGCGGCAGGCGCCGGCGGTGCGGCGAGCGTCGGCGATGTTGGCGGGCGTTGGCGGTGCGGCGGGAGTCAGCGGGGCGGCGGGTGTCGGCGGCGCGGTGACCGTCGGCGGGGCGGCCATCGCCGGTGCGCGGTATCAGGAAACAGAGACTGTGGGTATGATCCGCGCGAGACGATCAACACCGGGCTGGGCCGGGATGGGGAGACGACATGTCTGAGGCGGGTTGGACTTCGCCGGAAGTGGACACCGAGGTCGCCACACCGGCGCGCATGTACGACTATTACTTGGGTGGCAAGGATAATTTCCCCGCCGACCGCGAGGCCGCCGAGAAGGTCCTGAAGAACATGCCGAAGGTGCGGGCGTTCGCGCGCGCCAATCGGGCGTTCCTGGGGCGCGCGGTGCGGAGCATGGCGGCGGAGAACATATCGCAGTTCCTTGATGTCGGCATCGGGTTGCCCGGGCCCGGCGGGACGGTTGCTAGCGCGCTGGCGGCGCGTCCGGACGCGCATGTCGTGGGTGTCGACAACGATCCGATCGTGTTGGCCCACGCCCGGGCCCGGCCGGTCAACGCCGGCGGCGGCGCGGCGACGATCGTGGCCGGAGACCTGCGCGACCCGGCGGCGATCCTGGCCGATCCGCAGGTGCGCGCGATGCTCGACTTCGAGCGTCCGATCGGCGTGATGCTGATCGCGGTCCTGCACTTCGTTTCCGACGACGAGAAGCCCTACGACATCGTCAAGACCCTGATGGACGCCGTCGCCCCCGGCAGCTACCTCGCCCTGACCCACGTCACCGGCGACTTCGATCAGGAACGACTCGCGGTTTCGGCGCAGGCGTATGAGAAGTCGACGGCGAAGCTCACAGTCCGCAGCGCCAAGGAGACCGCCGCCTTCTTCGACGGCATGGACCTCCTCGATCCCGGTGTGGTGCTCCTCCCGCGCTGGCGCCCCGACGGCCCGGTCCCCGCCGACGCCGACGACATCTGGATGTACGGGGCGCTCGGGCGCAAGGGCTGAGGTCGGCGGCCGGTTGCCAACCTGCCCCCGCCTGACCAAGGTGGGGGCATGACCGAGAGCGCGGCGACCGCAGTCCAGACCGGCAAGGCGGCTGCGGCCGATTTGATGCGTGGGCTGGAAGATGTCCTGCCGGGCTTGCGCGACATCTATAAGGACCTCCACGCGCATCCTGAGCTGTCCTTTCAAGAAGTCCGGACCGCGGGCATCGTCGCGGAGCACCTGCGTGCTTCGGGGTGGGACGTCACCGAAGGACTCGGCGGTCCGGAAGGCGTCAGCGGGACCGGCGTGGTCGGCGTCATGCGCGGTGGCCTGAACGGCGCAGCTGAGGGTCCGGTGATCCTTCTGCGCGCTGACATGGACGCGCTCCCGGTGCGCGAGGAGACCGGTCTGCCCTATGCCTCGACGGCCATCGCCACCGAGGCCGACGGGACCGAGGTCCCGGTGATGCATGCCTGCGGGCACGACGTCCACGTCACCTGCCTGCTCGGCGCCACCGATCTGCTGGCGGCGAACCGCGATGCGTGGGGCGGGACGGTCGTGGCGGTCTTCCAGCCGGCCGAGGAGGTCGGCGGGGCGCCGCATCTGATCGAGGACGGTTTCCTCGAGCGCTTCCCACGCCCCGAGGTCTGTCTGGGGCAGCACGTCGGTCCGGCGCCGGCGGGGCTGGTCGGTACGCGTCCGGGCGCCGTGATGAGCGCCTGCGACACGTTGCGGGTGCGGGTGTTCGGCCGGGGCGGGCACGGGTCGATGCCGGAGGCGACCATCGACCCGGTGGTCATCGCCGCCGCGATCGTCATGCGGTTGCAGACGATCGTGTCCCGGGAGATCGCCGCGAGCCGGTCGGCTGTGGTGACCGTCGGTTTCCTGCACGCCGGGACGCGGGCCAACGTCATCGCGGACGAGGCCGAGTTGGGCGTCACCGTCCGCACCACCACGCCGGCGGTCCGGGACAAGGTGCTGGCGGCGATCACGCGGGTGGTGAACGCCGAGGCCGCCGCGTCCGGCGCCGAGCGGATGCCGGAGATCACGCCGCTGGACGAGCTGCCGTTGCTGGTGAACGATCAGGCGGCGACCGAGGTCGTGCTCGACGCGTTCCGCAGGCTGCTCGGCGCCGATCGGGTCTTCGTGCTGCCGAGCACGCTGACCGGCAGCGAGGACTTCGGGCACTTCGGCAGCGTGCTCGGCGTCCCGTCCGTGTTCTGGCACTTCGGCGGGCTGGATCTGGCCGACTTCAGCGAGCAGGACATCCTTTCCCTTTTGGAGGACGGGGTTCCGGCGACCCTTCCGAGCAACCACTCCCCGAAGTTCGCGCCCGCCATCGATCCGACGCTGGAGGTCGGGGTGCGCCTCATGCTCGGCGCCGCGTCGGCGTGGCTGGCGGGCACGGCAGCGGCGGAGTAGGCGTTAGGCGTTTTTGAGGGCGAGTCTTATGGAAAGGAGCGCTGGATGGGTGTCGGCGGGTGGCTTCGTAAGAGCACCGACCGGTTTTTGAGCCGGTTCGAGGATCCGCTGGAGCAGTTCGAGCTCGCCCGGCGCCGGCAGCTGGATCTGCTCGGCGACCTGGAGCACCGGCTGCTGCTGGTCCAGCCCGGGTCCGACGAGGAGGCCAATCTGCTCAAGGCCAAGGGCGATCTCCAGGGGCGGATCTCGGAGTTCCAGGGCATCATCGCGCGGCTGAAGGCCTCGCAGTCGGCCGGCGCCTCAGCCTCCGCGGCCGACCGGTTGGAGGAGGAGATGCAGCGGCTCGCCGAGGACGCGCGGCGCTGGGGCTGAGAACATCCCCATCAAAGGACTGAGGTGTTAAGTTGCCCTTCATGCAGGCATCAGCGCAGATCGGCGTCACCGGACTGGCCGTCATGGGCCGCAACCTGGCGCGCAATTTCGCCCGGCACGGCTACACCGTCGCACTTCACAACCGCACCGCGGCCCGGACCCACGCGCTCGTGGAGGAGTTCGGCAGCGAGGGCACTTTCGTCCCGACCGAGACCGCCGAGGAGTTCGTCGCGGCGTTGGAAAGACCCCGGCGTCTGATGATCATGGTGAAGGCCGGCGAGGCCACCGACGCCGTGATCGAGGAGTTCGCCCCGTTGCTGGAGTCCGGCGACATGATCATCGACGGCGGCAACGCGCACTTCCTGGACACCCGCCGCCGGGAGAAGGCGCTGCGCGAGCGCGGCATCCACTTCGTCGGCTCCGGGGTGTCCGGCGGCGAGGAGGGCGCGCTGCACGGCCCGTCGGTGATGCCCGGCGGCTCCGCGGAGTCCTACGCGGTGCTCGGCCCGATGCTGGAGGCGATCAGCGCCAAGGTGGACGGCGAGCCGTGCTGCACGCACATCGGCACCGACGGCGCCGGGCACTTCGTGAAGATGGTGCACAACGGCATCGAGTACGCCGACATGCAGCTCATCGCCGAAGCCTACGACCTGCTGCGCAACGTCGCCGACTACAGCCCGGCGCAGATCGCCGAGGTCTTCCGCGGCTGGAACAAGGGCCGGCTGAACTCCTACCTGATCGAGATCACCGCCGAGATCCTGGCCCACACCGACGCCGCGACCGGCAAGCCGTTCGTGGACATCGTGCGCGACGCCGCCGAGCAGAAGGGCACCGGCCGCTGGACCGTGCAGACCGCGCTGGACGTCGGCTCGCCGGCGACCGCGATCGCGCAGGCGACGTTCGCCCGCGTGGCCTCCAGCCGGACCGCGCTGCGCGAGACCTACCGGGCGCAGGCCGGCGGCACGGAGCACCCGCTGCGCGCGCACGAGACCGAGCGCTACGTCGCCACCGTCGAGCAGGCGCTCTACGCCTCCAAGGTCATCGCCTACGACCAGGGCTGGACGATGATCCGGGACGCCGCCGAGGAGTTCGGCTGGGACATCGACCTGGCCGACGTCGCGGCGATCTGGCGCGGCGGCTGCATCATCCGCGCGGCGTTCCTGGACCGGATCCGCGCCGCCTACACGGGCGACGCGACGCTGCCCAGCCTGCTGTCCGAGCCGGAGTTCGCCGACGAGATCGCCAAGGCCCAGGTCTCCTGGCGCGAGGTGATCGCCTCGGCGGCGCGGCGCGGCATCCCGGTCCCGGCGTTCTCGGCGGCGCTGGCGTACTTCGACACGCTGAGCGCCGACCGGCTGCCGGCGGCCCTGATCCAGGGCCAGCGCGACTTCTTCGGCGCGCACACCTACCACCGGACCGACCGCGACGGCGCGTTCCACACGCGGTGGGCGGAGACGGGGCGGCCGGAGGTCGAGGCCTGACGCGCTGAGGTTCTTCGGCGGCAAGACGGCAAGAACGGCAAGACAGCAAGACGGCAAGACGGCAAGACGGCAACGCGTCAAAGGCGTCACATGTCGGCCGGGGCAGGTCCTACAAGTCTTTCCCAGGCTTGGGGGACTTCGCCCCGGCCGACGCTTTTTCCTCTGCCGTCGGCCAGTTCCGCAGCGCCACGTCGAGCGCGTCCATCGCGGCGTTCCACGACGCGTCGGCGCTGCGCGGGTGGTGCCGGTAGGAACCGCCGGCCTCCAAGGTGACGAACCCCAGGATCGTCGCGCCGAGCAGCCGCACCGCGTCGGTCTCGTCGGGCTCGCCGAGGGCGTAGCCGCGCAGCAGGGCGCGCGTGAGCTCCGAGTGCCGGCGCGCGGCGTCGGCGGCGGGGGAGTCGAGCGGGAAGGGCATGCGCGCGGCGGTGAACCGGCCGGGGTGGTCCCTGCCGTAGTCGCGGTAGGCGGCGGCGAAGGCGAGCAGCGCCTCGCGTCCCGAGCGTCCGGCCAAGGCCTCGGAGAGCTGGTCGGCGAGGTCGCCGAGCGCCTTGGCGGCGACCCGGACCCGGAGGTCGTTCGCGTTGCGGATATGCGAGTACAGGCTCGGTTCCCGCACCCCGAACCGCCGCGCCACCACCCCGATCGTGACGTTCTCGAAGCCGATCTCGTCGGCCAGCTCGGCGGCCGCGGTCACGAGCACCTCGGGGGACAGCCCGGCGCGTGCCATGCGTCTCCTTCGCTGATAAACGATTTGCCTAACCCACTTAGGCAAGCTTAGCGTACCGACCATGGAACCGATCACCGAGCACCAGATCCGCACGTGCTTCGTCAACTGCTCCAAGGGCGAGGCCCAGCGGCTCGGGCTGCCCCGGGACCTGGCCGAGAAGCCCTGGGCCGACCTGGACTTCCTGGGCTGGCGCGACCCGACCGCCCCCGAGCGCGGCTACCTGGTCGTCCAGCGCGAGGGCCGCTTGACCGGCATCTCGCTGCGCGCTTCAGGCGGCGGGGCGCGCGGATTCGGCGCCCGCAGCATGTGCTCGGTCTGCCTGACCACCCGTACCGGCGGCGGCGTGGTGTTGATGACCGCGCGGCGGATCGGCGAGGCCGGGCGCCAGGGGAACTCGGTCGGTCAGTATCTGTGCTCTGATCTGCAGTGCTCGCTGTTCGCACGCGGGATCAAGGGCTCGGCGAACGGGCACGATCTGGACGAGTCGATCGACCTGAACGGCCGGATCGCGCGCACCAACGTCAATCTGCACTCGTTCCTGAACCGGATCTTCGCGGCGTAGCAGGAGCAGCAGAGGGAGCAGCAGAAACAGGAACAGCCGGACCGGATCAGTCCATCGCCTCGACCAGCCGGCGGCTGGCGAGCAGGGCGGCGGCCAGTCCCAGCTCGGGCGTCGTGCCCGAACTCTGATGGAGCACCACGCCCAGAACCAGGTGGTCCTCGCCGTCCAGGGTGCGGTGCGCGGCCCACATCAGGGCGCCGCCCGCCGGAGTGCTGGAACCGGTCTTGCCGCCGACGACGCCGTCGGAGCCCAGCAGCGCGTCGGTGTTGGTCAGCAGGGAGGCCGGGTCGTCGGGGACCTGGGTCGCGGGCTCGGCGGTCAGGGCCAGCAGGACCGGGTCGGTCAACGCCACTTTCGCGAGCTGCATTTGGTCGACGGCCGTGCTGCGGGTGCTCGAGTCCAGACCGCTGGGGTCGGTGTAGGTGGTGTTCTTCATGCCCAGCGAAACCGCCGCGGCGTTCATCTCGGCGACGAACGCGTCCTGCGTCCCGGCGTCCCAGCGTCCCAGCAGCCGGGCGACGTTGTTCGCTGACGGGACGAGCATCAGCTCCAGCAAGGTGCGCTCGCTCAGATGCTGACCGGCATGGACCGGCGCCGAGCTCTCGTCCCGCAAGGAGGACTCGTCGGCGGCTTGCTGGTCCACGACGATGTCCGGTCCGGCTTGCCCGTCGCTCAGCGGGTGGTCCCTGAGGACCACATAGGCGGTCATCACCTTGGCGACGCTGGCTATCGGCACCGGTTCCTGGTCCCCGGAGGAACCCAGGCTCCCGATGTTCTGCGCCCACAGCGCGGTCTCGCCGTCGCTCGGCCAGGGTAAGGAGGCGGCGAAGTCGTGATAGTTCGGCGCGACCTGGTTCAGGTCGGGCGTCGCCGGCGAGTCGAACCCGTGCGCGGCCAGGACGGCCGCCATCGCGCCGCCGCCGAGGATCAGGGCACTGAAAGTGGTGATCACGGCGGTGCGGACCCGTCGCCGGCGGGACTTCTTGGGCGACTCTGTCTTCTTGTCAGCGGTTTTCGTCGCAGTTTTCTTCAGCGCGGCCTCGGTTTCCGGCGCCGACTCCGCCGCTGGCTTCTCCAGTTCAGGATGGGGCACCCATCGAAGCTAGCGGAGCCCCGGCGTCGGACGCGATCTCGGCGGTACCTTGTGACAGAACTGCAGGACACGGTTCACTGCGCGCCCGTGTACTCGATCGCGGTGATCTCAAACGTGGCTACCGCAGATACTCCGAGAGCGCCGCTGCCGCGGATCGCAGCTCAGCAGCCTTCTCCGCACGTCCCGAACCTTCGTAGACCTCTGCGGCGTGCTCCCGTTCGGCGATCTCCGCGCGGACGATCGCGACGACGTCCGCCTCGGTCAGCTCCCGGCGCGCGGCCTCGGCCACGCCGATCCCGACGGCGCTGGTCTCGATGGCTCCGGCGCGCGCCGACCCGGCGTCGACAGCCTCGGCGTTCTCGATCGCGGCGAGCGTGGCGCGCAGCGTGGACGCGGTGGCACGGTCCCGGGCCTTCAGAGCGACCGGGAGAGCGGCACGGAGCCGGTCGCGCAGCGGCGCCGGGCTCGGGCTGGCAGGGCTGGCAGGGCTGGCAGGGCTGGACGGTTCGGTCATGCTGCGACGGTAGGTGCGGCGGCACCGACGATCAAACGCTTATAGCGAACCATTCCGCCAGCGTGGCGACCGTGCGCGCGGAGTCCGTGTGATGCAGACCGAGGATGCCCACGCGCTCTGCGCCTCGCAGATTGTGCTCCAGGTCGTCGATCATCACGCAGTCCGACGGCTCGACCCCCAGCCGTGTGCAGGCGAGCTCGTAGATCGCCCGCGAGGGCTTGCGCACCCCGACCTCGCCGGAGATCACCGTCGTGTCGGCGAGTTCCGCCAAGTCGTAGCCGCGGTAGGCGTCGTCGCCGAGCGAGTTGGAGACGATCGCCACCGGGACGCCCGCGGCCCGCAGGGCGCGCATCGCGGCGAGCATCTCCTCATCCGGCTTCAACAGCGCCTGGAACGCGTCGACGAACCCCGGCGCGGGTACCTCGATGCCGCGCGGCGCCAGCAGTTCTGCGATCCCGCGCTCGAACGCCGCCTGATCGATCCGTCCGCACTCGTGCTCCACCAGCAGCGCGCCGGCTGCCGGATCGGAGCCGAGCAGCGTCCTGAACAGCCGCGGATCGCCAGACACCGACGTCGAGTAGGTTTCGAAGGCCTCGAAGATGTCCGAGGTCAGCACGCCGCCGAAGTCGGTGAGTACCGCGCGCGGGACCGGCACCGTGCTCATGCCGGGTCCAAAGGCGCGAAGCGCGGCGGACGGCGTTCCAGGTAGCTGTGCACGCCCTCGGCGGCGTCGGGGTGGCGGAACGACTCGTGCATCAGCCTGGTCGACACCTCGATCGCGCTGGGCAGATCGGAGTCCATCGCTTCGTACACCTGCTGCTTGATCAGCGCCATCGACGCCGGCGAGCAGTTCTCGGCGAGGTCGGCCGCGTACGCCAGCGTTGTCGAGAGCAGCGATTCGCCGGGCAGCACCCGGTCGACCAGACCCATCGCCAGCGCCTCGTCGCCGAGCACCACGCGCGCCGACATCAGCAGGTCCAGGGCGCGGCTCTGGCCGACCAGCCGGGGCAGCAGCCACGCGCTCCCGTATTCGGCGATCAGTCCGCGGCGTGCGAAGGCGGTCGTGAACTTCGCCTCCGGCGTCGCGAACCGCAGATCGCAGTACAGCGCCTGCACCAGCCCGAGCCCGGCGGCCGGTCCGTTGATCGCCGCGATCAGGGGTTTGCGAAAGGCCAGCGGACGCTCGCGGGGACGCCGGGTCCGCTCGTCGGCGAGGGTGTCCGGATCGACCGTGCCGAGCTGCGAGAGGTCCTCCATGTCGGCTCCGGCGCAGAACCCGCGTCCTGCGCCGGTGACCACAACGACGCGCACCTCGGGATCGATCTCCGCCTCGTCGAGCAGCGCGAAATACCGTTCCTCCAGCGCGAGGTTCCAGGCGTTCAGGCGCTCCGGCCGGTTGAGGGTGAGCAGCAGGACCGCGCCGTGCCGCTCGGCCAGGACCAGCTCGGGTGCGTCGGTCGTCTCGGGTGCGTCAGTACTCTGCGTCATGGCCTCTCGCGTCTCCTCAGTCAGGCCGGGGCGGGGCGTCAGTCCTTCGGACCGCCGGCCGCGTAGATCACCTGGCCGGAGACGAACCCGGCGTCCTCGCGGACCAGGAAGGCGGCCACGGCCGCGATGTCCTCGGGCTTGCCGGAGCGCCCGACCGGGATCTGGCTGATCGCGACCTCGCGGAAGACGTCGAAGTCGACACCCATCCGCGCGGCGGTGGCCTTGGTCATGTCGGTCTCGATGAAGCCCGGCGCGATCGCGTTGGCCGTGACGCCGAACTTGCCCAGCTCGATCGCCAGCGTCTTGGTGAAGCCCTGCATGCCGGCCTTGGCCGCGGCGTAGTTCGCCTGTCCTCGGTTGCCCAGCGCCGAGGTGCTCGACAGGTTCACGATCCGGCCGAATCCGGCGTCCACCATGTGCTTCTGGGCGGCCCGGGACATCAGGAACGCGCCGCGCAGGTGGACGTTCATCACCGCGTCCCAGTCCCCGACGGTCATCTTGAACAGCAGGTTGTCGCGCAGGATCCCGGCGTTGTTGACCAGGATCGTGGGCGCGCCGAGCTCGACGGCGATCCGCTCCACGGCGGCGGCCACCTGCTCCTCGACGGAGACGTCGCAGCCCACTGCCAGCGCCTTGCCGCCGGCCTTGGCGATCGCCGCGACGGTGTCCGCGCACGCGGTCTCGTCCAGGTCGACGACGGCGACCGCGTGCCCGTCGGCGGCCAGCCGGGCGGCCACGGCCGCGCCGATGCCGCGCGCGGCGCCGGTCACGATCGCGGTGCGCGGGGTGTCGAGCGCGCTGGTGGAGGCGGTCGGGTCGGTCATGTCAGTGTCCTTAGTGCCTTGGCGATCAAAGAGTCGATCTGCTCGGTGGTCGGGGCGAAAGCGGCGGCGCGGTTGCGCGGCTCGTCCTGGACGCGGCGCAGCACGCCCTCGGCGATGATGGCGATCTTCCACAGGCCCAGCGCGTGCCAGAACGCCAGCGCCGAGCCGTCGCGGCCGCTGGCGTCCAGATAGGCGGCGGCCATCTCCTCGCGGTCCGGGAAGCCCGGCAGCGTGGAGAAGCTCAGCAGGCCCTGGCCCGCCTCGTCGGCTGCCGGCCAGTACGCCAACAGCGTGCCGACGTCGGCGAGCGGGTCGCCGAGCGTGCACAGCTCCCAGTCCAGGACCGAGGCGACCGAGCCGTCCGCCGGCGAGACGATCACGTTGCGCATGTGGAAGTCGCCGTGCACGAGGGTGAGCTCGCGCTGCTCGGGGATCGCGGAGGCCAACCGGGCGGTCAGCGTGTCCAGGTCCGCGGACTCGCGCGTCTTCGAGTGCTGCCATTGCGTCGTCCAGCGCTTCAGCTGGCGCTCGGCGTAGGGCTTGTGGCTGGCCAGATCGACCAGCCCGGTCTTGTCCAGGTCGACGGCGTGCACCGGCGCCAGCGCGCGGGCGATCGCCAGGCCGACGGCGTGCCGGGTCGGCTCGGAGACGCCGGCGACGACGTCCTCGCGGTCCAGGACCAGGCCGTCGACGAACTCCATCAGGACCATCGGCACACCGTCCGCGGTCCACACGCCGAACACGCGCGGAACCGGGACGTCAGAGTCCTGCAACGCGGTCAGGATGCGCGCCTCGCGGGCCACGTCGTGCGCCGAGGCCAGCAGGTGGCCCAGCGGCGGACGGCGCAGGATCCAGCGGCGGTCCGGGGCGCCGGTGGCGTCGGTGACCGCGTAGGTCAGGTTCGACTGCCCGACGCCGACGCGGGTCAGCGTCAGCGGGAGGGCGTGCTCGATCCCTGATTCGCTCAGCCAGCCGGAGACCGGTCCCGACAGGTCGGCGGGGTCAGACACCGGCCTGCCCCAGCAGCGCACCGCCGTCGATGACCAGCGTCTCGCCGGTGATCCAGGAGGCGGCGTCGGAGGCCAGGAACGCCACGGCGGCCGCGACGTCGTCCGGCTCGCCGATCCGGCCCAGCGGGTAGGAGCCGGCGACCTCGGACTCGTGGTCGGCGAACAGGCTCTCGGCCAGCTTGGTGCGCACCACCGCCGGCGCGACGCCGTTGACCCGCACCTTCGGCGCCAGCTCCAGCGCCAGCTGCTTGGTGACGTGGATCAGCGCGGCCTTGCTGGCGTTGTAGACGCCGAGGTTCTGCGCGACGTGGATGCCGCCGATCGAGGCGGTGTTGACCACCGAGCCGCCGTGTTCGCCCATCCACGCCTTCACCGCGAGCGAGGTCCACAGGATCGGACCCCACAGGTTGGTGTCGAGGGTCTTGGCGAAGCGGCTCTTCTCGATGTCGATCAGCGGGCCGTAGGCGGGGTTGGTGCCGGCGTTGTTGACCAGGATGTCCAGGCTGCCGAAGCGCTCGACCGCGAAGGCCACGCAGGTGCGGGCGGCTTCCTCGTCGGTGGCGTGCGCTTGGTAGCCGACGGCCGTGCCGGGTCCTTCGACCTGCTTGGCAGCTTCCTCGGCGTGCTCCTTGGTGCGCGAGGTGAGGACGACGTTCGCGCCGCCGGCGGCCAGGGTCTGCGCGATCGCCAGGCCGATGCCGCGTGAGGCGCCGGTGACGATGGCCGTGCGGCCGTTCAGCGTGGGGATGAAGGGGCTGGTCATGAGGTGAGGGAGTCTCCTGGTTGAGGGGCAGGCGTGGCGGCGTTGCGGCGTGACGGCGTGGCGGTGTGTTCGCCGGGAGCCGCTACCGACGATATTTGGCGAGCTCGATCTTCGCGATCGTTCGCTTGTGGACCTCGTCCGGCCCGTCGGCCAGCCGCAGCGTCCGCAGGTGGGCCCAGGCCCAGGCCAGCGGGAAGT
This sequence comes from Catenulispora acidiphila DSM 44928, assembly GCF_000024025.1. GTDB lineage: Bacteria > Actinomycetota > Actinomycetes > Streptomycetales > Catenulisporaceae > Catenulispora > Catenulispora acidiphila. The sequence continues at coordinate 1,296,537 of NC_013131.1, forward strand.
CGTCGGTCACACCGGCGCCGCCGTGCACCTGGATCGCGCGGTCGATGATGCGCAGCGCCATCTCCGGGGCGGCGACCTTGATCGCGGCGATCTCGGTGCGCGCGGCCTTGTTGCCGACCGTGTCCATCATCCAGGCGGCTTTGAGCGTCAACAGGCGCGTCTGCTCGATGTCGATCCGCGCCTCGGCGATCCAGTCCTGGATGTTGGCGCGGTCGGCGAGCGGCCGGCCGAAGGTGACGCGGTCGGTGGCGCGCCGGCACATCAGCTCCAGCGCGCGCTCGGCCATGCCGATGGTGCGCATGCAGTGGTGGATGCGGCCCGGGCCCAGGCGCGCCTGGCTGATCGCGAAGCCCTCGCCCTCGCCCTTGAGCAGGTCCTCGGCCGGGACGAAGACGTCCTCGAAGGTGATCTCGGCGTGCCCCTCGCGGTCCTGGTAGCCGAACACCGGCAGCGAGCGCACGATGGTCACGCCGGGGGCGTCCAGCGGCACGACCATCATCGACTGCTGGCGGTGCGGCGCGGCGTCCGGGTCGGTCTTGCCCATGACGATCAGCACGCGGCAGTTCTGGTGCATCGCGTTGGAGGTGAACCACTTGCGGCCGTTGAGGACGTAGCCGCCGCGGGCGTCGTCCCGGACCATGAGCATCTCGATGTTGGTCGCGTCCGAGGAGGCGACCGCCGGCTCGGTCATCGCGAAGCCGGAGCGGATCTCGCCGTCCAGCAGCGGCTTGAGCCACTTCTCCTTGTGCGCGTCGGACCCGAAGAGCGTGAGCACTTCCATGTTGCCGGTGTCCGGAGCCGCGCAGTTGGTCGCCTCCGGCGCCAGGTGGCTGCGGCCCATGATCTCGGCCAGCGGCGCGTACTCGAAGTTGGTCAGCCCCGGACCCCACTCGGCGTGCGGGTGGAAGAGGTTCCACAGCCCGCGCTTCTTGGCCTCGGTCTTCAGCTCCTCGATGACCGCGGGCTGGTGGTGCGGGTCCCCGGAGGCGCGCATCTGCTCCTCGTAGACCTCCTCGGCGGGATAGACCTGCTCGTCCATGAAGGCGAGCAGGTCGTCCTGGTAGCGCTGGGCACGGTCTGAGGCGGCGAACATGATTCCGGTATAGTTGAGGTCGGCGTCAAGTTCAAGTAGGGAGACGGCGTTTCGCGATGGTGAAGGCTGAGGTACGCGTCACACCCCGCAGCGCGCGGGGCATCCGCACACGCGCCGCGCTGGTCGCGGCCGCGCGCGTGGTGTTCGAGCGCGACGGCTATCTGGACGCCCGGCTGGCGGACATCTCCGCCGAGGCCGGCGTCGCCTCCGGCTCGCTCTACACCTACTTCGAGGGCAAAGAGGAGATCTTCCAGGCGGTCGCCGAGCAGGTGACCGAGGAGATGGTCCACCCCCACCTGCGCGCCCGCACCGGCGTCACCGACCCGCGCGAGCTGATCGACCTGGCCAACCGCGAATACCTGCGCGCGTACAAGAAGAACGCCAAGCTGATGGGCCTGTTCGAGCAGGTCTCGCAGATCGACGAGGAGTTCCGCGCGCTGCGCGTCGAGCGCGCGACCGCCTTCGTCCAGCGCAACGCCAAGATGATCCGCACCCTGCAGGACGCCGGCGCCGCCGACGCCGAGCTCGACCCGCTGCTGACCGCGCACGCGCTCTCGGCGATGGTGTCGCGGATGGCGTATGTGGCCTACGTGCAGAAGGTGCCGATGCCCTTCGAGCGCTTGGTGGAGACCCTGAACCGGATCTGGGTGAAGGCGCTGAGCCTCTGACGCGTAGGCGGCTTCGCATAGGCTCCCGAGGCATGGGTTACACCACGGAATTCACCGGCGCGGTCACGGTCGAGCCGCCCCTGAACACGCACGAGATCTCGTATCTGCGGCGCTTCGTCGGCACCCGGCGCATGGACCGCGAGCTGGGCCCGTATTACTGCGGCACGGGGCACATGGGGCAGGACGAGGAACCGGACATCCGTGACTACGACAAGGCCGGGTTCGGGCAGCCGGGGTTGTGGTGCAAGTGGGAGCCGACGGATGACGGCAGCCGGATCCGCTGGAACCAGGCCGAGAAGTTCTACAACTCCGAGGAATGGATGGCGTATCTGATCAGGACGTTCCTGATGCCCGGCGCTGCCCTCGCGGCGGAGCTGGCCTCGCGTGTCGAAGGGCACTACTACGCGCCGGAGTTCGCGCACTTCACCTTCGACCACGTCGTCAACGGCGCGATCGACGCGGACGGCGAAGAGGTCGACGACCTCTGGCAGCTCGTCGTCACCGACAACGAGGTCACGACCCGCGACATGGGGCCAGGGCCCATCTATGTCGATGAGCCCTGACCTGTCTTCGCCGCGGAAAGCCTGATCAGCCCGCCGGCAGCTCCACCAGCTCGGCGAGCCGCCGCCGGTGGCGCGCCGGACTCCCCAGCGCGATCGAGGCGCTCTTCGCCCGCTTCAGATACAGGTGCGCGGGGTGCTCCCAGGTGAAGCCGATGCCGCCGTGCATCTGCACGCATTCCTCCGCCGCCTGCACCGCGACCGCCGAGCAGTGGACCTGCGCGACCGCGACGGCGATCTCCTGCTCCTTGCCGGTGGCCGAGGCCGCGTAGCGTGCGACGGCGCGCGCTTGTGCGATCTGCACCCACAGCTGCGCCAGCCGGTGCTTGAGTCCTTGGTAGGAACCGATCGCGCGACCGAACTGGTGCCGGGTCTTCACGTACTCGACCGTGGTCTTCAAGCACTGCTCGGCCAGGCCGAGCTGCTCGGAGGCCAGGACCGCCGCCCCGGCCAGCAGTGCCTTCGACAGCGGCTCGTACCGGATCGCGAGCAGCTGGGCGGGGGTGTCGTCGAACTCGACGTCGCTGAGGACCCGCGTCATGTCCAGCGTGGTGACCGGGGTGATCTGGGCGTCGGAGGCCTGGACCACGTAGATCGAGCCGTCGGAGGGGACCAGCAGGACGTCGGCGGGCTGCGCGCCGGCGACGCTGGTGACCCGGCCGGTGAGCCGCGCCTCGTGCGGATCCTCGCGGGGCGGCCACGGCGTGACCGAGACCCGGCCCTTGTACGTCGTGTCCGGCGATCGCGAGAACGGGATCGCGATCACCGCGGTCGTCTCGCCCGAGGCGATGCGGCGGAGCAGATCCTCGGCGATGGCCGCGGTGCCGTTGCCGGTCTCGCGGGCCGCCAGCAGGAGCTCGGTGGCCATCAGGTTGCCCAGGAACGGGACCGGCGCGACCGCCTTGCCCAGCTCCTCGGCGACGACGGCGGCCTCCCGCAGTGAGGCGCCGGCGCCGCCGAGGTCTTCGGGGATCAGCAGGCCGGCCGCGCCGATCCCGGTGCCCAGGGCCTTCCACAGCTCCGGGTCGTACGGCTCGGCCGTCTCGGTCCGGGCCAGCACCGAGGCCCACGGCGCGCGGTCGGCGAGCAGGTCGGCGACCGCGGCGCGCAGCTCTTCCTCGGTCTCGGAGTACAGGAGTTCGTCGCTCACCGGGGGAGGTCCTTCCACGCGACGTCCTTGTCCGTCCGGATCTCCCCGGGCAGGCCCAGAACGCGTTCGGCGATGATGTTCAGCAGGATCTCCGAGGTGCCGCCCTCGATCGAGTTGCCCTTGGCGCGCAGGTAGCGGTAGCCGGGGGATCTGCCGACGAAATCGACGGTGTCGGGGCGGCGCATCGTCCACTCGTCGTAGCGCAGCGCCTCCTCCCCGAGCAGTTCCAGCTCCAGACCGGAGATCTGCTGGTTGAGCGTGGCGAAGGCGTACTTCGCCGCCGAACCCTCGGGTCCGGGCTGTCCGGCGGCGAGCTGCGCGGACAGGCGCTGCGCGGTCAGGCGCGCGGCCTCGGCGGCGACCCACAGGGTCAGCAGCCGGTCGTGGAGCGAGGGATCGCGCAGTTTCTCGTTGTCGCGCCAGCTCTGCGCCAGCACGCCGATCATCCCGGACTCGCGCGGCGACGCCCCGCCGCCGATCGCGACCCGCTCGTTCATCAGCGTGGTCTGCGCGACCTTCCACCCCTCGCCGACCGCGCCGAGGCGCTGGCTGTCGGGGATGCGGACGTCGGTCAGGAAGACCTCGTTGAACTCCGCCTCGCCGGTCATCTGCCGCAGCGGGCGCACCTCGACGCCAGGGGCGGTCATGTCCAGCACGAAGTAGGTCATGCCCTGGTGCTTCGGCACGTCCGGATCGGTGCGGGTGACCAGGATCGCCCAGCGCGCCTCGTGCGCCATGGACGTCCAGACTTTCTGGCCGCTGACGATCCAGTCGTCGCCGTCGCGCACGGCGCGGGTGGCCAGGGCCGCGAGGTCGGATCCGGCGCCGGGCTCGGAGAACAGCTGGCACCAGACCTCCTCCCCGCACCACAGCGGCCGCAGCCAGCGCTGCTTCTGCTCCTCGCTGCCGAAGCCGAGGATGGTCGGCGCGGCCATGCCCAGCCCGATGCCGATGCGTCTGGGCTCGTTGTCGGGCGCGCCGGCGGCGGCGAAGGCCTTCTCGGCGATCGGCTGCTGGTCCCGGGGCAGCCCCAGACCGCCCAGACCCGGCGGGTAGTGCAGCCAGGCAAGCCCGGCGTCGAAGCGGGCACGCAGGAAGTCCAGCTTGCTCGTGGCGCCGGGATCATGGGTCGCGAGGAAGTCGTGAATGCGGTTCTCGAGGTCGTGCTGGGTGTTCAATGGCTGCACCCTTGCTTTCCAACCGGTCGGTAACTGTCCGCTCAGTATTGTCCCGGCGAGGGTGGTGTCAACAGGGGTGATCGAATTCGGTGACCGGAACCGGTGCGCCGATCAGCACTCGTGATCGGCCCACCACGCCTTCGCGGCGGCCAGCAGATGGTGGCGGACCAGCGCCACGTTCGGGTTGGCGGAGCCGCCGGGTCTGCGGACGAGGTAGGCGGTGTTCAGGGGTGCTTCGTCGGGCTCATGGAGCAGAGTCAGGGTGTTGGCATCCAGCTCGGCGCGGCACAGGTATTTCGGGAGCGCGGTCCAGCCCGCGCCGGCGACCGCCGCGGTGCGGATGCCGCGCAGATCGGGGACGGTCGTCAGGCGGGTCGGCGCGGTCAGCTGCTCGTTGAAGACGTAGCGCCAGTAGCGGCGGATTATCGGCAGGTCCGCGTCGTAGGCGAGCAGCGGTACGTCGACCAACGCGGCCGGAAGCCCTTTGCCGTTCAGGTATTCGGGGTCCTTCAGCCGTTCGGCCCAGACCGGTGCCGCCACCAGGACGAACTCCTCGTCGGCGAAGGGTTCTGAGATCAGGCCTCTGCTGTTCGGGCGCCGGGTCGAGATCACCAGATCGTGGCGGCCGGAGCGGAGTTCGTCCAGCAGATCGTCGGTCAGGCCGGTGGAGACGCGGAGCTGGATACCGTCGGCGATCAGCGGCGCCAGCAGTCCCATGCCGACCGCGCCCAGGAACTCCGCCGGTCCCGCCAGGTGGACGGGCTCGGTGGCCGGTGTGTCGGCGTCGTCGGTGAGTCCGGACAGACGGTCCAGCGGCGAGGCGATCTGGGCGGCCAGTCCGTCGGCGTAGGGGAGCGGCGCGACGCCTCGCGCTCGGCGTTCGAAAAGTTCGCGGCCGAGGCGGGTCTCCAGCGCGCGGATCTGCGTGGTGACCGTCGACTGGGACAGCCCGAGCAGGTGCGCGGCCGCGGTGAAGGAGCCGGAACGGTGCACCGCGAGGAACGTGCGCAGCTGGTTGAGGTCCAAGGGATCGGTCATGCGCCGAGGCTACCGGCAAGCCATCGGGAAATCGATATGAGCCATCGGAGTGCCCATTGGTGTCGATAAGTTCACGAGGTTTACTGTCGAGGGCATGGCGAAGATCCTGATGGTTCTGACCGGTGCCGACTCCTGGACGCTGAAGGACGGCACGAAGCATCCGACCGGCTTCTGGGCCGAGGAGGCGGTGGTGCCCTACCAGGCGCTGACGGCCGCCGGGCACGAGGTGACGGTCGCGACTCCCGGCGGCGTGGTGCCGACCGTGGACGCCGGCAGCCTGTCGGCGCAGTTCACCGGCGGCGAGGAGGGCGCGCGGCAGATGTCCGACGCGCTCGCGGCGATGGCCGGGCTGCGCAGTCCCGTCGCGCTGGCCGACGTCTCGGTCGGCGACTACGACGCGGTGTTCTACCCCGGCGGGCACGGCCCGATGGAGGACCTGGCCGAGGACGCCGAGTCCGGCCGGCTGCTCACCGCGGCGCTGGGCTCCGGCAAGCCGCTCGCGGTGGTCTGCCACGGTCCGGCGGCGCTGCTCGCGGCGCACGGCGTGGACGGCGTGTCGGCGTTCGCCGGCTACCGCGTCGCGGCGTTCACCAACGAGGAGGAAGCCCAGGGCGGTCTCGCCGACAAGGCGAAGTGGCTGCTGGAGGACCGCCTGGTCGCCGACGGCGTGGTGGTCGACAAGGCCGCGCCGTGGACGCCGCACGTGGTCGTGGACCGGAACCTGATCACCGGGCAGAACCCGATGTCGTCCGCTCCGTTGGCGGCGGAGCTGCTGAAGGCTCTTGGCTGACTGCTGACTGCTGACTGCTAACTGCTGACTGCTGAGCGCTGACCGCTGGCTTGATGCGCTGCGGCGCACGAGTGGCAGCGCCGCCGGGGCTCGGCGACGATGAGAACGCCGGGCCCGCCTCCTTTCACCCGTTCGACCCCTTTGTCTGATCCCCTCTTCACTCGTTTGGAGTAACCCGTGTCCGTCGCCAGTCGTGAATGGCAGCTGATCGCACGTCCGGTCGGCGAGCCGAAGGACTCCGATTTCCGTTTGGTGAGCACCGAGGTCGCCGACCCCGGGCCCGGCGAGGTCCTGGTGCGCAACACCTGGCTGTCCGTCGACCCGTACATGCGGGGTCGGATGGACGACGTGCCGTCCTACATCCCGCCGTTCCAGCTGAACGAGGCGATGACCGGCGGCGCGGTCGGGGTCGTGGTGGCGGCCGGGGACGGCGCGGCGGTGCCGGTGGGGACGACCGTGCAGCACTTCGAGGGCTGGCGGGAGTACGCGCTGCTGGACGGGACGAAGGTGCAGCCGCTGGACGTCACGCTCGCGCCGCCGCAGGCGTATCTCGGCGTGCTGGGCGTGACCGGTCTGACCGCGTACGTCGGGCTCACCGAGATCGCGCCGGTGAAGGAGGGCGAGGTCGTCTTCATCTCCGGTGCGGCCGGCGCGGTCGGCTCGGTCGCCGGGCAGATCGCCAAGAAGCTCGGGGCGGCGAAGGTCATCGGCTCGGCCGGCGGTCCGGAGAAGGCGCGCCGGCTCAAGGAGGACTTCGGCTTCGACGCCGCGATCGACTACCGCGAGGGCCAGCTGCGCGCGCAGCTGAAGCAGGCGGCGCCGGAGGGTATCGACGTGTACTTCGACAACGTCGGCGGCGACCACCTCGACGCGGCGCTGACGCGCATGAACCTGTTCGGGCGCATCGCGCTGTGCGGCGCGATCTCGGCGTACAACGAGAAGGAGCGGCCGTCCGGTCCGGCGCACCTGTCGAACGCGATCGGCAAGAGCCTGACACTGCGCGGGTTCACGATCGGGCACCACATGAAGACCTTCCCGGAGTACATCGGGAAGGCCGCCGGGTGGCTCGCGGACGGTTCGCTGCGGGCCGACGAGACCGTCGTCGACGGGATCGAGAACGGGCTGAACGCCTGGTTCGGGCTGATGAGCGGGGCGAACACCGGCAAGATGCTGGTGCGGCTGCCGGAGGCGTGAGCTGTTTCGAGGCGGCTGTCTGATCATCAGACTCGTCCGGAGTCTGGTTCGGATCCAGTGCGGGTCTGGTCCGGAGTCTGATCCGGAGTCTGGTCCGAACGGTCGCCTCGACCTCCCGTTCGGCTCCCAGGTGGGATAGGGAGGACGCATGCGTATCGTGATTGCGGGCGGCCATGGACAGATCGCCCTGTTGTTGGAAGCGCGGCTGAGCGCGGACGGTCACACCGTCCAGGGACTGCTGCGGCGTCCCGACGGCGCCGACGATCTGGTGGCCGTCGGCGCCGAGCCGGTCGTGTTCGATCTGGAGAGCGCGACCGCCGCGTCGCTGGCCGAGGTGATCCGCGGCGCCGACGCCGTGGTGTTCGCGGCGGGCGCGGGCGCCGGGAGCAGCGCTGAGCGGAAGTACACGGTGGATCTGGGCGGCTCGGTGCTGTTGGCCGACGCCGCCGAGCTCGCCGGGGTGCGGCGGTTCGTGCAGATCTCGTCGATGGGCGCCGGGGCGCCGGCCGCGCCGGGGTCGGACGCGACGTGGGTGGCGTACCTGGACGCCAAGACCAAGGCCGAGGACGATCTGCGGTCGCGCGATCTGGACTGGACGATCATCCGTCCCGGCGGGCTGCTGAACACGCCGGGGTTGGGCCTGGTGCACCTGGTCCCGCACACCGGGCGCGGGACTGTTCCGCGCGCCGACGTCGCGGACGTCCTGGCGGAGATCATCGAACAGCGCGCCGGGATCGGTCAGACCCTCGAGTTGGTGTCCGGGTCCACCCCGATTTCTCAGGCGGTCGAAGCCTGGAAGGGATGAGGAAATGCAATACATCACTTTGAATGACGGCGTTCAGATCCCGCAGGTGGGTTTGGGCGTCTGGCGGGTCTCCGACGCTGAGGCCTACGGCGCGGTCACGACGGCTCTCGAAGCCGGTTACCGCCACGTCGACACCGCCGCCGCCTACGAGAACGAGGGCGGCGTCGGCCGCGCGATCCGGGACTCCGGCATCCCGCGCAAGGACGTGTTCCTCACCACCAAGCTCTGGAACGGCGACCACGGCTACGACGCCGCGCTCCGCGCCTTCGACAAGAGTCTGGAGCGCCTCGGCACCGAGTACGTGGACCTGTATTTGATTCACTGGCCGGTCCCGGAACAGGATTTGTATATCGAAAGCTGGCGTGCCCTGGAGAAGATCCACTCCGACGGCCGGGCCCGCGCGATCGGCGTCTCCAACTTCTCCGCCGAGACCTTGGAGCGCCTGGTCAAAGAGTCCAAGAAGGTCCCCTCGATCAACCAGATCGAACTCCATCCCTACTTCTGCCAGCCCGCGATGCGCCAGCTGAACGAGAAGCTCGGCATCGTCACCGAGGACTGGAGTCCGCTGGGTCAGGGCGGCGACCTGCTCCAGGAGCCGGTGCTGACGCGCATCGGCGACGCCAAAGGCAAGACCGCGGCGCAGGTCGTGCTCCGCTGGCACATTCAGCTCGGCGACGTCGTGATCCCGAAGTCGGTCACCGCCTCGCGCATCGTGGAGAACATCGACGTCTTCGACTTCGAACTCACCAGCGCCGAGATGGACGAGATCACGGAGCTGCGGCGGGACGACGGCCGGATCGGGCCGGATCCGGACCACTTCAATTATGTGGGGTGAGTGTGTAGGTGAGGAGCGCCTCGGGTGAGCGTGCCCGGACACTGATCCAGGCACCGTCGGCGACGTGGGCGAGGATGTCGTCGCCGACGTACCAGGCGGTCTTGTACCAGTCGGGCTGGATGCAGGGGAGGGCGGTGAGGCCGGTTTCCTCCGGGCGGCCGTCGCCGGGTCGCGGTTGCCAGGCGGCGGTCAGGTCTTCGTCGTCGCCGATGATCGTCTCGGTGATCAGGGCTTCGACGAGGGCCAGGGACAGCTTGTCCGTCCAGGGCAGCCACTTCTCCTCGGCCTTGTCGGCGAGGTCGGGGCGGAGGTAGGTCGGCGGGTCTTCCTGGTGCAGGTCCGCCAGGAGGACGCCCCAGGTGCAGACGCCTTGGTTCTCGTCGCGGAAGGTGAGGGCGCCCTCGTAGATCTCCAGGTCCTTGGGGGTGGCGAGGGGGTCCTGGTTGCGGGTGAGGTCGTCGCGGCGGCCGAAGAGTTTCAGGGCTTCGCGCAGGGCAGCCGGGAGGGGGTGGCCGAGATCGGCGGCGGCGGTGTCGAGGTCTGCGTCGGTGTAGCCGTCGGCGGCGGTGGCGGTCAGGGGACGGTCGGACCAGTCAGCGGCTATCAGTTCGGCTACGTGCCAGGCGGCGGCGCGGTCGCCGGGGGTGGTGACGGCGGTGTGGAGGGCCGCGGATATGCGGGCGGCGGCGGTGTCGGCTGCCGCGTTCGCTGCGGTGTCGGTCATGGGCTCACACCGTAGCGGCGGGTGGCGTCATCTTGCGCGACCATGGGGTCTATGGACGAAGACGTGTTCGAGGTCGCGGTGATCGGGCTGGGAGGCATCGCGAGCAGTGCGTACCTGCCGGTGCTGGGGACGCGCGCTGACCTGCGGTTGCGGCTGATGACGCGTGATCGGGCGCGGCTCGACGCGCTCGGGGCGGCGTACCGCGTGCCCGCGGAGTGCCGCTTCACGGAGATGGACGCGCTGCTCGGCGACGATCTGCCGCAGGCGGCGTTCGTGCACGTCGCGACGGTCGCCCACGTCGAGATCGTCGCGCGGCTCCTCGACGCCGGCGTCCCGACCTATGTCGACAAACCACTGGCCGACTCCCTCACCGAGTCGCGAGCGCTGGTCGAGCACGCCGAACGCACCCGCACACCCCTCATGGTCGGCTTCAACCGCCGCCACGCGCCGGCCTACGTCGCCGCCGCCCGCGCCCCACGCGAGACCGTGATCCTGCAGAAGAACGAGGCGGACGCCCCGGGCGTACTCCGCGACATCGTGTTCGACGACTTCATCCATGTGGCCGACACCCTCCGCTTCCTCGCCCCCGGCGAGGTCTCCGACGTGACAGTCTCCGGCCGCGTCGAGGACGGCATGCTCGAACACGTCGCACTGACCCTCTCCGGACCCGGCTTCACCTGCTTCGGCACCATGAACCGCCGCGCCGGCGCAAAGGGCGAACGCCTCCAACTCATCGGCGACGGCCACTGGCGCGACATCCGCGACCTGGCAGACGGCCCGACCGGCTGGGCACCGGTGGGACGCGTCAAGGGCATCGAGCAGATCTGCGAGCACTTCCTGGCGGCAGTACGCGGCGAGACGCAGTTCCCGGATCTGCAGGACGCACTCGCCACGCACGAGCTGTGCGAACAGGTGGTGGAACGGCTGGATGGGTGACAGGGCTGCGTCACCCGGGCGCGGACAGGGAAGACAGGTACCTGATGAGCGACCAGGGCGAGGCAGCGGAACCGGGGGAGCCCGGCGGAGGCGGAAGCGCGGGCGGCGGCGATGATGTCGGCGGCTCGAGCGGCGCTGCTCGCGGTGGTGGGGTTGGGCGTGGCGGCGAGGGCTATGGCGGGCAGGCTGCTGGGGCTGGGCGCGACAGCGATGGCGATGGCGATGGCGGGCAGGCAGCCGGAGCGGGGCACTCCAAGCCGCACCAGGCCGGCCACCAGCGTCACATCCCCGCTCAACTTCTTCTCGCGCTGGGCGTCCTGGGTCCCGTACTCCTCACCACCGCTTACTTCACCATTCCCTTCGGGGTGCTCGGGCCGAAGCATCGGGTGCTGTCGTGGCTGATCCTGGCCGGGCTGCTCACTCTTTTGGCCGTGGGCATGGTCATCACCACCAATCGCACCCTGACTGACCGCAGCGGCCGGTACCGCCACCCCGGGCTGGTCATCCTGCTTCTGTCGTGGGCGGCGATTCTGACATTCGCCGCCAGCTACTGGGCCATGGCTACACGGGAAGGGCAGTTCGTCGGGCTTCAGACCAGGCTCGACGCGCTCTACTTCACCGGCGTCACCATGGCGACGGTCGGCTATGGCGACATCCATCCCACCGGGCAGGTCGCGCGGGGGGTGGTGCTGGTGCAGCTCGTCTACACCGGTGCGTTCCTGGTCGGGGGGATCACGGCGGTGCGGACGCGGACGCGGGCCAAGTTCGTGCGGCGGATGGAGGGCTAGGGGATGCTCGATTGGCTCAGCAGCCTGCCGCCTGCGCTGATCTATGTCGTGGTGGCGCTGCTGGTGTTCGCTGAGGACGCGCTGTTCGTCGGCTTCGTGTTCCCGGGGGAGACGGCGGCGGTGATCGGCGGGGTGCTGGCGAACCGGGGGACGGTGTCCATCTGGGTGCTGGCGACCGTGGTGGTGGTCGCGGCGATCGCGGGGGACAGCGTCGGCTTCGAGGTGGGGCGGCACTACGGCGTGCGGCTGCTGGACGTCGGGGTCCTGCGACGGCACAAGGTACGGATCGACAAGGCCCGGCAGCTGATCCGGCGCCGCGGGCCCGAGGCGGTGTTCCTCGGACGGTTCGTGTCCTTCTTCCGGGCCCTGATGCCGCCTCTGGCCGCCATCTCCCGCACCCCCTACCGGAAGTTCCTGCTCTTCAACGCCCTCGGCGGTCTGGTGTGGGGCGTCGGCTTCACTCTGTTGGGCTACTTCGCCGGCGCCGCCTACTCGCGCGTGGAGCACCTCGTCGGCGGGATCCTCGCCGGGGTCGTCGCGCTGATCGTGATCGTCGGGCTGATCGTGTGGCGCGTCCGGCGCGGCAGAGCGGAGCGTGCCGAGGAGGAGGGCTGACGTTCAGTCCGCCAGTGTGAGCAGCAGTCGAGCGCGCTCCGCAACCCGCACCACTAGTCGAAGCGACCGCGCCGTGACAGCGTGTCAGGGTGAGTGATTCTGGGGATTGGGGCGCGCCTGGATACACCGAGATCCGGGTGCTCGGGTCGGGAGCCACGGGGCGGGTCGTGCTCGCGCGGGAGGATGCGGGCGGGCGGTTGGTGGCGATCAAGTACCTTGCCGCGCGGCTGGTGGGGGACCCTGTGTTCGCCGAGCGCTTCCGGCGGGAGGCTGAGCTCATGGCGCTCGTGCGGGATCCGCATGTGGTCGAGGTGTTCGGGCTCGTGGTCGCCGCGGACGGGCAGGGTGTCGCGCTGGTGATGGAGGCGGTCGAGGGACCGACTCTGCGGGCCCTGCTGGGACGCGGGCACGGGTCGCCCGAGGCTGCGCTGGCGCTGCTGCGCGGGTCGCTGCTGGGGCTGGCCGCGGCGCACGACCGGGGCGTGGTGCACCGCGACTACAAGCCGGACAACGTGCTGGTGGACGCCCACGGCGAGAGCAAGCTGACGGACTTCGGCATCGCGTCGCCGGCAGGGCAGGGCGTGCCGGCCGAGGGCACGCCGGCGTACATGGCACCCGAGCAGTGGAACGGCTACCCGCCCGCGCCCGCGTCGGACATGTACTCGGCGGCGGTGGTGTTCTACGAATGCCTGACCGGAATCCGGCCCTTCCGCTCGGAGACCCTGGCCGAGCTGCGAACGCTGCACGAATCGGCGCCCCCACCGCTGGACCAGGTCCCGCCGCCGGTACGCGCACTGGTGGAGCGAGGACTCGCGAAGTATCCAGGGCAACGATACGGCGATGTGCGGACCTTTCTGGCCGACGTCGAGGCGGCGGCGCTCGCCGGGTACGGAGCGGACTGGCTCGAGCGCGGAGTCAGGGACCTGGGTTACGTCGCCGCGGGGCTGATCGCCGCGGTGCCGCTGCTGGCTTTGGCCGCGGGCGCGACGGCGGGGACGGTGGGGGTCGCGGGAGCTGCGGGAGCTGCCGGAGCTGTGACGGGAGCAGCTGGAGCGGCCGGGGCAGCGGGCGTTGTCGGCGGCGCGGCGGGAGCGGCTGGGGCGGCTGGCACGGCAGCAAGTGCAGCCGGTGCGGCTGGGGCGGCAGGAACTGCGGCGAGTGCAGCCAGCGCGGCGAGCGCTGTCGGATCCGGTGCTGGGGCTGCGGGAGCCGGGACCGGGGCAGCTGGCGCCGGAGCGGCAGGTGTCGGCCAGGCGGCCACCCAAGCCGGCGTCCAAGGTGCGGTTCAAGCTGGTCAGGCTGGTGGTCAAGCTGCCGGCCATGCCGCTACTCAAGCCGCCGGTCACCTTGGTGCGCAAGCCGCCGGGCATGGTGCCGCTGCTCAAGCCTTCGGTGGTGCGGCGTCGGCTCATGGGGCGGCGGCGCAGACTTTCGGTGGGGTCGGGCATGCGGTGGCGGGTCATGCTGCTGTTCATGGCTCCACTGCTGCCGGTCAAGTTCTTGGCGATGCCGGTGGGCACGCCGCGCAGGCCGCGCAGCACACTCGGCGTGCCGCGCGCTGGACGCGGCATGGGGCGAAGCTGCTGCATGGCAAGGCGCTCGCGGCGACCGTTGCGACCGTCACCGTTGCGGCGGCGGGGACCGGGGTCGTGGTGGCGGCGACGGGGAGTACTGATCCGAAGGCTGCGGTGGCGCAGGCGGAGGAGTCCACGTTGCGTGCGTTCGGGCGCGGCGATTTTCCCACGATGTGCGACAGCATGAGTGCCGCGTTGCTCAAGCTGTACTCCGGGACGCAGGGGTGCCTGAAGCTCATGGCCAGTGCCAATGGCTTCGTGTCCGCTGCCGGCGCCTCGCTCGCCGACGAGCGCAAGGCCGCCAGTGCCGCGACCGTCGATGCGTCGCAGGTCACTGTCAACGGCGATACCGCGGTGGTGCCCGCGGCGGCGGTGCACATCAAGTTCCCCGCCATCACGATCATGGGGCAGACCGTGCCGTTCCGGATGAACGACGTCACCTGGGTCAAGGAGAACGGCCGCTGGAGGATCGGCATGCCCAAGAACATGCCGAGCGAGTTGCCGACGCAGCTGTTTACCGGCGGCAGCATCCCGACCGATTTGTTCCCGACCGACCTGCCGACTGACTTCCCGACCGATTTGTTCCCGACGGACCTGCCGACCGACCTGCCCACGGACCTGCCGACCGATTTCCCCACGGACCTGCCCACCGGCTGACCGCCCGAACCGCCCGGCAAGCACGACATCAGCGGCTCTCCAACATCACCAGTTGGTAACGACCGCAACGCCCCCGCTCAGGCGCCCCGTCCTACACCGTATGAGCCGTGTCCCCGTAGCAACCGGCGGCGTGCTGCCGGGCCTGGTCGGCAAGCGTGCGATCGCCCAGCGCATGCTCCTGCTGGCCGCCCTGGCGGTGCTCCTGCCGGCGCTGGTCCTGGTCACGCTCATCCGCATGCACGGCACCACCGCCGAGCGCGACGGCGTGCGCAAGGCGCTGAGCACCCTGCCCGACGGGGAGCGCACCGTGACAGCGCTCTACAACATCGGCTCCCGCTTCCCGGCGGATCCGACCACGCGCGTCGCCTTCCTGTCCGGCATCGAGCACCAGGTCCACGCCGCCTTCACCGGTGTGGACACCGATGTCGTCCACGAGACCGCGACCGCTCCCTATGGAGTCGTCGGGACCGGTGCCGCCGCCGCTACCGCCGCCGGCGCCACCCCAAATCAGGCCACGTACTCCGTCTACTTCCTCGGCAGCAACGAAGCCACCCACCACGCGCGCCTCGTCGCCGGCGCCTGGCCCGCCCCGGTCCCCGCCGACGCGCAGCCGGGCACCCGCACCGCCTCCGGCACGGAGTTCGAAGCCGCGATCCCACAGACCGTCGCCACGGCGAACCACTGGAAGGTCGGCGACGAGGTCGACACGCAGGCGCGCATGGACGGCGCGGAGCAGCGCTTCAAAATCGTCGGCGTCTACACGCCGGTCGACACCTCCAGCGACTTCTGGCAGGCCGAGGCTTATAAGGGCACTGGCAAAGGCCAGGAGGACCTGCCCACCTTCGGCCCGGCGTTCGTGGACCAGAGCGTCACCGCCGGCCACCTGCTCCAGGTCCGCCAGGAGACGGTGATCGCCTCCCCGGACTTCAGCACCATCCAGACCTCCGTCGCCGCCACCCTCCAGAACCGCCTCGCCGCCCTCGACGGTTACCTGGCCAAAGCTGCCAACAGCGTCGACTCCGACATCCACACCACCGTCGTGGACCAGCTCACCCCGCAGACCCAGGGCATCGACGGCGACCTGCGCATCAGCAGCCGCCTGAACCTGCTCCCGGTGGTCGAGCTGGGCTTGCTGGCGTTGACCGCGCTCGTCCTGACCACCCGCCTGCTGTCCGAGCACCGCCGCGAGACCGATGGTCTGCTGCGCGCCCGCGGCGCCTCGGTGCGCGGGCTGCTGCGGGTCGGCGTCGCCGAAGGGCTGGTGCTCACCGCGCCGGTGGCGGCGGTCGCGCCGTTCCTCGCCCAGCTTCTGGAACACGGCCTCACCTCCAGCCGCTGGTCCACCGCGCACGACAACGCCCCGCCGATCTCCTCCGACCTGTGGGTGGTCGTCGCGGTCGGCGCGCTGGCCACCTTGCTGCTGCTGGCTTTGGTGCCGGTGACGTCCTCGGCCAGCTTCGTCGGCGTCAAGCGCGAACGCAGCCGCTCCCAAGTGCGCACCGCCGTGCAGCGCACCGGCGCGGACGTCGTCGTGGTCCTCCTCGGCGCCGGCGCGCTCTGGGAGCTGACGCGCTTCGGCAACGACCCCTCCCACAACGGACCGCTCAGCGTGCCGCAGGTGGTCGCGCCGTCGGTACTGCTGCTCGCCGGATCCCTTGTCCTGCTGAGGGTTCTGCCGCTGATCGTCGGTCCGTTGGAGTACGTCGCCGCGCGCCGCCGGGCCGCCGTCCTCGCCCTCGCGGGCTGGCGCGTGGGACGCATGGCGCGGACCTACGCCGCCCCGATGGCCTTGCTGATCATGGCCGTCGCGGTGGGAACGCAGGCCACTGTCTTCCTCGCCTCCGCCGACCGCTCCGCCGCCGACCAGGGCGCGCACCTGGTCGGTGCCGACGTCCGCGCCGCCGACATCCCCGGCGGCCATCTCGCGGTCAGCGGCTCGTTCGCCGCCGTGCCGGGGACCGGCGCCGGGTTCGCCGCGGCGCGCGAGAGCCTGTTCTTCGGATCCGGGCTCCAGCAGCTGCCGGTCAACGTCCTGGGCATCGACCCGGCGCGCTCGGCGAACGTGGTGGATCTGCGGTCGGATCTGGCGGACAAGAGCTGGCCCAAGCTGTCGGCGCAGTTGGCGACTCGCGGCTGGGACGCCGACGGCATGTCTGGCGGCGTGGCGTTGCCCGGCAAGCCGACCAAGCTGACCCTCGACGTCCGGTACCAGGGGCAGAACGCGAAGCCGGGCGAAGCCGGCAGCCTCGGCGCGCTCGATGTCCAGGCCGAGGTGGTCGACGCGTACGGCGCCGGCGTCGTCGTGGACTTCGGCGGCGTGCCGGCGGCGGACGGTCAGACCCACACCCTGAGCGGGAAGGTCGACGCCGAAGGCGGAACCATCGCTTATCCGCTGCGGATCACGGCGCTGTCCATCGCCTACCACGCACCGCTGTGCTCCTTCTACGACCAGCAGGGCAATGTCGTCCCGAACTGCGCCGTCCAAGCCGGCGGCGAGGGCAACGCCCAGAACGTCACCGTGGACGTCGGGAACCTGACCGCAGACGGACAGCCCGCAACGCTCCCGGCCGGGATCCAGGCGCACGCCTTCGGCGAGGCGAAGCCCGGCAGCACCGATTCGGACACGTCCGGGACCAGCGCCGCGCAAGCCGCCTACAGCGTCGGGACGACCTCCGGCTCCGGGCTCGTGCACTTCACCGAGTACTCCGGCTTCGGGACCTCGACCGCGCCGATCGTCACGCACACCGTGGATCTGTCGCGCTCCGACGCCTCCGTCGGCGACGTCCCGGTCCTGGCCTCCACGCAGCTGCTGAACACCCTCGGTCTGAAGGTCGGCGACTCCTACACCACCAAGGCTTTCGGGCCCGAGACGCGCGTGCACTTCGTCGGCTCGGTGCAGGCGATGCCCGCGCCGTACCGCGTCGGCGATCCCGCTCCCGGCGCTCCGGCCGAGAACGCCGCGCTGATCGTGCCGATCGGCTTCCTGGACCGGGGGGACCTGGTGTCCAAGTCGGTGAACGAGCAGCTCGAGTGGTGGGCCAAGGCAGGCGGGGGCACGTCGCCGACGCAGCTCGCCGATCGCTACCGGGCCCTGCACAACGGCGCGCTGGTCGCCGCGCCGGCCGTCAGCGACCGCACCGCGCAGGCCGCGGTCATCCGGGACGACCCGATCCGCAGCGGCATGAAGCTGACGCTGGTGATCGCCGCCGGCGCGGCGCTGCTGTTCATCCTCATCGGCTTCGCGCTGCACTCGGTCATCGCCATGCGCGAGCGCACCACCGAACTGGCTCTGCTCAACGCCCTGGGACTGTCCAAGCGCCGCACCGCCGCGATGCTGCTGGCCGAGAACCTGCTGCTGGTGGTCCTCGGCATGGTCGGCGGCGGCGCGCTGGCGGTGCTCACGATCCGATCGGAACTGCCCTTGCTGATCCTCACCGACTCCGGACAGGTGCCGATCCCCAAACCGGTGACCGTGGTGGACCTGCCGGCGCTGGCCGGGGTCGGGGCGGTGGCCGCCGTGCTGCTGCTCGGGCTGGTCGCGCTGGTGTCGCTGACGCGGCGCACGGACGGCGTCGGCGGCACGCTGCGCCTGGGGGAGGACGGCCGATGAAGACGCCGCGCTGGTTCGCCGAACTCGGCCCGGCCCGCCTGGTGCTGGCCGCGCTGGCGCTGTTGGCCGCCGGGACCGCCGCGACGGCGGTGGCGGTCCCCGCCGACACCAAGAAGTCGGACGCCTTCATCGTCAGTTCCCTGATCGGCAAGGCGCAATGGGCCCACCGCGACCTGGTGGCCTCCGCGCTCCCGTTCTCCACCGACGCCGCGTATCCGAAGTCCGCCTCCGACATCTCCTCGGTCGCCTCGGCGAATCTGGCGGCGCTGCCGGACGCCCTGAACCACCTGGTGTCGCAGACCTCGATCACCCGGCAGTACGACCACCTGCTGCCCGTCCGGAACCCGCCGGCGAAGCTGGCCGACCCGGCGTGGCTGCGCTTCGACTGGGCGCCGCGGCTGGACGACACGGTGCGGTACGTCTCCGGCGGCGCGCCCGGCAAGGAGACGGTGAACGCGAAGGTCGACCCGGACGACGGGTTCGTCAAATCACTGACGATGATGCTGCCGATCGCGGTGTCGCAGTCGACCGCGGACCGCTTCGGGCTGACCGTCGGCACGGTCGTGGACATGAACACGCCGGTATCTGCCAGCAGTCTGCAGTTCCAGATGTCCGTTCAGATCGCCGGGATCTTCGCGCCCAAGGCCGGTGTCGGCGGGGACGATCCGCTGTTTCGCATCGCCGACAAGCCCGATCCGCAGCTCACGACCGTCTGCCTCGGCGGCGCCAAGGGCTGCGACCAGTCGGTCGACGTCTGGGAATCGGACGTGTTCGTCAGCCGTCCGGAGGCGATCGCGACGATCTCCAGCAGTACCCGGACCGGGGAGTACACGACGGTCTACGACTACGTCGTCGATCCGGCCCGCCTGACTCCCTCCGCGCTGACGGCCGTGGGTCCGGCGCTGGACCAGGCGTTGCTGGGAGTCAGCGATCTCAAGGGCAACGTCCAGTTGAAGACCGGGCTCAAGGACTTGGCGAGCAGTATCCGCAGCACGCAGTCCGACAGCCATCAGCTGGCTGCCGTCGTGCTCGGTGCGTTGTCCGCGGGGGCGTTGGCGGCGCTGTTCCTCATGCTGCGGCTGACGGTGATGCGGCGGGCCGCGTACGTCACGCTGTGCCGGGCTCGGGGCGCTTCGCCGGTGCGGTTGGCGTTGCGGCACGCGACGCAGGCGGCGGTGGTCGTGGGGGCGTTCGCGGTGCTGGGGGCGGTCGGGGCGGTGCGCGCCGGGCGTGGCACGCTGCGCGATCCGGCGGCGTGGTCCGGCGTGGTGCTGGTGACGGTGGTGACGTTCGCGGTGGTCGGCTACCTGGTGTTCCGGGCCGGGGACCGCGTCGTTTCGCAGCGGCACGAGGCGGTCGGGGAGACCGCGCGGACGCGGCGGATCGTGCGCGACGTCGGGCTGCTGGTGGCGGCCGGCGGCGCGTTGGCGGTCTACCGCAGTCAGGGTTCTGCGAATCCGGACGGTTCGATCGACTGGATCGCTGTCGCCGCCCCGGCTCTGCTCGCCTTCGCTGCCGGGATCGCCGCGGTGCGGTTGGTACCGGCGTTGTTCGGGCCGGCGGTGCGGGTGTTGGCGCGGCGTCGGGGGGCGGTCGGCTTCGTGGCCGCCGCGTTGTCCGGACGGCGGGTGCCGGTGGTCGCGGCGCCGTTGGCGGGGCTGGTCGTGGTGGTCGCCGCCGGGATGTTCGCGGCGGGGTACGACGCTTCGGTGACGCAGAAGGTGCGGGACGACAGCGTGCGCGCCGTCGGCGCCGCCGCGCGGATCGATGCCGAGCCGGACTACAAGGCGGTGTTCCCGGACGGGTTCGCCGCTGCGGCGGCGAAGGTTCGGGGCGTGCACAGCGTTTTCACCGCCCGGGCGGACGCCGGCGGGATCGCGCAGATCACCGCGGACGGCATCCCGCAGCCGCGGCCGATCACGGTGATCACCGTTGATCCGGAAGCTTTCCGGCGGGCGGCTGCGGCGGCGTTGTCGGACGCCTCGGCGCGCGGGCAGGAGGTTCCGGCGAGCTGGCCGGTGCCGCCGAAGGCGGACGGCACGGTGACGGTGCTCGCCTCGCCGGGGCTGGCCGGGCTGTACTCCGGGTCGGTGTCGGTGTCCCAGACGGCCGGGTCGTTGAAGGCGGTCATCGGGGGCTATGTGGACGTGCCGTTGGCTGATTCGGTCGAGGACCGGGGCGGGTCGGACTACGTCGTGGTGCCGGCCGGCGAGGTGCCGATGGCCGATCCCGGGAAGCCGAACGTCGCGTGGCTCAGCGGGGACACCGGGGCGGTGTCGGTCTCGGCGTTGCGGGCGGTGCCGGGGGTGAGTGCGAGCTTTGTCGTCACGACGTTGGGGGACGTGCAGTCTCAGGCTTATCGCCAGGGGCGGGTGACGGCGGCGCGGGACGTGTTCCACCTTGTTGAAGCGCTCTGCGTCGGATACTTCGCGCTGTGTCTGTTGCAGTTGCTGACCGCGACGCGTGCGGTCAGCCGGGACAGCGCTCTGCTCCTCCAGGTGTTCGGGCTGGGGGTGGGGCGCAGCCGGGTGGTCGCGACGCTGGTGCCGTTGCCGGTCGCGGTGCTGGCGGCGGCTGCGGGGCTCGGGATGGGGGCGGGGTTGTCGCCGTTGCTGGGGTCGCTGAACCACGGTCCGGGCGGCGGGGACGACGGCTCGGTGGTGGCGGCCGGCTCGATCGGGTGGGGGTGGACGGTGCCGGTCGTGGCGCTGGTGCTCGCGATGACGGTCGGCGGCGTGCTGCTCGACCAACTGCTGCGGCGGCCGCCGGAGTTGTCGGTGCGGTTGCGGGACGCCGAATTCGAGGAGCGGGACCGGATCGGAGTCGGCGGCGGCTGGTAGAAAGGCCTGCATGACAACCAGCCACCTGGAGGCGGCCCCGTGATCGACAGCGAGTGCGCCGCGCTGCGGCAGTGGGGCGGGCTGCCCGTGTTCACCCTGCCGGGCCAGGACCTCGAGGACTTGGCGGACTGGCCCGGCGACGTCGAGGTCCCGGCCGACACCGCGTCCTGGGCCTGGCGCGTGGAGGTCACGGAGTTCGACGGTCTGGACTATCTGGAGCTCTTCGACGCCTTCCTGCGCACGATGGACACCGCCGCCACCGCCGCCATCACTGCCTTCATCGTCGGCAACTGGGTCACCAGCGACACGATGAGCCTCACTTCCGCGGACGTCTTCGCACCCCTGGTAGCCGCCGCCGACCGCTTCCCGAACCTGCGCCACCTGTTCCTCGCCGACATCGAGGCGGGGCAGTTCGAGATCTCCTGGATCAAACACAGCGACCTGACGCCTCTCCTGCGCGCCTTCCCGAAGCTTCAGACCTTCGGCGTACGCGGCAGCGAGAACCTCGCCTGGGAGCAGCGTGCCTATCCCGAACTCAGGGAACTGACATTCCAGAGCGGCGGCCTCCCCCCGGCGGTGGTCCGCGCGGTCGCCGCCTCGGAGTTCCCAGAACTGACCGACCTGGAGCTCTACCTCGGCGACGCAGAGTACTTCGGCGGCTCCGAGCCAACAGACCTCGCGGGCATCCTGGAAGGCACCACCTTCCCCAAGCTCCGCTACCTGGGCCTGCGCGACGCCGAGAACGCCGACGACATCGCGGCCGCAGTGGCCCACGCCCCGATCGTGTCACGCCTGGAGGTCCTCGACCTCTCCCTGGGTACCCTCGGCGACGAGGGAGCGGCGGCACTCCTCGCAGGCCAGCCATTGACCCACCTGAAGAAGCTCGACCTCCACCACCACTTCATCTCCGAGCCCATGCAAGAACGCCTCCGCGAGGCCCTCCCCGGAGTCGACCTGGACCTCTCCCGCCACGAGGAACCCGACCAATGGGACGACGGCGAGGAGAACCGATTCGTCTCGGTCGCCGAGTAGGCGGCGGCGATGCGGCTGACCATGCGACTCAGGGGGCAGCTGGCGGAGTTCGGCGGGTTGCCGGTGGCGGCGTATCCGCCGCATCCGGACGCGGCTTGGTTTCCGGGCGCGGCGGCGCCGCTCGCCGGCCAGCCGCCAGCGCACCTGCGGACGCTGGACCTGAGGCACCACTTCATCTCCGCCGAGATGCGGAACCGGCTGCGCGCCGCGTGGCCGGGCGTCGATATCGACCTGTCCCTTGCCCGAAGCGATTCCCCGAGACCCCGCGCTGGCGCGGTGGCGGAGTGACCATGTCTTTCTACGAGCACATCACAGAGTTCGCCGGTCGGCCGGTCGTGGACTTCCCCGCCGACCCCGCGCTGCCGACGCCGGCCGAGGCCGCCGATCCCGGCGCCGTGGCCTGGCGCCTCGACTGCAACAAGGACGGCGAGTACTTCGACCTCGACTTCCCCGACCTGCTCGCGGCGTTCCTCGAGCGGGTACCGAGTACCTGCGTCGAGGCGCTGGTCACCGGGCAGTGGCTGGAGTGGGGCGAGGACGACTGCACCGTCGTGCGCGATCTGGTCGCGGTCGCCGACCGGCTGCCGGCGTTGCGGGCGCTGTTCTTCAATGACCTGATCGACGAGCAGAGCCAGCCGTCGTGGATCTACGTGCCGCAGGTGGGTCCGCTGCTGGACGCCTTCCCGAACCTGGCTGAACTCTGGGTCCGCGGAACGCCCGAAGGCATGGTCAGTGCCGAGGGCATCAACCCTCTGATTCCAGCGACGAAACACGCCGCGCTGCGCAAGCTCGTCTTCCAGTCCGGCGGCCTGCCCGCCAGCACGGTCCGCGCCGTGGCCGAGTGCGAGTTCCCCGAGCTCACGCACCTGGAGATCTACCTCGGCGACCCGAACTATGGCGGCGACGCGACCGTCGCAGACCTCGCTCCCCTCCTAGAAGCAGGACGCTTCCCCCGCCTGCGGCATCTCGGGCTGAAGGACTCCACGATCCAGGACGCCGTGGCAGCGGCAGTCGCGCAGGCGCCGGTCGTCGCGCAGCTGGAAACGCTGGACCTGTCCCTGGGAACGCTTGGCGACGAAGGTGCGGCGGCGCTGCTCGCCGGGCAGCCGCTCGACCACCTGCGCCGGCTGGACCTGAGCCACCACTACCTCTCGCCGCAGATGCAGAGCCGGGTACGGCAGGCGTGGCCGACCGTCGAGATCGACCTGTCCGACGCTCAGCGCGAGGATCGATGGGGTCGGTACATCGCGGTGGCTGAATGAGAGCCCTGAGCACCCCGACGTTCCCGCTGCGCTTCGCCGTCGTCGGAAACCCGGACAACCGCCGGGTGACGCTGTTCGCCGACGCCGTCCGCGAGGAAGGCTTGCCCGAGCCGCGGATCGTGCCGTGGCTCGACGTGCTGCGCGGCGACGCCGAGTTCCACTCCGGCGAGTTGGTCCGCGTCGACTCCCCAGGCGAGGACGCCGAGGTGACCCGGCTGCTGCGCGGCTCGGACGAGCCGATCGACATGTACCGCGTCGAGGGCACGCGGCAGTGGTATCAGGGTTTTGCCACAGTCCTGGAGAAGCTGGAGCACGCGATCGACGACGCCGGCGCGGCACGACTGTTCACCGCGCAAGGCGTGGCCACCGCCTTCGACAAGCAGGCGACGCACGCGCTACTGACCGACGCGGGTGTACCCGTGCCGCCAGTCGCCGCACCAGACGGCACGGAGTCGGCGTTCATCAAGATCCGGCACGGCTCCTCGGCATCCGGCGTCGTCGCCATGACCGTGCGCGGTCCGCGGCGGCGCGCGGTGACCTCGGCCGAGCTGGTACGCACCGAGACCGGCATCGAGCTCTACAACTCGCTGACCGTCCGTACCTACCTGCGCGACGAGGACATCGACGACGTCCTCGCCGTCCTCGGACGCGACGGGCTCCACGCCGAGCGCTGGGTCCGCAAGCTGAGCATCGCCGGACGCGGCTGCGACCTGCGTGTCGTCACAATCGGCGGACGTGCCGCGCATGCCGTCGTGCGCACCAGCACGTCCCCGATGACGAACCTGCACCTTGGCGGACAGCGCGGCGATCTGGCAGCGTTCCAGGCACTGGTCGGAGAGAAGCGCTGGCTGACGATCCTCGACATCGTGGAGTCGGCGGCGGCGTGCTTCCCCGGCGTGCACTGCCTCGGGATCGACGTGCTGCCCGGCGCCGACGGTCTCGACCGCATCGGCGAGGTCAACGCCTACGGCGACCTCCTGCCGAACCTCATGGGACTTCCGGGCACCCCCTGGGAAGGCGTCGGTACCTACCGCGCCCAAGTACGTTCGCTGATAGGCCGCCACGCACCATGACCAGACCCAGCATGCACTCGATCGTCGGGAGTCACGACCTCCTGTTCGTCACCCTCGACACCCTCCGCCACGACGTCGCCGTCGAAGAACTCGCCGCCGGCCGCCTCCCGAACCTCGCCCGAGTCCTTCCCGACGGCTGGGAGCGGCGGCACACGCCGGGCTCGTTCACCTTCGCCGCGCACTCCGCGTTCTTCGCAGGCTTCCTGCCGACGCCGGACACGCCAGGGCGGCATCCGCGGTTGTTCGCCGCACGCTTCGGCGGCAGCGAGACCACAGCCGAGGACACCTGGGTGTTCGACGAGCCGGATCTGGTCGCCGGGCTGCGCAAAGCCGGGTACCGGACCGTCTGCGTCGGGGGAGTGGGGTTCTTCAATCCGGAGAGCCGGCTCGGGCAGGTGCTGCCGGGTTACTTCGACGAGTCCCACTGGTCGGCGGCGACCGGCGTGACCGACCCGGATTCTTTCGCCCACCAGGTCGGCGTCGTGGAGCAGGTGGTCGCGGCGCAGCCGGAGGAGCAGCCGCTGTTCCTGTTCGTGAACGTCCCGGCTCTGCACCAGCCGAACTGGTTCTATCTCGACGGCGCGACCAAGGACGCCGGTGACACGCGCGCGTCGCACGCGGCGGCTTTGCGTTACGTGGACACGCACATCGGGCGGCTGTTCACGCTCATGGCGGCGCGCCGCGCGTGCTTCACCATCGTCTGCTCCGACCACGGAACCGCCTACGGCGAGGACGGTCACGTCGGGCATCGCATCGGCCATGACGTGGTCTGGACGGTGCCCTATGCCGATTTCGTGCTGCCGAAGGGATATGAGGGCTGATGCTGAACGGTCCCTACGAGTCCTACGTGTACGCCTATCCGCACAAGACGGCGTATCGGCCGCTCGTGCCGAAGCCGCTGCTGTCCGACGTCTGGCGCGGCGAGGGTCGCGATGCGCTCTCCTTTTATACGCATATCCCGTTCTGTGAAGTCCGCTGTGGTTTCTGCAACCTGTTCACTCGAACCGGCGCGCCGGAGTCGCTGACGACGGCGTACCTCGACGCTTTGGAACGGCAGGCGATCGCGGTCCGTGCGGCGCTGGACGAATCCGGTCCCGCGCCCCGCTTCGCCAACGCGGCGATCGGTGGCGGCACGCCGACGTATCTGAGCCCTGATGAGCTTTCGCGGCTGTTCGACATCGCCGAGAAGGTGGTCGGCGTCGGTCTCGGCGCGATCCCGTTGTCCGTCGAGGCGTCGCCGGCGACCGCCACCCCCGACCGGCTGACGGTGCTCGCCGAGCGCGGGACGACGCGGCTCAGCCTGGGCGTGCAGAGCTTCGATGACGTCGAAGCCCGCTCGGCGGTGCGTCCGCAGAAGGCAGCTGACGTCTTCGCCGCTCTGGACGCCGTCCGCGCCGCCGACATCCCGGTGTTGAACGTCGATCTGATCTACGGCATCGAGGGGCAGACCCGCGAGTCTTGGCGGGCTTCCCTTCAGACAGCTTTGCGCTGGATGCCGGAGGAGATCTATCTCTATCCGCTTTATGTCAGACCACTGACCGGTCTCGGTCGACTGAACCTGAACCATGACGCCGAGTGGGACGCGCAGCGTTTGGATCTCTACCGCTGCGGCCGCGATTTCCTGCTGGAGAACGGCTACGAGCAAGTGTCCATGCGGATGTTCCGCCGCCTGGACGCGCCGGTCGTCGAGGGCGGCGAGGACTACGCCTGCCAGACGGACGGCATGATCGGTCTGGGCTGCGGCGCACGGTCGTATACCGCGTCGCTGCACTACTCCTTCGACTACGCGGTCTCGGCGTCGGAAGTGCGCGGGATCATCGACGAGTACGTTGCGACCACCGACTTCAGCCGCGTCGAGGTCGGCTATCGGCTCGATGCGGATGAGCAGGCACGCAGGTTCCTGATTCAGTCGCTGCTTCAAGCGGACGGGATGGAGCGGGGCGACGCGGTTGAGCGCTTCAGTGCGGAGCTGGCGTTGCTGAACGACCGCGGCTTCCTGGAGTCGGTGTCGGATCGGGCATCGGCTTCGGCATCGGCTTCAGGAGCAGACGGTCGGCTGCGGCTCACCCCCGAAGGCCTCGCATGGTCCGATGCGGTCGGCCCGATGTTCTTCTCCGAGCAGGTGCGCGCCGCGATGCGCGCCTACGAGCTGAAGTAGGGCCCTGATGGAACTGTCGATTCTCTATCGCGGCCCGCTGGCGAGCTGCGACTACGACTGCGGCTACTGCCCCTTCGCCAAGCGTCGCGATTCGCCGGAGACGCTGCGCGCCGACCGCGCGGCGTTGGAGCGGTTCGTCGCGTGGGTCATCGCGCAATCCGAGGACCAAATCAATGTTCTGTTCACGCCCTGGGGAGAGGGACTGACCCGGAGCTGGTACCAGCGCGCCTTGGTCGAGCTCAGCCGCCTCGATCACGTCGGCGAGGTGGCGATTCAGACCAATCTGAGTTCGCGGACCGCGTGGACGGCGGGCGCCGACCTGGATTCGCTGGCGCTGTGGTGCACGTACCATCCCGACCAGGTTTCTTACGAGCGCTTCCTCGGCCGCTGCCATGAGCTGCGGGATAGCGGCGTCCGCTTCAGCACCGGGATCGTCGGGCTGCCGGAGCACCTGGACGCTGCCCGGCGTCTGCGCGCCGACCTTCCCGACGATGTCTATCTGTGGGTCAACGCCGCCGAGGGACATACCTACACCGACGAGGAAGCCGAGCCCTGGGCCGAGATCGATCCGCTGTTCCCGGTCTCGCGCTTTCCCCATGCCTCGCAGGGGCACGCCTGCCGTGCGGGGGAGTCGGTCATCTCGGTCGACGGCGACGGCGAGGTCTACCGCTGCCACTTCGTCTCGCGCACGGAACCTACGGAGAGGCTCGGAAACCTTTACGACGGCTCATATCGCCAGGCGCTGCGGGCGCGTCTGTGCCCTCTGACCCAGTGCGACTGCCACATCGGCTACGTGCACATGCCGGAGCTCGGGCTCTACGACACGTTCGCCGGCGGGGTCCTGGCTCGGATCCCCGCCGGCGCGACTGTGCTCAGACCTGAACCTGTGCTCAAGCCCGTACCTCTGCTCAAGTCTGCCGGAGCGGCTGGTACTCGTCCTCGGTGAGGCCGAAGGTCCAGGCGACGCCGGCCTTCGCGGTCAGCATGCTGGGCGGCACGCGCAGGAAGTAGACGTTGAACGTGCCGTCCGGCTCCGGCGAGGAGTTCACCACCTCGACCAGGACGATGGACTCGTCGTCGCCCATCGCGATCCGCCACAGCTTGCCGGCCTCGTCCTCCTGGACCGGCTGCGCGCCGGACTCCTTCAGGAAGCGCTCCGGCGTGTAGTGCTCGACCATGATCCGGCGCAGCTCGGCGTTCTCCTCCGCGCGGATGGTGTCCGGGCTGGTCGCGGCTAGGCGCCGGCCGAACTCCTCGGTCAGCGGAGTGCCGCGCCAGGAGTACACGGCGAAGCCGTCGGCGTAGACCAGCGCGGGTCCGTCGCCGTGGTGCAGCCGATCCTGGTCGTCCAGGCGGAGCGCGAGCGGGCGCTCGGTGAGGATGACCGCGTTCTCGAACGGCCACCACCAGCCCGCCGAGCGCGCCATCCGGCCCAGGCCGCACGCCATGCCGGAGGCTTCGTAGAGCGGGAGCCAGGAGGCGTCGAACTGGCCGTGGACAGCGTGGGTCAGGGCGATGCGCAGGGCGGTGCGCTCGGCGATGTCCTCGGGATCGGCGTGCTCCTCCACGGCGGTGGCGATGCGCGCGATCAGGGTGCTGATCAGCGGGGCGAGGTCGCCGCACGCCGCCTGCCAGACCCGGCCGAACTCGCGCGGGCCGAGGCGTTCGGCGAGCCGGGCGCGGCCCACCGACCAGGTCAGGTCCCTGACACGGTCGCGCGCGGGGGCGCCGAGGCGCTCGGCGTCGGCGGCCACCAGGCGCGCGGCTTCCAAGGGGGAGCGGCACCAGATGATCTCCGGCGGCGCCGAGTCCGGCAGGGACTCGGCGTAGAGCCGGAGCACCGTCTCCTCGGTCGCCTGCCGGTCGACAGCCTCGGTGGACAAGGCGATCGCGCGCCAGGCGTCCCGCGTGGCGGCGGCGACCGCGACGATGCCGTCGGCGGTCAGGTCGGGGTGCGGGGTCACGTCGATCGCGGTGGCCGGCATCAGTCCGCCACCACCCGGAACGAGCGCAGCGCGCTGGGCTCGTACTCGCGCTGGCGGACCACCTTGAACCAGCCCTCCGGCAGCGGGATCGTGCCGTGCTCCTCGTGCACGACCTTGCCGCCGTACGGCAGGAACACGTACGCCGGCTCGCTCTCGCTCGGGGCGGGGTAGAAGTCGCCCTCGTCCCGGGTGGCGACCAGCGCGTGCGCGTGGCCGGTGCTCTCCCCGAGCGCCAGCACCATCGACTCGCGGGGGCGGCGGTTCTTCGGCCCGGCGGCGCGCGCCCCTTCCGGGACCGCGCTCTCCGTGACCGGCACGATCAGTACGTCTCCTTGGCGGTACACGGCCCCTCCTCTTTCCGTGGTCCGGTGGCAACGGGACTCACGCTAGAGGGGGGTACTGACACCGGCGGCGAGCGGGCGCGGACCGCCCGGAAGATCACCTGACGGCCGTCTTGTGCCCATCCAGGCGTTGCCGAAAGGTTACCCGCCGGGGCGGCCGGACCCCTTCCGCCGCGACAATATTTAGTTTACTTTACTGACGAACTCGCACGGCGCTTCACCCGAGCTTCACCGGCACCCTCCCAAGCCTCGCCCGCACGGCACGACATCCCTCCCGAGGAGGACGCTTGCTTCCGCCCGTAGTGCTGGGAATCGACTTCGGCGGCACCAAGACCGCCATGGCGGTCGCCGAGCCCACCCCCGGCCCCCGCCTCGGCGCGGCCACCGTTCCGACCCACGCCGCCGAGGGCGGCCGGGCCTCGCTCGGCCGCGGCCTGCGCGCCGCGCGGGCGCTGCTGGACCGGGTCGCCCCGGGGCGCGAGCCGATCGCGGTCGGCGTCTCGACCATCGGGATCCCCCGGGACTCCGGCGTCGACCTCGCGCCGAACATCCCCGGGTGGGCCGATCTGGCGCTGGCCAAGGAGATCCAGGCGGCCTTCCCCGCCTCGGAGGTCCGGGTCGAGACCGACGTCAAGGCCGCCGCCCGCGTGGAGGCCGTCGAAGGCGCGCTGCAGGAAGCCGACCCGGGGCTGTACCTCAACCTCGGTACCGGTCTGGCGGTAGCCATCGTCACCAAGGGCGAGGTCATCGCCGGACGCAACGGCGCCGCCGGGGAGATCGGCTACAACCTGCGCCGGCTGGCCGACGTCGGGCTCGCGGCCGGACACCGCTCGATCCTGGAGGACCAGGTGAGCGGGATCGGTCTGCTGGCCCGCGCCAAGGAGATCCACCCGGACGCCACCGGTGCCAAGGACCTGTTCGCCGCGGCGAGCCTGGACCCGCGCGCCGCCGACATCCTCCGGGAGTTCACCGACGAGCTGGCGTTCCACCTCGTGAACCTGGCCATAGCGGTGGACCCGGCACGGATCGCGGTCGGCGGCGGGATGGTCCGCTCCTGGCCGGTGCTGTACGCGCCGCTTCGCCGTGCGCTGGACGCCGCCGTGCCGTTCCCGCCGGAACTGGTGCAGGCCGCGTTCCCCTTCGACGCCCCGCTAGCCGGTGCTTTGACGCTGGCCCGGGCCGCCGTCCGGGAGGCGGCTCTGGCCGCTCCCGCCGAATCCTCCACGACCTCAACAACCCCCTGATGACACCCGTCTAGCTCCTGGGCGAATATCAGGGACTTCGCAAGGCCCGCACCAAAGCACCACCGCACCAAAGCACCACCGCTCGACAAGCACCACCGCACCACCCTCGAGAAAACAAGGCACCACACCACGAAATCAACCACGGGCGCCACATCCCGCAGCAACCGGAAAGGAACCCCCAGCATGAGACGCAATACGTCGTCACTGCTCGCGGTCGCCATCTCCATAGGCCTGGCGGCCACCGCGTGCTCCAGCACCAAGCACACCTCGGACTCCAGCACTGGGGGCGGCTCCAGCGCGTCGTCGTCGGCCGGGGGCTCGTCGACGGGAACCCAGACGAGCTACAAGCAGGGCGGGACGCTCACCATCTCGAACGAGCAGGGCCAGACCTGGCCGTGTTCGTTCAACCCGTACAACTCGACGTTCAACCTGGAGAGCCTCGGCTTCATCTACGAGCCGCTCATCTACACCAACATCCTGCAGGACGCCAAGGAGACGCCGATGCTGGCGTCGGACTACAAGTGGAACGCGGACAAGACCCAGATCACCTTCACCATCCGCGACGGGGTGAAGTGGAGCGACGGCCAGCCGCTGACCGCCGACGACGTGGCCTACACGTACAACCTGATGAAGCAGACCCCGGCGCTGGACAACTACTCGCTGTGGTCCGCGGCCGGCCTGACGAGCGTCGCGGCCACCGGCAACCAGGTCACGATGACCTTCAAGCAGAACGCGCAGGTGTACTTCTACACCTTCGCCACGCTGGTCGGCATCGTCCCCAAGCACATCTGGTCCACCGGCGACGCCGCGGCGCACCCGGACACCTGGACCGACCCGAACCCGATCGGCTCGGGTCCGTACACGGTCAAGTGCACGCCGAACAACATGGAGTACAAGGCCAACGCCAGCTACTGGCAGCCCGGCAAGCCCTACGTGACCACCCTGGAGTACCCGGCCTACCTGGACAACGGCCCGGCGAACCAGGACCTGGCCAGCGGCAAGGCGCAGTGGGGCTCGCAGTTCATCACCGGCATCAAGTCCTTCTACCTGAACAAGTCGCAGGACAACCACACCTGGTCCCCGCCGGTGCTCAACGTCTCGATCATCCCGAACCTGGACCCCTCGCACGCGGCGACCAGCAAGCTCGGCGTCCGCCAGGCGATCGCCTACGCGATCGACAAGGCCAAGGTCTCGGCGATCGGTGAGGACGGCCAGCAGCTGACGGGCAACCAGAGCGGCGTGGTCACCCCGACCTTCGACAAGTTCAACGACGCGGCGGCGATCTCCGCGGCCGGGTACGACAAGCCGGACATGGCCAAGGCCGCGGCGGCGCTGCAGGGTGCCGGGTACAGCCCGAGCAACCCGCTGAACCTGACCATCATCTCGATCCAGGGCTACACCGACTGGGACGCCTCGATCGCGATCATCAAGGACGAGCTCAAGCCGCTGGGCATCAACCTCACCGAGAGCTCGCTGACCAACCAGACGTACTACGACAAGCTCTACAAGGGCGACTTCGACCTGGCCTACGGCTCCCAGCCCTCCGCCGGACCGTCTCCCTACACCGAACTGCGCGCGTGGCTGCACTCGGCCAACACCGCGCCGCTGGGCCAGAGCGCGTCGGCGGGCAACTTCGAGCGGTACAAGAACCCCGCCGTGGACAGCCTGCTCGACCAGTACGCCACGGCCGGCTCGGAGGACCAGCAGGTCTCGATGATCAAGCAGGTGAGCCAGCACGTGCTGCAGGACCTGCCGTTCATCCCGGTGACCGAGTCCGCGGACTGGTTCCAGTACAACACCAAGAACTTCGGCGGCTGGCCGACGTCGGACAACCCGTACGCGCAGCCCGCGGCCTACAACTACCCGGACAACGAGCAGGTGCTGCTGCACCTGTACTACAAGCCGGCCCAGTAACCGCGAGACCGCCCCGCACCGCGGGGACAGCAGGCGGCGTCCGGAGCCGTATCCCCGGGCGCCGCTGCCTCCCGCCACAGCCACTCGCGTTTGCTCACGTATCAACGAAAGGACAGAGGGTTGAGATATCTTCTGCGCCGAGTAGGGTTCTTCCTTCTCACCCTCTGGGCCGCCCTCACGCTGAACTTCTTCCTGCCGCACTTCATGCCCGGCAGCCCGATCAACACCCTGCGCGCGCAGACGAAGGGCCGGGTCTCCGACGCCCAGCTGCAGCAGATCCTGACCTCCTTCGGCTACAAGCCGCACGAGAACATCGTCCAGCAGTACGTCGACTACCTGGGCAACATGATCACCGGCAACTGGGGCGTGTCCCTGGGCAGCTCGCTGGGCACGCCGGTGTCGAAGCTGATCGGCCAGTCGCTGCCGTGGACGCTGGGCCTGGTGGGCTTCACCACGATCCTGGCGTTCCTGCTCGGCTCGCTGATCGGCACCATCGCCGCCTGGCGCCGCGGCGGCGTCGTGGACTCGGTGCTGCCCTCGGTCTTCGTGGTGACCAGCGCGCTGCCCTACTTCGTGGTCGGGCTGTTCCTGATCCTGTTCCTGACGGTGGACAACACCTGGCTGCCCTCCTCGGGCAACTACGACACCTCGATCGTCGCGGGCTTCTCGCCCGGCTTCGTCGGCAGCGTCCTGAAGTTCGCGCTGCTGCCGGCGCTGACGCTGCTGATCACCTCGATCGGCGGCTGGGTGCTGACCATGCGCAACAACATGATCACCACCCTGGCCGAGGACTACATCCGGATGGGGCGGGCCAAGGGGCTCTCGGACCGCAAGGTGATGATGAACTACGCCGCGCGCAACGCCTTCCTGCCCAACCTGTCCGGCTTCGCGATGTCGATCGGCTTCGTGCTCACCGGCGCGATCCTGGTCGAGAAGATCTTCAACTATCCCGGACTGGGCTACCAGCTCTACAACGCCGTCAACAGCATCGACTACCCGATGATGCAGGCACTGTTCATGTTGTTCACGGTGGCGGTGCTCGGCGCCCTGTTGATCTGCGACCTGGTCACCGTGTGGCTGGACCCGCGTACCCGGGCGAAGGGGTGAGGAACCTATGACGACCCTGACATCAGCGGACTCCGCGACCCCGCAGGCTCCGGCCGGTGCGCCGGCTCCGGGCCGGCGGCGCGGACGCGGCGCCGTGTGGCGCTCGTTCCTGACCAACCGCAAGGCCAACGTCGGCTTCGGCATGTTCTTCGTGCTCCTGGTGATGGCGGTCTTCCCCTCGCTGTTCACCTCGGTGTCCGACCCGACCGCCCCGGCCCGGTTCACGCCGCGCCTGACGCCGTCGGGGGCGCACTGGTTCGGCACCACCTCGCTGGGCCAGGACATCTGGGCGCTGTTCGTCTACGGCGCCCGCGAGCCCTTGATCATCGCGGTCGTGGCCGGCGGACTGGCGACCGTCATCTCGGTGCTGGTCGGCGTCTCCGCGGCCTACCTCGGCGGGATCCCGGACAACGTGCTGTCCTTCATCACCAACGTGGTGCTGGTCATCCCGACCTTCCCGCTGGTGATCGTGCTGTCCGCGTACGCCGGCAAGCCGACCCTGACCATCATGGTCGCGGTGCTGGTGGTCACCGGCTGGTCCTACGGCGCGAACCAGATGCGCGCCCAGGCGCTGTCGCTGCGCAACCGCGACTTCCTGGAGTCGTCGCGGGTCCGCGGCGAGCGCCGGTCCTACATCATCGTCTTCGAGATGCTGCCGACGATGATCTCGCTGATCATCGCCAACTTCCTCGGCGCCGCCCTGTACTCCGTGCTCGCTGCGGCAGGCCTGCAGTTCCTGGGTCTGGGCGACCCGAACTCCGACAGCTGGGGCACCATGCTCTACTGGGCCGACTCGCAGTCCGCGCTGGAGTCGGGCACCGCGTGGTGGGCCGTGCTGCCGGCCATCGGCATCGCCGTGCTCGGCGTCGCCTTCGCCCTGATGAACTACGCCTTCGACGAGATCAGCAACCCGGCCCTGCGGCCCGTGAGGAGGCAGCGCGGCAAGCTCGGCGTGCGCCGCCGTCCCGGCTCCGCGCGGACCGCCGCGGTCGCCGGCGGAGGTGCCGGAAATGAGTGAGCCGATGCTGGAGACGATGAACGACGACGCCCTGCTGCGGGTCAGCGGCCTGCGGGTGGAGTACGCCACCGCCAACGGTCCGGTCCCGGCGGTGGCCGGGGTGGACCTGACGCTGGCCAAGGGCGAGTTCCTGGGCGTGGTCGGGGAGTCCGGCTGCGGGAAGTCCACGATGCTGTTCGGCATCGCGCAGCTGCTGAACCCGCCGGCCTCGGTGACCGCCGGCGAGGTCTGGTTCAAGGGCGAGAACCTGGTGGCGATGACCGCCAAGTCGCTCAACACGCTGCGCTGGCGTGACTTCTCGGTCGTGATGCAGAGCGCGATGAACGCCCTGAACCCGGTGCACAGCATCGGGCGCCAGTTCAAGGACGCGATCAAGGCGCACGCCAAGTGGTCCGACACCCAGGTCCGGGCCCGCTCGGCGGAGGTGCTGGAGCTGGTCGGCATCGACCCGGTCCACCTGAAGTCCTACCCGCACCAGCTCTCCGGCGGCATGCGCCAGCGCGCGATGATCGCGATGGCGCTGCTGTTCACCCCGGACCTGATCGTCATGGACGAGCCGACCTCCGCCCTGGACGTGGTGGCGCAGCGCTCGCTGATGGCGCAGATCAAGGAGCTGCAGAAGCAGCTGGGCTTCGCGGTGATCTTCGTGACCCACGACATGTCCCTGGTCAGCCACTTCTCCGACCGCCTAATGGTGATGTACGCCGGCCAAGTGGTGGAACTCGGCCGCACCCGGTCGGTCTTCGACGCTCCGGCGCACCCCTACAGCAAGGGCCTGCTGGACGCCTTCCCCTCGATCCGCGGGGAGAAGAAGCGCCTGACCGGCATCCCCGGCGCGCCCCCGAACCTGGCCAAGCCGCCGTCGGGCTGCCGCTTCCACCCGCGCTGCCCGGTCGCGATGGACCGCTGCAAGGCGGACGTGCCGGAGCTGTACACCGTCGGCGCCGCACAGGCGCGCTGCCTGCTGCACGAACCGGCGCCCGTGAGCGTGGAGGTCGAATCGTGAGCGAGAACACCCCTTTGCTGGAGACGAAGGACCTGACCCGCCACTTCCGGATCGGCGGCGGCTTCTCCGGCAACAACCTGCACGCCGTGGACCAGGTGAACCTGACCATCAACCGCCGCGAGATCGTGGCGCTGGTCGGGGAGTCCGGCAGCGGCAAGTCCACCATCGCCCGCCTGCTGGCGCAGGTCTACAAGCCGACCTCCGGCGAGATCGTCTTCGAGGGCAAGCCGCTGAGCAAGCTGCGCGGCCGCAAGGCGCAGCTGGCCTACCGCAGCGACGTCCCGATGGTGTTCCAGGACCCCTTCGCCTCCCTGAACCCGGCCTACCGCGTCTCCCACGGCATCGAGCGCGGCCTGAAGCTGCACCGCACGGAGCTCTCCTCGGCGCAGCGCGCACAGGAAGCCGAGCGCGTGGTGGAGGCCGTCGGCCTCAACCCGGCTGGCGAAATCCTGCAGCGCTACCCCTACGAACTGTCCGGCGGCCAGCGCCAGCGCATCGGCTTCGCCCAGGCCCTGGCCTACCGCCCGAAACTGATCCTGGCCGACGAACCGGTCTCGATGCTCGACGTCTCCATCCGCATCGGCCTGCTGAACGTGATGGCGGACCTGCGCGAGACGGAGGGCGTCTCCTTCCTCTACATCACCCACGACATCGCCAGCGCCCGCTACGTCAGCGACCGCGTGATGGTGATGTACGGCGGCCACATCGTGGAGGCGGGCCCGACCGAATCGATCCTGCAGGAACCGAAGCACCCGTACACACAGCTCCTGCTCTCAGCCGTCCCCGACCCCCGCGCACCCCTGTCGGTGGACGCCGAAACGGCGAAGGCCGAACCACCCAAGGTGATCAACCCCAAGCCCGGCTGCCGCTTCCGCGACCGCTGCCCGCTGGCTGAAGCGATCTGCCACGAGAAGACCCCGGTCCTGCAAGAACTGGCACCGAAGCACGAAGCCGCGTGCCACGTAGCCCAGCGCGCGACGGCGGGGGCGTCCGCCTGACACGGCAGAGCGGATCGCTGCCGCGCCCTGGGGTGCGCGCTATGTGAGGTGGGGCCTTGGCCGGTTGGCTGGGGCCCCATTTCGCTTCTCTGGCGGCTGGCGGCTGGCGGTGCACGGTGGCGGTGGGTCGGCTGGTCGAGGTGGTGAGTGGTACGCCGGGGCGTGGACACCGCTTCCCACAGCGACACACCGCCGGCCGCCAGTGCAACCCGGACACGCGCCACCGAACTGCGTCCCCTGCGAGGCCATCAACACCCGCGCGAAGCCGTAAGAAAATGCCTTTGAAGCCCACAACCCGACCGCACTACGCAGTGCTGGCCGGCACCGTCTCCTGAACCCCCTGCCAGGCCTCGAAAACCAGCCCTCGCACCGTCCGCACGCCGGAAGCCAGGGCGCCCTCGAGCACCGCGTTCGCGCCCAGGAGTGATGCGGCCAGCTCCGGCACGAGCGGCGTCATTTTGTGGAGGGTCTCGCGTAGTGGCTCCAGGAGGAGGTCCGCGCTGTCGCCGATGCCGCCGCCGAGGACGACGAGTTCCGGGTCGATCACCGCGGCGATCGAGGCGACCGCGTGCGCGAGGCGTTCGGCTTCGCGCTTGACCACCTCGAGGGCGGTCGCGCTGCCCGCGCGCGCGGCGAGGAAGACGTCCTTCGCCGAGCCCACGTCGGCCATGCCCAGCTCGCGTGCGGTCGCCACCACCGAGTCCGCCGCCGCGGCGTCTTCCAGCGGTCCGCGGGTGCGGGCCCGGTCCTCGGTGTACGACCCGTACGGCAGGTATCCGATCTCGCCCGCCGCGCCGTGCGCGCCGGGGAACAGCTTCCCGTCGGCCACGATGCCGGAGCCGAGTCCTGTCCCGATGAGCAGGTAGACGAACAGCCGCCGGTCGCGTCCCGCTCCTGCCGCGTGCTCGCCGAGGGCGGCGAGGTTGGCGTCGTTCAAGACCTCCAGACCTGTCCCGAGGGACGCCGCCAGCCGGTCGGTCACGTCGCGGCGTCCCCAGCCGGGCAGGTTCGCGGCGTAGCGCAGTTCGTTGGTCGTGGTGTCGATGACGCCGGGGCTGCCGACCACGGCGTGCAGGACGCGCTCCCAGGCCACGCCGGCCTCGCGGGCGGCGTGGCGGGCCTGCTCCCCGATCGCGTCGACGATGCCGTCGGCGTCGGCGGCGGTATTGGGGTGGTCGCTGCGGCCGACGACGGTGCCGTCCAGGTCGGCCAGGCCGACGCGGATCCAGCTGCGGCCGACGTCCACGCCGATGGCGTAGCCGGCGGTCGGGTCGGCCTCGTAGAGCACCGGCGAGCGGCCGCGGCCGGCCACCGCCTGCTTGCCGATCTCGCGCACCAGGCCGCCGTGCTCCAGCCGGCCCAGGGCCGTGGACACCGTCGGCTTGGACAGGCCGGTCAGGCGGGCCAGCTCCGCGCGGGAGGTGGCGCCGTCGGCGCGCAGCCGGTCCAGCAGGAGCCGCTCGTTGTTGGTGCGCAGAACGCTCCGGTTCCAGGCGGACTCCACGTCTCGCGGGCTCCTTCTTCGGTCGTCGCGCCCGGGTGGGGCGCGATCGGGCAACAGCGGATCGGCGGGTGGATCGGTGGAAGGCCGGTGGGTGGCCGGCCAGTCGCCCGACTCCCGCGCCCAGTGTGCGCCCGCTGTGCTCCCAGTGTGCGCTCCTGTGCGGAACCGGGCCCACCTGAGCGAACCCGAGTCGACATTAGTCCTCTCACCGCCTGTCAGTGTCCGACGCTACCTTCGGAACATGACCTCCACCGCCCAAATATACGGATATGTCCGCGCGTCCAGCCTGACCCCGAGCGGTCTGCTGGACCTGCAGACGTCCGGCGGTACCACCACCGCGGGTCCCACGGCGCACCCGCGCTTCTTCTCCGGCTTCCTGGGCGAAGCCGAACCGGCGGCGGCCGCGCTGCTCGGCGTCGCCAACATCGCGCAGGCCCGCTACTGGCGCCCGAATCTGGCGGCGCTGCGCGACCCGGTCGTCACGTGCAACGGCGACCGCCTCCGCTTCGAGTCCTTCTCCGGCTGCTGCGGCGTCTACGCCCGGCTCGACGTCCTCGACGACGGCATGGACGGCACGGCGCTGGACCGCGGCACCACCAACGTCGACGTCAACAACGACCTGCGCCTGGCGCTGGCCAGGGTCCGCGGCGGCGACCCGCTGAAGCTCGAGGTCGGGCCCGAGGGTCTGGAAGCCACCACCTTCGACGGCACGGTCGTGGAGCGCAAGGTCCCGCTCCCGGCACGCTGGCTCCGCGGCTTCGCCGAGGTACAGGCGGTCACCTCCGGCTACGACCTGCGCGCCGAACTCGGCGCGGCCGACGCCGCCCGCTTCCTGCGCGGCCTGCCGAACGCCCAGCGCGGCGTGCAGTGGCTGGTCCCGGCCGGCCGCACGCTCCGCCTGGCGGCTTCCCCCAGTCCCGGCGCGATCTGCATCGCCGGCCCGCAGCGTCTCAAGGAACTGCTTCCCCTCCTGCGCTTCGGCGGCAAGCTCCGCGTCTACGGCCCGAACCTGGCGCGCGGCGCGAACCCGGTGGCCTCGGTCTGGCAGCTCGACCTCCCCGGCATGCGCCTGGTGCTCACGCTGTCCCCGGAGATCACCCGCGGCTTCTCCGGCGAGGGCGCGGTGCTCTCCGCCCTGGCCGGCGACGACGTGATCGACGACGCCGAGACCGTCTCCGCCCTGCTGGCCTTCGACGCGCGGATCGAACCGGACGTGCTCGCCGAGCAGGCCGCGCTCCCGGTGGACCGCGTCCGCGCCGCCCTGACGCAGCTCGGCACGGCGGGCCGCGTCGGCTACGACCACGCGGACGCGGCGTACTTCCACCGCGAACTGCCCTACGACGCCGAACGCGCGGCGAAGCAGAACCCGCGGCTGCGCGCCGCCCGGGACCTGCTCGACGCCGACGCGGTGCGCTGGGACGGCGACATCGCGACGGTGACGGTCGAGGACCACGTACAGCGCGTGCGGTCGGCGGCCGACGGCGCGCTGTCGTGCACGTGCCTGTGGTACGCGAAGTACCAAGGCAGCCGCGGGCCGTGCAAACACATCCTCGCCGCGGACGCGCACCGGCGCGGCGAGCGCGGCGTGACGGACGCCGACAGTGAGACCGGCCGTGAGACCGACAGCAGCACCTCCGCGATCGAGGAGACGGCGGTGACGGCGCGATGAACACCCAAGGAGCCGTCACCATAGGCGCGGCGACCGCAGCCGGTCTGACGCCGCAGAGCTCGCCGGAAGACTTCACCTTCACCCTCCGGCTGACCGGCGGCGACGCGAAGTCCGTCGCGGACTTCTTCCAGGGCATGGCCGAGAAGGAGCGCCGCACCTACATCAAACCCCTGAGAGAGTTCCTGCGCTCGATCGGCTGGCGCACGATGAACCAGGACGAGAACTGGCGCGACTTCCACCAGCGCCGCAGCCTCGCGATGCGGACCCTGACCCCGACGGCGCTGGCGGTGTTCTCCACGGCTTCCGCGACCGCGAAGTTCCTGCGGAGCGCGCAGCGTTCGGACTCCTTCGACCCTTCCCAGACCGCTGCGATCCGGCAGATCCTGGCCGATCGGGCTCCGGCCTGGCTGCCCGATCTGCCCGCCGCCCTGCTGGAGACGCTCGAGCCGGAAGACCTCTACCGGCTGGTGGAAGTGGTCGGCGACGTGGCGCAGATCCCCTTGCCCGCGACGCGCGAGTTCGTGCGCGTCTGGGGCGTGAAGTACCGCTGGACCACCGACGAGGACCGGACGCGGGACCAGATCCTGGCCGATCCGCGGCTCGCCGAACTGGCGCCGCTGGTCTTCGACGACGACGAGAACGACGATCTGTTCCCCGCCTGGTCTGTCTTCCGCCGCACGGTGCTCTCGGCGGTGAAGGAGGGCAAGGTCCCCCGCGCCGAGGTGCTGGACGCCAGCCTGCGCCGGCTGCTGCGCGGCGGCCGCCCCGGCGCGCTGCAGGACCACCTGGCGTTCTGGACCGCGCTGGAGCCGGTCGACGGCGAGATCGTCGAGCGCGTCTCCAGCTGTATCAGCCTGCTGTCGTCGCAGAGCGGGACGGTCGCGCGGACCTTCCTGGCGGCGCTGAAGAAGGCCTCCGACGCCGGCCTGCTCGACCTCGAGCCGGCGCTCGAGGCGGCGTCGATCGCGGTGACGCGCCCGGAGAAGAACGTGGTCAAGACCACCTTGGGCTGGCTGGACTCGCTCGCCGCCGGGAATCCGGCCCGCGCCGGGCAGATGGTTGGAGCGATCGCGACGGCGTTCAGCGGGCAGGCGGCGGATCTGCAGGAGCGCGCGGTGAAGCTGGTCGGCAAGCACGCGAAGGCGCTGGGGGAGGACGAGCGCGAGCGGCTGGCCGCCGAGGCACGGATCCACCTCGCTCCGGACCTCGCCGCGAGGCTCGCCGGGCTGCTCAAGGTTTCGCAGGACTCTCCGATCGACGATGCCGGCCTCGGCTATCCCGACGTGGCACCGTATGTGCCGCGTCCGCTGCTGCCGCCGATCGGGTCGCCCGCGGAGCTGGCCGAGGTGTTCGGCGCGTTGATGCACGCCGATCCGGTCGAGGCGATGGTCTTCGAGCGGATGCTCGAGGCGGTCGTGGTGTTCGAGCGGACGGACCCGGCGGCGCTGCGGGAGGCGCTGGCGCCGGTCGTCGAGCGCTGGTGGCCGGGGTGGGACTGGACCAAGGACCAGTCGGCGGTGACGCCGCGGACAGCCATGTGCGTCCTCGTCGCCGCGGCTGCCGGAATGGGCGGCGACGCGCGGCGGCATCCGCACCGGGCCGGGGTGAAGCAGCTGTGGTCGCGGGCGCGGGCGCGGGGGTGGGGCATCGGCTGGTGGCGCCGGACGCGGACGACGCCTGCCGACTTCCTGATCATGCGGGCCGCCGAAGTGCACGCGGCGCTGGGGATGCCGGACCTGCCGCCGCTGGTGTCGGTGCCGACGTCGCCGACCGGCGCGATCGAGCCGGCGGTGCTGGCGGCGCGCCTGCGTCAGTGCCAGGCGCAGGGCTGCGAGCCGTTGGAGGCGGACTTCCATCAGGCGCTGCTGCGGCTGCCGGAGGACTGCGGGGACGTGGATGTCAGCGGCCTGACATCGAAGGCGGGGGTGCGGTTCGCGGCGTGGGTGGCCGGCGAGCGGATCGTGTTGCCGCAGCCGCGGATACCGGACGCGGAGGAGCGCGAGGAGGAGCGCAGCCGCGGTCACGCCGACAGCCGGCGTCGGGCGATGCGGGGCGAGGACGTGGTGCCGGAGACGCTGCTGGATCTCGCGCCGGGTGTCTGGCGCGAGCCGGACCATTGCCGGGACCAGTCGGACTGGATGGCCTGCTGGCCCGCGATCGTGCCCTCGCGCCCGGATCTGGCGGCGCTGGCGATGATCGGCGG
This sequence comes from Catenulispora acidiphila DSM 44928, assembly GCF_000024025.1. Lineage (GTDB taxonomy): Bacteria > Actinomycetota > Actinomycetes > Streptomycetales > Catenulisporaceae > Catenulispora > Catenulispora acidiphila. The sequence goes on from NC_013131.1 coordinate 1,338,106, forward strand.
CGTGGGCTGGAGCACGGCGCCGCCCTCGCCGGAGTCCGCGGTCGTGCTCGCGGAGCAGGACGGTCCGCAGGGCGGTACGCATCAGGTGATCGCCGCCCGGCTCGCCAGCGACGACGTGCAGCTGCGCGCGTCAGGCGTCGACGCGGCGCTGGTGCTCGCCGCGCGCGGGCTGCTGGAGCCGGCGATGCTGAGCGCCGCGCTGACGAGCGAGCTGAGAGCCTCGGCGTCGGGGCTGCGGCGGTTGGTCCCGGCACTGCGGGACGTGGCCAACGGCGGCGCGGCGCGGGCGGTGTGGGAGACGGTCGCGCTGATGCTGCCGCGCGTGGTGCCGCCGGCGGTGCCGAAGACGCTGTCGGGTACGACGGAACTGCTGGTGCTGGCGACGGAACTGGCCGGGACGTTGGGGGTCCGCACGCCGATCGCCACGGTCGGGGCGCTCGCGGAGAAGAAGGGCGGGAGCGCGGTGACGAACGCGGCGCGGCGGTTGGAGGCGGTGCTGCGAGCCGGTTGAAGACTGACGAGAACTGAGGGGAACCGGTTGGTCGCCGCCCGCGTCCAAGGCTCATGAAGATGAGCAAGTACTTGTACGCTGTCGCGCTCATCATCAGCGTGACAGGCTGCCAGAGTTCCGCGAAGGCCGGTGGCGGCGCCGGTTCGTCGTCGTCGGCCGGGGCGACCACGCCGAGCACGTCGGGCACGTCGAGCTCATCGAGTGCATCAAGCCCGTCGAGCCCGTCAGGGTCGGCGTCGGTCTCGCCCACGGTTCCGCTCCTCCCTCCGACCGGCGTCCTGACCCGGGTCGCCGAACTGAGCACCTCCGGCGGATTCGTCGGCACGAACGCGCTGGCAGTCCCGACGGTCGCCGTCTACTCCGACGGGACCGTCGTCCTGGCCGGCCAGAAGCGCCTGACCCTCACCCCCGGCGCCCTGGACATGCTCGTCAGTACCCTGCAAGACGACCTGAAGAGCCAACCGGCCACCACCGTCCTGCTGCCCAAGGGCGGCCACGCGAATCCGGACGAGTCCGCCACGGTCGTCGGCGTGTACCAGCCCGGCGGCAAGTATCAGACCGTCTCCGCCCTCGGCCTAAACACCGGCACAGCGTCGCAGTACCCTGCGCCGGTGGCCGACGCCTTCGCGAAGGTGCAGGCGCTCACCACCGACGCCGCCACGCCGTACACCACCACCAAGGTCCGCTACGTCCTGCAGTGCTCTCCGCAGGAGAACAGTCCCCAGAAGCCGTGGCCCACAGGGCTTCCGCAACCGGCGCGGAGCCAACCGGTCAACTGCTCGGAAGCGCACAACGCCGACGGCGCCGTCGCCGCCGCCGTACGGGCCGCGTGCACCGACACCAACACCCGGCAGCCGCAACCCGCGGTGACCGTCTACGGCTCGGCCAGTGGCGCGCGCATCTGCCGCTGGCGCTACGCGCTCCCCGACGAGACGTCCTGAGCCCTCGGCGGCGCGCCTTCGGCGCTCACTCGACTCCGACCCACTCCGGCAGCGCCTCGCAGCGCTTCAGCCACACCGCCGGGATGCCGGCCACGCCGACGCGGGATGCCACGATGCCGCCGACGATGGCGCACGTGGTGTCGATGTCGCCGCCGACGCAGGCGGTGTCCCAGAAGGCGGTTTCGAAGTCGTCGAGGTGCTTGGCGGCGATCCACAGGCAGAAGGGGACGGTGTCCGGCGCCGAGATGTAGCGGCCGTTGCCGAGTGAGGCGGCGGCGCTGCGGGGGTCGGTCAGGGGGAGCAGGGTCATCGCGTTGCCGATGCCGTCGCGGACCATTCCCGGCGGGGTGCGTTCGGCGATCTCGTCGAGGAAGTCGTGGCCGGACAGGCCGGAGGAGGAGGTGTCGGTGGCCAGGGCGGCGGCGACGGCGACCGCCACGGCGCCCGCGACGCCTTCGGGGTGCGTGTGCGTCACCTCCGCCGACGCTGTCGCCTCGGCGACCACGCGGTCCAGGTCTGCTGAGCCGTACCAGGCGCCGAGGGGTGCCACGCGCATCGCGGCGCCGTTGCCCCAGGAGCCCTTGCCGTCGAACATGCCCTCGGCCTGTTCGCGCCAGTCGGCGCCTTCCTGGCGGATGAGGCGGAGCATGCGGTTCACGCCGGCGCCGTAGCCGCGGTCGAAGTCGTGGTGCGCGGCGAAGGACCGCGCCAGGGCGTTCTGGTCGGCGCGGCCGTGGTCGCGCAGGACGGCCAGGACCGAGCACGCCATCTCGGTGTCGTCGGTCCAGAACCAGGGGTCCGGGGGAAGGCGGCGGTCGGTGAGGAGCGGCTGGTTCAGCGGGATGAAGTAGCAGGCGCCCACCGCGTCGCCCACGGCCAGGCCGCGGAGCGACGCGACGGCGCGGGCAAGGGAGCGGTCGTCGGTCATGTCTCACTTCTTACCGCATGACATACCACTAACTCACTTCGCTTCGATCGGGGCGCCTCGGGCGCGCCCGCGCGCGCGGTGCCGCCGCCCGGATTCCCACTCGTCTTTGTCGGCGGCGTCTGCGATGATCTGCGTGGGAAGGAAACAAGTGCTCAAGCTCATCACCCCTTACAAGCCGATCCTGGCCATCCCCGGGACCCGGGCTCTGTTCGTCGTCGCCTTCGTGGCGCGGCTGCCGCTGACCGCCAAGTCCATGGCGCTGACGCTGCATGTCGTGCTCGACCAGGGCGGCAGCTACGCCGCGGCCGGTCTGGCGAGCATGGTGATGACCATCGGCATGGGCGTCGGCTCGCCGATGCTGGGGCGGATGGTGGACCACCGCGGGCTCAAGCCGGTGCTGCTGCTGACCGGCGCGTCGGAGGCGGTGTACTGGGTGACGGCGCCGTTCCTGCCGTATCCGGTGCTGCTGGGGACCACCTTCCTGCTCGGCGGCGTCCTCGGCGTACCGGTGTTCTCGATCATCCGGCAGGCGGTCGCCGCACGCGTGCCCGACAGCCTCCGGCGCCAGGCCTTCGCCCTGGACTCGATGATCGTGGAACTGGTCTTCATGGTCGGCCCGGCACTGGCGATCGCGACGATCACCTCGATGCACACCGCGACGGCGACGATGGCCGCGATCGGCATCCTGACCATCGGCTCGGTGGTGACGATGTGGCTCCTGAACCCGCCGATCGGCCACCACGCCGCAGGCGGGGACGGCACGCGGCCCGAGAAGGTCGCACTGAGCACATGGGTCCGGCCCGCGTTCGTGCTGGTACTCGCCACCGGCACCGCGGCGAACCTGGTACTCGCCGGAACCGACATCTCCATCACCGCCCTCCTGCGCCAGCAGAACGCGGTGAGCATGGCGGGCGTCTGCATCTTCGCCTGGTGCCTCCTGTCGCTGATCGGCGGCTTCTGGCACGGCTCGACCCAGCGGCCGTGGCGCCTGCCGGTCCTGATGCTGCTGCTGGGCGCGGGCACGATCCCGGTCGGCTTCATCGGCCAATTCGGCTGGTGGTGGCTGGCACTGATCCTGCTCCCCGCCGGCTTCATGTGCGCCCCGACGCTGTCCTCCACCGCCGAGGCGGTCGCGGCTTCGGTCCCGGCCTCCGCACGCGGCCAGGCGATGGGATTGCAGGGCTCTGCGATGACCCTCGGCGGCGCCATAGGCGCACCCCTGGCCGGCACGGTGGTGGACGCCTCGTCGCCGCCCTGGGCGTTCGCCACGACCGGCGCGATCGGCGTCGCGCTGGCCGCCGCGATGCTGGCGTACCAGCGGTTCGCGGGACCGGCTGCGGTGGCGGCGCCTATGCCGACGCCGGCAGCAGTGCCGGCATCGGCTCTGGTACCGGCGCAGGCATCGCTGGCGGCACCGACACCAACACAGCCGGTACCGGTCGCCGCAGGCGTCGCGATCGACGCCGAGGCCGCCGCTCTGGCGACGGCGGCCTGCTAGCGCCAGGCGAGCTCGATGTGTCGGGCGAGTGTCAGCGGTGCCTGCGGGTCGTCGGCTTGATACGAGACGCGCCGTAGCAGGGCGACGGACCCAAGCTGGACGTCCTCGCGCGCGAGGACGAAGACGGCGGTGAGGAACGCGGCCCGGGCGTTGCCGTCGTCGAAGGGGTGAAAGAAGCAGACGTCCAGGTACGCGCGGGCAGCACGCAGACTCAGAGGCGCGGCGCCGTCGCCCTCGCCGTCGGCGCTCTCGGCCAGACAGCCGTCAAAGCGGGCGCGGGTGTCCGTGCCGATCCCGTAGCGCTCCCTACCGCCCTTGGCGAAGGCCGGCAAGTCGCGGAACGACGGCGGCTGCGGAGTGTTCAGGACGTGCTGCTGCCAGCGGCGCAGCAGCTCGAAATCGAGCACCGAACCGCGAGCGGCGTCGGCCCGCGCCATGTCCAACGCGGCGAGGAGGCCTTGCGCGCGGGCGGGATCCAGCGAGCCGTCGAAGGCACGGATGTCTTCGGCGGCACCGTCGCGCAATAAGGCGAGCGGCTTGCTCCCGGTAGCCGTGCCGGTCTTGCGGTAGCCGTGGGCATCGGTACCGGTCCCGACGTCTCGCGGCTGTGCGCTCCTGCGTATCGCCAGCCAGCGTTCAAGGTGGTCTGGCACGGGACCGGATGCCTCCGCGCCGCCATCAGGCTGTCGGGACGACGCGAGCTTGCTTGCCACCTCGTCGAGCAGGACCGTGTCCGGACTGGTCCAGCTCTCGAACCGCCCGCCGATCGCCTGCTCGACCAAGTCCTGCGCGGTGCGGGGCGCGACGCCCCACCGGTTCAGGAACCAGGTGAGCACTTGAACGCAGTGCCCGTACCAGCCGCTTGCGCAGCCGGTGCGCTCGATGACCTGCACGATCACGGCGTGGACAGCGCGACTCCCCACGATGCGTCCATCCTCGACAGCGGCCCGGTCGAGCGGGTACGCCTCGAACCACCCGGCGAGACTCTCCAGCCATTCGCGCCACTCGATCAGCGCCGCGACGACCCGGGTGATCGTTTCCTCAGGGGTCTTGATCGAATGCTGCGTACAGCACCAGTTCCGTACCGGCCCGCCGTCGTGGTCGCCTTCGCCAGTCGCCCAGCGCCAGCCCAGGGCCCACAGGCCGTAATGCTGCGCGAGGGCGTGCGACATGGCCTTGGCCCACAGCTCCGCTTCACCAGAACCCCATGCGCTCATCTCCGGGCTGCCAATGGGCGCGTCGGGGCGGTGTGGCACCCGGCGTGCCGGGCCGAGGGACCGTACTACGCGGTCTGCCGCCGCACTGTCGAAGGGGTGGCGGGACGGGTCTACCTCGTCCCAGCTCAGAGAGCCGGGATGCAGATCGGAGATCACTGTGTCAGCCTGCTAAGTCTGCGTGCGGGGGAGGGGGCACCTGGTTTTCCGAGGCCTCACACCCGCTTCGGCGTCGTCACCACCACCAGCTCGCTCCCGTCCTCGGACAGCGTCAGCTCCGCGGTCAGTGACGCCAGCTCCCCGAGTCGGTGCAGGTGCGTGCCGCCGCAGGGGATCTCGACGGTGCGCTCCGGCAGTTCGCAGACCCATTGGCGGCGTGCTGTGAGCTCCGGGCCGGGGGTGTCGATGCGGATTGTGGCGTCCTGGGACAGCCATTCGGCGAGGCGGGTGTTGATCTTCTCGGTCAGCTCGGGCAGCGTCTCGCGGAGGCCTTCGGGGTCGAAGCCCTTCTTGCGGAGGGACTTGCCGAGGCGGTAGCGGTCGGTGCTGGCGTCCAGGGCGATGCGGGAGGTGTCCATCGCGAGGCTGTCGAAGTCGGGGTGGTTCAGGCCGTCGGTGCGGGCTTCTTTGCGCCAGCGGTCGGTGAGGGCTTCGTTCAGGGCCAGGGCCATCAGGTGGCAGCCGGTGTGGGAGGCGGACAGGGCTGCGCGGCGGGCTTCGTCGACGCGCAGTTCTACGGCGGTGCCTGGTGCCGGAGCTTCGGCCTTGTCCAGGATGTGCACCGCCAGCCATTGCCAGCTCTCGTCTCCGCGCCGGACCGGGATGTCCGTCCCGAGGGCGAACTCCCCGTCCGGGCCCACGCCGCCGGTGACGCAGTCCGCCACCGCGTGCTCCGCTCCGGCGGCGCGCAGGACGCCGGTGTCGCCGGGCTGGTCGGGCCAGCTGTGGTCCAGCGGGTGGAACGGGGTGGTGTCGACGATCACGCCCGCACCCTCCGCCAGCGCGTGCACGGCCAGGACCGTCGCGGTCCCGGACGTCGCGCCGGCGGGGAAGGTGACGAGGGTGGTGCTCAGCTCAGCCATGGCGCCATCGTCTCATCGGGGGCGCGGCGGGAGAGAATAGGCGCATGCGAGCGGTGGTCCAGAGGGTGAGCGAGGCGTCGGTGCGGGTGGCCGGCGAGGTGGTCGGGGCGATCGAGGGACCGGGACTGGCCGTCCTGGTCGGCGTCACGCATGACGACACCCCGGCGAAGGCCGCGCAGTTGGCTCGCAAACTGTGGAGCCTTCGGCTTTTCGAAGGCGAGGTCGGCGAGCCGGGAACCGAGCAGTCATGCTCTGATTTCGGTGGGCCACTGCTTGTAATCAGCCAGTTCACGCTTTATGGCGACGCGCGCAAGGGCCGCCGCCCCACCTGGAGCGCCGCCGCGCCCGGACCGGTCGCCGAACCGCTGGTCGAGGTGGTCGTCGCCGAACTGCGCGGACTCGGCGCGAAAGTGGAGACCGGCCGATTCGGCGCGGATATGAAAGTGGCGCTCGTGAACGACGGTCCTTTCACCGTCGTCCTGGAGATCTGAAACCTCGGCAGGCCTTGGGAAATCCCCTCGAACAACAAGCGATGCATATCTAGTCGAGCAGCCCGCCGGTCTATATCATTTTCAACAATCACGACCTGGTGGCCACGTCGGAAGCGGTTTGCCGCTGCCTTCGTGAGATCCCGGGGCGCACTTCACGGCCGGCGCTGAGTCCCAGTCGCCGGCGCATCTCCTGGCGTCTTCGGCGAGGGCTGAGGTCATGGTTCGACGTACCCTGCGAAAGCTCACCGTCGCGGTCCTCGCGGCCGGCTGTGTGATGTCCGGGACCGCCGCGGCGCGCGCGGCCCAGCCGCCCGCCAAGCAGATCTCCGGCGGCGCGCCGTCCCCGGGCACCGCGCACTGCACCACTTCCCTGCCCGTCCCGAACCTGCCCGCCGGCAGCGCCGACCCCGACCTGCTCTGGCCGCAGCAGCGGCTGGGGCTCAGCCAGGCCGGCGTCTGGTACCTCAACCGCGGCAAGGACGTCACCGTCGCGGTGATCGACACCGGCGTCGATCCGGCGAACGCGGCGTTCGCCACCCACGCGGTGCTGCCCGGGCCGAGCGTCGCCGACCCCGGCGACACCGCCGACTACGACTGCAGCGGCCACGGGACGGCGGTCGCGGCGATCATCGCCGGCAAGCAGAGCGGCCTGTTCGGCTTCACCGGCGTCGCGCCGGAGGCGCAGATCCTGCCGATCCGGCAGACCTACGACCCGGCGGTGTCCGGCAGTTCCGTGAAGCTCGCCGACGCGATCCGCACGGCGGTCGCGGCCGGCGCGCGCGTCGTCAACATCTCCATCGGCGTCCCGGACGACTCGCCGCAGCTGCGCTCGGCGGTGCAGAACGCGCTGGCCAGCGACGTGCTGATCGTCGCCGCGGTCGGTCCCGGGCCCAAGAGCTATCCGGCGGCGATCCCCGGGGTGCTGGCGGTCGGGGCGATCGACGCCCGCGGCCGTGTGGAGCCGCGCGGGCAGGGGACCGGCGTGCTGGTGTCGGCGCCGGGCGGACGGATGGCGGTCCCGGCGGCGGGTTACTCGGACGGGCTCACCGCCATGGAGGGCACGGACCTCGCCGCGCCTTACGTCTCCGGCGTCGCCGCCCTCGTCCTGTCCGACCGGCCGACCCTGCACAACTGGCAGGTGGTGCAACGGCTGGAGGCGACCGCCGACCCGCCGGTCGTGAACCCCTCGAGCGCGCCGGGTACGCCGAGCACGCCGGACCCCGCGACCGGGTACGGCGTCGTCGACCCTTATCGCGCGGTCTCGCAGGACCTGCCCGACGAGCGCCGCCCCGATCCCTCGATCGGTCCCGGTGTCGTCGTCTCGCCGGCGGACGCCGCCGTGCCGGGCTACGACCGGGGCGCCTCGCGGCTGGCGCTCGGCGTGAGCGCCGGCGCGGTGCTCGTGCTGGCGGCGCCGGTGGCCGTGGCGGCGCGGCGGGGGCGCGTAAAGGGCTCGCGCGCGGCTGTATGAGGTGACATAGGGTCGAGCCTGTGACGTCCATCAATGAGATCGCCGAAGACTACGTCGCCCGCTACGTCGAACTGGACCCGCAGTTCGCCACCGACCTCGGTGTCGCCGGGCACGATCACGAGCTGACCGATTACTCCACGGAGGGCTTCGCCGAGCGCAACACGCTGACGGCCTCGACCCTCGCGGCGATCCGGGCGCTGGAGCCCGCGGATGAGAACGAGCGCGTGGCCAAGGAGGCCATGGAGGAGCGCCTGGCGCTGGCGGTCGAGACCTACGAGGCCGGCGACGACACCTCCGCGCTGAACGTGATCGCCAGCCCTTTCCAGTCGGTGCGCTCGGTGTTCGACCAGATGAGCACCGACGGCGAGGAGAACCACGCGAACATCGCCCGGCGTCTGGCGGCCGTGCCGGAGACGCTGGAGCAGCTGAAGGCGACGCTGGCCGACTCCGCCGCCGCAGGCCGGGTCTCCGCGCGGCGCCAGGTGCTGGCGTGCGCCCGGCAGGCGAAGGACTGGAACGGCGAGTTCAGCGGCGAGAACTTCTGGGCCGGCCTGGTCGGGCGCACCGGCGCCACCGGCGCGGTCCGTGCGGACCTGGACCGCGGCGCGGCGGCGGCCACCGCCGCGACCGCCGAGTTCGGCAGCTTCCTCATCGAGAAGCTGCTGCCCGTGGCGCCGGCCAAGGACGCCGTCGGCCGCGAGCGGTACCAGCGCGCGTCCCGCGAGTTCCTCGGCGACACCATCGACCTGGAGGAGACCTACGCCTGGGGTCTGGACGAAGTCGCCCGGCTGCGCGCCGAGATGAACGCGACCGCGGCGCGCATCGTGCCGGGCGGCTCGCTGCGGGACGCGCTGGCCGCGCTGGACGCCGACGCCTCCCGGCAGATCATCGGCGCCGACAACTTCCGCGCCTGGATGCAGGAGAAGTCCGACGCCGCCGTCGAGGAGCTGGCGGACGTCCACTTCGACATCCCCGAGCCGGTGCGGCGCCTGGAGTGCATGATCGCGCCGACCCACGACGGCGTCATGTACTACTCGCCGCCGTCGGAGGACTTCACGCGTCCGGGGCGCATGTGGTGGTCCGTGCCCGAGGGCCAGACCGAGTTCTCCACCTGGCGCGAGACCACGACGGTCTACCACGAGGGCGTTCCCGGGCATCACCTGCAGTGCGCCCAGACCATCTACCGCAACGACGTGCTGAACCGCTGGCAGCGCTCGATGTGCTGGGTCTCCGGCCACGGCGAGGGCTGGGCGCTGTACGCCGAGCGGCTGATGGACGACCTGGGCTACCTGTCGGACCCCGCCGACAAGCTGGGCATGCTGGACGGCCAGATGATGCGCGCCGTGCGCGTGGTCGTGGACCTGGGCATGCACCTGGAGTTCGAGATCCCGGCCGGGACCGACTTCGGCAACGGCGCCGACCACGGCGGCGAGCGCTGGACGCCGGACCTGGGCTGGGAGTTCATGACGGCGAACGTCAACACCACCGAGGCGCAGCTCGCCTTCGAGCTGGACCGCTACCTCGGCTGGCCGGGCCAGGCGCCGGCCTACAAGATCGGCGAGCGGATCTGGTTGCAGGCCCGCGACGACGCGAAGGCGCGGCAGGGTGCTGACTTCGATCTGAAGACGTTCCACCGCCAGGCGCTGGACCTCGGGTCCATCGGGCTCAAGCCGCTGCGCGAGGCGCTCGGACGGCTGTAGGGCGCGGCGGCTCGGGCTGGGTATCCGCTGCGCTGAGCTGAGATTTTGTCGCAGAGCTCGGACTTTTCGAAGTCCGAGCTCTTTTTCTTCACGCAGTACTGTGCAGTGTGTAGTACCGTGTTCCGCACAGGAGGGGCGATGGATTCCACACAACTGCTCAAAGGCGTCCTGGACTCGGCGGTGCTCGCGGTCCTGGTCGACGAGGACGGCTACGGCTACGACATCGTGCGCCGGCTGCGGGTCGCCGGCTTCGAGGACATCGGCGACGCCTCGGTCTACGGGACGCTGCGGCGCTTGTACGCCAACGGATATCTGACGAGCTACGTGGTGCCCTCGGAGTCGGGGCCGCACCGCAAGTACTACGGCGTGAACGCCAGCGGGCGCGCGCAACTGAAGGAGTCCACGGCCACCTGGCGCGCGTTCGCCAGCTCCATGGACCGGCTGCTCGGAGCGGAGAGGGGAGAGCGGGTATGAGTTCCCAGGGATTCGAGGACATGGACGGCGGCGGTCTCGACGGGACCGGTGAAGCCGGCGGTCCGGGCAGCCGGGCTAGCGAGACCTCCAGCGGGGCGCGGAGCGGTCAGACGTCGGGGGATCAGGTGGCTGCGTACGCCGCGGAGGTGCGGGCGCAGCTGGCTGATTTGTCTGACGCGGAGAGCGCTGAGCTGCTGGAGGACCTGGAGGATCATCTGCGGGAGGTTGCCGCGGAGGGTGCTGGGAGCTTGCGGGAGCGGCTTGGTGCGCCGGGGGCTTATGCCAGGGAGCTGCGGCAGGCGGCTGGGTTGCCGGAGCCGGGTGAGGGGAGCGGCTCGGGGAGTGCTGGGCGGGGGGCTCGGTCGCGGCCGTCGGTGCGGGTGAGGGTGCGGCAGGCGTTGGTGGACGCGGAGCGTCGGGCGCGGGGTCATCGGGCGGGGCGTGAGGTGCTCGATTTCCTGCCCTCGCTGCGTCCAGCTTGGTGGGTGCTGCGGGGGTGGGCAGCGGTGCGGCTTCTGGAGGTGATGACGACGGATGTGGATCCCTGGCACGATTTCGCGCTTGTCCCGCAGGTCGGCAACAGCACGGTGATCGGGTTTCTCGCACTGGCGGCCGCGGTGCCGGCGTCGGTGTACGCCGCGCGGCGGACGGTGCCCGACGGGTGGCGCCGCCGTGCCGTGGGTGCCGGAGAGGGCATCTTGGTCCTGTTCACCATCGGGATGGCGCTCTCGGCGCTGAGCACTCAGAGCAACTACGGCGAGAACGCCTCGAGCGTCGCCTTCGACCAGGGCGGATCGCTGCCCGGCCTGGTCGACAACGGCAAGCCCATCTCGAACCTGTACGTCTACGACCGGGCCGGCAAACCGCTCGACGGCGTCCTCGTCTACGACCAGGACGGTCAGCCGATCCAGGCAGACGTGTACGCGGGCGGCTCGATCCTGGACAACGACGGGTGGATCGACGGCAACGGGTCGCTCGTGGCGAACATCTTCCCGCAGCAGATGTTGCAGACGCAGTGGGACGATTCCGCCGGCGGCGCGCACTACGTCGTGATGCCGCCGCCGGAGGTGAACATCCCGCAGGGTCTGCACCGGGCGTCGGCGCCGCAGGGGGCACAACAGAGTCCTGCGACGCCCACGACGGCGCCCACGACGACACCGCCGACAACACCCACGACCACACCCTCGACCACATCTTCCACTCCCGGACCTCAGGCTTCATCGCCGACGAGCGCCACGCCGACCAGTGGCGCCACCGGAGCGCAGCCGACATCCGCGCTCCCGTCGACTCCGGCGCCCTCCGGCACGAAGGGTTGATGCATCAGGCGCGCCCGCTACGGTTGGGGCGTGAAAAAACCAGGTTCGCCGCGCGTCCTCGTGGTCGACGACAGCGACACCGTCAGGACCCTGATCCGCATCAACCTGGAGTTGGAAGGCTTCGAGGTGCAGGAGGCCGACTCGGGAACCCGGTGCCTGGAACTGGTGCCGGGACCCGATGTCGTGACCCTCGACCTGCTCCTGCCCGAGACCGGTCCCGACGGGCTGGACATCCTGCGCCGGCTCAAGCGCGACCCGGCGCTGGGGCGTCCGCGCGTGGTGGTGGTGACGGCCGCCGCGCTGCCGGAGGACCGGCGGCTCGGGGAGTCGGCCGGCGCCGACGCCTACATCACCAAGCCCTTCGAGCCGGTGGAGTTGGTGGACGCGGTGCGGGCGTTGGCATCCCCGGACCGTTTCTGAACACCGCCGCTGACGAAATCCCCGCAGGACGCGCCCGGCGCGTCCCGTAATCTAGGCCGGGTGACTCCCGAGCAGCTTTCCCAGGCCGTCCTCGACACCGTCAACGAAGCCGTCGCCGACGGCGCGCTGACCCTGACCGCGGTCCCGGCGACCGTGACCGTCGAGCGACCGAAGAACCGCGACCACGGCGACTACGCCACCAACGTCGCCCTCCAGCTGACCAAGGCCGCCGGTATGCCGCCGCGCGCGCTGGCCGAGCTGCTCGCGGAGCGCCTGCGCGAGGTCGAGGGGATCGCCGGCGTCGACGTCGCCGGGCCCGGGTTCCTCAACCTGAAGCTGGCCGCCGGCGCCGCGGGCGAGCTCGCCAAGAGCATCGTGGAGCAGGGCGCGCAGTACGGCCGGAGCGAGACCTTCGCCGCGCAGATCGTCAACCTGGAGTTCGTCTCCGCCAACCCCACCGGGCCGCTGCACCTGGGCCACACCCGCTGGGCCGCGGTCGGCGACGCGCTCGGCCGGCTGCTGGAGGCCGCCGGCGCCGACGTCACGCGCGAGTTCTACATCAACGACGCCGGAAACCAGATGAACAACTTCGGCCTGTCGCTCGCGTTGCGGGCCAACGGCGAGGAAGTGCCGTCCGGGCAGGGACTGTATGAGGGTGCGTATATCAAGGATCTGGCTCAGGCGATCCTCGAGGAGCACCCGGTCCTGACCCAGCTGCCGCAGGAGGCACAGGTCGAGGCGTTCCGCACCGCCGGCTACAAGACGCAGCTGCGGCTCCAGCAGGAATCGCTGGAGAAGTTCCGCACGCACTTCGACGTCTGGTTCTCCGAGAAGACGCTGCACGAGTCCGGCGCCGTCGAGGGCGTCGCGGACCGGTTGGCCGAGCAGGGGCACGTCTTCGAGCAGGACGGCGCGGTCTGGCTGCGGACCACCGACTTCGGCGACGACAAGGACCGGGTCATCGTCCGCTCCAACGGCGAGCGCACCTACTTCTCCGCGGACTGCGCGTACTACTTGAACAAGCGGGACCGCGGCTACTCGCCGTGTATCTACATGCTCGGCGCGGACCACCACGGCTACGTCGGCCGCCTCAAGGCGATGGCCGCGTGCTCCGGCGACGACCCGGAGCAGGACATCGAGGTCCTGATCGGCCAGTTCGTGAAGATGGTGAAGGACGGCGAGGAGGTCAAGCTCTCCAAGCGGACCGGGAACATCGTCACGCTGGACGACGTGATCGACCTGATCGGCGTCGACGCCGCCCGGTACGCGCTGGCGCGCTCGAGCGTGGACAACGAACTGGTGCTGGACGTCGACCTGCTGACGTCGCAGAAGGCAGAGAACCCGGTCTACTACGTCCAGTACGCGCACTCGCGGATGGCCTCGGTCAAGCGCAACGCCGCCGAGCTCGGCTTCGACAAGGGCACGGCAGAGGACTTCAAGCCCGAGCTGTTGTCCCACCCCCGCGAAGAGGCACTGCTTGCGGCGCTGGCGGAGTTCCCGCGCGTCATCGCGCAGGCGGCCGGACTGCGCAAGGTCCACCAGGTCGCGCACTACCTGGAAGACATGGCGAAGAAGTACCACGGCTTCTACACCGACTGCCGGATCCTGCCGCTGGGCGAGGACAAGCCGAGCGACCTCAACCGCGCACGGATGTGGCTCGCGGAAGCCACCCAAACCGTCCTCCGCAACGGTCTGGACCTCCTCGGTGTCTCGGCACCTGAGCGCATGTGACAAATCGGACCTGAAGTAGGGGACACTCTCGGTCCATGAGTAGAAGCGCGCACCCCGCCGGGCCCCGCTACGCCGACGTGCTCCCGGAAGGCGGCCACGGCGCCGCGCCGGCGGATCTCAACCGGCTGGACCAAAGAATCTGGCCCGGCGGGGTGGCGCGCGACGCGGAGTCCGGCGCGCTCACCTTCGCCGGCGTCGACGTCCGCGAGCTGGCGAGCGAGTTCGGCACCCCGGCGTATTTGATCGACGAGGACGACTGGCGGCGCCGGGCCCGCGAATGGGTCGAGGCGTTCGGCGCGGACGCCGACGTCTTCTACGCCGGCAAGTCCTTCCTGTCCGTGGCGATCGCCAAGTGGGCCGCCGAAGAGGGACTGCACCTGGACGTCTGCTCCGGCGGCGAACTCGCCGTCGCCCTGCGCGCCGGATTCCCGGCCGAGCGCCTCGGTTTCCACGGCAACAACAAGTCCGTCGCCGAGTTGGAGCGCGCGGTGGACGCCGGCGTCGGCCGGATCATCGTGGACTCGCACGACGAGATAGAGCGGCTGGCCGCGATCGCCGCCGACCGCGGCGTCCGGCAGCGCGTCATGCTGCGCGTGACGCCCGGCGTCGAGGCGCACACCCACGAGTTCATCGCCACCGCGCACGAGGACCAGAAGTTCGGCTTCTCGCTGGCCGGCGGCGCGGCGGCCGAGGCGGTCGCGCGGCTGCTGAAGCACGCCGACCACCTGGAGCTGACCGGGCTGCACTCGCACATCGGCAGCCAGATCTTCGACACCGCCGGGTTCGAGGTCGCCGCGCACCGGCTCACCGAGGCGCTGGCCGCCATCAAGCGCGACCACGGCATCGAGCTGCCGGAGCTGGACCTCGGCGGCGGTCTGGGCATCGCCTACACCGAGGGCGACGACCCGGCGCCGGTCGCCGAGACCGCGCGCCGGCTCAAGGAGATCGTGGCGCGCGAGTGCGACGCCGCCGGGCTCACCCGTCCGCGTCTGTCCGTCGAGCCCGGCCGCGCCATCGCCGGTCCTCCCGGGATCACGCTCTACGAAGTCGGCACGGTCAAGCCGCTGCCTGGCCTGCGCACCTACGTCTCGGTGGACGGCGGGATGTCGGACAACATCCGCACCGCGCTGTACGACGCCGAGTACACCGCCGCGCTGGTCAGCCGGTCCAGCACCGCCGTGCCGGTGCTCAGCCGGGTGGTCGGCAAGCACTGCGAGTCCGGCGACATCGTGGTCCGCGACGCCTGGCTGCCCGGCGACACCGCGCCCGGCGACCTGCTGGCGATCGCCGCGACCGGCGCCTACTGCCGCTCCATGGCCAGCAACTACAACCACCTGCTCAAGCCGCCGGTGATCGCGGTCAAGGACGGCGCGGCGCGCACCATCGTCCGGCGCGAGACGGAGGACGACCTCCTGGGACTGGACCTGGGATAGCCCTTTGCGGGACAGCAGGATCTGATACCAGGTGGTCCCACATCCCGGACGACGGGTTGTCGAGGAGTGGGATTCGGCAAGACTGACAGGACACCTGTGCCGCGCTCGCCGATGCGCGCGGCACCGACCGAGGCGATGGGGTTTGCGATGCGTACTGAGCCGCTGAAGGTGGCGCTGCTGGGCTGTGGAGTAGTCGGCTCGGAAGTCGCGCGCCTGATGACGGCCAACGCCGCCGACCTGGCCGCGCGGGTCGGGGTGCCGCTGGAGCTGGCCGGGATCGCCGTGCGCCGGCCGAACCGGCAGCGCGAGGTGCCCGGGGTCGCCCCGGAGCTGTTCACCACGGACGCCGAGGCGCTGGTCAAACGGGACGACGTGGACCTGGTGATCGAGGTCATCGGCGGGATCGAGCCGTCCCGGGCGCTGATCCTGGCCGCGCTGGAGTCCGGAAAATCCGTGGTGTCCGCGAACAAGGCGCTGCTGGCCGAGGACGGCGCGACGCTGTACCAGGCCGCCGAGAAACACGGCGCCGACCTCTACTACGAGGCCGCGGTCGCCGGCGCGATCCCGTTGCTCCGCCCGCTGCGCGAGTCGCTGGTCGGGGACCGGGTCAGCCGCGTGCTGGGCATCGTCAACGGCACCACCAACTTCATCCTGGACCGGATGGACACCACCGGCGCCGGCTTCACCGAGGCGCTGGAGGAGGCGACCTCGCTGGGCTACGCCGAGGCCGACCCGACCGCCGACGTCGAGGGCTTCGACGCCGCGGCCAAGGCCGCGATCCTGGCCGGGCTCGCCTTCCACACCCGGGTCACCGCCTCCGACGTGCACCGCGAGGGCATCACCGAGGTCACCGCGGCGGACATCGCCTCGGCCCGGGCGATGAACTCGGTGGTGAAGCTGCTGGCGATCTGCGAGGTGGACCCGGTCGCCGGAAAGGTCTCGGCGCGGGTGCACCCGGCGATGATCCCGCGCAGCCACCCGCTGGCCGGGGTGCGCGAGGCGTACAACGCGGTGTTCATCGAGTCCGAGTCCGCCGGTCAGCTGATGTTCTACGGCCCGGGCGCCGGCGGCTCGCCGACCGCCTCGGCGGTGCTCGGCGACCTGGTCGCGATCGCGCGGAACAAGATGACCGGACGGCGCGGGCCGGGGGAGTCGGCGTACGCCGGGCTCACCGTGCGCCCGGTCGGCGAGGCGCGGACCCGGTACCACATCAGCCTGGACGTGGACGACAAGCCCGGCGTCCTGTCGGCGGTGGCCGGTATCTTCGCGGAACAGGACGTATCGATCGCCACCGTGCGGCAGTCCGGCCGCGGGCCGGACGCGACGCTGGTGATCGTCACGCACCTGGCTCCGGACGCGGCGCTGACCGCGACCGTGGCCCGGCTGCGGGCGCTCGACTTCGTGCGTGACGTGTCCAGCGTCATGCGTGTGGAATCCGAATAGCTAACCCCCGAGGGAGACCAGCGGACATGGCTTGGCGAGGCGTCATCGAGGAGTACCGACAGTGGCTGCCGGTCGACGCCGGCACGCCCGTGGTCACGCTGGGCGAGGGCGGCACGCCGCTGCTGCCCGCGCCGCGCCTGTCCGCCCTCACCGGGTGCGAGGTGTTCGTCAAGGTCGAGGGCATGAACCCGACCGGCTCGTTCAAGGACCGCGGCATGACCACCGCGATCTCGCTGGCCAAGCAGGCCGGCGCCGAGGCCGTGGTGTGCGCCTCCACCGGCAACACCAGCTCCTCGGCCGCCGCCTACGCGGTGCGCGGCGGGCTCAAGCCGGTGGTGCTGGTGCCGGCCGGCAAGATCGCGCTGGGCAAGCTGGCCCAGGCGCTGGCGCACGGCGCGACCCAGCTGCCGGTCGAGGGCAACTTCGACGACTGTCTCCGGCTGGCCCGCGAGCTGGCCGCGAAGTACCCGGTCGCGCTGGTGAACTCGGTGAACCCGGTCCGGCTGCACGGTCAGAAGACCGCCGCGTTCGAGGTCGTCGACGTGCTCGGCGACGCCCCGGACATCCACGCCCTGCCGGTCGGCAACGCCGGCAACATCTCCGCGTACTGGCTCGGGTATCAGGAGTACGCGAAGGAGGGTCAGGCCTCGCGCACGCCCCGCATGTTCGGCTTCCAGGCCGCCGGCGCCGCCCCGCTCGTGCACGGCGCGCCGGTCCCGGACCCGGACACCATCGCCACCGCCATCCGCATCGGCAACCCCGCGTCCTGGGACCTGGCGATCGCCGCGCGCGAGGACTCCTCCGGCGTCATCGAGGCGGTGACCGACGAGGAGATCCTCGCCGCGCACCGTGTGCTCTCGGCCGAGGAGGGCGTGTTCGTCGAGCCGGCCTCCGCCGCCGGCGTCGCGGGCATCCTCAAGCTCGCCCGAGCCGGCCGCCTCGAGTCCGGCAAGCGCATCGTGGTCACGGTCACCGGCCACGGTCTGAAGGACCCCGAGTGGGCGGTCAAGGCCGCGCCGCCGCTGCCGGACGCCGTCCCGGCGGAGGTCGCCGCGGTCGCCGAGGCTCTCAGCCTCAGCTAAGGAACGTTCTGATAAAAGCTGAGGACTGTCAGCTCTCATCTCCCAGCTCTCAGCACGAACGGAGCACAATGCCGAGCCCTGTCTTCCGAGCCGCACCGGTGCGCGTCCGCGTCCCGGCCACCAGCGCGAACCTCGGACCCGGCTTCGACTCCCTGGGCCTGGCGCTCGGGCTGTACGACGAGGTGATGGTCCGGATAGCCGATTCCGGGCTGCGGGTGGACGTCGCGGGGGAGGGCGCCGACACGGTCGCGCGCGACGAGCGGCACCTGGTCGTGCGGGCCATGCGCGCGGCGTTCGAGCGGCTCGGCGCGCGGCCGCCGGGGCTGGAGCTGGTGTGCGCCAACCGGATCCCGCACGCTCGAGGGCTGGGCTCCTCGGCGGCGGCGATCTGCGCCGGGATCGTCGCGGCGCGGGCCCTGACCGTCGGGGCGACGCTGTCCGACGACGCCGTGCTGCAGCTGGCCACCGAGATGGAGGGGCATCCGGACAATGTGGCGGCCTGCCTGCGCGGCGGCTTCACCATCGCCTGGTTGGACCAAGCGGGTGAAATCTCCGACGCCGTCGGCGCGACCGCGCGGGTGCTGGCGATCGAGCCCGCGCCGAGCCTGCGGGCCGTGGCGTTCGTGCCGGACGAGGGCCTGTCGACCGAGGTCGCGCGGGGTCTGCTGCCCAAACTGGTGCCGCACGCCGAGGCCGCGCGCAACGCCGGACGGTCCGCTCTGCTGTCCGCTGCGGTCGTGCAGGGGCGCGCCGACCTGCTGCTGGCGGCCACGCAGGACCGCCTGCACCAGGACTACCGGGCGCCGGCCATGCCGCGGACCGCGGCGCTGATCGCCGAGCTGCGCGGCGCCGGACACGCCGCGGTGGTCTCCGGCGCCGGCCCGACGGTCCTGGTTCTGACGACGGAAGACCAGGTCCAGACCGTGATCGCGGACGGCATGAAGGTCGCGCCGGCCGGCTGGCAGGCGTTCGGCCTCGCAGTGGACAACGCCGGTGCGGTATCCTTGAACTCGACCGAAGGCGCGGGGCGCGGGTTGGATTCCGATAAGGATTCAAACCCACGCCACGGGGGACTGTGAATGGTGAGAGAAGCGCCCGCGTATGGTTTTCATAGGGACGGCGCATCAAGCCTCGCCGTCCCGTTGACCACCACGAGGTGTTACTCTCCTGTCGAGCACCTACGTCTCCACTGGTGAGCGACAGCGCGACTCCCTTCCCTTGGCGGGCACGACCGTCGGCGGCGGCGATTTGCGCGAGTGCGGTCAAGGTATCCCGTGTGAAAGCATCCGCGACTGGCCTGTGCCGATCAAGTCGAGCGCAGCGCCGGTCACGTGCGGGCACCCGCGTCGCAGCCTTTGTTCCAAATTCAACACAGCTCTTCACAACCAGCACCTGTCCCCGGTCCGCGGCGGAAAGTTCCGCCGCCGGTCGGCGACCAGGAAGGATCGCTTCGTGAGCGACACCACGACTGAATCCCCCGCCACCGCCCCCGCCGGGCGTGCCGGCAAGGGGCTGT
Organism: Catenulispora acidiphila DSM 44928; assembly: GCF_000024025.1. Taxonomy (GTDB): domain Bacteria; phylum Actinomycetota; class Actinomycetes; order Streptomycetales; family Catenulisporaceae; genus Catenulispora; species Catenulispora acidiphila. The sequence continues at coordinate 1,357,357 of NC_013131.1, forward strand.
CCTCGATGCTGCTCCCCGAGCTCCAGGCCTACGCCGTGAGCCTGGGGATCACCGGTACCGCGCGGATGCGCAAGGGCCAGCTCGTCGAGGCAATTCAGGAGAAGAACAACGGCGGGGCCAAGGCCGAGCCCGCCGCCGCGGCGGCGCCCGCGCGGACCACCGCGCGCCGTACCCGGGCCAGCAACACCGCCGCCGCGGCCGAGAAGGCCGCCGCGGAGCAGACCTCTGAGGTCCGCGCCGACATCCCCGTGCAGCCGCAGCGCGAGCGGGTCGAGAAGGCCGCCGCCGAGCCGGCCGCGCGCGCCGAGCGCACGGAGCGTGCCGAGCGGGCCGAGCGGGCCGAGCGCGGCGCCGACCGGGCCGAGCGCACCGAGCGGGCCGCCAAGGCCGCCGAGGGCGCGGTGGCCACCGCCGAGGGCCAGGCGCCCGCCGCCGCGGCTACCGCGACCGCCACGGCCGAGGGCGGCCAGGCCGGCCAGTCCGCGCAGGGCGGCCAGGGCGAGGGCGACCAGCAGCGCAACCGCCGCGAGCGCACCAACAGCAACAACAACCGCCGGGACCGCGACCGCGGACGCGGCGGCGAGGGCGGCGGCGACCGCCAGCAGAACTCCGGCGGCGGCCAGAACCAGAATCAGAATCAGAACCAGAGCCAGAACTCCGGCGGAGGCGGCGATGACTTCGACGACCGCCGCGGCGGCAACCGGCGCACCCGGGACCGCAACCGCAACCGCGAGGACCGGCAGAACCGCCGCAACAACCGCAACCGCGGCGAGGGCGGCTCGGAGGTCGACACCACGATCAGCGACGACGACGTCCTGATCCCGGTCGGCGGCATCGTCGACATCCTGGACAACTACGCCTTCGTGCGGACCTCCGGTTACCTGCCCGGCCCGGACGACGTCTACGTCTCCCTGGCCATGGTCCGCAAGAACAACCTGCGCAAGGGCGACGCCGTCACCGGCGTCATCCGTGCCCCGCAGGAGGGCGAGCGCCGCGAGAAGTTCAACGCCCTGGTGCGCCTGGACTCGGTCAACGGCCTGGAGCCGAGTTCCTCGCGCCAGCGTCCTGAGTTCAACAAGCTCACCCCGCTGTACCCGCAGGACCGGCTCCGCCTGGAGACCGAGCCCCACATCCTGACCACGCGCATCATCGACATGATCGCGCCGATCGGGAAGGGCCAGCGCGGTCTGATCGTGGCGCCGCCGAAGACCGGCAAGACCATGATCATGCAGGCGGTCGCCAACGCGATCACCCAGAACAACCCCGAGTGCCACCTGATGGTGGTGCTGGTCGACGAGCGGCCCGAAGAGGTCACCGACATGCAGCGCTCGGTGAAGGGCGAGGTCATCGCCTCGACCTTCGACCGGCCCGCCGAGGACCACACCACGGTCGCCGAACTGGCCATCGAGCGCGCCAAGCGCCTGGTGGAGCTCGGCCACGACGTGGTGGTCCTGCTGGACTCGATCACCCGCCTGGGCCGCGCCTACAACACCAGCGCCCCGGCCTCCGGCCGCATCCTCACCGGCGGTATGGACAGCCAGGCGATGTACCCGCCGAAGAAGTTCTTCGGCGCGGCGCGCAACATCGAGAACGGCGGCTCGCTGACCATCCTGGCGACCGCGCTGGTGGAGACCGGCTCCCGCCTCGACGAGGTGATCTTCGAGGAGTTCAAGGGCACCGGCAACATGGAGCTGCGGCTGGACCGCAAGCTCGCCGACAAGCGCATCTTCCCGGCGGTCGACGTCGACCCCTCGAGCACGCGCAAGGAGGAGCTGCTCCTCGGCGCCGAGGAGCTCAGCATCGTCTGGAAGCTCCGCCGCGTCCTGCACGCGCTGGACCAGCAGCAGGCGATGGAGCTCCTGCTGGACCGGATGAAGAAGACCAAGTCCAACGCCGAGTTCCTGATGACCATCCAGAAGACGGCGGTCGGTCCGCAGGACTAGACGGTCCGCGGGACTAGTCGGTCCGCAGGACTGACGGTTCCCAACGCGAGTACCGAGTAAGTAAGGTGGCCGGGGTGACGATCACCCCGGCCCCTCATCCGTATGGACCGCATCCCTCCCAGGTCGCCGACTTGTTCGTGCCCGAGGGCGAGGGCCCGTTCCCGGTCGTGGTGCTGATCCACGGCGGGTTCTGGCGCACCCCCTTCGACCGGGAGCTGATGGAGCCGTTGGCCGAGGATCTGGCCGAGCGCGGATTCGCGGCCTGGAACGTCGACTACCGCCGCGTCGGCGACGGCGGCGGGGGCGAGGCCTGGCGCGTGACCCTCGACGACGTCGCGGCGTCCCTGGACCAGCTCGGCGCCCTTTCCGGCGAATTCCCCCTCGACACCGACCGGACCGCGTTGGTCGGCCACTCCGCCGGCGGTCATCTGGCGCTGTGGCTCTCCTCGGAGTTCCAGGTCGCCGCCGCGGTCTCGCAGGCCGGCGTGGCGAACCTGTACGACGCGGCCGCCGAGCGCCTCGGCGTCGGCTCCCCGCGCGAGGGTCTGGGCGTCCTGGACGTGCCGGCGACGATGGAGTTCCTCGGCGGCGGACCGGAACAGGTCCCGGACCGCTACGCCGCAGCCTCGCCCTCGGCGCTGCTGCCGCTGGAGACCCCGCTTCTGCTTATACACGGCGACGAGGACGACCGCGTCCCGATCTCCCAGTCCCGGAACTTCGCCGACGCCGCCCGCGAGTCCGGCGACGAGGTCGAGGTCGCCGAGTTCCCCGGGATGGGGCACTTCGAAGTGCTCGACCCGAAGCACGCGAGCTGGGGGCGCACGATCGACTTCCTGGAGCGGGTGCTGGCGCCGGAGTAGGGCGGCCCGCCAAGCGCCGGTCCGCGGTGCCGCGCGCCTGCGCCGCACCTCGGACGGGCGTGGAATAACCACCCCCCGCGGCCCGTTAAGATGGTTCGTCGGTCCCGGTTCACCCCACAGCAGTGGAGACCCGGCGGCCACTCGACCTCAAGGAGCCGAAACATGAAGCCCGACATCCACCCGAGCTATCAGGTCACGACCGTGACCTGCGGCTGCGGCGCGTCGTTCGAGACGCACAGCACCGCGCCCAACGGCGTGATCCACGCCGAAGTGTGCTCGCAGTGCCACCCGTTCTACACCGGCAAGCAGAAGATCCTCGACACCGGCGGCCGCGTGGCGCGCTTCGAGGCTCGTTTCGGTAAGAAGGACGCCAGCAAGTAGCGCGTGCGGCGGCGCCGGCGGCCGTGGACCCTTCGGTCCCGGGCCGGCGCCGCCGTTTGTCGTTTGTGGAGGCTGTCCGGATTTCTAGGTGAGGACGTGACATGTTCGAGGTCATCGACGACCTGCTCGCCGAATACGCCGAGCTGGGGACGAGGCTGGCGGACCCGTCCGTGCACGCCGACGCGGACGTCGCGCGCAAGCTGGGAAAGCGGTATGCCGAGCTCGGTCCGATCGCCGAGACGTACCGGGAGTACACCTCGGTCAGCGACGACATCACCGCGGCCGAGGAGCTGAGCGCCGAGGACCCCGCCTTCGGCGAGGAGATCCCGGGGCTGCAGGAGCGCCGCACGGCGCTGGAGGAGCGGCTGCAGAAGCTGCTGATCCCGCGCGACCCGATGGACGAGAAGAACGTCATCCTGGAGATCAAGGGCGGCGAGGGCGGGCAGGAGTCCATGCTCTTCGCCGGCGACCTGCTGCGGATGTACATGCGCTTCGCCGAGCGTCAGCACTGGAAGACCGAGATCCTGGAGTCCACCGAGTCCGATCTCGGCGGCTACAAGGACGTCCAGGTGGCGGTCAAGGGCCGGGTGAACGAGGCCGGCGAGGGCGTCTGGGCCCGGCTGAAGTACGAGGGCGGCGTGCACCGCGTGCAGCGCGTCCCGGTCACCGAGTCCCAGGGCCGGATCCACACCTCGGCGGCGGGCGTCCTGGTCCTGCCCGAAGCCGAGGACGTCGAGGTCGAGATCAACGCCAACGACCTGCGCATCGACGTCTTCCGCTCCTCCGGTCCGGGCGGCCAGTCGGTCAACACCACCGACTCCGCGGTCCGCATCACCCACCTTCCCACCGGCGTGGTGGTCAGCTGCCAGAACGAGAAGTCGCAGCTGCAGAACAAGGAGTCGGCGATGCGCATCCTGCGGGCCCGCCTGCTGGCGGTGGCGCAGGAGGAGGCCGACCGGGAGGCCTCTGACACCCGCAAGTCGCAGATCCGCACGATGGACCGCTCCGAGCGCATCCGCACCTACAACTTCCCGGAGAACCGCATCAGCGACCACCGGGTCGGCTACAAGTCGTACAACCTGGACCAGGTGCTCGACGGCGATCTGGACGCGGTCATCCAGGCCTGCGTCGAGGCCGACACCGCCGCGAAGCTCGCGGCCGGAGGAAACTGAGGCGGCGGGACAGACCGGTGAGCGATTCCACTCCGGTGACACAGGACCCGACGGGCCCGCCCCAGGCCGGGAAGCCTCTGTCACTGCTGCGCGCTGAGATCGCGCAGGCATCCTTGCGCCTGGCCGAGGCCGGCGTCGGTTCCCCGCGCCACGACGCGGAGGAACTGGCGGCCTGGGTCCACGGCGTGCGCCGCACCGACCTGCACCGCGTCCCCGACCACGACTTCGACGCGCGGTACTGGGAGGTCATCGCCCGCCGCGCGAACCGCGAGCCGCTGCAGCACATCACCGGTGCGGCCTATTTCAGGTATCTGGAGCTGGCCGTCGGTCCCGGCGTGTTCGTCCCGCGCCCGGAGACCGAGGTGATGGTCGGCTGGGCGATCGACAAGCTGCGGGCGCTGGACGTCGCCGAGCCGCTGATCGTGGACCTGTGCACCGGCTCGGGGGCGATCGCTCTGTCCATAGCGCAGGAAGTCCCGCGCGCCCGCGTGCACGCCGTGGAGCTGTCAGAGGACGCCTATACCTGGGCCTCTCGCAACATCGCCGCCTCCGAGGCCGGCGAGCGCGTGACGCTGCACCTGGCGGACGCGGTGACGGCGCTGCCGGAACTGGACGGCCGGGTGGACGTGGTGGTGTCGAACCCGCCCTACATCCCGCTGACCGAGTGGGAGTACGTCGCCCCCGAAGCCCGCGACCACGATCCCGAACTGGCGCTGTTCTCCGGTCCGGACGGCTTGGACCTCATCCGCGGTCTGGAGCGCACGGCGCAGCGGCTGCTCAAGCCCGGCGGCTGGTCGGCGTTCGAGCACTCGGACAAGCAGGGCGGCGAGGTGCAGCGCATCTTCTTGGAGGAGCGCGGCTGGGCCGAGGCGTCGGACCACCGGGATCTGACGAACCGGCCGCGGTTCGTGACGGCCCGCAAGGGCTAAGCGGGTCCGGCGGGGCGGGTCCGACCCTGCCGGGGTGAAGTCCGCCGGAACCTTTGACCGCGCACCGCGCGGCGGCCAGTAGACTCACGCCCCATGAGCCGCCGTTTCGACTGCACCGACCCCGAGCAGCGCAAGACCGGTCTGCGGGAGGCAGCCAGCGCCGTCCGCCGCGGCGAGCTGGTGGTGCTCCCCACCGACACGCTGTACGGCATCGGCGCTGACGCGTTCACCAACTGGGCCGTGCGCGCGCTGCTGGAGGCCAAGGGCCGCGGTCCGGCGATGCCGAGCCCGGTGCTGGTGCCCTCGCCCGCGACGCTGCACGGCCTGGTCGCCGGCATGCCCTCGGTCGGCTGGGAGCTGGTCGACGCCTTCTGGCCCGGCGGTCTGACCATCGTGGCGATGCACCAGCCCACGCTCACCTGGGACCTCGGCGAGACCCGCGGCACGGTCGCGGTGCGCATGCCGCTGCACCCGGTGGCGATCGAGCTGCTGACCGAGACCGGTCCGATGGCGGTCTCCAGCGCCAACAAGACCGGCATGGCGGCGGCGCAGACCGCCGTCGACGCGCAGGACCAGCTCGGCGACGCGGTGTCGGTCTACCTCGACGCCGGGAAGGTCGGCGGCGAGGGCGGCGCCAGCTCCATCGTCGACGTCACCGGCACCGCCCCGGTGCTGCTGCGCGAGGGCGCGCTGACCTTCGACCAACTGCGGGAAGTGGCTCCGACGCTGATCCGCGCCGAGTAGCCTGCGGCTGGCTGCCAGTCCGACGGCTGAAGGCGCTGGGGAGGAGCGGGGAGGAGCAGGGTGGGGAATCAGGGAACGGATACCGGCGTGCCCGAAGGGATCGGCACCGACGTCTCGGACGCGGCGGACGTCTCGGACGCGGTGCACGAGCCGGCCGCGTCCGGCGATCCCGGGTCGGTCGGGCAGCAGGGCACAGCCGCACCCACAGCGGGTGGCGAAACCATTCCCCGCCAACGCCGCCCCCTGCTCGACGCCGTCCATCCGGTTCGCGCGGTCACGGCGTTCCACCGCCGCCACCACCCCGTCACCCTCGTCGCCATAGCCGCGACCACCCTCGCCTACGCCGCGCTGGCCTACCACCGCCGCTGGATAGCCGACGACGGCATGATCGCCGTCCGCACCGTCCGCCAGATCCTCGCCGGCCACGGTCCCGTCTACTCGCCCTACGAGCGCGCCGAGACCGACACCTCGACCCTGTGGACGCTGCTGCTCACCATTGGCGGCGGCGTCACCGGAGTCGACGTCGCGCGCGTCGCCGTCCTCACCGGCCTGCTGTGCGCGGTGGGCGGCGTCGTCTCCGCCCTGTTCGCCACCGCCCGGCTGCACGCGCGCCTCAGCGCGAAGCCGCGGCGACCGCTGCTGCCGGCCGGCGCGCTGCTCCTGCTCGGCGTCTCGCCGTTCTGGGACTTCGCGACCTCCGGTCTGGAGACCGGCCTGGAAATCCTGTGGCTGGGCCTGTGCTGGCTGGCGCTGGTCGCCTGGTGCGCCGAGACGCCGGACACCAAGCGGCAGTACCTGGTGGCTCTGCTCATCGGCCTGGCGCCCTTGGTCCGCCCCGAATTCGCCCTGATGGAAGCGGTCTTCGCCGTCGCGGCCTGGCTCCTCATCCGCCCCGGCAAGCGGCGCACGCTCCTGCTTTTCGTTACGGCGCAAGCCTTCCCGCTGATCACCGAGATCTTCCGCGCGGGCTACTACGGCGAGCTGGTCCCGCTCCCGGCGCTGGCGAAGTCCGCCGACGGTTCGCAATGGAACCGCGGCTGGCGCTATGTCGAGGAAACACTCAAGGGCTACTTCGTCTGGATTCCGTTGGCGATCCTGCTCGCCGCCGCGATCGCTCATCTCATGAACAAGAGCGCGCTGAAGTCCCGCACCACCACGATCCTGCTGGCGACGCCGGTGACCGCCGGTCTGCTGCTCGGCCTTTATGTGGTCAAGGTCGGCGGTGACTTCATGCACGCGCGCATGGTGCTGCCGGTCCTGTTCCTTCTTGTTCTCCCGGTCTTGGTGGTTCCGGTGACGGCGGTCCTGGTTCCGGCCGTCACGGCGACCGCGGTCTGGGCCGCCTACTGCGGTTCCACCTACTCGGTCCACTTCTACGACCAGAAACACGCCATCGCCGAGGACGAGCGCGTCGGCTACCAGCAATGGACCGGACGGCCCAACCCGGAGACCTCGGCGGCATACACCAACCGCGAGCGGGGAATCGGGGAGGCGATCGCCTCCTGGACGGCGCACGGGCAGCACGTCCTGACCTCCGAGGGCGGGATCGACGTCCCGCTCGATCCCAGCCTGCCCTTCCCCTTCGCCGTGGCCGCCGGGCGGCTCGGCGCGGCCGGCGCCGAGACCCCGCTGCGGGACGAGGTCGTCGACACGCTGGGACTGGCGAACCCGCTCGGCGCGCACCTGACCGTCACCACCCCCGGCCGGCCCGGGCACGAGAAGGAGCTGCCGTGGGCGTGGATCCTCGCCGACTACGGCGATCCGGCGGTCGTGGACACTCAAGAAGTTCTCAAGGGGGTTTCCCCGCAGCAGGTCGCCGCCGCGCGGCACGCCATGGGCTGCGGCGCCCTGAAGGAACTGCTGGATTCGACCAGACAGCCCATGACCTTCGGGCGGTTCTGGAGCAACCTCGCCGGCGCGGCGAGCCGGACGGCGCTGGTCGTCCCGGCAGATCCGTTCGCGGCGGAGAAGAAGTTCTGCCGGTGACCGCTTCCGTTCCACAGTTGTGACGCACTGCCTGCCGGGACTCGGCGTAGGGTTGTCTCGCGACGCAGGTGTCACCTGGTGCACACCGATGACCGTGGTGGATCCTCGGTCTGACTGTTCTTGTTCGGCCCAGCGGTTCCCAGCGAGAGAAGCGGAGAGGATCCCGTGAGGGAGTACCTGCTCGCCATGACGGTGGCACTGGCGGTGACCCTTCTCCTCGGCGGCCCGATCCGGGCGCTGGCCATCCGGCTCGGGCTGGTGCCGGTGATCCGCGAGCGCGACGTGCACGTGACCCCGACGCCGCGCGTCGGAGGCCTGGCGATGTTCATCGGGCTGGCCGCGGCGCTGACCGCGGCCGAGCACTTCCCGATGCTGGAGCGGGACGTCTACGGCGAGTCCAACACCATCCAGGCGCTGCTGTGGGGCGGCTTCCTGGTGGTGCTGCTGGGCATGGTGGACGACAAGTTCGAGCTGGACCCGCTGACCAAGTTCGCCGGCCAGATCTTCGCCGCCTCGGTGATGGTGGTGAAGGGGATCCAGATCAGCTGGCTGGTGATCCCCGGCATCGGCATCGTGGCCGTGGACCCCACGCTGTCCATCGTGCTGTCGGTGTTCCTGGTGCTGGCGCTGATGAACGCGGTGAACTTCGTCGACGGCATCGACGGGCTGGCCGCCGGCGTCAGCGGGATCGCCGCGCTGTCCTCCTTCGCCTACTGCTACCGGCTGGCCATCAGCTACAAGCTCACCGGCGCCACCGCCCCGGCGCTGATCGCGATCGTCACGGTCGGGATCTGCCTGGGCTTCCTGGCCCACAACTGGGACCCGGCCCGGATGTTCATGGGCGACACCGGCTCGATGCTGCTGGGCATGCTGCTGGCCGCCACCTCGATCGCCATCATGGGCGGCATCGACCCCTACCAGCTCGGCGCCGGCGTCAGCCAGACCACCTCGGTCCACAAGCTGGTCCCGGCCTACCTGCCGCTGATCATGCCGGTCTCGGTGACCCTGCTGCCGATCGCCGACATGGTGATGGCGGTGGTGCGGCGCACCAAGGCCGGCCTGTCCCCGCTGGCTCCGGACAAGGGCCACCTGCACCACCGGATGCTGCAGATCGGGCACTCCAAGCGCCGCGCGGTGCTCATCATGTACTTCTGGTCGGCGCTGGTGGCGTTCGTCACCGTGCTGTTCGCCGTGACGCCGTCCCGGCAGCCGATCGTCTACGGCGCCATAGCGATGACGCTGGTGGGACTGCTGATGCTGCTGGGACCTCGGCTCGGCGACCACCGGGAGCGGCTGCGGAACAAGGCGCTGCGCGTGGGCTCCTCGACCACGGCCCGGCACCGCGCGAACACCGGTGGTGCCGCCGGTGCCGCCGGAACCGCCGCGCCGGAGGGCGCTCTGTCGCAGGGTTCGACGGTCGAGGCGGCCATCCCGGCCATAGCGGCCTCGACGGAGAACGGGGTCGACCGCGCCGATCCCGACGGCGGCATGCGGCACCGTACTTTGTCACGTTGATCACACCCGGTGTTGGCGCCGCGTCCACCCCGCATACGTTCGCCCAGCTGAAGAAGTACGCACTCTGAGGGAGCCGATCCGGAAAAACACAGGTCCAGAGGGCTTGCGAAAACCGGTTCGTGCGTAGAAGGCGAGCTTGTGATAGCTTTCACGAACAAGGGGATGAGGGGTTGTGAGAAATCCGAACCGCCCCCGTAACCTGACCGACACGACGCGGTGCCGGATCCCCGGCAGCGCGCGACCTACAAGACTTCTTGAGGGAAGCCATGCAGGCCATTGACGCCCGATTGTTGCGCGGAGCAGCGGTACCGACCGCTGCCGCCGGCGCGATCGCCGTCGTGCTCTGCGCCGTGCTGGTCGGCAGCAAGGGTCTGATCGGGGCGCTGCTCGGCAGCGTCATCGTCCTGGCCTTCTTCTCGGTGACGATCGTCATCATCAGCCGTGTCGCCCAGAGCCAGCCGCAGATGCTGCTCGGGTACGCGATGCTCACCTATCTGGGCAAGATCTTCTTCCTGTTCGCGCTGATGATCGCGTTCAAGCACACCACCTTGTTCCACTTCCGGTCCTTCGGGTTCACGATGCTGGGCCTGACCCTGGTGTGGCTGGCCGCCGAGACCCGCGCGGTGCTCAAGACGAAGATCTTCTACGCGGACCCCTCCGCGATCCCGGACTCGCTGAAGCCGGTGGCGCCCGCGCGCCCGGCGAGCACCGCCGAGTCCGAACCGTCGCCCTCCGGCGGCCGGTAAGCACCATGACCGCCCATCAACCGGCCTGTTGGCCGGACCTGACGCATCCCCTGCGCACTGCCGGAACCGGACTGTGCTACCGGCCGGACCTGACCCATCCCCTGTTCTGTGTCCGGTACCGGACCGGCCCAGGTCACGAGTTCCTAACGCATTCCAGCGTGCCGCTCACGCCTTCTCAGCTGGGTTTCAGGGAAGGTCATCTCTCCTGCTATCGTCCGAGGCGGCATGAGCAGCATGAGCAGTACACACAAGACGAAAACCCCCACCGGGAAGCCGGAGAAGAAGGTCGATCCGTACTCGATCTCGGGCTATCTGTTGGCGGGCATGGTCCTCTACGGCGGCCTCGGCTGGCTGATCGACAAGTGGGCCGGCACCTCCGACGTGTTCGCACCGATCGGGGTGGTCTTCGGACTGGCCGCGGGCCTGTACCTCACCTTCCGGCAGGTGTCGGTCCTGGAGAGGCAGGAACGCGAGGCGCTGATCCGCAGGCGCCGCGCCCTGGCCGACGTCGAGCCCGAGGACGGGGACAGCACGGCGCGCACGTACGACCGGTAAGGCCAGAACGACCCGCACGACCGATAACCACGACACATCCAGTGCCGATCGCGCGCCCGGGGGCGACCCGGACGCGCCGACACCTGAAGGTTGCCGTCACGATGAGCCAGTCTGGATACACACGATGAGTCTTAGCCTTGCCAGCGGCACGGTCCTGGCCGCGGACAGCGGCACGGGCTGCGGTAGCGGCACGCCGCACCTGTTCGGGAACAACGGGGGCTTCTCCTGCGTCTCGCCGAGCTCGGAGGACTTCGACTTCGCCAGCCGTCCCGCGTTCCACATCTTCGGCTACGGCGTCACCAAGCCGACCCTGATCGTCGCGCTGATCGTGGTCCTGATGATCACGTTCTTCTGGGTCGCGTTCAACAAGCCCAAGATGGTCCCGCGCGGCGTGCAGAACGTCGGGGAGGTGGCCTACCTGTTCGTGCGCGACCGCATCGCGCGCGACTCGATGGGCAAGCAGGGCGACAAGTACGTGCCCTTCCTGTTCACCCTGTTCTTCTTCGTCTGGCTGATGAACGTCATGTCGTTCGTCCCGGTGGTCCAGTTCCCGGTGAGCTCGGTCTACGCCTTCCCGCTGGCCCTGGCCATCATGGTCTGGCTGACCTACATGTACGCCGGCTTCAAGCGGCACGGCCTGGGCTACTTCCGGGTCCTCGGCGTCCCGAGCGGGGTGCCGATCGGCATCCTGGTCATCCTGACCCCGATCGAGCTGCTGTCGAACATCTTCATCCGGCCGTTCACCCTGGGTATCCGGCTCTTCGCGAACATGTTCGCCGGCCACCTGCTGCTGGCCACGTTCTCCGCCGGCGCCTGGTACATGTTCAGCGTCAAGGGGATCGTCTTCTCCGGCGCGTCCTTCACCATGGCGATCGTGATGACCGGCTTCGAGCTGTTCATCCAGGCGCTGCAGGCCTACATCTTCGTGATGCTGACCGCGAGCTACCTGCAGGGTGCGCTCGAGGAAGCGCACTAGGGGCTAGCACACAAGGGCTGTGCCCCGTCTCGGCAGCCCGACGCAGACGTGCGCTTCCTTGTTCCGGCGAGGGGGCGTGGTGCAAGACCACAACTCAAGATCCCGCATGACCTATAAGCGACCGGTTGGCACAGTGCCCGCCGGCCAACCAGAAGGAAAACGAGAGACATGAGCGCTGCTCTGACCACCCTCGCGAGCACCGACATCAAGCTGTCCGGCATGGGCTTCCTGGGGTACGGCCTGTCGGCCATCGGCCCGGGTATCGGCGTGGGCCTGATCTTCGGCAACGGTGTTCAGGCCATGGCCCGCCAGCCCGAGGCCGCCGGCATGATCCGCACCAACATGTTCATCGGCTTCGCGCTGACCGAGGCGCTCGCGCTGCTCGGTTTCGTGGCGCCGTTCGTTCTGAAGTAAAGCGCCGTCCCGAGCCCCTACGGACCTAGGGAAGGTAGACCATGATGCCTGCTGCGAACACCGCGGTTGTGCTGGCCGGTGAGTTCAACCCGGTCGTGCCCAAGGGCGACGAGCTCGTCATCGGCACGATCGCGTTCCTGATCATCTTCGTGATCTTCTGGAAGAAGCTCCTGCCGAACATCAAGAAGACCCTGGACGAGCGCACCGACGCCATCGAGGGCGGCATGCACCGTGCCGAGGAGGCCCAGGCGGCCGCCGCGGCGCTCCAGGAGGAGTACCAGCGCAACCTGACCGAGGCCCGGCACGAGGCCGCCAAGATCACCCAGCACGCCCGGGAACAGGGTGCGGAGATCGTGGCGCGGATGCGGGCCGAGGGCACCGAGCAGCGCGAGAACCTGGTGGCCGGCGGCCGGGCCCAGCTCGACGCCGACGCCGCCGCGACCCGCGCCGCGCTCAAGGGCGACCTGGGCACGCTGGCCATCCAGCTGGCGAGCAAGATCGTCGGGGAGTCGCTGGAGGACGAGGCCCGCCAGCGCGGGACCGTCGACCGCTTCCTGGCCGAGCTGGAGGCCAAGGCCGACGCGGCCTCGGAGGCCACCGCCAAGGCCGGTGCCTGATGCAGGGCGCCAGCCGCGAGGCCCTGGCCGCCGGAGCGGACCGTCTCGACGCGCTGACCTCGGCGCCCGGCGCTGACATCGCCGCCGTCGCCGACGACCTGTCGGCCGTGGCGGTGGCCTTCGGCAAGGACGCCTCGCTGCGCCGCATGCTGACCGACCCGGCCCGCCAGCCGGCCCAGCGCGCGGACATCGCGACCGCGCTGCTCGCCGGCAAGATCGGCGCCGACGCCGCCGCCCTGGTGGCCGGCATGGCGCGCTCGCGCTGGAGCGCTCCGCGCGATCTGGCCGACGCCGTGGCGGACCTGGCGGTCCGCGCCGACCTGGCGGTCGCCGAGCGGGACGGCAAGCTCGACGACGTCGAGGACGAGCTGTTCCGGCTCAGCCGGCTGCTGGACTCCAACGGCGAGCTGGCGCTGGCCCTGGCCGATGGCCGGGTCCCGGCGGACAAGCGGGTCGCGCTCGTGGACGGCCTGCTCTCGGGCAAGGTCGACGTCACGACCTACCGCCTGGTGGGACGCCTGGTGGCCGCCCCGCGCGGCCGGTCGATCAGCGCCGGCCTGACCGAGATCGGCAAGGAGGCGGCAGCGCGCCGCCAGCGGCTGATCGCCTACGTGACCGCGGCGGTCCCGATGACCGAGCAGCAGCGCGACCGTCTGGCGGCGGTGCTCAAGCGGCTGTACGGCCGGCAGGTCCACCTGAACGTGGATCTGGACCCGGCGGTGCTGGGCGGACTGTCGGTGCGGGTCGGCGACGAGGTCGTCGACGGCACGGTGGCCACCCGGCTGGGACAGGCCCAGCGGCAGCTGGCCGGCTGAGCCGCGCACCGGCGCAGCGGCGCTCGGCGTCAAGGCTTAGCGTCGTACAAGAAGTGCACACTGTGCCCAATTGAAGATCTGACGAATTACCCACCAGAAACGACCTGCGGGTGGTGGCGGCGGGCGGTGTCCCTGGACGATCAGGGAGCCCGCTGCTGCCCGGCCCGGATGAATCTAGGAGAGCAGGAATACTCATGACGGAGCTCACGATCCGTCCGGAGGAGATCCGGGACGCGTTGGAGCGCTTTGTCGCTTCCTACGAGGCGCCCGAGGCGTCGAAGGACGAAGTCGGCACCGTGACCGAGATCGGTGACGGCATCGCCAAGGTCGAAGGTCTGCCCTCGGCGATGACCAACGAGCTGCTGAAGTTCGAGGACGGCACTCTGGGCATCGCCCTGAACCTGGACGTCCGGGAGATCGGCGTCGTGGTCCTGGGCGACTACGAAGGCATCGAAGAAGGCCAGCGGGTCGCGCGCACCGGAGAGATCCTGTCCACCCCGGTCGGCGACAGCTTCATGGGCCGCGTGGTGAACCCGCTCGGCGAGCCGATCGACGGCCTGGGCCCGATCGAGGCCGAGGGCACCCGCATCCTGGAGCTGCAGGCGCCGGGCGTCATGGCCCGGCAGTCGGTCAAGGAGCCGCTGCAGACCGGGATCAAGGCCATCGACTCGATGACCCCGATCGGCCGCGGCCAGCGCCAGCTGATCATCGGCGACCGGCAGACCGGCAAGACCGCGGTCGCCGTCGACACGATCATCAACCAGAAGCAGAACTGGGAGTCCGGCGACCCCAAGAAGCAGGTCCGCTGCATCTACGTCGCCATCGGCCAGAAGGGCTCCACCATCGCGGCCGTCAAGGGCGCGCTGGAGGAGGCCGGGGCGATGAAGTACACGACCATCGTCGCCGCTCCCGCCTCCGACGCGGCCGGCTTCAAGTACCTGGCGCCCTACACCGGCTCGGCCATCGGCCAGCACTGGATGTACGACGGCAAGCACGTCCTGATCGTCTTCGACGACCTGACCAAGCAGGCCGAGGCCTACCGCTCGATGTCGCTGCTGCTGCGCCGCCCGCCGGGGCGCGAGGCCTACCCCGGCGACGTCTTCTACCTGCACTCCCGTCTGCTGGAGCGCTGCGCGAAGCTGAACGACGAGATGGGCGGCGGCTCCATGACCGGTCTGCCGGTCATCGAGACCAAGGCCAACGACATCTCGGCGTTCATCCCGACCAACGTCATCTCCATCACCGACGGTCAGTGCTTCTTCGAGACCGACCTGTTCAACTCCGGCGTCCGCCCGGCGATCAACGTGGGTACCTCGGTCTCCCGCGTCGGCGGCTCGGCGCAGGTGAAGGCGATGCGCTCGGTCTCCGGCTCGCTGCGCGTGGACCTGGCGCAGTTCCGCGACCTGGAGGCGTTCGCCGCCTTCGCCTCGGACCTGGACGACGCCTCCAAGGCCCAGCTCGCCCGCGGCCAGCGCATGGTGGAGATCCTCAAGCAGGGCCAGTACGAGCCCTACCCGGTCGAGGAGCAGGTGGCCTCGATCTGGATCGGCACCTCGGGCTCGATCGACGACGTGCCGGTGGCCGACGTGCGCCGCTTCGAGAAGGAGTTCGTCTCCTACCTCAAGACCGACCACTCCGGCGTCCTGAACTCCATCCGCGAGACCGGCCAGCTCTCCGACGACACCGTCTCGGCGTTCAAGGACGCGGTCGCGCAGTTCAAGCGCGGCTTCGAGCTCGGCGACGGCACGCTGCTGGCCGACCAGGGCAAGGCCGAGGCGATGGACGAGGGCGACGTCGGCCAGGCCACGATCACCAAGCACAAGGCCTGATCGCCGGTGACTCAGACTCCAGTGCACGACGAGCAGCGGGAAGGGGTGAACTGACATGGGAGGCCAGCTCCGGGTCTACCGGCGCCGCATCGCCTCGGTGAAGGCGACCAAGCAGATCACCCGCGCCCAGGAACTGATCGCCACCGCACGCATCGTGAAGGCGCAGCAGAAGGTCGCCGCCTCCACGCCGTACGCGGAGGAGATCACACGCGCCGTCTCGGCGGTCGCCTCACGCTCCAACGCCTCGCACGCGCTGACCACCGAGCGCGAGCCGCAGGCCGGCGTCCGGCCCAAGGCCGCCGTGCTCGTGGTCACCAGTGACCGCGGGTTCTGCGGCGGGTACAACACCAACACCCTGAAGGAAGCCGAGCAGCTGATGCAGCTGCTGCGCGAGCAGGGCAAGGAGCCGGTCCGCTACGTGGTGGGCCGCAAGGGCGTGTCGTACAACTCCTTCCGCGAGCGGTCGATGGCCGGCTCGTGGGTCGGGTTCTCGGACAACCCCGCGTACACCGACGCGCGCACGGTCGCCGACGAGGTGATCGAGGCGTTCCTGGCCGAAGAGGGCGGGATGGACGAGATCCACCTGGTCTCGACCCGGTTCATCTCGATGCTCTCGCAGCAGCCGACCACGGTCCGGATCCTGCCGCTGCAGTACGAGGAGACCACCGAGACCCCGGCCGGCGGGGTGTTCCCGCTGTACGAGTTCGAGCCGTCCCCGGAGCGGGTGCTGGACGCGCTGCTGCCGCACTACGTGCGGGCGCGCATCTACAACGCCATGCTCCAGTCGGCCGCCTCCGAGCACGCGGCCCGGCGCCGCGCGATGAAGTCCGCGACCGACAACGCCTCGGACCTCATCGACAACCTCACCCGGCAGGCGAACGCGGCCCGTCAGGCCGAGATCACCCAGGAAATCAGCGAAATCGTGGGCGGCGCCAACGCGCTGGCCGACGCGAATGTGGGAAGTGACTGAAATGACTGTGACCACGGAGACCGCGACGAAGGCCGTCGGCCGCGTCGCGCGCATCATCGGCCCGGTCGTCGACGTGGAGTTCCCCGTCGACGGCATGCCGGACCTGCTGAACGCGCTCAAAATCGACTACCCGTTCCTCGGGGAGACCCGCACCCTGACCCTCGAGGTCGCCCAGCACATCGGCGACGGCATGGTCCGCGCCATCGCGCTGAACCCGACCGACGGTCTGGTCCGCGGCGCCGAGGTGGTCAACACCGGCGGCCCGATCAGCGTGCCGGTCGGCGACATCACCCTGGGCCGCGTGTTCAACGTGACCGGTGACGTGCTGAACCTCAAGGAGGGCGAGGAGTTCCACGCCGAGGAGCGCTGGGGCATCCACCGCAAGGCGCCCTCCTTTGACCAGCTCGACTCCAAGACCGAGATGTTCACCACCGGCATCAAGGTCGTCGACCTGCTGACGCCGTACGTGAACGGCGGCAAGATCGGCCTGTTCGGCGGCGCGGGCGTGGGCAAGACCGTGCTGATCCAGGAGCTGATCTACCGCGTCGCGGCGAACTTCGGCGGCGTGTCGGTGTTCGCCGGCGTCGGCGAGCGCACCCGTGAGGGCAACGACCTGATCGCGGAGATGACCGAGACCGACGTCATCAAGAAGACCGCGCTGGTCTACGGCCAGATGGACGAGCCGCCGGGCACCCGTCTGCGGGTCGCGCTGTCCGCGCTGACGATGGCGGAGTACTTCCGCGACGTGCAGAAGCAGGACGTGCTGCTGTTCATCGACAACATCTTCCGGTTCACCCAGGCCGGCTCGGAGGTGTCGACCCTGCTGGGCCGCATGCCCTCCGCGGTGGGGTACCAGCCGACGCTGGCCGACGAGATGGGTGTGCTGCAGGAGCGGATCACCTCGACCAAGGGCCACTCGATCACCTCGGTGCAGGCGATCTACGTCCCCGCGGACGACATCACCGACCCGGCGCCGCACACCACCTTCACCCACCTGGACGCCACGACGGTGCTCAGCCGTCCGATCACCCAGAAGGGCATCTACCCCGCGGTGGACCCGCTGGACTCCACCTCGCGCATCCTGGACCCGCGGTACATCTCCCGCGAGCACTACGAGTGCGCGACCCGGATCAAGGCGATCCTGCAGAAGTACAAGGACCTGCAGGACATCATCGCGATCCTCGGCATCGACGAGCTCTCCGAGGAAGACAAGGTCACCGTGCAGCGCGCGCGGCGCATCGAGCGCTTCCTGTCGCAGAACACCTTCGTGGCGAAGATCTTCACCGGCATCGACGGCTCGTTCGTCCCGCTGGACGAGACCATCGCGGCCTTCACCGCGATCGCCGACGGCAAGTACGACCACGTGCCGGAGCAGGCGTTCTTCATGTGCGGCGGCATCGAGGACCTGGAGAAGAAGGCCAAGGAGCTGGAGCGGGCATGAGCGAGTCGCACGCGGCGAGCCGCCGGTTGAACGTCTCGTTGGTGGCGGCCGACCGCAAAGTGTGGCAGGGGACGGCCGAGATGGTCATCGCCCGCACCACTGAGGGCGACACCGGCGTGCTGCCGGGCCACCAGCCCATCCTGTCCATCCTCGCGCCGTCCGTGGTGAGCGTCCGCGGCACCGAAGAGGGACTGCGGGAAGTGGTCGTCTCCGGCGGCTTCCTGTCGGTCGCCCGCGACGACGTGTCGATCCTGGCCGAGAGCATCCTGCTCCCGGAGGAGATCGACGTCGCGGGAGCCCGGGAGCTGGCGGCCCAGGCCCGCGCGGCCGAGGACGCGGCTGGCGAGGACAGTGCGGCCCGCGAGCAGGCGCAGGCGGACCTCCGCTTCGCCGAGGCGCAGCTGCGGGTGTCCGGTGACGCGTCCGTGGGCGCGGGCACGGCGCACTGAGGGCCCTGAGGTACACGTAGATGCGGCCGGGACTCGACGGTGAGGAGCTTTCGTAAATGCTCAGCGCTGTCGAGATCCTGGCCGTCTGCTTTGTGATCCTGTGTTTGTCCGTGGCTTTCATCCCGATGCGCCGCCATCTGATCCGCCGCGGCGGCGGAGCCTTCGACTGCGCGGTCCGCTTCGGTCCGCTGCCGGTCCTCGGCGACGCCTCGGGCTGGTCCTTCGCCGTCGGCCGCTACCGCGACCTCACGGTGGACCTCTACCGGGTGTTCAGCTACTCCCCGCGCCCCCGCACGAGCCTGGCTCGGCGGGGGTTCGACGTCGTGGCCCGCCGCGACGCCGCCGGGGAGGAGGGCCGCACCCTGCTGCCCGGCTGGGCGGTGCTGGAGTGTTCGGCGGCTGGGCGCGTGGTGGAACTGGCGATGTCGACGGAGTCGATGATGGCGTTCCTGACATGGGTCGAGGCGGCGCCGCCGGGATGGAACATCTCGCGGGTGAGCTGAGCCGCGCCCCGGCTTCCTCGGAACGGCTTCCTCCGACCGCCTTTCCGGCGCCTTCCCGGACCGGCTTCCCCGCCCGGTGAGACCCGCCACAATCGCCCCACCGGTGTCATGCACCGGGTACGGCCACCGGCTAGCGTGGTGCCCATGGTGAACCTGACCCGCATCTACACCCGCACCGGCGACGACGGCACGACCGCCCTCGGCGACCTGAGCCGGGTCCGCAAGACCGACGCGCGCCTGGCGGCGTACGCCGACGTCGACGAGGCCAACGCGGCGATCGGCCTGGCCGTGGCGTTCGCGACCAACGACCTCGGCATGCTGCACGACGGGATCAGGGCCCTGCTGCTGCGGGTGCAGAACGAGCTCTTCGACCTCGGCGCCGACCTGAGCACGCCGCCGGCGGAGAACCCCGAGTTCCCGCCGCTGCGCATCGAGCCGGAGTACGTCGAGCGCCTGGAGGCGGCGTGCGACGAGTGGAACGAGACCCTGGCGAAGCTGCGCTCGTTCATCCTCAACGGCGGCACGGTGGTCGCCGCACAGCTGCACGTGGCGCGCACCGTGGTGCGGCGCGCGGAGCGGAGCGCCTGGGCGGCGGTGGAGGAGTACGGGGACGGGGTGAATCCGTTGGCGGTGAAGTACTTGAACCGGCTGTCGGACTTGTTGTTCATCCTGGCGCGGGTGGCGAACACCGACTCGCACGGCGGGGACGGGGATGTGCTATGGGTGCCGGGCGGGGAGCGGTAGGGGATCTTCTACGTACCTGATAGAGCTTGTCAGCAGCCTTCAGAGGCCGCCTGACAGCCGTCAGAACGTACTCGCGAGCCCGGTGGCACCGCTGGTATCGGTGGGTTGCCCTGAGGGCGCTGTGGCGGCGCCGACGCTCTCACTCGGACTCGGCGGCGTCACCGAGGGCGCGCCTGTCGGTGTGAGGCGCGGCGGCTGCGTCTGCGTCGGCGGACCGGTGCTCGGCTCTGCGCTGGGTCCGGTGCTGGGTTCTGAACTGGCTTCTGTGCCCGAGTCCTGAGTCGGGCGAGCGGCGCCGGAGCGCAGAGGCACTGTCACCCACCCGTTGCCGGCGCTGTTCCACAGACTCATCATCCCGCTCAGCACGAAGTCCGCGGCGCTCCACGCCTTCGGCGGCGTCAGCGCCACGTTCTTGGCGTCGCGCACCTGGATGGTGTCGGCGTAGTGCCCCTTCACCAGTTCTTTCGTGCGCGGGAAGACCGCCACGCCGCCGTCCGTCTTCTGCGGGACCAGGTCGCCGCCGGTCTTGGCGTACAGCACCGTCTCGGTCTGCGGCGTGCCGAGCACCACCAGGCGGTCGCTCTGCGGCAGGTACACCGACAGCTCGGCGATCTGCTGCACGTCGTCGATGTCGTCGGCCGAGCCGGGGCGCGGGTGGGCGAAGGTCACCGGGCTCGAGTACACCGACATGCTCGAGGCCTTGCCGGTCTGCGTGTAGTCGCCGACCAGGAGTTCGGCCTGCGAGGGCGTGCCGTCCGGTCCGTTCGTCCAGCCCTGCATCACGTACAGCCAGGTCTTGTGCGCCGCCTTCTGCGGCGCCTGCGCCTGCGCTTGCGGCATCGGCGTCGCTTTGGGCGCGCGCTTGACCGACGGCACCGTCGTGTCCGCGTCCACCTGCGCCCACAGGGTCGTGACGGTCGCGGTGGCCGAGGTGGCCGAGGAGCCGGCGTGGTCCAGCAAGTACGACTTCGCGACGTCCACCGCCTGCGCGGGGACCGTCGTGCCGCGGCTCGGCCAGTTCAGGGCGTTGTCCGGCTGGGTGGGCATCGCCACCGCCACGCCGCTCTGCGCCGCCGCCGTCACCGGGTACGCGCTCGTCAGGTCCACGATCGCGGACGGCGGCGGGGCGGCCGAGGCGTCCCCGCCGCGCACGCCGAGTTCCGAGGCGACCGACGGTCCGAGGATCGCCGCCACCACCAGTGCCGCGGTCGCCGTGACGGCGCGGATCGCGCGGTTCCGCCGCCGGATCCGCGTGGCCCGCGCCATGACCTTCGGGAAGAGGTCGGGCTGCGGGACGGAGGTGTAGTGGTCGGCGATGATGTTCAGGGCGCGGCGCAGCTCCGGCAGTGCGTACGGCTCCTCTTCGGAGGCCGCCGATGACTTCGAAGCCGCCGCCGGCGTCGTCTCCGAGGTCCCCCGCGACCCCTCCTCGGGGATCGCCGAGGCACCGTCCGTCGGCTGATCACGGTCAGGCCGCGCGTTGTCCCAGGTGTCCATGGCGACTACGAAGACGCGAATCGAAAGCCCCAGGTTGCCTGCCGGTCACCCGGACGCGGTACGGGAGTGTGCCAGGATGGCCGGTCGTGGAGCGTTTCAGAGTTGCCGGAGGTGCCCGCCTCGCGGGCGAGATCGCAGTGTGCGGCGCGAAGAACAGCGCGCTGAAGCTGATGGCCGTCGCCCTGCTGGCCGAGGGCCGGACCGAGCTGCGGGGTGTCCCGCGCATCCTGGACGTCGAGCTGATGGCCGAGCTGCTGCGGCGCCTCGGCTGCGGCGTGCGGCTGGACTGGGAGCCGGGACCGGAGCGGGAGGACGGGCCGCAGAAGGGGTCGGCGATCGTCATCGACGTGCCCGCCGATCCCGGCACCGAGGCCGACTACGACCTGGTGCGCCGGCTGCGCGCCTCGATCTGCGTGCTGGGCCCGCTGCTGGCGCGGCAGGGCGAGGCCAAGGTGTCCTACCCCGGCGGCGACGCCATCGGCTCGCGCGGGCTGGACATGCACATCGACGGGCTGCAGCGGCTCGGCGCCGACATCTCCCAGGAGCACGGGTTCCTGGTCGCCTCCGCGCCCAAGGGCCTGACCGGCGCGAGCATCCTGCTGGACTTCCCGAGCGTCGGGGCGACCGAGAACATCCTGATGGCCGCCGTCCTGGCCCGCGGGACCACGGTCATCGACAACGCCGCGCGCGAGCCGGAGATCGTCGACATCTGCGCCCTGCTGGCCTCGATGGGCGCCAAGATCGACGGCTCGGGCACCTCCACGCTGGTCATCGAGGGCGTGGACACCCTGTCCCCGGCGCCCTCGCCGCACCTCGTGGTCGCCGACCGCATCGTGGCCGGCATGTTCGCGGTCGCGGCCACCATGACCCGCGGCGACGTGCGCGTGGCCGGCGGCAACGCGGCGCACCTGGAGATCGCCCTGGACAAGCTGACGCAGGCCGGCGCGACGGTCGTGCCCGACGAGACCGGCTTCCGGGTGTCGATGGACCGCCGCCCCCGGGCCGTGGACATCGTCACGCTGCCCTACCCGGGCTTCGCCACCGACCTGCAGCCGCTGTTCGCCGCGATGAACTCGATCGCCGAGGGCACCTCGATGGTCACCGAGAACCTGTTCGACGCGCGCTTCGTGTTCCTGCAGGAGCTCGCGCGCCTCGGCGCCTCGGTGCGCACCGAGGGGCACCACGCGATCGTGCGCGGCGTCGAGCGGCTGTCTGGGGCGCCGGTGCGCGCCACCGACATCCGCGCCGGCGCCGGGCTGGTGCTGGCCGGTCTGGTCGCCGACGGGCACACCACGGTCTCCGACGTGCGCCACATCGACCGCGGGTATCAGGGCCTGGTCACCCAGCTGCGCTCGCTCGGCGCGCAGATCGAGCGGGAGCCGGACCCCGACCCCTATCCGTAGACCGCGCAGACGTCCCGTGACGAGCGTTACGCCGCCGTCCGCGCCGGGCGCGGCCATGCCCGCGTTATCTTTTTGGACGTCCTAGCAAATCACCCCTTGTGAAGCATGAGGTAGCGCAGTGTCGAAGAAGCTGGCCGTCATCGGCGCCGGTCTGATGGGCTCGGGGATCGCGCAGGTGGCCGCGGCCGCCGGCTACGAGGTGGCCCTCCGCGACGTGACCGACGCGGCCCTCAAGCGCGGCGCCGACGGCATCCGCGCCTCGCTGGAGAAGTTCGCTTCCAAGGGCCGCTACACCGCCGAGGAAGTCGAGGCCGCGACGGCCCGCGTCAGCACGACCACGGACCTCGCCGAGGCGGTCGCCGACGCCGACGTGATCGTCGAGGCGGTCTTCGAGAACGCCGAGGTCAAGCAGGACATCTTCCGCGAGCTCGACAAGCTCGCCAAGCCCGGCGCGGTCCTGGCGACCAACACCTCGGCGATCCCCATCACCCAGATCGCCGCGGTCACCTCCCGCCCCCAGGACGTCATCGGCACCCACTTCTTCTCCCCGGTCCCGATGATGCAGCTGTGCGAACTCGTCCGCGGCTACAAGACCTCCGACGAAACCCTCGCCAAGGCCCGCGCCTTCGCCGAGGAGACCGGCAAGACCTGCATCGTGGTCAACCGCGACGTCGCCGGCTTCGTCACCACCCGCCTGATCACCGCCCTCGTGGTCGAAGCCGTGAAGCTCTACGAATCCGGCGTCGCCACCGCCGAGGACATCGACCTGGCCTGCAAGCTCGGCTTCGGCCACACCATGGGCCCGCTCGCCACCGCCGACCTCACCGGCGTGGACATCCTCCGCGACGCCACCCGCAACATCTACACCGAGACCCAGGACGAGAAGTTCAGCCCCCCGGAGCTGATGAACCGCATGGTGACGGCCGGGGATCTGGGGCGGAAGTCGGGGAAGGGTTTCTACAGCTACTGAGCCGGTCTGGGTGTCGGTGCGGTTAGTTTGTGTGTTTTTATAAGCTTTTTACGTCTTCGAGCATGGTTTGATGGCCTCGCAGGGGGCGCAGTTCGGTGGTGCGTGGCCGGGTCGCGTCGGCGGCCGGCGGTGGAGGCTGTTCACGACCACGCGCCGGTCCGAGTCACTGCGCACACGTTGGTCTGGCGGGTCGCGGCCGCGTTTGAGGGGCACCGAAAGTCAAGGTCAAGGGCAGGGCCTCCGGCGGCGCCTTCGCGGCGAGCGGCCTCGCTCCGGGGAGGGGACGGTCGCGTTGTCTGCTGGCGGTCGTTGCTTGTGGTCGCCTTGTCCCGGATTCCCCGTCGCGTCGTCGCCGTAAACGGAATCATTTCGGCCTGGCGGAGTAAGGTCGGATCGCTTTTGCTGTGGTGGAGAAACGCTCGACTTGACACCGCCAGTCCGAAAAGATTGGCAGAGCCCGCCGACGCGACGGGGAATGCGGGACAACCCAGGTATGGTGTGGAGGATCCACCGACGTGGGCGGCAGGCTGCTGTTTCACCTACTCGCTGACATCTTTGGGAAAGGCAGTTTCGCCTTTTCCTGGCATCGCGCCGGGACTGGCAGCCTGCAAGTGGTGAGCGTTCTGCGATAGGCGGGGACCTCCTCCCCACAAGGGTGTTGTCCCGGATCCCTCGTCGCTGTCGGCGGGCTTTGCCAATCATTGCGGACTGGCGGTGTCAAGTCGCACGAAACGGCACCACAGCAATTGCGATCCGACTTTACTCCGCCAGGCCGCAATGATTCCGTCTACGGCGACGACAGCGGCGAGGGATCCGGGACAAAGGCGACCAACATTCAGACCGCCGCCGAGCCACCTAACCCGGCCCGACCCCCCGTTGCAGAGCGCCCCCGCCGGAGGCGCCTGCCCTTGACGTTGACTTCAGGTGCCCACCAAACGCGGCAGACACCCGCCACCCCCAACGCATGCGCAGTGACTCGGACCGGCGCGTGGTCGTGTCCCTCCACCACCGCCGGCCGCCAGCGCACCCTAGCCACCCACTACCGAACTGCGCCCCCTGCGAGGCCATCAAACCATGCTCGAAGACGTAAAAAGCTTATAAAACCCACAAACCAACCGCACCAGCCGCACCCTAAAACGCCCACCCACCAGCCGCCGCGGTGCGAACCACGAGCGCGTCAGGCCACTGCGGCAGGCGCGCCGCTGCCCGCCGGAGCCGTGCTCTCGCCGGTCGCCCGGCGGTCCAGGCGGTCCAGGCGGTCCAGGCGGTCCAAACGTCGCAGGCTCGCTCTGCGCTGCACGACGCCGAGGCCCGTCACGACCGTGCCGAGGCCGAGCCAGCCGATCGGTCCGGCGGCCAGGACGCCGCTGGTCAGGGCCACCGGGCCCGCGGAGCGTTCGATCGCCTGCGCCATGCCGGCCACGCCCAGGTACGAAGCCTGTGCGTCGGCCGGTGCCAGGGACACCGCGAGTTCCCAGGACACCAGTGAGCGCACCAGTTCCGCGCCTGTCACCACCGCTGCCGCGAGCAGCAGGGTCACCGTCGCGACGGCCGCGCCGGTGTGGCCCGATCCCGCGATGAGTGCGCAGCCGGCGAGCAGTGCCACGCCGTACCAGCACGCCGCGCGTGCTGCCGGTCGCGCGCCGACCACGCGGGCCGAGACCGGCATCTGTAGGAAGACGCACATCAGGGTGTTGATCACCATGACGGCCGGGATCACCGCGTGCGGGGCGTCGGTGCGGGTCACGGCCCACAGCGGGATGCCGACGGTCAGGATCGCGTCGTCCAGGTTCAGGAAGATGTCGAGCAGCACAAAGCGCAGGTAGCCCGCGTCTCGCCAGGGATTGCGGCCGCGCGCGGTGGCTGTCTTGGGGGAAGCCTCGCTCGCCCGCATCGGCGCCCGCCGACTCGTCCGGAGCACCATCGCCGCCACCGCCAGGTACGACAGCCCGTTCGCGACGACCACCACCTCGTACACCCGGCTCGTCCCCACGGCGACCGCGATCGCCGCGAGTCCGGCGCCGAGGGCGTAGGCGGCGTTCATCACCACCCGCGACAAGGCGCGGTACGTCGCGCGCTGCTCCCCGGCGGCCTGGCCGGCGAAGACGATCTCCATCGTCTTCGACCCGCGGTCGCACAGCGTCGTCGCGGTCGTGGCCGCCAGCAGCGGCACGAAGCCGTGGCACAGCGGGACCGCGCACAGTGTCAGCACCCTCATCAGGTGGCACGCCACCAGGATCGAGCGCACCGGACGGCGCTCGGCCAGCGCGCCGGCGATCGGCGGGCCGGCGATGCCGACCAGACCGGCGACGCCGAGCAGCGCGCCGATCTGGCGGGCGCTCAGGTGCTCCACGACGGTGAAGTACAGGACCAGCGAGGAGGCCCAGACGCCGTTGCCGACGCGGTCCAGGAACAGCGCGGCGAGCATGCGGCGGGCGTCGTGTCCGCCAGGCGGGTGACGCAGCTGCGCCAGGGTTCCGGGGCGCTTCGGAGCGTCGGCGGCGGCCGGGGCGGTCCCGGTCCGGCGCCCCGTGCCGCCGGTCCCGATGCCACCGTCCGCCGATTGGCTCCTCCGCAGCCCCATGTCCCACCCCTAGCGTCAGCCCTGCAGGTCCTCCTGGAGTGTGACGGAGAATGTCGCTCGATGTCAAGAAGCTTGATATCGAGATATAAGTGTCCCCGCGCCGAGCCGACCGGTGTGCGCAAGCTCACCGGTGACACCCCTGTTACCCGTCAGTAGGCTCCGGACCAAGGCGCCGACCCGACCCTGCCGGGCGGCGACACCATCCACTGGGAGCCTTCGTGACCGAGCGCGATAGATTTTCCGGGAGTGACAGATCTTCCGAGCGTGACCGCCCCTGGGTGATGCGGACCTACGCCGGCCACTCCACCCCGGCGGAGTCCAACGCCCTGTATCGCAGGAACCTGGCCAAGGGCCAGACCGGCCTGTCGGTGGCCTTCGACCTGCCCACGCAGACCGGCTACGACCCCGACTCCATCCTGGCGCGCGGCGAGGTCGGCAAGGTCGGCGTCCCGGTCTCGCACCTGGGCGACATGCGGGCGCTGTTCGACGGCATCCCGCTGGAGCGGATGAACACCTCGATGACCATCAACGCCCCGGCCATGTGGCTGCTGGCGCTGTACCAGGTCGCCGCCGAGGAGCAGGGTGCTGATATCGCCGCGCTGTCGGGCACCACGCAGAACGACATCGTCAAGGAGTACCTCTCGCGCGGGACCTACGTCTTCCCGCCCGGACCGTCGCTGCGGCTGATCACCGACACCATCGCCTACACCGTGGCGAACATGCCCAAGTGGAACCCGATCAACATCTGCTCCTACCACCTGCAGGAGGCCGGCGCGCAGCCGGTGCAGGAGGTCGCTTACGCGCTGTCCACGGCGATCGCCGTGCTGGACGGCGTGCGCGATTCCGGACAGGTCGCGCCGGAGGACTTCGGCCAGGTGGTCGGGCGCATCTCCTTCTTCGTCAACGCCGGCGTGCGCTTCGTCGAGGAGATGTGCAAGCTCCGAGCCTTCGCAGAGCTCTGGGATCGCATCACGCGCGAGCGCTACGGCGTCACCGACGACAAGCTGCGCCGCTTCCGCTACGGCGTCCAGGTCAACTCCCTCGGGCTGACCGAGGCGCAGCCGGAGAACAACGTCCAGCGCATCCTGCTGGAGATGCTGGCGGTGACGCTGTCCAAGGACGCGCGGGCGCGCGCCGTGCAGCTGCCGGCCTGGAACGAGGCGCTCGGCCTGCCGCGGCCGTGGGACCAGCAGTGGTCGCTGCGCATGCAGCAGGTGCTGGCCTACGAATCGGACCTGCTGGAGTACCCCGACCTGTTCGCCGGCTCGAAGGTGGTCGAGGCCAAGACCGAGGAGATCGCCGAGGCGGCGTGGGCCGAGATCGGGCGCATCCAGGACCTCGGCGGCGTCGTGGCGGCCGTGGAATCGGGCTATCTGAAGGCGCAGCTGGTCGGCGCGCACGCCGAGCGGCGCGCGAAGATCGAGTCCGGCGAGATCACGGTCGTGGGCGTCAACAAGTTCACCGAGACCGAGCCGAACCCGCTGACCGCCGACCTGGACGCGGCGATCCAGACCGTGGATCCGGCGGTGGAGCAGCACGCGGTGGCGGCGCTGAAGGAGTGGAAGGACCAGCGGGACGGCGCGGAGGTCGAGGCCGCACTGGACCGGCTGCGTCAGGAGGCTGCGACCGACGCCAACCTGATGGACGCCACGCTCGCCTGCGTGCGCGCCGGCGTCACCACGGGGGAGTGGACCGGCGTCCTGCGCGAGGTCTTCGGCGAATTCCGGGCGCCCACCGGCGTTTCCGGCTCTGTCGGGACCGCCATCCCCTCGGAGGAGCTGGTGGTCCTGCGCCGCGAGGTGGATCAGGCCTCTGCGGAACTCGGCCGCCGGCTGCGGCTGCTGGTCGGCAAGCCCGGCCTGGACGGCCACTCCAACGGCGCCGAGCAGATCGCCGTGCGGGCCCGCGACGCCGGCTTCGAGGTGGTCTATCAGGGCATCCGGCTGACACCGGCGCAGATCGCGGCGGCCGCGGTGGCCGAGGACGTGCACTGCGTCGGGCTGTCAGTGCTGTCCGGTTCGCACCTGCAGCTGGTGCCCGAGGTGCTGGCCGAGCTGCGGGCGGCCGGAGCCGGCTCGGTACCGGTGGTCGTCGGCGGCATCATCCCCGACGCGGACGCGCGCACATTGCGCCAGGCCGGCGTCGCCGCGGTGTTCACGCCGAAGGATTTCGGGATCACGCAGATCCTGCACACCATCGTCGAACAGATCCGGCGTGCCGGATCCGTCGCCGTCTGAGCGGACTCCCTCACCGCTTGGACGCGAATCGGCGCCCTTCCCAGGGATATCCCCTAGGGAAGGGCGCCGATTTGTTTTGAACGCTTATTCGAGCTCGAATTCACTGGAGAATCAAGCGCCGGCGTTCGCAGCCGCGTCCTTCTCGGCGGCGGCCTCGGGGTGGTGCTCGCCGGCGAATTCGCGGCCCAGCACCTCGTGCGTGATCCGCAGGTGGTCGATGCCGGTCTCGCCGTGCTCGGCGGCGTGGCCGTCGAGGGCGTCCAGGATGCGCGCCACGGGCTCGTGGTGGCCTTCCAGGCGCTGCTCGGCGTAGTAGGCGATGCCCAGCTTCATGAACAGCTTCGCGCCGTGCCGGTGGGCGCTCCACTCCTCGAGCTGCTCGACGGTGCCCTCGAAGCTCTTCTCGGTGATCTCGAGGCACTTGGCTATGAAACTCATCGGTCTGCGACTCCTCGCTCGAAACGGCGCCCATCGACACAATCGACGAGGCGGATGCGTGCTCCCCTACACGCCCCTGCCGTGACGGACAGAGTGCGGGTTAGCAGCGTGTCGAGCTGAATGATAGCGGCATCAGCCAGAACGGCTTACGGCGATGTGCGTATGCGGGACTAGTACTGCGATAGGGGAAACACTGTGCTGCGTCGTGGGAGCATCGGGTAATGGACGAGTCACCCTCAGCACGCGCGCGGAACCTCATCGCCGGGCATTCCGCGCGGTCGGCGGCGGCGCGCGCGGCCGCGCTGCGGTTGTTCGTGGCCGAGGACGGCGACGCGCCTGCGCTGACCCCGTTCCTGCTGTCGGTGGCCGCCGACGCCGCCGAGGCGGACCTGGTCCGCGTCGAGGCGATCCGGGTGCTGCCGATCGCCTACGTGCCGACGGGTTCGGCCGCCGCGGTCGTTCGCGCGGCTCTGATACGCCTGGCCGCCGAGGACGCCGGCTTCGACGTCCGCGACGCCGCCGGCTGCACCGTCTTCGATCTGCCCGGCGCCGAGGACGACATTCCGCGGATGCGCGAGGTGATCGCCGCTGAGCAGGAGGAACTGGTCCGCGCGAACCTCGAGGCGGCATTGCACATCTTTCTGGACCGCAGGAGTCGCAGCGCCGTTGAGCATCGCCCGCGTTGATAGGCTCCGATCCCATGCGCATCGTCATCGCCCACTGCACCGTCGACTACGCCGGCCGTCTTTCCTCGCACCTTCCGGAGGCCAAGCGGCTGCTGATGGTGAAGGCCGACGGCAGCGTCTCGATCCACGCCGACGACCGCGCGTACAAGCCGCTCAACTGGATGTCGCCGCCCTGCGTCCTCAAGGAGACCGCCGGCGACGAGGACGGCGGCCTGGTCTGGACGATCACCAACAAGGTCGGCGAGCGCCTGGTGATCACCCTGCGCGACGTCGAACTGGACTCCAGCCACGAGCTCGGCATCGACCCCGGCTTGCAGAAGGACGGCGTCGAGGCGCACCTGCAGGAACTCCTCGCCGAGCAGATCGAGCACCTGGGCAACGGCTGGACCCTGGTCCGCCGCGAGTACCCGACCGCCATCGGCCCGGTGGACATCATGGCCCGCGACTCCGACGGCGCCCACGTCGCCGTGGAGATCAAGCGCCGAGGCGAGATCGACGGCGTGGAGCAGCTGACCCGCTACCTGGAACTGCTCAACCGCGACCCCCTGCTGGCACCGGTGCGCGGCGTGTTCGCGGCACAGGAGATCAAGCCGCAGGCGCGGACACTGGCCGCCGACCGCGGCATCGAGTGCGCGGTGCTGGACTACGAGGTGCTGCGCGGGATGGACGACCCGAGTTCGCGGTTGTTCTGAGGGCTCTGCGATACCGGTGAAGCCCGGCGGCGCGGTGGCGCGCCGCCGGGCTTCGTCAGTCAGCGGTCCGGATCGCTACCCGCCGCAGCCGTTGGGCCACTGCGGCTTCGGCGCGGCGTCGCTGGAGTCGGAACCACCGCCGAACAATCCGCCGAAGAAGCTCGACACGCCGTGCCCGACGTCGTTCACGGCGTTGTGGAACGGCTTCCAGTGGTGGTACAGGTAGTCGCCGCCGAGGTAGATGCCGGTGCCGATCATCATGACCTGGCCGGCGACCGGTATCTCGTCGACGACCATGTTCGCCATGAGCAGCCCGCCGTTGACCGCGCCGGCGCCGCGGTCCACCCAGCCGGCCGCGCCCTTGTCCGGCGGCAGGACGACGTCGCCGTAGTCGGCGATGAGGCCCATCACCGCCGTCGTCCGGCTGGCGGCCAGGAACGGTGTCCCCTCCCGGGTGACCGCGACGAGGCTGTCGAAGTGCGTCGCCTGCAGGATCGTGTCGATCCCGTCGGCGAGCTTGCCCATCTTCAGCGCGGCCGTGATCTCCAGCATCCGGTCGATGGTGTTCAGGACCTGGGTTTCCGAGGCCTTGTTCTGAGCCAGTTCGAGGATCTTGTCGAACGCCGCGGCGTCCAGCGGTGCCAGGTTCTTCTCGACGTAGGAACGGACCTTCTCATAGATGGGGAAGAACGGGTCCTCCCCGCCGTCGCCGGAGTCGCCGGAGTCCGAGGACGAGCTGGACGAGGAACCGCTCTTCTTCGGCGGCGCCGGGTGGGGGTAGTAGCAGACGCTGCCGGGGCCGTCCTCGCACGCCAGCATGGTCCCCGTCGGGTCCGAACCGTTGACCGGGTTGTCGCCGGCGTAGGAGTACCCGTTCAGCTGGCGCTGGTCGGTGTTCTCCTGGACCGAGTCGACGCTGAGGAACCGGCCGGTGACCGGGTCGTACTGCCGGGCGCCGAGCAGGTCCAGGCCGCTGGTCGGGTCGCTGGGCTTGTCCAGGTACGCGCGCTGGTCCGGCCAGCTCGGCGGCGCCGCGCCGCGCTGCTGCCCGAACGGGTCGTAGTACCGCAGGCTGTACGTCAGGTTCGAGGCGTTGACCTCGGCCGTGGCGGTGCCGTTGGTGTTGGTCAGCTCGTAGCCCACGGTGCCGGCCGAGGAGTGCACCACGCTGACGCCGTCCGGGCTGTCGCTGATGTAGCGCAGGCTGGAGACGGTGTTCCCGGATGTGTTCAGCGTGACCTGCTCACCCCACGGCAGGTACAGCACGTTCTGCGCGGCGGCCGGGTCGCTCTGCAGCAGCAGCGTGCCGTCCGCGTCGTAGGTGTACGTGCTGGCCACGCCGGTGGTGGTGTTCTTGACGGACTGGGTGAGTCCCATCGCGTTGTAGGTGAACGCCTGTCCGGGGCGGCTCTCGGTCTCTCCGTTCGGGTAGTAGGTGTAGGGCGCGGAGGTCGAGCCGGACGTCCCGGCCGTGGTCACCGACTGCACCGCGTCCGGGGTGGACGCGGCGGCGGTGGCGCCGGTCGAGGGGTTGTACGCGCTGTACGCCAGCGTCTGCGTGACCGTGTTCGCGCTCGAGGCCACCGACGTGTCGTGGCTGGTCTCGCCGATCCGGTCGCCGAGGGCGTCGTAGGAGTACGACTGCCAGTACGGTGCGGGTCCCCCCGTGACCTTGCCGGCTGTCGGCGCGGAGTCGGTGCAGCCGCCCACGCCGTCGACCTGCGCGTTGCCCGCCGCCGAGGTCGCGGTGACGCCGCCGGAGTCGGTCCAGGCGCTGGTCAGCTCGTTCAGCTGGTCGTACCCGAAGCACTGGGTGTCAGGGGTCGAAGACCCGGTGACCGAGTTGCTCTCGGCGGTGATCGCTCCGGCCTGGTTGTAGGTGTAGGCCACGGACTGCATCGGCTTGCTGAGCGTCTGCAGCGAGTCCGTGGTGGTCAGCATGCGCTTGGTCGCCGGGTCGTAGGTCACGGTGCGGCCGTACTGGTCGCCGTTGGCGCCGTAGTTGGTCTGCAGCACCTGCCCCAGCGGGCTGTACGTCACTGTGTTCAGCGCGGCGTAGGGGCTGCCGTAGCTCGACAGCAGTCCGGTCGGCGTGTAGCCGAAGTTCACCTGTTCCTTGGGCAGGTTTCCCTCGGCGAAGTAGTGCGTGCCGGCGAGCAGCGAGGTCTCGGCGGTGTACTGGCTCGAGTCCTGGTAGGTACCGGCCAGCGCGCCCTGCGAGGACGGCACGGTGACCGTCTCGCCGGTCGGCTGGTACTTCGCCGTGTATCCGGCGACGGTCTCGGTCCAGGTGTTCGCCGCGTCGGCGGCGCCGTCGGTGTACGTGGTCGACGACGTGGGCTGGCCCTTGGCCAGCGTGTCGTAGGTCCACGCGCCGATCTGGTCCGCCGAGGTCTCGGCCGCGCCGCCGGTGGTGTCGTACTCGGCGATCTTCCGCTTCAGCGCGTCATAGGTGTACGAGAGCTGGTCTCCGTTCGCGTCGGTGCGGCTGAGCAGGCTCCCGCCGGTGGAGTACACCGAGGTGGCAAGGCCCGTACCCGGGTCGGACACGCTGGTGTTCTGCCCGAGCAGGTTGTAGCCGTAGGACCAGGTGTCGCCGACCGCGTCCTTGATGGTCGAGGGCTGCCCGGCCGGGGTGTAGACGCGGCTGTTCGTCTCGGCGTCGGCCGCCTTGCCGGTCGCGGTGGCGGTCCGGTAGGACCAGGTCGCGTCCACGTTCCCGGCGGCGTCGAGGAAGCTGCTGGTCGCGGTGCCGCCGGCGGGCGGCGTGGTGTCGGTCTCGTCGGTGCCCCGGTAGCCGGTCAGCGTCGAATACTGGTTCACGCCGAACGCGACGGTCAGGCTCTGCGCCGCGCGGCCCATCCCGTCGTACAGCGTCTCGGCCTCGGCCGGCACGGCCGAGTCGTTCGCCGGGACGAAGACGGCGGCGGTCGGCGCCGTGGTCTTTTCGTAGTAGGTGTCGGTGGTCTTCGCCTTCTGGCCGAGCGAGTTGTAGTGGGTGTCGGTGATCAGCCGCCCGACCTCGCCGTCGGCGGTGCCGCCCTGCTGCTGGATCTGCCGCAGCTGCCCGTCGTACAGGGCGATGACGGCCCCGTACGAGCCGTCGTCGCGCAGCGTGGACGTCTTGACGGCGGTCGGCGCCGTCCCGGTCACGGCGTAGGTGTACGTGTAGTCCGCCGGAGCCTTGGCGGCCTGGCTGTGCAGCGGCGTCCACACCGCGGTGACCCGGCCCAGACCGTCGTAGGTCTTGGTGGTCAGCTCGTTGTCGACGTCCGTGCTGGAGACGGCCTGTCCCCGGCCGGGGTCCAGGGTCTGCTTCGTGATCCAGTGCATCGGGTTGGTGACGGTCACGGTGTCGGCCGCGGCGCCCGGCGCGCTGTAGGCCGTCGTCGTGGTGTTGCCGTCGGCGTCCGTCGCGGATGTGGTCCGGCCGTAGGAGTCGAACTGAGCCTTGGCCGTGGTGGTGTACACCGGTGCGCCGGAGGCGTTGTACGACGCAGCCTTCTGGGTCATGGTCGCGTTGCCCGTCGAGCCCAGCGACCCCAGCGTCGAGGAGCTGTCATAGAACGTCAGCGTGTCCGACTGGGTGGCCGTCGCCGACGGCTTGGTCGAGCAGGAGCCGGTGACCGTCAGGGACTCGTCGGGGTAGGTGACCATGTTCGCCGCGGCGTTCGTGGCGTACTTGGTGGTCGTGCACTGTTCCGGCAACGCGGAGGGCCCGGAGTAGGTCGTGTCGGAGGTGACCTGTTGCGCCTGTGCGTTGAAGGTCGCCGCCAGCTTGGTCTGCTCCCAGGTGCCGTCGTGCCAGAGCTGGTACTTGCGGTCCGTGGTGCCCGCGGTCATCCGGGCCACCAGCGCGGGCATCGACGAGGCCTGCGATTCCGTGGCGGTCGGGGTGAAGGTCCAGGGTCCGCCGACCTCCTTGTTCTGCGCCGCGCCGCCGACCCCGAGCAAGGTGTCCTTCTCGAGGAGCTGGCCGGCCAGCCAGTTGTTATCGGTGACCGTGTCCCCGACGGTGTCGGCGACGCTGACACCGCGCTTGGAGCCAGAGGCCTGATAGTCGCCGTCCATGCCCTGCAGGAACGTCGTCACGGTCTGCGTCGGCGTGGACTGGACCGAGGACGCGCCGGTGGTCGCGGTGACCGTGCGGAACCCTCGGAACTGGTTCCACGTCCGCTGGGCCGCCGGGGTCAGCGGCGAGTCGTCCCGGTGCCAGGCGGCGCCGGCGTAGTTGTACGAGGTCAGCGACACCTCGTTCCAGGCTCTCGGTGCCACCAGGTCGTTCACCGTGACCGAGCTGACCTGGTAGGTGGTGAACCAGTCCAGGACCGGGTTCTGGGCGCCGTTGGGAGTCCAGTACTGCGGATAGCAGTTCATCGTGTCCGCGTCCGGCGAGGCCGGCAGCTTGTTGCCCGTCCTCGAACACTGCGACGAGCTGTAGGCGATGACGGTCTGCGCCCCGGAGTCGGTGGTGATCTCCGTCAGCCGCGGCCGGTACAGCGCCGCCGCGCCGGTGGTGTTCCCGTCGACCCGGTTGGGCATCTCGTCGGCGGTGAACACCGTCTTCGGCAGCTGCGCGGCCGCGCCGCCGCCGAGGGTGTCCGCGCCGGTGCGCTGGATCGAGTCCAGCCACATCACCGCGACCGTGCCGTCGCCGGGATTCGTGGCGCTGACGCTGGATCCGGCCGGGACCTGGCCGGCCTGGGGCGCCGGGAAGGACTGGGACAGCGTGTAGCTGTCCACCGGCTGGTACCCCGAGCCGACCAGGACCGCGGTGCTGATCGACGTCAGGCGCTTGGTGGAGAAGTAGGTCGGGGAGTAGTTGGCACAGGCGGTCGCCCCAGCCGCGCAGACCTGGTTGAACGGCACGTCCGGCCAGTGCGCGGCGGTGGTCGAGCTCAGGTTGGAGTTCGCGCAGTTCGTGAACGACGAGCTGGTCAGACAGCGCTCCTCGGTGCCGAACGTCACGGTCTCGGCGGGCTTGGCGCCGGCGATCGCCGCCGACAGCGAGTAGCCGTAACCGATCGAGGTCAGGTAGCCGCCCCGGTCGTAGGGAGTCAGCTTGCCGTTGTTGTTGTTCTGCCCGTAGCCCATCTCGTATTCGTCGGTCTCGGGCGTCCAGGAGTACGTGCGCAGGTTGCCGTGCGGGTCCACGGTGTAGTCCAGGTTCCAGCGCCACGCCATGTTGGTGACGACCGAGCCCGTGCCCTTGCTGGAGTCGTAGCAGCTGCCCGAGGGCGGGCCGTCGCCGGACTTGGGGCAGTAGACCGGCTGGGTCCACACGCTGTCGGTCGCCGCGTCGGTCCCGGTGCCGCCGGGGAGGTAGTCCTGCCCGAAGTAGTAGCGCGTGCCGTCGGGGGTGATGATCTCCCACGCCTCGCCCTGGAACGCGCCGTTCGAGACGCCGGTCAGCGCGATCACCTTGTCTCCGGAGTCGGACTGGGAGTGCCAGGCGCCGGTGGTGTCGTCGCGGACCAGGGTCCCGCTCAGTCCGCTCATGCTCAGGGTGACCTGGTTGCCGCCCCAGCAGGTGTCACCGGAGTTCTTGATGCCGTCCTGGGAGCACGGCTGGTAGGAACGCTCGATGAAGCCCGGCGAGTAGTCCCAGCCGTCGCCGATCCAGGACGCCTGGGCGTTGGTGACCGAGGTGCGGCCGTCCACGCTGCCCGAATCGTAGGACAGCGCGACACTGGGCGCCGTGCCGCCGGAGGCCGGGGGTACGGCGATCGGATAGCTGTAGGCGAACGAACCAGTGTTGCCGCCGCTGGACCACGAGCCCTCAGGGGAGAGCGAAGTCGCCGAGTAGTCGCCGACACCGCCGGACGCCTGCGGCGAGGCGGCCAGGACCATCGGCGTCGCGGAGAGCGCCACCTGCGCGGACAGCGTGCCGGACGCGGTGTCGTTCTTCGCCGCGATCGGCGTCTGCGCGCGGCATGACGGCACCGTCGGCGTCGTCAGGGCGCACGCCGGCATCTCCACCAAGGTCAAGCGGTCGGCGTAGCCGCCGCCGCTCGCTGTCGCAAAGCCCTTATAGTCCAGCGACAGATCGACAGGGGAGGCGGTCCGTCCGCCGTCGGTGCGGGACAGGGTGAGGATGACGCCGTCCACGCCCGCCGCCGCGACGGCGGCGCGGGGTGCGAACGCGACCGTGGCGGCGGTTGTGCCGTCGGCGGAGGCGAGGGTCACCGGCAGGCCGGCGAGTTTGGCCGCCGGACCGGCGGTGTCCGAGGAGTTCGCCGCGGTCGGCGAGGAATCGGCAGGCGGGCTCGTGGGGTGTCCGCCGGATCCGGTCGCGGGCTTGGGTTCGGCGGCGGCGGGCGTCGCGGGCGGGACGGGGGCGGCGAGCGTCGCAGAAGCCTGACCCGCAGGCCAGACCGGTGCCGTCGCCTGGTAGGCGACCGGCGGCACACCGTGGTTCGCGGACGTCGCCGGAGCCGGCTGCCCGGCGGGCACCCCGGCGTGGCCGGGCACCGACGGCGTCTTCTGCGTGGCGACCGGCTGCCAGTGCTTGCCGGCACCCGCCGGTGCCGCCTGGGCCGGGTTCAGGCCGCTGCCGGCGAGCATGGCGCCCGCGGCCGCGACGGTGGTGAGGCGGTGTCGCCATCGTGCGTGCCGGCGTCTGCCGGACGACGGAGGGGACATCCCGATCATGGGTCACTCCCTGGTTCGGAAAAGGGGATCGGACGACCCGGACGATCCGTTGACACGCGGGCCACAGGATCTTCCTGTAGCCCCATACCTGGTGGTTCCAGGCGCGCGCTGACTATCGTCCAGGCCTGATCCGAGGAAGTCCCAACCTCATCCGACCAGGAGTTATTAGAGTGCTGACTCGCTCCGCCCCTCATGCAAGCAAATCCCGGCACCGGTTGGCAAGCCTGATCACCGCGGCGGTCTGCACCGCCGCGGTGGCGATGCCGAGCGCCGCCGCGGCCGGTACCGGCACGCCCTCCGCCGCGGCGGTCGGCGGTACCGGAACCTCGTCGGCCGCGGCCGCCGCCGCCGACCCGCTCGCCGCCGCCTCGCTCCAGGCGCGCGCCTCCGGCAAGGCCGTCGCCGTCAGCGCCCTGACGACCGAGAGCTCGACCACCACCGCCAACGCCGACGGCACCTACACCGTGGCCACCGACATCGAACCGGCCCGGACGAAGAACGCCGCCGGGCAGTGGGTCGCCCTCGATCCCACGCTGCGGCGCGCCGCGGACGGCAGCCTGAGCCCGGTCGCGACGGCGGACACGCTGACGCTGTCCGGCGGCGGCTCCGGCCCGGTCATCCGGGTCGCGGACCACGCCGGTCACGCCATGGCGCTGTCGTTGCCGGTCGCCCTGCCAGCTCCGGCGCTGAACGGCGCGAGCGCCACCTACGCGCAGGTCTACCCGGGTATCGACCTGACGGTGACCGTGAACCGGGAAGGCGGGTTCAGCGAGGTCTTCACCGTCCAGGACGCGGCGGCTGCGGCGCGCGCCGCGCACTTGTCGTTCCAGACCAGCCTGACCGGCTTGCGCCTGCAAGCCGATCCCGGCGGCAACCTGCACGCCGTGGACAGCGCGACCGGTGTGGCGGTCATGTCCGCGCCGACCGCCGCGATGTGGGACTCGGCGACCGCCGCGGCGCCCGGAACCGCCGGCGCCGACACCGATCCGCTGGCCGCCGACGCCGCGGTGTC
Organism: Catenulispora acidiphila DSM 44928; assembly: GCF_000024025.1. Lineage (GTDB taxonomy): Bacteria > Actinomycetota > Actinomycetes > Streptomycetales > Catenulisporaceae > Catenulispora > Catenulispora acidiphila. Next base: position 1,395,116 of record NC_013131.1, read on the forward strand.
GAGCGCGTCCGGTCCCGGGCGGCGTGCGCACAGCGCCGTGCTGAAGGCGACGCCGACCGCGACCGGTATCGCTTTGGATTCCGACTTCTCGCGGCTGTCGTCCGGCTCGGGCTCAGGTTCGGGTTCCAGTGCTCCGGCGTTCCCGCTCTATGTCGATCCGACCTGGAGCGCGCCGAGCACCTCGCCCGGGATCCTGGACTCGGACGAGATCCAGTCCGGCTGCTCGGGGACCTCGAACTACAACACGATCACCGATCTCGGCGTCGGCTACAACGAGTTCTCCGGCTGCATCGGCATCGAGCGCAGTCTGTTGTTGCTGAGCATGTCCGGACTGTCGAAGAGCACGCATGTGCTGACGTCCGACTTCAAGATCACCTCGGACTACTCGGCGTACGACAGCTGCGCGCAGGCCACGTACACGGTCGCGCTGGCCTGGACCGGCCCGTTCGGGAGCAGCACCGACTACAGCAACCAGCCGGCGCGGGAGAGCAACGCCTCGGTCCCGAACCCGATGTCCTCGCGCAGCGTGAAGACGAACGGGAACTCCAAGGGCACCCAGTGCGGCGGCGGCGTGCCGGTCGACTTCTCGATCACCGGTCCGATCTCGTACTTCGCCTCGCAGGGCGTGGGCAGCGTGAGCGTCGGGCTGTACGGCTATGAGAGCGCCAGCAGCAGCCTGGAGCGGTTCAACCGGTCCACCGCCGTGCTGGTCACCACCTACGACATCACGCCCGGCACGCCGAGCGCCCTGACGGCCTCCCCGACCCCGGTCCTGACCGGTGGGACGGCGGCGCCGTGCGGCAGCACATCGGCGCCCGGCTGGCTCGGGATCACGAACCTCGGCGGCAAGACGGTCGCGACGCTGTCCGCCAAGGCGTCCAGTTCCGTCGCGGCGGCGCAGATGTACGGGATCTACTCGATCACCGACGCGACCACCGGTGTCAAGACCACGACGGACTCCACCGGGTACGTCAAGACCGGCGGCACGGTCAGCGTGAACACCCCGACGCTGGCCGACGGCAACGAGTACGAGTGGTCGCTGCACACCTCCGACCAGTACCTGTCGTCGGCGCAGACCGGGACGTGCGCGTTCCGGGTCGACAAGACCGCGCCGAACGACGCGGCGACCACCTCGGCGAGCTTCCCCTCGCTGGAGAGCGGACAGACGCCGACGCTCACCACCGGCCAGGCCGGGAGCCTCACGCTGGCTTCCACCGACCCCGCGCCGGCGGCCGGGACGGCGTCCGGATTGCGCGGGTTCAACTACTCCTTCGACACGCCGGTCCCGGCTTCCGGCGCGACGTTCGCGGCGGCGACTTCGGGTGCTGCGACGCTGAGCTTCAGCACGCCGCAATGGGGCGTGCACACGCTCTACTCGCAGGCCACGGACAACGCCGGGAACGTGTCGGCGCAGAGTGCTTACTCGTTCTACGTCCCCTGGAACCCGGCGGCGAAGGTGAGCGCCGGGGACGTCTCCGGTGACGGTGTGCCGGACCTGGTCGCCACCGACGGCGGCGGGAACCTGGTCGAGTACGCGGGGAACGCCGGTCCCGGCGCGGCGGGGGTGCCGTTGGCGGCTCCGGCGACCAGTCCGGACGGGACGTCGGCGTGGTCGGCGTATCTGTACACGCACAACGGGTCCTTCACCAACGGCGCGGTCGACGACCTGTGGGCCTATGACACCGCGAACCACAACCTGTACCTGGACAAGAACAGCCGCAGCGCCGCTGGCGGCAACTTCGCCAACCCGGCGAACGTCGTGAACGTGACCAAGGCCGGGGTGCTCTCCGACGAGGAGAACGACAGCTCGGCCGGGGACGCGAGCTCGACCACCGCGTGCTTCACGACGTCCACCGGCTCCTGCGCCGGGTACGACGACACGGACTGGAGCACGGTCAGCCAGGTCGTGGCGCCCGGGGACCTGTACGCCGGCGACCCGGTGGCCGGGATCGACAACGGCGCGCCGGGCTTGCTCACCGTGGAGAACGGCGCCCTGTGGTACTACCAGGGGCAGACCATGCAGGACTTCGTCGGGACGGCGATCCAGCTGGGCACGAGCGGCTGGGACGGGGTCACTGTGCTCGGTCCGGGGGTCGTCGGCGGGCGGCACGTGATCTGGACGCGGGACGCCTCCGGGACGCTGCGGCAGTACCCGATCACCTTTGACACGGCCGGCTATCCGGTGAACCTCGGGACGCCGACCGGCGCGTCGGGGACGGTGCTGAGCGTCCCGGCGGGCGTCACGCCGGCCGGGACTCAGGTCACTGCGATCCCGGGCGCGCAGTATCCGGCGGTCTACACCGCCGATCTGCACGGGACGGGGCAGCCGGATGTGATCGCGGTGACCTCCGACGGCGTCGTGGACGACTGGGCCGGCGGGGCGGCTTCGGGCGGCCTGGCGACCTTCGGCGATCCGCAGACGATCGGCGACATCGACGCGGGCTCCGCGCTGACCGTCGCCGTCGAGGGGCAGACCGTGCACGCGAACGGCACGGCGTGGTCGAACGCGAAGACCACGGTGAGGCTGGTCGACGGTGTGCTCAGCCTGACGGACACCGCGACCGGCCAGGTGCTGAAGACCTATGGGACCGGCGGGAACCCGAACGCGTATCTGGTTCTGGGGACCGACGGGAACCTGGCGATCTACAGCAAGGCCACCGGTGGGACGGTGACGTGGTCCGCCGGGACGTCCGGGGCGGGGGAGTCGCTGCAGTTGCTGGCGAACGGGAACCTGACGGTGGTCAGCAGTGCGGGGCTCGTCGTGTGGCAGAGCCTGACCGCGCACTGAGACCGCTGGTCGGCGCCGGCGCCGGTTCCAGTGGGGGTGCCGGCGCTGTCCGACGGCCGCGGGGGAGGGGTATCCCGCGGCCGTCGGCGTTCCGGCGTCCCCGTCCCGTTTTCGTCCCACTCCCTTGGCTGCGGCGGGGGTGGTGAATCAGGATGTTGCCCTAACAGAACCCGAGATGGTTCCACACGGTGGGAGCGAAGATGCAACTCAGCAGAAGGACTCTGCTCGCGGGGGCGGCGGCGGCCGTCGCCACGCCGGCCACGATGTGGCTGGCCGAGGGGACGGCCCAGGCCGCCGCGAGCTATGACGTCGCTGTGTGCGAGCAGTACCGGAACCAGATACAGATCTACTCCTCGGCGGCGGGCTGGACCTCGCCGAAGTGGGTGTGGTCGCCGGGCGGGGGCGGCTGGTCGAACCTGTCGGACGTGAAGTTCCGCAACACGGCGAAGTTCGGCGAGGTGGCGCTGGTCGCGGCCTCCGGCGGCAACGTCGGCATCATCGACAAGAACGCCTCGGGCACCCAGGGCACCGGCAGCCTGCTGTGGCACGCCGCCCCGGGCTCCAACCCGCACGCGATCGAGCGCATCCCGAACATCGGCGCCATCGTCGCCGCCTCCTCCGGCGGCTACCTGCACGTCTACGCACCGACCGCGGTCAACGACCCCAGCACGCTCGCCCTGGTGCAGACCATCAGCTTCCCCGGCGCGCACGGCCTGTGGTACGACGACGTCCACAACCGCCTCTGGGCGGTCGGCCAGGGCAAGGCGACCTCCTACGCGGTCAGCGGCACCTACCGCAACACCCGCCTGACCGGCGGCGTCAACATCTCCATCGGCGCGAGCAACCTCGGCCACAGCCTCGACGCCTCCTACAAGAACAGCGCGATCCTGCTCGTCAGCCACAGCACCGCGGTGATCTCCATCAACAAGACCACCCACGCGGTGAGCACCGTCCACGCCAACCACGCGGTGAAGTCCTTCAGCCAGCACTCCTCCGGGGAAGCCTTCTGGGTCCAGAGCACCGGCAAGAAGTACCACGGAGACACCCGCAACTGGGTCAACCCCGACGTCCAATTCTTCAACGCAGCCGGCGCCCGCTCCTTCACCCGAGGCCTGTCCTACGGAGCGGAGTTCTACAAAGCCCGCCTCCACGCCGTCGGCTACCACTGATGATCACCACCGACAGCCCCTGACGAGACAACCCCGCCATGCAAACGCCGGACATGCGCCTCCTCAGATCCTTCCTGGCCGTAGCCCGCGAACGCAGCATCAGCGAAGCAGCCCGCCGCCTGTTCATGTCCCAGCAGACCCTCTCCGAACAAATCCGCCAACTCGAAAAAAACCTCGGCGTCCCCCTCCTCCTCCGAGGCTCCCGCGGCGTCACCCTCACCCCCGCCGGCGAACGCCTCGCAACCGGCGCCGCCTCAGTCACCGCCGAGCTGGACGCGCTGGTGGACGAGGTGCGGCGGATCGCTTGAGGGGTGGGGGTGGGGAGTCGGGAGCGGGGATGGGAGCTGGAGGGTTGAAGGCTGAGGGCTGGCGGCTGGTGATGTGCCATTGATGTGGTGGATCGCCGGTCGCCAGCAAGCCAGCAAGTAGCCGCCAGCAAACAAGCCCGCCAGCAAGCAAGCTGACAGCCTGCGCGTAGAGCAGCCGCGAGTTTGTCTGCCCTGACTCGGACCGGTGCGGGGTCGTGGACAACGAAGACCGCCGGCCGCCGGCGCTGCCCCACCACCCTCCACCGAACTGCGCCCCCTGCGAGGCCATCAACACCCGCGCGAAGCCGTAAAGCTCCGAAAAACCCACCACTCAACCGCACCGGTCTCGCGACCCGCCCACCACCTCAGCCCTCTGAGGCCGCCACTCCATCCCAAGCCGCGATCCCGAGCGCCGCCCAGATCTCCTCCGCGCGCCGGTTCAGCTCCTGCGCCCGGGCTGGGTCGCCGTGCAGTGTCGCGAGATTCGCGAGGAGGGTCGACGCCCGGGCCTCCTCGTAGGGGTTGGGTGCCTCCTGGGCGAGGGTGAGGGCGCGTTCGGCGGTGGCTTGGGCGTGCTTCGGGTGGTGGGCGGTGAGTTCGGTGTGGGCGCGTTCGTTGAGGGATTCGGGGAGGTCGGGGTGGGTGGGGTCGGCTTCGGTGAGGAGTTTTTCGAGGCGGTCGTGGTAGTGCAGGGCTTGGGTGGGGTCGGCCAGGTCGCGGTGGGTGATGGCGAGGCCTTGGAGGGCGCGGGTGGTGCTGTCGAAGTATTGCTGTTCCTCGGCGGTGTGGAGTGCCGCTAGGTAGTGGTCCAGGGCTTGGTGGGGGTGGTGGGTGGTGCGTTCGGCGTCGGCGATCACGATGAGGGCCGCGCTGCGTCCGGTTTCGTAGTTGCTTTGCTCGAAGTGGGTGAGGGCTTCGGTGGCGAGGGTGAGGGCTTCTTCCGGGTGGCGTTGGCGTTTGGCGACTTCGGCCAGGTTCGTCAGGGCCAGTCCCAGGCGGTGGGGGTCGGGGTTGGCGCGGAAGTAGGCGACGGCTTGTTCGCCGTAGTCGCGGGCTTGGGTCAGGCGCCACAGGGTGGTGGCGGTGATGGACAGGGCGCCGATCAGGGTGGCGCGCAGGGTCTCGCCGGCGCCGATCAGCGCGGTCTCGAAGTGCTCGATGGCTTCCTCGGGGCGCCCCGCGATCAGGGATGCGATGCCCAGCATGCGCGCGGCCCAGGCGTGGTCTTCTTCCGCGCCGGGGGAGCGGGTGCCGGTTCGGGCGAGGTGGCCCAGGGCGGTCATGGCGGCGGGCTGGCCGCTCGTCCACAGGAAGCAGACGCTGTTGCGCAGCAGTGCCAGCGACCGTGCGTCGAGGGCGGTCCCGGACAGGTGGATCAGGGTCGGGAGATGCTCCTCGAACCAGGCTCCGCCTTCCGCGGCGTCCGCGAAGTCCGGCAGGCGGTCGTCGGGAAGGCCGGGCTGGATCAGGCCGATCCGGGCCGAGCCGTACGGATCGAACGCCGTCGACGCCGCAGCCGCCGCCGCGATGTGGTAGTCCACCAGACGCCGCTCCGCCGCCGCGCGCGCCGGGTCCGCCATGGCCCGCGCGTGGTCGCGCGTCAGGTCGTGCAAGCGGTAGCGTCCGGCCGCCGACTCGTCGAGCAGGTGCGCGTCCACCAGCGTCTGCAACAGGTCCTCGGCGTCCGCCGGATGCGCGTCGATCAGCGCGGCGGCGGCGTAGACGTCGAAGTCCAGGCCCGGCAGCGACCCGAGCAGCGCGAACCCGGCGCGCTCGGTCTCCCTCAGGTGCGCCACTGACAACGCAAGTGCCGCGCCCACGCCGCCGCCGTCCGCCGCCAGCTCACGGCGCCGGCGCTCCTCGTCCCGCAGCCGCTCGGCCAGGAACGCCGCGCTCCACGCCGGCCGGTGCCGCAACCGCGCCGCGCACAGCTGCACCGCCAGCGGCAGCCGGCCGCACGCCTCGATGATCGCGTCCACGGCCTCCGGCTCGGCCGCCCGCCGCTCCGGCCCGGCGATCACGTCCACCAGCTCGCGGCACTCCGGCAGCGAGGGCACCGCCAGCGTCAGCGACCGCGCGCCCTCCAGCGACACCAACCGCCGCCGGCTCGTCACCAGCACCACGGCGTCCGCCGCACCCGGCAGCAGCGGACGCACCTGCGCGGAGTCCACGGCGTCGTCGAGCACGACCACCGGCGTCCGCCGCGCCGCCTCGCCCCGCCACAACGCGGCCCGCAGGTCCGGATCCTCCGGAATCCGCTTGTCCGGCACGCCGATCGCGCTCAGCAGCGCCGTCAGCGCGGCCTCCGGCGCCAGCGGCGCGCGATGCGAGGTGTGCCCGTGCAGATGGAGATACAGGGTCCTGCGACGCTCCGCCTCGGCCAGGGCCCGCGCGGCGCGCACCGCCAGCGTGCTCTTGCCGACCCCCGCCATGCCGTCCACGACCCAGACCCCGGGCGTCGTGACCAGAGTCGCCAGTTCCGGACGGCGTCCGACGAAACCGAGGGGGGCGCGCGGAAGGTCGTCGCGCCCCAACCCGGTGGCACCGCCGACGCCGCCGACGCCGCCCGCGACGCCGCCCGAGATACCCGCCACGCCGCGCGGCACGTTCAGCCGCGCGCCGCGTGCCGCCGCCCAGGCCGTGCGCAGCCCGTCGGGATCGCGGCGCGCCAAGCGGCTCATCGCCTGCACCACCGTCCACGGCGGCACCGAACGTCCGGCCAGGTAACGGGACAAGGACGAGTCGCTGACGTGCGTGACCCGCTCCAACTCCTTGAGACTGAGCCCGGTGGCCTCCTGCACCGCCAGCAACTCGGCAGCCAGCAGCGCGCGCGGATCCCGGGGAGCGCTCTCGGCCTCGTCCACGTCGCCATCCCGACTCTGGTCCGGCGCGTTCCTCCTCGGGCGCGCAGCCTTCGACACCTTGTGCGCCTGAAGGGTATCCGTCCCAGCTCGCGAGGGCGATGGCGGAAAGACGTTGGACATCAGTCGTGTGCTGATGTCGTTTTGAAAGCCCTTCGTCCCGACAGGTTAGAAGACCTCCGCGATGGGCCATGCCTCTAGGTGTATCCCCTACCGGGAGGAGTCCCCTGATATGTCCCTCGATGTTTCCCCGGATCTGCTTGACGCCGCCGAACGCGGTGAGGTGTCGGACGAGCAGTTCGCCGAGTGTGTCCGGGACTCGCTGCCCTACGCGTGGCGGATGGTCAGCGACTTGTCGACCCGGCTGCACGTCGACGGTTCGGGCGGGACCGGATTCGTCGACAACACCACGCCGCCGCCGGATGAGACGGCGCGCGGACAGCTGCTGCGCGCCCTGGCCAGCGACGCGATCCGCGGCTGCCTGGAGCGGCACTTCGGCGTCCGGCTCGCTTTCCAGAACTGCCACCGCGTCGCGGTCTTCCCGGCGGACACCGCCAAGGACTCCGAGGTCTACAGCCGCTTCACTTCCGTCCGAGCTCAGTTGCTGAACCAGTCGCCGCTGCTGCGCGACTGCTGAGCCGCAAGTCTCCGGAGCTGGTGGGGACGGTTCGGGGTCGGATAGCCGTACTGAACGCACGGGCTGGTGCGGGCATCCCGAATCGAGGCCGGAGGACTTGCGAAAGGCCGGTGGCGGCCCAGGGGGCAGAGGTCGCCACCGGCTCTTTCTTGTGTCTGGGCGATCCTGTGCCCGGATAAGGGATTTCGGCGATTCTCACGCGCCGCGCAGCAGCGGCAGGACCGAGCTTCCCAGAGCTTTGATATTCGCCGGCGTGTGCTCGGGACCGCCGCCCTCGACGAAGAGCAGGACGTGCTCGATCCCGGTGACCTGGCTCGATTCCAGGATCCGGTCCGCGCAGTAGGACGCCGGCCCGATCGGATGGATCGCCGTCAGGTACTCGGCATAGGCGTCGGGGTCGCGCATCGCCGCCTGCGTTCCGTCGAAGCGGACGTGCGCGGCCAGGCCGGGGCGCAGCCACGTCGGCATCGTCTGTCGCAGAAGCCTGATACCGGCGCCGCGGGACTCGGCGACCTGTGCGACGACCACCGACGCGTGCGGCGCGGGGGAGCCGTAGGCGCGCACCATCGCTGCCTTCTCGGCGTCGTCGGCGTGCATGCCGAGCAGCATCGGCAGTCGCCGGCCGGCCGCCATCTCCAGCGTCTCAGGGGACGTACACGCCACCAGCATCCCCGGACGTCCGCGCGGAACGACCGGAACCTCGCGGAACCGGTGGAACTCGCCGTCGTAGGAGACAGCGTCCTGCGATCCCCAGGCGCACAGCACGTCCAGCGCCTCGGCGAACGCCCGCCGCGAGAGCCCCTCCATCCCGGTGCCGAACACCTCCAGGTCCACCCACGGCCCGCCGCGCCCGACCCCCAGCGTGAACCGCCCGCCGGTGAGCACGTCCAGCATCGCCGCCTGCTCGGCCACCGCGACCGGATGCGCGGTGGACAGCACCGTCACCGCCGTCCCCAGCCCGATCCCGCGGGTGCGCCCGGCCAGCATTGCGGCGAAAGTGAGAGCTGACGGACAGGTGCCGTACGGCATGAAGTGGTGTTCGGCCATGAAGACGTCGTCGAACCCGGCGTCTTCGGCGGCGACGCCGAGGTCCAGCGCGGTGCGCAGCGCCTGCTCCGCCGAGATGCCCGGAAAGCCCGCCGCCACCAGAAAAAGACCGATACGCATAGCTACCAGTGTGTAACCCGTGTGGGCACTCTCACAGGCAAGAAGGTGCTGTCAGAACCGGGGTGTCGCGTAGATACTGGCGAGTAACCGCAGACTCCATCCCTCTAGTAGCTGCGAGTCATCAAAACTCAAGGAGACGGATACCCATGCCCCGCGAGTTCACCACCATCGGCGTCGTCGGCCTGGGCACGATGGGAGCCGGCATCGCCGAAGTCATGGCCCGCAACGGCATCAAGGTCATCGGCGTCGAGGTCGACGACGCCGGCCTGGCCCGCGGCCGCGGCCACCTGCGGTCCTCCGTGGCGCGCGCGGTCAAGCGCGGCAAGCTGACCGACGCCGAGGCCCAGGAGCTGCAGGACCGGGTCGCCTTCAGCACCAGCCTGGACGACCTGGCCGCCGCGGAGCTGGTCGTCGAGGCCGTGCCGGAGGACCTGGAGCTCAAGCGCTCGGTCTTCCAGCGCCTCGACGCGATCTGTCCGCCCGAGACGGTCCTGGCGACCAACACCTCGGCGCTGTCGGTGACCGAGATCTCGGTGGCGACCGCGCGGCCCTCGCGCGTGGTCGGCGTGCACTTCTTCAACCCGGCGACGGTCATGAAGCTGGCCGAGGTGGTGCGCACCGTGGTCACCGACCCCGAGGTGGTCGAGGACGTCGAGGCGCTGGTGCGCCGGCTCGGCAAGGACGACGTCACCTGCGGGGACCGCGCCGGCTTCATCGCCAACGCGCTGCTGTTCGGCTACCTGAACCACGCGGTGGCGATGTACGAGCAGAAGTACGCCACCCGCGAGGACATCGACACCGCGATGAGGCTCGGCTGCGGCCTGCCGATGGGCCCGCTGGCGCTGCTGGACCTGATCGGGATCGACACCGCCTACGAGATCCTGGACACGATGTACAAGCAGGGGCGCGACCGGCTGCACGCCCCGGCGCCGATCCTGAAGCAGATGGCGACCGCCGGGCTGCTGGGCCGCAAGACCGGTCGCGGATTCTATACATATGAGAGCTCTGACTCCCCGGTCGTGGTCGACGACGAGCAGACCCCCGACGCCGGCCAGGGCCGGCACGGCTCGGCGGTCCGCGACGTGCGGCGGATCGGCGTCGTCGGCTCGGGCACGATGGCGAACGGCATCGCGGAGGTCTGCGTCAAGGCCGGCTACCAGACGGTGCTGGTCGCCCGGGCGACGGCCAAGGTGGACGCCGCGCGCGCGGCGATCTCGCGCTCGCTGGAGAAGGCCGTGCAGCGCGGCAAGCTCGCCGCCGGGGACCGGGACGCGGCGCTGGAGCGCCTGATCGGCACCATCGACCTGACCGACCTGTCCGACTGCGACCTGGTCATCGAGGCGGTCGTGGAGGACGTCGAGGTCAAGCGCGCGCTGTTCTCGAACTTCGACGAGCTGGGCAAGCCCGGCGCGATCCTGGCCACCACGACCTCCTCGCTGCCGGTCATCGAGTGCGCGATGGCCACGCAGCGGCCGGCGGACGTGGTCGGGGTGCACTTCTTCAACCCCGCGCCGGTGATGAAGCTGGTCGAGGTCGTGCGCACGGTGAAGACCGCCGACGACGTGGTGGCCACCGTGCACGCCGTCTGCGCGCGGCTGGGCAAGGTCGCCGTGGACTGCGGCGACCGCGCCGGGTTCATCGTGAACGCGCTGCTGTTCCCGTACCTGAACGACGCGGTGAAGATGCTGGAGGCGCACTACGCCACCGCCGAGGACATCGACACCGCGATGAAGCGCGGCTGCGGCTACCCGATGGGCCCGTTCGAGCTGCTGGACGTGGTGGGACTGGACGTCTCGCTGGCCATCCAGCGCGTGCTCTACCTGGAGTTCCGCGAGCCCGGCTTCGCCCCGGCGCCGCTGCTGGAACACCTGGTGACCGCGGGGTACCTGGGGCGCAAGGCCGGTCGCGGGTTCCGCGACTACAGCTCCCGCTGAGCATGGCGGGACGAGAGGCGTCGGCGCGGCGAGGCGGGTGACCGACTGCGGGGCGCGGGCTGATTACCCTGGACGCATGAGCCCGCGCCGCCGCCCGCCCCGCCGCTCCGACGTTCCCGACGACGAGACGGACGGCGCGAACGCCCGGATGGCCTCGCGCGTCCTGGGCTACGACCGGATCGAGCCCGGACCCGACGGCCGGGACTGGGCCGTGCGGGGGATTCCCGGGCAGGCGGCGCAGAAGGTCTACCGCTGCCCCGGATGCGAGCAGGAGATCCGGGCCGGGGTGCCGCACATCGTGGCCTGGCCGAAGGAGGACCACGGCATCGGCGTGCAGGACCGGCGGCACTGGCACACGCCGTGCTGGAACGCGCGGTCCAGAAGGCGCGCCAGGTAAAGGATTGTGCCCACCCGTCTCCCACCACCGCCCGTTACGGAAACGCTGCGCGTTACAAGTTTGATTAAAGTCAGCGCACGAACACCCCTAGCTCTTGGCGAGCGGCACGCCGACCCGCGATCATGTGCGCCATGGACCGCACTTTCGAGGAACTGATCGCGGAGGCCGACGCGGTCGACGTCAGCGGCTGGGACTTCTCCTGGCTGGACGGCCGCGCCGCCGAGGAGCGCCCGCCGTGGGGATACCAGCGGCAGCTGGGTGAGCGCGTCGGCGCCGCGCACCTGCACCTGGACATCCAGACCGGCGGCGGCGAGGTGCTCGCCGGCGTGCCGCAGCGGGCGTCCGGCGCCACGGTCGCCACCGAGGGCTGGCCGCCGAACATCGCGATCTCCCAGCAGAACCTGCGGGACAAGGGCGTGGTCATCGTCTTCGACGAGGACGAGCCGCCGCTGCCCTTCGCCGACAACACCTTCGACCTGGTGACCAGCCGCCATCCGGTGATGGCGCACTGGCGCGAGATCGCGCGGGTGCTGGCGCCGGGCGGTACCTACTTCTCGCAGCACATCGGTCCGGACAGCGGCCACGAGGTCTACGAGTGGTTCCTCGGTCCCAAGCCCACCGGCAAGAGCTTCCGCGAACCGGCGCTGGCGCGTCAGGAGGCTGAGAAGAACGGGCTGGAGATCGTCGGCCTGGAAGAAGCCGAGCTGAAGATGGAGTTCTTCGACATCGGCGCGATGGTCTACTTCCTGCGCAAGGTGATCTGGTTCGTGCCGGACTTCACCGTCGAGAAGTACCGCGACGATCTGCTGCGCATGCACGAGCACATGGAGCGCGAGGGCTCGTTCGTGGCGTACTCGCGGCGCTTCCTCATCGAGGCGCGTAAGCCTGGAGCCTGATCCGCTCGTCTTCTACGATCCCCTATAGTCGCCAACCATGACAGCGCTTGCGGAACGCTCACGAGTCTTCTCCCGGTCGGACCTGATCTTCCTGGGTCTGGCCGTGGTGACCACGGTGGGAGCGGTGGTGGTGCGCAGCGGCTCGGTGCTGCCGTTCGTGGTCTCGGCGGCCGCGGTCGCCGTGCTCGCCGCGCTCGTGGGGCGGGCCGTGGACCATCTCGCCGACCGGCTCGGCGCCGGGGCGGTCGGGGTGTTGCAGAGCGCGCTGGGCAACCTGCCGGAGCTGTTCATCTCGATCTTCGCCCTGCGCGCCGGCCTGACGACCGTGGTCACCTCGGCGATCATCGGCTCGATCCTGGCCAACCTGCTGCTGGTGCTGGGGCTGTCGTTCACCGTGGGCAGCGCGCGCCACGGGGTGCTGCGGTTCTCGGAGCAGCGGGCCCGGCTCATCATGGGCCTGATGATCCTGTCGGTGGCCTCGATGCTGATCCCGAGTCTGGCGTCCTACATCCACTCCCCGGCCGCCGGCCACGAGGTGGCGCTGTCCCGCATCACGGCGATCGTCCTGCTGACGGTGTTCGCCCTGTCGATTCCGGCGAGCCTGCGCAGAGAGGCGGAACCGCGAGCCGCCGAGCAGTCCGCCGAGGCCAGCGAGGAGGAGGGCGGGGGCAACCACTGGCCGCTGTGGCTGGCCGTCGGCATGCTGGCCGTCACCGGCCTGGCCGCGGCGTACGTCTCCGACCTGTTCGTCGACGCCCTGACCCCGGCGATGAACTCGCTGCACATCTCGCAGGCCTTCTCCGGCCTGGTGATCGTCGCCATCGCGGGCAACGCGGTGGAGAACGCGGTCGGGGTGAAGCTGGCCTGGCAGAACCAGGCCGACCACGCGCTGTCGGTGGTCCTGAACAGCCCGCTGCAGATCGCCCTGGTGCTGGCGCCCGCGCTGGTGCTGCTCTCGCCGGTGATCGGGGGACCGGCGTTCACCCTGGTGTTCAACCCGATGCTGGTGACCACGGTCGGGATCGCGACGCTGGCGGTGCTGTATCTGATCTCTGACGGCGAGTCGGACTGGCTGGAGGGATCGGCGATGATCGGGCTCTACGTGTTGGTGGCGACGGCTTTCTGGTGGGGGTAGGTGCCCGGTCGTGCGACCGGGCACCTACCTCGACGATGCCGAGCAGCCTTCAGGCGTCTCGCCGCTTCATGATGATTCCGGCCACGACCAGCAGTACCGCGGTCCATAGCGCGAACACTCCGAAGCCCTGCCACGCCGACAGAAGGTCCTTCGGCCCCGGGACGGTCTGGGCGACCAGGTGTCCGGCTTCGGTCGGCAGGTACGCGTGGATGTGCTTGCCCAGCGAGCCGGGCAGCAGCTGCGCCAACGGCGCGAGGACCTCGACGAAGGCGATGACACCGGTGATGGCGCCCGCGGTGTGCCGGACCAGCGCGCCGATCGCCATCGCGAACAGACCGAGCATCATCAGGTACAGCCCGGCGCCGAACAGGGCGCGCAGGACGCCCTTGTCGCCGATGCTCACCGGCGCCTTGCTGTGCACGATCGGGGCGGCGATGAAGAACGCGCCGAAGGCCACGATCTCGCCGATCACGAACGTCACCACGGCGAAGACCAGCGCCTTGGCGGCCAGCATGGGCGTCCGCTTCGGCGCCGCGAGCAGCGAGGCGCGGATCATGCCGGTGGAGTACTCGGCGGTGATCACCATGGCGCCCAGGACGCAGATCGCCAGCTGGCCCAGGACGAAGCCGGAGCCCAGGATGTTGCCGGTCGCGTCGCGGCGGTAGGACAGCTGCTGGTCGGGGTCGAGCTTGTCCCACTGGCTGATCTGGAGCCAGGTGAGCAGCGCGGACAGGCCGAGGGTGAGGACCACGAAGGCGAGCAGCGACCACACGGTGGAGCGCACGCTGCGCAGCTTCGTCCACTCCATCGCCAGCAGGCGCGGGAACGCGGCGCCGGAGCGGCTCTCGGCGGCGGGAGCCGGGGCGCCGGCGGCGGTCGTGGCGGTCATTCGGCGGCCTCGCTCTCGGAAGTCCGGTCGGCCGTGGCGACCGAGGGGGTGTCCTGGGCGGGAACCGGGACCTGGTCGCGGTGCTGGTCCAGTTCCACGTGGTACTCGACCGAGCCGCGGGTCAGCTCCATGAACGCCTCTTCCAGCGAGGCGCGCTGCGGGGTCAGCTCGTGCAGGACGACGCGCGCCGCCGCGGCCTTCTCGCCGATCTCGGCGGCTTCCATGCCGCGGACGATCAGGGCGCCGTCGTCGGTGGTCGTCACCGTCACCGCGCCGTCGGGATCGGCGTCGGGGGAGCCGCCGCCGTTCCCGTTCCCGTTGGCGTTCCCGTTGGCGGCGCTCGACGCCGACGCCGCGACCGCCTCCCGCTCCAGTTCCTTGGCCAGCTGGGCCGGCTGCGGCGTGCGCACCAGGACCGAGCGCTGCGAGGAGCGTGCGATGAAGGCGTCCACCGACTCGTCGGCGATCAGCTGTCCGCGGCCGATCACGATCAGGTGGTCGGCGGTCTGCGCCATCTCGCTCATCAGGTGGGAGGAGACGAAGATGGTCTTGCCGGCGGCGGCCAGCGACTTCATCAGGTTCCTGATCCAGAGCACGCCTTCCGGGTCGAGCCCGTTGACCGGCTCGTCCAGGATCAAGACCTGCGGATCGCCCAGCATCGCCGCGGCGATGCCCAGCCGCTGGCCCATGCCCAAGGAGAAGCCGCCGGCCCGCTTGCGTGCCACCTCGGTCAGTCCGACCAGCGCCAGCGCCTCGTCCACGCGCGCTCGCGGCAGACCCTGGCTCTGCGCCAGACACAGCAGGTGGTTGTAGGCCGAGCGGCCGGTGTGCACGGCGCGCGCCTCCAGCAGCGCGCCGACCTTGCGCAGCGGCTCGCGCAGATCCGCGTACGGGACGCCGCCGATGGTGGCGGTCCCGGACTGCGGGCGGTCCAGGCCCAGGATCAGCCGCATCGTGGTGGACTTGCCCGCGCCGTTCGGGCCCAGGAATCCGGTGATCTGGCCCGGTTCCACCGCGAAGGTCAGGTGGTCCACGGCGATCTTGTCGCCGTACCGCTTGGACAGGTCGTGCACTTCGATCACGGCAGCCCCCTCAGCCAGCGCGAGACGGAGCCGGCGTGCCGCCGACTCCGCCTCAGCTTACTGAAAAGACCCTGAAAAGCAGTGCCTACGCGTCCTTCTTGCGCATGACGATCGCTCCGCCGATCAGCGCGACGGCGGCATAAGCGACGAACACCCCGAAGCCGGCCCACGGCGAGAGCATGTCGTCCTGCGGCCGGGTCGTGATGATCTGCAGCCCGGCGTTGAACGGGATCCACTTGCTGATGTCCGTCCGCCAGTTCCCGGGCAGGAACTGCACCAGGATGAACAGGACGAACAAGATCCCGACCGCGGTGGTGATGGCGCCGGCGGTGTGCCGCAGGAGCGCGCCGAGCCCGAACGCCAGCAGGGCCGTGACGGTCATGTACAGGCCGCCGCCGATCACCGCGCGCAGGACGCCGGGGTCGGACAGGCTCAGCTGGATGCCGTGCCCGGAGTAGATGGCGGTGGCGATGAAGAACGACGCGAAGGAGCAGATCAGCCCGACCGTCAGCGCCACGGCCGCGACGATCACGGTCTTGGCGCCGAGCAGCGTGCCGCGCCGGGGCTGGCTGGTCAGCGCGGTGCGGATCATGCCGGTGCTGTACTCGGCGGTGATCGCCATCGCGCCGAACACCACGATCACCAGCTGCCCGAAGAACAGGCCGGACATGGAGTTCGCGGTGAAGTCGTCGTCGGGACTGGGGTGGCTCGAGGAGCCCAGGGCGATCAGCGAGCCGAGCCCGATGGTGATCACCATGGTGATCAGCAGCGTCCAGAAGGTGGAGCGGACGGTGCGGATCTTCGTCCACTCCGAGCGCAGCGCGGCGCCGAAGCTGGCCCTCGCTTGCGGGAAGGGGTCCGCGCCGGCGAAGGCGAGGTTCGGGGACTGCTGGTTCGGGGCGTAGCCGGGCTGGGCGTACTGGATCGGACCGGGCTGGCCGGGCTGACCGGGCTGACCGGGACCGGGCTGGCCCGGCTGGCCGGGGAAGCCGGGCTGGCCGCCGAAACCGGGGCCCTGCGGCGGCGGTCCGTATCCCGGGTTCGCCTGCTGCTGGCCGGGCGCGTATCCCGGGCCCGCCTGCTGCTGGCCGGGTGCGTATCCCGGCGCCGGGACCTGCTGGGTGGTGACCTGGTCCTGCGCGGCGGCGTATCCGGCGCCGGCCGGACCCTGTCCGGAAGCCGTGCCCGGCTGCTGCGGCTGCCCGGTCTGCGAGGGGGTGCTCATCTCAACGGGCTCCGATCATCTGGCCGGGGGCGGCGTACGGGTTCTGCGGTCCACCGGGTCCGCCCGGTCCGCCGGGACCCCCTGGGCCTCCCGGGCCCTGGCCGATGCTGACGGCGCGGTACTCGACGTCGTCCTTGGTCATCTCCATGAAGGCCTCTTCCAGCGAGGCCTGGTGCGGCGCGAGTTCGTGCACCCGGATCTGGTTGTCGAAGGCCAGGTCGCCGATCTGCTGCGGGCTGGCGCCGCGCACCGTGATCAGGCCGCTGGCGTCGTTGGTGACGCGCGCGCCCTTGCCGGCCAGCAGCTGCATCAGCTGCATCGGATCCGGGGTGCGGACGGTGACGGTCTGCTCGGAGTTGCGGGAGATGAACTCCTTCACCGTGCAGTCCGCCTGGAGCCGGCCGCGGCCGATCACGATCAGGTGGTCCGCGGTGTGCTCCATCTCAGACATCAGGTGCGAGGAGACGAACACCGTGCGGCCCTCGGAGGCCAGCTTGCGCATGAACTCGCGGATCCAGCGGATGCCGTCCGGGTCCAGGCCGTTGACCGGCTCGTCGAACATGAGCACCCGCGGGTCGCCGAGCAGCGCCGCGGCGATGCCGAGCCGCTGGCCCATGCCCAGGGAGAAGCCGCCGGAGCGCTTCTTGGCCACTTCGCGCAGGCCGGTCAGCTCCAGCACCTCGTCGACCCGGCGGGCCGGCAGGTGGTTGGACTGCGCCAGGCACAGCAGGTGGTTGTAGGCGGAGCGGCCGCCGTGGATCGCCTTGGCGTCCAGCAACGCGCCGACCTCGCGCATCGGCGCGACCGCTTTGGCATAGGGGCGGCCGTTGACGGTGACCGAGCCGGACGACGGCGCGTCCAGACCCAGGATCATCCGCATGGTCGTCGACTTTCCGGCACCGTTCGGTCCGAGGAAGCCGGTCACCACCCCCGGTCGCACGGTGAACGTCAAGCCGTCTACGGCTTTCTTGTCGCCGTACTGCTTGGTGAGCCCTATAGCTTCGATCATGCGGTAGACGCTATCGGGATCAGGCCTTATGCCGCGTCGCTCTTAGGTCTTTCGTTACCGGGCCCGGCATTAGCCATAAGTAGGGGGAGGTACCGTGGATCACGATGAGCACCGACATCCGCGCCACCACGATCCTGCCGGCCGAGCGCCGTCCGGTGACCCTGACCACCGCCGACGGCCTGGACCTGGTCGGCGAGCTGGCTCTGCCGCCGGAAGGCCGCACCCCGGCCGGCACATTGGTCACGCTGCACCCGCTGCCCACCCACGGCGGCTTCATGGACAGCCACGTCTACCGCAAGGCCGCCTGGCGCCTCCCGGCCCTGGCGGACCTGGCAGTGCTCCGCTTCAACACCCGCGGCACGACCTCCCCGGCGGGCCGCAGCCAAGGCGAGTTCGACAACGGCGTGGGCGAGCGCTTCGACGTCCAGGCCGCCATCGAGTACGCGGACTTCGCCGACCTCCCGAACCGCTGGCTGATCGGCTGGTCCTTCGGCACCGACCTGGCCCTGATGTACGGCGACGACCCGACCATCGACGGCCTGATCCTGCTCTCCCCGCCGCTGCGCTACTCCCGGCCGGAGGACCTGGACCGCTGGGGCGCGTCCGGGAAGCCGGTCGTAGTGCTGGTCCCCGAGTTCGACGACTACCTGCGTCCGGCTGAAGCCGCCGAGCGCTTCGCCCGCATCCCGCAGGCCGAGGTGATCGGCGTGGACGGCGCGAAGCACTTGTGGGTCGGCGAGAAGTACGTGCAGCGCGCGCACAACGAGATCGTGAAGCGCGTGAACCCGGCGGCTTATCCGCTGGCAACGACCTGGGACGGGGAGTTCGAGACGTTCGCTGAATAGCGGATATTGGTTTGGCACAAGCCAGCCGCGTGGCGAGGATCGAACCATGGAAGACACAGCCACGGACGACAAACAAGAGTCCCGATCACGCCAGCCCGCCGACCGGGGTTCGGGGAGTACCGACCCGCAGATCATCCAGTGCTACAGCCGTGGCCGGGTGGTGCAGATGCCGTCGTTGCGCGGCCGGAGCCAGGGGTTGCGCGATCGGTTGCTGGGGCACATCGCCGCGCGGGCCTTCGAGCCGGGGCGGGCGTATACCGAGCAGGAAGTCAACGCGGCGTTGATGTCAGTCTTCGACGACTACGTCGCGCTGCGCCGGTACCTGGTCGAGAGTCGGCACCTCATGCGGGATCAGGCTGGGCGGGAGTATCGGCTTCCGGATCCGGCGTAGTCGTCGGTGCCTCTGGGTCGCGGTCCTGGGCCGGAAGCACGATCTGCCGGACGATCACCAGGAGGCCGGCGGTCAGGGGGATGAAGAGCAGCGCGCCGGAGACGCCGAGGATGGCGTAGCCGGCGAGTGCTGCTATCACCGCGACCGCCGGGGGCAGGTCCACGGTGCGCGACATCACGCGCGGGTAGATCAGGTAGTTCTCCAGCTGCTGGTACAGGACGAAGAAGATCAGGGCCGCGAGGGCTTTGAACGGGGAGTCCAGCAGGAGGATGACGGTGCAGGCGATGAAGGCGCCGAAGGTCGCACCGATGATCGGGATCAGGTCGGTGAGGCCGACCAGCAGGGCCAGCGGCAGGGCGAAGCGGACGCCGATCAGGGACATGGCGAGCCAGCTGGCCAGGGTCGCGCACGTGGAGACGACCAGGGCTCCTGACACGTAGCCGCCGATGCGGTTCAGGACGCGGTCGGTCAGGTCCGCGGCGCGCTCGCGGCGGGAGCGCGGGACGAGCTTGAGGCCGCCGGAGGTCATCGCCGGCAGGGAGCCGAGGAAGTACAGCGTCAGCATCAGGATCGTGAAGGCCTTGAAGACGCTGGTGAGGACCGCCTTGCCGAAGCCGAAGGCGCCGCCGGCGAGGGTCTTGGTGGTGTCGGCGGTGGTGAACCAGTTCTGCAGCTTGGTGATCAGGTGGTACTTCTTGTCGAGCCGCTGGATCGTCGAGTTCTCCTGGAGCTTCTTCAGCCCGTCGGGCACGCCGTTGTGCACCAGCGAGGAGGTCTGGTCGGTCAGCGGCTTGGCGATGACGACGATGAAGCCGGCGAACAGCCCCAGCGCGGCGAGCGCGACGATCGTCACCGCCCAGCGCCGGTGGAAGCCGCGCGCGGTGAGCATCTCCACGAACGGGTTGAGCCCGGCGGCCAAAACCAGCGCCATGGTGATCATGACGATGATGTCGACGACGTTGGTGAGCGTCTTGCCCAGGTAGTACGCGGCCAGCACGCCGAACCCGCCGACCAGCCCGATCGCGAACGGCGGCGTCCGCGTCAGCGCCGGCTTCAGCGGCGCCCGTCCGGGCGCGCTGCTTCCGGACTCGGCAGGAACCTGATCGGCGGAGCTCATGGGGCGAGTTTAGAGGAGGGGCGTGCCACAAGGCCGGTGGCGGAGCGGGGGGTTCGGGAGCGAACGGCCGATCCTGAACGCGGCCGTGAGGACGGGATCGGTCCGCCGGGCAACTCCGAGGGGCACACTCCGGGTCTGCAAGGTCGAAGGAGGTGCCGATGAGAGCCGAGGAAGAGGCGGAGTTCCGCGAGTACGTGGCCGGCCGCTGGACATGGCTGGTGCAAGCCGCGGCGCTGCTCACAGGGGACGCCGGGCACGCCGAGGACCTGGCGCAGACAGCGCTGGTGCGGGTGTTCGCTTCGTGGGCGCGCGTGCGCGGCGCGGAGAGCATGGACGCCTACACCATGCGGATCCTGATCAACCAGAACAAGAACCGCTTCCGGAAGCGGCGCGTTGTGGAGGATCTCACCGCTGTCCCGCCCGAGCGCGGAAGCGGTGATCCGGATCTGACAGCGCGGGTCGATCAGCGGGCCGGCTTGATGGCGGCGCTGGCGTCGCTCCCCAAGCGGCAGCGCGAGGTCGTGGTGCTGCGGTACTGGGAGGACTACAGCGAGGCGCAGACCGCGCAGATTCTCGGCTGTTCGGTCGGCACGGTGAAGAGCCAGTCGTCCAAGGCGCTGGCCAAATTGCGGGCGCATGCCTCGGTGCTCGCCTCGCGCTGAGGCGTCGCCAAGGCCACTCACACGGAAGAGGGGAATCCATGAACGAAGAAGACTTCGACGGCTCCGCCCTGCGCGAGCTGCTCGCCCCCGCGGTCGCCGACCGCGGCCGGACCTCGGCGCCCACCGACGCCATCGTCGCCGCCGGGCGCCGCCGGGTCCTCGGGCGCCGGAGCGCCGTCGCCGGCGGCGCGCTGGCCATCGTCGCCGCCGTGCCGCTGGCCGCCACGGCCATCGCCGCCGGTCCCGGTACGGCGAGGACCACCAGCACGGCCGGCGGCGGCACGCCCGGTGTCGTCGCGCCGCCGCACACCGGCGTCGTCGTGCCGCCGCCGGCCAAGGAAAGCGAAAGCGCTCCGGCCAAGGCGGACCCGCAGGGCAAGCCGGCGAGCGGTCTGCCGGCGCAGCCGACGGTCTTCGCGACCGGCACGGTGGAGGGCCGGCAGTGGAAGGTCACCGCCGAGACCGCCCCCGGCAACAACGCACTCACCGCGGGGGAGAAGTGCCTCGGGTTCGTGATCACGGTGGACGGCCAGAACCCGTTGCGCGGCACCGCTCCCACGATCCCTTACTGCCTCCCGGTCAAGGACCCGGCGAACGCCCTCTGGGGCTATCAGGAATGGTTGAAGTACGACTACGAACACGCCGCCGGCACTCTGCAGATGGGCATGGTCAAAGCGGACGTCGCGAAGATCGTCGCGCACGTCGACGGTCTGGCTCCGGTCACCGCCGAGACGATCCCCGCGCCCGGCCTGCCCGAGCAGGCCTTCTATTTCCTGCCGATCGCGAAGGACAACGGCTTCGGCGTGACCTTCGACGAGTACGACGCGCAGGGCGTGAAGATCGGCACCTTCGACAACTCCACGCCGAAGCCGTACGGGAAGTAGCACCGGGCGCCGGCACCGAGTACAAGCACCAAACACCACGCATCGAGCACCAAACAGCAAGCACCACCGCCGATCCGGCACACAAAAGCGCCCCCGGACCCACCCAGAGGGTCCGGGGGCGCGCTCGCGACCACGCGGGCCGGAGTGTTTCACGGCACACGCTTCACCACGCGGGCTCGTAGTGTCACAAGGCGGTTCGCGGTGTGGGCTTCATGCCACGCTTCATACCACGCGTCATGCCACACCTGTCCGGCCCTGCTCCCGACACGAAGCGGCCCCGCCGGTCGCCCGGCGGAGCCGGATCCGCTAGCGCTGCGCCGGGATCGAAGCCTCGTCGTCCTTCTCCAGCTCCTCCTCGGCCTCCGTCAGCCCGGCCAGGGCGTTGACGTTCACCGCGCCGCCGGTCAGGGTGGCCAGCATCTCGCGCACGTTGTGCAGCTGGGCGTTGATGCTGTCGCGGCGGTGGGTCAGCGCCGCCAGCTCGCGCTCGGCCTCGCTGCGGATGCGGTCGGTCTTGCTGCGCGCGTCGGCGATGATGTCGTCGGCCTGGCGCTGCGCGGTCTCGATCGTCGAGCGCGCGCGGCGCTCGGCGTCGGTGCGCATCTTCTCGGCCTCCAGGCGCAGCTGCTCGGCCCGGTTCTCGATCTCGGCCAGGCGCTTCTCGGCCTTGGCCTGGCGGGCGGCCAGGTCGCGCTCGGACTGCTCGCGGCGCTTGGCCAGCTTGGTCTCGAAGTCGGTGGCGGCCGCCGCGGCCTTGGCGCGGGTCTCCTCGAAGAGCGCCTCGGCCTCCTCGCGCTTGGTCGCCGCGTCCTTGGCGGCGGTGGCGCGGACCTGGTTGGCGTCGTCCTTGGCCTTCTCGACGATCCGCACGGCCTCTTCGTCCGCCTTGGCCTTGCGGTCCTTGGCGTACTGCTCGGCGTCGGTGCGGACCTTCATCGCGGCCTGGTCGGCGAGCTCGCGGTGCGCGTCGGCGGCGCGGCGGGCCTCCTCGCGCAGGTCCTTGGCCTCCTCCTCGGCCAGGCGCAGGATCTTCTCCACGCGCGCACCGAGACCGGCGTAGCTGGGCTCGCTGTCGGCCAGCTGCGCCTGCACCGTCTGGTTCTCCAGGTGGAGTTCCTCGATGCGCTTCTCCATGGACGTCGAGCGCGAATGCGCCGCGTCGCGCTCGGCGATCAGCTTGGTGATTCGGTCGTTGACCTGGACCGGGTCGTACCCGCGGCGCACTTGCTCGAAGCCGTGCGGCGAATGCATGTCGCTCATGAGATCCCTGTCGCGATTCACTGGCCCGCGTCGGGCCGGGGGTGAGTGAACAATCTACAAGTGGCGGTGAAGGTGTACCGAAGTGAGGTGGTGTAGGGGAATCCTGGCATGAATCCCGTCTCGCTTCGACCTGGTGGAGCGGAATCGAACAAACAGTCCGGTGAAACCCCGCCCTATCGAGTGGTGCTTGACGATCATGTATTCACGGGCCGTGGGCAAGAACCTGCGGCGCGTCATGGCGGAGCGGCGGCGTCGGAACGCACACGTCAGTCTCAGTCCTCCGACGGTGGCCCGACGGGGACGGAGACCGATGTCGCCAGTGCGTCCAGCACACCGTGCACGCGCGACATCTCGGCCTTGATCTCCTGCTTGCGGACCTCGATCGCCTCGACCTCGCGCTGGGCCTCGGCGCGCAGCTGCTCGGTCTCCTCCGTCGCCTTGGACACCAGCTGCTCGGCGAGCTCCCGGGCCTCGGCGACCGTATCAGCAGCCTGCTTGCGCGCGGTGGCCAGCGCGGTCTCGGCCTCGGAGTTCGCCTGCTCCCGGGTCTCCAGCGCCTTCTTGTCGGCGGCTTCCAGCACGCCCTCGGCGGTCCGCCTTATGCGGTCGACGTCCGCCTTGGCCGCCGCGGTGACGCGCTCGGCGTCGTTCTCGGCGGTGGTGGTGACCCGCGCGGCCTCCTCGCGCGCCGCGGTCAGCATGCGGTCGACCTCGTTCTCGCTGTCGGCGCGCACCTTGACCGCCTCCGAGCGGGCCATGGCGACCAGCTTGTCGGCGTCGCGGCCCGAGGCCTCCAGCTTGCGGCCGGCCTCCTCGCGGGCGTCGCTGCGGATCTTGTCCGCGTCCGTGCGCGCCGTCTCGGCCAGGACGGCCGATTCGTGGTGGATCCGCTCGGATTCGGACTTCGCGGCGCTCACCTGGGTGTCCGCCTTGGTGCGGGCCTCGGCCAGTGTCGCCTCGGCCTCGGCACGCATCGCCGCGGCGTCCCGGCGGGCCTCGGCCCGGACCTGGACCGCCTCCTCGGCGGCCTCCACCCCGAGCACCGCGGCGGCCGCCTCGGCCTCGCCGCGGATCCGCTCGGCGTCGGCGATCTGGCGGTCGGCGGCGGCCTGCGCCTCGTCCACTATCCCGGCGACCTCGGCGCGCACCGCCTGGGCGTAGCGCGTGCCCTCCTCGCCGATCTTGCGCGCCTCGGCCTGCGCGGCCTCCAGCGCCTCGGTGGCCGCGGCTTCGGCGGCCTGCCGGGTCTGCGCGGCATAGGAGTCGGCCTCGGCGCGCGTGAGCTCCGCGGCGCGGTCGGAGTCGGCCTTGGTCTTGCCCGCGTACGCCTCGGTCTCGGCACGCAGGGCGGCCGCGTAGTCGTCGGCGGTGCCGCGCACGACGTCGCCGGCCCGCTCGGCGTCGGCCTTCGTCTTCGCCGCGTACACGTCGGCGGCGGCGCGCGTGGTGTGCGAGTACTTCTCCGCCTCGGCCCGCGCTTCCTCGACGGCGCGGTCGGAGTCGGCCTTGGTCTGCGCCGCGTAGGCGTCGGCCTCGCCGCGCACACCGAGCGAGTAGTTCTCGGTCTCGATCCGCAGGTTCTCGGCGACCTGCTCGGAGTCCGCCTTGGTCTTGGCGGCGTAGGCGTCCGCCTCGGCGCGCACGCCGTCGGCGAAGCTCTCGGTCTCGGCGCGCAGCTTGTCGGCGGCGTGCTCGGAGTCGGCGCGGGTCTTGGCGGCGTAGCCGTCGGCCTCGGCGCGCACCCCGGTCGCGTAGTTGTCGGTGTCGGCCTGGAGCTTCTCGGAGGCGAGCTCGGAGTCCGACTTCGTCTTCGCCGCGTAGGCGTCCGCGTCGGCCCGGGTGTTCTGCGAGTAGGAGTCCGCTTCGCCGCGGGTCTGTGCCGAGTACTGGTCGGCGACCTGCTGCATCTGCTGGGCGTAGCTGTCGGCGTCCGCGCGGACCTTGCCGGCTTCGGCCTCGACGGTCGCGCGCAGCTGCGCGGCGTAGGTGTCCGCGTCGGTGCGGGTGTTCTCGGAGTAGGCGTTCGCGTCGCTGCGGGTGTGGTCCGAGTAGGAGTCGGCCTCGCCGCGGGTCTGTGCCGAGTACTGGTCGGCGACCTGCTGCATCTGCTGGGCGTAGCCGTCGGCGTCCGCGCGGAGCTTGCCGGTGTCGGCGTCCGTCTTCGCGCGGGTCTGCGCGGCGTAGGTGTCAGCGTCCTGCCGTGTGGTGCGCGCGTACTGGTCGGTGTCCGCGCGCAGCTTGTCGGCTTCGGCGTTGACCGCGTTCCGGGTGTTGTCGGCGTAGACGTCGGACTCGGTGCGGACCTTGGTCGCGTAGGTGTCCGCCTCGCCGCGGGTGTTCTGCGAGTAGTGGTCGGCCTCCGCGCGCGCCTTGGCGGTCTCGGCCTCGGTGCGGGCCTGCAGCTCCTCGATGCGCGCCTGCGCCCGCTCGCGCAGCCGCTGGATGTCCTCGCGGGCGCTGTTCTGCATCGCCTCGACACCGGCTTCGGTGTCCACGCGCAGCTGCTCGGCCGCGGTGTGCGCGTCCTCGTGCGCCTGCTGCGCCGCCGCGTGCAGCTCGCTGGCCTGCGCGTGCAGCGCCTCGATCTGGCCGCGCAGCGGAGCCACGTCCTCCTCGGCGGCCACGCGGGTCGCCTCGGCGTCGTTCTGCCCCTTGGCGATGAGCTCCTCGACGGACTTGGCGACCTGGTCCAGCCGGACCGCCGCCTGCTCCTCGGCCTCGGCCAGGATCCGCGCGGCGTTCCCGGTGACCCGGTCGGCCTCGGTGCGCGCCTCGGTCCGCATCCGCGCGGCGTCGTTCGCCGCCTCCTGGCGGGTCTGCTGCGCGGTCGCCTCGGACTCGGCGCGCTGCTGCTGCGCGGCGGCCTCGGCCTCGCCGCGCACCCGCATCGCCTCGGCGCTGGACTCCGCGCGGATCCGCTCGGCCTGCGCGCCGGACTCCATCAGGACGCGGGAGGCCTCGGCGCGCGCGGCGTTCACCGCCGCCTCGGCCTCGGACTTGGCGGTGGCGCGGATCTGCGCGGCGTGGTCCTGGGCCTGCGCGGCCTGGCCGCCGGCGGCGCTCAACACCCGCTCGGCCTCGGCGTTGGCCGCCTCGCGGGTCTTCTCGGCCTCGGCGCGCGCCGCGGTCCGCATGTTCTCGGTCTCCATGCGGACGTGCTCGATGGCCTGCGCGGTCTCCATCGCTATCCGGTCGCGGCCGGCCTCGACCTCGCCGCGGGCCGCCTCGATGATCCGCCCGCGGTGCGCCTCGGTGTCCGAGCGGACCTTCTCGGCCCACGCGGCCATCTCGTTGACCTGAGCCTCGGCCTGCTGGCGCTTCTCGGTCAGCTCGCGGTCCAGCGACTGCCGGCGGTTGCCGACCTCGGTGTGCCACTCGGCTTCCAGCTCCGCGGAGCGGTGCGCGGCCTCCTCCAGCAGGCGCGCGGTCTTCGCGCGGGACTCGCGCAGCTCGCGCTCGGCGGCGGCGCGGACCTGGTCGGCCTGGATCTGGGCGTTGCGGAGCATCTGCTCCACCTGCCCGGAGATGTTGTCGAAGCGGGGCTGGGCGGCCAGGCGGCGCTGCTCGTGGAGCTTGGAGCGCAGCACCTCGATCTGGTAGCGCAGATCCTCGGTGTCGGTCAGCGCCTCGTCGCGGGCGGTGCGGAGCTTGTCGAGCTCCTTCTCCATCTCCGAGAACGTGGCTTCGACGTCGTGCTTGTCGTAACCGCCGGGTTCGTCCTCGTAGGACTCATAGGGCGCGCGTGATCGCGGCGGGTAACCGCCGGGCTGCGCGGAGTTGGCGCCGCGTCGCGCGTGGGATCCGCGATCGCCGGCACGATCGCCGTAGCGATCGGTGCTGCGTTCGTCGAGCCGCCCTGGTCCCATGACAGTGAATCGTGTCAGATTTCCGGCCGGATGACACCTAGTCGGGCCGGGGAATGAATAGAGGCTTGGGATATTACCAGGCCGAACTCGCAGGCCCGGAGCCTTCGGGGGCGGCCGGGAATCAGAGCCTTGTGGAAGGTGTGCAGGCCGCGGCCGTGCGCTCGCGCTGAGTGTTCCGTTCGTCACAGCCGGTGGCGGGCGGAAATTCGAAAAGCCGAGCGAAGGCGCATTTCGCCTCCGCCCGGCCTGCCGATCACAGCGAGCGGGTTCAGACGTCGCGGAACCGGTTGATCGCGGGGAGCAACCGCTCGCGCTTGCCCGCGTCGCGCACGCCGAGGCCTTCCTCCGGCGCCAGGCACAGCACGCCGACCTTACCCTGGTGCAGGTTCCGGTGGACGTCGTACGCGGCCTGTCCGGTGTCCTCCAGCGCGTAGGACCTCGACAGCGTGGGGTGGATCATCCCCTTGTCGATGAGGCGGTTGGCCTCCCACGCCTCGCGGTAGTTCGCGAAGTGCGAGCCGATGATGCTCTTGAGGTTCATCCACAGATAGCGGTTGTCGTAGCTGTGCTGGAAGCCCGACGTGGACGCGCAGGTGACGATCTTCCCGCCGCGCTTGGCGACGTAGACGCTGGCGCCGAAGGTCTCCCGGCCCGGGTGCTCGAAGACGATGTCCGGGTCCTCGCCGCCGGTCAGTTCCCTGATGCGGGCGCCGAAGCGCTGCCACTCCTTGGGATCCTGCTCGGTCTCCGACTTCCAGAACTTGTAGCCCTCCGCGGCGCGGTCGATGATGAGGTCCGCGCCCATCGCCCGGCAGATCTGCGCCTTGTCCGGCGAGGAGACCACGCACACCGGGATCGCGCCGCCGTTGAGCGCCATCTGCGTGGCGTAGCTGCCCAGGCCGCCGGAGGCGCCCCAGATCAGCACCACGTCGCCCTGCTTCATCGCCGCGCCGTTCTTGGAGACCAGCTGGCGGTAGGCGGTGGAGTTGACCAGTCCCGGGGAGGCGGCCTCCTCCCAGGTCAGGTGGGCCGGCTTGGGCATCAGCTGGTTGGTCTTGACCAGCGCCAGGTGCGCCAGCCCGCCGAAGTTGGTCTCGAAGCCCCAGATCCGCTGCTGCGGGTCGAGCATGGTGTCGTCGTGGCCCTCGGCGTCCTCGAGCTCCACGCTCAGGCAGTGCGCGACCACCTCGTCGCCCGGCTTCCACTTGTTGACGCCGGGACCGGTGCGCAGCACCACGCCGGCCAGGTCCGAGCCGATGACGTGGTAGGGCAGATCGTGGCGGCGGGTGAGTTCGGACACCTTGCCGTAGCGCTTGAGGAAACTGAAGGTGCTGACCGGCTCGAAGATCGAGGTCCACACCGAGTTGTAGTTGATGGCGCTGGCCATCACCGCGACGATCGCCTCGCCCGGACCCAGCTCCGGCGTCGCCACGTCCTCCACGTGGAGCGAGCGCCGGGGGTCCTTGTCCCGGCTGTCCAGACCCGCGAACATCTCGGCCTCGTCGGCGTGGACGGTGACCGCGCGGTAGGAGTCGGGAAGCTTCAGATGCGCGAAGTCCTCGGCGGGGGTGTCCCCGGCCTGGATCGCCGCGAGGATCTGCGTCATCTCGTGCTGCATCGCTGTCTCTGGCTGCATCGTCGGCCTCCAAGGGTCGGCGGCGTCGCGGGCCGGTGCTTGCCGTCTGTGAGGGCAGTACGGCAGTCGGCCCTGGGAGTGAGGGCGGAAGAGCTACTCATTGGTAACTATGGCGCTCCGTCCCCACCCTGGCTAGGTGGGCCTTGTCACAGATTCCGAGGTGTCCCTATCAGCCTGCAACATCTTGACGGGACAGGCGACGTGAGTGATACCGGTGCGCTGTGGCGTAACCCAGGGCCGCATAGAGCGCAAGCGCGGGAGCGTTCTCTTCGTCGACTTCCAGGTAGGTGTTCTCGGCGCCGTGCTCGGCGGCCGACGCCAACAGATCCCGCATCACGATCCGGGCCAGTCCGCGCCGCCGCGCGTGGTCGGCGGTGGCCAGTCCGGCGATCCCGGCATAGCCGGTTCCGGTGTCAATGGCGAGGCGGCCGACACAGAGGGCATCTCCGTTGTCGGCACGCACCACTGCGAAGGCGATCAGGGCGTCGCCTGAGGTGAGGATGGTCCTGAACTCCGGGATGCCGTAGCCGCGGCGGTAGACGGTGAAGTAGTCCTCGGGGAGTTCCGGAGTGATGCTCGCTACACGGAGCGGGTCCGTGGAACTCCTAAGGATTTCCAACACAGGGCTCAACGGAGCGGACTGACGCAGTGCCGGGCGGTGGGTTTCCCAGTGACCGAGTCCAGCGATCGCTTCGTCGAGAGGACTGCCGTCGATGGTTTGTATCTGTGCGGGCAGATTGCGCTCTGCGTACCATTCGCCGACTGCATGCAGAGTCTGGCTGAGCGGCATTCCGGAATCCCCTATAGGGAGCGCGGAGTTGGCGCGCGCAGTATGGCCGCCGGAGGCACGCAGATCCCAGTCGCCTATATAAGCGCGTTCTGTGAAGCCCCATCCTGTAGCGGCAATCGCCTGAAGGCCCACCCGTCTCCCACCACCGCCCGTTATGGTGTCGCTTCGCGACTCTGGTTCGATAGCCATGCGCGGAGGCTAGTAGGACGCGCTCCGTTACGCAGCCAGGTATCGCAATACGGCCAGCACGCGACGATGCCCCAGGTCATCGGGCTGGAGGTCGAGCTTCATGAAGATGTTGTTGATGTGCTTGCCGACCGCGCTCTCGCTGACCGCGAGCACATCGGCGATCGCGCCGTTCGCCCGGCCCTCGGCCATCAGCGCCAGGACGTCGCGCTCGCGCGGGGTCAGGCGGTCCAGGGGATCGGCGGGACGGCGGACCAGGAGTTGTGCGACGACTTCGGGGTCCAGCGCCGTGCCGCCGGCCGCGACGCGTTCCAGGGACTCGATGAAGGAGTCGATGTCGGCGACGCGGTCCTTGAGCAGATAGCCGACGCGTGTGGTGTCGCGGGCGAGCAGGTCGGTCGCGTAGCGCTCCTCGACGAACTGGGACAGCACCAGGACCGCGGTGGCCGGGAAGCGTTCGCGGATCTGGACCGCGGCGACGATGCCCTCGTCCTTGAACGTCGGGGGCATGCGGACGTCGACCACGACCGCGTCGGGGCGGTGCGTCGCCACGGCGGCCAGCAGCGAGGCGCCGTCCCCGGTCTCGGCGACCACTTCGTGCCCGGAGATCTCCAGGACCCGGACCACCCCCGCGCGGATGAGGACGGAGTCGTCGGCGATCACCACGCGCATGGATTCCCCCGGCAGTCGTCTGTGGAGATGTGGGTAGGCGCTCGAAGGATCACACCCCGCAGGGCAGTTCGGCGGTCAGCACCGTGGGACCGCCGCTCGGCGATGTTAGCCGCAGCAGCCCGTCCACCGAAGCGACCCGCTGAGCCAGCCCGGTCAGCCCGGTGCCGCCGTGGGCGTCCGCGCCGCCGACGCCGTCGTCGCTGACGCGGATCAGCAGCCTGCCGTCGTCGCGGGTGACGTCCACGGTCGCCTGCTTGGCGCGGGAGTGCTTGACCACGTTCGCCAGCGCCTCGGAGACGACGAAGTAGGCGACGGTCTCCACCGACGCGCTCAGCGGTCCGGTGGTGCCGACGGTCAGGCGCACCGGGACCGCCGAGCGCGCCGCGACGCCGGAGAGCGCGGCGTCCAGGCCGCGGTCGTCCAGGACCGCCGGATGCATGCCGCGCACCAGGTCGCGGATCTCCGCCATCGCGTCCTTGACCTGTTCGTGCGCGTCGATGATGACGGACATCGCCTCGGGCGGGACGTCCTTGAGCGTCTTGCGGGCGATGCCCAGATGCACCGCCAGGGACATCAGGCGCTGCTGCGCGCCGTCGTGCAGATCGCGCTCGATGCGGCGGCGTTCGGTGTCGGCGGCCTCGACCGCGGCGGCGCGGCTGTCGGACAGCGTCTGCACCCGGTGCGCCAGCACGATCGTCTCGCTCGGGCCGAGCAGCCGCCGGGCGGCGCCGAGGTCGGCGTCGGCGAGCACGCGGAGCAGGCGCGGTCCGGAGTAGGTGACGGTGCCGGCGAGCAGGATGTAAGCGCACTGGCCCCAGAACTTCGAGCTGACTCCGTGCCCGGGGTCCAGCAGGCCCAGCGCGTGCGCGGGAAGCCTGGCCGCCACCACGATCGCGAGCAGGTCCATGAACGCCAGGGCCACGACCGCGATCCCGATCAGCGGTCCGGCGATCAGGTGGTAGAGCGCCTGCCGCCACAGCGCCTCGGACCGCAGCGCCTGCCGGAGCTGCCCGCGGTACAGCCGCGGCGTGTCGATCTCGAGGATCTCCGTGCTCCGGAAGGTGCGGAAGCGGATGCGGTGCCAGCGCGTGAGGAACGGCGCCAGCGTGAGCACCGCGGCGAGCACGATCACCACCGAGACCCCGAAGCGGAGGACGCCGGGGTCCTCGGCCTGCAGGAGCAGATAGGCCGGCTGGCTCCAGACCAGCAGGACCATCATCGCCGCGGCCCACAGCGGCAGCCCGGTGACCAGGAACAGGGCGTCCCCGCCGGCCTGGCTCCAGCGCGCCCGCAGGATCTCTCGCGTCATCGGCACGCCTTCACGGTATTGGCGCAGCTCCGCCCCGGTCCATCGAGCCTGCCTCACCCCGGGGGTGGTGCTGGCCCCACCCCGGAATCGCCAGGTCGCACTACTGATCTCGGCGCCGCGCGTGGCCAGCATGGGACGAGTCCGGAACACGATCTCCGATCTCCGATCCCTGATCTCCCGATGGTCTCCGGTGTTCTTTGGAAGGACTCCCATGTCCCGCGTGGTCATCTTCTCCGCCTCGGTCGGCGCCGGCCATGACAGCGCCGCCCAGGCTCTCGCCGACCGGCTGACCGCGCGCGGCTTCGCGGTCGACCGGCACGACTTCCTGACGCTGATGCCCGCCGGGCGCGCGGTGTGCGGCTCCTACCGGCGCATCATCACGCACGCCCCGGCGCTGTATCAGTGCATTTACGCCCGCACCGAGCGCGCCGCGCGCCCCGGGCTGGTGCAGCGGCAGCTGCTGCGCGGCGCGGAGCAGGCGGTGCTGGACGCGATACCGGCCGACGCGGTCGCGGCGGTCGCGACGTATCCGCTCGCGGCGCAGGTGCTGGGACGGCTGCGGGCGGCGGGACGGCTGGCCGTGCCGGTGGTGGTGACGTTCACCGACTTCTCCGTGCACCCGCTGTGGATCGCGCCCGGTGTCGACCTGTACCTGGCGCCGCACGCGGTGACGGCGGCGCAGGCGGTCGCGCACGGTGTGGACCCGGCGAAGGTCGCGGTGGCGCGGCCGTTGGTGTCGGCGCGGTTCGCCGAGGGGTCGGCGGCGCGACGGGAGGCGGCGCGGGCGCGGTTCGGGTTGGCAGGGGCGGCAGGAGCCCGCGAGGACAAGCCGCTGGCGCTGTTGCTCGGCGGCTCGTGGGGCGTCGGCGACATCGAGCAGACGGCGCGCGATCTCGCGGCGTCGGGCGTGGTGACGCCGGTGGTGGTGTGCGGCCGCAACGCGGTGTTGCGGGGACGGCTGCGCGCGGCGGGGTTCCCGCATGTGTTCGGCTGGGTCGGGGACATGCCGACGCTGATGGCGGCGTGCGACGTCATGGTGCAGAACGCCGGCGCCTCCAGCACGCTCGAGGCGTTCGCCACCGGGCTGCCGGTCGCCACCTACCGCAGCCTGGTCGGGCACGGCCGGACCAACGCCGCGGTGCTGGACGAAGCAGGGCTCGCGGTCTGGGTGCGGTCGCGGGAGGAGCTGGCCGGCTCGCTGCTGGAGCTGACGTCCGGAGTGCGGGGGCGGCGCCAGCACAACGCCGGGCTGGCGATGGTCGGCGGCGGCGCCGAGCCGGACGCGCTGATCATGGAGCTGATCGCGGAGCTGTCCGCGGACGCCTCCGTCGGGGCGGTGGCGGTCTGATGCGTGCCCTGACGACCGCCGCGACCGTGCTCACGCACCCGTTCCCGGCCACCACGACCTTCGGTCCCGTCCGCAACCGCGTGCTGCCCGGTCTGGCGGCGCGCGGCGCGCCCGACCACGTCGCGCTCACCTTCGACGACGGACCCGACCCGAACTCCACCCCGCGCTTCCTGGACCTGCTCGCGGCGCGCGGCGTGCGCGCGACGTTCTTCCTGCTCGGCTCCATGGCCGAGCGCGCGCCGGGGCTGGTCGGCGAGATCCAGGCCGCCGGGCACGAGATCGGCGTCCACGGCTGGCACCACCAGAGCCTGCTCTTCCGCGGCCCGCGCGCCACCGAGCAGGACCTGACGCGAGCCCGCGACCACCTCGCCGAGCTGACCGGCGAGCAGCCGCGGTTGTTCCGGCCGCCCTACGGCGTCATGACCACCGCCGCGCACCGCACCGCACGCCGCCTCGGACTGCGGCCCACGCTCTGGACCAGCTGGGGCGAGGACTGGACGGCGCGCGCCACCTCCGGCGGCGTCCACCGCCAGGTCACCAAGGACCTGCGCGGCGGCGGCACGATCCTGCTGCACGACACGGACTGCACCGCCAAGCCAGGGTCCTGGCACGCCACGCTCGGCGCCGTGCCGCTGCTGCTCGACCACTGCGAGGAGCGCGGCTGGGCGGTCGGTCCGCTGCGGGAGCACGGCCGGGTCGGAGGGTGACGGCGGCGGGTGATGGCGGGGCGTGATGTGAGTCGGAGTGTGGCGGCGTACCCGGAGTATCAGCCCGCGGTGTGATGGTCGCCCGGATACGCCATCCGGGCGACTCCATCGGAGTGAGGGACCGGTCTGATTGTCAGTGCTCGTCGGCCGGTCAGTGCTGATCTGATCGTCAGTGCTCGTCGCCCTCGGCGGCCTGCACCAGCTCCACCAGCACCCCGTGCGCGTCCTTCGGGTGCAGGAAGTTGATCGTGGAGCCCATGCTGCCGCGCCGCGGCTGCTCGTACAGCGAGCGCACGCCCTTGCCGACGATGTCCGCGGTCGTGGTCGCCACGTCGGCGGTGCCGAAGGCGACGTGGTGGACGCCCTCGCCGTTCTTCGCCATCCACTTGGCGATCGCCGAGTCCTCGCGGGTCGGCTCCAGCAGCTGCAGGTAGCTGGCGCCGCCGTCGTCGGTGCTGTTGATCTTCAGCATCGCCTCGCGGACGCCCTGTTCCTCGTTGACCTCGGTGTGGAAGACCTCGAAGCCGTAGGTCGCGCGGTAGAACTCGACCGTGTCGTCGAGATTGCGGCACGCGATGCCGATGTGGTCGATGCGCGTCAGTGGTGAAGACATGGGGACATCCTCCAGGGAGCGGCTCGAGCGCGCGCGGGGTTGTGTCGAAAACGACACCCTAAGCTACTGACGAGTAATTTACTCCTGACTAGGCTGGTGGCCAGCAACAGGCTTCACTTCCCCTCACCCTCGCAGACACTGGAGAGCATCATCGTGAGCGCTACCAAGTCGGTGATCGTCGCAGGCGCGCGGACCCCGATGGGCCGCCTGCTCGGCTCCTTGAAGAACTTCTCCGGCGCGGACCTCGGCGGGGTGGCCATCAAGGCCGCCCTGGAGCGGGCCGGGGTCGCGCCCGAGCAGGTGCAGTACGTGATCATGGGCCAGGTGCTGCAGGCCGGCGCCGGGCAGATCCCGGCGCGCCAGGCGGCGGTGTCCGCGGGTATCCCGCTGACCGTCCCGGCGATCACCATCAACAAGGTGTGCCTGTCCGGTCTGGACGCGATCGCGCTGGCCGACCAGCTCATCCGGGCCGGCGAGTTCGACATCGTGGTGGCCGGCGGCCAGGAGTCCATGACCAACGCCCCGCACCTGCTGCCCAAGTCCCGCGAGGGCTTCAAGTACGGCGCGGTGGAGATGCTCGACGCGATGGCCTACGACGGCCTGACCGACCCCTGGGAGAACATTCCCATGGGCCAGTCGACCGAGAAGCACAACGCCCGCCTGGGTATCGAGCGCGCCCCGCAGGACGAGTTCGCGGCCCGCTCGCACCAGCGCGCCGCCGCCGCGCAGAAGAACGGCGTGTTCGAGGCCGAGATCACCCCGGTCTCCATCCCGCAGCGCAAGGGCGACCCGATTGTGTTCGCCACCGACGAGGGCATCCGCCCCGACACCACCGCGGAGAGCCTGTCCGGCCTGCGCCCGGCCTTCACCAAGGACGGGACCATCACCGCCGGCACCTCCTCGCAGATCTCCGACGGTGCGGCCGCGGTGGTCGTGATGTCCAAGGCCAAGGCCGAGGAGCTGGGCCTGGAGTGGATCGCCGAGATCGGCGCGCACGGCAACGTCGCGGGCCCGGACACCTCGCTGCAGTCGCAGCCCTCGAACGCCATCAAGCACGCCCTGGGCAAGCAGGGTCTGACCGTGGCGGACCTGGACCTGATCGAGATCAACGAGGCGTTCGCGGCGGTCGGCGTGCAGTCGATGAAGGACCTCGGCGTGGACGAGGAGATCGTCAACGTCAACGGCGGCGCGATCGCGCTGGGCCACCCGATCGGCATGTCCGGCGCGCGCCTGGTGCTCAGCCTCGCGCTGGAGCTCCAGCGGCGCGGCGGCGGCACCGGCGCGGCGGCGCTGTGCGGCGGCGGCGGGCAGGGCGACGCCCTGATCATCACCGTGCCGCGGCGCGGCTGAGCCCGGCGCGGATAGGATCACCGGCCGTGGCTGGCAACGATGTGACGGACCTCGTCGAACGCGCCCGCAAGGGCGACCCGCGCGCGGTGGCGCGGCTGATCTCCCATGTGGAGGACGGCTCCCCGCTGCTGCGCGAGGTGATGGCGGCGCTGACCCCGTACGCCGGCGGCGCGTACGTGGTCGGGCTGACCGGCTCGCCCGGCGTCGGCAAGTCCACCTCCACATCCGCGCTGGTCACGGCGTTCCGCACGCAGGGCAAGCGGGTCGGCGTGCTGGCCGTGGACCCCTCCTCGCCGTTCTCCGGCGGCGCGCTGCTCGGCGACCGGGTCCGGATGCAGGAGCACGCCACCGACCGCGACGTCTACATCCGCTCCATGGCCTCGCGCGGACACCTCGGCGGCCTGTCGGCCTCGACGCCGCAGGCGGTGCGGGTGCTGGACGCCGCGGGCTGCGACGTGGTGCTGATCGAGACGGTCGGCGTCGGGCAGTCCGAGGTCGAGATCGCCGCGACCGCCGACACCTCGGTGGTGCTGCTGGCGCCGGGGATGGGTGACGGCATCCAGGCGGCGAAGGCCGGGATCCTGGAGATCGGCGACCTGTTCGTGGTCAACAAGGCCGACCGCGACGGCGCCGACGCCACCGCCCGGGAGCTGGGCCACATGCTGGCGCTCGGCGAGTCCCGCTCGCCCGGGGACTGGCGGCCGCCGATCGTGAAGACGGTCGCGGCCACCGGCCAGGGCATCGAGGAGTTCGTCGAGGCGCTGGACAAGCACAAGAGCTGGCTGGAGGAGAACGGCCAGCTCGACGAGCGCCGGCGCTACCGGGCCTCGGTGGAGATCGAGGGCATCGCCTTGGCGGCGCTGCGCGCGCGGATCGGCGACCTGCACGGCGACCGGCGGCTGTCGGTGCTGGCCGAGCGGGTCGTGGGGCGCGAGCTGGATCCGTACTCGGCGGCCGACGAGCTGGTGGCCGGGGTCAGCGACTAAAGAGCGGGGCGGGGCGCATGAGACTGACCGACGTCATCATCGACTGTCAGGACCCGGAGGCGCTCGCCGCGTTCTGGGCCGAAGTGCTGGAGCGGGCGGTCGTGGCGCGGATCGGGCCGTTCGTCTTCCTCGACCGCGTCGAGGGGCTGGGCGTCGGGTTCCAGAAGACCGACGAGCCGAAGGCGGGCAAGAACCGCGTCCACTTCGACATCCGCTCGCCCGAGCCCGCTGCCGAGCGCGCGCGGCTGGAGGCGTTGGGGGCGAGCTACCTCCCGCAGTACGCCGGAGGAGGCTTCCTGGTGATGGCTGATCCGGAGGGCAACGAGTTCTGCGTGCTCCCCGAGGGACCGTTCGAGCTCGACGACGAAGGGCGTGCGGATTACCTCCCGCACGCCCTCTGAGATCGGCCGCCCCCTGAGACGGCGTTAGTTCTTCAGGGACTTGTGCAGCCAGAACGGCCCGGTCGGCAGCACCGAGGCGACCAGGACGACCAGGAACCGCTTGGCGTCCCAGTCCTGCGTCTGCTTCACGGCGTAGGCCAGCGCCAGGTACGCCAGGAACAGCAGCCCGTGGATCATGCCGAAGACCATGGTCGGCGCGGGCATGTGCGCGGCGTACTTCAGCGGCATCGCGATGCCCAGCAGGATGAGGAAGGACACACCCTCGGCCAGGGAGACCACGCGGAAGCGCGCGAGCTTGGTGTCCTCGGCGGTTGTCTCAACGACAGTGGTCACGGGCGGGTCCTCGCTGTTCACACGGGTTATGGCCGACAACGTGTCGGTATATCCCGGGCAGAATACCGGACCTGCTACCACGCCTGTTCGCCTCCCCCTACGCTGGAGCGCATGCGTGACTGGAACAGGCGCCATTGTGCGCGTCGGGGGCATGAAACCTACGCACCGGTGGGCTCGGGGCTGGAGACCGAGCTGGCGGCGAGACTTCGAGTGGAGACGGTCCACGGACCGGCGTGGCGCTGTCTGCGCTGCGGCGACTTCGTGATCGGTGAGCCCACGACGGGCAGCGGTCCGGCGGACGAGGCGCCGATCGTGCCGCGGGGCAAGGCGCTGCGGGACTTGTTCATCCTGCGGCTGCTGGCGGTCGAGCGGGTGATCCGCGGGGTGGTGATCCTGCTGATCGCCTGGGCGGTGTGGAAGTTCGGCAGCAGCCAGAACGCGGTGCAGCGGCTCTTCGAGTCGGACCTGTCGGCGTTCAAGCCGTTCGCGAACCACTTCGGGTGGGACGTGGAGCACGCCAGTATCGTCGAGCGGATCCGCAAGACGTTCGACTACAAGCCGAAGACGATCCACACGGTCGCGCTGCTGCTCGGGGGCTACGCGCTGCTGGAGACGGTCGAGGGCGTCGGGCTGTGGCTGGCCAAGCGCTGGGGCGAGTACCTGACGGCGGTCGGCACGTCGATCTTCCTGCCGCTGGAGATCTGGGACGGCTACACCAAGATCCACGAGCACAAGTCCTACATCCTGGCGATCTGCACCTTCGCGATCAACGTCGGCGCCGTGGTCTACCTGCTGCTCACCAAGCGCCTGTTCGGCATCCGCGGCGGCGGCGAGGCCTTCGAGGCCGCGAAGCACGCCGACGCGCTGATGACCGTGGAGCTCGCGGCGTGCAACCGCGACCTGCCCGAGCCGCGCTCGGCGCTGTCCGAGACGGTGGTGCTGAACGCGCCGGCGCTGAGCGATCCGGCGCTGACCGATCCGGCGCCGGGGGCTCCATAGCCGCGGGTCCGGCACGCGGTTGCGCGGTTTCCGTGTGCTTTGGCGTGAATTCGACAGGCGGCTCCGGCGAGCCGCCGGCCGATCAGCCCGCCGCGCCTGTCACCAGGTCGGCGGGCGCCAGCCGTTGCGGGTTCAACCACTGCCGTAGGCTGGGGACATGACCACCGACGGCACCGGCGACCCTCCCTGGCTCGATGAGACCGAGCAGGCCGTCTGGCGCCAGTACATCTCGGTGATGCGCCTGCTCCCGGACCGCCTCAGCGCGAGCCTGTCCCGAGCCCACGGCCTGACCCTCATCGACTACGAGGTCCTGGCCCGGCTGTCCGAGGCACCGCTGCGCCGCATGCGCATGACCGAGCTCGCCGAGGGCGCCCTGCTCTCGAAGAGCCGCCTGTCCCACCAGATCAGCCGGATGGAGAAGGAGGGCCTGGTCCGCCGCGAACCCTGCGAGACCGACGGCCGCGGCTTCTTCGCCGTCCTCACCGACCAGGGCTGGGACAAGCTCCTGGCCTCCGTGCCGCTGCACGTCCGCGACGTCCGCGAGTCGTTCATCTCCCCCCTGAGCCGCGAGCAGCTGGTCGCGCTGGGCGACGCGCTGGACGTGATCGGGAAGGGCCTGGAGCCCGGGCGGGGATAGGGCGGCGCTCATGACTTGCGCGTGGGTGGCGGAGCGTGGGCTGGTGCGGTTGGTTTGTGGGTTTTTATAAGCTTTTTACGTCTTCGAGCATGGTTTGATGGCCTCGCAGGGGGCGCAGTTCGGTGGAGCGTGTCCGGGTCACGTTGGCGGCCGGCGGTCGTGAACACGAACAACTGCCGGCCGCCACCGCAACCCGGTCGCCCGCAACCGAACTGCGCCCCCCGCGAGGCCATCAACACCCGCGCGAAGCCGTAAAAAGAAGGCCGCGGGTTCGGCCGGGGCGCGCCGACCTGAGTTCGCGGTGCCGCATACGCGGCATGCCTGTCCAACTTGCAGCACTTCCCGACCGCTGTCA
This sequence comes from Catenulispora acidiphila DSM 44928, assembly GCF_000024025.1. GTDB lineage: Bacteria > Actinomycetota > Actinomycetes > Streptomycetales > Catenulisporaceae > Catenulispora > Catenulispora acidiphila. The sequence continues at coordinate 1,433,960 of NC_013131.1, forward strand.
CGGTGACGACTGTGACCTCTGTCTCCGAGCGCCCCGATCCCGATGAGCGGGCTGAGGGGCATTCGAGCATTCCGGGGATCGCGGGGCTGTCCGAGCGGCGGAAGAATCAGGCGTTGGCGGTGTGCCTGCTCGTCGGGTTCATGACGTTGCTGGACGTCTCGATCGTCAACGTGGCGTTGCCCTCGATGCAGAAGGGTCTGTCGGCGACGCCTGCCGACCTGTCGTGGGTGGTGTCCGGGTACGCGCTGACCTTCGGGCTGATCCTGGTGCCGGCTGGGGTGTTCGGGGACATGGTCGGGCGGCGGACCGCGTTCCTGGTCGGGTTGGCGGCGTTCACCGTCGCCTCCGGGTTGTGCGGGATCGCGCCGGGGGCGGGGTTCCTGGTGGTCGCGCGGTTGGTGCAGGGGTTCGCTTCGGGGATTCTCGGGCCGCAGATCTCCGGGCTGATCCAGGAGATGTTCAGCGGGGCGGCGCGGGCCCGGGCCTTCGGGTACTTCGGGGCGACGGTGGGGTTGGCGACGGCGGTCGGACCGCTGGTCGGCGGGCTGCTGATCGCCGCCGGCGGGGAGGAGCACGGCTGGCGCTGGGTGTTCTTCGTGAACCTGCCGATCGGGGTCATCGCCTTCGCGCTCGCGCTGCGCCTCATCCCGGGGTGCCTCGGCGCCGGGATGAGCAAGACGCGCGGGCGCATCGACTGGCTCGGCGTCGTCCTGCTCGGCGCGTCCGTGACCGCGATCATGCTGCCGCTGGTGCAGGAGCAGCAGTGGACGGGGCGCGGCAAGTGGTGGCTGGTGGTGCTCGGCGTGCTGCTGATCATCGCCTTCGCGCAGTGGGAGCGCCGGGTCGCGCGCTCCGGGCACACCCCGCTGGTCCCGCCGGCTCTGGTCAGCATCCGCTCCTACACCCTCGGCAGCGTCCTCGGCCTGCTCTACTTCGCCGGCTTCACCACGATCTTCTTCATCTTCACGCTCTACGTGCAGAACGGCCTGAACTACAGCGCCCTGGAAGCGGGCCTGGCCACCACGCCCTTCGCGATCGGCTCCGCGGTCAGCGCCACCCTCGGCGGACGCCTGGTCGGCAAGCACGGCCGCCCGCTGGTCATCCTCGGCATCATCCTGGTGGGGCTGGGCACCGCGGCGGCGGTCCTGGTCGTGCACTGGGTCCACGGACGCGGCGCGGGCATCGCCACCGCGGGCCCGCTGCTGATCGCCGGCGTCGGCTCCGGACTGGTCATCGCCCCCAACCTCGCGCTGTCCCTGTCGGAGGTCCCGGTGATGCGCGCCGGAACCGCCGGCGGCGTCATGCAGACCGGGCAGCGCCTGGGGTCCGCGCTCGGCATCGCCTGCGTCGGCGCCGTCTTCTTCTCCCGCGTCAGCCACGGAAAGGGCTTCGCCAACGCCTTCCAGGCCGGCGCCGTCGTCGCGATCTGCTTCGAGGCCGCCGCTTTGGTGGTCGGGATCGCCGACTGGCGCAGCCGGAAGGCAGACGCCTCCGACGCCTCCGACCCGCCCGAAGCCCTCGACGACGCCCCCGACCCCGCCGCCGGCTGAGCTGCCAAGCTGGTGCGGTGACCGAGGACGCCCTCCACCGCATCGCCACGCTCGTCGCCGACCGCCCGGGACAGGCCCAGCTGCACGTCCTGCGCCACGGGACGCCGGTCCTCGACCTGAACGTCCGCTGCGCGCCGGACACCCCGTTCCTGTTGTGGTCGACCGGAAAACCGCTCACCGCGATGGCCGTCCACCAGCTCGCCGAGCGCGGTCTGCTCGACCTGGACGCCCCGATCGCCGAGCACTGGCCCGAGTACGGCCGCGCCGGCAAGGAATCCGCGACCCCGCGCCACGCGCTCACCCACTCCACCGGCGCGCCGCTGTCCACCTGGCACGTCGTCGGCGACGCCTGGATCATGCACGACTGGGACCGCTCGGTCCGCGCGGCGGCAGCCGCCCCGGCGAAGCGCGAACCGGGGTGGTCCTCGGCGTACCACATCCTCAGCCAGGGCTTCATCCTCGGCGAACTCCTCCAGCGCGTCACCGGCACGCAGCTCGCCGAGTATCTGAGTACGGAGATCCTCGCTCCTGCCGGGCTGCACCACACCACCCTCGGACTGCCGACCTCACAATGGGACGCGCGAGCGGTCCTCGAACTGTCCAAGACGCCGCGAACCCAGCTCCCCGACCGCCTGAAGGTGGCGCGCTTCGCGAAGAAAACCGTTCGCACAGCACCGATCCCGGCCGCGACGGTCCATTCCACGGCGCGCGATATGGCGCGCTTCTTCCAGCTGCTACTGGACGGCGGCAGCATCGACGGCGTGACCGTGTTCAAGCCGGAAACCGTGCAGTCCGCTAGGAATCCCGCCCTGTATGGAGCACCCGGCGTCCGTCCCGACCCGATCATCGGCCACACCGTCCGCTGGGCCCACGGCTTCCAACTCGGCTGGGGCGCGCGATCGGTCCAGACCGCCCAGCCCTTCGGCGTCACGGCGGGGGAGGAGGTCTTCGGCCACAACGGCAGCAACTACTGCAACGCCTGGGCCGACCCCGAACACGGACTCGTATTCGCCTACCTGACCAACTACATGACCCCCCGAGGCCCGGCGCTCGCCTGGCAGACGGAACTCAGCGATTTGGTCCGCGCCGCTGTCGCGTCCGAGATGCAGTGATATACGGACGCTGCGACGCCGTGAACGACGCCACCCACGGGATGAACGGCCACGCCACCGACACCACCAGCACCGCGATCCCCGCGATCCCGAACGCGACCACCACATACGACGCCCGCAGCAGCGCGGCGACCACCGTCACCAACGACAACGCCGCCAGCGTCCAGTCCGGGATCCGGTTGCGCCGAAGATTGATCGCGGTGCGGGAGCGCAGCGTCCGGCGGATCAACGGCCGGCCGCTGCACGACGCCACGATCAGGCACAGCGCGACCTGCGCCAGATCCGAGGCGACGAGGTGGTGCGGGTTCGCGTCCGCGTCGCGGGTCTTGCCGGCGAAGGTGAACCGGGTGATCTGGTCGCGCCAGACCAGCACCGGCATCCGGTCGCCCTCGCTGACCGAGTCCGTGAGGTCCTTCGAGGAGCTCAGGGTGACTGTCTGGGTCTCGCCGAAATCCGGGTCGAGGTAGGCGTGGGTGGTGTACCCGTGCGCGTTCTTGCCGGTGTTCTTCGAGGCGTAGACGAACTCCACGTCCGCCGTCGTGCGCAGGACGCAGCTCTCGGTCTGGGTCCCGCCGACGGCACAGTACGGCGCCTTGTCATAGGTGTCCTGGTCGCCCTGATCCCTCACCAGGTTCAGCGCTCCGCTGACCGCCAACACCGCCGTGGTGACCGCGATCACAGCCAGGATCAGCAGGCCGAACCCGGCGCCGATCCGGCCTCGCAGGCGCCGCCCCCTCCTGCGCCCGGTCAGGTCCACCATGTCCAGCGTCCGCCCCGATTTCGCCACGGCCCAGATGGTACGCGCGGCTCACGGGGACCGGGACCCCCGAAGGGTGCGCGCCGTCCACTCCCCGGACGCGGTTGGAGCGATAGAGTCCACAGTGCGAGAATGAACGTCTCAAGCCTGGAATCTGAAGAGCGGAGTCCCCGATGCCAGCCCTGCGGTCGCGCACCAGCACCCACGGACGCAACATGGCGGGGGCGCGCGCGTTGTGGCGGGCCACCGGCATGGGGGACGACGACTTCGGCAAACCGATCGTCGCGATCGCCAACTCCTTCACCCAATTCGTTCCGGGCCACGTGCACCTGCGCAACGTCGGCGAGATCGTGGCCGACGCGGTCAAGGACGCCGGCGGCGTGGCCAAGGAGTTCAACACCATCGCCGTGGACGACGGCATCGCGATGGGCCACGCCGGCATGCTCTACTCGCTGCCCAGCCGCGAGCTGATCGCCGACGCGGTGGAGTACATGGTGAACGCGCACTGCGCCGACGCGCTGGTGTGCATCTCCAACTGCGACAAGATCACGCCCGGCATGCTGATGGCCGCGCTGCGCCTGAACGTCCCGACGGTGTTCGTCTCCGGCGGGCCGATGGAGGCCGGCAAGACCACGGCCATCGAGGGCGTGGTGCACTCCAAGATCGACCTGATCGACGCGATGATCGCCTCGGCCAACGACGCGGTCACCGACGAGCAGCTCGGCGGCATCGAGCGCTCGGCCTGCCCCACGTGCGGCTCCTGCTCGGGCATGTTCACCGCGAACTCGATGAACTGCCTGGTGGAAGCGTTGGGGCTGGGCCTGCCCGGCAACGGCTCGGTGCTGGCCACCCACGAGGCGCGCCGCCAGCTGTTCGAGCGTGCCGGCTCCACGGTGGTGGAGCTGGCCCGGCGCTACTACGAGGGCGACGACGAGTCGGCCCTGCCGCGCGCGATCGCCACCCCGGCCGCGTTCGGCAACGCGATGGCCCTGGACGTGGCCATGGGCGGCTCCACCAACACGGTGCTGCACCTGCTGGCCGCCGCGCAGGAGGCCGGCGTCGGCTTCGGGCTCAAGGACATCGACCAGGTCTCGCGCCGCGTGCCGTGCATCTCCAAGGTCGCGCCGAGCAGCCAGTTCCACATGGAGGACGTGCACCGCGCCGGCGGCATCCCGGCGATCCTGGGCGAGCTGAACCGCGGCGGGCTGCTGGACACCGAGGTGCACGCGGTGCACGCGCCGACCCTGCAGACCTGGCTGGAGGAGTGGGACGTGCGCGGCGGCAAGGCCTCCGAGGCCGCGGTCGAGCTGTTCCACGCGGCGCCCGGCGGGGTCCGCACCGTCGAGCCGTTCTCGACCGCGAACCGGTGGGCGAGCCTGGACACCGATGCCGAGAGCGGCTGCATCCGGGACCTGGCGCACGCCTACACCAAGGACGGCGGCCTGGCGGTCCTGTGGGGCAACCTGGCGGCCGACGGCGCGATCGTGAAGACCGCGGGCGTGGACGAGAAGATCTGGGAGTTCGCCGGTCCCGCGCGGGTCTTCGAGTCCCAGGACGACGCGGTCGAGGCGATCCTGGCGAAGAAGATCGTCGCCGGCGACGTCATCCTGATCCGCTACGAGGGTCCCAAGGGCGGGCCGGGCATGCAGGAGATGCTGTACCCGACGGCGTTCCTGAAGGGCACGGGCCTGGGCGCCAAGTGCGCGCTGGTCACCGACGGCCGCTTCTCGGGCGGCACCTCGGGGCTGTCCATCGGCCACATCTCCCCGGAGGCGGCGTCCGGCGGCGTCATCGCGCTGGCCGAGGAGGGCGACATCGTCAAGATCGACATCGCCACCCGCAGCCTGCACCTGGACGTCGACCCCGAAGTGCTGGAGGAGCGCCGCGCCAAGCTGCTGGCGGACCTCGGCGGCTACCGGCCGCGCGAGCGCGACCGCCAGGTCTCGGTCGCCCTGCGCGCCTACGCCGCGCTGGCCTCCAGCGCCGCCACCGGCGGCGTGCGGGACCTCGGCCAAATCGGCCGGTGACGGGGCGTCCGATGTGAATCACCCGGTACGGATCGGCGCGAAACTGGTTCCGCAGGGCACCACGATCGCCGCGCTGCGCGCCTTCTGGCGCCTGGCCGACGAATCAGGGTTCGACCACCTGTGGGTCTACGACCACCTGGCCGGGGTCGGCAACGCCGCGACCGTGGCCGAGCCGGACCCGGCGGTGGAGCTGTTCGACGGCTGGTCGCTGCTGGCCGCGATGGCCTCGGAGACCCGCACCGCGCGCATCGGCTGCATGGTCACCGCGAACTCGCTGCGCCACCCGGCGGTCCTGGCGAAGATCGCCACGACCGTCGACCACCTGTCCGGCGGCCGCCTGGAGTTCGGCATCGGGACCGGCTGGGCCGAGTACGAGCACCGGATGCTCGGTCTGGAACTGGGAAGCGGCCGCGAGCGGATCGAGAAGCTGGGCGAGGCGCTCCAGATTCTCAAAGCCCTGTGGTCCCCGGAGCCCTTCACCGATTTCGCCGGCGAGCACTACACGGTGGACAAGGCCGTCCATTCGCCCAAGCCGCTCCAGAGCCCGCACCCGCCGGTCTGGCTCGGCGGCACCGGCGAGAAGCGGATGCTGAAGCTGGTCGCCGAGCAGGCGGACGTCTGGAACACCGTGAACCACGACGGGGTCGAGGAGGGCGCGCGGCTCTCCGGCGTCCTGGACCGCTGGTGCGCCGAGGTCGGCCGCGATCCCGGCGAGATCAGGCGCTCGGTGCAGCTGCGGCCGGATCCGCGCCGCGTCGTGGACGCCGTCGGACCCTGGCTGGACGCCGGCTTCACCGAGATCGTGCTGTTCTTCGGACCGGAGCAGCCGCTCGCCGACCTGGAACAGGTCGCCGAGCGGCTGCCTGGGCTGCGTGCTCTGATCTAGCCCGGGGTCAGTTCACGTTCAGACCGTTGTCGTCCACGACGAAGGAGGTCTGCAGCGAGGAGTCCTCGGCGCCGGTGAACTTCAGGGTGATGGTCTGGCCGATGTAGCTGGCCAGGCTGAAGGAGTGCTGGGTGTAGCCGGTGTTGTGGTTGAGGTTGGAGTAGGTGGCCAGGGTGCCGACGACGGTGCCGGCGGAGTTCAGGACCTGCACCGACAGCTTGTCGTAGGCGGTGGAGGTGGTGGTCTCCGAGGTGTCGATGTGCAGCCAGAAGGCGAAGGTCGCCGTCTTGCAGGTGGCCGGGATGGTCACCTTCTGGGACAGGGTGTCGGTGTGGGTGGTGCCGTAGCCGTCCATCCAGGCCTTCCAGGAACCGGTGTGAGCCGGCTCGGAGGAACTGCTGTCGATGACGCCCGCCGAGGCGGTCCACGGGGAGGCGCTACCGGTTTCGAAGCCGGCGTTGCCCAGGAGCTGGGCCGCGGTGCATCCGCCGCCGGTGCCGTTGACCGTCCAGGTGAAGGACGTCGAACCCGACGCGGTGCCCGAGGACGCGGTAACGGTGACCGACGAGGTGCCGGCGGCACTCGGCGTGCCGGTGATGGCGCCGCTGGAGCTGATCGACAGACCGGCCGGGAGACCGGAAGCCGAGTACGTCAGCGACTTGCCCGCCGAGTCAGACGCCGAGATCTGCAGGGTGCTGATGACAGTGCCCTGCGTCGAGGTCTGGTTGCCCGGGTTGGTGACCGAGACCGTCTCGGTCCCGCCCTGCGGGTTCACCGTCCACGTGAACGACGTGCTGCCCGAAGCGGTCCCCGAAGACGCCGTCACGGTGACCGACGAGGTGCCGGTACCGGTCGGGGTGCCGGTGATGGCGCCGGAGCTGCTGATCGACAGACCGGCCGGAAGCCCGGTGGCCGAGTAGGTCAGCGACTTGCCCGCGGAGTCGGTCGCCGAGATCTGCAGCGTGCCGATCGCAGTACCCTGCGTCGAGGTCCGGTTGCCGGGGTTGGTCACCGAGACCGTCTCGGTCGTGCCGTGGTTGACGATCGGGTGCGAGATCGCGCAGGCGTTGGTGTCGTTCGACCACGAAGCCTGCTCGGGGTAGGTGCCGAAGGAGCCGAAGGAGACGTTCGCGCCGCCGCCGGTGGTGCCGGGAGCCAGCCACGCGCACTCGTCGGAGTTCTCCTGGCCGTTGTAGGACGAGCCGGTGTTGTTGGTCCAGCCGCCGGCCGGGTTCTGGTCGGACATCATCTCGTGCCACTCGTGGCCCATGGTGATGGTGTAGCCGTCCAGGGTTCCGGGGGAGTTGATGAAGCCCACGCCGCAGCCGGCGCCGGAGTCCATGTTGTACGGCTGGTTGGAGAAGGCGATGTCGCCGTAGGGCGAGCTCACCGCGCCGCCGGTCAGGGTGCTGTCACCGTTGTAGTCGTGCCAGGCGCAGTACTGACCCTGGTAGCTGTCCGGGTTCGTGCCGTGCGGGGAGAGGATGACGTAGTAGGCGTCGCGGTTGGCCGCCGCGGTGGTGTTGCCGAAGTGCGCCGCCGCGTTCACCGCCTCCTGGCCCAGCTGGTGGCCGGACGCGGTGCTCGGGGAAGCCGTGGAGTTGTCCTCCCAGACGCCGGCCAGCACGCCGCCGCTCTGGTAGTTGATGTACTGCGAGGCGGGCAGGTTGGTCGGGCAGGCGACCGCGCCGGTGGCCACGCCCGGGCCGTCGCACCACTGCGTCAGGTCCGCGGACCACAGCTCGCCGTTGGTGCCGATGCCCTTGAACATCTGCTGCGCGACCGAGGCGCCGCCGTCCGGGTCGCCGGTGAACTTGGCGTTGCCGTTGGAGTCGGTGCTCTGCGTTCCCCACTGGGAGCCGTAGAAGACGAGGTAGACCTTGCTCTTGCCGCCGTCCTGCACGCCTATGCCGTCGATGCCGCCGCCGTAGGACAGCGTCTCCGGACCGGTCGCCGCGTTGACGGCGTTGCTGCTCGGGTGCGAGGCGTTCCAGGCCTTCTCCTTCTGGTTCTGCTGGATGGTCGGGACGGCCCCGTGCCGGTAGGGGTGGCCGTACGTGGGGTCATACGGGTTCTGCGTCGCCGTGCTCGACGTGGTGGAGCCGGAGGCCGACGGCTGTGCCGTCGCCCATCCGTTGGCGGCGGAGGCGAACAGCGTGATCGCCGCTGCTGCTATGCCTGCCGTCGCTCTGAGTGGGACCCGATGCACGTGGTTTTCCTCTCTGAACCGGTTCTCGGTCCATTCTTGGAGGGTGGGGTATAAGGACACGTACCGACCGGGAAATTAAAGGGGTTTGGGTTCGCCGTCAATGTCCTGCGGCGAAGATCTTCGGCAGAACACACTCAGGCCCGCCGGTCGCAATGACCGGCGGGCCTGAGGAATTCATAGCGGGAGCAGGGGATTCAGCGCTCATTCACGAGGTTTGTGAAATACCTGTGAAGGACCTGATGGCGCGGGGATCAAGCCTGGCCCTCGTCGTCGACGCGGACGGTGCCGATCCCGGCTTCGGTGAGTCCGGGAAGGATTTTCTCGGCGTCGCCTTCGATCACCACAACCGCGTTCTCCGGGAAAAGACGTTTTGTCGCGGCCGTGTCGACCTCGTCTTTGGAGAGCTGGGTGTACTCGGTGTACTTCCTTGTGTAGTAGTCGTCCGGCAGCCCGAACTCCACGATCTGGGCCAGCGCGCCGCCCACCGAACCGGGCGTCTGCAACGCGATCGGCAGCGAGCCGGTCCGGTAGGCCTTGGTCGAGGCGAGTTCGTCGTCGGTCACGCCGCCGGACTTGATGCGCTCGATCTCGGCGAGGGCGTCCACCGCGGCGTCGGCGGTCACCTCGGTGTGCACCGAGGCGGTCGCGGAGAAGACGCCGTTCTCGCGGTTCAGGTCGAAACCGCCGCGCGCGCCGTAGGTGTAGCCCTTCACCTCGCGCAGCTGGTGGTTCAGCCGGGAGTTGAAGGTCCCGCCCAGGATCGTGGCCATCGCCTCGATCGCGGTGTAGTCCGGGGTGTCGCGGCGTGGCGCGTGGTGCGCGATCGCCAGGACCGACTGCACCGCGCCGGGCCGGTCCACGACCACGATCTCGCGGTCCACCAGGTCGCGGGCGCCGGTCTCCGGCGGCGGCGCGACCGGCGGGGCGGCCTGGCCGAGCAGGATCTTGCCGAGCGCGGCGGTGTCCACTCCGGACAGGTCGCCGGCCAGCAGCAGCGTGCCGCCGAGCGCCAGGTTCGCGGCGTGGAAGTCGCGCACATCCTGCAGGGTCAGGGCGCCGACGGAGGCGACGGTCCCGGTGTCCTGCTTGCTGTAGCGGCTGTCCGGCAGGTAGAGCCCGCGGTTCAGGGCCTCGTTGGCGCGCGTCCCGGGCATCGCCCAAGCCGTGGTCAGCTTGGCGACGCGGTCGCTTCGCACCCGGTCGAAGTCGTTCTCGGCCAGACGCGGGCGGCGCAGCGCCTCGGCGAGCAGCGCCACCGCGGCGGCGATCCGGTCCACCGGCGCCTGCACGCCGACGCGCAGCACGTCGGAGTCGACCGAGCCGGACCAGGAGGCGCCCAGCGACTCCAGGGCGAGTGCGAACTCATCGCCCGTCTTCAGTTCCGTGCCCTCGCGCAGCAGGTCCGCCGTGATCTTGCCGACGCCCTCCTTGCCGACCGGCTCGCGGACGAATCCGGACTCCAGAACCACGCCGGCGTAGGCCATGCGCTGCCCCGGCAGATGCGCCGCGACGACCTCGCCGCCGGGCATCTCGGTGCGGGTGATCGCAGGGAACTCATACGCCCGCGGCGCGCCGCCGGCCGGCCGTTCGGAAATCAGGGTATTGCTCATGCTCCGGCCTCCTCGGCGTCGGTCCCGGCGCCGTCCGTGTCGGCGCCGTCGGCCGGGTCGGCGTCGGGCGTCGCGCTCGTCACGTACTCGATGACGACGCGGTTGTCGTCGGGAAGGATCAGGGCGGCGACGCGCTGCACGTCCTCGGCGGTGACCGCCTCCAGCCGCGCGAGGTACTCGCGCACGAGCTTGGGGTCGCCGTCCACTGTCGCGTACTGGCCGAGCAGGTCCGCACGCCCTCCCAGCTCGCTGACGGAGCGCAGCCAGTCGCTGGTCAGCAGCGCCGTGGCCCGGCCGAGTTCGGCCTCGGAGACCGGGTCCGAGCCGTCGGTGAGGGCGTCGAGCACGGCGGTGAACTCGCGCTCCACGTCGGCGGCCTCCACCCCGTCGCGCGGGCTGAACAGACCGAAGAACACCGAGGCGCCGTAAGCCAGGTTCCACACCGAGGTGTAGGACTCCTCGCGCTGCGCCAGGTTCTTCTCGGTGACCAGCTTGCGGTACAGCCGGGCGCCGCGGCCGCGGCCGAGCACCGTGGCCAGCACCTCGACCGCGGCGAAGTCCTCGTCGCGCGCGTCGGGGGAGCGGAACATGAAGAACGTCATCGGGCGCGGCACGGAGTCGTCCGGCACGACGAGGCGCTTCGTCTCGCCGATCTTCAGCGCGGGCAGCTCGCCGTCCGGTGCCGGCGGGATGTCGCCGTGCCGGGTGATGCCGCCGAAGTACTTCTCGGCCAGCCGCACGACCTCGTCCACGTCCACGTCGCCGGCGACGGTGAGCACCGCGTTGTTCGGCGAGTAGTAGACGGCGTTGAAGTCCTGGAAGTCCTCCAGGGCGGCTTCCTGCAGCTCCTCCATCGAGCCGATGGTGGTGTGGTGGTACGGGTGGCCCTCGGGGAAGGTGAGTTCGAGGGCGTATTCGACCCAGCGGCCGTACGGTGGGTTGTCGTAGCGCTGGCGCCGCTCGTTCTTCACGACCTCGCGCTGGTTGTCCAGGGTCTCCTGGGTCAGGGCCAGCGAGCCCATGCGGTCGGCCTCCAGCCATAACGCCAGCTCCAGCTGCGAGGAGGGCATGACCTGGAAGTAGTTGGTGCGGTCGGGGCTGGTGGTGGCGTTGATCGCGGCACCGCCGGCGGCCGTCACCCACTCGAAGTGCTCGCCCTTGGCCACGTGCGCCGAGCCCTCGAACATCAAGTGTTCGAACAGGTGGGCGAAACCGTGTTTCCCGGCCCGCTCGTGGCGCGAGCCCACGTCGTACCAGAGGTTCACGGCGGCGATCGGGGTGGTGGGGTCGGGGCTGACCACGACGCGCAGCCCGTTGTCGAGCTCTGCTTCGTGGATCGGCCAGGGAAAGGATGCTGCGGCGGCCTTCTCGGCCTCTGTTTCGCCCGGTTCGCTCTTGACCTCTGTCACGTTTGCCAGTCAACGCGATCGGTCGGCGGTTCGTCCACTCAACGCGCGCTCTTCTCCGACGGCGCCCGGCCCGGTCCGCCACCCGGGCACCGGAGGCCGATCGCGGCGCGGACCGACTAACGTGACCGCGTGCCCAAGGACCGCAATCTCTCGTTCGATCCGATCGAGCGCGCCTTCGAGTCGTGGAAGGGCCGCTGGGGCGAGTCGACCTCGATGCTCGCCATCACCTCGGTCATGCGCGCCCAGCAACTGCTGCTGGCGCGGGTCGACGCGATCGTCAAGCCCTACGAGCTCACCTTCGCGCGCTACGAGGCGCTGGTGCTGCTGACGTTCAGCCGGGCCGGAGCGCTGCCGCTGTCCAAGATCGGCGAGCGGCTGCAGGTGCACCCGACGTCGGTCACCAACATCATCGACCGGCTGGAGAAGTCCGGCCTGGTCGCGCGGCGCCCCAACCCCGACGACGGCCGCGGGACGCTCGCCGAGATAACGGACAAGGGGCGCGAGGTCGTGGAGGCCGCGACGCGCGACCTGATGGCCGCCGAGTTCGGCATGGGCGCGCTGAGCCCGGACCAGCACCGGGAGCTGTTCACCGTGCTGCGCGACCTGCGGGTCGCGGCCGGCGACTTCGAGGTCTAGCCGGGCCCTCGCCCCAGCTCAGCCCAGCCGTGTTCGCATTTAGTAGGACGTCCTAGTAAAATTTCGCGGTATGGACTCCGAGCAGATTTCCGCCGGCCGCGAGCGCTGGCAGGCGCGCTACGACGCCGCGCGCAAGCGGGACGCCGATTTCACCACGATCTCCGGCTCCGGCGTCGAGCCGGTGTACGGCCCGCCGGAGGGTTCCGAGGTCCCGGACTTCGAGCGGATCGGGTGGCCGGGGGAATTCCCCTACACGCGCGGGATCCACCCGACCGGCTACCGCGGCAAGCCGTGGACGATCCGGCAGTTCGCCGGCTTCGGCAACGCCGAGCAGACCAACGAGCGCTACCGGATGATCCTGGACGCCGGCGGCGGCGGGCTGTCAGTGGCCTTCGACATGCCGACCCTGATGGGGTACGACTCCGACTCCGGCCGCGCCCTCGGCGAGGTCGGGCACTGCGGCGTGGCCATCGACTCCGCCGCCGACATGGAGGTGCTCTTCCGCGGCATCCCGCTGGGCGAGGTCACCACCTCGATGACGATCAGCGGCCCGGCGGTCCCGGTGTTCTGCATGTACCTGGTCGCCGCCGAGCGTCAGGGCGTGGACATCAGCCGGCTCAACGGCACGCTGCAGACCGACATCTTCAAGGAGTACATCGCGCAGAAGGAGTGGCTGTTCGACCCCGAGCCGCACCTGCGCCTGATCGGCGACCTGATGGAGTTCACCGCCGAGAAGGTCCCGGCGTACAAGCCGCTGTCGGTCTCCGGCTACCACATCCGCGAGGCCGGTGCGACGGCGGCGCAGGAGCTGGCGTTCACCCTCGCCGACGGCTTCGGCTACGTCGAGCTGGGCCTGTCGCGCGGCATGGACGTCGACGTCTTCGCCCCCGGGCTGTCGTTCTTCTTCGACGCGCACGTGGAGTTCTTCGAGGAGATCGCGAAGTTCCGCGCCGCCCGCCGCATCTGGGCCCGCTGGATGCGCGACGTCTACGGCGCCAAGACTGAGAAGGCGCAGTGGCTGCGCTTCCACACCCAGACCGCCGGCGTCTCGCTGACCGCGCAGCAGCCGGACAACAACGTGGTCCGCACCGCGATCGAGGCGCTGGCCGGCGTCCTGGGCGGCACCAACTCGCTGCACACCAACGCCCTGGACGAGGTGCTGGCGCTGCCGAGCGCGAAGTCCGCGGAGATCGCGCTGCGCACGCAGCAGGTGATCATGGAGGAGACCGGCGTGGCGAACGTCGCCGACCCCCTCGGCGGCAGCTGGTACGTCGAGGCGCTGACCGACCGTATCGAGGCCGAGGCCGAGGCGATCTTCCAGCGCATCAAGGACCTGGCGCCCAACGGCGCGCAGCACCCGGTCGGCCCGATGACCGCCGGTCTGCTGCGCGGCATCGAAGACGGCTGGTTCACCTCCGAGATCGCCGAGGCGTCCTTCGCCTACCAGCGCGCGGTCGAGAAGGGCGACAAGCGCGTCGTCGGCGTCAACGTGCACACCGACTCGATCGAGGAGCCGCTGGAGATCCTGCGGATCTCGCACGAGGTGGAGCGCGAGCAGGTGCGCGTCCTCGGCGCGCGCAAGGCCGAGCGCGACGGCGCCGCGGTCGAGACCGCGCTGGCGGCGATGCTCGACGCGGCACGCTCCGGCGCGAACATGGTGCCGGCGATGCTGGACGCGGTGCGTGCCGAGGCGACGCTCGGTGAGATCTGCGACGCGCTGCGCGCGGAGTGGGGCGTCTACCGGGAGCCGGCGCGCATCTGACGCTCGCCGAGTGCTGAACCCACGACCGGCCGGATCCCTTGCGGGTCCGGCCGGTTCGCTGTTCTAGATCCCGCCGCTCAGCCGCAGCTGAGCCAGCCCGGCCAGCACCACCGACACGAACCGCGTCAGATAGTCCTCGTCGACCGGCTGTCCCTTGATCAGGATCCGGTGGACCAGCGTGCCGCAGATCATGTCGAAGATCAGGTCGATGTCCGTCTCGCCCTCGACCTCGCCGCGGCGGCAGGCGCGCTCCCAGGCCTCGTACACCAGGTGCCGCTGCGGGTCGATCACCTTGCCGATCACCTTCGCGCGCAGCGAGGGGTCGCGGTCGGCCTCGGCGGACAGCGCCAGCAGCGCTGCCTGAGTCTCCGGCAGTTGCAGGAGTTCCACGTATTGACCGACGGTCGCCAACGCGTCTTGCAGCATCGAGCCGCGGTCGAGGACTTCCAGGTGTGAGAACAGTTCCGCCATGGCGTCCACCACCAAGTCGGCCTTGCCCGGCCAGCGGCGGTAGAGCGTGGTCTTGGCGACGCCGGCACGCGAGGCGACCTCGGCGATGGTCAGGTCGGGCCAGCCGCGTTCGGCGAGTAGGGCGCGGGTGGCGGCGAGGATGGCGGTGTCGGCGCCGGCGTTGCGGGGGCGGCCTCGGGTGCGGGCGGCGGTCGGCGTCGGCGAACTACGCGGGGTGTCCTCGGATCCGGACGCCATGGCTGCCCGCCTCCTCTTCCGTCGGTTCGTCGTCGGATGCCCGGTGCGCCGGCGCGTATTCGCTTCCCGCGAGGCTTCGCAGGTCGGCGCGGTGCGCCCGGTACGACCGCCCGCGCCGGACTGTTCACCCGATCTTCACGGGGCGCCGTTCCGTCGGGCGTCGCTTTGCGATACGCTTCGACTCGTATCTTTAATGATCAGTCTTGCTTCCACGAGCGGGACACGCAAGAGCGCCGCTGCCTTCGGGTGGGGACCCGGAGGCAGTTGGCGTGAGGTTAGTCGGAAAGGGGAGGATGGCGCCATGAGACAGCGACCTCAGATCCCCGGGATGGCTGCCGGCGGTGGCCCCGGCCTGCCCGCCTCCGCCCTGCGCGGGGTGGTGGACCTCGGGGCCCTCGCCGCCAAGCCGCAGGCGGCACCGGCCGCGACGGCCCAGGGACCCGGCGCCGGCACCGGCGGCGAGGGCTCCGGACCGGCCGGCGGCGGTACCGACGCCATCGCCTCGCCCTTGGTCTTCGACACTTCCGACGCCACGTTCGACACCGATGTCATCGAGCGGTCGCTGACCGTCCCGGTGGTCATCGACTTCTGGGCCGAGTGGTGCGGCCCGTGCAAGCAGCTCTCGCCGCTGCTGGAGCGCCTGACCGTCGAGTACGGCGGCCGCTTCGTGCTGGCGAAGCTGGACGTGGACGCGAACCCGGCGCTGGCGCAGGAGTTCGGCATCCAGTCCATCCCGATGGTCATGGCGGTGGTCGGCGGCCGGCTGGTCCCGCTGTTCCCGGGCGCGGTCCCGGAGGCGCAGGTCCGCCGCTACCTGGAGGAGCTGCTGCGGCTGGCCGCGGAGAACGGCGTCACCGGCACCGCCGACGGCCAGGCGCCCGAGGAACTGCCCGAGCCGCCGATGGACCCGGCGCTGGCCGCGGCCTACACCGCGCTGGAGGAGAACGACCTCGACGGCGCCGCGCAGGCCTTCCGCAACGTGCTGAACGCCAACCCCGGCGACACCGAGGCGAAACTGGCGCTGGCCCAGGTCGAGCTGATGCTGAACACCCGCGACCTGGACGTCGACCAGGTGCGGGCCGACGCCGAGGCCAAGCCCGACGACGCCGCGGCCCAGATCGCCGCCGCGGAGCTGGACCTGTCCACCGGCCGCGTGGACGAGGCGATCGACCGGCTGGTGGGCTTCGTGGCCCGCAGCGCCGGCGCCGACCGGGATGCCGCACGGGTGAAGTTGCTCGACTTCTTCGAGCTGTTGGGCCCGGAGGACCCGCGCACCGCGACGGGCCGCCAGAAGCTGACCAGGGTCTTGTTCTGAGGTGAGTTGAGCCCGGCTCGCCAGGGCTCGCCGCGACCGCCGCGAGGCCGGTCCGCCGGGCCTGCGAAAACGCCCCCGCGCCTGATCAAGACCGGCGTGGGGGCTATGATTTTACCTTTTCTTTGCCAAGTGTCACACCGGCTTGACGGCTCGTCAGACTTCGGACGAGACCGGGGTCACGGCCGGGCAGTATGTCCGGATCGTCCCTAGTTATCAACTACACAGAGTGTCTAATTGGCCGTCAGTTCTCGTTTATGAGTCTGCTGAGGCCCTCCGGCGGGCACCGAGGGTCACCCGATCGTGTTACCGGTCGGTAACGAACCCCTTGTGCGCCGGGCGCGAGTAGACCACGATCACATCCGCTCGGTCTGTTAATCCGACGATCCCCGAAACGATCGCGCGGCGGCAGGTCCCCACCGGGTCGGCAGAGCTTCTCGTCGCTGCCGTTTCGCCGAGGAGCCCCCACGGGCCCTCCTCGGCCCGCATGCCGCGGTCCGGCGCGCGCTGGACCCGTCCCATCCGCTCGTGGAGGAGTAACGCATGAAGGACGCATTGGGCTCCCAGGTGCTGGGCGGCACCAAGTGGAAGCGCTTCGCCCTGGTGATGGTCCCCACCGTCGGCATCGCCGGCGCGATGACCGTCGCGATGGCCAACGGTGTGCTGGCGAGCTCCTTCGCCGTGTCCGGCCAGCAGTTCAAGGTCTCCGCCGACCAGCTCGACGGCCAGACCTTCGTGCAGTCCGGCGACGTGATCGTGGACGCCAACGGCGTGCCGCACGCGGTCGCCGTGGCCGGCATCAAGAGCGCCACCATCAGCAACATGTGCCAGTCGGTGAACGTCCCGGTGCTGGGCCTGGGCAACCTGACCATCGTGCTGAAGGCCGGCGGCGGCGGTACCCCGGTGGCCGCCACGAGCCTGGTCCTGGACACCAACCAAGTGGACGCCGACGCCACGTTCACCGGCGTGACCATCGGCGCCAGCGCCGGCGACATCGCCAGCAAGGCCGGCATCCAGGGCTTCGAGAAGCACACCGGCAACAAGGACGGTTCGACCACGCCGTTCGGCGCCGGCGACTTCGGGCAGGTCGTGGACCACGCCGTGCTGACCGGTGTGCGGCAGACGGCCTACTCCACCACCGCCGGCACCATGGCGCTCAAGGGCCTGTCCATCTCGGCGAACCTGAACGGCAAGGAATGCTTCTAGGCCCTTGAGGTCCTGAAGCGTTCTGAGACAGCCTGGGGGGTGGGCGCGAGTAGGGCGCGCCCACCCCACCCATCAGCACATGTCGGGAGTTACCGTGAGCACCTTGGACGTCGAGTTCTCCGGGGGCCAAGAGCACGCCGTGGTCAGAGGGTGGCGCACGTTCAAGGTGTGGCGCCGCTCCCGTCCGTTCTGGGCCGGGCTGTGGACCCTGCTGGCCGCCTTCGAGCTGTGGAGCATCCCGTTCCTGCAGCCGCTGCTGGTCCAGCACAAGCTGAACATCAAGATGGCCGGCATCGCCGGCGTGTCCACGATGGCGATCACCCCGGCGCTGATCATGATGGCCGCCGCGATGTGGTTCGCCCCGGGATACCGGGTCTTCGCCGGGGTCTTCACCCTGGTCTGCGCGCTGCTGTCGATGGTCGTGTCGAACTTCGGCGGCTTCCTGCTCGGGATGCTGCTCGGCGTGTTCGGCGGCGGGCTGGCGTTCTCCTGGTCGCCCCGGCTGACCGAGGAGCAGATCAACGCCCAGGCCAGAGCCGAACAGGCCTACCGCGCCGCGCTGTCCGGCGACATGCCGCCCTCGGCGCGCGCGCCGCTGGGCGCCGGCGCCCCGGCCGCCGTCGGGGACGAGGACCTGAGCGCCCCCTACCAGGAGGACCTCAGCGCCCCCTACCAGTTCCAAGCCGAGCCGCAGGAGCCGGCCGCCGGACCCATCCCGGGCGTCGCGGGCTACCAGGGCACCAGAGGCGAGATGACCTCTGCCCTGCCGCAGGGCGACCCCACACCCGCCGAAACTGTTCCGGCCACGCAGTCCAGGGACGTCGTCCCGCCGCTGCCTCGCGCCGAGGACACTCCTCTGGGGGCTTGACGTCTTGAGTGCCACTGGCAGCAACGGAAACGACAACACCGCCGGATCGGATCCGGGGGAGCCGCAGGCTCATCGGGCCGGCGGTGCGCCGCAGTCCGGCGGCCGCGAGCGCGCGGGCATCAGCGGCGGCTTCGCCGACCTCGCCGCGCTGCGCGAGGCGATCCTGCGCGCCGAGCGTGCCGGGCGCACGACGCCCGCCGGTGCCGCGGGGGTGCCGGCCGGGCCGGAGGCGCTGCTGGAGGCTGTACGGCGGGTCGCGGGCAGTGGCTCGACGGGCCTGGGCCCGATGAGTCCCATGAGCCCTCTGAGTCCTCTGAGTTCGGTTCCCGCCGGCGCGTTCGCGCTCGACGCCGGACCGGAACCGGAATCCGACGGCGACTCCGACGTCCCGCTCCGCTCGCGCGGCGGCGGCGTGAACACGCCGCGCGCGGTCGTCCCGACCCCGCTGCTGGCCGCCCAGGCCGCGCGCCTGGTCGACGCCGCGCACACCAAGCGGGCCCGCATGGTGAGCGCCATCGGCCTGCCGGCCGTCTTCCTGGCCGCCACCGGCGTCGCGGTGATGCCGACGGTCGCGAACGCGGCCAGCTCCTCCTCGCCGGCGAACGCCGCGTCCACGTCCTGCGCGGCGGGCTCGGCGGCGGTGGCGAACCCGGCTGCCAAGGCCGCGCCGAAGTCGGCACCGAGCACGAAGCCGACCACCGCGCCCAGCTCCGCCCCGAGCAAGAGCGGCTCGGCGCCGACCCCCGGCGCTCCGAAGCCCTCCTCCAGCTCGACCACCTCCCAGCCGGCGCCCACCAGCGCCCCGTCGGGCATCGCCACCCCGGCCAAGCCCACGCCGACCAGCGTCCCGTCGAGCACGACCGCCCCGCCGACCAGCGCCAAGACCACGGCGCCCCCGGCACCGGCCAGCACCCCGAGCCCCAGCTCGTCCCCGACTTGGTGGAACCCCCTGGGCTGGCTGGGCACGACGGTGAACCAGGTGTTCAACCCGGCGCCGTCCTCCAGCAGCTCCACGGTGAACAAGCTCAACGCCGCCCCGGCTGCCGACCCGACCTCGACCGCGCCGTCGACCCCGACGCCGACCCTGTCCGGGACCTCCGCGCCCAGCTCGAAGCCGAGTTCGGCACCGAGCTCAGCGCCGAGCAGCAAGCCGAGCTCCGCCCCGAGCAGCAAGCCGAGCTCGCTGCCGAGCACGCCGCAGCCGACGTCGAGCGGGTCGTCGAAGCCCTCGGCGCCGACCTCGAGCGCGAGCACCCCCTCCAGTGCCATCACGACTGTCACCGTCGGCGGCAAGGCGATCGCGGTGCCCCCGCCGAGCAGCGAGGTGTGTGTCGCGGCCGCGGCCCCGAGCGCCTTGCGCGAGATCGAGTGGCACCTGGATGCCTCCTCGCTCACGCTGACCAACCAGAAGTTCCTGGGCTTCCAGGACATCAAGACCGGCGACGGCAAGACGGTGACCGTCATGGCCATCCACGCCGACCGCGTCGATCTGACCGACATGGTGACCTACAACGAGGACGGCCACACCAAGATCTACTCCGACGGCGGCAAGGGCAAGAACGTCAGCCTGACCAACGTCACGCTGCACGTCCTGAAGCAGCACGGGGTCATCGAGCCGCTGCTGGGCATCCCGCTCGGCGAGGTCACCCTGGGCCCGCCCGGCGAGGCCGGGACGGACCTGCTGAGCCAGACGATCATGGCGCTGCTGCAGCTGAACCTGCCGCTGCCGCCGACCACCTTCACCGGTGTGAGCGTCGACCAGTACACCCTCACCTCCGACACGCTCAACGTTCCGGGCTTCAACGTCGGACTGAACGCCCCGTCCTAGTCACCAGGACAGATCATCGCGCCCGTGCCCGCCCTCCCGGCGGGTGCGGGCGTCTGCTTTGATGAGAACTCCCAGCAAGAAGTCCGCAACCCGGACTCACGAGAAAGGGCCGCCGCCGAGATGGGCGAGTTCGTACGCGTGGAGACTGACGGAGCGGTGGGCGTTATCCGCCTGGACCGCCCGAAGATGAACGCGCTGAACGTGCAGGTGCAGCGGGAGCTGCACGAGGCGGCCGGGCAGGTCGGCGCCGACGAGGCGATCCGTGCCGTGGTCATCTGGGGCGGCGAGCGGGTTTTCGCCGCCGGTGCCGACATCAAGGAGATGGAGCAGATGTCCTACGCGGACATGGCGCACCACTCCGGGCGGCTCCAGGACGCCTTCAAGGCGCTGGCGAACATCCCCAAGCCGGTCATCGCCGCCATCACCGGCTACGCCCTGGGCGGCGGCTGCGAGCTGGCGCTGACCGCCGACTTCCGGGTCGCGGCCGAGGACGCCAAGCTGGGCCAGCCGGAGATCCTGCTCGGCCTGATCCCCGGCGCCGGCGGGACACAGCGGCTGCCGCGGCTGATCGGTCCGGCGCGGGCCAAGGACCTGATCTTCTCCGGACGGCAGGTGGACGCCGCCGAGGCGCTGGCCATCGGGCTGGTGGACCGCGTGGTGCCGGCCGCCGAGGTGTACAAGACCGCTCTGGAGTGGGCCGGCACTTTCGCGGGCGGTCCGGCGTTGGCTCTGAAGGCGGCCAAGGAGGCCGTGAACCGCGGGCTGGAGGTGGATGTGGACACTGGTCTGGAGATCGAGCGGCTGCAGTTCACCGGGACGTTCGCGACCGAGGACCGGACCGAGGGCATGCGCGCCTTCGTCGCCAAGGAGAAGGCCAGCTTCACCGGGCGCTGAGGCGCCCGCGCAGGACCCCGGGACCCGCCGAGGGGCCGCCGGGGAACCCGATGAGGCCAAGGGAGGCGTCACGGCCATGGAACAGCTCCCACAGGCAGCCCGGGACCGGATGGACGAGATCCGGAACTCCGGCACCTGGGGCTCGGCCCTGACCACCAACGAGTTCGCCGCCGTGCGCGCGGCCGGCTTCGAGCCGGTCGGCCAGGTGCTGGGCTCGTGCGTGTACCACCTGGGCTACACCGGCGCCTACAACTGCCCCGGGGCGTGGATGGGCGGCGCCGGCTACACCTCGACCTCCACCGGCCGCTACTCGGCGTACGGGCCGCTGACGCAGTCCCTGTACGAGGCCCGGCGGCTGGCCGTGGACCGGATGAGCACCGAGTGCACGATGCTCGGCGGGGACGGCGTGGTCGGCGTGCGCCTGGCGATCCGGCGGTTCCCGGCCGGCGGCCTGGAGTTCACCGCGATCGGCACCGCGGTGCGCGCCGCGAACAGCGCGGTGAAGCTGCGACAGCCGTTCACCTCCCACGTCACCGGCCAGGAGTTCGCCAAGCTGATGATGAACGGCTGGGTCCCGGTCTCGCTGGTGCTCGGCATCGCCATCGGCACCCGGCACGACGACTGGTGGACCCGGATGTCCTCGCGGCGCTGGGCCGGCAACCAGGAGGTCGCCGGCTACACCGATCTGGTGAACCAGACCCGGCACGCCTCGCGGGCGGAGCTGGCCCGCAACGTGCGCGGCGTGCACGCCGACGGCGTTGTGGTGTCCTCCATCGAGCTGGAGATCCGGGAGCGCGAGTGCCCGGTGACCGACGGGCAGCGCGACCACATCTGCGAGGCGACGGCGATCGGCACCGCGATCGCGGCGTTCAAGACCAGCGGCCAGCCGGCCCGGACCGGCTCGCTGGCGATCATGTCGCTGGACCCGGAGCGGCGCGCCGCCGCCCGGCGTGAGACTTCTGTGCGATACCTGTGACGTTCCGCAACGAGACGTTCCGCAACGAGGGCCGGAGAGGCGAAGAACATGGCTGACAAGATCGCGCACACCGCCGAGGGCGTGCCCGAGGACGCGATGCGGCGCCTGGCCGAGCTCAAGCCCGGCTCGCCCGGGTCGATCTTCACCTCGGACCTGTCGGTGAACGAGTTCCTGCTGGTCAAGGAGGCCGGGTTCCGGCCGCTGGGCCTGGTCCTGGGCTCCTCGATCTACCACGTCGGGCTGCAGGTCGCGCGCTGGGGCAAGAGCCAGGAGCTGGACGTCCTGAGCCAGGCCATGTACCACGCCCGCGAGCTGGCGATGTCCCGGATGGAGGCCGAGGCCGACGCGCTGGGCGCGGACGGCAT
This sequence comes from Catenulispora acidiphila DSM 44928, assembly GCF_000024025.1. Taxonomy (GTDB): domain Bacteria; phylum Actinomycetota; class Actinomycetes; order Streptomycetales; family Catenulisporaceae; genus Catenulispora; species Catenulispora acidiphila. The sequence goes on from NC_013131.1 coordinate 1,456,075, forward strand.
CGTGGGCGTGCGCCTGGAGGTGGAGTTCAAGGAGTTCGGCGCCGACGTCGCGGAGTTCATCGCGATCGGCACCGCGGTCAAGGACGACGGCAGCGGCCAGCACGGCGAGGTCACCTGGCGCAACAACAAGAACCAGCCCTTCACCTCGGACCTGTCCGGCCAGGACTTCTGGACCCTGATCCGCGCCGGCTACGCGCCGCTGGGCATGGTCATGGGCTCGTGCGTCTACCACATCGCGCACCAGCGCTTCGGCGCCGCGCTGGGCAACATCGGCAAGAACGTGGAGCTGGAGCAGTTCACCCAGGCCCTGTACGACGCCCGCGAACTGGCTATGGCTCGCATGCAGGCCGAGGCCGAGGCGCTGCACGCCGAGGGCATCGTCGGCGTCCAGCTGCGCAACCACAGCCACACCTGGGGCTCGCACACCACGGAGTTCTTCGCCCTCGGCACCGCCGTCCGCCCGCTGCGCCCGGACCACCAGATCCAGCGCCCGACGATGGTCCTGAGCCTGGACTAGGAGAGCCACGGATCCCCGAACAATGGTTGAGTAGGCGGTATGAGCACTGACAACCTGCCGGAGCCGACGTCCGGCGACGACGACGTCTCCGCGGAGCTGATCGCGGCCTCCCTGCGCGCCGACACCGCGGACCTCGAGGTCTACGCGCGGGTGCTGTCCACCAACCTGATCGAGACCCTGCCGCCCGGCGCGGTCCGGCTGGAGCGCAAGCGCAGCCTGGCCGACCGCGCCGCCGGCCGCGAGGGCCGCGTGGAATCGGTGGACGTGACCCTGGGGGAGCAGCGCATGACCCTCCGCCTGGCCAAGCACGGCCCGGTAGGCGAGGTCTGCAAGGAGGTCCGCGGCATCGTCCTGTCCCGCCAACAGGTGGCCCTCGACGTCTGGATCCAGACCCTCTCCGCGGCCATCGCGGACACCGCGCGCTCCAACGCCAAGGCCCGCGAGGTCCTGCAACGCTTCGTGCTCGGAGAATAAAACCCCGCCACCATAAGAACCAGGTCACGAGTCGGCAACGGCGCGCCCCTCGAACTGGCGCGCCAACCCGCCGATTCGGCAAAGTGGCGACTCACGCATGCCCAAGGGCACAGCACCCCCGCCACACGGAAGCACGGTCCAGCACATGACGACGCCGCTCGACCCCGGGCCCGACCCGGAACCCCCCGGGCAGCGGCGCGGTCTCGAGAGCTACCCCGAGTTCTTCGCGTACCCGATAGACCCCAACATCCACGAAACCGCGGTGATCCCCCGCATCCAGCCGGGAGCGACACCACCGTATCAGATCCCTTATTCCCCCACCCCGTATCCCGAAGCAGCCGACGAGACGATCGAGCCTCAGGCCGCAGCATCGCAGCCGGTGTATCCGGAGACTTATATAAAGGACAAGCCCGCAGCCGATCCGCAGGCGGTTTCTGAGCCCTGGGCACACCATTCGGCGCCACCGCAACAGCCGCAACAGCAGCAAGCAGCTCCGCAGCAGCAGCCGCAGTCGCCACCATCACCGCTGCCACCGCAACCATCACCGCAGCAGCGATCAGCAGCATCCCCGCAGCAAGCATCACCGCAAATGCCGCTGTCGCAGCAGCAATCAACAGCGCCGCAGCAGCCACAGCCATGGCCGTCGCCGCAGCAGATGCAGATGCAGTCGTCGCCATCACCGCAGCAGCAATCAACAGCGCCGCAGCAGCAGTCGCCAGCATCATCGGTGGCGCAGCAACCGTTCCCGCAGCAGCAGCAATCTTCAGCGCCGCAGCCGCCAGCACCATCGGCGGCACAGCAGCAGCGATCAGCACCGCCGCAGCAGCCGCAGCCATGGCCGTCGCCGCCGCAGCAAAAGCCGCAGCAATCGGCCTGGTCTCACCTCTCGCAACCCCCATCCCCGCCACCGCTCCCACCCCCGGCACCCCTCCTCTCGCCACCCTCACCACCCCCGCCCCGCGCCCGCACCCAGTCCCGCGCCCCCGGCCGTCGCCGCGCCAAGCGCAGCTGGGCCGCATCGCTGTGGCCGTTTCAGGCGCTCGGCCGTCCTGTGGCGGCGAACAGTCAGCACATTCGGTCGCGCTCCACCACCGCGACTGTTTGGCGCAAGCTTCGTGCTGATCGGGCGGCGGTGTTCGGGGGCTGCACTGTGGTGGTGCTGGTTCTGCTGGCGGTGTTCGCGTCGGCGATCAGTGGGTTGTTCGGGGTCAGTCCGAATGGGCTGCATCCGGAGCTCACTGATGCCACGTTCGGGCCGCATGGTGGCTTCGGGGGTATCAGTTGGGCGCATCCGCTTGGGGTGGATCAGCGGATGGGGCGGGATCTCTTGGCGCGGCTGCTGTTCGGGGCTCGGGTGAGTCTGCTGATGGCCGGTGGGGCGACGTTGCTCAGTGTCGGGTTGGGGGTGGCGCTGGGGGTGGTGTCGGGGTACCTCGGGGGGCGCGTGGATTTGGTGATCATGCGGGTCGCCGATGTGTTTCTGGCGTTTCCGTTGATGTTGTTCGCTTTGGGGCTCACGGGGGCGTTGTCGGACTCGGCGTTCGGCTTGTCGGGCAACGCGTTGCGGATCGCGATCATGATTTTTGTGATGGGGTTCTTCAACTGGCCCTACATCGCGCGGATCGTGCGCGCTGAGGTGCTCTCGTTGCGGGGGCGGGAGTTCGTCGACGCCGCGCGGGCCATGGGCGCCTCGACGCGGTGGATCGTGTGGCGGGAGCTGCTGCCCAACCTCATGGCGCCGATTCTCGTCTACACCACCCTGCTCATCCCGGCGAACATCGTCTTCGAAGCCGGATTGTCCGCATTGGGCATAGGTCTGGACCCGCCTGCCTCTTCATGGGGGCAGATGATGACCGATGCGGTCGCCACCGTGTACACCGACCCCGAGTATCTGATCGTGCCGGGCATGGCAGTATTCATCACCGTGCTGGCGTTCAACCTGTTCGGCGACGGATTGCGGAACGCCACCGATCCCACCGCACAGTGACGCTTCGCGGCACGACGCTAGCCATGAAGAAGGAAACCGCTGTGATACCTAAGTTCTCGATCCGTGCGGGAGCCGCCGCGGCGGCGCTCGCCCTGGTCCTGTCCGCCTGCGGCTCGAGCAGCGGCGCGGGCGGGGGTTCGGCCATGGGTCCGGGCTTCGACCTGGCGAGCAAGCAGGTGCTGAACGCCTCGACCAAGACCGGCGGCACCATCAACCTGGTCTCCTCGCAGTCCTTCGACTCGATCGACCCGGGGGTCACCTACTCCGCGCAGACCTGGAACCTGTTCCGGATGTTCGCCCGGCCGATGATGGCCTACGAGCACACGCCCGGCGGCAACCAGATCGTCGGCGACCTGGCCACCGGCCCGGGCGTGCAGTCCAACGGCGGCAAGAGCTGGACCTACACCCTGCGCGACAACGCCACCTTCGAGGACGGCACGCCGATCACCTCCGGCGACGTGCGCTGGGCCATCGAGCGCTCCAACTGGTCCTCGCTGGTCGGCAACGGCCCGACCTACTTCCACAACATCCTCACGCCGCCGAACGACCCGCGGTTCACGGACCTGGACGTGTACAAGTCCGGGGACAAGATGTTCGACAACATCATCGTCACCACGGACCCGAAGAAGATCACCTTCAACCTCCCGCAGGCCTTCGGCGAGTTCGACTACGTGATGACCATGCTGCAGACCGCTCCGGTCGAGCGCACCGTGGACGAGAAGGACTCCGGCGACACCTACGGCAAGCGGCCGGTCTCCACCGGCGCCTACAAGATCGCCAGCTACTCCCCGGGCAAGGAGCTCAAGCTGGTCCGCAACGCCGCCTACAACCAGCAGTCCGACCCCAACCACATGCACACCTCGCTGGCCGACGCCGTCGACGTGCAGCTCGGCGTGGACTCCGGGGAGCGCGACCAGGAACTGCTGGACGGCCAGGCCGACGCCGACCTGGGCTCGGCGCTGACGGTGGCCAACCACGCCAAGGTGCTCCAGGACCCGACGCTGAAGTCGCAGACCGACGACGCCCCGGACTACTCGATCGCCTACTCCTCGATCAACACCGAGCTGATCCCGGACGTCCCGTGCCGGCAGGCGATCGAGTACGCGGTGGACAAGAACACGGTGCTGAACCAGCTCGGCGGGCAGTGGGGCGGCACGGTCGCCACGAACCTGCTCACCGCCGGCATCCCCGGCGCGGTCCAGTTCCCGACGTACACCTACGATCCGGCCAAGGCCAAGACCCTGCTGGCGACGTGCAAGACGGCCGACCCCGCGCTGTTCGACAGCAGCGGGGCGCTGACCTTCAAGATCGCCGCGCAGACCAACGCCCCGGACCTGCAGAACGCCGCGACCGCGATCCAGGCCTCGCTGGCCGGCGTGGGCATCAGCACCCAGGTGACGCTGTTCCCGTTCGGCCAGTACAGCCAGTACTGCGGCAACCAGGCCTACGCCAAGGCGCACCGGCTCGGCATGTGCCTGGCCAACTGGGGACCGGACTGGCTCACCGGCTACGGCATGCTCGACCAGCTGGTGACCTCCAACGGCATCGCGGCCACCGGCAGCCAGAACTACGCCTTCCTCAACGACACGACGGTCAACTCCCTGGAGAAGGAAGCGCTGTCCAGCTTCGAGCCGAGCACCCAGCAGCAGGACTGGGTCAAGATCGACCACCGCGTGATGGACCTGGCGGCGTACGTGCCGCTGATGGACCGGCACATCATGCGCTTCCGGTCCGCCAAGCTCTCCAACGTGATGATCGACCAGGCCGGCAGCGGCGGCTACGACCTGTCGGTCCTGGGTCTGAAGTGACGCCCCGCCGCGCGCCGGGCCGCCGGCGGCCGACCAAGCCGCCCCGGCCCGGCGCGCGGCGTCATCTCCATGAAACGAGCGAAAGCACCGGCGGCATGACGACCTTCCTCCTGAGGCGGGCCGTCACCGCCCTGATCCTCATGCTCGGCGTGGTGATGGTGACCTTCGTGGTCTTCTACGTCGTGCCCGCGCTCGGCGGACGCACGACCGACCAGCTCGCCGCGCAGTTCGCCAGCCGCGACCCCTCGCCGGAGCAGCTGCTGCTGATCAAGCACCGCCTCGGCCTGGATCAGCCGCTCTACGCCCAGTTCTGGGACTATCTCAAGGCCATGGTGGTGGGCATGAACCTGCCCCCGGGCTCCGGCGCCTCGCACTGCTCGGCGCCGTGCCTGGGCTACTCCTGGCGGCTGCACGACTCGGTGCTGGCGCTGATCCTGGACCGGCTGCCGGTGACCGTCTCCATCGCGATCGGCGCGGCGGTGCTGTGGCTGGTGCTCGGCGTGGCCGGCGGCGCGGCCTCCGCGGTGTCGCCCGGCGGCGCGGCCGACCGCGTCATCCGGATCGCCGCCCTGCTCGGCGTCTGCCTGCCGGTGGTGTTCATCGGCCCGCTGGCCCGCTCCCAGCTGGCGTGGCTGTTCCCGTCGGTGTCCTATTACTCGTTCCTGCACAACCCCTTCATCTGGGCCGACCATCTGATCCTGCCGTGGGTGACGCTGGCGCTGGGCTACTTCGCGCTCTACACCCGGCTGACCCGCTCGGGCATGATCGAGGCGTTGTCCGGACAGTTCATCCGGACCGCGCAGGCCAAGGGACTGCCGGGCCGGCGTGTGCTGTGGCAGGCGCTGCGCACGACCCTGCCGACCGTGGCCACGGTCTTCGCCATGGACCTGGGTCTGCTGCTGGGCGGTGCGGTGCTGGCCGAGAAGATCTACGGTCTGCACGGCATCGGCGATCTGGCGCAGAACGGTGTGGACGGCCAGGATCTGCCGGTGGTGCTCGGCGTCACGTTGTTCGCAGGGCTCTTCATCGTTGTCGCCAACTTCGCGGTCGACGCCGCCTATGCTGTGCTGGACCCGCGCATCCGCCTGGACTGACGCGGCCGAACGCGCAGCCGGGACGCCCGGCCGGGCGCGGAGCCGGGACGCCGGCCGGGCGCGGAGCCGGGACGCCGGCCGGGCGCGGCGTGACCGGTATCCGCGCGCAGTGGCCTCCCGCCTACCTTAGGTAGCTGATCACTTCCCCTCTAAGGCACTGTCTGTCAAGGGGCAAACGCCTAAGGATCGGGTCTGTCGCCGGTAACACCCCGTTAACCGAAGGGGTCGTTACCATCGGCTTTTCAGGTGGTGATGCCGCCTTCTGATACCGGCAAACAGCTCGATGACCGGCCGATCCAGGATTGATCACAGTTCGGACAAGGCTGCCCCAACCCCCTAGCCAAGCCGGGGGGCGAGGCGCCACTCTCCTGTGGAGGGCCCCGGCCCGACAGTGCAATGTGCAATACCACCGGCGTCTCGCTTCGGGGCGATCGCCGGGCGTGACGTGATCACGACTCCGCCCTGCCTGGCTTTCCGGTGCGCTCACAAGGCCTTCCGAGTCAGACGACCACCGAGGATTCACATGACAACGCTGCCAGGGGACGCCTCCACCCTGCACGACGACTTCGGCGACGAAGCCGCGCCGGACCCCGGCACCCCGGCGGCGAAGGCCATCGAGGGTCGGTCGCTGACGCAGATCGCCTGGTCGCGGTTGAAGAAGGACCGCGTGGCGATGGCCGCCGGCATCATCATCGCGGTGCTGGTCCTGATCGCGATCTTCGCCCCGCTGTTGGCCTCGGCGACCGGCAACTCCGACCCGAACCAGCAGTTCATGGACAGCATCGACCCCAACACGGCGATGCCGCTGGGCTCGGCCGGCGGGATCAGCTCCAACCACCTGCTGGGCCTGGAGCCGGTGATCGGCCGCGACGTCCTGACCCGGGTGCTGCTCGGCTCGCGCATCAGCCTGCTGATCGCCACCTCGGCCTCGCTGCTCTCGCTGTTCATCGGGATCGCGCTGGGCGTCATCGCCGGCTACTTCGGCGGGTGGATCGACACGCTCATCTCCCGCATCATGGACGTCTTCCTGGCCTTCCCGCTGCTGCTGTTCGCCTTGGCGCTGGCCGCGATCGTCTCCGACCACGCCTTCGGGATGTCGGGCGACACCTTGCACATAGCGATGCTGATCTTCATCATCGGCTTCTTCGGCTGGCCCTATGCCGGACGTATCGTCCGCGGCCAGACCATCGCGCTGCGCCAGCGGGAGTTCGTGGACGCCGCGCGGGTGCTCGGCGCCAAGCCGCGCCGGATCATCCTGCGCGAGCTGATGCCGAACCTGGTCGCCCCGATCCTGGTCTACGGCACCCTGCTGATCCCGGCGAACATCCTGTTCGAGGCCGCGCTGTCCTTCCTGGGCGTGGGTATCCGCCCGCCGACACCGTCCTGGGGCAAGATGCTCAACGACGCCATCGAGTACTACCGCGTCGACCCCGCGTACCTGATCATCCCGGGCGCGGCGATCTTCATCACCGTGATGGCCTTCAACCTGTTCGGCGACGGCCTGCGCGACGCCTTCGACCCGAAGGCCCACTGAGAAAACGAGAATTCCCCCGGCGTCGCACCGCCGGGGGCCCAGGCGGACTCACACCCGCTGCCATCTGCGAGATCAGCAAGATCAGTTGCACAGACACCGAAAGCATCCCACACCTGGTGGGGTGCCGGGCTGACCAAGGGGGTCCACCCGTTATGAACCGCTCCAAGCTGTTGGGAGGCGTCGCGCTCGCCGCGTGCGTCGCCCTGGCAGCCTCGGCGTGCTCCAGCTCGAAGACGAACTCCGGCTCGAGCGCGCCGACGACTGCCGTCACCACCCTGCCTTCGGGCAACACCAGCGCCGCCACCGGCTTCAACGCCGCCGTGACCGGCATCGTCCGCCCGACAGACGCCGAGGGCGGCACCATGACACTGGTGGACCGCTCCGACTTCGACTCGCTCGACCCGGGCAACACCTACGACGCCTTCTCCTGGTCGATCATCGGCGACTGGGCTCGTCCGCTGATGACCTACGCCCAGCAGCCCGGCAACGCCGGCGCCAAGGTCGTGCCGGACCTGGCCGAGGGTCCCGGTGTCGTGTCCAACAACGGCATGACCTGGACCTACAAGATCAAGCCGGGCGTGAAGTACCAGGACGGCTCCGTGGTCACCTCCGCGGACGTCAAGTACGCGATCGAGCGCTCCAACTGGGGCCAGGACACCCTGGTGAACGGTCCGGCGTACCTGCCGAACTTCATCCAGGACACCACGAAGTACGCCGGTCCCTACAAGGACAAGAACCCGAACGACGGCGTCTCCGGCATCACCACGCCGGACAACCAGACCATCGTGTTCAACCTGACCTCGCCGTTCTCGGACTTCGACTACCTGATGGCGCTCCCGGGCTCGGCCCCGGTGCCGCGGGCGAAGGACACCGGCGCGGACTACTTCAAGACGCTGCTGTCGACCGGTCAGTACAAGGTCGACAACTACCAGGTCGGCAACGAGCTGGACCTGTCGCCGAACCCGAACTTCGACAAGTCCACGGACCCGGACAAGCTGCACGTCGTCCGCGCCTCGAAGATCGTGGTCAAGCTCAAGCAGGACAAGGCGACGATCGACGACACGCTGTTCGACGGCTCGGCCAACGCCGACCTGACCGGCGTGGGCGTGCAGCCGGCCACCCAGAGCAAGATCCTGGGCGACCCGAAGCTCAAGGCCGACTCGGACTCCGCGTACGCGAACTCCACTGAGTACTTCGCGATCAACGCGACTCAGAAGCCGTTCGACAACGTGAACTGCCGCCAGGCCATCGAGTGGATCATCGACAAGGCCACGCTGCAGACCGAGGCCGGCGGCTCGCAGGGCGGCGGCGACATCGCCAGCACCATCGACCCGCCGACGATCCCGGGCTGGAAGGCCGGCGACCAGTACCTGACGGCGGGCAACAAGGGCGACGCCACCAAGGCGAAGGCCTCGCTGGCCCAGTGCAAGACCGCTGAGCCGGACGCCTTCAACGCCGACGGCAGCATCAAGGACACCTTCGAGATCATGACTCGCGACAACTCCACCAAGGAGGCGACCATGGTCCAGACGACGCAGACCAACCTGAAGTCGATCGGCATCAACACCACCATCGACACCAAGCCGTTCGACAAGTACAACTCGCAGTTCGCCGGCAACAAGACGTACGTGGACCAGCACAAGGTCGCCATCAGCTTCATGAAGTGGGGCGCCGACTTCCCGTCGGGCTACGGCTTCATGTACAGCCTGCTGGCCTCCTCCGCGATCCACCCGTCCGGCGGCTACAACCTGTCCTGGTACAAGGACGACGCGATCGACCAGGGCTTCACCAAGGCTCTGGGCGAGAACGACCCGACCGCCCGTGGCGCCGACTACGCGGCGATCGACCACCAGGCGCTGGCCGACGCGCTGGTCGTCCCGCTGATCTGGGACAAGAACCTGGTCTACCGGCCGGAGTCGACGACCAACGTCATCTTCAGCCAGGGCTACGGCATGTACATCTTCTCCGCGATGGGCGTGAAGTAACTCTCACCCCCTCGAAGGCCACTACCCTTCGCTTTCACAGATAGGCAGGTGAAGGCAAGGAACCCTGGTGGCGCCGGGGCGGACCCACAAGGTCCGTCCCGGCGCCTCCGGGCGACCGCCGCCGCACTCCGTGATTTCCTACATCATCAGGCGTCTGTTCTCAGCAGTGATACTGCTGTTCGTGATCAGCCTGATCACGTTCTTCATCTTCTACGTCTTCCCACGCCTGGGCGGGCAGACGACGGAGTCGCTGGCGGAACAGTTCGTCGGCAAGACCCAGAACCCCCAGGCGATCGCCGCGGTCATCCACCGCTTCGGATTCGACCAGTCGGTCTGGGTGCAGTACGGGCGTTTCATCAAGGGCATTTTCGTCGGGTACGACTACGACACCGGCACGCGGATGTCACACTGCCCGGCTCCGTGCCTGGGCTACTCGTTCAAGACCAACAACCTGGTGACCGACAGCATCGGCCAGTGGCTTCCGGTGACGATCTCCCTGGCCGTCGGCGCCTCGGTGCTGTGGCTGGTCTTCGGTGTCGCCGTCGGTGTCGCCTCCGCCCTGAAGAAGGGCAGCGTCGTGGACCGCGCCGGCATGATCACCGCGCTGGTCGGCGTCTCGCTGCCGGTCTACTTCGTCGGCCCGCTGCTGTCGCTGGTGTTCGTGGTCAACTGGCACATCCTGCCGGACCCCGGCTACGTCCACATCACCCAGGACCCCTGGGGCTGGTTCACGCACCTGCTGCTGCCGTGGATCGCCGTGGCGTTCGGCCTCGCGGCCCTGTACGCCCGCCTCACCCGGGTCGGCATGCTGGACACCATGAACGAGGACTTCATCCGCACGGCGCGGGCCAAGGGCCTGCCTGAGCGGACGGTCATCTTCAAGCACGCGCTGCGCGCGGCACTGACCCCGATCGTCACCATCTTCGGTATGGACCTCGGCTTCGCCCTCGGCGGTGTCGTGCTCGCCGAGCAGGTGTTCAACCTGCCGGGCATCGGGCGCGAGGCGGTCGACGCGGTGGGCCAGTCCGACCTGCCCGTCATCATGGGCGTCACGATCGTGGCCAGCGCCTTCATCGTGCTGGCGAACCTGGTCGTCGACCTGCTGTACGGCGTCGTCGACCCCCGAGTGAGGGTCTCATGAGCAACGAACCATCCGAGACGATCGTCGAGGACATAGCGCTGGAGAACACCAGCCCGCGCGGCTACCTGGACGTGCGCGACCTGAAGGTGCACTTCCCGACCGACGACGGCCTGGTCAAGTCGGTGGACGGTATCACCTTCCAGCTGGAGCGCGGCAAGACCCTGGGTATCGTCGGGGAGTCCGGTTCCGGCAAGTCGGTCACCTCGCTGGCGATCATGGGCCTGCACCGCTCGGCCAACGAGAAGAAGAAGAAGCGCGGCGCGCAGGTCTCCGGCGAGATCTGGCTGGACGGCCAGGACCTGGTCACCGCGAGCTCGGAGGAGGTGCGCAGGCTCCGCGGCGAGAAGATGGCGATGATCTTCCAGGACCCGCTGTCGGCGATGCACCCCTTCTACACCGTCGGTGCGCAGATCATCGAGGCCTACCGGGTGCACAACGACGTCCCCAAGGGCGTCGCCCGCAAGCGCGCGATCGAGCTGCTGGAACTGGTCGGCATCCCGCAGCCGCACACCCGCGTGGACGACTTCCCGCACCAGTTCTCCGGCGGTATGCGCCAGCGCGCGATGATCGCCATGGCGCTGGTGTGCAACCCCTCGCTGCTGATCGCCGACGAGCCGACGACCGCCCTGGACGTCACCGTGCAGGCCCAGATCCTGGACCTGATGCGGGACCTGCAGCGGGAGTTCAACTCCGCGCTGATCATCATCACCCACGACCTGGGTGTGGTGGCCGAGCTCGCGGACGACATCATGGTGATGTACGGCGGCAAGGCCGTGGAGTACGGCAGCGCGCACGACATCTTCAAGGCGCCCGAGCACCCCTACACCTGGGGTCTGCTGGCCTCGATGCCGCGGCTGGACCGGGAGCGGGCCGCGCGCCTGACCCCGATCCAGGGCAACCCGCCCTCGCTGATCAACGTGCCCTCCGGCTGCGCCTTCCACCCGCGCTGCCCCTACGGCGCCACCGAGACCGCCGGCCGCAGCGACACCGAGATCCCGCTGCTGGCCGCGACCGCACCGGGACACCTGGTGCGCTGCCACATGGACCCGGCCCGGCGCCGGGAGATATACACCGAGAAGATCCAGGGGTCGCTGTGAGCACGGAAACCACGGCGCAGACGTCCGAGACCTCCGCGGTGGAACCGGACGCGCTGCTGCAGGTCAGCAATCTGGTCAAGCACTTCCCGATCCGGCGCGGCCTGCTGCAGCGCCAGGTCGGCGCGGTGCAGGCGGTGGACGGGATCAGCTTCTCCGTCCGCGCCGGGGAGACCCTCGGCCTGGTCGGCGAGTCCGGCTGCGGCAAGTCCACGACCGGCAAGCTGCTGGCCCGCCTGGACGAGCCCACCGCCGGGCAGATCAAGTTCGACGGGCGCGACATCGCGCACATGAGCCAGGGCCAGCTGCGGCCGCTGCGCCGGGACATCCAGATGGTGTTCCAGGACCCGCAGTCCTCGCTGAACCCGCGGCACACCGTCGGCACCATCGTCGGCGCGCCCTTCCACATCCAGGGCATCCAGACCCCGAACGGCGTGAAGAAGGCCGTCCAGGACCTGCTGTCCCTGGTGGGCCTGTCCCCGGAGCACTACAACCGCTACCCGCACGAGTTCTCCGGCGGCCAGCGCCAGCGCATCGGCATCGCCCGGGCCCTGGCCCTCAAGCCCAAACTGGTCATCGCCGACGAGCCGGTCTCCGCCCTCGACGTGTCGATCCAGGCGCAGGTGATGAACCTCCTCGAGGACCTGCAGAACGAACTGAACCTGGCCTACGTCTTCATCGCCCACGACCTGTCGGTGGTCCGCCACATCTCCGACCGCGTCGCGGTGATGTACCTCGGCAAGATCGTCGAGATCGCCGACCAGGCCGACATGTACACCAAGCCGCACCACCCCTACACCACCGCCCTCCTGTCAGCGGTCCCCATCCCGGACCCCGACCGCAAGGACGGCAAAGCCGAAGGACAGGTGGAACGCATCCGCCTGGTCGGCGACGTCCCCTCCCCGATCAACCCCCCAGCCGGCTGCCGCTTCAACACCCGCTGCTGGAAGGCCCAGGACGTCTGCCGCACCCAGGAACCCCCCCTCCTGCAGATCGGCCCGCCCTCCGCAGCCGGCTACGCACACCAGGTGGCCTGCCACTTCCCGGAGAACGTGTAACCCCCCGCGCCCCACGCGCAGCCGCCAAGCCCGGCGGGAGCTTTCGCTCCCGCCGGGCTTTCGGCATTGTGGGGCCCGTGTTCTCCACCGACGCCGGCTCGCACGCCGATGATGAGATAGCCGACGGGACGTTCGAGGGTTATGAGAGGGCTGAGGAAGCGGGCGGTCCTGGCGAGGCGGTAGCTGGATCAGTTGCCGATGATGGGCTTCGGGCGGGCGGGTCTTTGGGTTGGGCTGAGAGCGCTGGTAGGTCCGGGGAGGCGGTAGCTGGCTCGGTGGGAGATGGCTCGCTTGCGACAGGCCAATCTTTCGGTTGGGCCGAGGAGCCTGGTGGTTCGGGGGATGCGTTGGCTGAGGCGGGCTGGGCTGAGGGAGCGGGCGGTCCTGGCGAGGCGGTAGCTGGATCAGTCGCCGATGATGGGCCTCGGGCAGGCGAATCCTTTGGCTGGGCTGAGGGAGCCAGCGGTTCTGGCGAAGTGGCGGCTGGCTCGGTTGCCGATGATGGGCGTCGGGCGGGCGAATCCTTTGGCTGGACTGAGGGAGCCAGCGGTTCTGGCGAAGCGGCGGCTGGCTCGGTTGCCGATGATGCGCCTCGGGCGGGCGAATCCTTTGGCTGGACTGAGGGGACTGGCAGCTCTGGGGAATCGGGCGCTGGCTCAGTCGCCGGTGGTGTGCTCGGGGTGGGGGAGTCGCTTGCCGAGGAGTCCTTCTTCGGGATGCACAGTGAGGCGGCGGTGGTCACCGGGATCGGGCTGGGGCCGGGGTTGCGGCGGGCGGCTCGGGTCTGTGTGGGGCTGATGCTGGTGCTCGGTGTGGTGTTCTGGGTGGTTCTGGCTTTGTTGTATGGCTATCGGGTGTTCTTTGAGGGTGCGCATTCGAATCCTGATATGCCGGGGCTGCCTGATCATCGTGCGTGGACCGCCTACTACCTGGTCGGTGGTTTGTGGGCGGTGGGGGTCGGGGTCTTCGGGCTCGCGGCGTTGGCTCGGGGTTCCGGGGCGCGGTTGCTGTGGTGCTTCGGTTGTCTGGTCACGGCGTTCTTCTGGCCGTTGGGCATGGCGGCGTCGGCTGTGGTGGTCGCGGCGCGGCGACCGGGTGTGGCGGTGTCGCGGCGGATCGCGGTGGCGTCGATCGCGGTGCTCGTGGCGGTGGGCGGATCGATGTGGCGCTTCGCTGCTCCGTCCGGCGATGGTGCGCGGGCGGTCTCCGTCGGCGCGGATGGTGATCTGCTGGGGACGTGGAAGTCGCGCTCTGGCATGTCGGTGCAGCTGCGAGAAGACGGCACCTATGCCGCCAGCGCCCTGTCCGGCGGCGGATTGGGTGACGGCGAGCCGGTACCGGCTTCGTCGGGGCTGTGGGATTCCGAGAGCACGGACGGCCACTCCGGCGTGCGCCTGCTCGTCGACGGAGATCTGGCGACCTCGCTGTGGTTCGACGTGTACCGCGCCGGTCCCGATCTGCTGCTGTGCGCCGGAACCGACGCCGACAAGCCCTGCCAGGTGGTGCTCCGCCGGTTCTAGTTCATCAGGATGCTGATGCCGCCGAGTCGCCCAGCAGCCGCTCCTTCAGCCGTGCCTGTACCGAATCGACCGTCACTCCGCCGTCCGGGTGCGGCTGCACCTTCCCTCGCCGCGCGAGGTCGTGCACGCCCTGGCGGCTGATGCCGAGCATCGCGGCCGCCACGGTGAACGACACCGCCTCGGCGTTCGGGTGCCCGGCGCGCAGGAGGACGGCGCGCCCGAACGGCGTGGTCCACCACTCGGTCGGCGGGTTGAAGGGTTCGTCGGACGGAAACAGGGTGCTGACCAGCCGGATGGCGGTCAGGCGCGCGTCGTCGTCGTCCGGGCCGAGCAGTTCCTCGGTCCAGACGAGCACGGCTTCGAAGGCTCGGCGGCGCAGATCCTTGTCGAGCCCGAACAGGACGTCGACCGGTCCCAGGACCCGCGCCTCGACGAGGCGGTTCAGGTCGCGGGCCAGCTCTTCGTGGGCGGAACGCCATGTGATGGCCAAGACGGACTCCTGTCGGTGTGGCCTCGCGGCTACTTGACGCATAGCGTCTAGTACTTGTCGTCAAGTGTCAAGTAGCCTGCTCTCGAATGGCCTGGTGAGAAATACGCACTGGTCCCGATCGGCACTGCCCCGGTATCTCAGCGGCCGGACTCGATCTCCTCCGCCTGGTCGCCGATCGTGCGTCTGATCTGCGCGCCGAGGCTCCTCGGCCCGTCGGCGTCGAGCGGGAGCCCGACCGCCTGGCCGAGCGCCGCGTCGGTCGCGCGCTCGGCGGTGCGGAAGACGCTGCCCGCGTTCCGCAGTTCGGTCACCGTGTGTTGTGCCTGCCGCAGGGCCCGCAGGGCACTGAGTCCGCGCGCCGCGCCGATCGCGTCGCGGGCCGCTTTCAGCTCGGCGAGCTCGGTCGCCAGCTGCTCCACCAGCACCGCGAGCTCCGCCGAGATCCGCTCGGCGCGGGCCAGGAACGCCGCCAGCGTCGCCGATCCGGCCAGTGCGCCGCCGACCGAGGCCAGTCCGAGGGTGAGCACGTCGGCCACCGCGGTCGCCGCCAGTTCGGCCGCCACCCACGCCGCGGCGTCGGTCACGATGCCGGTCACCGCGTCCTGCGCCGCGCCGGCCGCGACGCCGGCCCGGTTGAGCAGGTGCGCGGTCGCCGCCATCCCGAGCGCCAGCCGGTCCAGCGCCGTCAGATACGTGTCCATCGTGGCGCCGAACGTCCGCGCCGCCTCTCCGCGCCAGCTCCCCGCGACCGGCGCGCCGTCCTGCCGCAGCCGCATGGATATACCGCGCACCGCGACCGCCTGCTCCAGCCACAGCACCGCCGCGCCGTGCAGCGCCTCGGCGTCGCCGCTGACCCGCTCCAGCACGGCGAGCAGTCCCGCCTCGCGCAGCGCCCATTCGACCCCTGACGTCAGCACGCCCTCCAGCCCGCTCGGCGCCGCGCGATGCACCGGCGTGAGCATCGTGTCGAGCCTCGGCGGCTCCTCGACCGCCCACGCGAAGCCGACTCCGAACCCGTCCCCGGACGCCGTGCCCGCCTCCGCCGGGCCGCTCATCCGCGCGCTCCGTCGCCCGACAAGTCGTCGGATGCCCGCGCGTCCTCGGGCGTGTCCGCAGGCATGTCCTCAGGCACGTCCTCAGGCACATCCTCACCCGTCCCAGGTATCCCGATCCCCACCCCGAGCGCCGTCTCCACCGCGCCGGCGGCCCCGGCGACCACCCGATCGGCCGCCGAATACCGCGCCGCCGACTCGGCCAGCCCGAGCGTCGCCGCCGCCAGCCATCCGGTCAGCTCCCCGATCTCGGCGAGCATCCCGCGGTGGTGCGCGGCGTAGCGGTCGGCCAGGAAGCCCGACTGCGGCAGCCGGCCGAACCAGCCGCGCTCCACCCGCACCGCCGCCACCGCCTCGCCGACCGCCGCCAGGTCCGCGGCGCGGGCGTGCAAGGACTCGGCGTACGCGGTCAGGACCCGCGGCCGCACCTCGAAGGCGAACTCCGGACCGGTCATGAGACCACCCCCCTGGTCAAGGTCTTTTGATCATCCTAGCTGGCCACCATCCCTCACAGTAGTCACTCGGACACCTTGAGTATTCCCCCGCGCGGGCGATTCAATGGCGATTCCATGACGTGACGCGCGTCGCTCCGCGCGGCACTACCAAGCGGTAACTTTGTCGGGATACGATCCGGAGGAGGACGGCACCGTCGGCTTCCGCCGGGCCGCACCGCCAAGATGTCGAAAGCCTCGCCTGCCTGCCCCCGTGATCGGGTGACCTGTTTATTAAAATCAGGTCCGATCATGGCAAGCTGCGTAAGGAGAGACCGGAGAAGCCCTCAAGCAGGAGGTCGGACAGCGATCATGAAAGTCGTCGTCTGTGTGAAGCAGGTACCGGACACGGAGGCCGAGAAGCGGCTCCTCCCGGACACCCTGACCGTGGACCGGGAGAGCTCGAACCCGGTGCTCAACGAGATGGACGAGTTCGCCATCGAGGAGGCGCTCAAGCTCGTCGAGGCGCACGGCGGCGAGGTCGTGGTGCTGACCATGGGCCCGGACGGCGCCGACGCCGCGGTGCGCAAGGCCCTGTCGATGGGCGCGGACTCCGGCATCCTGCTGAGCGACCCGGCGCTGGCCGGCTCCGACGCCGCGGCCACCTCCTACGCCATCGCGCAGGCCCTGGGCACCACCGAGTTCGACCTGGTGATCCTGGGCTCGGAGGCCTCCGACGCCCGCACCTCGCTGGTCCCGGCGATGCTGGCCGAGCGCCTCGGCCTGCCGCAGCTCACCTTCGCCTCGAAGGTCGAGATCGACGGCACCGACATCACCGTGAACCGCCTCACCGACTACGGCCACGACGTGGTCAAGGCCACGCTGCCCGCGGTGGTCTCGGTGGTCGAGAAGATCAACGAACCGCGCTACCCCTCCTTCAAGGGCATCATGGCGGCCAAGAAGAAGCCGATCGCCCAGCTCGACGCGGCCGCGGCCGGGATCGACGCGGCTCAGGTCGGCGCCGCGGGCGCCTGGACCGCCGTGGCCGACGCCGCCGAGCGCCCGCCGCGCAGCGCCGGCGTGAAGGTGGCCGACGAGGGCGACGGCGGCGTGAAGCTCGCCGAGTTCCTGTCCGCGCAGAAGTTCATCTAAGGGAGCGTTGGAAGATGGCTGAGATCCTGGTCCTCGTCGACCACGCCGACGGCGCGGTCAAGAAGGTCACGCTGGAGCTGCTGACCAAGGCTCGCGCGCTGGGCACGCCGAGCGCGGTGTTCGTCGGCGCCGGCTTCGACAAGGCGGCCGAGAAGCTGGCCGAGTACGGCGCCGCCAAGGTGTACGTGGCCGAGGACGCCGAGCTGGACGGCTACGTCACCGCCCCCAAGGCCGAGCTGCTGGCCAAGCTGATCGCCGAGCACAGCCCGGCGGCCGTGCTGGTCGCCGCCACCGCCGAGGGCAAGGAGGTCGGCGCCCGCCTGGCGGTCAAGACCGGCTCCGGCATCCTCACCGACGCCGTCGACGTCAGCCCCGAACTGGTCGCCGAGCAGAGCATCTTCGGCGGCTCGAGCGTGGCGCACTCCAAGGTCACGCAGGGCACGCCGATCGTCGCGATGCGCCCGAACGCCACCGCCCCGGAGGCCGCCCCGGCCGCCGCCGAGCGCGTGGACGTCCATGTGGAGCTGACCGACGCCGCGAAGCTGGCGAAGGTCGTGGAGAAGGTCGTGCTCCCCAAGGGCGACCGCCCCGAGCTCACCGAGGCCTCGATCGTGGTCTCCGGCGGCCGCGGCGTCGGCAGCGGCGAGAACTTCGCCGTCATCGAGAAGCTGGCCGACGCCCTCGGCGCGGCCGTCGGCGCCTCCCGCGCCGCCGTGGACGCCGGCTGGTACCCGCACCAGTCGCAGGTCGGCCAGACCGGCAAGACGGTCTCCCCGCAGCTGTACATCGCCGCCGGCATCTCCGGCGCGATCCAGCACCGCGCCGGCATGCAGACCTCGAAGACCATCGTCGCCATCAACAAGGACGAGGAGGCGCCGATCTTCGAGCTCGCGGACTACGGCGTCATCGGCGACCTGTTCAAGGTGGTCCCGCAGGTCACCGACGAGATCCTCAAGCGGAAGTAGTTCCCTAGGGCTTCGCCGAGCCGCTTCGTCCACCCGCCGGGGTGGACGGGGCGGCTTTCTGGTTCCCGGAAGTGCTCGCACTCGCCGGGCCCCGCGACGGCGCGGGGGCGTGGTGGCCGGCGTGGGGGAGCAGCAGGATGCCGGCGGTCGCGGCGGCGCCCACGAGGGCTCCGAGGGCGGCGTAGAGCGGAAAGCGGGGACGCGGCGCGGCGCGGTGGTGCGTGGCGGCCGGGATCGGGGCGGGCAGCGGCGGGTCCGGGTCGAGGAGGAAAGCTGCGTAGGCGGCGCCGGGGCGGTTGTCGGCGTCTGACTCGCCGGCTGGATCAGTGGCGGAATCAGGGGCAGGTTCCGGAGTCGCGAAGCGCGGAAGCCCGGGAGACCGGATGCCGTGAGTCGGGGAGTCGGCCCGATCGCCAACGGCGCCGGCCGGCGCCTGCTGCGTATCGAGCGGCGGCACAGTGTCGGCGGCATCCGGTTGAGGGCTCGCATGATCCGAGACCCCTGCATCGCCGGCGCCTGATCGAGCGCCTGCGCCTGCCCGCCCCGAGATCCTGGGCACCCGGCCGGCGGGCGCTCGATCAGGCACGACGTCGCCCGCGCCTGCCCGCCCCGAGGTTCTGGGCGCCCAACCGGTCGGCGGCACGACGTCGCCGGCGCCAGATCGAGCGCCTGCCCGCCCCGCCCCCCGCCGCCGCGTCCCGCCCCGCGAAGGCTCCGTCACCGCGGCGTTCGCGATGTCCAGCGCGGATTCCGCGACCGTGTCGAAAGCCGCCGACACCGCCTTCACCCACAGCGGATCGGCGGCGGTGACCTGCAACCACGCGGCGAGTTCCGCCTCGCGGCGGGCGATGTCCTCCAGCACCGCCTCGGAGAGCCACAGCTCCTCGGGCGCCACCAGCGCCGCGATCTCCGGCGCGCTCGGGCGCTCGCCGGGGTCCTTCGCCAGGCTCGCGGCCAGCACCTCGGCCAGGTCGGCGGGCAGACCTTCGAGCTTCGGCGGCTCGTGCACGACCCGGTACAGCAGCGCCGCTCCGTCGCCGGCGCCGAAAGGGCTCTGGCCGCGGGCCGCGTAGGCGACCACGGAGGCCAGCGCGAAGACGTCCGAGGCGAACGTCGCCGGCTCGCCGACCGCCTGCTCCGGGGACAGGAAGCCCGGGGAGCCGATCAGGGCGCCGACCCGGGTCAGCCCGATGTCGTCGATGGCGCGCGCCACGCCGAAGTCGATCAAGCGGGGTCCGTCGCGGGCCAGCAGCACGTTCGAGGGCTTCACGTCGCGGTGCACCACGCCCGCGGCGTGGACTTCGGTCAGCGCGAGCGCCAGTCCGTGGGTCAGGGTGCGAAGTCCGGCGTCGGTCAGCGGTCCGAAGGCCATCGCCGCGTCGGTCACCGACGGTCCCGGCACGTACTCCGACGCCAGCCACGGCAGGTCCGCGTCGGCGTCCGCGGCGACCACCGGCGCGATCAGCGCCCCGCCCCCGACCGGGTCGCGCCCGATCTCGCGCGCCGTCTGCACCTCGCGCCGGAACCGCGTCCGGAACCGCGCGTCGGCGGCGAACTCCGGCCGCGCCACCTTCAGCGCCACCGCCTGCCGGTCCGGGCCCAGCGCCAGGTACACGCGGCCCATCCCGCCGACCGCGAGCAGCGTGAGGACGCGGAATCCCCCCAGATGGCGCGGGTCGTCCCCACTCAGCGGTGCCATACCCGACAAGCTAAGAGCGATCTCGATCGCTGGGAAGACCGTGACCGTTCGTGTTCTGTTTCGTTGGTTATGCGACCCTTCCTGACGAAACCTGCCTCCCGGAACAGCCGCCTTGATCTTCCCCACCGTGCAGTTCGCGCTGTTCTTCGCCGTCGTGCTGCCGCTGTCCTGGGCCTTGATGCCTCGGCAGCGCTTGTGGCGGCCGTTCATCCTCGCCGCGTCGTACTACTTCTACGCGGCTGCGGACTGGCACTACGTATTACTCCTTGCGGGCTCGACAGTGGTCAACCAAACCGCCGCCACAGTCATTGCCCGCCGGTCCTCCGCGAGAATCCGCAAGGCGGCGCTGATCACCGCGATCACCCTGGACCTCGGCACGCTAGGCGTCTTCAAATATCTGGACTTCTTCAGCGACTCCATCAGCAGCTCTCTGGGACTCTCCCTAGGGCTGCTCCATCTGGTCCTGCCTGTCGGTGTGTCCTTCTACACCTTCCAGGCGATCTCCTACGTCGTGGACGTCCACCGCGGACGCACCCCGCTGGCCAAGCCGCTCGACTACGCCATCTACGCGTCCTTCTTCCCGCACCTCGTCGCCGGACCGATCGTCCGCGCGGCGGAGTTCGTCCCGCAGCTGTCCAGCCCGCGCGACCCGAACAGCATCCCGGCCGGTCGCGCTTTCGGGCTGATCGCCGGCGGTCTGGTGAAGAAGATGGTCGTGGCCGACATGATCGGCACGAAGCTGGTCGAGCCGGTGTTCGGCACGCCGCAGGCGCACAACGGCACTGAAACGCTGATGGCGATCTATGGGTACGCGGTCCAGATCTACTGCGACTTCTCCGCCTACACCGATATGGCGATCGGTCTGGCGCTGCTGCTGGGCTTCCGCTTCCCCGACAACTTCGACCGCCCCTATACCGCGCGCTCCCTCCAGGACTTCTGGCGACGCTGGCATATGACGCTGTCCCGCTGGCTCCGCGACTACCTCTACATCCCCTTAGGAGGAAACCGCGGAGGGAGCTTTAAGACGTACCGCAACCTGATGCTCACCATGCTCCTCGGCGGTTTGTGGCACGGCGCGGCGTGGACGTTCGTCATCTGGGGCGGCATCCACGGCGCCGGCTTGGCGGTGGAACGTGCGTGGCCCTCCGTCGCGAACGCTATGCGTTTCCCTACTGGTATCCCCGCAAGGGTTCCCCAGCCTGTGAAGACCGCAGTGGCGCGCATCGTGACGTTCCACGTGGTCTGCCTTGCGTGGGTCTTCTTCCGCGCCCCGGATCTGAATACCGCGTTCGCTGTCCTCGGGCGGCTCTTCGCCGACGGACCGGGCACCGGCATCGTCACCCCGACGGTCGTCCTGATCATCGCCGCCGCGCTGGCCGTGCAGTGGCTGCCTAGGGGGACCGGCGCACGTCTGCGTACTGCGTTCGTCACCCTCCCGGTCTACGCGCAGGGCGTGTCGCTCGGGGCGCTGCTTCTGGTGATCGCCGCGGTGAGCGGGGGACAGGGCGTGGCGCCGTTCATCTACTTCCGGTTCTAGGCGCGAAGGAAGCGAGCAGTGTCCGAGGAGAACGAGCGCGAACCCGTCACGACCGCGCGCCAGGCGGGTCGGGTGATCCGCATCGCCCTGATCACCGCGCTGCTGCTGAACACCGCCGGCGTCGTGCGCGCCGGGCTCGGCATGGCGCCCGGACCGACCCGCGATCTCCTGCTGGACATCGCGCGTCCCCTGGACAGCATCGCCGGCGCCCTGGACCTGAACCGCCCGCGCACCTCGCTGGACGCCATGCTCGGCCACCGCGACGGCCTCACCGACGACGGTCACCGGACCCGTCTGGAGCAGGACGCCGACCGGCAGCAGCCGGTCGCCGAGCCGCCGCCTTCGGGAACACCGTCCGCGCCGACCGTGCCCGAAGGTCCAGGCGGTCCCGCCGCCGCTCCCGTCCCCGCAGGCGACCCCGAGCCCCGCCTCGCCCCGGTCGGCGCCGCGGTCCGCCACGCCACCGCCGCCGACCCGCTGCGCGTCCTGGTCACCGGCGACTCGCTCTCGGACTTCGACGGCCAGCAACTGGCGCGCCTGGTCGCCTCCGAGCACCTCCCGGCGAAGGTGCGCGTGCAGGCCCGCAACGGCACCGGGCTGACCCAGCCGTCGGTCTTCGACTGGTCGGACGAGGCGGCGCAGGACGCCGTCGCCTTCGACCCGGACGTGGTGGTCATGGTCCTCGGCGCGAACGACGGCTGGCCGCTGCGCGGCGCCGACGTCGGGTCGAACGCCTGGGACGAGGAGTACTCGCGCCGGGTGGAGGCCGTCACCCGCGACTTCATCGCCGGCGACCCGCAACGCCGCGTCTACTGGGTCGGCCCGCCGGTCCCGCGCTCGGCGCCCTGGATCCACATCTTCGCGCGCATCAACGACGCGGTGCGCGCGGCCGTGCCGAACGTCCCCGGGCTGCGCTATGTGGACGTCGCCGGACCGACCTCCGACCACGGCCGCTACACGGACTACCTGACCGACGCCGCCGGGAACCGGATCCTGGCGCGCCAGCACGACGGCATCCACTTCAGCTTCCCGGGCTCGGTCTTCCCGGCGCGGATCATCCTGGCCTCGCTGCTGGGGGAATACACACTGGGCTGACCGCCTTAGCGCTTACGGGCGGCGGTAACAGGCCGACCACTTCCGCGTGCCTTTCCGACCTCCGGGCGAACCCCGAAGGCCGGACGGTGGCGGGCCGATCACCGCCGCAGTTCCCCCAGCCCTTAGAATCGCAGCTAATCATGGCCGTATATCTGGATCACGCCGCGACGACCCCCATGCTCCCGGCCGCCGTCGACGCGATGACGGCACGGCTGGGCGTGACGGGCAACGCCAACTCCCTGCACGCCGCCGGCCGCGCCGCGCGGCGCGTGGTGGAGGAGTCCCGCGAGCAGATCGCGGAGGCGCTGGGCGCCCGGCCCTCGGAGGTCGTCTTCACCTCCGGCGGCACCGAGAGCGACAACCTGGCGGTCAAGGGCCTGTACTGGGCCCGCCGCGACGCCGACCCCCGCCGCCGCCGGGTGCTGGCGCCCAGGATCGAGCACCACGCGGTCCTGGACCCGCTGAGCTGGCTCGAGGAGCACGAGGGCGCCGAGATCGACTGGCTGCCGGTGGACAGCCTCGGGCGGGTGCAGCCCGACGCGCTGCGCGCCGCGATCGAGCGCGACCCGGACTCGGTGGCGCTGGCCACGGTGATGTGGGCGAACAACGAGGTCGGCACGGTCCAGCCGGTCAAGGAACTGGCCGGGGTCGCCCACGAGTTCGGCATCCCGATGCACTCCGACGCCGTGCAGGCGGTCGGTGCGCTGGACGTGGACTGGAGCGCCAGCGGCCTGTCAGCGATGACCTTCACCGCCCACAAGATCGGCGGTCCGATCGGCGTCGGCGCGCTGCTCCTGGGCCGCAAGACCCAGGCGGTCCCGGTGCTGCACGGCGGCGGCCAGGAGCGCGACGTCCGCTCCGGAACCCTGGACACCCCGGCCATCGCCGGCTTCGCCGCCGCGGTGGTGGAGACGGTGAAGGACCGCGAGGCCAAAGCCGAGACCCTGACCGCGCTGCGCGACGAGCTGGTCGCCCGGGTCCAGGCCGAGATCCCGGACGCGGTCGTGAACGGCGACCGCGGCGCCGGCACCGGCCTGCCCGGCATCGCGAACATGACCTTCCCCGGCTGCGAGGGCGACTCGCTGCTGATGCTGCTGGACGCCCGCGGCGTGGAGTGCTCGACCGGCTCGGCGTGCTCGGCCGGCGTCGCGCAGCCCAGCCACGTCCTGCTGGCGATGGGCGTCGACGGCGAGCCGGCGCGCGGATCGCTGCGCTTCTCCCTCGGGCACACCTCGACGAAGGCTGACGTGGACGCGCTGGCGGAGGCGATCGGGCCGGTGGTCGCGCGGGCGCGGGCAGCCGGGCTGAGCTGATAGAACCGGGGCATGACGAGCTTCGAGGTCACCCCGATCGGCACGGTCCGCAACGACCGGACGGACGTTCAGAACTCGGACAACTGGGGCGCCGTCCGCAGCACCATCGTCGTCGACGAGCGCTTCGGCGAGGCGTGCCTGCAAGGACTGGAGGGCTTCTCGCACGTGGAGGTCCTGTTCGTCTTCGACCAGCTCGCCGAGCGCGAGGACTACCGCGAGCCCGCGCCCTACCGCGGACGCGCCGACCTGCCGCCGGTCGGGATCTTCGCCGGCCGCGGTCCGCGCCGGCCGAACCGCATCGGCGTGACGTCCTGCGCCGTGGAGTCGGTCCGCGGGCGCGAGCTGACCGTGGTGGGTCTGGACGCGGTCTCCGGCACGCCGGTCCTGGATCTGAAGCCGGTGATGGCCGAGTTCCAGGCCGTGGACGTCCGCCAGCCGGCGTGGGTGAGCGCGATGATGGCGGACTACTTCCGCGACTGAGACGTGCGCTCATGTCCGTTTTAGGACAGTGCATTGACAGCCGGGCCACTAAAACAGAACTCTGATTCCTTGTCCGGTCATGTCGATGACGAATGAGGCATCATGCTTCGCAGGCGTTCGTTGCTCGCGCTCATCGCGGGTG
Organism: Catenulispora acidiphila DSM 44928; assembly: GCF_000024025.1. Classification (GTDB taxonomy): domain Bacteria; phylum Actinomycetota; class Actinomycetes; order Streptomycetales; family Catenulisporaceae; genus Catenulispora; species Catenulispora acidiphila. The sequence goes on from NC_013131.1 coordinate 1,480,643, forward strand.
TGCTGCTGTCCTTCCCGTCGCTGGCCGCCTGTCCCGCCTCCGCGTCCGAGGAGGCCGGGCAGAGCTGGGTGCAGGCCTCGATCACCGCGCAGCTCGCCCGCAAACCGGGCGGCGTGGTGGACGGGGACTCGATCTTCTACGCCAAGGAAGACGTGACGCTGACCTACAAGCCGGCGACCGTGCCGGGCAGCGCCGTGGCCGACGACTTCGCCGGGTGCAGCACCAACGAGGTGTGCGTGTACACCACGACGGACGTCATCTCCTCCGGCGTGCGGCTGAGCACCGGGTCGCTGTGGTGCCCGTGGGAGAACACCAACAACCTGCTCGACCTGCGCGACTACGGCCTGGCCGACCAGATCCGCGCGGCCGACAGCGAGAACGGCTGGTGGGCCGAGGGGATCTGGTCCAAGCTCGGGGTGCGCGGCAAGCAGTGGAAGATGGACCCGCACGGGATCCTCTCCAACCTGAGCACCACCAACATCACGTACCTGAACGTGTGCATCAAAGAGGGCGACCTGGAGTACTGAGCGTACTGAGCCGGCAGCACGCAATCAGTACTGGAATTCCAGTACTGATGGGGTCGGTTCCGCCTCAGGAAGCCGCCACCTCGGCCAACGGCACCGCCGCGTTCCGCAGCCGCGTCAGATCGACCGCCTTGCGGCCCAGGATCAGGTTCCGCACCTCGTCGACCACGTCCCAGACGTTGACGTTCATCCCGGCCAGCACCTTGCCGCCGGCCAGCCAGAACGCCATGTACGCCCCGGATCCCGGGTCGCCGCGGAACACCACCTCGTCGTAGCCCGAAGACGGGATGTGCCCGACGTACTCCATGCCGAGGTCGTACTGGTCGGTGAAGAAGTAGGGCAGCCGGTCGTACTTCAGGTCGGTGACCCCCATCATCGAGGCCGCGGCGACCTTCGGCTGGTTCAGCGCGTTGGCCCAGTGCTCGACCCGGATCGCCTCTTCGTAGAAGGGGTGCCAGGCGCTGGCGACGTCGCCGGCGGCGAAGACGTCCGGGTCCGAGGAGCGCAGTGTGGCGTCGACCACGACCCCGTTGTCGACCTCCAGCCCGGCGGCCTCGGCCAGAGCGGTGTTCGGCGCGGCGCCGACCGCCACCAGGATGTGGTCCGCCTCGATCTCGGTGCCGTCGGCGAGCCGGACCCGGGTGGCCTGCTCCACGCCGTCCACGTCCTGCAAAGTGAAGGAGTCCACGCCGACGCCCAGGCGCAGGTCCACGTCGTGCGCGCGGTGCAGCTCGGCGAACTTCGCGCCGACCTCGGGACCGAGCGCCCGCAGCAGCGGCTGCTCCAGCGCCTCCAGCACCGTCACCTCGACGTCCTTCTCGCGCGCCGCCGCCGCGATCTCCAGACCGATCCAGCCGGCGCCCACGATCGTCAGCCGGGAGCCGGGGATCAGCTGGTCCTTGGTGCGCTGGCTGTCCTCCAGGGTGCGGAAGTAGGACAGGTTCTTCGCGTCGCCGCCGGGGACGCTGAGCCGGCGCGGGGAGGAGCCGGTCGCCAGCAGCAGCTTGCCGTAGGGGAGTTCGGTGCCGTCGTCGAGGCGGACCACGTGCCGCTCGCGGTCGATCGCCGCCGCGGTCCGGCCCAGGCGCAGCCCGACCTGGTTCTCCACGTACCAGGAGCCGGACTCGTGCACGAAGACCTTGTCCCGCTCCTCCTTGCCCTGCAAGAAGCCCTTGGACAGCGGCGGACGCTCGTAGGGCAGGTCGTATTCGGCGCCGACCAGCTCGATCGGTCCGTCCCAGCCGTCCTCACGCAGCGCTTGCGCGGCCTTGGCGCCCGCCAGGCTCGCGCCGACGATGACCATGCTGTCCGTGTCCTGAGCGCCGCTCACGGCGTCCTCCACTCGTGGTAGCTGCCCCCGCGATATGACCCACCTCACAGTCAACCATTGCACGTACCCTTGAGGCATGCGTGTCTTGGCGGCGATGTCCGGTGGTGTCGACTCGGCGGTGGCTGCCGCCCGGGTGAGGGATGCGGGTCACGAGGTGACCGGCGTCCATCTGGCGTTGTCCCGGAACCGCCAAGCCCTGCGCGACGGCGCGCGCGGCTGCTGCACGATCGAGGACTCCCACGACGCCCGGCGCGCCGCGGACATGCTCGGCATCCCCTTCTACATCTGGGACATGTCCGACCGCTTCCACGAGGACGTGATCGACGACTTCGTCGCCGAGTACCAGGCCGGCCGCACCCCGAATCCGTGCCTGCGCTGCAACGAGAAGATCAAGTTCGCGGCGGTCCTGGACAAGGCGCGGGCGCTGGGCTTCGACGTGGTCGCCACCGGCCACTACGCGCGCCTGCTCGACGGCCCGCACGGCCCGGAGCTGCACCGCGCCGCCGACCCGGCGAAGGACCAGTCCTACGTCCTGGGCGTCCTGGACGCCGACCAGCTGGCGCACTCGCTGTTCCCGCTCGGCGACGACACCAAGCCCGCGGTGCGCGCCGAGGCGGCCGAGCGCGGTCTGTACGTCGCCAAGAAGCCCGACAGCCACGACGTCTGCTTCATCCCCGACGGGGACACCAAGGCCTATCTCGCCAAGACGCTGGGCACCAGCTCCGGTCCGATCGTGGACAGCGAGGGGCGGCGGGTCGGCGAGCACGACGGCGCCTGGGGATTCACCATCGGCCAGCGCCGCGGTCTGCGGATCGGCGACCCGGCCGGCGATGGTCGGCCGCGCTATGTGCTCGACATCTCGCCGGTCACCAACACGGTGACGGTCGGGACCGCCGAGGAGTTGGACGTCACCGGGCTGTCCGGGATCAAGTTGCGGTGGTGCGGACCGGAGTTCATTGGTCGGATCGAGTGTCACGCTCAATTGCGTGCGCACGGCGAGCCGGTGCCCGCGACGGCTGAGCGCAGCGGTCCGGATTCGATTGATGTCGTGCTGCACGAGCCGGTCCGTGGCCTGGCTCCGGGGCAGGCCGCAGTGCTTTATGACGGGACTCGGGTGATCGGATCCGCCACGGTGGCGCAGACCTCGCGGTGATGCGGTGAGAGGTAGCGGGGAGATAGTGGCGTAGACCTCATCGTGTACCAGCCAACCAAACCACGCTCACGTGCGTCGGTTAGGGTCGTAGGCTGAAAAACCCGATCCGACGTTCAAGGGGAGGGACCCCGATGGGTTCACGACGTACGCTCCTGGCGATAGCCGCGGTCGCCACTTCGCTCGCGGTGGTCACCGCGGGCTGCTCCGGCGGCTCCAAGTCGAAGCCGGCGGCGAGCGGCGGTACCTCGGCGGCCACTTCCGAAGGCGCCAGCCCGACCGACACGGTCGCCGCCGCGTTCCTGGCGGCCTGGCAGTCCGGCGACTACACCAAGGCCGGGTCCATGACGGACCTGCCGGACAAGGCCGGGCCGCGGCTGAAGCAGGTCATGGAGTCGCTGGCGCCCAAGTCCATCGTGCTGAAGCTGGGCTCGCAGGAGAACGCGCCCAGCTCGGCCGCCGGCTCCTCCTCCGCGTCCGGCTCGGCGACGCCGGGCGCGCCGAGCAGCCCGGCCACGCCGAACCCGCTGGCGAACGCGGTGCATTACGGCTTCGCCGTCACCGACACCTTCGACGACGGTCTGACGTGGTCCTACAACTCCACGATGTCGGTGCTGCCGCCGACCGGGAACGGCCCGGCGCTGGTGCACTTCGCCTCGGCGATCATCAACCCGCAGCTGAGCGCGGCCTCGAACCTGAAGGCGGTTCCGCCCTCGGTGCCGGTCGCCGACCGCTCCGGCGCGCCGCTGTCCGGGACGGACCACCCGAGCATCGCCAGCATCGTGACCAAGCTGGCGGTCGCCAAGCCGCAGAACGGGACCGAGCCCTCGCTGCAGATCCAGTTCGTCGACAACAACACCGGCACCCAGATCCCCGGCTCGAACACCGTCCAGCTCGGCGCGCCGAACGCGACCAGCGGGCTGCAGCTGGCCTCGACGATCGACTCCAAGATCCAGACCGCGGCGGAGAACGCCCTCAAGCCGTACCCGAACTCCGGCATGGTGGTGATCAAGCCCTCGACCGGCGAGATCCTGGCCATCGCGACCAACAACAAGAGCAACGTGAAGATGGCCTACACGGCCACCCGCGCGCCGGGCTCGACGTTCAAGACGGTCACCGCGACCGCGCTGATGCTCGGCGGCATGAAGCTGACCGACGGCGCGGACTGCACCCCGACCGCCAAGGTGGGCACCGAGGTCTACCACAACGACGAGGGCCTCGCGAACGGCTTCACCGGCGCGAACCTGCTCAGCGCCTACGAGCAGTCCTGCAACACCTCGTTCGTGAACGCCACGATCGGCCGCAACCTGGGGCTGGACAGCCTGTCCAAGACCGCCCACGACTACTACGGCATGGACCAGCCCTGGGACATGGGCGTCGGCTCGGCGACCTACTGCACCGGCGGCAGCCAGCAGGTCCCGGCCGCCGACACGCACAGCCTGCTCGCCGCCTCGGCCTTCGGCCAGGGCAAGATCACGATGTGCCCGCTGACCATGGCCTCGGTCGCCGCGACCGTCGCCACCGGCCAGTTCCACCAGCCGATCCTGATCCCCGGCTACCAGGCGCCGGCCAAGGCCCAGCCCCTCCCCGCGACCGTGGACGCCAACCTCCAGACCATGATGCGCGGCGTGATCACCAACGGCACCGCGACCTCCCTGGCCGGCATCGCCCCGACCCTCGGCGCCAAGACCGGCTCGGCCGAACCCAACAGCACCGACAAGACCGACTCCTGGATGATCGCCATGGACCCCCAGCACGACATAGCGGTCTCCGCCCTCGTCCTCAACGCCGGCTTCGGCAACTCCGCCGCCGGCCCGGCCATCGCCGCGATGATGAAGGCGGCCGGCTTGAGCTGAGCACGGCTGGCCGGCCTCGGCTGAGCTGATCGCAGTACTCGTTGATGCCCTGGGTTGCTTCGGCTGCCTGGGGCATCAGCGTTTCGCGCCGGTTCTACCTGAGCTGATTGCGCGCTGCGTCCTGATGCGCCGAGCCACATCGGTCGGCCATCCGGAGCCGAGCTGATCGCAGCACCTCATCGCTGCCTGGATGCCGCGCTGCCTTGCTGCCCCGCTGCCCGGCTGCCCGGCTGCCGCGCTGCCCCGAGCAGTGTCGCCGCCCCCGCCCCATCACCCGTCCGCGACCGAGCCCTCCGCCTCCAGCGGATCCAGCACCAGCTCGCCGATCTCGCCCAGCACCCTGATCTGCTCCTCGCTCAGCCGGTCGATCAGGTGGCGGCGCACGGAGGCGACGTGGCCGGGTGCGGCCCGCTCGATGGTGCGGCGGCCGTGGGGGGTCAGGACCACCAGGGAGCCGCGGGCGTCGCCGTCGACCTCCTCGCGGCGGACCAGGCCGCGTTGTTCCATGCGCGTGATGTGGTGCGAGAGGCGGCTCTTGGACCACTGCATGCGGGTGGCGAGTTCGCTGAGGCGGCGGCGGTCGTCGGAGGCGGTCAGGTTGGACAGGACGTCGTAGTCGGCTTCTGACAGCCCCGCCTCCTGCGCCAGGTCGCGGTTGATCGCCGCGCTCAGGAGGAGGCGCATGCGGCGGTAGGCCAGCCAGGCGCGCATCTCTTCGTCGTCCAGCCAGCGGGGTTCGGTCGCGGTCACGGGGTCAGTTTAGCGCTGTTGTTGACATGTCATCAATGATGGCGCAGGCTTGTTGACGTGTCACCGACCGAAAGGAGGTCTGCCATGACGGCATCTGTGCCGCGGCGCCTGGTCCAGTTGTTCGCCGGCCTCGTCCTGTTCGGCGCCAGCACGGCGCTGATGGTCGCCTCCGGGCTCGGCCTGGCGTCGTGGGACGTCCTGCACCAGGGACTGGCCCGGCACACCGGTCTGCCGCTGGGGCACGTCGTGATCGGCGTCGGCGCGCTGGTGCTGCTGGCCTGGATCCCGCTGCGGCAGCGGCCGGGGTTCGGCACGGCGGCGAACGTCGTCGTGGTCGGCCTCGCCGCCGACGCCACGCTCGGCGTCCTGCCGACGCCGCACGCCCTGGCGCCGCGCGCCGCGCTCCTGGTCGGCGGCATCGCGCTGAACGGCGTCGCCACCGGCCTCTACGTCGGCGCCGGGCTCGGCCCGGGTCCCCGCGACGGCCTGATGACCGGCCTCGCCGCCCGGACCGGCCGCTCGCTGCGGCTGACCCGCACCGGTATCGAGGTCGCGGTGCTCGCCGCCGGCTGGCTGCTCGGCGGGACCGTCGGCGTCGGCACGGTGCTCTTCGCCGCCGCCATAGGCCCGCTCGCGCAGTTCTTCATCGCTCGCTTCACTCTGAATCCCCCGGGAGACCGCCATGCCCCGCTTGCTCGTCATCACCAGCACGACCCGTCCCGGACGCGTCGGGACCGCCGTCGCCGACTGGGTCCTCGGCCTGGCCCGCGAGCACGGTGGCTTCGAGGTCGAACTCGCCGACCTGGCCGAGATCGGCTTGCCGTTCCTCGACGAACCGGATCATCCCTCTGAGGGCGCCTACATCCACGCGCACACCCGCGCCTGGAGCAAGACCGTCGAGGCCGCGGACGCCTTCCTGATCCTCGCCGCCGAGTACAACCGCGGGATCACCGCGCCGCTGAAGAACGCCCTGGACTCCCTGTACGCCGAGTGGGCCGCCAAGCCGGTCGGCTTCGTCAGCTACGGCATGTCCTCTGCGGGCCTGCGCGCGGTCGAGATGATCACGCAGGTAGCCGTCGCCCTCGGCATGACACCGCTGCCCGACATCGTCACCCTGCCGCTGCGGGAGGTGCAGGACGCCGACGGCCGGCTGATCCCGGGGGAGCGCAGGGAACGCGGCGTCCACGCGCTGCTGGAGGAACTGCGCCGCTATTCCGAAGCCCTCGGCCAGCTCCGCAAGCCCGCAGCCGCGTAAGGGAAACGGAAAGGGAAAGGGAAGATGGCAGCGAGAGTGTAAGAACCACCTCAGCTGTCGAACCGCACGAACAGCTCCCGCTGATCCGCCCCCGCCAACAGCGCGAGCAACGACAGCGACCGGATCAGCTGCCCGCACCGATAGGCGTCCCACCCGCCGTCCGCGGCTCCGTCAGCAGCCGCCCAGCGCTCGGCGAGCGCGTCCACGTCGTGGTCGCTCAGGTGCGCCAGCCGCGAGCCCAGCGCCCGCCGCACCGGCAGCAGCACCGTCCCGCCGGCGTCGTCAGGGCCCTCATGCGCCGGCGTGAGCACCGTCTCCCGCACCTCCGCGGGGTCGGTGCCGGTCACCAGCAGGTCCAGATCGATCAGCTGGGCCGGGTCCAGGTCGCCGGCCGGCACGGTGTCCAGGGCGGCCAGCACGGCCGAGGTGTCGGCGCGCGCCGCCGCGGCCGCCACCACCCGCAGTTCGTCGGGGCTCGCGGCGAAGAACACAGTCGGCACGGGACGGGCTCCAGGGAGGTCACGACGGTCACCGGGCGGCGAGCCGGGCTCTGAACAGGGCTGGTGCTGGTCACAATAGCGGCGACCTGGGCTCTCGGCTCGCGCATTCGACACCCTGCCGAGTGATGTCTCCCAGTGCGCGCCCCCGCCGCGGGACGGGCCGGGCCGCCGGAGGCCCGGAACGCACCGCCGAGCAGGTACCGGCCGCGCGCCGCTTCCCCTTGGCTACGCTCGTCCCATGCACCGACCCCCACGCGCCACCGGCATCGGCTCCCTGCCCGGCACCGACATCGGCGCGGCCCACCGTCTGGTCTTCGACGAACTTCCGGACCTGCCGCACCTGCCCGAACTCCCGGCGCGCGGCGTGGGCGCCGACATGATCGGCCGCGGCACCGCGCTGTTGGTCGACTTCCACGCCGAGGTCCAGCCGAGCGGCTGGCGGCTGACCGAGCGTCCCGGGCGCGACGCCCGGCGCGCGGAGTCCTTCCTGCGGCAGGACCTGGACTTCCTGGAGGAGAACGCGCAGGAGTTCACCCAGACCCTGAAGGTGCAGGCCGTCGGGCCCTGGACCCTGGCCTCGACCCTGGAGCTGAAATACGGCGACCGCATGCTCGCCGACCTCGGCGCGGTCCGCGACCTCGCGGAGTCCCTGACCGAGGGTCTGAAGGAGCACCTCGCCGAGTTGCGCAAGCGCGTGCCCCGAGCCGCGACCCTCCTGCTCCAGCTCGACGAGCCGGCGCTGCCCGGCGTCCTGAAGGGCACCGTGCCGACCGCCAGCGGCTTCGGCAGGCTGCGCGCGGTCGAGGAGCCCGTGGCGCGCGAACTGCTGGCCGGGGTGCTCAAGGCCGCGCGCGACGCCGGCGCCGAGACCTCTGTGCACTGCTGCGCCCCCGACGTCCCGATCGAGCTGCTGCGCCACGCCGGCGCCGGCCACATCTCCTTCGACGCGAGCCGGATCGAGACCGAGACCGCGCGCGACGAGCAGCTCGGCGAGGCGATCGAGGCCGGCGTCGGGCTGATGCTCGGCGTGGTGCCCGCGACCGACCCGGGCCGCGCGCCGGAGGTCACCCGGCTGCTGGACAAGGTCTTGTCGCTGACCCGGCTGGGCTTCTCGCCGGCGCAGCTGGCCGAGGCCACGACGATCACCCCGACCTGCGGTCTGGCCGGCGCCACCCCGCCGTGGGCCCGCCAGGCGCTCGTCCTGGCGCACCGAACCGCCGACGCGTTGGCGGACAAAGCCTCCTGAACTGCGGGACTGTCAGTCCTGACCGATAGATTCTGACTGTCAAAAGCACCCCGAGCAGTGAGGTGACGCGTTGTCCGCCATGGATGAGACCACCGCCGCTACCCCGGCGCAGCAGCACGCGGCCCTCGCCGAGGAGATCGAGAACGCGCGCTACCGCTACTACGTGCTCGACGCGCCGACGATCAGCGACGCCGACTTCGACGTGAAGCTGCGGCAGCTCGAGGCGATAGAGGATGCCAACCCGGAGCTGCGCACCCCGGACTCCCCGACCCAGAAGGTGGCCGGCGCCTACGAGACCGAGTTCACCTCGGTCCCGCACCTGGAGCGCATGCTCTCGCTGGACAACGCGTTCACCGCCGAGGAGTTGCAGACCTGGGCCGACCGCATCGAGAAGGACCTCGGTGCGCTGCCGGAGCTGCTGTGCGAGCTGAAGGTCGACGGCCTGGCGATCAACCTGCTCTACGAGAAGGGCAAGCTCACCCGGGCCCTGACCCGCGGCGACGGCCGGACCGGCGAGGACATCACGCCGAACGCCAAGACCATCCAGACCATCCCGCAGACCCTGACCGGGACCGATGAGTTCCCGGTCCCGGAGCTGGTCGAGGTCCGCGGCGAGGTCTACTTCGCGGTCCAGGCGTTCGACGAGTGGAACGAGAAGATCCTCGCCGAGACCGGCCGCTCCTACGCCAACGCGCGCAACGCCGCGGCCGGCTCGCTGCGCCAGAAGGACCCGCGCGTCACCGCGCAGCGGCCGCTGTCGATGGTGGTGCACGGCATCGGCGCCAGGAAGGGCTTCACCCCGACCTCGCAGTCGCACTCCTACGAGGCGCTGCGGGCCTGGGGTCTGCCGACCTCCGACCGGGTCAAGGTCGTCAAGACCCTGAAGGACGTCCAGAAGTACATCGACTACTACAACAAGCACCGGCACGACGTCGAGCACGAGATCGACGGCGTCGTGGTCAAGGTCGACGCCCTGCCCATCCAGGGCCGCCTGGGCAGCACCTCCCGCGCCCCGCGCTGGGCCATCGCCTTCAAGTACCCGCCGGAGGAGGTCACCACCAAGCTGCTGGACATCCGGGTCCAGGTCGGCCGGACCGGCCGGGTGACGCCGTACGCGGTGATGGAGCCGGTCACCGTCGCCGGCTCGACGGTCCAGAACGCCACGCTGCACAACCAGGCGATCGTGGTGAAGAAGGGCCTGCTGATCGGCGACACCGTGGTCCTGCGCAAGGCCGGCGACGTCATCCCGGAGATCGTCGGCGCGGTCCAGGACCTGCGCGACGGCTCCGAGCGCGAGTTCGTGATGCCCGAGAACTGCCCCGACTGCGGGACCAAGCTGGCGCCGCAGAAGGAAGGCGACATCGACCTGCGCTGCCCGAACTCGCAGTTCTGCCTCGGCCAGATCCGCGAGCGCATCGACTTCATGGGCAGCCGCAACGCCCTGGACATCGAGGCGCTGGGCTATGAGTCGGCGGTCGCGCTGACCCAGCCGGCCGCCGGTACCGCGCCGGTGCACGACGAGGGCGATCTGCTGAGCCTGAAGCTCGAAGACCTCGCCGACCTCAAGATGCTCCAGTCCAAGCGCGGCGCGGACGCCAAACCCGGCGAGACCGAGCTGGTGCCGTACTTCTTCACCAAGGGCACGCCGAAGAAGCCCAGCGTCCCGACCGCCACCACCGAACTGCTGCTGCAGCAGCTGGAGCTGGTGAAGACCGACCGGCCGCTGTGGCGCTTCCTGGTCTCGCTGTCGATCCGGCACGTCGGCCCGACCGCGGCCCGCGTCCTGGCCCGCGAGTTCCCGTCCTTCGACGCCCTGGCGAACGCTACCGAGGAGGACCTCAAGGCCGCCAACGGCATCGGCCCGACCATCGCCACCGCGATCGTCGAGTGGTTCGCCGTGGACTGGCACCGCGCCATCATCGGCAAGTGGCAGGCGGCCGGGGTGGTGCCTGTTGTGGAGTCGCAGCCGGAAGGGCCGAGGCCTCTTGAGGGATTGAGCGTGGTCGTAACGGGCACATTGGCCGGATTCACCCGGGATGGTGCCGCCGAGGAACTCACCAGCCGGGGCGCCAAAGTGAGCGGTTCGGTGTCGAAGAAGACCTCGTTCGTGGTGGTCGGGGACAATCCGGGGACCAAGTACGACAAGGCGTTGAGCCTCGGGGTCAAGGTGCTGGACGAAGAGGGATTCAAGGTCCTGTTGGGGGACGGTCCCCAGGCCGCTGCCGATACAGTGACGGAAGCAGAGGCCTGACACTAACGCCTGGGCCCGGCGTCAAGACCAAGGCGAAACCTTTACGGTCCGTCTCTGGTCGGCGACGTTCTGATACGGCAATATGGCCGCGTCAGCCTGTTTGCCTGACGCGCACCGACGAAACCGGTACAGGAGGGCCCGCTCCATGCACCGACCATTCGAGCCGGACTACGGCCCGAAGGCCGATCCGGGACGTCTGTACGCCTTCGTCGCTTCCGTCGGCGCGGCCGGGGTCACCCTCCTGGCCGCGCTGTTGATCTTGAACTGGCGTGGTTCCGGGCCCACCACGCAGTCCTTGCCGGCCTTGCTGATGACCGTCTGTCTGGTCTTCCTCGGGGAACTGCGACCCCTGATGCGGTTGCAGCACACGAACCGCGAGGCCGCCACCACCACGGTGTTCACCATTGCCCTGCTGATGCTCGCCGGCTGGCCGCTGGCGGCGATGGTGCAGGCCGCGGCCTCCGTGGTGGGCGGGGCGGCCGGGCGCAAGACGTGGTGGCGCACGCTGTTCAACGTCTCGCAGTTCACGCTGTCCCTCGGCGCGGCCTGCCTGGTGCTGCGCTGTTTCGGCGTGGTCCCGACCCCGGACCGGCCGTGGGCGCCGAGCGTGACCTACCTGGCCGCGATCCTGCTGGCCGGCGTCGCCTACTTCGTGGTGAACCTGTTCCTGGTCTGGCAGGCGGTCGCGCTGTGGACCGGCGCGCCGCTGCGCGGCATAGCCTGCCGCGAGTGGCGGGTCGAGCTGCAGGTGGTCGGCGCCTCGGTGGTGCTGGCGCCGCTGATCACGGTGGTGATGCGGCACGAGCCGTATCTCATCGTGCTGTTCATACCGGTGCTCCTGGTCTTCTATCGCAGTGCCCTGGCTTTCGACGAGAGCGAGTGGCAGTCGCTGCACGACCCGCTGACCGCCCTGCCCAACCGCAAGGCCCTGCGCCGCCAGGCCGAGACCATGCTCGGCACCGACACGGTCGCGGGGAACGACGGCCGCTCCTCGCTGTACTCCACCGGCCGCGCCCCGGCCGCGGTGGCCGTCCCGCCGGGCAAGATCGGGTTGTTCCTGCTGGACCTCGACCGGTTCAAGGAAGTCAACGACACCCTCGGCCACGCCGCCGGCGACGAGCTGATCCGCGAGGTCGCGCAACGGCTGTCGGCGGCGGTCCGCGCCGAGGACATGGTCGCCCGGCTCGGCGGCGACGAGTTCGCGGTCCTGCTCCCGGGACTGCCGGACGTGGAAGCGGCGCAGCAGTTGGCGCAGCGCCTGCTGGACGCGGTCGCCGTCCCCTACCGGCTGCACGGCTTCAAACTCGACGTCGAGGCCTCCCTGGGCATCGCGCTGCACCCCGACGACGCCCGGCACTACGACGTCCTGCTGCGGCACGCGGACGTGGCGATGTACGAGGCCAAGCGGAGCAAGAAGGGCTACGTCCGCTACGACCCGGCCAAGGACCGCAACAGCCCGGACCGGCTCGGCCTGCTCAGCGATCTGCGCGAGGCGCTGGACGCCGGCCGGATCGAGGTGCACTACCAGCCGCAGGCCTCCTTCCAGAACGACCGCGTGGTCGGCGTCGAGGCGCTGGCCCGCTGGCGGCACGAGGCGCGCGGCGCGATACCGCCGGAAACTTTCGTGAAGCTCGCTGAATCCAGCGGTCTGATGGCGCGCCTGACCGAGTACATCCTCGACGTCTCACTGCGCCAAGCCGCGCAGTGGTGGCGCAGCGGCTACGGCGTGCCGCTGTCGGTCAACGTCTCCCTGCGCGACATCGAGTCCGCCGGCTTCGTGGAGATGGTCGCGCGCAAGCTCGCGCAGCACCGGGTCCGCCCCGAAGCCCTCCGCCTGGAGGTCGCCGAGCGCGTCCTGGTCGGCGACGCCCAGAGCGTCCGCGCGACCCTGATCGGCTTGTCCAAGCTCGGCATCCGGCTCTCCCTGGACAACTTCGGCACCGGCTACGCCTCCCTGCTGACCCTGCGCCGCCTGCCCTTCGACGAGATCAAGATCGACCGCTCCTTCGTCGGCGGCATCGGCTTCGACGCCGACGACGCCGCCATCGTCCGCTCGACCATCGACCTCGCGCACTCCCTGGGACTGCGCGTCGTCGCCGAGGGCGTCGAGGACTCCGCCACCTGGTCCACCCTCGACGACTACGGCTGCGACGAAGCCCAAGGCTGGCTGGTCTCCAAGGCCCTGCCCCCTGGCGAGATCTGCGCGCTGCTGGCGCTGCGGGTGCCCTCGGCGGCGCCGACGTCCTCCGGTCCCGCGTCCACGCCGGACCAGCTCTCCGCCTGAGGTCGGCTTCTCAAAACTCTGGTCTGCCCGGGGACTGCTTGAGCCTGAGCCCTTCCGGGCTCCCGAGCGGCTAGCGTACGCGCGTGGAGATCCTTCGTTACACCGCCTTCAGTTCTGATCCGGCCGGCGGCAATCCGGCCGGTGTGGTCCTCGACGCCCGCGGCACCGATGACGCCGCGATGCTTGCCGCAGCTGCGGAAGTCGGCTACTCCGAGACCGCGTTCTTGATGCCGACCGAGCAGGACCGCGTCATGGACGTGCGCTACTTCAGTCCGCTCGCGGAGGTCCCGTTCTGCGGACACGCGACCATCGCGACCGCCGTCGCCTACGCTGAGCGCCACGGCGCCGGCGACCTGATTCTGAACACCCGCGCCGGCACCGTTCCGGTCCACACCACCGCCGGGACCGCGGGCAAGCTGACCGCCACCTTGGTCAGCGTCCCGCCGAAGTCCCAGGACCTGCGCGGCCCGGTGCTGGCCGAGCTGCTCGCCATCCTCGGCTGGACCGCCAGCGACCTGCACGACGCCCTGCCGCCCCGCGTCGCTTTCGGCGGCGCCTGGCACCCGATCCTCGCCACGCCGAGCCGCTCCCGGCTCACCGAACTCGACTACGACATGGACGCCCTGCGCGCCCTGATGCTGCGCGAAGACTGGACGACCATCGACCTGCTCTGGCGCGAGTCGCCCGACGTCTTCCAGGCCCGCAACCCCTTCCCGGTCGGCGGCGTCTTCGAGGACCCGGCGACCGGCGCGGCCGCCGCGGCGTTCGGCGGCTACCTGCGGGAGCTGGACCTGATCCCGGTGCCCGCGACCGTGACCGTACATCAGGGTGTGGACATGGGACGGCCGAGCCTGCTGACCATCGGCATCCCCGCCGGGGACGGCGGGATCTCGGTATCCGGTACCGCGGTCGCTCTGGCGGGGTGACGCAGGGCCCGTAGTCTGTCTTTTGGAATCCGATCCAAAACCAGGGGGTGCTGTGACGAGCGGGGCGACCGAGAGCCATGCCGAGCCGGAGCTGCTGATCGCGGGACGCTACCGGCTGGCGGGCCGCCTCGGCGCCGGCGGCTACGGCCGGGTGTGGCGGGCCCACGACACCCAGCTCGGCGTGGACGTCGCGATCAAGGAGGTCGTCCTTCCCTCCGCTCTCGCCCCCGCCGCGCAGGACGAACGGCTGCGCCGCGCCGAACGCGAGGCCCGCAACGCCGCGCGCCTGCGCGGACACCCGCACATCGTCACCGTCTACGACGTCGTGGTCCAGGACGGCGTGCCCTGGACCGTCATGCAGCTGATCGAGGGGCAGTCGCTGGAGGACCGCGTCGCCGAGCACGGCCCGCTGTCCGAGGAACGCGCGGCCGAGGTCGCCAAGGCACTGCTGAAGGCGCTCGGCGCCGCGCACGCCGCGGGCATCGTGCACCGCGACGTGAAGCCCGCGAACGTCATGCTCGGCGACGACGGCGGCGTCCTGCTCACCGACTTCGGCATCGCGGTCCAGCAGGAGGACCCGGGCATCACCGCCACCGGCACGTTCGTCGGCTCGGTGGAGTACATCGCCCCGGAACGGGCCCGCGGCGAGGCCGCGCGGCCGGCCTCCGACCTCTTCTCCCTCGGTGCGACGCTGTACCAGGCGGTCGAGGGGATCCCGCCGTTCCACAGGGATTCGGCGGTCGCGTCGCTGACCGCGGTCCTCTTCGAGGAGCAGGCGGCGCCCCAGCACGCGGGACGGCTCGCCGGTCTGCTGACCGGGTTGCTGCGGAAGGATCCGGCGGCGCGCTTCACGATCGAGCAGGCGACGGCGGCGCTGGACGGAGCGCCGGTTCCAGAAGGTGTCGCCCCGACTGCCCCGACTGCGGTGGCCGACGTGGTGGGCTCGATCCCGACACAGTCGGCTTCGATACCGCTGCCGACCGACCTTCCGACTCCCCGCCGAGGCGACCTCCGGACCGACCTCCCGAGCGACCTCTCGACCAATCACCCAACCGCCTCACCCGCGACCGGCATCTTCTCCGACCCGACGCGGATCATCTTCCCGGCAGCGCTGACCGTGCTCGCGATCGCAGCCGTGTCCCTGCCGACGGTCAGCTACTACAACACCGAGCTGGCGAAGACCTTCCACTCCGGTGCGCTGGTGTCGGAGTTCAGCGGCACTCCGCGCCGCGTCACCGCCAGCGTGATCGAGGTGATCTCGCTCGTGGCGGCACTCGGCTTCCTGGCCGCGCTGACTCCGCGCACTCACGTGGCCGTCCGCGTACTCGGCTACATCGTGATCGCCATGGGAGTCGGCGTGGAGGCGATCCAGCTGGTGGGTAACGATGACGCGACCCTCCCCTACACGTTGACCCTGCGCGAGGAATGGAGCAACCACCGGTCTCCCGCCGTGGGCACGTGGTTCTACTGGCTGTTCCTCATAGCCCTGCCTGTCCTCTATATCGTCCGCGACATCCTGACCCGCCGAGCCCGCCGCCTCCGCCGCGCCGTCCCCGCCCCGTGACGGAAAGTCACCTGACGCCCCCGGACTAGGATGGCTACGGTTGTCCGATACCGCTGTCAACGATTCAGACAGAGTCCACACCGTAGGGATCCGCGCATATGCCCGCTATCACCCGTGAAGAGGTCGCCCACTTGGCGCTCCTGTCACGGCTCGACCTGTCCGACGACGAGCTGGCGCACTACGCCGAGCAGCTCGACGTCATCCTCGGTTCGGTGGCCCGCGTGAGCGAGGCCGTGCAGCTGCTCGGCCAGGGGCAGGACATCCCGCCGACCTCGCACGCGCTGCCGCTGGTCAACGTCACCCGGCCCGATGTCGAGCGGCCGTGCCTGGATCCGGCGGACGTGCTGGGCCAGGCGCCTGCCGCGCAGGATCAGCGATTCCGCGTGCCGCGCATTTTGGGGGAGGACTGACCGATGAGTAACAGGTTCGATGGTGAACTGACCAGGAGCACGGCCGCCGCGCTCGCCGGCGCCATCAGGAACGGCGAGGTCACCGCGACCGACGTGGCGCAGGCGCACCTGGACCGCATCGCGAAGGTCGACGAGAAGGTCCACGCCTTCCTGCACGTCGACGCCGAGGGCGCGCTGGCCAAGGCCGCCGAGGTCGACGCCAAGCTGGCGCGCGGGGAGCGGCTCGGCCCGCTGGCCGGCGTCCCGCTGGCGCTCAAGGACGTCTTCACGACCAAGGGCGTGCCGACCACCTGCGGCTCCAAGATCCTGCAGGGCTGGGTCCCGCCGTACGACGCGACCGTGACCCGGCGGCTGCGCGAGGCCGACATCGTCATCCTCGGCAAGACCAACATGGACGAGTTCGCGATGGGCTCCTCCACCGAGAACTCCGCCTACGGCGTCACCCACAACCCGTGGGACCTGACCCGCATCCCCGGCGGTTCCGGCGGCGGCTCCTCGGCCTCGCTGGCCGCCTTCGAGGCGCCGCTGGCGATCGGGACCGACACCGGCGGCTCGATCCGCCAGCCCGCCTCGGTCACCGGCACGGTCGGGGTGAAGCCGACCTACGGCGGCGTCTCCCGCTACGGCTTGGTCGCCTTCTCCTCCTCGCTGGACCAGGGCGGCCCGTGCGCGCGCACGGTGCTGGACGCCGCGCTGCTGCACGCCGTCATCGCCGGGCACGACCCGATGGACTCCACGTCCATCGACCTGCCGGTCCCGGACGTCGTGGGCGCCGCGAAGCTCGCGAACGTCGAGGGCATGCGCATCGGCGTGGTGAAGCAGTTCGACGGCGAGGGCTACCAGGAGGGCGTGCGCCAGCGCTTCCACGAGGCCGTGCAGACGCTGCGCGACCTCGGCGCCACGGTCGTGGAGGTGGACTGCCCCTCCTTCGACTACGCGCTGCCGGCGTACTACCTGATCGCGCCCTCGGAGTGCTCCTCGAACCTGGCGCGCTTCGACGCCATGCGCTACGGACTGCGCGTCGGCGACGACGGCGTGAACGGCGTCGAGGAAGTCATGGCCCTGACCCGCGAGGCCGGTTTCGGTCCCGAGGTGAAGCGCCGCATCATGCTCGGCACCTACGCGCTGTCCTCCGGCTACTACGACGCCTACTACGGCTCGGCGCAGCAAGTCCGCACCCTGATCATGCGCGACTTCGACCGCGCCTTCGCCGACGTGGACGTGCTGGTCTCCCCGACCACCCCGACCACCGCCTTCAAGATCGGCGAGCGCGCCGACGACCCGATGGCGATGTACCTGGCCGACCTGTGCACCATCCCGACCAACATGGCGGGCAACGCCGGCATGTCGGTCCCGGTGGGCCTGGCACCCGAGGACGGCCTGCCGGTCGGCCTGCAGATCATCGCCCCGGCCATGGCCGACGACCGCCTCTACCGGGTCGGCGCGGCGGTCGAGGCCGCGATGACCACCAAGTGGGGGCACCCGCTCATCGAGGAGGTGCCGTCCCTGTGAGCAAGAAGAAGAACGCGGCCAAGGCGCGCGGCACCTTCGGCACGCTGTTCGCGATCGGCAGCTCGGTGACCCTCGCCCCGGTCCTGGCGCGCCGGTTCAAGGAGGCGCGCGTGAAGGGCGACAAGCTCGCCCTCGCCGACGCCGCGGTCTCGGCGGCGGCGCTGACCGTGGGTGTGCTCCAGGTGCTGCGGTCCCGGCGCGGCGCAGGCAAGAACGAGTCTTGAGGTGGGCGGCTCGATGAACTGTGGTGGAGGGGTGCGATGATCATCACCAGAATCGAGATCGACGGCTTCAAATCGTTCGTTGATTTCAGCCTGGACCTGCACCCTTTCACTGTGCTCATCGGAGCTAACGCCAGTGGCAAGTCGAACGTGCTGGACGCGGTCCGTTTCCTCACGACGGCTGTCAGCGCGGATCTGCCTAGCGCTGTTTCGTCAGTGCGTGGCGATGGCGAGAGTTTGTTCCATCAGTACAGCGACGGTACGCGAGCACCGGAGATGCGCTTCGCTCTGGAGTTCTTGACCGATTTCGGGGAGCACGTAGGTAATCGCTGGCGGTACGAGGCGACGATCGGGCGCGGTGGCGCTGCCGCTGATCGGAGAATGCGCTATCTAAGTGAAGTCATCGAACGCCGTTTGGGTGCAGACCACTGGTTTGATTTTGTCGGGGCCTCAGGTCAGTTTCGCCAGCTCCATCAGCGGGACCAGGGTATGCGTCCCGATCAAGCTGTAGCAAAGCGGGGCCTGCGTAGATCGCTTCTTGGTATGACGCCGGTCATGTCTGATGGTAAGGAGGTCGCCTGGCTCACGGACCTTGCCCTCGGCCTCGAAGGCGTCAAGGTCTATCAGTTCGAGGGTTCTGCGCTCCGCCAGCTTTCATCGATGGCTGACGAAGGCCAGATGGCCTCTGATGGGGCTGGTCTGCCAGGCTATCTGCACAGGATTCGGGAGTCGACTCGGTCTGAAGACCACCCTGTTGGAGCGATGGCTGACGTTCAGTTGGAACTTCGCGGTCTATTGTCGGACGTGCCGCGTTTCGATGTCGTGGTTGACAATGTGCGTCGGGATATCCGCGTGGAATTCGCGGCACGCAACCAGCCGCCGTTCCCTGCGTCGGAAGCGTCGGACGGTACGCTCAGCGCGCTGGCGACTATTGCGGCACTCAACGACTCGGAACAGACCGCACCATTGCTGTTTGACGAGCCCGAGGCCTTTCTGCACCCGCAGGCGTTCCGCAGGCTGCTGCGTTTGTTGCGGGAGATGACCAGTGATCCTGGGAATGATGAGGCTGACTGGCCGTTGCGTCAGGTGGTCATCGCGAGCCACTCGGCCGAGATCCTCCGAGAAGTGCCGCCAGCACAAGTTGTCGTGACCAGCTTGGTCTCGCGAGTTGATCAGGGCAAGGTGAGTACCGTGACTGCGGTGCGTCGCGCGGGCCCGTCGGAGGCTCGCGACAGTAGCGCCGAACGGGCGCCGATGTCGCGGGAAGCCGTCGAGTCGTTCCGATCCGCTGGCAGGTCGGCGATCTGATGCCTCCTCGCTATCTTATGTGTGTTCTGATCAGCGAAGGGCCATCTGATCGCTGGTTGCTTACCGGGCTCCTTAAGCGCGCTACCGAATTCATGCTGCAAACGAGCTGCCGGTTCGCCGTCGAAGTCGAGGTCTTACCGGTATTGGCGGATCATCAAAGGCCAGAGCACATTCTGGACGTCCTTGGCCGAGAGGGCCACTTCGACCTCGTCCTTTATCACCACGACGGAGCCCCGGTGGCTTCCGCGAAAGCGAAAGTAGAGGAAGTTCGGGACGCCGTTCTTAGTACGCGGGCGGAACCAGTCGTCCCTATCGTGCCGTTAAGGGAAACCGAAGCATGGCTGCTCGCTGACCCGAAAGCATTGGCGAGCGTGCTCGGGCTGGCATTGCCGCTTGTCACGGCCCGGCTTCCGAAGCGCCCTAAGGACGCAGAAGCCGTTCTCGACCCTAAGGCGCTGCTGAACGAGATCGCTTGGCTCGGGGTCCGCAGCGGGGGACGCGACCGGCAACGAGATCGCCGTCCCGGCATGTTTGCCGACTTGGCTGACCTCATCGACCTTGAGCGTCTACGAAAAGTCCCGTCGTTCCAGCGCTGGTGGTCTGATATGGCCAATGCCCTTGAGGAACTGGGTTACAAGAAATGACCGACACGACTACGACAGGTACGCGCAAAGTGATCACAGCCAACCTGCCTTCCTACGAGGACGCCCTGGCGGCCTACGACCCGGTTATGGGTCTGGAGGTCCACGTCGAGCTGGGCACCGTCACCAAGATGTTCTGCGGCTGCCCGACGGCTTTCGGCGCGGCCCCGAACACCCAGACCTGCCCGACCTGCCTGGGCCTGCCCGGCTCGCTGCCGGTCGTGAACGCCAAGGCGATCGAGTCCGCGATCCGCATCGGTCTGGCGCTGAACTGCGAGATCGCCGAGTGGTGCCGCTTCGCGCGGAAGAACTACTTCTACCCGGACATGCCGAAGAACTTCCAGACCTCGCAGTACGACGAGCCGATCGCCTTCAACGGCTATCTGGACGTCGAGGCGGCGGGCAAGACGTGGCGCATCGAGATCGAGCGCGCGCACATGGAGGAGGACACCGGCAAGTCCACCCACGTCGGCGGCGCCACCGGCCGCATCCACGGCGCGGACTACTCGCTGGTCGACTACAACCGGGCCGGCATCCCGCTGATCGAGATCGTCACCAAGCCGATCACCGGCACCGGCGCGGACGCCCCGGAGGTCGCCAAGGCCTACGTCGCCGAGCTGCGCGAGCTGATCAAGGCGCTCGGCGTCTCCGAGGCCCGCATGGAGCTCGGCCAGATGCGCTGCGACGCCAACCTCTCGCTGCGCCCGCACGGCCGGGAGAAGTTCGGCACCCGCTCGGAGACCAAGAACGTCAACTCCCTGCGATCGGTCGAGCGCGCGGTGAACTTCGAGATCCGCCGCCAC
Organism: Catenulispora acidiphila DSM 44928; assembly: GCF_000024025.1. Lineage (GTDB taxonomy): Bacteria > Actinomycetota > Actinomycetes > Streptomycetales > Catenulisporaceae > Catenulispora > Catenulispora acidiphila. The sequence continues at coordinate 1,501,174 of NC_013131.1, forward strand.
GCCGCCGTGCTCAACGCCGGCGACACGGTGATCCAGGAGACCCGCCACTTCCACGAGAACGACGGCACCACCTCCCCGGGCCGGGTGAAGGAGGAGGCGGAGGACTACCGCTACTTCCCGGAGCCCGACCTGGTCCCGGTCGCCCCGGCGCGCACGTGGGTGGAGGAGCTGCGCGGCACGCTGCCGGAGCTGCCGAGCGTCCGCCGCAACCGGCTGCAGGCCGAGTGGGGCGTCACCGACCACGACATGCAGTCGATCCTCAACGCCGGCGCGGTGGAGTCGATCGTCGAGACGGTCTCCCTGGGAGCGGCCCCCGACCAGGCACGCAAGTGGTGGATGGGCGAGCTGGCCCGCCGCGCCAACGAGGACGGCGTCGACCTCGGCGCGTTGGCGATCACCCCGGCGCAGGTCGCCGAAGTGGTCGCGCTCACCACCGCCGGCACGCTGAACGACAAGCTGGCGCGCCAGGTGATCGAGGGCGTGCTGGCCGGCGAGGGTTCCCCCGAGCAGGTCGTCGCCGCCCGCGGCCTGGCGGTCGTCAGCGACGACGGCGCGCTGCTGGCCGCCATCGACGGCGCCATCGCGCAGTTCCCCGACGCCGCCGACAAGGTGCGCGCCGGCAACCAGGGCCCGGCCGGCCAGCTGATCGGCGCCGTGATGAAGGCGACGCGCGGCCAGGCGGACGCGGCCCGGGTGCGCGAACTGCTGCTGGAGCGGCTCTCGAGCTGAGAGTGTCTGAGGTCTGATACACAGCCGAGGCCGTCTCCCCTTTGAAGGGGAGGCGGCCTCGGCTGTTTTCCACCGATCGGCGGTGCCGTGCCCGCCCCGCGACCGTCCACCGGATTGCGGCCGGAGCGGCGCCGGGTCAAGGTGGGGAAGGCGCCGATCCGTGGTCCGGCGCGCATCGACCCTGCCTCGAAGCCCGTCCGGAAGGCGGTCCCCGCGATGAAGGCCCTCCAGTACCCCGCGGTCGGCGCCGCCCCGGTGGTCCTCGACGTTCCGGACCCCGAACCCGGCCCAGGCCAGGTGCTGCTGAAGGTCACCGCGGCCGGCGTCTGCCACTCCGACATCGCGGTGATGAGCATGCCCGCCGCCGCGCTGCGCTTCCCGCTGCCGCTGACCCTCGGGCACGAGGGCGCCGGGACGGTCGAGGCGCTCGGCGACGGCGCGACCGGCTTCGCCCTCGGCGAAAGCGTGGCCGTCTACGGGCCCTGGGGCTGCGGCATGTGCCACATGTGCGCGCAGGGCAAGGAGAACTACTGCCTGCGCGCCGCGGAGTTGCAGATCTTCCCGCCCGGACTCGGCGCGCCCGGCGCGATCGCCCAGTACCTGCTCGTCGACGCCTCGCGGCATCTCGTCCCGCTCGGCGACCTGGACCCGGTCCGCAGCGTCCCGCTGACCGACGCCGGCCTGACCCCGTACCACGCCATCAAGACCTCGCTGCCGAAGCTGGTCGGCGGCAGCACCGCGGTGGTGATCGGCGCCGGCGGCCTGGGCCACGTCGCGATCCAGCTGCTGCGCGCCCTGAGCCCGGCGCGCGTCGTCGCGCTGGACGTGGCGCCGGAGAAGCTGGAACTCGCCAAGGAGGTCGGGGCGCACGAAGCCCTGATGTCCGACGAGAAGGCCGCGCTGGCGGTGAAGGAGCTGACCGGCGGACGCGGCGCCGAGGCGGTCTTCGACTTCGTCGGCGCGCCCCCGACCGTCGCCCTGGCCTCGGCCTGCGCCGGCGTGGAGTCCGACGTCACGATCGTCGGCATCGGCGGCGGCAGCGCGCAGGTCGGCTTCGGCGTGACGCCCTACGACGCGGCCTTCCGCGCGCCGTACTGGGGCACCCGCGCCGAACTCGTCGAAGTGCTCGACCTGGCACGCGACGGAGCGGTGTCGGTGCACGTCGAGACGTACAGCATCGAGGAGGCGCCGAGGGCGTACGAACGGCTGCACGCCGGCCAAGTCCGGGGGCGGGCCGTCATCCTCCCCAACGGCTGACGCATACTGCTGGGGTGAGTGGCTCGATCATGGAACCCGGCGACCCCTTCGCCCCGCCGACTTTGCCAACGTCGCCGACTTCGCCGCCTGTCCCCGCTGTCGCAGCGGCGACCGAGGAGGAAGCGGCGGCGCGCGACGCGAACCCGCAATACGTGCTGCCCTTGGTGGTCCGCATCGAGCGTGCGGCACCACCGCAGCGTACTGACGCGCTGGAGACGTCGGCACGCGCCGTCCTCACCTTCCTGTCCGACCCGCGTTCCACCGAGCCCGACGGCGAGTGGACGGCGCTGGTGGACGCCTGGACCGACGGCCGCATCCGCAAGGTCGTCCGCCGAGCCCGAGGCGCCGAATGGACGCGTGCCGAGGCGCTCCCGGGCATCACCGTCACCGGCACCGCCGAGACCGACCCGGCGCACGTCCGCGTCTACCCGCCGATCCCGCTCGACGCATGGCCGAAGGACCTGGCACGCCTCCAGGTCTCCGGCACGGACCTCGAGGACGCCGAGCCGCCCACCCCGGTCGCCCCAGGCTCGCAGCCGGTCCTGTGGCTGAATCCGGAGCTGGAGATGACCGCGGGCAAGGCCATGGCGCAGGTCGGGCATGCCGCGCAGATCGCATGGTGGCGCTTGAACGACGCCCAGCGCAAGGAATGGGCCGACGCCGGCTTCCCGCTCGCGGTGCGGGTGGCTGCGAAGGAAGCGTGGCCGGCGCTCACGAACTCGGGACGTCCGCTGGTGCGCGACGCGGGCTTCACGGAGATCGCACCGGGATCCTGCACCGTCGTCGCGGATCTGCCCGTGCTCGGCGACGACTGACCGCTCAGTCGCCATTCCGCTGTCGCTCGAAGCTCATCAGGGGTTTACAGCGCACGTACGCCTGGGAAAGGCTGCAAGCGTCCTGACCAACCTCTCAGGGAGCTGACTAACCATGCGGAAATCCCGCTTTTCCAGCCGGTCCGGCCGCTTCGTGGCGGCGGCCGCCCTGCTGCTCGGCGCCAGTGTCGTCGCCGCGTCGGGCGCCGGCGCGACCGGCAGCGCCGCCCCCGTGCGTCCCGGGCACGCGACCGTGGTCGCCGCCGACGCCGCCGCTCCGGCCGCCATCGCGCACGCCGCCACCACGACCGCCGCCGACCCCTGCGGCTACGTCCCCGCCGTGCCCGCCGACAACTTCAAGGGCATCCCGCAGTTCGACGCGAAGAAGGCGGCGCAGCCGTACTCGGTGGTGTTCCACACCTCCTACGGCGACATCACCGTCAAGGCTCTGACATCCGCCGCGCCCTGCACCACGAACTCCTTCCGCTTCCTGATCGACCACGGCTACTACAACGGCACCCACTGCCACCGCCTCACCACCCAGCGCCTGTGGGTGCTGCAGTGCGGCGACCCGACCGGGACCGGCAGCGGCGGCCCGGGCTACTCCTTCAACGACGAGAACCTGGCCGGCGCCACCTACCCGGCCGGCACCGTCGCGATGGCCAACGCCGGCCCGAACACCAACGGCTCGCAGTTCTTCTTCACCTGGAAGGACACCAAGCTGCAGCCCAACTACACCCCCTTCGGCGTCGTGACCGGCGGCATGAACGTCCTGCAGAAGATCGCCGCGGCCGGCGAGGACGACCAGAACGGTCCCGGCGACGGCTACCCGAACGACTTCGTGCAGTTCCACTACGTGGGCATCCGCGCCGGCCGGTAGTCCACCGCGCCGCGATTCGCGGCCGGCGGCGGTCCACACCAGCCGCGCTCCACGCTGGCGGCGATTCCTGCTGGCGGCGATCCACACCAGCCGTGATCCGCGCCAGCTCTGATCCACGCCGGCCGGGATCCACGCCGGTCTGGTGTGCGCCGGCCGTGATCCGCGCCGCCGCCGACGCGAATGCGAGTGCGAACGCATTCGCGGGCGGCGCGCGAGCGTGAGCGCGAGCGCGAGCGAGAACGAGCACGCGGGCCGGTCGGCGCTCCCCGCCGGCCGGCCCGCTTCCTGTTGCCGGTCCCCGGCATGCCCCGCAGCATCGGATCATGGAGCCTGATCTGGCCAGCGAGGCGTCGTCGACCATCGAGTCCGGTCCCGGCGACGCCACCGCGACCGCCATCGCGCGCATCGACCTGGACCCGGCGGGGATCGAGTTCGCCGACGAGACCGTCCTGGTCACCGGCGCGGCCTCCGGCATCGGCCTGGCGACCGCCCGCCGCCTGGCCGCCGGCGGCGCCGCCGTGGCCCTGGCCGACCACGACCTGGACGGCGCCGAGCGCGCCGCGACCGAGCTGGCCGAGACCGGCGTCCCGGCGCTGGCCGTCCGGCTGGACGTGACCGATCCGGCCTCGGTGGAGGCCGCCGTGGCCGCCGCGGTCGCGGGCCTGGGCCCGCTGCGGATGGCGGTCAACAACGCCGGCATCGCCGGTGCCACCGCCCCGACCGGCGACTACTCCGTCGAGGACTGGCGCCGCGTCCTGGCCACCAACCTCGACGGCGTCTTCTACTCGATGCGCTACGAGATCCCCGCGATGCTGGCGGCCGGCGGCGGCAGCATCGTCAACATGGCCTCCATCCTCGGCACCAACGGTTTCGCCGGCTCTCCGGCCTACAGCGCGGCCAAGCACGGCGTGGTCGGTCTGACCAAGACCGCCGCCCTGGAGTACGCCAGCCGCGGCATTCGGGTGAACTCCGTCGGGCCCGGCTTCATCGAGACCCCGCTGCTGTCCGAGACCGACGACGCCGGGCACGAACTCCTGGTGTCGCTGCATCCGATGGGACGGCTGGGACAGGCCGACGAGGTCGCCGAGCTGGTCGCGTTCCTGCTGTCGGAGCGGGCGTCGTTCATCACCGGGAGCTACCACCTGGTCGACGGCGGATACGCGGCGCGCTGAGGGAGAGCCGACCGCGAAACTTCGCGGCCGGCTCTCCCTGTGGAAAAAACTGTGGTGCGTCTTCGATCTACGGGTAGCTCACCAGGTAACTGGCGTTGTGGCTGGGCGTGACCTGCCCACCGGTCTCGTTCACCTGGTGGTTGAGCGTTCCGTCGCCGCCGAGCACGGTCGTGACCATGTCGTGGAACGCGACGCCCGACGTGGTCGGCGTCTCGATCGCGTGGTCCAGCACCATCGAGGGGTTGACCGGGAAGTACGCGTAGACCCCCAACCCCCACGCCTGGTGCGACGTGACGGAAGGCCCGACCAGGTACGAGGCGTACCCGGTGGCGCCGTTGGGCGGCACCCAACTGCCCTGGTTCGGCACGTCGTACGGAGTCTCACTCTGGTAGAAGTAAGTCCGCCCGCCGTTCCCGAACCACTCGGTCTGGTACTTCTCGAAGTGCTCGACCGCGAGCCCGTACATGGTCACGTTGTTCCCGTTGACCACGAGCCCGTTCTGCGCCGGGTTCACGGTCCACCCGACCCCGTTCGTGTGGTCGGCGCGCCACAGCCACAGGTCGTCGCCGATCACGTTGTTGCTGTTCACCACCAATGCCTGCGTGGCCTTGCCCACCTGGTCGCCGCCGATACGGAAGAAGACGTCCTGCAGCTCGGTCGGGTTCGCCGCGTGGCTCGCGGTCGAACCGTTGGGACCGATCTGCATCATGACCGCGGAGTTGGTGGAGTTGGCGCTGATCAGCAGCCCGGCGATGTCGATGCCGTCCACGTCGGCCGTGGTGATCGCGGCGTTGCCGTTGTCCGGCACCAGCGTCGCCAGGCCCAGACCCAGCACCACGGTGTTCGGGCTGGTGATGTTCAGCGCCGAGGACAGGTGGTAGACACCCGGCGTCACGATCAGGCTCTTGCCCGCCGACAGCGCGGCGTTGATCGTGGCGGAGGTGTCGCCCGGCTTGACGATGTAGAACTGGCTGACCGGGATGGACGTGCCGGCCGGTGTGCCGTTCGTCCAGTCAGGGCCCTGCGCGTTCGTCCGGAGCGCGGGGACGAACACCTGCCAGGTGCCGCTGGCGTCCACGTAGATGAACGGCTTCTCCCGGTTCACCGGGGTCTGCGCGACGGTGGTGTCCGGCGGGTTCGGGAACGTGTTCGCCGGGGCGTTGGTGTCGCCGACGAAGACCATGTTCCAGTTCGAGCCGGTCCAGCCGCCGTTCATCGCGGTGTTCTGCGTCAGGAACTGCTGCTGCGTGCCGGAGTTGATCTGCCCGCTGATCCGCGAGTCGCCGACGTAGCCGCCGCTGGACCAGTTGCCGCCGCTGCCGTGGATGTTGTCGTAGAGCAGCATGCTGCCCTTGACGTCCATGCGCCGGAACGGGTCGGCCTGGGAGACGGCCCACATCGTGCTGCCCGAGGGCGGGCTGACTTCCATGTTCTCCGCGTCGCGCCAGAAGTTCTGGGTGGCGTTGCCGTCGGCGGTGTGGCCGGCGACGTGGACGGTGCCGCCGGTGATGTTCACCGCGTCCGGGGAGAGTCCGAGCCCTGCGACTTCGGTGTTGTATCCGACGGGGATGTCGACGTTGTACGAGCCCGGCGCGAACAGCAGAGCGTTGCGCTGCGTGCCGAATTCGTTGTTCACCTGAGAGTTGTAGACGCTGTTGATGTCGCCCTGGATGGTCGAGGTCGACATCGACGGGTCGAAGACGGTGACGTTCGGACCGAAGTCCGGGTGCGGGATGCCCCCGCCGCCCCCGCCCCCGCCGCCGCCGCCGGTCGGCACCGCCCACTGCTGGTTGGCGCTGTCGGCGCAGGCCCAGATCTGGACCTGCGTCCCGGAGCCGCCGAAGCCGGTGTCGTCCAGGCACTTGCCGGAGTTGGGGTTCAGCAGCTCGCCGTTGGACTGCGGGACCCAGACCTGAGCGCCGGATCCGTTGCAGTCATAGAGGTCGACGGCGGTCCCGTTGGCGGTGCCGGCCGCGTTGACGTCCAGGCACTTGCCGAGGACCTGCAACGTGTTGCCCGCGCTGCCGACGGTCCAGCTCTGCGCGCTGCTGCCGTTGCAGGTGTAGACCTGCACCGGGTTGAAGTTGGCGGTCGAGGCCGAGCGGTCGTCCAGGCACAGGCCCTGGTAACCGGTGATCGGGCCGACCGGGTCGGCGGCGTGCGCCTTGGGCGCCGCCGCCACTTGGCCGAAGGTCAGCAGGCCCGCCGTCAGGACGAGCGCGCCGAACCCGGCGGTGGAGACGCGGATTCTCAAGGCAGGTTCCACTTCTGGTTGGCGCTGGCGGCGCAGGTCCAGATCTGGGCCTGGGTGCCGGAGCCGCCGAAGCCGGTGTCGTCCAGGCACTTGCCGGAGTTGGGGTTCAACAGCTCGCCGTTCGACTGCGGGACCCAGGTCTGCGCGCTGGTGCCGTTGCAGTCATAGAGGTCGACGACGGTGCCGTTGGCGGTGCCGGCGGCGTTGACGTCCAGGCACTTGCCGAGGACCTTCAGGGTGTTGTTGGCCACGGTCCAGCTCTGCGCGCTGCTGCCGTTGCAGGTGTAGACCTGGATCGGGTTGAAGTTGGCCGTGGAGGCCGAGCGGTCGTCCAGGCACAGGCCCTGGTAGCCGGTGATCTGGCCGCCGGTCGGCGGGGGCGGGGTGGTGCCGCCTCCGGTGATGGCGTTGAAGATCCGGGAGTACGCGTAGCCGGTGGCCTTGTCGTAGCTGTCGACCTCCCAGAAGGAGAGCTCTGCGACGCCGTTGCTCGCCGCGAAGGACTCCAGGGTCTGCGCGTCGCCCTGGGAGAACATCGCGCCGTCGTCGTTCCGGCCGGCGATCGGGGTCAGGCCCTCCTTGCCGTACGCGGCGGAGGTCGATATGCCGTACAGGCTCGCGATCTGGCCGGCCGCGGCGCGCGCGGAGGACAGGGCGTCGTTGATGACCGGCTGGCCGTCGTAGTAGTCCATCGTCATCAGGTTGACGACGTTGACGTTCACGCCCTGGTTCTTCGCGTCCTGCAGCAGGTTGATCTGGCCGCCCGGCAGGCCGGTGGGGTCGACCGCGAGCGTGTAGTCGACCTGGACGGCCGGCTCCGCGCGCTGGAGCGCGGCCAGGGCCTGGTTGCGCCGGGTCGTCGCGCCGGTGTCGCCCAGGACGCCGCCCTCGATGTCGAAGTCGAGCCGGGTGACGCCGTAGGTGTCGACGATGTTCTTGTACGCCGCGGTCAGCGACGAGACGTTGGTGCAGGTCTGCGCCAGCTCGCCGCCCTCGGCGCCGCCGAAGGAGATGATGACGTCGCCGCCGGCCGCCTTCAGCGCGTTGATCTGCGAGCTGAACGAGCCGACGGAGTAGTTGCCGGCTTCCCACATCGGCGTACAGCCGGACTGCGGGATCAGGAACGCCAGCGTGTAGCGCGCGTCGCCGGAGGCGCTCATGTCGGCGGCCATGTCGCCGACCGAGCCGTTGCCGAGCTCGAGGTAGGGGGCGGCGTAGTGAGCGGGGATCGCGGCGGGGTGGACGGTCGCCGCGTTCGCGCTCGTGCTGATCGCGGCGGTCGCCACGATGCCCAGGACACAGGCTCCTGCCAGTGCGGTGCGCAGAGGCCTGAGCCTTTCGAGAGGTGGGATCACTGTGCTGCTCCTTTGTGGGGTGGTGGAGATGGCATGCAGCTGAACCGACCCGAGTTGTTACAGAAACAGTTCCGTAACACTGGTTGCCGATGAGGAGTGAAGCACTGCGCCGTACTTTCGTCAAGACGCGAATAAAGAGGGTTTACCTGGGCTTTGCCGAGGCGGGGGCGCTATCCTGCCCGGATGAAACAAGATGATGTTCCGGGAGGAGCCTCGGTGGGTCAAAGGATCACGGTCCGCGCGATCGCCGCCGAGACCGGTCTGTCGATCGCGACCGTGTCCCGCGTCATCAACGCCCAGGGTCAGGTCTCTGAGGACACCCGGCGCCGCGTGCAGGAGGCGATCGACGGCCTCGGCGGCCGCGCGCCGGCGACCCGCCCCCGGCTCCCGAAGACCGAACTGCCGGTCCTGGTGCGCTGCCCGTACAAGCTCAGCGACTACTTCGGCGCGCTCGTCACCGCCGTCGCCGAGGCGCTGGAGGCGACCGGCCGCCACGTCCTGCTGGACGTCGGCGATTCCCGCGTGGACGTCCCGGTGGTCCGTGCTCTGCCGACCGCCCAGACCACCTCCGGCGCGATCCTGATCCTCCCCCCGGAACCCGCCGAGGACTTCCGCTTCCTGCAGTCGCGCCGCTACCCCGTGGTCGTCCTGGACCCCCGCACCCCGCTGCCCCGCGGCGTGGTCTCGATCGCCTCGGCCCACACCGCCGGCGCCCGCGCCGTCACCGGCCACCTCCTGGACCTCGGCCACCGCCGCATCGGCGTCATCTCCGGCTTCGAGGACTGGCTCTCCGGCTCCGACCGCATCGCCGGGCACCTGGCAGCCCTCTCCGAAGCAGGCCTCCTCGGCGACCCCCACCTCCTGCGCCACGGCGAACCAGCCATCCACACCGGCATCCGAGCCGGCCGCGAACTCCTCGACCTCCCCGACCCCCCGACCGCCATCGCCTGCTTCAACGACAAAGTCGCCGTGGGCGTCTACCAAGCCGCCGCCGAACGAGGCCTCACAGTCCCCGCCGACCTCTCCGTCACCGGCTTCGACGACAGCGAGATCAGCCGCGCCGCCGCCCCCCACCTGACCACCGTCCGCCAATCCCTCGACGAAATGGGCCGCATCGCCGTCACCATGCTCGTCCGCCTCATGGAACGCCAAGCCCTCGACGCCCTGCACCTGGAACTAGCCACCGAGCTGATCGTGCGGGGGAGTACGGGACCGGTGCCGGTGCGGTATCAGGGTTCGTAAAATCGCCTTGCCCGCAGTCGTCCCGGCCCTCTACGGTCCCGCAGGTGACCTACCTCAGCCCTCTGGCATATCTGCTGGGCCTCGAAGGGGCAGCCCTTCTGCGCGGGCTCAAGGAAGGCAGCGGCGACCAGGCTTTCGTCGAGGCCCGCATCGCCGAGATCCGCACGCTGCTGGCCGACCCCGCACTCGCCGCGTCCCCGGGCGTCGAGGCCGTCCCAGGCGGCATCTCCACCGCCGATGTCTACCGGCAGTGGGCGCCCACCTACGACGCACCCAACTCGATGATCGAGTTCGAAGAGCCGTACCTCCACGCCATCGTGGCCGACCTGCCGATCGGCACGGCCCTCGACGCGGCCTGCGGCACTGGCCGGTACGCGGCACACCTGTCGGAGCTCGGCCACCGGGTCATCGGCGTCGACGCCTCACCCGACATGCTCGCGATCGCCGCCGAAAAGGTACCCGGCGCCGTCTTCCACCGCGCCGAGCTGACCTCGATCCCACTGCCCGAGAGTTCAGTCGACCTGGCCGTGTGCGCCCTGGCCCTGTGCCACCTGCCAGACCTCGTCCCCGTATTCGCCGAATTCGCCCGCGTCCTCCGACCCGGCGGACACCTGGTCATCTCCGACCCCCACGTCCTGCACTCCTACCTGCGCCCCACCCTCCCGCGCACCCCCGACCCCGACGGCCGGCCCACCACCTTCACCGAATACCACCGAGCCCTCAGCGACTACCTCGCCGCCGCACTCCCCGCCGGCTTCCAGGTCCGCCACTGCGCCGAGCCCCACGACCCCGCCCAGCAATCCACCACAGCCGGCGTCCCCACCGTCGTCCCCAGCTCAGACGCCCCCCGACTCGGCTGGGAACTGCTCACCTGGATACCCGAGGCGGTCACAGCCGTGATGACCGTGCCCCCCATCGTGATCTGGCACTTCCAGCTGGACGAACACGAAGAAAACACAAAGAAGACCAAGTCGGACGGTAACCGACTTGGTCTCCTGCCTGTAGCCCCGACGGGATTCGAACCCGCGCTACTGCCTTGAGAGGGCAGCGTGCTAGGCCGCTACACAACGGGGCCCCAGCTGTCGCTTCGGCGCTCCGGGGCGCTTGGCGACCCCGAAAGCATAGCGCACTTCGGATGGCGCTCATCCCGCATTAACCGGGGGGTGGTCGGGCCGTGACCAGGGTCACTTCGGGTGGATCAGGGTTCTGACGTGGACGCGATGGAAGCCACCTGCGGGCTCCCTGGAGGTCGCCGCTGACCGTCTCGCTTCAGCGCAGGCCCAGCGTCAGGAACGGGCTCGCCGGATCCTGCATGAGCGCCCGGTGGATCTGGAGGGTGTCCCGGTAGGACTCCTCCGGGTTTCCCTGGCGTCCCATCTTCACCACGCGGCCGAGGATGTACGCCGCCGAGAGTTGGTTCCAGTCGGCGTAGGCGCGGGCGCAGAGGCTGCCGGCGTGGCGGATGATCTGCTCGGCGGTGGTGCGGTCGCAGAAGCCGCAGGTCAGACCCCAGCGGGCCATGTTCACGCAGCGTCCCCAGTCCCAGCTGTCCTGGGTGGCGACGATGGCGCCGGGCGGCAGGACGCCGTCGCGGCGCATCCAGGTCTCGCAGCGGACCACCCATTGGGCGATGTCGAGCATCTCCTGGCGGAGGCGGTCCGGCGCTCCGCGGTCGCGGCACCAGGCTTCGACCGCCTCGGTGAGGGTGCGGGTGTCGTGCAGGGGGTCGCCGCTGGGCTGGACGCCGGCGCCGCGTTCGGTGCGGATGCCCAGGACGAGGTCCACCGGCTGCGGGTTCTCGGAGTCCAGGAGGGCGTCGACCTGGTTCTGCCACTCGACCGCGCCCTCGATGCCCCACCAGTCCCGCAGCGATTCGAGCTGGGTGTGGTAGTCCAGCCAGGCGTGGCCCATCGAGTTCCACGGCACGGCGTTGCTCGCCGCCAGGTGCGCGCCGCACGCCAGCGCCCGCGCCAGCTCGCCCTGCGTCGGCTCGTTGTAGACGGTGCGCACCGTCCCGTGCAGCCGGTTCCAGCTGCCGATCAGGTGCGGGTGCTTCTTCATCCACTGCGCGGCCTTGCCGACGTTCAGCTCCCGCTCCTCCGGCGTGCCCGGGTTGATCACCAGCTGCATCGTCTGCCGCTGCTTGGCCAACTCCTGCACCCACGTCGGGAACAGCGTGCGGTCGAAGTACACCCCCGAAGGCCGCTCGGCCGGCACCAGCGCCCGGGTGTACACCGGCAAGACCAGCCGCGCTCCGCGCCGCGTGGTGTCGTACTCCTGACTGACCGTCAGCGCCGACTTCGAGGTCCCGCGTATGGCGTTGTTCAGCTGTCCGTAAACGGTGAGCTGGTTCAGCTTCACCACCGACCGCCGCAGGCTGAACTTCGAACCCTGATCCGGTTCCCGCCGCGGCACATACACGTCCAGCCGCGCCAGCACGGTCAGGTACGCGTCCTGGTCGTCCGCAGCCTGGGCGGCGAGCAGCCCCTGGTCGTCGATCGAGGGCGCCGTCCAGTTCTCGGTCGTCACGCTGAGTTCCCCCCTGGGATGCGATGGCAGTCGGGTCCCCAATATGCCATCAACCATGCCGCAAGGGCTCTTCCGAGATCGTCAGAGCCCTCCTTCCCGCAACGATCCGTCACTCGTACTCAGCCGCGCGCAAGCGGACCGACATCTGCTGCCGGCGCCGCAGCGCGGCCTCCAGCGCGGTCCCGCCGACGGTGCACAGCACCGCCGCGCCGATGACGGGTACCAGCCACCCGCCGCTCGGCGGCGTGTCCGAGACCTGGGAGCCGAGGAGCGGCGCGAGCGCCGTCCCCATCGCCAGACCGCCGGCTGCTGCCAGGACCACCAACGGCAGCGTGACGGCGGAGCCCAGGAGCCGCCCCCCGGTTTCGGAAAGACCATGGACTCGGAGCAGCAGAGCACTGTCACGCGCCGCGCTCCGCGCCCCCGCCATCGTCTGCGCCAAGCACAGGAGACCGAAGCCGACGGAGAGCAGTTCGGTCATGCGCAGCACGGCGTGCGCGGCGGAGACCCGGCCGGTCGCGTAGCCGGCGGCGGAGGCCTGGGCGAAGGTCGCGAGCGGGAAGTAGGGCTGGACGCCGGGCAGTTTTCGTAGCGCGTTGATATCCGGATGCCCGGTCAGCCACACCGTGTTCGGCGTCGGCGCGCCGGTCCTCAGCTGATCGGACGGCAGCACCACATACGCGGACCCGGACCCGTACTCACCCGTCACGGCCGACGCTGTCGGCAGGTCGGCGGCGGCGACGAAGTCCACTTCGACCTGCTCGCTCACGAGTCCCAGCGTGCCATGCGTCCCGACCAGACCCGCCAAAGCCGGCGAGACCAACGCGGTCACGGTCCCGGGCCGGCTCGGCGTCATCGGCCACGATGACGGCACCCGCCCGGACCGCCCCTCGGTCTCGTGAGCGGCCCGGTCGGTCAGCGTGCGCAACGTCCCGGAGTCGGCCACCAGCACCGTGACGTTCGCTGAGGCCGCCGGCGCGCCTTCGATCTCAGCCGCGCCGACGAAGGCGCTCATCACCGGCCCGGCTCCCGGCACTGCGGCGGCCGACGCGGCGAGTCCGGCAGGCAGCGCGATCGGCACACCGCTGTTCTCCAGAAACTTCGACGGATCCGGGACCGCCTCGATCCGAGCCCCCGCGCCGACGGTGTAGAGCGCGTCGTTGCGAACCCCTTGCGTCACCGAGGAATCCAGCCCGGCCGCGAACGTCGCCGCCGCGCTCGCCACGACCAGCCCGGCCAACGGCGCGGCCAGGACCGGCACCCGCCGCCCGGCCAACGCCGTCGCCACGAACGGCACCGTCCCCCGCCCCCGCCGCGCCACCGCGAACGGCATCGACCACAGCACCGGGACCGCCCGCACCACGACCACGGCCGCGGCGGACGCCACCAGAGCCGGCGCCGCGATCGCGAGCCAGTCGAAGGACCCTGATCCGTTCGCCGATCCGCGGCTGCGCAGCACGCCGACCGACGCCGCGGCACCCAACGGCACGACGATGTCACGCACCAGCCGCGGAATCCGCGCGGCGGCGTCGGCCTCGGAGACCTCGCGCCGCGCGGAGCCGGGCCGGTCGTCATGAGCCAGCACCCTGAGATAGACGGCGCCGCCTCCGGCCAGCGTCAACAGCACCGCCCCGATCCAGGCCCGCACCGTCCCGCCGGCAGCGGTCCCGGCCGCCGTCGCGATCAGCACCCCCGCCGCTGAGGCGGCGGCGACCACGACCGACGACTGCGCGGCGAACCGCAGCGCCAACCGGCCCGGCCTCGCGCCCCGCGCCTTGCACAGCACGATCTCGGCCGACCGCTGCGTGACCACCGTGCGCAGCATCAGGAAGAACGCCGCGAGCGCCGCGGCCAAGGCCGCCCCGAGCACGGCGAAGTCCAGCATCCGGGCCTGCTGCTGGACGATCAGCCCTTGCTCGGCGAGATCGTCGAGCCGAGTACTGGGGGCGAACGGGTACGGACGTCCCTGGGGATCCTGAAGACTCAGGCCTTGCCCCCCAACCACCAATCTGTGTACCGCTGCCTGCAGATCAGCGAGCTCCGAAACGCGGATGCGCGAGGCATCCACTACGTACTCGATCGTCGTGGTGTTCTTCCCGGCGCCTGCTTGGACCCCCATCGCATCGACGTCGGCGACCGAGGACACCAGCAGATCCGTGCGCCAGACGACTTGCGGCAGGGCGCACTTCGGATCGTCGACGTAGCCGACGTCGGGTTCGTCCGCGCCGCAGATGGTCCCCGGAGTCAGACCCTGAGCTTGGTCCGCATATCGCCAATAGACGTCGTCACCGGGGTTGTCGGCCACGTAGATGCCCGTAATCGTGTACTCGATCACGACTTTGTGCAGGCCGGTGAGGGTGGCCATCGTGCTCACCACCGACCCCACACGCAGCCCGAGCAAGTCGGCCGCAGTCTTGCTGATCGCCGCCGACTCGGTCACCGTGGCGGTCGAGGAGCTGGCGGAGTCCACGTGGGGCGGGGCGGTCGGCGCGCTGCCGACGACGAAACGGACGTGGTCCTCATAGCCGAGCACCGCGGCCGCGTTCAGGTGCACCATGTGCTTGTCCGGCCCGATGAACGGCCCGCCCGGATCCATGATCGGGTATTCGCCCGAACTCACGACACTGATATCCGTCGCGGTGACCAGCGCCGACACCTGACGCGGCATGGTGGCCAGCGACCGGGCCGCGAGGGACCTCAGGAAGTCGTTGTCGAACTGGTCGGAGTCGGTCGCGGTCAGCGTGACATCTCGATCCTGGCTGTGCGCACCGCCGACGGAGTCCTTGACGATCGCCCGATCCGAGCGGCTGATCTGGTACGGCACCGCGGCCGTCGTCGCCGCGGTCGCCGCGCCGAAGAAGGCCAACAGCGCCAGCGCGCCACGCACCCGCGCGGCCTGAGCCCACCACCGCGGCCGCCGCATCAGTCCGCCTCCGCACGGAATGAGGCGCGCTCGCCGACCGCGAACGTGACCAGCACCGCCACCACCCCGAACACCGCCGCGGCCGCCCCGGCCAGACCCAGCGCCGGCCAGTCGTAGACCCGGACCGCCGGGGGCGTCGGCGGAGCGCCGGAGGGCGTGAACACCATGAGCTTGAACTCCGATCGCAGGGCGAGGGCGCCCAGGCCGAGCCCGGCGAGCGCGCCGAGCACCGCGACGCCGGCCTGTTCGGCCAGCAGCAGCCACGCGGCCCGGCGGCGGGTCAGGCCGAGCGCGTCCAGCACCGCCAGCTCGCCGGCCCGTTCGCGCAGCGTGGAGACGGTGTGCAGGGCCAGGCCGAGCAGGACGAACGCCAGGGCCGCGACGGAGCCGAGCTTGAGCGTCAGGCTGAAGCCGGCGGCGAAGGGATAGTCGCGCAGCGCCTTCTCCTGGCTGGCGCGGTCCTCGACGGTCGCGGGCTGCGCGAGATGTGCGCCGTTCAGGGTACTGCGATACCGGTCCGCCAATCTGGGTGCCGAGACGCCGCCGTCGGTGTCGGCCCACCACTCGCCGGCCAGCGGCCCGATCTGCTGGCCGGTCTGCCCGGGACCGGCCGCGGCCCGGGCCGCCTCGCGGTCCAGCAGCCCGATCGGCACGATCACGGCGTCCTGGCCGCCGTCGGCGGTGCCGGGGGCGCCGGCGATCTCGGCGACGACGCGCAGGGTCACGGGCTGGGAGAAGGCACCGGTGGCGAAGGTGTCGCCGACGTGCTTGTCCAGGGATGCCAGCAGGTGTCGGGTGACGATCGCGGGGACGACCAGCGGGCCAGTTCGGCCGGTCTCGGTGAGCCGCAAAAGCTCGGTCGGCTGCCCGGTGATGCCCTTCACACTGGCATCGGCGCCCGCCAGACCGGCATCGGTGGACACGGCGGGTGCCGCGAAACCCATACCGGCTGCGAGGGCCACCGGCTTGCCGTCGGCACGCAGGGCGCCGACGCTCACCTGCCCGATCGGGCACAGCGTGGCCGACGTGACCGACAAGCCGGTGATGCTGACCGGGGAGGCGACGTGCGCACCGCTTCCGATCAAAGTCCCGGTCAGCGAATGGACCAGGCCGTCCGGTGCGGCGATCGTGCCGAGGACCGCCGAGCCTGGAAAGCCGTAAGCGTCGGTGAAGTGCGCGGACACCTGAAGCGGACCGTCCGTGCACGTGCTGCTGGTACCGGGGCGGTAGGTGATGTTCGCAGACAACTGAGTCGGTGTTCCCGGCAGTGCGATCCCAGACTGGCCGTGCGCGTTCCAGCCATCGGTGCTTAACAGAGGGCTGATCCGGGACCAGCTTCGGCCGCCCGCGAGGTCGTTGCGGAGCATGAGGACGCCGTCGGAGCGGGCCGGATCCAGACCCAGCACGTCAGCCGTCGGCGTGGTGTTGTCCACTCCATGGGTCTCAGCAGCCTGATCCGCGCGGACCAGGCGGTAGGAGGCGCGGAGCGCGGCGAACCCTTTGCCGGTACCGGGCGTGGTCGCCAGCGCGTGCAGCGTCTGGGGACCCGTGGACACGAGCCCTGCGACCCGCACGTCGGCGCCGACCACGAAGGCGGCCTGGTCCGCGTCCGACCGATCGGCCGAGGACAGCAGAACGCCGGCTTGCACCCCGATGGCCACCGCGACGACCACGAGCGCCATCGGAAGGGCCTGGGTCCGCGCGGCACGGCCGAGGCGCCACCCGGCCAGGGCGGCGAGCGGGCCCTTGCTGTACGCCGCGATCCGGCCGGCCGGCGCGGCGAGGAAGGGCAGGAGCCGCAAAGCGATGAGCGCCCCGGCGAACAGCAGCACCGCCGGCGCCACCACCTGCGGCCAGGGCAGCGAACCGGTGCGGGAGGCATCGTCCCCGACCTGGAGGAGCTCCCACAACGCGGCCAGCGCGAAGGCCAGCACTGCGAGGTCGATCGTGGCCCGCTGCACCGTGCCGCGCAGCGTGGAGCGGCGGCGGACGCGGGCCACCGTGCTGTGGGTCAGCGCCGAGCGCGTGCCGACCGCGCCGAGCAGGACCGCGGCCAGCACCGCGCCGATCAGCGCGACCACCCACTGCGCGGTCTGGACGCGGTCCGCGCCGTCCAGCAAAGCCGCGGCGCCGGAGTCCCCGTGCGCCCACGTCGCCCCCATCCGCCGCTCTAGCCAGCGAGCCGCCCACAGCGCCAGCAGCGCACAGGGCACGGCGAGGAGGAGCCCTTCGACGATCTGAACCCGCCCCAGCGCACGGATCGACGAGCCACGCGCGCGAAGCAGGCCGTCCATGGCGTGTCGGCGATCGGCCAGCGCCCGCGCGATCTGCGCCAGCGCCGCCGCCGACAACACACCGAGTTCGGCGGCCACCAGCCACTCCAGGCGCACGCTGACCGCCGTCACCCCGACCAGCGCCCTCATCCGCGGCGCGAGACGGTCCTCGACCGACGCGGCGAAGTCGCCGCCGGGGGAGGACGTGGTCGGTACCCAGGCGTCGAAAGCCGCGAGCTGACCGGCGAACCGCGGCAGCCGCCCGGCCGGAAAGCCGGCGGAGTCGGGAGCCGCGGCGACGGCAACCTGCGCCAGCACAGTGTCGGCGCGCGCCGTGACCGAGGAGTCGACGAAAACAGTGCCCTGATCCCCGTCGTGCAGCCAGAAGGCGTCGGTAGGATCCATCGGCTGATAGACGCCGACGATACGGAACGTGAGACTGCTGGCGGACTCCCACCCGGACCGGGTGCGAACCTCCTCGCCGAGGTTCCAGTGATGCGCGGCCAGGCTCTGTTCGGAGACCACAGCCGGAACGGCGCCGGCGGACGACGCGGACGACGCGGGCGACGCGGCGGGCCACTGCCCGCGCAGCAGCCGAGCCTTGTCCTTCACCGCGTCCCCGGACCAGAACGCAACGGCGTCGGTACTGGACGGGCCCGCATCGAGCAGCACATACGGCCCGGACACGACCGTGGTGTCCACCCGCGCGCCAACCCCGGCGAACGCCGCGTCAACTCGGGCCCGCAACCGCGCGAAGAACGCGCTGCGTTCATCAGCCGTCGCCTGCCACTCAGTACCGGACCCATAGACCACGCGCACCGTCCGCGTGTCCGCCGACATGGCCCTAAGCGCACTGCGCACCGACGCCGCCCGCACCGTCGAGGCATGCAGCCCAATGAGAGTCACCAACACCAGCGCCGTCATCACCACCGCGACCGCGGCGGCGAGCATCGCACGCTGATGTGAGGCCCGCCGAACCAGGAGACGCAGTGCTGTCACGCAGTTACGACGGGACACGGCTGAGGCGCCGTTGCATCCGTTACCGAACAGTGATGGCTAGGACCCGGTGACGCCGGATCGCAGCTCGGCCATGATGGCGCGATGACCGCCATCAGCGACGACCAGGTGAAGCTCCACTTCCGAATGGAGGTGGACGAGGCTGGTTGGCCGCCCGCAAGCGTCGAAAGCCTGTGGGCGGTGGACCTGGGCGACGGAACCGTCCGCCTCGCCAACACACCGTGGTTCGTCCGAGGGGTCGCGAGCGGCGACGTCATTCGAGTGCGTGTCGACGAAGAGGGCGTGCGGTGGGCCGGAAAGGTCGTTCAAGCCTCTGACAACTGCACGATCCGGCTCATCGTTCTGAAGGACGGCGGCTCAGCAGAGGCACGGCAGACCGTGCTCGAGACCTTCCACCGGCTCGGCACCACAGGCGAGGGAATCGAGCAGTTCAGGATGGTCGCCCTTCGAGTCCCACCGTCCGCGGACCTGGCCCGGATTCGCAAGCTGCTGCACCACGGCGAGACAAAGGGATGGTGGCACTGGGAAGAAGGATGCGTCACCGCGGCATGGACCGCCGCGGACCCGAACTGACGTCGTCTCGCCAGTTCGGAGCAATCCGCGTGATCGCGTCAGCGATCTCGGGCACCAGGTTCTCGTAGGCCTCGCGCGTCAGGTGGATGCCGTCGTCGTCGTACGCCGCCGGTGCGAGTCCTCCGGTGATCGCCCCCACATCCAGAGCGATGCCTCCGGCCGCCTCCACCAAGTCGGCAAGGATCCCGCTGAAGATCCGGATCCGAGTGTTGACCTCGTCGGTTTCGGAGGGGTCGAAAGCGCGGAGTACGTCGCGCGGCAGCAGAGCGATCCACCGGCCTCCGCTTTCCAGTTCTCGGGACAGGTTCTCGCGAAACGTTGCCGGGGAACTGCCGTAAGGGGTGTGGCTGTCGCTGCTGCCGATCGACACCACGATCGCCTCGTAGTCCGAGGCCGGCCGGTCGCCGATCTGCTGGCGGAGGGATCCGGACCAGGCGCCTCCAGCGGCTCGGCACTCGACATCGGCGCCGAACGCCTGCGCCACCAAGTCGGGGAATCGGTCGTACAGGAGAGCGAGATTGCTGTCGCCTACAAGAAGAACCGTCATCTGGACATCCTTGGGTCGGTCTGACTGAACGACCGGAGCTTGCCTGCCATCTATGACGGATTCCGTCATGTTTCCTGACAGTCTTGATCCGTGACGCCAGATCGCTTCTTCTCGCTGCTGCTGACGCTGCAATCCCGCGAGTCCACGACGACCGCTGATCTGGCGGCGCACGTCGGTGTGTCGGTCCGTACCGTCATCCGAGACCTGCAATGGCTGCAAGAAGCAGGCTTCCCGCTGCTGATCCGACGAGGCCGTTGGGGCGGAGTGAGCCTTCTGCCCGGCGGAATGCTCGACACGTCACGGCTCACCTCCGGCGAACGGGACCATCTCACCCTCTACGGCCTCGACGACACGCAGCGCGAGCAACTGGGAGCCGCAGCCGACACCCGCCGCGCACACCAGAAGATGCGCTCCACCCTGCGTCCGTCGGACACCGATGTCCTGCCCCTGAGCGAGATCGTCACCACCGACAACAGACCCTGGTTCTCCCGGGACATCGAGGGCCTGCCCCCGGCAGCACTGGTGGGTGACCTGCGGCGCGCTGTGCGGCTGCGCATCTGCTACCGCCGATCCGAGGACATCGAAGCCACCTGGCGGGTCATCGACCCTTACGGGCTGCTGGCCAAAGGCGGGCGGTGGTATCTCGTGGCAGACTCCGCGGGCCGTCCCCACCTCCACGCACTGGAACGCATCGTCGCCTGGGAACCGATGCGGGCACCTCGCCGAACGCGTCCAGACGTGACCCTGCAAAGCGTCGCAGGCGACCTGACAGCACACTGGGAGAACCCGCAAACCTTCCAGATCCACGCCGAACTCGACACGAACCAACTCGATCGAGCCCGCCGCATCCTCGGCCGCCGCCTGACCATCCGGGACACCGCAGGAGAGCACCGAGTACGCATCACAGTCACCGGCCGCGAGGTGGAGGACGTCCGCCACCTCCTGCAGTTCGGCAACAGCGTCACCGTCACCGGCCCGACCGAAGCCCGCGAGCGCATCCGCCAACTCGCTACACAGATCCTTGAGATGTACTAATAAGCACGAATCGCCGACCAGCCGTACACAGCCGCGAGCGGCAGTTCGGGGCACAACGCCATCGCGATCGCCGTCCCACTGAGGGGCCCTGACGTGCAGAAAGGCCGGTCGCATAAAGCAACCGGCCAGTCCCAGAGGTAGCCCCGACGGGATTCGAACCCGCGCTACTGCCTTGAGAGGGCAGCGTGCTAGGCCGCTACACAACGGGGCCCCTAGCAGTGCCGCCGTGCGCGAGGC
Source organism: Catenulispora acidiphila DSM 44928 (assembly GCF_000024025.1). Taxonomy (GTDB): domain Bacteria; phylum Actinomycetota; class Actinomycetes; order Streptomycetales; family Catenulisporaceae; genus Catenulispora; species Catenulispora acidiphila. Next base: position 1,522,009 of record NC_013131.1, read on the forward strand.
GTCGGCAGCGGGACTTATCTTAGGCGATCGACGGAGTTCGCCCAAATCGCGGGCCTGGTGGCGCGGCGGCTGGTGCCGCGGTCGGTGCGGCAGGTGCTGGCGTGGTCGGTGGCGTGGCCCGTACCTGCCGGACGTCGCCCCGCCGGCGCCTACTCCCCGACGGCTGCCGCGTCCGCGCGCACCAGCCGGACGAAGGCGCGGATGCCGCCGAGTAGTTCGCGCTGGTCGGTGAGGCCGTCGACGGCTTGGTCGAAGTGGCGGGTGACGGTTGCGACGTGCCGTTCGACCTGCTCGACCTGGGTTCGCAGGCTGGCGCGGTCGGTTTCGACTGCCTCGCGGGAGAGCCGCATGTCCTCCCGTAGCCGGGCGTCGGCGGCGCGCAGGTCGCTGCGTAGGTCGTCCAGCTCGCGGAAGGCGCGGTCCTGGGCCTCGTGCGTTGCGTCGTGCATGGCCTGGACGGTGCCGTACAGGGTCTCCAGGCGGGTGGTGAGCTCCAACACGTCGTCGCGGGGGTGCGTGGTCTCCTTCAGGAGGCTGGCGATGCGCGCCTTCACGTAGGACAGGTACGCTGCCGCCGGTCGGAACGCGCAGCTGAGCAGGTAAAACGCCGCGAAGTAGTATCCCAGCTGGTGTCCGGAGGCGTAGGTCACGCCGGCCACCGCCGCCGCTGTCACCAGGTGTCCGGCCAGCGCCAGCCGCAGCAGTCGGCGCTCCCAGCGCCGGACCTCGGCCTCGCGTCCCTCGGGCACCGAGATGCCGCGCTCGCGCGAGACCCCGATCTCGTGCCGCACCCGCCGCGCCTTGAAGTACAGGTTCCACGGCACCGTCGTGATGATCAGGAGCCAGTACAAGCTCGCCGCGCCCAGCGCGACGGTCAGCATCGTCCGCCCGGGGACGTGCATGAGGTGCGCCACCAGCGCGATGAGACCCCCCAGAAACGCCAGGCCCCAGAACGTCTCCCATTGCTTCTTCATGCCTCCAGCCTGCCGCCCGGCGGGCATCGGCGGGAGAGTGCGAGTACTCAATTACTCGTGAGTAGCAAGGCGTGCGGCGCACAAGCTCGGCTTGCTGTACAGCAAAAAAGCGGACCCCTCAGGGATCCGCTCTCACAAAAGCTGGGGTACCAGGACTCGAACCTAGAACAACTGAACCAGAATCAGCCGTGTTGCCAATTACACCATACCCCAATGCCCACCCGGCTTCGATCTTGCCGCGCGGTGTTGCGTCGATAACTATACGGGAGGCCTGCCCCAGGGCCAAAACGGCTTTGGGGCGGGCCTCCCGGTTGGGCTCTTACGCGCTCAGGGCCGCGTTCAGCCGTCGTAGCGTCCGGTCGCGGCCGAGTAGCTCGATCGACTCGAACAGGGGGGGTGAGATGCGGCGGCCGGTGATGGCGACGCGGACTGGTGTGAAGGCGTTCTTGGGCTTCAGGCTGAGGCCGTCGATCAGGGTCTCGCGGAGGGCGGCGTCGATTGCGGCGGTCGTCCACTGCGGCAGTGCCTCGAGGGCCTTGGCGGCGGCCTCTAGGACCGGCTTGGCGTCCTCGGTGAGGGCCTTGGCGGCGTCGGCCGGGTCGACGGTGAAGGCGTGCTCGGGGACGAAGAGGAATCCGATCATGTCCACCGATTCGCGCAGCACCACCATGCGCTCCTGGATCAGGGGGACGGCGGCGGCCAGGGTCGCGGCCTGGTCGGGCTGGGGCGGGTCGGAGACCAGGCCCTGCTCGGCCAGGAAGGGGACGATGCGCTGGGCCAGGTCCTCCGGTGCCAGGGCGCGGACGTGGTCGCCGTTGATCGCCTGGCACTTCTTCAGGTCGAAGCGGGCCGCGTTGGCGTTGATGCGCGAGCCGTCGAATGCCGCGTACATCTCCTGGGGGGAGAAGAACTCCTTGTCCCCGCCTGGCGACCAGCCGAGCAGCGCCAGGTAGTTCAGCAGTCCCTCGGGCAGGTAGCCCTCCTTCACATAGAAGGAGAAGGACGCCTCCGGGTCCCGCTTCGACAGCTTCTTGTTGCCCTCGCCCATGACGTAGGGCAGGTGCCCGAAGACCGGTACGGTCTCCGCCAGTCCCAGCTCGATCAGTGCGGCGTGCAGCGGCAGCTGGCGCGGGGTGCTGGAGAGCAGGTCCTCGCCGCGCAGTACGTGCGTGATGCGCATCAGGGCGTCGTCGACCGGGTTCACCAGGGTGTACAGCGGCGAGCCGTCGGCGCGGACCAGGACGTAGTCCGGCACGTTCGCGGTGTCGAAGGAGATCTCGCCGCGGACCAGGTCGTTCCAGGTCAGCGTGCCCTGGGGCATGCGGAAACGCAGGACGCTGGTACGGCCGGCGGCCTCGTGCGCGGCGATCTGCTCGGGCGTGAGGTCGCGGCAGGTGCCGGCGTAGCCCGGAGCGCGCTTCTCGGCCTTGGCCTTCTCGTTGGCCGCGTCCAGTTCCTCCTGCGTGCAGTAGCAGCGGTAGGCGTGGCCGCCGTCCAGGAGCTTGCCGGCGATGTCGGCGTAGATGCCCATGCGCTCGGACTGCCGGTACGGGCCGTAGGCGCCGCCGACCTCCGGGCCCTCGTCCCAGTCGAAGCCCATCCAGCGCATGGTCGCCAGGAGCGCGTTGTACGACTCCTCGGTGTTGCGCGCGGCGTCGGTGTCCTCGATGCGGAAGACGAAGGTGCCGCCGTAGTGCCGCGCGAAGGCGTAGTTGAACAGCGCCGAGCGGACCATGCCGACGTGCGGGTCGCCGGTGGGCGAGGGGGGGAAGCGCACGCGCACGGGCTTGTCCGTGTTCAGCACTGCGTGCGGAGCGCTGGAAGTTGTATCAGTCACGAGCCACCACCCGGTTCGTCAAGTTGCCAATGCCTTCGATGCCGACCGACACCTGCTGCCCGACCACGATCGGTCCGACCCCGGCCGGGGTCCCGGTGAGGATCACGTCGCCGGGCAGCAGGGTCATCGCCTCGGAGACGTAGGAGACCAGGTCGGCGACCGGCCGGGTCATCTGCACGGTGCGTCCGGCCTGCTTGAGCTCGCCGTCCACCGTGCAGGTGATCGCCAGGTCGCCGGGGTCCAGCTCGGTCTCGATCCACGGTCCCAGCGGGCAGAACGTGTCGAAGCCCTTGGCCCGCCCCCACTGGTTCTCCGCACGCTGCAGGTCGCGCGCGGTCACGTCGTTGCCGCAGGTGTAGCCCAGCACCACGTCGGGCACCCGGGCCACCGGCACCTGCCGGCACATCCGCCCGATGACCACCGCCAGCTCCGCCTCGTGCTGCACGTCGAAGGACACGCCGAGCGGGTACTGGATGGCGTCGGACGGGCCGATCACGGAGGTGGACGGCTTGAGGAAGACCACGGCCGGGTCGGTCTTGCCCGGTGCCTCGTTGCCGAGTTCGGCGGCGTGCTCGGCGTAGTTGCGCCCGATGCCGATCACCTTCGACGGCAGGACCGGGGCGAGCAGCCGCACCCGCGACAGCGGCCACCGCCTTTGGGTGACTTGGACCGGGCCGAACGGGTGGCCCACGATCTCGGCCACCTCCAGGGACTCGGGCTGGTCGCCCTCGCCCTCCACGAGCCCGAACTTCACCTCGTCGTCGACGGAGAATCTCGCGATGCGCATCCTGCGATTTTAGTGGTCAGGAAGTGAGCCGGACTCCGATATAGGCCGCTGAGGCGATCAGCGCCCACGAAGCGAGCCCGAGCAGCAGCGGCTTCGCCCCAGTGCGCGCCAGTTCACGCAGCCGGACGCCGGTTCCCAGACCGAACATGCCGCCGGCCAGAAAAAGGTCCTGGAGCTGCTTGCCGACGTCGAGGGCGGAGGCGGGCAGGACGCCGGTCGTTCGCAGGGCGATCATCGCCAGGAAGCCGACCACGAACAGGGGGACGATCGGCGGGTGCTTGGCGGTAGGGGACGCTGTCGGGACCGCTGTCGGAACCACCGGCTCGGGCTCGGTTCCGATCGGGACTATCGGGTCTATCGGGTCTATCGGATCTGCGGCGAAGGATCCGACCTGGCGCCCCGCACCGACCCCGGCAAGCACTCTGTTCTGTGCGCCGCTCACGACCGCTGCCTTGTGTTCGTCGGCAGCCCTTGTCCGCCGCCGCCAAGCCACCGCCGTCCCGGCGACCATCGGTGCCAGCATCGCGACCCGCATCAGCTTCACCACGACTGCGGCGTTCACCGCGACCGCCCCGCCGGAGCTCGAGGCCGCGACGACCTGCCCGACGTCGTGCACCGAGGCGCCGACCCAGTGCCCGAACACCGCCGGGTCGTGCAGCCCGAGCGGACCGCGCAGCAGCGGCAACACCAGGATCGCCAATGAGCCGCACAGCGTCACCAGCGCGACCGCCAGCACCGGATCCGGGTCGTCCTCCGACTCGCCGGGCCGCCTGGTCACGCCCTCCATCGCCGCCACCGCGCTCGCGCCGCAGATCGCGAAGCCGGTCGCGATGAGCAACGGCTGGCGTCCCGGCAGGCCCATCCGATGGCCCAGCCACTGTGTGCCGAAGAAGGTCGCGAAGACGACCGCGACCACCAGCACCAGCGTCTGCCAGCCCAGCTTCAGTACGTCCCCGAGAGCCAGTTGCAGCCCGAGCAGCACGATCCCGAGCCGCATCACCTGCTTCGCGGCGACCTGCAGTCCCGGCCGCGCCGCGCTCATCACCGCGGCCGGCAGCAGGTTCGCCGCCAGGACGCCGAGCACCACCGCGGCGGTCAGCGGCGACACTGCCGGCCACATCCGGTTCGCGAACCAGGCGACCGCCACCGCTCCGGCCGTCAGCGTCAGGCCCGGAATTCCTTGTTTCCCCACGTCACCAAGCCTCGTCGCGCGGGACGAGGCCGGGTAGCCGGAGATCGCCGAAGACCTCATAGGCTGTCTCTATGACCCGTCTCCCGGATCTGGACGCGCTCCAGCTGCTGGTCGCCGTCGCCGACACCGGCTCCCTCGGCAAAGCCGCTGCCCGGACCGGCATCAGCCAGCCCTCGGCCTCGGCCCGGATGGCGACGCTGGAGCGCCGGCTCGGGCTCAAACTGCTGGCGCGCACCACCTCCGGCTCCCGCCTGACCAGCGATGGAGCCATGGTCACCGACTGGGCCCGCCGGGTCCTGGAGCAGGCCGAGGCGCTGGTCGAGGGTGCCGAAGCGCTGCGCACGCACGCCGACGAGCGTCTGGCCGTGGCCGCCAGCCTGACCATCGCCGAGCACCTGATGCCCACATGGCTCATCGAGCTGCGGCAGCTGCGGCCCGCCATCCGCGTCGGGCTGACCGTGGAGAACTCCCACCAAGTGGTCGCCGCGCTGCGGGCCGGCCAGGTGGAGCTGGGATTCGTCGAGGGTCCGTGGGTTCCGCGCGACCTGCACTCGGCGGTCGTCGGACGGGACCGCCTCGTCGTGGTGGTGGCGCCGGCGCATCCGTGGGCACGGCGCAAGGAACCGCTGACCGCCGCCGAACTCGCCGCCGAACCGCTGCTGCTGCGCGAACCCGGCTCCGGGACGCGCGAGGTGCTGGAGGCGGCGTTGTCCGCCCACGACGGCCCGGCGGTCCCCCTGATCGAGCTGGGAGCGACGGCGCCGCTGCGCTCGGCCGCGCTGTCCGGGAGTGGGCCGGCGGTCCTGAGCGTGCTTGCGGTCGCCGAGGACATCGCCGCCGGACGCCTCGCCGAGGTGCCGCTCGCCGAGGACGTGGCGCTGCGCCGCACGTTGCGCGCGGTGTGGGTGCGCGGGAGGGAGTTGAACGAGGCGGCCGGGTGGCTGGTGCAGGTCGCGCGCGGCCGCGGTTAGACGTCTGGATACAGGTGGACGTCTCGATTCAGTGAGACGTCTCGATTCACATGGCGTCTCGATTCAGGGGAAAACCTACGCCTGAGCGTCAGACCCCTCATGCCCGCCGTTCTGCTGCGCGGCGATCTGCTTGCGGACTTCCTCCATGTCCAGCTCCCGCGCCTGCTTGATCAGATCCACGAGCGGAGCCTCGGGCAGCGCGCCGGGCTGGCCGTACACCATCACGCCGTCACGGAAGATCATCAGCGTCGGGATGGAGCGGATCTCGAACGCGCCCGCGAGCTCCGGCTGGTCCTCGGTGTCCACCTTGGCGAAGGTGATGTCCGGATTGGCCTCCGACACCTTGTTGTAGATCGGCGCGAACTGCTTGCACGGCCCGCACCAGTCCGCCCAGAAGTCGACCAGCACGATCCCGTCGGAGGTGACCGCCTGCTCGAACGTGTCCTTGGTCAGTTCCACAGTGCTCATGCGGACCAGCCTACGCGGCGAGTGTCCAGAGTGCCCGTTTCCTGCTTGCTACCTGGGCTTCGCAGGTCCTGGCGGGAAACGCATCTCATTACGCTCGATCTTCTCCGCGAGCGCCTGCAACACATCCACCCCGCACGCCCCAGCCAGCTGCAACAGATACGCCATGACGTCGGCGACCTCGTCGCGGACCCTGAAGGCTTTATCAGGGTCCGACATCACGTCCGCCGACTCCTCCGGCGTGAGCCACTGGAAGATCTCCGCGAGCTCGGACGCCTCGACGCTCAGCGCCATCGCGAGATTCTTAGGGGTGTGATACGGACCCCACTCCCGCGCTTCGGCGAAGTCGATCAGTCGGCGTTGCAGCGTCGCGATATCGAGGTCGCTCATATCACTCACCGCCCCGGCTTCGCCGTGCTCTCCCGCACCGTCAGCCGAGGCGTCGCGGCCTTGATGTCCCCGACCGTCCCGGGCTCCTCGACGATCCGCAGCAGAGCCTCGGCGACCTGCACGCCCAAAGCGTGCGTGTCCCGCGACAGCGCCGTGATCGCCGGATGCACCACGCGGGTCAGCACCGAGTCGTCGAACGACACGATCGACAGCTCGGCCGGCACCCGCACGCCCATCTCGGTCGCGACGCCGAGCCCGGCGACGGCCATCAGGTCGCTGTCGTACACGATCGCGGTCGGCGCGTCCGGCTGCGAGAGCAGACGCCGGGTCACCGCCGCGCCCTCGCCGTCGCTGAAGTCCGTCGGGACCGACTGGGTGTCGGCCAGGCCCAGCTGTACTGCCGCGTCCTTCAGGGCCCTGATGCGCCGCTGCGTGTGCTGGAAGGCCGGGGTGCCGGCGACGTGCGCGATCCGGGAGTGCCCGAGCGCGGCCAGATAGCGCACGGTCTCCAGCATCGCCTCGCGGTCGTCGGCCCAGACCGTCGGCAGCTCGCCGTGCTTGCCGTGCCCGCCGAGCACCACGGCCGGGACGCCGAGGCCTTCCACGGCGGCGATCCGCGGGTCCTTGGTCTGCGGGTCCACGATCAGCAGTCCGTCCACCCGCTGCTCCCCGGACCAGCGCCGGTAGACCGCGAGTTCGGCCTCGGTGTCGTCGACGACCTGCAACAGCAGCGCGACCGAGCGCGCGGACAGCACTGACTGCATACCGTAGATGAGCTGTGCGTAGAACGGCTCGGCGCCGAGGGTCCGGGTCGGGCGCGCCAGCACCAGGCCGACCGCGCCGGCCGGCGCCCCGCCGAGGGCGCGCGCGGCGCTGTGCGGGTGCCAGTTCATCCGTTCGGCGGCTTGGAGGATCCGCGCGCGGGTAGCCTCACTGACACCGGGGCGACCGTTGAGCGCGAAGGAGACCGCGCTCGGCGACACCCCGACCTCGCGGGCGATGTCGGCGATGGTGAGCCGGTTCTTGTTCTTGCCGACGACCGCCGCCCGTCCGGAACCCGCGGCGGCACCAGGCTTGTTGACACCGCTGCCAGAGGTGGGCATTAATGACTCCCAGCTGCTTTAGCGCTTTAGTGGCTCGTTCGGGTGGGGTTTCTAGGAGGGGCCGTGGCCGTCCAGATCAAGTCCGCGGACTCGATGGACCTTTTCGTCGGAACCGATAGGGAACCGCGTCAAGTCCTCCGGGTCGTCGTCCAGCGGGCCGTCACCGACGGTGCGGTGACTGTATCGCTTCTCGCGGCGAAGGTGCGAGCAGCCTGCGAACTCGCGCCCGGGGACGGCGAGGCCGTGGTCGATCTGGCGATGGAGACCGACCCCGGCGTGGAACCCGGCACGCGCCTGGCCGCACAGCTGAGGGTGCTCGGCGCGGACGGCGAGACCCTCGCCGAGCAGCCGGTCGCCGTCACGGTGGCCGAGCCCGGCTGGACGATGTACCTGGTCTCGCACTTCCACTACGACCCGGTCTGGTGGAACACGCAAGCCGGCTACACCCAGACCTGGGAGCTGCAGGGCAACGACGGCACGACGCGCCCGGTCTGGGAGAACAACGCGTTCCATCTCGTCAAAGCGCACCTCGATCTCGCCGCCGCGGACCCCGACTACACCTTCGTGCTCGCCGAGGTCGACTACCTCAAGCCCTTCTGGGACGTGTACCCGCAGTATCGCGCGCTTCTGCGGGAACTGATATCCACCGGGCGGGTGGAGGTGATGGGCGGTACCTACAACGAGCCCAACACCAACCTGACCGGCCTGGAGACCACGATCCGCAACCTGGTCTACGGCATCGGCTACCAGCGCGACATCATGGGCGCCGACCCGCGCACCGCTTGGCAGCTCGACGTCTTCGGGCACGACCCGCAGTTCCCCGGTCTGGTCGCCGACGCCGGGCTGAGCTCCACGTCGTGGGCCCGTGGGCCCTACCACCAGTGGGGCCCGATGCTGACGAAGTTCGACGGGGTCCAGGGCGATGTCAAGAACATGCAGTTCCCCGCTGAGTTCGAGTGGATCTCGCCGTCGGGGCGCGGCGTGATCACCCACTACATGCCGAACCACTACTCGGCCGGTTGGTGGATGGACTCCTCGGCGACGCTGGAGGAGGCGGAGGAGAAGGTCTACGGCCTTTTCCTCGGTCTCAAGCAAGCCGCCGCCACCCGCAACACACTGCTGCCGGTCGGCACCGACTACACCCCGCCGAACAAGTGGGTCACCGCGATCCACCGCGACTGGAACGCGCGCTACGTCTGGCCGCGCTTCGTCACCGGTCTGCCGCGCGACTTCTTCGCCGCCGTGCACGCCGAACTCACCGAACGCGGCGTGCGCCCGAGCCCGCAGACCCGCGACATGAACCCGGTCTACACCGGCAAGGACGTGTCGTACATCGACACCAAGCAGGCCCAGCGCGCGGCGGAGACCGCGGCGGCCGACGCCGAGAAGCTGGCGACCTTCGCCTCGCTGCTGGGCTACGGCCGCTACCCGAGCGCCGCGCTGGACAAAGTGTGGCGGCAGCTGGCCTACGGCGCGCACCACGACGCGATCACCGGCTCGGAGTCCGACCAGGTCTACCTCGACCTGGTGACCGGCTGGCGCGAGGCGCACGACCTGGCCGCCGAGGCTCGCGACGCGGCGCTGGAGGCGATCTTCCGCAACGTCGAGACCTATGGCGGCGCGGGCAACGGGACGATCGGGGTGTTCAATACCCTCGCCTTCGAGCGGACCGACCTGGTGCGGGTGACGGTGCGGCTGCCCGAGAGCGGCGACATCGACGGGCTCCGGCTCGCCGACGAGGGCGGCGAGCCGGTGCCGTTCGTGGTCGAGGCGCGGGACGGGACGCGGGTCGATGTCGCCTTCGTCGCCGACGGCGTTCCGGGGATGGGATGGCGGAGCTGGTATGTCGAGTTCGAGGCCGGTGGCTCGGGCTTGGAACGCGATGCTTGGCGTGCGATCGACGAGCTTCCGGCTTCGATCGCCAACGAGTACTTCGAGGTCGCGGTCGATCCGGCGCGCGGTGGCGGACTGAGCGGGATTGTCGAGCTCGTGAGCGGCCGGCAGCTGCTGAAGCCCGGCGAGATCGGCAACGAGCTGCGGGTCAGTGAGGAGTATCCGCAGCATCCTGAGTTCGGCGAGGGTCCTTGGCACTTGGTGCCGAACGGGACTGTTGTCGGCTCGGCTGGTGCGCCGGCATCTTCGGTACGCGCGGAGGAGTCGCCCCTCGGGCGTCGTTATGTCGTCACTGGAACTGTCGGCGACGTCGAGTACGAGCAGCGCATCACGCTTCACCACGGTTTGGACCGCGTCGACTTCCGCACGCGGGTGCTGGACTTCACCGGCGCCGACCGGTTGCTGCGCGTGAAGTTCCCCTGCGACATCCCCGGCGCGCGCCCGGTTTCCGAGGTCGCCGGCGCTGTCATCGGTCGCGGGTTCGCGCTGCCCGACTCGGATGTCGCGGTCGCGCCGTGGACGCTGGACAACCCGGCGAACACGTTCTTTGCTCTTGGCAGCACTGCGACTGTGCGCCTGAGCGGCCTTACTGATGTTGCTGATGCCGCCGATGCCGATGCTGCCGATGCCGACCTCGGTCGGGTCGCCATTTCTGTCGCCGAAGTCGTCGCCGATGATCTGGATCTGCACGCCGACGCGGTACGTGAGCTGGTCGTCGCACTGGCTCGGGTCGGCGTCACCGCGACCACCACGACGCCTGAGGGGGCGCGGTACGGGTGGCTGCACGTCGACTCCAACCTGCCGGACGTTCGCATCGTCATCGGCGGGCCGGATACCAATGCGCTCGCCGCCGAGATCTTCGAACACTGCGATCCCACGATCCAGCAGGACTTTGAAGGGCTTCTGAAGAGCCAGGGGCGCGCGTGCTTCTTCATTCCGGCGGCGGTTCCGGTGGAGGAGGCGTGGGTACCGAACGCGGACCTCCGGGACGTGCGGGCGCTGCCGGTGCTGGTCATCGCGGGGGCTCGGGCGGAGGACACGGCGGAGTGCGTGCGCTCGGCTGCCGCCGCGTTCGCTGCCGACACCTCACTGTCCGCCGTCACGGCCGACCCCGCTGACACGGCTTTGCTCGACGACCACACGGTCGGCTTGATCAACAACGGTCTGCCCGGTTTCGCCGTCGACCCGTCGGGCGCGTTGCACTTGTCGCTGATGCGGTCCTGCACCGGGTGGCCGTCGGGCGTGTGGCTCGATCCGCCGCTGCGGCGGTCGCCGGACGGTTCGGCGTTCCAGTTGCAGCACTGGACGCACGATTTCGACTACGCGCTGGTGAGTGGCGCGGGGGATTGGCGTGCGGTCGGTCTGGTCGCGGCAGGTGCGGCTTTCTCGGCGCCGATGCTGGCGCGGCAGGAGGCGGCGCACCGTGGTCCGCTGCCGGGGCGGCATGCGCTGCTGACGATCACGCCGGAGCGCGCCGCGCAGGTGACGGCTGTGAAACCGGCTGGGAATCCGGAGTCGGTCGGCTCGGCGTTGGACGCGTCACCGGAATTGGGCTTCATGGTGCGGCTGGTCGAGGCGAACGGCACTGGCAAGACGGTTGCGGTGCGCAGCCCGCTTGGCGTGCTGTCGAGCGACCGTGCCGATTTGCTGGAGGAGTGCGGGCTGCGCTGCGAGGTGCGTGCCGCCGGCTCTGTGGAGCTGGCCGGATCGCAGATCTCGACGGCGATCATGGTTCCGCATCAGGGCTCTGGTTCCACGGCGACGACTCCGGTGCTCGGCCGCGATAGTGAGCCTGCGCAGCCGGTGTACTCGCGCTACTGGCTGCACAATCGCGGGCCGGCGCCGATGGGCTTCCTGCCGGTCTCGGTGGCTGCGACACCGACGGTGCTCGGCAGTGGCGGCGAGGTGTCGGTCGCGGTGGCGAGTCAGTACACGGATACGACGTTCGAGGGGATGCTGACGGTTGTCGCGCCGTCGGGCTGGAGTGTGGAGCCCGAGTCGCGTCCCGTTTCGCTGGAGCCTGGCGGGCACACGGTTTTCCCGCTGACTGTTACGCCTTCGGGCAAGGCTGCGTCGGCGCCGGGGATGTACTTCGTGCGCGTGCAGCTGGCGGTGGGGGAGTCGGTGATCGAGGACGTCGTCAGTGTTCTGATCGACGCTCCCGAGTACGCGCCGCCGGCGACCTCGCCCGAGACCGAGATCGAACTCGGCGTCCAGACCCAGGGCACGAAGAGCGACACCGCGCGCCCCACCGGCCTGGAGATCACCTCGATCACCCCCTCGCTGACCCTGACGCGCGGCGAGCACACCACCCTGCGCGTCACCTTGACCAACACCACCCGCAGCCGCATCGACGGCGAAGCGATGCCGGTCAGCCCCTGGGGCACCTGGGACTTCATCGGTCCGTACGCCACCGCCTTCAGCATCGAGCCCGGCGCCACCACCGAGGTCGCCTTCGACGTCACCATCCCCGCCACAGCCGACCCCGGCCACTGGTGGACCCTGGTGAAGCTGATGTGGTTCGGCCGCGCACAGTACACACCAGCAATCCCCGTGGCAGTCCGATGACGCACGCCCACCACCCCGCCGACGCCGCAGCCGCCGCCCGCGCCCAACGCGACGCACCAACCATCGGCACAGTCGCCAACACCCCCATCCCCCGCACCCGCCTGGACGAACGAGTCCGCGACCTCCGCACCGGCCACCTCGCCACCCGACTCCCCACAGCCGGCAGCAAGGAGGACCGCCAATTCCTGCGCTGGACCGCACAGGTGCTGCTCACCGAGGAGCTGTGCCGCGTGGAGCTGGCGCGGATGCAGGCGACGGAGTCAGCGCTCGACGATGACGCGGGCGCCGCTGCCGCCGCTAGCTCGCTGGCTGATGCTTCAGCCAGCGACGGCTCTCCACCTGCGGATGCTGCCCCGCCTCTCGATGTCGCCACGCCGACCGATGCGACCATGTCTGCCGCTGGCTTTCTGCCTGCCGATGCTGGCCCGCTGGCCGCCGCCTCGCCTCCCAATTTCGCCACGCCTGCCGCCGGCTCCCTGCCTGCCGATGTTGCCCCGCCGACCGATGCGACCATGCCTGCCGCCGGCTCTCTGCCTGCCGATGCTTCCCCGCCGGCCGATGCGGCCACGCCTGTCGATGCTTCCCCGCCGGCCGATGCGGCCACGCCTGTCGATGCCGCTACGCCGACCGATGCGACCATGCCTGTCGATGTTGTCCCACCTGTCGATGTTGCCCCGCCTGCCGCCGCCGCCACGTCTGCCGATGTCGCCGCACCGGCCAACGGACCAGCTGCTCCTCGACCGCTCACCCAAGCCGAGTCCCTGCACCTCGGCTCGATCAACGCCGCCGCCTGGTCTTCCACGTCGGCGATGTCAGCCCTCTACGATCTGGTGACCGAGCCCTCGCAACCAGCCGCCCGAGCCACCGACACCCGGCCTTGGTACCGAGTCACCCACTCCGTCGCCCCCACCGCCCTCGAAGCCGCGACCGCCACACCGACCTCCCTGGGCTGGACCACCCTCGACGACCTTCCCGCCCCCCTCGCCGCCGAACTGCGAGCCCACCCGTCCGGCAGTCGCGTAGGTCCGGTTCACACCACCCTCGGCTGGCACGTCGCCACCATCACCGCCACCGAATCACGCCCCGCCGAACCCGCACCGCACACCGAAGCGATCGATCCCGCGCGCCTGGCCGCCTTCAACCGCTGGCTCGACGAACGCCGCCATGCCCTCGTGACCCTCGCCCCCGGCTTCGAGCATCCCGGCGACCCCTCCCAACCCGACAACACCCACCGCCACTGACCGTTGGTCTACTCCGCCGCGGCGCGCTCCACCTCCAGCAGCGAAGCCGCGTGTCGCTGCGCTTCGTAAGCTCGCTTTCCGCCGCGTACGCCGAACAGGCGCTTCGTCCACACCAGGTAGAGCACCAGGGCCAGGTTCAGGAGGAATGTGCCTAGCTTCAGTGGGCTGACTCGGTGGGTCAGCTCGTAGACCTCGAACGGGAGGAACATGCCGGTGGCGACGAAGGCGAAGTACTCGCCCCACCGTTGCAGCAGCCACAGGCCGACGCCCTCCACCGCCTCGACCACCGCGTAGGCTGCCAGCGCTGCGATGATCCATGCCAGGGTCGTCGGGCGCGCGTCGACTGCCTTCTGCAGGAGCTCCAGTGTCTTCGAGTTCTGCAGGTCGAAGCCGGCTTTGCCGAACACCTGCTTCACCACCGGCGCCGCCTGGTCGAAAGCCTGGCGCAGGTCGTTCTGACGTCCGGCGAAGCGGTGCACCACGTACGCCGCCGCGCCGAGCAACAGTGCTCGGATCCAGCGCTCGACCGCGAAGAATCGCAGCAGCACGGCGTCGCGCATCTCCGCCCCGCGCTTCACCAGCGGCGCGTCCTCGGCCGGGCCGGATGGTGGCGTGGGTGCCGCCGCCCCCGGCGCGGCAGAACCGACCGGCACGAAGTCCGCGCACCGCAAGCACCGCCACGTCACGCCGCCCGCCGTCTCGGCGGTCAGCCGAGCTCGCAGCGCCGGCTCCGTCGGCGCGTACAGCACGTGGCCGCTGAGCGCGCAGCCCAGCAGGCTCCAGTCGAAGCGGTGCCGTTTTCGGCCGTCAGTCATGAAAGCCACGATATCGGGCTACTCCGACAAAACGGCCTCAGCCCACATAGTACGGACCCAGATAGGCCACCAGGAGCTTCTTGCACTCCGCGATCAGTGCCGGGTCGCCGGCCGGGTCGGTGCGGAACGCCAGTTGCAGGACCGCGTCCGCGGCCTCCATCGTGACCCGCAGTGCCAGCTCGACCTCCGCGCTGTCGGCGCGGGAGGAGTCCAGGAAGGGGGTCAGCATCCGGAGTCGGCGGGCTACCGCCGTGTTGTTCTCGACGTTCTCGTCGAGCAGGTACAGGTCGCGCGGGTCGGCGTCGGACCATTCGCTGCCGGCGCCGAAGTCCAGGACGCCGAAGCCGGGCAGGGTGCGGCGCATGTCCACGAACTCGTCGATGGCGACGTCCACCACCTCCGCCACGGATCTGGGTTCCGCCTCGTCGTAGCGGCGCTCCAGGCGGTCCATGTAGTTCTCGAGGTTGCGCGCGGCCAGGGCGTGGACCAGGGCGCTCTTGTCGGCGAAGAACTGGTACACGGTCCCGATCGGGACCTCGGCGCGTTTGGCGACCGCGGTGGTGGTCAGCCCGGCGAACCCGACCTCGTCGAGCAGCTCGGCGCACACGTTGAGGATCCGCTCGTAGCGCTCGGCGCTGCGCCGCTGCATGGGACGCCGCCGCAGTCCCGCCGCGCCCTCGGTCGTGGATTCCATTCCGCTATTCTCCTCCGCCCGCTAACCTGAGGATGACTCATGTTAGTGCCTCCCGGAGGTGACCCGAAGTGACCGCCCATGCCCCGCTGCCGCCCTTCCCCGCTTCGTTCCACTGGGGCACGTCCACCTCCGCCTACCAGATCGAGGGCGCGCCGGCCGAGGACGGCAAGGGGGTCTCGATCTGGGACACCTTCGTCCGCCGCCCCGGCGCCGTCCGCGACGGCCAGACCGGCGACCTCGCCTGCGACCACTACCACCGCGGCGCCGAAGACACAGCCCTGATGGCGGACCTCGGCGTCAACGCCTACCGCTTTTCCATCGCCTGGACACGCGTCCAGCCCGACGGCTCCGGCCCGGCGAACCCGGCCGGCCTCGCGTACTACGAACAGCTCGTGGATTCCTTGCTGGAGAAGGGGATCACCCCCTTCCCTACCCTGTTCCACTGGGATCTTCCGCAGGCGCTCGAGGACCGAGACGGCTGGCTCCACCGCGACACCGCCCACCGCTTCGCCGACTACGCCGCGCTCGTCGCCGACCGCCTCGCCGACCGCGTCGAGCACTGGATCACGCTGAACGAACCGTTCATCCACCTGGCGTACGGCTACGCCTTCGGCATCCACGCCCCGGGCCGCGCGCTGATGACCGACGCCATCCCGGTCGCGCACCACCAACTCCTCGCCCACGGCATGGCTGTCAAAGCCCTGCGATCCGCGGGCGCGCGCAAGGTGATGATCGCCAACAACTGCACCCCGGTCTGGTCCGCGAGCGACGCCCCCGACGACAAAACGGCTGCGGAGGCCTACGACACCCTCCACAACCACCTGTTCAACGACCCGATCCTGCTGGGCACCTATCCGGACCTGTCCGCCTACGGCGCCGGCCCGGACCTGAACGGCGTCGTCCGCGACGGCGACCTGGACGTCATCGCCGCGCCTCTGGACGGCCTCGGCGTCAACTACTACAACCCGACCCGCGTCGCCGCCCCCGGTCCCGAACACGGCCTGCCGTTCCAGGACCTGCCGATCGAAGGCGTCCCGCGCACCGCCTTCGACTGGCCGGTGGTCCCCGACGGCCTGCGCGAAGTCCTCGTCGGCCTCGCCGACCGGTACGGCGACGCCCTCCCGCCGATCTACATCACCGAGAACGGCACCTCGGTCGACGACAAGGTGGTCGACGGCCGCGTCGCCGACCCCGAGCGCATCGCCTTCCTCGACGGCCACATCAGGGCCCTGTCGCAGGCGATGGCCGCCGGCGTCGACGTCCGCGGCTACCTGACCTGGACCCTGCTCGACAACTTCGAGTGGGCCGAGGGCTTCCACCAGCGCTTCGGGCTGGTGCACGTCGACCACCAGACCCAGACGCGCACGCCGAAGGACTCCTACTACTGGCTGCGCGACCGACTCGCCGAGCTCGCTGCGACGGAAGGCTGAGGCTGAGACTGAGGCGTCACCAGATTCTCGAACGCCTCCTGGAACGCAGCCAGCGTCGTCTTCGCCGCCGACGTGTCGTAGACGGCGAAGACCACGCGAGCGAATCTGCCCTCGAAGACACCCCCGTCGGCGAGGTGCCCGCGGAACGCCTGAGCCACGGTCGCGGGATCGTTGCGGAACACTCCGCATCCCCACGCGCCGAGCACGAGCGTCTGCACGCCGTGCTGCGCCGCCACGGCGAGCACGCGTCCGGCACGCTCGGTCAGCAGACCCGGGATCTCGCCCAGCGCCGACGGCTCATGCTTGGCCAGCGCACCGGCGTTCGGCGCCGGCGAGGTCAGATAAGAGATCTGATACGGCGTGTCGAGCAGCCGCGTGGCGCCGTCACGATAGACCGGTACGTCGGGGGAGTAGATGACGCGGTGGCTGTACCGCGTGTCGCGGTTCGCCCGGTGCGCGTCGTAGTGTTCGCGCGCCTCCAGCAGCGTCGTGTACAGCGCGGAGCTGCGGCAGAGGTCTTCCTCTTGAGCCCGCGCCCCGCCGAGGTAGCCGCCCCCGGGATTGCGCGCCGAGGCGAAGTTCAGGATCGCGACGTCGGATGCGCCTTCGTCCCGGACCAGCCGCTGACCGGCCTGCGTGCTCGTCTCGCCGGTGACCTCGAACGCGGTCTCGTGGCGCGCCACACCACCGGCGCTGAGCGCCGTCTGGTCGGCGAGGAACTGCTGCGTCTGCTCGGGCGTGTAGAACCGGGTGCCGCGACAGGCGGCGGCCACGTCGGCGGCCAGATCCACGTGGGCACCACGCGGATTCGCGTAGTACCCGGCGGCAATGATGCTCTCGTTCTGTAGAGCGAGACTTTTATATATCCCCATTGGTTTTCTCTACCTGATGAAAGTAAAAAGCTTCTGATCGTCGGGCGACGGCGGCGGTGCGGCGGGTTCCCGCTCTTGCCGATTCGCGGCGACAAAGATAGTGGTCGGCAATTCCGCGTCGGATTGCCACAGATCTGCGAACCCCGCCTCGGCGAACCAGTCGTGGATCCTGAGGACCACGGCCGGATCATGGCGGTGGCGCGTCCAGATCACGGTGCCGCCCCGCGCCGTCAGATGCGCGGCGCGCGCGACCGTGTGGTGGATGTCGGCCTCGGAGATGTTGCCGAAGATGCCGCACAGCAGGAGCAGGTCCGCCGGGACGTGGTCGCCGAACAGCGCCGGATCGCCGGCGTCGCCGGTGACGACCTCGATGGCAGCCTCCAGGCCGGCAGCGCTCACGCGGTCGCGCGCCACTTGGGCGATCACCGGATCGAACTCGATCAGCCGGGCGCGGACGTCGGCGCGCCGCGGATGCTCGGCGAGCACGGGGACCAGATCGCGGCCCTCGCCGGCGCACAGATACAGGACCCTGATGGTCCCGGCCGGCGCTTCGTCCAGCGCCCGGCGAATCCCCTGCTGGACCACGGCGAGCCGCTTGACCAGCGGTGATTCCGGGTCGTCATAGGCCGCGAACCACGGCTTCCAGTCCCGCAATTCGGGCGTGGGCTCCCCGTCGGGGTCTACGATCGCGTCCATGTCTATTGTCTACCCGCCCATGGGTCCTTACGCCACCGGATTTCTCGACGTCGGCGACGGGAATCGGATTTACTACGAAGAACTCGGCAACCCCGACGGCAAGCCGGCGGTGAACCTGCACGGCGGTCCCGGCAGCGGCTCGATGAAGCGCCCGACCAAGGCCTGGGACCCCGAGAAGTGGCGCGTCATCCGCTTCGACCAGCGCGGGTGCGGGCTCAGTACGCCCAGCGCCGCCGACCCCGCGACGGACATGTCCGTCAACACCACGCAGCACCTCATCCGCGACATCGAGCTTCTGCGCGAGCATCTGGGTATTGAGAAGTGGCTGGTGAAGGGCGGCTCGTGGGGTGCCGCCCTGGCCCTGCTCTACGCGCAGGCGCACCCCGAGCGCGTCACCGAGATGATCATCCCGGCGGTCACCACGACCCGTCCGGAGGAGACCGACTGGCTGTACCACGGCGCCCGCCGCCTGTTCCCCGAAGCCTGGGACCGCTTCCGCAACCATGTGCCGGAGGACGAGCGCGACGGAAACCTGCTCCTGGCATACGGACGCCTGGTAGCGAACCCGGACCGCGCGGTGCGCGAAGCCGCGGCGGCGGAGTGGATGAGGTGGGAGGACACCTTGATCTCCCAGGAATCCAACGGCAAGCCCGGCTCCTACAGCGCGGTGGTCGACGACGACCGGGTGGCCTTCGTCCGCATCTGCGCGCACTACTTCGGCAGCGACGCCTGGCTGGAGCCGGACCAGGTTCTGCGCAACGTCGACAAGCTGCGCGGCATCCCGGCGGTCCTCGTCCACGGCCGCCACGATCTGGGCAGCCCGGTCTACACCGCCTGGGAGCTGGCGCAGGCGTGGCCGGACGCGAAGCTGGTGATCATCGAGGACTCCGGGCACACCGGCAGCGAGGCGATGGGGCAGGCGCTCAACGAGGCGGCGGAGGAGTTCTCGAAGCGATAGCGCGATGACTCCCACCAGGGGCGGTCGGCCGCCGCCGGCCGCCCGCGTTTCCCTCGGCGCCCGCGAGCCCCCATTCCGTGCGCGCCCGCCCTCGCCTAATCTGATCACGTGCCCGACACCACAGCTCACCCCCGCAATGACGCGGAGCACCGTGACGCGACCGATCCTTTGGCATCTTTGCGCACCCGCTTCGTGATTCCCGACGAAACGCTTGTCTACCTCGACGGCAACTCCCTCGGCCGGCTTTCCAAGGCTTCCTTGGACCGGGTCCAGGACGTGGTCGCCGGCGAGTGGGGCGACCGCCTGATCCGGTCCTGGAACGAGCGGTGGCAGACGCTGCCGCAGACCGTCGGGGACTTCCTCGGCGAGCACTTCCTCGGCGCCGCTCCCGGGCAGGTCGTCGTCTCCGACTCCACGTCGGTGAACCTCTACAAGCTCGCCTCCGCCGCCCTCGACGCGCGTCCTGACCGGGACGTGATCGTGAGCGACGCCAACAACTTCCCGACCGACCGCTACGTCCTGGAGGGCCTGGCGGCCTCTCGCGGTCTGGAGCTGAAGCTGGTCGAGTTCGACGAACTCCTCGGCCCGACCGCCGAGCAGCTGCGCGCGGTCCTCGACGAGCGCACCGCGCTGGTCTCGCTGTCGCAGGTGGACTACCGCTCCGCAGCGCTGGCCGACCTGGCCGCCGTCAACCAGGTCGTGCACGAAGCCGGCGCGCTCGTGCTGTGGGACCTGTGCCACTCGGCGGGCAGCGTCCCGATCGAGCTGGACGCCAGCGGCACCGACTTCGCCGTCGGCTGCACCTACAAATATCTCAACGGCGGACCCGGATCCCCGGCGTTCCTCTACGTCAACGCCTCGCTCATCGACGCCGTCCGCCAGCCGATCTGGGGCTGGTACGGCCAGCGCGACCAGTTCGCGATGGGCCAGGGCTACGACCCGGTGCCCTCGGCGACCCGCTTCCTGGTCGGCACGCCGCAGGTGGTCGGCGTCTCGCTGGTGGACGCCGGCGCGCAGGTGCTCGCCGAGGTCGGCATCAAGCCGTTGCGCGATAAGGGTGTAGCGCTCACTGAGTACGCCATCGAGCTGTTCGACGCCTGGCTGGCGCCGCTCGGCTTCAGCCTGGGCAGCCCGCGCGACTCCGCCGTGCGCGGCAGCCACGTCTCGGTGCGCCACCCCGAGGCGTATCGGATCTGCCGGGCGCTGATCGAGGAGCACAACGTGATCCCCGATTTCCGCACGCCGGACCGCGTACGTCTCGGGATGGCGCCGGCCACGACGCGGTTCGTCGACGTATGGGACGCCTTCGACGCGATGCGGCGCATCGTGGAGACGAAGGCGTACGAGCAGATCGACCCGACGCGCGCCGATGTGACGTGAGCGCGTGACCTGAGCCCTACAACCCCAGCGATTTGGCGATGATGGTCTTCATCACCTCGCTGGTCCCGCCGTAGATCCTGGACACGCGGGTGTCGGCGTACAGCCGCGCGATCGGGAACTCCGTGATGTAGCCGTAGCCGCCGTGCAGTTGCAGGCACTTGTCGATGACGCGCCCGGCGGCCTCGGTGCAGAACAGCTTGACCTTCGCGGCGTCGGCGACCGACAGCTCGCCGGCCTCGTGCAGCTCCAGCGCGCGGTCCACCATGCACTGCGCCGCCTCGACTTCGGTCGCGCACTCGGCCAGGACGAACTTGGTGTTCTGGAACGAGGCGACGGACGTGCCGAACACCGTGCGCTCGCGGACGTAGTCCAGCGCGAACTGCAACGCCGCCGACGCCGAGGCGTAGCCGCCGACCGCGATCGCCAGGCGCTCCTGCGGCAGGTTGTGGGTCAGGTACGAGAATCCCTTGCCGGGCTCGCCGAGCAAATCTTCCACCGGGACCGGCACGTCGGTGAACGCCAGCTCGGCGGTATCAGAGGTCTTCAACCCGATCTTGTCCAGCTTGCGCCCGACCGAGTATCCCGCCGCCTTGGTGTCCACGCACAGGATCGACAGCCCGCCGCGCCGGTCCTCCGGCGTCGCCGGCGCGGTGCGCGCGACGACCAGCACCATGTCGGCGAGCACGCCGCCGGTGATGAAGGTCTTCGCGCCGTTCAGCACGTAGTGCCGGCCGTCCTCGGACAGCTTCGCAGTGGTCTGAATCCCGGCGAGGTCCGATCCGGTTCCCGGCTCGGTCATCGCGATGGCGGTCATCATCTCGCCGGACTGGAACTTCGGCAGCCAGCGTGCCTTCTGCTCCTCGGTGGCGTAGGCGAGCAGGTAGGGCAGGATCAGCCCGACGTGCACGGTCGTGGTGCCGAAGGTGACTCCGGCGCGCGTGGTCTCCTCGATCACGATCGCCTGATATTTGAACGTGCTCAGCCCGGCGCCGCCGTACTCCTCGGGCACCTCGATGCCGAAGACGCCGAGTTCGCCGAGGCGGTGGTAGAACTCGCGCGGCGGATGGCCGTCCCGCTCCCACTCGGGGTAGACCGGCACGACCTCCTTGGCGATGAAGTCGCGCAGCATGGCGCGGAAGGCTTCGTGGTCTTCGGTGTAGACGGTGCGGCGCATAGCGCCAAGTTACCGATGGGTAGACCAAAAGACCATGGCCGGGAGCGGTTCGCCCGAGGCCGGCTCGAAGCCAGACCGGAGCCTAGAAGGCGTCGTCCGGCGGCTCGGGAGACTGTTCGCAGTCCTCGTCGGTCATGGGCTTGGCGCCGCCCTGGAAGTCATCCAGATCCTGGCCGCGCACCACCCTGCTCGGGAACGGGTCGGAGGCGGCGCGGCGGATCAGCTCGGCCACCGGTAGTGGTGCGTTGGAGGCCATGAGGACCAGGTTGCCGTACTTGCGGCCGCGCAGGATGCCCGGATCGGCCAGGAGCAGGACGTGCTCGAAGTGCTGCTTGGCGGTCGCGACCTGGCGGCGGGTGAAGGTCAGGCCGCTGCGCGCGGTGCCGTCGGCGAGGTTCACGACGTGTGCGCCGGTGGGGCGCAGGGCGCGTTTGGACAGGGCGACGTACTCGGTGGACGTGAAGTGCTTCGGGATGCGCGCGGCGGCGAAGACGTCGGTGACGGTCAGGTCGAACGCGCCCTCGGGCACCCGGCCGAGCACGTCCCGCGCGTCGCCGGTCCGCAGCCGGACGCGGGCGTTGCGCGGCAGCGGCAGCGCCTTGCGGACGAAGTCCAGGAGCCGGCCCTCGATCTCCACGACCTGCTGGCCGGAGCCGGGGCGGGTGACGGCGATGTAGCGGGGAAGCGTCAGACCGCCGCCGCCGAGGTGCAGCACGCGCATCGGGGCGCGCTCCTCGGCGGCCAGGTCCACCAGGTGCGCGATCTGCCGGACGTACTCGTACTCCAGGTAGGTCGGGTCGTCGAGGTCCACGTGCGAGTGCGGGGTTCCGCCGACCAGCAGCTGGTAGGCGTTGCGTCGGTCCAGATCACGGAGCAGTTCCCAGTCGTCGTTCTCGGGCAGATCGGCGGGGGGATCCGGCGGGGTCTTGGCGCGCGACATGCTCGAGAGTCTAGGCGTCCGCTGTCCGTGGACGGCGGTGGCGAGGTCGTGGGGCGGCGCGCCACTCGATAGAGGGACTTTTCGGTACCAGGCGTCCAATCCGGCTATCACAGACTCGACAGGCTCGGCGGTCGCAGTCATCCGGGCAGGTGGGGACGGCGTCGTGGATCGCGTGTGGGGACACGGTCCACGACGCCGAAGCCGGACTCCTTCGGCGGCTCCCTTAGGTATCAGGACCCTGGTGGGGGAACGGAGGCGGCACAGCCGTGGTTCGCAGCAGGCTCGGCGCCGGCGTCGCGGTGTCCGTTCAGGTCGCCGCGCTCGGGATCGGGGTGGGTGCGGCGGTGGCGGTGGCCGCCGGGCACTCGGCGCCGACCACGACGATGAGACGGCCGATGCCGGCTCAGCAGCCGGTACCGCTCGGGCAGGCGATGCCGCTCGGGCAACCAGTGCCGATCGCGCAGGCGATGCCGCTCGGGCAGGCGATGCCGCTCGCGCAGGCAAGGCCGATCGCGGTCGCGCAGCCCGTGCCGCTCTCCGATCAGCCCGACAATCCGCTCCCGACACCGGTCGGGGCATCGGCGGCGCCGCCCTCGGACCCGCTGCCGGTGGAACCGGGGCTGCCGTTCGGCTCCTCGTTCCACCAGCACCTCCCGCTGCCGCACAGCGCCACGCCGCCTCCCCCTCCGCCGCCGAAGTCCTCGCCGTCACCGTCGCCGACGCCGCCGACATCGCCACCACCGCCGCCGCCTTCACCGAAGCCGGTGCCGAAGCCGGTGCCGACGCCGAAGCCCGTGCCGCAGCCGGCGCTGCCTCCGCCTCCGCGCCCGACGCCTCCTCCGCGTCCGCTGGCGCCCCGGCCGGTGCCGCCGACGCCGGTGCTCCGCGTCGTGCCGCCGCCCGCGCCCTCGCAGAAGCCTGCGATCCCCCCGGCGCAGGCGGCGCCGCCGCCGGACCGCGAGGACGCGCCGTCGGACTCGGGCCTGACCACACTCGTCGCCCTGATGGTCCCCGCGACCATCGCGGCGGCCGCCGCGGCCGGCGGGGCCGTCGGCGGGGGACCCTCCGGACCTTCCGGACCTGCTGCAGGAGGCAGACATTGATGGTGTTCTGGGCGGCCCTCGCCCTCGTCGTCGGCGTGATCGTCGCGGTCGGGCTGGCCCGGCTGTTCGGCCGGTCCGAGCGTGCGGTCTCCGGGTCGCACAACCCCCAGGCGCTGTCGGTCGTCGGCAGCGCGCTGCTCTCCTCGTTCATCCTGCTGACCGCTTTCCTCATCGCCAGCACCTGGTCGACCTACAACACCGACCGCCAGCACACCTATGACGAGGCGCGGTCGGTGACCACCGCGTACTGGCTGGCCGGCAAGCTCCAGCCCGCCGACCGCGAGCGGGTCCGCGCCGGGCTGTCCATGTACACCAGCGAGGTCGTCGCCGACGACTGGCCGGCGATGGGGCGCCGGCAGACGTCGGCCACGCCCGCGGCCACCCTGGACGGTCTGCGCGTCGAGGTCGGCGCGATCCAGCCGGCCACCGCCGCCGACGAGAAGGACCGGGCCGACGTCGCCGCCGCGCTCGACGACATCTACTCCAAGCGGCTGATCCGCGCCGCGGACGTCAACTACTCCATGCCCTCGCTGCTGTACATCGCGATGGTCATCGCCGCCGTACTGCTGATCGCCTACCCGCCTCTGGTCGGGCTGACGGCGAACGGCCGCAACGTGATGGTGCTGGCCGGGCTCGGGGCGATGGTCGGCTTGGGGATTCTGATCGTGGTCGGGCTCTCTCAGCCCTACTCGGAGCCGTTGAGCATCGAGCCGACCGCCTTCCGGCACGCGTTGCAGCAGTTCACGCAGATCAACGGGTGAGGCCGGCGGCATCCGTTACCGAGTCGTTGTCAACAAGACCCTGATGGGACCCCGCCGGGCGACTAGATTTCGGCGCAGTTTCCCTACGTAAACGGGAGGGGTCTCGTCTCATGTCAGAGAGCGAGCTGAGTACTAGAGGGCCGGTGGTGACGCCGGCCCGTCTCATAGCGGCGGTCTGCGTCATCGTGCCTTTCGTCGCGGTGCTGTGGGTGCCGATCTTCGACAAGGACAAGCCGGAAGTCGCGGGCTTCCCGTTCTTCTTCTGGTGGCAGCTGTTGTGGGTCGCGGTGACGGCCGCACTCATGGGGCTGGCGTACTTCGTCGTGCGGCGCGAGGAGCTGGCGCGTAGGCCGGTGGCTGTGGCTGCGGCTGTGCCGGCTGCGGCGCCGGCGGCGGTGGTTGAGCCTGAGCCTGAGCCCGCATCGGAGCCTGAGCAGGCGCCGGCGGCTGAGGAGAAGTCTGAGGAAGAAGCTGAGGAAGAGTCCGAGGAAGGGGACGACAAGTGATGCCCCACTCGACCGCCTCAAAGGTCCCGACTCCTGACGTCGGCACCCACGGCATCAACACGACCGAGCTGGTCGTCGTCGTCTTCTTCTTCCTGCTGGTCTCGGTCCTCGGCTTCCTGGCGGCGCGCTGGCGTAAGGCAAGCCAGGCCAACCACCTGGAGGAGTGGGGTCTGGGCGGCCGCAGCTTCGGCGGCTGGATCACCTGGTTCCTGCTCGGCGGCGACCTGTACACCGCGTACACGTTCGTCGCGGTGCCGGCGGCGCTGACCGCGGGGGCGTTCGGCTTCTTCGCCGTGCCGTACACGATTATCGTGTGGCCGCTGGTGTTCCTGTTCCTGCCGCGGCTGTGGTCGGTCTCGCGCAAACGCGGGTACGTCACACCCGCGGACTTCGCACGCGGGCGGTACGGCTCGAAATCGCTGGGACTCGCGGTCGCCATCGTCGGCGTGGTGGCGACGATGCCGTACATCGCGCTGCAGCTGGTCGGCATCCAGGCCTGCCTGGACGTGATCGGCATCGGCGGCAAGGGCTCCTCGACGTTCGCCAAGGACCTGCCGCTGTTCATCGCCTTCGCGGTGCTGGCGGCGTTCACCTACACCTCGGGGCTGCGTGCGCCGGCGGTGATCGCGTTCGTCAAGGACTTCCTGATCTACCTGGTCATCATCGTCGCGATCATCTACATCCCGACCCGGATCGCCGGCGGCTGGCACGGCATCTTCCACCTGGCGTCCACCGGCGCCAACGGCAAGACCAAGCCGGGCTTCCTGTCTCTGAACGACCACAACGGCAAGACCAACGCCTTCCCGTACGCCACGCTGGCGCTCGGCTCGGCGATGGCGCTGTTCATGTACCCGCACGCGCAGATCGGCGTGCTGTCCACCAAGTCCCGCAACACGGTCCGCAAGAACCTCGCGGGCCTGTCGCTGTACTCGCTGGTGCTCGGCTTCATCGCGCTGCTGGGCTACATGGCGCTGGCCGTCGGCTTCAACGGCACCGCCAAGGGCCACCTCGGCGGCAACGCGCAGCGCGCGGTCCCGGCGCTGTTCGACGCGGTGTTCCCGAGCTGGTTCGCCGGCGTCGCCTTCGCCGCGGTGGCGATCGGCGCGCTGGTCCCGGCGGCGATCATGTCGATCGCCGCGGCGAACCTGTTCACCCGCAACATCTTCGTGGACTTCATCAAGCCCGACGCCACCCCGCACCAGCAGGCACAGGTGTCCAAGACGGTGTCGCTCCTGGTGAAGTTCGGCGCCCTGGCCTTCGTCCTGGGCCTGGACGCGACCAGCGCGATCAACTTCCAGCTGCTCGGCGGCGTCCTGATCCTGCAGACGTTCCCCGCGATCGTCGTGGGCCTGTTCAACCGCTGGTTCCACCGCTGGGCCCTGGTCGCGGGCCTGTGGACCGGCGTGATCTACGGCGTCGTGGTCGCCTGGCAGCAGAAGAAGTTCGCCGCCGACGGCAAAACCGTCACCCAGCACCACTTCGGCAGCCAGATCGCCAAGGTCCCCGGCACGCATCTGTTCTCCTACATCGCCATCACCGCCCTGGTGGTGAACCTGATCGTCGCGGTGGTCCTGACCCTGGTCTTCCGCGCCCTGAAGGTCGCCGACGGCATCGACGAGACCCAGTCCGCCGACTACACCGCCGACGAGGGCGACGCGGACCTGCCGAACCTGATCGAGGCAGAGCCGGCGCTCGCGGAGATCGCGGAGTCGAGCTAGCAGCGCACTGACGCAAGTAACAGGGCGAAGCCCCGAACCCGGACCGGGTTCGGGGCTTCGTGCCGAGTTCAGGCCGCGATCCCGCTGGCCAGCGCGTAGCGACGACGGTGCCAAGCGGGAGTGCCGAACAGCTGCGAGGTGACGTGCGCGCGCTTGAAGTAGAGATGAATCGGGTGCTCCCAGGTGATGCCGATGCCACCGTGCAGCTGAATCGCCTCGCCCGCGATCGTGGAGAACGCCTCGGAGCAGTACGCCTTGGCCCGCGACGCGGCGACGGTGAGCTCGTTCCCTGACACAGCAGCGAACGCAGCGGCATAGGAGGCCGAGCGCGCCGACTCCAGCAACGTGAACATGTCGGCGAGCCGGTGCTTCACAGCCTGAAACGAACCAATCGGCCGCCCGAACTGCACCCGCTGCTTCGCATAGGCGAGGGTCAGATCAAACGCACGCTGCGCAGCGCCGACCTGCTCGGCCGAGATCGCAACACACGCCAAGTCCAGCACCCGCTCCAGCAGCAGGGGATCGGCGCCGAGGAAGATGGCAGGGGAGTCGCGGAACTCGACGCATGCCTGCGGCCGACCCGGATCGACGGTCTCGACAGCAGAAACCACCGCATCCGCAGCAGAGACCACGAAGACGCCATAACCCGAGACCGAGTGCGCATCGAGTGATTGCCACGGTCCGCGACCGATGGCAGCCTCGCGCGCCTGCCCGCGATCAGTGGCTGATTCCTGCGCCTGCCCGAGACCAGTTTCCGCCCGCGCCTGCCCGCGCCCAGCGCCTGATTCTTGCCGCGGTGCGCGACCGCTGTCTGGCTTACCTGCCGCCTCGCCGCGTGCCCCTGGCATTCGTGCTTGAGCTACGAACAAGCCCGAATCCCCGCCGTCCAGCACATGTTCCTCGATCCCGGTCAGCCGCCAGCCATCGCCGCCGCCCCCAACCGCAGCCTCGACCACAGCCTCGACCGTGCCACTCCAAACCACCGCCGCTCGCGTCCCACCCCCGGCGATTCCCGGCAGCAGTTCCGCCTTCGCCTGCTCCGAGTCCCCCGCGAGAATCGCCTGTGCCGCGACCGTCGTGCTCAAGTAGCCGGGGGCGGCAAGCGCTGCGCCGAGTTCCTCGAGCACGACGTGCGTTTCCAGGACTGAGAAGCCGGCGCCGCCGTATTGCTCGGGGATGGCGAGTTCGAGCGCTCCGACCTGCTCGGTGAGCAGCCGCCAGACGTCGCCGCCGGCGGCCCGGTCCAGCAGCGTCCGCACCGTCTGCCGGAGTTCTTGCTGTTCGGGGTCGAAGCGCATGGCGCGGACCGTAGCCGGGTTCGGGCCAAGCCGCCAGGGCGGTCTACACCTGCTGGGATTTGAGCTGTCCGCGCAGTGTTTCCACGGGGACGGCCGGGAGTCCGTCGATGCTCGTCGCGTTCTTGCGCGCCACGTAGTCGACGTGGAACTCCTCGTCGCGGCGGCCGAAGTACTCCGCGAGCAGGCGGCGGTCGCCCTTGTAGTCCATGAAGGGGACCGCGTAGCCGCACGAGTCGCTGATGCGCGTCGCCTGGACCAGGACGATCGCCCGCGCGCCGGGGTCCGCGGCCGCCGGGAACAGGCCGATGTACTCCTCCCAGCGGGGGTCGTCGCGCCAGAGCACCTCGCCGGTGCCGTGGACGCGCACGATGTTCGGCGGCCCTTCGAAGGCTACCCACATCACCGTGATGCGGCCGTTCTCGCGCAGGTGCGCCAGGCTCTCGGCGCCGCTGCCGGTGAGGTCCAGGTACGCCAGGCGGTCCGGGCCGAGGATCGCCAGCGAGCCGAGCGTGCCCTTCGGCGAGAGGTTGACGTGTCCCTCGGCGGCCAGCGGCGCGGTCGCCACGAAGAACAACGGTTGCGCCTCGATGAACTTACGCAGTTTGGCGTCGATGACCTCGTGCACGGTAGCCATGCTCAGAGTGTCTCGCCTGCCCGCATTCTGGGCAAGAACGTTTCGGATCATGGACAGCTTTCAGCTGTTGTCATCAGGTCCCGAAGATATCGCCGCGGCCGCTGGTGCGGTGGCACGCCCCGAAGCCGCCAGCGCGTCCAGATCCGCCAGCATCCGCTCGGCCAGATCCCGCTCC
Organism: Catenulispora acidiphila DSM 44928; assembly: GCF_000024025.1. Taxonomy (GTDB): domain Bacteria; phylum Actinomycetota; class Actinomycetes; order Streptomycetales; family Catenulisporaceae; genus Catenulispora; species Catenulispora acidiphila. The sequence continues at coordinate 1,550,584 of NC_013131.1, forward strand.
GCCGCGTGATACCGCTCGGCCCACTTCAGCGCGATCTCGGGATGGGCCCACGCCGTCTCGTCGTGCGCGGCGGCGACGTCCACCGCGGCCTCGGCGCGCCGCCGCTCGGAGTTGTCGCGGTGCTCCGCCACGATCTCGCGCAGCCGCTCGGGCTGGGTGAGGTGTCCCAACCAGACCCGTAGAAGCACGCCGTGCTTCAGCACCGGCACCTCGACCGGCGCCGTCCGCGCCCACCGGCGCACCGCCTCGCGCCCCGCGCCGCTGATCGTGTACACCCGCTTGCCGCGCACCTCGTCCTGCATCACGGTCCGCGACGTCACATACCCGTGCTTCTCCAACCGCTTGAGCTCGCCGTAGATCTGGCTGAACGACGGCGACCAGTAGAACAGCTTCAGCGACGAGTCGGCCCGCTTCTTGATGTCGTAGCCGGACAGCTCCTGCTCGAAGGCCAGCATGCCGAGCACCGCCCAGCTGGTCGCCGGCAGCCGCGGATCGTCGGTGCCTGTGCCGGTCCCGGTCCCGGTTACCGCCGGTTCGTCATGTGATTGAGGGGCCACGCCCGCAAGAATAGTGGTTCGCAGCTCGCGCCCCGGGCGCCCTCCGACAGTGCTCGACGACAGGGCTCGACGACGTGATCCCGCATGTCCGGCTCGAGTCCTGCGATACCGCTACTTGACCGTGATTCCGCCGCTGGAAGTGTGGATGTAGAGGACGTTGGCGGACCGGCGGTCTCGGACGTTCTGCAGGTTCGTGTCGCCGTTGGAGGTCTTGACGTCGTCGTAATACGGCGTGTGGCCGTCCGTGACGATGCTGACGCTCGCGTTGCTGGTGGTCGCCCTGATGCTCTTCGGGGCGCCGGTGAACGAGGCGTGGATCGAGGCGTTCTGGGTGGCCAGGGTCGCGTCGCCGGATCCGAGCTGCTTCGCCGTGATGCTCGCGTTCGAGCTGTGCAGATCCACCGCGCCGAGGACGCCGGTGACAGAGATCCCCGCGTTGCTGGTGTTGACCTGTACCGAGACCTTCGGCGGCACCTGGATGTCGATGTCCGCGCCGCAGTCGATGCCGCCGCAGTCCTTGCTCAGCGTCAGCACGCCGTCGGCGTACTGCTCGACGACCTTCGCGTGGCTGGTGCCGCTGAAGGCGTGCCAGCTCAGCGTCGCCTGGCCGCTCACGCCGAACAGCGCGGGGTTGGCGGTGACGTGGACGCTGCTGTCGCTGTCGACGATGACCACCCGGCTGACCGGCTGGTCCATGCCGAGATTCTGCTGCACCTGCTTGCTGTCGACGGTGCCCGACAGGACGATCGCGGCGGCGCAGGCCGGGACCGCGACCGCGGCGACGATGCCGAGCAGCGCGATCGTGCTGATCCGGACGGCGGCGATCGGGCGGCGGGTCGGAGTGGGTTCAGAGCTCATCTCAAGGCCTCTAACTGATGGTCACGTCGCCGTTGGTGGTGGTCGCGTCGATCTCGTCGGGGGAGGTGCGGTCCTGCGCGTTGGTCAGCGACTCCACGCCGTCGGTGGTGTGGACCGCGTCGTAGTAGGCGGTCCGGCCGTCGGTGCCGATGGCCACCGAGGCGTTCGTGGTCTCGGCCACGATCCGGGCCGGCGCGCCGGTGAAGGCCGCGTCGATGGTGCCGTTGGTGGTGTGGAAGGAGGCGTTCGCCGAGCCCAGGCCGTCGGCGTCGATGCTGCCTGCGCTCGAGGTCAGGTCCACCTGACCGGTGACGCCGCTGAGAGCGATGTTCCCGTCGGAGGTCGTTGCCTGCACCGAGACGTCCCGCGGCACCGACACCATGATGTCGATCGGCCCGCAGCCGCCCCCGGAGCAGTCCTTGATCAGGGTCAGCACCCCGCCGGAGACGCTCTGCCGCAGCGCCGGACGCTTGCCGTCCTCACCCTTCCACTGCACGACCGCCTGCCCGGTCACGCCGTTCGCGGCCGCGTCGCCGGTGATCCGGACGTCGCTGTCGGAGTCGGCGATGACGATCCGCGAGATCGGGCCCGCGGCATCGATCTTCACCAGCGCCTGCTGGTCGCTCACCTGCGTGGACAGCGCGATCGCCGCCGCGACGGCCGGCACACCCACCGCCACGATCACGCCGGCGACGGCGATGGTGCTCATCCGCAGGGCGCCGATCGGGGCGCGGTTCGGGGTGGCGTTGGAGGTCATGAGGAAATGGTGGCTCGGCGGCGGGGGTCCGGGCGATGGGGGTAGCCCCACTCTTGCCCGGGCCCAACACTACCTGCGCGCGATCTTGGGGGTCGGTGCCTACAGGTCGGCGAGTTGGTCGAGCTGGTCGAGCTGGTCGAGCAGCCGAGCACGGTGGAACGACGGACTTCCCCACGCCGAGTGCAGCGCCCGGATCTTCTTGAAGTAAACGGACAGGTCGTACTCGTCGGTGTACCCGATGGCGCCGTGGAGCTGGAGCGCGGCGCGGGCGGCACGGTACGCCGCGTCGCTCGCGGCAGCCTTCGCCGCGGAGACGTCGCGCGCGTCGGAGCTGAGCGCGGCGGCGAAAACGAGGGGACGTGCGAACTCCAAGCCGGTGTGCGCGTCAGCGAGACGGTGCTTGACCGCTTGGTACTCGCCGATGACGCAGCCGTACTGCACGCGCTGCTTGGCGTAGGCGACAGTCATGTCGAGCGCGGCACGCCCGAGGCCGAGCAACTGCGCGGCGGTGAGCAGCGCGGCGGTGTCGAAGATCAGCTCGGCGTGCGGCGGCTGACCGGAGACGGGGAACAGGCTGCGGGTTGGGTCGAGTGAGGCGATCGGCCTGTCGGAGGCGTTCGGCGCGACGGCAGGGATACAGAACTCTGCGATGTCGGCGTTCGGTGCATAAGGCGCAACCGGCGGAACGGCGGTGGTGGCCATCGATCCGGCGCCTAGGCGCTCGCGCCACTCGGCGAGTGCGGTCGCGACTGCGAGCGATTCGGGATACGGTCCGGGCGCCGCGTGGTAGCCGACGCGCTCCATGGCCGCGCAGAGTTCGACCGGATATTCGCCCGCGAGCGAGTGCATGCCGATGGCTGCCAACCCTCGCCAGATTTCGAGGCCCGGCTTGCTATCGCCGGCCGCCCACGCGCGAGCCGCCGCGATGCCGTTCGCGTCACGCAACAGGGAGTCGACCGCGTTGCGGAAGTCGCGCTGCTCCTCGGTCAGGGAAAACCTCACCGGACAGCCTCCTCGCTCCGCGCCCGGTCGCGGGGAGTGCGCGGCTCGCGGGAGCTGACTGGTGCGCGCGTTGCAGAGCCGCCCTTGCTCCGCGCCGGACCATCGGCCTTCGCGCGAGCGCTGCGGGTGCTGGCTGGTGCGCGCGTTGCAGAGTCGCCCTCGCTCCGCGCCGGACCATCGGCCTCCGCGCGAGCGCTGCGCGACCCCGCCCTCACCGCGCCCCCCTCGGCAGCCCGAGTACCCGCTCGGCGACCACGTTCCGCTGTACCTCATTCGTTCCGGCGTAGATCGGCCCGGCCAGGGCGAACAGGTAGCCGTCCATCCAGGCCGAGTCCAGCTTTTCCGCGTCGGGTCCCAGCAGGTCCAGCGCGGTCTCGTGCATCGCCAGGTCCAGCTCTGACCAGAACAGCTTGTTCACACTCGTCTCCGCGCCGAGCGTCCCGCCGTCCGCGATCCGTGCCGCCGTCTCGAACGTCGCCAGCTGGTATGCCCGCGCGCCGATCCACGCCTCCGCGACCCGGTCCTGGAACTCCGCCGGTCTGCCCGCTGCCTTCCACAAGGCGACCAGGCGCGCGGCCGTCGCCATGTAGCGCCCCGGCGAGCGCAGGTAGAGTCCGCGTTCCTTGCCGGCGGTGGCCATCGTGACCTTCCAGCCGTCGCCGACGCCGCCGAGTACGTCCGTGTCCGGGACGTACACGTCGTCGAAGAAGAGCTCTGCGAAGCCCGGCTCGCCGTCGAACTGCGGGATCGGTCGGACCGTGATCCCGGGCGCTGTCAACGGGAACAGGAAGTAAGTCAGCCCTCGATGACGCTCTGCCGCCGGGTCGCTGCGGAACAGTCCGAATCCCCAGTCCGCGAAGCTCGCCCGCGAGGACCATGTCTTCTGTCCCGCCAGCAGCCAGCCGTCGTCCGACGGCGCGCGCACCGCCGTCGAACGCAACGACGCCAGGTCCGATCCCGCCTCCGGCTCGGACCACACCTGCGCCCAGATCTGCTCGGCGGAGGCCATCGCGGGCAGGAAACGCGCCTTCTGCGCGTCGGTCCCGTGGTCGAGCATCGAGGGCGCCAGCAGGTTGATCCCGTTCTGCGACACCCGCCCCGGCGCGCCCGCGGCCCAGTACTCCTCCTCGAAGACCAGCCATTCGGTGATCGACGCGCCGCGTCCGCCGTACTCGGTCGGCCACGACACCACCGAGTAGCGCTCCTCGAACAGCTGCCGCTCCCAGCGCCGGTGCGCCTCGAAGCCCTCGGCGGTGTCCATCGACGGCAGCGGGTCGGCCGGTACGTGCTCTGCCAGCCAGGAGCGCACCGCCGCACGGAACGCGTCCTCGGCCGTGCTGAAGCTCAGGTCCACGCGGCCTACCGTACCAAGCAAACGATTGGTAGGGTAGACTCCGTGGACCTCACGTACACCGCCGAGGACGAGGCGTTCCGTGCCGAGCTCCGGGCATGGCTCCACGACCACCTCACCGGCGAGTTCGCCGCGGCCAAGGGTCTGGGCGGCCCGGGGCGCGAGCACGAGGCCTTCGACGTCCGCGTCGCCTGGGACCGCCACCTCGCCGCGCACGGCTGGACCTGCCTGGACTGGCCGAAGGAGTACGGCGGCCGCGCTGCCGGCGTCGCGCAACAGGTGATCTTCCACGAGGAGTACGCCCGCGCCAACGCACCGATCCGCGTCAGCCACATCGGCGAACAGCTCCTCGGTCCGACGCTCATCGCCTTCGGCACGGAAGAACAGAAACAGCGCTTCCTGCCCGGCATCCGCGACGTGACAGAGCTCTGGTGCCAGGGCTACTCCGAACCCGACGCCGGCTCAGACCTCGCCAATGTGAAGACCACCGCCGTTCTTGCCGAGCCGCAGTCGGAAGCGCAAGGCGGCGGCGAGTGGATCCTCAACGGGCAGAAGGTCTGGACGTCGCTGGCGCACCTCGCCGACTGGTGCTTCGTCGTCGCGCGCACCGATCCTGGCGCGCCGAAACATCGAGGCCTGTCATACCTGCTGGTCCCGATGAAGCAGCCCGGCGTCGAGGTCCGCCCGATCCTTCAGCTCACTAAGACCTCCGAGTTCAACGAGGTCTACTTCACCGACGCCCGCACCGCCGCGACCAACGTCGTCGGCGGCGTGCACGACGGCTGGCGGGTCGCGATGGCCACCCTCGGCTTCGAACGCGGCGTCTCCACACTCGGTCAGCAGATCGGCTTCCGCCGCGAACTCGACGGCGTCATCGCGCTCGCACGTCAGACCACTGCGATCGACGATCCGCTGATCCTGGACCGCCTCACCCGCGCCGCGCTCGGTCTGGACGTGCTGCGCCTCAATGCCCTGCGATCGATGACCGGGCTCGCCGACGGCACGCCCGGCGCCGAAGCCTCGATCGCCAAGCTGGCGTGGGCGCGCTGGCATCGCGACCTCGGCGAGCTGGCGATGGACGTGCTCGGCGCGGCCGGTACCGTCACCGGCGCCGACTACGACCTCGACGAGTGGCAGCGGCTGTGGCTGTTCAGCCGCGCCGACACCATCTACGGCGGGTCCGACGAGATCCAGCGGAACGTCATCGCCGAGCGCGTCCTCGGCCTCCCGAAGGAGCCGCGAGCGTGACCGTGCCGCCTGTGCCCTCGTACGTCCCCGGCCACGAGCTGCTCGCCGGCAAGAACGTCGCGATCACCGCCGCCGCCGGGACCGGCATCGGCGCCGCCGCCGCGCGCCGCTGCCTGGAGGAGGGCGCGCGCGTCGTGGTCAGCGACCATCATGAGCGCCGTCTGGAGGAGACCCGCGCGGCGCTCGCCAAGGATTTCGGCGAGGACGCCGTCCACGCGATGGTCTGCGACGTCACCCGCGAGGAGCATGTCCAAGCCCTGATCGACGGCACCGCCGAGCGCTTCGGCAGCCTGGACGTCCTGATCAACAACGCCGGGCTCGGCGGGACCGCGTCCGTCCTGGACATGACCGACGAGCAGTGGCTCCGCGTCCTGGACGTCACCTTGAACGGCACCTTCCGCTGCACCCGCGCGGCGCTGCGCCGCATGCGCGACCAGGACTCCGGTGGCGCCGTGGTGAACAACGCCTCGGTGATCGGCTGGCGCGCGCAGGAGGGCCAGGCGCACTACGCCGCGGCGAAAGCCGGGGTCATGGCGCTGACCCGCTGCTCGGCCCTGGACGCCGCCGTCTACGGTGTCCGGGTGAACGCCGTCGCGCCCTCGCTGGCCATGCACCCGTTCCTCGCCAAGGTCACGACCGACGAACTGCTCGCCGAGCTGACCGCCCGCGAGGCGTTCGGGCGCGCCGCCGAGCCGTGGGAGGTCGCGAATGCCATGGTGTTCCTGGCAAGCGACTATGCCTCCTACCTGACCGGTGAAGTCCTCTCCGTTTCGAGCCAACATGCCTAAACCTCCTGCCTCCGACCGCCGCGCCGAGCTGCTGGCCCTGGCCGCCGGCCTGTTCGCCGAGCGCGGCTATAAGAACACGACGGTGCGCGACATCGCCGACGCCGCCGGGATCCTGTCCGGGAGCCTCTACCACCACTTCGACTCCAAGGAGACGATGGCGGACGAGATCCTGCGGACGTTCCTGGACGAGCTGTTCCGCGACTACCGCGCGATCGTCGAGCGGCAGAGCGATCCGCGCCGCGCCTTCGAGCAGCTGGTCGACGCCTCGTTCCAGGCGATCGACCGCAGCCACGCGGCGATCGCGCTGTACCAGAACGAGGCCAAGCAGCTGCGCCAGTCGCCGCGCTTCGCCTATCTGGACGACACCGACCGCGAGTTCCGCGAGATCTGGCTCGGCACGCTGGAGAAGGGGATCGCCTCCGGGGCGTTCCGCGCGGATCTGGACGCCACGATGGCTTATCGCTTCGTGCGGGACACCGTGTGGGTGGCGGTGCGGTGGTACACGCCGGGCGGGAAGCTCACCGCCGAGGCGGTCTCGGCGCAGTACCTGTCGATGATTCTCGAAGGGTTCCAGAGCAGGGATTAGCTCCAGGGAGTGATGCGCGCATGGGTGAGGCCTACATAGTCGGGGCGCTTCGGACGGCGGTCGGGCGCAAGAAGGGCGCGCTGGCCGCGGCGCATCCGGCTGACATGGGCGCGCACGTCATCAAGGCTGTCGTGGACGCCTCGGGCGTGGATCCGGCGGCGGTGGACGACGTCGTGTTCGGCTGCGTGGACACCATCGGGCACCAGGCCGGCGACATCGCGCGCACCGCGTGGCTGGCCGCCGGGCTGCCCGAGGAGGTGCCGGGCGTGACCGTCGACCGACAGTGCGGTTCGTCGCAGCAGGCGGTGCACTTCGCGGCGCAGGCGGTGCTGAGCGGGACGGCGGATCTCGTGGTCGCCGGCGGCGTGCAGAACATGTCGCAGATCCCGATCGCGGCGGCGATGACGGTCGCGGGGCAGTTCGGCGTCACCGATCCGTTCTCCGGGTCGCGCGGCTGGCGGGCCCGGTACGGCGACCAGCCGGTGTCGCAGTTCCACGCCGCCGAGCTGATCGCCGAGAAGTGGGACGTGTCGCGGGACGCGATGGAGGATTTCGCGCTGGAGTCGCATCGGCGGGCGCTGGCGGCGATCGACGCGGGGCGGTTCGAGCGGGAGATCGTGCCGTACGAGGGTTTCGCGGTCGACGAGGGTCCGCGCCGGGACACGTCGAAGGAGGCGATGGCCGGGCTGCGGACGCTGGTCGAGGGCGGACGGCTGACCGCCGCGGTGTCGTCGCAGATCTCTGATGCCTCCGCCGCGCTGCTCATCGCCTCCGAGGACGCGGTGCGGACGCACGGGCTTACGCCGCGCGCCCGCATCCATCACCTCTCCGTTCGCGGCGCCGATCCGATCTACATGCTGACCGCGCCGATCCCGGCCACCGCGCACGCTTTGCGCAAGACCGGGATGAGCCTGGCGGACATCGACCTCGTCGAGATCAACGAGGCGTTCGCGCCGGTGGTGCTGGCGTGGGCGAAGGAGACCGGCGCGGACCTGGCGAAGGTGAACGTCAACGGCGGTGCCATCGCGCTGGGACACCCGCTCGGCGCGACCGGAGCGCGGCTGATGACCAGTCTGCTGCACGAGTTGGAGCGCACGGGCGGCCGATACGGGTTGCAGACGATGTGCGAGGGCGGCGGGCAGGCGAACGTGACGATCATCGAAAGGCTCTGAACTGTATTTATTCGCCGGCGGCATCGAGACACGGAAAACGTTCGCCGAAACGTGTGCGATCTGTGATGCTTCTCAGTTCCCGAAGCCAGTGACCGCACTCACCCCCGGCAGTACGCTGACTGGTGATGAGCAACAATACGAAGGCCGGCGCAGCCGTGGCAGCCATAGTGCTGCTGCTGTTCCTCATCGTGCGGCCGAGCAGCTCGGGACACCACTTCAAGGTGACCGCCACCGAGTACGACTGCAACGTCAAGATCGCCGACGACCCGCGCCCCCTCAACAGAGAAATCCTCTCAACAGTGGCCCTCAAATGCGCCACCCCGCCAAAGCAGACCTCCCTGGTCCTGCAACTCCAGTACCGCAAAGACGGCAGCAGCCCCTGGGCCAACGACGGCGACGCCCGCGCCTTCACCGGCGTCCCCGGCCCGGACTACACGGACATCAACATCACCCAGCCCTGCAAAGCCGGCAACTGGCGCATCCAGTACCAACTCCAAGGAGTAGCCGCCGCCCTGGGCACCAACTTCCAGGCGACGCCGCAGTATGGCAACAGCAAGGCGATCAGCCAGTCGGCGTGCGACAACTCCTGAGGCGAGTTCTGGGGCTGGGGCAAGATTTCTGGGGCTGAGGCGAGTTCTGAGGCTGGGACAAGATCTGGTGCTGGGACAAGACCCGAGGCTGAGCAAATTCCGAGGCTGAGGCTGAGGCAAGTCTTGAGCTGATTCGCGCTCGGCGCGGTCGCATGCCCGATGCTGACCCCTGGCTCGCGCTGCCGCAGTCTTCCCAGCAAGCACTATTCGCCCGCTGCCCGCTGCCGCCGCTTCTAGCTTGAGCCGAAGGTTCCTGTCCTAGCGCTTGCCATTCGCTCGCCGCCGCCTGCCGCAGCTCGCTCCGCGCTAACCGACTGCTCAGCCGCCGCCGCTTTTCGTTCGCGCCGCCGCAGTCCTCCCACCAAGCAGCTATCGCTCGCCACTCACCCAGCGCTCCCCGCCGTCGAGTTCCCTGCGCCGCTGCGCTCCGCGCGCGCGGAGCGCGCCTCGCGTCGGCTCTTCTCCAGGGGGTCGCCGTGCCAGCGCATCGACAGGGCGATGAAGGTGCTCAGCAGGGCGCCGACGATGGCGTAGTTCCAGCCGCCGAGGGCGTGTTGGCCGGGGAGGGGGGAGAGGGTGTAGGTCAGGATCCAGATGGTTGCGGTGGTGAGGCTGCCGAGGATCAGTGCACCGAACCAGGGGGGTGAGGGCTTGTCATTCATGGCGCTCCTGTCAACTTGGACCCTTGCTCTGCAGTGTGATGCGTGCCACTCTCATTGTGCAAGGGGTCCAATAAGGGATTCCCTCGAAAGCGTGCGGAGCAGCGGGAGGCTGTGACATGTCGGCGTCGACCCTCGGTTCCACCGGTGTGCGGCCGGAGGCGCAGGCCTGGCAGGACGGCAAGCGGTACCTGTGGCCGCTGGCGCTCGTCGTGCCGATCCTGCCCTACGTCGGTTTCGGGCTGTGGCATCGCTTCGACAACGCGCTCGCCTGGTACCTGACGCCGTTCCTGGTCTACGTCATGGTGCCGATCGGCGACTGGCTGATCGGCGAGGACGCCGGCAATCCGCCGGTGGAGCGTGAGGCGCAGCTGCAGTCGGCCTGGTACTACCGGGTGCTCACCTTCCTGTACTTGCCGCTGCAATTCGGCTCGCTGGTCCTCGGGGCGTGGGCCTGGAGCCAGCCGCACGTGAACCTGGCGTCCAGGGTCGGCATCGTGGTCACCGTCGGCATCGTGACCGGTATCGCCATCAACACCGCGCACGAACTCGGGCACAAGCGCGAGGACGTCGAGCGCTGGCTGTCGAAGATCGCCCTCGCGCCGTCCGGCTACGGGCACTTCTACGTCGAGCACAACCGCGGCCACCACGTCCGTGTCGCGACGCCCGAGGACCCGGCGTCGGCGCGCCTCGGCGAGTCGTTCTACCGCTTCTGGCCGCGCACGGTCTGGGGTTCGCTGAAGTCGGCGTGGGTGCTGGAGACCAAGAAGCACCGCCTGCGCAAGCGCTCGCCGTGGACGCTCCGCAACGACGTCCTCAACGCCTGGCTGATGACCCTGCTCCTGTTCGCAGCCCTCACCGTCTGGCTCGGCGTCGGCGTGCTGCCGTTCCTGCTCGTGCAGATGGTCTTCGGCTTCTCGCTGCTGGAGATCGTGAACTATCTCGAGCACTACGGCCTGCTGCGCCAGCGGACCGCGAGCGGGCGCTACGAGAAGGTCGAGCCCGTCCACAGCTGGAACAGCGACCGGCTCTCGACCAACGTCTTCCTCTACCAACTCCAGCGCCACAGCGACCACCACTCCTACCCGAACCGCCGCTACCAGGTCCTGCGGTCCTTCGACGAGGCGCCGCAACTCCCGGGCGGTTACGCCACGATGATCGTCGTCGCGCTGTTCCCGCCGCTGTGGCGCCGCGTCATGGACCAGCGCGTGCTCGACCACTACGACGGCGACGCCCTGAAGGCGAACCTGACGCCGAAGCTCCGGGCGAAGTACGAGGCCGAGGCAGCCGCTGCGGCTTCGGCCGGAGCTACGGCTACCGCACGACGCTGAGGTAGCGTCCGCGCAGCTGAAGCCCGGGATCGACCGACACCGGTCCCGGGCTTCAGCCTTCTGACAGAACCCCTGGAAGCGGCATCCCCCTACGATTGCGCACAATCGGCCGCCGCCGTCCTCGGGGAGGAACACCAACGATGCGAGCGCTCCTTTACGCCACCCTCATCGCGCTGGTCTGTTCGCTGGCGGGAACCCCGGTGGCGATCCGGTACTTCACCCGCCGGGGCTGGGGACAGGAGATCCGCGACGAGCTCCCGGAGATGCATCAGGTCAAGCGGGGCACGCCGACGATGGGCGGCACGGTCATCGTCCTGTCCACGCTGGTCGCCTACTTCGTGACCAAGCTCGCGACGATGAAGGCGCCGACGAGCTCGGGCCTGCTGGTCCTGTTCCTGATGGCAGGCCTCGGCGCGGTCGGATTCATGGACGACTTCATCAAAATCGTCCGACAGCGCTCGCTGGGATTGCGGGCGCGGGCGAAACTCGCCGGACAGCTGGCCGTGACGCTCACCTTCGCGGTCCTCGTCCTGCACTTCCGCAACACCGCCGGTCTGACGCCGGCGAGCGAGAACATCTCGTTCCTGCGCGACATCGGCTGGCTCAGCCTCGGACCGGCGCTCTTCCTCCTGTGGAGCTATGTGATGATCGCGGGCTGGTCCAACGCGGTCAACCTCACCGACGGCCAGGACGGTCTGGCCGCCGGCACCTCGGTCATGGCCTTCGGCGCCTACGTGGTCATCGGCCTGTGGCAGTACGGACAGAACTGCGCCGTCTCCCCGAGCCAGGGCTGCTACCAGGTCCGCGACCCGCTGGACCTGGCGATCGTCGCGGCCGCGGTGATGGGCGCCTGCTTCGGCTTCCTGTGGTGGAACGCCGCCCCGGCGCAGATCTACATGGGAGACACCGGCTCGCTCGCGTTGGGCGGCGCCTTCGCGGGACTGGCGATCTGCTCGCGGACCGAACTGCTCGCCGTGCTCATCGGCGGCCTGTTCCTCATGGAGCTGCTCTCGGTGGTCATCCAGGTCACCTCCTTCAAGCTGCGGCACAAACGGGTGTTCTTGAACTCGCCGATCCACCACCATTTCGAGCAGAAGGAGTGGAAGGAAGTCACCATCACGATCCGGTTCTGGATCATCGCAGGGCTCTGTGTGGCGCTGGGTCTCGGTGTGTTCTACGGCGGATTCAAGGCCTCTGCCTGACGGGACGCCAGCGCTACAGCAAGACAGATCAACCGCGCGAGTTGTTCTGCCGCACATGATCCGCGAGCGCGGGATCGGCGAACGGGGCGAGGTCGCCCCCGGTGAGCTGATCGAGCGCGGCGACAAGCTTGCGTTCCTCGTAGGTGAAGTGCGATTCCGCCAACGCCGCCAAGCCGTCCAGCTCGTTGCGCAGCCGGCGCAGTTCCTCCGGCGACGGCTCGTCAGCGAGCGCGTCCGCCACGATCCGCACCTGCCGCAGCAGCGCGGCGATCTGCTCGTGGTCCCGCATCAGCTCGGCGACGACGGATTCCAGCTCCGGATATTCGGCGACCACGGCGAGAAATACCGAGGTGTCCTCCAGCCGGTGGTGGTCCTCGAGTGCGGCGCAGAAGGCGAAACAGTGGGCCCGCAGATCCAGGTCGGAGGTATCGACGGCCGTTCCGTCCTCAGCGGCGTCGCGCAGCCGCCCCAGTTGCTCCCGCAGCCAGCCGTGTACTGCCAAAAGCTGATTCCCGAACGCGGTCAACTGATCCATCGCTCCATGGTCGCACGAGGTGTTTCATGAGCGGCGAGAAGGCGAGAACTAGAAGCCGTACATCTTCGCCAGCCCCGCCGCCGTCTCCGCGATCCGCTCCCGCAACGGCTCCGGCGCCAGGACCTCGACCTCGGCGCCCAACGCCAGGAACTGGCCGTGCGCATGGGTCAGCGACTCGATCGGCACCGTCGCCTTGACCCATCCCGCGCGCTCGTGGTCGTCCTCGGCGGTGGCTTCGACCGCCTTCACCACGTCCGCCGCCATCACTTCCGCCAGCCGCTGCCTCCCGGCCGGCGACAGCCGGATCAGCGCGTCGCCCTGGATCAGCCGCGTCCGGAACTCCGCGACCTGCCGGGCCCAGTACGCGGTGAGGTCGAAGTCCTCCGGACGCTCGAAACAGGAATCGTCGTCCTCCAGCGCGGTCAGCTCGAGGATCTGGTTCACGCGGTAGGTGTTCGTCCGCCCCGCGGATTCCGCGACGGTGTACCACTTGCCGGTCTTCAGCACGATCCCGTACGGCGCCAGCGTGCGCTCGACCTCCGTCGGCTCGGTCCACCGCCGATACAGCACCCTGATACGCCGCTGGTTCCAGACCGCCTCGGCGACCGCGGGCAGGAAAGGGCTGGTGTCCCCGTCGTCGTACCAGCCCGGCGCGTCGAGCAGGAAGCGCTCCTGGATGCGACCGCTGCGGTCGGCCAGCTCCGGCGGCAGCGCCGCCTTCACCTTCAGCTGCGCGGCGGCCATCACCGAGCCCAGCCCGAGCTCGGCAGCCGGGCCCGGAAGCGCGGCCAGGAACATGGCTTCCGCCTCGTTCGCCGACAGCCCGGTCAGCCGGGTGCGGTAGCCGGCCAGGAGCTGGTAGCCGCCGGCCGGGCCGGCGTCGCCGTAAAGCGGGATGCCGGCCTCGTGCAGCGATTCGACGTCCCGGTAGATGGTGCGGACCGAGACCTCCAGCTCCTCGGCCAGCTGATGGGCCGTCATGCGTCCCCGGGTCTGCAGGAGCAGGAGCAGGGAGACGAGTCGGCTGGCGCGCATGTCTGGATTATCCGTCGCACCGCCGACAGTTTCGCCTCAGGCGGTGAAGCCGGTGCGGACTTTGCTGGTGACGGTCTTGCGCGCGGCGTAGAAGTCGGCGCGCACGGTCGCGAACACGACCATGTCGCGGTACTCCCCGGCGCGGAAGTGGCAGCCGCGGCAGACGCCCTCGCGCACCAGGCCGGCCTTCTCCAGCGCGCGCTGCTCGGCCAGGTTCTCCACGTCGGTCGAGGCCTCGACGCGGTTCACCGTCGTGGTGTCGAACAGGTACTCGATCAGCTGGCGCTGCGCCTCGCTCCCGTGGCCCTTGCCGCGGCCGGAGGGGATCAGGCTGATCCCGAAGTTGAGCGCCGGCGCCGTGACCGGCCCGTAGTGGACCGGGTGCCAGCTCACGTTGCCGATGTACTCGCCGTCGGCTTCCACCGACAGCCGGCCGTTCAGCTCGCCGAACTTGGGGAAGGATTCGCCCGACTCGACAGCCTTGCGGGCGCGGCCCGGGTTGATGAAGCCGTAGTAGCTGTAGGGCTCGGTCTCGGGGGTCGGCGCGTTGGCCTCCTCGATGGCACAGTCCTCCAGCGTGATCGGACGGAGGCGGACCGTGGTCGCAGGGGTGTCGTAAGTCATAGCCGCCAAGTTAGCCCACTACAGTCGCCGATGCCCCCGACAAAGCAGCCACCGCCTCGGCGATGATCCGGTCGACGAGGTCCTCGCAGCTCGGCAGATCCTCGATCAGGCCGACGACCTGACCGGCGGACAGCACCCCGGCCGCCGGATTCCCCTGTACCAGCCCGGCTTTCAGCAGCATCGGCGTGTTCGCCGCCATCACGACCTGTCCCAGGCGCAAGCCGTGATGCTTGCGCATCGCCAAGCCGTCCTTGGCCATCGCGCGCAGCGACATGCCGGTCATCTTCTTGAACGCCAAGCCGTTGCGGGCCGAGCGCAGCAGCGAACTCGCCGTTCCGGAGCGCTCGATCTGCTCCACGAGCCCGGTGCGCAGCACGCGGTGCGGGACGCCGTCGATCTTCGGCGTCGCGATGGTCCCGTTCACGTCCGCCGCCAGATACAACGCCTTCACCGCCTCGGGAACGCGCGAGTCGGAGGTCAGCAGGAACCGCGTCCCCATCGCGATGCCGTCGGCGCCGTAGGCCAATGCCGCCGCGAGTCCGCGTCCGTCGAAGAAGCCGCCGGCGGCCAGGACCGGGATGTCCACGGCGGCGGTGATCTGCGGCAGCAGCAGGCTGGTCGCGACGCCGCCGGTGTGCCCGCCGCCCTCGCCGCCCTGCACCACCACCGCGTCCACGCCCCACGCCGCGACCTTCTCGGCGTGCCGCTTCGCGCCGATCGACGGCACGACCACGGTCCCGGCGTCCTTCAGCTTCGCGATCAGCTCCCGCTTCGGCGCCAGCGCGAAGGAGGCGACCCGCACCCCTTCCTTGATGAGCAGATCGACGCGTTCGGCGGCGTCGGCGGCATCAGCCCTCAGATTTACACCGAAGGGAGCATCAGTACGCTCCTTCACTTCACGGATCGCCGCGGCCAGCTCGTCGTAGGACATGGTCGCCGACGCCAGGATCCCCAACGCTCCGGCGCGGGCGGTCGCGGTCACCAGGTGCGGACCGGCGACCCAGCCCATGCCGGTCTGCACGATCGGGTGCCGGACGCCCACGATCTCCGTCCACCGGGTGCGGATCCGCTGCTCCAGCATGCGCGGTCATCCCCTTCCGGCGGACGGGACTTCGCGCTCGCGGGTGGTCTTCGGGTCCAGGACCTCGCGGATCAGCCGCAGCGCCTCGGCGTCCGGCTCCGGGGTGGTGTCCGGGTTGTCGGTGCCGACCAGGACGAAGCCGGTCGCCGCCACCACGTCGTCGACCGAGACGCCGGGATGGATCGACCGCAGGCGCATGCGGTGGTCCTTGGTCTGGAAGTCGAACACCGCCAGGTTCGTCACGATGCGGCGGATCTCGTGGAAGCGCGCCGCGTATCCGACGCCGCGCGCGCGGTCGTATCCGAGCCCTGAGACGGTGTCCACCTTCTCCACGAACACCTTGGGGGAGTGGTTGGCGATCCAGTAGCTCGTCGGGTGGTTGACGGTGTTGCCCGGCGCGCCGCGGACGCCGATCAGCTGCGCCTTGGGGCGCGTGAAGTCCGTGCCGATGGCGGAGATGTTCTGGTTGCCGAACTTGTCCAGTTGGCTGGCGCCCATCATGACGTGGCGCGAGCCGTGCCAGACGACGTCGAACAGCTGGCGGTAGGGGATGTGCGCCTCGACGTGCGAGGCGGCGCCGGTGGGGTCGGTCAGGTAGTTCGCGTCGCCGTCGGAGAGCATGAGTCCGGGGGCGAAGGTCAGCTTGGCCAGTCGGGCGCCGAGCGCCGGGATCAGGCCCATCGGCGAGGCGATGATCTCGCCGTCGCCGCGCCAGGCTTCGGCGCAGGCGGCGACGCAGACTTCGGCGCGGGTCACGTCGCTCATCGGCTTGCCTCCACGAAGATCTCACCGGCCGCGTATGCCTTCTGCGCCACCTCGTCGCGGCCGTAGTCCGGGACACAGCTGGTGAATCCGGCGCCACCGGGGATCTCGACCACTCCGTCGACCATCATCCGGTTGATCTTCAACGATTGCGGCGGTCCGGCGGCCAGGAGTTCGGCGGTGTCGACGACGCGTTCGCAGGAGACGTAACGCTTCTCGGCGGCCAGGCAGTAGAGGTCGTCGAAGTAGATGTCAGGGCCCAGATACTGGGTGTTGCCGAACATGTCGGCGCGGTTCAGGTGGACCAGGGCGGCGTCGAGGTGGATCGCCGGCATGGCCAACAGTTTCTCGCCGTCGTCGTAGGGCGAGTCGACGGTGCGCAGGTCGCGGTTGTTGCGCATGACGTCGGTGCCCAGACCTGCGCGGGTGGGCAGGAACGGCAGGCGCAGCGCGGCGGCGTACAGACCCCACTGCAGCGCGCCTTCGTCGAACTCTGATACCTCGATCTCGCCTTCCTGGCGGGCTTTGCGGAAGTGCGGGTCCAGGGGGATCGAGTCCAGGGACACGAAGCCGTACACCGCTTTGCGGACCTTGCCGGTCGCGCAGAGCATGCCGACGTCCGGGCCGCCGTAGGACACGACGGTCAGGTCTTTCAGGCTGGACTTGGCGATCGCGCTCACCAACGCCATCGGCTTGCGCCGCGATCCCCAGCCGCCGATGCCGACGGTCATGCCGTCGCGCAGTTCGGCGACCACGTCCTCGATGCTCATCCGCTTGTCGCGCATGCTCAGACCCCGCCTTCCACGAACTTGTCCCGTTCCTCGTCGGCGACCCCGGCCAGGTTGATCTCGAAGGTGAAGCCCTGCTCAAAGCGGTAGGAGCGCTTCACGTCGACGGGGTCGATCCCGTTCAGCGCGGCCTTGGCGGCGCGGATCACCGCCGGGTGTTTGGCGGCGATCTCGGCGGCGAGTTCCAGGGTGCGCGCGTGCAGCTTCTCGCGCGGGACGACGTCCCAGACCGAGCCGAACTCCAGCAGCCGCTGCGCCGAGACGGTGCGCGCCGTGTAGTACATGGTCCGCAAATAGTGCTGCGGGACGAGGCGCCCGAGATGCGTCGCCGCGCCGAGTGCGCCGCGGTCGACCTCGGGCAGCCCGAAGTAGGCGTCGTCGCTGGCGATGATGCTGTCGGCGTTGCCCACCAGGCCGATCCCGCCGCCGACGCAGAACCCTGCGACCTCCGCGATCACCGGCACCGGGCAGTCGTAGACGGCGGCGAACGCGGCGGCGCAGCCGGCGTTGGCGCCGAGCAGCGCGTCGAACCCGGCGGTGTTCTGCATCTCCTTGATGTCCACCCCGGCATTGAATCCGCGGCCCTCGGCACGCAGGATGACCACCCGTGTCTCAGGATCCTGACCCGCGGCCCGCAGCGCGTCGGCGAGCGCGAACCAGCCGGCCACCGGCAGCGCGTTCACCGGCGGCTGGTCCACGCTGACGGTGACGACGCCGCGATGCGCCGCACCGGGCTCGCTGGTACTGGTGACGGCCAAGGCGGCCTCCCGGGTCGGTGGGATGCGGGCAGAGCAACCTAGCATTTGCTTGGGACCGATCCTAGCCGTCGCTCGGAGGGGTGACCAGAGCGGCGGGAAACGCGCCCGTGACGGACAGTGGCCCTTGTAGGGAACTTGCACGGAACCAGCACGGAACCAGCACCGCGACCGATCGGAGCGCGCACGATGTCCCAGGACGACCAGCGCAACCAGCCGAACGAGGACTCTGCGCGGGACGCGGCGGCCGCCGGTGCCGCGGAGTCGGCCGGCACCTCGGCGCCGGGCGCCACTGGGCCCGCGCAGCCTGCTGCCACGACCTCGGGCCAGGATCCGGTGCAGCCTGCCGCCTCCGACCCTGGCGCTCCCGATCCCGTGCACCCTGATATCACGACCACTTCCGGCGCTGCCGATCCCGCGCACCCTGCTGCCGCCACCACTTCTGGCGGTGCCACCGTCTCGACCGCTGCCGCCGCCTCTGCATCCGCCCCCGCATCGCCTTCCGCGCGCCAGACCTCGGCTCGCCGCGAGTTCCATGAGGCTGGCGAGGGTGCCGCGCGGTATGCCGTCAGCGTCGGCGAAGCTCCGCGGTCCGGGTCCGAGCAGTCGTGGAGTGCCGAGCCGAATCCCGGCTACCAGCGTGATCCCGCCATCAACTACCCGACCAAGCGGGTCGTCGCCGGTACTTTGATCGGCGCGCTGCTGCTGGCTGGCGGTGTCGTCTATGCCGCGCGCCTGCTCACCAACCGGTCCGGCAACGGAAACGGCGCGGCGCCGTGGACCGCGGCGTACTCGCAGGACGGTGCCGTGGTCGGCGGGATCAGTGCGCAGAACAACGGCTCGGCGCCCGAGATCGAGCTCCCAGCCCACCTCACGTTCGGGACCAGCGGGTCGGTCAGCTCAGGGGTGTTCACCGCGGCGATCGCCTCGTGCCGGACCGCCACGGCGATCTCCGTGCCGGTGACCAGCGAGACCGGTACGGCCGCCGCTATCGGTACGTGGTCGTCGCAGGCTGCCGCCGCTGCGCAGAAGCTGCGTGCCGACGCTGCCACGCTGGAGAGCGCGCTCAACCTCGGGCACGCTGACGCGGTGGCGAGTGCGGCGAACACGTTGTGCCTGGGGTATCCGACCATCGCCGCCGTGCCGCCGATGCCGGATGCGGAGGGCTCGCACGCGTGGGCGTCCGCTGTCAGCTCCTTCGCCAACGCCGCGACTCAGGCGCTGCAGGGCGTCAGCGGCAACCCCGATGCGACCTCGGCGGCGTTCGACGCCCTCCGGCAGGGCAACGATCAGCTGACCGCGATGTCTGCGCGGATTGACAGCGTCTCCTAAAACAACAGCGCTGACCTGCGCTTCAACCCCTCCTGACAGCCGCTGACGGACCCGCGTCGGCGGCTGTCAGCCGCTGTCAGCGCCATGTGCGCGAGCTATCAGCGGCATCCCTGATGCTTCTACTCGTCAGCGAAGACGAGTACAGACGACACAGAGGGGACGGGGCGATGACCTCCTACGCGATCGAGGCCGAGGGCCTGCAGAAGGCATTCGGCGAGACCAAGGCGCTCCAGGGCGTCGACCTGTTCGCCAAGCAGGGCACCGTGCACGCGGTTCTGGGCCCGAACGGCGCCGGCAAGACCACCAGCGTGCGGATCCTGGCCACGCTGATCAAGGCCGACGCCGGGCACGCCCGCATCGGCGGCTACGACGTGGCCAAGGAAGCCGAGAAGGTCCGCGCCACGATCGGGCTGACGGGCCAGTACGCCTCGGTCGACGAGGACCTGACCGGCATGGAGAACATGGAGCTGATCGGCCGGCTGCTGGACCTGTCCAAGCGCGACGCCCGGGCCCGTGCCGCCGAGCTGCTGGAGTGGTTCGACCTCACCGACGCAGCCAAGCGCCCCGCCAAGACTTACTCCGGCGGCATGCGCCGGCGCCTGGACCTGGCCGCCTCACTGGTCGGCCGGCCTTCAGTGATCTTCCTGGACGAGCCCACCACCGGCCTGGACCCCGCCAAGCGCGAGGACATGTGGGGCGTGGTGCGCCGGCTGGTCGGCGAGGGCTCGACGGTCATGCTCACCACGCAGTACCTGGAGGAGGCCGACGCCCTGGCCGACGAGGTGACGGTCATCGACCACGGCCGGGTGATCGCCCACGACACCCCGCTGGGCCTCAAGCGCGTCGTCGGCGGGCAGACGCTGACCGTGCAGCCGCTGGACCCGGCCCGCCTGGCCGAGGCCGCGGCGCTGCTCCAGCAGGTGTCCGGCAACAAGGCCGAGTCGCCGCGCACCGGCGTGGTGTCCGCCCCGGTGAAGGACGACGCCGCACTGACCGAGGTCGTCGCCCGGCTCTCCGCCGCCGGCATCGGCGTGACCGAGCTGTCGCTGCACCTGCCGAGCCTGGACGAGGTGTTCTTCTCCCTGGTCGGCCGCCGCGCCGGAGACGACAAGGCGCCCGGCGGAGCCGCCAAGGAGCCGGCCGAACTGGACGACGCCTCGACCCCGGTCGCCGTCTGAGCCCTGCGAGGGCACTGGCACGGCGAGCGCCAGCAGCCGCAACGAGCGCCGCCAGCACAGCGCGCACCACCGAGCACCGAGCACCGAGCACCGAGCACCGAGCACAGCGCGCGCCACCACAGCGATCGCCGCCAGCGCACCGAGCACCAAGCACCAAGCACCAAGCACACCAAGCACACCGAGCACCGAGCACCGAGCACAGCGCGCGCCACCGCGAGCACCGCCAGGGCACTGAGTACCACCACAGCGAGCACCAGCGCAGCGGGCACCGCCACCACAGCGAGCGCTACCAGCACAGCGCGCACTAGCACGGCGAGCGCCACCAACGCAGCGAGCGCTACCGCCACTGCGAGTACCGCCACCGCACCGAGTACTACCAGCACTGCGAGTACCGCCACCGCACCGAGCACTACCAGCGCAGCGAGTGCACCACCGCAGCGAGCACCGCCACCGCAGCAAGCACCATCGCCACAGCAAGCACCACCACACAAGACTTCTCAAAGGGGACCCACCATGACCACCGCCACCGTCGTCGCCGCCGGAACCACCGCCGCCGCCCCCAAGCCGTTCAAGACCATCCGCCACAGTGCGGCGCTGGCCAAGCGCAGCCTGATCAAGACCATGCGCACGCCGGAGGCGCTCCTGGACGTGACGCTCCAGCCGGTGATCTTCCTGCTGCTGTTCACCTATGTCTTCGGCGGTGCGATCGCCGGATCTCAGAGTGTGTACTTGCAGTACCTGTTGCCGGGCATCCTGGCGCAGACGATTGCGATGAGTGCCACGGCCATCGGCGTGAACATGAACACCGATATCTCCAAGGGTGTGTTCGACCGCTTCCGATCACTGCCGATCGCCAGGTCGGCTCCGCTGGTCGGCGCGGTGCTCGCCGACTTCGTCCGCTACGCGCTGGTCGCCGTCATCACGCTGACCGTCGGCTACGCGATGGGCTTCCGGATCCACACCAACCCGCTGGAGGCCGGCGCGGCGCTGCTCGTCTCCGTGGCCTTCGCTTTGGCGCTGAGCTGGGTGTCGGTGTTCCTCGGGATGCTGGCCCGGACCCCTGGCGCGGTGCAGGGCATGATGATCCTGCTGGTGCTGCCGCTGAGCTTCGGCAGCAACACCTTCGTGCAGACCAACACCCTGCCGGGCTGGATGCAGGCCTTCGTCAACGTCAACCCGATCACGCACCTGGCCGGCGTCTCCCGCGGCCTGTTCCTGGGCGGGCCGGTCGCCACCCACATGCTGTGGACGTTCGGCTGGATCGTCGGGCTGACCGCGGTCTTCATGCCGCTGGCGCTGCGGGCCTACGGCCGCAAGGTCTGAATGCCGCTCTTCGGGTCGGTCAGGATCTCCTCCGGCAGACCCAGCGTGTGCGCGACGAGAGCTTGGTTCTCGTCGCGCGTCGCGCTTTTTCCGGCCGTATAGCAGGACTCGTAGTCGGGCTGCCCGGCGAGCTTCTTCACCAGCGCGACGCGTTCGGTGTCGCTGTGGTCGGCCGCGCCGAGCATGCTCTCGGAGGCGCCGAGCAGCCGCATCGCGAGCTCGGTCTGGCCGACGGCGTGGGCGTAGCGTGCGGCGCCGCCCGCCATCCGCGCCTGGATGGGCATGTCGCGGGCGATCAGGCCGAAGCAGAAGGCCCGGCCCAGCGCGGCGCGCGCGGCGTCGGTCTGGCCGGAGTCCAGGTACAGGTTCGCCACGCTCGCCTCGCGGAACGCCAGCAGCTGCGGCGGTCCGTTCCAGCTGTCGATGAACTCCACACTGGCCATGTTCAAGTAATGCCAGGCGCGGTCGGTTTCGCCGGATTGCCGGTGGTGTTCGCTGAGCCCGAGCATCGCCACGAAGCAGCTCATCTGCGAACCCGAGCGCCGCGCCGACTCCAGGACCTCCTCCAGCAGCGCGCGGGCGGCGTCGGTCTGGCCGAGCCGGGTGAGCAGTTGGGCCCGGCCGATCTGGATCTGCGCGGCGCTGGTGAAGGCGTTGATCTCCTGGATCAGTTCCAGCGCCTCGGATTGCAGCCGCAGGGCCGTCTCGTCGTCGCCGTCGGTGACGGCCAGCGAGGCCAGGCCGTTCAGGGCGGCCGACAGACCCCAGCGGTCGCCGAGCTCTTCGAAGACGGCGGAAGCGTGCTCCAGGTCGGCACGCACCGGCGCGCGGACCCCGGCGTTCTCCGCGGACATGCCGCGCATCAGGTGCAGCATCGCGCCGACCCACGGATCCGGGTGCACGCCGTACTTCTCGACCGCGGCGTTCAGCTGCTCCCGGTCGTCGCTGAGCATCGGCGCGATGACCGCCGCCAGCGCCAGCAGCGGATGCTCGATCTCGCCCAGGGCGGCGATCTCCGCGGCGATCTCGCGGGTCATCCGAGGGACCTCCTCCCAGAGGTAGTCCTCCATGACCGAGGTGATGCGCGCCATCACCGAGACGATCGCGCGCGCCTCCTTCGGCGAGGGTCCCGGAACCTGCAACGCCAACCGCGTCCAGGACCGGCCCTCCTGGTTCTGGTCGCCGAGCGTCCAGTACCAGGACATCGCGGCGGCCAGGCGGATCGCGGTGTCGGCGTCCTCGTCGGCGGCGGCGAACCGCAGTGCGGCCAAGATGTTGTCGCGCTCGGCGTTGAGGCGCTTGAGCCACGCCATCTGCTGCGAGCGCCGCAGCTGCGGCTCCGCGGTCTCGGCGAGTTCGAGAAAGAACGCCGCGTGCGCGCGCCTGGTGACGGCCAGCCGGCCGGTCTCGCTCAAGCGGTCGGCGCCGTACTCGCGCAGCGTCTCCAGCATGCGGAAGCGCGGGTCCTGACCGGGCTCGGTCGGCACCGACTGCAGCAGCGACTTGTCCACGAGCGCGGAGAGCAGGTCGAAGGCGGAATCGGCGTCCAAGCCGGGGGTCACCGCGGCGGCGGCCGCGGCGGTGACGCCGCCGGGGAAGACCGCCAGGCGCTCGGCGAGGTCGCGCTCGTCGTCGGAGAGCAGCTCCCAGCTCCACGCGACGACGGCGCGCAGCGTCTGATGCCGCGGCATGGCAGTGCGGCTGCCGCCGGTCAGGAGCCGGAACCGGTCGCTGAGCCGGCTGGCGATCTGGTGCAGCGGCAGGGTTCGGAGGCGCGCGGCGGCGAGTTCGATCGCCAGCGGCAGTCCGTCCAGGCTGCGGCAGATGCGGATCACGTCGGGGAGCGTGTCGGCGTCGACGGCGAAGTCCGGCACGACAGCGGCGGCGCGGTCGGCGAACAGCCGGACGGCGGGGTAGGCCAGCACGGTGTCGGCGACGGTGTAGGTAGAAGGGTCCGCGGATTCGCTTGCTGGGGCTCGGTTTCTGCCCGCCGAGGCGAGGCTTCCGGATCCGCCGGACGGTGCGCAGATCACGGCTTCGTCGGTCACGCTGTACGTCCCGCCACCGGTCGTCGGATCGCAGGTCTCGCCGCCGATCCCGTTCCCAAGCCCGTTCCCGTTCCCGTTCCCGTTCCCGCTCCCGCTCCCGTTTCCGTCCGCCGGAGTCCGGCTCCGGCTGTCCGCCCGGCCCATCGCCGCCAGCCGGCGCGACTCGCGGGCCCGCGCACCGGCCTCGTCGAAGTCCTCCGCGTCCGGCAATCCCAGCGGCGGCACCGGGAACAGGCTCTCGCCGTCGATGGTCAGCGGTTCACGGCTGGTGGCCAGGACGCGCAGCCCCGGCGCGTGGCCCAGCAGCGTCTCGGCGAGCCCGGCGGCGGCGCCGACCAGGTGCTCGCAGTTGTCGAGGATGAGCAGGATCCGCTTCTCGGCCAGCGTCTCGATCAGGTGGCCCTCGGCGCTGCGCAGCAGGGCGGCGGCCGCGGCCGGCGAGCCGTTGCTGCTCATCATCCGGCTTTCGCGCGGACCCAGCGCCGACAGCACCGCCTGCGGTACCTCGCCGGGATCAGTGACCGGCGCGAGTTCGGCGAGCCAGGCGCCGTCAGGGAAGCGTTCCAGGACGCGCTGCGCCGCCTCGCCGGCCAGCCGGGTCTTGCCCGCGCCGCCCGGGCCGACGAGCGTCACCAGGCGGGAGGCGTCCAGCATCTTGCCGATCCGGGTCACCTCCTCGTCGCGCCCGACGAAGCTGGTCAGGCGGGACTTGAGGTTCGTGCGCGGCGCGTGTTCCAGAGCAGGCGGCGCCAAGGCGGGGTCGCTGCGCAGCACCGCGAGATGGACTTCGGCCAGGTCCTTGGACGGGTCGATGCCGAGCTGGTCGGCCAGGGCCCGCCGCACTTGTTCGTAGACGGCCAGCGCGTCGGCCTGCCGTCCCACCGCGTACAGGGCTCTGACATGCAGCGCGGCGATGTTCTCGCGCAGCGGGTGTTCGGCGCCGAGCGCCTCGAGTTCGGCCAGCGCCTCGGCGGCGTGTCCCAGCCGCAGCTCGGCGTCGAGCCGGTCGGTCAGCGCGGCGAGCCGCAGCTCGTCCAGCCGTGCGGCCGGCGCCACCGCGAACGCCGCGTCGGCGACGTCGGCCAGGGCCGGACCCCGCCACAGCGCCAGCGCCTCGCGCAGCGTCGCGCGCGCCGCCGAGGGGTCGTCGGCCCGCAGCGCCTCACGGCCCGAGCGCGACAGCGACTCGAACCGCATCGCGTCCACCGACTCCGGCGCGATCGCCAGCCGGTATCCGCCGGGAGCGGAGGCGAGCAGCGCGGGATCGCCGAGGACTTTGCGGACACGCGAGATCAGGGACTGCAGCGCGTTCGCGGCGCCTTCCGGAGGCTCGTCGCCCCACAGCGCGTCGACGAGCGCCGAGACGGTGACCGCGCGCCCGGCGTCCAGCGCGAGCCGGGACATCAGGGTCCGCAGACGCGCGCCGCCGAGGGCCACCGGCGCGCCGTCGACACGGATCTCCAGCGGGCCCAGGATCGATACGGTCAGCGGCACCGTCCCAGTCTGGCATGCGGGCCGCCGCTGGGGCGCCGGCGCGCGCCGGGTTCCCAACCTAACACTTGCTTGGTACGCTCCCGGCGTGGCCCTCACCCTCGACCTCACCGGCCGCGTCGCCCTGGTCACCGGCGGCGCCCGGGGCGTGGGGCGGGGCGTCGTCAGCCGGCTGCTCGCCGCGGGCGCGCTGGTCGTCAGCTGCGGACGCACCGTCCCGGACCCGCCGCTGCCGGACGGCGCCGAGCACCGCACCGCCGACGTGCGCGACGCCGACCAGGTGCGGGACCTGGTCGAGGGCGTCGTCGCCGACCACGGACACCTGGACCTGGTCGTCAACAACGCCGGCGGCGCGCCCTATGCCCTGGCCGCCGAGGCGAGCCCGCGCTTCTCGGCGGCGATCGTCGGTCTCAATCTGCTGGCTCCACTGACGGTCGCGCAGGAGGCGAACCGAGTCATGCAGCGCCAGGAGGGCGGCGGCCACATCATCAACATCTCCAGCGAGAGCGCCCGCCGAGCCAGTCCCGGCACGGCCGCGTACGGCGCCGCCAAAGCCGGGCTGGAGAATCTGACGCGCACGCTCGCGGTCGAGTGGGCGCCGCGCGTCCGGGTGAACGCGATCACCGTCGGACCGGTGCGTACCGAACAGTCTCACCTGCACTACGGCGACGAGGCAGGCCTCGCCGCCGTCGCCCGCACCATCGCTCTGGGCCGGCTCGCCGAGCCGGAGGATGTCGGCGATCTGTGTGTCCTGCTGGCATCGCCGTTCGCTTCCTACCTCACCGGGACAGCGATACTTCTCGACGGCGGCGGGACCCGCCCGGCGTTTCTCGACGCCGCCAACGCCGAACATCCGTGAGGAGCAGTCATGGCAGGGATCTGCGAAGGCCGCGTGGCCGTCGTCACCGGAGCCGGGCGCGGTCTGGGGCGCGCGCACGCCCTGGAGTTCGCGCGGCAGGGCGCCAAGGTCGTGGTCAACGACCTCGGGGTCGGACCCGACGGGAGGGACGGCAGCGACGCCCCGGCGCAGGAGGTCGTCGCCGAGATCGCGAAGGCCGGCGGCGAGGCGGTCGCCGACCACCACGACATCGCCACCTGGGACGGCGCGGCGGGCCTGGTGCGGACCGCCCTGGACGCCTTCGGCCAGCTCGACGTCCTGGTCAACAACGCCGGCTTCCTGCGCGACCGGATGCTGGTCAACCTCTCGGAGCAGGACTGGGACGACGTGGTCCGGGTTCACCTCAAGGGCCATTTCCTGACCCTGCGGCACGCCGGGGCGCACTGGCGCGACCAGTACAAGTTCGGCAACCTCAACGACGCCCGGGTCGTCAACACCAGCTCCGGCGCCGGTCTTCTCGGCTCGGTCGGCCAGGGCAACTACGCCGCCGCCAAGGCCGGCATCGCCGCGCTGACCATCCAGGCCGCCGCCGAACTCGGCCGCTACGGCGTCACCGTCAACGCCATCGCCCCGGCGGCGCGCACCCGCATGACCGAGGGCCCGTTCAGCTCCATGATGGCCGCGCCGGACTCCGGCTTCGACGCCATGGCGCCGGAGAACGTCTCCCCGCTGGTGGTCTGGCTCGGCTCGGACCGCTCCCGGGCGGTCAGCGGCCGAGTCTTCGAGGTCGAGGGCGGCCGGATCGGCGTCGCCGACGGCTGGCAGCACGGCCCGACCGTCGACAAGGGCGCGCGCTGGGAGCCCGCGGAGCTGGACGCGGTGGTGGCCGGACTGATCGAGCAGGCGCCAGTGCCGGGAGCGGTGTACGGCGCGTAAAGGGCCGCTGCTTCAGCACTCTGGCGCGCTGTCCGCATGGGATAGCCTCGCGTCTCGGACGAACAACGGACGATTTGGACGGGAGCGGCGAGCATGCGGGTGTCATTGCGGCACGGTCGATACGGTCGATGGGCAGTGCTGGCGGCGGCCGGCGCGCTGGCGCTGGCGGGGTGCAGCTCGTCCGGGAGCGCGAAGGGTTCGACCGGCGGCTCGGCGCCGCAGGGTGCCCCGTCGAGCACGAGCACGGCTTCGAGCGCGGCGTCCGGAGGGACCGCGGCCGGCAAGCAGTGGTCCAAGGAACCGGCGATGACCATCGACGCGAGCAAGAAGTACACGATGGTGCTGCACACCTCGCAGGGCGACATCACCATCGCGATGGACGCCGCCAAGGCGCCGCACACCGTGAACTCGTTCAACTTCCTGGCCGGGCAGCACTTCTTCGACGGCAGCTACTGCCACCGGCTGTCCACCTCCGCCGGTCTGCAGATGCTGCAGTGCGGCGACCCGACGGCCGGCGCCACGCCGAAGGACACCGACGGCTCCAACGGTCCCGGCTACACCTTCCAGGACGAGAACCTCTCCGGCGCCACCTACCCGGCCGGCACCGTCGCGATGGCCAACGCCGGCCCGAACACCAACGGCAGCCAGTTCTTCCTGGTCTTCGGCGACAGCCAGCTCGCGCCGAACTACACCCCCTTCGGCACCATCACCGACGGCATGGGTGTCCTGGTCCACGTCTCCTCCGGCGGCATCAGCAACCCCGGTCAGGACGGCACCGGCCGCCCGACGGTCCCGGTCGAGCTGAAGTCGGTCTCGGTCACCGCGGGCTGACGGAGCTCGAGGGCTGATAAAGCTCGCGAGCCGATGTAACCCGTCCCGGCGTCGGCCGGTGTGTCCAGTGGTGTACTGACCACCGACCGACAGGGGCGGGCATGGAAGGGACGGTCGCCGAACGGCGATTGCGAGCACAAGGCGGGGGATCGGCGGTGAAGGAAGCGCAGGAGGAATCCTTCCGGGAGTTCGTCGAGGGTTCCTGGAGCCGCCTACTGCGCACCGCGTACCTGCTGACCGCGGACCACGGCGCGGCCGAGGACCTGGTCCAGGTCGCGCTGATGCGCACCTACCGGCACTGGGACCGGATCGAGGCGTACGAGTCGCCGGAGGGCTACGTCCGCCGCGCGATGGTCAACGCCAACATCTCGGCCTGGCGCCGCCGAAAGCACGTCGTCCACGTGATGGCCGAGCCGCCGGAGCGGCCCGCCGAATCGGGCGACCATCAGGACGCGTACGCGGTGCGCGACGAGCTGTGGCGCGCGGTCTGCGCGATGTCGCCGCGCATGCGCACCGTCTTCGTCCTGCGGTATTTCGAGGACCTGACCGAAGCCGAGACCGCCGCGGTGATGGGGTGCGCGGTCGGCACCGTGAAGAGCCAGATCGCCCGCGGGCTGACGAAGCTGCGCGGTGAACTGCGGGCCGAGGGGAGTTTGCGATGAGTGCCGACGAGCGCGAGAACGTCCCCGGCCGCGGCAATCTGGAGAACGACCTCGATAACGACCTGGAGCACAACCTGGAGAACGAGTTCCGGGCGATGTTCGCCGAACGCTCGGAGACGGTGCGGCCGGCCACGTCGCCGTACGCGGCCGTGCGGCAGCGCATCGGCGCGGCGCGGCGCCGGCGCCGGATGCGGATCGGCGGCGCGAGCATGGCGTTCGCGGTGGCGGCGGTCGGGATCGGGGTGTGGGCGACGGTGCCGGACGCGCATCATCGCGCGATCGGTCCGGCGTCGCACGGCGCGGGGACGCTGACACCCGAGGTCATGTACGCCGGCGGCCGCACCGAGATCCCCGCCGGGCCGCTGCGGGATGCCGCGCTGGCCTGGCTGCGCGCGAACTACCACGGCAGCCTGTCCGGCCGCACCGTGGTGACGACGTTCGACGAGAACCTGCAGACGGTGGCCTCGACGAAGGTGGAACCCGGCGACAGCGGCGTGGCGATCGTCGACTGGCGGAACGGCGAGGTGCTGGCTCTCGGCGGCACCTGGAACCGGCCGCTGCCGATCGCCGACACCATGAAGCCGCTCGTCTTGGCGGCGGCTTTCACCACCGGTCATTACACCCCCGACTCGACGGTGCCGCTCGACGCCCAGACGCACCCGCTGGTCTGGCCTCCGAATGCGAAGCAGCCTATGACGTACATGGGGGCGCACGGAAAGGCCGACTGGCCGCCGGAATCACCCACCGTCCACATCCAGGACGTCGACGTCACGCTGCGCAAGGCTGCCGAGATCGGCGCCAACGGGCCCTTCGCCCAGCTGGGGCTGGCGCCCGACCTGGGACCGGCCGAGGTCTACGATCTCGCCACGCGGATGGGGATTCCGAGTGGGACGAAGGACTTCGTCCCGGTGCCCGCGCTGATCCTGGGGACGGCGGAGGCGACCCCGCTGACGATGGCGACGGTCTACGCGACCCTTGCCGACGGCGGCGTCCGGCACGATCCGGTGATGGTCGGTCAGCTGCTCGGCAAGGACGGCCGGGTGGTCTGGACGCCGAGCGCCAAGAGCGAGCAGGTCCTGGCGCCGAGCGCCGCGCAGGGAGTCACCGACGTGCTGCACTCGGCCCTGACCGACGGCACCACCGGGACCGCGGTCGAGCCTCGGACCAGCGCCGAGGCCGGGACCTGGGCCATGGCCGGAGCCATGGACGGGGCGAAGGCGGCCTGGTTCGACGGCGCCGACTCGCACTACGTGATATCGGTGGCGGTGTCCAAGACCGACGCGAAGGGGACCCTGCTCCCGCTCTCCGCCGACGGGCACAACGGTCCCGACGTCGGCAGCCGCCTCGCGGGCCCGATCTGGGCGGGGATGGTGCAGACGCTGCGGAACCAGGGCTGATCCCGGGGTGTGGGCGAGGGATCCGCCGGGCGGCCTGAGCGCCGTCCGGCGGATCCGGGTCCTGATCTCAGTGCGGCGATCTCAGCGCAGCGCCACCCGCCGAGCCAGCCCCAGCGGCAGCCCGCCGGACCCGGCGATCGTGTCGTGGAACTGCTTCAGCGTCCCCTTGCCCTGCTTCACGTACTCCGCCCGGATCGCCTCGATCTCCAGGCATCCGGTCAGGTACGACGCCGCCTGGGTCGGCCACGCGCAGTAGCGGTTCACCTCGCCCTTGGCGGTCTCCGGGGTCAGCGAGGCCTTCGAGGCCATGAAGCGCTCGGCCTCCTCGATGCCCATCTCGCCGGTGTGCAGCGCGGTGTCCACCACGATGCGCGCCGCGCGGAAGATGCGCGCGTCCAGGTGTCCCAGCTCGTGCCGCGGGTCGGCGAAGTAGCCCTGCTCGCGCATCGCGGTCTCGATGTACATCGCCCAGCCCTCGGTGAAGTACGGGGTGGTGAACGTGCTGCGCACCGGCCGGCCCTGGTCGGCGACCCACGACAGGTGCCAGTGGTGCCCGGGGTAGGCCTCGTGCACGGCGATCGTCGGCATCGACACCCGCGCGTTGGTCTTCAGCCGGCCTCGCACCGCCTCCGGAGCCGAACCCGCGGGGGTGAACGGCACGTTGAACACCCCGGTCCGGGACGACGTCAGCGCCGGCGGCCGGCTGTAGGACGCCACCGACAGCACCGCGCGCACGAACTCCGGGCCCGGCTGCACCAGGCACTGCTCGCCCGGCGCGAACGACACCAGGTCGTGGTCCTTCGTGAACTGCCGGGCGCGCTCGGTCTCGGCGGTGTACTCGGCGAGCATCGCCTCCTCGGTCGGCGGGATGTCCTCGCAGAGCATCTCCATGGTCGCGCGCCAGTCCCGGGACCCGCCGGGGATCCGCGCCGCCAGCTCCTGCATCTCGGTGTTCAGCCGGTCGTACGCCGCCTGGCCGCGCCGGTGCAGCTCCGCCGTGTCGTAGCCGAGCATCTCGACGTCCTGCAGCAGCCGGGAGTACGTCTGCTCGCCGAGCCGCCAGTCGCCTTCGCAGCGCTCTGCGAAGTCCGCCAGGTGCGCCGCCAGCTCGTCGAACGCCGCGGCGGCCGGCTCGGCGGCCTCGGCGACCTGGGCCCGCAGCCCTTCGTCGGCCAGCATCGCCGGCAGCGCTCCGGTCAAGAACGCTCGTCCGGTGCGCGCCTGGCCCAGCGCGCGGTCCACGAGAAGCTTCGGCGCCACGGCGGGGTCCAGGTTCTGCCGGCACGCCGCCAGAACCTCAGGGACCTGCTTGAGCTTTGCCAGCGTCTCCTCGGCCAAACGCTCCTCCGGCCGCGTCTTCTGCTCCAGCGGGAGGTAGAGACCGAACAGCGCGGTGGTCACGTAGTCGCCGGGATCGCGGCGCCACACCTGACGCTCGGCCATGATCCCTTGCCGGCGCAGCTGCGCCCTGACCAGGTCGCGGTCGATGCCGTCCTGGAACGCGGCTTCGGCCGACGCGCCGTCCGCGCGGTCATCGGTGCCGTCCGCGCGGTCGCCGGCGTCGGAGTCGGCGGAGCCCTCGCCCGAACCCCCGCCGCCGGCCAGCGCGTCCAGCTTCGCCAGCTGCGCCGCCGCCTCGCGAGCCCGGCGCTCGTAGCCGTCGGCCGTCAGATCGCCGAGGGTCCGCGTGCGGTCCGGATCGTCCGAGCCCATGACCGTGGCCAAGACCGGGTTCGCGTCCAGGTACCAGCCGACTGCCTCGGCGACCGCCGCCGCCACCGGGTTCTGGGAGTCATCCGTCGTCATGGGGCGACCGTAGCGCTCCAAGAGCATTTGCGGCTGCGGCGATCCCCCTTGACGTACCCTCGCCACCGGTCTGGACCAGTGCTGAGACCAGCACTGGTCCAGAGCGTCCGGTGGGCGCCCCACCCCGCGTGCGGCTCAGAAGGTGGCGTTGGTCACCCAGTGGTCCACCAGTACGTGGTCGCCCAGTACTTCGATCTCCTGGGCGCCCGGAGAGCGCCGGCGCCACAGGAACAGGTACAGCTCGCCGACCGGTCCGCGGACGGCGGCCGCGCCCTTGGCGTGCGCGCGGCGCCAGCGGAAGCCGTTCGGCTCCAGGGTGATCAGCCATTCGGCGCGCTCGCCGGCGGCGGAGGCCGGGTCGGCGTCGGTGGCGTGCAGGTGCAGGGTCTCGCCGTCGCCGGTCAGGGCCCTGATCTTCGGGGAGAACGCGGCCGCCGAGGGCAGCACGGTCAGGAACTCGTCGATGCCGTCGGCCGCGACCGCCGGGTCGAACTCCGGTGTCCGGCCCAGCGCCATGATCATGTCGGCGCCGTGCATCGTGGTCTCGTGCAGCATCCGGCGCGCCCAGAAGCGGGCGTGCTGGTCCGGACCCCAGGACCAGACCGGCTTGTCCGGGCCGGCCTCGCGGACCGCGTGCGCCAGTTCCGCGGCGCCGGCCCGGATCCAGTCGCTGTAGCCGGCGTTGGACTCCGGGAAGCCCAGATCCAGGCTGCGCGGGTTGACCGCCTCGCTGCCCGGCGAGCGGACGATCGCCGCCGCCCAGCGGTGCGCCGTGCCGATGTGCCGGGCGACCTTGCGCACGGTCCAGCCGGGGCAGGTCGGGACCGGACGGGTCCAGTCGTCGGTGCCGAGGCCGTCGAGCAGCGTCGCCACGCGCTCTGCCTCGGCAGTGAATCGGTCCGTGTGGACGAGGTGCGGGTTGGCCGTCTCGCTCATCATCGGCTTGCCTTCCATCGGTGGTCTCGGGCGCCGCCGGCCGCGCGGACGAGGGTGCGCGCGAGGAGGACGACGGCGTGAGGGGACGAGTCATCGGTGGTGAACGGATATGGAATTGGTCGTGGACGCCGGTGCGCCCAGGAGGAACACTGGACCACCGCGCGGCAGGCCGCCACCCCCGGAGGTGTGATCATCGTCTCTTGCGTCCGCGTGGTTCCCGACCACCTTCCCCACCCGGACGCTGTCCACACCTGCGTCGCAGGTCCGACCTGAAAAACCGGGTCCGCGGTTTCCGCGAGGTCGGGCCGGTGCGTAACAATCGGGCCAAAGAACCGGGACTCACCGACCGCGGTGGCGGCTCCGGACGATCGGGAGGCACGCGCGTGGGACTGGTTTGGGGCTTGGTGGCGGCGGTCGGCTGCGCGCTCGCCTACGGCGCGGCGACGGTGTTCCAGGCGATCGGCGCCGGCCGCACCAAGGACACCGCCGGCGCCGGGGTGGACCCGCGCGTGCTGATCAGGGCCCTGTCCCAGCTGCCGTTCCTGGCCGGCGTGGGCCTGGACACCGTGGGACTGGTCGCGGACCTGATCGCGCTGGAGAAGCTGCCGCTGTTCGCGGTGCAGGCGATCATGAACTGCTCGCTGGCGGTGACCGCGCTGCTGGCGGTGCCGCTGCTGAAGGCCAAGCTGAGCCGCAACGACTGGATCGCGGTCGCCGCGGTGGTGCTGGGTCTGATCCTGGTCGGGATCTCCGCCGGCGCCGAGCCGCCGGTGCACGTCGGGCGCGGGGTCCACTGGGCCGTGCTGATCGCGGTCGTGGTGCTGATCGCCGGGTCCTTCTTCGCGATCTGGAAGCTCGGCGGCAACCCGGTGGTCCTCGCGGCCTTCGCCGGCTCGCTGTTCGGCGCGTTCGCGATCTGTGTGCGGATCCTGCCGGACCTGCATCCGGTGGCGCTGCTGACCGACCCCGCGGCCTACGCCGGGGTGGTCGCCTCGATCACCGGGTTCCTGTTCTTCACCACCGCGCTGCAACGCGGCTCGGTGACGATGGCGACCGCGACGCTGGTGGTCGGCGAGACCGGGCTGCCGGCGCTGCTGGGCTTCACGCTCTTCCACGACCACACGCGGCACGGGTTCGTGCCGGTGGCCGTGGTCGGCTTCGTGTGCGCGGTCGGCGGCGCGGTCGCGCTGTCCCGGTTCGGGGAAGCGGCGCCGCACTCGCCGGACGGTCAGGACGCGGACGCGGCCTCGGCGGAGTCGTCGGCCTGACGGCCGGCCCGCTCCCCTTCGTGGTCGATCGCGCGGTCGAGCGCCTCCCCGACGGCGGCGACCGCGTGCTTGACGTCGTCTACGACGTCCTCGACTTCTCCTTTGACGGCTTCGGCCGCCCCTTTGCGCCGTTTGACCACGAACAGCGCCGCGGCACCCACCACGACCAGGCCGAGCAGCACCCAGCTGACGATCGAGGCGTAGTGCTCCACCTTGTGCCAGGCGTTACCGGCGGCATAGCCCAGAAGAGTGAATCCGGTCGCCCAAACGATGCCGCCCAGCGCGTTCCAGAAGAGGAACTTGCGGTAGGGGATGCGCGACACGCCGCACAGTCCGGGCACCAGCGCGCGCAGCGCCGCCGCGAACCGTCCGGTGAACACCGCCTTCCCGCCGAGCCGGTTGATCAGCTGCTTGCCCTGCTCGATGTGCTCGGGCTTGACGAACCGCTCGGGCAGCCGGGTCAGCAGGCTGTCGCCCCACTTCTTGCCGACCTCGTACCCGATGCTGTCGCCGATCACCGCGCCGGCGATCGCCGCGGCCAGCGCCACGCCGAGGTTGACCTTCCCGCTGAAGGCCAGGAAGCCGCCGATCACGACGGCGATCTCCCCGGGGATCAGGAAGCCCAGGAAGACCGAGGCCTCCAGGGCCGGCAGCAGGAAGACCAGCGCCAGCGCGGCCGGGCCGGGCAGTTTCTGCAGCGTGTCCGCGATCCAGGTCAGTAGCGCTCCCATGGCGGTCAAGCTTAGGCGCTCGGCAATTCCGGCGGGACGTGCGAAGGTCGCCGATGGCAGTCATCCCTGAGGAGGACGCCTCAGGCGTGCGACGGCACCCTGGTCCACGCCCTCACGATGTCCCGCACCGAGATCATGCCGACGACCTCGTCGCCGTCGACCAC
Source organism: Catenulispora acidiphila DSM 44928 (assembly GCF_000024025.1). GTDB lineage: Bacteria > Actinomycetota > Actinomycetes > Streptomycetales > Catenulisporaceae > Catenulispora > Catenulispora acidiphila. Next base: position 1,585,206 of record NC_013131.1, read on the forward strand.
GATCAGGTGCCGGAAGCCGCCGCGGGTCATCGCCTCAGCGGCCTGCTCCAGGGTCCAGCGCGGGGTGGCGAACACGACGTCGGAGGTCAGGTGTGACTCGACGGCCTCGGTGTCCGCGTCCAGGCCGGTGCCGAGGGCGTGCAGGATGTCCCGTTCGGTGATGATCCCGATCCCCGAGGTCTCGGGGTTGTGCACCACGGCGCTGCCGACGCCGCGCTGAGTCATCCGGTGTGCCGCCTGCCGGAGGGTGTGGCGTGGGCCGATCATGAGGATCTCGGTGGACATGGCGTCACGGACGTCGGCGGGCGGGGTGGAGGCAGACGAGGCAGACATGGTCGCTCCCTGATGATTCGCCTCGGGGTGGGCGCCGTGCCGGGGGAGGCGCGGTGCCGGAGGTCCTTCTCTTCACAAATTCACATGCAGGGAAGAGGTTGGCAAGGCGAAAGCGGGGAGTTTTTTCCAGTTCACCCTTCGAGCTGCTGGCCGCCCACGTAAAAGAGCAATTCCTCGTGCAAAAGACCGTTGGAGACCGCCGCCGAACCGCCCAGCACGCCGGGCGCTCCGTCCACCGAGGTGAACATCCCGCCGGCCTCGGTGACGATCACCGCCAGCGCCGCCATGTCCCACAGCGAGAGCTCGGGCTCGGCGGCCATGTCGCAGGCGCCCTCGGCGACCAGCATGTGCGACCAGAAGTCGCCGTAGGCGCGGGTGCGCCAGCAGGCGCGGGACAGGTCCAGGAACGCCTCGAGCTTGCCGTACTCCTCCCAGGACAGCGCCGAGCTGTACGCCAGGGAAGCGTCGGCTATGGCCGCCACCTTGGAGACGTGGCAGCGCTGCGCCGAGGCCAGCGAGCGGCCGGTGAACGCCCCGCCGCCCTTGGCCGCCCACCAGCGCCGGCCCAGCGCGGGCGCGGAGACCACGCCGGCCACCACCTCCTCGCCCTCCATCAGGCCGATCAGGGTGGCCCAGACGGGAACGCCGCGCACGTAGTTCTTGGTGCCGTCGATGGGGTCGATGATCCATTTGCGGCCGGTGGCGCCGGCCGCGGTCTCGCCGAACTCCTCGCCGAGCATCGCGTCGCGCGGACGCGCCCGGGACAGCGCGGAGCGGATCGCCTCCTCGGCCGCCTTGTCGGCGTCGGAGACCGGGGTCATGTCGGGCTTGGACTCCACCACCAGATCCCGGGCCTTGTAGCGGCCCATGGTGATGGCGTCGGCGGAGTCAGCGAGGACGTGGGCCAGCCGAAGGTCGTCGTCGAAGGCGGTCATGGGTCACACGATAGGGCGAATCCGCGACCCGCCGCGCCTGTCCTCCCAGGATGTGTGCGCCCTCCTCACTAGGCTGGCCGTATCTTCCGACGAACATCACCCCCAGGCCTGACGCCGCCGCGACGGACGCCGATCCCGTCGCCGCGGCGCCTGCGGTCGTGGCTGGGATTCGGCGCGGAGGCGGGGATGCCCGGCGAGGGCGGGTCGGACTCGGGTCCGACGGTGCCTTCGGCGTCGTCCGGGGCGGACGCGTCTTCGGTGCCGCACGCGCCGTCGCCGTCCTCCTCGCAGCCTTCCCAGTCCTCCGCGAGCAGCCGTCGCGGCAAGGAACGCATCGACCGCCTCCCGCCCGACCTCCTGGAACCGGTGGTCGAGCCGCGCTGCGGCATCGACGGCTGGACCTATCAGGGCACGGAGCTCGAGGAGTGCTTCCCGCCCCAGGTCGAGGCGGAGCTGGCGCAGACCGTGCACATGATCTGCACCCGGCTGGCGACCGCGTGGAACTACCGGCGCGCGGCGCAGCTGCTGGAAAGCCAGCGTGCTTACTCGCAGGCGTACGCCGTCCTGGAGATCTGGTCCGCCGAGGGACCGGACCCGGACCCCACGCTGCCGAAGTGGCGCGCGCGGCTGGCCCGCGCGGTGCTGGCGAACACCGGAGCTTGAGAGCTTGACAGCGCCAGCCGCCGTGTCAAGCTAGCCTCATGGGTTCCGCTCGTGAAGCACTGCTGGACGCCGCCTACGAGACCATCGTCGCCGGCCTGTGGTCCAGCGCCCGCATGGCCGACCTCGCGGCGCGCGCCGGCGTCTCGCGCCAGACCCTGTACAACGAGTTCGGGAACCGCGACCAGCTCGCCGCCGCCCTGGCGCTGCGCGAGGCCGAGCGGTTCCGGGAGCTGACCGGGCACGCGGCCCGCACCGCGCCCGGCGACATCGGCGCCGCCACCGCGGCCTCGGTGACCGCCGCGCTCACCGCCGCCCGCGACAACCCGTTGATCAAGGCCACCCTCACCGACGACACCTCGGGCCTGCTGCCGTACCTGACCACGCGCTCCGCGGCGATCATGGACGTCTTCCGCGAGGACTCGATCGCGGTGTTCACCGAGCGCTGGCCGGAGCTCGCCGAGCGGCCCGAGGTCCGCGCCGAGGTGGGCTGGATCTGCGAGACCGCCTTCCGCCTGGTGATCAGCCACCTGATCATCGCGACCGAGCCGGTCCAGACCACCAGCGCGCACATCGCCGAAGTGGTCCGCCGCCTGATGAGGGACCTCACGACGAACGAGTGACCCGAGCGAGGAGTCCGCTGTGACCACCCATGACCTCTACACCCTCCCGGCCGACCACGAGACCTGGGACGTCGCGAACACCGGCTACTCCCGCTTCTCCTGGGAGTACGACAACGGCCGCGACCGCCTCCTTCGCCTGTACCAGAAGGGCAAGGACAAGCAGTGGGACCAGGTGACCCGCATCGACTGGGACATCGAGGTCGACCCCGACGACATCCTGGGCTTCCCGCACGAGACCTCGCCCCTGTTCGGCTCGGAGATCTGGGACAAGATGACCCCCGAGCAGCACAACGAGCTCGGCCGCCACCAGGTCGCCTGGCAGTTCTCGAACTTCCTGCACGGCGAGCAGGGCGCGATGATCTGCTCGGCCCGCATCGTGGAGTCCGTCCCGGACCTGGACGCCAAGTTCTACGCCGCCACCCAGACCATGGACGAGGCCCGCCACGCCGAGGTCTACAGCAGGTTCTTGAAGGAGAAGGTGGGCCTGTTCTACCCGATCAACGACCAGCTCAAGGCCCTCCTGGACGACACCCTGTCCGACTCCCGCTGGGACATGCCCTACCTGGGCATGCAGGTCCTCATCGAAGGCCTGGCCCTGGCCGCCTTCGGCGTCATGCGCGACCTGACGGACATGCCGCTGCCCAAGCAGATCCTCGCCTACGTGATGCAGGACGAGGCGCGCCACGTCGCATTCGGCCGTCTGGCCCTGCGCGACTTCTACAAGGAACTCAGCCAGGCCGAACGCGACGAACGCGAGGAATTCGTCGTCGAGGGCTGCTACCTGATGCGCGACCGCATCAACGGCCGCGACGTCTACGAACACCTCGGCCTCCCCGTCGAGCGCTGCCTGGAGCTCAACGAGCACTCCGAGTACTACACCGCCTTCCGCAACCTGCTGTTCACCCGCATCGTGCCCACCGTGAAGGACATCGGCCTCTGGGGACCCCGCGTCCAGAAGGCCTACGAGGACATGGGCGTCCTGAACTACGCCGCCTCCAACGTCGAGGACCTGATGAAAGCCGACGAGGACCTCGCCGAACGCCTGGACCGCGAGAAGCGCTTCGCCGCCGAGGAGGCGGCGCGCGCCGCAGATGTGGACGCGACCATCGCTGCGGGGGAGGGGGAGTAGGGAGTAGATCGTCGAGCGGACGCCGTCGCCACAGCCTTCGCCGCCCCGCGCCCTACTTCGTGATGTACGACGACCACGTGGCCCGCGCGCCGGCGTCCCCGACCCGCACGGTCTGCACGACGGCGGCGACGGCGACGATCGTCGCGACTATCGCGAAGACGGTCGTCAGCGGCGGGCGCTCGTACTTCTCGGCGAGGATCAGGAGGATGGCGGCGACCAGGAGGCCCAGGACGTACCAGATCAGGGTCAGGCCCAGGTTCTTGTGGTCCACGATCTGCTTCAGCTGGCTGAAGCCGGGGTTGTGGTTGTAGAACTGCTCGCCGCTGATCCGGGCGACGTAGGTCCCGACGACGGCCAGCGCGTCGATGACGACGACGGCCAGACCGGCCTTCCCGGAGCGCCATTGCGGCCGTACCGCTATGGCGATCGTGGCCAGCGCGGCCACCGGGATACCCACGACCACGAGGTGGATCACGAGGATGTGGGTGGGCAGGTCGAAGATCTTGTACGTCACCGATGCCTCCGTCTAGTGGCTGTGCTGGAGCTAACGTACGGCACCTGTCCAAGGGTTCAATGCTGAGGCGAGCCGCCCGTCACCGGCCCATCCGCCGGGCCCAGAACTCCGCCTGCGCGTCGGCGGTGTCGTTGAAGAACTCGAGGATCGCCTGCGAGGAGAAGGGAGCGAAGGGGGAGAAAGCCTCGACCCCCTCGACCTCGCGCACCTCGAGCTGCGCGATCCCGGGAACCTGCCGCGCCGACGGCGTCTCGGCCTCGACGCCCCGTCCCAACAACCGCATATCCGCGACCAGGCACGTGACCGACCCCACGGCGTCCCGCCCGATCCACACCGGATACGACCCGTCACCCTTCCCGCTCGGGAACGTCAACAACTCCGAGACCCCGTCGCCCGGAATCGTCGCCTCGGCAGCCTCGACATCGTCAGCGTCCTGATACGCCGCAAGGGCGCTCACCGCAGACGCGTCCATGAACGCCGCGGTCCCGGAATCCACCACAAACCCGAAGAACTCCGACGCCCCCAACAACCGCTCGTCCTGCCCCGGCCGCAGCGCCAACTCCCACGTCGCGACCGGCTCATCGCTCACCCGCACCCGGGCGGCGGCAACGACATCCGTCTGGCGCCCCACAGCCCGCACGCGCGCGGTCTCCACCGCGTACTCGCCCGGCGTCAGCGTGACCGTATAAGGCGCGGCGGCTTGTTCCCCGAGCAGCTCCACCGTCGCCGGATCCGCCGCCACGATGCGTCCCGTCCCCAGCCGCAGCCGCCCGACCGCGCCCGGCTCTTGCACCTCGTACACATCGCCCTGCCCGTTGCGGATCCGCGTCCCCGGCACGAACAACGCCTCCAGCGCCGTCGGCCGCGCCCCCTCCGGCGCGCTCCACGGCGCCCAGAACGGTCCCTCGGCCTCCCGCTCGGGATCCGGCGCCGTGACGAACTCCAGCGGCTCGAACGCGCCCAGCAGCCAGCCGTCCACCGGCCAGCGCCCGAACTCCAGCAGCGGGATCCGGTGCAGCGGTGCGGGCAGCTTCACATAGCTCGTGAACTGGCCGCGCCGGGCGTCGTCCAGCGTCGCGCGCACCGGCTCGTCCGGCCAGAACCGGAAGGTGATCCGCAGATCGGCGCCGAACTCCGGCTCGTCGTCGTCCAAGTGCCGCCAGGCCTTCAGTTCGCGCAGCATCAGGTGGTCGCCGAGGTCCCGATAGGAGAACTTCAGCGACCTCCGGCCCGCCAGGTCGAAGGAGAACACCCCGACGTACCCGGCTCCGGTGTCCGCCTGGATCAGCGCCCGCGGCTCCGCGTCGATGCTGAGCAGCGCCGCATAACGCCGCCCCGCGTTGTGCCGCTCGCGGGCGGTCTGCTCCTTGAGAGGCCGGAACGCCGCGTGGGCCGCAGCATCCCAGCCCTCGCAGTACGCGACCTCGACGCGCGTCGGCTCCATCCGTTCGTGACTCCTTTTACTCCACAGCTTTCTTCAGCGCGTTCTACTCCACAGCCTTCTTCAGCGCGCCGATCAACAGCGTGAGGTCCGTCGGTCCGCTGTCCGCGTCCCGCCGGGCGCGCACGACCCGCACTTGCTCGCCCAACTCGTGCCAATCCTGAATACGCACACTAGGCCGGTTCGACGGCGACGCCGAAGACGCCATCGGCACGCCGATCCCGGCCGCCTGGAACGGCACCACCGCCCCGGACGTCAGCTTCGCCTGTCCGCGCCCCGGCAGATACGGCCCGCCCGGCGCCGCCGTGGTCGCCCCGGAGCCCAGCATCAGCCGCAGCGCCTCGGGGCTCGAGGTCTGCATCGCCACGCGCAGATCGGCGGCCAGGCACACCGGAGCGCTCAGCGCCGCCAGGAGCGCGCGCTCGCCGGTGGCGTTGCCCGGCGCGCCATACCCGGCGGTGTCGATGACCGAGGCACCGAGCACTATCCGCAGTCCGAACCGCCGCCCGCGGTCGGCCAGCCCGGCGAGCGTCTCCACGAACGCCGGGTGCTCGGCGGCGAGCGCGGTCAGGTTGTCGACGGCCAGCAGTATCCGCGGCGGCGCCTTGCGTCCTGGGGCAGCGCCGCTGGAGGGCACCAGCGCCGTGCCGTACTGCCCGCCGGTCGGCGGCATCGCGCCGGCTCCCGGAGGCGCTCCCGCGCCCGGCCCGCCGGCATACCCGTCCTGCTCGTCGTCCGGCGGCCACTCCCGCTGGTCGAGCTCGTACTCCAGCCGCCGCACCAGCCGCACCAGCGCCTCGTCGCCGACCGCGGAGGCGTCGACGTACTCGAAGACGTGCGGCAGGTCCTCGCACGGCGCCAGCGGCTTGCCGGGCCCGGCCGAGACCAGCGCGATGTCCAGGGTGTCCGGGTGGTTGGTCGCGGCCTGCCCGGCGACCACCGCGCGCACCAGCTCCGACACGCCCGAGCGGGAGTCGCCGCCGATCAGCACGTGCGCGGGCTCGGCGGCCAACGGACCGTCCGCGACCCGGCCCAGCGCGATCCGCGGCGTGGCCGGGTACGCCGCCCAGCGCGCGGACAGCTTGGCCGGCGTCAGCAGGTCCAGGCCGAGCAGCTCCAGCAGGCGCACCTGCTCCGGCAGCTGCGAGGTGGGAGAGACCCGGTCGATGCGGGTCTGCTCGTCCGGAGAAGTCGGGGTGTCGGTGCGGTCCCGCAGTGGCGCCAGGGCCCGGGCGAAACGGTCCGCCCACGCCACCGACACCATGTCCGCCACGGCGCCCTCGACCGGCGCGGCGTCCGGGGTGTCGACGCGCAGCCGGGAGTTGACCTCGCCGCCCAGTGTGACCATCGCACCGGTCTGCGGCGGCAGGTCGCCGGCGCGCTCGGCCAGACAGAGGGTGAACACGCCGGCCGACGGTCCCTCGGCCAGCACCTCGTTCAGCTCCGGGGAGCCGGACAGCGCCCGGATCGGGTCGACGACCAGGACCACCGCGCGGCCGGAGTCCGGCGTCGCGGCCGTCCCCGGACCGGGCGCGGGCGTCCGGCCGGTGCGCTGCCGGATCCGGTCGACCAGCTCGCCGAGCCGGGCCCGCGCCTGCTCCGGGCCCAGACCCAGCAGCCGCGAGCAGTCCTGGTCGTCCTCGGGCAGCAGGTGCGGCAGCCAGCGCGTCCAGCGCCAGTGCTCCTCGCCGGCCGGCGCGCCGTGCTCGCCGGCGGACTCCGGTACCAGCATCACGATCTCGACGTACTTCGGGCTGTGTGCCCCGGCGACCTGAGCGAGCGCGTAGCGCGCCAGGCGCGCCAGCTCCGGCCGCGGGCCCACCAGGCCGACGACGCCAGACTGCGCCAGGTCCACGGTCACCGGCACGGTCGGGACCCGCGGATGCACCGCCTTGCCGCCGACCACGGTCACGTTCGACGGCAGCGCGCCGGTCCCCAGGCGCAGCCGCAGGAAGTCCGGCTCTCCGGGACGGCGCTCCCACAGGCGCGCGTCGGGGCGTACCGCGGACACCAGAAGCGTCGCCGGGTCCGGCGCCGCCTCGCGCCGGATGCGCGCCTCCGCGGTGAGTGCGGCGGCGATCCGGCGGTCGACGTCCGCGCGCTCCTGCTCGTACTGCTCCATAGCGATACGGCGCGTTGCGGGGCGTCCCTTGTCCGACGGGCGCGGCGGGAGGTCGATGCGCACCTGTGGCGGATCCACCGGACCGCGTCCCCAGCCGATCCGGCCGACCGACACATGGCCGTTGCCATCGGGATGCACAGGTAGGTCCGGTACTCCGCCGGCCTCTACAGACAGCGCTATAGAGGATTCCCCCATACGCAACAGAGAGCCCGGACGCATCTCCACCGGAGCGCCGCCGACCTGTGCGCCGTCCAGGGTCATGCCGTTGGTGGAACCGAGGTCGCGCACGTATACGCGCACATAGCCGTTAGCAGACACAGCTTCGTGTTCGTGGCGAACCAGTAGCTCAGCGTGGATACGGGAGATATCGGGATCATCTACACGGATGTCCGCATCCGAGCCACGCCCGATCCGGATGGGGAGTTCTCCTCCGTAACCATCATCCTTAGGAGTGAGGAGATGGACCCCTCCGGCGTCCGGACCGGACACCACATATAGAGCGAGATTCCCGATCAGCGTCGCGGGCGTACCCGGAACGTCCAGCCACAGTCGCGCTCCGTCAACCAGTAACGGCCGTCCCAAGGGAGCTTCGTCCTCCAGCGGATCCAGCCCGGCGAACAGCCGTCCCGGTGCGCTCACCCCTGCGGCGGTGCGCAACTGCTGTGCTACGGAAGACAAAGTGGCGCCCGGCTCGGCGGTCACTAGAACGTCAGCGGAAGTCTGCCGGGATCCTTGGGTTCGGGTGACGGTGAGCCGGATCTGCATGGGGTGCATCCTCGCATGAGGTGACAGCTACGCGACACGGATGGCCTCTCAAGCCCTAGTCTTTGCCCTGGAGGGTTCTTCTTAAGCTGGTACTGGGGGGATGAGGAGCAGCGTGGGCAGGGCGATCGGAAGCAGGTACGAGCTCGACGACGAGATCGGCCGCGGTGCGTTCGGCGCGGTCTGGCGCGGCCGCGTGCGCGCGACCGGCGAGGCCGTCGCCATCAAGGTGCTCCTCGAGGAGTTCGCAGCCGACGCCGACGTGGTGACGCGGTTCCTGCGCGAGCGCGCGGCGCTGGTCGGTCTGAACCACCGCTCCCTGGTGCGGCTGCGCGACCTGGTCGTCGAGGGCGACATCCTGGCGCTGGTGATGCAGTTGGTCGAGGGCCCGGACCTGAAGAAGTACCTGGCCGGGCGCGGGCGCCTGGCGCCGGACGAGGCCGGGCTGCTGGTCGCCGAGGTCGCCGAGGGCATGGCCGTGGCGCACTCGGCCGGCATCGTGCACCGCGACATCAAGCCCGCCAACGTGCTGCTGGAGCAGGCCGACGGCGGTCTGCGGCCGCTGCTGACCGACTTCGGCATCGCCCGGATCGCCGACGCGCCCTCGGTGACCCGCACCCACCAGGTCGTCGGCACCCCCTACTACCTGGCGCCGGAGGTGGTGGCCGGGAAGAAGGCCACGCCGGCCGCCGACGTGTACGCCGCCGGCATCATGGTCTACGAGCTGATCACCGGCCACCCGGTCTTCCGCGGCCCGGACGCGGTCAGCGTCTTCCGCCAGCACATGAACACCGTCCCGGAGCGTCCCGCCGAGATCCCGCAGCGGCTGTGGCCGGTCATCGCCGCGGCGCTGGTCAAGGAGCCGGAGGCGCGGCCCTCGGCGACCGTGCTGGCCGCTCAGCTGCGGGCCGCCATCGGGCGCAGCGTGGAGGGCCCGGACGGCGAGCCCACGCACCACCTGCCGGTGGAGGGGCAGTACGGGACGCTGCGCCTGCCGCCGATGGGCCTGGCCGCCGCCGGCGCCGCCGCCTCGGGTGACTCCTCGCAGCCCGGCTCCTCCGGCCAGGGCTCGGCCGCCTCGGCGTCGGCCGGCGCCCCGACCACCGCGTTGCCGGCCGTCTCCCCGGCTGCGGCCGCGGCAGCTGCCAAGGCGGCCTCCGCAGCCGCCTCGGCCATCGAGCCGACCGTCCCGGTGGTCCGCCCCGCCGCGTCCTCCGCGCCGCTCCCGCAGCGCGCGGCGCGGATGGACGGCAAGATCGCCGGCTGGGACGCGCCCTCGGAGCCGGACGCCATAGGAGCCGGCGTCTCCCGCCGCCCCGCCGAGCCCGGCAAGGTCCCCGGCTGGGACGCCCCCTCGGACCCCGACGCGATCGGCGCCGGCGTCTCCCGCCGCGCCAACAGCCCGCAGCAGCCGCTCCCGCCGCAGATGCAGCGCCAGATCGAGCAGCTCCACAAGGAGCGCCAGCAGGAGTCGGCGCCGTCCCACCAGCAGCGCCTGGCCTCCTACCCGCCGCAGCCGCAGTTCGCCCCGCAGGGCTACCAGCAGCCCGGTCCCCAGGGCTACCAGCAGCCGGCGCCCGGCCAGCCCTACCCGGCGCAGAACCAGGGCTATCAGCCCACGCAGTTCCAGGGCAGCGTCCCGGCGCCGCCGCGGCCGGTTGCCCAGGCGCCGACCCATCAGCAGCGCCAGGCGCCGCCGCGCGAGCGGGAACGGGAGCGGGACCGCGAACGGGAGCGCGACCGAGACCGCGAGCCCTCCCGCCCGCCGGTCCAGAAGACGGTCGTCAAGCGCCGCCGCGGCATGCCGCTGGGCTGTCTGGTCAAGCTCGCGATCCTCGCCCTGATCGGGTTCGGCATCTACACCGGTGTCAACTGGGCCATGGCGAAGGTCAACGGCATCCACCACGATCTGAACAACTGGGTCTCGCGCGAATGGCATGTGATCGCGCAGAAGATCGACCTGGAGAAGAAGAAGGCCGTGCCGAAGATCCCGGGCCCGTCGGACCTCCCGACGTCCTTCCCGGGGTCGGTCACCACACCCTGACCCACCGGACGACCGGACGACCCGACGACCCCACGGCGAGCCCGCTTGCCCGGAAGGCGTGCGGCGCGGGAAAGTTTCGTGTCCCGGCGTTTCCCACGCGCCGGGCACGGCAGCGGACAGGAGCGAGAAAACCTCGTGGCTCGGAAGATCGGCAGCAGGTACACCATCACCGCGGTGCTGGGCCGCGGGACGTGCGGCACCGTGTGGGAGGGCGAGGGTCCCGAAGGGCCGGTCGCCGTCAAGCTGCTGCGCGAGGACCTGGCCGCCGACCAGACCCTGATCGCGCGGTTCGTGCAGGAGCGCACCGTCCTGACCTCGCTGCAGCACCCGAACGTGGTCGGCGTGCGCGACCTGGTCGTCGACGGCTCCGACCTGGCCCTGGTCATGGACCTGATCCGGGGCTCGGACCTGCGCCACCTGCTGGACGCCGAGCACGCGCTGCGCCCGCAGCTGGCCGTGCTGATCGTGGCCGGCGTCGCCGAGGGCCTGGCGGCCGCGCACGCCCAGGGCATCATCCACCGCGACGTGAAGCCCGAGAACATCCTGCTGGACCACTCCGGCGGCGCCCTGGTCCCGCGACTGGCCGACTTCGGCATCGCGCGCCTGGTCGACGGCCCGCGCCGGACCCGCGCCACCCGGATCATCGGCACTCCGGACTACCTGGCGCCGGAGGTCATCGAGGGCCTGCAGCCGGGCCCGGCGGTGGACATGTACGCCCTGGGCACCGTGCTGTTCGAGCTGCTGGCCGGCTGGACGCCCTTCGGCGGCGGCCACCCCGGCGCGGTGCTGCGCCGGCACGTCACCGACAAGGTCCCGCCGCTGCCCGGGGTCCCCGGCCCGCTGGCCGCGCTGGTCGCCTCGTGCCTGGCCAAGGGTCCGGCGGCGCGGCTGACCGCCTCGGAGTTCGCCGCGCGGCTGCGCGATCTGGCGCCGCTGCTGGAGGACATGCCGCCGCTGGCCATCCCGGACCCGCGCGAGGGCGGCTGGGACGTGCGCTCCTCGGCGCGCGCCAGCCAGCACGGCGGCCGCACCCCCACGATCGACCCGATCCCGATGCGGCACAGCGGCATCGTCCCGCTGGTGCACAACGCCGAGGTCAAGGACGAGGACGAAGACACCCACCTGAACCTGATGCGGCCGATCCGCGAGCGGGACCAGGGCGAGGTGCGGCGGCGTTCGGGCACGGGCAGTTACGACGTCTCGGAGCTGCGCGCCGAGCGCGCCAACGCGGCCGCCGCGGGGTCCAAGCGTCCCAAGTGGATCGCCGCGACCGCCGCCGCTCTGCTCGTCGGCGGAGCCGCGGCTGCGATCGCCATGGGGATGTCCGGGGGCGACGACCCCGCGAAGGACAACAAGGCGCACTCTCAGACACCCGCCGGATCGACGACCTCTTCTGTGTCGTCGCCTCCCGGGACCACTACGCGCTCTACCGCAGTGGGGCTGAGCTTCCAGCCGCCACATGAGCTGCCTCCGGTGCCGGTGAGTATCCAGGGTGCTCCGCGTACTGCAGTCTTTAAGGACGCTTCCGGTACGGCGACTCTCTTTGTGTTCGTCACAGGTACCGACGACACCGTCTGGTACCTCCCTGGGGAGAACAGCCACTCCTGGCTGCCGTTGCACGGACTGAAGACAGGTACGGAGCCCGCTGTAGTAGCCACTAGCGCGGGACGCCTAGAGCTGTTCGCTGTACGGAGCGACGGAGTGGTTCACCAGCGCAGCTACACAGCCGGCGGCTGGTCGGCGAAGTGGGTCGCGATCGGCACCGGGAAGGTGCACGGTGCTCCCGGAGCGCTGGCGAACCCTGACGGCTCCGTGGTGGTCGCCGCGGTCGGGAGCGGTAAAACGCTGATGACTACTACGGGGACTCCTAGTGGGGCGTCCGGTGCGTTCTCATTTGGCGAGTGGCAGGCGGTCTCGACGGTCGGCGACCTCGGCTCGGGGGTCGCGCTGACGCCGAGTCCGTCGACGTCCGGCTACACCGCGTACGTGCCGCGCGCCTCTGACGACGGCATCATGGCGATCGCATATGCGAACAAACTGTGGGGAACGCCTGTGCAGACCCCACTGTCGGGTCTGCCCACAGCAGCGACTTCCGGGGACGGTACGTCCTATGTGTTCGTGCGCTCCGTCGGCGGTGCCGTCAAGGCCATGAACGGGAACGGCCAGGCCGGTGCCGGTGGACTTCAGTCCGTGCTCCCGCCCGGCGCCACGGAGATGCCCGACGGACGGCTCGCGGTCGTCACCGCCGCATCTTCTACGAAGCTGCGGGTCTCGTACTCCGGATAGGCTTGCCGCGTGGCTACAGATCCTTCCGAAGAGCTCAAGAACCTCCGCACGACCATGGCCTCCATCGAGGCCGTGCTCGACCTCGGCAAGCTGCGCGCGCAGATCGCGGACCTGGAGGAGCAGGCCTCGGCACCGGACCTGTGGGACGACCAGGCCAAGGCGCAGGCCGTGACCTCGAAGCTGTCGGGGCTGCAGGCCGAGCTGAACCGGTTCTCCACCCTGAACCGGCGCCTGGAGGACATCGAGGTGCTCTTCGAACTCGGGCAGTCCGAGGGCGACGAGGACGCGCTGGCCGAGGTGCAGGGCGAGCTGGTCGACGTCTCCAAGGCGGTCGGCGAGCTGGAGGTGCGCACGCTGCTGTCCGGCGAGTACGACGCGCGCGAGGCGCTGGTGACGCTGCGCGCCGAGGCCGGCGGCGTGGACGCCGCGGACTTCGCCGAGATGCTGCTGCGCATGTACACGCGCTGGGCTGAGCGGCACAACTACCAGTACGAGGTCTATGACACCTCCTACGCCGAAGAGGCGGGCATCAAGTCCGCGACGCTGACCGTGAAGGCGCCGTACGCCTACGGCACGCTCTCGGTGGAGCAGGGGACGCACCGCCTGGTGCGCATCTCCCCGTTCGACAACCAGGGACGGCGCCAGACTTCCTTCGCCGGCGTCGAGGTGGTGCCGGTGGTCGAGCAGAGCGACCACGTCGACATCCCCGAGGACGAGCTGCGGGTCGACGTCTACCGCTCCTCCGGCCCGGGCGGTCAGGGCGTCAACACCACCGACTCCGCGGTACGCATCACGCACCTGCCGAGCGGGATCGTGGTGTCCTGCCAGAACGAGCGCTCGCAGATCCAGAACCGCGCCTCGGCCATGGCGGTGCTCCAGGCCAAGCTGCTGCAGCGGCGGCGCGAGGAGGAGCAGGCGAAGATGGACGCCCTGAAGGACGACTCCTCGGGCTCCTGGGGCAACCAGATGCGCAGCTACGTGCTGCACCCCTACCAGCTGGTGAAGGATCTGCGGACGAACTACGAGACCGGCAACACCACTGCGGTGCTGGACGGCGACATCGACGAGTTCATCGAGGCCGGGATCCGCTGGCGCAAGCAGCGCGAAAACAGCTAAAAGCGACAGAAGCCGCTATATGGAGCACTTGGCGCCATATAGCGGCTTCTGTATGTATATGGGCACCACGTATAGCGATGATCCATTAATGGATGGTCGTGGTGAGAAAAGCCACAGCGATGAGCAAGGTCAACAGGACGGCGACCATCGCGGAGAACGAGAGCCCTCCGGTCTCGTGGTGCATCTGGGCCCTCTGGCCACGGCAGACGCTGCACCTGCCCTCGGACACCGGCCCCGCGCAGTTCGCGCAAATCAGGTGCTCACAGCACATGCCGCCTCACCTCCTGTGTTCCGTACCCGCCGGCAGCCGGTGCGGATTGTGGTTCCCGGCGGAAGGGGCCATGAACCCCTACTTCCGGCGTGTACTGTCATCTCTACTGTGACACTACGTCCGAGCGTACGCATAAGTGCCCGCCGGGGCTTCCTGAACGCTGCGCTTGTCGCGGAGGCGATGCCAGCATGATCAGATTCGACAAGGTCACCAAGACCTATCCGAGCCAGACCCGCCCGGCTCTGCAGAACATCTCATTGGAGATCGAGCGGGGCGAGTTCGTCTTCGTCATCGGTTCCTCGGGGTCCGGCAAGTCGACCTTCATGCGTCTGATCCTGCGCGAGGAGCGGCCCACCGCCGGCCGCGTCCAGGTCGCCGGCAAGGACCTGGCGAAGCTGACGAACTGGAAGATCCCGCAGCTGCGCCGGCAGATCGGCACGGTGTTCCAGGACTTCCGGCTGCTGCCGAACAAGACGGTCGAGCAGAACGTGGCCTTCGCCCTGGAGGTCATCGGCAAGTCCCGGCCCGTCATCAACAAGGCGGTGCCCGAAGTGCTGGACCTGGTCGGCCTCGGTGGCAAGGGCGGCCGGTTCCCCAACGAACTCTCCGGTGGCGAGCAGCAGCGCGTGGCCATCGCGCGCGCGTTCGTGAACCGTCCGATGGTGCTGATCGCCGACGAGCCCACCGGCAACCTGGACCCGGAGACCTCGGTCGGCATCATGAAGCTGCTGGACCGGATCAACCGCGCCGGCACCACCGTGGTGATGGTGACCCACGACCAGGCGATCGTGAACCAGATGCGCAAGCGCGTGCTGGAGCTCGACAGCGGCAGCCTCGTGCGCGACCAGTCGCGCGGCGTGTACGGCTACGTCCGCTAGAGCGCCCCCGAACACGCAGCACTAGAAGCAGAACTCACGTAGGAGTCCTACCGACCATGCGCGCACAATTCGTCCTGTCCGAGATCTTCATCGGCCTGCGCCGCAACCTCACGATGACCGTCGCGGTCATCGTCTCCGCGGCGGTGGCCCTCGGCATGCTCGGCGTCGCGCTGCTGATGCTGTTCCAGACCAGCCACATGAAGGACTTCTGGTACAACAAGGTCGAGGTCACGGTGTTCATGTGCACCAAGGACGACGCGACCCTGCACCCGACCACCTGCGCCGGCGGCGCGGCGACGCAGAACCAGATGAACGCCCTGCAGACCAACCTGACGGCCAACTCGCTGGTTCAGACGGTCTTCACCGAGAGCCAGGCCGACGCCTTCGCGCGCTACCAGCAGCAGTCCCAGGGCAGCGCCAGCGGCACGTCGATGGCTCAGTACGTCACCGCCGACCAGATCCCGGCCTCCCTGCGGGTGAAGCTGAAGAACCCCAGCACCGAGAACATCGACGCCATGATCAGCTCCTACCAGGGGCAGCAGGGCGTGGAGACGGTGTCGGACCAGCGCACCATCCTGCAGCCGCTGTTCAAGCTGTTCAACGGCCTGACCGTCTCGGCGACCACGGTCGCGATCGTGATGGTCGGACTGGCGCTGATGCTGATCGTGAACACAGTCCGGTTGTCGGCATTCAGCCGAAGGCGTGAGACAGGCATCATGCGCCTGGTCGGAGCCTCGAACTTCTACATCCGCCTTCCATTCCTCATGGAAGGCGCGGTGGCCGGCCTCGGCGGCGTCGCGGTGGCCACCCTCGGCGTGGCGAGCTTCAAGTTCTTCCTGATCGACCGGGTCCTGGCACCCAACTTCACCTTCACCAGCTTCATCGGCTGGGACAAGGTCGTGGTCACGGTCCTGATCCTGATCCCCGTGGGCCTGCTGATGGCCGTCGGCGCCAGCGCCCTGTCCCTGCGGAAATACCTGAAGGTCTAGCGCCGTTCATCGGGGATAATGAACCCCATGCCGAAGGAACAAGGCCAGAAGGTCATCGCCCGCAACAAGAAGGCGCGCCACGAGTACGAGATCGAGGCCACCTACGAAGCGGGCATCTCCCTGACCGGCACCGAGGTCAAGTCCCTGCGCGCGGGCCGCGCCAGCCTGGTGGACGGCTACGCGGTCATCAAGGACGCCGAAGTCTGGCTCCAGGGCGTCCACATCGCGGAGTACGCCGAGGGCACCTGGACCAACCACAGCCCCCGCCGCAACCGCAAGCTCCTCCTCCACCGCGCCGAGATCAACAAGCTCATCGGCAAGACCAAGGAGACCGGCCTCACCCTGATCCCCCTGGAGCTCTACTTCAAGGACGGCAAGGTCAAGGTCGAAATCGGCCTGGCCCGAGGCAAGAAGACCTACGACAAACGCCAGACCCTCATGGAGCGCCAGAACAAGCGCGAAGCCGAACGCGCCATGGCCGCCGCCTTCAAGCGCAACAACCGCCGCAAATAGGCGAGTGACCTGCGCGGCACCGTTCGCCCACGGCGAACCGGCTGGAGTCTGCCGCCCCGAACCGCTACCCTTGGATCACGGCCCCGGGAAACCGGAGCCGACAGGTTGATAACAGAACAGAGACGACCAAGCGTCAGAAAACCAAACGTTTCCGACCACAGTCGTCCAACAAGGGGCCGAACGGTTTCGACATTGGACGTTTTGGCAGGGGAAGCGGGCCGAGGAAGCAGCGATGATCTCGTTAACCACACGCTGCAAAAAAAATAACTGCCAACAAGACGCAGCTGAAGTCGCAGACCGCTTACGGTCTCGCCGCCTGACACTAATCAGGTCATGACTTCTGTCGACCCGGGAGCGCCTCCGGCCCGGTAAGACATCATTAGGAGGATCCACCGTCGAGCACGGCCACAGGGCCCGACGGGACACTCATGTGGCTGGGCCTGTCAGCAGCGTGCCTGTGAGACTGCCGGGGCCAACAAAAGCGACCACAGGCTCCGCCCGAAGAAGCCCTGACAAGCCGCCGATGGACGCGGGTTCAATTCCCGCCGGCTCCACTGTTTTAAAGGTGCGGTAGGGCGTGGAGCCGGCGGGAATTGAACCCGCGTCCACGCTCTGCCGCACTTTTTCTTTTATCGGCAGTCGCGTGCTTGCCTGAACGGATGTCCTACCTTCTCCGTATCTGTTGTGCTGCCGGAGTCTCAGCGCAGTGTACCGTGGTCAGGGCTTCGGCTACGGGCCTGTATGTGGCGTGCTCCGTACGTCGGCATCAGGTGTCTAAGGGACGTACGCGCCCCCGCGTCTGGTGACGAGCCGACGGCGAACGGCGCTGGCTGTTTCGAGTCGACTTTGTACGGCTAACCGACACGGTATTCGGCGGCGATATGGATAGTCACGCGGTAACTGAAAGCGAGTGCTCGCTCCGCGGTGCGGAGTCGCAGTCGCAGGTGCCACGAGCGCATGTGTCGTGCGATCGCCACGCTCGGCATCTCCGTTAGCCAGGATCTGTCGAGTGGGGCTTAGGCGATCCAACCTCCTGCGATAGGGCGGTGTCAGCCTCGTTCATGGAAGGCGTGGTGTAGGAGGGTGCTGTCGATCACAGACGACGCCGCCGATAGCTCGGAAGCACGCTTATAATGATGCCACGTCGCCATGGCGCTGATGATCGTCGTTCCCAGCACGATGAGCGCGCCTCTGTTAGTGGCGTCCCACGCTACCGCAGCCGGTGACTCAATGGGCTGCGGTAGCGTGGACCCTGCCGGGGCGAGGGTTCCAGCTTCGGCGGTGGTCTAGGCATGTTGGAATTTTTTCCATGCCGCATCTTTCCGATGACTGTCACAGCTTCGAACATCGACAGAGCGATCATCCCGGCGTCCAGCTCGCTATCAGCCATCGATAAGGCGACTGCCATGAGCGCCGCACTGATAGCACCTATCTCAGCTCGCCGTGCAGGTATCGGGTTTGCACGTGTGTCGTACCGACGCTGTCTCTTCGTCGAGGCGGAGAAGCACGGCGAACTGGCAACCTATGGCTAGGCCCATGTCGTCCACAAAAGACTTCATGCTCGAGAACTGTGCCCCGCTTGTATGACGGCTGACGGTGATCACATCTCCGTCGCCTCCCGGGACGGAGAATCGTCGGGTCATCGGTGCCCGACGTAATCCGAGGTGCCATGTGAGCCACGGATGGACGATGACCCCGCTTCCCCGCAAGACTTCCCTGTCTACTGTCAATAGGACACCCGCGATGTTCCCGGCCTCATCGATGATGATGTTCCGCGGCCTTCGCGGCTCAGATTCCTCATATGGACTAGCCCCGCGTTCGACCAGATCGAACCGGCCGTCTCGATGGATACCGACGCGTACCCCAATGAGACACTGCACAACGCGTGCGGCACTCACCGGATAGCGGCGTACGACCTCTGCGATCAGGTTCTTCCGTGTGATCGGTCCTCGCTCTGTGAGTACGTCGACAACGACATCCATCGCGTTCGTGTATTCGGTCGCGCCTGGAACGTGCCAGTCCGTTAGGGCCCACGTGCCCTCGGGGCGCAATTGCCGGAAACGGCTGTCACGACGCATCGCCTCGGCGACAGCGTTGCGGTTACCCCCGACAGCCATCACGATTGGTTCGATTCTCCGCGGCTCGCCCTCAGAAAGCAGCCAGAGGTAGCTGGCGTCTCGCGCTCTAGCGTTACGTCGCAGCCAGTAATCGTGAGGGCCCCGCACCAGAGGGCTGCGCGAATGGGTGAGGATGGCTCGCAACGGAGTGTTCTCTGGAAACTCGAGATTCGCCGCGGCGGTGTCCAAGTCGTCGTCTGTGAACGGAGCCAACGCGATCAAGTCACGTAGTTGTGCGGCGAGACCACTTGGGTCCATCGACCAAATCCCATCGATAGGTCCAGCCCACGTCCGGGCGCGGTCAGCGCCCGCAGCGCGGAGTAGCGTCCCCCGTACGATGCCGACCGAGTCCGGAAGAATATCGGCGAAGTCGGATTCGGCGACGACAGGCCTCACCGCGAACCTCTGTCTAACGCTCGCACGCCACCCTGGTCGAAGCGCGTCGACCTGGTCGACCCAAGACTTCTCGCCGCGGCTGATCAGCTGGCGGATTCGCTCGCGCGAAAGCCCATAGGACTGTCCAATCGAATCCAGAGTCTCGCCAGAGGCCCGACGCGAGTGCAAGGCTTGGTCCCGTGGCGAGAGACTCTTCCATAGGGCCATGATCGTGTCCTCGGTGAGCTCCATGTCGTCGCCGAATGGGTTCATGGGTTGATGTGCACCACGCGAAGCCGGCATCGTTCGGCGATGCGCTTGTGATGCTTCTTGATGTCGTCAGGCGTTGGGCTTTCGAACGAGTCAACTACACAAAGGACCCAGTCCGTCTGATCGCCGTCGGCGATGGCCGACAGCGCGGCCCAAACGAGGTGCTTGAAGTTGGCCGCCGAGTCTGCCCACGTCAGAGTGACTGTTTGCTCACCTTTGAGGGCTCGGACTCGCATCGGCTTGATTCGCCTCGTGCCTGGGAGAGCATTCCAGCCGGAACCAAGCGCGGAGTTGACTAGCTGGTCGAGGCTGGCCGCTGGGTTCGGTACTAGCGGAGCGTACTTGCCTTCACCATAAAGAGCGCGTGCGTACTCCTTCATCACTCCGTCCTTGATCCATACTCGGACCTGCTCAAGGGTCATGAAATCCTTGAGCTTGCCACCGATCTCCGGGTCGGTTGCCCACTTCTCGTACATCTCCGTCTTTTTGCCGAGAGGCAGGTGAGCCCAGCGGAGGGCGTCGGCCTCCAGGAACAGGCATCGGACGATCTTCTCTTCTACCTCTGCCGTTAGTCGCTTAGTCATTAGTCAATCCCCCAATTCTCAGGAAACTGCAGTCTTACCTCGTCCGCGGCCGTCTCCAAATCAGCCGCGTCCTTGATCCAATTATCGAGAAGGCTTCCGGCGGTCTCGTCACTGAAGCGGACGCCGGCATGTGGCGCGGCCAACCTCAGATGTTCGGACTCTGATTCATCGAGCGATCTTCGCAGGTCAAGGGTGGCCGCTACGCGCCGGATGTCTGTGACGAAATCGAGCACCTTGAGTTCCTTCTTGCCCGGGCTTAGACGTAGGCCTCGGCCGAGTTGCTGGACGAAGATCCGCCGGCTGTGCGTGACGCGAAGGAACCCGATCAAGTTGACGTCGGGTACGTCGACACCTTCGTTGAACACGTCCACGCAGGTGATCACCGGTACCCGGCCGAGTCGGAACTCGTTGAGCAGGATCTGGCGCCTTTGCCGAGACAACCCGCTGTGCAGGAATGTGGCTCGTTGCCAGGCGGAGTCGGCTGTGGCGAGGAGTTTCGCGATGTGCTCCGCGTGTTCGATGGTCTGGCAGAACAGGATGGCTCTTGGGTCGCGGGTCTCTCGCCACGCGGTACGGAAGAACTCCAAGATCTCCTCATCGCGCTGCGGCAGGAATAGTTGTCGGTTCAGCTCTTTGATGGAGTACTGGTGATCACTCGCTCGCCGTACGAACTCCCAGTCGATGTTGTCGACGAAGATCCTGTAGTCGACCGCTGAGAGGTAGCCGGCGGACATGCCTTCGGCGATGCTCATCTTGAAACTTGGGCGCCCGAAGCGGGACGTGATGTCGAACTTGTCCCCGCGCCACGGCGTGGCTGTCACGCCAAACCTGGCGGCATCACCACACAGATCAAGCAGTTCCGCAAATCTTCCGTTCTCGCTGACGTGATGCGTCTCATCGATCATCACCAGCGACGGGGTGAGTCTTCCCGAGCGCACAAGGCCCAACACTGACTCCACCGTCCCCACCACGACACCGTCGAGGGCTGGAGGTTTGTGGTCTCCAGTGACCAGGCGGGTGGGGACGTCCTTGCCTAGATGCCGCCAGAGTGCCCGTTCCAATTGTTCGACGAGCTCTTTCATGTGCGCGGCGACGAGCACGGCCGCGTCCGGCCGATCGGCGAGGTGCCTTCTGATCACTTCGCCGCCAATGACCGTCTTGCCCAAACCAGTGGCGAGGACGAGCAGGGAGCTTCCGTGATCACGCAAGTCGGCCTCCACTCGGTTGGCCGCCGTGACTTGGTAGTCCCGAAGGTCGAATGTGGCTGGAACCCGAACCGGCATCCGCTCCCAGATTGACGCGAGGGTCGGGCCGGTCCACGTCGTGATGTTGATGCCAATGGACTCCAGGGCACTTCGCCTCTCCTCGGCGGAGCGGTTCAAGCCGATGTTCGTGACCAGTACGGCCTTGTCGGCACGGTACGTGTGACGTGCGCGCTCGAGGTCATCGACGCCTTGCCGATCGATCGCGCGGTTACTCGACCACTTGCATTGGAAGACCCACTGCTCCCGATCACGAACGGCGAGAAGGTCCGCGCCGTCGTCCCCGGAGCCGTCGACGATTCGAACGTCGGAGAAACCGAGATGCCATAGCGCGCGTTCGACGGCATGCGGCAGCCCGCGTGGGCCAGCGGCGAGCAGCGCCTCAGCTGAGAGGAACCCACCACTCATTCGCCGCTCGCGGTCTCGTCTAGTAGGAGGCGCAAGCTAAGGCGAGTGCGTTGCAGTCGTGTCGAGCCAGGGTTGGAACGGAAGCTCAGCAGAGTAGCGATGTCGTTCAAATAGCCGGCCACACGCGCCACGCTGAGCGCCCGTGACGATTGCGAGCTCACGGCCTCATAAGGGCCGACGAAAACCGTGCCGTCGAGGAACGCCTCGGGCCATGACTCGAACAGGCGGACCAGATACAGAGGTGGCGCGTAGAGCAAGAACTCCGCGTTGGCGCCAAGGTGTCCTGCCGTGAGGATCCCGTTCGCGATCATCTCATTCTCGGTCGCCGTGACCTCCTCAGCGGTCAGGTATTGGAAAGCTCGCGCCGGATCGGAGTCGACTTGCTTGACCATCATCCACCGGATCTCATTGAGGACCTCGCGAGCCTGACCTGTGAGCGTATCGACGTCGAGGGCCGTATCAGGCATGCAGACACGGCGAAGCTCAGTGATGAGGTGCGAGATCGGGAGGTCGCTGTTCGCGCGGACGCGAAGGGACATCGCGATCTCAGTGAGGAGCAATTCCGCAGGGTCGACACCTAGTCGACCGAACGCGTCATGACTGGCGTCCACATAGGCGGTGGCGGTGCCGCCAGCTCCTTGAACGAGTAGCAGAGGCGTGTCGTGGCCGGCGTCATCGGTCACGGTGGTGCCGACGACTCTTCGTGTCTCCACGCGCAGGTCACCCAGTCGCGGTAGGCCGAAGTCACGAGTCAACTCGGGAATGATCGTTGACTGAGCTTGGTAGCGGTCGAGCCGTTCTCGCGCCGTCTCGGCCGGCGACTTTGGCGAGGAGGCCGGTGTCGACGAGGGAGTGACGGCCGGTGCGTCGCCAACGGGAGGAGCCGCTGACGTCAGGTCGCCGAGCGCCTCGATGACCGCAGCCTCGTCGGGGCGCTCTGGGGATACCGCCCGGGTCTTGCCCAGCTTGGCTTCCTTGACCCTCTCGTCGTGGTTGGCGACCGCTTCCCACCAGCGCTCGTCGTTCTGATACTCCTCGACGCCGTTGTGGAACTTCTGCGCCCATAGCCGGGTCTGTTCGTGGATCGGTCCCGTCCCGTCACCTGGGATCAGGCAGCGTGTGCCTGCGGCGTTCCGGCGGTAGCCCTTGTACAGCAGTCCGAGAGGACTGGCGTTCTCGGGATAGCCGGCTTTCTTGGCCTTCTCTGGTTGCAGTGGGCCCGCGCCTCGCAGGAAGTCCATCGCGGCCTTCCAGCTGCGGTCTCCATAGTCGAAGGCATCCTTCTGGTACGTGACCGGGACATGGTCGAGGTGGATCTCGCCGACGAGGCGACCCCCCTGGTGGACTAGCTCGATCGGGTACTCGACGTCGATGACGCCGAGCGGATCGTTCGGGTTCTGCCAGTCGAACAGCCTCTTGTCCCATTGAAGGATCTTGCGGCCGTTGCGGAGGAAGTCGATGCCGAACTCGCGTTTGTCGAGGTGCCGTTGCACACCGAGCCATCCGTGGATGCGGCGCTGTCGTAGCGACAGCTGACCGCTCCCGCACTGGTCGCAGATGCCCTTGTTCGGCGCTTGCCAGTTCCCACAGTCCAGGCACACCTCACCTGGATCGAATGTCTGATCGATGGGGATGAAGGCGGGGACGCGCTCTTGGCTGGAGCCGTTGCCGTAAAGGACGAAGCGATCGTCTCCCCACCGGCAATGCCTCCGTGGTAGCACCCGTGTGCCTTGGACCCAGAGCTCGTAGCCTCTGTGTTCGAGGATCCACGAATAGAGCTTGCCGAGCGTGGTGCGAAGGTTCGCCTGGTTCTTACGGAGCCATTCGGCGCGAACGGGGTTCAATTTGCTGATCTCGATCCGAGTGCCGTGCTCGTTGGGGTCGGCCTTGGGCTCCACGAGGTCGAGAGCCTCGAAGTCCTCACCGATCTTGTCCAAGTCGATCTCGACGCCGATCCACTCGGGGTCGCCGACGCGAGTCGTCAGCACACGGGTCTTCCTGCCTAGCCGAGCCGTCGCCACATTGAAGCCCATGCCGAACAAGCCGAGCTTGTCGAAACGGTCGTTGCTGGACCAGCCGGCGCGCACGGCTCGCTCAAGCCTCGCCAAGCTCATGCCCTGGCCGGTGTCTCGGATGACGACCGTGGAGTCAGAGACCCTGCCACCAGCGCTGGGCAGCGCGACACTCACCTTCATGCCTCCGGCCCATGGTTGGCCAGAGCGGACGATCTCGGTGAAGTCATCGAAGGAGTTGTCGATCAACTCAGCGACGCACTGCCACTCGTCGAACTGAATCTCGCCCAGCATCTTGAGGATGCGTGGAGATGGTGGGATCCTCATGTGCTCTCCTGTCCGTTCGAAGTGAAGACGCGCTATCGGGTGGGTTGGTGGCTCGGCCGTCGTGACGTCAAACGGGATGGGCGGCTCCCGCGGCGAGCATAGGGCGCGCCGCTGACAAACCACATCGTGGAGGAGGGCGGCGTGTTCCTCCCTCCTCGGCTGACCAAGCTCAGCGACTGTTCATGGGTGGCGCGGATGACGTTCCGGCACCGCTGCGGGGTCTTGTGGACGGTCGCGTTGGCGATGGGCCAGACGGTGTCGCCTGAATGGTCCAGCCGCATGGCAGAGCGTAGCGGAGTGGCACCCGTGGCGCGAGCGTCTAGTAGCCTCACGCGATCGAGTGATCCCGTTTAGTAATGAAATATGGCTTGATGCGGCTTGAACGACTCCGCGGTAGATTTCGTTCATGCACACTCCTGCTGATCGGATCCCACCGCCGCGAACCGCCGCCACTCCGGCAGCGGGAACCAGCGTCGAGTTGTTCAGTGGCGGGGGCGGCCTCGCGTTGGCGATGCATCGAGCGGGCTTCCAGCATCTGATGTGCAACGAGTTCGCGCCGCGGGCGTGCGAGACGCTGCGAATGAACAGTGAAGCCCTAGGACGTCCGCAACTGATCGAGGGCGATATCGCCACCGCCGTGACTGACGAGCGTCTCGCGGAACTCACTGGCAAGGTCGACGTCGTCGCTGGCGGGCCGCCATGCCAACCGTTCAGTCTTGGTGGCGACCACCGGGGTCACGAGGACAGGCGAAACATGTTCCCTCAGCTCTTCAGAGTCGTGCGGGGGACTCGCCCAAAGGCGATCATCTGCGAGAACGTCCGGGGCTTGTTGCGCCCTTCGTTCAAGCCATACTTCGACTACATCCTTCGGGAGCTGGAGGCTCCTTTCGAGCAACGCGTGGACGGTGAGGTTTGGACAGAGCACGACGAGCGCTTGCGAAAGGCGCTGCGAGGCCGCGGTGGCGAACCCTCGGAGCGATATGTGGTCAAAGCGATTCCTGTCAACGCCGCCAACTTCGGAGTGCCTCAGGTTCGCTACCGCGTGATCATCGTCGCTTTCCGTGCTGATCTGAGCGTCGCGTGGACGCCGCCGGCGGAGACGCATAGCCAAGCGTTGCTCGAATTGGCTCAATCCACTGGCGAGTACTGGGACGAGCATCCCGAGGCGCCGCGACCTGACACGCCAGGTGGGTTCGTCCAACAGCGACTCGATGGTGGGCCGGAGGATGGAGGGACGCGGCGGTGGCGTACGTTACGGGACGCTCTAAAGGACCCAATGCCACTTCCTGAGCCGATCAACGGCAAGAATCGCGCGGGTTTCACTTACCACATCGGTATCCCTAACGCCCGCACGTACAAGGGCCACACGCCAAACCGACGTGACTGGCCGGCCAAGACCGTCAAGGCTGGAGTCCATGGTGTACCGGGAGGCGAGTCTGTGATCGAGAATGACGATGGCACACATCGCTACATGACTGTGCGCGAGACCGCGCGAGTCATGACGTTCCCCGATACTTGGAAGCTGGATGGACCACGGACCGAGCAAATGCGGCAGCTTGGTAACGCTGTGCCGGTGCTGCTTGGCAACGTGTTCGCGGATTCGGTCGCCGCGGCGCTCGCGGCGAACATCGAGCCTGAGCGGCGAGTCGATGAGCGAATGGCGTGAGCGAAAGCCTCCAGAACGAGCTTGGCGCGCGGCACCAGGGAAGAGCCGCTCCGAGCGTTCCGCCGAACAGGACGTCGCGGCGGGCGGTCGCGAACATCGAATCGTCGTCACCTCCGCCGGAGGCGGTCCCTTGGCGTCCATCGAGCTGAAGACGCTTCCTCGATCTCGACGCGTATACGCCTACTTGCGGTGGTCCGACGCGGGAAAGACCGTCAACC
Source organism: Catenulispora acidiphila DSM 44928 (assembly GCF_000024025.1). GTDB lineage: Bacteria > Actinomycetota > Actinomycetes > Streptomycetales > Catenulisporaceae > Catenulispora > Catenulispora acidiphila. The sequence continues at coordinate 1,611,061 of NC_013131.1, forward strand.
GCTACGTTGGTGAGGTCAGTGGCGATGAGCGAGCGGACAACCTGACTCAGGCATGGTCCATCGTCGCGGAATCCGGTATCGATAGGTTCATCGCGAAGCCGGAGGGCACGGTCGAGCCACGCGGCGCTTCATGGGCTTCGTCGCCCGCCGTGCGATCGGTGATGCAAGGAAACAGAGGACGGGATACGCGGCCGGAGATCGCTGTTCGATCGGCTCTCCATCGTGCCGGTCTTCGGTATCGTGTGAATTTTCGGCCGCTCACGGAGCTGCGTAGAACCGCGGATATCGTCTTCACTAAGGCTAAGGTGGCCGTTTTCATCGACGGTTGTTTTTGGCATGGCTGTCCAGAGCATCACAGAGCTTCACATGTCAACGCGAGCTATTGGAAAGAGAAGATCGCCACCAACAAGGCTCGAGACGCTGATACGGAAAGACGCCTACAGGTCGCGGGATGGACGGTGATTCGTGCTTGGGAGCATGAAGCCCCAGATGCTGTAGCGGATCGCGTTATCGCCACCGTCAGGATCCAGATGTGAGCGTGCGTGACGTTTGGCGTCGTACGAGGTGTAGCCGGTAGGCCGTGGTTGGCACTTCGTTTGAGAGCGCCGCAAAATCGGCGTCTACGCCCTGAAAGGTAAGGCGGGTTCTGCCGACAGGCGAATTCATTTGCTGTTATGGTCAATGCCATGCGCGGTCGACGGGAAATCGTAGATTACTTCTCAAGCGATGGAAACGCGTGCTTAAGTTCACGGAAAAGCCGCCTCGCGGCTTCCTCGCTAAGGCCATCGGACGTGGCGAGAGATGGAAACGCGGCCTTGATGATTGCTACTAGCTGGCGCGCGCTATCGAGGTCAAGCTGAATCGACTGGCTTGTCTTTCCGGGGATCGCGCGTTCCTCTGACCCGTAGGTGTCTAGTTGGAGTATGGTCGCACCTTCATCCGAGAATGCCCTATAGCCGCAGCTAATCGGCTTATGCCGGCTCTGTGAATCACTTGATACGGGATTGAATTCTTTGATCATCGCCACACGAGCATCTTGCCACCGCAGCTCGCCGAACGCCAGAGGTGGTCGCCCGTAGTGATCGAGCCGTTACGTCCGTATGCGGCGCGGGCGTCCACTGAGTCGCAGTGAAAATGCTTGAAAAAGTGTCATGCTGGTGTGTGAGGTTTCGCTACAGAGTATTGAAGCCGCTGTAAAACCCGGGCCTGCGGGCAGCCCTACTCTGGCGGTGTTCGCAAATTTAGGATCTTCGCGCCGGTATCAGAAGCCTTCGGTATCGCCTTAGTCGATCTTTCGTCGTTCTATTCTGTGCCAGTTCGGTCGATACCGGCTCACGAGGGGGCTTAACGGTGGCGGTCGTGTTTCTTCCGCAGATCGTAGCCGGCAAAGAACCACCCTTTACCATACGGACCTAGTGCGGGCGTGAACCGCCATCGCTCGATCATCGACAGGGGCTTAGGTCTGTGCTGTACGGCAACGCGGATTCCACAGCGATCACAGGGTTGGGAAGCATAATTTGGTCGACAGCACGATTCGCGTAGGTGCGGGGATGCGTCCCGGAGGAGAGATCATGGCTCAGCAGAATGGTCCCATATCGCAGCAACAGCAGCCTTTGCCGGAGTCGGCTCGGGGGCGGTTGGTGCAGTCGCAGCAGGGGCGGGGTTGTTTTACGTCGGACTTGTCGGTGAATGAGTTCGTGTTGGCTGCGCAGGCTGGGTTTGTGCCGGTGGGGTTGGTGATGGGGACGAGTATCTATCACATTGGGATTCAGCCTGCGCGGTGGAATGCTAGTCAGGAGTTGACGGTGTTGACGCAGGCTATGTACACCGCGCGGGAGTTGGCTATGGCTCGTATGGAGGCTGAGGCCGATGTGCTGGGTGCTGATGGGATCATCGGGGTTGAGGTGCGGGCTCGGCGGTATGCGTTTTCGGCTGAGATCATGGAGTTTGTTGCCATTGGGACGGCGGTGAAGGCTGAGGGCGGCACCATGGCGTTGCGGACGCCTGCCGGGCGGCCGTTCACCTCGCATCTGTCGGGGCAGGACTTCTGGACGTTGTGGCAGCACGGTTGGGTGCCGCGGGCGCTGGTCCTTGGTACGTGCGTGTACCACGTCGCGCATCTGACGTTCCGGCAGGCGCTTCAGGCTTCGGGTCAGAACACGGAGCTGGGCACGTACACCCAAGCCGTCTACGACGCCCGCGAGATCGCCATGGGACGCATGCAGTACGAGGGCAACCAGGTCGGTGCGGACGGCATCGTGGGCGTCACGGTGCACGAGAACGACTGGGTGTGGGGCGAGCACGCGATCGAGTTCTTCGCGATGGGGACGGCGGTGAGCAAGCTCCATCAGGACGCCTCGCCGGTGTCGCCGCAGATGACGATGCCGCTGACGGACTGAGAATAGGGGAGCAAGCGAGCAGGGGAGCAGGGGAGCAAGGGAGCAGGGGAGCAAGGGAGCAAGGGAGTGGAGGAGCGGGGGAGCGGGGGTGCGTCCGCCCCGGCTCCCCGAGCCGGAGGCGAACAGGTAACCCCTACAGCCGAGCGCTGCCAAACATCGGCGGGTTCAACCGGGCGAAAGCCTCCTGTCGCTCGTAAGGAAAGTACGGATACGGCGCCTCCTTCCCGCTTGCCGCGTCCAGTCGCGCGACCTGCTCCGCCGTCAGTTCCCAGCCGATGGCGCCGAGGTTCTGCTGTAGCTGCTCCTCGTTGCGGGCGCCGATGATGACTGAGGCGACGGTTGGCCGGCGCAGGAGCCAGTTGATGGCGATCTGCGGTACCGCCTTGCCGGTCTCCTCGGCGATCTGGTCCAGGACGTCGACCACGTCGTACAGCAACTCGTTGTCGACCGGCGGGCCGAAGTCAGCAGTCTGATGCAGTCGGCTTCCCGCTGGGAGCGCCTGCCCGCGCCGGATCCGACCGGTCAGCCGTCCCCATCCCAGCGGGCTCCAGACCAGCGCGCCGACGCCCTGATCGGCGGCGAGCGGCATCAGTTCCCACTCGTAGTCGCGCCCCACGAGCGAGTAGTAGACCTGGTGCGCCACGTAGCGTGGGGCGTGCAGGCGGTCGGCTGCCGCCAGTGACTTCATCAGCTGCCAGCCTGAGTAGTTGGACGCGCCGACGTAGCGGATCTTGCCCTGGCGGACCAGATCGTCGAGGGCTGAGATCGTCTCGTCAACCGGGGTGCGGGCGTCGAAGGCGTGTAGCTGGAACAGATCGATGTAGTCGGTGCCGAGTCGGCGCAGTGCGCTCTCCGTCGCCTTGACCAGCCGCGAACGCGATGTGCCCGCGTCTTGTGGTCCGTCGCCGACCGGCAGCCCGGCCTTGGTCGACAGCAGTACCTGATCCCGCCGGCCCTTGATCGCCGCGCCGAGGACCTCCTCGGACGCCCCGTCGGAGTAGACGTCCGCGGTGTCGAACATCGTCACCCCGGCGTCGAGACTGACGTCGATCAGCCGCCGCGCCTCGCGCGCGTCGGTGTCGCCCCACGCGCTGAACAGCGCCCCCTTCCCGCCGAACGTGCCCGCCCCGAAGCTTAAAGCGGGCACGACGAGCCCCGAGTCACCCAGCCGCCGGTATTCCATGACTCCCACCTCCGTGATAGTTAACGGGACCAGAGTTCCGTTAAGCGATGCGCCAACAGTAGCACCATCGCAGCGCTAAAGGGAAATGGAGAACCGTTAGTGGTTAGAGAGCCTTCTTCGTGGCAGTGTCGACCAGCTGCTTGACGAGCGACGCCGAGACCCCGTCAACGCCGAACACGGCCACCTCGACGAAGACCTGCCCCTTGCGAATGACGACGACATCGCCGCCGTAGTTCACGCCCGACCTGCTGACGGCCAGCTGCAAGGCGTAGCTCTCATCGCCATAGGACGGGAACGCCATCGTCGACAACCGCGTCGTGTCGATGCCGGACGTCACCGCCGAGCACGCGATCGCCTCCTTCTGAACCGCAGCCCACGCATCGTGCACCGGCTGCGCCGCCCCGGAAGCAAGAATCTCCTGCACGAACGGCCCGTCCTCCGACTGCTGGAAGTCGCTCTCGGCCTGCGCGGGCAACTGCATGCTGCCGTCCGTCGTCAGTGCCGCGCACGGAGCCGTGACCGAGCTGACTGAAGCCGGTGGCGACACCGCCCAACCGAACGGCAGGTCAGAGGTCGCGAGCGCCAACGTCGTCAGCTGCGCGACCGACTGCTGTCCCACCGGTGCCGGCGCAGCCTTGTGCGCCGGCGAGGAACAGGCGACGAGCACGCCCGACAGGACCACAACCATCGGCGCCATGATGCGGTTCATACGCGTCGCCTCGCTGCCTCCGTGGCGGAAACTCTTCCCGAAGAGTACTGCCAACAGAGGCGCAACTGCCGATCGCGCCTAGCAGGTAGCCAGCCCTGCCAAGTCCGATGTCTTCAGCAGGAAGACGTCGTACTTCAGACCCGGCGACTTCACGTCCCCGAGCGGGTAGTACACCATGATCGCGCCGCCGTTCGTCAGGGCACTGCCATACTGCTTGGTCACCTGTGTGAACGATCCGGTCTTCACATTGGCGGCGAACGTCGCCGTCGAGTCCGTCCACGTCACCACATCGCCCGCCACCCCGACCGAATCCATCGGGTTCCCCTCGGTGGTGGTGTGCACGGTGACCGCGGCGGGCATCCCCGCGCGCCACGTATACAACGTCAGGTAGTCGGCGCTGGTCCAGGCCCACGTGGTGCCGTCGCTCGCGAGCGTCGCCGGAGAAGTCTGAACCTGCGCCACCGGTCCGGGCAGCGACGCCGGCGCACCGGTGCCGATCGAGATGGCAGCCAACGTCACCGGACCGTCGATGTGCAGCGCCTCCGTCCAGACCAGCAGATCGCCGGCGAGCACGGACGCGCCGATGTGACCGGTGTGGACGACCTTGTCCTGACCGGCGGCGAGGTCGTAGAGGTGGACCTGCTGCGTGCCGTCGGCGACACCCTGGACCCAGGTCGCCTTGCCGTTGCGGAGTTCGGGCCACTCGACCGGGGCGTTCGGCGTCGCCACGGTCTCGCTCGCGATGATGTGCGGCGCGGCAGTGCCCTGCGAATCCCAGGCGTACAGATCCCAGGCTCCCGTGATGTCCTGCGACTGGTTGGCCATGAAGACGAGCCAGCGGCCGTCGAAGCTCATCTGGCCATAGCCGGCGTACGGAGCGGCCAGCGTGGAGACCGTCTGTAGGTTGCTGCCGTGGCCGCGGGACAAGACGAGCTTGTCCAAGTTCTGCACGCTGCTGCCCTCGATCGCGACGAACGACGAGCCGTCTGGCGCGACCGCCTCTGGGACCAGTGTCTCGCCCGCCGGAGCGGTGATCGCGCCCGCCGTTTCGGCCTGGCTCAGCGCGGCGGGATTCGCCACAGCGCAAAAGGAATTCGCAGCGCCTGTAGAAGACGGTGACGTAGCGGTCTGCGCCGAAGACGCCGACGACGCCGTAGACATCGAAGACTTCACCACAGGGCTCGGGGCGCCGCTGTGCGACGCCCCGCATCCCGTTAGGCATGCCGTCACCGCCGTGACGAACGCCGCCGCCGCGGTCGGCAAACGGCGTCCTGTCCCGGGGTGTACCACTGTCAGCCTCCTGGTGCCGATGGAGCGGGGACGTCTACCAGTAGTATCCGCGACCGCCCAAAATGCGCACCAGCAAAGAGGAACTGATATTGGAGTAGGCCGGAACCGTGCTCCAGACCGTCGTCGCGGGGTCGGCGTAGTGCGTGGTCGCACCGCTGTCGAAGTACCCGTCGATGGCGATGTAGTGGTAGATCAGTTCGTTCGGGTGACCGGCCAGGTGCGGGCCGCCGGGGACCTCGTAGGCGTTGCCGACCAGGCCGTTGCCGGAGTTGATGTCCGACTTCAGGTGGCTCTCGTAGCCGGAGACGTAGCCGGACCACGCGCCGGATTCGAAGACCTCGTCGTACTTGAAGCCGCCGGAGTAGGCGTTCAGGGCGCTGAGCATGCCGCCCATGTCGGTGCCGTTCGTGGTGGTGCCCAGCACGCCGGCGGCCCAGGTCTGGGTGCGCGTCCCGTGTCCGCTCTCCTTCAGCGTCGAGACCAGGGCGGCCGGACCGCACCAGTAGTTGCGCTGCTCGCCCTGCTGCGAGGGGGTGAGTTCGGCCCAGCCGGAGCCGTGGCTCACGGATCCGGCGTCCGGGGTCACCGCGGCGGTCTGCGTGCCGGCGCTCGCCGGGGTCGCGGCCGCGGCGGTGCCGATGCCGGTTCCGAGGGCGAGCAGGACGGCCGCGCCGCCGACGACCGGCCGGCGCAGGGCCGCCGGGGTGAGCTTGGTTCTCATCGGATTCCTCCTGGGACGAGTTGGACGAGAAAGTTCGGTGGCGTCGTGCGGCGGCGGGCCGGGTTCCGGCTCGTCGTCGGGCCCGACGGGCCGGCGGTCCGGCTCGCCGCCGAGAACGACCTTGGGCCACCGGACGCGCCGACCGGAAGGTCTCACCGCTGTCCGGAAGCAGCCCTGTCAGGGTTCGGACACGTCCCGCGCGAAGGCACCGATATTTCCTGTACCCGCACTCCTTGCTCGGGGGATGTCAGTAACCGCATACTGGCGTTCGCCGGGAACTTCCAATCGCATCTGGGGAAGCGATGCTCGAAGCCTTCGGGGTCTCGTCGGCGGCGGAGAAGCTCTACCTGCATCTGCTGCGCGAGCCGGACCTCCGGATCGAGGCCATCAGCGGGGAGCTGGGCTGGCCCGAGGACGAGGTGCGCGCCGCGCTCGACGAGCTGTCCGGCCTCGCTCTCCTACGTACCTCTCCAGCGCATCCACGTACTCTGCGACCCGTGGCGCCGGACGTCGGCCTGGAATCGCTGCTGACCACGCTCCAAGCCGACCTCGTTGCACGGCAACACCAAATGGAGAGCGGACGCGCCGCCCTGGCGATGCTCACCGCCGAGTACGCCGATCTCCACCGCCGCGGCGATCGCACGGTGACGGAAGAACTCGTCGGGGTCGAAGAGGTACGGACACGGCTGAAAACACTGTCCGCACAAGCCCAAACCGAAGTCATCGCCCTCGTCCCGGACCCGATCCAGCGCCCTGACACGCTCGCCGCCAGCAAGCCCTTGGACGCGGCACTGCTCGGACGCGGCGTCGCGATGCGCACCATCTACCTGAACAGCATCCGCAACGACCCGGCGAGCATCGCCTACACCGACTGGCTCGCCGGCGTCGGCGGGCAGGTCCGCACGGCGCCAACCGTCCCGCTGCGCCTGATCGTCTTCGACCGCACGACCGCCTTGGTCCCGCTCGATCCCAGGGACACCTCCGCCGGTGCCACCGTCCTCACCGGAATCGGCGTGGTCTCCGCGATGTGCGCGCTCTTCGAGCAGATCTGGGCCACCGCCAACCCACTGGGACTGCCCAATCCGCCGGACACACAAGGGCTCGGGCCAGAGGAGCGCGAGATCCTGCGCATGCTGGCCAACGGCGAGACCGACGAGCACATCGCACGCCGCCTCGGGGTCTCCACGCGGACGGTCGGGCGAAAGGCCTCCGAACTCATGCGGCGTCTCGGTACCCGCAGCCGTTTCCAGATGGGTGTGCGCGCCAGCGAACTCGGGTGGCTCGACCCGCCACAAGAGCCTCTCGACGACGATCTGGATGGCAGTGCCTGCCTACGTCCGGCCGTGCGCGCTGTCGAATCAAGGTACTGCGATCATCCCGTGGGACTGCGACACTACTGAGTGTGTCAGCCACATCACAGGCTCTTGCCGGACGGCACATCACCCCACGCGCACGACGACCCCACGAAAGGAAGACATGACAATCCCTCTGTACAAGAGAGCTGCTCTGGGCGCCGCAGCAGTGCTTGCCGTGACGACCGTGACCACGGGTGCGATCACCGGTACGGCGCAGGCGGCGACGAGCGGGGCTCGGTGGACCGAGAACCTGTCGCACACGCAGTCTTCCGACTTCAACGTCGCGTGGACGGGCAGGGCGCTCACGGTCAAGGACGGCCGCGTGCACGCCTCGACGTCCCAGGACACGCGGGGCTACGGGCTGGACGTCCTGCCCGAGCACAGCCTCGCCACGCCGGCGAACGAGGTCGCCGTGACGGTGACCGCCGCGCGGCCCGCCGGTTCGGACGCGCAGGTGGACGTCCGCGGTCTCGGGCTGAATGGCATATGGACGCAATGGATTCCGGCCGCGGCCACGGGTTCGACGAGCCTGTCGGAATCGGTGACCACCGTGCAGGCGCGCATCACGTTGCGCGACAGCGCGCAGGGCGCCGCACCGACCATCAGTAATCTGATATTGAGCGCCGACAACGGCGCGGCTGCCGACGCCGCACCGAACCTCGCGCCCGCGTCAGTCTCCTACCAGGTGTACGCCACGCGCGAGGGCCTCGTCGGCGGCACGACCGCGAACGGCCACGTCATCCAGTCCAACGACCACTTCGTCGCGCTGCCGTCGGGCACGGCGCTGTCGCCGAACGGCAGCGGCAGCTACTCGGTCCAGGTCTGCGGTCCGAGCCGGTGTGAGACGGCACCGGTGTGGGACGTCGGTCCGTGGAACACGCGTGACAACTACTGGGACGCGAGCCGCGCGGAGTTCACCAACCTGCCGCAGGGCGAGCCCGAGGCGCAGGCGGCGTATCAGAGCGGATACAACGGCGGCTTGGACCAGTTCGGCCGGCACGTCTCCAACCCGGCGGGCATCGACCTCGCCGACGGCACGTTCTACAACGTCGGCTTGAACAACAACGGCTGGGTCACCGTCACCTACCTGTGGACCGGCGGCGGGGGCAGCGGCCCGTCGGTCACCGGCATGGGGCAGTGCGCCACCTCCTCGGCGGCGGACTGCTGGAACACCGCGGCCGGCAACGGCTCGGACTGCCACAGCGGCCACTTCTGCATTTACACCGGCACCAACTACAGCGGCAAGGTGTTCTCCTTCTACCACTGCAAGTACAACGGCGGTGACTGGGCTTTGCAGAACTGGCTGTCGGCGGGTTCTTACATCAACGACAACTCCGGCGGGACGGACGCCTACACCAAGGACCAGAACCACAACGTCATCACGGCGACCGCGCCGGGGAGCAGAAGCACCAACTACAACTTCAACCCGGTCTACTTCGTCCAGGCATGCTGAGGGTCCAGGCGTGCTGAGAAGATAGGTAAAGACCGCGTCTCACGGCGCGACCAGCGCACGCTCCCAGTGCTGCGTGTCGGCGTACTCCCGCATGGCGACGATCTTGCCGTCCCGGACGACGAACACGCCGATGTTCTTCTCGTGGTACGGACGTCCGGTCTTGCCGGTCGCCCAGGAGTCCCATTCGACCAGGACTTGCTCGCCCTCGCCGAAGACGTTGGTGACCTTCACGCCGATCTCCTGCTCGGGGTCCAGGTGCGCGAAGGCTGTCGCCAAGAAGCCGTCGATGACTTGGTCGCGGCCCTGCCAGGTCCCCGAGATCGGGAGGTCGCCGCCGTACCAGACGGAGCCGTCCTCGGCCCAGCAGTCGCGGATGGTCTGCTGGTCGCCTTCGGCGAGGGCGGTGAAGTAGCGGAGGACGAGCTGCTGGGTGGTGGACATGGTTGCTGCTCCTTGGCTATCGGGATGTCGGGCTGCTGCCGGCTTGTCGGTTCCCCGCCGGCGCACCTCCAGTTCACCGCGATCAGCCGCGGCGACCAATGAGCAGTCCGCTCTCGTATGCATCGTGGATCGTGATGATGGAGCGCAGCCCAGGTCGGATTCAGGTCGGACTCAGCCCTGCCAAGGCGCCAGCAGATCCCCTGGTCCGAACACCGCATCAAGGCCCTGAGCCGTCGCTCCCGTCCGCGACACCGCGAGCAGCGGCACCGGATCGGCGGTGACGCGGTCGCGATGCCGTTGCAGGGCAACGAGATCGCGGGCGTCGAAGGGCGTGTTCTCCAGCCATTTGACGGAGCCGAGGAACAGCAGGCGGTGGGCGACGGGAGCGCGGTCGGCGCCGACGATGTCGATCTCGACGTCGTTGCTGCGCGTCCAGTAGCCGCCGACGACCGGTGCCGCGGGCAGTCCCGAGGCGGGCAGCAGGCGTGCCAGGCTCTCGCGGACCAGCGGTTCGACGGCGCGGCCGCGCCAGCTCGGCCAGCCGGTGCGGATGCGCTCCAGGGTGAGATCCGAGCGCATACGGTCGATTTCGGGCAGGTGTGGAGCCAGGAAGCGGAACCAGAAGCGGAGGTAGGAGTCGGTGATGCGGTAGCGCCGTTCTTTCGACGGCGCCAGGGATACCGGCAGCTCGGCGGCGACCATGCGCTTGTCCGTCAGCACTTCGGTGGCGCGGGTCAGCGTCGAGTGCGCGATGCCGCCGGCGGTGCGTGCGATGTTCGTGAAGGTGCGCTCGCCGGAGCCGATGGCGGCCAGGACGGCGCGCGCCTGCGCCTGGTCTGGGAACTCGGCAGCGAGCGAGAGCTGAGCGGAGGCGGTGAGCGGGCTGAACGGATCGGCCAGCTCTCGAGTGAGGAACGACCACATGTCCTCGCCGGTCCGCCAGCGTGCACAGATCACGGGCAGCCCGCCGGTGATCAGGGCGGCGTCGAAGGCGTCTGCGTCGCCGAGCCCGGTCATCGCGGCGACGTCGGCGGGGTTGAGCGGTCCGATCGGCAGCTCGGTGCCGCGCTGGTGGAAGGGGCGGCCGTAGGAGGTGAGGGCTTCCATCATCGACAGGTCCGAGCCGATGAGCAGCAGGAGCACCGGCTTGCGGGACAGCTCGCGGTCCCATGCGCGCTGCAGGACGCTCTCGAAGGCGCCCTGCTCGTCCATCAGATACGGGACCTCGTCGAGCACCACGACCGACGGCCGGTCGTCGGGCAGGATCCCGGCCAGCTGCCGGAATGCCGCGGCCCAGTTGCCGGGCGTGGCGTCGCCGAAGACGTCCGCGTCCGGTAGGTCGGAGCCGCCGACCGCGCGCACGAACTCGGCGAGCGGTTCCTCGCCGATGCCGATTTCCGCGGTGTAGTAGACGTGGGGGACCCCGGCGCTTTGGGCGAACTCCTCGACCAGTGCCGATTTGCCGATGCGGCGGCGTCCGCGCAGGACCAGGCAGCGGCCCGCGGGTCCCGTGCTTTCACTGGCGCTGACCTGGGAGAGGACCTGGTTCAGGGCAGCCAGCTCGCGTCTTCTGCCGACGAAACGAGTCACCGCGCGGCTCCCTGGATGCTGCTGCGATACGGATACTTTCGATCACGATACTATCGCGAGCGCAACTATCCTGGTAGGAAACGGTGAGCGGTGAAGGGTGGCGGCGACTAAGCCTGCTCCTGCCCCTGCCCGATAGCTCGCACCGCATCGATCGTATCGGCGTCCTCAGCGCGCTTGTCTTCGCGATACCGGACCACGCGCGCGAACCGCAGCGTGACGCCGCCGGGATAGCGCGAACTGCGCTGCACGCCGTCGAACGCCACCTCGACGACCAACTCGGGCCGTACGTGCACGGCGAAATCGTCGGCAGAGGTCTGCAACGCGCGCAGGCGCTCGGTCTGCCAGGTGAGGAGTTCGTCGGTCATGCCCTTGAACGTCTTGCCGAGCATGACGAACCCGCCGGTCTCGGGGTCGCGCGCGGCCAGATGCAGGTTGCTGAGCCAGCCGCGGCGCCGGCCGTGTCCCCACTCGGCGGCGAGGACCACCAGATCGAGGGTGTGGACCGGCTTGACCTTCAGCCATCCCGATCCGCGGCGGCCCGCGCTGTAGAGCGCGTCGAGAGATTTCACGACCACGCCTTCGTGCCCGCGGTCCAGCGCGTCTTTCGCGAACGCCTCCGCCGCGTCGGCGTCGTCGGTGACCAGGCGCGGCGCCACGGCAGCCGGCGGGGCGATCGAGGCGAGCAGGTCCGAGCGTTCCCGGGAGGGCAGGTCGACCAGGTCGCGGCCGTCGAGGTGCAGCAGGTCGAACAGGAAGACGGTCAGCGGGATCTGCTCGCGCATCCGCTCCACGTCGCGGCGGCTGCCGGTGCGGCTCGCGGTCTCCTGGAACGGCCGCGGACGGCCGTCGGCGGCCAGGGCCAGCGCCTCGCCGTCGAGGACCGCGGAGGTGACCTGGAGCGAGCGTGCCAGGGCGACCGCCTCCGGCAGGCGCTCGGTGATGTCGTCCAGGCTGCGGGTGAAGACCTGGACGCGGTCGCCGTCGCGGTGGATCTGGACCCTGATTCCGTCGAGCTTCCATTCCAGCGCCGCCGGTGAAGCCTTCGCCAGCGCGGTGGGGACGTCCTCTGCCGTCCCGGCCAGCATCGGCTGGATCGGGCGCCCGACCACCAGACCGACCTCGCGCAGCCCCGGCACGCCGGCCCGCAGCGCGGTCTGCGCCGCTGCTGCCAGGTCGCCGCCGAACATCGCCGCCCGGCGCACCTCGGCGGCCGGGACGTCGGCGGCTTTCGCGACCGCGTCGGCCATGACGCCGTCCAGCGCGCCCTGGCGCAGCTCGCCGGTGAGCAGCCGGCGCAGGAAGGCTTGCTCCTCGGCGGTGGCGCGGGCGAACAGCGCGGTCAGCAGATCGCGGCGGCGGGCCTGCGAGCCGGCGCCGGTGGTCTTGCCGATCTCTTCCAGGATCCGGTCGACCTCGGCGACTTCCAGTCCGGCGGTGCTGGCGGAGCCGTCGGAGCCGTCGGAACTGTTGGAGCCACCGGAGTCGTCAGCCGGCGCGGGCAGCTCGCGCAGTGTCGCCCAGCCGACGCCGATCTGCCGCTGGGGCAGCTCGCCGGAGAGATAGTGGACGGCGACCGCCACCTCCTCCGGCGTCGCCGTGCGGAGCCGCTCGGCCAGCAGGGCGATCTTGGCCGAGCGGGCCGAGGTCTCGGCGACCGCGGCGGAGGTGGTCGCCACATCGTGCAAGCGCATGAGGAAATGGTCCGCTACGGCACTGACAAGGGCCACCCGGGTGACCCAGAAGAAACCCGGGGGGCGGCGGCAGTGATTTCGGAGCCTCGTCTCGTGTAGTAGGGCGAGGAGGGGAATGGATTTTGGACATCGATGACGAACAGCGCTTCCGGGAGTTCGTCGGCGCCCGGTCGAAAGCGCTGCTGCAGACCGCGTATCTGCTGACCGGCGACTGGGAGCATGGTCGTGACCTGGTGCAGAGCGCGCTCGCGGGGGTGGCGCGCAGATGGAGCCAGCTGGCCGATCCCAGTCAAGCCGAGGCCTATGCCCGCAAGGCGATCTACCACGCGCACGTCGACCGCACGCGGCTGATGTCGTGGCGGCGGGAGCGGACGACGGCTTCACCGCCGGACACGGCCGCCGCGCGGTCGGACCCGGCGGACCTCGTCGCCTCGCGGCGGGACCTGATCGCGGCGCTGCGGCAGCTGCCGAGGGGGCAGCGTGCGGTGGTCGTGCTGCGGTACTTCGAGGACCGGACCGACGAGGACATCGCTGAGGTGCTGGGGATCTCGACCGGGACCGTGCGCAGCCAGCATCACAAGGCGTTGAAGGCGCTGCGCGTCAGCGCGAGCATCGCGGTGGACGACGGCGAGCAGGACATCGCGAAGGACCTTAAGAAGGACACAGCACTGAACACAGTGAAGGAGGAGGCGGCATGGTGACGGAGCAGGATCTGCAGGAGGCGCTGGCCGATGCCGTCGACGATCCGGCGGCTGAGCGGTTCACGCTGGGGCTGTCGGAGCGGGCGCTCGCGGAGGCGGCCGCGGCTTCGCGGTGGCGGCGGTCGATGCCGGGCCGGCGGCGGAGGCGGAGGTGGGTGCCGGTCGTGGCGATCGGCTCGGCGTTCGCGGTGGCTGCGGCGGTCGGTGCGGTCGCGCTCGGCGGCGCGGTCGGATCCGGCGGCGGATCGCCGTCGACACTGGCGGCGCCGGAGATGCTCGCGAACCCGCTGGGCCAGGCCGGACTCGTCGAGTTCGCGGTGGAATGCTTCGGCGACCACGGCCCGAAGCTGGACATGTCCTACGTCTGGGACCCGACGACTCGGCAGTACCACGGCGTCCCGGGCGACGTGCAGACCAGCTACCTCCCGTCGCCCGACGGGAAGCAGGCTCTGGTGGTGCGGGGTACCGCGTCCTACGTGGAGTCGTGGGCGGTGGCACCGTGGTCGGACGCGGCGGCCGGACGCCTGACGCCGCACCCGAGTACCAACGGCGGCGGTATGCACTGGACCGCCGACGGCAAGGAAGTGGTGAGCGATCTGGCGTGGAACGTGGACAAGGAGAGCGGCGGACCCACACTCGCGAGCCGGACCGCCGATTTCTACGATCCGGCCACGGGCCGCCGCCTGGCCTCGGTCGCCCTCCCGCAGACGGTGCTCACCCGCGTGGCGAGCGGACAGTGGTCGATCCAGGAGTTCCAGGGCGACCACGGCTCAGTGCTCTTCCCCCTGCTGAGCGGCGACGGCAGCCGACTGGAGTACCTGAACGCCCAAGGCGTCACAGTTCGAACCCTGACACTCCAGGAAGGCCTTCCAGGCAACGTCGCCAACGTCCCGAACCACAACCTCACCGAATCCGCCCAGCTCTCACCCGACGGCCGCTACCTGGCCGAGTACGACGGCTCGGTGATCGCCGTCTTCGACCTCCAAGCCGACGGCAAGCGCATCGGCTGGATGGACATCAAAGCCCACCTGTTCACCGGCTGGATCGGCGCCCACCAACTCGTGACCGGCGTCGACCGGAGCGAACCGTCGACGTCAGGCTCCCGCGACGACCCAGCCCCCCAGACCGGCCACAGCCCCGTGTACTCGATCCTGACCCCGGACCTGAAGGTCGTACAGCAGGCGACCTTCGTCCTCCCCGGCGACCCGCGCGGCACATGCGCGACATGGCCCATGTCCTGGGCGCCGACAGGGCAGTTCCCGGGGGCGTTCGTGCCGTGATGGCGAGCAGCTGAAAGTCGATGTCGCCGGGCGCGAGGTGCCTGCCATCCTGAGCGGATGCCTACCGACACCTCGTACCACGGCGACCTCGGCGACTTCTTCGCCGGGACCGGCCAGCAGCATCCGACCAATGCCTATATCGATCGGCCGGCGATGCTCGAGCTGATCGGGGATGTGGCGGGGCGGGATGTGCTCGACGCGGGGTGCGGGCCGGGGTTCTATGCCGCGGCGATGGCGGATCGGGGCGCCAGGGTGACGGCGATCGACGGCAGTGCGGAGATGGTGCGGATCGCGGCGCGGGCGGCGGGGGAGCGGGGGACGTTCGCGCGGCATGATCTGGAGCTGCCGTTGCCGTTCGCGGATGCTTCGTTCGACCTGGCGGTGATGGCTTTGGTGTACCACCACCTGTACGCGCGGGGGCAGGTGTTGGCGGAGCTGCGGCGGGTGGTGCGGCCGGGTGGGCGGTTGCTGGTCTCCACGACGCATCCGATGAGTGAGCAGCGGTGGCTGGGCGGTTCGTACTACCAGGGTGGGCGCGTGGACGCGCCGATCGGCGGGCCCGGGAGCGGCTACACGATCAGCTTCGAGCGGATGACGGTCGAGACGTTCGTGAACGAGATGCTGGACGGCGGGTTCGTGCTGGAGCGGTTGGTGGAGCCGCGGCCGTCGGTGGCTTTGCGGGACGTCGATCCGGAGAAGTTCGCGCAGCTCGACGTCAAGCCGACGGTGCTGGCGGTGGCGTTGCGGCGTCCGGCGTAGGGGTGGTGCTCGGCATTGGTGCCGAGTGAGCAGCAGCACCGCGCCGCAGCAAGAAAAAGCCGGCGCCGAGCCCGAAGGCCGCCGCCGTCTCGTGGCCGATCGTCGCGAAGTTCGGCAGGAGGCCGAACCACTGGGCGCTGACGAATGGGTACGCGAACACGCCCGCCGCCCACAGCCATCGTGTCGCGCGCGGTACCAGTGGTGTCACCGCTGCCGCGGTGGCGAGTACTCCGTAGCTGATTCCGTAGTCGTAGCCGTTCCACCACTTTGCGGGGTAGCGGCCGGAGTGGATTGCGGCGGCGGCGATGCTGGTGGCGGTGGCGGTGGCGAGGGTGTTGGCGAGGAGGAACAGGGCGGCGGTGCGGGGGGCGCCGATGTGGCGCTCCAGTGCTGCCATGCAGATTCCGACGCCGCCTGCGATGATCAAGAGGTGGGAGAGTGGGCCGCTGTCCGTGGCTGTGAAGAGCGGGCTGGCGAGCAGGACCGTCAGCGGTTTGTGGGCCATGTTGTGCGGGTTGGTGCTGATGGCGATCTTCAGGTGGTCCGCCTGGGAGCCGGTCAGGGCTTTCGTCAGGAACAGCAGACCGGCCAGGATGATCAGCAGGTAGGCGAACGTCATCGGGTTGCGGCGGGGGTAGGCGCGCGCCGCGGCGCGCGGGCCGGAGTCGGTCGCCATGAGGCGAGCTTGGCAGAAACGCCCCGACCGATGGTGGATCACCGGCCACAATGGGGTTCCGGGTCGAGGATGGAGGATCGATGGACGCCGAGGGACTTCGCGGAGAACAGCCGTCCGTCACATGGCACGACGCGCCGGTCCCGCCCGGCATGCCGGTGACGCAGGCGTACGTCTGGGCGCTCGACCCCGACGACGGCAGGGTCCTGATCCAGGACCGCGGTCCGCAGCACCCGCACCGCTACACCCTCCCCGGCGGCCGCCCCGAACCGGAGGACGGTGGCGACCTGCTGCAGACCGCCGCCCGCGAGGCGATGGAGGAGTCCCAGATCCGCATCGACACCGAGCGCGCGGTCTATCTGGGCCACCAGGTCGTCACCTGGTTCGAGAAGCGCCCGGAACCGTACGCCCAGATCCGTTACGCCGCCCCGATCATCGCCTACGAACCCATCGGACCCGACCCCGACAACGGCCGCACCAACCGCCGCTTCATGACCAGCCTGGAGCGCGCCCCGGAGCTCATCAACTGGCATGAAACCGGCGCCTCGCAAGCCAAAGCGGCCCTGCGCGCCGGCGAAGAACTCGGCTTCCGCGTCCGGGACCCCTCGCCGGAGGGCTACCGCGACGGCGAGAAAGACCGCTACCTCGTCTGCCACGACTACGGCATGGGCGCTCTGTGGTGGTGGGTGACCGCCCGCAACGCCACGGAGATCATGGAACGCGTCGCGGATGTCGTCGTGGCGACGTCGAGCGAGAGCATCGCCCGGTTCGCCGACGGCGACCTGGAGGAGGTCGACATCGACGCCCCCGACGAGAACCCGCTGAGCAGCCTGAAGGCCACCCGCGACGAGCAGCGCGGAAAACCCGGCTTCGGCGCCCTCGTCGGCCGCGGCACGGTCTATGTACGCCAAGCCTGGGACGAGAACGGCGACGGCAGCCTGGACCACTACCTCATGGAACTCGGGCAGGACGGTTACCGCATCCGCCAGGTCGTGGAGCACGCCGACGGCCGCCGCGTGAAGACCGATGACGACGACTGGCCCTTCAACCCGCCCTTCGACCTCTACGACCCGGAACTGGGTCTGGCCGAGGTGGACCGCGCCGTCTTCGAGGCGGCGTGGGACGACGCGGAACACGAAACAGGAGTCTGATAGCGAGTCTGATCGCGAACCTGATAGCGCGCCTGATCTCGCGCATGATCGCGAGTCAAACCGCGCGCCTGATCGCGCACCGAACGCGCGATCAGCCCCGCCCCCGCCCCAGCGGCAAGGTGCAGAAGCTGCCACCGACCAGGTGCAGCAAAGGGTCCGACCAGTCGAAGTCCTCGACCCCGGACATGCCCGCCGCGAAGCGCTCGGCATCGTCCTCCGGGTGGTAGCCGATCGCCGCGCCCTCGGCCAGGGAGAACCAGCGCCGAGCGTTCGCCGAGATCCCCCACAGCACCCGGAACCCAGCCGGCGGCGGGGTGCTCAGGCACGCCTGGACCAGGCGCGCGCCGTCCTCGTGCGAGATCCAGACCGTGAGGTCGACGATCGACAGCGGCTCCGGCCGGTACGCGCCGAATCGCAGACAGCTGACATCGATCCCGAACCGCGAGTGGTACAGGCTTCCCAGCCCTTCCACCGCCGCCTTGCTCACGCCGTAAAGCGTGTCCGGGCGCGGCGCCGTGTCGGACGGGAGGAACCCGTCCGGTCCGACCTCGTCCCGGGTCCAGAACCCCGCGGCGTGGATGCTCGAGGCGAGCACGACGCGCGGTATCCCGTGCCGTACCGCGGCCTCCAGCACCTGCCGAGTGCCCTCGACGTTCACCTCGGCCAGTTCCTCCCAGGAGCCCTCCCCGGGCTTCCCGCCGAGATGCACCACGGCGTCCACACCGTCGCACGCCTCGTCCAGCGCCGCCGGATCGGTGAACGACGCGGTCACGATCTCCGCGTCGTCGTCGCCGGGCTTCACCGGATGAATGTCGAGCAGCCGCAGCACCCGTCCGGGCCGCGCCAACAGCGGACGCAGCGCGGTGCCGATGCGTCCGGCCGCGCCGGTGATCAGGATCCGTTCGCTCACAGGACCTCCCCATAGGTCGCCGAGAGCGCCCTTCCCCCGAAGGTACAAGCGGTAGCGCGAAGATCCAAGGACTTGTCTCGTGCGTCATGCCGAGACAACGTTGTCCGTCCAGGTGGAGACCCGTATCGAGGGGGGCGCCGGCGAGTATATTCGAGGACTGATTTAATAGGAGTGCGCCGCGTCGGCTTTCGCCGTGCCGGTTCAGCCGGCGCTGCGCACTATCAACTCCGTCGGCACGACGACGGTCTTGGGCCGCGAGCGGTCGCCCGCGATGCGGTTGAACAGCAGTTCCGCGCCGATCCGGCCGATCTCGCGGACGTCGTAGGAGACCACCGTCAGCGGCCACGGCACGAACGCGGCGGTCTCGAAGTCGTCGAAGCCGACCAGCTCGACCTCCGCCGCGCGGCCGCGCACCGCACTGAGCGCGCCGAGGACCAGCCGGTTGTTCAGCGCGAACACCGCGGTCGGCGGCTCCGGGCCGTCGAGCATCGCGTTCACCGCGGCGGTGGCGTCCCGCACGGTGTGCACGCCGGACGTGATCAGGTCCGGCCGATACGGCAGTCCGGCCTGCTCCAACGCCTTCTCCGCGGCGCCGAGCCGCTCGGCCATCGGGGAGATGCTCAGCCAGTCCGCCACCACGCCGATCCGGGTGTGCCCCTCGGCGACGAGGTGCTCGATCCCGGTGCGGGCGCCGGCCGCGTTGTCGATCAGCACCGTGTCCGCGCGCAGGTTGCGCGGCGGCCGGTCCAGGAACACGATCGGCGTGCCGCGCTCGATCTCCGGGCGCAGGTAGACGTGGTCCGCGTCGGCGGCCGGGACCACCAGCAGACCGTCCACCCGCCGCGCGCACAGCTCCAGCAGCAACTTGCGCTCCCGGTCGACGTCCTCCTCGGAGCTGGCCGTGATCAGCAGCGTGTCGCGGTCCAGCGCGTACTGCGCCGCCGCGGCTGCTATGCCCGCGTAGAACGGGTTCGCCAGGTCCTCGATGAGCAGGCCCACCGTCGCCGAACTGCCGCCGGCCCGCAGGTTGCGCGCCATGTCGTTGCGGCGGAAGCCGAGTTCGGCGACGGCGGCGTCGACCTTCGCCACGAGCTGGGAGTCCACGGTGGGGACGTTGTTCACCACCCGCGATACGGTCTTCAGGCTGACGCCCGCGACCCGCGCCACGTCCGCCATCGTCGGGCGGCGGACTTCCCCTCCCGCGCTGGACGTGCTCACCTGCGGTCCGGCTCCTTCCGGCGACGCGGCGCCGGGCCCGGTGCCTACGTTGTCTGGGGTCGCTACTGTAGCGCCTCCAGGGTGAAGGCAAAGCTCGCGCGGCCGGCCTCGAGGCGATGGCGGGGCTGCAGGGGGTGGCCGCACGACGCACTGCCGATGCCGTGGTGCGCGTGGTCCACCTGGACGTGCAGCCGCCCGGAGGGAATCAGCTCGTCGGGATGGCGCGCGGCTTCCATTGCGGCGCTGCTCCACGGCCGCACGGCGAGATCGAAGTGCGGCGCGCCGGAGAGCAGCAGCCCGGTGCCGTCGGGACGCGTGAGCGAGGCTCTGCGCACCTGGTGGCGGTTCCCGTTCTCCTGCGGGAAAAGGTAGGGCGTCTGCAGATCGGCGGCAGAGCTCTGATAATGCCCGATCCGCACCGCCGACCGGCTGTCCCGGTAGGCCTCGCCGGGCCCGAGTCCGTACCAGCTCACGGTATTCAGCTCGCCGGGCAGCTGGAAGGACACGCCGAGCCGGGGGATCGGGCACGGCCAAGGCCGGTTCGGCGCGACGTGGACGGTCAGGCACAGCCGGGAGTCCGTCGCCGACCAGACGTAGACGACGTCGAGATGGTGGTCGCGGCCGACCGGACCGACGCGCGTCGTGACGGTGAACGCGTCGGGCTCGGACTCGACCGCCAGGACGTCGTGCTCCAGCCGGTCCAGGCCGGCCGTCCGCCACGCCTCGACCAACGGCGGCGCGGTGAAGGAGGACCAGCGTTCGTTGTCGATCGGAGCGCGCCACAGATCCAGGGCGAAGCCGTCGATCGCCAGCCCTGCCAAGCCCAGCAGCTCGCCGGAGGAGGCGTCGAAGGAGGCCGGTCCCAGGGTGACGGTGTCGCCGAGGCGTTGCGGCGTCAGGTAATCGGCCGCCGCGTCGCCGCGGTCGATCGCGCTGCCGCCGACGGCGGTCGCCGCCAGCAGCGCGTCCGCAGCCAGCGCGACCGCTTGGTCCACCAGCGGATCGGCGTCGGTGAACGGCGCGTCTCCCAGCTCGAGCTGGCTCCAGGCGACCACGTGCCCGGCCGGCGCCCATGGTTCACCGTCGGACAGCACCGCCTCGACGGTCAGCCAGCGCTCGCCCGGGCCGGCGGCGTGGGCGGCCTTCGTCAGCTCGTCCGGGTAACGGAGGCGGAAGGTCGAGCCGGGGGCGATCGGTGGGACGGGGAGTTCGTCCTGCGCGATAAGGTCGCCGTCGATCTCCAATCGCCAGCGCCAGCGCAGATATCCGGTGTCCCGGCTGTGGTGCAGGTTGCGAACGGTGTCGCCCTCGATGCGGACCGGCTCGCAGAGCTTGGCGTATTCCAGCAGACCCGGCGAGGGCGTGCGGTCCGGGAAGAGCAGGCCGTCGGCGACGAAGTTGCCGTCGTGCACGCGCTCGCCGAAGTCGCCGCCGTAGGCGTAGTGCGAGCCCTGCGCGACGCCGTGGTCGATCCACTCCCAGACGAAGCCGCCGGCCAGCCGGGGATGGGCCTCGAACAGGTCGCGGTATTCCAGCAGGCCGCCGGGTCCATTGCCCATCGCGTGGGCGAATTCGCAGAGCATGAAGGGGATGGAGCGCCGGTGCGCGTCGGCCGTCGGATCGACCGTCGTCGGCTCCTGATACACCCCGATGGCGGCGACGTGGTCGTAGTCGGAGTACATCCGCGAGTAGAGGTCGACGTAGGAGGAGTCGTGGTCGCCCTCGTAATGGATCAGGCGCTCGGGGTTGCGCTCCCGGATCCACGCGGCCATCGCGGCCAGGTTCTCGCCGCTGCCGCATTCGTTGCCCAGCGACCAGATCACCACGCTCGGGTGGTTCTTGTCCCGCTCGACCATGCGCTCGGCGCGGTCCAACAGCGCCTCGCGCCACGCGGGGTCGGCGACGGGGTTCTCGCGCCAGCCGACCACGGCGAAGCCGTGCGTCTCCAGGTCGCACTCGTCGATGACCCAGAGCCCGTATTCGTCGCACAGGTCCAGGAAGCGGGAGTCCGGCGGGTAGTGCGAGGTGCGGACGGCGTTGATGTTGTGCCGCTTCATCAGCAGCACGTCCTCCAGCATCGTCTCCGGGCTCAGCGTGCGGCCGGTGAGCGGATGCCACTCGTGGCGGTTCACGCCGCGGAACTTCAGCGGCTTGCCGTTGGCGCGCAGGACGCCGTCGGCGGCCTCGACGCGGCGGAAGCCGATACGGATTGGTACGCGCTCGCCGGCGCTGACCAGCTCGCCGGCGTACAGGCGCGGCCGCTCGTCGCTCCAGGGCTCGACCCGCCTGATGACGAACGGCCCGGCCGGGTCGGCGTCGGCGATGCCGAGGTCGGGGACGGTGAGGCGGGCCGTGCCGGTGACGTCGATCCGCAGCGTGCCGGCGCCGGTCGCCGGGTCGTAGTCGGCGTGGACGAAGAAGTCTGAGATACCCTCGCGCGGCCGCTCCAGGACCGCCGCCGAGCGGAAGATGCCGGACAGCCACCACATGTCCTGGTCTTCCAGGTAGGTTCCCGCCGACCATTGGTGGACACGGACCGCGATCACGTTCTGCCGCCCCGGTTCCAGCACGGAGGAGACGTCGAACTCGGTGGGCAGCCGCGAGCCCTTGCCGTCGCCGAGCAGCGCGCCGTTCAGCCAGACCGCGAAGCAGGAATCGACGCCTTCGAAGCGTAAGCGCGCACCCGAGGCGTGGAAGTCGCCGGGCACGTCGAAGGCGTAGCGGTACTCGCCGGTCGGGTTCTCGCGCGGGACGTGCGGCGGGTTCAGCGGGATCGGATAGGTGACGTTCGTGTACGCCGGCGCGCCGTAGCGCGGCTCGCCGGGCAGGCCGTCCATCTGCCAGCACGACGGGACGGCGATCTCGTCCCAGGCGGCGTCGTCGAAGTCCGGCGCCTGGAATGCCTCTGTCGTGTCGTGCAGCCCGGCGGCCAGGCGGAAGCGCCACCGGCCGTCGAGCCCGAGGACCGCGGCGTCGGAGGCGAACGCCGCGCGCGGTGCGAGCCGGCCGGTCCCGGGGGAGCGGTCCTCGACGTAGGCGAAACGCTGGTAGGAGGTCTCAGTGTCACTGGGCATCGAGTCGGCACTTCCTTGGGGAGTCGGAGGGCTCAGTCGGTCTCAGTCGGCAGCCGCGGCCGACGGCGGCGCGGTCGACGCGCGCACGATGAGCCGGCCGGCCATGATGGTCTCGCCGTTGTGCGGGTCCTTGCCGTCGAGCTGGTCCACCAGGATCTGCGCGGCGCGCCGTCCCAGGTCCACGCTTTGCAGCGCGACGCTGGTCAGCGGCGTCTCGCCGAGGACGGCGGCCGAGGTGTCGTCGAACCCCGCGACCGAGACGTCGCCGGGGACGCTGCGACCGTGCTCGCGCAGCCAGCGCACGACGCCCAACGCCATGGCGTCGTTGAAGGCGAAGACCGCCGTCGGCGGATCGGGCCGCGTCATCAGACGCTGCGCGGCGGCGTGACCGGATTCGAAGGTGAAGTCTCCGTGGACCATCAATTCCGGATCGGGCTCGATGCGGGCGTCGGCGAAGGCGCGATGGACGCCGCGCAGACGTGCGGCGATCGCCAGCCCGTTCTCCAGCGGGCCGTTGACCAAGCCGATGCGGCGGTGGCCGAGCGCCAGCAGGTGCTGCGCGACCGCGTAGGCGCCGCCCTGGTCGTCGGGATGCACCATGGGAAGTTCGTCGTCGGTGTAGCCGATCACCACGACCGGATAGCCCAGCTCCACCAAGTGCGGCAACGCGTCGGTACCGGCGCCGCCCTCGACGATCAGACCGTCGACCAGGCGTCGTCGGTCGAAGCGGCGATAGGCGGAGGCGGGATCTTTGGAGGCCTCGCGAGTGGACAGCAGCATGCCGTAGCCGCGTGCCGCCAGCTCCTGCTCCGCACCGGTCATCATGCGGATCAGATGGTCGTTGCCGAACGCGAACCCCGGATCATGCGGAATCACCAGCCCGACCACCTCGGTGCGACCGCGCGCCATGGCCCGCCCACCGGCGCTCGGCCGGTATCCGAGCGCCGACATCGAGGCGACGACGCGCTCGCGGACCATGTCGGTGACCGTCGGATCACCGTTCACCACCCGCGAAACCGTCTGGTGCGAGACCCCCGCATGGTCCGCGACGCTGCGCATGGTCGGCCGTCCTGGCATCCGCCTCATCCTCTCCCCGGGATGGAGTGAACGCTCACTTTACAGCCGCCATAGCGGAGTTGGAATGAGGGATACCAAAGAAATAAGGCGTCGGCGGGCTCCCGCAGGCGAATCACGCCATCAGTCGCTGTGCCCTGGCCACACTCCTGCACGCACAAGCAATGGCGCGGCAAGCTGTTCCCAGCCTGCCGCGCCGCGCGCCGTTCAGTCCCGCGTGTACCGCCGTGCCCGAGCCCTAAGCCCTGAGCTTGTGAGCCCTGCCCTGAGCTCTGAGTGCTCTGAGCCCTAAGCCCCCGCGCCCGGGCCGATCTGCTTCTTCGAGTCGCCGGCGGCGATCTCGTTGCGCAGGCGGGACATCTCGTTCTCCACGCCGGAGCCGGCGGAGAGGGCTTCGAGCTCGCGGGTGATGTCGTCCTTGCCGTAGCCGGTGGGGTCGTTCAGGACGCCGGAGGCGGTGAGTTCGTCGAGGGCGGCGCCGCGGGCCTGGAGTTGCGCCGTCTTGTTCTCGGCGCGCTCGATGGCCATGTTGACGTCGCCCATCTCCTCGGACAGGCCGCTGAAGGCCTCGCCGATCTGGGTGGTCGCCTGGGCCGCGGCGTAGGTGGCCTTGATGGTCTCCTTCTTGGTGCGGAAGGCGTCCACCTTCTGCTGCAGGCTCTGGGAGGCGCGGACCAGCTTCTCCTCTTCGCCCTGCAGGGCGTTGTACTGCAGCGTCATGTCCTCGATCTGCTGCTGGACCGGGGCGCGGCGGACCAGCGCTTCGCGGGCGAGGTCCTCGCGGCCCACTTCCAGGGCGCGCTTGGCCTGCTCGCCGCGCTTGTCGTAGTCGGCTTGGAGGTTCTTGAGCTGGATCTCCAGGCGCTTGCGGCTGGTCGCCACCTCCGCGACCCCGCGGCGCACCTTCTGCAGCAGCTCCAACTGCTTCTCGTAGGACAGGTCGAGCATCTCGACCGGATTCTCGCGGCGCTCCATGGCCGCGTTGGCCTTGGCCTCGACGACCAGCTTCATCCGCTTCATGACGCCGCTCATGGACGCTCCCCGCCCCCTTCGATACACGCGCGTTGGTTCAAGGGATCAACGCTTCCGTGGTGACCGTGGTTCCCAGGATAGACCGGCCAGAATCCGGATCGGCACCGGTGGTGTGCCCGATACCGCGCTGGGCCAGGAACGCTCCCGCCAAGACGATCACCCCGCCGGCGATCTGGGTCAGCGACAGCCGCTCGCCGAGGGCGGCCCAGGCGACGATGGTCGCCGAGGCCGGTTCGACGTACGCCAGACCCGCGGCGACCGGCGCGTTCAGCCGCTGGATCGCCGCCGCACCGCTCAGGTACGACAGGATCGTGCTGATCAGCACGATGAACGCGGCCAGCGTCCAGCCCGGCAGATGGTGCGAGCCCATGGGGACCGACTGCCCGAGGATGTGCCAGGGCGCGGACCACGGCGCGGCCAGCGGCACCAGCACCACCATGCCGACGATCATCCCGCCGGTGGTGAGGGTCAGCGGATCGACCGAGCCGGCGAGGCGGTCGATCAGCAGGAAATACGTCGCGTTCCCGGCGGCGGCGCCGAGCCCGGCCATGAGCCCGATGGCGTCCAGGTGCACCCCGGACCAGATCTGCACCACGACCGCGAGTCCCAGCATCGCCACCCCGACGCCGATCGCCGACTCCCGCGACACATGCGCGTGCCGCACCAGCTTCTCCCAGGCGACCACCAGCACCGGCCCGGTGAACTCCAGCAGGATCGCGATCCCGACCGGCAGCCGCGAGGCGGCGACGAAGTACAGCGCCTGACACGCCGCGACCGCGACCAGCCCGTACGTCACGATCGGCCACTTGTGCCGCGCCATCGTCGCCAGTTGCCCGGGCCGCCGCAGCACCAGGCACAGCGCGACCAGCACCACGACCGTGCCCACCAAGCGGATCCACACCGCCTGCAGCGGACTGAACCCGGCGGCGATCAGGGCCTTGGCGAACGGTCCGCCGGCTCCGAAGGCCACCGAGGAGGTCACACCGAACAGGACACCGGCCGTGGTGCGGTTGACGGATACGGGGCTGGTCACCCTGTCGAGGGTAATAGGCGCGGGTGCGCTTTGTCCTTGACGTCCGCCAGACGACGCCGAGTCGTGATGAGTGCGGGGACGTGTGTGCGCCGTGGATACGCGGGCGTTGCGAAGCCCGGCTCAGCCCTCGTCCGCCGCGGAACCCAGCAGGTGGACCGCGTCGGCGAACGCCTCCGGCGCTTCCTGCGGCAGGTTGTGCCCGACCCCGTCCACCTTCCGGTACTCGAACCGGCCGGTGAACAACTCCCGGTCCCCCGAAGCGTCGAACCCTGCTCCGCCGATCCCGTCCGCCCCGGACTCCAACACGACAGTCGGTACCGAGATCTCGGTCCCGAAAGCGAGCCGCTCCTCGATCGCCTGGTACCGCGGATCGCCCTCGACGAGGTTGTACCGGTGCCGGTAGGAATGGATGACCACCTCGACGAAGTCGGGATTGTGCAGGCTCGGCGCGCTCGCCGGGAACTCGGCCGAAGCCTTCGTCCACGTCGGCGACCACGTCCGCCACAGCAGCTCGCACAACTCCTCGCGGTTGCGCTCCAACCCGCGCCGTCCGCGCTCGCTCTGGAAGTAGTACTGATACCAGTACGTCGCCTCCCACTCCGGCTTCGACGGCTCACCGGAGTGCGCGATGTTCTGCACGTTGTACCCGTCGACCGTCACCAGCCCGCGCACCCGCGCCGGCCACAGCGCCGCGACGATGCACGCCGCCCGGCCGCCCCAGTCGTAGCCGCCGACGATCGGCCGGTCCAGGCCGAGCGCGTCGATGAAATCGAGCAAGTCCTGACCGATCGCGCCCTGCTGTCCGGACCGCATGTTCGTCTCCGACAGGAAGCGCGTTTTACCGAAACCCCTGAGATACGGCGCGTATACGGAGTAACCACCCCGCGCCACCAATGCGGCGGCGACCTTGTCGTAAGCACGGACGTCATAAGGGAAGCCGTGGAGCAGTACGACGGGTATCCCCTCGGGGTCCCCGGCGTGCTTATAGGCGATGTCGAGTACTGGCGTCGCTATGTGATCCACCGCAGTGAAGGTCATGAGGAGAGCTTCGCATAATCGCGCGCGTATGCCTCGAAGAATGCCGCCTCCGCCAGCACCGAATTCCGCAGCTCAGAGAGCAAAACCCGTTCGTTGGGACCATGCAGCTGGCAGGCCGCGTCCTCGGCGCCGAACAGCAGGATCTCGGCGCCTGGCACCGCTTTCGCGAGCCCGTTGACCAACGGGATGGCGCCGCCGCTCGCTGCCTGCGTGGCGTCCGCTCCCCACACCGCCTTCATCGCCGTTGAAGCGGCCTGATACGCCGGGCCGCCGGTCTTCGCGGCGAACCCGGGACCGGCGTCCTGCGGCGTCACGGTGAGCTCGACGCCGAATGGCTTCACCGCCTCCAGATGCTGAACCAGCGCCTGCTGCGCTTCTTTCGGATCCTGCTGCGGGTGGATGCGCAGGTTGATCAGTGCTCTGGCATACGGCACGACCGCCAGCGCCGCGGTGTCGACGGCCGGCGCGTCCAGCCCGACGACGGTGATCGCCGGTCCGCTCCACAGCCGCTCGCCGAGCCCGCCGGTCCCGAGCAGCGGCGTCTCCGGCTCGACGGCCGCCAGCCTGCGGAACTCCTCGTCGGTGTACGCGGTCCCGGACCACGGCTCGCGGCGCAGGCCCGGCACGGCCACGTCGCCCTTGTCGTTGTGCAGTGTGGCCAGTGCGGCGATCAGGGTGAGCAGCGCGTCGGGGGCGGCGCCGCCGTACAGACCGCTGTGCCGCGCCTCCTTCAGCGTGCGGACCTCCACCAGCACCTCGGCGTCGCCGCGCAGCGCGGTGGTCAGCGTCGGCGTGCCGGGGCGGATGTTGCCCATGTCGGCGATGACCATCGCGTCGCAGGCGAAGGCCGAGGGGTTGAGCGGCGGGTAGTCGTCCAGGGCGCTGCCGTATTCCTCCTGACCCTCCAGCACGACGCGGATGCCCACCGGCGGACGGCCGTCGAACGCGCGCAGGGCGCCGAGGTGGACCGCCAGGTTCGACTTGTCGTCGGCGACGCCGCGTCCCCGGATCGCCGGGCCGTGCTCGGGATCGGTGTACTCCGTGGGCGTGAAGGGCGGGGAGGCCCAGGCGGCCTCGTCGCCGGGCGGCTGGACGTCGTAGTGCCCGTACAGGAGCACGGTCGGGGCGTCCGGCGTCGGCGGCGGGATGTGGCCGGTGATGATCGGGGACGTGTTCGGTAGGCGCAGGTCTTCCAGATCCTGCACTCCGGCTTCGCGCAGCAGGTCGACCAGCAGGTCGTGGCACTCGGCAATCTTCTCCGGCGGATAGCCGGGAAAGGCGATCGAGGGGATGGCCGCCAGCCGCTTGAGATCGTCGGCGACACCCGGCATCAGGGCGTCGACCCTGGCAGTGAGCTGCGCGATGTCCATGCCGTCAGTAACTCATATTCGGCTGTGGCGCGCTGTCTCGAAAGGCGTCCCTTCCCCTCGCGCACCGCCTCTTGTTGGATGACTCGCACGCGCCTACGATGAGCCTCCCGAGAACATGAAGATGCTTCACATATCTGGAGCGCGCCTTGGCACTGGAAACGTCGAACGGCCCCGGCACCACCTCGTCCCCGTTCGACGCGGAGCCCACGGCGCGGGTCCGGGCGCCCTGGATCACCGGGTTCGTGGTCGCCGGGCTCGGCTGGCAGGTGGCGAGCCAGGTACCGAGCACCTTCACGGTGCCGCAGCAGATCAAGGACATCGATCCGGCCGGGCACGTCGCGGACTTCGCGTGGGTGAACACGATCGGGACGCTGTCGATCCTGTTCCTGGGCCCGCTGTTCGGGATGCTGTCGGACCGGACGACGTCGCGGTTCGGGCGCCGTCGGCCGTGGATCGCCGTGGGCGGCATAGCCGGCGCGGGAGCGCTGGTCTTCAGCGGGACGCAGAACTCTGTGTGGGGCGTCGGGCTCGGCTATCTGCTGCAGACGGTGTGCGTGGCCGCTTTGGCGGCCGGCATGGTGACGATCGTCCCGGACCAGGTGCCGGCCGGGCAGCGCGGGATCGTGCTCGGGTGGGGCGGGGTGCCGCAGGCCGCTGCGCTGATCATCGGCGGGATCCTGGTCTCGCTGTCGAAGGGGTACGTCGGGCAGTACGCGGCGCTGGCCGCGCTGATGGTGTTCGTGGTGCTGTTCGCGTGGCGGGTCGGGGACCCGCAGCTGCCTCGTGAGCGGCGGGAACCCTTTAGTTTCCAGGCGTATCTCGCCAACTATCGGATCCAGGTACGGCAGTACCCCGACTTCGGGTGGGCGCTGGCGACGCGGTTTCTGATGGTCCTCGGATACGGACTCGGGACGTTGTACACGCCGTACTTCCTGGACGACGTGCTCGGGTTCAAGAACACGCCGAGCGACAAGAGCAACGACAGCCATCTGCTGATCGTGGTGGCCGTGAACAGTGTTTCCACGGTCGCGCTGGTGGTCATCGCGGGCTGGCTCTCGGACCGGTGGGGACGCCGGAAGCCGTTGGTGGCCGCCGGGTCCGCGGTGATGGCGGTCGCCGCCGCGATGCTCGCGGTGCATCAGACCTGGGGGATGATGCTCGCCGCCGGCGCGGTGCTCGGGCTCGGGTATGGCGTCTATCTGAGCGTGGACGGCGCGCTGGTCACGCAGACGCTGCCGTCCGGCGCGGATCGCGGGCGGGACATGGGATTCGCGAACTTGATGACGATCATCCCGTTCGCGCTCGTGCCGCCGATCGCCGCACTGCTCATCAAGTTCGCGGGTGGGTATGCTGCGCTGTTCTGGGCTTCGGCGATCGCCTCGGTCGCGGGAGCCTTGTGTATCAACAGGATTCGCGGCGTTCGGTAAGGGCGACACGCACGGCGCGCAGATAGAACGGGTACTCATGACCTCTCCTTCCCGTGTCCTCGTCATCGGCATCGACGGGGTGCGTCTCGACGTGCTCCGCAGCGTGGCGACGCCGCATATCGACGCGGTCGCCGCCGAGGGCTTCCTGGCGCCGGTGCGGATCGACGACGCGACGCCGACCTGGTCCGGTCCGTGTTGGGCGACGATCGCGACCGGGGTCTCGGCGGCGAAGCACGGGATCATGCACAACGTCTTCACCGGGCACCGGCTCACGGAGTATCCGGACTTCCTGACGCTGGCCTCGCTCGCGGGGAAGCGGACGTACCTGTCGGTCGGGAGCTGGGAGCCGCTGGCGACGGCGGCGTGCGGGGGACCGTTGTTCGCGGCGCCGGACCGGGTGACGTTCACGTCCTACGGGCTGGACTGCGAGCGCGGGGACGAGGCGGCGACGGTCGACGCCGAGCGGGAGATGCTGGCGGCGGACTACGACGTGGCGTTCGTGTATCTGGGGGACGTCGACGAGACCGGGCACGAGCTCGGG
Organism: Catenulispora acidiphila DSM 44928; assembly: GCF_000024025.1. GTDB lineage: Bacteria > Actinomycetota > Actinomycetes > Streptomycetales > Catenulisporaceae > Catenulispora > Catenulispora acidiphila. The sequence continues at coordinate 1,641,174 of NC_013131.1, forward strand.
GTCGGCGCCGAGTACCGCGCGGCGGTGGAGCGTGCCGACGCGCGGGTCGGACGGCTGGTGGCGACGGTGCGGGCGCGCGCGGCGTACGCCGCGGAACGGTGGACGGTGATCGTGGTGACGGACCACGGTCACGTCGACGAGGGCGGCCACGGCGGCGACAGCGATCTGGAGCGCACGGCGTGGATCGCCGCCAGCGGGCCGGGGATCGCGGCGGGCGCGGAGATGGGGACGCTGCGGCATGTGGACGTCGCGGCGCATGTGTATGAGGCGGTCGGGCTGAGCGAGGCGATGGCGGGGCTTCCTTTGGAGGGGAAGCCTTTTGGGGCGGTCTCGGTCTGAGGTGGGTCAGGGAGCTTTCTTCGTGCTCTGATTCTTCTCTCTCGCTCCCGCTTCCAACGCCTCTGCTTCCTTCACGTCTGCTTCCTTCGCCTCCGCTCGCTTCGGGAAGGGGATCCGCATCAGGTCTTCGGCGATGTGGATCGGGCCGCTGAACTCCTCGGCGGCCTGGGCGAGGTAGCGCGCCGGGGCTTCGTCGACCGGGTAGCGCTGCGAGAAATGGGTCAGCACCAGCTCGCGGACGCCGGCGTCGGCGGCCAGGCGCGCGGCCTGGCGGGCGGTGAGGTGGCCGAACTGGCCGGCCTGTTCTTCCTCGGAGTCCAGGAAGGTCGCCTCGACGACGAGGAGATCGACCCCGGCGGCGAGCTGCTCGGCGCCGGGGCAGCGGCGAGTGTCCATCAGGAAGGCGAAGCTCTGGCCGGGGCGGGGGACGCTGACGTCCTCGAGCCGGACGTCGCCGAGGCGGCCCTCGGCGCGCAGACGGGAGATGTCCGGACCCTTGATGCACGCCGCGGCGAGCTTGCGGGGCAGCATCCTGACGCCGTCGGCCTCGTCGAGGCGGTAGCCCTGGCAGGGCATGCCGTGGTCGAGCGGGGCGACGGTGAGGGTCAGGCCGCCGTCGAGGGGGTAGGAGCGCACGCCGCACGCGGGCTGCGTGGCGATCTTCGCGCGGGCGTGGTGCGGCGTGGCGAAGCGGAGGCGCTCGAAGTACTCCTCGTGCTCGCCGGGGAAGTGGCAGACCACTTCGTGCGGGACGTCGTCCAGCGACATGCGCTGGAGGATGCCGGGCAGGCCCAGCGCGTGGTCGCCGTGGAAGTGCGTGACGCACAGCCGGGTGATCTCGCTGACCGACAGCCCGGCGAACTGCATCTGACGCTGCGCGCCCTCGCCCGGATCGAACAGGAAGCCCTGCTCGTCGAAGCGGAGGAAGTAGGCGTTGTGCGCGCGATAGCGCGTCGGGACCTGCGAGGCGGTACCCAGGATGACCAGCTCGCGCATCATCGGCGGGCCTCCGCTTCAGCGCCGGCGCGGATGCGCTCCCAGGCCCAGCCGTCGCCGAGCAGGTGGCTGACCAGGCTCGCGTCCAGCAGCGCCAAGACGGTGTAGGCGCGGAACTCGGGGTCGTGGTCCTCGGCGAAGAGCATCGTCAGATGAGTCTTCCAGAACTGATACACGCCCAGCCGATAGCGCGCACCGGGCGCGGCGGTCTCCGAGACGAGCAGCAGATCCAGGTGCGCCTGCAGGTAGTCGAGATACGCGCGCACGAACGCCACCCGGCGCTCAGCCCGCGTCCCATCCGGCCCGAGCGGAGCCGGACCGGAGATCATCGCGAGCTGCAGCTCCTTCTCCTTGTCGTCCAACAACGCGGCGACCAGCCCACTCTTGTCCCGAAAGCGCCGATAGACGGTCCCCTTACCGACCCCCGCCTCCTGCGCCACCGCATCGGTAGTCAGCGCCTCAACGCCGCCATGCGTGTACAGCCGCCACGCCGCCTGCAGCACCAACGCCCGATTCCGAGCAGCATCAGCCCGCTCCCGCGGCGGATCACCGACGAGCGGCAGGGGCAGCGCAGGGCGCGACGGCTCGGGCATGAATCCATTCTAGACAAACGGACCCCAGTCCGCATACTCTCATCACGTAAGCGGACCTCAGTCCGGATAGCTCAACCCAGGAGGCACACCCATGACCACCCTCATCACCCGCGACGAACTCCAGGCCGCAATATCCGCCGGCCACGTAACCCTCCTCGACGCCCTCGCCGGCACCTACTGGCAGAAGCAGCACCTCCCCGGCGCCATCCCCCTGCACGCCGACCACGTGGAGCAGGTCTACCGCGAGCTGCTGCCCGACCGAAACGCCCTGATAGTGACCTACTGCACCAACCCCGCCTGCCAGAACAGCCAGCAAGTCGCCACCAAGCTGGAGACCCTGGGCTACACGAACGTGCGCAAGTACCGCGAGGGGATCGAGGACTGGGCCGCGGCAGGGCTGCCGTTGGAGTCGGGAGATGGAGAGGGCTGAAGGCGGGGGAGCTAGCGGCGCGAGGGAACAAGGTCGGCGAGTAGCAGGGGCGAGCGCCGGTCCGAACGCCGCAATGTGATGCGTCGCGGGTGAGTGCGGCGATGGGGTTGCCGTGGCGCGGCCGGACTGCGGTGCGGGGGAACGTCGAGCTGGCTACCGCGATTTGATGCGCTCACGAATCTTGGTGCACTCATGAATTATGTGGGGGCGGAGTCGCGTGGGGCGGTGCGGTTGGTTTGTGGTTTGAGAAGCTTTTTACGGCTTCGCGCGGGTGTTGATGGCCTCGCAGGGGGCGCAGTTCGGTGGTGGGCGGCTGGTCTGCGCTGGCGGCCGGCGGTGGTGGCGGGACACGACCGCGCGCCGGTCCGAGTCACTGCGCATGCGTTGGGGTCGGCGGGTGGCGGCCGCGTTTGAGGGGCACCGAGACACAACCCCGTATGGTGTGAAGGATCCACCGGCGTGGGTGGCAGGCTGCTGCTTCACCTGCTCGCCGACACCTTTGAGAAAGGCAGTTGTGCCTTTTGCTGGCATCGCGCCGGAACTAGCTGACTCCGCGAGGCCGCAATGATTCCGTTTACGGCGACGACAGCGATGAGGAATCCGGGGCAAAGGCGACCAACACTCGAACCGCCACCGCCCAACCCGGCCCGACCCCCGTTGCCGAGGCCCCCGCCGGAGCCCGGGTTTTGATCTAAGGCGCCCCTCATACGCGGCTGCGACCCGCCAGCCTCAACGCGTGCGCAGTGACTCGGACCGACGCGTGGTCGTGTCGCTCCACTACCGCCGGTCGCCGACGCAACCCAGCTCCGCTCAAAGCTTCTAAAAGCCCACCAACCAACCGCACCAGCCCACGCCCCGCCACCCATGCATAAGTCATGAGCGCCCGAGGCGCGGGGAGCATCTGGTTACGAAGCACGACGCGGGTCCCGATCCCGCGCCCCACGCCGCCAGGACGCTGCTCGCGGCGCGGCGGGGGTTCGACGGCTTATTGGTTGACGCGGATCGCCGCGTCGCGTCGGCGCAACGTCCCCGGCGGCGCGCCGCACGTGCCGCCGAGGACACCGTCCGCTAGGTGCGCGGGCGGTCGAGCTCGACGTTCTCGAGGACGCCGAGCGCGTCGGGGACCAGGATGGCGGCCGAGTAGTAGGCGCTGACGAGGTAGCTGATGATGGCCTTGTCGTCGATGTTCATGAAGCGGACGTTGAGGCTGGGTTCGTACTCGTCGGGGAGGCCGGTCTGGTGCAGGCCCACCACGCCCTGTTCGTCCTCGCCGGTGCGCATGGCGAGGATGGAGGTGGTGTGGCCGTCGGTGATGGGGATCTTCGAGCAGGGGTAGATCGGGACGTCGCGCCAGGCGAAGACGCGGTTGCCGTCGACGGTGCCGGAGGTCGGGTAGACGCCGCGCTTGGTGCACTCGCGGCCGAAGGCGGCGATGGCTTTGGGGTGCGCGAGGAAGAACTTGGTGGAGCGGCGCATCGACAGGAGCTCGTCCATGTCGTCGGGGGTCGGCGGGCCGCTGTGGGTGTGGATGCGCTGCTCGTTCGCGGCGTTGGCCAGTAAGCCGAACTGGCCGTTGTTCACCAGCTCGTATTCCTGGCGCTCCTTGAGGGCCTCGACGGTCAGGCGCAGCTGCTGCTCGGTCTGGTTCATCGGGTCGTTGTAGAGGTCTGCGACGCGGGAGTGGACGCGCAGCACGGTCTGCGCGACCGAGAGCTGGTACTCGCGCGGGCTCAGCTCGTAGTCGACGAAGGTGCCGGGCAGGTCCGCCTCGCCCTCGTGTCCGGCGGCCAGGGAGATCTCCGCCTCGCCCTTCTTGTTCGTCGGCTTGTCGCGCTGGGCCGCGTGCGAGGCGACCTGCGTGCGCAGCGTCTCCGAGCGGTCCAGCAGTTCCTGGAACGCGCTCAGGGGGAGCGCGAGCAGGACGCCGGAGGTGGTGGCGCGGGCTCCGTAGCCCCACGGCACGGAATCCACCACGCCGCCGGCGACCGCCTCGTCGCCGAGGTGGTCGCCGCCGGCCAGTGAGCCGACGATTGTGGTCTCGCCGTACTTGCTCGTGCCGACCTTGGCGACCTTGCCGTGTCCGACCACCAGGATCTCGGTCACCGGCTGCCCGGCCTCGGCCAGCTGCTCGCCGGCGGCGAAGCGGCGCGGGGTGAAGCGGCCGGCGAGCTCGGTCAGCAGCGCCTCGTCGTCCAGGCCGCGCAGGATCGGCAGTTCGGTCAGTGTCGGTGCCAGGACCCTGATGTCCTCGCCCGACTGGTCGAAGGCGATCCGGCCGCGTCCCACCGCGTGCGTCAGACGCCGGTTCACCCGGTAGGTGCCGCCGGAGACCTGCACGAAGGGGAGTTTGCGGAGCAGCCACCGGGAGGTGATGCCCTGCATCTGCGGAACGGTCTTGGTGGTCGTCGCCAGGTTGCGCGCGGCGGCCGTGCTGAGGCTGAGCTGGCTGTCCGGGCTGTCCTGGACGAGGTCCTGCGGCATGGGATCGGTCGGCATGCCTCCACGTAACCAACGGGGCTCTCGAGTCGGCAATATGCGGCTTTGGTACTTCGTTACTTCGAGTGATAAGCCCTGCGCGGGATTGACGCGGCGTCCCGGCGCCTCGCACTCCTTGTGAGAGTACTGATTCGCCGGGACGCCGCGCGGTGCTAGGGGGAAGCGGCTAGGAAATGGCGAAGTCGTCCGCGTAGACGTCGCCCTGGCTGTACCAGCCGTGGACGAACACCGTCACGTTCCCGGTGGCGTCGGTGGTGAACGGCACCGAGAGCTTGGTGTAGCCCGCCGCCGAGGTCCACGCGCTGGCGCTGGCTCCGCCGCTGACGCCGACGAAGGCGTAGTTGCCCTGGACGTACGCGGTGAGCGTGTAGGCGTGGTTCGGCGTCAGGCCGGTCACCGCCTGGTCGCACTCGCCGGTCGCGCCCGCGGTCGGCGAGATCTTCGCCGCGTGCGAGCCGGCGTGGACCGGGCTGGCGACCACCGAGTCAGTGCTCTGACACGTCCACGGGGACAGCGACCCGGTCTCGAAGCCGCCGTTGACGACCGCGCCGCCGCCTCCGCCGCCCTGGCCGGTGACGGTCAGGGTGAAGGTGGCGCTGTGGCTTCCTGAGGCCGCAGAGCCGTTGACGGTGATCTGGTACGTCCCGGGCGGGGTCGTCGCCGCCGTGGCCACGGTCAGCGTCGAGGTGCCGCCGGCCGTCACCGAGGTCGGGCTCAGGCTCGCGGTGGCGCCGGAGGGCGCGCCGCTGGCCGTGAGCGAGATGGACTGCGCGCTGCCGTTGGTGACGGCGGTGGACACCGTCGCCTTGGCGGTCCCGCCCTGAGCCAGCGAGGCCGACGTCGGCGAGACGCCCACGGAGAAGTCGTTCGTCGGCGGCGGCGGGGTGGTGCCGCCGCTGGTGAACGGCTCGAAGGTGTTGCTGAAGTACCACATGCCCTGCGCGATCCCCGAGCAGCTGTCCGAGCCCCCGGTGCCGACGCAGCCGCCGTTGTCCCGCTGCAGCGCCCAGAACGAGATCTCGGCGATGCCCTGGGCGTTGGCCCAGCTCAGCACCGGCGCCGCGTCCGCGGTCTGGAACGTCTCGGCCGCGCCGTAGTCGTCGATGCCGGGCATCTCGGTGACGCCGACCATGCCCCACAGCTGCGCGGCGGTCTTCGTCGGGTAGAGCGTGGCGAGCTGCTTCTCAAGACCGGTGGCGGCGGTCTTGGTGTCGTTCGCCATCTGGTGCGTCGCGCCGTCGTAGTAGTCGAACGTCATGATGTTGACGACGTCGACGCGCGCGTTGTTCGTGACCGCGTTCTGTAGAACCTTCAGACCCGAGCCGGCCAGGCCGCTCGTCGTGGTCGGCAAGGTGTAGGTGAACTGGACGGTGCGGCCGTTCGCCGCGGCCCAGTCCTCGACCATCTTGATGGCCTTGTTGCGCCGGTCGATGCCGGCGGTGTTGGTCAGCGAGTTGTCCTCGGTGTCCAGGTCGAGCCGGGTGACGTTGTACGTCGTGATGACGTTCTCGTACGCCGCGGCGATCGAGCTCACATTCGTGCAGCTGTCGGCGATCTCGGTGCCGCCGTTGTCGGCGGCGTACCCGCCGAAGGACGGGATCACGTCGCCGCCGCCGGCCCGGATGGTGGAGATGGCCGAACCATAGGTGGACGAAGAGATCGGCGTCGAGGTGTCGCCGTCCCAGTCGACCGTGCACGAACCCTTGCTGGCGGTCTGGATGAACGCCATCGTCAGGTATTTCGCGCCGGACGCCTGGCTCAGCGCGGCGGGGTCGTCGCCGTTGTAGGCCTCGAAGTAGGGCGCGAAGACGTGCGCCGGGATAGGGGTGCCGGTCGACGCGGCGGGCGCCGCCGTGGCGGCGTGGCCCGCGGCACTCGACGCCAGGAGGGCGCCGGTGCTCGCGGCCAGCGTCGCCGCGGCGGTCGCGAGCACGCGGAGATGACGGCCTGTCCGTTTCATGATGCTCCCAGTGGCAGGGCGTTGATCAGGACTGGATCTGTATCGAACCAAAGAGCTCGAAGAGGCGGCCGCCCTGGAGCACATCATTGGACTAGACCAGAGGTCTGTCAAGGTTCCTAACAATTCGGTTTGCCGCAACCTGCGGCGCAACGTTTTTCCTTGCCTGACCGGTGTCCGTAATTGCACCGAAAACACCGAAAGAGATAGACAGGGCCCTGTATTGCATTTGTCTGTTTCTACAGCGAGCGCAGCGCGTCCACGGCGAGGCGGGCCGCGGTCCCGATGACGGCGTCGGCGGCCGGCAGGACCGCGGCGGTCGAGGCGGCGCGGGTGAAGACGGCGACGGCGTAGCGGCCGCCGTCGGGATACTCCACGACGCCGGCCTCGTGGCGCAGGGTCGGCAGAGTGGCGGTCTTGCCGCTGACCCGGACGTCGTCGAATGGGAAGCCTGAGGACATGCGGTGCGTCCAGGCCTGCCCGCCGAGCACCGCGCGCAGTTCCTCGCCGAGATCGCCGGTGCAGACCTCGTCGCGCCACACGGCGGCGAACAGCTCGGCCATCTGGCGCGGCGTGGAACGGTTGGTCTGCGTCGGACTCAGGACGCTGACATCGGCGAGCGCTGCGGGATCGGCGAGGTTCGGGTGCGCCCGGAGTGCGTCCCGGATGTCGGCCATCGAGTGGACGGCGACCGTGTCGGAGAGTCCCAGCTCGGCCATGGTGCGGTTGACGGTGGCGAAGCCGACCTCGCGCCACAGGATGTCGGCGGCGGCGTTGTCGCTGACGGCGACGACGAGCGTCGCGAGGTCGCGCAGCGAGAGCCGGACGGCGTCGCGCATCACGGCGATGCCGGACAGCCCCGGGGTGCGCTCGGCGGCGGTGATGTCGATCTGGCGCGTACGGTCGAGCCGGCCCGCGGCGGCTTCGCGGTAGAAGGCCGCCAGCAGGCAGACCTTGTGCAGGCTGCTGGTCGCGGCGAGCTGGGTGGCGGCGACCGAGACCGAGGCTCCGGTGTCGATGTCGAGGGCGTGCAGCTGTCCGGTGACGCCGGCGTCGGCGAAGGCGGCGGTGATGCGCGCCGAAGCACGCCGGGTGACAGCGGGTCCGGCAACAGCGTGTCCGGCAGTGGTTTGCCCCATAGCGATTTGCACAGTGGAGCCGTCTCCCAGCGGAGCGTTGGACGGCGAAGCGGCTTCCCTCACAGCGCGAACTCCGTTTCCGGTCGGGCGGCGCGCGGTCGTTCGGCGGACGCTGCGTACATGCCGGCGTGGGTGCGCAATGCGGCGTCGGCGGCGTCGGCGAAGACGCGCACGGCGGGTCCGTCGTGACCGGCGCGCCACGTCGTGGACGTGCGCCAGGACAGCGGATGGCCGGTCAGCGGACGCCATGCGGTACCGGGTTCGGGCGGCGGCGCGGGGATCAGGGCGATCAGGTCGGCTCCGGCCATGATGAGCGCGCGGGTGAAGTCGAGGCCTTCGACGGTGCGGACCGCCGTCGGCGTGAAACCGTGGCGGGCACAGGCGGTCAGCGTCTCGTCGTGCAGCGCCGGGCTGTTCGTGCGCGGCGGCATGGCGAGTGCGCGTCCGGTCAGGGCCCTGAGATCCACCTCCGGCTCGACCGCCAGCGGGTCATTGGCGCGCAGCAGAACGCCGAGCGGTTGGTGCAGCATCGGTCCGAATGCCAGCCCGGCGGCCAGACAGGGATGCCGCACGATCCCGGCGTCCAGCGTTCCGGCGGCCAACTCCGCCGTCTGCTCGGCTGTGGTGAGCTCACGCAGATCGAGCTCGCCGCCCGGGCTGCGTTCCTGGAACGCCGTCAGCAGCGCCGCGACCGCCGCTCCGCCGAGGTGCGCCGGAACCGCCGCTCGGAGCGTCCCCGCTTCGCCGTCCTGGAGCCGCCCGACCACCGACTGCAACCGGTCCGCGGCGTCGAGCACCGTCTCGCTCTGTGCCAACACCAGCCGCCCGGCCGGGGTCAGCACCGCACCGCCGCGACCGCGGTCGAACAACCGCACCCCGAACTCGCGCTCCAGGCGCTGGATCCGCTGCGACAGCGACGGCTGCGCGAGCCGAAGCCGGGTCGCGGCCCGCCCGAAGTGCTGTTCCTCAGCGACCACACGGAAGTACCTGAGGTGCGCCAAGAGGTCCATGACATCGGATCATAGCCACATCGCTATGGATATGTTTCCCATAAGACTCTTGGACAGAGCCGCGAACGGCAGGATTTCCTTACGAGCTATGGCAGGCAAGCAACGGCGGGGACGCCGCTCTACTCGGACCGTCGCCACGGCGGTCGTCACGGTCGCGGTGGTGGCGGCCGCCTCGGCGGCTCTCTGGCTGCGATCCGACCACCACGGCACATCGCCGACCGCACAAACCGGGCCGGACAGCGCAGCGGCAGCGGGCTCAGGCTCGAACCCGGCAGCCAACGCGGCTCCCACGACACCCGAGGCGGTCGCGAAGGACTTCCTGGCGGCGTGGGCGTCGGGCGACTACACCAAAGCCGGTTCGCTCACCGACAACGCGAGCGCCGCCGGTCCTCGGCTCCAGGCGGTCATGAAGTCGCTGAACCCGAAATCCACGCAGCTCACCCTCGGATCGCAGATCCCTGCGACCGGTGCGACGCCCGACTCGGCGACGCGCTACAACGTCAACGTCGTGGACAGCTTCGACGGCGGTCTGCAATGGACCTACACCTCGATCCTCGCCGTTGTCCCGGCGAGCGGAGCCGCGAGCACGCCGCTGGTCCACTGGTCCTCGGCGGTCATCCACCCCCAACTCGGCGCGCAGGCGAATCTCACCGCGACCCCGCCGCCGGCGGCGGTCGTGGACGACACCGGCCTGCCGCTCCAGGCTTCGGCGCATCCCAGTCTGGGAACTGTGCTGACGCGGTTGGCGACCGCCAAGAGCCCCGAAGCTCCCGCCTCCAACGCCCTCCAAGTCAACTTCGTCGACGCCAACACCGGAGTGACGCTCGGCGGGACCGCGCCCATCGTTCTCGGCACGGCGACCATCGGCACGGCATCGCAGATCACGTCGACACTCGATGTCCGCGTCCAGACCGCGGCCGAGCACGCGCTGACCGCGTATCCGAACTCTGGCATGGTCGTCATCAAGCCGAGCACCGGCGGCGTGCTCGCGATGGCGAGCAACTCCCAGAGCACGGCGGGTCTGGCGTACCACGCGATCCGCGCGCCCGGCTCGACCTTCAAGACCATCACCACCGCGGCTCTGCTCCAGACCGGGCTCACGCCCTCGGACGCGGCGCCGTGTCCGCCGACCTCGACCGTCGGATCGCAGACGTACCACAACGACGAAGGGCTGAAGAACGGCTACCCGAACGCCACGCTGACCGACGCCTTCGAGCAGTCCTGCAACACCTCCTACGTCGGGCTGCGCAACCGCCTGTCCGGTCTCGGCGCGCTGGAGAACGAGGCGAAGACGCAGTTCGGCTTGAACCAGCCGTGGGACATGGGACTGGGCTCGGCGACGTACTGCACGGCGGGCAGCGAGCAGGTCCCCGCCGCCGACGGCCAGGAGCGGTTCGCCGCCGAGACCTTCGGCCAGGGCGACATCACGATGTGCCCGCTCACCATGGCCTCGGTGGCCGCGACCGTCGCGAACGGCACGTTCAAGCAGCCGATCCTGCTGCCGGGGCAGAGCCAGGTGGCAGCGACACCGCTGCCCGCCGGCGTCGACAAGAATCTCAAAACCCTGATGCGCGGGGTCATCACCGAGGGCACCGCGACCTCGCTGCGCGGCATCAGTTCGACGCTCGGCGCCAAGACCGGAACGGCCGAGCGGCAGAACGAGGACCCGGACAGCTGGATGATCGCGATGGACCCGCAGCACGACATCGCGGTCGCCTGTGTGGTGCTCAACGGCGGCTTCGGCAACGACAAGGCGGGACCGGCGATCAAGGCGATGCTGACCGGGATCGGGATCGGCTGACCTTGTCCGGGTGCTGTCATGGGGCGGTTATCCGCCCTGTCCCGGTACGGTTTCCCGAAGGAGTGAAACGCCTGGTAGCACCGTGGTTCGTGGGGGTGATGCGCTGCGAGGATCTAGATGTCCGAACAACGCACCGCCGCAAATGAAGGAACCTCCCATGCGCAGGTCTCGTCTCGTCGTCGCTTCGATCGCCGGGGTCGTCGCCTCCGGTCTCGCCGTCTGCACCGCGGTCCCGGCCGACGCCGCGTCCGCCCCGCACGCCGCGTCGACGGCGCAGTCCGCCTCGTCGCATCCGGCGGCGCATCCGGCGGCGCATCCGTCGTCGAACACTGCGAAGGGTCAGACGCTCACGCTCCCCGCGCCGACCGGACGCTTCGCCACCGGCGAATCGGACTTCCGACTGGTGGACAACACCCGCCCGGATCCCTGGACGCCGAACCAGCCCTACCGCGAGCTGATGATCAGTGTCTTCTACCCGGCGACGCACACCGCGGGGCAGCCGTTCACCAACCAGTTCCCGGCCGGCGCGGCCGCCGCCCTCGGCCCGCAGCTCGAGCAGAACTTCAGCCTGCCCGCCGGTCTGGTGGACTGGGCCGCGACCAAGACCCACTCGGTGCAGGACGCCGCGATGGCGCCCGGCCGCTTCCCGGTCGTCCTGTACTCGCCCGGCGCCGGGGACTCGCGCAACTGGAACGTCTCGCAGGCGGAGAATCTGGCCTCGCACGGCTACGTGGTAGTCACCATCGACCACACCGGGGAGGCGCCGGTGCAGTTCCCGGACGGTCACGTGGTCGGCAACGACGCGGTGCTGGCAGCGTTCGCGCAGGCGTACCAGGACGGCACGACCGCGGCCTTCTTCACCAAGCTGATGGGCGCGCGGGTCGCGGACACCGAGCTGGTGCTGAACCGGCTCTCGAGCCTGCCGCACCGGCTGACCGGCGGCATGAACCTCGACGACATCGGCATGTTCGGCCACTCCGCCGGCGGGTTCACGGCGGCCAGCGCGATGTACGCCGACCCGCGGATCAAGGCGGGCGTCAACCTGGACGGCACGCTGGAGTACACCGTCGAGCCCGACGGCACCAACCTGAGCCCGGTCGCACAGCACGGGCTGAAGCAGCCGTTCCTGCTGATGGGCAGCTCCGGCAAGTACGCGAGCGACATCCACATCGAGCCGTCGTGGGCGTCCTTCTGGCAGCACCAGAGCGGCTGGAAGGCGGACGTCACGCTGAACGACTCCCAGCACCAGTCGTTCACCGACGCCGAGTCCCTGCTGCCGCAGCTCGCCGGCGAGGTGCCGGACGCGACGCTGTCGGACAACATCGGATCGGTGACTGACGCGAAGAGGGCGGTGGCCGGCGACCGGGCGCTGGTGGACTCGTTCTTCGACAAGTTCCTGAAGGGCTGCGACGACCACCTGCTGGAGGGCCGTGGCGCGTCGCAGTACCCGATCACATTCGTGAAGTAGGAGCGCGCAGCGCTTTCCGAGGCGGGTACCCCCGGCCGCTCACCCGCGGTAGGGAGGGTGCCCGCCCCAGTTCCATTTCGGCATCGGGGCGTCGTACTCCTTCACGCCGGGCCGGGAGTTGATGACGGCCAGCCGGGTGCCCCACTCGATGTAGCTGACGAACGCGGCGCGGAACTCGGGGTCGTCGGGGAGTCCGACCTCGTCGGCGGCGTCCATCAGGAGGCTGACCCAGCGGCGGCGCTGCTTCTCCTCGATGCCCCGGCCGAGGTGCTGCCGGATCATGTGGCGGTAGCCGCCGTGGGAGTCGGTGTAGGTGTTCGGGCCGCCGAAGACCTCGCCGAGCCAGAGCGCGACGTGCTGCGGGTGCTCCGGGTCCATGCCGGCGAACAGCGGGTAGAGGAGGTCGTCCTTGAGGACCTCGCGGTAGAACGCCTCCGTCAGGCGCAGAAGCGCTTCCTCGCCGCCGATCCATTCGTACAGGCTCGGGACCGAGCCGCCCTCGCCCCGCACGCCGGTCCGCCCGTAGTGCCGCATCTCCAGGATGTCGCCGACGTAAGGCTTGATCTCGGTGAAGAACGCCGGGAATTGCTCGCCGCCGCGGAAGCTCTCCAGGTGGTCCTTGGCGGACGTCCACGTGATGTGCAAGGCGTACTGGTCGGGTTCGTCGACGCAGCGGGTCAGCTCGTAGTCGACGCATTCCGGCGCCGCCGCCAGGCTCTCGGCGGCCCGGGCGTAGGCCGCTTCGAAGCCTTCGGCGCGGTCGGCCGGGATGCGGTAGCGGATGTACTCGACGATCATGGCGTGGAGCCTCCTGCAGAGTGCTTACTTCATGACAGATCACTATGGCCGATGGCGCGACCTCTGTGCGGCGTTTTCCAGGGCGCCGTTCTTTATCAGCGCCGATCTGGCGCTGTAATATGCGTGACGGCATAGGGACCATGACAACTCGCCGACCGGGGGCAGCCGATGACGTCCGAGCACAGCTTCCGCCCGACGGCCGAGGACGCACGGTTGCTGAAGCTCGCGCTGCCGGCGTTGGGGAACCTCGTCGCCGAGCCGTTGTTCCTGCTCGCGGACTCCGCGATCGTCGGGCATCTCGGGACTCCGCAACTGGCCGGGCTGGCGGCGGCGAGTGCGTTGCTGGCGACGCTGACGTACCTGTGCGTGTTCCTTGCTTATGGGACGACAGCTGCCGTCGGGCGCCGGATCGGCGCGGGGGACCTGCCGGGCGCGGTGCGGCAGGGCGTGGACGGGATGTGGCTCGGCGTGATCCTCGGCGTGGTGCTGGGACTCGCCGGGATCGTGTTCGCCGCGCCGCTGGTGCGGGTGTTCGGGGCGTCGCCTGAGGCGGTGCCTTATGGCGTGACGTATCTGCGGATCGCCTCTATCGGACAGCCGGCGATGCTCCTAGTGCTCGCCTCTACAGGAGTCCTGCGAGGTCTGCAGGACATTCGCACGACACTTGTAGTGGCGGCGACCGGCGCCGGGATGAACGTCGTGCTGAACCTGGTGCTCGTCTATCCCGTGGGGATGGGGATCGCGGGGTCCGCCACCGGGACGGTCCTTGTGCAGTACGGGATGGCGGCTGCGTACGCAGTGGTCGTCTATAAGGCGGCGCGTAAATATGATGCGCCGCTCAAGCCAGACTTCGAGGGGATCAAGCAGGCCGCGACCGCCTCGATCCCCTTGCTGATCCGCACGATACTGCTGCGCATCGCACTGCTTGCCGGGACGATCCTTGCCGCGCGCTATGGGACGGAAGCACTGGCGGCACAACAGGTCGCATGGTCCCTATGGGGTTTCCTAGGGCTGGTGCTGGACGCGCTGGCGATCGCCGGGCAGGCGTGGATCTCGCAGTTGCTCGGGGCGTCGGACGTAGCGGGCGCGCGGCGGGCGACGCGCCGGACGATCGAGTGGGGCGTGGTGCTCGGCGTGCTGCTCGCCCTGGTGGTGCTGGCGACGCGGCAAGGGTTCATCCCGCTGTTCACCGAGGATCAGACGGTCCGGAATCTGCTGGAGGACGTGCTGCTGCTGGAGGCGCTGTTCCTGCCGATCGCCGCGCCGGTGTTCGTCCTCGACGGCCTGCTCATCGGCGCCGGCGACGGCCGGTTCCTGGCGTGGGCCGGCATCGCGACCACCAGCGCCTACCTGGCCGCCGCGCTCGGTTCGTACCACCTGGACCAAGGGCTGACCGGCTTGTGGTGGGCCCTCGGGGTGTTCATGCTCGCGCGCCTCATCGCGCTCGGGACACGCATCCGGACCGACCAGTGGATCGTGACCGGCGCCGATCGCGGCGCGAGCGGTGCGGGAACGGAGGACGCGACAGCCGCCGCGGAGGTCGCGGCGGTGACGCAGACGCCTTAGCGGCGGGGCCAGAACTTTCCCTTAACGCGGGAAGGTGCGGCGGGAGTCGAAGAACACTCCCGAGTCGCGCTGCCACAGCAAGACCATCGCGCCGAGGCCGACGACCCAGCTCAGGATGTCGATGACGAGCGCCGCCGTCTCGACGTGGAGCTCGCCGGACAGCGACTGCACCATCCCGAGCGTGGACAGGGCGAAGAACACCGCACCCACCACACGGCCGGTGCCGCGGCCGCGCTGACAGGCGCGCGCCACCAGCCACCAGATCCCGCCGACGACCACCCCGGAGGCGACGCTGATCGCGGCGACCACCGGCCGGTGGACCTCGTTGGCGCCTCCGACCAGGCCCAGGAGCACGGCGAGCGCCGCACCGACCCACATCAGCCGGACCGCTCTGACGATGGTGTCCGGCGGCGGCGCTTGTGCGCCGGTCTTGTCCGGACCAGTCATCGTGTCCATCTGTGCCACCGCGTTCCCCCCGAGGTCGATCTGCCGCGCCACGCTGATTTGTTCGCAGGATAAACCTGGGGTGACGTGCTCAGCTACTGCGTGTTCCACGCCGGTGTTTGAATCGCCTTCGCGGCAACGCCTGGTCCTGCCGCGGTGCGGCCGGTAAGGGTTCTCCGCCCGGCCACCTCCGCCGACCGGCCGTGACGCTGGCACAATGACCGCATGGCGGTGACCGACGAGGCGATCGAGAAGATCAAAGAGATGATCATCAAGGGCCGGCTGCGGCCCGGTGACCGCCTCCCCAAAGAGGCGGACCTGGCCGCGGAGCTGGGACTTTCGCGCAGCTCGCTGCGTGAGGCGGTCCGCGCGCTGTCGCTGATCCACGTCCTGGACGTCCGCCAGGGCGACGGCACTTACGTCACCAGCCTGGAGCCGGCGCGGCTGCTGGAGGCGATGAGCTTCGTGGTGGACTTCCACCGCGACGACACGGTCCTGGAGTTCCTGGAGGTGCGCCGCATCCTGGAGCCCGCCGCCACCGCCATGGCCGCGCAGCGCGTCACCGACGAGGAGGTCGCCGAGCTGCGCGAGCACTTGGCGCTGATCGGCAACGCTCCCACGGTCGAGGACCTGGTGCGCAACGACCTGGAGTTCCACAGCCGGATCGCGGCGTGCTCGCGCAACGTGGTGCTGGGGTCGCTGCTGGACAGCCTGTCGGGACCGACGACGCGCGCGCGGGTCTGGCGCGGGCTGACGCAGGAGGGCGCGCTGACGCGGACGCTGATGGAGCACACGGCGATCCTGGACGCGCTGGCCGAGCGGGACTCCGAGGGCGCGCGGGCGTGGGCGACGATCCACATCGTGAGCATCGAGCAGTGGCTGCGGAACACGTTGAGCGAGAAGCGGTCGACGCAGGGCTGAGGTGAAAGCGGCGAAAGCGGTGGGGCGCCGGTTCTGACAGAACCGGCGCCCCACCGCTTCGCCTAGTCTTGCGCGGCGCCGGAGGTGTAGCGCGAGACGATCAGCGCGACGAGGATCACCACGCCGTTGAAGAACTCGATGTCGTTCGCCGAGACGTGTCCGAAGGTGAGCACGTTCTCGATCAGCTTCAGGGTCAGCACGCCGGTGAGCGCTCCGAACAGGGAGCCGCGGCCGCCGTTCATGCTCACGCCGCCGATCACGGTCGCGGCGAACACCTCGAAGATCTTCCCGGTGCCGGCGCTGGCCGAGGCCGAGCCGAGGCGGCCGGTGTAGAGCATTCCGGCGAAGGCGGCGAGCATCGAGCCGATGATCAGGACGATCCAGACGGTGCGCTCCACGCGGATGCCGGCGGCCTTGGCGGCGCCGGGGTTGCCGCCGATCGCGTAGAGGCCGCGGCCGTGGCGGTACCAGCCGAGGGCGACGATGCCGACGGCGAACAGGATGCCGCAGATCCACACCGAGGCCGGCTGCCCGGCCCATTCGGTGCGGCCGAGGTAGGAGAAGGACGGCGGGAGCGTGAAGATGGTCTGGCCGCCGTCGATCACGATCACCAGGCCGTGCAGCATCGTCAGCATCCCGAGGGTGACGACGAAGCCGTTCAGATTCATCTTCAGGATCAGGAAGCCGTTGATCGTCCCGACCGCCGCCCCGACCAGCAGGCAGATCGGGATCGCCATCCACGCCGCGCCGAAGCCCAGGCCGTTGAAGCGGTTCCCGGAGGTCGGCAGGACCAGCCACAGCGCGATCACCGGCGCCAGCGTCACCGTCGACTCCAGCGACAGGTCCATGCGGCCGCTGATCAGGATCAGCGCCTCGGCCAGGACCAGGACGCTGAGCTCGGTCGACTGCTGGAGCATGGCCAGGAAGTTGTCGCCGGTCAGGAAGTCCGGCGACTCGATGAAGCCGATCAGGATCAGCAGCGCCATCGCCGGCAGCAGCGAGAACTCGCGGAGCCAGCGGGTGCTGGGGCGGGCGAACCGCGCCGGGCGTTCGGCCGGGACGGTCTCGGCCGCGTCGGACATCGTCGTGGCCTCACTCATGGCCGGACCCTTCGTTGTTCGTGAGCGTGTGCTGCTCGTGTTCTGTGCCGGGTTCGGCGGCGTGCTCTGTGTGTTCTGTGTGTTCCGCGTGTCCCGCGGCCGGCGCGCCGGCGCTCAGTCCCTCGACCGCGGCGACGAGTTCGGCGTCGCCCCAGCCGCTCGGGAACTCCGCGACGACCTCGCCCTTGAACATCACCAGTACCCGGTGCGCGATCCGCAGGTCGTCCAGCTCGTCGGACACCAGCAGCGCGCCGCAGCCCTCGTCCGCGGCCTGGCGGACCGTGCCGAGCAGCGACTCCTTCGACTTGACGTCGACGCCGGCGGTCGGCCGGATCAGCACCAGCGCCTTCGGCGAGTTGGCCAGCGCGCGGCCCATGACGACCTTCTGCTGGTTGCCGCCGGACAGCGCGCCGACCGGCTGGTCCGGTCCCTCGGCCTTGACGTCCAGCCGGTCCATCAGGGCACTGCCGGCGCGGCGCAGCGAGTCGCCGGTGAAGAATCCGTGGCGCCCCAGCCGGTCCATCGCGGTGAGCGTGATGTTCTCCGCGATCGGGCGCATCGGGACGACGCCTTGGGCGTGCCGGTCTTCCGGCACGAAGCCGAGCCCGGCGTGCAGCGCGTCCGGCACGCTGCCGGTGCGCACGTTCGTCCCGGAGACCGTCACGGTCCCGGCGCTCGGGCGGTGCAGCCCGGCGACCGTCTCCCCGAGCGTCACGACGCCGGAGCCGCCCGCGCCGGCCAGGCCGACGATCTCGCCCTCGCCGACGGTGACGGAGAAGGCGGAGTAGGCGCCGGTCAAAGCCAGGTCTCTGATTTCCAGCGCAGGCTTCGCTTCAGCGGGCGGTGTGTAGGTGTCGACCGCGAACTGCGCGCGCTCCGAGCGGTCCTCGCCGGTCATCGCCTCGATCAGCTGATCCTTGTCCAGCCCGGCGACCGGCGCGGTGAGGATGTGCCGGGCGTCGCGGTAGACCGTGACGGTCTGGCAGACCTCGTACACCTCGGACAGATGGTGCGAGATGAACAGGAACGCCACGCCGGATTCCTGCAGCCGCCGCAACCGGTCGAAGAGCCCCGCGATCTTCGCGCCGTCCAGCTGCGCGGTGGGCTCGTCCAGGATGATGAACCGCGCCCCGAACGACAGCGCGCGGGCGATCTCCAGCACCTGCCGCTGGTCCACGGCCAGCGTCGAGGCCGCGGCGGAGGGATCCACGTCGATCTCGTACTCGGCGAGCAGATCCGCGGCACGCCCGCGCAACCCCTTCCAACTGATCCGCCGCAGCCCGTCAGACTGCCGGTTCAGGAACAGGTTCTCCGCCACCGACAACGTCGGAATGATCGTCGACTTCTGATACACACACGCAACCCGGGCCTGCCAAGCCGCCCGATCGGACAACGGCGGCGAACCCTCACCCCCGAACAGGATCCGCCCCCCATCCGGCCGCGCCAACCCGGTCAGCAACGACACCAACGTCGACTTCCCAGCGCCATTCCGCCCAACCAGCGCATGCGCCTCCCCAGGCGCGACAGAGATATCGACATCGATCAGCGCCCGCGTGGCACCGAAGCTCTTCGAGACGGCGATCGCCGTGGCGACGGGGCGGCCGGTATCACCGGCCGCCCTCAGGTCGTGCGCTGTCATCGCCGGATCACTTGCCCACCTGATTGCCCCACAAGGAGCTGTCGTCGACGTTCGCCGAGGTCACCAGCGGGGCGGGGAGCTGGTCCTCGAGTCCGTTGGGGAGCTGGATGATGGTGGAGTTGTGGTCGGTCGGGCCGGGGGCGAAGGTTTTGCCCTGGGCGGCGGCTTGGGCGTAGAAGAGGGCGTACTTGGCGTAGAGGTCGGCGGGTTGGGAGACGGTGGCGTCGATCTGGCCGGCCTTGATGGCTTGGAACTCTGCCGGGATGCCGTCGTTGGAGATGATGAAGATGTGCTTGGGGTCGGTCGGGGGGACCAGGAGGTTCTTCTGCTTGAGCAGGGAGAGGGTCGGGGCTAGGAAGACGCCGCCGGCCTGCATGTAGATGCCGTTGACGGTGCCGGCGTTCAGGGCGTCCTGGAGTTTGGCGGCGGCGGTGTCGCCGACCCAGTTGGTCGGTTCGGCCTCCACCTTGATGTTCGGGTAGTTCTGCTTCATGCAGTCGCCGAAGGCCTGGGAGCGGTCGCGGCCGTTGATGGAGGTCAGGTCGCCCTCGAACTCCACGATGGTGCCGGTGCCCTTGAGCTTGTCGCCGAGGAACTGGCAGGCCTTGGTGCCGTAGGCCTTGTTGTCGGCGCGGACGACCATGTAGACCTGCCCCTTGTCGGGGCGGGTGTCCACGCTGACCACCGGGATCTTCTTGCTCGCCAGGCTGTCCAGGGTGCTGGCGATCGCGCCGGTGTCCTGCGGCGCCATCACGATGACCTTGGCGCCCTGGCCCGTCAGCGTCGTGACGTTGGAGACCAGGGTGTCGGTCTTGTTGTTGGAGTTCGTCGGCGGCAGCGCGTTCATGCTGCCGGACTTGACGTCGGCGTTGACGTACTTGGCGTAGCTGTTCCAGAAGTCGGAGTCCGACCTGGGGAAGTCGATGCCTATCTTCTTGCCGCCGGAGTCGGACTTGGAGCCGCCTCGTCCACAGGCGGCGGCGCTCAGTCCGAGCGCCACAACGGCCGTGAGGGCCATTACTGATCTAGAAGTACGGTGCAGCCTCATGTCCGTCCTCGCTGGTGAGGGTGTGCGGGGGAGGGTGTGGTGGATGTCACGTGCGGTTGAGTCATCCGATGTATAGCCGTCGGACGGCGGGCTGTAAAGCCTATGGAACGCAATCGTTACGGGGCTTTCAGAGATCGATTCCGAGAATCGGCAGGCCGACCCCGGTTCGGGAGATGAGAAGGATCTTGGTTCCCTTGACGATAGATCCGATGTTTGCCTAGAGTCCCGGAGCGTGAGACTCCTCCGCTTGGGCGAGCCCGGCCGCGAGCGCCCCGTGCTGCTCGCCGCCGACGGCCGCCACTTCGATCTGACCGGTGTCATCGGCGACCTGGACCGCGCGTTCTGGGTGAATCAGGGTGCCGAGTCCGTCCGCGCCGCGGCCGAGGCCGGCACGCTGCCTGAGATCCCGGCCGAGGACGTCGCGGCCGCGCGCGTCGGCGCCGCGGTCGCCCGGCCCGGCAAGGTGGTGTGCATCGGGCTGAACTACCGGGACCACGCCGAGGAGACCGGCGCCGCGATCCCGCCGCGTCCGGTGGTGTTCATGAAGGACCCTTATACAGTCGTCGGCCCGAACGACGACATCCTCATCCCGCGCGCGTCGGTGAAGACCGACTGGGAGGTGGAGCTGGCCGTCGTCATCGGCGCGCGGGCCCGCTACCTGGAATCGCATGAGGCGGCGCTCGACGTCATCGGCGGCTTCGCGGTCAGCAACGACGTCTCCGAGCGCGAGTTCCAGCTCGAGCGCTCGGGGCAGTGGGACCTCGGCAAGTCCTGCGAGTCGTTCAACCCGCTGGGTCCCTGGCTGGTGACCGCCGACGAGGTCGGCGACTTCCAGAAGCTCGGGCTGCGCCTGGCGGTCAACGGCGAGCAGCGGCAGAACGGCAACACCGAGAACATGATCTTCGGGGTCGCCGAGGTCGTTCACTACCTGTCGCAGCACATGGTGTTGGAGCCGGGAGACGTCATCAACACCGGGACGCCCGCCGGCGTCGCGCTCGGGATGCCCGATCATCCCTACCTGCGCGCCGGCGACGTGGTCGAGCTGGAGATCGACGGGCTGGGCTCGCAGCGCTCGAATCTGGTCCAGGCATGAGCCGGATCGTCGGTTTCGAGACCTTCGACGTCCGGTTCCCGACCTCGCGCGAGCTCGACGGCTCGGACGCGATGAACCCGGATCCCGACTACTCCGCGGCGTACCTGATCCTGCGCACCGACGCCGAGGACGGCTTGAGCGGCCACGGCTTCACCTTCACCATCGGCCGCGGGAACGACGTCCAGGTGGCGGCGATCGAGGCGCTGCGCGAGCACGTCCTCGGCCGGGACGTCGAGGAGGTCTGCGCCGACCCGGGCATCGTCAACAGGGCCCTGATAGGCGACAGCCAACTGCGCTGGCTCGGGCCCGAAAAGGGCGTCATGCACATGGCGATAGGCGCCGTCGTCAACGCGATCTGGGACCTGGCGGCCAAACGCGCCGGGGTCCCGCTGTGGAAACTGCTGGCCGACGCCGATCCGCGCTGGCTGGTCTCGCAGGTCGATTTCCGATACCTCACCGACGCTTTGACCCCCGAGGAAGCGCTGGAGATGCTGCGGCGCGGCAAGGACGGAGCGGCCGCGCGGGAGACCTCGCTGCGTGCCGAGGGGTATCCGGCGTACACGACCTCGCCGGGCTGGCTCGGCTACTCCGACGAGAAGCTGACCCGGCTGGCGCACGAGGCGGTCGCGGCCGGCTTCACCCAGATCAAGCTGAAGGTCGGCGCGGACCTGGCCGACGACGTGCGCCGCTGTCGGGCCGCGCGCGCCGCGGTCGGTCCGGACGTGCGGATGGCGATCGACGCCAACCAGCGCTGGAACGTCGGCGAGGCGATCGAGTGGGTCAAGGCGCTGGCCGAGTTCGACGTGTACTGGATCGAGGAGCCGACCTCGCCGGACGACGTGCTCGGGCACGCCGCGATCCGCGGCGCGGTGGCGCCGGTGAAGGTGGCGACCGGGGAGCACGTGCAGAACCGGATCATCTTCAAGCAGCTGCTGCAGGCCGAGGCGATCGACTTCGTGCAGCTGGACGCCGCGCGGGTCGGCGGGGTGAACGAGAACCTGGCGATCCTGTTGCTGGCGGCCAAGTTCGGCGTCCCGGTGTGTCCGCACGCCGGCGGGGTCGGGCTGTGCGAGCTGGTGCAGCACCTGTCGATGTTCGACTTCGTGGCGCTGTCCGGCTCGCGGACGGACCGGGTCGTGGAGTACGTGGACCACTTGCACGAGCACTTCGTGACGCCGACCGTGGTCACCGGCGGGGCGTATCAGACCCCGACGACGCCGGGCTTCTCCGCGGAGATGTTCCCGGCGACCCTGGAAGCGTATTCGTTCCCTGACGGATCGTTCTGGCGCGCGGACCGAGGAGAGGTGTGAAGTGCAGGACTTGCGGGACTTCGAAGGGCTGAAGGCGGTCGTCACCGGCGGCGGCTCCGGCATCGGCGCGGCGACCGCGCGGCTGCTGGCCAACCGCGGCGCGGCGGTGGCGGTGCTGGACCTGGACCCGGCGGCGGCGGTCTCGGCCGGACTGCACGGCTTCAAGGCGGACGTCTCCGACGACGCCTCGGTGCGTGCGGCGGTCGCCTCGGCGCTGGACGCGCTCGGCGGTCTGGACGTGCTGGTCAACAACGCCGGCATCGGCGCGGCCGGCACGGTCGAGGACAACCCCGACGAGCAGTGGCTGCGGGTCTACGACGTGAACGTCGTCGGCATGGTGCGCGTGACCCGCGCGGCGCTGCCGGCGCTGCGCGCGTCACAGCACGCCGCGATCGTGAACACCTGCTCGATCGCGGCGACCGCCGGGCTGCCGCAGCGCGCGCTCTACTCGGCGACGAAGGGCGCGGTGCTGTCGCTGACCCTGGCGATGGCGGCCGACCACGTGCGCGAGGGCGTCCGGGTGAACTGTGTGAACCCGGGCACCGCCGACACGCCGTGGGTCGGCCGCCTGCTCGACGCCGCCGACGACCCGGCCGCCGAGCGCGCGGCGCTGGAGGCGCGCCAGCCGATGGGCCGCCTGGTGTCCGCGGACGAGGTCGCGGCGGCGATCGCCTACCTGGCCTCGCCGACGGCGG
The DNA here is from genome assembly GCF_000024025.1 of Catenulispora acidiphila DSM 44928. Classification (GTDB taxonomy): domain Bacteria; phylum Actinomycetota; class Actinomycetes; order Streptomycetales; family Catenulisporaceae; genus Catenulispora; species Catenulispora acidiphila. Next base: position 1,664,017 of record NC_013131.1, read on the forward strand.
CCTCGGTGACCGGCACGGCACTCGCCGTGGACGGCGGAATGGCCGGGTTGCGGTTGCGCCCCGTGGGACAGTGAGGGCATGCCCAAGAGCGACGAGCGGTGTCGGACCGGGGACGTGAACCCCGACCGGCACCGGGTGGAGTGCACGGTCTCGGCGAGCGGCCTTGGCGGCGGCGGCGATGGCGGCGGCATGCGAGCGCGGCAGGTGCGTGTCGGCGACGGCGGAGCCGGCGGCATGCGAGCGTGGCTGGTGCGTGTCGGTGTTGGCGATGGCGATGGCGTCGGCGTCGGCGTCGGCGTCGGAGTCGGAGTCGGAGCGACTGTGTTCGGCGCCCTTGCCGGCGATGGCATGCGAGGGCGGCTGGTCGGCGATGGCGATGGGGTCGGTGTCGGGGTCGGCGCGACCGTGTTCGGCGCCCTTGCTGGTGATGGCATGCGAGCGCAGCTGGTCTGCGTGGGCGTCGGTGTTGGCGTCGGCGCGAGCGCGTTTGGCGGTGCATCGTGAGCACCGACCGCACCATCGGCCGTGGCGTCGAGCTGACCGAGCTGTCGTATGGCGCGGCGGGTATCGGCAACCTGTTCACTGTGGTCGGCGATGATGAGGCGCGAGCCGCCGTGGATGCCGCGTGGGACGCGGGTATCCGGGCGTTCGATACCGCGCCGCACTATGGGCTCGGGCTGTCGGAGCGGCGCCTTGGGGCGGCGTTGCGGGGGCGGCCGCGTGAGGAGTTCGTCGTGTCGAGCAAGGTCGGGCGGATTCTGGAGCCGGTCGCCGATCCGGTCGGCTTCGATGATCAGGGATTCGCTGTGCCCGCCGCGTTTCGGCGGGTGTGGGACTTCTCCGGAGACGGTGTGCGGCGGTCGATCGAGGCCAGCCTCGAGCGGCTCGGTCTGGACCGCATCGATACCGTGCTGATCCACGATCCGGATCTGCCCAGCCATGCGGAGCAGGCGATAGGCGAGGCGTTCCCCGCCTTGGCGAAGCTTCGCTCCGAAGGGGTGATCGGCGCCATCGGGGTCGGGATGAATCAGACCGCGATTCCTTTGCGTTTCATGCGCGACACGGACATCGACGTCGTGTTGCTCGCCGGCCGCTACACGCTGCTCGACCGGTCCGGCGCGGAGCTGCTGGACGAGGCGGTCGCGCGCGGTGTGAGCGTGGTGGTCGGCGGCGTGTTCAACTCCGGGCTGCTGGTTGATCCGAAGCCCAGCTCGACCTACGACTACGCGGCTGTGCCGCCTGAGATCCTGAACGAGGCGCTGCGTCTCAAGGGGATCTGCGAGCAGCACGGGGTTCCCTTGCGTGCCGCGGCACTCCAGTTCCCGCAACGCCATCCGGCGGTGAAGTCCGTCCTGATCGGTGCGCGCTCGGCGCCGGAGGTACTGGACTGCGTCGAGATGGCGCGGCTGCCGATCCCCGATGCGGTGTGGGCAGAGGTCTGAGATGCGCGTCGCCCTGTTCATCACCTGCTACAACGACGCGCTCTTCCCCGACACCGGCAAGGCGGTCACCGCCGTGCTGGAGCGGCTTGGCCACACGGTCGAGTTCCCGGCGGCGCAGACCTGCTGCGGCCAGATGCATCACAACACCGGCTATCGGCGCGAGGCGGACTCGCTGGTCGGGGCGTTCAACGACGCGTTCCGCGGCTACGACGCCATCGTCACGCCGTCCGGCTCCTGCGGCGGCCACGTCCGGCACCACCACCGGACCGAGACGGCGCCGAACGTCTATGAGTTCTCGGAATTCCTGGTGGACGTCCTGAACGTGACCGACGTCGGCGCCTACTTCCCGCACCGCGTCACCTACCACCCGACGTGCCACAGCCTGCGCATGTTGCGCGTCGGCGACAAACCGTTGCAGTTGCTGCGCGCCGTGGAGGGGATCGACCTGGTGGAGCTGCCGGAGGCGGAGTCGTGCTGCGGGTTCGGCGGGACGTTCGCGATGAAGAACTCTGAGACCTCGGTGGCGATGCTGCAGGACAAGATGGGCAATGTGCGCAAGACCGGCGCGCAGACGCTGTGTGCCTCCGACAACTCCTGCCTGATGCACATCGGCGGCGGACTGAGCCGGGTCAAGTCCGGCGTCAGGACCCTGCATCTCGCTGAGATCTTGGCGGCGACGCGATGAGCGGCGACCAGGTCAACGTCGTCTGGCTGGGCTCGCCGACGTTCCCCCAGGCAGCGCATGACGCCCTGCAAGACACCCAGCTGCGCCGCAACCTGAAGCACGCGACGACCACCATCCGCGACAAGCGGTTGCGGGCTGTCGCAGAGCTCGATGACTGGGAGACGCTGCGCGAAGCCGGCTCCCAGATCAAGGACCGCGTGATGCGGCATCTGGACGAGTACCTGCTTCAGTTGGAGGCTTCGGTCACGGCCGCCGGCGGTGTCGTGCACTGGGCCGAGGACGCACGCGAGGCCAACCGGATCGTCAGCGAACTGGTGCGGGCCAAGGGCGCGACCGAGGTCGTGAAGATCAAGTCCATGGCGACCCAGGAGATCGGGCTCAACGAGGCGCTCGAGGACGACGGGATCGAGGCCACCGAGACCGACCTCGCCGAGCTGATCGTGCAGCTCAACGACGACCGCCCCTCGCACATCCTGGTCCCGGCCATCCACCGCAACCGCTCCGAGATCCGCGACATCTTCCAGCGGGAGATGGGCAAGCACGGCATCGCGGCGCCGGACGATCTCACCGACGAGCCGCGCGTGCTGGCCGAGGCGGCGCGCGTGCACCTGCGGGAGAAGTTCCTTCGGGCGAAGGTGGCGATCTCCGGAGCGAACTTCGCCTGCGCGGACACTGGGACCGTCGGGGTCGTGGAGTCCGAGGGCAACGGCCGGATGTGCCTGACGCTGCCGGAGACGCTGATCACGGTGATGGGCATCGAGAAGGTCCTGCCGTCGTTCAGCGATCTGGAAGTGTTCCTGCAACTGCTGCCGAGGTCGTCGACCGCGGAACGGATGAACCCCTATACGTCGCTGTGGACCGGGGTCACGCCCGGAGACGGACCGCAGGAGTTCCACCTGGTCCTGCTCGACAACGGCCGCACGAAGACCTTGGCCGACACGGCGGGACGGTCGGCGCTGCACTGCATCCGGTGCTCGGCGTGCTTGAACGTGTGCCCGGTCTATGAGCGCACCGGCGGGCGGTCGTACGGATCGGTGTATCCGGGACCGATCGGCGCGGTGCTGACGCCGCAGCTGGTCGGCGTCGGCACGTCTGAGCACGCTGATTCACTCCCGTTCGCCTCGACGCTGTGCGGCGCGTGCTACGACGCCTGTCCGGTGCGGATCGACATCCCGGAGATGCTGGTGCACCTGCGGGCGAAGGTCGTGGACGCGCATCGGGGCGGCGTGCCGAAGCCCGAGGCGCTGGCGATGAAGGGCGCGCGGGTGGTCTTCGGCTCGCCGCGCCGGCTGGCGTGGGCGGAGCGGCTGGGCGCGATCGGCGGCCGGGTCGCCGGCATCGGCGGCGGACGCTGGCTGCCGGGACCGGCGAGGAAGTGGACGGGGGCGCGGGACGTGCCGGTGCCGGCGCGGGAGTCGTTCCGGGCATGGTGGCGGAAGGCGGGACGGCGATGAGCGAGGCGAAGGGCCGGATCCTGGAACGCGTCCGCTCGGGGTTGCGCGACGTGCCCCGCGACGAGCGCGCCGAAGACGTCGAGGTCACCCGCGCCTACGTCGACAGCCACGCGCCCGGCGACCCCGGCGCCGTCGTCGAGCTGTTCGCCGAACGCGTCGCGGACTACCGCGCCACGGTCGTCCGCGTCGCGGAGTCCGGCGCGCCGGAGGAGATCGCCCGGATCCTCACCGAGCACGCCGTCGCGAATCTCGTTGTCCCGCCTGGCTTTCCGGACGCGTTGGTAGCTCGGTACGAAGGTTCGCGCCTGTCCGACGAGCCGCCGCTGACCCCCGCGGAACTCGACGCGTCCGACGGCGTCATCACCCTGGCGGCGCAGGGGATCGCGGTGACCGGGACCATCGTGCTGGACGCCGGGCCCGGGCAGGGGCGGCGCGCGCTCTCGCTCGTTCCCGACCTGCACCTGTGCGTCGTGCGCGCCGCTCAGGTCGCCGCCGACGTGCCGATCGCGATCCGCTCCCTGGTACCGACGCGGCCGACCACCTTCATCTCCGGGCCTTCAGCGACCTCTGACATCGAGCTGGACCGGGTCGAGGGCGTGCACGGGCCGCGGACCCTGGTGGTTGTGTTGATTTCTGAGTGACTCTGTTCAATTCTGGGAATTCGGCTAGGCTGGGGGTCGTCCAACTCGGTCTTAGCGGAGGTCAGAACAAGTATGCGTTTGCTGGTCATTGGGGGCGCCGGATACGTCGGGTCGGTCACCTCCGCGGTGTTGGTCGAGGCCGGGCACGAGGTGACGGTCGTGGACGACCTGTCCACCGGGCACCGGGACGCGGTGCCGGCCGGGGCGGCGTTCCGGCACGCGGACGTGCTGGACCAGCGGCAGCTCGGCGACGTGCTGCGGGAGGTCGCAGCCGGCGGTCCGATCGACGCGATCCTGCACTTCGCGGCGCGCTCGCTGGTCGGGGAGTCGGTCGTCGAGCCGGCCCGGTACTTCCGGCACAACATCACCACCACGGCGAACCTGCTGGAGGCGATGCGCGACCACGGCATCGGCACGATCGTCTTCTCCTCGACCGCCGCCTGCTACGGCGAGCCGGACGCCACGCCGATCACCGAGGACATGCCCACGGTCCCGACGAACCCCTACGGCGCCTCGAAGCTGGCCGCCGACCAGATGCTGACGTTCGCCGCCCCGGCGTACGGCATCGCCGCGGTGTCGCTGCGGTACTTCAACGTCGCCGGCGCCTACGGTCCCCAGGGCGAGCGGCACGAGGTGGAGACCCACCTGATCCCGCGGCTGCTGGACGTCGCCGCCGGGAACGCGCCGGAGGCCTCGGTGTTCGGCACCGACTACCCGACGCCGGACGGGACCGCGATCCGCGACTACATCCACGTGCGGGACCTGGCTGAGGCGCACCTGCTGGCGCTCGGCGCGGCGAAGCAGGGCGAGCACCTGATCTGCAATCTGGGCACCGGGACCGGTTTCTCGGTCTACGAGGTGCTCGAAGCCGTGCGCAAGGCGACCGGCGCGGCGGTACCGGCGGCGGAGAAGCCGCGGCGTGCGGGCGACCCGGCGCGGCTGGTGGCCTCAGCGGAGCGGGCGCGCACCGTGCTGGGCTGGAGCCCGGAGCGGACGGAGCTGTCCGAGACCGTCGCGGACGCCTGGGCCTTCTATCGTCGTTAGTCGCTCATATCGGGCCTTGGGTGATTTCCGAGGCTGATATCCGGCGCAGTTGTTCAGGGGTTGTTCCGGACAGCAGAAAGCCGCATTCGGAAGCTGAGTTCCGAATGCGGCTCGTGTTAATCCGAGAGGGATGCCTCAGACCGGACGGACATTCTCCGCCTGGGCGCCCTTCGGGCCCTGAGTGACCTCGAACTCGACGCGCTGATTCTCCTCCAGCGAGCGGTAGCCGCTCGACTGGATGGCGGAGAAGTGCACGAACACGTCCGGGCCGCCCTCATCTTGCGAGATGAAGCCGTAGCCCTTCTCGCCGTTGAACCACTTGACTGTCCCCTGAGCCATCCTGCTCTCATTTCCTGCTTGAAGAACCATTGTCGGTCTCGGTGTCATCAGACAAGAACGGCCCGGCGGAATTAGTTCCGCTGGGCCTTTAACACCGCGAACTCACGACCTTGGCTGCGAGTGTACGCGATCACTCCGGACTCGGCGAGGGTGTGGATCACGCATCAGATCACGATGCAGCCACGACTCGATCACGCGACGGCGAAAGCTTGATCAAGCGACGGCGATAGGGGAGCGCGGGCTCCGGCGAGTTTTGCGCATATCGCGCAAGCAACCGTGCCTCGGAGGCGGGGTCGTTGCGTCTACGCTTGAGGAGCAAGAAAGCCGGAAGTTCAAAGGAGAACCGCCCGTGTCCGCCTCACCCAGCGTGTCCTATTCGATCACCGTCCGTCTGGAGGCTCCCTCCTACGGCAACGCGGTGAGCGGGATCACCAGGGCGGTGGAGGACGCCGGAGGTGTGGTCACCGGCCTGGACGTCTCGGGCTCGAGCCGGGACCGGCTGCGGGTCGACGTCACCATCGCCGCGAGCAGCGAGGAGCACTCCAAGGCGATCACCGAGGAGCTGTCCAAGATCGAGGGGGTCGAGGTCGGCAAGGTCTCGGACCGGACCTTCCTGATGCACCTCGGCGGCAAGATCGAGATGAGCTCCAAGGTCGCGCTGCGCAACCGCGACGAGCTGTCCATGGCTTACACGCCCGGCGTCGCTCGGGTGTCGCTGGCGCTGGCGGAGAACCCCGAGGACGCCCGGCGCCTGACCATCAAGCGCAACACCGTCGCGGTGGTCACCGACGGCTCGGCGGTGCTGGGACTGGGCAACATCGGGCCGATCGCGGCGCTGCCGGTGATGGAGGGCAAGGCGGCGCTGTTCAAGCAGTTCGCCGGGGTGGACGCGTGGCCGCTGTGCCTGGACACGCAGGACACCGAGGAGATCATCAAGGTGGTCAAGGCGATCGCGCCGGGCTTCGCCGGGATCAACCTGGAGGACATCAGCGCGCCGCGGTGCTTCGAGATCGAGCGCCGGCTGCGCCAGGAGCTGGACATCCCGGTCTTCCACGACGACCAGCACGGCACCGCGATCGTGGTGCTCGCGGCGCTGACCAACGCGCTGAAGGTGGTCGGCAAGAAGCTGGAGGACGTGCGCATCGTCGGCTCCGGCGCGGGGGCGGCCGGCACCGCGATCCTGAAGCTGCTCATCGCCGCCGGCGCCACCGACATCACCGTCGCCGACTACCACGGCGTGGTCCACGTCGGCCGCGCGGACGTCAACGGCGGGGACGGCGACGGCGAACTGCGCTGGGTCGCCGACCACACCAACCCCGGCAACCTCACCGGCACCCTGAGGGAGGCGCTGGCCGGCGCCGACGTCTTCATCGGCGTGTCCGCCCCGCGCATCCTGACCGGCGAGGACATCGCCACCATGGCGCCCGGCGCGATCGTCTTCGCCCTGGCCAACCCCGAGCCCGAGGTCGACCCCGACGACGCCCTGGCGCACGCCGCGGTCGTGGCCACCGGCCGCAGCGACTACCCGAACCAGATCAACAACGTGCTCGCCTTCCCCGGCGTCTTCCGCGGCCTGATCGACGCGCAGTCCAACACCATCACCTCCGAGGTGCTGGTCGCCGCGGCGCGCGCGATCGCCTCGACGGTCGGCGACGGCGACCTGAACCCGAGCTACATCGTGCCCAGCGTGTTCCACAAGGACCTGGCCAAGACGGTGTCCGAGGCGGTCGTCGCGGCGGTGAAGGGCGACCCCGCGGAGTAGGGGAGCCGGCGCGGTCCAGCGGCGGCGGCTCGGCGTCGGTGCGGCGGCGCTTGGGCGTGTCGCCGCCGATTTGTGGTCGCGGTGCGGATGCGGGAGTAGCGTCCGCACCATGGGTACTGAGACGAAGCCCGCCGGACGCCCGGCGGGGCGGGCTCAGAAGCTGCGCGTGCAGGGCCTGGTGAACGCCATCAGTCGCGCGGCGTTGAGTACGCCAGGCGTGGCCAAGGGGATCGGGCAGAACCTGATCCTGCTGTACGTCTACGGCCGCAAGAGCGGTAAGCGCTACGCCATCCCGATCGCCTACATGGCGCACGACGGGAAGATCCTGATCGGCACGCAGTTCGGCTGGAGCCGCAACCTGCGCACCGGCGACCCGATCCAGGTCCGCTACAAGGGAAAGCTCCGCTCGGCCGACGTCGAGGTGGTGACGGACCCCGACCGCGTCGCCGAGCTGTACACGGTGATGTGCCGCAAGAACCACGCTTTCGCGAACTTCCACGCTATCGGCTTCGACTCCTCCGGTGAGCCGGACGCGGACGCGGTGCGGGCGGCTGTGGAGCAGGGCGCGCGGGCGATATTGCTGACGCCTCAGGTGGGGTGAGCAACCTGGCGCTACCAAGTCCCCGAACGTAGAACGACGGCGGCCGCGGATCAGATCCGCGGCCGCCGTGCTGTGCCGTGTGGAGTGCCCCTTGCCCGCCCTCGCCGCCGCGGACCTGCACATGGTGGTGAGGTGTGCCCTGTGCGCCGTTACCTGTGCGCTGTGCTGGGCTCATTTGTGGAGTGGGGAGTCGAACCCCCGCACTGCCCTTCGTGCACCATCGGTGAGCCGAGTTTTCCCCGTCGGCTCGTCGGGGTCGTGCTCGCCTCCGCGGCGGCTACCTGCTCCACACGGCTGACCTCGCCGGTCGCCCGGCGGGTCAGTCCAGAAGATCGACCTCCCAGTTGGCGCGCTGGATGCGGACGTCGATTTCGCGGATCTCGCGGCTCAGGGCGTCGCTCTGCGCGCGCAGGGCGGAGACCCGCAGCGCCGAGAGCATCTTCAGCTCCGAGCGTAGTTGGCGCTGGTAGCCCGTGTTCTTGCCGGCGGCGGCGTCGGCCGCGGCGGTCACGACCGAGTGGCGCAGGCGGAGGGTGTCGCGGCGGGCCAGGGCGTCGCTGAGGGTGCCGTCGGGACCGATCGTGGCCGCGGCGTTGGTGCGGTTGATGCGGCGGATCAGCTCCTCGAGGTGGTCCAGGGTGGTGCCTGCTTCGGCCAGCAGTGTCGCGGCGTTCTCGGAGGGCTCCTCGCCTTCCTGGTAGCGCGCGTTGGCCACGATGCGTGCCTTCAGCTGATCGACGCGGCGTGCCGCGTCGGCGCGCAGGGCCAGTGCTTCAGCCACTTTCATTCCGGTCACCCCCCTTTTCTTCCTGCCGATGTCCATAGTGCCGATACGCATAACCGGGAATCCCGATCAGGCCGGAATCCCCAGCTCCACGTCCGCGCCCAGCGCGGAGAGCTTCGCCTCGAAGTCCTCGTAGCCGCGGTGGATCAGGCTGATGCCGTGCACGGTGGACGTCCCCTGGGCGGCGAGGGCGGCGATCAGGTAGCTGAAGCCGGCGCGCAGGTCGGGGATGGTCAGTTCGGCGCCGTGCAGCTTGGTCGGGCCGGAGATGACCGCCGAGTGCATGAAGTTGCGCTGGCCGAAGCGGCAGGCGCTGCCGCCGAGGCACTCGCGGTAGAGCTGGATCTGGGCGCCCATGCGGTTCAGCGCCTCGGTGAAGCCCAGGCGCTGCTCGTAGACCGTCTCGTGGATGATCGACAGGCCGTGCGCCTGCGTCAGCGCGACGACCAGCGGCTGCTGCCAGTCCGTGGACAGGCCCGGGTGGACGTCGGTCTCCAGCGCCAGGGCGCGCATCTGGCCGCCGGAGTGCCAGAAGCGGATCGACGGGTTGCCGGGGGCGTCGTCGACCTCGAAGTCTCCCCCTATGCGGCGGAAGACGTTCAGGAACGTCATCATCTCGCCCTGCGAGGCGCCGATGACGCGGATGTCGCCGCCGGTGGCCAGGGCCGCGCAGGCCCAGGACGCGGTCTCCAGGCGGTCCGGGACGGCGCGGTGGGTGAAGCCGTCCAGGCGGTCGACGCCGATGATGCGGACCACGCGGTCGTTGTGGACGGAGATTATGGCGCCCATCTTCTGCAGCACCGCGATCAGGTCCACGATCTCCGGCTCGGTCGCGGCGTTGGAGAGCTCTGTCACACCCTCGGCCAGCACCGCGGTCAGCAGCACCTGCTCGGTCGCCCCGACGCTGGGGTACGGCAGCCGGATGTGCGTGCCGCGCAGCCGCTCGGGCGCCGAGATCAGCAGGCCCTCGGGGCGCTTCTCGACCACCGCGCCGAAGGCGCGCAGGGCGTCCAGGTGGAAGTCGATCGGACGGTCGCCGATCTTGCAGCCGCCCAGGTCCGGGATGAAGGCGCGGCCCAGCCGGTGCAGCAGCGGACCGCAGAACAGCACCGGGATGCGGCTGGTCCCGGCGTGCGCCTCGACCGCCGCGTCGCTCGCCGCCTCGACCGAAGCCGGGTCCAGGATCAGCGTGTCGGGGCTCTCGCCCCGGGTCACCGAGACGCCGTGCGCCTCCAGCAGACCGGTGACGATCCGCACGTCCGAGATCTGGGGCACGTTGTGCAGGACCGAGGTCCCGTGTCCCAGCAGCGCGGCGACCATCGCTTTGGGCACCAGGTTTTTGGCGCCCCGGACCCGGACCTCACCGGACAGGGCGGCTCCGCCGTGCACTGTCAGGACGTCGGAGGAGGTGCTCAGAGCCATGGTTCTCCACTGGGTGTGTGCTTGCGGACCGCTACAGGGGGACGGGTCGGCGGCCGATCCAGGGTACTCGAACACCGGGCGCATGCGGTCGAAGCTGACGAAGATCGCAGTTCGCTCGGGCGCCGTCCCCGCCGGCGACAACAGGAAGTGCCGATTCGAACGCTGAGGGTCGCTGACTTGCGCCGGGCGGCGCACAGATAGTCAACGGAGCGTCAAGAGCGCGTCGCGGACGCGCGGGCCTTGGGGCAAAAGGCGCCAGCGGGGGTCCGGGTGCGGGATCATGTGTGCCATGACGGACGCAGGGCGCGACGCGGGGGAGCAGGACAGCGGCAGAGTGCCGCTGGAACGGCTGACCGGCAAACTGCTGGTCGCCACCACGGTCCTGGTCGACCCCAACTTCGACCGCACGGTGGTGCTGGTCGTCGACCACGACGACGACGGCACGCTCGGCGTCGTCCTCAACCGGCCCGGGAGCCTGGACGTCGAGGACGTGCTGGAGACCTGGGCGCCGCTGGCGGCCGAGCCGCCGACGGTGTTCCTGGGCGGCCCGGTCGCGCTGGACTCCGCGCTGGGCATCGCCTGTGTGCGTCCGGAGGCGGCGGTGCCGGGCGAGGAGCCGCTGGGCTGGCGCCAGTTCTCCGGACGCCTGGGCCTGGTGGACCTGGACGCGCCGCCGGAAGTGCTGGCGCCGGACCTGACGGCGTTGCGGATCTTCGCCGGGTACGCCGGCTGGGGACCGGGGCAGCTGGCCGGCGAGCTGGCGCAGCGGGCGTGGTACGTGGTCGAGCCGGAGCTGGCCGACGTGTTCACCACCGAGCCGGAGGAGCTGTGGCGCCGGGTGCTGCGCCGCCAGGGCGGGACCATCGCGATGGTCGCGAACTGGACCGAGGACCCTGATCTCAATTAACTGATGAAGAACGCTCGATATCGCCTGATGCTGCCCGATACCACCTGATACCGAGGCGGAAATCACTCGGCGCCGCGGCCGCACCACGGCGCCGAGCTGTTTTCGGGCGCGCCGGGCGGCGCTACTGCGTGGAGCTCAGTCCTGTGGAGATGTCCTTCATGCTCGGGATCTCCGACCCGACCGCGCCGGTCTTGAGCAGGATGCCGTAGAGCACCACCGCCAGACCCAGCACCAGCGCCGCCTGCGCGATCGCCCGCGAGCGCAGCTTGTTCTTGCGCGCCGTCCACAAAGCCAGGACCACCAGCGCCAGCAGCACCGCGACCAGGCCGAGGATGATCTGCGCCCAGGACTGGTAGGAGACCCAGTCGCGCTGCACGCCGAACGGGTCCTGCTTGGTGCGCGGGACGTTGTTCTTGAAGTCCGACCAGGTGCGGGCCGCGTCGTGCGCCTGGACCAGCGGGTTCACCAGCAGGTAGGCGCCGGCGGCCAGGGCGGCCAGGACCAGCGCCAGGATCGAGGCGGCGTCGATGCCGGGCAGGAAAGTCGCCGCGACGCCGGTGTTCGGGGCGTTCGGGTCGGCCGGTCCGCCGAGCTCGGAGCCCTCTTCGGGGGCGGTGCCCCAGGGGTTCTCGGTGTAGGCGCCGGTCGCCGGGTCCTGCGTCATCGAGGACTCGGAGCCGGGCTCGGCGACGGATGCGCCGGCCGGAGCCGCGGCGGCCGCTGCGGACCCGGTCGATGCGCCCGACGCGGTCTCGGCGCCGGTCTTCGGGGCGTCGCCGAGAGGCTGAGCGCCCTCGGCGGTCGGCTGGGTACTCCCGGACGGCTGCGCCGGAGCCGGAGTCGGAGCCGGAGTCGGCTGCGCCGGCGTCGTGGGCCGGTCGACCGGACCGCCCGGCGGCGGGCCGGCGTTCGGGTCCGGCGGAGTATTCGGGTTCTCGGTCACGGCATCAGTCCATTCATAACGGTTCGCACCATTGTGACCGGTTGGTAGCCCGCAACCCGGGGCGGCGCGCGGCGCCCGAAGATGCCCTTTGCCGGTTACCCGCCGGTAAGTCATATTTGCGGAACCCTCACGCCGGTGCGGCGTCATTGCGCTCCGCACGCTCGCGAGCGTGCGGAGCGGCATAGACTCGACAGCATGAGCACGCCGACTTTCGAACCCGACACGGACACCGGCGGCTCGACGATCGTCGAGGAACGCGTCGAGTCCGACTATCGCTACGAGCCCGGTGACGAGGAGCGCTTCGCCCACTACGCCGAGCGCGACAAGATCATGGAGGCGTCCGTCTTCGGGACGCCGCTGACCGCTCTGTGCGGCAAGGTGTGGGTACCCTCGCGGGACCCGAGCCGGTTCCCCGTGTGCCCGGAGTGCAAGGAGATCTTCGAGGGCCTGGAGTCCGGCGGCGGCGACGACGGGGACGGCGGGACGAGCTGACCGGGATCATGGGTTCGGACGGTTTCGGGCCGTCCGGCGACGGGGGATTCGGGGGCGGCGCGGTACCGGCGGGCGGTCACGCGCTGCCGACCCGCTCCGCCGGCAGCCCGGAAAGCGCGCTGGTCTTCGGCGGCGACGCCGAGCGCCCCGGCTTCGAGCTGGGCACTTTCGAGACGGATGACGACGACGGCGAGGGCGCCGACGGCCCTGATGGCGCTGATGGGGCTGACGGCGCTGGCGGCGGCGAGATAACCGGGCCGCGGCTGCGGGAGTACGGCGGTCCGGCGAGGTCCGGCGCGGCTGGTCCGGCGGGTGCGGCTGGGCAGATCGGTCCGGGCGCGGTCGGCGGCGAATGGCTCGCTGGCGCGGGCTTCCTGGGCGGCGAGCGGTCGGCAGGTGCGGGTCCGGTCGGCAGTGAGTGGCGACCTGGTGCAGGTTCGGCGAGTGGCGAGTCGCAGGCTGGCGCGGGCTTGCTCGGCGGCGAGCGGTCGCCAGCTGCGGCTCCGGTCGGCAGTGAGTGGCGCCCCGGTGCAGGTTCGGCGAGTGGCGAGTTGTCGGCTGCTGCGAGCGGATCCGGCGGCGCGATATCGGGTGCTGCCGGTGCTGCTGGTCAGGCTCCGCGTGGTGCGTTCGATCGAGCCGATGCCGTCGCCGCAGGACCCGACCAACCGCCTCCCCCCACCGTCGGCTCCGGTCTGGCGGGCTCCCACGTCGCCGCCGCCCGCGCGCTGTTCGGTCCGCAGACCGTGGTCGAAGCGGTCCAGGTCCTGGCTGAGCATCCCGATGCCGTGATCATCGCCGGCGGAACGGTTGCCATGCCTGAGATCACCGCGGGCCGCCGTCACCCCGGCACTGTCCTCACCCTGCATCGCTGCGCCGAGCTGCGCGGCTGGTCCACCGGTAGTGGCGAGGTGTTGCTGCACGCCGGCCTCACTCTCGCCGAGATGCAGCAGCGTGATCTGCGGCAGCAGGTTCCGGCGTTGAACCAGGCCGCGCGGACCATGGGCGCGCCGCACATCCGTGCCGTCGCCACTCTCGGTGGGAACCTGGTGGTCGGGCCGTCCTCCGCCGATCTGCCGGTGGTGCTCGCCGCGCTCGGGGCGTCGGTGCTGGTGGCGTCCGCCGACGGTGTGCGGACCGTGAGCATCTCCGACTTCTACGATCGCGACGGCGTTCCGCAGCTCTCGTCCGGCGAGCTGGTTGTGGGCGCGCGGGTCCCGGTTGTGGATGGCATGCAGGGCTTCATGAAGATCGGGGTTCGCGGCGGGATTTCGCGCGCGATCCTGTCGATCATGCTGGCCGTGGATCCGGCGCGGCGGAGTGCGACGTGTGTCGTCGGTGCGATGGCGCTGGCCGCGCTGCCGTCGGGGACCGGGCGCGGCGGGCTGCCGACGCTGCTGCGCGCGGACCACGCCGACCGCTGGCTGGCCGAGCAGGTGGACTGGGAGGCCGGCGCGATCGCCGACCCGAGCGTCTATGAGACCTTCGGGCGCCTGGTCGCCGACTCGCTCGTCTACGGCGACGGGGGCGGCACGATCGGCGGGGGAGGCGACCCGTATCGTCGCAAGGCCGTGGAGATCTGCGCCCGCCGCGCCCTGCTGCGCGCCCTGCCGCCGCTGGGCTGGCTGGACCAGGTCCGCGAACTGCAGAAACGAGCGGACTTCCAGCGGGCCAAGCAGCGTGTCGAGCGCGCCGAGCAGGCACGGAACCAGGACCGGTAGCCATCGGTTAAGAGCCACATCAGTAAGAGCCACATCAGATAAGAGCCACATCAGTAAGAGCCACATCAGCAAGAGTCAGTAGGGGGACGGACCAGTGAGCCACAGGTGAGCGAGTCGGCGGTCGAATGGCCGGCCGTGGGCCTGACGCTGCGCGTCGACGGGCACGAATACCCCGTGCCGCAGGTGTGGATCGGCGACTCGCTGCTGGCGGTGTTGCGCGAGCGCCTGGACCTCGACGAGCCGCGCGACGGCTGCTCGGTCGGGGAATGCGGGTCCTGTCTGGTGCTGCTCGACGGCCGTCCCGCGGCGGCCTGCCTGGTCCCCGCGGTCGCGGCGGCCGACCGGGACGTCCGCACCCCGCAGGACGCCGCCTTCGAGATCGCCCGCGATGCGGTCGCGGCGTCCGGCGCGAGCCCGTGCGGGTTCTGCGCGCCCGCGCTCACCGTCGCCATCACCGATCTGTTGCGCCGCAACGCCGATCCGGGTCCCGCGGCGATCCGCGAGGCGCTGGCCGGGCTGGTCTGCCGGTGCGCCGAGTCCGGACGCTGGATCGAGGCGGTCGCCCGGGCCAAGGAGTTCGGCTTCGAGAGCGACGCCGACGCCGGCGCCGGGATCGGCGACTCGGGCGAGATTCCCATGCTGGTGATCGATGCGGGGGACCTCGCGTGACCGAGCCGAAGTTCCCGGCCGACCTGCGCGCCGAGGGCATGCTCTGGATGGGCGTCACCCGCTCCCCGCACGCCAGCGCGGCGATCCGCGGCCTGGACATGCGGGCCGCGCGCGCCATCCCCGGCGTGCACGCCGTCCTGTCCGCCGCCGACCTGCCCGGCTACAACTTCCACGGTCCGCGCTCCATCGACCAGCCGGTGCTGGCCGCCGACGTGGCGCGCTACATCGGCGAGCCGGTCGTCGTCGTGGCCGCCGAGCACCCGGCGCTGGCGCGCGCCGCCGCCGAGCGCGTCCGCGTGGTCTGGGACCCGCTGCGTCCGCTGCACGACCCGGACCAGTCCGCGACCGCGCCGCCGATCCACCCGGACGGCAACGTCCTGCACACCACCACCCTGGCCTTCGGCACCGAGCCGGCGACCCTGGCCGATCCGGCGAGCGCCGAGTCCGCCGGGCGCAAGGTGATCTCCGGCGAGTACGTCTTCGACGGCGTCGCCGCGCGCCCCGCCGCCCCGGCCGTCGTGATCGCGGTCCCCAACGGCGAGCGCGGGATCGAGATCTACGTCGCGACCGTCTCCCCGCGCGGCGACCGCGAAGTGGTCGCGCAGTGTCTTGGCTTGCCAGTGGAGAAGGTGCATGTCATCCCGACCCGCGTCGGCGGCGCGGACACCCACCGCGAGGACGTCGGGCTCCAGGTCCAGGCGGCGCTGCTGGCGATGGCGACCAACCGCCCGGTCAAGGCCGTCGTGCCGCGCGACGCCCCGGCGCATCCGGGACGCCCGGCGGCGCAGCTGCGCTACCGGCACGTGGTCGCCGACGACGGCAGCCTGGTCGCGGTCGAGGCCGACATCCTGCTCGACGGCGGCGCCTACGCCTCCACCACGATCGACATCCTCGACGAGGCCTGCCGCCTGGCGGTCGGGCCGTACCGGGTCCCGAACGTGCGGATCTCCGGCCGCGTGGTGCGCACCAACAACCCGCCCGCGGGCCGGGTGCGCGGCGGCGGCGGAGCGCTGACGTGTGCGGCGTACGAGGCGCAGATGGACGCCGCGGGCACGGCGGTGGGCCTCGGCGGTCTGGAGGTCCGGCTTCGCAACCTGCTGCGACCCGGCGATCTCGTTCCGGACGCGGGCGATCCGCTCGGCAAGCCGGCCGCGGCGCCGGTCCCGATCCCGGACTGTCTGCACGAGGTCCTGGACACCCCGATGCCGAACTTCCCGCCGGGACCGGACATCCGCGAATACCCGGGAACCGTCGGCCGGACCGGCGAGCTGACCCGGATCCGGCGCGGAGTCGGCGTGGCGCTCGGCATGGCCGATCTGTCGAACCCGACGCAGCTGGGGGAGTACGCGACAGCTGTCGTGCTGGTCTCGATGACCCCGGACGGCGCGGCCGCGACCGTCGCCTGCTCGGCGGTGGAGACCGGCTCGGGTCTGCACGACCTGATCCGGGTCACGGTCGAGCGCACTCTGGGCATCGCGCCGGAGATGGTCGCCATTCGGGCGCCCGAGGACCCGGGTTCGCTGCCGTCGTCCTCGGCGGTCACCCACCCGGCGTGGGTGCACGGCAGCGCGGTCGAGACCGCGGCGAAGCAGGTCC
This sequence comes from Catenulispora acidiphila DSM 44928, assembly GCF_000024025.1. Taxonomy (GTDB): domain Bacteria; phylum Actinomycetota; class Actinomycetes; order Streptomycetales; family Catenulisporaceae; genus Catenulispora; species Catenulispora acidiphila. Next base: position 1,680,519 of record NC_013131.1, read on the forward strand.
GTTCGCGGCTTTTCCAATCGCTGGCCGAGCAGATAGGGATCGACGGCGGCCTGCTGAAGGTCGTCGACGGCTACCTGGTGTCGCACGACGATGTCTTCCACCTTCCGCTGGAGGACGCCTATCGGCAGTGCCTGCCGGCCAGCCGCGTGGTGCGGGGCGACGGCGAGTTCCGGATGCTGGCGATGCCCGCGCTCACCGGTACCTCGGACGCCGCCAGCGTCGCGGTCGGCGCCGTGCGCGCGGTGGTGGACGTGGACACCGAACTCGGTCTGGTGAACGTGATCCAGGTCGCCATCGCTCAGGACGCGGGCCGGGTCGCGCTGCAGGACCGGGCCGAACACCGGGTCGCCTCCGGAGCCGTGGCCGGCGCCGGCTTCGTCCTGTCCGAGGGCTCGGACCTGCCTTTCGGCTGGGGTGAGCCCTCGACGATGGACGCGCCGGAGGTCGTGGTCGCCGCGTTGCTGGAGACCGCCGAGGAGGCCAAGGAAGAGATCGGCCCGGACGGGCTTCCGCAGGCGGCGCCGCCGCTGGGGGGCATGAAACCGGTCGGCGACCTGTCGGTGATGGCCACGCCCGCCGCGGTGCTGGCCGCGATCCGGGACGCCGTCGGCGATCCGCCGGGCGGTTCACCGCTTCGACTGCCGTTGAGACCCGATCGCGCGTGGTGGGTTCTCAGTTGAGGTAATCTCGGGGGTCGGTCCTTACGGATCAGACGTGAGACAGCACAACAAGCGGGTGGAACAAGAGCGGAAAAGGGAGACACCGTGAGCATCTCTGCGGCCTCCCATCTATCCCCGTCCTACCCGGACCGCGCCGCGCGCGGCACCGCCAACCGGCTCCGCGCCTGGCAGCAAGCAGCGCTGGACGAATACATGGGCCGCGAGCCCCGGGACTTCCTCGCGGTCGCCACCCCCGGCGCCGGCAAGACCACGTTCGCGCTCCGCATCGCCACCGAGCTGCTGGACCGCCACGTCGTGAACACCATCACGATCGTCGCGCCGACCGAGCACCTCAAGACGCAGTGGGCTGAGGCGGCGCACCGCGTCGGGATAAGGATCGACCCGAACTACAGCGGCGCGGCGGGCGGCACGTCGCGCGACTACCAGGGCATCGCCGTGACGTACGCCGGCGTCGCCGCGCACCCGATGCTGCACCGGCGCCGCGTCGAGGGTCGCAGGACCCTGGTGATCCTCGACGAGATCCACCACGCCGGCGACTCCAAGTCCTGGGGCGAGGCCGCCTACGAGGCGTTCGAGCCGGCGGCCCGCCGCCTGGCGCTGACCGGTACGCCGTTCCGCTCGGACACGAACCCGATCCCGTTCGTCACCTACGCGCCGGACAACGAGGGCATCCGCCGCAGCATCGCGGACTACTCCTACGGCTACGGCTCGGCGCTCTCCGACGGCGTGGTGCGGCCGGTGGTGTTCATGTCCTACGCCGGCCGCATGCGCTGGCGCACCAAGGCCGGCGACGAGATCGCCATGCAGCTCAACGAGCCGATGACGAACGACGCGGTGAAGCAGGCCTGGCGCACCGCCCTGGACCCGGCCGGCGACTGGATGCCGCAGGTCCTGCGCGCCGCCGACCGCCGCCTGCGCGAGGTGCGCCGCGGCATCCCCGACGCCGGCGGCCTGGTCATCGCCACCGACCAGGGCGCGGCGCGCGCCTACGCGGACATGCTCAAGGACATCACCGGCAAGCGCCCGATGGTCGTCGTCTCGGACGACCCCTCCGCCTCAGCGAACATCTCCGAGTTCACAGAGAACGACGACCGCTGGATGGTCGCGGTCCGCATGGTGTCCGAGGGCGTCGACGTTCCGCGCCTGGCCGTCGGCGTATACGCCACCGCCATCTCCACACCGCTGTTCTTCGCCCAGGCGGTCGGCCGCTTCGTGCGCGCACGCCGCCACGGCGAGACCGCGTCGGTCTTCGTCCCTTCCATCCCCATGCTCCTCGAGTTCGCGAGCGAGATGGAGAAGCAGCGCGACCACGCCCTCGACAAGCCGACCCAGGCCACCACGACCGAGGACGTCTGGGGCGAGGAAGAGGCCCTGCTCGCCGAGGCGAACCGCACCGAGAAGGAGCAGGGCTACGAAGAGGAACTCTTCACCTTCCAAGCCCTGAACTCCGAAGCCGAATTCGACCGGGTCCTTTACGACGGCGCAGAATTCGGCCTCCCCGCCGACCCCGGCTCCCGCGAGGAAGCGGAGTACCTGGGCCTGCCCGGCCTCCTGGAACCAGAGCACATCAAGGTCCTGCTAGCCAAACGCCAGCAGATGCACCTCACCAGCGCCCGCAAAAAAGCGCTCCTCCGCTCCCAAGCCGAGGCCATCGTGGGCGCCGAAGAACGCCCGGTGATGACCCGCAAACAACTCCTGGAACTCCGCAAGGAGCTCCAAGGACTCGTCGGCGCCTGGCACCACAAAACCGGCAAGCCGCACGGCACCATCCATGGCGAACTACGCCGCACCTGCGGCGGACCCGCCGTGGCACAAGCGACGGCGACGCAGCTGCAGAAGCGGATCGACATGGTGCGCCGGTGGGCTGCTGAGGGCGGGCACTAGGCGCTGCCGGACTCCGCGCAGGTGGGCTTTGACTTTCGGTGCCAGCGCGGAGCCGTAAAGAACTCCTAAGACACTGCCCGCCTCACGATCCATCAGTCTTCTGAGGCTCCCGCAGCAGAAACCCCAGCACTATCCCCGCGATCGGTACCGCGCACAGCGCCGTCAGCACTCCCTGCGGGCCGCGGTGTTCGGCGATCAGGCCGAAGACGGGTGCCATCAGCCCTCCCGCGCTGACGCCCAGCCCGAGCGTGACGCCTGCGGCTGTGCCGGGGCGGCCGGGGAGGTAGTCCTGGCCGAGTTTCACCAGGACAGCGAACGGGATGTTCAGGGCTAGTCCGGTGAGGACTGCGAAGGCCAGCGGTGCGACGGCGCCCGGGCTGAAGCGGAGGGCCAGCAGCATGGGGATGGTGAGGGCGCCGCCGAGTTGGACGGTGCGGACCATGCCGACGCGGTCGGCGATGCGGCCGCCAAGGAGGGTGCCGGCGACGCCGCCGATGAGGAAGCAGGCGAGGGCGGCGCCGGCCATGGTGCGGGAGGCGTGCAGGTGCTTGATCCAGTACAGCTCGATGAAGGTGTTGATGCCGAAGAAGGCTGCCGAGCGGACCACCTCGATGCCGGTCAGCGCCGCGAACGGTCCCCAACGGTCCTGGCCGCCACTCGCCGCCGCGTGAGATGGCCTGGTGCCGGCGCGCTTTTTGAGCAGTACCAAGGCGATGAGCCATGCCGGCGGGATGAACAGCGCCGTCGCGCCGACGCCCCACGCGTTCAAAGCCGGAGTCGCGAGGACCGGTGCCAGAAAGAAGCCGACGCTCCCGCCGGCGGCGAAGACGCTCATCGCGGCGGCGCTGTCCCCGGCGGCCTCGCGCGCCGAGCGGCCGGCCGCGGGGTGGAACATCGCGACTCCGAACCCTGATATCAGAATGCAGAGCCAGACCAGTGCGTACGGACCCGCCAGCCCCGACAGCCCGAGCCCGGTCCCGGCGACCGCGACGCCCACCGCAGCCAAGCGAGGCAGCCGCCAGCGGTCCACGGCGAGCCCGACAAGCGGCTGCGGAAGCGCGCTGCCCAGCGTCGCAGCCAACGTGAGTCCGGAGGCCGCCAGGTAGCTGTAGTGCCGCTCCAGAACGAAGTAGGGGACGCTGGCCGGGACAAGGCCCTGATACATGTCGTCGACCGCGTGCGCCGCGCCCCAGACCGCCATGCGGCCGCGGACTCCGCGCGAGATCACCTCGGTGGCTTCTCCGGCCTCTGCGCTGCTCTCGGCTCGGCTCGGATCGCTGATCAAGCTCATGCCGTCCACGATCTCGCCGCGCCGTGCTGTCCGGCTTCCGATATCCTGCCGATTGATGTCGGAAATCCGCCTCGTCCTCGCCGGTCCCACCCGCCGTCCCCTCCTGCCCGGCGAACAGGTGGAACGCCACGACCACGACGTGAACCAGCTCGTCTACCCCCTCAGCGGCATGCTCGAGGTCGCCACCTCCGCCGGCGTCTGGATGGTCCCGCCGCACCGCGCCGCCTGGATTCCGGCAGCCGTGCCGCACGCGCACCGCGCCCACGGTCACACTGAAATGCGAACCCTGATATTCGCCGCGACGACCAACCCCCTGCACCTGGACCGTCCGACCGTCCTGGCGGTCGACACGCTCCTGCGCGAGGTGATCGCCGCCCTCACCACCGAAGACCCCGAGCCAAGGCAGCGCCGCACCCTGGAACAAGTCGCGCTGGACAGGCTCCGCACCGTCGACGAACTCCCGTTCCGCCTCCTGTGGCCGCGCGACGACCGCCTCGCCACGATCGCCCGCACCCTCGCCGACAACCCGGCCGACGACCGCACTCTCGCCGCCCTCGGCCGCACCGCCGGCGCCGCCGAACGCACCCTCAGCCGCCTGTTCCGCGCCGAGACCGGCATGACGTTCCCGCAGTGGCGCGCCCAACTCCGCCTCCAACACGCGCTGGCGCTGCTCGCGACCGGCGAGCCGGTGACGACTGTCGCCACCGCCTGCGGATTCGCGACGCCGAGCGCCTTCATCGAGGTGTTCCGCAAAGCGCTGGGAACCACGCCGGGCCGCTACCGCGCCGCGGCGTTCCGCCCCAGCGGCACGAACCGCACCGAAGATCCCTATCCGGACCTTCTCTGATGGCACATCAGCTGACATACTCCGCGCCATGACGCCCAAGGCACTGAAGAGCACGGCCCAGGCACTCGCCCGCCAGCGTTGGTTCGTGGCCGTCGGCAAGCGCACGCTCCCGCACGTGGACCGCGTCCTGTACAAGGCGACGCGCGGGCGCGTCGGCGCGATGAGCCCGTCCGGCCTCACCGGACTCCTGCTCACCACCGTGGGCCGCAAGACCGGCAAGGAGCGCTCCGTCCCGCTGCTCTACGTCGGCCACGAGGGCAAGTACTACCTCACCGGCTCGAACTGGGGTCAGGAGCACCACCCGGTGTGGACGCTGAACCTGATGGCGAACCCCGAGGCGACGCTCACCGTCAAGGGCAAGAAGATCCCGGTCACGGCGCGCCTGTTGGAAGGCGAGGAGCGCACACAGATCTGGCCGGTGCTGACCACGACCTGGCCCAACTTCGACGTCTACACCGAGCGCAGCGGTCGGGAGCTGCGGGTCTTCGAGCTGACGCCGCGCTGAGGGGCCACGAGGTCCACAGAGGTCTACTTCAAAGCAGCAGAGATCTCAGCAGCCGCCTGAATCACCCGCGGCGCCACCTTCGCCGCGTCCAGCGGCGCGAAGGAAACCACCCCGACGCTCGCCTCCAACCCCGGCACGTCCCGGATCGGCGCGGCGATCCCGTGCGCCCCGGCCTGCAACTCGCCCTCGCTCGCCGTGTAGAGCGTCGCAGGATCCTTCGACACCGAAGCCGGCCGCCCGACCCCCGCGCGCCCCAACAGGATCGCCTTCCCCGCCGCGCCCTGCGCCAGCCGGTGCCGTGATCCCACGCGGTAGGCCATGTGATAGTCCGTCCACGTCGGCTCGACCACCGCGATCGCCAGCGCGTCCGGTCCCTCGGCGACCGTCAGGTGCGCCGTCGCGCCCACGACCTCCGCCAGCTTGCGCAGCGGAGGCGTCGCCGCCTCGCGCAGCAGCGGATGCACGCGCGCGGCAAGCCGCAGCACTCCCACCCCGAGGTGCACACGGCCGTCGGCGTCCCGCCGTGCCAACCCGTGCGCCTCCAGCGTGGCGACCAGCCGGTATCCGGCGGTCCGCGGCGCGCCGACGCGTTCGGCCAGCTGGGCGACCGTCAGTCCGGACGTGGCGTCGGCCAGCGCCGTGAGCACGCGGATCCCCCGGTCCAGAGTCTGGCTGGTCTCCGGCTCCGGGGCGGGATCGGTGCGGGTCATACGCGCAGCTTAGATCGTGGGTGGACCATACTCGACGGATGGGCACCGACGACGATCTCTTCCGGCGGCAGCGGCTTCTCCAGGGCGAGGCGGAGGCGGTGCTCGACGATCTCGACCTCGCCGCCGGGCTGGAGACGGTCGGCGACCCGATCCGGACCGGCAGCTCGGCGCTCGGCGTGATGGTCAAGCCGGACATCGACGTGACCACCGCCTGCGCACGCCTGGACCTGGCGGCCTTCGACGCCGTCGCGCACCTGGCGACCCGGCTCGCCCGGCACGCACGCGTCCGCCAGGTGACCTTCCGCAACGACACCGGCGTCTGGAACGCCGAGCCCGACAAGTACCCCGACGGCCTGTACCTCAGCGTCAGCTACCGCTCCCCGCGTCCGCGCGACTGGAGCCTGGACCTGTGGTTCGTCGACGAGCCAGACCGGCAGCCGGACCTGGCGCACCTGCGCACGCTGCTCCCGCGCCTGACCGACGAGACCCGCGAAGCCATCCTGCGGATCAAGGAGGGGTGGACGCCGCGCCCCGAATACGGCCGCGAGGTCAATGGGACGCTGATTTATGAGGCTGTGCTTGATGGGGGAGTGCGGACGCTTCCAGACTTTGCGGAATGGCTGGCGCAGGACGCGCCTGCTTTGAAAACAGATACCGCCCGGGCTTAGGCAGCCGCCCGACCTGCTCGCGCACCTTGCGTCCGACCCACAGCCACATGGCCGTCGGCAGGAACACCGCGTCGCCGACCATCATCGCCGCCGAGAACAGCGGCAGCCCCATCACCACCGCGATCGAGAAGTGCATCCCGACCAGCATCACCAGGCACGGGTACTTCAGCCACTTGCTGAACACGGCGAAGGGGAAGGCGATCTGCACGAACACCGTCAGGTACGCCACGATCGCGATGGTGACGCTCTGCCCCGCCATGAAGTCGGACAGACCGGGCCAGGGCCGGAACCAGTCCAGTTTCAGCGTGTAGTACAGCGCGGTCCCGTTCTGCCAGTACGAGCCCTGCGACTTGTAGAGCCCGGCGGCGGCGTAGACCACGCAGATCTGTGCCGCTATCACCAGAACCGCGGCGTTGTGCAGGAAGGTGACGATTTCCTCGCGCGTCCGGTCCAGCTCGGCGACCGCCTGCCAGCCGGGGCTGTCCGGCCAGCTGAACTCCGCGATGCCGCGGGCCTCGCGCTTCTCGGCCTGGCGCCGCTTGCGCCGGGCGTCCAGCGACCAGCGTGTTCCGCAGCGACTGAAGGCCAGGTAGATGGCCATCAGACCCATGATGTTGTCGCCGCCGTCGGTGAGGAACACGTCGCGGCCGGTGAACGCCATGATGGTCAGCGCGAAGCAGATCGAGGTGACGCGGGTCCGCCAGCCCAGCACGAACAGCAGGCAGACCAGGATCGCGACGGTGTACCAGAACTCGAACCAGGTCTTGCCGCCGTGCCCGAGGAAGGTGTACCACCAGCGGTCGATCGCGAACCAGTCCAGGCCGGGGTCGTTGGCGAACTGCTGGTTCAGCGCCGGAGTCCAGGCCGCGTTCGGACCCCAGAGCGCGTCGTGCCTCGGGTACTCGTGCAGCAGGAAGATCAGGTAGAGCGAGCCGTAGCCGATGCGCAGGACGGCGGTGCCGTAGAGGGCGACCGCGTGCGTGGTCAGGCGCGTGAAGGCGTTCTGCGCCTTGGCGGCGACCCACGTCAGCGGCTCGCCGCGGAACGCCGGACCTTGGGCGGCGGCCACTGCCACCGCCACAGCCAGCGCGGGGGTGTCGGCGATGTCGGTGGCGTCGGCGATGCCGGTCGTTTCGACCACGCCGATTCCAGCGGCGGCGACGGCCGCGTCAGCCGTGCTGATCGCATCGCTCACATCGATCGCATCGCTCACATCGCTCACGTCGCCCGGGCCGAGCACGTCAGCGGTCTCGGCGGTGTCCGCCGGGTCGTCGATACCGGAGGTCACGGCGCCACGCTCCCGTTCGGGCAGCCATAGGACACGGCGTCGGGGGAGACCTGCCGCCACGGGATGATGTGCACCACGGGCTGCATCACCTCGTTCGGCTTCTCGGCCGGCGCGATGTCGGTGGTGGTCACCCGGAACTCGATGTTCATGATCTTGGCCGACGGCACGCCGTCCTTGGCGCTGAGCGGGTCGATCCGCTGCAGCGCGATGTTCACCAGGTACTGCCGCATCATGTCCGCGCGGCCGGAGGTGCCCACGTCCGCGGAGTCGTGGGTCGCGGCGTAGCCGTCGGTCCACGCCCGGCGCAGCTCGTTCTGCTCCGTGTGCCCGGGGAACACGTTGTGCGCGATGGTGTCGTAGTCCATCTGCGACAGGTTGTACCAGGGTGTGACGTCGGTGTAGCAGTCGGTGGAGACCCTGGCCTCGACCGTGAAGTTCTGGGACATCGGGTTCGGGGCGAACAGCCGCCAGTTCTGCTCGAACCACGGATAGACCCATTTGGAGATGGGGGTGGCGAACTTGGTGCTGACCGTGTTGGTCGGCGAGTTCGTCAGGAACGTGATGCTCAGGTGGTACAGCGCGAGCAGCGAGATGCCGAGGACCGAGACGCCGAGCAGTGCCCGCGACCACCACGGCCGGGGAGCCTGGTGAGGGGGGTTCGGCGGGGGCACGGCGGGTTCCTCGATCGGCTCGGACACGCAGCAAACCTAACGGATCGTCGCAGACTCGGTAACACCGTTTTTGCAAGTCGTGACGTCCGTGACCAAATGCGACTCCTGAGAAACCCCTGGAGCAATACTTACCCTTCAGAGTGCTCGGTGGCGCAGACCTCGGTGAGCGGGAGCACCCGGAACGGGACCGGATTCGCCATCGCGATCACGGTCGAAGTGCGCTGGATGCCCTCGAACGACACGAGTTTGTCGATGACGCGCTGCATGTCCGCGTTCGAGCGGGCGACGATCCGGCACAACATGTCGCCGGCGCCGGTGATCGTGTGCATCTCCAACAGCTCCGGGATCGCCGCCAGATGTTCGCGAACCTGGGCGCCGCGGCCCTGCCGGATCTCCAGCGTCGCGAACGCGGTGACCGTGTAGCCCAGCGCCGCCGGATCGATCAGCGGACCGAAGCCGCGCACGACGCCGCGCGCCTGGAGCCGGTCCAGGCGCGCCTGCACGGTCCCGCGCGCCACGCCGAGCCGCCGCGACGCCTCCAGGATGCCGATGCGCGGCTCCTCGGTCAGCAGCGCCAGCAGCCGGGCGTCGAGGCCGTCGATCGCCCTCGTCGCGGGCGCCGGTTCAGGAGAGGACATATCGGTAGGTTCCTGTCCATGTCGGGTTTGGCATGAAGTGTCGTTGATCACACTGTACAGAAATGCGGTGTCCCAGCTACTTCCGCTGCGCAGATTGTATAGCTCTCCAACCTCGCGTTGCGCACTTTGATCTGCGGATCGAAGCTGGGAGCATGACCGAAACCGCTACTGCCAGCGCCGCCTCCGCCACCGCCACCAAGGACCCGTTCCCGGTCAAGGGGATGGACGCCGTCGTGTTCGCCGTCGGCAACGCCAAGCAGGCTGCCCACTACTACTCCACCGCCTTCGGCATGAGGGTGGTCGCCTACTCCGGTCCCGAGACCGGTCGCGCCGACCGCGTGGCGTATGTGCTGGAGTCCGGCAGCGCGCGCTTCGTGTTCAAGGGCTCGGTCCGTCCGGGCACCGAGATCGCGCTGCACGTCGCCGAGCACGGCGACGGCGTGACCGATCTGGCGATCGCCGTCCCGGACGTCTACGCGGCCTATGAGTACGCCGTCGGGCACGGCGCCACCGGCCTGGAGAAGCCGCACGAGGTCGAGGACGAGAACGGCGTCCTGGTCCGGGCCGCGATCGCCACCTACGGCGACACCCGCCACTCGCTGGTCGACCGCTCCCGCTACACCGGCGCCTACGCTCCCGGCTACGTCGAGCGCGCGCCGCTCGTCGAGCCGAACGCCCGCATCTTCCAGGCGATCGACCACTGCGTCGGCAACGTCGAGCTGGGCAAGATGGACGAGTGGGTGGACTTCTACCGCCACGTCATGGGCTTCACGAACATGGCCGAGTTCATCGGCGACGACATCGCCACCGACTACTCCGCGCTGATGTCCAAGGTCGTCGCCGACGGCACCCGCAAGGTCAAGTTCCCGCTGAACGAGCCGGCGATCGCGAAGAAGAAGTCGCAGATCGACGAGTACCTGGAGTTCTACGGCGGTCCGGGCGTCCAGCACATCGCGCTGAACACCGGCGACATCCTGGCCACCGTGGACGCGATGCGCGCCGCCGGCGTGGAGTTCCTGGAGACCCCGGACTCCTACTACGAGGACGAGGAGCTGCGGGCCCGCATCGGTACTGTCCGCGTCCCGGTCGAGGAGCTGCAGAAGCGCAAGATCCTCGTGGACCGCGACGAAGAGGGCTATCTGCTCCAGATCTTCACCAAGCCGGTGCAGGACCGCCCGACGGTGTTCTTCGAGCTCATCGAGCGGCACGGCAGCCAGGGCTTCGGCAAGGGCAACTTCAAGGCCCTGTTCGAGGCGATCGAGCGCGAGCAGGAGCGCCGCGGCAACCTGTGAGCCCCCGGCGGGTGCGTCTACTGCAAAGGACGTAGTAGCTGGTCATCGTGCGGGTGTCGGCGATTCCTCAAGCTTGCGTAAGGAATCCCGGCACCCGTACAGGTTTGGGCGGTCGTGTTCTAGGCTCGGTGATCGTGGAGAGTTCACCGCGCCCCGGCTATTACCCAGACCCCTCAGTCCCCGGATACATCCGGTATTGGGACGGCTCCAAGTGGGTCCCGGGCACCAGCAAGCCGATGCCGAAGAAGGCCGGCGCCGGGGACGCGGAGCGCGGCGCCGGCTCGGGCGCCGAGGCGATGGCTGAGCCGGCTGAGCCGGCTGAGCCGGCTGAGCCGGCGTCGAGCCCGGCACTGACCTTCGACGCCGAACTCCCTTGGCCGCAGCAGGATGCCGAACGGCTGTCGACGTCCTCTTCCACGTCCACGTCCACGGCGTCGCTGTCGAAGACGCCGGCCTTCGCACCGCCGCGTCCGCTGTCCGAGGTGAGCTTCGACGACGCGAAGCCCTCGCCGCCGCCGTTCTCCGTGGGCTCGCAGTCGCTGCCGGATTTGAGCTTCGACGACGGGATGCCCGAATCTCCGCGCCAGGCTCCGATGCCCATGCCTGGATTCCAGGTCGCGGCTGCCTCATCAACACCGCCGCAGTCGCCGCCGGCGCCGCAGGTCGCCAGCGCGTCCGGCATGGGCATCTCCATCACCGGCGTGCCAGGCCTGTCCGCCGCGCCGAAGCAGACCCCCGCGCAAATGTCCGCGGCGAACCAGGCACTGCGCATCCGCCTGCTGCGCGCCGACGGCAAACCCTTCGACGGCCCGGAGATCACCACCGGTCCCAAGCAGACCGACGCCGCCAAGAACGCCTCACGCACCGAGTTCGACACCCCGCGCGGACCGAAGAAGCAGGCGCCCAAGGTCGTGGTGAAGACCGGTCCGCTGGAGCGCGCCGGGCACACCCTGGCCGTGCTGCTGATCTCGGCGGTCGGGATCGTGCCCCTGGCCTACCTGCTGCTGCAGTCGGTCCACAACCGCGAGGACAAGCTCGCCGCGACCATCAAGGTCCCGACCAAGATGAACGTGCTCGACAGCACCTCCGAGGCCTACCTCGGCGCGATGGTCGCGGTGCTGCTGGTCGTGGCGGCGCTGTACGCGACGCGGTTGAAGCGGCGGCGGGAGCGGTAGAGGCGCCATCCAGGCGACGACACCGACGGTCCTACCGCGATGACAGGGCCCTGACAGTCAGAGCCCTGCGACGGGGTGAATCCGGTTGATCTCCATCAGCTTTTGCGGCGCTTCCGGCTGATGGGTGGCTGGGCTGGTTGGGGTGCGGCTGGGCTGCGTGAAGTGCGACTGGCAGGGTTAGTGCGGCTTGTTCGTGGTCTTCCTGCGGCCGGCCTTCAGACAGCCGGCACGATCTCGACGCCCGCCGCGCGCATCTCCTCCAGCGCCGTGGCGGTCGAGGCCTCGGCGACCCCGGCCACCAGATCTGAGCGCAGCCGGGTGGCCAGGCCCAGCTTCACCGCGTCCAGTGCTGTGGCGCGCACGCAGTAGTCGGTGGCGATGCCGACCACGTCGACCTGGTCCACGCCGCGGGCGCGCAGCCAGTCGCCCAGCGGGGTGTCGGCGCCGTCGACGGCTTCGAATCCGCTGTAGGCGGCTTGGAACGCGCCCTTGGAGAAGACTTCGTCCACATGGGTGCGGTCGAACTCCGGGTGGAATTCCGCGCCCTTGCTGCCGGCCACGCAGTGCACCGGCCAGCTCGTCGCGTAGTCCGGTTCGGCGGCGAAGTGCGAGCCGGGGTCGGTATGCCAGTCGCGGGTCGCCACCACGAGTTCGAAGCCGCCCCGGTCCGGGGCGGCCAACAGGGCGCTCACGCCGGCGGCGACGGCCGAGCCGCCGGAGACCGGCAGGGAGCCGCCTTCGCAGAAGTCGTTCTGGACGTCGACGACGATCAGTGCGCGGGTCATGCTCGGTCTCTTTTCTAGGCGCTGCAAGGGTTATCGGCGCTGTCTCTACCTCTGGACGTACTGCTGGCCGTACCGCTGGTCGTAACTCTGGCCGTACCGCTAGCTCGGATACACCGTAGGGATCGCCGGCTCGCCGCGCGACAGCTGCGTGGACCACGGCGGCAGTTCGGCGCGCGAGGCCTCGTGCCGTTCCCGGATCTCGGCCAGGCTCGGGCGGGCGATGACCTCGCCCTTGGCGACGTACTGCATCAGCAGGTCGCGGCCCTCGGACTTCAGCGCCTCGGGCACGGCGCCGGTCCCGACCAGCTCCTCCTGCGCCACGCCGTCGGAGCCGATGCGGCGCCAGGCGTACTTGCGTCCGCCGCGGGTGGCCTTCTCCGAGGACTTCTTCGCCACCGGAACCATCGTGGCGTCCGGCTCGACGCTCGCCCCGCGTGCGACCAGCTTGTAGACCAGTCCCGCGGTCGGCGCGCCGGAGCCGGTGACCAGCTGGGTGCCGACGCCGTAGGAGTCCACCGGGGCGGCGGCCAGCGCGGCGATCTGGTACTCGTCGAGGTCGGAGGTGACCACGATCTTGGTGTGCTTGGCGCCGAGCTCGTCGAGCTGCTTGCGGACGCGGTGCGCCATCCACAGCAGGTCGCCGGAGTCCAGGCGGACCGCGCCGAGGTCGGGACCGGCGACGTCGACCGCGGTCTTCACGGCCTCGGCGACGTCGTAGGTGTCGACCAGCAGCGTGGTGTTCCGGCCGAGGGCGTCGACCTGGACGCTGAAGGCGTCGCGCTCGCTGTCGTGCAGCAGCACGAAGGCGTGCGCCGAGGTGCCGGTGGTCGGGACGCCGAAGCGGCGGCGCGCCTCCAGGTTGGAGGAGGCGGAGAAGCCCGCCAGGTAGGCCGCGCGCGCGGCGGCCACGGCGGCCTCCTCGTGGGTGCGCCGCGAGCCCATCTCCAGGCAGGGGCGGCCCATCGCCGCGGAGGTCATGCGGGAGGCCGCGGAGGCGATCGCGCTGTCGTGGTTCAGCACCGACAACACCAGCGTCTCCAGGAGCACCGCCTCAGCGAACGTGGATTCCACGATCAGCAGCGGGGAGCCGGGGAAGTAGCACTCTCCCTCGGCGTAGCCGTGGACGTCGCCGCTGAAGCGGTAGCCGGCCAGCCAGTCCCGGGTGGACTCGTCGACGACGCCGGACTCGTGCAGGAAGTCGCAGATGGCGGTGTCGAAGCGGAATTCCTCCAGGGCGTCCAGGAGGCGGCCGGTGCCGGCGGTCACGCCGTAGCGGCGGCCGTCGGGCAGCCGGCGGGCGAAGACCTCGAACACCGAGCGTCGGTGGGCGGCCCCGCTGCGCAGGGCACCCTCCAGCATGGTGAGCTCATAGTGGTCCGTGAGGAGCGCGGTGCTGTTCACGATCTATCAGCGTAGTCTGGTGGGATGAGTGTCGCGCCGGTGGAGGTCGATCCGGAGGCCACGGAGGAGACCCGGGCGGCTCCGGTGCAGGACCCGATGTGGGTCACCGTGGTCTGGAACGACCCTGTGAACCTGATGAGCTACGTGACGTACGTGTTCATGACCTACTTCGGGTACAGCAAGGGCAAAGCCGAGCGGATGATGCACGAGGTGCACAACCTCGGCAAGGCGATAGTGTCCAGCGGCGGCCGCGAGCAGATGGAGAAGGACGTGGCCGCGATGCACGGGTACGGCCTGTGGGCGACCTTGCAGCGCCAGGACGGCTGAACGACCAGATCGGGGATCCCCACGTGCTCAAGCCCTTCCAGGCCCACCGTTCCGGACGGATCGTCGGGGTGTTCACCGACGGCCAGGTCGGGGTCCTGCGCTTCCTGCTGACTGGGCAGCTGGCGCTCTTGGACGAGGAGGACCCGCTGGGCGCGGAGCCAGACCCGCTGACCGCGGCCCTGGGCATTGCCGACGGCCCGGTGAAGAAGCCGGACAACCCCGCGCTGGCGCGGCTGTTCCCGGACGCCTACGGCGACGCCGACGAGGCCAGCGAGTTCCGCCGGCTCACCGAGCCCGACCTGCGCGAGGGCAAGCGCGCCACGGCGCGCCAGGTGCTGGAGACGCTGGAGGACTACCGGGGCGGGGACAAGCTGACCCTGGACGGGGACCAGGCGCGGGCCTGGCTCAGCGCGGTGAACGACGTCCGGTTGGTGCTGGCGGTCTGGCTGGACATCGAGGACGACGACGACAACCCCTTCGACCGCATCGACGAGAAGGACGACCGCTACGAGATAGTGGTCATGTACCACTGGCTCGGCGCGCTGGTCGAATGGCTGGTCGAAGCCCTGATGGGCTGAGCGGTCCGCTGGTCGGACCGGCGGTGTGCCGGGTACCGGAGCCGTGCGGCACACCGCAGGCCACACCCCGCGCGGGGTGAAAGCAGCCGCAGGGCATTGAGTCGGTTCCCCAGGTGTGCCAGCATCCTGCCTCATGACAGAGGCGCTCGGCGGGGTCCCGTACACCCCCCGGAAGGTGCGGCCGCTCGGCCTGCTCCAGATCGACGACTGGCGCGTGAAGCTCCACGGGCTGTCCGCGACGCCCTCCGGCGACCTGGACGACGCCGCCCACGAGGGCGCGCGCAAGGCCGCCGTGGAGGCGCTGCCCCGACCCGGGATCGGAGGCGGGCGCTACGGCGTCGGCTTCGTGATCGCGCACCGGTCGACGAACGCTTACTCCTACGTGGTCGGGTGGTGGGCGTATGGCTGTCTGCTGTCCACGGCCGCGTACTCGGCCCGGTTCTCCGAACCCGCCGAGATCGCGCGCTGTCCGGCCCGGCAGGCCGGCTGCGTGTGGGAGTTGGCCGTGATCGACCACGAGCGGCGCGCGTGGACCCGGACGATGCTGGGGACCAAGGCCGACGGGGACGTCGAGGGATATCTGGGAGCTGTCTTGTCCGGCAGGGTCTGACCGCGCCGAACTCGGCTTACGACAGTCTTGTTTGACAGTCTTGTTCGACAGGCTTGTTTGACAGTCTTGACGGGAACAGAGCGGGACCCCTGGAATCCCAGGGGTCCCGCTCTGTCGAGGTCGAACCTTGAT
This sequence comes from Catenulispora acidiphila DSM 44928, assembly GCF_000024025.1. Taxonomy (GTDB): domain Bacteria; phylum Actinomycetota; class Actinomycetes; order Streptomycetales; family Catenulisporaceae; genus Catenulispora; species Catenulispora acidiphila. The sequence continues at coordinate 1,696,001 of NC_013131.1, forward strand.
ACCGACGCGCGTCCTAGTTCGCCGAACTGGACTTGCGCCGCGAGGCGATGAGCGCGCCCGCGCCGAGGACCAGGGCTCCGGCGCCGAGGCCCGCGTAGTCGAGGACGTCGCTGCCGGTGTGCGGCAGCTGACCCATCTCCTCGTGCGTCGGGCGACGGTGGCGGTGCAGGTGCTCCTGGTGTTGGCGAGAGTGCGTGGCCGGAGGGGGCGGGCCGTCGATCGGCGACATGGCCGGACCGGTCGAGCAGCCGGTGTCCTCGGTCCCGCTGTTCGCCAGGCCCGCGCCGAGGGTGGTGCCGCACAGCTGGAGCGGCGCGTTGACGCTGCCCTGCACGACGTTGCCGGTGATGATCCCGGTCTCGCCGGTGGCACTGCCGGCGGAGAACGTCGTCGGGGCGCCGGTGTTCACGCAGGAGTTGCCGGCAGCGGTGTCGTGGTAGGCGCCGAAGGCGGCGACGACCCCGCAGATCTCGGTCGGGATGTTGATCGGCAGCTGCGCGACGTTGCCCGCGGCCAGGCCGTTGTTGCCGATCGCCCGGCCTTCGGCGCCCGCGCCGCCGGCCGTGTGGTTCACGCAGCGGTTGTCCAGCGCGGAGTCGAACACGCCGACCAGGTCCACCGAGTCGCCGCAGGCGTTGATCGGCGCCTCGATCGGCACCTGCAGGACGTTGCCGGTGACCGCGCCGGAGGAGTTGGCGGTGACGGCCTTGGCGCCGGCGCCGACATGGTGCTCCTGCAGGTCGCCGGGGTACTCCCAGTGCCCGTGGCGCTCGCCGCCGTTGACGCAGGTGGTGCCCGCCGCGGTGTCGAAGACGCCGACGACGTTCGCGGTGATGCCGCAGACGTTCAGCGGCGCGTCCACGGGGACCTGGACGACGTTGCCGCTCACCAGCCCCGGGGAGGAGGTGGCCACGGCGTTGGCGGAGGAGTAGGACGGCCCGCCCTCGTTGGCGCACAGGATGTCCTCGGCGGAGTTCTGCCCGCCGATCGCGGTCACCGTGTCCCCGCAGATGTTCGCCGGGAGCGATACCGGGACCTGCACGACGTTGCCCGACAGCGTGCCGGGACTGCCGCCGGCGACGGCCGCGGCCGAGCTGTTCGGCCCGCCGGCCGTGCCGGGACCGTTCACGCAGTGCTCGCCCTCGGCGTGGTCGCCGCCGCCGAGCACGGTCGCGACCACGCCGCAGATGTTCACCGGCGCGTCGACCGGCACCTCGACGGTGTTGCCGGCCAGCAGCCCGCCGCCGCCGAAGTCCTCGGAGGACGCAGCGGCGCCGGCGGAGTCGGCGGAGCCGGCCGCCGGGTGCGGCGTGGAGGCGTGCGCCGGGGCGTGGGGGGCGCTGTACGGCGCCGTGCCGTTGCGGTGCGGCGTGCTCGCGTGGGCTGGCGCGTTGCTGTGGTGCGGCGTGCTCGCGTGAGCCGGGGCGTTGGTGTGGTGCGGCGCGCTTGCGTGGGCTGGCGCGTTGGTGTGGTGCGGCGTGCTCGCGTGGGCTGGCGCGTTGGCGTGCTGCGGCGCGCTCGCGTGGGCCGAGGCATTGGTGTGGTGCGGCATGCCCGCATGCGCCGGCGCGTTGCCGTGGTGCGGCGCGGCCGGGTGGTGGCCGGCGGCCTGGTGGTGCTGCGCGGCCTCGTGCGGCGCCGCCGGGTGGTGCGCGGCGGGGGCGTGCGTCGGCGTGGCGGCGGCGTGACCCGGCGCCTTGTGCCGCCCCGCGTACTGCTTGACCTGCGGTCGGCTGACTGGGATGGCCGCGTGGTGCGAAGAGGCGCCGGTCGGCTGGCTCTTCTTCCCGGCTTGGTCCGGGTGCTCGGGGTGTGTCGTCGACGACACCGCCGAGACCGCGGGCGCGGCTCCAGTGATCAGCAGGCCGCCGGTCGCGACCGCGAGCGCGAGTCCGCGCTTGGTCACGTCGTGCATGCCAGTCCTCATTCTTCTCAGGTGGGGCTCGGGTGAACCTGGGAGATGCGGCGGGCCGGCACGAGTCGCACCGAGCCGGTGGGAGCCGACAAAGCCCGTCCACGGCGACAACAGCCGTCGCCGGACGCACGTCACGCGGGCGTGCTCCGGGCGGATGAAAAGTCCTTCTGTGCGATCTATGGCCCGACCTCGGCACAACCCCCTGGTCAGAGCATCTGTGCGAGGCCGCTTGTAAGCCCGAGTGGCGGAGCGGCAGAATCGCTGTTCATGACGGCTGATCCGACTATCGACCCGGCGGCGATCCGCGAGCTGGCACTGAGCACCGCGGTCGAGGCCAAGGGCGCCCTGCTGGCCCTCGGCGGCGACTACATGTCCTCCCAGGCGGCCCGCACGGCTGCCAAGGACCTGGGGATGAAGGGCTGGCCGTTCTACTTCGGCGGCCGCGTCGGGGTCCTGGGCCCGGTCGCCCCGGAGGTGGTGCACGCGGTGGTCGGGTTCTTCCCGGCTGACCTGGCGGTGCAGAGCTGGACCACGGCCCGCGACGCCAAGCAGAGCCCGCCGCTGGACCGTGTGGTGGACCGCTACCGCGACGTGCAGCGCATGTGGGCCGACGAGTTCCTGGCGGCGTTGCCCGACGACGAGGCCCACGAGCTGGCCGACATGCTCCGCGAGATCGCCACGACCTCCGAGACCGGCCTGTCCCCCCTGGCCGCGGCCTGGGGCGCGATGCCCGAGCCGTCAGCGCCCCGGCACCGGGTGGTCCACTGGTCGATGGTGATGCGCGAGCAGCGCGGCGGCCTGCACATCACCGCGGTCCAGATGGCCGGGCTGAACCCGCTGGAGGCCATCGTCAGCGGCCCGCTCGGCGAAGCCGGCGCGAAGTTCTTCCGCTGGGCGCCGCCCTACCCGCAGCCCGACGACGCGACCCGCCTGTTCCGCGAGCAGGCCGAGGAGATCACCGACGAGCTGGCCTCCCGCGCCTACCGCGGGCTCACCCGAGAAGCGGCCGAGCGTCTGCTGACACTGCTGGCGCGCGCGGCGGAGATGGCGGCCGGCGGCGGCGTGGAGAAGCTGGTGGCCGAGCGCGAGGCACGGAAGGCGTAGGGCGCGCCCGGATGCCGTCGCACGCCACAGCGCGGCATCCGCCCCGGCTTCACCGCCGGGGTCTTGAGGCTGCCTTCAGGGGGTCTGCTGCTTTGAGGGTTCGGCGGCTCGGCCCGACGCGGCACGAACGCGGCACGATTGCGCGGTCGGACTTGAGCCTGCCCTCAGAGGTTCGAGGTTCTGCTGCCTTGGTCCTGCGCTCGCCCTCAGGGTGTCAGCGCGGGTTCTGCCAAGGACCGTCGGGGTGCACCTCCGGAGGCAGCCACAGCTGCGGCTGGACCGTCCGGCAGCGCAGGCCGCAGCCGGGCTGCCAGGGGAACAGCCCGTGGCTGTCCGGCCAGACCAGCTGCACGAACGGCGGAACCGCCCCGCGGTAGAAGCCGACCGCGAAGCCGAACAGCGTCGGGTACCAGCCGGGGTGGACGCGCTTGGCGACCACCGGCTGGGCGTCCAGGATGCCGTCGATCTCGATGTCGTAGCCGAACGGCTTGTTGTCGCGGATCAGCCGCCCGGCGCGGTTCACGCGCTGCTGCATGTCCGGCAGCAGCAGGCCGAACAGGGAGACCTCGGGGGCGCGGTAGCTGTGCCACAGCCCGACCGAGAAGGCCCAGCCGGGGGTGCGGGTGCCGGGCATGATGCCGATCGAGGTCCAGCCGGTGCGCCGCACGTGCGCCGCCGCCTCGCCGAACCAGCCGGGCACGAGCGCGCGGACCGCGTCGTCTTCCTCGTCCTCCAGGTTGTCCTCGTCGGCGAACGCCTCGTTCTCGGCCGCGGTGAGGGTCTGGCTGACGGCGCTCTCGCTGTCGCAGATCACGCAATGGCACGGCGGGATGTCGGCCGTCACGCGACGCCGCTCTTCGTGTTCGCCCGTCGGTTCCGCAGGACCGCCGTGACCGGGACTCTCCGCCATGATGTTCACGATATGCGATGAGTGCATGAGAGTACCTATCCAAGACGCCCGGAGTTCACCTTTCGGACGACCCGTTCTCCGACCGTGCCCGACCCGTTACGCAGGGCTTATGATCACGGCTTGTTCGCCGACATTTCGGCGAATCCGGGCCAGAACGCGTCAGCGAGCAGCACGGCGGACTCGCGCGGCCCGATGCCCGAACCGTCCCGCAGCCGCCAGCGCGCGACCCGCTCGCCGGCGCCGACCAGCGCGTGCGCCAGGATCGACACGCGCGCCGGGGACGCCGCGGGCAGCCAGTGCCCCAGCACGTCCTCCAACAGCCGCGTCTGCTGGCCGCGGATCGCCTCGATGGCCTCCTCGGCGGGACCGGCGGCGATCACCGACTCGTTCAGCAGGACGGCCCAGGCCCGGCCGTGCCGGTCGGCGAAGTCGAAGTACGCCTCCAACCCGGCCTCCAGCACGGCGCGCGGACCGTCGGGCTCGGCGGCGGAGACGGCGTTGAGCGTCACGCTGTGCAGGTCCGCACGGATGCGCGCCACGCACGCCAGCAGCAGTCCTTCTTTAGAGGAGAAGTACTCGTACAGCATCGGCTTGGAGACCCCGACGCGCAGCGACACCTCGTCCATCGACGTGTTCTGGAACCCGCGCTCGGCGAAGACCTCCTCGGCGGCGGCCAGGATCTGCTGCTCGCGTTCGGCGCGGGGTACACGCTTGCGGCGCGGGGCGTCGGTCATGGGCACGGACTCTATCGACTTCTGAACCTACTCTCAGTAGGCTACTCGCCGGTAAGTTACCGGGCGAGCAGGGCAGGGGAGCATGGCCGATCCGCGATTCCACACCGTCGTCGCCTCCGATGGCGCCGAGCTGCACGTCGAGGAAGACGGCGCCGCCGACGCGCCGGTCACCCTCGTCCTGGCCCACGGCTGGACCCTGTCCACCCGCGCCTGGCGGGCCCAGGCCGAGGCGCTGGCCGCCGCCGGGGACGTCCGCGTCCTGCGCTACGACCAGCGTGGCCACGGACGCTCGACCCAAGGCGACGCTTGGCTGTCCGGCGTCCCGGCCGCCGACGCCGACCGCTTCGGCCCGGGCCCGTCGGTCGACCAGCTCGGCGGCGACCTGGCGGCCGTACTGGACCAGCTGGTCCCGTCCGGTCCGGTGGTGCTCGCCGGACACTCGATGGGCGGCATGACGATCATGGCGCTGGCCGACCAGCGTCCCGCGCTGTTCGCGGTCGGCGGCCGGGTGGCCGGCGTGCTGCTGACCAACACCTCCAGCGGCGGGTTGTCCCGGCTCACCCTCGGTTTCCCCGAGGTGGTCGCCAAGCCGGTGCGGCGCTCGATCATCAAGACCCTGCGAAAGATCGCCGCGAAGCCCGGCAAGGCCGATGCGTTCCGCGCGAAGCAGTCCACCAGCGCGCGCCTGGCGGTGGCGCAGACCCGGTGGCTGTTGTTCGGACGCAAGGCGCCGCGAGCCGCGATCGTGGAGTGCAACGAGATCATCAAGACCTGCCCGAGCGCGACGCTCGCCGGGTTCTTCCCGGCGCTGATGACGCACGAGAAGCGCACCGCGCTGAAGGCTCTGGGCGGCGCCGAGGTGGAGGTCGTCGCATCGAGCCGGGACCGGCTGACGCCGGCGGCCCACGCGCGCCGGCTCGCCGAGGCGATCCCCGGCGCGCGGCTGACGGTGGTTCCCGGGACCGGGCATATGCTGCCCATGGAGCGGCCGCAGGTGGTCAGTTCGCTGTTGACGAAGCTGATCGCGGCGGCACGGGCACGCGAGGAGAGCGCAGCATGACGCGCGTCGCCGAGGAAACGGACCCGATGGACCTGTCCGAGGCGCCGATCACCGGCGGCCACGCGGCGCGGGAGCTGCCGGCGCGCGCCACGTATGTGATCGTCGGCTCGGGATTCGCCGGGCTGTGCATGGCGATCAAGCTCAAGCAGGCGGGACGGGACGACTTCGTCATCCTGGAGAAGGGGGACGATGTCGGCGGGACGTGGCGCGAGAACACTTATCCCGGTGCGGCGTGCGACATCCAGTCACACCTGTACTCGTTCTCCTTCGAGCTGAATCCCAAGTGGAGCCGGATGTTCGCGCGGCAGCCGGAGATCCTGGACTACCTGCGGCACTGCGTGCGCGAGTACAAGCTCGAGGAGCACCTGTACTTCGGCGTGCGGTTCGACGGCGGGGAGTGGGACGAGGAGGCGAAGCAGTGGCGGATCAAGCTCGGCGGCCGGGGCGTCAGCCCGGCCGGCGAGAGCGGATCTGGTGCCGGCGCTGAGATCCAGGCCTCGTTCGTAGCTCTGGGCATGGGACCACTGCACCGTCCGCTGCTGCCGAACGTGCCGGGCATCGCCGCGTTCGAAGGTCCCGCGTGGCACTCCGCGCAGTGGCGGCACGACGTGGACCTGACCGGCAAGCGCGTGGCGGTGATCGGGACCGGCGCGTCCGCGATCCAGTTCCTGCCCCGGGTGGCGCGTCAGGCGGCTTCGGTGGCGCTGTTCCAGCGCACCCCGGCGTGGATCATGCCGAAGCGCGACCGGCACATCTCCGCCGTGACCAAGGCGCTGTACCGGAGCGTGCCGGGCTTCCAGCGCGCCCACCGGACGCTGATCTACCTCACGGCCGAATCACGCGCGATGGGCTTCGTGAACCCGAAGCTGATGAAGGTCGCCGAGGGCGTCGCGAACGTCCACCGCAAACGCCAGATCCGCGACCCCGACCTCGCCCGCCGCCTCAAGCCCGACTACACCATGGGCTGCAAGCGGGTCCTGATCTCCAACGACTTCTACCCGGCGCTCGCCCGCGACCACGTCACCCTCGTCGACTCCGGCGTCCGCGAGATCCGGAAGAACTCGGTGGTCGCCGCGGACGGCACCGAGCACGAGGTCGACGCGATCATCTACGGCACGGGCTTCCACGTCACCGACGCCTTCGACGCCATCGACATGCGCGGTCCGGGCGGCCGCAGCCTGAAGAAGGACTGGGCCGGGGGTATGGAGGCGTACTACGGCATGACCGTCGCCGGCTTCCCCAACATGTTCGTCCTGGTGGGACCGAACACCGGCCTCGGGCACAATTCGATCGTGTTCATGATCGAGGCTCAAGCCGAGTACTTGATGAAGCTTCTGGCTTTGGCTGACGACCGCGACGCGACGACGATCGCTCCGACCGCGCAGGCGCAGAACCGCTTCAACACCGGCATCCAGCGCGCCCTGACCACGCAGGTGTGGAGCGCCGGCGGCTGTCAGAGCTGGTACTTGGACGAGTACGGCCGCAACAGCACGATCTGGCCGGGATTCACGTGGCGCTACTGGCTGCGGACCCGGAAGCCGGATGCGGACGCTTACGAGTTCGGGCGCTGACTCAGACCTATGCCTAACGACTACCCATCACAGCTTCAGGAACCGCGAACGCCCCCTGACCCGGTGCGCGAACCGTACCTACGCGCACCGGCCCAGGGGGCGTCCTTCGTCTCAGAGCCGCCGCCCGCGCCGCCTCCCGGCGGTCATCTGCGGCTCCGAGCTCACGCGGCCGCGCGCTCTCCAGTGGTCACCAGCACTGCGAGCACCGTCCGGGACGGGATCGACAGCTTGGCGAAGATGCGCGACAGGTGCGCCTCGACGGTCTTGGTGGACAGGCCCAGTACCCGGGCGATCTGACGGTTGGTGCGTCCGTCCCGGACGAGCCGGGCGATCTCCATCTCTCGCGCCGTGAGGCGGTCGAGCGATGCGGGGCGCTGGGTGCCGACGGTCGTGGTGCTCATTGGTGGTTCCCCCCTGTTGTGATGGTTTTACCTGTGACGTCCTCCGTGCTGTTGGCCGACTGGTTCGGGGTCGGTGGCGGGCACGGGGTGGCGTCGGTGTTCACCGTCCACGTGGTGCGCGTGCTGCGGGCGGCGTGGGGCGTGGTCAGGTAAGGGAGATGTGGTGCCTGTCGTCGATCTTCGGCCCGGGCGCGACAGCGCTTCCGGCCGACCCCGTGTGCGCGGGGTCTTCCGGCGCGCGCCACTGCGCCCACACCTCAACCCCGACAGTTCGATCGGCCAACTCCGACCCTTAGGTCAGAAGGCCAATCCCCCCATCCTGGCCCATGCACTGAACTATAGGGTGGCCGCGGAAAGCGCGGTAGGGGTTCTCCCATAACGACCCGATTTCAGCACGGTGAGCTGGCAAAAGCCACCGAAGAGTTTGCCCCGGAAGCGCTCGCGACGGCGTCGACATATGTGGACGGACACATTCCGTGCACATCCAGTTCCGGATCGATGTCGTAGGACGTTTTCCCCGACAATGTGACCGACTGGCTCTGCGCGCCGGTCGATCCCGGAGAATTCGAGGACGACGATCCGGCGAAGGTCACCGTGACCGTCACCGACCCGGTCCCGCTGGTCGTGATGTGGACGTGCGCGATGTACGTGAAGCTGCCGGACTGGTCCGCGGTCAGCGACTGGACACTCAGGGACCTGACACCGCCCGCAGGCTGCTGATGCGTGCTCGGCGGCGGGGGAGGAGCGGCCGCCGAGGTGTGCGGCGCGGCGCTGGTCTGCGGCGCTGAACTCGCAGGCGTGGTCGGCTTCGCCGGCGGCGGGCTGGCGGGCTTCGAGGTGCTCGGTGCGGGCGGCGTCGGGGTGTCCGTGGCGGTCGGCGCGGTGACCGCACCGGCGCCGGCCGAACTCGACGAAGCGCTGCTGCTCGCCTCCGGGCTGGAGCTGCTGGAACTCGTCGCGGGCGGCAGTACTGTCGCGGTGTTGTTGCTGGGCTTCTTGTGCGTGAGCCCGACAAACGCCACCACGCAAAGGGCCGCGAGCACCACGGCCGCCAGCGCGTAGCGCACGATGCGTCCGCGATCGACGGGCTCGACCGGCTCGGTCATCGGGAACACCGGCGGCGGAAGGTCGCTGCCGCCTTGGAAGTTCTCGAACTCGTCGGGGCTGGAGGCGCTGGAGCCGAACAGGCCGACGCTGGCGGCCGCGCCGATACCGGCAGCCGTGGCAGCCGTGCCGGCGCCGATCCGCGCCGTGCTGGCAGACGAAGGCGCCGATGCTGAGGCCGGGGCGGGAGCCGGCGCCGAAGCAGAAGCCGAAGGCGGCGGCGTGGCAGGCGGATCGGGACGGAACAACGGCCGCGTCGACTCCTCCGCGCCGATCCCCAACGCCACCGGGGCGACGGGAGCGACCGGGGGGTGAGGAGCGACCGGAACGATGGGAGCCAGCGAGACGTGCGTAGCGTCGTCGTCCTTGGCCGCCGGCGCGCTGCCGGCTGCGGGACCGGCGTTCGGCGGCGTCCGGGGCACGCGCGGACTGTCGTCGTCGCCGACCAGGCTGACGACCGGCGCCCGCGGCTTGCGCGGCCGACCGGAGTCCGCGGGACCACTGTTCGGCGGCGTCCGCGGGATCTGCAGGATGTCCGCGCCGACGCCGCTGTCGGCATCGGGTTTCGCCTCCGCCGGACCCTGGTTCGGCGGAGTCCGCGGCACATGCGGCACAGCGGCTTCGGACGCCTCGGAGGCTGTGCCGTCGAAGCCGTACGGCTCGCGGTCCGCCGGCGGCCGTTGGACGCGCGCCGTGTCCGGGTCGCGGGTAACAGGGCCTTGATTCGGGGGAGTCCTCGGTACCGGCCTGGCCGTGCCGGTCGGCTCGGGCCTCGGCGGAGCTGGCGACGCTGCGATACCCGGAGTATCGGCGATGCCGGACTTCTTCTCCGCATGAGGAGCAGAGGCCGGCTTCGCCTTAGCTATATGCGTTTCTTCGGCCGACAAGGTCCGTTCGGACGTCTCGGCACGCATACCCGGTGCATCGGGGGCACTCGCCACGTCCATCAGCGCCGCGTCCATGAGAGCCGCACCGGGACCGCGCAACGGCGTGATCCGTGCTGTGCGCTCTTCTTCGCCGCTCTTGGGGACGTCTGCGTGCCCTCGGGCATGGCGTGCGGGAGAGGACGTAGGTTCCACGGGTTCTTCGATACTGGGAACCGGGGTCTGCTGAGCCACCGCACCGGTTCCTGCGTCGGCTCCGGGCTGCGGACTGACCGCCTCGACCGGCTCGACCGCCTCGACCGCGCCGTCACCACCAGCCGCCGCACCCTTGCCGCGCCGCAGCTGCGTGACCGAAGCGATCCGCGTCACCGGCGCCGTGCCGTCGACCATCTCCAGCGTCCGCAGGCGCTGCGCGTCGAGCCGCTTGACCCAGTCCGCGTATCCGTCGGCGGACCACGACGGCCAGGACTGTGCGGACTTGCCCTCAAGCCTCGGCAGCCACCACGAGGCGAAGTACTGCGCGTCCACGGCGAGCTGCTCGACGGCCGGCAGCCACTCCAGGTCGCGGCGGCGTCCGCCGCGCGGCGCCTGCGCCAGCTTGGACAGCACCGGCCGCAGCCGCACCGCCAGATCCCGGGCGTCCCGCGCCGTCTGCGTGGCCTCCTGCGGGTTGGTGGCGGGGTGCCATTCGGTGCCGGCCAGAATGCCGGTCACCAGCGTCCGTGTGCCGCCACGCCCCCGTTCGTCTCCCCTGTCAGGCATGGCTACGAACGTATCCGTTTTGGATGTTCGAGTACAGATACCAGATTAAGAACCTTAAGAAGCCATCCGTCTTCTAGAAGCCCAGGATGAGTCAGAAGTCCTTGATCAGCTTCGCCAGTGCCTCGGCGGTCAGCGCCGGGGTCAGGGCGGTGACGCTGATGCGCTCTATCACCTGCAGGTACACGTCGACGTCATCGCGCTTGTCCAGGTAGAGCGCGCCTGCCAGGTGCTCCAGGTAGACCACGTCGGGCAGGTCCGGCTCGGCGAAGCGCAGGATGGTGAACGCTCCGGCTTCCGCGGCGTGCGCGCCGGACTGGAAGGGCAAGACCTGCACCGTGACGTTCGGCCGCTCCATCATCTCCAGCAGGTGGGACAGCTGCTGGCGCATGATCTCCGGGCTGCCGACCGGGCGGCGCAGCGCGGCCTCGTCGACCACGGCCCACAGCCGCGGCGCGTCCTGCTCGCGCAGCAGCACGTTCTGCCGCTCGAGCCGGACCTGCACGCGGCGCTCGGAGTCGCTGTCGTAGACACCGCGGCCGGCCATCACGGCCCGCATGTAGTCGGCGGTCTGCAGCAGACCCGGTATGTACTGCACTTCGTAGGTGCGGATCAGGGAGGCGGACTCCTCCAGGCCGATGTAGCCGGCGAACCAGCTCGGCAGGACGTCGTGGTAGCCGTGCCACCAGGTGGTCGCGTTCGCGGCCTTGGCCATCGACAGGAACGGTTCGCGGGCGCCGGGGTCGGTGACGCCGTAGAGCGTCAGCAGGTCTTCCACGTCGCGCATCTTGAAGCCGACCCGGCCGAGCTCCAGACGGCTGATCTTGGACTCCGACGAGCGGATCTCCCAGCCGGCGGTCTCCCGGGTGATCGCGGCGGCCTCGCGCAGGCGCCGCAGTTGCGAGCCGAGCATGATCCGGCGCACCGTCGCGCCGCCCGAGCGCGGCGGCTCGGACTCCGGATCAGCGGTGTGGGGCCCACTCATTGCTTCCTCGCTCCGTCGCCAGGCCCGGAGCCCGCGTTTCGCAGGTGCCGGGCGGTGGATCAGCTGCCGATTGTGCCACTCGGGCGTCCGCTTGTGAACACCGCAAGCCTAGGTGGTGCCCGCCGTCGGGACACCCGGCAGCGTGCCACAGAACCCTGAATCATTTCGTCAAAGACTTTGCCCATCCGAGACCCTGCGCGCGCCGTCTACGCTGTAGCATGCACGTGCATCCGCCTTATGCATAGGAAAACTCTGCGATTGCATGCGCCGCCGCCACAGCGGCCGGCCCTGACGGGAGACCCGATGGTCGCGTCTGGTTACGCCTACTCCCTGCTCCATGCCGACCTGCCGGTCTGCATCGGGTACCAGGCCGTGGGGCGCAGCGTCTCGACGCGGCATTGCGTGCTCCCGGCGCGGGCCGAGTCGGTCTCGGCGGCGCGGCGCTTCGTGCGGGACGTCGCGGAGGACTGGCGCGGACAATCCGACAGATTCGGCACATTGCTGGAGAATCTGGGCATCGTGGTCTCCGAACTCGTCACCAACGCCCTCGTGCACGCCTATGAAGCGGTGATGCCGGGGCGGGTGTGCGAGGAGTCCGACTTGATATCGCTGTGTCTGGTCCACGAACCCTGCGACACCGGAGCCGGGGAAGCGGGCGTGGAGCGGGTGCTGTTCGCCGTCGCGGATCCCTCGGCCGCCTCGCCGGTGGCACCGACCCCGGCGCGGGCGGCCGACGGCTTATGGGGGCTCGACGAGTCCGGGCGGGGGATGTATCTCGTGGAGGCGCTGGCCGACGATTGGGGCTGGCGCCGCTTCCGTGCTCCCGGGGCGGCCGAACCGTCCGGGAAGGTCGTCTGGGCGCTGTTCGAGCTCGCCTGCTGACCGGCGTCGGCACGCGTTTTTCTCCAGGGCTTCAGACAAGGATTCCCATCGGCTTGACGGCCGCGCCGCTGACGGCTGTGCGCCGGCGCCGGAAAGCGTGACGCAGTAACCGCTTTCCGTGTTCATCCTCACATTCGGCTGCGAAGTGATCACGGGCGGCTTCCGGGTGATTCGGTTGGCTGTCGCAGAGCTCGAATGTATATCGATCTGGTATCGAAGACACTCCGAACGCATGCCTTGAACCTGCGGGGAGAACCTTTACCCGCTCTTTGAACGTTTCACACTCGAAACCTCTGCGCGTGAAGCAGCAAGACCGCTAGCATCCGTTTACTGCCATGCATCAGCGAATGCTGATTCACGCTCAGATGCACGTGCAGTGGATCAACCCTTCCCACCGTACATGTAAGGGGAAAAACGAGATGAGCGAGTTCGAGCCCTACAACGGCATGCCGGCCACTGAGGTCGCCGCCGCGTGGCGCAAGAGCAGCTACTCCAACTCGCAGGGCAACTGCGTGGAGTTCGCGGGCATGGGGGACGGCTCGGTCGCGGTGCGCAACTCGCGCGACCCGCACGGCCCGGCCCTGCTGTACACCCGGGCCGAGATCGAGGCCATGATCAACGGGATCAAGGACGGCGAGTTCGACGACCTGCTCGGCTGAGGCCGGATGGGAGCTGCGTGATAGATAGTGGTGCCCGCTTCCGGCACCTGGGGACGACACTCTTGGCCTCACTCTTGGCCTCGCACCTCCGTGGCGCGATGATGCAGGGATGGCTGGCCCGACCGGAAGCGGTGTGGAACCGCGGACGGCCGCCGAGATCGCGGCGGCCGTCCGTCAGGGAAAGAGCAGTGTGCGCGGTGCCGTCCAGGAGGCTCTGGACCGCATAGCCGCCGCGGACCCCCGGATCGGGGCGTTCCGCAAAGTCCGGCACGACGCGGCGCTGGCCGAGGCCGACGACCTGGCCCGCCGCCCCGACCTCGCCGAGCTCCCGCTGGCCGGAGTACCGGTCGCGGTGAAGGACAACGTCCCGGTCGCCGACGAGCAGTGCCGCCACGGCACGGCCGCGACCGCCGACCGTCCGCCCGAGCCCGAGGACCACCCGGTGGTGGCGCGGCTCCGCGCCGCCGGCGCGATCGTGGTCGGCCTCACCCACACCCCGGAACTGTCGCTGGTCGCGATGACCGACAGCGCTCTGGGCATGGCGCGCAATCCCTGGGACCTGACCCGGACGCCGGGCGGCTCCTCCGGCGGCGCGGCAGCGGCGGTGGCCGCCGGGCTCGTGCCGATCGCGCACGGCAACGACGGTCTGGGCTCGATCCGCGGACCGGCGGCGTGCTGCGGGTTGTTCGGCATCAAGCCCGGCTTCGGGGTGGTGCCCTCCGGGCTCGGCCGGAACTCCTGGTGGGGGTTGTCCGAGAACGGCCCGCTGGCCACCACGGTCGAGGACGCGGCGTTGATGCTGTCGGTGATGGCCGACGATCCCACGCTCGCCGCCGCGCCGGATGTGCGGCCGTCCGGGCTGCGGATCGCGGTGTCGACGGCGCCGACGTCGAAGGGCTACCGCATCGACCGCGAGTACAAGGCAGCCGTCGAGAGCGTGGCTGCCCAGCTCGAAGAGGCCGGGCACACCATCGTCGAGGCGCGCGGCTATCCGCAGTACCTCGGCTTCGGCGCGGTGCAGACCTGGTACGCGGCCGCCGCCATGGACGCCGAGGAGTACGACCGGCGGGCCCTGGGCCGTACGACGCGCCGGATGGCGGCGGCGGGCCGCACGCTGGCGAAGGTCGGGATGACCGGCGCCGGGACCCGCCGGAAGTGGCGGGACACCGGCGCCGAGAGGTTCCTCGGCGACGCCGACGTCGTGCTGACCCCGACGCTGCTCAGGCCGCCGCCGGAGGCGCTGCGATGGGGACGGCGCGGGTTGCTGCGCACCTTCGCGGCGAATACCTCCTACGCCGGGATGTGCCCGCCGTGGAACCTGGCCGGATGGCCGGCGATGAACGTGCCGACCGGGACGCACAGCAGCGGGACGCCGATCGGCGTGCAGTTCGCCGCGCGGTCCGGGCAGGAGGCGCTGCTGCTGGGGCTCGCGGCGCATCTGGAGGCGGTGCGGCCGTGGCCGCGGACGGCGCCGGTGGGGGTCGTGGGCGGCTGAGGGGTGCTGGGCCGTACGGCGCCGCCGGCCGACGCGGCTGGCGCGACCGGCTGGCGTGATCACCGGTGTGACCTGAGCGGTCACTCGATCCCGATAGACTTGGCCCATCATGGAGCAGCCTGCCGACACCGTTCTTGTCATCGACTTCGGGGCCCAGTACGCGCAGCTCATCGCGCGCCGGGTCCGTGAAGCCCACGTCTACAGCGAGATCGTGCCGCACACCGCGACGGTCGCCGAGATCCTCGCCAAGAAGCCCAAGGCGGTGATCCTGTCCGGCGGGCCGTCCTCGGTCTACGCCGACGGGGCGCCGAACGTCGGCGCGGAGCTGTTCCGCGCCGGGGTGCCGACCCTCGGCATCTGTTACGGCTTCCAGGCGATGGCGCGCGCCCTCGGCGGCGTGGTCGAGCAGACCGGCGGCCGGGAGTACGGCCGCACCTCGCTGGAGGTCACCGACACCGAGTCCACGCTGTTCCAGGGCTCGCACTCCGAGCAGCCGGTGTGGATGTCGCACGGCGACGCGGTCGTGGCCGCCCCCGAGGGCTTCCGGGTCACCGGGACCACAGCCAAGACCCCGGTCGCGGCGTTCGAGGACGACGAGAAGCGGCTCTACGGCGTCCAGCACCACCCCGAGGTCCTGCACTCGCAGTTCGGGCAGCTGCTGCTGGAGAACTTCCTCTACAAGGGCGCCGGCATCGCGCCGGACTGGACCACCGGCAACATCGTCGAGGAGCAGGTCGCCTCGATCCGCGAGCAGGTCGGCACCAAGCGCGCCATCTGCGGGCTGTCCGGCGGCGTGGACTCCGCGGTCGCCGCGGCCATCGTGCAGAAGGCGGTCGGCGAGCAGCTCACCTGCGTGTTCGTCGACCACGGCCTGCTGCGCAAGGGGGAGGCCGAGCAAGTCGAGAAGGACTTCGTCGCGGCGACCGGCGTGCAGTTGAAGGTCGTCGACGCCGAGCAGCGCTTCCTGTCGGCGCTGGCCGGGGTGTCCGACCCCGAGGAGAAGCGCAAGATCATCGGCCGCGAGTTCATCCGGGTCTTCGAGCAGGCCGAGCGGGAGATCGTCGAACAGTCGGCGGACGCCGGCGAGCCGGTGCGCTTCCTGGTGCAGGGCACGCTCTACCCCGACGTCGTGGAGTCCGGCGGCGGCACCGGCGCGGCGAACATCAAGAGCCACCACAACGTCGGCGGGCTGCCGGACGACTTGCAGTTCGAGCTGATCGAGCCGCTGCGCAAGCTGTTCAAGGACGAGGTCCGGCAGGTCGGCCGCGAGCTCGGGCTGCCCGAGGCGATCGTCGGCCGCCAGCCGTTCCCGGGCCCGGGGCTGGGCATCCGGATCGTCGGCGAGGTCACCAAGGCGCGGCTGGACCTGCTGCGCGAGGCCGACGCCATCGCCCGCGAGGAGCTGACCGCGGCCGGGCTGGACACCGAGATCTGGCAGTGCCCGGTGGTGCTGCTGGCCGACGTGCGCTCGGTCGGCGTGCAGGGCGACGGCCGGACCTACGGCCACCCGATCGTGCTGCGTCCGGTCTCCAGCGAGGACGCCATGACCGCCGACTGGTCGCGCCTGCCGTACGAGGTGCTGGCGCGGATCTCCACGCGGATCACCAACGAGGTCGCCGAGGTCAACCGGGTGGTGCTGGACGTCACCAGCAAGCCGCCGGGGACGATCGAGTGGGAGTAGGCGTTGGTTTTGCTGCGCGGTGTAGGTGCGCGGTGTAGCTGCGCGGCGCTTGTGGGCCGGGTCTTCGGACCCGGCCCTTCGCGTTCACCGGCCCTCGCCTGCCGCGCTACTGCCCGTCGTCGAACGCGAGCGCCTCGCGCAGCTTGCGGTTGACGTGGCGCAGGCGCTCGACCGTGCGCTGGGCTTCGCGCAGCTCGAAGCGCAGGCGGATGATCTCTTCGAGCGCGGCGAGGTCGGCCAGATCGCCGAGCTCTGCCAGGTCGCCGGAGGCCAGGTCGGGTTCGACTTCCTCGGCGTACTCGGGCTCCGGCGCGGCCGGGATCGCGAGTTCCGCCGGCTGTGTCAGCGCGGCCTGGACCTCGGCGGACCACTGGAGGGCGTCCGGTTCGGGGGAGCGGCGGACGAACTCGTGGATGACGGCGCCGGCCGGTTCGGGCTCAGCGGGCTGATGCGGCGGCGCGGGCGTCTCGTGGTTCGGCGCGAAGTCCTCGGCAGCGAAGTCCTCGGCAGCGTCGGCGGCGGGCGCCGGTACGACCGGGATCTGGATCTGTAGCTGTTCTTGCGCCGGGGCGAAGTCTTCGGCGGGGTCGGCATTCACCGGCGCGGCCGGAGTCTGCTCGGCGGCGGCGTCGGCGTCGGCGTCGGCGGTGGCGGCGTAGTCGTCAGCCGAATCGGCAGCGGCAGCAACGTCATCAGCAGCAGCGACATCACCGGCATCCGGTCGCGCCACCAGCTCGCTCGGCTCGTCCCGAGCCAGCTCCTCGACGTCCGGCTCCCGCATCATCGCCGCGGTCCAGCCCGCCGCCTCGCAGGCGGCGTCGCGGAACTCCCGCAGCTGCCGCAGCATCCCCTCGCTGGAGGGGAACAGCGCCATCGCCTGCGCGACGTTCGCCACCGCCAGCGGCGCGGCCTGCACCGTATCGCCCAGCTCCGAATACGCCTGCGCCAGCTTGATCCGCGCCATCAGCGCGTCGCGCGGTCCGGAGCCGATGCCCTGCTCGGCGCGCTCCAGCTTGGCGATCAGGCCGCTGATCCACTCCTGCGGGTCGGCGTAAGGGTCGGCGTACTCCTCGACCGGCTCCCCGGCCACCGCCGGCTCCTCGAGCTCGTCGGCCTCTTGACCGAGTTCGTACTCTGTCATTCCTTCCCCCTGACGACGTCGAAGGGCGCCGACGTGACGTCGGCGCCCCGCGGCTGGCTCGGCACGATACTACGGCCGGACGATCATCGCCACAGGCATCGAGTGGAGCGGGGCGTACTGGATCACGGTGCCCGGCATGGCGGCGTGGATGATCTCGCCGCCGCCCACGTATATCGCCACATGGTGCAGGCTGCCGTAGTAGATCACCAGGTCGCCGACGGCGATGTTGCTCTCGCTGACCTGCGGGAACTCGTAGGCCTGCGCCGAGGAGGAGTGCGACATCGACACCCCGGCGGCGCCCCAGGCGGCCATCGTCAAACCGGAGCAGTCGAAGCTGCGCGGGCCGTCGGCGCCGTAGACGTACGGCTTGCCGAGCTGGGCCTTGGCGAACGCCACCGCTATCGCCGCGCGGGCGTTCGGCGCCGGCGGCAGGTTGGCCGGCGTCTTGACGTTCTGCACGTTCTGCTGGCTCTGCTGCTGCGTGTACTGCGTCCGCTGGGCCGGCGTCAGGGAGTTCAGCAGCGCCTGCGCCTGCTTCTCCTTGGAGTCGATGTCGGACTTCTTCTGCGCCATGTCGTCGCGGGTCTTCTGCAGCTGCTGCAGGTCCGCCGTCGCCAGGGACTTGTCCTGGTCCAGCTGGCGCTTGATTTCCTGCGCGGTCTGCATCGAGGACGCGGAGTGGCTCGACATCTCGGCGTTCGCGGTGGCCTGCTGCAGGAAGGCGTCCGGAGCCGCCGACAGCATCAGCTGCAGCGAGCTGTCGACACCGCCGGCGCGGTACTGCGCCGCGGCCAGGCTGCCCAGCGAGGACTGGGCGGAGGTCAGCTGAGTCTGCTCCGCGGTGATGCGGGCCTGGATCTGGTTGACCTTGTTCTGCAGCGTGGCCAGGTTCGACGCGGCCTGGTCGTACGCCTCCGAGGCCTGCTCGGCCTGCTGGTGGAGGTTGTTGACCTGGCCCTTGACGTCGTTCAGGGTCGGCGCGGGGTCGGCGTGGGCCAGACCCGGGACCAGGGCGATGGAACCGACCGTGGCGGTCGCCAGCGTCACCGCGGTGCGAGGCCCGGTGATCGTCTTCTTGGACGCGCGGTGAGTGGTCACGGTTTTGTGGGACGCCACTAGGGCGACTCTCCTTCTCTCCCTGCCGCCTACCGGGTTAGCTGTCGGGTTCGGGCTGAGAAGCGTGCCCTACAGGCCGCCGCGCGGGGGTACGAGGCGGACCGATTCACCCCTTGGCCCCAGTGGATGCGGGCCGGTGGGACTGGTGGGTCCCCGGTTCCGTCTCGGCGCTCCGCCTCGGGCTGTGTGGAAGCCCGTGGAAACTGCGGGTCGCGCTTCGCCGGATTCGGCGTGAACTCCCGCCACCGTCCAGGTTGGTCGGCGTCGTTACGAGAGTCCGGCCGTAACCCTAGCGAGACCCCGGACGACAAAACGGACCGGCCCAGGAGGCTATACCAGGATTTTACTTTGGCAGGCGTTTAGTGGTCCTGATTCAGTCCGTGCTGTCCGAGTTGGTACTAGGTCGATCGCGTGATTGTTGCCGACAGAGTGTCGGCATGAGGCCTTCCGATCCCCGGACCCGGTGGTGAAAGTACTGAAAGAGTGCCAGCTAGTCCTGTGTTTCGCCGGTCGGCTGGAGGGCGCTCGGCAAGATCATGGCGCAGCAATTTCGAAGACACCAGTGGCGGGCTACCCGTGATTCCGGGTGCCCGCCACTGGTTCGCAAGGCGTGCCGGCGTCCGCGCGGTCGGTCCGGCTATGTCAGATCTCTGCTATCGCAGAGCTCTGGCTTACAGCCTTCGCCTTCCGGCGCGTCCGGCGCCGCTCTGTTAGGTGTCTTCTAGGTGTCTTCGGTGTGTTCTGCGTCACGCCGAGGTCGCCAGCGGCCGCGTCGGCCACTCCGGCTCGGCGTAGGACTTCTCGCCGCGCCGCTCCCGGTAGGCCGCGCGGTCGGCCTCCTGCTCGGCCTTCCAGCGCGCCTGCGCCTCGTGCAGCCGGACCGCGTCCAGCGTCCCCACCGCGGTGTAGCTGGCGCCGATCACCTGCGCCAGGTTCATCGCGGCCAGGGCGTCGGCGGCGGCGTCGTGGGCGTGGGTGATGGTCACGCCGTAGAACTGGCACTGCGCCTCCAGGGTGCGCGCGCCCTTGCGGAACTTGTCCATCTGCCGGTCGATGACCAGCGGGTCGATCACCGGCGCGACCGGGGCGCGGGAGGCCAGCGGGGTCAGGCCGTTGCGGGCCAGCTCCGCCTCCAGCAGCGTCAGGTCGTAGGGGGCGTTGAACACCACCAGCGGGGTGCCGGCGCGCAGCTCGGCGGCCAGGGCGTCGGCGATCTCGTCCAGCGTGCGGCGCGGCTCGGTGCCGTGCTCGCGGGCGTACTCGGTGGTGATGCCGTGGATCGCGGTGGCCTCGGCGGGGATCTCGACGCCGGGGTCGATGAGGAAGGCCTTCTCGGCGCCGTCGGAGGTGACGAGGGCGGCCGAGACGATGCGCACGGACTTCGGGTCGCGGCCGGTGGTCTCGGTGTCGAAGCCGGCCAGCCGGCGGCGGTGCCAGCCGTCGTGCGAGCCGCGCTGTGGCGGGACGGCCGCCTGGACCGGGGTCTCGCCGGCGGGTCTGGGCTCCCGGGCCGGGGCGCACTCGTGGTGGTAGGTCTGCCACGCGCCGTCCACCGTGGCGCGGGTTCCGGCCTCGGCTTCCACCCGACCCTTGCACGCGGCGCACGTCCCCGCGTACTTGTTGACCAGAGTCACTGTGTTGTTCTCCCTCACCTCGTGTTGCCACCATGGTGGCGCACCGTTCTGACAAACACCGCCAGACTCGGGTCCGGCGACGTCAGCGGCTACCCTGGTGGACTACGGCGGTTTTTTAATCCGCCCGATCTGTTGATTTCCGCGCGAAGGATGACTACGACGTGTTCGACACGCTCTCCGATCGTTTGGCCACGACGTTCAAAAACCTGCGCGGCAAGGGTCGGCTGTCGCCCCAGGACATCGACGACACGCTGCGCGCGATCCGCCAGGCGCTCCTGGAGGCGGACGTCTCGCTGCAGGCGGTCCGGCCGTTCATCGCCGCCGTCCGCGAGCGGGCCGAGGGCGCCGAGGTCTCCAAGGCGCTGAACCCGGCGCAGCAGATCATCAAGATCGTCAACGAGGAGCTCGTCGCCATCCTGGGCGGGGAGACCCGGCGGCTGCGCTTCGCCAAGAACCCGCCGACGGTGATCATGCTCGCCGGTCTGCAGGGCGCTGGTAAGACCACGCTGGCCGGCAAGCTGGCCCGTTGGCTCAAGTCCGAGGGCCACACCCCGATCCTGGTCGCCGCCGACCTGCAGCGGCCCAACGCGGTCACCCAGCTCCAGGTGGTCGGCGAGCGGGCTGGCGTGCCGGTCTTCGCCCCCGAGCCCGGCAACGGCGTGGGCAACCCGGTGAAGGTGGCCAAGGACTCCATCGACTTCGCCAAGACCAAGCTGCACGACGTGGTCATCGTCGACACCGCCGGCCGCCTGGGCATCGACGCCGAGCTGATGAAGCAGGCCGCCGACATCCGCGACGCGGTCAGCCCCGACGAGGTCCTGTTCGTCGTCGACGCCATGATCGGCCAGGACGCGGTGATCACCGCGCAGGCCTTCATGGACGGCGTCGGCTTCGACGGCGTGGTGCTCACCAAGCTCGACGGCGACGCCCGAGGCGGCGCGGCCCTGTCGGTCCGCCAGGTCACCGGCAAGCCCGTGATGTTCGCCTCCTCCGGGGAGAAGCTGGAGGACTTCGACGTCTTCCACCCCGAGCGCATGGCCGGCCGCATCCTCGACATGGGCGACATGATGACCCTGATCGAGAAGGCCGAGCAGGCCTTCGATCAGGCCGAGTCCGAGAAGATGGCCCTCAAGCTGGCCCGCAACGAGTTCACCCTCGAGGACTTCCTGAACCAGATGGAGCAGCTCAAGAAGCTGGGCTCCATGAAGAAGCTCCTCGGCATGCTCCCCGGCGTCGGCGAGATCAAGCAGCAGCTCAACGAGATCGACGACAAGGACGTCGACCGCATCGCCGCCATCATCAAGTCGATGACGCCGGGCGAGCGCGACGACGTCAAGATCATCAACGGCTCCCGCCGCCAGCGCATCGCCCGCGGCTCAGGCACCACGGTCCAAGAGGTCAACAACCTCATCGACCGCTTCCTCGAAGCCAAGAAGATGATGCAGCAGATGGCCAAGGGCGGCATGCCCGGCATGCCCGGCCTCCCCGGAGCCGGCGGCCTCGGCGGCACCAAGCGCAAATCCGCCAAGGCCAAAGCCGCCGACAAGGCCTCCAAGTCCAAGGGCCGCTCCCGCTCCGGCAACCCCGCCAAGGCCAAGGCCGAAGAAGCCGCCCGCCAGGCCCGCAAGGACGGCACCGGCCCCGGCGAAGACGCCCCCGGCCAGTTCGAACTCCCCGCCGAGTTCAAAAACCTGCTGCCTCCGCAGTAGCGCTCGCAGCCCGCATCTCGCAGCACGGCGCGGCCTGGCTGGACGCCTGATCCAGCTCGGCCGCGGCACAGCTCGGCTCAGCAGTCGGCCGGATGCCCGATCAGGCGTCCGGCCTGCTCCATGTCAGTCCGATCGCACACGCCTCGCGCGCAGATCGAGTGCTCGGCCCGGCGGCAGGTCTGCTGTCTGGCTCAGCCCAGCTTGCTCGCGCTCGGCCCGGCCCTGCTCGGCTTGGCGGTCGGGCTGTTTCCAGGTTTGCTGTCTGGCTCAGCCCAGGTCGGCTCGATCGCGCTCGGCCCGGCCCTGGTCGGCTTGGTCGTCGAGCTGTTTCCAGGTCTGCTGTTCGGCCAGGTCCAGGCCAGCCCGATCGCGCTCGGCTCGATCTCCCTCTCCCCGCAGGTCAAGCGTCCGCTGCGGTGTTCGCGCGGCAGCAGGTCTGTTGTCCAGCCGGAGTCCGCCCACCTGCCCCGCCCATCGTCGGCCGCCCTCCGTGCCGGGTGATCCACCGCCCGTCGCGACTCGCCGGAGCCTCCCGCCCCCCGCCTGCGCCGGTGGCGTCCCGAGCAGCCGGAACGTTCTGGCACAATGGAAGCTTGTACCGGTCGCGCATGGCCCTCTCTCCTGCGCTCGCCGTGTCCATCCGGCTGCTGCCGATGCCATGTCCCCACGTGGCGGCGCGGCGGCACCACCCGCAGTCAACCAAGCAGGAGACACCACACCGTGGCAGTCAAGATCAAGCTCAAGCGCATGGGCAAGATCCGGAACCCGCAGTACCGGATCATCGTGGCCGACGCCCGTACCAAGCGCGACGGCCGGGCGATCGAGGAGATCGGGAAGTACCACCCGAAGGAGGACCCCTCCTACATCGAGGTCACCTCCGAGCGCGCGCAGTACTGGCTGGGCGTCGGCGCGCAGCCGACCGAGGCCGTCGAGGCGATCCTGAAGATCACCGGCGACTGGCAGAAGTTCAAGGGCCTGGACGCCCCGGCGCCGATGAAGGTCGCCGCGCCGAAGGCGGACCGCAAGGCCGTCTTCGAGGCCGCCGCCAAGGAGGCCGCCGACGAGCCCAAGACCGGCGCCACCACGCCGAAGAAGAAGGCCGAGAAGAAGGCCGACGAGACCCCGGCGACCGAGGCTCCGGTGGAGACCCCGGCCCCGGCCGTCGAGGCTGAGATCGCTTCCGAGGGCTGAGCATGCTGGAAGAGGCCCTGGAGCACCTGGTCAAGGGCATCGTCGAGCACCCCGATGAGGTCCGGGTCCGCGAGCGCGACCAGCGCCGCGGCAAAGTCCTGGAAGTCCGGGTCCACCCGGACGACCTGGGCAAGGTCATCGGCCGCGGCGGGCGCACGGCGCGGGCGCTGCGCACCGTCATGGCCGCCCTCGGCGGCCGCTCGCTGCGGGTCGACCTCGTCGAGGCGGCCGGCTACCGGTGAGCCCTGACGTTGAGAACCCCTCCGGCCGGCCCGAGGCGCTGCGCCTCGTGGTCGGCCGGATCGGTCGTGCCCACGGCATCCGCGGCCAGGCCACCGTCGAGGTCCGCACCGACGACCCCGAGCTGCGCTTCGCCCCCGGCTCCCGGCTGCTGACCGAGCCGGCCGAGCGCGGCCCGCTCGTGGTCACCGACATGCGCTTCCACAGCGGCATCCTGCTGCTGGCCTTCGAGGGCGTGGCGGACCGGAACGCCGTGGAGGCCCTGCGCAACACGATCCTGGTCGTCGAAGCGGACCCGGACGAGACCCCGGAGGACCCCGAAGAGTTCTACGATCATCAGCTCGTCGGCCTGCCCGTCGAGCTGGCGGACGGAACCGTGCTCGGGGAGATCGCCGACCTGCTGCACCTGCCGGGGCAGGACGTCCTGGCCGTCAAGCGTCCGGACCGTCCCGAGGTGCTGATCCCGTTCATCAAGCAGTTCGTCCCCGTAGTGGACGTCGCCAACAAGCGGATCGTCGTCGATCCGCCGGCCGGGCTGCTGGACCTGGACAGCGTCGAATAACCGCCACCGGAGCGGTCATCCCATGCGCATCGACATCGTCACCATCTTCCCCGAGTACCTGGCGCCGCTGGACGTCTCGCTGATCGGCAAGGCGGCGGCCGCCGGGATCCTCGACGTGCGCGTGCACGAGCTGCGCACCTGGACCCACGACCGGCACAACACCGTGGACGACTCGCCGTGCGGCGGCGGGCCGGGCATGGTGATGAAGCCCGAGCCGTGGTCGGAGGCGCTGACCCAGATCGTGCCGCCGGGGACGGAGGACGGAGCGCGGCTGATCGTGCCGACGCCCTCCGGCCGCCCCTTCACGCAGCGGATCGCCGAGGACCTCGCGACCGCGTCCCACCTGGTGTTCGCCCCGGCGCGCTATGAGGGCATCGACCGGCGGTTCATCGAGGCCGCCGCGGAGCGCATGCCTGTGGAAGAGCTCTCCATCGGCGACTACGTGTTGGCCGGCGGCGAGGTCGCGGTGCTGGTGATGGTCGAGGCGGTGGGCCGACTGCTGCCCGGCGTGTTGGGCAATGCCGAATCCGCTAAGGACGACTCCTTCGGGCACTCCTCTGACGGCGGTATGGCAGGACTCCTAGAGGGTCCCGTATATACGAAGCCCGCCAGTTGGGACGGCCGTGAGGTTCCGCCTGTGCTGCTGTCCGGAAACCACGCAGTGATCGCACGCTGGCGCCGGGATCAAGCGTTGCGGCGTACGTCGGAAATGCGCCCGGACCTGATCGCGGCCCTGGACTCGGCGGCGCTGGACAAGAAGGACCGCGCGCAGTTGGCGGCTTTGGGCTGGTCGCAGACACCGGACGGATTTCGTTTCGACCCCGACGCTGTGTCAGACTAGGCCGGTATTGCTTGAGCAGGTGCCTGCCCTTCCATAAGCACCGCTACCTGCCCGCCGGACGCGCCCTGCCACAGGGGGACCCGCCCACGGCGAATTCAAGCCGGAATCTGGTTTCACCACCTCAGCCGTGGCCGACCTGTGGCGTCCACGAGGAGAGATCATGGACAAGCTGTCCAATATCGACGAGCTGTCGATGCGCATCGACGTGCCGGCGTTCCGCCCCGGCGACACCGTCAACGTGCACGTCAAGGTCGTCGAGGGCAACCGCTCCCGTATCCAGCAGTTCAAGGGCGTCGTCATCCGCCGCCAGGGCTCCGGGGTGCGCGAGACCTTCACCGTCCGCAAGGTCAGCTTCAGCGTCGGCGTGGAGCGCACCTTCCCGCTGCACACCCCGATCATCGAGAAGATCGAGGTCGTCACCCGCGGCGACGTCCGCCGGGCGAAGCTGTACTACCTGCGCGACCTGCGCGGCAAGAAGGCGAAGATCAAGGAGAAGCGCGAGGCGGTCGCGGGCCACTGAGCCCCGTCTTCCCGCACGCTCTTCCACGGCTCCGGGCCACGTCCTCAGTGCGAGGACGTGGCCCGGAGCCGTTTACACAATCCTCAGGCAAGTCCTATAACTTGTTCGACTGGGAACGGCTGTTCCTGTCTGTCCAGCAGTACTGACCCGGGTCAAAGGACTCGACGACGAACAGGCTAGGGTGCGGCCGGTGGCCAAGGGGCAAAGGCGCCGGCTGAAACCGGTGAGGTTGTGGAAGGAACTGCCGATCCTTTTCGGGGTCGCGCTGTTGCTCGCCCTGGTGATCAAGACCTTCTTCGTCCAGGCCTACTTCATCCCGTCGGAGTCCATGCAGCACACCATCGAACCCGGAGACCGGGTCCTGGTGAACAAGCTGACCCCGTGGTTCGGCTGGACCCCGCAGCGCGGCCAGATCGTGGTCTTCAAGGACCCCGGCGGCTGGCTGGACCCCTCGGAGATCAAGAAGGACAACGCCGTGGTCGGCGGGGTCAAGAAGGTGTTCTCCTGGGTCGGCCTGCTCCCCGAGGGCAACGAGCAGGACCTGATCAAGCGCGTCGTCGGAGTGCCCGGCGACGTCGTGCAGTGCAAGGGCGTCGGGCAGCCGGTGACCGTCAACGGCATCCCGCTGGACGAGCACTCCTATCTCTTCCGCGGTCCCGACGGACAGCTGGACGACCCCTCGCAGACCCCCTTCGGTCCGATCACCGTCAAGCCGCACACGGTGTTCGTACTCGGAGACCACCGGAGCGACTCCGGGGACTCGCGGGTGCACCTGCAGGAGACCTCTCAAGGGCTGGTCCCCTATTCGGACATGCAGGGTCATGCTTTCGTGCGGATATGGCCGCTGACACGTATCAGCGGACTGGGTACACCTTCTACGTTCTCCTTAAAGAACTCTGCGCAGGCAGTCCAAGGTGCGGCCGGTGTGCCGACCCTGCTGTGGGGGTTCACGCTCGCGGTGCCGCTGAGGGCCCGGCAGATGCGGCGGCGCCGGCGCGGCGGCGCTGTCCTTCCGGACCCCGCGGGCGTAACCAATCGGCTACGCGGGCGGTTGGGTACGGAGCGGCCGCTTGGCTGAACCGGACTTTCGAGGGACTGCGAAGGGAACGACATGGACCAGGCGGCAGCGAAGCGGAGCGGGCCTGGCGGGTCAGCGGAAGGGCAGACTGTGACAGTGGACGAGAGCTCCGAGACCGCCGACAACCCGGTCGGCGGCGGTGAGGCCGGGATCCCGCGCCCGGACCACGCGGCGCACGACCAGGGAGCCGGCTACGCGCCGTCCTCCGGGTACGCGCCGTCGTCGGGGTACGACCAGTCCGGGTACGACCAGGCGGGTGCGGCCGGCGGCTACGGCGGCCAGGGCAGCCAGGGCGGGTACACCGAGCAAGGCGGCTACGCCGGGCAGGGCGGTGGCTACGTCGACCAAGGCGGCTACGGCGACTACGCCGGGTACGGCGGCCCTGGTGGGCAAGGCCAGTCCGGCGGTCCCGGTGGCCAGGGCGGCCCTGGTGGTTACGGCGGTTCCGGTGGCCCGGGTGGTCCCGGCGGCCCGACCGGCTCGTCCGGTCCGGGTGGTCCCGGCGGCTTCGGCGGCCCTGAGGACCCCGACTCCTACGGCGGCTCCGAGGGCGTCTCGCCGTCCCCCGAGGACGAGGAGCCCGCTCGCGAGCCCGCAGCGCCGGCCGGACCCCGTACGTGGTGGCAGTGGGTCCTGCTGCCGTTCGCGGTGGTGTGGCGCTTCGCGTTCCCGAAGAAGCCGCGGCCGTTCATCGTCGAGCTGCCGTTCCTGCTCGCGATCGCCCTGGTGCTGGCCTTCATCATCAAGACCTTCCTGGTCCAGGCCTTCGTCATCCCCTCCGGCTCGATGCAGAACACGCTCGAGATCAACGACCGCGTGCTGGTGAACCGGTTCTCCAATTGGATGGGCCACGAGCCCAACCGCGGCGACATCGTGGTCTTCCAGGACCCGGGCGGCTGGCTCGACAGCGAGCCGGTGAAGCCCAAGAACGTGTTCAGCAAGGCCCTGACCGCGGTCGGTCTGCTGCCGGAGGACAACGGCGACCTGATCAAGCGGGTCATCGGCGTCGGCGGCGACGACATCAAGTGCGCCGGCAACGGCGCGCCGGTGACCGTCAACGGCGTCCCGCTGCAGGAGTCGGGGTACCTGTACCCGGGCAACCTGCCCTCGATGGAGCCCTTCGAGGTGCACGTTCCCCAGGGCAAGATCTGGGTCATGGGCGACCACCGCGAGGTGTCCGTGGACTCCCGCGCGCACATCAACGGCCCGACCGGCGGCTTCGTCCCGCTGGGCAACGTGGTCGGCATCGCGGTGCTGAAGGTCTGGCCGCCGTCGCACTTCGGCACGCTGGCGGTGCCCTCGACGTTCAAGAAGAGCTTCCAGGCGCTGTCCTCGCCGAGCGCGGTGCCGGTGACGGCGTTCACCATGGCGCTGCCGATCACGGTGGTGCGCAGGCGTCGGAAACTGCGCAAGCTCGCTGTGGCCAGCCACCCGAGGATGTAGACGTTTATCAGCTACTAGAGGTGTAGTTCTACTACCTTTGTAGTGATTTGACCGAGTGACCTAGGGCGGTCGCGGCAGGGACTTCCAGCTGCGGCCGCCATTGTCGTCCCCGGCGCGTTGTACGTTATAGACGATGACCACCACGCCCACTCTCACGCTGCCGCGCGGCGTAGCCATCCGCTCCGACGCGGGGATCTACGGCTACGAGCGTGCTCTGGCCCGTGCCGGGTTCGCTCAGGTCGCCGGCACGGACGAGGCCGGTCGGGGTGCCTGTGCCGGTCCCCTGGTGGCGGCGGCTGTGATCCTGCGCCCCGGCGCCTCGGGCCGCATCCCCGGCCTGTCCGACTCCAAGCTGCTCACCGAGAGGGCCCGCGACCGGGTCCGCGTGGAGATCGAGAAGCGCGCGCTGTCCTATGCGTGGGTCGCCATACCCGCTCCCGAGGTGGACAGCCGGGGTCTCCACCAGGCGAATATCGAGGCATTGCGCCGCTCTGTGGCCCGTCTCGACGTCGCCCCCGACTATGTCCTCTCGGACGGGTTCCGCGTCGACGGCCTTCCCTGCCCTAGCCTGGCCATGTGGAAGGGGGACCAGGTCGCCGCGTGCGTGGCCGCCGCCTCGGTGCTGGCCAAGACCGTGCGGGACGCCATGATGACCGAGTTGGCCCAGCGCCACCCGGCCTACGGCTTCGAAATCCACAAGGGCTACTCCACCCCCGCCCACCAGGCCGCGTTGACCGAGCACGGGCCATGTCCGGAGCACCGGTTCACATATGCCAACGTGGCGAACGTTTCCCCGCGTTGTGGGTGACAATGACTGTGATTGAAGACCGACCAAGGGGAGCGTGGGCATGAGCGCTGAGGACCTCGAGAAGTACGAGACCGAGATGGAGCTTCAGCTCTATCGCGAGTACCGCGACGTGGTCGGCCTGTTCAAGTACGTGGTCGAGACCGAACGCCGCTTCTACCTGACCAACCAGGTGGACCTCGCGGTCCGCTCGGCCGACGGCGAGGTGTACTTCGAGGTGACCATGGCCGACGCCTGGGTGTGGGACATGTACCGCCCGGCACGGTTCGTGAAGAACGTGAAGGTGGTCACCTTCAAGGACGTGAACGTCGAAGAACTGGCCAAGAGCGACCTGGAAGTCCCCACGGACTGATCGGGCCGCACTTCTCGCACCACTCATTGAATAAGCAACAAAAACGCCCGTCACGCGTGCCCACTAAGCCACACGAGTGACGGGCGCTCGCATTCCCCCCGACTTATCCACAGCCCCCGAACCCCACCTCGCGCACCGCCCCCGCCACCGGCGACCCTCGATCACAAGCGCCCCACCGAGGGCGACCCACCGATCGGGAGGAGCGCAGCCGTGGCCGGAACCACCCCATTCCTCGAGGTCGAGCACCACCCGACGGACTTCCCGTCCCAGGCCGACCACAGCACCCTGTCCCCAGGCCAACTAGGCCGCGAAGGCGAAGACCTGGCCGCCGCCTACCTCACCGCCTGCGGCTACCACGTCCTGGACCGCAACTGGCGCTGGCGAGGCCCCGACGTCCGCGGCGAACTCGACATCATCGCCCTAGCCTCCGACCTCCTGGTGACCATCGAAGTCAAAACCCGCCGAGCCGCCACCGGCGCCCGCCCCTTCGACGCCATCACCGAAGCCAAAAGAGCCCGCCTCTGGAAACTCACCAACCGCTGGCTAGCCGAACACCGCCTCGACCCCGCCGTCCGCCACCACCTCCCCCGAGGCATCCGAGGCATCCGCCTAGACGTCATCGGCCTCATCTACCCCACCGACGGCCACACCGAGCCCACCATCGACCACCTCCAGGCGGTGTGACATGCACCCCACCGGCATCGCCGCCCCGCCATCCGCCGTGCGCGGCACCGAGGTCCCTGACCATGCTCAGGCGCCGGCCACCCGAGCTATCGCCCCTGCTCCGGCATCCGCCATGCGCGCCGCCGAGGTCTCCGGCCGCACTCAGGAGCCAGCCACCCGAGCCATCGCCGCTACACCGGCATCCGCCATGCGCCGCGCCGAAGTCACCGACCATGCTCCGCCGCTGGCCACTCGAGCCATCGCCCCTGCCCTGCCGCCCGCCGTGCGCGCCGCCGAGGTCTCCGACCATGCTCCGGTGCCCGCCACCCGAGCCATCGCCCCCGCTCTGCCATCCGCCGTGCGCGGCGCTGAGGTCTCGGGCCATGCTCCGGCGCCAGCCGCCCGAGCCACCGTCCTTGCTCCGGCATCCGCAGCGCTCGGCGCCGAGGTCTCCGACCGTGCGCCGGCCACCGGAGTCGTGGTCTCTGCTCCGTCATCGGCAGTTTGCCGCGCTGAGCAAGTGCGTGCCGCTCGAGCTTTCATCGCGAGCACTGCCGCGCGGCGGACCGTCACCTCCGACCGCCAGCCTGTCGCCCGCGCCATGGTTTCGGCGCCGAGCGCTGCCGCCTGTCGCGCCGACGACTCCGATCAGCAACAAGTCGCCCGGGCTTTCGTCTCCGCAGCAATCCGGCTCGCGCCGGTCCTGCCGCTGCCCTCGGAGCGGGACAGATCTTCCGTCTACATCGGCCGCCACCGTCGCAGCGTTACCGGCGCTCCCTGCCCCACCTCCCGTCAGGCGGCCCGGTCATGAGCGTCGCTCGCACGCATGCCGTCTCCCTCAATGGCACGCAAGGTGTCGTCGTCGAGGTCGAAGTCAACGTCACTCGTGGCGCCACCCGGACCCAGATCCTCGGGCTGCGCGACACCGTCCTGTCCGAATGCCGCGATCGGGCCCGCGCCGCCGCCTACAACTCCGGCCACCGCTGGCCCGAGGGCAACGTGATGGTCGGCCTCTCCCCGGCCTGGGTCCGCAAGGAGGGCTCAGCCTTCGATCTCGCGGTGGCCGCCGCAGCCCTCGCCGCCGAAGGCGCCGTCAGCCAACTGTCGCTACAAGGCGCCATGTTCCTCGCCGAGCTTTGCCTCGATGGTCGCCTGCGTCCGGTCCGCGGCGTCCTCCCCGCCGCGCTCGCCGCCCGCGATCACGGTCTGACCAGCGTCTTCGTCGCGGAACCCAATGCCCTGGAGGCTTCCCAGATATCCGGCCTCGAAGTCCATGGCATGCGCTCCCTGGCGCAGGTCGTCGCCTATCTGCAGGGCACGGAGATCCCAGACGCCGAACCCCTCCCGCTCGACACCGCACCGCGCACCGGTCCGCTCCGCCCGGTTCGCCCGATGCCCGACATGGCCGACGTTCTGGGCCAGTACGACGCGCGCCGTGCCCTCGAAGTCGCCGCGGCCGGCGGCCACCACCTGCTCCTGGCCGGTGCTCCCGGAGCCGGCAAGACCCTGCTCGCCGAGCGCCTGCCCTCGATCCTGCCCCCGCTGGCCGAGACCGAGGCGCTGGAGGTCTCCTCGCTCCACTCGATTTCCGGCACGCTGCCCTGGGACAAACCCCTGATCACCGACCCGCCGTACCAGAGCGTCCACCACACCTGCACCGTCGCCGGCATGGTCGGCGGCGGCACGGGCCGCATCCTCCCCGGCGCCATCAGCCGAGCCCACTGCGGCGTCCTGTTCGCCGACGAGATCGCCGAGATGCAGCGCGCCGTCTTGGAAGCCCTGCGCGAACCCCTCGAGGCCGGTGAGATCGTTATTGCCCGCGCCTCCGGCACCGTGGTCTTCCCCGCCAGGTTCCTGCTGGTCGCAGCCATGAACCCCTGCCCCTGCGGCCGCGCCGGAACTGCGGGCGGCCTGTGCACCTGCACCCCTGACGCGCGCCGCCGCTACACCCAGAAGCTCTCGGGTCCCTTCCTGGACCGCATCGACCTCCGCCTGTCCATCCACCCCGTCGGCCGCGCTGAACTCTTCGGCGCGCTCCCCGGCGAATCCAGCGCCGACGTCCGCGACCGCGTCCTCGAAGCCCGAGACCGAGCCACCCACCGCTACGCGGGCCGCCCCTGGACCACCAACGCCCAGATTCCCGGCAGCGCTCTCCGCGCCGAATTCGCCCCCGCCCCCGCCAGCCTCACCGACATCGACTCCCGCTACCAAGCAGGAACCCTCACCGCCCGCGGCTACGACCGCCTCCTTCGCGTCGCCTGGACCCTCGCCGACCTCACCGGCCGCCCCCGCCCCGGGCCCGACGAAGTCGCCACCGCCCTCTCCTTCCGCCAAGGCCTCCCCGGCCAACTCGCCACCTGACCCACCAACCCCGACACCCAGGAGCCCACCATGACCTCCCTGCTCGCCTTCCCCGACACCCCGAACCCCGACCTGACGAACCCTGACCTGACCTCGAATCCTGATCTGCCGGCGAACCTGGAACCGACAGTGACCCCCGGCCTCACCACGACCCCAGACCTGTCGGCCACCGTCAGACTGCCCCGCCACCCCGAAGCCGAGCCGGAGCCTTCCTCGATCGCCGACGCCGCCCCACCACCGCAACCGCAAGTGCAAACGCAAGCTCCAGAACTCTCGCTCCTCGCCCCCGACTCGCTCTTCTACGCGAGTCCCAGCGCCCCATCCCAGAACGACTCAGCGCCCTCAGATATCCCGAAGCCCTCGCTCCTCGCCCCGACTTCCCTCTTCTACGCACCAGCCGACCGCACCCCGCCGTCGTCCCCTGACACCCCCACCGGCGAGCCGCTCCTCTCGCCGACCTCGCTCTACTACGCGTCCGCCGACCGCCCGCTGCCCCCGGCACAGCCGAACCCTGAGCCGGCCGCCACCGCACCGCCTACCGCCGAACCGCCCACCGCCGAACCCCCGACCCCACCCGCGTCACCCACCGGCGGACCGCCACCTCACCCACCCACATCTCGCCGTGTGCCCGAACCTGTCCTCGTCACGTCCGAACCCCACGACCCCACCGCCGCCGACCGCCGCGCACGCCTCGTGCTCCATCACGCCTCCGAACCCGGCGACGCGCTGCTCTGCCGCCTCGTCGCACGCTTCGGCGCCCCGACCGTCGCCACCGCGCTCCTGTCCGGAAGCGCCGCCGACCTCCTGTCGGCCCACGACGAGGAGTCGGCCGCGGACCGCGCGGCCCTCATCAGCCGCGCCCACACGCTCCAGACCCGCTGCTACCGCGCCGATCCCGACGCTGATCTGGCGGTCAGCGAGAAGACCGGCGCCCGCTACGTCATCCCTGCCGACGACGCGTGGCCGACCGCGCTCGACGACCTCGGCGACGCCGCCCCGCTCGGCATGTGGTTTCTGGGCACCGCCGATCTGGTCGCGGCATCCAGACGCGGGGTCTCCATCGTCGGCGCACGGATCGCCACCGGCTACGGCATGCACGTCGCGGGCGAACTCGCCGCGGGCCTGGCCGAACGCGGCTGGGCGATCATCTCCGGAGCCGCGCGGGGCATCGACGGCGCGGCGCACCGTGGAGCGCTGGCGGCCCGGGGCGTCACCGTCGCGGCGCTCGCCTGCGGCATCGACCTCGTCTACCCCGCAGGTCACGAGGCACTGATCGGTGCCATCGCCTCCGAAGGCCTCGTGCTCTCCGAACTTCCGCCGGGTACGGCCGTCAGTCGCTTCCGATTTCTGGATCGCAACCGTGTCATCGCCGCGCTCGGGCTCGGAACCGTCGTCGTCGAAGCTGCGGCCCGCAGCGGCTCGCTCGTCACCGCGCGCCTCGCCGACAGCCTGGGGCGTCCCGTGCTCGCGGTCCCGGGACCTGTCACGTCTGAGGCCTCCGAAGGCACCCACCAGCTGATCCGCGACGGCGCGCTCCTGGTCACGCGCGCCGCCGAAGTGGTCGAACACCTCGGCGACCTCGGCGCAGACCTGGCTGAGCCCACCACCACCGCCCGCACCAGCTCCCGCCGTCCCCGCGACTCCCTCGACCCGATCGCGGCGCGCGTCCTCGACGCCCTCCCGATCGCCGGCCGAGGCACGCTCGACACGGTCGAAGCCGCCCTGGCCGCCGGTCTCGAACCCCGCGCCGTGCACGCAGCCCTCGGCCGCCTCACCACAGCCGGCTGGGTGGATCGCGACGAGCGGGGGTGGTGTGCTCGCCTGCTTCCTTGAGCTCGCTTGCCTCTCTGAGGCTGCCTGCCGTCGCGCCCGACGTCCGAGTGATCGCCGCTAGCCCACGAATCCCGCCGCCCACCGACTCAGCCCTCGAACCCGCTTTCTTCCACCCCGAAAGGAGCCGCGATCGACCTCACCCCGACCCCTCACCACACCCCCTCGCCTAGTCCCCGCGCACGTCCGCGCCGCGCCCGGGTACGGAACCGCCCCGGCGGAGCCGTCACCTGGCGCGGGCCGGATCCCCGAGCGATTGCCCGGGCTGCCGACCTGCTCCTGGAGCGTCATCCGACGTAGGCTGGTGACGTGGACGACGCGTACCGGGCGGCCCTGGACCGCTTCGAGGAGGATCTGCGGGCGCGCAGGTTGTCCCCGCACACGGTGCGTGGCTACGTCGCCGACCTCGTGGACCTGTTCGGTTTCGCCGAGCGCGCCGGCGTCGCCGAGCCCACGCAGATCGGGCTGGACGTCGCAAGGTCCTGGCTCGCCGAGACGGCCGCGTCCGGAGCGGCCCGAGCGACCCTGGCCCGGCGCACCGCGGCGGCACGCGCGTGGGGACGCCAAGCCTCAACACCGGGCCTGGTCCGCCTGGTGACCCCGAAGCCACGCTCGCCGTTGCCGGCCGTGCTCTCGCAGCGTCAGATGACCGACGCCCTCACGACAGCCGCCGACGACGCCGCGACGCACCCGCACGATCCGCTGGCACTCCGAGACTTGGCCATCCTGGAGTTCCTGTACGCCACAGCGGCGCGCGTCTCAGAGGTGTGCGCCCTGAACCTGGACGACGTGGACTTCACACGGCGCACTGCCCGCCTGTCGGGCAAGGGCGGCCGCGACCGCACGGTGCCCTTCGGCGTGCCGGCGGAGCGCGCGCTGCACGCGTGGCTGGCGGCCGACGCGCGCGGCGCCGTGCTCGCCGCCGCGCGCGCCAACGGTGCCAGGCGCGCTGGCGCGGCCGCCGCAGCGGCAGTTGGGTGGGTGGGTGGGGGAGGGGGAATCCAGAAAACTGAAACCGAAGCGGTCTTCCTCGGCGCCCGCGGCTCCCGCATCGACCCCGCCGTGGTCCGCCGCCTCGTCCACGCACGCCTGCGCGCGACCCCCAACACGCCGGACACCGGTCCCCACGGTTTCCGCCACACCGCCGCGACTCACCTGATCGAGGGGGGCGCGGATCTTCGTGACGTTCAGGAGCTCCTCGGTCACGCTACGCTCGCAACAACCCAGATCTACACCCATGTGACGGCAGAGCGGATCAAGGCACGGTATGCCCAGTCCCACCCGCGGGCGTGAGGACAGCGTCCTCGACCAGGCGCAGCTCGCAGCGGCCCCCGGCGCCGCCGACGCGGCGTCGCAGGTCGCGGCTGCCCCGCGGCCGCGGGCCGGCGGCCACGCCCCGGGCGAGCGCACGCCGTCGCACGACCTCGGTACCGCCACCGGCACCCGCACCGCCGCCGTGCCGGCCCCGATCGACGGGAACCGGACCGTCGGTCACGACAGCGAAGGCGACCGCGCCACGACCCAGGAACCGCACACTGACAAACCAGCCGACAAGCAAGCCGACAAGCAAGCCGATACACCAACCGGCAAACCAACCGACAAGCAAGCCGATACACCAACCGGCAAACCAACCGACAAGCAAGCCGATACACCAACCGGCAAACCAACCGACAAGCAAGCCGATACACCAACCGGCAAACCAACCGACAAGCAAGCCGACAAACCCATCGACAAGCCCGCCCCCGACACCGCCCTCGACATCCTCTGGGACGACTTCAAGCGCACCGGCGACCTCGGACTCCGCGAGCGCCTGATCCTCCATTACTCCCCGCTGGTGAAGTACGTCGCCGGCCGCGTCCGCGTCGGGTTGCCGGGGGCGTTGGACTCCGCCGACTTCGTCTCGTCGGGGATCTTCGGGCTCATCGATGCCATTGAGCGCTTCGAGCCGCATCGGCATGTGAAGTTCGAGACGTACGCCATTGCTCGGATTCGTGGCGCCATCATTGACGAGCTGCGGGCGCTGGACTGGATTCCGCGGTCGTTGCGGCAGAAGGCTCGGGAGATCGAGCAGGCTTCGGTGCGGTTGGAGCAGGAGTTCGGGCGGACGCCGAGTGAGTCGGAGATCGCGCGGGAGCTGGGGATCGGGCTGGGGGAGTTGCGGCAGATCTTCAGCAAGCTGTCTTTGGTGAACGTCGCGGCGCTGGACGAGTTGTTGGCGCTGCCGACGCAGTCCGGGGACCGGATTCCGCTGATGGAGACGTTGGAGGATGGCGACGCGCCCGACCCCGTGGCGCTCTTCGAGGTGCAGGAGACGCGGGCTTTGCTGGCGCGGGCGGTGAACTCGCTGCCGGAGCGGGACAAGACGGTGGTCACGCTGTATTACTTCGAGGGCATGACGCTCGCGCAGATCGGCGAGGTGCTCGGGGTCAGTGAGAGCCGGGTATGCCAGATCCACACCAAGGCCGTGTTGACGTTGCGGGGCAAGTTGTCGGCCAAGGAGTGACCGAAGTAGCGGGTTGGCGTGACTGGCGAAAACGGCAGGAATCGCCGGAGCAGGACATTCATCGGACCGTGCTCAACGCCGGGTTGTGTACACGTGTGTGGACGCGGCACCTTAGTGCGCATGCCCAGGATCCGTGCCGCCACTGTCGTCGAGCACCGGGAGATGCAGCGCCGCGCCTTACTGGAGGCGGCGCGCGACCTGGTGGCCGAGGGCGGGGTCGCCGCGTTGACGTTCCCGGCGCTGGCCAAGGCGACCGGGCTGGCACGCTCGAGCGTGTACGAGTACTTCAAATCCCGCGCCGACGTGATCGAGGCACTGGTCGCGCACGAGTTCCCGGCCTGGATAGGAGAGGTGCGCGCGGCGATGGCAGCCGAGACGACGGCCGAACGGCAGCTCGCCGCCTATGTGCGACGCCAGCTGGGCCTGGTCTCCGAACCCGGGCACCGCGCACTGCTGGCGTTGTCGGGGCAGGAACTCGACGGCGACGCCCGCGACCGCATCCGCGCCGCCCACGGCTGGCTACTCGACCTGGGCATCGGCGTACTGCGCGCGCTGGGACACCCTGAGCCGCGCCTGGCCGCCTCGCTGGTACAGGGCACGGTCGACGCCGCCGCAAAGCGCATAAGCCTCGGCGCGGACCCGGCGGAGGTCACCGAGACTGCGGTATCGATGGTCTTGTTCGGCGGCCTGGGCTCGGCGCGACGCCACACCCAAGCGCTGAATGCTCAAGCGGGCCAGACGCGCCCGCAGCCCGGGGGAAGCACGCGGCGCCGAACGGCATCGGCGACTTGATATCGCGTACCGCATCCCAACGCGCTGACAATCCCGACCATCCCGACCATCCCACCAATCACCCAGAAGCACTCAAAGCTCGTGACACCGCCCGCCCCGCACGCCCATCCTGGCGGCCATGCGCCTCCGCAGAACTCTGGCGCTCGCCGCCGTCGCCACCGCGCTCTCCGTCGCGCTTCCGGCGTTGGCGTACTCGGCGCCGCGTCTCCTCTCCGCTGCCGTGGTGCACCACACCGAAGACCCCGACGCCACCCACAACCCAACCCACAACCCAACCCACAACCCAACCCACAACCCAACCCACAACCCAACCCACAACCCAACCCACAACCCAACCCACAACCCAACCCACAACCCAACCCGCACCTGGACCTGGCCCGCTTGCCCCACCAGTCGGCGCATGTGCTCCCGTGATCGTCCACGGCTTCCAGCCTCCCGCGAAGCGGTGGCAGACCGGGCATCGCGGTGTCGACCTCCTCGGTGGTCCGGGGCAGGAGGTTCTGGCTGCCGGTGAGGGCACCGTCAGCTACGCCGGGATACTGTTCGGCCGTCCCGTCGTCGCCATCGACCACACCGCGCCGGGTCGGGACACGCTGCGTACCACCTACGAACCTGTCGATCCCGCCGTCAAGGTTGGCGACAAAGTTCGGACCGGTCAGCTCATCGGCCATCTCGTCGACTCGCCCTCTAACCACTGCGCGCCGCTGACCTGTCTGCACTGGGGTCTCGTGCGTGGCTTCGGGCATGCTGAGCGCTACCTTGACCCGACTGCGTTGCTGAACCGGGGACCTGTGCGGTTGTTGCCGGTGTGGGGAGTGCGGTGGGGGTGAGGTGCTTCGGGCCGCGTGGGAAAACTCCTCCCCGCGGCCCGGTAGACTGCTGGCAGCAGCCGGAGTCCCCTCTGGCTGACTTCGCGTGTCCGGCAGCCGTCCACCCGCAAGGGCGACGGCCCCGAGGCGCCTCGGTCCGCCCTCCCAGCGCAAGCACGGCGAGCGGTACAGCGTCGCGGGTCTGCTCGGCGGCAGGTCTTCGTGCCTGGTGCCGTGAATGCCGGTCACCAGGGACAACCGAGACCGATCAGGGAGGACCACGGCATGGCCGTCGTCACGATGCGCCAGCTCTTGGAGAGCGGCGTGCACTTCGGGCATCAGACCCGGCGCTGGAACCCGAAGATGAAGCGATTCATCCTCACCGAGCGCAACAGCATCTACATCATCGACCTGCAGCAGTCGCTGTCGTACATCGACCGCGCCTACGAGTTCGTGAAGCAGACCGTCGCCCACGGCGGCACGGTGATGTTCATCGGCACCAAGAAGCAGGCCCAGGAAGCCATCGCCGAGCAGGCGACGCGCGTGGGCATGCCGTACGTGAACCACCGCTGGCTGGGCGGCATGCTGACCAACTTCAGCACCGTCTACAAGCGGATCCAGCGCCTGCGGGAGCTGGAGGAGGTCGACTTCGACGACGTCGCGTCCTCCGGGATGACCAAGAAGGAACTGCTGGTCATGCGCCGCGAGAAGGAGAAGCTGGAGCGCACCCTCGGCGGCATCCGGGACATGTCCCGCGTTCCGTCCGCGGTGTGGATCGTGGACACCAAGAAGGAGCACATCGCGGTCGGCGAGGCGCGCAAGCTGCGCATCCCGGTCGTGGCGATCCTGGACACGAACTGTGACCCGGACGAGGTCGACTACAAGATCCCGGGCAACGACGACGCGATCCGCTCCGTCGCTCTGCTGACCCGCGTGGTCGCCGACGCCGTCGCCGACGGTCTGATGTCCCGTGCCGGCAGCAAGTCCGGCGAGGGCGAGCAGGCCGGCGCCGTGGCCGTCGACGAGCCGCTGGCCGACTGGGAGCGCGACCTGCTGGCCGTGGACGACGCCAAGGCCGCCGAGGCCTCCACGGCTCCGGCCGCGGCTGCCGAGACCCCGGCTGCTGAGACCGCGGCTGCCGAGACCCCGGCCGACGAGACCCCGGCCGCCGCCGCGACCGAGGCTCCGGCCGCCGACGAGGCGCCCGCTGCTCCGGCCGCCGCTGCGCAGGAGGCTCCGGTCGCGGCCGAGGCCGCCGCCGAGGTCCCCGCGGAGACCCCGGCCGAGACCCCGGCTCCGGCCGAGGACGCGCAGGCCTGAGCCTGAGCCGGTCCGACTGGCTGATTTCCACGGCGAGCCGGGGCGGGCACCCCGCCCCGGCTCGCCGGTAGCCGATCCACGCCGATCCACTTAAGGACGACTAACAATGGCGAACTACACCGCCGCCGACGTCAAGAAGCTCCGCGAGCTGACGGCCGCCGGCATGATGGACTGCAAGAAGGCGCTGGAGGAGACCGACGGAGACCTGGACAAGGCCGTCGAGTTCCTGCGCGTCAAGGGGCTCAAGGGCGTCACCAAGCGGGAGGGCCGCTCGGCCTCCAACGGCCTGGTCGCCTCTGCCGTCGACGGCGTGTCCGGCACCCTGATCGAGCTGAACTGCGAGACCGACTTCGTCGCCAAGGGCGAGGCGTTCCAGACCGTGGCCGCCACCGTGCTCGCGCACGTCGTGAACGCCAAGCCGGCCGACGTCGACGCGCTGCTGGCCTCGGAGATCGAGCCGGGCCAGACCGTGCAGGTCTTCCTGGACACCGCGAACGCCACGCTGGGGGAGAAGATCGAGCTGCGCCGCTTCGCGCAGTTCCACGACGGCTACGTCGCCTCCTACCTGCACAAGACCTCCCCGGACATCCCGGCCCAGATCGGCGTCCTGGTCGAGCTGGACACCGAGAACGCCGAGGTCGCCAAGGACATCGCGCAGCACATCGCCGCGTTCTCCCCGTCCTACCTGACGCGCGATGAGGTCCCGGCCGACATCGTGGAGACCGAGAAGCGCCTGGCCGAGGAGACCTCCCGCGAGGAGGGCAAGCCGGAGGCCGCGCTGCCGAAGATCGTCGAAGGCCGCGTCAACGGCTTCTTCAAGGAGAACGTCGTCCTGGAGCAGGCGTTCGCCAAGGACCCGAAGAAGACGGTCAAGAAGATCCTGGACGAGGCCGGCGTGTCGCTGAAGCGTTTCGCCCGGTTCCGCGTCGGTAGCTGACCGGATCTGAAAAACTAAAGAGCACCGAATAGCTACGTCGAAGGAGCCGCTGCTGTGAAGGAAACCAATAAGGAAACCGACACGGCGGCGGTTCCTTCGCGTACCGAGAAGAACCGCAGAGTCCTGCTCAAGCTCTCCGGCGAGGTGTTCGGCGGCGGCCAGATCGGCGTGGACCCGGAAGTCGTCAAGAGCATCGCCAAGGAGATCGCGGACGTCGTCTCCGAGGGCGGGGTCGAGGTCGCGGTCGTGGTCGGCGGCGGCAACTTTTTCCGCGGCGCCGAGCTGTCGCAGCACGGCATGGAGCGCTCCCGCGCGGACTACATGGGCATGCTGGGCACCGTCATGAACTGCCTGGCGCTTCAGGACTTCCTGGAGAAGCTCGGCATCCCCACGCGGGTGCAGAGCGCGATCACCATGAGCCAGGTCGCCGAGCCCTACATCCCGCGCCGGGCGATCCGGCACCTGGAGAAGGGCCGCGTCGTGATCTTCGGCGCCGGCGCCGGCATGCCGTACTTCTCCACCGACACCACCGCCGCGCAGCGCGCGCTGGAGATCCACGCCGAGTCGATCCTGATGGCCAAGCAGGGCACCGACGGCGTCTACGACTCCGACCCGAACAAGAACCCGGACGCGGTCAAGTACGACACGCTGTCCTACGACGAGTTCCTGGCGCGCAACCTGAAGATCGCGGACGCCACCTCGGTGTCCCTGTGCCGGGACAACGGTATGCCGATCGTGGTGTTCGGCCTGCAGCCGGGCAACATCGCGCGGGCCATCCGCGGGGAGAAGCTCGGGACCGTCATCGGCCCGGCGCACTAGCCGCGAGCCCGCACCGTATCGGTGCGGCCGGCCGCGAACGCACTAAGCTGCGCTTGAGCTTTGTAGTGGACACAGCAGAGCGCGAAGACTTCTAGGGAGCCCCCAAGTGATCGATGAGACCCTCCTCGAAGCCGAGGAGAAGATGGACAAGGCCGTCGAGGTCGCCAAGGAGGATCTGTCGGGGGTCCGCACCGGCCGCGCCAACCCGGCGATGTTCAGCAAGCTGACCGCCGACTATTACGGCTCGCCCACGCCGCTGAGCCAGATGGCCTCCTTCCAGGTCCAGGACGCGCGCATGGTGGTCATCGCGCCGTACGACAAGACGGCGCTGGGCGCGATCGAGCGCTCGATCCGGGACAGCGACCTGGGCGTGAACCCCTCCTCGGACGGTGTGGTGATCCGGGTGGTGTTCCCGCAGCTGACCGAGGAGCGCCGCAAGGAGTACATCAAGGTCGCCAAGACCAAGGGCGAGGACGCCAAGATCTCGGTCCGCAACATCCGCCGGCACTCCAAGGAGAGCCTGGACAAGCTGGCCAAGGACGGCGACGCCGGCGAGGACGACGTGCGCCGCGCCGAGAAGCACCTGGACGAGCTGACGCAGAAGCACACCGCGCAGATCGACGAGATGCTCAAGCACAAGGAAGCGGAGCTGCTGGAGGTCTGAGCCCGCACCGGGCTCGGCCTGCCGGACAGGCCAT
The DNA here is from genome assembly GCF_000024025.1 of Catenulispora acidiphila DSM 44928. GTDB lineage: Bacteria > Actinomycetota > Actinomycetes > Streptomycetales > Catenulisporaceae > Catenulispora > Catenulispora acidiphila. The sequence continues at coordinate 1,737,509 of NC_013131.1, forward strand.
CCGACGTCCACCGCGGACCGGCGGCTATGATCGCTGCCGGTCCGTCCGCGTTTTCCCACCAAGTTCACGCGAGTCGGGCGGCGGAATTCACGAGGGGCGAGTAGGGGATGGTGCGGGCGCATGGCATCCACGCAGACCAGGCGCGGTGAGGCGCGGGCCCCCGGCGACGGGCCGGGCGGCGGCGGTGCCGGGCGTTCTGGCGCGGGCTCGCGCGGCGCCGGCGGTCCGGGTGGCTCCGGCGGTCAAGGTGCTCAAGGCGGCCAGGGTGGTTATGGCGGCCAAGGCGGTTATGGCGGTCCCGGCGGTCCCGGCGACGGCCCGGGCGGAGCCAACGGCGGCGGACCCGGAAGCTCCGGACCGGGCGCATACGGCACCGGCGGCACCCCCGGCCCGGCCGGCAACGCCCCCGGCAAGCCCTCCGGCCGCGCCGGACGCAACCTGCCGGCCGCCATCGGCGTCGGCGTCGCTCTGGGCGCGGTCCTGCTCGGCACGCTGTTCCTGCGCGGCGCGTTCGCGGTCGTCGTCGCGATCGCCGTGGTGATAGGCGTCCGCGAGCTCGCCCAGGCGATGTCCACCCGGGACGTGCAGGTCCCGTGGCCGCCGATCGCCGCCGGCGGGCTCGGCATGATCGCCGGGTCCTGGTTCGGCGGCCCGACCGCGATGGTCGCGGTGCTGGCGATGACCGCGCTGGCGGTGCTGGTCTGGCGGATGGCCGAGGGCGCGGACGGCTTCCTGCGCGACGCCACAGCCGGTCTGTTCACCCTGGTCTACGTCCCGATGCTGGCCTCGTTCGCGGTGCTGATGCTGGCCCAGGACAACGGCTACAAGCGCGTGATCCTGTTCCTGACGCTGCCCATCGCCAACGACACCGGCGGCTACGCGACCGGCGTCTTCTTCGGCAAGCACAAGCTGGCGCCCAAGATCTCCCCCGGAAAGACCTGGGAGGGCCTGATCGGCTCGCTGATCGTGACCGCCGCGGTCGCCTCGATCGGCATCACGCAGATGCTGGACGGCAAGGTCTGGCAGGGCGTGCTGCTCGGCGTCGCCGCGGTCGCCTCGGCCACCCTCGGCGACCTGATCGAGTCGGTCATCAAGCGGGACCTCGGCATCAAGGACATGGGAAACCTGCTCCCCGGCCACGGCGGCATCATGGACCGGCTGGACTCGATGCTGGCGACCGCGCCGGTGGCGTGGCTGCTGCTGGGATTGTTCCTCGGCTGGAAGTAGCGGCGTGTAGTAGCGGCCTGATACGTCTCTACCTCTAGATGCAGACGATAGACCGACGGCCCTGTGCGATATTCCCTAAGGGAACCGCACAGGGCCGTCGGTCTATTAGCGATGTCTTCCGTTAGGCGGCGCGCACCATGGCGTCCTCAGGAGCGTTCTCCGCCGCGAGCACCGCCTCTACGAAACCCGTCGGGTTGTCCAGCGTGATGTTGTGTCCGCAATCCGGCAGGGCGACGACGTTCACTCCGGAGGCGGTCAGCTCCTCAGCCCCCTTCAGCGGACCGTCCGAGGCGGGGTAGAGGTAAGTCCGCGGGACGTCGAGCGTCTTCAGGATCGCGCGTCCCTCGAACCGCACCAGGTTGGCGGCGCTGCGGTACAGCGCCACCGCGCCGGCCAGCCGCATGGTCGCGCGCCAGCCGGGATGCACCTTCTCCAGCGTCTCCTCGTAGCCGCCTCCGCGCAGGAACACGGTCTCGCCGTACCTTGCGATCTGCGAGGAGCCGGGACGCGGGATCTCCGGCGCCGGGTCTAGGTTCGAGTCGATCAGCACCAGGCCGGAGACCAGGTCCGGATGCCGGAGGGCGAGTACGGTCGCGATCGAGCCGCCCATGCTGTGCGCGAGGATCTGCGCGCCGGAGACGCCGGCCTCGCGCAGCGCGATGGCGACCCAGTCGGCGTGGTCCTCCAGGGCGTAGTCGGCGTCGACGGGCCGGTCGCTGACGCCGAACCCGAGCAGGTCCAGCAGCAGGGAGCGCCGGCCGCGCAGACCGTCGCTGGCGGCGACCTCGGCGAAGCAGTGGGCCGAGCTGCCCCCGAGGCCGTGGATGTAGACGCGGGCCGGCTCGGTGCCGGGAAGTTCGGTCCAGCGGATCGCGGAGCCGTCGGCGCGGACCTCGGCAGCGTGCAGTGTCATGGCATACCCTCCCGTCGATATACCTCGGTATCGATGTACCTCGGCGCCGAGAAAGATACCTCGGCGCCGAGGTATCCTCAACCCATGCTGGAGTTCGCGATCCTCGGCTTCCTCTTCGAAGCCCGACTGCACGGCTACGAGCTGCGCAAGCGGCTGGCCGCGCTGACCGGCCACATCCGCCCGATCGCGGACGGCACCCTCTATCCGGCGATCAAGCGCCTCGTGGAGGGCTGCTTGGTGATCAAGAACCTGGAGGCGGGGTCGATCGCCGCGCCCCGGCACATGCTGGAGCTGACCCCGGCCGGCCGCGACAAACTGCTGCGGATGCTGCGCGAGCCCCCCGAGGTCTTCGTCACTGATGAGAACCACTGGTTCTGCCTGCTGGCGTTCCTGCGCCACCTCGACGACCCGGCGGCGCAGGCCGCGGTCCTGCGGCGCCGCCTGGAGTTCCTGAGTGTCCCGGCGAGCTTCTTCTATGAGGACGATCACGCGCTGAGCGCTGAGGAGGTCGGCGACCCGTTCCGGCGCGGTGTGCTGGAGATCGCGCGTGTGACCAGTCGCACTGAGCTGAAGTGGCTGGACGCGACCATCGAGGAGCTCGATGAACTGAGCGGTCACTCGGGCGTGGGAAACTAGTAACACTATGTCTGCCGAAGCTCCCGCAACGCCCGTGCCCGCCGTCGACACCGACGCCGTCGAATCCGTCGACGTCACCATCGCGCCGAAGCCGCCGCGTCCCGGCGAGCTGACCTTCACCTCCCCGCGCCGCGCCAAGCCGCCGCGCCACCTGGCCGACCTCACCTCGGCCGAGCGCAAGAAGGCGCTGTCCGAGCTGGGCCACCAGGGCTTCCGCGCCGCGCAGGTCTCCCAGCACTACTTCGGCCACCTCGCCGACGACCCGGCCCAGTGGTCGGACGTCCCGGCCGCCAAGCGCGAGGAGCTGGCCGGCATCCTCACCCCGCGCCTGCTCACCCCGATCCGCGAGCAGACGGCCGACAACGGCACCACTCGCAAGACCCTGTGGCGCCTGTTCGACGGCGCGACGGTCGAGTCGGTGCTGATGCGCTACCGCGACCGCACCACGATGTGCGTGTCCTCCCAGGCCGGCTGCGGCATGAACTGCCCGTTCTGCGCCACCGGCCAGGCCGGTCTGACCCGCAACATGTCCACCGGCGAGATCGTCGAGCAGGTCGTGGCCGGCGCCCGGACGATGGCCCGCGGCGAGGTCCCCGGCGGTCCGGGCCGGGTCTCCAACGTCGTGTTCATGGGCATGGGCGAGCCGCTGGCGAACTACAAGGCGGTGATCGGCGCCGTGCGGCGGCTGACCGAGCCGGTGCCGGACGGCCTCGGCCTGTCCGCGCGGCACATCACGGTCTCCACCGTCGGCCTGGTCCCGGCGATCGAGAAGCTGACCGCCGAGGCGATCCCGGTCACCCTGGCCGTCTCCCTGCACGCCCCGGACGACGAGCTGCGCGACACCCTCGTCCCGGTGAACACCCGCTGGAACGTCTCGGAGGTTCTGGACGCCGCCTGGCGCTACGCCTCGGTCACCAAGCGCCGGGTCTCCATCGAGTACGCGCTCATCAAGGACATCAACGACCAGGCCTGGCGCGCCGACCGCCTCGGCCGCATGCTCCGCAACAAGCTGGTGCACGTGAACCTGATCCCGCTGAATCCGACCCCGGGCTCGAAGTGGACCGCCTCGCGGCCGCAGGACGAGGCCGAGTTCGTGCGCCGGCTGCAGGAGTGGGGGGTACCGGTGACGGTGCGCGACACTCGCGGCCGGGACATCGACGGGGCTTGCGGTCAGCTCGCGGCGGCGGTGAAGTAGGGCGGTACAGCCGCACCGACCGGGGGAGGACCCATGCCGCCGACAGGATTCCATCACGTCGAGATCTGGGTGGAGGACCTGCGGGCGGTGGAGGCCTCCTGGGCCTGGCTGCTCGGCCAGCTCGGCTGGGAGCTCTACCAGAACTGGCCCGAGGGCCGCAGCTGGCGCAACGGCGATGCCTACCTCGTGGTCGAGCAGTCCTCGGCGGTCCGGCCGGGGCTGCCGTATGACCGGCTGCGTCCCGGGCTGAACCATGTGGCGGTGCACGCCCCGGACGAGACGACCGTCGACCGCATCCAGGCCGCGGGACCGGCGCACGGCTGGGAGCAGCTGTTCGCCGACGTCTACCCGCACGCCGGGGGACCGGAGCACTACGCGGCCTACCTCGCCGACGTCGCCGGGTTCGAGGTCGAGGTGGTGGCGCCGTCCGCCGCCGGGACCGCGCAGCATGGGAAGAGCGCGGCCGACGCAGAGGGTTGATCAGGAGGATTGGTCAGGAGGGTTGATCAACCGGGTTGATCATCCCTGCGTTCGGGGCGCGCGAACCGGCCCGGGCGCGGTACCGTCCGCCTCATGCCCAGCGAGCGGAAAGCAGGCTTGATCGTCGTTTTCGGAGCCGGCGGGCGCGCCGGCAAGGCCGTCGTGCGGGAGTCGCTGCGTCGCGGCCATGCGGCGCTGTGCGTCGTCCGCGATCCGGCGAAGTATCCGGGCCTGGAAGCGCTCGGCGACGAGGTCGCGGTCGTCGCCGGGGATCTCACCGACGCCGGCAGCGTCGCCTCGGTGCTCGCTCAGGTGCCCGGCGAGGTCACGGCGCTGGTGAACGCTGTCGCGCCGTTCACCGCGACGCCCGATTCGGTCGAGGGCTTCGATCCGGACTACTACGTCGGCTTGGTCGAGAATCTCAGCCAGGCTGCTCGGGATCGGGACTGCCGAGCGGTCGAGATCGGCTTGTTCGCGATGCTGAGAACCGGCGAACTCCGGCTGTTCCAGGACGAGGTGGCGTTCCCGGCGTACTTGCGGCCGTTCGCCGTGGCTCGGCTGCGCGGGCTGAACGCGTGGCGCGATCAGGATTCCGAGGTCGACTGGCTCGTTCTCACACCGCCGCCGCGCCTTTCGCCCGATGCGCGACCGACTGGCCGCTACCGCCTCGGCGACGACTTGCTGGACCGTGCGGCGACGCCGGTGCTGTTCTCCTACGACGACCTGGCTGTCGCGGTGCTGGACCAGATCGACACGCCGACGGTCCACCGCTGCCAGGCCGCGGTCTACGGCCTGGCTCCGGCGTCGTAGGCGTCTGACAGGCTTACGCGTCCCGCCTCTCGAACAGCAGCGCGCCGACGATCAGCAGCACCACGACCTCGATCAGGAACACCGTGAACCCGGTCCATGGCGCGAACGCCTTGTCCGCGTGGCGATCCGTCTCGCCGAACGCGGTCACCTGTCCGCCGGCGTTGCCCGGCATCACCTTGAACAGCCAGCGGCCGACCGAGCCGGGGATGAGCTGCACCAGGTTGCCGATGATGAAGATCAGCGCCAGTCCGATGGTGATGGCGCCGGCGGTGTGCCGGAGCAGGAAGCCCATCGCCAGGCCGAACAGCGACAGCCCGGCGAGGTAGAGCGCGCTGCCGAAGATGGCGCGGGTGGCGCCGGGGTAGGACAGGTTCACGTTGACGTGCTTGGCGCGCAACGGGATGTTGCCGAGGTAGAAGCACAGGAACGCGGTCGCCAGTCCGATGACGAAGACCATGACGGCCAACAGGATCGCCTTGGCCACCAGGATCTCGGTCCGGCGCGGCATCGCGGTCAGCGTGGTGCGGATGCCGCCGGTGGAGTACTCGGCGCTGATCGTCATGACGCCCAGGACGTACGCCGCGATCTGGCCGACGAAGGCCAGGCCAACCAGGACGATGTCCGCGGAGTCGGGCTTGCCCGCGGCCAGGTCCTTGGCGTAGGAGTCCGCCGCGGCCAGGCAGATCAGCAGCGTGATGACCGCCGACCCGGCGAACAGGGTGACCAGGGTCCAGAAGGTCGAGCGGACGGTGCGGATCTTCAGCCACTCGCTGGAGATGACGTTGCCGAAGCCGGCGCGGCCGTCGATGGCGGGTCCGGGTCCGGGGTGCGCGGCGGTGGCGGGTGCGGCGGTCATCGCTGCGCCTCCCCGCTGCCGGGGGGCGGTGCTTGCGGCTCGGTCCGGGTTTGCGGCTTGGTCTGGGCTTGTGGCTCAACCTGGCCCGGAGCCAGTCCCGGCTGCCCCAGGACCTGGCCGGGCGCCATGCCGGGCACGCCGGCGTGGTACTCGACGCTGTCGGCCGTCATGCTCATGAACGCCTCCTCCAGGGACGGCTGGACCACCGCCAACTCGTGCAGCCACAGGCCGTTCTCGCCGGCCAGGTCGCCGACGGCCTCGGAGGTCACGTCGAAGACCTCCACCGCGCCCTCGTCGTCGGGCAGCGCCTCGGTGTGCCAGCCCTTGCCGCTCATCAGCTGGCGCAGCTTGCCGATGTGCGGGGAGCGGACGCGGACGTGCGTGGTCGCGTTCTGCGCGATGAACTCGCGCATCGTGGTGTCGGCCTTGATCTGGCCGCGGCCGATGACGATGACGCGGTCGGCGGTCAACGCCATCTCGCTCATCAGGTGGCTGGAGACGAAGACCGTGCGGCCCTGCGCCGCCAGCGACTTCATCAGGTTGCGGACCCACAGGATGCCCTCGGGGTCCAGGCCGTTGACCGGCTCGTCGAACAGCAGCGTGCCCGGATCGCCGAGCAGCGCCGCGGCGATGCCCAGGCGCTGGCCCATGCCCAGCGAGAAGTTCTTCGAGCGCTTCTTCGCCACCTGCTCCAGCCCGACCAGCCCGATGACCTCGTCGACCCGCCGCAGCGGGATGCCGTTGGACTTGGCCAGGCACGCCAGGTGGTTGTAGGCGGTCCGGCCGCCGTGCACCGCCTTGGCGTCCAGCAGCGCGCCGACCTCCCGCAGCGGCACAGGCAGGTTCCGGTAAGGCTTGCCGTCGACCGTGACCGTGCCGTCGGTGGGCCGGTCCAGCCCCAGAATCATGCGCATCGTGGTGGACTTGCCCGCACCGTTCGGCCCGAGGAACCCGGTGACGGTCCCCGCCGCGACGGAGAAGTCGGCGTGGTCGACGGCGACCTTCTCGCCATAGCGCTTGGTGAGCCCGACAGCCTGAATCATGCGCTGCTCCTCGCGATCAGGCGGCGCGCAGCCGCGGCGGTCACGGCGCGCGCCATCCCGCGAATCTGCCGCCGCCGCGTGATCACCAGCTGCGCCGCGACCAGCGTGAACACAGCGGCCAGCACGGTCGGCCACGCGGCGCTCCACACCGAGGCGGCCGGCTGCACGAGATGCACGCTGGCGCGGGAACGTGCTTCGGCGACCGGCGCGGCGGGGGAGCCGGACGTCGCCAGACGGACCAAGGCGGCGGTGGCGAGCGCCCCAAGCGAACCGGCAACAAGCGCCGGGGCGCCGATCCACGCCCGACGAACGAGAAGCGCGGCGACGACGCCGACGGCGAGAGGAGCGAGCGCATGCACCGGCGCCCGACCGAGCGCGACGCACGCACCGAGCCCGACCATCGCACCGACACACGTCGCCCCCAGCGGACCGGCGACCTGGATGACCAACGCGTCGGCCGGATCGGCGCCGGCAGCGGCGAGGGCTTCGCGCCGCGCCCCGAGGCCGTCGAGGTGATGCCGGATCAACGCGGCCAGCACCAGCAGCGCGGGAATCGCCACCGCCGAATACAGCGCCCCGCCGAACGGCCACGCACCAGCCGCCGAGGCGAGCGCCATCCCGCCGACAACCAGATGCTCGGCACGCGGCGCGGCACGCAGGAGGTCCGCGGCGATCCGCAGACGGTAGTCGAAGCGCGCGATCGGCGCGGTGATCAGGGCACTCATCGGGAGGCCTCCGAATCGGCTGCGGCGCTGCGGCCGGAAATCTGGCGGTGCGCGGTCGGCTCGGCACACGGTGCGGCGCGGTGGTTGGAGGCTTGGTGGTTCGCCATCGGCTCGGTGTGCTGGCGGCAGTCGAAGCGCGCGATCGGCGCGGTGATCAGGGCACTCATCAGGAGGCCTCCGAATCGACTGCGGCGCTGCGGTCGAGAACCTGGTGGTGCGTCGGGCGCGCGATCGAGCTGGTGATCAGGGCACTCATCGCGAGGCCTCCGAATCGACTGCGGCGCGGTGCTCGGAAACCTGATGGTTCGCCGCCGCCACGATGCGCTGGCGAAAGTCGAGGCGCGCGATCGGAGCGGCGATCAGAGCACTCATCGCGAAGCCTCCGAATCGGCTGCGGCGTGGTGCTCGGAAGCTTGGTGGTTCGCCGCCGCCTCGATGCGCTGGCGAAAGCCGAGGCGCGCGATCGGGGCACTCATCGCGAAGCTCGCCCCATCGGCTGCGGCGCTGCGGCCGAAAGCCTGGTCGCCCGCCCTCATCGCCCGCGCTCCGCTCCGGAACCGACCGGTGAGAACCGGTGCTCGCCGCGGGCGTGGCGGCCGATGCGGTGGGGGATGCCGCCGTGGGCTGCGTGGTTCATCATCGCGGCGGGTTCCGTGATCGGGGCGGGGAGTGGTTCGGCTGCCAGCTCGGTGTTCGCCGGCTCCGCCGCAGGGGTTTTCACCTTCACCGTGATGCTTCGGTCGGCCCAGCGGAGCACGTCCTCGTCGTCGGTGGCGACGATGATCGTGAGGCCGTGGGTGCCGCTGGCGGCGCGGAGGATGCGGAGGAGGTGGAGGCGCTCTGGGGCGCTGAGGCCGTCGGTGGGGTCTTCGGCCAGGAGGATTGCCGGGTCCAGGACCAGTGCTCGGGCCAGTGCCACGCGGCGCATTTCGCTGGGGGTCAGGTCGGCGATGCGCCATTCGGCGCAGGCGGCGGCGTCGAGGCGCTCCAGCCAGCGGAGGGCGCGGCGGCGGGCTTCTTGGCGGCCGAGGCCGGTCAGGATCAGGGGGAGTGCCGTGTTCTCCGCGACGGTGAGTTCCGGGAGGAGTTTGCCGACGCGGGGGGCGACGGCGCACTGGGTGTGCGCGAAGCGGAGGCGGGCGGCGGGGCGCAGGGTGTGCAGCGGCTCGCCCTGGAGCCACAGTCCGCCGGGCCAGGCCGGGTCGGCGCCGGACAGCGCGCGCAGGAAGCCCTCGTCGCAGGCGCCGGGCAGGGCCACGATCTCGCCTTCGCCGACGGCGAGGGTGAGGGCGTCGGGCCCGAAGTCGCGGGCCAGCAGGATCGGGTTGTCGGACGGGATGCTCACGAGCAGCCGTGTGCCCTGAAGGGCGCAACCGCCTAACCAAGGTTGCGCCGGACGTGCGACCCTCCGGCGCCGGACCTGCGCGGCGTCCGAGTCGTCCGAAGTCGCCGAATGCGTGGCGTGCGGCCGGTGCGCATTCGGCCCTTCGAACAGTGCGGAATTCGAACAGTGCGGGAGATCAGAGCCCGCCTCGGAATCAGAGCGGGTACACGACCCCCGTCAGCTTCTCCGACTCCTCCCACAGCCGCGCCGCCAACTCCGGGTCCTGAGCCCGCCGGCTCGGCTGCACCACCTCCGGATGCCCGCGCGTCTCGAAGAAGTTGGCCGAGCCGTAGTACTGCCCGCCCGCCACATCCGGTGCGACCGCGGCCCGCACCTCCGGCAGCACGCCGACCGCCGCCTTCTGCGCGAACAGCGAGTTGCCGACGCGCAGGATCGCCTTGCGCCAGCCGGTCGTCACGGCGAACTGCAGGTTCGTCGCCGAATACCCCGGGTGCGCCATCAGCGAGCGCACCGGCGAGCCCGCCGCGCTCAGCCGCCGCTGCAACTCCAGCCCGAACAACAGGTTCGCCAGCTTCGACTGCGCGTAGGCGGCGTTGGGGTTGTAGCCCTTGGTCCGCATCAGGTCGTCGAAGTCGATCGACCCCTGCTTGTGGAACGTCGAGGAGACGGTCACCACCCGCGGGTCGCTCCCCGCCGCCAGCAGGTCCAGCAGCAAACCGGTGAGCGCGAAGTGCCCGAGGTGGTTGGTCCCGAACTGCAACTCGAAGCCCTGCTTGGTCTGCTGCTGCGGCGCCATCATCACGCCGGCGTTGTTGATCAGTACGTCCACGCCGACGCCGTCCTCGTGCAGCCCTCGCGCGAACTCCCGCACCGAGTCGAGGTCGGCCAGGTCCAGCGTCCGCAGCTCCAGCGATGCGCCCGGTACGTCCTGCCCGATCCGCGCCGCCGCGGCCTCGCCCTTGGTCCGGCTGCGCGCGGTCATCACCACATGCGCTCCGTTCCCGGCCAGCAGCCGCGCGGCCTCCAGCCCCAGCCCGCTGTTCGCGCCGGTGACCACGAACGTGCGTCCGGCCAGGGCCGGGATCGCGTCGGCGGTCCACTTCGTGCTCATGACGTCCTCCTGTGAGTCGCTGTGCTGCACACGATGCCTTGGTTGGCACTGAGTGTCAACTTCGCCCGTCAGTGCGAGAACGCTGGTACGGTAGGGGCGTGCGGCGCAGAACGGAAGACCCCGGCTTGTCCCTGGCTGAGCGGAAACGCCAGCTGGTCCGCGACGAGCTCGCCGAGGCCGCGCTGCGGCTGCTGGCCCGGCAGGGCTTCGAGGAGACGACCGTCGACGACCTCGCCGCCGCCGCGGGCGTCAGCCGCCGCACGTTCTTCCGGTACTTCGCCTCCAAGGAGGACGTGGTCATCTCCTCGGTCGTCGTGGTGACCGAGGGGATCGTCGCCGAGGTCGCCGCCCGCCCCGCCGACGAACCCCCCGCCGTGGCGATCCGCGAGGCGGTCAAGACCGTCACCCTCGAGGACTTCGCCGAGAACCGCGAGAAGTCGGTGGCCCTGATCCGCCACACCCAGAACATCCCCGCCCTGCGCGCCCGCTTCGCCGAGCGCCAGGACCTCCTGCGCGACGACCTCGCCGCGGTCCTTGCCCGCCGCGCCGGCCGCGACACCATCGCCCCGCGCGACCAGTTCGCCGCCGGGCTGGGTCTGCTCGCGTTCGTCGGCGCGCTGCAGTACTGGGCCGCCTCCGACGGCCGCGCCGATCCCGCCGCCGTACTCGACTCAGCGTTCGAAGAAGCTGGTCAAGCCTTCACGGTTTGAGATACGTTCCCGGCAGGGGGTACCGGGGAACGTGAACTGAACAGGGGTGGGACAGTGGAATTCGCGGAGTGGGTCGTCTCAGGACTCGATCAGCTCCGGCTCGGGCAGCTGCCGGCCGGGAACGACTTCTACGCGGTGGCCTCGGCCGGTCTCGGGGGCGACAACCGGCTCCCCGCGTACATGAACAGCGGCGATCCGGCGGCGCGCGCCGAGCTGGTCCAGGTGATCGCCGCCGCGGTGGCCGCGAATCCCGGGTTCGAGCAGCAGCTGCGGGACGCCGCAGCCGCAGCCACGCAGCAGCCGCAGGGCTCTGTCGGCAGCATGCCGACCCAGCAGGCCCAGATCCCCGTGGGCGGCATGCCGATGACGCCGCCCCAGGGCTACGCCGGTGCCAAGCCGCCGTTCTACAAGACCACCAACGGTCTGCTGGTGATCGTGGCGGCAGCCGTAGTCGTGGTCGGCGGCGGCATCGGGCTGGCGGTGAGCCTCGGCGGCAGCGGGAGCGGCAACCTCGCCGCGATCCTGAAGGGCACCTGGGCGTGCAAGGCGTCCGGCGCCGGCTCCGAGGACGCCGGCGACGGGCCGCTCAGCTTCACGGTCGGCGACGGTACGTGGACCGCCGGCACGGCCAGCGGCACCTGGACGCAGAACGGCAGCTCCGCGACGCTGCACGACGCCGGCGACCCGACCAACGACGTGAAGGCGACCCATCTGCCCTCCGGCACCGGATCGTTCGACGTCTCCGTCGGCTCGGCGTCCGACCGCTCGCAGCTGGTGTCCGTCCACATCAAGGGTTCGCTCTCCGCGCACAAGCTGACCATCGCGGTGACCGGCGACAGCAGCGGCAACCTCACCCTGACCTGCACGAAGTAGGCGCACGGCAAGCGCGCCGGATCAGCCGTCCCGGGTATGCGGAAGCCACCCGGGACGGCAGTGTGTCAGAGGGCTGAAGCAAGCAGTATCAGCAGCCTGATCCCCGCGTATCAGTGCCCGAGGAAGCGCCCGAAAACCTTTGCGCGCACCGAGGATTTCCCGGTCCGCTCCTCCTCGGCGTCGGCCGCGCTCATCGTCCGCAGGCCGATGTTCGCGCCGAGCCAGCGCAGCGGCTCCGGCTCCCAGCGCGGCGAGTGGTGGTTGACCCACGGCAGCCGGGTCAGGGCGGAGTCGCGGCCGGTCAGCAGGTCCGCGAGCGTGCGTCCGGCCAGGTTCGTCGCGCCCACGCCGTCGCCGACGTAGCCGCCGGCCCATCCCAGCCGCCGCCTCGCGTCGTAGCCGACCGAGGCGAACCAGTCGCGCGGGACGCCCAGCGCCCCGCCCCAGCGGTGCGTGAACGCAGTGTCCTTCAACACCGGGAACAGCTCGCGCAGCGTGCGGCGGATCTCGGCGTGCACGCGGTCGTCCCGGTCGTAGCCGGCCTCGATCCGCGAGCCGAAGTGGTACGGCGCGCCGCGGCCGCCGAACGCCAGCCGGCTGTCGGCGGTGCGCTGACCGTAGACGATCAGGTGGCGGAAGTCGGAGAAGGTCTGCCGCCCGGCCAGCCCGATCTGCTCCCAGACCGCGTCCGGCAGCGGTTCGGTGGCGACCATCAGCGAGTAGACCGGCGCCAGATCGCGCTGGAAGCCGGCGATCGACGGCGTGTAACCCTCGGTCGCGCGCACTACCTTTCCGGCTCGGACGCGCGCTCCGCCCACGGTCTGCACCACGCCGTCATGGATCGCCGCGACCGCTGTGTGCTCGTGGATCGTGACGCCGAGCCGGTCGACGGCCTCGGCCAGACCGCGCGCGAGCATCGCCGGCTGGATCGCCGCGCAGTGCGGGGTGAACGTGCCGCCGAGCACGTTCGTCGCGCCGACCATCGCTGAGGCTTCAGCCGCACTCAGCAGCCTGACATCCTCCTCGCCGAAACCGTACGACCGCTCATCGGCGACCGAGGCCTTCGCACGTTCCAGCTGAACCGGAGTGCGGGCCAGAACCACCGTGCCGCCCTTGGCGAAATGGCAGTCGATCCTTTCCTCCGCGGCCACACGCCCGACCTCGTCGACGGTCTCGTTCAGCGCGCGCTGCAAGGCGACCGCGCGCTCTTTCCCGCCGCCGACCTTCGCCACCTTCGCCAACGAGGAAGGGAACAGCGAGGAGCACCAGCCGCCGTTACGCCCCGAGGCGCCGAACCCCGCGAACTCGCGCTCCAGCACCACGACCCGCAGCGACGGATCGGCCTTGGCGAGGTAGTACGCGGTCCACAGACCGGTGTATCCCGCGCCGACGATCGCGATATCAGCCTCGATATCAGCCGCCAGCGTGGGACGGTTCGGCGCGGGACCAGCCGCCGCCACCTGCTCGTGCCACAGCGAAAGGTCGCCGTCGATCGTGCCCGCCGCGTCCACGGCACTCACCGCCGCCATCGGCGCACGTAGTCGGGTACGTCGATCCCCGGCGCGAGGTTCGTCGCCGGCGTCGGGTCGCAGTACACCTCGTGCAGCGGTACGACGCCGGCCCACACCGGGGCGTCCAGGTCGTCCGGATCGTCGTCGGGCCCGCCGGCGGAGATCTTCACGGACGCCTCGGTCAGCGGCAGCGAAAGCACCACGGTCGCGGCGAGTTCCTTGCGCTTGGGTGCGCGAAGTTCCTTCCAGCGTCCCGGCATCAGGTGCTCCGTGATCCGCTCCAGCGCCGCCTCCTTCTCGGACTCCGGCAGCATCCGGCTGGTCCCGAGCACCATCGCGCCGCGGTAGTTCATCGAGGACTCGAAGGCCGAGCGGGCCACCACCAAACCGTCCAGCAGCGTCACGGTGAAGCACGTCGGCGCGCCGTCGGCCAGCGAACGGAACAGCCGCGAGCCGGTGGAGCCGTGGAACAGCACGCGCTCGCCGTCGCGAGCATAGGCGACGGGCAGGATGTACGGCTGCGCCGCGCCGTTCGGGCCGCTGTTGTCGGTGACCGCGACGTGCGCGACCAAGCCGGCGTCCAGCACCTCGTGCAGCGCGGAGCGGTCGGTGGCGGCCTTCTCGGGCAGGCGGCGGACTCGGGTGCGGGCAGTCGAGCCCAGGGACTCGGTCATGGCGATCAGAACCATTCGGAGGATTCAGGGAAGGAGAAGGGCGCCCTCGGCAAGGCTGCCGAAGGCGCCCCGATGTCGCGGAGTACAGCCGATTGTGCTGTCTACAGGCGGGCTACGGCCGGTGTACCGACCTACAGCCGGGTCCAGGCCTCGGTCAGCACCGAGCGCAGCGTCTGCTCGATCTCGTCGAACTCGCTCTGCCCGACGATCAGCGGCGGCGCGAGCTGCACCACCGGGTCGCCGCGGTCGTCGGCGCGGCAGTACAGGCCGGCGTCGAACAGCGCCTTGGACAGGAAGCCGCGCAGCAGGCGCTCGGACTCGTCGTCGTCGAAGGTCTCCTTGGTCGCCTTGTCCTTCACCAGCTCGATGCCGTAGAAGAAGCCGTCGCCGCGGACGTCGCCGACGATCGGCAGGTCCGTGAGCTTCTCCAGCGTCGAGCGGAACGCGCCCTCGTGGTCCAGCACGTGCTGGTTCAGGCCCTCGCGCTCGAACAGCTCCAGGTTCGCCAGCGCCACCGCCGAGGAGACCGGGTGCCCGCCGAAGGTGTAGCCGTGCGGGAAGTAGTTGGTGCCCTCGTAGAAGGGTGCGGCGACGCGGTCGGAGACGATGGTCGCGCCGATCGGCGAGTAGCCGGAGGTCATGCCCTTGGCGCAGGTGATGATGTCCGGGACGTAGTCGAACTTGTCGCAGGCGAACATCGTGCCCAGCCGGCCGAAGGCGCAGATGACCTCGTCGGAGACCATCAGGACGTCGTACTGGTCGCAGATCTCGCGCAGCCGCCGGAAGTATCCCGGCGGCGGCGGGAAGCAGCCGCCGGAGTTCTGCACCGGCTCGACGAACACCGCCGCGACCGTGTCCGCGCCCTCGGTGAGGATCATGTTCTCGACCTGGTTGGCGCACCAGATCCCGAACTCCTCCTCGCTCATGCCGGGCACGCCGGTGATCTCGTCCGCGCGGTAGTAGTTGGTGTTCGGAACCTTGTGCGCGCCGGGGACCAGCGGCTCGAAGTACTTCTTGGCGTCCGGGATGCCGGTGATGGACAGCGCGCCGTGCGGGGTGCCGTGGTAGGCGATGTTGCGGGAGATCACCTTGTGCTTCATCGGCTGGCCGACCAGCTTGAAGTACTGCTTGGCCAGCTTCCAGGCGGTCTCCACGGCCTCGCCGCCGCCGGTGGTGAAGAAGACCTTGTTCAGGTCGCCCGGGGCATAGTGCGCCAGCCGGTCGGCCAGCTCGATCGCCTGCGGGTGCGCGTAGCTCCACAGCGGGAAGAACGCCAGCTCCTGAGCCTGTTTGTAGGCCGCCTCCGCGAGCTCGACGCGGCCGTGCCCGGCCTGCACGACGAACAGGCCCGCCAAGCCGTCCAGGTAGCGCTTGCCGTTACTGTCGAAGATGCGCGCGCCCTCGCCGCGGACGATGGTCGGCACCGGGTTGTCCCGGTACCCCGACATCCGCGTGAAGTGCATCCAGAGGTGGTCGTAGGCGGATTTGTCCAGGCTGTCGGTGCTCATTGCAACTTCCTCGTCCAAAGGAGTGGATCGTTCGGGGACGGGCCCTGGCGGGCGCCGATCTTGCCGCTACAGGGCGCCCCAGGTGTACGTTTGTTTGCGAAGCTTGAGGTAGACGAAAGATTCGGTCGACCGGACCTGCGGGAGCGCTCGGATCCGCTTGTTGATGATCTCCAGGAGGTGGTCGTCGTCCGCGCACACCACCTCGACCAGCAGGTCGAAGGACCCGGCGGTCATCACCACGTAGTCCACCTCGGCCATGGCGGCCAGCGCGTCGGCCACCGGCTCCAGATCGCCCTCGGCGCGGATGCCGATCATCGCCTGGCGGTGGAAGCCCACGGTCAGCGGGTCGGTCACGGCCACGATCTGCATGACGCCGGCGTCGATGAGCTTCTGCACCCGCTGGCGCACGGCGGCCTCGCTCAGACCCACCGCCCGGCCGATCGTCGCGTACGCGCGCCTGCCGTCCTGTTGGAGCTGTTCGATGATCGCCTTGGACAGGGGATCCAGATGGTAGCCGCCGGCCCGGTCGTTCGTCCTGTCGGTCACGAAGGGATTGTGACAACGGGAACGGTATCTTGGCAAGGCTTCATCGATGGAATCCGTACGCCAGGGCGATTTTCAGCACTGAATCCATCGTCACTGTGACCGGAGCTGTGTAGGCTGGTCGTGAGACCGGCCCGGACCCGTCCCGATGCCGCGACGAGGAAGTCGCGGCGGCACTGAAGGAGAGCAACACCGTGGAAGCACGCCAGCTGCGCAACTACGTGGGCGGCAAGCCGGTCGACACCGTGTCGGGCCGGACCAGCCAGATCATCGACCCCGTCACCGAGCAGGTGATCGCGCTCGCGCCGGTGTCCGAGCCCGATGACGTCGACGCCGCGATGCGCGCCGCCGCCGAGGCCTTCCCGGCCTGGCGCGACACCACGCCGTCGGACCGGCAGCGGCTGCTGCTGAAGGTCGCCGACGCGATCGAGGCGCGCGCCGCCGAGATCGTCGCCGTGGAGTCGCAGAACACCGGCAAGCCGCTGGGGCTGACCGCCTCGGAGGAACTGCCCCCGATGGTGGACCAGATCCGCTTCTTCGCCGGCGCCGCGCGGATGCTGGAGGGCGCCGCCTCGGCCGAGTACCTGGCCGGGCACAGCTCCTGGGTCCGGCGCGAGCCGGTCGGCGTCTGCGCGCAGGTCGCGCCCTGGAACTACCCGGCGATGATGGCGGTCTGGAAGTTCGCCCCGGCCATCGCCGCGGGCAACACCGTGGTCCTGAAGCCCTCGGACACCACGCCGATGTCCACCCTGCTGCTGGCCGAGATCATCGGCGAGATCCTGCCGGCCGGGGTGTTCAACGTGGTCTGCGGCGACCGGGACACCGGCCGGGCGATGGTCGGGCACAAGACCCCGGCGATGGCCTCGATCACCGGCTCGGTCCGAGCCGGCATGGAGGTCGCCGCCACCGCCTCGGCGGACGTCAAGCGCGTGCACCTGGAACTGGGCGGCAAGGCGCCGGTCATCGTCTACGCCGACGCCGACCTGGACGCCGCGGTCGAGGGCATCTCGGTCGCCGGGTACTTCAACGCCGGCCAGGACTGCACCGCCGCGACGCGCGTGCTGGTCGAGGACGCGGCGTACGAGGCCTTCGTCGAAAAGCTCACCGAGGCCGCGAAGAACACCAAGACCGGCGCGCCGGACGACGAGGACGTGCTCTACGGCCCGCTGAACAACGCCAACCAGCTGCGCCACGTCACCGGTTTCATCGACCGCCTGCCGGCGCACGCCAAGGTCGAGACCGGCGGCGCGCGGGTCGGCGACACCGGCTACTTCTTCGCCCCGACGGTCGTCTCCGGTCTGCGGCAGGACGACGAGATCATCCAGAACGAGGTCTTCGGCCCGGTCATCACCGTGCAGAAGTTCTCCGGCGAGGAGCAGGCGCTGAGCTGGGCCAACGGCGTGGAGTACGCGCTGGCGTCCTCGGTGTGGACCAAGGACCACGGCAAGGCGATGCGCGCCGCCAAGGCGCTGGACTTCGGCTGCGTGTGGATCAACACCCACATCCCGCTGGTCGCCGAGATGCCGCACGGCGGTTTCAAGCACTCCGGGTACGGCAAGGACCTGTCGATGTACGGGTTCGAGGACTACACGCGCATCAAGCATGTGATGAGCAACATCGAAGGCTGACACGCCTGATACGTCAGATACGCCAGGGGCGCCACCGCGGGCCGGCTCGGGAAAACCCGGGCCGGCCCAACGGCTTTCCACCATGATGAGCCCATGGACGCGAGCACCCACTTCCGCGACCGCGGCGCCCTGATCACCGGGCTGATGTCCGGCGCGCTGGACGCCGTGGACGCCGTGGCGCGCACCCGCCCGGCCGTGGAGGTGCTGGGACTGCTGGTGCCGGTCGACGGGTTGATGGAGGACTACCTGAACGGCCGTGCTCGGGAGGGACTCGGTGTCACCCGCAGCGAGTTCGAACCCTGGCGGCGGCAGCTGCTCGCGGTGGTCGCGGCGTTGCTCGAGCGCTGGGTCGGCGACGACGCGGATCTGTGGCGGGCATTGGCGATGCGCGCCGGTTCCTACTGCGGGACGGTCGTCGAGCTGGTCGACTCGGTCGTCCGTCCCGAGCACGCCGATCCCGCGTCGTGGGCCGGTCGCGCGCCGCGCTGGCCGCGGGGCGTGGACGCCTCGGCGGTGCTGCTGGCGCTGGCGCCGCCCGGGATCGCGGAGGCTTTCCTCGACGACTGCGTGACGAACGCCGCGGCGGCCGGGGTTCTGACGCGGATGCTGGACCGCGGTCCGCTGCATCCGCTGTTCGTCGAGTACGCGCTCGGCAGCTTGGGCACGGAGGCGATGCGGGCGTCGCTGAATCGGAATCCGGCCTATGCGATCGCGCAGCTGCGAGATCAGGTGCTGCGGGAACGGACGGACATCGCTGTGCTGGAGCATGCCTATTTCGCTCCGCCGACAGACCGTGCGCTGCGGGTCGGTCTGGTGCGGTTGGCGGAGGCGGTCGGCGGGTTCCGGCCGAGGTTCATCTCGCGGCTGGAGTCGCATGCCGAGGACATCGCCTCGCTGGAGCCGCTGCTGGTGTGCAGCGATCCGCAGCTGGTGCACTGGGTTCTGCGACGCGTCAACGCCACGCTGAAGGTACCGGCGATGCGCTGGGCCGCCTACGCGACGCTGGCTCTCACCGCCGGTCCGGAGCCGGTGTGGGCGCTGGAGCAGGAGCGTGTCGGCACGTTGTCGAGGATGGCCGAACCTGTGCGCGCGTCGATGTCGACCGGATCGGTGGCGCCGATCCTGGCGGCCGCGGGTGCCGCGCCGGTGACCATCGGTCCGGCGGGCTCGGCGATCGAGCTCGGCGCGCCGCTGATCGAGCCGTGGCCGTATACGGAGCTGATCTGCGAGCACGTGGAGGGCGACGGGCACCGCGCGGATCCGGTGGACAAGCCGGCCGCCGATCGGCCAAGCTCGACCCGGCTCGGACGTAGCGCAGAGGTTGTCGCGCCCGGTCTCCGAAACCGGGAGGACGCCGGTTCGAATCCGGTCGTCCGAGCCGCCGATGAGCCGTCCCGGGTGTAGTGCAGAGGCAGTCACACCGCCCCCTCAAGGCGGAGGAGGCCGGTTCGAATCCGGCTGCCCGGGCTTGCCAGGCGTAGTGCAGAGGCAGACACGCCGCACTGCGGATGCGGAGGACGCCGGTTCGATTCCGGCCGCCTGGCTCCTTTTTCTCGTTCCTCTTCTCGTTCCCCTTCTCTTCCCCCACGACCGCTGATCACGGGCCGTTCGTCCCTCGCGCGGCCGCCGTTCGCCCCCCCGTCCTCCCGATGTCACGGCCCTGGTATCCCCGCGCCCCCAACGGCGTGCGCCTGTGCAGCGTGCGTGACACGATGGTCCGCATGGTGAGTGAGCAGTGAGCCCGGTTGCCTCCGCCGAGGCGGGCAGCGTGCGGCTGGGCACGCCGATCGGCCGGGGCGTCCTGGCGACCACCATCCTGGGGTCGGCGATGGCCTTCCTCGACGGCACGGTGGTCAACATCGCGCTGCCGCGCATCGGCAGCCAGTTCGGGGCGACGCTGGCCGGGCTGCAGTGGACGGTCACCGGCTACACCCTCACCCTGGCCGCCTTCGTCCTGGTCGGCGGCTCGCTCGGGGACCGCTTCGGCCGCCGCCGGGTGTTCCTGATCGGCGTGGTCTGGTTCGCGCTGGCCTCGCTGGCCTGCGGGCTGGCGCCGAGTCTGGGCTTCCTGATCGCCTTCCGCGCGATCCAGGGCATCGGCAGCGCGCTGCTGACGCCCGGTGCGCTGGCGCTGATCCAGTCGGTGTTCCACCCCGACGACCGCGCCAAGGCCGTCGGCGCCTGGTCCGGGCTGGCCAGCATCGCCGGCGCGGCCGGTCCGCTGGTCGGCGGCTATCTCATCGAGTACGCCTCGTGGCGCTGGATCTTCCTGGTCAACCTGCCGCTGGCGGCCGCGGTCGTGGCGATCGCGCTGCGCTACGTGCCGGAGTCCAAGGAGCTGGTCGCGGGCCACTTCGACCTGCCCGGCGCCGTCCTCGGCGCGGTGGGTCTGGCCGGGGTCACCTACGCGCTGGTCGAGGCCGGCTCCAAGGGGCTGGGGTCGGCGAGCGTGATCGTGACCGCGGTGCTCGGCGTCGCGGCGCTGGTGGCCTTCGTCCTGGTCGAGCGGCGCTCCCCGGCGCCGATGATGCCGCTGTCGCTGTTCAGCTCGCGGGAGTTCAGTGCGGCGAACGCCCTGACGCTGACCGCGTACGGGGCGCTCGGCGCGCTGTTCTTCTTCTTCGCGACGTACCTGCAGGTGGTCGGCGGCTACTCGCCGCTGGAGGCGGGACTGGCCTCGCTGCCGACCACGGTCGTGTTGATGACGCTGTCCTCGCGGGTCGGCGGCCTCACCACCAAGGTCGGCGCACGCCGCCTGATCACCGCTGGCGGCGCGCTGACGGCGATCGGCACGCTGATCCTGGCCACGTCCGGCCACCACCCGGACTATTTGACTCACATCCTGCCCGGCCTGCTGGTGTTCTCCCTCGGCATGGTGATGATCGCGGTCCCGGTGACCGTGACGGTGCTGAACTCCACCACCACCGACCGCGCCGGCATCGCCAGCGGCGTGAACAACGCGGTGGCCCGCGCCGCCGGCGCCCTGGCCGTGGCGGCGTTCCCGCTGCTGGTGGGACTGAAGGGCGACGGCTACGCGAACCCGGCGAAGCTCGAGCCGGCGTTCACCAAGGCGATGGTGCTGTCCGCGGCGCTGTTCGCGGTCTCCGGCGCCATCGCCTGGTTCGGCATCCGCGACGCGGCGACGCGCACGACGCCGGAGCACGAGGCGCAGGAGCCGCAGTGCGCGACGTGCCTGCCGATAGGGAGCCCGCCGCTGGAGCCGGCCCAGGATCGGGCCGGCTGAGAGCAATCAGCCCGGCCGAGGCCGGTCAGCCGCCGACGGCCTCGCCCGGGTCGGGCCGCCCGGCAGCGTCGGGCTGTGCGACGCCGCCTCCGGTCATCTCCGGGTCCGGCTGCTTCACCGCGCCGCCGCCCCACTGGGGGTCCGGCTGCTTCACGGCGCCGCCGGTCACGTCCGGGTCGGGCCGCTCGGCAGCGTCGGGCTGTGCGACGCCGCCGCCGGTGGTGGCGCCCGGGTCCGGCTGGACGACCGCGTCGGGCTGTGCGACGGCGCCGCCGGTCCAATCCGGGTCGGGCTGGACGACCGCCTCGGACTGCCCGACGGCACCGCCGGCCCAATCCGGGTCCCGCTGGATGACACCAGCGCTGTGGGCTTCCGAATCCGGCTGCGCGACGGCGCCGCCGCCGAAATCCGGGTCCGAGTGGATGACACCGTCACTGCGGTCGGCATCGGTGTTCATGAGGATCCCCCGTTCCTGAGTGAATAAGAACTCTTATATTGTGCCGGCCCGGTGGTGAAGCGGTGATAACCGGTACATTGCGACCTGGTCTCGATGCTAGGGGCGCCGGCGCCCCCAGGCCCTCAGTCCCCGAGCTCGGCCAACCGCTCCCGCGTCACCGCCGCCTCCGGGGACCCCAGCGCCTCGAACAGGGCCAGCGCCGCCCGCAGTGCCTCCCGGGCCTCCGCGGGCCGCGAGAGCGCCCTCAGCGGCCGCGCCAGCGACCGCCGGGCCTCCGCCTCGGTCGGGCGGTCGTCGGCGTCCTGCGCGGCCGTCAGCGCCAGCCGGTAGTCTTCCTCGGCCTCGGCGGGACGGTCCTGGTCCATGCAGACCTCGGCGCGGTTGAAGGCGATGATCGCCTCAAAGCGGCGGTTGCCCGCTTTGCGCGAGGCGGCGAGGGCTTCGCTGTACGTGGCGTGCGACTCCTCCAAACGCTTCGCCTCGTGGAGCAGGACCCCGTAGTTGCACAGCGAGGACGCCAGGTTCTGCGGGTCGCCGATCTCGCGGAACAGCGCCAGGCTGCGGCGGATTACCGTCTCGGCAGTGCCGAAGTCGCCGAGGCGGCAGTGACAGTCCCCGATGTTGCCCAGGATCGAGGCGACCTGCCGCGTGCTGCCGATCTCCTCGGCGAGCGCCAGCGCCTCGCCGTAGACCTCGATCGCCTGGGGGTAGGCGCGCAGGTCGAACAGCACCAGCCCGAGCCCGTTGTACAACCTGCCCTGCGCGGTCCGGTCGCCGGCCTCGCGCGCGCTGTCCAGCCCGGTCTCGTACGCCGAGCGCCACCGGGCCCAGTCCTTGCGCCGCTGATAGCACCCGAGCAGCGTGACCGGCAGTCGCAGGGCGAGGTCGTGCCGTCCGGTGTCGGCGGCGCACATCAGGACCGCGCTGAGGTTCTCGCGCTCGGCGTCGTACCAGGCCATCGCCTCCTGCGCGGAGGCGAACCGCGGCGCCGCCGGCTCGCTCGGCAGCGTCGGCAACGTTTCCAGGAGCCGCCGGTTCTCCACAGCGCGCGCCACATTCTCGGTCGTGTGCAGGTACCACGACAGCAACCGCCCCAGCGACTCCTCGCGCTCCGCCGCGCTCTCGTCGATCTGCGCACGCTCCACCGCATAGGCGTGCAGCAAGTCGTGCAGCTCGTACCGATCCGCGGTGCGCTGCTCGATCAGGTTCTCGTCGACCAGCGCTTCCAAAGCGGCGCGCGCCGCTCCCTCGGACGTGCCGCTCAGCGCCGCCACCGCGCCGCTGGTGAACCCGCGGCCGGGATGCAGGCTCAGCAACCGGAAGGCGCGCGCCGTGGCCGCCGGCAGATCGCGATAGGACAAGTCGAACACCGGACGCAGCTCCCGGCTCCCAGCGCGCACCGCGTCCAGTCCGCTGTCGCGCAGGTGCGCGGCCAGCCGCTCCAAGCTCCACGCCGGCCGCGACCGCAGCCGGGCGGCGGCCAGCGACACCGCCAGCGGCAGCAACCCGCACAGCCGCACCACTTCGGCGGCGGCCTCCGGTTCGGCCGCGACCCGCTCCTGCCCGACCACGCGCGCCAGCAGCTCCAGCGCGTCGCGCGGCGGGAAGACGTCGAGGCGGAACAGGCGCGCGCCGTCCAGCCCGGCCAGGTTCCGGCGGCTGGTGAGGAGCACCAGGCAGCGCGGGTCGGCCGGGATCAGGTCGGCGACCTGCGCCTCGTCGGCGGCGTTGTCCAGCACCAGCAGGGCGTCGCGGCCGGCGATCCGGTCGCGGAACATCGCGGCGCGCTCGTCGCGGTCCTCCGGAATGCGTCGCGCCGGCACTTCCAGTTGGCGCAGAAAGGAATCCAGGACGTCGGAAGGATCGGCCGGCGCCGCCTCGGCGTCGAAGCCGCGCAGATTCACATACAGCTGGACGTCGGCGAACCGCCCCGCGCGCACCAGCTCGTGCGCGGCGCGGATGACCAGCTGGGTCTTGCCGATCCCGGCCATCCCCTCGATCGCGGAGACGACAACGGTCTGCGGCGCGCTGGTATTGGTACCGGTGCTGATACCGCTACCGCTACCGCTACCGAGACCAGCGCCGGTTTCACCGACCAGCGCCATCAGCGCAGCCAGTTCCTCCCGCCGTCCGGTGAACGTCGCCAGCTCTGCCGGCAGCTGCCGGAACACCCCGACGGTCCCGGCGGGCCGCCGCGTCGCGTGCGCCGCCACGCATGCCGCCCGCCACCGCGCCGCCTGCGCCTCGGTCACCCCGAGCGCCTGCACGATCGCCGCGACCAGTTCCTGGTTCAGCCGGCGGCGCGCCGGGTCGAAGACGTCGCTCACCGTGGAGTGCGTGACTTCCTGCGGCGGCTTCAGGAGGGGACCCACGCGCTTGGCCAGAAGGCGGAAGGACGGCGAGCCGGCGTGCGCGCGCAGCATCCGGAGCCGCTCGATGAAGTCGGCGAGATCGACCGCGCCGGCGGGATCGGGGGCGGCGGAGATCGCCGGGTCCGTCACTGCCAAGCCCTTCCGTGTACCGCTGGCGGGGAACGCCGCAGGTCTACGGCTTGCGAACGAGTGTACGGAGTTGTACGGGATTCTCGCTTCCGGGTGGCGCCACTGTTTAACCTCGGGGTGCGAGTCGCGCAGCGGATGGTGCGGCGGCAACCCGGCTGCGTGGGGCGGAGCGCGGGTTCCGCCCGCTGTCATCGGGGGTTGCGACGACCGGCTTCACGCGTCTTGCGGAACTCGTGGGGGGTTCCGCAAGACGCGGTTTCGGTTCGGAAAGCAAAGCGTCCCCATAGCCGGCCGGCTATGGGGACGCTTTTCCGTGCGGTCAGCGTGCGCTCACGACTCGCCGCCGGTGGGACCGGCGCCCGCGGCGCGCACGTCGTGCAGCTGGTACTTGCGGATCGCCTCGGCCGGCGCCTCCCGCTTGACCTCGCCGCGCTTGGCGAGCTGGGCCAGGACCGCGGTGACCACGGACTCGGCGTCGATGTGGAAGAACCGGCGAGCCGCGCCGCGGGTGTCGGCGAAGCCGAAGCCGTCGGCGCCCAGCGAGGTGTACCGCTGCGGCGCGGTCGCGTCGCCCGGCACCCACTGCGCGATCTGGTCCGGCACCGCGCGCATCCAGTCCGACACCGCCACGACCGGGCCCTCGGTGGCGCCGAGGATCTGCGTGACGTAGGGCACGCGCGCCTCTTCCTCCGGGTAGAGCAGCGCGCGCTCGTCGGCGGCGAGCGCGTCGCGGCGCAGCTCGGTCCACGAGGTCGCCGACCACACGTCGGCCGCCACGCCCCACTCCTCGGCCAGCATCTGCTGGGCCTTCAGGGCCCAGGTGACGCCGACGCCGGAGGCCAGGATTTGTGCTTTAGGCCTGTCGGCGGCACCGTCTGGAGCGGCGGCGTAGCGGTACAGGCCCTTGAGGATGCCCTCGGTGTCCACCCCGGCCGGCTCAGCGGGCTGCTGGTACGGCTCGTTGTAGACGGTGACGTAGTAGAACACGTCCTCGCCGTGCGGGTGCTCCTCGGAGGACCCGTACATGCGGCGCAGACCGTCCTGCACGATGTGGCTGATCTCGAAGGCGAACGCCGGGTCGTAGGCGACCGCCGCCGGGTTGGTCGAGGCCAGCAGGTGCGAGTGGCCGTCGGCGTGCTGCAGGCCCTCGCCGGTCAGCGTGGTCCGCCCGGCGGTGGCGCCCAGCACGAAGCCGCGGCCGAGCTGGTCGGCCAGCTGCCAGAACTGGTCGCCGGTCCGCTGGAACCCGAACATCGAGTAGAAGATGTAGACCGGGATCGTGGCCTCGCCGTGCGTGGCGTAGGAGCTGCCCGCGGCCACGAGCGAGGCGGTGGATCCGGCCTCGCTGATGCCCTCGTGCAGGATCTGGCCCTGCGTCGACTCCTTGTAGGACAGCAGCAGTTCGCGGTCCACGGCGTCGTAGGTCTGGCCGTGCGGGGAGTAGATCTTCGCCGTCGGGAACAGCGAGTCCATGCCGAAGGTGCGGGCCTCGTCCGGGATGATCGGCACGAACCGCGCGCCGATGTTCTTGTCCCGCATCAGGTCCTTGAGCAGCCGGACGAAGGCCATGGTGGTGGCCATCGCCTGCTTGCCCGAGCCCTTCTTCAGCTGCCCGTAGACGTCGTCGCCGGGCAGGATCAGCGGCTTGTTGCGCACCTGGCGGCGCGGCAGGTAGCCGCCGAGCGCGGCGCGGCGCTCCTTCATGTACTGGATCTCGGGGGAGTCCTCCCCCGGGTGGAAGTACGGCGGAAGGTCCGCCTCCAGCTGGGCGTCGGTGATCGGCAGGTGCAGCCGGTCGCGGAAGCTCTTGAGCTCGGCCTTGGTGAGCTTCTTCATCTGGTGCGTGGCGTTGCGCGCCTCGAAGTGCTCCCCGAGGGTCCAGCCCTTGATGGTGTGGGCCAGGATCACGGTCGGCTGGCCGGTGTGCTCCCGGGCCGCCTTGAACGCCGCGTAGACCTTGCGGTAGTCGTGGCCGCCGCGCGAGAGGGTGCGCAGCTGGTCGTCGGACATGTCCGCGACCATCTTGCGCAGCCGGGCGTCCTCTCCGAAGAAGTTCTCCCGGATGTAGCCGCCGGTCTCCACCGTGTAGGTCTGGAACTGCCCGTCGGGGGTGGTGTTCATCTTGTTCACCAGCGCGCCGTCGGTGTCCTGGGCCAGCAGCGGGTCCCAGTCCCGGCCCCAGATCACCTTGATGACGTTCCAGCCGGCGCCGCGGAAGGTGGACTCCAGCTCCTGGATGATCTTGCCGTTGCCGCGCACCGGGCCGTCCAGGCGCTGCAGGTTGCAGTTGATCACGAAGGTGAGGTTGTCCAGCTCCTCGCGGGCGGCCAGGCCGATCGCGCCGAGCGATTCGGGCTCGTCGGTCTCGCCGTCGCCGAGGAAGGCCCATACGTGGCTGCGCGAGGTGTCGGCGATGCCGCGCGAGTACATGTACTTGTTGAACCGCGCCTGGTAGATCGCGCCGAGCGGGCCCAGGCCCATCGAGACGGTCGGGAACTCCCAGAAGTCCGGCATCAGGCGCGGGTGGGGGTAGGAGGACAGACCGAACGGCGCCTGCGAGGTCTCCTGGCGGAAGCCGTCCAGGTGCTGCTCGGTGAGCCGGCCCTCCAGGAACGCCCGCGCGTAGATGCCCGGCGAGGCGTGGCCCTGGAAGTACACCTGGTCGCCGGACTCGCCGTGGTCCTTGCCGCGGAAGAAGTGGTTGAAGCCCACCTCGTACAGCGACGCCGCCGAGGCGTAGGTGGCGATGTGGCCGCCGACGCCCAGGCCCGGGCGGTTGGCCCGGGACACCATGATGGCGGCGTTCCACCGGATGAACGCCCGGATCCGGCGCTCGATGTCCTCATCGCCAGGGAACCACGGCTCCGCCTCCGGCGGGATCGTGTTGATGTAGTCCGTGGAGCGCAGGCCCGGCACGCCGACCTGTTTCGCGCGGGCCTCCTGCAGGAGGCGCAGCATCAGGTACCGCGCGCGCTGGCGGCCCTGTTCGTTGACGACGGAGTCCAGGGACTCGATCCACTCCGCGGTCTCGTTCGGGTCCACGTCCGGCAGCTGAGTGGGCAGGCCGTCACTGATGATGGGGAAACGCTCTTGTCCGGGTGCCACTGTCGTCCTTCAACCTAGACACAGATCTTGTAGATCTTCGTGGTTACATCGTCCACCATCGTCTAACGCGCATGCCATGGACGTCACATCTACTCGTAGGTAACCAGGATATATGCCTCACGAGGGGTGGCGTTCTCCCCCCGTGCGGTGTCGACTGGAGACATGCGAGCTTCAGTGGGAGATCGGCTTCATGTCCACGCCGCCCATGTCGGCGAGGCGGACCGCACCGGTGAGATCATCGAGGTCAAGGGGGACTCCGGCACCCCTCCCTACCTGGTCCGGTTCGACGACGGGCACCAGGGACTGGTGTTCCCGGGGCCCGACGCGGTGGTCGAGTGCGCCGCCGGCGGCGACACCGCGCCGGACTCGCCGTCCGACGGGTAGTTGCGTCTTGGGCTTCCGGCGTATGGACTAGGGGAATGCAGAACGACATGAAGGAGGACAGTTCCGTGGGCGCGGTCGCGGACACAGTTCAGGCCGCCGCCAACCCGCTGGCTGTGCGCCTGGGCTTCCAGGCGGGCGATGTGGTGCAGGAACTCGGCTGGGACGAGGACTGCGACGAGGAACTGCGTCAGGCCATCATGGACACGATCGGCGCGGACCTGGTCGACGTGGACTTCGAAGACGTGGTCGACGCGGTGGTGCTGTGGCACCGCACGGACGACGGCGACCTGGTGGACAACCTGGTCGACGCCCTGACCTCGCTGGCTGACGGCGGCCCGATCTGGCTGCTCACGCCCAAGACGGGGGACGGCCACGTGGAACCCAGCGAGATCGGCGAGGCGGCGCCGACCGCCGGGCTGTCGGCGACGTCCAGCATCAGCGCCGGTCCCGACTGGTCGGGAACCCGGCTGGTGAGCCCGAAGGCCGGCGCGAAGGTGGCGAAGTCCGCGGTTCGAGCCAAGGCCGACGACAGCGCGGGGAACTAGCGGCGATATGTCCTCCCCGAACGGACCGCCTGACGGCGGTCCTTCCATCCATCCCCCCAGCAGCCCGGTGCCCTCCGACCCGGTCGGAAGCAGCGGGTCGGGCACCGGCGGGCCCGGTACCGGCGGATTCGGAACCGGCGGGCCCGAACCCGCTTCGGAACCGGGCTCGCAGGACCGGGCCGAGCAGCCGCCGCCTCCCCGGGCCGGCGATCGGGCGCCGGTCTTCACCCTGACCGACCAGCACGGGCAGAGCGTCTCCCTGACGGATTTCCGGGGGAAGCAGGCCGTGCTGCTGGTCTTCTACCCCTTCGCCTTCTCCCGGGTCTGCGGCTCGGAACTGCAGGCGATCCACGAGAGCGTCGAGGACTTCCAGAACGAGCGCGTCCAGGTGCTCGCCGCGTCGTGCGACGCGCTCTACTCGCTGCGCGCGTACGCCGACGAGGCCGGCTTCGGCTTCCCGCTGCTGGCCGACCACTGGCCGCACGGCGGGGCGGCGCGCGCGTACGGGGTCTTCGACGCCGAGCGCGGTTGCGCCGTCCGAGGGACCTTCCTGATCGACCATGAGGGCGTCGTCCGCTGGACCGTGGTGAACGGCCTGGCGGACGCCCGCTCACTGGACGACTACCGGGCGGCGCTCGCCGCGGCCGGCGTATAAGACACCCATCCGGCTCGCCGGCGCACCGCCGCCGGCGAGCCCACCCCGACACTCACCGCATAGGAAACCCCGAGCCATGCCCTGCCACCGCTGCGGCGCCCGCCAGACCGACCCGGTCCGAGGCGCGTCACCGTGGCGGCGGGGCGTGCGCGCGGGCGAGCAGGTCCTCATCTGCCCGGCCTGCCAGCGCGACCGCGACTGGACCTCCGACCTGGCCCACTGCGCCGCCTGCGGCTCGCCCCGCCTGACCCGCGCCCTCGGCAGCACGCACTGCAAGGACTGCGGAGCCGAAGACCACGTCACCCCCGAGAACTCCGAGAACTCCCAGAACTCCGCGAATCCCGCGAACCCCGAGACGGCACCCGCCGCCGAGGCCGCCCCCGAGTCCCGCACCGGCGTCACCACCCTGTCCGAAGACGTCCACGCGGCCCTGGAACGCCATTTCGGCCAGAGGACCGACTGAGCGTTCCGCCTAGCCCCCACGGGGTAGCAAACTGTAGTCGGATAGGGATGTCAGACAACTTCATCAGAGCAGGGGGAAACCGCGATGCGCCTGAACCGGATGATCATCAGGGCGTCCGACGACGGCGAGGCGGGCAACCGCGTCGAGAAGATGACGGCGGCCCGGCCGGTCCAGTCGCTCACCAGCAGAGGAGCCGCCGCCGGCACCCTGCGCGTCAACCTCATCTGGGACCAGCTCCCGATGATCCCCACCCCCCGCCCCACCGGCGGCCTCAAACTCTCCTCCCGCCGCCTGGAACCCCCGCCGATCAGCCACGGACGCCTCGTGGACCTCGACCTCGGCTGCCTGTATGAGTTCACCGCCGGCCAACGCGGCGTGGTCCAAGCCCTCGGCCACCGCCGAGGCGACTTCGAACGCCCGCCCTACATCCGCCTGGACCAGGACGACCGCAGCGGCAGCGCCATAGGCGAGAACCTCTTCGTCAACCTCGACCACTCCGACGAGATGAGCCGCGTCCTGATCTTCGTCTTCGCCTACCAAGGCGCCTTCGACGGAGCCAACGCCAAGGTGACCCTCCACCCCGCCATCGGCAACCCCCTAGAGATCAAGCTCGAAAACCCCATCCCCCAAGCCAAATCCTGCGCCGTAGCCCTCCTCCTCCGCCACGGCCCCGACCTGGTCGTCCAACGCGAAGTCCAATTCACCACCGGCTTCCAATCCGAACTGGACCGCATGTACGGCTGGGGCATGCGCTGGCAAGACGGCCAACCCAAGGGCCTGGGCTGACACCCCCACCAGCTCCCGCAACCACCCACCGCCCCGAACCAAGCCCCCACACAGAAATCTCCGGCCGCGAGACCCCCTCTGGTCGGGTACTCTTTCCCTCTTGAGGGTCGCCCCGGCGACCCCCAAAGGGCGCATAGCTCAGCGGAAGAGCACTCGGTTTACACCCGAGCGGTCGGCAGTTCGAACCTGTCTGTGCCCACACCATGGAAGTCGGCTACACCTGTCAGGCGGCGTCGTCGCTGCGGGCCAATGATGATTTCGTGCTCGCGACTGAGCGGTTCGTGATCGTGTTGGACGGGGCGACGGCGGCGGTGGGTGTCGAGTCGGGGTGCGTGCATGGTGTGCCGTGGTTGGTTGCGCGGCTTGGGGTGAATCTCGCGGGGCTGCTTGTGCGGGATTTTGGTGCGGGGTTGGTGGATGTGCTTCGCGGGGGGATCGTTGCGACGATGCGGGATCACGGTGATGGCTGCGATCTTCGGAATCCCGATAGTCCTTCGACGACGGTCGCGATCTTGCGCTGTGGTGCGGAGTTCGTGGACTACATCGTTCTGGGGGATTCGGCTGTTGTGGTCGAGCGTGGCGATGGCGAGTTGGTGGTGGCGCATGATGATCGCACGGCTTACCTCACCGACCGTTCCGTCGAGGGCGTCAGCCGTTTGCGTAACACGGACGAGGGTTTTTGGGTCGCGTCCAATCGGCCTGAGGCGGCGGACAAAGCTATTGCCGGCAGCGTGCCGTTGGCCGACGTCACTCGTGCCGCGTTGATGACCGACGGCGTCACGCGCTTGGTCGAGCGGTACGGGCGTTCGTGGCTTGACCTGCTGGAGCGCATGGACGAGCACGGTCCGCGCGCCGTGGTCGCCGATGTTCGTGCCGAGGAGCTCGCCTCGCCGCCGGGTGCCTATCGCGGCAAGCTCCATGACGATGCCACCGCGGTCTTCTGCCGCTTCTGACGCTGCTTCCGACCCTGGCCGCGCCGAGCCTGCCGGGCTTCCGGATCTTCGCTGGGCTAGCGTGGGGCACATGCTGGTGACCAATCACGTCCTGTCCGGAGCGGTCGTCGGTGCGGCCGTGCGGCGGCCGGTGCCCGCGTTCGCGATCGGGGTCGCGTCGCATTTCGTGCTGGATTCGCTGCCGCATTGGGGTGACTGGGAGAGCGAGCGGCACTTCTTGCGGGTCGCGGTCGCCGACGGGCTGACCGGGCTGGCGGTGATGGGTGTGATCACGCGCGCGGTGTGGCGTGCTCCGGCGGCGGATCGCAACAAGCTCGCCGCATCCGTCGTGCTCGGGATGGTCGGCGCCGCGTTGCCCGACATGGACAAGCCCGCGCACATCATCTTCAAGCGCAAGCTGTGGCCGGACGTGGTGAACCGCTTTCACGGCCGCATCCAGGACGAGGCGCCGAACCGCTTCGTCTCGCACGAGCTGGTCGCCGCCACCGGGTTCGCGCTGTCGGCGGCGGCGTTGATCAAGCGGCGCGGGGCGCGGCGCTAGCTCTAGCTCGTGCTTGGATCGTCGCTCGCGGCTGGCTTGTAGAGCTAGCTCGCGGCTGAGGCCGGATACACGAACCGTCCGCGACCCACCGGTAGCTCTTCCACGGCTGCTGAGGAAGCGATGCGGACCACCTCGTCGCTGACATCGGGTTCCGGCAGGGCTGCTGCCGCCGCGGCCGGTGCCGGCTTCGGCTTGCGCGGTACGCGCGCGCCGGAGGAGCCGCCTCGGCCCGGATACATCAGCAGTCCGTTGATCGGGTCGGGGACGGCGTCCAGCGCCGCCTTGACCAACGTCGCGTCCCGGAAGGCGGACCAGCCGCCCACGGGTATGTCCTCCGGGAAGCAGAGCTCGAGCACCACACCCCAGGGACGTTCGACCCAGGCCCAGTCCTCCGCGCCGTACTCCAGCGCGGTGCGGATCAGGTCACGGCCGTGCGTGTCCTTCCAAGAGGCCGCGGAGAACTCGCCGTCCGCGACTTCGATCGACCACCATTCGCCCACCCCGCCACGGTATGCCGCCGCCGCTGGGGAAAGAAGGGTTCGACGGCTCTCCCCTCCGGCGTTCGCCACGGGCGAACAGGTTGGGCGAAATTCCTACACTGAGCCGTTCGAGCCCGAGGCGTTCAGGACGGTGGCGAGGGCGTCGGCGAGGGGTTCGACGTCGGCCAGATCCAGCTTCGCGATGGTGATGCGGATGCCCGGCGGGCTGTCGACGCGGAACCAGGCGCCGGGCGCCACGGCCCAGCCGGCGGCGAGCATGCCGCTGACCACGACAGCTTCCTCCGGAACCGGAACCCAGACGTTGATTCCGGTGGTTCCCCAGGCCTCGATGCCGCGTTGCGCGAGAGCGTTTACCAGGGTCGTGCGGCGCTCGGTGTAGGTGCGAGCCGCCTCGATGATCTGCGCCTCGACCGCCTCGTCCGTCCACAGCCGGTGGACCTGAGCCTGGATCAGCTGGCTGACCCACCCCGCGCCGAGGCGGAGCCGCCCGGCCATCCGCCCGCCGGTCATGCCGTCGGCGGCGACCACCGCGCAGCGCAGGTCCGGGCCGTATGCCTTCGACAGCGAGCGGATGTGGGCCCAGTGCTCGGTCGTGCCGGCCAGCGTGTGCAGGCGGTGGTGCCGGGTGATGTCGGCGCCGTGGTCGTCCTCGATGACCAGGACGTCGGGATACGCGGCGAGCAGCGCACGCAGAGCTTCGGCACGAGCGGCGGACACCGCGGCGCCGGTCGGATTCTGGGCACGGCTGGTGATGATCACCGCGCGCACGCCCCGTTTCAGCGCCGCCGCCAGACCCTGCGGCGTCATGCCCTCGACGTCGATCGGGACCGGGACGGCGGTCAGGTTCATCGCCGGCAGCAGCCGGTAGACGGCGCCCCAGCCCGGGTCCTCGACGGCGACCATGTCCCCGGTGCGCAGGTGGGCGGACAGCGCGCGGTCGATGGCGTCGCCGGCGCCGAAGGCCAGCAGCAGGTCGCCGACCGGGACGCCCTCGGCGCCGAGGCGCGCGCGGGCGGTACCGAGCAGGTCCGGCAGGATCGCCTCGCCGGTGTAAAGGCGCTGCGACGGGCCGCTGGGGAAGACCAGCTCCGGTAGTAGACGGCGGTCCGGGTCGCCGGTGACCAGGTCCTTCGCGCCGGGCGGGATCGGGAAGGACAGGTTGCGCGGGGCGGTCGCTGGCTGCGCACGCACCCGGGTCCCGCGGCGTCCGGCGGTCTCCACGGCGCCGCGGTCGCGCAGCAGGCGGTAGGCGGCCGAGACGGTGTTGGGGTTCACCCCGAGCTCGGTCGCGAGGTCCCGGATCGGCGGCAGCGCCTGGCCCGGCGGCAGGGCGCCGGCGGCGATGCCAGCCTCGATGGACGCCGCGATCTGGCTGGCGCCCCGGCCGGAGATTTTGTACGCTGCCGGGGAGGGTGTTTGAACTACCACAGTGACAAGTTTGCACTAGGACGAAAAATGACGCAAGCGGCTCCCCGCCAGACGCCTACCCCCACGCCTCCTTTGACGCAGATCTCGACGCAGAGCCCGACGCTTACCGCTATACCGAGCGCGATACCGAGTGCGACTCAGACCGCGACTCCCGCTCTGACCTCGACCCGGACGCCGAACCCCGACGCCCCGATCCGTGACGCCGAGACCGAAGCCTGCCTGTTCGGCCACGGCGCCGAGGGCGCCTACGACCAGACCCCGCGCACCACCGCCACCCGCTACCAGAGCCGCGTCGGCTACGACCGCGCCGCCGTCCACGCGGTCCTGGACGAGGCGCTGGTCTGCCACCTGGCCTTCGTCCTCGACGGCGCCCCGGTCGCCCTCCCGACGGTCCACGCGCGCTCCGGCGACCGGCTCTACGTGCACGGCTCGACCGGCGGCCGCTTCGCGCGCCTGGACGGCGAGCAGGTGAGCGTCACCGTCACCCTCTTCGACGCGCTGGTCCTGGCTCGCAGCTGGATGCACCACTCGATGGCGTTCCGCAGCGTGGTGGTCCACGGCACGGCCCGGGTCGTCGCCGACCCCGCCGAGCGCCTGGAGGCCATGCGTGCCCTGATCGACCACATCGCCCCCGGCCGCACCGCCGAGTCCCGCGAGCCCACGCGCAAGGAGTTGGCGCAGACCGCGATCCTGGCGCTGGACCTGGAGCAGGTGTCGCTGAAGGCGCGCGGCGACCAGGTCGCCGACGACGAGGCGGATCTGGAGCTGCCGTACTGGGCCGGAGCCATTCCGCTGGCGATCACCGCCGGCGTCGCCAAGCCCAGCCCGGACCTGCTCGAGGGCATCGCGCCGCCGGAGTACGCGCAGCACTACACGCGCTCGCACGCGTGCGGGTACGCGCACTGAGACTGAGTCTCGCAGCGTTGAAGAGCGCTGAAGACCACTGATGAAGCGCCAGGGCGGCGCGCCGAGGCCCGGCCGCCGCGATCAGATCCGCTGGATGATCGTTGCGATCCCCAGCGCCCCGCCCTGGCACATCGTGAGGAGCGCGTATTCCTTGTCCGCGCGCTCCAACTCGTGCAGCGCCGTGGTGAACAGGCGCGCGCCGGTCGCGCCGACCGGGTGCCCGATCGCCAGCGCGCCGCCGTTGACGTTCACCTTGGCCATGTCGACCCGGTGCGCGCGCGACCAGGCCAGCACCACCGAGGCGAAGGCTTCGTTGATCTCGAACAGGTCGATGTCGCCGACCGTCATCCCGGCCTTGGCCAGGACCGCGGTGGTCGCCGGGATCGGGCCGTCGAGGTGGAAGTAGGGGTCCGAGCCGACCATCACCTGCGCGACGATGCGGGCGCGGGGGCGCAGGCCCAGGGCGCGCGCTGTGTCGCGCGAGGCCCACAGCACCGCGGCGGCGCCGTCGGAGATCTGGGAGGCGGTGCCTGCGGTGTGGATGCCGTCGGGGAGAACCGGTTTCAGTCCGGCCAGCCCTTCCTGGGTGGTGTCGCGCAGTCCTTGGTCGCGGCCGACCGCGCGCCACATGCCGTGCTCGTCGCGCTCCTCCTCGCGGGTGGGGACCTGGACCTCGAACACCTCGCGGTCGAAGCGGCCCTCGGCCCAGGCCTGCTTGGCGCGCGCCTGGGACAGGACGCCCAGCGCGTCGGTGTCCTCGCGGGCGATCCCGTGCTTGCGCGCGATCCGCTCCGCGGCCTCGAACTGGTTCGGCATGTCGAGGTTCCACTCGTCGGGCTGCGGACGTCCGAAGCCTGACTTGGCGTTGGCGCCGAGCGGCACGCGCGACATCGCCTCGACCCCGCAGCCGATGCCGACGTCCACGGTCCCGCCGCCGACCATCGAGGCCACCATGTTGTTCGCCTGCTGCGAGGAGCCGCACTGGCAGTCGATCGTGGTCGCGGCGGTCGAGTACGGCAGGCCCATCGCCAGCCACGCCGTGCGCGCGACGTTGAACCCCTGCTCGCCGGCCTGGGTGACGCAGCCTCCGACGATCTGCTCCACCGCGTCGGCCGGCACGCCGGTCCGCTTCAGCAGCTCCCGGTAGGTCTCGCCGAGCAGGTAGGCCGGATGCAGGTTGGCCAGCTCGCCGTTGCGCTTGCCGATCGGGGTGCGCACCGCCTCGACGATGACGGCTTCGGACATGGACGGGCCTCCCACGAAACTGATACATGTTCTAGTTTCGTGAACGTAACAGCTATCCCGCGACAAGGGAAAGGGCCGCCGGAGGAGATCTGTATCAGCCTCAAGACCTCCGGCGGCCCGTTCGGGGTCCGCGTCACCGCGCGGGATCGGTCAGCACCCGCAGGCGCCTCCGCAGGCGCAGTTGCCACCGCTCTGGCAGCCGCACTTGCAGCCGCCGCCACAGCTGCAGCTCCCTGCCTCCGGCTCCAGGATGAGGATCGGCAGCGCCCGGCTCCCGGCGGGTGTCGGCGGGATGCCTTCGAGCGGGGTCTGAGGGACTTCTGACAATGACTGCTTCGCCATAGCGCCTCCTTCGCTGGCGGCGGTCCGGGCGGCGCGGCGGGGATCCGCCACAAGCCGCCAATGCCGCCGCTTTCCAGTCAAAAGGGAGATCCGGCCCGGGTCAATGGCCGGCCGGCTTACGCCACCCGGGGCGCCAGGGGGCGCGCCACGCGCGGCGCGCCGCGTCCGGCTACGCTCGGGGACATGTCTGAGCTGATCTTGCTCCGCCACGGCGAGACCGAGTGGAGCCGCTCCGGGCGCCACACCGGCCTGACCGACCTGCCGCTGACCACCGTCGGCGAGGACCAGGCCCGCGCCGCCGCCAAACTCCTGGCCGGCCGTAGCTTCGGCGCCGTCTACACCAGCCCCCTGACCCGCGCGGTCCGCACCGCCGAACTCGCCGGCCTCACCGACGCCACCCCCGACCCCGACCTGCTGGAGTGGGACTACGGCGGCTACGAAGGCGTCACCACCGAGGAGATCCACGAGAAGCACCCCGGCTGGTACCTGTGGGACGACGGCATCGTGCCCGGCGACCACGAGCACCCCGGCGAGACCATCGAGCAGGTCGGCGCGCGCGTGGACAGGGTCCTGACCCGGGTGCGGCCGCTGCTGGCCGACGGTGAGGGCGAGGACGTGTGCCTGGTCGCGCACGGGCATGTGCTGCGCGTGCTGTGTGCCCGCTGGCTCGGGCTGCCGCCGACCGGCGGACGGTTCTTCCGGCTGGACACCGCGGCGGTGTCGCGGCTCGGGTTCGAGCACGCGCGGCCGGTGGTGGACGGGCTGAATCAGCAGGGTTAGCGGGGATGCCGGGACGCGGGGACGCGCGGGGATGCGGGTCTGGCGGTCTGCCTAGGCCGCGGATGTACTACTTCTTGCTGTACTACTTCTTGCGCGCGGTCGCCATGACCGCCAGCTCCCCGAGCACGGTCTTGGCCTCCGCGTCGATCGGCGCGGCGTCCAGGGCCGCCCGCGCCTGGTCGGTCAGCGCGGCGATCCGCGTCTCGACGTCGTCCAGCGCCCCGGTGGAGCGGATGATGTCCTGCAGCTCGGCGACCCCGGCCGTGTCCAGGTCCGGGTTCCCCAGCTCCGCGCGCAGCGTCTTGATCGCCGCCGGGCTGTCGGCGCGCGCCGCGGCCAGCGCCACCAGCAGCGTCTGCTTGCCCTCGCGCAGGTCGTCGCCGGCCGGCTTGCCGGTCGCCGCCGGGTCGCCGAAGACCCCCAGCACGTCGTCGCGCAGCTGGAACGCCTCGCCGAGCGGCAGTCCGTAGGCGGAGTAGGCGGCGATGACGTCCTTGCCGCCGCCGGCCAGCATCGCGCCGACGTGCAGCGGTCGCTCGATCGTGTACTTCGCGGACTTGAAGCGGATCACGGTCTGCGCCCGCTGCGCCGCGCGCTCGGGCTCGTCCAGACCGTGCGCTTGCGCCAGCACGTCCAGGTACTGCCCGGCCATGACCTCGGTGCGCATCACGTCGAAGTACCGGCGGGCTGCGGCAGTGCGCTCCGCGGGCAGACCGTTGCCCGCGAACATCTCATCGCACCAGGTCAGGCAGACGTCGCCGAGCAGAATGGCCGCCGCCGCCCCGAACCGCTCGTCCGAACCCTCCCAGGCGGCCTCGCGGTGTGCGGCGGCGAAGCGGCGGTGGATCGCCGGCATGCCGCGGCGGGTGTCGGAGTCGTCCATGTAGTCGTCGTGGATCAGCGCCGATGCCTGGAGCAGCTCCAGGGAAGCGGCGGCGTGGACTATGCCTTCCTCTTCCTGGGCGGTCGCACTGTCGCCGAGTACTCCGCGCCATCCCCAGTAGCAGAACCCCGGGCGCATCAGCTTGCCGCCGTCTAGGAACTCCCGCAGCGCGGTCGGCAGCGGCGCCAGCTCCGGCGACATCGCGATGAGGGCCGCGCCCTGACTGTCCAGGAACGCCGACAGGGCGGCGTCTACTCGGGTTCGCAAGGAGTGGCGGTCCAGGGGGTTCACGGGAACAACCATACGGCCGGTGCTGCTAGGCCCGTGTCTCGCGTCTCGGGACGTCCGGCATCCTTACCTCACAAAGCGCGACATGCTCAGTACGGTGGATTCATGGCACTGGGACTACCCTCCGTGCGGCCGGACCGGGCCGCCACCGTCCGCGAGCTGTTGACGCGTGGCGAACGCTCCTTCTCCTTCGAGTTCTTCCCGCCTAGGGACGACGCCCAGGAGCAGCAGCTTTGGCGCGCTCTGCGGCGGCTGGAGGGGTACTCGCCGACGTTCGTGTCGGTGACGTACGGTGCCGGCGGGTCGACGCGGATGAAGACGGTGGAGACCACCGAGCGGATCGCCGCGGAGACCACGCTCACACCTGTGGGACACCTCACAGCGGTCGACCACTCCGTCGCCGAGCTGCGGCACGTCATCGGGCAGTACGCGGACGCCGGAGTGCGCAACATCCTGGCGCTGCGGGGCGACCCGCCCGGCGACCCCTTGGGGGACTGGGCAGCACACCCCGAAGGGCTGAGCTACGCCAGCGAACTTGTGGATTTGGTAAGGGAGTCGGGGGAGTTCTGTGTAGGCGTCGCCGCCTTCCCGGAGATGCACCCGCGCTCGCCGGACTGGGACACGGACGTGGCGCACTTCGTGGAGAAGTGCCGGCGGGGCGCGGACTTCGCGATCACGCAGATGTTCTTCCTGACGGACGACTACCTGCGGCTGCGGGACCGGGTCGCGGCGGCGGGGTGCGACGTGCCGATCCTGCCGGGCGTGATGCCGGTGACCAACGTCGCGCAGATCAAGCGGATCACCGGGCTGACCGGGCAGGCGTTCCCGGCCGACCTGGAGCGGTCGCTGATGGCGGTGGAGGGGGACAAGGCCGCGGTGCGCGCGGTCGGGGTCGATTGGACGACGCGGATGTGCGAGCGGCTGCTGGCCGAGGGCGTGCCGGGGCTGCACTTCATCACGCTGAACATGTCGACGGCGACGCTGGAGATCTATCGGAACCTGGGGTTGGACCGGCGGCATGAGCAGAGTTCGGGGATGCGGCTTTCGGCTTAAGGGCGCGCCTTACTGCTCCCTCCAGCTGCCCCTACTAGCCGCTCCCCAGGGCTTACTCCTCCGGCTATTCCTCCAGCTACTCCTCCAGTCACCAGCACTGTCACCTTGTCTGATGAACGACGCCTGATCCGCCCTACCCCGCCCCACTCCGTGTGCCAGCCTGCGAGGAACAGTCCGCGGAACAGTCCAGGGGCGGGAGAAGGAGAGGCACGAACATGCAGCCGCTCGGAGTCCGATACGCGGTACCGGTGGACCTCGCGGCGGTCCACGCCGTCACCCACTCGGCCTACCGCCACTACGTCGACCGCATCGGCGCCCGCCCCGCCCCGATGGACGCCGACTACCCGCACCTGATGCGCCGCGGCTGCCTGTTCGTCGTCGGCAGCCCCGCCATCGCCACCGTGACCCTCATCCCCGAAGACGGCTGGCTCCACCTCGACAACTTCGCCGTCGCCCCCGACCGCCAAGGCCGAGGCACCGGCCGCCGCATCCTCGCCTTCGCCGAAGACCACGCCCGCCAACTCTGGCTCCCCGAACTCCGCCTCCAAACCCACGCCATGATGTGGGAGAACCAACGCCTCGCCACCGCCGCCGGCTACCGCGAGTACACCCGCACCGGCACCGGCGCGGAACACGAGGTCATCCACTACCGCAAGGCAATCGCCGGCTGGGACTTCACAGGCGAGACCTACTTGCCGACGGCCGCAGGCGTGGCCCTGGCGGGGGCGCGGTAGGTGCGGGAGGCGCGGGAGCCGTCGGGCTGCGCCAGCGACACGCCCGGGACGCTCACCCGTTCGACGCAATTCGAGCGCTGATTCCCGCCGCAGACAGCGCCGACGGTGGGATTCTGAGCGTGAGCGGCCGCCGCGGGCCCTTCCTAATTGGGGGTGGTTTGCCCCCATTGGTAGGGCGGGCCCTACCTGGCGCCGCAACGTAAAAAGCGCGATCGGCCCAGCGCTGGTGACGGTACGAGCGTTCGGCTCGGTGCCGTCCTGGCGCCGTAACGTAAAAGTGCGATCTGCCCAGCGCTGTTGGCGGTACGAGCGTTCGGCCCGGTGCCGTTGGCTGGATCGCCGCCTGCTGCTCGTGCCCCGCCGAATGGCTCAGCTCCCCGACTCCGCAGCCGCCGCCGGCCTCAGCGCCGCGCCGCCGCTCGCCGCCGGCCTCAGCGCCCCGCATCCACCGCCGCGACCGCCTCGGCCATCGCCTTCGCCGCGTACCCCGCTGCCCGGTTCGCCGCCGCGTCCGCCACCGGTCCGGCGGGCGCCGCCGTCGGCCGCATCGGCGCGCGCCGCACCTGTCCCGCCGGGCGCGAAGTGGCGGGCCGTACCTGCGTTGGCGCCGTCGTGAACGCCGCCAGCAAACGCCGCGCGGTGTCCGTGAAGGAGTGCAGGATCGAGTTCTCCGTGTCGTATAGCGGGTGCCGTCCGCCGCTGCCTGTCGCGGCCGCAATGCCTGCGCGCTCGCGCGGCCATAGCGAGCCGTCCAGGAACTCTATTGCGTGCCGTCCGTCGAGCGTCGCGACCTGCCCGCCGGCTCGCCGGACCGCGCGTACCAGTCCCGTCTCGCCGTGTGCGTCGTGTGCTGCGTTGCAATGGCCGCCGACTCGCCAGTAGGTCTCGCTGTCGACCGCGAGCAAGCGCGCCGATGTGGACGGCCGCGGTCCGGTTGCCGGTGTGCGGTCGACGGGAGTTCGTCGTCGCGCCTCGGCGACGACCAAGTCCATCCGGCGCGGTCCGCGCAGTGCCGCCACCGCAGAGGCGATCGCGCCTGGCGCCAACGCCAAGCCCGGGTCGGCGAACACCATCGCCTTGCCGCGTGCGGCGACCGCGAGTTGCTCGCAGGCGTGAGCGTGCGCGCACCATCCCTGTGGGGTAGGTGCGCCGACCAGCAGGCGCACGCGCGGGTCGTCCATCGCGGCTTGCAAGACCAGGCGGCGGGTGAGGTCCGTGGAGCCCGCGTCCAGGAAGACCACGTCCAGTTTCGACACCCGGGTCTGGCTCAGCAGAGCCCGCACACACCGCAGGACGCGGCGTTCGTCGTTCAGGAGCGGGACGAGGACCGAGACGATCTCGTTTGCCGGGGGTGGGTCGGCGGACAGGGCGGACGGCACAGACGGCGCGGGCAGTGCGGGCGAGGCGCCTGCCGGGTGTCGATTTCGTCCCACGGGCTCAAGGATCCCCACCTGGCGGCTTGATCGCAGCGTGGAGGAAAGGAGGGTGGGCCGTGAGGGTGACTGCGCGGGAACTAAACGAGCCAGATGCGTGCTCCTCTAACGGCTTCCGCTAGGAGCTCCCGTAAGGGCAGCCGCTAAGGGCTCCCGCAAACAAAGGGGCGGGACCCACGCCCCCACAGACGCGGATCCCGCCAAGGCCGAATGGCCTTCCCTACCCCCACTAGCACCCCCACCGGGTGCGTCGGAGGCCGCAAAGAAGCGGCACTTCCGATCACCCATATAGACGTTCGAGGGGGTGGGTTGGGTTGCAGTGTTACAGCATTCTGTATGTTGCGATTTAGTAACAGCGTCCGCCGTCTCCGCCGTCGGACGTATGTGCAGGTACTCAAGCTGGACCTGAGTACTAATACCCATGAGGACTGTCGGTGCCATGCGCCACACTTACTGACGGCACGCGACGGACGCGCCACGGTGGGGAGTGTCGGGGAGGCACTGGGCCGGCCGCGTGTCGTTCATGGGGGAAGACCCGGTCCCGTTTGATGAGGCACTGCCGACACGGGGCGGCAGAGCTTCGTGAAACGGGACCGGATCGGGCGTA
This sequence comes from Catenulispora acidiphila DSM 44928, assembly GCF_000024025.1. GTDB lineage: Bacteria > Actinomycetota > Actinomycetes > Streptomycetales > Catenulisporaceae > Catenulispora > Catenulispora acidiphila. Next base: position 1,779,130 of record NC_013131.1, read on the forward strand.
TTCGAGCGGGCGGCGGACAGTCGGGCGCTCGCGAGAGCGCGGCGGCGTTGAGGGTTTTCCTCCGCCGCCGTCGTCGTTTTCGCGGGTCGGACGTGGGCTCGATGCGGCGTGGATTGCCTCGCGAGCCAGGTCAGATGCTGGTCAGATGCAGGTCGGGTGTCGGCCGGACGGTCTGGCGGTGATCGTCGCCAGGATGCCGATTCACTCATTTGAGCGAGTCTTGACCCGATTCCGTTGAGGCCGGGTGGCCCGCGGGGGTAGCCTGGTTCGAGTCGAACAAAGATTCGATGATGGGTCCGGCGCCCGGAACGGCCTCCCCGCCGGGCAGTCGCGGGAGGGGAAGCCCGTGGCTGCCCGTTGGCCGGTCCGGGCGTGCGGATGACTGAGGTGGCGGCTATGGAGGCTGCGATGAGTGCGAATGGGACGGGTGCCGCGGTGAGCACCGATGACGAACTGATCGACGTACTGCGCCGCCACGGCGAGCCGGCGCATTTCATCTGGCGCGGCAAGCTGTACCGCGTGCGCCAGGTCCTGTCGCACTGGATCCAGGTCGGCGCGGACTCCGGCGAGCTCCCGTCGGTGCTGCTGCGCACCGACCTGCGCCTGGGCACGGTCGAGACCCTGGTCTTCGGCCGCGACCGGGAGGTCGAGCGCGAGCTGTGGAGCGTGCGCGCGAGCGTGGGCCGGGACGGCGACGTGGAGGTGTTCCAGCTCTGCCACGACGTGCCCACCGGCGGCTGGCTGCTCGTCGCGGAGTCCCTCAGCAGCCTGCCGGAGCACCTCGGCAGAGTGCTGAAATTCCCGGAGAACTGATCACCACGGCCGTTCACGGGGATTTCCCGGCTTGAACACCTGTTTTTGTCAGTGGGGCCTGTCACTGTGGAAGAGACATGCGGCGAGTGTCCGACATGTCATCAGTGGACCCTGACTAGTACAGGGAGGGAACTATGCCCGCCGCTCTCACAAGCCCGGACACGGGACCGATAGCAGGCTCCCGGGCCCACCCCCCGCCGCTGCCCCCGATGGGCGCCGGCGGACACCGCCGCGGCCCGGCCTCCCGCTCGGCGCGCGACCTGTTCGAACAGGCCGTGCACGAGCTGGCCGAGGCCGTGACCACGTCGCACCCCTACGACCGCTACTGCGGCGCCCACATGGCAGCCCTGCACGCCTCGGCCGCCGTGGTGACCGCACGAGCAGTCCCGGCCGCACCGACCCGCCGCCGCCCCCGCAGCGTCTGGGACCTCCTCTACCGCGAAGCCCCGGAACTGGCCGACTGGGCCGCCTACTTCGCCTCCGGCGCTACCCGCCGCGCCGCCGCGCAAGCCGGCCTGCCCAACGCGGTCACCGACGCCGAAGCCGCCGAGCTGGCGCGCGAGGCCGAGGTGTACCTGGGAGTCGTGGCGCAACTGCTCGGGCTGCCCTACCAGGACGGGCTGCCGCTGAGCTCAGGGGAGCAGCCAGCCGCGAGCTGACCGGGGAGAGACACCTGTTGCTCGGCCGGATCACTGGCCGGGAGGCGGTTGAAGCCGCCGCACTGTGCGCGACGATCGATCGCGCTTTCGCCGGGCGCCGATGGCAGCGTTCGCGCTGACTCGACGCTGGCCAGGTAGTCAGGTGGCCAGGGTTCGATGACGGCTGCCCGCTGGGAGTGTGCGGCCGCTCGGTGGTGGTGCGTGGGCGAGTGCGCGCCGCTAACTGTAGCCCTTCGCTGCGCCGCCGGGTGTGCCGACACGCGGGCTCTCGCCTATCGACTCGGCTTCTGCGTGCTTGTCTGGCGCCCGAGCCGCTGATTCCGGAGTCTGCTGCCCATGCGGCGACCAGCGGCGTGATCACGACGTGATCCGCGATCGTTAGTGTCCGGGCCCATGGACATGGCGCACGGGGTGGGCCTGCTCGGCGCGGCGGCGGGAGCCGGCGGAGTGGACGCGATCGTCGGCGGCGGAGGGCTGATTCAGTTGCCCGCGCTGCTGTTGGCGTATCCGACGCTGCCCGCGGCTGCTGCGCTCGGCACGAACAAGCTCGCATCGATATCCGGCACCAGCACCGCCGCGGCCACGTACCTGCGCCGCACGAAAGTGGACCGGCGCGTGATGCTCCCCGCTGCGGCGCTGGCCGTGGTGTGCGCGGGATTCGGCGCGGTCTCGGCGTCCAGCCTGCCGACGAGCGTGTTCCGCCCGATCGTGATGGCGCTGCTGGTCTGCGTCGCGATGTTCGTGGTGTTCCGGCCCTCGTTCGGCGCCCAGGAGGCGGGCATGGAGGCGTCACCGCGCCGCCGCCTGGCCACGACCCTGGCGGCGGGCATCGGAATCGGCTTCTATGACGGCATCTTCGGCCCGGGCACCGGCACATTCCTGATCATCTGCTTCGCCGTGGGCATCGGTACGTCATTCGTCGCCGGCTCAGCGATGGCCAAAGTGGTCAACGCCGGCACGAACTTCGGCGCCCTGCTGGTATTCGCCACGCAAGGCCACGTGATGTGGGCGCTAGGCGCAGGAATGGGCGCCTGCAACATCATTGGCGCCCGCATCGGAGCACGCCTGGCGCTGAAGCGCGGCGCCGGATTCGTGCGAGGCGTGCTGCTGGTCGTGGTGGCGGTGATGGTGGTGAAGATGGGCTTCGACCAGTTCAGCTAGCCGAGCTGCCGAGCTTGTGATTGCCGCTTGCCCTCCACGCGACTCCTATCTGGAGCACGTGATGGGGGGCGGTTTTGGTTGTCGGGGCTTTCACTCTTGTGGGCTAGCTGCGGAGGCGGAGGCCTGAGGGGGTGGTGCGGAAGCCGGCGGCTGCGAGGGCTTGGGCCAGGGGGGAGGTTTTGCCGGCGTAGAGGACGTCTTCGCCGTCGGTTTTGGAGACGGTCAGTTTGCCGAGCCAGCCGTCTCGGACGGTGAGGGCTAGGGCGTCGGCTGCTGGTTGGAGGGCCGCTGGGTCTTCGGTCCAGGAGAGGAGGGTGCGGCCGCCGCGTTCGACGTAGAGGGTTAGGGCGCCGTCTACGAGGACTACTAGGGCGCCTGCTTTGCGGCCGGGCTTGTGGCCGGTGTTGGTGGTGGCGTTGGGGTCTTCGGGGGTGGGGCGGGTGGGCCAGGGGAGGGCGGCGCCGTAGGCGTTGGCGGGGTCGGTGGCGGCTAGGACTAGGGCGCCGATGCGTTCGGGGTCTTTTTTGGGGCGGCGGGGGGTGTACTCGTGGGGGGTGCCCATGAGTTTGTGGACGCTGTCGTCGAGGGCTGCGCCGGTGGCTTCGTGTTCGCGGTTCTGGAGGGTTTCGAGGGCTGCTGCCAGGGAGCGGAGGCGGTCGACGGCGCCTTCGGCGGCGAACTGGGCGGCGCCGAGGCCTTCGACGAAGTAGCCGCGGCGGGTGCGGCCGGCTTCCTCGTAGGCGGAGAGGACCGAGTAGACGCCCGCGTAGCCGCCGGGGATGTGCTCGCTCATCACTGAGCCGCGGGTCACTACGCCGTAGCGGTCCAGGAGGACCTCGCCGAGCAGGTGGGCGCGGCGGGTCGGGTCGGCGATGCGCGGGGCGAGGCGGGACCAGCGGCCGGCGGCGGAGGGGCTCACGGCGGCTGAGGCGTTCTGGTCCGCCGCTACCGCTGCCACGCCGAAGCGCGCGTAGCGGCCGCGGGGAGTCGGACGGCGGGTCTTGTGAGCGCTCTTGCCGGAGCCGAGGAGGCCGCGCAGGGGTGCCAGGGTGTCGTTGGTGATGTAGCCGGCCCACAGGAGGTCCCAGAGCCCTGACAACACTTCGCCAGAGGAGAACGTGTCGCTGACGCGCGCGACGATTCCGCGCAGGAACAGAGCCGCGTCTTCGCCGAGGGCTTCGAGGATCGCCTCGTGCACTGGGCCGGGGTCCAGGGCTTCGGAGGGTTCGGGAAGGAGCAGGGGCGCGAGTTCGGCGGGGCACAGGGTCACCCAGCCGTCGTCGCCTGCCAGCGATCCGGCGCCGGCCCACACCACTTCGCCGGACGACGTCAGCTCGTCGAGCATGGTCGGGGAGTAGTCCACGATCCGGGAGGGCAGGATCAGGCGTTCCAAGGCGGAGGCAGGGACCACTGCACCGGCTAATTGCTCCACTACCCGGAGAACGCCGTCCGTGCCGCGCAACGGGGACGCAGCAGCGCGCCCGACCGACTGCCACGCCGGCAGCAGCATCGCCAGCGCCCGCGGCTGTACCGGCTCAGCCTCCTTGCGCAGCGCGGCCATCGTCCGGCGGCGCACGCGGCGCAGCACCTCGGCGTCGCACCACTCCATGCCGCTGCCACCGGGGCGGAACTCCCCGGACAACACACGGCCCGCAGCCGCGAGACGTTCCAAGGCTGCGATGACCGACGACGCCGGGATACCGAAGCGAGTCGCGGGCTCGATGGCGTTGAACGGGCCGTGCGTACGCGCGTAGCGCGCGACCAAGTCGCCGAGCGGGTCCGCGACGACAGCCGTGAACGCCTCCGGGATGCCCACAGGCAGTGGCACGCCTAAAGCGTCTTGCAAGCGCCCCGCATCCTCGATCGCAGCCCAGCGTTCCTCGCCGGCGATACGGACCCTGATGATCCGGCGCGCGCTCTCCAGGTCCACCAGCCACGCCGCTTCGATGCCGCGCGCCGCAGCCTCGGCCGTCGACAGCGGACCGAGCAGACGCAGCAAGTCGGCGGCATCCTCGCCATCGCGGGCGCGGCGGTTCGGCGTCAGGTACTGAAGCTCCTCCTCCAGCGCCGTGAGGATGTCGGGGTCCAGCAGGTCGCGCAGGCCGGTCTGGCCCAGGAGTTCGGCCAGCAGCGCCGGATCCAGCGACAGCGCGGCGGCGCGGCGCTCGGCCAGCGGGGAGTCGCCCTCGTACATGAACTGCGCGATGTAGCCGAACAGCAGGGAGCGGGCGAACGGGGAGGGCTGCGCGGTCTCCACCTCGACGATCCGCACCTTGCGCGCCTCGATGTCGCGGCACAGCTCGATCAGCCCCGGCACGTCGTACACGTCCTGCAGCACCTCGCGCACGGCCTCCAGCACGATCGGGAAGCTCGCGTGCTTCGCCGCCACCGACAGCAGCTGCGCCGACCGCTGCCGCTGCTGCCACAGGGGCGTGCGCTTGCCCGGGCGCGTGCGCGGCAGAAGGAGCGCGCGACCGGCGCACTCGCGGAAGCGGGAGGCGAACAGCGCCGAGCCGCCGATCTCGCCGGTGACGATCTCCTCGATCTCGTCGGAGCCGAACAGCAGGCCCAGGGTTTCGGTGGTCGGGTCGGCCGCGTCGGTGTCCGGCAGGCGCAGCACTATGCCGTCGTCGGCGTGCATCACCTGCGCGTCCAAGCCGTAGCGCTCGCGCAGGCGGGTGCCGATGGCCAGAGCCCAGGGGGCGTGCACCTGGGCGCCGAAGGGGGAGTGGACCAGGATCTTCCAGTCGCCGAGTTCGTCGCGGGTGCGCTCGACCACGATGGTGCGGTCGTCGGGGATACGGCCGGTGGCCTGCTTCTGCTCGCGCAGGTAGGACAGCAGGTTGTCGGCGGCCCATTCGTCCAGGCCGGACTCCTTCAGCCGGGCCTTCGACACCGCTTCGTCGGCCTTGCCCAGCTCGCGCAGGAAGCCGCCGAGCGCGCGGCCCAGCTCCAGCGGACGGCCCAGGGCGTCGCCGTGCCAGAACGGCAGCTTGCCCGGCATGCCCGGGGCGGGGGAGACCAGGACGCGGTCGTGCGTGATGTCCTCGATGCGCCAGGAGGAGGAGCCCAGCGTGAACACGTCACCGACCCGCGACTCGTAGACCATCTCCTCGTCCAGCTCGCCGACCCGCTTGGCGCCCTCCTTCGCGCCGGCGAGGAAGACCCCGAAGTAGCCGCGGTCCGGGATGGTGCCGCCGGAGGTGACGGCCAGCCGCTGCGCGCCGGGACGGGCCGAGAGCTTGCCCTCGACGCGGTCCCAGACGATGCGCGGCTTCAGCTCGGCGAACTCGTCCGAGGGGTAGCGGCCGGAGAGCAGGTCGAGCACTGATTCGTAGGCCGAGTCCGGCAGCGCGGTGAACGGCATCGCGCGGCGGATCAGGGCGATGAGATCGGCGGCCGGCCAGTCCTCGATCGCGACCATCGCGATGATCTGCTGGGCCAGTACGTCCAGCGGGTTGCGCACGACCTTCAGCGCCTCGATGGACCCCGACGCCATCCGCTCGGCCACCACCGCCGACTGCACCAGGTCGCCCCGGTACTTGGGGAAGATGACGCCGCGCGAGATCGCGCCGACCTGGTGGCCGGCGCGCCCGACGCGCTGCAGCCCGGCAGCCACCGACGGCGGCGACTCCACCTGGATCACCAGGTCCACCGCGCCCATGTCGATGCCCAGCTCCAGGCTGGAGGTGGCGACGACGGCCGGAAGGTTGCCCGCCTTCAGCGCCTCCTCGATGTCGGCGCGCTGCTCCTTGGACACCGAGCCGTGGTGCGCGCGCGCCAGGACCGGCGGGGCGCCGGAGACCTGCCCGGCCTGAGCCATCACTTCCGCCGGCGGCGAGGCTGCCAGCACCTGTTTCACGCTCAGCGGTTCCTCGAGAGGGTCACGAGCATCGCGCTCGGGGTCGGAACCGGGGGAACCGGGGGAACCGGGGGAACCGGCGGTGCCGCCGGTGACCCGCTCCCAGTGCGCCTCGTTCAGCTTGCCGGTCAGCCGCTCGGCCAGCCGCCGGGAGTTGGTGAAGACGATCGTCGAGCGGTGCCGCTCGATCAGGTCCGCCACCGCCGCCTCGACATGCGGCCACACCGACACCTGCCGGCGCCCGGTCTGGTCGGCGGCGACCAGCTCGCCGTCGTCGGTGTCCAGCGCTCCCATGTCCTCGACCGGCACCGAGACCCGGATGTCGAAGGTCTTGGCGATCTTCGGCGCGACGATGTGCACCGGATGCGGACCGCCGAGGAACTGCGCGACGGTCTCGGCCGGCCGCACGGTCGCCGACAGCCCGATCCGCCGCGCCGGCCGCTCCAGCAGCGCGTCCAGCCGCTCCAGGGAGACGGCCAGGTGGGAGCCGCGCTTGGTCCCGGCGACCGCGTGGACCTCGTCGATGATCACCGTCTCCACGCCGCGCAGCGACTCGCGGGCGGCGGAGGTGAGGAGCAGGAACAGCGACTCGGGGGTGGTGATCAGGATGTCCGAGGGCTTGGTCATGAATCTGCGCCGCTGGTCGGCCGGGGTGTCGCCGGAGCGGACCGCGATGTCGACGTCCGGCTCGGGCAGGCCCAGGCGCGCGGCGGCCTGCTTCAGGCCGGCCAGCGGCGCGCGCAGGTTGCGCTCGACGTCGACGGCCAGCGCCTTCAGCGGCGAGACGTACAGGACGCGGCAGCGGCGCTTGGGCTCGCTCGGCGGCGGGCCGAAGGCCAGCCGGTCCAGCGCGGCCAGGAACGCCGCGAGCGTCTTGCCGGACCCGGTCGGCGCCACGACCAGGGCGTTCTTCTCCTCGGCGAGCGCGTTCCAGGCTCCGGCCTGAGCGGTCGTGGGCTCGGCGAACGCGGCCGTGAACCAGGCCTGGGTGGCCGGGTGGAAGTGGCTCAGGGCCGCGGACCCTGCCTTTCGGATAGACGCTGCCATACGGTCCATAGTGCCTGGTCCCTCTGACAGACTGGGGGTCATGCGGTCAGGGACGATGCGGCTTCAAGATTTCTGGGAGCGGATGCGGGAGGAGCTCGGGCCGCTCGCCGACTCGTTCTCCCGGGACCATGTGATGAGCGACCTGGGCGGCCGGACCGTGATGGAGGCGCTGCGGGACGGCATCGACGTGAAGGACATCTGGGCCGCGGTCGCCAGAGATCGGGAATTGCCGTTCTTCTAGCCGGTCTCCAGGCGGGGTCAAGCCACTACTCCAGGCGGTGCTCCAGCAGTGGCCGGAGCAGTGACCGGAGCAGTGGCCGGAGCGGTGGCCGGAATCGTCATCTGTCCATCCGCGCAGCCACTTCCGGCCGGGTAAGGATCCCCGCTACGTTCCACATGTGACCGCAGCCGACTCTCGAATATCCCCCGACCTCGTCGCCGTCGCCGGGCGCGCGGCCGCCGTCCAGCGGCGCACCGTCCGCGTCCTCATCGGCAGCCAGATCCTCGGCGGCATCGGCTCCTCGACCGGGTTCTCGCTGTCGACGCTGCTGGCCAAGGAGATCACCGGGAACGCCGGTCTGGCAGGGCTCACCGGCACCTTCTCCTCGCTCGGCGCGGCCTGCGCCGCCATCCCGCTCTCGCGCATCATGGCCGCTCGCGGCCGGCGCCCCGGCCTGGTCCTGGGCTACGGCGCGGCGATCGTCGGGACCCTGGTCATCGTCCTGGCCGCGCGGCTGCACGCCTATCCGCTGCTGCTCGGCGGGATGGCGCTGTTCGGCTCGGCGTCGGCGGTCAACCTGCAGGCCCGGTACGCCGGCACCGACCTGGCGCCGGCCGAGCGCCGCGGGCGGTCGCTGTCGATGGTGATCTGGGCGGTGACCGTCGGCTCGATCCTCGGGCCCAACCTCGGGCATCCGGCGGAGGGGACGGCGCGGGCGCTCGGGCTGCCGCCGCTGGCCGGGGCGTTCCTGTGGTCGGGGTTCGCGCTGTGCGGAGCCGCGCTCGTGCTCGGGCTGTTGCTGCGTCCTGATCCGCTGCTGGTCGCGCGGGAGCTGCGCGGGGAGGACGCGGCGGCGCCGGAGCGGCTGACGCTGCGGGAGTCCTTCGCCGTGATCGGCGCCTCGCCGTACGCGGTGCTGGCGATCGCGGTCGTCGCCGTCTCGCACACGGTCATGGTCTCGGTGATGTCGATGACGCCGGTGCACATGAACTCCGACGGCATGTCGGTGACGGTGATCGGGCTGGTGTTGTCGGTCCACATCACCGGGATGTACGCGTTCTCCCCGCTGGTCGGCGCCGCGGTGGACCGGATCGGGCGGATCCCGGTGCTCGGCGCGGGATTGGTGGTGCTGAGCGCGGCGTGCCTGGTGGTCGGTGCGGCGCCGATGGGGTCCCGGTCGTACCTGATGGCCGGGTTGCTGCTGCTGGGGATCGGCTGGTCCTGCGGCGTGGTGGCGGGCTCGACGCTGCTCACCGAGTCCACGCCGGACCGGGTGCGGCCCTCGGTGCAGGGCGCCAGCGACTTCGTGATGCAGGGTTCTTCGGCCGGCGGGGCGGCGCTGGCCGGGCTGGTGGTCGGGACGCTCGGGTACTCCTGGCTGGCCGGTCTCGCGGTCGCGCTGCTGGCGCCGGTCGCAGTGCTCGTGGTCGTGACCGCGGTGCGGCGCCCCGGGGTCGCCGCCAACATTCCGGGGCGTTCCGTACAAGAAGACGTGGCACCCCAGGTACCGTGAGAGGCGGTCAAAGCTTGCGGGACGCGGCCGAGTCAGTTTTTGTCAGTGGCGTCCTCTACGTTCAAGACCGTCAGACGTGAAGTACCCGGAGAAAAAGAGGCAAGCACCCATGGCGGCAACGACCACCGACCGCGAGAAGGCGCTCGACGCCGCCCTCGCCCAGATCGAGCGGAACTTCGGCAAGGGCTCCGTGATGCGCCTGGGCGCCCGCTCGGTGCAGCCGATCGACATCATCCCGACCGGCTCGATCGCCCTGGACGTGGCCCTGGGCATCGGCGGGCTGCCGCGCGGCCGGGTCGTGGAGATCTACGGCCCGGAGTCCTCCGGCAAGACCACGATCGCGCTGCACGCGGTCGCCAACGCGCAGAAGGCCGGCGGCCAGGCGGCGTTCATCGACGCCGAGCACGCGCTGGACCCGGACTACGCCCGGAACATCGGCGTGGACACCGACCTGCTGCTGATCTCCCAGCCGGACACCGGCGAGCAGGCGCTGGAGATCGCCGACACCCTGATCCGCTCCGGCGCGCTGGACATCATCGTCATCGACTCGGTCGCGGCCCTGGTGCCCAAGGCCGAGATCGAGGGCGAGATGGGTGACTCGCACGTCGGTCTGCAGGCCCGCCTGATGAGCCAGGCGCTGCGCAAGCTGACCGGGGTGATCCACCAGACCAACACCACGGTGATCTTCATCAACCAGCTGCGCGAGAAGGTCGGCGTGATGTTCGGCTCGCCGGAGACCACCACCGGCGGGCGCGCGCTGAAGTTCTACGCCTCGGTCCGCCTGGACATCCGGCGTATCGAGACGCTGAAGGACGGCACGGAGGCGGTCGCGAACCGCACCCGCGTGAAGGTCGTGAAGAACAAGGTCGCCCCGCCGTTCAAGCAGGCGGAGTTCGACGTGGTCTTCGGCTCCGGCATCTCGCGCGAGGGCTCGCTGATCGACATGGGCGTCGAGCACGGGTTCGTGAAGAAGGCGGGCGCCTGGTTCACGTACTCGGAAGGCCAGCTCGGCCAGGGCCGGGAGAACGCGCGCCGGTTCCTGAAGGAGAACCCGGACGTCGCCGACGGCCTCGAGAAGCTGATCAAGGAGAAGCTGGGGATCGGGCCGAAGCTCGACGAGCCGGCCGACGGCGCGACGGCGACCGTGCCCGCGCCGGCCGCCTCCGCCGACGGTGCCCCGGCCGAGGAGGTCGCGGCCAAGCCGGCCAAGACCAGCCGGGCGCGCAAGACGGCTGCCGCCGCGGCCGGTGCGGAGGAGTAGTAGGTGAGCGCCGGTTGGGGCCGGTTCCAGGACGAGGGAGCCGGTCCCGACTGGTTGGCCGCGGAGGGGGAGAGCGACGGCGCGCCCGGGTGGGCCGCGCCGGGTTCTGGCACGGGGGAAGACAACACCGGAGCGGGCTCGCAGGGCGAGCCTGGTTGGGGCGCGCGGAGTACCGACGCGTCAGCAGCGAAGTCTGGAGCGGGCTCGGGGCAGGGCGAGCCGAGCGCATCTGACGACGGCGCGCCCGGCTGGGCCGCGCCCGCCGAGCCGGGCACCGATTCCGCGCCGAGCGGCTGGGCCTCGCTGGGCGATTCCTCCGGTGGCCGAGGCGCTGTGCCGAAGCCGTCGAAGCGATCGGAGCCGTCGAAGCAGTCGGAGCGCGGGGATTCGGCACGCTCCGGCCAGCGGCGCGACTTCGGCGAGGACCGGCGCGGCGGGTCGGCGTCGGCATCGTCTGCTTCAGCTTCGGCTTCGGCGAAGAAGAGCGCTGCCAAGAAGACCTCCGGCGGCTGGTCGTCGCGTCGCAAGGACCGGGATCCGGCCGATGCCGACAAGCCCAAGCCGCAGCTCTCGCGCGAGAAGCTGGAGCAGCGCGCGAAGAACATCTTGATGTACCACCTGGGCCGGCAGATGCAGACCCGCTCGCAGTTGGCCGATCGGCTGCGCAAGAAGGAGATCCCGGACGACATCGCCGAGGCGGCGCTCGATCGGTTCGAGGAGCTGCACCTGCTCAACGACACCGACTACGCCGAAGTCTTCGTCCGCTCCCGCCACAACGAGCGCGGGTTGGCCAAGCGGGCCCTGGGCTACGAGCTGCGCAAGCGCGGGATCGACGACGAGACCGCCGCCGAGGCGCTGTCCACGCTCGACGAGGACCAGGAAGCCGCCACCGCGCGCCGACTTGTCGACTCCCGGCTGCGCGGGACTCGCGGTCTGGATCCGCAGGTGCGCACCCGGCGGTTGGTCGGGATGCTCGCGCGCAAGGGTTACTCCTCCTCCATCGCCTTCCGGGTCGTGAAGGAGGCGCTGGCCGAGGAAGGGCTGGACGTCGATCTCGGCGATCCGGGCTTCGACTGACCCTCGGCCCTCGTTCGGCGCCGTGGTGTGAGCATCGGCGCCCGCCGACACCCCGACTAAGCCCCGACAACGCCCCGGCGCGCCACCCTGTACCGCCGTGTCGCCACCTTGTGCGCCGGTTTGCCAGAACACCACTCCATCCGGTGTTTTCATCGGCTTTTCCCGACGACACCAATGGTTGTCGACCACACTCCTCCTTGACCGTATTGTTACCTCGCCCTAACCTCGCACTCAGTGAGGGATCATCGAAGGATCACTCAAGCGCGCTGGGAGCGAACTAAATGGTCGGCCTATTGATCGCGATCGCAGCGGTGGTCGCGGCATGCGTCGGCCTGCTCGTGGGCATGAACGTCGGCGGTTCCCGCCGCATCAACAATCTCAAGAAGAGCGCCTACGAGGACTTCGACAAGCAGGTCGCCGAGCTGGCGCAGCGGGCTCAGGCGCGCGAGGGCGAGCACGCCTCCGCGGTCGTGGCCGCCCAGCGCGACCTGGCCGCCGTGCACCGGGAGGCCGCCGAGGTGCGCAAGCAGGCCGACGCCCAGGCCGTGCAGATCCGGGAGCAGGCGGCCTCCGCCGCGACCGTGGAGATGGACCGCGCGCGCCGGATCCGGGACGAGGCCGAGGCCGAGACGCGCGTGCTCAAGGACGACATCCGCGAGCTGCGGCTGGACCTGGAGCGGCGGGAGGCCCGGCAGGCCGAGCGCGAGGAGCGGCTGGACGCCGACCTGCGCCGGACCGCCGACAAGGAGCGCGAGCTGGCCGCGGCCGACGCCGAGCTGGAGCGCAAGCGGGCCGAGCTGGCGACGCTGGAGGACGAGCGGCGCGCGATCCTGGAGCGCGCCGCCGCGCTGTCCGCCGGCGAGGCCAAGACCGAGCTGGTGAAGTCGATCGAGAACCAGGCCAAGCGCGAGGCCGCGGTGCTGATCCGGCAGATCGAGCAGGAGGCGCGCGACGAGGGCGACAAGCGCGCCCGCAAGACCGTGGCCCTGGCCATCCAGCGGGTGGCCAGCGAGCAGACCGCCGAGTCCGTGGTCAGCGTGCTGCACCTGCCCAGCGATGACATGAAGGGCCGGATCATCGGGCGCGAGGGCCGGAACATCCGGGCCTACGAGTCGATCACCGGGGTCAACCTGATCATCGACGACTCGCCCGAGGCGGTCCTGCTGTCCTGCTTCGACCCGGTGCGCCGCGAGGTCGGCCGGCTCACGCTGGAGGAGCTGGTCCTGGACGGCCGGATCCACCCGCACCGCATCGAGGAGATCTACGAGCGCTCCAAGGCCAAGGTCGAGACGCTGTGCGTGCGCGCCGGCGAGGACGCGCTGATGGAGCTCGGCATCACCGACATGCACCCGGAGCTGATCGCCCTGCTCGGCAAGCTCCGCTACCGCACCTCCTACGGCCAGAACGTGCTCAAGCACCTGGTGGAGTCCGCGCACCTGGCCTCGATCATGGCCTCCGAGCTGCGGCTGGACCCGGTGCTGCTCAAGCGCTGCACGGTCCTGCACGACATCGGCAAGGCCCTGACCCACGAGGTCGAGGGCAGCCACGCGCTGATCGGCGCCGAGATCGCCCGCAAGTACGGCGAGCACGACGACGTCGTCCACGCCATCGAGGCGCACCACAACGAGGTCGAGGTCCGCACCGTCGAGGCGGTGCTGACGCAGGCCGCCGACGCGATCAGCGGCGGCCGCCCCGGCGCGCGCCGGGAATCGCTGGAGGCCTACGTCAAGCGTCTGGAGCGGCTGGAGCAGATCGCGGCCGAGCAGGAAGGCGTGGAGAAGGTCTTCGCCATGCAGGCCGGCCGCGAGATCCGGGTGATGGTCGTCCCCGACGCGGTCGACGACATCCAGGCGCAGGTCATCGCGCGGGACATCGCCAAGCAGGTCGAGGAGGAGCTGACCTACCCGGGACAGATCCGGATCACCGTGGTGCGGGAGTCGCGCGCGACCGAGTACGCACGCTGACCCACCGCCACCGCACGAGCAGCACCGCTCCGGCAGCCAGCACCAGCAGCACGATCAGGTACACCGGGATCCCCAGGACCGTCAGCAGCTCTTCCTTGTCATACGTGCTGTGCTGCACCCAGTCGGAGGACGCCGGCGCGAACGCGTAGTCCTGCGTGATCAGCGAAGGCTCGGAGAAGAAGCCGTCGTACACGGTCAGGAACATCCGCCCCGCCGCCAGGCTCGCCAGCGCCGGCCCGACCTTCGACGGGTCGATCCAGTCCCCGAACGCCGAGGGCGTCGACTCGGCGGCGATCGGCGAGCTGGCGGCGTCCATCCGATGCGGCGCCAGCACCGAGACCTGCACGTTCTGCGGCGTCGTCGCCCCGGCCGACAGCCGCATCGGGTAGACGGCGCTCTTCGCCGGGAACGACAGGCTGATCGGGTCCAGGACGCCGTTCAGGTCCGCCGCGCTCCCGGAGGCCAGCCGTACGGCCACGAACTTCCAGCCCTGACTCGTGTACGCCGCCAGCCGGCTCGCGGTGCTGTCCTTCAGCGTGAAGCTGTGCTGGTTCAGCCAGTCGCCGAGCGCCTTGGGGTCCGACGACGCCAGGTTCGCGACCTCGAACTCGCCGATCCGCTGGTCGCTGAGCACCTGCACAGCCGACGGCGGCGCCGCAGCCGGCGCGCCCTCGTACACCCCCCGGTTGCCCGACGATCCCCCGATGTGCGGCCAGAAATAGTGGTGCACGGCGGCGACCGGCTCCTCGGCGTCTGTCAGATCGCTGAACAAGGCCTGGTCGCCCAGCTTCGCCGTCGCCTGAGCCGGTACCGGCATCACCCACGCGGCGTCCGTGACGTTGCTCTGCGTAAAGAACCGCATGACGACGTTCTCCGTCGTCCCGTCGAACCGCACCACCGCCTGCTCGCGCGCGACGCTCATCGTGCCGCCGGAGCCCGGGATCATCGCCCCGCACCCGCACGCCCAAGCCGGATCGGCCACCCCGACCGCCTGCAGCCCGCCCGCCGCCAGCGCGAGCGTCAACGTCTTGGCCACCCATCTTCGCATTCTGCTCCCCCTACCCGTGAAGTCTCGAAGACGCATCATCCCCCGGCGAGGCTTTGACGCGCTCGCCGGGGGACGGGTTCCCTCGCTCTCACCTCAGGAGCGGCTACCGCTCGCGGCCCGGAGCCAGCAGCTGCACCGCCACCGCGGAGACCGCCAGCAGCACTGCGATCCCGATCAGCGTCACGTGCATCCCGTGGGCGAAGTCGCCGCCGGCCACCAGCGCCCCGGCCACGGCCACCGCCAGCGCGCCGCCGACCTGCCGGGAGGTGTTCACGATGCCGGCCGCGGTGCCCGCGCGCTCGGCCGGGACACTGCCCATCACCATGATGGTCAGCGCCGGGACCACGAACGCACCGGCGAAGGAGACCGGGATCAGCAGCAGCACCAGGACCCAGGCCGGCTGGTCCGGGCGGACCGCCAGCAGCAGGAGCATCGCGCCGGCGGTGCCGGTCAGGCCGACCGTCATCGACGCCCGGGCGCCGATCCGGGCCACCATGCGGGCCGCGACGGTCACGTTCACCACCGACACCACCGCGGTGATCGGGGCGAACAGCAGACCGGTCACGGTCGGGGACTTGTGCGCCACCTGCTGGAAGTACAGGCTCAGCAGGAAGATCACGCCGTAGAAGGCGGCGTTGACGGAGAACCCGGCGGCCGCGGTCAGGGACATCGCCCGGGACTTGAACAGCGCCAGCGGGACCATCGGCTGCGCCTGCCGGGACTCGGCGACGGCGAAGACCACCGAGGCCAGCAGGGCGGCGGCGAACGAGGCCAGCACCGGGGCGGTGCTGAAGCCCTTCGAGCCGCCCTCGATGAAGCCGTAGGTCAGACCGGCCAGCGCCACCACGGAGGACAGCAGTCCGAGCACGTCGAAGTGGGCACGCGCCGCGCTCGTGGCCTGGGCCAGCTTCGGCGTCCCGACCAGCAGGGCGAGCGCCGCGGCGCCGGCCGGCAGGTTCAGGAAGAAGATCCAGCGCCAGTCCACCGCGGCGGTGATCAGCCCGCCGGCGACCGGTCCGGCGGCAGCAGCCGCCGAGCCCGCGGCGGTCCACAGCGCGATCGCGCGGTTGCGCTCGGCCGGGTCCGGGAACGCCTGGCGGATCAGCGCCAGCGAGGCCGGGAGCATCAGCGAGGCGGCGGCGCCCTGGACCAGGCGCCCGGTGATCAGCAGCGCCAGCGAGGGCGCCAGTCCGCACGCGGCGGAGGAGAGCGTGAAGCCGATCAGCCCGAGGCCGTAGGCGGCCTTGGCGCCGACCCGGTCGCTCAGCGCGCCGGCGGAGAGCATCAGCGCGGCGAAGGCGAGCGTGTAGCCGTCTATCACCCACTGCGCGCCGGCCAGTCCGCCGGCCAGGCTGCGGTTGATCGCCGGCAGCGCCACGTTGACGACCATGGCGTCCAGGCCGACGAGGAAGAAGCCGAAGACGGAGGCGGCCAGGATGCGCTTGGCCGCGGCGGCGGACGGCGCGGGGGAGGTCGTGATGGAGGGCGCGGCCGGTGCGGTGGCGGTCGGGTTTGTGGCCCGCTGCCGGGTGGCGGTGAGAGCTGTCATGCCTGTAACCATCGCGGCGCGCGCCGTCGCCATACAGACCGCGTCGAACCGGGGAGCGCGGCGCCGGGGTGCAGCACACCCCCTCACAGCCGGCGCGAGGGCTCTACGCTGGCGGTATGACGAACGGCAGCGAGTTGGGGATCTTCTTGAAGGCGCGGCGTGCGGCGGTCCAGCCCGAGGACGTCGGCCTGCCCTCCGGCACGAGCGTCCGGCGCACCCCGGGCTTGCGGCGCGAGGAGGTCGCGATCCTGGCCGGCGTCAGCGTCGACTACTACACCCGCCTGGAGCGCGGGAAGGAGACCAACCCCAGCCCGGCGGTCGTCGACGCGCTGGCTCGCATCCTGCGCCTGACCCCGGATGAGCACCGGCATCTGCGCGACCTCGGCGAGATCGCCTCTCGGCCAGCGCGGCAGGTCGAGCAGCGCCAGACCCGGACCCGCACCGTCCGTCAGGGCCCGTTGATCCTGATGGAGCAGCTGCGCCCGAACCCGGTCTACATCGTCAGCCGGACCAACGACGTGCTGGCCGCGAACCCCGCCGGGCTGGCGCTGTTCCCCGGGCTGTCGGACTATCCGGCCAAGCAGCGCAACATCACCCGCTACCTGTTCTTGAATCCGGTCGCCAAGCAGCTGTATCCGGAGTGGGACAAGCTGGTCCCGAACTCGGTGGCCTACCTGCGGGCCCGGGCCGGCTCGGACCCCGACGACCCGGACCTGGTGCGCCTCATCGGCGAACTCGTGGTCAAGAGCAAGGAGTTCGCCCGGCTCTGGGAGCGCTACGAAGTGAAGAACGTCAGCGGCGGCACCAAGCTCTTCGACCACCCCGACGTCGGTCCGCTGACCCTGGACTACGAGGCGATGGAGCTGGCCAACACCGGCGGGCAGCGCATGATCGCCTACTACACGATGCCCGGCTCGGCCGACCGCGACGCCGTTACGCTGCTGGACATGATCGGTTCAGGGCTGCTCGCGGCGGGCATCGACGGACTTCAGCAGTTCGTTCAGACCGCCGATGGAGAGCTTGTGGAACTGGGGGACGGGACCGGGGTAGCCGGCGAGCAGCAGGGCTGAGCGGATGGTCATCCGCACTATCCGCATCGCGGCGTAGAACAGGTACAGGGCCAGGGGCACCTCGGCGAACACCGCCGACAGTATCGACGCGGTCTCGTCGGAGGTGCCCCAGTCCAGCGAGATGTCGAACCACGCGTCGCACAACAGCAATGTGGCGGTGAAGACGCAGGCGATCACCGTGTATTGGCGCCGGCGCCAGGCGCCCCAGGTCGTCGTGAACAGCCCGAGCAGCAGCAGGGTGTCGAAGCCGACCCAGGCGGCGTTCCAGGCGTTCTCCGGATGCTGGTCCGGCAGGACCAGGGCGAGATAGACGATCCACGGGACCAGCACGACGAACCCGCCGGTGACCACGGTCAGGAACAGCTGGCGCATGTGCCGCAGCTGAGCGTCTTTCAGCGACGGCAACCCGGCTTTCTGGAGATCGTTCTGGTCCACCCGTCGATGGTCGCACGCGGCGAGGCAACCTGCCTCAGATCCGAACGTCTTCTTAGCAGACATTGGAACGGGGCAGGGGAGGCACCGAAATGGCTGGCCGCGGACGCAAGATGTGGACCCGGACCGCGCTGTGCGCGGCAGCGTTGGCGACACCGCTGGCGGTGAGCGGATGTCAGAGCACGACGAACGCCGCGGGGGCGGGCGGGTCCGGCGGCGCGGCCGCGGCGCAGGCGGGGGCTTCGAGCGGCGCGAGCAGCTCGAGCAGCGCGGCGGCGCCGTCGTCGGCATCCACGTCGTCGGCGCCGTCCACGTCGGCACCGTCGGCGCTGAACGCCACCGGCGGCACCGGTCTGACGGTCTCAGAGGGCGGTAGCAAGCTTCTGATGAACGGCACCTCCGTCGACTTCGGCACGCAGGTGCACGACCCGGCCTGGTCCCCGGACGGCACCCGGCTGGCCTTCATCGACGGCGGCGGCAACCTGGTGGTGGCGAACGCCGACGGCTCCGGCCGGACCGAGGCGGCGCACAACCCCGGCGGGCAGACCTGGTCGCACCCGACGTGGCAGACCACGCAGGCCGACTCGGCGGACAACCTGCCGCCGCGGAACAACATCTTCTTCGCCTCGACCGCCGGCGGCGCCACGCTGTGGGAGGTCTCGACCGACGCCCACGACGCGCAACCCAAGCAGCTCTCACTCGGCGGCTACCCCGGACAGGGAAACACTCCGCCGAGCAAGACCGCCAACGACTGGCCTTCCGGCGGCGGCCGCTACGGCGGCGCGGTGTACGAGCACGAGAACGGTTCGTCCTCCGACGTCTACATCCGCGACGACTACCTGCGCCAGCAGGGCGGTCTGGCGATCAAGAACGCGTCCGAGCCGGACTACGTCCTCGTCGGCAGCTCCGCGACCCACGAGGGGACGCCGGAGGTCGTGTTCGTCCGCCAGGTCGGCGCGCACAAGCACGTGTTCGTCGAGAGCATCCAGACCAGCACCGGCGGCAGCGCCGCCGCGGCGCGCGACCTGACCCCGCACGCCACCACCGACTGCACCGAGCCGGCGATCTCCCCGGACGGCAAGACCGTCGCGTTCTCCACGTCCTCCGGCGTCGTGTCGGTCGCCGCGGACGGCACGGGGAACCCGGCGTTCGTGACGCACGCGCCGGGATTCGTGGCCTTCCGGCCGGCTTCCTAGAGCCGAGAACGATGGTGTCGGGACTGCTGCGCAGCCAAGGTTGCGCAATCCAGGTTGCCTATCTATCGTGAGGGCGTGACCGAGCCCCCCACCGGTACCGACGACCTCCCCGAGGCGGCGTCGCGTGCGGCCATGGAGATCTTCGTCGTCTTCGGCCGCCTGCGGCGCCGCCTCACCGCGCTGCCCGGCGACTCCGGAATGACGCCCACGCAGGCCTCGGTCCTGACCCGGCTGAGCAAGGTCGACTCCGCGACGGTCGGCGAGCTGGCCGGCGCCGAGCAGGTCACACACCAGGCGACGGTCAAGACCGTGGCCGCGCTCGAGCAGGCCGGGCTGGTCCGCCGGGACCCCGACCCCGGCGACGGCCGCCGCCAGCTCATCAGCCTCACCGAGGACGGACGCACCCGCGCCCACGGCGAGCGGCACGCCCGGCAGGAGTGGATGGCCCGGGCGCTCGCCGAGCTCGGCACGCCGGAGGAGATCCGCGCGGTGCTGGTCGCGGCCGAGTTGCTCGGCAAGGTCTCCGACGCGCCGTGAGCTCGCAGGTCCTGAGGCCCTGAGGCTCCCGAACCGCGAACGTCCCACGAAGAAACCCTCGCAGTCCCCCAGGAAAGGCACCCCCATGGCCATCACCACCATCGACCCGAAGACCGCGCTGGTCGTCATCGACCTGCAGAACGGCATCACCGCGATGCCCGGCGCGCCGGTCCCGACCCCCGACGTGATCAAGAACTCCGTCGAGCTGGCGCAGGCGTTCCGCGAGCGCGGCCTGCCGGTCGTGCTGGTCAACGTCACCTTCGCCGAGGACGGCGCGGACGCCCTGCCCGGCCGCACCGACCAGCAGCGTCCGGCCGGGCAGATGCCCGCGGGCTGGGACGCGGTCATCGCCGACCTCGAGGGCCACGCGAGCGACATCCGCGTCACCAAGCGCAACTGGTCCGCCTTCTACGGCACCAACCTCGACCTGCACCTGCGGCGCCGCGGCGTCACGCAGATCGTGCTGACCGGGATCGCGACCAGCATCGGCGTGGAGTCCACGGCGCGCTTCGCGCACGAGCACGGCTACCACGTCACGATCGCCACCGACGCGGTCACCGACTCCAACGCCGAGGCGCACCTGAACAGTGTGGAGCGCATCTTCCCGCGCCTGGCCGAGAACGGGACCACCGCGGAGATCCTCGCCGCGCTGCCGGCCGCCGGCTGAGCCGAGGCTGCGCAGAACCCCCGCCACCTCGCAGAATGGGAGGTGACGGGGACTGCGGAGCGACCCCTCAGGAGGCGGCGATGAGCGGCAGGATCAAACATCCGGTCTTCGCTCGGATCTACGCGAGGTACGCCGGACCTTCCCTGGAGAAGGCGGGCATCGGCGTGCACAGGGACCGCCTGCTGGCGGATCTGAGCGGCGACGTCATCGAGGTCGGAGCGGGCAACGGCCTGAACTTCCCGCGCTATCCCCACGCGGTGGACCGCGTCGTCGCCGTCGAGCCGGAGCCGGACCTGCGTGCCCTGGCCGAGCGGGCGGCGCGCTCCGCACCGGTGCCGGTGCAGGTCGTCGAGGGACGCGCCGAGGCGCTGCCGTTCCCCGACGGATCCTTCGACGCGGCGGTGGCGTGCCTGATGCTGTGTTCGGTGGCGGACCAGGGCATCGCCCTCACCGAGATCGCCAGGGTTCTGCGACCCGGCGGCACGCTGCACTTCTTCGAGCACGTCCAAGCCGGCACCGCCGGCATGCGCCGCGTCCAGCGCGCCCTGGACGCGACGGTCTGGCCGCTGTTCGCCGGCGGCTGCCACACCGCCCGCGACACCGCCGCCGCGATCGCCGCCGCCGGTTTCACGGTCACCGAGCTGGACTGCTTCGAGTTCCCCGAGAGCCGGATCCCGCTGCCGATCCAGACGCACATCCTCGGGACCGCGACCAAGCCTTCAGCTGCACCATCACCCTCGTCTTCACCCACACGGTCATCCTCACCCTGACCCGACCGCGGCTGGCGTTTCCTGAGGCGCCGCCGACGTTTCCGGCCGCCTGGCTTTCGAGGCTGCGGGGTTGGTGCGCGATGTCGCATACGAGGTTGACCGTTATCCCGGTGGTGGACGACGCCTGCGGCTACAGCGTTTCTGGATATCGCGGGTATCGCAGGTGCTGACGGACCGGCGTGACAAATCTCTGATCGAACCCCTCACCACCGAACCGCCCTATACCCCAGGATGGGTGTGTGAGCGGGAACTACGATCGCCTGGCCGCGATGATCGTCAAGGCCCGGGAGGCCAGGGGCTGGAGTCAGTCCGACCTGGCCAATCTGGCGTACGTCACGGAAGTGGTGATCGCGCGCGTCGAGGCCGGCAATCCCCCCAACATGGTGGCGCTGAAGGCGGTCGAGCAGGCGCTGGGCTGGCTGCCCGGCATCTTCGACCTGATCCTCGGCCAGGACGCGGACGCCGACGGCGACGAGGACGCCCTGGCCGCCGCCGGGGACGACGAGGACGACGGTTCGGCGGAGCTGCGCGAACTCACCGTGGACAGCAGCATCGACTGGGCCTGACGCGGGACGCCGGACGCCGGACGCCGTCAGCCGAAAAGCTCTCCGAGCACGAACTCGTCGCGCCGGCCGTCGTCCCACGTCGCGACGAGGCAGTCGGCGGTCACCGCGATCGTGACCGGGACCGAGCCAACCGAATCACGCCCCAGCCGATGCGCTGAGACATATGTCGTCGGCAACCCCGCAACCGGTTCGGCGGTGAGGTAGGGCGTGGCGCTGTACTCGCCGAACGCGTTGCCACCTTGGAAGCGGGCAACGCCGGAACCGGTCCAGCCGTGCAGAGGCGTGAGTTCGACGCTCACATCGTCGCCGCGTATCGCAGTGCCCTCAGCAACCGGTTCCTGAGCGCCGGCAACAGCGAACGAACCCTCCCGCACCGTCCATCCCGGCGGCGCCGTGACCAGATGCGCACGCAGCTCAATGCCCTGATGAAGTATCGACAGCGCAACCACACGCGCCCCCGGCACATCGACGCCGCCCATCCGCGGCCGGTACCACGAGGCAGCCCACCTCTCGCCGGTGACCGTGCCGCGCAAGCCCTCACGCCGGCTCGCGCGCCCCCACTCGTCGATCAGCGCCAACTGCCCGTCAACGCCTGCGATCCAGGCGTCGCCGACGCCGGGCGCGGTATGCGTGGAGTAGCCGACCGACGCGTAGTGCGGATCGCCGCTGCCCGTAGCCGGATCGATGACGTGATCGCTGGCGTGGTTCGCGATCTGCACCACGCCGTCGCCGGAGCGGATCACCCACCCGACGGCATGAAGGGTTCTGACACAGTCGCCGCGGTCGGCGCGCTCCGACGGCTGCGGCTGTTCCGGTTCGGTCCACAGCGGATGGTCGGCGGGAGCGGCGAGCCCGAGAAACCCCATCCCTGCGAAATACGGGGAGCCGGGTCCGCTGTAGACCTGGCACATCGGCAGGAACTGCCTCGAGCTCCAGCCCAACGAGGGCGGCCCGTCGACCGCGGCGCCCAACTCCACAGTGAACCGCCGCAGCACGCCGCTAGCCAGACGCCGCGTCGCCCCCGCCGACTCGCTCCCGACTCCAGCGAGCGCGGCGGTCCACAACCCGCCCAACACGGCGTGCCGATACGTCAGTGACCGTCCCTGATGCAGCGGCGACCCGTCGGCGGCGAACAGCAGCGCGTAGGAGTCGGCGAACTCGCCCAACCGCCGCAAGTACTGCTCGCGCCGCTCAACGGCTTGCTCAGAGAGCTGATACCACTGCCACAGGAAGGGGTGGATCACCCATGAGTTGTAGTGGTCGACTCGATTCCCGTGTCCGGTCGTCGGGCCGATCGGACCGTCGTTGTACCAACCGTCGCCGAGATACCAGGACTCGAATACGTCCACGTCCTCCTGCGCGTGACCGCCGGGAACGTCGTATCCCGCCGAGGTCAGGAACGCCTCGATCACCGCCGTGAACAACAGCCAGTTGTTGTCCGAGCCGTGTTTCACGGCGTGGTGCGTCAGCCAGTCGGCGGTCTGATCGCGCAGTTTCTCGTCCAGCCGGTCCCACAGCTGCGCACGGCAGACGGCGAGCCCGAAGGCGAGATTCGCGGCTTCCACGATGGGCTGCGGCGTGCCGTTCCACTGCTTGATCTCGTCTACCCCGATGGCCCGCCCCCACCGGTCCGGGCCATCGGGAGCCATCGCGGCGGCCAGACCGCGGGCGTACCAGCCCGCGTGGTCGTGCGGGTCCTCGGCGCGGCCCGCCAGCAGGGGAGCCGCTGTCAGGAAGCTGCGAGCGAAGCCCTCGATGCCGTCGCTGCGGATTCCGGCCGCCGAGGGCCGTCCGGGCGGCGTGATCAGCCCGCCGTCCGGTGAGGCGTGGCGGCGGGCGGTCAGCAGCCAGTGGTCGGCCACCGCCTCCCAGTGCGCGCGCGTCCAGCCGGTACAGGGGGATAAGCCGCGGTCCTCAGGCGGGAGTCGCAGGTCGTTCATGCAGTGGTCCTCTTGCTGTGTGCCGGTTCAGGGCGAGCGCCGCAGCCTCGGCGTGAACGTGGAGTGGAAGATCGTCGACGCCGCGCCGACCGCGACCGCCTCGCTGCTGTTCACCGAGCGCTCGACGCGGATGCGGCGCAAGCGGCGCGCGGTCGGGTAGGCGTTGACCGCGTGCTCGATCTCGGTGAGCCAGACGTCGGCGACCTCGCCGGTGAAGAACGGTCCGCCGACCACGACCAGCCCGACGTCCAGCAGGTCGATCACCGACAGCACGCCCCGGCTGACCGCCTTCGCCGCCTGCTGCACGGTCAGCTTCGAGCGCTGCCGCCCGATCGCGCGCGAGGGATGCTCCGCCGGCGCGTAGCTCCCCGGGTTGCACTCCGGGAGGATCTCCGGCCGTCCGGACTCGTCGAAGCGGCCCAGCGTGACCGCGCAGAGCTGGCCGAACTCGCCGGCGTTCGCGGTCAGTCCGCGATACAGGTCGCCGTTGAGGAACAGCCCGGTCCCGACGCCGGTGCCCAGATACAGATACACGAAGTCGCACGCGCGGCTGTCCCGGCCGATCCAGCGCTCGCCGACCGCCGCCGCCGAGCAGTCCTTCTCGATCACGATGCGGCAGGAGAACCGGCGCTCCAGCAAGGTGCGCAGCGGGACGTCGCGCAGCACCGACATCAGCGGCGGATCGAGCACCGTCCCGGAGACGGTGTCCACCGGACCGGGGGTCGCCACGCCGATGCCGAGGAACCCCTCCTCCCACCGGCCGTGCCCGGCTTGTTCGAGCACTGTCTCGCCCAGGTCGGCGATCTGGGTCACGACCGCGCCCGGCCGGGGGTCGGAGGTGATCGGTTCGGACCGCCTGGCGACGACCCGCCCCGAGAGGTCGACCAGCACCGCGGTCAGCACATGCGGGTCGATGTGGATGCCCAATGCGTGCGCCGCGCCGTCCCGCAGCCGGACCGGGCTGCTCGGCTTGCCGACGGCGGAATGGCGCTGCCGCTCCTCCACGAGCAGTCCGCGCTGGATCAGCGAGCGCGCGATGCGGGACACCGACTGTTGCGTGAGCCGGGTGCGCTCGGCGATCTCGCCGCGGGTGATCCGGCCGGCGAGCCGCACCGTCTCGATCACCACGCACTCGTTGAACGAGCCGAGGTCGATCTGGTTCGCTCCGCCGCCGGTCCCCGGACCGGAATGGCCCGGTGAGGGCAGCGGGAGCGTCGGAGGCGCGGCGGACGGTGCCGGGAGCGGTTCGCGGATCCAGCGGACCCGCGCCGTTTCCGGGCCGTCGACGTAGCGCGACAGGACCGAGGCGACGTCGAGCAGCACGCGGGTGGAGGACTCCGGATGCCGGGCGGCGTCCAGGGCCAGCACGGCGCGGGTGAACGAGAGCCCGGTGGTCCGCTCCGGCGGCTGGTGGACGGTGATCCCCAGATGCGAGCAGCGCTCGGCGATCTGGGTCTGTAACGGCCGCGTGCTGGACGGTTCGGCGCGCAGGATCACGGCGTGCAGTTCCGGCAGCGGGTGGGTGCGGCGGACGGCGTCCAGGAAGGGACCGACGAAATCGGTGTCGTGGTGGGTGCCGGAGTTGAGCCCGGAGGTGAGTCCGGAACTGAGCCCAGAGGTAGAGACAGAGCCGGATCCGAAGCCAGGGCCTGGGCCGGCGATCGGCGCGGGCGCCGCGGCTTCGGCCTGCGCGGCAGCCGTCGCCTCGGTCAGTGCGTTCCCGACAGCTGCCAGCGCGTAGGGATCGACGGCTGGTTCGGCCGAGGGCGGCGGGACTGTCGCGACCGAGCGTCCGGCGAGCACCAGAACCGTGCAGCCGGCGTCCAAATGCAGCCCGACCGGCCACAGATCGCTCGGCTCCAGCGCGGGGATCACCGGGATCTGCGGCACGGTCAGCCGGCTGCCGGTCAGGTTCCAGCGGTGCCGGGTCTCGGCGACGACGGTGTGCGAGCAGCCGAGGCGGCGCGCGACCATCCGCGAGGTGCGGGCGTCCGGGGTGGAGGTGAGGATGCTGGCGACGATCTCGCCCTCGTCCACCGCCGACGGGCGTCCGGTGCGGGCCCGGTCCAGCAGGCCGTCGAGTCCTTCGACGGCGTAGCGCTTGCGCCAGGTGCTGACCGTCTGCCGGGAGACGCCCAGGCGCCGGGCGATGTCGGCGTTGCGCAGTCCCTCGGCGGCCAGCAGCACGATCGACGCGCGCAACGCCTGCTGACCGTCGCCGTCGGCCCACCGGCGCAGCACCGAGTGCCCGTCGGCACCCGGCGCCGCGCCGGAGGAGGGCACCTCACCCATCCGAGGAACCGGGGGTCAGGCGCAGGGTGAGGATCTGGAAGGGACGCAGCGTCAGATCGACCGCGTCGGCGTCGATCGTCAGGGGAGTGTCGGGCCGCTCCAGCAGGTCGGTGATCGAGGCCTCGGCGACCGGGAAGCCGAAGCCCAGGCGCGTTTCCGCACGTCCGCTCCGGGATTCATAGAGGCGGACGACTATGTCGCCCGAGCGGTCGTCGGCGAGTTTCACGCACTCCACGACCACATCGGGGTTGTCGACCGTGACCAGGGACTGCCCGCTGCCGCCCGCCGCAGTTGCACGCAGCGGCAGGTTGAGCGCGTGCGCCTCGGCCAGTGCCGCGCGCGTGTCGGCGCCGGGCACGACGGCGTAGGCGAACCGGTGCCGCCCGAGATCGGCCTGGGGATCGGGGGAGTTCGGCGCGCGCAGCAGAGTCAGCCGTACGGTCGTGGTGCTTCCCCCTTCCGGGCGGGTCAGACGCGAAGCATCGTAGCCGTAGGTGGAGTCGGTGATCAGCGCCGTGCCCCAGCCGTGCTCGCCGACGTGGATCCAGCGGTGCGCCCAGACCTCGAAACGCGCCGCGTCCCACGAGGTGTTCTCGTGCGTCGGGCGGCTGACGTGGCCGAACTGGATCTCGGCGGCGGTGTGCTCGGCATGCACGTCCAACTGCCACGCGGACTTCAGCACCGCGTCCCGCTCCCGCCAGTCGATGTCGGTGACGACATCCAGCCGCCGCGAGCCGACCCCGAGCCGCACATCCTGCACGAGCCGCGAGTCGCCGAACGTCCGCTCGACCCGCACGGTCGCCACCAGCGGGCCCGCGTCCAGGAGGGTCACGGTAGCCGGAGCGCCGTGCTCGGCGGTGAGGTCGGTCCGAACGGTGCGATAGTGGCGCTCCAGATTCCACGCCGGCCACAGGTTCGGCTGGTCGCGATGCAGCTGGAGCAGGTTGCCCGCACCGCCCGGGGCGATCGCGTCGCGGCCGAGAGCGAGGTCCCGCACGGAGCGCAGCAGACCGTCGGCGTCGATATGCGCCTCGATGACGCCATTGGCGAGGACGAAGCCGCCGCCGGAGTCCGCGGTGACGGTGACCGGCGCCAGATCGGCGAGTTCGGGAAGCAACGAGCCGATACCGAGCGCCGGAACATCGGCGAGCGCCGCCACCCGGCCATCGGAGAGGACCTGGTGCGCCGCTTCGGCGGCGGGTGCGGTTGTGGTTGCAGTTGCGAGCAAGACCACCTCACGGCGATCATGCGCCGCCGCATTCAGAACACTGATACTCGATGCCGCATCGTCGCCATCCGAACCCGCGCCCCTGCCCGCGTCCTCGGCCAGCGCATCGGCAGCTTGCGCGATCACCGCTTCCAGCCGCTCGTGGATCCGTCCGTACACCGCCTCGGCCTCCCGGTGCACCCACGCGATCGAGGTGCCGGGCAGGATGTCGTGGAACTGGTGCAGCAGCACTTGCTGCCACAAGTCGTCCAGTTCCTCGTGCGGATACGTCGCTCCGGTGCGCACCGCCGCCGTCGCCGACCACAGCTCCGCCTCGCGCAGCAGTGCCTCCGAGCGACGGTTGCCGCGCTTGGTGCGGGCTTGGCTGGTGTACACGCCGCGGTGGTACTCCAGGTACAGCTCGCCGCGCCACACTGGCGGGTTCGGGTAGTCGGCGGCTGCCTCCTGAAAGAACTGCGAGGGGTTCTGCACCTCTACGCGTGGCGAGCCTTCCAGGTCGCGGAGGCGGCGGGCTTTCTCGAGCATCTCGCGGGTGGGACCGCCGCCGCCGTCGCCGTGGCCGAAGGGTGCCAGCGACATCGTGGCGTCGCCCTTGTCGCGGAAGTTGGATTGGGCGTGGGCCAGTTCGCGGCCGGTGAGTTCGGCGTTGTAGCTGTCGATCGGGGGGAAGTGGGTCAGGATCCTGGTTCCGTCGATGCCCTCCCAGGCGAAGGTGTGGTGCGGCAGTTCGTTGGTCTCGCTCCAGTGCAGCTTCTGGGACAGGAACCATTCGGCGCCGGCGAGCCGGGCCAGCTGCGGGTAGGCGGCGGTGTAGCCGAAGGAGTCCGGCAGCCAGACGCCGTCCTGCTCGATGCCGAACTCCTCGGCGAAGAAGCGGCGGCCGTACACCAACTGGCGCGCGAGTGCCTCGCCGCCGGGCATGTTGCCGTCGGCTTCCACCCACATGCCGCCGACGGGGACGAACGTGCCCTCGCCGACCGCCTTGCGGATGCGCTCGAACAGTTCCGGGCGCGATTGCTTGACCCAGGCGTACTGCTGCGCCGAGGAGCAGGCGAAGATCAGCTCCGGGTACTCCTCGGCGAGGGACAGGACGTTGCTGAAGGTGCGGACGCACTTGCGCATCGTCTCGCGCTGCGGCCACAGCCACGCCGAGTCGATGTGCGCGTGGCCGACGCCGCTGATCTTGTGCGCCGAGGTGTACGCCGGGCGGGTGAGTGCCTCGACGAGTTCGCCGCGGGCGGCGCTCGCCGTGCCGGAGACGTCGCGGGGGTCGGTGGCGTCGGCGGCGCGGGCCAGGGCCCGCATGATCTCGTGCCGGCGCGGGCTGTCCAGCGGCAGCTCGCGCATCAGCTGGTCCAGCACCTCCACGTCGTGGATCAGGTGCCAGACCTCATCGTCGCGCACCGCGAGGTCGGCGGAGACCAGCCGGTACAGCGGGTCCTCGCCGGCGGTGGCGCGGTCGCCGAAGTGGGTGTCGCGGCCGTGCGCGCTCTCGATGCCGGGGTTGGCGGCGGCCTCGACGAGAAACTCAACGCTCGCACCGGCTTCGGCGCTTGTGCTGACCAACACGTCGCGGTTCATCGGGTGCAGACCGTGCAGCGCGCGGCCGTCGGGGGTGTGGACCAGGCCCTCGGCCTGGCCGCCGGGACCCCGGCCCGGATCGAATCCGAGGTCGAACACCGCCTCCACGCGCCGTCCGGCCCAGGCGGCCGGAACGGTGCCGGAGAAACGGAACCAGGTGGTGGACCAGGGACCGCCCCACGCCTCGCCGATCGCGAAGGGCCGGTACTGCCCCTGCGGGACGGCGAGCGCCTCGGCCACCGGCACGGGTTCGCCGGGGACGTGCCAGGCGCTGACGGTCAGCGCTGTGCGCTCGGGATGGAGAGCGGGTTGGAGAACGTGGCTCAGATACCGCGTGATGCGGTCTTCCACCAGTTTGCGGTCGTCGTGCACGGTGGGGCGGTCCCTTCGAAACGGTGGTGCGGAAGTGCGTCAGGCGTGCGGCGTCAGCTGCTGGAGAGCGTCACGCTGCTGACATACAAGGGCTGAGTCGGATCGGTGACTGCCAGCCGCAGGTCCGCGGACAGGTTCTGCAGTTCGGCGAACTGCACGTTCGTCAGCGTCACCGTCGCGGTCTGCCAGCTGCCGGTACCGCTGCCCGCCACGGTCGGTCCGCCGAAGTACGGGGCGCCGGGGGAGTCGTACTGCACCTGGAAGCCTTGGCCGGCGACCGACCAGTAGGTGACGCTCGCCGTCACCGTCGAGGCCTTGGCGACCTGGCTGGAGGGGTCCAGCTGGAGGTACACGTTGGCCGGCGTGACGCCGCTCTGCGCGGAAGTCCAGGTTTCGTAAGCGGTTTGGCCGTCCTGGGTGACCTGGGTGAGGTTGCCGTCGCCGCCCAGACCCGTCGCGCCGACGGACAGGAAGATCAGACCGCCGCCGCTCTGTCCGGCGGTACCGGTGACCGAGGTCGCGCCGCCGCTGGTGGTCGGGCACGCCGCCGGGACCGGGGTGCCGGTCGGCGCCGCGCCGGGCAGCATCGACCACTGGTCGAGCTGCGCGGACTTCATCGCGACCGGTACGCACACGCTGCCGTCGGACAGCGCCTTCTGCGCCGGGACCTGTCCGGTCAGCGCGTCCACGACGTGGTAGGTGCCCTTGACCAGGTTCAGCCCGTTCGGGTGCAGCGTGACCGAGCCGGTGTAGCCGAAGGTCGGGCTCACCTCGCCCAGCGAGATCGCCGAGCTGCGGTGGTCCGCGGCGGTGGCCGGGACGACCTGGAGCGCCTGCTGGCTGGTCAGGTCGGCGTAGGCCGGTGCGTAGGAAGGAAGCTGGGATCCGTTGCTCAGCACCGTTCCGCCGGCTTTCTGGTACGCGGCGATGTTGGCGTCCGAGCCGTTCATCGGCAGCACGGCGCGATAGTGCGACAGGCTGTCGGCGTGGTTCGCGATCTCCTCGCTGGTGACCACCGAGAAGCCGGCCTGGTAGCCGGACCACAGCGCGCCGATGCTGTTCTCGACACTGCTCAGGCTGCCGCCGCTGTCGTTGCCGCGGGCCTGCGAGTAGTCGATGTAGACCGCGACCGGCTGCGTCGGGTAGGAGCCGGTGATCTTCTGCAGCGTCGGCAGCCAGGAGGTGTAGATCGGGTAGCCGATGACGTCCTTGGTCGTGCCGTCGTGGATGAAGAAGTCCTCACCGCCGCCGTGGGGCAGCATCATGGGATACATGGACAGCCAGTTCACGGCTTCGGCAGGGATCTGATCGTCCGTGCCGAAGACAGTCCACTCCTGGGCGACCGGGACTTGGTAGGCGCGTCCCAGGCTGCCGAACAGCAGGCTCAGACCGGCGGAGTTCGCGGCGTCCTCGACGACCGTGGCGTGATACTTCCTGGCCAGGTTGAAGAAGATGTCCGGTAGGTTGCCCAGCTGCGGGGCGTTGGCGACGTGCCCGCCGAAGTAGTAGAACAGCGGACCGTTGCTGACCTTGCGGACCGAAGCGGTGAGCCGGTCGTAGGTGTCCTGCACACTCCACTGCCGGAACGCCTGGTACACGCTGTCCAACGGGGCACCGGGGAGCGCGGCCGGTACCTCGCCGAACGAGGTGTACGTGGTGCTGTACTTGGCATTGAAGGCGCTGATGGTCTTGTACGTGGCCGGCAGCCAGTTGGTGTGGAAGTACGCGATGTCCGCCGGAGCCCAGCCGCCTTCGCCGGGGTTGTCCAGCCACTGCGCGTCGAGGTGGCCGTAGTCCATGAACGAACCGCCGTAGCCCGGGCTGTGCGTGATGTGCGCGACGGTGGCCGTGACGTAGGCGAAGTAGTCGTTCTGCTCGGTCTTGTCCCACCAGGCCAGCGCGACGCCGGTGGCGCCGGTGCTGGTCACCTCGTGGTCGGTCTCGAAGGTCGCCGGACTTCCGCCCCAGCCGGACTGCCAGAAGATCGGCACCAGCTTGACGCCCGCCGCGGCGGCGTTGGCCAGTTCCTGGTCCATCTCGGTGAAGTCGAAGGTGCCGCGCGCCGGCTCCAGCTTCGACCAGGGCATGTTGAGCTCTGCGCGGTTGATCCCCTTGGCCTTGACCGCCGCGAAGTCGGCCGTCGACCACGGCGTGCCGTTGTTGTCGAACTGGAACTGCGAAGCCCAGTAGTCCGAAGGTGCGTCGTGGCGCGCCGCGGCGCTCTGGTCGGTGCTCTGGCCGGCGTTCTGATCGGCGGCCGCGACCGTGGTGGATCGCGCGGAAATCGTGCTTGCTGGTGCGGGGCTGGCGGTCGCGTACTGGGCGAGCCCCACCGTCGCGGCGAGGCCGCACATGAGTGGAACCGCACCGCGTCGAACCGTGCGCAGCATCAGTTTCCCCCTTCCGGGGTCGGCAGATGGCGGGTGTTTGTTTTCCTCCAGGACACGCGCCGTCGGCGACGTGAGGGGTATGTAACTCCAAGAGTGTTAGTCCGACAAGCCTTCTCATCGAAGTGCCATCATGAACCGCTCTGATCTGCGGTTATGACACTTGAAGATCACAGCTTTAGCGGTTTTCCTTGTCAGAGAAGTCTTTTGACGCCGCCAAGCCTTGACCCCGCCGTCGAAACGATCCGATACTTCGGGCACCTCCAGGACTCCTTCGCACCGCTGTGAAAAGCGGTGGACGCCCGTCGGCTGTGACCTCCCAACTCTTCTCCGAGGAGCCGTCATGGCCAGATCAACATCTTTGCAATCAGTGCGGTGTCGCCGCGCTCTCGCCGCGCTCGCCGCCGTACCGCTCGCCGTGGGCCTGGCCGCCTGCGGCAGCAGCAGCGGGAGCGGTTCGGGGTCGTCGCAGACGCTGACGATCGCGATGTGGACGAACCCGGCCGCCGTCGCCCAGACCCAGAAGGTCGACGCCGAGTTCGAGAAGGCGCACCCCGGCGTCAAGGTCAAGCTCCAGACCGCGCCGACCGCCGCGAACGCGTGGCCGACGCTGTGGCAGAGCCTGGTCTCGGCCAAGAGCGTGGACGTGCTCGCGCAGTTCCCGCCGACCCCGCACGCCTACCCGCCGGCCTCGACCGGCATCGTCCCGCAGGGCACGCCCGCGCTGATCCAGTCCGGGCAGTTCGTCGACCTGACGAACCAGCCGTTCATGAAGCGCTTCGACCCGGCGGCGCAGAAGTACGCCATGGGCTACAACAACGGCACGTACGGCGTGATGACGGCCGAGTACGTCAACAACTCCGGCATGTTCTACAAGAAGGACCTGCTGACCAAGTACGGCCTGTCGGTCCCGACGACCTACAGCGAGTTCATCAAGGACCTGGACGTCCTGAAGTCCAAGGGCGTCACGCCGCTGTACGTGGCCGGCAAGGACGGCTACCAGAGCATCGCGTGGTTCGGCATCATGAACCAGCTGCTGATGCAGGGCAAGCAGAGCACTGACGCCCCGGCGGTGTGGGAGAAGCGCGCGCAGGACTTCTGGGACGGTACCCAGAGCTGGACCGACCCGGTCTACGCCGACACCGCGAACCGGTACGAGAAGGTCCTGTCCTACATGGAGCCGAACGCCGCGGGTGTGCCCGCGCAGTCGGCGCCGGGGGTCTGGGCCGCCAAGACCAACGACTTCCCGTTCTTCTTCGACGGCTCCTATGACGGCAACACCATCGCGCAGTCCAACCCGAGCCTGAACTTCGGCTTCATGGCGCTGCCCGGCGCCGACGACGCCGCGGCGAACCGCGCCGTCCTGGCGCCGGACCTGTCCTGGGTGGTCCCGACCTGGTCCAAGCACCAGCAGCTGGCGATGGAGTGGCTGGACATGTTCACCTCGCCGGACAACTACGCGGCGTGGCTGAAGGCCACTGGATCGATCTCCACCGAGCCGGCGGTGCCCACGCCCTCGCTGTCCTGGACCGACTGGCTGTCCACGCACGCCTCGCAGGGCTTCGTCAACGCCGAGCAGCCCTGGACCTCGACCAAGTTCCCCACGGCGGCCGGCGACCAGGACCGGACCAAGATGCAGCCGTTCGGCTCGCAGACCCCGGCCCAGGCACTCAAGGAATCGGCGGACGCGTACAAGTCGGCAGCGGGGCACTGACCTGTGAGCACCATCCCCTTCGGTACGAAGCGGACACGGCGGTGGCTGCCCTGGGCCTCCATCGCCGTGCCCACCATCGGCTGGCTGGTGTTCGGTCTGTTCCCGTCGGTGTCGACCGTCTTCTTCTCCTTCACCGAATACTCCGGCTTCCCGGGCACGCCGCTGCACTTCTGCGGACTGTGCAACTACCACAACGCGTTCAACAGCTCCTGGACCGACTTCTCCACCTCCGTGACCGTCACGCTGAAGTACGTCGCCGGGGTCACGATCCTGCAGATCACGATCGGGCTCGGACTGGCGCTGCTGCTGCGGCACCGGCGGCGCGGGTTCGGGTTCTACCGCGCGCTGATCTTCATGCCGCAGGTGTTCTCCGTGACCATCGTCGGCGTGCTGTTCTCGCTGGTCTTCGACCCGCAGAACGGTCCGGCGGAACCGATGTACCACGGGCTGTTCGGCTCCACCAGCGCGTTCCTCGGCGACCAGACCTGGGCGCTGTGGCTGGTCATCATGATCAACGTCTGGATGTTCGCCGGCTACACCATGCTGGTCTACATCGCGGCGCTGCGGCGGATCCCGCCGGAGCTGTACGAGGCCGCCTCGCTCGACGGCGCCGGACGGTTCCGCACCTTCCGCCACATCACCTGGCCGCTGCTGGCGAACGCCACGACGGTGAACGTCTTCCTGACGGCGATGGGGTGTGTCGGTGAGTTCGCGCTCATCAGGGTTCTGACCGACGGCCACTACGGCACGAAGACGCTCGGCATGTACATGTTCGACACCGCCTTCGGCGTGAACCCCTCGCTGGGCTACGGCTCGATGCTGGCGGTGGCGCAGTTCCTCATCACGCTGGTGATCGGCAGCGTGCTGCTGTTCTTCCTGCGCCGACGGGAGGTGACGCTGTGAGCCTGCGACTTCGGGAAATGACGCGCACCGGCGGGTTGCAGCTGGTCTGCCTGGTCATCTCGGTGGGCTTCTTCGCCCTGCCGCTGATCTATCTGGCGCTGCAGGCGTTCAAGACCAACAACGAGTTCCTGAACGACCCGACCGGGCTGCCGCACTCCTGGACCATGTCCAACTTCAGCGACGCCTGGACCGAGGGCGACTTCTCCAGCGAGATGGTGAACAGCCTGCTGTACGCCATCGTGCCGGACGTCATCACCCTGATTCTCGGCGTCTTCCTCGCCTTCCCGATCTCCCGCGGCTGGTTCAAGCACTCCAACGCGCTCTACGGGTTCTTCGTGTTCTCCGGGTTCCTGCCCGCCGGGCTGATCCCGCTGTTCATCGAGGCGCAGAAGATCGGCACGTACAACAGCCGGATCGGCTACCTGATCATGACCTCGCTCACCGGCGCCGGGTTCTTCTTCTTCGTGGGCTACATCAAGACCATCCCGCGTGAGATGGACGAGGCGGCGGCGCTGGACGGCTGCGGCTACATCCGCTACATCTTCACGATGATCATCCCGCAGATGAAGCCGGCGCTGGCCACCTTCGGCATCTTCGGCTTCGTCGCCGGCTGGAACAACCTGATCCTGCCCCTGGTCATGCTCAACGACCAGAGCCTGTGGCCGGTCACCCGAGGGTTGTTCTCCTTTTTCGGGCAGTACTCCTCGCAGTGGCCGCTGGTCTCGGCGGCGACCATCATCGTCGCCCTGCCGATCCTGGCGGTGTTCGCGATCCTGCAGCGCAACCTGGTCGAAGGCGTCGCCGGCGGGGCGGCGGCCGGGAGCCGGGGCGTCAACACAGCACAACCTGTGGAGAACAACGAATGACAGAACACGTACATCAGGGCTCGGCGACGAAGCGTGCGCTGGTCGTCCGCGGCGGCTGGGACGGCCACGTCCCGGTCCCCGCGAGCGACCGGTACGCCGCCGCGCTCAAGGACGACGGCTACGACGTCACCGTCTCCGACACTTTGGACAGCTACCTGGAGGAGGACCTGCTGGCCGCCACCGATCTGATCGTCCAGTGCTGGACGATGGGGCAGATCAGCGGCGAGCAGACCACCGGTCTGCTGCGGGCGGTGCGCGCCGGGACCGGGTTCGCCGGCTGGCACGGCGGCGTCATCGACGCCTTCCGCGGCGAGACCCGCTACCAGCTGATGACCGGCGGGCAGTTCGTGCACCACCCGCGCGAGTTCACCACGTACGAGGTGCACGCGCGACCCGAGCGCGCCGACCATCCGATCATGGCCGGGATCGCGCCGTTCACCGTCACCACCGAGCAGTACTACCTGCACATGGACCCGGCGGTGGAGGTCCTGGCGGTCACCGACTACGCCGAGGACCCGGACCATCCCGAACTCGCCGGCGTCGTCATGCCGGTCACCTGGACCCGGCAGTGGGGCGCGGGGCGGGTCTTCGTCACCGCGGTCGGACACCGGGTCGCCGACCTGGAGGTACCCGAGGTGGACGAGATGATCAGGAGGGGCATGGCATGGGCGACACGGTGAACGCGGACGACACGGCGAAGGACCGCTCCGTCCTGCGCGTCGGCGTGGTCGGCGTCGGGAACATCAGCGGGCAGTACCTCCAGGCCATCCCGCGGTTGACGAACCTGAAAGTGACCGCGATTGCCGACCTGGACGCCGAGCGCGCCGCGAAGGCGGCGGCCGAGGTTCCCGGC
Source organism: Catenulispora acidiphila DSM 44928 (assembly GCF_000024025.1). Taxonomy (GTDB): domain Bacteria; phylum Actinomycetota; class Actinomycetes; order Streptomycetales; family Catenulisporaceae; genus Catenulispora; species Catenulispora acidiphila. The sequence continues at coordinate 1,814,678 of NC_013131.1, forward strand.
GCGCGTTCGGTGAAGCCGGACGAGCTGTACGCGGCAGAGGACGTCGATCTCGTCCTGAACCTGACCATCCCCGCCGCGCACGCCGAGGTCGCGCAGCTCGCCATCGCCGGCGGCAAGCACGTCTACGGCGAGAAGCCGCTCGCGGCCACCACCGCCGAGGCGCGCGTGGTGCTGGAATCCGCCGAGCGGGCCGGGGTGCGCGTGGGCTGCGCGCCGGACACGGTGCTCGGCACGGGGATCCAGACGGCGCGCGCGGTCCTGGACGCCGGGGACATCGGCGTCCCGGTCGCCGCGACCGCGTTCATGGTCACGCCGGGACACGAACGCTGGCATCCGGCGCCGGAGTTCTACTACCGCCCCGGCGGCGGTCCGCTGCTGGACATGGGCCCGTACTACCTCACGGCGCTGATCACGTTGCTGGGCCCGGTGAAACGCGTGGTCGGGATGTCCTCGACGCCGCGTCCCACGCGGGTCGTCGGGAGCGGTCCGCGCGCCGGGACGGAGTTCGGCGTCGAGGTGGAAACGCACGTGACCGGCGTGCTGGAGCACGAGGGCGGCGCGCTGTCGACGCTGGTGATGAGCTTCGAGGTGTGGGCCGGGCAGCTGCCGCGGATCGAGGTGTACGGGACCGGCGGCTCGCTGGAGGTGCCCGACCCCAACGGCTTCGACGGGGAGGTGAGCATCTTCCGCGCCGAGGCCAAGGAATGGGAGCAGGTCCCGGAGAGCGGCGGATATCGGGACGCCTCGCGCGGATACGGCGTCTCGGATCTGGCTCGGGCGCTCGGCGAGGGCGTCCCGCACCGGGCGAACGGACAGTTGGCGTTCCATGTGCTGGACGTCATGGAATCGCTGCTCGCCGCCGCGAAGAGCGGGGAGTCGGTGACCGTCGGCAGCACCTGTGAGCGGCCCGCGGCGGTACCGGCCGCGGCTCGTCCCGAAGTCCGGTAACCCCGAGAACTTGTTGCCCCGCCTCGCTGGAAATGGGGAGCGCGGCGGGGCGGCAAGCCGCCACCTGCGGAGGAATCAGAACCTTGACCGCCCGTCCGACCGTGCTGTTCGCGATGACCCACGAGAACCTGCCCCGGCTGTTTTCGCCGCGGGCGCTCGACCGGCTCCGGGAGCTGACCGAGATCGACGCCTGCCTGGTCGTCGACGATTTCCGCGGACCCGACGCGGCCCGCGCCCTGGCCTCGACCGAGGTGCTGATCACCAGCTGGGGCGCGCCGCCGATCGATCAGCGCGTCCTGGACGCCGCCCCGCGCCTGCGCGCCGTACTGCACGCGGCCGGGACCGTGCGCGGCTACGTCACGGACGCCTGCTGGGAGCGCGGACTGCTGGTCTCCTCGGCCGCCGAGGCCAACGCGATCCCCGTCGCCGAGTACACCCTCGCCGCGATCCTGTTGGCCGGCAAGAACGCCTTCGCCCTCCGCGAGTCGTTCACCGCACTTCGCGGCGCCACCGACCCTGACCGCGAGCGGCGCCGGGACACCCTCGGCAACCACCACCGGCGGGTCGGCGTCATCGGCGCCTCGCGCGTCGGACGGCGGCTCCTGGAGCTGCTGCGCCCCTTCGACTTCGAGCTCTTCCTCAGCGACCCGTACATCGGCCCGACCGAGGCGACCGACCTCGGCGCCGTCCTCCTCTCCCTGGACGACCTGCTGCGCAGCAGCGACATCGTGACCCTGCACGCCCCGGACCTCCCAGCGACGCGCGGCATGCTCGACCGCCGCCGCCTCGCACTGATCCCCGACGGCGCCACCGTGATCAACACCTCCCGCGGCACCCTCATCGAGCCCGAAGCCCTGACCGACGAACTACTCTCGGGCCGCCTCAACGCCATCCTCGACGTCACCGACCCCGAGCCGCCGCCCCCCGATTCCCCCTTGTACCGATTGCCGAACGTCTTCCTGACCCCCCACATCGCCGGCTCCCTCGGCAACGAGCTGTCCCGCATCGGCGACGCGGTGGTGCAGGAGGTCGAGCGGCTGGCGGGCGGACGGCCGCTGGAGCACCGGGTGGTGCGGGCGGATCTGGAGCGGGTGGCGTGAGAATCAGCTCTCTTCGAAGGTGACGACCATCTTCCCGACGTTCCCGCCGCCGAGCATCGCCACGAAGGCGTCGACCGTGTTGCCGAAGCCGTGGACGATGGTCTCGTCGACCGGTACGGCGCCGGAGATGATGTGGGGGATGAGGAAGGACTCGAACTCCTCGCGGGCGTCGAGGTGGTCGCGGACGAGGAAGCCTTCGAGGCGCAGTGCTTTGCCGACGATGTCGTAGAGGTTGGCGGGTGCGGCAGGTGGGTTCTCCAGGTCGTCGTATTGCGCGACGGCACCGCACCAGGCGATGCGCCCGGAGTGTCGCAGGATGCTGATGGCTGCTTCCAGGTGGGTGCCGCCGACGTTGTCGAAGTAGACGTCGATGCCGTCCGGGGCGGCGGCGCGCAGCTGATCGGCCAGCGGGGTCGCCGCGTGGTAGTCGATGGCGGCGTCGAAGCCGATGTGCTCCATGAGGTGCTTGGCCTTGGTGGAGGAGCCGGTACTGCCGATGAGTCGGCCGGCACCCATGACGCGGGCGATGCGCGCCGCCGCGGTCCCGACGCCGCCGCCGGCTGCCGAGATGAACAGGTCCTCGCCCGGCTGGAGTTCGGCGACGCGCTTCAGTCCGACGTAGGCGGTCAGTCCCGTGCCGCCGAGGATGCCGAGGTAAGCGGTCAACGGGACGCCTTCGGGCACTGTCAGGACTCGGATATCCGCCTTGGCGACGACGGCATGGGTGGCCCAGCTGTGACGGTGGAAGACGATGCTGCCCTCGGCGATCACAGGGTCCTTCGACGCCACGACGCGGCCCAGCGCCCGGCCCTCGAGTCCAAAGCCCTTCTCCCAGCCGCCCCAGTGCATCGCCTCGCGCATGTAGGGATCGACGGACTGCGCCAGGTTCCGGACCAGGATCTCGCCCGGCGCGAGCGTCGGGATCGGGCTGGAGACGATCTCGAAGTCGGCGGCGGTGGGGCGGCCCTGCGGACGGCGGGCTTGGCGGATGGCTCGGTAGTTAAGCGCTGTAGACGCTGTCGACACTGTCGATGCGGTCGTGGTGCTCGGCATGTCCATGACGCTAGCGAACATCGCTGGTCAGAAGCAGATCGCGGCGTTTCTGGATAACCGTCTTCCATGAGCGGGCTTCATGGTCACGCATCCTAGGCCTAGAGTGATCAGCATGACCGATCTCGCCCCCTCGGAGCTGCGCGTGCTGGTCGCCGTGGCGCGGACCGGGAGCTTCACCGCCGCCGCCGAGGCGACCGGGACGACCCAGTCCGCGGTGTCGCACGCGGTGCGGGGCGTGGAGCGCAAGGTCGGCGCGGTGCTGTTCGAGCGCGGCCGCAGCGGGGCGCGGCCGACTCCGGCGGGGGAGCGCGCCGTCGTTCGCGCCCGGCAGGTGTTGCGGCAGCTGGAGTTGCTGGGAGCCGAGGCGCGCGGCGCCGAGGAGGGCACGGTCACCGGAACGCTGCGGATCGCGGCGTTCCGCAGCGCGGCGGCGGTGCTGCTGCCGCCGGCGATCATGGGCCTCGCGGCACGGTATCCGGGCGTCGCGCCGCATGTGCTGGTCGTCCCCGAACTCGGTGCCGGCACGGTCGGCGAGGTCGAGGAAGGCCGCGCGGACCTGGCGATCGCCACTCTGGACGACGAAGCGCCGACGCCGCCGGGAATGGTCGTCGGCGAGCTGCTCCGCGAGCCGTATGTACTGGTCTACCCCGCCGCCCGCAAAGAACCGCGCGGCCTGCCCTTGATCGACTGGCCGGAGAACTGCTCCTCGTACACCCGTGAATGGTGGCGCAGCCAGGACTTCCTGCCCAAGGCGACCCTGGAGGTCGCCGACGACGGCGTGGTGCTCTCGATGGTCGCGCAGGGCGTCGGCATGGCGATCCTGCCCCGCCTGACCGTCACCGGTCCGGTCCCCGGCGTCACCGTGACCGGTCTCGGCGCGGACGGGCCGACGCGGCGCATCGTCAGTGTGGCGACGCGTGCGGACGCCAAGGCCGCTGCGCCGCGCGAGCTGGTGCGGCTGCTGCGCGGGGTGGCTCGGGAGATGCTGGGCTAGTTTGCAAGCCTTGTGTCGCATAGGTAACGCAAAGCGCTGATACGCCCCATAGGCGACCGCCGCCTGCGCCCGACCCCGTCGCGCGGGGGTGTTCCGCGCCATGCCGCGAGCCCTGCTGCCGGCGCCCGCACATCAGGACCTTGACCTGCTGAAACGCGGCGTGGGTCGGGGACATCGCGATTTTTCAAGGAACAGCAAACTCTTGCGGGATTGAGATCAGGATATTGCGCGCAAGTGTCGGCGGCGTTACGCTCCCGCTGCGACATCTCCCCACCCGGGCCGAACCCCACGGCCCGTACCCCGCACGGTGCCCCATCGAAGGAGCCCTTTGTGATGTCCAGATCCACACGCGCCGGGATTTCCGGCGCGCGACCGTACTCGCCACGCCGTTCGCTGGCCGCCGCCCTCGGGGCGGTGCTGGTCTCCACCGGTACCCTGGTCGCCCTCGCCGCCTCGCCCGCGGCCGCGGCCGGCGCCACCGGCGGATCGGGGGCGAACCTGCCCTATGTGGAGGTCCAGGCCGCGAAGGCGACCGCGACCACCGGAACCCTGATCGGTCCCAGCGTCATGCAGGGGCAGCTGGCCGACGAGGCCGCCTACCGGCAGGCCGTCACCCTGGCCGGCAACGGCTCGGGCCAGAGCATCACCTTCACCACCCCGGTCGCGACCAACTCGATCAACATCCGCTACAGCATCCCGGACAGCTCGAACGGCTCGGTCTACACCGCGCCGCTGTCGCTGTACGTCAACGGGACCAAGCAGCAGAACCTGACGCTGACCAACGCCTACAGCTGGTACTACGGCGGCTATCCGGGCAGCAACTCCCCGGGCAGCACCCCGCACCACTTCTACGACGAGGCGCACCAGCTGTTCAGCACCACCTATCCGGCCGGCACGACGTTCAAGCTGCAGGTCGACTCCGGGGACAGCGCCGCGTCCTACACGGTCAACTTCGCCGACTTCGAGAACGTCGGCCCGGCGCTGACCCAGCCGGCCGGCTCGGTCTCGGTGACCAGCGAGGGCGCCGACGCCACCGGCGCCGGTGACTCCACGGCCGCCTTCAACGCCGCCATCGCCGCCGCCGGGCCCGGCGGCACGGTGTGGATCCCGCAGGGCACGTTCAACATCCCGCGCCACATCACGGTCAACAACGTGACGGTGGCCGGCGCCGGCATGTGGTACTCCACGGTGACCGGCGCGGCGCCCGGCTTCTACGGCCTCGGCGAGCCCGACAGCTGCGGAGTCGGCGGCAACAAGGGCTCCAGCAACAACGTGCACCTGTCCAACTTCGCGATCTTCGGCAATGTCCAGACCCGCAACGACTGCGACCAGGTCAACGGCATCGGCGGCGCGATGAACAACTCGACCGTCAGCAACATCTGGATCGACCACATGAAGGTCGGCGCCTGGATGGACGGGCCGATGGACAAGATCTCCTTCAGCGGGATGCGCATCCGCGACACCTCCGCCGACGGCATCAACTTCCACGGCGGCGTCACCAACTCCTCGGTGACGAACAGCGACATCCGCAACACCGGTGACGACGGCATCGCGCAGTGGGCCGACTCGGGCCTGGGCGCCGACGCCAACGACACCATCTCCAACAACACGGTCTCCGACCAGATCCTGGCCAACGGCATCGCGATCTACGGCGGCCACGACAACACCGTCACCGGCAACCTGGTCGTGGACTCCGGCATATCGCAGGGCGGCGGCATCCACGTCGGACAGCGCTTCACCTCCACCCCGGTCGGTCTGACCACGATCTCCAACAACACCCTGATCCGCGACGGCGACCTGGACCCGAACTGGCAGTTCGGCGTCGGCGCGCTGTGGTTCGACGGCAGCCAGGGCGCGATCACCGGGCCGATCAAGGTCAGCAACGCCCTGATCGAGCAGAGCCCGTTCGAGGCGGTCCAGTGGGTCGAGGGCACGGTCAGCGGCGTCTCGCTGACCGACGTGACCATCGCCGGGACCGGCACCTTCGCGATGCAGGAGCAGACCGGCGGCTCGGCGACGTTCACCAACGTCACCGCCACCGGCGTCGCGCAGGCCAACCAGGGCAACGCCCCGAGCTACAGCTGTGAGGGCAACGCCTTCGCGGTCACCGACGGCGGCGGCAACTCCGGCATCAGCCCGACCTCGTGCCTGAGCGACAACCCGACCGAGGTCTTCCCGCCCTACCCGGCCAGCAGCGTCACCACCAGCCCGGGTTCGCTGAACTTCGGCTCGGTGGCGACCGGCGCGACCAGCGCGGCGCAGACCGTGACGGTCTCGAACCCGACCGGTTCGGCCGCCTCGGTGTCCTCCATCACCGCCAGCGGTGACTTCGCGCAGACCAACAACTGCGGGTCGTCCATCGCCGCCAACGGCTCCTGCACGGTGAACGTCACCTTCAAGCCGACCGCCTCCGGTGCGCGCACCGGCAGCCTGACCGTCACCGCCGGCGGCGTCACCAACACCGTCACGCTCTCCGGCAGCGGCATCGCGCCCGGACCGGTGCTCAACGCCAACCCGGCGAGCCTGTCCTTCGCCCGCACCGCGGTCGGCGCCTCGACCGGGACGCAGGCGGTGACCATCAGCAACAACGGCACCAGCGCGGCGAGCGTCTCAGGGGTCTCGGTCACCGGCGACTTCAGCCAGACCAACAACTGCTCCTCGATCGCCGTCAACGGCTCCTGCACGGTGAACGTCAAGTTCGCCCCGACCGCCGGCGGCTCGCGCACCGGCACACTGACCGTCGCCAGCAACGCCAACAACGCCCCGACCACCGTGGCGCTCAGCGGTACCGGCGTCGACGGCTCGGTGAACCTGGCCGCCGGGCAGCCGGCCACGGCCAGCTCCAGCAACGGCTCCTTCGTTCCGGGCAACCTGACCGACGCCGACGCCTCGACCTACTGGGAAAGCGCGAACGGCGCCTTCCCGCAGTGGGCCCAGGTCGACCTCGCCCAGAACTGGAACGTCGGCAAGGTCGTGCTGCGCCTGCCGCCGTCGACCGCGTGGGGTGCCCGCACCCAGACGCTGTCGGTGCTCGGCTCGACCGACGGCTCGAACTTCAGCACCCTGGTGGGTTCGGCGACGTACACCTTCGACCCGAACGCCAACAACAACACGGTGACCATCCCGTTCACCGGCACCTCCGTCCGCTACGTCCGGATCAACGTCACCGCCAACAGCGGCTGGCAGGCCGCGCAGCTCTCGGACATCCAGGCCTACCTCGGTAGCGGCGGCGGCACCACGGGCCCGTCGATCGCGACGAACCCGGCCAGCGTGTCCTTCGGCAGCCAGGCCGTCGGCAGCACCTCGGCCGCCAGCGCGGTGAGCGTGAGCAACACCGGCAACGGTGCGGCGTCGATCTCCTCGATCACCGCCAACGGCGACTTCGCGCAGACCAACAACTGCGGCAGCTCGCTGGCCGCCGGCGCGTCCTGCACCGTGAACGTCACCTTCACCCCGACCGCCTCCGGCGCCCGGACCGGCACGCTGAGCATCGCCAGCAACGCCCCCGGCAGCCCGGCGACGGTCGCTTTGAGCGGCACCGGCGGCTCCAGCGCGAACACCAACCTGGCGCTGAACCAGCCGACGTCGGCCAGCGGGTCCACGCAGAACTACGTGCCGGGCAACACGGTCGACGGCAACACCAACAGCTACTGGGAGAGCACGGACAACGCGTTCCCGCAGTGGCTGCAGGTCGACCTCGGCGCGTCGAAGAGCATCAGCAAGATCGTGCTCGACCTCCCGCCGTCCAGCTCCTGGGCCACCCGGACCCAGACGCTGTCGGTGCAGGACTCCACCACCAACAGCACCTTCTCCACTGTGGTGGGGTCGGCGACCTACACCTTCAACCCCTCGACCGGGAACACCGTGACCATCACGTTCCCGGCGGCCACCACGCGGTACGTGCGGCTGAACTTCACCGCCAACAGCGGGTGGCCGGCCGGGCAGCTCTCGGAGTTCCAGATCTTCCAGTGACGCCTGATCGGTAGTGCGGCAGCCGGTTTCCGGTTGCCGAGCTCGCGGCGCCGTCCCCGTTGACGCGGGGGCGGCGCCGCTTTTCGGTGCGCGCTCGACGACTCGACGACTCGACGACTCGGCAACAACCCAGAGCCCTGATTCGGTGCGCTGATCGTCCTGTTTGACCGCCTTTGCCGGTTCACATATGGGGACACCAATTCTGGTTATGAACCTTTACTCAACCTTGACCGCCCTACCATTGCCCGTCCGCGCCCCGGCCCAGACGATGGACACGCGCTTCACAAGGTCCGGACACACCCCCACCGGCACTCGGTCCATGGCTCCCGATCGCCGACGTCCACGCCACCCACCCGAAGGGACGCTCTCATGTTGAGAGGCGCATCACCCAAGCTCGTCGCCGCGGCCACCGCGGCCACCGTGGTCCTCACCGGCGCCGTGATCGCCGCGTCGTCGACGGCCGCCCAGGCCGCCCCGGCCGTGACCCGGGCCGCCGCCCCCAAGCTCAGCACCACCGTCGCGCCGGGCGGCAACTTCAACCTGTCCGTCTGGGAGCTCCAGGAGCCCGTGGGCAGCCCCGGCTCGCCCCGCACGATCCCCTCCGCGCAGCTGCAGGGCGCCAAGGGGTATCAGGACTCGTACTTCTACACCGACACCAAAGACGGCGCCATGACCTTCTGGGCGCCGGAGAAGGGCGTCACCACGCCCAACTCCAACTACGCCCGCTCCGAGCTGCGCGAGATGAACACCGACGGCAGCTCCGCGGACTGGAAGCTGGCCGGCTCCCACCAACTGCAGGCCACCTTGCGCGTGGACTCGGTGACCGACCACGTCTGCGTGGGCCAGATCCACCTGGGCACCGGCGGCTCCTCCACCAAGCCGCTCGTCGAGCTGTACTACTACAAGAACGGCAACATCGTGCTCGGCGAGGAGAACTCGCCCTCCGGCGGCCAGACGACGCACCAGATCGCCAACGTCCCGGTCGGCACGCAGTGGAGCTACACCATCGCCGTCTCCGGCGGGAACACCATCAACCTGACGGTGAACGGCAAGACCACGAAGTACGCGATCCCGTCGTCCTTCAACGCCTACCACATGTACTTCAAGGCCGGTTCCTACAACCAGTCCTCGTCGAGCAGCACCACGAAGGGGGCGCGCGTCGCCTTCTACGCGCTGACCGTGAAGCACAGCTGACACAGGCCGGCTGACACAGCACGACTGACACAGCCCAACTGACACAGCTCAGCTGATGTGGCACAGCACGCAAAGCCTCCCCGCGCCCGAACCGCCATCGGACGCGGGGAGCTCAGAGCCCGAACGCTTCCTTCGTCTTCTCCCGCTGCGCCCGAGCCAGCCCCCGCATCACCTCATAGCTCCGGCCGTCCATGGTCGACACGATGATGACGTCATGGCCCTGCCGCTCCTCGACCGTGGAGATCGAAGCCCGCGCCAGCGAGATGTTGTCGTTGAACAGCATCCGGAACGGCGCCTTGAGATGAATCGTATGTTCATCGAATTCCGTCACGGTCCACCGCTTGTGCTCGGCCTTGTCCGCCGCCTTGTTCTCGGTCATGCCTGTTAGCGTTGCGCCGCCGGTACCGCCCCGGCCGCGCGGGTGAGCCGTTCGGGTGTGTCGCGGGCGGATCGGGGCGGAATTTCTTGTGAGACGGGACGGCTAGTCTGCCGCGGGCGGCTCTGTAGAAGAAGACTCCCGCCGAGTACTACAACGGGACAGGGGACAGCTGCTGCCCCGCCGACCTGGCAGAACTATGTCGGTGCTCGGTGGACGAGGATGGCGCAGACATGTGGGTGGGGCTTGTACGGCAGCCCACGAGACTTACTCCAGGTCTCCGAGGCCGAGATCGTCGCGGCGTTCGGCCACGACAAGCCGACTCGCGCCGAGTTCGAGCGGCTTTCGGACGCTACCTACTCGCCGCTGCTGGAGGACGACGGCCGGGGTCGCGGGCGCTGTCTGGTGCTGTTCCAGGGCGGCGTGCCTGAGGCGGTCGTCTTTTGGGGGCACTCGGGAGACTGAGCTACTCGGGCGGTGCTCGGATTCGCCGGAACCGGTAACGGATGCGGTTACGGGAACGGTTCCGGAACCGGTTCTTCATTGACAGTGGTTGACGCGCGCGCAATATTCAAGCCGAACGAGGGCGCCCTCCCTGATTCGTCGCACAGATTTCGCATCGGCTCTTCGCTGCTGCCATCTGTGGGATCTCCGGGACTGAAGGGACAGCAATGAGGCTCCTCACACCTGCGCGCTGGTCCACGCCCGTGCGCGGGCGACCACGGTCGTCCAGGCCACGGCCGGTTTTGCGTACCCTGCTGGCGGCGGGGGCGTTGTTCGCCGCGTCGCTGGCGGGGTTGCCGAGTCCGGCGAACGCCGCTGCCGGCGCGCCGTTCGGCGGGACGGCTGCCGCCGTGCCGGGTCTGGTGCAGGCTGCGAACTACGACACCGGCGGGCAGGGCGTCGCCTACAACACAGCTGCGGGCAACGGCTCTGCGAACAGCTACCGCGCCGATGGGATCGATCTGGAGACCACCGCTGACACGCTGGGGACCAGCCCGGCAGGCGGTGCCTATGACATCGGCTGGACGACACCGGGGCAGTGGTTCAACTACACGGTCAACGTCGCCACGGCCGGGACGTACAGCGTTGCTTTCAGGCTGGCTTCGCCGTATGGCCTCACCGACGCCCTGCACATCGCCAACGCCTCCGGTACCAACCTCACCGGCTCGGTCGCAGTCCCCAACACCGGTGGTTATGAGACCTGGACGACGGTCACCGCGAGCCTGGTGCTGCCGGCAGGCACCCAGACGCTGACGGTGAAGCAGGACTCGAACGGCTGGAACTTCCACAACATGGCCTTCACTCTCACCTCAAGTGGTGGCGGTGGAGGTGGCACTGACAAGCCGTTTGGCGGGACGCCCGCGCCGGTTCCCGGCACGGTCCAGATCGCCAACTACGACACCGGCGGAGCAGGCGTCGCCTACAACGTGACCGGCACCAACGGCACTGCGACTACTTACCGCACCGACTCGGTGGACCTGGAGAACACGCCCGACACCCAGGACACCACTCCTCCCGGCGGCGCCTATGACATGGGCTGGACCAACGCCGGACAGTGGTTCCACTACACCGTCCAAGTCGCGACCAGCGGCGTGTACACCGTCAGCTTCCGCGTGGCAGCACCGGCGGCGATCGCCGACGCCCTGCACCTCGAAAACGCCTCCGGCGCCAACCTGACCGGCGCCGTCGCCGTCCCCGCCACCGGGAACTACGCGACGTTCACCACGGTCACCGCGTCCATCACCCTGGCGGCCGGAGCCCAGACGCTCACCCTGAAGCAGGACGCGAACGGCTTCAACATCCACTTCCTGTCCTTCGTCCAGGGCACGAGCGGCGGCGGACCCGGCCCGAACCAGTACTGCGGCACGCAGGACCTGGCGATGGACCAGCCGACCACAGCCTCCTCGACGTACACCACCACCGGCAACCCGGCGTCCTCGGCCACCGACGGCGACCCCGGCACCCGCTGGGAGAGCGCGTACAGCGACCCGCAGTGGCTGGACGTGGACCTCGGCGCCCAGACGCAGATCTGCAGCATCGGCCTGCTGTGGGAGGACGCGTACGCGTCCGGCTTCCAGATCCAGGTCTCCAACGACAACGCGACGTGGACGAACGTCTACTCCACGACCACCGGCACCGGCGGACACCAGACGATCCCGGTCTCCACGACCGACCGCTACGTCCGTCTGTACGCCTCGAAGCGCGCGACCCAGTGGGGCGACTCAGTCCTCGAGTTCGACGTCTACGGCTTGACCAGCACCCCGCCGGTCACCGGCGGCAACGGCAACGGCGGCAACGGCGTCTGCCCCTGGGTCGGCTCCACCGCGCCGGTCGCGCAGCGCGTCCAGCAGGTCCTCAACACCATGAACCAGTCCGAGGAACTGACGCTGGTCGCCGGCGACGGCACGACGAACTACATCGGCCACGTCGCAGGCGTCCCCAACCTGTGCATCAAGCAGATGAACATGGAAGACGGACCCTCCGGCGTCGGTGACGGCAACGGCGGCGTGACGGCCTTCCCCGACGGCGAGTCCGCGGCATCCACCTGGGACCCGAATTTGATCCAGCAGGAGGGCGCCGCCAAGGGCGCGGAGTTCGCCGGCAAGGGCGTCACCATCTCGCTCGGCCCGACGTCGAACCTGGTGCGCGACCCGCGCTGGGGACGCACCTATGAGACCTACGGCGAGGACCCGTTCCTGGCCGGACAGATCACCTCCTCGGAGGTGAAGGGCATGCAGAACCAGGGCGTGATGGCCGACGTGAAACACGTCGCCGCCTACGACCAGGAGCAGTATCCGAACGGCGCCAACAACGAGATCGTGGGACAGCAAGCGATGCAGGAGCTGTATCTGGCTCCCTTCCAGTCCTCGATCGCGCAGTCCGCACCGGCTTCGTTCATGTGCTCCTACGCGGTGGTCAACGGCGCCTCGTCCTGCGCGAGCGCCCCGATGCTCCGCAACGGTCTGGACACCCAGGCGAACTCCGGCGGCTTCGTGGTCTCCGACTGGGGCGCCGCGGGTCCGGCGGTCGCCGACGCCAACGGCGGCCTGGACATCGCGATGCCGTTCAACTCCTACGCGACCAACCTGGGCAACGCGCTGGCCGCCGGCCAGTTCGACCAGGGCACGCTGAACGCCATCGTGGCCAGGATCCTGACCCAGATGTTCGCCTTCGGCGTCTTCGACAACCCGGCGAGCGGTTCGCTGGCCGCCACGGTGACCAACGCGGCGCACCAGCAGACCGCGCTGCAGCTCGGTGAAGAGGGCACGGTCCTGTTGAAGAACAACGGAATCCTGCCGCTGAACCCGAATCCGGCCACTGCGAAGTCCATCGCGGTAGTCGGTACCGACGGCGGCGCCGCGGTCGAACTCGCCGGCGGTGGCAGCGGCGGGGTCGACAGCTCGAATACGGTCTGGCCGATCACCGGCATCCAGAACGCGGTCGGGCCGAACGTGAAGGTGACCTACACGCCCGGCGACGACAACGGGACGGCGAACATCCCGCAGGCGGTCGCGGCCGCGCAGGCAGCGACCTACGCGATCGTCTTCGTCAGCGCGCCCGAAGGCGAAGAGAGCGACTTGCAGACGCTCGACGTGTCCGCTGCCGACGAGACGATGATCAGCAATGTGGCGGCGGTGAACCCGAACACCATCGTGGTGATCAACAGCGGTTCGCCGGTGGTCATGCCATGGCTGAACAACGTGGCCGGTGTCCTGGAGAACTGGTACGGCGGTCAGGAGACCGGTGCCGCGGTCGCCGCGCTGCTGTTCGGGACCGTGAACCCGTCCGGCAAGTTGCCGGTGACGTTCCCGGCGTCGCTGAGCCAGGTCCCGGCGCAGACCACCGCGCAGTGGCCGGGCACCCCGGCCGGGCCGATCTACAGCGAGGGCGTGAAGATCGGGTACCGCTGGTACCAGTCGCAGAACATCACCCCGGCGTTCCCCTTCGGATACGGCCTGTCCTACACCAAGTTCTCCTTCTCCAACTTGGCAGTCGGAGGCTTCAACTCCAACGGCCAAGCCACCGTCACCGCAACGGTGACCAACACCGGATCGGTCGCCGGGGCGGAAGTGGCGCAGATGTATGTCGGCGATCCGGCAGCCAGCCAAGACCCGCCCAACCAGCTGGCCGGATTCCAGCGCGTCATGCTCAACTCGGGGCAGAGCGCACAGGTCACCTTCCCGTTGACGGTTCACAACCTGGCCTCTTGGTCAGCTACTGATAACCAGTGGGAGGCACAGGCAGGGACCTACGCGATCCGGGTTGGCGACGCCTCCAACAACCTGCCGCTGACTGGGTCCACCTCGCTGGCCAACACGCTCACCGGTCAGGTCGCCGCAGGCGCCTCCTACGCCGGGATATCGACCGCGAACACTGCGGTCAGCGCCAACGTCACACCGAATTCCGGTGTCCCCGGCTCGGAAACCGTCGGGGTCGTGAACCCCTTCGGCTACAGCAGCCCCAAGGGCACTGGCGTGTCGTTCCAGATGCAGGGTGTTGACTCCAACACCTCGCAGACACTCACCTACACGGCAAGTGGTCTGCCGCCGGGCATCAGCATCAGCGGCAACGGCACCTTCTCCGGCTCGGGCAGCACGCTCGGGACCTACACCGTGACCGTCACCGCCAAGGATGGAGCGGGGGTGACGGGCACAGCCACCTTCGTGTGGTCGATCGTTCAGTGAGCTCAGCGAAAGTTCAGTGAGCCAGGTCGGACGGATCGGTGTTCGCGCCGCAGAGCACGACAGCGATCCGTTCGCCCTCACTGGGGGAGTACCGCCCGGACAGCAGCGCGGCCAGCGCGGCCGCGGCGCCGTGCTCCACCAGCACCCGGCGGTGCTCCCACAACGCGGTGCGGGCCGCGATGATCTGCTCGTCGGTGACCAGGACGGAGGTCGCCAGAGGGTTCGTGGCCAACTGGTAGGCCGTTTCCGAGACGCGCCGCGCGCCGAGGGAGTCAGAGGCGACGGACTCCACGTCGACGTCGGTCGGGCCTCCGGCCTCCAGCGCAGCGTTGAGGGCGCGGCAGTTCTCGGGCTCCACAGCGATGACGCGGACGCCGTGCGGGAACATCGCGGCGGCGGTTCCGGCGAAGAAGCCGCCTCCGCCGACGGCGACCATGACGGTGTCCACGTCCGGGATCAGGTCGCGGATCTCGGCGGCGCAGGTTCCGGCGCCGGCGGCGACCAGGGGGTTGTCGTAGGCGTGGGAGAGCAGGGCTCCGGTTTCGTCCGCGTGCTGGATGGAGGCTTCGAGGGCGTGGGCGTAGACGGTGCCTTCGAGGCGCACGTCGGCGCCGAGCGCGCGGAGCTTGGCGATCTTGATCGTCGGCGCGGTCGCCGGGAGGAAGACGGTGACCTTGATACCGGCGGCGCGACCGGCCCAGGCGGCGGCGATCGCGGCGTTGCCGCCGGAGGCGATGGTGATGCCCTCCTCGGGCATGGTCCCGTTCTCGAGGTGGTGCAAGGCGAGGTTGAGCGCGCCGCGGGCTTTGAAAGAGCCGCCGTGCTGCATGTACTCGGCGGCCAGCCATACCGCTGAGGCTCGTGGCACGGTGCCGGGATCGGCGGGGGCGACGGTGACGCGGCGTACCCGGGAGGCGATGCGGTCGGCGGCGGTCTTGACGTCGGCCTCGGTGATGACGGGGGTGCTCATCAGAGTTCCTTGGGGTGAGTGATGGTCAGGCGTCAGGCGTCAGGCGGCGGGCGTTAGGCGTCACGAGGCGGGATCGGTGGCGGCGGCTTGCGATGCGAGGGTGTCGAACTCGTCCGTGGTTCCGTTGAAGATCGCATCAGAAGTCTGCGATAGGAAGATCGCGCAGATCCCGCGGCTCGGGTCGTTGAACCAGGATGTGCCGTAGCCGCCGTTCCAGCCGTAGCGGTCGGCGGTGACGGACACGCCCATGCCCCAGCCGCTGCCGTTGAGCGGGAAACCGGCTTCGGAGACCTGCTCCGGGGTGAGCTGGTTGGTCGTCATCATCTCGACCGATTCCGGCGAGAGGATCTGGCGGCCTTCGTGGGAACCGCGCCGCAAAAGCATGCGGGCGAAGGCGTAGTAGTCGTCGGCGGTACTGATTAGCCCTGCCGCGCCGGAGGGGAAGACGGCCGGAGCCGCC
The DNA here is from genome assembly GCF_000024025.1 of Catenulispora acidiphila DSM 44928. Lineage (GTDB taxonomy): Bacteria > Actinomycetota > Actinomycetes > Streptomycetales > Catenulisporaceae > Catenulispora > Catenulispora acidiphila. The sequence continues at coordinate 1,830,433 of NC_013131.1, forward strand.
CACGTCTGCCAGGGATCGGCCGGCTGTCGGGTCAGCTTCCCGGTGGCGAAGTCGGTGACGTAGTAGCCGGGCAGCCTGCGCGCCTCGGCTTCGGGGACGTGGAAGCCGGTGCTGCTCATGCCCAGCGGGTCCAGGATGCGTTCCTTCACGACCTCTTCGAGTGGCGCTTTGGCGGCGCGGGCGAGCAACACGCCCTGGACGAGCGAGCCCACGTTGTAGCGCCAGCGGGTTCCGGGCTGCTCCATCAGCGGCAGTTCGCCGAACAGGCGGGTCCAAGCGTCGGGAGAGTGCGCCGTGCGCGGTTCCGGCTGCGCGAGGACCAGGTCACGCTCCTCGGCGGCGAGGTTGATCGGGGATGGCGGGTTGATGTCCGGCGGCTCGCCGTTCATGCCGAAGCCGAGGCGGAAGGTCAGCAGGTCGCGGACGGTGATCGCGCGGTCGGCCGGGACGGTGTCGTCCAGCGGGCCGTCCAGGCGGGTCAGGACCCTGCGGTTCGCCAGCTCGGGGAGGAAGGGGTCGATCGGCGCGTCGAGGTCCAGGATTCCGGCGTCGACGAGGCTCAGGACCGCGGCGGCGACGATCGGCTTGGTCATCGACGTGATGCGGAACGGCGTGTCGCGGCGCAGCGGATCGCCGTCGGTCAGGTCGGTCTCGCCGAAGACGCCGACGTCGACCTGCTCGGAGCCGCTGCCGCTGCTGTCGCCATGATCGTCGCCGTCGCCGACGCGGGCGACGAGCGTCACGACGCCGGGCAGCTCGCCGCGCCCGACGCGTGCCGCGATCGTCCGGTGGAGCCTGCGGAGGGCGTCCTGGTCCAGGTGGGGTGCCGTTGCCATCCGGCCATTCTCCTCTCCGGGGCGGACGGAACAATGTCTTGTGCAAGACTTGCCAGATCCCCGGAGGTGCCCGAACCATGCCCATCGTCATCCGCCGCGCCGACCTGCCCGCCGAGGCCGACGAGATCGCCAAGCTCCTGACGGACTACATCACCACGGCGCTCCAGGAGCTTCGGGAGACCTTCGGCGTCGAGGACTCCCCGACCGACGTCTCCAGCCTGCGCGATTCCCTGCAGGAGTACAGCGACCCGTCGAAGGCATTGTTCGTCGCGCAGGACGAAGCCGGCGCGTTGGTGGGCGTCGCGGGCTTGCGCACGCTGGAGCCCGGCGTCGTCGAGATCAAGCGGATGTACGTGGTCCCCGAGTGCCGCGGCGCGCACCTCGGCTCCCAGCTGCTCGATCGCCTGCTCGCCGAGGCCGGACGGATGGAGGCGCGGACCGTGCGCCTCGACACGGCCCGCTTCATGGCAAGCGCTCAGCGTCTATACCGGTCGCGCGGGTTCGCCGAGCGGACGCCGTACGCGGGGACGGAGATCCCGCCGCACTTGCAGCAGTACTGGATCTTCTTCGAACTACTCCGTCCTTAGGATCTCCGCGGCCGATGCCCTTGAGGCACGGAACGAGGGAACGAGCGACCCCAGCACGGCGATCACACAACCAGAAAGCACGAGGGCGGGAAGCCACCACCAATGCCACACGTCCAAGACAGCGGCGGGTAGGTCGCGTCCGGTACCGCGACCGGTCGCCGGGATGACGACGCGGTGCGCGAGCATGCCGGCTGGGAGGCCGAGGAGACCGCCGAGCGATCCCAGTACCGCCATCGCCGTGACCACCAAGGCGATCAGCTGACCGGGGGTCATACCGATCGACTTGAGGACGCCGAGGTCCTTGCGGCGTTCGCGGGTGCTCAGCACGACGGTGTTGAAGACGCCGAGCGTGCAGACGGTGACGAGCATCGCCGTCAGGGTCGAGACCACGCTGATCATCGTCTTCTCGATCGAGCCCGTGCCGTCGTTCACCGCCGGCTGGACGCCGGGGTCGAGGTGGGAGGCGGCTGCGGCGTAGGCGGTCGGATCGGTGCCGTGGGTGAGACTGACGGAGAACGTGCTGGCACGGTGTGTGCCGCCGAGGCCGATGAAGCGGTTCCAGTCGGTGGTCGTCAGGTCCCAGCCGTCGGACTGTTCGCCGACGACTGTTTCAGAGACCTGCTTCCCCTCGGCGTCGGCGATCTCGATCGTCTGTCCCAGTCGGAGACGTTGCTGGTGCCAGAACTGCGAACCGGCCACGACCTCGCCAGGGCCGTGGACCCAGCGTCCGCGGACCAGGTCGGGGGAAAGCGCTGCGGTGTCTCCCGTCTCGATGCCCAGCCGGACGGCAGCGCTGCTTCCGGCCACGTGGGTTTGTCCGACTGCGCTGGCGGAGACGTGAGCCGTGCCGGGAAGAGCGCGCAGCAGCGCGAACAACTGATCGTCGGTATGGGTCGGCGCTGCGGGGCGTGCCGGCGACTCCGGATTGTCGACTCCGATCGTCACCTGGACCTTGTCCTGCTGATCCTGGGTCCGGTTGAAGGCGAGGACGGACGCCGCGAGCCCGATCGCCAGCGTCGCGCTCGTCACGGCGAGGACGATGGTCGACAGAGTCAGGGCCGTGCGACCCGGTCTCGCCAACGGCCAGCCCAGCCCGAGGCTCACCGCTCGGGGCAGCCGCGACTCGCCTAGGCGGCGCTGGGCGGCCAGGCCGCGTCCGGTGTGCTGCGCGCTGCCGGAGCCGATCGCCACCGCAGCGGGCAGGCGGCGGGCTCTCACGGCTGGAATGAGTGCGGACACTGCGACGAGGACCGGCATGCCGATCAGCACCAGCGGATAGATCCAGGTCGGCACGGTCACCATGTTCCGGACCAGATAGTTGCCGGAGACGCCCCAGAACGCGCCCTGCGCCATCCAGGTCCCGACGACCGAGCCGAGCGCCGTGCCTATCACGCATCCGATCGCCCCCGGAGCGGTGACCATGAGCAGGTAGACGGCGGTCACCTGGTTCGGGGTGAATCCCAGGGCTTTGAGAATCCCGATATGTCGGAAGCCGGCGACCACGGCGCCGCTGACCACGGTGCCGACGATCAGGACCGAGACGACGAGGCCGAGGATGCCGAAGGCGGTCAGGAACGCGACGTAGGTGTTCGGTCCGGTGGCCAGGTGGGCTTTGAGGGTGAGGTAGGAGGCGGTTCCGGTCAGGGCACCCCGCGGCAGCCCAGCGGTGATCGCTGCCGTGTCGGACGTGAGCGCCGCGCCGGTTCCGGCGTCGTGGAACCGGTACATCATCTGCGTGGAGGACACACCCAGCGCCCGGGCTTGGTCGGGGGTGACCCAGCCGTTGGCGGACTGGCTCACGGAGGTGGCGTAGCCGACGACCTTCAGGTCGATGCCGCCTGGCGCCACGACGTGCACGTCTTTGTCGAGCAGCCGGGCCGCGCCGTATCCCTGGGGCAGGTTCAAGACGATCTCGCCCGGGCCTTCGACCCAGCGTCCGGCGTAGACCTTCATCGTGTCGACCGGGGTGTCGGGCCGGTCGCGGCCGACGACGGTGAAGGTGCCCGCGACTTCGAACGGGGCGCCTACGGCAGTGGGCTGATGAAGTACGGCGACGGGGTAGGGACCGGCGGAGGCGGTGACCCCGGTCGTGTCGGCGGTCTGTGCGAGCTGCGCATCTGAAGCTTTGGTGTCGTCGAACTCTGCGATGACATGGGCTCCGTGGGACGCGTTGTACGCCTTGTCAAAGGGCCCTGATACGGCGGCCATCAGTCCCAGCGTGACCACGATCATTCCCGTCGAGGCCAGGACGACCACGCCGAGGATGAAGGTCTGGAGACGGCGCCGCTTGATCGCGGCTCGGGCTACGCTCCACACCGCTGTCATCGCGCCTGCTCCCTGCCGTGTGCAGTGACCTGTTCGGCGATGTGCTCGCCGGCGATCCGGCCGTCCACGACGTCGACGACTCGGCGTGCGCAGCGTGCCGCGAGCCTGCGGTCGTGCGTGACCACCACCAGCGTCTGGCCCTGCCGGTTCACCTCCGTCAGCAGCTCCACCACCGAATCTCCCGAGCGGCTGTCGAGCGCGCCGGTCGGCTCGTCGGCCAGGAGCAGCGCCGGGCGGTTCATCAGGGCCCTGGCTACCGCGACGCGTTGGCGTTCGCCGCCGGACAGCGAGGCCGGATAGACGTCCTGGCGGTCGGCGATCCCGAGCTGGTCCAGCAGCTCCATCGCTCGTCGCCGCGCCGGTCCGGCTTTGAGTCCGACCAGCCGTCCGGCGAGGACGACGTTGTCCAGCGCGGGGAGGTCGTCCAGCAGGTTGAAGAACTGGAAGACCATCCCGATCCGGCGCCGGCGGAACAGGGCCAGCTCCTTCTCGGTGAGCTTGCCGAGGTCCTGCCCGCAGACCACAACGCTGCCGGCTGAGGGTCGGTCCAGCCCGGAAAGCAGGTTCAACAGGGTCGACTTGCCGCTGCCGGACGGGCCCATCACCGCGACCGACTCGCCGGCTCGGATCTCCAGCCCGACGCCGTCCAGCGCCGAGTAGTCGCCGAAATCCTTGCGCACGTCTGAGAGGCGCACCACGGTCTGGAGCGGCTCGGAATCCTTGGGAATCATGGGATCGAGGCTGCCGTCGGCGGTGGGTCCGCCACATCGGAGCAGGACCGGCAATCGGGTCGGCGTTGTCGCCCGGGGGAGTACGCCCTGGGTCCGATGTGGGAAGGCGGTCTGCTTCTTAGGATCGGGGCATGTCCGAAGCCCGACCGCTGATGACGCGGGTGACTCCGGCGCGGGTGGTCGCGTGCGTCTGGGTTCTGTCGACGCTGTCCTTGTTCATCGCGCAGGCGCTGCGGTTGAAGCGGCCGTGGGGCGGGACGGTGGTAGGGCGTGATCCGTCGTCCGATCCGCTGATGACGGACCATCGGCAGCTGGTGGTGCTGATCGCCGCGGCGGGGTTGGTGGCGCTCGGCTGTCGGTTGCTAGGTCGGCGGCCGGTTTCGGCGGTGGCGGCGGTGGCTGCGTTGATGGCCAGCGTGTTCGCGGTGAACTACGACCTGCATACCTCGGCGATCGCGCCTGATCAGTATGTGGCGGTGTGCGTCGCAGTGTTCTTCGTCGCGGCCGGAGGCGGCAGGCGGGTCGGGATCTGGTGTGCTGCGCTGGCGTTCGCAGGGGTGGTCGGCTACGTCGCTGCGAGCCTCGTGTTGGGGCTGCGTGTGGACACGTCGATCGAGGTGGTCGTGCTGTTGATCACGGTGCTGGCGTGGGTGCTCGGGGACGCGCGGCGTGCTGAGCGTGAGCATGCCGAACAGCTGCGGGCTCAGGTCGCCGGTCGGGCGGTGACGGCTGAACGGCTGCGGATCGCGCGCGACCTGCATGACATGGTCGCGCACGAGATCGGTGTGGTCGCGCTTCAGGCGGGAGCTGCCAGGTTGGTGGTGCTGCGGCGGCCGGATGCGGCGGAGCAGGCTTTGGGGATCATCGAGGACACGAGTCGGACGACGCTGGCCGGGCTTCGGCGGATGGTGGCGACGTTGCATGACGCGCCTGCCGATCCCGTTGGGTTGGAGGGCATCGGCCGTCTTGTGGCGAATGCGCGAGCTGCGGGAGTGCGGGTCGACGTGCAGTGGCGTGGTCGGCGCCTGCCGCTGCCGCCCGAGGTCGATAGTTCTGTGTTTCGCGTTATCCAGGAATCGGTCACTAACGTGATCAAGCACTCTGGGACGAAGCAGTGTCGGGTGTCTGTGGGGTTCGAGGATGGGGCTGTGTCGGTCGTGGTCGTCGATAGCGGCGCCGGCTCGGATGCCGGTGGTGTCGGCAGTACTGGCTACGGCTTGCCGGGCATGCGCGCCAGGATCGAGATCCTGCATGGCGAGTTCAGCGCTGGTCCGCGTCCGGAAGGCGGCTTTCGTGTTGCCGCGCGAGTGCCGGTGTCGGCGCCGGTGTCGGCGTCGGTTTCGGTGGAGGTCTGATGCCGGTCCGCGTCCTGCTTGCCGACGACCAGCCTCTGGTCCGTGCCGCTTTGGCGATGGCGATCGCCGACCTGCCCGACATCGAGGTCGCCGGGGAGGCCGGCGACGGGCTGCACGCGGTGCGGATGACCCGCGAGCTGTGCCCCGACGTGGTCGTCATGGACATCCGCATGCCCGGGACCGACGGCATCGAGGCGACGCGGATGATCACCGGCGGCGCCGGGAGCGCCCGGGTCATCGTTCTGACGACCTTCGACGATGACGACAACGTCTACAACGCGTTGCGCGCCGGTGCGTCGGGATTCCTCGTCAAGGACATGGCGGTCAGCGACATCCTCGCCGGCATCCGCGTGGTCGCCGCCGGTGACGCGCTGATCGCCCCGAAGGTCACCCGGCGCCTGATCGCGCAGTTCGCCAGCCGTCCGCGTCCCGCGACCGCGCCGCCGACGGTGCCCGCGGCGCCTCCCCGCCGGATCGAGGCGATCACCGGCCGCGAACGCGAGGCGCTGACCTTCGTCGGCCGCGGACTGTCGAACGCCGAGATCCAGGTCGCGATGGGCATCAGCGCCGCGACCGTCAAAACCTACGTGACCAGGCTGCTCGCCAAGCTCGACGCCCGCGACCGCGCGCAGCTCGTCATCGCCGCCTACGAGAACGGCCTCGTCACACCTGGCGAGTAGCGGCCGGACGCCGCGGCACTGGCCGTATCCTGGTAGGCATGCCCGACACCGCGACCGACAAGACCTACATCGTCCGCACCTACGGCTGCCAGATGAACGTCCACGACTCCGAACGCCTCTCCGGCCTGCTCGAGGGCGCCGGCTACGTGCGCGCGGCCGATGGTGCCGGCGAGGCGGACGTGGTGGTGCTCAACACCTGCGCGGTGCGGGAGAACGCCGACAACCGGCTCTACGGCAACCTGGGGCACCTGGCCTCGGTGAAGGCCGGGCGGCCTGGGATGCGGATCGCGGTCGGGGGGTGTCTGGCGCAGAAGGACCGCGGGGAGATCACGCGGCGGGCGCCGTGGGTCGACGTGGTGTTCGGGACGCACAACATCGGGTCGCTGCCGGTGCTGCTGGAGCGGGCGCGGGTGCGGGACGAGGCCCAGGTGGAGATCCTGGAGTCGCTCGACGTGTTCCCCTCCACGCTGCCGACGCGGCGGGAGTCGGCGTACGCGGCGTGGGTCAGCGTGTCGGTCGGGTGCAACAACACCTGCACCTTCTGCATCGTGCCGGCGCTGCGCGGCAAGGAGAAGGACCGGCGGCCCGGCGAGATCCTGTCGGAGATCGAGGCACTGGTCGCCGAGGGCGTGTGCGAGGTGACGCTGCTCGGGCAGAACGTCAACGCGTACGGGTCGGAGTTCGGAGACCGCGAGGCGTTCGCGAAGCTGCTGCGCGCGTGCGGGCAGATCGAGGGTCTGGAGCGGGTGCGCTTCACCTCGCCGCACCCCCGGGACTTCACCGACGACGTGATCGCGGCGATGGCCGAGACGCCGAACGTCATGCCCCAGCTGCACATGCCGCTGCAGTCCGGCTCGGACACGGTGCTGCGCGCGATGCGCCGCTCCTACCGGCAGGACCGCTACCTGGGCATCATCGAGCGGGTCCGCGCGGCGATGCCCGACGCGGCGATCACGACCGACATCATTGTCGGCTTCCCCGGGGAGACCGAGGAAGACTTCGAGCAGACGATGCACGTCGTGCGCCAGGCGCGGTTCTCGGCGGCGTTCACCTTCCAGTACTCCAAGCGGCCCGGCACGCCGGCGGCCACGATGGAGGAGCAGGTGCCCAAGGCGGTCGTGCAGGCGCGGTACGAGCGGTTGGTCGCGCTGCAGGAGGAGATCTCCTGGGAGGAGAACAAGAAGCAGGTCGGGCGGACCGTCGAGCTGCTGGTCGCCGAGGGCGAGGGACGCAAGGACGGCGAGACCCGGCGGATGTCGGGGCGGGCTCCGGACAACCGGCTGGTGCACTTCGCCGTCGGGGACACCGCGGCCGCCGACCTGCCGCGTCCCGGCGACATGGTCTCGGTGGAGGTCACCTACGCCGCGCCGCACCACCTGAACGCCGACGGTCCGGACGGCGCGAGCGCTATCAAGGCCCTGCGACGTACCCGGTCCGGGGACGCTTGGCAGGCTCGGCAGGAGCAGCCGGAGTCCGAGCGGCGCGCGGCGGCCGTCACGCTGGGGATGCCGTCGATCGGCAAGCCGGCGGTGTCGGCGGAGGCGGAAAGTGCTTGCGGCGTCTGCTGATTCTGGGTTCTGAACTGATCCTGATTCGTGAACTGATGAAGGCCTCTGCGACCATCGCAGAGGCCTTCATCAGTTGAATGGGCTACCAGCGTTACTGGTTACCGGACCAGTTGTCAGGACCCGCGGTGTCCACGGCCTTCTTCGCGGCGGCGTCGAGCCACGGCGCGATCTCACTGGACTCCGAGTGGTTCACGGCCAGCGCCACCGACAGGATGATGTAGCGGTGCTGCTGCTCGCGGTACTGCTTGATGGTGGCCGACTGGTAGTCGCCCTGGCAGGTCGTCGAGCCGGCACCGCTGCCGGGGCACCAGATGCCGAAGTCGGCAGCGGACTGCTTGGCGAGGTCGTTGTAGACGACGGTCGCGGTGTGCTGGTCGGGCAGCGGCAGGACCTTGACCGAGACCAGGTACTGGCCGCTGTCGTCGACGAAGCTGGCCGCGATCTCCTTGCTGCAGCTGTTGGAGGTCAGGATGTCCTGCATGTTCGAGGACATGTCGGTCTGCACGCACGGCTGCACACTGCCAGCCTTGAGCGTGTAGTGCACACCCTTGTCGTCGGTGAACTCCTGCGGCACCAGCGCATTGAGCTCCAACGGCGTCTTGTCCGTCTGGAACGCGTTGAACTGCGTCGGATCGAACGGCGTGGACGTCAGATCCGGCGGCGAAGCGGCGTCGCTGTCCGACTCGGTGTCGGTGACATCGTCGCTCGAGGAGTCACTGGCCGAATCGGTCGGACCCGACTTGTCAGAGCTGGACGTCGAGGACCCGGTGGGGAAGTTGGTACTCGGCACCGACGTCGGACCGTTCGAAGCAGACGAACTCGACGAGTGCCCCACCGCCCCGAGATTGTCAGACGACCCCCCACCATTACTCCGCGTCGCCAGCACAACCAGCGACACCACCGCCGCGACCGCCGCCACCGCCCCAACAATGATCGCCGCGGTCTTGCCGCGATTGCCCTTCCCAGGCGGCGGTCCCTGCTGCGGGAAGTAGGGCGGCTGGTTGGGCGGGTAGGGCGGCTGCCCAGGCCCGGGCCCGACGCCGGCGTTGCCGCCGGGACCCCATGGGCCGGGCGCGGGCTGGGGTCCGGGACCTGCTTGTGGCCACGGGCCCTGCTGCGGCTGGGGCTGCGGTTGCGGCTGAAGCTGAGGCTGCGGGGATTGCAGCCACGGATTCGGCGCACCGGCGGACGGCGGAATCGCATCGGACTGGCTCGCCACAGGCGACACGATGTCAGCAGCCTGCGTGGGCGCAACGAAAGGATTAACAGGCGCCGGCTCGGCTTGCGCAGCCGCGGGAATGGGAAGCGCGCGGGTCGCCGAGTTGTCCGGCGAGGCGATTTCCTGAGTGGAGGACTCGGGAACCGCGTCGGCGCCGGCGATCAGGGGAACCTGGCGAGTCGCTTGGCTGTCGGCATCGGCTGCCGGGACTGCGTCGGCGATCAGGGGAACTTGGCGAGTCGACTGGCTGTCGGAATCGAGCGCCGAGACCTGCTGGGTGGCTCTGTCATCGGCATCGGCTGCGACCAGAGGAACCTGGCGGGTGGAGTCGCTGTCGGTGTCGGCCGCCGGAGTGTCATCGGCAGCAGCGATCGGAGTGGACTCGCTGGTGTCGGCATCGGCTGCCGGGATTTCGGCGGCGGCCGCGACCAGAGGGACCTGGTGAGTGGGCTTGTCGCTGGTGTCCGAGCCGGTCTCTGAGTCAGAGTCCGCGTTGGCGGCCGAGCTGGTGTCCGAGTCCGAGCCTGAGCCAGAATCGGTGTCCGAGCTGGTGTCCGAGTCCGAACTGGCTTCCGAGTCGACGGTATCCGAGTCGGTGTCGGCGTCCGAGTTGGCGGCCGAGCTGATGTCCGAATCCGGGTCCGAGCTGGCGGCCGAATCCGAGCTGATGTCCGAGTCCGCATCCCAGCTGGCGGCCGAGTCGATGTCGGTATCCGAGCCGGTGCCGGTGTCCGAGTCGATGGCCGTGTTGGCGTTGGAGTCGGAGCTGGGGCTGGAGGCGCTGTCCGAGTCCGAGTCGGTATTGGCGTCCGGGCTGGCTTCGGTGTCGGTTTCCGAGCTGGCGTCCGTGTCCGAGCCAGTGTCCGAGTCCGTGTCGGCATCCGAGTTGGCGGCCGAGCTGGCTTCGGTGTCGGTGTCGGTGTCTGAGTCAGTGTCCGAGCTGGAGCTGGAGGCGCTGTCCGAGTGTGAGTCGGTGTTGGCATCCGAGCTGGCTTCTGAATCGGTGTCGGCGTCGGAGCTGAGGTCGGAGGCGCTGTCCGTGTCCGAGCCGGAGTCGGTGTCGGAGCTGAGGTCGGCGCTCGAGTCGGAATCCGTGCCTGAGCCCGAGTGCTCGCCATCGCCATCGCCATCGCCATCGCCATCGGCGTCGTCAGAGGCAGCGGCAGCCTCGTTCTCGCCGGTCTCGGCGAGGAGGTCGGCGGGCGACATGGGCTGGGTGGCGTCGTTGGGGTCGTCGGGTTCGGGGGTGGGGGCTTCTTCGGCTGCTGCGGCGCTGGCTGATTGGGCTTCGTGGAGGGCGTCGGGTGCGTGGGGGGGTTCGAGGGGGGCGCCTAGGCGGGTGAGTTCGGTGATGGTGCGGTCGATTGTTGTTGTGCGGTCGGGTTGGGTGTTGTTCAGGGTGGTGAGCAGGGTGGTGAGGGTGGGTTGGCGGGGGGGTTGGGGGGTGTCGGGGCCTTCGGCGGCTAGGTGGAGGGCTGTGGCGAGGGTGGGGAGGTCGTTTTCGTTTGTTTCTATGGGGAGGAGGAGGACTTGGCCGTCGTCGGTGAGGAGGATGTGGTCGGCGGCGGGGGAGATGCGGGGGCCGGGTGCTGATATTGCTGTGATGGCGCCGGCTGCTATGAGGAGGATTTGTTCGGCGGGGAGGGCGCCCCATTGGGTGACGGCGTCGGCTAGGGTGCGGGCCGGTATGGGGTCGGCTACTAGCCAGGCGCCTGCGTCGCCGGTTGCTGTGCCGGTGACGGGGAGGGTGCCGGTGCGGTTGCGCCAGCGGTGGGGGTCGAGGGGGTTGGTGACGGCGGGGTCGGGCGTGGTGGGCGCCTCGGTGGTCGTGCCGCTGTCGCTGGTGCCGTCGGTGTTGTCGTGGTCTGGCTCGGTCGTGATCGGGACCAGCACCACGTCGGTGCCGTCGATCTCGTCGTGCGCGCGCCACGCCGGTCCCAGCGGCTCGCTGGTCCGGTACCTTCCGGCGACCAGATCCCCACTTTGTACGGACAAGGCCCCGCCCTCCCTCGTCATCAGGTCCCTGCTGTCTGGAGTTACTGCACCGCTCTTACTGCACCGCTCTTACTACACCGCTGCTGTCACTGCGTCGCGACCTGGGGTCCGCCTTGCTTCGCCGCGCTGGTGGCGGCGGGGGTGAGCCAGGTCAGCGCGGACTTGTCCTTCGTGAGGTTCACGTAGAGCGACACGGCGTGGACCAGGTACCGGTGGTCGGGCTGGATGTAGCCGTACTGCTCGGCGTCGCCGGTGGTCTTGTCGGACGTGCAGATGTCCGCGCCGGGCCCGCTCTTGGGGCACCAGATGCCCCAGTCCTCGACCGTGAACGCGCTCTTGGCCTGCATGTCCTTGAACGCCGTCTGCGCCGTCGAGGCGTCCGCCAGCGGCAGCACCGCTATGTCGACCATGACGCGGCCGGCGCTGTCGGTGTACGTGCCGATCGCCTGGTCGGCGCACTTGTACTGGGTCAGCATGGCCTTCAACCGCGTGCTCTCGTAAGAGTTGACGCACTTGTCGGTCCAGCGGTTGGTCGCCGTGTAGACGACGCCCTTGGAGTCCGTGAACGACACCGGCAGCAGCGAGTCGGGGTCGAACGTCGTCTGGTCCGTCGAGGACGAGTCCCAGCTCGCCGGGTCCGTGACGGCGTCCGAGCTCTGCGTGTCCGAGTCCGACGGGCTCGAGGGCTGCGAGGAGTCCGGGCCGTTCACCGGCGCCGAGGACGTCGTGGATCCCGAGGACGGCGCCGAGGAATGCGGCACGGAAGCCGAGGTCGGGGCGGTCGGCGGGGGCGGGGTCGCCTTGTCGCTCTTGCCGCCGCCGGACAGGGCGATCGCCGCGACGACGCCGCCGACCACGACCAGCGCGCCGATCGCGAGGCCGACGTTGCGACCGGTGTTGTCCTTCCGCGTGGGCATCGGGCTGGTCTGGAAGCCAGGACCGAAACCGGGACCAGGACCAGGACCGAAACCGGGACCGTTGCCCGGGCCCATCGGGCCCATCGGCATCGAACCACCCGGGCCGCCCGGCCCGTAGGGACCAGGACCCCCAGGACCAGGACCGAAAGGCATAGCCTGCGGCGGATAAGGAGTCTGCGACCCCCCGCCCGGACCGCCCATCGGACCACCCATCGGACCGACCGCGTCAGCGGCCATCGTCGCCGGCGCCGTGGAGACCGGGAAAGGCGTTCCCGTCCCAGGAGTGTTCGCGCCCCGAGGGCCCGGAACCGTAGCCCCCGGCGTACTGCTGTCCCCGTTCGTCCCGGCCACCATCGTCGACGGCACGAACGGATTCGGCGTGCCGCCGGACCCGGGTATCGCCTCCCTCAGCGTCCCCGAACTCGGCGTCGCCCCGCTCAGCCGCTCCAGCTCCGGACGCGCCCGCGCCGCGGTCCAGCGCGCCGCGGGGTCCTTCGTCAGCAGCCCGCTGATCAGCGGCGCCAGCGCGGGCACCCGCGTGACCGGCGCCGTGTCCTCGAACAGGATGGCCGTCAGCACCCCGACCGCCGTGTCGCGCATGAAGGGGGAGCGCCCCTCGGCCGCGTAGTACAGCGTCGCGCCGAGCGAGAACAGGTCCGAGGCGCCGTCGCTGGCCTCGCCGCGGGCGCGCTCGGGCGCCACGAACTCCGGGGAGCCGACCAGGACGCCGGAGGCCGTCATGGTCAGGTCGGCCTCCTGGACCGCGATGCCGAAGTCGGTGAGCAGCACCCGGCCGTCGGTGGTGAGCAGCACGTTCGCCGGCTTCACGTCGCGGTGCAGGATGCCCGCGGCGTGGCTGGCGGTCAGCGCGTCCAGCACGCCGAGGCCGATCTTGGCGACCTGCTCTTGGGGCAGCGGGCCGAACTGCTCGACGGCCTGCATCAGGTTCTGCGAGGGGATCAGGTCCATGATGATCCACGGCAGCCCGCGGTCGGAGACCATGTCGTGCACCGAGACGATGTGCGGGTGGTTGCGCATCCGCGCGGCGTTGCGGGCCTCGCGCTGCGCCCGCGCGAGGCGCTCGGCGCGCTCGCTGTCCGAGAGCATCGGCGGCAGCCAGACCTCCTTGACCGCCACGTCGCAGTCCAGCGCCTCGTCGTGCGCCTTCCAGACGCGCCCCATGCCGCCGGCGCCCAGCCGTTCCACGAGCCGGTACCGCCCGGCTACCAGGATCCCCTCCACGCCGTGGCTGTCCTGCTCGTTGTCGTGTTCCCCAGCCACTGCTGGCCCCTCCAGAATTCCGACTTTACGCAGACCAGTGTGTCAGCACCTGCCGACCGCCGCGACCACGTGCCCTACCCTGGACGGGTGTTGATCGCCGCCGCCGTCGTACCGCATCCACCGGTCCTCGTGCCCGAGGTCGCGCAGGGCTTTTCCCCGGACCTGGACACGCTGCGCTCCGCCTGCGAGACGGCAGTCGGCCGCCTGTACGCCGCCGGAGCCGACGAAGTGCTGATTGTAGGCGCAGGACCCGGTCAAGGTGACGATGTTGCCGCGCGGGGTGATTTCCGTGCTTACGGAGTGGATCTGACCGTTGACGGGCGGTGGGGAACGCCGGATTCGGTCACGCAGGGCACCGCTCCGATGACGCTCCCGTTCCTGATCGCCGCCTGGCTCCTGCGCGACCGTCCGACCGAGCCCGTGCGGCGGCCGGTGATGGTGGACGAACACGGCGGGGCAGTCGGCAACGGGGCAGTCGGCAACAGGGCAGTCGGCAACGGGACAGGCAGCAGCGACACAGTGAACAGCGCTGCGCGCCAAGCGATGCTGGTCCTCGGCGACGGCAGCGCCTCGCGCACCCCGCAAGCGCCCGGCCACTTCGACGAACGCGCCGAACCCTACGACGCGGCAGTCGCCCGAGCCCTCGCCACCGCGGACACCGCGGCGCTCGCCGCCCTCGATCCGGACCTGTCGCGCGCACTGCACGTCGCCGGGCTCCCCGCCTGGAAGCTCCTCGCCGACGCGGCGACCGCATCAGGAGTCGAATACGACGCCGAGCTGCTCTACGACGAAGCGCCCTACGGCGTCGGCTACTTCGTCGCCACCTGGCTCGCTCGTTGACCGTTGATCGGCACCAAGCGCCGCCCTATATACAGACACCGCCCTCTATAAAGACACAGCAACGGCCGCGGTCTCCATCCCTGGAGCCCGCGGCCGTGTTGGATCCCCCATCCGACGGCGCCCGCCGCTGAACCGGCGCCGCAGGCGTGTCAGCCCAGCTTGTCCTTCGCCTGCCGGACCCCGGAGTCGGTCTTCTCGTCGAAACGGTTGCCGGTGGCGCCCTCGGCCATCTCCCCGGCTCTCATCTCCCCGGCCTGGTCGGCGCCGCTGGCGGCGTTGCCCTTGATGCTCTGGGTCATCCCGCCGGCGGAGTCCTTGGGCGGAGCGCCGTCGTCGCCGACGCCGGGTGCCGCCTCGCCGGCGGTGGCCACGGGCGCGCCCTCGGAGACCATGGTGGACGCGCCGGCCTCGGAATCGGCCTCGGCGCCCGCCGGGGCGTGGGCCGCGGGCGGGGCGGAAGGATCGGCCGCTTCGCCCTTCTTCTTGTCCATCATGTCCGAGACCTTGTCCTTGGCCTGGCCCGCGACGCCGCCGGCCTTGTCCCAGGCCTGCCCCGCCACGTCGCCCGCCTTGTCGGCGGCTCCGCTCACCTTGGTCTTGAACACATCGAAGATGCCCATGTCGCCTGCGTTTCCTTCCGTGAAGCGGGACCTTCCCCCAAGTGGATCACGCAGAGCGTCACCTGTCGAGCCGAATCCGTCACTATGTGTGACAGTGTTCAGGCGCCTGACCGGCGGGTCCGGTCCGGGATGGAAGAATCGTCGGGTGAGCGCCGCAGGATCGCCAGCATGAACCCAGCCACCGTCCCGGTGATCGCCGTGGTCGGCCCGACCGCCTCCGGCAAATCCGACCTCGGCGTCGCGATCGCCGAAGCGCTGCGCGGCGAGGTGGTCAACGCCGACTCGATGCAGCTGTACCAGGGCATGGATGTGGGCACCGCCAAGCTGACCGTCGCCGAGCGCCGCGGTGTCCGGCACCATCTGCTCGACGTCTGGCCGGTGACCCGCGCCGCCAACGTCGCGGAGTACCAGACGCTGGCGCGCGTCGAGACGGACCGCCTGATCGCGCGCGACCGGCCGCCGGTCTTCGTCGGCGGCTCGGGACTGTACCTGCGCGGGGCGCTGGACGAGTTCGAGTTCCCCGGCACCGACGGGCTGATCCGCGAGCGGCTGGAAGCCGAACTCGCCGAGGCCGGTCCGTTCGCGCTGCACCAGCGGCTCAAGGACCAGGACCCGCAGGCCGCCGAGACGATCCTGCCGTCCAACGGACGCCGCATCGTGCGCGCGCTGGAGGTGATCGAGCTGACCGGCGGCCGGTTCACCGCGACGCTGCCCGAGCACACCGACCACTACCCGCGCACCGTGCACCTCGGGCTGGACATCGACCGCCCCGCGCTGGACGAACGCATCACCGTGCGGGTGGACCGCATGTGGGAGGCGGGCTTCGTCCAAGAGGTGCGGGACCTGGAGCCGCAAGGACTGCGCGACGGCCTCACCGCGAGCCGCGCGCTCGGCTACGCGCAGGTCCTGCGCTTCCTGGCCGGGGAGTGGACCGAGGAGCAGGCGAAGGAGGAGACGGTGCGCGCCACCAAGCGGTTCGCGCGGCGCCAGGACTCCTGGTTCCGCCGGGACCCGCGCGTGACGTGGTTGCGCTACGACCGGTCCGACCTGCTGGAGGCGGCGCTGGATAGGATCGGGGCATGATCCTCGACGGCCTGCCGGCCCGCACCACCCTGACCAAGGGCCACGGCACCGAGAACGACTTCGTCATCGTCCCGGACCCGGACGGCACGCTGGAGATCGCGCCCTCGCGCGTCGCCGCGCTGTGCGACCGGCGAGCCGGGATCGGCGCCGACGGCGTGCTGCGCGTGGTGCGCACCGCCCGCATGCCCGGGTACGAAGACCAGGCCGCGGAGGCGGAGTTCTTCATGGACTACCGCAACGCCGACGGCAGCGTGGCCGAGATGTGCGGCAACGGCGTCCGTGTCTTCGCGCTGTTCGTCACGGCGCGCGGACTGGTCAAGGGCGGCGGCGTCGGCGAACCGGTGGAGTTCGCCGTGGGCACGCGCGGCGGGATCAAGCGCGTGACGCTGAGGGCCACCGGCGAGAACACCGCGGACGTGACCGTCGACATGGGCATCCCGGTGTTCCCGACCGAACGCGGCGCCGTCACGGTCGACGTCCACGGGACGCCGCGCGACGCAGTGGACGTGGATATGGGGAATCCGCACGCTGTCGTCTTCGTGGACTCCACCGACGATGCCGGATCTCTCTATGAGATGCCCACTGTGTCGCCCACAGGCGTCTACGCAGAGGGCGTCAACGTGGAGTTCGCCGCGGACGTCGCTCCGCGCCACCTCGCCATGCGCGTCTACGAACGCGGCGTCGGCGAGACGCGTTCCTGCGGCACCGGAGCCTGCGCGGTGATGATCGCCGCCGCGCGCCGCGACGCCGCGGACGCCGGGACCGAGTACACCGTGGACGTTCTCGGCGGCCGGCTGCGCTTCGTCGAGCGCGCCGACGGCCACCTGGAGATGACCGGGCCGGCGGCGCTGGTCTTCGACATCATGGAGTCCCGCTGACATGTCGACCACCGCTCCGTACGACGCTTTGCTCCTGGTGTCCTTCGGCGGTCCCGAAGGACCCGAGGACGTGGTGCCCTTCCTGGAGAACGTGACCCGCGGCCGCGGCATCCCGCCGGAGCGGCTCAAGGAGGTCGGCGCGCACTACTTCGAGTTCGGCGGCGTCAGCCCGATCAACGCGCAGTGCCGCGACCTCATCGCCGCGCTGCGCCAGGACTTCGCGGACACCGGCCTGAAGCTCCCGATCTACTGGGGCAACCGGAACTGGTCGCCGTTCCTCGCCGACACGCTCGCCGAGATGGAGGCCGACGGAGTCCGGCGCGCGCTCGCGGTGTTCACCAGTGCCTACTCCTCGTACTCCGGCTGCCGGCAGTACCGCGAGGATCTGGCGCGGGCGCTAGAGCAGTCCGGCACCTCGATCCAGTTCGACAAGATCCGGCCGTATTTCAACGAGCCCGGGTTCGTCGAGCCGATGGCGGACGCTGTCGCGGCGGCGGTCGCAGGGCTGCCGGAGAGCGCGCGTATGGCGCCGCGCCTGGTGTTCGTCACGCACTCGCTGCCGCGCACCTATGCCGAGACCTCCGGTCCGATCGGCGGCGCGTACGTCTCGCAGCACCTGGAAGTGGCGCGTCTGGTGGCCGAGGGCGTCAGCCGCCGCACCGGCCTGGTGCTCCCGCACGAACTCGTCTTCTGCTCGCGCAGCGGACCGCCGCAGATGCCGTGGCTGGAGCCGGACGTCAACGACCACCTGCGCGACATCAAGGCGCAGGGCGCGACCGGCGCGGTGCTCGCTCCGATCGGCTTCGTCTCCGACCACATGGAGGTCATCTACGACCTCGACACCCAGGCCGCCGAGACCGCGCAGGAGATCGGCCTGCCGATGGCGCGCGCCGCCACGGTCGGGACCGATCCGCGGTTCGTCGCCGGACTGCGCCGCCTGATCCTGGAGCGCGCCGCGGTGGCCCGCGGGGACAGCGAGGGCGAATCGCTGTCGACGGTCGTCGGCCGGCTGCGCGCCTTCCCCGACGTGTGTCCCCTGAACTGTTGCCCGAACCCGCGCGCGCCGCTCCCGGCGGTGGCGGGGGAGGATTAGCAAGATCCCTATAGGAAGGTCCACCCCTCATGTCTGACAACGCCGATCCCAAGGAACTGCTGGAACTGGCGGTGCGTCTGGCCGCCGAGGCGGGACGGCTCCTGGTCGAGGACCGTCCGCGCGATCTCGGGGTGGCCGAGACCAAGTCCAGCCCGACCGACATTGTGACGGTCATGGATCAGCGTTCGGAGAAGCTGATCGTCGAGGGCATCCTCGCCGAGCGGCCCGACGACGGCATCCTCGGCGAGGAGGGCTCGGAGCGCGCGGGGACCTCCGGGGTGCGGTGGGTGATCGATCCGGTCGACGGCACGGTGAACTACCTCTACGAGCTTCCGATGTGGGCCGTCTCGATCGGGGTGGAGATCGACGGCGAGATGGCCGCCGGCGTGGTCGAGATACCGATGCTGCGCGAGAGGTTCACCGCGATGCGCGGGCACGGCGCTTTTCTCAACGGAGAGCCGATCCGCGCCTTTAGCGCGCAGTCGGAGGGCAAGCCGGTGCCGCTGGAGCGCGCGCTGGTCGCCACCGGTTTCGGGTACGCGGCGCAGCGGCGTGCGGTGCAGGGCGCGATCGTGGCGGAGTTGATGCCGCTGGTGCGGGACATCCGGCGCGGGGGTTCGGCGGCGATCGATCTGTGCTCGGTGGCGTGCGGACGCGTGGACGCCTACTACGAGCGCGGGGCGAAGCCGTGGGACTTGGCGGCCGGCGCACTCATCGCCCAGGAAGCCGGGGCGATGGTCGGCGGCCTATATGGAGCGGCCGCCTCCGACGAGATGACGGTGGCGGCCGCTGACGGGCTTTTCCAGGCCTTGCGCGAGTTTCTTGAGGGACGCAACGCGGCGCGGGACTCCTGAGGGGTTGAGGGAGGGAGTCCGGCACCTTCCTGCCGGGATTTCCGGTCAGGCGGCGCGGGGGAGGTCGTCGCGGACCTCCACGTGGTGGTTCGCGGCGATCCGGAGCAGGTTGTCCAGCTCCGCCTGTTCCACCTGCACCGCGTAAACGTCCTCGGCGATCATCGCACCTTGCAGGCGGGACTTCGTCTCGCGGATACGCTGGGTCAGGCCGGTGACGAATTCGAGCATGGTCTCTCTCCTGCGGGGGTGACGCTAGGGGGCTTCGTGCCTTCTGCCCGGCATCCTCGCCAGGGAAACTTTGGATCACCTGAGAAAACCCTGTGATCATGAGACGTGTGTCACTTACCCGGTGTTTACCTGGTGACCAGGCATGATGGGCGCCGGACCCGGAGCGCCGGGGACCGCCTGCCGGACCGAGGGAGAGCGCGCTGTGCGGGTGCTGGTCGTGGAGGACGAGCAGGTGCTGGCCGACGCCGTGGCCACCGGGCTCCGCCGGGACTCCATGGCGGTGGACGTCGTCTACGACGGCGACGCCGCGCTGGAACGGATAGCCGTCAACGACTACGACGTGGTCGTGCTGGACCGCGACCTGCCTCTGGTGCACGGCGACGACGTCTGCCGCCACATCGTGCACAGCGGTCTGTCGACCCGGGTCCTGATGCTGACGGCGGCCGGCGACGTCGCGGACCGCGTGGAGGGCCTGACCCTCGGCGCCGACGACTACCTGGCGAAGCCTTTCGCGTTCCCAGAGCTGATAGCGCGCATCCGCGCTCTGGGCCGCCGCGCGGTCCCGGCGCTGCCGCCGGTGCTGGAGCGCGCGGGTATTCGCGTGGATCCCAGCCGGCGCGAGGTTATGCGGGACGGACGGCTGGTGCCGTTGTCCCCCAAGGAATTCGCGGTACTGGAAGTCCTTATGCGGGCCGACGGTGCGGCTGTGAGTTCCGAGCAGTTGCTGGAGAAGGCGTGGGACGAGAACGCCGACCCGTTCACCAACGTGGTGCGCGTCACGGTGATGACGCTGCGCCGCAAGCTCGGTGAGCCGCCGGTGGTGCTGACCGTTCCCGGCGCGGGCTACCGGATTCCCTGATGCAGGAAGTCCACGGTATACAAGGCGTGATGGCGGGCAATTCCGGAGCGGTCGACAGCACCTACGGCGGCGAGGTCGGGCCGGCCGCGGTGCCGCAGGGCGTCCGCCGGCGCGGGCTGACCATCCGGCTGCGCATGACGATCACGTACGGCGCCTCGGTGTTCGTGACCGGCGCGGTCCTGATCTACACCGCCTACACGCTGTTCAAGTGGCGGCTCGGACACCCGGTCGCGGACGTCTCCGAGCCCGCGGACTGCCAGCGGCCCAAGGCGTCGATGACCCTGGCCGAGACGAAGAACTGCAAGGCCATCGCCGACCAGCAGATCCTGCGCCAGATCGACAAGCCGCTGATCTTCGTGCTGCTGATCTCCGCGGTGGTCGCGCTCGTGATCGGCTACTTCCTGGCCGGCCGGTTCCTGCACCCGATCAACCGCATCACGCGCATGGCGCGGCGCGTGGCCAGCCGCCCGGACCGGAGCATGCACGCGCGCATCGACATGGACGGCCCGCAGGACGAACTCGTCGAGCTCGCCCAGACCTTCGACGGCATGCTGGACCGGCTGGACCAGGCCTTCGAGGGGCAGCGCCGGTTCGTCGGCAACGCCTCGCACGAGCTGCGCACGCCGCTGGCGATCAACCGCACGCTGCTCGAAGTGACGCTGATGGACCCGGAGGCCTCCGAGCAGACCCGGCAGCTGTGCCGCACCCTGCTGGCCACCAACGAGCGCAGCGAGCGCATGATCGAGGGCCTGCTGCTGCTGGCCCGGGCGGACAACGAGCCGGCCCACCGGGAGGACGTCGACCTCGCCGAGGTGGCGTTCCGCTCGGTCACGCAGTGCGAGCTGGAGGCGGCCGAGCGGCAGGTGGCGATCCGCACCTCGCTGCAGCAGGTGTCGGTCTCCGGCGACGGCATCCTCATCGAGCGCATCGCGATGAACCTGATCCAGAACGCGCTGCGGCACAACATCGGCGCCGGCGGCTGGGTCGACGTGCTCAGCTACGACCGCTCCACCGACCTGCCCGGCCACGGCCTGCTGGTGGTCGCCAACACCGGTCCGGAGGTCCCGGCGTACGCGGTGGAGACGCTCTTCGAGCCCTTCAAACGCGGCACGCAGCCCTCCGGCGCCTCCCCGGCCCGCGATCCGAAGGACAAGGGCGTCGGGCTGGGCCTGTCGATCGTGCGCTCCGTGGTGCGCGCGCACGGCGGCCGGGTCGCCGCCGAGCCGCGGCCCGGCGGCGGGCTGATCGTGCGGGTGTGGCTGCCGGTCGGCATGTGAGGGTTCGACCTAAGATCGAGCCATGATTATCGCGTTCTCTGTGACCCCGATCGGTGCCGGCGAAGGTGTCAGCGAGTATGTCGCCGACGCCGTGCGGGTGGTGCGCGAGAGCGGGCTGCCCAACTCCACCGACGCGATGTTCACGAGCATCGAGGGGGAGTGGGACGAGGTGATGGCGGTGGTGAAGGCCGCTGTGGACGCGGTCGCTGCGAAGGCGCCGCGGGTCAGCGTGGTGTTGAAGGCGGACATCCGCGCCGGGGTCACCGATGGTCTGACGGCGAAGGTGGCTGCGGTCGAGGAGAAGCTCGCCGGGCAGTGATGCCTTGACGCTTTGTTGCTTTGACGCCTTGGCTCTCTGCCGCCTTGACGCCTCACCCCGGCAGAAGTTCCGCCATCGCCAACCGTAGTTGCCGCCACGGGAACTGCTGAACATCCTCGTCCGGCTGGATGAAACGGACACCGCTCTCGAAGAGCAGCTGCGCGTGCGCGTCGAACGCAGGGTGCTTCTGCAGCTCGTCCTTGGCCCAGATCGTCGCCGCGATCGGCAGTCCGGCGCCCAGGTTCTCGTTGAGGATTCCCAGGACCAGGGTGTCGGAGATGCCCAGCGCCCACTTGTTCAGGGTGTTGAACGTCGCCGGTGCGACCAGGATCGCGTCCGGTGAGGGCAGCACGTCCGGCTCGCCCGGCAGCCGCTGCTCCACGCGTACCGGATAGCCGGTCGCGATCGACACCGCGGCGGTGTCCAGGAAGCGCTCCCCGTTCGGCGAGCAGAGCACGCACACGGTCCAGCCGTCGGCCTGCAGGCCTGGTACCGCCTCGGGGTGGGACAGCAGTTCCGCGGCCGGCGGGGCGCCGCACGCGATCAGGTAGAGGACTGGCACAGGGATCCTCCCGGCGGGTCGGGGACATTCTGTCGACCTGGCCCGAACGGCACCGTGCCCGGGCGGACGATGGGTCTCGCAATCGGGATGTTCCTCATTGACCGGATTGTGAGGCTGGCATGGCGACCTACGAGCAGGAGCCCGACGGCGGGCGGATCCGCCGTCTGCGCAGACGCGCCGGGCTCACGCAGGCCGAGTTCGGACAACTCATGGGCCGTTCCCAGGGCTGGGTGTCGGGCATCGAGAACGGCGACCTGGAGCTGGATTCGGTGACCCTGATCGTACGCGCCGCGAGCGTCCTGAAGGTCTATCCCAACGAAATCACCGGACGCCCCTACGACCCGGGCACCCGGGCCGAGGACCGCGGCCACCGCGCGATCCCCGCCCTGCGGCGCGTGGTCTCGCGCCACGATCTGCCGCCGGACTGGCCGGTGGAACCGCGCTCGCGCCGGGAGTTGGAAGCCGCGGTGGAGCAGCTGGCGGTGCTGCGCATGGCCGCGCGCTACGCCGATCTCGGCGAAGCCGCTCCGAACCTCATCCGGGAGATCCACGCGGCGGCGTACGTCGCCCGATCCGGGGAGGAGTCCGAACGGCTCCACGGACTCCTCGCGCGGGCGTATAAGGAAGCGGACACGGTCGCCCACGAGCTCGGCTACGACGACCTGTCCACGCTCACCACAGAGCGCTTCCGCGCCGCCGCCCAGCGCGCCGGGGACCCGTGCTTGTCAGTGGTCTTCGACTACCTGCGGGTCCGCGACTTGTGGGCCGCGGACTTGTGGCCCGACGCGCTGGATCTGATCGACGGCGCGATCGGCTTCGTCGGCGAGCCGCGCCAGAAGGAGCAGGCGTCGGTGTGGGGCTCGCTCCAACTGCGCGCGGCGATCACCGCGGCGCTGTCGTCCAAGGAGGACGAGGCATGGCAGCGCATCGCCCTGGCCGACGAGACCGCGCGCCGCCTCGGCGAGGGGTACGACCCGTACAAGCTCGCCTTCTGCTCGGCGAACGTCGACATCCACAAGCTCGCGGTGGCGGTGGAGATCCGCGACGGGGCGCGCGCGGTCGCGCTGGCGTCCCAGACCCGGCTGCCGGCGAGCTTCCCGGCCTCCCGGCGCGGACGCTTCCATCTGGACGCCGCGCGCGGCTGGATCTACCACGGCGGCTACGACCAAGCGCTGAACGAGATAGAGCGGGCCGAGCGGATCGCGCCGCTGCTGGTGCGGAACAACCCGGTCGCGAAGGCCGCCGTGCGCTCGCTGCTGAGCCACGAGCGGCGCAGCCAGCGGGAGCGGCTGCGGCGTATGGCGGGGCGGATGCACATCTCCTGAGGCGGTCCTTATGGCGCGCCCAGGGAGAAGGTGCGCACAGGGAAGGGCTTCAAGAGCGCGGGATGACCATCCGTTTCGGTATCAAGAGTCGGCGGCTGCGGATGAGGGAGGTTCCGGTCGAGCGCGTAGCGGTGGCGGCGGAGGCGGGACGCGGGGAGCGTCGAGCGGTCCGGCGGGGCGTGGGCGGCCTCCAGGAGGTCTCGGAACGCGTTCTCCCGCCGGGGCTGTTCGGCGTGCCGCGCCAGGCGGTCCAGAGCCTCGCGGAGCGCGCCGCCGAGGCGCTCGGCGGGCTCAGTCGGGTCAGCTGGTTCAGCGGGGTCAGCCGGGTCAGTCGACGCGCCGCAGTTCCTCGCGGTAGCGCTTGCCGTTGGCCACGTAGCGGGCGACGGCGTCGTCGAAGCTGCCCTCCGGGACGGTGTTCTCCCGGATTTTCGCCGGGACGCCGAGGGCCATCGCGCGGGAGGGGACCTCCACCCCGTTGCTCACAACGGCGTTCGCGCCCACCAGGGCTCCCGTGCGCACCACGGCGCGGTGCAGCACCACCGAACCCGAACCGATCAAGCACCCGTCTTCCACCACGCACCCCTCCAGATGGGCGATGTGACCAACGACACAGTCTGATCCGATCACTGTGGGCAACATCTCAGTGGCATGCACCACTGTGCCGTCCTGAATCGACGTCCGGTCGCCCACGGTGATCCGGCCGTAATCGCCGCGAAGGACGGCACCGGGCCACACGGTACTTCCGGCACCCACACTGACCTGGCCGATCACCGTGGCGTCCGGGTGGATGTAGGCGTCGGGGTGGATTTCCGGCACTGCGTCGCCGATTGCGTAGACGGCCATGGTTGGTCATCCTTCCTTCGTGTGGCTGACGTGATGTCCGGAACGAAACGGGGCGAGATGGGACGGATGGGACGGCGGATCAGGCACTCGGATCACCTGTTCGGGTCTGTTCCGGGGTGTCGATTGCGTAACGGGTCTTGAAGTACGGCACAATCTGCGCTTCAGCGGGCACAATTGCGCTCCTTTCCGCGTTACTGCGCTGACGGCGAAACGCCGACGGCGCCCGAGCGCAGACGGTAGCGCACCGCTTGTGCCGGCCGCGTCGGGGCGCCACCGCCGTCGCCGCACTGAACAGCACCAACACGACGACGAAAAGCCGTCAGGGGAGAGGGATAAGAATGGCTACCGACTACGACACACCGCGCAAGACCGACGACGACCTCAACGAGGACAGCCTGGAGGAGTTGAAGGCCCGGCGGACCGACAAGGCCGCGGGCCTGGCCGACCTGGACGAGGGCGACAACGAGTCGCTCGAACTCCCAGGCGCCGACCTGTCCAACGAGGAACTGTCGGTGCGTGTGCTGCCGCGCCAGGCGGACGAGTTCACGTGCACCAGTTGTTTCCTGGTGCACCACCGCAGCCAGCTGGCGCGCGAAAAGGGCAACGAGATGACCTGCAAGGACTGCGCCTGACCGCGTCGTCGCCAGGTAGTCTCTGCGCCCCTTGGGCCCCGCTTCGCGGGGCCTTTGCGCTTCGCGGGGCCAGTGCGGGGCCAGCCGGGGCTCGTGCGGCTCATACGGGGCTTGAAGGGGGTCTGGGGGCGATCGGGGTCGCTGGGGGGCGCTCAGGGGGAGTGGGCCTCGCCCAGGATCCGTGCCGGACCCGCCGCGGGTCAAGGAATGCCGACGGAAGTTGCTGCGAACGGGCGAGAAACGCGCGGCGCCTCAGCGCGCGGAGAGCACCTTCACCAGCTTGTCCGGACGCCGCGTCGACAGGTACAGGTACGGCGTGGGGTCCTCGGGATCGGTGACGTCCACGCGTACCGCGGTGGTCACGTAGCCCCGCAGCAGGATGAACGCGCGCGCGTCGGCCTCGGTGGTCCGGAGCCGCCGGGCCGCCTCGGCGTCCAGGGCGGTGGCTGCCCCGAGCGCCGTGAGGGGGAGTCGGGCCGGGCCGGCTTCCAGGTACCCGTCCTGGACGCGTACTGCGATGCGTCCGTAGGCGACCACGAGGGCCGCGCCGAGCGCCGCCGTGACGATCGCCGCGACCAGGGCCGCGACCGGGCTCACGCGCAGAAAGACGAGCCCGCCCATCACCCCGGCCATCACGGTGACGGCCCACCAGCCGGCCGGCGCGGTGAGACGTTCCTCGTAGGTGCTGTCCTTGCCTGCCATGCCGACAATCTCCCACATCCTCCTGAGGGGTCTGCAGCCGTCCCCTCCGCGGACCGTCACCGGTCCTGGGCCGTCCCCTCCCTTCCGGCTCCGGCGACCGTGTCCCACCCGGGGACCTCGGTGATCGTGCCGGGCTCCACGTCCCACTCGCGCCCGCCGCCGGGCGGGCGGAGCCAGGCCCGGGCCCGGGTGTAGGCCATCAGCCGGCCGATGCGGCCGCCGGCGTCCCGGACGAGGGCTCCGACCGGGGGAAGGCCGGCCGTGTCCACGGTGGATAGCGCCCTCCCGCGCTCCGATTCAGGGCTCTGTTCAGACTTCATATCCAGGAAGGTAGGACGCGGGCGCGACGCGGATATCAGTCACAGTGATACGAGGCGGATACGGAGGGTGTCCGGCAGACGCCCGATCGGGTGTGAGCGTGGCCACGCCCGATCGGAGCGGGGCGGGCCCAGCCGGTAGATTCCTCATCGTGAGACCTGCCTCCACGACTCCGCCGGCCGACGCCGTGATGCCGGACAAGCACTCCAACGCCCCCGAGCCCGGCACCAAGCTCGGCTCGCACTACTCGCGCTGCTTCGGCTGCGGGGACGACGCGCTGGGCGGCTTGCGGGTGTCCTCGACAGTCGGCGAGGGCCTGAGCGTCACCACCGAGTTCACCGTCACCGACAACCATCAGGGCGCCCCGGGCCTGGCCCACGGCGGGCTGCTGGCCCTGGCCTTCGACGAGGCGCTGGGCGCCGTGAACTGGCTGATCGGCGCGATCGCCGTCACCGGCCGGCTGGAGACCGACTACCTGATGCCGGTCCCGGTCGGGACCACGCTGCACATCACCGCGCAGTGCGACGGCATCTCCGGCCGCAAGATCTACACCTCCGCGGTCGGCCGCCTGGGCGGTCCCGAGGGCGAGGCCGCCGTCCGGGCGACCGCGATCTTCATCCAGGTGGGCGTGGACCACTTCCTGTCCAACGGGCGCTTGGAGGACGTGCAGGAGGCCATGCACGACCCCGAGCAGCTCCGGGCCGCGCGCGCCTTCGAGGTCAACCCGTAGTGTCCGGGGTCGACGTCCTCATCCGGCGGCTCGACGAGACGCTGCCGCTGCCCGCGTACGCCCATCCGGGGGACGCCGGGGCGGATCTGCTGACGACCGTGGACGCCACCCTGGCTCCCGGCGAGCGCGCCGTGCTGCCCACCGGCGTCGCCATCGCGCTGCCGGACGGCTACGCCGCCTTCGTGCACCCGCGCTCGGGCCTGGCGGCGCGCTGCGGCGTCGCGCTGGTCAACGCCCCGGGCACGGTCGACGCCGGATACCGCGGGGAGATCAAGGTCATCCTGGTCAACCTGGACCCGGTGCATCCGGTGACGCTGAAGCGAGGCGACCGGGTGGCGCAGCTTGTAGTACAAAGGGTCGAGAGGGCGGTCTTCCACGAGGTCGCCGAGCTCCCGGGCTCGCACCGCGGCGACGGCGGTTTCGGTTCGACGGGGACGGCTGCGGGAACACTCGCCTAGATCCTGCGCGTTCCTACAGAGGGGCCGAGTGACGGTACTCTCGCCAAGGTCTCGCGTGACGACCGTGCACCAACCGGCCCGGGTGGGCCGGGATCGAACCGTGTCCGTCGGCGTGGCCTTGCCGGCCCTGGCGGCCGGGGCGGGTGGCGCCCCGTGGAGAAGAGCGCTGCGTCGCAGGACGCAGAGATAGAGAGAGTGGGAAGCCGTGGTTTTCCGACGCGGACAGAAGGGCGACTCGGACCGGCGCGACCGGGTGAGCGAGGCCGACGCCTACGGCGACCTGAGCGAGATCAAGGACGAGGAGCGCAAGATCAGCCTCGCCGACGTCTCGCGGGCCGCGGGACCCTGGGACTTCAACGAGGTCGAGGATCCCAAGGCCGGACGCGTCGATCTCGGCGCGCTCCTGGTCCCGGCCGTGGAGGGCATGGAACTGCGGCTGGAGATGGCCGACGCCGAACAGGTGATCGCCGCGACCGTGGTCTCCCGCCAGTCGGCCGTGCAGCTCCAGGCCTTCGCCGCACCCCGCAGCGAGGGCATCTGGGCCGAGGTCCGCGCCGAGATCGCCCTGGAGATCTCCAAGCAGGGCGGCACCGTCGACGAGCGCGACGGACCCTTCGGCATCGAACTCCGGGCCCAGGTCCCGGTCCAGGCGCCGGACGGCAGCCGCGGCGTCCAGCTCGTCCGCTTCATCGGCGTGGACGGCCCGCGCTGGTTCCTGCGCGGCGTCGTCTCCGGCCAGGGCGCGGTCCAGCCCAAGGAGGCCCTGGACATAGAGCACGTCTTCCGCGACACCGTGGTCAGCCGCGGCAACACCCCGATGGCCCCCCGCGACCCGATCCCGCTCCGCATGCCCGCCGAGGCCCAGGAGGCCATGCAGCAGCAGGCCGTGCCCGCGGAGGAAGGCAGCCAGTACACGCAGGGGGACCTGAACCCCTTCGAGCGCGGCCCGGAAATCACCGAGCGGCGGTAGGCGGCGCTAAGCAGCAGTAGGCAGTGGTTCGCGGGGAACAGCAGGTAGTGGCAGGCGGTGCGTCGCGCGGCGGGTGAACGCGCGACGGCCGGCGGCGAGGACTGATGGGGATGACTGGCGGCGCTGAGCACATTGCTGAGCGCATCCGGGCACATATACGGCGGCGCTGAGCACGTCCGGCGGCGCTGAGCGTGCCGAGGGGTGACAAGTCCGGCTCAACCGGTCTCCGCCCCGCTTGGGCCCCGGCGGGTTGCAGCGGTTGGGGAATCCGCGCCCAGGAGTGACTGGTGGGCCGAGCAGTCCTGTTCCGGGCGGCTCGGCCCGCTACAGTTCGGAGTATGTCCTTGGAGAGCGGCCAGCGTGCCGAAGCGATGAGCCGGGCCCGGCACGCGGCGCCGGACACCGAGGCCGGCGGCGACGGGGTCGTCCTGGACGCGGCTCAGGCTGAGCGCGACGCGGTGGCCAAGCAGGCTGAGACCAAGGCCTATGAGGACGCCGTCAAGAAGGCCTTCGGCGGCAAGATGGGTATGGCCGACGCGGGTCTGCCGGCCATCTGCTTCCTGATCGTCTACACCGCGACCAACCACCTCAACCCGGCCGTCATCGGGTCGGTCGGGGTCGCGCTGCTGATGTTCGTGATCCGGCTCCTGCGCAAGGAGACGCTGCAGCACGCGCTGTCGGGCCTGTTCGGCGTTCTGGTCTGCGCCGCCTTCGCGAAGTTCTCCGGCCACGCGCAGAACTACTACCTGCCGGGCATCCTGATCAACCTCGGCTCGTTCCTGCTCTTCGCCGGAACCGCGCTGGTCCGCTGGCCGATCGCCGGTCTGATGATCGGACCGATCACCGGTGAGATGACCACCTGGCGCCAGGTCCCCGGCCGGCTGCGCGCCTTCACCAAGGCCACCTGGCTGCTCGCCGGGCTGTTCGCGGTGAAGCTGGCGGTGCAGGTCCCGCTGTATCTGACGCACCACACGACGGCGCTCGGCGTGGCCCGGCTCGCGCTCGGCTACCCGCCCTACCTCGCGTGCCTGTACGTCGCGTGGCAGTGGATCAAGAACGCGCCGCCGCCGGTGATGCCGGAGACCGCCGACGGCACCGCCGAGGTCGAGGCCGTGACGGCGGCCGAGGGCAACAACCCGGCCTGAGTCCGCAACGTGATCGCCGCACCGCCTCGTCACAGGGGCATGCGACGACACGTCTCCCAGGCTCCCCGATTTCTTCGCGTTCTCCGTGCGCTGCCCGTGCTGGCGGCGGTGACCGCTCTCACGGTGTCCGGCTGCTCTTCGGGCGGCTCCAAGCCCGCCGCGTCCGGTTCCACCGCCCCGGCCACGCCGAGCGCGTCCCCCTCGGTCGAGGCGATCTGCCTGCTCGACACGCCCGGCGAGAAGCAGGTCACGCACTTCGAGGGCGGCAACGACCACCTGGTCGAGGCCTACACCACCGGTGACGGGCCGGTCGGCGTGGTCCTGGCGCACCAGGTGGGCGCCGACCTGTGCCAGTGGTCTGGGATCTGGACCGACTTCCCGGCCAAGGACTACACGGTGATGGCGATCACCATGGGCGGCGGTATCGACACCGACGTCAGCAAGGCCGTGGAGCAGCTGCGGGCGCGCGGGCTGAAGAAGATCGTGCTGATCGGCGCCTCGATGGGCGGCAGCGCGGTGCTCGCGGCCGCCGGCGAGGTCACGCCGCCGGTGCAGGCGGTGGTGTCGCTGTCCGGGCCCGCCGCCTACGGCGTGGCCGACGCGTTCTCGGCGGTGAAGAAGTTCCAGGTGCCGGTCGCGTACTTCGCCGGCGAGCAGGACACGCAGTTCGCCACGGACGCGCAGAAGATGTACGACGCCACGGCCGAGACGGACAAGACGATCGACATCCTCAAGGACGACGGCGACCATGGTGTGGCCCTGTGGCCGCAGGTCAAGGACCAGGTCTTCGCGTTCATCACCAAGCACGCGCAGTGACGGCGAAGGGCTCGCCGGGACATTCCCGGCGAGCCCTTCCGCGCGGCCTGTTCGGCGTACTCGGCTGCTCGGCTGCTCGGCTACTCGTTCTCCGAGCCGCGCTCGCCGTTCTCACCGGCGAAGGTGGCCGGCGAGAGCAGCTCCTCGAGCTCCTCCTCGCGGTCCACGTGCGCCACGAACAGCAGCTCGTCCAGCGCCGCCAGCGGCTCCTCGGGGGTCGGGATCAGCACCCGGCCGCCGCGGATGATGGTCACCAGCGCGGTGTCCTCCGGCCAGTCGACCTCGCCGACGGTGGTGCCGACCAGCGCGGTGTCGTTCGGCAGGGTCAGCTCGACCAGGTTCGCGTCGCCCTGGCTGAAGCGCAGCAGGCGGACCAGGTCGCCGACCGAGACGGCCTCCTCGACCAGGGCCGAGAGCAGGCGCGGGGTGGAGACGGCGACGTCCACGCCCCACTTCTCGTCGAACATCCACTCGTTCTTCGGGTGGTTGATGCGGGCCACCACGCGCGGCACCCCGTACTCGGTCTTGGCCAGCAGCGACACGACCAGGTTGGCCTTGTCGTCGCCGGTGGCGGCGACCACCACGTTGCAGCGCTGCAGCGCCGCCTCGTCGAGCGAGGAGATCTCGCAGGCGTCGGCCAGCAGCCACTCGGCCGTCGGCAGGCCCTCCACGGCGATCCGCGACGGGTCGCGGTCGATCAGCAGGACCTCGTGGCCGTTCTCCAGCAGTTCCTTGGCGATGGAGTTGCCGACGTTGCCCGCCCCGGCGATTGCGACACGCATCAGGCGCCCGGTCCCTTCGCGAATGCTGCCTCGACCCGCGCGATGTCCGCCGGGTTCACCATGACCTGCACCAGGTCGCCGTCCTGCAGCACGGTGTCGGCCGCCGGGAGCACGGCGTCGCCGAGCCGGGTCAGGAACGCGACCCGGGTGCCGGTGGCGTCCTCCAGTTTGGCTATGCGGTGCCCCATCCACCCCGGGGCGGTGTGCACCTCGACCAGGACCACCTGGCCGCTGGGGTCGCGCCAGATCTCGGTGGAGCCGGTGGGCAGCAGGCGCCGCAGCATCTGGTCCGCCGTCCAGCGCACGGTGGCCACGGTCGGGATGCCCAGCCGCTGGTATATCTCGGCGCGGCGCGGGTCGTAGATGCGGGCGCAGACGTTCTCCACGCCGAAGTTCTCGCGGGCGACCCGCGCGGCGATGATGTTCGAGTTGTCGCCGCTGGACACCGCGGCGAAAGCGCCGGCGTCCCCGATCCCCGCCTCGGCGAGGGTGTCGCGGTCGAATCCGGCCCCGGTCACGCGGCGGCCGGCGAAGTGCGGGCTGAGCCTGCGGAAGGCCCCGGGGTCCTGATCGATGACCGCGACCGTGTGGCCGAGGTCCTCCAGGCTGTGCGCCAGGGTGGAGCCCACTCTGCCGCACCCCATGATGACGACGTGCACGTTCGACCCTCTCGGGAGACTTAGGACGGCGGACTTTCGATGTTCGTAACTCGACGGTACTACGGGGCGTGAGCCCCTGTTTCCGGGCCCGGCGGTGGGCGCCGCCGACTACCCCTAGGCTTGCTCTGTGAAACGACCCGCTGACCGCCGCCGCTCCTCCGACCACGCCGCTCAGGCGCGCCCCTCCGGCGACGCCGTGGGCACCCGTATCGAGGTGGAGGTCGGCGCGCCCGGACACGGCGGATTCTGCGTGGCGCGGCACGAGGGGCGCGCGGTGTTCGTGCGCCACGCGTTGCCGGGGGAGCGGGTGGTCGCCGAAGTGACCGAGGGCGACTCCAAGGACTCGTTCTGGCGCGCGGACGCGGTGGAGGTCCTTGAGGCCTCTGAGGACCGCGTCGAGGCGCCGTGCCGGTACGCCGGGCCCGGTCTGTGCGGCGGCTGCGACTGGCAGCACGCGAGCTACGAGGCGCAGCTCCGGATCAAGGGCGAGGTCGTCGCCGAGCAGCTGCGGCGGCTGGCGAAGCTGGACCGCGAGGTCGTCGTCGAGGAGGTCGCCTCGCCGTTCGGCTGGCGGACCCGCGTGCAGTTCGCGGTGGATCCCGACGGCAGCTTGGGGTTCCGCAAGCACCGTTCCCATGAAGTCGTCCCTGTTGAGGAATGCGCCATCGCGTCCTCCGGAGTCGACGAGGTCGGTGCTCTAGGGCGCCAATGGCCAGGAGTGGAGACGGTCGAGGTGATCGCCGCGACCGGCTCCAACGACCGGGCTCTGGTGGTCACGCCTAAGCGTGGGGAGTCGATGCCCTTTGTGGACGCGGACGTAAAGGCGTCCGTACTCCGTGGCGTCTCTAGGAACACTCATATCTCCGGCGTACAGCGCATCCATGGGCGTCCTTACGTACGTGAGGTCGCCGAGGGGCGCACCTGGCGGGTCAGCGGCAGCGGCTTCTGGCAGGTACACCCGGCGGCTCCGGACGTGCTGACCGAAGCGGTCCTGGACTTCCTGGACCCGAAGGACGGCGACGTGGCGCTCGATCTCTATTGCGGAGTCGGCTTGTTCGCCGCTCCGTTGGCCGAGGCAGTCGGCGAAAGCGGCGCGGTGCTGGCGGTGGAGCTGGACCGGCAGGCGGTCCGAGACGCCGCGCACAACCTAGGGTTCGCGGACGACGCCGAGGAGAGCACCGAGTTCCCGTGGGTGGACCTCGTCGAGGGGTCCGTGGACGAGGTCCTGGCCGACGAGGGCTACGTGCCGGATCGGGCGGACGTCGTCGTCCTGGACCCGCCGCGCGCGGGTGCCGGACGGGACGTGTGCGCGCGGATCGCCGCCCTCGGGCCGCGCGCCGTGGCGTACGTCGCATGCGACCCCGCGGCTCTGGCTCGGGACGTCGCGTATCTGGCGGAAGCCGGCTACGAGCTGACCGACCTGCGCGCCTTCGATCTGTTCCCCATGACCCGGCATGTGGAATGCGTGGCGTTGCTGGAACCCGCGCAGCGATAGCATTTGTCCATCGCGACTGGCGCAGAACGCGTGTTTTCGCACGCGGAGGTGGAACGAACCACCGGGAAGCGATCGATGTAGCGGGCACCGCGCGCCTGGGTGTCCTTCCGGACGATGACGCCCGAGGAGGCATCACATGCACTCGCCCGCCATTCCCGAACTCGCTCAGGAAGATCCCCAGATCGCCGGTCTGATCGAGGACGAAGCCCGCCGCCAGTACGAGAAGATCCGGATGATCGCCTCGGAGAACTATGTCTCCGCGGCGGTCCTGGAAGCTTCCGGCACGGTCCTGACCAACAAGTACTCCGAGGGATACGCCGGCCGCCGGTACTACGAGGGCCAGCAGTTCATCGACCCGATCGAGACGATCGCGATCGACCGGGCCAAGGAGCTGTTCGGCGTGGCGCACGCCAACGTGCAGCCCTACTCCGGCTCCCCGGCGAACCTCGCGGTGTACCTGGCGTTCCTGAAGCCCGGGGACACCTTCATGGGCGCGGGCCTGGCCGCCGGCGGCCACCTGACCCACGGCTCGCCGGTGTCGGTGACCGGCAAGTGGTTCACCCCGGTCGCCTACGGCGTCTCCCGCGAGACCGGCATCGTGGACATGAACGAGGTCCGCGACCTGGCCCTGAAGGAGCGCCCGAAGCTGATCTTCTGCGGCGGCACCGCGATCCCGCGCACCATCGACTTCCCGGCCTTCGCCGAGATCGCCAAGGAGATCGGCGCCATCCTGGTGTCCGACATCGCGCACATCGCCGGCCTGGTCGCCGGCGGCGCGCACCCCTCCCCGGTCGGGTACGCGGACGTCATCACCACCACGACGCACAAGACCCTGCGCGGTCCGCGCGGCGCGATGATCCTGACGACCGAGGAGTACGCGACCCCGATCGACAAGGCCGTGTTCCCCGGCCTGCAGGGCGGCCCGCACAACCACACCACCGCCGGCATCGCGGTGGCGCTGAAGGAGGCCGCGCAGCCGGAGTTCCGGACGTACGCGGCGACCGTCGTGGCCAACGCCAAGGCGCTGGCCGCCGGTCTCACCGAGCGCGGCTGGGACCTGGTGTCCGGCGGCACGGACAACCACCTGATCCTGGCCGACCTGACGCCCAAGGGCGTCACCGGCAAGGTGGCGGCGAAGGCGCTGGACGCGGCCGGGATCGAGCTGAACTACAACTCGGTGCCGTTCGACCCGCGCAAGCCCTTCGACCCCTCCGGCATCCGGCTCGGCGCCGCCGCGATCACCACGCGCGGGCTGAAGCCGGAGCAGATGGGGCAGGTCGCGCAGTGGATGGACGACACGGTGCAGGCCGCCGCCAAGGGCGACACCGACGAGTACGCGCGGATCGCGGGGCAGGTGCGCGAGCTGATGGCGCAGTACCCGATGCCGGGTTGGGCGTAGTCACGCAACGCTAAGGGGCGCCCGCACAGTTGCGACTGTGCGGACGCCCCTTAGCGTTTTCGCTATCTGGGTTCTTCTTTATCTGGCTTCTTCTTTATCTGCGTTCTTCTCTAGCGAGGTCCACGGCCGCGCGGCTTAAGGCGGATGCCTGGTAGCGGCGGTGCGGGGATGCGCTCCTCGACCGTGTGGCCCGCGATGTCCGGGAAGCGTTCCACGTCGCGCTTCTCCCAGTCGTCGCGGGCCTCTTCGATGTCTTCGTGGCTGCGTCCCACGAAGTTCCACCACATGACGATGTCCTCGCGGAACGGCTCGCCGCCGAGGAGGATCAGGTGCGCGCCGGCGTGGCTGGTGAGCGTCAGTCCGCTGCGTCCGGTGCCGAGGTAGAGGAGCGGGCCGGGCGGGAGGTCGGTGTCGGCCACCGTCAGGTCGCCGTCGATGACCAGCACGGCGTGCTCGTGGTAGTGGGTCAGCGGGATCGTCGCCGTCGCGCCGGGGTTGATCGTGATGTCGGCGCCGACGATCGGGGAGTAGGCGGTCGCCGGGGACGTGACGGTGTCCAGCGTCCCGAGGAAGACCAGCGCGCGCAGACCCGGGAGCTCGTAGACCGGCAGCTTCTGGTGCTGCTCGAAGTGCGGCGCGGTGTCGCGGTGCTCTTCCGGCAGCGCGGTCCACAGCTGGAGGCCGTGTCCCGTCTGGCTTGCCTCCACACCGATCTCCGAGTGCGCGATGCCGCGCCCGGCGGTCATGATGTTCAGCTGGCGCGGCCGGACCACGACGTCGGAGCCGACGCTGTCCCGGTGCCGCACGTCGCCCTGGAACGGCCAGGTGACGGTCTGCAGGCCGATGTGCGGGTGCGGGTTGACGTTCATCGGCGTGGTGTCCGGGCCGAAGTGGTCCAGGAAACACCAGGCGCCGACGGTCGGCAACACCCGCTGCGGCAGCGCGCGCAGGACATGGACGCCCCGCACCCCGCCGAGCGGAACGTCGCGCGCTTCGTAGAACTCGACCACCGGACCCGGATCGCCCTTGGCGCGGCAGTCCTGCTCGGTGGGATGCGCGTCCAGGTTGCTCACGGCGCCGGCCACTGGACGTGCTCGTCGTACTCAGGGTGCTTGCGCAGGTAGGCGGAGATGAAGGGGCACACCGGAATGATCTCCTCGCCCCGAGCCACCGTCGCGTCCAATGCCTGCCGCGCCAACACCGACCCCAGGCCCTTCCCCTCGAACTCCGGCTCGATCACCGTGTGCACGAAGACCGTCCCGCCGCCCCGCCGCCGATAGGAGGCGAAGCCCGCGAGGCGGTCGCCGTACCAGAGCTCGAAACGGTCTTCGAGTTCGTTGTCGACGACCTCGGTCTTGGTGGGCTCATCAGTCATGCTGCCGATGCTAACGCCGGGCTCCGGCGCGTGCGCGACGAGCCGGGCCAGCGCCTCGCGGGCGACACTCGCCGCATCGACGAGCTGCAACGCCCCATCTTCGGCACGCAACGTCTTGATACGCCCGACCCCCGACCACGGACTCTCGAAGCGCACCGTGACCCGCCCCAGCCCACTGCCCTGAACCCACCCCCCGCCGAACTCCTCGTGCACGACATCCTGCCCAGGAAGAAACCGCCGCTCGCCGACCGCGGCCTCGACCGCACCCCGAGTCCCCGGCGGAAGCGGCCCGAACTGGCGCGGCGAGCGCTCGCCCTCGACGGTCGCGACGGGGGTCATGACATCGGCGGGATTGGGGGAGGGGGCGGGATCGGGTTGGCCGACGGACGTGGTGGTGGTCGAGTCGGCGG
This sequence comes from Catenulispora acidiphila DSM 44928, assembly GCF_000024025.1. Taxonomy (GTDB): domain Bacteria; phylum Actinomycetota; class Actinomycetes; order Streptomycetales; family Catenulisporaceae; genus Catenulispora; species Catenulispora acidiphila. Next base: position 1,866,602 of record NC_013131.1, read on the forward strand.
TCGAGTCGGGGGCGGAGCCGGGTTGGTCGGCGGACGTGGTGGCACTCGAGTCGGCAGTCGGGCTGGGGCCGGGATCGGGTTGCTCGGCGGATGAGGTGGCACTTGAACCGGCAGTCGGGCTGGAGGCGGGGTCGGGTCGGTCGCCGGACGCGGTGGCATTGGAACCGGCGGTCGGGCTGGGGCCGGGATCGGGTCGGTCGCCGGGCGTGGTGGTGCCCGATTCGGTGGTCGGGCTGGAGGCGGGGTCGGGTTGGTCGCCGGGTGTGGTGGCACTGGAGTCGGCGGTCGGGCTGTGGCCGGGGTCGGGTTGGTCGGCGGGCGTGGTGGTGCTCGAGTCGGGGGCGGAGCCGGGTCGGTCGCCGGGCGTGGTGGCGCTGGAGTCGGCGGTCGGGTCGGGGGCGGAGTCGGTAGGTGACATGGCTGCCGGATCGCCGATCGGGCGGTCGGTGGATTCGGCCGGGTCGGCGGTGGCGGATGCGGTCGAAACGGTGGTCGGCGTGGCGGTGGCGGTGATGCCGGGGGTTGGCGTGGCTTCCGAGCTCTCGGCGCGTGGCGGCTCCCGGGTCAGGATGCCGCGGGGCATGTCGAAGTCGTCGTCGGTCGGGGGTGCTTTCGGCGGGGTCGGGTCGGCGGCGTGCTCCCAGATTTCGAGGGCGGCGTCGAGGTCTTCGGCGGCGGTGAAGAGGTCTACTTGGGCCCATTCGGCCAGGCCTGTGAGGCCCACGCCGAGGAGGCGGATGCCGGGGACTGATTGGGTGGCTGCCGCTACGGCGCCGGGGAGCATGCGGTGGGTGGCGGCTCGGATGGTGGTGAGGTCGTCGGTGGGGTTGGGGGTGGTTTCGCTGCGGGAGACGGTGGTGAAGTCGTGGCCTCGGACTTTGATGGTGATGGTGCGGCCGGAGCGGCCCGCTTTGCGGATGCGGGTGCTCAGGCGGGTGACCAGGTCGTCCATGTGGGCGGTGATGGTGGCCGGGTCGAGGAGGTCTTCGGCGTAGGTGTCCTCGACGCTGACCGATTTCATTTCGCGGTCGGTGCTGACGTCGCGGTCGTCCTGGCCGCGGGCTATGGCGTACAGGGTCGTGCCGTAGCTGGCGCCGACGACGGTGGTCAGCTCCGTCAGGCTCAGGGTGCGCAGGTCGGCGACGGTGGTGGCGCCGATCTTGCGGAGGCGTTCGGCGGTAGCCGGGCCGACGCCCCAGAGCGCGCGCACGGGGAGGGGGTCCAGCCAGGTCTGTTCGGTGCCGGGTTCGATGACGACCAGACCGTCGGGCTTCTCGGCGTCCGAGGCGATCTTGGCGATGAGTTTGCTCGTGCCCGCGCCGACGGACGCGGTGAGGCCCGTCTCGTTCTTGATACGGGTTCTCAGGTCCTCGGCGATGCGGCGTGCTTCGAGTGTCGCATTGTGCGGGGTTGTGGTGTCAAGTGATCCGAATAAGTGTGATATGTCGATGAATGCCTCGTCGAGGCTGAGCGGTTCCACCAGGGGCGACAGCTCGTGCATCAGGGCCATGACCCGCTCGCTGTAGGCCTGGTACGCGCCGAAGCGGGGGATCAGGTACGCCGCGTTCGGCGCCCGCCTCCGAGCGATCCCGGTCGCCAGCGCCGAGTGCACGCCGAAGGCCCGCGCCTCGTACGACGCCGTCGAGACCACGCCCCGGTTCCCGATCCCGCCGACCACCACCGGCTTGCCGCGCAGACTGGGCTTGTGCAGCTGCTCCACCGACGCGTAGAACGCGTCGAGGTCGACGTGGAAGATCGAAGGCAGCCGGCGCACGTCTCCATCGTGCACCGGGCCACTGACATCCGCCGTCAGTGACGGGGTGGCAAATCCGGACCACCTGCGGGTGCCGCCCGCCCGCGCCGACCGGCCACGACACCCGCGCGACGCCCCGCGAGACACCCCCGACCGCCGCCGACCCGGTCCACTACGCTGGCCTTGAAGCCGCAGAAGCCTCAGCCGAGCTCGAGCCGACCCGCAGGAGTGCACCCCTCATGGCCGACAGCGCCGCCAGCGCGACCGCCACCTCCGCCACCTCCGCCGCCCCCGCCGCGGCCCGCCGCGACCGGGCCCGCACCGCCGTCCTGTGGCAGGCCCTGCGCACCGTCCTCGACGCCTCCGGCCCGCGCGACGTCCTCGACGTCGGCGGCGGCACCGGCGGCTTCGCCGTCCCGATCGCCGAGCTGGGCCACCGGGTCACCGTCGTGGACCCCAGCCCCGACGCGCTGGCCGCCCTGGAGCGCCGCGCCGCCGAGTCCGGCGTGCCCAAGGAGGCGCTGCGCGCCGTCCAGGGCGACCTGGCCGGGCTGCTGGAGCACGTGGAGCCCGGCAGCGTGGACCTGGTCCTGTGCCACGGCGTCCTGGAGATGGCCGACGACCCGGCCGCCGGCCTGGCCACCGTCGCCGACGTGCTGCGGCCCGGCGGCGTGGTGAGCCTGCTGGCGGCGAACCGCACCGCGGCGGTGGTGGCGCGGGCGCTCGGCGGGCACTTCGCCGAGGCGCGGCGCGCGCTGGCCGACCCGACCGGCCGCTTCGGCGCGCAGGACCCGCTGGCGGCGCGGTTCGACGAGGAGCAGCTCTCGCGGCTGCTGCGCGAGGCGCGGCTCACGGTGCAGTCGGTGCACGGCGTGCGCGTGTTCACCGACCTGGTCCCCGGCGCGCTGGTGGACGCCGACCCGCAGGCGGCCTCCGATCTCGCGGCGCTGGAGGCGGCTGTCGCCGACCGGCCGGAGTTCCGCGCGGTGGCGGGCCGGCTGCACCTTCTGGCCCGCAAGATCGCTTCTTAACGCCTCCTTACGAGGTAACTCCTGACGGTCTCCAGCGAACCTTTTCTGTCCCTGGAACGTTCATGTAAGTGAACCTGTAAGGGGCGGACCCGACGGCTCCCTCTACATCGCGATCGAGGCATGCGTAGCGCAGCGCATACCAGGGCATCGTTCCGATGAAGGGGTCGCGTGATCCGTTCCGGTGGGAGCTTTCGTAGACCCCGGGGTCTGCTTATTCTTAAGACAGTCACCGCCGATAGGTGGCTGTGGATGCTGGGAGGATAGGCCAAGTGCCGCTGTCTGATCATGAGCAGCGCCTGCTGGAGCAGATGGAGCGCGCGCTGCACGCGGAGGACCCCAAGTTCGCCTCCGCGCTGCAGGGAGCGGATCTGCGCGCGCTGTTCCGGCGCCGCGCCCTGCTGGCCGTGATCGGGTTCGCCCTCGGCATCGGCATGCTGGTCGCCGGCCTGGTGATCTCCCAGATCGCGCTGAGCGTCGGCGGCTTCGTGGTGATGCTGGGCTGTGCCTGGCTCGCCTACGCCAGCTGGCGCCGGATCCCCGCCCCCGGCGAGATCGTGCCGGTCGCGCGCCGCAAGGCCCGCGCGGTCACCGGCAAGTCCGGCCGTCCCGGCGGACGCCAGAAGCAGCCGACGATGCGCCGCTTCGAAGAGCGCTGGCAGCGTCGCCGCGACGAGGGGAACATGTAGAGAAGCTTCGCCGGAGGCCGGGTCCGTTCGACGGGCCCGGCCTTTGTCGTGCCCGGCTGCTGCTGATCGCCCGGGCACAAGCCAGGGAACTCAGCGCGAAGGCCGGGCCTCATACCAGGGACCCGGCCTCCGCCATACCGCCAATCTAGTTAACTTCCGCTCCGGGTTTCGGACCCAAGCTCCGGACTCGAGACTCCAGCTCCGGACTCGAGACTCCAGCTCCGGACTCCGGACTCCGGCTCCGGACTCCGAACCCCAGCCGCCTACTGCCGAGGCCGCTGATCCTCCCGACCTTCCCGCCCTTCTCGCCCGTCCCGCCCCTCCGGTCGCGACCGCCCCACAGCGCCAGGCGTCCGAGCCCGCAGCCGCGAGCCGGTGCCCTGCACCCGCTCGTAGACCCGCCCGGTGAAGTCCTCCCGCCGCTCGCGCAGCGCGGCCATCGCCGAGGGCGGCAGCACCGTCGCGCGGATCCGGGTACGCCGCGAGACCGGCTCGGCCAGCCCGGCGCGGATCTCCTTCACGTCGTCCAGCAGGTTCGGCGTCGGTGCCGCGCCCGAGGGCGCCGGGCGCCGCAGCGTCCGCGCGTAGTTCGCCCGTTCGGCCAGCACCGTGACCCGGCCCATGGCGTCCTGCGCCGGGCGCGACAGGTGCGCCTGCTTGATGATCCGCTCGGCGCTGCGCCTCGGGGTCTCCGAGGTCGGCCAGGTGTAGCCCAGGTCGGTCGCGCTGTCGCGGACCTCGTCCCAGGCCGCGAGGATCCGCAGCCGCTCCGGGTCCTCCTCGGGCCGGCGGGCGGCGGGCACGTCGGCGGACTCCCAGTCGAGCCCGTCCTCGTCCCCGCCGCCGGACTTGGCGCGCTTGCCCGCGCGCCGTCCCGCCGCCAGCTTCCAGCGGGCCCGGCGGCGCACGATCCGCACCACCATCGGGACGCAGGCGATGAGCAGCAGCGCCAGCAGGATGAAGCGCACCGCGATCGCGTAGCCGGAGCCGCCGAACAGCCAGTACTGCAGGAAGCGCGGCACCGAGCCGAACCAGCCGAGCCAGCTGAACTTCGACTTCGGCGCGCTCGCCGTGCCGCCGTCCTCCAGGTTCGCCGAGCATCCGCCGGCCTTGCGGATGTTCACCGGGCAGTTGGCGGCCGAGGACGCCCCGGCGCCGGGCGCGGAGGACGTGGTCGGGTTCTGCGACGGCGCCGTGGTGGTGCTCGTGGTGGTGTTGGTGCTGTAGCTCGGGATCCGGCCGTGGCCGCCGCTGGTGGTCGCTATGTTGTCGATGCCGACCGTCGGCTCGAACCGCAGCCAGCCGACGCCGTGCATGAACAGCTCCGGCCAGGAGTGGTAGTCGTGCATCTTCACGGCCCAGGTGTCGCCGCCGACGGACTGCCCGGGGGTGAAGCCCACCGCGATCCGCGCCGGGATGCCGATCGAGCGCGCCATCGCGGCCATGGTCTCGGCGTAGAACTGGCAGTAGCCCGCCTTGTTCTGCAACAGCCACTGCATGGCGCTCAGACCGGTCGGGTTCTTCGGCACGTCCAGCGTGTACCTGAAGTGGTTGGCCGAGTTCTGGAAGTAGTTCTGGATCGCCTGGGCCTTGTCCACCGGGTTGGTCAGGCCCGCGGTGATCTGCTCGGCCAGCTGCTTGATGTACGGCGGGATGTCTGTGGTGTCCAGGTCCCGGCTCAGGTTGAAGAACGTCTTGTCGTCGGAGGTCGGCCCGGTCGCGGCGGCCAGCTCGGCCGGCGGGATCGAGGTCGTGTCGTAGACCGTCGCGCGGTAGGTCATGGTGTTGAACACCGGGGAGACGCCCAGGACCGCCAGCGAGTCGGGGTCGACCTCGAACCCGGCTGCCAGCCCGGTGACCTGCTTGGCGGGGTAGGGCACCGGCAGCGAGCTGAGATTGCTGGTCGGGCTGACCTTCGTGCTCTCCTCGGTCAGGTAGGTGATCTGCATCGGGACGGTCTGCGGCTGGGTCGGTGCCACGAGCCCGGGCACGGTGCTGGAGACCGTCCCGTCGGCTGCCAGCCCCTTCAGCTGCAGCGACGGGTCGGGGGTCCAGGGCGTGGTGCTCTTCGGGTCGAACACGTCCAGCGTCTGCAGCCGGATGTACTCCGGCTTGGCCGAGTTGTAGTCGAGGACCGGGTCGTCGGTCAGCGAGCCCAGATTCGCCTTGAGGTCCAGCACCTGGCTGAACGAGCCGTTGCCCTTGTGGTGGCCGTTCCCGGTCCCGCTGCCGCTGTCCGGTCCGATCCCGAACAGCCCGCCGGCGACCGTGGGCAGCAGCACCGGCGCCAGGACCGCGACGATCAGCGCGTACATCGTGATCTGGTGTCCGGTGGCGGCGATCGGCCCGGTGTCCACCCGCGCCTTGGGCGCGGCGACCGGCTTGCCGTCGGCGCCGGTCCGCTGGCGTCCGGCGTGGACCAGCGGCCGTCCCCAGCGGCCGAGGCGGTCGCGGCCTTCCGCCGAGAGCAGCGCGGTGTAGCCGCCGGCCGCCAGCGCGAACGCCAGCCAGTCGTAGCCGCCGCCGCTGCGGGTGGCCGGGACCAGGTACAGCGCCAGCAGCGGCAGGCCGGCCAGCGGCGCGGCGGCGTAGGTCGCGGCGAGGGCGTCCACCAGCACCGCCAGCGCGCTCAGCGAGAGCACCAGGATCGCGGCGATGCCGGAGGTGGCCTGGCCGCCGACGAAGGTGTCGCGGATGTCGTGCGCGCCGGTGGAGTACAGGTTTCCGAGCTTGTCGAAGACGGCCCAGGTCGGCAGCACGCCGGCGAAGGCGACGTCGTGCGCCAGCAGCACCATGTCGTACCAGAACACGACCGCGGCCTGGGCCAGCACCACCAGCGGCCGCGGCCGCACCAGCCGCCGGAACAGCTCGCCGGAGGCGGTCGCCACGATCACCGCCAGCACGATCGGCCACACCCACGAGCCGGGCGCCAGCAGTCGCAGCAACCCCGAGGAGGTCAGCAGCAGCGCGACGGCCGCGGCTATGCCTATGCGCAGTCTGCCGGTCATCGCTCCATACCCCCGTCGTCCCAGCCGCTCTGTGTCCCTGTATGCCCTGTGCGCCCTGTATGTCCCGGACGCCCCGTACCGGTTCGCGCACCGCCGCCGGCGGTCATCGCGCAGCCCCCACTTCGGCGCCGGCCGGTCCGGCGGGCGCGGCCGGCGTGGCCGTCCCCGCTGCTCCGACCGACCCGCTCATCCCCGAACCGCGCCGCGCCGCCAGCTCCCACAGCTCCGGCAGCCGGTCGCCCGGCTCCACCTCCACCACGCGCCAGCCGCCGACCCGCAGCACCTGCGCGGAGCCGACGAACCGGGCCTGCGCCTGGGCCATCGGCTTGCCGCCGAGCCAGGACGCGGTGTCCATCGCGAACGCCACGCCGGAGGTCGTGGAGTGCCGGACCCGGGCCAGCTCCGAGGCGTCGTCGCCGGACAGGTCGCCGAGCACCGCGATCACCAGGCTGTCCCCGCCGCCCTGGCGCAGCATCGCGTTCGCGCCGGCGAGTGTCGCGGCGTTGCTCATCTCCACCACCGCCAGCGCGTCCAGCAGCATGCCCTCGAAGTCCAGGCCGACCGCCGAGGAGTCGTGCGCCGCGGCGGTCACCGCCTGGCCGGTCTCGGTCAGCAGCCGCACCGCGTAGCCGTGCCGCGCCATGTGCAGGGCGATCGAGGCCGCGGAGGAGACAGCCCACTCGAAGGAGGAGGCCGGGCCGTCGCCGCGGTGCGCGATCGCGCGGGTGTCCAGCAGGATCGTCGCCCGGCTCTGCCAGACCTGCTCCTCGCGCCGGACCATCAGCTCGCCGGTGCGGGCCGTGGAGCGCCAGTGCACGCGGCGCAGGTCGTCGCCGTGGCGGTACTCGCGGGTACCGATGTCGTCCTCGCCGGCCGCGGCGACCGAGGTCGCGTGGCCCTCGCCGCGTCCGCTCCAGGCCTGCCCGACCGGGGCGTTCGGCAGCGCGTGGACCTGCGGCGTCACCGTCAGCGCGTGCTGCGCCGAGAACGAGCGCGACAGCTCCACCAGCCCGAAGGGGTCCGCCAGGCGCAGCGCCAGCGGGCCGAGCAGATAGCGGCCGCGCACGTCGGAGCGGACGCGGTAGACCACGCGGCGCCGGCCGTTCGGCTCGACCTTGTTCAGCACGAAGCGCGGCCGCGAACCGAGCACGTAGGGCACCCGGTCCTCGACCAGCAGCGTGCCCGAGGGCAGCCGGGAGACGTTCTCCAGCCGCAGGTGCACGCGCGCCTCCTGGCCGACCCCGACCCGGGCCGGCTCCAGCGCGCGGCGGCACGACACCCGGTAGCGGGTGCGCGCCAGCACCATGATCGCGATCAGCGGCAGCATGGTCAGCATCGCGCCGACCCGCAGCAGCACCTTGTAGTCGAAGAGCATGCCGCAGGCCATGGCGGCCAGCCCGGCGGCCAGGAAGGACCGTCCGCGGGTGGTGAGCCCGGCCAGCCGTCCGCCGCGGCCGTCGGTGTTCTCCGTGCTCTGATTCTGTTGGGCGGACATGGTTGCCCTCTTCTCCTCGGCGGGGGTCAGCGGCGGGAGTGGTGCCCGCCGCCGCCCAGGGTGGGCACCGGCACCGCCGTCACCAGAGCGGCCACCACCTGCTCGGTGGTGCGGCGGCTGATCTGGGTCTCGGCCGTGGGCAGCAGGCGGTGCGCCAGGACCGAGACCGCCAGGTGCTGGATGTCGTCGGGCAGGACGAAGTCCCGGCCCTCGATCGCCGCCGCGGCGCGGGCCGCCCGGACCAGCTGCAGCGTGGCCCGGGGCGAGGCGCCCAGCCGCAGCTCCGGGGAGGTGCGCGAGGCGTTGACCAGGTCCACGGCGTAGCGCCGTACCTCGTCGGAGACGTGGATCCGCCGCACCGCCTCGATCACCCGGGCGACCTCGTGGGCGTCGGTCACCGCGCGCAGGTCGTCCAGCGGCGAGACCTGGCCGTGGGTGTCCAGCATCCGCAGCTCGGCGGCCGGCGCCGGGTAGCCCACGGAGATGCGGGCCATGAACCGGTCGCGCTGGGCCTCGGGCAGCGGGTAGGTGCCCTCCATCTCGATCGGGTTCTGGGTGGCCATGACCATGAACGGCGACTCCAGGTGGAACGTGGTGCCGTCCACCGTCACCTGCCGCTCCTCCATGGACTCCAGCAGCGCCGACTGGGTCTTGGGGGAGGCGCGGTTGATCTCGTCGCCCACCACGATGTTGGCGAAGATGGCGCCGGGCTTGAACTCGAACTCCTTGCGCTGCTGGTCGAAGATCGACACCCCGGTGATGTCCGAGGGCAGCAGGTCCGGCGTGAACTGGATGCGCCGCACCGTGCAGTCGATGGATTTGGCCAGCGCCTTGGCCAGCATGGTCTTGCCGACTCCGGGCACGTCCTCCAGCAGCAGGTGGCCCTCGGCCACGAGCACCGTGACGGCCAGCTTGACCACCTCGGGCTTGCCCTCGATCACCGTCTCCACCGCGGCCCGGATCCGGGAGGTGACGGCGGCCACACGCTCCAGGTCGGCGCCGCCGACCGGGCCCGGCGGGCGCGCCGCGGGAGCCGTGACGGCGTCCAGGCCGCCGCCGCCCCCGCTGTATCCCAGCTCGCTGTTACCGACCGTCACAGGATCCTCCCACCACTGTCCGATCGACCGCGCGGTGTTCGCACGGCCGCCCCGCCTCGCGCCACGCGGGCGCCGGATTCGCCGGATCCGGCCGCACCGCGTCCCGCCAGGCCCCCGCCACGCGCTCCTGCACGCGCGGGGCGTTCACTCTTCCCGCTGATCGCACGGCGCGCCCAGCGAAAACATGTACTCCTCAGATCTTCGCTCACCACGGGCCGCCTAGGGCAATAGATCCGCCAAAACTTTGGCGCACTGGTCTGGACCACCGCCGTCACCGGCCCGTCGATGGCAAGACGTCTTATGGACCACCGGCGTTGCGGCGCCCGTTCGGGGCAATCCCCACCCCGGGACCGAGGGCCTCTGTGACCTGCCCGGATCCGACGATCCGGGGTTGCCCGGCAGGTTTGGTGGAGTACAGTGGGGGGAAGTGGAGCGGGACCGGGCCCGGATTCGGACTACCGCGTATTGCGCAGATTTTTTACGGACCCGGCCGTTGTTTTTCGGTAGCGACCTGGACGCCGACTGGCCGGGAGGAGGCGCGCGTGTTCCTCGGGACCTATACGCCCTCCCTGGACGACAAGGGCCGGCTGATCCTGCCCGCGCGCTTCCGCGAGGAACTGGCCGCGGGACTGGTGGTGACCAAGGGGCAGGAGCGCTGTCTGGCGGTGTGGACCGCCGAGGGCTTCGCCGAGCTGACCGCGCAGATGCGCAACGCCTCGCGGGCCGGTTCGGCCGACGCCGCGATCGGCCGCTCCTCCCGCGACTACCACCGGGTGTTCTTCGCCAGCGCCTACGACTGCCAGCCGGACACGCAGGGGCGGATCGTCATCCCGCCGCCGCTGCGGGCGTACGCCGGGCTGAGCCGGGAGTGCGTGGTCATCGGCGCCGACACCCGGCTGGAGATCTGGGACGCCGAGGCGTGGGCCGACTACCTGGACGCGGCGGAGTCCGCGTATTCGGCGTCCGGATCGGAGGCGGCGGCGGACTGAGCTGATGCGGCATCGATCCCGACTTTCCTTTTCGGTCCCGACTCCCGAACCCTGACTCCCGACTGCACGGCGAACGTCGGCGCACGCCGCGTGCCCTGTGGCCTCCTCCCGCTCGACCGGCCCGCCGGACTGGCACACCTTCCCCGGTGCCAGCCCCGGCGAGGCGGCCTTGAACGGGCGGGGACCAGAAGGCGCGCGGCGTGCGCCACTTCTGCGGTCCGCTCGATACCGTGGGGCCCGAACCAGACAGACTCCGAAGGCGGAACCACCACCGATGACAAGCGCGACGCACATCCCGGTCATGCTCGAACGCTGCGTCGAGATCCTCGGCCCGGCCCTTGAGCGGCCCGGGGCGGTCGTGCTCGACGCCACGCTGGGACTCGGCGGGCACAGCGAGGCGTTCCTGCGGCGCTTCCCCGACGTCCGCCTGATCGGCCTGGACCGCGATCCGCAGGCGCTGGAAGCCTCCGGCCGCCGCCTCGCGCCCTTCGGCGAGCGCGCCACGCTGGTGCACGCGGTGTACGACGAGATCCCGGACGTGCTGGAGCGGCTCGGCGTCGCGGAGCTGTCGGGCACGTTGTTCGACCTCGGAGTCTCCTCGCTCCAGCTGGACATGCGCGAGCGCGGCTTCGCCTACAGCTACGACGCGCCGCTGGACATGCGCATGGACTCCTCGCGCGGGATCACGGCGGCGGACATCGTGAACACGTATCCGGCCGCTGACATCGCGCGCATCCTGCGCGACTACGGCGAGGAGCGCTTCGCCCGCCGCATCGCCGACAGGATCGTGGCCGAGCGGGAAAAGGAACCGTTCACGACCACGGCGCGACTCTCGGACCTGGTCCGCGACTCCATCCCGGCGGCCACCCGGCGCACCGGAGGCCACCCGGCCAAGCGCGCGTTCCAGGCACTGCGCATCGCCGTGAACGACGAGCTGCCGGTCCTGGAGCGCGCCCTGCCGGCGGCGGTGGCGGCCACGGGCCTGGGCGGACGGATCGCGGTGCTGTCGTACCACTCGCTGGAGGACCGCCTGGTGAAGCGGGTCTTCGCGAAGGCCTCGGAATCGGCGGCGCCACCCGGACTACCGGTGGTCCCGGAGCAGTACCAGCCGAAGTTCAGACTGCTGACCCGCGGCGCCGAACCGCCGACCGACGCCGAGACGGCGGAGAACCCGCGCGCCGCCTCGGCGAAGCTGCGGGCCGCCGAGCGCGTGAGGGAGGGGTAGCGATGGCTTCGGAGGGTTCGGGGGGCGGGGATCGGACGGCTGAGCCGGAGGGTTCGGGGTCGGGTTCGAGTTCGGGTTCGGGTTCGGGGAACGCTTCAGTCAATCCTGGTGGCGGCTCGGGCGGACCCGGGGGTCCGGGGCGCACCATCTCGCCCCGCCTGGTGGTCCTGGCCGGACGCAAGGGAACCCCGTCGCTGCTGCCGTTCGTGGCGGTACTGCTGGTGCTCGGCCTGGTCGGGCTGCTGGCGCTGCTGCTGCTGAACACCGAGCTGAACAAGGGCGCGTTCACGATAAAGCAGCAGAAGGCCACCGCGACCAAGCTCGAGCAGCAATCCGAGCAGATCCAGCAGTCCCTCGACGGCCTCGACGACCCCGGAGCCCTGGCCTCGAAGGCCTCGCAGATGGGCATGGTCCCGAACCCGAACCCGGCCTTCCTCGCGCCCAACGGCTCGGTCCTCGGCTCACCCACCCCCGCGCCGACCCCGACACCCTCACCCCCCGCCCCGACCGCGAACGGTGCGGCTCCCGGCGCCGCGGTCCTGCCGAGCACACCGGCTCCGACCACCACACCCACGCCGGCTACATCCACGCCAACCGCATCCACGCCGAGCGCGCCAGGCGCCAACCCCGGTGCGGTTCCCGCCCAAAATGCTCCGGCGCCCCCGCCGACACCGGTTCCGACCCCGACAGCGACACCGCTCCCGCAGCCGACCCCGGCTCCCACTCCGACCGGGACCGGCCGATGACCGCGACCCCCGCGATGCCAGCCACACCTTGCACCGCAGCCGATCGCCACGCCGACCCCGACTCGGACCGGCCGATGACCGCGACCCCTGAGATGGCGGCCACCCCCTGCACCGCAGCCGATCGCCATGCCAATGCCAATGCCGCCTTCATCCCGGCCCGGCACGATGACCCGCCCGCCAGCCACCTCCCGAGCAGCGACGGGGAGCCCGCATGAGTGACAAAGACCAGCCCGAAGACCCGCGCCCCGGCCGTCCGCAACGGCCCGCCGACGGCCGAGACGGCCGCGACAGCCGCGATGGCCTCAAGCCGCGCCGCCCGATTCCCCCCGGCGCCCGCCCCCACAAGACCGCCGTGCGCCAGCTCCCGCCGCGTCGCCCGACCGCCGGTGCCTCGCCGGCGCCGGCGCGTCCGCGTCCCCCGGGTCCGCGCACGCCGACGCTGCGCATGGGCTCTCCGCGTCGCCGGCTGCGCGTCACCATGTTCGGGCTGCTCTTCGCCTTCTCCCTGTTCGCGGGGCGGCTGTTCCAGCTGCAGGCCGTTGATGCCGGCGGGTACGCGCAGGCCGCCGCGACCGGCCGGGAGGCGACCGCCGTCCTGCACGCCAGCCGCGGCGCCATACTGGCCGCCGATGGCACGCCGCTCGCCGTCTCCGTCGAGGCCTACGACGTCACCGCCGATCCGACCGTGGTCGCGCGCTATCACGAGGACGTCGACGAGCTCGCCGGCAAGTTGGCCGGGTTGCTGTCTTCCGCGCCGGAGTACGCGCAGGGCGGCGCGCCGAGTGTCTCGGATCTGCAAGCCGCGCTGACCAAGGCGGACACGCGCTACGTCGTGCTGGCGCACAAGGCGTCGCCGGCCACCTGCGCCAAGATCCGGGCGCTGGCGGTGTCCAACACGAGCGATCCGAAGACGGTCGTCGGGGTCTACACCAACACCCGCGACGACCGCCGGACCTATCCCGGCGGGACGCTGGCGGCGAACGTCATCGGCTTCACCGACTCCGACGGTGCCGGCAAGGCCGGGATCGAGCAGATGCTGAACGCGCGGCTGGCCGGGAAGGACGGCCAGGAGTCGTATCAGGCGGCGTCCGGGGTGGAGATCCCGACCACCGGGGTGAACATGAAGCCCGCGGTGGACGGCGAGAGCGTCAAGACCACCATCGACCCCGACATCCAGTGGGCCGCCGATCAGGCGCTGTCCCAGGAGGTGAAGAAGACCGGCTCGCTGTCCGGGACGGTCGTGGTCGAGGACGTGAAGACCGGCCAGATCCTGGCGCTGTCGAACTACCCGAGCTTCGACCCGCGCCACATCACCTCCGCGGACGTCCCCAACCTGGGCAACCGCGCGTTCACCGACCCCTTCGAGCCCGGTTCGGTGGCCAAGGTCATCACCATGTCCGCGGCGATCCAGACCGGCGTCGGCGAGCCGGACACCCAGCTGCCGCCGTTCACCTCGCCGCAGCACGTCGGGCGCTACATCTTCAAGGACGACGTGGACCACGGCCCGTGGAGCCTGACCATGACCGGCGTCCTGGCCGCCTCCTCCAACGTCGGCACCATCGAGGTCGCCGACCTGTTCCAGCAGCACGGCGTGGACCGCGACCAGACCATCGGCAAGTACCAGCGGCTGTTCGGCTTCGGCCAGAAGACCGGCATCGGCTTCCCCGGCGAGAGCGCCGGCCTGCTGGACCCGCCGGCCAAGTGGAGCGACACCGAGCGCTACACCGTGCTCTACGGCCAGGGCCTGGCCGCCACCGCCGTCCAGGACGCCTCGGTCTACCAGACCATCGCCAACGGCGGCGTGCGCATCGCCCCGAGCCTGATCCAGGGCTACACCGACGCCTCCGGCAAGTACACGCCGGCGCCCGCGCCGCAGCAGACGCCGGTGGTCAGCGCCGCCACCGCCTCGAAGGTCGCCGACATGCTGGAGGCGGTCACCACCTCCCAGCGCGGTACCGGCACCACGGCGCAGATCCCCGGCTACCGGGTCGCCGGCAAGACCGGCACGGCGAACCGCTACGACGAGAAGAAGGGCACCTACAACGGCTACACCGCGTCGTTCATCGGCTTCGCCCCGACGGACAAGCCGCAGATCGTCGTCGCGGTCTCGCTGCAGGCGCCGGTCGGCGCGCACTTCGGCGCCGAGATCGCCGCGCCGGTGTTCACGCAGGTCATGTCCTTCGCGATGCAGAGCCGGGGCGTCGCGCCGACGGACACCCCGCCGGCCGATCTGCCGACGACGTACGGCTCGGGTCACTGAGCGGTCACCCGTGGCTGATCGTAAAGATATTGACATGTACGTCGGCCCGGTCCGCGTCCGTCGCGCCTCACCAGCCGGTTTGGTCCGGGGGCGCGGCGGACGCGAATATCAGCGAGGAGCTGAACGCACGACCGCGCTCTGCGAACCGGTAGCCTTCCGCACGTGCCCCATCTGACCGTCCCCGCCGATCCGACGACGTATCGGGATCCCATGACCTCCACACCGCGCCCGCACCACATTCCGCAGCACAGCGTCCGCGCCTGCGCGGACTTCGTCGGCGCTTCCGTCGCCGGCGGCGCGGCCGCGACCACCCAGGCCCTGGACACGACGGTCACCGGGCTCTCGCACGATTCGCAGGGCATCCGCCCCGGCGACCTGTACCTCGCCTGGCCGGGCGCGGCGCGGCACGGCGCCGAGTTCGCCCCCGGCGCGGTGGCCTCCGGAGCGGTCGCGGTCGTGACCGACGCCGCGGGCGCCGCGATGCTCGACGGTCTGGCGGTACCGGTCCTGGTCGCCGAGGACGTGCGCGGTCTGGCCGGCCGGCTGTCGGCGTTCGTCTACGGCGAACCCGCGACCCGCCTGGCGATGTACGGCGTCACCGGTACCAACGGCAAGACCACCACCAGCTACCTGATCGACGGCGGTCTGCGCCGCGCCGGACTGAAGACCGGCGTGATCGGGACCGTGCAGATCCTCATCGGCGACGAGGTGGTGCCCTCCGTGCGCACCACCCCGGAGGCGCCGGACCTGCAGGCGATCCTGGCGACCGCCGTGGAGAAGGACGTCGACGCGATCGCGATGGAGGTCTCCAGCCACGCGCTGGCCTACGGCCGCACCGCCGGGATCCGGTTCAAGGCGGCCGCGTTTCTGAACCTGACGCAGGACCACCTGGACTTCCACGCCGACTTCGAGGACTACTTCGAGGCCAAGGCGAAGCTGTTCACGCCGGGGTACACCGAGCGCGCGGTCGTCGACGTCGACGACGAGCACGGTCGGCGCGTCGTCGAGCGCTGCCGCGCCAACGGTGTGCAGGTGCACACCTTCTCCATCAAGGGCGCGGCCGCGGACTGGACCGCCGAGGACATCGTGCTGGACGCCGACGCCTCGACGTTCACCGTCGCCGGCCCGGACGGCCGCCGGCACAAGGCCTCCGCCGGATTGCCCGGCGACTTCAACGTCGCCAACGCGCTGGCCGCGATCGTGCTGCTGGCGGTCACCGGGATCGACCTGGAGACCGCCATCGCCGGGGTCGCCGACGTGCACGGGGTCCCGGGCCGCATGGAGCGGATCCAGGTTCCCGGCCAGCAGTTCCTCGCGGTCGTCGACTACGCCCACACCCCCGACGCGGTGCTGACCGCGCTGAGCGCGCTGCGGCCGGTGGCCGAGCGCGGCCGCGGCCGGCTGCGCGTGGTGGTGGGCTGCGGCGGGGACCGCGACAAGACCAAACGGCCGTTGATGGGCGCCGCCGCGGTGCGGCTCGCCGACGAGGCCGTGTTCACCGATGACAACCCGCGTACGGAGAGTTCAGCGGACATTCTCGCGGCCGTCACCGCCGGCGCCGACGCCGAACTGGCCGGTGCCGAGAAGAATTACCGCGTGGTCGCCGACCGGGCCGAGGCGATCCGCCGCGCGGTCGCCGCCAGCGGCCCCGGCGACGTGCTGATCGTCGCCGGCAAGGGACATGAGCAGGGGCAGGAGATCGCAGGAGTGAAGAAGCCGTTCGACGACCGGGTGGTGCTGCGCGCCGCTTTGGAGGCGTCGGCTGGTGCGGCCGCGGCCACGGCGGAGAAGGGGCCCGGCGAGCAGTGACGAGCCCTCATGATCTCGGCTGGATCGCACGCACCGTGGGCGGGACCCTGAGCGGACCCCCCGGCGCCACGCAGGAAGAGCTCGCAGCGCTCGCCGTCACCGGGCCCGTGGTGTTCGACTCGCGGGACGCCGCCGCCGGAGCGCTGTTCGTCGCGTTCCCCGGCGAAGCCGCCGACGGGCACGATTTCGTCCAGGCCGCCGTGGACAAGGGCGCGGTCGCCGTGCTCGCCGCCCCGGACGACGCCTACCGCAAGCCGTGGACCGCCCGGGGGAGCGTCCCGACCGTCACGGTCGGCGACGGCGACCTGCTGCGGGCCCTGTCCGCGCTGGCCACCGCGCATCTGGCGCGGCTGCCCCGGACCACGGTCATCGGCCTGACCGGCTCGGCCGGCAAGACCACCACCAAGGACCTGATCGGCCGGCTGACCCGCGAACTGGGCCCGACCGTGGCGCCGAAGGGGAGCTTCAACAACGAGCTCGGATTCCCCATCACGGTGCTGCGGACCGATGAGGACACCCGGTACCTGGTCGCCGAGATGGGCGCGCGCGGCATCGGGCACATCAAGCATCTGACGACGATCGCCCCGCCCCGGATCGGCGTGGTGCTGAACGTCGGCAGCGCGCACCTCGGCGAGTTCGGCAGCGTCGAGGCCATCGCCGAGGCGAAGGGCGAACTGGCCGCCGCGGTGCCGGAATCCGGGAACTGCAACCCCGACCGCGACGGCGTCGCCATCCTCAACGCCGACGACGCGCGGGTGCGGGGCATGGCGGCGCGGACCAAGGGCCGCGTGGTGCTGTTCGGCGAGTCGCCGGACGCCGACGTGCGCGCCGAGGACGTCCGCGTCGGCTCGGACGGCCGGGCGAGCTTCACCCTGCTCTACCGCGACGGCGAGGGACCGCACCGGTACCCCGTCGCCTTGCGGCTGGTCGGCGAGCACCAGGTCTCCAACGCGCTGGCCGCCGCGGCGACCGGTCTGGAGCTGGGCCTGGCCGGGGAGAAGGTGGCCGAGGTTCTTTCCGCCGCCGAGCCGGACAGCAAGTGGCGCATGGCGATCGGGGAGTCCGCCGACGGCGTGACGGTCCTCAACGACGCCTACAACGCCAACCCGGAATCGATGCGCGCGGCGCTGAAGACGCTGGCGACGATGGCTCGCGCGCGCCCGGGCGCGCGCTCTTGGGCCGTCCTGGGGACGATGGCCGAACTCGGCGACGACTCGGCGGTCGAGCACGACGCCGTGGGGCGCCTGGCGGTGCGGTTGAACATCGCGCAGACCGTCGCGGTCGGCGCCGGCGCGGCCGCGATCCACAGCGGCGCGTCGATGGAAGGGTCCTACAACGGGGAGTCGGTCGCGGTGCCCGACGCGGACGCCGCGCTGGCGTTCGTCCGCGCGGGGGCGCGGCCCGGGGACGTGGTGCTGGTCAAGGCCTCGCGCGCGATCGGGCTCGAGGCGCTGGCCGCGGCCCTGCTGGACCGCGCGGTCGACGCGCACGGGGATTCCGGGGATTCCGACGGGGACTTCATTCAAGGTGCCGGGGACGGCGACGCGCCGCAGGCGCGCGGTGCGGGAGGTGGCGTCCGGTGAGCACGTACTCGGCAGCCTTGGCCGGGGTGGGCGCGGTGGTGCCGCACGCCGGTTCCGAAGGCGGCCTGCAGATGCGCGGGGTGCTGTACGCGGCGGGGATCGCGCTGTTCTTCTCGCTGATCGGCACCCCGATGGCGATCAAGACCCTGGCGCGCTACGGCTTCGGCCAGCCGATCCGCGAGGACGGCCCGACCACGCACCAGGCCAAACGCGGCACGCCGACCATGGGCGGCGTGGTGATCGTGCTGGCCACCGTGCTCGGCTACGGCTTCACCAAGCTGGCGACCATGCGCGCGCCCACCGCCTCCGGGCTGCTGGTGCTGTTCCTGATGGTCGGCATGGGACTCGTGGGCTTCACCGACGACTTCCTGAAGGTGTTCCGGCAGCGGAACCTGGGCCTGCGGGCCAAGGCGAAGATGATCGGCCAGTGGATCGTGGCGATCGTGTTCGCGGTGCTGGCGCTGCACTTCCCGAACTCGCTCGGCTTCACGCCCGGTGACACGCACCTGTCCTTCGTGCGGAACATCTCGGCGATCGACCTCGGCGCGGTGCTGTTCGTGATCTGGGCCGGTCTGCTCATCGCCGGCACGTCCAACGGCGTGAACCTGACCGACGGCCTGGACGGCCTGGCCACGGGTTCGTGCGTGATGGTGTTCGCCTCGTACGTGCTGATCGGCGTCTGGCAGCACGGCGAGTCCTGCGCCACGCTCGGGACCGGCGTCCAGGGCTGCTATCCGGTCCGAGATCCGCTCGATCTGGCGATCGTGGCAGCCGCCATCATGGGAGCCTGTTTCGGCTTCCTGTGGTGGAACACGTCGCCGGCGAAGATCTACATGGGCGACACCGGCTCGCTCGCCCTCGGCGGCGCGCTGGCGGGCCTGGCGATCTGCTCGCAGACCGAGCTGCTGCTGGCGCTGCTCGGCGGCCTGTTCGTCATCATCACCCTGTCGGTGGTGATCCAGGTGGGCTACTTCAAGATCAGCGGCGGCAAACGGGTGTTCAAGATGGCTCCGCTGCACCACCACTTCGAGCTCGTCGGCTGGGCCGAGGTGACCGTGGTGGTGCGGTTCTGGATCATCTGCGGGCTGTTCGTCGGGCTCGGGCTCGGGGTGTTCTACGCCGGGTGGATCACGGTCAAGTAGGTCTTTAGGTCTTTAGGTCTTAGTCACGGTGCGGGCCTCGCTGCTTCGGCAGCGAGGCCCGCACCGTTCTCCAGGCTCAGCTGTGCGACCAGCTTTTCGCGACGCGCTCGGCCAGGGCCGTGAGATGCAACTCCGCGTGGGCCATCGCCTCCTGCGCGGAGCCGGCCTGCTCGGCGACCTCGTAGGCGGCGGCGAAGCCGGCGGCGGCCAGCTCGCGCTTGCCCACCTCGACCAGGCCGGCGAGTACCAGGCAGGGGCGTCCGGACTTCAGCGCCGCCTCGGCGACGCCGGTGGGGACCTTGCCGCCCAGCGAGCTGTGGTCGAAGCGGCCCTCGCCGGTGATGACCAGGTCCGCGCTGGCGATCAGGTCGGCCAGGCCGGTCTCGGTGATGACCGTGCCGATGCCGGGGACGCGGCGGCCGCCCAGGAGCATCAGGCCGTAGCCGAGGCCGCCGCCCGCGCCGGCGCCGGGGGCGTCGAGGGTGCGGCGCAGGGCGCCCGGCTCCTGGCCGATGGCGCCGGCGAGTTCGGCGAAGTGCGTCAGGGCGGCGTCGAGGCGCTGGACGTCGTCGTCGGTCGCGCCCTTCTGCGGGCCGAAGACCGCCGCGGCGCCGCGCAGGCCCAGCAGCGGGTTGTCGACGTCGCTGGCGATGACGATCTCGACGCCGGCCAGCCGGCGGCGCGGCTCGGTCAGGTCCAGCGTCTGCAGGCTCCTCAGGGCTCCGCCGCCGGCCCGCAGGACCTCGGCGGGCTCCGCGCCCAGGGCGGCCAGCAGGCCAGCGCCGCCGTCCGTGGTGCAGGTACCGCCGAGCCCGATGACCAAGCGCTTGGCGCCGTCCTCCAGAGCCGCGGCGATCAGCTCGCCGACGCCGTAGGTGGTCGCGGCCTTGGCGTCGCGCTCGTCGGCGGGGATCAGGTGCAGCCCGCAGGCCTCGGCGACCTCGATGTAGGCGGTGGGATGGCCCGGGACCTCGGCGTCCCCGGCCGCGCCGCCGCGCAGTTCGATCAGGTAGCGTCCGGTCACCTCGGCGCCCAGCGGCCCGCTGACCGTCGCCAGCCGCTCGCCGAAGCGCACCCGGCCTTGGAAGGCGTCGCCGAGCGCGTCCAGGAAGCCCGGACCGCCGTCCGACATCGGGACGCCGGTCACGGTGTCCTCCGGCGAGGTCCGGAGCCAGCCCTCGGCGACGGCCCGCACGGCCTCCGGGGCGGTGAGCGTTCCGGCGAACTTGTCCATGGCGATGACGATGTGCACGCTCCGGATGGTAATCGCTTTCCCCCGTCCGCCGTTGTGACGTCCACCACGGCGGACCGCCCTCGCTTCTCGTCACACTGACATCAGGGTATGATCTCTTAACGTCAGATAGACGAAAAGGGGTAACGGGATGTCCACTGCTTCCACAGCGGTACCGGCGCCGGCCTTCCAAGAGCCGGCTCCCACGCCGGTCAGCCTCCTCCTGCTGGGCCGCACCGCCGACCCGCGCAGCGAGCGCGGCGTGGAGTGCCCGGGCGACCTGCCGCCGGCCTCCGACCCCGACCTGGTGGCCCGAGCCGCCGCCGCGAAGGCCAAGCTCGGCGACCGCCTCTTCATCCTGGGCCACCACTACCAGCGCGACGACGTGATCCGCTTCGCCGACGTCACCGGCGACTCCTTCAAGCTCGCGCAGCAGGCTGCCGCCCGGCCCGAAGCGGAGTACATCGTCTTCTGCGGCGTGCACTTCATGGCCGAGTCGGCGGACATCCTGACGTCCAAGACCCAGCAGGTCATCCTCCCGGACCTCGCAGCCGGCTGCTCGATGGCCGACATGGCGACCGCCGAGCAGGTCGAACGCTGCTGGGAGCGCCTCGAGGACCTCGGCATCGCCGAGCGCGTGGTCCCGGTCTCCTACATGAACTCCTCCGCCGACATCAAGGCCTTCACCGGACGCCACGGCGGCACGATCTGCACCTCCTCGAACGCCGAGCGCGCCCTGGAGTGGGCCTTCGCCAAGGGCTCCCAAGTCCTCTTCCTGCCAGACCAGCACCTGGGCCGCAACACCGCGGTCCGCGACATGGGCCTCTCCCTCGACGACTGCGTGGTCTACAACCCGCACCGCCCCGACGGAGGCCTCACCGACGACCAACTCCGCGACGCGAAGATGATCCTGTGGCGCGGCCACTGCTCCGTCCACGGCCGCTTCACCCCGGAGTGCGTGGACGAGGTACGCGAGCGCGTCCCGGGCGTGAACGTCCTGGTGCACCCGGAGTGCCGCCACGAAGTGGTCGAGAAGGCGGACTACGTCGGCTCCACAGAGCGCATCATCACCCTGCTCAATGAGGCGGAGCCGGGCAGCGCCTGGGCGATCGGCACCGAGCTGAACCTGGTGAAGCGCCTGGCGACGGAGCACCCGGACAAGCAGATCGTGTTCCTCGACAAGAGCGTCTGCTACTGCTCGACGATGAACCGCATCGACCTCCCCCACCTGGTGTGGACCCTCGAGGCCCTGGCCGAGGGCCGAGTGCCGAACGTGATCGAGGTGGACGCGGACACGGCGCACTACGCACGCGTCGCCCTGGAGCAGATGCTGGCGCTGCCGTAGGGGGTCGGTGGCAAACGGGGATGCGGGGGCAAGACGCGGGGCCGGGTTCTCGAGGGTGGAGCCCGGCCTCGACGGTTTTTCGGGAAAAGGCGACCGCAAGCCGCACCAGTCATTCTCGCCCGACCCGGAACCTAAGCAGGGTCCTACCTGCGTATCAGCCTCTTGATCCCGCGCCGCCAAGTCCGTCCAGCGCGGCGAACATCGCCTTGGCCGCCGCCGTCACCTCTGCGCGTACCGCCTCGACTTCCTCACCGGCGGTGAGTTTGCGGCGGATTTCGCCTACGACGGCGCGGAAAGTGGCGGCGAGGGCTGCTGCCAGGAGGTGGGGGAGGGGGTCGCTGGGGGGTGCTTCCTCGGCGAGGGCTGCGGCTAGGGCGGCTTCGGCTCGGTCGGCGATTTCGCGGGCGCGGGCTTGGAGGGAGGTGCTGGCGTCGACGGTGCGCCAGAAGGTGTTCGCCTGCTTGCTCAGGCCGAGGGTGGGGTCGGATTCGGCGAGGGCTTGGAGGAGGCCGTCGCGGATGGCCGCCGTCGGCGTGGTGCCTGGTGGGCGGGTGCGGACCCAGGTGGCGAGGCGTTGTTCGACCTCGGTTTGGCGGTCGAAGAAGAGGTCTTCCTTGGTCGGGAAGTAGTTGAAGGCGGTGTTCACCGACACGCCTGCCGCTGCCGCCACCTCGGCGACCGTCACCTGGTCGAAGCCGTGTTCGGTGAACAGGGCCAGGGCGGCGTCGGAGAGCGCGGTGCGGGTTTGGTGCTTCTTCTGTTCGCGGAGTCCCACGGGGGGATTGTAGTGTGACCGCAAGGTTGGTGTGGATGCAAAGTTTAAGTGACACCAAGTTTGTGGGTAGGGTGGATGCATGTCCTTCAGCTTTGGCATCTATCCCGGTGGGGCGGTCGGCGGCGATCGGGGGATCGTCGAGCCGGTCCTCGCCGACGACCCCGCGCTGATCTCCCGCGCCCTCGATGAGCTGCACGGCTCGCGCCCCGGCTTCCTCGTCCGCGCTTACCTGCCCTTCCGTCCGCCTGCGGGCTCCGGCGAACGGCTCGTTCCCGCCGAGCCCGAGAGGCTGCTCGGAACAGGAACCGGCACAGGAACCACCCGCCGCCTCGAACTCGTCCTCGGCTTCCGCGACCCGGCTGGCGACGTCGAAAGCTGGCTCGCCTTCGTCCGCGAAGCCATCGACACCTACGCCGAGCGCATAGCCCTCCTCCAGATCTGCGAGGAGCCCACCGTCGACGCGCCCTTCCTCGACGGCGCCACCCCCAACGTCCTCAGCGCCCTGGTCCGGGGCGTCGTCGCCGCCCGCGACCACGTCCGCGACCTGGGCCTGGCCGACCTCGCCGTCGGCTTCAACGCGACCCCGACCCTCGGCCCGGACCTGTCCTTCTGGCACGACCTCGCCGCGGCCGCCGCCAAGGAGGCTCCGGAGTTCCATGAAGCCCTCGGCTACGTCGGCTTCGACTTCTTCCCCGACGTCTTCCGCCCGATCCCCGAACCCGATCTCGCCCGCGCCGTCGAGCTCGTCCTCACCGACCTGCGCGAGCGCGTCCTCCCGACCGCCGGGATCGGGCCCGAGGTCCCCGTCCGCATCGCGGAGAACGGCTGGTCCACCGGCGCCGGACGCACCGAGCAGCGCCAGGCCGAGGTCCTCGAGACCGTCCTGTCGACGATCCTCGGCCTCCGGGAGCGCCTGAACATCACCGGGTACAGCCACTTCTGCCTGCGGGACGCCGATTCCGGCGAAGGGTCCGAGAGAGCCTCCAACTCCCTCTATTACGGCTTCGGGCTACTCCGTGCCGACTACACGCCCAAACCCGCCTTCGCCGTCTACCGCGCACTGATGAGCCGGTGAGAACCGCCGCGGACCGGGTATGAGCCCCCGCACAGCCCCGCACACCGATCCGGGACCTGTGCGACCATGGAGACGGAATAGCTTTCGGCGGCGCGTGGTTCCCCCTGGTTGAGCAGGCGCGCTCCACGGGGCGCCGGTGTCCAGAAGAAGGAGTACGCATATGACCGTGCAGACGGAGACCTCACAGGAGGCGACTGTCGCGCAGGGCATCATCTTGACCGCCGAGGCGGCCTCCAAGGTGAAGTCGCTGCTCGAGCAGGAGGGCCGCGACGACCTGTCGCTGCGCGTCGCCGTGCAGCCTGGTGGCTGCTCGGGTCTGCGCTATCAGCTCTACTTCGACGACCGCAGCCTCGACGGCGACGTCGTCGCCGGCTTCGACGGTGTGAACGTCGTCACCGACCGGATGTCCGCGCCGTACCTCGAGGGCGCGACCGTGGACTTCGTCGACACCATCGAGAAGCAGGGCTTCACGATCGACAACCCGAACGCGGGTTCGTCGTGCGCCTGCGGCGACAGCTTCAGCTAAGCCTCGAGACGACCCGTCCGGCCTCCGGCCGCACCCTCCGGGGTGTGTAGAGGCCGCGGCGGCGGTTAACACGGTGGGTGGGCCCGTTCGCGGGTCCACCCATTTGCCGTGCCCGCGACCTGCCCCCTGCACGCCCGCGAGACCTCCGCGGACCACCGCGCCCGACGCCGCCGACCCGGTGTCGCGCCGGTTCCGCCGCGGTGCCGCGACCGACTTCCCCGCCGAACAGAATCGAGTCTCCCCGTGCGCGTTGCCGTCGCCGGTTCCATCGCGACAGACCACCTGATGAGCTTCCCCGGCCGCTTCGCCGAGCAGCTGGTGGCCGACCAGCTCCACACCGTCTCCCTGTCGTTCCTGGTCGACTCCCTGGAGATCCGGCGCGGCGGCGTGGCGCCGAACATCTGCTTCGGGATGGGCAGGCTCGGGCTGCGCCCGGTCCTGGTCGGCAGCGCCGGCGAGGACTTCGGGGAGTACCGGTCCTGGCTGGAGCGGAACAACGTGGACTGCGAGTCGGTCCGGATCAGCGACCTGCTGCACACCGCGCGCTTCGTGTGCACCACCGACGCCGACCACAACCAGATCGCCTCCTTCTACACCGGCGCGATGGCCGAGGCCCGGCTGATCGAGATCGGCCCGGTCGCCGACCGGGTCGGCGGGCTGGACCTGCTGCTGATCGGCGCCGACGACCCCGAGGCGATGCTGCGGCACACCCAGGAGTGCCGCGAGCGCGGCATCCCGTTCGCCGCCGACCCCTCCCAGCAGCTGGCGCGCATGCCCGCGGAGGACATCAAGCAGCTCGTCGACGGCGCGAAGTACCTGTTCACCAACGAGTACGAGGCCGCGCTGATCGAGCAGAAGACCGGCTGGGACGCCGAGGAGATCCTGCGCCGCGTCGGCGCCCGGGTCGTCACGCTGGGCGCCAACGGCGTGCGGATCACCCGCCGGACCGAGGACGGCGAGATCCAGGTCCTCGAGGTCGCCACCCCCAAGGAGGAGGCGAAGGCCGACCCGACCGGCGTCGGCGACGCCTTCCGCGCCGGCTTCATCGCCGGCCTGTCCTGGGGCGCCGGCGAGGAGCTCGCGGCGCAGGTCGGCTGCATGCTGGCGACGCTGGTGATCGAGACGATCGGCACCCAGGAGTACGACCTGAGCCGCGGCCGCTTCCTGGAGCGCTTCGCGCTGGCCTACGGCACCGACGCCGCCGACCAGGTCGTCCGGCATCTGGCGGCCTGAGTCAGCGCAGCTTCTCCAGCACACCGGGCAGCACGGCGAGGAAGCGGTCCACGTCTTCCTCCGCCGTGCCGAACGGCAGCGAGATCCGCACGTTGCCCCGGTCCGCGGCGCCCATGGCGACCAGTACGTGGCTCGGGGTGACGGTGTCGGAGGTGCACGCCGAGCCCGACGACACCTCGAACCCGGCCTCGTCCAGGTCCAGGACCAGCGCCTCGGCGTTGACCGCCGGACAGGAGAAGGCGACCAGGTTCGGCAGCCGCTCGTCCGGGTCGCCGAACACGCCGATGTCGTCGGCGACCGTCGGCAGGACCGCGCGCAGCCGCTCGGTCAGGGCGCGCAGCCGTACCGCCTCGGCCTCCCGCTCCTGCTCCCGGGCCAGCAGCGCCGCGGCGGCGGCGACGATCCCGGGCAGGTTCACCGCGCCGGGCACCCGGCCGTCCTCGTGCTCGTCGACAGCCCACGTCGGCGCGAACCGCGTGCCCTTGCGGACGGCGAGGACCCCGACGCCGGCGGGCCCTCCCCATTTGTGAGACGAAGCACACAGCACGGACCACTCGCGCGGCACCGGCAGCCGCCCGACCACTTGCGCGGCGTCCACCAGCAGCGGCACCCCGGCCTCGGCGGCGGCGCCGAACACCGGCGCCAGCGGCTGCACCGTGCCGACCTCGTGGTTGGCGGCCTGCAGGCACGCCAGGGCGGTTCCCGGTACGCGCAGCTCCCGGGCGAAGGCTTCGGTGTCGACCCGGCCGAGGCCGTCCACGCCGACCACCGACACGACGCCGGAGGCGGTCAGGACGTCGGTGATCGTCGGCTCGGTGTCGGTGTCGGTGTCGGTGTCGGGGGCGACGTCGGTGTCGGTGGCGCCGGGCGTGTCGCCGCCCGCGCCAGTGCCGCTACCTGCGCCGATGCCGCCGCCGGCGGCGCTCCCAGCCGTCGCGGCATGCAGCTCCGCCGCGTGCAGCACCGCGGAGTGCTCGACCGCTGACACCACCAGCCGGTTCCCGACCCGCCGCCGCCCGGCGAGCACCCCGGCGACCCCGTAATGGATCGCGGCCGTCCCCGAAGGAGTGAAAAACACCTCCCGGGCCCGGCAGCCGAGGACCTCGGCGACCGCCGCCCGGGCCTGGTCCAGCAGCATCCGGGACTGCCGCCCGGCCCGGTACAGCCGCGCCGGATCGGCCCAGCCCTCCTCGAACGCCGCCAGCAGCGCGGCACGGGCGGCCGGGTGCGGGGGCTCGGCGGAGGCGGCGTCGAAATGAGTCACAGCCTTGACGATACGGACCCTGCGCCGTCACCCGCCGTATGCGCCAGATCCGTCCGGTACCCCGAGCACGTCCCTCCGGCCGTCGGCGAATATCGGATCAACACCCGTCAGTTCGGCCGGATGTGTGACCGCCGCACCCCGCCACACGCGTTAACCGGGACCTCCGCGCAAGAGGCAATTGGGGCTGGAGTAGGGTTTGGCCGCGAGAGAGAAGACACCGCCCCTGGCAGGGCCGTGACGTGCGGGCACACCGGGTGCGATCCCGGGAGCCCGCTGCGTTCCTGCCGCCAAGGCTTGAACCTCGGGAAGGCAACCTTGAGTCCACACGGCTCCGACCCGTCGCCGCAGCGCACCACCCCGGCGCGGCGATCGCGGCGCGCGAAGCTCGGCGTCCTTGCCGTGGCCGGGCTGGTCGCCCTGACCGCCACCGGCTGCGACGCAGGCCAATTCAAGCGGCTCGGGGTCCCCCAGCCGGCCACCAAGGAAGCGCCGATCATCCTGCACCTGTGGCAGGGCTCGTGGATCGCCGCGCTGGCCGTGGGTGCGCTGGTGTGGGGCCTGATCCTGTGGTGCGTCATCTTCTACCGGCGCAAGCGCACCGGCATCGAGATCCCCGCTCAGACCCGCTACAACGTCCCGATCGAAGTGCTGTTCACGGTCGTGCCGTTCATCATGATCGCGGTGCTGTTCTTCTTCACGGCCAAGGACGAGTCCAAGCTCCTGGCCCTGCACAAGAACCCCGACGTGAAGATCAACGTCGTGGGGCGGCAGTGGTCCTGGTCCTGGAACTACAACTACGACGCGGTCTCCCAGCAGGACACCCCCGGCCAGCTGGCGGTCTACGACGCCGGCACGCCGGCGGACCTGCCGGTGCTGTGGCTGCCGGTGAACGAGCGGGTCCGCTTCACGCTGACCTCCACCGACGTCATCCACTCCTTCTGGGTCCCGAACTTCCTGTTCAAGCTGGACGTGGTCCCCGGGCGCGTCAACGAGTTCGAACTCACCCCCTCCAAGGAGGGCGAGTTCATCGGCCGCTGCGCCGAGCTGTGCGGTGTCGACCACTCCCGGATGCTGTTCAAGGTCAAGGTCGTCTCGGCCGCTGACTACCAGAACCACCTCAAGGCGCTGGCGTCCAAGATCGACCCGGTGACCGGCAAGGGCCAGACCGGTCAGCTGCCCGTGGGTTACAACACCAACGGCGTCCCGCTGCGCGTCGGCCCGCTGACCGGCATCGGCAACGACTCCACAGGGAAAGAAAAGTGACGGCCATCAGTGAACCGCGCGCAGTGAGCGCGCCGTACGAGCGCCGTGAGCCCGGCAACATCGTGGTCAAGTGGCTGACGTCCACCGACCACAAGGTGATCGGGTACATGTACCTCATCACGTCGTTCTGTTTCTTCGGCATCGGCGGCCTGCTGGCCCTGCTGATGCGCGCCGAGCTCGCCCGGCCGGGTCTGCAGTTCCTGACCACGGAGCAGTTCAACCAGGCGTTCACCATGCACGGCACGATCATGCTGCTGATGTTCGCCACCCCGCTGTTCATCGGGTTCGCGAACGTCATCGTGCCGCTGCAGATCGGCGCCCCGGACGTGGCCTTCCCGCGGCTGAACATGTTCGCCTACTGGCTGTTCCTGTTCGGCTCGCTGATCGCGGTCGGCGGCTTCCTGACCCCGCAGGGCGCCGCGGACTTCGGCTGGTTCGCCTACGCCCCGCTGACCGACGCGATCCACTCCCCGGGCATCGGCGCGGACATGTGGATCATGGGTCTGGCGCTGTCCGGCTTCGGCACCATCCTCGGCGGCGTCAACTTCATCACCACCATCATCTGCATGCGCGCGCCCGGCATGACGATGTTCCGGATGCCGATCTTCACCTGGAACATCCTGCTGACCGCGGTGCTGGTCCTGATGGCCTTCCCGGTGCTGGCCGCCGCGCTGTTCGCGCTGGAGGCCGACCGCCGGCTGGGGGCGCAGATCTTCGAGGCCGACAACGGCGGGGCGCTGTTGTGGCAACACCTGTTCTGGTTCTTCGGACACCCAGAGGTGTACATCGTCGCGCTGCCGTTCTTCGGGATCATCACCGAGATCATCCCGGTGTTCAGCCGCAAGCCGATCTTCGGCTACAACACCCTGGTCATGGCGACGATGTCGATCGCCGGCCTGTCGGTGACGGTGTGGGCGCACCACATGTTCACCACCGGCGCGGTGATGCTGCCGTTCTTCGCGTTCATGTCCTACCTGATCGCGGTCCCGACCGGCATCAAGTTCTTCGACTGGATCGGCACCATGTGGCGCGGCTCGCTGAGCTTCGACACGCCGATGCTGTGGTCGGTCGGCTTCCTGGTGACGTTCCTGTTCGGCGGTCTGACCGGCGTGCTGCTGGCCTCCCCGCCGATCGACTTCCACGTGCAGGACTCGTACTTCGTGGTCGCGCACTTCCACTACGTGCTGTTCGGCACCGTGGTGTTCGCGATGAACGCCGGCTTCTACTTCTGGTGGCCGAAGTTCACCGGCAAGATGCTGGACGAGCGGCTCGGCAAGATCCACTTCTGGATCCTGTTCGTCGGCTTCCACACCACCTTCCTGGTCCAGCACTGGCTGGGAGCCGAGGGCATGCCCCGCCGCTACGCGGACTACCTGGCCAGCGACGGGTTCACCACCCTGAACACGATCTCCTCGATCGGCTCGTTCATCCTCGGCGCCTCGACCCTGCCCTTCCTGTACAACGTGTACATCACCGCCAAGCGCGGCAAGAAGGTCACCGTCGACGACCCGTGGGGCTTCGGCCGCTCGCTGGAGTGGGCGACCTCCTGCCCGCCGCCGCGGCACAACTTCACCTCCCTGCCGCGCATCCGCTCCGAGTCCCCGGCCTTCGACCTGCACCACCCCGAGGTCGCCGCACTCGACCTGGGCCACGGACACGGCAAGAAGAAGGCCGCGGTGGCCGCGTCCGACCCGCTGCCGTCCACCCCATCCGGCGACGACGAGGACGGTGCCAAGTGAAGGTCGAAGCCAAGCTCTTCGGGTTCGTCGCCATCTTCCTGATGATCGACATCCCGGTCTACTGGTTCCTGTCCAAGGACACGGTCGGCACCACCGCCCTGTCCATGGCCTTCGGCCTGTGCTCCCTGGTCTGGTTCTACCTGTACTTCACCGCGATCCGCATCGGCCCCCGCCCCGAGGACCGCGACGACGCCGAAATCGCCGAAATGGCCGGCGAACTCGGCTTCTTCGCCCCCCACTCCTGGTGGCCGCTCTACACCGCCGGCTCCGCCGCCCTGGCCTTCATGGGCATCATCTTCGGATGGTGGCTGCTGCTCGTGGCCTTCCCCTTCGGCGCCTACTCGGTGATCGGGCTTGTGTTCGAGTACTACCGGCGGGAGAACAACCGGTACGGCGAGGTTGGTGCGGAGCACTGAGTCAGCGCTCTGGTAACAGAATGTTTTAGTAAGTAAGTAGAGCCCGGTCCGGGAGGTTTTCCGGACCGGGCTCTATTAGCTGCGCGTCGGATCTCGAGCCGGTACGAGAAACGAAAAAACCCGACCCCAGAGGGGCCGGGCGGTATGCAAAAAGACTACTTGACACATGTCCGGGCGTCAAAGTGACGCCTACCACCCAACCGGCTTGGTGATCTTCCCGACAAGGCTTGTGAGCTGCGAAGACGTCAGATCGGCCGCAGTAAGTTGGTACCACCAGTGACCGCCGACGCCGTCTGAGGGGTTGCCGTTCAAAGCCCCCGCGTTGTAGTTCTTGGTGGGGTTGACGAGTCCAAGCGGCACCTTCTGGCGCATCATCCGCACGGGATACGCAAGGTCGCTATCGTTGCTGATCACCACAGCCGCGTCGATGCGGCCTTCGTACACGTCGATGAGCAGGTGACTCGCGACGTTGACGTCGGAACCCTTCTCTTCGCGGCGTGCCACTTGCGCGATGAAGCGAGCGCCAGCCACGGCGGTACCCTGGGCGTCCTGCACCATCAGTGGCCAGTCCGCCGTCACGAGTACGGGCTTGCCCTTTGGCCCCTTCTTCGCGAGAGGCGCGGTGGCGAGACGCTCTACGTAGTAGCCCTCCTCAGAGACGTCAACAGACTTGCTTGCCTGTAGCGCTCGAAGGTAGGTGTCTTGATCGTGCTGAGCGGTGGGGTTCGAACCACCGCGGATTCGGGCGGTGCAGTAGACCACTCGGGTTACGGAAGCTCCGGGCCATCCTGATTCACGGGCCACTAGCGAGTCCGACAGCCCTCGGAGGTCAAGCCATCGCCATCCTGGGACGCCTGAGCCGCCCATGATGAACTTCGCGCCGTAGTACAGGTTGAACCCATCGATGTATACGCCAACACGCATAGTTACACCGTAACGCCTCGTACCCGTGGCAATCGTGGGTTCGCCGAGACCCGGCTCTCCTGTGCCATGTCACAGGAATGTCATGAGATGACGATCTTTCGGGGTCGTGTGCAACGCGTGCGGGTCCTGGGGCGTCTATCCAGGTGTACCAGCAAGTTTCGATGTGACAGGGATGAACGGGAGGACTCGTGGCACACCACCTCGGGCAGGGTGTTACCGCGGGCGGGCGGTGGCGGCGGGCTGTGCAGTGGACGGCGGCTGCGGCGGCCGTGGGGCTGCTGGCGGGCGCTTGTGGGGGGTCGTCGGGTGGGAAGAGTTCGGCGGTGGCGCCGGTGGGGGATGGGCAGACTGCGTCGTCCTCTTCGTCCTCGTCCGGGGGTGCTGCTGGCGGGGTTGCCTCGTCGGCGCCGTCCTCCGCCGCGCTGCCGATAGCGCTGTCGGCGAGTCCTGCGGATGGCGCCAAGGGTGTCGATCCCGGCAAGGGCATCCAGATCAATGCCGCGAACGGCAAGCTGGAGGCTGTCACGGCCACTGACGCTTCCGGCAAGGTGGTCAGCGGCGTTTTGGCCTCTGACGGCTCCTCCTGGGCCTCCACGGGGACGCTGGCGATCTCGAGTACCTACACGGTTGTGGCGAAGGCGCAGGACGCCTCGGGGGCGGAGAAGTCGACCACCTCGAAGTTCACCACCCTGACTCCGCAGAAGCGGCTCGGGCTGGACCATTACGTCCCGAACGATGGGACCACGGTCGGGGTCGGGCAGCCGGTGGCGGTCTTCTTCACCAACCCGCCGAACGAGAAGGAGCGCGCGGCCGTCGAGAAGGCGATGACGGTCACCACGACGCCGCACGTGGACGGCGCGTGGAACTGGCGCGGGGCGACCGAGGCGGACTGGCGTCCGGCGAACTACTGGCAGCCGGGGACCAAGGTGCAGGTGCACCTGGGGCTGAACGGGGTGAAGGCCGGCGAGGTCACCTACGGCTCGTTCACCAAGGACTTCTCCTTCACCATCGGCGACTCGGTGGTCAGCACCGTGGACCTGATGAAGGACAAGATGACGGTCACCAAGAACGGCAAGGTCGTGCGCACCATCCCGGTCAGCGCGGGCGAGGTCCCGAAGCACCCGACCTGGAGCGGCAAGATGGTCGTGCTGGAGAAGGACGCGACCCTGCAGATGACCTCCTCCTCGGTGAACTTCACCGACGCCTCGGACTTCTACGACCTGAAGGTCCAGTCCGCGGTGAAGATCACCAACTCCGGCACCTTCCTGCACGCCGCGCCCTGGAACGACGGCAAGTTCGGCCGCGTCAACGGCAGCCACGGCTGCATCGGTATGAGCCTGAGCGACGCCGCGTGGTTCTTCGGCACGGTGCAGATCGGCGACGTGGTGGACGTGCTGCCCTCGGCGAACACCAAGCCGAACGTCACCAACAACCCCGACCCCGGCTTCGACGACTGGAACCTGAGCTGGAGCCAGTGGTTGAAGGGCTCGGCGGCGGGAGTGCAGGGAGCTTAGGCCCGAGCTGCGAGCACGAGCGGTAACCGGTTGGCCACGTCCTGTCAGAGGGCGTGGCTAGCCTTTGGGGTATGACAGTAGCCATGAACGATGAAGCACCGCCTTCTCCACCGGCCGCCGAGCTGGAGGCGTCGCCGGAGCTCTGGTCCGCGTTTGCTCTGGTGGAGTGGGCCGGTCTGCTCGACGGTGTCACTTTTGAGATGTGGAAACACATCCCCGAAGAGGTCTGCCGGGACCACGAGCTCGACAACGGCCGCCTGATCCGCCGCCAGTCGGGCAGCCCCGGCCACCAGTACTTGTCGCTCCAATTGGCGATGGCGCTTCAGACAGCGGCCAAACGAGCGGTTCAGGAGGGCGCTTTTCCCTGCCTGAAAGTGGCTCAGGATCTCGACACCCGGCTGTGGGAGGTCCCGAAGTCGACGGTCCGCAGACCTGACGTCCTGGTCCACCGTTGCCTGGAGGAATCCGACGAGGACTTGTGGGCGACGCATGTCGTGCTCGCCGTCGAGATCGTCTCGCCGACCAGCCGCGCGACCGACACCGGGCAGGACAACCCCGATGCCGGCTTCGAATCGAAGATGACCCAGTACGCCCGGGCCGGGATCAAGCACTACTGGATCGTGCGCCTGAAGGCGGATGACTCGGCTGTCGAGTCGATCGAGGAGTGGCGTCTGGCGGAACGGCTCGGCCGCTACACGCTCGTGGCGGTGTGGTCGGCCGGAGTCAGCCGTGACGCGGTGTCCACCGAGTACCCGTTCGGTATCGAGATCAGCTGGTCCGATCTCGCGTTCTGACCCGCAGACCCGTAGCAGCGCCAACCCGCCAGCCAGCCGCCTACCGCTCCCGGATCAACCGCTCCGAGACCTCGACCCACTTCGCCAGCACCCGCTCCGCCGCGCCCGAATCGATCGCGTCGGCGGCTTTCGCCAGCCCGGCGCCGAGCCGCTGTGCCACCGGTGCGCCGGACGGCTCCAGTGCCGCGAGTGCCGCGGCTGAGGACAGCAGGACCGCGTCGCGCACCGCGCCGCGTTCGCCGGCCAGCAGGCGGCGGGCGACGGTGGCGTTGAACTCCGGGTCGGCGCCGCGCAGGGCGCTGATGGGGGAGTACTCAATGCCTACGTCGCGGGGGTCGAAGACCTCGCGGATCACGGTGCCGCCGGTCGCGGTCCAGACCGTGGTGGTGGTCGCCACCGAGATCTCGTCGAGGCCGTCGTCGCCGCGGAAGACCAGGGACTCCACGCCGCGGCGGGCGAAGACGCCGGCCACGATCGGCGCCATGCGGTCGTCGAAGACGCCGACGGCTGAGGCGCGCGGGCGGGCCGGGTTGGTCAGCGGGCCGAGGAAGTTGAAGAAGGTCGGGATCGCCAGTTCCTTGCGGGGGACACCCGCGTGGCGCAGGGAGGCGTGGAAGACCGGGGCGAAGCAGAAGGTGATGCCCACCTCCTTCGCGACCTGGGCGACCGCCTCGGGCGGCAGATCCAGACGGACTCCGAGGCGCTCCAGGACGTCGGCGGCGCCGGAGGAGGAGGACGAGGCGCGGTTGCCGTGCTTGACCACGGTGGCGCCCGCGCCGGCCGCGACGATGGCGGACATCGTGGAGATGTTCACGGTGTGCGCGCGGTCGCCGCCGGTGCCGACGATGTCCACGGTCGCGCCGGGGACGTCGATGAGCAGGGCGTGGGTGTACATCGAGCGGACGAAGCCCTCGATCTCGTCGACCGCCTCGCCCTTGGCCCGCAGCGCCACCGCGAAGCCCGCGACCTGGCTCGGCGTGGCCTCGCCGGTCATGATGCGGTCCATGGCCCAGGCCGCGTCGTCGACCGAGAGGTCGTCGCGGCGCAGCACCGCCGACAACAGCTCGGGCCAGGTGCGCTGCTCGGTCATCGGCGGGTCGCCTCCGTCTCTACGGAACGCTCAATGCTCAGTGATCAGTCCACAGCACAATGCTCAACAGGGTGAATCTCACGCGGGGGAAGCCGCCCGGGGCCGTCGTCGGCCCAGGGCCTCCTCCTCGCAGCCCACGAGAACCTACGCGGCGACGCGCTTGGCCAGGCGGGCCCGGACCAACTCCGCGACCGAGTCTGCCAGGGCGACCGGGTCGATCGGGTGCGGCGTCCACGCCTCGGCCCGGGACCAGGTGGCCAGCCAGCCGTCCTGCGGGCGCCCGGTGAGCACCAGCACCGGCGGGCACTGGTAGATCTCGTCCTTGAGCTGGCGGCAGACGCCCATGCCGCCGGCCGGGGTCGCCTCCCCGTCCAGGATCAGGATGTCGAAGCCGCCGGCGTCGACGGCGTTGACCACCGCCAGCGGCGTGGCGAACTCGTGGGTCTTGATCGGCGGCAGGTCGGCGGCCACCCGGCGCCCGAGCGCCAGCACGACCTTCTCCCGCGTGGTGGAGTCGTCGCTGTAGATGAGGACCTTGACGGCCTGCTCGCCGGCGGACGCGTGCACCCCTTGTTGTCCTGTGTTAGGAGCGTTCATGTGACGGAGCTTACTCGGCGTGCTTCCTCGGCTTCCAGACGGTCGAGCCTTCGATCTTCCCGCTCGGCCTCGCGCTTGGACTGCTGGGCCCACTGGATGCCCAGCGCCAGGAACACAAAGAATCCCACCAGGTCACCCGAGCCCCACAGGATGCCGCCGGCGGCGTGCTGGTCGGCCAGCGGCGAGGAGCCCCAAGTGCGGCCGAGACTGGTGTAGTACGAAGCCGCGAGCAGATCGTTGTCCTGCATGATCGTCAGCCCGAGGATGGCGTGGAACGGCAGCGTGGCGAAGATCGCCAGCAGCCGGAACGGGTACGCCAGCCGGTTCGGCACCGGGTCCACGCCCAGCAGCGGCCAGAACCACAGCGAGCCGACCAGGATGAAGTGCAGGTGTGTGACCTCATGCAGGTAGGGGTGCTCCAGCGTGGCCTGGTACCAGCCGGTGAAGTACAGGGCGAACGGCGTGGCCACGAACAGCACCCCGGTCACCAGCGGGAAGGACATCACCCGAGCGAACCGCGAGTGCAGCAGCCGCACCAGGCGCTTGCGCCAGCGCACCGGCAGCGTCCGCAGCGCCAGCGTCACCGGGGCGCCCAGACACAGGAACACCGGGGTCACCATGGACAGGACCATGTGCTGGATCATGTGGACGCTGATCAGCGTGTCGTCGTAGGTCCCCAGGCTGGACATGGTCGCGACGACCATCGTCCCGAGTCCGCCGCCGACGAACGCCACGGTCCGCCCGATCGGCCACTTGTCACCCCGACGGGTGAGAGTGGACACCCCATAGAGGTACAGCCCGCCGACCGCGACGATGACGGCCGCCAGCCACGGATCCACCGTCCAAGCGGTGAGGATCCGGGTGACGGTCAGGGCCGGCGGGACGTCGTCGCCGCCGGCGAGGAACAGGTCGGGGGAGAGGTGACTCACCCGTCCAGCGTAGGACTGCGTTCTCGGATGGTTGTACGCAGGTCCGACATGTCCGCTCAGCCCCGCGTGGAACCGTCGCGCATCCCGCAGTCCCAGGACACTGAGCGTGTCCGGAGCTTTGGCGGGAACCGCTCGATCCGGGCCTTCGTTAACTCGATCGGCCCCATACACACAGGACACTGGTTCCTTAACACCCACCCCCGGCGCGGAGCCGCCATGGGGTGACGACATAATGGCGGCCGTGGCGACAGCAACTGCAACTACTCAAGCGGGGCAGGCCCACCGCCTGCCCAACCGGCCGAACCTGGTCAGCGTCGGAACGATCGTCTGGCTGAGCTCGGAACTGATGTTCTTCGCGGCGCTGTTCGCGATGTACTTCACGATCCGCTCAGTGCACGGGTCGCAGTACTTCGTGCAGCAGGCCAAGCACCTCAACATGTGGCTCGCCGGACCGAACACCACCATCCTGGTGCTGTCCTCGGTCACCTGCCAGATGGGTGTGTTCGCGGCCGAGCGTGGGGACGTGCGGAGGCTGCGCTTCTGGTTCATGATCACGTTCGTCATGGGCTCGATCTTCGTCGCCGGCCAGGTCTGGGAGTACTCGGCCCTGGTGAAGGAGAACCTCTCCATCGGCGCGAACGCCTGGACGTCCGTGTTCTACCTCACCACCGGGTTCCACGGTATGCACGTCACCGGCGGTCTGCTCGCGTTCCTGCTGGTGCTGGGCCGGACCTACCTGGCCAAACGATTCACCCATGATCAGGCCACCTCCGCGATCGTCGTGTCCTACTACTGGCACTTCGTCGACGTGGTGTGGCTCGGCCTGTTCTTCGTCATCTACATCATGAAGTAGTCCGGACCAGTGGAATCGGTAAGGAATCCTCTGTCGTGAACACGCTTTCGGCACGACGGCGCCATCCGCTGGCCGCGTTCGTCGTCCTCTTCTTCGCGCTGGCCTTCATCGGCGCGGCCTACGCCACCCTGGGCTCTTCCACGGCGAACGCATCGGCCGCTTCCGGTGTCACGCAGGACCAGCTCACCGCAGGCCAGAAACTCTTCCAGTCCTCGTGCTCGTCCTGCCACAACATGAACGGCCAGGGCGTGCAGGGCTCGGGTCCCTCGCTGATCGGAGTCGGTGCCGCCGCCGTCGACTTCCAGGTCGGCACCGGACGCATGCCCGCGATGCAGATCGGACCGCAGGTCCCCAGCAAGCCGCCGATCTTCTCCCCGGAGCAGATCGCCGACATGGCCGCCTACATCGGCTCCCTCGGCGCCGGTCCGGACATCCCGGACCCCTCGCTGTACAACGCCGACCCGAACAACGCCGCGAGCGTCTCCAACGGCGGAGTGCTGTTCCGGACGAACTGCTCGCAGTGCCACAACGTGGCCGGCGCCGGCGGTGCCCTGACCGACGGCAAGTACGCGCCGTCGCTGCGGGACACCTCGCCCAAGCACCTGTACGAGGCCATGCTCACCGGCCCGCAGAACATGCCGGTCTTCAACGACAACGTGATGTCCCCGCAGGACAAGAAGGACATCATCGCCTACCTCCTGCAGACCCGCACCGGTGCCAACCCCGGCGGTCTGGACCTGGGCTCCATCGGCCCGGTCTCGGAAGGGCTGTTCGTCTGGACGATCGTGCTGGGCCTGCTGATCGTGTTCGCCTGCTGG
The DNA here is from genome assembly GCF_000024025.1 of Catenulispora acidiphila DSM 44928. GTDB lineage: Bacteria > Actinomycetota > Actinomycetes > Streptomycetales > Catenulisporaceae > Catenulispora > Catenulispora acidiphila. Next base: position 1,903,812 of record NC_013131.1, read on the forward strand.
ATCGGCGCGCACACCACCAAGGCCTCCCGCGCCCGCGTCGCCCACTTCGAGGCGACCACGGGGAAGGACGCCACCGACAATGACTGATCGGGACATGGAAACGGACCACCTGCCTGAGAACACCGGTGGGGCGGGCCACGGCACCCTGACCAAGGAAGCCGTGGCGGAGAACCCCTTCCAGGACCCCGGCCTGCCGGCTTACCGGCCCCGGGTCACCGACATCGACGCCCGGGCCGCCAAGCGCGCCGAGCGCCAGGTCGCGCTGCTGTTCCTGATCGCGATCGTGGGCCTGATCGGCTCGATGGTCTGCTACACCTTCATCCCCAACACCCGGGTGCACCGGTTCACGGGCCTGGGCACCGTGAACATGAACAACCTGGCGCTGGGCCTGTGCCTGGGCTTCGCGTTCCTGGCTCTCGGGGGCGGGGCCATCCACTGGGCCCGGACCCTGATGACCGACGTGGACCTGGTCCAGGAGCGGCACCCGATGAAGTCGGACCCCGAGTCCACCGCGTTCGCGGTCTCGGAGTTCAAGCAGGGTGTCGCCGACTCCGGCTTCACCAAGTACCCGCTGATCCGCCGCTCGCTGCTCACCGCCATGCTGGTGCTGCCGCTGCCGGCGGTGTGGCTGCTGCGCGACCTGGGTCCGATGCCGAAGGACAGCCTGCGGCACACGCTGTGGGCGCCGGGGCAGAAGCTGGTGAACCCGAACACCGGGCAGCCGCTGAAGGTCTCGGACGTCACGGTCGGCACGCTGGCCCTGGCCAACCCGGCCGCCCTGGCCGACGACCCGGAGAACCGGATCGACAACCTGGCCAAGGCCGCGGTGCTGGTCGTCCGGCTGCCGCAGGACGCCCTGAAGGGCTCCGACGCGCAGAAGAAGAAGCAGTGGGACTGGTCGGTGGACGGCGTCATGGCGTTCTCCAAGATCTGCACCCACGTCGGCTGCCCGGTGGCGCTGTACGAACAGCAGACGCACCACATGCTGTGCCCGTGCCACCAGTCGACCTTCGACCTGTCCGACGACGGCAAGGTCATCTTCGGCCCGGCCGCGCGGTCGCTGCCGCAGCTGCACATCACAGCCGACGCCGACGGCAACCTGGTCGCCGTGAGCGACTTCCAGGAGCCGGTCGGCCCGAGCTTCTGGGAGCGCGGATGAGTACCACGAACGCCCCGGCTACCGGGGCAGCGGCCGAGGACGTCAAGACCGACCCGGTCACCAACTGGGCGGACGAGCGGCTCGGGCTCCTGCGAGGTTCGAAGGGCCTGATCCGGAAGGTCTTCCCGGACCACTGGAGCTTCCTGCTCGGCGAGATCGCGCTGTTCTCGTTCATCCTGATCCTGCTCTCCGGCGTGTTCCTGACGCTGTGGTTCAACCCGAGCATGGGCGAGGTCCAGTACAACGGGTCCTACCGCCCGCTCGACGGCGTCTCGATGTCCGAGGCCTTCGCCTCGACGCTGAAGATCAGCTTCGACGTGCGCGCCGGACTGCTGATGCGCCAGGTGCACCACTGGGCGGCCCTGATCTTCCTGATGGCGATCATGGTCCACATGCTGCGCATCTTCTTCACCGGTGCGTTCCGCAAGCCCCGCGAGATCAACTGGCTCATCGGCTTCACGCTGATGGTGCTGGGCCTGCTCGAGGGCTTCGCGGGCTACTCGCTGCCGGACGACCTGCTGTCCGGTACGGGTCTGCGCATCGCCTCCGGCGTCATCCTGTCGATCCCGATCGTCGGGACGTACGTCTCCTACTTCCTGTTCGGCGGCGACTTCCCCGGGCACGACTTCATCCCGCGCCTGTTCACCATCCACGTGCTCCTGATCCCGGCGCTGATCGTCGGCCTGGTGACGGCGCACCTGATCCTGGTGTTCGTCCAGAAGCACACCCAGTGGGCCGGACCGGGCAAGACCAACGAGAACGTGGTCGGCCTGCCGCTGCTGCCGGTGTACACCGCCAAGGCCGGCGGGTTCATGTTCGTGATCTTCGGCGTGGTCTTCCTGCTGGCGGGCCTGGTCCAGATCAACCCGATCTGGGCCTACGGTCCCTACACACCAGACCAGATCAGCGCGGGTTCCCAACCAGACTGGTATATCGGCTTCCTCGAAGGCTCCCTTCGCATGATGCCGAACTGGGAGTGGAACATCTGGGGCCACACGCTGTCCTTCAACGTGCTGATCCCCTCGCTGGTCGTCCCGGGCATCCTGTTCACCGCCCTGGCCGTCTGGCCCTTCCTCGAGCAGTGGATCACCGGCGACAAGCGCGAGCACCACCTGCTGGACCGCCCCCGCAACCGCCCGACCCGCACCGGACTCGGCGTCGCCGGCATCACGTTCTACGGCGTCCTGTGGCTCGCCGGAGGCAACGACCTGATCGCGACCCACTTCCACCTCTCAGTGGAGGCACTGACCTGGACCTTCCGCGTCCTGGTCTTCCTGGGCCCGGTCATCGCCTTCTGGTGCACCAAGCGCATCGCCCTGGGCCTCCAGCGCCGCGACAAGGACAAGGTCCTCCACGGCCGCGAGACCGGCATCATCAAGGTCTCGCTGGACGGAGAGTTCACCGAAGTCCACGAACCCCTGTCAGCCGGCGAACGCTTCCGCCTGACAGCGCACGAAGTCCAAAAGCCCCTCGAACTCGGCCCCGCCACGGACGAGAACGGCGTGGAGCGCCCGGGCAACCGAGCCCTCAAGCTGCGCGCCAAGGCCTCCCAGGCCATGTTCTCCGACCACGTCGAGACCACGGTCGAGGAGTACAAGGAGCTCGAAGCCGGACACGGTCACCACTAGGGCTGTGTTCGCTGACGCAGTCAGCTGTCGCACATCGCAGGGGTCTCGCCTTCGGGCGGGGCCCTTGTGGTTTTGGGGGGCGGTGCGCGGGGGGCTGGGTTGGAGGCGGGCTGAGGCAGATGGCGGCAGGCAGGGCGCTGGCTGGCGGGGCAGCGCCGAGCCGGATGGTGCGCAGGGCCACGCTGGGTCGGATCAGAGGCAGAGCTGGAGCTGCTGCAGATAGCAGGCAGGGTGCTGGCATGGCTGAGGCGAGCTGGATGGCGCTCAGGGCCAGGCCGGGCTGGATTAGAAGCAGGCAGGATGCGGGCGCAGGGCTGAGGCGAGCTGGTGGGCGCTGGGCTGGGCCGGAGGCTGGGACCGGGTAGTTGGCAGAGGGCTGCCAGGGCTGATTCGAGTGGCGCGAGGCTGGCTGGAGGCCGAGCTTGCGGGGCTGAGGCGAGCTGGATGGCGCTCGGGGTTGGGGCCGTTCGGAGGTCGGACTGGCTGGTAGCTGGGCAGATGGCAGGCAGGGTGCTGTCAGGAGTGTCGCGTGAGCCGGAGTCGAGCTCAGGCTTGATGGCTCAGTAGGAAACCGAAAGGGGACCGCGCCAGGCGCGGTCCCCTTTTAGTACTGCTCAGCGATTACCAGCGGCGGTCGCGCGGCGGGCGGGTGTCGCGCTGCTCGGTGCCGTTGCTGTAGCCGCCGCGGGGGCGGCCGAAGGCGGTGCGCTCGCCGAAGGTGCGGCGCTCGGCGTCGGGGGTGTCGCGGCGCTGGCTGCCGTAGCTGCCGGTGCCGCGGTTGGGGGTGCTGTTGCGGTCGCCGTAGGGGCGGCGCTCGCCTCCGCCACGGTTGTCGCGGTCCCCGAACGAGCGGCGCTCGCCGCCGCCGTTGAAGCCGCCGGTGCGGCCCTCGGTGCCGCCGCGCTTGTCGCGGTCGCCGAAGGAGCGGCGCTCGTCGCTGAAGCCGCCGCGCTTGTCGCGGTCGAAGCCGCCGCCGCGGTTGTCACGGTCGCCGAACGAACGGCGCTCGCCACCGTTGAAGCCGCCGCCACGGTTGTCGCGGTCGCCGAAGGAACGGCGCTCGCCGCCTCCCCGGTTGTCGCGGTCCCCGAAGGAGCGGCGCTCGCCGCCGTTGAAGCCGCCGGTGCGGCCCTCGGAGCCGCCGCGCTTGTCGCGGTCGAAGCCGCCGCCGCGGTTGTCGCGGTCGCCGAACGAGCGGCGCTCGCCACCGCCACGGTTGTCACGGTCGAAGCTGCGGGCACCGTCGCGGTCGCCGTACGAGCGGCGCTCGCCGCCGCCGAAGCCGCCGCCGCGGTTGTCCGAACCGCCGCGGTTGTCGCGGTCGAAGGTGCGGCCGGAGCCGTTGCGGTCGAACGAGCGGCCCTCGCCGCCACGGCTGTCCGAGCCGCCGCGCGAGTCCCGGCCGTTGAAGCCGCCGCCGCGGTTGTCGCGGTCGCCGAACGAGCGGCGCTCGCCGCCGTAGCCCGAGCCCGAGCCCGAGCCGGAGCGGGACCCCGAGCCGAAGCCCGAACGCTCGCCGCCGCCGGAAGCCGACCCGGAACCGGAAGCAGAGCCCGAACGCTCGCCGCCGAAGCCGCCGCCGCGGTTGTCGCGGTCCTCGAAGCGTCCGCCGCGGTGGCCGCGGTCGAAGCGGTCGCGGTCCTGGCGGAAACCGTCGCGCCCGTCGCGCCCGTCACGTCCCTCGCGCCCGCCGCGGAAGCCGCCCTCGCGGTTCCCGCGGAAGCCGCCGTCGCGGCCCTCGCGCCGGTCCTCGCCCATGCGGGCCTCGCGCGCCGCGCGGCGGGCCGCGTGGTAGGCGTCGGCCTCGGCGACGTACTCCGCCACCGGGCGGCCGCCGGTCAGCTCGCGCAGCTCCGCCGAGCTCGGCGCGACGCGGGTCAGCTCCGCGTCCACGCCCGCCTGCTCCAGCAGGCGCATCGTGCTCTTGCGCTGCTTGGGCAGCACCAGGGTGACCACGGTGCCGCTCTCGCCGGCGCGGGCCGTGCGGCCGGCGCGGTGCAGGTAGTCCTTCGGGTCGCCGGCCGGGTCCACGTGCAGGACCAGGTCGATGCCGTCGACGTGGATGCCGCGGGCGGCGACGTCGGTGGCGACCAGGACCGGGACGCGGCCTTCCTTGAAGTCCGCGAGGGTCTTGGTGCGGGCCCGCTGGGTCATGCCGCCGTGCAGGGCCAGCGCGGAGACGCCGGCCTCGCGGATCTTCTCGGCGATGCGGTCCGCGCCGAGCTTGGTGCGGGCGAACAGGATGGTGCGGCGGCCGTCGTCGTCGCCCGGGGTGTGCCGGGCCGCGATCTCGGCGGTGACCATCGACTTGTCCGCCGGCTCGACGATCAGCAGGTGGTGGTCCATCTGCGCGGAGTCTTCGCTGTCGGCGGTGACCGAGTGCAGGACCGGGTCGGTCATGTACTGCCGGACCAGCTCGTCGACCGCGCCGTCGAGCGTGGCGCTGAACAGCAGGCGCTGGCCGGTCGGGTCGGTCTGCGACAGCAGCTCGGTGACGATCGGCATGAAGCCCATGTCGGCCATCTGGTCGGCCTCGTCCAGGATGGCGATCTCGACCTCGGACAGGTCGCACTCGCCCTGCTCGATCAGGTCGGTCAGCCGGCCCGGGGTGGCCACCAGCAGCTCCACGCCGCGGCGCAGCGAGTAGACCTGCTTGTACATCGGCGCGCCGCCGTAGACCGCGGCGATGTCCGCGCCCACGGCGAAGCCGTACGGCGTCAGCGCGTCGCTGACCTGCATCGCCAGCTCGCGGGTCGGCACCAGGACCAGGGCCAGCGGCTTGCCCTTGCGGGCCCGCTTGCCCTTCAGGTTCGCCAGCGCCGCCAGCCCGAAGGCCAGGGTCTTGCCGGAGCCGGTGCGGGCCTTGCCCAGCACGTGCCGGCCGGCCAGCGCGTCCGGGATGGTCGCGGCCTGGATCGGGAAGGTGTTGTGCACGCCGTTCTCGGCGAGCTTCTTCACCAGTTCCTCGGGCAGGCCCAGCTCGGTGAAGGCGACCGGGTCGCCCTCGGCGGACTCGGTGTCGTCGAAGTCGACGTCGTGCGGGCCGTCGTTCTCCTCGAGCTCGGGCTCCTCGAGCTCGCTGAGCTCGCCGAGGTCCGTGAGCTCGTCCGTGAGCTCGGCGCCGAGCTCATCGCTGAGCGCGTCGGTCTCGATGATGATGTCGTTCTCAGGGGTGATTGCAGACATGGCTGATATAGCCCTTCTGAAGGCGGACACGTCCTCAGGGGCGCACGAGCGCATGGATTGCGCCGCAGCGGTGTACAGAACGGTCACAAGGCGGCCTGGTCCCATTGTTGGACGACCAGGTAGGCGATAGCCGCGCCTGAAGTGGTGGACCGGGGAATGGCAGGTTCCGGACCCCACTGCGTTCTGCGTCACATGAAGGAAGCCGGTTTCCGACCGGCTTCTAAGGTGACCTGTCCCGCGCAGCGTTCGCTTGGATCGATCCATCGTAGCGGCCACCCCTGCGAATCCAAGAATCGCGCTGGTCAGACCCGCCTCAGGACCGTCTCGAGCGGGCCTCAGGTGTGCCGATTCGGGTCCTTCAACTCCGCCGGCGGGGGACCGTTCAGCGGGTCCACCCGGACCAGGTGCCCCCACCAGATGAGCCGGTACGTCGAGGCCCATTCCGGGGTGCACGTCGTCAGGGTGATGTACCGCCCCGGCGCGGTGAACGGCCCGCCCTTCGGGATCGGCGCGATCGTCCCGATGTTGGTCGGGTCGGTCTGGGGCAGCTCCTTGTCCAGCGCGTAGACGAACCAGCCGTGCGTGGTCTCCACGACCACGTGGTCGCCGATCCGCAGCTGGTTGATGTACCGGAACGGCTCGCCGTACGTCCGCCGGTGCGCAGCGACGGCGAAGTTCCCGGTCGGGTCCCACGGCATCGCCGTGGCCGGCGTCGTGTAGTGCCCGACGGCGCCCTTGTCGAGCACCTTCGCCTTGTCCACCCCCTGCATCACGGGGATGTCGTCCTTGCCGATCGCCGGGATGGTCATCAGTGCGAAGCCCTCGCTGGGCGCGAACACCGATTTCGGCTGCGTGCCGGCCGGAGCCGTCGGCGCCAGTTGCTGCTGGATCTGGTTGGCGACGGTGTTGGCGGCCTTGTGCGCCTCCACGTTCGTCCACCACAGCGTGTAGACGACGTACAGCGCCATGACGGCGCCGAGCGTGATCAGCACCTCGCCGAAGCCGGAGAGCACCACCAGCCGGCGTCGCGCCGACCTGGCGGCGCGCTCGGAGGTGCGGGCTGAACGGGTTCCGGGCTCAGAGCCCTGATCCGCGCGGTCGTTCTCGCTCCCGTTCCCGCTCCCGTCAGGGAACTCAGAACTCGGCGGCGGCGTGTAGACGACCCTCGGGATCACCTCCGTCTGAGCCTCAGCGGGCGGGACGGGTGAATCGGTGATCCGCGGGATGTACTCGGTCGGCGTCTCGTCGGATGACGCTCTGCCGAAGCCGCCTTCGTCGCCGTTCATGCCGGAAACCGTAGCCGACGATCATTCCTCCGGTGGGCTGTATCCCGAATGACGGGGACCGCTCGGCGCCTCCCATTCCGACTCCGGTTTCACCGCCGCGGGCCTGGGCTGCCGCCGCCGCTGCCACAGGACATACCCGCCACCAGCGAGGATCACGAGCAAGCCGAAAAGCAGGATCGGATTGAAGCCGCCCGAGCCGCCGCCGCTGCCCGCAGCCGCATGTGACCCGTTCGAGGGACCCGTCGAAAAGATCGGGTTGGTGGGCCAGACGTTGGCGGTGTCGGTGGTCCCCGGTGCGGAGATCGGCGACGACGGCGCGACCGACGGCGAGCCTGAAGGGGACGTCGGACCACCCGAGGACGGCGTCGCGGAAGCAGAACCCGGATTCGCCGCGCTCGTCGGTCCCGACCGCGTGCTCGGCGCGCCGCTGCGCGGCGGCTGGTTGACCGGGAACATCGCGTCGAACCCCGGCAGCGTCTCAGGATCCAGGGGTTGCAGGCTCGCGGCCTGGACCGGCGCGATGACCCCGAATCCGAGCTGATCGGTGTGCTGATTCCCCGACGCCGGGTTGATCGAGCCGGCCATCTGCGCCACGACCTGCCGCGCCGGCCAGTTCGCGTGCCCGGCCCGCAGGATCGCGGCCAGCGCGGCGACGTAGCCGGCGGCGGTCGAGGTGTCGTTGCCGTACGCGGCGAGCGTCACCGTGGGACCGTACGACGAAGACTGCTGCGGCGACCCGGATTCGCCCGCGGAGGCCACGTTCACCACACCCTGCGGACGCGGAGACATCGCCTCCCCGGTGTCCCCGGCCGCCGCGATCACCAGCGAACTGCCGCCGATCGACGCGGGATCGACCGAGGTGTCCGCGACCACCACTATCGCCCCGCTCGCCGACCCGGACTCCACCGTCGCGTCCGGTGCCAGAGCCCTGATGGCGCACGCCGCCTCGGCGACCCGGTCCGGGGCGCCGACCACGCCGATGGTGACACCGCCGCCCTTGGTCCCGGCGATGCTCCACGCCCGCGTGCCGTTGAACGCCAGCATCGCGGCCTGCGAATCAGGGCACGAAGCAGTGGCCGCGTGCGCCCGCACGGGAACCGCTCCGAAACCGGCGAGCAGCGCCGCGCACCCGATGGCGACCAGAGTCTTTCTCAGCACATGGTGACGCTACCCGAAGCGGGGGCGCCTCAACGGCGCGCGCGCCGACCCTTCGGGGTGTCAGGCAGTGTCGGCAGTGCCAGGCGAGCCAAGCAGTGCCAGGCGCCGTCAGCTCCCGGTGTGCCGCCCCGACCACGTCCACGCGTACCCCGGGTCCTCCGAGGCCACGCCGCCCTCGCCGATCTCCAGCGGCCGGAAGGTGTCCACCATGACCGCGAGCTCGTCGAAGAACTCCGCGCCGATGGAGCGTTCCGCGGCGCCGGGCTGCGGTCCGTGCGTCAGCCCGGAGGGGTGCAGCGAGATCGAGCCCTGGCCGATGCCGGAGCCGCGGCGCGCCTCGTAGTTGCCGCCGGTGTAGAACAGCACTTCGTCGGAGTCGACGTTGTGGTGGTTGTAGGGCACCGGGATCGACAGCGGGTGGTAGTCCACCTTGCGCGGGACGAACGAGCAGATCACGAAGTTCGGGCCCTCGAAGGTCTGGTGGACCGGCGGCGGCTGGTGGACGCGGCCGGTGATCGGCTCGAAGTCGGCGATGTTGAAGGCGTACGGGTACAGGCAGCCGTCCCAGCCGACGACGTCGAAGGGGTGGTGCGCGTACGTCAGCTTCGTCCCGCCGGCGCGGTGCCGGACCAGCACCTCGACGTCGGTCCCCTCGGCCAGCAGCGGCTCGGACGGCCCGCGCAGGTCTCGCTCGCAGTACGGCGAGGACTCCAGGAACTGGCCCTTCGCCGACAGGTAGCGCTTCGGCGGACCGATGTGCCCGGTCGCCTCGATCACGAACAGCCGCAGCGGCTCGTCCGACGCGGCCGAGGGAACCCACCGGTGGATCGTCGAAGTCGGCAGCAGCACATAGTCGCCCTGACCGACCTCCAGCGCGCCGAACGAGGTCTCCACGACGCCCGAGCCGGACTCCACGTACACGCACTCGTCGCCTATGGCGTTCCGATACAGGGGAGAGGCTTCCGTCGCCGCGACGTAGGAGAGACGCACATCTCCGTTGCCCAGCAACAAATGCCGGCCGGTAACAGCATCCAATCCCGACCCGTCCAGCTTGTGCGTGAGGAAGTGCCGCGGCTTCAGCGGACGGTTCGCGACCGCCCCGGAGATCGGGCCCGGCGGCTCCCATTCCACGGAGTCCACGATCGCCGTGGGCAGCCCGACGTGATACAGCAGCGCGGAGTCGGAGGAGAAGCCCTCGACACCCATCAGCTCCTCGGAGTACAGCGCGCCGTCCGGGCTCCGGAACTGGGTGTGGCGCTTGTGCGGGATCTCGCCCACTGCGCGGTAGTAGGCCATCGCCGCCGTCCCCTTCACTGTGCGATCTCACGGTGTTCGATAATCGGACGTCGCTGTCCGCTCTCTTCGACCATGGGCTACCGTGGCGGTCATGTCAACCGCCGACCCCGGCGCCCTCGGCGTCCTGTTCGCAGAGCTGATCGACGACGCGGCGCTCTTCCCGCCCGGCGACGCCCCCCTCGTCGAGGCGGTGCCCGCGCACCTGACCCACGACGCCGGCGTCCACAGCGGCCTGCTCGGCCGCTTCCTGTGCCCGGTCTCCCAGCTCGCCGCCCTCAAACCGCTGCTGGACGAGGACGAGGGCCTGCGCCTGGGCCTGATCGCCGACACCGGCGTGGACGGTCTGCTCGCCGCCTTCTCCGGGGTGGACGACGACGACCGGATGATCCTGGAGGCCGTGGAGATCCGCCATCCGGGCGAGCGCCTGGAGGACCTGGAGCGGCGGCTGCCGTACGGCGTCGAGGCGTACATCGAGATCGCCCCGGCCGATATGCGCTCCCTGCTTCCCACCCTCACCGGCCGCGAGCTGCTGCACGCCAAGCTGCGCACCGGCGGGCTGAGCGCCGAGGCGTTCCCGACGCCGCTGGCGGTCGCCGAATTCCTGGTCGGCTGCGCGGACCTGGAGGTCGGGCTGAAGGCCACGGCCGGGCTGCACAACGCGGTGCGGCACACCGACGCCGAGACCGGCTTCGCCCACCACGGCTTCCTCAACGTGCTGCTGGCCGCCGAGCGGGCCGGCGGCGGCGCCGAGATCGAGGACGTGGCGGCGCTGCTGGCCCTCACCGATGGCGCCGACCTGGCCGAACGTGTCAAAGCTCTGACGGTCGAGGACACGGCCCGGACCCGCGACCTGTTCCACGGCTTCGGCTCCTGTAGTTTCCAGGAGCCGGTCGACGACCTGGCGGGCCTGGGGCTGCTGCCCGGTCTGCCGACCGTCCACGCCGGCTGAGCCGAGCAGCGGCGCCGACGGCCCCGCGCGAGGAGACCGTGTGCCACCGAACGAAGGACGGTTATGACACAGCCCACCTGGGTCCGGCTCCCGCCCCGGACCGACTTCCCGGTCGAGAACCTGCCCTACGGCGTCGCGACCCACGGTGAGCGGCCGGCGCACGTGGTCACCCGGATCGGCGACTACGTCGTCAGCCTCGGCGCGCTGGCGAAGGGCGGTCTGCTGGACGGCACGATCGAGGAGCCGGCGGCGTACTTCGCGATCGGCACGCTGAACCCGTTCATGGCGCTCGGCGCGCCGGCGTGGGCGGCGGTGCGGGCCCGGCTCACCGAGCTGTTCACCGACCCCGAGCGCCGCAAGGCCGTCGAGCCGCTGCTGGTCCCGCTGACCGACGTGGTGCTGTATCTGCCCTTCCAGGTGGCGGACTACGTGGACTTCTACTCCTCGGAGGACCACGCCACGAACCTCGGCCGCATCTTCCGGCCGGACGGCGAGGCGCTGATGCCGAACTGGAAGCACCTGCCGATCGGCTACCACGGCCGCGCCGGCACGGTCGTGCCCTCCGGGACCCCGATCGTGCGGCCCTCCGGGCAGCGCAAGGCGCCGACCGACGAGGAGCCGCGCTTCGGGCCCAGCGTGCGCCTGGACATCGAGGCCGAGGTGGGTTTCGTCATCGGCACGCCCTCGCCGCTGGGCGGCGGGGTGCGGGTGGAGGAGTTCCAGGACCACGTCTTCGGCGTGGTGCTGGTCAACGACTGGTCCGCGCGCGACATTCAGGCCTGGGAGTACGTGCCGCTGGGTCCGTTCCTGGGCAAGTCGTTCGCGACGTCGGTCTCCCCGTGGGTGGTGCCGCTGGCCGCGCTGCAGGACGCGCGCGTCGCGCCGCCGTACCAGGACCCGGTCCCGCTGCCCTACCTGCAGGGCGAGACCTGGGGCTACAACATCCTCATGGAGGTCAAGCTCAACGGCCACACGGTCTCCACGCCGCCGTTCGCCGGCTTGTACTGGACCCCGGCGCAGCAGCTGGCGCACATGACGGTGAACGGCGCGAGCCTGCGCACCGGCGACTTCTACGCCTCCGGCACCGTCTCGGGCCCGCTGCCCGAACAGCGCGGCTCCTTCATCGAGCTGACGTGGAACGGAACCGAGCCGCTGGCCCTGGCCGACGGCTCGACCCGCACGTTCCTCGTCGACGGCGACACGGTCGCGATCGGCGGCGTCGCGCCGGGCCCGAACGGGGCGCGGATCGGCTTCGGCGAGGTCGTCGGGACGATCCATTCGGCGGTGCGGCAGCCGGAGCTGTGAGGCGCGTCGGGCCTGCGCTCGCTGTACCGGTGAGTCCACCTCACGCGCTGAGGCGGGACTCCAGGGCGCTCAGATCCGCCGCGGACAAGCCGTTGTCCAGCAAGTAGCCGGGCATCGTCAGCCCGGCGATCGTCGTGCTCAGCGACGCCTCGATGGTGGTGCCGTGCTGGGCGAGGCGCTCGCCGACCGCGACGCGTTGGTCGCGGATGCCCAGCGCGTCGTACCGCGCCTTCATCCGGTCGAAGGTGAGCAGGTAGTCGGCGACGATCTCCTCCGGCTCGGCGCCGGCGAAGGCGAGCAGGACCAAGGCGATCAGGCCGGAGCGGTCCTTGCCGCCGGAGCAGTGGAAGACCACGCAGCCGGGCGCCGCGGTCGCGATGGCCCGGACCGCGGCGACCACGCGGTCCGGGTACTCGGCCAGGAGTGCCGGGAGGTACAGGGGCGTCGCCATGTTGTCGATCGGCGTCCAGTGGTCGTGGAACGCCGTGCCGGGCTCGGGGTCCAGGGGGACGCGGACCGCGGCGATGCCGTCCGGTCTCGGCGTCTGATCCGCCTCGGATTCGTCCTCGGCGCGCAGGTCCAGCACCGTGCGGACGCCGTGGTCCCAGGCCGCGGTCCAGCCCGCCGCCGTCAGGCTGGTCGGGGCTTCCATCCGGACCACCGCGCCCGGCTTGATCCGTCCGAGTCCGCCGAGGTCTCGGACGTTGACGCAGCCGTCCCAGGCGAGGTTTCTGGTGGCGATCATCCGCCTTACGATAGGGGAAGGCGGGTTTCTAGGCGGCCGAGAACTCCGCGAGCACGTCGGCCAGGACCTCCAGGACGACCACCGCGTCCGGCAGCGGCGTGCCGTCGGCGGGCCAGTAGACCCAGCGCGCTGTGCTCCCGGCCATGTTCACCGACGGCGGGACGAACACGTAGCTGCCTCGGTCGTGCCAGCGCAGTCCCGGGTGCTCCTGAAGGGTTTCGGGACGGCAGTCCAGGGAGCTGGACCACCACTCGTCCTCGTCGACGTCGTCGGTGTCAGGGTTCGTACGCGGGGCGGTGAAGAACAGATAGCGGCCGTCCGCCTCGGCGACCGGGCCGGGGGCGGTCCCGGCGACCAGGATGCGGCGCAGGGCGTCGGCGCCGACGTCGTCGGGCACGTCGAGGACCGAGTGGGTCTTACCGGTCGGGGTGACGTAGTTGGCCTCGGGGTGGCGCGCGCGCCACAGGGCGAGGCGTTCGGGATCGGTGCTCGCCTCGACCTGCCAGGCGCGGGAGAGCGGATGCGCGGCGGGCGTGGGGCAGCCCAGACGGTCGCAACTGCACGAGCCCTCGCGCGGGGCGGCGGCCGGGACCACCGCGAACCCGGCTGCGACCAGGCGATCGAGCGGATCCAGAAGCCCTTCCGCGCGCACTCCGTCGCGCACTCCATCGCGCACCCCAACGAGGGAAGCGGCGTGCTCGCGCTTCCGGTTCTTGGCAGGTCGCCAGCTCCTCGGCACCCAAGCCCCCTGACGTGGTCGAAGGCCTAACGCGGTAAGGGTCAGGATACCTCCTGGCAACCCGGACTTCGTCAGGGGGTGCCAGTGGGGCGAACCGTGGCGCGGGTACCGTGTGGCCGTGACCACACCGCCGCCCCGGATACCGACCGTCCCCGCCGACCGCCGCATCCCGCTGGCCGGCACCTTCAACCTCCGCGACGTCGGCGGCTACCCGGCCGCCGGCGGCACCGTCCGCGCGGGCCTCCTGCTCCGCGGCGACGCCCTGCACCGCCTCGACGACAGCGCCCGCGCCACCCTGGCCGGCCTCCCCGTCCGCACCGTGGTGGACCTGCGTGAAGACTTCGAAGCCCGGCTGTCACCCGACGCCCTCGACGGCACCGGCATCGCGGTCCTGCGCCTCCCGGTCTTCCGCTTCACCGGCGACTCCTTCGGCAAGTCCCCCGAGGACCTCAAGACGGTCTACGACCACATGGTCGACGACTGCGGCGAGGTCCTCGCAGCCGCCGTGGCCCATGTGGCAACCGCCACAGCCCACCCGATCCTGGTCCACTGCTCCGCGGGCAAGGACCGCACCGGCGTCGTGGTCGCCATCATCCTGTCGCTCCTCGGCGTCAGCGACGAGGTCATAGCCGAGGACTACCACCTCACCAGCGCCTACCTCGCCGAGGAGTTCACCCAGGCGGTCGAGCAACTGCAAGCCGCCACCGGCCTCGGCCAACGGCTGAACGGCCAAGCCCTGGCCTGCCCGCCGGAGCTGATCCTGGCGACCCTGGAGCGCATGCGCGCCTCGCACGGCTCGATCGAGGGCTACTTGCTGGCGCACGGGCTGACCGCGCAGCTGGTCGCCGAGCTTCGCAGGAGCCTGATAGAGCCGCTGGTGGTGGAGGCGGTTGTCGAGGCAGCCGTGGTCGAGGCGGTCGCGGCGGAGACCGCTGGCGAGCCGACCGACTGAGGGCGGGGCGTCAGCGCGTCGGCGTTTCCGAGGCTTCGCCTGACCCTCACTCCCCGCTGGGCAGCGTCAGCACCTCGACGCCGTCGTTCGTCACGACCATCGTGTGCTCGAACTGGGCGGTGCGCTTGCGGTCGCGGGTGACCGCGGTCCACTTGTCGGGCCACATCTCGTAGTCGGCGGTGCCGAGGGTGAGCATGGGCTCGATGGTGAAGGTCATGCCGGGCTGCATCACCAGGGTCGCGTAGGGGTCGTCGAAGTGCGGGATGATCAGGCCGGTGTGGAAGGCCGTGGAGATGCCGTGGCCGGTGAAGTCGCGGACGACGCCGTAGCCGAAGCGCTTGGCGTAGCTCTCGATCACGCGGCCGATGACGTTGATCTGGCGGCCGGGGCGGACGGCCTTGATGGCGCGGTCCAGGGCTTCGCGGGTGCGCTCGACCAGCAGGTGCGATTCCTCGTCTACGGTGCCGACCTCGAAGGTGGCGTTGGTGTCGCCGTGGACGCCGCCGATGTAGGCGGTGATGTCCACGTTCACGATGTCGCCGTCCGCCAGGACCGTGGTGTCCGGGATGCCGTGGCAGATGACCTCGTTGACCGAGGTGCACATCGATTTGGGGTACCCCTTGTAGCCCAGCGTGGAGGGGTAGGCGCGGTGGTCCAGCAGGTACTCGTGGCCGATGCGGTCCAGCTCGTCGGTGGTGACGCCGGGCTTGGCCGCCCTGCCGGTCTCCACCAGCGCGTCGGCGGCGATGCGGGAGGCGGTCCGCATCTTCTCGACGGTCTCGGCGTCCTGGACCTCGCCGCCGGTGTACGGCCTGGGTCCCTTGCGTCCCACGTACTCCGGTCGCTTGATCGCCGCCGGGACGGGCAGAGTGGGAGAGACGGTGCCGGGTACAAGTGTCGCCATAGTCAGACAGTCTAGGCACCCGGTGACAGCAGGGAGACTGCGATGCGCTGGACCAAGAAGGGCGAGCCGCCGGAGGACGACGGCTGGTACTACTGCGTGAAACACGGCGCGGTCGAGCCGGCGGGCGCCTGCGCCGCCAAGGACCGCCTCGGGCCGTACCAGACCCGGGAACAGGCCGAGCACGCCTTGCAGCGCGTCCAGGAGCGCAACGAGGCGTGGCGCAAGGCCGACGAGGCGGCGGAGGCCGACAGCTAGCCGATAGCCGGCCGACAGCGAGCCCCGACGACGGCGGGAGCGCCGTGCCCGACGGCGCCGGCGGCGATGGACGCGGCAGCGACCGCGGCCACAGCCTCCGGCGCCGTCGGCCCGCGCTCTACAGCGCCTTCACCTCGTCGGCCGACAGCGCGCGTCCGAAGACCTGCACATCCGAGATGTAGCCCTTGAACGGATTCGTCGGGAACTTCCCGTACCAGCTCCGCCCGATCGCGAACGGCCCGGTCGCGGCGTACGGCGCCGACCCGGTCTTGACCGCCCCGCCCTGCTGCACGCCGTTGATGAAGAACGCGAGCGTCCCGGCCTGCGCGTCGTAGACCCCGGTCAGCTTGACCCAGGTGTTCATCGGCGTCGGGGCGGTCCCGCCGGCGCCGACCGTCGTCGGCGTCGGGCCGTCGGCGTTCGCCCGGACGAAGGACCAGGTCTTGCTGTCCAGCGAGTAGCTGAACGTGAACGCGAAGCACTGCGGGCCGTCCTGGCTGAAGGCGGCGGCGTACTTCGTCGGCGTGGTGGTCCCGGTCTGGTCCACCCACATCGAGACCGTGAAGCTCTTCGTGGTGTCGATCGCCGGCGCCTTGGTCTGGATCTGGCCGCCCTTGATCTGCTTCGCCGCGCCGCTGAACGCCGCCGATCCGCCGTGCGCGGTCGAGAATCCGGCCTCGCCGCTCACCGCGCCGGCGCGCTTCTTGCCGGAGGTGTCGGCGGCGGCGGTGCTGCCGGGCTTGTCGTTCAGCCGCCAGTGCAGCAGGTCCGCGACCGGCTTGGCAGCCGGCGGAGCGGCGTTCGACGTGGACGGCGGCGCACTGCTCGGCGCGCTCTGGCTCGCGCTGCTGGACGGCTGCGAACCCGTGCCGTTGACAGCCTGTCCGCCCGGACCGGTCGCCGAGCCGGACGCGCCCTGCGCCGACCCCGACGTCGTGGGCGTGGTGCTGGGGCTCGGCTGCTTCTTGCTGTCGCTGCCGCTTCCGGTGGCGAAGAAGATCGCCGCGCCGGCGACACCGGCCACCGCGACCACGGACGCCCCGATCAGCAGGGTTCTGCGACGCTTTCCGGTGGTGTCCCCGGGCGGGGGACCGGGAGGTCCGGGCGGTCCCGGCGGACCGTAGGGACCGGGAGGGCCCATCGGACCGGCGAACTGCCCGCCCGGCCCGGGTCCCGCCTGCGGAACGGCCCGGAACCCGCTGGCCGACAGGTCCGCGTTGCCCTGCTGCTGCCCGACCGACCGGTAGGCGCCGGTCGCGGCGAGCGGGAACGAGGTCATCGGAGGCGGTGCCTGCGGCGGCGCCTGGACCGGCGGCGGCTCCGGCGGACGGACGGCCGCGTACGAGCCGGTCGCCGCGAGCGGGAACGACGTCATCGAACCCTGCGACGCTCCGAGGTTTCCGCCCTGCGGTCCGCCCTGCTGTCCACCCGGAGGCCCACCTTGCGGTCCGCCCTGCTGTCCGCCGGGTCCGCCGGGTCCACCTTGGCCGCCCTGGCTGCCTTGCGAAGAGCCCTGATAGTTACCCTGAGGCCAGCCCTGCTGCGTCCCGGGCGCCCCCGCCCCCGGCTCGTTCGGCGCTCCGAAACCGTTGTTCTGCCAGGGAAAGCCCTGTGGCGGCGGTCCGCTCGAATCCCCTGTCGCCTCCGGCGGCGCGCCCCAAGGCGGCCCGTTCCGGTCCCCGTTGTCCATGCCAACCCCTCGCTCGGACCCTCAAAGGCCTTCGATCATAGGGACGGCTCAGCATGCGCCGCCAGCCTTTCGGCCCTGACAGCGCCCGCGTGCGCATCGGTCCGCGCGTCGTAACGCCGGAACCCCGGCAGCCACGCGGCCAGCCCGATCACCGCCCCGACGCAGGCCACACCGCCGAAGCCGACCGAGAACACCGGTCCCCGCAGTGCCGCCATCGACCCGGCGCGGATCTGTCCCAGAATCGGTCCGCTGGAGAACGACAGCATCTCGATCCCGGCGAGCCGGCCGCGCAGCGCGTCGGGGATGGTCTGGTTCCAGATCGACATCCGGAACACGCCGCTGACCGCGTCCGCCGCACCGGCGGCGGCCAGGCACGCCACCACGATCCACACCTGCTGCGTCGCCGCCACCAACGCGATCGCCACGCCCCACGCCCCGGCGGCCCAGATCACCGCCAGCCCGTGCCGGTGGACGTGCTTCGTCCAGCCGCTGGTGAGGGAGATCAGCGCCGAGCCGACGGCGGGTGCGGCGTACAGCAGTCCCAGGGACCACGAGGCGTGCAGATGGTCGGCGAGGAAGGGGAACAGCGCGGTCGGCATCGCGAACGTCATCGCCGCGATGTCCACCACATACGTGCCGATCAACTCCTGCCGGCTGCGCGCGTACCGCCAGCCGGCGGCTATCCCGCGCAGGCTGGCTCCCTCGGCGTCCTCGCCCTGCGGCGAAGGCTTGAGCTGTAAGAGGAATCCGCACGAGATCACGAATGTCGCGGCGTCCGCGACATAGGAGACCGTGGGTCCGGTCGTAGCGACCAGGACACCGCCCAGCGCAGGCCCGGCGATCTGCGTGAACGACCCCAGCAGCCACTGCAACGCGCCGGCCGGGACCACCAAATCCGGCGGCACGATGCGCGGCACGATCGCCTCCCGCGACGGCCGCTGCAAGCCGTTCACCGCCGCGAACGCCGCTGTCAGCGCGTAGATCGGCCACAGCAGCGGATGCGGCATCAGCGCGTTCACCAACAGCAGCACCGACAACAGCGCCGAGGCCGCCTCGGTCGACACCACGAGCTTGCGCCGGTCCATGGCGTCGGCCAGCGCGCCGCCCCACAGCCCGCAGACCACCAGCGGCACCAGCTCGGTCGCGCCGAGCAGACCGACCGCGAGCGCCGAACCGGTGAGGTCCTTGATCTGGAAGGGGACCGCGACATAGGTCAGGAAGGAGCCGAAGCCGGAGATCACCGAGGACGCGGTCAGGAACCGGTAGTCGCGCGAGACCCTCAGCGGCGTCACGTCGACGCTCATATCGCGCCATCGGCGACGGGGCGGGACGCTTGGCTGCGACGCGTCGCCGGGCGGCGCGGGTTGTGCGGTCACGCGCCGATTGTTCGGGGGCGCGCCCACGGCCCGCAAACGACTTTTGTGCAGTTGTGAGCAGAGTCACGGGTGGTTCGGGCGCCAGACGCGCACCCCTTAACAAGGGATGCCGGGCGTGAGACGATCAGCCTCGTCCGGGTACGCCGTTTCGGCGCCTCGAGTCGTCTCTTCAAGGAGAAGCCAGCATGTCCGCTGAAAGCAGCGCCACGCAGGAGTCCGCAGTATCGTCCTCGGCCGCCCAGCCCAAGCTCTCGCTGTATGGCGGGACCGGGACCGGCCGCCGCGTCACCGTCCGCGACCTGGCCAAGGCCAAGCGCGAGGGGGAGAAGTGGGCGATGCTCACCGCCTATGACGCCCTGACCGCCGGCGTGTTCGACGAGGCCGGGATCCCGGTCCTGCTCGTCGGGGACTCCGCGGGCAACAACCACCTCGGGTACGAGAACACCGTGCCGGTGACCGTCGACCAGCTGGTCATGCTCTCCGCCGCCGTGGTGCGCGGGACCAAGCGCGCCATGGTGATCGGCGACCTGCCCTTCGGCTCCTACCAGTCCTCGCCGGCCCAGGCGCTGGAGACCGCGGCGCGGTTCATGAAGGAGGCCGGGGTCGGCGCGGTCAAGCTCGAAGGCGGCCGCCGGGTGCTCCCGCAGGTCGAGGCGCTGGTGCAGGCCGGCGTGCCGGTGATGGCGCACATCGGGCTCACCCCGCAGTCGGTCAACGTCCTGGGCGGATACCGGATAGCGGGACGGGGCGACGAGGAGGCGGAGAAGCTGATCTCCGACGCCAAGGCGCTGCAGCACGCCGGCGCGTTCGCGATCGTCCTGGAGCTCGTCCCGGCCGAACTGGCCGCGCGGGTCTCCGCCGAGATCGACGTCCCCACCGTGGGCATCGGCGCCGGCGCCGGCACCGACGCGCAGGTCCTGGTCTGGACCGACATGGCGGGACTGACACCCGGCGGCGTGCCGAAGTTCGTGAAGCAGTACGCGGATATGCGCACGCTGCTCGGCGACGCGGCGCGGGCGTTCGCCAGCGACGTGGTGAACGGGGCATACCCGGACGAGTCGCACTCGTACCACTGAGCCCCGGGCTGTATCCCTTCGTCGGAAACACAGTCGGTCCCGACCGATCCACGCCGATCCACACTGAATAACCCCGGTCCGGGTGTCCTGGCGGCGCCCGGACCGGCAGTATGAATCCCATGGATGCCGAGCAGACCACCTTCCTCCGCGAACTCGTCAGCGGAACCCCGTGGTTCGGCGAATGCCGAGGCTTCGCCCGCACCCTGCGGCGCGCCCCGCGCAGCCCCGGCGGCCTCCTGCTCGTCGGCACCCCCGAAGAGGAGCCCTGGCACCTCGCCGCGCACCTGGACACCGAAGCCGGCCTGGCCAACCTCCCGCAGCTGGCGCCGACCCTGATCCGCCACCAGATCCCCGACGGCGCACCGCCGCACCTCGCAGTCCCGCTGGCCCGCCTGGAGCAGGCGCGCAAAGGCGAAGCAGTCTTCATCGTCGCCCCCGACGACCCCGGCACCCCCCTCCTGGAACGCGTCGACGACGCCCGCCGCCGCGGAGCAGCGATCCTGACCCTCGCAGAGGACGAAGAAACCTCCAGCGAACTCCTGACCCTCTCCCACGACGCCCTCCTGGTCCCGGAGAACGGAATCGTCCCCGGCTTCGACGCCGCGCAACACCTCCTCGCCTCCACCGCCGGCGAAGGCGAGGGCCGCAAGGGCGGCCGGGGCAGCGGCCCGCGCCTGGGCTTCCGCGACCGTCTGACGGCCCTGATCGATCAGGTGTCGGGCGGCTCCGCGGACACGTATCGGTAGACGCGGCGCGCCCGACTTGGGGCGCGGGCGGGGCGGGCTGTGGGGTCTGGTGTGTTGGTGGGTTTCAAGAAGCTCTTTACGGCTTCGCGCGGGTGTTGATGGCCTCGCAGGGGGCGCAGTTCGGTGGTGGGTGTCTGGGTTGCGCCGGCGGGCGGGTGGCGTTGAACAACCACCCCCCGCACCTTCAATACGAAACGGTTGCGTCTCGATAAGCTGCGGCGTACAGTCGCGGTGGGAAATCGATACGGTCCTGTTCCGTATCGGATCAAACCCGCACCGATCGAGGGGATAGAGGGGAACATGGATCGGGAGACCCTGCAGAGGCGCCGGTGGGCGATTCTCGGTGTACTCGTCTTCAGCTTGCTCGTGGTCGTCCTGGACAACACGATCCTGAACGTCGCGCTCAAGATCATCTCGCAGCCCGAGAACGATCCGCACCAGCCCGGTCTGGGTGCCTCCCAGTCTGATCTGGAGTGGGCGATCAACTCCTACACGCTGGTGTTCGCCGGCCTGCTGTTCACCTTCGGGATCGTCGGCGACCGGTTCGGGCGCAAGAAGATCCTGATGGCCGGCATGGTCGGGTTCGGGATCGCCTCGGTGCTGTGCGCCTATGCCGGCAGTCCCGGCGCGCTGATCGCCACCCGGGCCGTGATGGGCTTCTTCGGCGCCGCGATCATGCCCGCCACGCTGGCCATCATCGCCAACGTCTTCGAGCCCAAGGAGCAGCCCAAGGCGATCGGCATCTGGGCCGGCGGCGTGGGGCTGGGCGTGGCCATCGGCCCGGTGCTCGGCGGTCTGCTGCTGGACCACTTCTGGTGGGGCTCGGTCTTCCTGATCAACGTGCCGATCATCGTCGTCGCGCTGATCGCCATGGCGATCCTGGTGCCGGACTCCAAGAACCCCAAGCCGGGCAAGCTGGACCCGCTGGGCGTGTTCCTGTCGATGGCCGGGATCGTCGTGTTCGTCTACGGCATCATCCGCGGCGCCGACGTCGGCTGGGGCAACCCGCAGATCTGGGGCTCGCTGGCCGCCGGCATCCTGCTGTCCGCCGGGTTCGTGTTCTGGGAACTGCGGACCGACCACCCCGCGCTGGACGTGCGGCTGTTCCGCAGCTCGCGGCCCTTCTCGGCCTCGGTCATGCTGGTCGGCCTGTCCTTCTTCGCGATGATGGGCGTGCTGTTCTTCCTGTCCTTCTACCTGCAGTCGGTGCTGAACTACAGCCCGCTGAAGGCCGGTCTGTTCCTGACGCCGTTCGCGCTGGCGCAGCTGATCTTCTCGCCGCTGTCGGCGCGGCTGGTGCAGCGCTTCGGGGCGCGCGCGGTGTCCACCTTCGGCATGGTGGTCATCGGTGTCACGTTCCTGATGTACCAGTTCGTGAACCAGACCTCGGCGGCCTGGCTGCTGCTGCTGATCTTCTTCCTGCAGGGCATGGGCATGGCGAACGTGATGCCGCCGGCGACCACGACGATCATGACCTCGCTGCCCCGGGAGAAGGCCGGCGTCGGCTCCTCGGTGAGCAACACCGTCCGGCAGGTCGGCGGCGCGCTGGGCGTCGCGGTGCTGGGCACGCTGCTCACCACGGCCTACCGCGGCCGGATGGAGGCTCCGCTCAGGACGGTCGTGCCGAACCCCTCGGCGCTGCACGACATCGACGGCTCGATCCAGGCCACCAAGGGCGCCGGCGAGCACGTCCCGGTGCTGGCGCACTTCTACCCGCAGGCCGACGCCGCGTTCATCCACGCGATGCACGTGACCGTGACGGTCTCGGCGATCGTCGCCTTCCTCGCCGCGATCGTGTCGCTGACCTGGCTGCCGCGAAAGTCCGCCGGCGCACCGGCCGGACCGCCGCAGCGACAGGCCGGCGCTGACGCCTCGGCCGCGGCCGAAGCCGCCGGAGTGGCCTGAGCGGGACACCCGCCGACAGCACGGACCCGCCCGGCGCGCCGCACGGCTCGCCGGGCGGGACCGGCGGACGGGTTCCGGGGCGACAGGTTCGGGAGCAACGGCTTCCGGGGCGACAGGATCGGGGGCGACAGGCTCGGCAGAGGCGGGTTCGGAAGCGGCGGGCTCCGCGGCGACGGTTTCCCGCCGCCGTTTTCCCCCGTGTTGTCCCCCCTCGGCCCGGCATCGAGGAGATGATGGAGCGCTATGACGATGATCCATGACGGCCCGCGCCCCGGCGAGCGCCATCCCGGGCACGTGCAGGGCTCCTGCGCCGACCCGGGCTGCGCGGCCGCCGCCGAGGGCGCCGCCCGCCGCCGGCCCGGCCGGCCGCGCAGCGAGGCCGCCGAACGCGCCATCCTCGAGGCGGTGCTGGGCCTGCTCAGCGAGGGCGTGCCCTACGGCTCGCTGTCCATGGAGCAGGTCGCGACCCGCGCCGGGGTCGGCAAGGCGACCGTCTACCGGCGCTGGCCGAACAAGGAGAGCCTGGTCGTCGACTCGATGGCCACGCTGTGGCAGGAGTGCCCGCCGCCGGACCTGACCGACGAGCGCACCACCCGCGAACGCATCGTGGAGTACCTGAACACCATGGTCGGCCTCATGCACGAGGACATGGCCGGGCTGGTGTTCGCCTCGGTGATGGCCGCCGCGACGCTGCACCCGGAGCTGGTGCGGCAGTACCAGGCGGTCGCGATCGAACCGCGGCGCGAGCAGCTGCGGATGATCCTGCGGCACGGGATCGCCGGCGGCGAGCTGCGCGCCGACCTGGACGTGGAGCTCGCGGTGCGGATGTTCGCCGGGCCGATCGTGCAGACGATGAAGTCCGAGCACCCGGGCAAGCCGGTGAGCGAGGAGTTCGTCGAGGCGCTGGTCGACACCCTGCTGGAGGGCATCGGGCCGCGCTGAGACGGCGTTGCCGAGGCAGGGCGCGCGCCGCGCGCGCCCTCAGGCCTCATCGATGTTCGGCGGGTCCCGCCACCAAGCCTCGTCGCTGGGAGGCCTCTCAGGCCTCGTACTCGGCCGCCAGGTACTCGGCCCACGTGGTCTTGCCCAGCCGGTTCTCCGGGCAGGTGTGCACGCCGGCCCGGAACGCCCGCCCGGACTTCCCCGGTACCCGGAGCGGGACCAGCAGCCGCCGCTTCCCGGTCGCGCGCAGATAAGCCCGCGCGATGTCCCCGGCGTCCAGCACCTCCGGTCCGCCCATGTCCTCCGCACGGCCCATCGGCTCGCCGGTGGCCAGGTCCGCCATGCGCCCGGCGACCTCGCGGGCGTCCAGCGGCTGGAACGGGATCGAGGGCACGGGGACCGCCGGGGACTTAGACGCGATCTTCAAGAACGTGTCGAGCAGCTGGAACCACTGCGTGGTCCGCTGGACGGTGTGCGGGAGCCCGCCGGCCTCGATCGTCTGCTCGGCTTCGTACTTGGCCTGGTAGTAGCCGCTGGGGTGGCGGTCCACGCCGACGATCGAGATGAAGACCACATGCGGCCGGCGCCCGCCGCGCTTGGCGGCCTCGATGAGGCGCCACGCGGCGTCCGCGTCGCCCTTGCCCTGCCCGCGCGTATTGGAGGCGGCGTGGACGATCACGTCGATCCCGTCCACGGCTTCGTCCAGTCCGGCGCCGCTGCCCAGATCCCCGACGGTCCACGCGAAGGAGCCGCTGCCGCCTGGTCCCGCACCGCCGCGCGGGCGCCGGCTCAGCGCCCGGACGTCGGAGCCGCGCCGGGTCAGGGCGGGGACGAGCATGCGGCCCAACGTGCCGCTGGCTCCGGTCACCAGGATCATGGTCGCCTCCTCGCCGGGACCCCTACCCCGCCGGAGCCCGTCGAGCCTTCCCGGCCCGGAAAAAAGTCCGAGGCCTCACCGCACGGGGGGACGGTGAGGCCTCGGGATGGGAGACCCCATCGCACGGGGGGACGATGAGGTCTCGTTGCAGGATTATTCTCCGTTCAACAACGCTTGGCGAGGGGTTCCGGAGAGATTTTCGGCAAAGATCTTCAGAGTTTCCTCGCGAATACCCGGTGTGACCGTTCGCCGTCCGGTTCTGTCCGGATCTGTGGCGTTTTGGTCTTGAAGTATCGGAGTACGGCACCAGCCGCCATGTCGACGCAGCGTCGGTATGGCGGTGTACTCAACTACATGACGACCGCCCGGGGGCATCAGGTTGCACATGATGTAGCAATCGTCGGAGCCGGATTTTCCGGCCTCTGTATGGCGATCCAGTTGAAGCGCGGCGGAGTCGCGGATTTCGTGGTGTTCGACAAGGGCTCGGACGTCGGCGGGGTCTGGCGGGACAACGTGTATCCCGGATGCGGTTGCGATGTGCCCTCGCACCTGTACTCGTACTCGTTCGCGCGCTACTCGGGCTGGTCGCGGGCGTATCCCAAGCAGGCGGAGATCCTCGACTACCTCCACCAGTGTGTGCGGCGTTGGAAACTCGGACCACATCTGCGGCTGGAGACCGAGATCGTCGCCGCGGAGTGGCAGCCGCAGGAGCGTCTGTGGCGGCTCAGGGACGCCGCGGGGTCCGAGCACACCGCGCGGGTGCTCGTGTGCGGCGTGGGACAGCTCAACAGGCCGCGGTACCCCTCTGTGGCGGGGCGCGAGGAGTTCGCGGGGGCGGCGTTCCACTCCGCGGAGTGGGATGCGCAGTGGCCGCCGGAGGCGTTCGCCGGCAAGGACGTCGCCGTCATCGGGACCGGTGCGTCGGCGGTGCAGTTCGTCCCTGAGATCGCGCGCTATGCGCAGCGCCTCTATGTGTTCCAGCGCTCCGCGAACTGGGTGATCCCCAAGTACGACTACACGTTCGGGCCGCTGGCGCGTTCTGCCTTCCGCCGGGTCCCGGGGTTGCGTCTGGCGATGCGCGGGTTCAACTACGCCGTCCTCGGGGAGGCGCTGCTGTACTCCGCTATAGCGGGAAGCCCATTGGGACGCGGCCTACAGAAGTTCTCTAAGCGCTACCTCGATAAGCAGATCCCCGACGACCCGGAGCTGCGCGCCAAGCTCACTCCGGACTTCCCGATCGGCTGCAAGCGCATCCTGATCTCGGACGACTGGTACCCGGCGCTCGCGCGGGACAACGTGGAGGTGGTCACCGAGGCGGTCACGGAGGTGACCTCGGGCGCAGTGCGCACAGAGGACGGCCGGGAGCGGGACGTGGCGGTGCTCGTCTACGGGACCGGGTTCCGAGCCACAGAGTTCCTGGCGCCGATCGAGATCGTCGGGCGCGGCGGCGTGCGGCTGCACGACCGGTGGCGGGAAGGCGCCACGGCGTATCTCGGGATGGCCGTCCCGGAGTTCCCCAACATGTTCCTGCTCTACGGACCGTCCACGAACCTGGGCCACAACTCGGTGGTCTACATGATCGAGTCGCAGGTGCGGTACGTCATGGGCTGGCTCCAAGCGGCCCGCGACGGCCAGGTCGAGGTGGCCGAGGAGGCGCTGGCGGCGTACGAGGCGACCATCCGGCGGCTGCTGCGGCGCACCGCGTGGGAGGCCGGTTGTTCGTCCTGGTACAAAACCGCTGACGGGCGGGTTGTCAACAACTGGCCGCTTCGTTCCTTCCGCTACCGCATGGCGACGCGCCGTCCTCGCGCGCGCGACTTTTTAGCGCCGTAATCACACGGAAACGCACCTCGTTCATACTGTGCTCATGGAACGTCAGCAGGAGTTCGTACTCCGCACCCTCGAAGAGCGGGACATCCGCTTCGTGCGTCTCTGGTTCACCGACGTCCTGGGCTTCCTGAAATCGGTGGCGATCGCCCCGGCGGAGCTGGAACAGGCGTTCAGCGAGGGCATCGGCTTCGACGGCTCGTCGATCGAGGGCTTCGCCCGGGTGGCCGAGTCGGACATGCTGGCCAAGCCCGACCCCGCGACGTTCCAGATCCTGCCCTGGCGCGCGGAGTCCCCGGGCACGGCGCGCATGTTCTGCGACATCCTGATGCCCGACGGCGCCCCCAGCTACGCGGACCCCCGCTGGGTGCTCAAGCGCACCCTGGCCAAGGCCGCCGAGCGCGGGTTCACGTTCTACACGCACCCCGAGATCGAGTTCTACCTGTTCGAGGGCCAGCCCAAGCCGGGCAAGGCACCGGAGCCGGTGGACCATTCGGGGTACTTCGACCTCACCCCGCACGGCGTCGGCCACGACTTCCGCCGCCAGGCCATCACCCACCTGGAGTCGATGGGCATCTCGGTGGAGTTCAGCCACCACGAGGGCGGCCCGGGCCAGCAGGAGATCGACCTGCGCTACGCCGACGCGCTGTCCACCGCGGACAACATCATGACCTTCCGCCACGTCATGAAGGAGGTGGCGCTCGAGCAGGACGTCTACGCCTCCTTCATGCCCAAGCCGCTGGCCGAGCACCCCGGCAGCGGCATGCACACCCACCTGTCGCTGTTCGAGGGCGACCGCAACGCCTTCCACGAACCCGGCGCGGAGTACAGCCTGTCCAAGACCGGCCGCAGCTTCATCGCCGGCCTCCTGCACCACGCCAGCGAGTTCACCGCCGTCACCAACCAGTTCGTGAACAGCTACAAGCGCCTCTTCAGCGGCGGCGAGGCGCCCAGCTACATCAGCTGGGGCCACAACAACCGCTCGGCCCTGGTCCGCGTCCCGATGTACAAGCCCTCCAAATCCCAGTCCAGCCGCGTCGAAGTCCGCTCCCTGGACTCGGCCTGCAACCCCTACCTCGCCTTCGCCGTGATGCTGGCCGCAGGCCTGAAGGGCGTCGAGGAAGGCTACGAACTCCCCGC
This sequence comes from Catenulispora acidiphila DSM 44928, assembly GCF_000024025.1. Lineage (GTDB taxonomy): Bacteria > Actinomycetota > Actinomycetes > Streptomycetales > Catenulisporaceae > Catenulispora > Catenulispora acidiphila. The sequence continues at coordinate 1,930,953 of NC_013131.1, forward strand.
CGGCGCCGAGGACAACATCTGGACCCTGACCGACGGCGAACGCCGCGCCCTGGGCATCGAGACCCTGCCCTCCTCGCTGTCGGAGGCCATCTCCCGCATGGAGGAAAGCGAGCTGGTCGCCGAGACCCTCGGCGAGCACGTCTTCGACTTCTTCCTGCGAAACAAGCGCGCCGAATGGCTGGACTACCGGCACCAGGTGACGCCGTTCGAGCTGAACCGGTACCTGCCGGTGCTGTAGGGCGGCGCTCTAGGCGCTCCAGGTGCTCCTGGCGCTCTAGGAGTGGCTACTCCTTGGTCCAGTTCCGCAGGACCCAGGAGATAGCCCCCACGTCCAGCTTCCCCTCCGCCGCGTCCCCTGCCAGCCGCGCCGCCTCGCGCAGGTCGGGCAGGACGCGGAGTCCGCAGGCGGACAGGTACGCCACGGCTGTCGCGGCGGCGAACAGCCGATTGGCGTTCTCCAGGGCCGGGACGCGGGCGAGTTGGTGCAGCAGGGCCGCGGCCTGGTGGTGCGGCCGCTCGTAGACGCGGCGGCCGAGGACCACGGCCTCGGTGCGGGCGAGGGCGGCGAACAGGGCGCCGTAGTCCAGGACGGCGGGGTCGCCGGGGAGGCGCTGCGCGGCGTCGAGGAGCCAGGCGATGTCGATCGGGTGGTCGGGGGTGGTCTCCGGGCTCACGCGGCCGGCTGCAGGTCGTCGTCGAACGCCCCCGAGGCCTTCGCGTCCTGGACGAACTGGTCGAAGACCGCGTCGAAGACCGCGCGGCGGCCTCGGGTGTCGGCGTCGATCAGCCGGGCCAGGTACTCGCCGAGGTTCACTCCGGCGTCCGCGGCGGCGGCTCGGGCCGCTTCGGCGATCACGTCCGGGACGCGCGCGTTCAACTGCTGATTGCCCATAGCAGCATGCTAGCGCCGCTAGCAGGTCCTGTCACCAGGCTTAGGACCAAAGTCTTAGGCAGCTGCCGCCCAGAGCCGGAGGCGACGTGCACGCCTCCCGGGCGAGGATCGAAAAGCGACGAGCCGCCCACGGGCCCGCGCCGAGCCGACGACCTGGAGGAACGACATGCGCGCAGTGTGGCTGCGAGACTTCGGCGCCCCGACGGAGCTGCACGCGGAGGACACCCCGGAGCCCGTCCCCCAACCGAACACGGCACTGGTCGACGTCGCCTACGCGAACATCACCTTCGTCGAGACCCAAGCCCGCGCCGGCACCGGCCCGTTCCACCCGACGCTGCCGACGATCCCCGGCAACGGTGTCGGGGGAGTGGTCCGCGCGGTCGGCGACGGCGTGGACCCGGCGCTCATCGGCACCCGCGTGGTCGGCTCGACCGGCGGTTCGGGCGGCTACGCCGAGGTGGCGCTGGTCCCGATCGACGTCCTGTATCCGGTCCCTGACACGCTCGCCCTCGACGCGGCGGTGGCGGTCCTCGCCGACGGCCGCACCGCCTCCCTGCTCATCGAGGCCGCGACCATCCGGCCCGGCGACCGCGTCCTGATCGAGGCGGCGGCAGGCGGCGTCGGCACACTGCTGATCCAGCTCGCGAAGACAGCCGGCGCCACCGTGATCGCCCTGGCCGGCGGTCCCCGCAAGACCGACCTCGCCACCGCCCTCGGCGCGGACCAGGCGATCGACTACCGCGACCCGGCGTGGCCGCGGCAGCTGGACGAGCCCGTGGACGTGGTCTTCGACGGCGTCGGCGGCGCCACCGGCCGCACCGCCTACGAACAGCTCCGCCCCGGCGGCCGCATCCTCACCTACGGCCTGGCCAGCGGGCAGTGGACCGCCGTCCCCGAGGACGAGGCGCGCGAACGCGGCGTCACCGTCGTCCGCCCCACCGCCGGACCCGCGGACCTCCGCCGGTTGACGGAATCCGCGCTGCGCGCCGCCGCCGACGGGACGCTGCGCCCGGTGATCGGACAGCGGTTCCCGTTGGAGCGCGCCGATGCCGCGCACGCTGCCATCGAAGCCCGGTCGACGGTCGGAAAAACCCTGCTCCTGACAGGCAAAACGGTAGAATGAGGCATGCGTTCCGCAGAGGAAATCCGCGAGCATGCGATCGACGGTCTGAACCACGCTCTGAAGCGTCCAGCCATGTACGGCGGCTGGCCCGCGGTGTGGCCCTACCAGGACACCCTCAGCTACATCGACGAATCCAGCCACCGGTTCGAGATCGTCGACGGCCACGCCCGCAACCCGATGGGCTTCGTCGACGAGTCGCTGTCAGACCCCGATGAATCCTTCTTCCAAGCGCTGTTCATCCCGCATTACCACGCGCTCGGCTGGTTCCGGCCCGACGCCGTCCTCGATCCGGTCGCCCACAAGGCTTTCCTCGACGGTCTCGACCTCTGGCTCGTCGATCCCCACACCCGGGCCGAGGTCCTTGAACTGCTCGGCCCGCCCTCCTGGAAGCACAGCGAGGTGATCGCCTACGTCACGGCGGACCCGGCCGATCCGGCGCTGGTCCTCGGGTTCCACGACGACATCGTCGCCAGCGCCTGGACCTCCGAGGGCAGATTCCCCGCCGGCCTGCGCCTGACCCCGGCGGGCAAGGAGCGCCTGGCGAGCCGTTCCACCCCTTGACCGCTCTGCTCCTGGCTGCTGTCCTATCAGACGTCCCGTCCGGTTCTGTCCGGAACTGGATACAAACACCCTGACACGCAGCCGGGAGCAGTTGATGCCGCGCACCCGTACCACCCTGGTCGAAGACCTCGCCGCCGCGCGCGTCGCCGTGCCGGCGCTCGCCGAGCGGGCGGCGCGGGTGGTCGAGGGGATGGGGGATCCGAAGGCGGTGTCGCAGCTGCCGGGGTGGAACGCCGCCGACGTCGCCGTGCACCTGGGGATGGCGTGCACCGCCTACTCCGCCGCGGCGGCCGGGGTGCTGGACGTCAAGCGCTGGGACAAGGTCGTGCCGGTGCACCCCGACCTCGCGCAGCGTGTCGCGGTGCTGAACGCCACCACGCTCGCGCAGGCCCATCCCGACGCCTACCTCGCGGTCCCCGGCCAGCTCCGCGACGGCGCCGCCGCCCTGGTCGCGGCGCTGGACGGCCGCGACCCCGACGAGCCGTGCGGCATCCCGTGGTTCGGCCTCGACACGCCGCTGTCGCTGGCCGCCGTGGTGGGGCTCTTCCTGAGCGAGACGGCGCTGCACGTGCTGGACGTGGCCCGCGCCTCCGGGCAGAAGTGGGTGGTCCCGCCGGAGATCGCGCGGCTGATCATCTCGCTGGCCTACCTCGACACCATCCCGCGCACCGTCGACGCCTCCCGCGCCGCGGCCGTGCACGCGGTGTTCCGCATCCACGTCCGCGGCGGTGTGACCATCGGTGTGGACGTCGACGGCCCGCAGGTCGAGACCCACCGCGACCCGGCACCGGCCCGCACCGACTGCCACATCTGGGTCGACCCGGTGGCCCTGGTCCTCACCGCCAGCGGCCGCAGCTCCCAAGCCCGCCAGATCGCCGCCGGCCGCATGGTCTCCTTCGGCCGCAAACCATGGCTGGGCCCGGTGTTCGGGCGGATCTTCGCTCACCCCTGAGAATCACGGCCCGGCACCCGCAACTCGCAGCGGCCGTCGACGCACTCGCGCCGCACCCTTCCCGCAGAGACGGTCTGGATCAACCCCATGGTCCAGCACATCGGACAACCGCGAAGTGCGAGCAGACCGACCGGGACCAGGAGCAACGCCGCGATCCCCACGAGCGGGATCAGAGCCAGACCGGCGACGATCGATCCGAAGCCGACAAAGCCGCGCGCCAGATGCCGCGGCAGGGAGGCGCTCGCGAACTGACCGGGTTCAGGCACAGCAGGCTTATGGTCCTCCGCCGCCACGAGTACCTGCACACCGTCATCCGCGACCGGCCGCACGACCCCGCCCCCAGCCACGAGCACCCGCACACCCTCACCACCCACGACCCGCCACCTCCGTTCCCTCCGTTCCGTCCGTCCCCTCCGAAACCAGCGCCGCCCGCACCATCGCCCGAGCCCGGTGCAACCGCGACTTCATCGCCGCCACACTCAGCCCCAGCTCCTGCGCGACACCGCGCCCCGACCAGCCCTGCACGTCCCGCATGATCAGCACCCTGCGCAGGTCCTCCGGCAGCGCCACGATCGCCGCGACGACCGCCTCGGCCTCCAGTCGCGCCAGCACGTCGTCCTCCACCGCGTCGCAGGCCACGTCGACGCCCCACGGTGTGTCCCGCCGCCGCATCGCGACCCGCGCCCGCCGCAGACACTCGTTCCGCACGATGCGGAACATCCACGACCCCAGCGCCGCCGTGGCGCGCAGCATGCCGATCCGGCGGTACAGGATGATCACCGCCTCCTGCGCGGCGTCCTCGGCGTCCTGGGGCGTCGCGCACAGGGTTCTGGCGAAGCGCAGTACGTGCGGGTAGGACCCCGCCACCAGTGCGCGCACCGCCTCGGCGTCGCCGTCCTGCGCCGCTCGCACCAGGCGCTCGCCCGGCCATGCCGTCGCCGGTTCACCCACGCGTCCGACCCCGCTTCCGCATCAGCGACACGGTGCACGCGCATACCAGCACCGCCGCCACGACTGCCACTGTCGCCCACATCATCCCGGTGTCCTCCTCGTGTACGCCCCACTCGGCCGTGCGGCCGACTCCCCGATAAGAGACACCGCGCCGCGAGAAGGATTCATCCGGGTTCCCCGTGCTTTGATGATCAGATGAACCCCGACGAAGAACTCGTCTACGAGGTCGACGAGAACGACCGGATCCTGCGGATCGTGCGCCGTGGCGAACTCACCGACAAGAGCCTGCGGCACCGCAGTGTCGACATCCTGTTCCGCGACAGCGCGGGGCGGATCCTGGTGCACCGGCGCGCCGCGGTGAAGCGCGTCTTTCCGCAGTACTACGACATGTTCGTGGCCGGCATGGTCCCGGCCGGCGAGTCCTACGACCAGGCCGCGCGCCGGGAGGCCGCCGAGGAGGTCGGGCAGCGCAACGTCGTGCTGCGGCCGGTCGGCAGGTGGCGTTTCGACGACGCCGAGGTGCCGCAGTGGGGCTCGGTCTACACCGCGACCGTCACCGGCCCGGTGGTCCCGCAGCCCGAGGAGGTCGAGTGGTTCGGCTTCCTCACCGAGGCGGAGCTGGCCGAGAAGATCGAGCAGGACGACTTCTGCCCGGACAGCCTGTTTTTCTATCGCCAGTACCGCAAGCTGCGCGGCTACGCGGTGTGATCGGCGGCGTGCCCGCGACCGTGATCGTGCCCTGAACAGCCCCGCCGCGCGCGAGGCGGCCGGCTCGGCGGACACCAGGCGCCGGTGGCGATCGCCGTCGGCTAGATTGGGCCGGGTGGCACAGACGGCGGCACTTGGCCGGGAACCGGAGTCGGCACGCTCGCGTCTGGTCAGGCTCGGGTTCGCCGATCCCGAATCCGCCCTCCAGACCCTGGCCGAGGCTCCGCTCGGGGAGCTGAGCGGCGACCCGCTGTTCCTGGAGGCGCTCGGCCGCACCGCCGACCCCGATCTGGCGCTGGCCGCCACCGGACGGCTCCTGGAGGCCGCCGGCGACGCCGAGACGCTGGCCGCCACCCTGGCCGCCGCCAAGCCCTTCCAGGACCGCCTGCTCGGCGTTCTGGGGGTGAGCGTGGCGCTCGGGGAGCACCTGGAGCGCCATCCCGACGGCTGGCACGGGCTCGTGGAGTTCGACGTCGAGGACCTCGCCCCGGCCTTCCGGCGGCTGATGCTGGAGGCGGTCGGGGCGGACGCCGCCGCGCCCGATCCGGTGGCCGCCCTCGCCGGGATCCCCGCGCGCGACGCCCTGCGCGTCGCCTACCGGGACGCCCTGCTGGGCATCGCCGCGCGCGACATCGGCGCCGCTCTGAAGGACGACGCGACCGCGACGTACGACCAAACGGCCGCCGACTTGTCCGACCTCGCCACCGCCACCCTGGAGGCGGCGCTCGCGGTGGCCCGCGCGGAACTTCCCGAGGATTCCCCGCCGGCCCGGCTGGCGGTCATCGCCATGGGCAAGTGCGGGGCGCGCGAACTCAACTACGTCAGCGACGTGGACGTGGTGTTCGTCGCCGCCGCCCCCGACGGGACCGACCCCGACGAGGAGCACCTGGCGCTGCGCACCGCGACCCAGCTCGCCGCGACGATGATGCGGGTCTGCTCCGACACCACCTCCGAGGGCGCCATCTGGCAGGTCGACGCCAACCTGCGCCCCGAGGGCAAGAACGGCCCGCTGGTCCGCTCGCTGGCCAGCCACGTCGCCTACTACGAGCGCTGGGCCAAGACCTGGGAGTTCCAGGCGCTGCTCAAGGCGCGGGCCGCCGCCGGCGATCCGGATCTGGGCGCCAAGTACGTCGAGGCCGTCACGCCGATGGTGTGGGCGGCCTCGCGGCGTGAGGGCTTCGTCGCGGACGTGCAGGCGATGCGGCGGCGTGTCATCGCCCACATCCCGGCCAAGGAAGCCGAGCGCGAACTGAAGCTCGGCTCCGGCGGTCTGCGCGACATCGAGTTCGCGGTGCAGCTGCTGCAGCTGGTGCACGGACCCACCGATCCGGCGCTCCGCCAGCGCGGAACCCTCGAGTCGCTCGCGGCTCTTTCCGCAGGTGGATACGTGGGTCGGACCGACGCCGGCGCGTTGGCAGAGGCCTACCGCTTCCTGCGCACGCTGGAGCACCGGCTGCAGATCCACCGGCTCCGGCGCACCCACACCCTGCCCGAGGAGAAGGTGGAACGCCGCCGCCTCGGACGGTCGATGGGTTTCCGCAAGGATCCAGTGGATCAGCTGAACGGTGAATGGAAACGGCACAAGCGGGAAGTAAGGCGCCTGCACGAAAAGCTCTTTTATCGACCGTTGTTAGACGCGGTGGCCCGCTTGACGCCGGGCCAAGCCGCATTGGGTGGTGCTGTTCACTTGTCGCCGGAGGCTGCACAGTCACGGTTGGAAGCACTCGGGTACACCGATCCCGCGGGAGCGTTGCGTCACCTGACGGCGCTCACCTCGGGGGTGAGCCGGCGGGCAGCGATCCAGCGGACGCTGCTGCCGGTCATGTTGGACTGGTTCGCGGACGCGGCGGACCCCGACGGCGGACTCCTGGCGTTCCGCAAGGCGTCCGAAGCATTGGGAGACACGCACTGGTACCTGCGGCTGCTGCGCGATGAAGGCGCAGCCGCCGAGCATCTGGCGCGCGTCCTGGCCTCCGGCCGCTACGCCCCGGACCTGCTGCTGCGGGCGCCCGAAGCGGTGGCCATCCTCGGCGATCCGGCGAACCTGGTGCCGCGCGCACGTCCGGTGCTGGAGTCGGAGATCCTCGCGGCGGTCGGCCGTGCCTCCACGCCCGAAGCGGCGGTGGCTGCGGCGCGCGCAGTCCGGCGCCGCGAGCTGTTCCGCATCGCCGCCGCAGACCTGTTGGGACTGCTGACCGTCGAGCAGATCGGCGACGGTCTCAGCGCCGTCACCGCCGCGACGCTCAGCGGCGCGCTGCAGGCGGCCACCACCGCGGTCGAGAACCGGCTCGGCACGCCGCTGCCGACCCGCTTCGCGATCATCGCCGCCGGCCGGTTCGGCGGGCGGGAACTCGGTTACGGCAGCGACGCGGACGTGTTGTTCGTGCACGATCCGCTGCCGGACGAGGGCGGCGAAGGCAGCGAAGGCAGCGAAGGCAGCGAAGGCAGTAGCGGCACAGACGGCAGCAGCGCAAACGGCAGCAGCGCAAACGGTGGCGGCGCAAACGGTGGCGGCGAGGCGAACTCCCCCCGCCGCGGCGTCTCCGCCCAGCGCGAACGCGCCGCGACCGATGCCGCCCACGCCGTCGCCAACGAACTGCGCCGCCTGCTCCAGATCCCGACCCCGGACCCGCCGCTGATCATCGACGCCGACCTGCGCCCGGAAGGACGCCAGGGACCGCTGGTGCGGACCCTCAGCTCCTACGCGGAGTACTACCGCCGCTGGTCGGAGGTCTGGGAGTCGCAGGCTCTGCTGCGCGCCGAACCGGTCGCCGGCGACCCCGAACTGGGGCGCGAGTTCATGGAGCTGATCGACCCGCTGCGCCGTCCTTCGTCAGGGCTCGATGAAACCTCGGTGCGCGAGATCCGGCGTATCAAGGCACGCGTGGAAGCCGAACGCCTTCCGCGCGGCGCGGACAAGGCGCTGCACACCAAACTCGGTCCCGGCGGACTGGCCGACGTCGAGTGGACCGTGCAGCTGCTCCAGCTCTGCTACGCGCACGAAATCCCCGCCTTGCAGACGACTCGAACCCGCTTGGCGCTGTCCGCTGCTGTGGACGCCGGACTGCTGGAAGCCGACGACGCCGAGATCCTCGACGAGGCCTGGATCGAGGCCACGCGCGTCCGCAACGGCATCATGCTGGTGCGCGGCCGGGCCAGCGACTCGATCCCGAACGACATCAAGGAACGCGCCGGCATCGCGATGTATCTGGGCTCTGAGAACAGCGAGGAGTTCGTCGAGGAGTACCGGCGCGGCGCCCGCCGGGCCCGGGCCGTCGTCGAGCGCGTCTTCTACGAATGGAACCACGACGCGGGACGGTCTCACGATTCGTGAGGCTGTTCCCGCGCCGTGTGCTCTGAGACCTGACCTGATCCTCAGCCGGCGCGCCCGAACAACCGCCCCGCGATGTCGATCCCGACGATCGCGCCGCTCTCGTCCCGGGCGAACACCCCGCGCTGCCCCTTCAGCCCGCCCTCGGTGATGATGTAGTCGTCGCCGTCCGCGGCGAGGAAACCCATGGCGGCGGCGGGATAGTCCGGCGGCATGTCGGCGTCGGAGGCGGCGCGGATCTCCGGCTTGATGCCGACCGCGAGGGTCAGGTGCTCGCCGTCGTCGGCGATGTCGAGGTTCATCGCGTCGATCTCGTAGCGGCCGACCACGGCGCGGTTGCGGTCGGCGTCATAAGCCACCGGCTCCGGGTCCTGCTCGACCACCGCGAGGAAGTGCTCCAGCGCCCACTTCACAATGTCCTGATTCAGCTGGTAGCCCTCGGTCGCGTTGCTCAGCACCGCGATCGCGAAGCCGCGCTCGGGGACCGCGAGCAGTTCGGCGAACTGGCCGTTGCCGCTGCCGCCGTGGCCGAAGGTGCGCACGCCGCCGATCTCGTTGAGGAACCAGCCGAAGCCGAACGCGTCGCCGAGCGTGGAGCCGCGCAGTTCGGACTTCGGCTCCCGCATCGCGCGGCGCGCCTCGACCGACAGCACCTGCTCGGCGGCGCCGACCTGCTCCCCGAGGTGGAAACGGGCCCAGCGCAGCAGGTCCGCGGCGCAGGAGACGCCGCCTCCGCCGGGGTTGTTGCCGTGCGTGCCGGCCGGGTAGGACTTCCACGGCGTGGCGGCGTGCAGGACGCCGTCGGCGTCGCGGTTGTGGCCGACCGCGAACGTGCGGACCATCACGTCGTCGAGGTCGAAGACGGTGTCAATCAGGCCCAGCGGGGTGAGGACGAGCTCGGCGACAGCCCGCTCGTAGGACTGCCCGGTGACCTTCTCGATCACCCGGCCCAGCAGGTTGTACCCGGCCTGGCTGTACGAGGCGCGGACGCCGGGCTCGGCGATCAGCGGGAGCGCGACCAGCTTGGCGACGAACGCGGCGAGCGAGCCGTCGCCGTCGGCTGTGCCGGAGTCCGTGCCAGTGCCGGATCCGGTGTCGATCAGGTTCCACTCCAGGCCGCCGGTGTGGTCCAGCAGGTTGCGGACGGTGATGCGCGCGGCGTGCGTCTCGTCGGCCAGCTTCAATTCCGGCACGTAGGTCCGCACCGGTGCCTCCAGGTCGATTCGTCCCTCGGCGGCCAGGCGCATCAGCGCGGTGGCGGTAAAGGATTTCGTCACCGAGGCGATGTGGAACAGGGTCCGCTCGTCCACGTCGACCGAGGTGAAGTACTCGCGTCCGTCGAGCAGCACGCCGACGCTGACGCCGGGCACGTCGTACGCCTTCGCCGCCTCGGCGACGAACGCGGCCAGTTCCTGAGCGGTGCCCTGCGAAGCCATGTCGATCTCCCCTGTCGCCTCTACTTTTACTTAGTTCAAGTGGAACCGTAGCCCGGACTTGAACTAAGTGCAAGTACACTGGCGCCATGCCCCGGAACACCCTCACCGCGGACCAGATCCTCCAGGCGGCCATCGCCCAGCTCGACGAGGAAGGGCTGGACGGCCTGAACATGCGCGCCCTCGGCAAGCGCCTGGACGTCGCCGCGACCGCCGTCTACTGGCACATCAAGACCAAGGACGAGCTGGTCCGGCGGGCCACCGACGCGGCCTGGGCCGAGGTCGGGCTGCCGGACCCGGCGCTGGTCGGCTGGCGCGAGGCGGCGGTGCGCACCGCGACCGGCGCGCACGCGATGTTCACCCGCCATCCCTGGATGGGGCAGGCGTTCGGCGGCTACCTGCTCTACGGTCCCGGCAAGTCCCGCCACGACGACCACCTGCTCGCGGTCTACGAAGCCGCGGGCTTCGCGCCGGCGGACGCCGACCGGGCCGCGGCGGCCGTGTTCACCTACGTGCTGGGCAACGCGCTGGCTCCGGCCGCGACGGTCGCCCTGAACCGGCGGCTGGCGCTCGGTGGGGACGATGCGGCGCGCGCGTTCACCGAGGCGAAGGAGAACTCGGTGGCGATCGCGCGGACTTTCCCCAAGCTGCGCGAGCGCGTCGACAGCCCGGCCGCCTCCTACGCCGGGACGCCGGAGGAGAGCTTCGCCTTCGGGCTCACGGCGATGCTGGACGGCTTCGAGGCGCGGCTGGCGGCGCTCGGGCGGTGAGGGCTGCGGGCGGCGCTGAGGGAGCCGCGCGAGCTGCGGACGGCTGCGGAGGGCTGAGGCGCCAAAAGAAAACGGGCCCCGTGAAGGGCCCGTTCGATCTGTCGCTTCTGCCGGTCGTCCGGCGGCTGGCTACGTCCGGGTGTGGATCGGCGGCCGTACCAGCTCCGCCGACACCCCGTCGTCCGGTTCGGGCGCCGTCGCCGAACCGTCGGGCTGGCGCGGCAGCGGGGCTTCTCCGGCGGGCTTCGGCACCGGCGCGAACACCGGCCGGCCCTGGATGATCCGCTGGACGAGGAAGCCCAGACCCAGGGTCACCAGGCCGCCCACCGCGTCCAGGACGTAGTGGTTGGCGGTGCCGATGATCACGGCGAAGGTGCAGAACGGGTAGGCGATGCCGAGCACCTTGACCCACCTGCGCTGCGCCAGGTGCGCGATGACGAGCGCGCACCACGTCGACCAGCCGATGTGCAGCGAGGGCATGGCCGCGAACTCGTTCGTCGACTTGCCCAGCCCCGCGACGCCGTCGGAGGTCGCCGACGTCTGACCCCAGGGGTTCAGCAGCTTGAAGGTGTCGACGAAGTTGCCGTTCTCCAGCAGGCGCGGCGGCGCCAGGGAGTAGAAGTAGAAGCCGAACAACGCGATCAGCGTCATCGAGATCATCACGGTCCGGATCGCGCGGTACCGGTCCGGGAACTTGAAGTACACCCACACCAGCACCGCGATCGGCACGATGAAGTGCAGCGTGGCGTAGTAGACGTTCATCGAGAACGCCAGCCAGCGCACGCTGTAGACCCAGTGGTTGAAGCTGCGCTCGAAGTTCAGGCCGAGGAAGTGCTCGACGCGCAGGATGTCGTGGCCGCGGTCCTGGGCCGCCGACTCGTGCGCCGGCGCGGCCAGGCGGGTCAGGGTGTAGAGGTAGTAGCCGAGCGCGATCAGCGCGATCTCCAGCCACAGCTTCGGCCGGTTGGTCGGCCGGAACTTCTGCGGCAGGACCGGGCCCGGGATCCAGCTCCGGCGCCGGGCGCCGGCCTGCGGCGCCGCCTCGACGTCTCCGTCGCGCGCCGTGGTCTCGGTGCTGTTTTCCAGCGGCTGTGTCGTCGTCACGAGTTCACCCCCATGACAGGCAAGTCTGCCAGGGTAGGCGTCGCACGTGCGTCATACCCCGGGTCCACATTCCGCATCACTCCATGGTAGGGCTTTGGCGTGCTCCGCGGCGGTCCCGCCGGGAAGGTCGTACCGGCGGGGGTAATCGAGCTTATCGCCGATCCGCTGTTTCCCGCGCGTCCCATGGCAGGTCATCTCCAGCCGCTACGCTCCGCGCCAACCGTCTGTGCGCCCCGTGACATCGGACGCGACGTGACGAATCAGACACGCGAGGAGCCACCTCATGCCCATCCCCGTGTACGTCCCCGCGAACGGCGGGCGCTGCGCCCACCTGGACCAGCTCCGCGACGCCGAACCGGACTCCGCGGACGAGTGCCGGGAGTGCCGTGCGACCGGCAGCCGCTGGCTGCACCTGCGCGAGTGCCTCATCTGCGGCCATGTGGGTTGCTGCGACAACTCGCAGAACCGGCACGCCACCGCGCACTGGCGGGCCACGGGACATTCGGTGATCCGCTCGCTGGAGCCCGGGGAGGTCTGGGCCTGGTGTTATCCGGACGAGGCGATGCTGCTGCGGGCGGATTGCTGAGGCGCGGGGCTTCGCGGCTGCTGTATTGCTGCTGCGTTGGCGGTGAATCGCTGCTGGTTCGCCGCTAGGCGCTCCAGTGGCCCGTCACCGTGCTCCGGCTTAGCGTGAGGTCACGGACGCCGCCGTCCCGCGGCTCCGGCAGGCAAGGAGTTGAAAGCGCATGGCCAAGAACAGCCCGGCCAAGGGACACCACGGACTCGGCGCGCGCGGGCAGGGGAAGCTCCTCTACTTCCACACCCGTGTCACCTACGCGATCCGCCACTCCAAGGAACAGATGCTTCGCAAGTACCGCAAACCACCGGAGTACCGGCAGGCGAACGGCCACTGGGCTGGTCTTCGGTAGCTGATATTTCGTCATTCGTAGTTCGGTGTTCGCATCAGCCTGACGCGCCCCTGGCGACGGTCGTGGAGACCTGCCAGGGGCGCATCGTCACCTGGTGGTGGTCGTGCGCGGTGCGGATCGTCGCCGTAGTCGGTTCCGGCGTGAGAGCGACCACGCGTACTTCGGGGTCCTCGCCGCCGACGTCGCGGCAACTACTCAGAACCACTCCGCGTCCGCCGATCTCGACGCCTCCCTTCGGGACCGCGGGGACGCTCGCCGGGTCCTGGCTGCGTCCGGCGAGGGTCGTGAACGGGTGGCGGTAGCGCTCTGCGGCGTCGAGGAGCCCTGATGTGTGCCACTCGCCGGCGTAGAGGAACAGGCCCAGCTCCACGGTGCGGACTCCACGGCATTGCGCGCCCGGTGTTGCCAACTGTGGTCCGGCGGGCTCCTCGCGCCAGGCGTTGTCGTTGCGCGAGAGCAGGCCGACGGAGCGCAGGAGGGTGAGCGCGAGGGTGCAGCCGTCGTCGACGAGTTCGTATTCGCTGACGTGGTCCAGCAGGACGGCCAAACCTCCGGCGGCGACCCAGCCGTACGCCGGGAACGTCGGCACGGGGCGCTCGCCGAAGCCGCCCTCGGCGGTCAGCGGCCGGTCCACGACGGCGAACTGCCCCTCGGCGTGCGAGTGCGTCGCCTGGCGGGGGAGCGGGAGGTGGAGGCGGACGCGGTGGTCGTCGCTGCGGTTGTCGAAGGCGATGCTGAGGCGCACGAACGGTTCGCCGAGCCGGAGCTCGAGGCGCGTGGTGATCTCGGTGGTGTGGGCGGTGTCGGCGCGGGAGCCGGCGGCGGCGTCGGCGTGGGTCGGCCAGTTGTACCAGCGCACTGATTCCAGCGACCCGGTGAGCGGACCGCTCCAGCGCACCCGGTTCCAGATCTCGTCGGGCGAATCGACGAGCCGGTCGTGCGCCGGCGGGGCGTAGTTGTACTCGTCGCCGAGGTCGCCGCCGTCCACGACCACGCCGAGGCCCGCGGCGTGCGTGCCGTCGGCGGCGAGGACGTCCAGGAGCCCGTCGGAGCGCAGGGCGACGTGCACCAAGCCGTTGTCGAGGTCGGACAACGCACGCCGGCCGGCAGCGATGTTCTTCATCGGCGAAGCCGGGACACTGCCGGCGGGCACCGCGGTGAGCGCGCCGAGCGCGAGCGGCCCGACATCGACGAGCGCGGCGACCGTGGCCCGCGGCTGAACGCGAACCTCGACACACCACGCCTCGACCGTCGCGCCGGCCGCGGCGGCACGCACGGAGGCGACATCGAAGACCAGATCGGACGTCGTCGCCAGCTCGAAGTCGATGGTCGCGGCATCCGGATCGACATGCCACGCGGCGATCTGCCGACCATAAAGCTCGCGACCATGAATCTTCCGCAGAAACCGGTCGAGATCACCAGGCGCCACCACCTCGTCGGCAAAGGACTCCTCGACCGTGTCCAGCACCTGATGCAGCACCTTCTCACCAGAAGCACCCCGCAAGGCCCGCCCCGCCGGCAGCTCCAGCGTCACCACCTCAGCCCGCCGCCACGGCGACGGATTGAACAGCACCTGCCCACCATCAGGCACAGACTCCGCAACCGCCCCCAACACCAGATCAACCACCCCGAGCCCCAGATCCCCAGCCTCAGCAATCCGCACCGCGACCTGATCAGCAGTGGCATCAACCCCGCAGCCCGTCACACTGTCATGACACGAAGAATCAACCAGCCGCCGCCACGCCAAATCCAAAAAAGGCCGACACACCGCCCCCGCCCCATAAAGCGCCGCAACCGGCTCCGCATACCGCTCAACCACCCGCTCAGCCCGACTCAACGCCTGCTTGAGCCCCACCCGCGACGACAACACGCCAGGCAGGATGTTGGCTCGCGCATGGGAACGCAGCTCGCCCCGGACGGTGATGGGACCACCGGAACCGGCGCCATCGATATCAGATTCAGCACCAACACCAGATCCAGCATCCGCGCCGCTGCTGCCGTGACGTTCGGCGCTACCAGCACCAGCACTGGATCCAGCACCAGCTCCAGCACCAGCACCAGCACCAGCACCAGATTCAGCATCCGCGCCGCGGGCTGCTCCACTGTCGCTGCCAAGTCCTTCGGCATTACCGGTGCCAGATCCATTTTCTGTTCTGATGTTGTTGCTGAGGCTCTCGGCTCGAGATCCAGCATCCGCGCCGCCGGCTGCCCCGATGCCGTCGCCGAGTCCTTCGCCTGCTTCGGCCGTGCCGGTGTGTGCGCCGGAACCGTTATCGGTCGCCGTATCGAAGAACCCTGCGAGGGTGTCGAGCCGGATGCGGACCGACTCCGCGTTGCCAGAGGCGCCCGCCACCAAGTCCGCCAGCCCCTCCACCGGTGCCGAGTGGTCCGTGCCGTACATTGCCAGGAGCGGGCCCTTCGGCTGCCAGTGTCGCAGGGCCCGTGCATGCTCCTCGGCGCGCTGGCGCACCACTGCTGGGTCGGGCTCTGTGAACACGCCTGCTGCGCCGCCGTAGCCGCCCTCGGGCAGGTAGCGCGTGCGCACTGCTGTGCCGTCCGGCGCTTGCCACCAGAACTCCGTCGTGTGCACCGCCTCCGGTACGCCGCGCCAGACGCATGCCTGCTCGATGCCCGCCAGCTGCAGGATTTGCGGTAGCTGCGCCGTGTGGCCGAACTGGTCCGGCAGGTAGCCGATCCGCATTGCGCCGCCGAGTTCGTTCGCGCGGCGCAGGCCGATCTCCAGGTTGCGGATCAGGTTCTCGCCGGAGCACAGGAACGAGTCCGCCAACACGCGCCACGGGCCCAGCGCGAGCTGCCCGCGTGCGACCAGCTCGCGGATCAGTGCCTCTTGCTCCGGGCGGATCTCCAGGTAGTCGTCGATGGCGGCGGTCTGGCCGTCGAGGGTGAAGCGGGTGCGGGGGTCGGCGGCGAGTTGGGCCAGCAGGCGGTCCAGGACGGTCACCAGGCGGAGGCGGAAGCGCTGGAAGGGCTGGTACCACTCGCGGTCCCAGTGCGTGTGGGGGACGACGACGAGTTCGTTCATGCGCTCTTGCCCAGCGCGTGCAGGACTTTCAGCGCTGTGCGGACGTCGGCTGCGCCCTCGGCGGCGCCGCTCAGGGGCGGGGTGCCGGTGGTGGCGAGGGCGTGGAAGGCGAGGAGTTCGCGTTCGAAGCCGGAGTCGGCGCCGAAGAAGTAGGGGTTGGTGAAGGACAGGTCGTGGGTGCCGGCTTCGGTGTGCACGCGGACGCGTTCCTCGTATTCGGGATAGTCGGGCAGGAAGTGCCAGCGCACCGTGTAGCGGCCGTGGGGGAGCGGGCCGGAGAACTCCAGCGAGCCCGCCTCGCCGTCGCGCGCGCCCCAGGACGCCGCCGCGTCGACGTCGAGTTCGGCGACGCCCGCCAGCAGCCGGATCAGCGCCACGTCGTGGCACGCGCTGTCGAGCACCGCGCGGTACTCCCAGTGCTCGCGCGCCCCGGTGTGCTTCGGCGGCGGCGCGGCGGCCGGGGTCCAGTCCGTCGCCGGGAACCGCTCCGGGGGATGCAGGACGCTGACATCGATGTGCCGGATCGCCGCCGCGTCGAGGGCACCCAGCGCCTTGGTCACCGCCGGGTCGTACTGCTTCATGTAGCCGAG
This sequence comes from Catenulispora acidiphila DSM 44928, assembly GCF_000024025.1. GTDB lineage: Bacteria > Actinomycetota > Actinomycetes > Streptomycetales > Catenulisporaceae > Catenulispora > Catenulispora acidiphila. The sequence goes on from NC_013131.1 coordinate 1,947,340, forward strand.
CATCAGGCGCTCGCCGGCGCCCGCCACCAGCGCCGCCTCGTCGGCGGTGTGCGCGAGCGGCTTCTCGCAGAAGACCGGATACCCGCGCTTGAGCGCCTCGACCGCCAACGACGCGTGCGACCCGGACGTCAGCAGCAGCACCGCGTCGAACTCGCCGCACCCGAACAGGCTGCGGGTGTCGGCGAAGACGCCGGAGCCGGGAACGCCGACCTGGCGCGCCACCTCGGCGGCGTACCCGGGCTGGGAATCGCAGACCGCTGTGATGCGGAAGTACTGCCCGAGTCCGGTCAGCAGCGGCAGGTGCACATGGCGCGCCACATGTCCCAGCCCGACGACCGCGACCCGCACCACAGAACCCTGATCAGCGTCAGAGACTGGACCCGTACCAGAACCCCGACCGCCGCCAGGAAAACCGAAGCCCGCCATCAGACCCCCAACCCCGCCAGCACCGCCCGGTTGTGCCGCATGTCCGCGATGATCTGCCCCAGATCCTGCCCACGGTCCGGCACGTCCTGCTCGACCACGATCCACCCTTCGTACGCCAGCTCCCGCAACGCGTCCAAGAACGCCGCCACATCCAGCGACCCCTCGCCGAGCCGGCAGAACGTCCCGTCCGCCAGCGCGTCCTTCACGTGCACGTGCCGCACCCGGTCCCCCCACCGCTCCAGCATCGCCAGCGGATCGCCCCCGGCCGCCAGCAGATGCCCGGTGTCCAGGCACAGCTCCAGCTCCGTCAGCTCCAGCAGCCGGTCGATGTCGTCCGGGGTCTCGATGCTGGTGTCCAGATGGTGGTGGAACACCGGCTCCAGACCGTGCTCGCGGCAGCGCGAGGCGGCCCGGTACGCCTGCCGGACCAGCAGTCCCCACCCGGCGGCGTCCAACGGCCCGGACGGCGGGCAGGCCAGCGTCGGCTTCGGCGCGAAGCTGCTCATGTCCGGGTAGTGGTTGCGCGCGTGCAGCAGTCGGGCGGTGTCTTCGAGGGCTGCCAGGTCCGCGGCGAACCCGTCGTTCTGCCCGAACCTCAGGTCGTGCCAACCGCCCGCCAGCGGCAGATCGGAGTCGTCGGCGGCCAGCACCTCGTCCAGGTAGCCGTGCGGCCCGAGATCAGTACCCTCATATCCGCAGTCCACGGCGATCCGCGCGTATTCCGAGGCGCTGATGAAGGGATTCGCGGTCGAGTAGATCCCGAAGTTGACCGGGGCAGTCGCGACCTTGACCGGCCATACCGGCGCCGGCGGCTCCGTCACGCGCACAGTGCCACCACCTCGTTGCGCCACGTCTCCAACCGGTACATGCCCGATTGCGTCGCCGGGAACGACTGCCGTCCGGCGCCGTCCGCGCGCACCACGACCCGCGTCTCGTCCGGGCGCACCAGGATCAGCCCGTCGGCGTCCACCGCCGCGATCTCGTCGCCGCAGCGCAGCACGAGCGGTCCGGTCCGGTCGGCGGAGACCGCCGTGCGCCCCGCCGCGATGCCCGCGAGGATCGCAGAGGTCATACACTCCTCGGCCAGCACCCAGGTGATCGGCGCGCCGAGCGAGGCCGGGGTGCCGCCGGGCTCGTGGAAATCGCTGCCGCCGACCGGGATGATCGCCGCCGGATGCCGCTTCATCCAGGCCAGCGGCCAGCCCCAGGTGCGGTCGAACCAGGACCAGTGCCAGATCTCCGCGATCGAGGGCTGCGTGGTCAGTTGGTGCCGCCAGGCGCAGTCCCCGGCCAGCGGATGGTTCACCGAGAACAGCGCGCCGGCCTTCTCCGCCTGCTTCATCCACTGCGAAGCCGGGCGCCGGAAGTCGATCCACTCCTTGGCGCCCCACACGTTCGCGTGGCCGAGGTCGGTCGTGACCTCCTGCCCCGGGATCAGCGTGACGCCGGACGTCGCGGAATGCTTCTCCAGCAACGGGTAGTGGCTGATCGTGTTGTGGTCGGTGACGGCCAGGAAGTCCAGACCGGTCTCGGCCGCGAGCTCGGCCAGGGCGCCGACGCTCAGCGTGCCGTCGCTGTGGTCGGTGTGCGCGTGCAGGTCTCCGGCGTACCAGCGCATACCCTCGACGCCCGGCAGCTCGCGGGCCGGCGGGCGTTGCAGGGCCCTGACGCTGTGGCTGCGGTACTCCAGAGTGCGTGCCGCCCGCTTGTCGCTGAACGTGATCTCCAGCGAGTACCGGACGCCCTCCGGCGGGACCCGGTGCAGCCCCAGCCAGACATGCCACACCCCCGGCAGGATCTCCCCGGGCAGATACCCCGGCGTCGAACGCTGGGCGCCGACCGCGAACTCCTGCCGCGCTCCGCCCGACCACCCGCGGAAGCCCTCGGGACCGGCGCAGCCGAGATCCAGGACGGCGCCGGCGGACCGGTCGTAGTCCAGCCGGACCTCGATCAGCGAGACGCCGGCCGGCACCTCGAACGGGACCGGGCGCAGCTGCTGCCGCAACCGGTCCTCCAGCCACCACACGCCGTCCAGCCGCATCAGCCCACCAACTCCCCATCCGCGTACAGCAGGGTCCGGTCTCTGCGGGGCAACGCCCACAGGGTGGCGCCGGGTTCCGGCTCGTCCTCCTCGGCCACCACGACCTGCACCGCGGTCCCGGCGACGTCCAGGGTGAGCAGCAGCGAGCTGCCGAGGTTCTCGGCGACCTCTACCGTGCCCCGAAACGCCCCGTCGCGCGGATCCGGCGATACGCGGAAGTACTCCGGGCGCGCGCCAAGGACCACCGCGGTGCGTTCGGCCAGTCGCTCCCCGGTCCCGTCAGGCATCGCGATCGCGGAATCTGCGACCAGAACGCGTCCGTCACGGACTACCCCCTCCAGCAGGTTCATCGGCGTGGAGCCGATGAAAGACGCCACAAACGTGTTCGCCGGCCTGCGGTACACCTGGCGCGGTGTGCCGAGCTGGCGGATCCGGCCGGACTGCATGACCGCGATGCGGTCCGCGAGCGCCAGCGCCTCGGCCTGGTCGTGCGTGACGAAGACCGTGGTGGTGGCGAGCTCGCGCTGCAGCCGCTTGAGGAACGTCCGCGCCTCCAGCCTGAGACGAGCATCAAGGTTCGACAGGGGTTCGTCAAAGAGAAAAACGGACGGCTCGGCCGCCGTGGCGCGCGCGAGCGCCACGCGCTGCTGTTGCCCGCCGGACAAAGCGCCCGGCCGCCGGTCCAGCAAGCCCGCGGTGGACTCGGTTCCGGTGAGCCCGAGTTCCGAGGCCGCGGCCAGAACCGCTTCCCGCTGCCGGGCTTTCGACACCCCGCGTACGCGCAGCGGATACGCGATGTTCTCCGAGATGGTCATGTGCGGGAAGAGCGCGTAATCCTGGAACACCATCGCCACGCCGCGCTTGCCCGGCGGCGTGCGGGTCATGTCCGCCTCGCCGATGTGGACCGCGCCGCTGTTCGGCGTCTCCAGCCCGGCCAGCGTCCGCAGCAACGTGGTCTTCCCGCAGCCGGACGGACCCAACAGCGCGAAGAACTCCCCGTCCTCGATCGTCAGGTTCAAGGCGTCTAGCGCGGTGACGCTGCCGCCGGCGTCGGCGAAGGTCTTGGTCAGATCTACGGTTCTGATTTCGGCCACAAGGACTCCTCCTCCTACCGCTTGATCCCGCCGTGGAACCGGAAACCGTAGCGATGGCTGACGAACAGGTAGAGAACGACCACCGGGATCGAGTACAACAGCGAGAAGGCCGAGATCAGCGCGAGGTTCGGCTGGCCGCCCTCGGTGTAGAAGGTGTAGAGCACCACCGACGCCGGGTACTTGTCCGGGTTCCGGACCAGAATGTACGGGATCAGGAAGTTGCTCCAGACGTTCACCACAGCCCAGACCGTCACGGTCGCCAGTCCGGGGCGGATCATCGGCAGCACGATGTGCCGCATGATCTGGAACGGCGAGGCGCCGAACACCCGCGCCGACTCCTCGTAGGACTTCGGCGTGCCGTCGGTGAAGTCCTTGAGGATGAAGATCGCCGCCGGGATCAGGCCGCCGGTGAAGACCAGGATCACCCCGACCCGGGAGTCGATCAGGTGCAGCTTGAAGGCCAGCTGGAACAGGGGCACCATCGCCGCCGTCCCGGTCACGATCGAGGACAGCAGGAGCAGCGTGTACAGGATGCCGTCGCGTCCCGGGACCCGCACCCGGCTCAGCGCGTACGCCGCCGCCGCTGCGAACCCCACTGTCAGCAGAGCCGTACCCCCTGCCAGCAGTAGAGAGTTCCACAGCGACGGCAGCGCATACGGATCCTTCAGCAGGACTGAGAAGTTGTGAAGAGTAAACGAGCTGATGCTCACGTCCAAGGTCGGGTGCGCGTTGAACGGCGCCGAGGCCAGCCACAGCATCGGCAGCGCGAAGAAGCCCAGCAGGACCGACAAGAACGTGTAGCGGCCGATCTTCGCCACGACCGCGCGCGGGGACGGATCCGTCATGCCGCCACCGGCTCTCGGCGCCGTTCGCGCAGCAGCCGCAGGTACACCAGCGCCACGATCAGGTTGATGAGCAGCATCAGCAAGGAGATCGCGGCGCCCAGGCCCATCTGCCCGTCGAACAGGGCGGTCTGGTAGATGTACACCGGCAGGATCTGCGACTTGCCGTTCGGTCCGCCGGCGGTGATCTGGTAGGGCGTGAAATCGTTGAACGTCCACAGCGAGATCAGCAGCAGGTTGGTCAGGATGTGGCCGCGGATGTGCGGGAACACCACATCGCGCAGCTGCTGCCAGGAGTTCGCGCCGAACATCCGCGCCGTCGCCAGCTGCGAGGGCGGCACGCTGGTGAGCGCCGCGCTGTAGAGCAGCATCGAGAACGCCGTGCCGCGCCAGATGTTGAACACGATGATGACCGCCATCGGGTGCTCGATCGCCCACGCCGTGCCCGGGGTGTGCAGCAGGGCGTTCAGCGTGCCGGAGTCGCGGTCCAGCATCGCCACCCACAAGAACGCCACCACCGAACTCGGCAGGATCCAGGCCAGCAGCACCAGCGCCTCGATGAGCCGTTTGAGCCAGCCGGTGGCGTCGCGCAGCATCCAGGCGATCGCGAAGCCCAGCGCCGCCTGGCCGACCACCGCCGAGAGCAGCACGTACTCCAGCGTCAGCCACAGCGAGTGGTGGAAGCCGGGGTCCTGGACGACGTTGGTGTAGTTCTGCAGTCCCACGCCGTGCGGATGGCGCGCGGCGAAGCCGGTCAGCCGGTAGTTGGTCGTGCCCAGATACAGGGTCCACAGCGCGGGGAAGACGAGGAACGCGGCGACGACGAGCAGGGCGGGCGCGGTGATCGCCGCCGCGCCTGCCCTGCCCAGCCCCGCCGGATCCTCAGCTGCCCGCGGCGATGCTGTCCGCGCCAACGAGCCCCTCCAACGCCTTCTCGTAGGCCGCCGCGGCCTGCTCCGGGCTCTTGCCGCCGACCACGTCCGCGACCGCCTTCTGGACCAGGCTCGACACGTCGTTGTACGCCGCCTGCGACGGCCGGAACGCGGTGATCGGCAGCACCTTGTCGGTGGCGAACTTCAGCATCGGGTCGTTGCCGAGCACCTGCTGGTTCACGTCGGTCCGGGCGGTGAGCAGCGGCGCGCCGCTGATCCGGGACTCGGTCTCGGTCTTGGAGTTCAGGAACGCCAGGAAGTCCCACGCCGCCTGCGGATACTTGGTCTTGGGATTGATGGACCAGTCCGAACCGCCCGAGTAGGACACGAAGCCCTGGCCCTTCACACCCGAGCTCGGGGTCTGCGACGGGATCAGCGCGTAGCCGACATCGGTGTCGCGGTCGGCCATCGGCGCGGTGCCGCCGGTGGGATTCAGGACCGAGCGCCACATGTAGTCGGACTCGGCGTAGATGCCGATCTTGTTCGCCGCGAACTCGGTGAAGGACTTGTCGCGGCCCTTGGCGTCCTCCTGCAACACCGGATCGCCGTAACCGCCGCCGTAGATCTTCTGGTAGAAGCCGAGCGCCGAGGTGAACGCCGTGCCGGCCTTCATCCACTTGCCGTTCGCCCACAACGAGCCGCCCGCGCCGGACAGCAGCGGCAGGAAGCCCTGCATCGTCGTGGCCTCGCCCATCGGGACGCCGCCGTCCCACTGGACCGGGGTGACCCCTGGCAGGGTCTTGAGTTTGGCGGCCGCGTCGTAGAGGTCCTGCCAACTCGTCGGCTGCCAGTCGGCGGGCAGCCCGGCCTGCGCGAACAGCTTCTTGTTGAAGAAGATGACGCGGGCGTCGGTGCCGTTCGGGACGCCGAAACGCTTGCCCTGGTACTCGCCGAGGGCTTGGACGGCTTGGGTGATCTGCGACCAGCCGTCCCAGCTGTCGACCTGGGCTCCGGCCACCTGATTCAGCGGCTTGACATAGCCGGCGTCGGCGAACTCGCCGACCCAGATGCCGTCCAGGGAGAAGACGTCGTCGCCGGTGCCGGACTGCAGGTCCAGGGCGAGCTTGGACTTGTAGGCGTTGTCGTCCACGCCGTTGGGCCGGAAGGTGACGTGGGCGGTGATCCCCTTGGCCGCCTCGGCTTTCACGAAGTCCGGGATCAGCGTCTTCTGGATCCAGTTCGCCTCGTTGCTGTTCTTCCCGCCCGCGATGTCGTTGGCGGTGATCACCAGCGTGGGGTTCTTCGGCTGGTCGGCGGAGTTCACGGCGGCCGGCTTGGAACCGGAGGAGGAACTGGAGCAGCCGGCGACGAGGGCGGCGACGGCCGCGCCGACCGCTATCAGGGTTCGAAGGTTTCCGGACCGTGCGGAATGTGCTCCCATCGGTGCCTCCGCGGGTGTCAGTGCTACCCAGTGCTTGTCAGTGCTCTGTGACGGTGACTTCCAGGCTGTACCGGGACGCGCGGTAGATGTGGCTGCCGAACTCCACCGCCCGCCCGCTGTCGTCGAAGGCCGTGCGCTCCATGGTCAGCAGGGCCGCGCCGCGCCGTTCCTCCAGCAGCGCCGCCTGTTCGGCGTCGGCGGTGCACGCGCCGATCCGCTGCCGGGCCACGCAGATGCGGATCCCCGCCTTGCGCAGCACCTCGTACAGTCCCCGGGTCTCCAGCAGCTCCGCGCTCAGCGCCGGCACCGGCTCGGGCAGCCAGTTGCGCATCACCGCCAGCGGTTCGCCCTGCGAGCGGCGCAGCCGCACCACCTTGGTCACCGGCGTACCGGCCGGCAGCCCGAGCGCCGTGGCGGCCTCCGGCTCGGCCGGGACGCGCGCCAGCAGCAGCACGTCGGTGGCCGGCGCGCGCCCGCTGCGGGCCAGGTCGTCGTGCAGGCTGGTGAGCTCCATCTCCCGGCGCACCGGCATCGGCAGGATCTGCGTGCCCACGCCGCGCCGGCGCACGATCATGCCGCGGTCCACCAGATGCCCGATCGCCTGCCGCACGGTCGGCCGGGACAGCCCGAGCGACTCGGCGATCTGCACCTCGGAGTCCAGCTGGTCGCCGGGCTGGAGCGCGCCGGTGCGGATCGCCTCGGCGATCTGCTCGGCGACCTGGAAGTAGAGCGGGATCGGGGAGGAGCGGTCCACCTCGATCCGCGGTCGGATCCCCATGGGGGTCAGTATGCTGCGGTCACTATGTCCGGACAACAGGTTGACCGGGGAACCCCGTACTGCTATGCAGCAATCGGGAGGCGGTATGACACAGGTCGACATCACGCCCGAATCGGCAGGCTGGCGCTTTGCGGGACTGAAGACCGCGGAGTTCGCCGGTTCATATCAGTTCTTTACCGCAGGAGATGAGGCTTTAGTCCTGCCGTTGTCCGGTTCGTGCCGAGTCCGGTGCGGCGCCGAGGAGTTCCAGTTGGCGGGGCGCAAGGACGTCTTCGCAGGTCCCAGCGACTTCGCCTACATCCCGCGGGGCAGCGCCGTCCGGCTGACCGCGACCGACGGCCCGTGCCGGGTGGCGATCCCGACCGCGCGGGCGGAAACCGATCTGCCGTTCCGGTACGGCGCGCGCGAGGCGGTTCCGGTGGAGCAGCGCGGCGCCGGATCCTCCGCGCGGACGCTGCACAACTTCTGCGCCCCGGAAGCCTTCGAGACCGACCGGCTGCTGGCGGTGGAGGTGATCACGCCGGGCGGGAACTGGTCGTCCTGGCCGCCGCACAAGCACGACGAGGACGTCGAAGGCGGCGAGCGTGCCAAGGAGGAGATCTACTACTACGAAGGCGGACCGGGCTACCAGCGCGTCTACTCTTCGGCAGCCGGGGAGATCGACGTGCTGCGCGAGGTCAACGCCGGGGACGTGGTGCTGATCCCGTACGGCTACCACGGTCCGTCGATGGCGATGCCGGGCTACGACCTGTACTACCTGAATGTGCTGGCCGGCGGGGACCGCGGAGCGGGACGCTCCATGGCGTTCAGCGACGATCCGCGGCACGCATGGGTACGGCAGACCTGGAGCGCCTGAGGGGGACGGCGCGTCCGGGTCCGCCGTGAGGCCGCCCCGAGGCTCAGATGATGCGGATCTCGTCGTTCGAGTGGTCGTGGCCGCAGTTGTCGCCCTCGTAGTGGTAGTCGCGGCGGTTCAGCTGCACCACCCGGAAGGACTTCTGCTCCACGATGCGCTGCAGGTGCCGGACGCCGCTGGCGCCGGCGGCCACCACCGCGACGATCGCGGCGAGCACGGTGATGCCGATCACGGCGAAACCGCCGGTCACGTTCCCGAACACGATCATGAACAGCGCGACCAGGATCGAGATCGGCACCGCTACCAGGAGCAGTACCGCGATCGTGGTGAGCAGGATCAGCGGCTTCGCCGACGGTGCGCGGTCACCGTCGTGGCGGATCGTCGTTCTCATGGCCATGGGCTAGTCCCTCTCGGCTGCGGCCTCAAAGACGCGTTGTATCGCGTTTAAAGAGTATCAACAAGGAGGGCGCCTCCGCTTGTTCCTTTTCCCAGTGCCGAATCCGTCACACTGGTGAGGTGATCTCCGAAGTCGTCAACTGGTTGTCCTGCCCGCATTGTGCCACTGCGTTGATCGTCGAGGCTTCTTCCGGGCTGCGGTTGTTGTGTGAGGAAGGGCACGCTTTCGACGTGGCGCGGTATGGCTACGTCTCATTGCTCCCTGGCGCGGGAGCAGCGGATACGGCCGATACCGCGGCGATGGTCGCTGAGCGTGACGCGTTCCTGGGAGCAGGTCACTATGCCGGGATTGCCGATCTCGTTACGGAACTCGCCGCCGATGCTGTGGCCGATGACGGCGTCGTTCTGGATCTCGGCGCGGGCACCGGCTACTACCTCGCGCAGGTTCTGGAAGCCGTGGACCGCCCCGGCATCGCACTGGACATCTCCAAGCACGCCGCACGCCTCGCCGCCCGAGCGCACCCGCGCATCGGCGCCGTCGTCGCCGACGCCTGGTCCGGGCTGCCGGTGCGCGGCCGGGCCGCCTCGGTGCTGCTGAACGTCTTCGCGCCGCGCAATCCGCGGGAGATGCGGCGCGTGCTACACCCTGACGGTCGGGCGATCGTCGTGGTGCCGGAGCCGGACCATTTCAGGGAGCTGATCGCCGAGTACGGCCTGATGGCCGTGGACGACCGCAAGCCGGAGCGGTTGCGCGAGCAGTTCGGGGACCGGTTCCGGGTCGAGTCCGAGCATCCCTACGAAACGACGCTCGCTTTGTCCGCTCCTGAGGTTTCGCAAATTATCGGCATGGGACCGAACGCCTGGCACGAGCGCGCGGGGGAGGTCCGATCGGGCGGCGCGGTGACGGTCGCCGTCCGCGCCTACGTTCTGTCCCAGATGTGAGCGTGCCACTATGTGCGGCATGCAGATCGCGATGACGAACGGCATCCAGGCCGGGACGGTCCACTACCCCGCGGCCGACGGTGCCGAGACCGAGGCCTACCTGGCGGTGCCGCAGGACGACGCGCCGCGCGGCGGCGTGGTGCTCATCCACCACCTGCCCGGGTACGACGAGGCGACGCGGGAGTTCGCGCGCACCTTCGCCGTCCACGGCTACAACGCGGTCGTCCCCAACCTGTACAGCCGCGAGGGCGGTCCGGGCATCTCGCCCGAGGACGCCGCGGCGGCGGTCCGCGCCGACGGCGGCGTGCCCGACGAGCGGCTGCTCGCCGACCTCGGGACGGCGGCGGAGTACCTGCGCGCGCTGGAGACCTCCAACGGCAGGATCGGCGTGATCGGCCACTGCTCCGGCGGACGCCAGGCGCTGCTCGCCGCGTGCGCGCTGGACCTGCAGGCGGCGGTCGACAACTACGGCGCGTTCGTGATGTCGGACAGCCCCGCCTCGGTCGGGCTGCGCGCCACGTCGGTGGAGGAGCGGCTGCCGGAGCTGTCCTGCCCGCTGCTCGGCAACTTCGGCGCGGACGACTCGCACCCCTCCCCGGAGGAGACGGCGCGGCTGGCGGCGGCCCTGGACAAGCTGGGGAAGACCTACGACTTCAAGACCTACGAGGGCGCCGGGCACGCGTTCTTCAACGTGAACCGGGTCGCCTACCGGGCTGATGCGGCAATGGACGCCTGGGACCGGATCTTCGACTTCTACGGGCAGCACTTGTCCTAGAGCTTGGACGCCTCAGTGAGCTTGGAGGCCTCAGTCTTGGAAGCGCCGGCGAGGAGTTCGCCGGCGCTTCCGTGCGCCCGGCACGCTCAGGGGTGCAGCGTCGGCCGGTAGATCAGCTCCTGCGTCCGGCCGTCGAAGGTCCGGCTCTCGATCAGCTCCAGGTCGAAGTCCTCGGCGCCCTGGAAGATCGGCGCCGCGCCGGTCCGTCCGGTGAGCACCGGGAAGATGGTCACCTGGACCCGGTCGACCAGCCCGGCGGCCATCAGCGCGCGGTTCATCGCGAGGCTGCCGTGCGAGCGCAACGGCACGGCGGATTCCTTCTTCAGCCGCGCGACGACGTCCACGGCGTCCCCGGCGGCGACGGTCGCGTCCGGCCAGTCCAGCGGTTCGCTCAGGGTGGAGGAGACCACCGTGGCGGGGAGGCTGACCATCCGGGCGACCCACGGGTCCCGCACGTCGGAGTCCTCGCCGGCCTCGGCCAGCATCCCGACGAAGTCCCGGTACGTGGTGGCGCCGAAGACCATGCGCTGGTCTCCGCGGTACACGTCCAGGCGGTGCGCGAGCAGCTCCGGGCCCTGCTTGCCCCAGTAGCCGCCCCAGTCGCCGGTGCTCCCGCCGAAGCCGTCGAGGCTGGAGAAGACGTCGAAGGTGTAGGTGGCGCTCATGGTGTCCTCCTGGATTCGGTGGATCGGTCCTTCGCCGATCTCTTGCCTAGTCCACGAACGGGCTCGCCGCGATCCGACATCGGGACGCGAGGCGAATTCCTGTCAGCACCGCCGCTGCCACCGAATTCCGAATCCGCTAGAGCCCTTCGAACAGCGCGCTGACCGACTCCCCGTTGTGGATCCGGCGCATCGCCTCGGCCAGCGCCGGGGCGATCGAGAGCACCGTGAGCTTGTCGGTGTCGGTCTGCTCGGTCGAGGGGATCGGCACGGTGTTGGTGCACACGATCTCCTCGACATCGGGATGGTCGGCCAGCCGCTTGAGGGCGCCGGCGGCGAACAGGCCGTGTGTGCACGCCACGCGCACGCTGCGGGCGCCGAGTTCGCGCAGCCGCTCCAGCAGCTCCATGACGGTGCTGCCCTTGGCGATCTCGTCGTCCAGGACGATCACGTCGCGTCCCGCCACGTCGCCGATCACCGAGCTGATCGCCACGGTGTCGCCGGCGAAGCGCTGCTTGGCGCCGGCCGCGACCGGTACGCCGAGAAGGCGCGCGAACGCCGCGGCCTCCTTGGCGTTGCCGAGGTCCGGGGAGACCACGGTGGTGTGCGACAGGTCGTAGTCACGGAAGTGCAGGGCCAGCTCGCGCAAGGCGTTGAGGTGGTCCACCGGGACCGAGAAGAACCCGTGCACCTGCGGGGAGTGCAGCGTCATCGCCAGCACCCGGTTGGCGCCGGCGGCCACCATCAGGTCCGCGACCAGGCGGCCGCCGATGGAGATGCGCGGCGCGTCCTTCTTGTCGCTGCGGGCGTAGGAGTAGTGCGGCACCACGGCGGTGATCCTGGCCGCCGAGGCGCCGCGGGCCGCGTCGCACATGAGCAGGAGCTCGACCAGATGCTCCTGGACCGGCGCGACCAGCGGCTGGACCAGGAACACGTCGCGCTCGCGGCAGTTGGCCTGGAGCTGGACCTCCAGGCAGTCGTTGGCGAAGCGGCTGACGCGCACCGGGCTCAGCGGCGTCTCCAGGTGCGCGCAGATCTCCGCGGCCAGGGTCGGATGGGCGCTTCCGCTGAACACTGCGATGTCGCGCATGCCTGCATGGTAGCGATCAACCACCCGGGGCGATCAACCCCCTTGCGGCCGTCCATCCCCCGTTCCGCCGGAGGCGCCACCGGTCTGCGGGCGGTTCTGGGCCTGCGGGGCGGCCGGGTTCTCCATGCCGGGCGTGCCGGGCGCGCCGGCCGCCGCGGTCTGCGGGAGCTGCCCGTCAGGCGTCATCGCGTCGACGACCTGCGGAAGCGTCGTGGCCATGGTGCGCGCCGCCTGCTCGTTGGTCATGCCGAGGGTGTTGGCGAACTGCGAGATCTGCTCGGTGCCCAGCGCCTGGGTGAGCTGCTCGCCGCTGACCGGCTGGTTCGGCTGCTCGGTGCTGACCCAGGACTTCGCTTGAGAACCGAGTCCGCCGCCCTTGAGCTGTTCCATGAGCTTGGCCAGACCGCCGCCGGCGACCAGGCTGCCGAGCATCGGCGCCAGCTTCTGGACCATGCCGCTGCTGAGCAGGCCGCCGAGCCCGCCGGCGCCGCCGCTGCTGGGCGCCGCGCTCATCGCCTGGCCCGGCTGTTGCATCCCCGGCTGCTGCATCTGCTGCGTCTGCTGCTCGCCGGGCTGGCCCTCTTGGCCGGGCTGGGGCTGCTGCTGTTGCTGCTGCTGTTTGCCCATCAGCTGGTTGAGCAGCGAAGAGATGTCGAAACCGGCCATGACGCGTGCTCCTGACGTTCGGACCGCGCCCCACCCGACGGCTACGCGCCGCCGCGTCCCTCGACCCAGCCTCGGGCAGCGGCGGTGGGCTCGCCAGTCGGGAGGCGCGACGTGCGGTCGAGAGAGGCGGCGCGCGAATCAGCGTGGCCGCCAGGCTGTCCGCTAGCGCTAGCGCTAGCGCTGGCGTTAGCGCTTGCGAGCCGCGCGTTCGGCGTCCTTCACCAGCTCGGCGGCCTTCTCGCCGATCACGATGCTCGGCGCGTTCGTGTGACCCCGGATGATCGTCGGCATCACCGACGCGTCGGCCACGCGCAGCCCTTCGATGCCGCGTACCCGCAGCTCCGGGTCCACCACCGAGGCAGCGTCGGTGCCCATGCGACACGTGCCGACCGGGTGGTACAGCGTCTGCGCGTACCGGCGGATCGAGGCTTCGTACAGCTCCGCGCCGGACAGTCCGGGGAGCAGCATGTAGCCGTCGCTGTACGGCGCGAGCTGTGGGGCGGCGGCGATCTTCTCGCACAGCGCGACGCCGCGTGTCAGGGTCGCGTAGTCCAGACCGTCGGGGTCGCTCAGGTACGCGGGGTCGATGGTCGGCGCGGCGGTGGGATCGAGCGTGGAGAGCGTGATCGTGCCCTGCGAACGCGGCTTCTGCAGGACCGCGCTGATCGTGTAGCCGTGCTCCTTCGGGCGCGTCAGTCCCTCGTCGAGGAACGCCACCGGTGCGAACACGATCTCGATGTCCGGCTGCTCGAGGCCGTCTTCGCTGGTGGTGTACAGGTACGCCTCGCCGACGTTCGACGACAGCGGTCCATGCCGCTTGGCCAGGTAGCGCGCGAAGCCCGCCGGGGTGCGGCCGCTGATCAGGGTCTTGACGTTCTTGGCCTTCACCACGATGCCGGCGGCGAGGTGGTCGCGCAGATTGCGGCCGACCTCGGGGACGTCGGCGACGATTTTGACGCCCCGCTGCTTCAGGTGGTCGGCCGGACCGACGCCGGAGAGCATGAGCAGCTGCGGGGTGTTCACCGTGCCGCCGCACAGGATCACCTCGCGGCGCGCCGCCACCGAGCCGACGCGGCGGCCGTCGAGGTAGCGCACGCCGGTGGCGCGCTGGTCGTGGAACAGGATCCGGGTCGCCAGCGCGCCGGTGAGCACGACCAGGTTGGGCCGGGACCGCGCGGGCTTCAGATAGGCGTCGGCGGCCGACCAGCGGCGGCCCTCGTGCTGTGTCACGGCGGTCTGCGTGCCGGGGACGCCCAGGTCGCCGCACGCCTGGAGGAAGCGCGCGGTCAGCGGATGCGGCGAGCGCAGGTCCTGCACGCGCACCGGTCCGGTCGCGCCGTGCTCGATGCCGTCCGGGGCGGCGCTGAACGCCTCGACGCGCCGCAGTGCCGCGCTGATCTCCTCCGGTCCCCAGGTGGGACCTGCGGCCGCGGCCCACTCCTCGTAGTCCGCCGGGTAGCCGGTCACCCACATCATGGCGTTGATCGAGGAGGAGCCGCCGAGCATCCGGCCGCGCGGCCAGTAGATCCGGCGTCCGCCGAGCTGGGGCTGGTTGACGGTGCGGTAGGCCCAGTCGAGCTTGGTCTCGAAGAGCTCTGAGAAGGCGGCCGGGATGTGGATCAGCGGATTGCGATCCGCCGGTCCCGCCTCCAGCAGTGCCACCCGGCAGCCGGGGTCCTGCGACAAGCGCGCGGCCACCGCGGATCCGGCTGAGCCGGCTCCGACGACGACATAGTCGTAGACATTGCCGGTATCGGTCCGCGCGTCGTCGATCGCCATGTCTATGACGTTAGACCTGGGATGTGCCGATGAGTAGCCCCGGCGGGAGCATGCCCTCCGGCACGCTCTCAAGCGCTGTGAGAATGGCTTGCGCCAGGTCGTAGGCGGCTCGCGCGGTCAGTTCCAGCGCGATGCGCGCCGACGGTCCGCGCTCGGGATTGCGCAGGTCGATGTTCAGGGTGTGCTCGTCGGTGGCGTGCACCGGATGGTCGTAGTAGACGCTGGCCTCGGTGACGCGGATCCAGGTCGCGGTGCCCTTGGCGCTGCCGGCGACGGCGAGCTTGAAGGTCTGGTAGGTGCACATCGGGACCGGATCCTCACAATCGGTAGTACGAACACCAGTTGTAGACATACGATGACGCTCTGCATTCGCCCGTCGAGCGTAGGGGGGATACCCGTGTTCCGTAACGCGATACGCCAGAAGCGCCCTGCCGAACGATTATCGAGCCTGGCCAGCTTATCCAGTGCCGAAGGACTGTCCGAGGAAGCCGACCGCTTCCTGCACGAGTGCTACACCGAGCTCGACCGCACCGCCGAACTCCCCGCCCGCCGCCGCGCCGTGGCCGCCGCGATCCACACCAGCGGCACGTACGACCACACCTTCGCCGAACTCGAATACGGCGCCCGCGTCGCCTGGCGCAACTCCTCCCGCTGCATAGGCCGCCTCTACTGGCAGTCGCTGAAACTGCGCGACCACCGCGACACCGACCGGCCGCTGCGCATCGCCGCGGAGTGTGTCAGCCATCTGCGCGAAGCCACCAACGGCGGCCGCATCCGCCCGACCATCACCGTCTTCGCCCCGGACCGCCCCGGCCGCCCCGGCCCGCGCATCCGCAACGAACAGCTCATCCGCTACGCCGGCTACAAAGTCGAAGACGGCGGCGTCGTGGGCGACCCGCGCAATATCGAGCTCACGGACACCGTCCGCACCCTCGGCTGGTACGGCCACGGCACCGCCTTCGACGTCCTCCCCCTGGTGATCGAGGCGCCCGGCTACCGCCCCTACATCCACGTCATCCCGCAGGACAGCGTCCTGGAAGTCCCCTTGTCCCACCCCCGCCACCCCTGGTTCGCCGACCTCGGCGTCCGCTGGCACGCGGTCCCGGTGATCAGCGACATGTGCCTGGAAATCGGCGGCCTCCACTACCCCTGCGCCCCCTTCAACGGCTGGTACATGGGCACCGAGATCGGCTCCCGCAACCTCGCCGACACCGACCGCTACGACCTCCTCCCGACCATCGCCGCCAACCTCGGCCTGGACACCACCACCGACCGCACCCTCTGGCGCGACCGAGCACTGGTCGAGCTGAACGTCGCAGTCCTGCACTCCTACGAGGCCGCCGGCGTCACCATCGCCGACCACCACACCGAGGCCCACAGGTTCCTGAAACACGTGGCCAAGGAGGAGCGCGCCGGCAGAGTGTGCCCCGCGGAGTGGTCATGGATCGTGCCACCGCTGTCGGGCAGCGCCACGGCAGTGTTCCACCGGTATTACGACGAGGTGGACGTGCGGCCGAACTTCGTGCGGCATGAGGGCCCGCCAGCCCCAACGCGTGCGCAGTGACTCGGACCACGCGCGGTGGTGTCCCTCCACAACCGCCGGCCGCCAACGCGACCCATCACCCCCCCACCGCTCCACAACCCGTCAGCACCGGAAAATGGTGGGCAACCTCCCCGCCGCCCTGCCGCGTTAGGAGGGATGGCGCCCGGTCGGGTGCCGCTCGGCCTTGGTGGCGACGGGGGAAACCGTGCGAGAACCGGATGGATTCCGGGAGTTCCTGGCAGCGCGCCAGGCCCATCTGCTGCGCGCGGCGTGGGTTCTGACCGGTGATGTGCAGTTGGCGGAGGATCTGCTGCAGACGGCGCTGGTCAAGGTGTTGCCGCGGTGGGAGCGGTTGGCGCGGGACGGTGCGCTGGAGCCGTATCTGCGCAAGACGATGATCAACACTGCGACGTCGTGGTGGCGGCGGAGGTGGCACGGGGAGGTGCCCTCGGGGCATGTGCCCAGCCTCACGGCGCGGCGCGGCGCCGGGTGGGAGCCGGTCGGCGGGGGAGCGGAGTTCGAGGCGATCGACGACCGGTCGGTGCTGGGCGCGGCGCTGCGGGCGCTGCCGGCGCGGCAGCGTGCCGTGGTGCTGCTGCGCTACTACCTCGACATGTCCGAGGCCGAGACCGCGGTGATGCTCGGCTGCAGCCAGGGAACCGTGAAGAGCCAGAGTTCGAAGGCGCTCGCTGCGCTGCGTGGTCGGCTCGCCCCCGCCCAGCGAGCCCAGGAGGTCTCGGTATGACGTACGAGCACGGCTTCGAAGAGCACGAAGAAGATCTGCGCCGGGACTCCCTGCGCGGCGGCGCACCGCGCGCGGGCGAACCACGCGAAGGCGCGACTGACGAACCCGAAGAAGACGAATTGCTCCGCGTCCTCCTCACCGAGGCGGCGCCGGAGTTCGACGTCACCACCGCGCTCGGCGACCGCGTCCTGGCCGGCGCCACCCGCCGTCGGGCGCGCACCCGGACGTTCGGCGGCGTCGGCGCGTTCGCGGCGCTGGCCGTCGGCGTACTCGCGGTCGCGCCGCTGGCCGGCTGGGGCGGCCACGGATCCGGCACGGCCCGCGCCACGCCCGCTCCGGGAGCGCTCGCCGCGTCCTCCTCCGCCGCGCCGACGTCCGCGCCGTCAGCCTCGCCCTCGCCGTCATCATCGGTGCCGGCGACGCCGTCGGGGTCCGCGACGCCGACGACGCCGCCGGGCTCCACCTCGCGGCTCACCGCGCTGCCGAGCGCCTCCTTCACCGTCACCTTCACCCCGCCGGCCTACCTCCCGGACTGGAACTCGCCGAAGATGAAGGCCGTGGACCGAGTGGCCGCCGCCTTGGGGTCCGGCCACGACAACTCCTACATGGGAGTCGGCCTGACCGGCCAGGACTTCGCCACCGGCGACTACAAACCCGGAGCCGGCACCGACGCGAGCCCGATCGTCGTCTTCCGCAAGCCGGTCTCCGACCCGACGCTGGTCCACGCCGCGGTCAAGGCCGCCGCGCCCTACAGCGTGGTGTTCCAGGACACCGTCCTCAACGCCTCCGAGCAGTGGTTCCTCGGCCACCGGCTCGAGCAGGACAAGGACTACTGGAAGGCCCAGGGCGTGACGTTCCTCACCGGGCTGCAGCTGAACGGCACCATCACCATCTCCACGGCCGACCCGGCCAAGGTCGTGCCGCTGCTGGAACAGCACTACGGCTACGACGGCCGCGTCTTCGTGGGACAGGTGTGGCCGCCGACGGGATCGTAGAACCCGCCGGCGGCCTGAGAGCCCGCTCTACAGATACAACCCCGTCCCGGTGTCGTCGCCCGCCGAGGCGACCGGCTCGCTCCCGTCCCGCGCCGCGATCAGCTCGGCCAGCGTCACCCCGCCGATCGGTCCGCCGGAGCCCGTGGCGCCGCGCCCCAGGCGCGCCGCCGCGACCCGCGCCGGATCCGCGCCCTCGCGGTCCAGCCAGGCCAGCGCCTCGGCGCGGGGCAGCGGGCCGACCTCGATCTGCGCCAGGCAGCGCCCGGGCCTTATGACCGCCGGGTGCAGGCTGGCCAGGTTCTCGTTGGTGGTGATCGCGACCAGCACGTCGCGACCCTGGCCGAGCAGCCCGTCGGTGAGGTTCAGCAGCCGGGACAGCGCCTGGCCGCTGGTCGCCTTGGCCTCCCCGCGGATCAGCTCGTCGCAGTCCTCGAGCAGCAGCAGGCGCCAGCGCCGGCGGTTCTCCTCGTCCTCGCCGTGGCCGTGGTACTCCACGCCCATCGCGACCTCCATGAGGTAGCCGGGGGAGGAGAACAGCGCGTCGGGGTCCAGGACGTAGTCCACCTGGCACCACTCGCGCCACTCGCGCGCCAGGGTGCGCAGCGCCGTGGTCTTGCCGGTGCCGGGGGCGCCGTGCAGCAGGATCATGCGGCCGGTGGCCTCGGTGCGGCGCACCGCCATCAGCTTGTCGATGGCGGCCGAGGCGCTCGCGGAGTAGTTCTGGCGGACGGCCTCCCACGGCTCGGCCGTGATGGTGCGGACCGTGCGGTACGGGCCGCGCTGCGGCGCGGCGTACCAGAAGCCGACGGAGACCTTCTCCTCTTCCGGCTCCTCCTCGGCCGCCACGCCGTCGGTGGCCTGCTCCAGGATCTTGGCCGCCAGCTCCGGGGTCTCGGCGACCACCGTGACCTCGCCGCCGCCGCTGGACCAGCGCACCGAGCGCGCCGTCCAGCCCGGTCCCGCGGTCAGGCACGACTCCCGCTTGTCCTCCACCACCGAGCGCAGGACCTCGCCCTCGGCCGGGACCAGCGTCGCGTCCTCGCGCAGCGCGTCCAGCCGGGCGTGCCGGGCGTGCGGCTGCAGGCCGGTGGTGAACGGCGTCAGCAGCAGCGCGTCCACCACGTCGTAGGGGGTGTCGGAGTCGTCGATGGTCACCCGGAAGGGCAGCCGGGCTCCGGGGTCGCTGGCGGGGTCGCTCGCCGGGTCGCTCGCAGTGCGCCTTTCCGGAGCCCGCGGAGTGTCTCCGCCGGAGTCGGGCGCCGGTCGCGTGGCAGGCCCCTGAGGGCGCTGGCGGGGCAGCGTCATGTCCTCGATGATCCCGCCCGGGGGCGTCCGGCCACAACACGTTTGTCGAGGTTCATGCGTACTCGGCGCGCCGCGAGGGTTGTTTTACCCGCACTTTGCCGAGCCGGGGACCGGGCCCTCGGCGGTCGAAGATACGATGACCGACCATGAGCTCGCCCGACAGCACCCCGCCCTGGGGGACGCCCCAGTCACCGTCCGGTGCCGCCAATCCTGCTCCGCCGCCGATGATGTCCCCTTACGGCATGCCGCTGTCCGACGGCGGCCCTGAGGGAACCGGCGGCTCCGGAAACCAGGGCGGTCAGGGCGGCTACGGCGGTTACGGCGGCCACGGCCCGGGCGACGGAGACCCCGGCGACTCCGGCCGCCGCCGCAAGACCCTGATCGCCTCGGCGCTCGCCGTGGTGGCCGTGGTCGGCATCGGAGGCGCGGTGGCCTCCATGAACAGCGGCTCGCACAAGCCCGACACGGCGTCCCTGGCCGGCGCCGGAGCCTCCGAATCCAGCAGTTCCACGCCGGGCGACGGCTCGGCGGTGATCGCCAACGGCGGCGGCAAGCCCGACGGCGACGACATGGCGGCCGCCTCGACCAACGGCGCGCAGGGCGCGAACGTGCCCGGCAACCCGACCTCCACCGGTACTCCGACCGGCGGACACACCGGCCCGAGCACGAGCCCCGGCAGCCCGAGCACGAGCCACCCGGCCACCTCGACCCACCCGGGCAGCACGGCGTCCTCGCACCCCGGCACCCCGGTCGTCTCGAACCCGCCGCCCAGCGCGGCCAAGCCCAGCGCCCCGGCCACCACCGTCACCGTGTCCGTGCCCTCCACCGACTGCACGTACATGGACCTCCCGGCCTCGAAGATGCCGCAGATCAAGCAAGGCTCGACCAACGTCAACGCGGTCAAGCAGGTCCAGTGCCTGCTGAAGAAGTCGGAACTGGGCATCAAGCCGCTGGCGATCGACGGCCAGTGGGGTTCGGACACGCAATCCGCGATGACCGCCTTCCAGAAGTGCAACAACGCCCCGACCGTGCACTCGCCCGGCGGCACCCCTCCGTACCCGAAGCTCTCCGTGGACGGCGTCGCCGGTCCCCAGACGTGGGCGGACCTTTACTTCTGGGACAACCAGTACTTCAACGGGACCTCGTACTACTGCAACGGAACTCGCTGACGGCGCCGTGATGGTAGGCATGGTCCCGTGGCCGCAGTCCTCCTGATCTTCTTCGGGTTCATCGTCGCCCTCGGGGTGGCTGGAGCCGTCGCCAACTCCCGCCGCAAGCGGGCCCTGGCCGCCATGGCCTCCGCCAAGCAGTGGCAGCTGACGAAGAAAGACCGCCGGCTGCCCGACACCTTCGGCGGCCGGCCGTTCGCCACCGGGCACGACCGCATCGCGCGCATCGTGCTGAACGGCTGGCACAACGGCCACGCCATCCTCGTGATCGACTATGAATACAAGACGCCGGCCAGTACCAGCCACCAGGTGATGCCGGGCAGCGACAGCCCATATATGACGCCGGGCAACAACAGCGACGACACCCACAACTACTGGGCCGCCTGCGTCGTCGACCTCCCGGTTCCGCTGCCCGCCGTGGAAGTAGTGCCGCGCAAGAGGCACGCCTCCCACGCCGCCGGGCCGGGCATCCTGGCCGGCGCACCGGAGTTCGTCCGCGGCGATCCCGGATTCGACCAGCGCTATCTGGTCACCACTTTGAACCAGCAGCTCGCCGCCGACATCCTCGACCCGAAAGTGCTGTGGCTGATCGCCTCCTGGCCCGACTTCGCCTGGCGGATCGAGGGAACCAGGCTTCTGACCTGGGGCAAGGGAAAGGTCAAGCCGGTGTGGGTGGAAACCAGTCTCAACATGCTGGTGGCGCTCGCCGAGGCGTTCCCCGCCGAGGTGTGGCGCACGGCGCGCGGCTGATCCGTCCCGGGAGCGCGCCGTTCGACCCATCTGTCATGGGATGATCAGGTGGCATGACGGCGCAACACCTCCTTTTCCTGCTGGGCGTCCCGTTCTTCTCCGTGGTGGTCTCCGCCCTCGCGCGGCGGTTCGACGTCAACGGACCGCTCGTGCTGGTGGGCATCGGCCTGCTGGTGTCGATCACGCCGTTCATCCCCGACTACGACCTCGAGCCCGAGTTCGTGCTCATGATCCTGCTGCCGCCGCTGCTGTATCAGGCGGCGGTGGAGACCTCGGTCCCCTCGCTGCGGGAGAACTGGTCGGCGGTCCTGATCCTGTCGGTGGCGATGGTCCTGGTCACCACGCTGCTCACCGGATTCGCGATGCACTGGCTGATCCCGGGGATGCCGCTGTCGGTGGCGTTCGTCCTCGGCGCGGTGCTCGGACCACCGGATACGGTCGCGGCGATCTCCATCGCCAAACGCTTGGGACTGCCGCGCCGGACCGTCGACGTGCTGGTCGGCGAAGGGCTGTTCAACGACGCCACCGCGCTGACCGCGTTCCGGATCGCGCTGGCCGCCGCGGTGGGGGAGACCGTCACGGTCTTCGACGCGGTCGGGCGGTTCGTGCTCTCGGCGGCCGGCGGCATCCTGATCGGCGCGGTGGTCGCGATGGTCTGGGACCCGATCCGCTTCCGGATGAGCGACCCGCGCGCCGAGAGCGCGATCTCGCTGACGCTGCCGTTCGTCGTCTACATCACCGCCGAAGCGGTGCACGTCTCCGGCGTGATGGGCGTCGTCATCCTCGGGCTCTACCTCGGCCATCGCCGGGTGCGCGCCGGATATGCCACGCGGATGCTGGACACCGCGCTGTGGGACGTGATCGTGGAGATCCTGGAAGCCACGGTCTTCGCGCTGATCGGCCTGCAGCTGATCCCGATCCTGCGGGACGTCGACAGCTGGGGCGCCTGGCAGCTGATCGGCTACGGCCTGGCCGCGTTCGCGATAGTGGTGCTGGCGCGGTTCGGCGGGGTCTACACGTTCGGCTACGTCGGACGCTTCCTGCTGCACCACGTGCGACGCACCGCGCCGCTGGCTCCTCCACCGGAACAAACCCAGCGGCCGCGGATCCTGTTCGTGGTCGGCTGGGCCGGCATGCGCGGCGTGGTCTCGCTGGCCGCCGCGGCGGCGATCCCGTTGACCGACAACCACGGCGCGCCGCTGCCGGACCGCGAACTCGTCCAGTTCCTGACCCTGTTCGTGGTGCTGACCACCCTCATCGTCCAAGGCCTGACGCTGCCGCCGTTGATCCGCCGGCTCGGCGTCGAGGCGAAGGACGAGGAGAAGGAAGACGCGTTCTCCTATTGCAGCGCCATGGGAACCGCCGCGAACGCAGGGCTCGCGCGCCTGGACGAGTTGGAGGCGTCGCTGCCGGACCCGGCCGTGGACCGCATGCGCGATCAGGCGCGGTGGCGCGGCGACAAGGCGAAGAAGTACGCGATGCAGGTCGCGTCCGGCGGACCGAGCGCCAGGGCGTCGGCGGTCGAGGACGCGCGGCGCTCGATGCTGGACGCCGAACGCGCCGCGATCGAGCACCTGCGGGACATGCGGGAGATCAACGACGACGTCTACCGGCGGGTGCTGCATGAGCTGGACCTGGAAGAGGCGTATATGGAGCGACGCTAGGCGGGCGCCGCTCCACGTCCGCTGGGTGGACGCGAGCGACGCCCGCCGGTCGAGGGGTCCCGGTCGAAGGGCTCCGGTCGGGGTGCGCCGGTCGAGGGCAGGGGTGTATCAGTGCCCGAGCATCATCGAGACCAGCTTGACCACGACCAGCACCGTCGCCACCGCGAGGTAGGTGCGCAGCACGGCGAGGCCGACGCGGGTCCCGGTGGAGAACCGGACCTGGCCCAGCTGTGCCAGCGGCGGCGTCCGCCACTCGTCCCGGCCGGAGCGGTCGATGGTCTCGGCGACGTAGCCCGGCGCGCGGCGGGCTCGCAGAGCCTTGACACCCAGCCAGGCGCCGAAGGCCAGCGCGACGACCGCGCAGCCGGCGAGGATCGCCTCGATCTGCCCGGCGGTGATGTTCTGGTCCAGCACCGAGCCGGTCAGCACCAGCGACAGCGCCACCAGGACCGCGATCACGCCGCCGGTGAACACCGTGGTCCGGCGGTTGTTGACCCAGGGCCCGAGGACATGCTTGTCCACGCACAGCAGCAGCAGATACACCGAGGCCGAGGGCAGCAGCACGCCGGCCAGCGCCTGCACGCCGACGGTGAGCACGCCCTGCACGTGGTCGCTGGCCACCAGCACGATCGTCGCGGCGAAGGCGATGATCCCGGCGTAGACCGCGTAGAAACCCTTGGCCTGCTTCACTCCGCGGTGCAGCGAGTGGTTGATCTTGAAGCAGTCGCCCATCGCGTAGGCGGTGGACAGCGATACCGCGAACGCGCCGATGATCGAGGCGTCCAGCAGTGCGACGGCGAACATGTCGCCCAGGACCCGGCCGCCATAGACGGTCAGCCCGCGCGCCACGTCGGCGGCGTCGGTGAAGGACCCTGACAGGTGCGCCGCGGCCACCGCGCCCAGACCGATCGTCGCCGCCGCGCCGACCACGACCACCACGATGCCGATGCCCAGATCGGCCTTCTCGTACTTCATGAAGCGCGGCGTGATGCGCTTGTCGATCACATAGCTCTGCTGGAAGAACAGCTGCCACGGCGCGACCGTCGTGCCCACGATGCCGATCACGACCAGCATCACCGTGGCCATGTGGCCCGAACCGCCGGGCAGGGCCGGGGTGACGAAGCCGTGCGCCATGGTCCCCGCGCTGGGGTGCGCCATGATCGAGATCGGGATCAGCAGCAGCGACCCCACGCACAGCGTCAGCGCGATCCGCTCGAACCGCTGGAACGAGCCGCTCATCGCCGCCGCCACGATCACCAGCGCGGCCATCAACACCGAGGGCACCTTCGGCAGCCCCAGATAGCTGGTCGCCAACGTGATGCCGATGAACTCGGTGACCAGCGTCAGAGCATTGAGAAGGAAGAGGTCGATGACGCTGAACGCGCCCCAGAACGTACCGAAGCGCTCGAAGATGAGCCGGGCGTGCCCGACGCCGGTGACCGCGCCGAGGCGCAACACCATCTCCTGGTTCACATACAACACCGGGACCAGCAGCAGAAGCGTCCACAACAGCTTGGTGCCGAAGTCGTGCCCGGCCTGCCCGTAGGTGGCGAACGCGCCGGCGTCGTTGTCGCCGACCATCACGATCAGCCCGGGCCCGACGATCGCCAGCAGGGTCTTGAGCTTGGCCGACAGTCCGCGGCGCGCGCCGTCGTCGTCGAGCTTGATGGTGCCGAACGCGCCTTTGATGTCGCCGACGTGTGCTTCATCGAGTACCGCGCACTGATGTGCGCCGTGGTGCGTCGTCTCGCGGACTTCGCTGTTGAGCGTGGCCGTGGTCATGGGAACACCCCCTGCTGCCGGGTAGGAGCGGCTGGTCGGGTGGCACGCGTCCACCCCTCCGGCCGCGGTGGGACCTGCGGGAGGTCCCGGTGCGGCCGGGTGGTGGCAGAGTTCTGATGCGGTTAACGCGCGCCGGGGGAGGGACGGTGGGCTGGGTCGTTCGCGATGAAGGGCCGACTGTGGCCCGACCTACTACCGGATTTCATCGCTACCACCTCCCTGACCGCCGTGGCGCCGCGGCGCCTGTGTCTCGCGGATCCGCCCATGCGGCACGGACCGGTCCTGCTAGACACCCCTGGGAGGATCACCCGGAAAGGTCCGCACAGCCCGCCGTCGCACGGCGAAGCCAAGACGCGTCCCGGCCACCTCTCTCGTCAGAGCTTCGGCACTTCACGGCGTAGCGTCAGCTGCGCAGCCACTTGGGATCACCCCTTAAGCCGAGGAGATCTGTCCTGATCCGGAGGGTCTCTCGACCGATGGGATCAGTGGCCTTTGTCCGTGAAGACGCCTCACCGAACGAGGTGTCCTAACGGAGATAGAGGATCCTCTCGCCATGCAGCGCGTGTCAACTCACCTCGTCACAGGTGGGTAACGATATGGCGACGGTGGCAACTTAATCGGAGTAATCGCACGTACGCGGGTATCAAGGCCCGACTCGTTGTGTCCCGCGCCGTACCGGCGTCATCAGCCGCCCCGCATAGCATGCAAGGATGTTTAGAGAGCCGACGACCACGGCGCGTTTGGTGCTGAATTCCGTGACGGAAGCCGACGCCCGGGAGATGGCGGAAGTCCTGGCCGACCCGGAGCTCTACACCTTCATCGGCGGGGAGCCGCCGACCCCGGAGGGTCTGCGCGCGCGGTATGCCCGGCTCGCTGTGGGGCGTTCCCCCGACGGTTTGCAAGAATGGGTCAACTGGATCGCCCGGCGCGCGCAGGACGGCGCCGCGGTCGGCACCGTGCAGGCGACGGTGGTCGACGGCGGCCGGCGCGCGGACGTGGCGTGGGTCGTCGGCACGGCGTGGCAGGGCCGCGGGTACGCGGTCGAGGCGGCGTCGGCGCTCGTGGCGTGGCTGCGGGAACGGGGTGTGGCGGAGATCCGCGCGAACATCCATCCCCGGCACGCGGCCTCGGCGAAGGTGGCCGAGCGCATCGGCCTGGCGCCGACCGGCGAGACGGACGGCGAGGGCGAACAGATCTGGCGCGCGCAGGGTGCGCCGGAGCACGTGCTGGACGAGGATCCCGAACGGACGGAGAAGACCCGGTGATCGAGCTCAAGACGCCGCAGGAGATCGACAAGATGGCGGTCACCGGCCGATTCGTCGGCGAGACCCTGCTCGAACTGGCCGAGCTGGCGCGCCCCGGCGTGAACCTGATGGACCTGGAGCAGCGCGCCCGCCGCCGCATCAAGGAGCGCGGCGCGGTGTCCTGCTATTGGGACTACGCCCCCTCCTTCGGCCGCGGCCCGTTCGCCAACGTCATCTGCCTGTCGGTGAACGACGCCGTCCTGCACGGCCTCCCCCACAAGTACACCCTGCGCGACGGCGACGTCCTGACCCTGGACTTCGCGGTCTCCATCGACGGCTGGGTCGCGGACTCGGCCCGCACAGTGATCGTCGGCACCCCCCGCCCGGAAGACGTCCGCCTGGTGGAGTCCACCGCCGTCGCCCTGGAAGCCGCCATCGCCGCCGCACTCCCCGGCAACAAGCTCGGCGACATCAGCGCCGCCATCGAAGCCGTCGCCACCGACTACGGCTACCCGGTCAACCTCCAGTTCGGCGGCCACGGCCTAGGCCACACCATGCACGAGGACCCCCACGTCGCCAACGCCGGCCGCGCCGGCCGCGGCCTGGTCCTGCGCCCCGGCCTGACCCTCGCCCTCGAACCCTGGTGGTCCGCCACCTCCAGCGAGATCTTCACCGACCCCGACGGCTGGACCCTCCGCTTCCAGGACGGCTCCCGCGGCTCCCACTCCGAGCACACCATCGCCGTGACGGAGGACGGGGCGCGGGTGCTGACGCGGGTGGACTGAGGGCGACGCGGGTGGACTGACCGCACCGCACAGGGGTCCCACTCTCGACGGCGGCTCTGGATGAGACCATCGGCTCCATGATCACTTGGGGCTCGCTGACCTTCGCCGAGCAGACGTTGATGCGCCATGCCATCGGGGGAAGGCGCCTGGCCGGTTCCGTGCAGGTTTACGGCATCGGTCTCCGATGGGCTGGAGCCGCCGATGCGCCACCGCTGCGTTCCTATACCGACGCGGAGCAGCGCAAGCTGATCCCGATGCTCGCTGCCACGGTTCTGGACCTGATCGACGGCGGCTACCTCGTGGTCCAGGAATCGCACCATGCGTTCCTTCGCCCTTCCGACCCCATCCTGGCCGGTTCGCAGGTGCGAGACGTTCTCGCGGATGCCGACAACTGGATCTGGGACCACGAACGCTCGCGCCATTTCTATCTTGGTGCCCCGGCGGCAGTGCGCGAGCAATGGACCGAGGACGCCTGGCCGGCAGCGGACGCCACTGGCCTGCCGACCTGGAACGAGCTCACCGAGACGGAACAAGACATCCTGATCTGCGCCCAGGAATCCAGCGGAATGCTCACAGGAGACTTCGGCGATTGGCCGGACCCGCCCGCCGACTCGAGCCCTGCCGAACGGCTGGCATTCGTCGAGGAGCAGCTCAGCCCACTCCTCCCGTTCGTCCGCAAGGGCTGGATCGAGGTCCGCCACATGCCCGACGCCACGAGCGACGCGTTCACCGTGATCCCGTTCGAGGAACTCCACTCCGCGTTCGCGGACCCCGCCATGCGCTACCAGGGCGAAGAGTGGGGCATCGGCCTCTCCTGCGTCTTCACCTATGCCGGGCTGGCCGTTCGGCGCGGCGGCGCGTGGCGGTTGTGACTGCCCGCTGTTGACACCGCCGCAGCCCGGCGGGACCATAGAACCGAACGTTCGGTCGGTTGAGAGGTGGGTGCCGTGACGGCGCAGGCCAGGACGCATGACGCGGCGGCAGCCGTGCGGGAGCTGCCGGAGGTTGCCGGGCTGCAGGAGCGCTTCGATGGGCTGATCGCGGCCGATGAGCGGATCGAGCCGCGGGACTGGATGCCGGAGGCGTACCGGAAGACGTTGGTGCGGCAGATCGCGCAGCATGCGCACTCCGAGATCATCGGGATGCAGCCGGAGGGCAACTGGATCACGCGTGCTCCGTCGCTGCGGCGTAAGGCGATCCTGCTGGCGAAGGTGCAGGACGAGGCGGGGCATGGGCTCTACCTCTACGCGGCTGCCGAGACGCTTGGTGTGGACCGCGCGGATCTGCTCGACGCGCTGCACAACGGTCGGCAGAAGTACTCCTCGATCTTCAACTACCCGACGCTGACCTGGGCTGACATCGGTGCGGTCGGGTGGCTGGTGGACGGCGCGGCGATCATCAACCAGATCCCGCTCCAGCGCTGCTCTTATGGTCCCTATGCGCGGGCCATGGTGCGGATCTGCAAGGAGGAGTCCTTCCATCAGCGCCAGGGCTTCGAGCTGCTCCACGACCTCGCGCACGGCACCGCTGAGCAGCACGCGATGGCGCAGGACGCGCTGGACCGCTGGTGGTGGCCCTCGCTGATGATGTTCGGCCCGCCGGACGCGGAGTCCTCGCACTCCGCGCAGTCCATGGCGTGGCGCATCAAGCGGCATTCCAACGACGAGCTGCGCCAGCGCTTCGTCGACATCAGCGTCCCGCAGGCCGAGGCGCTGGGCCTGACCATCCCGGACCCGGACCTGCGGTGGAACGAGGAGCGCGGGCATTACGACTTCGGCGTGATCGACTGGACGGAGTTCCAGGAGATCCTCGCCGGCAACGGGCCGTGCAACCGGCAGCGCGTCGCGGCGCGGGTGCAGGCGCATGAGGACGGCGAATGGGTGCGGCAGGCGGCGTTGGCTTATGCGGCCAAGCACAGTGGTGACGGCGGCAGTGGTAGCGGTAGTGCCAGCGGCAGTGCCAGTAGCAATGGCAACGACAGCGGTAGTGGCAGTGGCGAGAGGGATGTGGCGGCGGGATGAGTAGCGGTCTGCCTCTGTGGGAGGTCTTCATCCGCGGGCGGCGTGGGCTCTCGCATCAGCACGTCGGGAGTGTGCACGCCTCAGACGCGGAGATGGCGCTGCGCAATGCGCGGGATCTCTATACGCGGCGCGGCGAGGGAGTCTCCATATGGGTTGTCCCTGCGGCGTCTGTCTCCGCGTCTTCTCCGGATGAGAAGGAGCCGTTCTTCGACCCGGCTGGGGACAAGGTGTACCGGCATCCGACGTTCTATAACGTTCCGGAAGGCGTGAAGAACCTGTGACCGCTACTACGGAATCCACTCCGTTGGTCGCGCAGTACGCGCTCCAGCTGGGTGACGATGCGCTGATCCTGTCGCACCGTCTGTCGGAGTGGTGCGCGCATTCCCCGGAGCTGGAGGAGGACGTCGCACTGGCGAACCTCGCCCTGGACCTCCTAGGGCAGGCGCGGACTCTGCTCACATATGCGGGTTCGCTAGAGGGCGCTGGGCGTTCCGAGGACGACTTGGCGTTCCTGCGCACGGAGCGGGAGTTCCGCAACGTGCTGCTGGTGGAGCAGCCCAACGGCGACTTCGCGGCGACGATCGCGCGCCAGCTGTACTTCGCGACGTACCAGAGTGAGCTGTACGCGGCACTGTGCGACTCGACGGACCCGGAACTGTCCGCGCTCGCCGCCAAGGCGGTGAAGGAAGTCGCCTACCACCGCGACCACGCGGTGCAGTGGACGCTGCGCCTCGGCGACGGTACCGAGGAGAGCCACCGCCGCATGCAGGCCGGGCTGGAGCAGCTGTGGCCGTACACGGCGGAGCTGTTCGCCGCCGACGCGGTGGCCACGGAGCTGGTCGCGGCGGGTGTCGCGGTGGACCCGCGGACGCTGCGGCCCGCGTGGGAGGCGTCGGTGGCGGGCGTGGTCGAGGCCGCGACGCTGACGATGCCCGCGGACGGCTGGCAGCCGCGCGGCGGGCGCGCCGGGCGGCACGGCGAGGGTTTCGGGCTGCTGCTGGGGGAGATGCAGGCGCTGCACCGGCAGCATCCCGGGGCGAAGTGGTAGCGGGCTGAGATCGAGTTGGCGGCTGGGACGACGCGGAGGTGATGACGATGGCGACTGACGAGTTGGTGGCGCTCGATCCGGTGACGCTCGACCTGGCGGCGCTCGAAGCTGCCGCATCGGCGGTCCCGGATCCGGAGCTGCCGGTGGTGACCCTCGGCGACCTGGGCATCATCCGCGGCGTGTCGCTGACGGACGACGGCGCGATCGAGGTGCGCATCACCCCGACCTTCGTGGGCTGCCCGGCGACCGAGGCCATCGCGGCGGACGTGCGCGTGGCAGTCGCCGCCTGCCTGCGCGAATCCGGCGCGCCGCAGACCGAGGTGCGCACGCGCACGGCGATGTCGCCGGCGTGGAGCACCGACTGGATCAGCGAGGACGGCCGCCGCAAGCTTGCCGAGCACGGCATCGCGCCGCCCAGCGGCGGTGCGCGACACCGCGGCGGGCCGGTCGCGGTGACGATCGGGCGCGGCGGCGTGGGCGATGGGGGCGCGGACGCGGGTGCGGGCGTGGTGTCGGCGGGCAGCGCGCAGTCGGCGGGCGGCGTGGTGTCGGCGGGCGGCGCACAGTCGGCGGGCAGCGCGGCGCTGGCGGGCAGCGCAGAGTCAGCCGGCGGCGCGGGCGATGGTGGCGCAGGCGCAGGCGCGGTGGTGGGCGTGGTGTCGGCGGGCAGCGCGCAGTCGGCCGGCGGCGCGGTGGAGGCGGGCAGCGCGCAGTCAGCCGGCGGCGTGGGCGATGATGGCGCGGGCGCGGGCGCGGGCGTGGGTGCGGTGGTGGGCGTGGCGTCGGCGGGCAGCGCGCAGTCGGCCGGCGGCGTGGTGTCGGCGGTGAGTGGCTCCTCTTCCTCTCCTTTCCCCTCCCCCCACCCACCCACCCAACATCGCGCAGCACAGCGTGCAGCGCAGAGCTGTCCCCGGTGCGGCAGTGGCGATACGCGCGAGCTCAGCGCGTTCGGCAGTACGCCGTGCCAGTCCCTGCGTGCCTGTCGGGCGTGCGGGGAGCCGTTCGGGGCTATCAAGTCCCTGTGATTGTGTCGCTGATCGTGATCGAGTCCTTTGTGAGAGTGCTGTGACCTTGCTTCCTGTCGTCGGGGTGGACCGGCTCACTGATGACGCCGTGCGTGTCGTGTTCGAGGTGCCGTCGGGGGAGCGGGATGTGTTCCGCTTTGTGCCGGGGCAGCACGTCACGGTGCGGATGGAGCTGGGTGGGATTGAGGCTCGGCGTGCTTATTCGCTGTGTGCCGCGCCTTCGGGGGAGGGTGGGGCTGCGCGGCTGAGTATCGCGGTCAAGGAGCTGGGACCGGGTGGGTTCGGGGAGATCGCGGCGAGCAGGTTGGGGGTCGGGGATCTCGTCGATGTGCTGGCGCCTGCGGGGCGGTTCGTCTTGCAGGGGGGCGCCGAGCATGTCGGTATCGTCGCCGGGAGCGGGGTGACGCCGGTCTTGGCCATGGCCGAGGTCGCGTTGGCTCGCGGGGATCGCTTCACTCTGATTTACGGCAATCGGACTGCTGCCTCTGTCATGTTCCTGGAGGAGCTGGCCGATCTCAAGGATCGTTACGCCGAACGGCTGATGGTGCTGCACGTGCTGTCGCGGGAGCCGCGGGAGGCGCCGCTGCTTACCGGGCGGATCGACGCCGAGCGGCTGCCGGAGCTGCTCGCCGCCGCGTCGCCGGGTCCTGACGCGCACTATTACGTCTGCGGGCCGATGGCGATGGTCGACATGGCGAAGGACGTGCTGGCCGAGCGCGGTGTGTCGCGCGCGCACGTCCACTTCGAGCTCTTCCACGCCGAGGACGCGCCGCCTCCGGCCGCCTACGCCGAGACCGCCAAGGTCCTGGCCGACGGCGACGTCGCGGTGACCGTGACGCTCGGCGGCCGCCGCACGGAGCTGGCCATGTCCAAGGACGACGACTCGGTCCTCGCCGCCGTCCTCAAGGCCCGCCCCGACACCCCCTACTCCTGCACCGGCGGCGTCTGCGGCACCTGCCGCGCGAAGCTCGTCGAGGGCGACGTCGCGATGGCCCACGACTACGCCCTGGAGCCGGAGGAGAAGGCGGAGGGCTTCGTCCTGGCGTGCCAGTCCCGCCCTCTCACCCCCGCGGTGGAGCTGGATTTCGACGCCTAAGCAGTTCGACGCCTAGCCAGCGGACGAGACAATGGGCGCCCAAGCGGGCGCTAAGAGGTCTGCGAAACCAGCCACTCGTCCAGCGTCCGCGCGGCTCCCACCTGCCCGGCCACCCCGGCCCGCCATCCGTTGTCCCGCCGCCAAGCGCCCTGCGCGGCCCACGAACCGGCCGTGGAGACACCCGCGCCGTTGGCGTGCCCGACACCCTCCGTTCGCCCCTCCCCGGCCGTCCCCGGCCCTGCCGGAGCCGACGGGGGCATCGGCACGCCCTGCCCCGCCCCCGGCTGCCACAGCCCGTCCATCCCGCCGTACGCGTCGAACCTGATGCTCGCCAGCGGGATGTTCAGCTCCTGCAGCCGCGCGATCGTCGCACGGACCATCGCCACGGAGCCCGACACGTACACGTCGTGCCCGGCCCAGTGCTCGAAGAACTCCCCGTGCCGCGCCACGACGTCCGGCAGCATCCCGCGCTCGCCGGGGAAGTGCGGATCGTGCGACACCGCCGAGACCACCGACAGCCAGCGGCGCCGGTACGCCAGGTGTTCCAGGGCCGCCAGATCGTAGAGCTCGTCGTCATGGCGTGCGCCATAGAACAGCCGCACCTGCCGGGTGGTGTTCCACTTCGCCATGTCCTCGACCATCGCCTTGATCGGCGCCAGTCCGGTGCCGCCGGCGATGCACAGCAGGTCGCGCATCGAGGTCGTGGTGCACAGCATCGTGCCGGACGGCGGGCCTAATCGGACGACGTCCCCGACCCTGGTGTGGTTCACCAGTGCCGTCGACACCCAGCCCGCGGGGATGGCGCGCACGTGCAGCGTCAGGGTGTTGTCGGAGCGAGGCGCGTTGGCGATCGAGAAGTGCCGCCAGACACGAGGCCAGCGCTGCGTCTCCAAGGACAGGTACTGCCCTGCGCGGAACTCATAAGGGGAATCCGGCTGCAGGGTCAGTACTGCGATGTCCGGAGTGCGCAGCTCATGGCGGACCACTCGTGCGGTCCACCATGCCGGCGCCAATTGGGCGTCCTGTTCGGCCGCCTCCATCATCGTCCCGGCGATGAGTTGGTACGCCGCCAGCCAGGCGGCGTCCATGTCGGGAGTCCATGCGGCGCCCGCATAGTGTTTCAACGCTGATATGAGACACCGCCAGACCACGTCGTAGTGTTCCGGCTGAGCGCCGTACTTGCGGTGGTCGCGGCCCAGTTCCCTGAGATAGGCGACCAGGCTGTCAGGGTGCTCTGCCTGGCCCACTATGCGCACCAGGGCTTGGAACAGCCGGTCGCGCTGGGCGTCCATCATCGGCGGGAACATGTCCCGCAGCGCCGGGCATTCGGTGAAGACCAGCGCGTAGAAGTAGGACACGATCTTGTCGGGCTTGTCAGAGTTATCGGAGTTACCGGAGCTGCCGGATTCGCCGCCGACCAGCGCGAAGCTCTCGCGGATCAGCGCCGGGACCCTGGCCGGGTCCAGGTCGGTGCTGCCCATCGCTGCTTGCCGCACCATCTCTCGCGCCCCCAAAGCCTTCCGCCGGGCTCCGTGACCCCTGCGTCACGGAGTGAATACCCAGCGCAAGCGATTACCTTAGGCGCCGGAGGCGTCGCGGAACGTTGAAGTCCGGTGGAAGTCCGGTGTGGTTGGGGAGGGATTGTCCGCTATGGCGCGGGAGAAAGTCCTGGAAGTCCCCCAGGAGTCCGGGCCTGCGGAGTCCGGCCGCGACACGGCCGCCGCGCTATCGCGAGGGTTCTTGGCGCATCAGGGTCACGCGGCGGCTCAAGATGGCCTCCGCGGTGGCGCGTCCGTCCGGCCAGCGGCGGACGGCGATCCAGTCTTCGGTGAGGGGTCGTCGGAGAGGGTCTGCCGCCATGGAGAGCAGCAGATTGGGGCCGTAGGTGGCTCTGAGCGCGCCGGTGGCGGATTCGGCCGTACACCCGCCGTCGCCGGCTTCCGTGACCAGCGCCGGTATGAGGTCGGCGCCGGCGGCTTCCTGCAGGACCGCGAAGGCCTTCTCGTGGCCTTCCGTCCAGCCCAGCGCCCGGAGCCGCTGTGAGCCCATCGGAGCTGCGGTTGACACGTATGCTGTCCCAGCTTTCACTGTTCTGTCCGGTTCTTGTCGTCCGGGTGCCAGGTCCATCGCCTGTCCCGGTATCCACCGAAATCCCGGAAGATCGCTTCATGGTACGTACGCCTCCGACGCGTTGTCGCCGGAGTTTTCTGCCAGCTCAGTCGTCCGTGGGAAACCCTTCCGGAACCGGGACGGTGGCGTCCCGCTGAGCCGCTACCCGCTGGCGCAGTGCCAGCCTCGCAAGCCACAACCTTCGCGAGGGCCACACTTGTTCCACGGCCGCGTTCAGCGCCGCGCCCAGGAGCACCGCCAGCGCGGTGACGTACAGCCAGACCAGGATCGCCACGGCCGCGGCGAGTCCTCCGTACAGCGAGTTGGTCGACTTGGTGTCCGAGAAGGTGGTGGACACGTAGTCCCGCAGCAGCGCCGATCCGCCGAGCCACAGCAGCAGCGCCAGGACCGTGCCCGGCAGGTCCTGCGACCAGGGCGTGCGCACTGGCACGGCCAGGTGGTACAGGGTGTTCAGGAACGCCGCCAGCACCGTGAGCATCAGCGGCCAGTACACCGCGTGGATCAGGTCGGTGATCGGCGGGAGCGCGCTGACCAGCAGGTCCGGCCCGATCACCAGCAGCGGGAGCGCCACCGAGCCCAGCAGCAGCCCCAGCATGTACATGCCGAACGCCAGCAGGCGCGTGCGCACTATGCCGCGGCGCCCCGACAGCCCGTAGGCGATCGTGATGGTGTCGACGTAGACGTTCATCGCGCGCGATCCCGCCCACAGCGCCAGCAAAAAGCCGATCGAGATCAGCTCCGGATGCCCGTTGGCCAGCAGGTTCGTCAGCAGCCCGTCGATCTTCTGCACGCCGGGCCCGGACAGCATCGTGCCGGCCGCGCCCTCGATGTGGTGCTTGATCTCGACGATCCGCGCCGCGCCGATCCAGCCGTTCAGGTAGCCCAGCGTCCCGGCCAGCCCGATCGCCAGCGGCGGCAGCGAGAGCAGGGCGAAGAACGCCGCCTCGGCCGCCAGCCCGGTGATCCGGTAGCGCATGCAGATCGCGAAGGTGATCCTGGTGACAGACCACCAGTTGCGTGCCTGCGCGCGGAAGCGCTCGCGCAGCCCCAGATGGTTGTGCTGCTCGGCGTACTCCGGCTGCTCCCGCTGTCCCGGCACAACCGTGTCGGGGTCGGGGCCGGAGCCGGCGGGCAGGTCGAGCACTGGGCGCATGCGCGGGTCCTCGGGTCCGACGGGGAGTTTCAAGTGGCGGCTTCGGTTTGTTACTAGCTGGTAGCGAAGACAAGGATCGGGTACTACGTTAACGGCAGCACGACGCAGCACCAGCATCACGCTGAAACGGAGATGACCGGCCCATGCCTGAAGGCACCCTTGTCGGCCCCGCCGACGAGCCTTTGAACCAGGTTCCGCCGTTGGCCGGGTACAACGCCTATACCGCCGACCCCTCCCTGGTGGCGGCCGTCCACCGGCTGTTCGGGTCCGGTTCGGCGACGGACACCGAGCTGACCGGGCTTGGCGCGCTCGCCGGGTCTTTCGAGGCCCGGGAGTGGGGACGACTCGCCGAGGCGAATCACCCGATCCTTCGAACCCACGATCGCTACGGCCGCCGTATCGACGAAGTCGAGTTCCACCCGGCGTGGCACGAGCTGATGACCGTCGCCGTCAGCCACGGCATCGCCGCCGCCCCCTGGCTGGAGGACGCCGGCACGCTGCGGCACACCGCCCGCGCCGCCAAGATGCTGGTCTGGGGACAGACCGAGGGCGGCCACCTGTGCCCGGTCTCGATGACCTACGCGGCCGTCCCGGCGCTCGCCGCCGACCCGATGCTGGCCGCGGAGTGGACGCCGCGCCTGGCGTCCACGAGCTATGACTTCGGCCTGCGCGACCCCGCCACCAAGGCGGGCTGCCTGGCCGGCATGGGCATGACCGAGAAGCAGGGCGGCTCCGACGTCCGCGCCAACACCACCAAGGCGACGCCGGCTGCCGGCTCGGACCGCGAGTACACGCTGATCGGCCACAAGTGGTTCACCTCCGCGCCGATGTGCGACGTGTTCCTGGTGCTGGCCCAGGCGCCCGGCGGCTTGACCTGCTTCGTGATCCCGCGCGTGCTGCCCGACGGGAGCCGTAACTCCTTCCGCCTTCAGCGGCTGAAGGACAAGCTGGGCAACCGGGCCAACGCCTCCTCGGAGGTCGAGTTCCACAACACCCGCGCCTGGCGGCTCGGCGACGAGGGCCGCGGCGTGGCCACCATCATCGAGATGGTCGCCATGACCCGTCTGGACTGCGTCACCGGCTCCGCCTCGCTGATGCGCGCGGCGCTCGCCGAGGCGGTGCACCACACGCGGCACCGCATGGCGTTCGGCAAGCTGCTCGCCGACCAGCCCTTGATGCGCAACGTGCTCGCCGACCTCGCGCTGGAGTCCGAGGCGGCGACGCTCACCTCACTGCACCTCGCCGCGGCCACGGACGCCGGCTCGGACCCGGCCGCGCGCAAGTTCCGCCGCATCGGTCTGGCGGTGGCGAAGTACTGGGTCACCAAGCGCTGCGCGCCGTTCGCGGCCGAGGCGCTGGAATGCCTGGGCGGGAACGGCTACGTCGAGGAATCCGGGATGCCGCGCCTGTACCGGGAAGCGCCGCTGAACTCCATCTGGGAGGGCTCGGGGAACGTCAACGCGCTGGACGTGCTGCGTGCCCTCGGCCGGGAAGACGGTGTGTGGGACGCGTTCTGCGCGGAGGTCGGCACGGCGTGCGGCGCCGACGCGCGGTTCGACGCCGCGTTCAAGGAGCTGAAGGACGAGGTGGCCTCGGTGGACGAAGCGGGCGCGCGTCGGTTCGTGGAGCGGATGGCGTTGCTGATGCAGGGTTCGCTGATGCTGCGTTACGCGCCGACCGAGAGCGGGGACGCCTTCGTCGCCTCGCGGCTCGCCGGCGACTGGGGTCGGACCTTCGGGACGCTGCCGCGCGGGCTGGCGATCGAGGCGATCGCCGGGCGCGCGCTGGCGGTGTGAGAGGGCCTCAGTCGGCGACGACCAGGTCCGCGTACTCGGGATTCTTCTCGATGTAGGCGGCGATGAACGGACACCACGGCGCAACCTTCAGATCCTGCGCCCGGGCGTCGTCCAGCGCGGCCTTGGCCAGCCGGCCGCCGATGCCGCGGCCCTCGTACCTCGGCTGTACGCCGGTGTGCGGCAGGACCGCCACGCCGTCCCTGACGGTGTAGGTGAGGACGCCCGCCAGCGCTCCGTCCAGGTGCGCCTCGTACTGGTGGCGCTCCTTGTTGTCGACCACCGTGACCTCGCCGCTCGCCACGTCGCTCACAACCCGCCTCCTGCTCGTTCTACGATCTTCAGTAGTGTTCGCATCAGCGTAACCGGGACGGGTTTTTATGCCCGTCTCTCTCGTGCCCGTCGGGCTTGCAGGAGGCAGAAGTGACAGTGGACGGCGTAGGGCTCCGGATCCACCCCGAGGTCATCGAGGCGCTGGAGTCGGACACCCCGGTGGTGGCGCTGGAGTCCACGATCATCAGCCACGGGCTGCCGCGGCCGGACAACCTGCGGGTGGCGCGCGAGATCGAGCAGACCGTGCGCGACCACGGCGGCGTGCCGGCCACCATCGCGGTGATCGAGGGCAAGCCGTGCGTCGGATTGTCCGACGAGGAGCTGCGGCTGATCGCCGAGTCCGATGACGTGGTCAAGCTCGGCGTGCGCGACCTGGGCGTGGCGGCGGCCAAGGGGCTGCACGGCGCGACGACCGTGGCGGCCACCGCCTCGCTGGCGGCGCAGGCCGACATCGACGTCTTCGCCACCGGCGGGCTCGGCGGCGTGCACCGGCACGCGCGCGACTCCTGGGACGAGTCGGCGGACCTGACCGCGCTGTCGCGCATCCCGATGGCGGTGGTGTGCGCCGGGGTGAAGTCGATCCTGGACGTGCCGGCGACGCTGGAGCGGCTGGAGACGCTGAACGTCCCGGTCTTCGGCTACCGGACGACCCAGTTCCCCGGCTTCTACCTCGCCGACTCGGGCCACGCGCTGGAGTGGAGCTTCGACTTCGCCGAGGAGATTGCCGACGCGGTGCTGCAGCACTGGCAGCTGGCGTGGCCGGCGGTGTCCAGCGGCGTGCTGATCGCCAACCCGATCCCGGTCGAGGACCAGCTGGACCCGGTGCTGCACGACCGGATCCTGAACGAGGCCCTGGCCGCCGCGGACAAGGAAGGGATCGCGGGCAAGGACGTCACGCCGTTCCTGCTGGAG
This sequence comes from Catenulispora acidiphila DSM 44928, assembly GCF_000024025.1. Lineage (GTDB taxonomy): Bacteria > Actinomycetota > Actinomycetes > Streptomycetales > Catenulisporaceae > Catenulispora > Catenulispora acidiphila. Next base: position 1,985,493 of record NC_013131.1, read on the forward strand.
TTCTTCCACCGCGAGACCGGCGGGGAGTCGCTGCGCGCGAACGTGCTGCTGGTCAAGCGCAACGCCGAGCTCGCCACCCGCATCGCGGCGGAGATCATCGACGCCGCGCCGAACCAGTAACCAGTAACCAGTTATCCAGTCGCGGAATACGGAAGACGGAAGACCCCAGTGCCCATGGCCGACGCGGCAGCGCCGATCCTGGTGGTCGGCGACCTGATGGTGGACGTCGTGGCGCGGCTGGACGGCCCGCTGGTGACGGCCTCCGACAGCCCGGGGCGCATCGCGATGCGCGGCGGCGGCTCGGCGGCCAACACGGCCTGCTGGCTGGCCGCCGGCGGCGCCGACGCGCTGTTCGTGGGCTGCGTCGGCGACGACCTCCCGGGCCGCGAGGCCGCTGAAGCGCTCCACGCCACCGGCGTCCGCACCGCGCTGAAGATCGACCCCTCCCGTCCCACCGGCACGGTCGTGGTCCTGGTCGACCCCACCGGCGAGCGCACGATGGTCCCGGACCCCGGCGCCAACAGCGCCCTGACCCCGATGGACCTCCCGACGCACGAGTTCGCTCCCGGCCGCCACCTGCACCTGTCCGGCTACACGATCCTGAACCCCGCCAGCCGCGCCGCCGGCGTCGCCGCCCTGGACCTGGCCCGCCGCCGCGGCATGACCACCTCGGTCGACGTCGCCTCGGCCGGCCCGCTCGCCGCCGTCGGCCCGGACCGCTTCCTGGACTGGATCGGCGATCCCTTCATGCTCATCGCCAACCGCGACGAGGCAGCCGTCCTCACCGGCATCGACGACGACCCGGTCGCCGCCACCAGAGCCCTGACAGAGCTCTGCGACCAGGTGGTGGTCAAACTCGGCGCCGACGGCGTGGTCCGCCACGACGCCCTGTTCGACCGCACCATCCGCGTCCCGGCCGAGCAGCTCGCGCCGGGAGAGCTGATCGACACCACGGGAGCCGGCGACGCCTTCGCGGCGGGGTACCTGGCGGCGTGGATGCGGGACGAGGACCCGGAGGACGCTTTGGCGGCCGGGTGCCGGTTGGCGGCTCGGGTGATTCGGAAGGTCGGGGGACGGCCTCGCGGGTGAGGCGGCTGGGCGGCTGGGGCGGGGACGGGTCGCGGGTATAGGCGCTTCTACCGGAGCAAAGGCATGGCAGTTCGCGCGCGATCCCGGCCTCGGCCGCCGTATTCGAGTGCTGATCAGGAGCGTTGGCCGAGGCGCGCGCGGCGGCTGAGACAACTCCCGGCGTTCACAGCGCCGGTCAGTCCGTTTCGCCGACGTGGAACTCTTTGCGCGCCGCCACATACGTCGACACCGTCCAGCACAGCGCTGTTGCGGCGATGACCAGGACCGCGGGCAGCAGGGGCAGGCGTGCGCCCTGGTCGCTGGGGGTGATGCCGCGGATGGCGGCGTTGACGGGGGAGCCGGTGGCGACCAGGACGGTGATGGCCAGGATGCCGGCGACGGGGATGGCCCAGGTGGCGCGGACCAGGATCGGGGGGTTGCACAGGGCGCCCACCGCGCTGCCGGCGAGGACGCAGAGGGCCATGGTGAGCAGGCCCGCTGTCAGGGCGGTCGTGGGGTGGATCGTGCCGACCGTCGACAGCATCGCCGTCGCGCCGCCGGCTGCCAGGACGAAGCCGCCGAGGCTCGCCGCTGCCAGGGCTGCGATGTGCGGCTTGCGCGGGCCCACGGCTCCGGCCACGCAGTGCCGTGCGGCTTCCGGTTCGGCGGTCAAGGCGGCGCGCGTCAGCCAGGCGACGGAGGGGACCAGGATCGCGCCGGCGTAGCCGAGGGCTTCGCCGATCTTCGCCGAACCCTGCGTTCCGATGGACACGATCGCCGCGTAGAAGATCGTCGCCGGGAGCCAGCGTCCGGAGCGCAGGAGCAGCGCCACGTAGTAGCGGATCAGCGCGGGCATCAGGACTCCTCGGTCGCGCGGATCTGTGGGGGCGCCTGGGATACAGCGACGATGTGTACCTCTGGCCCGAGGGCCAGCAAACGCCGGAGCGACTCGTCGGAGCGCCGTTCGTCCACGACGATCCGGTGCCCGCCCTCGTGCCTCGCCGAGATCTCCGCTTCCGGCAGATGGGCAGCCAGAGAACTGCCGGCCGCGCCGGCAATCGTGATGACCATTCGGCTGGCGGTGGCAGGAGTCTTCTCATCGGCCGTGTGCAGCGCTCCGTCCCGCACCACCCACCGCTCGTCCGTGGCATCGGCCAACCGCGCCGCGTCGTGGTCCACGAACACCACGCAAGCCCCGCCCCGAGCCCGCTCCCGCACCACCGCCGCCAGCTCCTCACGAGCCGCGACGTCCAACCCCGTCCACGCCTCGTCGAAGACCAGCAGCTCCGGATCGCCGAGCAGCGCTTGCGTCACTGCGATCTTCTGCGACGTCCCCTTCGACAGCTCCTTCATCGCGGTCCCGGCGAACTGCTCCGCCCCGAACCGCTCCAGCAATTGCGTACCCTGCGACGCCGAGATCCCGCGCATCCGCGCATGATGCCGCAGATACTGCGCCGCGGTGAAGGGCAACGCCGGAGGGAACCGCTCCGGCACATAGCCGGTGGACGGACGTCCGCTCACCCGCCCTTTGGACGGCTCGGCGATCCCCGCGACAACCCGCAGCAGCGTCGACTTCCCGCTGCCGTTGTGTCCGTGGATCCGCACGACCCGCCCCGGCCGCAGCTCCAGCCGGACATCACGCAGCACCCACGGTCCGCCGATCCGGTACCGCTTGCCGATCCCGTCGAGAAGCACGGCTCCAGTCTGCCGTCCCGGGCGCGTCTAGTGCAGCCACAGCGTCACAGACCGCTGTCAGACGCCAGCCACACAGCAGCGTCGCAGGCCGCTGTCACACCACCAACCGCTGTCACACCACCAACCGCTGTCACACCACCAGCCGCAGATGCCGCTGCGCAGCACGGATCCGCACCGTCTGCCCCCAGCTGAGCGCCAGGCAGTCGCCCTCGATCCCGTCGCCGAACACCACGAGCGACTCGCCCTCGATGCGAATCGTCAGCTCCTCCCCGTTCGGCAGCAGTCCTTCCGTCAGCGAAGCGCCGGTCGTCGGCGACGGCCACGCCTCCCGCACGAACCACCCCAGCTCCGGATCCGTCGGTCCCGGCAGGGTGATCTGCCGCGCCCGCTGCCGGGCGATCGACAGCAGCCAGCCGGTCGCGCCCGTCCCTGATCCGACCAGCAGTCCCGAGGACGAGTGGTGCTCCTCCTCGCCCTCCGGAGTGCTCAGCAGGTAGCGCGCGGACTGGTGTCCGGAGTGCCCGAGGTAGACCTCGTTCAGCGCCAGCAGGGACTCCCCGTCGTCGGTGGCGGCCGAGACCATGGTGCGGGACTCGAAGCGGGCCCGGCCGGCGCCGATCTGCGTGAGCAGGGACTGGAAGTCCCCGGGGGAGTGGCGGACCAGGACACCCACGTTCCGCCCCGGGTCGGGGTCGATGCCGATCACCGGCTGGCCGTCCAGGTACTTCGCGGTGTTGGCGACCAGTCCGTCCTGGCCGACCACCACCACGACGTCTTCGGGCTCGAACAGGAACCGCGGGAGGTCGGCGCGCTCGACCGTCCCGCGGCGCCACTCCTTGGGGATCGTGGAGGAGACCGCCTGTACGGCGCCGCTGAGCATGTCATGGCGCTTCTTCACCGAGGACAGCGAGACGCCGCGGCGCTTCTGGACGAACTCCGCCTGCCCCCACGTGCCCTGCTCGGCGACGATCTCGTCGCGTTCGCTGTGCCGGTGCACGATGACCACCCGCGGTGCCACGGACATCGCTCAGGACTCCCCGCCGCCGACGGCTCCGGCGGTACCGGAGCCGATCGCGCCGGAGCCCGCCGAGCCGTTCGCCAGCTTCGCCAGCAGCCCGGTCAGCACGTCCGGGGTCAGGTTCACCGTCCCGATCTCCGGCAGCTGCCCGGCGAACTCGCGCAGCGCCAGCGCGAACAGCACGCCGCGGTCCAGCCCGGCGTACGCCGCCAGCTTCGCCGCCTCGTTCTCCGCCTCGGCCGCGCCGACCGCGCGCAGGTCCTCGACGTTCGCCGAGGAGCGGGTGCGCAGCGCGTCCGCGTCCGCCTCGGCGACGATCCGGGCCCGCTCGGCGTTGGCCGCCGTGGCGATCCGCGCGCGCTCGGCCTCGCCCTCGGCCGCGATCCGCGCCCGGTCCGAGTCGCCCTCGGCGGCGATGCGCGCCGCGGCCGCCTGCTCGGTCGCCCGGCGCCGCGCGTTCGCGCCCTCCTGCGCGACCAGCTGCTCCTCGCGCGTGGCCAGCTCGATCTTGCTCTGCAGCTCGTTCTCGGTGATCGCGCGCTCGCGCTCGACCGCCAGCGCCCGGCGCTCGAAGCCCGCGCGATCCGCCTCCTGCTGGATCAGCTCCCTGGTCGGGGTGCGCAGTGCCCGCTCCACGTCGGCCTCCGGCTTCACCGCGACCACGCGGACGCCGAGCACGCCGATGCCGGTCTCGGTCAGGCGCGCGTCGGCGGCCAGGCCGGTGGTGACCCGCTCCTGGACCGCCGCGGTGCCCGAGGCCAGGGCGTCGGCCAGCTCCAAGGTGGCGACCAGGGTCAGCGCGTGCTGCTGCGCCAGCTCCGTGAGCAGCGTCGCGACCTGCTCCAGCGGGGTGGCGCGCCACTGGCCGGAGGCCGGGTCGACGGCGAAGTCCAGGCGCTGGGTGGCCACGGCCGGGTCGACGAAGCGGAAGGTCATCGAGGCCTGCACGACGACGTCCTGGAAGTCCTTGGTGCGCGCGTGGAACAGCATCGGCAGCTCGCGGTCGTCGACCGGCACCTCGGCCAGCACCGCGCTCAGCGGCCGGAACCAGAACGCCTGCCCGGTGCCCTCGTGGGCGACCTTGCCGCGCCGCAGGTGCACCACGTGGTTGGTCGGGCTGCCGCGGAAGTGGCTCACGAAAAGCCGTCTGGTGATGTCCGCCATGGTGTTCTCCCCCAGGAAAGTCAGAGCCTTTCAAGACGGTGCGACGGTAGCGCCTCGCGCCCCTTATCGTCAAGTTGACGAAATGGGGGCGCGGGACCGTCGGACGACTCAACATCCGCATACTCGACGCCCTGGCAGACAGCCTTGAGGGAAAAGTCCTGATAGCTCCTCGGGGGCGACGCCCCGACCTGCGGGTGATCATTCCGACGGGTGACATCGGCACGACTATCGGCTAAGAATCCTCAAGTCCGCCCGCGGTGCGGCCGACGACAACAACATGAGCATTCCTACACACATGACCGGGACCGCCGCGCCCGTCGACACTCTTCCCGCCCCCTCGCCGGTCGCCAACACCCTCGCCGCGGCCGCCGGCGGCACGATGACCGACTCCTACCTGTCCCTGCGCGCCGGGACCCAGGCCCGCGGCCTGCACGGCCAGCTGGTCCAGCAGCTCGGCCGGATGATCGTGGCCGGCGAGCTCGGCGCCGACCGGCCGCTGGTGCCCGAGGAGATCGGCCGCCGCTTCGAGGTCTCGCGCACCGTGGTCCGCGAGTCGCTGCGGGTGCTGGAGGCCAAGGGCATGGTGACGGCGCGGCCCAACGTCGGGACCCGGATCCGCCCGGTGCCGGAGTGGAACCTGCTGGACCCGGACGTCATCGAGTGGCGCGCGGCCGGGGTGGCGGGCCTGGACCAGTGCCGCGAGCTGGCCGAGCTGCGCTGCGCCTTCGAGCCGCTGGCCGCGCAGCTGGCCTCCGGACGCCTCTCGGAGCCCGCCGCGGCCCGGCTCTCGGAGCTGGCCGTGCTGCTGAAGCAGGCCGCCGCCAACGGCGACCAGCCCGGCTACGCCAAGATCGACGGCGAGTTCCACGCGCTGCTGGTCGCCGAGTGCCCGAACCGGATGGTGGAGCACCTGGCGCGGGTGGTGACCGGCGCGGCCGAGAGCGCGGGGCTGCGGCGCCGTTCCTGCGGGCCGATGGGCGACGCCGGCGCGGCCGCGCACCAGCGCCTCGCTGAGGAGATCGCGGCCGGCGACGGTGTGGCCGCCGCGAGCGTGATGCGCGCCATGCTGGCCGCTCAGCTGGAGGAGCAGTCCGCGGCCTACGGTCTGCCGGGCCAGCGCGGACAGTGAACAACCGGTGATCGGCGGCGTCCGGTAGCGTTACCGCCAGAGCTTGCCAGTGGTGCGGGGCACCGCCGTATCGCCGGGACGCCGAGCGGCGAGTTCGAGGCGGTGCCCGCCGATTACCGGGTATCCGGTGCCGGGGGAATACATCGGCGTGCCACAATGCTATGTCGCGTGCAATGCGGAACGACCGGGTGCGACCGGCCGGATCCGCGGCGCGATCGGAATCTTCCACACGAACCCGACACAGAGCAAGACGGCCGGTACGTCTCAAGCGGACCGGTTGTATCCCGGCTCACGTCGGAAGCGGGTGGTTGCCATCCAGTAGCGAGAGGGTTTTCGTGTCGGCCAGCACTTCCCGTCCACTGCCCGCCGAGATCGCCGAGTCCGCCCACCTCGTGGCGCTCATCGAGCGGGGCAGGGCGCAGGGACACATTGCCGCAGACGAGGTGCGGCAGGCCTTTGAAGAGGCGGACATCCCGATGGCCAAGGCCAAGAGCGTCATGCGGGCCCTGACCACCGTACTCCACGAGGACGGCGTCGATCTGACGGTCAACGCCGTGCAGAGCGCCGGGGTCGCGCGCAAGCGCGTCGCCGCGGCGAGCAAGACCGCGGCCAAGAAGACGACCACGGCCACCGCGGCCAAGGCCGCGACGGTCAAGAAGGCCGCCGCCAAGACCGCCGCGCCGGCTGTCGCGGCCGCCAACGGCGCGTCCGAGGAAGGCGCCGAGGCCGGTTCGGCCGCGGCGAAGAAGACCGCCGCGGTGAAGAAGACCGCGGCCAAGAAGACCGCTGCCAAGGGCGCCGACGGCGCCGAGGCCGGCGCCGGTCCGGCCAAGAAGGCGGCGGCGAAGAAGGCCGCGCCGGGCAAGAAGGCCGCCGGCGCGAAGGGCGACGAGGAGGACGGCGAGAGCGTCGAACTCGAGGAAGACGTCGACCTGGAGATCGAACTCGACGACGAGGACGCCCCCGATCTGGTGGTCGCCGTCGCCGACGAGGAAGGCGAGGAAGCCTCCGAGGGCGACGGGGCCACCCCCGGCGACAAGGAGGAGGGCTTCGTCCTGTCCGACGACGAGGACGACGCCCCCGCCCAGCAGGTCGCCTCCGCCGGCGCCACCGCGGACCCGGTGAAGGACTACCTCAAGCAGATCGGCAAGGTCCCGCTGCTCAACGCCGAGCAGGAAGTCGAGCTCGCCAAGCGCATCGAGGCCGGCCTGTTCGCCGAGGAGAAGCTGAACGACGGCGAGCCGCTGACCCCGGAGTTCCGGCGCGAGCTGGACATCATCGCCGAGGACGGCCGCCGGGCCAAGAACCACCTGCTGGAGGCGAACCTGCGCCTCGTGGTCTCCCTGGCCAAGCGCTACACCGGCCGCGGCATGCTGTTCCTGGACCTGATCCAGGAGGGCAACCTCGGTCTGATCCGCGCGGTCGAGAAGTTCGACTACACCAAGGGCTACAAGTTCTCGACCTACGCGACGTGGTGGATCCGTCAGGCCATCACCCGCGCCATGGCCGACCAGGCGCGGACCATCCGCATCCCGGTCCACATGGTCGAGGTCATCAACAAGCTGGCCCGCGTGCAGCGCCAGATGCTCCAGGACCTCGGGCGCGAGCCCACCCCGGAGGAGCTGGCCAAGGAACTGGACATGACGCCCGAGAAGGTCGTCGAGGTCCAGAAGTACGGCCGCGAGCCGATCTCCCTGCACACCCCCCTGGGCGAGGACGGCGACAGCGAGTTCGGCGACCTCATCGAGGACTCCGAGGCGGTCGTCCCGGCCGACGCGGTGTCGTTCACGCTGCTGCAGGAACAGCTGCACTCGGTGCTCGACACGCTCAGCGAGCGGGAGGCCGGCGTGGTGTCCATGCGGTTCGGGCTGACCGACGGCCAGCCCAAGACGCTGGACGAGATCGGCAAGGTCTACGGGGTCACGCGCGAGCGGATCCGGCAGATCGAGTCCAAGACCATGTCGAAGCTGCGGCACCCGTCGCGCTCGCAGGTTCTGCGGGACTACCTGGACTAGACGTCCGGAAACCATGAGTGCGGCCGCCCTGAAGGGGGCGGCCGCACTCATGGTGTTCTGTCTGTCACAGTCCGTGAGACGTTGAACACGCTACGCACATGGCGTGCGGTTGTCAGTGATTCAGCTCACAGCGATTCAGCTCACAGCGAAGGCCCCGGCTCCATCGGGAGCCGGGGCCTTTCAGCAACAAGCAGCAGTAGCCGTTATCGGATCGTCCGTTACAGGTCTACGCAATCGGGCCGGGGGATCGGCGCGCGAGGCTTCAGCGCTCTTCCTCGACGGCGGCCTTGGAGTCCGGGGTCAGCTGGTCGGAGAAGTCGTGTATCTCGATGGCGACCTTGGCCAGGCTCTCGTTGTACTTCTTGCCGTGGTGGGCGCAGAAGAGGAGCTCGCCGCCACCCAGGACGACGCGCACGTAAGCAGCGGCACCGCAGCGGTCGCAGCGGTCGGAGGCCTTGAGCGGCTCAGTCGGAGTCAGTACTGCAGTGGTCACGGTCGCACCTGCTTTCTGTGTGGTACCCGGAACAACATCAAAGCAGGCGTTCGGTGTTCCCGCGCTAGTGATTCGGGCTCGAAAGCGTCACGTTCGCTCAGAGCGTACGCGGAAAGGGGGCGAACCGTGAGGAAAGTCAACGTTCGGTGTCGGTGGCGGCACGTAGCGTGAGCCTTGCCGCATCAGAGTGTTGCGCCGGTCACATGGACTCGCCGGGGGGACGCTCCCGGTACGCTGGCCCTGCCGTCGCTACCATTGATGCGAAACTGTGTTCGAGTGACGAGAGTCGGTCATCGATCGACGAGGGAGAGGAAGGTCCGCAAGTGAGTGCCCAAGGAAGGCCCGCGCCGTCCGCCGACAAGGACGGCTCCTACACCGCGCGGCACCTCCTTGTCCTCGAGGGACTCGACGCGGTCCGCAAGCGGCCCGGCATGTACATCGGCTCCAATGACGGCCGCGGTCTCATGCACTGCCTGTGGGAGATCATCGACAACTCGGTCGACGAGGCGCTGGCCGGGTTCGGGGACAAGATCGAGATCATTCTGCACAAGGACGGCTCGGCCGAGGTCCGGGACACCGGCCGCGGGATCCCGGTGGACGTGGAGCCCAAGACCGGCCTGTCCGGCGTCGAGGTCGTCATGACGATGCTGCACGCCGGCGGCAAGTTCGGCGGCGGCTCCTACGCCGCCTCCGGCGGTCTGCACGGCGTCGGCGCCTCGGTGGTGAACGCGCTGAGCTCGCGCGTGGACATGGAGGTCGACCGGGCCGGGACCGTGCACGCCATGTCGTTCCAGCGGGGCATCCCCGGGGTGTTCGCCGACGAGGGCCCGGAGGCGAAGTTCAAGGCCGAGTCCGGGCTGCGCAAGGTCGGCAAGGTCTCCCGCGCGCTCGTACCCAAATCGGCCGACGGCCGGCGAGCCGCGCCGACCGGTACCCGCACCCGCTTCTGGCCGGACCGGCAGATCTTCCTCAAGGACGCCGAGTTCGTCCTGGAGGACCTGCACGCGCGGGCCCGGCAGACCGCGTTCCTGGTGCCCGGGTTGACGATCCGGGTCGTGGACGAGCGGGACGGCAAGCAGGACGAGGAGATCTTCTCCTACGCCGGCGGCATCTCGGAGTTCGTGGAGTTCCTCGCCCCGGACCGCCCGATCACCGACACCCTGCGCTTCACCGGCTCGGGCAAGTTCACCGAGACCGTGCCGGTGCTCGACGAGCAGGGGCACATGACCCCGGCGGACATCGAGCGCGAGCTGTTCGTGGACGTGGCGCTGCGCTGGGGGACCGAGTACGACACGGTGATCCGCTCGTTCGTGAACATCATCGCCACCCCCAAGGGCGGCACGCACCTGGTCGGTTTCGGCAAGGGGCTGCTGAAGGCGGCGAACGAGCAGCTGCGGGCGACCAAGCTGCTGAAGGTCAACGACGACGACGTGATCCGCGAGGACGTCTTCGAGGGGCTGACCGCGGTGGTCACCGTCCGGCTGGCCGAGCCGCAGTTCGAGGGCCAGACCAAGGAGGTCCTGGGGACCCCGGCGGCGAACCGGATCGTGACCCGGGTCGTGGACAACGCCTTCAAGGAGTTCCTGACCTCCGCCAAGCGCAACGACAAGCCGATGGCGCGCGGCGTGCTGGAGAAGATCGCCAACGCCGCCCGGACCCGGATCACCGCCCGGCAGCACAAGGAGGCGCAGCGCCGCAAGAACGCGCTGGAGACCTCCGCGCTGCCGGCCAAGCTGGCCGACTGCCGCTCCGACGACGTGGACCGCTCCGAGATGTTCATCATCGAGGGGGACTCGGCGATGGGCTCGGCCAAGGCCGCGCGCAACTCGGAGTTCCAGGCGCTGCTGCCGATCCGCGGCAAGATCCTGAACGTCCAGAAGTCCTCGATCGCCGACATGCTGAAGAACACCGAATGCGCGGCCATCATCCAGGTCGTCGGCGCCGGCTCGGGCCGCTCGTTCGACATCGACCAGGCGCGCTACGGCAAGGTGATCCTGATGGCCGACGCCGACGTCGACGGCTCGCACATCCGCTGCCTGCTGCTGACCCTGTTCCACCGGTACATGCGGCCGATGCTGGAGGCCGGGCGCGTCTACGCCGCCGTGCCGCCGCTGCACCGGATCGAGGTGATCGGCGCGGGCCGGGCGAAGAACGAGTTCATCTACACCTACTCGGACAACGAGATGCGCCGCACGGTCGCCGAGCTGCTGAAGAAGGGCAAGCGGATCAAGGAGCCGATCCAGCGCTACAAGGGCCTCGGCGAGATGGACGCCGACCAGCTGGCCGAGACCACCATGGACCCGCGCCACCGCACCCTGCGGCGCATCACGGTGGCCGACGGGGAGTCCGCGGACAAGGCCTTCGACCTGCTGATGGGCAACGACGTGGCGCCACGCCGGGAGTTCATCATCAACTCCGCGGCGGTCCTGGACCGATCCCGGATCGACGCCTAAGCGATGGCGGCGGGCGGGGGGCCGGCGGCGCCGAGCACGGTGCTGCCCGCCGGGCGCGCCGGCGTCTGCCGCGCGGTGGTGGGCTGGCTGACCGCGCCGGAGGCACCCGCCTCCTCGGCTTCCGCCTCCGCCCCCGCCCCCGCGAGCACGCCGCGCCTGCTGCTGGTCACCGGCCCGCGCGGCGCCGGCAAGACCTTCACCCTGGCCTGGGCCGCCTCGGAACTCGCGGTCCTGGCCGAAGCCGCCGACGACGAGCGCTTCGCCTGGGTCTCCGCCCGCGGGCTGACCCCGCGAGTGCTCGCCTGGCAGCTGGCCGGCCAGCTCGGCGTGACCGTCGGCGACGCGCGAGGGCTCGCGACGGCGATCGCCGCCCGGCTGCGCGGAAGCGAGGCGAAGGCCGGCGCGGAGTCGGGGAGTTCGGGCGGCGGGCTCGGCGGGTCCGGCGGGTCCGGCGGGTCCGGGTTCGGGCCGGGGGTCGCCGACGGGGTCGCGGCTGACGGGCTGAGGGGGATCGCCGACGCGGATCAGGGCTCGAGTGCAGCGCGCGGGGACCGCGGTTCGCGGGACGCGGGGGGCGCCAGATCTGATGCCGCAGGCTCGGATTCTGCCGGATCAGATAGCCGCAGCGACGATCCCGATAGCCGCAGCGACCATCCCGGCGCCGGAGCTCCTCGATCAGACAGTCACAGCGATCATCCCGGAGCTCGCGTCAGAGTTCCCGGAAGCCGATCGGCGACGTGGGATCTGTCGGCGAGCGTCACCGACCCGGTTGGCGAAGCCGGCCTCTGGTCGCGCGTCACGATCCTGATCTCCGAACTCGACCTCGCCGGCCACCTCCGCGACGGCTCGTCGCGCCAGGCGGTGGTGGTCGAACTGCTGGCGCCGCTGCTGGCGGTCTCGGGCGTCCGGCTGATCGTGGAGTCGGCGCACACGGACGTGGCGGACGCCGCCTCCCGCGCCGACACCTCGGCGACCGTCATAGACCTCGCCGAACCCCGCTGGACCGACCGCGCCGAATTCGCCGCGTGGCTCGACGACCTGGTCCCCTCCGGCGGCGCGGCAGCCCCCCAGGCGTACCCGAACCCCACCAAGGCCCGCGAGATCCTCAGCCTGGCCTCCACCCGCCACGCAGGCCTCCTCGCCGCCAGCGACGAACGCCCCTGGAAGCTGGCCGCCGTCCCCTTCGACGTGGCATTCCGCGAAGGCATCGCCGACCAGATCGTCCTGGAGCCGGCCAACCTGGTCCTGGTCCAGCAACCGGCCCTCTCCACCGCCATCGACGCCCTCGGCACCGCCGTAGCCCCCGGCACCCGAGCCGCCTGGCGAGTAGCCGGCCAAGCCCTCACCAACTCCACCACCGTCCCCGAACGCGCCGCCATCCTCCACGGCGCCGCCCTAGCAGTAGGCGACCACACCCTCGCCGAAGCCGTAGCCCCCTACACCCGAGGCACCCGCCCCTCCGACGGCGCCCCAGTAGGCGACCCCATCCCCTGGCTCACCCGCTGGGCCGGCTGGCGCCCCCTCCCACCCGACACCCCCCGCCCCACACCCTGGCCAGGACCAGTGGCCGCACTGGCGGTGGCGGCAGCAGGCCCGGCGACGCAGGCGATCGTTCCAGGAGCACCGGTCGCCGCAGTGCCGGGGACAGCCGGCGCCGCCGACATGGCGATCGCCGCGAACATGGCGGGCGCTGCTGGAGCGCAGGCTGGTGCCGGCTCGCCGAGCGCTGCCGGGCACGCTGGTGCTGGGTCGCAGGACGCGGCTGGTGATGCTGGTTCGCAGATTGCCGCCGCGCAAGCTGGTGCTGCCGGCTCGCCGGTCGCCGCTGGGCTGGCTGGCGGTGAGCGTGCTGGTGCTGGGTCGCAGGGCGCTGCTGGCTCGCCGATGGCCGGTGCGCATGCTGGCGCTGGCTCGCCGATTGCTGCCGGTAATGCTGCTAGTGCGCAGGCTGCCACCGTGCCGACTTCTGCTGTTGCCGGCTCGCAGGATGGCGGTGCCGCCTCGGCTTCCGCTGCTTCCCCGTCTTCCGCCGTTGAGCCGACGATAGCCGTGCCGCTTCCGGGTGGGGGTGGGTTGGCTGCTGAGCTGGCGGCGGCTGCTGCTGAGTTGGCTGAGGCGGTGCTTGAGTCCGCTGCGCAGGGTCGGGGTGGGCGTGCTGGTTCTGGGGTTCTGGTGGCGCCGGTCGCGGGTTCGGCGGCTGGGGCTTGGTTGCCTGATCCGGAGCCGACGCCGGCGGAGGTGTTGGTGGCCATTGATGATTTGGCGCGGGCTTATCGGTTGGATCCTCGGAGTGGGCGGATTGTGGGGCGGCCTGCTTCGCCGGTGATGGTGAAGGCTCGGGCTGCGGCTGTGGTGGATGCTTCGCCGAGTTTGGTGCTGACTGATTCGAGTCGTCGGTTGGCTGCGCTGGGTCCGACTGCGCCGCGGGGGGCGGTGGCGGCGGTGCGGGATGTGCTGCCCGACACCGTGGTGACCGCGGTTGCGGTGGCGCGGGATGCGTTGGTTTTCGGTGCCGGGGATGGTCGGGTGCATGTCTGGGACGTCGATACCGAGGAGCTGATCGCCGATCCGGAGGACCAGCATTCCGGTGTGGTGACTGCGGTTGCGGCCATCTGGATGCCCGATATGGACGTGCTGTTCGCGCTCTCCGGTGGTCAGGACGGCACGTTCCGGCTCTGGGCCGTGCCCGCCGACGCCAGCCTGCTGCCGGTGGAGGATCGCGGCGTGCCCGTCACGGCCGTCACCGCCGCGATGACGGAAGTGGGTCCGGTCGCCGCCGTCGCGTGGGCCGACGGCTGCGTGACCGTGTGGGATCTCGGCGAGGCACGGACCGGGCGGCCCATTCCGCTCGGCTGGGCGCCGAAGGCGCTGGCACTCGCGGGTGACGGGCTGCTCGTCGCGGCCGGTGACGATGGGCTCATCGCGATCGACCTGCACCTCGCCGAGTTCTTCGAGGACTGAGAAAGGCGGGGGAAACCCCTAACCCTCGCCCAGCAAAGCCTCCCGCAGTGCCGCGATCTCCTCGTCGCTCACCCCGTGCGCCAGTAAGTACCCCTCGGCGCTGCCGTATCGCGCCCGCACGTGGGCCAGCGAGCCCGAGATCAGGTCCTCGCTGATCGGGTGCTGGAAGGTGATGTCCCCCGGATCGGTCGTGAGCCGCTCGTTCGAGATCAGGTAGTCCGCGACGATCGCCTTCTCCCCGACGCCCAGCACGTCCAGCACCAGCGCCACCAGCACGCCGGTCCGGTCCTTGCCCGCCGTGCAGTGCACCAGTGCCGGCAGCGCGCCGGGCTTGGCCAGGGCGTGGACGGCGTCGGCGAAGGCGTGCCCGCTCTCGTCCAGCCAGGCCAGGTACAGCTCGAAGAACGTTCCGGCGCCCTCGCTGTCCAGGCTCGGTGCGACGTTGACGCGCTCGACCGGCAGGTCGCCGAGCTGGTCCGGCCACGCCACGATCTCGAAGTGCTGGCGCAGGTCCACCACCGTCCGCAGCCCGATCGAGGCCAGCCAGGCGAGGTCGGCGTCGGTCGGGCGGTTCAGGCGCGCGGTGCGCAACAGGCGCAATGGCTGCACCACCGCGCCCGAGTCCGTCGAGATCCCCCCGATGTCGCGTGCGTTCTTGACTCCGGTCAGCGGCACATCGCTCATATCAACGGATCTTATCGACGGCGTCCACTCGCAGCTCCAGCGGTGTGCCGTCAGCCTTTCCGCAGCTCTCCGGACGCGGCACCGGCGCGTACGCGCCCCGGACCGACACCTCGTACGCGCGGCCGTCTTCGTGCTCGACGACCGCCGTCCACGCCGGCTCCGGATCCGGCGCGGTCTGCGTCACCGCGACCACGTCCAGCGCGCTCTCCGCCGCCTCGTCCAGCGCCGACCGCACCGCCAGCTCGGCGACCTGCCCGGCCCGCGACCACGTCGACCGCCCCCGGCACCCCCGCACCGCCATCCGCCCCTGCCGCGCGTCGGCCAGCACCCGGGTGGCCGAGGCGGCGTCCAGCCGGCCGTAGGAGTACCCGGACGGCAGCACCACGGCCGTCGGCGCGAACCGGTGCCCGCCGAGGTGTGTGATCTCCCAAACGGCGGGGATCTCTTGTTCGGCCTCGGGCGCCGCCACCACGTCCAGAGCCTCCGCGGCCTCCTCAGCCGCCTCAACAGCCACCGCCACCCGCCGCCCCAGCGTCGCGCAGCAAGCGTCCCGCTTGCCGTTCGTACACACCCCGAGCAGCGGCGCGTCGACGAACTCGTGCTCCAGCCCCGCCACCGCGCGGCGGTCGCCCGCGCCCAGCGCCGCGAAGTCGATCTTCAGCAGGTCGGTCGGATACGCGACCACCCCGGTCGCCAGCCACGTCCGTCGCGGATGCGTCGAGGCGGCGTACCAGCGGCGGTGCGGCGGCTCGTGGTCGTGGTGGTCCTCCACCCGGCGGATCAGCGCCAACCGGACCGCGGTCCCGGCCGTGCGGCCCTCCAGCTCGGCGCCCAGCGCCGGGTCCAGGCGGCTGGCGGTGACCGCCGTGCGCCCCCACGGCCCGGGCTGCTCCGCCAGCAGCCACGCGCCGGCCACCGCACCCGTCCCGGCCAGCGGTTCGTCCAGCTCGCGGGAGAGGACCGAACACGCGTGGGGCTGGGGTGACGGAAGTTGGTCGTCGCGCATGGGTCCGACCCTAACGCTCCGCGCGCACCCTCCACACCGGTCGCTTTTGGGGACTGTCGGGTTCACGATGGTGGTGGCGAGAGAGTTCGGGGGTGCTCCGAGGAGTGAGGTGCGCACCATGACCGACAGCCGACAGCCCGCCGAGGCCGCCGAGGCCACGGAGTCCGCGGAGTCCACTGATCCTGACAAGCCCGCAGCCCACGCCGCGCCCGAAGCCCGCCGCTACGGCTTCCCCGCCGTCCACGGCCACGAGGTCTGCGCCCTGCGCACCGTGGCCCGCGAGGACTGGGACAGCTCGGCGCCCGGGCGGATGCAGCTGGTCCGCTGGCGCGAGGGCTCCGGCGCGCTGGTCCGCGACCTGCCGCTGACCCGGCTGTACGTCTGGGCCCGTGCCGGCCGCATCAGCTTCGGCGCCGACGACGGCCGGACCGTGGACGTCGTCCTGCTCGGCGAGCCGGAGACCGAGGGTCTGAAGCTCGGCGCGCCCTGGCCGCCGAGCCACGACCGCGCCAGCACGGCCTCCAACCTGGCGCACGGCGCCGTCAGCGACCTGAAGAACGCGGTCACCTTCCCGGCCTCCTTCCCGCGGATGATGCGGGTCAGCGGCCAGCGCAACGCGGTGCTGGACTCGATCGTCGCCTGGTGCCAGCGCGAGGTCCCGGACATCCACATCATGCGCGGCTGGCTGCGCAGTTCCGAAGGGCCCTCGCGGCACCAGGTCCGCGGCACGATCCACAAGGGTCTGATCGGCGAGCCCGGCTGGCTGCCGGACACCGTCGGCGCGCATCCCTCCGGATGGTCACCGTTCCGTAACGACCGCAACGCCCAGAGCGGGGCGGCTCGTCCTAACGCTCATGAGCACCCTTCAGGAGCTTGAGTTCGCCGCCGGGCGGCCGAAAGAGATCTACGGCGAGGACGCCAAGATCGTCTGCGACAACCTGGTCCGCATCTACAAGACCGACGGCATCGAGGTCCAGGCTCTGCAGGGTCTGGACCTGCTGGTGCGCGCCGGGGAGCTGGTCGCGATCGTCGGCGCCTCCGGCAGCGGCAAGTCCACGCTGCTGAACATCCTGTCCGGGCTCGACACCCCGACCGCCGGCGTCGCCAGGGTCGGCGGCTATGACCTGCTCACCATGAAGAGCCGGGACCGGCTGCGCTACCGGCGCTCGACGGTCGGCTTCATCTGGCAGCAGACGGCGCGCAACCTGCTGCCCTACCTCAACGCCGCCGACAACGTGGCGCTGCCGATGGGCTTCGCCGGCAAGAAGCGCAAGTACGCGCGGCGCCGCTCCGGGGAGCTGCTGGACCTGCTGGGCGTCGGCCACTGCGCCGGGCGCCGCCCCGGGCAGATGTCCGGCGGCGAGCAGCAGCGGGTCTCGATCGCGGTGGCGCTGGCCAACGACCCCGAGGTGGTGTTCGCCGACGAGCCGACCGGCGAGCTGGACTCCGCGACCAGCCAGCAGGTCTTCGACGCGCTGCGCACCGCGAACGAGGAGCTGGGCGTCAGCATCGTGGTGGTCACGCACGACCACGAGGTGACCGACCAGGTCCAGCGCACCGTGGAGATCCGCGACGGCCGCACCTCGAGCGAGGTCCTGCGGCGCGGCGACGAGGGCGCGCGGGCCGAGCAGTTCGCGGTCCTGGACCGCGCCGGCCGCGTGCAGTTGCCGAAGGAGTACGTGGACGCGCTGCGGATGAAGGACCGGGTCCGGCTGGCGAAGAACCCTGATCACATCGGGGTCTGGCCGGATCTGGCGCAGGGCTCTGATGGTGCCGCAGGTTCCGTGGGCGAGAGGGCGTAGTCCGGTGGGGGACATGATCGAGGTCGAGGGACTGCGCCGGACGTTCGGCGCCGGGGAGAACGCCGTGCACGCCGTCGAGGACGTGTCGTTCACGGTCCCCGAGGGGCAGCTGTGCGCCGTCGTCGGCCGCTCCGGCTCCGGCAAGACCACGCTGCTGAACCTGATCGGCGGCCTGGACAAGCCCGACGCCGGCCGCATCGCGGTGAACGGCAAGCAGCTCGCCGGACCGGGGCGCAACCTGGGGGAGAAGGAGCTGGCGGCGCTGCGCCGCGACTTGTTCGGGTTCGTCTTCCAATCTTTCGCGCTGATCCCGATCCTGTCGGCGGCGGAGAACGTCGGCATCCCGCTGCGCCTGCGCCGCACGCCGGTCGCCGAGCGCGAGGAGCGCGTGGAGTTGCTGCTGAACATGGTCGGGCTCGGCGGGCACACCAAGCAGCGCCCCGGGGAGATGTCCGGCGGCCAGCAGCAGCGGGTGGCGCTGGCCCGGGCGCTGGCCAACTCGCCGCGGGTCCTGATCGCCGACGAGCCCACCGGGCAGCTGGACTCCGAGACCGGCCGCGCGGTGATGCGGCTGCTGCGCGCCGTCGTCGCCGCGGAGAACGTGACCGCGCTGGTGGCCACGCACGACCCGCTGATGATGGAGCTCGCCGACCGGGTCATCACGGTCGGCGACGGCCGGCTGCTCGCGGACTCCGACGCCGAGGGCGCGGGCGTCGGGGGCGCGGGCGTCGGCGCGTCGGCGGAGCTGCCGGCCTAGGGGTTCGCAGCGCTCGGGTTCGCAGACCCCGGCTCGCCGACTTCCAGCCGCAGGCTCGAAAACTTCAGATCCTCAGATCCTCAGACCCACGAACCCACGAACCCACGAACCCACAGACCCCCGGACCCCTCGGCCAACCCCGAGGCGTGGGCCGGGCCCGGCCGTGGCAACCATCCGTGCCACCGCCGAGGGAGCACCGCCGTCCGACGGGACTCCGGTCCCGCCACACACGGGACCGGCGAGACTCCCGCCGCGTGCCTGAAGGCCGCGGGACGGCGGTGCTTCCGCCACTGTGCCCTGTCAGCGCGCCGAGCGCACCAGCTCGTCCAAGACGTGGTCGAAGGCCCGCACCCGCGCCGTCTCGCGGTCCTCGTGCCACAGCAGGCACCACCGCACCGGCGGCGCGTCGCTGATCGGGACATACACCACATCAGGCCTCGGGTAGTAGCGCCGGGTCTGCGCGCCGACCTCCGCCACCCCGCGTCCCGCTCCCACGAGCGTCAGCGTCTCCTGGAGCGTCGCCTGCGCCTCGACAGGCGTCGTGCGGGCCACGTCCGCCAGCGAGACCGTCTGACGGCGCGCGAAGGGATGCCCCAGCGCCACGGCGAGCATCCGCGCCTCGCTTACCAGCGTCGCGCCCTGAACCGTGCCCGGCACGTCCGTCTCGCGGGTGCTCAGCACCACGTCGACCTCGTCGTTCGCCAGCCACGGTCCGACGTCGCCGAACTGCGCCTCGCGGACCACGACCTCGCAGTCCGGGAAGCTCTTGCCGAACGCCTCCGCCGCCCCGACGAGCAGCTGGCCGCCGGCGGCTCCGACGAACGCCGCGCGCAGCGTCCCGGTGACGCCCCGGCCGGCCTCGGTCGCCCGCGCGACCGCCTCGGTGATCGCGGTCCAGGCCGGACGCAGTTCGGCGTACAGCTCCCGGCCCGCCGCGGTCAGCTCGACCCGGCGGCTCGTGCGATGGAAGAGGCGCACGCCGATACGGCGCTCCAGCTTCGCGATCGTCTGGCTGACGCGGGCCGGGGAGACGGTCAGCAGCTCGGCGGTGCGGCCGAAGTGCAGCTGCTCGGCCAGCGTGAGGAAGGCGTCCAGCTCGTGGCGTTCCAACATGGCTCGTCAGATCCGATCGGTAAGTGTGACTTACCGATCGTGTCACACAACGACCTTGGTCGGCCCGGCGCGGCGGCCGACGATGGCGGTATGGAACCCACGATCACCGACCTCCGCGACCGGCTGGAAATCGCCGACGCGCTCTACCGTTTCGGCCTCGGCCAGGACACCCAGGACGCGGAGCTGTTCGCCTCCGCCTGGACCGAGGACGCCGAACTCGACTTCCGCCCGGCGGCGGCGAAGTGGGGCGGCGCGCCGCCGCTGATGGTCGGGCGCGACACCATCGTCACCACGATCCTGACCGGGTTCGCCGGCCGGGTGGACACCACGCACCAGGTCACGAACGTGCGCGCGGTCGTCGACGGCGACACCGCGCACGCCACCGCCCTGGTCGAGGCGCAGCACCTGCTGACGGCCGACCACGGCACGTTCGCGCTGCTGAAGAACCCTTACTCCGTCGAGCTGGTGCGCGAGGGGTCCCGGTGGCTGATCCGGCGGATGCGGATCGAGAACACCTGGTTCACCGGCGATCCGGTCGCGATCTTCGGGGGCTGACGCGGCTGTGGCCGCCACAATCGTGGCGGCCACAGCGCGCAAGCGATCCCGATCCCGGTCCGGCGGCTACTTGAGCACCGCCGGGCTGGTCACGAAGCCGATCGGCGACTCCACCGGACCGCCGGAGCCGTCGCGCCGGTCGTCCACCGCGGGCAGCGCGACCGGCGTGCCGTTCTCGGTGCAGGCGTACACCGGCGCGTTCACCGCCCACGCGGCGACCAGCCGGTGCTCGCCCTTCAGGAAGCGCTGGCAGCGGACGCCGCCGGTGGCCCGGCCCTTGGTCGGGTACAGCGCGTAGGGCGTGGCCTTCATCGTGGTCGCGGCCTCGACCAGGGCGTCGTCCGAGCCGGCCATCGAGACGATCAGACCGTCGTGCCCGGGGTCGACCGCGCCGAAGAAGATCACCGAGGCGTCATCGCTGAGCGTGATGCCGGCCATGCCGCCGGCCGGGCAGCCCTGCGGGCGGACCAGCGAGGCGGAGTACTTCAGCAGCTGCGCGTCGTCGGTGATGAAGACCAGCTCTTCCTCGCCGGTGCGCAGTTCCGTGGCGCCGGCCAGGCTGTCGCCGTCCTTGAGCGTGATCACCTCGAAGGTGTCACGGTTCCTCGGATAGTCCGGGACCACCCGCTTGACCACGCCCTGGACCGTGCCCAGCGCGAGCCCGGGGGACTCGGGGTTCAGCGAGCACAGGCACAGGACGCGCTCGTCCTCCTCCAGGCGGACGAACTCCGACACCGGGGCGCCGCCGGCCAGGCTCGGCGCCGCCTTCGCCGCGGACTCCGGCAGCACCGGCAGGTCGATCACCGGGAACCGGATCAGCCGGCCGGCCGTGGTCACCGCGCCGACCTCGCCTCTTATCGTCGAGGTCACGACCGAGGCGACGGCGTCGTTCTTGCCGCGCTCCCCGCCGGAGCCGATCTTGGTGGCGCCGGAGGCGGTGCGGGCCAGCAGGCCGGTCGCCGAGAGCAGGACCACCACCGGGTCGTCGCTGATCTCCAGCGGCCGGGCCTCGAACACCGGCAGCGCGCCCTCGACCAGCACGCTGCGGCGCGGCGTGGCGAACTGCTTGGAGATGGCGGCCAGCTCGTCGGAGACCACCTTGCGCAGCAGGGTGTCGGACTCCAGGATCGCCGTCAGGTCCCTGATCTCGCCGGTCAGCTTGTCCCGCTCGGACTCCAGTTCCAGGGAGTCGAACCGGGTCAGGCGGCGCAGCGGGGTGTCCAGGATGTACGTGGCCTGCTTGTCCGACAGCGCGAGCGCCGCCATCAGGTTTTCCTTGGCCGCCGCGGCGTCGTCGGACTCCCGGATGATGCGGATCACCCGGTCGATGTCGACCAGCGCGATCAGCAGGCCCTCGACCAGGTGCAGCCGGTCCACGCGCTTGGTGCGGCGGAACTCGGTGCGGCGCCGGACCACCTCGAAGCGGTGGTCGAGGTAGACCTCCAGCAGCTCCTTCAGGCCCAGCGTCAGCGGCTGGCCGTCGACCAGGGCGACGTTGTTGATGCCGAAGGACTCCTCCATCGGCGTCAGCTTGTACAGCTGCTCCAGGACCGCCTCGGGGTTGAACCCGGCCTTGATCTCGATGACCAGCTTCAGGCCGTTGAACCGGTCGGACAGGTCCTTCAGGTCGGTGATGCCCTGCAGCTTCTTGGCCTGCACCAGCTCCTTGACCTTGGAGATGACCTTCTCCGGGCCGGTGTTGAAGGGCAGCTCGGTGACCACGATGCCCTCGCGGCGCGCGGTGACCTTCTCGATCTTGGCGGTGGCGCGCATCTTGAACACGCCGCGGCCGGTCTCGTAGGCGTCGCGGATGCCCTGCTCGCCGATGATCTGGCCGCCGGTGGGCAGGTCCGGGCCCGGGACGAACCGCATCAGGTCGTCCAGGGTGGCGTTCGGGTGCTTGATCAGGTGCCGGGCGGCGGCCACGACCTCGCCGAGGTTGTGCGGCGCCATGTTGGTCGCCATCCCGACCGCGATCCCGGCGGCGCCGTTGACCAGCAGGTTCGGGAACGCCGAGGGCAGGACCTGGGGCTCTTGCTCCTGGCCGTCGTAGTTCGGCCCGAACTCGACCGTGTCCTCGTCGATG
The DNA here is from genome assembly GCF_000024025.1 of Catenulispora acidiphila DSM 44928. Classification (GTDB taxonomy): domain Bacteria; phylum Actinomycetota; class Actinomycetes; order Streptomycetales; family Catenulisporaceae; genus Catenulispora; species Catenulispora acidiphila. Next base: position 2,007,492 of record NC_013131.1, read on the forward strand.
GAGTCGGTCATTATCATCGCCGCGGGCGACAGGCGGGCCTCGGTGTAGCGCATGGCCGCCGGCGGGTCGTCGCCGCCGAGGGAGCCGAAGTTGCCGTGGCCGTCGACCAGCGGGATGCGCATCGCCCAGGACTGGGCCATGCGCACCAGCGAGTCGTAGATCGCGGTGTCGGAGTGCGGGTGGAGCTTGCCCATCACGTCGCCGACGACGCGGGCGCTCTTGACGTAGCCGCGATCCGGTCGCAGGCCCATGTCGTTCATCTGGAACAGGATCCGGCGGTGCACCGGCTTGAGCCCGTCCCGCGCGTCGGGCAGAGCGCGCGAGTAGATGACCGAGTACGCGTACTCCCGGTACGAGTCGGAGAGCTCGTCAGCGACGTCGATGTCGATGATGCGCTCTTCGAAGTCCTCGTCGGGCTCGGGGGTGGTGCTGCGGCGTGCCATCTTCGTGCGGCTCCTGCTTCTCGCGCGGCGATGCGGGTGACGCCCTATTGTTGCGCGTCGTTCAGACACCTCGGCGCACCGAGGGCGAATCATCGGACGGTCCCTGCGGCGGCGGCGCCCCGCACGGTGGTGTCCGCCCTCAGCGATCGACCCCCGTAATCGGGCGATAACACCCCCGTAAGTCATGCTTCCGTGGGGCAACAGGCCCGCACCCGGGCCCGCAAGTGTCAGGATGGACTCATGCCCAACTCGCAGCCGCCCTCGTCAGCCCGTCCCGCCCACGGCGACCTGATCGCCGCCATCGAGCGCAGCGGGTACTACCCCGCGCTGGTGGCCGAGGCGGTCCAGGACGCGGTCGGGTCCGAGGGGGTGCTCGGCCATCTCGTGCACCAGGAGACGACCTTCGACGCCGACGAGGTGCGAAGGCACGTCACGGTGTTGGCTGTGACCCCGACCCGGCTGATCGCCGGGCACACCGACGAATACGGCTCCGACGACCCGATGGCGCCGGTTCCGCCCGGCTCGCCGGAGTCCGCCGCCGGGGCGAAGGCGTACGCCACCACCTCCACCGAGACCGTGCCGCTGCACCGCATCTCCTCGGTCGTGGTCAGCCGGGTCGTGGAGGACCCGGCGAACCACAAGCCCGGCACCCCGCCGCGCGAGGTGGTCCTCACCATCGGCTGGGGCGTGGTGAGCCGCCTGGACCTGGAGCCGGCCAACTGCGGCGACCCGCACTGCGACGCCGACCACGGCTACACCGGCACCGCCACCGCCGACGACGTGATGATCCGGGTCTCCGCCGAGGCCGACGGCGCCGACGCCGTGGCCGAGACGCTGTCCTTCGCCCGCGCGCTGACCGACGTGGTCACCGAGGCCGGCGCCCGGAACGCGCGTTGAGGGCGGCGGGCGCCGAGGCGCGGACCGGAGTCCGCTCGCGCCGGGAGGTTCCCGCTGTCTTGCATGGCGGCGAAGCTGACGTGCGGACCGGAGTCCGATCGCGCCGCGAGGTTCCCGCTGTCGTCTCTGGCGGCGAAGCTGGGGCGCGCACCGGAGTCCGATGGCGCCGCGAGGTTCCTGCTGTCTTCCGTGGCGGCGAAGCTGACGCGCGGATCGGAGTCCGATCGCGCCGCGAGGTTCCCTCGGTCTTCCGTGGCGGCGAAGCTGACGCGCGGACAGGAGTCGGACCGCGTCGCGATGTTCCCGCTGTTTTCCGTGGCGGCGAGGCTGACGCGCGCCCCGAGCGGCGCGCCGCGTGAGCGTGCCCGCGGCTTCCGGCGCTGACCGGTCGGACATCGTGCTGCCCGCCTACGGTCGCGGCGCGCTGTCCGACCTGCTCCCCGCGGTGCTGGCGGCGCTCGGCGTCGAGGGCTCGCCGGACCCGTTCGGCCTGGCGCCGACCCGCCGCGCCTGCGTCTTCCTGGTGGACGGTATGGGCGCCCGGCTCATCGAGCGCAACGCCGAGGTCGCGCCGTATCTGGCCAAGGCGCTGCGCGCGAGCAGAGCGCTGACCGCCGGTTTCCCCTCCACGACAGCGGCCAGCATCGGCTCGCTGGGCACCGGTCTGCCCTCCGGCGCCAGCGGCATGCTCGGCTACCGGGTGCTGGTCCCGGGGACCTCGCGGATGATCAATCTGCTGCGATGGGACGCCCCGGTCGATCCGGTCGAATGGCAGCCGCACGAGACCGTCTTCGAACGCGCCGAGCGCGAGGGCATCGAGGTCACCCAGGTCACCGCGGCCCGCTTCCAGGAGTCCGGCCTGACCCGCTCGGTCCTGCGCGGCGGCGCCTTCACCGGCGCCGAGTCGCTGCCCAACCGGGTCGCCGGCGCGCTGCAGACCTTGCAGGACGCCGCCGACCGCGACGCCCGCGCGCTGGTCTACCTGTACTACGCCGACCTCGACGCGGCCGGCCACCTCAACGGCGTGGACTCCGAGAGCTGGCGGCAGCAGCTGGCGGTCGTGGACGCCACGGTGCGCGAGCTCGTCGACCGGCTCCCGGCCGGTACCGCGCTCTACGTCACCGCCGACCACGGCATGGTCGACGTCCCCGCCGAGCGCCGGGTCGACGTGGACGAGGACTACGAGCTGCAGGTCGGCGTCCGGCTGCTCGGCGGCGAGGGCCGGGCCCGGCATGTGTACGCCAAACCCGGCGCGGCGCGCGACGTGCTGCAGATCTGGCGCGAGGCGCTGGAGGACGTGGCGGTGGTCCGCTCCCGCCAGGAGGCGATCTACGAGGGCTGGTTCGGCCCGCCGGAGAGCGTGGACGACCGGCTCGCGCCGCGCATCGGCGACGTGGTCGCGGCGCTGCTGGAGGACTGGGCCGTGGTCGCGACGCGCCGGGAGAAGCTGGAGTCGCGGCTGCTGGGCATGCACGGCTCGCTGTCCGCGGCCGAGCAGGAAATCCCGCTGTTGGTGTTCGCTCCCGAGGGCGGGCCGGGTTTGTAGATCCGCGTCCCGATCAGTGCCAGGATGGCGCCCATGCGCCAACCCGGAACCGCCCCCTCGAGCTCGGACTCCCCGCTGACCAGCGTCGACCAGCTCGCCGCCGACCTCGCGTGCGGCACCGCCCCGATCCTGCTCGACATCCGCTGGAAGCTCGGCGAGCCCAGCGAATACGGGCACGGGGTGTATCTGAAGGGGCACATTCCGGGCGCGCGCTACGTCAGCCTCGATCAGGACTTGGCGGAGCACCCAGACTCGCCGGTCGGCGCCCGGGGACGGCATCCGCTGCCGGATCGCGAGCGCTTCGCCGCCGCGATGCGCCACGCCGGGGTGCGCGCCGACCTGCCGGTCGTCGTGTACGACGACGGCGACGGCACGCAGGCGGCCCGCGCCTGGTGGCTGCTGCGCCACCACGGGCACGCCGAGGTGCGGGTGCTCGACGGCGGCTTCGCGGCGTGGCGCGCGGCGGGCCGCACCGTGGAGGAGGGCGAGCCGGAAGCGGAGGCCGCCGAGGGCGACTTCGAGGCGTCGGGGGACGGCGTGTTCACGGTGCTGGACCACGACGGCGCCGCCGCGGTCGCCGCGGACGGGACGCTGCTCGACGCCCGCGCCGGCGCGCGTTATCGGGGCGAGACCGAGCCGATCGACCCGGCCGCGGGGCACGTGCCGGGTGCGGTGTCGGCGCCGACGACCGAGAACCTGGGCGCGGACGGGCGCTTCCTGCCGTCCGAGGCGCTGGCCGAGCGGTTCGCCGGGCTGGGGGTCGAGGCGGGGCACGCCGGCGCGGTCGCCGTCTACTGCGGCTCGGGGGTCACGGCGACGCACGAGATCCTGGCCATGGCTGTGGCCGGGATCGACCCCGAGGGCGTGGCGTTGTACGAGGGCTCATGGAGCGGGTGGGCCTCGGATCCCTCGCGGGCGGTGGCGACCGGCGAGGGCTGAGACGCTTTTGTCGGGTTTCCGGGTCGCGCGTTGAGACGGACGTCACCGGTTCGCTTACCGCCGCCACGTTGACCGTCCCCGTGCCGTCCTGCAAACTTAGGCACGCCTTACTTTGTTAAGGCGAACCTAAGTTTGTCCACGACACGAAGGGGCGGGACGCGGTGCTGTCGGATGCTTTCCCGAGTTTCCTGATCGGACTCCGCGAAGGGTTGGAAGCCGGGCTCGTCGTTTCCATCCTGCTCGCCTCCCTGGCCAAGGCCGGGCGCAAGGACCGGGCCGGGTCGGTGTGGCTGGGCGTCGCCGCCGCCGCCGCGCTGAGCCTGTCCTTCGCCGCGGTGCTCACGTTCACCTCCGCGCACCTGCCGCCCAAGGCGCAGGACGTGTTCGGCGGGGTGATGGCGATGCTGGCGGTCGCTTTCGTCACCACGATGGTGTTCTGGATGCGGCGGGCCAGCGCCTCGATGTCGGGGGACCTGAAGGCGAAGCTGGCCGCCGCGTTGGGCGCCAGCGCCGGGATGCTGGTCTTCACGGCGTTCGCTGCGGTGGCGCGCGAGGGCCTGGAGACCGCGCTGTTCCTGTGGACCACGGCGCAGACCGCGCACGACAAGAGCGGTCCGGCGGTCGGGGCGGTCACCGGTATCGCCGTCGCGGCGCTGCTGTGCTGGGGTCTGTATCACCGGGCTCTGAAGCTGAACCTTGCGAAGTTCTTCAAGGTCACCGGTTTCGTGCTGGTGGTCATCGCGGCCGGGGTGCTCGCGTATGGGTTGACCGACCTGCAGGAGAGCGGGGCGGTCGGCGGGTTCACGTCGTATGCGTGGGACCTGAGCGCGCATCTGGACCCGAACGCCTGGTACGCGCAGCTGGTCGCCGGGACGCTGAACCTGACGCCGAAGATGACGTGGCTGGCGGTGGTCGGGTACGTGGCTTATCTGGCGCCGGTGATGTTCTTCTACCTGCGGCCGGCTGTTGTGGCGGTGCGTCCGGCTCCTGCGGCGACTCCTGTGGCGGCCGCACCGGCACCCGCGCCGGCTCCGTCTCCGGCTCCGGCTCCGGTCCCGGCCCGGAAGCCGACTCCGCGCTGGGCGCTGGGTACGGCGACCATCGCGGTCCCGGCGGTGGCGGCCGTCGCGGTGATCGTCGCGGTCGGGCCCGGCTCGAGCGCGAAGGGCGCGCAGACCATCGAGGTCTCGGCGGCCTCGTGCGGCAAGGGCTTCGACGGCCTGACCACCGGCGAGCACACGTTCCAGATGAAGAACACCGGCGACGTCGCCGCCGAGGTCTACCTGCTGGACCCCTCGACCAGCGCCGTCTACGGCGAGATCGAGGGTCTGGCGCCGGGCACCACGCGGCCCATGACCGCGACGATCGGCGGCGGGACGTACGCCTGGCGCTGCGTGCCGAACGGCAAGAACGCGGTCACCTCCGAGGCCAAGCGCGCGAGCGGCTCGGGCAGCTCCACCACCGCGGTCGTGCCGATCACCGAGAAGGACCTCGACGCGCCGCTGGACCAGTACCGCGCGTACGTCACCGACCACCTGAACGAGCTGGCCGGCTACACCGACACGCTGAAGCAGGACGTGGACTCCGGCGATCTGGCCAAGGCCAAGCAGGACTGGCTGACCGCGCACCTGGCGTACAACCGCCTCGGCGCCGCGTACGGCACCTTCGGCGACTGGGACGCGAAGATCGACGGCCGCGCCGACAGCCTTCCCGACAAGGTCCAGGACAAGGACTTCACCGGCTTCCACCGCCTGGAGTACGGCCTCTGGCACGGCGAGGCGGCGGCGTCCCTGACCCCGATCGCCGACCAGCTCGACACCGACGTCCACGGCCTCGTCGGCGACTGGCCCAAGCAGGACTTCGACCCCGCCGACCTCCCCCTGCGCGCCCACGAGATCCTCGAGAACGCCCTGCAGTTCCAGCTCACCGGCGACGCCGACTACGGCTCCGGCACCACCCTGGCCACCGCCGACGCGAACCTCGCCGGCACCCGCGAGGTCCTCTCCGTGATCAGGCCGCTGATCCAAGCCCGCGACCCCCAGGGCCTCCAGCAGATCGACACCTGGCTCAACCGCTTCGCCACCACCCTCACCACCGCGAAGCACCCCGACGGCACCTGGACCCCCGCCGCCCAGCTCGACCCCACAGCCCGCCAGAAACTGAACGGCACCCTCGGCGAACTCCTCGAGCAACTCGCAGTGGTCCCAGACCTCCTCGAGATCCGGAAGGCGACGTGAGCGGAGTCTGACCACCCGCCACCCCCCGCCGATCCCGCAGACGAAAGCCGTGCCCTGAGATGACCGAGCAGAACCAGACGCCCGAAGCCCCGATCCCGGCGGACGAGAACGCCGCCGCGAGCAAGCCGACGACCGCCGCGAGCGAGAACGCCGCCGCAGCCGGCAGCACTTCAGCGACACCTTCGGCCGCGGCTCCGGCTAGCGCCGAACCCGCCGCCGCGTCGCAGGCTGCTGCCGCCAGTTCCGCCGGTGCAGCTGGCACCGAGCCCGCAGCCGGCAGCACTCCGGCAGCGCCCGCCGCCGACGCGCAGGCCGGCGCCGAGTCCGCTGCCGCCGCCAGTTTCGCCGCGCCTGCCGCGGCCGCCCCCGCGACCTGCCCCTTCGACCACACCGCCTTCGCTCGCCGCGCGATGCTCAAGGGTGCTGCCGTCGGGGTGGCGGGTGCCGCGGTCGTCGGTGCGACCGGCTTTGCCATGGACAAGGCCGCCGCCGATTCCACTCCCACCGCTGCCGGGGGTTCCAGTGGCGGCTCGGGGCGGGTGCTTCCGTTCCACGGTGCGCATCAGCAGGGGGTCACGACTCCGGCGCAGAAGCACATGACCGTCGCCGTGTTCGATGTCGTCGCGGCTGACAAGGGTGAGCTTGCCGCTCTGTTCCAGACCCTCACCGAGCGGGCTCGGTTCCTTGCCTCGGGTGGCACTCCGCCGGATCTCGGGGTCGGTGCGCCGCCGTCGGACAGTGGGATGCTCGGGCCGGTCGTGCCCGCTGACGGGTTGACCTTCACCGTCGGTGTCGGGGCTTCGCTCTTCGATGCCCGCTTCGGTTTGGCTGCGAAGAAGCCCGCGCGCCTTACGCCGATGAAGACGTTCCCGAACGACAACTTGAATCCCGCCGAGTGCCACGGCGATCTGTCGTTGCAGATCTGCGCCGACAGTCGGGACACCGTCGTGCACGCGATCCGGGATATCGCCAAGCACACGCGCGCCGGCATGCAGTTGAAGTACAAGATCGACGGGTGGGCCAACGATCCGCGTCCCGCCGGTGCACAGCGCAACCTGCTCGGTTTCCATGACGGCATCGCGAATCCGGCGACCGAGCACGAGTTCGACTACCTCGTGTGGGTGCAGCCCGGTGGTCCCGAGCCGGCGTGGACGGCCGGGGGGAGCTACCAGGTGGTGCGGCGGATTCGGATGCTGGTCGAGTTCTGGGACCGGGTCTCGTTGCTGGAGCAGGAGAAGATGATCGGGCGGCGGCGGGACACCGGTGCGCCGCTGGACGGCGGTGCGCAGACCGATGTGCCGCAGTACGCCAAGGACCCCAAGGGCGCGAACATCCCGCTGGACGCGCACATCCGGCTGGCCAACCCGCGGACGCCGGAGACCGACCGGAACCGGCTTCTGCGGCGCGGCTACAACTACGACCGCGGGTTCGACGACGTCGGCGACCTCGACATGGGCTTGGCGTTCGTCGCCTACCAGCAGGACATCCAGCGGCAGTTCGAGTTCGTGCAGACCAAGCTGATCGACGAGCCGCTGGTCGACTACATCTCGCCGGTCGGCGGCGGCTACTTCTTCGTGCTGCCGGGTGTGAAGGACGCCTCCGACCACTTCGGGAGCGGCCTGCTCGCCTGAGCCGATATTCCGGTGGCAGCCGGGCCGCGCTCTGCATAGCCTGGCCCAATGCCCCTCGAGATCACGGCCGTCGGCGACGCCGGTTTCGACGATTTCTGCGACGCCGTCGAAGTGGGCATGAACCGCCCCGGCGGCCGGGGTCACGGTCCCTTCCAGCGCGGGCTGTTCGCCGCCGACGTCGCCGCGGGCCGCGCCATCGGCGCCCATGACGGCGGCCGCGTGGTCGGCACGTTCGGCAACTATCGCAACACCCTGGCCGTCCCCGGCGGCGCCGCGGTCCCCGTGGGCGCGGTCACCGCGGTCACCGTCGCGCCGACCCACCGCCGGCGCGGCATCCTGACCGCGATGGCGGCCACCGCCTTCCGGCAGTCGGCGGACGCCGGCGAGCCGCTGTCGATCCTGATCCCGGCCGAATGGCCGATCTACGGCCGCTTCGGCTACGGCCACGCCACCGACGAAGCCTGCTACACCTTCCAGACCGACCGCTGCGCCCCGGTGCGGCCGCTCCCGGGCACCGTGGAGCTCGCCCCGGCCGAGGAGTGGATCCCGGAAGCCGAGGCCGTCTACGGCCGTCTCCGCGCCACGACGCCCGGCGCCATCGAGCGCAGCGCCATGTGGTGGAGGCGCGAGACCGGCCTGGAGACCCGCGACGGCAAGCCCACCGACAAGGAATGGCTGTACGCGCTCTACCGGGACGACGCGGGGACCGCGCGCGGCGCCGCGTACTACAAACCCGAAGAAGGTACCTGGGAGGGCCTCGTCCCGGACGACACCGCCGAGGCCTACATGATCGCCGAGGACTACGTGGCCCGCGTCCGGCTGCTCCAGTTCCTGTGGGAGCAGGACTGGCTCGCCACCTTCACCGTCGACAAGTGCCCGGTCGACGACACCTGGCGGCACCTCATGGCCGACCCCCGCCGGGCCCGCCAGAAGCAGCGCTACGACGTGCTCTGGGTCCGCGTCCTCGACACCGTGGCGGCGCTTCAGGCACGCACCTACGAAGGCGAGGGCCGCCTGGTCCTGGCCGTCACGGACCCGGCGGGCTACGCCGAAGGCGTGTACGCCCTCGAAGGCGGTCCGGCCGGCGCGTCAGTGCGGCGCACCACGCAGACCCCCGACCTGACCCTGCCGGTCCAGACCCTCGGCGCGCTCTACCTCGGCAACCACGCGGCCACCGCGCTGTCCCGGGTCGGCGAGGTCACCGAGGAGCGGCCCGGAGCCCTGGCGCTCGCGGACCGCATGTTCAAGACCGCGATCCCGCCCTACTGCGTGACCTGGTTCTGACCCGTGCCAAGCGCAGCAGGGCCCGGGCCGAACCCGGGCCCGAGGAGCCGCTCAGCCCTGTGCCGTCACCGGTCCCGGCTTCGTCGCCCGCTCGTCGATCTCCATCCACGACTGCGGCCGCGCCACCGGATAGAAGCCGGCCTTGGCATACGTCGAGTGCTTGTCCTTGGTGGCCAGCAGGAAACGGTTGATCCCGATCGCCTTCAGGTCCGCGACGATCTCCTGCGACAGCCATGGCCCGACTCCCTTGCCGCGGTACGCCTCGTCGACGTACACGTCGCAGAAATATGCGAAGGTCGCGTAGTCGGTGATCACCCGCGTGAGCCCGATCATCGTCTCCCGGTCGGCGTAGACCCCGTAGACGTGCGAGCCCGCCAGCGAGCGCTCGACGGCCTCGCGCGGGCGCCCCGCACCCCACCAGGACTCCTCGGCGATCCATCGGTACACCTTGGCGGCGTCGACCAGCGCCGGGTCGTCGCTGATGAACAGACCGTCTTCGCGCGTCACTTCCATGATGGGAAGTCGATCACACCGGCGCGCGCGGCGGCCATTGCCAAAGCGCGAAAAGTGGCCTGGTCCCAGTGCTCGAGACACCGTGTGTGCTCGAGACACCGGGTCCAGGCCACCCGCACGATCGGGGGCGCGTCAGTCGCGGCCCTTCTGCTTGCCGCGGCGCGAGCCGAAGACGATCTCGTCCCACGAGGGCACCGTGGCCCGCCGCCCCGGCCGCACGCCGTCGGCCTCGGCCTGGCGGTCGGTGGTCCCGACCATCCGCTCGCGGTGCGGGGTGGTGGTGCGCGGACCGAAGATCGCGTCGTCGAAGGCCGATCCGGCCGACTGTCCGGCGACCGCGGCGACCGGCGCTGCGGCGCGGGCGTCGGCGGCGGCGTCGAGGAAGTCGAAGTCCTCTTCGGGGCTGGCGGACGGGCCGGGGACGCCCTGCCGGCCCGCGGTGCCGTTGACGGCCGCGGCGCCCGAAGCGGCGGCGGACGCCGGCATCGAGGACGGGTGGCGCTCGACCGAGGCGGTCCGCTCGGCGGCCGTGCGCTCGCGCTCGCGATCCCGTTCGCGCTCCCGCTCCAGCGCGCCGCCGGAGCCGTTCGAGGAGGTCTCCGCCGGACGGCGGCGGGCCTCCAGGTGCACCAGCGAGCCGCCGGCCGAGGAGCCGTTGCTGCTCGGCGCCGGGCCCGGCACCACGGTCCCGCCGGAGAGCACGGAGGCGGCGACGAAGGGGAACATCGGCTCGGCGGCGGCGATCGCGGCGGCGTCGGAGGACAGCAGGCGCGCCTCGTCGTCCTCGGGCGTCACCAGCCGGCGCGGCGGGTCGAAGCCCCACAGCGCCTCGTACGTCTCGCCGGAGATCTTGTACACGGCCTGCACGGTCCACGTGCCGTCGTCGCGGCGCCAGGAGTCCCAGCGCACCGCGGCGGGGTCCTCGGCGCCGCGCTTGGCCAGCCGCTCGGCGACGATCTCCCCGAGCTTTTGCCCGTGGTTCTCGCCCTGGCGGCGAACCTGGGTGTTCTGAGCCTTCTCCGCCATGAAGGCGCGCTCGGCGAGGATCGGTCCCTCGAACCGGCGGATACGCTCCACGGAGATGCCGCAGGCGTCGGCGACCTCCTGCGCGGTCGCGCCCGCGCGAATACGGGCCTGGATGTCCCGCGGGCGGAGCTGTCCCTCAGCCTCTATCTCGATCTGGCCCAGCCGGGCCCGATCGCCGCGCACGGCGGCCCGCAGACGCTCGTCGATGGTCAGATGGAATTCCTGGCCGTCGTTAGAGCGCAGCACAAGTCGCTGACCGTCGCTGGTGACGGCCATGACGCGGAGCTCAGTCACGAGCGGACCTCCCTTCGACGAGTGCTGCCAGCTAGACCGTACTGCATCGACACGCCGATCGGGTACGGGAAACGGATGAGGTCGCCCGGACAGCAAGGGTTGTCGGTCATTTGTCGTACGCCGTCCAGTTGTGGGATGTCAGTTCTGTGATCCCCCCGCAGGACCACCCTCCCGCCTTGAACCGGGTACATTCCCAGACATCATGGTCGCCAATCCTCATCTTCCGGTTCTTCTCGATCTCCTGGGCGTCTTCGCGGCAGCGGTCGCGGGGGCTTTCGCGGGTCTGCGCAAGGGCCTTGATCTGGTCGGCATCCTGGTCATCGCGGTCGCCTCATCACTCGGAGGAGGGATGATCCGCGACGCCCTGATCGGAGCCACCCCGGTGGCCGCGATCGCGGACTGGCGCTATTTCGCGGTGGCGCTCGGCGCGACCGCCGCGGTGCTCTTGGTGACCAGCCGCCGAATGAGTGATTCGAAACTGAAATCGGCCATCGAGGAAGTGCGCGCCAGGGGCGTCCGCTATGACCGCGTGGCAGTGGTCGCCGATGCGCTGACCCTCGGACTGTTCGCGGTCTCCGGAACTCTCAAAGCATTGGATTACCATCTGCCGGTCTTCCAGGCCGCGCTGCTCGGCACGGTCACCGCGACCGGCGGCGGCGTGGTGCGCGACGTCCTGGTGAACGAGGTCCCGATGGTGCTCCAGCGGGAGCTGTACGCGGTCCCGGCGTTCGTCGGCGGACTGCTGTTCGCCTTGTTGGAGCGGCACGGTTTCGTGGTGCAGGGCTACCTCGCGGCGGCGGGGTCCGCGGCGATCACCGCGGCGATCCGGTTGGTCGCGGTGTGGCGGGACTGGCACGCGCCCCGCCCCGGCGCTGTCGCATAGAGCCGGGGCGGGGTCGCCTGTTACACGTTTGCTACATGGTTCTTCTCAAAGGGTGAATCTCAATAGGCGACTGTGATTCGCCTGCCGCGTCTCAGTTCACGACGTGAGTCGTCCAGTTGGCGCGGTCTGTGCCGAGCGAGGTGATCCGGTCGAGCAGTCCCTGCGCTCCGCCGACGGACGCCAGGGGGTCCGGGCCGGACTGTGCCGGGTCGTCCTGCACACAGATGTGCAGCCCTTCGGAGTCCTTGCAGGTATTGGGGGTCCGGACCGCCGGAGCCCCCTTGAGCCCGGACTTGGCCGCGGCGTTCGGGTCGGACCCCGAGCCCTGGTTCGGATCCTGCTGGCCGGTCGGCGTGACCGAGATGCTGAAGTAGTGGCCGCTCCCGGGGCCGGCGTTCCCGGAGTGGTAGGACAAGCCCATGGTGAAACCGCCCTCGCCGACGGTCGCCGGGTCGTTCAGCATGGCCTCGCCGAGGGTGACGCCCGCCGGCAGGCCCTCGACGTGGATCGGCAGAGGCGCCTCGGAGTCCTCGGCGGTCGTGGAGTCCGCGACTTTCAGCAGCTGTGCCTTCAGCTCGTCCCCGCGCACCCGGTAGTCGCCATTGACGACGAACCAGGATCCGGACGCCGTCTGCCACGCCAGTCTCACCTCCGGCGGAATCGTGGAGCTGTCGCCGGGAGTGGTGATGAAGAAGGCCTTCGGGCTCCCGGTGACACTCGCCGGCGCCTTGGTCTCGGTCGCGAGCGGTGTCGGTTCCGTGGCGGACTTCATCAGCGCTATAACGTCCGCTCCCGCAGGCGCGCCGCCGGAGGCCGGGAGCGGCTTGGTGACCGCGGCGAGGCTGTCGCCGTAGTCGGGCCCGGCCGAGCGGTTCGCGGTCTGGAAGCCCGCGGGCAGCCAGCCGAACTTCGCGATCATCGGCAGCGGGTCGGTCCCGGTGAAGCTGTGGCCCGCCGCCGTGCCGGTCTGCTGCGGCGTGCCGCCCGACTTCGCCGGCGACGCGCCGCCGAGCCCGTTCACCACCAGCGCGCACGCCGCGACCACCGCCACGCCGCCGCCGACCGGCGCCAGGCGCGCGGTGCGCATCCGGCGGCGGCCGTCGGCGCGGGCCCGGCCGATGTCGATCGTGCTCAGGGGCGCGTCGGCGTATTCGGCCTCTGCCAGGTCCTCCAGGGATGTCTTCAGGTCGTGGGTCATCGGGTTGCCTCCATGCTGGGGATCAGACTCGGATCGAGGAGGTTCCGCAGGGTCGCCAAGCCGCGTGCGGACTGGCTCTTCACGTTGCCGGCCGAGCAGCCCATCACCTGGGCCGTCTGCTCGACCGACAGGTCGCAGTAGAAGCGCAGCACCACGGTGGCGCGCTGGCGGGGCGGGAGCCGGGACAGCGCCGTCTTCAGATCCAGCCCCAGGTCCAGGTCGCCGGCGAGGGCGGCCGCGCGGTCCGGGTCCGGGTCGGAGGCGCTCTCGCCGCCGAACCGGTGCAGGACCGTCCACTTCGCCCAGCCGGACCGCTGTTCGGCCAGGTAGGTGTTGACCAGCGTGCGGCGCGCGTAGCCGTCGAGATTGTCGGCGCGCCGGGCCCGGTGCCAGGAGGCGTAGAGCTTGGTGATCGCGCTCTGCACCAGGTCGTCGGCCCGGTGCCAGTCGCCGCACAGCAGGTAGGCGACCCGCCGCAGCCAGGCTTGGCGCGCGCCGACGTACTCGGTGAATTCGGCGTCGCGGTCAGGCTTCGCCATAGGCTTCCCCCTCTGGAATTAGGTGTCCGGACAGTCACCTGATGCGCACGGGTGCGCGGGGGGTTGCACGAGGAAGCCGCATCTGGCCGTGACCTCGGCCTATGCGGTGCGGTAGTAGTAGAGACGAGGCGGCGGCCACGGACCCCCGGCTGCCGCCGCGGGCTGCCCGCCGGGGTCACTCCGGTGTCCGGTGGGCGGCCCGCTCCCGGTTGCCGCGTTCGGCCGATCCGCTTCAGTCGGCCGACCTGGCCGACCCGACCGACCAGGCGGTCAGCCGGTCAGGTCAGCTTCAGCCGGACGGGTCAGTCGAAGGACAGCTCGATCTCCGGCTGGTCGGGCGCCAGGTCCAGGTAGCACCTGCCGGGCTCGACGTACTCGGTCCCGCCGGGACCGTTGATGTGGATCCCGGTGAACACCGCCACCTGCGCCGGCTGCGGCTGCCCCTCGCGCAGCACGGTGATCACCTTCTCCGTGTCCGCGGTGATCACGTCGCGGGCGATCCGGGTGAGCCCGGCCAGGTCCGGCAGCGGACCGTCCGGCAGGAACGGCGGGATGCGGTCCCGGAGCATGCCCTGCTCCGGGTCGGCCACGTCCAGGAAGGGGTAGTCGCCGGTCGGGGCGTTGTCGCCGCGCAGCTCGTCGTGCAGCGCCATCAGCGCGCCGCAGGTGTGCGAGACGCCGGGGACGCCGGGGCGGTCGACGTTGCCGATCACGCCCTGGGCGTCGATGCCGATGTGCGGCAGGGCGACCAGGACGAAGCGGCGGACGCCGTCCTCGACCGGGGCGTGGCCCGAGGCGGCCAGCACGCCGGTGCGGCCCAGGACGATCATCCCGGCCAGCCCGGCCATGTTGAACCCGGCGCCCCAGGCGTCCTGCAGCCGGGCCGTGATGGTCACCGCCAACTCGTCGCGGCAGGTCGCGATCAGCGGGAGCGTGTTCGCCGCGTGGAAGCCGTGGGGCGCGAGCAGCTCGCGCGTGGCGCGCACGAAGCCGGTCGCCGGGACGGCGGTCGGGAACGTGGTGCGGAGAACCTTCGAGGCAGGTGTGGAGGTGCTGCTCATCTCATCCATTGGCACGATTGTCACCGGGAGCGGGCGATCGGGCCAGCGGCCACCCGGGTGAGCGTGCTCACAACCCGGGTACCGGCCGGTACGGTAGCCCGCCCGCCACCCCGGGTTGGTGCGGCGCGGCGGCACCCGTTAGAGTCTCTTGATGTCGAGATACTTTCCGCAAGCGAGAGCTGGGCCATGGCAATGACCTCCAAGAACAGCTTCGGCGCCCGCGACACCCTCGCGGTGGGCGCGCAGTCGTACGAGATCTTCCGCATCGGGGCCGTCGAGGGCTCCGAGCGCCTCCCCTTCAGCCTGAAGGTGCTGCTGGAGAACCTCCTGCGCACCGAGGACGGCGCCAACGTCACCGCTTCTCAGATCCAGGCCCTCGGGCAGTGGGATCCGAACGCCGAGCCGGACACCGAGATCCAGTTCACGCCGGCGCGCGTGATCATGCAGGACTTCACCGGCGTGCCCTGCGTGGTGGACCTGGCCACTATGCGCGAGGCGGTGGCCGAGCTCGGCGGCGACCCGGCGAAGATCAACCCGCTGGCGCCGGCCGAGCTGGTCATCGACCACTCGGTGATCGCCGACGTCTTCGGCCGCCCGGACGCCTTCGAGCGCAACGTCGAGATCGAGTACGGCCGCAACCGCGAGCGCTACCAGTTCCTGCGCTGGGGGCAGACCGCCTTCGACGAGTTCAAGGTGGTGCCGCCCGGCACCGGCATCGTGCACCAGGTGAACATCGAGCACTTGGCGCGCGTGGTCTTCGACCGTAACGGCCAGGCTTACCCCGACACCCTGGTCGGCACCGACTCGCACACCACCATGGTCAACGGCCTGGGCGTGCTGGGCTGGGGCGTGGGCGGCATCGAGGCCGAGGCCGCGATGCTCGGCCAGCCGGTCAGCATGCTGATCCCGCGCGTGGTCGGCTTCAAGCTGCACGGCGAGCTGCCCGCCGGCGCCACCGCCACCGACCTGGTGCTCACCATCACCGAGATGCTGCGCGAGCACGGCGTGGTCGGCAAGTTCGTGGAGTTCTACGGCGCCGGCGTGGCGGCCGTCCCGCTGGCCAACCGCGCGACCATCGGCAACATGTCGCCGGAGTTCGGCTCGACCTGCGCGATCTTCCCGATCGACGACGAGACCATCAGCTACCTGAAGCTCACCGGCCGCCCGGCCGAGCAGCTGGCGCTGGTCGAGGCGTACGCCAAGGCCCAGGGCCTGTGGCACGACGCGGACCGCGAGCCGTCCTACTCCGAGTACCTGGAGCTGGACCTGGCGACCGTGGTCCCCTCGATCGCCGGCCCGAAGCGCCCGCAGGACCGCGTGGTGCTGGCCCAGGCCAAGGACAAGTTCGCCGAGGTCCTGCCGACCTACGCCGCGCAGGGCACCAAGCCGACCCCGGTCACCATGGAGGACGGCACGCAGTTCGCCATCGACAACGGCGCGGTCGTGATCGCCTCGATCACCTCCTGCACCAACACCTCGAACCCGCAGGTGATGATCGGCGCGGCGCTGCTGGCCAAGAACGCGGTGGAGAAGGGCCTGCACGCCAAGCCGTGGGTCAAGACCACCCTGGCGCCCGGCTCGAAGGTCGTCTCGGACTACTACGAGCGCGCGGGCCTGACGCCGTACCTGGACAAGCTCGGCTTCAACCTCGTCGGCTACGGCTGCGTCACCTGCATCGGCAACTCCGGCCCGCTGCCGGAGCCGGTCAGCAAGGCGGTCAACGAGGCGGACCTGGCGGTGGTGTCGGTGCTGTCCGGCAACCGCAACTTCGAGGGCCGCATCAACCCCGACGTGAAGATGAACTACCTCGCGTCCCCGCCGCTGGTCGTCGCCTACGCCATCGCCGGCACCATGGACTTCGACTTCGAGAACGAGCCGCTGGGCTTCGACGCGGACGAGAAGCCGGTCTTCCTCCAGGACATCTGGCCCTCCACCCAGGAGATCCAGTCGGTCATCGAGCAGGCGATCACCGCCGAGATGTTCGCCAAGGACTACGCGGACGTCTTCCACGGCGACGAGCGCTGGCGCTCCCTGCCCACCCCGACCGGCAACGTCTTCGAGTGGGACGCGGACTCCACCTACGTCCGCAAGCCTCCTTACTTCGAGGGCATGGCCGCCGAGCCCTCGCCGGTCGCCGACATCCACGGCGCCCGCGTCCTGGCCAAGCTCGGCGACTCGGTGACCACCGACCACATCAGCCCGGCCGGCTCCATCAAGGCCAACAGCCCGGCCGGCCAGTACCTCGCCGAGCACGGCGTCCACGCCCGCGACTTCAACAGCTACGGCTCCCGCCGCGGCAACCACGAGGTCATGATCCGGGGCACCTTCGCCAACATCCGCCTCCGCAACCAGCTCCTGGACAACGTCGAAGGCGGCTTCACGAAGAACCTCCTCACCGGCGAGCAGACCACCATCTACGAAGCCTCCGAGGCCTACCAGGCCGCGGGCATCCCGCTGGTGGTCCTCGCGGGCAAGGAGTACGGCTCGGGCTCCTCCCGCGACTGGGCCGCCAAAGGCACGGCCCTGCTCGGCGTCAAGGCCGTCGTCGCCGAGAGCTACGAGCGCATCCACCGCTCCAACCTGATCGGCATGGGCGTCGTCCCCCTCCAGTTCCCGGCCGGCCAGAGCGCCGCCTCCCTGGGACTGACCGGGGAGGAGACCTTTGAGATCACCGGTCTGGAGGAGCTGAACAACGGGACCACGCCGCGCACCGTGAAGGTGAAGGCCGGCGACGTGGAGTTCGACGCCGTTGTGCGCATCGACACCCCCGGCGAGGCCGACTACTACCGCAACGGCGGGATCATGCAGTACGTGCTGCGGAACCTGCTGAAGTAGTGCAGTAGTAATGACAGAGTTCTGATTCTGATAGCAGAGTTCTGACAGAGCAGCCCTCGACCCTGACGGGTCGAGGGCTGCTCGCCGTTCTAGCCCAACCGCCGCAGCTCCTGCGCCGCGACCAAGGCCCAGTGGTCGTCGGGTCCGGAAGCCGCGCGGGTGAACCACATGCGGGCTTCTATGGCGTCGCGGCGGCGGAAGGCGATGACGCCGAGGAAGACCAGGGCTGCGGGGGCGGTGTCGGGGTCGCCGATGGCGGCGACGGCCAGGAAACTCAGGCGGGCGCCCGGGAGGTCGCCTTCGGTGTAGGCGTACATGGCGCCGTCGAAGAAGGAGCGGGCTTCCTTGCGGAGGACGCGGGGGATGTTCGGGTAGAGGGAGCGGGCTATGGCGGTGTGGGCGCCGCGGGTGTCGTCGGCTGGGGGTTCGGCGGGGAGTTCCTCTGAGCCCAGGGGGATGAAGGGCTCGTCTGGGTCGTCTTCCGAGTCTTGGTCCGAGGACATGCCGTCTTCTTACCCTCGGTTTAACCCCGTTCCCCGATTCTGAGTACGTGAGCATCGACCAGAACAGATCCGCCATCGCGCATCTTTTGCGACGGGCCGGGTTCGGCGCGAGCGGGGCGGAGATCGACGCCGCCGTGCAGGCCGGGTACGAGGCGACCGTGTCCGCGCTGCTGGCGCCGGCGGGTGCCGATCCCGGTGTCGCCGCCACGCCGGCGCCGAACTTCCCGGCGGCCAAGGCGGACAAGGCAGACAAGGCGGCCAAGAAGATCGACGCGCAGTCCGACTACCAGATGGTGGAGTGGTGGCTGGCGCGGATGACCGCGGTCACGCAGCCGTTGGCGGAGAAGCGCACGTTCTTCCTGCACGGGCACTTCGCCACCTCCATCCAGAAGGTGAAGAGCCCCGGGTTCATGGTGCAGCAGAACCAGACCCTGCGGACGCTCGGCGGCGGCGACTTCGGCGTTCTGGCGCACGCGATGGTCCGCGATCCGGCGATGATGCTGTGGCTGGACAGCGCGGGCAACACGCTCAAGGCGCCGAATGAGAACCTGGCGCGGGAGCTGATGGAGCTCTTCACGCTCGGCGTCGGCAACTACACCGAGGACGACGTCCGCGCCGGAGCCCGCGCCCTCACCGGCTGGCGCCTGGACGCCGACGGCAAAGCGAGCCTGGTGCCCCGGCTCCACGACGGCACGCCCAAGACGATCCTGGGCAAGACCGCCGACTTCGACGACACCTCATTCGTCGACTGGATCCTGCAGCAGCCCGGCTCGCCGAAGTTCGTCACCGGCCGGTTCTGGGACCGCTTCGGCATGCCCGGCCCGATCCCGGCGGACGTCTCCGGACGCCTGCTCGCCGCGTACGGCCCGAACCGGAACGTCACCGCGCTTCTCAGAGCCCTGTTTCTCGATCCGGTCTTCCGCGGACCGCAGGCCCGCAACGCCTTGGTGAAGCAGCCCACCGAGTACATCGTCGGCGTTCTCAGGGCTCTGCGAATCAAAATCGACGCCGCCGCCAAGGACACCAAGGACAGCCAGGCTCTGCGCACCGCGCTCAACGGCCTGGGCCAGACGCCCTTCTACCCGCCGAACGTCGGCGGCTGGCCCGAGGGCACGGCGTGGCTGACCACCGCCGCCGCGCAGACCCGCTTCGCCTTCGCCGAATGGGCGGTCGCCAAGGGCGACCTGTCGCAGGTCGAGAACAGCAGCCCCGGGCAGCGGATCGCCGCCGTGGCGCACCTGCTCGGCGTCGACGCCTTCAGCGACCGCAGCACCGCCGCCCTCAACGAGGTCGTCGCCGACCCCAAGCAGCTGGTCACCCTGGCGCTCCTGGCGCCGGAGTACCTCGCGAACTGACCGCCCGACGGACGGAATCTAAGGACTCGATCATGGACACAGTGACCCGCCGCCGCTTCCTGGAGTTGTCCGGTGTCATGTCCACCGGCGCGTTCGCGGCCGCCTGCTCCTCCTCGCACGGCCACCCCGTCGGCGCCCCCGCGCTGACCCCGAGCGGCCCGCAGACCTCCGGCGCGCAGCTCGGCGCGGCAGCGCAGCACGCGCCGCTGGCCGCCGGTCAGGGCGTGCTGGTGCTGGTGACGCTCTACGGCGGCAACGACGGCCTCAACACCGTGATCCCGTACGCCGACAAGGCCTACGCCGCCTCCCGCCCCGACCTCGCCTACAGTGCGAGCCAGGTCCTCGACCTCGGCGACGGCCTCGGCTTCAACCCGGCGATGACCGGCCTGCACCAGATGTGGCAGCGCAAGCTGTGCGCGGTGGTGCGCGGTGTCGGCTACCCGCAGCCCAACCACAGCCACTTCGTCTCGATGGACATCTGGCAGACCGCCACGCCGGGGGAGCCCGCCAACTCCGGCTGGCTCGGCCGCTGGCTGGACGCCCAGCCCGACGACCAGATCAGGGCCCTGAAGGCGATCTCCGTCGGCGGCACGCTCCCGCCGCTGCTCGGCGGGACCAAGACCGCCGGCAGCTCGCTGCCGATCGGGCAGTTCCACCTGCCCAAGGCCGGACCGCTGGACACCGGGTTCCAGGGCTTGGGGAAGCAGTCGGCGCAGGACTCCGCGGTCACCGCCTACGCCGCCCGCGACGTCGCCGACCTGTTCACCGTCGCCAAGACCTTCACCCCGGCGCTCGCGTCGGCGGCGAACTCGGCGGGAAGCACTGCGGGGAGCACAACAGCGAACAGCAAGAGCGCCGCCAAGGCGGCGGCCAAGCCCGCCAAGGCCGGCAAAGGCTCAGCACTGGCTCAACAGCTGGACATCGTCGCCGAATGCATCAACGCCTCCGTCCCGACCCGGGTCTACAGCGTCAGCCTCGGCGGCTTCGACACGCACAGCGCCGAGAAGGGCACGCAGTCGGACCTGTGGGGCGAGGTCGACAAGGCGGTCGTGGACTTCCAGAACGCCATCGCCTCCGGACCCCACGGCAAGAACGTGGTCACCATGCTGTACACCGAGTTCGGCCGCCGCGTGCACGCCAACGCCAACGAGGGCACCGACCACGGCACCGCGGGCCCGGTCCTGCTGCTCGGCGAGCCGGTGAACGGCGGCTTCTACGGCGAGCAGCCCTCGCTGACCGACCTGGACGACGGCGACCTGAAGTTCGGCACTGACTTCCGCAGCGTCTACGCCACGCTGCTGGACAAGGTGCTCGGCGCCGACCCCGCGCAGATCCTCGGTGCGGACCAGCCGCGTATCGCGTTCCTGTGACTAACCCTTTCCGGTGACGATCGCGCCACATCGGCGATGACCCCACCGCGCTTCGGCGCCGCCCCGCCATACCCGGGGCGGCGCCGAATTCATGTTCGCCTCGCACCTCGAGGCAGCGGTACCGGCGTGGGAACACGCTGCGGGGAGCATGTGAAGATCATGTACAGGGCGGACCGAAGCGCCAGGGCGGCGCTCAGACCAGGCTTAGACTCTCTGCCGTATAACTGGAAGCCAGGAGCGTTGTCTCAACTGAAGGAGGATCGGGTGGCACTGCTGGAGGCGATCCAGGGTCCGCGCGATCTGGACGAGCTCAGCTCCGAGCAGCTCGCCGAGCTCGCGACGGAGATCCGTGCTTACCTGATCCCGACCGTGGCGAAGACGAGCGGGCACATCGGCCCGAACCTGGGTGTGGTGGAGCTCACCATCGCGCTGCACCGGGTCTTCGACTCGCCCAAGGACACCATCCTGTGGGACGTAGGCCACCAGGCCTACGTGCACAAACTCCTCACCGGGCGGCAGGACTTCTCCGCGCTGCGGCACTCCGGCGGGCTGTCCGGGTACCCGGCGCGCGCGGAGTCCGGGCACGACGTGATCGAGAACTCCCACGCCTCCACCGCGCTGGCCTACGCCGACGGCATCGCCAAGGCGCACCAGGTGCGCGGCGTCACCGACCGCCAGGTGGTGGCGGTGATCGGGGACGGCGCGCTGACCGGCGGCATGGCCTGGGAGGCGCTGAACAACATCGCCGCGGCCAAGGACCGGCCGGTGATCATCGTCGTCAACGACAACGAGCGCTCCTACTCCCCGACCATCGGCGGGCTCGCCGACCACCTCGCGACCCTGCGGACCACCCAGGGCTACGAGCGGTTCCTGGAGTGGGGACGCGGCATGCTCGGCCGCACGCCGGTCATCGGGACCCCGCTGTACGAGGCGCTGCACGGCGTCAAGAAGGGCCTGAAGGACATCGTCGCCCCGCAGGGGATGTTCGAGGACCTGGGCATGAAGTACGTCGGCCCGGTGGACGGCCACGACATCGCCGGCATGGAGGCCGCGCTGCGGCGGGCCCGGCACTACCACGGCCCGGTGATCGTGCACGCGATCACCCGCAAGGGCGAGGGCTACCCGGCCGCGCGCAATAACGTCAACGACCAGCTGCACCAGGTCGCCGTGGACAGCGACCCGGAGACCGGCCGGCCGCTGGTCCCCGCGGGTGAGTCCTGGACCTCGGTGTTCGCCGACGAGATGGTGCGGGTCGGCGCCGAGCGCGAGGACGTGGTGGGGATCACCGCGGCCATGCTGCACCCCGTCGGGCTCGCCAAGTTCGCCGAGCGCCACCCGGACCGGATCTTCGACGTCGGCATCGCCGAGCAGCACGCGGTCACCTCCGCGGCCGGCATGGCCTTCGCCGGGCTGCACCCGGTGGTGGCGATCTACGCGACCTTCCTGAACCGCGCCTTCGACCAGGTCCTGATGGACACCGCGCTGCACAACGCCGGCGTGACCTTCATCGCCGACCGGGCCGGCGTCACCGGCAACGACGGCGCCAGCCACAACGGCATGTGGGACATGTCGATCTTCCAGGTCGTGCCCCGGCTGCGCATCGCCGCCCCGCGCGACGGCGCCCAGCTGCGGGCCCAGCTGCGCGAGGCGCTGGACGTCGACGACGCCCCGACCATGATCCGCTTCTCCAAGGGCACGGTCTGCCAGGACATCCCCGCGGTCGCCAAGGCCGGCTCGATGGACGTGCTGCGCACCACCGCGGGCACCGAGCTGAGCCCGGACGTGCTGATCGTCAGCGTCGGGGCGATGGCGCAGGTCTGCCTGGACGTCGCCGAGCGGCTGGCGGACCAGGGCATCGGCGCCACCGTGGTGGACCCGCGCTGGGTCAAGCCGGTCGACCCGGTCGCGGTGATGTTGGCCGCCGAGCACCGCCTGGTGGTCACGGTCGAGGACAACGTCCGGGTCGGCGGCGTGGGCTGCATGGTCGCCCAGGCGCTGCGCGACGCCGGGGTGCACACCCCGCTGCGCGACTTCGGCATCCCGGCGGAGTTCCTGGACCACGCCAGCCGCGGCGAGGTGCTGGAGCAGATCGGCCTGACCGGGCAGCGGATCGCGCACGAGGTCGTCGGTCTGGTCGCAGGTCTGGGCAGCGCGGCGGCGGCGAACGCGGCGGCGAACGGCGCGGGCTCCGGTTCCGGCAACGGAGCGGCGAACGGAGCGGCCAATGGCGCCGCCCTTCCCAACGGATCCGCACCGAAAGTCACGACGCGATAGCAGCGGGCTGTTCTTAGGGGGTTACCTCCCCGGGCCCGGATGAGGGGGAGGTAACCTGTCGTTCCATGGGCGGCGAGGCGTAATACGACGATGGTCGCAACCGACGCACCCACTCAATCCGGGCCGGGCCTGCACGGACCCCCAGACCCGGAGCCCTCCGGGCTTCGAAGACTGTGGTGTTCGGTCCGCTTCCAGCGGCTCTGGAACACCCCGCAGGCCTCCTGGACGCGTGTCGTCCTTCTGTTCTTCGCCGTCGCCACGGTCACCCACCTGCCCGGCTTCAGCCGCACCTTCTGGAACCCCGACGAGGGCTTCCTGGCCACCCAGGCCCGAGCGCTGAACACCGAGAACGGGCAGTTCTACCAGATCATCGTCGACCGCAAGCCGCCCCTGCTGCCGTACGTCTACGCCTGGGTGTTCAAGCTCTTCGGCGACCACGGGCTGTCCACGCTGGTCGTGATCCGAGCGCTGGCGATCTGCGTGCACGTCGTCACCGCGATCCTGATCACCCAGATCGCCAAGCGCCGCTTCGGGCAGCACGGCGTCTGGGCCGGGCTGCTCTACCTGCTGGGCTCGGCTGGTCTGGCGCCGGAGGACTCCCAGGCGGCCTCGTTCGAGGTCTTCATGCTGCCGTGGACCTGCGCGGCCTTCCTGTTCGCCGACAGCGCCCGCCGCCATCCACGCCGTGCCCTGCCGCTGCTGGGCGGCTCGGGGGTGGCGGTGGCGCTGGCCACCCTGACCAAGCAGACCGCCGGCGTCACGATGCTCCCGGTCGCCTGGCGCGCCTGGAAGGACCAGCGCTGGAAGGGCCTGGCCGTGATCATCCCGGCGTTCGTCCTGCCGATCGTGGGCGTGGCGCTGTGGGTCGGCTTCGGGGACTTCTTCTTCTGGGTGTTCACCGGCAACAGCGGCTACCTGACCTCGCTGGGCTCGTTCTCCACGATCATGGCGCGGTTCTGGGCCAACTTCGGGATCTTCATCGGCGCCTCGGCCGCGGCGTTCCTGGCGATCACGTACTTGACGATCCGCAACGGCATCTTCAAGGCCGACGCGGATTTGTGGCTGTGGCTGGCGGGCTCGGCGATCGGCGTCTCCAGCGGGTTCCACTTCTTCGGCCACTACTTCCTGCAGATGCTGCCGCCGCTGGTGATCCTGGCCACCGGCGCCCTGCACCGCAACGGCTCGCGGCTGCGCTGGACCATGCTCGGCATCACGGCGACCACCGCGACGCTGTTCCTCACCCTGGCCTTCACCTGGCCGCGCACCGACATGGAGCACGACTGGGAGGTCGCCCAGGAGGTGCAGAAGATCGCCGGTCCCGGCCGCTCGGAGCCGATCATCGTCTGGGGCATGGACCCCTCGATCTACTTCATGTCCGGGCAGACCCCGGCCAGCCGGTTCATCACCGCCGGCTTCCTGTCCGGCTTCGCCGGCGGCGGCGACCAGGAGGTCGCGCCGATCGTGTACACCCCGAACAGCCCGATCGTCGGCATGGCGCAGGACATCCTGAACCTGCAGAAGAAGGGGCAGGAGCCGGACCTGTTCGTCGACGACTCCTGGGGCAAGCCGTACCAGCCCAACCACATCAACGTCATCGCCGACCTGGTCGACAACTACTACACGCTCCGCAAGGGCGTCGACCACACCTTCGTCTACGTGCTGACGAAGCCCGAAGGGCTGCGCGTGTGGGCCCAGACGATAGTCGACAAGGGGATGCAGGACGTGTGGGACAAGAACCAGTGGGACTTCCTCAACCCGCCGACGGACAGCTGACGCCGTCCTCGGACAGCCGGCGCCGGATAATCGACGGCATGGCGCCGACGACACTCACCCGGGACACGCTGAACCGCACGCTCTTGGCGCGCCAGCACCTGCTGACCCCGCGCAGCGGTTCCCTCGCCGAGACCGTCGAGGCGATCGGCGCGATCCAGGCGCAGTACTGGCCGGCCGTCGCGATCTCGCTGTTCACCCGCCACGACGGTGCCACGCTCGCAGCGGTCTACGACGCCTTCGAGCGGCGCGAATTGGTCGTCGGCTCCTCGATCCGTGGCACGGTGCACGCCGTCAGCCGCGCCGAGCACCCCTTGTACGCGGCCGTCTCCGAAGCCACCAACGCCGACGTGCTCACCGCCCGGGACGAGGCCAAGGATCCGGGCATGCATGCCTTGCGCGCCGAGGTCCTGGAGTTCGCCGCCGACAAGCCGCGCGCCGCCGCCGAGTTCGCGGAGTTCGCGGAGCAGTGGATCGAGAAGCACCCGGGCCGTATGTCGGCGGCGAACCTGGAGTACCACCAGTCGCGCAACTGGCGCCCGATCTACCGCAGCAACGCCCTGATCCGCTTCCCGGCAGACGGCCGCTGGTCCCCGGCGACCGGTCCGAAGACGTTCCTGTACTCGCCCGAACGCGCCGCCGACACCGGCGCCGCGATCGCCGCGCTGGTCCGCCGGCATCTCGGCGCGTTCGGTCCGGCGGCGGCGGACGACGTGGCGTTGTGGCTCGGGCTGAAGGTCTCCGTGGCGCGCGCTGTTCTCGGCGGCTTCAGCGACCTGGTGACCTACGCGGACGAAGCCGGACGCACCCTGTACGACCTCCCCGACGGCGAGATCACCGACGCGGAGACGAAGGCGCCGCCGCGTTTGCTGCCGCGCTTCGACAGCATCCTGCTCGCGCACAATGCCAAGCACCGGCAGCGCATCATCTCCCGGGAGTACTGGGAGCGCGTCTACAACGGCAAGAACCTGCAGATCCTGCCGTCGTTCCTGGTCGGCGGATACGTCGCGGGGATCTGGTCGCTCGAGGCGAAGAAGAAGCTTGCGACGCTGACGCTGGAGCCGTTCCACAAGCTGGGGAAGGCTGACGCCAAGGCGCTGGGCGCCGAGGCGGAGCGGGTGCTGCGGTTGCAGGCGCCGGACTCCGCCTCGTACGCGGTCGAGTTCGCGGACTAGCTCCGGCGAACCGCCGGTCAGTAGCGCGGCTTCGGACGCTCCTGCAGAACGCCGTCCAGGAAGATGTCGACCTTCTCGTTGTAGACCGCGGCGAGCCCGGCGATCTTCTGCACTTCGGCGAACGGCGTCCGGTAACCCCAGATGATGTCGTCGCGGACCTCCTCGCCGATCTGGACCGACCAGTACGTCGCCGCGCCCTTGTAGGGGCAGTGCGTGACGGTCTCCGAGGGGCGCAGGATGTCCTGGTTCAGCGCGGTGATCGGGACGTAGTAGCGCGGCGGGAGGCCGGTCTCGAACGCGATCATGCTGTTCGGGGAGTCGGCCAGGAGCACGCCGTCGAGCTCGGCGCGGAAGTGCCGGCTGCTGGCGACGACGTCGATGCGGCTGTAGGGGTCGCGCGGGTGGGTGTAGATCGGCTCGTCCTCTTCGAACCAGTCGAAGGCGTCGAAGTCGAACCGGACCGCGTCGCGCAGCTCCTCCAGCGGGGACTCCGGGACCGTGCGCGCCTTGCCGGGCGCGGTCGCGCCGGCCAGGAGGACGTCGTGGACCTGCGCGTCGCCGCGGCTCGGCGAGTGCTCGGACTCGCCGGTGGGCTTCAGGTCGGCCAGGACGTCCTTCGCCGGGACGTAGTAGGTCGGGTAGAACGGCTTCTCCCACACGAGCAGCGGCGTCAGCGTGTCCGCCACCAGCCGGTTCTCCAGGTACAGCCGCACGCGCTTGGCGCCGGTCTCCACTTTCACGCGCCCGCGGGCGTTGTCCGCCATGATGCTCTTCGCCTCTCGGATCAGACCGGTCCCGACCTGGGGATCAGTCACACTCAGTCACGGATGGCAATGCGCAAGCGCCGGAAGCCCTTGCCTTTGTTCTCCACCTTCAACACCTCGATCTTGCCGATCCATCTCGTCGACTCCACATGGGTTCCGCCGTCCGCCTGAGTGTCGAGTCCGACGATGTCCACGATCCGCACTTCCTCCAGCTCCGGCGGCACGAGGTTGGTCGCGGTGCGGATGATGTCCGGGATGGCGAAGGCCTCCTCGCGCGGCAGCACCTTCACGTCGATCCGGTGGTCCTTGACCACCTCGACGTTGCACGCCTCCTCGATCCGGGCTTTGAAGTCGGCGGGCACCTCAGGGAGGTTGAAATCCATGCGTGCCGTCCCCGGTTCCATATTCCCGCCTGTGACCAGCGCGTTGAAGTCTCGGAAGACGACCCCGGAAAGCAGGTGCAGCCCGGAGTGCGTGCGCATGAGCCAGGTGCGGCGCTCGTCGTCCAGGGCGCCGCGCACAGCGGTTCCGGCCGGCGGCAGCGGGTCCTCGTCGTGCGGGATCAGCACGAGGTCGTCGCCCTTGCGCACGCCGACGATCCGGGTCCGCACACCGCCCCACACGAGCACCCCCTCGTCCGGCGGCTGCCCGCCCCCGCCGGGGTAGAAGGCGGAGCGGTCCAGGACGATGCCCTCGCCGTCGGACTTCAGGACGCTCGCGTCCCATTCCCGGAGGGTCTGGTCGTCGAGTTCGAGGCGCTGGGTGTGCAGATGTGGTGTCGCCGTCATGGCCGAAGCGTAATCCGGGCGGCGCGGCGGATGGCGGACGATCCGGGCGGCCGCCGCGGGCCAATCGCGCGGAAGTGGCCCTAGACCTAGACCAGCTGGTATCCGGCGCCCTCGACGGCGTCGCGGACCGCCGCGATCTCCAGCGCGGCCGCGGACGTCACCAGGGCGCGCTTGCCCGGCAGGTCGATCTCGACGGCGGCCACGCCGGGCAGGGCGCTCAGCGCCTCGGTGACGGCCGCGCTGCAGTGGCCGCAGCTCATGCCCAGCACGCCATAGGCGACGGCGGGGGTCCCGGTTTCGGCGACGGCGGTCATCAACTGCTCCTGGCAAGCTCGGGTTCGGATACCTGCGCCGAGGCTACGCGGGCCCGGCGGATCCAGCGGGCGCCACGCCGGGCGGCGGCCTGGATTCCCGCCGAAAGCAGGAGCAGGGCCACCCCGACGATGCCGTCGGCCCAGTAGTGGTTCGCGGTGGCCAGGACGACGGTGATGGTCAGGACCGTGTGCAGCGGACCGATCCAGCGCCACTTGCTCGGGGAGACCCGCCAGACCGTCCAGCCGACCAGGACCGCCCAGATCACGTGGACCGAGGGCATCGCCGAGAGCTGGTCGGGGGAGTCCGCGTTCATCGGGCCGTAGACCGACTGGTGGAAGTACAGCGCGGTGTCGACCAGGTGGGCCTTGACGATCATGCGCGGCGGCGCCACCGGGATCAGCTGGATCGCCAGGGCGAAGGCGGTGGCCAGGGCCATCGTGGTGCGGGCGCTCGCGTAGTGCTCGCGGTGCCGGATGAACAGCCAGATCAAGAAAATGATCATGCAGGTGAAGTGCATCGAGGCGTAGTAGAGGTTGAAGAACTTCACCACGGTCGGGTGCGCCGGGAAGAACAGGTGCTGGATCCAGTGCTCGCTGGGCAGGAACACGTCGCGCTCGGTGTCCCAGATCCAGGTCCCGCGGGTCAGGGCGCCGTTCACCTTCATCACCGACAGCCGCCCGGCGACCTGCCACAGCCCGAACAGGCCCAGCACGGTCCCCAGCTCGCGCGGGAAGGGCAGGTACTTCACGAGCAGCGGCTTGCGCGAGAAGTACATCGCCGCGGCCAGCACCATGAGGACGCCGCACAGCCAGAAGGCCATCTGATAGGGCATCATCCAGTGCACGCGGGACTCCAGGGAAAGCTCTGCGGGGGGTCAGCGGTGATCAATGGCCCAGCTTAACGCCAGCGGGACGCCGGACGTCGGCCACGTTACGCCCCAGGCGGACGCCGCCTCCGCTCAGGTCCGGCCGACGGCCGAGAGCACACCGAGAGCACGCCGGGTGCACGCCAAGAGCACGCCGGGACCCCCGCGAAACCACCCGCGCGGACCGCCCCGAGATCGCCCGCGGACGCCGTGCGGATCGCCGCGCACACGCCCGGATCAGCCCGTATCCGAACAATCGCAACGGATCTTGACTGGAGCCCCCGCCGCACACCAGGGTATGAGCCAGCACCGTCGCAAACCCCTGTAAGTCACAAGGCCGCGGTCACCGTCCCCGTGCCCGCCATGCGTTGACCCTAGGTAGGCACATTATGCCCGCGCGTACCGGCATGCTCACTCTCCAGCAGCTCCGCGACCTCATCTCGGTCGGCCGTGTGGACACCGTCCAGCTGGCCATGACCGACATGCAGGGCCGCCTGCAAGGTAAACGGCTCTCGGCGGAGTACTTCCTCGACGAGGTGGCCGCGCACGAGGCCGAGGCGTGCAACTACCTGCTGGCCGTGGACGTCGACATGACCCCGGTCGACGGCTACGCCAACGCCAGCTGGGACAGCGGCTACGGCGACTTCGTGCTCAAGCCGGACCTGAGCACCCTGCGCAACGTCCCCTGGGAGCCGGGCACCGCGCTGGTCCTGGCCGACGTGGTCGACCACCACGGCGAGCCCGTCGTGCAGAGCCCGCGCCAGATCCTGCAGAAGCAGCTGGCCCGCCTCGCCGAGCGCGGCTGGTCCGCCTACGTCGGCACCGAGCTGGAGTTCATCGTCTTCGACGACTCCTACCAGGACGCCTGGCGCAAGGGCTACCGCGACATGCAGCCCTCGGTCCACTACAACGGCGACTACTCGATGCTCGGCGGCTCCATCGTCGAGCCGCTTCTCAAGCGCATCCGCAACGGCATGGCCGGCGCCGGCATGTATGTGGAGTCCGCCAAGGGCGAGTGCAACCTGGGCCAGCAG
Organism: Catenulispora acidiphila DSM 44928; assembly: GCF_000024025.1. Lineage (GTDB taxonomy): Bacteria > Actinomycetota > Actinomycetes > Streptomycetales > Catenulisporaceae > Catenulispora > Catenulispora acidiphila. Next base: position 2,037,031 of record NC_013131.1, read on the forward strand.
GAGATCGGCTTCCGGTACCGGGACGCGCTGACCACCTGCGACAACCACGTGATCTACAAGAACGGCGCCAAGACCATAGCCCTGCAGGAGGGCAAGTCCCTCACCTTCATGGCCAAGTACGACCATCGCGAGGGCAACTCCTGCCACATCCACCTGAGCCTGCGCGGTCCCGGCGGCGCCGCGGTGATGGCCGATCCGGAGCGGCCGCACGGCTTCTCGGAGATGATGGAGCACTTCCTGGCCGGGCAGCTGGCCTTCCTGCGGGACTTCACGCTGATGTACGCGCCGAACATCAACTCCTACAAGCGTTATGCGAACGGCTCCTTCGCGCCCACCGGCATCGCCTGGGGACGGGACAACCGCACCTGCTCGATGCGGGTCGTCGGCCAGGGCGAGTCGCTGCGCGTGGAGAACCGCGTCCCCGGCGGGGACGTCAACCCCTACCTGGCGGTCGCCGCGATGATCGCCGCCGGGCTGGCCGGGATCGACCGCGGCCTGAAGCTGCCGCCGGAGTTCACCGGCAACGCCTACGACGCCGACATCCCGCGCGTGCCGGACATGCTCAGCGAGGCCGTCGACTACTTCTCATGGAGCGAGCCCGCCCGCGAGGCGCTGGGCAACGACGTCGTCGAGCACTACATCACCATGGGCCGCGTGGAACTCGCGGCCTTCCAGTCGACCGTGACCGACTGGGAGCGATTCCGTTCCTTCGAAAGGATGTGAGGCCGCGATGCCGGCGCCTCTCATCGGACTGAGCATGTACCAGGAGACGGCTTCGTGGGGCGCGTGGAAGAACGTGCCCGCCTCGCTGCTCCCGCACGCGTACGTCGAATCGGTGACCCGGGCCGGCGGGGTCCCGTTGCTGTTGCCTCAGCATCTCGAGCACGACGCCGACGACCTGAACAAGGCCGAGGCCGAGGAGGTCGTCGGGATCCTGCACGGCCTGATCCTCACCGGCGGTCCGGACATCGATCCCTCCGGCTACGGCGCGGTCCGCCACCTGGACACCGACAGCCCGCGCAGAGGGCGCGACGCCTGGGAGTTCGCGCTGCTGGCCGCAGCGCTCGCGCGCAACATCCCGGTGCTGGCCATCTGCCGCGGGTTCCAGCTGCTGAACGCCGCCCTCGGCGGCACGCTGCGCCAGCACCTGCCCGACGAATCGGTGTTCGGCGACGCGCACCGCAAACAACTCGGACAGTTCGCCGCGGTCCGCATCGACCTGGACCCGGCGGCGCCGCCCGGACGCGTGCTGGGCACCCAGATCATCGCCTGGTGCCATCACCATCAGGGCATCGACAAGCTGGGGGCGGGCCTGCAATCCTCGGGCAACGCCCCCGACGGCTTGATCGAGGCGGCGTGGATGCCCGAGAAGGACTACGTGGTGGGGGTGCAGTGGCACCCCGAGGAAGACAGCAAGCCGGAGCTGTTCCGCTCCCTGACCGACGCCGCGACCCGATACGCCAAAGGACGATAGCACGTGTACGACCTGATCAACCCGGCCACCGGCGCCGTTTTCCGCTCGCTCGAGATGACCTCCGCCGACGGTGTGGACCAGGCTGTGGCGCGGGCGCGCGAGGCTTTCCCGGCCTGGCGCGACGTCGCCCCGGCCGACCGCGCGCGGCTGCTGCGCCGCTTCGCCGACCTCGTGGACTCCCACACCGAGGAGCTGGCGCGCATCGAGGTCGAGAACGCCGGGCACACCATCTCCAACGCCCGCTGGGAAGCCGGCAACGTCCGGGACGTGCTGACGTACTACGCGGCCGCCCCGGAGCGCTTGTTCGGCCGCCAGATCCCCGTCGCGGGCGGTCTGGACCTGACGATCGCCGAGCCGCTCGGCGTCGTCGGCGTGATCGTGCCGTGGAACTTCCCGATGCCGATCGCCGCATGGGGTTTCGCCCCGGCGCTCGCGGCGGGCAACACGGTCGTCCTGAAGCCCGCCGAGACCACGCCGCTCACCGCGCTGCGGCTGGCGGAGATCGCGCTCGAGGCCGGGCTGCCGGAGGGCGTGCTGCAGGTCGTGCCGGGCTTCGGACCCGAGGCCGGGGCACGGTTGGTCGAGCATCCGGACGTCCGCAAGATCGTGTTCACCGGCTCCTCGGCGGTGGGCCGCTCGATCATGGCGCGGTGCGCGGCGGACGTGAAGCGGGTGACGCTGGAACTCGGCGGTAAGAGCCCGAACATCGTCTTCGCCGACGCCGACATCGAGAAGGCGGCGGCCTCGGCTCCCTACGGGGTTTTCGACAACGCGGGGCAGGACTGCTGCGCGCGGTCCCGGATCCTGGTCGAGTCCTCGGCGTACGACGAGTTCCTGGAGCACTTCCTGAACGCCTGCCGGGGCGTGGTGATCGGCGATCTGCTCGACGAGAAGGCCGAGATGGGTCCGCTGATCTCCGCGACCCAGAAGGCGCGGGTGTCCGGCTTCGTCGACCGGGTCCCCGCCGATCGCCTGGCCTATCAGGGCGAAGTGCCGGACACCGCGGGGTTCTGGTTCCCGCCGACCGTGGTCACCGGGGTCTCGGCGGACGACGAGATCCAGTGCGAGGAGGTGTTCGGACCGGTGGTGACGGTGGTGCCGTTCTCCTCCGAGCAGCAGGGGATCGAGCTGGCCAACCTCACCCAGTACGGGCTGTCCGGCTCGATCTGGACCCGCGACCTGTCCCGCGCGCTGCGGGTCTCCCGGGCCGTGCAGGCCGGGAACCTGTCGGTGAACTCCAACTCCTCGGTGCGGTACTCCACGCCCTTCGGCGGTTACAAGCAGTCCGGCCTCGGCCGGGAGCTCGGACCGGACGCGCTGGCGGCGTTCACCGAGACCAAGAACGTCTTCATCGCCTTGTGAACCGTGAACGATGAACCACGAACCATGCACCATGCACCATGAACACTGAGAACCTGAGAACAGGAGCGACATGACCGAGCGTCTGGCCGGCCGCGTGGCCGTCATCACCGGCGGTACCGGCGGGATCGGGATGGCGACCGCGCGCCGGTTCGCCGCCGAGGGCGCGCACGTGGTGCTCGCCGACCTCGACGAGGCGAGCGGCAAGGCGGCGGCCGAGGAGGTGGGCGGTCTGTTCGTGCGGACCGACGTCACCGATGCCGAGCGCGTGGCGGCGCTGTTCCAGGCCGCCGTGGACACCTACGGGTCGGTGGACATCGCGTTCAACAACGCCGGTATATCCCCGCCCGACGACGACTCGATCCTGGACACCGGCATGGAGGCCTGGGACCGGGTGCAGAAGGTCAACCTGACCTCGGTGTACCTGTGCTGCAAGGCGGTCATCCCGCACATGCTGCGGCAGTTCGAGGCGACCGGGCGCGGCGGCTCGATCGTCAACACCGCCTCGTTCGTGGCGACCCTGGGTTCGGCCACGTCGCAGATCTCGTACACCGCCTCCAAGGGCGGCGTGCTGGCGATGTCCCGCGAGCTCGGCGTGCAGTTCGCCAAGCAGGGCATCCGGGTCAACGCGCTGTCTCCCGGGCCGGTGAACACCCCGCTGCTCAAGGAGCTGTTCGCCAAGGACCCCGAGCGCGCCGCCCGGCGCCTGGTGCACGTCCCGCGCGGCAGCTTCGCCGAGCCCGAGGAGATCGCCGCCGCGGTGGCCTTCCTGGCCAGCGACGACGCCTCGTTCGTGAACGCCTCGAACTTCCTGGTCGACGGCGGGATCAGCGGCGCGTACGTCACCTCCCTGTGACGACCGCGTCTCTTGTAAGGTCTCAGCCATGACGAGCCACGTCCCCGAGCCGATCGACCCGCGGCAGCTGCGCGTTTCCGACAACGAACGCGAACAGGTCGCCGAACGCCTCCGGGAAGCGGCCGGCGAGGGCCGTCTCGGGCTGGACGAGCTGGAGGACCGCATCACCGCGGTCTACACCGCCAAGACCTACGCCGAGCTCGAGCCGATCACCCGGGACCTGCCCGCCTCCGCCGGGGCGGGTCCCGCGGCCGCCCCGGCGGCCCGGACCCGCGGCCGCTGGCGCGTCGGCCGCAAGCCCGGACGCCGCAAGACCTTCGTGCTCATGGGCGGCTCGGGCAACAAGGGCGCGTGGGTGGTGCCGAAGAGCTACATCGCCTTCGCCATGATGGGCGGCATCGAGCTGGACCTGCGCGAGGCCGAGTACGAGGACATGGAAGTCACGATCAACGCCTCCTGCTTGATGGGCGGCATCGGAATCATCGTGCCCGAAGGACTGAACGTCCAAGTCCACGGCTTCGGCTTCATGGGCGGCTACTCCGGAACGCCGGTCGGCCCGGTCGACCCCGGCGCGCCGACCGTGCACGTGCGCGGCTTCGCGCTCATGGGCGGCGTGGACGTCAAGCGCAAGCCGCTCAAGCAGGCCAGGTACGACGAGGTGCAGGGCGGCGGGCATCAGGGCCACCACGGGCACAGTCACGGGCATGGGGAGATTGAGAGTTAAGGACAGATTGAGAGCTAAGGACAGAGCGAAGGCTGAGTTTCCCGCGCCGGGCCCGTCATCGGGCTCGGCGCGACGCGCATAAAGCGTTTACGAATCACCCGCGAATCCCGCTAGGTTGCGGGCATGGTCGACATCTCCACCTCGCCCACCCCCGCCCTGATCTCCTCCTCCGAGGCGCCGCTGATCAAGGCGGTGGGCCTGCGCAAGGTCTTCCCGCCGACCAAGCGCGGCGGCGATCCCTTCACCGCCGTGGACGGCATCGACTTCGAGCTGCGCCGCGGCGAGGTTTTCGGCTTCCTGGGACCCAACGGCGCCGGCAAGTCCTCGACCATGCGCATGATCGGCTGTGTCTCGCCGATGAGCGGTGGCGAGCTGACCATCCTGGGCATGGACCCGCGGGTCGACTCCTCCCGTATCAAGGCCCGGCTCGGTGTGGTCCCGCAGGAAGACTCGCTGGACATGGAGCTGCGGGTGCGCGAGAACCTGCTGATCTACGGCCGGTACTTCGGGCTCAAGCGCGCCGAGATCGCCGCGCGGACCGCCGAGCTGTTGGACTTCGTGCAGCTCTCGGACCGTGCCGAGTCCCCGGTCGAGCCGCTCAGCGGCGGCATGAAGCGGCGTCTGACGATCGCCCGCTCGCTGATCAACTCCCCGGAGATCCTGATCCTGGACGAGCCCACCACCGGGCTCGACCCGCAGGCCCGGCACGTGGTCTGGGACCGGCTGTTCCGGCTCAAGCAGGCCGGCACCACGCTCATCCTCACCACGCACTACATGGACGAGGCCGAGCAGCTCTGCGACCGGCTGGTCGTGATGGACCACGGCCGGATCGCCGCCGAGGGCTCGCCGCGCGAACTCATCGAGCGCTATTCGACGCGCGAGGTGCTCGAGATCCGCTTCGCGCCGGACGGCGAGGACCGCGCGGCCGCCACCGAGGCGCTCGCGGCGCTGGTCGGTACCGGGGAGCGCGGCGCGGTCGAGCGCATAGAGGAGCTGCCGGACCGGGTCCTGCTGTACAGCGACGACGGCGAGGCCTCGCTGACCGCCGTCCACGGCTCCGGGACCGTGCCGGTGGCCTCGCTGGTGCGGCGCTCGTCGCTGGAGGACGTGTTCCTGCACCTGACCGGACGGACGTTGGTGGACTGACGATGAGTACCCTGACACCGGCTTCCTCCGGTCCGCCGGTCCGGTCCGCCCCGCCGGGCAGCGCCGCGTCGGTCCGCGGCACGCCGCTGATGGCGGTCCGCGAACTGCGCGGACTGCTCACCAACTACTGCCGCACCTGGCGCGGCTCGATCATCTCCAGCGTTCTGGCGCCGCTGCTCAGCCTGGTGGCGTTGGGCATGTCGCTGGGCAAGATCGTGGACGCCGGTCCCGGGGCGCACAGCTTCGGCACGGTCGACGGCGAGCCGGTGAGCTACCTGCTCTTCCTGGCGCCGGCGCTGCTGGCGAACACCGCGATGCAGACCGCGATCGGGGAGTCGACGTACCCGGTGATGTCGTCGATGAAGTGGCAGAAGACCTTCCACGCCTCGATCGCCTCGCCGCTGGGCTCGTTCGACGTCTTCGTCGGGCGGCTGCTATTCGTGGGTTTCCGGGTGCTGATGAACTGCGCGATCTTCCTGGCCGTGATGGCGCTGTTCGGAGCGGTGCACGCGGCCGGGCCCGGCGGGCTCGGGCCGGTGCTGGCCGTGCCGGCCGCGGCGCTGACCGGCTTGGCGTTCGCCGCGCCGGTGATCGCCTGGGCGGTGACGCAGGACCGCGACACCGGGTTCTCGGTGGTGTTCCGCTTCGTGATGATCCCGCTGTTCCTGTTCTCCGGGACCTTCTTCCCGGTGACGCAGTTGCCGGCGGCGATCCGCCCCCTGGCGTACGCCACGCCGCTGTGGCACGGCGTCGACCTGTGCCGCGGACTGGCGCTGGGGACCGCGAGCGCCGGCTCGGTGCTGCTGCACCTGGCGTACCTGTTCGCCGTGATCGGCGCCGGGCTCTGGTACGGCGCCCACACCTTCCGCCGTCGGCTCAATCCGTAGAAGGGAGCCCGCGATGACGACCGCAGATCCGTCTTTCCTGTCCACCGCCCCGCTGACCCGCCTGCTGCTGGGCCGCCGCGCCTTCGGCCCGATGGGCGGCGGCAAGGCCGGGGTCCTGGTCGAGCGCAACCTGATGGTCTACCGGCGGCTGTGGCTGACCATGGTCTCCGGCTTCTTCGAGCCCGTGTTCTACCTGCTGTCGATCGGCGTCGGGCTCGGCAAGCTCACCGGCGCGGTGGACGGTGTGCCCTACGCCCACTACGTCGCCCCCGGCCTGCTCGCGGTCTCGGCGATGAACGGCGCGGTGTTCGACGCCACCTTCAACGTCTTCTTCAAGATCAAGTACGGCAAGATCTACGACGCGATGCTCGCCACCCCGCTGCGCGTGGGCGACATCGCCCTCGGCGACATCGTCTGGGCGCAACTGCGCGGACTGATGTACTCCGCGGCGTTCCTCCTGGTGATGCTGGTGATGGGTTTGGTCCACAGCTGGTGGGCGTTGCTGGCGCTGCCGGTGACGGTCCTGATCGGCTTCGCCTTCGCCGCGGTCGGCATGGCCAGCACCTCCTTCATGCGCTCCTGGCAGGACTTCGACCTGGTGACCCTCGCGCTGATGCCGATGTTCCTGTTCTCCGGCGCCTTCTACCCGCTGTCGGTCTACAACCACCAGGTCAGGGTGCTGATCGAGATCCTGCCCCTGTACCACGGCATCGACCTTCTTCGAGCCCTGACCCTGGGACGGGTCCACATCGGCCTGCTGTGGGACGTGCTGTACCTCGCGGCGATGGGCCTGATCGGGGCGGCGGTGGCGGCGCGGCGGCTGGAAAAGCTCCTGCTCACGTAGGCACTTTCTTCACCTGTTGTCGCTCCGTGACGCCTGAACGCGCGGGCTTACGCTGAGCCGTTCGCTTCAAATGTTCTTGAGCCGCGGCCCGACCGCGGCAGGGGAGGAAAGATCACTTTGACTCGCGATTCGAGGGTCGCCCGCGCCCTCACCGTGGCCGCCGCGTTCGGCGCCGCCACTGCGACCGGCGCCCTGGGCCTCGCAGCTCCGGCTGCGAACGCCGCCTCCGGCGCCCCGCACAACGGGCAGATCAGCTACAGCCAGGGCCAGGCCTGGTACGCCGTCAATCCGGACGGTTCGGGGAAGCACATCGTCACCCCGTCCGGCGGCGGCTTCGACCCGAGCGACGCGACGCCCTCGCCGGTGTTCTCGCCGGACGGTACCCGGGCCGTGTTCATGGACGAGACCACCGGCAGCCTGTGGACGTCGAACGCCGACGGTACCGGTGCCCGGCTGCTCGACAAGGCGACCGGCCCGATCGTCGACGGCGTCGATCCGGCGGACCTCGCCCCGCAGTGGCTGGACGACTCGACGATCGTGTTCGAGCGGAACAACGGCGGCGGGTACTTCCAGATCAAGGCCGACGGCAGCGGGCTCACCGCCTACAAGGCGCCCGGCGGACTGCAGGGCCAGCTGGTCTTCGGGCCCGGCGGCCTGGTGGCCGGCATCCAGAACAACGGCTACACCTTTACCATCTCGATCTTCGACCCGGCCACGTCCACTGTCGCCACGGTGCCGAACGCGGACTCGATCAGCTTCTCGCCGGACGGCAAGAAGATCGCCCACACCGTGTACGGGGGCGGACACGGCACGGCCCAGATCGTCGTGGCGAACATCGACGGCACCTCGCCGACGACGCTCACGCACGTCGCGGGCTCGGCGTTCGGGCCGGTCTGGTCGCCGGACGGCACCGAGATCGCGTTCCAGGAGCAGACCTGGACGGCCGCCTCCGGCTGGGGCACCAACAACCTGGACGTGGTTCCGGCCGCCGGCGGGGACCCGAAGGCGATCATCACCGACGCCACGATCGCCGGAGGCTACCTGGCCTGGGACAACGGACCGCTCTACACCGGCCCGACGAACGCGCCCAGCCCGTTCCTGCCGCCGGTCACGCGCCCCGCCATCGACCGCCTCGGCGGCGCCGACCGGGTCGACACCGCGGTGAAGGTGTCGGGGTACAACACCGCCGACCGGGGCACCACCGTCTCCTCGCACGGTGCGAACGTCGTCGCGAAGACCGCGGTGCTCTCCCGCGACGACCAGTTCGCCGACGCGCTGTCCGGCAACGCGCTGGCGATCGCGAAGGGCGGGCCGCTGCTGCTGACCGATCGGCACAAGCTCTCCCCGGAGGTCGCCAAGGAGCTGACCCGGATCCTGCCGCCGGGCGCGACCATCTACCTGCTCGGCGGTGAGCAGGCGCTGTCGCCGCAGGTCGCGGCCGACGTCACCGCTCTGGGCTTCAAGGTGGACCGGATCGGCGGCACCGACCGGTTCGCGACCTCGGTGCACATCGCCCAGACGATCGGCGGGACGCCGGGCAGCGTCGCCGTCGCGACCGGCAAGGACTACCCCGACGCCCTGACGGCCGGCGCCGGCGTCAGCGGCAGCAGCACCTCGCCGAAGGTGACCACCGGCGTGGTCCTGCTCACCGACGGCGGTGCGCTGCCGAAGGAGACGAAGGACTACCTCGCGGGCATCGACCCGACCGTCAGCAAGGTCTACGCCGTCGGCGGCCCGGGCGTCACCGCGGTGGCCACCGGGGAGCCGAGCTGGCACGGCAAGGTCACGAACCTGTCCGGCAGCGACCGGTACGCCACGGCCGCGGCGGTGGCCAACAGCGCGATGTTCCAGACGCAGAACGGCGGTCCGGTGGTTCCGGGCATCGCCACCGGCCGGAACTGGCCGGACGCGCTGTCCGGCGGGGCGCTGACCGGCCGCTGGGGCTCGCCGCTGCTGCTGGCCGACGGCGGGACGCTGCCGGCGTCCGAGCTGGGCTGGCTCAAGCAGCACGCGCCGCTGACCAAGACCGGACTCAGCGGGCTGGTGGGCGCGCTGCCGGTGTTCGGCGGCCCGGTCGCCGTGCCGGACAGCGTGGTCAAGCAGGTCGGCGTCGCGCTGTACGGGGCGGGCAAGTACGACGTTTTCGACAACCGGCACCTGGCGACGATCCTCGGACCGTTTTAATGCGTTCTGAGCGGTACTGATCTGATCTGATACATGTTCTCGAGTGAGGGGCTTCTCCCATGGGGAGGGGTCCCTCACTTCGTTACGTGGCGCGCGGGTCGCGCTGCCGCGTCCGCGCTGGGCGTGTCGGTGGTCCGCGCTTGTGATCACGCGCGGGAGAATCACTGGCGGTAGTGATTCAGGTTGACTTCCGTGACGGGAGTTAGGTAAGCCTTACCTGATCTCTTGCCACGGATGGAGAACCGCTATGCCCTCGCCCGCCGCCCCGCCCGCCGTTCCTTCGACCTCCCCGGCCGCCGCACCCGGCGACGACGGGCCGACGGGCCCGGCCCGGCCCGCCCCGGCCGCGAAGATCCTGGCCCGGCAGGCGGCGCGCGAATCGGCGGCCCGGACCTACGCGCGCCACCTGCCGATCGTCCCGGTGCGGGCGCAGGGCTCGTGGATCACCGGCGCCGACGGCCGCGACTACCTGGACTGCCTGTCCGGCGCCGGCACCCTCGCCCTCGGCCACAACCACCCGGCGGTGCTCGCCGCGATCCGCGAGGTGCTGGACAGCGGCGCCCCGCTGCACGTCCTGGACCTGGCCACGCCGGTGAAGGACGACTTCACCTCGGCGCTGCTGGAGGCGCTGCCGCCGGAGCTCGCGGCCGACTGCCGCGTCCACTTCGCCGGGCCCACCGGCGCCGACGCGGTCGAGGCGGCGGTGAAGCTGGCGCGGACGGCGACCGGGCGGCGTGGCGTGTTCGCCTTCACCGGCGCGTATCACGGCATGACCGCCGGTGCGCTGGCGCTGACCGGGGCGAACGCGGTGCGCGAGCCGGCGGTGGCGGGCGACGCGTTCCTGACCCGGCTGCCGTTCCCGCATCCGTACCGGTGCCCGTTCGGGCTGGGCGGGGCGCTTGGCGAGGGGGCGTCGGCGGCCTATGTACGTACTTTGCTGTCCGACCCGCACTCGGGCACGGCGGTCCCGGCGGCGGTGGTGGTCGAGCCGGTGCAGGGTGAGGGCGGCGTGGTGCCCGCGCCGGACGGGTGGCTGCGCGCGCTGCGGGCGACGACGGCCGAGCACGGCGTCCCGCTGATCGCCGACGAGGTCCAGACCGGCTTCGGCCGCACCGGCACGCTGTTCGGCGTGGACCACGCGGGCGTGGTGCCGGACGTCATGGTCCTGTCGAAGGCGGTCGGCGGCGGCCTGCCCCTCGCGGTGGTGGTCTACCGCGCCGAGCTCGACCGCTGGTCCGAAGGCGCGCACACCGGCACCTTCCGCGGCAACCAGCTCGCCATGGCAGCGGGAGCGGCGACAATCCGCCACATCCTCGCCGAGAACCTCGCCGCCCGAGCAGCAGAGCTCGGAGAGCGACTCACCACCCGTCTGACCAGATATCAGGCCCGCCACCCCCTCCTCGGCCAGATCCGAGGCCGCGGCCTGATGCTCGGCATGGAGATCGTCGACCCCCACGCCACCCCCGACGCCCTAGGCGCCCTCCCCGCAGCACCCCTGACAGCACGCAGGCTCCGCGCCGAACTCCTCTCCCGAGGCGTGATCGCCGAACTAGGCGGCCGCCACGCCGCAGTCCTCCGCCTCCTCCCACCCCTCACCCTCGCCGACGACGAAGCCGACCACCTGATGACCACCCTGCACCAAGCCCTCGACGCAGTCGCCGACCACACCACCACCCGCAACCTGGAGGCAGCCGGTGTCTGAGCACATCAACGAAGACCCCAGCACCGCCCCCCACCCCCCCACCCGCCCCGGCGCCCCGGTAGACATCGGCGAAATGAGCGGCATCGAAGCCGACGTCCTCCGCGGAGTCCTCCGAGCCGAACCCGTAGGACACCTGGCGACGACGAACACCGCCGCCACGCAAGACGCGACCGGCCTCGCGATGAGCATCACGGCGAACCAGGCCGCGAATCTCGGCGCTCTGCCCGCCACACAAGCCGATCGCCGCACGCCGCAGAGCCTTGCCAGCGCCGATCTGGCCACCGCCGGCCTGGTCAGCGCCGGCAGCCTCGCTACCAGCCAGATCGCCGAACTCGGTGCCGCACCCGACACGCAAGTCGATCGCCGGATGCAGCAGAGCCTTGCTATCGCCGATCTGGCCAACCCCGGCAGCCTCGCTGCCAACCAGATCGCCGAGCTCAGTACCGCACCCGCGCCGCCTCTCGCCCATCTGGCGCCGCCGAACTTGACCGCTGCCGAGCCGAACTCCGACCTGGCCAGCCCCAGCAACCTCGCCCCCACCCCCGAGCCGCCGCTCAGCCACCTCGCACCGCCCGCCGATCTGACCAACCCCGGCAGCCCTGCTGCCAACCAGATCGCCGAGCTCAGTACCGCACCCGCGCCGCCTCTCGCCCACCTGGCGCCGCCGAACTTCACGGCTGTCGAGCCGAACTCCAACCTGCTCAGCCCCGGCAGCCTCGCCCCCACCCCCGAGCCGCCGCTCGCCGACCTCGCCTCCCCGAGCCCTCCGGCCTTCGAGCTGGCGGGCGGCTCGGCGGGCGCGATCGCCGCCACTCTCGCTGCGCACGCCGGTGCCCCTGCCGTCGACGCCGCCGCCCTGGCCTCCGGTCCCGCCGGTACCGGCGCCCTCGCCCTCTTCCTCGCGACCGTGCTCGACGGTCTCGACCGCGGCCGCGCCGACTGGCTTGGTCCCCTCCCGCCCGGCGGGCCGCAGGCCGTGCGCGATGCGGTCGCCGCCAGCGGCTTCGGCGTGCTCCCGGACAAGGGTCAGGACCCCTTCGAGACCCTCGCTTCCCTCGGTCGTCTCCTCGCCTGGGGTTCCGCCGATCCCGCGCACCCGCACTGCGCCGCGCATCTGCACTGCCCGCCGCTCGCGACCAGTGTCGCGGCCGAGACCGCTGTCGCCGCGCTGAACCAGTCGCTCGACTCCTGGGATCAGTCGCCGGCTGCCGGTGAGATCGAGGAGCGCGTTGTGCGGACCCTGACTCGTGCCGTCGGTTACTCCGGCTCCAGTGCGGGGGTCCTCACCTCCGGCGGTACCGAGTCCAATCTCATGGGCCTGCTGCTCGCCCGCGACGATGTCCTGCGCCGGCGCTTTGATGCCGATCCTGACCTCGACGGCGTTCCGCCTTTCGCCGCCGGGCGGCTTCGCATCGTCGCTTCCGAGCAGGCGCACTTCTCCATCGCGCGCAATGCCGCGATCCTCGGTCTCGGTGAGCGCTGCGTCGTGCCCGTGGCCTCGGACGCCGTGGGGCGGATGCGGCTGGATGCCCTGGCTGAAGCGCTGGACGCGGTCGCGGAGCGGGATGAGATCGCGCTGGCCGTCGTCGCCACCGCCGGGACCACCGACCTCGGGGCGATCGATCCGCTGGCGCCGATCGGCAAGCTCGCGGCGCGGCACGGCGCCTGGTTCCACGTCGACGCGGCGTACGGCGGCGGGCTGCTGCTCGGCTCCGATCCCGACGCGCGCCTGCTCGGGCTGGATGCCGCCGACTCCGTCACCCTCGACCTGCACAAGCTCGGGTGGCAGCCGGTGCCGGCGGGGTGCTTCCTCGTCAAGCGCGCCGCGTCGCTCAGGACGCTGGAGAAGCGCGTCTCCTACCTCAACTCCGTGGACGACGAGCAGGCCGGCTACCCCAGCCTGCTCGGCCGCTCGCTGCGCACCACGCGCCGGGCCGACGCGGTGAAGCTCGCCGCCGCCTTCCAGGCGCTGGGGCGCGAAGGCTTCCAGCAGCTCATCGACCGCTGCCTGGCACTGACGCGCTATGCGGCGGCGGCGGTCCGGCAGCACGCGGACCTGGAGCTCACCGCCGAGCCGCAACTGACCACCGTGCTGTTCCGCTACCTGCCGCCGGATCTCCGCGACACCGATCGCGTCAACGGGGTCCTGCGGCGGCATCTGCTCGAGGCCGGACGCGCCGTCCTCGGGCGCACCGAGCTGGCGCGCGAGCGGCCGGGGACGCCTCCCGGCCGGGTGCGGCTCAAGCTCACCCTCCTCAACCCGCACACCACCGAGCACCAGATCGACGCTCTGCTGGCCGCCGTCCGCGCCGCCGGCGGCGCCGCTTCCTCCTCCTCGGCTTTCGTCAGGGGCCCGTCATGAACACATTCGCCGCCGACGAGCTGTCGGCCGAAGTCCTGCTCCGCTGCTGGGTCCGCGAGGCGCGGATCCCGGTGCCGACCGGCGGCCCGATGCGGCTGACCTTCCCGGCGACCGGCGTCACCGTCGAGGTGGACGTCGACGCCTGGTCCGCGGTCGGCTGGCACCGCTTCGGCCCGGCGTACCCGCTGGCGCTGCCGCACGCCAACCGCAAGTCCGCCACGCCCAAGAACAAGGTCTTCGGCCGGCCCGCGGGCGAGGAGATCGAGGCCGACAGCGCCTGGAGCGCGGAGTCCTGGCTCCCGCCGGCCGCCCCGCCGCCGCTGGACGCCGCGACCCTGGCCGCGCTCATCGCCCGCGAGGCCGGCGGCGGGGTCCCGGCGGTCGCCGAGCTGGTCGGACGGGTCGTCGACTCCTCCCGCAGGATCGCCGCGCACCTGTCGCACGGCACCTCCCAGGGCGAGACCCGCTTCCTGTGGGCGGAGAAGGCGCTGGTCGCCGGACACCCGTTCCACCCGGCGCCGAAGGCCCGCGAGGGCTGGTCGGAAGAGGAAGCCTCACGCTACTCGCCCGAGCTCGACGGCGCCTTCCAGCTGCACTGGTGGTCGGTGGACCCGGCGATCGCCAGCCACGACTCCGCCGAGTCCGACACCGCGCCGACCCTGGTCCACAAGCTCCTCGGCGGCGACCTGCCGCGCGGCGCGACGCCGAACAGCATCCTGATCCCCACGCACCCCTGGCAGTCCCAGGACCTGCGCCAGCGCCCCGAGATCCGGGCCCTGACGGACCAGGGCCTGCTCGCCGACCTCGGCCCGCACGGCCGCCCCTGGCACGCGACCAGCTCGATCCGCACCGTCTACCGCGCCGACGCCCCCTACATGCTCAAGCTGCCCCTGGCTCTGCGCATCACCAACTCCAAGCGCGAGAACCTGCGCAAGGAGCTGCGGCGCGGCATCGAGGTCCGCCGGATGCTGGACGCCGGCCTGGCCAAGGCCATCGCCGCGGCGCATCCCGGCTTCGGCATCCTCGGCGACCCGGCGTGGATCGCCGCCGAGACCGGCGGCCCGGGCCTGGACGTCCTGCTGCGCGAGAACCCCTTCGGCCCGATGGACCGCGTCTACTGCGTCGCCGCCTTCGCCGACCTCGGCTACGGCCCGTCCCGCAACGGCCACCTGCGCGAGAACCTGCTCGCCGACATCGTGGTCGGCTCGGCCGAGCGGACCGGCGTCCGCCCCGCCGAGGCGGTGCTGGACTGGTTCACCCGCTACCTGGAAGCGGTCGTGCTGCCGATCCTGTGGCTGGACTCGGCGCACGGCATCACGCTGGAGGCGCACCAGCAGAACACGCTGGTCGTGCTGGACCCGCACGGTCTGCCCGAGGGCGGCCGCTACCGCGACAACCAGGGCTACTACTTCCGCGAGTCGGCGCTGGCGCATCTGGCGGACTTCGCCCCGCGCCCCGGCGAGGACAGCGACACCGTGGTCGCCGACGCCATCGTGGACGAGCGCCTGACCTACTACGTCGGCGTCAACAACTTGATCGGCATGATCGGCGCGCTAGGCGCCACCGCGCTGGTCGACGAGCGCCAGCTGCTGCGCCGGGCCCGCGAGGTCCTCGGCCGGTTCGCCGCCTCCCGGCAGGCCGCCGGCCGCGTGCACCGCGTCACCGAGGCGCTGCTGGACAGCCCGACGCTGCCCTGCAAGGCCAACCTGCTGACCCGGGTCGCGGGACTGGACGAACTGATCGGCCCGCTGGAGACGCAGAGCGTCTACGTGCAGATCCCGAACCCCCTGGCGGTGCCCTGACCATGACGATCACGAACCCGGTGCAGACCCGCGCCGGCTGGCTCCTGCCCACGCCCTTCGGCCGCTTCGAGATGGAGCAGCTGCGGCCGCTGAAGGACCTACCCGTCCTGCACCGCTGGATGAACGACCCGGAGGTCGCAGCCTTCTGGGACCTGGACGGACCGCGCGAAGTGCTCGACCGGCACATCGCCGCGCAGCTCTCCTCGGCGCACTCCGAACCCTGCCTCGGCCGCCTCGACGGCGAGCCGATGAGCTACTGGGAGGTCTACCAGGCCGACCAGGACCCGCTGGCCGCCTACTACTCGGCGCGGCGCGGCGACGTCGGCATCCACGTCCTGATCGGTCCCGGCGCCTACCGCGGCCGCGGCGTCGGCTCGACCCTGATCCGCGCCGTCGCCGACTGGGCCCTGTCCCGGACCGCGTCCTCGCGCGTGGTCGCCGAGCCCGACCTGCGCAACCGGCGCTCGATCCAGGCCTTCGCCAACGCCGGGTTCGCCCCGCGCGGCGTCCTGGATCTGCCGGACAAGCAGGCGATGCTCATGGTCTACGACCGGACCCTGATCCCCGAGACCCGGAGGGCGGGCTGATGCAGCACTACGACGTGGTCGGGGTCGGGATCGGCCCGTTCAACCTGTCCTTGGCGGCGCTGGCCGAGCCCTTGCGGGAGAACCACAGCCTGCAGCCGCTGTTCCTGGAACGGCAGCCGGTGTTCGCCTGGCACCGCGGCATGATGCTCGACGGCGCCACGCTCCAGGTCCCCTTCCTGGCGGACCTGGTGTCGCTCACCGATCCCACGAGCCGCTTCTCGGTGCTGAACTGGCTGCGCGAGACCGACCGCCTCTACAGCTTCTACTTCGCCGAGAACCTCTTCTTGCAGCGCCGCGAATACGAGGCCTACTGCCAGTGGGTCGCCGCGCAGCTGCCGTTCTGCCGCTTCGGCACCGCGGTCACCAAGATCCGGCGCTCGGAGGCCGGATTCGAGATCGAATACACCGCGCCGAGCGGACCGGTGCTGGTGTCGGCGGCGAACATCGTGCTGGGCATCGGGACCGAGCCGGTGATGCCGTTCGAGGTCCCCGGCGCTCCGCCGCACGCCGCGCTGCACAGCGCGGACTACATGGTGCACCGCGAGCGCCTGCGGACCCTGGACGACGTGACCGTGATCGGCTCGGGGCAGTCCGGCGCCGAGATCGTGCTGGACCTGCTGCGCTCCGGCGCCCCGGGGCAGCGGGTCCGCTGGCTGACGCGCAGCGCGGCGTTCGAGCCGATGGAGTACTCCAAACTCGGGCTGGAGCACTTCACGCCGGACTACACGCGCTTCTTCCACGGCCTGCGCGAGGACGTGCGCGCCGACCTGCTGCGCGGCCAGGGCCGGCTGCACAAGGCGATCAGCTTCGAGACCATCGCCGAGCTGCACGCCGAGCTGCACATGCGCTCCTTCGACAGCCTCTACGGCGGGACCCTCGGCCTGGCCGGGGACACCGGCGCCACCCTGCTGCCCGGCGTGTCGGTGACCGGGGGAGCGTGGCGCCCCGGCGGTCCCGGCGCGGTCGAGCTCACCTGCCTGCACGAGCGGCAGAAGCGGGAGTTCGGCGTCCTGACCGACGCCGTCGTCCTGGCCACCGGCTACCGCGAGCGGGTCCCGGGGTTCCTGGACGCCGACCTGGAGCAGCTGCTCGGCGCGGCCGATCTGGACCACCGGATCGCCCCGGGGGTGTACGCGCAGAACGCCGAGCGGCACACCCACGGCGTCGGCGCCCCGGACCTGGGCCTGGGCGCCCACCGGGCGGCCGTCATCCTGAACGCGCTCACCGGCAGGACCGTCTACGACCTGCCCCGGCGTGCCGCGCACACCGCCTTCGACCCGGAGGCGGCCGCGGAGCGTGATCCCGGAATTCGAATCGAGGTGCCCTGAGTATGTCCCCTTCGGCCCGCAATCTCCGTGCCGAGACCGGCGCGGCTTCCGAATCCTGGCGCAAGGCGGCGCGCGCGCTGCTGGCGAAGTGCGTCGGCGAGTTCTGCTACGAGGGATTGCTCGCCCCCGATCCCGATCCCGAAGCCGAGAGCGCCGACCACTACCGCCTGGACCTGGACCAGGGTGTCTGCTACCGGTTCCGCGCGGACCGCGGCGACTACGGCTCCTGGTTCGTCGACCCCGAGTCCCTGCGCCGCTCCGAGCGCGGCGCGGACAGCACGCCGCACGACCCGCTGCTGTTCGTCCGCGACGCCCAGGGCCGCCTGGAGCTGCCCGGCGACACCGCCGGCCACCTGGTGCGCGAGCTGGCGGCGACGCTGGCGGCGGACGTGTGCCTGGCGCGCTCTGCGCTCACCGCGGCCGAGCTCGCCGACCTGTCCTACGCCGAGCTCGAGGGCCACATGACCGGCCACCCCTGGATCGTGTTCAACAAGGGGCGGTTCGGCTTCTCGGCTTCCGACGCCCTGCGCTACACCCCCGAAGCCCGGCACCACATGCGCCTGCCCTGGATCGCGGTGGACCAGGACCTCGCGGAGTTCAACGCGGTCCGGAACCTGACCTCGCAGCGCCTGTACACCACCGAGCTGGACTCCAACACCCGCATCCGCTTCGGCTCCGAGCTGGTCCGCAACGGCTTCAACCCGGCGCGCTACTGGTGGCTGCCGGTCCACCCCTGGCAGTGGGACGAGATGATCCAGCCCTTGTACGGCGCCGAAGTGGCCGCCGGGCTGATCGTCCCGCTGGGGTACGCCGACGACGAATACCTGCCGCAGCAGTCGATCCGGACGTTCTCCAACATCACGCATCCCCAGCGCCACCACGTGAAGCTGCCGCTGTCGGTGCTGAACACGATGGTCTGGCGCGGGCTGCCGACCGAGCGCACCGTGGCGGCGCCGGCGGTGACCTCCTGGCTGCTGGACATCGCCGACGCGGACCCGTTCCTGAACGACGAGTGCCGCGTGATCCTGCTCGGCGAGGTGGCCTCGGTGGCGGTGCGCCACCCGGTGCTGGACCAGATGCCGGACGCGCCGTATCAGTACCGCGAGCTGCTCGGCGCGATCTGGCGCCAGCCGCTGCCGCCGCGCCTGGAGCCGGGGGAGCGGGCCCGCACGATGGCCTCGCTGCTGCACACCGACAGCGAGGGGCGCCCGCTGGTGGTGGAGCTGGTCAAGCGCTCTGGGCTCGACGGCGCGGACTGGCTGGACAAGCTGTTCGCCGCGGTCCTGCCGCCGCTGCTGCACTTCCTCTACAAGTACGGCATCGTCTTCTCCCCGCACGGGGAGAACGCGGTGCTGGTCAACGACGAGCGGGAGTGGCCGAGCCGGCTGGCCGTGAAGGACTTCGTCGACGACGTGAACATCTCCGCCAAGGACCTCCCCGAACTGGCGGAGATCCCCGCCGAGGTCTCAGCGGTCATGCTCCGCGAGATGCCGGACTATTTGTGCCAGTTCATCCACGCGGGACTGTTCGTCGGCCATTTCCGCTACCTGTCGCGGATCGCCGAGCAGCACCTGGGCGTCGACCCGCGGCTGTTCTGGGGTCTGGTCGCCGACCGGATCCTGGACTACCAGGCCACCTTCCCCGAGCTCGCCGACCGCTTCGAGGCCTTCGACCTGTTCACCCAGCGGATCGACCGGCTGTGCCTGAACCGGAACCGGCTGCTGCTGGACGGATACCGCGACCGCGCGGAGCGGCCGCACGTCGAGGCGTACGGAACGGTGGCCAATCCGCTGAGTCTGTAGGGCTTCGGGTCCATCGTGTCGGCCCCGCCAAGTACTCTGGTGCGACCATGCCGAACTCTGGCGGGGCCACCCCCGAGACTCCCACAGACGACCTGACGCCCCTGCTCGACGCGGCAGTGGAGGCGTTGGGCGGACAGACGCGCCCGGGCCAGATCGCGATGGCCAAGGCCGTCGCGGCCAGCCTTGACGACCGGGTGCACCTGCTGGTGCAGGCCGGCACCGGAACCGGCAAGTCGCTGGCGTACCTGGTCCCGGCCCTGGCGCACCACAAGCGCGTGATCGTGGCCACGGCGACCCTGGCGTTGCAGCGCCAGCTGGTCGCGCACGACCTGCCGCGGCTGGCCGCGGCGATAACGCCGCTGATCAAGCGCGAGCCGGCGTTCGCGCTGCTCAAGGGGCGCAACAACTACGTCTGCCTGAACAAGGTCGAGGGCGGCGCCGCCGAGGACCCCGGGCAGGACGTGCTCTTCGACCCGCTCGCGGTCGGCAAGCTCGGCGCCGAGGTGCTGCGGGTCCGGGAATGGGTCGAGGAGACCGAGTCCGGGGACCGCGACGACCTCTCGCCGGGCGTGTCGGACCGGGCGTGGGCGCAGGTGTCGGTCTCGGCGCGGGAGTGCCTGGGATCCAAGTGCCAGTTCTTCGAGGACTGCTTCGCCGAGCAGGCCAAGGAGCTGGCGCGCTCGGCGGACGTGGTCGTCACCAACCACGCGCTGCTGGCCATCGCGGCCATGGACGGGGATGTGCAGGTGCTGCCCGAGCACGACGCCGTCATCGTCGACGAGGCGCACGAGCTGGTGAACCGCGTGACCTCGGCGGCGACCGGCGAGCTGACCAAGACCGCGGTCGAGCGCGCGCACCACCGCACCGACAAGTTCGTGAAGGAGGCGACGGCCGCGAACCTGGCCGTGGCGACCCTGGACTTCACCGAGGCGCTGGAGAACACCCCCGAGGGCCGCTTCCAGCGCGGGCTGCCCGAGGAACTGGGCATGGCGCTGGTCGCGCTGCGCGACGCCAGCCGCTCGGCGTTGACCGAGCTGTCCAAGAACAAGGGCGGCGACCTGGACATGGACGGCGCCCGGAAGCAGGCGCGGGCCGCGACCGAGGCGGTGCACCAGGTCGCCGAGCGCGTGCTGGAAGGCGCCGAGCAGGACGTGGTCTGGCTGGAGCGCAGCGAGTTCAAGGGGATCAAGAACTCCACCCTCAAGATCGCCCCGCTCGGCATCGAGAACCTGTTGCGCTACAAGATGTTCGCGCGCACGCCGGTGGTGCTCACCTCGGCGACGCTGAAGCTCGGCGGCGACTTCACCGGCGTGGCCGGCAGCGTCGGGCTCCACGGCACCGAACGCGTCGAGCTGGACTTCAAGCCCGAGCTGCCCGAGGAGATCTACGACGCCGCGGTGAAGCTGCTGCGCGAGGGCGACAGCGACGGCGAGGAGTTCCTGGACACGGTCCAGAACCTGCCGCAGTACTGGCGCGCCCTGGACGTCGGCTCGCCGTTCGACTACCCGAAGCAGGGAATCCTTTACGTCGCGCGGCATCTGGACCCGCCGGGCCGCGACGGCATCCGCGACGATCAGCTGGACATGCTCGCCGACCTGATGGACAACGCCGGCGGCCGGACGCTCGGACTGTTCAGCTCGATGCGCGCGGCGCAGACCGCGGCGGAGAAGCTGCGCACGAAGATCGACCTGCCGATCCTGTGCCAGGGCGAGGATTCGCTGGCCGAACTGCTCCGCAAGTTCGCCGAGGACCCCGAGACCTGCCTGTTCGGCACGCTGTCGCTGTGGCAGGGCGTGAACGTCCCCGGCGCCTCGCTGCAGCTGGTGGTGATCGACCGCATCCCGTTCCCGCGTCCGGACGACCCGGTCTCCGCGGCGCGCACCGAGGCGGTGGGACGCAGCGGCGGCAACGGCTTCATGGCGGTCTCCGCCTCGCACGCCGCACTGCTGCTGGCGCAGGGCGCGGGCCGGCTGATCCGGGCGATCGACGACAAGGGCGTCGTCGCGGTGCTGGACTCGCGGCTGGCGACCAAGCCCTACGGCAGTTTCCTGCGCGCGTCGATGCCGGCGTTCTGGCAGACCGACGACACCGAGCGGGTGCTGAAGTCGCTGCGGGCGATCGACGCGATGGCGAAGACGGCCGAGGAAAGCCTGGCCGAGCAGAACTGAACTGGGCAGCATTGAGCCGAGCTGAACTCGGCCGAGGAACACCGAGCCGGACCGAGGCGGGCAGCTGTCGTCTGCCCGCCCCTCGGCCGCGGGCTCAGCTCTCCGGAGTGTTCGAGTACTGCAGCGCGTCGATCGCGCTGCTGGGGTTGGTCGTGTAAACGCCGAGCTTCGGACCGGACACGTTCGCCGTCATCGGCAGCTTGACGTCCTGGACGTCCTTGCCGCTGGTGTTCTTCGAGGGGTTCGCGGTCACTTCCAGGTAGTTGTAGCCCTGGGGGGTGTCCGGGACGGAGTTCGGGTTCACGTCGACCGCCGCGTAGAGCGTCGTGTTGGTCAGAATGGTCTGGAGCTTCGCGGTGCCGGGGGTGCCGCCGGGGACCAGCGGTCGCAGCTCGTCGGAGGGATCGGTCGGGCTCTTCACGATCCACACATAGGGGATCGGGTTGATCAGACAGGTGGGCCCGGTGTTCTTCACCGCGATGATGGCGATCGCGGGACTCTGCCCGTCGCCCTGCGCCAGCGAGGCGTTCAGCTGGGCGTTGGCGCAGGCGGGGTGGCTGACCGGCGGGGCGGACGCGGCGGTGGTCGCGCCGCCCGCGGCCGGGGCGCCGGTCGAGGGCGCGCCCGCGGCGCTGCTGGAGGCGCCGCCCGAGGGCGCGGAGACGCTGGAGGAGGCAGAGCCCGGCGCGGACGGCAGGGACGTCGTCGACGTGCTGGGAGCGCCCGGAGCGCCCAGAGTACTCGAGGAACCGGCTGCCGGGCCCGCCGCGGCGGACTTGGCCGGGTTCGAGGAGCACCCGGTGGCGGCGACCGCCACGAGGACGCCGCCGGCCAGGAGTGCGATGCTGTTCAGTCGATTCATGCCAAGGTGACGTGCGTCGGCCTCAGCAGGTTGCTGACAACCCTAAAACGTTGAGGAAGCGCTCTGACCTGCTCGGCGCCGCCGTCGACCCGATCGCCTCACCCGCGAGGGCGACGACGGCGACGGCGGCGCCGAGCCGGTGCGGAGGTCCTCAGAGCCGCCGCAGGACCGTCACGACCCGGCCCAGGATGACCGCGTCGTTGCCCGGGATCGGCTCGTAGGCGGCGTTGCGCGGCATCAGCCACACCGCGTTCGCCTCCTTCTTCAGCTCCTTGACGGTCGCCTCGCCGTCGATCATCGCGGCCACGAACTCGCCGTTCTCGGCCTGCTTCTGCTGGCGGATGACGACCACGTCGCCGTCGCAGATCGCGGCCTCGATCATCGAGTCGCCGACCACCCGCAGCGCGAAGAACTCGCCCTCGCCGACCATCTGCTTGGGGATCGGGATCAGTTCCTCGACGCGCTCCTCGGCCAGGATCGGCCCGCCGGCGGCGATCCGGCCGACCAGGGGCACGTACGCGGGCTCGGGCTCGGAGCCGTTGGCGGCGCGCCCGGCGTTCTCGGCACCGCGCACGATGTAGGCGCGCGGGCGGTTGGCGTCGCGGTGCAGGAAGCCCTTGCTCTCCAGGGTGACCAGCTGGTGCCGGACGCTCGAGGTGGACTGCAGGCCGACGGCCTCGCCGATCTCGCGCATCGACGGCGGGTAGCCCCGGCGCCGGACCGAGTCGCGGATGACGTTCAGGACCGCGGTCTGGCGTTCGGTCAGGCGCGGGGACGGCACATGTCCGTCATGCGCGGCCTCTCGATTGTCGGTCGGGGTAGTGCTCCGGACGGCCATGGCTTGCGGCTCCTTCGCCAGTGAGCTGGGCGGTGGCAGGGGATGTGAAAGTTTGTTCGCTTGGATCAACCGTAGCGGGTGCCACCCCCACAGTGACGAACGGCTGTTCGACAACCCGTGAGGGGAGCGGGCGTACGGAATGTCTAACGCGGCACCGGCGGGAAGGTAACGGCCTGTTTCCATAACTCTGTTCGGCGGACCGCGCGCGGACTCCCGCCGGACCTGCCCGGCGCGTTGGTCCGGTTGGGCGAAACCCCTGAGAATCTTGGGGATTCGAACAGGGCTCCGGGCTTGCCCCTGTAGCTGGGGCGATCGCGAACAGTAGTCCCACGAACCTCGCGCACCCCTTACG
This sequence comes from Catenulispora acidiphila DSM 44928, assembly GCF_000024025.1. GTDB lineage: Bacteria > Actinomycetota > Actinomycetes > Streptomycetales > Catenulisporaceae > Catenulispora > Catenulispora acidiphila. Next base: position 2,060,308 of record NC_013131.1, read on the forward strand.
CGACACGCCGATCCGGGTTGCGAGCGATGGGGCGAAGTGGCTAACGTACCCCTACATCTTGTGATTGGAATAGCGTCAACGCTCCATAAGTTGTGGTTAGTACACCACAGCGGAGGGTGACGCCATCCCGTCGCGCTCGGGAGAAGTCACGCTGTGAGAAGGAGGCCGGAGAACCGTGCACTGTCCCTTCTGCAAGCATGACGACAGCCGGGTCGTGGACTCCCGCAGCTCCGAGGACGGCACCTCGATCCGCCGCCGCCGTCAGTGCCCCGAGTGCGGGCGCCGCTTCACCACGGTGGAGAGCGCCCAACTCCTGGTGGTGAAGCGCTCCGGGGCGACCGAGCCGTTCAGCCGCGACAAAGTCGTCGGCGGCGTGCGCAAGGCGTGTCAGGGCCGACCGGTGACCGAGGGCCAGTTGGCCGTGCTCGCCCAGCGGGTGGAGGACGTGCTGCGGGCCGCAGGGTCGGCGGAGATCGCCGCCCACGAGGTCGGGCTGGCGATACTCGTCCCGCTCCGGGAGCTCGACGAGGTCGCCTACCTGCGCTTCGCTTCGGTGTACCGGGCCTTTGAGTCCTTGGAGGACTTCGAGGCCGAGATTTTGATGTTGCGCGCGGAGCGCGAACGGGCCTGACCGCCCCCCAAGACCCGCCGGGACCGGCGGGGACATGATGAAGACTTTCGCAGAGCTCCTCACCTGGGGCCCGGCGATCCAGAGCTTGCTCAATCCCGTAGACGGCGAACCGTCTCGGGGTGTCGGAATGGTTTCCCAGGACGGGAGAGGGAAGAAGAATGACGGAGACGGCTAGCGGACCGCGCGGCGCGGCGTCGGCCCGCGGCAACGGGAAGGCTCCCATGAAGCCCGGGCAGGTCGTGCCCGCCCCGGGTGTTTCCCATGAGGCGAAGGCTCCCGCCAAGGGCGGCAAGGGCATGACGATCCAGCGGATCCACACTAAGCCCGGCGTGCACCCCTACGACGAGGTCGTCTGGGAGCGCCGCGACGTCGTGATGACCAACTGGCGCGACGGCTCGGTCAACTTCGAGCAGAAGGGCGTGGAGTTCCCCGGCTTCTGGTCGGTCAACGCCGCGAACATCGTCACCACCAAGTACTTCCGCGGCGCCGTGGGCACCCCGGTCCGCGAGTGGTCGCTCAAGCAGCTGATCGACCGGATCGTGAAGACCTACCGCAAGGGCGGCGAGGACCACGGGTACTTCGCGACGCCGCAGGACGCGGAGATCTTCGAGCACGAGCTCGCCCACGCGCTCCTGCACCAGATGTTCGCCTTCAACTCCCCGGTCTGGTTCAACGTCGGCACCAAGTCCCCGCAGCAGGTCTCGGCGTGCTTCATCCTGTCGGTCGACGACTCGATGGACTCGATCCTGAACTGGTACCGCGAGGAGGGGCTGATCTTCAAGGGCGGCTCCGGCGCCGGCCTGAACCTGTCCCGCATCCGCTCCTCCAAGGAGCTGCTGTCCTCCGGCGGCAACGCCAGCGGCCCGGTCTCCTTCATGCGCGGCGCCGACGCCTCGGCCGGCACCATCAAGTCCGGCGGCGCGACCCGCCGCGCGGCCAAGATGGTCGTGCTGGACGTGGACCACCCGGACATCGAGGAGTTCGTCCAGACCAAGGCGCGCGAGGAGGACAAGATCCGCGCGCTGCGCGACGCCGGGTTCGACATGGACCTCGGCGGCAAGGACATCACCAGCGTCCAGTACCAGAACGCGAACAACTCGGTCCGCGTCACCGACGAGTTCATGCACGCGGTGCAGAACACCGAGCGCTTCGGGCTGCGCGCCCGGCAGACCGGCGAGGTCATCGAGACCCTCGACGCCAAGCAGCTGTTCCGCGACATCGCGAAGGCCGCGTGGGAGTGCGCGGACCCCGGGCTGCAGTACGACGACACCATCAACGCCTGGCACACCAACCCCGAGACCGGCCGCATCACCGCGTCCAACCCGTGCTCGGAGTACCTGTCGCTGGACAACTCCTCGTGCAACCTGGCCTCGCTGAACCTGATGAAGTTCCTGCGCGAGGACGACACCTTCGACACCGAGACCTTCGTGAAGATGGTCGAGCTGGTCATCACCGCGATGGACATCTCCATCAGCTTCGCGGACTTCCCGACCCCGGAGATCGGCCAGACCACCCGCGACTTCCGCCAGCTGGGCATCGGCTACGCCAACCTCGGCGCGCTGCTGATGGCCACCGGCCACGCCTACGACTCCGAGGGCGGCCGGGCCATCGCCGCGGCGATCACCTCGCTGATGACCGGCGTGGCCTACCGCCGCTCGGCCGAGCTGGCCGGCGTGGTCGGCCCGTACAACGGCTTCGCCCGCAACGCCAAGCCGCACGCGGCCGTGATGCGCAAGCACGCCGACGCCGCGGACGCCTACGTGCCCTTCGAGGACTTCGACAAGCAGATCCTCGAGCTCTCGCGCACCGAGTGGCAGCGCGGCAACGAGATCGGCGCGGCCAACGGCTGGCGCAACGCCCAGGCCTCGCTCCTGGCGCCGACCGGCACCATCGGCTTCATGATGGACGTCGACACCACCGGCGTGGAGCCCGACCTGGCGCTGGTGAAGTTCAAGAAGCTCGTCGGCGGCGGCTCGATGCAGATCGTGAACAACACCGTCCCGCGCGCCCTGAAGCGCCTGGGCTACCAGCAGGAGCAGATCGAGGCCATCGTCGAGTACATCGGCGAGCAGGGCCACGTCGTCGACGCACCGGGTCTGAAGCCCGAGCACTACTCGGTCTTCGACTGCGCGATGGGCGAGCGCTCGATCGCCCCGATGGGCCACGTCCGCATGATGGCGGCGATCCAGCCCTTCCTGTCCGGCGCCATCTCCAAGACGGTGAACATGCCGGAGGAGGCCTCGATCGAGGACGTCGAGGAGATCTACTTCGAGGGCTGGAAGCTCGGCCTGAAGGCCCTGGCGATCTACCGCAACAACTGCAAGGTCGGCCAGCCGCTGCAGGACGCCAAGGGCCAAAAGGCCGCCGCGGCCGCCGCCGCATCGGTCGCCGCCGCCACCGCGCCGGCCGCCGCAACCGCCACCGGCACCTCGCCCGCAGCCGCCACCCTGTACGCCCAGCCGGTCCGCAAGCGCCTGGGCAAGAACCGCCGCGGCATCACCAGCTCCTTCTCCGTGGGCGGCGCCGAAGGCTACATGACGGCGAACTCCTACACCGACGGCGACCTCGGCGAAGTCTTCCTGAAGATGTCGAAGCAGGGCTCAACCCTCGCCGGCATGATGGACGCCTTCTCCATCGCCATCTCAGTGGGCCTGCAATACGGAGTCCCCCTCGAGACCTACGTCGCCAAGTTCACCAACATGCGCTTCGAACCCGCCGGCATGACCGACGACCCCGACGTCCGCATGGCCCAGTCGATCATCGACTACATCTTCCGCCGCCTAGCCCTGGACCACCTGGACTTCGACACCCGAGCCGCCTACGGCATCTACACCAACGAAGAACGCCAGCGCCAGCTCGAAACCGGCAGCTACCTCCCCGACGAGGACCAGCAACTAGACCACGAAACCCTCGCCCAATCCGCCCCCATAGAGCACCGGACCGAACCGGCCGCCCCGGCAAAAAAGACCGACCCCACCACCCTCCCCGCCCCCAAGAGCATCGGCTCCTCCACAGAACTCCTGGAGGCCAAGCTCGGCTACGCCGCCGACGCCCCGCTCTGCCTGACCTGCGGGACGAAGATGCGCCCTTCGGGCAGCTGCTACGTGTGCGAGGGGTGTGGGTCTACGAGCGGGTGCAGCTGAGCCTGCTCGCTGTTGAACAGTAAGAGGCCCGCCTCACGGGGGAAGTCGACGATCGCGTCGGCTTCCCCCGGTTCGATCTCCGGGCGTGTTCGTCTAACGCAGAACCACCTGCCGGTCGTGTCGCAACTGCGGGCTTCCGTCTACTTGATAAGTTCAATTAAGTAGCAGGATGGTGTATCAAAAGAGGCGTCCGGCCAGATAGGAGCGCGTGCGGTGGTAGGCAGAGGACGTCCGAGCCGAGCGACCGTGTACGAGCGTCTCGATCGGGCATTGACGGAGCTCAATGACCGATTCGGCGGGCTGCCGAGTCCGAAGGAGGCCCAGTCGATCTGGGACGACATCTGGCATCTGGAAGCACACCACTCCACGGCGCTGGAGGGGAACACGCTCGTCCTTCGCGAGGTGCAGACGCTTTTGGAACAGGGCCGGGCTGTCGGAGCCAAGCCGCTCAGGGAGTACAACGAGGTGCGCGGTTACGCTGATGCCGCGCAGTGGGTCTACGGCCAAGCTTTGGAACCGGGGGATTGGCACGACGGCCGACTTCTCACGCTTGCCGAAGTCCGCCAGGTGCATCACGCAGCCATGACCCCCGTATGGGATGTGGCGCCGCACCCGGATGCGAAGAGCAGCGAAGGACCGGGAAGCTTTCGCGAGCACGACATCCATCCATTCTCGGCGGGCATGATCCCGCCTGCGTGGCCGCTTGTGCCTGAGAGAATGCAGGGGTGGGTCTCGGAGGTGTGCCTCGCCGGTGAACGGCTCGCAGTCGCGGCGCCGGATCAACCGCTCCCGGAAGTGTTGGCGCGCTTGCACAACGAGTTCGAGCGGGTGCATCCGTTCATCGATGGGAATGGCCGAACAGGGCGGCTGGTCCTGAACCTCGTGCTTGTCAGGCTTGGGTACCCTCCGGTTGTCATCTTCAAGCGACAACGCGAGGCATACCTGTCGGCGATGCAACGCGCCGACACCGGCGACTACGGTTCGCTGGGAGAGCTGATCGCCCGAGCGATGATCGACAGCCTCAACAGCTTTATTGTGCCGAACGTCGCCGGCCCGGCTCGCTTGGTACCGCTCGCGGCTTTGGTTGACAGAACGACAACCCTGGCCGCCTTACGGCAGGCGGCCCAGCGAGGTCGGCTCGACGCTGTGCAGGGGTCCGACGGCGTATGGAGAAGTTCGCGCAAAGCGGTCGACGCCTACAAGGCGTCCAAACATCAGCGACGCCCGACAAATACCGCGGCTTCCGAATAAGGCGCCGCCCCGATCACCCCACCTGCACCGACCGCTTAGCCAACCCCATCCAAAACCCATCGATCACCGACCGCTGCGTCCCCAACTCCGCCTCCGCAGCGCCGAGCGTCACGAACAGGGGCGCGAAGTGCTCGGTTCGCGGGTGCGCCAGCTTTCCGGCCGGTGCCTTGTTCTCGAAGTCGAGGAGGGCGTCGACGTCGGCGGCGGCGAGGGCTTGGTGGCCCCAGTCGTCGAATTCGGACATCACCGAGTGGACTTTGCCGTCCTGGCTCAGGGCTCGGAGGTTGTGGGTGAAGAAGCCGCTGCCGATGATCAGGACGCCTTCGTCGCGCAGGGGTGCGAGGCGGCGGCCGATGGCCATCAGCTGTGAGGGCTCCAGGGTCGGCATCGATACCTGCAGGACCGGGACGTCCGCCTGCGGGTACATCTCCACCAGGGGGACGTACGCGCCGTGGTCGAGTCCGCGGGCCGGCTCGTCCTGCACCTCCAGGCCCGGGGCGTGCAGCATCTTGCGGACCGAGTCCGCTAGGGCCGGCGCTCCTGGGGCGCGGTACGTGACCTCGTAGTAGTGCTGCGGGAAGCCCCAGAAGTCGTAGACCAGGGGGACGGTCGTGGTGGCGCCGAGTGCCAGCGGCGCCTCCTCCCAGTGGGCCGACACCATCAGGATCGCCTTCGGCTTCGGGAGGTTCGCCGACCAGGCCGCGAGCTGGCTCGGCCACAGGGGGTCGTCGGCCAGGGGCGGTGCGCCGTGGCTCAGGTAGATCGCGGGCATCCGTTCGGGGGACGCGGTGGACGCGGTGGACGTGTTCATGTCGGCGGTCATGGCCTCTTGCCTCTCCCGGGGTTCGTCGGTGCCTCAGGCCACGGACAGCACGTCGTCCAGCACGATGCTGTGCCGCGTGTGCTCGACCTTGGCCCGGAGGTAGCGGAGGTTGTGGGCGGTGGCGTGGGCGCCGGTGGGCACGCGCTCGGTGACGGTCACGTGCAGACCGGCCAGTTGTGCCTCTTTGTCCGGATTGTTCGACAGGAGGTGCACGCTGTCCACACCGAGCGCGGTCAGCATCTGTGCTGCGACGGTGTAGTCGCGCGCGTCCTCCGGCAGGCCGAGGGCGACGTTGGCCTGGTAGGTGTCCAGTCCCGCGTCCTGGAGGGCGTAGGCGTCGAGCTTGTTGTACAGGCCGATGCCGCGTCCCTCCTGCCGCAGGTAGAGCAGGTAGCCGCCGGCCTCGGCGATGCGCTCGACGGATTCGCGCAGCTGGGGACCGCAGTCGCAGCGGGCCGAGCCGAAGACGTCGCCGGTCAGGCACTCCGAGTGCATCCGCACCAGGGGCGTGCGGCCGGGCTCGCCGAGCACGACGGCCAGGTGTTCCCCGCCGTCGACCAGGCCGTGGAAGGTCACCAGCTCGGCCTCGACGCTGTAGCCGTCGCCGAATCGGAGCGGCACGCGCACGCGGGTGCGGATCGTCGCCTCCGGCGTCGCGTGCTCCACGCTCGCGGCCTCGGCTGTCTCAGGCTCCGTCGTGGCGGCCTCGGGTGTCTGGTTCATGGCACGGGTCCCTCCGTGGCGAGTTGTTCCAATTCGAACAACCGGCGTTCGGCGCGAGCTTAGACCGTCGTTCGAATTTGAACAAACCCCACCCGCCCCGGGGCTATTCCCGCAGCCGCCGCGCGACCTCGCCGAGCCCGTCGGCCAGCACCGCGAGCTGCTCGGGGGTCAGCACGTCGATGAGCGCCTCCCGCACCACCGCAACGTGTCCGGGTGCCGCCTGCTCCAACTTCGCGCGCCCGGCGTCGGTCAGCACCGCGAACACCCCGCGCACGTCGGTCGGGCACGACCGCCGCTCGGTCAGCCCCGCCTTCTCCAGCTGCGTCATCTGGTACGTCAGCCCGCTCTTGGAGTTCAGCAGCGCTTCGGCGAGCTCGGTCATCCGCAGCGACCCGTCAGGCGCCGCGGAGAGCCGCACCAGAATCTCGTACTGGGTATGCGACAACCCCGCGTCCTCACGCAACTGGTGGTCGATCCGCCGCTCCACCAGAGCACTCGCGGCCAGGAAGCCCGTCCAGGCCGTCATCTCCTGATCGGACAGCCACCGCGGTTCGTCACCCATGCGGCGATTGTAACGACCGTGGATCCGCTGACGTCGCGGCCTCCTCAGTGCCGTGCGAGCCCCATCCCCACCGCCATCTCCCGCACCTGCCGGTCGAACCACTCGCCCCGCTCGGTGAAGACCCGGTTGAGCCGTCCGAACACCTCGAAATTGACCGCGCCGAAGACGTGCGTGATGGCGCTCACGGCCGCCTCGACGGCCCGCGAATCCTCGGCGAACCCGATGCCGGCCGCGACGGCGCGGAGTTCCTCGGCATAGACGGAGTTCTCCGTCGCGGGAAGCGCCGCGACTCCTTCAGCGGTGTGGAGCTTGCCCGCCGCTTCGGCTTCCGCGATGCACCGCGCCATGATGACGACGGTCCGCGACCCCGGTTCGACGGTGTCGTCGGGCGCCAGGTAGCCGGGAATCGGGCTGCCGTAGATGAGCGCGTACTCCGCCGGCTTGGCGATGGCCCAGCGCCGGACGGCATGGCAGACCGCGAACCAGCGCGCCAGGTACGCGTCGCGGCGGTCCACGCCGCCGTCCGCCTGCTCGACGACCCCGCTGAGGTCGTTGTACGCGTCGATGATCAGTGCGGTCAGCAGCTCGTCGCGACTCGGGAAGTACCGGTAGATCGCCGAGGAAACCATGCCCATGTCCCGGGCGACCGCGCGCAGCGACAGCGCCGAGCCGTCGCGGGCCAGGTGGACCAGCGCGACTCGTTTGATCTCCTCCAGCATCTCCGCGCGGACTCTGGCCCGGATGGACGGTGCCGGGGTCTGTGCTGGATTCGGGGTCTGCGCTGGATTCGGGGTCTGTGCCGAGTTTGAGGACTGCGCTGAATCAGGAACTTGTGCTGACTTCGAAGTCTTCGCCGCGTCCATACCGGTGATTATCGCACACAGGCGAGAGCAGTGCTCTTGACAGCGTGCGGCGCTCCGGTGCACAGTGATGTCAACAGAGAGCAGTGCTCTCAAGGGGAAGCAACGCACACCGCATCGCCGGTGCAAGAGGAGTGGACATCATGACGCTGCACGTCATCGTGGGTGCGGGACCGGTCGGCACGGCCACCGCGAAGCTGCTGGCCGACCGCGGCGAGCGGGTGCGCGTCGTGACGCGCAGCGGCTCCGGGCCCGAGCACGCGAGCATCGAGCGGGTCGCCGCCGACGCCACCGACGCCGAACGGCTCAGCGCGCTGACCGAGGGCGCCGCCGCGCTTTACAACTGCGCGAACCCGGCCTACCACCAGTGGCTCACCGACTGGCCGCCGCTGGCCGCGGCCCTGCTCACGGCGGCTGAGCGCAGCGGCGCGGTGCTCACCGTCGCCAACAACCTCTACGGCCACGGTCCGGTCACCGGCACGATCACCCCCGAGACCCCGCTGGCGGCGACGCACCCGAAGCTGAAGCTGCGCGCCGACATGTTCCGCGACGCGCTCGCACTGCACCAGGCCGGGCGGATCCGGATGACCGAGGTCCGCGCGAGCGACTACGTGGAAGCGAACTCAATCTTCTCTTACGTGCTGGCCAAGCCGCTGGACAACGGCAAGCGCGCCTACGTGCCGACCCCGCTGAACGTGAAGCACAGCTGGACCTCCATCGCCGACGTGGCCCGCACGCTGGCCCTGGTCTCCGGCGACGAGCGCGCCTGGGGGCAGGCGTGGCTGGTGCCGACCTCCGAGCCGCTGACCGTCAGGGAGCTGGCGGACCGGTACGTGGCCGCCAAGGGTCTGCCGCCGGCGAAGCTGACCAAGCTGCCGTACCCGGTGCTGTGGAGTGCGGGCCTGTTCGACAAGATGGCGAAGGAGCTGCGCACCACGCACTACCAGTTCGCCAAGCCCTTTACCTTGGACAGCACCCTGACTGAGAAGACCTTCGGTCTGGCGCCGACGCCGATCGACGAGGTGCTGCGGACGATGACCGTCGCGTGAATCCCGACGTGCGCGTTCACCGTGCGTCGATCAAGGTGTCAGTGGTGATCCGTATCGTGAGGAACTCCTGATCGACCACGGTAAAAGGAGCGCGTGCCATGTCTGAGGCTTCCCTGCTGTCCTTGCGCGACGTCATCCGGGGCGACGTCCTGCTCCCCGGCGAAGAGGGCTTCGACGCCGCGCGCAAGCCCTACAACCTGGCGGTCGAGCAGGACGTGCGCGCCGTGGTGACCGCCGCCGACGCCGCCGACGTCGCCGCGCTGGTCCGCTACGCCAATGACGCCGGGGTGCCGATCGCGGTCCAACCCACCGGCCACGGCGCCTCGGGCACCGCGGCCGGCGCGATCCTGCTGCGCACCGGCCGCCTGGACGAGCTGACCGTCGACCCCGAGGCGCGCACCGCCCGTGTCGGCGCGGGCGTCCAGTCCGGCGCGCTCAACACCGCAGCCGCCGCCCACGGCCTGATCCACAAGCCCGGCAGCTCGCCGACCGTGTCCGTGGCCGGATACACCCTCGGCGGCGGCGTGGGGCTCTTCGCGCGCAAGTACGGGATGTCCTCGGACCACGTGATCGAGTTCGAGGTCGTCGACGCCGCCGGCGAGCACCGCACGGCGAACGCGCAGGAGAACCCCGACCTGTTCCACGCCCTGGTCGGCGGAGGCGGCGACTTCGCGATCGTGACGGCGCTGACCGTGCGCCTGCACGAGGAGCCCGAGCTGTTCGGCGGCACGGTGTTCTGGCCGGAGGCCCGCACCGCCGAGGTGTTCGCCGCGTTCCGGGACACCACCGCGACGGCGCCGCCGGAGCTGAGCCTATGGGCGACCCGGGTACAGCTCCCGGGCGGCGCGCCGGCGATGGTGGGCGTGACGGTCGCCTATCTGGGCTCGGAGACGGACGGCCGCGCACTGCTCAAGCCCTTCGACGCGATCGACGGCGCGGTGAACGGCGCCTGGCAGCCGATGCCCTTCGAAGACCTCGCAACCATCACCAACGACCCCGTCGACCCCGGCCCGAGCCGCTCCCGCGCCGAACTCCTCGGCCGCCTCGACGCCGACACCATCGCCACCCTCCTCGCCGCACCGATCGCCCCCCTCCTAGCCCTCCAGATCCGCCACCTCGGCGCCGCCATGACCAACACCCGCCCCGGCCCCCGCGGCCCGGTCACCGAGGAATACCTCCTCTACCTCCTGGGCCTGGCCTTCACCCCAGAGGTCGGCACCGCCGTAGCCGCAAAGCAGGCAGAAGTGGTCGCAGCACTCGGCGACGCCGTAACCGGCGCCAAGCTCGCGACCTTCCTCGGCCCGACGGACACGCTGGCCGACACCGTGACAGCAGCCGAGGCGCAGCGCCTGCGCGAGGTGAAGGCGACGTGGGACCCGAAGGGTCGGTTCGTGGCGAACTATCCGGTGGGGAAGTAGGCGCTGGCGGGTTGATGCGGCGGTGGGGTGGTGGGTTGGGCGCTGCTGGCGACCGTCGCCTACCTCACGCAGCTTCGCTGCCCCCGACCCCGTCGTACTGATCCCGAGCAGCGCGCATTGTCTCCAGGTTCGCGAAGGCCCACTCGCGGCAGGCGGCGATCGCCGGTAGCAGGCTGCGGCCGAGGGGGGTGAGTGCGTACTCGACGTGGGGTGGGTTCTCGTCGAAGACGGTGCGGGTGATCAGGCCGTTGCGTTCCATGGAGCGGAGGGTTTCGGTGAGGACCTTGGGGGCTAGGCGGGGGAGGGGTGTGCGGAGTTCGGTGAAGCGGCGGGGTCCTGCTTCGAGGCAGAGGACGATCATGCCGCCCCATTTGTCGGCTATGCGGAACGGCGACTCGGTTGAGGGGCAGGCGGGGTCGAACATGTTCGGGCTCAGGGGTGCTGGCTCATCCACAGGTCGAGCCTAGTTACGTTGCAGTGAGCGGGTCCACCGGTCTTAGCGTCGCGGGCATGGTGAACATCATTGTTTTCGGAGCCGGCGGTCGTGCCGGGCGGCCCGCGGTGGCCGAGGCGGCGCGGCGCGGGCACACGGTGACGGCCGTCGTCCGTGACCCCGCCAAGTATCCAGACCTCGCCGCGGACGGAGTGACCGTCGTCGCCGGCGACGTCACCGACGCCGCGAGCGTCGCACGGCTCGCGCCCGGCCACGACGTCGCGGTCAACACCGCCGCGGCCATGGACGAGGGCCACTTCGTCGCCGCCGCACGCGCGCTGGTCGAAGGCCTCGCCGTCGCCGGGGTCGGCCGCCTCGTCGCGGTCGGCATCGGCGGCGCGCTCGAAGTGGCGCCCGGCGTCGCGGCCCACGACAGCGACGGGATCCCCGAAGAAGCGCGCGCCTTCTCCCGCAACCACGCCGCGCAGCTCCCGCTGCTGCGCGCCTCCGACCTCGACTGGGTCGTGCTCGCCCCGCCGCTGGTGTTCCTCGACGAGGGTCCCGGGACCGGCGCCTACCGCCTCGGCGGCACGCAGGTCGTCCCCGGCGCCGACACCTTCGCCTACGCCGATCTGGCGCTGGCGCTCGTCGACGAGGCCACGGCGCCGACCCGCTCGCGCGAGCTGGTCGCCGTGGCCTGACGGCACGTCACCGCCTGCGGCGAACGCGCCGGCGCAAAGACCTGCGAAAGACGCCCCTACCCCTCAGGCGGTGACCAGTTCTCCGGTGCGAAACGACACCCCGAGATCGGCCAACACGGACCGCGCGGCACGCTGTCCCGACTCCATCGCCCCGTCGATCCCGGCCGTGCCGCGGTGGTCTCCGCACACGTACAACCCGTGCAGCAGCCGTACCGGCCGCCGGAAGTTGTGCGGCGAGGTCATCGCCGGTACCGCGTGCGGGAAGTGGTGCACCGCCACGCACTCCCAGCGGTCGTCGCCGCCCGGGTACAGCTCCGCCAGCCGGGCGCGGACCGCCGCCTCAAGTTCGGACGTGCGGGTCCCGGTGTGCCCGACCACGTTCGTGGACACCAGCGTCCGGCCGTCGGGGCTCCGGGCGGGCACCGCGTGGCTGACCGCCGCCGTGCGCGCGACCGGGGAGTGCGGGTCGGCGTCGATCAGGACCGCGGGTTCGGCGCGCGGCGGCGGCAGCACGGTCGCGTGGTGGAACGCGGTCACCGACCGCGACTCCGGCTCGTGCAGTCCCGGCAGCAGCTCCACCGCCGTCGCCGCGTCGGTCGCCACCACCACCGCCGAGCTGCGCAGCACCTCGTCGGCGGTGACCACGCCGTTCGCGTAGACCATCAGGACCTCGGTCTCCAGCCGCACCGCCCCGGTCGGCAGCCGCTCGGCCAGCCGCTGCGGGATGGCGGCGATCCCGCTGGCCGGCAGGCACCACCGCCCCCGGACCAGCTGGCGCAGCGCGAGCTCCATCGCCCGGCCCGACACCGACAGGTCCGGGTCCGGCTCGGCGGCGAAGGCCTCCAGATACGGCCGCAGGAAGCCGTCTATCACCCGGCGTGAGAGCCCCACCTCGGCCACCAGCTCCGCGGCCGTGCGCTCCGGGCAGTCCAGAATGCTCTCGGGACGGTTCAGCGCGACCCGCAGCAGCCAGCCGGTCTGGCGGCGGCGCTCGGCGGGGGAGCCGAGCGGGGTGCGCAGGACGTTGCCCGCTCCCAGGGCTCCGTCGCTGCCCGCGCGGTCGCCGTAGCGGATGCGCTTGCCGTCCAGCTGCAGGTCCACGCCGGGGGCGAAGCACCCCAGCTCCAGCTTCGCGTTCTCCCCGTTCTCGCCGGAGTTCATCAAGTGGAATCCCTTGTCCACGACGAACCCCGAGACCCTCTCGGTGCCGGCCCTGCCCCCCACCCGGTCCGACGCCTCGACGACCAGGACGTCCAAACCCGCCTCGTGCAGCCGTCCCGCGGCGTGCAATCCGGCGACCCCGGCACCGACGACGATCACGTCGGCGTCCAGGTGATGCCGGTGGCTCGGACTTTGTGCTGTCACGTGAGCCCCTCCACCCTCTACGGCCGGTCTCGCCGGCGGCGCCTTGTGGGCCCGCGCGGTTCGCGCAGGGCAGGGTGAAGCCGGCCGAGCGTCGGCGCTTGTGGAGGGATGCCTACCCCTGGGCCGGTGGCGTACTCTTGCGAAACGCCTGCTGTCTCAGCATTCGAGAACTCTCGGTGGTCGGACCGTCACGCATTGAAGAGGTCTGATTCACTCGAGCGCCGCGGCCAGCGCCGAACGCGGATCCGGGGTGCTGAACGCGAATCCCGACTCGGTCAGGCGAGCTGGCAGCACGCGCTGGCTCCCGGTCAGCTCGTCCGCCATCTGGCCGAACAGCACGCGCAGCGCGAATCCCGGCACCGGCATGACCGTCGGCCGGTGCAGCACGTGCCCCAGAGCCTTGGTGAAGGCCCGGTTGGTGACCGGCAGCGGACCGGTGACGTTCACCGCGCCGGTCATGTTCCCGTCCACGGTCAGGGCCATGATGTGCTGGAGCGCGGCGAGGTGGTCCGCCATCCCGATGAAGGAGAAATACTGCCGGCCGCTCCCGATCGGGCCGCCGATCCCGGCCTTGAAGAACGGCAGCATCCGGGCCAGCGCGCCGCCGGAGCCGCCCAGGACGACGCCGTTGCGCAGGTGCGTCACCGGGATCCCGGCGTCCTCGGCGGGCTTCGTCGCGGCCTCCCAGTCCCGGCACAGCGCGCCCAGGAAGTCCTCGGAGCCGGCCGAGTCCTCGGTGACCGGCGTGCTGCCGGTGTCGCCGTAGAAGCCGATCGCCGAGGCCGACAGCAGCGCCTTGGGCGGCTCGGCGAGCTGGGCCAGCGAGCGCGCCAGGGTGTCGGTGCCGTGGACCCGGCTTTCCCTGATCTCCCGCTTGTAGGCGGCCGACCAGCGCTTGTCGCCCAGGCCCGCGCCAGCCAGGTGGACCACGACGTCGCAGCCCTCGTACGGCTTGGGGTCCGGCTCGCCGAACGGCGACCAGTGGCGCTCTCCGGCGGTCTCGTCCGGGTGCGTGTGGCGTACCAGGCGGACGATCTCGTGGCTGTCTTCGGTGAGCGCGGCGGACAGCGCCGTGCCGATCATTCCCGTGGAGCCGGTGATGGCGATCCGCATAGCAGCAGCATAGACCTGTGATCCCGGCTGTTCCGGAGGGCGCGGGCGCCGGCCGGGTCGGGAAAACGCCGATGGCCCGGTCCGCGAGGACCAGGCCATCGGTTCGTTCAAGAGCCTTGACAAGCGCTCCAGGCTCTACGTGCGCTCCAGGCTACAGACCGAGGTCCGAGTCGAACTTGCCCTCTTCCAGCCGCTCCTTGATCGTGACCAGGAAGCGGGCGGCGTCCGCGCCGTCCACCAGGCGGTGGTCGTACGTCAGGGCCAGGTAGACCATCGAGCGGACCGCGATGACCTCGCCGAGGTCGGGGTCGTTGATGACCGCCGGACGCTTCACGACCGCGCCGGTCCCGAGGATGCCGACCTGCGGTTGGTTCAGGATCGGGGTGTCGAACAGCGCGCCGCGGCTGCCGGTGTTGGTCAGCGTGAACGTGCCGCCGGCCAGCTCGTCGGGCAGGACCTTGTTGGTGCGGGTCCGCTCGGCCAGGTCCGCGATCCCGCGGGCCAGGCCCGCCAGGTTCAGGTCGCCGGCGTTCTTGATGACCGGGGTCATCAGGCCCTTCTCGCTGTCGACCGCGATCGCCAGGTTCTCGTAGTCGTGGTAGGTGACCGTGCCGGCCTCGGTGTCGATGACCGCGTTCAGGTTCGGGTGCTGCTTGAGCGCCTCGATCGCGGCCAGGGCGAAGAACGGCATGAACGAGAGCTTCACGCCCTCGCGCGCCTCGAACTCGTTCTTGGCGCGGGTCCGCAGGCGGGCGACGTTGGTGACGTCCACCTCGACCACCGTGGTCAGCTGCGCCGAGGTCTGCAGCGACTCGAGCATGCGCTTGGCGATCAGCGCGCGCATCCGGGTCAGCTTCTCGGTGCGGCCGCGCAGCGGGCTCGGGGTGACCGGCGCCTTGGCGGCCGGCGCGGAGCCGGTGGACGCCGCGGCCGGAGCCGGAGCGGCGGCGGCCGCGCTGGCCTGGGCCGCCTTGGCCGCGTCGATCACGTCCTGCTTGCGGATCCGGCCGCCGACCCCGGTGCCGGTGACGCTCGCCAGGTCCACGCTGTGCTCGGCGGCCAGCTTGCGGACCAGCGGGGTGACGTAGGCCGCGGCCGGCTCGCTGCCGGCGCCGGGGGCGTCGACGCGGGCGGCGGTCTGGGCCTGCGCGACGACCGCCGGGGTGCCCGGACGGAACTCGCCGCCGGCAGCCGGGGCGGACTGCTGAGCCTGGCCGTTCGGCGCCGGGGCGGTCGCGGTGTAGGACGGCGCGTTGGCCACGGCCGGGGCCGGAGCCTGCGGAGCCGGGGCGGACGGCGCGACCGGCGGGGTGCTGGGCAGCGACGCCGGCTGCTGGGCCTGCGGCTGCGGAGCCGGGGCGGCCTGCTGCTGCGGCTGGGCCTGCGGGGCCGGGGCGGCCTGGGGCGCGGGCGCCGCCTGCTGCTGCGGCTGCGCCGGAGCGGCCGGAGCCTGCTGCTGCGCCGGAGCCGACGAGCCCGGGGCGCCGATCACCGCGAGCTGCGCGCCGATGTCGATCGTCTCGTCCTCGGCGACGCTGATCTCCAGCAGCACGCCGGCGACCGGCGAGGGGACCTCGGTGTCGACCTTGTCCGTGGAGACCTCGAGCAGCGGCTCGTCGACCTCGACGGTGTCGCCGACGGCCTTCAGCCAGCGGGTGACGGTCGCCTCGGTGACCGACTCGCCCATCGCCGGCAGCGTGATCGGGGTGCCGGAGGCCGAGCCGCCGCCGGACGGCGCCTGCGCCTGCTCCTGCGCCGGAGCCTGAGCCTGCGGAGCCGGCTGCTGCTGAGCCTGCGGCTGCGGAGCCGGGGCGGCCTGGGGCGCGGGCGCCGCCTGCTGCTGCGGCGCCGGAGCCTCGGCCTGCGCCGGGGCGGCCTGCGGCGCGCCGCCGCCGTTCCCGCCGCCGGCCGCGTCCGCGGTGTCGCCGATGACCGCCAGCTCCGCGCCGACCTCGACCGTCTCGTCCTCGCCGACCTTGATCGACACCAGGAACCCGGCCGCCGGGGACGGGATCTCGGTGTCGACCTTGTCGGTGGAGACCTCGAGCAGCGGCTCGTCGACCTCGACCCGGTCGCCTTCCTTCTTCAGCCAGCGGGTGATGGTGGCCTCGGTGACCGACTCACCCATCGCGGGCAGAACTACTGAGACCGACATGAGCGCTCTCTATCTCCTTCGCAGAACATTCCGTGCAGAATTCTTCGGCTTCCGCAGGCGGTGTCCTGCGGTGTGCATACAGCAGGCTTATCAGTCGTGGACGTGGAGCGGCTTGCCGGCCAGGGCCATCATGGCCTCGCCCATCGCCTCGGTCTGCGTCGGGTGCGCGTGCACGAGCTGGGCGACCTCCTGCGGCAGCGCCTCCCAGTTGAAGATCAGCTGCGCCTCGCCGACGAGTTCACCCATCCGGTCGCCGACCATGTGGATTCCCAGCACCGGTCCGTCGACCTGCTGGACCACCTTGACCTGGCCGGAGGTCTTGAGGATCTTGCTCTTGCCGTTGCCGGCGAGGTCGTAGTTGAAGGTCTTCACGGCGTCCTCGCCGTGCTTGCCCTTCGCCTGCGCCTCGGTCAGGCCCACCGAGGCGACCTCGGGGTGGGAGTAGGTCACGCGCGGCACGCCGTCGTAGTCGATCGGCGCGGGGTTCAGCCCGGCGATGTGCTCGGCGACCAAAATGCCCTCGGCGAAGCCGACGTGCGCCAGCTGCAGGGTCGGGATCAGGTCGCCGACGGCGTAGACGCCGGGGACCGAGGTGCGGCAGTACTGGTCGACCTTGACGTAGCCGCGGTCCATGGCGACCCCGGCCTCCTCGTAGCCCAGGCCCGCCGAGACCGGGCCGCGGCCGACGGCCACCAGCATCAGGTCGGCTTCGACGGTCTTGCCGTTGGCGATCGAGGCGCGCACGCCGTTCTCGGTGTACTCCACGCCGGAGAAGAAGTTGCCCAGTTCGTACTTGATGCCGCGGCGGCGGAACGCGCGCTCCAGCAGCTTGGAGGAGTTCTCGTCCTCCAGCGGGACCAGGTGCGGCAGGCCTTCGATGATGGTCACGTCGGTGCCGAAGGACTTCCAGACCGAGGCGAACTCGCAGCCGATGACGCCGCCGCCGAGGATGATCGCCGAGGCCGGCACGTAGTCCAGCTTCAGGGCGTGGTCGCTGGAGATCACGCGGTTGCCGTCGATCTCCAGGCCGGGCAGCGACTTGGGCACCGAGCCGGTGGCCAGCACCACGTTCGAGCCGGTGACGTTCTGGCCACCAGATCCATTATTAGTACTGACCTGGACCGTGTTGGCCGAGACCAGCTTGCCCTCGCCGGCGATGAACTCGATCTTGCGCGCCTTCACAATGCCCTGCAGGCCCTTGTACAGCTGGCCGACGACGCCGTCCTTGTAGGAGTTGACGGCCGCCATGTCGATGCCGTGGAAGGTGGCCGCGACGCCGAACTGCGCCGCCTCACGGGTGTTGTCGGCGATCTCGCCGGCGTGCAGGAGCGCCTTGGTGGGGATGCAGCCGCGGTGCAGACAGGTCCCGCCCACCTCGGCCTTCTCGATCAGAGCCACGCTCATGCCGAGGTCCGCCGCGCGGAAGGCGCAGGCATAGCCGCCCGAGCCGCCGCCGAGGATGACCAAGTCGAACTGGTTGTCGCCTGCCACGTGCGTTCCTCTCGCTGCCTGCTTCTCGCTTTAGCCGGTCCCGTTCCGCCCCACACTGACACACTGCTGTGGAAGGGTCAGCGAACGGACGGACGCGGAGTCGCGGGTAGCGCATCCACGACCGGAACGCCAGTCTAGTCCGCGTGCGGGCCCGACTTTCGCCGAGCCCCACGGCCCGGCGTGAGGGAGCAACGATCTTCCGGGAGTGGTTATGCCCCTGTTCCGCCGACGCCGTCCCCCGATGCCCGGTGCGGCACCCGGACCGATGACGCCGCCGCCCAGCAGGAGATCCACAGAGGATCTGGCCGCCGCCGAAGCGCACCTGAGCGAGTTCGCCCGAAGCCGGGCCGGCGTCGAGGCGTACATAGAGCCGCGCACCTCTGTGACCGACACCACAGTGGTCTTCATCGCGGCGTCCGGGGAGTGGACACGGCGGCGCGTGCGCAGCCCGCAGCAGGCGCACGCGCTGGCGCGGGCATTGGGGATTCCCGCCTACGACGCGGGAGTGGTCGGCTACCCGCAGCGCATGCGCGACTGGACGCGCAAGCGCGCCGAGGAGGACAAGCGGCGGTTGGACGGCGTCTGACCGCCGAGGCGCGGGCTGACGGTGCGGGCGGCCTCGGCGGGCTCGGTGTCCTAGACGGGCTCGGCGATCTCAACAAACCTCAGCGATCTCGGCGGTTTCAGCGGTCTTCGCGATCTCAGCGATCCTCGACGGACTCATGGCCTCGACAAACTCGAAGGCCGCGACAAGCTCGCCGCTCTCAGGAACTGTCGTCGTCCGCGGAGACCTTGCAGAACCAGGCGTCCGCGCCCTCGAGGTCCCCGCGCCGCTCGCAGAACTGCCCCATCGTGGCGATCGCGTCCTGATAACCGCCGATCGCCGCGCGGTGGACGAAGTCCTCGCCGGTCTCGGGGTCGCCGCGATGGCACAGCATCACGCCCAGCTTGTGCGCCGCCTCCAGGCTGCCGAGGTCGGTGGCCGTGCGCAGCCAGCGCTCTGCTTCGGCGGGGTCGTGGTGCTTGGCCGCGTGCGCGAGGTGCAGCATCGCCTCGATGTCCCCGTCCGCGGCGGCCGCCTGCCACCGCGCAATATGTTCTTGCTCGTGCAAGTGCCACATGGCGCCCTAGGCTAATCCACTTTCCCGATCAGGGTGCCGACGAGATAGGTGATCCCCATCGCCAGCGCGCCGCCGATCACGTTGCGCAGAATCGCCCGTCCCGGCGCCGCGCGGCCCAGGCGCGCGCTGATGAAGCCGGTCGCGACGAGCGCGATCAGCACGCTGACCACGGTCACCGGGACGCGCCACTCGCGCGGCGGCAGCACGATCGCCAGCAGCGGCAGCAGCGCGCCGACACTGAACGCCACGAAGCTGGCGATCGCCGCGCTCCAGGGGTTCGCCAGGGAGTCGGGGTTAATACCGAGTTCGGTCTGCGCGTGGGCGCTGAGGGCGTCGTGCGCAGTCAGCTCCTCGGAGACGCGGCGCGCGGTGTTCTCCGTCAGGCCCTTGTCGCGGTAGAGGCCGACCAGTTCCTCGAGCTCTTCCTCCGGTGCCTCGGCCAGCTCCTTGCGTTCCAGCGCCAGAGCCGCGATCTCGGTGTCGCGCTGCGTGGACACCGACACGTACTCCCCGGAGGCCATCGACAGCGAGCCGGCCAGCAGTCCGGCGATGCCGGAGGCCAGCAGCGTGGACTTGGTGTCGGTGGCGCCGGCGACGCCGACGACCAGGCCGGCGGTGGAGACGATGCCGTCGTTGGCGCCCAGCACGCCGGCGCGCAGCCAGTTCAGCCGCGCCCCGAGCCCTTCGTGCGGGTCGTGGGCCGGATGCGCGGGGGAGTCGGTGCCCTCGTCGGCGCTCATGGCGACACGTCTACCCGCAAACGCGAAGCGGTCACCTCCCGGTTGGGGAGATGACCGCTTCGGGTCAGCGCGAGCCGCCTCGGATCAGCGCTTTCATGCTTCAGAGCAGGTGCACCTGCCGGTGATCGCCCGCGCGGTGCTTCACCTGATCGGTGCGTGCGTGCCGGTGCCTACTTGCCGGCGCCCAGGTCCTCGGCCAGCTTCACCAGCGTGCGCACCGCGGCGCCGGTGCCGCCCTTCGGGGTGTCGCCGTAGGGCGCCTTCTCGTTGAACGAGGCGCCGGCGATGTCCAGGTGCGCCCACTTGATGCCCTCGCCCACGAACTCGCGCAGGAACAGGCCGGCGACCAGCATGCCGCCCATGCGCTGGCCCATGTTCGAGATGTCGGCGCTCTGGGTGTCGATGGTCTCGCGCAGGTACTCCGGCAGCGGCATCGGCCACATCTCCTCGCCGGCGGCCTTCGCGGTCTCCACGATGCGGGTGCGCAGCTCCTCGTCGTTGGCCATGACCGCGGAGAGCCGGTCCAGCGCCAGGACCTGCGCGCCGGTCAGGGTCGCCACGTCCAGCAGCAGGTCCGGGCCGTCCTCGCTGGCCCGGGCCAGCGCGTCGGCCATGACCACGCGGCCCTCGGCGTCGGTGTTCATGATCTCGACGGTCTTGCCGCCGTACATGGTGATGACGTCCGAGACCTTGATCGCGCCGCCGCCGGGCATGTTCTCGGCCAGCGACAAGTAGGTGGTGACGTTGACCGGCACCTCCTGGCGGGCCACCGCCACGGTCGCGGAGAACACCGCGGCGGCGCCGCTCATGTCCGACTTCATGGTGTCCATCGCGTTCGCCGGCTTCAGCGAGATGCCGCCGGTGTCGAAGGTGATGCCCTTGCCGACCAGCGCCAGGTGCTTCTTGGCCTTCGGGTGCCGGTAGGTCACGCGCACCAGGCGCGGCGGCTTGGCCGAGCCCTTGCCGATGCCCATGATCCCGCCGTAGCCGCCCTTGGTCAGTGCCTTCTCGTCCAGCACCTCGATGCTGAGCGTGGCCAGCGCCGCGTCCTTCACCTCGGCCTGCGCGCGCTCGGCGAAGCTGGCCGGGTACAGGTGCGAGGGCGGGGTGTTGATCAGGTCGCGGGCCAGGTTCACGGCGCCGGCGACGGTGCCGGCGCGCTCCACGGCCTTCTTCGCCGGCGCCTGCTTGGCCGCGCCGGTGGCCAGCACGACCTCGCCCAGGGCGCCCTTGGCGTCCTTGCGCGGGGTCTTCAAGCCCTGCCAGGCGTAGGTGCCCAGCAGCACGCCCTCGGCGATCGCGCCGACCTGCTCGGCGTCCTCGGCCGGCAGCGCGAAGACCGCCTTGGCCTTGCCGGCCAGCGAACGCGCCGCGGCGGCGGCGGACTTGCGCAGGGTGTCGGTGTTCAGGGCCGCGCCCTTGCCGGGCTTCTTGCCCAGACCCACGGCGACGATCAGCGGCGCCTTGACGTCGCCCTGCGCCGGCACCCGGGTCAGCTCGCCGTCCTTGCCGGCGGCGCCGAGCAGGTCCAGCGCCTTGGCCAGGGCTCCGCCGTAGGCCGCGTCCACGGCCTCGGCGCCGGGTGCCAGGGCGACGCCCCTGACCCCCTTGGCGGTCTCGGTGGCGTACACACCGACTACGACGGCGTCCGCCTTGCCGGTCGCGGTAGCGGACAGGGAGATCGAGGTCATCGTTGATCCAGTTCTCGCTAGGACATCTGCAGATTCTGGCGGGGAAGGGGTTCGCCCTTCACAGCGGTCGAGGCGGCCGTCACCCGAGTCATCGTTACTTTAGGCGACTGTATTCCGTACCGGCATGCCGGGCGATACGCCGGGATGACCTTCCCCGCCGCCGGTGGTCCGGCGCGCACCGCCTTGAGCACGGCTCGCCCGACCGCTTTGCTCGGGTATCGTCTCGGCCTGTGACCAGCGATCCCCTCACCTCGCCCCTGCACGCCCGCCACGTCGCCCTCGGCGCGAAGATGTCCGATTTCGGCGGCTGGGACATGCCGATCGAGTACAGCAGGACAGGCGGGGTGCTCAAGGAGCACGCCGCGGTCCGCGAGCAGGTCGGCGTCTTCGACGTCAGCCACCTGGGCAAGGCCTCGGTCACCGGTCCCGGCGCGGCGGCGTTCGTGAACTCCGTGCTGGCCAACGACCTGCAGCGCATCGAGGACGGCCAGGCGCAGTACACGCTGTGCTGCGACGACGCGACCGGCGGCGTGGTCGACGACCTCATCGCCTACCTCAACGGTCCCGAGGACGTCTTCCTGATCCCCAACGCGGCCAACACCTCCGAGGTCGTCCGCCGCCTGCGGGAAGCGGCGCCCGAAGGCGTCACGGTCCAGAACCGGCACCGCGACTTCGGCGTGCTCGCGGTTCAGGGCCCGAAGTCCGCCGCGGTCCTGGCCGAGCTCGGGCTGCCGACCGACCACGACTACATGTCCTTCACCGTCGCCTCCTTCGAGAACGCCCCGCTCACCGTCTGCCGCACCGGCTACACCGGCGAGCACGGCTATGAGTTGGTGGCGCCGTGGGACAAGACCGAGGCGCTGTGGGACGCGCTGCAGGCCGCCGGCGAGGAGTTCGGCATCCGCCCCTGCGGCCTCGGCGCGCGCGACACGCTGCGTACCGAGATGGGCTACCCGCTGCACGGCCAGGACCTGTCGATGGAGATCACGCCGAACATGGCGCGCGCCGGCTGGGCCGTCGGCTGGAAGAAGCCGGCCTTCTGGGGACGCGAGGTCCTGCTGGCCGAGCGCGAGGCCGGCGCCAAGCGTCTGCTGCGCGGCATCCGCGCCGTCGACCGCGCCATCCCGCGGGCGCACATGGTGGTGAACGACGCCGACGGCAAGCAGATCGGCGAGGTCACCTCTGGAACTTTCTCGCCGACCCTGCGCGAGGGAATCGGCCTGGCGCTGTTGGACCGCGAGTACACCGAAGGCGACACCGTGTACTTGGACGTGCGCGGAAAAGCCGCGGCGTTCACTGTCGTGAAGCCTCCGTTCGTGGACGTCCGCACCCGCGGCTGATCAAACTCTCAGACGATCCGCCCCCGGCCCGAGCGCCGGGGGCGCCTTCGTGGGAGCATGGCGGCATGATCAGCATCCCCCATACAGGCAGTGGTGGCGAGCGGCCGACCGGACAGCAGTACACGATCAAGGCAGGGGAGTACGCCGCCACGGTGACCGAGGTCGGGGCGGCTCTCAGGGCCCTGCGGCTGAACGACCGGGAACTGATCATGGAGTTCCCCGAGGACGGCGTCCCGGTCGGCGGCAGCGGCCAGCTGCTCATCCCCTGGCCCAACCGCATCCGCGACGGCAAGTACACCTTCCGCGGCGTCGAACGCGAGCTGGAGATCAGCGAGGCCGCGCGCCACAACGCGATCCACGGCCTGACCCGGCTCGCCCACTGGACGCCGGAGACCCACACCGACTCCTCGCTCCGCATGACCGTCCGCCTGGAGCCGCAGCCCGGCTACCCGTTCGCGCTCGACGTGGCGGCGGAGTACACGCTGGACGCCGACGAGGGCCTGACCGTCTCGGTGACCGCGCGCAACGCCGGCGAGTGGGAAGCGCCGTACGGCATCGGCTCGCACGCCTACCTGAAGACCGACGGCGGCCTCGACGGCCCGCAGGGTCTGGCGCAGGTCCCCGCCGGCCGCTGGCTGATGGTCGACGAGCGCATGATCCCGCAGTGCGAGGTCCCGGTCGCCGGCACGCCGTACGACCTGCGCGACCGCCGCCCCCTGCGCGGACTGACGCTGGACACGGCGTACACCGACATCGTCCGCGACAACGACGGCCGCGCCCGCGTGACCCTCGGCCAGGGCGCGGACGGCGTGACGATGTGGTTCGGCGAAGGCCTGGAGTGGGTGCAGCTGTTCTCCGGCGACCCCCTGGACCCGCCCTACCACCGCTCCGCACTGGCCGTCGAGCCGATGAGCTGCCCGCCCGACGCGTTCAACAGCGGCAAGGGCCTCATCGCCCTGGAGCCCGGCGCATCGGTGACGCACACCTGGGGGATCGTGAGCGGGGCGGCGTAAGACGTTGGCCAGCCCGCTGGACCTGCACTGGAACCACGGAGTACGCCGCTGGAGTTCGGCAACGGAGCCACCGATCCAGGTGCACGCCTACGACGAACGCACGGTGATCCTCCGCCAGAGCAAGAGCACGAACTACGAGGCGCCGTTCATCTACCTGCTGTTCGGCGCCGACCGCGCACTCCTGCTCGACACCGGCGCCACCGCGGACCCGGCGGTCTTCCCCCTGCGCGCGACGGTCGACGAACTGATCACAAACTGGCTCCAGCAGCATCCGCGCGACGGCTACGAACTGGTCGTCGCGCACACGCACAGCCACGGCGACCACGTCGCGGCGGACGCGCAGTTCACCGGACGCCCGGACACACTGGTGGTCGCGAAGGAACCAGAAGCGGTCCGCCACTTCTTCGGCTTCGACGACACACGCTGGCCCGACCAGGAAGTCGAGGTCGACCTCGGCGACCGCGTCCTCCGCGCGCTCGGCGCCCCAGGCCACCACGCCGCGGGAGTGGTATTCCACGACCCCGCAACCGGCTTCCTCCTCACCGGCGACACCGTGTACCCGGGCCGCATCTACGTCGCGGACTACGCGCAACTCGTCGCCACCCTCAACCGCCTGGTGGCCTTCTGCGCCGCCCACAAGGTGACCTGGGTGATGGGCTGCCACGTCGAGATGACCGACCGCCCCTACCGCGATTACCCCATCGGCTCCACGTATCAGCCACGCGAGCGCGCGCTACCGATGACAGTGGCGCAGCTGACCGCTCTGCGAGACGCGGCGGTGCAGGTCGACGGCCGTCGCGGGGAGCACAGGTTCGAGGACTTCATCGTGTTCCACGAGCCCGCGGGGTGGGCAGCGATCCTGTTCCGGATGCGCGGATTCCGGGCTCGAATGCTCGGGCGTTAGCAGCCGGCGAGGAAGTCCTCGGTACGGACTGCGAAGGTGTGTGGCTCCGGATCTCGCAGGACGCTGATTCGCCACGGGTCGTTGCTTTCGAGGCCGCCGATCGGTACCGGTATCGGTACCGCGTAGTGGCGAAGCAGTTCCTCCGCCACCGGACGCCCATACCGTTCGTGGTCCGCTCTGTACTTGACCATGCGGAGTTCGGCTGTCGATACGGCGGGCCGACGCCCAGGTTCGACCTTCGGGCGCGGCTCGAACGGGTTTTGCGCGGCGTCGGTCAGGGGGCGGAGGATGGCGGCGCGCTGCCGTGTTGTCCGCCGGTCGGCCGCGGCAAGGAGTATCGCTCCGGCGCCCGCATAGCGTCGGCAACTCTCGGATACACCTGGGAGATCGACCAGCACGGGATAGCGCATGACGCGTATCTCGCGCATCGTCTCGGCGAACCCGCGTGACGCGGCTCTGCCGACGTCGTACCGTACGACGTCCGGTCGCGGGTGCCCCTTCTCCTCGGGGCCCGGCGGGACCACGGCGTCGGCACGGCGACCGGCGGCTGACTCGTGCCAGGCCTGGTCGGTGACGTCCAGGTGTCCGGAAGCGGCGTGCACGAATCCTCGGGTGCCCAGCGCGATCTTCGGTCCGTCATCGGTGACGGTGACTGCGGCGCCGTGGAGGTCGGAGGCGGCGACTTCGACGCGGGTGACGTCCTTCAGGTGGAAGGCCAGCGCAGCGGGTTCCGACGTGTCGGCTGGGAAGCGGCGCGGGACGCGGATGGTGACGTGGGCGTCGAGACGGCGCCCGGCGCGTTCGGCCCGGAAGCTGATCACGCGTGACGCGGCGAGATCGTAGTCTGCGGCCACTTCCTCTACGGCGTCCGTGGTGAGGGGCTGCGGCCAGGGCTGGACTCTGCCGGAGTAGTCGCGATAGGGACCTCGGAACGGGGTCGGTGGGAGCGAGTCCTCCAGGGCGAATCCTGCGATGGCAGCCTGCTCGACCATCCACTCGCGGTGGAAGTCCGCCATCCACAGCAGAGCGGCCGCTGCTTGACGCCTGGAATGTCGGCGCTTCGTGCCGACGGCGGCAGCGAACAGCGGTGAGGTGCTGTTGTCCCAGATGTCTGAGACGCGGATGATGAGTCCCCGGTCGAAGGTGCGCGCGTCGGCGGATGCCTCGGCGATCTGCGTGACGGATCGGTCGAGTAGGGCGCAGAGGACGGCGAGTGGGTCAGCGACGGGCATTGCGCTCACCGGGCCAGGACGAGTAGCGAGACCGTGAATCCTGTCTCGACGAGCGCTCCCAGTACATCGCCGGTGATGCCTCCGAAGCGGCGATTCGTGTGGCGCAGCACCAGTGTCGCGCTGCCGATCGCGGCCACGATCGCGGCGGGCCAGAGCAGCCAGCGCGCGCCGTCGGTCACGCAGAGCCCTGCGATAGTTGCCGCGACCAGTGCGCCGGTGGATGCGATGGCGACCGCCACCTGCGACACGCTCCCCGCGACCCAGGCGCCGAGGCCGTCGGGGCGTGCCGAGGGGACGCCGGGGCGGCAGGCCCATGGCACGGCGAGGCGTCCGGCGACGCAGGACACTGCGATGGCGCACGCTCCGTACCACGCGCCGTGGCGCCCCCAGGCGCTCGTGAGCAGCAGGACCTGGCCGAGGAGGGCCAGGACCAGCGTGATGACGCCGAACGGGCCGATGTCCGAGGCCTTCATGATGCGCAGCGCGTCCGGGGCGGGCTTGGCCGAGCCGAGGCCGTCGGCGGTGTCGGCGAGGCCGTCGAGGTGCAGGCCGCGGGTCAGCGCGGCCAGCGTCGCGATGCCGCCGACCGCTGCGGCGACCGGGCTGGTGGTCCACCACCCGAGTGCGGCGCCGACTGCTCCCGCCGTCGCGCCGAGTACGCCGCCGACCACCGGTGCGCACGCCATCGCGCGCCCCGCGACCGTCCGATCGACCTGCTGCGGCGGGCCGATCGGGAGCGCGGTGAGGGTGGAGAAGGCGAGGCGGAGGCCGGGGAGGATGCTCATGGTGCGGTGATCGGGAGTCCTTCGGTGATCGGGAATCCTTCGGCGATCAAGCGATCAAGCGATCAGGCGATCAGGCGATCGAGGATCAGAGGCAGGTCAGATCCGCGACCGCAGCGTCGGCTCCGGAATCCCGGTCTCGGCGAACGTCGACAGCTCCGTGGCGAGCGCGGCGGCGGCCTTCAGCATCGGCAGCGCGAGGAGTCCCAGCGCGCCTTCGGCCTGGCGCACGTCGTAGCCCTCGACCAGCGGCTCGAGCGACAGCCGGTCCAGCGCCGCCTTGTGCGCGGGCTCCGGCGACAGCGCGCCGGCCAGCACCCACTGCGGCGCGCGGTAGGCGATGCGCTGCACCAGCATCGCGCAGGCGGTGGTGGTCACACCGTCCAGCAGGACCGGCACGCGCCGGATCGCCGCCTGGAGCAGGAAACCGGTCAGCGCGGCGAAGTCGCGTCCGCCGACCTTCGTCAGCAGCTCCAAATGGTCGCCGAGGACAGGGCGTCCACGCCGCATCGCGTCACGGACCGCCGCACACTTGCGCATCCACGCCGTGTCGTCGATCCCGGAGCCGCGGCCGGTCACAGCCGCCGCGTCCTTGCCGGTCAGGATGCCGGACAGCGCCGAGGCGACCGTGCTGCCGCCCACGCCGACCATGGCGGGGATCAGCACGTCGGCACCGGAGTCGGCCTCGGCATCGGCGATGGACATGCCGAGCCGGAACGCTTCCTCGATCTCCTCGCGGGTCGCCGCGTCTTCCCTGTCGATGCTGCCGGACGGGCTGCCGACCGAGATGTCGATCACGCGCACGGTCGCGCCATGCAGCCGCGCCAGCACGCCGACCGCACCGCCGCCGTCCTCGATCTGCCGCACCCGCGCCGCGGTGACAGCCTGAGTCTGCTCCGACGCCGTGGCCGACACGCTATGCGCCGCCACCCCGTGATCACCGGCGAACACCACAACCCGAGCGCGCTCAACCGGCCGCGCCAGCCCGCTCCCGCGCGCGCCGGCAAGCCAAATCGCCAGCTCCTCCAACCGTCCCAGCCCCGCAGCGGGCACGGCCAGCCCCGCCAGCCGCGTACGCATCTCATCGCGCGCCGCCTCATCCGGACGCTCAGCCTGATCGGCGAGCTTGTCCAGGTTCAACGGCTCGGGCCCGGCGGGAGTGTCGGTGGCCTCAGCGGTGTCGCCGGATTCGGCGGCCTCGGTGGCGACGGTGGAGTCGGCGTCGGTGGCGGCATCGGTGACGGCATCGGTGACGGCATCGGTGGCGGCATCGGCGTCAGCGTTGGCATCGGCGTCAGCGGTGGAGTCGGCCGCCTGAGCGACTTCGGCGACTTCAGCGACCTCCGCGGACTCTGCGACCTCAGCAGCGTCGTCGGCCGGCGTGGCTTCGGCGAGGTTCTCGGTCTCAGCCGCCGCCACGCTGGGCTCGGGCTGATCGGCCGACTCGGGAGTGGGGTTCTCGGGCGCGTCCATGGTGCGAACAGCCTAGCGGCGGTGCACTGTCGATGGGGAAGCCCCGGCGCTCGCACCCCGCACCCAAGCACCCCGCACCCAAGCACCCCGCACCCAAGCACCCCGCACCCAAGCACCCCGCACCCAAGCACCCCGCACCCAAGCACCCCGCACTGCGCCGCCGAATCCGCGCTCCGCACCGCCAAACCCACGCCGTCCCCTACTTCACCACCACCGCGATCCCCGCCACCATCAAAACCACTCCCTCGGAAGCCGCCGCCATCCGCTGGTTCAGCCGCCCCTGCTCGTCCCGGAACCGCCGTACGCCGGCGCTCTCCGGCACGATGCCGAGCCCGACCTCGTTGCTCACCGCCAGCACCGGTACCGTCGCCGCCCGCCAGGCCGCCTCGAGCTCGTCGAAGCGCGCCGCGAGTTCGCGCTCCCCGGTGTCGTGCCAGGTCTGGTCGTCCCAGGCGCCGACGTCGTCCATCATCGCGGTCAGCCACAGGGTCAGGCAGTCCACCAGGACCGGCTGCGTCGCGGCGCGCAGGACCGCGGCCACGTCCGTGGTCTCCGCTGTGGTCCAGGAATCCGGGCGGCGCTCGCGGTGGCGGCGTACCCGCTCGGCCCAGTCGGCGTCGCCGTCGCGGCGGCCGCCGGTCGCGACGTAGAGGGCCGCGTGCGCGGTGCCCGCGTCGTCAGCCAGGCGGGTGAGGCGGCGCTCGGCCTCGGAAGACTTCCCGGAGCGCGCGCCGCCAAGGATCAACGTCCGCGTTATGTTATTCAGCGATGGCTGGGCGATCGAAGGGGTCAACACCGTGACTTTCATGTGGCGTTATGAGGACACCGCCGGCGGCGAGAAGGACGCCGGTGCCAAACCGGAGGAGTTCTCCACGCAGTCCGACGCCGAGAGCTGGATCGGGGAGAACTGGAAGGACCTGCTGGAAGCCGGCGTCGACCAGGTCACGCTGATGGAGGACACCTCCGTCGTCTACGGCCCGATGTCGCTGCACCCGGTGGAGCAATAGTCTCACCCGGCCGGCGACGGCTGACGGGTGTACGAGGCCACTTTGCTGCGGCCGGCGTAGGTGACGTCCATCACGACGTGCTCGCCGGCCAGCACCGGTGGCAGCCACAGCCGTGAATCGTCCCACATCCGCTCATAGGGCAGCTCCGCCTCGGCCAACCACCCCGCGGCGAACTCCTCACTCTCCTGCGGCTCCCCGGCGAACCTCGTCGCGGTGAAGTAGTGCAGGCGCAGGTCCTCCCACTCCGGCACGTCCGGAAACCGGAAGACCAGCTCGGCAGCCGGCGTCAGGTCGCCCGCCGCCAGCGTCATGCCGGTCTCCTCCATGAACTCGCGCACGACCGCCTCCTCCGGACTCTCCCCGGGCTCGAGCTTGCCGCCGGGGCAGTTGACGAGCCCGGCGCCGAAGCCGGTCTTCTTCAGCCCGACCAGCACTTCGGGACGTCCGTCGGAGCCGGTGCGCCGCAACAGCGCGGAGGTGGCGATCAGCATCCCGCGAGCCTAGCCAGTCACTCTGTCACTCGTTGAGGTGATCAAAGCGTGCGCCCCGCGCGCCGATCGGATATTCAGGGGAACTCTCTGATGTGAGTGGATCGCAGGATCTGGTGAAGCTGCCGCGAAACTGGAACCGACTCGTCCGCAAGGTCATGCGGCGCTGTGGACGGCGCTGCGAATGGAAGCACGCCCACTTCAGTGTCGGCTGCTCCCGCGAAGCCGGCATGGTCGTCCACGACGGCGCGAAGGACGACCACTCTCTCGGCAACCTCCTGGGCCTTTGCACATGGCACGCCGCGCAGAAGGCGGCACTGGAGTGGGAAGCCAGTCTTGTCGTCGCGATCAAGGTCCGACCGCCGGTCGAGGACAGGAAGGGTAAACCCTAGCCGCGCCACGAGATGCTCAAGTCTCTCAAATCTCTCAAGTCGCCGTCGCGCGGGCGCGAGCACACCGTTCAGGGCGCGATCAGGGCGCGATCCAGAAGCACGCCAGCCCGATCGCGACCGCGCACACATGCCCGATCGCCGTGAAATCCCGCCGGTTCTTGACCCAGCCGTACCCGTAGAACGCGATCAGCGCCGCGAGATAAAGCAGCCGCCACGGCTCCGGGATCCGGTACGTCAACACCGCGGCCGCCCCGGCCTGCGCATAGCTGACCCCGTAGTCGGCCGCCATCCGCTCCGACCGCGGCAGCCGCCCGGCGCGGATCTCCCGCGCGACCCAGCCCTCGCTCAGCAGCGTGGCGCCGACGTGTGCCAACCCCAGCACCACCAGCCACCGCCACGTCCCCAGCCAGTGCTCGGCCGGCGCGTGGAAGACGCTGTAGGTCACCGCATAGAACAACCAGCTGGTCCCGGTGGTGAAGAACAAGCTGGTGACCATCACCTTGAGCGGCGCCTGCCGCAGCCGCGCCAGGTTCGTGGAGTTCGCCTCCAGCAGCTTCGTCGCGCGCTCGGCCGGCAGCCGCCTGACGTACCGCGACACGCCGAACAGGGCGACCAGCCACAGATACGTCCCAGGGGCGTCGCGCACGTAGTCCCACACGTCGGCGGGCAGACGGCTGAGCACACCGTGACGATTACCGCGCCCGGGCGTCGCTAATCCGAAGCAGCCGCTGATCCGGCGCTGTCACTCGTCCGAGGCCGCCGCTCATTCGAAGCTGTCACCCCTTCGAGGCCGTCGCTAATTCGACTCAGACACCTGCCGCGGCACCCCCGCGACCCGATAAGCAGCCTTCTCATCCAGCGACTCGTGCTCCATCAGCGCCGCGGACAGGGCGTCGAGCCGCTCCCGGTTCTCGATCAGTGTTCGTACCGTCTTCTCATAGCACTCCGCGACGATGCGCCGGACCTCCGAATCCACCGCGTCCAGCGTCGCCGGCGCCGCCGACAAGCCGTAGGCCTGCGAGGCGTCGTCCGGGATCGCGGTCAGGCGGCCGATCCGCTCGCTCATGCCCCAGCGCCCGACCATGCCGCGCGCGATCGCGGTGACCTGCTCCAGGTCGCTCTCGGCGCCGGTCGTCACGTCGCCGTACACCACCTGCTCGGCCGCGATGCCGCCGAGGGCGCCGCAGATGCGGCCGCGCAGATAGTCCTCGGTATGCGAGTAGCGATCGTTCTCCGGCGTGGACAGCGTCACGCCGAGGGCACGGCCGCGCGGCACGATCGTCACCTTGCGGACCGGGTCCGCACCAGGCTGGAGCATGCCCAGCAAGGCGTGGCCGCTCTCGTGGTAAGCGGTGCGGCGCCGGTCCTCCTCGGGGATCAGGACCGGGCGTTCGGCGCCGAGCTGGATCTTCTCCAGGGCGTCGGAGAACTCTGCCGGGCCCACGTCGCTCCGGTGCCGCGCCACCGCCAGCAGCGCCGCCTCGTTCGCCAGGTTCGCCAGGTCCGCGCCGGTCATGCCCGGGGTCATCGCCGCGACCTGGCGCAGGTCGGCGTCCGGGGCGAGCGGGATGCGGCGGGTGTGGATCGCCAAGATGGCCTCGCGGCCGGCCCGGTCTGGCGGGCCGACCTGGACCACGCGGTCGAAGCGGCCGGGGCGGGTCAGCGCCGGGTCCAGCACGTCGGCGCGGTTGGTGGCGGCGACCACGACCACGCCCTCGCTGCCGGTGAAGCCGTCCATCTCGGTGAGGATCTGGTTCAGCGTCTGCTCGCGCTCGTCGTGGCCGCCGAGGCCGGCGCCGCGGCCGCGGGCCCGGCCGATGGTGTCGATCTCGTCGATGAACACGATCGAGGGCGCGACCTTGCGCGCCTCGTTGAACAACTCGCGCACCCGCGAGGCACCGACGCCGACGATCATCTCGATGAACTCCGAGGCGGAGGCGGAGAAGAACGGCACGTTCGCCTCCCCGGCCACGGCCCGCGCCAGCAGCGTCTTGCCGGTCCCGGGCGGACCGGCGAGCAGCACGCCGCCGGGCATCCGCGCGCCCATGAGCTGGAAGGGCGCCGGGTTCTTCAGATAATCCACGACCTCCGCCAGCTGCGCCTCGACCTCGTCGATCCCGGCGACGTCGGCGAACGTGGTCCGCTTGCCCTCCTCCGGCGCCACCGGCTTGGGCGGACCGCGCCGGCCCAGGCCGCCCATCGCCCCGGCGCTCATCCGGCGGGCGATCAGCAGCCACAGTCCGAGCAGCAGCGCCACCGGAGCCAGCGAGATCAGGAGGTTGACCAGGAAGCTCTGCTGCTGGACCACCGGCTTGGCGGTGATCGTCACTCCATTGGCCGACAGCTGCTGCCACAACGGGTCCTCGGCCCACGACGGACGCTGCGTGTTGAACTTCGTATAAGAGCGACCGCCACTTGATGGTTTAGGGGAGTCGGCGGCTGGTCGGTCGGGTGTCCCAGCGGTAGCGCTTGCGGGCTCGGCGGATGAGTGCACGGACGGTGACGAACGCGGCGGCGAGGTAGAGGTAGAAGTCGACGATCTCGCCGTCGCGTTCGAAACAGCGGCGGATCTTGCCGTAGCCGTTCATCCAGCTCTGGCTGCGTTCCACGACCCATCGCTTGCCGACCTGGATCGGAGCCGGCACCCCCTTGGCGGCTATCTCGCCGATCAGGTGGTGGTCGTCGAGGACCTTGCGGCACGGTTTGCCGTTGTAGGCGGAGTCCAGGTGGATCGTGGCTCTGTCCGGTAGGTGTCCGACCTGCTGTTTCGCTGCCTCGATGGTGGGTTCCAGCAGCTTTGAGTCGTGTCGGTTGGCGCCGGCCGAGGCCAGGCCGAGCGGAACGCCGTCGCCGTCGACCAAGGTGGAGCGTTTCAAGCCCTGCTTGGCGCGGTCGACCGGTGAGGGTCCGGCCTTGTCGCCTTTGCATGGGGCTTTGGTGTGGCAGCCGTCGGCGGACAGGTCGTGGAGGTCCAGGCCGATCATCGTGTCGTAGGCGGCCAGCACAATCCGGTGGAGTTCCTGTGCCAGGCCTATGTGGGCCCATTGCTTGACGCGGCGGCGGATGGTGGTCGCGGAGCACCCTTGCGAGGCGATCCGCTCGTACCCCGAACCGTGGACCAGGGCGTCCACGACGTGCCGGAACACGACCAGGTCCGGTATCCGGCGGCGGTGGCATCCCCACGGATGGGCCGGGTCGAACTCGGGCCGTTCGGGCAGCAGAGCTGCGAACTGGTCCCACAACACATCGAACAGAGATGATGGGACTGCAGGCACGGATCCTCCGGCGGTTACGAAGCGTAGAGAACTCCGAGATCACCGGGATCCGTGCCTGTCTGTCAATCCCCTCAATCACTTGCCGTCCACAGCCAGCTGCACCCCATCAAGTGGCGGTCGCTCTAAGTGTCGTCGCCGTCATCGGGGACCGGCGCCTTCTCCTTCAGGTCGCCCTGGATGGCGTCGCCCTTGGAGTAGACGTCCTTGACGTTGTTGGCCGCGACCTGCTTGGTGAACTCCGTATATGGGACCTTCGAGGAGGACGCGCCGGCGTTGAACAGCGAGAGCAGCAGGTCGGTGACCAGGAAGACCAGCAGCATCGTGAGCAGCAGCCGCGGCCACCCGCCGGGCACGTTCGGCCCGCGCTGCGGCTTGTTCGGCGGACCCGGCTTCTCCGGCGGCCGACCCTCGGCGCGCCAGGGCTGCCCGGGGTCTTGGCGCGGCGGCACCGGGGGTTCACTCACGGGTGAGTGGTCGGTCGGCGGACCGGATCCGAAACGCCGGTACATCTGTATGGGTATATACGGATCCATACGGGCTAAAGTCGCACCCCTTTTGTTCCGAAGGACAGGGGTATGCGGACCATGATGCGCAGCGCTGCGGCAGTCGGCGTGGTCGTCGCGGCGGCGATGACCGTCGGGACCATGTCCACGCTCGCGGCCCGGGCCGGCTCCGGCGCCCTGCCCACGCTTCCCACCGACGCCAGCGCGAGCAGCACCGGCAACGGCGTGCGCGTGGAGATCAGCGACGACACCCGTTCGGCCCATTCCGGCGACGTCGTGGATTACACGGTCCGGGTGGACAACGACTCGCCGACCTCGTACCCGGCCCTCGAGGTCTACCACCTAGTCCCCGCGGGCTTCCAGCTCGTGGACTCCAGCCCCAACGCTACGCAGCAGGACCGCACGATGCGCTGGACCGCCAACGTCCCCTCCGGCCACACAGTGGTCTTCTCCGACCAGGTCATGGCCGGCACCGTCGAGGAATCCGACCACCTGACACCCCACGTCCGCGACGCCAAGACCGGCACCCGGACCGACCAGTTCACGTCCACGGCCTGCGCCCGCAGCTCGTCCACCGGCCCGGCCCTGGCCTGCGGCACGGTCCGCGAGCAGCTGACCGACGGACCCGACGCCATCGCCGGCGTCGCGGGCCCGAACGGCAAGCACTGGCAGCCCGGCCTGCTGGGCATCGCGCTGCTGGTGGCGCTGTACGCGGGCTTCCGGAGCTTCTTCCGCAAGCGAGGGGAGCAGGGCGAAGAGGCCTGACAGGGGTCCCTACCGCACAGCCGCCCCCTCCTCAGCCGGCAGCACCTCCAGCCGCGTCTTCCGCCGCAGCGACGCCCCGGCCAGCACCCCGAGCGCGATCGAACCGACCGTGAGCATCACGTTCAGCAGCGTCTGCCAGCCGGCGGAGCTGTGCGCCACCAGCAGCTGCTGCACGCCGGACAGCCCGTGCGCGCCGGGCACCACCATCCAGAACGCCGGCAGGAAGATCACCTGGTCCGGGATCGTCGCGCGCTTGCCGATCCAGGACGCGGTCGGCGGCAGCGCCATGCCGGCCACGAACGCTCCCAGCGCCTGGCCGCCGACCAGCGTCCCGGCGGTCTGCACCACGCGCGTGACCAGCAGGGCCACCGTCAGCCAGGCCAGCGAGCGGCGCGGCGCGTCGTGGTTGAGCGTGAAGCCGACCGCCAGCAGCAGCACCGAAACCCAGCCGACCCAGGCGCCCAGCACCGCCGGGACCGGCGTGCCGACCGGGTGCGGGCGCACGGTGTCGGTCGCGACCAGGATGCCGAGGGCCAGCATCAGCAGCACGTTGACCGCCCCGGCCAGCCGCGTCACGCCGGACAGCGTGGAGTCGGTCGCCAGCTCGATCGCGCCGAGGGTGAGCGCGGCGCCGGGCAGGAAGCCGATCAGCGGCGGGATGTAGAGGAAGCCCGGGTCCTGATGCAGGATCGGCCCGGCGAAGCGCAGCGCCAGCGCCGTGACCATGATCGCCGCAGCGACCGGGAACAGCGTCAGCAGGTTCGGCAGGTAGCGGCGTACCAGGTACTGCATCACGCCGACCGCCGTCCCGGCCGCGAGGTAGCCGGCGGCGGCGTTCCACGTCGGGTGCTGCAGCATCCCCAGCGCCAGCGTCAGCAGCGCGTAGCCGGAGATCACGGTGGCGGGCTTGAACCGCCGCGGCAGGCTCTGCTCCTCCCGC
This sequence comes from Catenulispora acidiphila DSM 44928, assembly GCF_000024025.1. Lineage (GTDB taxonomy): Bacteria > Actinomycetota > Actinomycetes > Streptomycetales > Catenulisporaceae > Catenulispora > Catenulispora acidiphila. The sequence continues at coordinate 2,095,692 of NC_013131.1, forward strand.
AGCGCCTTGCGCACCTCCTCGAACGGCAGCGCCTCGTCGAGCATTCGCTGGACCAGGACCTGGATCGCCTCGACCTGGTTGAGCTGCATGCCGCCGGCGCCGACGGGCGCGAAGTCCAACTCACCGGCGCTGTCGCCGAAGGCGGTCTGGACCCGGACGAAGATCCCGGTCGGCAGCGCGAAGCAGCGTGCGGTGACGCCGTAGCGCGCGGCGATGTCCGCGATCTGCGTCTCGGTGTCGTTGGTGTTCGTCCCGGAGCGCAGGATCTCCGCGCCGACCGTGCTCAGCAGCGAGGCCAGCTGCCGCAGCCACTCGGCGGTCGGCTGGTCGGCGGCCCGGACGCCGACCCGGCGGCGGTCGCGGAACATGGCGCCGACGTTCTTCAAGCCCTGCCACGCGTAGTCGACGCCGCCGCCGAAGGAGTCCATGGAACCGGCGATGGCTTCGCCGAAGGCGCCGCCGGGGCGGGGACGCGGGGACCTGACGGGCCTGGCGGGCAGGGCGGCGGCTCCGGACGCTGCGTTCTCGCGCTCGTCGTTGTCGTCGCGCTCATCGCGGGCGTCATCGCTATCGCCGCTGCCGCTGCTGCCGCCGGCGCTGCTGCCTCCGCTGCCCCCGCCAGGCTCGTCGCCGGCTTCCCGACCGCCGCCCGCACCGTCCCGCACGTCCCTGCGCTTCCTGAAGAAGGGCACGGCGTTCCTCCCCTTCGCTGACACCGAAGCCGCCGCTGGGCGGGGCACCAAGAGCCCAACGACGGTATCCGATCACGATCACGCCCGGCTCACCCGTTCGGGCGTCGCCCGGGGGCGCCGGGAGCGTGTACGGGATCAGATGCTCGTGTGCTGAAGCTCATGCAGGAGAACGCCGTCCTCGCGCTGTTCGCGTGCCTGGCGCTGGGTTACCTCGTCGGCAGACTGCGGGTCGGGCCGATCACGCTGGGCGGCATCTGCGGAGTGCTGATCGTGTCGATGCTGATCGGCGCGCAGACCGTCAACGGCAAGCACATCACGGTGAACAACGATGTGAAGAACGTCGCCTTCGCGCTGTTCATCTTCTCCCTGGGCTACATCGCCGGACCTGGATTCGTCGCCAACCTCAACCCCAGAGGCCTGCGCTTCGGCGCGCTGTCGCTGATGGAGATGGTTGTCGTCCTGCTGATGGCGATCGGGATCACCAAAGCGGCGGGCCTGGACACCGGCACCGGCGCCGGCATCCTGGCCGGCTCGGCGACCGAGTCCGCGGTCGTGGGGACCGCGCAGGACGCCATCAGCAAGCTGCCGGGCATCACGCCGAGCCAGGTCACGACGATGTCGGCGCACGTCGCGACCGCGTACTCGGTCTGCTACCTGTTCGGACTGATCTCGATCGTGCTGCTGACCAGCCAGATCTTCCCGCGCCTGCTGGGCATCAACCTGGCGGAGGCCTCGCACGCGCTGTGGGCGAAGATGCGCGGCGGCAACGCGACCCTGGACGCCGACGAGGAAGCCTCGATGCCCAAGCTGGTCGGGCGCACCTACCAGATCACCAAGGGCGACGGCGTCACCGTGCAGACCCTGGAGGACTCGGTCGGGGAGCACGCCTCGATCGAGGGCGTGAAGCGCGGTACGAACGTGCTGACCGTCGACCCGGCGCTGCGCCTGATGCTCGGCGACCGGGTCCTGGTCGTCGGGCAGCGCGAGGCGGTCATGACCGCCGGGCGCGAGCTGGGCCCGGAGACCAACGCCGTCCCCGGCCTGGACAGCCCGATGCAGGCCCGCGAGCTGGTGGTCACCGACAAGAAGATCAACGGCAAGACCGTCGACACCATCAACCAGGAGTACCCGGTCCCCACCGAGGGCGTGTACCTGACCGGCGTCAACCGCCTCGGCAACGACCTGCCCGCCACCGGCAGCACCGAGGTCCACATCGGCGACACGCTGAACGTGGTCGGCATGAAGTCGAAGGTGGACCGCTTCCAGAAGGCCTTCGGCGCCAAGGTCCGCACCGAGAGCGCGGACTGGATCTACATCGGACTGGGCATCTGCCTGGGCGTCCTGCTCGGCGAGATCGTGATCCACCTCGGCTCGGCCAACCTGACCCTGGGCACCGGCGGCGGCTGCCTGATCAGCGGCCTTGTCTTCGGCTGGTTCCGCTCCACCAAGCCCACCTTCGGCGCCTACCCCCCGATCGCCGCCGCCACCATGAAGGACCTGGGACTGGCGGTGTTCATCGCGGTGACCGGCCTGTCGGCGGGCCCGGACGCCGGCCCGCTGCTGAAGAAGTACCCGCTGCTGCTGCCGCTGTCCGGCATCGCGATGGTGCTGATCCCGGCGTTCCTCGGGCTGTGGATCGGCCGGAGGTTCCTGAAGATCGAGAAACCGATCCTGATCGGCGCCATCGCCGGCCAACAGTGCTCGACGCCGGCGATCACCGCGATCACGAACACCGCGCAGAGCAGCGTGCCGATGATCGGGTACACGATCACGTACACGTTGTCGAACTTCTTACTGCCGCTGACCGGGCCGATCTTCGTCGGGGTGATCGGGCTGCATACCTAGTGTGCTCTGTGCGGTTTCTAGCGCCGCGCTCACAGGTGCAGCAGCCAGCGTCCTCCAGCCACCGCGCACCCCACCGCCACCAGCCCGAACACGAACAGCCAGCCGCCCGCCGGAAACCCGGTCAGCCGGTGCAGCTGGTCGGCGTCGGAGTCGCGGGCGCCGGTGCGCGAGCGCGTCCGGCTCAGCTCCAGCACCGGCTTCACCCCGGCGAGCAGCAGGAACCAGACCATCAGGTAGGCGAACCCGGCCTGCACGTTCGTGTTCGTGGTCCACGACGCGGCGACCACCGCCCCGCCGGTGAGCACCACCGTCAGCACGCCGTAGACGTTGCGGATCTCCAGCAGCAACAGCGCCAGCAGCAGCACGCTCGCCCACAGCAGCATCGTGATGTGCTGCGCCGCCAGCAGCCACGCCCCGCCGAGGCCGATCAGGCTCGGCGCCGTGTAGCCGGCCGCGACGGTGAGGACCATGCCCAGTCCGCGCGGCTTGCCATAGGAGACCGTGACGCCGGAGGTGTCGTGGTGCAGCCGCACCCCGGACAGCCGGCGGCCGCACAGCAGCGCCACGACGGCGTGCCCGCCCTCGTGCGCGATCGTCACGGCGTTGCGCGCTATCCGCCACACCGGCCGCCACAACACCGCCACCAACGCCGCCGCGCCCAGCGCGATGATCAAGTTGCGCGGTGGATCGGGCTGCGTGCCGGTCACTCGGTGCCAGACGTCGTCCAGGTTGGAAATGCTCATGCTCACGGCCACGCAGCCTCCCACGATTCGCCCGTTCGGCGGTACCCGTCGGGACACGGCTGTGACGCGCCGGTGACGCTTGGGACATGCTGAAGCGGGCGGCACGCGGCACCGAGAGCTACCTCCGCAGCGCCCCCGGCACCTACCTCTGGCTGCTGATCCTGCTGGTCACGACCGCCATCCTCAGGCACGTCAGCCCGCACACCGAGCACTGGATCCTGGAACGCCGCAGCACCAACATCCACTACCTGATGGAGGACCCGCTCCGCGTCCTGATCCAGTCGGCCCTGTGGATCGACGGCGGCAGCTGGCTCTTCTACGCCGCCCTCTACACCCTCTTCCACGCCCAAGCCGAACGCTGGCTGGGCACCTGGCGCTGGCTCGCGGTGGCCCTCATCAGCCACGTCCTGGCGACCTACGTCAGCGAAGGCGCCCTGGCCTGGGCGATCCACAACGGCACAGTCCCGCAGTCCAAGCGCTACACCCTCGACTACGGCGTGAGCTACGCCCTGGCCGGCGTGATCGCAGTCCTCGCCTACTGGTGGCCCCGCGGCTGGATGCGCTGGGTCTACGCAGCCGCCGTCCTGGCCTTCTACGGCCAGGCGATGCTGCGCGGACGCACCTTCACAGACGTGGGCCACTTCACCGCCACCCTGGTCGGACTGGGGTGCTACCCCCTGACGCGCGGCTGCCCGTCGCCGATGCGGCGCGGGTGGCGCTGGCGCGGGTTGGTGGCGCCGCCGCCTTTCGGGGTGGTCGGTGGTCGGGGCTTCGGCGGTCAGAACTAGTGGGTCGAGGTGGCGGTGCTGGTCGGCCCGCCGGCGCCGCCGCTGGTCCCGCCGCCGGTGCAGTCGGGCAGCCCCAGAATCCCCGTGGAGCAGGTGCTCGAGGGCGTGGAGGCGCTGCTGCTCGAGTTCTGGGACGAGCTGGTCGGCCCTGTCGACGTCTCGCTGGAGGAACTGTGCGTCGGCGTCTCATCGCTGGAAGAGTGCGATGAGCTGCTGGGGGAGGACGTGTGGCTCTTGCTGCGCGTCGGAGTGGTGGTCGAGTGGTGAGCACTCGGCGCGCTGCTGACCGACGTCGTGTCGGAGCCGTTGCTGGTCCCCGTCGGCGTCGTCGGCGCGGCAGTGGCCGCCGGCACACTGGCGGAGGGCGTATCGCCCGGCGCCCCACCCGTCCCCTGCGGAGCCTTCCCCGACCCGCCGAGCACCACCGCGGTGGCACCCGCCACGAGCAGCACGGCAGTCGTCACCGCCCCGACCAGCGTCTTCCGCCGAGGCCCGCCGGCACCGCCGGGACCCCCCGGCGCACTGCGACGGGGGACGTCGAAGTCGTCATCGTCATCATCGTCGTCCGCGACGGCAGCAGCAGCACTCGCGGCAGCCGCACCCTTCCCGACATCCCCGTCAACCTCCGCGGGCACCTCATCGAGCGTCCGCGTCGCCTCCGACTCGAGCGTGTTGTCCCGATCAGGATTGAGCACCTGCGTATGGTGCGCATCAACACCCACCGGCTCGGCAACCCCCGGCCGGAACCAGTCATCCGGCGCACTGGTCTGCACCGGCGCCTTCGGCTCCTCAACATCCGGCCGCGGCATACTCGGCAGACTCACAGCGAAGGCGGACAGCGAGCGCGGAATCGTCGGACTCGGCTTGGCGGGGATGACCCAGTCGTCTTCGAAGTCAGAGGGGCTGGAGGATTCGGGCTCCGGTTCCGGCTCCGGATCCGCTTCTGAACCTGCTTCAGCCTCGGCCGACTCAGACGCTTCGGCTTCGGCCTCAGCCTCAGCTTCCGGCTCGCCCTCAGCTTCTTTCGCCTCGCCCTCAGCCTTAGCTTCCGCCTCGACCTCAGCTTCCGCCCCCAGCTCGGGCTCAGCTTCCGGCTCAACATGCGCCGCCGGAGCAAACGCATCAAACGCAGAAAGAAGCTCGCTGCTGTCCTCGATCAGCGACACATAGTCGGAGTCGGCATCCTCATCGGCGAGCACATCGGACTCGGAGTCGGCCTCGGCCTCGGACTCCGACTCGGATTCGGACTCGGACTCGGATTCGGACTCCGACTCGGATTCGGACTCCGCCGCCACCGGATCGCTCGACTCAGCGACCACATCATCGCCCGCCTCAGCCTCAGCCTCAGCCTTTGCTTCAGCTTCAGCCCCAGCTTCAGCCCCAGCTTCAGCCCCAGCTTCAGCCCCAGCTTCAGCCCCAGCTTCAGCCCCAGCTTCAGCTTCAGCTTCCTCAGGCTCCTGCTCCACGAAAGCGTCGGACCAGACACCCGAACCGACCTCAGCACCGCTCTCGTCCCCAGCCGCCTCCGCACTCGGCGAATCGGCATCCGGCGTCAGCTCGTCCGCAGCAGCATCTTCCGGCTCGGCACCATCAGTCTCCGGCTCATCCCAGTGCCCACTCACCGGCTCGGCATCGACCTCCGCAGCCGCTCCCCCCGACCGGTCGGCAAACACGTCGAACCCACTCGGCGTGTAAGGGGCACCCCCCGCATCCGTCGCCCGCACAGCCCGCGCACCATCGAACGCCGCCAGCACATCCGCCTCAGCGCCGCCCTCAGGCTCCGCCTTGCCGGCCCTCGAGAACCAGTCATGGTCCTCATCGCCCTCGGACTCACCCTCCGCAAGCGATTCAGCTCCAGCGACCTCGTCAACTCCCGCAGCCTCATCAGCCCCGACGCCCGATCCGGCTCCGCTGACCTCGCCAGATCCCGCGCCCGCACCAACTCCGGCGCCCTCGTGGACCTCCGCGACCTCATCAGCCGCGTCCTCAGCCCTCACAGCTTCAGCCGCCTCGGCCTCGGCGCGCGCCACCTCTGCCGCCTCGGCCTCGACCCTCGCAGCTTCAGCCGCTGCCGCCTCGGCCGCTGCCACTTCAGCCCGCTCTACCTCGGCTCCCGCCGCCTCGACTCTCGCAGCTTCAGCAGCTGCCTCGGCCCGCGCGACCTCGGCCGCTTCAGCTGCCGCCGCCTCGACCCGCGCAGCTTCAGCCGCCGCCTCAGCTCGCGCCACCTCGGCTGCCTCGGCCGCAATCCTTGCCGTCTCAGCTGCCTCAGCCTCAGCCCGCGCCGCTTCAGCTGCCGCCGCCTCGACCCGGGCAGCTTCAGCCGCCGCCTCAGCCCGCGCTACCTCCGCTGCCTCAGCCTCAGCCCGCGCCGCCTCAACCTCCGCACCCTCGCCGCCGAAGCCCTCGCCCGCAGCCTCCTCGCCCCCGCCCAGCAGCGCCTCATCGATCGGCTCGCCCATCGGCGGCGGCATCTCCGCCTCGCCGTCAGCCGCAGCCGCAGCCAAAGCCCCAGCCTCCGCCACCGGCGCGCCGTCCCCCATTCCGAGCAACGCCTCGTCGATCGGCTCCCCGACCGGCGGCGCCTCGGCCCGCCCCGCCGCTCCCGCCAGCTCGACGCCCTCGGTGCGCGCTGCCGCCGCGGCCCAGCCGCTCAGCAGCGCGCGCCCGCGCTGCTGCCAGTCGGTGCCGTAGAGGGTGCCGGCGGTGGCGGTGACCTCGTCGAGGAAGGTGTGGGGGGTGGCCGGGCGGTGGGTGGGGTCGGCGGCCATGCCGTGTTGGACCAGGGGGCGGAGTTCTTGGGGGGCGAATTCGGCGATGATCTCCGCGTATTCGTGGAGGGCGGCGAGGTCGTCGCGGGTGGCGGCGACGAAGGGGGCCTCGTTGGTCAGGCATTCGAAGAAGACGGCGGTGGCGCTGAAGACGTCGCTGACTTCGTCGGCTGTGGCGCCTTGGAGGCGCTCGGGTGCCAGATAACTGGGGGAATTGGGGATGAAGGGGGCGCCTGATTCGTTGAATCCGGTCAGGGCGATGCCCCCGGAGCCGTCCACGCGGACGTGCTCGGGGCGCACGTCGCCGTGCACCGCGGCCAGGGTCACCAGCATCCCGGCCAGCACCGAGGCCGCGGCCTCCGGCGCCATCGCTTCTGACTCCCGCAGCACCGCGCGCAGCGACACGCCCTCGACCAGCCCGTTCCTCACGCAGGCCTGTTTACCTGATTGCGGGCCGCAACCACAACGTCTGACCGAACCGGCACGTCACAGACCCGCCCGCGAACGCCCGAGCGCCGTGATCATCGGCTCGGGCGCGCGCCGGAGAGCGAAAAACTCCGATCGGCGCCCCTTACCTCAGGACGCTGAGCTCCAGATAGTTCCGCCGTCCGAGGTGCGGCTCGTCGACCAGCCGCAGCCGCGCCACCCGCAGCCGGTACAGACTCGCCGCTCCCGTCCCCTCCAGATAAGCGGCACGCACCGCCGGGTCGCCCCCGAACGACGGGAACCGCTCCCGATACGCCTCGAACGCCGCCTCCCCCTCCGCCCCGACGACCGCCCCGCACTCCCCGCTCAGCTGCATCCCGCGCAAGCCCTCGCCGAACTCCGGCGGCGGCAGCCAGATCGCCGCCGCGGCCTCGGCCCGCTCAGAGGAGTTCTGCCCGTGTTGCGTACTCGGCTCGCTGACGAAGAAGAGGTCGAATTCACTCCCCACCGCGAAGAACGCCATGTTCGCGTGCGGAGTACCCGCGGCATCGGCGGTGGCCAGCGACAGGACCATGGTCCCGGCGGCGATCGCCTCGATGCTGGAGGCGATGACGGAAGAGGGTTGCTCAGTGCCTTCGAAACCCACGGAGAGCGCCACGGCCGGAACCTGCCCGGCCCGTCACGAGGGCAAACCGGTCACACCGTGACGGCAGTGAGCACGAGCCCTGATTCGATCGTCCAACGTCCGGTCATCCGCGTGATCGGCGCCCCGCTCTGCAGAATCCGCGCCGAGAACGTGCCGGACATTCCCTCGGCCGCCGGCACGAACTCCACCGAAGCCTCCCCGAACCCCAGCCACCGCCGCGCCACAGGGAACCACGCCTTGTAGACCGATTCCTTCGCGCTGAACACCAAACGGTCCCACCGCACCTGCGGACGCTCCGCCGCCAACGCGGCCAGCCCCGGCATCTCATCCGGACGCGCGATGGTGTCGAAGACGCCCTGCGGCAGCGGACCGTGCGGCTCGGCATCGATGCCGATTCCCGTGACGGGACCAACGAATCCGCCGCCGACGACACGCCCGACGTCCCCGACACGCCCAACACCCCCGCCGCCCCCACCCCGCGCGACCGCCGCCGCCCGATACCCCCGGCAGTGCGTCATGCTCCCCACGATCCCCGCCGGCCACAACGGCTCCCGATTGCCGCCAGTCAGGATCGCCACCGGCGGCAACCCCAGCCGCCCCAACGCGACCCGCGCCAAATGCCGCGTCGTCGTGTACTCCAGCCGCCGCTTCTCCACGGCCCGCGCGACCACCGCCTCCTCACCCGGAAGCAGCACCGCGTCCTCGGGATCGCCGAAGACCTCTTCGACCGCCACCTCCGGCGGGAGCAGACTCGCCAGCACGCCGTGCGTCTCCGTTCTGCGTCAGCCCGAGCCGCCTTGTCAGGCTTCTGATAGAGCGGGCGGCGGCAGCCCGGGCACCCCGGACCGCCGCCACCGCCGCCGCTGTAACCGACCTCGCGCCAGCAGCTACGGCCGCGTCGCCGGCGACACCGTCCGCGCCGGGTCCCGCACGACGTGCGCGCCGAGCACCTCGTCGATCTGCTTCATCACGTCCTCGGGCAGCTTCACGCCGGCCGCCTTGACGTTCTCGGCGACCTGCTCCGGACGCGAGGCGCCGATAATCGCCGCCGAGACGTTCGGGTTCTGCAGCACCCACGCCACGGCCAGCTGCGCCATGCTCAGGTCGACCGCCTCGGCGATCGGCTTGAGCTGCTGCACCGCCTCCAGCAGGTCCCGGTTGGCGACCAGGTCGCGCATCACGTTCGCGCCGGAGTTCTCATCGGTCGCGCGGGAGCCGGCCGGCAGCTCGGCGCCGGGCAGGTACTTGCCGGTCAGGATGCCCTGGGCGATCGGGGACCAGACGATCTGGCCCAGGCCCAGCTCCTCGGAGGTCGGGACGACCTCGGCCTCGATGACCCGCCACAGCATCGAGTACTGCGGCTGGTTGGAGATCAGCTGGACCTTCAGCTCGTCGGCCAGGGCCTTGGCGGCGCGGATCTCCGAGGCCTTCCACTCCGACACGCCGATGTACAGCGCCTTGCCGCTGTGCACGACGTCGGCGAAGGCCGCCATCGTCTCCTCAAGCGGCGTCGAGTAGTCGTACCGGTGCGCCTGGTACAGGTCGACGTAGTCGGTCTGCAGCCGCTTCAGCGAGCCGTTGATCGACTCCATGATGTGCTTGCGCGACAGGCCGCGGTCGTTGCGGCCCGGACCGGTGGGCCAGAACACCTTGGTGAAGATCTCCAGGCCCTCGCGGCGCTCGCCGGTCAGCGCGCGGCCCATCACGGCCTCGGCGCGGGTCCCGGCGTAGACGTCCGCCGTGTCGAAGGTGGTGATCCCCGCGTCCAGGGCGGCCCGCACGCAGGCCAGCGCGGCGTCCTCCTCCACCTGCGAGCCGTGGGTGATCCAGTTGCCGTAGGCGATCTCGCTGATGATCAGGCCGGAGCGGCCGAGATGACGGAATTCCATGACCTCAGACTACGACCCGCCGTAAGGAGCCCAGACCGGAGTGACCTTGACACCCGAACGGAGGCACACGGGCGCGCCGGTTCGCCGAGCCGATCACCCGGGAGCCTTTCGTGCGTGCCGGAAGCCCTTACGGCTTCTCGCCGCGCTTCAGCCGCGGCTTGGGCAGCCGCCACTTGCGGAACTGCATCGACCGCATGAGCGAGTACCAGCCGATCCGTCCCAGGTCGGCGTCCGGGAAGCGCCGGTGCGCCTCCTTCTTCACGCCGCGCACCAGCAGCACCGAGTCGACCACGATCGCCACCAGCATCACCAGCCACAGCACCACCGACAGCAGCGCCACCGACGGGACCGAGGCGACGACGAACAGCAGCACCGCGAAGACGATGAAGAACTCGGCGATCCGGAAGCGTGAGTCGACGTAGTCGCGGGCGAACTGCTTGACCGGCCCGCCGTGCTGGCGCTCGGTCGCGGCCTTGAAGTCGCGGTCGCGCGCCTGGCGTTTGGCCTTCTTGGGATCGGAACTGATCCCGGACAGCCGCTGCTTGCGGGCGAGCTCGGCCTCGCGGCGGGTGGGCGTGGCACGGCCCTTTTTGGCGGCCTGCGCCTCTTCCAGCAGGAGCTGCTCCTGCTCGGACGCGGCCCGCTCGGCCTCATCAGTGGATTTCTGCTTCCGGAACACGGGATGACTCTAAGGCCACCGCCCCGCCGGGACGAAAGCCGCGACCTCCGGCCGCCGTGAAGCCATGACCTTCAGTAGGTGCCGGGAAGGGGTGGCGGGCCGTATGGTAAGTCCTGACCAGGACACCATCGTTGGACGACATTCAGGGCGATTCGCTAGACGGGTCGCGTCGGACACATGAAGACGTGAAGGGGGCGCGGCAGAGCCCATGAGTGGCGTCATGAAGCGCATGAAGTTGATCTTCCAGGCCAAGGCCAACAAGGCGCTGGACAAGTACGAGGACCCGCGCGAGACGCTCGACCTTTCGTACCAGAAGCAGCTGGAACTGCTGCAGAAGGTACGCCGGGGCGTCGCCGACGTGGCCACCTCGCGCAAGCGCCTGGAGCTGCAGATGAAGCAGCTGCAGGACCAGGCCGACAAGCACGAGACCCAGGCCCGCCGGGCGCTGGAGGTCGGCCGTGAGGACCTGGCCCGCGAGGCCCTGTCCCGCCGCGGCGGCATCCAGCAGCAGATCACCGACCTGCAGACCCAGTACGCGGCGCTGCAGGGCGAGGAGGAGAAGCTCACCCGGGCCTCCCAGTCGCTGCAGGCCAAGGTCGACGCCTTCCGGACCAAGAAGGAGACGCTCAAGGCCACCTACACCGCGGCCGAGGCGACCACCCGGATCGGCGAGGCGTTCTCCGGCATCTCCGAGGAGATGTCCGACGTCGGCATGGCGATCCAGCGCGCCGAGGACAAGACCCTGCAGCTGCAGGCCCGCGGTTCGGCCATCGACGAGCTGCTGGCCTCCGGCGCGCTCAACGACCCGACCGGCATGGCCAAGGACGACATCACCACCGAGCTGGAGCGCCTGTCGTCCGGCTCGGACGTCGACAACCAGCTCGAGGCGATGAAGCGCGAGCTGACCGGCGGTCCGTCGGCCAAGCAGATCGAGGCGGGCAAGACCGTCGGGAACGCGTCCGACCAGGGCGTTTCCGACGCTGAGGAGGTCAGCGCCAGGGGGCAGGACAGAGAGGGAGAGGCGCGATGATCGTCCGCATTCTCACCGAGGGCCAGCTCGAGGTCCCGGACGACACGATCGAGGAGCTCAACGCCCTGGACACCAAGGTCCTGGAGACCTGCCAGGCCAAGGACCCCGAGGCGTTCCGCACCGCGCTGGACACCCTGCTGGCCCGCGTTCGCGAGGTCGGCACCCCCATCCCGCTGGACCGGCTGGTGGAGAGCGACTTCGTGCTCCCGATGGCCGACTCCACGCTGGAGGAGGTCGAGGCGATGATGTCCGAGGAAGGGCTCATCCCCGGCTGAGTCACCCGCACGGGCGCATCCCCGCTGGTCCTGGACTGCCGCCGCCCCGGACGCCGGTACCACCGGCTCCGGTGTGGCGGTAGTCTCTTTGCCCCGCGCGGACCGCGCCCACGGGGAACCTCTGAAGTGCTTTTCGCGTTGCACCGGTTAACGGATCGATCACCGGATCGGTCCACAGGTTGACCGCCCGGGCGGTCGAACAGGGAGAGACCACCAGTGGCAAGGACCCGTTTCGCGCCGGACCGGCAGCTGACATCGCGGATGGTCATGGTGATGTTCCTGCTCGGTCTGGTCTACGTCGCCGCGATCGGCGTGGCCGTGGCCCTCGCCCCGAAGGGCCTGCTGGCGATCCTGATCATCGTCATCGGGGGATTCTTCTTCGCGCAGTGGTTCCTGTCGGACAAGATCACGCTGTTCTCGATGAACGCCAAGATCGTCCAGCCCGAGGACAACGAGTACGCGCGCCGTCTGCACGGGGTGCTGGACCGGCTGTGCGCGCTGGCCGACATGCCCAAGCCGCGGGTCGGCCTGGTCGACACCGAGGCGCCCAACGCCTTCGCCGCCGGCCGCAGCCAGAAGAACACCGTGATCTGCGCGACCACCGGGCTGATGCGCAAGCTCCCGGACGACCGCCAGCTGGAGGCGGTGCTCGCCCACGAGCTCTCGCACGTGGCGCACAAGGACGTCGTGGTGATGACCATCGCCTCGTTCCTGGGCATCCTGTCCGGTCTGATCACCCGCATCACCTTCGAGATGGGGCTGTGGGGCGGCTTCTCCGACCGCGGCCGCGACGACGATGAGAGCCCGGCCGCCGTGCTGTTCTTCGTGATGATCGTCTCCGGCCTGACCTACCTGCTGTCCTTCCTGCTGATCCGTGGCCTGTCCCGGTATCGCGAGCTGGCCGCGGACCGGTCCGGCGCGCTGCTGACCGGCAACCCCTCGGCGATGATCGCCGCGCTGACCGAGATCACCGGCGACCTGGGCCGGATCCCGACCCAGGACCTGCGCAAGCAGCAGGCGTTCAACGCGTTCTTCTTCGCCCCGGCGATCAAGGGCGCGTCCGTGTCGAACCTGTTCGCCACGCACCCGACGCTGCAGGTCCGCCAGGAGAAGCTGGCTCAGCTGGCCGTCGAGATCGGCCGCTGAGCGAGCGGTCTGACTCCCCGCGGGTGTCAGGGGCGTCAGTGTTCTTCCTCGCCGTCCGCCCTCCCCGGAACCGTTGCTCGAACCGGCGCGCCTGTCGGACCGGCGAACCATCCACGATGCGAGCCGTATGCGTCCGACAGGCGTCGCGTACGGCCGCGCCGGGAAGGATCCCGGTTAGTCACGGGGATCTGCACAAGACGATCACGATAAGCGAACGGACCGTGGGACCTCCCGCGGCGACCGTCGCGGACAAGGCAAGCTGGTAGCCATGGGATTCCTGGACACGCTGCTCGGTCGGACCAAGCCGGTCAAGCCGGACCTCGACCAGCTCTTCGGCCTGCCGTCGGCGGCCCTGACCCTGCAGGCGGCGACCCACTTCCGTCCCACGGGTCTGGGCTCGGTGTGCTTCAAGCGCGCCGAGGGCCGGGCCTTCGACGACGTCGAGTCGGACATCACCACGCTCCTGGCGGCCGGCAACGGTCCGAAGGTCGAGGCGCGCGACGACTCCTACGGCTACACCTGGCTGGTCTCGCACCACGAGCCGGACGACACCGCCGGGCTGGTGACCGACCTGCACGCGGTGAACAGCTCGCTGCAGGACACCGGCTTCGGCCCGCAGCTGCTGTGCTCCCTGGTCTCCTTCACCGACGACCGGGACCGCCGCCTGGCGCTGGTGTACCTGTACAAGCGCGGCACGTTCTACCCCTTCGCCCCGCAGTCCGGCGAACAGCGCGACGGCGCGTTGGAACTCCAGATCAAGGCCCTGCTGGGGAACGACCTGCGTCTGGAGCAGGACCTGAGCCGCTGGTTCCCGGTGTGGGGCGCGCCCGGTCTGTGAGATGTGAAAAGGTTGGCTGTCTCAGGAAGTTGTGACACGGTTGTTGCCCTAGTCGCCAGACCGTGACCGAACGACTCGTTTGTTGGTAGTAACCTGTGCCGGTGCACGCGTCACGGACGCGCGCGAAGGTCGGGTCTGATCACGGCGAGCGGACGAGAAGACTTGCGTTTCGATCAACTTCAGGCCGGTTCGGCCGGATCCGGCGTGGGCGCGGACCCGGCGGACGGCGACGGGCCGATGGGCCAGGGGGCGGCAGCTGTGGGGGCTTCGGAGGACGACGGCGCGGACGCCGCCGCCGACGGCGCTCCGATATCCGGCGAGAGCCCCGCACCCGCCGCGGAGGCGGGTACCGCATCCGTTCCGCAGAGCACTGGTGCGCAGAACGCTGTGGCGACTGCTCCGGCGAAGACGCCGCCGGTCGCGCCGCCCGCCACCACGCCTGTACTGGCGATCAGCGACCTTCTCCGTTCGGCTGCCGATCAGGCGTCGGCGACGTGGAAGACCGCGGCGGTGCCCTCGCAGCGGCGGGAGAGTTCTGCGACGCCGTTCCGGACGGTCGCGGCTCCGGCTCTACCAGCGCTGCCGCCGGCACCTGTTGAGGATGCTGCGGCTGCTGTACCTGAGGCGCTTGCCGCTCGTGCCGCTTCTGCTGTGCCTGCCGCACCCGCTGAGCCTCGCGCCGCTTCCGGTGCCATCCCGCTGGTGTCGCCGAGTCCTTCGTCGCTCCCGTTCGACGACGCCCCGACCGGCTTGAGCCCGATCGTCCCCGCGGTCGAATCGCCGTCCCCTGCGACGCTCGCCGACGCCTCCGATGGCTCTGACGGCTCCGACGCTGCCGCGGCCCGCCGTGCCCGCGAAGCCGAAGACGCGCACTGGCCCGGCGCCCGCCGCCAGATAGCGTTCCTGACCATCATCGTCAGCCTGCTGGTTCTGGCGGTCCTGCTCGGTCACCGCTACCTGCCCGACGTCCTGGGCTTCGGCTCCCTGATCGACACCTTCCTGCCCTGGACCGCCGCCCCTCTGCTGCTGGCGCTGCCCGCGGCCTTGTTCAGCCTCAAGAAGTGGGCCATCGGCATCTCCCTGCTGACCTGCGCGGTCTGGGCCGGGAACTTCGCGCCGACGATGCTGCGCAGCGGCGGCTCGGGACCGGCCGACATCAGGGTGCTCAGCCAGAACCTCTCCTCCGGCGACGCCGGCGCCCCCGACCTGTCCGGCATCGGCCAACTGGCCGAACAGCGCGGCGCCGACGTCGTCGTCCTGCAGGGTCTGTCGAAGAACGTCCAGGCAACCGACCAGACGGCTCCCGCTCGCTACCCCTACCACCTGGCCATGTACGAGTTCGTGGTCTGGTCGCGCTATCCGATCGGCTCCACCCAGCCGGTGGACCTGACCGCGGGCGGCCGCCCGGCGGGCTTCGTACAGTCCGGCGCCGCCGCCGGCGACAGTTCCTCCGGAACTTTCGGCGGACTGCTGCGGTTCACCCTGGATCTGGACCAGAGCCGGCAGGTCACCGTCTACGCCGTACACCTGCCGCAGCCCTCGTTGTCGCACAGCGGCTTCGGCGTGGCGCGCGACGAGGCGCTCGAGCAGCTGGTGAGCGACGTGCAGGCGGAGAAGTCGCCGAACCTGGTCGTGGTCGGCGACCTGGACGTGGCCCAGACCGACCGCGCCGTGCGTCCGCTGCTGCGCTCCTCGACCGGACTGGTGTCGGCGCAGGCCAAGGCTGGCAGCGGGTTCGGCTTCACGTGGCCCGCGACGTTCCCGGTGGTGCGGCTGGACGACGTGCTGACGCGCGGCCTCACGCCGGTCGCCAGCGTCGTGCTCCCGGCGGTGGGACCGCAGCAGGCGCACCGGCCGATCGAGGCGGATCTGAAGTTCTGAGGTTCTGAGCAGGCCGCGAGCTAGGGCGCGAGCGCAGTGCGGACGTTAGGGGTTTTCCCTAAATTCTTGAGCTGCGCTGAGGTTTTCGGCTCGACAGGCCGGTCGTCACCGGTGAGAGCGTCAACGGCCTGAGCGTCGGCGGTCCGCGGGACTCCCGCGACCACCCTCACGACCGGGTCCCGGTCCGCGGGGGAAGCTCGCGGGTCGGGTTGGTCCGTCATGCCCTCCACGCCAGCCCAGAAGCGCCGTGGGGCGCCTCACAGGACGGCGTGCGGATTGATCCGGGCGGCTCGTCCGGCGCGGCATTGCCAGCCGTCCCGGCGAGGGACGGCCGGCTGCGCCGTGCGGAGATCGCCCGGATGCGGGATCCGGCGAGAGGCGGGATCAGGCGGTGGCGGCGAGCAGCGCCTGGCGCTGCCGGTCGCCGAGGCCGCCGATGCGACGGTTCTCGTCGATCTCCGCGTCCGCCATCAGCTTGGCCGCCTTGGCCGGGCCGTAACCCGGCAGCGCCTTGATGAGGGCGGTCACCTTCGTCTTCTTGACCATCTCCTCGCCCTTGGCCGCCCGGTCGAGCACCGCCTTCAGGGACAGCTTCCCGGCCTTGACGTCGGCCAGCATCTCTGAACGGGCACGGCGCACCTCCCCAGCCTTGGCCAGAGCGGCCGCGCGCTGCTCGGGGGTCAGTGTCGGAAGAGCCATGAAACTTCTCCTTGCCTAGTACGGTCACGGCCCGCGACGGCGCCGGAGCCGTGGCCCATAATGGCGGATCCCGGCGACAGATCACAGCTCAGGGGTGGGGGAACCACTCGATGTCGGCCGAGGTGAGGCCGTTCGAGGCCGGGGAAGGGGCCCGCGAATCGGGCGAAAGCGTCGCATTGGCGACGAACGCGCGGGTGATCCGCGGCACAGCCGGGGTTGACCCGAACGAGGCACGCGCCGCGCCCCCGGCGGGTAGCCGGAGGCGCGCTGGGGCGTTACCCGCCCGCGCGACACCGGTTTCGAGCCGGGCGCTCGCCAACCTCGCGAAAGCCTCCGAGCCCTGCGAAAGGGGCAGATCAAGCATTCCGGTCGCGCTCGCGCCCGCGCCGCGCACCCCTTGCGCGGAGGCGCCGGAACCGTCGGCGGCGGGTCGTTGCGCGGCTTCTGAGGCCTCGCTGAGAGGCCTGAGACGGCGTCCGGGTGTGGGAAGCCGCAGAAGGGGCCAGAAGGGCCTGCGAAGCCGTGCGGGCCGGTGGCGTTCCGGGGGAGGTCGAGTGGCGTAAATACGACGATTGGCCGCTCTGGTCGCATTCACCCGAACCGGTGACGAACCGCGCCTCACTTCAGGAGCGCGACGACCGTCCAGAGCCCCGCCATGGAGGTGACGGTCGAGAAGATCACGGCATTGCGGGCGAAGACGGTGTCGAGGGCGTATTCGCTCGCGTAGATGAACACGTTCTGGGCGGTGGGGAGGGCGGCGCAGAGCGTGACGGCGAGGACGTCTCGGCCGGAGAGGTCGAGGGCGTAGCGCGCGAGGAGGTAGGCGAGGACCGGCTGGAGGGCGATCTTGAGGGTCAGGGCTATCGCGGCTTCGGCGATGCGGGATTTCTCGATGCGTTGCTCGGGGTTGAGGTTTTCGCTGGCTATGGAGCTGTTTTCGGCGCTGGTGTACGCGTCGTTGCTGGTGTGCCTGCTGGCGTCTCTGCTTCCGTCCTTGGCAGTGCCCTTGCCGCTGCCGCCGTAGAGCGACATGCCGAGCGTGATCAGCGCGACCGGTACCGCGGCTCCGCCAAGCAGAGTGAGCGCACTGCTCACGTCCGCCGGAACGTGGAAGTGGGTCCCTGACACCAGCGCCCCGAACGCGGACGCGATGATGATCGGATTATGGACCGGCAGCAGGGCTATGCCCCGCAGCCGATGCCGTATCCCCGGCGAAGGCCCGTCGCCCAAGCCCATGAGCGTCATCAGGATCGGCGTCACGAGCACGGTGTTGAACAGGATCACGGTCGACAGGAACGCCGCGTTGCCCAGCACCTGGATCGCCACCGGGATGCCCAGATTCGCGGAGTTGACGTACCCGGAGGCCATCGCGACCACCGCGCCGTTCGAGACGTCGCGCCCGAACACCCGCGTGCTGATCACCAGCCCGAGCCCGCACGCTGCGAGCGAGCTGACCCCGAACGCCACGATCGAGGTGTTCGCCAGCGCGTGCAGATCGGACCGCGCCAGCATGCCGAACAACGACGCCGGCATCGCCACCCGGAACACGAACCGCCCCAGCACCGCCTCCACGTCCGCCGACACCGCCCCGACGAGGTTGAAGCGGGCGGCGAGGTAACCGAGGCCGGTGAGGAGCCAGATCGGTATGAAGGCGCTGAGCACGGCGCCACCGTACCGAGTGCCGGAAGCGGGGGTGCGGGCGGTGCGGTAGGGAGCGCCGAGCGGGTGCGGGGGCTTACTGTTCGGGGTTGGTCGGTCGCTGTGTGGGGTGGTTTTCGGGCGCTAGATCTGCACGCGTCTCATCCGCTCGTGCCAGTTCCGCGAGTGCCGCGAGCGCCTGCGTGAAGCACTCCATCGGCGGCGTCACCAATCCCGCACCGACCTGCCCGGTCCCCGCCACCCGCCCGGCCATCCCGGTGTTGATCTGCGGCAGCACCCCGGTGCGCACGACCCGCCCGACGTCGATCCCGGTCGGCGTGCCGCGGAAATCCAGCGCCGGCACCGTGAACGCGGGGTTCTCGGCGAGCGTGATCTCGTACATCAGCCGCGTGGTCGCCACGGCACTGGCCGCGGTCCCGCCCACGAGCCGGGCGATCGCCGGCGCGGCCGCCATCGCGAACCCGCCGACTCCCGCCGTCTCGGTGATCGCCGAATCGCCGATATCCGGATTGGCGTCCTCCGGCCCGTACCCGGCGAGGAAAAGCCCCTCGGGCGTGTTCGCCGGTCCGGTGAACCACCGATCCCCGGTCCCCGAGGTCTGAATCCCGAAATCGGTCCCGTTACGCGCCATCACGGTGACGACCGTGCTCCCCGCGACCCCCGACGCCGCCAACCCCGCGAGCTTGCACGCGGGCATCACCAGGTTGAGGAAGAAGTGGTCGTTCCCGGAGACGAACCGCACCACGTCGGCCAGCTCCCGGCCGTCCTCCCCGCCCTCGATCAGCGACGGCAGCACCTCGCGCAGCAGCATGAGCGTCCCGGCCCGATTCCGGTTGTGCCCCTCATCACCCATATGCAGCATCTGCGCGACGATCGCCTTCACATCCACCGCCCCCCGCCGCCGCACCCCCCGCTGCAGCATCGGTCCGAGCACCCCCGCCATCCACCGCAGCCGCTCGACCACCTCGGGCCCGAACGCGCCGTATCGCAGCACCTTGCCAAGTCCCTCGTTCAGGCTGCACCACGACGTCCCACCCCCGACCGGATCCCGGACCTCCAGCAACCACATGCTGGGCGACACGACCCCCGCCATCGGTCCGACACCGCCGCGGTGGTGGCAGGGGGCGAGCTCGGGGGCGGTTCTGCTCGTACTACTCGCGCCGCTGCCGCTGCCGCCACTGAACCAGTCCACGGCGTCGTCCGCCGTCTCCACGAGCCCCTCGAACAGCGCCGCCCCGATCAACGCACCGCGCAACGGCCCTGACGCCCGCTCCCACCCGATCGGCGGCCCGGCATGCAGGAACTGCCCCGGCTCCACCCCGAGCACCTCCGACGCCGGCCGCACATCCACCAGCTCGCACCCCGCCGCCAGCATCCGCCGCACCGCCAGCGCGTTCGCCTCACCCCGCCGCGCATCGACCGCCACGTCAGCCAGGTCACCCTCGGTCCCAGGCGGCGGCGGACGCCAGTCGACCCTGGTCACCGCCACGCCCTGCTCCACAAGGTCGTCCGCGAACCCCGCCAAACCAGCCGCGACGACATGCGTGGGCTCAAGCCGCGCCATCGAGACACCAGCCCCGGAACCTTCGAGCAATGACATCGCCGTCCTGACAGTCGTAGTAATCAGCGCACGCCGAACGCGCCGCCACCCACAGCAACCCCACCAAGAGCCAACCGCGCCGCCGCCCCCGCAGCCTCAGCATTCGACAAGAAAACCCAAGCCCCCGCCCCAGCCAAAACCCCAGCCTGCCGCCCCAACCCCTGCGGATCCCCAGCCGCACCACACAACGAAACAACCACCGCCAACCCCGCCCGCACACCCCGCGCAGCACCAATAGCCGCCGCAATCTCCGCCCCCGGATCCGCATGCGCCCCCCGCCCCAGCACCACATCCAGCAGCACCACCCCAACCCGCTCATCAGCCGCAGCCTCAGCCACCCCCCGCGACCGCAGCGTGTTGTCGATCATCGGATGCGGCCGCCCCCGCGTGTACGCGTCGTCACCGAAGTCGGTGAGATCGAAGGCGAAGGCAGCGGCGGTGGCGGCGGTGGCGTGCGCGTGCGGGGCCGTGCCGAGGCGTTCGTCGGCGGCGTCGGGCGATTCGGGCGCGCTGAGTTCTGGGTCGTGCAAGTCGGTGTGCGTGGCGGCTGCCGTGGCAGGCGCTTCGTCGGCTGGTCGAGGCGTGTTCTCAGGCGCGTGCACGTCGGCGCGCGCGGTCTGGGCAGCGGCGTGCGCGTGCGCGGCCGTGCCGAGGCGTTCGTCGGCGGCGTCGGGCGGTGTTTGCAGTCCTCTGCTTTCCCCCGCCCCCCGCCCACCCGATCTTTGGTTGTCGATCATCTGTCCGCCCGCGCGCGTCAGCACCACTTCGGCCTCGGCGCGCAGCGTGCCGCCGCTGAACAGCCCGCGGATCATCGGTGCGCTCGGCGGCATGGGCTCCGTCGTTGCCACCGCTGCCGTCGTCGCGGTGGGCGCCCACTGTGGCCATGGCTGCGGTGCCTGGTGCCCGAGGGCGGTCAGGATGTGTTCCGCTGACTCGGTCAGGGTGGGGTGGTTCGGGCCTACGAAGGCGAAGTGGACTGGTTTGCCGAGGGTTGCTGCGTGGGCTTGGATTTTGGCGGCGATGGTGGGGTGGGGTGGTTTGGAGACCACTGTGATGAGTTCTGTTGCGGGGTCGTCGGCCAGTGCTGTCAGGGCGGCGAGGGTGGAGCGGCCTGCTACCTGCTCGGTCAGGTCGCGGCCGCCTACGCCGAGGCAGTGGTGGATGCCTGTGCCGGCGGCGTCGAGGAGTGCCATCAGTTGCTGGGCGCCGGTGCCGGAGGCTGCCACGAGGCTGATCGGGCCTGGGCGGACGATGGTGGCGAAGGCCAGGCCGGTTCCGTGGAGGACGACGGTGCCGCAGTCGGGGCCCATGACCAGGAGGCCGCGTCGTCGTGCCTCTTCTTTGAGGCGTACTTCGTGGTGGATCGGGATGTTATCGCTGAAAATGATCGGTGATGCGCCGTATTCCAAGGATTCCATGGCCTCGGCGACGGAGGCAAGGCCGGGGGTGGAAATCAGGGTGATGGGTGCACTCGTTCGGCCTAGTGCGGTGGCCGTGGTGCGGGGTGCGGGCTGGTCGGGACGGCCCTGGTGCGGATGTCCGGGTGCTGTGATGGAGCCACCGGGCTGGGGGGTGAGGGAGTCGGCCAATGCTGCGAGCGCGGCGGATTCGGTGGCATCCGCGCTGTCTGAGCCCTCGGCGTCTCCGCCATCGCCCTCGCACGTGAAAGCCACGACCAAGTCGCCCGGCCCGGCATCCGGCAGCGCCGCGTACCCGAGCTCCGCCAGCAGCGCGACGTTCAGCTCCGTGGCCATCGCCACCAGCACGCGCCCGACGCCCGCGACCCCGGCGACCGCGCGCCCGGCGAGCATCAGCGTCACGGAGTCGTGGTACTCCCCGCGGCGCACCTCGACGTGCTCGACGTGCTCGACGGCTTCGACCGCTCCGCCTCCCACTGACACCGACACCGGCATCGATCCTTTCCGCGAGGGCCTGTCGCGACGCTAGACCTCGGGGCTACTGTCCGGGCATGGGCAATCCTGACAAGGACGGCGCCAGAGCTTCGCAGATATCCACATCGCCAAGCGAGGCGACCGAGGCGAACGGGGGACGGCGGATGGCCGAGCCGACAACGGAGTCGAGCGCGGAGTCGAGCCTGGAGTCGAGGGCGGAGCCGAGAGCCGAATCGAGGGCGGAGACGATGGCAGCCAAGCACGGAAGCACCGGAGAAACGACGATGACCGCCACCCCCATCGGCCTCACCGTCACCCAGACCCTGGCCCTCCCCGCCCTGGCCGGCGCGCGCATCGTCGCCGGGCACGCCGGGCACGACCGCGTCGTGGAGCGCGTCAACGTGATGGAGGTCCCGGACATCCTCCCGTGGGTCAAGCCCAAGGAGCTCCTGCTCACCACCGGCTACCCGCTGCGCCACTCGCCCTCGCCGCTCACCGACCTGATCGGCGACCTGGACCGCGCCGGGCTGTCCGCCATCGCCATCAAGCCGCACCGCTACCTCGGCGACCTGCCGCCCGAGCTCCTCGCCGCCGCCGACGCGCTGGGCTTCCCGGTGATCGAGCTGCCCGAGGGTGTGGCCTTCGACGACATCCTCACCGACGTCCTGTCCGACATCCTCGACCGCCAGTCCGCGGTCCTGGCGCGCGTTGACCACGTCCACCGCTCGCTGGCGCAGATCGCGCTGGAGGGCGGCGGCCTGGCCGAGCTCACCGCCGAGCTGGCGCACATCCTCGGCGGCCCGGTGCTGGTCACGACGCCGGATGGCCGCGTCCTGGCCGAGTGCGGCGCCGAGACCGTCTGCCACCTGCCCTGTTTCGACGCCGCCCCCGAAGACGCCGACCACCGCCTGCGCACCGAGGCCGAGCAGCCCGGCCTGACCACCCACCACGGCGCGCAGCACGCGCTGGTCCCGATCGTCGCCGGCCGCGTCGACCACGGCCGCCTGGTCGCCTTCGCCGGCCGCCGCGCCTTCGACGCCGCCGACGTCGCCGCCCTCGAACGCGCCGCCACGGTCGCCGCCCTCGCGGTGCTCAAGCAGCTCGCGGTCGCCGCGGTCGAGGACAAGTACCGCGCCGACTTCCTCAGGGACCTGCTGACCGGTCGCCTGGACGACCCGCAGTCAGCCGCCGCCCACGCCGCCACCCTCGGCTGGGACATCGGACCGGGACACGCCCCAGGACACAGCAACGGCGGAATCACGAGAACCGCTATAGGCGCGGGCAACGGTTCGCCCACCGGCGCCAACACCCGCGCCGACGCGACCGTCACCGCCACGTCCGCCGCCACCCGCCCCACCCCCAAACCCCCCACCCCCGACTCCCGCCACCTCGTGGTCCTCGTCGCCGAACTCGACCCCGGCCAGTCCGTCCTCCCCGCCTCCCAGCACGCCCTGCGCCCCGCCCGCGAACGCTTCGCCGCCGCCTGGCAGACCGTCGTCGCCGCCCGCGACCGCACCAACCCCGTGGCGGGCTTCAACCAGGAAGTCGTCGTCGTCCTCAAGACCGGCGACGACCCCGACCCCCAGGTCAGAAGCCTGATCGCGGAAGTCTCCGGCACCGGTGGAGGCGGACGCCGCACCTTCTCCACGGGCGTCTCCCGCCGCGTCGCCACCGTCGCCGACCTCCCCGCCGCCTACGAGGAGGCCCGCCGCGCGGTCCGCATGGGACGCCGCCTGAACGGTCCCGGCTCCGTCGCCCACTTCGACGCCCTCGGCGTCTACCGCCTGCTCTCCCTGGTCCCCGACCCCGACGAGCTGCGCGACTTCGCCCGCCAGACGCTCAAGGGCCTCGCCGCCGACGGCGATCCCGACGCCGAGGACCTGCGCATGACCCTGGAAGTCCTGCTCGACACCAACCTGAACGTCGCCGAAGCCGCCCGCCGCCTGCATTTCCACTACAACACCCTGCGATACCGCATAGGCAAGATCGAACGCCTCGTCGGCCCGTTCATGGAGCGTCCGGACCTCCGGCTGGACCTCTCGGTAGCTCTCCGTATCTTGCACATGAGGGGACTGTGACGCGGCAACCTCGCCACCTGCGAAATCAGTAACCCTCCAGTACTTGTGACGCCCGTCACACCGTCACTACAGTCCGCTCCATGACATTCGGCTGGCGGGTCGCATACGAAGGCAAGACTCCACCACCGGGCTCGGTCGTCCGTCCCGACGAGCGGCTGTCCTGGCCGCGCACCGTCGGGCTGGGCGCGCAGCACGTCGTCGCGATGTTCGGCGCGACGTTCGTCTTCCCCCTGGTCATGGGCCTGAACCCGCAGCTGGCGATCATGATGAGCGGGGTCGCCACGCTCTGCTTCCTGCTGATCGTCAAGAACAAGGTCCCCAGCTACCTGGGCACCTCGGCGAGCTTCGTCAGCGGGGTGGCGGCGATCCGCGCGCAGGGCGGCGACAACCAGGACGTCACCGGCGCGATCCTGATCGCCGGCGGTGTCCTGCTGGTGGTCGGGGTCCTGGTCCACCTCCTGGGCGCGCAGGTGATCCACGCGGTCCTGCCCCCGGTCGTGACCGGCGCCGTGGTGTTGCTGATCGGCTTCAACCTCGCGCCGGTCGTGGCGGACACCTACTGGCCGCAGGATCAGTGGATCGCGCTGATCACCATGCTGGCGGCGATCGGGATCATGGTCGGGGTCCGCGGGTTCATCGGCCGGATAGCGATCTTCGTCGCCCTGGTGTTCGGCTACGTGCTGTCCTGGATCGCCGATCAGATCTTCGGCAGGATCACCTCCTACGATCCCGGCGCCGGGCACGACACCACGCACTGGCGCGTCAACTTCGACCAGCTCAAGGCCGCCAAGTGGGTCGGCTTCCCGAACAAGACCACCGGCAGCGGCGCGCACCAGGTCGCCGGCTGGCACTTCCCGGAGTTCAAGTGGGCCTTCATCCTGCTGGTGCTCCCGGCGGTGATCGCGCTGGTCGCCGAGAACACCGGGCACGTCAAGGCGGTCGCCGAGATGACCGGCGACGACCTGGACCCGTACATGGGCCGCGCCATCGCCGCCGACGGCTTCGGCACGGTCGTGGCCAGCACCTTCGGCGGCTCCCCGACCACCACCTACGCCGAGAACATCGGCGTCATGGCCGCCACCCGCGTCTACTCCACGGCGGCCTACTACGTCGCGGCGCTCGTGGCGATCCTGTTCGGCCTCTCACCCAAGTTCGGCGCCCTGGTCGCGGCCACCCCCGGCGGCGTCCTCGGCGGCATCACCGTGGTGCTCTACGGCATGATCGGCCTGCTCGGCGTGAAGATCTGGACCGAGAACCGGGTGGACTTCGGCAACCCGCTGAACCTGGTCCCGATCGCCGCCGGCGTCATCATCGGCATCGGCAACACCAGCCTGAAGTTCACCGACAACTTCTCGCTGTCCGGGATCGCGCTCGGCACGATCGTGACCATCGTGTGCTACCACGGCGCCCGGCTCATCGCCCCGGCGTACCTGAAGACCGCAGGCTTCGGCACGGGCTCCGGTACTGCCGCCGGCCCAGCCGCCGACGCGGACGGCCCACCGGAAGCATCGGGACCCCCGGGCGGGGTACAAGGCCAGGAGTAGCGACGACAGGCAGGCAGGACGCCGGCGACGTGCCCCACGCTCCGCTCCCTTGGGCAAGTTCAGCCAGCGATCGCGGCGGCGTTCGGCACAAGTCGACGTCGCCGCGACCCTTTCGGCGAGAAGAGGATGCCTCCATGAAGCCCCCGCCGGTGGTGTATCACGGCCCGGACACGGTCGACGAGGCCGTGCGCCTGCTGGCCGAGCACGGCGCCCACGCCAAGGTCCTGGCCGGCGGCCAGAGCCTGGTGCCGATGCTGAACATGCGGCTGACGGCGCCGTCCCGGCTGATCGACGTGAACCGCCTGGACGAGTTGGCCTACGTCCGCACCGACCTGGAAGGCGTCCGGGTCGGCGCGCTGGCCCGGCACGCCGACGTCGAGCGGGCCACGCACGCCTTCGAAGCCGTCCCCCTGTTACGCCAGGCCGTGCGAACGGTCGCGCATCCCACGATCCGCAACCGCGGAACCACCGTCGGCAGCCTCGTGCACGCCGATCCCTGCGCCGAGATGCCCGCCGTCCTGGCGCTCCTCGACGGCGAGCTGTTGCTGCGCTCCGAACGCGGCGGCGAACGGGTCGTGAAGGCGGCCGACTTCTTCGTCGGGCCCATGGAGTCGGCCTGCCAGGAGGACGAATTGGCCGTCGAGGCCTACTTCCCGAAACCGAAGGGCCGGACGGGCACCGACTGGCGCGAGATGTCCCGCCGCAACGGCGACTACGCGCTGTGCGGCGTCGGCACCTCGGTCCGCGTCACCGAGGCGGGCGAGGTGACCTCGGCGAAGGCGGTGTTCATCGCCATGGGTCCGATGCCGCGGGTCGTGGACGTGACCGCGGCCGGCGCCGACTGGGACGCAGCCGCCGAAATCGCCGTCGAACAGCTGGAACCCGAGGACGACATCCACGCGAGCGCCGAATACCGCAAGCATCTGGCGCGCATCCTCACAGCGCGGTCGCTGAGGGCCTCCTACGAGGCGGTGGCGCCGTGAGCGAGCAGCTGCATCAGGTCACTGTCACAGTCAACGGCGTCACCCGCCGCGGACAGACCCCGGCACGGCGCCTGCTGGCCGACTTCCTGCGCATGGACCTCGGGCTCACCGGCACGCACCTCGGCTGCGAACACGGCGTCTGCGGCGCGTGCACCGTGCTGCTCGACGGCGCCCCGGTCCGCTCCTGCCTCATCTTCGCGGTCTCCACCGACGGCCACTCGGTGACGACCGTCGAAGGATGCTGCGACCCCGACGGCGAACTGGGACCGGTCCAGCAAGCCTTCCAGGAGTGCCACGGGCTGCAATGCGGCTTCTGCACCCCCGGGTTCATCACGACGATCGCCGCCTACCTGGAGGAGAACCCCAAGCCCACCGAGGAGGAGGCGCGCGAGGCGATCGGCGGCAACCTGTGCCGCTGCACCGGCTACCAGAACATCGTCGCCGCAGTACTCCGCGCTGCGGAGATTTTGAATGAAACACAGCTCGAGCGGGAGCGGGAGGCGCCGCATGAGTGACAAGCTCGTCGGCCAACCGCTGGTCCGCAAAGAGGATCCCCGGCTTCTGCGAGGCGACGGCCGCTACCTCGACGACCTCGGGCGCGGCGCCCTCGCGGCGGCGTTCGTCCGCAGCCCGGTCGCGCACGCGCGTATCGCAGACATCGATGTCGAGGACGCGCTCGACGTCGAAGGACTCGTCGCCGTCTACACCTACGAGGACCTGCCCGGCCGCATCGCCGAGCCGCTCCCGCTGCTGATCCCGCATCCCGATCTGACGCACCCCCGCACGCCGCACTGCCTGGCCAACGGCGAGGTGAACCACGTCGGCGAAGCCGTGGTGATGGTGGTCGCGACCGACCGCTACGTCGCCGAGGACGCCGCCGAGCGGATCCGGGTCGCCTACGAGGACCTGCCGCCGGTCGTGGGCATCGACCAGGCGCGCGCCGGGGAGCGGCTGGTACACGTCGACGTGCCCGACAACATCGCGGCGCGCAGCGTGCAGACCAACGGCAAGGGCGACGCCCAGGAGGCCATCGCCGCCGCCCCGCACCGCCTCGCCCTGGACCTGCACATCGAGCGCAGCGCCTCGATGCCGATGGAGGGCAAAGGCGTTCTGGCGCATTGGGATCCCGATGACAGAACCCTGCGAGTGCACTCCTCGACGCAGACCTCGACGAGCGTCCGCCTCGCTGTCGCCGCGAAGCTGGAACTCCCGCCGGACCGGGTCGAGGTGATCACCCCCGACGTCGGCGGCGGGTTCGGCGTGAAGATCGTGCATCCCTGGCCCGAGGAGATCCTGGTCCCGTGGGCGGCGATGACGCTCGGCCGGGACGTGAAGTGGGTCGAGGACCGGCGCGAGCACTTCATCTCCAGCGCCCACGAGCGCGCTCAGGAGCAGCACGTCGAGGTCGGCTTCGACGACGCCGGGCGGCTGCGCGGGCTCAGCGTCGAGATCTGGCACGACAACGGCGCGTATGTGCCCTACGGGATCATCGTGCCGATCGTGACGTCCACGCAGCTGCTGGGCCCGTACAAGGTCGGCGCCTACCGGGTGGAGTTCACATCGCTGTATACGAACACTGTTATCGTCACGCCCTACCGAGGCGCGGGACGGCCGCAGGGCGTGTTCGCGATGGAGCGGACGATGGACGCGATCGCCGAGTACCTGGGCATGGACCGGCTGGCGGTTCGTGAAGCGAACCTGATCCAGCCCGAGGAGATGCCCTACGACCAAGGCCTGGTCTTCCAGGACGGCCGTCCGCTGATCTACGACTCGGGCGACTACCCGACGATGCTGCGGATGATCCGCGAGCTGGTCGGCTGGGACGGCTTCGAAGCCGAGCGCGCCGCGGCCGCCGCCGAGGGGCGCCGGATCGGGATCGGGGTCGCGGCGTACGTCGAGGGCACCGGCATGGGCCCGTACGAAGGCGCGCACGTGAAGGTGGAGACAACCGGAGAAATCGTTGTCTCCACAGGGCTGACCACCCAAGGGCAGGGCCACTACACCTCGCTCGCGCAGATCGCCGCCGACGTGCTGGGTGTCGGAGTCGGCGACGTCACCGTCATCACCGGCGACACCCGGCGGTTCAAGTACGCGGTCGGGACCTTCGCCTCGCGCGCCATCGTGACCAGCGGCAACGCCGTCGCGATCGCCGCGGGCAAGGTCGCCGAGAAGGCGAAGCGGATCGCGGCGGCGGCGCTCGGCGGCGGGATCGACGCCGACGACCTGGAACTGGTCGACGGGAAGGTCCGACGGCGCGAGGACCACACCGCCTCGATCGATCTGCGCACCGTCGCGGTGCTGTCGAATCCGCTCCGGTACGCCTTCGACGAGGCGGCGAAGGCGGCCACGCAGTTCGCGGCGGCCCTCGGGACCGGCGACGAACCGGGACTGGAGGCGACCGGCTACTACATGCCGGACCGCTCGACGTTCGCCGCCGGGGCACACGGCGTCGTGGTCGAGACCGACCCCGAGACCGCTGATATCCGCATCCTGCGGTACTGCGTCGTGCACGACTGCGGCGTGGTGGTGAACCCGCGCATCGTCGAGGGACAGGTGCACGGCGGCGTCGCGCAGGGCGTCGGGGGAGCGCTGTACGAGCGGATCGTCTACGACGAGGCGGGGCAGCTGGTGAACGCCTCCTACATGGACTTCCTGATCCCGTTCGCCACCGAGGTGCCGCACATCGAAACGGCGCACATGGTCACGCCGTCAGGGGTGAACCCCTTGGGCTTGAAGGGCGCGGGCGAAGCCGGGGTCATCCCGACCTCCGCCGCGGTCGCCTCGGCGATCCAGGACGCCGAAGGGCTGACAGTCCGGCGGATGCCGATCTCGCCGAGCGAGCTGTACGAGTTGCGCAAGACGCAGGTGTCGCAGATGACGCAGACGACGCGGGAGTCGCGGAAGGAACAGGTGAGCGCGTGAAGGTCTCCGGGAGCGCGGTTCTCAACGCCGACGTGGGGCGGGTTTACGAAGCGCTGACGGATCCACGAACACTGGCGGCGGCGATCCCCGGCTGCGAACGCCTGGAGATGGTCGCCCCCGACATCTACGACATGGTGGTCACGGTCGGCGTCGGCTCGATCAAGGGCACATACAAGGGACGCGTGGAACTCGCCGACCAGTCGGCGCCCCGCTCCTTCACCCTGCGCGCCTCCGGCGCCGGCGCCCCGGGCACCGTCTCGGCGGAGTGCCGGATGCTGCTGGTCGACGAAGCCGCCGCCCGCACCCGCGTGGAATACGACGCCGACGCGGTGATCGGCGGCGTGGTCGGCGGAGTCGGCCAGCGCATGCTCGGCGGCGTGGCGCGCAAGCTCGCGGGCCAGTTCTTCACCGGCATGAACGGTGTGCTGACGCGCGACGGCGTCCCCGCGCCGGCCCAGGACCAGGCGGAACTGGTCCCGGCGACCGTGCTGCACCCCGCGACCGGACCGGTCGCCGCCTTCCCGATCGCCGCGCCGTCCGGGCAGCCGGGCACATCCCCGGCGGTGGTGGCGCTGGCGGCAGGACTCGCCGGTGCGGCGGCGGCGCTGAGCGGTGTGGTGCTCGGCTACGTGATGGGCCGCCTGAGCGGTCGGCGGGGGTCGCGGTGACGGGAAACGACACGGACTCGGGGATGGGGCGCCACAAGGCTGGAGCGCTTCACGAAAATCGTGTGCGGCACAGCATTTCGCCGAACAAGTGCCCTGATATGGCCGGCCATAGTGCGCGTATCTCTGCCGATCGAGCCGCACCTCCCGCTGAAGCGCTTCGCACAAAGCCATTCCTCGCACCACAGCGCGACCTGACATCCCGAGGTTCCACATGCGCCCCTTGACCGCAGCCGCCCTCCAACTCGCCCCTCACCCCGGCCCGCTCACCGCCAACAGCGTCGGGGAGAACCTCAACCGCGCCGTCGAGCTGATCGAGCGCTGCGTCGGGGAGACCGGCGCCGACCTGCTCGTGCTGCCCGAAGCCGTCACCACCGGCTTCACGCCCGGCATCCCCGTGGAGGAACTCTGGGACCTGATGAGCCCGGTCCCCGGCCCGACCACCGAGCCGGTGCAGCAAGCGGCGCAGCGCCTCGGCGTCCATGTCGTGCACTGCACCTACGAGCGCGGCGAGGAGCGCGGCGTGGTCTACAACTCCGCGATGCTCATCGGACCGACCGGCGAGGTGCTCGGGGTCTACCGCAAGACGCACCTGTTCCCCGGCGAGACGCAGTGGGTCACGCCCGGCGATTCGGTCAGCGTCGTCGACACCGAACTCGGGCGCATCGGGCTCACCGTCTGCTTCGACGGCGACTTCCCCGAACTGTTCCGCATCCAGGCGGTGCGCGGCGCGGAGATCATCTGCCGGCCCTCGGCGCTGTTGCGGTCCGCCGACATCTGGGAGCTGACCACGCGGGCCCGCGCCTACGACAACCACGTCTACGTCATCGGCGCCAACGCCACCGGCACCGATCCGGCCGGCGTGCACTACTTCGGCAACTCGCTGATCGTCACGCCGATCGCCGAGGTGGTGGCGCGCGCCGCCTCGCACGAGGGCTGGGCCGCCGCACGGTTGGACCCGGCCGACGCCATGCGGACCCTGACTCCCGGCTCGGACCGCGCGCAGACCTTCGACCACCTCGCCGAGCGCAATCTGGGTCTGCTCGACACCTACCAGAAGGACCTGATCGGCCCGGCGCAGACCCCGTTCCGGCTCGGGGGTGGTGCATGATCCGGATCGGCATCGACACCGGCGGGACGTTCACCGACGTCGTGGCGATCGACGAGGACAACGGCCGCGCGGTCGCCGGCAAGGTGCCCTCGACGCCCGCCGATCCCTCGCGGGGGTTCCTCGCCGCCGTCCGCAGGGCCCTGACTCTCCTGGACGCCGTCCCGCACGACATCGCCGTCGTCAGCCACGGCACCACCGTCGCCACCAACCAGCTCCTGCAGGGCAAGGTCGAAAGCCTCGGCTTCATCACCACGGCAGGGTTCGAACACCTGCTGGAGATCGCCCGCCAGTCCGTCCCCGACGGCTACGGCAACAGCTACTTCTGGGTCAAGCCGCCGCGCATCGTCCCAGCCGACCTGGTCCGCGGTGTCGGCGGGCGGCTGGACGCCGACGGCGAGGAGGTCCGCGCCTTCAACACCGCCGATGCCAAGGAGGCGGCACGCTTTCTGAAGGCGGCGGGAGTCCGCTCGATAGGCGTCTCCTTCCTGCACTCCTACGCCAACGCAGAACACGAACAAGCGATGCGCGACATTCTCGAGGCGGAGTTCCCCGAGGCCGCCGTGTCGATCTCCTCTGACGTCCTGCCCGAGTACCGCGAGTACGAGCGGTCGATGACCACGCTCGTCGACGCCGCTGTGAAACCGACCGTCGCCGGCTACGTCGGCCGCATCCGGGAACGCCTGGATGCCTTGACCGGCAACGCTCGCAGCGTGCCTTTCTACGTCATGAAGTCCAACGGCGGCGTGCTGTCGGCGGAGGAAGTCGTCCGCCAACCGGTCACCACCGTCCTGTCCGGTCCGGCCGCCGGAGCCCTCGGCGCCGCGCTCATCTCCGCGCACGCCGGCTTCGACCGCATCCTGACCCTCGACGGCGGCGGCACCTCGACCGACGTCGCGGTCGTCCTGCACGGCGAACCGGCCGTCACCACCGAGGGCGGCGTCGGCGGCTATCCCTCGAAGATCCCGATGATCGACGTCGTGACCGTCGGCGCCGGCGGCGGCTCGGTCGCCTGGCTGGCGCCGGAGGGCACGCTCAAAGTCGGACCGCGCTCCGCCGGCGCCGACCCCGGCCCGGTCTGCTACGGACGCGGCGGCACCGAGGTCACCGTCACCGACGCGCACCTGGTTCTGGGACGCATCCCCGACGGCCTGCTCGGCGGCGAGGTGCCGCTGGACCGGGACGCCGCGCGCGCCGGGCTCGCCGTACTCGGCGGCAAGCTCGGTCTGAGCCAGGAGGCGGTCGCCGCCGGAATCCTGGAGATCTCGGCGTGGAACCAAGCCAATGCCCTGCGACAGGTGACGATCAAGCGCGGGCTGGACGTGCGCGACTTCCAACTGACCGCGTTCGGCGGCTCCGGCGCGTTGTTGGCTTGTCGTCTTGTCGACATCCTCGGCGTGCGCGGGGTGCTGGTCCCGCCCGATCCCGGCAACGTCTCGGCGTTCGGCCTGCTCACCGTGGACGTGCGCAACGACTACGTCCAGACCTACGTCCGCCGCCACGACCGCGTCGACGTCGGGCGAGTCAGGGCCCTGTTCGCCGAGCTGCAAGCCTCCGCGGCGAAAGCCCTGCACGCCGAAGGGTTCGCCGAGCCGGAGCAAGTCTTCAAGCGCAGCGCCGACCTCCGCTACTTCGGGCAGGCCTACGAGGTGCGCGTCCCCGTGCCCGAGGAAGACTTCGGTCCGCAAGCCGCCGAAGCCGTCGTCGAAGCCTTCCACGCGGCTCACGAGGGCATGTATGGGTACTCATTCCGCGGCGACGAGCGCCAGTCCGCGGAATGGGTCAACCTGCGCGTCACCGGCATCGGCCCGATCCGCCGCCCGGAGATCGCCGAAGTCGCCGTGCGAAGCGGCGGGGAACCCGAACCGTCTGGCGTCCGCCCGGTCTGGTTCGACGAGACCCCCGTCGAAGCCGCGATCCATCATCGCAGAGCCCTCATGCACGGCGACCGCGTCCGCGGCCCGGCGATCATCGAGGAATATGGCTCGACCGTCCCGGTGCACCCCGGCTTCGTCTGCGCCGTGGACCGCTGGGGGAATCTGCTGCTGACGCAGGAGGAACGCCCGTGCTGAACCCGGTGCTGCTGGAGATCGTCGAGGGCACGTTGGCCTCCGTCGAACGCGAGGTCGAGACCGCGATCGCCCGGACCTCGCGCTCCCCGATGATCCGCGACGCCCACGACTTCCGCGTCGGCATCCACGACGCCCGGCTGCGCAAGCTCACCGGCCGGTCGTACTCCGCGCTGGTGCATCCGGTGGTCCGCGACTACCCGGTGGACCAGATGCGGCCCGGCGACGTCTTCTTCCACAACGACGTCTACCTCTCCGAAGGCGGCATCGGACACCTTCCCGACCTGTGCGTCACCGTGCCGGTCTTCCACGACGGCGCGGTGGCCGCCTTCGTCCAGGCCTTCGGACACCACGACGACATCGGCGGCGCGTGCCCCGGATCGATGCCCTCCGGCGCGCGCAGCGTCTTCGAAGAAGGCTTGATGGTCCCGCCGATCCGGCTGTGGGACGCCGGCGTGCCGAACGAGGCGGCGCTGAAGATCATGACGCGCAACTCCCGGATGCCGGACTCGCTGGCCGCAGACCTGGACGCGGAGTGCTCGGCGTGCCTGATGGGAGCGCGGCGCCTCGGGGAGGTCTTCGCGCGCTACGGCCGCGAGGCCGTTGAGGAGTGCTTCGACGCCATCATCGACCTGACCACCGAGACCTTCCGCCGCGAGATCCTGGCGAAGATCCCCGAGGGCTCCTACACCTGGGAGGACTACGCCGAGCACGACGGCGTCGACCCGCCGAAGCTGCACCGCCAGCGCATCACGCTGACCAAGCTCGCCGAGGACGGCGGCCGGCTGATCATCGACTTCGACGGCACCGGACCGCAGGCGAAGGGACCGATCAACCACTGCGGCGACTACGCGGACGGCAACTTCCTGAAGAAGTGGCTCGCCCCGGTGCTGCGCAACCTCGCCGACAGCCCGGAGCGGATGGCCGAGCTCGACGTGAACGAGGGCGTCGTCCCGCTGATCGAGATGCGCTTCCCGCCGCCTGGAACGCTGCTCACACCGGTGTTCCCGGCGCCGACGAACGCCCGCACCTTCGTGATCCTGCGGCTGCTCGGCGTGCTGTCCGGGGCGCTGGCCAAAGCCGTGGACGGCCGCATGCCCGCCGACCAGGAGACCATCCGCTACACCGGCGTCTACGGCACCGACGCCGACGGGCTGCCGTACCTGATGCGCGAAGTCCTCGGCGGCGGCTCCGGCGGGCGCTATTACGCCGACGGCGAGGACACGATCCACGTCGTGCCGGACTCGCGGAACATCCCCGTGGAGTTCGCCGAGGCGCGCTGGCCGTTCCGCGTGGAGAAACTGGGATTGGCGGTGGACTCCGGCGGAGCGGGGCGCTTCCGCGGCGGACTCGGCTATGAGAAGCAGATCAGGATGCTGCGAGACGCCGATTTCATGAGCATCGCCGACCGCTCGATCCTGGGCTGCTGGGGCGTGAAGGGCGGCCGGGCGGGCCGGCCGTTCGAGGTGGTGATCGATCCGGGCGGTCCCGCGGAGCGGAAGGTCGACGCGCTGGCGGACGCCGAACCGGTGTACGCCGGGGAGATCATCCGGATCCGGACGACCGGCGGCGGCGGGTGGGGCGACCCGTTCGAGCGGCCGATGGCGGACATCATCACTGATGTGCGGTGGGGCAAGGTCTCGATCGAGGGCGCGCGGCGGGACTACGGCGTGGTGCTGACGCCGGTCGGTACCGGCTATGAGGTCGATGCCGCGGCGACCGGGACACTGCGCGAGGAGATGTGGATGTTCCGTGGCCACGAGGCGTTCTTCGACCGGGGTCCGGGCTTCGCGGCGATGGCGCACGGAGCGACATCAGCCTATTGCGATTGGCAGTGACATGCGGACCCTGATCGCGTTGGGCGGCAACGCCATGACCGCCTCGGACGGCCGCGCACGCCCCGAGGACCAGATCGCGGCGGTCGGCGTGGCGATGGAGGCGGTCGCCGATCTGGTGGCGGCCGGCGTCGAGGTGGTGCTGACCCACGGCAACGGACCGCAGGTCGGCAACCTCCTGGTGAAGAACGAGCTCGCCGCGCACGTCGTGCCGCCAGTCCCGCTGGACTGGTGCGGCGCGCAGACCCAGGGGACGCTCGGCTTCGTCATTGTCAGCGCGCTGGAGCGGGCTCTGGCGGCGCGCGGCGTCGCCAAGCCGGTCGCCGCCGTCGTGACCCGCACGCTGGTCGACGCGAACGACCGCGGTTTCACCCACCCGACCAAGCCGATCGGCCGGTACCTGCCGAAGGAGCAGGCGGTCGCGATGATCGCGCACGGGCAGACCTGGGAGGACCGCGGCGAGCGCGGCTGGCGCCGGGTCGTCGCCTCGCCGGAACCGCTCGAAGTGCTCGACGCCGCAGCGGCGAAGACGCTTGTCGAAGCCGGGTACGTCGTCGTCGCCTGCGGTGGCGGCGGGATCCCGATGGTGCACGATCTGGGGTCGGCGAAGGCTCTTCGCGGCGTCGAAGCCGTCATCGACAAGGACCTCTCAGCGGTCCTGCTGGCCCGGGCCGTCGGCGCGGACCACCTCGTCATCGCCACCG
This sequence comes from Catenulispora acidiphila DSM 44928, assembly GCF_000024025.1. Lineage (GTDB taxonomy): Bacteria > Actinomycetota > Actinomycetes > Streptomycetales > Catenulisporaceae > Catenulispora > Catenulispora acidiphila. The sequence continues at coordinate 2,131,099 of NC_013131.1, forward strand.
ACGTGGACCACATGTTCGTCCACTTCGGTACTCCGGACGTCAGGGCCCTGGATCGCATCGACGTCGCCGACCTGCGCGCGCATCTGGCAGCAGGGGAGTTCGGCGGCGGGAGCATGGCGCCGAAGGCGGAGGCGGCGTGCCGGTTCGTGGAGGGCGGAGGGCGGCGCGCCGTCGTCACCGCGCTGGGAAGCATTCGTGAAGCTGTTCTCGGGGAAGCGGGAACCGTAGTGGAAGGAGCCACAAGTGCCTGAGGCGATCGAGGTCCGGAAGGTGCCGCTGCGACACGTCAGCGACGCGTCGGGGTTGGCCGAGCTGATCACCGCCGGGGTGGTGGAGGCCGACCGGGTGGTGGCGGTCGTCGGCAAGACCGAGGGCAACGGCGGCGTCAACGACTACACGCGCATCATCGCCGACCGCGCGTTCCGCGAGACGCTGATGCGGCTCGGGACGCGCAGCGAGGCGGAGGTCGCCGAGGTGCCGATCGTGTGGTCCGGCGGGACCGACGGGGTGCTCTCGCCGCACGCGACCATCTTCGCCACCACCGACGCAGAGCCTTGCGACGAGCCGCGGCTGACCGTCGGCTTCGCGATGAGCGAGCCGCTGCTGCCCGAGGAGATCGGCCGCTCGGCGATGATCACGAAGGTCGCCGACGCGGTCCACGAGGCGATGAAGCGCGCCGGCATCGACGACCCGGCGGACGTGCACTACGTGCAGACCAAGACCCCGCTGCTGACCATCCAGACCATCCGCGAGGCCAAGGCGCGCGGCGAGACGGTCTGGACCGAGCACACCCACGAGTCGATGGACCTGTCCAACGGCTGCACCGCCCTCGGGATCGCGGTGGCGCTCGGCGAGGTCGAGATGCCCTCCGACGAAGCTGTGCTGCATGACAGGGCCCTGTATTCCTCGGTGGCGTCCTGCTCCTCGGGTGTGGAGCTGGACCGTGCGCAGGTCGTCGTGGTCGGCAACGCCTCCGGCGTCGGCGGCCGGTACCGCATCGGCCACGCGGTGATGCGGGACGCCCTGGACGCCGAGGGCATCTGGGACGCGATCCGCGCGGCCGGGCTGGAGCTGCCGGAGCGGCCGCGGTCCTCGGACCTGGACGGTCGGCTGGTGAACGTGTTCCTCAAGTGCGAGGCCAGCACCGACGGCATGGTCCGCGGCCGGCGCAACGCCATGCTGGACGACTCCGACGTGCACTGGCACCGGCAGATCAAGGCCTGCGTCGGCGGCGTCGCGGCGTCGGTGACCGGCGACCCGGCGGTCTTCGTCTCGGTCTCGGCCGCGCATCAGGGCCCTGACGGCGGCGGCCCGGTGGCGGCGATCGTGGAGGTGGGCCCTGGTGCGTGACCTGCTGCCGACCCTGCTCGCCTGGCGTGCCGCCGGCGAGCCGTTCGTCCTGGCCACGGTCGTCGCCGCGGACGGCGGCGGGCCGCGCGAACCCGGCGCGGCGATGGCGGTTCGGATGGCCGGCGGCGTGCCGGGCGACGTGGTCGGCAGCGTGTCAGGAGGCTGCGTCGAGGCCTCGGTGATCGAGGCGGCGGCCGACGTCGTCGCCGCCGGCCGCCCCCGGCTGGAGACGTACGGCTTGGAGGACTCCGAGGCGGTCGGTCTGACCTGCGGCGGCACCCTGTCGGTGTTCATCGAGCCCGGCGCCGCCGCGTCCGCACACCTGGACCGGGTCCAGGAGGCGGTGGCGCGCGGCTCCGGTGCGGCGATGGTGACGGTGGTCGACGGCCCGCCGGAGCTGATCGGACTGCACCGCGGCGACCTGCTGCGCGCCAACGGCTACGCGGCCCTGGCCGACGCGGTCGCCCGGGACGCAGACGCGCTGGTCGACCTGGGAGAACCGGCACGGCGCCGGTACCGGCTGGACGGCTGCCCCGAACCGGCGGACGGACCGTGGGGCGCACCCGACACCGTGACAGTGTTCTTCAACGTCATCGGCGCCCCGCCCCGGCTGATCGTCCTCGGCGCGCTGGACTACGCGGCGTCGCTGGCGAGCATCGGCCGCTTCCTGGGCTACTGGGTGACGGTCTGCGACGCGCGGCCGGTGTTCGCCACAGCCGAGCGCTTCCCCGACGCGCACGACGTGGTCGTCGCCTGGCCGCATCAGTACCTGGCCGCGACCTCGATCGACGAGCGGACCGCGATCTGCGTGCTGACCCACGACCCGAAGTTCGACGTGCCCGCGCTGGAGATCGCGCTGCGCTCGCCGGCGCTGTACGTCGGAGCGATGGGGTCGCGGCGGACGTGCGAGGACCGCGAGCGGAGGCTGCGCGAGGCGGGTGTCACAGAGGACGAACTCGCCCGGCTCGCCGCGCCGATCGGACTGGACCTCGGTGCCTCGACACCTGCCGAGACCGCGGTGTCGATCGCCGCGGAGCTGGTCGCCTTGCGGCGGCAGGGGAGTGGCGAGCCGTTGCGACGGACCAGAGGGAAGATTCATCGATGAGCAGTGGGTCTGATGATCGCAAAGGGCTGAGTCAGCTGACTGGGCCGCATCGCGGACCGAGGTCGGACGAGATGCGGACCAGCGCCATGCGATCGCAGAGATCTGAGATCATCGTCCGATGAGTGCTGCCTCCCGCAGACGCCCATCCGGCGCGGCCCAGCCCCCGGTCGTCGGCGTCGTCCTCGCCGCCGGCGCCGCCACCCGCTTCGGCGGTGGCAAAGCCGTCGCGCGCTTCCAGGGCGAACGGCTCGTGGACCGCGCCGTCGCGACGCTGACCGCCGGCGGCTGCGATCGCGTGCTGGTCGTCGTCGGCGCGCTGGACGTCGGCGCCGTGCACCACGCGATCCTCGTCCTGAACCCGGACTGGACCACCGGCATGGGCAGCTCGCTGCACGCCGGGCTGTTCGCGGCGCGCGACGCCGCAGCGGTCGTGGTGACCCTCGTCGACCAGCCGCTCATCGGCGCCGCGGCGGTGAAGCGGCTCATCGCGGCTTGGCGCGACGGCGCTCCGATCGCCGTCGCGACGTATGACGGACGCCGCGCGCATCCGGTCCTGTTCGGGCGCGAAGCCGTCGCCGACGTGCTGCCCACGCTCACCGGCGACGCCGGAGCCCGCGCGTTCCTCGCCGAGCGCACGGACGTCGTCGCCGTGGACTGCACCGACACCGGCCGTCCCGACGACGTCGACACCGTCGAAGCGCTGCGCCGCCTCAGCCCGTAGGCGGAAGCTGGCGCCGCTGCTTCTCCCAGCGCGCCCGCCGCGCCTGCACGACCGGCGCCGAGATGCCGAACAGCGCGGCGCCGGCCGGTCCGGCCACCCACAGCGGCCACGGGTACGGGAACGACGCGGTGGTCAGGCCGAGGAGCACCCAGACCACGACGTTGATCGCGACCGCCGCGGACAGGATCGTCCACAACACCTTCAGCCCGCCCGGCAGGTCGACGTAGGCGCCGCTGATGCCCGGGTGCGGGGTCGGCGGCGGGGCGGGCGGCGGCGTGGGGACGAGGTACACCGGGTGCGGCTGCGGAGCCGGAGCCGGAGCGGGGGGCGTGGGGATCGGCGCTGGCGCGTAGTACGGAGCCGCGGGTGCGGGCGGTGTGTGCGCGCCGCCTCGCGGGAGGTCGTCGTGCAGCAGCTCGAGATCCCCGATGGTGACGGCTTCGTACGCCTTCTCCATTCGTTCGACGTACTCGTCCATCTTCAGCCGGCCGTCGTCGAGGGCCTGCTTGAGCACCTCGACCACTTCCTGCCGCTCGGAATCCGAGACGCGCATGCGGTGCCTCCGGTCCCCGTCCGCGTGGCTTTCGCGATTGTCCACCATGCAAATCCCCCAACCGGTCCGGCCCCGATGAGGCCCCGCAACCCCTGTTGCAGGAAAGCCTAGTACTGGAAGAGCACGTCCGGGTTGGCCGGCGTCGGGCCGTCCAGCAGCGGCTGGTGGATTCCCTTCAGGCTCTGGTCGAGGAACGCGGTCACGTACTCCCGGGTGATCACGGTGCCGCGCAGCGGGTCGATGCCGGGCGGCTCGGGGATGTTGGCTTCCTGCGCGAGCAGCGGGATGTCGGTGAAAGTGGCGTGGTTGCTGTCGGCAACGTCCAGCCAGCGCTTGTAGCCGCCGAGGTTCGCATAGGTCTGAGTCCACGTCGGGTCCCCGACCGAGTGGCTCATCATGAGGTAGGGACGGGTGATCTGACCGGCGGCCGGGACCGGGAAGAACGTGCCGTCCAGGTTCACCCCGGCGCGCACCCGCGGATCGGCGATCATCGTGTCGACCGTCGCCGCCCCGCCGAGCGAGTGCCCCGCCATGGCGATGCTGTGCTTGTCGATCAGATCGCTCAGCCGCCACGCGCAATCACCGCGCGTCAGCTGGTCGATGACGAAGGACACGTCCTTGGCGCGGCTGGCCGCGATGGCGTCCGGCACCGGCGCCGTCGGACTGCTGCCGTCGCAGATCGCGCACGGCGGCGTCTGCCCGTCCGCCAGCGTCTCGCCGCTGTCCTCGTAGGTGTGGCCCACGAGCGCCACGACATATCCATGGCTCGCCAACTCGGTCGCCAGCGACGTGAGCGTCATCCGCGGATTCTCGAACCCGGGCGAGAGCACGACGAGCGGATACTTCCCACGCACCGCGCGAGCGTTGTCATAGGCATGCGTGGTGACCGCGGACAACTCCTGCGTCGTGATACCCGAATTCGGCGGCACCCGGTACTGAATGAACCCAGCCGCCTCAGCGAGCGTCATATAAGGAGCCTGAGTCCCGGACCCGGCAACCGCCGGATAGAACATGGACACCGCGAGCTGCCGCGCCCCAGCCGAGGGCACCCACGGATCCGGACGACTCCAGTCGGTGAGATGGATGACCTCCTCCCCGGCAGCGAAGCGCCCGGTCGGCGCGGGGAGCGACCCTTGGAAGACGGGAGCGGCGGCGGTGGTGGTCGAGGTGGTCGAGGTGGTCGAAGTGGTCGAAGTGGTCGAAGTGGTCGCCATCGCGGCGCCAGTCGTGGCGACGGACGCGGCGAGAGCCAGGACAGCGATGACGCTGATACGACGATGAAGTGCCATGCCCCCGACGCTATGACGAGCACACCGACCGCCGAATCAACCCACGGACGGGCATCCTCGAACCCTGTCATCCGACAGACGGACGCCCCTCATCCGACGGAACGACACCCTGCGGCGCGCCCTCCCCGGCGAGCCCACGATCCTGTCGTTTCTGCTCAGCATCGGAGGCGGAAGCGCCACCCTGGTCGGCGCCATGGTCATCATCCTCGGCTGAGCCGCGCTAGCCGGCACACTCTGGCAGCGCCTGCGCCAACTCCAGCCAGCTCCGAGATGCCGAAGCGCGTCACCCTCGGCATGCCCCACCGCTGAGCCGCGCTATCCGACCCACTCCGGCAGCGCCTCCGCCGCCTCCAGCCATCGCGCCGATCCCGGAGTGCGCCGCCTCGGCGATCGGAGCTGTTCTCGCACTACCCGACCCACTCCGGCGGCGCCTCCGCCAACTCCAGCCATCGCGCGACCCCGGAGCGCGCCGCCTCGGCGGTCGGTGGGCCGTTCGGGTCGGCGCCGTCGCCATCCTTTCCGGAGCTGTTCTCGCCTTACCCGACCCACTCCGGCAGCGCCTCCGCCAACTCCAGCCAGCGCGCCGGGACGCCGCGCAGTCCGGTCCGCGCTGCGACGATCCCGCCGGTGATGGCGCAGGTGGTGTCCACGTCGCCGAGGCCTTCGGCGGTGGTCCACAGGGCGTCGGTCAGGTTGTCGAGGTGGTGGGCCGCGCTCCAGATGGCGAATGGGGCGGTGTCGCTCGCGCGGATGCGTTGGCCGCTGCCGAGGATGTCCGAGGCCTGCCACGCTGGGGTATCCGGGGGGAGGTCGGCGGCGCGGAGTAGTCCGTCGTGGATGATGCCGGCCGGGGTCAGCTCCGCGGTCGCCGTCAGGAAGGCGTGCGGGTCAAGTGCCGGGCTGTCACCCGCCGCATCCGAACTCCCTGCTGCCAAAGCCGCCGCTGCCGCGACCGCCACGCCGCCCGCGATGCCCTCCGGATGCGCGTGCGTGACCTCCGCCGCCAGCGCCGCCTGGGCCGCGGCCGCCTCCGGATCCCGCCGGAACCACGCGCCGAGCGGCGCAGCGCGCATCGCCGCGCCGTTGCCCAGGCTGCCCTCGCCGTCGAACAGGGTTCGTGCATACGTCGCCCAGTTTCCCGGGTCCTCGCCGAGCTTCGGCAGTAGCTGGTGCATCCCGTGCCCGAAGCCCCGGTAGGGATCGGAGGTGTACATCGCGGCGAACGAGATCGCCAGCTCCTGCTGCTCCACCGCGCCGTGCTCCGTCAGCACGCGCAGCAGTGCCAGCGCCATGGCCGTGTCATCGGTCCAGTGCCACGGCTCGTCCCCGGGCGTCGTCCGATGGCGGATCATGTCGATCGCCTCGCGCTTCTTGCGGAAGAACCAGCGCTCCCCGAAGCCGTCGCCGAGTGCGAGTCCCCGCAGGCTGGCGAAGGCGGCCGTGGCGTCTGGTGTTTCAGCAGCGTCGGACATGCGCTCAAGGTACTTGGGCGGAGCACACTGGACACGTGGATTACGCCGCCCAGGACTTCACCCCCGAGCAGATCGAGCGTGCGCGCGCCTATAAGCGCAGCGTCCGGCCTCTGCGCATCATCTCGACCATTCTCGGTCTGGCCGTCCCCCTGGTCCTCGGCCTCACTCCGGCCGGCGCGGGGCTGGTCAGAGTGGCCGGTGACGTCGCCGGCGGCGGTTGGGTCGCCCGCGCGCTGCTCGGCAGCGTCGCGCTGTCGCTGCTCGGGCTGGTGCTCCGCCTGCCGCTGAGCATGTGGAGCGAGACCGTCAGCCGTCGCTGGGGTCTGTCGAAGCGCGGTTGGGGACTGTTCGCTGCCGACACCGCCAAGGGATTCCTCATCGGCGTCGTGCTCACCGCGGCGGCGATCGGTGCTCTCTATGCGCTCATGCGCCACGCCGGAGACGCGTGGTGGGTGTGGGCCGCGCTGGCCGCCGCGCTGCTGGCGCTGCTGGGCTCGTTCATCATGCCGGTGCTGATCGAGCCGCTGTTCAACAAGTTCAAGCCGCTGCCCGACGGTCCGCTGCGCGAGCGGCTGATGGCGCTGGTCGAGCAGTCCGGCGTGCCGGTCAAGGACATCCTCGTCAGCGACAGCTCCCGGCGCACCACCGCCGCCAACGCCTACGTCTCCGGCCTCGGCAAGACCCGCCGCCTGGTCGTGTGGGACACCACCACCGACAGCCTGGACACCGGCGAGGTCGCCGCGATCGCCGCCCACGAACTCGGCCACGCCGCCCGGCGCGACGTGCTGACCGGCACCGTCTTCGGCGCGGTCGGCGCGGCGCTGGGCGTCGCGGTCCTGGCGGCGGCGCTGCACTGGTCGCCGCTGCTCGACGCCGCCGGGGTGGACCACGCCGAGGACCCGCGCTCGCAAGCACTGGTCCGCGCCGTACTGGTGCTGATCGGCCTGATCGGCGAGCCCTGGGGACTGGCATACAGCCGCTATATCGAAGGACGCGCAGACGGGTACGCCCTCGACCTGTTCCGCGACCCCGACACCATCGTGCGCATGGAACGCGCGCTCGCCGTCCAGAACATCGCAGACCTGGAACCTCGCCGCTGGGAAGTCCTGCTGCGCTACACCCACCCGCCGATCCCGGCACGCATCGCGCACGCGCGCGGCTGGGCGGCGCAAACAGGGGTCGCAATTCCTAAGCCGCTTTCAGCGCCGTCTAAGGATCCGGGCGCACCTTAGGACTGGGACACAGAGTGAGCAGTGCGAGAACCATAAGGAGGTGGAACCCATGTATCCCCGACCTTTCTACGGTCCCGGACGCCATGTTCACGAGGGCCTCGGTTGGGGTGGCTGGGTGCTGTGGGTGTTGTTCATGGTCGCGCTGTGGGCGTTGGTCATCATGGCGGTCGTGTGGTTGGTGCGCAGCTTCACGCATCGCGGACCGGTGACGGCCCAGCGCGGTATGAGACTCCCCGGCGGCCCGCCGGCGTGGAGCTCGGGCGGGACGGGGACGGTCCCGGCCGAGCAGATCCTGGCAGAGCGGTTCGCCCACGGGCAGATCGACGAGAACGAGTACCGATCCCGGCTCGACGTGTTGCGCGGGAACCGTCCGGCGGCGCAGACCGCACCGCCGGCGCCGCCCCAGCCGTCGCAGCCGCCCGAGCCGCCCGAACCACCGGGTGAGGGCTAGAAGAACAGCAAAGCCGGATGCCGTGGGTCGTCCATCCGTGCCGTCAGGGACGCGGCACGCGATGGATCGGCCTCGGCGTCATACCGCGCATACGCGGGCAGCGTCCACGCCATCTCCTCCGGCGTGCGGCGCTTCAGTGCGCCGGCGGACAGCCACAGATGCACCTCGACGTCGAACGGCAGCCCGATCCCCATTAGGAACGTGCCCTCGACGATCAGCACCCCGCCCGGCGGCAGCTCGACATACAGCGCGCGGCTGGCGCGATCACGCGCGGCGTCCCACAGCGTGGGGAGCACGCGCCCCGAACCGCCCGGTCCCAGCGGATCGAACACCTCGCGTCGCATCCCCTTGAGATCCAGCCACTCGGCGTAGAAGACATCCGGATCCTCGCGACCGTGCTCCAACCGCAGCGATCGCGGACGCAGGAAGTCGCCCGCCGAGATCCGCAGCGTCGGACGCCCCGCATCGGCCAGGACCGCCTCGACCGCCGCCGCCACCTCGGACGTCCCGGCGCCCGGCGCGCCGTCGATCGCCAACCGTGTCCACGGATTCGGCTCGTGCGCGCTCACCAGACCCGCGATCCGTTCAGCCAGCCGCTCCGGCGAAATGGGCTCGGCGCGCATCAGGAATCCGCGATCGCCGCGACGATCGACACCGAAGCCGCGCGCCGCCCCGGCAGCACCGAGGCCGCAAGCCCGGCCACCGCAGCCAGCAGCACGTACCCGACCAGCGTGAACACCGGCACCGACAACACCGCGCCGCCCTCGACCCGCCCGATCAACGACTCCAGCGCCGCGGCGATCCCGACCCCCAGCGCCACCCCCATCAGCGCGCCGACCGCCGACATCAGCACCGCCTCCACCGACAACATCCGCCGCATCTGCCCGCGCGAGAGTCCCAGGGCGCGCAACAGCGCCGACTCCCGCGTGCGCTCCACGACCGACAGCGACAGCGTGTTGGCGATGCCCAGCACCGCGATCACCACCGCGAGCCCCAGCATCGCGGTGAACAGCTGCAGCGTCGCGTCCGCGCTGCCGGTCAGCGAGTTCTTCTTCTCCGCCAGGCTCCCGGTGTGCAGGAACGGGTACTGCGACACCACCGAGTCGACCGCCCTGCGGGAGGTGGGTGTCGGGACGCCCGGCGCGGCCAGGATGCGGACCTGGGTGTCGCCGAGCGGCTTGAACGTCGCCAGGAACTGCGCGCGCGGCAGCAGCACGTCGTACCAGTCGATGCCGTAGCCGGTGAAGACCTGGTAGATCACCGCGACCTTGCCGGTCAGCGGACCGGACTGCGGCGTCTGCACCGTGATGGTGTCGCCGACCTTCACGTGCTGGGCGTCGGCCGTCTCGTTCGACAGCGCGACCGTGCCGGGCCCGAAGTCCGCCAGCGAGCCGGACTTCACCACCGGCTTGAACAGCGTGCCGTACGCCGAGGACTCGACCGCGCCGACGTCGACCGAGGTCCCGTTCAGCGCCGCCTTGGTCCCGTCCACCGCCGCCACCTGCGCCAGCTGTGGCTTGGCGCGCAGTTGGCCGGTGACCTGGAACGGCACCATCTGCCCGGAGCCCGGCGGGTCCACGGAGTAGTCATAGGGGTTGTGCGAGTCGATCCACTGCGCCTGGGTCACCGTCACCGAGTCCTGCGTCACCGTGAACAGCGACATCAGCGTCACGCCGATGGTCAGCGCGGCGGTGGTCGCCGCGACCCGGCCGGGATTGCGGCGCGCGTTGGAGCCGGCGAGCTTGGTCGGCGTGCCGAAGAACCGGCCCGGCAGCCAGCCCAGGGCCCAGATCATCGGCCCGACGATCAGCGGTCCGGCGACGATCAGCGCCGCGAAGACCAACCCGCCGCCGCCCCCGATCAGCTGCACGCCGCCGAGCAGATCGTGCTGCCCGGTGCCCAGCGCCGCCACCGCGATCCCGGCGATCCCGAGCGCGACGGCGACCAGCAGGCGGGTCCGGCCGATCCGCCCCGAGGCGGTCTTCACCTCCTGCTGTGTGCGCAGCGCCTCGATCGGCGGCACGTTCGTCGCGGCGCGCGCCGGCAGCACCGCCGAGACGATGGTGACCACGAACCCGACCGCCATGCCCAGCGCGATCACCCCGCCGGACACCACGATCCCGCCGGGCGGCAGCTTGGTCGAGGTCGTCGCCGCGACCACCGCGTGCAGCCCTTGCGCCACGCCGATCCCGGCCAGCACGCCCAAGGCCGAACCGACCAGCCCGACCAGCGCCGCCTCGGCGACCGTCGCGCCGAACACCTGCCCCTTGCCGGCGCCGATGCAGCGCAACAGCGCGACCTGCCGGATCCGCTGGGCCACCAGGATCGTGAACGTGTTGTAGATGACGAACGCCGCGACCAGCAGCGCGACGCCCCCGAAGACCTCCAGGATCTGCGGGACGTTCCCGGCGATCGAGGCGCGGTGCTCCAGCACGGCCTTGGTGTACTGCGCTCCGGTCAGGACGGTGAACTGCGGATCGCTGCCCAGCGCGGCAGCGGCCTCGGAGGCCAAATGCTGCTGCGAGGCGCCGGCCTTGGCGCGCAGGTCGATCTCGTCGTAGCTGACCTTGCCGGTGACCTGCAACACGACCTGCGGCAGCATCCCGACCAGAGTCCAGCCGTTGGCGCGGTTGTCGACGCCGTACTCGGCGATGCCGGCCAGCCGGAAGCTGCGGACCGTCGAGTCGTGGCCGACGACCCGGATCGTCTCCCCGACGTGCAGCTTGTGCTCGTCGGCGGTGTCCTTGTCGACGACCGCGTCGTCGGGCCCGGTCGGTCCCGTGCCGGCGACGACGGTCCCGGGGAACAGCGCCGGGTCGGCGGGGAAGGCGACGGCGTAGCCCGTGAGCCCGTCGGTGCGCATCGCCTGGCCATTCGCGTCCAGCAGCGGCGCCGGTCCCTTGACCTGGCCACTGACCACGGCGTCGGCGCCGACGCGGGCCTGGATCTTCGCCGCGACCGACGGGGTGAGCCGGTACGGCAGCGTCGCCGGCGGGGTGGTGTTGGGGTAGACGGCCGAACCGGTCTGCTGGACCGCGGCGTCGATGTTCTGCGCGGCGCGCGCGTATCCGTAGTCGAACGCCTTGTTGATCGACCCCGACAGCAGGAACGTCCCGGTCACGAAAGCGATGCCCAGCACGATCGACAGGCAGGTCAGGGCCAGCCGCACCGCGTCGGCGCGCAGCCCGGCCAGCACTACCTTCGGCATGCGCACATCCTCCGTGGTCCTCCGGTGCGTCGGATCATCGTAACTATCCTCGTCGTTCCAGGGCGGGCCGCACATCGTCCGGTCGGAGGGGGCACATCCGGCCGGCGTCCGTCCACAGATGTACGCGCCGCGGTCCTCACCAGCTCTCGGCGGCTTCGCGCGGACCTTGCGGGGTCCGCCTGTCTCCGCTCACCTTCAGCGCCAGGAACGGATAGAGCAGCACCGACAGCATCCCGGCGCCGACCATCGCCGCGGCGCTGGAGGACTTCAGCGTGCCGCGCTCCACGCCGATCGCGGTGATGGCGACGATCAGCGGCAGACCGGTCGCCGCGTAGAGCGCGATCGCACGCCGGGCGCGGGTGCTCGTGCCCTCCGGCGCGGTCAGGAAGCTGGGCAGTCCGCGGGTGAGCAGGAACAGCGCCAGGAACAGCGGCACCAGGCCGAGCGTGGCCCAGTTCGAGGTCAGGGCCTTGAGATCGTAGCCGATCCCGGTGTCGATGAAGAACACCGGGATCAGGAAGCCGAACCCGATCGCCTCCAGCTTCGCGGTGACCCGCTCGGCGCGTTCCGGGTCGCCGCTGTGGAACAGGATCCGCATGATCACCCCGGCGGCGAACGCGCCGAGCAGCATGTCCACGCCGAGGGCGACGGTCGCCCCGATCATCGCGATCAACAGCGCGATGACCAGCCGGACGGCGAACTGCCCGGAGGTCTCCATGGTGACGTCGGCCAGCCGGTTCACCGCCGTGTGCTCGCCGCGCACCGCCACGACGATCCCGACGCCGGCGATCAGCGCGAACGCCGTCAGGTAGACTATCGCCTGGCCGGGCCTGCGGCCGTCCAGGAACAGCGTCATGGCGATGATCGGCGCGAACTCCCCGACCGCGCCGACCGCCGTCACCACGGTCCCCAGCGGCGTGCCGATCTCGCCGGCGTCGCGCAGCACCGGCAGGATCGTGCCGAGCGCGGTGGTGCTCAACGCGATGCCGACGATGACGCCGCTCTTGGCCGAGGGCGCCAGGACCAGCCCGATCCCGACGCCGATCACCACCGACATCACCCAGCCCAGCAGCGCGCGGGACAGCGGGCCGCCGCGCAGCCGGGCGAAGTCGATCTCGTAGCCGGCCATGAAGAACAGCATCGCCAGACCGAACTGGGACAGCGCGTGCACGTAGTCGTCGTCGTGGGCCCAGCCGAGTACGTCCGGGCCGACCAGGATGCCGAGCACGATCTCGAACACGACCAGCGGCACCGGCGCCTTGCGGCCCGCCAGATCGGCCAGCGGCGGCGCCAGCACGGCGATCACGGCCACCAGCAGCAGCGTCGACAGGGAGTGCGTGCTCACACAGGGGATTGTCCGGGCGGGCGCGGCGCCGGACCGGGAGCGTGGACGGCGCCGCGCGGCGTTCACTCGGAAGGCTCAGCGCGAACCACGACGCCGGTTGGCGAGGCCGTTCCTTCCTTTGGCATAGTTCGGCGCCATGGCAGAGCATGAGTACGAGAACGACCAGTGGGGGAACTCGCCCGGCCGGTTCCCGCCCTTCGATACCGTCGAGATCGACCCGCACAAGATCGGCGCGGTGCACACCGAGTGGGCGCCCGAGGAGGACCACCTGCCGGATCCCGGCGAGATCGTCTGGACCTGGGTCCCCTACGAGGAGCACGACGGCCGCGGCAAGGACCGCCCGGTGCTGCTGGTGGCGCGCGGCAAGGCGACCGGCAACTTCCTGGCGGTCAAGCTGACCAGCAAGCGGCACGGAGACGCCGAGAACTGGGTCAGCATCGGCACCGGCGGCTGGGACCGCGACGCGCGCGAGTCCTGGGCCGTGATCGACCGCGTGGTGCGGGTGCACCCCGAGGGCATCCGGCGCGAGGGCCACGCGCTGGACCGCGACGACTTCGACAACGTCATCGGCCACCTGCACAAGCGCTTCGGCTGGACCGGCGAGGGTTACTGAGCCGCGCCGGTGGCTCTATGGCCGAAGCCCCCGAGCGGGTCTCCGCTCGGGGGCTTTCGGTTGCCATGCAGTGGTCACGCAGATCTCACGCGGGGAACGCGGTACGGATCAGTACCCGTACCAGCAGGAACCGCCGCAGCGCGCCGCGACGACGGAGTCCAGCGAGCCGTAGACGGCCGCCGCGTAGCGGACGCCGGCGATGATGTTGTCCACCGGGTTGTAGATGTTGCCGTGGCCCGCCAGCGCGTAGGCGTTGAACGTCGGGGCGATGGTCTGCATCAGGCCGATCGAGGGGTGGCCGGCGGCGGCGTTGGAGTCCCAGCCGTTGGTGGCGCTCGGGTTGCCCGCCGACTCGTGCATCACGGTCTGGTAGATCGCGTTGTAGGAGACGTAGTACCCGTGGGAGTTCAGGATCGAGATGGCCTGCTTGATCCAGCCGTCCAGGTTGTTCGCGTAGGAGCTGGCCGAGGCCGAGGTGGTCGAGTAGCTCTGCGTCTGGGTGGTGGTCTTCTGCGTCGGCTGGGCCGGCTTCGCCGGGGCGGACTGCACGGCCGGCTTGGCCGCGGCCGGGGTCGCGGAGCCGTTGGGCAGGTTCAGGACCCAGCCGATCAGGATCAGGTTCGGGTCCTGCAGCTTGTGGCCGTCGGCCTGCGCCTTGCCGGTGTTGAGCTTGAAGATCTCCGGGTACTTGCTGCCGTCGCCGAGCTTGCTCTGGGCTATGCCGGACAGAGTGTCGCCGGGGCGGACGGTGTAGGTCGCGGCCTTGGGGGCGGCGGCGGCCTTCGGCGCGACGGCGGCGACGGGAGCGGCCTGCGCCGGAGCGGGAGCCGAGGCGGCGACCGCGGCGGCCACGGCCGAGGCCGGAGCCGGCGCCAGGGCCGGGGCGGCGGCGGGACGCGCGTGGGGGGTGGCGGCCAGGGCCGGAGCCGCCGAGGCGATGGAGGGGACGGCGACCGCGCCGAGAGCGGCGGCGGTCAGGGTCAGGCCGCGGGAACGGCGGCCGAGCACCAGGGGAGTGCGCATGTACGTGTTTTTTCTTCCTCTTTGACCGCCTACCGGGTTAGCTGACGGGTTCGGGCGAAAGAGGCTGCCCTACCACTTCTGGAAGCGGATTCACCCCATTGGGACGTGGGTCCCCGGTTCCCGTCCGGCGTTTTGCGCGCTTTTGGGATTCGGCGTAGGCGCCGGTGTCCCGATTTACGGGTCTAGGACCGGCGTACCTGGTGTGCGACCGTAGCGGGCGAACCTGGGGAAATGCACGCTGAGATGGTCACGAAAAGATAACAACGCGCTAGGTAGCTGCGCGTTCTATATCCAGTAATTGATTTAGACGGCGAGCGGAGGGGAGGAATCGGACATAAGGTATTTCGCCGTACGTCAGAGACGCTCCGTGCACGCGCCGGTACTTCGGACTCGCCAATACACCGCAGACGGGAGGACACTTCCTTGCGTGAAGGACGCACCAGCGATACTCGGCCGGCAGCAGACGCTCGAGAAATGCATGGCGGCGTTGGCCGCCGGCGGCGGGGTCCTGGTGAGCGGCCCGGCCGGAATCGGCAAATCGGCGTTGCTGGACGCGATCGGCTCGGCGTGCGCGGCCGCCGGGCAGCTGGTGCTGCGCAGCGCGTCGGCGGCGGCCGAGTCCTGGCTGCCCTATCTGGGCTTGTACGACCTGTTCTCCGACGCCGTCGCCTCCCGGCCCGAAGTCGTGCCCTACCACCTGCGCCCCGCCTTCGACGGCGTGCTGATGCGCACCGTCCCCGACGGCGCGGCCACCGACCAGCTGGCGATCCGCGTGGCGGTGGTCGAGGCGCTGCGCGCGCTGTCCGCCGAACGTCCGGTGCTGCTGATCCTGGACGACGTCAACTGCCTGGACTCGGCCACCGCCGAGGTCCTGGCCTTCGCCGTGCGCCGCCGCCAGGGCAGCCGCGTCCGGGTCCTGGCCGCCGAGCGGCTGTCGGAGGGACAGGAACCGACCTGGTGGGGGCTGCTGCCGGAGGACGCCGTCGAGATCGCCCTGGGCAACCTGCCCGGCCCGGTGGTCTCCGAACTGCTGCGGACCCGCCTCGGCCTGCGTCCCACGGACAAGCTGTCGCAACGGATCCGCGACGCCAGCGACGGAAACCCCTTCTACGCCTTGGAATTGGGACGCGCCGCCCTGCGTTCGGGAACGGTCGTCCAGCCCGGCGACCCGCTGCAGGTCCCCGAGCGCCTGCGCGGTCTGCTCGCCGACCGCCTGCACGCCCTGCCGCAGGCCGCCCGCGACGCGCTGCTGCTCATCTCGACGGCCGCGCGCCCGCCGCGCGAACTGCTCGCCGGCCACGAATGGGGACTGTCGCAGGCGCTGGCCTCCGGCATCATCGTCTCCGGCCGCGACCTGGAACCGCGCTTCGCACACCCGCTGCTGCGCGAGATCGTGTATGCGGACGCTGATTTAGAAGCCCGCCAGGAATGCCACGCCAAACTCGCCCACGCGCACGACGATCCGCTGGAGCGTGCGCGCCATCACGCTTTGGCGACATCGGAGGCCACCGAGGAGTTGGCCGCGGAGTTGGAGGAAGCGGCGCGGATCGCGGTGCACCGCGGGGCGCCGGGGACGGCCGCGGAGCTGTATCGGATGGCTGCGGAACGGACGCCGACGGCCGGCGGCGGCCGCGAAACCTCAACGCATGCCGACCCTGGCGCGCCAGTGGCGACCGAGACCGACACGGTGTCGGTTACTTCGACGGCGAACGGGTCGTCGGGGGTATCAGGAGTGTCGGGGGCGGCGGGGATATCGAGGGCGTCGGCGGGCTCGTCGGCGCATCCTTCCGGCTCCGGTGCGGCGAGCGATTCCGACGACCAGCCAGGAGATGCCGGCGATGCCGGCGGCACCGGCAGCGCTGACAGCCGCGATCTCGATGGCTCCTCTGCCGATCTCGGCGACTCTGCCTCCCAGCCCGGCGCCTCTGCTCCTCGCCTCGGCGACTCCGGCGCGCACCGCCTGCTCGAAGCCGCCCGCGCCGCCTTCGACGCCGGGCTGCCGCGCCAGGCGCGCGAGGCCGCCGAAGCGGTCGTGGCGGGTCCGGACCCGGCGTGCCGCGTCGGCGCGCGCCTGCTCCTGGTCGAGCTCGACGACGACATATCGGTGCAGGCCGCCCTGCTCGAAGCCGCGGAAGCCGACGCCGCCGGACGCCCGGACCTGCAGGCGCGCGTCAGCCTCCAGCGCGCCGACCACGCCTTCCGCTCCGGCTCCGTCGAGGCGGCGCTCGCCGCCCTGGCCCGCGCCGAGGAGTACGCCCTCACCACCGGCGACCGCAATCTGCGTGCCGAGTCCATAGCGATGCGCGTGCCGACCGAGATCCAGACCGACCCCGAGCGCGCCATCGAGTCGCTGGAGGAGGCCGAGGCCCTCGGCCTGGGCGGGGACCTGACCCTGCCGTCGATCGCGGTTCGCAAATCCCTGATCATCTGGTTCCTGCGTCGCGGCGACGTCGCCGACGCACTGGCCACCGCCGCCCGGCTGCGGGCCGACGTCGAGCGCGCCGGCCGGCTGCGCGACCTCGGCGACGTGCTGCACTTGGTGGCCTCGGTCAACGAACGCGCGGGCCTGTGCCGCCAGGCGCATGAAGCCGCGCTGCTGGGCAGCCGGCTGCGCGCCGAGACCGGTTCCTCCAGCGTGCAGGCGCTGATTCTCTCCGCCGCGGCGGAGCTGTCCAACGGCAGTGCGGAGGCTGCCGTGGACGTCGCTCAGCGCGCCATCGAGGCCGGCACCGCCTCCGGCGACTCGGAGTTCACCGGCTACGCGCACGCCTTCCTGGGCCGCGCCGAACTGCTTCTGGACCGCTCCTCGCAGGCCGCGCACCACCTGGCGCGCGGCAGGACCCTGATGCGCAACGTCGGCATGGTCGACCCCGCGACGTTCCTGGTCGACGCCGACCTCGCCGAGACCCTGGCCCGCTGCGGCTCCTTCGCCGCTGCCGACCGCATCCTCGACGAGGCGCAGGAAGCCGCGCGGCGTCTGGAACGCGACGTGGTGAAGCTCGGCCTGACCCGGGCCCGCCTCCTGCGCCACGGCCTGGCCGCCGACGCCCGCGAGGCGGCCGACCGCCTCCGCGCCGCCATCCCCACCGAACACCCCTATCCGCTGGAGATAGCCCGCGCCGAGGTCACCCTCGGCGAGCTGGAACGCCGTGCCCGACGCCGCGCTGCAGCCCGCACCGCGTGGGAATCGGCGGCGACCTCCTACGCGGCAGCCGGCTGCGGACCCTGGCTGCGCTTCGTCCAAGGCCGCCTGGCCCGCCTGGACACCCCGGCCGAACCTCTCAGCGCGACCGAACGCCAGATCGTGGAACTGGTCCGCTCCGGCGCCACGAACCGCCAGATAGCAGCCGCCCTCCAGGTCTCGGTGAAGGCGGTCGAAGGCAACCTGACCCGCCTGTTCCGCCGCTTCGGCGTCAGCAGCCGCGCCGAACTCGCCGGCGCCGAACCGGTGGCGCGCGTAGAGCACGTCTGAGGCGGAGACCGGCGTCACGTCGACCCCCGGAATTCTGCGAGGTAGTTCACCGTTAAACCAGTAGTGCGGGCCCAACCCCCTCCGGGCCCGCACGTTGACTTTGTCCAGGCTCGGGCCCCGCGAGCCGCCGAGTAATAGGAGAGACCGCCGTGCGCGTCGAGATCTGGAGTGACGTCGCCTGCCCCTGGTGCTACATCGGCAAGGCACGCTTCGAGCAGGGCCTGCAGGCCTTCGACCACAAGGACGACGTCGAAGTGGTCTTCCGCTCCTTCGAGCTGGACCCGCAGCGCGCCAAGGGCGACACCGTCCAGGTCCTGCCGATGCTGGCGGGCAAGTACGGCATGAGCATCGAGCAGGCCAAGCAGGCCGAGGCCCGCGTCGCCGCCAACGCCGCCGACGCCGGCCTGGGCTACCTGGCCGAGGGCCGCGACCACGGCAACACCTTCGACATCCACCGCGTCCTGCACTTCGCCAAGACCCGCGGCAAGCAGAACGAACTCCTGGACCTGGCCTACGAAGCGAACTTCGCCGACGAGCGCTCCATCTTCGACGACGACCGCCTCATCGAACTCGCCGTCAAAGCCGGCCTCGACGAAACCGAGGTCCGCACCGTCCTCGCCGACGCAACAGCCTTCGCCGCCGACGTCCGCGCCGACGAACAAGAAGCCCAAGCACTCGGCGCCAACGGCGTCCCCTTCTTCGTCCTCGACCGCAAGTTCGGCGTCTCCGGCGGCCAACCCGCCGAAGTCTTCACCCAAGCCCTCCAAGAGGCATGGGCAGCACACACCCCGGCACTGAAGCTCGTCGGCGAGGCGGCGTCTCCGGACGGCGCTGTGTGTGGACCGGACGGCTGCGAGATTCCGTAGAGGCAGAAGTTGCAGGGCGTCGCTGAATGCGGCGCCCTGTTTCTAGTTACGCGGCTCCCACCGGAAGCAAGCGCGCGCGGCCCACGCCCCGGCGATCGCCCACGCCAGACATGCCGCGAGCAGGATGGGGACTGACGACAGGCTTCCGCCGTTCCAGGCTATGGAGATCAGCTCCGCGATCGCGCCGCCGGGCAGGGCTCGCTTGACGGCGATCGGTCCGCCGAGGGTGGGTGCCTGGAACCATACTGCGGCGGCGGTGGCCACGAGGAAGATCGGCGCCGTCATGTATTGGGCGTGTTCGGGGGAGTTCGAGAAGCCGGCGGTGGCCAGGGCCAGTCCGGTGAACATGGTCTCGGCGAGGAGTACGGCCGCGATCAGGAGGAGGGGGTTGGCGGGGGCGTTTTTGGACGCCAGGATGCCGTAGACCACTGCGACCTGGACGATGTTCACCGTGACGACGGGAAGCAAGAGTCCTGTGATGATGCTTCGGTCGGAGATCGCCGCGCCGCGCATCCGCTTCAGGTAGAGGGTCTGGCGGCGGGCGGCGAGGGTCGTCGTGGCGGTCACGTAGGTGCCCATCGCGGCCATCATCACGCATTGCACGCCGGCGAGGGCGCCTCCGGCCTTTTCTGTGTCCCTGCCCACGAAGAGGAACAGTCCGAAGGCGAGGGGGAGCAGGAGGGCGCAGCCGGCGACGAGCCGGTTGCGCAGGAGCATCTTCGTCTCGGCGATGGCTATGGCGTTCACGCGTTCGTCCTCTCGTAGCTTGATGACGGGTCTGCCGCTTCCGGTGCCTCGTGCCGTAGCGAGCGGAAGATGTCGTCGAGTCCTGATTCGCGGACGGTGAATCGCGCCAGCCGGTGATCGTGCTCGGCTGCCCAGGTCATCAGTGCGGTCACGTCTTGCTGCACTTGCCGGGTCTCGATCACCGCCAAGCCGTTCTCCGTCCTCGCCAACGGGATCGGGATGTCGCTGACGGCGCCGGGCGGCACGAAACGGATCGTGCTGACGCCGCCCTCGGTCAGCTCCGCGACCGTGCCCTCGCGCCGGATCGAGCCGGCGTGCATCAGCCCCACGCGATCGGCGTGCTTCTCAGCCTCCTCCAGGTAGTGGGTCGTCAGGACGAAGGTGGCGCCGTCGGCCTTCAGGTCTTCGACGACCGACCACAGCGCCTCGCGCGACGCGGGGTCCAGACCGGTCGTCGGCTCGTCGAGGAAGACCAGTTCCGGACCGCCCCAGATCGCCATCGCGAAGTCGACGCGCCGCTTCTCCCCGCCGGAGAGCTGCGCGACGCGCGTGCCGCCGCGATGGCTGATGCCCACGCGTTCCAGCACCTTCCCGACGTCGTCACGGCGTCCCGAGATCGCTCCGGCCAGCGCCACGCTCTCGCGCACGCTGAGCTCGGCGGCGAGTCCGGAGTCCTGGAGCATGATGCCCATGCGCGGCCGGATGTGCCGCCGGTCGGACGGAGCGCCTCCCAGGACTGTGACCTGGCCGGACGTCGCCGCGCGGTGGCCTTCGAGCACTTCGAGCGTCGTGGTCTTGCCCGCGCCGTTCGTACCCAGCAGCGCATAGAGTTCGCCGCGCCGGATGCGCAGATCGACGTCCCGGACGGCGACGTGAGGCTTCTTCGCCGGTCCGGACTTCGCCCGATAGGCGAAGCTCACCGCCCGTGCCTCGATGATGGTTTCCCGTGTGGATGGCTCCATGTCCTCAACGATCTCCGTCGGCGGCGGCGCCGCGTAGTGCCGTGTTCTCACCGCCTCGCATGACATGTGTCAGGTTGGATCATGACCTTCTTGGCATTTCGCGGCTGCTCCGCGGGCCATATGGTGACCAGATGACACCGGTGATCCACGGCGACTGGTCGGACAGCGACGCCGACATCCCCGCCCTGGCCCGGATGCGGCGGTACACGACGGGGACCGTGGTCGTTCTCGTTGCGGGGTACGTGCTCCTGGTCGCCGGGGGGAGCCGCTCGCTGTGGAGTCTGGTCGCCACGCTCGGCATCGGGGCGCTGGTCTGCTGGCAGTGCTTGTACTGGGAGCGAGGGGCGCCGAAAGCCCTCGCCGCGGTGACCGTCAGCGCTTCCTACGTCCTGCTGTGGCTCATCCTCGGGACCCACGGCAGCCCGATCGGCGGCGTCGGCTTCGCCCTGTCGGCCGGACTCGTGGTGACCACGCCGCCGTTCACGAAGTGGCCGTGGACCGCCCTGGCCATCGGCCTCGGGGTATTGCCCGCGCTGGTCTTCGGGGCGGAACGCGGCAATGTCATCGGCGCGGGCGTCATGATGGCGAGCTCCGTGGCGCTGTTCCGCGTCAACCGCTTCGGGTTCGGGCTCTTCCTGGACGTCGACCAAGCGCGGCGCGCGACGGCCGAACTCGCCGTCATGCGCGAGCGTTACCGCTTCGCCGCCGATCTGCACGACATCCAGGGGCAGGCGCTGCATGTCAGCCGTCTGAAGCTCCGGCTGGCGGACAAGCTGCTCGCCGAGGACCCGGCCGTCGCCAGAACGCATCTGCGCGAAGCCGAGCAGCTCATCGCGGACGCGATCGCCGAGACCCGGCGGCTGGCCTACGGGCAGCGGACGCTGACGTTCGCCGGGGAGTTGGCCAACTCCGAGTCGCTCATCCGGGCGGCCGGGATCTCGTTCGAGGTCGCCGGCGCGGCGCCGGTCGGCCACCGGCTGGATGAGCTGTTCGGCCTCGTGGTGCGTGAGGCGACCACCAACCTGCTGCGCCACGCTCAAGCCGAGCACGTCGCCATCACACTGCGGCCGGACTCGGTGCGCATCGTCAACGACGGCGCGGAGGAGGCGACACGCACGCTGAGCGGTCTGGCGCGCCTGGGGGAGCGGTTCGCCGCAGCCGGCGGCGTGCTGGTGACGTCGCAGGAGGGGCGGACGTTCACGACGTGGGCGCGGGATGCGGCGAGTGATGCGGCGCCTGACGCGTCTGCCGCGCCTAATGCATCTGAAGCGCCGAAGGTGTCCAACCCACGAGGCCCACGCGCATGATCCGCGTCCTGCTCGTCGACGACGAGACCCTCCTGCGCACCGCCCTGGCCAGCCTCCTCAGCCTGTCCGGCGAGATCGAGATCGTCGCCCAGGCCGCCGACGGCCTCACCGCCGTCGCCCTCGCCGAGACCTGCGACCCCGACGTCATCGTCCTCGACCTCGAGATGCCCGGCATCGACGGCATCGAGACCGTCCGCCGCATCATCGCCGCCCGCCCCGCCCAAGCCGTCGTCATGCTCACCCGCCACGGCCGAGCCGGCGTCCTGCGCATGGCCCTCGCCGCCGGCGTCCGCGGATTCCTCCTGAAATCCGTGGACCCCACCGAACTCGAACGCGTCATCATCCACGTCCACAGCGGCAAACGCTGGATCGACGCCGAAGTGTCCGCCGCCGCCATGACCGACGACTGCCCCCTCACCGACCGCGAACTCGACACCCTCCGCCTCACCACAGAAGGCCTCTCCGTCCGCGAAATCAGCACCCGCCTCCACCTCGCGTCCGGCACAATCCGCAACTACCTGTCCTCAGCAATGCAAAAAACCGGCGGTTCCTCCCGCCACGCCGCCGCCCGAGTGGCGCGGGAGCGCGGGTGGCTTTGACCGGATTGTGACGTGCGAAACGCAAAAGCGATTTCCACCGTCGTCAAAGCCTCGCCGACCGCACCCGAAGGTCCGGTCGGCGAGCTGCTTCTGAAAAAAACCCGACTAAGAGCGACCGCCACTTGATGGTTTAGGGGAGTCGGCGGCTGGTCGGTCGGGTGTCCCAGCGGTAGCGCTTGCGGGCTCGGCGGATGAGTGCACGGACGGTGACGAACGCGGCGGCGAGGTAGAGGTAGAAGTCGACGATCTCGCCGTCGCGTTCGAAACAGCGGCGGATCTTGCCGTAGCCGTTCATCCAGCTCTGGCTGCGTTCCACGACCCATCGCTTGCCGACCTGGATCGGAGCCGGCACCCCCTTGGCGGCTATCTCGCCGATCAGGTGGTGGTCGTCGAGGACCTTGCGGCACGGTTTGCCGTTGTAGGCGGAGTCCAGGTGGATCGTGGCTCTGTCCGGTAGGTGTCCGACCTGCTGTTTCGCTGCCTCGATGGTGGGTTCCAGCAGCTTTGAGTCGTGTCGGTTGGCGCCGGCCGAGGCCAGGCCGAGCGGAACGCCGTCGCCGTCGACCAAGGTGGAGCGTTTCAAGCCCTGCTTGGCGCGGTCGACCGGTGAGGGTCCGGCCTTGTCGCCTTTGCATGGGGCTTTGGTGTGGCAGCCGTCGGCGGACAGGTCGTGGAGGTCCAGGCCGATCATCGTGTCGTAGGCGGCCAGCACAATCCGGTGGAGTTCCTGTGCCAGGCCTATGTGGGCCCATTGCTTGACGCGGCGGCGGATGGTGGTCGCGGAGCACCCTTGCGAGGCGATCCGCTCGTACCCCGAACCGTGGACCAGGGCGTCCACGACGTGCCGGAACACGACCAGGTCCGGTATCCGGCGGCGGTGGCATCCCCACGGATGGGCCGGGTCGAACTCGGGCCGTTCGGGCAGCAGAGCTGCGAACTGGTCCCACAACACATCGAACAGAGATGATGGGACTGCAGGCACGGATCCTCCGGCGGTTACGAAGCGTAGAGAACTCCGAGATCACCGGGATCCGTGCCTGTCTGTCAATCCCCTCAATCACTTGCCGTCCACAGCCAGCTGCACCCCATCAAGTGGCGGTCGCTCTAAGACCAGGTGTCAGTGCCCCTGATCCTCCCGGTTGCCCTGATTGCTCGGGGCGGAGGCGGCGATCGCCAGGGCCGGGACGAAGCGGGCTCCGTCGATGGTGCCCCAGCCGGTGGCCATGTCGTAGCCGGGTCCGGCGTTCGGGCCGGTGACGCCGTTGTCGCTGATGTTGCCGACGGTCACGTCCTGGATGCCGGTGTACTTGCCGAAGGCCGGGTTCTTCGACACCTGGCCCAGTTCGTACAGGGCCGGGTTGATGTTGCCGAGGCGGTGGCCGGCGGCCTGGGCGGCGAGGGCGACGACGCCGGACATGATCGGGCAGGACTCGCTGGTGCCGGCGATCAGGTGCCAGCCCGGGTTGGTGAAGCTGTAGTACACCCATGCCGCGCCGGACAGGGTGGCGCTGAAGGAGACGTCGGGGGTGCCGCGCTGGGCGCCGACGACGCTCTTGACGCTGTTCTGGTAGTCCGGGCGCTTGAAGACGTGGGACTGGCCGCCGCCGCCGACGACGCCGCCCGGGTAGAGCAGGTCGTTGTCGTTGCCGGTGACGTCGGGCGCCAGGCGCTTGCCGGTGTCGTCGATCGCCGGGTACGTGCCGCCGATCGAGGTGACCAGCGGGTCGGAGGAGGGCCAGGAGTTCGCCGCGTACGGGAAGAAGCCGTTGCCGTCGAGGGTCTGGCTGGTCACGCCGTTGTCGCCGGAGGAGCCCAGCACGGTCACGTGGTGCGCCGCGGCGTCCTTGAACGCGTAGCGCAGGTTCGTCAGCGAGGAGTAGTCGTGCTGGTCGAACCCGGGGAACGTGTCCTCGGTCGCGCCGAAGCTCTGCGAGATCACGTCCGGGACCCCGGCGTCGATGAGCGACTTCTCAGCGTTCATCATCTCCGGCAGGCCCGTGACGCCCTCGGTCTCGGCGACCGCGGTCTCGGCCAGCACGATCTTCGCGCCGGGGGCGATCGCGTGCGCGTACTCGACGTCCAGCGTCGTCTCGTCGGCCCACCCGACCATGGTGGAGTCGGTCGGGTCGAACGCCGGGATGGTCCCGAACTGCCGCACGTCCACCTTGGTGTCCGGCAGACCCCACTGCTTGTCGAAGACGTCCAAGTCGGCCTGGATGGTCGGCGATCCGTAGGAGTCGACGATCACGATCGTCTTCCCCCGACCGGTGATCCCCGCCTGGTACAGGGGGTTCAGGTCATAGGCACTGCGGTACTGCAGAGGGCTGTAGCAGTTGATACCGAGCTGAGCCTTGCATTGCGAGGTCGGCAACGGCGTCGGCAGATCAGCCACCTCCCGGCTCCCCCAGGTCATGGGGTGCGCCTGGACGCTCTTGCCGGACCCCTGGATCCCCGCCGACGTCACAGTGGACGCAGCAGAGGAAGCAGCCAGGGCGAACGCGCTCGCGATCGCGAGGGACAGCGCGCCGGCACGGGTGGCACGTTTGCGGGTGCTCATTTGACTCCTAGTCTTTGGAAAACACCCCAATGGGACAGTGCACTGTGCACATCAGCGAAAAGGCGCACCGAGCGCAATGGCACAAGCCCGCGCTTGATGGAATCGTTATCAGGCGCGAGGGGTTTTCCCTAGGCGCCACGGCGCTGGTTTAGGCGACATGCCGAAGCGTTATTCCGCCGACGTAGATGCAGGCGCCTATGCCCGGAGGGCGGCGGCGTGTGCGCTGGGGAGGGCGGCTTGAGCGTCTCCCCCCCAGGGCTTCCGCATGGGCCGTCAGGCGCGGTCGGCGGGGTTCGTGGGCCCAGCGGGTCCTTCTTCAGGGTGTGCGAAGCTGTCAAAAAGCCTCGAAAACCACCAACCGATCGCACCCGCACATAAGTCCGAAGCACCTATTAAATGGTGAACCCTGGTCCACTCGGCGGGAAGTACGTTCGAGCAGCTCTGGGAGCCTTCCGGCCGGTCTCCATACCGGCCGGAACCTGGGCTGTTGCGCTGCTCCGGCGGGATCGATCAAGGGCTGTCCGGCCGCATGTAAGACCCGCTTCGGGCTTGAAGGCTGCGACCTGGACGATTAGTTGTAGGCCGGACGCCGTAGGTCGTGCGATAGTTGGCTAGCGCACGCGTCCCCACAAGGTGGGTGTGGCCGCAGTATCGAGGAGATTCATGGCAACCGGCAAAGTCAAGTGGTTCAACGGCGAAAAGGGCTTCGGCTTCATCGAGCAGGACGGTGGGGGCCCGGACGTCTTCGTCCACTTCTCCGCGATCAGCGGCAGCGGCTACCGCAACCTGGAAGAGAACCAGGCGGTGGAGTTCAACGTGACCCAGGGCCCCAAGGGCCCGCAGGCTGAGGACGTCCGCGGCCTGTAAGGCGCCGACGCGCCAGCTCGGACACCGCCCTGTCCCTGATGTACGGGGGCAGGGCCCGGTGTTCTCGTGGTGTGATGGTCAGGCGCACTCGGCAGTCCGTTCGAGGTGACCGCCGGGACGCTTCGAGTCCGGGGAGGCTGGCTATGTCACGCAGCAGTGGAATCCGTGGAAGCAGGATCGGCGCCGGCCCGATGGGCGAGTCCGATCGTGGCAATTCTGTCGAGCGCGTCGTGGTGACCTTTTGGTGCGCCGACGGCCACTCGACCCCGGCAGTGTTCGCCGCCGAGGCGGTCGTGCCGGAGACCTGGGAGTGTCAGACGTGCGGTCAGCCCGCTGGGCTCGACCGGGACAATCCGCCGCCGGCAGCGCTGGCGGCACCGTTCAAGACCCATCTGGCCTATGTCCGCGAGCGGCGCAGCGACGCCGACGGCGAGAAGCTGCTCGCCGAGGCGCTGGCCAAGCTCCGGCAGGGCCGCTGACGGTCTGGACGGTGTAAACGGTCTGGACGGCCTGAACGGTCTGGACGGTCGATCCTGACGAACGTGTTCTCAAGGTCGGGTCCCGCCTCCGCGATGGAAATCGCGGAGGCGGGACCCGACCTTTTGCCAGCTGTTCTCGGTCAGGTCCCGCAGCGCGCGGCTACGGCTACGGCTACGGCTACGGCTACGGCCACGCCTACGGCTTCGGCAGCAGGCAGCCGGGGGTCGACAGGTTGATCGCGTTCGACGCGGTCAGGCACGTTGTGAGCCAGTACGTCTCCTGCCCGTACCCCTGCCCCTTGTGCTCGGTCGTGGTGCCGTCGGAGCCGACCTCGCACGGGTTGTCCAGCGTGCACATCTGGCCGTCCTCGTTGATCGTGTTGTTCACGCCGACGACCTGGCCGGTGGCGGTATCCACGTCAGGCGAGCCGGAGCTGCCGCCGATGACGGCGCACCCGGTCGCGCCGTAGCGCAGCGAGTCGTGCCAGGTCCACTGGTCCTCCTCCACCGTGCCGGCGAAGCCGTTCAGGGTGCAGCGCCAGGTCCGGTCCCAGTAGGCCGACGGGATGGCGATGGAGGTGTTGGCCGCCGGGTGGCTCGCCGATATGGTCAGCGGCGTCGCGCCGTACTGGCTGCTCAGCGCGGCGAACGTGGTGGTGAGTTCGTACACTGAGATGTCCGTGTCGGTCATCGTCGCGTACAGCAGCTTGTCCGCGCGCACGGTGGCCAGGCGCCGGCCGGAGGAGTTCAGCAGCGTGCCGGAGCGGCTGCTGGCCACGTTCTGCAGGACCTCCCCGGCCGAGGGCATCCCGCCCTCGAAGCAGTGCCCGGCGGTGAGCATCAGGGCGCGGTCGCTGCTGAGCGAGGTGGGGTAGCGCACGAGCGAGGCCGAGCAGTCGTTCAGGGCGATGGTGCTCGCCAGGGTGACGCTGACGTTCGGACGGGCCGCGGTGTCCGCGGCCGGCGCGGGGTGCGCGCTCGCGGATCCGGCGGTCAGGGTGAGAGCGGCCGCGAGGGTCACGGCCGCGGCGGCGAACATCGCCGCGGTTCGCTTGAGCATGGGATCTCCATGGGGCGAGGGGGTGGTGGCATCTGCCTGTCGGCACGCGGAGCGTAGGAACGAATCCGGCAGGTGTCAACGGATCCTGATATAAACGGCGCAATGAGAACGCCGTCGCGGGCACGCTGCCCCCGATTCCGGGGACGCGCCCACGACGGCGCCGGCGCAGCCATCAGGCCTCGCCAGAGAAATCAGCCGGCGTCCTCCTCGATGAGCGTGATCGCCGAAGCCGGGCACAGATTCGCCGCGTCCCGTACCGCGAACCGGTGCCCGGCCGCCGGCTCGGACTCGAGCACCACGACCAGACCCTCGTCCTCGTCCTGGTCGAAGACCTCCGGCGCGTTCAGAGCACACATCCCGGCGCCCATGCACTTGCCCCGGTCGGCCTCGACCCGCATCGTCACGCCCCCGTCCGGGCTCACCATGCGATCGGCAGGCGGTGCACGCCGTAGATGAGCATGTCGTGGCGGAACGGGATCTGCTCGAAGGGGACCGCCAAGCGCAGGTTCGGCAGCCCGGTGAGCAGCACGTCCAGCGCGATCTGCAGCTCGGCGCGGGCCAGCGGCTGACCCAGGCACTGGTGCACGCCGAAGCCGAAGGCGAGATGGCGCCGGGCGTCGCGGCCGACGTCCAGGCTGTCGGCGTCGGGGAACGCCTCGGAGTCGCGGTTGGCCGTGTTGATCATCAGCAGCACGCCGTCCCCGGCGCGGATCGTGCGGCCGTTCAGCTCGACGTCCTCGGTCGCGACCCGGGGCAGCCCGGTGTGCACGATCGACAGGTAGCGCAGCAGCTCCTCCACGGCGCCGCGGATCAGACCGGGATCGCTGCGCAGCCGCGCCATCTGCTCCGGATCGCGCAGCAGCGTGAGGATCGACAGCGAGGTCATGTTCGCGGTCGTCTCGTGCCCGGCGACGAGCAGCAGCGTGCCCATCGTGGCGACCTCGTCGGGGGAGAGGTCCTCGCGGCGCATCAGGCGGCTGATGATGTCCTCGTCGTCGCTGTCCCGCTTGGATTCGGCGAGCTGCTTGATGTACGTGTTCAGGTCGTCGCGGGCTTGGTGGACCTGCTCGGCCGTGGAGTTGGCGTTCAGCAGGGTGCTGCTGCACTTCTGGAAGTACGCGTGGTCCTGGTACGGCACGCCGAGCAGCAGGCAGATCACCAGCGAGGGCAACGGGAGCGCGAACTCGGCGACCAGGTCGGCGTGGTCGCGGTCGCGGGTCATCGCGTCCAGCAGCTCCACGGCGATCGCCCGGACCTGCGGCCGCATCTCCTCGACCCGCTTGATGATGAAGTCCGAGGTGAGCATGCGGCGCAGCCGGGCGTGTTCGGGATCGTCCATCCGGATGAAGGTGGGGTTCCCCGTGGCCAGTTCCCTGCGTCCCGGACTGAGGAACGGGAACCCGTCCTTGGTGCCGTCGGCACTGAACCGGCGGTCCTGCAACACCGCTCGGACGTCCTGATGCCGGGTGAGCATCCACGCCGTCGAGCCGTCGAACAGTCTCACCGGGGCGACAGGGTCCTGCTCGCGCGCCAGATCGTAGGCGGGCGGCGGGTCGAACGGACAGGTTCCGCGTTCGGCGGGGACGGCGAGGACTTCGGTCGAGGTGTCCGCGAGAGTCATACGCCTGATCCTTTCCAGGTGGCACAAGTTAGCTTTGGTACGCTAACTAACTGACCGTCAGCCTAGCTCACGCATGGTGATGAATAAAGGGGAGGATCGAGGATTGAAACGGTACGAATCGGGGGAGCGTGCCGTCTCAGGGCTTTGACGAGGCCGAACGATCGACGCGTATCAGGACTGTTCGATAGGGAAGAGGATCGGGCTCACCAGATATTGAGCCCGGCCCTCCTGCGCCTCGTTCCCCAGCGCCGGCAGGATCGCCACGCGCAGCGCCCCTATCAGCGCCTCGAGCTCCCGCGGGCTGAGCCAGACCGCGTGCTGCCGGTAGCCGACCTGGTCGGCGACCGGATCAGAGTCCTGACGTTCCAGGTACGCCGCGAACTCGGCCTGCAGCGCGGCGGTCGCGGCGGCGAAGCCCACCCGGTGGTCGTCCTTGGTCAGCGCGGCGATCTGCGCGGCGTCGATGCCGGCCCGCTCCCCGCGCAGCCGGTAGTGCCGCTCGACGGCGCCGCGCACCCGCCGCTCCTCGGCGACCTGGAGGACCCCGGCCTCGGTCAGCAGCTCCAGGTGGCGGTAGACGGTGGCCCGGGAGACGTCGCCGAGGCGGTCGCCGAGCCCGCCGGCGGTCAGGACGCGGCCGCCGCGCAGCGCGTGGATGATGCGCAGCCGGACCGGGTGCGCCAGCAGCTTCAGCGGGTCCATGGACCAACGATCTCATAGATGCTACCTTTCTCAAAGATGCGAAAGGTATGAACTCGCACAACCCCAGGGGAGTCATGGAAGCGATCACTGACCCGGCCGCACTGGCGGCGCGCTTCGTCGAACTGGCCGACCGGGGAGAGTGGCAGGACATCGAAGCGCTCTTCGCCCCGAGGCTGCGCGCCGTGGTGTCCGCCGAGGCGGTCCAGGCCGGCTGGACCACCGAGGCCGCGCCGCTCGGCGACCTCGCCGGGCTCGGCGCCCCGCAGATCGAGGCGGCCGGCGAGGGTCTGACGCGCGTGAGCGTCCCGGTCAGCTTCGCCAAGGGCGACCTCACGGTCGTCATCGCCACCGCCGACGACGGACTCCTGCACGGCTTGCGCCTGGCGGCGGCGTCCGGCGAGTGGCCCGTGCCGTCCTACGCCGCCCCGAAGCGTTTCGCAGAACACGAAGCCGTCGTCGGCGAGGGCCCGCTCGCCGTCCCCGGCACGCTGACCGTGCCCCGCGGCACCGGTCCCTTCCCGGCCGCGATCCTGCTCTCCGGCGGAGGTCCCTTCGACCGCGACGGTACCGCCGGTCCGCTCAAGCCGCTCAAGGACCTCGCCTGGGGTCTGGCGAGCAACGGCGTGGCGAGCCTGCGCTTCGACAAGGTGGGCGCGGTGCACGCCGAGGTCCTCGCCGAGATGCCCGAGTTCACGGCTGCCGACGAGTACCTGCCCTACGCCCGCGACGCCTTCCGGCAGCTCCGGCAGAACCCTGAGATCGATCCCGACCGCATCCACATCGTCGGCCACAGCATGGGCGCCAAGATGGCGCCGCGAATGGCTGAGGCGGAACCGGGTATTGCGGGGCTCGTGCTCATGGCGGCGGACTCCGTGCCGATGCAGCGCTCCGTGGTGCGCACGGTGCGCTACCTCGTCACGCTCGGCCTGGTTCCGGCCGAGACGGTGACCGCGATCGAGCAGCAGGCCGCCGTCGTGGAGAGCGCCGATCTGTCGTCCTCGACGCCGACCGACGACCTCCCGCTCGGCTACTCCGGCGCCTACTGGCTCGATCTGCGGGCCTACGATCCTGTGGCCACCGCGGCCAAACTGCCGCAGCCGATGCTGATTCTGCAGGGCGGCCGCGACTACCAGGTCACCGAAGCCGACGATCTCGCGCTGTGGCGCGCCGGTCTCAGCGATCGCGAGGACGTGGAGATCCGCGTCCACGCCGCCGACAACCACATGTTCGTCCCCGGCGCCGGACCCTCGACGCCGGTGGAGTACTCGGTCCCGGGGAACATCGACCCGGCGGTGATCGAGGACATCGTGCGATGGCTTGATCCCCAGACACCGCGCGGTAAGCGGCTGTTCTCCGGAATGCGAGGGCGGAGAAGCTGAACTTTCCACGCCTTCATGATTTCTTAAGAATTCCGCCGCTGGTCAAAAACGCACCCGGGAGAAGTTGCATACGAGTTACTCACGCGGGTGTAAAGTCCTCGGCGAGATAGGGTGTTCCTATTGGGAATTCGTTCGAGAGCCCCGATGCCGGGACTCCAGGCTGGTGTGCACGTGGGAGCGCGTGTGGTCTCACGCGTCGTGACCGACAGAGTCCGGATCGTTCCCGTTAACAAGCTGTGACCTGGGTTTCCGTCGGTCCGCTCTCCCGATCTCCTATCGCGCGTAGTAGATTCCCTGTGTGGTTGACATGCGAGAGCCGCTCTTCGCGGCGGGTATCTACTGCTGCGTACCGCACATCGACGACGACGATCAGAGCACTGTCGACGTCCGGGAGCTCAAGTGCCGCGAGTACGCGCGGTCCCGCCGGCTCCACGTCACGGCTGCGGCGGTGCAGGCCGACGCGGTTCGCACGGTGTGGAAGACCAAGGGCGTCAAGCCGGGCTGGGCGGCGACGCTCGCGGCCGTGGAGCGCAAGAAGATCAATGACCTGATTCTCTACGCGCCCGGCTCCCTCCTGCGCCACCGCGCGAACGACCTGGTCCGCCTGCTGAACGCCAGCGAGCGCAACGGGATCGTGCTGCACAGCGTCGGCGACGAATGGGACCTGGCCGACCCGGCGCAGCGCCGCACCCTGACCGACCGCGCGTCGGTCGCGTGCCGCGCCGCGCAAGCGGTCTCCCGTGCTTCTCGCGCCGCCCACCGAGGCGCCGCCCTCGCCGGCCGCCCGCACGGCGGGGGACGCCGTGCGTTCGGCTACGAATCCGGCATGGGAGAGGTGATCCCGGCCGAGTCCAAGGTGGTCCGCGAGGTGTTCGCCCGCTTCCTCGACGGGGAGACGCTGCGCGCGATCGCGTTCGACTTGAACGATCGCAACGTGCCGACGGCGCTGGGTTCGGCGTGGACGGTCGGCGGCGTCGGCCGCATACTCGACGCCCCGCGCTACGCCGGGATCCGCGTCTTCCGCGGCCAGGTGCGCGCCGACAACGGCGGCTACCTGCGCGGCGCCTGGGAACCCTGCGTCAGCATCGAGGATTGGGAACGCGTGCGCACGCTCCGTGCCGAGCACGCGCCCCGCCCCAGCCCGACCAGCAACGGCGGCGGCCGCTCGGGCTACCTGCTCACCGGGCTGGTCGAGTGCATGGCGTGCGGACACAGCATGGTCGGCTCGGTCGTCGGCGGCTACCGCATGTACGCCTGCGCCTCGACGCGCAACCAGCCGCCGGAGGAATGCGCGCGCTCGATCGGCGCCACCTCCTTCGAACTCCACGTCCAGCAGGACGCGATCCGCATCCTGCAGGAGTGGGACGCCGCTCGCATAGCCTCGCTGCCGATGGTCGGCAACCGCCGCCCCGACCTGCGCGCTCATGAGGACGGCGAGCACGCGGCGTTCGGCGATATCCACGGCGGCGTGGTGGTGCGCTCGGCCTCGGCGATCGAGGGCATCACCATCGGTCCGGACGCCGGCCAGGACTGGCCGCGCGTGCCGATGCGGCGGCGGGCGGAGGTGCTGCGGTTCCTGTACACGGTGATCCGGGTCGGGCCGAAGACCACGAGCCGCGGGGTGTTCGATCCGGGTCGGATCGCTTTGGTGCCGCATCCGCTGTAGGGGTTGGTTTTGTCGCAGTTGTAGCGGAACCAGTTAGTTGTAGCGGAACCGCCGGAGTCACCCGGCGTTCGGATGGCGACTGCGCCAGGTGCTCTTCTTGGCCTGGTTGCCGCAGCGATCCATCGAGCACCACCGACGCGTCCCGGGTCGCGACGTGTCCAGGAACCAGGCGCCGCAGTTCGGTCCCGCGCAGTCGCGGACGCGCGCCAGGAGCGGGGACGTCGCCAGGTCGAGGGCGTCGCGCGCGATGGCGGCGAGGGTCGCGGCGATCGGGTCGGCGGCGGTGTGGGTCAGCGTGCCGTGCGCGTCGAGCACGGGGTGCGGTGTCGGCGCGGACGCCATCTTGTTGAGCAGCTTGCGCGCGTCTTGGGGGCAGTCCGCGACGGTTGTCGTGCGTGCAGCTTGCAACAGCGCGTGAACTGTTTCGCGGGTCTCGTGGGCCGCGCGGAGGGTGCGGGATGTCGGCGCGGGGATCGCGGCGTCCGGGGCGTACGGACCGAGGAGTCGTACCCACGCGATCAGCGCTTCCGGTGTGGCGAGTTCTTCGTCCGCGTCCTCCGATCCGCGCCATCTCAGGGTGCGGATGAAGTCCAGGCTCAGGCGGCCGGAACCCGCGCGGAACTCGGGGATCTCGACGGCTCCGCCGGTTTCGGCGGCCTCGGCACCCTCGGCGATCTTGGACATGCCTCCACTGTACTCCGCCCGGAACCGGTTTGACTGGTGTACATTGACGGAACCATTTAAACCGGTTCCAGCGAGGTGACCCTTGTCCACGCTCGTCGTTCCCGCGCCCTCCCTCAAGCCGGTTCTGAACCGGCCGCTCATCCTGGTGCTGTCGCTCGCGTGCGGCGTGGCCGTCGCGAACATCTACTTCCCGCAGGCGATCAGCCCACTGATAGCCAGCGGACTGAAGACGAGTAAGAGCTCTGCTGCACTGGTCACGACGTGTGCTCAGTTCGGGTATGCGGCTGGGATCTTTCTCCTGGTTCCGCTCGGCGATCGCCTTCGGCACCGTCGTCTGGTCACGACGTTGCTGGTGCTCACCACGGTCGGTCTGGTCCTCGCGGGTACGGCGACCACGCTCCCGACGCTCGCCGTTGCCAGCACCCTGATTGGCGTGACCACGGTCGTCCCGCAGATCCTTATTCCCATGGCGGCCGGGCTCGCCGATCCTGAGCGGCGCGGCGAAGTGACCGGGACTCTGCTGTCCGGGCTGATCGGCGGAATCCTTTTGGCCCGCACGTTTTCCGGGACGCTCGGTCAGTGGCTGGGCTGGCGCGCGCCGTACTTGGTCGCGGCTGTCGCGGTGCTGGTTCTGTCGGTGGCGATGGCGGCGTACCTGCCCGCGACGACTCCGAGCACGACCGAGCGGTATCCGTCGTTGGTGGCGGCTTCGGTGCGGTTGCTGCGCAGCGAACCGCTGCTGCGGCGCTCGTGTCAGTACCAGGTCTTGGTGTTCGCGGCGTTCAGTGCTGCCTGGACCGCGCTGGCTTTGCACGTTACCGGCCCGAAGTATCACCTCGGCACGCCGGCGGTCGGGGTGTTGGCGTTGGTCGGTGCCGGAAGCATGCTGGCGACGCCGCGTGCCGGGCGTGCGACCGATCGGCTGGGACCGGACGCCGTGAATCTTCGTTGCCTGATCGGCGTGCTGGTCGCTGCGGCTGTGCTGCTGCTCGGCGGGGTCGGGGGAGTGCTCGGTCTCGTCGGTCTGGCCGTCGGGATGCTCGGGCTGGACGTCGCGATGCAGTCCGGGCAGGTTGCGAATCAGGCGCGGATCTTCGCGCTGCGGCCGCAGGAGCGGGCTCGGCTGAACACGGCGTATATGACGTGCGCGTTCCTTGGCGGGAGCGCGGGGTCGTGGCTGGGCGTGCGCGCGTATTCGGCTTTCGGGTGGAACGGTGTGTGCGGTGCTGTCGCGGTCTTGGGGGCGATCGCGCTGGTGCTTTGTCTTGCTCGTGCGCGGCGGCCTCAACAGGCCCGGCAGGCCCGGTAGATCCGAGCCCGCCGGCCGTCGTCGCCTAGCGCGGGATGTTGTACGTGATGGTCACGCGTCCGTTGCCGTCGTCTGTTGCGACGCCGCTGGTGATGGTCGAGCCGTTGGGGTTGTCGATGAAGCTGGAACCGCCGCCGCCACCGCCCCCGCCGGCCTGCTTGAAGATGGTGCCGCCGTTGGGCTTGTCGCCCCAGCCGCCTCCGCCGCCGCCGTAGACGCCGCCACCGCCACCGCCGCCGGTACCTCCGCCACCGGTTCCGAGGCCGCCGGGGGCGGGACCGCGGCCGCCGCAACCTGATTCGGTGAAGACGACTCTGCCGTCGGAGGGATAGACCACGCCCGCACCGGCGCCGCCGTGCCCCAGGATCCCGGGGAAGCCCGGCTGGCCCGCACATTGTCCGCTGCTGATACCGCCGGCGCCCGGGGCGGCCGGGGTCGCGCCCTGCCCGCCGTGGCCGCCGGGGAAGCCGCCTTCGCTGCTGGCCTGTCCGGTCGAACCGGGGTGCCCGGAGGCTCCGCCGTTCCCGCCCTCGCCGCCATAGACCTGGAAGCCGCCTCCGGCGCCGCCGCCCCCACCGGCGGCGACCGCGACCCGGTCGGCCAGGGCGCGGCCGGTCCGGATGTCGGACGCGCCGCCGCCCGCCCCGCCGGCGTTGCCGCCGAACGCGGTGAACCCGCCCCCGCCGCCGCCGTTGTAACCGCCGTTCAGGACGGGGTTGCAGCTGCGGCCGTTGATCGAGGTCTCCGCCGCCCCGCCCTTCCCGCCCACGTAGACGTCGACGACGCGCCCCGTCGGGTTCGGGGGAAGGATGACGTAGCCCTTGAGCTGGGCTCCCTTGCCGCCGTCGCCGCCGATGCCGATGCTGTCGCGACAGCCGTGACCGCCGGCGGCACCGATGAGATCAACGATCAGGAAGGTCACCTTCGGCGGGACCATGAACTGCTGCGCGGAGCCGGTGAACGCGTACCGGCAGGTGACGCGGGCACCGGTCTCGACGCACCCGGCGGGCAGCGTCTGAGCCCGGGCGGCGGGAACCGAGACGTACAACGAACCGGTCGCCGCCACCGCGGCACCCCCGGCGATCAGGGCTTTGCGCCACCTCAGTACCACGATGCACAACCTCCTGGAGAATCCGCGGCCCGATGGAAGGCCTCGGCACCACGAGAGCACTCCCGCCCCGTCGGCCGCCGGAGCCGATCGTGTCGCGGCGGAAAACGTACCTTTTCGGACTCATTGGCCAGATGATCAGCCTGCTGACACTGGAGGCTTGATACCTAGTCGGCGGCACTCGTGAGGTGCGTACCGCAGCCCTCGCCGGCACCCGCCCCCGAACCGCCGCCCGCACCCGAACCCTCGCCCTCCACATCAGCGACCTCCCCGACCACCACCGCCCTCGCCTCCATCCCCGCGATGTCGATCACCGGCACCGGGTTCAACCCGAGATGCGCCGCTATCCGCGTCAGCAGTGCGTCCTGTGCCGCCAAGTGCTCTTGGAGCTGCGCTGTCTCGTGCAGGGTGGCGCTCGCGTCGTGGTACGTCGCCTCGCTGCGGGCGTCGGCGGCGTCGGCCTGGACGTTCTGTCCGACCATGATCACCGATAGGAGGACCAGCTGGAGGAAGGTCTGGGCCACCCAGGCCACGATGGTCGACGCGCCGCCGCGGATCGCTGCGGGGAGGCTGATCAGGTCGAAGGCGGCGAACAGGTAGGCACACCACATCGAGCCGACGGCCTTGGTGATCAGCAGGGCGGCCTGGGTGTTGAAGCGGGTGACGGCGTTGTCGGTGCGGTGCTGGTCGGCGACCTTCACCGGGCCCTCGGCGTGCCGGGCGGCGACGTGCGGGTGCGGGATGTGCTCGTAGTGCAGGTGCCTGGCCAGGTCCAGCGGGTTCGTCGCAGTCATCGGGCTCTCCTGTACGGTGCCGCGCACCGGGGGCGGGGTCAGTTCACGCAGGTGATCCCGCTGTCCATGGCGATGCCGGGGGAGTCCGCCGGGTCCGGGCTGCCGGACGGATCCGCGGTCGCGGGGTTCGCGGGGTTCGCAGGGTTCGCGGGATCCGCGGGATCCGCCGGGCCCGGGCCGGTCGCGTCGGTCGGCGCCAGAGGCTGGGGTCCACCGGGCGGAGTGTAGTCGGCACCGAGTCTGATCAGCACGTGTCCGGCCGCGGTACGCGCCGACGGCGCCGGCAGCGCCTGCACGCCGAGCGCCGCCGCGAGCTGCCCGGCCGCCTTCGCCGCGCCCTTGCCGTACAGGATCGTGGTCCGGCTCTGCGCCGCCGCCCCGGCGGTCTTGTCCACCGGCCAGCCGGACGCCGCCAGCCAGTCCCCGACCGTCGTGGCCAGGCCGTTCCTGGCGGTGGCGTTGTAAAGGTCGACGACGGTGTGCGTGTCCGACGGCGCGATCGCCGCCGGGCGCATGCCCAGGCCCGCGCCGCTTTCCCCGCCGCGCGCAGCCGGCAGCGGCGGCAACGCGCCGGGCGCGCCGTCGCCCTGCGCCGCACCGGCCTGCACCGAGGCATTCTGCCCCGGCAGTACCGAACCGCCCTGCGCCAGTCCCGCACCCGGATCGGTCAGCGACCGCGGTCCCAGCGACGACGCCGGATCCCCGCCGTTCTCAGTGGCCTGAGCCATCTCGGTCGCGAACTCCTTGGCGTCCCCGAACCCGGTCATCACGATCTGCCGGATCTGCAACGGATTCACCGTGTTCACCGAACCGTCCGCCGGCAGCACCGGCTGCCCGGTGATCGGCAGTTCCCGGAAGTCCGCGTTCCCGCCGGTCAGGTTCTGCGCGCGGTCGGCGAAGTCCAGGACGTCCCAGGAATCGTCGATGACCACGTCCTTCTTCACCACGTCGAACAGCGCCTGCATCTTGCCCAGGTCGCCGATCACGCCCTCGCTCTTGAGCTTGTGCATCACCGCCGCCAGGAACGCCTGCTGCCGCCGGTTCCGGTCGAAGTCCCCGCGCAGCAGATGGAAACGCTGACGCACGAACTGCAACGCGGTCGCGGCGTCCAGCATCGAGTGCCCGGCCGGCAGCTTCAGCCCGGTGCCCGCGCCGTCCTCGATCGGGTCGTTCACCGGATGGTTCAGGCAGACCTCGATCGGACCGACCGCCTGGGCGACGTCGTAGAAACCCAGCAGGTTGATCTCTGCCAGGTGGTCCACGTGCTCGCCGGTGAGCAGCTGCACGGCCCGGATCGTGGACTCCCGCCCGACCTCGCGGCTGACCTTCTCGATCTGCGCCTGGTCGGTCATGCCGGAGGCCTTCAGCCGGTCCACCGCGATCGCCTTGGCCCGGCCGTACGCCTCCTTGATCTTGTGCATCCCCAGGTCCGGGATGTCACCGACGGCCGAAGACCCGCCGGGCTCCTCGACGTAGTCGTCGCGGGCGATGGAGAACGCGGTCACGCGCCCGCCGTCGGCCGGGATGTGCAGGAAGATCAGGACATTGGCGTTGTAGCCGCCGATCTCCGAGGAACCGGCGTGCAGCTCCTGCTCCACGAAGTCGGTCGGCAGATCGTTGCCGTTCATGTCCTTGCGCGAGTCCAGCCCGATCAGCAGCAGGTTGACTGAGCCGTCCAGGTGCGGGGCGACGTAGCCCTTTTCGCCCGAGCGGATCTCGTTGATCGCGTTGGAGGTGAGCAGACCCGAGGTCAGGTTGTGATACTCGGCCCAGATCGCGGCGCTGGCCAGGACGATCGCCGCCGACGTCGTGCAGGCCAGGGCGCGGGCGACGATCGTCGCGCGGCGCCGACGCCGCCGGGGCGGCTCGGGAGCGGGACGCCGAGGCGGAGCAGGACGCTCCGGCTGCTGCGGACGCGGCGTCCAGTAGTGCAGATCGTCCTGGTGACGAGGACCCTGACCGCGCGGCGACAGGTCGTACGGAGGCTGCGGCCGAGGACGGCGCGGCGGGGGAGGAGGAGTGGAGTCAGGCACCGACCGACCTCCGGCGGGCGGCCCGGCGTAAGAACGCGACGGCAGCCGTGGCCAGCAACGTCACCGTCATGGCCGGGAAGGCGTCGATCGCGCCGTGCGCGACAGCGATGGCCTGCTTGCCGCCGCCCCCGGCCGCGTCGAACATCGCGCGGCTCACGCACACCGCCCAGACGGCCACCGGCGCCATCGGCAGCACCCACCACAACCCCTCCGGCCGCACGCGCAGCGCCGCCAGCGTCGCGGCACCGGCGCTGAGCACCGCGAACACCGCGCCGCCGAAGAACATCCCGATCGCCGGGGCGCCCACGAGCAAGGCCGTGACCCGCCCCCCGGTGATGCTTCCGCGCCGCGTGGGTGCTCGGTGACCGCTGCCGTGAGTGCCGGGGGTTTGTGGCATGTGGCACATCTTCACATCTTGGGTGGCGGTGGCGGGATAAGAGCGAGAAGTGTCTGATGCCAGACTCATCAGCTCATGTGACGATCGAGCGTGTGCCAGGGTTCGAGCCCTCGCGCAGCGAAGACAGGTGTTAGCACCCCTGATTCCGAAGGCGCATCCGGCGAATCTGGATCCATGACAGCCATGGAAGACGCGCTGCGTCTGGAATCGGTGAGCAAGACGTTCGGCGACCAGGTGAAGGTCGCCGCCCTGGACCAGGTCAGCCTCGGTCTGCCCTACGGCACCTTCACCGCCGTGATGGGACCCTCCGGCTCGGGCAAGAGCACCCTGCTGAACTGCGCCTCCGGCTTGGAGCGCCCGGACTTCGGCCGCGTCCTGATCGGCGGCCAGGAACTGGACACCTCCGACGAGACCGCCGCCACGCGCTTCCGGCGCGGCCGCATCGGCTTCGTGTTCCAGGCCTTCAACCTGCTGCCGACGCTGACGGTCTGGCAGAACGTGCTGCTGCCGGCGCGGATCGCCGGGACGTCGTTGAGCAGAGAGGACAAGAACCGAGCCCGCCTCCTGCTGGACCGCGTCGGCCTCGGCGACCGGCTGAACCACCGCCCGGCCGAGCTGTCCGGCGGTCAGCAGCAGCGGGTCGCGATCGCCCGGGCCATCGTGAACCGGCCCGCGCTGCTGTTCGCCGACGAGCCGACCGGCGCGCTGGACTCGGTGCGCGCCGCCGAGGTGCTGATGCTGATCGGCGAGTCGGTGCGGGAGTTCGGGCAGACCGTGGTGATGGTGACGCACGACCCGGTGGCCGCCGCCTACGCCGACCGCGTGCTGTTCCTGGCCGACGGCCGGATCGTGGACGAGATGCGGGCGCCGCAGGCCGCGGGAGTCGCTGCGCGGATGGCCGCGTTCCGCCCAACGGAAGCCGCCGCTCACGTCGCCGACGCCGCTCACGCCACGCACGGAACCAGCACCGCGACCTCCCGTTTCTCCGGAAAGGCGGCGTGACATGATCTCGACGAGCTTCAGCAACCTGCGTCACCGCCGCGCGGCCTACCTCGCCTCGTTCCTGAACCTGTTCCTGGGCGGCGCGATCCTCACCGGCTTCGCCTCCCTCTACGAGACCGGCAGCGCGCCGGGCTTGTCCAAGGACGACCGCTCGGCGCTGCAAACCATGGCCCTGGTCATCGGCGGCTGGGGCGCCCTGATCATCGCTTTCGGCACGGCGGCCACGCTGAGCCTGGCGGTCCAGCAGCGCGAGAAGGAGATCGCGCTGCTGAAGGCGGCCGGCGCGCTACCCGCGCAGATCCGCCGCATGATCATGATCGAGACCGCGGTCCTGCTGGCCGCCGCGGCGATCCCGGCGACGCCGACCGGCATGGCCGTGGGCCGCGCGGTGCTCGCCACGCTGAAGTCCACGCATCAGGTCTCGAACGGCGTCGGCTTCCGGTTCGGCGCCACGACCCTCGCGATCGGGCTCGGCGACGTCGCCGTGGCCGCCCTGGTCGCCGCGATCGTCGCCGGACGCCGCGCGGCGAATCAGAGCACGGCGGCCGCGCTGGTCTCGGCCTCCGTCGACAATCCGGGCATGTCGCGCAAGCGCAAGATCGCAGCGGCCGTGTTCATCCTGCTCGGGCTGGACGCCGGGGTGATGACCGCGACCTTGATGAAGAACGAGGGCTACGCCACCATGTCCACCGCCGGCCAGGCCTGCATCCTCACCGGCATCGGGCTGGCGCTGCTGGCTCCGGCGCTGATCCGGGCCACCGGCGCGGTGCTCGGCCCGCTGATGCGGCGCAGCGGCGGCTACCTGGCCGAGGCCGAACTGCGGCGCCACTCCCGGCCGGCGGCCGGCGTGCTGATGCCGGTGATCCTGTTCGTGGCGCTCGCCAACGGCGCGCTCTACCAGCAGTTCATCCAGGACGACGCCAACCGCGCGCACCACCTCGTCCCCTCAGCCGACGACAAGGGCGTGCAGACCCTCAGTTTCCTGGTGGTCGGCATGATCGCGCTGTTCGCGGCGGTGGTGGTGGCGAACATCGCCGTGGCCGGCACGCTGCACCGCCGCCGCGAGTTCGGGCAGCGGCGCCTGATCGGCGACACGCCCGGCGAGGTGCGGCGCTCCCTGAGCTGGGAGGCGTGCGCGATCCTGGCCGCCGGTCTGGTGTTCGGCACGCTGGCGGCGCTGGCCGGGGTCGTCCCGTTCAGCTACGCCAAGACCGGCCACCTGATGCCGCAGCAGGGCCTGTGGGTGTTCTTCGGGATCGCGGCCGGCGTCACGGCGCTGACCCTGGCCGCGTGCCTGGGGGCGGCGCGGCGGGTGCTCGGCGTGCCGGCGCTGGCCGCGGTCGGCGGGTAGTGCGGCGATAATGGCGACGCACGAAGGGATGAGGCGGATGGCCGGGCTGTCAGAGGTGGTCGGCGGGGGAGCCGGCGCGTGGCGCGAGCGGGGCGCCGCGACCGCGCTGGCGGTCGGCCGCGGGCTCGTGCTCGCCCCGGTGTCGCTGCTCGCGGGGATTCCGCTGCTGGTCGCGGCGGCGCTGACGCTGGGTCTGATGCCGATCGGCGGCGGCGTGCTGGTGCCGTACGTGATCCGCGCGGTGCGCGGGCTGGCGACCTGGGAGCGCGGGATCGCCGCGCGGTGGAGCGGCGTCGAGATCGAGGCGCCGTATCTGCCGCGCGCCGGCCGGGGTCGGCTGCGCTGGCTGCTCGGCGACCCCGCGACCTGGCGGGACCTGCTGTGGATGGTGACGAACATCCCGGTCGGCATGGCGCTCGGACTGCTGCCGCTGACGCTGGCCGGCTGGGGCGTGGTCGGGGTGATCGCGATCCCCGGGCTGGCGCTGAGCGACGATCCGTTCTGGCCGTTCGGTCTCGGGTTCGGGCTCGTGGCGCTCGCGCTGGCGCCCTTCGTCGGCCCGGCGCTGATCCGGGCGCAGGCGCTGTGGGCGAGCACGCTGCTGGCGCCGACTGACGTCGGCGAGCGGATCAGCACCCTGACCGTCACCCGGGAGCGGGTCAGCGACGACGCCGAGGCCGAGATGCGCCGCATCGAACGCGATCTGCACGACGGGGCGCAGGCGCGCCTGGCGGCGGTCGGGCTGAGCCTGGGCATGGCCGAGGACCTGGTGCGCGAGAACCCGGACGAGGCGATCGCGCTGCTGGCCGAGGCGCGCGAGCACAGCGGCGCCGCGCTGGCCGAACTGCGCTCGCTGGTCCGCGGGATCCTGCCGCCGGTGCTGGCCGAGCGCGGGCTCGGGGACGCGCTGCGCGCGCTGGCGTACGCCTCGCCGATCCCCGTGGAGGTACGCAGCGACTTGACCGAGCGGCTGCCCGCCCCGCGTGAGTCGGCGCTGTACTTCGGGATCGCCGAGGCGCTGGCGAACGTGCTCAAGCACAGTGGCGCGGCGCGGGCGAGGATCGACGTCTTCCGGCGCGAGGACCGGATCACCGGCGCGAATGGCGTTGTCGCAGAAGTCTGGGACGACGGCGACGGCGGTGCCGACCCCGACCGCGGCGAGGGCCTGTCCGGCGTGCGGCGCCGCCTGGCGGCGTTCGACGGCCGGCTGACGGTCGTCAGCCCGGCGGGCGGGCCGACGACGGTGACGCTGGAGGTGCCGGGCGAATGAGGATTTTGCGATGAGGGGTTTGCGATGCGCCAGGAGTCGGCGATGCGCGTAGTGCTGGCCGAGGACCAGGCACTCCTGCGGGACGGCTTGGTGCGTCTGCTGACCGCCCACGGCTTCGAGGTGGTCGCCGCCGTGGAGACCGGCCCGGACCTGCTCGACGCGCTGGTCGCCGAGAAGCCGGACGTGGCGGTCGCCGACATCCGTCTGCCGCCGACGTTCAAGAACGAGGGACTGGCCGCCGCGCTGGAGGCGCGTCGCCGCGTGCCAGGCCTGCCGGTGCTGATCCTGTCGCAGCACGTCGAGCCGCTGTACGCGCGGGAGCTGCTCTCCGACAGCGCCGGCGCGATCGGGTATCTGCTGAAGGACCGCGTTTCGAACGTTCGTTCGTTTCTGGACGCGGTGCGGACCGTCGCCGGCGGCGGCACGGCGATGGACCCCGAGGTCATCGCCACGATGCTGGCCCGCCGCTCCCGCGACGAGCGGCTCGGCTCGCTGACCCGGCGCGAGCGCGAGGTGCTGGCCGCGATGGCCGAGGGGCACGCCAACGCCGGGATCGCCGGGCGGCTGGTGATCACCGAGAAGGCGGTCAGCAACCACATCAACACGATCTTCGCCAAGCTCGGGCTGCTGCCGGATCTGGACGGCAACCGGCGGGTGCTGGCGGTGCTGGCCTACCTCGACGCGGCCTGAGGCGCCTCCGGGCTCGTTCCGGCACGGCGCGTCGGCTACCGGCCGCCACGAGAGGACTCCTATCGGCCACCGCCGGCGTCAATCGTTTCGACCAACGCCTGCGCTGCGCGGTCCTGGGCTATGTTTGGGCACGTCGGGTGCATGACAATGAGCCCAGGGCCGCAGCGTGCCGCGGCACCGGATCCGGACCGAGTTTGGATTCGGTGGAACGGGTAGCGGTGTTCGCGGGTGGCCTGCGGATCGGACGCGAGGAAGGGGTGGCGATGGCCGACGGTCAGCGTGCGCTGCCGCTCCCGCTGACGTCGAGCACGAACAGGTCGGCGACCCCGGCCAGTTGGAGCACCCGCAGGACCGCCTCCGACGGCGCGGCCAGCGTCAGCCGGGCGCCCGAAGCCTTGGCCTTGTGCTGGGCGCGGATCAAGGTCCGCAGCCCCATGGAGTCCAGGAACGCCACCCGCGAGCAGTCCACGACGACCTGCGCGCCGGAGCGCACGTACTCGTCCAGGACGCTCCACAGCGTGTCCGCCGCGGCCAGGTCCACGTCACCGGCGACGGTGACCGTGACGGCCTGGCTGTCCTTGCCGTCCCCGGGCACCGCGGCGGCTCCGCCCCGGTCCGGGTCGTTGTCGACCTCGACCGAGAAGCCTTCGACCGCCATGATGCCTCCTGTTTTCCCACCCAGCCCGCGTGATCCCGGATCGCTACCGACGATATCGGGTCGGCTCACGGCTGGGAATCTGGCGCGATGACGTCGCGCCGGACGGCCCACACCCAGCTGGCGCCCGGGCCCTCGGCACCGGCCGCCGCCCGGGCCTTCCTGACCGAGACCTGTACCAGGTGGCACGCTGAGGACTTCGTCACAGACGCCGCGCTCGTGGTCAGCGAACTCATCACCAACGCCGTCCGGCACGCCGGCACCGAGATGCGGCTGGAGCTGGAACTCGATGACGGGATGCTGACGGTCCGGGTCCACGACCGCAGTCCCGGCCTGCCGCGCCTGATCCCGCCCTCCGAGCGCGTTTTCGGAGGTCAGGGGCTCGCGATCGTGGTCCAGCTCGCCCAGGCCTGGGGGGTCGCGGTCGAGGACGGCGGGGGAAAGGCCGTATGGTGCCGACTCGGGCCGCGAGCAGCGGTACCGGCTGGGGCGGGCACACAGGCGTCGCCGTGGAAAGGGGAGCAGGACGTATGGAGCGCGTGAGCGGTGTGGGTGGTGAGGCCGGCGTGGGCACGGGTGCCGACGGCGGCGGCGAGGGCACGGACGGCCGTGTCCCGGTGACGCTGAGCATCCCCGCCGAGCGCGACTACGTCGTCCTGGTCCGGTCGGCGGCCGGGCATCTCGGGGTGCGAGCCGGGTTCTCGATGGCCGAGATGGGCGACTGGCGCCTGGCGGTGGACGAGGCCTGCGGCCTGCTGCTGCTCCCCGACGAGGTGGACGCGATCGGCGAGGAGCTGGACTGCGTGTTCCGGCTGAGCCCGGCCGGGCTGGCGCTCACGGTCTCCTCCGAGGCCCGGCCCGGCTCCAAACCGCAGGTCGGCGGCTTCGGCTGGTCGCTGCTCGCGGCGCTGGTCGACGATCTGCAGTGGGCCGAGGAAGCCGGCCGGGTGCGGGTCGACATCGTCAAGCGCGCCGCCGGCGGCGCGCCAGGACCCGA
Source organism: Catenulispora acidiphila DSM 44928 (assembly GCF_000024025.1). Lineage (GTDB taxonomy): Bacteria > Actinomycetota > Actinomycetes > Streptomycetales > Catenulisporaceae > Catenulispora > Catenulispora acidiphila. The sequence goes on from NC_013131.1 coordinate 2,176,035, forward strand.
CCGCACGGCCCGGGCGGAGGTGCGGTGAGCACTCGGGGGAGCGGTCCCGGTCCGGTTTCGTCCGGCCGAGGCGGGCCCGGGCGCGACGGCGATCCGGTGCGCCCGGCGGCGGGCGAGCCCGCGGCGTCGGGGGCGTCCGGGGCGTCGAGCGCCTCCGCCGCGCCTTCGGTGCCGGCCGCGCCGTCCGGGTCGGCTGCCCCGTCTGTCCCGGCCGCTCCGGTCGCGCCGCGCGCTGTGCGCGCCGACCGCCGGCTGCCGGAGCAGGACGCCGACCTCCCCCTGCCGAGCATTCCCTCGCCGCGGCTCGGCGGCGTGCCGCGCGACCGCGCCGAGCACCGCGCGGAGATCCACCGCCGTTTCGAGCTGCTGGCGGACTGCGAGTCCGACAGCGTGCGCCACCGGACGCTGCGCGACGAGCTGATCGCCGAGCACATGAACTACGCGCGCTACGTCGCCTCGCGCTTCTCCGTCCCCGCCGACACCGCCGAGGACCTGGAACAGGTCGCGTACCTGGCGCTGATCAAGGCGGTCGACAACTTCGACCCCGCGCGCGGCACCGCCTTCCTGGGCTACCTCACGCCGATGGTCGCCGGGGAGATCAAGCGCTATTTCCGCGACTCCACCTGGGACGTGCACGTCCCGCGCCGCATGCAGGAGTTGAGCCTGGCGCTGCACGGCGCCCCGGCCGAGCAGCTGGAGCGCCGGCTCGGCCGCTCCCCGACGATCGCCGAGCTGGCCGAGCACCTCGGCGCGCAGCCGGAGGAGATCGTCGAGGCCTTCGACGCCTCGGCCGCCTACAGCGCGACCTCGCTGGAGCGTCCGCTGGTCCCCGGCGACGAGCAGGGCGCGAGCCTTGGCGAGACGCTGGGCGGCGACGACGACGCCTACGAGTGGGTCGTCGACCGTGAAGCGCTCAAGCCGCTGCTGGCCGCGCTGCCGGAGAAGGACAAGCGGATCCTGCTCATGCGCTTTTTCCGCGGCATGACCCAGAGCCAGATAGGCACCGAGCTGGGGGTGTCGCAGATGCAGGTCTCGCGCTACCTGACCCGGATTCTCAGCACCCTGCGCGACGCGGTCCTCGTCGAGGACGGCGAAGAGGAGCCGGGGGCGGGCGGCGGGAAGTGACACGGTCCGCGCACGTCTGCGCAGGTCCGCGCCAGGAGAGCGCAGAACCCTGGCTGCCGGCGGCTAAAAGTGATATCTCTTTGATAGAGAATTCACGGGCCGCAGGAGCAGGGGGCATGCGATGACGACGGATCAGGGCGGACAGGAGCCGACACCGGTGGCGGAAGCCGCGGAGGTGCAGGCCGCGGAGGTGCCGATCAGCGAGCAGTCGGCGCGCGACGTCTCGGGGTGGGGCGCGCTGGGCGCGGTGATCGTGCTCGCCGGGATCGCCATCGCGGTGGCGGCGCTGACCATGGACGCGACGCGCGCCTGGGCCGTTATCCCGGGCGGCGCGGGCTTGTTCCTGCTGGTGGGCTTGACTCCGGTCTCGCCGGGGCAGGCGCGCGTGGTCACGCTGTTCGGCCAGTACGTCGGCACGATCCGCACGACCGGGCTGCGCTGGGTGAACCCGCTGACCTCGCGGCGCCAGGTCTCCACCCGCGTGATCAACAGCGAGACGGCGACGCTGAAGGTCAACGACGCCGACGGCAACCCGGTCGAGATCGCGGCGGTCGTGGTCTGGCAGGTCCGGGACACCGCCAAGGCCGTGTACGCGGTCGACGACTTCAACGACTTCGTCGCCATCCAGACCGAGACCGCCGTCCGGCACATCGCCGGCGGCTACCCGTACGACGCGCGCACCGAGGGCCAGGTCTCCCTGCGCCAGAACGCCGACGAGATCACCGCCCGCATGTCGGAGGAGATCGCCGAGCGGGTGGTGCTGGCGGGCATCAACGTGATCGAATCCAGGATCACCCGGCTGTCCTACGCCCCCGAGATCGCCCAGGCGATGCTGCGCCGCCAGCAGGCCGACGCGGTTGTCGCCGCCCGGCAGCGCCTGGTGCAAGGCGCGGTGGGCATGGTGCGCTCGGCCCTGGACGCCCTGAGCGAGGAGGACATCGTCGAACTGGACGAGGAGCGCAAGGCCGCGATGGTCAGCAACCTGCTGGTCGTGCTCTGCAGCGAGCAGGCGACCCAGCCGGTCGTGAACACCGGCACGCTCTACCAGTAAGGCGAACCGGAATCACTGTGAGCCCGCGGAAGCAGATCCTGCTGCGCCTGGACGCGTCGGTCCACGACGCCCTCGCGCGCTGGGCCGGCGACGAGCTGCGCAGCACCACCGCGCAGATCGAGTACGTGCTGCGGCAGGCTCTGGCGCAGGCCGGGCGGCTGCCCGACGACGTGGGGAAGATGCCGCGGCGCGGGCGGCCGCCGAAGGGGGCGGCGGCGGGTGAGGCAGCACACGGAGATCAGGCAGGCGATGAAGACGGCCAGGCGGACCGTGCGGACCAGGCGAGCCCGGGACCGGATCAGGAGTGAGCGATCGCTTGCTGCTCGGAGCTGATTTCGCTCAGGTCGCTCAGCAGGAGTAGGCGGCCGCCGCTCGCCGCTCAGCTCACGAGCCGGCGATCGCCCGCCGCTCTGGCCCGAGTTCGCTCAGCAGAAGCTAGCGATCGCAGGCCTCGCGCCATCCCCCTTTCGGCTCCTCAGTTTTCTGGCTCCTCAGTTTTCTGGCTCCACAGTTTTTTGGTTCCTCAATTCCTCAGTTCATCAGATCCGCCAGCAGTCGCAGCAGCCGCGGCACGTCCACCGGCTTGGGCATGTGCGCGTCCATCCCGGCGTCCAGGGCCCTGGCCCGATCCGCCGCCGTCGCCTCGAACGTCACCGCGATGATCGGGGTGGCGGCGCCCTGGTCGAGGCGGCGCATGCGGGCGGCGGTGGCGTAGCCGTCGAGGCCGGGCATCGCGACGTCCATCAGGACCGCTCGGATGGCGGGGTCGTGCTCGACGGCTGCCAGGCCGTCCGCGCCGGTGGCGGCTTGCAGGACCGTCAGGCCGCGGGCGCTCAGGGCACTGCCGAGGGCGAAGGCGCCTCGGCGGTCGTCGTCCACGATCAGGATCTTCTGGCCGGTGAAGCGGGGCGCGCCGGGTTCGGGACCACACCGGCGTTCGGCAGGGTGCGCCATCCTCCCATCCTCCGCCGGTTGGAGGTTTTTGAGAACTCTGATTCGCGCCGCTGTCCCCGACATCGCCGAATGGCCGGCCGGGAATCGGGTATCGGCGGGTGTCCCGGCAACGGGCCGGGCCCGGGAGGGGTCGTCATGGTCGTCACTGTGATCGTCGTCCTGATCGTCCTCGCCGCTCTGGTGGCGGCGTACTACTTCGGTCCCGCCGGCTGGCGGACCTCGGCCGCCGGAACGTTCGGCGGGTTCGGCACGCGCGTCGGCAAGTTCATCGAGAGCGGACGGGCCGACCCGCGACCCGGCGTCGGCGGCGCCGCGGCCACACCTGTGCCGCCGCGCTTCTCCGAGGCGGACCGCGCGTACCTGGACGGCGTGTGGAAGCACGTACAGAGCACATTCGTGAGCAATCCGCGCGTTGCCGTGACCCTGGCGCACAAGACCGCCGAGGGCTTCTTCGCCGCGCACGGTGTCTCCACCGAAGGGCTCCCGCAGGGCCCGGACAGTGCCGACGGCGACAGCGAGGCAGGCGCTGCCGCGGGCGTGGAGGACACCGAGGCGATGCGCCAGCGGCTGCTGGCGATCAAGACGTGGTCGGACCGGGAGGCCGCCCGCTGAAGCCGGCGCGGCTGCCGTCGCCGTACCCGGCAGCCGCGTCGTTTTTCACCGGAGGCGAGCCCTTGTCGCAGGGCTCTTTTTTCTTTTTCCTGCTCAAAACCGTTGCGGCGCTTGCCCCGGTGCCTGTTTCAAACTCTGTGACCGGGTACCTGGCAGAGGCGCGGCGCCGCTGAACTCATCCGCGTGAGCAGTGAGGAGGCTGCTATGAGCACGATGATCGAAAAGGAAACCCCGTATGCCATCGGGACCAGCGTCACTTGTTCCGAAGGTGATTGCGGCCGGCTGCACCGGATCATCATGGACCCGGGTACCCGGGCTCTGACCCACCTCGTCGTCGGGCGCGATCCGCATGCCGCCCGGCTGGTACCGGTGTCGCTGGTCGGCAGCGCCGGACCCGACATGATCGTTCTGACCTGCACCGCGTCCGGCTTCGATCTGCTGGAGCCGGCCGAGGCCACCGAGATGGTGCAGCCCGCGGCCCCGACCGGCGGACCGGTCAGCGGCGGCGGCGCCCTCGGCGGCGGCTACCGGGCCCCGGCCAAGCCGGACGTGGTCACCTACGACCGTGTCCCGGCCGGCGAGGTCCAGCTGGTCCGCAACGAGCGCCTGCACGCCGCCGACGGCGACATCGGGCACATCAAGGGCCTGATGGCCGCCCCCGACCACCACGTCACGCACATCCTGCTCAGTGAAGGACACCTGTGGAGCCGCAAGGAGGTCGCGGTCCCGATCCGCAACGTGGTCGACGCCACCTACGGCGTCCAGGTGGACCTGACCCGCGAGGAACTGAAGGACCTGCCCGCGGTCGATCTGACGCGGACCAGCTGAAGAACCCGGCGGCCGGCCCGATCGCCGGCCGCCGGACCGCCCGGCGAACGGGGCTGGCGCTTAGTGCGGCGCCAGACGGGGAGCCGGGCACCGGCAAGACTCGCGGCGCGCTCGTTCGCGTGCCGCACCGAACGGCCGGACGGCGTCACGCCGGACCGGACCAGAGCGGACCCGGGACCGCAGGCGGGTGCGGCCCCGGGTCCGCTGCGCCCAGTGTGGAGGCGGCGCGGCCCGGCGCGCAGTCGATTCGAAAGGGTTGGCGGCGAATGGCGCTCGACATGTCCGTAAGGAGTCCGCTTCCGGCATCGCACGGACTGGCCGGAGGCGGCGACGACGCTCCCCGCCGCAGACGCCGGCGTGGCGTGAGAACGCGGGTGCGCTGGGGACGAGTGGCCCGCTGGGCCGCCTTCCGCTGCGGAATGCGCTAGCCCCGGGGCCGCGACGGGGTGCCTGGTCGGCGGCCTTGGTGTCCGGCTTCTGATATGGCCGGCGGGCCGCTGTTCGCGTCCGAACGCCGGTGACCGCTGCGGTGATTCCGGCTGCGCGGGTACGCTCGGCAGCGCCGGCTGATCGGCTGCTGTCAAGGGTGGTCGGCGGTGGCCGGGTGGCCGCGATGTCCGGCTGCTGATATGGCTGGCAGGTCGCTATGCGCTCCGGACTGGCAACCTCTTTTTCATGTCCGGACGCGGCTGGCTGATAGCCCGCTCTCAGCTGTGGCTCGAACTCGCCGCCGTCTGCGGTGCCGTGCTGTGGCTCGTCGACGGGCTCGACGACGGCGGCGCCGAAGAACTCGCGCTGCTGCTCGGTGAGCTCGGCGCCGATGTGCTCTGCGTCGTCGATGCGGCGCTGCTCGTCGTCGGGCTCGGGGCGTTCGTCGTGGAGGCGGTCGAGGCGGGGGTCGTCGGGGTCGGCACGGAGGCGGTGGTCGGGGTCGGCGCCGTCTGCGTGGTCTGCGACGCGGTCTTGGAGCGCGCCGTGAAGGTCAGCGGGGACTGGCTCGTGCTCGTGCCCACCGAAGCCGCCGGCGGCGAGCTGGGGTTGCTGTTTCCCTTGTGCAGCACCAGTACCAGGGCCGTCGCCAGTGCCGCGACCACCGCGACCGACAGCAGCCCGGCCACCAGTCCCGCGCTGCCGCCGCCTTCGTCGCGCCTCCTGCCCTGCGGCGGCTCGCTGACGCCGAGGAGCTCCTGGTTCCGGTCGGCGGCGCGGGCGCGGGTCCGGACGTCGACCGGATCGAGGCGTGCCGTCGGCTGGTTCGCCGGGGTGGGCAGCGGCAGGGTCGGGTCGGGCCTCAGTCCGGGGGTGGTCACCGGGTCGGAGTCCGGCTGGGGGAAGACCGCGATGCCCTCGTAGTCCAAGATCTCGGCGGCGCTTTGTGCTATCGCCGCCGTCAGGTCCGCCGGGAGCCAGGCGCCCTCCGGCACGCTGTCGGCCATGCGCCCGATGATCTGCGCGGTGCTCGGCCGGCGCGCCGGGTCCTTCGCCAGGCACATGCCGACCAGCGGCGCCAGCGAGTCCGGCACGCCGGTCAGGTCCGGCTCGCCGTGCGCGATGCGGTAGAGCACGGCGTGCTCCGGACCGCCGCCGAAGGGGTTGTGGCCGGTGGCGGCGTAGGCCAGGACCGTGCCGAGGGAGAAGACGTCGGTCGCGCCGGTCAGCTCCTGCCCGCGCGTCTGCTCCGGCGACATGAAGCCCGGCGAGCCGATGATGGTGCCGATGTCGGTGCGCGTCTGATCCGCCCCGGCGATGACCCGCGAGATGCCGAAGTCGATGACGTGCGGGCCGTCCACGGCGAGCATCACGTTCGAGGGCTTCATGTCCCGGTGCACGACGCCCGCGGTGTGGATCTCCGCCAGCGCCCGCGCGAGCCCGTACGCCAGCACCCGCAGCGACCTCTCCGGCAGCAGCGCGCCGGCGCCGACCACCGCGCGAAGCGTCAGCCCGGAGACGTACGCGGTCGCCAGCCACGGCGTCGCCGCCTCCGGATCGGCGTCCACGACCGGCGCCGTGAACCGCCCCGACACCAGCCGCGCGGCCGCGACCTCCTGCCGGAACCGCCGCCGGAACTCGCGGTCCCCGGCCAGCTCGGCCTTGACCACCTTCACCGCGACGGTCCGCCCGCCGCGCGTCCGCCCCAGGAAGACGTGCCCCATGCCCCCGGAACCCAGCCGGGCGATCAGCACGTACGGGCCCACAGTGCGCGGATCCCCTGCTCTGAGCGGTTCCACCTCGCGGACCTCCCCGATCGGGCGTTTGTACAAGTAGTAGTCCAGCATCGCAGCGAACTGAAGCGCCAAGTGCGTACACAGCGCTTAACCGGCACCGCTCCACCCGAACGGGCGGTTCGGCGCACCGTCCGCCACCTGTCGGTCGTTGATTCTGGCCGCGAACGACCGGATCACGACACGGACTACTGCATGCTCACCCTTTTGACCATCACCGATCCGGGTCGTGCGTGGTGACCGTCGCGACGCCCGGAAGCCGGCGGTCCTCGGCGGACTTCGGCACCATGCGCGCCACGGCTTGCGGCATGGCGCCGATCGTGAGGACTCGGACGTGATCGCGCACCCGGACCACCGCGAAGGAGGCGACGTCAGGGACCTGATCCGGCAAGGCGATCTCATGGCTGCCGGCCGCGAGCTCGCCGTCGAATATCGGTGCCGCGGTACTGGTCGGCTCAGGAGGTGTGAACGACGTGCCCCACAGTGCCTCGACGGAGACGTGCTCCGCCTCGGCGAGGGTGATGCGGAAGGTCCGCTTCGTCTGGTCGTAGCTGACGTCGCCGATCGGGGGCATGCCGGCGGCCGCGGCCGCCTCGACCTGAGCGGCGACGACCCCCGCGATGCCGGCGAGACCCTGGACGAAGACGACCTGGCTGTTGCGCTCGGTGATCGTGTCATGCAGATGCTGCTTGGTGTCCGGCGGCACCATGCCGCCGAAGACGAGGATGTCGAGGTCGGCGACGTCGTAGTCCTCCAGCACGCGGTCGAACTGGTTGGTGGCCTCGGCGCGATATCCCTTCTCGCGCAACAACTCCACGGCGGAGACGAGCACGCTGGGACTCCGTCCGACGATGAGTGCGCGGGTGGTTCCGGCAGCGGGCGATTCGTGGTTCATCGATCCTCCAGGAAGGGTGCGGGGCAGAGGTGCGCCTTCAATGTTGGCGACACCAATGTTGGCATCACCAATATAGCGAGTGTTGGCCATGCCAACAATGGGTAGGCTGCCTCCATGCCCGCGCATCACGATCGGATCAGCCGCGCCCCGGACCGGATCAAGGACCGCCCGACCTGGCTGATCAGCCGGGCGTTCGCGCGCTCCTCGGCCCTGCTCTCCAGCGGCTTCGAAGCTCACGGCGCCGGGCTGCGGAGCCACCACTACCGCCTGCTGGCGGCCCTGGAGCAATCGGGACCGGCTAGCCAGGCCGACCTCGGCCGCGACACGGGCATCGACCGCAGTGACGTCACCGCCGCCCTCGCCGAGCTGGAGGCGCGCCGCTTCGTCGACAGAAAGGTCGACCCCCGCCACAGACGGCGCAACGTCGTCACCCTCACCACCGAGGGCGCCGACGAACTGCGCCGACTCGACGCAGTCCTCGACGACATCCAGGCCGCCGTACTCGCCCCGCTGACCGACGCGGAGCAACGTCTGTTCCTGGACCTGCTGTCGCGCGTGGCGTAAGCAGGCCGCACGCTCAAGAACAGTCCCCCCACCAACCGACGGGCCGATCCGGGCACTGCGCGCACTCGAAGATGTAGATCCCGCCGGCGTCACCGATCATGATTCCCGCAGCTTCGCTGACCGCGGATCCCGCCGCTTCCTGTGGCGCGCGTTCCTCGCGGCCGGTCGCGCCTGTCCGCTCTTCGACGGGGAGCCACGTGCGCCACGACGAGCCGTCGAACTCCCGGCTGTCCACGGTCAGCAAGTGCTGCATCTTCGTGCCGCACGCCGTGCACGACGGCCAGCAGGACTCCTGCTTCCAGCTCGGATAGCCGCCGAGCTTGATTCCGGGCGCCGCCGCGAGGTGGTGGTCGAAGATCCAGCCGGTCTCCGCCCGCAGCGACTCGAAGCGCGGCAGCAGGGCCGTCAACAGGTCGAACGGCAGGTCCGACGTCGGATACTCCGTGACCTGCTCGGGGTGGACGACGCAAGCGCCGGGGATGCGGTCCGCCGGAGCGATGTCCACCTGATCGGGGACGTCTGGCCGGACTTGCTCGATCGAATCCGCGTCCCGCCAGTACACCTGGGGTGCGGACGCGCATCCGTCGATGATGAAGGGACACCAGAGCACTTGAAGGAGGTCGGTGCCCCGGGGAAAGGCCAGATGCGGCACATCCCGCCGATGGACTTGGACGATGCTGACCAGCGGTACGGGCTTGGTCGTGGTCTTGACTTCGGGCCATTCGATGCTGTGGCTGTGGGTGGGTTCCGGGCAGACCGGCCACGGCTCGTCCGCCGGCCACAGCAGCGGTCCGCCGACCGAGCTGTCCAGCGGGCCCGGGTCGCCAGGCCTCGGGTGGAGACGGATCGCTGTGCGCCGGAACGGCGCCACCTCGGGAATGAGCGCCTCGACGTCGACAGGCCTCGGCGGTGTGGTGCGAACCATGGGACTCTCCGCGGCGTCGGTATCGGTGGCTGCGGATCATGATATTGACGGACGCCGGCAAAGAGCCCGGACGACGCCTCGGCCTCGAACCCGGGCAAAGGGTTTCGTGGAAGGATCACCATCGTGTCTGAGCTGCTGATCGTCCACCACACCCCCTCGCCGACCCTCCAGGCGATGTTCGAGGCCGTCGTCTCCGGCGCGACCGACGACCAGATCGAGGGCGTCACCGTCATCCGCCGCCCGGCCCTGGCCGCCACGGCGGTCGACGTCCTGAGCGCGGACGCGGTGATCGTCGGCACGCCGGCGAACATCGGCTACATGTCCGGTGCCCTGAAGCACTTCTTCGACCAGATCTACTACCCCTGCCTCGACGCGACGAAGAAGCTCCCCTACGCCGCCTACGTGCACGGCAACAACGACACCGTCGGCGCTCTCCGCGCCATCGAGTCGATCGCCGGCGGCATGGGCTGGGAGCGGGTGTTCCAGCCGGTGACGGTGACCGGCGAGGCCTCGAAGACCGACCTGGAAGCGTGCTGGGAGCTGGGGGCGACGGTCGCCGCCGGGCTCATGGGCTGAGGCACGCGGTCAGCACGCGGCTCCGGCGCAGTCCGTCGGTGACATGATTTCTCCTATCCGAGGGACCGCTGTCGCAGAATACTGTTTGCGCTGGAAGGACGACTGGAACCGCATGGCGCGCGTTTTCGCGCATCGACCGATCCTGTGCAACCGAGCGACCCCACATCAGCACTTGTTGTCCTTGTCCCGGACGCTCGCGGTTCGCGAAGATGCCCAACACTGTGTGCCGATCCAGACCCCTGACGAGGAGAACCTGTGCAAAGGACCCGTGCCCTGACCGCCGTCGCGATTTCCGCGAGCACGATCGCCGCGCTGCTCGCGCTGCCGTCCGCCGAGGCGACGGTGTCCACCGACGTCGTCGTGAACGAGGTGTACGGCGGCGGCGGCAACTCCGGCGCGACCCTGAAGAACGACTTCATCGAGCTGCGCAACAACGGGACCGCTCCGGTCTCGCTGGCCTCCTGGTCGGTGCAGTACATCTCCGCCGCGCCCGGCGCCACCACGACGTGGCAGGTCACCAACCTCACCGGGAGCATCGCTCCGGGCAAGACCTACCTGGTCGGTGAGGCCGCCGGCGCCGGCGGCACCGCGGACCTGCCGGCGCCGGACGCGACCGGCGCGATCAACATGAGCGGCACCGCCGGGACCGTCGCGCTGGTCACCTCGCAGACCGCGCTCAGCTGCAAGACGGCCGCGGACTGCGCCGCCGACGCGAGCGTCAAGGACCTGGTCGGCTACGGCACCGCCGTCATCCACGAGGGCACCGCCGACGCCCCGGCCGCGAGCAACACCGCCTCGGTGGCGCGCGCCGCCGCCGGCACCGACACCGACCAGAACGGCGCCGACTTCACCGCCGGCGACCCGACCCCGGCCGCCGGCGGCTCCGGCAGCGGCGGCGGCACCCAGCCCGGCCCGCTGCGCATCCACGACATCCAGGGCGCCGGCTGGGTCTCGCCGGTCAACGGCCAGGCCGTGACCAACGTCCCCGGCATCGTCACCGCGCTGCGCACCAGCGGCTCCAAGGGTTTCTGGATGCAGGACCCGACCCCGGACGCCAACCCGGCGACCAGCGAGGGGGTCTTCGTCTACACCAGCTCCGCCCCGACCGTCGCGGTCGGCGACTCGGTCCTGGTCTCCGGCAAGGCGCAGGCGTACTACCCGCTGGCCAGCGGCGACACCGTGGCCACCACCTCGAACCTGTCGGTCACCGAGATCGGGACCGCGACCGTCACCGAGGTCAGCAGCGGCAACGCGCTCCCGGCGCCGATCGTGCTCTCGGCGGCGAACGTGCCGGCGACCTACGCCCCGGACCTGGGCGGCGCGAACATCGAGAGCACGCCGGTCACGCCGTCGCGCTCGGTGCTCGACTTCTACCGCTCGATTCAGGGCATGCGGGTCGAGGTCGACGACGCGCGCGTGGTCGGTCCCTCCGACGCCTACGGCGAGCAGTACGTGACCGTGAAGCCGAACGAGGCCACCACCTACCGCGGCGGTTCGGAGCTGCTCGGCGAGAACCAGACGCCGTCCGGGCGCCTGGAGGTCGTCGCCGCCGACGGCAGCAACCCGCACGTGAGCGTCGGCGACGTCCTCACCGGCGCGACCGTCGGGGCGATGGACTACTCGCAGTACGGCGGCTTCCTCATCTCCGCCTCGACGGTGGGCACGGTCCAGAACAACCACCTGGCGCCGGTCGTCGCCGACGCGAACCCGGCCAAGGACCTGTCGGTGGCCACCTACAACGTGGAGAACCTGGCGCCGTCGGACCCCGACAGCAAGTTCCAGCGCCTCGGCGCCGGCATCGTCACCAACCTGGCCACCCCCGACATCGTCTCGGTCGAGGAGGTCCAGGACAACAGCGGCGCCACCGACGACGGCACGGTCGCCGCCGACCAGACGCTGACCAAGCTCACCGCGGCCATCGCCGCCGCGGGCGGTCCGAAGTACGCCTGGCGCGAGATCGACCCGGCGAACGACAAGGACGGCGGTCAGCCCGGCGGCAACATCCGCACCGTGTTCCTGTACAACCCGGCGCGGGTGACCTTCGTCGACACCGGCGCGGCGAGCGTGAACCGCACGACGACCGGCACCCAGGTCGTGAGCAAGCACGGCGAGCCGGCGCTGAGCCTGTCGCCCGGACGCATCGACCCGGCGAACCCGGTCTGGAACTCCAGCCGCAAGCCGCTGGTCGGGCAGTTCTCCTTCCGCGGCCACGACGTCTTCGTCATCGCCAACCACTTCGACGCCAAGCTCGGCGACCAGAACCAGGACGGCCGCTTCCAGTACCCGGCGCAGTCCTCGGCGCTGCAGCGCTCCGGCCAGGCGCAGGTCGAGCACGACTTCGTGCAGAAGCTGCTGGACGTGGACAAGAAGGCCGACGTGGTGGTCGTGGGCGACCTCAACGACTACCAGTTCAGCCCGGCGCTGAGCTCGCTGCGCACCGGCACCTCCGACGGCACCGGCCCGTCGATCCTGACCGACCTGATCAGCACCCTGCCGACGAACGAGCAGTACACGTACGACTACGAGGGTGTCTCCGAGGTGCTCGACCACATCCTGGTCAGCAAGGGCATCAAGGACCTGAGCTACCAGGTGGTGCACGTCAACGCCGAGTACACCGACCAGGCCAGCGACCACGACCCGCAGGTGGTGCGGATCAAGCCGTAAGGCCTCAAGCCGTAAGCCTTCGCCGCACTGAACACATGCGCCGCCGTCGAATCCGACGGCGGCGCATGTGGTGTTTTCAGGGCCGAAAACCCTTACGACAGCGCGTAGAAGTCGCTGTAGTGGTCCGGGGAGTACCAGACCTGCCCGGTGTTCATGTCCACGACGATCCGGACCGCGTCGCGGTGCGCGCCGCACGCGCGCGGGTTGACGTCGAACTCCTGGAAGCTGTCGCCGGAGGGCAGCTGGCCGTCGTCGTTGTAGTAGGTGCCGCCGGCGTAGTTGCACTTGCCGTTCGGCCAGTCGTACCAGCCGCGCGAGCTCGGGTAGTTCATCGACTCCCACGTCGAGTTCGCCGAGGCCGCCGCCGAGCAGCCGCTGACGGTGCACGAGCCGTACACGGTCGCGTCGGCGGCGGGACTGGCGACGACGGTGACGGTGACGGCGGACGCGGTGGCGGCGAAGCCCACGGCGAGCCGCTGGGTCCAGGACAGGCCGAATCGGCGCAGGGACGACATGGAACCTCCGGGTCGGTGGAAGGTGGTCACCGACACTGTGACGCCGAATCAGGGTGTCCGCTACAGGGCAACCCCTGGATATCGGGTCCTGATATAAAGGTTCATCTGTCAGGGCTCGGATACGTTCCGTATCCGTCGCCGGGTGTTTGCCAAAGATCCTTTGGGGCGCACATCCGTGCGTACTTCTCGTCTACCGAAGGCTCGGGCGCGCAGCCTTCCACGCCTTGCGAACCTGCCGGTCGAAGTCGCGGGAGTCGCAGCGCACCAGCCCGAGCAGCACGCCGTAGGTGAACGCGTCCTCTCCGGCTTGGTGCGCGCCGGCGGCCAGATCGGTGAGCGCGGCGGCGGTGACGACTCGGTCGTGTTCTTCGCCGAGCACGTCTTGCAGTGCCTTGATGGGCTTGGCGTCGGGCAGCCCGAGCGCCTCGGCGGCGTAGCGGGCGCGGCGCGCTGCCTTGCGCGCGTCGTGCATCGCGGTGTCGCGCTCGGCGCCGTGCGGCATCGGGAGCGCCGCCCGCATGCGCTTGCGGACTTTTTTGTGCAGGCGCGACAGATCCGGGTCCTTGCCGGGCTTGGCCGTGCGGAAGTAGGCGTCGAGGCTTTTCAGGAGGCTGCGATAGCGCGGCGAGTCCAGCGCGTCCGTCACGACGCCGAGCGCTGATTCCCGCTCGAGGGCGAACACCGCCTCGACCCGCTGCTTGACCGGACCGAGCACGTACTCCGACGGTGTCCGCTTGAGCAGGTCGAGCACCAGTTCCGCGAGCACCTCGGCCTCGCGTGCCGGACCCAGCGCGTCGCCGAGCCAGCCCAGTTCCTCGATCAGTCCGAGTCGTTTCTTGGTGCTGGGGAGCACGTCTTCGAACGTCCGCAGGTTCGCGCGCAGTGTGCGCGCAGCGACGCGCATCTGGTGCACGGCGTCGGGAGCGTCGGCGCGGACGTCCGGCTCCAGGGTGGCGAGTGCGTCGGCTTTGGATTGCAAGGATGTCAGGAGGCTCATGCCGTGAGTCATGTGGTGAATCCCATGTGCACGTGGTCGTGATGCGTGCGGTCGCTGAAGAACTGCGGGCCCGACAGTTGCCGGGGTCCGCCGACGTTGTAGGAGCCGAGTGCCGCGGCGCGGCGCATCAGGTTGTCGACGAGCGCCGTCGGGGTGGCGGGGTTCACGACAGCGTTGCCGTCGATCCGCCATACGTCAACCGCCCGCCCGCGCGGATGGTCCGAGGGGCGGGTGGTGCCGAAGACGTCGATCGGGTGGCCGGAGCGGACGACGCTGACGGCCAGCTCGTGCTCCTTCGCCAGTTCGAGCAGGACGTTCAGGACGCTGTCGTGCACCTGGCCGCTGCGCACGTCGGCAGCCGCGGCCGCCGGGAGGCTGACGCGGGAGGAGGCGAGCAGAGCGGTCGCGGCGGAGGAGGGGGCGGAGGTCGGCGCGCCGGGCTGGGAGGGGTTCACCTGCGTGACGCGCCAGCGGGGCGATGCCTGGACCAGGCGGACGTCGTAGGTGGCGACGCTGGTGACGACCAGGACGCTGGCCGAGGTGTCCAGCAGGCCGCCGTATTGGGCGTCGTAGATCTGGAGATCGGGCCGGTTGAGCTGGGCGATGATGTGCTCGACGGCGACGGCTTTGACGTCGGGCTCCAACTCGCCGGGGCCGGGCGTCCAGAGGGCGGCGGCCGGCGATGACGGTCCGCCGGGGGTGACGCCGGTCGACGGCTTGGTCGCCGAGGAGCTGGTTGGCGATGGCGACGGCGATGGCGAAGACGCCGCCGACGAGCCTGATGGCGAAGACGACGCCGACGGCGAGGAGCCTGACGGCGAGGAGGTCGTCCCGGTCGTCGGCGAGCTCGTCGGCGCGCCGTCGGCGTTCCCGTGCGAGGAGTCGCACGCCCCGGTGAACGCCGCCGCGCCGAGTGCCGCGATGCCGCCCCGGAGAATCGTCCGCCTTGTGCTCATACGCTTCAGTATCCGTCAGAATCCCCACGGGGCGCGCAAAGAGCGCCGCGCCGCGGCTGACGAGCCGCCGTGCCGGGAGTACGGTGCGAGGTATGACGCTGCTGGTCCAGCTGGCTGAGGCGGTCGCCGCCGGGACGATCGAGGTCGTCGATCTCACCGCGCCGCTGTCGCACGAGACACCGATCCTGCACCTGCCCGAGCCCTTCAATAACACGGTCCAGTTCTCGCTGCGCGAGATCAGCCGCTACGACGAGCGCGGTCCGGCCTGGTACTGGAACGACATCGTCACCGGCGAGCACGTCGGGACGCACTTCGACGCGCCGGTGCACTGGATCACCGGACGTGACGGCGAGGACGTCTCGCAGGTCGCGCCCCGGCGCCTGATCGGTCCGGCGGTGGTGCTGGACGCCTCCGAGCGCGCCGCGCAGGATCCGGACCACCTGCTCCAGGTGGAGGACGTGCGCGAGTGGGAGTCCAAGTACGGTCCGCTGCCGGAGGGCGGCTGGCTGTTGTATCGCACCGGATGGGACGCTCGTGCCGGTGACCAGGCGGCGTTCCTCAACGCGAACGAGACCGGTCCGCACAGCCCCGGGTTCTCGGTGGAGTGCGCGAAGTGGCTCGCGGAGGAGACGCCGCTGCAGGGCATCGGGGTGGAGACCGTCGGTACCGATGCCGGCGCCGCTCACAGCTTCGACCCGCCGTTCCCGTGCCACTCCTCCATGCTCGGCGCCGGCAAGTACGGGCTGACGCAGTTGCGGAACCTGGATCGGCTGCCGGCGCGGGGCGCCGTGCTGATCGCGGCGCCGTTGCCGATCGTGCGGGGGTCGGGGAGCCCGGCGCGGGTGCTGGCGCTGGTCGAGCACTAGGGGTGACGCTGGCGCGGCGGGGCGTGGCAGTGCGTGCCGGGTCGTGTCTGGTTTGGAAGCGCGGGGGAGGGCTGGGCGTACTGCGTGGTCGTCGCGGCCCTGTTCGGTCTGGCGGCCGGGGCGTTAGTCGGGTCGGGGGCTCGGCGGGGGTACGCGTGTTCGGCGTGCGCTCCTTGCTCGATTCGTGATCCACCGTTGTGAAGCGCGCCCCGGCGGGTAGGAACCTGCTGCGTCCCGAGCGATCGGAGGACCCATGTCCGTTGAAGCGACCGTTGCCTCCGAAGTCGGCAAGACCCTGCGCGAAGCAGGCGCCGACGTGGTGTTCGGGGTTGTCGGCAGTGGCAACTTCCATGTCACCAATGCGTTGGTCGATGCCGGCGCGCGGTTCGTCGCGGCACGGCACGAGGGTGGTGCCGCCACGATGGCCGATGCCTATGCGCGCGCCAGTGGTGGGCTCGGGGTGCTGTCCGTGCATCAGGGCCCTGGTCTCACTAATGCGATGACCGGTATTGCTGAAGCTGCTAAGAGCCGCACGCCGTTGGTTGTTTTGGCGGCTGAGGCGACATCTCGGCTGTCGAACTTCTGGGTTGACCAGAATGCTCTGGCACGGGCTGTCGGTGCGTTGCCGCGGCGTGTGAACAGCGCCAGATCCGCGCGTGCCGACACGCTGACGGCTGTCGCGACCGCGCAATCCGAGCGGCGGACCGTGATTCTCAATCTGCCGCTGGATGTGCAGCAGCAGCGGGTCGAGGCCGGGAAGCGGTTCGGCTTGCTGTCCGGCGCGACGACCGTGCATCCCAGTGAGAACGACATCTCTGCGCTTGCCGCGCTGCTGGAGGAAGCCGAACGGCCGGTGTTCATCGCGGGGCGGGGCGCGCGGCTGGCCGACGCCGGGGAGGCGATCGCCGCGTTGGCCGAGCGTTCCGGCGCGCTGCTGGCGACCTCGGCGGCGGCGCGCGGGCTGTTTCGCGGCGATCCGTTCGACCTCGACGTCAGCGGAGGGTTCGCCACGCCGCTGGCCGCCGAGCTGATCCGGTCCGCGGACCTGATCGTCGGCTGGGGGTGCGGGCTGAACATGTGGACGTTGCGCCACGGCACGCTCATCGCCCCCGACGCCAAGGTGGCGCAGGTCGACACCGAACAGGACGCGCTGGGGCGGCACCGGCGCGTGGACCTCGGCGTGGTCGGCGACGCGACGGACACCGCACGCCAGGTCGCCGACCGGGTGTCGGCCAAGCACGGCTACCGCTCGCGCGAGATCGCCGGCTCGGTGCGAAGCGAGGGCCGCTGGCCGCAGATCCCGTTCGCCGACCGCTCCACCGCCGACCGCATCGACCCCCGCACGCTGTCCGCCGAACTCAACACCCTGCTTCCCACCGAGCGCACCGTCGCCGTCGACTCCGGCAACTTCATGGGCTACCCGGTGATGTACCTGGACGTCCCCGATGCCGAAGGACTCGTGTTCACCCAGGCCTACCAGTCCATCGGACTCGGCCTGGCGACCGCGATCGGCGCCGCCCTGGCCCGCCCGGACCGCCTCACCATCGCAGCCCTCGGCGACGGCGGCGCCCTGATGTCGGTCACCGAACTGGAGACCGCCGTCCGCGAACAGCTGGGACTGCTCATCGTGGTCTACAACGACGCGGCATACGGCGCCGAGGTCCACCACTTCGGCCCGAACGGCGACGACCTGGCCACCGTGACCTTTCCCGACACCGACATCGCCGCCATCGCCCGCGGCTTCGGCTGCGAAGCCGCAACCATCCGCACCCCCGAAGACCTCAAGGTGATCGCACCCTGGCTCGCCGGCCCCCGCGACCGCCCCCTGCTGCTCGACGCGAAGGTCGTCGCCGACGAGGCCTCCTGGTGGCTGGAGGAGGCCTTCCGCGGGCACTGAGGCGGGTGGTGCGCGGCTGGCGCTCGCGGGTGCGGTTGGTTGGTGGGTTTTCAAAGCTTTTTACGGCTTCGCGCGGGTTGAAGAAGGCCTCGCAGGGGGCGCAGTTCGGTGGAGGGTGTGCGGGCTGCGATGGCGGCTGGCGGTTGAGGCTGTCCGCGACTGGCGGCATACGGCACGACCCCTCCTGGAGCGAGTGCCGCTCGCCGTGCAGGCCCTGCTTTCGACCTTGACTTCATGTGCCACCAAACGCAGCCGCCACCCGCCAACCCCCACGCGTGCGCAGTGACTTGGACCGGCGCGCGGTCGTGGACATGAAACACCGCCGGCCGCCAGCGCAACCCGGACACCCTTCACCGAACTGCGCCCCAGCGAGGCCATCAAACCATGCTCGAAGACGTAAAAAGCTTCTCAAAGCCCATCAACCAACCGCACTCGCCCATATCGTGCCAGGCACGCGTGATATGGAGGATCCACCGAAGCATGCCGCCGGATACGCCCTACTTCAAAGTCCCCGCCGTCAGTCCGGCCTGCACCTGGCGCTGGAAGGACAGATACACCGCCATCACCGGCAGCATCGCGATCGTCATGCCCGCGAACAGGGCGGGGAAGTCGCCGCTGTAGCCCTGCGCCACCATGAGGGACACCAGGCCCTGCGACAGCATGTAGTGCGGTGCCTCGCCGTGTTGGGACTGCATCAGGACCACGGGGAGCAGGTACTGGTTCCACTGGCCCAGGATGTTGAAGATGCCCACGCTGATCAGGCCGGGTTTGGCCATCGGGAGCATCACCTGGAAGAAGGCGCGGGTGTGGGAGGCGCCGTCGATCTGGGCTGCTTCGAAGACTGCTGAGGGGAGTGTTTTGAAGAAGGAGTGCAGGAAGAACACCGTGAAGGGCATCGAGAAGGCGACGTAGACCAGGACCAGGCCTTGGTAGGTGTTCAGCATGTGCAGCTTGCTCACCTGGAAGAACAGGGGGACCAGGGCCAGGTAGACCGGGAGCATCACGCCGGAGACGAACAGGTAGTAGATGAACCTGTTGCCGCGGAACTCGAAGCGGGCCAGGACGTAGGCCGCCATGGCGCCGAGCAGCATCGTCAGGGACACCGAGAACACCAGGACGATGAGGGTGTCCTTCAGGTAGGTGCTGATGCCGGTGTGCCAGGCGCGGCTGAAGGCGTCGAAGGAGAAGTGGTGGGGCCAGGACCAGGCGCTGCCGTTGAGTTCGCTGGTGTTCTTGAAGGCGCCGAGGATCACCCACAGGACCGGGCCCAGGACCATGATGGCCCAGACCGCCATGAAGCCGGTGCCGAATACGTTCAGGGTCGCGCCGGATTCGCCGAAGCGGCCCGCGCGCTCGCCTTTGCCGGGCTTGCCGGGCTTGCCGGGTTTGCCGCCCGCCGTCTTGGCGGTCGTCGGCGAGGTCTCCGTCATGTCCGCTGCCATGTCGTCTCTTCCTCCGCGCTCAGTACTCGAGGCGCTCGCGGCGCGTCAGGCGCATGACGACGAGCGAAAGGATCAGGGTGATGAAGAAGATGACGACGCCCATCGCGCAGGCGTAGCCGGCCTTGCCCAGGACCTGGAAGTTGCGCATCAGGTAGGTCGCCAGGACCTCGCCGTGCTCGTCCGGGCCGCCGCCGAAGCTGGAGCCGGGGGTCAGGGTGGCCACCAGGGCGAAGGCGTCCATCGCGGCGACCGCCAGATACACCCAGGCGGTCTGCACCGAGTCCCACAGCAGGGGCATCGTGACCTTGAAGTAGGTCTGGGTGCGCCCGGCGCCGTCCAGCAGCGCCGCCTCGTAGTAGTCCCGCGGGATCTGCTGCATCGCGGCGGAGAACAGGACCAGGTAGAAGCCGACCCACTGCCAGACCAGGATGAACATGATGCACCACAGGACGAACGTGGGGGAGTTCAGGAACTCCCACGGGTGGTTCGCGTCTGTGAGCCCCAGTTTGATGACGATCGCGTTGAACAGCCCGACGCTGTTGGACTCATAGGCGGCCTGGAACAGGATCACGATGATCGCGACCGACAGGACCTGCGGGAAGAAGAAGACGATCCGGAAGAACGCCGAGCCTCCGATGCCCCGCACCCCGCCCAGGCCGCCGCGGCGCCCGCCGACGTTCAGCATGAAGGCGAAGAACATCGCCAGGACGATGGTGATCGTCGGGAACACGATCAGGATGATCATGTTGTGCGTCAGGGCCTTGAGGAAGATCGAGTCGTGGAACAGGTCCGCGTAGTTCTTCAGGCCGACGACCTTGCTCGGCGGCGCGACGCCGCTCCATTCGGTCAGGGAGTAGCCGAAGGTCTCGACGTAGGGCCAGATGACGAAGATCAAATAGACCGCGAGCGGCCCCGCGAGGAACGAGGCGATGAACAGCCGCTCTCTGGTCTTCTTGCGCAGCCGCATGGCGCGAGCTCCCGGGAGGAGATGAGGGGAGGGTGGGACGGTGGGCCGTGGACCGCCGGGGAGGAACCGGCGGGCCACGGCGCGTTCGCGGGACGGTCAGGCGGTCGCAGGGTCAGGCGGTGGTCGGGCGCTTGAACTTCTGCACCGAGGAGTCGCCGGCGCACTTGTCGGCCGCCGCCTGCGCGCGGGTGATGAACTCGGCCGGCTTGATCTTGTTCGCCATCAGCTGGCCCATGGCGTCCTCGAGGTCCTTCTCCATCTGGGAGTACCAGTTCAGGTAGTACCAGGAGATGACCTTGCCGTTGGCGGCCTGGTAGAGGTCGTTGCTGGACTTGGTGCCCGGCAGCAGCTTGGCCTCGATGTCCGGGGTGATCGCGTCCTTCACCACCGACAGGGAGTTCGCCTTCTGCGCGAAGGAGGCGCCGCCGGCCTTGGAGCACATGATGCGCAGGAACTCCAGGCCGCCGGCCGGGTTCTTGGCCTTGCTCGGGACGATGAACGGCTCGCCGGCGCCGGCCCGGATCGCGGTCTGCGGCATCTTGTCGCCGCTGAGCGAGGGCATGGCGAACACGGCCATGTTGAAGCCCGCCGGGGTGGCGGACAGCTGCTCGTTCTCCAGCCACGAACCGCAGGGGATGACCGCCGCCTTGCCCTGGTTCCACAGGGTCTGGGACTGGATGTGGGTCAGACCCTCGGTGCCCGGGAGCATGTAGCCCTTGTCCACCAGCTCGTAAAGGGCATCGACGCTGTTCTTGACCGCGTCGGACTTCCAGGCGTTGGGCTCCAGGTTGTCGATGGCGGTCTGCACGTCCGGGCCGCCGTTCTTGGCGACCATGTCCATCAGCGGCACCAGCATGTAGTACGGGTACTTGCCCTGGTGCGCGAACGGGGCGATGCCGCTGGCCTTGATGGTCGCGCACAGCGTCATGAAGTCTTCCCACGAGGTGGGGACCTGCCAGTTGTTCTTCTGGAACAGCGCGGTGGAGTACCACAGCCCGAAGACGGTGAACGCGTAGTTCAGCGAGAACATGCTCTGGCCGAGCTGGCCCGTCTCGATCGTGCCGGCCAGCAGGGTGTCGCGGACCTTCTTGCTCGGGTCGTCGATCGAGGGCGCGTCCAAGAGCCGGTCCAGGTTGGTCAGCTGGCCGCTGCTGTTCAACACGTCCAGCTTCAGCTGCTGGGCGCCGGAGTCGTCGATGACGTCCGGCGGGCTGCCGGCGTTGAACCGGGGCTGCAGGTCGCCGGTGAGGTTTTGGCCGCTGTGGTGCGAGACCTGCGAGCCGGAGAACTTCGAGGAGTACATCGCCTCGAAGGCCTTCGCGTAGTCGTCGCCGTAGCCGCCCTTGAAGACGTAGACATCCAGCGGGCTGGAGGCCTTCACTCCGAACGGGTTCTTCGGGTCCGAGGAGTTCGCGGCGGTGGTGGAGCCCGCGTTGTTGTTCTTGGGGCTGCTCCCGCTGCCGGCCGCGCACCCGGCTGCCAGGGCCGAGCCCGGGCCGACCATGGCCGCGATCGCGGCCGAACGGACCAACATCTGCCGGCGGGAGACGTCGGCTGGCAAACCGTGATCTGACACTGTGTTTCTCCTGATCGACGAGAAGCGGTGCGCCGGGGTCTCCGGCTCGTGAGGGAGGTGCGCTCGTGCGGTGTGCTCAGGTGATGCGAGTGCTCGGCCGTACGGATCTGCGCTGTGCTGTGTGGTGTTGTGGGGTGCTGCGGTTGCGCGTTTCTTGCTCGAGTTGCTCGGTAGGGTACGAGATTTTGTCAGCTGGCGGTAGGTATCGAAAACAATCGCTCACGGACGTCCGGTGACGGCATCGGTCCGATCCGGGCCAGCGCCAGCCACGCCGCGGCCGCCGCGCCGTCCAGGGCCCGGCTCACCTCGGCGTCCGGCCAGCGCTCGCGCAGCATCCGCCGCACGCGCTCGGCGACCGGCGTCGGATTGGTCAGAACGCTCCCGGCCAGGACGATCGGGCTCGTCGCGTCGGGACCGCGCACCGTGGTCAGGGTCGCCGCGAGATGCTCGACGGCGCGGTCGGCGATCGCCTTCGCGACCGCGTCCCCGCCCTCGCAGGCGGCGGTCAGCAGCGGAGCCAGACGCGCCAGGGCGGTCGGCGGCTCGGACATCACCGCGGCGACCATCTCCCGGGCCGTCAGCGGCGTGTCCGCGCCGGCGTCGGCGCCGGATGCCGGACCGGCGACCGGCGAGCTCCCGCGCAACCGCAACGATTCGATCACCAGGTCGGTCAGCACCGTCGCCGGGCCCTCGCCGTCCAGTTCGGCCATCGCCGCCAGCACCGCCTGCCGTCCCAGCCAGAAGCCGGAACCGCGGTCGCCGAGCAGCCAGCCGTGGCCGTCGGCGCGCGCGGCCATCGTGCGGTCCTTCACCGCGATCGCCACCGCGCCGGTGCCCGACAGCAGCAGCGAGCCCTCGGCGGCGGCGGTCCCGGCCGCGAAGGCGATCAGCGCGTCGGGCTCGTACTCGATCGGACAGCGGATCCCGGTCTGGTCCCAGACCCGGGTGAACGCCTCGCCGCCGGGCATGTCCTCGCCCGAGGGCAGGGCGCCGCCGCCGGCCAGCCCGAGCACGACGTGCCGCACGTCCGCCGGGTCCAGCCCGGTCAGCGCCTGCGCCACCGCCTCGGCCAGCGCCGCCGCGGCGCGCTCGGGTCCCAGCCCGGTCGGATTGCCCCCGGAGGCGCGTCCGGCACCCCGCCTGAGGCCGTGCGGCGTGACCGCCAGGACCCGCGTCGAGGTTCCGCCGACGTCGAGCCCGAGGACCAGCGCCTCGTCGGTCATGGTGCCCTCTCGCCTCTGCCGCTGCGGCGTGGAACGTTTCAATTCCGCGTTGCGTGGAACTTAGAACCCGGATAAGGGGACGTCAAGGGGTGACCCTGAAGTGCAACGGTAATGATGCCGTACGGTACACGGCCGGGGCGCAGCGGCCACCGCCGCCGGTCCTTGAAACGTTCCAACCGGACGCGCGTCCTCGCCCGGCCTGTCAAGACCTGGCTGCCCTGTTTCCGACTGTGCCACACAAACCCCAGGCGGTCTAGACCGCCCGGTACGGTGGGTGGAAACAGGATGTTGACTCCGGCGAGCGCGGCCGTTTAGCCTCCTCGGCACGGTACCGGCCGGATCGGGATACAAGGGGCGTGCGTGACGAAGAGCGCGGGCATGCGGGATGTGGCCCTGCTGGCCGGGGTGTCGGTCGGCACGGTCTCGAACGTGCTGAACCGCCCCGACGCGGTGTCCCCGGGCACCCGGGCACGGGTCCAGGCGGCGATCGCGGAGCTGGGCTTCGTGCGCAGCGAGAGCGCGCGGCTGCTGCGCGCCGGCCGCAGCCAGGTGCTGGCCCTGCTAGCGCTGGACCTGGCCGACCCGTTCTTCGTCGGCGTGCTGCGCGGCGCCGAGCAGGCCGCCCGCGCCGCCGATCTCGGCGTGCTGGTGATGGACAGCGCCTCCAGCGCCGCCACCGAGGCCACGCACCTGGTGATGCTGGCCCAGCAACGGGTTCGGGGCGTGTTGGTGACTCCGGCGGACGCCAGCGGCGCGACGCTGGCGGAGTTCGGCCGCGCGCGGATTCCGTACGTGTTGGTGGATCGTGACATACCGGGCGGAAACGGATGTCGGGTGCTCGTGGACGACGTCGCCGGCGGCGCGATGGCGGTCGCGCACCTGATCGCCGGCGGACACCGGCGCATCGCCTACGTCGCCGGACCGCTGGAGCTGCCGCAGTACCGGGACCGGCTGGAAGGCGCGCGTCAGGCGATCGCCGAAGCCGATCCGGACGTGGAGCTGGTGACGCTGCTCGGCGCGCGCGGGGACGTGGCGGCCGGACGGGACGCCGCGGCGCGCATGCTCGGGCTGGGGGAGCGCCCGACCGGGGTGTTCTGCGGCAACGACCTGATCGCCTTGGGGATGCTGCAAGGGCTGTTCGCCGCCAGTGTGGCGGTACCGCAGGACGTGGCGATCGTTGGCTACGACGACCTGGAGGTCGCGGCGGCGGCGGTCGTGCCACTGTCGTCGATACGGCGCCCCGCCTCGCGCGTGGGCAAGGAGGCCGCGGAGCTTCTGGTCGAGGAGAGCGGGGCGGCGGCGGGGCAGCATGTGCACCGCGAGCTGGTTTTTCAGCCGGAGCTGGTGGTGCGGGCTTCTAGCTTGGGGGCGGCGGCTTCGACGGCTCGAAACCCGGACAGCTGAGCACCGGCAGACGCGGGTACTTCGGGAAGCGCGGGTCGGTGGCGGCGCGGGTGCAGCGCCAGTAGACCGTGCCCTTGCGGGTTTCGTTGCGGTTCACGTGTGTGCACAGCGCGCATAAGCCGGGGTCCGGTCCGGCGGCGTGTGGGGAGTGTTCGTGCTTAGAGCCCTCAGAGCCCTCAGAGCCCTCAGCGTTCTCAGAGTCCTCAGACATGCGCGCTTCCGCCGTCGGCTGCCATCGCCGCGGCGATCGTCCGGTTCGTCGCGGCCCAGCGTTCGGCCTCGACCTTCGGCAGTACGTCTTCCCAGATCAGCAGGCATGATCCGCGCATCTGCAGCATGCCCTCCGGCCGCGCGGAGAACCACCAGTGCAGGTGGTCGCCGCCGTCGCCGTAGCGCGCGACGTGGACCCGCGCGATCCCGCCGAGGGTGAGGATCGCGCGCTCCACACGCTGGAACAGCGCGCCCAACTCCGCGGCGCGCTCGGCGGGCAGGTCCGCCAGATCGCAGTGCTCGCGCGGCTCCAGCATCACCAGCGCCGGGATCGACGCCTCGGGGAACGTCCGCAGCCGCCAGTGCTCGTCGGTCCAGATGTAGTCGGAGTCCTGCCAGGAGCACGGCTGGCACGGGGTGCCGCCCGGCGCACCGTTGCGCGCCGGCTCCGGAAGCACCGGCGGCTCCAGCTTCTTCACCCGCAGATCGCCCTCGAAGGGGAAGATCTCCCAGCCCGGGATGCCGTCGGCGTCGAAGGGGATCTGCTCGCCGATGGGCAGGTGCTTGACGTAGTCGCTGGGTTCGGTCGCCATGAGCAGAGGATAGCCAAACGGCCGGTGGCAAAGGATCTCCGCCTTCGCCTCCGGCCGTCGCGCTGCGTGCCGCGTCCGCTTCAGCTCACTTCTTCTTGGTCTTGGTCTTCAGCCACTCTTCCTTGTACTCCTCCATGATCGCGTGCAGGTGATGCCCGATCTTCAGGTAGTCCAAGTCGTCCAGGTTCGCCAGCGACACCCGCACCGACCATCCCGGTCCGTCGAAGCCGCCGCCGTTCAGCAGCACGACAGAGGCCTGATGCGCCAGGCGGAACACCACGTCGGTGGGTTCGTAGGTCTCCATCAGGAAGTCGGCGAACTCCCGGCTCTCGAAGGCCTCGGCCTCGGCGAGGATGTCCAGCTCGACGTAGTAGCAGGCGCGGTCCGGGTCGTCGCTGATGTGGTGGACGCCGATGCCCTCCATCAGCAGGTCCAGGCGGCGGTGGACGATCGTGCGCAGCAGCTCCTTGTACTCCTGGCCCTCCGGCAGCAGGTCGAACAGGGAGAACAGCATCATCATCGTCTGCTGCGGGGTGGACAGGCCCGCGGTGTGGTTCAACGCGACCGCGCGGCTGTCGGCGACCAGGCGGTCGATGAACTTCGTCTTCTCAGGGTGCAGAGTCAGGGTGCTGTAACGCCGGCGCAGCTCGTCCTTCTTCGCCTTCGGGAGCTTGGCGAGCATCTGGTCGAAGACGTTGTCCTCGGCCACCGCGATCACGCCGAGGCGGTGGCCGGTCGCGCCGTAGTGCTTGGACCAGGAGTAGACCAGCGCCGTGTTGCGCGGGCAGGTCGCGGCCAGGGAGCGGAAGCCGGGGACGAACGTGCCGTAGACGTCGTCGGTGATGATCGCCAGGTTCGGGTTCTTGGTCCGGATGATGTCGGCGATGCGGTCGCGGACCCGGTCGGACATCGCCATCGACGGCGGGTTCGAGGGGTTCACCAGCATCACGGCCTTGACCTTCGGGTCCGCCAGCCGGTCGACCTCGGAGTCGGGGTAGCGCCACATGTGGACGCCCTCCTCGGTCATCATGTCCGACTTCACCTGGATTACGTTGAAGGAGTAACGCTCCAGCTCGGGGATCTCGATGTAGGGCGTGAAGATCGGCGTCATCAGGGCGATGGTGTCGCCGGGGTGCAGGATGCCGTTGGTGACCAGCGTGTCGAACAGGTAGCACATCGCCGCCGTGCCGCCCTCGGTCGGGAAGACGTCGACCTTGCCGGGCGTCTTTCCGCCGTACATCTCCTCGGCCAGATAGGCGCGCACGACCTTCTGGCAGTGCTTGAGCGCCCGCGGCGGGTCCGGGTAGTGGTCGCCGATCCAGGCGTCGGTGAGCTCGCCGATCCACGCGTCGGCGTCGAACTTCAGCTGGGTGACGCCGTAGTCCACCATGTCGCGCAGCAGCCGCACCCCGGTCATCCCCGGATTCGCCAGGCAGAAGCGGTCGAAGCGCACGCCGCTCCCGGCCACCTCCGGCATCCCGCCGAGGTTGTCCATGGTCCAGACCCGCCGCGACTCCTGCAGCGCGAAGGCACCCAGCGCCAGATACGCCTCGCGCGGCCCGGTCGCGATCCAGTTCGGGTTCCCGCGCCCGGCGTTGAGCATCTGCGCGGCCGACTTCTTGTGCGTGTCGGCCGCCAGCGCGATCAGCTCACCCTTGAGCTCGAACGGACTCAGGGCGGACCACTCCTTGATCTTGCCGCGGGACAGGCCCGCCGACGTGACCGTGGAGGGGACACGCTTGCGCGGAGCGGCGGTGTTGTTCTTGGCGGTGGCGCCCCTAGCGCTCTTGGCGCTCCTGGCGCTGCCAGCCTTGGCGCGCGCGGCGCTCTTCTTCTCCGGAGTGGTGGCGGTCACGGCAGATCCTTTCGGCGATCGGGCACGCCGATGACCGTCGGCCACCGCGAAGCCCCTGCAGCGAGAGGATCACGCACCGGCGACCCGGGCGCGCGGAGCTGAGCCGTAGGTGTGATGAACCGCAGCGCCCGACGCGCGTTTAAGGCTCCGGATACGACCCGGGCTCAGCGGGATTCTCCGGCTGCCAATCCCGCCCGAGCCGATTCATCGCCTCATCGATCCGATCCCGCTCATTGCTGGAAACCACCGCAGCAGCCTCCGCATCCTCCGCCGCCTCCCGCTCCGCCCGCTTCTGCGAACGCCGCACCGCCAGCCATCCCCCAGAAGCAATGGCCGCCAACGAAGCCCACACCATGGGCCGGTTCCACCACGACCGACCCCCCTGCAAGGCCACCACCAACGCGAGCACGGCATGCATCACGAACTCCCGTCGCCGACCAGACGCCCCATCGCGCGCCACGTGGCCACCATGATTTCCGCCCCCGCCCGCCCCGACCGCCAGGACACGCCAGCCACGCCCTCCCGATGCCCCGATCGGTTGATTTGCCTGATGGTCGGGTGGTGGGGGCGGGTTGGTATCGGCTGACCGCGGTCACATGATTCGGCCGGTGGTTGGCTAGCACTGGCGGCCGAACCGGCGCTCCGCCCGAGTTTTCTCGCGCCGCCGAGTCCGCCGAGTCCGCCGAGTCCGTCGAGTCCGTCGGCCAGGGGGAGGCGACACTGGGCCGAACGGGTGGCGGCGTTCCCCGGCGGCGTAGTCCCGGATGCGGGGCGTCACGCGCGGTGTTCGACTGCTGAGGATTCGGCAAGCGGGTACTGGTCCAACACCTCGGAGGCCTGATGATCGGGCTGGCAGCGGCAGCGATGCTGCTGGTGCCGACGACGGCGACCGGCGCGCCCGCCGCGACCGCCGCCCCCGACCTCCCCGCCGCGCTGTCGGCACTGTCGGTGGCGGTCCAGGCCACCGGCGGCCAAGACGTCTCCTACGCGATCGTGGTCCACAACACCACCGACCACGCCGTCCCCGACGCCCTGATCACCCAGCAACTCCCCCCGAGCCTGCACTACATCACCGCCACCCCGCCCCCGCACCACACCGGCCACCACCTGACCTGGACCCTCACCATCCCCGCCCACGGCACCACCCGCATCACCACCACCAGCGCCGCCGACCACCACCTAGCCGCCCGCCCCCTGGACCACACCCCCCAGCCCGGCACCCCCCACCGCGGACACCACCAACAGCAGCTCACGACAGTCTGCGTCCGCGAAGCCACCGGCCCCCAATCCTGCGCAACAGAACCCGCCGCCCCCGGCCCGCACCCACTACCCCGCCGCCAACACGCCGCCCTCACCACCACAGCCGCCGCCACCACAGCCGCAGCCCTGCTAGCCGCCACCCGCCTACGCCGACGCCGCCGCACACCACGCGCCCTGGAGCGAGCCGGCGTTGAGGGATGACGCACGGGCCGACGCGGCCGCATCCGAGGGCACTGACGCGGGCGCCGACGCGGCGGCGGTCGGCTCGGCGGCGCGGGCATCGGGGAAGGCTGATTCGGGCGCTCGGGCGCGGGCCGGTGATGGCAGGTCGGACCGGGTCGCTGCCGATCCGGGAGCCCAGGCGTCGACTAGCGCGGATGCTCGCGCGGCGGCGGCGGCGGTCGGGTCGGCGGCGCGAGCATCCAGGAAGGCCGATGCGGGCGCTCGGGCGCAGATCGGTAATGGCAGATCGGAGCGGGGCGCCGCCGATCCTGGAGCCCGGGCGTCGGCTGGTGCTGGTGCCGGTGCTGGTGCTCGCAGGTCGGGCGATCGCAAAGCTCCGATTGCATCCCGCTGCTCCGGAGCGCATCTGCCAGCTGAATTCGCCGCTGGCGGCGCCGCGCCTCCCCCACCACCCGACTCCACCGACGCCGCCCCACAACCTGCCGCCCCGCAGCCGCCCGACCCCCACCGCCGCGTCCGCCTCCCCTCCGATCGTCTCAGTCTCATCGGCGCCATTGCCCTGGCCGTAGTCCTTGCTGCGGCAGGCGTTGTCGGCCACCGTGCGGGCTGCGACCTGCGCCAGGAGATCCTTCACCGCGCGGCGGCCTTTCCTCGCTTCCTCCTGAATGTGGTGCAGGTTCTGGCGTTCCTGTCCATGATCGGCGTGCCGATCGCGCTTGCTGTCGAGCGCCTGGTCAAGCGGGAGACTGTGCAGCTCGTCGATGCCGTCGGCGCCGCGACGCTTGCCTACCTCGCTGCGTTCAGCGTCAATGTCGCGACGTCTCACTTCCAGGATTCCGCCGTCGCCCAAGCTGTTGGCGGTGCGACGCCGATGCAGGTCCAGCTTGCGGTCGGGGTCGCCGCGGTCACCATCCTCGGGTTCAGCCGTTCCCAGTACCGCACGCTCTTCTACAGCGCCGCCGCGCTTGGCGGGCTGGCCGTCGTGCTGCTCGGGCAGGACTCTGTCACCGGCGTTCTTTTGTCGGCGCTGCTCGGCCGTATTGTCGCGATGGCTTGGCTCTCCGTACGCGGCGTGCTCGACACCCGTCCCGGCATGGGACGCATCCTCGCCGAACTCACCCACGACGGCTTCCGCGCCCATCCCGGCACGGTCCGCGCCCTCGACCCCGGTACCGACGGCGCGCGACGCTTCCGGGTCAGCGTCACCGCCACCGAAACCCACCACAGCTTCGACTGCCTCGCCGGCCACAAGCGCGCCCCAGCCGCCGCGACCACGCCGACCGCCTCGACCACGCCGACCACCCCGAACACCCCAGCCGCCCCGCCCCCCACCCCCAAAAAAACCCTCGACCTCTCCGTCCTCGACCAAAGCCAGCGCGCCGCCTACCTCGCCCCCCGCATCTGGCAGTGGATCCGCCTGCGCGGCCCGGTGCGCCGCCGCAGCTTCTTCTCCCTGCGCCGCACGGTCGAAAGCGAAGTCCTGATGGCCATGGCGGTCGAGGCCGCCGGCATCCGCACCCCGCGCCTGCGCACCGCGCGCCAGGTGGACCAGGACACCGCGCTGCTCGCCTACGACCACCTCGACGCCCCGCGCGTCGCCGACCTCCCCGACCGTGCCTGGACCCCCGCCCTGCACGGCGGTATCTGGGCCCTGTGGCAGCACTTGCGCAGCCGCCAACTCGCGCACCGGGAGCTCACCACCGACCACCTCCGCCTGGACGCCGCCGGCGGTCTGTGGCTCACCGATGTCGGCTACGGCGAGATCGCCGCCGAGGACCTCCTGTGCCGCCTGGACGGCGCCGAGCTCCTCGTCTCCCTCGCCCTGCGCGTGGGTCCGGCGCGCGCCACCGAGGAAGCCGTCGACGCCCTCGGCCCGGACACCGCCGCCTCCCTGCTCCCGCTGATGCAGCCGATCCTGTTCTCCGAGGACACCGCCAAAGCCCTGCGACGCCACCGCGCCGCCGGCGGGCGCGCGGACATCGTCGGCAGCATCCGCGACCGCATCATCGCCCTGCATCCGGAAGCCGACGTCCAGCCGGTCAGCCTCGAGCGCGTGCGCCCCCGCACCGTCCTGAGCATCGTCGGCGGCGCGATCGCCTTCTACCTGCTCGCCACCCAGCTCACCGGCTTCCAGGTGCCCGAGCTCGACACCTGGCAGGCCTGGGGCTGGGTCCTCGGCGCCGCCGTCGCCTCCGGTCTCACCTACGTCGCCGCCGCCCTGAACCTGCTCGGCTGCGTCAAGGAACGCCTGTCCTTCCGCACGACCGCCACCGCGCAGGTCGCCGCCGCCTTCGCCGGACTGGTCGCCCCGGCAGCCGTCGGCGGCCTGGCCGTCAACACCCGCTACCTGCAACGCGCCGGCATCCCGGTGGCGCGCGCCGTCACCGCTGTCGGCGGCTCGCAGGTCATCGGCTTCGCGTGTTACCTCGTGCTGCTGCTGGTGTTCAGCGCCTTCGCCGGAAAACATCGGCAGGAAGCCGGCGGCCTGTCGGCGATCACGCCGTCGGCGACGGTCACCGGCGTGGTCATCGCACTGGCCGTGATCGGCCTGCTGGTCGCGGCGATCCCCCGGCTGCGCGCCGTCGTGGTGAGCCGGGTCAAGCCGCTGGTCACCGACATCGGCCCGGAGTTCCTGCAAGTCGCGCGCTCCCCGCGCAAACTGGTGCAGGCGTTCGGCGGCGCGGTGGGACTGCCGCTGGCGGCCAGCGTGTGCCTGTGGGCGTCGGTGAACGCGGTCAGCGGCAGCGAGGTGAACCTCGCCGCGATGGGCGTGGCCTACCTGGTGGCCAAGGCGGTGGGCTCGCTGGTCCCGACACCCGGCGGCATCGGCGGCGTCGAAGCCGTGCTCGCCGCCGGTCTGACCGCCGCCGGCGTGCCCTCGGCGACGGCGGCGACCTCGGTCATCGTCTTCCGGCTGCTGACGTGGTGGCTGCCGGTGATCCCGGGCTGGTTCGCCTTCACCGCGCTCCAGCGGCGCGGCGCGCTCTGAAACCGAGGGAATCAGTACCCTGATCCAGGACGCACCAGCCCCGACTCGTACGCGATCACGACCACCTGCGCCCGATCCCGCGCCCCGAGCTTCGTCATCGCGCGGTTCACATGCGTCTTGGCCGTCAGCGGCGTGACGAACAGCTGCCCGGCGATCTCCTCGTTCGACAACCCGGTCGCGACCAATGTGACGACCTCCAACTCCCGTGCGGTCAGCGCGTCCAACGGAGCGCTGACGGTCGGCGCCGTATCAGAGGGCTGAGCCAGGAAGCGGGCGATCAGCGCCCGCGTGGCGGCGGGGGAGAGCAGCGAATTGCCGCCGGCGACGATGCGGATCGCCCGCAGCAACTCCTCGGGATCCACCCCCTTGCCGAGGAACCCGCCGGCTCCGGCACGCAACGCCTCGGCGACGTACTCGTCCTGCTCGAACGTCGTGAGAATCAGAACCTTGACGCTTCCCAGCGCCGGATCCGCCGCGATCAGCCGCGTTGCCTCCAACCCGTCGAGCACCGGCATCCGGATGTCCATCAGCACCAGATCCGGACACAGCTCCTGCGCCAGCTTCACCGCCGCCGCGCCGTCCCCGGCTTCGGCGACGACCTCGAAGTCCGGAGTGGAGTCCAGCAGCAGCCGGAACGTGCCCCGCAGCAGCGCCTGGTCGTCAGCCAGCAGGATGCGGATCGGCGCGCTCACGCGACAGCCTCCGCCGACGAGCCGAACGCCCTATCGGCGGTCTTTTCGTAGACCACAGAAGGGTTATCGCCACGGTTCGTACCTCCAGCGCCAGCGACAGCCACACCGCCAGTACCAGCCTCAACCCCAGCCGCCCCCCGAGCCGGCAGCGGCAACTCCGCCTCGACCCGGAACCCGCCACCGGCCCGCGGTCCCGCCGCGAACGTCCCGCCGACCGCCTTGACCCGCTCTTGCATCCCGATCATCCCGTGCCCGGTCCCCATCCCCGACCGCGCCGGACCCCGGCCGCCGTCGTCGTCGACCCGGATCCGCACCGCCTCGGGCGCGAACTCCACCCGCACCCGCGCCAGCGCCGAACTCCCGGCGTGCTTGTGCGTGTTCGTCAGCGCCTCCTGCACGATCCGGTACGCCGTCAGCCCGGTCAGCGCGGGCATGGCCGGCATCGGCGCCCTGGCGTCAGCGCCGAGACCGGCCATGACCACGTTCAGCCCGGCGTGATGGAAGGACTCCACCAGCGCGTCCAGATCCCCGAGCCCCGGCGCGGGCTCGCGCGGCGCCGCGGTCTCGTCGCTCGCGCGCAGCAGCCCGACCGTCGCGCGCAGCTCGTCCAGCGCCGAGCGCGAGGTGTCCCGGATCCGCTCGAGTGCCTCATAGGCGTGCGAGGGATCGGTCTTCATCAGGTGGTGCGCCACCCCGGCTTGCGCGTTGACCAGCGTGATGTGGTGCGCGACCACGTCGTGCAGCTCCCGCGCGATCCGCATCCGCTCCTCGGTGACGCGCCGCCGCGCCTCCTCCTCCTTGGTCCGCTCGGCGGTCTCGGCCCGCTCCATCGCCGAGGCGAACAGGTCCCGCCGGCTGCGCGCGGCGTCGCCGACGGCCACCGCGAGCCCGACCCAGGCGATGAAGCCGAGGTTCTCGGCGAGCTCGTCCATGCCGGGCCGCAGGATCAGGGCCAGCGCTGTGAGCGCGACTGCTGTGACCGCTCCGACACGCACCGTGGTGGGCCGGTCGGAGCGCTTGGCGAAGGAGAACAGCGCGATGGCGCAGGCGATCGGCGGAATGCTCGGCACGCCCACGAACGGCATCGCCGCGACCTCGACCGCCGCGGTGCCCACCACCGCGCCCAGCGGCCAGCGGCTGCGGAACAGCAGCGGGATGGCGACCGTGGTCAGCAGCGCGGCCGCCGTCTCGGCGCTGACGTGCTTGTGCAGCGCCGAGACGAACATCGCCGGGGACAACAGGACCAGGTACAACAGGGTGGTGACCACGTCCCGGCTGGTCGTGCCGGGACGCACCCACTCTTTGATCCGGTCCACAAGAGTCACCGTTTCACTGTATGCGGTGATTCGCGGAGGCCAGCTCCGGCTCGTCGTACGGGCCGTCCGTCGCCACCGCGCCCGGAACCGGCTCCGGCTCGCCCTCCACCGACATGTGCGGCAGCACCTTGTCCAGCCACGCCGGCAGCCACCAGTTGGCCTTGCCGAAGCGGTGCATCAGCGCCGGGACCAGGATCAGCCGCAACATCAGCACGTCCAACAGGATCGCCACGGCCAGCGCCATGCCGAACTCGGCGATGACCCGCTGCCCGTTGAACAGGAAGGCGCCGAACACGCAAGCCATGATGATGCCCGCGGCCACGATCACCTGGCCGGTCTCGCCGTGGCCGACGCGCACCGAGCGGCTGTTGTCCTTGGAGTGCGACCACTCCTCGTGCATCCGGCTGATCAGGAACACCTGGTAGTCCATCGACAGCCCGAACAAGATGCTGATCACGATGACCGGGACGAACGCCTCCACCGGCCCGGCGCCGCCGGCTCCCAGCGCCTCCGAACCCCAGCCCCACTGGAACACCGCGACCAGCGAGCCGAACGCGACGCCCATGGTCAGCAGGTTCATCGCCACGCCGATCAGCGGGACCAGCAGGCTGCGGAAGGCCAGGATCATCAGCAGGCAGCCCAGTCCCACGATGATCGCCACGAACAGCGGCAGCTTGCTGGTCAGCGTGTGGCTGAAGTCGTTGCTGATCGCGGTCGGCCCGGAGACCATGACGTGCAGCGTGGTCCCGGCCTCGGCCTTCGGGATCACGTCGTGCCGCAGCGTGCCGATCAGGTCGGTGGTGGCCTTGTCCTGCGGCGAGCTGACCGGCACCACCTGCACCACGGCGATCGCCTGGCCGGGCTGCGTGGGCCGGGCGGAGACGGCGGCGACGTCCGGCACGGTCTTGATCCGGTCCACCAGCGTGGTCAGCGCCTGCTGGTCGCCCGCCGCGGGGGTCTGCGCGACCAGCAGCAGCGGGCCGTTGAAGCCCTTGCCGAAGCCGTCGGCGAGCAGGTCGTAGGCCTGGCGCGTGGTCGTCGACTTCGGGTCGTTGCCCGCGTCGGAGTTGCCCAGCCGGATGGAGAAGAACGGCACCGCGACGACCGCCATGACCGCGATCGCCAGCAGCGCCTTGCCCAGCGGCTTGGCCTGGACCTTGCCGGCCCAGCGGGTGAAGACGGTTTCGGGATGCCCGGGGACGCCGGAGGGGCGCCGGCGCGAGGCGTGCGCGTAGGGGACCAGCACGCCGACGCCGGCCTGGCGCGCGGCCAGCTCCCGGCGCTGCTTCTTGCTCAGCACGCGCAGCTTCAGGAAGCCCAGCATCGCCGGCAGCAGCGTGATCGCCGCCAGCACGGTCATCGAGACGGTCACCGCCGCGCCGATCGCCATGCCGTTCAGGAAGCTCAGACCCAGCGCGAACATCCCGAGCAGGGCGATGACCACGGTCCCGCCGGCGAAGATGACCGCGCGCCCGGAGGTGTTCAGCGCCTTGGCGATCGAGTCCTCGACCGACAGCCCGGACATCAGACCCTTGCGATGCCGGTTCACGATGAACAGCGCGTAGTCGATGCCGACGCCGAGACCGACCAGGGTCGCCAAGGTCGGCGCGGTGGAGCTGATGGCGAACAGGTGCGAGAGCTGCCCGGTGCCCAGGATGCCGGTCGCGACACCGGCGACGCCGGTGAGGATCGGCATCACGGCGGCGCCGGCGGCCCGGAACACCAAGCCCAGCACGAGCAGCGCGGCCAGCACGCCGATCAGGTCCGCGGCGCCGCCGATCTTGCGCTCGGCCTGGCTGATCGCCTGTCCGCCGAGCTCGACCTGCAGGTTCGTCTCCCGCGCGCCCTGAGCGACGTCGATGATGTGCTGGACCTCGGCGTCCGGGAGGTCGTGCGCCTCTTGGGCGAAGTTGATGGTCGCGTAGGCGGTGGTCTGGTCCTTGCTGACCTGCAGCGCGCCGCGCGGACCGTCGTAGGGACCGGTGACCCCGGCCACGCCCGGCGCGGTCGCGATCTGGTTCAGCGCGCCGGTCATGCGCTGCTGCACGGCCGGATCAGTGACCTTGGCGCCGCCGGTGGTGTGCCAGACCACCTGGTCGCTGTCCCCGGCCGAGGCGGGCAGCGACTGCCTCAGCAGGTCCATCGCCTGGCTGGACTCCGAGGCCGGGATCGACATCGTGTCGTTGTACTTGGTCCCGGCCGAACCCGTCAGGGCTCCCAGGCCGATGATCAGCGCCAGCCAGACGACGACGGTGACGAGGCGGTGCTTGTGGCACCAGCGGGCAATGACGGACATCAGGGTTCCCCGGCCTTCTTCGAGCATGGATCGCGTGTTTATACGGTGCCGGGGAGCGGGGGTGCGGGGCGTCTGGCAGGCGCAGACACTTGCGCTGCTGCGGTCGTAGTACGTGGCAGGGGGAGCTACTGCCCAGGGAGCAGGGTCGTGATCACTTGGTCACGCTTGGCGATCCGGCCGCCTGTCCAGCAACGCCTCCAAGAACACCGCGACGCCGTCCTCCTGCACCGACCCGATCACGCCGTCGGCGACAGAGATCAGGCTCGGATGCGCGTTGCCGACCGCGAAGGCGAGCCCGGCCCACTCGAACATCGACAGGTCGTTGGGCATGTCGCCGAACGCCATGACCGCCTCGGCGCTGACGCCGAGGCGAGCCGCGTGCCGTGCCAGACCGTCGGCTTTGCTGACTCCCGGAGCCACCGCCTCGACCAGCCGCAGACCGTTGGAATGGTAGACGGTGACCAGATCCCCGACCGCCGGCCGGGCCAGGGCGAGCAGGTCGTCGGCGGACAGGCTCGGATGGCGGCCGATCAGCTTCGGCGCCGGACGCCGCCACAGGTCGGCTTCGTCGAGACGCCGCACGGTGACGTCGCGATCCCATTCCCAAGGCTCGTACAGGGGATCGGCGGCGAGGGAGTCGGAGTATTCGACAGCCAGCCCGATGCCGGGGATGGCTTCGCGCAGACCGCGCGCCACTTTCTCCGCCGTGGCGGGGTCGATGGCGTATTCGGCGACGACCGCGCGAGCGCGCAGGTCGTAGTCGTAGGCGCCGTTGGAGCAGACGGCGAGACCGTGCAGCCCGAAGGCGTCGGCGATCTGTCCCATCAGCCGCGGCGGCCGCCCGGTGACGAACACGAACGGCAGGCCGGCGGCCTCCAGCGCGGCGAAAGCCGCCACCGTCCGGGGCGAGACGGTCCCGTCGTGGCGGACCAGGGTCCCGTCCAGGTCGCAGGCTATGAGATCAGGCAGCGCCGGAAGAGTCATGGTCGCCATTGTCCTTCAGGCCGCTGTCCCCGAGACCGCGTCTTGACCCTTGAGCCCACGTCTTGACGCGGTCCGGTGCGGGCTACTACGTTTCACGGCGTCGAGCAGATTCATATTCGTGGGCTGTGTTCACGGATGTGAACGCAAGGGTGGAGGTCCGGCAATGACCGACTTGAAGATCGTGGACGTGGTCATCACCCCGGTCGCGCTGAAGGATCCACCGCTGCTCAATTCCTCCGGCGTGCACGAGCCGTTCGCCCTCCGTTCCATCGTCGAGGTCCAGACCGACGCCGGCATCGTCGGGATCTCCGAGGCCTACGGCGACGACGCGACCCTGGCGCTGCTGCACCAGGCTGCCACGGCGGTGGTCGGTACCGACGTGTTCGACCTCAACGAACTGAGCCGCCGGGTCGCGAGCGCGGTCGGCGGCTCAGCCGCGTCCTCGCCGACCGAGCTGATCGGCACGGCCAGCCACGACAAGACCGTCGCCCAAGCGACCGCGGCCTTCGAGGTGGCTTGCTACGACGCGCAGGGCAAGGCCACCGGCCGCCGCGTCGTCGATCTGCTCGGCGGCGCGGTCCGCGAACGCGTCGACTTCAGCGCCTACCTCTTCTACAAGTGGGCCGAGCACCCCGGAGACTTCGACGTCGACTCCTGGGGCGAGGCGCTGGACCCCGACGGCATCGTGAAGCAGGCGCGCCGGATGGTGGACCGCTACGGCTTCGGCTCGCTGAAGCTCAAGGGCGGCGTCTTCGCGCCTGAGGAAGAGATCGAGGCAGTCAAGGCTCTGCGACGCGAGTTCCCCGACCGTCCGGTGCGCATCGACCCGAACGCGAACTGGTCGGTGCAGACCAGCCACCGGGTCGCCGCAGCGCTGGAGGGCGAACTCGAATACCTCGAGGACCCGACGCCGGGCATCCCGGGGATGGCCGAGGTCGCGGCGAAGACGTCGCTGCCGCTGGCGACCAACATGTGCGTGACGAGCTTCGCGGAGATCCCCGAGTCGGTGCGGCTCGGCGCGGTGCAGGTGATCTTGTCCGACCACCACTTCTGGGGCGGCTTCCGGGCCACGCAGAACCTGGCGGCGCTGTGCCAGACCTTCGGTTTGGGACTGTCGATGCACTCGAACACCCACCTCGGGGTCAGCCTCGCGGCGATGGCGCACATCGCCGCCGCGACACCGAATCTGACCTACGCGCTCGACACGCACACGCCGTGGAAGTCCGAGGAGGAGGACGTCGTTCTCGGCGGCGGGCTCACCTTCACCGACGGCGCGGTGACGCTGCCTTCCGGTCCCGGACTCGGCGTGGAGTTGGACCGGGACGCGCTCGCCAAGCTGCACGAGCAGTACCTGACGTGCGGGATCCGGCGGCGCGACGATGTGGGATGGATGCGGCAGGTGCACCCGGAGTGGACCGGCAAGCGGCCGCGGTTCTGATGGTTCGGCGGGGGTCGGCTACGGATACGTTCGGAGGTAGGCCATGAACGCAGCGACGTATGTGTACCCCTGGGATGTGGTCGGGGACGCCTCGGCCGCCGAGTCGATCGCCGGGCTCGGCGTCGACCACGCGGTCGTCGCAGCGTTCTACCACGCCACGCGCGTCTTCACGCCGCGCCATCCGGTGCACCGGGTGGTGGTCGCCGAGCGCACCGCCTCCTACCTGCCGGTCGGCGACGCCTGGGAGCAGGTCCTGCCGGCGGCGCAGACCTGGGTGGAGTCCGAGGACGCCTTCGGCGCCACGGCTGCCGCGCTGGCCGCGGCCGGCGTGCCGACGCACGCGTGGGTCGTGGTCGACCACGTGGACCGCTTCGAGGCGCCGCACGTCGTGAACGCCTACGGCGACACCTATCCGTGGGCCCTGTGTCCCTCGCACGAAGCAGCGCTCGAATACGCGGTCGGTCTGGCGGCGGTGGTCGCCGCCCGCTCCGACATCGCCGGCGTCGAGTTCGAGGCCGCCGGCTGGTACGGCTTCGACCACCTGCACGAGCACGACAAGGTCGCCGGCATCCCGCTGTCCGAGGACGAGCTGTACCTGATGTCGCTGTGCTTCTGCGACGCCTGCCGCGAGGAGTATCAGGCCTCTGGCATCGACGTCGGCCGGCTCCGCGAGCTCGTGTGCACGCGCCTGGACGCACGCTTCGCCGCCTCCTCACCCCTGCCCGGCGGCCTTCCTGACGCCGACCTGGCCGCGGCGGTGCTGGCGACGCGCACCCGCGTGGCGAACCGCCTGCGCGGCGCGATGGTGCGCGAAGTGCGGACGCAGCGCGCCCACGACTTCCCGATCCTGTTCCACGCCAACCCCGACCCGCACCGCTCGACCGCCTTCACCGGCGTCGACGTGGCGACGCTGCCCAAGGACACCGGCGTGGTGGTGAACTGCTGGAACGGCAAGACCGACAACGTCGCCCACACCGTTGGCCACGACGCGCCGGTCGCCGCCGGACTGCTCGGGATACGCGGCATGGGAGCCGACAGCGAAGGGCTCGCGGCGCAGGCGATCGCGATGCGTGCGGCGGGCGCGAGCGGCATCCGTCTCTACCATGGCGGTCTGGGCTCCACCGCGGACCTGGACGCGATGCGAGGCGCGGTCACGGCGTTTCACGAGGGCGCGAGTTAGGGCACAGGGAAGTCCAACGCGGCGGACAAGGTGCGGAGGCAGACCGCACGCACCTCGTCGCGTTCTATCGCCTCGCTCTGAAGCCACTCGACGCACATCTCCCGGACGAAGACCAGCCAGGCTCGCAGTATCGCGGACGCCGTCTCGCGCGCGCGTCCGGTGAAGCCCGCGGCGTCCAGCATCCGCGCGCGCAGCACGGCGAGCTCGTCGTCGATGATCGCCTGGATCATCGGATCGCCGGCCAGCGTCCGGTTGGCGGCGAGCACGGTGAGCCGATGCGCGGCGAAGTAGTCGATGTGCGCGTCCAGGGCTGCCGAGAC
Source organism: Catenulispora acidiphila DSM 44928 (assembly GCF_000024025.1). Classification (GTDB taxonomy): domain Bacteria; phylum Actinomycetota; class Actinomycetes; order Streptomycetales; family Catenulisporaceae; genus Catenulispora; species Catenulispora acidiphila. The sequence continues at coordinate 2,215,610 of NC_013131.1, forward strand.
GGTCTCGGCCAAGGGCAGGTCCGGGTCGAGGTGGGAGTTCTCGAGCAGCCGTTCGGCGGCGCGCCGGTAGATCGCGGCGAACAGCTCGCGCTTGCCGGGGAAGTACTTGTACAGCAGCGCCCGCGACACTCCGACGTGCGCGGCGATGTCCTCCATGAGCACGTCGTCGTAGGGCTGTGTGGCGAAGAACTCCGCGCCGGCGTCCAGCAGTTCCTCGCGCCGCTGCTCGGGTTTGAGCCGTCGCCTCGTCACGGACCGCATGGTAGTTGACGCGTGTTCACCAGCGCGGGTACGTTCGTGCCCTGACGCTTAGTAGACACACGTCAACTACCGGGGAGGCGCGAGGTGAAGGCCCGCCGCATCGAAGTCACCGACGCGATCCGCGCATCCGATGAGCTTCCCGAGCTCCCCGTCCCCGACTACGCCAGCGCTTTCGCCGTTCCCATCCCGCAGACGGCGACTCGGTCGCCCGAGGACTGGGCACGATCAGTGTTCGAAGACGCGCCCTCGCCGATCCGCCGGCTCGTCCGCACGGGCTGGCGCTTCCCGCTCCGGTTCGACCTCGCGGCGCCCGGGCCCGACCAGGTGCTCGGCGCTCGCATCACCTCCAGCGCCGCCTCGCGGATCATCCTCGAGCAACGCTCGCCGGCGCTGCTCGCGCACAACATCGTGTCCGTCGAACCGGCCCGCGTCGTCTGGGTGACCGTCGTGAGCTACCGCCGCCCGATCGGGCGTCCGTTGTGGGCGCTCTCCGCGCTGATCCACCACCGGGTTCTGCCCTACCTGCTCACCAGAGCAGCCCGCACGTTGTGATCGGCGCGGCGTCCGTCTATCCCTGCGTGAGCCCGACCAACTTCAAGCTCAGCTGATACAACTCCGCCCGCGCCCGCGTGTCATAGGCCTGCTTCAAGGCCTGTGACTCCCGCTGCCGGTCGTAGAACCGTCCGCTGACCCCTGCCAGCTTCGGATCCGTCACGAGCCGCCACGTCGCCTCGACGCCGGTCTCCAGGCTGTCGATGCTGTGCCCGGCTTCCTGGAGCACCATCTTCGTCGGCATGTACGTCGCCGGATGCAGGCTGTTGAACGTGACCTCCGCTGCCGGCACGCGCTCGGCCAGCTCCACCGTCGAGGCGATCTGCGCCAGCTTGCTCTGGCAGTACGCCCGGATACCGCTGTACCCGTGCTCCAGCATCACGTCGTCGAACTCGATCTCCTGCTGCCCGAGCGAGGCGACGTTCACCACCCGCGCCGGCGCCGAGGCGCGCAGCAGCGGCAACAACTCCTGCGTCAACAGGAACCCGGCCAGGTAGTTCACCGCGAAGCGGAGCTCATAGCCGTCCTTGCTCTCGCGCCGATCGCGGCCGTCCGGCTCCCCGCTGCCGATGCCGGCGTTGCTCACCAGGACGTCGAGGCGCTCGGTGGCGCCCCGCACCGCAGCCGCAAGCTCGCGCACCTGCGCCAGCTCCGCCAGATCGGCACGGAACGTCGCGGGCCGCGCGACCCCGTGCTCGTCGCGGATGGCATCCGCGGTCGCATCGAGACGCCCCTGATCGCGTCCGTGCAACAGAACGGTGTCGCCCCCGGCGGCCAACCGATGGGCCAGCGCACGACCGAGGCCGTCGGTCGCGCCGGTGATGAGGACTGTGCGGGCATGAGTCATGGCACGGACTCCTAAGCAGACTTCATTGGGGTGTGCAGAACTCAGCCTACCCCTTGTCGAGACGGAACGTCTCGATTTATTGCCGGGACTGCCGCCAGCGCCGCTGCCAGGCGCGCCCCAGCGCCGGATACACGATCAGGTGGCGGAAGGGCTTGATGAACGCCATATACGCGGCGCCGGCGCGCCCGTTCGGCTTCACCAGGATCGCCAGCTGTCCGCGCCATCCGCCCCGGCCGTCGGGAACCCATCCGAGGTGCAGGATCCCGTGCATCGTCCCGTTGGCGATCTCCATGGCGCGCTCGTTCCCGCGCTCGTAGAGCAGGGTGAAATCAGAGGCTTGATTTGCAGGCGCCGCGTCCCGCAGCTGTTCCCGCAACTCCTCCGGCAGCCGGTCCCGCAGCGACGGCACGCGCGACCCGAGCCCGGTGGACTGCCGGTCCAGGCGCATTACCGCCCCCAGCTTGAACCGCAGCCAGAACAGCGCTCTGGTCGGCAGCGACGCGTCCTTCTCCAAGCCGCCGTCGAACACCGAGACCAGCACGGCGAAATCGTCCGGCCCGCCGCCCGGCGCCGGCAGTTCCCAGACGTCCTCCAGCAGGAAGTCGCCCGCGATCTCGTGGACCAGCCACGGTTGGGCGGTGTGCGCCGCCCCGGGGAGCCGTCGCATGACCGCCCCTTTCCCGATCAGGAGCCGGTCCGGGCACACCGCGCGGGATCGGTCAGATCCCCTGCCACGCCGGCTTCGAAGCGAACGTCGCCTTGTAGTAGTCCGAGAGCTTCAGCTGCTGCGCCGCGGCCTCGTCCACGACCACCGTAGCGTGCGGGTGCAGCTGGAGCGCCGAGGCCGGCACCATGCTGGAGACCGGGCCCTCGACGGTCGCCGCGACCGCCTCGGCCTTGCCCGCGCCGGTGGCCAGCAGGACCAGGTGGCGGGCCTGCAGGATGGTGCCGATGCCCTGGGTGATGACGTGCCGCGGGACCTCGTCCAGACCGTTGAAGAACCGGGCGTTGTCCACCCGGGTCCGCTCTGTCAGAGTCTTGATACGGGTCCGGGAGGCCAGGGAGGAGACCGGCTCGTTGAAGCCGATGTGGCCGTCGGTGCCGATGCCCAGCAGCTGCAGGTCCACGCCGCCGGCGTCGGCGAGCTGCTGCTCGTAGGCGGCGCAGGCGCCCGGCAGGTCCTCGGCGCCGCCGTCCGGGCCCAGGAACGCCGAGTCGCCGATGCCCAGCGGCGCCAGCACCTCGCGCTTGAGCACCTCGCGGTAGGACTCCGGGTGCCCGGCGGGCAGGCCCACGTACTCGTCGAGCTGGCACACCTTGAGGCGCCCCACATCCACCTGCCCGGCGGCGACCTTCGCGGCCAGCGCCTGGTACACCGGCAGCGGTGTGGAGCCGGTGGCGACGCCGAACAGCGCCTCGGGCTTGCGGGCGATCAGGTCGGCGACGGCCGAGGCGACGAGTTCGCCCTGGGCTGCGGCGTCCGCGACGATGACGACTTCCATGGCGACCCCTGGATCTGCTCTGGCACTGGACGGTGGCTTCGCTGGTACGGCTGTGGTTGCTGCGGTGGTACCGGTCTGGACCATTGGTATAGACCAAAGATACCGGAGTCGTGCGCGCCCCGCGCAGCCGGGATGTGACGGCGCGGCCAACCGTGCGAGACCGCCGGATGACGACCAAAGCGCCCTTTCCGGAGGCGGCGACAATTGTTACGGTCGCCGCCATGGCAAACCGTTCCCACCTCTACGCAGCGAACACGCTGCCCACCGGCGAGAGCCGTCCGGCCACGGTCGCGGGCATCTCCGAACACAACTGGAGCATCCCGCTGGCCCACCTGCTCCTCGTCAGCTTCGACACCCGCGTCGTCCCCTCGATGATCTGGGACCAGCGGATCGGAGTGGCCGGGGACTACGACCGGGGAGCGGCGCTGTTACTGGACCTGCTGCGCGTGGTGGGGGAGGAGGTCGAGGACGAGCAGGACTTCGTCTCGGTCGTCGCGACGACCAAGGCTCAGCTGGACAAGCAGCGGGCCAAGTACTTCCTGCTGGAGGCCGGCGAGATCCTCGACATGGACGAGGAACCCCTTGAGACGGCGACGGACCGGCTCGTCGCCGAGCACATCCCCGCTCTTGCCGCCCACGCCGAGGCCGCGATCGCCGGGGAGAACGCCGAATGGCTCGCCATCGCCCGCGGACGCTGGCGGGAGCACTTCTACTCCTTTTACAACGACACGCTCTACTACTCCTTCGAGACCGACTAGCGAAGGCTGATATCAGAGTTCGAAGTCCTCGCGGTTCTCGAATTCTCCGCGGTTCTCCCCGATCCACTCCCGCAACGACCGCGCCGGCCGCCCGGTGATCCGCTCCACAGCGTTGGTGACCGGCGCGGGCCGGCCCACCGAGGCCGCCGCGCTGTCCAGCAGCGACTCCAGGACCGGCGCCGACAGCCACGGCTCACGGCGGGCGAGCGCGTCCTCGCGGCTGATCGCGCGCACCGGGATCGTGCGCCCGAGGACCGCGCCGACGGTCGCGACCGCCTCGTCCAGGGACATCGATTCCGGTCCGGTGAGGATCTGCATCCGGCTGCGGTGGGTGTCGTGCAGGAGCAGATCGACGGCTGCTTCGGCGACGTCGCCGGGATGGATCGGCACGCACTGCGCCGCCGGATACGGAAGCTCCACGGGCTCGCCGGCGCGGATCGCAGTTCCCCAGTCCCGGTGCGCGTTGGTGGCGAGCCAACTGGGATACAGGATCGTGTGATCGAGGCCTGATTCGGCGACGGCTTGCTCGGCCGCCCGGTGGATTCGCCCGATCGGCCCACGGAATTCGGCCGCTTCGTAGGACGCGGGGGAGGACAGGAAGACGACGTGGCGTACCCCTGCCTCCTTCGCCGCGTGCAGGAACGGTGCGGCGCTGCCGCGGGTCGCGTAGAGGAAGACGGCGTCGACGTCCTTCAAGGCGGTCTCGAAGCCGTCCAAGCCGTCGGCGGCTCCGTCGGGTCCTGCCGGTGCGGTCAGATCCAGGCCGACGGTCTCGACGCCGTCCGGCACGGTCAACGTTCCCTTGTCCCGTGCCGAGGCGCGGACCTGCTGCCCGGCGGCGTGCAGCCGGGTGACGACACGGCGGCCGATGTTCCCGCGCGCGCCGGTGACGAGGACGGTCATGTCTGGACTCCCCGGATAAAATGGGTCGGATGCCCTGTTCGCCAAAACACCTTTGATTCCAAAGATAAAAGGAGAGGGCCCGCGTGTCCACCGAACCGAAGCGCACCCGGGGCGCGGCCGCGCCGTCCCGGCCCGCCGCCGACGCAGGCCTCGAAGACGCGGTCCGCGACCTGCTCCTGCTGATGCCCCGCCTGGTCGCCCGCGCCAAACGCATCCCCCCGCCGCCGGAACTCCGCGACCTCACCCTCGGCCCGCGCCACCTGTCCCTGCTGGTCTTCCTCCTGCTCGACGGCCCGATGACGGTCAACGACCTTGCCGCCCGCCTCCAGGTCGCGCCCACCACCACCAGCCTGGTGATCGCCGACCTGAGCCGCAAAGGCGTCCTGCACCGCGCCGAGGACGACACCGACCGCCGCCGCCGCATCATCAGCATCACCCCCGCCGCCCGCCCCGCCATCGAGACCTGGCTCGCCCCCGGCGCCGAAGCCTGGCGCCGCGCCCTGCGCCCCCTGACCCCCGCCCAACGCCGCACGGTCGTGGACGCGCTGCTGGCCTACGAGGCGGCTGTCGGAGAGCTGCGGGAGGGGTGAGGGGGAGAACGCGAACGCGCGGAAAGTGATCCGGTCGAGAGTGATCTGGTCGAAAGTGATCCGGTCGAACCGGCGATGGTTCCTGCGGGCGCTCGCCTAGGCGTTCACCGCAACCGGCATCGTGACGATCATCCGGGGATATCCGCGGCCAGGTGCGTTCTGCCTGGCGATCGTCCCGGTCTGTCTATCGTTCCCCAGCGAGCCTTCTCGCCTGTCCGTTCCACCACGATCGGGCCGCCCGGCGCCATTGCCGGCCTGCGACCCGACCCCACCGATGAGACCCACACGGTCTCACCGCGTCGTGCTGGTCCTTGCTACGTCAGCATTATCGAAGTCAGTGCACTGTCAATGCATCGCGCGCTGCCTCATAACAATCACCGATATCGGTACTCGCTCCCGGACTCACCCCGCCGCCGGAATCCCCTCCAGCCACCGCGCGTACTGCAGCGTCGAGATCAGCGCGATCGTCGACTCCGCACCCTGATTCGGGTTCCGCCAATCCTGGCCGAGGCCGTCGAAACCGCCGCCGGTGCTCTCGTCGAACATCGGGATCTTGCTGTCGTTGTCGCCGAGGAACCAATTGATCGCCATCCGCACGCCGGTCAGCCACTTGGCGTCGTTGGTCGCCGCGTACGCGCGGGCGCAGGCGTCGGCATAAGCCGCAGCCTCGATCGGCTGCTGATGGAACGCGGGGCGCGGGTCGCCGAGGGACCAGCCGCCGGCAGGTGTCGGTGACAGGTGTCCATCGCGCGTCGACAGGGTGAGGAGCCAGTCCAGCAGCCCCAGGCCGTCGCGCAGCAGGGAATCGTCGCCGAGGTACTGGCCGGCGGCTATGAGTGCCTCGGGCAAGGCGGGATCGCCGTACTCCAGGCGCGGCTCCGGCCAGGGCCACTCCGGATCCGATCCGGGGCGGCCGATGGTCTCGGCGGCATCGGCGAGCACGCTCAGCGCCGCCGGGTGGCCGGGGTGGGACGCGGCGACTTCGGCGGCGCCGAGGGCGGCATAGGCCATGGCATGGTTCAAGCGGCTCTGCGGGCCCAGGCCGGCGCGCAATTCCGCGCCGTCCGCGAAGCGTTCCAGCGCCACCGCGCGGATCCACGGCGTCGGACCGCGGTTCGCGGCGGTGCCCAGCGCCCACACCCCGCGTCCCCACCACTCGCCGGTCTCCGGCTCGTCGTGCCAGACGCGGTCCAGGCCCATGCGGTTGTGGAAACCGCGTTCGCGGTCTTGGGCGTGCAGCAAAAACGCCAGGTAAATTTCCGCCAGTCGCAGCAATTGCGCGGACGGATCAGGCTCCCGGCACACCACGATCAGCCCGCGCGTCACATCGTCCACGCAGTAGCCGTGCCATCGCTTGGGGATCGGGCCCCGGGCGTGCTCGAACAGTCCCGTGTCGTCGCTCATGCGCGCCAAGTGCGCGAATGAGGGCTCTGGCACCTTGCCGGCGAGCAGCCGCCGCAGCTCCTCCTCCGACGGCCGGGTGGCCAGATGATCATCGATCGCCATCAGATCAGGCTCCTTTCTACCGAATCAGTCGCCCTACCCGATTTGCTCGAACATATGCCTACTCCTGAGCCTCCACCTGACGCTGCCGGATGCTGAAGAACGCGAACGCCACCAACAGATGCGGCAGCTCGGCGACGGCGGAGAACTGGCTGTCGTGGAAGTTGAACGCCTCGGTGATCAGGAGGTCCATGAGGATCGCGGCTTTGGCCAAGCGGTAGGACGTCAACTGCCGCCCTCGAAGCCGCATGACCGTCGCGCCGACGACGAGGATCGCGGCCGCACTGCGGGTCACCGCGCTGATGGTGATCGCGCCGGCGTCGGTGCTGTGCGGTTCGCCGGTCGCCGCCTGCGCGATGAACACGATCGCGACGACGATGTGCGACAGGATCAGCAGCACGAAGAAGACGGCGTCAGCACCGCGCAGCGCCGAGACACGATCTGCCCAACCGCGGATGCGGTTCAGCAGTACCGCGACACGGCTCGGCGCGCGCAGCGGAGCCACCGCCAGCAGGCGCAGCACGGCGTCGCGATCCTGATCGGGACACCCGGCCAGCATCCGGGTGGCGGCCTCGCGCTCCTGCGGTGTCAGGCCACTGATCAACCCGCTCGCCGCGATCTGAGCCGCCGCGGCAAGCCGTTCGGAGTCCTCGCCTGCCTCCGCGACCGTGTCCCGGCCCAGGAGCGAAGCCACCACCAGCAAAGCCGCGAACACTAAGTAGATGATCGCCGCAGCCGGCCGGAAGAAGTAGTCGTTGGTGGTGGTCAGGTACTTGCCGACCTCGTCGACGAACAACCCGATGCCGACACCGCCCACCAGCGCGGTCCATACCCGCGCGCGTCCGCCGGCCCACACCAGCGCGACGGTCAGGGCGGCGATCATCAACAGGCCGCCCCACACCACGTGCCCAATGTGGATCTCGCCGCCGCCGATGCGCGGATAGCCGGTCGCCGCGAGATACCCGCGCGTGATCAGGACCGTCGCGATGCCCGCGAGCGCCATCAACCGCAGCCTCGCGGCGCCGTCCGCGAGCCGAAGACGGCGGCGCGTCGGGCGGGACGGAGCTGCGGTCATGGTCATCGGTCGAGGGTATCCGACCGTGCGCCGAGCGTTTCCGCGATCCTTCGCCGTGCCACGGAAAAGCGGCCCCGCCGCAGAACGGGGCCGCTCTTCAGTACCGATGAACCTGGTTCAGTCCTCGCCGCCGATCACACCGGCTGCTGCGGGCCGAACCCACGCCGTTCGCTGACTGTGCCGGCTGTCGACCGGCACGTTCTCAGCTACCCGCGGTGAAGGCGGTCAGCCCGTTCGGCGTGCCCAGGCCCGTCGGGCCGTCGTAACCCTGGCCGGCGGTGCAGTAGTAGTCCGGCGAGCAGCTGCCGTTGCTGCCGCTGGTGACGTCGTTCAGGTTGCCGGTGTGCGCGTAGGGGTAGGACGCCGGGACGTCGTTCGAACCCGGGGTTCCGGCCAGCGCGTAGACCGAGGCGATGATCGGCGAGGACGCCGAGGTGCCGCCGTACACGGCCCAGCCGTTGCCGCCGTAGGTCTGGTAGACCGCGACGCCGGTGGCCGGGTCGGCGACCGCGGAGACGTCCGCGACCATCCGGTTGGCGCAGTCGGTGTCGGTCTGCCACGAGGGCTTGGCGACGTCCTGCGAGCAGCCCGAGCCGGCGCCCTCGGTGTCGCTGGTCCCCCACACCGATTCCGACCAGCCGCGGCTGGAAGAGTCCTTGGTCAGCGAGGTGCCGCCGACCGCGGTGACGTACTGGGAGGAGGCCGGGTACTCGGTGCCGGCGGAGTAGGCGCCGTCACCGGAGGAGGCGGTGATGGCCACGCCGGGGTGGTCGAAGTAGGTGGAGTCCGACTGGCCCTCCGAACCGTCCTCGGAGCCGCCGTAGCTGTTGGAGACGAACTTCGCACCCTGCGACACCGCCTGGTTCACCGCGGTGCCCAGGTCGTTCATGTTCGCCGAGGTCGCCTCGACCAGCAGGATGTGGCAGTCCGGGCACACGGCCGAGACCATGTCCACGTCCAGCGAGATCTCGCCGGCCCAGCCCTGGTCGGCGGTCGGGTAGTTGCTCCCGCCGTTCTGGTCGATCTTCTTGAAGCAGCCGTTGTCGGTGGTGCACGCCGGCAGGCCGTACGTCGAGCGGTAGGTCGCCAGGTCCGACTCCGCGTTCGGGTCGTCCTGAGCGTCCACGATGGCCACCGTCTGGCCCGATCCGCCGCTGGCCGGCAGCGAGTAGGCGCTGTCCAGATCGGCCGGACCGAAGCCGGAGGGCAGCCCGTTGGCCGCCATGGCATGGGCCTTCTTGTCAGTGCGCTTCAACGCGAAGCACGTGGCATACCCCGGCGCGACAGCCTGGCTGCAGCTGTGCACCGAAGCCGGCCCGGAGGCCGCGGAGGAGGACGCCGGAGACGCCTGGGCGGCGACAGCGCCCGCGGTTATCAAGCCGGCGACGCCCAACAGGGCAGCGGCCGCACGCGTCGTTGCGCGCCCCCGCTTCTTCCGAGTGAGCTGGAACACTCTTGCTCCTTGTCGATCGTGGGACGAGAGGTGGCGTTACGGATCAGGGCAGCGCTGAGCCGGATCACAGCTCGCAAGACCTTGATCAGTGTTAGTACTATCGCTGACAGTAGCGGCGACAATAAAGGGCGAGAGCGGCAAAGTTTTTGTAAAGCCCCTATGGGGAAAACCCTTGCAGAACCCCGAAAAACCGGCACTGGCGTGGCGTTTCGCCACGTCATGGCATGGCGTGACAGCGCGAATAAGCCTTCTTGCTTGGCTTATCCGAGCTAGTGGAAAGCAATTTGGCTTATAAGGAACGCCACCGATTACCCGGCCGCTGAATTGCCAAACGCCGCATCCCAAGAGGTCCCGGGAAAGACCGATGCGACCGATCCGACCGATCCTGCCGACCCGACCGACCCCGCTGACCCGACTGCTCCGACCGATTCCGCCGCTCCGGCCGCCCCCACCAGCCTCACCGATGGCGGCAGCGCCAAGGCATCCGCGTCCCCGTCCTTGTCCGGCGGACACCCGTGGATCACCGTCGCCACGGACAACGCGGCGAGCACCAACGGCACGATGATCAGCAGCGCGGAACCGATCGCGCCCATCGCCAGACCCCGCCGCCCGTTCTGCCCGTGCGCGAGCCGCGTCACTCGCGAGGACGCCGCCGGCCGCCGATCCATCCCGACACCGAGCGCGAACCCGGGCGCACTCCCCGGCGCCGTACTCCCCGCACCCAGCACCGCCAGCGCCGAAACCAGCGCCACCGTCCCACTCCGCCGCACCGCCGCATCATCGGCGATGAACTCCACCAACCGCCGCGTCTCCTGCTCGACCAACCCCAGCAACCGAATCCGCGGCGCCGTGCGATGGATCGCGTGCGCGAACGCCACGGCGAAGTGATGCCGCCCGGTCAAGTGCGCCCGCTCATGCGCCAACACCGCACCAAGCTGCGCCGGCGACAACCGCGTCAGGGCACTGCTGGTGATGACGATCGTCCCCGGCCGCCCCGGCAGGCAATAACACCCGGGCTCATCATGCTCCAGCACCAGAACCCCGAGCTCCTGGTCGGCACGCGCGCAAATCCGCAGGATCGCGATGTGCTTCCGCCGAGTCCACCAAGCAGACAAGAAGGTCGCAGCCAGACAGAACCCGACCCGCACCACAAGAGCAGCGCCCGCCACCAGCCCGAACCACCCCAAAAACGGCCCGACCGGCGAATCGTCGTTAATGGGCAGCTGATCAGCACACCGATCAATCTGCGGATCCATCCGCGACAACGTATCGATCAACGTCAACCCCAACGCCAACCCCGCCGTAGCCGCCGCGGTCAAAAAAGAACAACTCACCACCTGCAGCACCACAACAGTCACCCGAGGCATCCGCCCCGAAGGCCAAACCCGAGCCACCACCCCCGGCCCAACCACCGCCAACAGCAGCGCGTAGGACCCCAGAATCAGCGCGGCGATCACGGCCCGACGCCCAGGTGTTGGGGGAGCGAGCGCGGGTGCGGCTGTGCTCGCCGAATCGACGCCCAGCCCCGATCTGCGTGCCGTGACGTACGCCGAGCCGCCGGCCGATCCAGCCGCCAGCCCTCGCGCGGACCTGCCAGCCGGAACGCTTGACCTCGACCGCCCGCCCCCGGAGCCGCAATTGCCTGCCCGCTTGCCTCGCGAGCTTCCAGCTGGACTGCCAGCCCGACCGCCTGCCGAGCCAGCTTTCCGAGCGCGCATCGTGCCGAGCTTGCTATATCGGTTGCCTCCTGAGCCGACTCCCCGGGCACGCGCCGAGCCTCAGCCGTCTTCAGACTTGCCTCCTGAGCTGGTTCCCCGAGCACGCCCGAAGCCTGGGCTGCCTTCCCGGTAGCCTCCCGAGCCGCAGCCTGCCGCTCCCGCAGCCCTGACAGCTCCCACAGCCCTGACAGCTCCCGCAGCCCAGGCAGCTCCGGTAGCCCTGGCAGCTTCGGTAGCCCCGGCAGCCCTGACAACTCCGGCAGCCCCGGCAGCCCTGACAACTCCGGCCGCCCCGGCAGTTCCCTCAGCCCTGGCAACACCGAGCCGCGCCCCGATCCGGCGCCGCACTCTCCCCCCGCCGCCTCCAGGGCCCCGAGCAGTCTCATCCCCGAGCGCGTTCCTCTCCCCGGTTCACCGGTTGCCCGACCGTCGCCGGCGAGATCCGTCGCGGCGGCGTCTGGGGTGGAGATTAGCGAACAGACCTATGGGCGTGAACCATTCGCCCCCGGAAAGCGGCCTCAGCGGCTGGCGCGATCGCGCCTCCTCAGCCGCTGAGTGCCCCTTCCAGCTGCTCGGGCAGACCGTTCCTCGGCGAGGCGATCTGATTCCCGGTGCGCTTTGCCCAGTCGCGGATCCCGGCGAGCACCATGAAGAAGAAGATCCCGTAGACGATCCCGGAGAAGTACAGGTGCGAGTGGACCGCCAGCGGCACGCCGACGAGGTCCACGGCCAGCCACGCGAACCAGAACTCCACGTAGCGCCGAGCCTGCGTGTACATCGCGATGACGGTCCCGGTGAAGATCCACGCGTCGCACAGCACCATCCACCACGGCGCGCCGGGGTAGAAGGACCAGTTCATCGCCTTCAAGAACGCACCCAGCGCCCCGGTCCCGGCGATCATCGCCGCGACCAGGACCAGCCGCACCGGCCACGACGCCCAGCCGACCACGACCGTCCCCTCGTTCGCCTTGTTCCGCCGCCACGTCGCCCACCCCCACGAAGCCGCGACGATGATGATGATCTGCCGCCCGGCATTCCCCGTGAGGTGGACGTTCAGACTCGCCACCAGCAGGCAGACCGAGCCCAGAATCTGCACCGGCCAGGAGATGACCAGCCGCCGCAGCGCCAGCACCACCGTGAGCAGCGCGAAGATGTTGCCGATGAAGTCCGACCAGTAGACGGAGAGCCCGAAGAAGCTGAATTGGTGGTTGAGCCAATCGAACGCGTGCATACGAATCTCCAAGGTCCCGCAGGCCAAGAAAAATCCCGCCCGATCCACAACCGAGTCCTCGCCCGTCGAGCGACTGCGTTCGCGTCCCGTTTCATGCCCACTGCGGTTCCCGTGACGCACACGCGCGGAGTTCGGCGGCGGCGCGTGCCTGGTGTGCTTCTGTCAACGTTGCGGCAGTCTCAGTGATCCGCCGTCGCGTGCGCGTCAGACCACTGCAACAGGAATTGCAGCGCCTTTTCGGACTCGGACCCCGGCTCGGCGGTGAAGGCGATCAGCTTCTGGTCGGGGTGGGTGTCGACTGAGAACTGCTGCACGTCCAGGTGCATGGTGCCGACGAGTGGGTGGTTGTAGGTCTTGACCAGCTCGCTGGGTCCTCGGACCTGGTGTGTGGCCCACCAGGTGCGGAAGTTCTGGTCGCGGACGCTGAGTTCGCCTACGAGGGCGTTCAGTGCGGGGTCGTTGGGTCTGCTGCCGGCTTCCATGCGGAGGGTTGCGACGCAGTTCTTGCCGGCGCGTGGCCAGTCGGCGTAGAGGGTGCGGAAGGATTCGTCGAGGAAGGTGAGGCGGATCATGTTGCGGTGGGCCGGGGGGAGTGCGCTGAAGTCGGTCAGGAGTCCGGCGGCGCCGCGGTTCCAGGCGAGGACGTCCATGCGGTGGTTGACGACGATCGCGGGGATATCGGTCATGGTGTCGAGCAGTCGGTGCAGGCGTGGCGCCGCCTCGGATTGGCTCGGGCGGCGGGTCGGGGCGCTGTGCGTGACGTCGGCGACCGTGAACAGGTACGCGCGCTCGTCGGGTGCCAACTGCAGGGCGTCGGCGAGAGCGTCGAGCACCGTACGGGAGACCCGCGTCGTGCGGCCCTGCTCCAGCCGCACGATGTAGTCCACGCTCACGTGTGCCAGCATCGCCAGCTCCTCGCGGCGCAGGCCGGGCACGCGGCGCAGCCGGCCGTCGTCCGGCATGCCGGCGGCGAGCGGATCGACGGCGGCGCGGCGGGAGCGTAGGAAGTCGCCGAGGCCGGTGCCGCCGGTGCCGTAGGCGTGGTCGGCGTCCCGAGCGTCGCTGTGCGCGTGTGGTGCGGAGGCCATGCCCTCAGTCTCCACGGCTTTCGAGCATCGTGCCTGGTACTGGTTTGCATAGGCGAGACCGTCCCTGGTTGCGGGCTTCCGGGCGGGCGAAGGTGGAGACCAAGCACGAAGTCACCACCGCGAAGGAGCTCGGTACCAAATGAGGACCGATGTCACGTTCACCAGCAACGGCCTGAAGATTTCGGGCCATCTCCACCTCCCGCAGACCATCGCCGCCGCCGACACCGCGACCCCGGCGCCCGCCGTGGTCGTCGGCCACCCCGGCACCGGCGTGAAGGAGCAAGCCGCCGGCCTGTACGCCGGCCGCTTGGCCGCCGCAGGCTTCATCGCCCTCGCCTTCGACGCCGCATACCAGGGCGAGAGCCAGGGCGAACCGCGCGGCCTGGAAGACCCGGCGCAGCGCGTCGAGGACCTGAAGTCCGCCGTGTCGTTCCTGACCACGCACCCCGCCGTCGACCCGGATCGCATCGGCGTCCTGGGCATCTGCGCCTCCGACGGCTACGGCCTGACCGCCGCCGCGACCGACCACCGCATCCGCGCCGTCGCCACCGTCAGCGGCGTCGACATCGCCCGGCAGTTCAAGGTCGGCGCCGACGGCACGCAAGACCCGGCGCTGTTCCAAAGCCTGCTCGACGCCGCCGCAGCCGCCCGCACCGCCGAAGCACGCGGCGAGGGCGGCCAGACCTTCAGCCTCTTCCCCGCCACGGCCCAGGAAGCCGAACTAGGCGGCCCGCACGCCTTCGAAGGCTGGGAGTACTACTGCACCCCGCGTGCCGCCCACGAGCGCTCGGCCAAGACCCTGACCTGGTCCAGCGTCGACCGCATCGCCACCTTCGACGGACTGGCGACCGTCAGCCTCATCGCCCCGCGCCCACTGCTCCTTATCGCCGGTCGCCAAGCGGTGACCTCCTGGATGAGCGTCCACGCCTTCCAGAACGCGACCGGCCCGAAGGAACTCCACTGGATCGACGGCGCCTCCCACGTCGACCTCTACGACAAGGACGAGTACGTCACGCCAGCGATCGCCAAGCTCGCCGAGTTCTACACGGCGAACCTGGTGTAACGGCAGCGGTCTATCCGGACATAGACCAGGGTGTGGGAGGTTCGCATGCCGACGGATCCTGGTCAAGATCCCCGAATCCGCTTCGCCGGTATCTACACGGAGCACTACCCGAGCAGATGCTCACCAGTCTGCGGGCAAGCTGAACGTGCCGATTCCCTCGGTCATCGGCTATGACCTCTATCAGAGCGCTGATCGCACCGACGCAATGGGCTGATCTACTCGTCCGGCTCGGCGAGGTGGGCGTTGACGCGCCCGAGGAGAGCGAACAGCTGCGTGCGTTCGGCTGCCGACAGGGGTGCCAGGACCTGGTCGTTGACGGCGTCGAGGAGAGTGGTGAGTTCGGTGAGGCGGCGGTGGCCGGCGGGGGTGACGGTGATGACGTTGCGGCGTTTGTCGGCGGGGTCGGGGGTGCGGCGGACGAGGTGGTGGGCTTCGAGGTCGTTGAGGACTGCGACCAGGTCGCTCTTGAAGATGCGGGTGCGTCGGGACAGGTCGGCTTGGCTTGCCGGGCCGAACTCGGTGAGGGCGGCCAGGACGACGAAGTGGTCCTTGTGGGCGCCGACCGCGCGCAGGGCTTCGGATGCGACGCGGCCGGTCTGCACGGCCGTCATCCCGATCAGCCGCGAGAACTGCTTCTTGAGCTGCGGGGGAGTCTCGTCTCCGTGGTCGAAACGCAGGTCGTGGCTGGTGTCCATGGGGACAGCCTAGCCGCTTGCGTTAGTGGCACTAACGATATAGATTCGTTCGCAGCACTAACGTTAGTGCTACTAACGATCTGAGGGGACCCCGTCATGACTGACACCACGGCCACGGCTACCGCCACCATCGCCGCACCTCCGCTCAACGCCCGCGTCATCGCCCTGGCGCACTACGCAGGACGCGCCCTCGTGGAACGCGTCATGGCCGGCCACGGCTCCTCGTTCCTCCAGAACGTCACCCTGCGAGCCGCAGCCGTCGCGGACGGATCCATCACCCCCGATGCCCTCGCCGCCGAAGTCACCGACGCGCTGAAGATCGACAAGTCCGACGCCGACGCCGTCATCGAAGAACTCATCACCGCGAACCTGATGGAAGCCGATCCCATAGACCCGTCGTGGATCCAGCTCACCGATGCCGGACGCGACCTCTACGCGCGCAGCTCCGCCGACACCGGCGCGATCGCGGCCCGGCTGTACGACGGAATACCGGCCGAGGATCTGAAGATCGCCGGACGTGTCCTGACCCTGATCGCTCAGCGCGCGAACGCCGAACTCGCCGCCGCTGCGTAAGACACGACCCCAGAAAAGCCAGACCTCACACCACCCCGCGCAGCACAGCCTCCACAGCGTCGATCAAAGGATCGCCGACCGTGCGCGAATGCCGAACCAGCCCGAGCGTGACGTCCGGCAGCGCCGGAAGCAGCGCGGCGTCGTCCACAGCAGTCATCCCCGCCTCGATGTTCGCCGGCAGCAACGCCGCCGCGCCGAGCCCGGCACGCACCGCGGCGTGCACGCCGGCCAGCCCGGTGCTCTCGAACGCGACGCGCCACGCCCGCCCGGCGTCGTCCAACGCGGCGAGCACCGGGGCGCGCCATCCGCACGGCTGCGAGAACAGCACGAGGGACAGCGGATCGGCGCGCAGATCCAGCCCGGCGCCGACCGCCCACGTCAGCGGCAGCCGCACCGACCAGCGCGGCGGCTCGGGCAGATACTCCGGATCACACAAGGCGATGTGGATGCGTCCCTCGTCGAACGCCTCGCGCATCGCCGGACCGGGCGCGCTGAACACCTCCAGCGTCGCCTCCGGATGCAGACGACCGAAGTCCGCGAGCGCCTGCGGCAACCGGCTCGCCGCCAGATCCTCGATCAGCCCGACGCCGCAGTGCCCGGCCAGCGAAGTACGCGTGGCATGCAGCGCCTGCGCCGACAAAGCGAGGATGCGTTCGGCATACGGCAGAAGGGATTCCCCAGCCGGCGTCAGGCTCACGCCGGTCGCGGCGCGGTGCAGCAAAGGCTGCCCGGTCCGCCGCTCCAGCTTGCGCAATTGCTGACTGAGCGCGGGCTGCGTCTGGCCGAGGGCTTGCGCGGCGCGGCTGATGCTCCCGGCGCGCACCGCGGTGACGAACGCCCGAAGCAGCCCGGTCTCCAAGTCCTGGACCATAACGGATTCTTATACCAGGGGGTCGAGAATCGCCAGTTCCTTTGACCTCCAGCCGCGCGTAGCGTCGCGATCATGCAGTACTTCCACGTCGACGTCTTCTCGTCGCAGCCCTACTCAGGCAACAGCCTCGCCGTGTTCCCCGACGCCACCGCGCTCACCGGCAGCCAGATGGCGCAGATCACCCGCGAACTGAGGCACTTCGAATCGATCTTCCTGCTCCCAGAGGGTGAGGGCGCGGACGTCCACCGCCGCCAAGCCCGCGTCTTCGACCTCATCGAGGAGCTGGACTTCGCCGGCCATCCCGTCCTCGGCGCGGCATGTGTGCTGCACGAACTGCGCGGCAGCGAGACGCCGGAGACCTTGCCGGAGACCTGGAGCATCACGCTCCCGGCACGCACCGTGCAGATCACCACGCAGCGCCGAAGCCAAGGCCACTTCTCAGCCGTGCTCGATCAGGGTCAGGCAGAGTTCCGCGAAACGACCGCACCACACGACGTCGCCAGCTGGTTCAGCCTGGACGACAAAGACCTCGACCCCGAACTCCCACCCCAGGTGGTCTCCACCGGCCTGCGCTACCTGATCCTCCCCGTCCGCCCCGGTACGTTGGAACGAGCCCGGATCGCCATACCAGACCTCGATATCCGCCTCGAGGCACTGGGAGCCCAGTTCGCCTACCTCCTGGACGCGGAAGCCATGGAGGGCCGGCACTGGAACAACGACGGCGTCCTCGAAGACGTCGCCACAGGAAGCGCCGCCGGCTGCGTAGCCGCCTATCTGCGCCGCCACGACCGCCTCGGCGACGGCGAGACCGCCACACTCCACCAAGGCCGTTTCCTCGACCGCCCCAGCACGATCACCCTCCGAGCCCACGGTTCCGGCACCGACATCTCTTCCGTCGAAGTGGAAGCCGACGTGGTGTTCGTCGCACGAGGCACGCTCGATCGGATCCCAGCATGAGCACCGCGTCCAACGTCGGGCTGCCGATATTCGACGCCGCCGAGATCCGCGCCGCCGTCGGCTTCGAGGACCTGGTCGAACCCGTCGCGCGCGCCTTCGCCGACTACAGCCAGGGTCTCGGCGAGTCGCCGGTCTCGGTGTTCGCTCCCGCTGGACGGGACGGGGACGTGCACGTCAAATCCGCCTGGCTGCCCGGCTCACCGATCTTCGTCGTCAAAGTAGGCAGCTGGTTCGCCGAACGTGCGCGCCTCACCGGCAACGGCGCGAGCGGCATGATCCTGGCTTTCGACGCGCAGACCGGCGATCCGGTCGCCCTACTCCGCGACGACCACCATCTGTCCGACGTACGAACCGCAGCCGCCGGCGCGCTCGCCACACGGCTGCTGGCACGCCAAAACAGCAGCACCATCGGCGTGCTCGGCACCGGAGTCCAGGCATACCTCCAAGTCCTCGAGGCAGCTGCCGAGCGTCCCATCACCTCCGTCCGGATCTGGGGACGGCGAGCCGAACCCGCACAGCGCGTCGCCACCGCCCTACGGCGACGCCTACCCGGAGTGGACGTCCTAGAGGTACCGACAGCGCGTGAAGCCTGTGCCGGCGTTGACATTTTGATCACAGCCACCGGCAGTACGCAGCCGTTGGTCGAGCCCGACTGGCTCGCGCCCGGCACGCACGTGACCTCGATCGGCGCCGACGACGCGGGCAAGGTCGAACTCGCTCCCGGCTGCCTCGCACGCGCCGACCTGGTCGTCGTGGACAGCCGCCAACTAACCGTCCTGTACGGCGATCTCGCCTACGCGCAGCACGCCGGAGTGCGGCTGAAGGCTCTGCCGACCGAACTCGGCGACCTCATCGCCGGACGGACCCCGGGTCGCGCCGCCGATGAGCAGATCACCGTGTGCAAGCTGATCGGCTTGGGCGTGCAGGACCTGGCAGCGGCGAACACCACGCTGGAGCGCCTGAACAGCGCGGACGCCCCGAACCACTCGGACGATTCCCCCGCTCCCCACCGTCAGCCAGCCAGCGCAGTGGATCTGTCCTGGCGTTGACATCCGGGCCCGCTCCGTGACTCGATGGTCGGCGATGTTACCGAGAACATTGGGAGACCCCGACCGATGAGCGCGATGAGCGAACAGATCCGCAACTGGGCTGGCAACGTCCTGTTCAGCCCTGCCCGGAGCCACCATCCGGCCTCGCTCGACGAGGTGCGGCAGACCGTCGCCGCGGCGCGGTCGGCACGCGTGCTCGGCACCGGGCACTCGTTCAACCGGATCGCCGACACCGACGGCGACCTCCTCGTCCTCGACGCGATGCCGGCCGAGGTGCGGATCGATCCGGACGCGGGCACGGCGACCGTCCCGGCGGGCATGCGGCTCGCGGACCTCGCGGCGCAGCTGCACGCCGCCGGGTTCGCGTTGACCGCGCTACCCTCGCTCCCGCACATCTCCCTCGCCGGCGCCTGCGCGACCGGGACGCACGGCTCGGGCAACGCGAATCAGGGCCTTGCGGCGCTGGTGCGAGGGATGCAGCTCGTCGGGCCCGACGGCGACGTCGTCGAGCTGAAACGCGGTGAATCGGCGGACTTCGACGGCGCCGTGGTGGCGCTCGGGGCGCTGGGCGTCGTGACCGAGCTGACCGTGGACGTCGTGCCGACCTTCGACGTCGCACAGTTTGTCTACGAAGGCGTGGCGGTCCCGCAGCTGATCGCAGGGTTCGACGAAGTGTTCTCGGCCGGATACAGCGTCAGTGCCTTTACCGAGTGGCGAGGCGAGGCATCGGTCTGGGTGAAGGCGGCGCTGGCGCCGGGAGCGTCGGAGGCTTCCCATCCGGAGCCCGGCTGGCTCGGCGGTCACCTCGCTGAGCACGCCGCGCACCCGATCCCCGGCATGTCCGCCGAGAACTGCACCGAACAGCTCGGCGTCCCGGGACCGTGGCACGAGCGCCTGCCGCACTTCCGTCCCGGCTTCACCCCGAGCAGCGGTGAGGAACTGCAATCAGAGTTCTTCCTTGCTCGCTCGCGAGCCGCCGAGGCGCTGGACGCAGTGCGCGAACTCGGTCCGCTCATCGCACCGGTCGTGCAGATCTCCGAGGTGCGGACCGTGGCGGCCGACGCCCTGTGGCTCAGCCCGGCCTACCAGCGCGACAGCGTCACGATCCACTTCACCTGGGTCGCCGATCGCGCTGCCGTGGAACCGGCGCTCGCCGCCGTCGAGGCGGCGCTATTGCCGCTCGGCGCGCGTCCGCATTGGGGGAAGGTGTTCTTGAGCGGGCCGGCGGCGGCGCTTGCGGGGTATGAGCGCGCCGACGACTTCCGGAAACTGCTGGCGCGGCGCGATCCCGAAGGGAAGTTCCGCAACGAATTCGTGCGGCGGCTGTTCCCCGCCGGCTGATCGCGATCCGTCGAGTCGGCTCGGCGTCGGGCTCTCCGGTGGCGCATCCCGCCTGGGGTGGACACGATAGAGGTGGCAGTTCGAACGGTGCCTAGTCCTGGGAGGCGATCATGGCCACTGCCAAGGACATCATGCATCCCGGTGCCCAGTGGATCTCCCGCGAGGAGACGTTGGACCGTGCCGCGCAGCTGATGCGCGAACTCGACGTCGGCGCCCTGCCGGTCAGTGACGAGAACGAGCGGTTGTGCGGCATCATCACCGACCGCGACATCGTCGTGAAGTGCGTGGCGCTCAGCCTGGACCCCTCGCACATCCGCTGCGCCGACCTCTGCGAGGGCACGCCCCGCTGGATCGACGCCGGCGCGGACGTCGGCGAGGTCCTGCACGAGATGGAGAGCCGCCGCATCCGCCGCATGCCGGTGGTCGAGGACAAGCAGCTTGTCGGCATGATCAGCGAGGCCGACCTGGCGGCGCACCTGAGCGAGCGGCAGTTGGCGGAGTTCGTCGAGCGGATCTGCGCTACGTAGCGCTCTACCGCCCTAGCGCCGTTATGCCGAGACGGTGTCAGTGCCGACGCAAACTCGCGTCGGCACTGACACCGTCTCGGCGTTCAGTCAGATCTAGCTCTTGCCCAAGCCGAACCGCTCAGCGAATTCCACCAGCTGAGCGCACTGCTCATCCGGCTCCCCAGCCGGGGCACCGACCACGACGCGCGTGACGCCGTCCGCTGCCATCCGCTCGGCCGCCTCGGGCGACATCTCCAGCGATCCCATGCGCGTGTGGGCGATCGCGCCGGGGTCGCGCCCGGCTTCTTGCGCCGTCGTTTTCACCAGCTCCCACAACGCCTTGCGGTCCTCGTCGGTGAGCGAGCCGCCGGGCAGCCAGCCGTCGCCGCGCAGTCCGGCGCGCCGGGCGGCAGCCGCGCTCGAACCGCCGACGTGGATCGGCAACCCGGCTTCCGTCAGCGGCTTCGGGTAGCTGTAGACGTTGTCCAGGTTGAAGAACTCGCCGTGGAAGACCGCGCCGGCCTCGTCCTCGGCCCACAGCGCGCGCATCACGTCGATCGCCTCGTCGGTGCGGCGGCCGCGGGTGGCGTAGTCGACGCCGACCGCCGCCGCCTCGCCGGGCAGCGCGCCGACGCCGATGCCGAGCAGCCGCATGCGACCGCGCGAGAGCACGTCGATGGTCGCCAGGCGCTTCGCCAGGGTGACCGGGTGGTGGTAGGGAAGCAGCAGGATTCCGGTGCCCAGCACCAGATGCTCGGTGTTGGCGGCGACGAAGGTCAGGATGTCCAGCGGGTCCGGGAACGGGATGTCGGTGGGCAGTTGCCAGCCACCGATCTGCGCTCCCGGGTAGACGGCGACGTGTTCGGGCACGTACAAGGCTTCAAAGCCCGACTTCTCGGCTTGTTGAGCCACCGTGACCAGGCGGTCCGGGTCGGCGCCGAAGAAGGGCGTGGTGTAGGAGAGAGCGAAAGTCGGCATCCCATGATTCACCACGCCTACTCTAGGCGGGCTTGCGGGCCAATGCGCCGACGAACGGCGCGATCGCGCTGGGGCTCTCGGCCAGGCTGGGCAACCACACGCGGATGTCCGTCACGCCCGGCGGCTGGATCTCGAGGCCGGCGAGCCAGGGCGTGATCTGCCCGGCCGTGCGCGGCGTGACCGGCACGCCGGTACGCGTCGCGTAGTCGCGCACCGCCGCCTTCTGCCCCTCGGGCGCGTCTTCGTCGGGACCGCCGTGGGACAGCGCGAGGTAGCTGCCCGGCACGCAGGGTTCCATGAACGCGCTGATGATGCGCTCGGGGTGGATCGTGTCCGGAATGAAGTGCAGGACCGAGAACAGCAGGACGGCGACCGGCTTGGTCCAGTCGATCGTGTCGCGCACCAGCGGGTGGTCCAGGACGGCGTCGGGCTCGCGGAGGTCGGCCAGCGCCGCGTGGGCGGTGGCGTTGTCGGCGAGTAAAGCCCGCGCGTGGGCTATGGCTATCGGATCCAGGTCGATGTAGACGACCGTCGCGTCGGGATCGGCGGCTTGCGCGACCTCGTGGACGTTGCCGACCGTGGGGACGCCGGAGCCGAGGTCCAGGAACTGCGTGATCCCGCGCTCGGTCACCAGGTTCTCGACGAGATGCCGCAGGAACGAGCGATTCGCCTGGGCCGAGGCGGGCAACTTGGGCATCGCCTCGGCGGCACGACGCCCGGCCTCACGGTCCGCTTCGAAGTTCTGTGAGCCGCCGAGCCAGAAGTCATAGATGCGCGCCGGGCTCGGACGCTCCGGGTCGACCTCGGGCAGGCTCAGCGCCAACTCTGCTGCGTCGATCGAGTCCATGACAGGACATTGTGGCATCTGCGCTGCCGTGTCGCTTGTCGGTGGACACGTCATTCAGTGGTCGGGCCGCCTTGCGATTCTGCTTGCTGGAGATGGCTTTGGGCGCGATCGTGCAGGCCAAGACTCGTGTACGCCTCGCAACGGGAACGGTGCGCCTGGCTCTGTTCGGCGACGGCGCCGATCTGTTCGGCAATATCGAGGGCTGATTCGCACGCCTCGATCGCGCCCTGGATATCGCCGCGGGCGGCAAGCATGGTGCCCTGCGCCAGGCGGACTTGCGCCAGCCGTAGCTGGTCGTGCGTTTGCTCGGCGAGGTCGATTGCGTGCCGGGTTTCTTCGAACGCTGCGTTGCGGTCTCCGAGGTTGATGTGCGCGGTGGCGAGCAGGATGAGGCACTCGATTTCGCTGCGGTGGTCATTGAGTTCGCGGAACTGCAGGAGCGCGGTTCGCGTCGATGTCAGGGAACGGTGATAGTCGCCGGCGTGTTCGTAGACGGCGCCGATGTTGTAGCCGAGCACAGCGGTGATGAGCGGGTCGCCGAGCGCTGCGGTCAGGGTGCGGGCCTCTTGGAAGAAGGCGAGCGCCTCCTGGTCGTGGTCGGCCTGGCGGTGCATTTCGCCCAAGTTGTTGAGGACGTCGGCGATGGCCGCGAGGTCGTTCTGCTGCCGGGCGATGTCCAGCGCGTGGTGGCCACGGGAGAAGGCTTCGTCCAGGTGGCCTTGCTTGAACGCGGTGACGGCCCATTGGTCCTCGGCTACTGCCACCCGGGTGTGGTCGCCGAGGCTCTCGTAGAGCGCGGCTGCCGTGCGGAAGGCTTGCAGGGCTTCGTCGTGGCGTTCGGCGGCGTCGTGGGCGCGTCCGATCTGGAAGTGGGCGTCGGCTTGGCCGTAGCGGTCGTTGGCGGCGTTCCAGATGGCCAGCGCGGCGTTGGCGGCGTCCACTGCGACGTCGAGTTGGTTGGCGCGGATGAGGAGCCCGGCCTGGTCGGTCAGCAGACACGCGGTGACGGCGTCCGGGTTGCCGCCGGGGAAGTCGCCTTTCGGGGCGGCGAGCAGTTCATCGATGTGCTCGAGCGCTTGCGGCCAGCGTCCGCGCCGGTCCAGGTGTTGGGCG
Source organism: Catenulispora acidiphila DSM 44928 (assembly GCF_000024025.1). Classification (GTDB taxonomy): domain Bacteria; phylum Actinomycetota; class Actinomycetes; order Streptomycetales; family Catenulisporaceae; genus Catenulispora; species Catenulispora acidiphila. The sequence goes on from NC_013131.1 coordinate 2,239,084, forward strand.
AGCACGTGCGGGATCAGCCCGACCTGTATTCCGCGGCCGAGTTGGACCGACCAGGTGGTGACCGCCGCCAGGTTGAGGTGCTCGGTGTCGAGCCAGGTGCGCGCCTGCTCGGTGGTGTCGAGGTTGACGCCCTCGACCTGAGCGGAGGCTGCGGGGTAGTGCAGTTCGCGGCGGCGAGGCTGGAGCGCGTGATCGGCGCGTGCGGCGGCGGCTTTGTAGAACGTTATGGCGCGGCCGACTGCCTGGCGGTTATCAAGGTTCTGCTGCTCGTCTCCCTGGACCAGGATGTATTGGCGGAGCAGGTTGTGCAGGCGGTAGCGGTGCGCGCTCGCGAGGTTCAGGAGCCGGTGGTCCACCAGGGCGTCGAGCCTGATGTCGGTGTCGGCCAGCGCCGCGCCGGACATCGCGGCGGCGGCCGGCAGGCCGATGTCGGGACCGGGGTGGGCGGCGATGTAGCGGAGCAGGTCCCGCAGTGTGGGGCTGAGGGTTTGGTAGGACATTGCGAAGGCGGTGTGGATCGGGCTGGTCAGGGGGTCGTCGGCGAGCGACTGCGAGGTCGTGGACAGGCGCGAGACCAGGTCGCCGACCGTCCAGACCGGTCGGCTGCGCAGGTGGCCGGCGGCGACCGTGATCGCCAGAGCCAGACCGCCGCAGCACTGGGTGAAGCTGGCGAGGTCATCGTCCTCTGGCAGGGTCCTGTCAGTGATGTGAGACAGGAGCGCTGTGGCTGCGGAGTCGGGCAGCGGACCGAGGGTGTACTGGCGGTTGCCGGGCGTCCCGGTCAGGCGGCGGCGCGAGGTGATCAGGACGATCGTGCCGGCTGTCGCGGGGATCAGCAGCTCGATCTGGGCGGTGTCCAGGACATCGTCGAGCAGGATCAGCAGGCGGCGGCCGCTGGTGCGTTTTCGCCATAGCGCGCCGAGCGCTGGCACGGTGTCGGCGCGGGCCAGTTCGCGGTAGGGCGTGCCGATCGCGTCCAGGAGCTGGGTCAGGGCTTGGCGCTGGTCCAGGGGCGGGAGGTACGGATCGTGCGAGTGCAGGTTCAGCTGGAGCGCGCCGTCGGGGCAGTGTGAGCGCAGGAGGTGCGCCGCCTGGAGGGCGAGCGTCGTCTTGCCGATGCCGGCCAAGCCGTCGATGAGGAAGGTCGCGCCCCGTTTGCCCGGTCGCAGGTCCGCGGCGACGGCAGCGAGGATCGCGGCGAGTTCTTGTTCGCGTCCTGCGACGTAGGGCGGATCGGGGTCGAGGGTGTCGATGGCGCGGGGCGTGACCGGCTGGGCGGGTGCTGCCGCCGCCGGGTGCTGCGCGGAGCCGTTGAGCAGGCGCTGGTGGAGCTGGCGGAGTTCGGCGCGGGGGTCCGTGCCTGCCTCGTCGCGAAGGCGGATGCGGACCTCGTGATAGAGCGTCAGGGCATCGCCGGGACGTCCGGCGCTGTCCAAGGCGATCATCAGCAGCTCGATGACGCGCTGGTCGATCCGGCTGCCCGAAGCCAGCTCGGTCAGCTCGGCGACAGCGTCATCGGCATTGCCGCCGGTCTGGAGATCCAGCTCGAGGCGCTTGAGCAACGCGGTGCGGCGCTTGTCGGTCAGGACGCGCCGCATGGTCTCGGCCCACGTCCCAGGCAACCCCGCCAACGGCTCGCCGTTCCACAGCCCCTCGGCCTCGCGCAGCAACTCCCGCGCCGAGTCCGGATCCTGCCCGGCGTGCGCCTGAGCCCGCGAAACCAAAAGATCGAAATAATGCACGTCGACCTGGTCCGCCGGAACGTCGATGCGATAGCCGGCCTGATTGCTGGCGATGACTTCCGCCTGCTCAGAGGCCTCCCGCAACCGCCGCCGCAACCGCGAAATGTGCGCCTGCAACGTCGCCCGAAACTGCTCCGGAGGCCGCTCCCACAGCCGATCGGCAAGTGTCTGCGTAGAGACGGAATGCCCCCGCTCCATCAGCAGAATCGCCAAGACCCCCTGTTCCTTCGCCGTGCCGGCAGCATGAAAAACATCGTGACTCCGAATGCCGACAGGCCCGAGCACGGTGTACTGCATAGGTGCTCCCCTCACGCACTGCAGGACGTTGCTCAGCACCCATCGTTGCACTTGAAGTAAGGGGACTCCAGAGCTAATTCAAGCCAAACACAGCGATCTAGAAGGACATGACATCGTGCGGCGTCCGCTGAGATATTGGCGGGAATCCCGTATCAGGCTTCTTCGCGGCCGGGTTGCGGTCGGTCATTCTCTGAGGTGACGCGGTCGAGCTCGACGGAGCATTCCAGGCGTCCGGCCCACGCGATCAAGGCGATCGGACGCGGAAACTTGTCCGCGTCCTCCCAGCGTTGCACCGATGCCCTGCTGACCCCGAGCAGTAAGGCTAAGTCGCCTTGCGACAGTTTTCGCGCCTTGCGCCTTGTCCACAGCGGCCGCGTCAGCCGTCGCATTTCGTGACGCTCGAAGGGCTCGCCGTCCTCCGCCTCGACCACTTCTTGGTCCGCGCTTCCGAGCGAGTCCACGACGACCAGGCGGAATCCCAGTGCGTCCGCCCAGGTGATCAAATGCTTCAAGCTCGGTGTGTCGTAACCCTTTTCCCAGTCCCGAAGGGTTCGCGCCGCGACTCCCAGTGTGTCGCTGAGTGTTTGTTGTGGAAGGCTGGCAGCATGCCTGGCTGACAGCAGCTGCGACTGCATCTCACCGAGCCGTCGTCGTGCCCCTGCGCTTCCCCGCAGTTCCATCCGACCCCTCGCATGCCCTCATCGCCGACATGCACTTCGGCCAGCGAAGGCCGCATCGTCAAGCTGATGGCCTGACGTCGGTGTCCGGCAAGTGCCGATTTATTCGCTTTGACCCAAAAGAAGCTTTATGACAGCTTCTTTCCCGATCGGCCCTAAAAGAAAACCATATTTGCGTTCGATTTTCTACTTCGGCTAGCACGGTGACGGTAGCCGCACGACGCCGGATGCGCGACCCGGGGGCGGCCCGTATCTGAGATGGGGCAGCGCGTCGCCTGATCGCGAGAGGCGCCGCGGTGCTTGAGGGCACCCAAGATGCTACTAGTGGTAGCTTCACTCGTACAGCACCCCTTATGCATCCAGCCCTGTGTAAAGGCTTGGAAAAGGTTCCTGTCGGGTCTACCGGAGGAATTCTGCTACAGCGTATGGTTGGCGCAACCTCAGGTGACGCGGGGCGCCGAGGGTCTTGTCAAACACTGATCCGGACAAGGACATCAATGCCCGAACAGATATTTGCGCTGATCGTGAGCGTCATGCACCTCTGGGGCGCCGCGGCGCACTCTGGCGTCAGCCAATCCTTCATGTTCATCAGCCACATGGTGATCGGTCTGGTGAACCACTGATCCCTCGCGCCAGTGGAGCGGCGCCTCGTTCCGTCCCCGGGCGGCGAGGCGCCGTTTTTGGTGCTTTTCGGGCGCACAAGCGGAATGCAAGCCGGCTACAAGCCGAACGCCCAGCGGGGTGGGGAGTCTTGGGGTGTGCGGATCTCGCCGGTCGGCAGTCGTCGGCCGTTCTGCATTCAGGGCGCCGCGGGCGGGGGTTTGTTCCGCGGCGCGGGGTACTCCACGGGAGGTCGGGCTATGTGTCCGCAGTATGGGTGGTTCAAGTCGAGTTTCAGTACCAACTCGAGTACGTGTGTGGAGGTGGCTTTCGTCGAGGGGGTCGACGGGGCTGAGGTGCGGGTGCGGCAGAGTCGGGAGCCTGAGGGGGCGATGTTGGCCTTCAGTCGGGCGGAGTGGGAGGCGTTCGAGTTGGGCGTGTTCCGGGGTGAGTTCAGTTTGCCCGTGTAAGGGCTCTGTGTTCTAAGTGGCGAATGCGGTCCGGCTTCGGGTGGTCCCCGGCCGGGCCGCGTTTCATGGGGATTTTGCCTCTGGTGTCGCATGCACTGCTGATTACAGTGTTATGGGGGCCGCGTGCAGCGGCTGGGTCTGCGCCGGAGGGGGAGTCGTCGTGGCCGACAGTCAACCGATGAAGCCGGGGGCGAACACCGTGTCGTCCTGGCTGTCCGGGAATGCGCGGGAGGTGGTCCAGGCCCGCGACATCAGCGGCGGGATCCATATTCATTCCGCGGATCCGAGTCCGTTGCCGCGACCGCGGCAGTTGCCTGCGGAGGTGTCGGCGTTCGTCGGGCGAAGGCGGGAGTTCGAGCTTCTCCAGAGTTGGGTTCGAGGCGGCGGTGGTGCGGGCTCGGCTGCCGGCGGGTCGGTGCTGATCGTCGGCACTGCCGGTGTCGGGAAGACGTCGCTGGCCGTTGGCTTTGCGCATCGCATACGGAATGACTTCCCCGACGGTCAGTTGTTCGTGAACCTGCGCGGTTACGACCCGGGACCGCCGCTGTCTTCCGCAGCGGCGTTGGAACGCTTCCTCCGTGCGCTCGGGGTGCCGCCCGGCGCCATTCCGGTCGACCTTGAGGAACGCGCGGAGCTCTACCGAACGCTGCTGGCCGATCATCGCATCCTGATTGTCTTGGACAACGCCGCGACCGTCGGTCAGGTCCGTCCGCTGCTGCCCGGCGAGCCCGGATGTCTGGTGCTGGTCACCACTCGCGGCAGGTTGTCCGGGCTGTCCGCGCGCGAGGGGACCCATCGGATCTCGTTGGGGCTGCTGGATCAGGCTGAAGCTGTGGCGTTGGTGGAGGAAACGACTGCGCCGTATCGTGATCCCGATCCGCCGGAGCAGGTCTCTGAGCTGGTCGCCTTATGTGCCCGGCTGCCATTGGCGTTGCGGATCGTCGCCGAGAGGGCGGCTGTCAGACCCCATATGCCTCTCCGAGAGCTGATTTCGGATCTGAGGCGAGAATCGTCGTTGTGGGACGCGCTGTCCGCCGAGGACTCAGCCGATCCTGACGCCGACGCGGTGCGCTCGGTGTTCGCCTGGTCTTACCGCGCGCTGCCGCCGGCGGCGGCCAAGGCGTTCCGACGCCTCGGGCTGCACCCCGGACCCGAGTTCGGCTCGGGCGCGGCTGCCGCTCTGGTCGGCGACGATCTGAAGCGCACCCGGGGTCTGCTCGACATCCTCGTCGGTGGTCATCTGCTGGAGCAGGTCGGTCCGGATCGCTACCAGTTCCACGACCTGCTCAGGGCATACGCACTCAGCCAAGTACATAGCGATGAGAGCCCTGAAGAACGCGCCCTCGTCCTGAACCGCGTCATCAAGTGGTACTTGTACGGAGCCAGTGCCGCAGTGGCCGCCACGCAGACTCTCATCGAGCCGGTAGCTGTCGAACCACCTGAGGCGACGCTGGAGCTTCCGGCCTTCGACTCCACAACCCAAGCCACGGACTGGTACGCCGCCGAACGAGCCAACCTGATTGCCGCGGTCCGCGTCGCCGCCGAATCCGGCTTCCACACACTCGCATGGCAGATATCTGCGACGCTCTATCCCATCCAGGACGCCTACGGATCGCTCGACGACTGGATCGACACCTCGAGCCAAGGACTGGAATCCGCACTGGCGGCAGGTGACCTCGCGGGACAGGCATCGCTCCTCTACAGCCTCGGCGCGGCTCTTAGCGGCTCCCGCGAGTTGGAGCAAGCCGAACCGCGCTTGGCGGAAGCAGTCCGGCTCTTCACTGAACTGAACGATCGAAACGGCCTTCTTCGCGCGACCAACGCCCTAGGCCTGGTTAACCTCCGCCGCCGTCGATTCGACGAGGCGGAATCAATGTTTATAACTTGCATGTCTCTCGCCGAGGAAGGCGAACAGCACGCGTGGCGTGCCACGGCGTTGGACAACCTCGGCTCCGCTTACGACGCGATGGGCGGTCGGCCACAGGAGGCAGCCGAACTCTCCCTGGAGGCGCTGCAACAGCTCCGCTCCATCGATGCCGACCCGCGTACCCTCGTCGACCCCCTCCTCACGCTGGCACGCATAGCCCGCGATGTAGGCGACCTCGCGCAGGCGGAGGCGCACGTGAACGAGGCGACGGAGATCATCGGCAGCGGCGTGGTCTTTCGCTCGCTCGCCTTTGCCGTTCTCCTCGAACAAGCCGTTCAAGCCCTGCTTCACGGCCGCCACGACCAAGCCATGGAGACGTACTTCCGCTGCTTGGCGATGGCGCGGGAAATCGGCGATCGGACGCGCGAAGCGCTTGCGCAGGACGGCATCGGCAGGGTGTTGCAAGCGACCGACCGCGTTGCCGAAGCTGTCGAGTTCTACAGGGTTGCCGCCACCTCCGGGCACCCCAACGTGTTCGAGAAAGCATCGATTCTTCACCACCTCGCGGATGCCCTGGAACAGACGGCGCAGGCGGACGCGGCGAACAACGTGCGGCATCAGGCGCTCAAACTCCTGGAGCCCTTCACTGACAAGCGCAGTGCGGATCTGCGCAACAGACTGTCGTAGGGACGATCGGCGATATCGCTACTAGGAGCACCTCGCTGGCGGTCAGATGCTCCGCGACGGAGTCAACGGACTCGGACACATGTGGCAGTGGCTCGAACAGAGCGTGACAGGCACCGGTCGCACGGTCCAGCAGCCAGGCGCCGGAGTCGCCGATCCGGAACAGCTGGACGTACGGCCCGTCCACGTCCGGCTGCACGACGCCGGCGACCAGCGTCGTGACGGACCGCGCGAGCTGCTCGGTGACGTAGTACGCCACGCTCTCGAAATCCAGCGGCCGGTCTTGCGGGAGCAGGGACAGGAGATGTTCGACGGCGGCGTGGCAGGCCTCTGCGGCGCCGGATTCGCCGTCGGCGACGGCGAAGACCACCGCAGCGGATGCCTCGTGGACGGCGACGCGCGCAACGTTTTGGCGCGGCCGGCCGCGGAAGCGGTGACAGGCGCCGCGGCAGGCGTGTGCTTCCAGTCGGTCAGAGTGGCCGGCGCACGCATCCAGCCGCAGCTCGGCTGCCTCGGACATCCCGATCGCCTCCCCTTCGCCATCGCCAGCCGATCCGCACCCGTCGTGCGGCGCGGGCGTCGCTGGGCAGAAGGCTAGGGAAGCCGCCAGAGGACCGGTCCTGAGTACGACGTCCTACGCTCGGCCATCAGGGTTCGAGTGCGCTGTGGTGCTCCAAGCCAGTGCGGCGCAGGACCCCCTGAACTCGGCGGCGGGAAACTCGGCTGGTCCGGTCTGGCCTCAGCGGGGAACCTGGCGGTCTCGCTGCGGTCCACGTCGCCCGCGCAGGACGTCGGGTTCCCGTCGCCGACTGCGATGCGCCGGCCGGTGGCGCTGCCCTACTTCTGAACCGGGCTCGTGCCGCTCATGCCGAACTGCGGTGAGCACGACTGACTGTCCTTCTCGTCCGCGTGCCAGACGCAGATCTGCATCGTGTAGCCCTGGTCGGGCAAGAAGTTCGTCTTCTCGGCGAAGTGGGATGCGCTGAAGGTGTAGGTCATTCCGTCGCTGCGGATCACCTCGGCGACGCACGACTGCTGCAGCGAGGTGTTGAGCACTCCGGCGAGGTTGCCCGAACCGTCGCTGTCCAGCCAGCCCGAGCACGCCGCGTCGTTGGCCACCCAGGTGGTGTCCGCCTCGGAGTTCGGGACGCGCGCCGGATCGTCGGCGCTGTTGATGCCTGGGATCGACGAGGCGGTCGGGGTGGGATCGGACTTGCCAGGCCCCTGACTCTTCGTCGAGCTGGGATGAGTACTCGGTGCGGTGGTACCGGCGGGTCGGCTCGGCGTGCTGGCTCCGCTGCCGTTCTTCGACGACGAGGTCTTGGTGCCCGTCGGCGTCGTGCTTCCGAGGCCGGTCGAGGAGGACCCGGTCGAGGAGGACCCGGTCAAGGAGGATCCGGACGAGGTCGGTCCCGGGGCGGTCGTCTGAGACGAACGCGGCGGAGCCGAGGACGATTCGGTCCCGGCGATCGGCACGATGCCGATTCCCGAGGCGGCAGAAGGCGAATGCGTCGAGGAGTTCCCATGCGACGAGAGCGCTGCGAGCACCCCGGCGACCGCGACACAGAACACTGCGACCGCTGCCAGCGGTATGAGGACTCGCGTTCGGCGCGACCGTCCAGCCTCGCCGTTGTCGGTCAGCCCTTGCGTGGGACCGGGTTCCGGCTCTGTTGCTACCTCCAGGTCAGGCGGCAGCACCGTGTCGATCACGCTGACCGGCGTCGCGGCGAAAGCCCGCCGCTTCGCGATGCGCTCCATCACCGGCGCCGACCACGACGGACTCACCGCGTCGGCGTGGTCGTGTGCCGCCGTCACCAGCTCCGCAGCCGTCGGACGAGCCGCGGGATCGGCGGCAAGACAGGGTTCGACGACCGCCGCGAGTGCGGGGTCCAGCGTGCGGATCGTGCTGATGTCAGGCAGCGCGCCGGGAAGACGTGCCGAGGCGGCGTAGATCAGTGTGGCGGCCAGCGAATACAGGTCGGCCCGCTCGCTGACGTCCCGGTCGCCGGCTTCCTGCTCCGGCGCGGTGAACCCGCGCGTGCCCGAACTCGCGCCGGTGCGCGTCAGCCGGGCCTGGTCGCCGGCGAGCGCGATGCCGAAGTCGATGAGCTTCACGCCGTCGCGGACCAGCATGATGTTGGCGGGCTTGAGGTCGCGGTGCACGATCCCGGCCTCGTGCACGGCCTGTAAGTGCGCGGCGGTCTCGGCCAGCAGCAGCCACAGGGCGTCGGCGGCGAGCGGTCCGAAGGAGCGGACCGCATCCTCCACAGTGAGTCCGGGTACGTATTCGGTCGCGAACCACGGCTCGGGCGCGGTGCTGTCGCTGGCCAGCAGAGAGGGGGCGACCCCGAAGGGAACGCGGTGCAGGATCGCGACCTCGCGGTTGAACCGCTCTCCGGAGACCAGGCGCGGCTTGACCCGCTTGACCGCGACGTAGCGTCCTTCGCGGGTGCCGAGATAGACCTCTCCCATGCCGCCGGCGCCGAGGACGCCGATGACGGTGAACTGGCCGATCTCGCGCGGGTCGCCCGGACCGAGCGGTTCGGCGACGTCAGCGTCCATCGGCGCCCCGTCCGCTGCGTGCACTCACGCAGCGTAGGTTAGCGAGCACGGCCGCGCCCGGGCAACGTGACGATGATCGCGTCCGGGCGCCGTGCCGAAGATCCTTGAGGACCGGTCCTCCGCGCCTGCTCCTACACTTGCGCCAGCTGAACGGAGGCCCCGACATGCCGAACGCCCACTTCCCCCCGCGCATGCTGCCGCCCGGCAGCCCGTCGGAGGGCGTCCCTGCGGCGCCCGCGGGCACGATCTTCGTGCTCGGCCCGGAAGGCGGCTACGCGGTCCCGGCACGCAGGTACACGCTCCTGTTCGGGCGCGACCGCGAGGACGTGCACGTCCCGGTCGGCGTCGACGATCCGACCGTCAGCCGCCGCCACGGCGTCTTCACCTGCACCGGTCCGGACGGCGGCTGGTGGCTCACCAACACCGGGCATCTGCCGATCGAGCTGCCCAACGGCGGCCTGATGCTCACCGGCCACCGGCGCGTCGTCGAACCCGGATACACCCCGCTGGTCATCAACTCCTCCAAGCAGCGCTCGCACCTCGTTGAGGTACGCCTGGTCGACGACGACGACCTCCACCCGCGCTCCACGACGAAGGCCTCGACCGTCGACCCGGAGACCGTGTACGAGCTGTCCCCGGCCGAGCGCCTGGTCCTCACCGCGCTCGCCAGGCGCTACCTGGAGGGGCAGGAGCCGTTCCCGCTACCGCTGACGTGGGAGGACACCGCGCAGACCGCGAACGCCTCGCCGTACACGACCAAGGCCTGGAACTTCCGCACCGCCGCGAACACCGTCGAGGAGGTGCGCGAACGCCTGCACCGCCGCGGTGTACGAGGGCTGATGCGCGACGAGGTGGGGGAGCCGGTCGGTTCGACGCTGAGCGTGAACTTGATCCGCGAGCTGATCAAGACGGTGACGCTCAGCGCCGAGGACCTGGAACTGCTTGCCGAGCCGGGGTAGCGGCGTCGGCGGTGTCCTGCTACGCGTCCGGGTCCCAGTCCTTGAGCTGGTCGAAGACCCGGTGGTCGCCTTCCATCTGGAAGGTGTCCACAGGAAGTCGGCCGTAGAAGACCAGGACAGCCTCGGCGGCGGTGGAGCGGGCGATGGCGCCGGCCTTCTCCAAAGTGGCGTCGGATTCGGCGACGCGGGTGGTGTGCGCGCCGTCGGCGTCGAGCCGGAGGCGCCAGGAGCGGCCTTCGGCGACCTGGTGCTCGGCGATGATGGGGTCGTGCGGCCACGGGCTGGTCGTGGTGACGCACGTGAACAGGAAGTCGTCGACGCCGTCGAGCGCCACCTCCTCCGGCAGCGGCTGCGGGTCGCCGGCGGTGAGCTGGGCGTCGTAGGTGTGAACCGCGATCTCCTGCAGCTGGTGCCGGGCGACAGCGCCGCAGGTGTGCGGCGACTCCGGACTGATGTCCCACCACGCCCAGCTGCCGCGGTCCGGGCCGGCCTCCCGCAGCTGTTCCAGCAGCTGCCGCGTCGATTCGGCCGACCAGGCCAGCAGGGCTTCGAGCTCCCGAGGCGCTTCCGGGACGCCGGCGCTGTCCGCGGTGGCCTTGGCCGTGGCGTCAGGTCCCGCGGCGAGGGTGGCGGCCCAGATGTAGCGGTTGTCGCCGAGGTGCTTGACCAGGTCGAACAGCGTCCACTCGGGGCAGGTCGGCACCTGCGCGTCGAGGCTGGGCGCGGCGGCGACCGCGGCGCGGAACGCGGCCGATCGTTCGTCGATCAGTCGCAGCACGTCGTGGAACTCGAGAGTTTTTTGCACCCGCGCTGTCTATCATCGAAGGCCGATGGCTGGAAAACCCTTTTCTGGATCTTCCGCCGAACCCCGCGGAGCAGGCGCCTCCCAGTGACCGTGGAAGTCCGTCTCTGAATAAGTCGCGATTCGATGCAACCCGGCACGGGCTCGAATGCGTGCAGTTCCCGAGGGAACTCAAGGAGGGGACAGGGACTTGGCGACGACGAGCTTCGACGACGTCTACGCCGCGACCGCGCCACGCCTGATCGGCCAGCTGTACCTGGTGACCGGCGATCTCGCCGAAGCCCAGGACTGTGTCCAGGAGGCGTACGCGAGGGCGTGGACGAGGTGGGACAAACTCACCCGGAACGACGGGGATCCGGTCGGGTGGGTGCGGTCCACGGCGTACCGTCTGGCCGTTTCGCGCTGGCGGCACCACACCGCCGGGCTGCGGGCGTTCATGCGGCACGGGGCGCCGGGGGAGATGGCGCCGCCGTCGGCGGACACGATCGCGGTGCGCGACGCGCTGGCCGAGCTGCCCAAAGGGCTGCGGGCCGCGCTGGTCATGTACTACCTCGGCGGGATGCAGGTCGCGGAGGTCGCCACAGCGCTGGATCTGCCGCAGGGCACGGTCAAGGCGCGGCTTTCCCGAGGGCGCGCGGCGATGGCCGTCATGCTGACCGACACCGCGGACTTCGGCGACGGCGCTGTGGAGGCGGCCCATGTCTGAGCAGAAGAGCGAACGGCTCGGCATCGCTGACGCGGTCGAGCGTACCGACTGGACCCGATACGCGGGTCAGGCCTCTGATGTGAAGCGGCGCGGGGAGCGCCGCCGGCACCGGCTCCAGGCCGGTGGCGTTCTCGGCACGGCGTTCGCCGTCGCCGGCGTCGCGGCCGCCGTCCAGGGACTGGGCAGCGGGGTGAAGCACCAGGGGGAGTCGCCGGCGTCGAAGCCCGGTTCCTCCGCGCACGTCACCTCACCACCGTCTTTCAGGCAGCGCAACTCCCCGATCCCGACGTTGTCGGGTCCGCCTTCCGCCTCGGACTACCCTTCGTTCCCGGCGACGCTGCCGACGAAGCCGATCTTCATCGCGGACCCGGGCACGGTCTTGCAGTCGGGCGTGATCGGCGCGGGCTCGGTCTCCGGACACCCGTGGCAGATCTCCTACCGGGTCATTCCGTCCGGTTCGGCGGCGAACAGCGAGCCGCAGGTGACCGAGGTGGACGTCAGCCTGGACGGCAAGGTCGTCACCTTCGGGGGCGGGGAGGGGACCCACGTGGCGTGGGGCGGCTATCAGGCCCTGGACCAGTACCTCCAGAACAGCGGCCTGGTGAATCCGATGGTCCTGGCGATGGGCTCACCGGCGGCGAACGTCACCTCGATCGATCTGCGGTGGAAGGACGGGACGGTCGTCCAGGTCCCGATCCGCACGGTGACCGGGACGCGGCTCGCCTCTTTCGCTTGGAATCCGGCCAATCCGCCGGACGCCCTGGAACAGGTCAGCGCGGCCGGCGTCTCGAAGATCACGATCACCAACGACGGGACGGCGACCTGGGACCACGGACCGCTGCCGGCACCGATCGTCCCGGCCACACCGCCGACGGTCACCACGCCGACCGGCGTGCCCAACCTGTCGCAGACCCCGAAGGTGACGCCACTGTCCTCGGGAATCCTCGGCGAGGGCACGGTCTCGGGCCGCAAGTGGCAGCTCGCTTACGAGATCATCCCCAGCGGGTCGGCGGCGAACGACTCGAACGAGGTCTACTGCACGGACTCGGCCGTTGACGCGACGACAGAGCAGGACGGCTGCACCAGCAGCAAACCGTTCGGCACCGGCAAGGTCAACTTCTCATACATGTTCGGCCATCAACAGCTCCCGCTGGTCATCACCTCCGGCACGGCCGACCCGGGGACGACGTCGATGGGATTGGAGTGGGCTGACGGTTCGAAGGAAGTGAACGCCATGCAGCAGGTCGAGGGCGTGCCCATGGCAGCCGTGGCGTTCGACCCCAACAAACCTCCGTCATATCTGCTGGAGTTCGGGTCCTATGGCGAGTATCGGATCCCCTTGATCGGCAGCATGCGGTACACCTGGACCTTCAACTGGCCTTCGTGAGACGAGGTCAGGGGGACTAGTCGGCCTCCAGTGCCGTCAGCAGGACCCTGATGACGTCGGCCGCCGCCTCCCGCTGCCCGGGTCCGAGCAGCAGGAGGCGGTCGGCGTCGGGCGCGGCGGGGCTTATAGGGCCCGCGAGGTCGGCGAGAAGCACGTCGGTGCCGACGAGCTTCAGCCCCGTGCGGCTTTCCCACGGGGCGTCCGGCGGACCCGGGACCGTTCCGTATTCCACGGTCTGGATGAGGTTTTCGCAGGCTTCCCGGCTCAGTGTGTACGGCGCGCTCGCGCTGAACGCGCGCAACGCCTCGAGGAAGTCGGCGGTCGCCTCCGCCGCGTCGCCGGCGAGCCGGGCACCCAGCAGAACCCTGATCAGGTCCTGGTCGGTGCCCGAGCCGCGGACTGCGCTGTCTGCGTGGAAGCGGCAGCGCATGAGACCCGAGGAGCGGACATCGAGTCCTGAGAAGTCGGCCGCACCGTGGAAGCTGGCGCGTCCCTGCTGACCGCCCGAGGTCAGTGCGAAGCTGATCTCCGAGCCGGCGGCGGACTGCTTGGTGCCGAATGTCGCGTTCGCGAAGGACGTCGTCCCGTAGAACTGCGCGCCGCTGAAGTCTGCGCGGGCCAGGCGACAGCCGGCGGCGTCGAAGTCGATCAACGTGGCGCCGGAGAGCTGGAGGTCGATGTCCTCCCAGAGCGGTTGCCCGGGACGCTGGCGGGTCCGGTCGGTGAGGAGTCGTTGAGCGGCGCGGCGCGTGCGTAACTCAGCGAACTGCGAGGGCGCGAGATCGAAGACGTTCGTGGTCACGTCGAACGACAGGGGGGTGCGCAGATACGCGCACACGGTGTCGGCTATCCGTTCCCTGAGATCGGGCTCCGCGTCTCCGAGTTCGCCGAGGATCCGCAGACCGGCCAGCCGGACTTCCGGATCGGGATCGGCGAGGTGCAGGTGGTACGGCGACAGGGAGGTGTCCAGGACGACCAGCGCGTCGCCGCCGTCATCGAGGTCTGCGACCGTCGTCCAGCCCAGCGGCCAGTCCTGTCCTTCGGGCCACTCCTGTCCCTTTTCCTGGGCGTCCGCGGTCAGCCGCGCGCCGGTCAGGTCCACCGCGGGTTGGATGAGGTGGACCCGACCGCCGAACACGCACCGCTGGAACGACACCGCGCTGCCGAAGCGCGCCTTCCAGAACCACGCCTCCATGGCGAACGTGGCGTCGGTGAACGACACCCCGTGGTTGAAGCGCGTGCCGTCGCCGCCCTCCTCCCACATCTGGTACTCCTCGGTCAGCCCGGCGATCGGCCAGTTCGGATCGTCCTCGTTGAGCTCCTCCCACGCCACGGTGCGCCGGGTCTCGATCTCCTCCCACGCCTCGTCCTCCTCGTCCAGCGCCTCCTCGCCGCGGCCGAACCAGGCGATGTTCTGGAAGCGGACGCGGGAGAAGTCGGCGTTCGCGCGGAACCTGGCGCGCCCGAAATCCGCCGCGCGGTGGAAGCGGGCACCGGCGAAGGAGGCGTCGCCTTCGAAGACCGAGCGCTGGAACAGCGCCTGGTCGGCGAAGCGCGTCCCGGCGAAGACCGAGTCGCCGTACAAGTGGGTGTCGGTGAGGCTGACGGCGCCGAGACGGCAGTCGCCGAAGTCGACGTCGGGGAGGATCGCGCCGTCCAGGTTCAGATCGAGGCAGTACTCGCAGTCGAAGGCGCAGGAGCCGTCCGCACCGAGCCGGGGAGCGTCAGGATGCTGACGTGCCAGGGCTGCGAGCAGTGCGACGGCCTGCTGCCCGGCGGGCGCCTGCGCGGCCGGCTCGCGCAGGTAGCGGCACAGGGCGTCGGCGATCGGTTGCCGCTGCTCGGGATGCTCCCCGGCGAGGGCTTCCAACTCTTGGAGGGCGGCGCGATGGGACTCCCCATCGGCGTCGGCCGGTAGGCGACGTGTCAGCCGAGCGTCCATGGACGCACATTACGGATCGCGGGCCGGCAGCGGCGTCCGTAGAAATACCGACACCAAAGCGTCACCAACAGGAACTAGTCGCGCAGTGCGACCGCCAGCTCGTAGACCGCGTCCGTGGACTCGGCCGTGGCGGGGTCGCGCAGGAAGATCTGGCGCGGACCGTCGACGGCCTCTTCGTGGTGGTCGCTGAGCCATTGCCGCAGCGACTCGACGCCGAGCGTGGTCATCATGTTCGCCTTGGGCACGCTGATGAACGCTTCGCGGACGGCGCCCTCCGTGCTCGGCGTCATGTCGGAGTACAGGTCGGCGATGCGGTCGACGTCGGCGGCGTTGACGGGGCAGCAGAATTCGACCTGTCCCTCGCTGTCGTTGCTGATCTCGCTGTGATAGCGCAGGAACGGCCGGCCAGCCTCGCCGTCGGGACGCGGGATGGTCGGGCCGCCGAACAGCATGAACAGCGGGGTCGCGAAGGCGCCGATCTGGTCTGCGGTCAGGGTTTCGCTGGTGCTCAGCAGAGTGCGAGCGGGGATGGTCCGCACGGACACGTCATACATGGTGGTCTCCTTGCCTGTCAGTTGGTTGATGAGGTAGCCGACCAGCTCCTGCTTCGCCTTCCAGCCCTGCTCCTGCCCGGCCCAGTAGGCGGCGAGCTCGCCGGCCACCGCGCCCTCCGGCAGATCGACGATCGCCCGGATGCGCGCCAGCGGCATGTCGAGCTGGCGCAGTTGCCCCACCAGCCGCGCTCGACCGGCTTGGTCCAGCGAGTACCAGCGGTAGCCGCTGTCCGGATCGACGTGCACCGGAGGCAGCAGGTCCAGTTCGTCGTAGAGCCTCAGCGCTTTCGGCGAAAGGCGGGTCAGACGCGCGAACGCGCCGATGCTGAGCAGGTCCATGGTCGTCTCCCTCGTTCCGGGTGGTGATCGCCCGGTGGCCACGACTGTGCCGCCGTCCCCAGGGGGAAGGTCAAGCGCGCGCGGCCGAGGGGGTGAACACAGCGCGCCGCGGCGTGACGTCATCTGACGTCACGCCGCGGCGCGCTAGGTGTTGCCGGGCTCAGCCGCCGAGACTGAACTGCTGTGCGGCGGAGTTGTTGCAGTCGTAGATCTCGAGCAGATCTCCTGCCTTCTCGGTGTTGTTGGGGTCGTCGAGGCAGCGGCCGGACTGCGGGTTGACCAGCGATCCGTTCGCCTGCGTCGTCCAGTTCTGCGATCCGCTGCCGTTGCAGTCGAACAGCTGGACGTGGGTGCCGTTGGCGGTGCCGCCGTTGGTCACGTCGAGGCACTTGCCGAAGACGCGGATCGTGCTGTCGCCTGGGGTGTACCAGCGCTGGGCGTCGCTCTGGTTGCAGCCCCAGAGTTGGACGCTGGTCGCGTAGGACGGATCGGCGTTGGCCACGTCCGCGCACAGCCCGCCGGGTCCCTTGAGCGGTCCGGGCGGGAGCTTCCAGATCTGCGATGCGGCGTCGGTGCAGTCCTGGAGTTGCAGTTGGACCGCGCCGGGGGTGGTGTTGCCACCGGGGACAGTGAGACAGCGTCCTGATTGGGGATTGATCAGTTCGCCGTTGCTCTGCGCCGTCCAGTTCTGCGAGCCGGTGGAATTGCAGTCGTAGAGCTGGATGAGCGTTCCGTTGGCGGTGCCGGCGTTGGCGGCGTCCAGGCACTTGCCGAGGACCTGCAGGGCGCCGCCGGGGGTGTAGGCGACCTGCTGGCCGGCGGTGTGGTTGCAGGTGTACAGCTGCATCGCGGTGCCGTTGGCGGTGGTGCCGCCGCGGGTGTCCAGGCACAGGCCGGCGTCGCCGACGACCTCGCCGGCGGCCGGGTTGGCGGTGGCGCTGCCGGTCAGGCTGATCGTGTGCTGCGTGCCGACGGGCAGCGCGGCGGTGGTCACGGTCGTGGTGCGCTCGTTCGGGTTGTAGGCCCACGCGGTTTCGGGGACCTGCGTGCCGTCGATGGAGACGGCGGTCGGGGCGACGGTGTTGGACAGCCGCAGCGTGTACGAGCGCTGCGTCGCCTCGCCGGTGAAGCTGCCGCTGTCGGCGCCGATGGTCAGCGTGCGGGAGGCGTTGCTCCAGGAGATCGGGGTCGTGGTGGACTGGCCGCTCTGGTAGCCGTTGCCTTCGCCGGCGTCCTGGTAGAGCGGGAACGAGCCGTCGGCGCCGGCGGCGACGGAGAGCGTCACCTGGGTCAGCGGCGAGGAGTTGGCGTCGTTCACGTAGTTGGTGCGGGTCGGCATGATGCCGCCGCTCTTGATCAGGACTGGCATCTGCGACAGCGGGTCGGTGATGGTGACGGTGGTCGGGCCGGTGTAGCTGGTGCCGGTGAAGTAGTCGGTCCAGGTGCCCGGCGGGATCCACGCGCTGACGGAACCGTTTCCGTTGGCGTCGTCGGGAGTGGTGATCGGGGCGACGAGGACGTTGTCGCCGTAGAGGTACTCCTGCTTGAAGGTGTACGCCTCGTTGTTCGAGGGATAGTCGAGATACAGAGGCCTGATGATCGGCACGCCGGTGGTGTGCGCCTGGTCGGCCAGCGTGTAGGTGTACGGGACCAGCGCTTCGCGCAGCCGCAGGAACCGCTCGCTGCTGGCGTCGGCCGCCGCGCCGTAGTTCCACGGCAGCCGGTCGCCGTGGTCGGAGTGCAGGCGATCGACCGGCTGGAAGGTGCCCAGCTGCACCCAGCGCGCGTACATGTCGTCGGCCAGGTGGTTGCCGTGGAAGCTGCCGATGTCGTTGCTGACGTTGGTGATCCCGGCTGCCGCCTCGTCCCCGGCGAACTGCGCCTCCAGCGCCATCATGGCCCAGGTGGCCTCGGTGTCGCCGGTGAACTGCATGGTGTTGCGCCGCTCGGACCACGGGCCGAGGGCGTAGTTGCCGTTGTCGCCGGCCTGCGAGGAGGAGCCGATGCGGCCGAAGGAGAAGCCGCGCAGGCCGCGGGCGGTGCCGTCCTGGGCGTAGGCCTGGTTGATGAAGTTGCCCGGGGCGACGTGCGGGTCGCCGGCCGTGGAGTTGCCGCAGCCGCCGCAGTAGTCCAGCCACCACTCGCGGACGCCCTGCTGCTCGAAGGGCTTGTGCAGGTTGAAGTACGCCGCGAGCTGGTTCGGGTTCGACCAGTCGAACTCGTAGTCGCCGGAGCGCGTGACGTCGGGGGACAGGCCGCCGGCGGTGCTGTTCGCGGCGGCGAACTGCGGGTCGGAGCCGGAGATGGCGGTGTGGATGTTCAAGGACGTCTCAAGGCCCTGTTGTTTAGTCCAGTTCATGAATCCGGTGGGATCTGGGAACAGGGAGGAGTTCCAGTTCCAGCCGTCCCACTGGTTGGGCGCCTTCCAGTCGGTATCGACGACCAGCCAGTCCAGCGGCGTGAACGTGCTGCGGAAGGTCGGCAGCAGCGTGTTCTCGTAGTCCGAGGCGCTGTAGGCGTAGTAGCGCGAATACCAGACGCCGTAAGCCGATTCCGGCAGGAGGTTCGCGCTGCCGGTCAGTGCATTGAGATCGGAAAGACCCTGCTTGTAGTTGGTGCCGTAGCCGAAGAAGTACCCGTCCTGATACGGCTGGCCGCCGTGGGCGGGACGGTCGGTCACGGTGCCGTTCGCGTTCAGCAGCGCCGAGCGCGAGTCGTCCAGCAGGTACCAGCCGTCGCGGTCCAGGATCCCCGGCCGCTCTGTCGCAGTGGCCGGGTTCTGGTTGTCCAGCGAGCCGGACCAGCCGCCGAGGGTGTCGGTGGGGCCGGCGCCGTAGGCGGTGGTCAGCAGCGCGCTGGAGGCGCCGGGCGCGGGGTAGGCGGCGCCGGAGGCGGTGACGGCCAGGCTGTCGAGGTTCACGTTGGCGCTGTCGGAGGCGTTCTGCACGACGGTGACCGTGTTGACGCCGGCCTTCAGCGTGACCGGCACGGATACCGTCGACCACGTGTCCCAGGAACCGGTGACTGGCAGGGAGAGTGTCGGTCCGGACGCACCGTTGACCGTGGTCGACAGGGTGCGGGTGACGTTCTTTCCGTCGCCGCCGGTGGCGTTGGCGTAGCGGACGCTGAGTTGGTAGGTCCCGCTGGACGGAACCGCCGAGACATCCTGCTGGACCGCGCTGTGGACCTGGTTGAAGCCGGCGACGAAGCCGGATCCGGTGTGGTTGGCGTGGTCGTAGGAGGCCGACGCGCCCCAGCTGAGAAGGCCGTCCTCAGCCTCGCACGCCGTGCCGAACGCGCAGTAGGACGGGAACGACGGCGCGGCGGTCGCGCTGGAGCCCGCGACCGTGATCGAGGTGTTCGCCGCGGTGAACGGTCCGCTGCCCTCCTTGTAGCGCAAGGTGATCGAGCTGGTGGTGATGACGCGGTACCCGCCGGAGACCGACGTCGTGTACGAGACCGCGGGGAACGACCGGTTTACAGCGTTGAAAGTCGCGGCATCTTGGAACTGGTTGTCCCCGGCGTACTCCATGCGGATCAACGTCGGGGTGAGGACTTCGAACCGCGCGCTGCCGTCCAGTACGGGGGTCGAGGCGGCGGTCGCATTCGCTTTTCCGCTGCTGGCAGCCGTTGCGGCTGTCGCCGCCGCGGGCGAGTACAGGGCTGTACCCGCCAGCGCGAGAAGGCCGACGGCGGCCGCCAGCCGCGCCGACTTTCGGCGGCGGCGTCGGGCGCCGCGGGGCGGCGGAACGGGGAGGTCTGTGCCGGGAGCGCCTGGTTTCATACCTGCTCAGCTCCATCCGGTGGCTATGACAACGTTGAAGACAACGTTGTAATAGGCATTTAACAGACAGTCAGCCGATGAGCAAGGCCTGAAATCAGGAGGCTGTCTCAGCTGGCGGAAAGGGTGTGCCGGCGCGGCTGTCAACGCCTGAGGTCGGCACGCTGTGACGTCGGCAAGGCACGAATCCGAACCTGAACCCGAACCCGAACCCGAACCCGAACCCGAACCCGAATCCGAATCCGAAGCGGAATCCGGTCAGCGGATGCCCAGCTTGCGGAGGAATCGCAGACCCTTGATCGTCTTGTCGACCTGCTTGGTCCAGTCGGTGTCCGGCGGGTTCGTGAGCACCTGCTTCTTGAGCACGGCGACGTTCTGCACGTCGGTGTACTTCAGCATGCCGGCGTCGCCGTGGCGGCTGCCGACGCCGGAGGCCTTGAAGCCGCCGGAGGTGCTCTTCTTCGAGGCGTAGGAGGCGGCCAGCCCGTCGTTGACGTTGATGTTGCCGGCCTCGATGCGGCGGCCGACGGCTTCGGCGGCGCGGCGGTCGCCGCCCCAGACACTGGCGTTCAGGCCGTATTCGGTGTCGTTGGCCATCGCCACCGCCGCGTCGACCGAGGTGTACGGGTAGATCGCGGTGACCGGGCCGAAGGTCTCCGTCCTGGCCAGCACCATGTCCGGGGTGACGCCGGTCAGGACGGTCGGCTCGAAGAACGCCGGGCCCAGATCGGGGCGCGGCTTGCCGCCGGTCAGCACGGTCGCGCCCTTCGCGACGGCGTCCTCGACGTGCGCCTGCACGCGTTCCCGCTGCGGGACCGAGACCAGCGAGCCCATGTCGGGGGAGAAGTCGTAGGCTCCGGCGACCCGGATCGCTTGGACGGCTTCGACGAAGCGCCGCGTGAACTCGTCCTTGCGGCGCTCGGAGACGTAGATGCGCTCGATGTGCATGCACGCCTGGCCGGTGTTCAGGAACGTGGCGGTCACCGTGCCGGCGATCACCTCGTCGAGGTTCGCGTCGTCCAGGACGATCAACGGGTTCTTGCCGCCGAGTTCGAGGGTGCAGCCGATCAGCTGCTGCCCGGCTTGGGCGCCGATCACCCGGCCGGTCGCGGTCGAGCCGGTGAACATGACGTAGTCGGCGTTCTCGATCAGCGCCGCGCCGATATCAGGGCCCTCACCGCAGACGATCTGCACGAGGCCTGCGGGCATGCCTGCTTCGTAGAGCAAGCCGACGCCATAGGCGACGTTGAGCGTGGATTTGTTGTCCGGCTTCAGCACCACGCCGTTGCCGGCGATCAGCGCGGGCATCGCATCGGACAGGCTGGTCGCGAAGGGGAAGTTCCACGGCGATATCAGCCCTATGACACCTTTGGGAATCCGGACCTCGGTCGAGGTGGACATCAGCGGCACCACGCCGCCGTGCTTGCGCTCCTTGAGGATCCGCGGCGCCGCCTTGATGTAGTGGCTGGTGACCATGAGCACGTCGCAGGTCTCTTCGAAAGCCATCCGCCGCGCCTTGCCGGTCTCGACCTGCATCAGATCGGCGACGATCAGCCCCTGCTCCAACAGCAGCGCGTGGAACCGCTTCATCACCGCGAGCCGCCGCTTGAGCGGCCAGGAGGCCCAGACCGCCTGGGCCGCTCGGGCCGCGGCATAAGCGGTCTGGACGTCGGCCGGGTCGGACTGCGGCAGGTCCACGACCTCCTCGCCGGTGTAGACCTCGGTTACCGGATAGGCGCGACCGCTGGTGGAGACCACCATGCCGGTGAGCTTCGCGAGCAGTTCAGAGGTGACCGAAGGCGGCAGACTCATGGCGGAACTGTAACTCGTTCTAGTTACGATGTCTCCAGCGATGAAGGGCTGTTCTTCTCGGCTGTTCTTCACTGACCGGACGCCCCGCGCGCTGGCTCAGAGCTTCGGGTGGCACGACTGGTCCGCCGCGGCCCTCTGCCACTCGATGACGGGTCCGTTGACGGTGAATCCGGGGGCGGCGGGGTCAACCACGGGCTGCGGGGGAACGGAGACGCTGATCGTCTCGGTGCCCCAGGGCCGGTCGACGCGGACGGCGATCGGGAACGGACCGGCAGGGACGGCGGCGCAGTCGGTGATCCGATAGGCGACCTGCATGATCGCGGTCTGACCCGGGTGCAGATCGAACGGCGGCGGCGTGGCACTAGTGTCCTCGGCCGCCGTCATCCCCTCGGCGTCTCCGGGCCGGACCAGGCTCAGGCCCGGACCGTCCTGGCCGACGCCGGTCACGCGGACGGTGGTCCAGCCGGTGTTCTTCACGGGGATCTCGTGCGTGATGATCCTCGGGTGCACCAGGACCGAGCCCGCCAAGCCGGTGTCCTGGTCGAAGGCGACCTGCGCCCGGACGATGCCGGAGCGGTCGGTCGCGAAGCCTGCCGCCAGGACGGCCACGACCGCCGCGGCAACGGCCACGGCGCGCCTGCGCTGGCTGCGGTTCAGGGCTCCGGCGTGCGGGTCGAGCTGCTGCCAGACGTCGTCGCTCACCCACTGCTGCTTCATGTCCGCCCCCTGTGACGCCGCCGGCCGAGCCTGTCTCGGCGTGGACAATGTAGCAATGTCTCGCTACATTGACCAGCATGTCCTCGTCCTTGTCCGTGTCCCCCTTGCTCGTGATCTTCGGCCTGAGCGTGGTCGTCCTGCTCGTGGCGACGGCGAACGCCGCGGTCGGCATCGTTCCGCGCCGCCGGGTCGAGGAGTTCGCGCGCCTGCACTCGCTGCGGGTGACGCCCGGCAACGGGAACCAGATCATCGCCTACCGGGCGACCACCCGGAGGTGGCGAGCCGCCGGGTTCACGCTCGGCGTGCTGGCTCCGGCCGCCCTCACCCGGTCCTTCTTCGTCGGCTTCGAGTGGGCGCTGGCGGGCTGGTTCGCCGGTGCGGCGGTGGCCGAACTCCGGGTCGCGCACCTGGATCGCGGTCCGCGGGCGTCGGCTTCGTTGGTGTCGCGTCAGAGCACTGATTACCTGCCGTGGGCCGGGCGCTGGGCCGTGCCGGCCTCGATGGTCTTGTGTCTTCTGACAGCTGCGATCTGTGGTGCGCGGCACGGCGCCCACCCCGAAGGCAATCTCGGCGCCGCGGCCCTGTGCACGGTGGTCGGGCTCGGGGTCGGCGCGGTCGCGCTGGCGGCGATGCGGTACGTCCTGCGCCGTCCGCAGCCGCTGGCCGAGCCGGACCGGATGGCCGCGGACGACGCGATCCGGTCGCGGTCGCTGCACGTCTTGGCGGCGGCGGGGATGGTGCTGGTCGGCTCGTGCGTCGAAGCGCAGCTCGACGCGGCGGACATCATGCAGCACAACCACGTTACGGGTATCACAGAGGTCTTGTTCGCCATCGCTTTCCCGATCACCGGGCGGATTCTGGCCTATTGGCCGGCGACCTCGTCCGGCTCGGAAGCCGCATGATCGTCGAGCTCGACGACACCAGCCCGGTCCCGCCGTACGAGCAGATCCGGGCCCAGGTGGCGGCGATGATCGGCTCCGGCGCGCTGCCCCCGGGCACCCGCCTGCCGCCGATCCGCCAGCTCGCCGGCGATCTGGGCTTGGCGGTGAACACCGTCGCCCGCGCCTACCGCGAACTGGAGGCCGGGAAGCTGGTCGCCAGCCGCGTGCGCACCGGCACGGTCGTCGCACCGCGCACGCCGCACGCACCCGACGACCGCACCGCCGCCGACACCCGCCGCCTCCTGACCGAGGCGGTGCGCTCCTTCGCGGCCACCACGCGGCGCCTCGGCATCGCCGACCACGACGCGCTCGCCGCGATCACGGCGGAGCTGCGGGGCGAGGCGTCCGGGTCCTGACATGTGAGCGTCGGCCGGAACGAGCGGTAGGTGCCATTCCTCTATTGCGCCGGATATCAGCCGATGTCCGGAACCTTCGGATCAACGGCGATCCGTGCCGTAGTGCCACGCTCTCTTGCGCGGCCACGAGTCGCTCACTAGCTTCGCGGTTGCGTCGACGCAAGTAAGAACTCTGATTCACTCGGATCTGGCGAATCGAAGGAGCTCGCGTGGGAACGACGAACACCCGCATGCGTCGCAGACTCAGGATCGTGATATCCCTGGTGGCGACCGTGCTGACCGGCGCTGCTTTCGGCATCACCCCTGCCGCCGCCGGCGCCACCAACGCCGCCGCAGCCACCACCGCCGCCTCGCACGCGGCGCCGACCAAGCGCCTGTGCTCCGTGGCCGCGGCGCCGGGGCAGATGGCCTGCCTCGCCTTGGTGCGCACCGATGTCGCCGGTGTGCGCGCCGACGCGCTCAGTCCCGCGGCCACGCCCGCCGGGTATGGTCCCGGCGATCTGCGCTCGGCCTACAAGCTGACCGGCAACGGCAGCGCCAGCGAGACCGTCGCGATCGTCGACGCCTACGACGATCCCAACGCCGAGAGCGACCTGGCCGCCTACCGCAGCCAGTACGGTCTGGGCGCCTGCACCACGGCGAACGGCTGCTTCCGCAAGGTCAACCAGAGCGGCGGTACCAGCTATCCGGCGCCGAACGCCGGGTGGGCCGGGGAGATCTCGCTGGACCTGGACATGGTCTCCGCCATCGCGCCCGGCGCGCACATCCTGCTGGTCGAGGCGAACACCGCGAGCATCGGCGACCTCGGCACGTCGGTGAACGAGGCCGTCGCGCTCGGGGCGAAGTTCGTGTCCAACAGCTACGGCGGCGGTGAGTCCGCCGGCGACACGTCTTACGACGCCGCCTACTTCCACCACCCCGGCGTCGCGATCACCGTGTCCTCCGGTGACGGTTCCTACGGCGTGGAGTACCCGGCCGCCTCGCAGTACGTCACGGCGGTCGGCGGCACATCGCTGACCACCTCGTCCAACGCGCGCGGCTGGAGCGAGACCGCTTGGTCCGGAGCCGGCTCCGGCTGCTCCGTCTACGACCCGAAGCCCGCGTGGCAGACCGATACCGGCTGCCCGCGCCGCACCGTCGCCGACGTCTCCGCCGTCGCCGACCCGGCCACCGGCGTCGCCGCCTACGACACCTACGGCCAGTCCGGCTGGCTCGTCTTCGGCGGGACCTCGGTCTCCTCGCCGATCATCGCCTCGGTCTACGCGCTCGCGGGCGTCCCGGGTACCGCGGACCTCCCCGCCAAGTACCCGTATCAGCACACGTATGCGCTGTTCGACGTCACCAGCGGCTCCAACGGCAGCTGCTCGCCGGCGTACCTGTGCACCGCCGGACCCGGCTACGACGGACCGACCGGCTTCGGCACGCCCAACAGCTTCGCGGCGTTCGCGCCGACCTCCACCGCCTCGGTCGTGGCGCTGCACGCGCACGCCAACGGCGACTACGTCACCGCCGACGCCGCCGGCGCCGCTCCGCTGATCGCCAACCAGACCGCGGTCGGTCCGGCGCAGCAGTTCGACCTCATCAGCAATCCGGACGGCAGCGTGAGCCTGCGCGCCCACGCCAACGCCGAGGTCGTCACCGCCGACAACGGGGGCGCTTCACCGCTGATCAACAACCGCACCGCGATCGGGCCCTGGGAGGAATTCGATCTCGTCCACAACGCCGACGGCAGCGTCAGCTTCCGGTCGCACGCCAACGGCGACATCGTCAGCGCTGACAACGGCGGCGCCTCACCGTTGATCGCCAACCGGACCGCGATCGGTCCCTGGGAGTCCTTCGACCTGGTCGCTCCGTCCAGCCTGCCAGTCGTCAGCCTGCGCGCCCACGCCAACAGCGACTTCGTGACCGCCGACAACGCCGGTGCTTCACCGCTGATCGCCAACCGCACGGCGATCGGTCCATGGGAGTCCTTCGACCTCTCCAACAACGCCGACGGCAGCATCAGCTTCCGCGCGCACGCGAACAACGACTTCGTCACCGCCGACAACGGCGGCGCGTCGCCGCTGATCGCCAACCGCACCGCCATCGGCCAGTGGGAGTCGTTCGACGCCGTCTACAACGCCGACGGCAGCGTGAGCCTACGCGCGCACGCCAACGGCGAGATCGTCACGGCGGACAACGGCGGCGCCGCACCGCTGATCGCGAACCGCTTCACGATCGGCCAGTGGGAGTCCTTCGACCTGATCTACGACAGCTGACGGTCCTCTAGCCTGGGAACAGCGGCGCTGCGGGATCTGACGGTCCCGCGGCCCGCTGGCGTGTTCCCTGCCGCGTCCGTGGAGGCTGGCCGAAAGGCCATCGTGCCGAAGGACATCGACGCTCTGGTGGCGCTGAATCGCGATCCCGGTCTCCTGCTTGACGATCGGCACGTCGTCCAGTGCCTGCCGACGGATGACAGCTTGGATCTGCTCGCGGACATCCCGAACGGCTACTTCACCGACGATTGGTCCCCGTTCGATGGATGAGCTTGTCACGGTGCTGCGAGATTCTCGCGTGCTCGTGCTCGGGTACGCGGAGGACTTCGCAGAGCTCGGGGATTAGCCGACGACTCTGGCCGACCATCGCCGACGGCGCTACGGTGCCCCATGGCCGCGTCGGGTGAAGTTGGCCAGACAACTAGGTATTGGCTATACAACTTTGATCCGTTCACCGGGTACGGAAGTCCCGGCAACTTCACGTCTCCATATTCGTGAGGCGGCCTCACCTGCTGAACGGAAAGGATCCCGTATGACTGCTCGACTCCCTCACCGCGCTGCCAGACGCAGCCGAACCGTCCTGCTCGCCTCCACTGCCACGCTCGCCTTGGCGGCCGGCGTCTTGTCTGTGACCACCGCTCGTCCCGCGCACGCGACGAGCGCGACCGCGCCTGCGGCCGTGACCGCCAAGGCGGCTGCGACCAGTGGCAACCTGCTGGTCGACGCCGGAGCCGAGAGCGCGGCGCAGTGCTCGTCCAACGGCTTGGACGCCATGACGATGCCGGGGTGGACGATCGTCACCGGCGATCCGAACGCCGTGTGTTACGGCGCCTCGGGCTATCCCGATGCGAACACGCCGGGCTCGTCCGCGCGCGGGAAGCAGTTCTTTGCCGGCGGGGGGACCGGGAACGGTGACCTGGCGCAGACCGTGAACGTGTCCTCGGCCGCTTCGGCGATCGACGCCGGGGGAGTGCCCTTCAACCTGTCCGGGTGGCTCGGCGGGTACGCCGGTCAGAACGACCGCGTCGGCATGACCGCGACGTTCCTCAACGCGGCCGGCTCCTCGGTCGGCACCGCGACCGTCGCGCCGGTGACCAGCACCGATCGGGGCAGCGCCACCAAGTTCCTGCAGCGCTCGGCGACCGGGACGCTGCCGGCGGGGACTCGCTCGATCAAGGTGGACCTGGGCTTCACCTGGACCGCCGGCGACACCACCGACGGCTACGCCGACGACGTGTCGCTGACCGTCGGGGCGAACGTGCCGACGGCGCCGCTGACCGCGCCGACGTCCTCCGTGCCGGGCTTCGACCACGTTTTCGTGGTCTACATGGAGAACGAGGACTACTCCGGCATCATCGGCAACACGTCGCAGGCTCCATACATCAATAGTCTGCTGTCGCAGGGTACGTCGCTGAGCCAGTCCTACGCGATCACGCATCCGTCGGACCCCAACTACGTCGCGCTCGCCGGCGGCGGTCTGTACGGCCTGCACGACAACAGCATCGGCACCACCACGATCAACGCTCCGCACGTCGGCAACAGCACCGAGGCGGTCGGCAAGACGTGGAAGACGTACGTCGAGAACGAGAACGGGAACTGCGACTACACCTCGCACGGCTACTACGCCCCGGACGACGTGCCGTTCGCATTCTTCCAGGACTTCAAGGCCGATGAGTCGCCGACCGGCTACTGCGGGCAGCACGATCAGCCGCTCACCCAGATGACCGCCGACCTGCGCTCGGCCGCGACCACCCCGAACTTCGTGTGGTTCGAGCCGGACGACTGCGACGACATGGAGTCCTGCGGCGTCACGGCCGGCGACACCTGGCTCAAGACGACGCTGCCGAGCATCTTCAACTCCCCGGCGTGGACGCAGCAGAAGTCGTTGCTGATCCTCACCTGGGACGAGGGCGCGACCAAGGCTTACGGCCCGAACTATTCCAACCGCATCCCGACCCTGCTGCTGGGTTCGCAGAACACGGTGAAGGCCGGCTACACCAGCTCGCAGCGCACCGACCAGTACGGGTTGCTGCGCACCGTGGACAAGGCGCTGGGCTTGGCGTCGCTGACCAACAACGACGCTTACGCGGCGACGGTGAACGACGCCTGGGGTCAGACGACCACCAACAGCCCGACGCTGACGACCTCGACGCCGAGTGTGGCGAACGGTTCGTCGGTCACGTTCTCCTACTCGACGCCGCCGGCCGCGAACAGCGCGAAGAACTGGATCGGGATCTACAAGTCGGGCGACACCCCCGGCAGCCAGGCTTCCACCGCTTGGCAGTACACGCCCGGGACCAGTGGCAGTGCGACGTTCACGGCGAACTATGGCGCGGGGACCTACAAGGTCTACTACTTCAGCAATGACGGCTACACGGTTCTTGCCGGGCCGATTTCGCTGACGCTGAGGTAAGGCTGACGCTGAGGTAAAGCGCGTGCGGTACTGGACCGGTCCGGCTCGGAGACGAGTTCGGGCCGGTCCGGCGCGTTATCGGGGGCGGGATCAGGGAAGCTTGGGGCGTGAAGGAAGATTCCGAGAACGCTGGGTCGGTCGCGCCGGTCGCGCCGGTCGCCCCGGCCGGCTACCGGCGCTCCGCCGGGACGCCTCGTGCCCAGGCGCGGCGCCGTGACCTGCTCGACGCCGTCACCGACGACCTCGCCGCGCACGGCTTGGTCGACTTCTCGTTGCGGCGCGCGGCCAAGGCGGCGGGCACGACGCACAAGGTGCTGCTCTATCACTTCGAGGGCGCCGAGGATCTGTTGCGGGAGGCGGTCGAGCTGCTGCGGGAGCGGCGGTTGACGTCGTCTATGGCGGCGGCGTTCGCGCCGGATCAGGAGCAGACGCTGGCCGGGCGGGTGCGCGCGGTGTGGCCGGTGCTGACCGGCTCCGGGGAGGGGCAGCGGGCGCTGGACCAGGCGTTGGGGCTGGCGATGTACGACCCGGGGCGGCATGCGGCGCTCGCGGTCGACGCCGCGGGGCACTTTCTGCCGGCGCTGCGCGACATGTGTCCGCCGCAGTGGAGTGAGCGGCGTAAGGACGAGGTCGCTGAGCTGGTGTTCGCTGCGCTGCGGGGATTTTTGGTGCAGCGGCGTACCGGCGGCTCGGAGGGTGGCGGTGGCAGCGACGGCGGTGGCGACGGCAACGGTGTCGGCGACGGCGACGAGCCCGGGTTCGCCGCGCTGCTGCGGATGCTGGAGCACGAGGAAGCCGCCGGCTGAGCGCGGGATGCCTGGTGGGCTGCGCCGGGCTCGGGTGGGCACACTTGCGAACCATGTGGTTCACTTTACAGAAGAGGTGCAGCGCCCGGCGGCAGGAGGTACCACCCATGAATGAGATCGAGCTCTCCGCAGGAGTCATCGAGTACGAGGACCGCGGCGGCCCGGGTCCCACGGTCGTCTTGCTGCACGGGCTGCTCATGGACGAGACGCTGTGGACCGCGGTCGTCGACGAGCTGGCGCCGCGGTTCCGTTGCGTGGTCCCGGTTCTGCCACTGGGAGCGCACCGCAAGGCGATGAGCCCGGAAGCGGACCTGTCACCCCTCGGAATCGCGGCGCTGGTCGCCGAGTTCCTGGACGCCCTCGACCTGCGCGACGTCACGCTGGTCGGCAACGACACCGGCGGCATGCTCGTGCAGCTGCTGATGGCCGACGGAAGCAGGGAGCGGATCGCCGGCGCGGTCCTGGTCTCGTGCGACGCATTCGACAACTTCCCGCCCGGCCTCACCGGCCGCACCCTGTTCCTCACCGGCAAGCTCTCGCCGGCGCTGTTCGGCATGTTCATGCAGCAGATGCGCCTGAAGCCCGCACGCCGCATGCCGCTGTCCTTCGGCTGGCTGACCAAGCGCGGCGACGCGACCGTCAAGCGCTGGCTGCGTCCCATCTGGCGCCAGCCGGAGATCCGCCGCGACACCGTCCGCGTCCTGCGCACCGCCGCAGCCGACCCGCACATCCTCACCGCCGCCGCCGAGAAGCTGCCGAGCTTCGACCGCCCGACCCTGGTGGTGTGGGCACAAAACGATCGCGTGATGCCGCCGGAACACGGCCGCCGCCTCGCCGACCTCCTCCCCGCCGCCCGCCTGGTCGAGATCGGGGACACCTACACCCTGATCCCCCTCGACCAGCCGACCCGCCTCGCGACGGAGATCCGCAGCTTCGTCGCCGGGGAAGTCAAAGCGGCGCGGGCGCGCCACTAGGTGTGTCAGTAGCCGCGGCTGCGGGTGGGGTCGGACAACCAATCGCTCTCGTCGGAGGCGCCGTCGCCCATGAGCTTGACGCGCCGCGCCGAGCGGGTGAACAGGGCTTCGCACAGTTTCTCCGGAGACAGCCGGGTGGAGGAGTAGCCCGCAAAGGTGAAGGCGTAGCTGCGGTAGGCGATCCCGGCTGCTTGGGCGAAGCGGATGACATCGTCCTGTGCGAAGTAGGGCGCCGGGATCCAGCCGAGTTCGCGTGCCTCGGCATCGAGGAACACGATGCGTTTCAGATGACGGCCCGCGAGACCGACCGTCGCGATGGCGGCCAGGTGCCGCTCGCACTCACCCGTGCCGAACGGCCGCCGCCCCGCGCGCGCGACTTCGGCGGCGTCGAAGTCCGGTATCAGCCCGCCCTCGCGGGGAATCCACGTGCCGGTCCTGAGGGAGCCGGCAATCGTGACGCGCCGGCCGTCCCACTCCATCGCGCCGGACCGCAGCCAGCGATCGATCGGCCTGGTGCCCACCATGGTCTGCTGCTGCTTCCAAGGCGACGGCGCGACGGGAGTCAGGCGCATCCCGCGACGGGACCCGGGACCGCCGCCGGTGCCGTCGAGGGCACCGTCCACAGCCTTCACCCGGGTCACCTTCACCTCGGGTATCTGCAATGCCCAGCCGGCCCGCTTCGGCGCCTCGGCGTCGAGCCGTTGGTGCCGCAGCCGGAGCCGGACGTCGGGCGCCAGGAACGGCCAAAGGAGAGTGGTCGTCAGTTTCGACATCAGATCAGGGATCTTACTCCGCTAACGCAAAATTCCCAGCTCAGGAACCTGAGCCGGGACTTGCTACGGGTGCGCCGCCAGGGACTTGAACCCCGAACCCGCGGATTAAGAGTCCGCTGCTCTGCCTATTGAGCTAGCGGCGCTTGATCTTGCTGGTGTCGCGTTGACGGGTGAAACATTAGCAGATCTCCGGAGGCGTTGTTGACCACCTGGCGGGGGTGCGCGGCGGGTGGTTTCGGCGGCTCTGGGGGTGCTCAGGGGGGCTCGGCGGGGTTCGGGGCGGGTGTCAGGCCTTGGCGCGGAAGCAGCCGGTCAGGTGGTCGTCGACCATGCCGGTGGCCTGCATCAGGGCGTAGGCGGAGGTGGGGCCGATGAACTTCACGCCGGCCTTCTTCAGGGCTTTGGCCATGGCCTTGGATTCGGGGGTTTCGGTGGGGGTTTGGCCGAAGGATGTGGGGCGGCGGTGGGTGGGTGGGGCGAAGTTCCAGAGGTAGGCGTCGAGGCCTTCGGGGAAGTCGCGGACGATGCGGGCGTTGTGGATCGCGGATTCGATCTTGGCGCGGCTGCGGATGATGCCGGGGTCGGTCAGGAGGAGTTCGACGTCGGCGGGGGTGAGGGCGGCGACGGCGTCGATCTGGAAGTCCTTGAAGGCCTTGCGGAAGGCCTCTCGTTTGCGCAGGACCGTGATCCAGGCCAGGCCGGCTTGGAAGCCCTCCAGGCTCAGGCGCTCGAACATGGCGTCGTCGCCGTGCAGGGTGCGGCCCCACTCCGTGTCGTGGTAGGCCGCGTAGTCGCCGCCGGTGCCGGCCCAGCCGCAGCGGGGGATGCCGTCTTCGCCAGTCACAAGATCTTGCACGTCGCCCATCGTAGGCGCGGGGTCCGACAAGTCCGGGGCGCGCGGGCTCTCACGCCTCCTCGGCGTGCCACTTCACCGCGTGTTCGACCAGGGCGAGCAGGACGGTGACGGTGGAGGTGCGGTCGCGGGCGTCGCAGATCATCACCGGGGTGGAGGACGGGATCGCGAGGGCTTCGCGCAGGGCCTCCTGGCTGTAGCTGCGGGCGCCGTCGAACTGGTTCACCGCCACGACGTGGGGCATGCCGCGGTGCTCGAAGAAGTCGATGGCGGCGAAGGCGTCGGCCAGGCGGCGGACGTCGGCCAGGACCACCGCGCCGACGGCGCCGCGGGCCAACTCCTCCCACAGGAACCAGAAGCGCTCCTGGCCCGGGGTGCCGAACAGGTACAGGATCAGGTCGTCGGCCAGCGTCAGGCGGCCGAAGTCGAAGGCGACCGTGGTCGCCGTCTTGCCCGGCACGCCCACCGTGTCGTCGATACCGCGTCCCACCGAGGTCATCTCGGCCTCGGTGGTCAGCGGCTCGATCTCGGACACCGACCCGACCAGCGTGGTCTTGCCCACGCCGAACCCGCCGGCGACCAGGATCTTGGCCGTTGTCTGCACGATCGTCATCGCCGCCGCCCCAGTCCCCCCGAACATAAAGATCTGGAGAATAGTAGTGGACGACGATGTTCGACAGCATATTGGCAGTCGCGCGGCAGAAGTGTAGAACGTTAGCAGGGCCGCGACACACGGTCGCCGCCCGCGGTTTCGCGCAGCGCAAGGAGGGCCCTCATGCCCGTGCCGATCGACTACAGCGAACGCATCCCCAACAACGTCGGGCTGGCAGGCGACCGGCGTCTGCAGCGGGCTCTGGAGGGCTGGCAGCCCAAATTCCTGGACTGGTGGCGCGATCTCGGGCCGGCGCTGCCGACGAAGGACGTGTATCTGCGTACTGCGGTCGCCGTCGGCCGCGACGGCTGGGCGCACTTCGCACACGTCCCGATGGAGCAGTACCGCTGGGGCATATTCCTGGCCGAACGCGATCCGCGGCGCGTCATCGGCTTCGGACGCCACAAAGGCGAGCCGGCCTGGCAGGAGGTCCCCGGCGAGCACCGCGCCGTGCTCCAGCGTCTGATCGTCATCCAGGGCGACACCGAACCGGCCTCCGTCGAGCAGCAGCGGATCCTCGGTCGGACCGCGCCGAGCCTGTATGACCTGCGCAACCTGTTCCAGGTCAACGTCGAGGAAGGGCGGCATCTGTGGGCGATGGTCTACCTGCTGCACGCCTTCTTCGGCCGCGAGGGACGCGAGGAAGCCGACCAGCTGCTGCTCAGGCACTCCGGCGACCACGACAGCCCGCGGATCCTCGGCGCCTTCAACGAGGCGACCACCGACTGGCTCCAGTTCTTCATGTTCACCTACTTCACCGACCGGGACGGCAAGTACCAGCTCGGCACCCTGAAGGAATCAGGGTTCGACCCCCTGGCCAGAACCTGCGAGTTCATGCTCAAGGAAGAGGCGCACCACATGTTCGTCGGGACGACCGGCGTGCAGCGCGTGGTGGAGCGCACCGCCGAGCAGATGGCCGCGCACGACACCGAAGACGTGCTGCCGTACGGCGCCATACCCTTGCCGATCATCCAGCGTTATCTGAACTTTCAACTTTCCGTATCGTTGGACCTGTTCGGATCGGAGCGGTCGACCAACGCCGGGACGTATTTCAGCGCCGGGGTGAAAGGGCGCTGGCAGGAGACGCGGCGCGACGACGACCACGTTCTGATCGGCGCCGAGCGTCCGATGACAGTGGTCGAAGACGGACGACTGACGGCGAAGGCCGTGCCGCTGCTCAATGCCCTGAATCTCGACCTGCGCGACGAGTACATCGCCGACTGCGCGCGCGGTGTGAAGCGCTGGAACCAGGTGTTGGCGGAAGCAGGTCTCGCGCAGCGGCTGTCGCTGCCGCATGAGGGATTCCATCGCAAGGTCGGCGCCTACGCCGGTCACCACATCAGCCCGGACGGCGAAGTCCTCGACGCCGCGACCTGGCAGGAGCGCTCGAAGGACTGGCTGCCGACGCCCGAGGACCGCGCGGCGGTCGCCTCGCTGATGCAGCCGGAGTACGAGCCGGGCCGCTTCGCCGCCTGGATCGCCCCGCCGCGCACCGGCATCAACGAGCAGCCGGTCGAGTTCGACTACGTGCACCTGGCTGAGGAGGGCATCGGATGACCGGCGGGGAGGTTGATATCGCAACCGATATCGACATCGACTTCGACACCGCGCCGGATCAATATCGGCACTGGACGCTGCAGATCGACGGCGCCGTGGCGACGCTCCGGCTGGCCGTCGCCGAGGACGGCGGGCTGCTGCCGGGGTACGCGTTGAAGCTGAACTCCTACGACCTCGGCGTCGACATCGAGCTCTACGACGCCGTGCAGCGCCTGCGGTTCGAGCATCCCGAGGTCCGCGCCGTGGTGATGACCGGCGGCTTGGAGCGGATGTTCTGCGCCGGGGCGAACATCAGGATGCTGGCTCAGTCCTCGCACGCGTGGAAGGTGAACTTCTGCAAGTTCACCAACGAGACGCGGTGCGGCATCGAGGACGCGACTGCGCACTCCGGACAGACGTGGATCGCCGCCGTCAACGGACCGGCGGCCGGCGGCGGATACGAGCTGGCGTTGGCGTGCGAGCACATCGTGCTGGTCGACGACGGGTCCACGACCGTGTCGTTGCCGGAGGTGGCGTTGCTGGGCGTCCTGCCGGGGACCGGAGGGCTGACGCGGCTGACCGACAAGCGGCACGTTCGGCGCGATCGCGCGGACGTCTTCGCGACCAAGACCGAAGGCTTCCGTGGGGCGACCGCACTGGAGTGGGGACTGGTCGACGCGGTCGCTCCGCCGGCGCGGTTCTCGGCAGAGGTCGCGCGGGTCGCGGACGACGCGGCGCGGCGGTCGCGCCGGGCTCGGGTGGGGATGGGTGTGGGAGTGGGAGTGGCGAGCGCGGTCGGACCTGAGAAGGGCGTCATGCTGACGCCGTTGGCGCGGGTCGTGGACGAGGACTCGCTGACGTATCCGTATCTGGCAGTGGAGATCGATCGGTCTGCGCGGCGTGCGGACTTCACCTTGCTCGGTCCGAGCGACGCGCCGCCCGCCGACGTGCACGCTCAGGGTCCTGATTACTGGCCGCTGGCGCTGACCCGCGCGCTCGACGACGCGATCCTGCGGCTGCGGACGAACGAGCCGGAGATCGGCACGTGGGTAGTGCGGAC
The DNA here is from genome assembly GCF_000024025.1 of Catenulispora acidiphila DSM 44928. GTDB lineage: Bacteria > Actinomycetota > Actinomycetes > Streptomycetales > Catenulisporaceae > Catenulispora > Catenulispora acidiphila. The sequence continues at coordinate 2,273,601 of NC_013131.1, forward strand.
GCGCGGATCGATCGACGCGGTGGCGGCGTACGACGCGCAGCTGACCACGCTGGCCGACGACTGGTTCGTCAACGAGGTACGGCACTACTACAAGCGGACGCTCAAGCGCTTGGACATGACGAGCCGGAGTCTGGTGGCGGTCATCGATCCGGGGAGCTGCTTCGTCGGACTGCTGCTGGAAACGGCGCTCGCTGCGGACCGGCAGTACATGCTCGATGGCGTGTATGAGGATGTTGATCCAGACGCCGCGCCCGCAGCTTTGGTGGTGACGGCTTCGAATCTGGCGGCGTGGCCGATGGCGAACGGTCTGAGCCGCCTGGCGACGCGCTTTTCAGGGCACGAAGGCGGGCTGGAAGCGGCGGCGCATGTGGGGGAACGGCTGAACGCCGACGCGGCGGTGGAGTTCGGTCTGGTCACCTATGCGCTCGACGATCTGGACTTCGAGGACGAGCTCCGTCTGGCGCTGCAGGAGCGGGCGGCGCTGTCGCCGGATGCGTTGACCGGTATGGAGGCGAACCTGCGCTTCCCCGGACCGGAGACGATGGAGACGAAGATCTTCGGTCGGCTGACCGCGTGGCAGAACTGGGTGTTCGTGCGGCCGAACGCTTCGGGTGCGGACGGTGCGCTGTCGCGGTACGGATCGGGAGTCGTGGCGGAGTTCGATCATCGGCGGGTGTGACTGAGCGCTGTTATCGAGCAGTCGAGGCGATTACTCGCCGTTGAGAGCGGCCCATTCCCGTTGTGCCTTCTCGTGCCACTCCGCGTGCCGTGCGTGGAAGACCTCGACCGCCTTCGCGCCGGTCCAGTCGGCGGGCAGGAGTTCGCGGGGGAGGCGGGGGTCGAGGAAGGGGAAGCGGCGCCATTCGTGGACCAGGCGGGTCTGCGTGCGCAGGGTCGCCGCGTCGGTGTCGGGCGTCAGGGCGCCGAAGGCGCTGACGAACGCTTCGTATTCGGCTTCCAGGGTGCTGAGATCCCAGGCGCGCGCGACCATCGCGGCCAGGCTGCCGATGCTGCCGTGCGCCGCGGTGAACGACATCGCGCCCTGATCCAGGTCCAGGTCGCGCAGGACTTCGCGGGCTTCGTCCTCGCGCGCCGGGTCCGGGTTGATCCAGACGCCGGGGTCCGCGGTGCCGAAGCCGGCCCAGGTGAGGCGGGTTCGGAGGCGGTGGCGCAGGTCGCGGCGGGTTTCGGGGACCGTGACCAGGAGCATCAGCCAGCGGCCGTCCCAGGCCGGTGTCGTGCGTCCGAAGCTGAAGATGCGCTCGGCGCCTTCGGTCAGCAGCTGCCGTCCTTCGGGGGTGAGGGACCAGCGCACGCGGCGGCTCACGCGCTCGGTGGTGATCCAGCCTTCCGCGGAGGTGCGGGCCAGGGCTTGGCGTGCGGCCTTCTCCTCGACGCCGTCCGCGCTCAGGGCTTCGATGATGGTCGAGGTCCACGTGGGGCGTTCGTGGGGGAGGACGTACTCGCCGAGCAGTGTCATCAGCAGTGAACGCGCACTGAACGTGGTGGTCTCGCGACGCCGGGTGACGCGCGGCGATGCCTCGGACCCCTCCATGACGCACCACGGTACCGGTGCCGGTCATCCATTCCGTGGCTGACCAGTCTTGACGCCCGTCACGTCCATCACTTTTCATGTTTCGAACACATGGGTCGCTCATGACCCGTACTCGACGGGTAGGGAGGCGGTAGTCGCGTATGACCGAAATCCTGACGCGCACGGCTTCCGCCCCTGCTCCCGGCAAGCCCGCGCTCGCGCGTTCGCTGGGTCTGGTCGGCGCGGTGCTGCTCACGCTGTCGTGCCTGACTCCGGCGAGCTCGCTGTTCGTGATCGTCCCGGGTCTGTTCGCGACGCAGGGCACCGGTACGGCGCTCACGCTGGCGATCGCCGGTGTGCTGTGCGTCGGCGTCGCCTTCTGCTACTCCGAGCTCGGGACCTTGATTCCCTCGGCCGGCGGCGAGTACGCGATGGTCGGCTCGCTGCTGGGGCGGGTGTCGGGGTGGCTGACGTTCTTCCTGGCCGGGGTCGCGGCTTTCATCATTCCGCCGATCATCGCCATCGGGACCGGGGAGTATCTGCACGCGGCGATTCCGGCGCTTCCGGCCAGCGGGGCTTATAGCGGCGCGTTCGTGATGGCGGTGTCGACGATCATGGGTGTCTTCGATCTGCGCGCCAATGCTTGGATCACCGGGGTGTTCCTGGTGCTGGAGGTGATCGCCGCCGGCGTGGTGGCGGTGCTCGGGTTCGCGCACACGCATCAGGGCGCCGGCGTGCTGATCCATCCGGTCGTCTCCGATGGGCAGCACACCGGGGCGCTTCCTTTCGGGACCGTCATGGTCGGGCTGGCTGTCGCTTTGTTTGCCCTGCAGGGTTTCGCGACGGCTGTCTACCTCTCGGAGGAGATCCAGGAGCCACGCCGCAATGTTTCGCGGGCGGTGCTGTGGACGCTCGGGCTCGGCGCGGTGGTGGTGATCGTGCCGACCGTCGCCATCACGGTGGGTGCGGGCAGCGCTGATGCGTTGACCGGGGCGAACTTCGATCTGATCGGGATGGTCAAGGGCTGGAGTGATTCGGCGGTCGGTGCCTTCGTCGCGCTGTGCGTTGCCGCGGCGATTGTGAACGCGGCGATCGTCATGGTGATTCAGAACTCGCGGATCCTGTTCGCCTCGGCGCGGGACAAGGCGTGGCCGGAGCCGGTGAACCGGGCTTTGGGGACGGTGTCCGGGCGGTTCGGGGCGCCGTGGGTCGCGACACTGGCGGTCGGGGCTCCGGGGACGGCGCTGTGCTTCGCGCCGGTCGACACGCTGAACGGGATCACCGGGGTCGCGGTGACCGGGCTGTATCTGATCGTCGCGGTCGCGGCGCTGGTCGGGCGGCGCGGGGCGCACCGGGCGAAGAGCGCGTGGCGGATGCCGTGGTGGCCGGCGGTGCCGATTCTGGTGGTGGGCAGCCTGGTCGGGGTGTTGTTCGAACTCTGGCGTACTCAGCCATCGGACCTGTACTGGACGCTCGGGGCGACTGCGGCGGCGGCGCTGTACTGGGTGCTCTACCTGCGGCCGCGGGCTGCGACCCGGTGGCTGATCGACGCCGACCCGGGGCGGTAGCCGCCGAATACTGGGAACTCCAGGAACTGGGAAAACCCATTCCGGGAGATAGTCGGCTCGCTACGATGCGTAGCTATGGCGGACGACGATCAGGTGGACGCCGGGGCCGAAGCGCTGGCCGCCCGGATGCTCGAGCGCACCGAGGAGTTCGCGGCGGCCGTCACCGCTCGGATCACCGCCCTGGTTCCCGTCTACGCCGAACGGGTGTCGCCCGCGGACTTGCGCCGCTCCGTCGTCAGCCACTTCCGGGTGATCTTCGACGGGCTGCTGGACCCGGCGCTGGACGGGAACGCGCCGGCCGACCTGGCGGGGCGCGCGCGTGCGGCCGAGGGCGTGCCGATGTCGGCGGTGTTCGAGGCGTACCAGATCTCGCTGGCCTACATCTGGGAGCACCTGGCCGAGGCGGCCGAGCGCGACGAGGTCGCGCCGCGGGTCGCGCTGCGTGCCGCCTCCGCGCTGTGGCGGCGGCTGTCGGGGTTCACCGACGTGATGGCGGACAGCTACCGCGCGGAGCTCTCGGCGCGCATCCGCAGCGAGGAGCAGCGGCGCTCGGCGCTGATCCAGGCGCTGCTGGAGGGACACCTGTCCGAGCCGCAGGTGTGGGAGGCCGCCGACGCCCTGCGGCTGCCGCATCAGGGCCCGTACGTGGTGATCGCCGCACGCGTGGCCGGCGCCGGCGAACACGGCCTGACCCGCGGCATGGAGGAAGGGCTCCAGCGCCAGAGCATCACCTCGGCGTGGCGGCTGCTGCACGACGTCGAGATCGGCCTGGCGAGCCTGCCCCGCCCCGCGGACCAACTGGACGTGCTGATCGAGGCGCTGGCAGCCGGCAGCGTGGGCCGCGTCGGCATCAGCCCCCTCTACGACGATCTCACCGGCACCTCCCAAGCCCTGCGCCTGGCCCGCATCGCCCTGCGCGGCGCCGCCAGCCCCGGCAAGGTGGTGGTCTTCGGCCGCGACTCCCTGTCAGTGGCAGCCGCCAGCGCCCCGGACGTGATGGCCCGCCTGTCCCGCGCGATCTTCGCCGGCCTGGACACCATGCCCGCCGAAGACCGAGCCATCCTGCTGGACACCTTCGGCGCCTGGCTCGACCACGGCGGCTCCGCCGACGAGGCGGCGCGCAAGCTCTATGTGCACCCGAACACGGTGCGATACCGCCTACGCCGCCTGGAGGAGCGCACGGGGCGCACGCTGTCGGACCCGCGCCATGTGGCCGAGCTGAGCTTGGCGTTCGAGGTCGATCGGGGACGGGTCGCGCTGCTGGCGGAGGGGGACGGCGAGAGCCGGAGTGGCGGGCGCTGAGGTCTGATGGGCTGGCGGCGGCAAGCACAAGATCGCGGGCGGTGATGAGCTGCAGGCTCGGCGGGAGGCTGGTCGGAAGGGTTGCGGCGGCACTCACTGTGGGTGCGGTGCGGATGCCTGATCAGGCTGGCGGGGGCGAGAGCAAAAATTCTGGTGCCCGCGGTGACTCGGATCGGCGCGCGGTTGTGGACATGAAATACCGTCGGCCGCCAGCGCGGCCCGGGATACACACCAACGAACTGCGTCCCCTGCGAGGCCATCAACACCCGCGCGAAGCCGTAGGAAGCTTCTAGAAGCGCACAAACAAACCGCACCAACCGTGCCAGTCGCACCCAGCCGCTCACCCCACCCGCGTTACGTAAGCGCCCGCCCGAGCCGCCGCCGCAGCGGCCGCCGCCGCGCGCTCGGCGCTCGCTGCGTCCAAGGGGTCGCCGCTGACCAGGAAGCGGTAGTACAGGGGGGCTGAGACGGCACGGATGACTTCGGCTGGGTCGGTGCCCTCGGGGACTTCGCCTCGGGCTGTGGCTTGTTCCACGCAGGGAGCCCATTCGGTGATGCGGGTGGCGTAGAAGCGGTGGAGGGCGGTGGCGGTGGCGGGGTGGCCGGCGGCGGCGGTGACGACGGCTTTGAACAGGGCGCCGGAGCGGGGGTCGGTGAGGGTTTTGTGGACCAGGCGGGCGTTGGCTCGGAGGTCGCCGTCGAGGGTGCCCGTCTCGGTGCGGGGGAGGGATTGCTCGGCCATGTCCAGGAGGAGGTCCGCCACGAGGGCGGCGGGGGTGCCCCAGCGGCGGTAGACGGTGGTCTTGCCGATGTCGGCGCGGCGGGCGATGTCGGCGAGGTCCAGGGCGTCGAAGCCGGTTTCGATCAGGGCGTCCTCGGCGGCGCGGAGGGCGGCGGCGCGGGTGCGGGCGGTGCGGCCGCCGGGGCGGACTGTGCCGGGGGGTGAGGGCTCCTCGGGCATGGGGACTCCAGTTCCAGTGATGCGCTGCCTTGGTGGGGCAGTTTAACGGAACCGGGGCACCGTTAGGGAGCCGGGGAGTCGGGGCACCGTCAGGGAGCCAGCCAGGCGGGTGTCAGTGTACTGGCGGTCGTTCGCCGGACCCGCGCGCGATCAGCGACACCGGGACCGTGACCGTCTCCAGCGGACGTTCCGGCGCCGCCAGACGCGCGGTCATCAGGTTCAGGGCGGCGTGCGCCATCGCCATGCTGTCCTGGGAGATCACCGTCACCGGCGGGTCGAGCAGGCTCGCCAGCGGGAAGTCGTCGAAGCCGACCAGCGCGGGGCGGCGTTCCGGCGGTACCTCGGCGGCGAGGTAGGTCAGGACCGCGAAGGTCGTCGTGACGTTCCCCGTGACCAGCGCGGTCGCCGCCGTCTCCGCCGAGAGCACCGCGCGCATCGCCACGTCGATGCGGTGCTGCACGGTCTCGCCGGTGTGCACCAGCCCGGTCACCGCGCGGCCGTCGGCGCTCAGACACGCCCGGAACGCCGCCGCGCGCGCCCGGCCGGTGAAGATCCGCTCGTGGTCGCCGATGTAGGCGATCCGGCTGTGGCCGTGGGCGGCGAGTTGGCGGTAGGCCATGTCGATGCCGGCGGCGTTGTCCGCCAGAACCGCGTCGGTCTCCGGTCCGGCGACCGGGCGGTCCACCGCGACCACCGCCAAGCCGGTGGCTATCTCGGGCGCCAGATACGAGTGATCCGGCCCGATCGGCTCCAGGACCACACCGTCGAACCCGCGCCGCGCCATCGACAGCACCACGGTGCGTTCGCGCTCGACATCGTCCGCCGTGGACGCGGCGAACACCGTCAGGCCGGAAGCGTAGGCGCCGCGCTCGAATTCGGCGAGCAGGGGGTTGCGGGCGGACATCTCACGGGCCGCCATGCCGATCGTGCGGCTGGTTCCGCGGCGCAATTGCTGGGCTTGTTCGTCGGGGCGGTAGCCGAGGGTGTCTATCGCCGTCTGGACCCGGCGGGCGAACTCCGGGCCGACCGTCGGATCCTGGTTGACCACGCGGGAGACCGTGCTCAGCGCCACGCCGGCCTCGCGAGCGACGTCCACCATCGTCGGGCGTCTGGACCGCCGCCCTGAAGCCTTGGTCATGGAATATCCGTTCCACGGGCTGTCGTGACCTGATCGAGACATTCACAGGGCTTGACGATGCCCCGGGCCCCGCGCCTAGATTAACGCGAAAATAACGTTTTCTCAAAGCACGGCGTCTCCCCGTCCCCTCCCTCCACCGTGCGCCCTCGCGGCGGACACCATGTCCCGAAGGAGTCAGGATGTTGTCCACGGGTCTCCGTATCGCCTGCGCCTGCGCGGCTTCCGCGCTCGCCCTGACCGCCTGCTCGTCGTCGTCCTCAAGCGGCGGCGGCAGCGGCGGTAAAACGCTCAAGGTCGCCTACGTCAAGTTCGGCAACGAGATCCAGGTCGACGCGCACATGCAGAAGGTGAAGGCGCAGTTCGAGGCCGCGCATCCGGGGGTCACGGTCAAGCTGGACCCGATCGCCGCGGCCGAGAACGACTACTACACTAAGATCGACCTGATGATGGGCTCCGGTTCGACCGCGCCCGACGTGGTCTACGAGGACACCTTCCTCATCAACTCCGACATCAAGGCCGGCTACCTCGCCCCGCTCGACTCCTACCTGGCGAGCTGGAGCGACTGGTCGCAGTTCCCGGACACGGCCAAGTCCGCCGCGCGCGGCATCGACGGCAAGACCTACGGCGTCCCGATGGGCACCGACACCCGCGCGCTGTACTACAACAAGGCGATGCTGACCAAGGCCGGCGTCGCGATGCCCTGGCAGCCCAAGTCGTGGCAGGACGTCCTCGCGGCCGCTAAAGCGGTCAAGGCCACCTCGCCCGGCGTGACGCCGCTGAACGTCTACGCCGGCAAACCCGACGGCGAGGGCAGCACCATGCAGGGCTTTGAGATGCTGCTGTACGGCACCAAGGACACCCTGTACGACAGCGCCAGCAAGAAGTGGACCGCCCCGAGCAAGGGCTTCACCGACTCCCTGCAGTTCCTCAAGGACGCCTACAGCGGCGGCCTGACCCTCCCGCCGCAGACGGAGCTGGACCCCAACATCCCCAACGTGGTCAGCGGCCAGATGCTCCCGCAGGGCAAGCTCGCCATCGACCTCGACGGCTCCTGGGTGACCGGTACTTGGGGCACCTCCGGAGCCAAGCCCTGGCCGCAGTGGAACACCGTGATCGGCGAGGCGGCGATGCCGACGCAGGACGGCTCCGGCAAGGGCACGATCAGCATGTCCGGCGGCTGGACGCTGTCGGTGACCGCGAAGTCGAAGAACAAGGATCTCGGGGCGCAGTTCGTCGAACTGGCGCTGAACAAGGAGAACTCCGCCTCTTACGACATAGCGGACAGCCAGATCGCGGTGCGCAACGACGTCGCCGCCGATCCCTCCTACCAGAGCACCAACCCGACCACCGCGTTCTTCACCGGCCTGGTCCCGGTCACGCAGTACCGGCCGGCGTACGCCGAGTACCCGAAGATCTCCGACGCGATCCAGGTGGCGATGGAAGCGGTGATCACCGGCCAGTCGTCCCCGGCGGACGCGATGAAGGCGTACACCGCCACGCTGAAGGGCATCGTCGGCTCCGACAACGTGGCGGCGGGCGCCAGCTGATGGCAGCCCGGGCACAACTGGTCGGCGAGGAACTCGCGGGCGCGGCGGGGCGGACCACCTCCCCCCGCCGCGCCCGCGGCGCCCGCACGACCCGGCACCTGCCGCTCGCGCCGGCGCTGATCATGCTCTTCCTGTTCTTCCTCGGCCCGGTGCTGTGGAGCGTCTACAGCTCGTTCACCAACGCCGCGCTCACCGGCGACGGCGCCCAGAATCCGCAGTGGGTCGGGCTGGAGAACTTCCGGCGGCTGTTCTCCGATCCCAACGTCACCAACGGGATCTGGCTCACCGTGGTCTTCGTGCTGGGCTCGGCGGTGATCGGCCAGAACCTGCTGGGGCTGACGATCGCGCTGCTGATGCGCGGCCGCAGCCGCTGGCTGCGCGGGACCGTCGGCGGGATCGTGGTCTCGGCGTGGGTGCTGCCGGAGGTCGTCAGCGCGCTGATCTGGTACGCGTTCCTCGGCCAGCACGGGACGCTGAACCAGATCATGAAAGCCTTCGGGATGAGCGGGCAGGACTGGCTCTACAGCAGCCCGATGCTCGCGGTGATCATCGCGAACGTCTGGCGCGGCACCGCGTTCTCGATGCTGGTGTACAACGCGGCGCTGGACGACGTGCCCGCCGACGTGCAGGAGGCGGCGGAGCTGGACGGCGCGACCGGCTGGCGGCGGCTGTGGAACGTGATCCTGCCGCTGATCCGGCCCTCCATCGTGACCAACCTGATGCTGATCACCTTGCAGACGCTGTCGGTGTTCACGCTGATCTACGTCATGACCGCCGGCGGTCCCGGCTTCGCCAGCTCCACGCTGCCGGTGCTGATGTACCAGCAGGCGTTCAAGTTCTCCGAGGTCGGCTACGGCACCGCGATCTCGTTGCTGCTGCTGGTGATCGGCGCGGTGTTCTCCTTCATCTATGTGCGCGTGCTGAAACCGGAGGCTTGAGATGGCGGGGATGGGGATCGACACACCGCGCCGCCGCGCCGCCGGACTGGTGTGCACGGGCATCCTGGTGCTGATCGCCGCGGCGTTCCTGGCGCCGCTGGTGTGGCTGGTGCTCTCGTGCTTCGACAGCTCCGCGCAGACGTCGGTGAAGCTGCCGGAGCATCCGAGCGTCGACAACTTCCGCGCCGTGATGACCACCGACCTGGCGTGGCGGCCGCTGTGGAACGGGCTGCTGCTGTGCGGCGGGTCGGCGCTGATCACGGTGGTCGTCGCGACGTTGGCGGCGTATCCGCTGTCGCGGTACCAGTCGCGCTTCCGCAAGCCGTTCCTGTACACGGTGCTGTTCGCGACCGGTCTGCCGATCACCGCGATCATGGTCCCGGTCTACGGGCTGTTCGTGCGGCTGCAGCTGATCGACTCGATGCCGGCGACCGCGGTGTTCCTGGCGACCACCTCGCTGCCGTTCGCGATCTGGCTGATCAAGGGCTTCATCGACAACGTGCCGATCAACCTGGAGGAGGCCTCCTGGGTGGACGGCGCGACGCCGATGGTCGCGCTGCGGCACATCGTGGTGCCGCTGATCGCGCCGGGGATGTCGGTGGTGCTGATCTTCACGTTCATCCAGGCGTGGGGCAACTTCTTCGTGCCCTTCATCCTGCTGCAGAGCCCTGAGAAGCTGCCGGCGTCGGTCACGGTGTTCACGTTCTTCGGCCAGTACGGCGCGGTCGCCTACGGGCAGCTGGCGGCGTACTCGGTACTGTATTCGATGCCTGTCGTGGTGCTGTACCTGATCGTCTCGCGGGCGATGGGAGGCGCTTTCCGGTTCGCCGGCGCGGCGAAGGGGTGAGGGAGCCGCCCTTCGGCGGGCCCGGCGGCTAGGATCGGCAATTCGAATTGTCGCCGTACCCGGCCCGTCGGCCCGGGTCCTTCAGTGGAGTGAGCAGTACGGACCACCCGGTCCCCGGACCCGACGAAGCCGGCGGCGAGCCAGACCCCGCCGCCTCCCCCTCCCGTGCGCGGGTGGCCGCGCACGGCTGGCTGCCGTGGGCGGCCGGCGTGGTGCTGGCGGCCTCGCAGCTGCTGGTCCTGCTGCTCGCGCCCGGGCAGTGGCGCACGCTCGGCGCGGTGGGGTTGGCCGTGGTGACGCTGGCCGGCGTCGGCGGCGCGGTGTTCGGCAGCGAGGGCGAGCGGGACGGCGACGGCGACAGCGGTGACGGTCGGAGCGACGGCGGCTACGAGTAGCCGGGCAAGCTCCTAGCCGGTCCGCTCCCGGATCACCTGCTCCACCGCCACCGCCGCGGCGACCGCCGCCGCACCGGTCAGCACCGCGCTGTCGCCGAGGGCTGATACCTCCAGCCGGGGCGGGTAGGGCAGCCGTTCCTGGAGACGCAGAGAGACGCGCTCCAAGAGAAGGTCGCCATTCAGGCCGATGCCACCGCCGAGGATGACCAGCTCCACGTCCGCGACCGCCGCCAGCACTCCTATATAGGCGCTGATGCGGCGGGCGACCTCGTCGACGATCTCGGTGGCGCGGGGATGGCCGGCTCGGGCTTGGTCGAAGATCAGCTCGGTGGTCAGCGGTGCGGCGTTGGTTGTCAGCTCCGCGGCGTACGGGGTCGCGTACTCCACGATCGCGGCGGCGCAGGGGTCGTTCGCGACGAAGGCCTCGGCGTCGAAGGCGGTGTCGAGTTCGCCCGCCGCGCCGGAGTGGCCGCGGTGCAGGTGGCCGTGCAGGACCAAGCCCGCGCCGACGCCGGTGCCGACCGACAGGAAGGCGAAGCTCTCCGCCGCGGCGCCGGTGCCGTGGGTGTTCTCGCCGAGGGCGGCGAGGTCGATGTCGTTCTCGACGGTGAAGGGGACGCCGACTGCCGTCTGGAGCTCTTTGGCGATCGCGAATCCGTTGAGGGCTGGGATGTTCAGCGCCTGCCAGACCCGGCCGGTGTGCCGGTCCACGACGCCCGGGACGCCGGCCACCGCGTGCCGCACCGTCGCCGCGTCCACCCCGGCGGCGGCGATGAGCTCCTCGGCGAGGCGGGCCGCCGCGGCGACCATCAGGGGCGCGTCCATGCCGTTCACGTCCACGTCCTGGCGGGCCGCGATCACCGCGCCGGGACCGGCGAGCACGCCGCGCAGCATGTGCGCGCCGAGGTCCAGCGCCAGGGCGTGCACGCCGTCGGGCTTGGGACCGAAGAACACCGCGCCGTGCGCCGGATCGCGCGCCGTGTCGGGGGACTGCGTCACCAGGCCGGTGGCCAGCAGTTCCTCCAGCAGCACCGAGACCGTCGGCTTGGAGATCCCGGTGAGCCGGGCGATCTCGGCGCGGGAGATCGGGTGGCCGCCCTCGATCACCGACCACACCGTCCGGATGTTCATCTCCCGGAGCGTGGCCGCCGTGACACCGGAGGCCGGGCGCCCTTCGCGGATGCTCATGGACGCAGAGTACGGCTAGCGCGCGCCGCGACGGCGGCCGACTCCGCCGGCATTGGCGCGGTGTGAGGATGCGCCGAATGCGCGTGAGAGCTCCGTGAGAACCCCTGGCTACCGCGCCGAACTGGGACTTCGCTGGAAGACGTGGCAACCAGCGTCCCGATCCTGCCCAGCGCCGACTTGGAGCGCACCCGCGCGTTCTACTGCTTCCTGGGCTTCACCGTCGTGGACGCCGCCGACGAGTACCTTCGCTTGCGCTTCGACGACGCGGAAGTCCACTTCTACCCGGCTCCCGAGATCGACCCCGCCGAGAACCCCTCCGGGTGGTACCTCCGGGTCGAGGAACCCGAGGAACTGCGGGAGAAATGGCAGAACGACGGCCTGGACTGCCCGGACGTGCCGATCCCAACCGTGTTCGGGCCGACCCTCTTCGCCGTCGCCGATCCGGACGGCGCGCTGCTGCGCGTCGGACCGGCGAACCGGCTCTGAAGGCGCTCGGTCGGAACCCGGTTGATCGTCGTTCGGCGCGGCTTTCACCTTCATGGTCCCCGCCCTTATGCACGCGTGAAGCGCATGATCGCGCGTGACACTACGCTCGCAATATGCTGCACACCGTCTCGGGCCCGCCGCCCCGGGACTGAGCTGCGAGCCGAGCCAGGGAGGGACCGATGCCGGATTCCGGACGCCGGTGGCGCGGGCTCGCCGCGGCGCTCGTGGTGCCTCCGCTCCTGACGGCCGTCCTGACGACCCTCACCGAGCGCCTGAACCTGAGCAGCCAGGTCCTCATCTACCTGGTCGCGCTGGTCGCGATCTCGCGGCTGTGCGGGATGGTCCCGGCGCTGGTGGCCGCGGTGTGGGCGGCGCTGCTGCTGGACTACTACTTCATCTCGCCGGTGCACACCTTCCGCATCGCGGTCGCCAACGACGTGATCGCGTTCTCGGCGTTCGTCATCGTCGCGGTGACCGTCGCCTCGGTGGTCGAGTACTCCGGCAAGCAGTTCCGGCGCGCCACGCAGGCCGCCGCCGAGGCGGCGCAGCTGGAGGCGGCAGACCGGATGCGCACCGCGCTGCTCAACGCGGTCTCCCACGACCTGCGCGCCCCGCTGGCGGCGGCGCGCGCCTCCGTGGACACCCTGCGCGACGAGCGCTTCGAGCTGTCCGAGGCCGAGCGCGGCGAACTGCTCGGCGCCGCGCACACCTCGCTGGGGAAGCTTTCGCGGCTGGTGGAGGATCTGCTGGACATGTCACGGTTGCAGTCCGGCGCGCTGAAGCCGCATCTGGAGGTGGTCGCCGTGGACGAGGTGATCCCGCGCGCCATCGACGACGTGCCGGCGGCCGCGGGCCGCGTCACCTACGCCGCGAGCCCCGGCGTCCCGGCGGCGCTGGCCGACGGCGCACTGCTGGAACGCGTGGTCGCCAACCTCGTCGGCAACGCCGCCAAGCACACCGACTCCCGCATCGAGCTGACCGCCGGCGCCTCCGCCCCGCGCGGCGCGGACGACGTAGACGGCACAGACGACACAGACGACACAGACGGCGCGGACGCTCCGAACGGTCCGGACCGCGGGCACGCCGCCACCGGCGGCCAAGCCCAGAACCCCAGCGGCGACAAGGTGGAGATCCGCGTGATCGATCACGGTCCCGGCATCCCGGTCTCCGACCACGAACGCATCTTCCGTCCCTTCCAGCGGCTCGGGGACCGGGACAACACCGCGGGCGTCGGTCTCGGCCTGGCGCTGGCCCGCGGACTGGTCGAGGCGATGGGCGGCGAGCTGCGTCCGGAGACGACGCCCGGCGGCGGGCTGACGATGGTGGTGGCGGTGCCGGCCCGGACGGCGGCCGACCCGGCGGAGGGGGTGGCGCGGTGAAGCGGTTGCTCGTCGTCGACGATGAGGCGCAGCTGTTGGTGGCGGTCCGCATCAACTTGTCGGCGCGCGGATACGAGGTGAGCGTCGCCCCCGACGGCACCACCGGCCTGGCCGTCGCCGCGCGCCGTCCCCCGGACCTGGTGGTCCTGGACCTGGGCCTGCCGGACATGGACGGCGTCCAGGTCATCGACGGACTGCGCGGCTGGACCACGGTGCCGATCCTGGTGCTGTCCGGGCGCACCGAGTCCTGGGACAAGGTCGAGGCGCTGGACGCCGGCGCCGACGACTTCGTCACCAAGCCCTTCGACATGGACGAGCTGGCCGCGCGGGTCAGATCGCTGCTGCGGCGCGCGGAGCCGGAGAACGCGACCGGGCCGGTCATCCAGGTCGGCCACCACCTCGTCGACCTCGCGGCCCGCACGGTCAAGCGCGCTCCCGGGGCGCCCTCGGACGTGCCGGAGTCGGTGCGCCTGACCCGCACCGAATGGGCCGTGTTGGAGATGCTGCTGCGCCACCCCGACCGCCTGGTCTCCAGCAAGCAGCTGCTGGCCCATGTGTGGGGGACCGAGCACGAGCCGGAGGGCAGCTATCTCCGCTTCTACCTCGCGCGGCTGCGGCAGAAGCTGGAGCCCGAGCCCTCAACTCCGCGCCAGCTGCTGACCGAGCCGGGCATGGGCTACCGCTTCCAGCCGCTGGGCAGCCCGTAGGGCATCCGTGCGTCAAACGTGGTCACCGGATCGTGAGACGTGAGGCGCCCGGGAGAAATAATCACTGAACGATAGTGATTTCGGGGTGCCCCGGCCTTAGGCTCGCGGTCGTGCCTAGTGCTTTGGGGATCGTCAAACGGGTCATGGTCGGCCGGCCGATGCATAGCGAGATGCTCGGCGAGACCTTGCTCTCGAAGAAGATCGCGCTGCCGGTGTTCGCCTCCGACGCCTTGTCGTCGGTCGCCTACGCCACTGAGGAGATCCTGCTTGTCCTATCGGCCGGCGGCCTGGCGCTGCTGCACTTCACGTGGTGGATCGCGGCGGCGGTCGGACTGCTGATGCTGGTGGTCGTCGCCTCCTACCGGCAGAACGTGCACGCCTACCCCTCCGGCGGCGGCGACTACGAGGTCGCCACGACCAACCTGGGCCCGAAGGTCGGGCTCACGGTCGCCAGCGCCTTGATGGTGGACTACATCCTCACCGTCGCGGTGTCGGTCTCCTCCGGCGTGGCGAACCTCGCCTCGGCCTTCCCCGCGCTGAACTCGCACGTCGTGCTGATCGCGGTGGCGGTCATCGCGGTCATCACGCTGCTGAACCTGCGCGGCGTCCGGGAATCGGGCACGGCGTTCGCGATCCCGACGTACTGCTTCGTCGTCGCGGTCGGCATCATGATCGTGACCGGGCTGATCCGGATCGTGTTCGGCAGCGGCCTGCACGCCGAGAGCGAGCACTACACGATCTCCAACACCAAGCACTACAGCGGCGTCCTGCTGATCTTCCTGCTGCTGCGCGCCTTCGCCTCCGGCTGCACCGCGCTGACCGGCGTCGAGGCGATCAGCAACGGCGTCCCGGCGTTCAAGCCGCCGAAGAGCAAGAACGCCGCGACCACCCTGGCGCTGCTCGGCGGGATCGCCGTCGCGATGTTCGCCGGCGTCACCGCGCTGGCCCTGGCCGGCCACGTCCACGCCGCCGGCGCCACGGACCTGGTCGGGCTCCCGGCCGGACAGCAGCCGCGCACGGTCATCGCGCAGGTGTCGCGCTCGGTGTTCGGCGGCTCCTCGCCGTTCTTCTTCGTCCTGCAGTTCGTCACGGCGCTGATCCTGGTGCTGGCCGCGAACACCGCCTTCAACGGTTTCCCGGTGCTGGGCTCGATCCTGGCCAAGGACGGCTACCTGCCGCGCCAGCTGCACACCCGCGGCGACCGTCTCGCGTTCTCCAACGGCATCCTGCTGCTGGCCGGCTTCGCGACGCTGCTGGTGGTGGCGTTCAACGCCTCGCCCACGCGGCTGATCCAGCTGTACATCGTGGGCGTGTTCGTGTCCTTCGTCTGCTCCCAGACCGGCATGATCCGGCACTGGAACCGGCTGTTGCGCACCACCGGGGACCCCGCTGAGCGCCGGCGCATGATGCAGTCGCGCGTCATCAACGCCGTCGGCGCCGGCGTCACCGCCGCGGTGCTGGTGATCGTGCTGGTGACGAAGTTCGCCAAGGGCGCCTGGATCGTGGTGCTGGCGATGCCGATCATCTGGCTGATCATGCGCGCGATCAACCGCCACTACGCCGCGGTCGCCCAGGAGCTGACGCCCTCCGACGAGGCCGCCTTCAGCCTGCCGGCCAACAACCACGCGATCGTCCTGGTCTCCAAGCTGCACCTGCCGACCCTGCGCGCCATCGGCTACGCCAGCGCCACCCGCCCCAGCACGCTGGAGGCGGTGACGGTGAACCTGGACGACGCCGAGGTCGAGGTGCTGAAGGCGGAGTGGGAACGCCGCTCGATCCCGGTCCCGCTGACCGTGATCGCCTCGCCCTACCGGGAGATCACCCGCCCGATCATCGAGTACGTCAAACGGGTCCGCACCGAGAACCCCGACGACGTGGTGACGGTGTACATCCCGCAGTACGTGCTCGGCCACTGGTGGGAGCAGGTACTGCACAACCAGTCCGCCCTGCGTCTGAAGAGCCGGCTGCTGTTCCAGCGCCGGGTCGTGGTCGCGGCGGTGCCGTACCAGCTCCAGTCCGCCACGGCCCGCATAGAGGCGGCCAAGGCGCAGAGCTCGTTCCAGGGGAGTGCCATGACCAAGCCCAAGCCGCCGCGCCAAAGGACCCGGCTGCAGAAACTGACGGCGGAGACCGACGAGCTGGAGGCCGCCGAGCTGTCCCAGGAGGTCTCGCCGAGCGGCGCCACGCCGATCGCCGACTGCCCGGACCGCCAGCCGGTGATCCTGGCCGGGACGCTGCGCACGGTGCGGCTGCGGCCGCGGGCCGGAGTGCCGGTGCTGGAGGCCGATCTGTGGGACGGCACCGGGTCGGTGACCGTCAGCTGGCTCGGCCGGCGCCAGATTCCCGGGATCGCGCCGGGGCGCCGGATCATGGTGCGCGGGCGCATCACGACGACCGGCGGGCAGCGCGCGGTGTACAACCCGATCTACGAGCTGCGGCCCGGTCCGGCGGACTGATGCGGTAGGCGGGGCGGCGGGGGCGGCGGCTGGACTGAGGTAGGCGGGCGGCGGGCGGTCGGTGGCTGCACCGGCGAGGGCCGGACCACCGATCCGGCCGCCACCGCCCCACGAGGACGAACCACCCCCGCGCACCCCCCGCCGCGCGTTTACCGGGCCCGCCAGCGGTTATCCGGCACGACGTGTGGACTGATACAGAACACTGCGAACGTCCCGAGTCCGCCGCACCAGCCCGGCCCGGTGCAGGATCTGCAAGTGGTACGACACCGTTGACGGGCTCAGCCGCAGTCGGCCCGCCACCTCGCCGGTCGTCGCCGGGTCCGCCACGGCGTCCAGGATCCGGGCGCGGGTCCGGCCGATGAGCTCCTCCGGCCGCGCCGCCTCCGGCCGGCGTCCCGGCGGCCGGCGCGCGACCGGATAGACACACATGGCGGCGCGGCGCTCCGGATACGGCCACGGCGCCGGGTTGCCCGGACCGTAGGCGGCGTAGCCGGGGATGTCGCACGGCGGAACCGGATCGATGACCGTCGCGGCGCGCGTGACGAACACGCTCGGTACGAACGTGATCCCCGGCTCGCGGACGTCCACGTCGAAGCGTCCGTGCACGCGCACCGCGCCGTCGTGCCAGTCGATCTGCGGATCGAGGGAGTCGATCGCCGCGGCGAAGCCGTGCCTGCCGGCTGTCTGCAGGCGATCGGCGATGTCGGCTTCTATTCGTGCCCTGATGCGCGACCACCTCGGCGCGAGGACGTGAAGCCAGACCTGCTCCAGTTCCGTCGCCAGTTGCTCGGCGGTCTTCTGCTCGTCGGCGTCGGTGAGCTGTCGGGGCAGCGCGCGCCCGACGGTGTTGGCGAGGTTGCCGGCGGCGGCCAGGCTCAGCTCACCGGCGACCCGCCAGGTCGGTGTGGTCGCGACGGCGTGCAGCTCCTCAGAGGGCTGATTCTCGAAGCGCGGCGGCGGGGGTGTGACAAAGTCCGGGATGTAGTGCCCCGCGCCGCGATCCACCCGGACCAGCGCCGACAGCACGTCCAGGCGCCGGTTCGCCAACGTCTGGCGCAGCGGGGCGCGCAGCGGCGGCGCGAGTGTCCCGACCCGCGCGGCGATCAGCAGGTTGACCGTCTCGGTGACCGGCGACATCGCGAACCGCGAGTGCGCCAGACCGTCTGAGCCCAGCTGGATCCTGATCATCTTCGATCCCGTTCGAATTCGTGGACGCGGCCCGTGCCGTCCCCGTTCCTTGGAGGACGAGACGGCACATACGGGAGGTTGCGATGGCACGGATGCAGCGCGCGGGGATCGCCGCGCTGGCGGCTGCGGCGTTGACGGTGGCGGCCGGGGGGACCGCCGGGGCGGCGCAGGCACCGCCTGGCGGGACGTTCACCGGGACGCTGAACGGCGCGGCGTACGTCGTCGACGTCCCCGCCGGGTGGAATGGCACGGTACTGCTTTGGAACCACGCCTACGAACCTCCTGTGACCACGCCCCAGGATGCCGATGCCGACAACCCCGAGGTGAAAACCTGGCTGCTGGCCCATGGATACGCGCTGGCCGGCATCCATTACCCGGACGTCGCCTTTCCGACACCCGGCGCCGTGGGCGACGACCTGGCGCTGCTCTCGTGGTTCCGAAGCCATGTCGGCCGACCGGGCACCACGCTGACCTGGGGCATGTCGCTCGGCGGCGAGCTCACGGCGACGCTGGCCGAGCGTGCGGCTCCGGCGTTCGACGGCGCGCTGCCGATGTGCGGGGAGACGGCGGGTCCGGGCCCTGATTTCAATGCTCTGCTGGACGCCGCGTACACGCTCAACACACTCGTCTGGCCGCAGAAACCGGTCCAGATCGCGCACATCGCCTCGCCCGCGAGCAACCAAGCGGCGGCTTTGGCGCAGTTGTCGACCGCCTGGCAGTCGGCGGACCCGCGGACCCAGGCGCGGCTGGCGTTGGCGGCTTCGCTCGCCGACATCCCGGGCTGGGCCGACTCGCTGGCGCCGGAGCCGACGGCGTTGGGGGATCGGATCGACGCGGCGGTGGCGTACTTGTACTACGAGGTGCCGGAGTTCTTGTGGGGGAGTGGGCGCTCCGACACCGAGGCGTTGCTGGGTGGGAACCCTTCGTGGAACATCGGCGTGGACTATCGCGCGCAGTTTGCGGGGTCGGCGTCGCGGGATCTGGTGGATCAGGCTTATGCGAAGGCTGGGGGTTCGGAAGCGCTGGATGCGGACCTCGCGGCTCTGAACTCCGGTCAGCGGGTCGCGCCGGATCCGGGAGCCGCGGCCAAGCTCGCCGTCCAGGGAAGCATCACCGGGCTGGTGGGGATTCCGGTGCTGACGCTGCACGACACCGGCGACGGCATCGCGCCGGTCGGGAACGAGCGCAGCTACGCCGATGCCGTGGCGCGCGCGGGGCGGTCGCCGCTGCTGCGGCAGGAGTTCGTGGCGCGGGCGAACCACTGTTTCTTCACCGGGTCGGAGGAGATCACGGCGCTGCAGACGCTGACCGCGCGGGTGAAGACCGGGAGGTGGCCGGACACGTCGGCGGCGGTGCTGAACGCCTCCGCCGGGACGTTCGGGCTGGACTTCCAGCAGATGTGGAGCTACTTCTCGCCGGGTCCGGCGGCGGTGGCGCCGGCGTTCGTCGACACGCGGCCCGCGCCGTTCGTCCGCGGGCTGCGTTAGTCAACGTGTTGAAATAAGGGACCGTGGAGGACCTGCGATCCCGGCGCCCGGTGGCGGTCGGCTTCGCCTGGTGTGCGGGGGCACACGGCGGAGCCGGAGCCGGGTCGCGGTCCTTCACCTATGAGGCTTGGGTTGCCTGAGCTACGACCAATGTGTCGATGGCCGGCTGCGGCGCACGGTCCGTCTGTCGGTGGACACGCTCGGCGCGCACGATCTTCATATCGACATCGGCCAGGCGCTCCAGCGCTTCGGTGACGCGCTCGGGCGTGTACAAGATGGCAGGGTTCTGCGGGCCGCCCACGCCGTCGGCGATGTTGGTGACGTCGTGGCCGACGACGACCAGCGTTCCGCCGGGCGCCAGCGCCTTTGCGGCGTTGTGGAGCACGGCGGTCCGCGGGTCGGCTTCCAGATGGAGGTAGGCGATCACGACCGCGTCGTAGGCGCCGGGCTCGGGCTGGTACTCCAGCACGTCGGCGAGGACCCACTCCACTTCCAGGCCGTGCTCCACAGCCTGGGCACGCCCGCGCTCCAGCGCGTTCTCGGCGAAGTCGACGGCGGTGGACCGCCATCCGAGGCCGGCGAGCCAGAGCGCGTTGCGTCCCTCACCGGCGGCCAGGTCCAGTGCCCGGCCGGCCGGTAGCGGGCCGAGGACCTCGGCCACGAAGCGGTTCGGCGCCCAGCCCCAGACGGACTGGGACTTGCCGTAGTACTGCTCCCACATGCCGCGGCCCTCGACGGCGGTCATCAGACGGCGGCGCTCTCAGCGTCGGCGGCGGTGCTGTCGGCGCTCTGAGCCTCAGCCTCGGCGGCCCGCTCAGCCAGCGCCTTGCGCACCTCGTCCATGTCCAGCGCCCGAGCCTGCGCGATCAGGTCCTCCAGCGCCGACTCCGGCAGCGCGCCCGGGTGCTGGTAGAGGGTGACGCCGTCGCGCACGATCATCAGCGTGGG
Source organism: Catenulispora acidiphila DSM 44928 (assembly GCF_000024025.1). Taxonomy (GTDB): domain Bacteria; phylum Actinomycetota; class Actinomycetes; order Streptomycetales; family Catenulisporaceae; genus Catenulispora; species Catenulispora acidiphila. The sequence continues at coordinate 2,293,670 of NC_013131.1, forward strand.
AATCGAGCGGATGTCGAACGCCATGGCCAACTCCTGCTCGGCCTCGGTGTCGACCTTGCCGAACACGATGTCCTCATGCTTGCCGGCGGCCTTCTGGTACACCGGGGCGAAGGACCGACACGGCCCGCACCACTCGGCCCAGAAGTCGACGAGCGTGATCCCCTCGCCCTCCACGGTCTCGGCGAAGGTGTCCTTGGTCAGTTCCACGACGGCCACTGCCGTTGCCTCCTCTAAGTCCTCAAAGGGGTCTCGGTCGGATACCCCGCAGGGTATAACCGGCGGGGGTGGGTCGGTATTCCGGCGCGCCGAGGCGCGAGCGGGCGGCAGGATCAGTCGCGCGGACAAGAAGGCCGCGAGCCTCATACGGAATGAGACTCGCGGCCGACCTGGTCATTCTGCGGATTCTGTAAATTCTTTGGGCAGTGCTAGTGATCCAGCTCCAGCAGCAGCGCCGCCGACCAACTGAATCCTCGCGAGTTCATCGCGGCGCCGGTGGTCGGGTTGTAGTTCTCCATCAGTGGGCCGTCTCCTGTCATGCCCGCGGCGTTGGTGCGGAGTTTTGCTGTCAGCGCTGCTGCGTCGGCTGTGTAGCCGTAGCGCTTGAGTCCTTCGAGGGCGAAGTACGCCTGGTCCATCCAGACTGCGCCACGCCAATATCCCGTCGGGTCGTAGTACGGCGAACTTGCTGAGACGGTGGGGAACGGTAGCTGCGTGTCGAACTCGGTCGGTGACAGCAGCTTGGCGCGTACCGATGCCGCCTGTGCCGGTGTGGCGACGCCGGCCCACAGGGGGATGGCGCCCTCGATGCCTCGGCCTCGGGTTGTGAGTGGTTGGCCGGTGGTGAGGGAGGCGTCGTAGAACCAGCCGGTTGTCGGGTCGTACATCTTTTGCTGGATGGCTGTTGTGACCGTCTTTTGCGATGCCCGGTAGCGTGCGGCGTCGGTGGGGTGCCCGAGTCGGGCGGCCATTTGGGCGAGGATGCCGTCCTCGGCGGCGAGGTAGGAGTTCAGGTCGACCGACTCCTGGGTCAGTGAGTAGCCGACCACGTTTCCTGCCGCGTCGGTGTTGTCGACCACGCCGGTGCCGAGGGTGGCGTCGAAGCGCGGCGCGTTGTCCATTCCGCTCTCCCACGCCGCCGCTTGGCGCTGGTCCTCGGCGGTCGCGTTCTGCGGGTCGACGGTCGAGCCGTACTCCGCGAGACCGTCGTCGGCGTGGTCGCGGGTGCGGTACCACCAGTCGTGGTACGCCACCAGCTTCGGGTACATCTCCTTCAGGAAGCTGACGTCGCCGCTCTGTTGGTAGACCGACCACACCGCCCACGCGGCCAGCGGTGGCTTGGAGTTGCGCTCGTTCCAGTTGCCGCCGCCTTGCGCCGGATCGTTGTAGAAGACGCAGTCCGGGATCATCCCGGCGTCCTGCGGGCGCTGCGGATCGGATGCGGTGACCTGGTAGTCGAACATCGAGCGGATCTGCGACTCGGCCAGCGCCGGGTCGAAGACTGCTGTGCCGACCGCCTGTTTCCAGGTGTCCCAGGCCCAGAAGCCGCTGAACCACTTGTTGGAGATCGACGGCGTGATCCCGTCGTGCCGCAACGCCCCGGCGGCGCTGCGCCAGTTCGTGGTCAGCGTCTCCACCGACTTCACCGCCAGCGCCTGCCGCGAGGCCGGGACGCCGCGCACGGCGGAGGCCACGTACCCGCGCCAGCGCCGGTCGTCGGCGGCGACGACCGAGCCGGGCGAGCGCAGCGTCTTGGCGATCACCGGCTGCTCGGCGGCGTAGTCGGCGCCGGTGAAGGTGTAGGACTCGGTCCAGGTCAGCGTCTGCCCGCCATGCGGGCCGAGCTTCAGCGGCGCGTTCAGCGCGGTCGTGTAGGCGTCCCCCGCGACCGACGTGGTCACCGGCTCGGCGTGCGTCACCTGGAACTTCTCGGTCCCGTCGGTCAGGTAGTCCCACGTCTGCCGCACCTTCGCGAAGCCCACCGAGATGCCGGTGGACGTCGCGTGCAGCGAGGGAGCGCTCTTCATCGGCTTGGTGTCCGGACGCAGCAGCGATCCGGTCCAGCCCGCGCCGACCTTCCGGGAGCGGCCGCTGGTGTTCTCCACGAACGCCTGGACCAGCGCGGTCCGGTCGCTGGCGTAGCGCAGCTGCATCACCACGTGCAGACCGTCCACGTCAAAGCTCTGCTGCAGCATGCCCGGCAGCGACGTGAACACCGGATGCGTCGCCGAGGCCAGGTCGATCGGACGCCCGCCCTCGGAAAGCGTCAGGTGGCTGATTCCCTTGCTCAGCCACCACGGATACTCCTGCGCGATATACAGCGGCCCGGTGAAGGCGCCGTAGGAAGCCGTGTCGCCGACCTTCGGCAGCGCGTAGGCGTGCCAGGCGCCCCGATCGGCGAACACGCCGATCGGGTTGACGTCGGTCGCCGGATCCCCGGGCAGCGCCACGCTCGGCACGCCTTGCAGATCCAGCACATTGGCGAACGAAGCCGGGGATGCCGACCCCGAGGACGACCCCGGCGGCGCGGAGGAGCGCGACGACGGCGCGGCGCGCGCAGCCGTCACGGGAAGCACGAGACCCACGCCGAGCGCCAGCACGGCCAGGGTCCGCAGCGAACGGGACATGATCACCTTCCTATCCTTCCTACCTTCAGGACCACGACGCCTTGCGCGGCCAGATGGGTGGGACGATTGCCGGTCAGCAGGTTCACCGCGCCGTACGGCAGGGACGAGCCCAGGTCGACCGGCTTGTCGCTGTGATTGAGCAGGAAGTAGTAGTGGTGCGTCTCCGAACTGCGGCAGACCACCTCGACCCCGGTGAACGCCAGCGTCGAGGCCAGCGACGGCCACACCACGGCGGGACGGACGGCCTCCCCGAGGACCTTCTCGATGTCCCCGCCCAGATCGCAGCTGACGTACCAGGCGCGGCCCTCGCCGAACTCGTTGCAGGTGACCGCCGGACGCCCCTTCAACGGTCCGTCGGTGTAGTGCGCGACTGATCTGGCGGTGGTCGTGCCGAGCCACTCGCTCCAGCGCACGGCCGCCGGCGCCGGGTGGTAGCCGATGCCGGAGCTGGCGCTGACGTGCTTCTTCTTCGCCTTCGCGGCCTCCTCGTCGGCGCTGAAGGTGACCGGCACCGAGCGTCCGTCCGCGATCGGCCACCACTCGTCGACCGCGACCCCGAGCACCTCCCGCAGCGGTCCGGGATACCCGCCGCCGGTGCCATCAGTGCCCTGATGAATGTGGTCCAGCTCGTCGACGATCCCGCTGAAGAAACCGACGACGAGGTACCCTCCGCCGTACACGTAGTCGGTCAGCCGGGCGGCGTTCTCGGTGCTCACCGAGTACAGGTTCGGCGCGAGCACCACTTTGTACGGGCTCAGATCCGCGTCGGGCGGCACGTAGTCGACGACGTGGTTCCAGCGGTGCAGCACCGAGTACCAGCTCAGGATCTGCTCCCTGAGCCGCACGCGCGCCGAGGGATGGTCCTCGGCCTCCAGCGCCCACCAGGAGTTCCAGTCCAGGACGATGGCGACCGCGCTCTCGATCCGGCTCCCCGCGACTTCCTTGAGCTGCGCCAGCTCCTCGCCGATCCGGACCGTCTCGCGCCACCCCCGCGACTGGGTTCCGCCGTGGGGAAGCAGGGCGCTGTGAAACTTCTCCGCCCCGGCCCGCGAGGCGCGCCACTGGAAGTGCATGACGCCGTCCGCGCCGCGTGCCACGGTCTGCAGCGACCACAGGCGCCGCTGGTCCGGGGTCTTGGGCACGTTCACCGCGCGCCAGCTCACCGCCGACGGCGCCTGCTCCATCAGCAGCCACGGCCGGCCGTTGCCCAGGGAGCGCATGAGGTCGTAGTTCATCGCGGCGAGCACATGGGCCGAGCCGTCGGCCGGGTCCGGGTACGCGTCGTCGGAGACCACGTCCTCATTGGCGGCCCACTTCCAGTAGTCGAGGTCCTTCATCATCGACATGAAGTTGGTCGTGACCGGGATCTCCGGTGTCACCTCCTTCAGAACGGAGCGCTCGGCCAGGAAGCAGGCGAGCAGGGCGTCGGAGCTGAAGCGGCGCCAGTCCAGCAGCTGCCCCGGATTGATCGGGCCCGGCGCGGTGCGCGGCGGTTCGATCTGGGCGAAGTCCGAGTAGCGCTGGGACCAGAACTCGGTGCCCCAGGCGAAGTTCAGCTGCGCGATGTCGTCGCCGTGGCGCTCGCGCAGCCAGCTGCGGAAGTCCTCGGCCGAGACGTCGCAGAAGCACTCGGCGACGTGGTCGCCGTACTCGTTGTGGATGTGCCACAGCGCCAGCGCCGGGTGCTCGGCGTACCGTTCGGCGATCGTGCGGGCCAGCCGGGTCGCCGCCTCGCGGTAGACCGGCGAGGAGGGACAGTAGTGCTGCCGGGAGCCGAACTCCAGGCGCACGCCGTCCGCCGTGACCGGCAGGGTCTGCGGGTACTGGCGCACGAACCACGCCGGCGGCGAGGCCGTCGCCGTCGCCAGGTCCACGGCGATCCCCCGGCTGTGGAACAGGTCCATCAGCCGGTCCAGCCACTCGAAGTCCCACTGGTCCTCGGCGGGCTGCAACCGGGCCCAGGAGAACACCCCGAGCGTCACCATCGTGACGCCCGCGTCCCGCATCAGGTTGACGTCCTGCTTCCAGACGGACTCCGGCCACTGCTCCGGGTTGTAGTCCGCTCCATACAAAAGTCCTTCTACGCGCGTGATCATCCCTTGACTGCTCCTCCCAACAAGCCGGACACGAACTGCTTCTGGAAGATAAAGAAAATAAGCATCAGAGGGAGGGTTGCCAGGAAACTTCCGAGGATCAAGCCCGAATAGTCCACATGCGTCCCGCCGACCAGCGTGTAGAGCGCGACCGGTGCGGTGTATTTGTCCTGCGAGTCGAGCATCAGCAGCGGCCACAGGAAGGCGTTCCACTGGCTCATGAAGGTGAAGATCGCCAGGGCGCCGAGTTGTGGCTTCACTACAGGAAGCACGATCCGGTAGAAGGTGCGGATGTCGCCGGAGCCGTCGATGCGCGCGGACTCGATCAGCTCGTCGGGGAAGTCCAGGAACGCCTGCCGCATCAGGAAGATGCCGAAGGAGTTCGCCAGGAACGGGACGATCACCGCCTGGTAGGTGTTCACCCAGCCCAGATTCGCCATCATCTGGAACAGCGGGACCAGCAGCACCTGGAACGGCACCATCATCGTGGTGAGCACCAGACCGAGCAGCAGACCGCGGCCGCGGAAGCGGTACTTGGCCAGCCCGTAGCCGGCCATCGCCGAGATCAGGCCGCTGGCCAGGGTGTAGACGACGGCGATGCCGAGGCTGTTGAGCATGACGCGGCTGAAGCCGATGGAGTGTTCCAGGGCCCTGATATTGCTCAGGAAGTGCCCGCCGGGGACGAACGGCGGCGGGGAGTGGAAGAGCTCGTCGTTGCTGTGGGTGGCGGCGACGACCATCCAGTAGAACGGCAGGATGCTGATGAGCGCGCCGAGGGTCAGCGCCAGCATCAGCAGGGCGCGGCGCAGGGTTTGGGGATCGAGGGTCATGCGCGGCTCCTTTGCGTGCGTCGCGTTCTTTGCGTCTTGTGCGTCTTGTGCGTCTTTTGCATCCCTTGCGACCGCGCGGTGCTCGCGTCCCGGTCCGCCTGCCCGAAGAACCGGAACTGGACGACCGACAGCACGCCGATGATCAGCACCACGGCCCAGGCGATGGCCGAGGCGTAGCTGAAGTCCATCTGGTCGAAGCCGACCTTGTAGAGGTAGAGGACCGGCGTCATGGTGGCGTTGTCCGGACCGCCCTTGGTCAGCACGAAGTTCTCGTCGAAGAGTTGAAGCGTGCCGATGGTCGAGGTGATGGAGCAGAACAGGATCACCGGCCGCAGCTGTGGGACCACGACCTTGCGGAACGTGGTCACCGCGCCGGCGCCGTCGATAGCGGCGGCCTCGTACTGCTCCCTGGGGATGCTCTGCAGCCCGGCGAGCAGGATCACCGCGTTGTAGCCGGTCCAGCGCCAGGTGATGGTCCCGATCAGGGCGACGCGTGCCCACACCGGGTTGTTGAGCCAGTCCACCGGGCTGATGCCGACCCAGCCGAGCACCTGGTTGACCATGCCGCCATCGGTCTTGAGCAGCACGCGGAAGACGACGGCGTAGGCGACCAGCATCGTGACGGAGGGGAGGAAGAAGGCGACGCGCCAGGTTCCCTTGAAGCGCATCCAGGACTGGTTCAGGACGCAGGCCAGGACCAGCGCCAGACCGATCATCAGCGGGACTTGGAAGATCAGCAGGAGGCCGGTGTTCCACAGCGACTTCCAGAAGATCGGGTCATGGAGCATGCGGCGGTACTGAGCCAGGCCGGCCCAGCTTTGGGTGCCGCTGTCGTCGGTGGTGAAGCTCTGGTAGAGGCTCGCGCCAAGGGGATAGGCGAAGAAGAACACGAACAGGGCCGCGGCCGGACCGGCGAAAGCCCAGTGGACGACGCGGATGCGGGGACGGGAGCGGCGGTTCGCCGGGGCGAGGGCAGCCGGCGGCGCAGCGAGCAGAGCAGCCGCGGCGGTGCGGTCGGCGACATGCTCAGGCTCGGCGACCGGTCCGGCAGCACGATCTGGCGCGGCAGCTAGATCCGACGTGGCGGCAACATCTGACGTGGCGGCAACATCTGACGTGGCGGCAACATCTGACGTGGCAGCTAGATCTGGCGCGGCGGCAACATCTGACGTGGCGGCAACATCTGGCGCGGCAGCAAGATCTGGCGCGGCAGCCAGCGCGCCGTCAGCACCGGAATCGCCTCCTGCGTCGCGATCGGCGCCGGGCGGTCGGTGGGTCGGAATGGCCATGGCGCTAGTGCGCGATCTGCCGATTGGTCGCGGAGGCGATCTGTTGCGCTGCCGAGTCCAGGGCGGACTTCGGGTCCTTGCCGCCTTGCATCACCGCGCCGGTGGCGGTGTTGATCAGGTCGGAGGCTTTGGAGAAGTCGGCGGTGTACTGCACTGCCGGGATGTTCTTGGCCAGGTCGGCGAAGATCTTGAAGGTGGTTTGGCCGCCGTAGTAGTCCTGCGGGCCGGTGATGTAGGGGTCTGACAGGGCCGGCTCGAAGGCGGGGAAGATGCCTTCGTTCTTCAGCATCGAGACCTGGTTGTCGGCGTCGGCCAGGACGAACTGGATGAACGCCCAGGCGGTCGCCGAGTTCTTGCTCTGCGCTGAGATGGTGAGCAGGGAGCCGCCGTTGTTGGAGGTACGGATGCCGCCGGAAGTGAAGGCGGGCAGCGGGATCGCGGCGAACTTGCCCTTCAGCTCCGGCATCTCGTCGGTGAGGGTGCCGGACCACCAGACCGCGGTCGGGGTGGTGGCGACGGTGCCGTCCTTGGTGGCGGCGACCAGGGCGTCCCAGCCCTTTTCGTAGTCGACCAGGCCTTTGTCGTTGAGTTCCTTCATGACGGTCATGGCCTTCACCGCCGCCGGGGTGTCGACGGCGATCTTGTCGCCGACGAAGTAGCCCTGTCCTTCTTGGTGGAGCATCATCGGGAACGTGCTGTCGCCGGTGGGGTCCACCACCAGCAGCTTCTTGCCGGTCTTGGCCTTGATCCGCACGCCGGCGGCGATGTAGTCGTCCCAGGTCTGGATCGACGCGGGGTCGACGCCGGCCTGCTGGAAGATGTCGGTCCGGTAGAACACGCCGCAGGGCCCGATGTCCCAGGGCAGCGCGTAGACCTTGCCGTTCGCGTCCGTGCCGGTGGCCCAGGCGGCGGCGTTGAACTGCGCTTTCAGCGGTGCCGCCAGGGTGCTGAGGTCGTAGAAGCCGCTGGGGAAGGTGCCGATGTAGCTCTGCATCTTCGGGCCCTCGACCTGCAGGACGTCGGGGAGTCCGGAGCCGGACTTCAGGCCGACGGTGATCTTGTCGTAGGCGTTGTCGTAGCCGATGTCGACGACGTTCACCTTCACGCCCGGGTGCTGCTGCTCGAACGCGGGCGCCAGCCGCTTGAGCGCCTTGGCCGCCACGTCCCAGGACCACACCGTGATGGTCCCGCCCACCTGAGCCGCGGCGCCGGTCTTCACAGCCGGCGCCGGAGTCTTCTTCCCGCCGCCGGTCGCGCATCCGCCGGTCACCGCGACCGCGAGGGCCCCGATGCCCAGCCGCAGTGCCGAACGCCGTGTTGTCCTCATTGACACAGTCCCCTCCTCGGCCGCAATACTGAATGCTGTATACAGCACACTGTATGACGGGCATCCGTCAAGAGGTAAGAGCGAGGCAACCTGTGGGCCATCCGTACATCCCGAACAGCGATCCCGAGATCAGAGGGCGAATGCTGGCGGCGATCGGCGCGGCGAGCGTCGAGGAGTTCTACGCCGACATCCCGGACGCGATCCGGCTGCACCGCCCCCTGGACCTCCCGGCGCCGCTGCGCTCGGAAGCCGAACTGGTCCGGCACATGGACCGTCTGCTGTCCCGCAACAAGCCGGCCGAGCTGAGCTTTCTGGGCGCCGGCTGCTATCGGCACCATGTGCCCGCGGTCGTGGAGGAGATCGCCAACCGCAGTGAGTTCCTGACCGCGTATGCCGGCGAGCCGTATGAGGACCACGGCCGGTTCCAGGCGCTGTGGGAGTACCAGTCGCTGATGGGAGAGCTGCTGGAGCTGGACGTGGTCAACGTCCCGACCTACGACGGCTTCCAGGCAGCGGGCACGGCGTTGCGGATGGCTGGCCGCGTCACCGGACGGCGGCGTCTGCTGCTGGTCGGACCGGTCGATCCGGACAAGATGTCGAAGATCGAGGACTTCGTCCGTCCCGACCACGACGTCGAGGTGCTGGACGGTACCGACGACGGATGGCAGGCCGCTGATTTGGTCGTCGGCGCCGACGTCGCCGCCGTCTACATCGAGGCGCCGAACTACCACGGGGTTCTCGACCCGGCGCTGCCGCTGCTGGCGGAGCGCGCGCACGCCGTCGGGGCGCTGCTGGTGGTCGGGTGCAATCCGATCTCGCTGGGCGTGGTGGCCTCGCCTGCGTCGTACGGCGCGGACATCGTCTGCGGCGACATCCAGCCGCTGGGAATCCGCATGAGCTTCGGGGGCGGCAACGCCGGGTTCATCGCCACGCGGGACGAGCAGCGGTTGGTGCGGGAGTTCCCGTCGCGGCTGTTCGGGGTGGTGCCGACGGTGGTCGAGGGTGAGTACGGGTTCGGCGACGTCTTCTACGACCGGACGTCCTTCGCCCTGCGGGAGGAGGGGAAGGAGTGGGTCGGGACGGCCGCCGCGCTGAACGGGATCATGGCCGGTGTCTACCTGGCGCTGATGGGACCGCACGGGATGCGGGAGATCGGGGAGACGATCCTCGCGCTGACGGCTTACGCGCAGGAGCGGTTGGCGGCCGTGCCTTGCGTCTCGGCGCCGAATGGCGAGGCGGGGGCGGGGTTGGTGTCGTTTGCCGATTTCGTGGTGCGGTTCACCGGGTTGCTGACCGCCGCGGACATCAATGCCCTGCTTCTGGAGCGGGGGATCCAGGGCGGCAAGGTGCTGTCCGAGACCGATGCGCTGTTCTGCGTGACGGAGGTTCACACGCGCGAGGACGTCGATCGTCTCGCCGCTGTTCTTGAGGAGATTGCCAAGTGAGCGGGTCTTCGTCGCAGGGTCCTGTTTCGGCGGAGGACGCGCGGATCGCGCCGAAGCCTCGGTTGCGGCGGTTCCATCAGGCGCGGTGGGACGAGCCGTTGATTTTTGAGCTGAGCAGTCCGGGGGAGCGGGGGGTCGGGGTTCCGGTCACCGACCTTCCGGTGCCTTCGCTGCCAGCGGGGTTGGCGCGTGCTGCGGCGCCCTTGCTGCCGGAGATGTCGCAGCCGCATGTGCTGCGGCACTACATGCGGCTTTCGCAGGAGACGTTGGGGGTCGATCTGAACGTCGACATCGGGCAGGGCACGTGCACGATGAAGTACAGCCCGAAGGTGAACGACTCCTTCGTCCGGGACGCGCGGATCGCCGAGCTGCATCCGTTGCAGGACGAGGGGACGGTGCAGGGCGTGCTGGAGATTCTGTATCGGCTGGAGGGGTTGCTGAAGGAGATATCCGGGATGGACCGGGTGTCGTTGCAGCCGGGATCGGGGTCCTCGGCGATCTATGCGAACGTGTCGATGATCCGGGCGTACCACGCCTCGCGGGGGGAAGGCGAGCTGCGGGACGAGGTCATCACGACGCAGTTCTCGCACCCGACGAACGCGGCGGCGCCGAAGACCGCCGGGTACCGCGTCATCACCCTGATGCCGGACGCCGACGGGTATCCGGACATCGAGGCGCTGCGGGCGGCGGTCGGCCCGCGGACGGCGGCACTGCTCATCACGAACCCCGAGGACACGGGCATCTTCAACCCGCGCATCGAGGAGTTCGTGCGGCTGGTGCACGAGGCCGGCGGCCTGTGCTGCTACGACCAGGCGAACGCCAACGGGATCCTGGGGATCACGCGCGCTCGCGACGCCGGCTTCGACCTGTGCCACTTCAACCTGCACAAGACGTTCTCCACACCGCACATGTGCGGCGGTCCGGCGGCAGGCGCGTCCGCGGTGACATCGGCGCTGGAACCCTTCCTCCCGCGACCGACCGTGGAGTTCGACGGGACACGGTACCGACTGGACGACGACCGCCCGGAGTCCATCGGGAAGATCCGCCCCTTCTACGGCGTGGTACCGAACCTCGTACGCGCCTACGCATGGATCATGGCCCTCGGCGGAGAAGGCCTACGCACGGTCGCCGAGACAGCGGCACTGAACAACAACTACTTGATTTCAAAGGTGCTGCAGATCAAGGGCGTCTCGCTGCCCTACGCACAGGGCCGGCGCCGAGTGGAGCAAGCACGCTACAGCTGGCAGAAGCTGAACGCGGACACCGGCATCCACTCCGAGGAACTCGGCTACCGCGTAGCGGACTTCGGCACCCACTACTGGACCAGCCACCACCCCTACCTGGTCCCGGAACCCATGACCCTCGAGCCGACGGAGTCCTACTCGCAAGCGGACCTGGACGAATACGCGGCGATCCTGGCCGAGGCCGCACGCGAGGCCTACGAGGACCCCGAGCTGGTCCGCAGCGCACCCCACAACGGCCCGATCCACCGCATGCGAGACGCCTCGCTGGAGGACCCGGGAACGTGGGCGGTGACGTGGCGCGCGTACCGACGGAAGCTCGGGTGAGGGCGGTGGGGACTCGGACGCGGACTCGGACGATCGCCGGCGGGCGACGAGCTGGCGGTGCTGGCGATGTGTGCGGGCGGTGCGGGGGTGCGGTGCGCGCAGATCTCGAGGCGACAGGTGAGGGACGGGCTGATGGTGCCGGCGATGTGCGCGGGCGGCGCGGGTGCGTGGTGGGAGCGGATCTGGTGGCGGTCGGTGGGCTGCGAGTTGGTGGTGCTGGCGATCGGTGCGAGTGGTGCAGCAGCGTGGCGGGCGTGGATCTGGTGGCGGCGCGAGGTGTGCGCGGCGGCGATGGTGAGGTGGCGGCGGCAAGCGGAGCAGACGCTGCGGTCAGCGGGCGGTGCGGTGGCGTGGCGGGGTGGCGGGGGTGGCCGTGGTGATGAGGGTCGGGCTGGTGGTGAATCCGGTCGCTGGCGTTGGTGGCCGGGTTGGGCTCAAGGGGAGTGATGGTGGTGATGTGCAGGCGCGGGCTTTTGCTTTGGGGGCGGTGGGTCGGGGTGGGGGGCGTGCGGCGGTGGCGGTGGGGGAGTTGCGGGGGCGGCGGGGGGATGTTGTGGTGTTGACTGTTGGTGGGGTGATGGGGGAGGTGGCGGCTCGGGCTGGGGGGTTCGTGCCGGAGGTGGTGTGGGCGGCGGGGGTGCCTAGTTCGGCGGCGGATACTGTTGCGGCGGCTCGGGTTTTGGCGTCGCGGGTTGATTTGCTGCTGTTCGCCGGTGGGGATGGGACGGCGCGCGATGTGCTGGAGGCGGTTGGCGATTCGGTGCCGGTGCTGGGGATTCCGACCGGGGTGAAGATGCACTCGGCGGTTTTCGCGGTGAATCCGCGCGCCGCTGGTGAGGTTGCTGCCGGCTACTCGCGGTTGCGTGATGCGGAGGTCGTCGATCGCGTGGACGGTTCGCCGCGGCTGTTCGGCTACCTTCGCGTGCCCGACGTGCCGGCGCGGGTTCAGCAGCGGAAGATTGGTAGCTCGGGTGTCAGTCCCGAGGCGGTGTCCGGCATCGCTGCCGAGCTGCGGTCGATGGTGATGCCCGGCGAGTTGCTCGTCCTCGGTCCCGGGACCACCACGCGTGCCATCGCTGCCGTCTGGGGGCTGGATGTCCCGGCGCTCGGCGTGAATGTCATCGATGGAGAGAAGGTCGTTGCCGCCGATGTCGGGGCGGATGAACTTCTCGAGCTCGTTTCCGGTGCTGCGGCGCACATTGTGCTCACTCCCATCGGTGGGCAGGGGTTCCTGCTCGGGCGCGGCAATCAGCAGCTGTCGCCTGAGGTGCTGCGGGCTGTCGGGCTTGAGTGGCTGCATGTGGTCGCGAGTGAGGCGAAGGTGGTCGCGCTCGGGGGGCGTCCGCTGCTGGTCGATACCGGCGACGATTCGCTCGACCGGGCGTTTCCTCGGTACGTGCGGGTGGTCACGGGGTGGCGCCGTACGATCCTTTATCCCCTGAACGAGAGGCAGTCCTGATGATCGACCTGACCGGGAAGAGCGCGATCGTGACCGGCGGTGCGTCGGGGATCGGGCGGGCGACCGCCGCGGTGCTGGCGGAGCTGGGTGCCGGGGTGGTGGTCGCCGATCTGGACGCCGAGCGGGGGGAGGAGGCGGCGAAGGAGGTCGGGGGTGTGTTCGTGCGCTGCGATGTGTCGCGGGCGGCGGACTGCGATGCTGTGGTGGAGGCTGCCGTCGGCGCGTATGGGGGTGTCGACGTGCTGTTCAACAACGCCGGGATCATTCGGCGCTCGACGGTGCTGGACATCGCCGAGGACGACTGGGATCTGGTGATGGCGGTCAATGTGAAGTCGATCCTGCTGATGAGCCGGCGGGTGGTGCCGTTGATGGCGGCGGCCGGGGGCGGGAGCATCGTCAACACCGGGTCGGGGTGGGGGATCAAGGGCGGCGGGAGCGCGGTGTCGTACTGCGCGTCGAAGGGGGCGGTGGTCAACATGACGCGGGCCATGGCCATCGACCACGGGCCGCAGAACATCCGGGTGAACTGCGTGTGCCCCGGGGACACGGCGACCGGGATGCTCGCCGATGAGGCGCGGCAGCTGGGGGAGACGGTGGATTCCTTCTATGCTGACGCCGCCGATAGGCCGTTGGGACGGATCGGGCAGCCGCGGGACATCGCTCAGATGGTGGCGTTCCTGGCGTCCGAGGCGGCGGCTTTCGTGAGCGGCGCGGTGATTCCCGTGGACGGCGCGGGGACCGCATGACCGGAAACGGTTCGGGGTGCGGAACAATGGCGATGACGGTTTGTGCGGGAGAGGTGACATCGAGATGGCGATCGAGCGGCGGCCGCTCCGCGAGCAGATCAAGGACGTGCTCCTCGAACGCCTGGGGCGGGGGGAGTACGCCCCCGACCAGCCGATCAACGAGGTGCACCTGGCTGCTGACCTGGGCGTCAGCCGCACCCCCCTGCGCGAGGCGCTGATCGGCCTGGAACGCGAGGGCATCATCATCAGCGAACGCGGCAAGGGCTTCCGCTTCGCGCCGATGAGCCCGCAGGAGTTCCGCGACCTGACGACGATCATCGCCACCCTCGAATCACTGGCGCTGGAGCTGTCCCCGCCCGAGTACCTCAAGCACATCGGCCCGCAGCTGCTTGAGGAGGCGCACGCCTTCTCCGCGCCGAAGGCCGAGCTCGGCGTGATAGAGCGCTACGACGACGAGTGGCACGACCGGCTCCTCTCGGGCTGCCGCAACGACCGGCTGATGGACCTGATCACGACCCTGAAGCTGACGATGCACCGCTACGAGCGCGTGGTCGTCGGCGACCAGCAGGTGCTTGAACGATCGGCGGTGGAGCACGAGAAGATCGCCGAATGCCTGGTCGCCGAGGATCTGCCGGGCGCGGTCGCGGCGCTGAAGGCGAATTGGGAGAGCGGGATGCATCGGATTCTGGAGAAGTTGGGGGCGTAGCCGACCCCCGGCTGGCGCGGCGAAGGCTGGTGGGTCGGGCGCGAAGGCGGCAACTCGAGGCACCCGTTCTGTACTGCGGTGTCTGCTGAGAGCAGACAAGCGGGGACTCGGCCCGCCGGCGATCCGTACGCTCGAAGCATGACCGAGCCTGTGAGACTGCACGTCATCCAAGGCGGCCGCGCCGAGCAGCCGACGAAGCAGCCGACGAAGCAGCCGACGAACCATGCGCCGAGCCAGCCGCCGAACCAGCCCCCGAAGCAGTCGGCGACGCCCGAGCCGCTGTGGCGCGAAGTGCTGGGTGACCAGCTGCGCGAGCTGCGGCGGGAGCATCGGGAGAGTCTGGCCGAGACCGCCGGTCGGGCTGGGATCTCGCCGCAGTACCTGTCAGAGGTGGAGCGGGGGCTCAAGGAGCCGTCGAGCGAGATGATCGCGGCGGTCGCCGGGGCGCTGGGGACGACGCTCGGCGGGCTCGCGGAGTCGGTGGCCGGCGAGCTGCGGGTCCGGCGCGAGGCCACCTTGGTGATCTCGCGGCGGGAGGCGGCGACGCGGGTGGCGACCCGGCGTCCGGCCAGCGGTCCGGTGATGCTCGCGTTGGCGGCCTGAACGGCGGACGCTCCGGCTCTCCCCTTCAAAGGGTGAGGTCGCTACCCTCGGTTTCGGTCGACCAGGGGGAGCGGCTATGTCACCGATCATGGATATGACCGAGCGCAGGCGGCTTGCGGTGATGCTGCCGCCGGCGCTCGGGTGGTCACAGTGGTGTTCCTCGTGCGCATAGCTCGGCGCCGCCTGCGACACGCTGCCGACCACGACAGAAGACTTGCTCGCAGTGATGCAGCAGCGGCATGAGAGCGTCCGCGTCGCCGCGTGAATCCCGCCCTACTCCCGCGGACCCAGCACCTGGTCCGCGAGGCCGTACTCGACCGCCGCCGCGGCGGTGAACACGCGGTCGCGGTCGGTGTCGTGGCGGAGGCGCTCGGCGGTTTGGCCGGTGTGCTGGGTCAGGATCGCCTCCAGTTCGCTGCGCATGCGGACTAGTTCGTCGGCTTGGATGATCAGGTCGGGGATGGCGCCTTGGCCGCGGGCTGCTGGTTGGTGCAGGACCACGCGGGCGTGGGGGAGGACGGAGCGCAGGCCCGGTGTGCCGGCTGCCAGGAGGACGGCGCCGACGGCGATCGCCTGGCCGACGCAGGTGGTGCGGATCGGTGCCTTGATGTGCTGCATGGTGTCGTAGATGGCGAGCATCGAGGTGAGGTCGCCGCCTTCGCAGTTCACGTAGAGGCTGATCTCGCGGTCCGGGCCGTCGGATTCCAGGTGGAGGAGTTGGGCGATGAGGGCGTTGGCGACGCCGGCGTCGATCGCCGTGCCCAGGTAGATGATGCGCTCGGTGAGCAGGTGCGAGTAGATGTCGGTGACGCGTTCGCCGCCGGGGCGCTGGGTCGTCACATAGGGAATGGTGTAGTTCATGGTGGCCGCCGTGTTCATGCCGAGATCCCCATCCGCTTGCGTTCGGGCACGACCTGGGCGAACGAGTCCACGATGTGGTCGATGAAGCCGTAGTCCTTCGCCTGCCGCGCGGTGAACCAGCGGTCGTGCAGCGAGTCCTCGAAGACGCGGTCGTAGGGCTGGCCGGTGTCGGCGGCGATCAGGCCCAGGACGGTGTTCACCATGTGCCGCAGGTCGTCGGCCTGCACCTCGACGTCCACCGCGCTGCCGCCGATGCCCGCCGAGCCCTGGTGCATCAGGATCCTGGAATGCGGGAGGGCGAAGCGGCGGCCGTGCGCGCCGGCCGACAACAGGAACTGGCCCGCGCTGCACGCCAGCCCGAGCGCGAGCGTCGAGACCTCGCACGGCACCAGCCGCATCACGTCGCGGATCGCCAGCATCGCCGGCACCGAGCCGCCGGGGGAGTGGATCCACAGCGAGATCCCGGCTTCCGGGTCCTCGGTGGCCAGGGACAGCAGCTGCGTCGCCAGCAGCGTGCCGTTGTCGTCGTCGAGTACGCCGTCCATCACCACGATGCGGCGGCTGAACAATTGCTCACGAGTGCGCCAGCTGAACTGGGGCGCCTTTTCTTCGTCTGCCATGCCTCCACCGTGCCCCGGCGGACGACGGCTGCGAACGCCGCGCTGCTGTGGGCGGATCAGCCCAGAGCTGATCAGCTGTGAGCAGCGGCGTCCAGCTGACGGCGCAGCACGTCCGGCGCCTCGACGAGTGAGGGCCCGTACCAGGTGAGGTGACGGCCGGAGAGCAGCGCGGAAGGCAGATCGGGGAACGCGTCCGGGCCGTCGGATGCGTCGAAGGCATAGGGCTCGTCGGGGAGAACGACTAGCTCGGCGCTAGCGGCAAGGAGTTCGGGAAGCGGGATCTTCGGATAGCGCTCGGCGTGGTCGGCGTAGATATTGCGCACGCCGAGCCGCGCCAGTACGTCGCCGGCGAACGTGTCGCGCCCGAGCACCATCCATGGCCGCCGCCAAATGGGGATGATCGCCGGGACCGCCTCCTCGATAGCCGGAGCCGGGAAGGACCAGGCGGCCTCCGCCTGGTCCAACCACGCGGGCCGGTCGAGCCCGCAGCCGGCCGTTAGCATCCGGTCCAGCTCGCTGAAGGCCTCGTCGAGCGTGCGGATGGTGGTGACCAGCACCGAGATCCCGGCCTCGCGGAGCGCGTCGAGGTCGTCCCGGCGGTTCTCCTCCTCGTTGGCCACGACCAGATCCGGCGCCAGCGCGACGATCCGATGGACGTCAGGGTTCTTCGTCCCGCCGATCCGTTCGACGTCCAGGTCCGCCGGGTGCGAGCACCACGCCGTCACGCCGACGAGCAGGTCCGGTGCGGTCGCCGCGATCGCCTCGGTGAGCGATGGCACCAAGGAGATCACGCGCATCGGCATAGCCCTTCGGGAATCAGAACTCAGAAATCAGAATTCGTAGATCAGAACTCGTCGTCGAACGAGACGCTACCGCCGACCGCGACCTGGTAGGCCGAGACCCGCCGCTCGAAGAAGTTCGACAGCTCCTGTACGTCCTGCAGCTCCATGAACCCCAGCGGGTTCGCCGTCCCGTACATCGGCTCCAGCCCGAGCTGCTCCAGCCGCCGGTCGGCGACGTGCTCGAGATAGGCGCGCATGTCCGCGACCGGCAGCCCCGACACTCCGCCGCCGAGCAGGTCCCCGGCGAACTGCGTCTCGCACTCCACGGCCTCGGCGAGCATCTCGCGTACCTGCTGAGCCATCTTCTCGTCGAACAGGTCCGGCTCCTCGGCGCGCACCGTGTCGACGACGTCGAAGGCGAAGGCCATGTGCATCGACTCGTCGCGGAAGACCCAGTTGGTCCCGGACGCCAGTCCGTGCAGCAGACCGCGCGAGCGCAGGAAGTAGACGTAGGCGAAGGCGCCGTAGAAGAACAGTCCCTCGATGCACGCCGCGAAGCAGATCAGGTTCAGCAGGAACGCCCGGCGGTCCTCGCGGGACTCCAGCCGCTGGAGGTTGCCCAGCGAGTCGATCCAGCGGAAACAGAACTCTGCCTTGCGCCGGATCGAGGGGATGTTCTCCACGGCGGCGAACGCCTCGGTGCGCTCGTCCTCGTCGGGGACGTAGGTGTCGAGCAGGTTCAGGTAGAACTGGACGTGCACGGCCTCCTCGAACAGCTGCCGCGACAGGTACAGCCGGCCCTCGGGGCTGTTGACGTGCTGGTACAGGTTCAGCACGAGGTTGTTCGCGACGATCGTGTCGCCGGTGGCGAAGAAGGCGACCAGGCGCGAGACGAGGTGGCGCTCGGCGGCCGAGAGGCGGTCGAGGTCCGTGAGGTCGCTGTGCAGGTCCACCTCCTCCACGGTCCAGGTGTTCTTGATCGCGTCGCGGTAGCGGTCGAAGAAGTGCGGGTAGCGCATCGGGCGCAGGGTCAGGTCGAGACCCGGGTCGAGCAACATGAGACAGATTTCCTTTACTGGCAGGCTTCGCAGGACTCGGGGTTCTCCAGAGAGCAGGCCACCGCCTCCTCCGCCGCGACCGCCACCGTCGCCTGCTGGATCCGCGTCGCCGGGCGCGAGCGCAGGTAGTACGTCGACTTCAGCCCGGCCTTCCACGCGTACATGTACATCGACGACAGCTTCCCGATCGTCGGCGCGGCCAGGAACAGGTTCAGTGACTGCGACTGGTCGATGAACGGTCCGCGCGCGGCGGCCAGGTCGATCAGCGCGCGCTGCGGCAGCTCCCAGGCCGTGCGATACAGGGCCCTGACCTCCGCCGGGAGCGCCTCGACGCCCTGTACCGAGCCCTCGGCGCGCTTGATCGCCTCGCGCACCGCCGGGGTCCACAGGCCCAGCGCCTTCAGCTCGCCGACCAGAGCGCTGTTGATCTGCAGGAACTCCCCGGACAGCGTCTCGCGCTTGAACAGGTTCGACACCTGCGGCTCGATGCACTCGTAGCAGCCGGCGATGGAGGCGATGGTCGCGGTCGGGGCGATCGCCACGAGCAGTGAGTTGCGCAGTCCCGTGGCGGCGACGCGTCCGCGCACCGCGTTCCAGCGCGTGGCCAGCTCCGGCGAGGTCGCGACGTTCCACAGGTCCGGTTGCAGGTCGCCCTTCGCCGCGCGGGTGTCGGCGAACGCCGGGTGCGCGCCGAACTCCTCGGCCAGACCGGCGGAGGTCTCCAGCGCCGTCAGGTAGATCTCCTCGGAGATGCGCGTCGACAGCTCCCGCGCGCGCTCGTCGTCGAAGGGCAGCCGCAGCGCGAAGAACACGTCCTGGAGCCCCATCAGGCCCAGCCCGACCGGACGCCAGCGCGGGTTCGACGCCGCGGTCTGCTCGCTCGGGTAGTAGTTGATGTCGATGACGCGGTCCAGGAAGACCACGGCGGTGCGGACCGTGGCGCGCAGGCGGTCCCAGTCGACCGCGTCGCGGGCCGGCGTCAGGTGCGCGGCCAGGTTGATCGAGCCGAGGTTGCACACCGCGGTCTCGGTGTCGGAGGAGACCTCGATGATCTCAGTGCACAGATTCGACAGGTGCACTGTGTTACCGGGAACGCCGGTCTGGTTGCAGAGTTGGTTGGAGGCGTCCTTGAACGTCATCCAGCCGTTGCCGGTCTGCGCCAGCGTGCGCATCATCTTGCCGTACAGCTCGCGCGCCGAGACTTGGCGCGAGTAGCGGCCCTCGGCCTCGGCCTTGCGGTACGCCGCGTCGAACTCCGCGCCCCACAGGTCCGGCAGCTCCGGGACCTGGTCGGGGTCCATCAGCGACCACACGCCGTCGGCCTCGACGCGCCGCATGAACTCGTCGGGGATCCAGTTGGCCAGGTTCAGGTTGTGCGTGCGGCGCGCGTCCTCGCCGGTGTTGTCCCGCAGCTGGAGGAACTCCTCGATGTCCGGGTGCCACGGCTCCAGGTACACGCACGCCGCGCCCTTGCGCCGCCCGCCCTGGTTGACCGCCGCGACCGAGGAGTCCAGTGTGCGCAGGAACGGGACGATGCCGTTGGAGCGGCCGTTGGTGCTGCGGATCAGGGCGCCGCGCGAGCGGACGCGGGAGAAGCCGATGCCGATGCCGCCGGCGAACTTCGACAGGCGCGCGACCTGGTGGTAGCGGTCGTAGATGGAGTCCAGCTCGTCGAGCGGGGAGTCCACCAGGTAGCAGGACGACATCTGGGTGTGGCGGGTGCCGGAGTTGAACAGCGTGGGGGAGCTGGGCAGGTAGGCCAGGGAGGACATCAGGCGGTAGAAGCCGACGGCCTCCTGCGGGTCCTGCGACAGCCCGGCGGCCACGCGCAACAGGAAGTGCTGGGGCGTCTCGATCACGCGGCGGGTCACCGGGTGGCGCAGCAGGTAGCGGTCGTAGACGGTGCGCAGGCCGAAGTACTCGAAGCGCAGGTCGCCGGCGGGGTCGATCGCCGCGTCGAACCGCGCGGCGGCGCCGGTGATCAGCGCCTCGGTCACGTCGCCGATCAGGCCCTCCCGATGCCCGACGGCGACGGACGCGCTGAAGGAGGTCGCGCCCTGACCCGCCGCCTCGCGCGCGATGACCCCGGAGAGCAGGCGGGCGGCGAGCTTCGAGTACTGCGGCTCCTCGCCGATCAGCTCGGCGGCGCTCTGGACGGCGAGGTCGGCGACCTGGTCCGCACCGGCGCCCGGCGGCAGACCGGCGAAGGTCTTGCGGACGACCCGGTTCACGTCGATGTCGGGCAGGTCCGCGGAGCAGGCGGCGATTTCGCGCGCCAGTGCCTGCTCCGCGGACTGCTCGGGGTGCTTGGACGCTACGGACTGCTCGGGCTGTGCGGCCTGCTCGGCCTGTGCGGCCTGCTCGGCCTGTGTAGCCTGCTCGGCCGGCAGCGTCTGCGCCCCCGCGCGCCCCGCTGCCTGCGTTGCTGCCCCTGCTCCTGCCGCCCCTGCTCCTGCCGCGCCTGCTCCCGGCGCCGTGTCCGGCTCCGACGCCGGCTCCGGCAGCTCGAGCCTCGCGCTGCCGACCTGGGTGACCGTCACAACCTTCTCCTCGCCAGTCGTAGGTCCGGTCCGGACCGGGTGGCGAGCGAGCAGACACCGGAGGCGTGCGGAATCCGCGACGCGCTCCGCCGTCAGCCGTCCCACGCGGCATCGGACCAGCCGTACCCCACGTCCGGGCACGGCACGGCTGGCAGGTCTTCGGACTCGTGGGCGCTCGGCGGAGCCGTGTCAGGGCACCGCGAACCTACTGGCCGTCACTTCCCAGGCCGGCGCCCGAAGGCGCCGTGTCGGCCCAGTGTGCACGACGGCGGTCGTTCCCACTCACCGCTGCGGGGCAGTCCCGGATTCCCACCGGGTTCCCTCTTGCCTCGGCCGCCGCCCTGCGAGAGGCGGCAGCCGAACCAGCTGCGTCGGACACCATATCTTGTGGCGGCTCCGAATTCCCAATCAACATGCTGTATGTCAGGGCACTACTGGAAGGTGGCATGCGCGGGCCGCAGGTAGATCCGCACGCGGGTCGGCGCGTCGCCCACCGGACCGTCCATCGGCCGCGAGTAGCGGTCGGCCAGGACGGCGAAGAACTCGCCCTCCGGGTCCGGCTCGATGCGCTCGACGGTCCCGCGCAGCTCCAGATACCGGTACGGCGCGTCGGGGTCGTTGATGGAGACCGCGGCGCTCGGGCGCTCGCTGAGCTCCTTGTACTTCGCGCGCTTGGTCGAGGTGGTGAAGCACAGGAACTCGCCGTCCCACAGGAACCACATCGGGTTCACATGCGGGGTGCCGTCGGCGCGGATGGTCGCGAGGTGGCAGAAGACGGGCCGCTCGACGAGGTCGAGGTGTGATGCGGGGATGACAGAAGACATGGCTCTACTCCATGGGAGTGAAGGGACTGTGGACAAGACGAAAGTCAGACTGGCTGCGATCACGACTCGTGATCGTCGGTGCCATCGGCGGCGTCTGCGCCCTCTGCACCGTCGGCGGCGATCCCCGCCGCCATGACCGCCCACCACTCGGTGACGCGCTCGATCACGTCGGCGTGCGCGTTCAGCACCCCCGACATGTGCTGCACGCCGACGAAGCCCGCGATGGCGGCGCGGGCCAGGGCGGCGGGGTCGAGGCCGGGGCGCAGTTCGCCGTGGTCGGCGGCGGTTCGGAACAGCGTGGTCGAGGTGGCGATCCAGTCCACGTAGGGCATGCGCATCGGTTCGGCGACCTGGGAGCGTTCGGCTTGGAGGCGGACGGTCGCGCGCACGATGGGGTCCTCGCGGATCTGGGCTGCGACGCGGGCGAAGACGTCGCCGAGGAGGTCCACGACTCGCGCGTGGCGGCCGGTTGCCTCCTGGATCAGGGAGGGCCACTCTTCGTAGCACTCCTCGACGATGGCCGCGGCGATGGCGGCTTTGGCCGGGAAGTGGAAGGCGAGGGCGCCCTTGGTGACGCCGGCGCGCGCGGCGATCTCGCTGGTGGTGGCCACCGCGTAGCCGACCTCTGCGAAGCACTCGGCGGCAGCCAGCGCGATCGCGCGGCGGGTGC
Source organism: Catenulispora acidiphila DSM 44928 (assembly GCF_000024025.1). Lineage (GTDB taxonomy): Bacteria > Actinomycetota > Actinomycetes > Streptomycetales > Catenulisporaceae > Catenulispora > Catenulispora acidiphila. The sequence continues at coordinate 2,315,715 of NC_013131.1, forward strand.
GGCGGGCGCGCTCCTGGGTCGGTTCGCCCGGGGTGCGGGGGTCGGCCGGCGGCGGTGTCACGGGCTCAGTCCTGGACGGCGACGACGGTCTTGCCCGGGCTGCGGTTCTCGGCCTGGGCGATGTGCGCCTCGACGGCCTCGCCCCAGCCGATGACGCGCGGCGCCGGGAGCGCGAGGCCTTCGGCGGTGAGGGCGAAGACGCCGGCGATGAGGTCGCCGATCGCGCCGGCGTCGCCGCGGGCGCGGTTGATGATGCTGAAGCCGGCGGTCGTCCAGTTGTTGCGGCGCAGCTCGGCCAGGGTCGGGGCGGCGGGGTCGGGCTGCCCGGCGGCGGCGCCGTAGCTGACCAGCCGGCCGCCGGGGGCGAGCAGGGCCGGCATCGCGGCGGACACGTCGCCGCCGATGGACTCCAGGACCACGTCGAACGCGGCGTCGTCGGCGGCCTCGCGCGCGTTGGCGGCGAACTCGGCGTCGCGGATCGCCGGGCGGTAGGCGGCGGCCAGGGACGCGGCAGACCTCGTACTCGTCCCGCCGACCAGCACCTTCGGCTGCCGCAGCGCCAGGACCGCGGCCAGCGCGTCGCCGACCCCGCCGCCCGCGCCGGTGACCAGGATCCGGTCTCCGGCGGCGACGTGCGCGGCGCGCGTCAGACCGACCGCGGTGGCCCAGGTGAGCGGCACGGTGGTGGCGGCGTCCAGCGCGAGACCGTCGGGAACGCGCGCGGCGAGCCCGGCCTCGGCGACCACGGTCTCAGCCAGCCCGCCGCCGTCCACCGTGAACGCCACGACGGTGTCCCCGACGGCGAACCCGCTCACGCCCTCCCCGAGCGCGACGACCTCGCCGCCGACCTCCATGCCCGGCACGAACGGCCAGCTGCTCGCGTACCCGGGCGCGCCGCGCCGCGCCAGGACGTCGACGAAGTTCAGCCCGGCGAAGCGGACGGCGATCGCGAGCTGCCCGGCGGCCGGGATCGGCGCCGCGATGTCGACCTCTGCGATGGTCTCCGGACCGCCGGGCCCGCTGAACTGGATGGCCTTCATAGCTGGTTCCCCTCCAAGGACGCTGATGCTGTCCCGAGAAAAAATACCGGCTGGCCGGTTTCTTGTCGACCGCGTCGTGGCGGCGACCGGTGAGCTCAGCGGAAAGCAGGGGCGTTCCGTGTGGCCCACGCGCTGAACGGCGCCGCCGGACGGCCCAGGATCCGCTCGACGTCAGGGCTCACCGTCTGCTCCTCGGCCGTCGGCTCGCCGAGGATCGCCAGCGTCCCCTCGAGCACCTCCGGCGGCACGAACTGCGCCATCTGCGCCTGCGCTTCCTCCCGCGTCATCTCCACGAACGTCACCGGCGCACCGATCGCCTCCGCGATGGCTGCCGCACGCTCGCGAGGCGTGGTCGGCGCCGGACCGGTGAGCACGTACGTCGCGCTGGCGTGGCCGTCCTCGGTGAGCACCGCGGCGGCCACCGCGGCGACGTCGTCCGGGTCCACGAACGGCAGCCCGACCTCGGCGAACGGCGCCGGGGCGAGGCGCTGCGCGCGGATCGGCTCGACCCAGGCGAAGGCGTTGGAGTCCAGTCCGCCCGAGCGCAGGATCGTGTAATCCAGCCCGGAGGCGGCGACGGCTTGCTCGAAGCCGGCGACGTGGGCGTAGGCGCCGCCGGGGCGAGTGCCGACGCCCTGCGAGGAGACCAGGACGACCCTGGTCACTCCGGCGGCCTTCGCCGTGGCCAGCACGCCGGTCGGGTCGTCACCCGCGACCAGCAGGAACAGCGCCTTCGCACCCTGCAACGCGGCGTCCAGGCCGGCCGGCGTGCCGAGGTCGGCGGCGACCGCGCGGACGCCGGCCGGGACGTCGGCGTCCTGGATGTGCCGCGACACGGCGGTCACGGCGTGTCCGGCGGCGGCCAGCGTCCGCACCAGGGTCCGGCCGACGTTCCCGGTGGCGCCTGTCACAACGATCATGGTCTTCCTCGTTTCAGCAGCTCAGACTGCGTTTCGCAGTGTGAGTTAGTTGGCTAACTGAGTTAAACGCTAGCGGATCGCGGCGCCGGTTGTCTATCCTCAGTTAGGTGACTGACTCAAAGCGCGGTGGCAAGCGCGAACGGCTGGCGTCCGCCGCCGCCGAGGTGTTCCACCAGCAGGGCGTGGAGCGCACCACGCTCAACGACATCGCGCAGGCCGCGGACGTCCCGCTGGGCAACGTCTACTACTACTTCAAGACCAAAGATCAGCTGGTCGAGGCCGCGCTCGGCGCGCACCGCTCGCGGCTGGCCGAGCTCACCGACCAGCTCGACGCGCTGCCCGATCCGGCCGTGCGTCTCAAGACGCTGATCGCCGGCTGGGTCGACCAGCGCGAGGTCGCGGCTCGCTATGGCTGCCCCTTCGGGACGCTGGCGACCGAACTCGACAAGCGCGAGGACGGCTTGGACCAGACCGCCGCGGGCGTGCTGCGCGCCCTGCTCGACTGGGCCGAGGAGCAGTTCCGGCAGCTCGGGCGGGCCGATGCGCGGGATCTGGCCGTCGACCTCGTCGCGGCGTATCAGGGCATGTCGGTGCTGGCCAACGCGCTGCGGGATCCGGAGGTGATGACGGCGCAGGGCCGGCGTCTCGAAGGGTGGATCGACACGCTCGCCTGATCGGGTTTCTCCGGGAGATGATCGGATGTTTCCATCCGCACGCGCACCGGAGGGCAAGACCCGTGTTCTTCAAGGACGGCCAGCACATCCTTCTCATCGGCGACAGCATCACCGACTGTGGACGCCGCGATGAGGACGCCCCGTACGGCCGCGGGTACGTCAGCCTGCTGCGGGCGTTCACTACCGCCCGGCACCCCGAGGCCCGGCTGACCTGGACCAACCACGGCACCAGCGGCAACACGACCCGCCACCTGGCCGAACGTTGGGAGAGCGACGCGCTCGCGCCGCGTCCGGACTGGCTGTCGGTGATGATCGGGATCAACGACGTCTGGCGCGCCTTCGACGGGAACCCGGACCTCGCCGTTCCGCTGGAGGAGTACGTCGACACCCTGCGCACGCTGCTGCGCCGCGCGGTCGAGGAGACCGGCTGCCGCCTGATCCTGGCCGATCCGTACATCATCGAGCCGGACCGCACCGAGCCGCAGCGCGCCGCCAGCGACACGTTCGCGACCGCGGTGGCGGGGCTGGCCGAGGAGTTCGACGCGGTGCACATCCCGACACAGCGGGTGTTCGACGCGGCGCTGGCGAACACGGGGTCGCAGTACTGGGCGAACGACCGGATCCACCCGAACCTGGCGGGTCACGCGCTGATCGCCGACGCGTTCATGAAGGTGTTGGAGATCTGATGATGAATCTGGCGGCGCGGGCCTAAATCATTATTCTTTGATCGTTATCGGGATCAAATGGTCCCTGTGACGAGTTCGATCCTTGATGATCCCCGTGTTTCGCGGCGTCGGCTGCTGACTTCCGCCTGCGCCGCCGCGGTGGTGGGTGTGACCGGGGTCCGTCCGGCCTCGGCGACGACGGCGGCGCCGGTCGCGAACGGCTTGGACTACGCCTCGGCGCCGCATCCGTCGGTGGGCGCGATGGCTGCCGCCGGCTACGCGTTCGTGGTCCGCTACCTCAGCTACAGCCCGGAGAAGAACCTCACCGCCGACGAGGCGCGGGCGCTGACCTCGGCGGGAATCGCAGTGGTCTGCAACTGGGAGGCGACCGCCGACGGTCCGCGCCAGGGCTTCGCGCGGGGCGTCGCGGACGCCACCGAGGCGGACAAGCAGGCGGCGGCGTGCGGGTCACCGGCGGATCGGCCGATCTACTTCAGTATCGACTGGGATGTCCAAGCCGCCGACATGGACGCGGTCAACGCGTACTTCGACGGCGTCGCCTCGGTCATCGGCGTCGCCCGCACCGGCGCCTACAGCAGCTATGACGCGCTCGGCTGGTTGCTGGCCTCGGGACGGATCCAGTGGGCTTGGCAGTCGTGCTCGACGGCGTACTCCAACGGCCGCAACCGCACGCCGTATCCCGGCATCCAGCTGTGGCAGAACCGGACGCCGTTCACGTTCGACGGCGCCGACGTGGACGGCGACCAGGCGCTGACGGCGGACTTCGGGCAGTGGGGCGCCGGGGCGTTCATGGAGCCGCAGGGGAGCGGCGGGCGGATCGCCGGCGGTGTGCACAGCGATGGACGGATCGAGCTGTTCGCGGTGACGCCGAGCGGCGGGATCACGAATGCCGCCGAGACGGCGCCGAACGGCGTGTGGTCGGGGTGGAGTGATTTCAGTCCGGCTAAAGGCTTCGGGTTCGCGGCGCGCACGAGTTCGGTGGCGGTCGGACGGCACGCCGACGGTCGGCTGGAGGTCTTCGCGGTGATGAGCGACGGCTCGGTGCAGAACCGCTTTCAGGACTCGGCGGGCGGAGCGTGGTCGGATTGGGGCGTGTTCGCATCGTCGAAGACTGCGAAAGCGTTGACGGTTGTGGCACATGCCGACGGTCGGCTGGAGCTGTTCGCGGCGACGCCGACCGGTGGGATCTCGAATAAGTCCGAGACGACGCCGAACGGCGCGTGGTCCGGGTGGAACGAGGTCGGACCGCAAGGCGGCGTCACGGAAACCGTGAGTGCTGCCCGCCACGCCGACGGACGCCTGGAGGTGTTCGCGGTGATGAGCGACGGCTCGATGCGCAACCGTGTCGAGACAGCGGCGAACGGCGCGTGGTCCGCTTGGGGCGTCTACGGCCCAACCGGCGGCGCGAACGGGTACGGCGCTCCCGGCACCGTGGCGGCCGGGGCGCATCAGGACGGCCGGGTCGAGGTTTTCGCGGTCACGCCGGGCGGCGGCGTCCGGAACCGGTTCGAGGCGGTGGCGAACGGCGCCGAGTGGTCGAGGTGGGGCGACGGCTTCGGTCCCGCCGGTCCGGTCACCGCTGCTTCGGTGACGCGGCATGCCGACGGTCGGATGGCGGTCTTCGCCGTGCTGGCCGACGGGTCGATCTGGAACCGGTCCGAGGCGGTGGCGAACGGCGCGTGGTCCGAGTGGAACGGGTTCGTTGGGGCTGGAATGGTAAAGCCTTGATTTCGCCGACGCGTCTTGGTCACATCGTCGCGAGGTCGAAGACCAGCGCCGCGGCGATGGCGATCCCGTAGGCGGAGGCGGCCAGCGCGACCGTCCGCGTCCGCTTCGGCTCCGGCCAGGACGTCAGGGTCAGGGCCCAGGCGAGCGTGGGCAGGACCAGCACGCCGTGCAGGCTGATCCCGTGGACCAGCTTGAGGAAACCGAGGTCCTGGTAGGCCTGTTGCTGGTGTCCGGTGTTGGCCTCGGACGTACCGCGGGCGATCATCGCGGCGCCGGAGAGCAGGCCGATCATCAGGGTGAGGAAGCCGGCGCGCAGGGCCAGGCGCATCGACGGCGCCTGGTCCGGATCGCCGCGGAACGCCGCGAAGGCGAGCCGGCCCAGCACGAGGACCAGGATGCCGCCGCCGACGGCCAGGGTCATCGACACGCCGGTGTTGAAGGACCCCTGCATGTCGATGTGGGACGGGACGTGGCGCCACGCCTGGAGGGTGATGCCGCCGACCTCGACGAAGCAGTCGGCGGCGAAGATGCCGAGCGCCAGAGCCCGGGTGCGCTCCGAGAGCTTGAGGGAGGAGGCGACCCAGGCGACGGCGATGAGCGTGAGGCCGAAGGACAGGCCGAAGGTCGTCGGCTTGCGCCAGGAGACGGGTCCTTCCCACGGTCCGCCGCGGATGAAGAACACGGTGAAGTGGAAGGCGCCGGAGGTGATGAGCACCAGGCCGAGGACGTAGCAGACTCGTTCGATGCGCCGGCCGTGCGTCCAGATCTCGCGGACCGCCACCCACCACGCCGGCGGCGCTGGATGAGGCGGGGCGGCGGATGCGGATGTCGCGGCGGTCACGGTGGCTCCCGGCGGGATGCGGTGGGCGGCTGGGCACCCTTCATCCTCGGGATCGGCGGCGACGCTGCCATCCGGTGGGGAGAGACACCGCGAGTACGCCGGGGGAAGTACGGTGCGGTCTTCGGGTCGCCCCGGTGCGTATGGTCTGGAGATCCGGAGAATCGACGTCTACTGAGCCAATGGGATGATGTTCAACGGTCGCGCGCGTGGCGGATCGCCGGAACTCGGGACTGCTTCGCGATGCTTTCCGCGAAGAGTCCACTTGTTCGCGGAAAGGTATGAATTCTCCCATGCGTCTTCGAATCGGGCTGCGCGCGTGCGGCATGACCGCCGCGCTTCTCGGCACTGCGCTGGGCGTCGTCGCGCCCTCGCAGGCCAGTAACACGTCCCCGCAGGCGGAGGCGTACGTCGTCTCCGCGCAGGCCCTCGGCGGCCTGGTCGCCGTGCCGCCGACGCCGGACTCGACGTTCCCGCCCGGCGGGACCCAGAGCCTGCCGACCCTGAACCTCGGCCCGATCGCCGTCGACGCCCTGCTCACCGCCACCACCGCGGGCGACGCCAAGGCCGGCACCGCCTCGGCCTCGGCCGCCGCGGCGCACCTGCTGCTGACCATCCCGCTGGTCGGCGCGCTCGACGTCACCGGGATCAAGGCCACCTGCGACGCCCCGGCCTCCCCGGGCGCGGCCACCGGCACCGGCACCGTCGCCACCGCGGTCTTCACCCCGGTCCCGCCGCCCGCGCCGCTGCCGCCGGCGACGCCGGTGACGATCACCGTCCCGACCGGCGTGAACCAGACGGTCACCGTGCCGCAGCTGGGCACCATCGTGGTCAACAAGCAGGTCACCGACAAGGACGGCAACCTGACCGTCGAGGCGGCGGACATCACGCTGGTCGGCGGCCAGGAAGTCGTGCTCGGCTCCGCGATGTGCGGCGGCGCGATGCCGGCCTCGAACAGCGCGACGCACCCGACGCACTGAGGGCTCGGCGGGCTGAGGTTTCGCGGGTGGGTCCCGGCTCAGGCCACTGAGTCGGGACTTCTCGGTGCTCGGCTGCTACTGGTCCAGCGTGGTGGCGGCCCATTTGGTGCCGTTGTAGAAGTAGGCGGGCTTGCCGTTCAGGCCGATGGTGCGGAACGGCTTGCCGTGGTCGTCGACGGTCAGCGTGCCCTGCTGGTCGCCGCAGCTCCAGACCAGGACCAGCGTCCAGTCGATCTCCTGGTCGGCGGAATGGGCGTCGACGTCCAGCACCTGCGAATCGTCGCCGGAGACCTGGAACGGGAAGTCGGCGAGCCCGACCTTGTCATTCGCGATCTGGCCCGAGACGGGTTTGATCTTCGGCGCCGAGGCGTCCAGATCGATCGCGAACGAAGCCGGATCCAGCCCGCCGCCGCACCCGGAGCCCATGGTGTAGGCGTAGCCGCTCGCCGGCGCGGGCTTCGCACCGACGACGTGGACGTAGAGCGTGTGCAGGACCACCGGCGCGCGCCCCGGCGTGCCCTGCGCGGTGAGCTGGAGCCGGAGGTGCCCGCCGGGGACCGCGCCGAGAGGCTGGGCCCAGAGACCGACATCGGGGAGTCCGGGCGGGGGCGGGACCGCGGTGGGGGATTGGGGTGCGTAGAACCACTGGCCGCACTCGGTGTCCCAGTTGTCGGCGAGGACGCTGACGGTGACTGGGGTCGGGAGGGTGGGAGTGGGGCTCGGCGAAGGGGCGGATGGTTTGCTGATTGGCGAGTTGGAGTCGCGGGTCGCGTAGATAGCGATCGGGACAAGAACGGCGACTGCGGCGAGTCCGGCTAGAGCAGGTATCAGCCGGCGACGTGTCCGACGACCAGGTGCGGCTGAGTCGGCGGTACCAGAAGCAACTACTCCGGTGGCGCTCGCGCCCGACTGAGACTCAGTGATACCTGAACCAGTTGCCTCGGCGCGGCGTTCGGCGTCGGCGAGCAGCCACATGCGGTGGAGCGCCAGCACTTCTTCGGGGGTGGCGTTGCAGGCGCGGGCGAAGCGTTCGGCGGGGGCGAACTCGGCGGGGACGGTGGTGCCGTTGCAGTAGCGGTGGAGGGTTGAGGTGCTGGTGTGGAGGCGTTGGGCCAGTGCGCCGTAGCTGCGGCCGGAGCGGTCCTTCAGTTCGCTCAGGCGTGCCGCGAACGCGTCGGTGTGCCTCGCCACGCGGTGGTCCTCCCCGTTCTGTGCCGCCGTTCCAGGAACGGGTGATGTCGCAGCTCAGGGTACCTGGAATCGTTCCAGCGTCCCGCATCGGCGTTGAGGGGTGGCGGGTGGGACGGGGCGCCCGGCACGGTGGGGCTCATGAAGAAGATCACGCTGTCGTCCGTCGCCGTCGCGCTGTGTGCCGTCTCGCTCAGCGCGTGCCAGTCCTCGAAGTCCGGCGCGTCCGGTGCCGGAACGGTGACGAGCACGTCCGAGGTCGGTTCGGTCGGGACCACCGCGTCCACGGGGTCGACCAGTGCGCAGTCCTCCGCGCCGCCCGCCCCCGCCACGAGTGCCAAGGCTCCGCCGGTCACCGCGAAGACCTCGGCCACCGCCAAGCCCTCGGCCACCGCGTCACCCGCCCCGCACGACGACGACAGCTACGCCTTCGCCCACCGCTGCACCGCGACGCAGGTGACGCTCCAGGTCTCCCCGATGACCGACGTCCCGACCCGCCGCCTGATCGCGGTCCGCAACACCGGTGCGACCTCCTGCGGCCTGAGCTACTACCCGCTGGTCGGCCTCGGCAGCGCGCAGTCCGCCGACCACAGCAAGGACGTGAAGCCGCTGATCCCCGGCGGTCTCGGCGGTCCGCCGGCCTACGTGCTGTACGCGGGCAAGACCGCCTACGCCGTCCTGGACCTCAACCCCGGCGGCTCCGGCTCGGGCCCGGCCACCACGCTCGACGAGATCAACGTCCTGGTCTCGGACAGCATGCCGAACGCGGCCACCCAGAACTTCCCGCTAGGCGGCGGCTCGGTCGGAAAGCCGAAGCTGGGGCTCTACGAGCGAGGCGTCGCGGACGCGGTCGCCTCGATGCAGGGCGCCAACACGCCGCAATAGGGGCGGGAGGACCAGCGCGGGGCCCGGCTTCGCAGGGGTGAGCCGGGCCTCGCGCTGCTATTTCAGCTGATTCCCCGGCGTCGCGAACGCACCGGCGCGGCTACTGCTTCGCCCAGATCTCGTTCGGTCCGGCGTTGCACGGCCACGCCGTGACGTTCGCGCCCGCGTGGATCGGCACCGGTCCCGCGGCGTCCAGGCACAGCGCGGTGTTCGCCACCGGCGACACCGTGCCGTTGGCGTTCCAGACCCAAGCCTGGTTCGACCCGCCGTGGCAGTTCCACACCGCGACCTGCGCGGCGTTCGCGACCTTGCCGTTCGGGGCGGCCGCGTCCAGACACAGGTTCGCGTCGGCCAGGGAGCGGATCGTGCCGTCGGTGTGGATCTGCCACCCCTGGTTCGCGCTGCCCTGGCAGGTCCCGGCAGTGACCTTCGCGCCGGAGTGGATGCCGCCGTCGGCCGCCGCGTCCAGGCACAGGGACATCGACACCAGAGCGGTCGGGTTCGAGACCGTCGGGGTGGGGGTCGGCGTCGGCGTCGGGGTGGGAGTGCTGCTGGTCGTGGACGGCGTGGACGGCGTGGCCGGTACCGAGGCGGACGGCGTCGCGGCGACCGGAGTGGTCGGCACGGAGCTCGCGGTCGGCACGCCGGGGACGGTCGAACTGCTGGTGTCCGTCTGGTGCCACGGTCTCGTGACCCCGAGCGCGACTCCGGCGATGATCACGACCGCCGCCAACCCGCCGCCTATGAGCAACGCGCGGCGCTTCGCCTCTGGATAGTCGTCATATGTCGCATAGCCCGAAGCGCTGTAGTCGGGTGGTCCGGGTGGCCCGGAAGAGCCGGAAGTGCCGGGCGGCGCAGCCATCCCCATCGCCGGTCCGGCCGGAACCGGAGGCAGCAGGGACGTAGCTGTCGAATCCGCGCTGTTCCCGGCTGCCGGTGCTCCTGTCGCGCCTGCCGCTGGAACCTGCGGCAGCGTCCGCGTCTCGGTGGCGTCCGGCGAAGCCGGCGCCGCCATCCCCGCCTCCAGCAGCCCCAGCGCCGCCGCCGCAGTCGGCCGCCGCCCCGGATCCTGCGCGGTCAGCGCCTCGATCAGCGGCCCGAGCGCCCCGGCGCGCGTCATCGGCGGCAGCGGCTCGGCCGGATGCGGCGCGTATCCCTCCACCGCCTCGAACAGCGCCATCCCCAGCGCGAAGACGTCGGTCGCCGGGGTGGCGCCCGGCGCGACGCGGTCGCCGACCAGCAGCGCGGTGCCGTCGTCGGTGAGCACGATGGTGTGCGGGGTGATGTAGCCGTGGACGGTGCCGGCGGCCAGCGCGGTGAGGATCGCGCGGGCGATCAGCGCCACGCGGCTCGGGTCCAGCGGGATGACCGCCTGCTGCGCGATACCGGTGCCCGGATCGTGCAGCACGTCGTGCAGCGAGCGTCCGCGCACCTGGCGCCCGGTGCTCTGGTTACCGGGCCGGTACCCACTCGCGTCCATAGAACCTCGACACTCCCGCTATACGGTCGGAATTCAACAGGATACTGACCTCCGCTCTGCTCGTTACGCCACCCGGGCGATCCCCATCCGGCCCTGTCAGGCTGCGTACGGGCGCCGATCCCGCGATGATCCCTCTGAGTAAGCGATCGATCATCGGGAGCGACGTGGTGGGAAGTCCGGAAGGCGGGAAGACCGGGACCGGGTACGCGGTGCCCGGCGAGAACGGCGCCGACGACGGCTACGAGGACCCGCCGCCGACGCGCCGCGACCGGCTGAAGGCGTGGGGTCCGCTGCTGGTGCCGGTGGTGGTGTTCGGCGGGATCGCGGCGTTCGTGTTCGCGGGCATCGCCGACATGGCCAGGACCTCGCACGCCCCCGACTATTCCGCGTCGAGCTGCTCGCCGAGCGATCCGCACAAGGTCCTGGTCGAGGTGAACACCGGGGCGACCGGCAAGGCGATCGGCGACGCGCTGTTCAACGCCGGCGTGGTGCGCAGCACGCAGGCGTTCGTCGACGCCGCCGGGCACAACGAGGCGGCGCGCGGCATCAGCACCGGGACCTACCGGGTCTGCCCGAAGATCAGCGCCGCGACCGCCATCACCGAGCTGCTCAACTCCGCCAACCTCTCGCCGGACTCGCTGCTCGAGGTCCGGCCCGGCGACTACAGCTGGGAGACGCTGCAGGCGCTGGCCAAGAAGCGGGAGTGGAGCAAGGACGACCTCCAGCAGCTCATCGACACCAACCAGATCGGCCTGCCGCCCTGGTCCAAGAGCGCCGACGGGCACTGGACCGCCGAGGGCATGCTGGAGCCCGGCCGCTACACCCTGACCAGCGCCGACACCCCGCAGAGCGTGCTGACCTCGATGGTGAGGACGCGGGTCGCCGAGCTGACCGCGCTCGGGCTGCCGGCCAAGGCCGCCATGCTCAAGTGCGCCCCGGCGCGCGCCTGCACCCCCGAGGAGGCCCTGACCATCGCCTCCCTGGCCGAGGCCGAGGTCACCAAGCCCGACCCGGACGGCCGCGAGGTCTCCGAGGCGGTCCAGAACCGGCTCAGCCGCGGCGACTTCGTCGGCGTGGACGCCACGACCAGGTACTGGATGAGCCTGCTGGCCGGCAAGCGCGTCCCGGTGACGGCGCGCGAGGTCACCGACCCGACCGACCCGTATGCCACCGGCGGTCACAAGGGACTGCCGCCGACCCCGGTCAGCATCCCCTCCAAGCAGATGATCGCGGCGGTCCTGACCCCGGCGACGGAGCGTTGGTACTACTGGTGCGCCAGCGGGGACGGCACGAAGTTCTTCAAGGAGTCGGAGAAGACCCAGTTCGAGCAGACCTGCCTGACGCACTGATCGAGGTGAGACGACGATGACGAACTCTGCGAACGAAGCGAACCCAGCGAACCCAGCGAACCCAGCGAACCCAGCGAACCCAGCCGGCTCGGCGAAAGCAGCCGGCTACCCCCAGACCGTCGCCGCGGGCTACGCCTTCGACGGCCCGACCCTGGACCTCGGTGCGCTGATGGCCGACGGCACCCCGGATCCGGACGTCCAGGTCCGCATCCCGCTGACCATGCTCACCCGGCACGGCCTGGTCGCCGGCGCCACCGGTACCGGCAAGACCAAGACCTTGCAGGCCATGGCCGAGCAGCTCTCGGCAGCCGGCGTCCCGGTGTTCCTGGCCGACATGAAGGGCGACCTGTCCGGGCTGGCGGCGCCCGGCGCGGGCGGCGAGAAGCTGACCACCCGCACCCAGGCGCTGGGCCAGCAGTGGTCTGCGAAAGCCTTCCCCTGCGAGTTCTACACGCTCGGCGGCGAGGGGACCGGCGTCCCGGTGCGCGCGACGGTCTCGGCGTTCGGGCCGACGATGCTGGCCAAGGTGCTCGGGCTGAACCCGACCCAGGAGTCCTCCCTGGGCCTGGTCTTCCACTACGCCGACACCAAGGGCTGGCTGCTGCTGGACCTCAAGGACCTGCGCAGCGTGCTGGTCCATCTGACCAGCGACGAGGGCAAGGCGGAGCTGAAGGCGATCGGCGGACTGTCGCCGCAGACCGCCGGGGTCATCCTGCGGGAGCTGACGGCGTTCCAGGCCAAGGGCGCCGAGCCGTTCTTCGGGGAGACCGAGTTCAACCCGCTCGACCTGATCCGCACCACGCCCGACGGCCGCGGCGTGGTGTCGCTGCTGGAGCTGCCGGGAGTCGCCAACCAGCCCGAGCTGTTCTCCACGTTCCTGATGTGGCTGGTCGCGGACCTCTTCGAGCGGTTGCCGGAGGTCGGCGACGTGGACCGGCCCAAGCTCGTGTTCTTCTTCGACGAGGCGCACCTGCTGTTCACCGGGGCGTCCAAGGCCTTCCTGTCGGCGATCACGCAGGCGGTGCGGCTGATCCGGTCCAAGGGCGTCGGGATCTTCTTCGTCACGCAGACCCCGAAGGACGTGCCCGGCGACGTTCTGGCGCAGCTCGGCAACCGGGTTCAGCACGCGCTGCGCGCCTACACCCCCGACGACGCCAAGGCGCTGAAGGCGACGGTGTCGACGTTCCCGAAGTCGCCGTACGACCTGGGCGAGGTGCTGCAGAATCTCGGGATCGGCGAGGCGGTGGTGACCGTGTTGTCCGAGAACGGCGCGCCGACTCCGGTGGCGTGGACCCGGCTGCGCGCCCCGGAATCGCTGATGGCTGAGGCGGATCAGGCGGTCGTGCAGGGGATTGTGAACGCCTCGCCGCAGCTGGCGACCTATGGTCCGGCCGTCGATCGGGAGTCGGCGTACGAGATCCTCGCCGCGCGCGAGCAGGAAGCGCAGGCAGCGGCTGAGGATCAGCGCCGGGAGGACGAAGCGGCCAAGGCCGAGCGCGAGACCCAGACCCAGTCTCAGAGCCAGAGTCAGAGCCGGAGCCGCCCGAGCACCGCCGCCAAGGCTCCGCCGAACCTCATCGACCAGGCGCTCGGATCAGCGACGGTCAAGAAGGCGGTGAACACCGCGGTGCGAGAGTTGACGCGCAGTATTTTCGGGACGCGCAAACGCGGGTAACGGAGCTGGAGCCCCGGCGTTTGTGTGGAACGCCGGGGCTGTGTGCGTCTCAGCTTGTTGTGCTGGTCAGTACTTCGCTCGGCTCGGTGGTTGTTGGTGCCGCTCCCGCCGGCTTCGCGCCGCGCTCCAGCGTCGCCGACCACACCGCCAGCACCAGCGCCGAGCCGGCGAGGACCGCCCCGACCCAGTTCGGCGCGGTGTATCCGAACCCTGCGGAGATCACGACGCCGCCGAGCCACGCCGACAGCGCGTTGCCCAGGTTGAAGGCGCCGATGTTGACGGCCGAGGCCAGGGTCGGGGCACCGTGCGCCTGGTCCAGGACCCGGGCCAGCTCCCGCCGCAGGTGCGCGCCCTCGGGGCGGGGCAGCGGCGGCACCAGCTTGGCGATGCCGAGCAGTCCGGCGACGCCCAGACCCGCCACGATCGCGAACGTCCACGCGCCAGCCGACCGCCTGCCCGACGAACGTGCCCAGCGGCACGCCGACGACGTTCGCCACGGTCAGCCCGGTGAACATGGCGGCTATCGCCCCGGCCTTCTTCTCCGGCGCGACCAGCTCGGCGGCGACCACCGACCCGATCCCGAAGAACGCGCCGTGCGCCAGCGCGGTCACGATGCGCCCGAGGAGCATCACCTCGAACGACGGCGCGAACGCCGAGACCAGGTTGCCGAGCACGAACAGGCCCATGAGCAGCATGAGCATGGTCTTGCGCCCGAGCCTGGTGCCGAGCGCGGTCATCACCGGCGCGCCGGCGACCACGCCGAGGGCGTAGCCGGTGACCAGCAGTCCGGCCGAGGGGATCGAGACGCCGTAGTCCCCGGCGATCTCCGGCAGCAGGCCCATCGGGACGAACTCGGTGGTGCCGATGCCGAAGGCGCCGATGGCCAGGGCGAGGAGAGCGAGAGGCATGGGGATCACAATAATTGCAAGCGCATGTATTTGCAAACACAACGATTGCACGCGCGGTATATTGGCAGGCGGGGCACGGAAGGAGCAGGGCACCATGACCGGCACCGCTGACACCAAGAGCGTTGACACCAAAAGCGACACCCAGAACACCACCGGCACCGCCGAGATCGGGCTGGTCCACGGCTGGTACGCGCTCTCACTCCTGCACGGCCGCATCGAGAGCCACGTCGAGCGAGCCCTCCAAGCCCGCCACGACCTGAGCGCCCGCGAGTACTCGCTCCTGGACGTCCTGAGCTACCAGCACGACGGCGACGGCGGCCACCTGCGCATGAACCAGGTCGCCGAGGCAGTGGTGCTCAGTCAGAGCGCGACGACCCGCCTGGTCACCCGTCTGGAAGACCGCGGCCTCCTCGAGCGCTATCTGTGCCCCACCGACCGCCGCGGCATCTACACCAACGTGACGCCCCCCGGCCTCGCCCTCCTCGCCGAAGCCCGCCCCACCCACGACACCGCCCTGCGCGAGGCGCTGGACAACGCCGCCGCCGATCCGCGGCTGGCGCCGCTGGTGGAGACCGTCGAGCAGATCAACCGGACGACGGCGGGCTGAGCCGGTCGACGTACCGGAACGCGACCGCAGCTCCGAGGAACTCCACGGCGCACCCCACCGCGACCGCGATCCGCAGTCCGTGCACGAAGTGCGGGCCGCTTGCCGCTCCGGCGGAGGCCACGGCCATGACCGAGCCCTGAACCGCGACGCCGAGGGTGGCGCCGAACATGCGGGCCAGGTTGGCGATGCCTGAGGCGAGGCCGGCTAGTTCGGACGCTACTGCCGAGACGGCGACGCCGACGACCGGGCCGGTGTTCAGAGCCAGTCCGATGCCGATGACGGTGAAGGCGATCTCCAGGACCAGGAGGTTCGCGTCCGCTCCGGCGACGGCGAAGATCAGGACGCCGGTTCCCATCGCGGTCATGCCGGCGGTCATCGGCAGCCGCGGTCCGTAGCGCGTCACCAGGCGTCCGGTCAGTGGCGAGAGGACCGTCGCGGCGACCGCCAGCGGCAGCATCGCCACGCCGGCGCCGAGTGCGGAGGCGCCGCGTTCCTGTTGGAACATCAGGCTGGTCAGGAGGAACAGGCCGTACATCCCGAAGGTCATGCACGCCGCGACGATGACCGCGACCGGCAGCTGCCCGCGCCGCAGCAGGTCCAGCGGGAGCATCGGGTCGCTGCGACGGCGTTCGACCGCGACGAACGCCGCGGGACCGACCACGCACCCTGCGATGCACGCCAGCGTCGCTGGGGAGGTCCAGCCCAGCTCGCGTCCCTGGACTGCGACGAAGGTCAGCAGGCCGAGGGAGGCGATCGCCAAGACCTGGCCGAGCGGGTCCAGCGTGCGCGCCCGCGGGTTGCGTGACTCCGGTACGTGCCGCAGCGTGAGCACGAGTGCCGCGATGCCGATCGGCACGTTGACCCAGAAGATCGACTGCCAGCCGAGCGTCTGCACGGCCAGCCCGCCCAACGTGGGCCCGACGGCCAGTCCGCTGCCGGCCACGATCGACCACGCGGCCATCGCCTTGTTCCGCTCCCGGCGCCCGGGGAAGGCCGTGGCCAGGATCGCAAGGCTCTGCGGCAGCATCATCCCGGAGCCGACGCCCTGCGTGACGCGGCCCGCCAGCAGCACCGGAAGTCCCGGCGCGAGCGCGCAGACGGTGGATCCGAGGACGAAGACGGCCACGCCGGTGCGGAACAGCCGGCGGCGTCCGAAGCGGTCGCCGAGCGTGCCGCCGGTGAGCAGGAGCGCGGCGAAGGTGACGTTGTAGGCGTCGACGACCCATTGCAGGCCGGAGATGCCGCCGGACAGGTCGTGCCGGATCGCGGGCAGGGCGAGGTTCACGGCCGTGGTGTCGACCTGGCCGAGGAACAGGGCGAGGCAGGTGGCGAGCAGGGTCACGCCGGGGCGGTGGAGCGCGGGCGCGGTATCGGGCTCGGGCTCGGAGGGCGAAGCAGAACCGGAAGAAGTCGTCGTCATGGCTGTCGACATATCGATGACGGTAGGGCCGCGACGGTTCGGCGCCGGCCGAAAGAATCCCGCGACCTGAGTCTGACCTCGACGATTCCTCGCCGTTTCCTCCTCTCCGGGTCCGTGTTGACGTGAAACTTAGGTTTGCCTAACCTAACCCTCGCTAGATCGTTCCGATTCAGGGGGTCCCTTGCTCTCCGCACCCGTCCTCGCCGGCGCCCCGGCGTACCTCGCCGCGCCCGCGCCCTCCACCCCGCTGGGTCCCTTCGAGGACAGCGCCGTGTCCTGGGCGAGTTGGGCGACGCTGATGTCCTTCGTCGGCCTGGTCGCCCTGGCGCTCGTCGTCGCCGCCCCGGCCCGAGGCGCCGGCGAGCGCACGGCGCGGATCGTCCGGACCCGGCTGGGCTGGGCCGCGGTCGTCGCCGGAGTTCTTGCGCTCCCGGCGGTCCTCACCGACCAGGCCCACAGCGCCTCGCGCACCGGCTACGACTACGGCGCCGCGTGGCGCGGGCTCTTCGACGGCTCGGGCGCCGGGCTGCTCGCCGGGCTGGAGACGGTGCTGCCCTTCGTCGCCGCGCTGCTGATCCTGCCGGTCGTGATACGCCGGGCCCTTCCGGCGCGCCTGGTGACCGGACTGCGTGTCGCGGCCCTGATCCTCGGCGTCGTCGGTCTGGTCTCGACCCGCATCCCGACTTCGCTGGCCGACAATGCGGGCCGCACCGTCTTCCAGACCTTCATGTGGATCCTGCATCTGATCGGCGGCGGCGTGTGGGTCGGCGGGCTGATCGGGCTGGTCGTGCTCGTCGCGGGCAGCGGTCTGGAATCCGGGTTCTGGTCCCCGGCGATCCGCCGGTTCTCCATCGCCGCGATGAGCTGCGTGGCAGCCATCAGCCTGTCGGGGCTGTTCCTGTACTGGGAGCACGTCGACGGCCCGACCCAGCTGCTGAGCACCATGTACGGACGGGTCCTCGGCGTGAAGCTGCTGATCTTCGGCAGCCTGCTCGCCCTCGGCGCCGTCAACCAGTTCTGGCTGCACCCGCGCATCGACGCGCTGCGCGCCGCCGGGGACGAGCGTCCGCTGCGCACCGTCCTGGTCAGGCGGTTCCCGGCGGTGGTCGGCGTGGAGACGGTGCTGATCCTCGGGCTGCTGTTCGCCGCCTCCTTCCTGCACGGCTCGGCGCGCAACCAGGCGTTCCAGGCCGACGCGGCCAAGCACGCCACCGGCTCGGTGAAGAAGCTGCCCAAGCTGCCGCAGAAGGAGGTCTCGGCCTCGACCTGGATCGAGGGCACCGCCGAGACGGCCGCGGTGCTGGTCGTGACGGTGGCGGGGTACCGCTTCTCCGGCAAGCTCGCCCGGCGCCGGGTCGGGCGCGTGCGGCCCGCCGAGGGCTGACAGCATTCCGAGCGGAAACCGTGCAACCGAACCGCCGCCCCGGGAGTGTCTTTCGGACCCGGCGTTCGGACGCCGGACTGATCGGAGCGAGGGGTGCTGTGGCCGAAGAGGCTGAGTCGATCGATTTCGCGGGGTTCTACACGGCGACGGCCACCCGCGTCGTGGGATACCTGTTCGTGGTCCTGGGCAGCGTCGCCGAGGCGGAGGACGCGGCGCAGGAGGCGTACACCCGGGCCTGGCTGCGCTGGTCCAAGGTCCGGGGCTACGAGGACCCCGAGGCCTGGGTCCGGACCGTCGGGTTCCGCGTCGCGATGAGCACGTGGCGCAAGACCCGGAACCGGCTGAGCGCGCACCGCACGAGCGGCGAGTCCGGCGCGCACGTCCCGGACCTGTCGCCGGACCGCCTGGTCGTGGTGGACGCGCTGCGCCGCATCCCGGCCGAGCAGCGGCGCGCGCTGGTGCTGTTCCATCTGCTGGGCCTGACCGTGACCGAGATCGCCGAGGAGATCGGCGCGCCGGTCGGCACGGTCAAGGCCCGGCTGTCCCGCGGCCGCAAGGCGCTGGCGCCCTACGTCTCGGAGTTCGCCGACGACGAGGAGGCTCCGCCGGGCTCGGCAGCCTCTTCACCGGCCTCTTCACCGGCCTCCTCATCGCTTCAAGCACTTTCCTCCTCGGAGGACTCATCGGCGCTCTTCGGGAAGAAGGGGATGGTTTCCGGTGCCTGAGAACTTCGCTTCGTTGCTCGAAGCACTCAACAGCGAAGGCCGCGAGCTCGCCCGGCCGGTTCCGGCCGGCGCCATCGAGGCCCTGGGCCGGGGTCGCCGCCGGCGGCGCGTGTTCTCGGCGGCCGGATCGGTGATCCTGGTCTGCGCCGTGGCGGCGGGCGTCGGGCTGGGCACCGGGGGTGCCAAGGACAGCCCGACGCCGACACAGCCGGTGTCGACCCGTCCTGCGCCGAGCGTTCCGTCGTCGGCATCGACGCCGCACACCGCGCTCCCGTCGAAGAACCGCACCGGCACGAGTGCGCTCCTGCTGGCTTCCGAGGCGCCGAAGCCGGCGCTGTACCAGTGGAAGATCACGCGGACCGCCCCCGAACTCACGGCCGACTTCACCGACCCGATCTGTGACTTCGTCCCGTCGAACGTGCAGGAACCGAAGACCCACGCGCAGTCGGCGGTCGAGGCGGACTACACATCCGCCTATGACTCGACGACGGCGTGGGAGTCGGTCTACCACTACAGCTCGGCGGCGGCGGCCAAGCAGGACTACGACATACTCAAGCCGACAACGGCCAATTGCAAGAGATCCATCGTGGTCGGCACGATCGCCGACGGGTTCGCGTGGAAGGACTCCGCAGACGGGGCGGACCTGCACAGGATGATGGTGCTGTCCGGAAGTGATATCGCGTACTGGTTCTACCAATCCGCGCCCGGCGCGGTGTACGACACCTCCGACGACCAGGCGGCGCTGCAGCGCATGGCCGACCGGCTCGACGGCGGGACCCCGGCGCCGGACCCGGTCACCGCCCCGCCGTCGAACACCCTCCCGGGCTCGGCGTGGCTGGGCCTCAGCGAGATCCCGTTCGAGACGGCGGACCAGTCCCACGGCTGGCTCCAGATGGGGTCGCAGGAAACCGGTCCCGGCGCCGCGCCCTCGAGCAAGCTGTGCCAGGACGCCGACTACGCCATCCTGAACGGACCGGACGCCGCCATCGCCAGCCGGCCTTACCACGGGACCCCGCCGGGCCCGCCGCCGCTGTATCAGGGCTCGAACTATCTCTATTCGAGTGCGACCCAGAACATCTTCACCTTCCCGTCGGCGGACCGGGCCATGGCTGCGTTCCAGTACGCACGGCAGGCCACCGGACAGCAGGGCTGCACGTTCGAGAACGGCGCGGGGCAAAAGGACGTCCGCACGATCAAGGTGGGGACGGCTACCGCGGACGGCTTCTCGCTGCTGATCACCGACACACCGAGCCCGTCGTACGCGCACGTGTATTTCGTGGTCAAGGGCACCCATGTGACGCAGTTGACGGTCACCTTCGAGAAGGGCGACACCTCGACCGGGGGTGACGCGGCGGTGCTGGCGGCGTTGGCGGGGCACCTGCCGTAGAGCTGCGGCAGCCGGTGCCGGTCCGGCGCCGGGGACCGATGTCCCCGGCGCCGGACGTCAGCACATGACAGAAGGGGTCGTCACTCAGCACATGGCAGAAAGCGCCGTCAGCTCAGACAGCCGACATGCGCCAGCGCCTGCCGCAGCAGCGTCCCCTGTCCGCCGTGCATGTCCTGCAACACAGTGTCCGAACTCGCCTCCTGGGGCGTGAGCCACACCAGGTCGAGCGCGTCCTGCCGGGGCGAGCAGTCGCCGTTCACCGGCACGACGTAGGCCAGCGCGACCGCGTGCTGGCGCGGGTCGTGGTACGGCGTGACGCCGGCGGTGGGGAAGTACTCGGCGACCGTGAAGGGCTGCAGGGAGGCCGGGACGTTCGGCAGCGCGACCGGGCCGAGGTCCTTCTCCAGGTGGCGCAGCAGGGCGTCGCGCAGCCGCTCGTGGTGCAGCACGCGGCCGGAGACCAGGCTGCGGGTGATCTCCCCGTCGGGGGAGATGCGCAGGAGCAGCCCGACGCTGGTCACCTCGCCGGCGGCGTCCACGCGCACCGGGACCGCCTGGACGTAGACGATCGGCAGGTGGGCGCGGATCTGCTCCAGCTCGCCCGGCTCGAACCAGCTCGGGGTCGTCTCGATCATTTCGGACACGCGTTGATCGTACTAGTGCGCCGCGTCAGCCGCCGTGTCAGGTCCGTGTCAGGACCGCGTCAGGCCTGCTGGCGATGGTTGAGTCATGGAAAACACAGCGATCGCGGTCACGGGACTGCGCAAGACATACGGCGACAAGGTGGTGCTCGACGGCATCGGCTTCGAGGTCGCCGCGGGATCGGTCTTCTCGATGCTGGGCCCGAACGGCGCCGGCAAGACGACCACGGTGAACGTGCTGACCACGCTGATGAAGGCGGACGCTGGGACGGTGCGGGTGGCGGGGTTCGACGTCGCCTCGCAGACCAAGCAGGTGCGCTCCGCGATCGGCGTGACCGGGCAGTTCGCCGCGGTCGACGAGCTGCTGACGGGGCGCGAGAACCTGCGGATGATGGCGGATCTGTTGCGGATCCGGCCGGCCGGCGAGATCGTCTCGCGGCTGCTGGAGCGCTTCGATCTGAGCGAGTCCGCTGACAAGCAGGCTTCGACCTACTCCGGCGGGATGCGGCGCAAGCTCGACCTGGCGATGACGCTGGTCGGGAGCCCGCGGATCATCTTCCTCGACGAGCCGACGACCGGGCTGGACCCGCGCAGCCGGCGCACCATGTGGGAGATCGTCCGGGAGCTGGTGGCCGAGGGCACGACCATCTTCCTGACCACCCAGTACCTGGAGGAGGCCGACCACCTGGCCGACCGGATCGCGGTGCTGGACGGCGGGCGGATCGTCGCGCAGGGCACCGCCGAGGAGCTCAAGCGCCAGATACCCGGGACCCACGTGCGGCTGAAGTTCGCGACCGCCGCGGACCTCGACAGCGCGGCGCGGCTGCTGGCCGGCGCCACCCGCGACGAGGCCGAACTGGCCTTGCGCGTCCCCAGCGACGGCACCTCGCGCTCGCTGCGCGCCCTGCTGGACCGGCTCGACGAGCACTCGCTGGACTCCGAGGAGTTCTCCGTGCACACCCCCGACCTCGACGACGTCTTCCTCGCCCTCACCGGGCACTCCGCCCAGACCGAGCCCGCCACTCAGACCGACCCTGCCACCCAGGCCGAGCCAGCCACCCCGACCGCCGCCACCGCCGCCACGAAGGAGAACTGACCATGAGCACGCCATCCACCGCCTTCGGCGACTCCGCGATCATGCTGCGCCGCAACTTCCGCCACACCGTCCGCAACCCCGTGACCGTCTTCAACGCCATCCTGTTCCCCATCGTCATGATGCTGATGTTCGTGTACGTCTTCGGCGGCGCGTTCAAGGTCCCCGGCAGCTACGTCGACTACGCGGTCCCCGGCCTGATCGTCATGGCCATCACCTACGGCCTGGGCCCGACCGCGGCCTCGGTGAACGACGACATGACCAAGGGCATCATCAACCGGTTCAAGACCATGGACGTCTCCCGGGGCGCCGTGCTCACCGGCCACGTGGTCGCCACCACGGTCCGCGCCCTGATCGCGGTCGGCGCGATCATCGGCGTCGGCTTCGCGATGGGCTTCCGGTCCCACGGCAGCCTGCCGGACTGGCTCGCCGCGCTCGGTCTGATCCTGCTGCTGGCCCTCGCGACCAGCTGGCTCACCGTGGCGATGGGACTGTCCGCCAAGTCGGTGGAGTCCGCGGGCCTGGCGACCGTGCCGCTGATCATGCTGCCGTTCCTGAGCAGCGCGTTCGTCCCGGCCTCGACCATGAAGACCGGCGTGAAGCAGTTCGCCGAGTACCAGCCCTTCACCCCGATCATCGAGACCCTGCGCGGGCTGCTCTCCGGCGGCCACGTCTCGACCAGCCACCTGGTGCAGGCGCTCGCCTGGTCCGTGGGGTTCGCAGTGCTCGGCTATGTCTGGGCGGTGTCGACCTTCAAGAAGCGAGCGTGACCTGGGTGAGCTCGGACAACTCGGTCCGCGTCCCCTCCAGAACCGCCTCGGCGAACCTCGTGTCGCCGAGGCGGTTTCGCGTCTGCGTCTCGATGTGCGCGACGTCCGGGTGCGCGCTGTCGGGCAGTCCGCGCAAGGCGGCGGCCGCGCCGAGCAGCCGCGCGGCCTGCTCGGGCTGCTCCTGGCGCAGCGCCAGGTCCGCGACCCCGACGACCGCCATGGCGAGCAGCAGCGGGAGCCCCACCTCGCTCGCCGCCGCCAAGGCCGCCGCGCTATGCGCCCGCGCTTCTTCCAGGTCGTCGGTGACCCGCGCCAGCATGTCCAACCGCATCGCGCGGTAGTGCGTCTGCTCCGCCTCCTCGCCGAGCAGGGTCGTCGCGACGGCGATCTGACGCCGGGACTCCGCGGCGTCGCCGGCCCAGCGCGCCAGGTCCACCTTCGCCAACGCCAACTCCGCCAGCGCTCCGGGCCAGGTCACCCGCTCCGCGCTCCGCTCGCCGTCGGCGATCGCCGCCGCCGCGCCGTCCCGGTCCCCGGCCATCCACAGCATCAGCGCCTGCCGCGCCCGCATCCGGATGACCTCCTCGGGCGCGCCGACCTCGGCGATGACCACGACAGCCCGCTCATACAGCTCGGCGGCTCTGGCGAACTCCCCGCGCACGGCGATCCGGTCGGCCAGCTCGGTCAGCGCCAGGGAGGTCCCGAACCGCTCGCCGAGCGCTGTGAACTCCGCCAGCGCCTTCTCCAGATGCTCGTCCGCGTCCAGGCTGCCCTGGCCGAACATGACGCGGATCTTGCCGGTCTGGACCCGAGCGAGCGCGCGGACCCAGGGATCGTCGTCGTCCAGTTGCGGTTCGAACGCCGTCAACGCGTCCTGCGGCGCCCGCAGCATGCGCTCCAGCGGCTCCACCAGAGCCATGCCGGGGTGGCGGCGGGTCCCGGGCTCAGTGTGCTGACTCGCCTCGTACGCCTTGTGGATCCACTCCTCGGCGGAGTGCTCGTCGCCTCGCCCGGAGGTCGCGAACATCACGATCAGCGCGTAGACCACGGCCCGGACCTCGGCGGTGGTCTCGCCGGGCACCTTGGTCGCCGCCAGCAGCAGCTCCAGACCCTCGGTCCGATAGCCGGCCAGCCACCAGTACCAGCCCGAGGCGGCCGCGAGCCGCATCGCCGACTGCGCCTCGCCGGCCGCGAGCGCCCCGCGCGCCGCCGCGGCGATGTTGTCGTGCTCGGCCTGCAACACCGCCAGCCACGCGACCTGCTCGCGCAGCCGCAGGCGCGGCTCGGCGGTCTCGGTCAGCAGGGTGAAGAAGTCCAGGTGCGCCCGCCGGGCCGCGTCCTGCTCGCCGGCCTCGGCGAGCCGTTGCGCGGCGTACTCCCGGATCGTGCCGCTCATCCGGAACCGCGTGGCGTCCTCGTCCATCCCGTCGGCGACCAGCAGCGACTTCTCGGTCAGCGCGGTCAGCAGCTCCAGCACCAGATCCGGCTCGATCTCGTCCCCGGCGCAGACGTGCTCGGCGGCCTCCAGACCGGCGCCGCCGGCGAACACCGAGAGCCGTCGCAGCACCCTGCGCTCGTCGTCGGACAGCAGCTCCCAGCTCCAGTCGACGACCGCGCGCAGCGTCCGGTGCCGGGGCAGCGCGATGCGGCTGCCGCCGGTGAGCAGCCGGAACCGGTCGTCCAGGCGGGACGCCAGCTGCTCCACGGACATGGTCCGCAACCGCGCCGCCGCCAGCTCGATCGCCAGCGGCATCCCGTCGAGTGCCCGGCACACCCGGGCCATCGTCGCCAGCTGCTGTGCGTCCACATTCAGGTCCCGGCGCACCGCCTGCGCGCGGTCCCGCAGCAGCCGCACGGCCGGGGACGCCGCGATCTCCTCCGGCGCCGCGTCCTCCTTCGGCAGCGCCAGCGGCGTCACCGGCCACAACGTCTCGCCGGTGATGCCCAGCGGCTCCCGGCTGGTCGCCAGGATCCGCAGCCCTCGGCACTCGCCGAGCACCCGGTGCGCGAACAGCGCAGCGGACTCGATGACGTGCTCGCAGTTGTCCAGGACGATCAGCGCCCGCCGCTCGCGCATCGCGGCGACGAAGCGGTCCGTCGGCTCGGCGTTCCGGTTTTCGAACGGCAGAGCCTCGCCGAGCAGCGTGTCGCGCAGACCCAGACTGGACAGCGCGGCCTGCGCCACGTCCCCGTCCGCGCCGATCGCGGCCAGCTCCACCAGCCACGCGCCGTCCGGCAGCCCGCCGAGCGCCGTGCGCGCGGTCTCCACGGCCAGCCGGGTCTTGCCCGCACCGCCCGGACCGATCACCGTGGTCAGCCGCTGCTCGCCGACGAGCTCGCCGACCGCGGCCACCTCCGCCTCCCGGCCGACGAAGCTGGTCAGCTCCGAGCGCAGGTTGGTCTTGCGGGTTTCCTCCCGCTTCCCGCCGAGCTCGCCCCGCAGCAGCGCGACGTGCAGCGCCGAGAGCTCCGGCGAGGGATCGACGCCGAGTTCCTCGGCCAGCGCCTCCCTCGTGCGCTGATACACCTGCAGCGCCTCGCTGTCGCGGCCGGCGGCGTTGAGCGCGCGCATCAGCGCCGAGACCAGCCGCTCCCGCGTCGGGTGCGCGGCGACCAGATCGGTCAGCTCCGTCACCAGTTCCGCGCCGCGCCCGAGCGTCAGCTCGGCGTCGAAACGCTCCTCCCCGGCGGTCAGGCGCAGCCCTTCCAGCCGCGTGACCACCGCGTCGAAGGTGTCGCTGTCCTGCAAGCCCACGTCCTGCATCGCCGCGCCGCGCCACAGCGCGAAAGCCTCACGCAGCAGCCGCGCCCGCTCCGAGACGTCCTGACCGGCCGCCTGACTCGCGCTCACCAGGCGCTCGAAGCGCACCGCGTCCACGGCGTCGGGATCCACGGTGAGCCGGTAACCGTCGGTGAGCCCGTCGATCGCCGTGTCCGGCAACGCCTTGCGCAGCCGGGAGACCAGGCGCTGCAAGGCGTTGGCGGCGTCGGCGGGCGGATTCTCGCCCCAGATCCAGTCGACCAGCGAGGCCTTGGGGACCACCTGGTTCGGCCGCAGCGCGAGCGCGATCAGCACTGCGCGCAGGCGGGCGCCGGGGACGTCGGCCAAGCCGCCGCCGTCGGCGCGAACCTCCAAAGGTCCCAGCATCGCGATCTGCACGCGCCGATCCTGTCATGCGCGGCGGTTGGGAGCATCCAGCGCGGTGCGCGCCAGTTCCCGCAGCCAGGCGTGCGCTCGATCGGTGTCATAGCGTTGATGCCAGGACAAGTACACCGACGCGGGCGGCAGGTCGAGCGGCAGCGGGAGCACGACCAGCCCGAGGTCGGCGCTCGCCCGGCGGGTGGTGGCCTGCGGCGCGGTGACCACGAGGTCGGAGTCGCGGACGAACTCCAGCGCGGTTGCCTCCGACGGCGCGGTCGCCACGACACGGCGTGCGAGCCCGAGCCTCGCGAGGGCGTCGTCGATCGTGCCGCTGAGATTGCCCCGGCGCGAGACGGCGACGTGGTCGGCCGCGGCGTACTGCTCGGCGGTCATCGGCTGCGCCGGCTCGCCAGCGAGCCGATGACCGGGTCGGACCACGACCACCTGCGCGGTCTCGGCCACCTTCTCGGCGCGGACGTCCGCCGCGGCCGGCGGGTTCGCGTTCGCCTCGAGATCGACCTCGCCGCGCCGCAGCCCCGGGCTGTCGGTGCTGGACTCCGCGATGAACCGCAGCCGCACGCCGGGCGCCTGCTCGCGCACCGCCGCCAGCAGCGCCGCGCCGCCGAGCGCGACGAGCGAGTCGTGCCAGCGCAGCGTGAAGGTGCGCTCCAAGGTGGTCAGGTCCAGCTCGTGACTCGGCGCCAGCACGCCCTGCACCTGCTGCAACAGCGCGTGCACCTGCGCGCGGACGGCGATTGCGTAGGGCGTCGGGGTCATCGTGCGGCCGGTGCGCACCAGGATCTGGTCGCCGGTGCTCCGCCGGATCCGGCCCAGGCTGCGGCTCATCGCCGGAGCGGTGACGTGCAGGCGGTCGGCTGCCCCGGCCACGCTGCCCTCTTCGAGCAGAGCGTCGAGGGCGGCGAGCAGGTTCAAATCCAATTGCATGGGAGTCATCTTAGGAGTGCTTGGCATGCACTTGTAGTTAACGATGAGCCCTTCTAGCGTCCTTGCCATGAGCGAAACGAAGAACGATGTCGTGCTCGCGCAGACCGTGTCGGCCGTGCGCGAAGCGGGAGCTGTGCTCCGGGAGCGCTTCGGCGCCGTGGCGGGCCACCGGACCCGCGAGGACCTGATGCGGCTGCTCGCCGCCAACGACGAGGCGGCGCTCGCCGTCCTGCGTCCGCGCCTGGAGCAGCTGCGCCCGGAGGCGCGCTGGGTCGAGGAGGAGCTGGACGGCGGCGCGCTGCCGGCGGGGGAGTGGTGGGTCGTGGACCCGGCTGAGGGCAACGTCAACCACCTGCACGGCCTGCCGGAGTGGGCCGTGACCGCGACTCTCGTGCGGGACAACGAGCCCGTACTCACCGCCGTCCACCTGCCGCTGACCGGCCAGACGTACACCGCGACCGCGGGCGGCGGCGCACACCTCGACGGACAGCCGCTGCACGTGTCCGGCTCGGCGGACCTCGGTCTGAGCCTGGTCGCGACCAGCCAGGCCCGGCCGGACGAGGACGAGCAGGTCGTGCGGCGCGTCGGCGCCTCGATCGGCGCGATGCTGCGCGCCGCGCTCGTGGTGCGCACCTCGGTTCCGGCGACGCTGCACCTGGTCGATGTGGCCGCCGGCCGTGTCGACGCCTTCTGGCAGTTCGCCGGTGCCCGCGCGGACCTGCTGCCCGGGGCGCTGCTCGTCACCGAGGCGGGCGGCCGTGTCTCCGACATCGAAGGCAAGCCCTGGACTCCGGCGAGCGAAGGCTTCCTGGCCGCCGCGCCCGGGATTCATGACGCCGCAGCCGCCGCGCTCTCGCGGTGATCTGCGATCACCTCAGTACTGGAAGGACCAAATCCATGACCACCATCGCAGTACTCGGAAAAGGCCGCGTCGGCGGCGCTCTGGCGGACGGATTCCGCCGCGCCGGGCATCAGGTGGCTGTCGGCGACAGCGCGCCGGGGTCCGCGGAGCAGGCCGTCGGCTCGGCGGAGATCGTCGTCAACGCCGCGCCCGGCGGCAGCTCGCTGGAGCGGCTGACGGCGCTGCGCGAATCCTTGCGCGGCAAGATCCTCGTGGACGTATCCAACGCCACGCGCTCCGGGGCGGACGGCATGCCCTCCGAGCTGATGTATCCGGGCTCCAGCCTCGCCGAGCAGGTGCAGGCGGCGCTTCCGGACACGCGCGTCGTCAAGGCGCTCAACACGATGCTCTACTCGGTGATGGCGGCTCCGGGCACGCTGTCCCAGCCGCCGACCGCCTTCCTGTCCGGCGAGGACGCGCAGGCCAAGCAGGTTGTCAGCGCACTGCTCGGCGACCTCGGCTGGCAGCCTGAGTGGATCATCGATCTCGGCGGCGTGCAATCCGCGCGGGCCACCGAGGCGGTGATCCTGCTCGTGCCGCACGTGATCCGGGCCAGTGGATTCGCGCCGTTCGCGGTGTCGATCGTCCGGTGAAGGGCTCACCGCCCGCCTAGCCGACCGGGACCCCGACCCGCGCCTCCTCCAGCGCCTGCCGAAGCGTGGCGAGCGCCATTCCGACCGCGCCGACCTGCTCGGCGCCGAGCGTCGCGGTGATCAGCTCCTCCAGGTGGCCGTGGAAGGTCTGCTCGGCGTCCGCGACGAGCGCGGCGCCGGCGTCCGTGAGGCTGATCAGCGACGAGCGGCGGTCGGCCGGGTTCGGCAGCCGGACGACCCAGCCCTGCGCCTCGTGCCGGTCGACGCCCTTGCTGGCCGCGCCGATGCCGATCGCGAACGCCGTGGCGATGTCCGCGACCCGGGACTTCGGGTGGGCGCGCAGGTAGCGGAGCATCTCGAACTGCGAGGCGACGATCCCGTGCTCCGCCCGGAGCTTGTCGTTGACCGCGTTGTAGAGCCGGGTCTCGCAGCGCACCAGGTCGTCGAAGAAGCCCGCCAGCGCGCCGGTTGCTGAAGTAGATGCCACGGCATATAGTTTCTCATACATGCCTGGGCATCTACTTCCACGGCATGCAATGGCGCGACGGAACCCACGGAGGCCGGTATGACCAGGGCACAACGACTTGAACTCGACGCGATGCTGCGCAAGGGAGCCCACGACTTCGAACCGCTTCCCGTCGAGCAGATGCGCACCGGCTTCGCCGCGATGATGGCGCGGTTCCCGGTGCCGACCGACGTCCGGCGCACCCCGGCCGAGCTGGCCGGACGTCCCGCGATCCGGGTCGAGCCGGACGGCGTGGACAGGCAGGCGCGCCCCGGCACGATCCTGTACTTCCACGGCGGCTCCTTCTCGCTGGGCTCGCCGGAGACCGGCATGGTGAACACCGCGAACCTGGTCCGGCGCACCGGTGTCCCGGCGCTCTCGCTGGACTACCGGCTGGCGCCGGAGCATCCGTTCCCGGCGGCGATCGAGGACTGTGTCGCCGCCTACCGCAGCCTGCTCGACGCCGGCACGGACCCGGCGTCGATCGTCTTCGCCGGCGACTCGGCCGGCGGCGGGCTGGCCGTGACGACCAGCCTCGCGGCTCGGGACGCCGGGCTGCCGCTGCCGGCGGCGCTGCTGGCGTTCTCGCCCTGCTTCGACCACACGCGCTCCGGCGCGTCGATGGTCACCAAGGAGGGCATCGACCCCTACTTCACCGGGGAGGCCCTGGACTACACCGCCGAGATGTACCTGGCCGGGCAGGACCCCGCGCAGCCGCTGCTCGCGCCCGCCGTCCACGCCGACCTGACCGGTCTGCCGCCGATCCTGCTCCAGGTCGGGACCCATGAGCTGCTGCTCGACGACGCCGTGCGGTTCGCGGCGCGCGCGGTCGAGGCGGAGGTCGACGTGATCCTCGACGTCACCGCCGGGGTGCCGCACGTGTTCCAGGCCTTCGCCGGCGTGCTCGGCGAGGCGGATCAGGCTCTTGAGCGGGCGGCGCTGTTCCTGACGCAGCACCTCGGCGCGGCGTCGGGAACAGCGCCGAGGCCGGCGGCCACGACCCGTTCGGAGTATCCGATGGTGTGATCGACCCACAACCGTGGAAGCGCTCACGTGACCGGTTCATGATTGCGCGCCCGCGGTACGGAGGTTCACCATGCCGGACTCCGAATTCCACTATCGGACAGGCATTGTCAAAGACATCCGTCCGCGCGCCATGATCAACGCCCGGCCGGTGATCGGCTCGGACCCGCCGGCCGCGGTCTGACGGCCGGCGGACGATGACCGACAACCCCCAGGCCAGGGCGCATGACAAGGCCCGACTGCGACCCGTGGATCACGGGTGTCTGGCGCCGGCGTCGGGATTGGATTTAACTACTCCTCAGATTCCCTGGCTACGGTCCCTGG
The DNA here is from genome assembly GCF_000024025.1 of Catenulispora acidiphila DSM 44928. Taxonomy (GTDB): domain Bacteria; phylum Actinomycetota; class Actinomycetes; order Streptomycetales; family Catenulisporaceae; genus Catenulispora; species Catenulispora acidiphila. The sequence goes on from NC_013131.1 coordinate 2,345,526, forward strand.
CATCGCCGTCGCTTCTTCGGCGGCGAACCTCTCACCAACGGATCGGCATGACGGGAATTCGCGAGTCCAGCCCCGGCGAGCCCATCGTCGCGACAGCTGTCGCCCTGGAGCCGCGACCCGCGGCCGCGGGTCGCGGCGGCGGCGACGCACGCGTCCGGCTCCGGTGGTGGACCGCGCTGTGGCGCACCCGGGTCTGGAAGCGCCGCCCGCGACCGCTGACCGTGGTCGCGGTGGTGGGCGTCATGCTGTTCGCGCTCTGGGGCATCGGCGGGCCGCTGTTCGGCGCCTCGACGCTCACCCCGACCGACGAGATGGTGACCAACGGTCCGTGGGTGAGCGCCGGCTTCGCCGGGACCGTGCCCTCGAACACCTACCTGGACGACACCTACACCTCCGAGCTGCCCAGCGAGATCCTGTTCAAGCAGCAGCTGGGCCACGGCAAGGTCGCGCAGTGGAACCCGTACGGCGCGGCCGGAAGCGCGCTCGGCGCCATTCCGGACTACGCGCTCTACTCGCCGCTGACCGTGCCGTTCTATGTGCTGCCGAGCTGGCTCGCTCCCGCATATGAGCGGCTGCTGGAGATCGTGTGCTCGGTCGGCGGGGCGTTCCTGTTCCTGCGCAGACTTTCGCTGTCGAGACCGGCGGCGCTGGTAGGCGGCCTCACCTTCGCCGGCAGCGGATTCATGGTCGCCTGGCTGGGCTTCCCGCAGACGAGAGTGGCGGCGTTCATCCCGGCGCTGTTCTGGCTGGTCGAGCGGTTCATCCAGGAGCGCCGGCCTCGGGACGCCGCGTTGGTGGCGCTGCCGGTCGCGGCGCTGTTCCTCGGCGGGTTCCCGTCGGTCGCCGGGTACGCCTTGCTGACCGCCACTGCTTACGCACTGGTCCGGCTCGCTGCCGAGCATCGTACGAACCTGCGGCGGCTGGTGCGGCCGGTAGCGTATCTGGGCGCCGGGCTGGCTGCCGGTGTCGGTCTGGTGCTGTTCCAGCTGGTGCCGTTCCTGCAGTTCTTCGGGACGTGGCTGATCGCGGGCCGGAGCCAGACGGCGACCGCCACGCTGCCGGTGTCCAGCGCGCTGACGATGGTCGCGCCGTGGGCGTACGGGTCGGTCGACTCCAAGGATCCGGTCCAGTTCGTGTTGTCGACCAACATGGTCGAGGCTGCCGCCTACCTCGGTGCGGCGGCTGTGGTGCTGGTGTTCGTGGCCATCGCGATGCCGCGCCGGGGGCGGGGTCTGCTGCCCACCGGGGCGTGGGTGTTCTTCATGGCCGCCACGGCGGTGTGGATCGAGCTGATCTACGTCGGCGGGGCGCCGCTGGATCTGTTCCAGAAGCTGCCCGGGCTGCGGGCGTTGTTCGAGCAGAACTTCATCGGCAGGGCCAGGAGCATCCTGGGGTTCCTGCTCGCGGTGCTGGTCGCGGTCGGTTTCGAGGCGCTGGTCCGGGTGCGGGCTCAGGAGCCGAAGACGGCTTCGGGGTCGGGCTCGGTTCCGGGGTCGGCGGGGCTGGCGGGGCTGGCGTCGGCGCGGGCGGCGAGGGCGAGCGCGGCGACGGCGACGGCGACGGCGGCGGCATCCGGCGGGTGGGGGGCTTGGGCGTCGCTCGTGCCGTGGCGCTGGCCGAGGCGGTCGCTGTGGACCGCGGCGGTCGTGGTCGGCGGGATCGCCGCCGCGGCGGCTCTGGTCGCCCACGGCTGGAGCACGGTGCACAGCGCTGCCGCGACCTCCGGTCAGGACGTCGGCAAGGCGCTGGACCTGTACGGCAGCCAGATGGCACGCGCCGGGGTCATCGTCGTGATCGCCGTGTCGTGCGTGATCGCGTTGTGCGTGGCGCGGCGTCAGGCGTTCGCCGGCCGGCGCGAGGCGTCGGTGCTGCGATTCGGCGCGGCCTCCACCCTGATCGTGCTGATGGCTGTTCAGGGCGCGCAGTTCATGGAGGGTTACTACCCGAAGTCCACTAAGTCGATGTTCTACCCGGTCACCGACACCCACACGTTCCTGGCGGACAACCTCGGCGAGCAGCGCTACGCCTCGGCGTACGACGGCATCACATTCGGGACCGCGACAGCGTACGATCTGCGGTCGGTGAACGGGCACAACTTCCTGAACGCCGATTTCGCCGCGCTGATGCAGGGGATGCCGGACAGCGCGGTTCCGTATCCGACGTACGTGGACTTCCAGGCGGGCGACGTGAAGCAGGCCACCAGTCCGGTGCTGGACCGGCTGGGCACCAAGTACTGGGTCGCCGGACCGACCGACAACGTGTTCGGCACGGTCGTCTCGGCGCCGCGCGGCGGGACCACGCAGCTCGTTCCGGGCCGGCCGGTCACGGTCCCGGTGCCGGCAGCCGGTCCGCTGCGCGGGATCTCCTTCACCCCGCAGGGCACGGTCTCCAGCAGCATCGCGGGGCTGACCAAGGACACCACGGTCGAGGTCGTGATCCGCGACGCGAGCGGCCGGCAGGTCGCCGCCGCCAACCGGCTGACCGGCGCCCGGGCCGGCGCGCCGTTCCAGGTCGCGGTCGCCGCCGATACGCTGCCCGCCGGCACGGCGCTGACCGCGACGATCACGCTGCACGCCGACGCGCCGCTGACCGTGGACGCGAACCACGGGCTGCCGGCCGTCGACGCGATCACCGACGCCGACGACGGGCTGCGCGTGGCGTATGTAGGCTCCTCGGTGATTTACGAGCGGCTGAACGCGTTGCCGCGCATCCGCTGGGCGTCACAGAGTACTGTCGTTCCCTCGCAGGACCAGCGCGTCTCGATGCTGTCCTCCGGGGCGGTGGCGGACAACGCCGTGGTGCTCTCCGCACCGGGCCCGGCGGCGTCCGGGCAGCCGGCGGCGGTGCGGGTCCAGCAGGACGGCACAGACACGATCACGACCACGGTTGACGCCAAGGGGTCGGGGTACCTTGTCGTGTCCGATGCCGACCAGGTCGGCTGGCAGGCTACTGTGGACGGCCGCCGGGCGGATCTGGTGAAGGCCGATCAGGGACTGGTCGCGGTGGACGTGCCGGCCGGCACGCATTCCGTGACATTGCGGTACGACTTGCCACACCAGGCGGCCGCGACGTGGGCCTCCGGCGCCGTCGGGCTCTCGCTGATGGCGGTACCGGCGGGGGAGTGGTGGTGGGAGCGTCGGCGGCGCCGTCCTGGCGCTCGCGACGCGATGGAGCGGGGACCGGAGGGATGAGCAGCGGTGGGCGCTCTCCGGGGAGAGACGGAATTCGGGATATAGGGAAGGGTTGCACTTCGTGGCACTTGTAGGCGTGGACTCATTGACCGATCTGGACGCCGACGACGTAGTCGTCGCGGCAGTCGAGGCGGTCGGCGCGAAGCCTGACGGCGGCGTCATACCGCACGTCAGTGTGGTTCTGCCGTGTTACAACGAGGAGGCGCACGTTCTGCTGGAGATTCAGCGGATTTGTGCGGCGTTGGATGCCACGGAGTATCCGTATGAGGTTTTGGCGATCGATGACGCCTCCACCGACGGCACCTTGGAGGTGCTGCGCAAGGCGGAGATCGACTTCCCGTCGGTGAAGGTGGTGGCGTTCCACCGCAACGGCGGCGCCGGTACGGTGCGCCGGATCGGGTCGGGCATGGCCCGGGGCGACATCGTGGTGTGGACCGATGCGGACATGTCGTATCCGAACGAGCGGATCCCCGAGTTGGTGGAGATGCTCGATTTCGACGCCGGTATCGATCAGGTGGTGGGTGCGCGCAAGGCCGAGATGGGTTCGCACCGCCTGTTGCGGATCCCGGCGAAGTGGGTGATCCGCAAGATCGCGGAGAAGCTGACGAATCAGAAGATCCCGGACTTGAACTCGGGTCTGCGGGCGATGCGCCGTGAGGTGGCGTTGCCGTATCTGCGGCTGCTGCCGCCCGGGTTCTCCTGTGTCACCACGATCACGTTGGCGTTCATGTCCAACCAGAAGACCGTGGTGTATGTCCCGATCGACTATGCCAAGCGGGCCGGCAAGTCCAAGTTCAAGTTTGTGAAGGACGCCTACCGCTACATCCTGCAGGTCCTGCGGATGGTGATGTACTTCAACCCGCTGAAGGTCCTGATGCCCCCGGCCCTGTGGCTGGTTGGCATCGGCGCAGTGAAGGCCATCTTCGACCTGGTCGTCCACCCGTTCCGCTTCGCGCAGAACACCGCACTGCTGTTGCTGTCAGGCCTGATCATCGCCTCCATGGCACTCCTCGCCGACCTGATCGTGCGATCGCGGCCGGAGTAGCGAGAATCCGATCCCGCCGGGCGCGCGCGGCTTTGACGCCGCGCGCGCTGGATGCCGGTGCGGGGCGTTGAGTGTGGGAGCGAGTGGCCGGGTGCGGTTTCGTCGGTGGTTTTAAAGGCGTTTTCTTACGGCTTCGCGCACGGGTTTGAATGGCCTCGCAGGGGACGCAGTTCGGTGGTGCGTGTCTGAATGGCGCTGGCGGCCGGCGGCAGTGCGTGGACACGACCGCGCGTGGCAGGCTGCTGCTTCACTATGTCGCCGACATCTTCGGCAAACACACTAGTATTGTTGGGCGTCTCCTGCCGGGACTGGCATCCCCTGCTCGGAGCAAGCGTTACGCGATAAGCCGGGGACCTTCTCCCCACAAGGGAGGGATCCGGGACAAAGGCGACCAACATTCAGACCGCCGCCGAACAGCCCAACCCGGCCCGCCCCCCCGTTGCAGAGTGCCCCCGCCGGAGGCGCCTGCCCTTGACCTTGACTTCTGGTGCCCACCAAATGCGGCCGCCACCCGCAACCACAAACGCGTGCGCAGTGACTCGGACCGGCGCGCGGTCGTGAACAGCCATAACCGCCAGCCGCCAACGCTACTCAGAAACCCTCGACCGAACTGCGCCCCCTGCGAGGCCATAAAACCATGCGCGAAGCCGTAAAGAGCTTCTGAAAACCACAAACAAAGCGCACCAAGAATCGGCACAATATCTTGCGGCATTGGGTTTTTAGCCCTCAGCCTCACACCTCACAACTCCTCGTCGTGGGCATCCTCCACATACACCATCGCGAGCGCCTCGGCGTGCTCCGGCTCGTCGGGGTCGGCGACGACTTGGGCCATGATCGTGGCTTCGTAGTTCTCGGGGTCCATCTCGAGGATCTGGTGCAGGACCTCGGCGGCTTCGGGGAGGGCGCCGTACTTGATCAGGGTGAAGGCGGCGAGGCTGAGCTTCTCGGTTGTCACGGGTTCGGCCGGTTCGGCGGCGTGGATCTCGACGCACTTGTCGAGGAGGGGTTGGAAGCGTTTGGGTGGGCCGAAGAGCTGGAGGCCGATGATGATGCCGGGGACGGTTATCGGGGCGCGCATTGGGGTGGCGAGGGCTGTTTCGAAGTCGGCGAGGGCTTGGTCCCATTTGCCGAGTTGGAAGCGGATCTGGGCGAGGACGGCGGTGCGGTCGCCTCCCACGTCGGGGAGTTCGATGCGCTGGATCAGGCGTTCGGCGGCGCGGTGGTCCTGGTAGGCGAGCATGTAGAGCGAGCCGAGTTGGAACAGTGTGGTGCTTTGGGTCGGGGAGACGCGCAGGATGGCCTTGTAGGCCTCTTTGGCCTCGTCGTTCATGTCGAGGCGCTTGTAGATGTTCGCTGCGGAGGTCAGGGCGCCGAGGTCGTCGCCGGCGAGCTCGACGGCGTCCTTCGCGGCCGCGACCGCCTCGTCGTGGCGGTCCATCTCGGCCAGGATGCGCCCTTGCAGCGACACCGCTTCGCTCGAGTCGGGGAAGCGGCGGCGTCCCTCGGTGGCGAGTTCGAGGGCTTCGTCGAGGCGCTCCAGCTCCTCCAGGGCGTAGACGGTCCAGCGGAACAGCGCGCGGGTCGCCTCGCCCTCGGCGATCAGCGGCATCGCCAGGGCGAGGAGGTCTTCGTAGCGGTCGTCGTCGCTGGCGATCTCGGCGGCCAGTATGCGCGCGGGGACCAGCGTCGGGTCCGCCTCCAGCATCGCCGCCACCAACTCCCGGCAGCGATCCCGCGAGTCCTTCGACCATGCGTGGTTGTACACCGCCGCGCGCCACATCGACGCCGCGACGCGCGCCTGGTCGCGGAGCAGCTGCGCGTCCGTGCCGGCGGTGCCCGGCGTGCCGAGGTCGGGGATGTCCAGCGCCTGGCAGCCCAGCGTGTAGACGTCGAGCAGCGGCGCGGGCAGCCCTTGCGTCTCCAGGGTGTCCAGCACCTCGCGCACCCGATACGGCCTCGGCTTCAGCCGCAGCGCCGAGGTGAACGCCTCGCGCGCCCGCTCGATCGCCCCCAGCCGCAGCTTCACGATCCCGGCCTGGATCAGGAGCCCGGTGTCCGTCGGCTCTAGCTGCAGCGCCTGCTCCATGGCGACTTCGGCCTCGCGCCAGCGGTAGTCGTCGACCAGGACCATAGCCCGCGTCTGGAAGCTCTCACCGACCTGCGGATCGACCTCGATCGCCCGGTCGGCGGCGGCCAGCGCCTCGGCGCGCCGGTCCGGGAACCGCCCGACCACCTGCGCGTACAGCCGCAGCACCCGACCCTCGTCCGGCGCGATCTCCAGCGCCCGCGTCAGCAGCTCCAGCGCCTCGTCGTAGTCCTGCTCCTGCTTGTGGATCAGCGCCGCACGATAGAAGCCCTCGGTGTCCTGCGGCCAGTGCGCGATCAGCAGCCGCGCCGTCTCCAGCGCCTCGGGCCGCCGGTCGGCCAGATCCAGCAGCCACGCCAGGTTCGCCAGCGCCCCGAAGTGCTCGGGATCGGCCGCCAACACCGTGCGCAGCATCGGCTCGGCTTCGGCGTGGCGGTCCAGCTGGATCAGGGCGGCGGCACGCTCGACGGCGGTCCGCAGCGACTCCTCGTCCGCCATCACAAACCCTTCGCGCCCTTGTGGTTCTTGAAGTACGCCGCGAGGTCGTCGTACGCGCCGCCCTCGTTGGCGAACAGCGCGACCGAGCGCGCGGCGTCGAACCACGGCCCGGTCGAGGGACGCACGTCCTTCAGCGCGGCCTCGAAGTCGGCCATCCCCATCATCCGCACCTCCCCGCTGCGCACCGCGTCGATCAGCGCGTTCTCGGTCGCCGACTCGCACAGGTAGGCCAGATCCGCGCCGGAGAAACCGTCGGTCCGCGCCACCAGCGACTCCAGGTCGATCCCCGCGATCGGCCGGTCCCGAAGGTGGTACTGCAGGATGTCCTCGCGCGCCGGGGCGTCCGGCGGCAGCACGAGCACGGTCCGGTCGAAGCGCCCGGGCCGCCGCAGCGCCGGATCGACGTCCCACGGCGCGTTGGTGGCGCCGAGCACGAACACGCCCTCGTTGTCCGCCCCGACCGAGTCCAGCTCGGTGAGGAACTGGTTGACCACGGTGCGCATCATCGAACTGCGGGTCTGGCTGCGCCGCTGGCCCAGGGCGTCCAGCTCGTCGAAGAAGAGCACGCACGGCGTCTGCCGCCGCGCCAGCTCGAACAGCTCGCTCAGGTTCTTCTCCGACGCCCCGAACCACAGCTCCAGCACCTCGGAGATGCCCACGGAGATGAAGGACGCGCCGATCTCGCCGGCGACCGCGCGCGCGATGAACGTCTTGCCGCACCCGGGCGGACCGTAGAGCAGCAGACCGCCGCGCAGCGACTTGCCGTAGATCTTGCGCAGCTCGGGATTGCGCATCGGGGCGAGGAAGGAGACCTGCAGGCGCTCCTTGACGTCGGCCAACCCGCCGACGTCGGCGAGAGTCAGCGCGGGACGCTCCACGTCGTGCGCCGGAACGCCTTCCGGATCCTCGCCGGCGTCGTCGGCGGCCAAAGGCTTCGACGCGGCGGTGAAGCGCGGCGGCGGGGCGATGTCGCCGAGTTCGGCTTCGGCGGCGGACCAGTCGAAGCCGGGGTCCTTGGACGCGGCGGGGTCTTCTTCGGTCGGCTGGGACTCTTCCGCCTGGTGCTGGTCCGCTTGCGCGATCGGCGTGGCTTGCGCCGCCGGCATGGCTTGCGCGACCGGCGTGGCTTGAACAGTCGGTGTGGCTTGACCAGCCGGCGCGGCTTGCGCGGGGACCGCGACAGTAGCAGCCTCGCCGCCCTCCGCCGCCGTCCCGCGGCTCAGCGCCGCGAGCATCAGGGCCCTGGCTTGCGCCGACCCCGGCTCCAGCCGCAGCGCCTCGCCCAACTCGACGATCGCCCCCTGCGTGTCCCCGGCGCCGATCAGCGCCTCGGCGAGCGCGACTCGGAACTCGGCTTGCTCGGGCGCGGAGCGCACCGCCTGTCGCAGTGCTTTGATCAGAGGGCTTTCCCCGTCAGCCATGGACATTCCCCTCCCTGGCGAATCTCCCGCGAGCATAGTCGGTGCGGATGATCGCCAGAGGCGAGGAGGCGGGGTCCGGTCCCCGCGGGCTTCGGCTAGTCCCCGGCGTCGATGTGCGCGCCGTGCGTCTCTTCCTCGAGCAACGCCATCAAGGCCTTCGCCGCCGGCGACGTCGCCTCCGGAACCGGCAGCAGCGCCGCCGTTTCGTACACCACGCCGCCGGTCTCCTTCAGCGGCGTCGCGTACAGGCTCGGCCGCTTGGACTCGAAGTGCCGCGGCACGACCGCCACGCCGAGCCCTTCGCCGACCAGATCGAGCAGGCTGTGCACGTCGTTCACCTCCAGCGCGACCGTCCGCCGCACGCCGAGCATCGCGAACGCGGCATCGGTGACGCGGCGCGGTCCCCAGTCCGGGTGGAAGTCGACGAACACCTCCTCGCCGAGGTCGCAGGGCGCCGGCGCCGCACCGGACGCGGCCAGGGCGTGGTCCGGGTGGCTGAGCACGGTCATCGGCTCGCTCGTCAGCGCCACCGACCGCAGGTGCTCCGGATCGGCCTCGGTTCCGTACGCGAACGCCATGTCCAGCCGCCCCGCCGCGACCTGCTCGGCCAGCGCCGCCGATCCCCACTGCCGCAAGCGGATCTCCACCTGCGGATGCCGCCTGCGAAAGGCTGCGAGCAGCCCGGCGACGTTCACTCCGGCGATGCACTGCTCCGCGCCGAGCGTCAGCGTGCCCCGCAGCACGCCCTGGACCGCCGCCACCGCCTCGCGCGCCGCTCGCTCCTGCGCCAGGATCCGCTCGGCTTCCACCAGCAGCGCGCGCCCGGCTTCGGTGAGCGTCACGGTGCGAGTCGTGCGCACGAACAGCGGAGCCTGCAATTCCCGCTCCAGCGCACGGATCGAAGCCGACAGGCCGGACTGGGACACCATCAGCCGCGCCGCCGCGCGGGTGAAGTGCTGCTCCTCGGCGACCGACACGAAGTGCTGAAGCTGGCGTATCTCCATAATTGAGAAGCTTAACCACTGAATCCCAGCAGATTCTCCTGTTGGACTGATGCCCTCCCGGCGCGGAAAAGTAGCCGCGGGCCCGCGGAAGGCGAACCGGTGCCCGAGCCGTCCACCGCACTGGGAGTCGCGATGTACACCGCCCACCTCGACCGCTACACCTCCATGCCCTACCGCCGCGCCGGGAACAGCGGCCTGTGCCTGCCGGCGATCTCGCTGGGTCTGTGGCAGAACTTCGGTCCCGATCGTCCCGCCGCCACGCAGCGCGCCATCCTGCGGCGTGCCTTCGATCTCGGCGTCACGCACTTCGACATCGCGAACAACTACGGTCCGCCCGGCGGCGCGGCCGAATCAGCCCTCGGCGAAGCGCTGCGGACCGACTTCGCGCACCACCGCGACGAGCTGGTCATCTCGACCAAGGCCGGCTACCGGATGTGGGAGGGACCGTATGGCGAATGGGGATCGCGCAAGCATCTGACCTCCTCGCTCGACCAGGGCTTGCGGCGGCTGGGCGTGGACTACGTCGACATCTTCTACTCCCACCGCTTCGACCCCGACACGCCGCTCGAGGAGACGATGCGGGCGCTGCACTCGGCGGTCCAGCAGGGCAAGGCGCTCTACGTCGGCGTCTCCAACTACTCCGCCGAGCAGACGCGTGACGCCGCGCGCATCCTCGGGGAGCTGGGCACTCCGCTGCTGATTCATCAGCCGAAGTACTCGATGCTCGATCGCGGTCCGGAGGAGCGTGGATTGCTTGACGCGCTTGAAGAACTCGGCGTCGGCTCCATCGCCTTCTCGCCGCTGGAGCAGGGTTTGCTGACGTCTCGCTACCTCGACGGCGTCCCGGCGGGTTCGCGGGCTTCGAGTCAGGGTTCGTCGTTGAGCAGCGATCGCCTGACTGAGGATCTGCTCTCGCAACTGCGTGAGCTGAACGACATCGCCTCGTCTCGTGGTCAGAGCTTGGCGCAGTTGGCGCTGGCCTGGGTGCTGCGCGGTGGCCGGGTCACGTCGGCGCTCATCGGCGCGAGCAGCCCTGAGCAGTTGGAGGACAACGTCGCGACGATCGGCAATCTCGCCTTCGACGACGACGAACTCGCGCGGATCGACGCGCTGATCAAGCGATAGAGACCGCCCCGTGGGCCTGGTCGCCCGCCAACAGTGCCCTGATATCCATCGGCAGGCGTAAGGTCGAGGACGCATATACCGCGCGCACCATCGCCACCGCGGTGAGACCGTCCCGCATGCTGACTGCGGGCATGCGGCCGGTCGGCGGGCTCGGCGCCGCCGCGTGTTTCCGAACCCGGGACCACGCGGCGCGCCTGGTTGTCCGGCGCGGCGCCGCCGTAGGGTCCGGCGGTGACGCCACCGCCGGACCCGGCGACGTAGCGGAAGTGCTCCTGAATCACGCGATCGCTGACACTGAACAAGTCAGCGCCGCGGTCGCGCAGTCCCTCGCCGCCGGACCCGGCGACGTAGCGGAAGCGCTTCTGAATCACGCGATCGCTGACGCTGAACCGGTCAGCGCCGCGGTCGCGCGGTCCCTCAAATCCCCGCCGCGATGACCTCCGCCAGCCGCGCCCGCAACGCCGCGCCGATCTCGTCGCCCTCGGCGGCCAGCGCGTCGAACTGCTCCAGGCTGATCGGCTCGCCGAGCGCCAGCACCGCGTCGATGTCGGCGAACTGGCGCGCCTGCTCGGCGTCGTCCAGCGGTTCGGCCAGGACCGACGGCGGGGTCGGGAGCTGCCGGCGCAGCTCGTTCGCGAAGCCGTAGCCGCGGCGCAGTCCGCCCAGCGCGTAGGCGACGTCGTGGTTCGTCCAGACGTCGCGCACGTACGCGATCCCGACGGCGATGTCCATGAAGTAGCCCTCGGAGCCCCCGTCGTTGTCGACGGGGAACTCCTCGGAGCCGATGATCTCCTCCAGGCGGACGCTGACCTCGTCGGTGAGGTGCTGCGCCGGCGCGGCCAGCAGGTAGGCCTGGTTCATGCGCTTCGCGGCGGCGAGCAGCTTGCCGTACTCCGGGAAGGTCGCCTCCGCCTCGGGCAGGGTGCCCGCGGTGCTGGACCGGTGGGAGGCCAGGGCCAGCACCACTGCGGCTTGGTAGGGCGTGCAGGCGCTGAGGCGCTCGCGCGCTGCTTCCTTGTCGTAGGGCATCGCTGAGCCTTCCTACCAGGTGAACATGGTTTGCCCTTGGAGCCATCCGCCGCTCTTGCCGTTGGCGAGCCGCTGGTTGGTCTGGATCGATTTTCCACCCGCGGGCGGGTTGAACCGGGTCCGGCTCTCCGGCCCGATCAGTTTGGCGGGACCGACCGTATCACTGAAGGGGGTGTGGACCAGCGAGTTCTGGCACCAGGGGCAGCACGGCCGGCTCGCCGCGCCGCCCAGCGGCGTCCAGCCGTTGGTGCGGATGTGGTTCAGCGCCGTGACCTCGGCGTCGCCGTCGAACGGGTCGGCGCGGATCTCGTTGGCCAGCCCGTTCTTGCCGATCTCGTCGTCGACGTCGCCGAACAGGGTCTTGCTTTCCTTCCCGCTCCAGCCGACGACGTGGACGATGTTGCCCTCCTTGTCCATCGCGCGGATGATCGCGACGGTGTTCTCCCGCTGGCCGTACGGAGCTTCGAACTTCCCGTGCAGGAAGTCCACACGGTCCTTGATCTGCTGCGCGGCGTTCAGACAGATGAGTCCGAGCGGGTCCGCCGAGACCATCGGGTTGGCCACATACGCCTGGTCGTTCGGCGCCGCCGCGAGTCCCAGCGGGTCCGGGCTCAGATACGAGCCGCGCTCCGGGTCGTAGTACCGGTGCACGTTGTAGTGCAGCCCGGTCTCGTCATCGCGGAACTGGCCCGGGAAGCGCAGCGGACAGTCGGCGCCGTGGTCCGACGACGTGGCGATCGTCGTCCCGTACAAGCTGGTCGTGGTGTACCAGTCGATCGAGCCGTCGGGCGCGACCAGCTCCGTCGGCGTGCCCACCAGGTCGGTGACGATCGTGTGGAACGCCTCGTCGATCGCCTCCTGCGGCGCGTCGGCGGCCCAGGAACGGCGCCGCTGCGCGACCGGGCGCCAGCCGTCGTTCGCCTCGTAGTCCCACACCAGCGCGGTCCGGACGCCGTCCGCGCCCTCGGTGACCTGCTCGACCAGACGCGAGCCGTCCCAGGAGAACCAGACGCGCTCGGCCGGCGTGCCGCCGTCGTCCGAGAGCCGGATCTTGCCGGTGCGGCGACCGGTCGGGTCATACGTGTACTGCCATACCGCGCCGTCCGGCAGCGTCACCTGCGTCAGCTGGTCGTTGGAGTCCCAGCTGTAGTTCCATTCGCGACGCTGCCCCGACAGCGTGCGCCGCACCGCGCGAATCGTGCGGCCCTGCGCGTCATAGTCGTAGTGGGTCCGCCCGGTCTTGCGGACGCGCGTCCCCTCGAAGGAGGGAGTATCCAAGCTGTCATCACTGCGGCCGGCAGGGCGAACGTCCTGAGCGACGTTGCCGAACGCGTCGTAGCTGTACGACTCGCTCCACGTCTGCGCCTGCACGCTCAACACGCGGCCCTCGGCGTCGACCTCGTACTGCCGCGCACCGCGCAACGAGTCGGAGACCGCCACGGGTATCCCGTCGGCGCGGTAGGAGTAAGAGCGCTCCAACAGCGTCGTGTCGCCGGCGAGCCGCTGCCCGGCCAGCCGGCCCAAGGCGTCGAACTGCTGCGTCAGGCGCGCGCCGCCGTCGATCGTGCGGACCGTCTCCCGTCCGGCGATGTCGAAGTCGAACGCCACCTGCCGGCTCCCGGCCGTCAGCGTCGCCCGCCGCGCCTGCGGGTCGTAGTCCCAGCGCGAGACCGCGCCGGACGGCGTCAGGCGCCCGACCCGGCGCCCGGCGGCGTCGTAGGCGAACTCGGTGACGCGGCCGTCGACCGCCTCGGTCAGCGGCCGTCCCGCCTCGTCGTAGGTATAGGACAGCGCCGAGCCCGGTCCGGTCACCGCCAGGACGCGCCCGGCGGTGTCGTACTCGTAGAAGGTCTCCCCTTCCGGCGCCAGCCGCCGGACGACCTGGCCCATCGGGTTGCGCTCCATCCGGACGACCTGCCCGGCGCCGTTGGCGCGCGCGGTCAGCTGCCCGACGGCGTCGTGCGTGTAGCGCAGGACGCGGCCGCCGAAGTCGGTCTCGGCGACGATGTTGCCCGCGCCGTCGAAGGTGTAGTCCCACGTCGCGCCAGCGGGGTTGGTGACCCGGACCAGGTTCAGCTCGGTGTCGTAGGCGAAGGTGTGGCGGACGCCGGTGGTGTCGGTGCGCGCGGTGAGCTTGCCGAACGGGCCGTATTCGGAGCGGGTCACGGTACCGAGCGGGTCGACGTGCTCGATGGCGTGCCGTTCGGCGTCGTACGTCCAGGTGGTGGTCAGGCCCTCGTTCGTGGTCTGCCGCAGCGGCAGTCCCTCGACGGTGAACTCGGTGGCGACGACCTCCCCGACCGCGCCGTGCACCTCCACGATCCGCCCGAACGCGTCGCGCACGGCGCGCGTCACCTCGCCGACCGGATCGACGATCTCCAGCGCGAGTCCGGTGCTGTCGTTGGCGACGCGGGTCGCCATGCCCAGCGCGTCCGTCGACTCCACCACGGCGCCGTGCTCGTCGTAGCGGTAGGTCGAGACCGCGCCGGCCGGGTCGGTGACGGAGGCCAGGTTGCCGCGGTCGTCGTAGGTGTAGCGCCAGGCCGTGCCGTCGGGCAGGTTCACCTCGAGCGGCTGCGCGGGACCGGCGAACGCGGCGGTGATCTCGGTGCCGTCGGGGCGGCTGACGCGGACGGCGTTGCCGTCGGCGTCGTATTCGCGCCGGGTGGTGCGCCCGATCGCGTCGGTGCCCGAGAGCAGGTGGCCGCGCGCGTCGTATTCGCTGAGCAGGGTGCCGCCGAGCGGATCGGTGATCGCCACGACGTGACCGGTCTCGTCGTAGCGGTAGACGGTCGGCTGGCCGAGGGAGTCCAGGACGGTGTTCGCCTCGTTCTCGTCGTCGTAGACGAAGGTCGCCGACAGGAAGCCGCCGTCGCCGATGCCGCGGACCACGCGGCCGTCCTCGCCGTACTCGTAGACGTAGCGGTACCCGAGGCGGTCCACCCACGCGGTGATGCGGTCGGCGGTGTCGTGCTCGTAGCGGAACGGCTCGCCCGAGGAGTCGACGACGCCGGTCAGGCGGCCGGGCCGGTCGTACTGGAAGGCGCGGACGATGACGCCGTCCTGCGAGCCGTCGAGCAGCCGGATGCCGGTGACCCGCAGACCGCCGTCGGTGGCGGCGGTGTCGACGGCGACGCGGTAGCCGCCGCTGTGCTCGACGGCGGTCGGCGTGCCCTGCGCATCGCGCACGAAGTCGATCCGGTTGCCGTTGCGGTCGGTCAGGGCCATCAGATCCCTGATCTGCCCGTTCTCGTCGGCGAAGTGCGCGACCGGGAAGTGCATGACCAGGCCGGTCGCCGGCGTGCTGACCCGGATCTCGTCGGCCTCGCGGTTCCACTCCAGCGGCCAGCGCGAACCGCTCTCGGACACCACACTCTGCCCCGGATCCGGGATCGGGTAGTTCAACACCTGCGCGTCGTCACCGGTGAGGTGGATCCCGGCGGAGTTGACCGACAGCCGGATATCCAGCGTCGAGGACCAACCGGGACCGAACAGGCGGCCCGCCTCGTAGCCGGAGGAATAGGAGCGGCGCAGGAACAGCGGCAGCACGGAAGGCAGCACCAGGTCGGTCTCGGCGGTCAGCATCCGGCCGGAGACCACGTCCACCGGGTCGCCGCCCTCGCAGGCGAGCTTGTTGCCCCGACTCCCCAGCTTCTCCATCAACTTGCCGCCGTACTTGTCCATCAGCTTGCCGCCGACCTTTTCGATCGCCTTCCCGCCGACGAACTGCAAGCCGAGCATCCCGACACCCATGAGCGCGTCGCCCCAGTGCCCCTGCATGGCATCCCCGGCGACCTCCATCCCCGTACCCACCAGCGCGATGATGTTGTCGGCTTCGGCGAGGGCGGCGGTGACGACGTCGACGCCGGGGATCCAGGAGGTGGCCAGCGCCAGGATGTCGAGAAACGGGGCGAGTTCGTTGGCGATGTCGGCGATCTCGCCGCCGACTTCGGACAGGACCTCGCCGACGTGTTCCCACCAGTGTTTGTTGTGGATGCCGTCGGATTGCGCGCGATGCAGGGCACTGCCACACGCCTTTGCCGCGTTGATGCGGTCGTTGTAGGCGTCGTTGGCCTGCTTGGTCAACGCGGCCATGTGGGCTTTGGCGTTGTTCAGGTTGGTCTGTGCGGTGTCGTGCGCGGTCTGCGCATCTGTGACCGCCTGCGGGTTGGGTGTCGTGGCATGACTCTGCTGCGCCGTCTTCAAATCAGCAGCAGCGTTGTTGGCGTTGTTGGTAGCGCGTTGCAGATTCGAGTTGGCGTCTTGCGCCTGACGCAGCGCCGTGTCGGCTTTGGTCTGTGCCGCCTGAAGCTGCGGCGCATACGCCGACAGCGCATCGGAGGCTTCGCTGTAGGACGTGTACAGCTTCTGCAACCGCCCCGGCAACGGACCGAACTGCCCCTTGAACGCATCAGCAGTCTGACCCACCCACTGCAACGCCGTAGCATCCGACCCGAACGAGCTCAGGCTGTGATACGCCGCTTCCGCATCATGGGCGAAGTCCCCGAACTCCTTCGCCAACGCCTGCACCGATTCCACCACGCCAGGTGTCGGATCCCCATCCAACCCCAGAACATCCCACCCCGTCGGACGCGCCATCGTTCCCCCCGCTGTTGAGTTCGCAGTTCGCCCGAGTGTACAAATCAGCTCACGACTACGAAAGATCACCTTGTATGGTGTCCGCCTGACTTGAGCCGTGGGAATAGCTGGGGGGCGTGTGAAGGCGTTCGTGGGGCAGTGCGAGGCGCTTGTCAACCAGGCGTCTGAGATGCAGGTGGTGGTGCTTCGGCATGCCGCCGGCGATGATGACGAGATGCTGGCGAAGGTGGCTGTCGGGGAGTTGGCTTCGCAGGGGCAGATCGAGGCGGTCGTCGAGCACTTTCGGCCTGAGGCTGCGGCGGGTGATGTGGGTGCGATGAAGGCGATGTTCTATGCGCTGATGACCGTTGGCGGGCGGGAGGCGTCGGCTGAGGGTATGCGGCTGCTTGGGCGGCTTGCCGAGGGTGGTGATGCGTGGGCGGTTGCGACGCGGGAACGTGCGCGGGCGTATGAGCGTGAGCATGCGAGAGTCGGCAGTGCGACTGGCTTCGGGCCCGGATTCGACCGGGCGACCGCCGCCTTCGCTGCTGCCAACGGTGAGCAGATCGAGTGCTTCGCCGGGTACTGCGATCCGGAGGGTTATCAGTTCTCCTTTGACGAGAACAAGCTTGTCGGGCTCGGGGAGGGTCCGGACCTCACCGATCTCACGGTGCTGGGTACCTACTCGCACAGCAGCCGGACCTGGTTGTGGATGTGGGCGAACGAGTCGTGGGGCTGGGACTGGAGTCATCCGGCGCTGCGCTCGCTGCGGCGCGTCCACGATCTCGGTGTGGAGCAGGGGATCCCGGAGTTCAGCGAGCGCGGACTCGATCTGTCCGACCTGCCGGATCCGCACAGTGCGGCGAGTGTCCTGGCGATCTCGACTGGCGGGCTGCTCGGCGTCAGCGGCGTCTGGTCGTGCCGCATCAACGACGGCGAGGGCTCGATCTACGTCCACTCCGCCGACCCGCGCATCCCCCGCGCTGCCTACGACCGTTCGTCAGTGGAAGGGCTGCTGCACGGCGCCACGCGGCTGTACCCGCACCACCAGCGCGAAGTCGTGCGGGGCTACTTCGGACACCACGGAATGCAGGTGGGGGAGTCCATCGACCGCATCACCGCCACCGGCGCCGGCGAGCCCGGGATCACGGTGCGGTTCGACGCGGCGAATCAGGTCACTGCGATCGGCTGAAGTCGAACTGTCGCGCGGATAAAGGGTTTGTCGGCCTGGTCAGCTCACGGGGAACTCGACCTTGACCCACTCCACAATGGGCTGATATCCCAACCTGCGATTCACCGCGAGCATCGGCGCGTTCGCGACGTGGTTGTGGGTGAAGATCCACGTGCTCTGCGGGTACGCGTCGAGGATCCAGAGCGTGGCCGCCGCCTTGAGCCGCTGTGCCAAGCGGTGTCCCCGATGCGCGCGGACCACGCCGGTGTTCCAGATCTCGACCGGTCCCGGCTGCTTCTCGAGGGTCACGACGTTCGTGAAGCCGGCGATCTGACCGTCGGCGGCCAGCGCGGCTTGGAAATGGCGGTGGATGCCGAAGCGCACGAGGGCCTGTTCCTTCTCGCGCAGTTTCTCCACGGTCAGCGGCGTGGAGGAGACGTCGCCCGGGGCATCGGCCATCGCCGTCATCGCGTCGCAGAAGGACTCCGCGAGTTCCTCCGGGCAGTGGTCGCTCCAGCGGATCAGCGTGTAGCCGGCGCCGGTCGTCGTCGGTGCGGCCCAGAGGTCGAACGCGCCGCGATCGATCGTGCTGAGATCCAGGCCTGACAAAGTCTCGCGCTCGATCACCCGCCCGCCGCGCGCCTGCGCGAAGCCCTCTGAATCGTCGCCGCCCACGACCCGGAGCAACAGTTTCGCCTGGCCTGCCGCCCGCACGATCTCCAGCGACTCCGCCAGCAGCGCCGAGCCGATGCCGCGGCGCCGTCGGTCCGGAGCGACCCAGAACGCCGGCGCGATCGTCTTGGCGGGATTGATCACCGACACGCCGATGGCGGAAACAGCGGAAGCCGCGGAGACAGCGGAGACGCCGGCGATGGCGGAATCAGAGTCCTTCGAAGCCTCGAACGCACCTAAGACAGTCCGGTGCCCCTCTGCCGCATCGGGCAGCAGCTGCGCCGCGTCAGGCACGAGAACGTCGGGCAGCGTGTGCGCGTATGCCGCCTGCCAGACGGGGATCGCCGTTGCCCGGTAGACGGCGGCCTCGGCGAGGTCGAGCCTGTGGATCCTCATCAGGTGGAGGCGATGCTGCCCACCAAAGATTCCCCCGACCACGTACTCACCGTACGCGCGCGTCACCCCTGCGTCACGCGTTCCGACGCCGCGCCTTGTCACCCGAGTGGCCTAGTGTCCACGGCCCGAGGCGGCGGGCGCGCCACCGCTGGGGTTGTGTGGACGCGGCGCCGCCGCTTCGGTGCGCCGGTGCCGATCGAGACTGAGCGCGGGGGCGTTCTACTCTGCGCCGATCCTTTGGAGGCGGCTGTGCCGACCGTTACCACTCGCGATGGTGTCGAACTCTTCTACAAGGACTGGGGCGCCGGGCGCCCGGTGGTGTTCATCCACGGCTGGCCGCTGAGCGGCGACGCCTGGCAGGACCAGCTCAAGGCGGTCGCCGACGCCGGTTTCCGCGGCATCGCGCACGACCGCCGCGGCCACGGACGCTCCACCCCGGTGTGGGACGGCTACGACTTCGACACCTTCGCCGACGACCTGAACGACCTCATGACCGGGCTGGACCTGCGTGACGCCACCCTGGTCGCGCACTCCATGGGCGGCGGCGAGCTGGCCCGCTACATCGGCCGGCACGGCACGTCGCGCGTGCGCTCGGCGGTCCTGCTCTCGGCGATCACCCCGCTGATGCTCCAGTCGCCGACCCTGCCCGAAGGCGTCCCGAAGGAGGCCTTCCAGCAGATCCAGGCGGGCATCATCAACGAGCGCTCGCAGTTCTGGCACGACACCGCGGTCGCCTTCTTCTCCGCCAACCGCGAGGGAACCAAGGCCACCCAGGGCAACCAGGACGCCTTCTGGCTCATGGCCATGCAGGAGACCATCGAGGGCGGCGTGCAGTGCGTCGAGGCCTTCACCTACGGCGACTTCACCGACGACCTGAAGAAGTTCGACGTCCCGACCCTGCTGGTCCACGGCGACGACGACCAGATCGTCCCGATCGACGCGACCGCCCGCAAGGGAGTGAAGATCATCTCCGACGCGACCCTGAAGGTCTACGAGGGCGGCTCCCACGGACTCGCGCTCGTGCCGGGGGACAAGGAGAAGTTCAACAAGGACCTGCTGGAGTTCCTCGCCAAGTAGCGGCGAGCGATGAGCGGCTGGCTACGGCTGGCGAGCCCGACGGCGGGAGCCGGTCAGATGATCACTGACCGGCTCCCGTCGTGTTCGGCAAGTGTCCTTAGCTCGCGCTGGCCTCCGCCGCAGCCCGTCCCGCCTTCCGCCCCGAGAACAGGCAGCCGCCGAGGAACGTCCCCTCCAGCGCGTTGTACCCGTGCATCCCGCCCCCGCCGAAGCCGGCGACCTCGCCGGCGGCATACAGGCCGGGGATCGGCGAGCCGTCGGCGGAAAGGACGCGGGAGTCCAGGTCGGTCTGGATGCCGCCGAGGGTCTTGCGGGTCAGGATGTTGAGTTTCACGGCGATGAGCGGTCCGGCCGCCGGGTCCAGGATCCGGTGCGGCGTCGCGGTGCGCCCGAGGCGGTCGCCGATGTAGCGGCGGGAGTTGCGGATGCCCTGGACCTGCGCGTCCTTGCTGTAGGGGTTGGCGATCTGCCGGTCGCGGGCTTCGATCTGCTCGCGCAGCGCGGCGGTGTCCAGCAGGGCGGTGTCGGTCATCGCGTTCATCTTCGCGACCAACTCCTCCAGGCCGCGGGCGACCGCGAAGTCCTCGCCCTTGTCGACGAACGCCGCGACCGGCGCCGGGGCGCCCTTGCCGAGCAGCCGCTCGCGCACGAACGCCTTGCGGTCGTTCGCGGTGATGTCAGGGTTCTGTTCCGAACCCGACAGCGCGAACTCCTTCTCGACGATCTGCTGCGTGAGCACGAACCACGAGTGGTCGTACCCTGCGATGTCCGGGTCGGTCCGCAGGTGGCGCAGCGTTCCCAGGGTGTCGTAGCCCGGCAGGTACGGCGAGGGCAGGCGGCGCCCGAGGGCGTCGAACCACATCGAGGACGGTCCTGGCAGAATCCTGATTCCGTGTCCGGGCCACACCGGGTCCCAGTTCCGCAGACCCTCGGTGTAGTGCCACATCCGGTCGCGGTTGACCAGCCGCGCGCCGGCCTGCTCGGTGATGTCCAGCATCCGGCCGTCCACGTACGCCGGGACGCCGGTGACCATGAAGCCGGGCGCCGTGCCGAGGCGCTCGGGCCAGAACCGCCGGACCACCTCGTGGTTCGCGCCGATGCCGCCGCTGGTGACGATCACCGCCTGCGCCGTCAGCTCGAACTCGCCGATCGCCTCGCGGTTCGAGGGGGCGCCGCGCACCGCGTCGTCGTGCGCCAGCACCGTGCCGCGCACCCCGGTGACCGCGCCGTCGGCGACCACCAACTCGTCGACGCGGTGCCGGTGGTGGAACGTCAGCAGCCCGGTGGAGGCGGCCTGCTTCGCCAGCCGGACGAAGGGGTCCACGACGCCGGTCCCGGTGCCCCAGGTGACGTGGAAGCGCGGCACGGAGTTGCCGTGCCCGTCGGCGCGCAGGTCCCCGCGCTCGGCCCAGCCGACCGTCGGGAGGAACTTCAGACCGTGGCCGGTGAGCCAGGACCGCTTCTCCCCGGCCGCGAACTCGACATAGGCGCGCGCCCAGCGGTGTCCCCAGGAGTCCTCGTCGTCCTTCCGGTCGAACTGCGCGCTGCCGAGCCAGTCGTGCCAGGCCAGGTCGAAGGAGTCCTTCACCCGCAGCCGCCGCTGTTCGGGGGAGTCGACGAGGAACAGCCCGCCGAAGGACCACCACGCCTGCCCGCCCAGGTTCGCGGCGTTCTCCTGCTCGACCACCGCGACCTTGCGACCCCGCGAGGTCAGCTCGTGCGCGGCGGTGAGCCCGGCCAGACCGGCTCCGACGATGATCACGTCAGCGTCCACGGGACGGCTCCACTTCTGCTCGTGCGGGCGATGAGATCGAACTTAGCGGACGCTAGTTCCGATAGCGGAACACGATCCGCCCCCGGCTGAGGTCATACGGCGTGATCTCCACCAAAACCCGGTCCTCCAGGTAGATCTTGATGTAGTTCTTGCGGATCTTGCCGCTGATGTGGGCGAGCACCCGGTGGCCGTTCTCGAGCTCCACCGTGAACATCGCGCTGCGCAGGCATTCGACGACGCGGCCCTCGACTTCCAGGCCGTTCTTGTTCCTGGTCATCGCATCAGCTCCAGGTTGCTGCCCACCGGCAGCGCCCCGACGCTCGCGAACAGCGCCGAGGCGGCTGCGTTCGACTCCTGGACCTCGGTCCAGGCTTCGGTGAAACCGGCGCGGTGCAGCGTGCCCAGCGCGTGGGCCAGCAGCGCCCGCCCGATGCCGCGCCGCCGCGCGCCGGCGCGAACTGCGAGCAGCCCGATGCGCGGCCGGTTCCCGACGACCACGCGGATCAGGCCCAGGTAGCCGTCCGGCGTCGCCGCCACGGCGTATTTCGACGGATCGACGATGGTGTCCCCGGCATGGCGGGGGATCACTTCCGCGGGCATCGACTGCCATCCGGCGCCCGCCTCGATCTCGTCGCGGATCGCGCGGTCCACCGCCCGCAGCAGATGCTCGTCCGCCTGACCGGCGGGCAGGATCCTCACGCCGGCGGGCGGCGTCTGTTCGAGCCCTGTGAGGCGGGGGTGGGTCGGGACGGCGTACTCCCACTCGCGGCGCCGGACCGTGAATCCGGCGCGCAGCCAGGCGGCTGTGAGGTCGGTGTCGGCTTCGTCGGTCACCGTGTACACCGGTGCCGGCAGTTCCGCGAGCATCGCCGCGGCGAGCCGGTCGAAGGTGGTCTCGTGCCAGGCGTCGACGCTGACGAACAGGCGGCCGTCGGGCCGGCGTTCCGCGTACCCGCGGCCGACCACCCGGTCGTCGTCCAGGGCGTGCCATTGCCGGTCCGCGACCCGTGTGAGGAAAGTCTGAGTCTCCATCGGAGTCTCCTTCCAGGAGAGCCTTGTTACTCAGGCGCTCCTGGCGACACCGAACGTCAGCCGCCGGACCGTGACGGACTGAAGGAGCACCCATGGGTGGATGTGTTCACGGGTCTCACCTCCTGACGACGACTTCACGGTCGAGGGCGACGGTAGCAGCGCGATGCCTGCGCGCGGAAACGATTTTCCGCGGAGTTCCCGGTGCACGGCGCCACCGGCACCAATGAAGCGGCCGCGCCGAGGTGGAATCCCACCTCGGCGCGGCCGCTTCGCAAGCTGCGCGCGCTCTCCGCACTAGTGCGAAGGCTGCGCGTTCCCGTGCGGCTTGACCGCACCGTGCGCCGTGTCGGTGGCGTGCGCCGGCTTCACCCCGGTGGCCTCCGCCGCCGCGGCGCTGGTCGCCGCACCCGCCGCCGCACCGGCAGCGGAGATGACCTGGCCGGCGCCGTTCACGTCGAGCCAGCCGGCGGCGCCGGCGACCTGCGGGCCGGCCTGGGCGTCGACCAGCTTCGACAGGGCGTTGTACCCGCCGAAGATGAACGCGTCGCTGAGCGTGTCATGGCTCTGGCTCAGGTAGGCCGAGTCCGCCGGGCTGAGCCCGACCTTCGGGTTGACCAGCAGCAGCGGGCCCTCGACCGCGCCCATCAGCGCGCCGCCGGACAGCGCGTCGGGGAAGTTGACGCCGGTGGCGATGCCGACGGCGGCCTGGCGGCTGCCGAAGAACTCGTTCGCCAGCTTCAGGGAGGTCGTGTAGCGGTCCGCGCCGTGCACGTCCACGCGGTACCACACGCCGGGCAGCGTGTCGTACGCCCCCAGCGCCTGCCCGCCGACCGCCCACGCGGTCACGCTGCCGGTCTGCTGCTGGAGCTGCGAGGCGTAGCGCTGCAGGTAGGCGCGGGTCGGCGCGGGCATGGTGGTGTCGTTGGTCAGGACCACGACACCGTCCGGGTCGCTGCCGGCCGCCGCGCCCGCGGACAGCGCGTCGGGGTAGTTGTTGCCGGTGGCCAGCAGGATGTCGCGCGGGTTCGGCGACGCGGTCTGGGCGACCTGCACCGCCGTGGAGTAGCGGTCGGGCCCGCCGATGCGGTCGACGTTGAAGCCCAGGTGGCGCACCGAGGCCTCGACCGCCGGGGAGATCGCGGAGTCCCCGCCGAGCAGGTACACCGTCGAGCCGGGCGCCAGGACGCGGGTCAGCTCGCGGGCGGTGCTGGCGTCCAGCTGCTTGGTCGAGGTCAGCAGCAGCGGGCCGCCCTTGTGCGCGGCCAGCGCCGCACCGCCCAGGGCGTCGGCGAACAGGTCCGAGCGGCTCAGGACCGCGACGCTCGCCTGTGCGCGCGGGTCGTTCGCGTCGCCGTGGTTCCGCCACAGCGACTGCGAGGCCTGATCGGCGGTGTCGAACCGGTCGCGACCGGCCAGGCGGTGCACGAAGCCCACCGAGGCGGTGTCGTACGTGGGGGACCCCCAGCGGTCCCCGACCTTCGTCGGCGGGTTGACGCCCGGCGTGGCCACGGTCGCCGAGACCGTGTAGGTGCCCGGCTGCGGCGCGCCCGGGGAGCTGCTGAAGGCGATGGTCTTGCCGTCGGCGGAGAAGGCCGGGTGCTGCGGGGGGACGAAGCCGGCGGTCTGCGGGAACGTGATCTGCCTCGGCGTCCCGGCCGTCCCGTCCGGCGCGACGTCGACCGCGAAGATCGCCGGCACGCTGACGCCGGGGCTCACGGTGGCGTTCTGCAGGAACGCGACGGTGCGTCCGTCCGGGGAGATCGTCGGGTCCCAGGCCGAGCCGGCGACGGTGGTGGTGCTGCCGGCGATCTGCTTCTGGAAGGGGTTGCCGGAGGCGTCGTAGCCCCGGAGCAGGATCGAGCGCGGGCCTGGGCCGTTGTTCGGGATGTCGCGCTCAAAGACCAGCAGGTCGCCGGAGAACTCAGGCTGGATGTCGTTGTAAGCGGTGCCAGGGTTCGTGCTCGTCGTGTAGCCGGTCGGCGCCCACGTCGGCTGCGAGGCGCCCACCGCGGACCCGTCCGCGGCTGTCACACGCAGCACCGAGGAGTTGCCGACCCCCGACAGCTCGCTCCACCCGACGGTGTAGCCGTCGTCGCCCCACGTCGGGTGCAGCCGCTGCACGCCGGTGGCGGCCGCGATGAGGGTGTCGCCGCTGCCGTCGCGGTTCACCGTGTGCACCGAGCTGTCGGCGGCGATGTAGGCGTACCGGTCGCCCTTGGGCGAGAAGGCGATCGAGGTGACGTTCGTCGGCGCGGTCAGCATGCCGCCGCCGGTCAGCGCGATCTGGTTCGTGCCGTCGGCCACGGCCAGCGGGCTCCTGGCGGGCACGCCGCCGGGGTTGACGGCGCTCGCCCCCGGCGCCATCGTGGCCGCGCCGGCGATCGCCGACGACAGGACTGCCGCGAGCGCCAAAGGCTTGCGGAGATGATCGAACGACACAGGTCCTCCCCAGGAATCGAAAACCCGTGCGTACGCCGGGCTGCGAAAGGGTATAGCACGGGGTCAGGCTCCTGCATGTCGTTTGATCAAGTTGCCCGCCGACTGGCGGGAAGCCTCGGGGCGCGGGCGGGGAAAGAAAGTGCGATTCGGCCGACTCTGTCGCGAGTACCGACTCTCGGAATTGGAGAGTCTTACTTTGTGTCCATGCCACTCATCAGCCCCGCACGATTCGACGGGCCACTGGTGGAACGGGACGCGCAGATCGCGCGTCTGGAACAGATCGCGGAGTCGCTGCGCTCGGGGCGGGGGACCGTCCTGGAGATCGCCGGCGATCCCGGAATGGGGAAGACCAGCCTGCTGGCCGTCCTGGCCGGACTCCTCGCCGGAGCCGGAGTACGGGTGGCCCGCGGCCACGCGATCCGCGGCGACGACGCCCCCGGCCAGATCTTCCGCAGCGCCTGGGAGGAACATCCAGGGCTGACCGCGGTGGACCGCAAGGGCGAGCTGGATCCGCAGTCGGCCGGAACCCTGGCGACCGGCTGGGCCGCCGGCTCCGGCGGCGCGGTGGTGCTCGACGACGTGCAGTGGTGCGACCCGAAGTCGGTCGACATCGCCGTGCGCCTGGTGCGCAATCCTGTTGCCGGACCGTTCCTGCTGGTCTTGGCGCACCGTCCGCGGCAGACGAATCCGGCGTTGCTGGACGCCCTGGACGACGGCGTCCGCATCGGGACCGTGACCCGGATCGCGGTGCCTCCGCTGAGCACGGAGGCGATGCGCGAACTCGCCGTCCGCTGGACCGGCGGCACGGCGGCGCACTTCACCGGCCACGACGAAGCCCACGACCGCCGGCTCGGCGACGCGGCCGGCGGAAGCCCGCGCAATCTGCGGATTCTGCTGGCCGGCGGCTGGGATCCGGTGCTGTGGCCCTTCCAGGCCGGCGGCGACCCCGGCGGGCTGTTGCGCGAGGCGGCGGCGCTGACCACCGAACTCGACCTCCTGTCGCCGGAAGCCGGTGTGGTCCTGCGCGGTGCCGCGGTTCTGGGCGATCCGTTCCGGCCGGAGGACGTCACAGAGGTCTGCGAACTCACAGCCGACCGCGTCCTGGCGGCGCTCGCCGAGCTGACGGAAGCCGATCTGGTGCGGCGGCGCGGCAACGGCGAGTTCGTGTTCCGCGATCCCGTGCTGGGACACGTCGCCCACGAACACTCCAGCCTCTCCCAGCAGACGATGGCACACCGGCGCGCGCTGGATCTGCTCGTCGGCCGTGGCGCGGCTGCCTCAGCGTTGGCGCGGCACGCGGAGCAGCTGCTCGGCACGGACTCCGCGACCGCCGCGCCGATCCTCGCGCGGGCTGCCGCCGAGGTGGTGGCCAGCGATCCGGCTGCGGCGGCTCACTGGTCCGGACTGGCGCTCGACCACATTCCGCATGGCGGGCAGGCGCGTGCGGAGCTGGAGATCCTGCAAGCTCGAGCACTGATAGCCGTCGGACGGCTGGACGAAGCCAGGACCCTGGTTCACGAAGTGCTGGGCCACGTCTCGGAGCTGCCATGGCAGATCGCGCTTCGGGCGTACGGCGCGGCGGCGGACGTCGAGCGTTTGCTGTGCCGCTACTCCGAAGCCGAGGCCATCGCGGCTACGGCGCTCGGACTTCTGCCGGCTCCGGGGGAGGGCGGCGCGCTTCCGCTCGAAGCCGTCACCATGATTTATGAGTACGCGCTGGTGCAGTCGCTGCGCGGGGACCACATCCAAGCCCGCGCGATGATCCGCTCGGCGGTGGACATGACCGCCCGGCCCGTGCATCCGACGGAGATCGCGATCCGCTGTCTGGCGGTGTGCCAGGACGCTTATATGGGCAACGTCGCGGTCGCGCTGGAGGAGGCGCGGCAGTGCACCGGCGTGGTCGACGCGCTGGCGGATCCGCAGGCGGGTCAGGCTCCTGAGATGTTCGTGACGCTCGGCGCCGCAGGGCTCTATCTCGAGCGCTTCGAGGATGCCTCCCGGCATCTCAAACGCGGACTGAAGGTCGCCAGCGGCGGTACGCAGCTGCACGTGGTCCTGCACGGACTGCTTGGTCTGGCCTCCGTGGACCTGTTCACCGGGCGGCTGGACACGATCGCGCAGTGGGCTGGCCAAGCCGAACAACTCGCGAGCGATATCGGGTCCCAGGAAGGCGTCGGGCTGGCCAAGTCGATCCGCGCCTCGTCGATGATCTGGACTCAGGGGCGGCGCGACGTCCGGGAAATTCTGGCGCTCGCCGAGTCTGCGATCGCCGACGTCGAATCGCACCGCAGCTGGTGGGCACTCAGCGCACTCGGGCTGGCAGCCCAAGTACAGCTGCTCGGCGGCGACCCCGAGGGCGCGTTGCGCACGATGCTGGAGCGCGCCGACGGCCAGGATGTGGCGGTCGCGCAGCCCGCGCTGGAGCCCTCTCTCAAAGGCCTGATGGCGATGGCCGCCCTGCGCTGCGGCGATCTGCCGGCGGCGCGACGCTGGACCGAGGACGCCGAAGCTGCCGCGTCCCGACTCTCCCTGACCGGTCAGACCGCCGGCGCGATCCGGGCCCGCGCCGCACTCCACCTGGCCGACGGCCGCCCCGACCTGGCCGTGGACCTCTTCGCGCAGGCCGCCGACCGCTTCGACCGCGCCGGCGCCCCGATCCAGCGCGTCTGGACCCAGGCGATGGGAGCGGCGGCGGCCGACGCGGCCCAGGGCCACGACGCGGCGCTGGTCTGGCTGGACGCCGCCTCCGCAGCCGCCGACGCACTCGGCGCACTGTCGGTACGGGAGGACACAGCACGCGCTCGGGCCGAGCTGGCGACCGGCAGCCGACCGGAGGGCACGCCGGCGCGTCCCGACGACGACGGACCGCTCGGCATGCTCAGCGAGCGCGAGCGGGAGATCGCAGCGCTCGCCGCCGCAGGACTGCGTTCGCGAGAGATCGCCCAGCGCTTGTTCTTGAGCCCGCGAACGGTCGAGGCGCATTTGGGACGGGTCTATCGCCGCCTCGGAGTCTCGTCGCGGGGCGAGCTTCCTCGGATCATCGGCAACCGGGGCGGCGAGGGCAGCGCTGACACGGCGCAGTAGATCTGCGCGCCGCCAGCCCCAACGTATGCGCAGTGACTCGGGCTGGTGCGCGGTCGTGAACAGCCTTCACCGCCGGCCGCCAACGCCACCCGGACACCCTCCACCGAACTGCGTCCCCTGCGAGGCCATCAAAGCATGCTCGAAGACGTAAAAGGCTTATAAAAACCCACCAACTAACCGCACCAGCCTGCCCGCCTCAGCACACCCACCCCCCATCACCCCACCCCCACCCCCACCCCGCCTCAGCCAAACGCACCGAAAAAAATCCGGCCGCCTTCCAACCTCCCCCGGCTGCGCCGTCGTTTCCTGCGTGGAGACTGATACAGGAAGTAGGGGGCATGTCCGAAGCCGAAGACGAGTTCCGGGAATTCGCGGTCGCGGTCCAGGGGCATTTGCGGCGCAGTGCGTATCTGCTGTGCGGGGACTGGCATCTGGCCGAGGACATCGTCCAGAGTGCGTTCGTCAAGATCTTTCGGGTCTGGCGGCGGGTGCGGAAGGTCGAGAACCAGCTCGGGTACGCCCGGCAGGTGGTCTACCGGTGCTTCCTGGACCAGTACCGCAAGGACAAGAAGCAGCTTCCCACGGTGCCGATCGCGGGGGCGGCGGACCATGTGCTGGTGGAGTCAGTGCTCGACGATTCCTCCTTCGCGGGGGTCGTCGTGGAGGCGCTGGCTGAGCTGCCGCCGAGGGCGCGCGCCGTGATCGTGCTCCGGTTCTGGGAGGACATGAGCGTCGAGCAGGCCGCCACGGTGCTGGGTGTGACGACGGGGACGGTGAAGAGCCAGACGTCGCGGGCCGTCGCACAGCTGCGCGGACGTCTGGCGGCCGGGCTGAACGAACAGGCTCGCTGGTGAAGGACTCTGGAGCGGATTTCATGGATGACGACGACGTGCGCCGCATGCTGGGGAAGGCGGTCATGAAAGAAGAGAAGCTCGAGCGGGACATAGTCGGCTCGGCTGTGGGCATCGTGCTGAACCGGCGGCGTCGCGCGCGGCTGTATGGGGCGACCGCTTCCGGCCTGGCGGTGGCGATGGGCGCCACGGCGTTGATCTGGGCGACCGGGTCCTCCGTCACGGCGCGTCGGGAGCAGCCGGCCGCGAGCACGACCACCGCCGTCTCGACCTCGACGGCGGCCGCGGCGGATCCGTCCGCGTGGGACAAGGACCACGACATCTTCTACCGGCTGCCGGGTCTGTTGAACCCGTTGCTGCCCAAGGGCATGTCCCTGACGAAGAGCGGGACGGTGCTGCCCAACACGGACTTCTGGCTGAACGGCCCGACCGGGACCAACGACTTCACCCTGAGCGCCATGACCAAGTCCGAGCGGAACAAGGCGATGGAGGAGGGCTGCGTCGTCGGCGGCGTGTGCAGCCACCATGACGTTCCCGGTGGGACGCTCTACATCGCGACCAAGAACTTCACGGCCGACTACGGCGGCGCCACGGGATGGGCCGTGGGCACGGCCAAGCAGGTGCTGAGCTTCGGCGACGAGTACGAGTTCGTCCCGTCGGCCGCCGACGGCATGGTGGTCGACGTGATCATGTCCGGCACCGTCTCCTTCGAGCACTACGCGCCCCACCCGCCGTCCGACGACTACCAAGGCAGCTGGCCGCCCTCGCCCGCGCCGGCCGGGGCGTTCGACTCCTCGGGCGACCTGTTGTCCGCGGACGCCTTCGCCGCGCTGATCGCCAAGCCCGGATTCGCCGCGGTCACCAAGCTCCTGGACCGCCACAGCCCGGTCGACAAGGCGACGCTGGCCCGCCACAAGGCGGCCGACGCCGCCATCGCGGCGGCGGTCAAGCCGGTCCTGCCGCCCGGGCTCACCCTCGCCATCGGCGGCGACCAGGGGATGCCCAGCGAAGCGGAGTTGACCCTGACCGGTCCCTCCGGCGCCAACGAATTCAGCTGGACGGCCGAGCCGCAGGTGAAGAACTGGCACCACAGCCAGGCCTGCCAGTCCCACACCCTGGCGAACTGCACGGCGAAGGACGTTCCCGGCGGCCAGATCGAGGTCACGCACACGTCGCAAACCGCTGCGAAGCAGGGCTATCCGGCGGCCTACGCACCGGGCGAGGCGGACACCCCGATCTCCGGCGCAGACGTGTACAAATATCTGCCCGACGACCCGAAGGGCACGATCATCTCCATCTCGACCGGAGAGCAGATCCACGACATCCCCTGGGCGGCCACCCGCCCCACCACCGGCGTCTGGGCCGAGACCACCACGCCCTGGCCGCCGGCGGCGCGCACCGGCGAGGCCTTCGACGCCGGCGGCTCGCTGCTGACCGTCGACCAGGCGGCGGCCATGGTGCGGCACCCGGGGATCGCGGACATCGTGCGGACGGTCACCGCCGCGACGGACCCGCTCGACGGCATGAGCGGCCTGCAGGTCTGGCAATGACGGCTCGCGCTCGCGACCCGGCGGGTCCCGCCAGGTCGCGAGCGCGAGGTCGAACCGCCCTTATCGGGGGTTGCCGCAATGCGCCGTCATGACGACGTACCACGAGCCGTCCGGGTGCTCCGTCGAGTACTGGAGCGTGAACCCCGACAGGACCGTGTAGTCGCCCTTGAGCGTCTCCTCCGCGTCGTGCTCGGCGGCGAAAAGGCTGTTCCCGTTGCCGTCCGCCGAGCACAGGAACGTGGACGCGGGCCTCACATGCGTCGCCGCGGAGGCTGTGGCGACACCCACGCCGATCGAGGACGCGGCGAGGGCGGTCACCGCGGCCAGGCGAACCGCGCGTCGTGCGATCATGGATATCTCCGATCATGGGCGCCAATGGGTAAGCCGCATCATCGCATCGCACGAGCCGGAAAAACAGGGTCCTTATGCGGTACCGCTGACGACACCTGACCTGCGCACAAGGGCCCTTCGCGAAGAGTTCTACTCGACGAGCTTTCCCTCGCTGGACACATCGCGCATGAGCGCGGCGATCTCGTCCGGGACCGGGGCGATCGGCTCGCGCTCGACCTGACCCGGGCCGGACCAGACGAGGTTCACGCGGAGCCCGGGGTCCAGGTGCGGGTGGTCGGAGCGGTTGTGGCAGCCGCGGGTCTCGCGGCGTTCGAGGGCTGATTCGAGGGTGGCTCGCGCGGCCAGGGCGGCGGACTTGAGGTCGAAGGCGTGCGCGAGGTCCTGGTAGCCGGCGATGTCGGGGTGGACGCCGACGTTCTTCATCCGCTGCTCGAGGTCGTCGAGCTCTGATAGTCCCTCGTGCAGGCTGTCCTCGTCGCGGACGACGCCTGCGTGCTCGGTCATCGTATTGCGCAGGGTGCGTTGCAGGGCCCTGACGTTCTCCGGACCGTCGGCGGCGAGCAGGTCGTCGATCTCGCCGCGCGCCTCGGCCGTCGCCGCGGCGGATCGCTGTTGCGCCCGCAGATCCCGTGAGTAGCGTGCGGCGGCCTCGCCGACGATGCGGCCGTAGACCAGCAGCTCGATCAGGGAGTTTCCGCCGAGGCGGTTCGCGCCGTGCAGACCGCTGGCGGCTTCGCCGAGGGCGTAGAGGCCTTCGACGCCGGTGCCGTGGTCTTCCGGGCGGACCCAGACGCCGCCCATCGAGTAGTGCGCGGTCGGCGCGATCTCGATCGGCTCTCGGGTGATGTCGAGCATCTGGAGCTCCAGCAGCGTCTGATAGACGCGGGGCAGCCGTTGCATGATGGTCTCCCGGGGCAGGTGGGAGACGTCGAGCCAGACCCCGCCCGCCGGCGTGCCGCGTCCCTCCTTGATCTCGGTGTACGCCGCCAAGGCGACCCGGTCGCGGGTGGACAGCTCCATCCGCTTGGGGTCGTACTTCGTCATGAACCGCTCGCCGAGTGCGTTGCGCAGCACTCCGCCTTCGCCGCGCGCGGCTTCAGAGACGAGCGTGCCGGCGGCGTTCTCCGGAGCGATCAGGCCCGAGGGATGGAACTGCACGAGCTCCGCGTCGCGGATCCGGCCGCCGGCCAGCAGGGCCAGCCGGAAGGAGTCGCCGGTGTTCTCGTCGCGGCGCGAGGAGGTCCTGCGCCAGATCCGGGTGTGCCCGCCGGCGGCGAGGATGACGGCGTCGGCGTGGATCACGTACCGCGTCCCGTCTTCCAGGTCGAAGCCGTACGCGCCGAAGACGACGTTGTCCCGGACCAGGATCCGCGTGATGTAGACGGTGTCCAGGATCGGGATGTCCAGCTGCGTCGCGCGGTTGATCAGCGTGCGCTGGATCTCGAGTCCCGTGTAGTCGCCGGCGAAGGCGGTGCGCCGGTAGGTGTGCGCGCCGAAAAACCGTTGGGAGATACGGCCGTCGGCCTCCCGCGCGAAGGGCATGCCATAGCGTTCGAGGTCTGAGATACCGCGGGCGGCGTTTTCCGTGACGATCCGCACCGTCTCCGGATCCGCCAGCAGATAGCTCTCTTTCAGGGTGTCCGCGGCGTGCTGCTGCCAGGAGTCCTCGGGGTCCATCGTCGACAGCGCGGCGTTGATGCCGCCCGCGGCGAGGCTGGTGTGCGCGTCGGACTTCGGCCGCTTGCCCACGGCCACGACGTCGACGCCCCGCTCCGCCAGCTCGATGGCGGCGCGCAATCCCGCGCCGCCGGTGCCGATGACGAGGACGGATGTCGCGATCTGGTGCTCGGTGTCTTTCATGCTTCTTCCTTCTGTCACCAGCTCAGACCGGACAGCCCCGCGGTTTGTGACACCGCGGTGCGTCACAACCGGCGGGGCTGCGCGGTCTTAGCTGGCGCAAGCAGGCGAACGGAACCAAGGAGACCACCATGAAGATCGCTGTCATCGGCGGCAACGGGCTCATCGGGACGCAGGTCGTGAAGATCCTGACCGAGGGCGGGCACGAGGCGGTCGCGCATTCGCGCGCCTCCGGCCTGGACCTGTTGACCGGGCAAGGACTGCCCGAGGCGCTGACCGGCGCCGACGTCGTGATCAACCTGACGAACTCGCCGACCTTTGACGACGCCTCGCCCGCCTTCTTCCAGCAGTCGATGGACAACCTGCTCGCCGCCGCCGCGGCAGCCGGGGTCGGGCACGCGGTGATCCTCTCGATCGTCGGCGCCGAACTGGTGCCGGACCTGGTCTACTACCGCGCCAAGGTGCTCCAGGAGGACATCCTCAAGGCCGGTCCCGTGCCGTATTCGATCGTCCGGGCCACCCAGTTCTTCGAGTTCATGGAGGCGGCGATGTCCTGGACCGCCGACGAGAACGCCGTGCGCCTGCCGGCCACGCTGATCCAGCCGATGGCCGCGGCCGACGTGGCTCAGGCGGTGGCGGAGGTCAGCGTGGGCAGCCCGCTGGCCGGCACGTGCAACATCGCCGGTCCCGACGTCTTCACCCTCGCCGAACTCGGCCGGATCACGCTCATCACCCGCGGCGACCCGCGCCCGGTCGTCGTCGACGAGAGCGCCGGACTGTTCGCCGCCGCGTCGGGCGACGCCCTGATCGCCAAGGACGGGGACGACGCCATCATCGCGCCGACCACCTATCAGGACTGGCTCGCCCGCTGACGAACCCGGCCGGGCCCGCGCAGCACGACCTGCGCGGGCCCGGCCGTCAGCGGTGCCAGCCGCCGAGCTTGTCCGGATTGAGCACGATCCACAGTGCGGTGATCCCGGCGGCGGTCCCGTCGATGCCCACGACCGCGACGGCTCGGCCGGTGCGGCGCAGGGCCAGGCCGGCGCGGCCGTTGACGACTTCCGTGCTCAGTTCGGCGTCGCCAGGCTCGCCAGGCTCGCCGGGCTCGTCCAGCGATCCCGGGCCCGACATCGATCCGGAGCCCCACAGCAACCCCGACTCACCCAGCAACGCCGCGGCGAGCCGGGCGACGTCCTGTGCGCCGCGAACCAGTCCCGGCAGCGCGGGTAGCCGTCCTCCGCTGTCGGACACCGCTATGACGTCGGCGGCCAGCGTCGCGCGCAGGGCGGCGACGTCCCCTCTCCGGCACGCTCGCGCGAAGCCGCGTACGAGGTCGTCATTCGGATCGCGCACGATAACCCGGCGGCTCTGCCCGCGCCTCCAGCGGTTCCCCGCCGGTGACGAACGCGCGGCGCGGATCCTGCACGGATGCGAGCGAGACGATGTCGCGGCCGAACACCGCGGCGGTGAGCCAGATCGCGAACACCCGCACCTTCCGCTCCCAACTCGGAACCGCCAGGACGTGGTACCCCCGGTGCATCAGCCACGCCGGGAAGCCCTTGATGACGAGGCCACGGTACTGGAAGATCCCGCGTCCGAGGCCGAGGGTGGCGACGGTGCCGAGGCTGTGGTGCACATAGGGTTTCGGCTCGCGTCCGCGCAGGGCGGCCGCGATGTTCTTCGCCAGCAGCTTGCCTTGGCGCACGGCGTGCTGGGCGTTGGGCACGGTCGTCGCGCCGGGCCGGCCGGCGGCGAGGTCCGGGACGGCGGCGTCGTCGCCCGCGCCCCAGGCGTCCGGGATCGGCGCGTCCTCGGTGCCGACCCGCAGGTCGGAGCGCACGACGAGCATTCCGCGCCGGTCGATCGGCAGGTCGGTGTGGCTGCGGACCATGGGGTTCGCGGCGTTGCCCACGGTCCACACGATCAGTTCGGAGTCGAACTCCTCGCCGGTGGACAGCACCACGTGGCCGTCGAGCGCCGAGACCAAGGTGGCACCCAGGTGCACGCGCGCTCCGCGCTTCTCCAGCGAGCGCACCACCCACTTCCCGGGCTCCTCCGATACCTCCGGAAGGATTCGTTTCCCGGCCTCGACCAGGTGGAAGTTCAGCTCGGCGGGGTCGAGCTCCGGGTAGGACCGGACCAGCGCGCTCGCCAGGGACAGCAGCTCGGCGAAGCCCTCGACGCCGGAGAACCCGCCGCCGACGAAGGTGGCGGTGAGCAGCGCCTGGCGCCGCGGACCCGGCGGGAGCGCCGAGGCCCGGTCGAAGGCGGTCAGCAGCCGGTCCCGGATCGCGACCGCTTCCTCGACGTGCTTCAGGCCGATCGCCTGCTCCGCGACGCCGGGAACGGCGAGCTTGCGCGTGACCGCACCGGCGGTGACCGCGACGATGTCGTACTCGATCGCGAATTCCGGGCCCTCGGCGGGACGGACGGTGACGGTGCGCCGCGCGTGGTCGATCGCGACGACCGAGCCGGCGACGATCGTGCTGCGGCGCAGATGCCGGCGCAGCGACACCGCGGCGTGGCGGGCCTCGACCGATCCGGCCAGCACTTCCGGGAGGAAGGGCTGGTAGGTCATGTAGGGGCGGGGGTCCACGACGATGATGCGGGCCTCGTCCCGCCGGAGCTTCTTCTCCAGCTTCCAGGCGGTATAGAAGCCCGCGTAGCCGCCGCCGACAACCAGAATCGTTCGCACCCGTGGTCCTGCCGTTCTCTCGGAGTCGCCAGCTAAGACCGGGTAGCGGCCCGATTTGTGACGACGGGGAGTCTGGGGAGTCCGGGGACTCAGGCCGGGACGGGAACCTGTGCGTTCTTCGCCGGGTTGACCATCCACAACACCTGGTCGATGCCGTCCTGCGAGGCGGTGACCGCCAGCACGCCGTACACGGTCCCGCCGCTGAGCAGGACGGCGCAGGTCTGGCCGTTCATGGTCGTGAACCTGGTCTCGATCCCTTCCCAAAACCAGGACATCGCAGCCAGGAACTTCGCCACCCACGGCGCGCCGACCACCGCCCGGCGGGCAACCTGGCGCCGGCCGTCGCCGTCGGCGAGGCTGGTCACGTCGGCGGCGAGGAGCTGCTCGAGGGCGGCCATGTCGCCGGTGCGGGCGGCGTCGAGGAACGTGGTGAGCAGTTCGCGCTGCGCGGCGGCGGCGATCGGGGCGTGCCGGTCGCGGGTCATGTGCTTGCGGGCGCGGCTGACCGACTGGCGGACCGCCGGCTCGGTCGACTGCACGATGTCGGCGATCTCCGCGTAGGAGTAGTCGAAGGCTTCGCGCAGGATGTACGCGGCGCGCTCGTTCGGCGTGAGCTTCTCCATCAGCAGCAGCGCTGCGAACTCCAGCGCCTCGCCGCGCTCGGCGCCGAGGTAGGGGTCGGCGCTGGTGTCGACCGGCTCGGGCAGCCACGGCCCGACGTACGTCTCGCGGCGCTTGCGTGCGGACTGCAGCTCGTTGATGGCCAGACGGGTCATCGCCGTCGCCAGGAACGCGCCGGGGTTGGTGATCTCGCTGCGGTCGTGGGTCTGCCAGCGCAGCCACACTTCCTGGACCAGGTCCTCGGCGTCGGTGGCGCTGCCGAGCATGCGGTAGCCGATGCCGAACAGGCGGGGGCGGACGCTCATGAAGACCGCCGCGGCCTGGTCGAGGTCGTCCCTGTCTGATCCGGTCACAGCGTGCACCCTCTCATCCTGTGCCAAGGGCTACCTCCGCACCAACTCCGGGGCGCGCGGCGACAGCTGTCACAAACAGCGGCGGTCCCCGGTCTCAGCTGGTGTCAACCGACCCGCCGACCCGACGGAGCACCATGGACTACGTGGACACCAGGGCCGCCCACACCATCGACACGCTGGACGACCTGCGCCGCCACCTGCAGTGGGCGATCGAGCTGGAGCACGCGACCATCCCGCCGTACATGTGCGCGCTGTACTCGCTGGACCCCGAGCGAAATCCCGAGGCCGCGCAAGTGGTGAGCACAGTGCTCACCGAGGAGATGCTGCACCTGGCGCTCGCGGCGAACCTGCTCAACGCAGTCGGCGGCACCCCGAAGCTCGACGCCCCGCAACTGCTGCCGACCTACCCCCACCCGCTCCCGCACAGCGACGGATCCGTCCAGATCCACCTGGTCCCCTTCGGTCCCGAAGCCCTCGACCTGTTCCTGCAGATCGAGCAGCCGGCCACGGCAGACGCGCCACCGCAATCCGACCGGTACCGAACGATCGGCCAGTTCTACGCCGCCATCGAAGCCGGCCTGCGCACCCTGTGCGAGGAACTGACCGAGGAAGCCGTCTTCCACGGCGACCCCCGCCGCCAACTCGGCGACATGCACCTGCCCGGCGGAGGCGGCCAGGTCATCCCCGTCCACGACCTGAAGTCTGCCCTCGCCGCCCTCGCCGAGATCATCGAGCAGGGCGAAGGAGCGGCCCGCACCGACGTCTGGGACGGCGACGTCGACGTCTTCCACCCCGACCGCGACGAGGTAGCGCACTACTACCGCTTCCACGAACTCCGCACCGGCCGCCGCTACCAACGCGGCGATACCCCCCAGTCCGGTCCCACCGGCGACCCGATCACCGTGGACTTCGACGCGGTCCTCCCGATGCGCCGCGACGCCTGCACCACCGACCATCCGGAAGACAGCCCGATCCGCAAGGCGCAGCAGGAATTCGACCAGACCTACTGCCTCCTCCTCTACTTGCTGGAACAGGCCTTCAACGGAGACCCGAGCCAACTCAAGGACTCCGTCGGAGTGATGTATCAGCTTCGAGCCCAGGCACTGAAGCTCATGAAGATGCCCGACGGCGACGACGGGACCACCGCCGGTCTGACCTTCGAGTACGTGCTGCCGGAGCTGCGCAGCTGATGATCCCGTTCGACATCCAGACGAAAGGACGAACAATGAACACTGCGACCGGCGACCTCCCCGTGCCCGCAGACGGCCTCCTCCTCACGCATTTCCTGACCGTGCGCGATGTCGCGCTCTCGCGGCAGTTCTACGCCGACGTCTTCGGCGGCGAGATCGTCATGGAGGAGAACCCGGCGATCGTGAAGATCGCCAACAGCTGGGTCATCATGAACCCGGGCGGCGGGCCCACCGCCGACAAACCGGGCGTCACCCTGGAGGTGCCTCAGAACAGCGAGCGGGTGTCCAGCTTCCTGAACGTGCGCGTGGCCGACATGGCGGCGTTCCACGCCCACGCCGTCAAGGCCGGCGCCACCTTCCTCACCGAGCCCGTCGACCGCACCTCCGAGGTGCGCTGCTACCTGCGCGACCCCGACGGCTATCTCATCGAGGTGGGCCAGTCCACCGGTCTGCTCCAGGGAATCCTGGCCGACCGCACCTAGGAGATCCAGACAGGAGATCCAGACGGGAGATCCGGTCGCGTGTCAGGGCACTGTACTCACGGTCGCAGCGTCCGCGTGGTCGACAGGTGCGACAGGTGCGACAGGCACAGCAAAAACCCCTGGTCAGCTGAGCTGCCAGGGGTTTCGCTACGGGTGCGCCGCCAGGGACTTGAACCCCGAACCCGCGGATTAAGAGTCCGCTGCTCTGCCAATTGAGCTAGCGGCGCTTGGTCGTGCCGGTGTCGTGTTGACGGGTGAAACGTTAGCAGATCGGGGGGCGCGTCTCGAAATCGTTAACCGGGGGTCGCGGGGTGGTCACGTCGTGGACACCGGCGGGGTGGCGGGGGTCGTTGCCGACTTATTACCCAGGCTTGGGGCTTTCGGGACCTGGGGATGGCAGGGTCGGTGTCATGAGTGGTGGATATGGTGGTTGGACCCCGCAGGAGCCTGGTGGCTGGATTCCGCCGGAGCCCGAGCCCACCGTCGAGCTGCGGCCGCCGTCCAGGTGGGCTCAGCTGCGGGGGAGGTTGTCCGGGGGACGGCGGGACGGGGGTGGTCCACGTCCGCCGCGGGTGCGCCGGTTCAGCTGGCCGAAGCGGATTCTGGCCGGCGGGCTGGTACTGGTGTTGCTGGTCGGGGGTTACGCGACGTGGTTGTACTTCCACGCCTCCGGGGAGATCCGGCACGAGAATGTGATCTCCGACTACCCGGGCCGTCCGGCCGAGGGCAAGGGGACGAACTGGCTGCTGGTCGGCAGTGACAGCCGGGAGGGGCTGACCTCGGACCAGGAGGACGCGCTGCACACCGGGACCGGGGCGGTGACCGGGAACACCTCGCGGACCGACTCGATGATGATCCTGCACTCCGGGTCGAACGGGACCTCGCTGATCAGCCTGCCGCGCGACTCCTACGTCACCATCCCGGCCTGGACCGACAGCAAGGGCAAGCAGCACGCGCTGTCGAAGAACAAGCTCAACGCCGCCTACGCCTTCGGCGACGCCCCGCTGCTGATCAAGACCATAGAGGTCAGCACCGGGGTGCGCATCGACCACTTCGCCGAGGTCGGCTTCGGCGGCTTCGTGAAGGTCACCGACGCCGTCGGCGGCGTGCACCTGTGCCTGGACAAGCCGCTGAAGGACGAGCTGTCCGGCGCGGACCTGAAGGCCGGCTGCCAGACCCTCAACGGCGCCCAGGGGCTGGCCTACGTGCGCGACCGCTACTCCGACCCGCTCGGCGACATCGGCCGGATGCAGCGCCAGCGCACCTTCCTGGCGGCGCTGGCCCACAAGGTGTCCTCCACGGGCGTGATCCTGAACCCGTTCAAGCTGGTCCCGGTCCTGGACAACTCGCTGGCCGCGTTCAAGGTCGACAACGGCACGAACCTGAGCGACCTCTACGACATGTTCCAGCACATGAAGGGCGTCAGCGGCAGCAACGGCCACACCATCGTGGTGCCGATCGCGAACGAGGACTACAACGTGCCGGGGGTCGGGTCCTGCATCTTGTGGGACAAGACGAAGGCCGGGCAGCTGTGGAGCGCGGTGATCAACGACACCACGATGCCGGCCTTGTCGGCGACCGGCGGGGTCTAGGTCTAGGGAAACCGCCTAGAAGATCGCTTGGAGTATCGCCTCGGACACTCGTCCGGGGCGATGCTCATTCCGTTCAATCCACAGCCTCGACGGCCGCGACGCCTTCCGCAGCACCCTGAGCGGGAATCGACACCGCCGCCTCCGGCTGCGGATCCAGTCCGCGCATCCGCCGGAAGCACGTCGCCAGCACCACCGCGTACACCGCGGCGCACACCAGGTACGGCAGCCGCCCGCTGGACTCGGCCAGCGCGCCGCCGATGATCGTCCCGACCGCGCCGGCGCCGAACATGATCGTCTGGTAGCCGCCGGTCATCCGGCCGAGCATCTCGCGCGGGACCAACCGCATGCGCGCGGTGGCCAGCGTGACGCCGATGATCAGGACCGCCGAGGCGTCCATCGCCAGCCCGACCGAGATCTGCGGGCCGCTGCGCGCGGTGCCCAGCAGGATCTCGCCGATGATGCCGAAGACCAGGCTCACCAGCACCGCCGAGGACGTCCGCAGCTTGGCGAGCCGGCCGATCGACAGCATCACGGCCACCGCCGCGACGTTCCCGGCCGCCAGCGTCCAGCCGAAGCCGGTCTTGCTCAGCCCGACGGTGTGCGTGCCGAGCACCACGATCGCCGCCACCGAACCGGCCTGGGCCAGCGTCATCGTGCCGATCACCGCCGCCATCAGGCGCATCGGCCCGGGCCCGAAGGAGATCCGCGCCCCCTCCTTCACCTCGGTGAGGAAGTGCCGGTCGGCGCGCTCGGGCCGGGGGCGGGCGTTCGGCAGCCGCAGCGTGCTCAGCACCGCGGCGGCGGCCACGAAGGAGCAGGCGTCGATGATCATCGGCAGCTGGCGCCCGGTGGCGTAGAGCAGGCCGCCGACGCCCGGGCCGATGACGAACGCGATCAGCGTGTTGGCGGCCCGGATCCAGGTGTTGGCCGCGCCGTAGTGCTTCGGCTCCACCACGTCCGCGAGCATCGCGCCGTTGGCGCAGGTGAACAGCGTCCCGCAGGCGTCGGCCAGGAAGGCGATGACGATCAGGGAGGCCAGCCCGATGTGGTTCCCGGCGACCAGGATCGCGGCGACGGCGAACAGCAGCGCTTGCGCCACGTTGGTGGACACCGCGGTCAGCCGCGCGTTCCACCGGTCGGCCAGCGCCCCGGCCGGCAGCGAGAGCAGCATCGGCGCCAGCCGCTGGGTGACGACCACGGCCGCGATCCCGAGCGGGGAGCCGGTGATCCCGGCGGCCAACAACGGGAACCCGACGACGATGACCCCGTCGCCGAGCCAGGAGACCGCACCCGCGGCGAAGAACCACCAGAAAAGGCGTGGGAGCGGTTCCTTGTCAGAGTCGGCCATGCTCCCCCATCCCCCGGTGTCGGCGTCCAGGATTCCGACCTCCGGCCGGCTGACGATGGCTGTCAACACCCTGGCTTCCGTGACACTGGGTGATTGCGCGTGCCACGGTACGTCAATGTACTCTCGCGACAGGTTCTTGTGAACTCTTCAGTGATCATCAGTGAACACCCGTACGGGTGAACCCGCTTGACAATCCCGAGGCCTGCCAGGTCAGCCGGTGATGAGCCGCACTGCTCCGCCGAACACCGCCGGGAGCACCCCGGCCGCCGGAACGATACGCGGACCGAGCACGGGATTGCGCCGGGCGGCGAGCAGCGCGACGGTGAGCAGGTTCGAGCGCCGGCAGACCCGGCGCCACTGCCGCTCGTAGTCCGCCGGACGTCCGGCCGCCAGACACGCCACGAGCGCCCGCGCCTGGCCCAGCCCGACGCTGATGCCCTCGCCGGTCAGCGCGTCCACGTAGCCCGCGGCGTCGCCGACCAGCAGGATCCGCCCGCCGGGCGCGACGCGGCGGCGCACCGCCTGCCGCAGCGGCCCGGCGCCGCGCACCGGTCCGGCCGTGGCGCCGCCGAGCCGGTCGAGCAGCTCGGGAAAGGCCGCCAGCCGCTCATCGAAGGCGTCGCCCGCTGGTCCGAGAACCGCGACGCCGACCAAGCCGTCGTCGACCGGCGTGACGTAAGCCTCAGAGCCCGCCGACCAGTGCACTTCGACGAAGTCGGTCCACGGCGCGGTCTGAAAGTGCCGCCGCAATCCGTACCGCGCATGCCGCGCCGGCGCCGGATCCAGTCCGCAGGCGCGCCGGATGGGGGAGTGCAGACCGTCGGCGGCCACGAGATAGCGCGCCGTGATGCCCGAGGCCTCCACGCAGCCGGCGGACTGCCAGAACTCTGTGACGCGCTCCGGCACGACCTTGACCCCGGCAGCCTCGGCGCGCGCGGCCAACGCCTCGTGCAGCACCGTGCGCCGCACGCCGCGCCCCGGACCGCTGCGGAACTCCGCGTCCACGCTGTGGCTCGCGTCGCAGTACCGGATGCCGCGCAGCTGCCGCCCCGCCGGCTCCACCCCGAGCCCGCGCAGAGCGGCCACGGCAGGCGGCATCAGCCCTTCGCCGCACGCCTTGTCGATCGGTCCGGTGCGCGGCTCGGCGACGACCGCCGTGAGCCCCGCCTCGGCCGCGTAGCACGCCGTCGCGAGCCCGATCGGGCCGCCGCCGACGACTAGGACGTCGTACACAGAGCCCTGATCTCGCAGCGCAGCCGGACGGTCAGCAGCGCGGCGTTCAGCACCGTGAACACCGCCGCCGTCACCCACGCCGATCCGGCCAGCGGCAGCGCGAAGCCCTCGACCACGACCGCGACGTAGTTCGGATGCGCGAACCACCGATACGGCCCGGAATCCACCAGCGGCAGGCCGGGCACCACGATGACCCGCGTGTTCCACCGCGGTCCCAGGGTCTTGATGCACCACCAGCGCAACCCTTGCGAGCCGACCGCGAGCACCAGCATGGGGATTCCCAGCGCCGGCACGAACGTCCGGTGCGCGACGACCGGCTCGACCAGACACCCGGCCAGCAGCCCGGTGTGCAGCAGGACCATCGGCGGATAGTGCCCGCGTCCGGTCTCCACGCCGCCGCGCGCCAGGCTCCAGGCCGCGTTCCGCTTGGCCACGACCAGTTCGGCG
The DNA here is from genome assembly GCF_000024025.1 of Catenulispora acidiphila DSM 44928. Classification (GTDB taxonomy): domain Bacteria; phylum Actinomycetota; class Actinomycetes; order Streptomycetales; family Catenulisporaceae; genus Catenulispora; species Catenulispora acidiphila. The sequence goes on from NC_013131.1 coordinate 2,387,718, forward strand.
AGCCGTTCGCAGCAGGTGGCGATCACCAGCGCGTAATAGAAGATCATCCCAGCCGCTCCAGCAACAACAACTCGATGCTCACCCCGGGTCCCAGGCCCACGATCACCATCGGCCCGGGTGCGGCGTCCGGCGCCGCCAGCTCCCTGGCCAGCACGTGCACGATCGAGGCCGACGACAGATTGCCGGTCTCGGCCAGCGCCGCGCGCGCCGTGGCGACCCGCTCCTCCGGCAGCTCGAGGGAGTCGCGCACCGCGTCGATCACCTTCGGGCCGCCGGGGTGCACGACCCACGCGGCGACGTCGGGAACCTGCAGGGCGTGGTCGGCCAGGAAGCGCTTGACCACGCCGCCGAGTTCGCGCTCCACGACGTCGGCGAGTTCGGTGGTCAGCACGATGCGGAAGCCGTGCGGACCGAGATGCCAGCCGAGCACGTCGTGGGTGTTCGGGCACAGCTCGCTGCGGGTCGCGACGATCCGGACGCGCGGCGCGGAGGGTGTTCGGCCGTCGTCCCGCGCCGGACGGCGGTCGGCGCCGTGCACCACCACCGCCCCGGCGCCGTCCCCGAACAGCGCGCTGACCACGAGGTCGGGCACGGTCGGATCGACCAGCGGCACGCTCAGCGAGCACAGCTCGACGGCCAGCAGCACCGCGGTGTGGTCCGGCCAGGCCATCAGGTAGTCGTGGATCCGCGACAGCCCCGCCGCCCCGGCCACGCACCCGAGCCCGAACATCGGCACCCGCTTCACGTCCGGGCGCATCCCGAGCCGCGGCACCAGCCGGGCGTCCAGGGACGGCACCGACACGCCGGTCACCGAGGTCGTGACGAACAGGTCCACGTCCTCGGCGGCCACCCCCGCCTGGCGCAGGGCGCTGGCCACCGCCTGCTCGCCGAGCTCGGTGGCGTGCTCGATATAGGTGTCGTTGGTGCGGTCGACGCTGTCCAGCCGCCGGTAGCCGGTCAGCGGGAGCACCGTGTGCCGGGTGTCGACGCCGGCGTTGGAGTACAGCCGGTCCAGGAGCGCGCGGCGCGTGGCGGGGAGCGCGCACAGGTCGGCGGTGGCGGAAGCCAGTTCGTCCTGCCGGTGGCGGTGCGAGGGGAGCGCTGACGAGACTGCCGCGATGCGGGACACCCTCACGCTCCCTGTCGGGTTCGCACGGAACTGCTGACGCGGGCGCGTCAGGTAACCCGGTACCCGGGGCGGAGGCGAATAATGCGCGGGTCAGGACAGCGGTACGCCGCCGAGGACGAACATCGCGACGTCGACCCCGGCGATGGCCAGCGCCGCGAGGAACGGCGCGCGGCCCTCGCCGCTCAGTCCCAGCCACGCCAGCACCGCCGAGAGCGTGAACCCCAGCCACAGCCACGGCGATCCGGACAGCGCCAGGAACCCCGAGGCGCCGAGCAGCAGCAGGACCGCGATGACCCGGACGGCGCCCACTCCGAAACGGTCCGCCAGCACGTTCGGCAGCCCTCGGACACCGGCGATGCGGTCGCCCTCCAAGTCCGGCAGCGCGTTGGCCAGATGGCCGCCGACCCCGAGCAGCGCCGCCGCGATCACCACCGCGGGCCGCGCCGCCGGCACGCCCGGGGCGGTGCTCGTCGCGAACTCCGGGATCAGCCCGAAGCCGACCGCGTAGGCCACCCCCGACACCGGTGTGATCTTCAGACCCGCGTTGTAGAACCATCCTGCCGCCATCTGGATGAGGTCCACGGTCCCGCAGGCGGTGTTGATCGAGAAGGCCAGCACGACCGAGGCCGCCACCGCCACGATCCCGGCGATCAACACCGTCCTCTGCGAGATCGCGCCGGAGACGATCGGTTTGTCGGTCCGCCCGGCCATCGCGTCGCGCGCGGCGTCGAAGTAGTCGTTCGACCAGCCGATCGACATCTCGCCGAGCAGCACCGCCGGCACCGCCGCCGCCGGGCCCAGACCCTGGGGCGCCGCCTGCACGATCAGCGCGGCGAACATCGCCGTGACCGCCAGCGAGGGCAGAGGATGGCAGGTACGGAACAGGGCTTTGAGGATCGGCATCATGTTCTCCTCGACAGGGGTATGCAAGGACCATGCGACTGGCGCTGCGCGGCGGCAACCCATTGGAGCGTGCTGCCCTGCGCGCCAACCTAGTCCCGACTCCCGCCGCCGAGGCATGGGGTGGCGTTGCGGCCTCTGGCGTGTTGGTGGCGGCGGTGCGGACCGGCGTGATCGCGCGCCTGGCGAGCGCTCCGGGCACGCCGGAGGAGATCGCCCGCGACCTGTGCCTGGCGCCGGCGCCGACCCGGCTGCTGCTGGACTGCCTGATCTCCACCGGGCACGCGCGCCGCTCCCGGGACGGCTCGGTGCGCCTGGCCCGGCGCGACCGGCGCTGGCTGGACCCGGAGTCCGAGGTGGGCGTCGCACGGTTCGTGAACGCCTGCGGCGACTACTTCGACTGGTGGCGGGATCTGGACCGGGTGATAGAGACCGGCGCTTCGGTGGAGCACCACGATCACGGTCCGGACGACCCGTACTGGCGCCGCTATGTGCTGGGGCAGCTGGACCTGGCTCGGCTGTCCGCGGCGGAGGTGGCGCGGCGGCTGGTGCTGCCGCGCGACGCCGGCAGCGTGCTGGACGTCGGCGGCGGGCACGGCTGGTACTCCGCGACGCTGTGCCGGCGCCATCCCGGGCTCACGGCGACGGTGCTGGATCTGCCGGGCAGCGCGCGGGTCGGGCGCGAGGTGATCGAGGCCGCCGGGTTGGCGCATCGGGTGACGTTTGTCGAGGGCGATGCGCGCACCGCCGAGTTCCCCGGCGGCCAGGATGCCGTGCTGTTGTTCAACCTTCTGCACCACCTCGCCGAGGGGGAGATCCCGGCGCTGTTCGCGCGCGCCGCCGAGGCGCTGAAGCCCGGCGGCACGGTGGTCGTCCTGGACGGCTTCGCCGAGCCGCCGCGCCCGGGCCGGGCTCGGGGCAACGCCGCCGCGACACACCTGGCGCTGTTCGTCCGACTGACTTCGGGCTCTACGGTGTACACGCCGGCGGACCTCCGGAGCTGGCTGCACGGCGCCGGATTCGGCGATCCGCGGCGGGTGCGTTCGGCCCGGATCCCGGGTTTGGCGCTTCACCAGGCCTGGAGGAGTTGGTGAGCGTGTTACCGTGCGTTCAGCCGACGACGGGTCGGCCGGGTAGCCGGGGCAGCGTGAAGGGGACGGACATCCGATGCTGGCAGCGCAGCGGCAGGCGCGGATCCTCGAGGAGGTCCAGCGGACCGGGGGTGTGCGGGTCAACGATCTGACGCGCCTGCTGGGCGTCTCGGACATGACCGTGCGGCGGGACCTCGACGTCCTGGACTCCCGCGGACTCCTGACCAAGGTGCACGGCGGCGCCACGGTACGGCGCGCCGGCTCCACCGACGAACCGGCCTTCACGGTCAAGGCCGAGATGGAACAACCGGCCAAGGACGCCATCGCCCGCACCGCGGCGGCCCTGGTCCGCCCCGGCACCGCCATCGGCATCAGCGGCGGCAGCACGACCTACACCCTGGCGCGCCACCTCGTCGGCGTCCCCGACCTGACGGTGGTCACCAACTCCCTGCGCGTCGCCGACGTCCTGCACGCCCACGAGAGCGCCAGCCCCGGCAACAACCAGACGGTGATCCTCACCGGCGGCATGCGCACCCCCTCAGAGGCCCTCGTCGGCCCGATAGCGGTCCAAGCCATCCGTACCCTGCACCTGGACCAGGTCTTCCTCGGCGTGTACGGCATGGACGCCGCCGCCGGCTACACCAGCCCGAACCTCATGGAGTCCGAGACCAACCGCGCCCTGGTCGCCGCCGCCCGCAACCTCGTCGTCGTCGCCGACCACACCAAGTGGGGCGTCGTCGGCCTGTCCGCCTTCGCCGGCCTCGGCGAGGCCGCGGTCCTGGTCTCCGACGACGGCCTCCCCCGCGAAGCCCGCGAGGTGCTGGTCGAGGAGGTCGGGGAGTTGGTCCTGGCGGAGCGGGACGACTGAGCTTCGGCGGTGGCTTCGCCGGTCGGGTTCGATGCTTGGCTGGGTTTTTAGAAGCTTTTTTACGGCTTCGCGCGGGTGTTGATGGCCTCGCAGGGGGCGCAGTTCGGTGGAGGGTGTCCGGGTTGCGCGGGCGGCCGGCGGCATTTCGCGGTCACGACCGCGCGCCGGTCCGAGTCGCTGCGCACATGTTGGGGCTGGCGGGCGGCACAGCAATTGCGATCCGACTTGATTCCGCCAGGCGCGTGCGCAGTGACTCGCACCCGCGCGCGGTCGTGAACAGTCTCCATCGCCGGCCGCCAGCGCCACCCCACCACCCACCGCCGAACTGCGCCCCCTGCGAGGCCATCAACACCCGCGCGAAGCCGTAAAAAGCTTCTAGAAGCAACAAACCAACCGCACCGCCACACCGCAACTTTCATCAAGCGCTACAGCTCCCCTCCCCTCATCCCCTGCGTGAAGGCCACGTTGCCGCATCGTTACCCGCAAGTTGCAGAAATCTTGCTGCAAGGTCTTTCAGTGCGCCGCGCTCGTTGCTACCGTCGGGACCCACGCCGCGCAGATGGCAGCGGCTATCCCTCAAGGAGTCTTCGATGCGACGGAAGCGCGGCGCCGCGATTGCGGCGATAGCGGTAGTGGCTCTCGCTGCAAGTGCTTGCAGCAGCAGCAAGTCGGGTGGCTCCTCGGCCGCCGCCAAGGATCCGGGCTCGGTGAAGGGGAGCGTCACCTGGTGGGACACCTCTGATGCCACCAATGAGGCGCCGAACTACCAGCCGATCATCAAGGCGTTCGAGGCCAAGTACCCGAACATCAAGGTGAACTACGTCAACGTGCCGTTCTCGGACGCCAAGGACAAGTTCAAGACCGCCGCGCAGTCCGGCAGCGGGGCTCCGGACGTGCTGCGCGCGGACGTCGGCTGGACGCCCGCGTTCGCGCAGCTGGGCTACCTGCAGCCGCTGGACGGGACGCCCGCGCTGCAGGACGCCGCCGACTACATGCCCGGGCCGTACGCCTCGGACCACTACAACGGCAAGATTTACGGCGTGCCGCAGGTCACCGACACGCTCACGCTGCTGTACAACAAGGACCTGCTCACCAAGGCCGGCATCACCACGCCGCCGAAGACCTGGGCCGAGCTGAAGAGCGACAGCCTGCAGATCAAGGCCAAGACCGGGGTGGACGGCACGTTCCTGGACGCCGCGTCCTACTACCTGCTGCCGTTCATCTACGGCGAGGGCGGCGACATCATCGACGCCTCGGCCAAGAAGATCACGGTCAACGACGCGACCACGCTCAAGGCCGTGGGCATCGCGCAGGACCTGGTGAAGTCCGGCGCGGCGGTCACCGACGTGACCAAGGACGGCTACACCAACATGCAGACCGCCTTCAAGGACGGCAAGGTCGCCATGGTCATCAACGGCCCGTGGTCCACCTCCGACGACCTGAAGGGCTCGGCCTTCGGCAGCGCCGACAACCTCGGCATCGCCACCGTCCCGGCCGGCTCGGTCAAGGCCGGCGCCCCGGTCGGCGGCCACAACCTGGTCGTCTACGCGGGCTCGAAGAACCTCGACGCCACCTACCTGTTCGTGGCGTTCCTGAACGACGCGCAGAACCAGGCGACCATCGCGGCCAAGAACAACGTGCTGCCGACCCGCACCTCGGCCTACTCCGACCCGCAGGTCGCGAACAACAAGATCCTGTCGGCCTTCGAGGGCCCGCTGAAGAACGCGGTCGGCCGTCCGCCGGTCGCCGGCGCCTCGGACCTGTTCACCCCGCTGGACACCGACTACCAGGCGATCCTCGGCGGTCAGAAGAGCGCCCAGGACGGGCTGAACGACGCCGCGACGCAGTTCGCGCAGATCCTGCCGGACTTCAGCAAGAGCTGAGGACCGCCTAAGCCAGCCGCGCGGGGACCCGGAGTGTGAGGGTCCCGGTCCCCGCGCGGCTCACCACCTCGATGGGCACGTGCAGGCTCTGTCGGATCGGAAAACAGGTAGGGACATGAGAACTCTGACGGCGGCGGTGGGTCGCTCGTTCGAGAAGTACTGGTACGGCTGGGCGATGGCCGCGCCGGTCGTGCTGGTGATGCTGGTCCTGGTCGGCTACCCCTTCGTCTGGGGTCTGTACCTGTCGACCACCAACGCCGACGAGTCCAACATCGGCCACGACATCGGCGTGAACCACATCGCGCCGAGCTACAAGTCCGTCGGCCTGCACAACTACTGGGACATCCTGTCCGGCGGCGACGGACACTTCTACAGCACCCTGACGTGGACGCTGATCTGGACCTTCGTCAACGTCTTCTTCCACATCACCATCGGCCTGGGCCTGGCGGTACTGCTGAACCGCAGGATCCGCTTCCGCGCCGGCTACCGGCTGATGCTGATCCTGCCCTGGGCGATCCCCGGCTTCGTCGCGGCCTTCGCCTGGCGCCTGCTCTACAACGACAACGGCGTGTTCAACGCGGTGCTGAAGTACTTCGGGATGCACGGCGTGCAGTGGCTGGCGCAGCCCACCTCGGCGAAGGTCGCGGTGATCGCGGTCAACGTCTGGATGGGCGTGCCGTTCATGATGGTCTCCTTCCTCGGCGGGTTGCAGACCATCCCCAGGGAGCTCTACGAGGCCGCCGAGATGGACGGCGCCACCCCCTGGCAGCGCTTCCGCATGGTGACGCTCCCGGGGCTGCGGCCGGTGATGATGACCGTCACGCTGCTGGGCGTCATCTGGACCTTCAACAAGTTCGACGTCATCTTCCTGGTCACCGAGGGCGGCCCGGCCGGATCCACCGACATCCTGGTCACCCACGCCTACCAGGTCGCGTTCCAGAACATCCGGCAGTACGCCGAGGCCGCCTCCTACGGCGTGGTGATCCTGTCGATGCTGCTCGTCTTCGCCACCGTCTACCGGCGGTCGCAGGCCAAGCTGGAGGTGCAGGCATGAGCGCCGCGACCGAATCCGTGAAGCCCTCGAAGGCAGGGCACGCCGCCGGCGCCGGCCGCGCCGGGACCGGGACCGGGACCGAATCCGGGACCGAGACCGAACCGCGCGCGAAGTACTCGCGCACCAAGCGCTCGCCACTGGCCTCGATCGCGATCCACGCCACGCTGATCGCCGCGTCCTTCATCGCGGTGTTCCCGATCGCCTGGGTCGCGCTGACCTCGCTGAAGACCGGCGACGGCCAGTGGGCCCACCCCGGGGACTTCAGCCACCTGAACTTCGGCAACTACACCCAGGTGCTGAACGACACCGACTTCCTCACCTGGTTCCGCAACTCGCTCATCGTCTCGGTGGGCACCATGGTCCTGGCCGTGTTCATCGCGGCGACGTGCGGCTACGCCGTCTCGCGCATGCGCTTCCCGGGCTTCCGGGCCACGATGTGGCTGCTGCTGGTGGTCCAGATGTTCCCGATCGCGGTGCTGATCGTCCCGCTGTACAACATCATGTCCAAGCTGCACATGGTGAACTCCTACAGCGGCCTGATCCTCGTGTACTGCACCACCGCGGTGCCGTACTGCGCCTGGATGCTCAAGGGCTACTTCGACACCATCCCGATCGACATCGACGAGGCCGGCCGGGTCGACGGGCTCTCGCCCTTCGGCACCTTCTGGCGCCTGGTGCTGCCGCTGGCCCGGCCGGGGCTGGCCGTCGTCGCCTTCTACTCCTTCCTGACGGCGTGGGCCGAAGTCGCCTTCGCCAACACCTTCATGCAGAGCCCGGACAAGTACACGCTCGCCGTGGGCCTGCGCACCTTCGTCTCGCAGTACAAGGGCGAGTGGGGGCTGATGACCGCCGCCTCGGTGCTGATCGCGATCCCGGCCGGCGTGATGTTCCTGCTCGTCCAGCGCAATCTGGTGGCCGGCCTGACCTCGGGCAGCGCCAAGGGCTGAGCCCGCAGGTCGCGGCACACCGTTCGACTATCTCTGGGGCACGTGAGTACATGACAACCGAGACCCTCGCCGTCCAAGCCGTCCAAGCCGTCCCGGCCGCCGCATCCGGCGCCCGGCGCACCGCCTGGTGGCGCGACGCGGTGATCTACCAGGTCTACATCCGCTCGTTCGCCGACTCCGACGCGGACGGGATCGGCGACCTGCCGGGCATCCGCTCCCGGCTGCCGTACCTGGCCGACCTCGGCGTGGACGCGCTGTGGATCACGCCGTTCTTCTCCTCGCCGATGGCCGACTTCGGGTACGACGTCGCCGACTACCGCGCCGTGGACCCGGTCTTCGGGGACCTGGACGACTTCCGGGCCCTGCTGACCGACGCGCACGCCCGCAGCCTGCGCGTGATCGTCGACCTGGTCCCGAACCACACCTCGGACCGGCACGCCTGGTTCGTGGAAGCGCTCGCGGCGCCGGAGGGGAGCGCCGCCCGCGACCGCTACATCTTCCGCGAGGGCCGCGGCGCGCACGGCGACCTGCCGCCGAACGACTGGGAGTCGGTCTTCGGCGGCCCGGCCTGGACCCGCACGGTGAACCCCGACGGCACGCCGGGACAGTGGTACCTGCACCTGTTCGCGCCCGCGCAGCCGGACCTGAACTGGGACCTGCCCGAGGTGCGCTCGGAGTTCCTGGAGGTCCTGCGCTTCTGGCTGGACCTCGGCGTCGACGGCTTCCGGATCGACGTCGCGCACGGCATGGTCAAGGCGCCCGGGCTGCCGGACGTCGGGCACGCCGACCACGTCGAGATGATCGGCAACGCGGTCCTGCCCTTCTTCGACCAGGACGGCGTGCACGAGATCTACCGCTCCTGGCGGCTGCTGCTGGACTCCTACGACGGCGAGCGCATCGGCGTCGCCGAGGCGTGGGCGCCGACCCCGGAGCGGCTGGCGAACTACGTGCGCCCCGACGAGCTGCACCAGGCGTTCAACTTCGACTTCCTGGGCCGCCCGTTCGAAGCCGCCTCCCTGCGCACCGCCATCGACCACTCGCTGGCCACCGCCGGCTCGGTCGGCGCGCCCTCGACGTGGGTGTTGTCGAACCACGACATGAAGCGGCACGTGACCCGCTACGGCGGCGGCGCACGCGGCCTGGCCCGGGCCCGCGCCGCGGCGCTGCTGATGCTGGCGCTGCCCGGCTCGGCGTACATGTACCAGGGCGAGGAGCTGGGACTGCCGGAGGTGCTGGACATCCCGGTGGAGTTCCTGGTGGACCCGCAGGGCATCCAGTCCGGCGACCCGTCCAAGGGCCGCGACGGCTGCCGCGTGCCGCTGCCGTGGTCCGGCGAGGCGCCGACGTACGGCTTCGGCCCTGAGGGCTCCACCGCCTCATGGCTCCCGGCGCCGGCATCCTGGGGCACGCTGTCGGTCGAGGCGGAGACCGGCGACCCCGCCTCGATGCTGGAGCTCTACCGCTCGGCACTGACCCTGCGCCGCCAGCTCCCCGACCTCGGCGCGGAGACCGAAGACACCACGCTGGTGTGGCTCCCCTCGCCCGACGGCGTGCTGACCTTCCGGCGCGGCGACGGGTTCGTCTGCACGGTGAACACCGGATCCACGCCGGCGACGGTGCCCGTTCCGGGTACCTTGCTGCTGGCTTCCACCGATATATCGGTGAGCGCCGACAGCGTTGACTTGCCCGCAGACTCGACCGCCTGGTGGCGGATCTAGCATTTTCCAGGACGGGGAGCGAAAGAATGGGCGCCATGACCGACAACGCCTCATTGCCTTCCACCGCACGACTCGCGGACATCGCGGCGCAAGCCAAGGTCAGCGAGGCGACGGTGAGCCGGGTGCTGAACGGGAAACCGGGGGTGGCCGCCGCCACCCGGCAGGCGGTGCTGGCGGCGCTGGACGTCATGGGCTACGAGCGGCCCACCCGGTTGCGGCAGCGGACCGCGGCGCTGATCGGGCTGATCATTCCGGAGTTGGACAACCCCATCTTCCCGGCGATGGCGCAGGCGGTGGAGCGGGCGCTGACCCACCACGGCTACACCCCGGTGCTGGCCACGGTCTCGCCGGGCGGCGCGACCGAGGACGACCTCGTGGAGCTCCTGATCGAGCACGGGGTCGCCGGGATCGTCTTCGCCTCCGGGCTGCACGCCGACACCACCGCCTCGCGCGACCGGTACCACCGGCTCTCGGACCGCGGCGTGCCCTTCGTCCTGATCAACGGGTTCGCCGAGGGCATCGCGGCGCCGTTCATCTCCCCGGACGACGCCCTGGCGGCGCGCCTGTCGGTGAACCACCTGGCCGACCTGGGGCACGAGCGCATCGGGCTGGCGGTCGGACCGAAGCGGTACGTGCCGGTGATCCGCAAGATCGAGGGATTCACCGCCGCGCTGCGCGACACGCTCGGCGTGGAGAACCCGGCGGACTTCGTCGAGTACTCGCTGTACGGCTTCGAAGGCGGCCGCGCGGCGGCGGCGAAGCTGCTGGACAAGGGCTGCACCGGCATCGTGTGCGCCTCGGACATGATGGCGCTCGGCGCCATCGCCGAGGTGCGCGCCCGGGGCATGGCGGTGCCGGGGGACATCTCGGTGGTCGGCTACGACGACTCGCCGCTGATCCCCTACACCGACCCGCCGCTGACCACGGTGCGCCAGCCGGTCGCCGCCATGGGCGCCGCCGCGGTGCGCGCGCTGCTGGAGGAGGTCGGGGGCGGGCACGCGCCGCACACCGAGTTCGTGTTCGCGCCGGAGCTCGTCGTGCGGGGGTCGACGGGGTCCGGGCCGCGCGTGCGGCGATAGGCGTTTTCCTCTAAGTCGTTTAAGTCGTTTTCTCAGTAGGTCTTTCTCTCCAGGGGCGGGGTGGGTGCGTTGTCGCAGCATGCTGAGGCCGGGCTCGAGGTCGACGTGCTGGTGGTCGGCGGCGCGGGGATCGACACGATCGTCCGCGTCCCGGAGCTGCCGGTGCCGTACGCGGATTCGGTCCTGGTGGACCCGATCGAGTCCTACGTCGCGCACACCGGCACGGCGGTCGCCCTCGGCACGCGCGCGCTGGGACTGCGGGTGAAGTTCGTCGACTTCCTCGGCGAGGACACCTTCGGCGAGCTCGTCCTGCGCCGCTTCGCCGAGGAGAAGCTGGACTTCGCCTGGTTCCCCTCGGCCGCCGGCACGACCCGCGCGGTGAACCTGGTGTCGGCCGACGGACGCCGGATGTCGTTCTACGACCCGCGCGGCGTGCCGGGGCAGCAACTGCCTGAGGCGTTCTACGAGGACTGGCTTACGCGGACGCGGCACGTGCACGTCTGCATAGCCGACCACGCGCGGCACGTGCTGCCGGCGGCGCTCCGGCACGGCGTCCCGATCTCCACCGACCTGCACGACTGGGACGGCGTCTCCGAGCACCACCACGACTTCGCCCACGCCGCGGACCACGTGTTCATGAGCGCCGCGAACCTCGGCGAGCGACGCGACGCGGTACTCGCCGAGGTCCTGGCGCGCGGTCGGGCGAAGACGGTCGTGGCCACGGACGGCGCGCGCGGGGCGTACTTGGCGGTCCGCGACGTCCCGGGCGTCCGCCACTTCCCGGCCCTGACGCCGCCGGCGCCGGTGGTGGACAGCAACGGCGCCGGGGACGCTTTCGTGACCGGGTTCATGTCGGGGGTGCTGCGCGGCGCGGCGGTCGAGGAGTGCATGCGCCGGGGGCTGGCGTGCGGGGCTTATGCCTGCACGGTGCACGGGACAGCGGAGCGGTTCGCAGCCGAGAGCGATCTGAGCTGAGGCTTGCGCCCTGCCCATCACGCCCCACGTCCTACGCCCTACGCCCTACGCCCTACGCGCTCATCGCCCGCCCGAGATGCTCGGTCGCGTCGAGGTCCGCGCCGACCGACGCCAGCTTCCTCCGGATCTCGTCCACCGCGTCGTTCCCCAGCGCGAGGCGCAGCGGCGGCTCCTTCCACCCCAGCACCTCCAGGACCGCCGCGGCGGCCTTCACCGGGTCGCCCTCCTGCGCGCCGTGCGACGTCGGCAGGCCGTCGCGGGTGGCGCCGGCCGTGCCGTCGTAGTCCGCGATGCGCGCGTCCACTGCCTGCAAGGCTGCCGGGGCGGCGAAGCCGGTGCGGAAGGCGCCGGGCTCGACGATCAGGACATTGATACCCAGCGGCGCCACCTCGCCGGCCAGCGCCTCGCTGGCCAACTCCAGGGCGCCCTTGGCGGCGCAGTAGGCGCCGACGCCGGGGAAGGCGAGCATGCCGCCCATGCTGGTCAGCTGGACGACGGTACCGGCTCGGCGGGCCCGCATCTGCGGCAGGACCAGGCGGGTCAGCTCCAGTGGTCCGAAGAACATCACTTCCATGGCGTTGCGGAGTTCGGCCTCGCTCGTCTCCTCGATGGCGCCGACGATGCCGAAGCCGGCGTTGTTCACCAGGATGTCGATGCGGCCCGCCGCCTCGACGGCGGCGCGGAGGCGGTCGCGGTCGCCCAGGTCGAGCTCGACCACTGATACGCGTCCGCCGGAGGCCGCCACCAGGTCGGCCATCGTCTCCGGGCGGCGGACGGCGGCGACCACCTCGTCGCCGGCGCTGAGCGCGGCGTGGACGAGGGCGAGGCCGAAGCCGCTGTTGGCTCCGGTGATGAACCAGCGGCGGGGAGTGTCGGAAGCGTTCGTCATGTCCACCATCTTGGAGCGTGCCCGGCTGGCCGCGGTATGGCCCGAAGGTGGAACATCGAAGGGTGACCATCGCGCTGCCCGGCCCCGCCCCGCGTCCCCGACCGCTGCCCGCCGACGAGCCGCTGAGCCCGGAGGATTACCGCCGGGTGGTTGGCGTCGTGGAGGCGGTGGACCACGCCGGTGACCTCGCCGAGTTCCGGGAACGCCTGGTCACGGCGTTGCGGAGCTGGTTCGGCTACAGCGGCGTCACCGTGCTGCACGGCGAGACCGCGGCCGACGCGGTCGACAGAGGCTGCGGGGTGTTGGCGGGGTATTCGGCCGAGTTCCTGGCGACCTACGCCGCTCAGGGCTGGGAGCGGGAGGACCCGTTCCGCGACGAGGGCTTCTTGCAGCGGCTGGCTGAGGCCGGCGTGGTGCGGCTGACCGACATCTCAGAGGGTGCGCGCTTCCGCGAGGAGTTCCTGGTGCCGCGCGGCATCGCCGACAAGGCCGCGATGCTCATCGACGCCGCGCCGTCGGGCGTGCTGTGGGTCGGGCTGGCCGTGCCGGACGGCGTGGGGCGGGTTTCCGACCGCGACCTCGCCGTGCTCCGCGTGCTGCGCCGCCACCTGACGCCGCTGGCCGTCGAGCAGCTGGCCCGGAACCGCTCGCGCGAGGCGTCGCGGGGCGACTGGGATCTGACGCCGCGCGAGTGGGACGTGGCCGACCTCGCCGCACAGGGACTGACCAACCGGCAGATCGCGGCGCGGCTGTTCATCGGCGTGGACACCGTTAAGAAGCACCTGACGCGGGTCCTGGCGGCCACCTCCTGCGGCAGCCGTACGCAGCTCGCGCTGCTGTTCACCACCCGCGGCACCCCGAGCTGACGCGCGTCACACGAACAGCGCCACCACGAATATCACCAGCAGCACCCAGATCACCGCCGTGATCGCTGAACACACCAGACCGGCGATCGCCATTCCCGTGCCGGTCCACCCCTGCCTCGAACTCTGCGATATCCCCATGCCGCTGAAGACGAGCCCCATGATCGCCAAAACCGGCGCCAGCAGCGGAGCCCAGAAAAGCAGCATGCTGCAAATCCCGGTCACCATGCCCGCGACGGCCATGCCGCTGGTCTGCGGCCGCAGCATCGGCGGTCCGTAGTACCCGCCGGGATACAGCTGCGGAGGCTGCGGTCCGAAGTACTGGGGCGCGGCTGAGAAGGACGTGGGAAACGTCGGCTGCACCGGGACCATGTCCTGCGTCGGCGACGCGTAGCCGGGCGGTACGGCGTCCTGCTGAGCGTAACGGGGCGGTGCGTAACCGGGCGGCGCGTAACCAGGCGGCGCGTAACCATCGCCGGGCGGGGCGAACCCCTCAGTGCCGGAACCTTGTCCGCCTGCCGCGGTGTCGCTCATCGGTGGCACTACCTCCCTGTCGGCGTCAGCTGACGCGTCCGGCCAGACTGCCGAAACCCGCACGCGTCGCGGCCAGGATAAGCCGATCACCCTCTTGCAGAACCCGGCTCCGGTCGGCTCCCGACCAGTCGAACGCCGTGCTTCCCGCCCGCTTCACCGCCAGTACCCGCGTCAGCCCCGGTTCATCCAGGTCACGCTGCGCCCGCCCGGCCGATTCCGAGCCGGTCTCGACCACGACCTCGGCGATCAGCAGGACCTTGCGATACACCGACAGCGTCCCGAGCACCTCGCGCCCCATCATCGCGGCGGCGAACGCCGGCGCCGCGAGGTAGGACACCGAGCGGGAGGCGGTGTTGCCGAACTCCTTGTAGACGTGCGAGGCGAAGTCGTCGTCGAACAGCCGCACCACGACCCGCACCTCGGGGTTGATGGCGCGGGCCTCCAGCGCCGCCTCCAGGTTGGTCACGTCGTCGCCGGTCACCGCCACGACCGCGCGCGCCCGGCCGATCTGCGCCCGGCGCAGCGCGTCCTCGATCGGCCGGTCGCCGACCACCGCCGGCACGTCCAGCCCGCGTGCCGCGGCGATCCCGCGGGCCTCGGGGTCGCGCTCGATGCCGACCACCGGCACGCCGAGCTCCCGGAACAGCGCCGTGACCCGCGTGCCCGCGTTGCCGAGGCCGACCACGACCACGTGCCCGCGCAGTCCCGTGCTCGGCTGCCGGGTGCGCACGTTGCGCCGGGTCGCGGTGCTCTCGACGAACACCGCGGTCACCACCGGCATCAGCACGATGCCGGACAGCGTGATCGCGACCTGGAACAGCCGCTGCAGGTCGCCGCCGACCGCGCTGTGCTGGCCGTAGACATCGGGGACCGCCGACCCCGCCACGTCGAGCGACGTCTCGTACAGGGCCCAGGCGAACGGCCGCGCCAGCAACCAGATCCCGGCGAAGGACACCAGCAGCGTGACCACCGCGGCGATCAGGATCGTGCGCAGTTTGGCGCTGGTGAAGTACTTCAGGGTGTCCGACGCGCGCCACAGCAGACGGGCTGTCGGCGAGGCCTTGTAAAGGTTTCCGGCCACGATCGCGTCGGAGGCGTCCAGGAACTGCAACGCGGCGTGCCGTGGCGAGCGCTCCTGAAGCAGCATCCACTCCTGCGTCCGGCTGCGCGCCGCCGCCACCGGCAGCACCTCGATGTCCGACTGCCGGTCGCGGTCGATGGCGTCGGCGATCAGGAACGGCGTCTGCCGCATGTCGATGTCCTGGCCGACGGCGACCCGCAGCGCCCGGCCGCCGGCGCTGACCGAGTGCGGGCGCTGCAGCGCGGCGTTGACGAACGCCGGCGCGGCGGTCGCCGAGGCCGACAGGACCGTGCAGTTGTCGACCAGCTGCGCGATGTGCGCGCCGAGCCGCTGGTTGAACATGCGGATCACGACCCTGATACCCGGGCGCAGGGCCGCGGCGCGCATGGCGGCGTGGATGTTGGTCCGGTCGTCGCCGTCCACGAACGCGATCGCCTGCGCCTGGCCGATGCCGGCCCGGCGCAGCGCTTCTTCGGACACGCGCGCGTCGACGACGGTGTTCTCGGCGCCGAGCACCTTGGTGATCTGGACGGTGTACGGCGTCTCCTGCGGCGGCACGATCGCAGCCGTGCGGACGCCGTACTGCCGGGTCAACTCGACGGTGAGCCTGTTGGCCAAGGCGTTCCCGCCCACCACGATGAACAAGTCCCCCATACCGGGATGGTAGAGGGCTGCGATGAACGTTAGGGGCGCATTTCGTAAGCGCCCGACAAACCCGCGACGCGCTCCCAGATCCGCCCGAACCGCTCGGCGTCCACCACCGGCTTGCGCACCGCGCCGAGCGCCCACGCCTGCTGCGCCTCGGTCGAGGACGGCTTGCCGTGCAGGGCGACGGCGTACTCGGAGAAGTCGCGGACGAGGACGTCGAAGATCTGGTCCACCACGTCGTCCTCGAGCCCGGTCAGCCGCGCCTGCTCCAGGATCAGCTGGCCGTAGACGACCAGGGTGAACAGGTGGCCGACGTTCAGCAGGAAGTCGAGGTCCTTCTGCTGCTCCTCGTCCGGCGGACAGGTGGCCAGGAACTGCGTCAGCGCCTCGGCCTGCTCGGTGAAGCGGGCGACGTTCGGCACGCCGGCCGCCTGCCGGTAGGCCGCGCGCCAGTCGTGGAAGCGCACCTTGCCCAGACCGCGCGCCGGGCCCTGCTGGAACAGGAAGGCGTCGTCGGCGGCGTCGGCGCGCGTCGGGACCTCGGCGTACTCCTGCGGGCTGAACAAATAGTTCGGCATGAACTTCAGCACCAGCGCGAGGTTCACGTGGACCGTGCCCTCCAGCTTCGGCAGGGCCCTGATGTAGTGGGTGGCGCCGTTGAAGTAGGTGTCCTTCTCGAAGCCGCGGGCCGCGATCACGTCCCAGAGCAGGTCCACGACCCGCTCACCCTCGGAGGTCACCTTCATCTTGGTGATCGGGTTGAACAGCAGGTAGCGCCGGTCCTCGGCGTTCGCGCTGCGGAAGTAGTCCACGGCCCGGGCGCTGAACAGCTTCATGGCGATCAGGCGCGCGTAGGCGTCGGCGAAGGACGCGCGCACGTGGCCGAAGTCGGTGACCGGGTGGCCGTACAGGATCCGGTTGTGCGCGTGCGTGATGGCCTCGTAGAAGGAGTGCTCCGCGATCCCGACCGAGGCCGTGCACAGGTTGAACTTGCCGACGTTGACGGTGTTCAGCGCGGCACTGAAGGCATCCGCGCCGGTGTGCAGGATGTCGGCGTCGGTGACCGGATAGCCGTCGAGCTTGAACTCGCTGACGAACATCTGCGAGTCGACGACGTTCTGCACCAGCTCGAACTTCTCATGCCGGCTGTCGGCGGCGAAGAACACGTAGCCGTCCGGACCCTCGACGTCCGCACGTCGGCCGAAAACCGAGACCAGCCCGGCGACGTTCCCGTTGCCGATGTAGTACTTGCCACCGGTGGCGGTGTACCCGCCGTCGCCATCCGGAGTCAAGATCATGTCGGTCGAGTAGACGTCGGCGCCATGCTCCTTCTCCGACAGACCGAACGCGAAGACATGACCCTCGTCGAGCAGCCGCGCCGCCCGCTCGCGCGCCGCGGCGTTCTCCGACATCCAGACCGGCCCGAGCCCCAGGACCGTGACCTGCCAGGTGTACCAGTAGGGCAGCCCGTAGAAGCCGAGGATCTCGCTCAGCGCGGCATTGCGCGCGGTGTCCCAGCGCTGCGCCGCCGCGGCCGGCCCGAAGGCGTCCCCGGCGGGCGTCTGGAACGTCGCGAACAGCTTCTCCTTCGCCGCGAACTCCAGGAAGTCGGCATACCAGACCCGGTCCAGGTCCTCGGCGATCAAGCGCCGCTTCCCGCGCCCCTCGAACCAGTCGACGACGGCCGTGAGCAGCCGCTGCGTCTCCTCGTCGAACGCCGAAGGATCGAAGGTACGCGGGTTGAACAACGCGGCCGGGTCATGAGTCATGCAGGCATGCTACCAGCGGGTAACTTTCCCGGCGCGCTGACGCTCTGTACCGGTGTGGTGCGGTATGGCGGCGACAGCGCGGTGGCGGGGCTGGCACGATGGATGTGGCTGCGGGGCCGGCAAGGAAGGGAAGCGAGATGGCTCTCATCAAGGTCCACTTGGACCGCACCGTCGCGGCGGTCCGCGCTGCGTTACCGGAAGACGAGGTCGCTGAATTCAACGCGGCCATGGAGACGACTCACGCCGACGAGTGGCGGCAGATCTTCGAGCGCTGGTTTCATCGCGCCGTTCTGCAGGAGGCCGGCCTGTTGGCGGACATCAAGGCCGGGGTCAGCCACGCGACTGGTGACGGGATTCCGTTCGACGAAGCATTTCCCGGCTACCGGGAGCGCTGGGAGCGGGAGCAGGGACTTCGCGCTGCATGAGGTGCAGCCTGATCATCGGACTCGCGGTGACCGAGGCTATCGCCGCGATGCCTGAGGTTCCGCATGAGCTGTTCACACTGGAGTGTCTGGCCATCGGCCGCGTCCCCTTCGGCGGGGGCGCGGTCGTTTACAAGACGGCAGGCGCGCTGACGACATGTACTCGGGCGGTGGGGTCTATGGGCCTTATCGAATACGAGGTCGATGAGAACGACGGTGTGGTGACCATCACCAGCGTCATAAGCATGTTCTAGCTGAAAGGAGTTCTGAGGGCCCGGCGGCGACCCGGGCCCTCGACTTCTTTCAGATCCCCTCCGCCGATCTCACCGATAGTTCGCCCGTGTCCGGATGCGCGAGAACACCAGCAGGACTGCCAGGGTGATCGTCATCATCACCGTGGTCACGGCCGCGGCGACGAACTGGTGGCCGCGGTCGTCGAGGGCGTAGATGCGGAGCGGGAGGGTTGTCCAGTCCGCCGAGTAGACCATTGCGGTGGCGCCGAGTTCGCCCATCGAGAGGGCGAAGCACAGGGCCAGTGAGCCGGTCAGCGCCGGGAGGAGCAGGGGCAGCTTCACGCGCAGCAGCGTGTAGTACGGCCGGGCGCCGAGTGATGCCGCCGCTTGCTCGTACGCCGGGTCCAGGCGGGTGACGGCTGCCGAGACCTGTTGGAAGGCGTAGGCGGTGACCAGGATCGCGTGCGCCATCACCACGATGGTGTTGGTGCCGTTCAGGAGCACCGGTCCTTGGGAGAAGGCGACCAGCAGTGCCAGGCCGACGACCACCGAGGGGACGGCGATCGGCAGCATGAAGACCGTCTGGATCAGGGTCTTGCCGGCGCGGTGGCGGACCGCGTCCACGGCCAGCGCCGCCCATGTGCCGACGATGAGGGCGATCGCGCTGGACAGCAGCGCGGTGATCAGCGAGGTCTCCAGACCGTCCAGCGGATCGGTGTGGAAGGCCGCGGTGATGTTGGAGAGCGTGTAGGAGGACGGGAACGCGCCGTTCCACTGCCGGGTGAACGCCGCCAGGACCAGCACGCCGAACGGCAGCCCGAACAGCAGCAGGAAGAAGAACGCGAAGACCGCCCACGCGATCCTCTGCGCCCTACGCGTGTACAGCAGCACGGCGGCCTCCTCCGGACATCCGCGCGAGCAGGACGCGATAGCCGGCGAACAGCGCCAGCGACAGCACGATGTTGATGACGGCCAGGGCACACGCGCCGGCGTAGTTGGTCTGCTCCTTGGCGAAGTTCTCAATCAGCACCGGCAGCGTCTGATACTTGGCGCCGGTGAAGGAGACGATGCCGTACTCGTTCATCGTCAGCATCAGCACCAACGACCCGCCGGCGAACAACGCGGGCAGAGCCTCAGGCAGAATCACCTGCCGCACCACCCGCCCGGCCCGCGCCCCGAGCGAAGCGGCGACCTCCAACTGCCCGGCATCGATCTGCGAGAAAGCGGTCAGCAAAGGCCGCATCACGAACGGCGTGAAGTAGATCAGCTCCGCCAGCCAAATCCCCCACGGCGAGTACTCGACGAAGTTCACCGGAGTGTCATGCCGCCCCCCGCTGAGCGCCGCCGCAATGTGGTTCACCATGCCGACCCGCCCATACAGAAACATGATCGAGACAGTGATCAGAAACGACGGGAACGACAGGAACACATCGATGAAGCGCGACACAGCCTTGGCGCCAGGAAACGGCACGAAAGCAATGATCAGCGCGAGAAGGAACCCGAGCACAAGGCAGCCGGCGGTGGAGTAGACAGCCATCTCGATCGTGTTCTTGACGACGGTGCGGGTCCCAGGATCCTTCAGGGTGTCCGAGAAGGACGCGGTGACCTTGAAGGGATTGCTCGGATCCGGCGCGCTGCCCTCGATGGCTTGCTTGACGACGAGGTAGAGGGGATAGAGGAAAGCCGCGCCCAGCAACAGGATCGGGGGAGTGGACCAGAGCCAGGCGGTGGAGCGCGGGGCTTTGTCGGCCGCGACAGCAGTGGAGGCAACCGGTGCTGCCGGCGGGAGTTCGGTGAGGGCGGTCATCGGGCGGCGCCTTCGGGGGATGTGGAGGCGGCAGAGATCGGAGCACCGGCACCGGCACTCGCACCCGATTCCGCACCCGCACCCGACCCCGCACTCGCACCCGACCCCGCACCCGCACCCGATCCCGCACCCGATCCCGACCCCGACCCCACACCCGATCCCGCACCCGATCCCGCACCCGATCCCGCACCCGATCCCGCACCCGATCCCGCACCCGATCCCGCACCCGATCCCGCACCCGATCCCGCACCCGATCCCGCACCCGCCGCCGGAGCCGAATTCCCAGCAGCCGCGCCTGATCCGGCGGTCGAGATGGAAGCTCTAGCAGCCGCACCCGGTTCGGCGGTCGAGATGGAAGCTCCAGCAGCCGCACCCGGTTCGGCGGCCAGAGTCGAGGCTTCGGTTGCTGCGCCTGGTTCGGCGGCATGTGTCCAAGTCCCACCAGCCGCATCCGATACCGCCGCCGGTATCAGCACCGCGTCCTCGGCGGAGAAGTGCAGCCATACCTCGTCGCCGATCGCGGGCGGATTCCGTAGCTCGGTGGTGTCGAGGCGGACCTCGTGTCCGTGCGCGGTGGCGAAGATGCGGTGGGCCGAGCCTCGCCACTGCACTTCGGTTACCGTGCCCTCGAAGGCGTTGTCGTGGTGCTCGGCGGCGGCGAGGTTGAGCAGGTGCGGGCGCAGGCACAGGGTTCGGTTCTCGCCGGGCGCCGCGCTCTCGGTGCAGGTCGCGATGACCGGCTCGGCGTCCGGCGTGATCCGCACCCGCGCTCGGAACGAGCCGTCCGCGTGCGGCGTGCAGTCCGCCACCGTCACCGGCAGCAGGTTCGAGTTGCCCACGAACCCTGCCGCGAACTCCGTCCCCGGCCGCTTGTACAACTCACGTGCGGTTCCCACCTCGACCAGGCGCGCCTCGTTCATCACCGCGATGCGGTCGGCGAGGGTCAGGGCTTCGATCTGATCGTGGGTGACATACAGAATGCTGACATGCGGGAGTTCGCGGTGCAGGCGTGCGAGTTCGGCGAGCATTCCGCTGCGTAGCTGGGCGTCGAGGGCTGACAGCGGTTCGTCCAGGAGCAGGACTGATGGTTCGATCGCCAGGGCGCGGGCGATCGCGACACGTTGCTGCTGGCCACCGGACAGTTCGCGCGGGTAGCGCGTGGCGTACTGCGCCATGCCGGTCATGCGGAGGGCTTCGGCGACGCGGCCCGGGATCTCGGACTTGGCGACCTTCTGGGCCTTCAATCCGAAGGCGACGTTCTGCTCCACGCGCATGTGCGGGAACAGCGCGTACTGCTGCACCACCATGCCCAGCCCGCGCTTGTACGGCGGCAGGTCCGTGACGTCGCGACCTCCGGCGTACACGCGCCCCGACGCCGGCCGCACGAAGCCCGCGACCGCGCGCAGCGCCGTGGTCTTCCCCGACCCGGACGGCCCGAGCAGCGCGACCACCTCGCCGGGCGCGACGTCCAGCGTGAACGCGTCGAGAACGACCGTCCCGTGGTAAGCGACCGTCACGCCCTCGAAGCGGATGCCTCCGGATCCGGGTCCTGATCCGCGTCCTTCTCCGCGTTCTGATCCGCGTCCTGCTCGTCGGGCCGATGGGTCCTCGACGCTTGCGGCCATGCTCACTCCCGTACTGCGAAAAATGGTGATGGCGGATCAGCTCGGCGTGCCGGTGGCGGTGTCCCACGCCTTGACGTCGCTGTTGTAGTTCTGCGCGACCTCGTTCCAGTCCACCGGGAAGACGGTCACGCCCTGAAGCAGCGCGTTCAAAGCCGCGTAGTTGCTGTCCGTGGGCTTGACGTCGGTACGCGCCGGGAAGCCATACGCCACCTTGGAAGCGTCCAGCTGCGCGCCCTCGGACAGCAGGAAGTCGATCAGCTTCTTGCCGTTGTCGGCATGGGGCGCGCCCTTGACCAAGCCCGCCATATACGGAAGCGAGAACGTGCTTGGCTTGCCGTCGTTGCCCGCCGGGAAGAAGATCTTGTTGTTCGGGTACTGCGTCGTGCTGTCGACGTAGTTCATCTGCACGTCGCCGTTCGCCACCAGCAGGTCGCCGGTGTTGACCTTGCTCTCCAGCGCGCCGGTGGACTTCGACGGCCCGACGTTGTTCGACTGCAGCTGCTTGAAGAAGCTCCAGGCGGAGTCGCGGTTGTCGCCGAAGGCGTGGATCGCCGCGATCATCACCGCCGTCCCGTCACCGGCCACACCCGGCGTCGAGTACTGCAACTTCTTGCTGAACTTCGGGTCCAGCAGGTCGTTCCAGGTCTTCGGCGGGCCGTCGGGCAGCGCCTTGGTGTTGTAGATGAAGGACAGGTAGTTGCCCATCACCGCTTCCCACTCGCCGTTCTTGTCCACGAGCGAGGGGTCGACCTTGTCCACACACGCCGGGCTGTACGCCTGCAGCAGCCCGGAGGCTTCAGCCTTCTGGATGAACGGCGGCAGGGTCACGATGACGTCGGCCTTCGGGTTCGACTTCTCGGAGTCGACCTTGGTCTCCACGCCGCCGGAGCCGTCCTCGGAGTAGTTCACGTGGATGCCGGTCAGGGCGGTGAACTTTTTGAATTCCTGGTTGTACCAGTTCTTGTCATCCTTCGCGTCGTACAGACCGTCGGCGCTGTAGATGGTCACCTGCCCGCCGGAGCCGTCGGCCTTCGCAGGCGCGGTCGACGCTGGGGCACCGAGCGCCGGGCAGGAGGAGGACGCGGCCGCAGCAGCGGCGGAGGTGGCGGTGCTGCCGGCGGCGGCACCGGAGGAGCTCTTGGAAGAGGCACAAGCCGTCAGTCCGGTCAGCGTCAGGCCGCCGACGGCGATCAGCGCGCCGACACGGCGGGTACGCGGGCGGGACAGTACGTGCGACATCAGAGGTGAACCCTTCTGGGTGGGAACGGGGCACGTGACCGACGGGCCTTCGCCGGGTGAACAATCGGCGCCGGGACACTGCGCCAGGCCTTGGGATACCGCGAGCCTCCCGCTGGAACCGCTCGTCGTCGCGGGGTGCTCCGTGGACCGCAGTTTTCCGTCGCGGGCACGGGCCGCCAACCGGGGTACCGGCTATGGCGCCTATAGCGGAAGGGCTCCTCCCAGGCCATGCGCGGCGCGCCACCCCCTGGTTCACGCACTGTTCATCCAAGTGCTCGTTGCCGTGCTTCGATGCGCACGCCGCGATAGCCAGCCGCTATCCCTTCCATGCCGAAGAGCGGTCTTGGCGGATGCCCGCGCTTATCCCAAGGTAGGAACCATGGTTGATCAACTCCCTGTCCGCCCCGAGCACCTCGGCAACTTCGCCGGCGGCCTCTGGGGCCCGGCGTCGGCCGGCGGGACTCGCGCGAATGTGAGTCCCGCGGACACCTCCGACGTGCTCGGCCGCTTCGCCGATTCCACTGCCGCCGACGCGGTGCGCGCGGTGGACGCCGCCGAGGCCGCGCTGCCGGCGTGGCGGGCGCTCGGACCGATCAAGCGCGCCGAGATCGTGCGCCGTGCCGAGCGGATCATCGGCGAGCGCGAGGACGAGTTCGCCCGCGCCGTCAGCCGGGAGCAGGGCAAGCTTTACAAGGAGGCACTCGGCGAAGTCCGGCGCGGCATGGCGATCCTGGACTTCACCGCCGGGGAGGGCCGCCGCCTCAACGGCTCCACCACGCCGGCCGAGGAGCCGCGGACCGTCGCGATGACGTTCCGACAGCCGATCGGCGTGGTCGGGCTGATCACGCCGTGGAACTTCCCGCTGGCCATCCCGATCTGGAAGGTGGCGCCGGCGCTGGTGGCCGGGTGTACCAGCATCCTGAAACCCTCGCCGCTCACGCCCTACTCCGCAGCGCTGCTGGTGCAGGCGTTCGCCGACGCCGGGGTCCCGGACGGCGTGCTGAATCTCGTGCAGGGCGACCGGGAACCCGGCGAGGCGCTGACGAACGACCCGCGCGTGGCCGGCATCTCCTTCACCGGCTCGCTGCCGGTCGGCCGCGCGATTCACGTCGCCGGCGCCGGTCGGCTGATGAAGACGCAGCTGGAGCTCGGCGGCAAGAACGCGGTGCTGGTGCTGGCCGACGCCGATCTGGACAAGGCCGCCGCGGCGATCGTGGTCGGCGCGTTCGGCCAGGCCGGGCAGCGGTGCTCGGCGACCTCGCGCGTGGTGGTCGACGTCGCGGTCAAGGAAGCCTTGCTGGACAAGGTGATCGCGAAGGTGAGCGCGCTGAAAGTGGGCCACCCCTTGGACCCGGACGCCGACGTCTGCCCGGTCGTGAACGAGGACCGGATGACCGCGTGCCTGGAGGCCATCGCCACGGCGCAGGAAGTCGGGGCGAAGGTCGCGGTCGGCGGACACCGTTTCACCGACGGCGTGCCGGACGGCTACTACGTCGAGCCGACCGTGCTGCGCGACGTCCCGTGGGACTGCGAGATCGCGCAGGAAGAGATCTTCGGACCGGTCCTGTCGGTCATCGACTGCGACGGGTTCGACGACGCGATGCGCATCTCCAACTCGGTGAAGTACGGCATGTCCGGAACCATCTTCACGCAGAACCCGGCGCACATTTTCGAGGCGCTGGAACGCTTCGAGGCCGGCATGCTGCACGTCAACCGGCCCGGCGTCGGCGCGTACGCGCACCTGCCGCACATGGGTGCCAAGCAGTCGCAGTACGGCGCGCCGGAGTGCTCGCCGGAGGTCTGGGACTTCTACACCGAATGGCGGTCCGCGTGCATCAGCTTCTGAATCCGCTGAGCCAGGCCAGGGTGATGAGCGCTGCCGAGGCGGTGCGGACCTTCGTCGAGCCCGGCGCCGTCCTGGGCCTGGGCGGCCAGAACATCAACCGCTGTCCGATGGCGCTGGTGCACGAGGTGGTGCGGCAGGACATCGGGGATCTGGCGGTCGTCGGCTGCAACCTGTCGCTGCCGCTGGACCACCTGGTCGCCGCGGGGCTCGTGGCCCGCACCGAGCAGGGCAGCGGCAACCTGGAGAAGTTCGGCACGCTGTTCAGCTGGCGGCGGGCCGTGGAGGCGAACCGCATCGAGGTGCGCGACTACTCACATCTGTCGATGGCGTCCCGGTTTCTGGCCGGTGCCATGGGATTGCCGTTCATGCCGGTGCGTTCGCTGCTGGGTTCCTCAGTGCTCGAACGCCTCGTCGCCGAGGGGGACGCGGTGGTCACCGCCGACCCTTGGAGCGGCGAGCCGGTGGTGCTGGTGCGCGCCTGCACGCCCGACGTTTCGCTGATCCACGCCAACGCCGCCGACACCGACGGCAACGTGGTCATCGACGGGGTGACGAGCCATGAGGTGGACATGGTCCGGGCCTCGCGGCATGTGATCGTCTCGGTGGAGGAGGTGCTGCCGGCCGGGGCGTTCGACGACCAGCCTGAGCGGGTCACGATCTCGGGGGCGTACGTCAGCGCGGTCGTCGAGCAGCCTTGGGGCGCTTGGCCGACCAGCGTCTATCGCCGTTACGACTACTACGAATCCGAGATCGACGGCTATCAGAAGAGCGCCAAGGCCGGGGACGAGGGTCCGCGCCGGTATCTGGCGGAACAGGTGAGGGCGCACGCCGATTTCGACGGGTACCTGGCCGCGTCCGATCCCGGCGGATCGTCGAGGGCTGCGATGGCTGAGCAGATGCGGAGCCTGTTGTGACGGTCACCGAGTCCACTGCCGACGCTGGTGCTGGCACCGGTGCCGACGCCCCGCCTCTCTCCGCGCTGCCCCGCGAGCTGCTGGTGTTCGAGGGCGCGCGGCAGATCGCCGACGGCGACTGCGTGATCGCCGGTACCGGGCTGCCGCTGCTGGCCGGGCTGGTCGCGCAGCGCACGCACGCGCCGAGCGCGCGGCTGTTGATCGAATCAGGGGTCGTGTTCCCGAAGGTGGTGCCCACGCCGCTGTCGGTGGTGGACCCGCGGATCATGCACGCGCCGTCCAAGCTCGGCTCGCTCATCGAGTCCCTCGGCGGATTCGTGCAGCGCGGGCTGGTCTCCACCGGGTTCCTCGGCGGCGCGCAGATCGACGCGCGGGCCAACATCAACTCGACGTGGATCGAGCGCGGCAGCGGCCGGGTGCGGCTGCCCGGCAGCGGCGGCGCGAACGACATCGCCTCGCACTGCGCCACGATCGTGGTGCTCACCAGCCACGAGAAGCGGCGCTTCCCAGAGCGCTGCGACTACGTCACCTCGCCGGGCTTCCTGGATGGTCCCGGCGCCCGCCGCCGTGCCGGGCTGAACCCGGTGCGGGTGAAGGTGGTCACCGACCTGTGCGTGCTGGAGGGCGACGACGCGGTCGGGGAGCTGACCGTCACCGCGCTCATGCCGGGCGCCACGGTCGAGGACGTGCTGGCGAACACCGGCTTCACGCCGCGGGTGGCCGACCGGCTCGCGGTCGTCGCCGCCCCTTCCGCCGAGCATTTGGCGCTGCTGCGCGACGTGCTCGACCCCGAGTCCCGCTATTTTCCCGAGCGACTGAAGAACGGAAACGCCCATGACTGACAACGCTGCGAACACTGCGAACGCTGAGAAGACGCCCTTCCACTGGAAGTCCAACATCGCCTGGAAGAACCGCGACCGGATCGTGGTCCGCGGCTACGACGTCAACGAGCTGACCGGCAACCTGGACTTCGGCCAGATGCTGTTCCTGGTCCTCAAGGGCGAGCTGCCGACCGAGGCACAGGCGAAGATCACCAACGCCATGATGGTCTCGCTGGCCGAGCACGCCATGTCCCCCTCCTCGGCCACCGTCCGCTTCGCCACCTCCGGCGGCGCCGAACTCAACGGCGCGGTCTCCGCCGGCGTCGCCGCCATCGGCCGCCTGCACGGCACCGCCGACCGCCCCGCGACCATGTACATCGGCGTGGAGAAGCGCGCAGCCGACGATGGCATCCCGATGCAGGAGGCCGCCGCACTGACCGTCCAGGAGATGCGCGCCCGCCGCGAGAACATGCCCGGCTACCACCACGCCCAGCACATCCGCGACCCCCGCACCGTGCGCCTCCTGGAACTGAGCGACAAGTGGGGCATCAGCAGCACCTACGTCGCCATCGCCCGCGCCATGGAGGACGCCACCGAGCAAGTATTCGGCCGCCGCCTCTGGATCAACGGCCCCGGCGCCATGGGCTGCATCGGCCTCGACGCCGGCTACACACCCCCCGAGATGAAAGCCATGTTCATCACTGCCCGCACCCTCTCCCTCTGCGCCCACTCCATCGAAGAATCCACCCGAGAAAAAGGCTGGCGAGCCTCCGAGAACTCCGACATGGTCCAACCCCTCTCCCTCCAGATGCAGGGCCCGAACTGGTACGACGGCCCAGCCGACCGCGCGCTGCCGACGAGGCTCGGGGAGTAGGCGGGCGCCGAACCGCGACCGCGATCGGGATCGTGATCGGGATCGGCGGAGGCAGCGGCGATCACGGCGGCTCGGTAGTGGGTGGCTGCCCTCAGCGAGCAGCGGTCTGCCTAGTGCGGCTGGCTGATCGAAGGTCGGCGGCCGGATTCAGCGAGGCAGCAGCCCAGTCGATCGGGAGCCAGCGGCAGGATTCAGCGAGCAGCAGCCTGGCTGATCAGAAGCCAGCCGCAGGGTTCGGCGCGCAGCAGTCCGGCTGAGCGGAAATCGGCGGCAGGGTTCGGCGCGCACTAATCCAGTCGTTCGGAAATCGGCGGCTGCGTGCGGCGAGTAGTGCGCAGCTGATCGGAAGCCGGCCGCCGCGTTCAGTGGATCGCAGCCCTGCCGTCGCTCGCCGCGAGCCGATCTACCGCTTGCTTGGCGCACATCCAGCCCCAGCCGCCCCGCACAGCCCCGCTGCCGCCCGAACCGCCGTCCCGCGATCTCCCCAGATCCGGAAAGCCCTCCGCGCGCCCCTGGAGCCGGAGAAGCCCCCGCGACTGGACGTCGCGGGGGCCACTGTGAGTGTTGGGTCGGGTTACTGGGCGAGGGCCCGAACCTTCTCCGCCTGCGGGCCCTTCGGGCCCTGGGTGATCTCGAACTCGACCGGCTGGTTCTCTTCGAGGTTCCGGTAGCCGGAACCCTCGATGGCCGAGAAGTGGACGAAGACGTCCGGGCCGCCGCCGTCCTGAGCGATGAAGCCGTAGCCCTTCTCGCCGTTGAACCACTTGACCGTGCCAGTTGCCATGCTGCGTTCTACCTCGGAAATCACTCCCGCTGTGAGCGGGACCGGTGGTGGGTACCAGCGCCTGTCGCGCGGATACCGGTCGAGCTTGGAGTGAGTCCGGATGTGCTTCATGAACCGACTGCCCAGTGCGACCGTGCGTCACGGTAGCACTACCAGCTCGGCGACGATAGGTGAAACGACAAGGTGAGCAACGTGTCGTCACTCTCGTGGCGCACAGATCCGCCCTGACGTGCGGTGTTCCGGCAGTGGTCGGGGCGGCTCCGGGCGTGGTCGGCGGGGGTGTCGGGGTGTTCGCGGGGCGGGGGTAGCCCACATGGCGGGTCAGCCGAGAGCGGCAAAGAAACGATCGCTCATCTCGGTGTGGAGGGGGAACGCCAGGGGTTGGGCGTGGTCCACGACGACCAATTCCAGCGTCTCGCCGTTGGACAGCGTGCGGACGCGCTCGGCCGTCAGCTCGGCGAGATCCTCGACCGGGCGCGGCTTGACCCGCCCGAAGAGCAGGATCACGTGGCTGGGGGCGCTCAGCACGTCGGCGAGCTCCACCTCGGCCACGTCGGCGCGCAGCCCGGTCTCCTCCCACAGCTCGCGCACCGCCCCCTGCTGCCAGCTCTCGCCCTCCTCGATGAAGCCGCCGGGCAGGCCGATCTCGCCGAGCTGCGGCTCGATCCCGCGGCGCACCGTCAGCAGCCCGGTCCGGCCGTCCTCGCCGATGATCGGCATCATCACCAGCGCCACCGGCAGCGGGTTGAGCCAGGTGGTCTCGCCACAGTTCGCGCAGACCCGCGGCCACGCGGATTCCGGGACGTAGGCGGTACCGCAGTAGGAGCAGTGCGAGTTGTGGACCGGCATGGTTCGTCAGCCTACGCCGACGCTTCACGGAGTGAACCGTCGGCTCCCCGTACAAGCCGCGCCGCGCCCTTGATCACCCGCTCACCCCGCGAGCGAGAACTCGATCGGCTCCGTCGAGGCCAGCCGCACGCGCCCGGTCAGCGCCAGATGCCGCAGATGCGACCCCGCCTCGCCGAGCGCCAGATGCCGCGCGAAGGTGTCGAGGCGCTCCCAGCCCTTGTTCCACTCCATGCCCTCGGTGATGCTCCACAACGTCTTCGGCCCGGCGGCCAGCTGCCCCTCGATCTGCTCCAGGCGCCGCGCGTGGTGCTCGGCGATCTCCGCGGCGCGCCCTGCGACGTCGTCGAAGGGCGCGCGGTGCGCCGGCAGGGCGCGGGTCGCTCCCAGCGCCGAGACCTTGCGCAGCGAGGCGAGGAAGTCCCCGAGCGGGTCCGTGGTCCCGACCACGTGGTCGTCGTAGACCGTGACCACCGGCGTGATGCCGGGCAGGACGTGGTCGCCGGTCAGCAGCGCCCCGCTGTCCTCCAAGTGGAAGCAGGTGTGCCCGGGGGAGTGGCCCGGCGTCCAGACGGCGCGCAGCGTCCGCCCCGGGACGTCCATCAGCGTGCCGTCCTCGATCAGCACGTCCGGGACCGCCGGCTTGGCACCGGACGGGATCGCCGACGCCGCGCTCGCGACCGCCTCCGGCGGCGCGCCGCACAGCTCCAGCAGCGCCTTGTAGCGCTTGGTCCACGGCTCGCGCTCGGCGGTCCGGACCATCTCGACGACCTTCGCGTCCTCCTCGTGCAGCGCCACCCAGCAGCCGCTCAGCTCCCTGATGCGCCCGGCGAGCCCGTGGTGGTCGGGGTGGTGGTGGGTGACCAGGACGCCGCGCACCTCCGACACCGACGTCCCGACGGCCTCCAGGCCGCGCTCCAGGGTCGCCAGCGAGACCGGGTCGTCCCAGCCGGCGTCGACCAGGACCGGGCCGCCGGCGGTCGTCTCCAGGACGTACACGAGCGTGTAGCCCAAAGGGTTGTCGGGGAAGGGGACGCGGATCGACCAGACGCCGGGGCCCTCGGCGACTGCTGCCTCGGCGGGGGCGGCGTCCGTCATGGCGGTGCTCCTTCACGTCGACTGCGATGGGAACACGTTCTCATGAGTAGTTAGCGAGGCGAAAGGTTCGTCCGTGCGCAGCGCGGTCAACGCCGGACCGGTGCCGGATCCGACGGTCATTGAGCTTGCCCGAAGGAACTGATATCTGTTCTAGCAGACCGCCTTCTGACGGCCTGTCAGCGCGCTCGGCGCGAGACCGGGCATCACGGAGAGGCACTCGCAATGGGCACCGTGACCGAGCACGGGAAACTGTTCATCGGCGGCTCCTACGTCGACCCGGCCACGACCGCGAAGCTGGAGATGATCTCGCCGGTCACCGAGGAGGTGTTCGGCCGCACGCCCGAGGCCTCGCCGGCGGACATGGACCGCGCGGTCGCCGCCGCCCGCCACGCCTTCGACGAGGGACCGTGGCCGCGGATGGCGGTGGCCGAGCGCGTGGAGATCCTGCGCCGGCTGCGCGACCGGTACGAGGCGCGCGCGGACGAATTGGCCAAGCTGATCAGCTCCGAGACCGGATCGCCGTACTCCTGGTCGATCCTGGCGCAGGTGTGGGCGCCGATCATGATCTGGGACTACTTCCTGGGGCTGGCCACGGAGTACCCGTGGGAGGAACTGCGGCAGGGCATGCTCGGTCCGACCATCGTGCGCAGCGAGCCGGTGGGGGTCGCGGCGGGGATCGTGGCGTGGAACGTGCCGCAGTTCATCACCGTGAGCAAGATCGCGCCGGCGCTCGTGGCGGGCTGCGCGGTGGTGGTCAAGCCGTCGCCGGAGACCGCGCTGGACTCGTATCTGCTCGCTGATATGGCCCTTGAGGCCGGGCTGCCGGAGGGCGTGCTGAACATCGTGCCGGCGGGGCGCGAGAACAGCGCGTATCTCGCGGCGCATCCGGGGCTCGACAAGATCGCCTTCACCGGCTCGACGGCCGGCGGCAAGGCGGTCCTGGCCGCCGCCGGCGCGAACCTGACGCGCGTGACGCTGGAACTCGGCGGGAAGTCCGCGGCGATCATCCTGCCGGACGCGGATCTGAGTACTGCGATTCCCGGACTGCTGCCGAATTCGTATATGAACAACGGACAGGCATGTGTTGCCCAGACACGGGTTCTGGTGCAGCGCGATCGGTACGCCAAGACCGTCGAGGCGATGGCGGAGGCTGTCAAGGCACTGAGAACCGGCGACCCGCTCGACCCCGAGACGCAGATCGGTCCTCTGGTCGCCGAGCGGCAGCGCGATCGAGTGGAGTCCTATATCGCCAAGGGGATCGGCGAGGGCGCGCGGGTGGTCGTCGGCGGCGGGCGTCCGGCGGATCTGCCCAAGGGGTGGTTCGTCGAGCCGACGCTGTTCGCGGACGTCGACAACCGCATGGTGATCGCGCAGGAGGAGATCTTCGGTCCGGTCGTCGCGATGATCCCGTACACCGACGAGGCCGACGCGGTGCGGATCGCCAACGATTCCGATTACGGGCTCTCGGGATCGGTGTGGTCGGCGGACGTGGAGCACGGGCTGGACGTGGCGCGGCGCGTGCGAACCGGCAACTACGGCGTCAACACCTTCGGGATGGAGTTCAATTCGCCCTTCGGCGGGTTCAAGCAGTCCGGGGTCGGCAGGGAGTTCGGGCCCGAGGGCTTGCGGGCATATCTGGAAACGAAGACCGTGCACTTGCCGAGCGGCTATACCCCTGAAGGGTTTTGATTCGGTGGCAGAGACCAAGTGGCGTGTGACTGTCGATACCGACCTGTGTATCGGCTCCGGGGGGTGCGTGCTGCGCGCGCCCGACGCGTTCGAGCTGGACACGGCGCGGCAGTCGTGCCCGAAGCACGAGGTGATGGCGCCGTCGGACGACGTTCTGGAGGCTGCGGAGACCTGTCCGGTGGAGGCGATCACGATCGTGGAGGAGGGGAGCGGGGCGGAGGTGTTCCCGCCGGCCGACTGACGGGTCCGCCGCTCGCCGCCGGTGTCCAGGGCGCCCGAAATTCTTTGACTCAGTCATTGACTGAGTCAAACGATGCTGCCTACCATGGCCGAATGGTGGATCTAGCACCCGCGGTGGCGGCCGTCCGTTCGTTCAACCGGAGCTACACGAAAGTCATAGGCGTCCTCGAGGACGGGCTGTTGAAGAGCCCTTACACCCTGACCGAGGTCCGGGTCCTCTTGGAGATCGCGCACGCCGGGCCGGAGGGCTCGACCGTGGTGCGGATCCGGGAGGACCTCGGTCTCGATCCCGGCTACCTGAGCCGCATCCTGGCGCGCTTCGACAGCGAGGGGATGGTGGTCAAGGGGCGCGCCGCCGATGACGCGCGGCGCGGAACGGTGCAGCTGACCGAGCGCGGGCGCGGGGTCTTCTCAGGGCTCGACGAGCGCTCGAGCGAGCAGGTCGGGGAGTGGCTCTCGCGGCTGGGGGCGGGGGACCGGGGGCGGCTGGTCGAGGCCATGGGGCAGATCGGCGGGCTGCTGGGGTTCGCCGAGAACAAGGCGTCCGCGAGCCAGGCGCCGCCCTCCAAAGCTGATGTCGTGCTTCGGGCGCCGCGTCCCGGCGACTACGGCTGGGTCGTGGAGCGCCATGGAGCTCTGTACGCGAGCGAGCGCGACTTCGACGAGACCTTCGAGGCGGACGTCGCGCGCATCGTCGCGGACTACGCGGGCTCGCACGACGCCGAGCGCGAGGCGTTCTGGATCGCCGAGGTGCAGGGGCGGCGGGTCGGATGCGTCGCCTGCGTCCGGCGTCCGACCGAGGACGGCGTGGACACGGCGCAACTCAGGATCCTGCTGGTCGACCCGTCGGCGCGCGGGTTCGGCGTCGGACGGCGGCTGGTCGATGAGTGCCTGGAGTTCGCGCGCAAGGTTGGCTATCAGCGAATGATGCTGTTCACCGTGGACGGGCTCAGCTCGGCGCACCGGATCTACCGCGCGAGGGGGTTCGAGATCGTGCGTCAGGAGGCAGTCGAGATGTGGGGACACCACTTGGTGGAGCAGGAGTGGGAGTTGGAGCTGTAGCGGCGTGCCGGATGGCAGGATGGAGCCGCTATGGACCTCCCCACCGACCTCGCCGCGGCGCTCGACGCCGCCACCGCCGACCTGCCGTTGCGTGAGCTGGAATCGTCGGTCGACCGCCTGATCGCGCGGTACCGGACCCCGGGGCGTGCCGATCGCCCGATCCTCAGCGGTCACATCGACGCCGCGGCTTATGCGGCGTACCGGATGCCGGCGACGTGGGGTGCGGTGCGCGCCGCGCTCGCCGCTACCGCGGAGCGGCGGCCGGGCTGGGCGCCGCAGAGTCTGGTGGACGTCGGCGGCGGGACCGGGGCGGCGGCGTGGGCCGCGGCGACGGTGTTCGGCGATTCGCTGAAGGAGGTCACTGTTCTCGACCAGGTGACCGAGGCGCTGGAGTTGGGGCGAGGGCTCGCGCGTAATGCTTTCTCGGGCGCACTGCGGCATGCGGAGTGGCGGAAGGTGCGCTTCCCGGCGGAGGTTCCCGGGGCGGATCTGGTGACTGTCTCCTACGTCCTCAGCGAGCTGGCACCGGACGCGCAGCAGGCTCTGGTCCGCGCGTCGGCAGCCGGCGCCGAGACCATCGCGATCCTCGAGCCCGGCACGCCCGACGGCTACCAGCGCATCATCGCGGCACGCGACGTGCTGATCGATATGGGACTACGGGTAGCGGCACCGTGTCCGCACTCGGAAACGTGCCCGCTGCTTGCCACAGGCGACTGGTGCCACTTCGCCTCCCGCATCCACCGCACCCCGCTCCACCGTCGCCTCAAGGGCGCCGACCTCCAGTACGAGGACGAGAAGTTCGCCTACGTCGTCGCGACCCGCACCCCGGTCGGCGCATCGCCGGCGCGCATCCTGCGGCATCCCCAGACCCGCAAGGGACTGGTGATGATGCAGCTCTGCCAGCCGGACGGCACGGTCGCCCAAACGCTCGTCTCCAAGCGCCAGGGCGACGTCTACCGCGCCGCGCGCGACGCCGACTGGGGAGATGAGTGGCCGGTGTTGGGAAGCGCGCAGCAGCCAACCGACTGATCGCCGGACCTTGTGCAGCCACTCACCTAGACGCGAGATCTGCTAGACGCGAGATCTGTGCCCCTGTGTACCGCTGCTCACTCCGCCGACGTAGCCTGCGAGACCAGCGTGCACGCCGTGTCGATGTCCGCCTTCACCTGCGAGATGGAGGCGCGGCCGGACAGCCAGGTGATGAGGGTCGAGTGCCAGGTGTGGGTCACCACGCGGACCGCTGCCAGCTCGGCGCGGGTCAGGGGGCGTCCGGAGTGGATGGCGTCGGCGATGACGTCGGTGATCAGGCGGTTCACCGCGTCGACCTCGGCGGAGACCGAGCGGTCGGCGAAGGTCAGGGCGCGCATCATCGCCTCGGCCAGGTGGGGTTCGCGCTGGAGGGCCTTGAAGGTGCGCATCAGGGTTTCCGCCACGCGTTCGCCGGGGTCGGTGCTGA
The DNA here is from genome assembly GCF_000024025.1 of Catenulispora acidiphila DSM 44928. GTDB lineage: Bacteria > Actinomycetota > Actinomycetes > Streptomycetales > Catenulisporaceae > Catenulispora > Catenulispora acidiphila. Next base: position 2,422,102 of record NC_013131.1, read on the forward strand.
CCGGCGGTTTGCGGCGGAGCTGGTCGTGGAGCTGCTCCAGTTGGTCCTGCATGGTGGCCACGAGAAGGTGAATCTTGGAGGGGAAGTAGCGGTACAGGGTGCCCAGGGCCACCTCCGAGGACTCCGCCACCTCGCGCATCTGCACCGCGTCGAAGCCGCCGCGGGCGGCGAGCTGCTGGGTGGCGCGCAGGATGCGCTGGCGGCGGGCTTCCTGACGCTCCGTCAGGGCCGGGACCGGCGACGGCGCCGAAGCGGGGGGTCCGGCGGGTGCCGACGCGTCAACCGTCATGGGCTTTCCTCAACCTCTGTGAACTCTGGGAAATCTGCTGAACCGTCTGTGAACTGTGTCACGCACCAACTCTGCCACCTGCGGCGCGGGCGAAGTAGGAACTTGTTCTAGATTAGCGCCACGGATTATGCTCCGTTGACCCGCTCGTGATGCCGTCTAAGCCGTGAAGGCGGGACACGGACTTACGAAGCGAGGATCGAGCATGGCAGATAGGCCGCTGCGCATAGCCTTGCTTGCTTATAAGGGAAACCCCTTTTGCGGAGGCCAGGGCGTCTACGTCCGGCATCTCTCCCGGGAACTGGCCAAGCTCGGGCACACGGTGGAAGTGCTGGCCGGGCAACCGTATCCGGTGCTCGACCCCGAACCCGGCGTCACGCTCACCGAGATCTCCAGCCTCGACCTGTACCGCCAGCCCGACCCGTTCCGCACCCCCAAGCGCGGCGAGTACCGCGACTGGGTGGACATGCTCGAGGTCGGGACGATGTGGACCGCCGGGTTCCCCGAGCCGCTGACCTTCTCCCTGCGCGCGCTGCGCCACCTGTCCGCGCGGCGCGGCGAGTTCGACGTGGTCCACGACAACCAGTGCCTGGGCTACGGCCTGCTCGGCATGCCGCGCCTGGGCTTCCCGACGATGGCGACCATCCACCACCCGATCCAGGTGGACCGCGAACTGGAGCTGGCCGCCGCGCCGACCAAGTCCCGGCAGGCCTCGCTGCGCCGCTGGTACGCCTTCACCAAGATGCAGACCCGCGTCGCGCGGCGGCTGCCGGAGATCATCACCGTCTCCTCCTCCTCGGCCGCGGAGATCGAGCAGTACCTCGGCGTCCCGCAGCGGCGGATCAGCACGATCCCGATCGGCGCCGACACCGACTCCTTCGCCCCGGACGCCTCGGTGGCCAAGGTCCCGGGGCGGATCGTCACCACCGCCAGTGCCGACGTGCCGCTGAAGGGCCTGCTGCCGTTGGTCGAGGCGCTGGCCAAGGTGCGGGTCGAGGTCGACTACGCGCAGCTGGTCGTCGTCGGCAGGGCCAAGGAGGACGGCGTCGTCGCCAAGGCGATCGAGCGCCTGGGCCTGTCCGACGCGGTGCGCTTCGTGCACGGCATCTCCGACGCCGAGCTCGTCGAGCTGATCCGCTCGGCCGAGGTGGCTTGCGTGCCCTCGCTGTACGAAGGCTTCTCCCTGCCCGCCGTCGAGGCGATGTCCTGCGGGACCGCTCTGGTGTCCACCACCGGCGGCGCGATCCCCGAGGTGGCCGGCCGGGACGGCGAGACCACGCTCGCGGTGCCGCCGGGCGATCCCTCGGCGCTCGCCGGGGCGTTGACGCGGGTGCTGCGGGACGCCGATCTGCGGGCCCGGCTGGGTGCCGCGGCGCGGGAGCGGGTCCTGGAGAAGTTCACGTGGCGCGCCGCCGCGATCGCCACCGCCGAGCGCTACCGCGCGCTCATCGAGGCCGACCGGGATCCGGTCGACTGGGACCGCATGGCCGCCGACAGGCTCCGCCGTGGCAGAAAGGCAGGGGTCTGACGTGCTCACCGTGGACTTCGAGAAGTTCCCGATCGCCAAGGGCGAGAAGGTGCTGGACATGGGCTGCGGCTTCGGCCGGCACGCCTTCGCGCTGCTGCGTCAGGGTGCTGACGTGGTCGCCCTGGACTACAGCCAGGACGAGGTCGCCGAGGTGACCAAGTGGTTCGCGGCGATGCAGACGGCCGGCGAGGTCCCCGCCGGGGCGAGCGCGATCGCGGTGCGCGGTACCGCCTACGGCCTGCCGTTCGCCGACGGCACCTTCGACGCGGTCGTCGCCGCCGAGGTGCTGGAGCACCTGCCCGACGACCGGCTGGCGATGTCCGAGCTGGTCCGGGTGCTCAAACCCGGCGGGCGGCTCGCCGTCACGGTCCCGCGCTGGTTCCCTGAGAAGGTCTGCTGGGCGCTGTCCGACGCCTACCACGAGGTCGAGGGCGGACACATCCGGATCTACAAGCGGCGCGAGATGATCGACAAGCTGCGCGCGGCCGGCGTCGTGCCCGGCGAGCTGCACCACGCGCACGCGCTGCACGCGCCGTACTGGTGGCTGAAGTGCGCCGTCGGCGTCGACAACGAGAACGCCCCGGTGAAGGCGTACAAGAAGCTCCTGGAATGGGACATCATCAAGGCGCCGGCCCTCACCCGCGCCAGCGAGGCGCTGCTGAACCCGGTGCTCGGCAAGAGCCTGGTCGTCTACGCGCAGAAGCCCGCCGCATGACGGTGCGGTCCGCGCGGTCCGCATCGCCGGTCGAAGGGCTCGCCGCCGCGACCGAACTCCTGGCTTGTGAAGGGGTTCTGAGCGCCGCGCAGATACGGACCACTGTCGAGGCGATAGCCGCGCTCCAACGTCCCGACGGCGCGATCCCGTGGTTCCACGGCGGCCACCTGGACCCCTGGGACCACATCGAGGCGGCGATGGCGCTGGACGCGGCCGGGCTGGCGGACCGCGCGCTGGCCGCCTACCGCTGGCTGGCGGCGTCGCAGAACCCTGACGGTTCCTGGTACGCGGCGTACGCCGACGCGCCGGGCGGCGTCACCGAGCCGACCAACCGGCTGCGCGAGACCAACTTCAGCGCCTACATCGCGGTCGGCGTGTGGCACCACTGGCTGGCGACCGGCGACGAGGACTTCCTGGCCCAGATGTGGCAGCCGGTGCAGCGCGCGACGGACTTCGTGCTGAGCCTGCAGACCGCCGGCGGGGAGATCCTGTGGTGCCGCGACGAGCAGGGACGCGAAGCCGACGAGGCGCTGCTGACCGGCTGCTCGTCGATGTACCAGGCGCTGCGCTGCGCGCTGGCGGTCGCCGAGCGCCTCGGACGCGATCGCCCGGACTGGGAGCTGGCGTGCGGCCGGTTGGGGCACGCGCTCACGGCGCACCCGGAGCGCTTCGCGGACAAGGGCACGTACTCGATGGACTGGTACTACCCGGTGCTCGGCACGGCGCTGCGCGGAGCGGCGGCCGAGCAGCGGATCGCCGAGGGCTGGGACGATTTCGTGGTCCGGGACCTCGGCGTGCGCTGCGTCTCGACGAACCCGTGGGTCACCGGCGGCGAGACCTGCGAACTGGCACTGGCGCTGTGGGCGATCGGCGACACCGAACGGGCCCGGATGCTGCTGCGCGACATCCAGCATCTGCGCGACGACGCCGACGGGATGTACTGGACCGGCCGCGTCTTCGAGGCGGACGGCGCGGGGCACGAGCCCGCGCTGTGGCCGGTGGAGAAGACCACGTGGACGGCCGGCGCCCTGCTGTTGGCGCTCGCGGTGCTCGCCGAGGAGAAGGCGACGGTCGCGGTGTTCGGGGGCGACGGGCTGCCCGAAGGGTTGCCGGTGGCGTGCTCGGTCGCGGAGTGCGTCGCGGCTTGAGTGCGGTGCGCGGGGCACGAGGCTGACACCGGCTGCGAAGGCTGAGGCTGGCAAGACTGAGGCTGGCGTGCATCTCGCGCTTCGCCGGCGAGCACCCCACACAGTGCGGTGCGCTGAGCAGCAGGCTGACATCAGCTGCGAAGGCTGAGGCTGGCAAGACTGAGGCTGGCGTGCATCTCGCGCTTCGCCGGCGAGCACCCCACACAGTGCGGTGCGCTGAGCAGCAGGCTGACATCAGCTTCGAAGGCTGAGGCTGGCAAGGCTGAGGCTGGCGTGCATCTCGCGCTTCACCGGCGAGCGCACCATGCCACACCACACCCCACCGGACCGCATCCCTTCCGCGGCCGGTGTCATCGGTGGAGAGTCAGGAAGTGCAAGCCGTGTTCACCGCGGCGATGTCCTTGGTGGTCAACGGGATCTGCTTGTTCATCCCGGTGGTGTCGTTGTGCTGGTAGGCGTTGGCGAACGTGTTCCAGCCGTCCGCCTCGCTCTGGATCGCCGCCTTCACCGCCGGATCGGTGGCCTTCGCAGCGTCCGCGGCCAGTTTGTCGGCCAGCGCGTGGTCGGCCGCGATCTGGAAGTCCTTGCCGCCGTTGGCGGCCGGGTCGGCGGCGTTGAAGGCGTCGAGGTCGCGGGAGGCTTCGGCGCAGCCGGCCTTGCTGCCGCCGGTGTCCGGCGGGGTGCTGGTCGATGTCGAGGTGTCGGACGTGTCGGACGTGTCAGAGGTGTCCAGCGAATCCGGGCTCGTCGGGCTCGTCGGGGTCGTCGCGGAGGGCGTCGGCGTCCCGGTCGGCGTGCCGGTCTTCGAGGTCGTCGACGTGGTCGGTCCGGCCTGCGGCGTGCCGGAGTGCGATAGCGCCGTGATGCCGAGCGTCGTCAGCGCCGCGACGGCGACGACCCCCATGGCCGCCAGCCCGACCTTCATCCCGGTGCCGCTCTTCGGCGGCGGGGGAGGGGTCAGCGTCTGGCCGGCCAGATACGGCGCCGGCTGGTGCGGTGTGGGGTGATACGGCGGGACGTTCCCCGCGTGCCCCGCGTGCGACACGTTCGCCAGCTCCCGCGTCGGCGGGATCAGCGGCGTGGGCGGTGTCGAGGCGGACGCCAGGGTCGGCGCCGGGCTGGGGACGCCAGCCGGGTTCTCGTTCAGCATCCGCAGTGCCGCCTGCACCGTCGGCCGCTGGGCCGGGTCCTTCGCCAACAGCGCCGCTAACAGACCGGTCAGGCGCCCGGCGTTCTTCGGCGGCTTCGGCTGCTCGAACAAGACCGCGGTCATCGTGGCGGTCGGCGAGTCGCGGCGGAACGGCGAGACGCCCTCGACCGCCTGGTAGAGCGTCACGCCGAGGGAGAACAGGTCCGAGGCCGGACCGGCTTCGGCGGCGCGGGCGCGCTCGGGCGCCAGGTACTCCGCCGAGCCGATGACCGCGCCGGTCATCGTCAGAGAGCTGTCGTTCTCGTGCTGGGCTATGCCGAAGTCGGTGAGCAGGACCCGGCCGTCGCTCGCGAGCAGCACGTTCGCTGGCTTCACGTCGCGGTGCACGATCCCGGCGGCGTGCGCCGCGGCCAGCGCGCGCAGCATCGTGTCGGCGACCTTCGCGGTGTTCTCCACGCTCAGCGGGCCGTGCTCGGTCAGGTGCTCGTCCAGCGAGGTGCCGGAGACCAGCTGCATCACGATCCACGGCGCGTCGTCGTCGATCACGACGTCGTGCACGGTCACGATGCCCGGCTGGTCGCGCAGCCGCACGGTGTTGCGGGCCTCGCGCTCGGCCCGGCTGAGCCGCTCGGCCAGCTGCGCCTCCGAGAGCATGAAGGGCAGCGAGACTTCCTTGATGGCCACGTCGATGCCCAGCGTCTGATCATGGGCCCGCCAGACGCGGCCAATTCCGCCGGCGCCCAACCGGTCTACCAGGCGATACCGGCCGCCGACCAAGCGGCCGGGCCGTGATGGGTCAGTCCCGATCTGCATTACCCGCAAAACCCCCCCGGGTCGACTGTGTTTCCGACATCGGACAGACTACGGAAGCGGCGTGTTGATCACATCCGCCGAGGTACTCAGAAAGGGATGCGTACATGTCCTACCCGGACCCGCGTTATTTCGCCGACACCGGCGAGGTCAGCGCCACGTTCCGGCCGGCCGGCGCCGAGCCCGAGATCACCTTCGCCTCCGGCGGGACCTGCAGCCTGCTGTCGACCTCCGACACCTCCGGCGGTTTGTACGGACTCTACCGCTGGGACTTCGCGGCGGCGCCGAGCGGTCCGGGCACGCACTTCCACAAGACCATGAGCGAGGCCTTCTTCGTCCTGAAGGGCGCCGTGCGCCTGTTCAACGGCGAGAAGTGGGTCGAGGCGACGCCCGGCGACTACCTGTTCGTGCCGCCCGGCGGGCTGCACGCGTTCCGCAACGAGTCCGGCGAGCCGGCCTCGATGCTGCTGATGTTCGCCCCCGGCGCGCCGCGCGAGAACTACTTCCGCGGTCTGGTCGAGGGGATGCAGAACACGATGGGAGAGGCTTTCTTCCTGGAGCACGACCAGTACAACGTGAAGGACTGACAACAGGCTCATTCGCCGCTGCTGAGCTGCGCGAACGGCCGCCTCCCGAAGTTCGAGGACTTCGGGAGGCAGCCCGGGGATGAGTGGTACAGCGGCTCTAGAACGGTTCCTTCTTGCCGGCGCTGAGCTGGACCCACTGCGCCGTCGGCCGACCCTCGACCCGGAACTGCTCACCGGAGACGCCGAACTCCTTCGGCCAGCCCTCGGGCGAGTCCTCCCAGGTCTCCTGGCGGCCGTAGAGCGTCTCGTCCAGGATCGCGTAGCTCGGCGCGGCACGCTCCACCCCGCGTCCGGTGGTCCAGTAGGTCTCGAACACGCGGTCGCCCTCCCGCAGGTAGCTGACGCGCATACCGAACCAGCGGTCGGCGAGCAGCTGTTCGGCGGAGTCGCGCGCCGAGTACCAGGGCACGTCCCAGCCGAGGAAGTCGTAGTAGGCGCGGCTGAGCTCGTACGGGCCCTGCGAGAAGACCGCATAGGTGACGTCGCGGGAGTGCAGGTACGCCAGCTCCTGGACCTCGGCGGTGAAGAAGGTGCAGCCTTCGCACTGGTCCTTCGGGGCGCGGTCGTCGTGCCACATGGCGTAGTACACGGTCAGCATGCGCCGGCCCTCGAACACGTCGAGCAGCGGGACCGGGCCCTGCGCGCCGACGACCGGGATGGACGGATCCACCTCGACCATCGGCAGCCGGCGGCGGGCCGCGGCGAGCCTGTCGCCCTCGCGGGTGTGCGCCTTCTCGCGGACGGCCAGCTCGTCGAGCTGGGCCTGCCAGGTCTGGCGGTCGGTGACCTCCGGGAGCGGGGGTCGGTCTGCGGTCATGGGTGCCTCCGGATCGGTGCGGGGTCGGGTGCGTCGGGTGCCCTGAAAGGGTCAGACGATCCGGGGCGGCAGAACTCATCGGTGCGCGATCGCGCTCTTCGTGCCGGTCAGTGCAGCGACTCGTCCGCCGGGCCGATGGTGAACTTGGTGAAGCGGACGTCCAGTCCGGCGCGGGTCGGGGCGCAGCACGCCGGACCTGCCTGCGCGACGGCGTCCGGGTCCAGCGGCGCCAAGCGGACCAGGCGCCAGGGACCGTCCTCGCAGCGGGCCCGCACGGTGAGGGCGTCGCCGGCGCGGCTGACCCGGATGGTCACCTCGCGGTCGGCCCACTCCGGGACCGGCGCCGTCGACCAGTCCGACATGCCGCGGGTGACGACGGCGCCGAGCTGCGGCGCGCCGTCCGCGAACTCGACGCCGGACTTGGTCCAGGTCTGCTCGTCCACCCGGACCAGTACGCCGGCCTGGTCGAACTGCTCGGTCAGCGCGCACCGGAAGGAGACCTCGACCGCGCTGCCGGCGGGGAAGTCGGTGAGCAGGGCGTGGCCGTCGTCGTGGACGAAGCCGTAGCTCGTGGTGCGCCAGAAGTCCGACTCGGCGGCGGCGGTGACGACCAGGTCGCCGCCCTCTTCACGGACCGCGGGCGGCGGGTTCAGCCAGGACCCGGCGGACCAGGGGACTATCGTCTCTGTGGTGTGGATCACCGCGCGAGCCTACTCCGCCGTCCCGATCGCGCAGCGGTCGTGTCGATCCGCGGCGTCCCCCGTTCGACCTATGGGGGAACGGGCCCGGAAGGGGTCCGGAGCACCTGAGGAGACACGACCGTGAAGTACATGCTGATCTTCCGCGCCGACGACAAGGCCCTGGAGTCCATGGCCACCACCGACTTCGCCGCCATGATCGAGAAGGTCGGGAAGATGAACGACGAGCTGATCCGCGCCGGCGTGCTGCTGGCCGCCGAGGGTCTGGCCGGACCCGAGGAGAGCGTCATCGTCGACTACTCGGCCGAGCCGCCGGTGGTGACCGACGGGCCCTACGGGGAGACCAAGGAGCTGTTCAACGGCTTCTACATCCTCAACGTCGCCTCGATGCAGGAGGCCGTGGAATGGGCCAAGCGCTCGCCGATCACCGGTCCCGGATTCAAGACCGAGATCCGCCGGGTGACCACGATCGACGAGATGCCGCAGGACAACGAGTGGATCAAGAAGGAGCGCGCGTGGCGCGAGGCCACCGGGCAGCTCTGAGCAGCCCGGTCTGCGCGGTCGGCATGGTCGGCATGGTCTGCGCAGTCGGTGTGGTCAGCGCGGTCGGCATGGTCGGTGGGGGCGTCATGCCTCGCGAGGGGGTCGTGACATGACCGAGCCCGCCGGCCGGGCCGCCGTCGCCGCGGTCTGGCACATCGAGTCCGCCCGCATCGTCGGCGCGCTGGCCCGCTACACCGGCGACTTCGCGCTGGCTGAAGACGTGGCGCAGGAGGCGCTCGCCGAGGCACTGGTCACCTGGCCGCGCGAGGGCGTCCCGCGCCATCCGGCGGGCTGGCTGCTCACCGTCGGCCGGCGCCGCGCGATCGACCACTTCCGGCGCCACGCCGTGCAGGACCGCAAGTACGCCGTCCTCGCCCAGGAGTTGGGCGAGGGCGGCACCGCTGCGGGCGGCGAGCCCGCCGATCCGCTGCGCGCCGGCGAGGCGGTGCTGTGGGACCCGGACCAGATCGACGACGACCTGCTGGCCCTGATGTTCGTCGCCTGCCATCCGGTGCTCTCCCGTGAGGCGCGCATCGCGCTGACCTTGCGCGTGGTCGCCGGTCTGACCAGCGACGAGATCGCCAAGGCGTTCCTGGTCCCAACCGCGACGGTGCAAGCCCGCATCACGCGTGCGAAGAAGGCGCTGGCCGCCGCCGGCGTCCCCTTCGAGGTCCCGCCGCCGGAGCAGCGCGCCGAGCGGCTCGGCTCGGTGCTCACCGTGGTCTACCTGATCTTCACGGAGGGCTCGTCGGCCAGTGCCGGCGACGCGCTCATCCGGCAGGACCTGGCGAACGAGGGCCAGCGCCTGGCCCGCATCCTGACCCGGCTCGTGCCCGACGAGCCGGAGGCCCACGGCCTGCTGGCGCTGACGGAGCTGACCGCGGCACGCTTCCCGGCGCGCGTCGGCAAGGACGGCGAACCGGTCCTGCTCGCCGATCAGGACCGCCGCCGCTGGGACCACGCGGCGATCCGGCGCGGCAGGGCGGCGCTGTCCCGCGCGCAGCAGAGCGAGCGCGGCGTCGGCGCGTACGGGCTGCAGGCGATGATCGCGGAGTGCCACGCCGTCGCCGCCTCGGTCGAGGACACCGACTGGGAGCGGATCGTCTCGCTCTACGACGCCCTCGCACACTTGGCGCCCTCGCCGGTGGTCGACCTCAACCGCGCGGTCGCGCTGTCCATGGCCCGCGGTCCCGCCGCCGCGCTGGAAGCCGTGGACGCCGTGGCGGCGGACGGAGCGTGGGCGACCTCGCACCTGCTGCCGAGCGTGCGCGGCGAGTTGCTGCTCCGGCTCGGCCGCGGCGAGGAGGCGCGCGGAGAGCTGGAGCGAGCGATCAAGCTGTGCGGGAACGAGCGGGAGCGGGCGGTGTTGCGCGGCAAGCTCGCCGGGCTACACCCGTCGCAGAACCCTGAGTGAACCGGTCACCGAGTCCTCGACGAAGTCCCCCGACTCCAGGGCCCGCAGGTAGATCCGGTACGGCGCCTGGCCGCCGTCCTCCGGATCCGGGAACACGTCGTGGATCACCAGCAGGCCGCCCGGCGCGACGTGGTGGGCCCAGCCCTCGTAGTCGCCTTGCGCGTGCTCGTCGGTGTGGCCGCCGTCGATGAAGCACAGCCCGACCGGCGTGTTCCACAGCCGCGCCACCGCCGGGGAACGGCCGACGACGGCGATCACGCGGTCCTCGACGCCGGCGGCGTGCAGCGTGCGGCGCATCGTGGGCAGGGTGTCCATCAGGCCGACCTCGGGATCGACCAGCTTCGGGTCGTGGTACTCCCAGCCGGGCTGCTGCTCCTCCGAGCCGCGGTGGTGGTCGATCGTGACGACCACGCGGTCGGCGGTCGCGGCGGCCGCGGCCAGGTAGATCGTCGACTTGCCGCAGTACGTGCCGATCTCCAGCAGGTCGCCGACCTTCGCGGCGCGCTCGGCCGCCTCGTACAGGGCCAGGCCCTCGTCGGCGGGCATGAAGCCCGGGGCGGCCTCGGCGGCGGCGCGCAGCGTGTGATCCATGGCGTCACTCTATCTTCCAGAAAACTGAAACGTGTTCTACTATCCGCCTCGTGGCTTCAGTGACCGCCGGAATCGGCTCCATAGGGATCACCAGTGAGCACCGCGACCTCGCCGAGGCGGTCAGGGGGTGGCTCGCGCGAGCCGTCCCGCCGGCCGCCGTGCGCGCCGCGCTGGACGCTGAGCAGGAGGAACGCCCTGCGTTCTGGGGCGATCTGGCGAAGCAGGGACTGCTCTACGGCGACGAACTCGACGGCCTGCTGCCCTTGGCGGTCACGCTTGAGGAGACCGGACGCGCCGCGACGCCCGGACCCTTCCTGCCGACCGTCACCGCCGCTGTTTTCCTGCAAGCGGCAGGCGGTTCCGGCAGCGCGGACATCCTCGCGGCGCTCGCCGACGGCAGCGCCACCGCCGCCGTCGCGTCGCACGCGGGAACCGTCGTCGCCGAACCCATCGAGGGCGGCTATCTCCTTGTCGGAGAGGTAGAACCGGTTATCGGTGCGGCGCTCGCCGACTGGCTGCTGCTGACCGCGCGGCGGTCCGACGGCTCCGAGATCCAGGCGCTGGTTCCGGCTGCCGATGTGGTTATCAGCCCCCTGGTTTCGCTCGACCGGACTCGGCGCGTGGCGAAGGCGGGTGTCGAGCGCGTCTTCGTGCCTCGGGCTCAGGTGATCGTCGCCGCGACTGCGCTGCTCGACCGGATCGCGGCACTGCTGGCGTCCGCCGAAGCGGTCGGCATCGCGGACTGGTGCACGCGTACCGCTGCCGAGTACGCGAAGGTCCGTGTCCAGTTCGGCAAGCCGATCGGCCAGTTCCAGGGCGTCAAACACCGTTGCGCCGCGATGGTCGCGCGGATGGAGCAGGCTCGGAGCGCGGTCTGGGATGCGGCGTACGTTGCCGGGTCCGGCATCGCCGGCGAGGACGCGGAAGTGCCGGTCGCCATCGCGGCCGCCCTCGCGCTGGAGGCAGCGGTGGAATGCGCGAAGGACTGCATCCAGGTGCTCGGCGGGATCGGCTTCACGTGGGAACACGATGCGCACGTCTATCTCCGCAGGGCCCTGACTCTCCGGCAGATGTATGGTCCGAGCAGCCGCTGGCGTGCTCGCGTCGCCGAGCTCACCGCTGCCGGGCGGCGCCGTGAGCTGAAGGTCGAGCTGCCCGAGGAAGCCGATGCCTACCGGGAAGCGGCGCGCGAAGCGTTTGCCGGTGTCAGGGAGCTGACTCCCGCCGAGCAGCGCAAGGCGCTCGCCGTCACCGGCTACGCCGCGCCGTACCTCACCAAGCCCTACGGTCTGTCGGCCGGTCCGGTCGAGCAGATCGTCATCGCGCAGGAGATGGCCGCGGCCAAGGTGCGGCTGCCCGACATCATCATCGGCAACTGGGTGGTCCCGACGTTGGTCAAGTACGGCAGTGACGAGCAGCGCGAGCGCTTCGTGCTGCCGACGCTGCGCGGCGAGGTCATCTGGTGCCAGCTGTTCAGCGAGCCCGGCGCCGGGTCCGACCTGGCCGCGCTGACCACGCGCGCGACGCGTGTCGCCGGCGGCTGGCGGCTGGACGGGCAGAAGGTGTGGACGTCGGTGGCGAACTTCGCACAGTGGGCGATCTGCATCGCGAGGACGAGCCCTGACAAACCCAAGCACGAGGGCATCACGTACTTCCTGGTGGACATGAAGTCCGACGGCGTGGACGTCCGGCCGCTGCGGGAGATCACCGGCGCGTCGATGTTCAACGAGGTGTTCCTCGACGGCGTGTTCGTGCCCGACGAGCTGGTGGTCGGGGAAGTGGACGGCGGCTGGCCGCTGGCGCGCAACACGCTCGGGAACGAGCGGGTGTCGCTGGCCTCCGGTCCGGTGCTCGGTGGTTCGCTGGAAGGGCTGCTGACGTCGGTGGCGGCGCGGAGCGAGCTGGATCCGGTGCTCGCGGACCGGCTCGGCGAGCTGGTGTGCCAGGGGCAGTCCGCCGCGCTGCTCGGGCTGCGGACGACGCTGCGCCAGCTGTCGGGGATGGAGCAGGGACCCGAGGCGAGTATCAGGAAGCTGATCTCGATGAAGCTCGCGCAGGACGTCGCCGAACTCGGGCTGGAGCTGCTGGGCGGCGCGGGCGCGACCGAGGCGGGCGGCGCGGCGGCCGGGTGGACGCAGGCGTTCTTGTCCAGCCGCTGCCTGACCATCGCCGGCGGGACCACCGAGGTGCAGTTGAACGTGATCGGGGAGCGGATCCTCGGGCTGCCGCGCGACTGAGGTCGAACTCTGATGAGCCTGATCGAACTCTGACAAACATGACTGAGGGGACACGGCTGTGAACAAGGTCTACGTCGTCGGCGTCGGCATGACGAAGTTCGAGAAGCCCGAGACCAGGCAGTGGCGTTACTTCGACATGGCGCGCGAAGCCGGCGGCGCGGCGCTGGCCGATGCCGGCGTCGGCTACGAGCAGATCGAGCAGGTGGCGGCGGGCTACGTCTTCGGTCCCTCGACGTGCGGCCAGCGCGCCGCGTACGAGCTGGGCCTGACCGGCGTGCCGGTCTACAACGTCAACAACAACTGCGCGACCGGCTCCACGGCCCTGATGATGGCCGCGCAATGGATCCGCGGCGGCCTCAACGAATGCGTGCTGGCGCTCGGCTTCGAGCAGATGAAGAAGGGCTCGCTCGGCGGCGGCATGAACAATGACGACTTCGCCGCCTCGCCCCTGGCCCGCCAGTACACCCTGATGGCCGAACTGCACCCCTTCGAAGCCTCGCCGCCCACCGCGCAGATCTTCGGCAACGCCGCCCGCGAGCACATGGAGCGCTACGGCACCACCGCCGAGCAGTTGGCGATGGTCGCCGCCAAGAACCACCGCCACTCGGTCCACAACCCCAACGCCCAATTCCAGGACGAGTACACGGTCCAGGACGTGCTGGAGGCGCGCGAAATCCACCGCCCCCTGACCAAGCTCCAGTGCTCACCGACCTCCGACGGCGCCGGCGCGGCAGTCGTCGCCAGCGAACGCTTCGTCGACGAACACAACCTCGCGGACCAGGCCGTCGAGATCATCGCCCAAGCCATGACCACCGACACCGCCGAGGCCTTCGACACCCGCAGCTGCATCGACCTCGTCGGCCGCCCCATGAGCCGCGACGCCGCCCGCAAGGTGTACGACGCATCAGGACTGGGACCCGACGACCTCGACGTGATCGAACTCCACGACTGCTTCTCCATCAACGAACTGATCACCTACGAAGCCCTCGGCCTGTGCGGCGAAGGCGAAGGCGGCAAACTCGTCGCGGCCGGAGCCACCACCTACGGCGGCCGCTGGGTCGTGAACCCCTCCGGCGGCCTGATCTCCAAAGGCCACCCCCTCGGCGCGACAGGACTGGCGCAGTGTGCTGAGATCTCCTGGCACCTGCGCGGCAAAGCCGGGATGCGGCAGGTCGGCGGCGCCCGCGTCGGTCTGGCGCACAACATCGGGCTCGGCGGCGCGGCGGTGGTGACGCTGTTCCGGAGGGTGTGAAAGGCGCGGCGGTGAGGACGCCCTACGATCCCAGCGCCGCCATCAACTTCTGATCCGTCTCCCCGAGCACCATCGCCACCGCCCCCAGCGCGCACGCCTGCGGCCCGAGCGAACCGACCTGCAGTGTCATCGCATCCCCCGCCAGGGGCAGCGAAGCCGTCGCCGCGGCCTCGCGCAGTGGGCCCATCAGCAGTTCTCCCGCCGCGGACAGGGCGCCGCCGATGATGACGCTCTGCGGGTTCAGGATGTTGCCGAGCATGCCGACGGCTCGGCCGGCCATGGTCCCGGCGTCTGACAGGGCCCTGATGCAGCCGCGATCGCCCTGCCAGGCCATGGTGATCACGTTGCGGAGGGTCAGGCGGTCACCGTAGGCGGGTTCCAGGGCGCGCATCACCACCGGGAGGCCGACGAAGGTCTCCAGGCAGCCGCGGTTGCCGCAGCGGCACAGGGGACCGGTGGCGTCGACGACCAGGTGGCCGATCTCGCCGGCGCCGCCGTTGATGCCCCGGGCCAGTTGGCCGTTGGAGACGAACGCTCCGCCGATGCCTCCGTGCAGTTTCAGGTACACGAATTCGTCGCAGCCCCGGGCTGCGCCCCAGCGGCGTTCGGCCAGGGCGCCCAGGCGGGTGTCGCCGTCGGCGAGGACTGGGAGGTTCAGGCGTGCGGCGAGCTCGGTGGCCACGGGGATTCCGGCCCAGCGCGACGGCATGCCGGAGCTGGGGACGCCGCGTTTGGTGTCGAAGGGACCCGGGACGCTGACGCCCACGCCGAGGATGCGGCTGGGGTCGGTGCCGGCTTCGTCGATGGCGGTGCGGATCAGGTCGGAGGCGACGTCGAAGCCCTGGGCCGGGTCGTAGCCGACGGGGAGGCGGACGGATTTGGCGATGCGGACGGCGTGGGCGACGTTGGCGATGATCACGTGGACGTGGCGGTAGCCGAAGTCCACGCCGATCGCCTCGCCGCTGGCCGGGTTGAGCATCACCGCCGCCCCTGGGCGGCCGGCGCCGCCGCCGGCCGGGGCGAGCTTGGCGTCCAGCTCGACCACCAGGTCGTCGGCGACCAGGGCGGCGATGATGCCGGAGACCGTGGAGCGGGACAGTCCGACCGAGCGGGCTATGTCGGCGCGGCTCATCGTCCCGCGCTCGCGCAGCAGCCGTACGACGGCCAGTCGGCTGCGCTCGGCACGGGACTCCGTGGGGGGCGTCCTCATGACCCTGAGGATGCTGCGATGGAGCGTGATTAGTCAAGGATCAAACAAATACAGGGGTTGAAGCCCCCGTTAGTTCGGTCGAATTTGTTCGACCATCACGGAATCGCAACATGCTTGACGCCTTCATTTCGTCGCCTTTACGTTTCCGGCATCGCCGCCCCGCATCACACACGACAGGTCCCTCACCCGAGTTGATGAAAGAAGGCTGATCATGGGCGCACGCTCCCACCGGTCCGTCACGGTTGTCATAGCCGTCGGACTGGTCTCCGGCCTGGCACTGGCCGGCTGCTCCTCCAGCTCCTCCAAGCCCTCGGCGGGCGCGTCGACCTCCTCGGCCGCCGGCACCTCGGCGCCGAGCACGTCCGCGGCTTCCTCCTCCGCCGCGGCCGCCGGGCCCGCGCTGCCGGACCTGTCCGGCAAGTCGATCCAGGTGCTGGCCGAGTGGTCCGGCCAGGAGCAGCAGGACTTCCAGAAGGTGATCGACGCCTTCACCGCCAAGACCCACGCCAAGGTCAGCTACCAGGGCGCCGGCGACCAGACCCCGACCGTCCTGCGCAGCAAGCTGGCCGGCGGCGGCGCCCCCGACGTGGCGCTGCTGGCCCAGCCCGGCGCCATCGCGCAGTTCGCGAAGGCCGGGCAGATCAAGCCGCTGGGCGCCAACGTGCTCTCGGAGATCGACGCCAACTACGACCCGAGCTGGAAGAAGCTCGGCACGGTCAACGGCCAGGTCTACTCGATCATGTTCAAGGCGGCGAACAAGTCGACCTTCTGGTACAACACCGCGCAGTTCTCGCAGGCCGGCATCACGCCGCCGAAGACCTGGGCCGACTTCCTCAAGGACTGCCAGGCGCTCTCCGACGCCGGCATCACCCCGGTCTCGATCGGCGGCGCCGACGGCTGGACGCTCACCGACTGGTTCGAGAACGTCTACCTCTCCCAGGCCGGCGCGGACAACTACGACAAGCTCGCGCACCACCAGATCCCCTGGACCGACCCCACGGTGGTCCAGGCGCTGACCACGATGAAGCAGCTGTTCGGCAACGACCAGTTCATGGCCGGCGGCAAGGCCGGGGCGCTGCAGACCTCGTTCAACGACTCGGTCACCCAGACCTTCAAGAGCCCGCCGAAGGGCGCGATGGTCTACGAGGGCGACTTCTCCGGCTCGGTGATCACCTCGACCACCTCGGCCAAGCTGGGCACCGACGCCAAGTTCTTCGCCTTCCCGGCGGCCGGGTCGCTGACCAACTTCGTGGACGGCGGCGGCGACGCCGCGCTGGCCACCAACGACAACCCGGCGACGATGGCGTTCATCCAGTTCCTGGCCTCCCCGGAGGCGGCCGAGGCGTGGGCGTCGGCCGGCGGCTTCGTCTCGCCGAACAAGAACGTCCCGATGTCCTCCTACCCCGACGACACCACCCGCGCCGAGGCGCAGATGCTCGTCAGCGCCGGCGACGGCTTCCGCTTCGACATGTCCGACCAGGCTCCGGTCGGCTTCGGCGGGACCAAGGGCGCCGGGGAGTGGAAGGACCTGCAGGACTTCCTGAGCAACGGCGACGTCAACGGCACCGCCGCGCAACTGGAGAAGGACGCGGCGAAGGAGACCTGGCAGTAGCCATGGACGAGAGCCTGTCCGCGTCGCCCGCCGCCGGGTCCGTCCCGGCGGCGGGACCGCCCACCGCAAGCGCCCCCGGCCCGGGGCCCGGGCCGCATCCTTCTCCCCATCCTTTGGCCGACCACGGTCGCAGCCCTCTGCGTATCCCGGTCCGGGTGCGCGCGGGCTTCCTGATCCCGGCGGCGGTCATCCTGGCGGCCATCATCATCTGGCCGGCGGTCGACTCCCTGTGGCTCAGCCTGCACAACGCCGACGGCTCCAAGTGGGTGGGGCTGCACAACTACCACACCCTGTTCACCGACTCCGCGACGCTCACGGCGTTGAAGAACAACGTCATCTGGGTGGTCTGCGCGCCGACCGTGGCCTGCGCGCTGGGCCTGATGTTCGCCCTGATGGCCGAGAAGATCCGCTGGTCGACCGCGTTCAAGGCGGTCATCTTCATGCCGATGGCGATCTCGTTCCTGGCCGCCGGCGTCATCTTCGAGCTGGTCTACCAGCAGGACCCGCACCAGGGCGTGGCCAACGCGGTCGCGGTCGGGGTGCACGACACCTTCGCGCCGTCCTCGAAGTACCCCGGCGCGCGTCCCCGTCCGGTGACCGCCAAGCCCGGCTCGGCCGGCTCGTTCACCTCGGCGCAGACCTTCCACGCCGGCTCGCTCGCGCAGCTGCCGCTGGTCGGCATCCAGGCCGCGAACCTGCCCGGCAAGGCGGCGCAGGCCGCGGCGCCGAGCGCGGCGCCGGCCGCGGACCAGATCGAGGGCACGATCTGGCTCGACATCATCTACGGCGGCGGGGGCACACCGAACCATCTGGACGCCGGCAAGAAGGGCATGCCGGGGATCTCGGTCAAGGCGATCGACACCGCGACCGGGAAGAGCGCCGGAACGGCTACGGCGCACAACGACGGCACCTTCACTATCAAAGGTCTCAAACCCGGTGATAGCTACAGACTTCAGCTGCCAGGAAGCAATTTCGCCCAGCCCTACCGAGGCATCCAATGGCTCGGTCCCTCACTGGTGACACCGGCGATCATCGCCTCCTACCTGTGGATCTGGGCCGGCTTCGCGATGGTGCTGATCGCCGCCGGGCTCGCCTCGATCCCCCGTGAGCTGCAGGAGGCGGCGCGGGTCGACGGGGCGAACGACAGACAGGTGTTCTGGCGCATCACCGTGCCGCTGCTGGCGCCGGTGCTGCTGGTGGTGATGGTCACCCAGATCATCAATGTCCTGAAGGTCTTCGACCTCGTCTACGTCATCGCCCCCGGCTCCACGCTGCCCAACGCGAACGTGCTGGCGGTGCAGATGTGGAACGTGTCCTTCGGCGGCGGCGCGGACCAGGGCCTGGGCAGCGCGATCGGGGTGTTCCTGTACGTGCTGGTGCTCCCGGCCATGTACTTCAACATCCGCCGCCTGCGGAACGAACGGAAGGAGGGGCGATGAGTGTCACGCGTCCCGTCGCAGTGCCCGGCCGGGTCCCGGTCGGCGCCCGCGTCGCCAAGCGCCTGTCCGGAGGCGCGATCTACCTCATCGTGCTGGCGGTCGGCGTCGTCTGGCTGATCCCGACGCTGGGGCTGTTCATCAGCTCCCTGCGGAAGGCCTCCGACATCAGCAACAGCGGCTGGTGGACGGTCTTCTCCCACCCGGCGCAGCTGACGTTCAAGGACTACACCACCCTGTTCGCCAACCACGGCATCATCCAGTCGCTGTGGAACACCGTCATGATCACCGTGCCGGCGACCGTCCTGGTGGTGTTCCTCGGCGCGCTGGCCGCCTACGCGTTCGCCTGGATCGACTTCCGCGGCCGGGACTGGCTGTTCGTGGTCGTGGTCGGCCTGATGGTGGTGCCGATCCAGGTGGCGCTGCTGCCGGTGGCCGCGCTGTACCGCAACCTGCACATCTTCGGCACGATCCTGGGCGTGGTGCTCTTCCACGTCGGGTTCGGGCTGCCGTTCGCGATCTACCTGCTGCGCAACTTCTTCGCGGCGATCCCGCGCGAGCTGCTGGAGGCCACCCGGATGGAGGGCGGCAGCGAGTGGACGATCTTCCGCAAGGTGATCGTGCCGCTCGGGCTGCCGGCCATCGCCTCGCTGGCCATCTTCCAGTTCCTGTGGGTATGGAACGACCTGCTGGTGGCGTTGGTCTTCTCGAACGCGAAGACGCAGCCGCTGACCGTGGCGCTGCAGTCGAACATGCGGCAGTTCGGCAGCAACATCGACATCCTGGCGCCCGGCGCCTTCCTGTCGCTGTCGGTTCCCCTCGTCGTCTTCTTCGCTTTCCAGAGATACTTCGTCCAGGGACTCATGGCCGGGTCGGTCAAGGGCTGACGGGGAGACCAGGCGAAACAGGCGACGAACGAAGGCAGGAGAGAGCACGACCGTGGCGGACGTCCGTTTCCTCGACGCCACAAGGGTGTTCCACGGGGCGTGGCGGCCCGCCGTCGACGGCGTCGACATCGACGTCCGCGACGGCGAGCTGCTCGTCCTCACCGGCCCTTCCGGCAGCGGCAAGAGCACTCTGCTGCGCATGCTCGCCGGGCTCGAGCCCTTGGACCGGGGCAGCGTGCTGATCGGCGGCAAGGACGTCGGCCGCACCGCCCCGGACAAGCGCGGTGTCTCGATGATCTTCCAGGGCTTCGCCCTGTTCCCGCACCAGACCATCCGCGAGAACATCGCCCTGCCGCTGACCATGCGCAAGAGCTCGGCGAAGTCCGCCGCGGCGCGGGTGCAGCAGGTCGCCGAACTGTGCGGCGTCGCGGACCACCTGAACAGCAAGCCGGACGCGGTCGGCTACGACGTCCGGCAGCGCACCACGATGGCGCGCGCGATCGTGCGCCGCCCGGACGTGGTCTGCCTGGACGAGCCGCTGGCCGGCTCCGGCGTCCCGCTGATGATGCGCGGCCGCTCGCCGATCGCGGCGCTGCAGCGCGAGCTGGGCATCACGACGCTGTACGCGACGTGCAGCTCGGTGGACGCCTGGTCGATCGCCGACCGGATCGCGGTCCTGGACAGCGGCCGCGTGCAGCAGGTCGGCGCCCCGGCGGAGGTCTTCAGCAAGCCCGCGACGATCGCCGTGGCGCAGTTCCTCGGCGAGCCCGGCATGAATCTGGTGACGGCGCTGGCCGAGGAGGGCGTGGCGCGGCTCGGCGGACTGGCGGTGGGACTGACCCCGCCGCAAGCCTCGGCCCTGACGGGCAACCGCTTGGTGATCGGGGTCCGGCCCGAGGACCTGTCGATCGGCGCCGAGTCGGACGGTATCCGCGCCACAGCGGTCCTGGTCCGCGACACCGGACGCGACTATCTGGTGACCGCGCGCACGGTGGTCGACGGCGAGGAGAGCGACCTCGTGGTGCGGCACACGAACGGCCCGGTGCCGGTGAAGGGCGAGAGCGTGGTGCTGGGCGTGCGCGCCGGGGCGACGCTGCATCTGTTCGACGCGGGAAGCGGAGCCCGGCTGCCGGATTGAGGAGTGCGAAGTCCGCGGGATACCCGCGCCGGCGCCGTTTGACCGCATACCGTGAACGATGGCGGAAAGTCGCTGTGCGAGGCGATGACAGTGTTCTGTCTTTCGTCACAGTGCTCTGCTATTCCGAGTCCAAACTGTTTCCGAAAGCGGGGGGCGATCGCCCCTTCCCGCTACTACGCTGCCGCTGTTGGCCTTGGCGGAAGCCGGGGGTCCGGCGCCGGGGCGGCGTTAGCGTCGCTGCGGTGTGTCCGGATTCCGGGCGTGCCGAGAGGCGGGTGGCTGGTACCCGTCATCGGTGGGGGCGCCTGTGCTTCTCGCCTGGGGCCGTGTTGGATCCGGATGACGGGCCGTCGGGGGGAAGGAGTTGGCGATGGTGCTGATGTGAAGGAGTGCTCTGCGATGAGCACCGTCCGATAGGCGCCGCGCCACATGTGGGGCGGCCGCCGGACGGCGGGTCCCGGCGCCGGAAGCCCTCGGGGGGTCGGCGTCGGGACCCGCGCCCTCAGACCTCGTCGGCGAGCAGCCCCGGAAGTTGGTCCAGGGCGGTCAGGTAGAAGTCGGTCTTGGCCACCAGATCCGGGTGGTCGCCGTGCACCATGCCCCAAGGGCCGCGCCGGATGAACGCGGTCCGCAGACCGGCGCCCCAGGCGGGACGCAGATCGTTGTCGAGCCGGTCCCCGACGTACAGGACGCTGCCGGCGCCGGGCAGCGGGCCGCGGCCCTGCCCCCGCGAGACCTCGTCGCAGACCTCGACGACCTTGGCGAAGAACGCCGGATCAGGTTTCTCCAGACCGCCCCACATGCCGGAGGTGGTCACCAGGTGCACCGGCAGGTCGAGCGATTCCAGGATGCGGTGCGAGGCCGTCGTCTGGTTCGCGGCTATCAGGACCAGATAGCCGGCGTCCTTCAAAGCAGCCAGGGTGGGGCGCGCGTCCGGATACAGATCGCGCTCCCCGTAGCCCTCAGGACGACCCGCGACGATGCGGGCCCGGCGCTCGGCTTCCAGATCGAAGCCAGGCCGGAAGTACTCGAAGGCCTCCAGATGCGAGCGGCCGGCCGAGACGACCGCTCCGAACACGGCCGAGAACGTGTGCCGGGGCACGCCCAGCCAGTCGGCCCAGTTGTGGTACTCGATGCTCTCGTCCACGAGCGTCTCCCCGACGTCGAAGACGACCGCCTCGATGGTGCGTGACTTGCCCGGGATGTGCATGCTCAGGGTTCCTCTCACGGGACGCTGCGGCAGCGTCAGACAGCTCCCCATTCCAAGCAGTGCCCGAGGGACGGCGATGGCAGTGACGATCGCGATTGTAGAGAAGAGTTTCGACCAAGGGGACGCCGGTATCGGAAACTCATGCCAACGGGTTACGGCGTGGGGGTGGCGTGAACGCGGCGTAGCGGGAAGGACGCGTAGCGCGCACGCGACGGGTGCTCGCGCGGGCGTGGCGGCGGTGCACACCTGGACCGGCGGCCGAGCCGTTGCCCGACCGCTGGATGCGCGAGTTCCGAGCCCCGATGCTCGATGCCTGATACGCGATGCTCGATGCCTGATACGTGGTTCTGTCTGGGTCCTGATTCAGCCCCGGGCTACCGCACCGCGACTCTCCGAAGAACCGTCCCCCACCCTGTCCAGCGCCTCATCCAGTGCCAGCGCCGCCCAGATCACGCCGAGGTGCGTGAACGCCTGCGGGTAGTTCCCCAGTTGCTGGCCGCCTGGGGTCAGTTCCTCGGCGAACAGGCCGGTGGGACCGGCGTGGCGGAGGAAGGCCTCGAAGAGTTTCTGCGCCTGCTCGACGGCGCCGCTTTGGGCGAGTGCGATGTGGTACAGGGTGGTGCACAGGTCGAAGCTGGACTCGTCGCCGGCGAGGCCGTCGCTGAATTCGCTGAGGCGGTAGCGGTGGCACAGGCCGTTGTGGATCAGGCTGCGTTCGATCGCGTTCAGGGTGCCGGTCCAGCGTTCTTCGTGCGGCGTTGTGAAGCCGACCATGGGCATGAACAGGATCGAGGCGTCCAGGGCGGCGTCGCCGTAGGTCTGGATGTAAGCCTGCTGATCCTCGTCCCAGCCCTTGGTGCGGATCTCGCCGGCGATCGAGTGCGCCATCACGGCCCACATGCCCGCGTTCTCGTGCGTCGGGGCGATGCGCAGTCCGTATTCGAAGGCGGCCCAGCACATCAGGCGGCTGTAGGTGAAGTCGCGGCGCCCGCCGCGGGTCTCCCAGATGCCTTCGTCCGGGCGGGCCCAGTGCTCGACCAGCCAGTCCAGCAGCCGACCGACCGCTGCCTGCCCCTCGGGGCTGTGCAGGTGCTCGGTGCCGGCCAGGGAGTAGAGGAACTCGCCGTAGATGTCGAGCTGGAGTTGCTCGGCCGCGCCGTTGCCGATGCGGACCGGCGCCGAGCGGCGGTAGCCCTCCCAGTGCGGCAGCTCCTCCTCCAGGAGGTCCGCGGTGCCGTCGACGCGGTACATGATGTGCAGCGGCTCGCCAAGGCTTGTCGGGCCGTCGGCGAGGCGGCCGGTGACCCAGCGCGCGAAGGCCTCGGCCTCCTCGTGGAAGCCGAGGTCGGACAGCGCCCGGGCGCTGAAGGAGCCGTCGCGGATCCAGGTGTAGCGGTAGTCCCAGTTGCGGAAGCCGCCGATCTCCTCCGGCAGCCCGGTGGTCGCCGCCGCGAGGAACGCCCCGGTCGGTGAGTATGTCAGGAGTTTGAGAGTGATCGCCGAGCGGTGCACGGGGTCCGCCCAGCGGCCGCGGTACGTGCTCTGCGACAGCCAGCCGTGCCAGAAGATGAGCGCTTCCTCCAGCGCGCGCTCCACCTCGGCGGCGACGTCGGGCTCCCAGTCCTCGGGCGTGGCGAGACTGGCGACCAGGACGAAGGCGGCCGCCTCGCCGGCGCCGAGCAGGACCTCGGCCCTCGCGCTGCCGGAGTCCGCGTCCAGGCCCAGCGGCGCGGTCGACAGCAGGCTCAGGGTGCAGTCCGGTCCGGAGAAGACCGCGGCCTGCGTGCCGCCGCGCCGCACCAGCTCGACGGGCTCGCCGAAGGAGCGGCCGTAGTCGAAGCGCGGCCGGCAGTCCACCGAGAACTGGATGTCGCCGGCCACCGCGCGCACGATCCGGTACAAGGTCGTCGTGCCCGGCGTGAAGGAGGCCCGCGCCTCGTCCGGGACCATGAAATCGACGATCTCGCCGACCCCGCCGTCGGGGCTCTCGAACCGCGTCACCACCACCGCGCTGCGCGGCAGATAGGACTGGCTGGAGGCCGCGCCCTCGACCCAGATCCGGAACGCCCCGCCCCGTTCCCGGTCCAGCAGCGCGCCGAAGACGCTCGGCGCGTCGAACCGCCCGGGACAGAACCAGTCCACGGCGCCGTCACCGGCGACCAGCGCGCAAGTGCGCAGGTCACCGAGCAGACCGTGGTCGTCGATCGCGGGGTAGTAGGGGGGCGTGGTCGAGGTCATGCGCAGACCTTACAGTTTCCGCCCCCCTGCTCCGCGCACGTTTCGGTGCGATTCAGCGCGGCTCGTTGTGCGGCTCGATATGCGGCTCGATGTGTGCCTCAAACCGCGGCTCAATGCGGCAGCGCGCTGCCCGCGATCCAGTCGCTCCAGCTCAGGTTCCAGTCCCCGAATCCGTTGTCGGCGCGCACCGTGTCCTTGGAGTTCACGACCGTCACCGGATCGCCGGGGATCACCTGGTTGAAGAACCACTCGGCGTCCGAGGTCGACAGCCCCACACAGCCGTGGCTGCCGTTGACGTTGCCGAACTTGCCAGCGTTCCACGGCGCGGCGTGCACGAACGTCCCCGAGGGCGTCAGCCGCACGTCCCAGTACACGTTCGGGATGTCATAGGCGTTCACGCCGAAGATCCCCACGGTGGTGGAGTTCATGCGGATGTCCTGGTCCTTCTCCAGCACCACCATCGTGCCGTTCCAGGTCTCGAAGCCGGGCTTGCCGGAGCTGGTGAGCAGCGTCGTGGTCTTGCCGCCGGTGGTCACCGTCATCCGCTTGGTGGCGGCGTTCATCGTCGCGATCAGCGAGCGCCCGATGGTGAAGGTGACGTCCCGGTTCTGCTTGCCGTACAGGCTGCCGCTCTTCACGCCGTCCAGGCGCATGTGCAGCGTCACCTTGGTCCCCGGCGCCCAGTACTGCTGCGGTCGGAAGTCCACGCGCTCGGAGCCGAACCAGTGCCAGGAGCCGGCCACCGGCGGGTCGGAGGTCACCGTCAGCTGCTTCTCGACGGCGGCCTTGTCCGGGATCGGCTTGTCGAAGGTTATCGACACCGGCTGCGCGACGCCGTAGGTCGTGCCGGGGTCCGGTGTGTACGTGCCCGCATAGGTGTTGCCGGGCGTGCTGGTCGTGAACTGCGACGTGGCGGTCTGCTGTTTGCCGTCGTCGCCGACCGCGACCGCCGTCACCTTGTAGGTGTGCCCGATCCCGACCGGGTTCGCCGACGTCCACGACGCGCCCGAGGGGTCCAGCGTCCCGGAGACCGCGTCGCCGCCGGACAGCTGCGCGGTGACAGAGGTCAGCTTCCCGTTGGCAACACTCACCGCGATCGGCGAGGAGGGGTCGACCCCGGAGGAGTTCGCCGCCGGTTTGATCACCACCAGAGCCGGGGAGGTGGGAGCCGAGGACGAGCTCGACGGGGCGCTCGGGGCAGTACTCTGCGACCCGCCGCCCGGCGAAGAGGCTGATGAAGAGGCCGAAGACCCGTTCCCCACCGGGGCGACAGCCGTGGTCTTCGACGAACTTCCGCCCCCGCCGCACGCCGCGGTCAAGCCCGCGACCGCCGCCGCGACAGCGAGCTTTTGCAGTCTGCGCATCATCGCCTCCCGTGCTCGATCCTATAACTGGCTGGTACCAATGGCACCGCAGCCTGCTGGTGAACCGTTAGGTTTTCCTTAACCGGCGGGAGTGGCACAAGAGAAGGCAAGGACGACCACCCATCGGGACGGGTGCGAGAACCGGAACAGATCCACAAGGGGGGCTCGGAGGATGACGACGGCGAGCGCACAAGCGTCGACCCAAGTATTGGCCGCCGCGCAGGGCGGTGCGGCAGCGGCCGCTCCGAGCGGACCGGGCGGGCCGGGTAAGCCGAGCGGGCCGGGCGGACCCAGCGAACCGGCGAAACCAGTACGGTCGCGGACTGATCGCCGGCTGGTCCGGCTGCGAGCCTCGCTGGCCGTCGGAGCGCTGCTGTTCGGCGCGGCGGGGATCATCGGGACGCAGGTCCGCGCCGACGGCGCCGACGACGCCAAGGCCCACAGCGGCGTCATGATCCAGCAAGCCGAGCAGCTCTATCACAGCCTCTCGGACGCGGACGCCACCTCGACGACCATCTACCTGCACGTCGGTGAGGCGCCGGCGGACCTGTTGGGCACGTACAACTCCGATCTGCAGAAGGCGCAGGCGGCACTGCTCGCGGCGACCAACGAGGCCGGAGACGACGCCGCGGCCAAGAAGGCGCTCGGCGCGGTCGCCTCGCAGCTGCCGCAGTACGTCAAGCTGAACGCGACCGCCGCGGCGAACAACCTGCTCGGGTATCCGGTCGGCTTCCGCTACCTGACGCAGGCCTCGAACTTGATGCAGGGCACGATCCTGCCGGCGGCGCAGAGTCTGACCGACACCGAGGCGAAGAACCTGGCCTCGGCGGAGGACACCGCCAAGCAGTTCCCGTTCCTGATGACCGTATTCGGCGTGCTGCTCCTGTTCGCGCTGCTGATGGTGCAGGTCCGTGAATCGCGGCGTACGAACCGCGTGTTCAACGTCGGGCTGCTCGCCGCCACGGCGGCGCTCGTGCTCTCCTTCGCCTGGACCGGGATCGACGTCACGGTCCAGAACGGCCACGAGGACGACGCCCGCAAGCGCGGCTCGGATCAGGTGAGCGCACTGGCCACAGCTCGCATCCTGTCCCTGCAGGCGCGGACCGACGAGATGCTGACGCTGGTCGGCCGCGGCACCGCGGACGACAAGGAGACCGACTACGCCGGGGTGACCGCGGCGAGCGGGACGCACACCCCCGGCACCGAGGAACTGCTCGCCGCGAAGCTGCACGACGCGGTCGGCATCGCGACCGACGACACGGGGAAGAACCTCGCGCAGCACGCCGCGAGCGACGAGAGCTCGTGGCACACATTGCACCTGGCGCTGCGTGCCTCCGACGCGCAGAACCAGTACCAGAAGGCGGTGGACTCGGCGCTGGGCCAGCACGACTTCGCCGCTCCCAAGCCGAGCGCCGCCGCCTCGTTCACCGCGTTGCAGGCCGACTTGGACCAGGCCATCAAGCACGCCGAGGCGTCCTTCCAGTCCGAGGCCGACTCCGGCGCGAGCGCGCTGGCCGGCTTGGAGATCGGCCTGGGACTTCTGGCTTTGGCGATGGCGGCGGCGGTGCTCCGGGGGCTGGGCCGCCGGATCGCGGAATACCACTGAGGGGGCGGGGATGACCACGATGAACGGCAGGCGCCACAACAGAATGCGCTTGTGGGGAGCAGCGGCGGCCGTGGCGGCCGTCGGGCTCGCCGGGGCGTGCAGCAGCACCAAAGGCGAGTCCGGCGCCGTCACGGTGCCCCGCTCCGGGCAGGGCATAGGCCCGGGCGCGCTTCCCAACGCCCCGAGCGTGCCGCCGAAGGCCTGCGGGCCGGAGGCCACCGCGGCGACGTGGAACGGACCGCTGCCCGGCCCGAACGACCCGGTCCCCGCCGGCGGGACCCTGGACAAGATCCGCAAGCGCGGGTTCCTGATCGCCGGCATCGACCTGAACACCGAGCTGTTCGGCTACGACCCGCAGCACGACAACAACCCGCAGGGCTTCGACGTCGACATGGCCCGGCAGATGGCGCGCGCCATCTTCGGCTCCGACGGCCACATCCAGTTCCGCGTGGTCACCCTCGGCGATCCGAAGACCGGCGAATACGCGCAGCTGCACGCCGGCAACGTGGACCTGGTGGTGCAGACCACGACGATCACCTGCGCGCGCATGCAGGGCGCGCAGCGGATGAGTTTCTCCAACCCCTACTACACCGCGCAGCTGAAGCTCCTGATGGCGCTCGGCGACGACGGCAAGCCGCAGAGCGCGTCCCTGGAAAGCCTCAAGGGCAAGAACGTCAAGGTCTGCGCGACGGCGAACTCCACCTCGATCGGCGAGATCGGCCAGGTGCTCGGCAAGACGAACGCCTTCCCGGCGCCCAACGCCTTGGACTGCCTGGCATATCTGCAACAAGACGAGGTCGGCGGGATCTTCACCGACGACGCCATCCTGCTGGGCATGACGCGCCAGGATCCGCACGTCGCGATGACCACCGCTCCGGCGGAGGAGAAGCAGCCGTACGGCATCGTCACGAACTATGACGCCGGCAAGGCGAACGACCTGACGCCCTTCGTGAACACCGCGCTGGCGAACATGATCCAGGACTCCGGGCCGAACGGCTGGCGCTCACTGTTTGCAAAGGATTTGGGTATCCAGCCCACGTCCCTGCCGGAGATCCCGGCGCAGTACCCTCTGGGATAGCCGAGCTGATGGAACGGGCGATACAGACCAGTCAGACGGGCATGGGGGGAGCAAGAGCACGACCGTGACGACCATGTGGACCCGGCAGGCGATCGACGCCGCGATCGAGCGCCGCGCCCAGGAGCGCTCGGGGGTCTCCGCCGGCCTGCTGGAACTGGACGACCATCCGGGCCGGCGGCTGCTGGACGGCGCCAAGCTGTCCGGTGCCACCGCGCAGGCCTGGGAGCGGGCCTCGGCCGAGCTGGCCGGGCTGTGGACCGTCTTCGAGGCCTACCAGCAGGTGCTGGACCGGGTCGCGGCGATGCGCGGCGGGCCAAAGACCCGGCTCGGCGACCGGGAACTGGCGGCCATGGCCGATCTGCTGACCGGCCGGTCCGTGGCGCTGCCCCGGCAGGCCGTGCCGTTCGAGCGGCGCGGACTGCTGGACCCGGCGAGTACGCAGGACCTGCTGACCCTGGACGAAGCCGTGCAGTCCATGACCCGGATCTACGACGTGGTCAAGAAGGTCGCGGTCGACGCCGAGAACGCGTGGAACCGGCTGCTGGAGCCGTTGGACGACCTGCAGGCCAAGGCCCGCGCCGCGCGCGCCACCGCCGACGGCGTCGGGGGCGGCGGAGGCGGCGGAGGCGCCGATCCCGTCTTCGACCGGCTGGCCGGGATCGAGGTCCAGACCGCGGACCTGCGGCGCCGGGCGCTGTCGGACCCGCTCGGCCTGGTGGCCGGCGGGTCGGGGACGCCGGCGCACGTGACCCGGCTGCTGGCCGACCTGGCCGGCGTCCAGAGCGAGCTGGACCAGGCGCTGACCGCGCGCACCGAGTTCGACCGCCGGCTGGCCGGCGTCCAGGACGTCATCGTCCTGATAGCGCAGGCCGAAGCCGAGGCCGAGCGGGTCCGCGCCGAGGTGCGGGAGAAGATCGCCGCGCCGAAGCTGCCGCTGGCCTCGGCCGCGGCGGCGCATCTGCGCGGCAAGGTCGCCGACCTCCAGCGGGAACGTTCCGGCCAGTCCTGGACGTTGCTCGGCCGGAACCTGTCGGCCTTGGAGAAGAACAGCCGCGTGATCCTGGAGAACGCCCAGAAGCGGGTCGGGCAGATCCGCGCGCCGCTCGACCGGCGCGACGAGCTGCGCGGGCTGCTGGAGGCCTACCGGGCGCGCGCCGCCCGGCACCGGGTCGCCGAGACCCCGGCGCTGTCCGCGGCGCACGCGCTGGCGCGCGACTTGCTGTGGTCCGCGCCGTGCGACCTGGCGGGCGCCGAAGCCGCCGTCCACCACTACCGGGCAGCCGTGGGCGCGGCGCTGCCGAGCATGTCATAGGTCTGGTGTCCACTGATGATGCGGGCGATGCGAGCCGACCAGACCGCCGAGAACGTCACCAAGGCTTCACACGGGGCTCCACAAGGGTTTTACAGGGGAGAGGGAAACACCAGTGACCGCCTGTCTTGAGCCGGGCTGCGACGGGACCATCGACGCCGACGGCTACTGCGACACCTGCGGGACCGCCGCCGCTCCGGCGGCGGCGCGGCAGGGCGCGGCGGGCGCCGGGGGCGGCCATGCCGCCTCCTCGCGCACCGCGACCGCGACCTCCTCGCGCACCGGTACCGCGCGTACTTCGTCCACATCGGCCTCCAGCCGCAACTCCAACTCGGTCTCCAGCCGCACCCGCGGCTCGCGCGGCGGGAGCACCGGCCGCTCGCGGCGCGGCAACCTCGGCGCCGGACTCATCGAGGTGCCCCCGGTCCCGGCCAAGAACCCGCTGACCGAGATCATGGCCAACCCGCAGGTGCCCGAGGCGAAGCGGTACTGCTCCAACTGCGGGGCGCCGGTCGGCCGCGGCCGGGACGGGAACCCGGGCCGCACCGAGGGCTTCTGCCGCAAGTGCCGCACCGCGTTCTCCTTCGAGCCCAAGCTGCGCGCCGGCGAGCACGTCGGGCAGTACGAGGTGCTCGGCTGCATCGCGCACGGCGGTCTGGGCTGGATCTACCTGGCCAAGGACAACAACGTCTCCGGGCGCTGGGTGGTCCTCAAGGGCCTGCTGGACTCCGGCGACGCCGACGCGATGGCCGCCGCGGCCGCCGAGCGCCGGTTCCTGGCCGAGGTGAACCACCCCTCGATCGTGCAGATCCTGAACTTCGTGCAGCACCCCGACCCCACGACCGGGGCGCCGGTGGGCTACATCGTCATGGAGTACGTCGGCGGCAGTTCCCTCAAGCAGGTCCGCGCCGACTTCCGCGATAGCGGCGGGCAGGCCGGACCGCTGCCGGTGGGGCAGGCCATCGCCTACGCGATCGAGATCCTGCCCGCCTTCGGCTACCTGCACAGCCTCGGCCTGGTCTACAACGACTTCAAGCCGGACAACATCATCCAGTCCGAGGAGCAGCTCAAGCTCATCGACATGGGCGGCGTGATCCAGATGGACGACGAGGACTCGGCGATCTACGGCACCAAGGGCTACCAGGCGCCCGAGATCGCCCAGGACGGCCCGTCGGTGGAGTCCGACCTGTACACCGTCGGCCGCACCCTGGCCGTGCTGACCTCGCTGGACTCCCGCGCCTACCAGACCACTTACCTGGACTCGCTGCCCTCGCCGAGCGAGGTGCCGCTGTTCGCCCGGCACGAGTCGTTCTACAAGCTGCTCCAGCGCGCCACCGACAAGGACCCGGCGATGCGCTTCGGGTCCGCCGAGCAGATGGCGCAGCAACTGACCGCCGTCCTGCGCGAGGTGCTCTCGCTGGAGGAGGACAAGCCGCACCCCGGCGCCTCGGTCATGTTCGGGCCCGAGGTCCGGGTCCCGAGCACCAGCGCCGAACGGCCGGAACTGCGCGAGGTGGTGCGGGCGCTGCCGGTCCCGCTGGTGGACCGCGACGACCCCGGCGCGCAGTTCCTGGCGGGCTTGGGCGCCGTGGACCTGGTCGAGCAGCGCTTCGCCCTGGAGAAGTCGCCGCTGCTGGCCGCCTCGCAGGAGATCCAGCTGCGGCTGGTGCTGGTCGCCACGTCGGAGGGCGACTTCAGCACCGCGGTGCGCAAGCTCGACGAGTTCGAGAACGCCAACGGCGGCGACTGGCGCACCTTCTGGTACCGCGGGCTGATCCAGCTCGCCAGCGGCGTGATCACCCAGGCCGCGCGGATGTTCACCGCGGTCTACGACGCGCTGCCCGGCGAGCCGGCGCCGAAATTGGCCCTGGGCGCCTGCGCCGAGCTGTTGGGCGACTTCGAGACCGCGAGCCGCTACTACGGCATGGTCTGGCGCACCGACACCGGGTACGTCAGCGCGGCGTTCGGTCTGGCCCGCGCGCTGCTGAACACCGGCCGCCGGGACGCCGCGGTGCGCGCCTTCGGCGCCGTGCCGCAGACCTCGACGCACCACACCGCCGCCAACGAGGCCGCGCTGCGCGCCCTGCTGGTGGACCGCGACCGCGACCTCAGCGGCGCCGACCTGTCCGACATCGACGCCCGCTACTCCTGGCTCGCCGCCCGGCTGGACCCCGAGCACGCGAACTGGCTGGCGCTGGAGGTGCTGACCGCCGCCGGGACCCGCCTGGGGGTGCAGACCCCGACCGACCTGGTTCCCGGGCAGAAGCTCATCGACCGGCACGTCGACGACCGCTCGCTGCGCCTGGGCATGGAGCAGGCCTACCGCTCGCTGGCCCGGCTGGCCACCGACCGGGCCAAGCGCATCGAGCTGGTCGACCAGGCCAACGCCGTGCGGCCCAGGACCCTGATATGACGATCGAGACCGCCGCCGAGGCCGCCGCGGGGAGTCCCCCGACGGCGCCGGCGGCTCCAGGAGAGGCGGAGCCCGGCATGCCGCTGCAGCTGACGTGCCCGAACTGCGGGGCCACGGATCTGGTGATGGAAGCCGGTGCGCGGTTCTGCGAGCAGTGCGGTTACGGGGTGGACGAGCCGGTCACCGGGGACGAGGAGCCCTCGGAGTACCAGGGTCCCAAGCCCTGCGTCTCCTGCGGCGGCACCGAGATCGACACCGAGGGCTACTGCACCGACTGCGGCGACCTGCAGCCGCGGCGCCGCGACCGGATGGAGGTCGACCTCACGGTCGTCGCCGGCGTCAGCGACCGCGGCCTGCGCCACCACCGCAACGAGGACTCCATGGCGCTGCGCCCGGTCCTCGGGCTGGACGGGGAGAACCTGGTCGTCGCAGTGGTCTGCGACGGGGTGTCCACCTCCGAGCGGCCCGACGAGGCCTCGGCCGCGGCGGTCTCGGCGGCGGCGAAGCTGCTGCTGACCGCGATCGCGGCCGGCACGCCGGAGCCTTTCGCCGAGTCCGTGAACGTCCTGGCGCCGGTGGAGACGGCGGTGATGGCCGCGCTTCCGGCGGCTGCGATCGGCGAGGCCGGCGCGGTGGAGACGGCGGGCAGCGCCGGCTACGCCAGCACGGCCGAAACCACCGAGCCTGACGAGAGCGCCGAGGACAGTGCCGATGCCGGCGTCGAGGCCGATCTCGGAGCCGCGACCGGTGCGCCCGGAACGGTGGGACCGGCGGATCTGCGCCTGATCTCCCGCTACGCCGTCGCCGACGCCGACCGCGCGGTCTCCGACCTCGCGCGCGACGCCGACCACGGCAACCCGCCGGCGTGCACCTACGTCTCGGCGATCGTCGGGCAGGAGGTGACCGTCGCCTGGCTCGGCGACAGCCGCGCCTACTGGCTCGACGAGCGCGGCACCTCCCGGGCGCTGACCCGGGACGACGCCCAGGAGGGCTCGCACGCCATCGAGGCCTGGCTCGGCGCCGACTCCGGCGCCCCCGAGCCGCACCTGGCGCGCTTCACCCCCGACGGTCCCGGCGTGGTCCTGGTGTGCAGCGACGGTCTGTGGAACTACGTGGAGAAGGCCGCGGACCTGGCCGCGATCGCGCTGCCCGGGGCGCTGGCAGAGCCCTTCGACGCCGCCGCGCGGCTCGTGAAGAAGGCCCTGGACTCCGGCGGCCACGACAACATCACCGCCGTCCTCGTTCCCTATCCGGTTCAGGCACACGCCGAACCGTCCGCATGACAGGAGCAAGTCAGCAGCCATGAGCCAGTACCCGGACTTCGCCTTCGAGATCAACCAGAACGAGTTCCTGGCCGCCGGCGTGCGCGAGGTGCACGCGGTGGTCACGCTGACCGCCACCGCGGCGGCCGGCGGCGCTCCGGCCGCGGCCTCCTACGGCGCCCCGGCTTCGGGATCGGAGAACGTCGAGGTCATCATCATCGACTGCTCGGGGTCCATGGACTACCCGCGCACCAAGATGATGGCCGCCAAGGAGGCGACCAAGGTCGCCATCGACACCCTGACCGACGGCGCCTTCTTCGCGGTGGTCGCCGGCACCGAGGGCGCGCGCGTGGTCTACCCGACCGGCGGGCAGCTGCTGCGCGCCGACTACCAGAGCCGCGCGGCGGCCAAGGAGGCCGTCGGGCGCCTGCACGCCAACGGCGGCACCGCGATGGGCCGCTGGCTGGCCCAGGCCGGCCGGATCTTCGACACCGCCCCGAGCGCCATCAAGCACGCGATCCTGCTCACCGACGGCAAGGACGAGTCCGAGACCCCGGCGGATCTGGCGCGCGCGATCCAGTCCAGCATCGGCAACTTCACCGCCGACTGCCGCGGCATCGGCGAGGACTGGGAGCCCAAGGAACTGCGCAAGATCGCCGACGCCCTGCTGGGCACCGTGGGCATCATCCGCGACCCGGCCACACTGGCCGAGGACTTCCGCGAGATGACCGCGAAGTCCATGGGCAAGGAGGTCGCCGACGTCGCGCTGCGGCTGTGGGCGCCCAAGGGCGCGACGATCCGCTACGTCAAGCAGGTCAGCCCGAACCTGGCCGACCTGTCCGGGATGCGCGTGCCCGGCGACAACCCGCTCACCGGCGACTACCCGACCGGCGCGTGGGGCGCGGAGAGCCGCGAGTACCACATCTGCGTCGAGGTCGAGCCGGGCAACATCGGCCAGGAGAAGCTGGCCGGCCGGGTGCAGCTGGTGGCCAAGGACGCCGGCGGCGCCACGCTGCTGGGCGAGGGCAAGATCCGCGCGGTGTGGACCGAGGACACGGATCTGTCCACGCGCATCAACGGCCGGGTCGCGCACTACACCGGCCAGGCCGAGATGGCCGCGGCCATCCAGGAGGGTCTGGACGCCCAGGCCGCCGGCGACCTGGACACCGCCACCGCG
Organism: Catenulispora acidiphila DSM 44928; assembly: GCF_000024025.1. Lineage (GTDB taxonomy): Bacteria > Actinomycetota > Actinomycetes > Streptomycetales > Catenulisporaceae > Catenulispora > Catenulispora acidiphila. Next base: position 2,455,818 of record NC_013131.1, read on the forward strand.
CGCCTGGGGCGCGCCATGGACCTGGCGGTGGAGTCCGGGCACGAGGACACCGTGAAGATGCTGCGCAAGGTGACCGAGGTGGACCCGGCCACGTCCAAGGTGCGGGCCAAGGCCAAGGTGGACAAGGGCGACGCGATGGAGCTCGACGTGGTGTCGACCAAGACCGTGCGCGCCAAGCGGAACTGAGATCTGCGGGGGGTACTTCAGATGGCGACGGTGAACAATCCGCGGCGGTGTGCCGCGGCCGGCGTTGAGGCGGGTGGACGATGATGGCCACGTGTCCGGACGGACACCAGTCGGTCGCGACCGACTACTGCGACGAGTGCGGCTTGTCGATCGGCGCGCCCTCGGCGGCGGCCGCCGGCTCGTCCGCGAGCGGCGGCGCCGCGGCGCCGAGCTACGGCTCGGCCGGCGAGCCCTGCCCGAACTGCCTGCTGCCCAGGCAGGCCGGCGACACCTTCTGCGAGGGCTGCGGTTTCGACTTCGCCAACGAGCAGACCGGCAAGACGATCGACCAGCCGGAGCTGGACATCGAGGAGGAGCTGCGCAAGGCCGAGCGCGCGCGGCGTGAGGCCGAGGAGGCCGAACGCGCGGCCGGGATCGGTGCGTCGACGGGCTCAACGGGTTCGACTGGCTCGACCGGTCAGACCGGTTCCGGCGGCTCGGCGCCTCAGGGCCCGCAGACCGACCCCGACGACGACCCGCTGGCCAGGACCGTCGCCTCGACCCCGACCGGCGTGCACGGCGGCGCTGTGTCCACGGCCCCGGCCACGGCCACGCAGTGGATCGCGATTGCCAGCGCGGACCGCGCGTACTACGACGCGGTGGTCGCCGAGGGCGAGATCGACGCCAACGCCTACCCCTTCCCGCCGTACTGCCCGGAGCGCCAGTACGAGCTCAAGGGCGACACGGTGCGCATCGGCCGCTCCGGCAAGCGCGGGAACGTCGACATCGACCTGACCGGCCCGCCGACCGACCCCGGCGTGTCGCATCTGCACGCGGTGCTCCAGCAGCGTGCGGACGGCGGCTGGCAGGTGGTGGACCTGGAGTCGATGAACGGCACGGTGCTCAACGACGACACCGCGCCGATCCCGCCGAACCAGGCGTTCCCGGTCGAGGCCGGGCACCGCATCCATGTCGGGGTGTGGACGACTCTGACGCTGATCCAGCTGTCCTGAGGCGACGAGCGCCCCGCGCGGGAGGGAGTCCGGCCGAACCAGGGCGGGCCTGGATACGTGCCATCAGTGGAGGTTCGAAAACCTCCGCTGCTGAAGGAGGCACGATCATGGTCAAGCCGGGAATCCCTCCCACCGCGCGGGTCGCCGGGGTGGTGTCGGCGGTGGCGCTGCTGGCACTGGCCTCGGCCTGCTCTTCCTCGTCGGGGAAGAGCAACAGTGCGTCCTCGAGCGCCCCACCGAGCTCGTCCAGCATGTCCGGCACCGCCGGTCCCACCATCACCAGCGCCTCGGCCAGTGTGAGCGGCGCGCAGACCATGGTGCTCACCGCACCGGACGGCCACACGTTGTACTACTTCACCCCGGACACCGCCGGCGGCATGCCGACCTGCACCGGCGCCTGCGCCTCGGTCTGGCCGGGTCTGACCGCGACCAGTCCGACGGCCGCCTCGGGCGTCACCGGCAAGCTGACCGTCGTCAGCGGCCACGTGGTCTACAACGGACACCCGCTGTACGAGTACAGCGGTGACAGCGCTGCCGGACAGGCGAAGGGCGAAGGCATCGGCGGTACGTGGTACGTCGCCACACCGACTCTGGCCGTCGGCGCCGGACCGGCGTCCACCCCCGCGCCGTCCAGCTCCTCCACTTCCGGTGGCGGCAGCGGCGGTGGCGGTTACTGAGTTCGCGCTACTGCTCGGCTCCTAGCCGGCGGCTACTTGTCGCGCTTGCGGATGGTGTCCACCCACAGCGCCGCCCCTCCGGCCGCCGCGAGCACGATCAGGATGATGCCGAAAACGGTCCCGTTCATAAAAAACAGCGCTCCCCTCTCGCTACCGGATCCAAAGTAGCGACCGGGGAGCCACAGAGCGAGTGAGCTTTCGGTTAACGGCTGTATACGGCCACGAAGTCGCGTTCCTCGGTGGAGAAGTACCGCTGTCCGGTCCTGGCGAAGTCCAACAGCTTCGTCGACACCGGACTCGCAGGGTCCTTGCTCCCGTCGTAGGTCATGTAGGACACCCACTCCTGGTTGATGTCCAGCTCCATCCCGCGCACCGCGCCGGCCCGCTGCAACAGCTCGGCCAGGGTTCGCACGGACAGCGCCGGGCCCATCGCGTAGACCAGGTTGCCGTCGGCGGTGACGCCGATGCCGGAGCGCCAGACGAAGTAGGCGTTCTTGACCGTCACGCCCCACAGCTTCTTGTCGTCGCTGTCCACGCTCGGGTTGACCTGTCCGTTGTCCACCAGCAGCTGCAGGTTCTGCCGGACGCCGACCACGTTCGGCGCCATCTGCAGGCCCGGACCCGAATTCCAGGACCCGACGTTCATCGTGCCGTCCTTGTAGAACACCTCCGAGGCCTGGCCCGGCACCAGCGTGCCGTAGGTCTTGCCGTTGAGGTAGAAACCGCCGTGCGCGTCGTTCGGGTTCAGCAGGAACGCGCCGTTCCAGGTCGCGATCAGGTTCTTGAACTGGTCGCCGGACAGGTGGTCGGTCTGGTTGTAGCCGGCCGTGCCGGGCTGCTGGGAGCCGGGGTGCAGCACGAAGCTGGCGTGCTTCTGATCCATCCACGCCACCGCCGACAGGTACTCCAGGTGCTGGGGGTCCGAGCGCAGCTTCGCGGTCTGGATCACCGGGACGCCGTTCACCACGACCGCCGGGGACCAGGTGCCCTCCCCGGGCGCCGGGTTCGGCACGAACGGCTTCATCGGGGTCAGCAGCTTCTGGGTCGGCGCCAGCGTCGGCGTCGCCGACGGCGGCGCGATGTCGGCCAGCTGCTGCGGGGACAGGGTGCCGCCGGTCTTGGGCTTGTTGTCCTGGTACTGCTGGTTCTCCATCCAGGTCACGGCCCAGCCCATGGCGTGCCCGCGGGCCCATTCGGCGACCCGGGCCTGGTTGCTCATGTTGCCCGGGGCGCTGAGCGCGCCGTAGAGCGAGTAGCTGGTGAGGAAGACGAGTACGGCCAGCAACGTGGAGAAGGTCCGGAAGGCTATCTTGCGGCGGCGGCGCTGGCGCGGGGTCAGCCGGTCCTTGCGGCGCGAGCCCGCGCGCCGGTGGCCGCGGCCGCCCTGCTCAACGGACTCCAGCAGGTCGTCGGCCGGATCGGCGTCCTCGCCGTAGCCGTCGTGGAAGGCCGAGGAGTATTCGTCCTCGTCTATCGCGCCGGGGGAGTAGCCGCTCTCTCGTCCGCGCGGGCCGGGGACGCCGGCCGGGCGCAGATCCTCAGGGTTTTGAGGGACTCTGCGACGAGTCCCGCGCGGAACGTGGGTCTCGTCCAGCGAGCGTATGTCCTGGGTCGCGCGGTCCACGCGCTGGAAGCTCGGGCTCTGCTGAAAGCTCGGGCTCTGCTGGTAGCTGGGATTCTGCTGCTGTCCCCGGCCTTGCTGCTGGCTCGGATGCGGTTGGAAGCTCGGGCTCTGCTGATAGCTCGGCGCCTGCTGCGGATAGCCTGCCTGCCGATGCGCCGCAGGCTGCTGGTAACCCGGCTGCGGGTAGCCGTTCTGCGGGCGGTCCGGCCGCGGCTGGTGGCTCGGGTCGCGCGGATCGCGCGGGTCGCGCTGTTGCGCGGCGCGCGGATCACGGCCCTGCGGGCGCGGCGGGTATTGGGGAGCCTGGGGGTCGGAGTACTCGTCCCACGGAGTCCGGGGCTCCGCCGCGGGTCCCTGACGGGGGTCCTGTGGAGGCCGGGGGCGTGGTACGTCACGGCTGCGGGGCGGTCCCTGCGGCCGGTCCGGCCGCGGAGGTACCCCGCGTCCCGGATAGCCGTCTCCGGTCCTTCCCGTCGGTGCCGGTGTCATCCACGATCCTCTCAGTCCGGTCCCCGATCCAGCCTCAGAGTATGGCCATTCGTTGATGGGTACCGCCAGCTTGCAAACTTTCCTGCTGGTTCTCAGACGTCTATGCGGGGGCTCGTGGTTGCGCCGTGAGAGGGCGCAAAGGGCGTGTCCTCCATCACGCGCGAGCGCAGCCGGCGCAGCATGCGGGCGTCGGCGAAACCGACCGCGTGCGCCGCGGCCTCGACCGTCGCGCCGTGCCCGATCAGGTGCTCGGCGCGTTCCAGGCGCAGGGTTTGCTGGTAGCGCAGCGGGGTCATCCCGGTGCTCTCGACGAACTGCCGGGTCAGGGTGCGCTCGCTGACACCGCCGGCGCGCGCGAGGTCGGTGAGCCGCAGCGGCTCGGCGTAGTTCGCGTCGATCCGGTCCTGCGCGCGGTGCACGGCGTCGCGCAGATGCCAGCGGTGCCGCAGCATCGCACTGTCCTGAGATTCCTCGCCCGAGCGGCGCGCGTAGACCACCATGTCGCGGGCGACCCGGGCGGCGGCCGCCGGGCCGTGGCGCTCGGCGACCAGGTGCAGCGCCAGGTCGATCCCGCTGGCGATGCCGGCCGAGGTCACCACCCGGCCGTCGGCGACGTAGACCACGTCGCGCTCGACCCGGGCCCGGGGATAGCGCGCGGCGAGTTCGTCCCGCAGATCGTGGTGGGTGGTGCAGCGCCGGCCGTCCAGCAGCCCGGCCTGGCCCAGCACGTCGGCGCCGGAGCAGACGCTGGCCACGGTGCCGCCGGCGGCGTGGTGCGCGACCAGCCGGGCCAGCAAGCCCCGGCCGGGGCGCGGACCGCCCTTGAGCGTCGGCGAGCGCCAGCCCGGGACCATGACCAGATCCTCCGGGCCGGCGCCGGGCCACGCGGTCTCCGCGCGCAGCCGGACGCCCTGCGCGCTGACGATGTCCTCCTGCTCGGCGCAGTACCGCAGCTCGTACGGGAACCCGAGATCGTCGGCGGTGGAGAACACCTGGGCCGGACCGGAGAGGTCCAGCAGGTGCAGGCGCGGGATGAGCAGGAAGACGACCCTCACAATCCGGTCAGCTTACCGGCTCCGGTGCCGGCTGCGGCGCCGGCTTCGAGGCGTCCGCGCCGACGACCTCGTCCACGGTCGCGATGGTCGCGAAGCGGTGCGCGAGAGCGAAGACGGTGCGCTCGACGACCGCGGCGGCGGGCAGCGTGCGCGGGTCGGCGACCAGCTCCTCGGGGGTGATGTCCGCCGGGGCGTCCGGGTGCGCGATCGGGTTGGTCGCGGTCGCGTCGACCACGAACGTCACCTGATAGCCCAGGTCGGAGCCCAGGCGCGCGGTGGTCTCGCAGCACTGCTCGGTGCGGATGCCGCAGACCGCCAGCTCGCCGACGCCGTGCTCGGTGAGCACCTGCTGCAGGTTGGTGGTGGTGAACGCGTTGTGCGAGGTCTTGCGGATCTCGGGCTCGCCGTCCTCGGGCGCGCGCAGTCCGTCCAGGTAGCGGACGTGGCCGGAGGCGGGGTCGAAGACGTCGCCGCTGCCGGGCTCCTGGTGCAGGACCCAGACGACCAGGTCGCCGTTCCCCCGGGCGTGGTCGACCAGCCGGTTGACGTCGTCGGCGATGTCGGGGTTGTCGATCAGCCGCCAGAGCGGGCGGACCCGGAAGGACTCCTGGACGTCGATGACGATGAGGGCGCGTTGTGTCATGTCTTCATGATCGCGCTCCGGCGCGCCTCCCGGCAGGCCCGTTCCGGCCGCGATGCGGAACGATCCGGTCAGTGCCGCGCGGGCTCGCAGCAGGCAGATCATCATCTGCGGCTCAACAGAGGTTCATCGTGAAGACGCTTTCAAGGTCTTGATTACGCCCGACTATGTCCGTATTTCAGGGGATTCCGAGATGACGGTTCGATAACTGGTCTATACCTGAGGACTCTCTGGTCTATACCGCCGGGCCAAACCTGATTAGCGTGTCCCAGCGTCACGACTGATCGACGTCACGACTAGATCGACCTGTAGATCGACCTGAATTCCCCAACCCTCACCCTTCCTACAAAGGTGGACCCAGGTGAAGCGTCTCGCCCTCCTCGCCGCGACCGGTCTGGCCGCGTCTCTCGCCCTGTCGGCGTGCTCCTCGAGCAAGTCCTCGGGCGGCTCGTCGACGTCCGACAGCTCCTCCAAGCCGGTGACCATCACGCTGCTCGCCCCGAACTACGGCAGCACCGACAAGGACGACACCAAGCTGTACTGGCAGAAGATCATCAACGACTTCCAGGCCAAGTACCCCAACGTCAAGGTCAACCTGGAGATGGCGACCTGGGACAACCTGGCCACCAAGCTGACCACGGCGCTGCAGAACAACGACGCGCCGGACCTGTTCGAGGGCGGCGGCTACGCCGACGTCGCGGCGCAGGGCCTGCTGTACAAGGCCTCGGACATCGTCTCCCCGCAGACCGTGTCCAACCTGATCCCGCACGTGGCGCAGCTGGGGCAGACCAAGGGCTCCGACGGCCAGTCGGCCCAGTACGGCATCCCGTTCACCACCTCCACCCGCGCGTTCTTCTACAACACCACGCTGTTCCAGCAGGCCGGCATCACCTCCGCGCCGCAGACCTGGGCCGACGTGGCGGCGGACGCCGCGAAGATCAAGGCGCTGGGCAAGACCGGCTACGGCCTCCCGCTGGGCTCGGAGGAGGCGCAGGCCGAGACCTACCTGTGGACCCTGGGCAACGGCGGCGGCTACAAGGACGCCTCGGGCAAGTGGGCGATCGACTCCCCGGCGAACGTGCAGACCTTCCAGTGGCTGACCGACAACCTGGTCAAGCCCGGTCTGACCGAGGCCGACCCGGGCACCAAGGACCGCACCGACCTGTGGAAGGACTTCGCGGCCGGCAACATCGGCATGCTCAACGGCTCCCCGGCGCTGGTCCCGATCCTGAAGGCCGGCAGCATCGGCGACAACTGGAAGTCCGCGGCGATCCCCGGCAAGTCCGGCGCGCTGACCTCCCCGCTGGGCGTCGCGGACTTCATCGAGGCCTTCAACACCCACTCCGACCACAAGGCCGCGATCGGCGAGTTCCTGAACTTCGCGCTGCAGAAGCAGTACCAGGAGCAGTTCGACAACGAGTACGACCTGCTGCCGGCCACCCAGGACGCGGCCACGGACCTGTCGGGCTCCAACCCGACCCTGAAGCCGTTCATCGACGCGCTGCCCTCGGCCGCCTGGTACCCGAGCTCGGACCCGAACTGGGACCCGGCCTCGCAGAAGGTCAAGGACATCGTGGGCAAGGCCGTGAGCTCGGACCCGAAGGGCGTCCTGGACCAGATCCAGGCCGTCGCGACAGCCAGCAACTAAGGCAGTACGGGACGTCCCAGCGATGACGACGCACACAGAGCGGGGCCGGCTCGGCCGGTCCCGCCCCGCCCGGTCCAGGTCGGTCTTCTCCGGCCTGGCCCCGCTGGCCTGGATCGGCCCGGCGATCGCGCTGATCGCCTTCGCCGTGCTGTGGCCGGTGGTGAAGATGGTCCAGTCCTCGACCACCCACTGGTCGCGCTACGGCGTGAACCTGGGGTCGAACGGCACGGACAACTACAACAAGCTGTTCAAGGAGCAGGATCTGTCCGGTGTGCTGGAGCGCACCGGGATCTGGGTGGTGGTGGTCGTCACCCTCACGATGGTCATCTCGCTGGGCGTCGCGCAGCTGTTCAACCAGAAGTTCCCGGGGCGCACCGTCGCCCGCTGGGCGCTGATCGCGCCCTGGGCCGCCTCGGTGATGATGACCTCGATCATCTTCAAGTGGATGCTGTACCCCGGCTACGGGTTCATCAACATCATCCTGAACGACCTGGGCCTGGTGGACCGCAACAGTCCCACCGCGGACTGGCTGGGGCACTCCGGCTCCGGGTTCATCTGGGAGATGGCGGTCGCGATCTTCGTCTCGATCCCGTTCACCAGCTACACGGTGATCGCCGGCCTGCAGACCGTCCCGGCCGAGGTCTACGAGGCCGCGCGGGTCGACGGCGCGTCCAAGGTGCGCACGTACTTCTCCATCACGCTGCCCCTGCTGCGCCCGGCGCTGCTGGTGGCCACGGTCATCAACGTGATGAACGTGTTCAACAGCTTCCCGATCATCTGGGAGATGACCCACGGCGGACCGGGGTACGACACCTCGACCACCACGGTCTTCATGTGGATCCTCAAGCGCCAGAACATCGGGGAGTCCGCCGCCTTGTCGGTGGTGAACTTCGCGCTCGTGATCGTGATCGTCTTCGCCTTCCTGAAGGTGAGCAAGTGGAACAGTGAGGGCGAGGCATGACAGCCGTGACGACCTCCAACCCGACCGCGGCCCGGGACCGGGTGCCCTCGGCGCCCAAGCGCTCGCGCGGCCTGCCCTCGGTGAAGAAGATCGCGCTGATCGGCGGCGCCTATCTGATAGCGCTGATCTTCATCACCCCCTACCTGGAGATGTTCCTGACCGCCCTGCGGCCGGTGAACGAGACCTCCGACCCGACGATCATCCCGAAGCACCTGCAGTGGTCGAACTTCACCTCGGTGTTCTCCGGCTCCTCCAGCTTCGGCACCAACATGCGCATCACCCTGGAGGTCGCCTGCGGCGCCACCCTCCTGGTGCTCCTGGTGGCCCTCCCGGCGGCGTACTACACGGCCCGCAAGAAGTTCCGCGGCCGCAAGGCCTTCCTGCTGCTGGTCCTGGTCACCCAGATGTTCCAGCCCACCGCCATGGTCGTCGGCATCTACGGCGAAATGCGCGACCTGGGCGGCATCAACTCGGTCTGGGCCCTGGTCATCGTGGACGCCGGCTTCAACCTGGCCTTCGCGGTATGGATCCTGTCGGCCTACTTCGCCGCCATCCCGGTCGAGCTGGAGCAGGCAGCCATGATCGACGGAGCATCCCGCTTCGGGGCATTCCGCCGCGTCACCATCCCCCTGGCCATGCCCGGCATCGTCACCGCCCTGATCTTCACCTTCATCGCCGCCTGGAACGAATTCATCGTGGCCCTGACCCTGACGACCAGCCCGGACAAAGCACCCCTGTCCGTAGCGGTGGACAACTACATAGGCCAATACACCGTCGACTACGGCCACCTGTTCGCCAGCACAGTGATCGCCACCATCCCGGTGATCGTCCTGTTCGGCCTGATCGAACGCAAGGTCGTCGACGGCCTGACAGCAGGCTCGATCAAGTAGCACCCGCCCCACCCCCCGCGGTCCCCAGCCGCGACCCAGAGCCCGCCGACGCGTCCTGAGCTGCGTCGACGGGCTCTCTGGCGCGCGGCGGGAATCGGCGGCGGCTGTCGCAGCCTTCTTGCCGCGCTGACGGCTCGCAACGCGATCGGCTTGCCCGAAGCTGTGGCGCACTGGCGCACTGGTGCACTGGCGTGCCGGGGCGTGGCGATGTGTTCTGGGAGCTGGTGCTCTTACTCTGGCGGCGCGCAAAAGCAGCGCCATCGGTGGCCGAGGTGCGCTGGCGAATCGCGAAACGGGAAGCTGGTGCTGCTGCCCTGATGGCTCGCGACACCATCGGCGTGCTAGCGGCCGGAGCCTGTTGGCGTACCGAGCCCGTGGTGCGTTGCGGCAAGTCGATGCTCTTGCTCTCGCGGCGCGTAAAGCCAGCGCCATCGGTGGCCGCCCTGATGGCTCGTACACCATCGGCGTGCGAGACATGGAGGGCTGGCGTACTGAGGCGGTAGTGCGCTCGGGAAGCCGATGCTCTTGCTCCGGCGGCGCTGCGGTGTGCGTGTCCAGCTGGTGTCGTCAGCGGTTCAGGTGCGTCGAGGCGCTCGCGAAGTCGGGCTACTTCTCGCTGTTCGCCGCCCTCGCGCTGGAGAACCCGCGGTGGCCTGCGGGTGCTGATACCGCAGACCACCGGGGGTCGGAACCGGTTCCCGACAGGCCGGGGGGCAACCTGTCGGGAGCCTGCTACCAGGAGGCAGGCTCGGCGGCGGCGCGCTCGCGGAGGGCAGGAACGCGGGCTACGCCGGGGCCGGGCCGCTTACTAGATGTATCGGCATGTGCGGCGGGGAACTTTAGGGTTCTGCTTCACTATTTTTTGCGGGTCGCGCACGGTATCAGCTTGTTGATGAAAATGGCGGGTGCGCCGCGCCGTATCAGCGCACGCACCCGCCGTTTTTCGTTCAGTCCGTCGGCGTCAGGGCGCCGGCGGCAAAGCTGCCACCAGCCGTCTACTTCGCCGCCCGCTCGCGGCGCGCCGCCTGCTTCGCCAGCAGGGCTTCGCGCTTCTCGCAGAAGCGGGTCGCCGCACCGTCGAGGCCGTCGAGGAAGGCCACGAGTTCCTCGCGGGCGATCTCGCCGTCGGCGCCGAGGTCGTCGCGCTCCAGGGCGCGGGTCTGGCGCAGGATGGGCATGACCACCTCGTCGTGGTGGATGCGGAGGTCGTAGATGCCGGCCTTGGCGATCATCACCGACTTGCGGCCGAAGTCCGCCAGGCCCGAGCCGGGCATCTGGAACTGCTGGACCACGTTCGCCACCGCGCGCATCGTCTGGTCCGGGTCCAGTTCGAAGGAGGCGTCGAGCAGGTTGCGGTAGAAGAGCATGTGCAGGTTCTCGTCCTGCGCGACGCGGGCGAGCAGGCGCTCGCAGTCCGGGTCGCCGGAGACCTTGCCGGTGTTGCGGTGCGCGATGCGGGTCGCGAGCTCCTGGAAGCTCACGTAGGCGATCGAGTGCACCGCGTCGTAGGTGTCCGGCTGGGCGTACCCGGTGGACATGTGGATCATGCGCTCGCGCTCCAGCGCCACCGGGTCGACGGCGCGGGTGGTCAGCAGGTAGTCGCGGATCGCGATGCCGTGCCGGCCCTCCTCGGCGGTCCAGCGGTGGACCCAGGTGCCCCAGGCGCCGTCCTGGCCGAACTGCACCGCGATCGCGCGGTGGTAGCTGGGCAGGTTGTCCTCGGTCATCAGGTTCAGGACGAGGCTGGTGCGCGCGATCTCCGGGATGCGGGACTGCTCCGGGCTCCAGGGCTTGCCGCCCAGGACGCCGTCGAAGTTCTCGCCCTCGCTCCACGGCACGTACTCGTGCGGGAACCATTCCTTGGCGCAGGACAGGTGCCGGTTCAGATTGGTCTCCACGACCTGCTCGAGTTCGGTGAGCAGGGCCGTCTCCGGCATCGCGTGTGTCGGGCGGGCGCCCTGCCTGGGCAGGTCGGTGACGGTCATGGGGTCGGCTCCTACACGCTCAGGCCGGGAAGCGGGCCTTGGGGGACGGACCTACGCTCCCGAAACTTACGGGTTCGTAGGTTACGTTAGCGTAAGTCACCGTGTCGGCAAAGGTCCAGTGGTGAGAGCACCCGGACTGTCAACTCATTTCCGCGCCGGAGGCCTTTTTGTGACCCAGATCTCACCCCGCGTGCCGGGCCGCCTCGGTGACCAGCTCTTTAGCCCAAGGGTAGTCGGGTTTGCCGCTCGGTGAGCGGCGGATATGCGACACCCGAACCACCAGCCGGGGCACCTTGTACCCGGACAGTCTGGCCCGGCAGAACTCCGCCAACTCGCCGTCGGTCGGCGCCCCGGCACCCTCCTCGCGCGGCTGGATGACGGCCGCCACGCGATGGCCGAACCGCACGTCGGGCGCCCCGGCGACGATCGCGTCGAACACCCCCGGATGCGCCTTCAGCACCGCCTCGACCTCCTCGGGGAAGACCTTCTCCCCGCCGGTGTTGATGCACTGCGAGCCGCGCCCGAGCACCGAGACCGAGCCGTCCGCCTCCAGCGTCCCCATGTCGCCGAGCAGAACCCAGCGGCGCCCGTCGTGCTCGAAGAACGTCTCGGCGGTTTTCGCCGGGTCGTTGTAGTAACCCAGCGGAACGTTCCCGTGCTGCGCCACCCGGCCGACCCGGCCGTCGCCAGGCGTTGCCGGCCGCTGCTCCTCGTCGAGGAAGACCGTGGTCCGCTCGTTGACGGTGAAACGCATCCCCCCAGCCGGACCGCTGCCGGGCGCGGCGTCGCCGTTGAAACCGCTCTCCGTGGAGCCGAAGTTGTCGCGGATCATCACGTTCGGCATCTGCGTCTGCAACTGCTCGCGCACCGCCTCGGACAGGATCGCGCCGGCGGAGCTCAGTACGAACAAGCTGCTGACGTCGGTCCCGGCCAACGGTCCGGCCAGCGCCTCGGCCAGCGGACGGGCCATGGCGTCGCCGACCATGGAGATGACGTTCGCCTTCTCCTGCGCGACCGTGCGCAGCACCTCGTGCGCGTCGAACTTCCGGTTCAGGACCACCTTCTGGCCCATGTTGAAGCTGATGAACGTGGCGAGCTGGGCCGCGCCGTGCATGAGCGGCGCGACAGGGAACGTCGCCATCTGACCCGCTGCCGGGTCGATCCCGTCGGCGACCTCCGAGGGGTCCTTCATCGGCTCCCCATAGGGGCGCCCGCCTGCCATCCCCGCATAGAAGATGTCCTCGTGGCGCCACATGACGCCCTTGGGCATCCCCGTGGTCCCGCCGGTATAGATGATGTAGAGGTCGTCAGCGGAGCGTTCGCCATGGGGGAGTAGTCCGTCGCGCTCCTCCGACTGCCCACGGACTGCGTCCTCATAAGTAGCAGAAGGCAGATCCGCTATAGAGCCGCCGACGGAGACGATCGTCTTGAGCTTCGGCGCGTCGTCGCTGATCTCGCGCACCCGATCGCCGAACTCCACGTCCACTACTGATGCGACCAGATCCGCGTCCTTATAGAGGTAACGGAGTTCGTCGGCTACATAGCGGTAGTTGATGTTCACCGGTACTGCGCGGATCTTCAAGCACGCCAGTACCGCGACCACGTACTCCGACCCGTTGTACATGTGCATCCCGACGTGGTCCCGCACTCCCACTCCGCGCGCCAGCAGGAAGTGCGCCAGACGGTTCGCCTCACGGTCCAGTTCCCTATACGTCCATCGCCTGGCGCCGAAAACGACCAGAGCCTCCTTCTCGGGGATCTTGTCGACGACGCTCTCGAACAGGTCCGCGAGGTTGAACTGCATGAGAAGTCCTTACTCTGCCAGGTGTGCGCCGATGCGGAGGAGCTGCCGGGTGGCGGTGCCGAGGGTCTGCTCGATCTGCTGTCCCCGGACGAAGTAGCGGTGCAGCGGGTAGTCGGTGTCCACGCCGATGCCGCCGTGCAGATGCTGCGCGGCGTGCAGGACGCGCGATCCTGCGTCCCCCGCGTGGAACTTCGCTATAGCGACGTCCGCGGAGATCTCCGCAGAGGACGCGGAGTGCCCGCCGCGCGCGGCGTCGTCCATCAGCCAGGCGGCGTGCAGCACGCACAGGCGCAGCGCCTCGGCACTGATGAAGGCGTCGGCGGCGCGCTGAGCCACAGCCTGGAAGGAGGCGATCGGCTCGCCGAACTGCTTGCGCGTACTGGTGTAGCGCGCGGTCATGGCGACCGCTTCGGTGCACACGCCGGACGCCTCGGCGGCGTAGGCGACAGTGCCGAGGTCGCGGAGCCAGTCCAGCGCTTCGGTTCCGCGCGCGAGCAGCGCTGACTCCGGCACGCTCACCGCGTCCAGTTCGAGGTCTGCATAGGGCTGCCGCCCCGTGGTGAGCAGCGACGTCACCTTGAGTGCCGAGCGCGGGACAACGAACAGCGCCGGCACGTCGTCCAGGGCAGCGGGGATCAGAATGGCGTCGGCGAGGTCGCCGTACGGAACCATGATCTTGGCGCCGTCCAGGACGAAGGTCTTGCTGCCTGCCTCGCCGTGGCGCGCCGTCGTGATCAGGGAGTCCGGCTCGCCAGGCTCCTCCAACGCGGCGGTGACCAGCTTGGAGCCAGAGGCCACCGCGTCGAGCAAGTCCGCGTGGCCGCCGAAACGCGCCAAAGGCAAGGCGCCGAGCGCGATCGCCGCGACCATCGGGACGTACGCCGTGTGCTTCCCCACCGCCTCGGCGAGCAGCGCCAGACCCATGATGCCCAGGTCGCCGTCGTCGGGGAGCAGCGCCGAGACGGCTCCGGCGGCGGCCAGCGCGCGCCAGGCCTGGGCGTCGTGCACGGACCCGAGACCGCTGCCGCGCGCCTCCTTCTCCAGCTCGGCCAGACGCTCGTTGCCGCAGTGGTCGGCGAGGATCTGGTCGACGAGGTCGACCAGCGCCCGCTGATCCTCGGTCAGCTCGAAATCCATGGCGGGCTCCTAGTGGCGGGGGATGCGGGGCATGTTGAGCCCGAACAAGGCGATCAGGTCGCGCTGGATCTCGTTGGTGCCGCCGCCGAAGGTGAGGATCAGCACTCCGCGATAGGCGCGCTCGACCCGCCCCGCGAGCAGGGAGCCGGGGGAGTCCTTCTTCAGCGCGCCGGCCGCGCCGAGCACTTCCAGCAGCAGGCCGTACGCCTCGCAGTACAGCTCGGTGCCCCAGACCTTGGTGGCCGAGGCGTCGGCGACGTCGAGCTCGGCGGAGGCGGCGACCTTCCAGTTGAACAGCCGCAGCGCGGCGAGCTTGGCCTGGATGCGCGCCAGGTGGACGCGGACCCACTCGCGGTCGATGACCCGCGAGCCGTCGGCCAGCTTGGTCTGCCGGGCCCACTCGACGACCTCGATGAACGGCCGCTCCAGCGATCCGGACGAGCACAGCGCGACCCGCTCGTGGTTGAGCTGCGTGGTGATCACGCGCCACCCCTCGCCGGGCTCGCCGATGACGTTCTCAGCCGGCACGCGCAGGTCGGTGTAGTAGGTGGCGTAGGTGGAGGCCTCGCCGATGGTGTGGATCGGGGTGTAGGTGAAGCCCGGATCCGAGGTCGGCACCATCAGGATCGAGATGCCCTTGTGCTTCTTGCCGGTCCGCGCCGGCGCCTCGGGGTCGGTCCGGCACGCCAGCCAGACGTAGTCGGCGTGGTCGGACAGCGAGGTGAAGATCTTCTGACCGTTGACCAGGTAGTGCTCGCCGTCGGGCTCGAGCACCGCGCGCGTCTTCAGACTCGCCAGGTCGGTCCCGGAATCCGGCTCGGAGTAGCCGATGGCGAACATGCACTCCCCGGCCAGGATCCGCGGCAGGATCTCCGTCTTCTGCTTGTCGGTGCCGAACCGCATGATGGCCGGCCCGACGGCGTTGATGGTCAGGAACGGCACCGGAGCCCCGGCCCGCTGCGCCTCGTCGAAGAACACGAACTGTTCGACAGGCGTGAACCCCAGTCCGCCGTACTCCTCGGGCCACCCGACGCCCAGCCAGCCGTCGCGCCCCATCTGCCGCACCGCCTCACGGCTGCGCGGCCCGCCGAACTCGCCGGTGGACATCTCCTCGGCGACCTCAGGGGTGACCAGTTCGGTGAAGTAGGCGCGGAGAGTGTCACGCAGCTGCGCCTGCGCCTCGGTGTACGCGATCCGCATGAGGTGAATTAGAACGTGTTACACCTGCGATGGCAAGAGTTTCTGATGGATCATCAGATCCATCCGCCGGGTCGCCCGAACGGGTTCGACGACGCGCGGCCGCACGGCGGGACTGGTCGGCTGAGGACTCGGAGGACATGGCGGACAGGACCGCCGACCTGGGAACGGAGCGCCGATGAGCAGCGGAGCCAACGGGGATTCGGCGCCGGGGACGCCGGGGCGCGGGCCGGAGCAGCCGCAGCCGCAGCCAGGACGGAATCAGCCGCCGGAGACGCCGCCGGGAGCGCTGCCGCAGCAGTCGGCCGCGGGTCAGCCGATGAGCGAGCCGCAGCCTCAACCGCAAGCTCAGCCGCCGAGTCAGATGCCGAGTCAGATGCCGCAGCCACCGCATCAGCCTGCCGGCCAGCCGCAGCCGGCGAGTCAGCCTCAACCGCAAGCTCAGCCGCCGAGCCAGACGCCGCAGCCACCGCATCAGCCTGCCGGCCAGCCGCAGCCGCAGCCGCAACCGCCGAGTCAGATGCCGCAACCCGCAGGTCAGCCGCAGCCGCAACCGCAACCGCAACCAGCGAGCCAGCCATCGCCGCAGTATCAGCCTCCCGCAGCAGCGAGCCCGCAGCACCCCCACCAACCCCCGCCCCATCAGGGCCCGCCGTCACCCCCGCCGCCGCACTACGACCCCACGCTGCACCCGCATCCCCTCCACCCGCCGCCGCCCGTGGCCGTCACCGTCCCGCTCGGCAAGATGCTCTACCTCTGCGTGGCGGCGCTGGGGGTGATCAACCTGTTCCTCGGCTACGTCAGCGCCGGGGATGGCGACTCCATGAACCTCTACAAGGTCGGCGTCGCGATCTACACCCTCGCGCCGACCATGTTCTTCCTCGCCGGGCTGGTCGCGGTGCGGGGGTTCCTGCCGCGGGAGCGGGCGCCGGGGGCGTTGCCGGCCATGATCAGCTCGGCGATCTTCGTCACCCTGGTGCTCTCCGCGATCAGCTCCGACGGTGCCGGCGACCTGCAGACGCTCTTTCTCGTCTTCGGTGCGGTGCAGTTCGTGATCGCGTGGTTGGCGTACCTGTTCGACTCCGGGGTGATCGCCGCGCGGCGGTAGGTCACATCTTCGAGTGGTCCCAGGACGCAGTCCGCTTGGCGCGCACTCGGACCACCACGCGCTTGTGCGCCTGCTGCTCGACGAAGGGCCGCATCGCCTCGGGGTCGGCGCCGAAGACCTCGGGATAGCGGGCCGTGAGGGCCATGCCGAAGGACAGGATCTGGTCGTAGTCCTCGATCAGCTCCACGTCGCCGTAGACAGTGACGCCGCGCAGCTCGTCGTAGGCGATGCCGTCCTCGACCAGGCATGTGATGCGCGGGTCGCGGCGCAGGTTGACCGTCTTCTGGGACTTGCCGTACGTCCAGAACGCCAGGTCGCCGTCCAGCTGCGCGTAGTACATGGTCACCAGGTGCGGCGTGCCGTCGGCGTTCGCCGAGGCGACCTGGAGCTTGCGCCCCGCCGCGAAAAAGGTTTCGATCTCTTCATCGGACATCCGGATGCGGTCCCGCTGGCTCATGGCGAAAAGTAGAACAGGTTTCGATTGATGACGGCAAGGCTCACCGCCTTCTCCGGCCCGGCGCGCGGGCTGAAGGCTTACATCCGGCACGAGCTGAACACCAGCGTCCACGGCTCCGGCGGTCTGCGTCTCAAAGAGCGCTACGCCGAGCCGCCCGGGGACCCCGGCCTGTTCGGACCCGGCGCCGTGACCTGGCGCGTGCACTCCGACGCCCCGGGCATGCTCATGGGCGGCTTCGCCTCGCTGATGCTCCAGGCGCTGCACCCGCTGGCGATGGCCGGCGTCGATCAGCACTCCGACTTCCGCACCGACCCGCTGACCCGGCTCAACCGCACCGCCGCCTACGTCCTGTCGACGACCTTCGGCTCCAAGGACGTCGCCGAGGCAGCCGTCGCGCACGTCCGCGACCGCGTCCACCCCCACATCAAGGGCACGGCGCCCGACGGCCGCACCTACAGCGCCGAGGACCCGCACCTGCTGACCTGGGTCCACGTCGCCGAGGTCCGCTGCTTCCTGGCCGGCTATGAACGCTTCGGCGCCCCGCCGCTGACCCCCGCCGAACGCGACCAGTACTACCGCGAGGTGGCGGTCCCGGCGCGGATGCTCGGCGCGCGGGACGTGCCGGAGTCGGCGGCCGAGGTGGCGCAGTACTTCCACGACATACGTCCCGAACTGCAAGCCACCGAAGCCGCGATCGAGGGCATCCACTTCATCCGAGGCTTCGGCGCCAACCCGCGCGAGCGCGCGGCGGTCCGGGTCCTGATGAACGGCGCCTCAGCGCTGCTGCCGGACTGGGCCCGGGAGCCGCTGCAGCTCGGCCGCCCCGATGCCGTCCGGCTGCTGATCGACCGGCCGCTGGCGCAGGCCGCGGGGCGCGCGCTGCGCTGGGCGTTGGAGCCCTCGGAGGTCGTCGGAACCGCCTACGCGCGCATGGGTCTGACGCCGCCTCCGCAGCACCGCGACTGGAGGACGGCGCCGGGGTCGTCGCACGGCTAGCCAGCCCGGCGCCGCCCCACGCCCCGGTCAGCCCTCCCACTCAGCACCGCTACTCAGCCGCCAAAACCCGCGGCAGCCCACACGCCGCCGCCACTCCCACCTCGAAGTGCGTCAGCTCGTCGACCCGGTCCCCGGAAAACCGCGCCACCAGCATCCCGACGCAGTGCAGCCGGCCGCTGAGCCGGTCCCGCGCGTACTCGCCCCACGCCGGCTGCCCGTTGGCGCGCGTCGGCACCAGGTGGCAGATCGCCCGCCGGTGCTCCTTGACCGCGACGAAGAACCGGCGCACGTCGTGGAGCCCGCGGTACTCGAAGGACATCGGAGGCATCCGGATCCAGACGTCGTCGGTCATCATCGCCAGCAGCGCGTCGACGTCGTGCGAGGTGAACGCCGCGACGAACCGCTCGGTCAGCGACCGCTCCTCCGCGCTGCCCGGCACCGGTCCCGGACGCTCCGGTCCCCGCGTCGTCGCGTCCAGGGTCGCCCGCGCGCGCTTCAACGCGCTCGTCACCGCGCTCTCGCTCAGCCCCAGCAGGTCGGCCGCCTCGGCAGCGCGGTACCCGAGCACGTCCCGCAGCAGCAACACCGCACGCTGATTCGGCGGCAGCAGCTGCAACGCGGTCAGGAACGCCAGCGAGATCGCCTCGGCCGACTCGTACTTCGCCTCCGGTCCCGGCTCCTCATCCGGCAGCCGGTCGATCAGCAGATCCGGGTACGGCTGGAGCCACAGCACCTCGCTGTGCACCGAGGGCTCGGGGTACTCCTGGAACAGCGCCGTGGACACCGGCCGCCGTGTCGCCGAACGCAGCATGTTCAGACACCGGTTCGTGGTGATGCGGTGCAGCCAGGTCCGCAGCGAGGCCCGCTCCTCGAAGCCGGCCAGCCCGAGCCAGGCCGCCAGCAGCACCTCCTGGAGCGTGTCCTCGGCGTCCTGGTAGGAACCCAGCATCCGGTAGCAGAGCAGATGCAGCTCGCCCCGGTAGGGCTCGACCAGTTCGGCGAAGGCCTCCCGGTCTCCGGACCGGGCGCGGTGCAGCAGATCGGCTGACATCTCCACGCTCCTCACCGCCTTTCCTTGTGCTTGTGCGTCCCCGTCGGCTCGCTTCACCTGTCCTGACACCGGAGAACGCGGAAACTGGGCGGTCCGCGAGCACCCAGTTTCCGGCGAAGCTCTTGTCAGTGCAGGTGTCAACGAAAAAACCGCCTCCGATCGGAGTGAGACACCATGTCGAACGACTTCCTCACCGGCAAGACCGTGCTGATCACCGGGTCCAGCCGAGGGTTGGGCCGGGCGCTGGTCGACGCCGCCCTGGACCTCGGCGCCGGCCGGGTCTACGCCGGAGCCCGCAAGCCCGCGGCGCACGCGGACGCCCGCGTCGTCCCGCTGGCTCTCGACATCACCGACGCCGCGCAGATCGAGGCCGCGGCCAAGACCGTCGAGGAGCTGGACATCCTGGTCAACAACGCCGGCGCGGCCTCCTACGCCGAGATCGACGACCGCGCGGAGCTGGAGCGCATGCTCGCGGTCAACCTCTACGGTCCCTACGACGTCTCGCACGCCTTCCGCCACCACCTCACCGCCTCGCACGGCACGCTGGTGAACGTCCTGTCCACGACCTCGGTGGCGGCCGTGCCGATGCTGCCCGCCTACTCGATCTCCAAGGCGGCGGCGTACTCCTTCACCCAGGTGCTGCGGGCGCTGCTGGCGCCCAAGGGGGTGTCGGTGCACGCGATCCTCGCCGGGCCGCTGGACACCGATATGTCGCAGGACCTGGAGGTGCCCAAGACCGCGCCGGAGGCGGTGGCGGCGGAGATCTTCGCCGCGCTGGCCGACGGCACCGAGGACGTCTTCCCGGACCCGTTCGCCGCGATGCTGGCGACGGGGTGGGCGGAGGCTCCGGTCACGCTCATGCAGCGGGCGGCGGCCGAGATGATCCCGGCGTGAGTCACGGCGCTCTGAGCTATGGCGCCCTGAGCTACAGCGCTAGGAGCCACGGCGCCCTGTGAACGACCGCGCTGCCGCCTTCAGCCCGTCAAGCTGAGGGCGGCGGCGCCACCATCAAGCCTTCGACTCCCAGGCGGCAGCCACGACGGCCAGCGTCCGCCACGCCTCCTCCGGCTGCTCCAGCTCCGCCGGATCGCCGTGGTACGGATCCAGCACCACGATCTCCGATCCCAGCGCGCGCAGCCGGTCCAGGTCGTCGAGCACCTGCTCCAGGGTCCCGATCCCGGCCTGCCGGTCCGCGTCGGTGACCGGCTCGGCGGTCAGCCGCAGCTTGATCCGCGGCGCCAGCGTCGGGACCGCGCGCCCGGCCTCGTCGGCGAACGCCTTCAGCCGGCCGACCGCGTCCTCGATCCAGTCCATCGTGAAGCCCAGCGGATGCCAGCCGTTGCCGGACACCACCGCGCGCCGGATGCCCGCGTCGCTGTTGCCGCCGATCCACACCGGCGGTCCGGGCAGCTCCTCGGGAGCCAGCGCGGGCGCCACGCCCTCGACGCCGCCGCCCCAGATCTGGTGCATCTCGTCCAGGTGCTCATCCGTCAGGGCGCCGCGCTTGGTGAAGGGGACTCCGAGAGCCTCGAACTCCTTACGCGCCCAGCCGACCCCGACGCCGAGCACGAAGCGTCCGCGCGAGAGCCGGTGCAGGCTCGCCGCCATCTGCGCGGTGAGCGCCGGCTGGCGGTAGGGCATGATCAGCACGGTCGTGCCCAGCCGGATGCGCGAGGTGCGCCCGGCGAGCCAGGCCAGCGTCGTGAACGGGTCGTGGAACGGACCGGGGTAGCCGCGCGCCACATCCTCGGTGACCAGCACGTGGTCCGACATCATCAGCATGTCGAAGCCGAGTCCCTCGGCGACGTGCGCCCAGCGCTCCAGCACCTCCACCGATGTGGCGGGACCGAAATTCGGGACGTTGACCCCCAGCCGCACGGGCTTTCCTTCCGCTCGCCTAGGTCCGCAACTGGACCAGTCATGCAAACTACCGCGCCGGGAGCAACTGTTCCCGGCGCGATGTCTCAGTTTCGCAAACCAGCCGTCTCAGTTGCCCGCGACGACTGCCGGCGCCTCCGCCGGAATCTGTGTCGAACCTGAAATCTCCGGCAGCTCGCCGTCCTCGGCGGTCAGCGGACGCGCCACCAACTTGCGGTCGTCGCTGGTCAGGCAGCGGCCGGAGGCCAGGTCGAACTGCCAGCCGTGCATCGAGCAGGTCAGCACGCCGTCGGCGACCGTGCCGAAGCGCGTCAGGTCGGCCTTCAGGTGCGGGCAGTGCCGCTGCACCGCGTAGCCCTCGGCCTTCGCCAGGTCCGTGACGTCGCTGGACTCGGCGTAGTACCCCTCGACATACGTCATGTGTTCTTCGGACAGCGACTTGAAGAACGTGTAGATGTACTCGTTGTAAGGGCCCTTGCGCGATGCCTGGAACCGGCAGGACAGGAAGAGCTCGTTCACCCAGTCCGGCGTCCGGGTCCGCACCAGGTGCTCGATCAGCGGCCGGTCCGTGCGGAACTTGTAGCGGCACTCCGCCTCGCCGTCCCAGGTCCCGATCGTGCGGGTGAGGAAGTCGAAGACGATCTGGTCGTCCACCTCGCCGGTCGCGGGGTCGGCGGTCTCCAGCAGGATGCGGCCGTTCAGCCCGGCGCAGGTGTGGTCGGCCCACGCCAGCAGCGGCTCGATCCACTCCTTGAGCTGGCCGACCAGGTCGGACTTGTCCTGCGGCAGCCCGGCGTGCATCGCGTCGATCTGCGGCTGCGCGCGCTTCTGGTAGTTCGTCAGGTAAGTGCGGCGGTCGCCGTAGATCTCGTCGATCTGCGCCTGCGGGACCTGCTCCATCTCGCACTTGCCGTCGGCGCCGAGGACGACTGTCGTGCCCGGGACGAACAGGTGGCCGTTGTCGTGGCCCTGCTCGCGCATGAACTCCAGGAACGCCAGCTGGCTGGGGAAGACGTTCGCGGGGTCGTCGTCGAAGTCGTTGATGGCGAACAGGTTGTCGCGCTCGTCGAGGAAGCAGGGCGGGCCGGCGAAGGGGAACACCTGCTTGGCGCCGTACTGCTCGACGTAGCGCAGCGCGCGCGCCATGCCGTTCTCGCGCTTGCGGCGGCCGACGGTGGCCTTCATGCGCTCCGGGAAGTCGTAGACCATCGGGTACCAGATGGCGCCGGAGTACTGCAGGAAGTGCGCGTCGTAGGGACCGAACGCGGCGACCGGGCCGTCCTCGACCGGCCGGGCGTCGTTCTGGTTGAAGATCCGCACCTCGCCGTCGTCGATGGCGATGCCGCTGTCGCCGAGCGGGCCGTCGGTCGGGGTGATCAGCGCGTCGATGAGGATCCGCAGACCGCCGGGGAGTTCGGTGACCTCCCGGTTGCGGGTCTGCATGAAGTTCCGGAAGCCGAGCTTCTCCAGTTCGTCACGCAGGTCCGGGACCTGGTAGTCCGGCAGCAGGACCGTGGTGTCCTTCGACATGTTGGCCGACAGCCAATGCGGGTCGAAGTGGTCGTGGTGCAGGTGGGAGACGAAGAGGTATTCGGCCGTCCGGATCCCGGCGGGGTCGGCGGCCGAGCCGAAGGCCGAGTTGTCCGGGAAGGGGAACCAGGACGCGAAGTACGCCGGGGTGAACCACGGGTCGCAGACGATCCGGCCGGCGGCGGTCTCCACCAGCATGCCGGCGTGACCGATCGACGTGATGCGCATCGATCCAACGTATCGCACCGCGAGACCCCCGAACGGTACTCTGCCACCGGGGCGGATCACACCTGGTCTCCCTGAGGGCGGGACAGGGGGCAGTGAGTCAAGTGATCGTGGACGGGGTTCTTCTCGGCAACCGGACGGACAGCGACCCGGCGCTGACCGTCCGGCTGGCCTGCCTCGCCGACGAGCTCGGCTACCAGGAGATCTGGCTGGGGGAGTCGACCGGGCACGACGCCTTCGCGCTGGCCGTGGCGGTCGCCGCCGCGGCCGGGGAGCTGCCCTCGGCCGGTCCCGGCCCTGACGGCAAGGCTCGGCCGCCCGGCGCGAATCCGGCCACCGCCGGGGAGTTCCGGCGCACGAACCCGACGCGGCCGCTCGCCGCGCTCACCCTCGGCCCGCTCCCGGCCGCCGTCCGCGATCCGGTCACCGCGGCCCGAGGCGCCGCCAGCGTCGCGGCGCTCACCGGCCGGGACATCGGCTTGGCGCTGACCGCCTCCACCGGTCTGGTCGTCGTCGACTGGCACGGCCGCCCGCGCACCGACCCGGCGACGGCCTTGGCGGAGAGCCTGTCTGTGCTGGCTCCGCTGACCCGTGGCGAGCCGGTCAGCTTCCAGGGCGTCTCTGTACGCTCCCGCGGCTTCCGCTCGCGTCTGGAGCCCTCCCACGCCTCCCTGACGGTCCTCGCCTTCGGGTTGGAGGCCTGCGAGGTCGCCGTGGGACGCGCGGACCGCGTCGCCGTGCCGCTGGCGACCGTCGAGCACGCCGCGCGCATCAAGGCCCGGCTGGCGCTGACCTCCGACCGGATGAACCGCGCCGTACCCCGCTTAGCCGTCTTCCTGCCGACGGTCGTCGACCCCGACGCCGAGTCCTTGGACTGGATCCGGCGCTCTTTGCTGCCCTATCTCGACGCCGACGGCTTCGGCCGGATGTTCGCCGAGGCCGGGCACGGCGAGCTGATCGACCTGGCGCGCGGCGGAGCCCACGAGCGCTCGCTGCTGGCGGCGATGCCCGAAGAGGTGCTGCGCTCGATCGCCGCGGTGGGCGACCTGAACCAGGTGTGCACGGCGTTCGAGGACTACCGGCAGGCCGGCGTCGACGAGATCGTGATGCTGCCGGAGTCCTACGACGCAGGTGTGATTGAGCACACGATCCGGGCACTAGCGAAGTAGGGGTTCGCTGGCAGACTCTTTGGTGCGAGCGTGTCCTTGCGCACACGTTAATAGTTGCAACAAAGGAGTTGCCCCATATGACGGAATCAGGCGTGCCACCGCACACCCTTCCGCACCATGACCTGCCCGAGCTGACCGCGGAGATCCTGCGCGGCGGGGCGGAGAAGTACCACGCGGCCAATGAGAAGAAGGGCAAGCTGTTCGCCCGCGAGCGGGTCGAGCTGCTGGTCGACGCGGAGTCGTTCGTCGAGGACGGCCGGTTCGCCAACGCCATGGCCGGCGACCTGCCCGCCGACGGCGTGGTCACCGGGACCGCGCGCATCGCCGGCCGCCCGGTGTGCCTGATGGCCAACGACTCGACCGTGAAGGCCGGGTCCTGGGGCGCGCGCACCGTCGAGAAGATCATCCGGATCATCGAGACCGCGTACCGCACCGGCGTCCCGATGGTCTATCTGGTGGACTCCGCCGGCGCCCGCATCACCGACCAGGTGGACCTGTTCCCGGGCCGGCGCGGCGCGGGCAAGATCTTCCACACCCAGGTCCGGGCCTCCGGCTCGATCCCGCAGGTCTGCGCGCTGTTCGGGCCCTCGGCGGCCGGCGGCGCCTACATCCCGGCGTTCTGCGACGTCGTGGTGATGGTCGAGGGGAACGCCTCGATGTACCTGGGCAGCGACCGGATGGTCGAGATGGTTACCGGGGAGAAGACCACGCTGGAGGAGATGGGCGGCGCGCGCGTGCACTGCGCCGAGTCCGGCGTCGGGCACTTCCTGGTTAAGACCGAGCAGGACGCGCTGGAGACCGTCAAGCGCTACCTGTCCTACCTGCCGTCGAACTGGCAGCAGGACGCTCCCTCGGCTGAAGCCGCGGACTCCCCGGCGAACATCGACCTCGCCGCCCTGGTCCCGGCCAGCGAGCGCCAGGCGTTCGACATGCGCCGGTTCATCAAGGGTCTGGTGGACGCCGACTCCTTCTTCGAGTCGTCGTTTTTTGAAATTCACGCACTGTGGGCCCGGGAGCTGACCGTCGGCTTCGCGCGGCTGGACGGCAAGCCGGTCGGGATCATCGCGAACAACCCGATGTTCAAGGGCGGCGTGCTCTTCGTCGACTCCGCCGACAAGGCCACGCGGTTCATCCAGCTCTGCGACGCGTTCAACGTGCCGCTGCTGTTCCTGTCCGACGTGCCCGGCTTCATGGTCGGCACGGCCGTGGAGAAACAGGGCATCATCCGGCACGGCGCCAAGATGATCACCGCGGTCTCCGAGGCCACGGTCCCGAAGATCTGCGTGGTGGTCCGCAAGGCCTACGGCGCCGGCCTGTACGCCATGGCCGGTCCCGGCTTTGAGCCGGAAGCCACCATCGCGCTGCCCACCGCCAAGATCGCGGTGATGGGCGCCGAGGCGGCGGTGAACGCCGTCTACGCGAACAAGATCGCCGCGCTCGACGATCCGGTCGCCGCCGCGGCCTACGTCGCGGACAAGCGCGCCGAGTACGAGACCGACATCGACTTCGTGCGCCTGGCCAGCGAGCTCGTCATCGACGACATCGTCGAACCGTCCGACCTGCGGTCCGCCCTGATCGCCCGCTACCGCGCGGCTGAGGGCAAGGACCGCTTCTTCTCCCGCCGCCGTCACGGCGTCACCCCCGTCTGAGCGGAGGAACTTCCATGGATCACCGTCTGAGTGAAGAGTACGAAGCCCTGCGCGCCACCGTGGAGGAGTTCGCCCACGACGTCGTAGCCCCCAAGATCGGGGCGTTCTACGAGCGCGAGGAGTTTCCCTACGAGATCGTGGCCCAGATGGGCCGCATGGGCCTGTTCGGCCTGCCGTTCCCGGAGGAGTACGGCGGCATGGGCGGCGACTACTTCGCCCTGTGCCTGGCGCTGGAGGAGCTGGCGCGCGTCGACTCCTCGGTGGCCATCACGCTGGAAGCCGGCGTCAGCCTCGGCGCCATGCCCGTCTACCGCTTCGGCACCGAGGAGCAGAAGCAGCAGTGGCTGCCCAAGCTCTGCTCCGGCGAGATGCTCGGCGCCTTCGGCCTGACCGAACCCGGCGGCGGCTCGGACGCCGGAGGCACCCGCACCACCGCGGTCCTGGAGAACGGCGAGTGGGTGATCAACGGCACGAAGTGCTTCATCACCAACTCCGGCACGGACATCACAGGCCTGATCACCGTCACCGCCGTCACAGGAACGAAGCCCGACGGCCGCAAGGAAATCAGCAGCATCATCGTCCCCTCCGGCACCCCTGGCCTGACCGTCGCCCCGAAGTACAGCAAGGTCGGCTGGAACGCCTCGGACACCCGCGAGTTGTCCTTCACCGACGTCCGCGTCCCCGAAGCGAACCTTCTGGGCGACCTCGGCCGCGGCTACGCCAACTTCCTCCGCACCCTGGACGAAGGCCGCATCGCCATCGCCGCCCTGTCCACCGGCCTGTCCCAAGGCTGCGTCGACGAATCAGTGAAGTACGCCCGTGACCGCGAAGCCTTCGGCCGCCCCATCGGCGCCAACCAGGCCATCCAGTTCAAGCTCGCCGACATGCGCCTCCGAGCCCACACCTCCCGCCTGGCCTACTACGACGCCGCCAGCCGCATGCTCGCCGGCGAACCCTTCAAAGCCGAAGCCGCCATGGCCAAGCTCTACAGCTCCGAATCCGCAGTCACCAACGCCCGCGAAGCCACCCAGATCCACGGCGGCTACGGCTTCATGAACGAGTTCCCAGTCGCCCGCATGTGGCGCGACTCGAAGATCCTGGAGATCGGCGAGGGGACCTCCGAGGTGCAGCGGATGCTGATCGCTCGGGACATGGGGTTGCCCGGGGCGTGATCCTCGGCGGTGTGCTCAGTGTGCTCAGTGTGCTCAGTGTGTTCTGCGCGCTCGGGGCGGTTTCAGCAGTGTGCTGAAACCGCCCCGCGGTCGTTCAGCCCAGCGGGTAGGCCGGCGCCAAGGCGGCGGCGATGTCGGTGGCGACGGTCTGGGCGTAGTTGACGTTCGGGGTGGTGGTCGGGCCGTCGGTGGTGTTGACGGCGATGGACAGGTCCTGGGACGGCAGGTAGGCCTGGACGGCGAAGTAGCCTGAGAACGAGGGGTTCTGGACGACCCAGGTGTTGACGACCTGGACGCCGAAGCCGTAGTGGGCGGCTTGGGTGTTCAGGCGGCAGATGCCGGGCGGGCACTTGCTCGGGTCGCCGAGGCCCACCGTGCCGGGGTTGAGCTGGAACTGGCGCCATGCGGGGGAGAGCAGGCGGCCGGTGCCGATGGCGCGGGCCGAGGTGGCCAGGTCGCAGATGTTCTGGGTGAGGATGGCGCCGTGGGCGGTGGTCCAGGAGGGGTTCCAGAAGGTGGACTCCTCGTAGGTGCCGCGCTCGGAGGTGAAGGCGTGTACGGGGTCGGTGATCGGCGGCTTGGCGTCGATGAAGGTGTGGTCCAGGCCGAGCGGCTGCAGGACTCGCTGCTTGAGCAGCTGGTCGAGCGGGACGCCGGTGATCTTCTCCAGGGCTTCGCCTTCGAGGACGAAGTTGGCGTGCGAGTAGCTCCAGTTGGTCCCGGGGGCGTACCAGAGGTCGTGGTGGAAGGGGTACGCGAGGACGTCGTCCTCGGTCCAGTAGCGGAACGGGTGCGGCTCGAGCGCGGCGAGGAAGTCCGGGTCGATCACGTAGTCGTGCAGCCCTGAGGTGCTGTTGCCGAGCATCCGCAGCGTGATCTTGTCCGCGCCCTTGACCTGCAGGACCTTCGGGAGCAGGGGAGCCACCGGGGCGTCGAGGTCGACGATCCCCTTCTCGGCCAGCTGGAGCAGGATGGTGGCCATGTAAGCGATGCCCACCGAGCCGGTGCGGAACTGCATGTCGGTGTCGGCCGGGACGCCGGTCATGGACTCGCCCAAGGCCTTGGTGAGCACGTTCTGCCGGCCCTTCGTGACCTTGAGGATCACCGAGTTGAGCCCGAACTGCTGCTGGTCGGCCTTCGCGATCTTGAGGATCTGGAGCGCGGCGCCTTGAGCGGGTTCCGGCGAGCTCACACAGGCGCGTCCCTGGTCGGAGCTTGCCACGGCGGGGGTCGAGGCGACCGGGACGAGGGCGGCGGCGGCCAGGGCGGCGACGCCGAGCAGGGCCGCGGTGCGGCTGCTCCGGCTGGTCCTGCTGCTCCGCGGGGTCCGAGACAATGTCATGTCGCCTAGTAAAGACATTGATGGAATCGGCGGGCTCGTAACACGCCGGTCGACCCGCCCGCGGTTTCCAAGCCGCAGCGCCGGGGGAAGCCGCAGCGTGTGGAAACGATCGTTTCGGACCGGCCCGAGTCCTTCGCCTGGAGCGTCTGGGCCAAGCGGCACCCGATCCTGATCAAGCAGATCCAGGACGCGTTCCCGTACCCGGCCGAGGTCCATCGGGCTCTGGACGCGCTGCTGGAGGAGACGCTGTCGGGGGTCATCCAGCGTTTGCCGGCCGACGCCCACGACTTCGCGCTCTGGGAAGACTGGGACCGCGGCTGGTACGGCGGCTCGTGGCTGAGCGCGCCGTTCCTGTGGGCCGAGTCGTACTTCTATCGCAGGCTGCTGGAGGCGGTCGGGTACTTCCGGCCGGGACCGTGGCAGGGCATCGATCTGTTCGGCCCGGCGAAGCACGCCGAGCTGCGCACGCCGACCGTCGAGGCGGAGCTGACGGCGCTCGACGACGTGGCAGGCCTGCCCCTCACCGAGCAGCGGCGCGCGTTGCTGGAGGCGGCGCTGTGGGGCAACCGCGCCGATCTCGGCTTCCGCATCACCGCAGCCGCCGAGGGTCCCTCGACCGATCTGGTCGCCGACGACAGCGCCCAGCTCTGGTCGATCCTGGACGCCGCGTCACCGAACGCGACCGTGCACCTGGTCGCCGACAACGCAGGCCGCGAACTCCTCGCCGACCTGATCCTCGTCGACCACCTGCTGACCACCGGCGCCGCCACCCGCGTGGTGATGCACGTGAAGCCCCAGCCCTACTACGTCTCCGACGCCACCGGCGCCGACGTGATCGCCGTCCTCCGCCGCATCACCAGCGCACCGGGCACCGCCGCCAAGGCCGGCCACCGCCTCTGGACCGCCCTCACCGACGGCGCCATCACCCTGCGCACACACCCCTTCTGGTGCGCACCCCTCACCTTCCGCCACCTACCCCCCGACCTCACCGAAGCCATGTCCCCGGCAACCCTGACCATCCTGAAAGGCGACCTCAACTACCGCCGCCTCATCGGCGACCGCACCTGGCCCCCCACCACACCCTTCACAGACCTGACCGCCTACTTCCCCACCCCCGTCGCAGCCCTCCGCACCCTGAAGTCCGACGTCGCCGTCGGCCTCACCCCGCCGACCATCACCCAGCTCGACGCCACCGCCACCGCCTGGCGCACCACCGGCGAGCACGCGTTGATCCAGGTGCGGGCGTAGCCGGTTCTCCACCACGCAAAAAAAGAAGCCCCGCCGCACGCGCGGCAGGGCCTCCCTCAAAACCTCAGCGTCAGGCGTTGGCCTTGACCTTCTGGGTCTCCTCGATCTGCACGACCAGGGCGGCGATGAGGCCGGCGACGAGGTTGCGCGAGGTCTCGTCGACCAGGTTGCCCTCGTTGTCGAAGCGCTCCCAGTTGTTGCCGACGTGGACCTCGGGCTTGGTGACGACCTTGGCGTCGAGCCAGTGGAAGACGTCGCGGAGGTGGTTCTGGGCGCGGACGGTGCCGAAGCCGCTGCCGGAGGCGCCCATGACGGCGACCGGCTTGCCGGTCAGGACCGACTCGCCGTAGGGGCGGGAGGCCCAGTCCAGGGCGTTCTTCAGGACGCCGGGGATCGAGTAGTTGTACTCGGGGCTGGCGATCAGGACGCCGTCGGCGGCGGCGATCTTGGCCCGGAACTCGGCGACGGCGGCCGGGACGTCGCCCTCGAGGTCCTGGTCGAAGAAGGGCAGCTGGCCGATGCCGTCGTAGATCTCGATCTCCACGCCCTCCGGCGCCAGCTGCTTGGCGGCGCGGACCAGGGCGGTGTTGGTGGAGGCCTTACGCAGGGCACCGGAGAAGGCGAGGATCTTGGTGGTCACTTCTGAGCTCCCGGGGTCTGGGGACTGGTGGGTCTGGTGGTTCGGGGGTGGATCTGGTGGGTCTGGTGGATCTTGTTCGAGCAAGTGCAGCGGGTCTGACGTGCCCTGATGCCGACCGGGACGGGTCCGCACCAGGCGTAGTCGGTAACGCTCTGTGAGCTAGTTACCTTTCGTAAGGATGAAGGTAGAGGGCACGCTTACGCTTGTCAAGTCGCCTACGGAAGGTAAGCTAGGTCCATGGCCGACAACACCGCGACGCCGCACGGGGAGCAACACCTGAGCTCCTTCTGCCCCCGCTTCCACACCGCGGTGGAGATCATCGGGCGCCGCTGGTCCGGGGCGATCCTCCGGGCGATGCTCGCCGGCTCCACCCGCTACACCGACATCGCCTGCTCCGTCCCCAAGCTCTCCGACCGCCTGCTGTCCGAACGCCTCAAGGAGTTCGAGCAGGTCGGCATCGTCGAGCGCGTCGTGATCCCGGAGACCCCGGTGCGGGTGGAGTACCACCTCACCCAGAAGGGCGCCGAACTGGAACCGGCGTTCCAGCAGCTCGCCGACTGGGCCGAGAAGTGGATCGAACTCCCGCCGCTGCCTGAGGGCGTCGGCTGCCAGGAGTCGTTTTTGGAGCCCGGCGAGGGGCGCTAATCTGACGCATGTCAGGCGTGATCACGGCCACGAGCCAGCGGCACGCAGCCACCGCGAAGTTGGGGGACGACGATGTCCGCAGCCGACCAGCCCGCCGCGTTCGGGGAACTGCTCTGGACGCCGACCGACGCGCAGCGTCTGGGCTCACCGCTGCAGCGGTATCTGGACTGGCTCCCCAAGCAGGGCGTTGGGCCCTTCCCGGCCTACGCCGACGCCTGGCAGTGGTCTGTCGAGCACCCGGCTGAGTTCTGGGAAAGCCTCTGGCGCTACTTCGATGTCCAGGCCGCGACTCCATACACCGCCGTTCTCCCGGACGCAGCGATGCCCGGCGCGCGCTGGTTCCCTGGCGCCACCCTGAACTTCGCCGAGCACGTCTTCCGCGCCGCCTCCGACGACCGCCCGGCCCTGCTGTTCGTCGAGGAGGGCGCCGAGCCGGTCGAGATCTCCTGGGCCGAGCTGCGCCGCCAGGTCGCCGGACTGGCCGCCACGCTGCGCGCCTGGGGCGTCGGCGTCGGCGACACCGTCGCGGCCTTCCTGCCCAACACCCCGCACGCGATCGTCGCGCAGCTGGCTGTGGCGTCCGTCGGCGCGGTGTGGTCCGCCTGCGGCCCGGACTTCGGCACGCAGGGCGTCCTGGACCGGTTCGCGCAGATCCAGCCGAAGGTCTTCATCGGCGTCGACGGCTACCGCTACGGCGGCAAGCGCATCGACCGCCGCGCCGAATGCATGGAGACCCGCGACGCGCTGCCGTCCGTCGAGCACACCGTCTGGGTCGACTACCAGTTCCCTGAGGGTCCGGCGTGCGCGGAGAGCATCCGCTGGGCCGAGGCTGTCGCCGGTCCGGAGGGTGCCACAGCTGCTGAGCCGCAGCTGGTCTTCGAAGCTGTCCCCTTCGACCACCCGCTGTGGATCCTCTACTCCTCGGGCACCACCGGCCTGCCCAAGGGCATCGTCCACGGCCACGGCGGCATCCTCCTGGAGCACTACAAGGCCATCGCCTTCCACATGGGCGTCGAGGAGGGCGACCGGTTCTTCTGGTACTCCTCCACGAGCTGGATGATGTGGAACATCGTCCTGGGCTCGCTCCTGCTCGGCGCGACCGCCGTGCTCTACGACGGCAGCCCGGCCTTCCCGGACGTCAGCGGGCTGTGGCAGCTCGCTGAGAAGACCGGCGCGACGATGCTCGGCACCAGCGCCGGCTACCTGATGGCCTCGCAGAAGGCGGAGCTACACCCCGGCCGCGACCTGGACCTGTCGGCGCTGCGCGCGATCGGCTCCACCGGCTCCCCGCTGCCCCCGACCGGCTTCCGCTGGGTCTACGAGGCCGTCGGCTCGGACATCTGGCTGAACTCGCTGTCCGGCGGCACCGACGTCTGTACCGCCTTCGTCGCCGGCAACCCGCTCCTGCCGGTGTACTCCGGCGAGATCCAGTGCCGCGCCCTGGGCTGCCGCGTGGAGTCCTGGGACCCCGAGGGCAAGCCGCACCTCGGCGAGGTCGGCGAGCTGGTCCTGACCGCGCCGACGCCGTCGATGCCGGTGAAGTTCTGGAACGACCCGGACGGCCACAAGTACCACGACGCCTACTTCGACGTGTTCCCCGGCGTGTGGCGGCACGGCGACTGGTGCACGATCACCGAGCGCGGCGGTGTCGTCATCCACGGCCGCTCCGACTCCACGCTGAACAAGCAGGGCGTCCGCATGGGCTCGGCGGACATCTACGAGGTCGTGGAGAAGCTGCCGGAGATCCGCGAATCGCTGGTGATCGGCGTCGAACTCCCCGACGGCGGCTACTGGATGCCGTTGTTCGTGCACCTGGCCGCCGACGCCGTCCTGGACGACGCCCTCAAGGCCCGGGTCGCCGCCGCGATCCGCGCCGAACTCACGCCCCGCCACGTCCCCGACGAACTCGTCGAGATCCCCGGCGTCCCGCACACCCGCACCGGCAAGCGCCTGGAGATCCCGGTCAAGCGACTGCTGACCGGCGCCGATCCGGCGAAGGCGGTGAACCTCGGGACGGTCGACGACCCGGCGCTGATCGAGTGGTTCATGGAGTACGCCAGGCAGCGGGACTCAGCCGGCTGAACAGGCCGGCGGGCACCCGAAAGCCGCCGCCGGACACCCGTGAGCCGAGCAACCGCCCCGGTTTCGGCGCCCCGCGCAGCCGCGAACTCCGCGACCCCGCGGACCAGCGGCCCCTTGAACCAGCGGACCAGCGCTAAAGCCGACCGGGCCCGGCCGGCAGCCCGAACCGGTCGGCGCGCACCGAGAACTCGGCGAACCGCGGCGCCGGCGCCGGCGACCACGGCTCGCCGGGCACGGTGCGGAAGTTGGCCCGGAACTGGGCCACCAGCGCGTCGAAGACCGGCGTGCCGCTCATGGATCCCGCGGACGCCCTGCCGGCGCCGCCCCTGCTGTTCTCATACATTGTCAAACCACTGTCTTCCGGCCGACGTGCGGCGGGAACGAAGGTGTTCACCGTCGGACCTGCTCTTGACTTCAGACCTCGTCCACCAGGTCGGCGATCGACTTCACGATCCGGGAGGGCCGGAAGGGGAAGCGCTCGATCTCGTCGGCCTGGGTCACGCCGGACAGCACCAGGAAGGTCTCCAGACCCGCCTCGATGCCGCACAGCACGTCGGTGTCCATCCGGTCACCGATCATCGCGGTCACTTCCGAGTGCGCCTGGATCTTGTTCAGACCCTCGCGCATCATCAGTGGGTTGGGCTTACCCACGAAGTAGGGCTCCACACCGGTCGCCTTGGTGATGAGCGCCGCGACCGCGCCGCACGCCGGCTGCGGACCGTCGGGGGTCGGGCCGGTGGCGTCGGGGTTGGTGGCGATGAACCGCGCGCCGTTGGTCACCAGGCGGATGGCGCGGGTGATGGCGTCGATGCTGTAGGCGCGGGTCTCGCCCAGGACCACGTAGTCCGGCCTGGCCTCGGACAGCGTGTATCCGACGTCGTACAGCGCGGTGGTCAGCCCGGCTTCCCCTATGACGTAGGCGGTCCCGTTGGGCCGCTGGTTGTCCAGGAACTGCGCGGTGGCCAGCGCCGAGGTCCAGATGTTCTCCGCGGGCAGCGGGATGCCCAGATTGGTCAGCCGCGCCGACAGGTCGTGCGGGGTGTAGATCGAGTTGTTCGTCAGCACCAGGAACGGCCGGTCCTTCGCCCGCAGCCGGCGGATGAACTCGTCCGCGCCGGGGATCATGTGCCCCTCGCGGATCAGGACGCCGTCCATGTCGGTCATCCAGCACTCGACTGGCTTGCGGTCATGCACTTCGATCTGCTCCTGGAATGGAAGGGAACAATGCGATGGTGGTGACCATCATTCCAGAAGTGAAAAAGTTTAGCGCCGGTGCGCGTGTCGCCTCGCGGCGGAAAGCTCGCCGCGGCTCCAGCCGAACGGTATTCCACGACGGCGTAAATTGAGGCCCGGGGACATCTTCTACGCACCGGCGACTACGAGGCTAGCACGAACGATCAGTATATTGTCCAAAGCGCCAGGTCAAAGACATGTTGACGACCCGTCAGAAAACACCTCCCGGCACGACCGCGCCGCTGAGGCGCTCCACCGAACAGCGCAGATCGGTTCGCGCCCCCGGCTGATCTTGCAGAACCTGCTGGAGGGCCCGCGCATCGCGGGCCGCGTATGAGGAGGAGAAACGACCATGAAGAGCCGTCTCACCAAGCTCACCGCGACCGCGGGCGCCACCGTCCTGCTCGCCGGTCTCGGGGCCGTCGCGGCCACGTCCGCGTCCGCGGCGACCGCGCCGGCCGCCGCCGTCACGCACACCGCCGCCGTGCCGATGAGCACCCCCATCGCGGCCCACCACCCGGGGTGGCGGCCCTGGTGCGAGATCGACCTGCTGGGCCCGGTCCTCTGCATCAACCTCTGACAGCCCGCGACCCGGACGACGATCCGGGCCGCGGATGACAAGGGCCGGACGACCACGAGTCGTCCGGCCCCGCCGTGTTCCTCAGAACCCTGCTTCGCGCTGTCGCTTCCTGGTTCGCGCTGCCGCTTCCTGCTTCGGGCTGTCGCTTCCTGCTTCGGGCTGTCGCTTCCTGCTTCGGGCTGTCGCTTCCTGCTTCGGGCTGCGGCTTCCTGGTTCGCGCTGCGGCTTCCTGCTTCGGGCTGTCGCTTCCTGGTTTGCGCTCCCGCTTCCTGCTTCGGGCTGCCGCTTCCTGCTTCGCGCTGTCGCTTCCTGCTTCGCGCTCCCGCTTCCCGGCCGCCCGACTGCCTTCTAGCCGCCCTACTGCTTCCCGGCCGGTGTCGCGGCCGCGCCGCTGTCGGCCGCCACGGCGTCGACCATCACCGGCGCCTCGGGCATGACCGTCGCCGCCGTGGCCGCGGCCGCCTGCTGCGCGGCGATCACCGGGTTGATGAGCACCACGGCGTCGCTGTCCGCGGTGTCGGCGGTCGCCACCCGGGCCTCGGCCATCTGCGAGGAGATCCTGGTGCCGCGCTTGAGGATCTGCGAGTGCACATGCTCGTCGTGGTGCACCAGGCCGTTCCAGCGGCGCGCGTCGAGCGTGCGGATCAGCGGGATGTGGCGCAGCTCCAGGGTGAGCAGCGTGGCCGCGGTCGCGGTGATCGACTCCTTCACCAGTCCCAGGCCGCACGCCGCGCCGATCGCCGAGCAGGCGAAGATGCTCGCCGCGGTGGTGATGCCGTGCAGCACCTCGTGCTCCTGGACGGTCTGCCGGAAGCACAGCCCGCCGCCGATGAAGCCGATGCCGGTGACCGCGCCGGCCAGGATGGTGCTGGCGCCGTTGCCGGCCAGCACGCCTATCAGCGCCGTGGCCGCGCCCAGCAGCGAGAAGGTCCGGTCCCCGGCCATCGCGCCGCGGATCTGCCGCTCGAAGCCCAGCGCGAAGGTCAGCGCCCAGGCCAGGGCGATGCGCCCGACCGCGTCCCAGTGGGTCGGGACGTGGATGTTGTCGGCCGACGGAACGGCCGCCAGTAGGACGGACCCCACTGAGTGCATGACTGTCGTCCTCCCCTGATGTCCTCTGAATCCAACGGAACCATAGAGGTACCAAGGCCGGGCCCGGTACCCGAAGGCTTAACACCGGTCCGCCGTGACCGAACGGTGACCCGAGCCGGTCCCGCTCGGGAAGATCACGGTCAGGGGGTACCGTATCGGCCATGGTGTCAGCGCTGGGCAACCGGCTGGCCGCCGGCCTGTGGGGCTGGCTGGCCAGGGCCGGGAAGGTGCACGCGGGCTCGCCGGCCGCCCGCCGTTTCGCCGCGTTCGGCGAGGGTTCCACGATGGCCTTCCCGCCCGGCACGGTCTTCGGGGAGCGCTACATCGCGGTCGGCGCGCACGTGCTGATCGGCGCGAGCGTCACCCTGTCCGCCGGTTTCGTCCCGGGTCTGGACCTGGGCCCGGAGACCCTGGTGCGGATCGGCGACGGCGTGGTGCTCGGGCGCGGCAGCCACGTGGTCGGCCACCGCTCGATCGACATCGGCGACGACGTCTACACCGGTCCGCACGTCTACATCACCGACCAGAACCACGGCTACGACGACCCCGACGTCCCGATCGGCAAGCAGTGGCCCAGCGAGGCGCCGGTGCGCATCGGCCCGGGCTGCTGGATCGGCGCGAACGCGGTGATCCTGCCGGGCACGGTCCTGGGCCGCAACGTGGTCGTGGCGGCCGGCAGCGTGGTCCGCGGCGAGTTCCCGGACCACTGCGTGGTCGGCGGCGTCCCGGCGAAGATGCTGCGTCGCTACGAGCCCACGACCGGCTGGGCACGCGTGGACTCTCTCCAGGCCCAGAGCAGGAACGCCAGTCCCGCCAACGGATAGAGCGAGCTCAGCAGCATCTGCAACGGGTTCAGATCGGGGGAGGGCCCGATCACCTTGTGCGGCACCGCCCAGATCAGGAACGACAGGAACACCGCGCACCACACGACCGCGAGCCTAGGCGCGCGCACAGCCAGCAGCATCGCCACGGGAACGGCCCACACCCAGTGGTGCGACCAGCTGATCGGGGAGATCAACAACCCGGTGACCGCGCAGGCGAGCGCGCCGAGCGCGTCGTCGCCCCGCCTCGCGTTCCGCGCCGCCACCCACAGCCCCGCCGCGACCACGACGACGGCCGCGACCGCCCACAGCGCCTTGGGGTCGTCGATGTGCGTGATCCGCGCGATCATCCCGGACAGCGACTGGTTGTCGGTGATGTAGGTCTTGCCGACCTGATCGGTGTCGAAGACCTTGTGCAGCCAGAACTTCACCGACGCGTGGGGGAGCAGGACGAACCCGACCGCCATGGTCCCGACGGCGCTGAGCGCCGAGACGGCGGCCTCGCGGCGACGCCCGGCGAGCAGGAACCACAGGATGAAGACGCCAGGGGTCAGCTTGATGCCGGTCGCCAGCCCGATTCCCAGACCGCGCGGCCATTTGCTGCCCGGCGCGCGCGTGAGATCGAAGAGGATCAGCGCGGCCAACGCCAGGTTGATCTGCCCGTAGCGCAACGTGGTCCACACCGGCTCGAACCACAGCCCGAGCCCGGCGATCGCGGCGAGGAGCGCCCACCGCTCGGCGAAGCCGGGTCGGTCCATCCATCCGCCGATCAGCTTCGCCGCCAGGTGCACCACCAGCGCCAGCAACACGATGTTGGCGGCGGTCACCAGGACCTTCAGCGCGCCGACCGGGATCCAGCTGATCGCCGCGAACAGCAGCGCCGCGAAGGGCGGGTACGTCGCCGGCAGCTGGTTGCCGCCAGCGGTGTCCACCTTGACGCCGGCGCCGTAGAGGTCGCGGCCGTGGAGCACCGCCTGCCCCTCGAACCGGTAGACGACCATGTCGATCATCGTCGGGTGGGCGAGCGCGCGGACCACGAGGTAGCCGGCCAGGCTCAGGGCGGCGAAGACGCCGAGCAGGACGGTGAGGCTTCGTCGGCCGGAAGGGCTTTGTCGGCCGGAGAGGCTTCGTCGGTCGGGGAGGCGCGCCACCCAGGAGACCTTACGGGATCTCTCCCTATCGGATCTCCACGATCGGCAGCCTCAACGCACCCGGAGCCGCCTCCGGGACCGCGGGCTTTGCCGGCCGCACATAGGGAATCCGCTTGTACGGTTCCCCTAGCGCGGGGCGCGTGTCCGCCTCGCCCTTGTTCGGCCAGAACGCGGCGGCACGCTCGGCCATCGCCGTGATCGTCAGCGAGGGGTTCACGCCGAGATTCGCCGAGACCGTCGAGCCGTCCGCGACGTACAGGCCGGGGTGGCCGAACACGCGGTGGTAAGGGTCGACGACGCCGTGGTCGCGGTCGCGGCCGATGACGCAGCCACCGATGATGTGCGCGGTCATGGGGATGTTGAACAGGTCGCCGACGGTGCCGCCGGGGATGCCGTTGATGCGAGCCGCGGTGCGGGTCACGGCTTCGTTGCCGGCCGGGATCCAGGTCGGGTTGGGCTGACCGTGGCCTTGGCGGGTGGTGAGTTTGTTCTTGCCGAACAAGCCGCGTTTGCGGGAGACGGTCAGCGAGTTGTCCAGGGCCTGCATCACCAGCAGGATGATCGAGCGCTCCGCGAACTTGCGGCTGGGCAGCATGCGCGGGACCCAGGAGGGGTGCTTCACGCCGATGCCGAGCAGCTTGATCCAGCGCGGGGTGCGGCCCTCGCCGTCGGTCAGTCCGGTCTTCAGCAACCCCATCGCGCCGCTGCCGCGGCCGTAGCGCACCGGCTCGATGTGCGTGTGGTCGTCGGGGTGGAAGGAGGAGGTGATGGCCACCCCTTCCGTGAAGTCGTACTGCCGCGGCTTCTTGGCCATCGCGCCGAGGAGCGATTCGGAGTTGGTGCGGGTCAGTTCGCCCAGGCGCGGGGACAGCGACGGCAGCGATCCGTCGCCGGCCAGTTTGTGCAGGAGGCGCTGGGTTCCCAGGGCGCCGGCGCTGAAGACGACGTGCTCGGCGGTCAGGGTGCGCCGGCCCTTGGCGAACCACGCTCCGGTCGAGGACACGCGCACCTGGTAGCCGCCGCCGTCGAGCAGCGGTGTCACGCTCTCGACGGTCGTCAGCGGATGCACCTCGGCGCCGAGCTTCTCGGCGAGATACAGGTAGTTCTTGACGAGGGTGTTCTTGGCGTTGTGCCGGCATCCGGTCATGCATGCGCCGCACTGCAGGCACGGGTTCCGGTCCGGACCCGCGCCGCCGAAGAAGGGGTCGGAGACAGGGGCGGCCGCCGTGGCATCCGGATCGCCGAAGAAGACCCCGACCGGCGTGAGGTGGAAGGTGTCCCCGACACCCATCTCCTCGGCGACCGCCTTCATCTGGACGTCCGCCGGCGTCATCGTCGGGTTCTGCACCACGCCGAGCATCCGCTTGGCTTGGTCGTAGAACGGGGCGAGTTCGGTGCGCCAGTCGGCGACGTCTTGCCAGTGCGGGTCGTCGTAGAACGGGTCGAGCGGTTCGTACAGCGTGTTCGCGTACACCAGCGACCCGCCGCCGACCCCGGCTCCGGCGAGCACGACGACGTCCTTGAGCCGGTGGATGCGCTGGATGCCCTTGCAGCCCAGCTTCGGTGCCCACAGGAACGAGCGCAGGCGCCAGGAGGTCTTAGGGAAGTCGCCGTCGGCGAAGCGGCGCCCGGCTTCCAGCACGCCGACCTTGTAGCCCTTCTCGGTGAGCCGCAGCGCGGTCACCGAACCGCCGAAGCCCGAGCCGATGACCAGCACGTCGTAGTCCACCGCTGCTCCCATGGCGCGTAGAGTAGCCCTTATTCGACAGGCAATCTAGTAGATGCCCGCAGCCGTCTGTTCAGCGACAGCTTCGATAACAAGTCGGATTTCCCAAGCCTGGGACGCAACGGCAGCCGACCTTCAGGCGTCGATAGGGGCATGAGGACTTCTGGGGCGGGGAAAGGCGGCGTCTTCGTTGCCGTGGCCGGCGCGGTGGCGCTCGGTGTGACAGGGTGCTCGTCGAACTCGGGCGGGACCAAAGCGAATACTGCGGACGCGGTTCAGCAGGCGGCGGTGGCGGCGAACACCTCCTCGGCGTCGAGCTCCACCTCGTCCTCCTCGAGCGCTCCGGCGCCGACTCCGACATCGGTGCCGACCAGCACCTCGGCCGCCGCGCCGAGCAGCTCGGCGGCGTCCAGCTCGTCCAGCACGTCGAGCTCGTCCTCGGCGCCGCATTCGACCTCGGCGCCGAGCACCAAGCCGACGACGAAGCCCTCGACGAAGCCGTCGACGCACCCGACCACGCCGACGTCGCCGAAGCCGTCGAGCAAGCCCACCACCCCGGCGCAGCACAGCGGCTCGGGCTGGCTGGCCGGCGTGCCGATCGGCAGCAACAAGCCCGGGACGCTCGACCCGCGCTGCATGACCGGCCGCGTGATCTGCATCGACATGGAGACCCGCACGCTGCTGTGGGTCGTGGACGGCAAGCCGCAGTACGGGATGGACGTGCGCTTCGGCGACGAGAACAACCCCACCCGCAAGGGCAAGTTCGACATCACCCTGAAGATGGAGCACTGCATCTCCACGATCTACCACACGTCCATGCCCGACGCGATGTTCTTCAGCGGCGGCGAGGCGGTGCACTTCTCCATCGACTTCGCGACCTACGGCTACGCCCACCACTCCCACGGCTGCGTGAACGTCCGCGACCGGGCCGCCGTGGCGAAGCTGTTCGCCGACACCAAGCTCGGCGACGGCGTGGTGGTCTACTGAACCGCCGAAGTACACGGCCGCCGAGATACCTGGTCGGCGCGGCTCTGAACGCTCTCGGGCGTCTCCCGGTGACCTCGGTCACCACAAGGGGAGGCGCCCGTGACCGTTTTGATACAGTCTTACTACGTGCGTTTCCTCAATCAGTACTCCCCTCCGTACGACCTCACGTACGACGACGTTTTCATGGTCCCCGCCCGATCCCAGGTGGGCTCCCGCCTGGCCGTGGACCTCAGTTCGGCCGACGGCACCGGGACCACGATCCCGCTGGTCGTGGCCAACATGACCGCCGTGGCCGGCCGCCGGATGGCCGAGACCATCGCCCGCCGGGGCGGCCTCGCGATCATCCCCCAGGACATCCCCCTCGACGTGGTCTCCGACGTCATCGGCTGGGTCAAGGACCGCAGCCCGGTCTACGACACCCCGGTCACCCTGGCGCCCACCAGCACCGTCGGCGACGCGCTGGCCCTGCTGCCCAAGCGCTCCCACGGCGCCCTGGTCGTCCAGGACGGCGACGGACGCCCGGTCGGCATCATCACCGAGGCCGACTGCTCCGGCGTCGACCGCTTCACCAACGTCGGCGACATCATGTCCCGCGACGTGCTGACCATCCCCGACGGCACCTCCGCCGAAGCCGCCTTCGACGCCCTCGACGGCAAACACCGCCTCGCCCCCGTCGTCGACGACACCGGACGCCTCAAGGGCCTGTGGACCCGCAAAGGCGCCCTCCGCTCAGCGCTCTACAAGCCGGCCCTCGACGACCTCGGCCGCCTGCGCGTCGGCGCCGCGATCGGCATCAACGGCGACGTCGCCGCCCGAGCCAAGGAACTCCTCGCCGCCGGCGCCGACGTCCTGGTCATCGACACCGCCCACGGCCACCAGGACAAGATGTTCGAAGCCCTGTCCGCCGTCCGCGCCCTCAACCCGGGCATCCCCCTCGTCGCCGGCAACGTGGTCTCCCCGGAGGGCACCCGCGACCTGATCGAAGCCGGCGCCGACATCGTCAAGGTCGGCGTGGGCCCCGGCGCCATGTGCACCACCCGCATGATGACCGGCGTGGGCCGCCCCCAGTTCTCAGCCGTCTACGAATGCGCCGCCGAAGCCCACCGCCTCGGCAAGCACGTCTGGGCCGACGGCGGCGTCCGCCACCCCCGCGACGTCGCCCTAGCCCTCGCCGCCGGAGCCTCGAACGTAATGATCGGCTCCTGGTTCGCCGGCACCTACGAATCCCCCGGCGACGCCGTCCGCGACGGCGACGGCCGCCTCTACAAGGAGAACTTCGGCATGGCCTCAGCCCGCGCCGTCCGCCTCCGCACCGCCGAGGACTCCGCCTTCGACCGAGCCCGCAAGGCCCTCTTCGAAGAAGGAATCTCCAGCTCCCGCATGTACCTCGACCGAGACCGCCCCGGCGTCGAGGACCTGATCGACGCCATCATCGCCGGCGTCCGCAGCTCCTGCACCTACGCCGGAGCCAAGGACCTGGCCCAGTTCCACGAGCGTGCCGTGGTCGGCGTGCAGAGCGCCGCCGGCTTCGCCGAAGGAAAGCCCCTGCACAGCAGCTGGTGAGATACCGAGTCGGTTCGCCGGTGACCTGATTCGCCGGTGACGTGGTTCGCTAATGACTTGGTTCGCTAGCGATTTGGTTCGCCGGTGACTTGGCGATAGTGAG
The DNA here is from genome assembly GCF_000024025.1 of Catenulispora acidiphila DSM 44928. Taxonomy (GTDB): domain Bacteria; phylum Actinomycetota; class Actinomycetes; order Streptomycetales; family Catenulisporaceae; genus Catenulispora; species Catenulispora acidiphila. The sequence continues at coordinate 2,497,551 of NC_013131.1, forward strand.
CGGCGTGTATGGGATCTCCCATATGCGCCGCTGCTTCCTTTACCCGTAGTACGGCGGCGGGTCCTGTTGCTGCCCGCCATACGGATCGGATCCATATGGATTGGTGGCATACGGGTCGGACTCATACGGATCGGCGCCATACGGATCGGTCGTCCTATAAGGCTTCCCATAGGGATCGACCGCCGGCTGCGGCTGAGGCTGAGCTTGTGGCTGTGGCTGTGGCTGTGGCTGCGGCTGCGGCTGCGGCGCGGGCGCCGGGAACGGCGCCGGACGCGGCATCCGGTGCGGACCGCTACCACTCCCCACCCGCGTGCCATCCGAATTCCACTCACCGCTCCGACGACTCTCCGGCATGCGCGGGACCGGCGCCGGCCGCCCAGCGGCACCGCCGACTGCACCGCCGACTGCACTGCCGCCTGCACTGCCGGCCGGGCGCGCCGGGCGCGTCCCCACGACAGTGTCCTGGGTCAGCGCGTCCTCGTCGTTGAGGTCGTCGATGACGCTGCGGCGGCCGCCGCGCGCTCCACGACCTTCGCGCAGGTCTGTGTACTCCAGGCGGGAGCTCTGCGACTCCGCGCCGTGACCCTCGCCGGAGGCGAAGTACGCGGCCAGCGCCGTGGTGATCGGCACCGCCGCGGCCAAGCCGATCGAGCCCACCAGCGTGCGCACGATCTCCTCGGCCACCACCTCGGCGCCGGCCGCACCGCTCCAGCCCTGGCTGGAAGTGGTCATTAGGACGAACAACGGCAAGCTGCCGCCCGCATACGCCAACACCAGAGTGTTGACGGTCGAGCCGATATGGTCCCGGCCGATCCGCATACCGACGCGGAACAACTCGCCGGCTCCCATACTCGGATCCGCGGCCTTCAGCTCCCAGACCGAGGACACCTGCGTCGCGGTGACGTCGTTGAGCACACCGAGGGCGCCGATGATGATGCCCGCCAGCAGCAGACCCTGGACGTCGACCTTGTGGAAGTAGCCCGCGACGGTCGCGGCGTTGTCGTCGCCGAGCCCGGTCAGGTGGGCCAGCTTGGTACCCGCTTCTCCGAGGACACCGATCAGGCCCAGACTCAGCGCCGTCCCGAGCACGGCCACCGATGTCCGCACGGACACCCCGTGCGTCGCATACAGCGCCGCGAACAGGATGATGCCCGCGGTGACCGCCGCCACCTCGATGGAGTTCTCCCCGCCGACAATCGCCGGCAGCGTGAACTTCACGAGCACCGCGAACGACACCGCCAGCGCCGCGATCGCCCCGGCACCACGCCAGCGCCCGATCACCAGGACGAACAGCGCGAACGCGATCCCCAGGCTCATCAGCGGCGGACCGCGCTGGAAGTCCTTGATGTCGTACTGGCCGTCCGCCGGCTGGCTCTTGTCGTAAGTGAGGACCAGATCGTCACCGACCGAGTACTTCGGCGTGGTCGGGTCCACCCCCACGGTCACCGTGGCGGTCGAGCCCTTGGTGGGCCCGTTGGTGATGTGGATGGTGAGCTTGTCGTTGGTGGCGTCCTGCCCGCCGGGCGCCGTGGTGCCGCCCGCCGGCGCCGTGCCGCCGTCGGCACCAGGCTGCACCAGCGCCGAGGCCGTCACCGTCCCCTGCACCCACACCTGCGGCGGGATCGGGGACTTCGACGCCGCCGGCCACAGCAGCACCAGCCCGGCCACCGCCGCCGCGGCCACCGGCAGCAACAGCGCGGTGATCAGGGTCCGCAGCCGGCGCGAGGCCGGCGCGGCCGGACCGTGCCCGTGCGAGTGCCCGTGGGACTGTCCGTGACCGGACCCGCCCCGGTCGGCACGGTCCTGCGCAGACCTCGAACGTCGGCTGCTCACGGCCATCGGCTCTCCGTGGGTCGGTGGTGCTGGGACGGCGCCCCGAACCCGCAGGGTGGGTGGGTCCGGGCTGCCGCCACACGATAGCGGCTGAAGGTAAGAACGCCGCCCGGCAGTGAACATCTTTGCGGATTTTTGACTGGTGCCGATGGCGGTCGAAGCGGTCGTGGTCAGTCGTCCTCGGTTTCGTGGCTCGGTCGTGGGCCGGTCGTGGTTCGGTCGTGGGTCGGTTGTCCTCGTCTCCTAGTCGGCTTCGTAGTCGGTCGTGGGTCGGTCGTGGTCAGTTCTGGTTAGTCGTCCTCGCTTTCCTCGTCGCTTTCGGAGCCGGTCTCGGGGTCGTGGCGGGCGACGCCCTAGGCTGGCGGCGCGGTGGCGGTCCCGCCGCGAGTGCGTGAGCCAGGAGGTCAGGTGCAGTGGTGGTCGCGAGGTCTGTCGCATTGTTCGTCGTCGCGGCGGTCCTGGAGATCGGCGGCGCGTGGCTGATCTGGCAGGGCGTGCGGGAGCATCGCGGCTGGGGATGGACGGCCTGCGGCGCGATGAGTCTGGCGCTGTACGGATTCATCGCGACGCTTCAGCCCTCCGCCGACTTCGGGCGGGTCCTGGCGGCTTACGGCGGTGTGTTCGTGGCGGGCTCCTTGCTCTGGGCGTGGGTGGCCGACGGCTACCGGCCGGACCGCTTCGACCTCATCGGCGCGGCGGTCTGCCTGGTCGGCATGGGCGTCATCATGTACGCGCCACGTCGGTGAGGCGGCATCGGGCATCATCGACGTATGCGGGTGACGGTGTTGGGCGGCAGCGGCGCGTTTCCGACGGCTGACAGCGCGTGCAGCGGGTTCCTCCTACACCACGACGGGTTCTCCCTTCTGGTCGATGCGGGCTACGCAGTCCTGCCGCGTCTTCTGGAACTGATGCCGGCCGAGCAGTTGGACGCCGTCTACATCAGCCATGGTCATCCGGACCACTGCGCCGATCTCAATCCCCTGCTTCGCGCCCGGGCGTTCGGCGGAGCCGACCCCGATCCGCTGCCGGTGTACGCGCCGCCCAGGGCCCTGGACGCCGTACTCGCACTGGACCGGCCCGGCATGCTCGACGCAGCGCTGACCCGCCACGACTTCGAGCCGGGAGCGGCCTTCTCCGTCGGACCGTTCGAGCTACGGACCGCGCTGCTGCCGCACTGGCTGCCCAACGCGGCGGTGCGCGTCGCAGCCGGCGGCCACTCTGTCGTCTACACCGGCGACGGCGGTCCGGACCCCGCGCTCGTCGAGTTGGCGCGGGGCGCGGACACGCTCATCGCGGAGGCCTCGTATCCGGAAGTGATGGACGCCGATTCCGTCCGCTACCTGTCGACCGCCCGGCAGGTGGCACGGCAGGCGAGCGAAGCTGGGGTGGGCAGGCTGGTGCTGACGCACCTGATGCCTGGCTCAGAGCCGGGGGAGTACCTCGACGCCGCGGCGAAGGAGTACACCGGGCGCACCGGCGTCGCCACCGGCGGCCTGTCCTTCGACGCCTAGCCGACCCGCCGCCCCGCTCAACCGGCCGTCACACCCACCGGACCGGAATCGCTCGGCGCGTGCTCGGTGTCGCCGCTGTACTTCGCCGAGGCGGTGTGCTCGCCCGGACCCACCTCGGCCTGCACCATCGCGCGCCCGCTGGACAGCGGGATCGGACCGGACGAGGCACCGTCGATGGAGAACTCCACACTGCCGGTCGCCTCCGCGGCGCCCGCGGTGCGGTGCGCCGGAGACACACGCGCCGTCATCGTCACGGTGCCGTCTTCAGCGACCTTCGCCACGGACAGCTTGGTGACCGTGGCGGTCTCGTCCGCCGCGGAGTGCTTCGAGGTGGGACTCTGCGGGTTCTTGGAACCGCCGGATGCCGGACCGCCTGTGGACGCGCTGGCGTTGGTGCCATGCGTGGCGGCCTTCGTTCCGTGGGCGGCCGCACCGCCCGCATGCCGGGTCGGGTGGGTGGTGGAGTGGCCCGCCCCGGTGTGACCCGTCTTGTGCGATGCCGTGTGGCCTGCCCCGGCGTGCCCGGTCGTGTGCCCCGGACGGCCGGTCTTGTGGCTGCCGGCCTTGCCGCCGGCATGACTCCCGCCACTCCCGCCCTTGCCGCCGGCGTGCGTCCCGGTCTTGCTGCCGGCGTGCCCGGTCCCCGGCGCCGTGGGCTGTCCGGCGGCGAACGCCACGCCGGGCGCCAGCATCAGCGCGGCGGCCGTGGCGGCGGCCACCGCCCCCGAGCAGCGGCGGGTACGGGACGCGGTCGAAGTCGTGCGAAACATGGTTGTCCTCCAGATCGATCGTGATCGGTGGCCATCCGGTCCGGCGACGGGCTGTCGGCGCGGTTCCCGGTGGTGAGAACAACTCTCCCGGACATCCACAAAGCGGACATCCGTCATCATGCTGAGATAAGCCTGCTGTTATCGGACGAGGCCGAATGGGTGACCACCGGCCGACCGATCACTCCTCGTCGAGGAATCCCATCCGCCGTCCGAGCACCGGATCGGTCTCCCACCAGGGGCGGGTCCGCTTCGCCTCTTCGCCGGCGGGTGCGGCGCCGACGGTCGCCGGGGAAGTATGAGAAATAGACGCCGGGCTGGACGCGTCTACGTCATCCTGCGCATCCGCACCGCCGCCGACGCTGGGCGCACCGCCGCTGCCGACACCGCCGCCGCCCACACCGACCCCGGCGCCGACACCACCACCCGAACCGGAAGCCGTCCCGTAGACGATCGCCCCCTCAGCCTCCAAAGCGTCCAGCTCGGCGTCCACCTCGGCGGCCCGGTCGCGGTCCTCGTCGAACATCCGCCGCCACAACGCGCCCAGGAACGGCACCCCGGCCAGGTCGCCGATGAGCCACAACGCCCCGCCGCCCCACACCTGATCCTGCTTGGGCGTCAGCCCTCCCGGCCGGTTCAGCGCCGTGTACCAGTCCCCGGCGACCAAGTGGTGCCCCAGCATCAGCGTCAAGCCCAGCGCACCGTCGGCGATCGCTTCGGCGAACGTGATCCACACCGACACCAGGTGCGGGTACTCCTTCGGCACCGGGTCCAGGCGCAGCCGTGTCCAGTAGTAGAAGAACCCCAGCGCGCTCAGCGCGAAGCTCAGTACCCACGCCGCGCCGCGCGAGCGCAGCGTGTCCTCGTAGATCGGCGAGAAGTAGACGGTGAACGGCGTCACCAGGAACACGATCGACACCACGGCCGGGAACGTCAGCAGCGCCGCGATCCGCGTCGCCAGCACCCACCGGACCAGCGCGGCCAGCCGCCTCGGGCCGCCCTCGATCGCCATGGTCAGCGGCATCCCGAGCGCCAGGAACAGCGGCACCACCATGAGCAGCGTGATGATCTGCACGGCGCGCGGCCAGAACATCACCTGCTGGTAGACCGCCAGGAAGGACATCGTGGTCCAGGCGAACAGCACCAGGCCGAGCAGGAAGAGCACCGTGCGGTACAGCGGCCAGTGGCCGCCACGCCGCCGGACCACCACCGTGCCGGCGACGTAGAGCGCCGCGATGACCAGCAGTATCGCCCCCACGTAGGGGTTCAGCCGCCACGCCGAGCCCACCTGGGACTCGCCCAGCGGAGCGGGCAGCGGAACGGCCGTCAAGGCTGGCGTCACCATGGGTCCTGACCCCTGCTCATATCGTCGTGCGTGGTGGTTCCGCCCCGAAAAGGACGGGAAGCGCAGCCATTTTATGACTCCGCTCCGCGATCTCGGCGGGCAGGTCCCGTCGGCAGCGGTGTCGGGGTGTCGGAGTGTCGGACCCGATCGATCCGCGGCTCGCCGATATGTCAGTATTCTGCGATACTGATGATCAGCGCGGTGATCTTCCGGACACGCGCTGTCATCACCGCCCGAGGTTTACCGATCTCCGAAGCCCAGCACGGCGATCCATGGCCCGCCAATGGTGGCGCGCCACGGAACGAGCGCCTCAAGTGAGCAACCCCTGTCGTGTATTAGGAGTCTGAGTAGGGCATCCTAAGTAGAGGCGGTGGGTGCGCGGCAGCGGGCCCGATCACGACGGCGCAGTCGGCTCCGGTTCCCCGGGCACGGCTGCGTGCTTGGCAGAAAGGGCCGTTGACATGCGCGGACGGGACTTCGGTGTCGCCTACGGTGCCACCCTCCTGGGATTAGTGCTCGCTCTGTGGCTCGGCGGCATCCGATCGGCGACCGTCGTGGCGATGCTGGCGGTGCTGGAGGTGGCTCTGTCCTTTGACAACGCGGTCGTGAACGCGACGGTGTTGCGCCGGTTCGACCTGCGCTGGCAACGCATCTTCCTCACAGTCGGCGTGTTGATCGCGGTCTTCGGGATGCGTTTGGTCATCCCGATGGCGGTGCTGGTCGCGGTCACCCGGCAGAGCCCGTTTCATGTACTGAGCAGCTCCGTCCACGATCCGAACGGCTACGCCCACGAGATCCTCGGGGTGCAACCGCTGATCGCGGCGTTCGGCGGGGTCTTCCTGCTGATGATCGCCATGGACTTCTTCCTCAGCGGGCACGACCTGATCTGGCTGCCGTTCTTCGAGCGGCGGCTGGCCGCGTTCGGCGAGCGCTTCAAGCCGCTGGCGCTGGAAGCCTTCCAGGTGGTCGGCGTCGTGCTCTTCCTGTTCGTCGCGGCGGGGACCTTCGCGACCGACCATCCGGTGGGCGTCCCGATCGCGGGCGTCATCGGGCTGGCCACGTACTTCACCATCAAGCGGCTCTCGGATGCCGCGGCGGACCGCAGCGAGTCGCTGGCCGACGAGGCGGACGAGACGCCACCGCAAGGCCGCCAAGCTTTGATGCTCTTCATATACCTGGAAGTCCTTGACGCCACCTTCTCCTTCGACAGCGTCATGGGTGGCTTCTCCGTCACCGTCGACATCGCGCTGTTCACCATCGGCCTGGGCATCGGCGCCGCGTATGTCCGCAGCCTGACGGTGTTCCTGGTCCGCAAGAAGACGCTCGACCGGTACGTCTACCTCGAACACGGCGCGTACTACTCGATCGGCGTGCTCGCGGTATTGCTGCTGGTGGAGATCGGCCCGGACGTGCCGGACTGGCTCGCCTCGGTCGCGGGCACCTCGATGATCGTGGCGGCCTTCATCCATTCGGCGGTGAAGGCAAAGGGGGAAGACCCGGCGGGCGCGGAGCACCCAGCGCTGAAATCCTGACAGACCGGCCGCGCGGCGCGGCGGAGGAGACCGTCACCGACGGCCGTTCGCCTGCCGCGTCCCCGGCTCAGTCAGGAAGCGCGGTGCCCTCCGCCCGCCTTGCCCGCCGTGTGCACAGCGACGGCGACCCGCCACGTCTGGAGCATGACGAGCTCTGATATGCGCCATCCCTTGTCGGTGCGCCGGAAGTTGACGGAGTAGTAGCCCCCGCCGGGGTTCCAGATGTCGCCCTTCTGCCCGGGCACCCGCACCGACATCGGGTTGAAGAAGTGCGCCTCGGCACAGGCGCTGTCCCCGTGGATCTCGAAGCGCCGGTTGACGATCAGGTGGGCCCGGACCGGGACCTGCGTGAGCGACTTCTCCAGCCACTGCTGCGCGTCGTCCACCGACCCCCGGGGACCGCCGCTGGACTGGTAGTCGAAGACTGCGTCCGGCGTCGACAGACGTGTGAGTTCGGTCACTTGGTCGGTGTCGATCGCGACCGCGTACGCCGTGAGCAGGTCGTCGAGAGCGAACCGGTCGGTCACAGCGCGCTCGGTGTTCAAGGGTGCCTCCAAATGAACGTGCATTCGCAGGAGTGAATCAGCCGTGCAGGGGGCATGACTGCCATCGCACGGGCAGCATGGCAACTGTACCGACGGCGGGGGAGCCGTTCCGAAACGGGACGAAGCGCGCCACTACGTGTGAGGTGATGGAAGTGCTCGGGGTCGGGCGGGAGCCGAGATGCGGCTACCGGATCACCTTCGCTGTGCCCACGAAATCCGAGGGCGCGGCGGCGGCGCGCCGCGTGGCGCGCGAGGTCTTCGTCGACTGGGGCCTGGACCTCGACGAGACGATGGTCGACTCGGCGATCGTGATCATCAGCGAACTGGTCACCAACACCGCCAAGCACGCGGCGCTGTTGTGCCGCCAGGCGGAGGTGACACTGGCGCTGGAGTACGACTGCCTGAGCGTGGCCGTCCACGACCGCCACCCGCATCGGCCCAAGGCGTTGCTGAGTCCGCACCCCGACGACAGCGGCGGCTGGGGACTGCAACTGGTGCGCGACCTGACCGCGGAGGTCGGCGGACGCACCGAGGTGCCGGCCGATGAGGACGGCGGCGGCAAGACGGTACGAGTCGAGTTGCCGCTGCGGGCGAACAACAGGTACTGGGAGTACGAAGAGAGCGCAGTCGGGGCGGCTTAAGCCGGTTCCCCCTATATAGACCGCATTGGTCTGCATCGCATAAGCCTCCACACCGCTCAGCGAAAACGCATGGTGCGCACCCGAACATCCGGGACGCGCACCATTATTGCGTCTTCTGCCTTGCGTTTACTTTTGTTTCGGCTGTCCCACCGGTCGGATCGCCAGCCACGCCCCGGCGATGCACACCACAGTGAGCACACTGAGTGCGGCCATGTCGCCGTACCAGGTACCGGACTTGTGTGCCTGCGTCGAGTCACACTTCGCACCGGGCAGCGGTCCGGTCGGCAACGTGTCGTTGCAGCCGGTCCCGAGCAGGATGTCGGCGTTCGCCGTGGAGGCGGCGGCCGAGTAGCCCCACTTCGCCGAAGCCAGGTAGCTGGCCTGCTCCAGACCCGGGGTCTTGTTGACCGGGAACGCCGAGCCGGTGAACAGGAACTCCGCGAACAGGATGACCGGCAGGATGGTCAGCGCCTTGTCGCCGTTCGACACGAAGGCGGAGATCAGCAGGCCCAGAGCCATCGCGGCCAGACCGGCCAGCGCCACGTCGAAGAACAACTCGAACTGCCCGGAAGACATCACCGAGCCGTCGTCGGGTCCGCCCTGGCGCACGATGCCGAGGAACACCAGGACTGCGGCCTGCGCGACCGTCAGCATGCCCAGCAGGATCACCTTCGACAGCACATATGCCGACGGCGACAGCCCGATCGCTCTCTCTCGAGTGAGGATCGGTCTCTCCTTGACGATCTCGCGGATCGAGTTGGAGGCACCGAGATACGTCGCGCCCAGCACCAGCGCCAGCAGCACCGAGCCGGCCTTGTGGGCGGCGACCGGGTCCTTGGAGGACAGGTCGTTGGAGCCCAGCACCGCGAGCATCAGCAGACCCAGGATCGGCGCCTGCAGGAACAGCATCATGCTGTTTCGCTTGTCAGCCCATACGACCGAGCTGAACCGCTTGAACAACGTGGACAGCTGGTGACCCCAGTGCGGGTTCGCCGCCGGGGTCGCGGCCTGCTGCGCGTTGGCCGCGCCGTTGACCTTGTTCAGCTGTGCGCCCAACGGAGCCTGCACGTACTGCTGGTCTGCCGGAGAACCGGCGAACGCGTGCTGGGCGAAACCGGGTGCGGCGCGGTCCAGGTCCTGGAAGACCTCCGCATAGGTGTTCCTGCTGAAGAACTGCAGGGTCTCCGGCGGCGGGCCGAAGAAGGCGGTCTGCCCGCCGGGCGCCAGGAACAGGATGCGGTCGCAGCGGTCCAGGCTCTGGATGCTGTGCGTCACGGTGATGACCGTGCGCCCGCCGTCGGCGAGCTTGCGCAGCAGGTCCATCACCGACTTCTCATAGCCCGGGTCCAGCCCGGAGGTCGGTTCGTCCAGGATCAACAGGCTGGGGCGCGTCAGGAGTTCGATCGCGACAGAGGTGCGCTTGCGCTGACCGCCGGAGAGCTTCTCCACAGCCAGGTCCCCGCGCTCGGTCAGACCGAGTTCGGCCATCACCTCGTCGACGCGGGCATTGCGCTCGGCGGCCGGGACGTCCGGCGGGAAGCGGAGCTGCGCGGCATAGCGCAGGGCGTCGCGGACCTTCAGCTGCGGATGGAGGATGTCATCCTGCGGAACGTATCCGACGCGGTTGCGGAGCTCTGCGTAGTTCGCATAGAGGTCGCGTCCGTTATAGAAGACCGCACCGCGGTCGGCGGGACGGTTACCCGTCAGCGCCTTCATCAGCGTGGACTTGCCGGCGCCTGTAGGGCCGAGTACTGCCAGGAAGTCGCCGCCCTCCAGGGCGAAGCTCACGTTGTCCAGCAGGACCTTCGGTCCGGCCAGCACGCCGAGGTTCGCCGCGGAGAAGGTGATCCCGCCGGTGTCGACGAACTCCTGGAGTACACCGTTGTGGAAACGCAGTAGATGCCGGGCGATCGCGATGATCGCGCCCTCGCGGACCTCCGCGCGGTTGACGCGCATACCGTTCAGGTACGTGCCGTTGTGGCTGCCCTTATCGACGATCTCGAAGCGCCCGCCCTTGAACTGCAACTCCGCGTGGAAGCGCGAGGCTTGCAGGTCGTGCAGGACGATGTCGTTCGTGGCGTCGCGGCCTATTCGCAGCGTGTTCGAGGTCTGGTAGACGCCGGTGTACTCACCCAGGCGCGGCTGCTGCGGCTGCTGTGCGGGGCTCTGCTGGGGAATATACGGAGCGGCTTGTGGTGCGGCGCCTGGCTGCTGCGCCCACGGCTGCTGCTGTAGCTGAGGGTTGATGATGGTCGCGCCGCCTGCGTGAGCGCCCGCGAAGGGAGCGCCCATGGGAGCGCCGACAGGACCACCGGGCCCCTGAGGGGCGTGCTGCTGCCCGGGGTATCCCTGCGGCGCTTGCGGTGCGTGCTGTCCAGGCATGTGCGGTGGTTGCTGTCCTTGCGGACCCGGATATGGCTGCTGCCCCGGGTGGAATCCGCCTTGCGGCGAAGGCGCCTGCGCCGGCCCAGGTCCCGGCGGTCCGGGCCGCGCCCCGCCCTGCTGCTGTCCGGGTGGCGGCAGGTTGGGTCGCCGTGCGCCGGGGATCAGGCGCACCTCCTGGCCGTCCACCGGATGCCCGAGCCGCACGACCACCGGTCCCGGCAGCACCATCGGCTGCGTGAGGCGCGTGTTCTGCACGAACGTGCCCTGACTGGAAGCGTCCTCCAGAATCCACGCGCCGCCCTGGACGGTCAGCGTGGCGTGGATCCGGGACGCCCGGGGTTCGGCGACGATCACGTCGGCCTGATTGGGGTCGCGGCCGATGACGACCCGGCGGGTTCCGTCGAAGACCCGCTCGTTCCCGTCGGGAAGGATCTGCAGGGTCAGCGGTGCGGCCTGTTCCGGTTGCTGGGACACCCAGCCATCATTTCGGCTCGGCACCCCGCGCTGCAACGCGGATGGAGAACCGTGAAGGGGCTGTGACACGCGCGACGTCGCAGGTCCCTGCGCTGCGCGTGGTGTGTCCGGGGGTACCAGGGCGGGGCGTTCCGGGGCACTCAGGACATCAAGACAACGTTAAGCTGTGAACTCTCTTAGGGGTTATCACCGCTTACGGCCGACGCCTCCGTACATCCAGTACTGGTCGATATCCGCCGGCAGCTCCTCGGTCGGCCGCCACGCGGGCACCCGCACCAGGCCCGGGTCGACCAGGTCGAAGCCTTGGAAGAAAGCGGTGATCTGCGCGTGGTCGCGCGCCGCGCCCTCGGCGGCCTTGTTGTAGACCTGAAGCTTTTCCTGGTCGGTCGGCAGCAGGTCGGAGCCCGCGTGGGAGATGACCAGATGGCTGCCGGGCGCCAGGTTCTCGGTCAGCGTGGCGATCACGCCCGCCGGGTCGGCCGAGTCCGGGAAGAAGTGCAGAACCGCGACCATGAGCAGCGCGACCGGCTGATCGAAGTCGATGAGCGCCGCGACGTCCGGGTGGGTCAGGATCGCCTTCGGGTCCCGAAGGTCGCCTTCGAAGACCCGGGTCCGTGCCTCGTCCGCCAACAGAGCCCGGCCGTGCACGGTCACCAGCGGGTCGTTGTCGACGTAGACCACCGAGGCGTCGGAGTGCACCGACTGCGCGACCTCGTGGGTGGGGCCGGCGGCCGGCAATCCTGCGCCGATGTCCAGGAACTGCTTCACTCCCTGCTCGGCGGCGTACCGCACCGCGCGCCCGAGGAACGCCCGGTTCGCCCGCGCCAGCATGGAGACGATCGGCACCGCCTCGGCGATCTTGTCGGCGACCTCGCGGTCCGCCGGGAAGTTCTGCTTGCCGCCGATCCAGTAGTCGTAGATCCGCGCCGAGTGCGGCTTCGAGGTGTCTATTCGGCTCGCGGCGTCGACCGCGCCCTCACGGGGAGGGGTGGTGACGGGGTCGGACCAAGGAGTCCCGGCGGCAGAGCTCATGGCGCGAGATCCTACCGTCGCAGCACGAGTCCTGATACGCCATTTGGTGGATGCCGTTGAGCCCTCGGCGGGTGTTCGTCAGTTTGTCAGCCCTCGATGGCATCGATCGCGCGGTAGATCCGCTTGGCAGACACGGTCTCGGGGGTTCCGAGCTGTTGGGCGAACAGGCTGACTCGTAGCTCCTCGATCATCCAGCGGACGCGCCGCACATCCGCGTCGCCGCGCCGACCCGCCGGCAGCCGGTCCAGCAGCAGTTGGTACTCGTCGCGGACGTCGTGGATCTGGAACATCAGAAGCTGGTCCTGGTTCGGGTTGTCCGGCAGCTTGTCCAGACGGCGGTCCACGGCCCGCAGATAGCGGACCAGGTGCGGCAGCTGGTCGAAGCCGGTCTCGGCGACGAAACCCTTGTGGATCAGCCCGCTGAGCTGCTCGCGGACGTCGGCGAGCGAGGTCAGCAGGGAGCGGCTGGTAGTCGCCTTGAGCTTGCGCTCCACCTCGTGCCAGACCGACAGGACGCGCTCGACGGTCTGCACCACCTGCATCGAGGTGTCCGCCAGGTCGGCGCGGACTGCGTCGAACAGCTTCTGGTAGCTCGCCTCGTCCCACGCTGGGCCGCCGTTCAGGGCGATCAGGCGGTCGGCGGCGCAGGCGACGCAGTCCTCGAGCAAGGCCAGGGCGTTGCCGTAGGGATTGTGGCTTAGCGCGAGCTTGGCCGGGTTGCTCAGGCGGCCGTTGATGTGCTTGATCGGCGAGTTGACGTTCAGCAGCAGCATCCGGCGCGTGCCTGCGGCCATGGCTCGGCGCTGGTCCTCGGCGGTGTCGTAGAGCCGCACCGCCACGCTGTCGCCGGCGTCGGCCAGCGCCGGGTACGCCTTCATCGTCAGCCCGCGCCGCTTCTGCTCGAAGGTCTTCTCCAGCGTGCCGACGCTCCAGGTCTTCAGCCCTTCGCGGGCCAGGCCGTCGGCGGCGTCGTTGATGACGTCGCGGGTCTTGACCTTCAGCTGGAGCTTCAGCGCCTCCAGGTCCTTGCCTTCGGCGAGCTTGCGGCCCTTGTCGTCGACGATCCGGAAAGTCATCTTCAGGTGGTCCGGGACCCGCTGTAGGTCGAAGTCCGCGGGCTCGACCCGGTGCCCGGAGACCGCGCGCAACTCGCGGGCGATCGCCTCCAGCAGCTGTCCCTCGTTCGGGATCAGACTGCGACGCAGCGCCTGGGCGAAGTTCGGCGCCGGCACGAAGTTCACCCGCAGCTGCTTGGGCATCGACTTGATCAGCGCGGTGAGCAGTTCCTCGCGCAGGCCCGGGATCAGCCAGTCGAAGCCGTCGGGTGCGACCTGGTTCAGGACTGCCAGCGGGATATGAACGGTGACGCCGTCAGCGTCCGCACCCGGTTCGAACTGGTAGGTCAGCCGGAACTTCATCCGGCCCTGCCGCCAGGAGTCCGGGTAGTCCTGCTCCACCACGGCACCCGCGCCGTCGTTGATGAGCATCGACTTCTCGAAGCTCAGCAGGTCCGGCTGCTCCCGGCTGGTCTTCTTCCACCAGGAGTCGAAGTGCCGGGCGGAGACCACGTCGGCCGGTACTCGGTCGTCGTAGAAGTCATACAACGTCTCGTCGTCGACCAGGATGTCGCGGCGGCGCGCGCGGTTTTCCAGCTCCTCGACTTCGGCGAGCAGTTTGCGGTTCTCAGAGAAGAACTTGTGGTGCGTCTGCCAGTCGCCCTCGACCAGTGCGTGGCGGATGAACAAGTCGCGCGCGACCTCGGGGTCGATGCTGCCGTAGTTCACCTTGCGGGAGGCGACGATCGGGATCCCGTAGAGCGTCACCTTCTCGAACGCCATGACGGCGCCCGCGGACTTCTCCCAGTGGGGTTCGCTATATGTGCGCTTCACTAGGTGCTGCGCTAGAGGCTCTGCCCATTCCGGCTTGATGGTGGCGACCACGCGCCCCCACAAGCGGCTCGTCTCCACGAGTTCGGCGGCCATGACCCACTGCGGTGACTTCTTGAAGAGAACCGAACCGGGGGAGATGGCGAACTTCGCACTCCGTGCGCCGATGTACTCGAAGGACTCCGTGTCCTTAAGGCCGATATGCGACAGCAGTCCGCTAAGCAGACTGATATGGATCTGGTCGGGTGCGGCCTCACTGCCGTTCGGAGTGAGCTCCAGTTGCTTGGCGATCTGCTTGAGCTGGCTGTGAACGTCCTGCCACTCGCGGATGCGCAGGTAATGCAGGAACTCCGCCTTACAGAGCTTGCGGAACTGGTTGGAGGAGAGCTCCTTCTGCTGCTCCTTGATGTAGTCCCACAGTTTCAGCCACGCCAGGAAGTCCGAGCCCTGCTCCTTGAAGCGCGAGTGCTTCTCGGCGGCCGCCTGCTGCTTGTCCGCGGGGCGCTCGCGCGGGTCCTGGATGGACAGCGCGGCGGCGATGATGAGGATCTCCTTCAGCGCGCCGTTGCGGTCCGCCTCCAGGACCATGCGGCCGAGCTTGGGGTCCACCGGGAGCTGCGCGAGCTTGCGGCCGACCGGCGTCAGGCGCTTGCGGGGGTCCTGCTCCTCGGGGTCGAGCGCGCCGAGCTCGTGGAGCAGGTTCACGCCGTCGCGGATGTTGCGGGCGTCCGGCGGGTCGAGGAACGGGAACGCGGCGACGTCGCCGAGGCCCAGCGCGCTCATCTGCAGGATGACGGACGCCAGGGAGGTGCGCAGGACTTCCGGCTCGGTGAACTCCGGGCGGGACAGGAAGTCATCCTCGGCGTACAACCGGATGCAGATTCCGTCGCTGGTGCGGCCGCAGCGGCCCTTGCGCTGGTTCGCCGAGGCCTGCGACACCGGCTCGATCGGCAGGCGCTGCACCTTGGTGCGGTTGCTGTAGCGGGAGATGCGCGCGGTACCAGGGTCGATCACATAGCGGATGCCTGGGACGGTGAGACTGGTCTCGGCGACGTTGGTCGCCAGGACGACGCGGCGGCCGACGTGGGGTTCGAAGACCTTGTGTTGCTCGGCAGTGCTGAGGCGCGCGTAGAGGGGGACGATCTCTGTGGTGCGCAGGTTGCGTTTCTTAAGGGCATCCGCCGTATCGCGGATCTCGCGCTCTCCAGATAGGAACACGAGTATGTCGCCGTGACCTTCTCGGCTGAGTTCGTCCACTGCGTCGCTGATCGCTTGGACCTGGTCACGGTCGGCGGCGTCGCCGTCTGCCTCGGGATCGTCTAGGAGCAGCGGCCTATAGCGGACCTCGACCGGATAGGTGCGGCCGGAAACCTCAACGATCGGGGCGTCGTTGCCGTCCCGGTCGGCGAAGTGGCGGGCGAAGCGCTCCGGGTCGATGGTCGCCGAGGTGATGATGAGCTTCAGATCGGGGCGGCGCGGCAGCAGGTTCTTGAGGTAGCCGAGCAGGAAGTCGATGTTCAGCGACCGCTCGTGGGCCTCGTCGATGATGATCGTGTCGTAGCGGCTCAGCGTCCGGTCCTGCTGGATCTCGGCCAGCAGGATGCCGTCGGTCATCAGCTTGACCAGCGTGTTGTCGCTGGAGTGGTCGGTGAAGCGGACCTTGTAGCCGACGGACTCGCCCAGCGACTGCCCCAGCTCCTCGGCGATGCGCTCGGCGACGGTGCGGGCGGCCAGCCGGCGAGGCTGGGTGTGCCCGATCAGTCCGGCGACGCCGCGGCCCAGCTCCAGGCAGATCTTCGGGATCTGGGTGGTCTTGCCCGACCCGGTCTCGCCGGCGATCACCACGACCTGGTGGTCCCGGATCGCCGCGGCGATATCGTCCTTGCGGGCGCTGACCGGCAGGTTCTCCGGATATGTGATCTTCGGGATGCTCGCCCTGCGGGCTTGGGCGCGCCCCGAGGCGGCCTGGATCTCGGCCTCGATCTCCGCGGCCACCGCTTGCAGTGCCTGGGGGTTGCGGATGCGGCGGGCGCCGTCGATGCGGCGCGACAGGCGGCGGCGGTCATGCGGTGTCAACTCCGTGAGGCGAGCGGTGAGCTCGGCGAGCGGAGCCGTCTTGAGCTGAGAGTCCATGGCACGTCAAGGATAGGCTGGCGGCAGGCTTTACTTCTTCTGGTTATCGCCGGGGCCACGCCGCCGGCGGATGGGAGCACACGATGGGTTCCGACCAGACAACCAGGGCCTCCCTGCACGGCATCGCCGAGCTGCTGCTCGCCGGGCCGCAGTACCGCGAACACGGCACCATCCGGCTCCGGGTCCTGCCCGGCGCCATCGCCACGATCGCGGCACCTGACCTGCGCGTCGACCACCTGAAGGTCCAGACTCACACCACCGGAGTGGAGGTGCGCGGCGCCACCTACGCCGAGATCGGCGCACAGTTGGGCGTCATCGCCGGCGCCCCGGAAGGGCTGTACGGCGAAGGCTCCGGCGCGAAGCCGTCGGACCGTCCCGTCCTGGACCCCCAAGCCGCCGAGGCGCTGCTGGAGGCGCTGGACCGCGGGGACCAGGGCCTGCGCCGCTTCGCTCCGGACCAGACGCCGGTGCTGTGGCCGGAGCACTTCGACGTCGGCATCACGATCGACGAGGTGAACTACGGCGTATCGCTCGGCGACGCGTTCCTCGACGAGCCGTACATGTACGTCGGACCGTTCAAGCCGCGGACCGGGCCGTTCTGGAACGCGCCCTTCGGGGCGGCGCGGCCGTTGGCGGCGACGGTCGAGGAGATAGCGGAGTTCTTCGCAGAGGGGCGGAAGACGGTTTAAGCCTTCCTACGCCTAGCGCTTAGCTCCTAGCGGTCTAGCCCCTAGGGTGCCTCTACCACCTAGCGCTCTCAGATCTCGGTGACCTTGCCGCCGTCCACGCTCAGCCGCCGCGTCGTCTGCACCGCCTCCAGCATGCGCCGATCGTGCGTCACCAGCAGCAGGGTCCCGGGGTAGTTCGCCAACGCCGCCTCCAGCTGCTCGATCGCGGCCAGGTCCAGGTGGTTCGTCGGCTCGTCCAGGACCAGCAGGTTCACGCCCCTGGCCTGGAGCAGCGCCAGCGCGGCGCGCGTGCGCTCGCCCGGTGACAACGTCGCCGCCGGGCGGAGTACGTGCTCAGCCTTGAGTCCGAACTTCGCCAGCAGCGTGCGGACCTCGGCCGGCTCGATCTCCGGGACCTGCGCCTCGAACGCGCGCAGCAGCGCCTGCTCGCCGAGGAACAGCCCGCGCGCCTGGTCGACCTCGCCGACCACCACGCCGGAGCCCAGCGCTGCCGTGCCCTCATCCAGCGGCAGGCGGCCGAGCAGGGCGGCCAGCAGCGTCGTCTTGCCCGAGCCGTTGGCGCCGGTGATCGCCACCTTCTCGGCCCAGTCGATCTGCACGCTCACCGGACCCAGGGTGAAGTCGCCGCGGCGGACCACGGCCTCCCGCAGCGTCGCCACCACGGAGCCGGAGCGGGGCGCGGCGGCGATCGTCATCCGCAGCTCCCACTCCTTGCGGGGCTCGTCCACGACCTCCAGACGCTCGATGCGCCGCTCGGTTTGGCGGGCCTTCGCAGCCTGCTTCTCCGTGCCCTCGGCTCGCGCCTTGGCCAGGACCTTGTCGTTGTCCGGGCGCTTCTTCAGCGCGTTCTTGACGCCCTTCTCCAGCCAGTTGCGCTGCATCCGGGCGCGCGCCTCCAGGCCCGCCTTGGTGTCGGCGTACTCCTCGTACTCGTCGCGCGCGTGCTGCCGCTCGACCTCCCGCTCCCGCAGGAAGTCGTCGTAGCCGCCGCCGACCTGCCGGATCACCTGCTGCGCGAGGTCCAGCTCGACGACGCGGTTGACGGTGCGGGCCAGGAACTCGCGGTCGTGGCTGATCAGGACCACCGGCGCGCGCAGCTCGGAGACGAAGCGCTCCAAGCGTTCCAGGCCGTCCAGGTCCAGGTCGTTGGTCGGCTCGTCGAGCAGGAAGGCGTCGTAGCGGCTCAGCAGCAGCGAGGCCAGCCCGGCGCGCGCCGCCTGTCCGCCGGACAGCGAGGTCATCGCCTGGTCCAGGTCCACGGCCAGCCCGAGGTCGGCGGCTACCGCCTCGGCGCGCTCGTCGAGGTCCGCGCCGCCCAGATTCAGCCAGCGCTCCAGGCTCTCGGAGTACGCGTCGTCGGCGCCCGGCGTGCCCTCGACGAGCCCGGCGGTCGCGGCGTCCAGGGCTTCCTGCGCGGCGGTGACGCCGGTGCGGCGGGCCAGGAACTGCCGGACCGTCTCCTCCAGGCGCCGCTCGGGCTCCTGCGGCAGGTGGCCGATCGCCGCGCTCGGCGGACTGATCTGGACACCGCCGTTCTCCGGCTGGTCCAGGCCGGCGAGCAGGCGCAGCAGCGTGGACTTGCCGGCGCCGTTCACCCCGACCAGCCCGACCACGTCACCGGGGGAGACCACGAGGTCCAGACCCGAGAACAGGACGCGGTCGCCGTGCCCGGCGGTCAGTTCCTTGGCGACGAGCGTGGCGCTCATGCGGCGTGACTCCTGTGATGCTCTTGACGTTGACGTGTTGTGCGTCTCGACGATAGCGGCCCGGTCAGCGGCTTCGCTTAGAATTGCACACATGTTCGAAGAAGCCTGGTTCCAAAGCTCCCTCCTCGACGTCGACACACCCGAGACCGTCGGCGCCCTCGGCACGACCGTGGAGCGCGTGAGACTGACCGACGGTGCCTGGGTGGATCTGCGCCGCGGCTGGATCTCCGGCGCCGACGAACTGTTCGCCCGCCTCATGGAGACCGTCCCCTGGCGTGCCGAACGCCGGAAGATGTACGAACGCATCGTCGACGTCCCCCGCCTGCTCTGCTTCTACGCCGACGGCGAACCCCTGCCCGACCCCCTACTGACCGAGGCGCGCGCAACCCTCGACCACCACTACGCCCCCGAACTCGGCGAGCCCTTCACCACCGCCGGCCTGTGCCTCTACCGCGACGGCAAGGACAGCGTCGCCTGGCACGGCGACACCATCGGCCGCGGCTCATCCCAGGACACGATGGTCGCGATCCTCTCGCTCGGCACACCCCGCACCCTGGCCCTGCGCCCCCGCAACGGCGCCGCACCACCCCTGCGCTACGAGGTCGGCCACGGTGACCTACTGGTGATGGGCGGCAGCTGCCAGCGGACATGGGAACACGCCGTGCCGAAGTCGGCCAGGCCGCTGGGCCCGCGGATCAGTGTTCAGTTCCGCCCGCGCGGGGTGCGGTGAACAGTGATTTCAGCGCCTCCGGTGCTCGACCGGGCTGGGGCACCAAAAAGGCACCACCTTTGTGAAGGTGATGCCTACTTGATCTGAGTGGGCGATACTGGGATCGAACCAGTGACCCCTGCCGTGTGAAGGCAGTGCTCTCCCGCTGAGCTAATCGCCCGTGCCTCGTCGCCGCGTGCCCTCGGGGCCCGTTCCGACGTCCGTAACCTTACCGCATCCCGACAGTGCCGTGCGCACCCCTTTGCGGTGGCGTGCGAGCTGGTGGGTGTAAGGGCCGGGTAAGGATCGGCGCCGCGCCGGAACGCGTGGAATTCGTCACACTGTGTCACTGGTGGTATACGGTGGGTTCTGTCCCGATTCGGGGGATTGCGCCGCGCGTCGTCGGGGCGCCTGTCGTGCACGTCAAGGTCTTGTCCTCGACCTGATGGCCTACACACATCGCCGTATACCGGGCACACGGGTTTACCGACCACCGGACCGTGGCATTCCTCCTTCGCGCCCCTCGACGCGAACCACTAGGAACGCAGGGACGTGAACCGCTGAGTTCGGGACCGCCCGCCTCGGCGCACTCCTAGCGAAAGGCCGACCGCCATGAGCTCATCGGTCACCTGTGAGCTGCAGCTGCGTCTCGTCATCTCCGGCGACTCCTCGCTGCCGGTCCCCGCGGGCCTGCGCTACGACACCGCCGACCCTTACGCCGTGCACGCCACGTTCCACACCGGCGGGCAGGACACCGTGGACTGGGTATTCGCCCGGGAGCTGCTGGCCGAGGGGCTGCGCCGCCCCACCGGCACCGGCGACGTGCGGGTGTGGCCCTCCCGGAGCCGCGGCCAGGCGATCGTGTGTCTGGCGCTCAGCTCGCCCGAGGGAGAGGCGCTCCTGGAGGCTCCCGCGCGGGCCCTGGAGTCCTTCCTGAAGCGCACCAACACCGCGGTCCCGCCCGGCCTGGAGCACCGCTTCTACGACCTGGACGCCGAACTCGTACATCTGTTCGCCGACAACTGAGGCGGCGCACCGCCCCGAAACCGACGCCCCCGCCGATGCGATCACCATCGGCGGGGGCATTTCGTGTCGGTTCAGGCGTCCGTCACTGTCCGTCGCTCACTGCGGGTCGTGGTCCTCGGCGGAGCGCTCGGCGAAGACAGCCATCGCGCCCTTGGTGATCGGACCCGGCGCGGCCAGCTCGCGGCCGTCGGCGCGATGCACGCCCTGCACATCGCGCAGGGTCGAGGTCAGGAAGATCTCGTCGGCGTCCAGCAGCGTCTCGAACGGCAGGTCCGCTTCCTCGGCGCCGGGCACCCACTTCAGGACCAGAGCGCGCGTGACGCCGGCCAGGCAGCCGGTGGCCAGCGGCGGGGTCAGGATGCGGCCGTCACGCACCACGAAGATGTTGCTGCCGGTGCCCTCGCTGAGCCGCCCGGTCGTGTCGGCGAACACCGCTTCGGTGGCTCCGGCGCTCTGCGCATGGGCTAATGCCTTGGCGTTCTCGGCGTAGGAGGTCGTCTTGATGCCGGCCAGGGCTCCACGCTCGTTGCGCGGCCAGGGCACGGTGGCGATCGCGGTGGTCTCGGCGTGCGCCTTGCTCGCGCCGACAGCGACCACCAGCGTGGGCCCGTGGGTGCCGCGCTCGGAGCCGAGCGGCGAGATGCCCGCGGAGTAGGTGATGCGGATGCGGGCCAGCGGCGGCACATCGTTGGCGAGCAGGGTCTCGGTCACCGCGTGCCGGACCGCGTCGACGTCCACCGGCGGCAGCCCGAGCCCGTCGGCGGAACGGGCCAGCCGCGCCAGGTGCCGGGTCATCGCGAACGGCCGGCCGCCGACCGCCTTGACCGCCTCGAACACGCCGTCGCCGACGGTGAAGCCGTGGTCGAAGACCGAGATCTGCGGGACGGCGGCGTCGACCAGGCCGGACCCGACCCAGACTTTGTCAGTGCTCATGGCTCCCAAGTCTCCTTCACTGCGCGGCCGGCCGCGGTCCCGACGCGACCGCCAGCAGCCGCGCGGCCTTGAGCTCGGTCTCGTCCCATTCTCCCTGCGGATCCGACCCCCACGTGATGCCGGCACCGGTGCCGAAACACAGGCGGTCGTCCTGCCACCAGAACGTACGGATGCCCACCGCCAGCTCGCCGACACCACGATCGGCGTCCACCCACCCGACGGCACCGCAATACGGACCGCGCGGCGCGTTCTCCAGCTCGTCGATGATGCGCAACGCGCTGCTCTTCGGCGCCCCGGTGATGGAGCCCGCAGGGAAGGTCGCCGCGACCAGCTCTAGCCAGCCCACATCGGCGGTCAGCTCGGCGGTCACGGTCGAGACCAGGTGCACGAGCCCGGGATGCGGCTCGACACGCAGCAGCGCGGGGACCTCGACGGAGCCGATCTCGGCGACCCGCGCCAGGTCGTTGCGGACCAGGTCGACGATCATGATGTTCTCGGCGGTGTCCTTCGGGAGAAATTCCTCCTCGGTCCGCGCGGTGCCCTTGATGGGCTCGGAGGTGACGGTGCGGCCGTCGCGGCGCAGGAAGAGCTCGGGGGAGGCGGTCACCACGCGGGTGCCGGGGACGTTGACCAGACCGGCGTACGGAGCGGGGTTCCCCGTGCGTAGGCGCGCGGCGAGGGCGAGGGGTTCGGCCTGCGAAGCGATCGGCGCGGACAGGACGCGGCAGAGGTTCACCTGGTAGACCTCGCCGGCGGCGATCTCGTCGCGGATGGCTTTGACAGCTCCCACGTATGCGCCCTGATCCATGGAGGAGATCCACGCGTCGCGGTCCGGACCGATCCAGGGCGTGCTTGGCGAGGGGAGCGGGGCGTCCCGGACGTCGTCGAAGCGCGCCAGGGTCCAATCGCCTTCGTAGGTGCCCACGACGGCCCAGAAGCCGGAGGAATCCAGGGCGCTCAGGTCCGAGGTAACGTCGCGCAGCCCGGTCGCGAGTCGGCCGGCGAAGTGGGCCAGCGGCTCGGGGTCGGATATCGGAGGCGGGCGGCGAGCAGGGGAGGGCACAACTCATTGTCTCTCGCCGGGTGCCCCGCCCGCCTCTGACCGGCTGCGAGACTGCCCTACCTCACTCGTCCTGAGTCCGCGCTACCTCACTCGTCCTTCATATGACTCACGGCCCGAAGTCGTTCGCGTCGCTCGCGGTCGCGACGAAGCTGTGGATGTCCGGCGCCGACAGGCGGGTGAAGACGCCCGGCGTGCCAGGGACGGCGCAGCCGTTGCCCCAGCTCGTGACGCCGATCAGCTCCCATGTCCCGCCGGGCAGCGCGGCGAGCAGCGGGCCGCCGCTGTCACCGGTGCAGGCGTCGTGGTGGCCGTCACCGCCGGCGCACAGCATCTCCTGCGGGTAGAGCGCGGGGTTGCGGATGCCGTCGAAGACGCTCCGGCACGGGCCGTCACCGACCAGCGGGAGGTCCACCTGGCGGAGCTCGTCCGGGTACACGCCACCGCCAACATCCGCCGGACCCTGCGCCTGGGTGCTGCCCCAGCCGATGGCGCGGGCCGGAGTGCCGGCGTGCTCGTAGGACTGGTTGCCGGAAGGCGGCATGGTCGGCGAGGCGACGTCGGCGATCGGCGTGTCGAGCTGCACCACTGCTGCATCGTCGGACTCGGTAGCCGAGTCCCAGGTCGGGTCCATGTGGATCGCCGCGGGCACCCGGATCGCGCCATCGCTAGCGCTCAGCACCGTGCGGCCGACGATGATCCGCTCCTTGGCCTCGCCGGTACTCGCGGTCTGACCGACCGACCACTGATCCACGCAGTGTGCCGCCGTCAGCACCTCATCCGGCGCGATGAGCGTCCCGCCACAGATGGTGAGGTAGCCGTTGCCGGCCCACTGCTGCAACGCAGCCATGAACGGATACGCACCATCCGGCGCCGCCGCGCCTCCAACGATCCGCGGAATCGGCCGCAACACCGCCGCCGCGGGCTTCGCCGGCGCCCCCAAAGCCGTCGCTGCGGCCACCCCGGCCACGGTCAGCACCCCCGCGACGCCCCACGCCGCCATCCGTGCGACCCGCCGCCTCAGCCGCGTCATCCCCGTACCTCTTCCCGTTCACACCCGAAGCCCACACTGACCGCCGAGCCCGCCCGCCGACCGCACCATCGTCGCCGCGAGCACCAGCACCACAACCCGCCACCACCGCCGAACCACCCGAACGAATGGCGACTCATTGTAGCGACATGATCGCGGGCAGAGACCACGGACACCGTTCTGCCCACCTTCGCCCATGTTTCAACCCCACCCTGTGACTCCTGAGGGGAATGGTTTTTGGATCCCCGCCCCGATCCGCTACAGTTCATGGTGTCGCCAGGGGGCGCAGCGAGGGAAACCAAGCAAACACCCCGAAAGCGCACGCGGATGTGGCTCAGTTGGTAGAGCATCACCTTGCCAAGGTGAGGGTCGCGAGTTCGAGTCTCGTCATCCGCTCGGTTGGAAGGCTGGTCGGGTACCGTGTTCCACGCCTGATCGAGCCCACTCCCACGGTGGTGTGGCCGAGAGGCGAGGCAACGGCCTGCAAAGCCGTCTACACGGGTTCAAATCCCGTCACCACCTCGCACGACGGCAAGGCAGTACAGCAAAACAAAGAAACGAAGCAAGGGCGATTAGCTCAGCGGGAGAGCGCTTCCCTGACACGGAAGAGGTCACTGGTTCAATCCCAGTATCGCCCACATAAGACGGTATGAACGCCGCACTCCATCAGGAGTGCGGCGTTCTGCGTTGGCGCGGGCAGATCAGTGACGCCTGGGCGATGAACGCGCTTGGTTGATTCGGCTGGAGAGCTTGGACTAGCTCTTTCGGCGGCGGAAGCGATGTGGTTTCTCTGCTGATGGAGTCGGAGGCGTCTCTTGGGCGCGGCGCTCTTGTGACCTTGAGGTCGTGGGCTCTGCCTTGTTGAGGGTGTGTCGGCTGGCGGCTTCATCGCGTTCGGGTGTCTGGCCGTAGCGTCTGCGGTAGGCCTTGCCGAGGTCTTCGGCGGCTTCGAGGGCTAGGTCTATGGGGAGGTTTTGCGATAGTTCGCTGAGTGCTGCCAGGTAGGCGGTGTTGTCGGGTTGTGGGTGCTGCGCTTCTTTTTGGTCGGTGGTTGGCGGGGGGCGCCTTTTGGCCTTTTCGGGTTCGCGGGGCGGGGGAGGCAAGACTGTTCCGGTGAGTGGTTGGGTGGCCTTGGGTTGCTGGGCGTTGATGTGCCTTGGTTTGGGGTCGGGGTTGGTCTTGGGGTGTTCGTTGTTTGATTGGCTTTTGGTCTTCCTCAGAAGCCATGGCGATCGAGCCATCTGTTGATCCCATCGATCATGTCGTCGGCCAGGTTGCTCCAGAGAGCGATTTGGTCTCGTTTGATCTGGCGGTACTTGTATTTTGCGAGTATTGGCAGGATGTCGCGGACCCAGATGCGGCTGTATTCGAGCCAGTAGGTGGGGGAGTGGGAGAAGTTCGGGGTCGGAGGGCCGGCGCGGGGGCGGCGTTCCAGGGAGGTCACAGGCGGTCTCGGCGGCGCTGGCGGGCGCGGTCGAGGTCGGCGAGGGCGTCTTGGCGGATGTCGTCGTCCAGGCTCATGTTGTACACGGCGCGACGTGCGTCGTTGTGGGATTGGCTGATGGCCAGGACCGGGATGATGTCCTCGCGGATGACGCGGCGGCGCTCGTTGAGGAACTCGATCTGCAGGCTCGTCTCCGTCACGACCTTGACCACGGCGTACCGGGCCGATGCGAGGGCATAGGCGGTGTTCTCTGCCGCAGTCGCGAT
This sequence comes from Catenulispora acidiphila DSM 44928, assembly GCF_000024025.1. Lineage (GTDB taxonomy): Bacteria > Actinomycetota > Actinomycetes > Streptomycetales > Catenulisporaceae > Catenulispora > Catenulispora acidiphila. Next base: position 2,522,498 of record NC_013131.1, read on the forward strand.
GGCCTTGACCACGGCCATTCTGGTCAGGCTGCCGGGCAGAACGTTCGGCAGGGTCGCGACCACTTCGTTGCGGTCGCCGTTGAAGCGGACGATCTCTTTACTCATGGGAATCCATTCGAGGAGGGACCGATATCGGTCGACGAGGACTCGTCATGGCTGGTGGCGATTGGTGAGCCGTGTGGGATGAAAACGGCCCGTGATACCAATGCGTTCCCGTTGAGTGAAGATCTTTAAATCGTCGTTCACTCATTTGTCTATGGTGTTTCCAGGGTGGTGAAAGGGCGTGGCGCGGCCGATCGCGACAAGCTGCGGGGAATGTGTTTCGGCAGTTGATTAATACTGGGCTGGTTTGACGTTGCGGGTGCGGTGGATCGCGCTGAAGGATCGAGATTGATTAGCTGGGTTTATGAACACTTGCCGGATTCTCCTGCCAGAGCCCTGAATTTGGGGCGGGCATGGTAGTTCGCCCGTTTTGTGGTTCGCGGGTGGCGTGAAAAGGGCGTGCGGGTGTCGGGGGTGGTCGGTAATCTCTGGGGCGGCGGTGCGGTGGTTACCGCGTGGGTGGTGGCGGTGGGTGGGGACTGGGGTGGGTTGTGCGGGTCAGGGTGCTGCGGGTGCTGGATGTTGGGGGGTTGCCGCGGGTTTTTTGGTGGGTGTGGGTTAGTACGTTGGTGGCGCGGACGGGGGCTTTTGTTGCGCCGTTTCTTTCCTACTACCTGACGCGGTCGCTGGGGCATTCGGCGGCTTTTGCGGGGTTCGTTGCCGCGTTGAATGCGGGCGGGGCGGCTGTTTCGGCGGTGGTGGGGGGTGTGCTGGCTGATCGGGTGGGGCGGCGGGGGACGTTGCTGGGGGCGCTGGTGGCGTCGGCGGTGACGTTGGTGGCGCTTGGGTCGGTGCACTCGGTGGGGTTGATTGCGGTGTTGGCGTTCCTTGCGGGGTTGGCCAACAATGCGACGCGGCCGGCGACGGGGGCGATCATCGCGGACATCGTGCCGTCGGGGGATCGGGGGCGGGCGTATGCGCTGAACTACTGGGCGATCAACTTGGGGTTCGCGGTCGCGATGCTGTCTGCGGGGGCGGTGGCGTCGCACGGGTATTCGCTGCTGTTCATGGGTGATGCGATCGCGAATGTGGGGTGCGCGGTCGTCGTCTTCTTCACGGTGCCGGAGACGCGGCCGACTTCTGTTGGTGTCGCCGGCGCAGGGCATGCCGGTCAGCCCGAGCGTGCGGGCACTCTCGTGGATGTGCTGCGCGACCGGATCTTCTTGGGGTTCCTGGGGGCGGTGCTGGTCGGGGCGGTCATCTATTCGCAGGCTCAGACCGTGCAGCCGATCATGATGGGTCAGGACGGTCTTGGGCCTGGTGCATATGGCGCGGTCGCGGCGCTCAATGGGATCCTCATCGGTGTTCTGCAGTTGCCGATGACGTCGTGGATGCGGCGATACACCCATGGGTCGGTGCTGGCGGCCTCGTCGTTTCTGATGGGCGCCGGGTTCGCTGTGCCTTTGCTGATCTCGGCGGTGGGGCACCCGATGGGGGTCTATGCCGGCTCGGTGGTGGTGTGGACGATCGCGGAGATCGGGAGCACGCCGCCGCAGATGGCGCTGGGTGCGGATCTGGCGCCGGCGCATCTGCGCGGGAGGTATCAGGGGATGTCGACGCTGGCGTGGAGTGTGGCCGGCATCGTCGGTCCGTTGGTGGGCGGCTGGGCACTGACGGCGATCGGTGCTTCGGCCGTGTTGTGGGCGAGCCTGCTGCTCGGCGCGGCAGGTGTGCCGGCGTGGGTGATGCTCGACCGCCGATCGAGAACACGAGTGGCCACGTTGCGCGCCGCCGAAGCGCACTGGGAACCGGTGTTGTCCGCCATCGCGTCACCCGAAGTGGTGTCGGCCGGTGTGCCGACGTCCGAGCCGGAGCCGGAACCGGTGTGATCGAGAGTGTCGGCGGGCGAGGGGAAGCATGTCGGACGAGGCGGTATTCAACGATTCGTCAGACGAGGCGATACTAAGCGGTTCGCGCGAATCGGTGGCGGTCCGCTGCACGGTTAGGCCACGTCGATGAGGTCAGAAGGCCGGTCGACAAGTTCCGGAGTCGGGCTGACGCACGATGACGGTCGGATGCATGACGACAGTTCGGCTGGCGATGATGGTTCGGCTCGGGATATCGACGGTGGCGTTGAAGGGTTGCCGGTTGGGCTGGCCGAACCCGATTCGACCGAGCCTGACTTGGCACCGAAGCCTGCGCAGGCGCGTAACCCCCTGAAGCGCCTTGTTGCTTGGTATCGGCGTCGGCCGAAGTGGTGGCGTAGGGCGCTGGCTTCGCTGGTGGCCCTGTTTGCTTTGTTGGCGACGCTGGTCGGTACCACCGGCGTCGCGTTGTATGCCGAAGGCGCCGGTACGCCGCCAGCGGCTGCGCGTAGTACTGGCGACGACGCCTTGTGGCTCGGTCACGCCTGGGTCGGGTGGCAGGCTGGTGCGGCCGGGGCGCCCAAGACCGAGGCCGACTTGCAGGCGCTGGTGGCTCAAGTTCGTTCTTCAGGTATCAAGGATCTGTTTGTCCACGACGGGCCCTTCGAGATAGACGGCTCGCTCAACGCGGCCCGTAGTCCGAAGGCCGAGTGGTTCATCGATGCCGTCCACCGGGAGCTGCCCGGGGTACGGGTCCAGGCGTGGCTCGGGCAGGTTGTCGGCGGTGGTGGGCTGCATTTGGACGACGCGGCGACGCGTGGGCGGATCGTCGCCGGTGTCGGTGCCGCACTGGATCGCGGGTTCGACGGTGTTCACTTCGACTTCGAGCCGGTGTCCGACGGTGACGCTGGCTTCCTGGACCTGGTGAGCGCGACACGCACCGTGACTCAGGCCCACCATGCGTTGCTGTCGGTGTCTGTGCCACAGGTGGAGCCGTTGTCTGGGTTCCGGATCCCCGGGGACTTCTTGGCTGGGCATCCGAAGTGGTGGTCTCAGGGGTATCTCCGCCAGGTCGCCGTGCACTGCGACCAGGTAGCGGTCATGGCCTATGACACCTCTCTGCCGACCGCCTGGGCATACCGGGGCTACGTCGCCCGGCAGACCCAGGTGGCGCTGAATGCGGTGCCGTCGAATGTCGAGCTGCTGATGGGAGTCCCGGCCTTCCACACCCACGATCCAGGCCACTGGGTCCAGGCCGAGACCATGCCGGCTGCTCTGGACGGCGTACGGCTCGGGCTTGGCGCGCATCCGTCGTCGCGGCCGTTCGGTGTCGCGCTGTACGTCGACTTCGCCGCGACTCCGGCCGACTGGGCGGCCTACCGCACCGACTGGCTCAGTCCGGACCCGGCGGCGTGACCAGCGTTCGAGCGTCGACGTAGCGGGTGTTCGGGTCCAGGGGCAGCGGCTCGCCGCTGCTGGCCTCGGAGCAGCAGAACGCGAACATGCCGGCGGCGTCGATCGGTGCGGTCTCGCCGCCGGACAGGCGCCAGCCGCGGACCACGTAGCCGGGTGTCCCGACGTCGGCGTCCGGTTCCAGCAGGGGGCGGGAACGCAGGATCACCGTCGCATCGGCTCCTGTCACGTGAGCCAGTGCGAAGAGCTCGCACAGCTCGCGCTCGGCGCCGGACGCGGGCAGGCTGACCGCCGGGATCTCCGTGGCGATGTCCATGCGGAGATCCTGGCCGGCGGTGACCGGTCCGGACGCGGTCGGCACCGAGCAGTTGAGCCGGTGCGCGCCGGTCCCGATGGTCAGGACGAGGCCTATGAACACTGACTCGGCGTGTTCGCGGGCTCGGACGACAGCCAGCTGCGGGTCGTCGGTGGTCCGGGCCGCGGTCCAGATCAGGGCGTCGAGGTCGTCGACCCGCTCGGTGAGGTCGGTCGGACCGGCGGGAACGGTGCGGGCGTGGGGCAGGTTGCTGATGGTCGACATGGAGGTCCTTCCCAGAGGATTCGAACTTTCGTGCTCGAATCAACTGTAAACGGACATCCAGGACTATGGGAGGTTTCTGTCATTCTGTTACGAGAAAATGTGCTGTTGTTCGGGCTCTGCGGTGTGACTATCACAGGACTGCGATCCGCAGGGTCTAGTACGACTTCGGAAGCCCCAGCGTGTGCTGCGCGACGAAGTTCAGGATCATCTCCCGGCTGACCGGCGCGATCCGCGTCACGCGGGTCGCCGCGAGCAGCGGCGCCAAGCCGTACTCGGTCGCCAGGCCGTTGCCGCCGTGTGTCTGGATCGCCTGGTCGACGGCCTCCACCGCGGCGTCGGCGGCGGCGAACTTGGCCATGTTCGCGGCTTCGCCGGCGCCGAAGTCGTCGCCGTTGTCGTAGAGCCAGGCAGCCTTCTGCGTCATCACCTTGGCCAGCTCGACGTGGATCGCGGCCTGGGCGAGGGGATGCGCGACGCCCTGGTGGGTGCCGATGGGGCGGTCGCGCCAGACCGTCCGGGTCTTGGCGTACTCGGCGGCCTTGTCCAGGGCGTACTTCGCGGTGCCGATGGCGAAGGCGGCGGCCATGATGCGCTCGGGGTTCAGGCCCGCGAACAGCTGGAGCAGCCCGGCGTCCTCGTCCCCGATCAGCGCGTCGGCCGGGAGACGGACGTCGTCGAAGAAGAGCTGGAACTGCTTCTCCGGGCCGGCGATCTCCATCTCGATCATGGTCTTGGTGAAGCCCGGCGCGTCAGTGGGGACCACCATGAGCGCCGGCTTCAGGTCGCCGGTGGCCGCGTCCTTAGTGCGGGACACCACCAGGACCGCGTCCGACTCGTCGACGCCGGAGATGAAGACCTTCTGACCGGAAAGAACCCACTCGTCGCCATCGCGGCGCACCGTGCTGGTGATCTTGTGGGAGTTGGAGCCGGCGTCGGGCTCGGTGATGCCGAAGGCCATCTTGAAGGAGCCGTCGGAGATGCCCGGGAGCCACTTCTGCTTCTGTTCCTCGGTGCCGAAGCGGCCGATGATGGTGCCGCAGATGGCGGGGGAGACCACGATCAGCAGCAGCGGGCAGCCGGCCCGGGCAAGTTCCTCGCCGACCGCCGCCAGGTCGGCGATGCCGCCGCCCCCGCCGCCGTACTCCACCGGCAGGCTCACGCCCAGGTAGCCGGCCCGGCCCACCTCGGCCCACAGCTCGGTCGACTTCAGGCCGGCCTTGGCCTGCTTGCGCACGTAGTCCGGTCCGTACCGCTTGGCCAGGTCGCGCACCGCCTGGCGGAGCGCCAGGCGCTCCTCGGGCTCCACGAAGCTCATGCCCGCCAGCCTGCCAGGCCGGGAATGCAAAAACAATCCTGCCTGTTTGTTTTTCTGCCGGTGGTGCGGCCTGGGTTTCCGGGGGACCGCCGGGGTGAGGAGACAACTGTGACAGAGGACATATACGCCGGGCTGGATGACTACTCCCGGACCGTGGTCTCCGTCGCCGACACGCTGCGGCCCTCGGTGCTCAGCGTGCGGGTCCGGGGGCGGACCGGGGAGGGTTCCGGTTCGGCCGTCGCCTTCACCGGCGATGGATTCCTGGCTACGAGCGCGCATGTCGTGGAAGGCGTGAGTGCCGGGCTGGCCGTCACTTCCGACGGCGACGAGTACGGATTCGACGTCGTGGGCCGCGACCGGCTCTCCGACCTGGCGGTACTCCGCATGCCGTCGGGCCGGGTGCAGGCCGCGACACTTGGCGACGCGGACACGCTACGGGTCGGTCAGCTGGTCGTGGCCGTCGGCAACCCGCTGGGGCTGGCCGGTTCGGTGACCGCGGGCGTGGTCAGCGCGTTGGGGAGATCGCTGCCGACGCGGACGGCCCGCGGTCCGTCGGTGATCGACGATGTGATCCAGACCGATGCGGCGCTCAACCCTGGAAATTCTGGGGGAGCGCTCGCCGACCATCGCGGCCGGGTCGTCGGGGTGAACACGGCGGTGGCCGGGTTCGGACTGGGTCTGGCGGTGCCGGTGAACGCCACCACCCGTCTGATCCTGTCCGAGCTGATCAGCGCTGGGAAGGTGCGCCGCGCCTGGCTCGGCGTTGGCGGATCGACCGCGCCGCTGCCTTCCGAGCTTGGCGGCAGGCTGGGACGCCGGACCGGGTTCGGTGTCGCTCAGGTGGTGCCGGGAAGCCCTGCGGCCCAGGCCGGGGTGCTGGTCGGCGACGTGCTGCTCAGCGTCGAGGGCCGACCGGTCGACGATGCCCAGGACCTTCAGCGGATCATGCTGGCACGGCGCGCCGGGGCGCAGGTCGCGATGACCCTGCACCGGCGCGGCGCGATGGTGGACGTGACGGTCGTGCTGGCCGAGTTGTCAGGAGTCTGAGGGTTTCGAGGTATCGGAATCGTCCGAGGGTTCCGCGGCGTCGCGCCAATGCGGCGCCTCAATGAGCGGCTCGGTCAACGGCCTGGCGATCGCGTCGGCAGCCGGTGCCAGGTCGGGGAGCGGGCTCGCCTCGGGGATTTTGTCAGCGGTGGGAGCGGCCGCAGCGTCGGCCTCTCCGCCCTCGATCGCGATCGTCTCCGACGCGGTCTCTACTGCTTCAGCCTTATCTGTGGTCAACGCATCGACTGCCTTCTGCGCAGCCTTCAGAGCTTGCGTGGGCGCGCCGCCGCCCGCGCTCTCGAGGAAGCGCAGCAGCTCGACCGGGAACGGCAGGACCAGCGTCGAGTTCTTCTCCGCCGCGACCTCCACGATCGTCTGCAACAACCGCAGCTGCAGGGCGGACGGCGTCTCGGACATGATCCGTGCGGCGTCGGCGAGCTTGCTGGAGGCCTGGAACTCGCCGTCGGCGGTGATGATCCGGGCGCGGCGCTCGCGGTCGGCCTCGGCCTGGCGGGCCATCGACCGCTTCATCGACTCCGGCAGCGCCACGTCCTTGATCTCGACCCGGTCGATCTCCACGCCCCAGCCGGTCGCCGGGGTCTCCAGCATCAGCTCCATGCCCTGGTTCAGCGGCTCGCGGTTGGACAGCAGGTCGTCCAGCAGGCTCTTGCCGATGATGGAGCGCAGCGAGGTCTGGGCGACCAGTGACACCGCGTACTTGTAGTCCTGCACGTAGATGAGGGCTCGGGCTGGGTCGACGACCCGGAAGTAGACGACGGCGTCCACCCGTACCGTGACGTTGTCCCGGGTGATGCCCTCCTGGGCAGGCACCGGCATGGTCACGACCTGCATGTTGACCGTGCGCATCCGGTCCACGCCCGGGATGATCCGGGTCAGGCCGGGTTGCCGGACGCTGTCCAGGACCTTCCCGAAGCGGAAGACGATTCCCCGCTCGTACTGCTTCACGGTCCGCAGCGAGGCACCGAAGCCGACTGCTCCAGCCGCGGCGGCGGCGACGATGGCGCTCACGATCGCAGTGATCATGGCGGTCCTTCCCACGAAAGGAAGCGGTGTCGGTGCCCCGCCGACCGGCGTTCGCACCCTGGTCGATCAGTATACGAATTTCCAGACCGTCCGGGACTGTCTGGCATTGCCCGGACTACCTCAGCGGGGTCGGCGACGGTGCACGGCACCAGCGGCGTCAGCAGCGCCGACGATCGCAGGTGCGGCGGCCGTGTCAGCGGTACTCGGCGAGCCGGCGCCACACGCCGACCAGCGTCAGCGCCATCACCGCGCCGAACAGCACCGCGGGCACCGCGCCCCAGCCCGACGCTCCCGACTGCGCATCGGCCATGGTGGCCTGGAACGCCGCCAGCTGCGTGGCCGCAGCCTGACCGAGGTGGGTGTCGAGGGCGTAGAAGTCCTGGCCCAGCTGGCCGCCGGCGATGCCGGTCGCCTCGGTGAGCGCGCTGTCCACGTCGCCGCCGTCGACCTCGCTCTTGATTTTACCCGCGTCGCGTTGGACGGATGTCCAATCGGTGCCGGCGCGCTGGGAGAGCGCCTGGCCAGTGCCGTTGAGACCGGCGCTGAGCAGCCCCGGGGTGGCGGGCGTGCCGTTGAGCGAGGCGATGTCGGCGGCGTAGCCGTGGTCGTAGCCGAAGTCCGGCGCGACGGCGTAGCGGACGATGGAGCCGACCGCGTCGTAGGAGACCGCGCGGGCGTGCTGGATGCCCAGGTAGGGGTTCATGTGCTGGTCGACGACCTGCTTCAGGCGGTCGCTCTGCTGCGCGGTCATGCTCAGGCCGGACACCAAGAAGGCGGCTGTGGCGACGGTGGCCAGGGCGAGGAACGGGTTCAGCGTCCGGTGGAACCGGCGGGACAGTGCCACCTGGAAGAGGATTAGTGCGGCGAGCAGGAGCACCGTTGTGATGACTACTAGGAGCGTGTCCACGGACCAGGAGTCGTTCTCGCTCTTAGCCGAGTCCGTCAGCTGGTGCGCGTAGGAGTCGCGGATCTGCGCCGCTGTCGGCAGCAGATTGAAGTGCATGACGTCTGTGGCGCGGCTGTAGTAGGCCAGGGCGACGGAGTCGGGGTGTCCCTTGGTGGCGTCCTTAGAGAGCTGGTCCAGCGTCAGAGCCGTAGCGGACAGGTCGTGGTAGAGCGTGACCTTGTCCAGCATGGTCTGGAACTGGCCCTGGACCGCCGGGTCGGATGTCCCGCCGATGGCTTGGCGCAGGTCTGCGTCGATCTCGGCGACCCGGCTGTTCACGGTGGCCTGGGCGTCGCCCTGCACGGTGTCCAGGGCGCTGTCCCCAGTGGTCAGGATTTGGCGTGCGGTCTGTGAGTCCAGGTCGCTGAGCGCGAAGTACAGGTCGGAGGCGGCCTGCGCCAGGGGCGCGGTCTCCCGCCCGACCCGGTTCACGCCGTGCTGGGTGTCCGCTATAGCTATCGTCCCCGTGGTCAGCGCCGCGGCGGCGAGCACCACTACCGCACCAGTCCACAACTGCAACCTGGTCGGTGTCCTGCGTTCAATTGTCCGCCCCACGGACCCAACTTAGGGACCGCTTGTGAACGGACAGCGACTCCACGTAGAACATTGATTCAACAGGACAGTCCTTAGGCGCCCCCTAAGCGCCCGATGCCTGTCGGGCGGCTACCCGGGACTACTGTCGCGCGAAGCACCCACGGCGGTCGGTAAAGTTTTCTCCTGTTCCACCCAGCAAGTTGACCCCCGTTGAAGGAGAGCCCCGTGTCCGACTTCGCAGTGACAATCGCCGACGGCCCCGATAGGGACGAGCGGACGGTCACGGTCGGCACGACGCTGGCGGACCTGTTCGCCGGCAACCGCTCCGTCGTCGCCGCCCGCCTGACCGATCCCACCGGGACCCGTCTGGTCGACCTGGCGACCCTGGCCAAGGCCGGCGACGTGGTCGAACCGGTCGCCGCCGACTCTGAGGACGGCCGCGCGATCATCCGGCACTCCACCGCGCACGTGCTGGCCCAGGCGGTGCAGCAGGCGTTCCCGGACGCCAAGCTGGGCATCGGCCCGCCGATCCGCAACGGCTTCTACTACGACTTCGACGTCGAGAAGCCGTTCACGCCCGAGGACCTGAAGGCCCTCGAGAGCCGGATGCAGACGATCATCAAGCAGGGGCAGCTGTTCTCCCGGCGTGCGGTCACCGACGAGGACGCCCGCGAGGAGCTCGCTGCCGAGCCCTACAAGCTGGAGCTGATCGGGCTCAAGGGCAAGGCCTCCTCTGATGACGCCGGCGAGGGCGTGGACGTCGAGGTCGGTGCGGGCGAGCTGACGATCTACGATAACCTCGACGCCAAGTCCGGCGACCTGTGCTGGAAGGACCTGTGCCGCGGCCCGCACGTGCCCAGCACTCGGTTCATTCCGGCGTTCAAGCTGATGCGCTCTGCGGCCGCCTATTGGCGCGGCAGTGAGAAGAACCCGCAGCTGCAGCGCATCTACGGGACCGCTTGGGAGACGCGGGACGCGCTCAAGGCGCACTTGGAGTTCCTGGCCGAGGCGGAGAAGCGTGACCACCGCAAGATCGGTGCGGAGCTGGACCTGTTCTCCTTCCCTGACGAACTCGGTAGCGGTCTACCTGTGTTCCATCCCAAGGGCGGCACCATTCGTCGGGTCATGGAGGACTACTCCCGGAAGCGGCACGAAGAGGCGGGGTACGAGTTCGTCAACACTCCGCACATCACTAAGGGGAACCTGTACGAGATCTCCGGGCACCTCGACTGGTACAAGGACGGGATGTTCCCGCCCATGGTGCTGGACGAGGGACACGGCAAGCAGGAGTACTACCTGAAGCCGATGAACTGCCCGATGCACAACCTGATCTACCGGGCTCGCGGGAAGTCCTACCGCGACCTGCCGCTGCGGCTGTTCGAGTTCGGCACTGTGTACCGCTATGAGAAGTCCGGTGTGGTGCACGGACTGACCCGAGTCCGTGGACTCACGCAGGACGACGCGCACATCTACTGCACACGTGAGCAGATGCGCGACGAACTCGTCAGCCTGCTGCGGTTCGTGCTGGACCTGCTGCGCGACTACGGACTGAACGACTTCTACCTGGAGCTGTCCACCAAGGATCCGGAGAAGTACGTCGGTACTGACGAGGAGTGGGAACTCGCTACGGACACCCTGCGCGAGGTCGCTGAGGGGGAAGACCTGGAACTGGTCATGGACCCGGGCGGCGCGGCGTTCTACGGCCCGAAGATCTCGGTGCAGGCGCGCGACGCCATCGGCCGGACCTGGCAGATGTCGACGATTCAGCTGGACTTCCAGCTGCCGCAGCGCTTCGACCTGGAGTACCAGGCGGCTGACGGGTCGCGGCAGCGGCCGATCATGATCCACCGCGCGCTGTTCGGCTCGATCGAGCGCTTCTTCGGGGTGCTGACCGAGCACTATGCCGGGGCGTTCCCGGCCTGGCTGGCGCCGGTGCAGGTGGTCGGGATCCCGATCACCGACGCGCACGTGCCGTATCTGGAGCTGGTGGCCTCCAAGCTGCGTGCCGAGGGTGTCCGGGTCGAGATCGACTCCTCGGACGACCGGATGCAGAAGAAGATCCGCAACGCGCAGAAGCAGAAGGTTCCCTACATGCTGCTGGCGGGTGACGACGATGTGGCGAAGGCCGCAGTTTCGTTCCGGTACCGCAGTGGGGAGCAGAACAACGGGGTGCCGGTCGACGAGGCCGTCGCCGAGATCGTGAAGGCGGTGCGGGAGCGGATCTGACGACGGATCCGCCGCGCCGCGGCTGGCGTGTCCGGCCGACCGGGACCAAACGGGGGCCCCGGTCTGCCGGCCGGACGCGGACGGGGAAAGCAGGGGGATGAGTAGTGCTGATCACGCATGAGAAGTGGCCGCGGACGGCGCAGGACGCCGAGGCGGAGCAGGAGCGGCTGGCCGGGAGCGTGGACGTGTCCACGCCGCTGGCGCCGTTCCGGTACATCGCGGGGCTGGATGTCGCCTATGCGATCGATTCCTCGCGAGTCGCGGGGGCGGTCGTGGTGCTCGACGCCGACACGCTCGCGGTGGAGGACATGGCGACGGCGGTGATGGACGTCGAGTTCCCGTATGTGTCCGGGCTCTTGGCGTTCCGGGAGATGCCGGCGCTGATCACGGCGCTGGGGCGGCTGTCGGTCGATCCGGATGTGCTGGTCTGCGACGGGTACGGGATCGCCCACCCGCGGCGGTTCGGTCTGGCGTGCCACCTCGGGGTGTTGGCGGGGAAGCCGGCGATGGGGGTGGCGAAGACGGCGTTCGTCGGGCAGGCCGCTGAGCCGGGGATTCAGCGCGGCGAGGCTGCTGACCTGGTGCACGGCGGGGAGGTCGTCGGCGCGGTGCTGCGGACGCAGCTGTCGACGAAGCCGGTGTTCGTGTCGCCGGGGCATTTGATCACGGCGAGCGACGCCACGCGGCTGGCGCTGCGGTTGGCGACGAAGTACCGGCTGCCGGAGACGACGCGGCTGGCTGACCAGCTGTCGCGGCGCGCGCTGGCTGGGGCGTAGTTTTTTTAGCTTTCTTCGTCGGGCTGGTCGTCTGGCGCTTCGGCGTCGGCGGCCAGCTGCTTCAGGATGCGGACGAACAGCTCGGCCTCGATCGGGGTGAGGCCGGCCAGGAAGGCTTTCTCTGTCTCCTGATGGCGGCGCTCGCCTTCGGCGAGGGTGTTCTTGCCGTGTGCGGTGAGCTCGACGATGTTCTTGCGACGGTCGTCGGGGCTGCGACGGCGTTCTACCAGGCCTTTTTCTTCGAGTTCGTCGACCAGCGCGACCATTGTCGTGCGGTCCACGCCGAGTTCTTTGGCCGCGTCGAGCTGCGACAACGGCTCCGCGGCGTCGAGGACGATCAGGACGGCGAGCTGGCGGCCGGTGATGTTCAGCGGCTCCAGGGCGCGGGCGCCGGACTGGGAGAAGTTCAGTTGCGCGTGCTTCAGCAGGTAGCCGAGTCGGGAGGTGAGCAGTTCGGCCATACGAGGTACTGTACCCGGAGACTGATCGTCATGGCGGCTGATGATTTGGTACAGTGACGATATGGAGTTGAAGATAGGCATCAAAACCACCCCGATGCATGTGTCCTACGAGGACATCCGCCGGGTGTGGCAGGAGGCTGACGAGATGCCGGAGATCGCCGACGCCTGGCTGTGGGACCACATGATGCCGCTGGCCGGCGATCGCGGCGGCGATCTGCTGGAGGGGTGGACGACGCTGGCGGCGTTGGCGGCCCAGACATCGCGGCTGCGGATGGGGCTGCTGGTGACGAGCAATCGCTTCCGGGCTCCGGCGGTGCTGGGGAAGATGGCGACGACGGTCGATGTGATATCGGGCGGCCGGTTGATCATGGGGTTGGGGGTCGGCGGGACGGTGCAGCCGCCGGGTGCGGGCGGGATACCCGGCGAGAACCCCGGAGTGATGGAGTACACCGCTTATGGCATACCGCTGATCAGCCCGCGCGAGGGGATCGCGCGGCTGGTGGAGACGGTGACCATCCTGCGGAGGATGTGGGCTGAGGAGTCGTTCGACTTCGAGGGACCGTTCACGACGCTGGTCGGGAATCGGAACTCGCCGAAGCCGGTCCAGGCGGCGGGGCCGCCGCTGCTGATCGGAGCTTGGGGAGATCGCATGCTGCGGGTGGTGGCGGAGCATGCGGATATTTGGAACATACCTGGGCCGCCGCACAATTCGGTGGAGTCGCTGGCGGAGCGCTCGCGGGTGCTGGATGCGCAGTGTGCGGCGGTGGGGCGGGATCCGGGGGAGGTGGTGCGGTCGGTGCAGTTGATAGTGGCGGACGACGGCGCCGACGAGGCTCGGGAGACGATCGCGGAGTTGGTGGGGGTGGGGTTTCGGCATGTGGTGGTGGGGTCGCGGCGGATGTATCAGGAGGATGGGATGAAGTGGTTGTTGGAGGAGGTGGTGCGGCCTGGGTATGAGGTGGGGGCGGGGTGAGCTGGGGTGTCACGGTGAGGCGGAGGTAGTGGGGGCGGCGAACTTGGGTGGCGTGTGATGCGGTGATGGCGGGGGCGAGGGCTGCGGTGGGAGTGCGCGGTGGTGGCTGCGCGGTGGTGGTGAAAGTGTGCGGCGGGTGGTGTGTCGGCGGCGGGTAGTGGGTGCTAGATGGGGAGATATCAGGCCCGTCGGGGCAGGCAGGTCGGGGTGGGCTGGGGTGGCGAGATATCGGGCCAGCCGACGGACCGAACGGCTGAGGTGGGTTGAGGTCGCGAGCGAGTTTGGCGGGAGATATCAGGCCCGCCAGGTGTGAGTAGGCGGATGCGACGGCGAGGTATTGGGCCTGCCGGTGGACGAATGGCTGACCTGGGTTGGCGCGGGCGGGGAGTGATCGGGCCCGGCGACGAGTGAGACAGCTGAGGTGGGCTTGGGTGGGGAACAGGCTCATGCGGTGCGGGTGGTGTGACTGCGGGCCCGCGGCGGGCGAGCGGCTGGGGATGAGTTGGCGGCGAATACGCCTATGCGGTGGGGGCGGTGAGATTGCGGGCCCTGCCTGCGAGCGAGCAACTGGGGATGAGCTGGTGCGCCGGATACGCCTATGTGGTGCGGGTGGCGCGAGATTGGGTCCGGCGACGGACCGGCGGCTGATGTGGGCTGCGGTAGTGAGTGTGGTCTAGTTGGCGCCGATGGCGAGGTGTCAGGGCTGCCGGTGGGGAACGGCCGATGCGCGTTGGGGCGGCGAGCGGCTGCGGCGAGATGTCGGACTCATCGATGGGTGGACAGTTGGAGAGTCCTGGGGTGGCGAGTGTCTGCTCAGGTAGGCATGAGTGCAGCGATGCCTGGCCAGCAGATAGACGTCAAGGGGATGAGATCCATGCGCCGTTGGTTGCGGCGGGGGAGACGTTCACGCCGTATCTGAGTGTGGTGGGGGCACAGGATGGGCTGACGCTCATGTCGGCGTCGAAGGCGGCGGTGGGGGCGGATGCCGGAGGAAGTGGGCATGGGCCGAGTCATCTGGGCGTGATTGCCCATGTGGCGGCGTTGCGTGAGGGTGGGGAGTGGCTGGATGCGCTGCTTGCCGGGATTGAAAAGAATCGCGTGCTGCTGGGGCGGCTGCTGGCGGAGTATTTGCCGGGGGTGAGGTGGCGTCCGGGGGCGGGTGGCGGTGAACTCCGGGATTCCGTTCGGGACGGGTGGGGCGGGGCATGTGCGGATCAATATTGCGACGTCGCCGGATGGGTTGACTGAGGTGGTCAGGCGGATGGCGGTGGCGGTGGGGTAGCAGGAGTTGTCGGGCTGCTGGCTTGTAGTTGGAGGATTAGGGCTGGGTGGCGCGTAGGAAGGCTTCGTAGGCGGCGTCGTCGAAGAGCACGAAGCGGACTTCCTTGACGTTGGTGGCCGTGGTGGTGATTGCGGCGATGGCGATATGTGCGGCGTCGGCGATGGGCCAGCCATAGATGCCGGTGGAGATGGCCGGGAACGCGATTGTCTTCGCGCCGAGGGTGTCTGCGACGGCGAGTGAGTTGGTGTGGCAGGCGGTCAGGAGTGCGGAGCGGTCGTCGTTCGGCGAGTAGACCGGGCCGACGGTGTGGATGACCCAGTGGGCCGGGAGGCGGCCGGCGGTGGTGGCGACGGCCTGGCCGGTGGGGAGGCCGCGGCCGTAGTGCGATGCGCGGAGTGCGCGGCAGGCCTCGAGGATCTCTGGGCCGCCTGCGCGGTGGATGGCTCCGTCGACTCCGCCGCCGCCGAGTAGGGAGGAGTTGGCCGCGTTCACGATTGCGTCCGCGTGCTGCTTGGTGATGTCGCCGCGGATCAGGGTGATGCGGGGGTGGGACTGGGGTGGTGGCGGCGGGGATTGGCGTTGCGGCTCGGGCATGCTGCGATGCTGCCAATGGTCGCGGGGCGTCGCAAGCGGTAGTGGAAGGCGGGGAGAGAGGCAGTGAAAGGCGGAGAGAGGCAGTGAAAGGCGGGGAGAGGTAGTGAAAGGCGTGAAGCGGCGATGAAAGTCGGGGAAGCGGTAGTGAACGGGGAAGATCGGTGGTGAATGGCGAGAGCGGTGATGAAAGGCGGGAAGCGCGAGGCGCGAGGCGGGAGGCTACAAAGTCAGGGAAGAGGACACCCAGACGCTGTCCGGGTGCTCGTTCCGGGCCAGCCAGAGGAAGGGCTGCTGGTCTTGGCGCTCCGGGTCCGCGCCTTGCTCCCAGGGAAAGCGGCCCTGGCGGTCCGGCCAGACTGCCTGCAGCATCGGCCATGGGGGCGTTTGGAAGAAGTCGAGGCCTGCGCCGAACATGGCGGGGTACCAGCTCTGGTGGACTGGGCGGGTGGCGACTTCGTAGCCTTCGATGACGTTCAGGCGGCGCTTCTCGGCGCCGAGTGCTCGGCCTTCGCGGACCTGGACGGCGATCTTGGCGACCAGGGCCATGGCGTTCTCGACGGGGAGGCCTGTCATGCAGATGTCGTAGCCGCCGTGGGTGTGCCACATGCCGATGGAGTAGGCCCAGTCCGGGGTGTCGTCGCCGGTGACGCCCATGATGTGCCAGCCGTGGTCGCGGACGTTGGTGGCGATCGCGCGGTCGCGCGGGTCCCACTGCGACTCGTCGGGGGTCGCGGGCTGGCACAGCAGACAGCGGCAGGGGGCGGGTTCTATGTCCACGTCCTGAAGGTTACCCGGTGTCAGGCTCCTTGCGCGGGCCGGTTGCCGAGGTGGCCCGGGCCGTCGATGAGGAACTGCAGGGCGCGGTCCAGGACGCCGAACATGTCCGCGTCCGGGTCGGAGATCCAGCGCTGTTGCGCGGCCATCACGGCGCCTATGACGGTGCCGGCCAGGACTCGGACCTCCAGGTCGTCGGAGGTGCGGTTCAGGCGCTCGGCGAACAGGGTGGCGATCATGTCGGTGGTGGTGAACATGTGGTCCAGGGCGCGGGCGCGGACCTCGGGGATGGTGTAGGCCATGCGGGCGCGCTCCAGGGCCTCGGCCTGGTCCGTGGGGGGGACCTGGCTCATGGCCTCGTTCACGGCGGTGCGGAAGGCTTCGAGGATCGGCAGGTCTGGGGGCTGGGCGCGGAACGCCGCCTCGAGCAGCGGGTCGTAGTCGTCCTGGAGGATCAGGTCCTCCTTGGTCGGGAAGTAGCGGTAGAGCGTGCTTGGGGACACGTCGGCCGCGGCGGCGATCTGCTCCATGGTGGTGGCGCTGTAGCCGGCCTCGCGGAAGAGGCGCAGAGCGTGCCGCTGGATCGCGGCACGCGTCCGGGCCTTCTTACGCTCCCGCAGGCCGGTTGGAGCCGGCGCCGGCGCAAGGGCTTGGTCAGTCTGCGGCATTGAGGAGATCACGACTCGATTCTGCTGCCTCGGCCTGCCGTTCGGTCACTCGGGCCTTGCGGGGGAGCTGCGTGGCGGCCAGCACGCCGATCACCGCGAAGCCCGCGCTGACCCACATCGTCATGCTCGTGGCGTGCACCAGCGCCGAGCGCACCGACTCCAGCAGCGACGGCGAGTGCAGCTGGGCCGCCACCGCGACGCCGGAGCCGGCGCTGCGGGTCGCCGCGGAGGCCAGAGGCGCCGGGAGGTGGGCCACGGCCGGTGCCAGATGGCTGCGGTACTGGCTGTTCAGGACCGTGCCCAGGATCGCCACCGCGCAGGTGCCGCCGATCTGGCGGATGGTCATCAGCAGGCCGGAGCCGACGCCGGCGCGCTCGGCGCTGAGCTCGTCCAGCGCGACGTTCATCGTGATCGGCATGGCCAGACCGACGCCGACGCCGCCCATCGTGAGCCAGATCGCCACGAAGCCGTAGCCGTCGTGCACGCCGGTGGCAGTGCCGATCATCAGCGAGATGGCCAGCAAGACGAATCCGGCGCCGATCAGCGGGGAGGGTCCGACCCTCTTCAGGAACGGTTGCCCGACCCGGACCCCGACCATCAGACCGGCGATCATCGGCAGCAGCCGGACGCCGGTTCCGAGCGCGTCGGCGCCCTCGACGGCCTGGTAGAACTGCGGCAGCGTGAACATCAGCCCGAACAGCGCGAAGCTGACGATGGTCGACAGGATCGTGCCCCAGGTGAAGCCGCGGGCCCGGAACAGTTCCAGGTCGATGAGCGTCTGCTGGGGACTGCGCTGCAGCTGGACGAACAAGACCAGGACCAGCAGCCCGCCGATGAGCGGGATCAGCGCCTCGGCCGAGCCCCAGCCGGCGTCACCGGCCTTGATCAGGCCGTAGGTGATCGCGGCGAGGCCGACCGCGGAGGCGGCCAGGCCCGGCAGGTCGATGCGCGGCTTGCGCTCGGCGCGCGACTCCGGGACCAGCCAGACCACCGCGAGCAGGGCGATCACCACGACCGGCAGGTTGATCAGGAACACCGAGCCCCACCAGTAGTGGTCCAGCAGCCAGCCGCCGAGGATCGGGCCGAGCGGGATGCCGAGCATGTTGGCGGTGGCCCAGATGCCCATGGCGCGGGGGCGCTCCTCGGGCGTGAACAGCACGGTCAGCACACTCATACTCAGCGGGATCAGCAGCGCCGCGCCGATTCCGAGCACCGCGCGCCAGGCGATCAGCTCGCCGGCGTTGGAGGAGAAGGCGCAGAACGCCGAGGCGATGCCGAAGGCGGTCAGCGCGATCACCAGCATCCGCTTGCGGCCGAACCGGTCGCCGAGCAGGCCGCCGGGCAGCAGCGCGATGGCCATCGCCAGGTTGTAGGAGTTCGCGAACCACTGCAGCTGGCTGGTCGAGGCCTTCAGCGACGTGGACAGCGTCGGCAGTGCGACGTTCAACACCGTCAGGTCCAGGCCCACGACCAGCAAGCTCAGCGCGAGACCGCCGAGCGCCCACCATTTGCGGCCGTCCGCCGCCCCCGGCGGTACCGCCGTTCCCTGCTCCGTCTGCGACATGGCAGCCCCCTTCTCTTGGCAGTGACTTTGAAGTGGAAGCTACTCTCAGATTTGGAGAAGGGCAAGGGCAAGGGCAATGGTGGGCAGCTCCCGATCGCTCAACCGGCGAAGTACTCCAATGCCCTGGTCAGCGGTTTGCGGGCGAGGTCGGGAACTTCGCAGTCGGCGGCCGGATAGCCGACGGGGAAAAGGATGTAGGGACGTTCGGTCGTAGGGCGTTGCAGGATCTCGGTGAGGAACGCCATCGGGTTCGGCGTGTGGGTCAGCGTGGCCAGGCCCATGGTGTGCAGGGCGGCGATGAACAGGCCGCAGGCGATGCCGACGCTCTCGTTGACGTAGTAGTTCTTGCGCAGCCGGCCGTCGGGCATCGGCGTGCTCTTCTCGGCGAAGGCGACGACGATCCACGGGACCGTGTCCAGGTAGGACTTGTCCGAGTCGGTTTCCAGCGGTCCGAGGGCGTCGCGCCATGCCTCGGGCAGCCGGCCGCCCTCGTAGTTGATGCGTTCTTCCTCCTCGGCGGCCTCGCGGATGCGGTGCCGCAGCGCCGGGTCGCCGACGGCGACGAACTTCCACGGCTGCTGGTGCGCGCCGGAGGGGGCGGTGTTCGCGGCGTCCACGGCCAGCTCGATCATCGCGGCCGGGACGGGGTCGGGGGAGAAGAAGCGGACGCTGCGGCGTGCCTGCAAGTGCGTCCGGAACTGCTCGCCGCGCCGTATCGCCTCGGCCTGGTCGAGGCGCTCGGGACGATACGGCAGGAACGGATGGGTGTGGCTCCGCGGACTCGCGGGGGTGGTCGGGCCCTGGTCGAAGGCTGTCATGCCGCCCAGCGTAGGGGCGCGGTGTGGCTGGAATCACGTCGTCGCGGCGGGCCTGATTGAGGTACAGCTGAGGCTATGAACGATCTCGAAGCCGGCGGCACCGAGCCGCCGCTGCACGTGTTCCGCACCCGCGTCTGGTTCGACGAGCTGGACAAGGTCGGCGTCTTACATAACGCCCGCTATGCGGTCCACGCCGAGCGCGCTCTGAGCACCTGGTACGAGAGCCGTCCGGAGCTGATCGACGGTCCGGACATGCGGCACCTGGTGAAGGCCTACGAGGTCGAGTTCCGCGTCCCGGTCGCGCAGGTCGGCGAGCTGGACGTGGAGCTGCGGGTGGTGAAGATCGGGACGACGAGCTGCGTCTACGAGTTCCGCTTCGTGGGCGAGGGCGGCGTGGTGCACGCGACCGGGCGGCGGACCATCGTGCGGACCGGCCCGGACCGGCGGCCGACGCCGTGGTCGGAGGAGTTCCGGCGGATTCACGAACGCGGCGTGGGGGATGTCGGGGACGTGGCGGACGTGGCGGACGCGGCGGACGCCGAGTAGAGGACCCGGAGCTGCGAGGGATCGGCGGGGTCGCGGTCGACGACCTGGACCGGCGGCCAAGTCCACTGCCAGACGCTGATGCCCGGCTCGCGGGAGAAGCGGATGTGGCCGCGGGTGCCTTCGACCGAGACGTGCGGCCAGGCTTCGGCGATGGTCTTGCGGCCGGAGCCGTGCGAGCGCAGTGCTTCGGCGAGGACTGCGATGGTGTCGTATCCCTCGAATGCGACGAAGGATGGCGTGACGCCTAGGCGCTCGCGCAGTTTTGCCTCTACGCGAGTGCCGAGCGGGGTGAGCTGGTCGGGTAGGTAGCTCAGGAACGGGATCGCGGTGCCGTCGCTGCCCAGCAATTCGGCCCATTCGGCGAACTCCGGCTGTCCGGCGGGGGCGCCGATGAGGATGTCAGTGAGGCGTGGGTCGGCGCGGACAGCCTTGACGATCGGAACCGCTGGCTCCGGGGTGCCGACGAGAAGCAGCAGGACTGTCGCCTCATTGTCGACTAGGGCGTCGCAGACTTCGGCGATATCGACCTCGATGAGGGTGCCGCCGCGGGGAGTCAGATAATCGCGCAGGACGCGGATGCCGGATGACCAGTAGACGGTCGGCTGGGCGGCGACGGCGATGCGGCGGTGGCCTGCGGCGAGGAGGAAGTCGGCGTAGACCTGCCAGGAGTGGGACTGCGCCGGGGCGATGCGGGCGACCCAGTCGGTCGGCTGCTCGGTGAGGGTGTCGAGGACCGCTGAGGAGCACAGGAACGGCAGGGCGAGCGCGTCGGCGCGGGCGGCGATGGAGCGGGCGACGACGCTGTGGTACTCGCCGACGAGGGCTGCCACGCCCAGGTTGGCGAGCTCGTCGACGGCAGCCGCGGCCTTGGCGGGGTCGGCTGCGGTGTCGCGGACCAGGAGTTCTAGGGGAGTGCTGCTGTCGGCGGCGGCGAGTTCGAGGCCGGCGAGCAGGTGGTGACCGGCCTCGACCCAGCCCGGTCGGCTCAGGGGCAGCAGGGCGCCGATCCGGACGGGGGACTGGGGCAGAGGCATGTTCATGTGCTGATAGTAGGCACGATCGGCGGGCCGGCTCCACGGCCACTGGGTCGGCGATGGCCTTGGCGAACCGCACAGCTAGAAACCGGACAGCCGGACAGTCCGACAGCCAGAAAGCCAGAAGCCCGACAGCCAGAAAGCCAGAAGCCCGACAGCAAGACAGCACGACGGTCAGAAGCCCGACAGCCAGAAGCCAGGTAGCCGGACCCGCTAGACCTGCCGGACCAGGCAGGGTAACCAGGACAGTTAGGCAGCTAGAAACCAGACAGCCAGACAGTCCGACAACCAGAAGCCCGACAGGAAGACGGCACGACGGCCAGAAGCCAGAAGCCAGAAGCCAGATAGCCGGACCAGCTAGACCTGTCGGACCAGTCAGGACAGCCCGACAGCCAGAAGCCAGACAAACAAGAGTGCCGCCGGAATCCGAAGACTCCGGCGGCACGCTCGAGTGAATCAGTGCCCCGCTCAGCTGAGCGAGTACGGCGCCAGCTCCGCGGGCAGTTCCGAGGCTGAGGCCCGGTCGAGGAGGAACAGGCTTCGGCTGCGGCCTCGTGCGCCGGCGGCTGGGATCTGGACTGGTCCGGCGCCGGAGAGGGCTAGGTGCGTGACCTTTGCTTTCTCTGTTCCGGCGGCGACTACCCAGACTTCGGCGGCGGCCTGGATGGAGGGCAGGGTCAGGGAGACTCGGAGGGGTGGCGGTTTCGGCGAGTTGTGGACGCCGACGGCGCTGCGCTTGTCCTCGTACAGGGCTGGGTGGCCTGGGAACAGGGAGGCGATGTGGCCGTCTGGGCCCATGCCGAGGAGGAGGACGTCGAAGGCTGGGACGTCGGCGCCCTCGCGGGCGAAGTCCGCCAGGGTTGCCGCGTACTGCTCCGCTGACTGCTCGGGGGTGAAGCCCGCCTTGTCGGCGGCTGGGACCGCGTGGATGTTCTGCGGCGGGAGGAGGCCTTCGGCGACCAGGCCGTCGAGGAGGGCCTCGCGGGCCTGGGTTTCGTTGCGTTCCGGGTCGCCGGAGGGGAGGAAGCGTTCGTCGCCCCACCAGAGCTGGACCCGGGACCAGTCCACGGCGCCGCGCGCGGGGGAGGCCGCGACCGCCGCCAGCGACTTGGTGCCGACGGTGCCGCCGGTCAGGACGACGTGCGCGGCGCCGCGGAGCGCCTGCACGTCGACCACGCGGGTGATCAGTCGCGCCGCCACAGCCTGCGCCAGGACCTCCGCGTCGCGGTGGACGATGACGACGGGAGTGGCGCTCATGGCGCGTCGCCCTGCGGCTTGCCGGGCTTGCTGGGCTTGCCTGAGTCGCCAGCCGGCTTGTCCGCGGACTTGCCGACGGGCTTGTCGATCGCCTGGTCCTGCAGCTCTTCCTCGCGCTGCGCGGACTCCTTGGGCAGCTCGCCCAGCGGGCCGCTGTCCGGGATGGCGGTCATGGTGATCGTCGCCTGCTTCGCCGGCTGGGGCGCGACCTTCTCGATCGCCGCGACGTCCTGCTCGGTGACGTGCCGCAGCACCTCCTCGTACGTCTCGTCGACGTCCAGGCGGCGCAGCTCCTCGGTGAGGAGGTCGGCCAGCTCGCGGCGCTTTAGCGCGACGTGCCGGTCGGGCTGGTCGGGCATCGACAGCACCGCGAGCATGCCGTCGGGGCGGGTCAGGCTGATCTCGCCGTTGTCGGTGCCAAGGTGCACGCCGGTGATGCCGGGACCGGTGTCCGTGGACAGCGTGACCGGTACGCCCAGGCGCCAGCCCAGCCAGACCGCCAGCAGCGACGAGGACGCGTTGTCGATCTCCGCGGTGACCTTGACGGTCTTCACCGTCGAGGGCATCTGGTCCAGCGCCGCGGCCAGCATGGAGCGCCACGGGGTGCAGCGGGTCCAGGCCAGGTCGGTGTCGCCGGGGGAGTAGCCGCGCAGCCGGTCGGCGACCGGGGTCGGCTGGTGCGTGCCGGAGGCGTCGGTGATCCGGCGCATCGCCAGCTTGCCCAGCGCGGACTCGGCCGGGCCGGCCGGGGAGTCCGACGGCCACCAGGTGACCACCGGGGTGTCCGGCAGCAGCAGGGGCAGGACCACGGCGTCGGCGTGCGAGGCCAGCTCGCCGTTGAGCCGCATCACCACCGCTTCGCCCGGGCCCATCTCGTCGCCCACCCGCACCTCGGCGTCCAGCCCGGAGAAGGGCTGTTCCGGATGCGGTATCACGACCAGGATGCGCGAGGGGTGCGCGCGCGAGGCCTCGCGCGCGGCCCGCAGGGCGTAGTAGTGGTGCCGCTCGTCGGTCTCGATGACCAGGGTCAGGACCGCGCCCGTGGTGGCCGCCCCGGCCTCCTTGCGGATGTCGATCAGGGCGCTGGCGATCTTCGCCGAGGTGGTGGAATCCAGGTGCTTGATCATGGCCGCCGCCAGCTCCGTCCGTCCTTCGCGAGCATCTCGTCCGCCTTGGCCGGTCCCCAGGTGCCCGAGGTGTACTGCTCCGGCTTGCCGTGCCCGTCCCAGTACTCCTCGATCGGGTCCAGCACCTCCCAGCCCAGCTCCACCTCGGCCACGCGCGGGAACAGCGGCGCGTCGCCGAGCAGCACGTCCAGGATCAGCCGCTCGTAGGCCTCCGGGGAGGACTCGGTGAACGCCTCGCCGTAGGCGAAGTCCATGTTCACGTCGCGCACCTCCATCGAGGTGCCCGGGACCTTGGAGCCGAAGCGGACGGTCACGCCCTCGTCCGGCTGCACCCGGATCACCAGGGCGTTCTGTCCCAGCTCCTCGGTCTGCGTCGGGGTGAAGGGCAGGAACGGCGAGCGCTTGAACACCACCGCGATCTCGGTGACGCGGCGGCCCAGGCGCTTGCCGGTGCGCAGGTAGAACGGCACGCCGGCCCAGCGGCGGGTGTTCACCTCCAGCTTGACCGCGGCGTAGGTGTCGGTGGTGGAGTCCGGCGAGATGCCGTCCTCCTCCAGGTAGCCGACGACCTTCTCGCCGCCCTGCCAGCCGGCCGCGTACTGCCCGCGCACGCTGTAGGTGTCCAGGTCGTCCGGGAGCCGGATGGCCGAGAGCACCTTGGTCTTCTCCGCGGCGATGGCGTCGGCGTCGAAGGACACCGGCTCCTCCATCGCGGTCAGCGCCAGCAGCTGCAGCAGGTGGTTCTGGATGACGTCGCGCGCCGCGCCGATGCCGTCGTAGTACCCGGCCCGGCCGCCGATGCCGATGTCCTCGGCCATCGTGATCTGGACGTGGTCCACGTGGTCCCGGCTCCAGATCGGCTCGAACATCTCGTTGGCGAACCGCAGCGCCAGGATGTTCTGGACCGTCTCCTTGCCCAGGTAGTGGTCGATCCGGAAGACCGCCTTGGCCGGGAACACCGAGTCCACGATCGCGTTGAGGTCCTGGGCCGAGGCCAGGTCGTGGCCGAACGGCTTCTCGATGATGACCCGGCGCCAGGAGCCCTCCGGGCCCTGGTCCAGCCCGACCTCGTGCAGCTGCTCGACCACGCCGGGGAAGAACTTCGGCGGCACCGAGAGGTAGAAGGCGTGGTTGCCGTTGGTCCCGCGCTCGGCGTCGAGCTTGTCGATGGTCGCCTTCAGCTCCATGAAGGCCTGCTTGTCGCCGAACTCGCCGGAGACGAAGCGGAAGCCCTCGGACAGCTGGCGCCAGACCTCTTCGCGGTACGGGGTCCGCGCGTGCTCCTTGACCGCCAGGTGCACTTCCTCGGCGAAGTCCTGGTCCTCCCAGTCCCGCCGGGCGAACCCGACCAGGGCGAAGCCCGGGGGCAGCAGCCCGCGGTTGGCCAGGTCGTAGATCGCCGGCATCAGCTTCTTGCGGGACAGGTCGCCGGTGACGCCGAACATCACCAGGCCGCAGGGCCCGGCGATGCGCGGCAGACGGCGGTCGACGGCGTCGCGCAGCGGGTTCGCCGCCCCCTCCGGGGAGGACTCGTGCGACAGCAGCGTCTTCTCAGCCTGCGAGAGCTGATAGCCCTGGTGCCCCGCCCCCGGTTTCGGGGTGTTGGACGCTGGGTTCACTTGAGCTTGTCCAGTTCGCTCTGGACCGCCTCGAGGAGCTCGTTCCACGACGCCTCGAACTTGTCCACGCCCTCGTCCTCGAGCAGCTGGACCACGTCGTCGTAGGAGACGCCGGCCGCCTCGAGGTCCTCGAGCACCTTGTGCGCCTCGGCGTAGTGGGCGCGGATCGAGTCCTCGGAGGGCTTGCCGTGGTCGGCCTCGGCGTCCAGGGTCGCCTCCGGCATGGTGTTCACCACGCCGCGGGTGATCAGGTCGTCGACGTACATGGTGTCCGGGTACGCCGGGTCCTTCACGCCGGTGGAGGCCCACAGCGGCCGCTGCGGCTTGCCGCCGGCCTGCTCCAGGGCGGCCCAGCGCTCGCCGGCGAAGACCTCCTCGTAGGCCTCGAAGGCCAGGCGGGCGTTCGCGACGCCGGCCTTGCCCTTGAGCTCGGACTTGCCGAGCTTGTCCAGCCGCTTGTCGATCTCGGTGTCCACGCGGGACACGAAGAACGAGGCGACCGAGGCGATCTTGGTCAGGTCGTGGCCGTTGGCGTGGGCCTGCTCCAGGCCGGCCAGGAAGGCGTCCATCACCGCGCGGTAGCGCTCCAGCGAGAAGATCAGGGTCACGTTCACGCTGATTCCCGCCGCGAGCACCTCGGTGATCGCCGGCAGGCCCTCGCGGGTGGCCGGGATCTTGATGAACACGTTCTCGCGGTCCACCAGCCACCACAGCTGCTTGGCCTCGGCCACGGTCGGCGCCGTGTGGTGCGCCAGGCGCGGGTCGACCTCGATGGAGACCCGGCCGTCCTGGCCGCCGGAGGCGTCGTAGGCCGGGCGCAGCACGTCGGCGGCCTCGCGGACGTCGGCGGTGGTGATCATGCGGACCGCCTCCTCGACGGTCACGCCGCGCAGCGCGAGGTCCTTGAGCTGCTCGTTGTAGACATCCTGGCCGACGATGGCCTTCTGGAAGATCGTCGGGTTCGTGGTCACGCCGACCACGTTCTTCTCGGCCAGCAGCGCGGCCAGGTCGCCGGTCTGCAGGCGCTTGCGGGACAGGTCGTCCAGCCAGATCGCCACACCGGCGCCGGACAGCGCGTCCAGGTTCTTGTTCGTCATCTCGTCTTCTCCCTCTTCACTGAAAATCAAGCGCCGGCGGCGGCCAGGGATTCCCGGGCCGCGGCCTCGACGGCCTCGGCCGTGATGCCGAACTCGCGGTAGAGCGTCTTGTAGTCCGCCGAGGCGCCGAAGTGCTCCAGCGAAACGCTGCGGCCGGCGTCGCCGACGTACTTCTTCCAGCCGTCCGCGACGCCCGCCTCGACCGAGACCCGCGCCTTGACGGCGGCCGGGAGCACAGACTCCTTGTAGGCCGCGTCCTGCTCCTCAAACCATTCGGTGGAGGGCATCGAGACCACGCGGGTCGGGATGCCGTCCGCTTCCAGCGCCTCGCGGGCCTGGACGGCCAGCTGCACCTCGGAGCCGGTGCCGATGAGGATCACCTTCGGGGTGCCGCCACCGGCCTCGGCCAGCACGTAGCCGCCCTTGGCGGTGCCCTCGACCGCGTCCAGCGAGGAGTTCAGCGCCTCGTGGTCGTAGGTCGGGATGCCCTGGCGGGTCAGCGCGATGCCGACCGGGCCGTGGTCGGCCTGACCGGTGTGCTTCTCCATCAGGGCCTTCCAGGCGCCGACGGTCTCGTTGGCGTCGCCCGGGCGGACCATGGTCATGCCCGGGATCAGCCGCAGCGCCGCGACGTGCTCGACCGGCTGGTGGGTCGGGCCGTCCTCGCCCAGGCCGATCGAGTCGTGCGTCCAGACGTAGGTGACCGGCAGCTGCATCAGCGCGGCCAGGCGCACCGCCGGGCGCATGTAGTCGGAGAACACCAGGAAGGTGGCGCCGAAGGGCAGGGTGTTGCCGTGGGCCGCGATGCCGTTGAGGATCGAGCCCATCGCGTGCTCGCGGATGCCGAAGTGCAGGATGCGGCCGTAGGGGCTGGACTCGCCGAACTCGGTCTCGCCGTAGGACGCCGGCAGGAAGGACTTGCCGCCCTTGATGGTGGTCAGGTTGGACTCGGCCAGGTCGGCCGAGCCGCCCCACAGCTCCGGCACCGACTCGGCGATCGCCTGGATGACGGCCTCGGAGGCCTTGCGGGTCGGCACGTCCTTGCCCGGCTCGAAGGTCGGCAGCTTCTCGGCCCAGCCGGCCGGCAGGTCGCGCTTGGAGATCCGGTCGAACTCGCCGGCGCGCTCGGGGTTCTTGCTGCGCCAGGCGGCGAAGGCGGTGTCCCAGGCGGCGTGCGCCTGGCCGCCGCGCGCGCCGACCTCGCGGGCGTGGGTCAGGACCTCGGGGTCGACCTCGAAGGTCTGCTCCGGGTCGAAGCCCAGGATCTTCTTGGTGGCCGCGACCTCGGCCTCGCCGAGCGCGGCGCCGTGCGCCTTGCCGGTGTTCTGCAGGTTCGGCGCGGGCCAGCCGATGATGGTGCGCAGCCGGATGATCGAGGGCTTGCCGGTCTCGGCCTCGGCGGCCAGCAGCGCCTGGTGCAGCTCCTCGACGTTCTCGTGGTACTCCCCGCCGGCCAGCCAGTCCACGTGCTGCACGTGCCAGCCGTAGGCCTCGTAGCGCTTCAGCACGTCCTCGCCGAAGGCCACCTTGGTGTCGCCCTCGATGGAGATGTGGTTGTCGTCGTAGACCGCGATGAGGTTGCCCAGCTTCTGGTGCCCGGCGATCGAGGAGGCCTCGGAGGTGACGCCCTCCTCCAGGTCGCCGTCGGAGGCGAAGACGTAGACGCGGTGGTCGAACGGCGAGGAGCCGGCCGGCGCGTCCGGGTCGAACAGGCCGCGCTCGAAGCGGGCCGCCATCGCCATGCCGACCGCGTTCGACAGGCCCTGGCCCAGCGGGCCGGTGGTGACCTCGATGCCCTCGGTGTGGCCGCGCTCAGGGTGGCCCGGGGTGAGCGAGCCCCACTGGCGGAAGTGCTTCAGGTCCTCCAGCTCCAGGCCGAGACCGGCGAAGTAGAGCTGGATGTACTGGGTCAGCGAGGAGTGGCCGCAGGACAGCACGAAACGGTCCCGGCCGGCCCAGTGCGGGTCGGCCGGGTCGAAGCGAAGGTGGCGCTGGAAGAGCAGGTAGGCCGCCGGGGCCAGGGACATCGCGGTCCCCGGGTGGCCGTTCCCGGTGTTCTGGACCGCGTCCATGGCCAGGGTGCGCACAGTGTCCACGGCGCGCTTGTCCAAGTCGGTCCACTCGAACGGGGTTGCGGTGCTTGCGGTGCTCACCGGAAGCGCTCCTTCGCAGTTCACGCGCCGAGGCCCCACGCTCGGGTACAGCTGGTGGGACCCCTGCGCCACATGATTCAGATCTCGTTTCGCCAGCCTACTCGGACCTCACGGGCATCGCGTTCCCAGTCAGCACGTGGACGGGTACGCCCGGGGTAACCCTTAGTGAACGGTGATGGTGCGGTCTTCTGAACGATGGTGGCGCGGTCCTCATATACGTGCGGTGCGTATCCCCGCGGCGACTCAACGCGCGATAAGCCGCCCCGCCGCATGAGCGGGGAGGGCGACGGTTTAAAGTTGCGTGTTGTCCGAATCAGGCATCCATGGAGGACGGGCTTTTGACCACGGTCGAGACTCCCCCGGCCACGGCTCCGTCCAGGACCGCCGCTCCTTCGGTGGAGTCTGCGGCCGGGGAGCGCGGCGGGCACGCGACGGCAGTCCTCAAGGCGTACGTCGCCTTGACCAAGCCGCGCATCATCGAGCTGCTGCTCGTCACCACCATCCCGGTGATGTTCCTCGCGCTGCGCCATGTGCCGGGGCTGTGGCCGGTCGTCGCGGTGACGGTCGGCGGCTACCTGTCCGCCGGCAGCGCCAACGCGCTGAACTGCTACGTGGACCGCGACATCGACGCCGAGATGCGCCGTACGCGCCGCCGTCCGGTCCCGGCCGCCTCGGTGACGCCGCAGAACGCTCTGGTGTTCGGGCTCGTGCTCGGGGTCGTCTCCACGCTGTGGCTGGGCCTGGCGGTGAACTGGCTGTCCTCGGGCTTGGCGCTCGCGGCGAACGCCTTCTACGTGCTCGTCTACACGATGGTGCTCAAGCGGCGCACGCCGCAGAACATCGTCTGGGGCGGCGCGGCCGGCTGCTTCCCGGCCCTGATCGGCTGGACCGCCGCCACCGACCGGCTGGCGTGGGCGCCGGTGGTGCTGTTCATGGTCGTGTTCCTGTGGACGCCGCCGCACTTTTGGGCGCTGGCTATCCGCTACCGCGAGGACTACGCGGCGGCGAACGTGCCGATGCTGCCGGTCGTGGCGCCGGCCCGCGAGGTGACCAAGCAGATCGTCTGGTACTCCTACGCGACCGTGGCGTGCTCCCTGCTGCTGTGGCCGATCGGGCACACCGGCCTGGTCTACCCGATCGCCGCGGCGGTGCTCGGCGTGGTGTTCCTGGTCGAGGCGCACCGGCTGGACGCGCGGGCGCGCTCGGGCAAGGACGGCGTGGAGCTGCTGCCGATGCGGCTGTTCCACTTCTCGAACATGTACTTGGCGCTGCTGTTCGTGGCCGCCGCGGTGAGTCCGCTGGTCCACTGAAGGCTCTCGGGGCACTAGCCTTTCCAGCGTGTATCGGCTCACCAACACCACGCAGCATTACGCCTGGGGATCGCCCAGCGCCATCAGCGACCTGCTAGGCCGCGAGCCCTCCGGGCAGCCGGAGGCCGAGCTGTGGATGGGCGCGCACCCCAGCGCGCCGTCCCGCATCGACGGCGGCGAGGCGACCTTGCTCGACTTCGTCTCCGCCGATCCGGTGGGGATGCTCGGGCCGCAGGTCGCCGCGCGCTTCAAGAACCGGCTGCCGTTCCTGCTCAAGGTGCTCTCGGCGGCCAAAGCGCTGTCCATCCAGACGCATCCCACGCGCGAGCAGGCCGAGGCCGGGTTCGGCGCCGAGCAGGAGCGCGGACTGCCCGCCGGCGACCCGAACCGGAACTACGTGGACGACTGGCCCAAGCCGGAGATCCTGATGGCGCTCACCGACTTCGAGGCGCTGGCCGGCTGCCGGGCCGCCGAGGACGCCGAGCGGGTGCTCGCCGCGGTCGTCGAGCTCGGCGCCGGCGAGCTGGACGAGGTCCGGGCGATGCTGGCCGACAAGCCGGAGCCGGCGACCGTCGCCGCGGCGATCGGACGGCTGCTGGAGTGGCCGGCGGACACCCGGGGGGAGCTGGTCGCCGCCGTCGTCGAGGCCTGTCGCACCGGGCAGGACAAGGGCGGGGAGTTCGCCGAGGACTTCGCGGCCGTCCTGCGCGTCGCCGAGGACTTCCCCGGCGACGTCGGCCTGGTCGCGATGCTGCTGATGAAGCGGGTCGTGCTCACCCCGGGCGAGGCGATCTTCCTGGAGGCCGGCGGGCTGCACGCCTATCTGCGCGGCACCGGCATCGAGCTGCTGGCCAACTCCGACAACGTCCTGCGCGCCGGGCTGACGCCCAAGCACATCGACGTCACCGAGCTGCTGCGCGTCATGGACGCCTCGGTGCCGGTCCCGGTGCGGCACGGGAAATCCGTCGCCACCGGCGTCGTGGAGTTCGACACCCCGGCGCCGGAGTTCCGGCTCTACCACGCCACCCTCGACACCGGCACCACGCTGCGCGCCGAGATCCCCGGCAGCGGCCCGCGGATCGTGCTGGCGCTGTCCGGCGAGGTCGAGCTGCGCGGGACCCGCGGGACCCTGACGCTCACGCAGGGAGAGTCCTGCTTCGTGCCGGCGCGTGAGGGCCGGGTCGAGGCCACTGGGATCGCCGACCTGGTGGTGGCGGCGCCCGGCTTCTGAAGAAGTCCGTCGGCCCGGGCAACCTGCTGCCCGGGCCGACCCCTCAAGGACCGGTGACACGCGATGGAGCCGGCGGGAGGGACAGCGGATGGGCCGGGCACAGGCACTGCCGTATCTGGCTTTGTCGTATCAGGCTACGAGGCCGCCGCCGCCGCGAGCGCGGGCTCGGCCTTCCGCTCCCGCATCGCCAGCAGCACGCGCCAGGTCGCGGCCCACACGATGGCCGCGCCGAGCATGTGGATGCCGACCAGCAGGACCGGCAGGTGCGTGAAGTACTGGACGTAGCCGATCACGCCCTGCGCCATCAGGAGCAGGAACAGGTCGCGGACCGTGGTCAGGACGCGGGGCTCGGCGCCGGTGGCCTTCAGGGCGAACCACAGCGCCACGGTCAGGCCGACGACCAGGAAGACCAGGTCTGCGTGCAGCTGGGTGGCGTTGGCCGGGCTGAGGGGGAAGCGCTTGTTTCCCGGGTCGCCGGCCTTGGCGCCGGAGTGCGGGCCGCTGCCGGTGACGATCGTGCCGGCGATCAGCAGGGCGCCCACGGCGGCGGTGAGGACGTAGCCGAGGGTGCGCAGTATCGGCTGGACGGTCGGGGTGGGCTCGGCGTCGTGGGGCTCGCGGCTGCGGACCCACAGGACGTAGGAGAGCGCGACCATGCCCAGGGACACCAGCATGTGCAGGGAGACCCAGATCGGCGCCAGGTGGGTGCGCACCGAGATGCCGCCGATGACCGCCTGGACCACGACGCCGACGAACAGGGTCCAGGACAGTTTGGTCAGCACGGCGCGGCGCGGGTGCCAGCGCAGGCACGCGATGATCGCGGCGCCGACCGCGACCGAGACTGCGAAGGTCAGCATCCGGTTGGTGAACTCCACCACGCCGTACGCGCCGAGCCGGCTGGTCGGGACCAGACTGCCGTCCGTGCAGGTGGGCCAGGTCGGGCAGCCCAGGCCGGAGTCGGTGAGCCGGACCGCGCCGCCGGTGACGATGATGCCGATGTTGGCGACGAACGCCGCGAAGCAGGTCCAGGTGAGGATCGCGGGGGTGGTGCGCCAGGTGAGGATCCGGGACAGCAGGCCGGTCGGGGACAGACTCGGGACGCTCGCGGGTCCGGCGGTCACTCGATCGGCGGAGCGCGCGCCGGTGGCCGCGGCATCCGCGACATCCGCGACATCCGACTCTCCGCCGGGCGCGGGGTGCTCGCCGGTGCGCTCGGCCTGAGCGGACACCTGTGCCCCGTCCGCCGGAGCCGCCGTCTGCCCGCTGGCCGGGGCGTCCCCGGCGGTCTGCGTCATCGTCCTGCTACTCCCACTTGAAGGTCCGGGCGGCCACCGCGATCGCGGCCACGGCCCAGGCGGCGAGGATACCGACGTTGGCCCAGGGCAGCGTGGCGCCGTGCTGGAGCACGTCGCGCAGGCCGTTGGTGAGGGCGCTGATCGGGAGGGCGTCGAGCACGTGGCGGACGCCCGAGGGGAACTTGGACAGCGGGATGATCACGCCGCCGCCGGCGAGCAGGAGCAGGAACACGAAGTTCGCCAGGCCCAGGGTGGCCTCGGCGCGCAGGGTGCCGGCCATCAGCATGGCCAGGCCCGCGAAGGTGCCGGTGGCCAGGACGACCAGCACCGCCACCGCCAGCGGGTCGCCGTGCGGCTTCCAGCCCATGGCCAGGGCGATCGCCGACAGCAGCGCGATCTGGATCACCTCGACGCACAGCACGCACAGCGCCTTGGCCACGATCAGCCCCCAGCGCGGCAGCGGCGTGGCGCCCATGCGCTTGAGGACGCCGTAGCGGCGCTCGAAGCCGGTGGCGATGGCCAGGCCGGTGAACGCCGTGGACAGCACTGCCGCGCCGAACAGGCCCGGGGCGTAGAAGTCGACGCGCTTGCCCGGGCCGGAGGTGGCGACCAGCGACTCCCCGGAGAACAGCACCATCATCAGCGCCGGGATCACTATGGTCAGCAGCAGCTGCTCGGGGTTGCGGAGCATCAGGCGGACCTCGTGCGCGGCCTGCGCCAGGATCATGCGGGCGGCCGGGGCGGCGCCGGGCTTCGGGGTGAAGCTCAGGGGGGCGGACCGCCGGGCGGCGGCGTTCATGGCGCCGGTGTCGTCGGCGGAGGCGGTGGCGGTCAACGGAGGTCCCGTCCGGTCAGATCGAGGAAGGCGTCTTCGAGCGTACGGCGTCCCACGCTCAACCCTTGCGGCATCACGTCCTTGGCGGCACACCACGCGGTCACGGCGGCGAGCACGTTCGGGGTGATGTCGCCGCCGACGGTGTAGCCGCCCGGCGGCTGCTCGACGGCGGTCAGCCCGCCCGGCAGCTTCGCCAGGAGCCCGGCCAGGTCCAGTCCGGGCGGCGCGGTGAAGCGGATCGCGGTATCCGCGGTGCCGTTCGCGGCCGACAGCGCCGCCGGGGTGTCGTGCGCGATCACCTTGCCGGCGTCGACGATCGCCACCGTGTCGGCCAGCCGCTCGGCCTCGTCCAGCAGGTGGGTGGTGAGCACCACGGTGACGCCGTCCCGCCGCAGCTGCTCGATCAGCTCCCAGGTGGCGTGCCGGGCCTGCACGTCCAGCCCGGCGGTGGGCTCGTCCAGGAACACCAGCTCCGGCCGCCCGACCACGGCCAGCGCCAGCGAGAGCCGCTGCTGTTGCCCGCCGGACAGCCGCCGGAAGGTGGTCCGGCCGGCCGAGCCCAGGCCCAGGCGCTCGATCAGCGCGTCGGTGTCCAGGGGGTTCGCGTAGAGCTTGGCGGTGTGCTTGAGCATCTCCGCCGCACGCACGCTGGGGTAGATGCCGCCGGACTGCAGCATCACGCCGATCCGCGGCCGCAGCTGCTCACCCTGGGTAACCGGATCCAGCCCGAGCACGCGGACGGACCCGCCGTCGGGACGGCGGTACCCCTCGCAGCACTCTATGGTCGAGGTCTTCCCGGCGCCGTTCGGGCCGAGCACGGCGGTGATGGTCCCGGTCTGCACGCGCAGGTCCAGGCCGTCCACCGCGGTCTTGGCGCCGTACCTCTTGACCAGGCCGGTCACTTCTACGGCTGGTTGTCCCATAGCGGAGATTCTACGAAGACTCTCTGTGGTGCTCCGCGCCGGGTAAGCCTGTTACGTGCGCCACACGCCTCAGCGCGGGGGTACGGGGATCGGGTTGGACGTCGGCAGGTCCAGCTCCACGACGTCGAATTCCTCCAGGGCGAGCATCTGGACGCCGCCCTTCATCTGCTCGAACGCCGCCTTCCGGATGGCCGCGTGCGGGCCGCGCGAGGCCGCGAGTGCCTCCGTGTCCCGGAAGAACGTGCCGACCCCGGCGATGTTGTGGGCCCGGTCCAGGAGCAGGCTGGCACCCTGGAAGCCGTCGACGGCCTGCAGCCCGGGCAGGCCGACCTCCTCGAAGGCCCGGACGATGCCGCCGGCCATGGCCGGTTCGAACATCATCCGCTGGAGCCGGAAGCTGCCGCTGGTCGCCGAGGCCGGCGGGGTGAACGCCGCGGCTTCCAGGTTCACGGTGGTGATCGTCGAGACGAACCGCGCCAGCATGTCCACGCGCCGGTCGCGAAGCTGCTCGTCGCTGTTCTTCAGGGCTTGCTCGGTCTCCCACCAGGAGCCGGTGAGGATCTTGCCGAGGGCGCGGTCGGCGAAGACGCCGATGCCGTCGAAGCCGGATTGTTCGGCCATCATCCCCGGGACCGCCTTGGCGATCACGTCCAGGGCCGGGCCGACGTCCGCCGGATCACAGGTGATGTACAGACTGCGGACGAACATGGTGTCCTCCCATCCGCGCGGGTGTCGGCGCGCGGGGGCGCGCCACGGCGACCCCGTTCCACTTCCAGCGCAGTACAGCTGCCGGACGCGCGCAAACGGGACGCGCTGTTCGGGGGAGGTCCACAGCCGGTTGCTGAACCGGTTCACATGATTCGCTGAACCGGTTCATGCCCGGCGATCGTGGTAAGGGGCGCGCGTGCTCTCGCGCACCGTGAGCCGCGGCGTGGCGCTCTGTACGTCGCGCACCGATCCGGGTACGTCGATCGCGGCCAGCAGCATCGCCGCGACCTGGCCGCCGAGGGCGAAGGTGTCGCGGCTCAGGGCGGTGATCGCCGGGTGCACGATGCGGGTGAGCAGCGAGTCCTCGAAGGAGACCACTGACAGTCCGGCCGGTACCGCCACTCCCATCTCTGCGGCGACCGCCAGGCCGGCGACCGCCATGACGTCCGAGTCGAAGATCAGTGCGCTCGGGCGCTGCGGGCTGCTCAGGAGTGCGCGGGTCGCCGAGGCGCCCTGGGCGTCGCTGAAGTCGGTGGGGACCGAGACGGCGTCGACCAGGTGCAGGCGGCGGGAGGCGTCCTTCAGTGCGCGGATGCGGCGGCGGGTGTGGTGGAACGCCTCGTCGCCGGCGACGTGTGCGATGCGGCGGTGTCCGAGCGCGGCGAGGTAGTCCACGAGCGAGAGCATCGCCTCCCGGTCGTCGGCCCAGACGCTGGGCAGTGTGCCGTGCCCGCTGGGACCGCCGATGACCACCGCCGGGACACCGAGGTCCTCCAGGACCGGCACGCGCTTGTCGCGGTGCTGCAGGTCGACCAGGACGAAGCCGTCCACGTGCCGCTCGGAGGTCCAGCGCCGGTAGACCTCGATCTCGGCCGCGGTGTCCTCGACGATCATCAGGTGGAGGGCGACGGAGCGTGCTGACAATCCCGCCTGGAGCCCGGCCAGCAACAGTCCGAAGAAGGGTTCTGCGCCGATGGTCTGCGCCGGGCGCGCGACCACCAGTCCGACCGCGTCGGCGCGGGCGCCTCCCAGGGCGCGCGCCGCCTTGTGCGGCCGCCAGTTCATCTCCGAGGCGACGCGAAGGATTCGCTCCCGAGTGGCAGGGCTTACGCCAGGGCGGTCGTTCAGTGCGAACGACACGGCGCTCTTCGACACCCCGGCGCTTCTTGCGATGTCGTCGATGGTGGGCCTGGTCACGGTTCGGTATCCCTTCGCCGGTGGGGGTCGTCTCGCCCCTTGACACCCCGGATGACGCAGAGCATAGTCCCATTTCACTAGAGCGGTTTAGTAAAACTCTCGTGAACGAGAGAGCACTCCCTGAACGAACCCCCACCTCGACCCCTCACAAGGAAAGCCGGGAGTCATGACCATGCGCAGGACCACAGCGATATCCGCCATAGCCGTCGCCGCTACGCTGCTGGCCGGCTGCGGCGTCGGAAGCAAGTCCTCGTCGTCGGACGCGAACAAGACCGTCTCCACCACGGCGGCGCTGTCGGGCACCATCACCTTCCAGACCTGGTCGCTGAAGAACGACAAGTTCACCCCGTACTTCACGAAGCTGATCGCCGACTTCAAGACGGCGCACCCGGGCACCGAGGTCAACTGGATCGACCAGCCCGGCGACGGCTACCCGACCAAGGTCACCAGCCAGGTCTCCACCGGCAGCCTGCCGGACGTGATCAACCTGCCGCCGGACATCGCGCACGCGGTGGCCAAGACCGGCAACCTGCTGGACCTGAAGCAGAACGTGCCGACGCTGCAGACGGACTACGTCAAGAGCGGTCTGAGCGCCTACAACTACCAGGACATCTCCGGCGGCTCCCAGTTCTTCGGCTTCCCCTGGTACCTCGGTACCGACGTGAGCTACTGGAACAAGACGATGATGGCCAAGGACGGCCTGGACGCGGCCAACCCGCCGAAGACGTTCGACGACCTGGTCGCCCAGGCGAAGATCATGCACGACAAGTCCGGCGGCAAGGACTACCTGATGTCCCGCGCCCCGGGGCTGTCGGACATCGCGAACACCGGCACCAAGCTGCTGTCCGCCGACGGCACGAAGTTCGCCTTCAACACCTCGCAGGCCGAGGCGATGCTGGACAAGTACACCGCCGCCTACAAGGCCGGGTACCTCCCCTCGAACGTGCTGGACAACAGCTACGAGGGCAACTCCACGCTGTTCAGCAAGCAGCAGGTCGCCTGGACCACCGGCGGCGGCAACCTGATCACCAGCCTGCAGCAGGACAACCCGACGCTGGCGCCGAACGTGGTCCCCTCCCCGGCGCTGGACACCGCGCCGCTGTACGTGCAGGGCCTGTCGGTCTCCAGCAAGAGCAAGAACCTCCCGCTGGCGGTGGCCTTCGCCGAGTTCGTGACGGACAACGAGAACCAGGCCGGCTTCGTCAAGCTGGCGCCGGGCTTCCTGCCGGGCTCCGCGGCCTCCGCGAACGACCCGCAGTACAGCAAGAGCGACGGCACCACGCAGGGCGACGCCTCGGTGATCGCCTACAAGGACATGCAGACCGCGGTGAACTTCACCCCGCCGATCTGGACCGACGCGATGAACACGCTCCTGAACCAGGAGATCGCCAAGGCGATGACCGGCAAGGAGACCTCCAAGCAGGCCTTGGACAACACGGTGAACCAGGCGAACGCACTGCTCTCGCAGTGAGCCCGTGTCCCCCCAGGTCTGAGTAGGAGTTAGCGAGGAAACCGATGAGGTCCCACCGGTTCTACACGCCGTGGCTGCTGATGCTCCCGGCCCTGATATGGCTCGCGCTGTTCAGCGTGTGGCCGGCGATCAACACCGTCACGCTGTCGTTCACGAACGTGCACCAGCTGACCGGTGGGCACTTCATCGGATTGAAGAACTACTGGCTTCTGTGGCACGACCCGCACATCCGGGACGCGATCTTGAACACCATCGTCTTCATGGTGATCTGCGTCCCGCTGCTCACCCTGCTCCCGCTGCTGCTGGCCCTGCTGGTGCAGCGGAACGTCCCCGGCATCTCCTTCTTCCGGACCGCGTTCTACTTCCCGGTCATCGCCTCGGCGGTGACGGTGGCGCTGATCTGGAAGTGGATGCTCGACGACCGCGGGCTGTTCAACAACCTGCTGCAGACCATGGGCTTCGTCCACAAGACGGTGCCGTTCCTGACCGACCGCTGGCTGCTGCTGCTCAGCGCCATCGCGCTGACGGTCTGGAAGGGTCTGGGCTACTACATGATCCTGTACATGTCCGCGCTGGGCAGCGTGCGGCGCGAACTGCACGAGGCCGCGGCGGTGGACGGCGCCGGGACGGTGCGCCGCTTCTGGAGCATCACGGTGCCCGGCGTGCGCGGCACCATGATCCTGATCTCGGTGCTGATCGCGGTGAACGCCATGCGCGTGTTCGGCGAGCTGTACATCCTCGGCGGCCCGACCGGCGGCGTCGGCGGCCAGGACGTCTCGATCGTGATGCTGGTGCAGCAGGCCGCCTCCGGCAGCGACGGCCGCCTGGGCTACGCCAGCGCGATCAGCGTGTTCCTGTTCTTCCTCACCGCCGTGCCGCTGCTGTTCCTGACCCGCCTGAACAAGAGCACCCAGGAGGAGTCGTGACCGCGACCACCGCCGAGGACAGCCGCGAGCGCGAGGACAAGGCGGGGCGCGCGGCGCGCCGCCCGGGCTCGGCCGTGCGGAACCCGAACCGCAAGGGGCGCTCGCCGATCTTCGACGCCCCGACCCCGCACGGGCTGGTGCTGCGCTACACCGCGCTGGTCGTGGTGCTGGTGATCTCGATCGGCCCGATGCTCTGGGAGTTGTCGACCTCGCTGAAGAGCAAGGCCGAGGACGTGTACACGCAGAACATCCAGCTGCTGCCGCACCACCCGACGCTCGGCAACTACGGCGAGGTGCAGAACACCATCCCGGTGTGGCACTTCGCGCTGAACTCGCTGACCGTGGCGGTGATCAACGTCACCGGCAACGTCATCGGCGCCACCCTGGCCGGCTACGTGCTGGCGCGGCTGAAGTTCAAGGGCCGCAAGCTGCTGCTGGCGGTGTTCGTCTCGACGCTGATCCTGCCCGCCGAGGTCACGGTCATCTCCAAGTTCCAGATGATCACCAGCATGGGTCTGGGCGACTCGATCCTCGGGGTCTGCCTGCCGGACATGATCGCGATGGTCAACGTGCTGCTGATGCGCAACGCGTTCCTCGCGCTGCCCAAGGAGGTCGAGGAAGCCGCGATCATCGACGGCGCCAACGCCGTGCAGCGGCTGCGCCACGTCGGCCTGCCGGCGGTCAAGGGCGTGCTGAGCGTGATCTCGATCTTCGCCTTCATCGGCGCCTGGGACGACTTCCTGTGGCCGCTGCTGGTGTTGCAGAGCCCGAACAAGCTCACGCTCACCGTCGGCCTGTCCTACCTGAACGGCCAGTGGTCGCACGACCCGCGCACCATCGCCGCCGGCACCATGATGGCGCTGCTGCCGATCCTGGCGCTGTTCCTGCTGCTGCAACGGTACTTCTTCCGCGGTGTCGCCGAGGGCGCCATCAAGGGATGAGCCGCGCCGCGCGTACCCCGGCACCAGAACAGCAAGACCCGCACCCACGAGGGAAGCCCACCCCCGCCATGACCGCAGCACCGCTGTCCGTTCGGCAGCCTCCGCAGCCCACGCCGCCGCCGTCCACGATGGTTCAGTCCACGATGGTTCAGACCACGATGGTTCAGAGCACGATGGTTCAGAGCACGATGGTTCAGAGCACGGCGTCTCAGCCCCCGCAGTCTCCGCCGTCCACCCCGCGCTTCGGCGTCAACTACACCCCCAGCTCCGGCTGGTTCCACCACTGGCTCGACTTCGACCTGGACGCCGTGCGCGCCGACCTGGACTCGATCGCCGCGCTCGGCATGGACCACGTGCGGGTCTTCCCGCTGTGGCCGGTGTTCCAGCCCAACCGCACGCTGATCCGCCCCGCGGCGGTCGAGCAGCTGGTGGCTGTCGCCGACGCCGCCGGCGAGCGCGGCCTGGACGTGAACGTCGACGGCCTGCAGGGCCACCTGTCCAGCTTCGACTTCCAGCCGGCGTGGATCCACAGCTGGCACCGGCGGAACATGTTCACCGACCCCGACGTGGTCGGCGCCGAGGCCGAGTATCTGCGGACCCTGGCCTCGGCGCTGGCCGACCGGCCCAACTTCATCGGCATGACGCTCGGCAACGAGACCAACCAGTTCTCCGGCGACCCGCACCCGGATCCGGACCGCATCACCCCCGCGCAGGCGGCGGCGTGGCTGGACCGGCTGCTGGAGGCCTGCGAGCAGGGCGCGCCGGGCAAGTTCCACCTGCACTGCTCCTACGACGCCGCCTGGTACCTCGACGACCACCCCTTCACCCCGGCGCACGCCGCCCGCTACGGCGCCGCGACCGCGATCCACTCCTGGGTCTTCAACGGCACGCAGCAGCGCTACGGCACGGACTCCGCGGCCGTGGCGCACCACGCCGAGTACATGATCGAGCTGTCCAAGGCCTGGTCCGCCGATCCGCGCCGGCCGGTGTGGCTGCAAGAGGTCGGCGCGCCGCAGCCGCACGTCCCCGCCGACAAGGCGGCCGACTTCACCCGCGCGACGGTGGCTAACGCGCTCGACTGCCCGGACCTGTGGGGCATCACCTGGTGGTGTTCGCACGACGTGAGCAAGGACCTGGCCGACTTCCCCGAGCTGGAGTACAGCCTCGGGCTGCTGACCAACGACCGCGAGCCCAAGCCGGCCGGACTGGAGCTGGCGAAGATCGTCGGCGAGATCCGCGGGCAGTGGGCGCCGCCCGCGCCGCGGAGCGTCGGACTGGTCCTGGACCTGCCCGAAGAGGTCACGGCGCGCGCCACATGCGGACCCGGCGGTGGTTTCTACGAAGCCTTCATGCATTTATTAGAAGAAGGTGCGCGGCCCACAGCTGTACTCGCCGGGCTCGCTGGGGATAAGAATCACTTGACTGCGCGCGGCATCACCGAGGTGCTGGCCGTCGAGGACGTTTGGAGCTAAAGCGATGCACGATAACCGGTCCTTGGTGGAACACCGTCTGAAGCGCGTCCTGGAGGAGCGCATCACCCCGGCGATCTACCCGGAGTCGGTGCCGTTGACGGGGTCGATCTGGGTCGCGCCCGGCGAGCCGGTGCCGGTCGCCGAAGGCCTGGCCGCACCGCGCGAGCCGGTCGCGGTGGGCGCCAAGTGGGGCGCGCCGTGGGGGACGAGCTGGCTGACGGTCGCCGGGACGGTGCCCGCGCGGTGGGCGGGCAAGACCGTCGAGGCGATCATCGACCTCGGGTTCGACAAGAACATGCCCGGCTTCCAGTGCGAGGGCCTGGTCTACCGGTCCGACGGCTCGCCGGTGAAGGGTCTGAACCCGCGCAACCAGTGGGTGCGCGTGGCGGACAAGGCGGTCGGCGGCGAGGAGGTGCTCCTGCACGTCGAGGCGGCCTCGAACCCGGTGATCCTGGACTACCACCCCTTCCTGCCGACGCTGCTCGGGGACAAGGAGACCGCCGGCGACGAGCCGCAGTACCGGCTGGAGGCGCTGGAGCTCGCGGTCTTCGACGAGACGGTCTGGAACCTGGTCGCCGACCTGGAAGTGCTCGGCGAGCTGATGGCCGAGCTGCCGGAGGACTCCGCGCGGCGCTATGAGATCGTCCGCGCGGTGGAGAAGGCGCTGGACGCCGTCGACCTGCAGAACGTCAACGCCACCGCGGCCGCGGCGCGCGAGTGTCTGGCCGGCGTCCTGGCCAAGCCCGCCGTGCCCTCCGCGCACCAGATCTCGGCGGTCGGCCACGCGCACATCGACTCGGCGTGGCTGTGGCCGCTGCGCGAGACGGTCCGCAAGGTCGCGCGCACCACGGCGAACATGACCAACCTGCTGGACTCCGAACCCGAGTTCATCTACACGATGTCCCAGGCCGCGCAGTACGACTTCATCAAGACGCACCGCCCCGAGGTCTACGAGAAGGTCAAGAAGGCGGTCGCCGACGGCCGCTTCGTCCCGTCGGGGGGCATGTGGGTCGAGTCGGACACGAACATGCCCGGCTCGGAGGCGATGGCGCGCCAGTTCGTCTACGGCAAGCGCTTCTTCCTGGAAGAGTTCGGCATCGAGAACGACGAGGCCTGGCTCCCGGACACCTTCGGCTTCGCCGGCGGCCTGCCGCAGATCATCAAGGCGGCCGGCAGCAAGTGGCTGCTGACCCAGAAGATCAGCTGGAGCCAGGTCAACAAGTTCCCGCACCACACCTTCCTGTGGGAGGGCATCGACGGCACGCGGATCTTCACCCACTTCCCGCCGATCGACACCTACAACTGCTCGATGAAGGGCAGCGAGATCGCGCACGCCGCGCGCAACTTCAAGGACAAGGGCCGCGCCTCGATGTCGCTGGCGCCGACCGGCTGGGGCGACGGCGGCGGCGGGACGACCCGCGAGATGGTCGCCAAGGCCAAGCGGATGAAGGACCTGGAGGGCTCGGCGAAGGTCTCCTGGGACAAGCCCGCGGCGTTCTTCGCCAAGGCCGAGGCGGAGTATCAGAACCCGCCGGTGTGGGTCGGGGAGCTGTATCTGGAGCTGCACCGGGCCACGCTGACCAGCCAGGCGAAGACCAAGCAGGGGAACCGGAACAGCGAGCAGTGGCTGTACCTGGCCGAGCTGACCGCCGCCGCCGCCGCGGTGCGGGCCGGTGCCGAGTACCCCTACGACGTCCTGGACCGGACCTGGAAAACGGTGCTGCTGCACCAGTTCCACGACATCCTTCCCGGTTCCTCGA
Organism: Catenulispora acidiphila DSM 44928; assembly: GCF_000024025.1. Lineage (GTDB taxonomy): Bacteria > Actinomycetota > Actinomycetes > Streptomycetales > Catenulisporaceae > Catenulispora > Catenulispora acidiphila. The sequence goes on from NC_013131.1 coordinate 2,564,322, forward strand.
TCGCCTGGGTGCACCGCGAGGCGGAGAAGACGTATCAGGAGGTCGCCGAGACCCTCATGGGCCTGACGGTGACGGCCATGCAGACGCTGGCCGGCGCGGGGGTGTACCCCGAGGCGGGCGGCCTGGGCTCGGACGGCGCGCCGGTCACGGTCGAGGAGGCGCTGGCGCGCGCCTCGGTGCTGCCGGAGGGCGTCGTCGCCGTCAGCGTCTCGGAGCGGACCGGCGGCGGCCATGTGCTCGACAACGGCCTGGTCCGGGTGGAGATCGACGACCGCGGCCTGGTGGTCTCGATCTTCGACCTCGAGCAGGACCGGGAGACCCTGCCGCCGGGCGCCGCGGCGAACCTGCTGCAGATCCACCCGGACTTCCCGAACATGTGGGACGCGTGGGACGTCGATGAGTTCTACCGCAATACCGTGACCGATCTGACCGACGCCGACGACGTCTCAGTGCTCGGCTTCGGAGGGCTGCCGCAGATCGCGAGCGTCGAAGTGCGCCGCTCGTTCGGCTCCTCGACGGTACGGCAGATCATCTTGCTGAAGAGCGAGTCCAAGGCGGTGGAGTTCACCACCTACGTCGACTGGCACGAGACCGAGAAGTTCCTGAAGCTCGCCTTCCCCATGGACATCCACGCCGACCGCTACGCCTCGGAGACCCAGTTCGGCCACATCTACCGGCCGACCCACACCAACACCTCGTGGGAGGCGGCGAAGTTCGAGGCCTGCAACCACGGCTTCCTGCACTTCGCCGAGCCCGGCTTCGGCGTGGCGATCCTGAGCGGGTCCACCTACGGCCACGACGTCACGCGCACCGTGCGCGCCGACGGCGGGACCACGGTCACCGCCCGGGTCTCGCTGCTGCGCGCGCCGCGGTTCCCCGACCCCGAGACCGACCAGGGCGAGCACGTCTTCCACCACGCGCTGGCACCCAGCGCGACGATCGGGGACGCGGTCCGGCAGGGCCGCCTGATGAACCCCGTCGTCGGTGCGGTCTTCGGCGAGTTCGCCTCGATCGAACCTTTGTTCGGCATCGACAACGACGCCGTCACCCCCTCGGCGGTCAAGCTCGCCGACGACCGGAGCGGCGACGTCGTGCTGCGCGTCTACGAATCGCACGGCGGCCGGGCCTCGGCGCTCATCACGCCGAAGTTCGGTTTCTCGGGCTTTGAGATCTGCGATTTGCTTGAGCGCCCGATCACCCGAGAGGGTGTCACCGTGGTCTCGGACAACGATGGACTCCGTGTGAGTCTGAGGCCCTTCCAGCTCCTCACGCTTCGTTTCACTCGCACGACCGGTTCGGAGGCCTGAACCCGATGAACGTCCTTTCCACCTATGCCGCCGATCCGGAGCGCTACGACGACCGCATGCCCTACCGGCGCAGCGGGCTGTCCGGGCTGAAGCTGCCGCTGGTCTCGCTCGGGCTGTGGCACAACTTCGGCGACGGCAAGCCGCTGGAGGACCAGCGCGCGGTGCTGCGGCGGGCCTTCGACCTCGGCGTGACGCACTTCGACCTGGCGAACAACTACGGCCCGCCCTACGGCTCGGCCGAGACCAACTTCGGGCACGTGTACGCGCAGGACTTCCGGCCGTACCGGGACGAGCTGGTGATCTCCACCAAGGCCGGGTACGACATGTGGCCCGGGCCGTACGGCGAGTGGGGCTCGCGCAAGTACCTGCTGGCCTCCCTGGACCAGTCGCTGACCCGGATGGGCCTGGACTACGTCGACATCTTCTACTCCCACCGCTTCGACCCGGAGACTCCGCTGGAGGAGACGATGGGCGCGCTGGCCTCGGCGGTGCAGCAGGGCAAGGCGCTGTACGTCGGCATCTCCTCCTACAACTCCGAGCAGACCCGCGAGGCCGCGGCGCTGCTGCGCGGAATGGGTGTGCGGGCCCTGATCCACCAGCCCTCGTACTCGATCCTGAACCGCTGGATCGAGGAGGACTCGCTGCTGGACGCGACCGCCGAGACCGGCATGGGCTGCATCGCCTTCAGCCCGCTGCAGCAGGGCCTGCTGACCTCGCGCTACCTGGACGGGACCATCCCGACCGGCTCGCGGGCCTCGATCGGGCGCTTCCTGTCCAAGGACAACCTGACGCCGGAGGTGCTCACCAAGCTGCGCGGGCTCAACGAGCTGGCCGGCAAGCGCGGGCAGTCGCTGGCGCAGATGGCCACGCAGTGGGTCGTCCGCGACCCGCGCATGACCTCGGCGCTGATCGGTGCCTCCTCGGTGGCGCAGCTGGAGGAGAACGTGGCCGCGGTGTCCGGGCCGGAGTTCTCCGCCGAGGAGCTGGCCGCGATCGACGAACTGGCGCTGGGTTAGCGGTAGCGGCTCGGGGGGTTCGGGCGGGTTGGGCGGGTCCGGGGGTCCGGTCCGCCGGAGCCACCGGAACAGCCGGAGCCCCCAGAGCCCCCAGGGGTCAGAAGTTTTGTGCAAGCCGCCGCCGAGCCGGGGATCCTGAGCCCTCGGCTCGGCGGTTTCGCCCGTTGGAATGAGCACCCGGAGGAAGCGTGTACGCGGCCATCGACATCGGCGGCACCAAGATCGCGGCGGGGTTGGTCGATGCCGAGGGCGAGCTGCGGGCCCGGCAGGAGCGGCCGACGCCGTCCGTCGACCCGGTCACGGCGGTCGAGGAACTGCTCGCCGCGCTGATGGCGGATCCGCGCTGGGAGCAGGTGTCGGCCGTGGGCATCGGCAGCGCCGGTCCCATCGACGCCTCCAAGGGCACCATCAGCCCGGTGAACATCCCCGCGTGGCGCGACTTCCCGCTGGTCGAGCGGGTCGCCGACCGCACCGGCCGGCCGGTGACGCTGGCCGGCGACGGCGTGGCGATGGCCGCCGGCGAGCACTGGCGCGGCGCGGCGAAGGGCCGCGAGAACGTGCTGTGCATGGTCGTCTCCACCGGCGTCGGCGGCGGCCTGATCCTCGGCGGGCGCCTGCGCCCCGGCCCGAGCGGCAACGCCGGCCACGTCGGCCACATGTGCGTGGAGCTCGACGGCCCGCCCTGCCCCTGCGGCGCGCGCGGCTGCGTGGAGATCATCGCCAGCGGCCGGGCGATCGCGGCCCGCGCGGTCCGCGAAGGCTGGAAGCGGCCCGCCGGAAGCGCGACCGGCGAGGCCACCGCCGCGGAGGTGGCCGCCTCGGCACTGGCCGGCGACCCGATCGCCCTGGCCTCCTTCGACCTGTCGGCCAAAGCCCTCGCGGCGGCCATCGCCGGCACCGCGGCGCTGGTCGACATAGAGGCCGCGGTGGTCGGCGGCGGCGTGGCGAAGTCAGGGGAGCTGCTCTTCGGCCCGCTGCGCGAGCACCTGAAGGAGTACGCCCGCCTGTCGTTCACCCGCGACGTGACCGTGCACCCGGCGGCGCTCGGCGGAGACGCCGGCCTGATCGGCGCGGCGGCGCTGGTGGGGCACGCGGCGATTTAGCGGCGCTGAATGATGCCCAGCGCGTGTGGCGGCGGGATGCGGGAAGCCGGCGGGGCGGTCGGCGGGCAGGCAGCGGTTCGCGGGAGAGCTCGCCCGGCGGCGGTCGGTGGGGCGCCGGAAGATCTCGTCGCTGCGGGGCTCGCGCCGAGTGATCCGCCGGAGCGATCGACGGTGGAATCGGTCGATGGCGAAAGTGATCGACAGGTAAGTCTTCGCGGCCCTAGGACCCAGCGCCCCTGTTCGCGCTCAGATCGGCTGCGGAGACACGAGAATCATGGATTGCCCGACGCGCGGGAAGCCTGCCGAGCCAGGCGCGGTCGCAAGAACGCCGGGCTGTGGGGTCCGCAGAGGCGCTCGCAGGGATGGACCATAGGCGGCTGGTTCACGCCGGTGGTCAACTTGTGGTTCCCGATGCAGATCATGCAGGACGTCTGGCGTGCCTCCGACACTGAGCCGAATGGCTCTGCCGGTCTCGGGCGGGTGGCCGCCGGTTGGTGGACGTGCTGGATCCTGGCCTGGCTGACCGGCTACCGCACCTTCACGGCGCGCAGTACCGCGCCGGACGGGACTAGGGTGGTGGCTGAGCAGGCCAGCTTCTTTCTGGACAGTACCGTGGTCAGCGCCTTGTGCCTGGCTGTCGGGGCGGTGCTGATGCGGCGGATGATCGTCTTGATCACCGCGATGCAGCGGGCGCGCGGGGTCGCGTGAATTAGGTCACACCTGCGTGACTTATTAGGTTCTCCTTACTTGGTACGCGGGAACGAATAAAGGCACACTGGTGTTGTGGAAAGCGTGCCGACCCCGATTGTGAGCACCGTGAGCGCGTCGCCGTCCGCCGGCGACGCGTCCGACGTGCACGTCGGCACGCGGAACCGGGTCGCGCGGAGCATTCTGGCCAACGGGCCCTCGACCGCGGTGGATCTGGGTAAGCGGCTGAAGATGACGCCCGCCGGTGTGCGGCGTCACCTGGATGCGCTGCTCGCCGAAGATCTCGTCGAGGCGCGGCAGCAGCGGACTTACGGGCAGCGCGGCCGCGGCCGTCCGGCCAAGGTCTTCGCGCTCACCGACCGGGGGCGCGGAGTCTTCTACCAGGCGTACGACCAGCTGGCCGTCGACGCGCTGAAGTTCCTCGCCGACAGTGCGGGGTCCGCGGCGGTCGAGGCGTTCGCGCGCAAGCGGGTGGCCGAGCTGGCCGACCGGTTCCGGGAGCGGATGGACTCCGTGCCCGCCGAGGAGCGTCCCGCGCTGCTCGCCAAGCTTCTGACCGAGGACGGCTACGCCGCCGGACTCCGCCAGAGTGGCAACGCGCCCGCCGCCGGCGAGCAGCTGTGCCAGCACCACTGCCCGGTGGCCCATGTCGCCGAGCAGTTCCCGCAGTTGTGCGAGGCCGAGACCGAGGCCTTCGCCGAGCTGCTGGGGACCCACGTCCAACGACTCGCGACCATCGCCCACGGCGACGGCGTCTGCACGACTTTCATCCCGATGACCGCTACAGCCACCGGGACTGGCAAGAGCACTGAGGTTTCCGGAGGGAACGCGCTATGACCACCACCTCGCATGAGCAGCTCGAAGGCCTCGGCACCTACGAGTACGGCTGGGCCGACTCCGACGCCGCCGGAGCCTCCGCGCGCCGCGGCCTGAACGAGGACGTCGTCCGCGACATCTCCGCGAAGAAGAACGAGCCGCAGTGGATGCTGGACATGCGGCTGCGCGGCCTGCGCCTGTTCGAGAAGAAGCCGATGCCGGTGTGGGGCGCGGACCTCGGCGGGATCGACTTCGACAACATCAAGTACTTCGTGCGCTCCACCGAGAAGCAGGCCGAGTCCTGGGACGACCTGCCGGCGGACATCAAGAACACGTACGACAAGCTGGGCATCCCGGAGGCCGAGAAGCAGCGGCTGATCTCCGGTGTCGCGGCGCAGTACGAGTCCGAGGTCGTCTACCACCAGATCAACAAGGAGCTCGAGGAGCAGGGTGTCATCTTCCTGGACACCGACACCGCTCTGAAGGAGTACCCGGAGCTGTTCCGCGAGCACTTCGCGACGGTGATCCCCACCGGCGACAACAAGTTCTCCGCGCTGAACACCGCGGTGTGGTCCGGCGGCTCGTTCATCTACGTCCCCAAGGGCGTGCACGTCCAGATCCCGCTGCAGGCCTACTTCCGCATCAACACCGAGAACATGGGCCAGTTCGAGCGGACGCTGATCATCGCCGACGAGGACTCCTACGTCCACTACGTCGAGGGCTGCACCGCCCCGATCTACTCCTCGGACTCGCTGCACTCGGCGGTCGTGGAGATCGTGGTGAAGAAGAACGCCCGCGTGCGCTACACCACCATCCAGAACTGGTCGAACAACGTCTACAACCTGGTGACCAAGCGCGCCGCCGCGCAGGCCGGCGCCACCATGGAGTGGATCGACGGCAACATCGGCTCCAAGGTGACCATGAAGTACCCGGCCGTGTGGCTGCTCGGCGAGCACGCCAAGGGCGAGACGCTGTCCGTCGCCTTCGCCGGCGAGGGCCAGCACCAGGACGCCGGCGCCAAGATGGTGCACGCCGCCCCGCACACCTCCTCGACCATCATCTCCAAGTCGGTGGCCCGCGGCGGCGGCCGCACCTCCTACCGCGGCCTGGTCCAGGTGCAGGAGGGCGCGCACCACAGCAAGTCCACCGTGAAGTGCGACGCGCTGCTGGTCGACACCGTCTCGCGCTCGGACACCTACCCCTACGTGGACGTCCGCGAGGACGACGTGTCCATGGGCCACGAGGCGACCGTCTCCAAGGTCAGCGAGGACCAGCTGTTCTACCTGATGAGCCGCGGCATGACCGAGGACGAGGCGATGGCGATGATCGTCCGCGGCTTCGTCGAGCCGATCGCCCGCGAGCTGCCGATGGAGTACGCCCTGGAGCTCAACCGGCTGATCGAGCTGCAGATGGAGGGCGCGGTCGGCTGAGGCCGGCGCCCGAACGCCGGAAGTCCGGCAAGCCCAGAACAGTCCTCTGACGAACCACTAGCCACGAGTACGGGACATCGATGTCTGATCCGCAGAATCTGGTCGGCGCCTCCACGGCGGCCGCCGTGACCGTGAACGAGCCCGGCGCGGGCAACCGCCTGGCCGGTCCGGGCACCGGCCGCGCCGTGAGCCAGCCGACCGACGCGCGCGTGGAGCGCCACTCGTCCTTCGACCCCGCGGACTTCCCGGCCCTGACCGGCCGCGAGGAGGACTGGCGCTTCACCCCGCTCAAACGGCTGCGCGGGCTGCACGAGTCCCCGGCCGCCGACGGCAAGGTGGCCGTCGACGTCGCCGCGAGCGAGCCGGTGCTGGTCGAGACCGTCGGGCGCGACGACGCCCGGCTGGGCGGGGCCGGCGCCCCGGTGGACCGCGCCTCGGCGCTGGCCTGGGCCGGGTTCACCGAGGCCACCGTCATCACCGTGCCGCAGGAGGCGGAGGTCGCCGAGCCGGTGCGCGTGACGCTGACCGGCTCCGGCGGCACCGTGTTCGGCAACGTGCTGGTGGACGTGAAGCCGTTCGCCAAGGCGGTCGTGGTCCTGGACTACCAGGGCAGCGCGACCTACTCGGAGAACGTGCAGTTCCTGGTCGGCGACAGCGCCGACCTGACCGTCATCGCGCTGCAGGACTGGGCCGACGACGCCGTGCACCTGTCGCAGCAGCAGGCCAGGCTCGGCCGGGACGCGCGCTTCCAGTCCATCAACGTCAGCTTCGGCGGCGACCTGGTGCGGCTCACCCCGCGGGTGGCGTACACCGAGCCCGGCGGAGACGCCGAACTGCTCGGCGTCTACTTCGCCGACGCCGGCCAGCACCTGGAGTCCCGCCTGCTGGTGGACCACAGCGCCACGCACTGCAAGTCCCGCGTGACCTACAAGGGCGCGCTGCAGGGCCAGGACGCGCACACGGTCTGGGTCGGCGACGTCCTGATCCGCGCCGAGGCCGAGCAGACCGACACCTACGAGCTCAACCGCAACCTGGTCCTGACCGACGGGGCGCGCGCGGACTCGGTGCCGAACCTGGAGATCGAGACCGGCGAGATCGTCGGCGCCGGGCACGCCAGCGCGACCGGCCGCTTCGACGACGAGCAGCTGTTCTACCTGCAGGCCCGCGGCATCCGCGAGGACGAGGCCCGCCGCCTGGTGGTCCGCGGCTTCTTCGCCGATGTGATCGGCCGGATCGGCATCCCGGACGTCCAGGAGCGGCTGATGACCAAGGTGGAGGAAGAGCTCGCCGGAGCCGTGTCATGAGCGCCCAGCAGAACGCCGCGACCCAGAACTGGGTCCGCGTCTGCGGCGTCTCGGAGGTGACGCCGGACCAGCCCAAGGCGGTCGTGGCCGGGGACACCCCGGTGGCCGTCGTCCAGCACGACGGCGCCTTCTACGCGATCCACGACGTGTGCTCGCACGCGAACGTGGCGCTGTCCGAGGGCGAGGTCGTGGACTGCGAGATCGAGTGCTGGCTGCACGGCTCGATGTTCGACCTGAAGACCGGCAAGCCCTCCAGCCTGCCGGCCACCGAGCCCGTGCCGGTGTACCCCGTGAAGATCGAAGGCGATGACCTGTACGTCGCCGTGAAGGAGGCGTAGAGCGTCATGGCGACCCTGGAAATCAAGGACCTGCACGTCACCGTCGAGGGCGAAGGCGGTCCGCGCGAGATCCTGCGCGGCGTGAACCTCACGGTCAAGGAGGGGGAGACGCACGCCATCATGGGCCCGAACGGGTCCGGCAAGTCCACCCTGGCCTACTCGATCGCCGGCCACCCGAAGTACACCATCACCTCCGGCACCGTCACCCTGGACGGCGAGGACGTGCTGGCGATGACCGTGGACGAGCGCGCCCGCGCCGGCATGTTCCTGGCGATGCAGTACCCGGTGGAGATCCCCGGCGTCACCGTCTCCAACTTCCTGCGCACCGCGGCGACCGCGATCCGCGGCGAGGCTCCCAAGCTGCGCACCTGGGTCAAGGAAGTCAACGGCGCCATGGAAGCCATCCAGATGGACAAGGCGATGGCCGAGCGCAACGTGAACGAGGGCTTCTCGGGCGGCGAGAAGAAGCGCCACGAGATCCTGCAGATGGAGCTCCTCAAGCCGAAGATCGCGATCCTCGACGAGACCGACTCCGGTCTGGACGTCGACGCGCTGAAGAGCGTCTCGGAGGGTGTGAACCGGGTCCGCGAGTCCGGCGAGGTCGGCACGCTGCTGATCACGCACTACACGCGGATCCTGCGCTACATCAAGCCGGACTACGTCCACGTCTTCTCCGACGGCCGCATCGTGGAATCCGGCGGCCCGGAGCTGGCGGACAAGCTGGAATCCGAGGGTTACCAGGCCTACGTGGAGACCGGAGCCTGATTCGACATGGTTATCAATTCTCAGTTCCTTGATACGGATACCATCCGCAAGGACTTCCCGATCCTGCAGCGCCTGGTGCACGGCGACAAGCCGCTGGTGTACCTGGACAACGCCGCGACCTCGCAGTCGCCGCAGCAGGTGATCGACAGCATCGTCGAGTACTACTCGCTGCACAACGCCAACGTGCACCGCGGCATCCACGTGCTGGCCGAGGAGGCCACGGCGCTGTACGAGGGCGGCCGCGACAAGGTGGCGGCGTTCATCAACGCCCCGCGCGAGGAGGTCGTCTTCACGAAGAACTCCTCCGAGGCGCTGAACCTGGTGGCGAACGTGCTCGGCTGGGCCGGCGAGCCCTACGGCATCCGCCCCGGCGACGAGATCGTCATCTCGGAGATGGAGCACCACTCCAACATCGTGCCGTGGCAGCTCACCGCCGAGCGCATCGGCGCCAAGCTGCGCTGGTTCGGGATCACCGACGAGGGCCGGCTGGACCTGTCGAACCTGGACGAGGTGATCAACGAGCGCACCAAGGTGGTCTCGCTGGTCCACATCTCCAACATCCTGGGCACGGTCAACCCGGTCGAGACCATCGTCAAGCGCGCGCACGAGGTCGGCGCGCTGGTGGTCCTGGACGCCTCGCAGTCCGCGCCGCACCTGCCGCTGGACGTGCAGGCCCTGGGCGCCGACTTCGTCGCCTTCACCGGGCACAAGATGCTCGGCCCGACCGGCGTCGGCGTCCTGTGGGGACGCCGGGACCTGCTGGAGGAGCTGCCGCCCTTCCTCGGCGGCGGCGAGATGATCCAGACGGTCACGATGGAGAAGTCCACCTATGCCGGGCTGCCGCACAAGTTCGAGGCCGGGACCCCGCCGATCGCCGAGGTGATCGCGCTGGGCGCGGCGGTGGACTACCTCAACGGCATCGGCATGGAGAACGTCGCGGCGCACGAGCACGCGATCACCGAGTACGCGCTCAAGCGCCTGCAGGAGGTCGAGGATCTGCGGATCATCGGCCCGGCGACGAACCAGGACCGCGGCGCGGCGATCTCCTTCACGCTCGGCGACATCCACCCGCACGACGTGGGCCAGGTCCTGGACGAGCACGGCATCGCGGTGCGCGTCGGGCACCACTGCGCGCGGCCGGTGTGCGTGCGGTTCGGAATTCCTGCGACCACGCGCGCGTCGTTCTATCTGTACTCCACGCCGGCCGAGGTCGACGCCCTCGTCGAGGGTCTGGACCAGGTGAAGCGGTTCTTCGGAGTCTGAAAGGCCGGCAAGGGAAGGCTGGGAAGGGTCAGATGCAGCTGGAATCGATGTACCAGGAGATCATCCTGGACCACTACCGGCACCCGCACCACAAGGGGCTGCGGGAGCCGTTCGCCTCACAGGTGCACCACGTCAATCCGACGTGCGGCGACGAGGTGACCATGCGCGTGGACCTCCAGGGCGACGTGATCAGCGACATCTCGTACGAGTCCCAGGGCTGCTCGATCAGCCAGGCCTCGGCCTCGGTCATGGCGGACCTGCTGATCGGCAAGTCGGTCGGCCAGGCCCGCGAGGTCCAGGAGACCTTCCTGCGGCTGATGCAGTCCAAGCTGGAGGGCCCGGAGTTCGCCGAGGAGCACGAGGAGGTGCTGGAGGACGCCGTGGCGTTCGCCGGCGTCGCCAAGTACCCCGGGCGTGTGAAGTGCGCGCTGCTGTCGTGGATGGCGTGGAAGGACGCGACCGCGCAGGCGCTGGCAGACTCGGAGAGCAGTGTCGGATACGAAGGCAAGGGTGTGAAGGCATGAGCACGACCGAACTGGCGCCGGTCGAGGACGTCACCGAGGCGCTGCGCGACGTGGTGGACCCCGAGCTCGGGATCAACGTCGTCGATCTCGGCCTGGTCTACGGGCTCACCGTCGACGACGCGAACATCGCCGTCGTCGACATGACGCTCACCTCGGCGGCGTGCCCGCTGCAGGACGTCATCGAGGACCAGATGCGCATGGCGCTGGACGGCCTGGTCGCGGACTTCCGGGTGAACTGGGTCTGGATGCCGCCGTGGGGTCCGGACAAGATCACCGACGACGGCCGGGAGCAGCTGCGGGCGCTGGGCTTCAACGTCTGATATCAGCGCACTGCGTTTCCGGCTCGTAAATTCATGCCGCCCGATTCTGAGGGAATCGGGCGGTTTTCTGTGTGTATCGCTACCCTGCTGAAGCCTTTCAGGCGCCTACTTCTGCGGATGCATGTGCATTCGCAGGCGCGGAAGTCTTGCGTAAACGACGGTACGTGTGGGTAGGTTGGTACCTGTTACAAGTAACGGGATGGTCAAGACCCGCGTACAAAGGGGGAGCCAGTGTCCGGGATACGGAAGGCGACGAACGGCCGTGAGTCGTGCCTGCTCGCCGTCCACCTCATTCTGCAGCGGCCCGATGACGAGCGCGTGCTTCTGGGGCTGCGCAAGGGTGCCGTGTGGGGTTCCGGGCGGTGGCACGTACCTGCCGGCCATGTGGAGCCCGGCGAGGACGCGGTGCAGGCTTTGGTCCGCGAGGCGCGCGAGGAACTCGGTGTGCGCATCGATCCCGGCGACCTGGAGCACGCGGTGACCGTCCACCACCGCGAGGCCGACGGCGAACCGCGCATGCAGCTGTTCTTCGCTGCCAGCCGCTGGTCCGGCGGCCCGGTGAACGCCGAGCCCGGCAAGTGCGAGAAGCTCGGCTGGTTCCGGGTGGACGACCTGCCCTCGGCGACCGTCGGATACACCCGTACCGCGCTCAGTTCCTGGCACGCGGGCCGCTCCTTCGCGGTGTGCTGGCGGGACAGCAAGCGCGTGGACCGCGGTCTGGGCAGCCGGCTCATCGCCGGTCTGCAGGCGATCTGAGTCACATCGCCTGTCCTGCGCGCCTTATCACATAGCGCGTTGCCCGAAACTCGTTCAGGAGTGGTGTCGCACGCACCGTAAAATGGTGCGTTGTGATCACCGCAACCGACGTCGAGCTCCGGGCCGGCAGCCGCATCCTGATCGAGAAGGCCTCCTTCCGAGTGGGTCCCGGCGACCGCATCGGCCTGGTCGGCCGCAACGGCGCCGGCAAGACCACGCTCACCAAGACCCTGGCCGGTGAGACCATCCCGGCGGCCGGCACCATCAGCCGGACCGGACCGGTCGGCTACCTGCCGCAGGACCCCCGCACCGGCGATCTGGACGTGATCGCCCGCGACCGCATCCTGTCCGCGCGCGGTCTGGACGACCTCATGCGCCGGATGCGCGAGAACGAGAAGCGGATGGCCTCCGACGACCAGGCCACGCACGACAAGGCGATGCGCCGTTACGCGCGGCTGGAAGACGAGTTCGTCGCCGCCGGCGGATACGCCGCCGACTCCGAGGCCGCGACGATCGCCTCCGCCCTCGGTCTGCCCGACCGCGTGATGAACCAGCCTCTGCACACCCTGTCCGGCGGCCAGCGCCGCCGCGTCGAGTTGTCCCGGATCCTGTTCGGCGACAACGAGGTCCTGCTCCTGGACGAGCCGACCAACCACCTCGACGCCGACTCGATCGTGTGGCTGCGGGACTTCCTGAAGTCCTACAAGGGCGGCTTCATCGTCATCTCCCACGACGTGAACCTGGTCGAGCAGTGCGTGAACAGGGTGTTCCACCTGGACGCCAACCGCGCCGCGATCGACTACTACAACATGGGCTGGAAGCTCTACCTCAAGCAGCGCGAGGACGACGAGCGGCGCCGCAAGCGCGAGCGCGCCAACGTCGAGAAGAAGGCCGCGGTGCTCAACGCGCAGGCCGACAAGATGCGCGCCTCGGCGACGAAGACCGTCGCCGCGCAGAACATGGCCCGGCGCGCCAACCGGATGCTGGCCGGGCTGGAGGAGGTGCGGCAGTCGGACAAGGTCGCCAAGCTGCGCTTCCCGACTCCGGCGCCGTGCGGCAAGACCCCGCTGATGGCCTCCGGACTGTCGAAGTCCTACGGCTCGCTGGAAGTCTTCACCGACGTGGACCTCGCGGTGGACCGCGGCTCCAAGGTGGTCATCCTGGGCCTGAACGGCGCGGGCAAGACCACGCTGCTGCGCCTGCTCGGCGGCGTGGAGCAGGCGGACACCGGCCAGGTCGAGGAGGGTCACGGCCTCAAGCTCGGCTACTACGCGCAGGAACACGAGACGCTCGACCCGGAGCGCACGGTCCTGGAGAACATGCGCAGCGCGGCGCCGGACCTGGATCTGGTCGCCGTGCGCAAGACGCTCGGCTCGTTCCTGTTCTCCGGCGATGACGTCGACAAGCCGGCCGGCGTGCTCTCCGGCGGCGAGAAGACCCGGCTGGCGCTGGCGACCCTGGTGGTCTCCACGGCGAACGTGCTGCTGCTCGACGAGCCCACCAACAACCTGGACCCGGCCTCGCGCGCGGAGATCCTCGGGGCGCTCGGGACGTATGAGGGCGCGGTGATCATGGTGACCCACGATGAGGGTGCGGTGCAGGCGCTGAACCCGGAGCGCGTGATCCTTCTGCCCGACGGCGACGAGGACTTGTGGAGCGAGCAGTATTTGGATCTCGTGTCGCTGGCGTAGCGGATCCGGGCGTCCCGGCTCCGGTCGCGGTGTCCCCCAAAACGACCCCCGAGCCTGGCCGAGGGTGGAATTCGCCATCCCCCGCCAGGGCGGGATCCTTCCCCCACCCGTCTCCCACCACCACCCGTTATGGGGACCCTTCGGGTCGCAATGTTTCATCGAGGGCTGATTCGTCTCGGGAACCGGATCATGCGATAACCGGACAAATATGCATGATCTCCTGGTCCGATCGGGAGACGTGACATTGATGTTATGGGCAACATCGCCGAATCGGTGGCCAAGAGCGCTGCGAGGGGTGATCATGTGTACCTAGAGCGCACATCCACTCCAGGAGGCACGTGTGGCCGAGACTCTCAAGAAGGGCAGCCGGGTGACCGGCGACGCGCGGTCGCAGCTCGCGACCGACCTCAAGGCGAAGTACGAGGCGGGCGAGTCCATTCGCGCCCTCGCCCAGTCCACCGGGCGTTCGTACGGGTTCGTGCACCGGATGCTCAGCGAATCCGGTGTGACGCTTCGGGGCCGGGGCGGCGCGACGCGTGGCAAGGCGAAGACCGCCTGAGAAGCGCGTAGGGAGCCGGGCGGAGTTCGGGCAGCCGACCGGTGACGAAGGGGCGGGGTGCGTGATGGGCACCCCGCCCTCTTCTGTGTCCGCGGTCAACGGCGGACACCTGTCCGCGCCGCTCCAGGCCGGCGCCGACACCTCCATTGTCCTGTCCTGCGCTGGCGCAACAAGTTACCCGCGGGTAGTCTCGCTGTTCGGCACCGTCCGCACGGATTCAGGAGAGCGCATGAGCTGGGAAGACACCGCACGCCAGGCCGCGGAAGCGGGCATCGACGTGCTGCTGGAGGGTGAAGCCGCGACCCTCACGCTGAACCGGCCGGACAAGCGCAACTCGCAGACCCCTGAGTTCTGGGCCGCGCTCGCCGCGATCGGCGCCGCGCTGCCGGGCACCGTGCGCGTCGTGGTGCTGCGCGCGGAGGGCAAGTCCTTCTCCGCCGGCCTGGACCGGTCCATGTTCGAGAACTTCGCCACCTTCGCCGCGCTGTCCGACGACGAAGTGGACCGCACCATCGAGGGGTATCAGCAGGCGTTCACCTGGTGGCGCCGCACCGACCTGATCACCGTGGCCGCGGTCCAGGGGCACGCCATCGGCGCCGGCTTCCAGCTGGCGCTGGCCTGCGACATCCGGATCGCCGCGGACGACGTGCTGTTCTGCATGAAGGAGCCGGCTCTGGGACTGGTGCCGGACCTGGCCGGGACGCAGCCGCTGGTGGACGCCGTCGGCTACTCCCGCGCGCTGGAGATCGTGGCGACCGCGCGCTACGTGGACGCCGAGGAAGCACTGCGCATCGGTCTGGCCAACCACGTCGTCCCGCGCGAGGAGCTGCACGCCGCCGCCGCGAAGCTGGCCGCCGACCTGCTCGCCGCCCCGCGCGGCGCGGTCACGGAGTCGAAGGCTCTGCTGCGGGCAGCGGCGGGGCGTCCGTATGACGAGCAGCGGGCTGCGGAGCGGGCGGCTCAGACCCGGCGCTTCCGAGACCTGGCCGGGACGGGAGAGTCCTGACGCTCCACTCGCGCGAGCGCCAAAAGTCCGCGACCAACATCAGCGCCAGCGGGTACATCGGCACGAAGTAGCGCAGCGAGGTGCGCCCGGTGGCGTCCAGGATGCTCAGGACGGCGCAGGCCAGCGCCGCGCCGACGACCATGGCGGCGTAGACGTTCCGGAACCGCCAGACGATGGCGACCGCGGTCAGCAGCCACAGCACCTGCAGACCGTGGTCGCCGGCGAAGGCGCCGCGGAACTCGCGCGCGAACATGTCCACGACCAGCCCCGGGATCTTGCCGAGGGTCTGCCCCAGGTGTGCCTTGACGTAGGCGGTGTTGCCGAGGTGGTTCACCTCGGAGTAGTGGCGCAGCTCGTTGAACGGGAACAGCGCCGTCACCAGTCCCACGGCGAACACCCCGATGCCTCCGGCGACCAGCGCCGGACGGTTCCAGACGTTCGCCTTCCCCCACGTCTTGGTGCGGATCGCGGTCCACAGGTAGGCGAAGACGATCGCCGCGACCGGCACCGGGACCGTCTGCCGGGTGAAGGCCAGCACCAGCAGCAGGACACCGATCCAGATCAGGTCCCTGCGCGAGGTCTCCCGCTCCAGCGGAAGCCGGGTGATGATCAGAACTATGAGCAGCGCCGCTAGGGATTCGGTGTAGATACCGGTCTGGAAGAACCAGAAGGCGTAGGCGATCTGGTACAGCACCAGCATCGCCAGCGCGAGCTGCACCCCGAACAGGCGGGTCAGCAACCGCATGGTGACGAACAGGAACACCGCGGCGCACAGGTAGGAGACGACCCAGATGCCCTTCGCGCCGAAGACCCAGACGAACGGGACCGCCAGCGCCGAGTAGAAGAAGCGCGGCGCCTCGAGGTTGAACTCCCCGACGCCCGGCTGCCCGGCGACCCCGGTGAGCGTGCCGCGTATTCGCCCGACGGTGGCTTCCTGGTGGAAGAACACGCCGGTGAGGCGGAGGGAGTCGTCCGTGGAATGTCCGGCGAACTTCAGCGCTGCGGCGACGTAGTAGAGCGCGTCGCCGTCCCACAGTTTCACGCGGCTGTGCCACCACCAGTACTCGGTGACGAACACAGCCAGGAGTATCAGCCACGCGGTGACGGGGACGTCGCCGCGGGCCCGCAGGGCCAGCCGCCGGAGCGTGTCCATTTCAGTGGCCTGCCTGTCGGTCGCGGTCGTGGTGGGACCGCGCCATTTTTGTGGACGGGGCGGGTCCGACACAACTTTGCGGCCTGAGTATGCCTGGCGCGACCCGGCGCCGCCGTTATGAGTCGAAGGCGGGGCGGCTTCTGGGCTGCTCCCCGGGCTGCTGCCAGGTTGTTCGCAGGGTTGTTCGCAGCTCTCGCCCTACTCTGCCGCCTCGGTCATCGGGGTCGGCTCGGTCATCGGGGTCGGGCGAGTCATCGGGGTCGGCTCGGGCCGCTTGGCCAGCCGGCCGTCGCCGGAGGACTTGCCGGTGATCCGGCGTCCGATCCAGGGCAGCAGGTAGACGCGCAGCCAGCGCAGGTCCTGGCGGCGGGCCTGGAGCCAGGGCTTGGGGCGGACCGGCGGCAGACCGGCGTGCCAGTCGAAGCTCGGCGCGGCGCCGAGGGCCTGGAGCACCGCCTCGGCGACGCGGCGGTGGCCTTGGGGGGAGAAGTGCAGGCGGTCCTCGTCCCACATGCGGGGGTCGTCGAAGACGCGCGCGGTGAACAGGTCCACGACCACGGTGTTGGGCGCCTCGCCGTACTCGTCGACCAGCTCGATCAGCCGGTTGACGTTGGGCATCAGCCGCTGGGAGCCGCGCATCCGGCGGCGCGGGTCGGTGGGGCGGAACAGGACGAGCGTGGCCTTGCCCGCCTGGAGCTGCGTGATACAGGACCGGACGCTGGCTTCGACCACCTTCATGTCGCAGCGCGGGCGCAGCACGTCGTTCAGGCCGCCGGCCAGGGTGATCAGGTCGGGCTCCAGGGCCGCGGCGACCGGGACCTGGTCGCGTTCTATCTGGCCGATCAGCTTGCCGCGGACGGCCAGGTTGGCGTAGCGCAGGTGCGGGTCGTCGGCGGCCAGGCGCTCGGCAACGCGGTCGGCCCAGCCGCGGAACGAGCCGTCCGGCTGGAGGTCGTCGCACATGCCCTCGGTGAAGGAGTCCCCGACCGAGACCATGAGCTTGCCCTGGTGGGCGCTCAGTGTCGTGAAGTCCATGATGGGTCGATCCTAGCGGCGGTAGTTTCCAGGTTCGCGAGGGTGTCCGCCAGGTTGATCCAGCCGGCCCGCTCGTTGGCGTCGCCGGTGTGCGGACGGCTGAAGACGCCCAGGTCGACCGCGGTTTCGGCGAGGTCCCAGTGCAGGCTGTAGAGCTCTTGGCGCGCCGGGTCGCCGACGCCGAAGCCCCACAGGTCGCGCTCCGGCGGGGCTATGAGGGCGGTGTCCCAGTCGATCAGGACCAGGCGGCCGTCGGTGCGCATGAAGTTGCCGGCGTGCGGCTCGCCGTGGGTGAGGACGAAGGTGTCGGGGCGGGTCCGGGCGGCGTCGGCGAGGGCGTCGTGGTGGGACAGCAGGTGGCGGAGCAGCGGGGCGTGCCGGGTGATGAGCTTGCCGGCGGGATCGGCGAAGGGTCCGAGCGCGGGGTCCGGTACGTCGCCGGCGATCGTGGCGTCGAGCGTGCCGCGCTGGGGGATCGCGAAGTCTTCGGTGTCGGCCGAGCCCCAGGCGGAGCGCGGGACGGCGTGGAGTTCGGCGACGACCGCCAGGGCCTCGGCGCGCACGTCCGGGTCCATGTCGTTCCAGGGCTGCCAGGTGAAGCTCTCGCCGTCCAGGTGTGCGTAGACCGAGACGGCGAAATGCGGAGCGAGTTCGGCGATTACGGCGCCGTCGGTCGTCGGCACAGGGGCGACGGTGAAGGTGTAGCCCAGGTCGCGGAGGGTGCGCGGGACCGAAAGGGCGTTGGTCAGATCCCGCAGCCGAGTCGCGGCGGCTTCAGGCTCGGGCGGGAGGGTGTCCACGTTGACGAACCAGCGTCCGCCGCCGGTGTCCCGGACCGACCAGTGGTGTGATCCGAAGCCGACCGGCGCGTAGTCCAGGCCTGCTGCCTGCACCCTCCAGCTGTTCGCCAAGAGCGCACACAAATCCTCTTCGGAAAACGGCACAGGAGGGTTCAACATGGCTGAAGGTTATGGGAATGGCTGCGCCGCCTCACCGCTTTTAGAAGACGGCGGACGACAAAGGGAGCTACACGCGTGTCGATGGGTGGAGGGATGGGCTCGCCCGGCATGATGATGATGCGCGGCGCCCGTGGCCGGAACGACAGGGAGATCCTGGACCACAAGCTCGCGCCGGGCACCATCCGGCGGATCATGAAGATCGCCCGGCCGTACAAGGTGCTGATCGGGCTGTTCCTGGCGATCACGATCGTCGACGCGGTGCTGGTCGTGATGCCGCCGCTGCTGGCGCAGAAGCTGGTCGACGACGGCGTGCTCAAGGGCGACCGGTCGACGGTCACCAGGCTGGCGCTGATCATCGCCGCGGTCGCGGTGGGCGACGCGGCGGCCTCGCTGGTGAACCGCTTCCTGTCCTCGCGGATCGGCGAAGGTCTGATCTACGACCTGCGGACCCGGGTGTTCGCGCACGTCCAGCGCATGCCGATCGCGTTCTTCACGCGGACCCAGACCGGCGCGCTGATCTCCCGGCTGAACAGCGACGTCATCGGGGCGCAGCAGGCTTTCACCTCGGTGCTGTCCAACGTGGTGTCGAACGTCATCAGCCTGGTCCTGGTCGCCGGGACGATGTTCTACCTGTCCTGGCAGATCACGGTGCTGTCGCTGGCGCTGCTGCCGGTGTTCCTGATCCCGGCGCGGCGCGTCGGCAAGCGGATGCAGGGGCAGGTCCGGCGTCAGATGCAGCTGAACGCCGACATGTCGGCGATGATGACCGAGCGCTTCAACGTCTCCGGCGCGCTGCTGGCCAAGCTGTTCGGCCGGCCCGCCGAGGAGGACGCCGAGTTCGCCGAGAAGGCCGCCGGGGTGCGCAACGCGGGCATCAGCATCGCGCTGACCGGCGCGTGGTTCATGACGGCGCTGACCCTGGTCGCCGCGCTGGCCACCGCGCTGACGTATCTGATCGGCGGGCGCCTGGCGATCAGCCACTCCATCACGCTGGGCACGCTGATCGCGCTGGCGGCGCTGCTCGGCCGGCTCTACGGACCGCTGACCGCGCTGACCAACGTCCGGATCACGGTGATGTCGGCGCTGGTCTCCTTCGACCGCGTCTTCGAGGTCCTGGACCTGGAGCCGATGATCAAGGAGAAGCCGGACGCCGGCGAGCTGCCCACCGGGCCGGTCGCGGTCGAGTTCGACGACGTCGCCTTCCGCTACCCGACCGCCGACGAGGTGTCGCTGGCCTCCCTGGAGTCGGTGGCGCGGCTGGACCAGGCGCCCTCGGCGCAGGTGCTGCGCGGCGTGACCTTCACCGCCGCGGCGGGCCAGATGGTCGCCCTGGTCGGACCCAGCGGCGCGGGCAAGACCACCATCACCTCCCTGGCCAACCGCCTCTACGACCCCCTGTCCGGCACCGTCCGCATCGGCGGCACGGACATCCGCGACGTCACCCTGGAGTCGCTACACGGCACGGTCGGCACGGTGACGCAGGACGCGCACATGTTCCACACCACCATCCGCGGCAACCTGCTCTACGCCCGCCCCGCCGCCACCGACGCAGAGCTGACCGACGCCCTCCGCGACGCGCAGATCCTCGACCTGGTCAACACCCTGCCCGACGGCCTCGACACCGTCGTCGGCGACCGCGGCTACCGCCTCTCCGGCGGCGAGAAGCAGCGCCTGGCCATCGCCCGCCTCCTGCTCAAGGCACCCAGCGTCGTCGTCCTCGACGAAGCCACCGCCCACCTCGACAGCGAAAGCGAGGCAGCCGTCCAACGCGCCCTCGCCCGAGCCCTCCGCGGCCGCACCTCCCTGGTCATCGCCCACCGCCTGTCCACCGTCCGCGACGCCGACCAGATCCTCGTCGTCGACGCCGGCCGCATCGTCGAACACGGCCGCCACGAGGATCTGCTCGCCGCCAACGGCCTCTACGCCGAGCTCTACCGGGTGCAGTTCCAGGGGCAGGAGGGTTCGCGCGGCGGGGAGCAGGAGTCTGAGGTGGCTGCGGCTGCTGGGTGAGGGGTGGCGGCTGCGGCGGTTGGCGGTTGCCGGGTGGGGACCCGCTGGCTCTCGGGCGGGGACCGGTGGCGGCGGCGGCAGCAGCGGTGGTGGCGGTTGGCGGGTGATGATTGTGGCGCCGCCAGCCTGACCCTGGCCGCCGAGGTTCATCGCGGATGGCGCCGCTGGCATTCTGTTAGGACATTTTCGCCCCTGATACAGGTATACGGGCTGCCACCGACCGACACGCCGCCGCCCGCCTGCGCATATCCGCCACTCTCCCGCGCCGACCTGCCGCTCACTAGTGCCGACGTGCTGCTCACTCGCGCCGACCTGCCGCCTGCCTGCGCCGACGTGCCGCTCACCTGCGCCGACGTACCGCTCAGCCGCGCCGACCTGCCGCTGCTCACCCGCGCTGACCTGCCGCCTGCCTGCGCCGACCTGCTGCCTGCCTGCGCCGACGTTCTGCTCACCCGCACCGACGTGCCGCCTGCCTGCGCTGACCTGCCGTTTGCGTTCGCTGCCCCCTACCGGCTTTTCCTCAGTGCCGTGAATCCGAACTCTATGGCGACCGGCGAGGGCTGCCTGATCAGCGTCGTCGAGCGTGGCCTGCGTGCTACGCGGGTTTCGCCTTCGGTGGTGCCGGTGTCGGCGGTGTCGATGACTCGGTCGAAGTCGATGCGGCGGGCTTCGGGGATTTCTTCGCGGAGGATGTGGGCGATGTCGGTCCAGATGCCGGCGCGTTGCCAGTCGCGGAGGCGGCGCCAGCAGGTCATGCCGCTGCCGTATTCGAGGTCTTGGGGGAGTTTCTCGAAGCCGATGCGGCGGCCGAGGACGACCAGGATGCCGTTGAGGACTGCTCGGTCGTCGAGGGGTTTGCGGCCGGGGTTGCGGCGGCGGCGGGGGCGTTCGGGCAGGAGAGTGCTGATGCGCTCCCATGCTCGGTCGGTGACCACCGGGTCCTGATGGCCGGTGCGGCGGAGGCGGGTCAGTGTGCTGCCGGCGGCGGGTGCGGCGGCCGGGTCGCGGCGTGGGGCCGGGACCCCCAGGAGCACCGCGCTGTGGACATCCGGCGCTTCAGGGCGCGGCGGGGTGTGGGGCACGTAACGCCCAACGCGGTCGAAACAGCAGACGTCACGCTTTCGGGTCGGTTGTCACCCATTGGAGGCAGACGGGAGCGCCGCGTGGCATTACCCTGTCCGATGGTCCACTCGATGGGAGACCCGGTGGGATACGTGGCGCTTATACGCCGAAAGGACTAGGTGGGGACTAGATCGGTACGGTTCGGCAACCGAAGTGCCCGGGCGTTCGTCAAAATATTGAGTGCGGGGAGCGATCGCGGGTAGCCGGGGGCTGCTTGCAATCCGGTACGACGACTCTCTCTTGGGGGGATCCGCAGGTGGGAACGAACGCACGCCACGCCGCCGAGGCTCGCAGGAGCTGGCCGGAAGGGGATCCGGTAGCGGTGGCGATGGTCGGGCTGCTCGACGTGGAGCTGCGCCGTCGCGGCTGTGCTTGGTCGATCGTGGAGGAAGGCCTCATCGAGGTCTACGGCCCGCACCGCGGCCGCTGGCCGCTGGCCGCCCTCAAGCGCCGGATGGAGGTCGCCGAGAAGGCCGACTGGCCCGAGCTCGTCGAGGAGCTCGTGCTGGCCCGCGTGGACCCCTCCGGCTTCTACGCCAGCTCCGTGTCCTCCACCGGCGACCACGACTCGGAGTGGGCCTCCGTGCGCGGCCGGATCCGCGCCCGCCTGTTCGGCGGCGACGACGCCGACTCCGCCGCGCTGGCCGGGATAGAGCACCGGTTCTGCGCCGACGGCCTGGTCGAGGTGCTGGAGCTGGTGCCGCCCTCGCCGCTGCGCGACCCCCTGGGCGCCGGCGTGCGCTGGTACCGCCCCGAGGAGGGCCCGGTCGCCTACGGGGACCTGGCGCGCTGGAAGGTGACCGCCCGCGAGGCCTACCGGACCGCGCGGGAGAACGTGCGGCGCGAAGGGCTGCTGGAGACCCGGCTGCTGGAGGCCGAGGGCGTCAGCATCACGGTGGTGCGCGGCGGCTCCGGCTACGCGCCGACGCACTCCTTCTGGCTGCCCGACTACGTGTCCGTGGACAGCAACGGCGCGCTGGTGGTGATACCGAACCGCGGGCTGTTCGCGGCGCACCCGGTGCGCGGCCCGGAGGCCGTGCCCGCCGCCGAGGGGATGCTGCGCCTGGCCCGGCGGCAGTACGAGACCGGGCCCGGCCCGGTCAGCGATCAGCTGTTCTGGTGGCGCGACGGAGTGCTGTACCGGCAGGGCTCACGCCGTGCCGAGGACGGGATCCGGTTCGAGCCGACGCAGGAGCTGGCGGACGTGCTCAGGGCGCTGGCGCGGTAGCGGTAGCTGTGGCGGTAGCGGTGGTCGGAGTGGCGGCCGCGTCTTCGTCCTCTGTGTCCGGCTCGTCCTCCGCGACGGGCTCGTCGTCGTCCTCTCCGTCCTCGTACTCGTCTTCTTCGGCCGCCTCGGCGGCCTCGCGGTCCCGGTGCTGGGCTTCGCGCCGGATGATCGTGATCCAGCCTCCGGCCGCGATCACGCAGAACAGCCACCACTGGAACCAGTAGGACAAATACGGTCCCTCGTCCAGGGACGGCGCGTCGACCGCCGTGATCTGCGAGGCGTCAGCCGGCTTCGAGGTGATCACCTCGGCGTAGCCGCCGCGCAGCTGCAGACCGGTCTTGGCGGCCAGCGCCTCGGTGTTGATCAGGCTGATCTGCCCGGCCGGCAGGCCCGCGGTGACGTCGCGGATGCCGGTGTTGCCCTTGGTCTCGGACTGCTGCAGGCGCCCGGTGACGGTGACCGTGCCGGCCGGCGCGGCCGGGATCGCCGGCGACTGCTGCTGATCGGAGCTGACGGTCGCGATCCAGCCCCGGTTGATCAGGACGGACGTACCGTCGCTGAGCGTCATCGGCGTGATGACGAAGAAGCCGGGGTTGCCGTTCTCCTGGCGGTTGCGGGCCAGGAACTGGTGCGCCGCGTCGTACGTCCCGACCAGCGTGAGCTGCTTCCAGCGGGCCTTCTGCGGCACCGCGGCGCCCACGGCGTCGGCGCCCTCGATCGGCACCGGTGGGGCGTTCATGGCGGTCCTGATGACGGCGTTCTCCGCGGTGCGCTCGTGATAGCGGCTCCGCTGCCACATCCCCAGGCCGATGAAGGAGGGGATGAGGATCAGCCAGATCAGGACATGCAGGCGGATCCAGCGCCAGGAGAAGACGAAACGGTACCGAGACACAGCCTGACGCTACCCGACGTCGCTCAGCGTGCCGGAGGCGGGGCGCGCCCTCGCCGGCGGGCTTCAATCCTCAGTCGGAATCAACTCAGCGCCAGCCCGACCACGATGCCCGCCACCACGACCGCCACCCCCGCCAACTGCGCGATCCCCGGCGTCCCGACCCCGAGCGCGGCACTGGCGGCGCACGCCGCGACCGGCACTGTGCCGATCAGCAGCCCCGCGCGCTGCGGGCCCAGACCGCCGAGCGAGCGGTACCAGAGCAGGAACGCCCCGACGGTCAGCGGCAGCGCGAGGTACAGCAGCGCCGCGCTCTCGGTGAGTGTGGGCACGCGCAGCATCGCGGTGCCGTCGGTGGCCACCCCGGCGACCAGCAGCGTCGGGACGGCGATGGCGGTGACGTACGCCGAGACGCGCAGCTCGCCGAACTTCGGCAGCAGCGGCACCGCCAGCAGCGAGAACAACGCCTCGCAGGCGAGCGTCAGGACGGCGAAGACGATCCCGGCCGCGCTGCCGTGCCCGAAGCCCTGCACCACCGCGCTCCCGGCGACCACCAGCCCGGCCGCGCCGAGCGCCGGGACGGGGCGCGGCCGCCGGCCGCTCTTGGTGACCAGCGGTCCGGCGATCGCCAGGACCAGCGGCGAGCACGCCACGACGCTGCCGAGCGTGGCGGCGTCGGTGTGCCGGAGCGCGGCCAGGACGAAGATGTTGAACAGCACCAGCCCGGTCGCCGACAGCAGGGTCAGCAGCACCCATTCGCGCGCGGTCGGCCGGATGCGGGGCAGGCCCTGGCGGCGGACGATGACCGCGAAGACCGCCGCGGCCAGGGTGTAGCGCAGCGCCTGACCGCCGAGGACCGGGTAGCGGGTGAGGTGCGCGCTGACCGCGGTGGAGGCTCCGAGGACTGACATGGCCAGGGCGCCTTGGACGACGTACCGGGTGCCGGCGCGGGTGCCGGCCCGGCCGGACCGGACGCCGCGCGCGGCTCCTTCGCCGCGCCCCGGGCTTCCCGCGCCGGCGGCAGCGCCGACCTCTTCGATGATCGTGGACATGCAGCGAGGCTAGAAGGCGATTGGTCTGCGAGTAAGAACCAATCAGTGGCGCGAAAAGGGGACCAATCCGCAGACGGAGGTCCCCATGAGCTCGACGCCGAGGCCGGCAGCAGGCTCAGCCCACGCCGACCGGCTGGGCGTGCCCCGGGTGTGCGGCCTTGTCGACGTGGTCGGCGAGGCCGTTCGCGCCCGAGGCGGTCGCGCAGTGGGCGCAGCAGTAGAACTTCCCGTCGGCCTCGACGCCGTGCCCGACGATGCGGCAGCGGCAGTGCTCGCAGGTCGGCGCCATGCGGTGGATCGCGCACTCGAACGAGTCGAACGTGTGCGTCACACCGGCGGCCACCACGTCGAACGACATGTAGTAGTCGTTGCCACAAACCTCACACACGGCCATTTCCGACTCCCGGGTCACGGTGATGGAGCGCGGCGGCGTCTCCCGCCGACAGCCGGGCCAGTACCCGGCGTCGGCGGGCGGTAGTCGAGCGCTAGCCCATGCAGGTAGCCCGGCCCTACGGCTCCTGCGGCACGATCCGCACGACCTCGATCTGCTCCATCACGATCTGCGCCGTCAGCAGCCGCGGCTCGCTGACCTCGTCCTCGTCCGGGTCTTCGTCGGTGAAGGCCGCGCCGCTGGTGGAGGTCTCGCCGACGAGCGGCTCCTGGGGTTCCTGCCCGGCGTCCGGCTGCTGCTTCTCGGACGGCGGCGGGACCGGGGCGCCGAGGAGCGGCTCTTCCGGGCCGCCTTCGAAGGAGACGGCTGTCGGCGCCGACGGCGTGTCGGCGGTGATGGGCTTGCTGAAGGCGTCGAAGGTGTCCGTGGGCTCAGCCTCGCCAGCCTCAACGGTCTCGGCGGTCTCGGCGGTCTCGGCAGAAACGGCAGAAACGGCAGAAACGGCAGAAACGGCAGAAACAGTCTCGGTCTCGACGATCTCGGCGTCCACGATCTCGGCCTCGGCGGGCGCCGTCGCCGCGTGCGCGCCGCCGCGGCCGCCGCCGCGCCATTCGGGCATCGTGATGGCGTACATCGCGCGGTCCTGCCAGTGGCCGGCGACGAAGAAGCGGTCCAGCAGGACGCCTTCGGGGCGCATCTTCACGTGCTCCGCGACGCGCATGCCCGGGGTGTTCCGCGGGTCCACGGTGGTCTGGACGCGGTGCAGTTCCAGGCGGGAGAAGGCCAGCTCGAGCAGGAGGCGGGAGGCCTCGGTGCCGAGGCCTTCGGCCCAGCGGTCGGGGCGCAGGTAGACGCCGATCTCGCCTTGGCGGTGCGGGAAGCTGAGGATGTCCAGCGTCGCCGAGCCGATCAGGTCCCCGTACTGCTCCACCGCCAGGTAGAAGCTGCGGCGGGGCTGGAGCTGCGCCATGCGCGCGGTCTCGGACAGCCACGCGCCGGTGGTATCGGGGGTCGCCAAAGCCGGCCATGGGGTGTGCGCGGCCACCCTGGGGTCGCCGGCGATGCGCTGCCAGGCCAGAAGGTCGTCAGGGCGGAACTCGCGCAGCGACAGGCGAGGACCCCTCGGGTACTCGTGGAGCGGTGAAGGCACGGCAGAACGTTATGCGATCGCCGCCGCCACGTCAGCCCGAAGACGACAATGTGGTGAGAATATCAGCCTCCGGACACGTCCCTTACTACGCCGGAACACCCAGTGTGAGCATGGCGAATCCGAAGTAATCGCGGTGTCCGCGCAGCCAGATGCTTCGTTTGTTATCCAGCTGATCGCGCACCTCGGCGGCGTCCGGATGGCCCGGATTGGCCAGCAGCCACTCCTCGGAGTCCCTGGTCTCCAGCGATTCGTAGTCCTCCCACTCCGCGCGCGTCGACGATTCGACGCGCAGCGGCCGGAATCCGGCGGCGACGACGTGGTCGACGATGTCCGGCAGCAGCTCGTAGCGGTCGGCCGTGGTCCCCGGCCACATCGCGGCCAGCCGCTCCGGCGGCGGCACGCTCTCCCAGTGCTCGACGCCGAAGAACAGCCGCCCGCCGGGATTCACCAACGGACGCAACACCTCCAGCGCCTGCGGCACTGTTTTGGCGAACACCTGCCAGGCACCGCTGTTGATCACCACATCCGCGGGCCGCATATGGTCGCGAGCCGGCGCGTCGATGAACTCGACCCGATCGCCGAGCCCGCGCGCCGCGGCGTTGGCCCGTCCCCGTTCCAGATCCCGTGCCGACATGTCCACGCCGAATCCCCGCGCGGAAGGCGCCAATGCCAGGACCCGCAACAACAACTCGCCCCAGCCGCACGCATAGTCGGCGACCGTCGCCGGTCCCGTAGCCGCCAGATCCGCGGCGATCCGGTTCGCGCGCTCCTCGGTCATCGGCGAGCGGAACACCATGTGCGTGGCCGGTCCGACGACGTCTTCGACTGTCATGGCGGTCCAGCGTAGGCGGCGGGGCGGTCGCAGGCTACTGATCCGCGAGCAGCGACCGCACCAGCGCCTCGGTCGCCACCGCGAACAGCCGGTCGGCGTCCACCGCCGTCGCCAGCGCGCCGGCCAGGGCGGCGTCCGACCCTGGTTCGGCCAGCCACAGCTCCTCCGCCGAGGGGTGCTGTTCCGGCGAGCGGTCGGTGTGCCGCTCGACGAGTACGAAGCCGATCACATGAAACTGCAAGGCGCGCACCACCTCGGCCGCGCGGATGCCGCGCAGCCCGGCCGCCGAGATCTCCGCCACCAGCGTCCGCTGCGAGGGCAGGAACATCGCCGGTGTCAGCCCGCGCTCGTTGACCAGCCCGATCAGGTGCGGGTGCTCCCGCAGGACCCGCCGCAGCTCCACCGCGAGCGAGAGCACGCGTGCCGTCGGCGTCGTCCCGCGGGCCGGCAGCGTGTCCAGGCCGTGCACCATCTCCTGCACCAGCTCGTCGAGCAGCGCCTCGCGGTTGCCGACGTGCCAGTAGATCGAGGTGACCGCGACCCCCAGCTCGGCGGCGAGCTTGCGCATCGACAGCCCGGACACCCCCTGCTCCTCGACCAGCCGCGTCGCGGCGTCGAGGACGGCGCGGCGGGTCACCGCCGGGGCGCGCGGGGGTTTCGCCGTCTCCTGAGTCACGCGTCCATCCTCTCGCCACCGATGGCTCTTTACCCTTCGCGCGCCCGGGTGTAACGGTGTTACAGAAGGCTTATGACGAGGAGTCAGATATGCCGAGAGTCCGGTACGGCCCGCGCGACCTCGAAGCGGTCGCCGCCGCCCGCGAATCCGCCGCCAAGCTGCCCGATCTGTGGTCCACCGGCGTCCACGCCGTCTGGGAGACCGACCCCGACGCCCTGGCGCAGGTCCTGCCCCCGCCCCTGAAGCCCACCGCCAAGCCGTACGTGCGCGCCACGATCAACCAGGTCGACATGTCCGTCTTTGACGACCATCAACACAGCGGCGCGCCATTGGGCGCCGCCGCGATTTCCGTGGCCTGCGCCCACGGCGGCGAAGAAGGCTGGTACAGCCTGGTCATGCCGATGACCACCGAGCGCTCGCTGATCGGCGGCCGGGAGGTGTTCGGCGAGCCGAAGAAGCTGGCCGAGGTCGTCGTCGACCGCGACGGCGAGCAGGTGGCCGGCACGGTCACCCGGCACGGCGTCACCTTCGCCGAGATCCGCGGCCGGATCGCCGGCGCGCTGGAACCGCCGGCGCCCTACGTCAAGGTCGACTGGTACCTGAAGTTCCTGCCCGCGGTGGACGGCTCCGGCTTCGACGCCGACCCGCTGCTCGTGCGCTGCCTGCGCACCGAGAAGACCCGCTCGCTGAACGCCGTCGAGGGTGAGGTGATCCTCCGCGACTCCGATCTGGACCCGATCGCCGACCTCCCGGTGCTCCGGCTGGTCGAGATCACCTACGGCGAGAAGACCTCCGACCAGCGCGGCGAGGTCGTGGCGAGGCTGGATCCGCAGGAGATCCTGCCCTACGTCCACCAGCGCTACGACGACCCCGCGCAGGTCCACGACTCGGTACTGCTTAAGGACCCCGCCGAGGTGTCCGATGCTGACTGACCTGCCGGGCAAGAGCGCGGTGGTGACCGGCGCGGCCAGCGGCATCGGATTGGCGATGGCGCGGCTGTTCGCCGCCGAGGGCATGAACGTCGTGCTCGCCGACGTCGAGGAACCCGCGCTGGACAAGGCCGTCGCGGAGGTCGGCGCGTGCGCGGTCCGGGGCGCGCGGGCGATCGGCGTGGTCACCGACGTCTCGCTGCCGGAGTCCGTGGACGTTCTCGCCGACTGCGCCTTCGATGCCTTCCCGAGCATCGACGTGCTCTGCAACAACGCCGGCGTCGGCTCCGGCGCCGAGGGCCCGATGTGGCAGCACGAGCGCGCCGACTGGCAGTGGGCGTTCGCGGTCAACATCTGGGGCGTCTTCCACGGCATCCAGGCCTTCCTGCCGCGCATGATCGCCCAGGACACCCCCGGGCACGTCGTGAATACCAGCTCCCCGGACGGCGGCATCGCGCCGCTGCCCACGGCCAGCGTCTACGCCGTCACCAAATCAGCGATCGTCACGATGACCGAAGCGCTCTACGCGCAGCTGAAGCAGGCCGACGCCAAGATCGGCGCCTCGGTCCTGTTCCCGGGCCCGCACATGGTGCGCACCGGCCTGTGGGAGAGCTACCGCAACCGCCCCGAGCGCTACGCGAAAACCAAGCCGCGTCAGAGCCCGTATCCCACCCTCGAAGGCTGGGAGCAGGCGATGAAGGACGCCGGACTGGAAGCCGAGATGACCGAGCCCGAAGAGGTCGCGGCCCACGCCCTGGAAGGGATCCGGACCGGCGCCTTCTGGATCCTGCCGCGGGGCGGCGGCTCCGACGCCATGATCCGGCGGCGCTCGCAATCGATGCTCGAGCGCGCCAACCCCGCCTACCTGGAGAAGTTCATCCTCGACTGAGGACTGAGGGGAGTCAAAGGCTATGCCAGAGTTCGACAACAGTCCCTACGTGGTGGTCTCCTCCGACTGCCACGCCGGGCTGCCGACCGAGGAGTACCGCCCCTACATCGAGGCCAAGTACCACCCGGCCTTCGACGACTTCCTGGCCGAGCAGGCCGCCCGCGTCGAGGCCGCGACCAAGCTCGGCGTCCGGAACCCGGAGTTCGCCCGCGCCTGGTTCGAAGAGCACGAAGAAGGCCTGCGCGGCGGCTGGGACTCGGCGCAGCGCGACAAGGAACTCGACGCCGACGGCGTGACCGCCGAGGTGATCTTCCCGGACGCCGACGCCGTGGAGTCCACCACCGCCGCGCCGTTCGGCGTCGGTCTGACCTTCTCCGGCGGCCTGGACCAGGAGCTGGCGCTGGTCGGCGCCCGCGCGCACAACCGCTGGCTGGCCGAGCTGTGCTCGCACTCCCCGGAGCGGCGGCGCGGCGTGGCGCTGGTACCGATCACCGGCGACGTGGACGCCGCGGTCGCCGAGATCCGGCGCGCCAAGGAGTCCGGGCTCGGCGCGGTGATGATCCCGGCGATGTGGGAGGACAAGGCGCCCTACCACGACCGCCGCTACGACCCGGTCTGGGCGGTCTGCGAGGAGCTGCGGATGCCGGTGGCGACCCACTCCGGCGTGGCTCCGCGCGACGAGTACGGCGACCACCTCGGGATCTACGTCTCCGAGGTCACCTGGTGGCCGGCCCGGCCGATCTGGTTCCTGATCTGGTCCGGGGTGTTCGAGCGCTTCCCCGGGCTGAAGTTCGGCGTCACCGAGGCCGGCTGCTGGTGGGCGCCGAACCTGCTGTGGTTCATGGACCGGCTGTTCCTCGGCGCGCACGCCGCCGCCAAGCTGACGCCGTTCGAGGAGGTGAAGCGGCCGCCGAGCGAGTACTTCGACCGCAACTGCTTCATCGGCGCCTCCAACACCAAGCGCCGCGAGCTGGCGCACCGCTACGAGATCGGCATCGACAACATGCTGTGGGGCAACGACTTCCCGCATCCGGAAGGGACCTGGCCGAACACCCGCAAGTGGCTCAGGACCACGTTCCACGACATACCGGTCGACGAGACGCGTCGGATGATCGGACTGGCCGCGGCCGAGACATACGGCTTCGACGTCGCCAAGCTCGCGCCGGTCGCCGAGCGCGTCAACCTGCGTCCCGGCGACCTCGGCCAGAGCGGCGGGGAGGCGGCCGGCTGGGCCGCCGCGCGCGAGGTCGGGCGGCACTGGCTGACCGGCCACGACTTCCCGGTCATCGGCTACGGCGCGACGCTCGGCGGCCACCGCACCGACGACGTCGGACCGGAGGTGTCGTGATGACCGAGCGCTACACCGTCGTCTCCGCCGACGGCCACGCCGGCGCCGACCTGCTGGACTACCGGCCCTACCTGGAGGCGAAGTACCACGACCGGTTCGACGCGTGGGCGGCGGCGTATGTGAACCCGTACGAAGACCTCCTGCACGGCGACGCCGAGCGCAACTGGGACTCCGCACGCCGCCTGGCCGACCTGGAGCGCGACGGCATCGTCGCCGAAGTGCTGTTCCCCAACACCATCCCGCCCTTCTACCCGAGCATGTCGCTCAGCGCGCAGCAGCCCTCCGCCGAGGAGTACGAACTCCGCTGGGCCGGGCTGCGTGCGCACAACCGCTGGATGGCTGACTTCTGCTCCCAGGCTCCAGGGCGACGCGCCGGGACCTGCCAGGTCCTGCTCGGCGACATGGACGACGCGGTCGCCGAGGTCCGCTGGGCCCGGGAGCACGGCCTGTTCGGCGGCGTCCTGCTGCCCGGCACTCCGCCGGGCACTTCGGTGCCGCAGCTCTACTCCGACGTCTACGAACCGCTGTGGGGGGTCTGCGAAGAGCTCGACATGCCGATCAACCACCACGCCGGCTCGGCGTCCCCGGAGATCGGCCAGGAGCCGGCGTCCCGCGCGGTCTTCATGATGGAGATCACCTGGTTCGCGCACCGGGCGCTGTGGCATCTGATCTACGGCGGCGCGTTCAAGCGGCATCCCCGCCTGAAGTTCGTGCTCACCGAGCAGGGTTCCGGCTGGGTGCCCGGCGTCCTGGAAATGCTCGACTACTACCACCGTGCGCTGGTGCGCCGGGCGTCCTCGGCGATGGGCGACTCCGGCGCGGTCACCGCCGAGAGCCGGTTCGGCGCCGGGATCGCCGAGGCGGTCGGGCTGGCGCCGAGCGAGTACTGGAAGCGGAACTTCTACCTCGGCGCCTCCTTCATGCGGCCCGACGAAGTGCCGCTGCGGCACGCCATCGGGTTGGAGAAGCTGATGTGGGGGAGCGACTACCCGCACGACGAGGGCACCTTCCCGTACTCGCGCGAGGCGTTGCGCAACTCCTTCGCCGGACTGCCGCACGAGGAGATCACGGCGATCCTCGGCGGCAACGCGGCCCGGGTCTACGGGTTCGACCTCGCGGCGCTCGACACGGTCGCGGCGGCGGTGGGCCCGACGGTCGCGGAGATCGACGAGCCGCTGAAGCAGCTGCCGACCGACGCCACCTCGCCGACGTTCGGCGCCGACAGCGTGATCCGGGTGTGGTGAGGCGATGGCGATGGCGGGCCTGTGACCAGCGCTTACGCGCCGCACCTGCTTAAGTCGGAGCCGGCGGGGCATACGTGATCGCGTGGAACACGGCACCTGGTACCAGACGATCCGCCGCCCTCACCCGGGCGGCGGATCGCTGCTCGTTCGGCGCAGTCCGCATCACCCTTCATCGCTCGCTCAGGTGCTGGAGGTTCGCTGACCGGACCAGGGCTGCCGCGGCTTACCGGCCGGACGGCGGGGAAGCACGGGAACGGCCGCGCGGGCGGCTGACAGGTCGAAGGTGAGCGGAGGGTGACACCGATGGAGGGTCCCGAGGGGCTGTCACGGGTCGCGCGGATGCGGCAGCGCGTCCAGGCCCGCAAGCGTGCCCGGGCCCGCCGTGCGGCGCTCGCCGCCGGGGTGGCCGGGTTCGCGGTGATCGCCGGCATGCTCGGGATGGCGCTCAGCACTCCGTCCTCGGCCAAGGCGATGTCCGTGGACGGCGCGCTGGAATCGGCCTCCGTCACGGTGAACCCGTCGAGCAGCCCTTCGAGCAGCCCATCGACCTCGGCGTCCACCACGGCCGCCCCGCCTTCGGCGCTGGCGGCGGCCGTGAGCGGTTCCGCGTCGCCGGGCAGTGCCAGCCCGGAGCCCACTGCCACCGCGACGACTACCGCCGTCGCCGCGGCTGCCGGTCCCGGCTCCACGGCCGCCACTCCGGCGCGGCCGACGAGTTCGCCGATCGCGAAGCCGTTCGGCGGTACCGCGGTCGCCGGCGTCCTGTACAAAACGGACTCTGGCGTCTCCAGCCACTTCTGCAGCGCCTCGGTCGTGCACAGCGACGCCGGGAACCTGGTCATCACCGCCGCGCACTGCGTCTACAGCGACGGTCCCAAATCGGACATCGCCTTCGCGCCGGGCTTCCACAACGGCACGTTGCCCTACGGTTCCTGGGCAGTCACCAAGGTCGTGGTCTCGCAGAGCTGGAAGAGCTCCAACAATCCGGACCAGGACGTGGCGTTCTTGCAGGTCGCGCCGTCCTCCAGCGGCGCCTCGCTGGAGTCGGTGACCGGTGCGGACAAGATCGCCTTCGGTCAGGGCTTCGGGATGCCGGTCACGGTCCCGGCCTACCCGCAGGGCTCGGACACCCCGATCACGTGCACGGCGCCGGCGGTGAAGTTCAGCTCGACGCAGACCGAGTGGGACTGCCGCGGGTATCCGGACGGCACGTCGGGCGCGCCGTTCCTGACCGGCGTGGACTCCAGTGGCGAGAAGGGCACCGTCATCGGCGTGATAGGCGGATACCAGCAGGGCGGCGACACCCCGGACGTGTCCTACAGCGCCTACTTCGGCTCGGCGATCCAGGCGCTGTATCAGAGCGCTTCGTCATAGTGGGTCCGTTTCGCCGGAACCAATCCCGTTGGGTGAGATACCATCCGACACACGCGTAACTGCCCCTTGATCGCGTTCGGTACGCTTTAGCCTCCCACCGATGCGGCGTGCCCTCTGTGCGGCTGCCGCCCCCCACTCGTGGAAGGTTCGCCCACCTTGTTCTCCGGTTTCAAAAAGTTCCTGATGCGCGGCAACGTCGTCGATCTCGCGGTCGCCGTCGTCATGGGCGCGGCGTTCGGCGCCATCGTCAACTCGCTGGTCAAAGACATCATCATGCCGCTGATCACGGCCATCTTCGGCAAGCAGGACTACACGAAGCTGAGCTTCAAGATCCACAATTCCACGTTCGCCTACGGCGACCTGCTCACCAACGTCATCACCTTCCTGAGCATCGCCGGCGCGGTCTACTTCCTGATCGTCATGCCGATCAACCACTTCAACGACCGGCGCAAGGCGCGCCTGGGCATCCCGGAGCAGGCCGCGGCGCCCACCGACGTGCAGCTGCTGGCCGAGATCCGTGACCTGCTGGCAGCGCAGCGCAACAGCCGGTGACGCTCAGAGGACTCTCACGGCACCGCAGCCCGCGGCCGCGACGAGTTCCGAGGTCAGCGACGAATCCCTGACGCCGCTCTGCGACACTCGCTCGCATGACCGCACAAGCTCAGCTCAAGTCGACGGTGAAGTCCGCTGTGAGGCACATAGCCCCGGGCAGCTGGCGCCGGCACCCCGGCGTCCGCACCGGCGAGCAGCTCACCCGGGGCGAACGCGCCGCCGACAAGATGCGCAACAGCATGGGCTCCTGGATGTTCGTCTTCGTCGCGGTGGCCTTCCTGGCCGTGTGGATGACCCTCAACGTCCTCCTGGACACGTCGACCGGCCACACCTTCGACGCCTACCCGTTCATCCTCCTCAACCTGGTCCTGTCCTGCGTAGCGGCCCTCCAAGGCGCGATCCTCCTGATCGCCGCCAAGCGCTCGGACCAGGTGGCCAGCGAACTCGCCCAGCACGACTACGAAGCGGACTGCCAGTCCCGCGAGATGCTCCAGGTCCTCACCGAGGAGTTCGCAACCCTGCGCACCCAGCACGCCGAGCAGAGCCAGCAGCTGGCCGAGCTGATCGCGCGGCTGCCGCAGGGGTAGGGCGGCGGGGTCGCTTCGCTCGTTTACGGCGACGACAGCGATGAGGGATCCGGGAGCCACAACTGCCGGCCGCCAGCGCAGCCCGGACACCCACCACCGAACTGCGCCCCCTGCGAGGCCATCAAACCGTGCGCGAAGCCGTAAAAAGGCTTCTAAAGCCCACAAATCAACCGCATTCAATTACCCGACCAACCATCCGAACCAACCACCCGAAGCGCCAACGCCTACGGATGCGGCAGCAGCGACGGGCAGCCCTGGGTCTTGTACCGGGACTGGTACTCGAAGTGCCAGGTCTCGTCGGCGTAGCGGCGGCACAGGCCGTACTTGCCCTTGGTGGCCTCCAGCCAGGAGGCGGCGGAGGGCGGGGCGATGTCCATGGCGTAGCCCTGGACGTGGGCGGATTCGTTCGGCGGGAGGGCGTATTGGCGTGCGGCTTGCGGGGAGCCGAGTTGGGCGACCCAGCAGTCGAAGACGCGTTGCTGGTAGGTGGCGGATCGGTAGCCGGAGTTGAGCAGGAAGGTCAGGCCGGCGGTTTTGGCGTCCTTCTGGGCTGCCAGGAACGCGGTTTGGGCGCTGCGGGTCATGCCGCTGAAGTTCTTCGCGATGTCGGCGGGGGTGTCGTGGGTGGCGTTCTCGCAGTCGCCGCCTTCGCCGGCCGGGGCGTTGGTCGGGGCTGTGGAAGGGCTCTTGGTCGGGGTGGGCTTGGGCGTCGGGGAGGGCGTCTTGGCTGCCGTGGCGGGCGGCGGGGTGGTGCTCGTCGAGGTGGGGGCGGGCGGAGTGGTGGGGTCGGTGGTCGGGGTGGTCTGGTCCGAGGTCGCCGGGGGCGTCGGGCTCTGGGCGTTGCTCGAGGCGGCGGCGTTCAGCGCGGTGTCGTGCTTCGCGGGGTGCGCGCGGCCAGCGAGGGCTCCCGCCGTCCCGGCCACGGCCAGCGCGGCCACGGTGACGCCGCCGATGACCAGCCAGCGGCGGGGGCTGCGCGCGGCGCCGGGCTCGCGGTAGCCGGCGGAGCCGTAGCGGTCGGCCTGCGGGCCGTGGGCGAAATCGTCCCCGGCCTCGGCTTGGGCCGCCGCCTCCGCCGCGGCGCGGCCGATGTCCTCGGCGGCCGGCTCCCGCGGCGTTTGATCGCGCTGTTCCATGTCAGGAAAGACGTGTGAGGGGTGCCGAGCGTTGCCATGTCGGGGGTCTCGGTTCTGTCACAACAGATCTGGCGCTGCGTCAGGAACGCCACCGCGTCGCGGCCTGCACGCGGCAGCGGACGCCGAGCTTCACGTAGGCGTGCTCCAGATGCTTGTCGACCGTCCGAGGGCTGATTCCCAGCCGGGTCGCGATCTGCCGGTCGGTCAGTCCTCGGCACAGCAGATCCAGCACGTCCGCCTCGCGCGGGGACACCTTCTCCCGCCGCGCTCCCGGACCGCCGAACGGCGCCAGCGCCCGGCCGATCCGGTGCCGCACCGCCTCGGCGACCGCCACGTCGTGCTGCGTGAAGTCGGGGGAGGCGCGGTTGAAGAGCACGACGATCCGGCGCTCCTCGTCCGGCCGCACCGCCATCACCAGCTGCCGCCGCGCGCCCAGCGGCGCGAACAGCGCGGGGAAGACCGGCAGCCGGTGGAACTCGTGGTCGGTCTGCAGATCCGAGCGCCGCGTCGCGGTTCCCGGGCCGTGCCAGGCCGCCGCCATCAGCGGATCGTCGGCGTGCGCGGCCAGGAGCGCGGCCTGCTCGGCGTTGACCGCGCCGGGCGGCTCGGCGCGCCAGGTCGCCGGATGCCGCTCGTGGGCGGCCAGCCACAGCACGGTGTCGGCCGGGACGGTGCGCCGGAGCACCGGCAGCAGCCGGTCCACCAGTTCGCTCTCCTCCGCCACGCCCAGCAGGGCGTCCGCCACGGCCAGGATCCGCCGCAGCCCGACCTCCCCGGGCGTGGGTACGCGGGCGCCGGGAGCGGACCGCGGATGGGGCGTACGTTGGGCCGGGGACGGCATGGGGTCACCTGCGATCGCGGGAGCGGCGGCTTCGGTGTCGGGGATCGGCGATGGTGGCGCTGCGTGGCGGGGCACTGCCGGAGGGTGGACACCAAGCAGCCTAGCGAGCCTCAGCGGCCTCGGGAACGCCCATCTGTCCCGGTCTTCGCTCCGTGGACGGGAACAACCCGCTGTTCTGAGAAGCTGGGAAGGTAAGACGGGATCTTCCCCGGGAGTCTGCGGAAAAGAGGGGCACGATGCTGGTCGACACGTTCGGCAGAACGGCGACGGACTTGCGGGTGTCCCTGACCGACCGCTGCAACCTGCGCTGCACCTACTGCATGCCCGCCGAGGGACTGCCCTGGCTGCCCAAGGCCGAACTGCTCTCCGACGAGGAGATCCTGCGCCTGATCGGCATCGCGGTGCACCTGCTCGGCGTGGACCAGATCCGCTTCACCGGCGGCGAGCCGCTGGTGCGTCCCGGTCTTGCCACTCTCGTGGCGCGGGTGGCGCAGCTGGACCCGCGCCCGCGCATCTCGCTGACGACCAACGCGCTCGGCCTGGCCCGCCTGGCGCCGACGCTGAAGGACGCCGGGCTGGACCGGGTCAACGTCTCGCTGGACACCCTGGACCCGGCGGTCTTCCGCGAGCTGACCCGCCGCGACCGGTTCGCGGACGTGGTCGCCGGACTGGAGGCCGCGGCCGCCGCCGGGCTGACCCCGGTCAAGGTGAACAGCGTGCTGATGCGCGGCGTCAACGACACCGAGGCTCCGGCGCTGCTCAGATGGTGTCTGGAGCGCGGTTACGAGCTGCGCTTCATCGAGCAGATGCCGCTGGACGCCCAGCACGGCTGGGACCGGCAGCAGATGGTGACCGCCGAGGAGATCCTGGCGACGCTGGAGCGCGAGTTCACCCTGACGCCCGAGGGCAAGGCGGTGCGCGGCGCGGCGCCGGCCGAGACCTGGCTGGTCGACGGCGGTCCGGGGCGCGTCGGGGTGATCGCCAGCGTGACCCGCCCCTTCTGCGGTGACTGCGACCGGGTGCGGCTGACGGCCGACGGCCAGGTGCGCACCTGCTTGTTCGCCCGCGAGGAGTCCGACCTGCGCGGCGCGATGCGCGACGGCGCGAGCGACGAGGAGCTGGCCGAGCGCTGGCGCGTGGCGATGCTGGGGAAGAAGCGCGCGGCCGGGATCGGCGAGCCGGGCTTCGTGCAGCCCGAGCGGCCGATGTCGGCGATCGGCGGATAGCCGCGGCCCGCGTGGCGACACGGATTCAGCTCAGACCGAATCCGATGCGACCGTCGGTGGCGTCTGATTCGCTGGACGCATGACATCTCAGCTCGACAAGGCCACCGGGTTCCACGCCCTGCACGTCCCCGGCACACCCCTCACTCTGGCCAACGCCTGGGACGGCGCCAGCGCCCGCATCGTCGCCGCGACCGGCGCGCCCGCCGTGGCGACCACCAGCGCCGGCGTCGCGTGGGCCCTGGGCACGGCCGACGGCGGCCAGGTGGACCGCGACCGCGCGGTGGCGCTGGTCCGGCGCGTGGTGGACACCGTCGAGGTGCCGGTGACCGCCGACATCGAGGACGGCTTCGGGCCGGACGCCGGCGCCGTGGCCGAGACCGTCGCGCGGGTGATCGCGGCCGGGGCGGTCGGGGTGAACATCGAGGACGGTCCGCGCGACCCGGCCGAGCTGGCCGAGCGCATCGCCGCCGCCCGCGGCGCCGCCGAGAAGGCCGGCATCCCGCTCTACATCAACGCGCGCATCGACGTGTTCCTGTTCCAGCTCGGCGCCGAGCAGGACCGCCTCGGCGAGACCCTGGCGCGGGCCGAGCGCTACCTCGCCGCCGGCGCCAGCGGCATCTTCGTGCCCGGCGTGGCGGCGCCGGAGACGATCGGGGAGCTGGTGAAGCGGATCGACGCGCCGCTGAACGTGATGGTCGGGCCCGGCGCGCCGCCGGTCGCCGACCTCGCCGCGCTCGGGGTGGCGCGGGTCAGCCTGGGCGCCGCGGTCGCCGAGGCGGCGTACGGCCTGGTCCGGCGGGCCGCCGAGGAGCTGGCCAAAAGCGGGACCTACACGGCGGTCGAGGGCGGGATTCCGTACCCGGAGCTCAACGGTCTGATGAGCTAAGCGTCTGCCCGGCCCGGTCCGGCCTCACTCCGGTGGGGTCCCCGGCCGGAACGGCTCGACCTCGATGAGGAACCCGCGCACGTCCAGGAAGTCGGCCAGGTGCTGCCGGTGCTCGTCGCAGGCCAGCCACACTTTGCGCCGGTCCGGCGTGTGCAGTTTCGGGTTGTTCCACACCACGCTCCACGCCGCCGGCGTGCGGCAGCCCTTGGCTGAGCAGAGGGCGGTGGCGGGCGAGTCGTCCGAGGTCACGAAGCCACCATAGAACAGCTTCGCGGAGCAGGTGCCCGCCGAGACGAGGACGCGGCGTCGAACGGCCACGGGGGGAGCCGCTCGACGCCGCAGTGGCGCCCCGACGGGGGTTCAGGGCGCAGGTAAGAAGTATGACATGCGTAGACCCGCTAAGGGAATGGGCCCCTTACTTTTGCCGGGGCGGTGCGGGGACGCCGCGGGACCGGCCGACCGGGTCAGTCGTCGTCGCCGACGATGCGTCCGGACAGCGGCTCCTCCGGTCCGCCGGCGTCGCCGGCTCCCGGCTTACCGCCCTGGTCGGGACCGGTTTTCCCGCCGCTCTGCCCGCCTTGCCCGGGCAACAGGGCCCGCTGCTCGGCGATCGTGAACGGCGAGTCGGCGCCCGGCTGCGGCTCGCGTCCGCCGTTGGCGTACACCACCGCCACGTAGGGGAGAACCAGCGCCAGAGCCGCCAGTCCGAGCTTCCACGGCCAGTCGATCGGCAGGAGCACGATCAGCAGGAACGCCGCGACCCTTATCCCCATCGCCATGAGGTACTTCGACTCGCGCGACCGGATGTCCTGGCTCAACGGTTTGGGGGCGTCGGTGAGCCCGAAGACGACGTCCTGATGCCCGCGCTTGTCCCGCCCGATCCGCATACTCCCAGGCTACGCCCGCCGTCACGGCGCATGACAGGACCCCGCCGACTCCGTGTCGGCGGGGTCCTGATAGGGCGTCGCGGCGGTGTTCGCGCAGGCTAGGAGGCCGGGCTCACCGAGGACATGTTGAAGTCCGGGATCCGCAGCGCCGGCATCGCGGTCCGGTTGAAGTAGTCGCCCCACTCCCGGGAGAAGGTCCGCTCGGTCTGCCCGGCCTCGGCGATCCGCGAGAGCATCGACACCGGCGACTCGTTGAACCGGAAGTTGTTCACCACGCCGACCACCTCGCCGCCCTCGACCTTGTACACGCCGTCCCGGGTCAGCCCGGTCAGCAGCAGGGTCTGCGGGTCCACCTCGCGGATGTACCACAGGCTGGTCACCAGCAGGCCGTCGCCGGTCGCGGCGGTCATCTCGGCCAGCGAGGGACCGGTCCCGCCGGGCGTCGCGTCCAGGATCAGGTTGTCGACCCACGGCGCCACCGGGACCTTCGCCGCCCCCGCGGTCTGCCGGGTGCTGAGCAGCGTGGAGAGCTCGCCGTCCTTGATCCACTCGGTCGGGGCGAGCGCGAGGCCGTTGTCGAACACCGACTCGTAGGCGTTCGAGGAGTACGCCGTCGCGTAAGGAGCGCACTCCAGCCCGGGTGCGTACGGGTCGCTGCGCAGCGTCGCCTTGATCGCCGAGGAGCCCGCGACGTTCTCGCCGAGCTTGGACCCGCCGCCGCTCTTGCTGAACACCGAGCGGCCGTCGAGCGCGTCGCGCAGCGCGGCGTTCCAGTACGCGTAGATCATCAGATCGGCGACCGAGGACGGCGGCAGGATCGTCTCGTAGCGCCCGGCGGGCAGGTCGATCTTGCGCTTGGCCCACTCCAGGCGGCGTGCCAGATCCTGGCCGGCGGCCACGACGTCCACGTCGGAGAAGTCCGCGGTCGGCACGCCGCTCCACGCCGAGCGGGACCGGTCGCCGGACTTGGCGTTGAGCTGCACCGAGCCGGTGGGCTGCGCGTGCCGCAGCCGCAGGCCGGCCGACGAGCCCAGGTACTGGGTGCCCATGCTGTGCTCGGCGTAGCCGAACAGCAGGTTGCCCTCGGCGCGCGCGGCCGCGAGGGTCTCACCGAGCGCCGGGGCGAAGGAGGAGAACACCGAGATGTCGGTCTGCGCCGGCGGCTCGTCCCAGTCCGCCGAGGAGCGGCCGGCGACCAGCTCGAAGGCGTCCTCGGCGGGCCCGGACTCCTCGGCGGCCTTCTCGCTGGCCCGGACCAGGTCCTCGATGGTGGACAGGTCCACCCCGGAGCGGCCGACCACGCCGGCCGAGGCCGAGGCGGCGCCGGCCGCGCCGTTCTTCACCGAGATCACCGTGACGGACTGCCCGGCCGAGACGCCGTTGGTGGTCAGGGTGTTGTTGGCCCAGCGCAGGTTGGCGTCGGTCCCGGCGTCCACGAGCACCACGGCGCCGTCGGCGCGCGAGAGCTCCAGGGCCTTGTCGACCAGCTGCTGCGGGGTGGAGTGCTGGGTGCTCACTGTCCGGCCTCCTGGACGGTGTTGAGGATGCGGATGCCGCGGAACAGCGCGGTCGGCGCGCCGTGGCTGACCGGCGCGACCTGCCCGGGCTGGCCCTTGCCGCACTGGAAGGAGCCGCCGACGACGTAGGTCTGCGGGCCGCCGACGGCCTCCATGGCGCCCCAGAAGTCGGTGGTCGTGGCCTGATACGCGAAGTCCTTCACCTGGCCCTTGATCTCGCCGTCCTCGATCAGGAAGGCGCGCTGCCCGGTGAACTGGAAGTTGTAGCGCTGCATGTCGATCGACCACGACTTGTCGCCGATGATGTACAGCCCGCGCCGCACGCGCGAGATCATCTCCTGGACGGAGGGACCGTCCGCGGCCGGCTGCAGGGAGACGTTGGCCATGCGCTGGATCGGGACGTGCCCGGCGGAGTCGGCGAAGGCGCAGCCGTTCGAGCGGCCGCCGTTGAGGCCCTTGAGCTGCGCGATGCGGCGGTCGAGCTGGTAGCCGGCCAGGATGCCGTCCTTGATGATGTCCCACTTCTGGGTCTGCACGCCCTCGTCGTCGAATCCGACGGTGCCCAGACCGTGCTCGGAGACCCGGTCGCCGGTGACGTTCATCACGGGGGAGCCGTAGGTCAGGGTGCCGAGTTTGTCCAGCGTGGCGAACGAGGTCCCGGCGTAGGCGGCCTCGTAGCCGAGCGCGCGGTCCAGCTCCGTGGCGTGGCCGATGGACTCGTGGATGGTCAGCCACAGGTTCGAGGGGTCGATGACGAGGTCGTACTCGCCCGGCTCCACCGACGGCGCGGCGAGCTTGTCCCGCAGCAGGCCCGGGAGCGCGTCGAGCTCGGCGTCCCAGTCGTGGACGCCGTTGCCGGTGAAGAACTCCCAGCCGCGCCCGACCGGCGGGGCGACGGTGCGCATGGTCTCGAAGGCGCCGGTCTCCTCGTCCACGGCGACCGCGGTCAGCGCGCCCTCGGTCCGGACCCGCTGCTGGGTCAGGCGGTTGCCGGCCAGGTCGGCGAAGTACTTGCACTCCTGGACGGCCTGGAACTCGGCGTCCACGTGCGAGACGCCCTCGGCGCCGAGCAGCCGCTCGGACCAGCGCTGGAAGTGCCCGATCTTCTCGGCGTCCGGGACGTCGAAGGGGTTGATCTCGTAAGAGGAGACCCAGACGTGCTCGCCGTGCGGCGGCTCCGGCGCGAGCACCACGGGCTCGGAGTTCACCGGCTTGGACACCTTGGCCACCTCGACGGCCTGCTCCGCCAGCGCGGCGGCCGTCTCGGGCGTGAGCGCGACACCGGCGGCGAAGCCCCAGGTGCCGTCGTACACGACGCGTACGCTCAGGCCGCTGTCGGAGGAGTCGCTGACGCCGTCGACGTTGCCGTCGCGCAGATTGATGTTCTGGGAACGGACGGTCTCGACGCGGAAGTCGGCGTGCTCGGCGCCCAGGTCGCGGGCCCGGGACAGTGCCGCCTCGGCGAGATCGCCCAAGGGGAGCGAGGTGAAGGACTCGTCTACGGTCATACCGCCAACCTAATGCCGAAGCGGCCTTCGAGGTCGGTTGTGGAGGTCCTACAAAACACCGGCGGGACGATCTATGCCCACCGTGGTTGCGGCTACCGCCGGGTAGCCCGATAGCTTGGCACGGACGCCTTGACGAAGAAGAACACCGCGGAAACAGGAGTGCTGAATTGAGCCGGTCCGTACTGGTCACCGGGGGAAACCGGGGAATTGGCCTGGCCATCGCGAAGGCCTTCGCCGCCGCCGGGGACAAGGTCGCGATCACCTACCGCTCGGGCGAGGTCCCCGAGGGGCTGTTCGGCGTGAAGTGCGACGTGACCTCCGCCGAGGACGTCGACCGCGCCTTCGGCGAGGTCGAGGCCCAGCAGGGCCCGGTCGAAGTGCTCGTCGCCAACGCCGGCATCACCCGCGACACCTTGCTGCTGCGGATGAGCGACGAGGACTTCGAGGCGGTGCTGGACACCAACCTGGTCGGCACCTTCCGCGCGGCCAAGCGCGCCAGCAAGGGCATGCTGCGCCTCAAGCGCGGCCGCATCGTCCTGATCTCCTCGGTGGTCGGGCTGTCCGGCTCGGCCGGGCAGGCGAACTACGCGGCGAGCAAGGCCGGGCTGGTCGGCTTCGCGCGCTCGGTGGCCCGCGAGATCGGCTCGCGCGGCATCACCTGCAACGTGGTCGCCCCCGGCTTCGTGCAGACCGACATGACCGCGGTCCTGTCCGAGGACCGCAAGGCCGAGATCCTCAAGCAGGTGCCGTTGAACCGCTACGCGACCACCGACGAGGTCGCCGGGGTCGTCCGGTTCCTGGCCTCGGAGGAAGCCGCGTACATCACTGGAGCCGTCATCCCGGTTGACGGCGGACTGGGAATGGGTCACTGAAGCAATGGGAATCCTCGAAGGCAAGCGCATCGTCGTCACCGGCGTGCTCACCGACGCCTCCATCGCCTTCCACGCGGCGCGCATCGCGCAGGAGGAAGGCGCGCAGGTGGTCCTGACCGCGTTCCCGCGGCCCTCGCTCACCCAGCGCATCGCCAAGAAGCTGCCGAACGGCGACGCGCCGGTGATCGAGCTCGACGTCACCAACGCCGAGCAACTCGCCGGGCTCGCGGACAACGTCAAGCAGCACATGGACGGTGTCGACGGGATCGTGCACAGCATCGCGTTCGGCCCGCAGGACGCGCTCGGCGGCAACTTCCTGAACACCCCGTGGGAGTCGGTGGCGACCGCGGTGCACGTCTCGGCCTACTCGCTGAAGTCGGTCGCGATGGCGCTGCTGCCGCTGTTCCCGGAGACCGGCGGCTCGATCGTCGGGCTCGACTTCGACGCGCAGGTCGCGTGGCCGGGCTATGACTGGATGGGCGTGGCGAAGGCGGCGCTGGAGTCCACCTCCCGCTACCTGGCGCGCGAACTGGGCTCGCGCGGCATCCGCAGCAACCTGATCTCGGCCGGTCCGCTCAAGACTATGGCGGCCAAGTCGATCCCCGGCTTCGAGAAGTTCGACGGCGTGTGGGACGAGCGCGCGCCGATCGGCTGGGACCTGACCGACATGGA
The DNA here is from genome assembly GCF_000024025.1 of Catenulispora acidiphila DSM 44928. Lineage (GTDB taxonomy): Bacteria > Actinomycetota > Actinomycetes > Streptomycetales > Catenulisporaceae > Catenulispora > Catenulispora acidiphila. The sequence goes on from NC_013131.1 coordinate 2,608,193, forward strand.
GCCGACCGCGCGCGGCATCATCGCGCTGCTGTCGGACTGGTTCCCGCGCACCACCGGCGAGGTCATCCACGTCGACGGCGGCGTGCACGCGATGGGCGCCTGAGCGCCTGAGCGTCACCGGCTTGATCAGCGGCCGGGTCGGACCCCTTGTTCGTCGAGGGATCCGACCCGGCCGTTCTCGATAAGTGCGGTCTTGCACCCAGCCGCCCCCACGCCGCCAAATTCAGGCGAACCTGTCAGTGGTCTCGGCTAAAAAGGAGTCGTACCCGCCGGTGAAGGCGGGGACACCATCAATCTGAGGCCGCCGGACCCGCGATATTCGCGATATAGCTTGACAGCGGCAGTACGCGTTATATCGTGTGCTGCGAGCGAACACGAGCTGGGCCCGCGGCCGGCACGGAGGGGAAACATGAGCGAGGCGGTGAGCGGTACCGAGGACCTGGTCCTCCCGGTGGCCGAAGCGGTACCCGAGGACGAGCGACCGTCTAAGGGCAAGAAGAAGGATCCGAGCCAGTCGGCGATTCCGAAGGGCGCGTGGGCGGTGATGTTCACCGTGCTCGGCGCCTCGATGATGGACCTGCTGGACGCGACGGTGATGAACGTCGCCGCGCCGTCCATCCGCAACGGTCTCGGTGCCTCGAACACCGAGTACCAGTGGATCAGCACCGGCTACGTGCTCTCCTTCTCCGTGCTGCTGATCGCCGGCGGGCGCCTGGGCGACATAGCCGGGCGGCGCCGGATGTTCCTGATCGGCCTGACCGGCTTCACGATCATGTCCGCGGTCTGTGCCATCGCGCAGAACCCCGGCGAGCTGATCGCGGCCCGCCTGCTGCAGGGCGGCGCCTCGGCGATGATGATCCCGCAGGGCATCGGCATGATCCGGGAGAAGTTCGGCCGGGAGAACAGCCAGAAGGCCTTCGCGATCTTCGGACCCTTCATGGGTCTGTCCGCCGCCCTGGGCCCGGTGCTCGGCGGCGCGCTGATCACCTACTCCTCCTGGCGCTGGGTCTTCGTCATCAACCTGCCGGTCGGCGTGATCGCGCTGTACTTCGCCGCCAAGGTGCTGCCGAAGGTGCACCACAGCGCGGGCACCCGGCCGAAGCTGGACGTCATCGGCCTGATCTTCTGCTCGGCCGCGGTCGGTCTGCTGGTCTACCCGGTCATCCAGGGCCGCGAGCACCACTGGGACGCCGGCATCTGGCTGATGCTCGCCGGGTCGGCCGTGGTGATGGCGCTGTTCGCGGTCTACGCGCGGGCCCGGCACAAGCGGAACCTGGATCCGTTCCTGGAGACCAGCTTGTTCCGTAAGCGCGCCTTCACCACCGGGACCATGACCATCTTCCTGTTCTTCGGCGCGTGCGCGGCGGCCTTCACCGTCAGCCCGCTGCTGCTGCAGGTCTCCCTGGGCTGGTCGCCGCTGCGGGCCGGGCTCACCGGCGCGTGGTGGTCGCTGGGCACGATCATCTCGATGGGCGCCGGGCAGGCCTTTGTGAAGAAGACGCCGCGCCGGGTGCTGCACGCCGGCCTGCTGACGCTGGCCGCGGGCATGGCGCTGAGCGCGTACATCATCAAGCACTACGCGGGCACCACCTTCACGCTGAACGCCGAGCACCAGCCGATCTGGCACAGCGGGGTGACCAGCTGGAACCTGGCGCCGGCGCTGCTGGTGTCCGGGATCGGCATGGGCCTGGTGTTCGCGCCGTTCTTCGGTCTGGTGCTGGCCGCCGTGGACGACCACGAACTGGGCTCGGCCAACGGCGTGATCAGCTCCTTCAACCAGCTGGGCAACGCGGTCGCGGCGGCGCTGTTCAGCACGCTGTTCTTCAACAAGGTCGAGAGCGGCGGCTCGCCGTTCCCCGCCGCCGAGCTGGTGTACTGGCTGGCTGCCGGAATCCTGGTGCTGACCTGGTTGCTGGCGTTCACGGTGCCGAAGACGGCGCGCAGTGAGGACGAGATCATGGTGTGACGCCCAACGGCGATCACACCGGCGGACTGCGGGGGATCGGGGGGATCCGGGGGAACCCGCGGGGGGAGCAGGAGGGGACGGGGAAGAAGGTGGCCCGGCGCGTCATGCGCCGGGCCACCTTCTTTTCCCGCTCCCGCCTCCTGCCGGTAGCTTGACCTCGAGTTATGCCAGGTACTTGACCTCGCCCCAAGGGCGGGCCCGAGGGTGGAGCCCAGGCCGTCCGACGAAGCGGGCGGCCGGATTCGAACCGATGAGGACACCGATTCGCGATGCCCGAGTCCGAGATGCTGACCAGCGGCGAGTTCAGCCGGCGCGCCCGGCTTTCGCCCAAGGCACTGCGCTTGTACGACCAGCAGGGCCTGCTGGTGCCCGACGAGGTGGACGCCGTCAGCCGCTACCGCCGCTACCGCGTCGGCAGGCTGGCCGACGCGCGGCTGATCGTCTGGCTGCGCCGGCTCGACATGCCGCTGGCCGACGTGGCGCGCGTCCTGGCCGCCCCGGCGGCCGAGCGCGAGGCGCTGGTCGCGGCGTACTGGGAAGCGGCGGAGGCGAAGTTCGCCGCCCAGCGCTGGCTCGCGGCGCGGGTGCGCGAAGAGGTGTCCGGCCACGAAGGAGCCCATCGCATGACGCAGGAAATCCTGACCCGCGACGTGCCGGCGCAGCTGGTCCTCACCGAGCAGCGCCACGTCACCCCCGAAGAACTGCCCGGCTGGATCGGCCAGGCGATGATGCGCCTGCTCGCCGCGGCCGATCCGGTCGGCGGCCCGGCGGCCGACCCCTTCGTCGTCTACCACGGCGAGATCAACCACGACAGCGACGGCCCGGCAGAGGTCTGCGTCCCGGTCGACCCGGCGCGCGCGGCGGCCCTGACCGCCCCGACCCGCGAGGAGCCCGCGCACCGCGAGGCCTACCTGCGGATCACCAAGGCCCAGGTGGAGTTCCCGCAGATCCTGTCCGCCTACGACGCGGTCAGCCGCTGGCTCACCGCCGCCGGCCACACCGCCGCCCTGCCCCCGCGCGAGGTCTACTTCACCGACTGGGACGCCGCGGGTCCGGACGACGACGTGTGCGACATCGCGTTCCCGATCTGAGGACCGCCGGCCGGCCGCGGAGGGGGCGGTCGGCCGGCGGCCCGCGCCGCCCGCGGCCACCCCTCGTCTTGTCAGTCCCCCCCGCTCCCCATATAATTAGCATGGCTAAACTATGTAAGTGACAGAGGGCGGGATCGTATGACTGCGACACAAGCTTCCAGCGCGACTGGGAAGGCCGTCCGCGGGCCCGACCATCCGCACTACAAGTGGGTGGCGCTGTCCAACACCACGTTGGGCATGCTGATCGCGACGATCAACTCCTCCATCGTGTTGATCTCGCTGCCGGCGATCTTCAACGGCATCAAGCTCGACCCGCTGCAGCCCTCCAACGTCAGCTACCTGCTGTGGATGCTGATGGGCTACATGCTGGTCACCGCGGTGTTCGTGGTGGCGCTGGGGCGGCTCGGGGACATGTTCGGGCGCGTCAAGATCTACAACTCCGGGTTCCTGGTCTTCACCGTCTGCTCGATCGCGCTGTCGCTGGACCCGTTCCACGGCGCGATGGGCGCGATGTGGCTGATCGGGTGGCGCGTGTTCCAGGCCATCGGCGGCGCCATGCTGATGGCGAACTCCGCGGCGATCATCACCGACGCCTTCCCGGCCGCGCAGCGCGGCATGGCGCTGGGCATCAACATCGTCGCGGCGATCGCCGGGTCGTTCATCGGGCTGGTGCTCGGCGGCGCGCTGTCCGAATGGAACTGGCGCACCGTGTTCTGGGTGAACGTGCCCATCGGGTTGATCGGCACGGTGTGGGCCTACAAGTCGCTGCACGACACCGGGATCAGACAGAAGGCGCGCATCGACTGGTGGGGCAACCTCACCTTCGCCGCCGGCCTGACCTCGCTGCTCGCCGGCATCACCTACGGCATCCAGCCCTACGGCGGGCACACGCAGGGATGGACGAACCCCTGGGTCGACGCCGGGCTGATCGGCGGCATCGTCCTGATCGTCGTCTTCTGCGTGATCGAGGCGAAGATCTCCGATCCCATGCTGCCGATGACGCTGTTCAAGAACCGCGACTTCAGCACCGGCAACCTCGCCAACCTGCTCGGCGCCATCGCCCGCGGCGGCTTGCAGTTCATGCTGATCATCTGGCTGCAGGGCATCTGGCTGCCGCTGCACGGCTACGACTACAAGGACACGCCGCTGTGGGCGGGCATCTACATGATCCCGCTGACCCTCGGCTTCCTCGCGGCCGGACCGATCGCCGGGCACCTGTCCGACAAGTTCGGGCCGCGGGTGTTCGCCTCCGGCGGTCTGCTGGCGATGGCGGCGTCGTTCGCGGGCTTGCTCCTGATACCCACGAACTTCTCCTACTGGGTGTTCGCGCTGCTCATCTTCCTCAATGGCGTCGGCGGCGGGTTGTTCTCCGCGCCCAACACGTCGCTGATCATGTCCAGCGTCCCGACACGCATGCGCGGTGCCGCCTCCGGTGCGCGCGCCACGTTCATGAACGCCGGCATGGTGCTGTCGATGGGCATCTTCTTCTCGCTCATGGTCGCCGGGCTCTCCAGCTCGCTGCCGCACACCTTGTCCACCGGGCTGGCCGCGCAGGGGGTGCCCGCCGGGACCGCGACGCAGATCTCGCATCTGCCGCCGGTGGCGACGCTGTTCGCCGCGTTCCTCGGCTACAACCCGATGCAGCAGCTGCTCGGTCCCTCGACGCTGCACGCGCTGCCGGCCTCCAACGCCCAGACGTTGACCGGCCGGGAGTTCTTCCCGCACCTGATCTCAGGTCCCTTCCACGACGGCCTCATGGTCGTGTTCTGCCTCGCCATCGCGATGGCGGTGATCGGCGCGGTGGCCTCGGCGCTGCCCGGCGCGAAGACCACGCCGGAGCAGGAGGAGACGGCCGCCGGACAGAGCGCGGCGGCGACCGCCTGAGGCCGGTCCCGCGCCGCACGCGCGGCGTGGGACCCGCCTGGGGCGCCGGGGGTCGGTAGATTGTGAGTCGGGCAGTGTGTTTCACTGTGCCCCACTTCCGCCACACCGCTCCGACTCCGTCTCCCGTGCCGCCGCGCCCCGCGCTCCTGTGAAGGACCCGATGAACTCATCGCCGACCCAGCCCGACACCGAGGTCGCCGCCCGTCTGCGGGTGGCACTGGGCCGCCTGAACCGGCAGCTGTTGCAGCGGCAGTCGGAGGCGAGCTTCGCGCAGCTGTCCGCGCTGTTCGTGATCGAGAAGTGGGCGCCGATCCGGATCGGGGACCTGGCGCAGCGCGAGAAGGTCGCCGCGCCCTCGATGACCCGGACGCTCAGCGGTCTGGTCGCCGCCGGCTGGGTGCAGCGCGAGCCCGACCCGGACGACGGCCGCTCGTTCATGGTCACGCTCACGCCCGGGGGCGAGGCGCTGATCAGCAAGGTGCGCAAGCAGCGGACCGCCGCGCTGGTGCAGGGCATGGAGCGGCTGACCCCGGCGCAGCTGGAGGCGCTGCACGCGGCCGTGCCGGTGCTGGAGCAGCTCGCCAGCGAGGTCGAGCCGAAGCAGCGCTGAGCCGGTCCTGGATCTGTACCGGACCGTTCCGCGCCGGCACCGAACCGGGCGCCGATCGAGCCGACACCTCGACGGGACCCCCGGAAGCGCCCTGGCAGGAAAGCGATGGGAGACTGGCTGGCATGACGGCAGCAAGCGAGGAGCCCAAGGTCTCTGTCCCCGAAACGCCCGCGGACGCCGAATGGCCGCCGCGTGAGTGGCGCGAGGCGCAGCGCGGCACCGGCGCCGGCAGCATGTACCGGCTCCTGGGCCTGATCGGGCTGATCATGGTGGTCCTGGTGGTGCTGTCCTTCTGGGGCCTGGCCAACGGCTGATGCGGCACACCCTGATCCTGCTCCGGCACGCCAAGTCCGACTGGCCCGAGGGCATCGCCGACCATGACCGTCCGCTGACCGCGCGCGGCCGCCGCGACGCCCCGCGCACCGGCGTGTGGCTGGTCGAGCACCACCGCGTGCCGGACCGTGCCGCGGTCTCCACCGCGCTGCGCACGCAGGAGACCTACGAACTCGCCGCGGAGAAGTTCCCGGCCAGTCCCGAGGTCCTGCTCAAGGACGAGCTCTACGCCGCCTCGGCGGGGGAGATGCTGGAAGTGGTCCGCGAGACGCCCGAGAGCGTCGGGACCCTGATGGTCGTCTCGCACAACCCCGGCACGCAGCTCCTCGCTCTCGCGCTGGCCGACGAGACGCGTCCGGAGCTGGTCGCCGAGGTCCGCGCCGGCTATCCGACCAACACGCTGACCGTGCTCGAGTTCGACGGGGCGTGGGCCGCGCTGGACCCGGGTGCGGCTTCGATCGTGGCTGTGGAGTCGCCGCGCGGCTGAGGCTGCGCGGCGGGGTGCTCAGGGCAGCCCAGGGCAGTCCAGAGCTGCTTTGAGCTCAGGCGGCGGGCTGAACGTTCCGAGCGCGCTGCGCCTTCTTCGGCGCCGTCTCCGCCGGGACGGTCTCGATGGCCTCTTCCGTGGCGTCCGCGACCTCGACCTCCTCGCGGGTGATCCCGAGCAGGTACAGGATCGTGTCCAGGAACGGCACGTTCACCGCGGTGTCCGCCTGCTCCCGCACCACCGGCTTGGCGTTGAACGCCACCCCGAGTCCGGCGGCGGCGAGCATGTCCAGGTCGTTGGCGCCGTCGCCGATCGCCACGGTGTCCGTGACCGGCACGCCGGCGGCCTCCGCGAACTCGCGCAGCGCCGCCGCCTTGCCCGCGCGGTCCACTATCGGTCCGACGACGCGGCCGGTCAGCTTGCCGTCCTCGCCGATCTCCAGGGTGTTCGCCAGCGCGAAGTCCAGCCCCAGTTCGTCCCGCAGCGAGTCGGTGACGTGCGTGAACCCGCCGGAGACGATGCCGACCAGGTAGCCGAGGCGTTTCAGGGTGCGGACGAGGGTGCGGGCGCCGGGCATGAGCCGGACCGAGGCGCGCACCTCCTCCAGCGCGCCGGCGTCGAGCCCTTCCAGCAGGGCGACCCGCTCGCGCAGCGACCCGGCGAAGTCCAGCTCGCCGCGCATCGCCCGCTGGGTGATCCCGGCGACCGCCTCCAGGCAGCCGGCGCGGTCCGCGAGCTCCTCGATCACCTCGCCCTCGATGAGCGTGGAGTCCACGTCCATGACCACCAGCCGCTTGGCCCGCCGGCTCAGGCCGGCGGCCTGCACCGCGATGTCGGCGTGCTCCTCGGCGGCGACCCGGGCCAGGCGCTCGCGCAGCAGGTCGGGGTCGGCGCCGGAGACGTCCAGCTCGATCGCGGTCACCGGGTACTTGGCCAGCCGCACGATGCGGTCGATGTTGCCGCGGCACTCGGCGATCTCGCGGGCCAGCGCCGCCATCGCCGAGGGCTTGAGCGGGGCGCCCAGGACGGTCACGTGCGTGCGGCCCTCGCGGCGCTTGCGGTTGTCGCCGAGGCCGGTGACCACCTCGACGTCCAGCCGCTCCTCGGCGGCCCAGCGGTGCAGGTCCAGGCGCAGCTTGCGCAGGCCGTCCGGCTCCTCGGGCGCGCCGACCAGGACCGCCAGCACCAGCCGGCCGCGGACCACGACCTGCTCCACGTCCACGACCGGGACGCCGAACGGCTCCAGCGCGGCGAACAGGCTCGCGGTGACCCCGGGACGGTCGGCGCCGTAGACGGTGACCAGGACGGTTTCGGCGGGCGGCGGCAGGGCGAGCGCGGTGTTCATGGTGCGATCCACGGTACCGGGGGCGCGGCGCGCGGCCGAGCAGTGTCCGGCTGCTGGGCGCCGGCGAGTCGGCCGCGCTGTCCAGCACCGGCGGCGCGCCGGGCCGCGGTGTCCCATACGGGTGATGTCTGCTCTGTGAACAGGCTCACCGAGGCGGTATCGCCCTAGCATTGAGGTATGGCCGCGGACGATTTGTCCTTCGTCGCCGGGTTCCTCGCCGCGTCCGGCCTGTTCTGGATCGGGGGCGGGGTGCTCTGGCTGGCCGCGTGCGCCCGCAGACTGGCGCGGCTCCGGCTGCGCCTGGTCGGCGTGCCGGCGCGGGGCGAGGTGATCGGGATGGTCGTGTCCTGCGACGCCTCCGGGACGGTACGCAACGCGCCGCGGGTCCGCTACTTCGCGCAGGCCGGTCCGCCGGTGGTCACCCGCGCCTACGGCTACCGGCCGCATCAGAGTGTGGCGACCGGGGCGCAGGTGCGCCTCTGGTACGACCCGCTGCGCCCGGAGCGGATCCTGGTCTCGCGCTTCGATCTGAAGCCGCGCGACTGGCTGGAGCTGGTCGGGGCGCTGGCGGTGCTGGCGATCGGGGTCGGGATGGAGTTCGCCGCGCTGACCATGGGGTGAGGGTCGGCGGTCGGCGGTTGGCTGTTGGTTGTCGGTTGTCGGTTCGTGCGTCGTCGGTGCTCGGTGCTCGGCGGATCGCCGGCGCACCGTCAGTGATTCGGCTCCAGGATCGAGTGGTACGCCGCCAGCTGCGCCCGCCGCGTCACCCGTTCCAGGTCGATCAGCGCCGAGGCGCGCAGCCGGGACTCCATCGCGGTCACGCTGCCGCCCTCGTCCTGCCCGGCCAGGTCCGCGATCGCCGCGAGGCGCTGCGCCTGCGTCAGGACCTTGACGGCGCGCGGCGGATAGCCCGGCGCCAGCACCGCTTCGGGCGCGCGGCCGTGCCCGCGGATCGCCGCCAGCGACTCGGCCAACTCCGGACGCCAGCGCGCGACGTCGAGCCGCGCCAGCTCCTCGGCCGCGTCGCGCAGCGCCGCGTTCATCTCGCGTTCGGCCTCCGACAGCGTGGGCACCGGCGCCGCGCCGGTCTCCACCGGCGTCACCGTCCAGCGCACCGCGTGCCCGCGGTCCCCGGCCGGGCCGTAGCCGTCCACCGAGGGCACGATGCCCAGCGCCGGCCCGTCGGTCAGCACCGCCTCGCCGGCGGCGATCGCCGCCTGGTTGAAGGCCGCCGGGCCCTTGAGCCCGAGCGGATCGCCCGGGCGCGGCAGCGCGAGGCGCAGGCCCGTGACCCCGGCGGCGCGCAGCCGCCCCAGCGCCACGGTCCAGCTCACCTCGCCGTCCTCGCCCGGCACGCCGGCCACCCGGTGCGGCTCGTCGCCGTCCGTCCGGACCTGCTCGGCGGCGGTGTCCAGACTCGTGTGCCCGGCGAGCCACGCGTTGCCCCAGGCGACGAGGCGCCCCGACCGGTGTTCGCTCAGCATGGGGACCAGGGTACGTGGCGGTGCCCACGGACGACTCTGGCGGACATGTGGGTGGCCTAAGCTAGGCGATCGAAGATCGAGGCCTGCAGCGTGAGGAACTGGTGCCGAACATGACCACCGAAGCCCTGTCCGTCGACCCCGACAGCGTCCTCGACCTCGTCGACGTCTCCGTGGTCCGGGAGGGCCGCAAGCTGCTGGACGCCGTGAACTGGACGGTCGGCGAAGGCGAGCGCTGGGTGGTGCTCGGGCCCAACGGCGCCGGCAAGACCACGGTGCTGAACATCGCGGCGGCCTCGCTGTTCCCGACCGCCGGCGCGGTGGGGGTGCTCGGGGAGCGGCTCGGTGCCGTCGACGTCTTCGAGCTGCGCCCGCGCATCGGCTACTCCTCGGCCGCGGTCTCCGAGAAGCTGCCGCGCTCGGAGTCGGTGCGCGACGTGGTGATGACCGCCTCCTACGGCATGGTCGGCCGCTGGCGTGAGAAGTACGACGAGGCCGACGCCCAGCGCGCCGACGACCTGCTGGCGTGGTGGGGCATGGCCGAGTTCGGCAAGCGCACGTTCGGCACGCTGTCCGAGGGCGAGCGCAAGCGGGCGCTGATCGCCCGCGCGCTGATGGCCGACCCGGAACTGCTGCTGCTCGACGAGCCGGCCGCCGGTCTGGACCTCGGCGGCCGCGAGGACCTGGTACGCCGGCTGTCCCGGCTGGCCTCCGACCCCTACGCGCCGGTCACCGTCCTGGTGACGCACCACGTCGAGGAGATCCCGCCGGGCTTCTCCCACATCCTGCTGGTGCGCGCCGGCGCGGTGGTGGCGGCCGGGCCGATCGAGACCGCGCTCACCTCCGAGAACCTGACCACCACCTTCGGTCTGGCGCTGAACGTGGAGCGGTATGAGACCCCGGCGGGGCTGCGCTGGTACGCCCGCGCCGTCTGACAGAGGTTTGATAGCCGCTCCGCCTTACGTAGCATGGGTTCCATGGACGCGATGGTGTGGGCGATCGTTGCGGCCGTGCTGGTCCTGCTGGAGCTGACCACGACCACGCTGGTGTTCGTGATGCTCGGGATCGGGGCGGCGGCCGCCGCGCTCGCGGCCGGCGCCGGCGGGAACGTGGTCGTGCAGTTCGCGGCGTTCGGCGCCGTGTCGGTCGCCACCTTGGTCTTCGCCCGCCCGACCGCGATGAAGCGGCTGCACGGCGGACCCGAGCACCGGCAGGGCATCGACACGCTGATCGGCCGCGAGGCGTTCGTGGTCGAGAAGGTCGACGCGCACGACGGCAGGGTCCGGATTTCCGGCGAGATCTGGAGTGCCCGCGCCTACGACGGGCAGACTGAATACGAGGTCGGCGACCGCGTGGACGTGGCACAGATCGAGGGCGCCACGGCGCTCGTCCTCTAGAGTGCTCCGCGCGGCCATTTCTTGTGGCTGTACCTGGGATTCCGCGATCTCTTGCGCGGGCAGGACACTTCTCGACGGACCTCGGCGGAACGGTGTGTGCTGTGTGCGTTCCGCAATTGGCCAGCGGCGCCCCGCGCCTCCTTGAAGGGTGGTTGGTGGGCGACGGGTGGGCCTAAGATCGAGCACTGTCACTGGGGGGTGCGTGCCACCTCCTGACCGCCGGACATCGAAGCGTAGGAGGAGTCGACATGATCGCCACGATCGTCGTCCTCATCTTGATCGCCGCCGCGATCGCGGTGAGCTTGTTCCAGTCCGTGCGGATCGTCGGGCAGGGGACCGTCGCCGTCATCGAGCGCTTCGGCCGCTACACCCGGACCCTGACGCCGGGCCTGCGGATCCTGATGCCGGTGGTGGACCGCGTGCGCGCGATCATCGACGTGCGCGAGCAGGTCGTGCCGTTCCCGCCGCAGCCGGTGATCACCCAGGACAACCTGACGGTCTCCATCGACACCGTCATCTACTTCCAGGTCACCGACGCCCGCGCGGCGGTGTACCAGATCACCAACTACATCCAGGCGATCGAGCAGCTGACGGTCACCACGCTGCGCAACATCGTCGGCGGCATGGACCTGGAGCGCACCCTCACCAGCCGCGACTACATCAACAACGAGCTGCGCGGGGTCCTGGACCAGGTGACCGGCAACTGGGGCATCCGGGTCTCCCGGGTCGAGCTGAAGGCGGTCGAGCCGCCGGCCTCGATCCAGGACTCGATGGAGAAGCAGATGCGCGCCGACCGGGACCGCCGCGCGGCGATCCTGTCGGCCGAGGGCTTCAAGCAGTCGCAGATCCTCACCGCCGAGGGCGAGAAGCAGGCGGCGGTCCTGCGCGCCGAGGGCGAGGCCAAGGCGCGCGCGCTGCAGGCCGAGGGCGAGGCGGCGGCGATCCGCAAGGTCTTCGAGGCCATCCACGAGGGCAACGCCGACAACCAAGTGATGGCCTACCAGTACCTGCAGCAGCTGCCGAAGATCGCCGAGGGCGACAGCAACAAGCTCTGGATCATCCCTAGCGAGTTCGGCAAGGCGCTGGAGAACGTCGGCGGGGCGCTGGGCCGCTTCGGCATGCCGGGGCCGCCGTCCGTGGAGCCGGTGGCCGCGAACGGCAACTCCCTGGGCTCGGGCGACGCGCAGAGCGGCGGGAAGGCACAGGCGCCGCGCGCCGACCGTCCGCCGCGCCAGCGCGGGACGAGCCCGGCGGACGATGTCTTCTTCAACCAGGACGAGGACTGATCGAAGGCTGATGCGGCTGACCGAGGGCTGGTCGAAGACTGATCGGCTGATCGAGCACTGATGTCAGCCGGATGAGCGAAGAGGGGACCGGTCAGCCGACCGGTCCCCTCAGCTTTTCGCCGGTGTGCCGCTCCTATCCCGCCACGCGCGGCCGGGCGTGCCAGGTCTCGGCGGTCACCGACACCGCGAGCAGCGCCGCGCCGACGGCTCCGACCGCCGTGAGGCGGTCCCCGAGCAGCAGGACGGCCAGGACCGTGCCGGTCAGCGGTTCCAACAGCGCCGTGACGGTCCCGGTGCTGGCCGCCGCCTCGCGCAGGCCGATGAAGTAGCAGCCGTAGGCGATGGCGGTCGGCACCAGGCCGAGCAGCAGCAGCAGCCCGACCGCTGCCGGACGCGGCGCGAACCCGGCGCCGGTGGTGAGCGCGGCGGCGGCGACCAGCGCCAGACCGCCGAGGGTGAAGCTGTACCCGGTCATCGTGACCTCGCCGAGGCCCGCGACCGGGTTCTTGCCGAGGACGCTGATCGCCGAGAACCCGGCGGCGCTGGCGACCGCGAACCCGGCGCCGGCCGCGAGGTGCGCGCCGGTGACACCGTGCGGCGGCTCGCCGACCAGCAAGCCGAGACCGGCCAGCGCCAGGGCCACCGTGGCCGCCGCGCGCGGGTCGAACCCCCGCCGCCCGGTCGCCTGCTCGAAGGCGGCGACCAGGACGGGAGCGGCGCCGATGGTGACCAGCGTGGCCAGGCTGACGTCGGTCAGCGCCACCGCCGCGAAGTAGCAGGCCTGAAAACCCGCCGACAGCGCGCCGACGACGCCGACGCGGCGCCACGCCGCACGGCCGCGAGGACGCCGGGACCGGGCGGCTGGGCCCGCGTCCCGGCGTCCGCGGCCGGTGACAGCCGCGAACAGGATGAGCAGTGTGCCGCCGATCAGCAGCCGGTAGCCGGCCACGGCGGTGGGGGAAAGGCGGGTGTGCAGCGACAGCAGGCGGCCGGTCAGCCCGCCGGTGCCCCAGAGCACGCCGGAAAGGACTAGATAGATCAAGGGATCGCTCCTGCGACAAAGGAAAAGGGGATTAGTCGCGGGAAGCGGGGCGTGACACTCAGACCCGTCGGCTCAACACGCCGACAGGCGGTCCCTGTGGATCAGGTCGACCCCGCTTCAGGATCCCGGCGGCGGGGTGACCGGGAACAACCGGTGCACATCGGCGATCCTAGCCACCGGACGCTGCGCGGCCAACCGATCTTTGACGCTACGCTCGACCCTCCGGCAGGGGCGCGAAGGAGGCATCGTGGGCATCGGCGAGGTGGCGGCGCTCCTGGGCGCGGGCATGGCGGCCGGCACGATCAACACGGTGGTCGGGTCCGGCACGCTGATCACGTTCCCGACGCTGCTGGCCTTCGGCTACACCCCGCTGGTCGCGAACGTCACCAACACCGTCGGCCTGGTCCCGGGTTCGGCGTCGGGCATCCACGGCTACCGCGCGGAGATCGCGCAGTTCCGCGGCGGCGGACGGTACCGGCTCGCGCGCCTGGTGGCGGCCTCGACGACCGGCGGCACGCTCGGTGCGCTGCTGCTGTTCTTGCTGCCCGCGAAAGCGTTCAAGGCGATCGTGCCGGTCTTGATCGGGCTGGCGCTGGTGCTGATCGTGGTGCAGCCGCGGCTGTCGAAGCGGATCGCGGCACGGCGCGCGGCGCGCGAGGGCGCGGACGGCGCCGAAGGGGCGCCCGGCGGCGTGCGGCAGGGCGGCTGGGGCACCGTGCTGGCGGTGTTCGGCACGGGGTTGTACGGCGGGTACTTCGGCGCCGCGCAGGGCGTGCTGCTGATGGCGATCCTCGGGCTGACCTACGGCGACGGCATGCAGGTGCTCAACGGCGTGAAGAACGTGCTCGCCTGCGTGGTGAACGCGATCGCGGCGGTGGTGTTCATCATCGTCGGCGCGTTCGGGCTCGGTGGATCCGAGCATCCTTCGATCCAGTGGGGCGCGGCCCTGGCGATCGCGGTCGGGGCGCTGGTCGGCGGGAAGATCGGGGCGAGCGTGGGCCGACGGCTGCCGCCCAAGGCGCTCAGGGCGCTGATCATCGTGGTGGGTCTGGTGGCGATCGGGTCGATGGTGCTCTGAGATGTCGCCGGCGCATGCATAACCGCACAACCGCCCGCACTTCGACGCATAGGTGATCTTCACCGATTCAGCAGTCTATCCAGCTGATACTACCTATCCTGGAGACAGTACCGGCGGGGTGCGGCCGGCGCATGGCGTCCGTTCTCCGGGGTCAGTATTCTCACGGTGACGGGGGTCACGGGTCTGGCGGTCAGGGCGGGACATCCGGGGTTGGACGGCACGATCGACAGGACCAACAGGTCGACAGGATCAGCAGGATCAGCAGGATCGACAGGTTCGGCACCACCGGCGCGGCGGCTCGCCGCGTCACGACATCCCGGCACACGCCGGCAGGCCCGTTTCGGAGATTCGTCTTGGGCAAGGTCTCCTACCGCTACGCGCACATCGAGGACCTCGACGCGCCGACCATCTACGCCCTGCTGCGGCTGCGGCAGGAGGTCTTCATCGTCGAGTGGGGCAGCTCGCACCTGGACATCGACGGCCGGGACACCGAGCCCTCCAGCGTGCACCTGTGGGCCGAGCGCGACGGGGACGTGCTGGCCGCCGTGCGCGTGGTGCAGGAGTCCGACGACACCCTGCGGATAGAGCGTCTGGCCACCCGGTTCGGCGCGCGCGGCCGCGGCATCGCCGGCCGGCTGCTGGACTACGCGGTGAAGATGGCCGGCGAGCGCAGACTGCTGATCGACGTCCCGACCGCGCTGGAGCCCTGGGCCGAGCGCTTCGGATTCGCGCGCGCCGGGGACCCGTTCATCGCCGAGGGTGTCCAACAGGTGACCATGACTCACTGATGCACGCGCCTTTGCACGTGCACGGCGGGTCCCGGCCCGGGAACCGGCGCGCGATGAGATCCGCGCCACGGCCGAACGGGGATGTTCGCTCCCCTGATTTACCCGCTTTTGACTGATTCGCCGCCTCACTTGTGGAACAGGCGGTGTTAGTGTGCGTTGAAGTTCCTACAGACGTATTGCGGAGGACCTCTCCATGGCCGTTCCACGGCGCGCCCTCAGCTTCGCCGTGGCTGTGTGCGGGGGACCGGCGTGACCGCCGGCCGGCACGGGGCCGCGGGACCGGCGATAGCCCAGGCCGCGGCGGTGGTCGCGGTCGTCGGCTACGACGGATCGCTGCCCGGGCCGGTGGTCCGGCGCGTCTTGGAGTCCTCTGAACTTGTCGTGGGGGTGGCGCGCCACCTCGACGGCATCGGGGTTCCCGAGCACGTGCGGCGGATCCTGCTGGGCGATGACAACCGCCTGGCCTATGCCCGGCTCACCGCGCACCTGGGCGATCCGAACGCAGGTCCCGCGGTCGTGGTGACCGCCGGGGACCCCGGGTTCTTCGGCGTGCTGCGCGATCTGCGCGAATCAGGCTTCGAAGTCATCGGCTACCCGGCGCCCGGCCCGGTGGCCGCCACCCTGGGCCGGCTGGGGCTGCCGTGGGACGACGCGGTCGTGGTCTGCGTGACCGACGACCGCTCGCTGCAGCGGGCCGCCAACACCGCCCGCGCGCACCCGAAGGTGGCCATCGTCGCCGCCCCGGAGTTCCCGCCGCACCGGGTCGCCTCGGCCCTGCGCGGCGCCCAGCGCGCCTTCATCGTCGCCCAGCACCTCGGGGAGCCCGACGAGCGCATCGAGAAGCTCTCGCCCACCGAGGCGGCCGCCCGCGCGGTCTGGGGCGCCGCCGACGCGATCCTGGTGCTGGACGAGGAGCGGCTGAGCCCGGACTCCCCGCACGACCCGCGCTGGGGTTCCGGCTGGGTGTCGGCGTGGGCCGGGCCCTCGGCCGGCTGGGCCGTGCCGGACAACGCCTTCGTGGCCCGCGGGCCGCAGGTGCTCCCCGCCGAAATCAGGGCCTTGATACTGGCGCGGCTGGCCCCGCGGCTGGGCGCGATGGTCTGGGAGATCGCGGCCGGAGCCGGGGCGCTGGCCGTGGAGTGCGCGCGGCTGGGCGCGGCGGTGATCGCCGTGGAGCGCGATCCCGACGCCTGCGAGCGCATATCGCTGAACGCGGTCATGCACGGCGTGGACGTCGAGGTGGTCAGCGGCCAGGCGCCGGCGGCACTGGCCACGCTTCCCCGCCCGGACTCGGTGTTCGTGGGCACCGAACGGGCCGACATCGTGCGCGCCTGCGCCACCACCGGCGCGCGGACCGTGGTCACCGCGGTCACCGCGCTGGACCGGCTGCCGGCCATCCGGCAGGCGCTGCGGCTCGGCGACCGGCGCGTGGACGGCGTGCAGTTGCAGGCCTCGCGGCTGGCTCCCCGCCCGGGGGACGCGCTGCGGCTGGCGCCGGCGGCGCCGGTATTCGTTCTTTGGGGTGAGCTTGGGTGAGGACCGGAGCTTTTTAGTCAACCCGATCAGGGGCTGCGTATGCTCTTCCGGGCTTGCGCGCGGCTTTCACAAGCGATACTTGGCAGCGCCCACGCGAACGCGAACCCCCGCTGACGAGGGGGACACGGGGAACGGGAGCGGGATACGAGCATGGTATGGAACGACAGGATCGAGGAACCCACGGTGACCGGTGCCGACGATTTCGGGCGTGAAGGCTCCGGGAGGCCGCCGTTCGAGGACGGTTTCCCGCCCGGCGCGCGGCCGTACGACGACAACGCGCCGACCACCGAGTTCAGCAGGCTGGTGTTCGACGACGAGGCCGAGTTCCCGGGGCCGCGCAACGGCTCCGCGGGCCCGGGCGGGCCCGGTGGTCCGGGCGGTCCTGGTGGGCCCGGCGGTCTGGGCAATCCTGGTGGGCCCGGAGGTCCCGGCGGTCCGGGGGGTCCGGGCGGCATGCGGATGACGCGCGACGGCCGCGATCCGCGCGGCGGGTTCGGCGGTCCGGAGCAGCCGGGGCAGCCGGGGCGTCCTGGTCCTGGCGGACCCGGCGGCGGTCTTGGTGGTCCCAACGGTCCTAATGGTCAGGGCGGTCCTGGCGGTCTCGGCGCGCCCGGAGGACCGCAGGGCCCGGAGTCGTCGAACCGTCCCACGCGCCCGATCCGCCCGCGTCCGGCCGGCGCCCCCGGCGGACCGGTGGTCCCGCCCGGCTCACAGTTCCGCGACCAGCCGCCGGCCGGCCCGCGCGGTCCCGTCGACGGACCCGAACGGCGCGGTCCCGGCGATCCGGGGCGCACGCAGCGTCCGATGATGCCCCCGATGCAGCCGCCGCCGGCCCGCGGCCCGCAGCCCGGCGGTCCCGGTCCCCGCAATCAGGGCCCTGACGCCCGCGGCGGCTTCGGCGTCCCCCAGCAGCGCGACTCCAACGCCGACTCCGGCCCGGCGCCCCGCCGCTCCCCGGGCGCGCGCGGAGCCGAAGCCCTGCGCCAGGCCCAGCAGTTCGACGTCTTCCGCCGCGACCCGGTGGTCCCGCAGCAGGCGTCCCCCGCCGACGGCAACGACTTCGACGAGGCGGCCGACCGCACCCCGCTGCCCCGCGACGACCGGGACCCCCGCGGCCAGGTGGACATCAGCGTCTTCGACGCCGCCCCCGAACCCCCCGACCGCCCCGCCTTCGACCTCCGAGCCCCCCTCCGCGGCCCGGCCTCCTACGACCAGCCGACGGACATCATCCCGGCCATCCTCGACGAGCCCGCCAACGACTCCTTCGGCCGCCACCCCGCGCCCGAGGAAGCGCAGCCCTTCGGCACCCCCCAGCCCTTCGCCGCACCGCAGCCGGAAGAGCAGGGCTTCCCGAACACCGGCACCGCGAGCTTCGGCGCACAGCCCTTCGGCGCACAGCCCTTCGGCACGGACAACGCCGAGCCCGGTTTCGGTACCCAGCAAGGCTTTCCGCCCGCAAGCTTCGGCGAGGACCCGGCCGCCATCGACGGCCAGCAGCGCTTCGCCGGCGACAACCAGCCCTTCGGCGCCCCGCAAGGCTTCCCGCCGGCCGGCGAGCCGAGTTTCGGCGCACCGCAAGGTTTCCCGCAGGGCGAGGACGCCCCGGGCATCGACGGCCAGCACCACTTCGGTCGCGACAATCAGGCATTCGGCGGCGACCCGAGTTTTGGCGGCGACCCGGGTTTTGGCGGCGACCCCAGTTTCGGCGCGCAGCAAGGCTTCCCCCAGGGCGAAGATGCTCCAGGGATCGACGGCCAGCAGCGTTTCGGCCGGGACAATCAGGGCTTTGGCGGCCAGCAGGGCTTCCCGCAGAGTGACGATGCTCCCGGGATCGACGGGCAGCAGCGCTTCGGTCGGGACAATCAGGGCTTCGGTGCACAGCAGGGTTTCCCGCAGGGCGAAGATGCTCCTGGCATTGATGGTCAGCAGCGCTTCGGTGGCCAGCAAGGTTTCCCGCAGGGCGAGGATGTTCCTGGCATTGATGGTCAGCAGCGCTTCGGTGGCCAGCAAGGTTTCCCGCAGGGCGAGGATGTTCCTGGCATTGATGGTCAGCAGCGCTTTGGTGGGCAACAGGGCTTCCCGCAGGGCGAGGATGTTCCTGGCATTGATGGTCAGCAGCGCTTTGGTGGGCAACAGGGCTTCCCGCAGGGCGAGGATGCTCCTGGCATTGATGGTCAGCAGCGCTTCGGTGGTCAGCAGGGCTTCCCGCAGGGCGAGGATGCTCCCAGCATCGATGGCCAGCACCACTTCGGTCGCGACAACCAGCCCTTCGGCGCGGAAGCCGGCGAGGCCGGATTCGGTGCCCCGCAAGGGTTCCCGCCTGTCGGTGGGTTCGGTGCGGATGAGGCTGTCTTCGATGGTCCGCAGGGTTTCCCGGCTGGTGGCGAGCCGTCCTTCAATGGTCGGCAGGGTTTACCGAACGGTGCGCAGGGCTTCCCGCCCGCTGCCGACGAGCCCGTGTTCCCCACCGCGCAGGATGCGCACTCCGCGGGGATCGACCCGCAGGCGACGTTCGGGGGTCCGCAGGCTTTCGCGCCGCAGGCCGGTAACGATCCGTCGTTCGGGACGCGGCCGGTGGTGGAGGAGACTCCGTTCGGGTCCGCTACCGAGTCCGGGCATGCCGCTCCGGTGTTCGGTGCGCCGGAGGGCGGGATGCCGTCGTTCGGTGATCGGCCGCTGACTCCGAACACGAGCCCTGATTACGGTCTGGGTGCTGGTGTCGGCGGTGGGGAGCCGCAGGCTGAGCCGCCGCTGGGTGCTCATCTGGATCCGCCGCGGTTCGAGCCCGCGCCGCCGGTGTTCGACGATCCCGCCGAGGGTGTCGAGTTCGGGGGTGCCGGGGAGGAGGCCGGGCCGGTGTTCGCGACGCCGACGGTGGCGATCGCGCCGGTCGAGCCGGTCGGGGAGTACGCCGAGGACGCGGTGCTCGACGAGGACGCCGATGGCGACGCCGAGCCGGAGATGCTCGTCCCGTGGGCGGCCACCAGCGCTGAGAACGCCGACGCCGGGGAGCTGGAGGGCCAGGGCCCGAACCAGCCCGCCGGGCCCGACGACCTCTACGACGCCGAGCTCTATGACACCGACCTCCGTGACACCGACCCCTACGACGCCGACGGCGAGCCCTACGACGACGTCCCGCGCGTCCCGCCGTACGACGACGCCGAGCTCGCCGCCGTGCACCGCGTCATCCGCGAGCGCCGCGACGTGCGCTCGACCTTCCTGCCCGACGCGATCCCGGACGAGGTCCTGACCCGCGTCCTGGAGGCCGCGCACACCGCGCCGAGCGTCGGCTTCTCGCAGCCGTGGGACTTCCTCGTGCTGCGCAGCCGGGAGACCCGGCAGGCCGTGCACGACCTGGCCGCCCGGCAGCGCGACGCCTACTCCGCCTCGCTGCCCAAGGCGCGGCAGCGGGCCTTCAAGGACCTGAAGATCGAGGCCATCCTCGACACCCCGGTCAACATCGTCGTGACCTGCGATCCGACCCGCGGCGGGCGGCACACGCTGGGCCGGCACTCGCAGCCGCAGATGGCGCCGTACAGCGCCGCGCTGGCGGTGGAGAACCTGTGGCTGGCCGCGCGCGCCGAGGGCTTGGGCGTCGGCTGGGTGTCGTTCTTCGACGAGCGCGAGCTGACCCGCACCCTGGATCTGCCCGACCACCTGTCGGTCGTGGCGTACCTGTGCGTCGGCTTCGTCCACGAGTTCCCGGGCGAGCCGGAGCTGTCCGGCTCCGGCTGGGCCAAGCGGCGTCCGCTGGCCTGGGCGGTGCACGACGAGCAGTACGGCCGCCGCGCGCTGCCGGGCAGCCACCCGGTGTCGCTGCTGGAGGAGACGCTCGCCGCGATCGGCCCGCTGGACAAGCCCGCGCGCGACGCCGCGATCGCCCGCCACGAGGTGATGACCAAGCCGGCCGGGTCGCTGGGCGTCCTGGAGGACGTCTCGATCCAGCTCGCCGGGCTGGCCGGGGTCTTCCCGCCGCCGATCCCCGAGCCCGCCGCGGTCGCGGTGTTCGCCGCCGACCACGGCGTGCACGCCCAGGGCGTCACGCCCTGGCCGCAGGAGGTCACCGCGCAGATGGTGCTCAACTTCCTGGCCGGCGGCGCGGTGGTCAACGCCTTCGCGCACCAGATCGGCGCCGAGGTGTGCGTGGTGGACGTCGGGGTGAACGCCGAGCTGCCGCAGCAGACCGGGCTGGTCCCGCGCAAGATCCGCTACGGCACCGCGGACCTGGCCGAGGGCCCGGCGATGACCCGCGAGGAGGCGCTGACCGCGATCGAGGTCGGCGTCGAGACCGCGCGGGACCTGGTCGCCGCCGGCAACAAGGTGCTGCTGACCGGCGACATGGGCATCGCGAACACCACCGCGAGCGCGGCGCTGATCGCGGCGTTCACCGGCGCCTCGCCGACCCAGGTCACCGGGTACGGCACCGGGATAGACGAGCAGACCTACGCGCACAAGGTGGACGTGGTGCGCCGGGCCCTGGACCTGCACCGGCCGGACCCGGGCGACCCGCTCGGCGTGCTGGCCGCGGTCGGCGGGCTGGAGCACGCGGCGCTGGCCGGGTTCATCCTGGGCGCGGCGAGCCTGCGCGTCCCGGTGATCCTGGACGGCGTGATCGCCGGCGCCGCGGCGCTGGTGGCCCAGGCGCTCGCGCCGGAGGCCACCGACGCCATGGTCGCCGGGCACCGCTCGGCCGAGTCCGGGCACCAGCTCGCGCTCGAGGCCCTGGGCGTGGTCCCGCTGATCGATCTCGAATTGCGGTTGGGGGAGGGCAGCGGCGCGGTGCTGGCTCTACCGTTGGTGCAGGCGGCTGTGCGCGCGCTGCGGGACGTGGCCACTTTCGAGTCGGCCGGGGTCGCCGGGCGCGCGGACGACGACGACGAGAACGCCGCCTAGCCGACCGCCCCTGCGAGCGACACAGGAAACACCACAGCGATGAGCGCCATGACCGACCCCGCCCCCGTCTATCCCGCCGCGCTGCGGCTGGCCGGCCGGCGGGTGGTGGTGATCGGCGGCGGCCCGGTGGCCCAGCGCCGCGTGCTGGGCCTGCTGGACGCCCGCGCCGACGTGCTGGTCGTCGCCCCCGAGGCGACGCCGGCGATCGAGGCGCTGGCCGACGGCGGCGAGATCGTCTGGGAGCCGCGGCCGTACCGCGACGGCGACCTGGCCCAGGCCTGGTACGCCGTGGCCGCCGCCGACGACCCGGCGGTGAACGGCGCGGTGGCGCGCGAGGCCGAGGCCGGGCGGGTGTTCTGCTCCCGCGCCGACTCCGCCGAGGACTCCACGGCGTGGACCCCGGCCGTCGGGCGCCACGACGGCGTCACGGTCGCGGTGATCGGCGGCGGCGACCCGCGCCGCGCCGTGGACGTCCGCGACGGCGTCCTGGAAGGGCTTCGCGACGGAACCCTGGCCGCCCCTCACCACCGCGGCCGGACCCCCGGCGTGGCGCTGGTCGGCGGCGGACCCGGCGACCCGGACCTGATCACCGTGCGCGGCCGCCGGCTGCTGGCCGAGGCCGACGTGGTGGTCGCCGACCGGCTCGGCCCGCGCGGGCTGCTGGACGAGCTGGCGCCGGACGTGGAGATCGTCGACGCCTCGAAGATCCCCTACGGCCGCTCGCTGGCCCAGGAGGCGATCAACGAGCTGCTGATCGAGCGCGCGAAGGCCGGCAAGTTCGTGGTCCGGCTCAAGGGCGGCGACCCGTTCGTCTTCGGCCGCGGCTTCGAGGAGGTGCTGGCCTGCGCCGAGGCCGGCGTGCCGTGCTCGGTGGTCCCGGGCATCACCAGCTCGATCTCGGTGCCGGCGCTGGCCGGCATCCCGGTCACGCACCGCGGCGTGGCGCACGAGTTCACCGTGGTCTCCGGCCACGTCGCCCCGGACAACCCCAAGTCCCTGGTGGACTGGGCCGCCCTGGGCCGGATGACCGGCACGCTGGTGATCCTGATGGGCATCGAGCGCATAGCCGCGATCGCCGAGACGCTGCTGGCCCACGGCCGCGGCCCCGAGACCCCGGTCGCGGTGATCCAGGAGGGCACGATGCCCGGCGAGCGCCGGGTGCAGACCACGCTGGGCATGATCGGCGAGGCGGTGGCCGAGGCCGGGATCCGTCCGCCGGCGATCGTGGTGGTCGGACCGGTCGTCGGGCTCGTCTGAGACCGCGCGCCGCAAGGCGACCAAGGCGACCAAGGCGCCGCCGAGGAGCCGGGCGTTCCTTTACACCGGGCTTATTGACCACCGGCTTATCCGCCGGCCGCTGTACTAGCAGCATGAGCCAGGACCAGGACCCGATCGACGAGACTCGGCGTTTCGAGCCGGTCGATCCCTACAACATCCCCGCGGCCGGCGCCGGGTCGCCGCCGCCCGGCCACGAGGGCTACCAGCCGGAGTTCGAGCAGCAGCCCTACGGCACACCGCCGCAGCAGCCGCCGAAGCCGGGCTTCAAGCAGCGCCTGACCCGGCTCGGTCCGCTGAAGCTGGCGGTGCTCGGCGCCGCCGGGGTGATCGTGCTCGGCGGTGCCGCGTGGGGGACGACGGCGGCGCTGCAGTCGTCGGGCTCGTCCTCGAACGCCGCGGTGGGGGCGCCGGCCGTCAGCCAGTCGCCGGGCGCCGACGCGACGACCGGCGGCAACGGCAAGCACAAAGGCGGGAAGCTCGCCCGGGTCAAGATCACCCAGCTCGGAACCGGCGGTTTCACCGGGACCGAGGCCAAGGGCAACACGGTGACCGTCGACTACGGCGCCAAGACCAGGTTCGGCACCAAGACGCGTGCCCTCACCTCGGCCGATCTGAAGGTCGGGATGACCGTGACGGTCCTCGGGCCGGTCCAAGGCGACACCATCAACGCCACCGCGATCGCCGTCCCCGCCAAGTCGGCGAAGAAGCCGGCCAAGCCGGGAGACTCCGCGAGCTCCACCGGTGGCACCGCCTGACACGCCTGACATCTGAAGGAATGACAAAACTTGAAATCTGTCAGCTGTTAGTTCTATCGTCGTAGGCATGACGACGACTGACAGCTCCTTCACCGCCCGCCGCCTCGGTGCCGCCGGCCCGCGGGTCTTCCCCCTCGGCCTCGGCGCCATGGGCATGTCCGCCCTGTACGGACCGACCGACCGCGACGAGTCCGTCGCCACCGTGCACGCCGCGCTGGACGCCGGGATCACGCTGATCGACACCGGCGACTTCTACGGCATGGGCGACAACGAACTGCTGCTGGCCGACGCCCTGCGCGGCGTGGACCGCGACCGCTACCAGCTCAGCGTGAAGTTCGGCGCCCAGCGCGACCCCGGCGGCGCCTTCATCGGCTTCGACGCCAGCCCGGCGGCGCTGAAGACCTCGCTGGCCTACTCGCTGCGCCGGCTCGGCGTGGACCACCTCGACGTCTACCGTCCGGCGCGGCTCGACCCGAGCGTGCCGATCGAGGAGACCGTCGGCGCGCTGGCCGAGATGGTGCAGGGCGGCTACATCCGGCACATCGGGCTGTCCGAGGTCGGCGCCGACACCCTGCGCCGTGCCGCCGCCGTGCACCCGATCTCGGACCTGCAGATCGAGTACTCGCTGATCTCGCGCGGCATGGAGGACTCGATCCTGCCGGCCGCGCGCGAGCTGGGCATCGGGATCACCGCCTACGGCGTGCTGTCGCGCGGGCTGATCAGCGGCCACTGGAGCAAGGACCGCTCGGGCGAGGGCGACTTCCGCGCCGCCTCGCCGCGCTTCCAGGGCGAGAACCTGGACCACAACCTGGCGCTGGTCGAGACGCTGCGCGCGCTCGCCGAGCGCAAGGGCGTCACCGTCGCGCAGCTGGCGATCGCGTGGGTCGCGGCGCGGGGCTCGGACATCGTGCCGCTGGTCGGCGCCCGCCGCCGGGACCGGCTGGCCGAGTCGCTGGGCTCGCTCAGCGTCACGCTGACCGCCGAGGACCTGGCCGAGATCGAGAAGGCGGTGCCCGCCGGGGCGGCGGCCGGCGACCGGTACGAGGCCGGGCAGATGGCTCACCTCGACTCGGAGAAATAGAGTTCAGCGGTGAGCCCCAACAGTCCGCTGACCTCCGAGCGCATCCTGGAGGCGGCGGAGGAAACCCTGCGCCGCTTCGGTCCGGCCAAGACCAGCGTGGTCGACGTCGCGCGGGCGCTCGGCGTCAGCCACGGGTCGGTGTACCGGCACTTCCCGACCAAGGCAGACCTGCGCGACGCCGTGGTCGACCGCTGGCTGCAGCGGATGCATCCCGCGCTGGCGGCGGTCGCCGGCGGTGCGGGGGACGCCGCCGAGCGCGTGCGGCTGCTGCTGTGGACGCTGGCGGAGACCAAGTGGACCCGGGCGCAGGACGACCCGGAGTTCTTCGCCGCGTTCGCCGAACTGGCCGAGGAGGCGCGCACCCCGGTGGTGGCGCACATCGACTTCGTCGTGGACCAGCTGACCAGTGTCATCACTGAGGGCGTCGCGCGAGGCGAGATCGCTTCGGCGGACCCGAAGATGACGGCGCTGGCGGTGTTCGACGCCATGGCCAAGTTCCACAACCCGGCGGCGCGCGCGGAGTGGCAGCGCCCGGCCATCGACACGGCCTTCGCCGGCGTCTGGGCTCTGCTGCGGGACGGTCTGCTGCCGCGCTGACCCGGGATTCCGGTTCGGCGGGTCGGATACGGCAGGATCTATCGGCGTGGGAGAACTGATCGAAGTCACCGACCCGTCCGATCCGCGGCTGCACGACTACTCCGGCCTCACCGACGTCGAGCTGCGCAAGGTCCGCGAACCCGCCGAGGGCTTGTTCCTGGCCGAGGGCGAGAAGGTGATCCGCCGCGCGCTGGCCGCCGGCTATCCGATGCGCTCGACGCTGCTCTCGCCCAAGTGGGCCCAGGCGATGCGGCCATTGATCGAGGAGGTGGACGCGCCGGTCTACGTCGGCAGCGAGGCGTTGCTGGAGGCGGTGACCGGCTTCCACGTCCACCGCGGCGCCCTGGCCTCGATGCAGCGCACGCCGGTCTCGGAGGCCGGCGCCGTGCTGGCGGCGGCGAAGCGGGTCGTGGTGATGGAGGACATCGTCAACCACACCAACCTCGGCGCGATCTTCCGCAGCGCGGCGGCGCTGGGGATGGACGCCGCCGTCCTGACGCCGAGCTGCGCGGACCCGCTCTACCGGCGCTCGGTCCGGGTGTCGATGGGGACGGTCTTCGCGCTGCCGTACGCGCGGCTGGACTCCTGGCCCGGCGGTCTGACCACGTTGGCCGAGCACGGATTCCGGACGATCGCGCTGACGCCCGGTCCGACCGCGATCGATCTCCGAGACCTACGATTCGGGCCGGAGGACAAGGTGGCGCTGCTTCTGGGGACGGAGGGCGACGGGCTGTCGGATCCGGCTCTGGCGGCTGCGGATATGCGGGTACGAATTCCCATGACGGCCGGGGTGGATTCGCTGAACGTGGCAGCCGCGGCGGCGGTGGCGTGTTATGCGATCGCCGCTTCTGGCTGACATTCGGTGAAGGCCGCCGACGTTTCCGGATAAGGTCGATCGGAAGGGGCGGAAAATGCATCGCATCGCGCGTTCTTCGACGCCGTTTTTCGGTCGTCCGCCACGGATCGGCGCATCCAGCAGGTACGGGAGAACGGAACCGTCCAGGAGTGGATGCCGGGCTTTCGGGTCGGCGGCCCGGTTTCGCAGCGAACCCGCGATTTCACTGAATGTGTCCGCGACGGTTTTCCGCCAGCGTGCCGCCTCGGCGGGAAAGCCGAGCGCCGGGCGGCCTCCCCGGCCCACCCGGCGCTTCGACGTGTGGCTGCGCTCTGTCCTGCGGTAAGTCCTGTGCAGCGGTAAGTCTTTAGTGCTCTGCCCTGCTGTGCTGTCCTGTGCTCCGCTATGCGGTGCCGTGCCGTGCTGAGCGCCGCGTCCCTCACGCGGCCACTTCGGTCCCCTCCCTGGTGACCGCCGCCGCGTCGGCGAAGCCCCGGTCGCGCGGCGTGCCGATGCGGATCGGCACCACCACCGGACGCGCGCCGGTCGCGGCCCCGCGCCGGCGGCGGGACTCCTCGGCCCGCTCCACTTCCGTCAGCCCGCCCCAGATGCCGAACTGCTCCGGCAGCGCCAGCGCGTGCTCCAGGCACTGCTGGCGGACCGGACATTCGTCGCACACCCGCTTGGCGGACGCCTCACGCTTCTCCCGTTCGCGGATCCGTTCCGAATCCGGGGCGAAGAACACCGCCGCGTCCCCGGACTGGCACAGTCCCCGCTCCTGCCAGCCGAGCTTGAGCTCGGCGATCGGCGGGATCCGCGCCGCCGTCCGTGCCGACGACGAGCGGACCGGTATCGGTCCGACGGCTCCTCGCACCGTGGTCTGCTGAGCCATGGTCGGCTCACCCCCTCCATAAACTCCGCGCACCTGCCGTGACCCACCCGGCGCTTCGCACCGCCTCTCAGCTCGATGCCGTCAGCGGCAATGCCGGGCTAGGGGTGTAACGGATCACGAGAGCGTGGTGTTCCCGCCGAACGAGGGGAAATCTTCTCAGCTCGTTTCGATGGACGGTGCGCGGCCGGGCGGTCGCGGCGCTTGCACGCGCCGTTGCACGAGCATCGGCGGATTCACTCTTCAAGGCGGTCCGGCGCCCCGATCGGGTTCACTGGAGCGGCACCGGGATAAACCCTCGGGGGGTGAGATTTTTTCGCACGATGTTATAGACGCGCGGATAGGCCATCTGGCCGTGGCGACGTCGCGGTACGCACCGCACAGGCCCGGAAGCGGAATGTCGCCGCGCGGCGAGCTTGAACAACGGCCTCCCAGTGCGCGAGAAGGAGATTTTTTAGCAGAACCGGCCCGTCGGCGCAGAGCGCTGATCAGGCTGATCCCGGCTTTCGCAGGTATTCGCCATAGTCCTTTCGGGTGGTTGTACTACCATTGGAGGCTTGTTCGGGTCTAACGTCTGAACCAGCCCTCTGCGACGGCCGGCCACCAGGCCGCCGCCGGATCGGGCTGCGGTCGGCGCGGGGCCGGGCGCTCCAGGCGCATGGACCGAAGGGTTCTGCCATGCAGGTGGACTCAGGCTCTTCCCCGGGCAAGAAGCCGGCGGGTAACACGGCTCTGAAGGCACTGCGGCTGTCCCGGCACTGGACGCAGGCGGAATTCGCCGCGGAGTTCGAGAAAGCCTCCCGCGCGCTTGGTAAGGTGCTGTCACTGTCCGTCCGGCAGGTCCGCCGGTGGGAGAGTGAGGATCCGCCGTGTCCGCTCCCGGCGTACCAGCGGGTTCTCGAAGAGGTCTTCGGCGTCTCCGTCGCGCAGATGGGGTTCCAGGTCGGATGGTCGGTGCCGTGGGCGCCGCGGCCGGAACCGTCACAGCCACCGACCGCCGCAACTGGGCGTGCAGCTCCGGAAGCGGAGCTCGAGGAGGACGGGGGAGCTGGGGGAACGCAACACGGACGGATGGCAGGGCTGTGCCGCACGCGGCCCGCCGACCGATCTGGAGGGCACGACCCAGTGAAGCGCCGAGAATTCGTCACCAGCGCCGCCGCGGCGCTGACCGTCGCCGGAGCGGCGGGTGAGAACACCGCGTACGGGGCAGAAGCGCCCGAGCGGATGCCCGCCGCCGCCGACCCGGCCGGCCGCGCGGTCCCGTTCGACCGCCAGATGGTGGACGGCTATGAGTTCATCACCAGCCAGCAGCGATCCCTGTACTACACGGTCCCCCCGGCCCGCATGTACTCCCCGGCCGTGGCGCACGCCCAGCTCGGGGCCGCGCTGCTGAGCGGGACCGGACCCCAGACCCAGCGCTCCCGGCTGGCCGGCTCGCTGGCCGAGGCCTCGCTGCTGGCCGCGCGCCTGGCGTTCTTCGACCTGAAGAAGGCCGAGCCGGCCCGCATGCACTACCGCAACGCCCTGGTCGCCGCGCGCGAGGCCGACGACCACCAACTGGGCTCGGCGATCCTGGCCCACCTGGCGTTCATCCCGGCCTGGGACGGCAAGGCCGGGGAGTCCCGGGACCTGATGCGCGCCGCCTACGCCCACGCCGCGCGCGGCGTCAGCGCCGTCCAGCGCTCCTGGCTGCACGCCGTGGACGCCGAGATCGAGGCGCGCCTGGGCGACAACAAGCGCGCCGTGGACCTGATCGGCCGGGCCGAGGAGGCGCTGTCCGACGCCGACCGCTCCGCCGTGCCGGACCCCGAATGGCTGGACTACTTCGACGCCACCCGCCTGAACGGCTTCAAGGGCTTCTGCCACATCAACGGCGGCAGCCCGGAGCTGGCCCAGGAGGCGCTGCTGTGCTCGCTGATGGCGCTCAAGCCCAACGAGGCCAAGCAGCGCACCATCGTGCTGGCCGACATGGCCGACATCCACGTGCGCACCAAGGAGATCGAGCAGGCCTGCGTCACCCTGGAGCGGGCGCTGGTCAACCTGGACAAGCACTGGTACGGCATCGGCTGGGACCGGATCTACAACGTGCGCCGCAAGATGGACAACTTCGAGGACACCCGCTCGGTCCGTGAGCTGGACATGCGCATGAACTCCTCGTGGGGCGCGACGATGCGCCTGGCGACCTGACCCTGGGACGAGGCGGCCTGCCCGGCTCGGAACCCCGGGCCGGCAGGCTGCGCGATCGGTGCTTCCCCCTGCGGGGAGTTCATCCGCGGGTACAGATTTTCCTGCGCGGGACAGATTTTCATGCGTGAGTACAGATTTTCATGCGTGAGTACAGATCACCTTGGGAGTCTGGACTCCGAGCGCTCGCGAACGCTACGTTCCCAGGCGTGTCGGAAACAGTGAATAAGGATATTGACAGCCGCGGCGTGGTCGTGGTCGGAGCCGGTCCCACCGGGTTGCTGCTGGCCGCGGACCTGGCCGAGGCCGGGGTCCCGGTGACGCTGCTGGAGCGAAGGCACGAGGGTCTGTCGAACCTGAGCCGCGCGCTGGTGGTGCACGCCACGACGCTGGAAGCCTTCGACGCCCGGGACATCGCCGCGCCGCTGATCGAGCGGGGCGCGCCGGTGAAGTCGCTGCGGCTGTTCGACACCGCGGTCGTGGACGTCTCGGAGTTGCCGACGCCGTATCCGTATCTGCTGGTGGTGCCGCAGTACGAGACCGAGGCGGTGCTGTATCGGCGCCTGGAGCGGCTCGGCGTCCGGATCCGGTACGAGACCGAGGTCGTCGGACTGCGCCAGGACACCGACGGCGTGACCGTGACCGTCCGGGACACCTCCGGCACGCGCGAAGAGCGGGCCGCCTACGTCGTCGGCACGGACGGCAGCCACAGCTCGGTGCGCTCGCTGCTCGGCGTGGAGTTCCCCGGGCACACCGTGGTCGCCTCGGTGATGCTCGTGGACGCCCGGCTCTCGCAGCCGCCGGAGGCCCGGATCGCGACCAACACCGACGGCGACAAGTTCGCCTTCGTCGCCCCGTTCAAGGACGGCTTCCACCGCATCATCTGCTGGGACCGGAAACACGCCAAAGCCGAGACCGAGCCGGTCGAGCTCAGCGAGGTGCGCGAGATCCTGCGCGAGACGCTCGGCACCGACTTCGGCATGGGGGAGCCGCGCTGGTCCAGCCGCTTCCACAGCGACGAGCGGCAGGCGGAGCGCTACCGCGTCGGCCGCGTCTTCCTCTCCGGGGACGCCGCGCACACGCACAGCCCGGCCGGCGGCCAGGGCATGAACACCGGGCTGTTGGACGCGGCGAACCTGTCGTGGAAGCTGATCGCGGTGCTGCGGGGACGCGCGGGCGAGGCGCTGCTCGACAGCTATGAGGCCGAGCGCTATCCGGTCGGCGCCGCGGTGGTCAAGGGATCGGGTCGGCTGCTGCGTGCCGCGCAGGTCAAGATGACGCCGGCCCGCAAGGCCCGGAACCTGGCGATGCACTTCGCGCTGGCGCGCCCGGCGGTGAACCGGAGGCTCGGCTACGCGTTGTCAGGGCTGTGGATCTCCTATGCCGCGCCCCACGGCGCACATCCGCTGACCGGGCACCGCGCCGGCGACGTGGCCCTGGCCGGCACGCCGTCCCGGCTGTTCGAAGCGCTGCGCGGCGGCGGATTCGTCCTGGTGGCGCCTGCCGAATTGCACGAGGCCGCGGCCAAGGCGGGAGTGAAGACGGCAGTGTCGGCGGACGGCGGACCGGTACGCCTGATCAGGCCGGACGGCTACATCGCCTGGGCCGCCGACGCGCCGACCGCCGAGGACGTCGCGGAGGCGATCACGGCCGCCGGAGCGTGAGCGGGCCGGCGCCGGGACACGCGAGCGGGCACGACCAGCCGCAGCAGGCCGCCGTCGGGAAAGATGGCGGGATGCGTCCCTTCCGCTTTCTGGCGACGATCGCCGACGACGACGACATCCTGGATCTCATCCCCCTGGCCCGCCGGGCCGAGGCGATGGGCTGCCACGGCTTCGTGATCCCGGACCACCTGATGTCTCCCGCCCCGCTGCTGCCGCTGGCGCAGGTCGCGGCGGTGACCGAGCGGCTGCGCGTCGGGACCTTCGTGCTCAACAACAGCCTGCGGCATCCGGCGGTGCTGGCGCAGGAGTTGGCCACGCTCGACCGGCTGTCGGGCGGCCGGCTCGACATCGGGATCGGCGCGGGCTGGAACAAGCCCGAGTACGACGCGATCGGCATCCCCTTCGAGCCGGTCGGGGTGCGCATCAAGCAGCTGACCGAGGCGCTCGCGATCATCAAGGGCTGCTTCGCCGAGGGCGCGTTCTCCTTCGCCGGGGAGTACTACACGATCACGGACCTCGACGGCGCCCCGGCGCCGGTGCAGCGTCCGCATCCGCCGTTCTTCCTCGGCGGGGGCGGCAAGCGGTTCCTGACGCTCGCCGCGCGGGAAGCCCAGGTCATCGGCCTGGCGCCGCGCCTCCTCGGCGGCGACGTCCCGCGCCTGGACGCCCCGAGCATCACCGCGGCGGCGACCGAGGAGAAGATCGGCTGGATCCGCGAGGCCGCCGGGGAGCGCTTCGCGGAGATCGAATTGAACGCCTATCCCACCGGCGGTCCGAGCGTGGTCACCACCGAACCGCGGATCGAGGCGCAGCGCCGTGTCGACCGCATTCGCGAGCAGACCGGCGTCGAGCTGACGGTCGAGGACATCCTGGAGTCGCCGCACAGCTACATCGGGACCGTCAAGGACCTGATCGCCAAGTTCCTGGAACTGCGCGAGCGGTTCGGGATCAGCTCGTTCCTCATCGACGATCTGGACCGGTTGGCGCCGGTCGTCGAGGCGCTGGCCGGACAGTAGAAGGCATAGACACATAGACGCATAGACGCGCGAAAGCGATGGGGAGACTCCCGGCCGGGAGCCTCCCCATCGCTATTCGTCTACTGCGGTACTACAGGTACAACACCAGCACTACACCAGCACGCTGTCGTCCGCCGACCGCGCGGAGTCCAGCGTCCCGCCGCCGGGCTCGTCGGCCTTCGACAGCTGCGAGGGCCACCACATGACCTTGCCGATGTCCAGGGTCAGCGCCGTCACCAGGACCGACCGCACGATCATGGTGTCCAGCAGCACGCCGAGCGCGACCGCGAAGCCGATCTCGGCGAAGGTCACGATCGGCAGGCCGGCCAGCACGCCGAAGGTGGCGGCCAGCACCAGCCCGGCCCAGGTGATCACGCCGCCGGTCGCGGACAGGCCGACCAGCGCGCCGCGCCTGGTACCGCGCCGGACCGACTCCTCCCTGATGCGGGTCATCAGGAAGATGTTGTAGTCGATGCCCAACGCCACCAGGAACACGAACGCGTACAGCGGCATGCTCGTGTCCACGCCGTTCCAGCCGAACGCCTTGAACGCCAGGGCGCTGAGGCCCAGCGAGGCGCCTAGGGACAGGATGACGGTGATGATCAGCAGCAGCGGGGCGACGAAGGCCCGCAGCAGCAGTCCCAGGATGATGAACACCGCGATCAGCGTGATCGGGATGATCCACTCGTTGTCGTGGCGTGTGGCGTGGTCGACGTCCACGAGCATCGCCGAGCCGGAGCCGACCTTCGCCTCCGCTCCCGGGATGGCGCGCAGCGCGGTGCGGACCCGCGCGACGGTATCCTTCGCGGCGTTGGAGTCCGCCGGGTCCTTGGGCATCGCCTCGACGTAGAAGTGCCCGCCGACGATCTGCTGGGGCACCGTCGTCGGCGTCCCGACCGACGACGGGTCGATGCCCGGCACCGTCTTCAGCGCGGCGGTCACGGCGTCGACCTTGGCGGCGTTGCCGATGATGTCCAGCGACTGGCCCGAGGACGGCGGGAAGTACCGCGCCTGGAGCTCCGCGCCGACCACCGAGTCCGGCTTGTTCACGAAGTTGTCGGCCGAGGCCATCTGGTGCGCGTGCAGCTGGGTCATCCCGGCCGCGCCGATGAGCAGCAGCAGCGCGGTCGCGACCCACACCGTGCGCGGGCGCACGGCGATGCGCTTGCCGATCCGCGCCCACACGCCGTGCTGCGTCGGCTCCTCCGAGCCCACCGTCGGCTTGACCGGCCAGAAGATCCACCGGCCGCAGATGACGACCAGGGCCGGCATCAGGGTCAGCATCGCCAGCAGGTCGACCAGGACGCCGATGGCCAGCACCGGGCCCATGCCCTTGGTCGAGTTCATCTCGGCGACCAGGAGGATCAGCATGCTGACGGCGACCGTGGTGGAGCTGGCCACCAGCGCGGGCCCGGCGCGGTGCAGGGCGTGCGCCATCGCCTCGTGCCGGTCCTCGTAGCGTCTCAGCTCTTCGCGATAGCGGGCGATGAGCAGCAGCGCGTAGTCGGTTCCCGCGCCGAGCAGCAACACGACAAGGATGAACGCGGCTTGGCCGTTCACCGTCAACCCGGCGTGCTTGGCCAGCAGGTAGATGATGCCCTCGCCGACGAACAGCGCGCCGCCGGCCGAGAGGATCGGGATGAACCACAGGATCGGGCTGCGGTAGGCGATCAGCAGGATCAGGATGACCACGCCGAGTGTGATGTACGTCAGCGACCCGTTGATGTTCTTGAAGGAGTCAGCCTCGTCGGCTGCCTCACCCATCGGGCCGGTGACGTAGACCTTCTCCCCGGCGCTGGCCGGACCCATCGCGGCCTTCACCGCCTTGATGGTGTCCGGGAGCTTGTTCCAGCCGTCGTTGCCCAGATTGAGCGGGACGATGACCTGGGCGGCCTTCCCGGCGTTCGGTCCGTCCGTGACCTCCTGGGTCAGGACGGCCTCGTGCACGACCATGTTCACGGCCGCCGGCTTGGCGCTGACCTTCAGCGCCGCGACGGTCTTGTCGATCTGCGCGTGGTCGGCGGCGTTGAGCCCGCCGTCCCGCTCGAAGAAGAGGATGGCGGGATACCAGTTGGGGTGGAACGCCCCCTCCAGCTTCAGTTCCTGCGTCGATTCCGCGCTCTTGGGAAGCCAAGCCGCGCTGTCGTTCTTCTCGACGCCGTTCAGTTTCGAGGCGAATCCACCCAGGGCGATGATCAGGAGTATCCAGACCCCGAACACCACCCATTTGGACTTGCGCCCGGACACGACCCGGGCGAAAGCGCCCGGTTCCGAATCCGCGTTGGTCAACGCGTTACCACTCACGAAAGAGCCCCCTCAGGCTATCGCGACCTCCGTCCGCAGACGGTCCCCACCGCAGTGCGGGTCCGACTCGCGGACTCGTTCCCGCTCATTGTGACACGCGATACAACGCGAAATCGCCACCGGGGGGCGAACTCTCGTCGGCCGTGAGCGGACAGCGAAGTTCCTGGTAGGCATAGGAAAACGGCCGGACACGGTACGGATCGGGGCGAAAGTCCGGCGCCTGTGACAGCGGACAGACACCGAGCGCGCGAAGGCCGCCGCGGCGCGGGTGACCTCCGAGAGGCCGTGGCGCGTGCCCAATAAGATGCTCATAGCAGTCCCGTACGGCAATAGCACGGACATCGATCGTCGAACAGCGAAGGACCACGCATATGACCGACACCGGCGCCCCCGCCGAGCGGACGCTCGTCCTGCTCAAGCCCGACGCCGTGGCGCGCGGCACGATGGGCCGGGTCCTGACCCGGTTCGAGGACGCGCTGCTGAAGGTGGTCGGCTCCAAGATGGTCTGGATGGACGCCGACCTGACCCGCAAGCACTACTTCGACCTGGAGGAGCGCTTCGGCGCCGGCGTCTACAACGCCACCGCCACCTTCATGCAGTCCGGCCCGGTCCTGGCCCTGGTCCTCGAGGGCATCGACGCGGTCAAGACCGTCCGCAAGCTCGTCGGCTCCACCTACCCCAACGAAGCCGCCCCCGGCACCATCCGCGGCGACTACGCCCACCAGAACAAGGCCTACGCCACCGCCAACGGCATCGCGGTCGCCAACCTGGTCCACGCCTCCGGCAACATCGACGAGGCGAAGCAGGAAGTCGCCCTCTGGTTCACGGACGAAGAACTCTTCGAGTACTCCACGGTCGCCGAGAAGTTCGTGCTCTAGTCGCCAGACGACTGATTTCTGAAGGTTTCGGCGCGCTGTATCCATTGGCACCTTCGGCGCGGTGGCTGATCAGCCGGTCGCGGAGCCCTTTCGCGATTTTGCTTGTCGGCCGGCGGTGCTGATTGCCGGAACCCCCAGGAATCAGTCGTCTAGGATCGCTCTCGCGAGATAGCAGGCTTTTCACCTGGCGGGAGTACCACGCGTGGCAGCGACAGCAGCGTCCATCCACTTGCGCATCGCCGAGGAGCTCGGCGTCGTCGACCGGCAGGTCCGGGCGGCCGTCGAGCTCCTGGACGGCGGGGCGACCGTGCCTTTCGTCGCGCGGTATCGCAAGGAGGTGACCGAGGGGCTGGATGACGCGCAGCTGCGCACGCTGGAGGAGCGGCTGCGCTACCTGCGCGAGATGGAGGAGCGCCGGGAGGCGATCCTGGAGTCCATCCGCAGCCAGGGCAAGCTCGATGAGGCGCTGGAGGCGCAGATCCTCGCCGCGGATTCCAAGTCCCGGCTGGAGGACATCTACCTGCCCTTCAAGCCCAAGCGGCGGACCAAGGCGATGATCGCGCGCGAGGCCGGGCTGGAGCCGCTGGCCGACGCGCTGCTCGCGGACCCGAGCCTGGATCCGGCTGCCACCGCCGCGGGATACGTGGACGCCGACAAGGGCGTCGCGGATGCCCCGGCCGCGCTGGACGGCGCGCGCTCGATCCTGGTCGAGCGGTTCGGCGAGGACGCCGACCTGATCGGCGCGCTGCGCGAGCGGATGTGGTCCTCCGGCCGGCTGACCTCCAAGGTCCGCGAGGGCAAGGAGGAGGCGGGCGCGAAGTTCTCCGACTACTTCTCCTTCGCAGAGCCCTTCACCGCGCTGCCCTCGCACCGCATCCTGGCGCTGCTGCGCGGGGAGAAGGAGGAGGTCCTGGACCTCACCTTCGATCCCGAGCCCGAGGACGCCGAGCCCGGCGCGCCGGTGACGCAGAGCGGGTACGAGGTCCGCATCGCCAAGAACTTCGCCATCCCCTCGCCGACCGCGGCCGGCGCCGGCGTGAAGTGGCTGAACGACACCGTGCGCTGGGCCTGGCGCACGCGCATCCTGGTGCGCCTGGCCGTGGACGTCCGCATGCAGCTGTGGACGCTCGCCGAGGACGAGGCGGTCCGGGTCTTCGCCGCGAACCTGCGCGACCTGCTGTTGGCCGCCCCCGCCGGTACCCGCGCCACGATGGGCCTGGACCCCGGTTACCGCACCGGCGTGAAGGTCGCGGTCGTCGACGCCACCGGCAAGGTCGTGGCCACCGACGTGATCTACCCGCACGTTCCGCAGAACAAGTGGAACGAGGCGCTGGCCAAGCTCGCCTCGCTGGTCAAGGTCCACAAGGTCGAGCTGATCGCGTTCGGCAACGGCACGGCCTCCCGCGAGACCGACAAGCTGGCCCAGGAACTGGTCGCCAACCTGCCGGACCTGAAGCTGACGAAGATCATGGTCTCCGAGGCCGGCGCCTCGGTGTACTCGGCCTCGGCCTTCGCCTCCCAGGAACTGCCGAACATGGACGTCTCGCTGCGCGGCGCGGTCTCGATCGCCCGCCGCCTGCAGGACCCGCTGGCCGAGCTGGTGAAGATCGACCCGAAGTCCATCGGCGTCGGGCAGTACCAGCACGACCTCGCCGAGGGGAAGCTCTCGCGCTCCCTGGACGCCGTGGTCGAGGACTGCGTGAACGCCGTCGGCGTGGACGTGAACACCGCCTCGGCGCCGCTGCTGACCCGGGTGTCGGGCATCGGCTCGTCCCTGGCGGACAACATCGTGGCCCACCGCGACGCCAACGGCCCGTTCGCCACCCGCAGCGCCATCAAGGGCGTCCCGCGCCTGGGCGCCAAGGCCTTCGAGCAGTGCGCGGGCTTCCTGCGCATCCCCGGCGGCGACGACCCGCTGGACGCCTCCTCGGTCCACCCCGAGGCCTACCCGGTGGTGCGCCGCATCCTGGCGAGCACCGGCAGCGGTATCAAGGAGCTGATCGGCGACACCAAGACCCTGCGGGCCCTGCGCCCGGCGGAGTTCGCCGACGACACCTTCGGCGTCCCGACCGTCACCGACATCCTGGCCGAGCTGGAGAAGCCCGGCCGCGACCCGCGCCCCGCCTTCAAGACCGCGACCTTCAAGGAGGGCGTGGAGAAGATCGGCGACCTGCAGCCCGGCATGATCCTGGAGGGCGTGGTCACCAACGTCGCGGCCTTCGGCGCCTTCGTCGACGTCGGCGTCCACCAGGACGGCCTGGTCCACATCTCGGCGCTGTCGAAGACGTTCGTCAAGGACCCGCGCGACGTGGTGAAGCCCGGCGACGTGGTCCGCGTGAAGGTGCTGGACGTGGACGCGGTGCGCAAACGGATCGCGCTGACCCTGCGGCTGGACGACGAGGCCGGTGCCGGCGGCTCGGGCGGCTCCGGCGGTCCCGGACGCCAGCGGCAGTCGGGCGAGAACAGCGGTGGCGGTCGCGGGCGCGATGGGCGCGGCGGCGGTGGCGGCGGTGAGCGGCGCGGCGGTCAGGGCGGCCAGGGCAGTGGCGGCGGCAACGCCGGCAACGGCGGCGGCGACCGGCGTGGTGGCGGCGGCGGTGGAAACAGCGGTGGCGGCAACAGCGGCGGTGGCGGCGGCCGGGGCGGCGACCGACGCGGTGGCACCAGCGAGCCGCAGGGCGCGCTGGCCGATGCGCTGCGGCGCGCCGGGCTCGCCTAGCCGGGAAACGTCAAGCGCCCGCTGGGATCTCGGTCCCGGCGGGCGCTTCGCTGTGTGACAGTGCGGCGGTCGGCTACCCGCCGTTGAAGCTGCCCCAGAACTTGAACAGGTTGTATCCGAAGTACTCCCCGTTCACCGGCGACCGCGGCTCCAGGATGTCGTGCGCCCAGTTCGCGATGAAGTTCTTGTCCGGACCCAGCGCGTACAGCAGCACGAACACGATCAGGATCCCGTACGGCGCGATCTGCGCCGCCATGCGGCGCCAGTCGGCGCTCAGGAAGGGCTCGATGATGCCGTAGCCGTCGAGCCCGGGGATCGGCAGCAGGTTCAGGATCGCGCTCGCGATCTGGATGTACGCCAGGAACGTCAGCGCCGACCAGAGTGCGGCGTGGTCCGGAGACGTGGGGGAGAAGATCCACGGCGGGCCGAAGCCGTCCAGCACCGCGAGCAGCACGATCGAGAAGACCACGTTCACCGCCGGACCCGCCGCCGAGACCAGCGAGTCCTTCCACTTCCCGCGCAAGCGGTGCGACTCGATCGCCACCGCGCCGCCGGGCAGCGGCAGCCCGCCGACGAGCAGGAAGAACAGCGGCAGCACGAAGGTCAGGACCGGGTGTCCGTAGACGCGCGGGTCCAGGCGCAGGTAGCCCTTGCCGGCCACCGTGTGGTCGCCGGCCCAGTAGGCGGCCGCGGCGTGCATGAACTCGTGCAGGCACAGCGATATCAGCCAGCCGCAGAGCACGAAGATGAACACGCCCGCGCGGTCGCTGCCATAGCCCTTGTAGAGCGCGAAGCCGCTGGCCGCGAAGCCGGCTATCAGGGCCAGGAAGATCGGTGAGATACCGCCGCCGCGAGCCGCCTGCGACCAGTCGGGGCGGTACTCGCCGGGCTGGAGCAGGCGCAGGTTGTTGCGGGCCATCGGGTCACTCACCTCGGGGGTCGGCGGGTCGTGCGCTCGGCGCGGGCGGTCGTCGCCGCCGCCGCGCCATCGTAGGTCTTCTCACTGAGCAACGTCGCGGCGCCGCCGAACGATCCCCGGGCCGCGTTGAGGATAGCCCTGGAGGCTCACAGCTGGTTCACGTCGGTGACGACCACCACGGCGGTCCCCGCCTCGTCGCTCGCCGCCAGGTCCACCTCGGCGCTGATCCCCCAGTCGTGGTCGCCCTCGGGGTCGTCGAAGATCTGACGGACGAGCCACTTGCCGGGCTGTCCCTCGGGCTTCTCGTCGATGATGAGCAGCTTCGGGCCGCGCGCGTTCGAGTCGGTACCGAGCATGTCGTGGACCTCGAAGTAGTCCTCGATCGCGTAGTACCACTTCTCGGAATCCCAGCCCGAGGCCGCGTCCAGCTCGCCGAGGTCGTTGTACTTCCGCAGCGCGAACAGCTCGACGCGGTGGAACAGCTCGTTGCGGACCATGACGCGGAAGGCGCGGGCGTTCGCGGTGACCGGCGGCGGGCGCTCGTCGAAGTTGTGCGGGGAGATCGCGGGCGCCTCCTCCCCAGGGTTGACCAGCTCCTCCCACTCGTCGAGCAGAGAGGAGTCGACCTGGCGCACCATCTCGCCGAGCCACTCGATGAGGTCGTCGACCTCGTCGTTGCGCATCTCCTCGGGCACGGTGTGCTTGAGCGCCTTGAAGGCGTCGGCGAGGTAGCGCAGCAGGAGCCCTTCCGAGCGCGGGAGCGTATAGAAGCTCACGTACTCCGCGAAGGTCATGGCGCGCTCGAACATGTCCCGCGCGACGGACTTCGGGGCGACCTCGTAGTCAGCGACCCAAGGGGAACTGCGCTTGTAGACGTCGTACGCCGCCTCAAGGAGCTCCTGCAACGGCTTGGGATATCCGACGTTCTCCAGGAGCTCCATGCGCTCCTCGTACTCGATCCCGTCCGCCTTCATCTGCGCGACCGCCTCGCCGCGCGCCTTGTTCTGCTGCGCGGACAGCACCTGGCGCGGATTGTCCAGCGTCGACTCGATGACCGACAGGACGTCCAGCGCGTAGGTCGGCGACTCCGGCTCCAGCAGCTCCAGCGTCGCCAGCGCGAACGGCGACAGCGGCTGGTTCAGGGCGAAGTCGAACTGCAGGTCCTTGGTCAGCCGCACGATCCGGCCCTGCTCGTCGGGGGCGTCCAGCTGCTCGACGATCCCGGCGGCGAGAAGCGCGCGGTAGATGGCGATCGCCTTGCGGATCAGCTTCAGCTGGGACTTGCGGTCCTCGTGGTTGTCCTCCAGCAGGTGCCGCATGGCGTCGAAGGAGTCGCCGGGGCGGCTGATGACGTTCAGCAGCATCGCGTGGCTGACCTGGAAACTGGAGGTCAGCGGCTCCGGCTCGGCGGCGACCATGCGCTCGAAGCTCGGCTTGCCCCAGGAGACGAAGCCCTCCGGCGCCTTGACCCGGACCACGCGCGAGAGCTTCTTCTTGTCCCCGCCGGCCTTGGACACGCGCTTGGCGTTCTCCACCTCGTGCTCGGGCGCCTGCGCCACGACGTAGCCGGCGCTGTCGTACCCGGCCCGGCCGGCGCGCCCGGCGATCTGGTGGAACTCGCGCGCCTTGAGCTGGCGGGTCCGCACGCCGTCGTACTTGGTCAGCCCGGTGAACAGCACGGTGCGGATCGGCACGTTGATGCCGACGCCGAGGGTGTCGGTGCCGCAGATCACCTTCAGCAGCCCGGCCTGCGCCAGCAGCTCCACCAGCCGGCGGTACTTCGGCAGCATGCCGGCGTGGTGGACGCCGATGCCGTGCCGGACCAGCCGCGAGAGCGTCTTGCCGAAGCCGGCGGTGAAGCGGAAGTTGCCGATCATGTCGGCGATCTTCGCCTTCTCCTCCTTGGTGCACACGTTGACGCTCATCAGGGCCTGCGCGCGCTCGATGGCCGCGGCCTGCGTGAAGTGCACGACGTAGATCGGCGCCTGGTTGGTCTGCAGGAGCTCTTCCAGCGTCTCGTGCAGCGGCGTCTCGGAGTAGGAGTAGTACAGCGGCACGGGGCGCTGCCCGGAGGAGACCACCGCGGTCGGGCGGCCGGTGCGGCGGGTGAGGTCCTTCTCGAAGCGGCTGACGTCGCCGAGGGTGGCCGACATCAGCACGAACTGCGCCTTCGGCAGCTCCAGGATCGGCACCTGCCAGGCCCAGCCGCGGTCCGGCTCGGCGTAGAAGTGGAACTCGTCCATCACCACCTGGCCGACGTCGGCCTCGGTGCCGTCGCGCAGCGCGTGGTTGGCCAGCACCTCGGCGGTGCAGCAGATGATCGGCGCGTTCGGGTTCACGCTGGCGTCGCCGGTGAGCATGCCCACCTTGTCCGCTCCGAACATGGCGCACAGCGCGAAGAACTTCTCGCTCACCAGCGCCTTGATCGGCGCGGTGTAGAAGGTGCGCTGCGTCGGGTCCTCCCGGTAGCGCGCCAGGGCGGCGAAGTGCGCGCCGGCGGCGACCAGCGACTTGCCGGAGCCGGTCGGGGTGGACAGGATCAGGTTCGCCCCGGTGACCACCTCCAGCAGCGCTTCCTCCTGCGCCGGATAGAGGGTGATCCCCTGCTCGCCGGCCCAGGCGCTGAAGGCGTCGAAGAGGTCGTCGGGGTCGTCGGTGGCGGGCAGGCGATCGGTGAGGGTCATAGTGCGTTCAACAATATGCGCTCGCCGGGTGATGCCGCCGGTGCCGATCGGCGCGTCCGGGCCGCTTCGCCGCACGCCGGTGATCCTTGAGGCCGGTATTCCGTCCCGAAAGCCGCACCGCCTAAGCTTCGTTGCATGACCATGCCCGATTCGCCCGACGACCCGAACCAGGCGGCCGGCCTTGAGGCGCAGGACGGGGCGGGGGAGCCCGATGGCTTCCGGCGGCTGTGGACGCCGCACCGCATGGCGTACATCAAAGGCGAGAACAAGCCCACCGGTCCGGAGGCGGGGGAGGACCCGTTCTGCCGCATCCCGTCGCTGAGCGACGAGGACGGGCTGGTCGTCGCGCGCGGGGAGCTGGTCTACGCGGTGCTGAACCTGTACCCCTACAACGGCGGCCACCTGATGGTGGTCCCCTACCGCCACGTCGCGGACTACACGGACCTGACCGTCCCGGAGACCGCCGAGCTCGCCGACTTCACCAAGCGCGCGATGCGGGCGGTCCGCGCCGCCTCCGGCGCCCAGGGCTTCAACATCGGCATGAACCAGGGCGACGTCGCAGGTGCGGGCATCGCCGCACACCTGCACCAGCACGTGGTCCCGCGCTGGGGCGGGGACACCAATTTCATGCCGGTCGTCGGCCACACGAAGGTCCTGCCGCAGCTGCTGGGGGAAACCCGCAAGCTGTTGGCGGACGAGTGGCCCGTAGACTGAAGGGTATGAACGAGGGCAGCTTCCCCAAGCCGGTTCTGATCTTCGACGGAGACTGTGCATTCTGCACGCGCTCGGTCAACGTCTTCAAGCGCCTCCCCATCGACGCGGAGGTGACGGCTTACCAGTTCACAAATCTCGAGTTGTACGGCACAACCGAGGAGCGGGCCACACATGAGGTCTTGTGGGTGGACCCGACAGGCCGGATCTACGGAGGCGCGCAGGCTATTGCGCGCCTTTTGGTTTCAGCGGGCGGCATCTACGCCGCGGCCGGGTGGGCCCTGCGCACCCCGCCGATCCGCTGGATCGCGGCGGCCGGGTACCGCTTGATCGCGAACAACCGGCAGCGGATGCCTGGCGGCACCGCTGCCTGCGCGCTGCCGCCGGCGGCGCGCAGCGGTGTCTCGGGCTGACCTACGACGGACGCTTCATCTGGGGCTGCCAGTGACGGGCGGCCCAGAGCCAGCGACGTGAGGGCGGGCTCCGTTGGACGAGATCCAGCGGGGCCCGGGTCTCAGCTTCCGTAGCGGTCGACAGCGGCATCGAGCCGATCACGGGCCACGGCTCGTGCGTCGGCCCTCAGGCGTGCGCCGACGTGCGTGACGGACTGCGCCCGCGACAGCTCGGAGACGTCGCGCGCCAAGGCCGCTTCCTCCGCGCCCAGCGTGTCCGAGCCGGTCCGTCTTCCCAGAAAATAAGCCTGGTTTGCACATGTGAGCAGGCAATCCCGCACGGCGGAGATGTCGGCGCTCTCGTGGAACATCAGCATCGCCCGCATCGCGATGGCGGGCTGGAAGGCGAACGCCGCGGCCATCGTCGCCTCGTCTCCGACCACGAGTTCCTGTAAACCCTCGATATCTGCGGATGTCGAAGGGGGCGTGAGGTCTGGAGTGAGGGGCGCGGCCCAGATGAATTCCAGGGCATTGTCATAGACCTTGAGATCTTCGGCACGGCCGTCCCGGGAGACGACCCAGAACAGGATGCCGCTTGCCCGCTCCAGGCAGGCAGCACCCAAGAGTGCTGCCTGCGCCTTGCCGGCCGTGGAGAGAAACGCTTCTACCCCGG
The DNA here is from genome assembly GCF_000024025.1 of Catenulispora acidiphila DSM 44928. Taxonomy (GTDB): domain Bacteria; phylum Actinomycetota; class Actinomycetes; order Streptomycetales; family Catenulisporaceae; genus Catenulispora; species Catenulispora acidiphila. The sequence goes on from NC_013131.1 coordinate 2,650,989, forward strand.
CGTCGATCCCGGCCAATAGAACGTCCTTATCTTTGTTCCGTGCTCAAGCTGATAGACCGGGCCGGATATGTTGCCGTCGGTCCCTCTGATGAATGGGCCGCAGATGGTGGTGCACACGCTTCTGGACGCGCCGCCCGCTATCGGTTGGCCGCCCATGCTGTCGATATATCGCAGGCCATTGTACTCGGCGTGGGTGAAGCCTTCCAGGTTATCCGTGACCGCGACATCGCCGTTGGCTTCGATGGCGCTGATCTGCGCGGGCGACAAGCCGGAGCCGCTGCTCGACACGACGTTTTTGTAGACCCAGGGATTCTTCGGGTCTCCGCTGGGGAACCTCGCCCGGATCACCGAGGTGGTCTTGTTCTTGACCTCCCAGTCGCTGCCGGCGAGCTTCTGATAGCCGCTCGCGCGGGTCGCGGAGTCCTTGGCGATGTCCAGCAGGTCCCCGTCACAGTTGTGAACGAGGACTGGTGCACTGCCGGCGACGACGAAGTACGTGTGCAGTCCGTCGATCGTCAGGTCGTAGGTGACGAGCGGGCCGAACCGCGCGTGGACCCCGCTGACCGTCGCCTGCCCGCCGCCGGCGCTCTGGAGCCGGTCGCCGGCGCGCAGTGCTCCGGCGTCGACGAACCCGCCGGCGGTGGCGTCGTAGTAGGGGTGGTTCGCGGTGCCGGTGAGCGTTCCGCCGCCGCCCGGTGCGGCCGAGGCCACGACCACGTCGACGAAGGCGGCGTCCGTGGTGGTCGTGTGGACCTGGTCCACCCGGTGGACCTCGGCGCGGCCGCCCGGCTCGGCGTTCTCGACCAGGTCGCCGACCCCGACCTCCGCGATCGCCTTCGTGGACCCGTCGGCCATCAGGACCCTGGTGGCACCGGAGAAGCTGTGCGGACACGGGGAGTCGTCCTGGGCCGGCTCGACGTCCAGACCCTCGTTCTCGAAGGCGTCCTGCGCCACTTCGGGGTTCTGCAGGCCGAGGTTGGAGAACCGGAGGATCGGCTTGCCCTCGGCGCCGAGTTCGGGGTTCCCCGCCGCGTCCGTCGGCGCGACCGCGTAGGCGGGTTCGCCGTCCTGGCCCAGGACGGTCGGCGAGTATTCGAGGTCGAACTGGTCCGCGTCCGATCCCAGGCCCTGCTGGTCCAGCAGCGACTTCAGCGCGTCGATGCTGACCGGCGGACCGTTCGCCGGGTTGGGCTGGTTCACGGCCGGGACCCAGCTCGACCGCGCCGGTGGCGCCGCCGCCTTCGCCGGGCGCGGTGTGTCCCCGCCCTGGTTCTCGGCCGGGGCGGCGGCCTCCGGCACGATCTTGTCGATGGTCGCCGGTCGGCCGCCGATCCGGGTGGAGGCCTTGCCGCCCTTGTTGACGACGTTGTCGAACGCCTTCTGCGCCGGCGGTACGGACTCGCCCGCGGGCGGCTGGATCTCCTCGGCGGCGTAGTCGCCGTTCGCCTCGGGGATCAGCCCGTCGAAGGTCTCGCTGGGCTGCAGGTTCTCGGCTTCGCTCGCGGGCAGGCCGGACACCGTGGACGGCGCGAGCGTCACGGTCACCGGGGTCTGGGTCGGGGCGGGCGCCGGCGCGGCCTGAGCCTGGGCCTGGCCCGATCCCGAGCCGGACGGTGCGTTCTGGACCGGTGCGTAGGTGCTGCGCGGCGGTGCGGACTGGTCGCCGCCTCCGCTGGGCAGGGCCCGGGCTCCCGGGGAGGGTGCGGCGGCGGCCGCCGGTTCGGATTCGTCGCCGCCCTCGGCGGCGAGCGGGGCGCCCTCGCCGCCCGGCTCGGCGCCGGCGTAGTCCTGCAGCAGGCTGTCGATCTGGGTGAGGATCTGCTGGCGTTCGGCTTCGAGCTTCCCGACGTCGCCCTCCAGCGCCGAGACGGCGTCGTTGTGGGTCTGGACGTCCGTCTCGAGCTGCGTCTGGTCGGCGTCGGCCTGCGCCTGGTCGCTCTGCAGCTTTTTGCTTTGCGCGGTCAGCGCGTCGATCTGGTTCTGCAGGTTCGCTTTCTGCTCGTCGAGGTTGGCCTTCTCCTCGTTGTAGGCCGCGTACTCCGCCTCTTCGTCCGGGAGCTCGAAGGTGTGCGGTTCGGCGTTGTGCGCGTCGATCTCGCTGTTGAGGGTCTCCGCTTGGCTGTTGAGCGCGTTGCTCTGGTCCTCCAGGTTCGTGGCCTGCGTCTCCAGCGAGCTCTCGCGGTTCTGCACGTCCCCGGCGCGCTGCTCCAGCGTGCCCTTCTCGGCGGCGAGCTGGTCGTACTTCTGCTGGTCGTTCTGGGCGTCGGTCTGGTACTGCTGCTCCAGCGCCTGGACCTGCGCCGGACCCGAGGAGTCCAGAGGCGCCGGCAGCGCGGGCGGCGGCGCGGGGTCGGCCATGGCGAAGCCCGACCTGCCGAGGGCTGAGGCAGGATGCTGAGCCGCGCTCCCCGGTCCGGCGGCGGCCTGTGCCTGCGCTGTGGTCGGTGCGACGAACGCCGCGAGGCCCAGTGCGGCGGTCGCCACCGCCGCTACGGAGCGGCGCAGCCGGCCGCCGATCGCGAAGGTCGCCACGGCTACCCGCTCACCCGGGCCGCGAACTGGTCGGCGACCTTGCCGGCCGCCGCCTTCCCGTCCCCGCTCTCGCAGATCGCGACCTGCACCACGTCCTTGCCCTTGAGCTCGGCCTGCCGGTAGCAAGCCCAGCCGCCGCCGGCGTCCTGGGCCGCGCTCCAGGCCAGGGTGTCCGCGGTGGTCTTGCCGACGGTGTATTTCCACTTCACCGGGCTCTGCTTCGGATCGGTGCGCGTCGCCGACGGGCAGTTCTTCACGCCGTCGGTGAGCTTGCCGAACATGCTCGAGGCCTGATCGGCGCTGCCGTAGACGCCGACGGTCTGGGTCACGGTGTAGTCGCCGGCTCCCGCGGAGTCCTCATAAGTCGTGGACAGGAAGACCGTCCAGCCCTTCGTGTAGCCGGACGCCGTCGCCGGACCCACGGCCACCGCGCACGACGAGGGATCGGCCTTCAGCGCCGCCGGCGGCTGGTTGACCACGGGACCGGCGATCACGGTGGTCCCGACCGTCTTGCTGACCTCGTCCGGGGTGAGCACCGCGGCCTGCACGGTGCCGGGCACGACGTGCAGCGGACTGGCAGCCGCGGGCGCCGCCTTGCTCTTGGGCCACAGCGCCCAGGCCACGCCGCCGCCGGTGATCAGGACCAGGACCACCAGCGCGACGATCAGCCGCACCTTCTTCGACCGTCCCGTTCGCGCCGGCTGAGGCTGCGGCTGAGGTTCCACCACGTTCAGTTGCATCGTCGGCTGACTCGCCGAGGATTTGCGCGCCACGTTCCACCCCTCACACCCGTCAGTGCATCCCGGCATGTGAGCCTACTGACAATGAACATTGATGTACACAACGCTCAAGCGGCGAACCTTCGCACGCAACACGCAACGCGAAGGGTGGTGATCCGGAGCCGGATCACCACCCTTGGCCGACATCGCCGCACATCCGCCGGACAACGCTGGACAGCGGACACGCAAGCCTCAGTCCTCGTGCTCGACCTCCGCCTTCACCTTCGTCGCCAGCTGCGGCGGCATCGGCTCGTGCGCCAGGTAGTTCCGGGTGAACGTCCCCGTCCCGTGCGACAGCGAGCGCAGCTCGATCGCGTAGCGCCCGATCTCGACCTCGGGGGCGTCGGCGCGGATCACCGTGCGGCCGTTGTCGCCGGGCTCGGAGCCGGAGACCCGGCCGCGCCGCGAGGACAGGTCGCCCATGATCGCGCCCACGTACTCGTCGGCGACCTGGATCTCCAGGCTGTCGACCGGTTCCAGCAGCAGGATGCTGGTCTTGGCCGCGGCGTCCTTCAGGGCCAGCGCGCCGGCGGTCTGGAAGGCCATGTCGCTGGAGTCCACCGAGTGCGCCTTGCCGTCGTACAGCGTCACGCGCAGGTCGATCACCGGGTACCCGGCGGCGACGCCGCGCTCCATCTGCGCCCGGACGCCCTTCTCCACCGAGGGGATGAAGTTGCGGGGGACCGCGCCGCCGACCACCTTGTCCACGAACTCGAAGCCGCTGCCGGAGGGGAGCGGGGTGACCTCGATGTCGCAGATGGCGTACTGGCCGTGGCCGCCGGACTGCTTGACGTGCCGGCCGTGGCCCTTCGCCGCGCCGCCGAAGGTCTCGCGCAGCGAGATCCGGTGCGACACGGTGTCCACCGCCACCCCGAACTTGTTCTTCAGCCGGTCCAGGACCAGGTCCATGTGCGCCTCGCCCATGCACCACAGCACCAGCTGCCGGGTCTCGGGGTTCATCTCCAGCCGCAGCGTGGCGTCCTCGGCGACCAGCCGGGACAGTGACTGGGAGAGCTTGTCCTCGTCGCTCTTGGCGTGCGCGCGGATCGCGATCGGCAGCAGCGGGTCGGGCATCAGCCACTGCTCGATCAGCATCGGGTCGTCCTTGCCGGACAGCGTGTCGCCGCTCTCGGCGTGCAGCAGCTTGGCGACCGCGACGATGTCCCCGGCGATCCCGGCGTCGATCCCGCGCTGCTGCTTGCCCAGCGGGCTGGACAGCGCGCCGACGCGCTCGTCGATGTCGTGGTCGGCGTGCCCGCGCGCCTCCTGGCCGTGCCCGGAGACGTGGACCGGGACGTCGGGGCGCAGCGTGCCGGAGAACACCCGCACCAGGCTGATCCGCCCGACGTAGGGGTCGGTGGAGGTCTTGACCACCTCGGCGACCAGCGGTCCCTCCGGATCGCAGGCCAGCGGTCCCTTCGGCTTGCCCTCCGGCGAGGTCACCGGCGGCACCTCGTGTTCCAGCGGCGAGGGGAAGGCCTTGGTCATCAGCTCCAGCAGCTCGATGGAGCCCAGCGCCGGGGGCGCGGCCACGACGCCGGAGGCGATCGCCGAGTACGGCAGGACGGGGTAGAAGGAGCCGCGGGCGACCGCCTTCTCCAGGTCGTCGATGAGCACCTCGACGTCCAGCTCTTCCCCGCCCAGGTAGCGGTCCATGAGGGTCTCGTCCTCGCTCTCGGCGATGATCCCCTCGATCAGGGCGTTGCGCGCGTTCTCCACGCCCTCGCGGTGCGCCTCCTCGGCGTCCCGCTCGGTGCGCTCGCCGTCGGAGTAGTCGAAGATCTTCTGCGACAGCAGCCCGATCACGCCGCCGACGTGCTCCTCGTCGTCCAGCAGCGGCAGGTACAGCGGCTGCACGCCGTCGCCGAACACCCGCTGGCAGATCAGCACCATGTCGTCGAAGTCGGCGCGCGCCGAGTCCAGCTTGGTGACGACCACGGCGCGCGGCATCCCGACCGCCGCGCACTCCTCCCACAGCAGGCGCGTGGAGCCGTCGACGCCGTCGGCGGCCGACACGACGAACAGCGCGGCGTCCGCGGCCCGCAGCCCGGCGCGCAGGTCGCCGACGAAGTCGGCGTAGCCCGGGGCGTCCAGCAGGTTGACCTTGACCCCCGCGTACTCCACCGGCGCCAGCGCCAGCGCGACCGAGCGCTGCTGCCGCTGCTCGACCTCGTCGAAGTCGGTGACGGTGGTGCCCTCCTCGACCCGGCCGGGCCGGGACACCGCCCCGGTGGCCGCGGCCAGCGACTCCACAAGCGTGGTCTTGCCGGCACCGGTGTGCCCGACCAGGACCACGTTCCGGATCTGCTCGGGCCGGGAGGGCGTCGTCACCCTGCCGGCGGCCCCGGCGTGGCCGCCCTGTCCGCCTGATTTGTCTGCCATCGAGCGTGCTCCTTTTCCTGTGTCAGGGCGGCTCGTCCGCGAGCCGGAGCCGATCTTGTCATGACACTGGGGTAGCGCTTGTACCAGCTGTACATACTTCGTTACCCGGCTGTTCCTTGCAGCCAACTCCTATATGCGAGAGGCCACAAGGGGGCGGGGCCCGAGTGGTTCACGCGGTATGTCCGCATGCGCGCTCCCCGGACGCTCACGGGATCCGGCGCAGCGTGGTCGAGGCGATCTCCTCGGCGACCACGGTCTCGGCGCGGTCCGGGTTGCCCTCGGCGACCGCGGCGACGAGCGCGGCGTGCGCGCGGTGCCCGAGGTTCTCATCGGCGCGCCCGCTGGAGCGGACCAGCGCGGTCAGGGTCTCCCGCAGCGTCGGGACGAACTGCTCGAACAACGCGGTGAGCACCGGGTTCCCCGCCGCCGCCACGACCGCGGTGTGCAGGGCGATGTCGGCCTCGATGAACTCCTCGTCCGAGCGGCGCGCGGCCCGGGTCCGGCGCTCCAGGGCGGCCTCCAGCGCGGCGGCGTCGGCCGGGGTCCGGCGCTCGGCGGCCAGGCGCGCGGCGCGGGTCTCGATCATCATCCGGACCTCGTAGAGGTCGGCCAGCGAGGCCTTGCGCAGGTGGTCGGCCAGATCGGTCCGGGACTCGGTGGCCAGCACGAACACCCCGGCGCCCTGCCGCGGCTGGAGCAGTCCCTCCCCGGCCAGGGCGCGGATCGCCTCGCGGACCGTGGAGCGGCCGACGCCGAGGGAGGCGGCCAGCGTGGTCTCGCCGGGCAGCTTGGTCCCGACCGGCCACGCCCCGCCGGTGATCTGCTCGCGCAGCTGCTCGGCGGCCTGCTCCACGAGCGGGCTGGGCTGGATCGATCGCAGGCTCACGGCCCCAGTTGTACCACCGTTCCGGCGCCGCTCTGCAACTCAGGTGCTCAGCTTGTCTGAGGAGTGCTACAGTTCCGAGCCATGACGACCCGAGCTCTGACCCCGTGGAATCCGTGGAATCCGCAGCAGCCCAGCCCGATGCCCTCGCACCGCTACCGGAGCGTCTTCGACCGCGTCGAGGTGCCGTTGACCGACCGGACCTGGCCCGACCAGCGCTTCTCCGCCGCTCCGCTCTGGGTTCCGGTGGACCTGCGCGACGGCAACCAGGCGCTGGCCGAGCCGATGGACACCGCGCGCAAGACGAAGATGTTCGACCTCTTCCTGCGGATGGGTTACAAGGAGATCGAGGTCGCCTATCCCTCGGCGAGCCAGACCGACTTTGATTTCGTGCGCTCGCTGGCGGTCCGCGACGACATCCCCGAGGACGTCACGATCTCCGTCTTCACCCCGGCCCGGCCGGAGCTGATCGAGCGCACCTTCGAGTCCGTCGAAGGCCTGCCGAACGTTTTGGTCCACCTCTACACCGCGACCGCGCCGGCCTGGCGCGACCTGGTGCTGCGCGGCAGCCGCGCCGAGGTCCTGGCGCTGATCGAGGACGCCGCCGGACTGGTCGCCAAGCTGGCTGACCAGCGCCTGGGGACCAAGCACGGTCCCGGCGCCGGACGGATGCGCTTCGAGTTCTCGCCCGAGGTGTTCAACCTGACCGAGCCCGACTACGTGATCGAGGTCTGCGACCGCGTCACCGAGATCTGGGACGCCTGCGCCGACCGCCCGGTCGTGCACAACCTGCCGGCCACGGTCGAGGTCGCGACGCCGAACGTCTACGCCGACCAGATCGAGTACATGAGCCGCAGCCTGGCGCGTCGCGAGCACGTCATCTTGTCCGTGCACCCGCACAACGACCGCGGTACCGGCGTGGCCTGCGCCGAACTCGCGGTGCTGGCCGGGGCGCAGCGCGTCGAGGGCTGCCTGTTCGGCAACGGCGAGCGCACCGGCAACGTCGACCTGGTCACGCTGGCGCTGAACCTGCACGCCCAGGGCGTGGACCCGATGATCGACCTGTCCGACATCGACGCGGTCAAGGCCGTGGTCGAGGAGTGCAACCGCATCCCGGTCCACGTGCGGCACCCCTACGGCGGCGACCTCGTCTACACCGCGTTCTCCGGCACGCACCAGGACGCCATCAGCAAGGGGATGGCGCACCACGCGGCGCGCGCCGCCGAACTCGGCGTGCCGGCGAGCCAGGCGCCGTGGGACGTGCCGTATCTGCCGATCGACCCGGCGGACGTCGGGCGCAGCTACCAGGGCGTGATCCGGGTCAACAGCCAGTCCGGCAAGGGCGGGATCGCCTACCTGCTGCGCACGCACTACGGCGTCGACCTGCCGCGCGACTTCCAGCCGGGATTCTCCAAGGTGGTGCAGCGCGCGACCGACGAGCACGGCCGCGAGATGACGCCGCAGGATCTGTGGGAGCTGTTCCGGACGACGTATGTCGTGCCGGGGGAGGACGGCGCCTGGAAGCTGACCGATACGGCGTTCCAGGAGATCGAGGGCGGCGGGCACCGGGTCGAGGCGACAGCCGTGCGCGCCGACGGCACGGTGATCCCGGTCGCGGGCATCGGGAACGGGCCGCTGTCCGCGCTGACGGTGGCGCTGGCCAAGGCGGGCATCGGCTTCGAGGTCGTCGACTACACCGAGAACGCGGTCTACTCCGAACACGCCGTCTCCGAAGGCGCCGACGCCGTGGCGGTCTGCTACATCCGTGCCCGGGTTGAGGGTCGGGAGGTTTGGGGCGTCGGGATGGATACCTCGGTGCTCACGGCCATGGTGCGGGCGGCCGTCTCGGCAGTGAACCGGTAGGCGGACGGGGTCGGACCCCTATGATGGCCTCGCGGTCGGCTGGCCGCGGTACAGACGCCCCACCGACCCCACGTACCCGATTTCAGGACGGTCATGCTCAACCGTTACGCGCGTGCCTTCTTCACCGCCGTCTTCACCCCGATCGCCCGCTTCTTTCTGAGTCGCGGGATCAGTCCGGACGCGGTGACGCTGGTCGGCACGCTCGGCGTGATGGCCGGCGCGCTGTGCTTCTACCCGCGCGGCTCGTTCTTCGTCGGGACCGTGGTCATCACCGCGTTCGTGTTCTCCGACCTCATCGACGGCACCATGGCCCGCATGCTGGAGCGCAAGGACAAGTTCGGCGCTTTCTGGGACTCCACGCTGGACCGGCTCGCCGACGCCGCGGTCTTCGGCGGGCTGGCGTGGTGGTTCGGCCGCGGCGGGAACCAGCCGGTGATGTTCGGGGTCTGTCTGGCGATCATGGGGCTGGGCGCGGTGGTGTCCTACGCGCGGGCCCGGGCCGAAGGGCTCGGCGTGGACGCGAACGTCGGCTACGTCGAGCGCAGCGAGCGGCTGGTCGGCTCGCTGGTGGCGACCGGGCTCTCCGGGCTCGGCGTGCCCTACATCCAGGCGGTGACGCTGTGGGCGATCGCCATCGGGTCCCTGGTCACCCTGGCGCAGCGGGTGCTGCTGGTTCGCAAGCAACTGCTCAAGGGGGAGGCGGCTGCATGAAAGCGGAGAGCGTCAACGAGAAGCTCGTCAGCTTCGGCTACGGCGCGGCTTGGACGGCGGTGAAGCTGCTGCCGGAGCGCGCGGCGTACCGGGTGTTCGACCTCATCGCCGACCGGCTGTGGGCCCGGCGCGGCGGCGCGGTACGGCAGCTGGAGAAGAACCTGCTGCGCGTGCTCGGCAAGGACACGTCGGAGAAGCAGCTGCGGGAGGTGTCGCGCAAGGCGATGCGCTCGGCGCTGCGGCAGTACTGCGAGCAGTTCCGGGTCCCGACCTGGAGCCGCGAGCGGATCATGGACAGCGTCGACTTCCCCGCCGAGGACATAGGGCGGCTGAAGGAGGCCCTGGGCTCCGGGCGCGGCGTGATCATGGCGCTGGGGCACACCGGCAACTACGACCACGCCGGGGTCTGGCTGGTGAACTTCATGGGCGAGGGCTTCACCACCGTCGCCGAGCACCTCAAGCCGGAGTCGGTCGGCGAGAAGTTCCTGGACTACCGGCGCGGCCTGGGCATGGAGGTGCTGCCGCACGACGGCGGACCGTCGGTGTTCGGCACGCTGGCCCGCCGGCTGCGGGCCGGCAAGGCGGTCGCGCTGGTCGCCGACCGCGACCTGAGCGCCAGCGGCGCGCAGGTGACGATGTTCGGCGAGGCCACGCGGATCGCGGCGGGTCCGGCGGCGCTCGCGGTGCAGACCGGTGCGGCGCTGCTGCCGGTGCAGCTGTGGTACCCGTCGTACGGTCGGATGAGCATAAGGGTGCGTCCTGAGATCCCGGTCCCGGCCGAGGGCAAGCGGCCGGAGAAGGTCGCCGTGATGTGCCAGCAGCTCGCCGACAACTACGCCGCGGGGATCGCGGCGCATCCGGCCGACTGGCACATGATGCAGAAGTTCTTCCTCGCTGATTTGGATCCGGCTAAGGCGCCGAAGGCTGCTGCGGCTGCCAAGCCTGCTGAGGCGGCTGGGGCTGAGGCCGCGACTGCGACTGCGACTGCCAAGCCTGCCGAGCCCGCCATGCCCGCCGCGCCGGAAGCACCCGAGTCGACCGACGTGCCGCAGGAGGCGTCGTGAGGATCGGCGTGGTCTGCCCGTACGCGTGGGACATCCCCGGCGGCGTGCAGAACCACGTCCGGGACCTGGCCGAGCACATGATCCGGCTGGGCCACGAGGTCTCGGTGCTGGCGCCGGCCGACGACGAGGCCACGCTGCCGGCGTACGTCACGCACGCCGGGCGCGCGGTCCCGGTGCCGTACAACGGCTCGGTCGCGCGCGTGAACTTCGGCTTCCTGTCCGCCGCGCGGGTGCGGCGCTGGCTGCACGACGGCGCTTTCGACGTGCTGCACGTCCACGAGCCCTCCTCCCCGAGCCTGTCGATGCTGGCCTGCTGGGCCGGCTCCGGGCCGATCGTCGCCACCTTCCACACCGCCAACCCGCGCTCCCGGGCGATGACGGTCGCCTACCCGATCCTGCAGCCGACGCTGGAGAAGATCAGCGCCCGTATCGCGGTGTCCGAATACGCCCGCCGCACCCTGGTCGAGCACCTCGGCGGGGACGCGGTGGTGATCCCCAACGGTGTCGACGTCGGCTTCTACGAGCGCGCCGAACCCAAGGCGGAGTGGCAGACGCAGCCCGGCGAGGGCGGCACGCTGGCCTTCATCGGCCGCATCAACGAATCCCGCAAGGGCCTGGCCACGCTCCTGGAGGCGTTCCCGGAGATCGCCGCGGCCCGCCCCGGCGTCCGCCTGCTGGTCCTCGGCGGCGGCGACATGGAGGAGGCGGCCGCCTTCCTGCCGGACTCGGTCCGCGGCCAGGTGGAGTTCCTGGGCCGCCTCTCCGACACCGACAAGGCGCGCCTGCTCTCCAGCGTGGACGTCTACGTCGCCCCCAACCTCGGCGGCGAGAGCTTCGGCATCATCCTGGTCGAGGCCATGTCCGCCGGCGCCCCCGTCCTGGCCAGCGACCTGGACGCCTTCGAGCTGGTCCTCGAGGGCGGCACCGTCGGCCGCACCTTCCCGGTCGGCGACGCCCACGCCCTGGCCAAGGACGCGATCGAGCTCCTCGGCGACACCGTCGAGCGTGAGCGCCTCTCCCAGGCCGCATCGCTGGCCGTGCGCCGTTACGACTGGTCGGTCGTGGCCGCGGACCTGCTCGCCGTCTACGAGATGGTGACGACGAAGTCCGAGTCGGTGCCGCGCACCGGCGGCGTCGAGGCGCTGAGCGCGGGCGAGGCGCTGGAGTCCTGAATCCGAGCTCGAGATCAGCCCTCGAACTCCTCAGTTCTCGAAATTATCTGCTTTCGCGCTGCTCAGTCCTCGAACTCTTTAGCCCCCGAGTGCCCTCTAGCTCCTCAGTCCTCGAACTCCTCGGTCTTCCCAGTCCCGCCGCCGAGCAGCCAAGCGATGCCCATCTCCTCGGCCGCCGCGCTGTAGAGCTCGGTCAGCTCGGCGCGCTCGGGGTCGTCCTCCGCTAGCTCGGAGGCCAGCGTGGCCTGCGCCGCGACGATGTACGGCCGCACTCCCAGCGCCGCGCGCAGATTCAGCGACCGGCGCAGCATCCGGATCCGCTCCTCGGGCTCCCTCTGCGCGGACAGGTGGCGCAGGGCGATGGACTCCAGGGCCGGGTCCCGGTGCTTCAGCCCGATCTCGAGGGCGGTCTCGAAGTGCGGGGCGGCGCCGTCGGCGTCCCCGTCGACGTTGTCGAGCAGGCATCCCCAGTGGAACTCGGCCCAGCCGCGGATGGGCTCGTCGCCGTCGCACACCGCGTCGCGGTAGCCGGCCTCGGCGGCGGCGCGGTCGTCGGGGCGCGGGTCGCGGTCGAAGACCAGGCGGCTGTAGGCGAGCCGGGCGCGCAGTACATGCGCCGCCGGCGTGGACTGGTCGAGCGCTGCGACGGCCTGCTCGGCCTCGGCGTGCCCGCTCCAGCGGAAGAACCAGCGCTCGACGGCGATCTCGGCGCGCAGCTCGGGGTCGGTGTCCGGGCCGAGCACCGCGAGCGCGGCGTCCCAGTCCCCGAGCTGCTGCAGACGACGGGCGATGTAGGCGGTGTCAGCTATCATGGCGCCTACCCTAGGAATCGACGATGTAGGCGGTCAAGTGCAATACGGTGACTACATTGGCAACGTGACCCGGCTGGCCGTCGAACTGGCCAACACCGGCACCCTGGACCAGCACGGCGACCTCGTCGCAGCCTTCTTCGACGAGCACGAGATCACACCCCCGCCCGACGGCGCCTACGGCACCCTCCCGCACCTGGTCGCCGCAGCCCTGACGCAGCTCGTCGACGCCACCCCGCCCGAAGCCGTCCACCAGCTCCTGCACGACTACCCGCCCGAAATGCACCTCTCCGACCACGACGGCCCCGGCACCTGGCACATCCACTTCAGCCGCAACGGCACCCCCGCCCGCCACTGGCTGGGCCAACTCGTCGCCGCCAAACTAGCCCTCATCGCAGCCGGCGACCCCGCCGTGACCCTAGGCCGCTGCGCCGCCGCCACCTGCACCAACTTCTTCGTCGACCAATCCCGCAACCGCACCCGCCGCTTCTGCAGCAACGCCTGCGCGAGCCGAACCACTGTCGCCGCCTACCGAGCGCGCACCGCGCAGGAATGAGCGAGCGAAAAGCGTCTCAGGACACTTCGGACGGCGGCCGGTAGCCGTGGCGCAATCGCCGGACGCGCACCTTAGACCCGCTCGAGCCCACTAGGCTGACCCACCGTGTCCGTCCTCGTCTACGCCGCAGCGGTCGTGCTGCTCATCGGCGTCTACCTCAGCTGGACCGCCAATCGGCTGGACCGGCTGCACACCCGGCGTGATGGGGCGTGGGCTGCGCTTGACGCGCAGCTCGTGCGGCGTGCGTCGGTCTCGCTGGACCTGGCTGCCTCGCGGCTGTTGGATCCGGCGGCTTCGATTCTGCTTGACGATGCCGCGCATACGGCGCGGGAAGCCGCTGCCGACAGTCGCGACCTCGCCGAGACCAATCTGACGCGGGTTCTGCGCGACGTCTTCGAGGATCCGAAGGAGAGCCTGGCGCTCAAGGAGCGGCCCGGCGGAGGTGCGTTGCTGGTCGAGCTGGATTCCGCGTGTCGGCGGGTGCAGTTGTCGCGGCACTTTTACAACGACGCCGTGCGGGTCACGTGGGTGCTGCGGCGGCAGCGGTTGGTGCGGTGGTTCCGGTTGGCGGGGCATGCGCCGTTTCCGGACACGTTCGAGATGGACGATGAGGAGCCGGTCGGTTTGCGGGGGATGGCGGCGTCGTAGCGGCCCTGCGACCTGGCGGTTGGTCGGGGGCGCGGCGGGTGTAAGGGCTGTCACCGATTGGCGGTGGTGACCTGTCTCAGGTGTCGCAATCCGCCTCACCGTCCACTCTCGCATTCTGACCTGGCCAGATTGTCAGGTGGATCACACTTGCGCGCCCTCTAGGATGGTGCTCCGGGAGCAGTCCGCTCATCCGACAATCTTTCCCCTGTGAGGTCCCCCGTGTCCGTGAACGAGAACAGCGCGCAGGCCCCGGAGCTCGGTACCGCCCGCGTCAAGCGCGGCATGGCCGAGATGCTCAAGGGCGGCGTGATCATGGACGTCGTCACCCCGGAGCAGGCCAAGATCGCCGAGGACGCCGGCGCGGTCGCCGTCATGGCCCTGGAGCGGGTGCCCGCCGACATCCGCAAGGACGGCGGCGTGGCCCGGATGAGCGACCCGGACATGGTCGACGGCATCATCGAGGCCGTCTCCATCCCGGTCATGGCCAAGGCCCGGATCGGCCACTTCGTCGAGGCCCAGGTGCTGCAGGCGCTCGGCGTGGACTACATCGACGAGTCCGAGGTGCTCACCCCGGCCGACGAGACCCACCACATCGACAAGTGGGCCTTCACCGTCCCCTTCGTCTGCGGCGCCACCAACCTCGGCGAGGCCCTGCGCCGCATCGCCGAGGGCGCGGCGATGATCCGCTCCAAGGGCGAGGCCGGCACCGGCAACGTCGTCGAGGCGACCCGGCACATGCGCCAGCTGCGCGCCGACATCCGCCGCCTGGCCACCCTGGACGAGTCCGAGCTCTTCCTGGCCGCCAAGAACCACCAGGCGCCGTACGAGCTGGTCAAGGAGATCGCGGCCACCGGCAAGCTGCCGGTCGTGCTGTTCACCGCCGGCGGCATCGCCACCCCGGCCGACGCCGCGATGATGATGCAGCTCGGCGCCGAGGGCGTGTTCGTCGGCTCGGGCATCTTCAAGTCCGGCGACCCCGAGAAGCGCGCCAAGGCCATCGTCGAGGCCACCACGCACTACGACGACGCGGACCTGATCGCCAAGGTCTCCCGCAACCTCGGCGAGGCGATCGTCGGGATCAACCTCGACACCCTGCCGGCCGAGCAGCGCTACGCCTCGCGCGGCTGGTAACGCATGGCCCACAGCGGTATCACGACGATCGGCGTGCTCGCGCTGCAAGGCGACTTCCGCGAGCACGTCGCGGCCCTGAACGCGATCGGCGCCCGCAGCGCCCTGGTCCGCCGCCCGAACGACCTGGACGCCGTCGACGCGCTCATCGTCCCGGGCGGGGAGTCCACCGCGATGTGGAAGCTCGCCACCACGGCCGAGATGTTCGAGCCGGTCCGCAAGCGGATCGCCGACGGGATGCCGGCCTTCGGCACCTGCGCCGGGATGATCATGCTGGCCGACCGGATCACCGACGCGGCCGCCGGTCAGGAGACCTTCGGCGGGCTGCCGATCACGGTGCGGCGCAACGCTTTCGGGCGGCAGACCGAGTCTTTCGAGGAGCCGATCTCCTTTGACGGCATCGGTGAATTGACCGGCGTCTTCATCCGCGCGCCGTGGGTCGAGGACGTGGACGGCGGTGTCGAGGTGCTGGCCCGCGTCACCAGTGGCCCGGCAATCGGTAGGATCGTCGCGGTCCGGCAGGGAAACCTGCTGGCGACGTCCTTCCATCCGGAGCTGACCGCGGACCGCCGGGTCCACGAGTATTTCGTGGCGATGGTCACCGCCCGCGACGCAGCCTGAACGCATTCGTAGGTAGGGAGCAGGGGTAATGTCCGGCCACTCCAAATGGGCGACCACCAAGCACAAGAAGGCGGTCATCGACGCCAAGCGCGGCAAGCTGTTCGCCCGGCTGATCAAGAACATCGAGGTCGCGGCCAAGACCGGCGGCGGAGATGTCACGGGTAACCCCACGCTCTTCGACGCGGTCCAGAAGGCGAAGAAGAACTCGGTCCCGGCGGACAACATCGACCGCGCGGTCAAGCGCGGGTCGGGCGCGGAGGCCGGCGGTGCCGACTGGCAGACCATCATGTACGAGGGCTACGCCCCGAACGGCGTGGCGGTCCTGATCGAGTGCCTGACCGACAACCGCAACCGCGCCGCCTCCGAGGTGCGCGTGGCCATGACCCGCAACGGCGGCTCGATGGCCGACCCGGGCTCGGTGTCGTACATGTTCACCCGCAAGGGTGTGGTGCTGGTGCCCAAGACCGGGAGCCTGACCGAGGACGACATCCTGATGGCCGTGCTCGAGGCCGGCGCCGAGGAGGTCAACGACCTCGGCGAGTCCTTCGAGGTGGTCAGCGAGGCCGCGGACCTGATCCCGGTGCGGACCGCGCTGCAGAGCGCTGAGATCGACTACGAGTCGGCCGAGTCCTCCTTCCTGCCCTCGGTGCAGGTCGAGCTGGACGAGGACGGCGCGCGCAAGGTGTTCCGCCTCATCGAGGCGCTGGAGGACAGCGACGACGTGCAGAACGTCTACGCCAACTTCGACGTCTCCGACGAGGTCATGGAGAAGATCGACGCCTGACGTCCCGGGCATCGCAGGGAGCCGGATCCGCACACGCGGGCCCGGCTCCCTCGCTGTGTCTGTCCGCGCCGCTAGGCTTCCGGGACAAGCAAACTTGTTCAGGACAGACACAGAACAGACGCAGGACAGACGGAGGTCGGGCGCGCGTGCGGGTGCTGGGGGTCGATCCGGGGCTGACACGCTGCGGCGTGGGTGTCGTCGAGGGCACGCCGGGGCGGCCGCTGACGCTGGTCGGCGTCGGCGTCATCCGCACCCCGGCGGACATGGACCTCTCGCGCCGGCTGCTGGCCATCGAGACGGGGCTGGAGCAGTGGCTGGCCGAGCACCAGCCGGAGGCGGTGGCGGTCGAGCGGGTCTTCAGCCAGCACAACGTCAGCACCGTGATGGGCACCGCGCAGGCCAGCGCGGTGGCGATGCTGGTCGCCGCGCGGCACGGGCTGCCGGTGGCGCTGCACACGCCCAGCGAGGTCAAGGCGGCGATCAGCGGGTCCGGACGCGCCGGCAAGGACCAGGTGGCGACCATGGTCGCGCGGGTGCTGCGGCTGGCCGAGCCGCCCAAGCCGGCCGACGCCGCCGACGCCGCGGCGCTGGCCATCTGCCACATCTGGCGCGGCACGGCGAACAGCCGGCTGGCCGCGGCGATCGCCAAGCAGCGCTGAGCCGGACGGCAGCGCGAACGTAGTGGCACCGACAGCACCAACAGCACTTACAGCACCAACAGCACCAACAGCACCGAGCACCAACAGCACCGACAGTGAGGAGTGGCGCGTGATCGCCTTCGTGTCCGGCCCGGTGGCCGCGGTGACCCCGACCAGCGCGGTGGTCGAGGTCGGCGGGGTGGGAATGCTCGTGCACTGCGGTCCCGGGACGCTGGCCGCGCTCGCGGTCGGGGAGAAGGCCAAGCTCTTCACCGCGTTGGTGGTCCGCGAGGACTCGCTGACGCTCTACGGCTTCGCCACCGACGACGAGCGCACCGTCTTCGAGCTCTTGCAGACCGCCAGCGGGATCGGCCCGAAGGTGGCGCAGGCGATGCTCTCGGTGCACGCCCCGGACACGCTGCGCACGATCTTCATGACCGGCGACGAGGCGGCGTTGACGCAGGTCCCGGGCATCGGCAAGAAGGGCGCGCAGCGGCTGCTGCTGGAGCTCAAGGAGCGCCTCGGTCCGCCGACCGGCGCCGTGCCGGGTCAGGCGCACAACGGTTGGAGCCGCGCGGGTTTGGGCTCGTGGCGGGTGCAGCTGTTGGAGGCGCTGACCGGTCTGGGATGGACGGCGCGGGAGGCCGACGACGCGGTGTCGGCGGTCGGGCCGCTGGCCGCTGAGCAGGAGGCGGCCGGGCAGACGGTGCAGCTCGGTCCGCTGCTGAAGGCGGCGTTGCGGACGATGAAGAAGTAGCGCGGTATTTAGTGAGGGGACAACACCCCCTTATACGTATATATAGCGCGCTGCTGACATACCTCGCCGCCGACTGCCCCGCACCGCTGGTCGCCTCGGGCGGAGGGTCCTGACACGATGGACCCCGAGCCGTCCCGTACACACTCCAGGAGAACCGCCGCCGTGGAACAGGAAACCGAACGCCTCGTCTCCGGCGCCGCCGTCACCGGCGACACCGAGGAGCAGGCGGCCGACGCGGCGCTGCGGCCCAAGCGGCTGGCCGAGTTCGTCGGGCAGCCCAAGGTGCGCGACCAGCTCTCGCTGGTGCTGGCCGCGGCCCGGATGCGGGAGGCGGCGCCGGACCACATCCTGCTGTCCGGTCCGCCCGGGCTGGGCAAGACGACGCTGTCGATGATCATCGCCAACGAGCTGCGGGTGCCGATCCGCATCACCTCCGGGCCGGCCATCCAGCACGCCGGCGACCTGGCGGCGATCCTGTCCTCGCTGGCCGACGGCGAGGTGCTGTTCGTCGACGAGATCCACCGCATGTCCCGGCCCGCCGAGGAGATGCTCTACATGGCGATGGAGGACTTCCGGGTCGACGTCATCGTCGGCAAGGGTCCCGGCGCCACCGCGATCCCGTTGGAACTTCCACCGTTCACGCTCGTCGGCGCCACCACGCGCTCCGGGCTGCTGCCGGCGCCGCTGCGCGACCGCTTCGGCTTCACCGCGCATCTGGAGTTCTACGACGCCGCCGACCTGGAGCACGTCGTCAACCGCTCGGCCCGGCTCTTGGGCGTGCGCATCGTCGCCGAGGCCGCGAAGGAGTTGGCCGGGCGTTCGCGCGGCACTCCGCGTATCGTCAACCGGCTGCTGCGGCGGGTCCGGGACTACGCCGAGGTCAAGGCCGACGGCACGGTGACCCTGGAGATCGCCAGAGCCGCGCTGGACGTCTACGAGGTCGACGAGCGCGGCCTGGACCGCCTGGACCGCGCGGTGCTGCACGCCCTGCTCAAGCTGTTCGGCGGCGGTCCGGTCGGGCTGTCCACGCTGGCGGTGGCGGTGGGCGAGGAGTCCGAGACGGTGGAGGAGGTCGCCGAGCCGTTCCTGGTGCGCGAGGGCCTGCTCGCGCGGACGCCGCGAGGACGGATCGCGACCGCCGCGGCGTGGGCGCATTTCGGGCTCAGCGCACCATGACCGGGTCGGGGACGTCAATACCGGTTTGATATCGGGCATATCACGCGAACCGGTGGCGTCCCAGCAATCACATCCTCCCCACCAGGCGATCCGAGGCTCTGGCGGCTCTGGGGGTTCACAAGTTCCGGATGATTTCGACTACGTTGGGTCACGGGAACCGGCCGTAGGCCCCGGACCGTTGTTCGGGGCGTATCCGCTCGCATAAACTCCCGCGAGTCGGGCGGTGCCCCCCACCGCCCATCAGCGACCTCCCGGCCCGGCGCCGGCGGTCTTCAACAAGGACCAGCGACACCTATGGGATCTCCCGTTTTCCTGATCTGGATCGTCCTGATCGGGGCCATGTTCTACTTCATGATGATCCGGCCGCAGAAGCGGGCGCGTGCGAACCAGTCGGACATGCTGCAGCATCTGCAGCCCGGCGCGCAGGTGCGGACCACCGCCCAGATCATGGGCACCATCGTCGAGGTCGGTGACGACTGGGCCATCGTGGAGACCACCCCGGGGACGCGCATCAAGTTCGGCAAGCCCGCGATCGTCGGCGTCATCCTGGACGACGAGGCCCAGGACGAGACCGAGGACGCCGAGTCGGGCCAGGACGCCCCGACGCCCGGCGGCATCGGCGACGCCCCGCACGGCGACACGGTTCCGGCCCAGGACACCGCGCCCGTCCAGGACGCCGTGCCCGCCGGGGCGGACTCCGAGAAGGCCGAGGCGGACTCCGTCTCGTCCGAGACCTCCGAGGAGGTCAAGGACGGAGAGCCTGCGAAATCGTGACCGTGGTCGCGAAAAGGCTCACCAACACAAAAGGTTTCGCTACGGAAAACCTGTAAGGTCGCACCGCCGCCACGGGCCGTGAACTCCCGGTCCGGGTGGCGGGGCGGCGTGGGGTGTGACCGACGCGCCGGCGCCGGACACGACACGACACACGAAGAGACGGACGAATCCCTTGGCCGGATCGAAGGCTCCGCGGTCCCGGAACCGCAAAACGAGCCCATGGACCCCCCTGACGGCGCTGGCCGCCGTCATCATGGCGCTGGTCGGCACCATGATCGGTACGGGGCACCGCACCCCCCAGCTCGGTATCGACCTGGCCGGCGGCACCACCATGGTGATGACCGCACAGGGCAACAAGGCCCCGTCGACCGGCGACATGGACACCGTGCTGCAGATCATGCGCAACCGCGTCAACGGGCAGGGTGTGTCCGAGGCCGAGGTGACCAAGCAGGGCAACAACGCGATCGAGGTCGACCTGCCGGGCAAGAACTCCTCGGAGTTGCTGGCCCAGCTCGGCCAGACCGCGAAGCTCTACTTCCGTGTGGTGGTCGACCCCACCACGCTGCAGCTGCCGGCGCGCACCACCCCGGCGCCGCAGCCGCAGACGCCCGCGCCGTCCACGCCGAGCCCGACCGGCACGGCGACCTCGCCGTCCGGGTCGGCGAGCTCCACGCCGTCGTCCACCTCCTCGTCGAAGGCCAGCAGCTCCCCGTCCTCGAAGGCGAGCACTCCGGCCACGCCCTCGGGCACCGCGACGTCCACCCAGCACCGGGTCGCCGACTCCGGCCTGAAGGACGCCACCGGCAGCGGCGGCAGCACCGCCACGACGACGCCGAGCAGCACCGCGACGGCGACCGCGAGCTCCAAGAGCACCGCGTCCGCGCCCTCGACCCCGTCGTCGAACCCGTCCTCGGGTGCCTCCGCGCCGTCCTCCGGCGCCACGCCGGCGCCCAGCGCCTCCGCGAGCGCCCCGGCCAAGGCGCCCGACGGCACGGTCAAGGAGACCCAGCCCAGCGACCAGTCGGTCGAGCTGTACGAGACCATCGACTGCAACCACCCGCCGACGAACCTGGGCAGCATGTTCGCCGCCAACCAGTTCGCGGTCGGCTGTGACTACACCACCAAGGTGCCCTACCTGCTCGCCCCGGCCGACGTGGACGGCAAGGACCTGTCCAGCGCCTCGGCCAACCCGGTGACCGCCGGCGGCCAGAACCAGTTCCTGACCGGCGAATGGCAGGTGGACCTGTCCTTCAACAGCAAGGGCGCCAAGGACTTCGCCAACGTCTCCTCCCAGCTGGTCGGCACCGGCGGGCAGTTCGCCGTGGACCTGGACGGCCTGGTCTACAGCGCGCCGACCGTGCAGCAGCCGATCACCGACGGCAACGCCCAGATCACCGGCAACTTCACCCAGAAGACCGCCCAGAACCTGGCCGACGTGCTGAAGTACGGCGCGCTGCCGATCACCTTCAACGAGGGCAACGTCTCGCAGATCTCGGCCTCCCTGGCCGGCAACCAGCTCTCGGCCGGCCTGATCGCCGGCGGGATCGGCATGGTGCTGGTCATCATCTACCTGATCGCCTACTACCGCGGCCTGTCGATCGTGGCCATCGCCTCGCTGGCGATCTCCGGGATCCTGACCTACTCGCTGGCGAGCCTGCTCGGCCCGGCGATGGGCTTCCGGCTCTCGCTGGCCGGCGTCGCGGGTCTGGTGGTCGCCATCGGCATCACCGCGGACTCGTTCGTGATCTTCTTCGAACGACTCCGCGACGAGGTCCGTGAGGGCCGTACCCTGCGCACAGCCGTGGACCACGGCTGGGTCCGGGCCCGGCGCACGATCATCTCCTCGGACTTCGTGTCCTTCCTCGCCGCCTTCGTCCTGTACGAGGTCTCGATCGGCACGGTGAAGGGCTTCGCGTTCACCCTCGGTCTGACCACGCTGCTGGACATCGTCGTGGTGTTCATGTTCACCAAGCCGATCGTCACGCTGCTGGCCCGCCGGCGGTTCTTCAACGACGGCCACCCGTGGTCCGGCCTGGACCCGAACCGCCTGGGCGTCAAGAAGTCCCCGGGCATCCGCCAGACGATCGTCGACCGCCGTGCCGCAGCCCGCCAGGGCTCCGCGGAAGGGATGGAAGCCTGATGTCCGCCTCCAACAGCTGGGGCAACCGCCTGTACCGCGGCGAGGTCTCCTACGACTTCATCGGCAAGCAGAAGCGCTGGTACACCATCTCCGGCGCGCTTCTGCTCATCTCGGCCCTGTCCCTGCTGGTGTTCGGCCTGAACTTCACGCTGGACTTCCGGGGCGGTTCGCAGTTCGACATCGTCTCGCCCACGGCCAGCACCCAGACGATCCAGAAGAGTGTCAGCTCGATCGTCAAGGACCCCACGGTCCAGACGTCGAACGACAGCCAGGGCCGGCACGTCGTGGTCAAGACCACGCCGCTGAGCACCGACCAGCTGCAGAAGGTCCGCCAGGCGATCGCGACCGACGCCGGGAAGACGAAGGACCCGAACGCGGTCACCGTCACCCTGGTCTCCGGCTCCTGGGGGCATGAGATCACCCAGAAGGCGATCACCGGTCTGGTCGTCTTCGTGGCGCTGGTGATGCTGTACCTGGCGGTCTTCTACGAGTGGAAGATGGCGCTGTCCGGCATCATCGCGCTGGTCCACGACCTGGTGATCACCGCCGGCATCTACGCCCTGATCGGGTTCGAGGTCTCCCCGGCCACGGTCATCGGCTTCCTGACCATCCTGGGCTACTCGCTCTACGACACCGTCGTGGTGTTCGACAAGGTTCGGGAGAACACCAAGGGCTTGGGGACCACTAAGACCGACCTGAGCTACACCCAGTCGGCCAACCTGGCGGTCAACCAGACCCTGATCCGCTCGCTGAACACCTCGCTGATCGCGCTGATCCCGGTCGCGGCGCTGCTGTTCGCCGGCACCGTGGTCAGCGGCGGCGCGGGCGTCCTCCAGGACCTGGCGCTGGCCCTGCTGGTCGGCATCGCGGTCGGCACGTACTCCTCGATCTTCATCGCGACGCCGCTGCTGGCCGACCTGAAGGAGCGCGAGCCGGAGATGCGCGCGCTCAAGCGCAAGGCGTCCGGCGCGCAGGCGAAGGCCGCGGCGCGTGCTGAGCGCAACGCCGTGCCGACGCAGGACCGCCTCGGCGAGGAGTACCCGGGCGACCCGGAGGACTTCGAGGCGGCCGCCGCCGGGGAGCAGACCCGGGACGTCCCGCGCGGTCCGCGCAACCAGCCGGTGCGCGGCGACCGCGGCCGCAACCGGCCCAGCGGCAAACGGCGCTGAGGCGCGCCGGCGGTTCTGCTCCGCTCCGGTCCGCCGGCGCCGTCCATCGGCGCTGGCGGCAGGGGCGGTAGCGGTGAGAACCCAAGGTAAGCTCACTCGGTGAGCTTCCCCGAAAACCCCAGTGGCGAGGACCTGTCCAAGGTCCTCGCCACTCGCATTCTCGACGTCCCGGACTACCCGAAGCCCGGCGTCGTCTTCAAGGACATCACCCCGCTGCTCGGCGACCCGGAGTCGTTCGCCCTGGTGGTCGGGGCGATGGCCGAGCAGGTGCGCGCGGCCGGGGCGACCCGCGTCGCGGGGCTGGAGGCTCGCGGCTTCATCCTGGCCGCCCCGGTGGCGCTGGCGGCCGGCGTCGGCTTCGTCCCGGTCCGCAAGGCGGGCAAGCTGCCGCGCGCGACCTACCGCGAGGACTACGTACTCGAATACGCCACCGCGACCATAGAGGTCCACCGCGACGCCTTCGCCCCCGGCGAGCGCGTGATGATCGTCGACGACATCCTCGCCACCGGCGGCACCGCCGTCGCCGCCGCCAACCTGGTCCGCGACGCCGGCGCGGTACCGGTGGGACTGTCGGTGCTGATGGAACTGGACTTCCTCCAGGGGCGCCGGCGCTTCGCCAAAGCCGTCCCCGACGCCGGCATCGCCACGCTTCTGGCGGTCTGACCTGCTTCTTCCCGCGACCGGGAAACAACTTCCGCCAAGCGGTCGTTACACTGGGCGAACCCACTAGGTGAGAGGGGCCCCGCTTGGCGACGAAGGAGCAGGTCGGCACAACGCCCGGGACCGGTGCGAACGGCGACGGAGAAGCCACCCCGCACGGCACGGCCGCCCCAGGAAACGACGCTGCTGCGAAGTCGGCAAAGACGGGCCGCGGTAAGGGCCCCGCCTCCGGCACCACCGCGCGACCCGCGACGGCGGACCCCGCCGCCGCGAACAAGACCCCCGCCCCCGCTCCAGCCGCCCCTGGGCGCGCGCAGGGGTCAGGGCACGGCAAGAGCCAGGGACACGCGCCGAAGGCCGCTGCGGCTCCGACTGAGGCCGCTACCGAGGCCGCCACGCCGAGTACACCCGCTGTGCCCGCGCCGAAGTCTGCACCGAAGTCAGCATCGAACGAGTCGATGGTGCCCGCGCCGACTGCCTCGACCAGATCTGCCGCGGCTGAAGCTTCTTCTGCGCATGCCTCGCCGGCGCCTCACGCTCAGGCTGCGCCGAAGACCCCTGCTGCGCCTGCTCAGGCCGCCTCGCCCGAAGCCTCGTCTGCGCATTCACCGGTGCCCCACGCTAAGGCTGCACCGAAGACCCCCTCCGCACCTGCCTCACCAGCGCCGCATGCTCAGGCCGCGCCGAAGAATTCCTCCGCGTCTGCTCCTGCCGCCCCGCACGCGCCGACAGCGCGTGCCAAGGCTGCTCCCGCGCAGACCGCATCCGCGTCGCCCGCCAAGGCAGAGTCGGGACAGGCTGAGTCAGGACAAGCAGAGTCGGGACAGGCCAGCTCTTCGGCAGCACCCGCGCGCACAAACTCCCCATCCGCGCCCGCCGCCTCCCCCGCCTCCGCCGCGCCGTCCGTGCCCGCGCCCGCCGCACCTTCTGCGGCGCCCGCGGCGCTCCCCGCCGCGCCTCCGGTTCCCCTGACTCCCGGTGCCAAGTCCGGACCCTCCCGTCCCAGCTCCAGCCGTGTCCGCGCGCGCCTGGCCCGCCTGGGCAGCACGCGCAGCGGCGGGCCGCCGCCGGTCCTGGAGCCGCTGTTCAAGATCATCCGGGCCAACCATCCGAAGGCCGACCTCAAGCCCGTCGAGCAGGCCTACGCCGTCGCCGAGCGGCATCACCGCGGCCAGCGGCGCAAGAGCGGCGATCCGTACATCACCCATCCGCTGGCGGTCACCACGATCCTGGCCGAGCTGGGCATGGATGTGCCGACGCTGTGCGCCGGGCTGCTGCACGACACCGTCGAGGACACCGACTACTCCCTCGACATGCTGCGCAAGGACTTCGGCGACACCGTCGCGCTGCTGGTGGACGGCGTCACCAAGCTGGACAAGGTCAAGCTCGGGGAGGCCACGCAGGCCGAGACCGTGCGCAAGATGGTCGTGGCGATGGCCCGGGACATCCGGGTGCTGGTGATCAAGCTCGCCGACCGGCTGCACAACATGCGGACCATGCGGTACATGAAGCGGGAGAAGCAGGAGAGCAAGTCCCGCGAGACGCTGGAGATCTACGCCCCGCTGGCGCACCGGCTGGGGATGAACACGATCAAGTGGGAGCTGGAGGACCTGGCGTTCGCCATCCTCTACCCCAAGATGTACGACGAGATCGTGCGCCTGGTCTCCGAGCGCGCGCCCAAGCGCGAGGAGTACCTGAGCCAGGTCATCGACGCGGTGCACGGCGACCTGCGCGAGGCGAAGATCCGCGCGACCGTCACAGGCCGGCCGAAGCACTACTACTCGGTCTACCAGAAGATGATCGTGCGCGGCCGCGACTTCGCCGACATCTACGACCTGGTCGGCATCCGGGTCCTGGTGGACTCGGTGCG
The DNA here is from genome assembly GCF_000024025.1 of Catenulispora acidiphila DSM 44928. GTDB lineage: Bacteria > Actinomycetota > Actinomycetes > Streptomycetales > Catenulisporaceae > Catenulispora > Catenulispora acidiphila. Next base: position 2,676,105 of record NC_013131.1, read on the forward strand.
CGACTGCTACGCGGCGCTCGGCGCCATCCACGCGCGGTGGAACCCGGTCCCCGGCCGGTTCAAGGACTACATCGCGATGCCGAAGTTCAACATGTACCAGTCCTTGCACACCACGGTGATCGGGCCCGGCGGCAAGGCCGTGGAGCTACAGATCCGCACCTTCGCGATGCACCGCCGCGCGGAGTACGGCGTCGCGGCGCACTGGAAGTACAAGGAGGACGCGGTCGAGGGCGCCCGCAACCCGACCAACGGCGCCGGGACCGCGAACCCCGGCGGCGACATGGCCTGGCTGCGGCAGCTGCTGGACTGGCAGAAGGAGACCGCGGACCCGAACGAGTTCCTGGACGCGCTGCGCTTCGACCTGTCCACCGCCGAGGTCTACGTCTTCACGCCCAAGGGCATGGTGATGGCGCTGCCGTCCGGCTCCACCCCGGTCGACTTCGCCTACGCGGTCCACACCGAGGTCGGGCACCACACCATCGGCGCCCGCGTGAACGGCCGCCTGGTCCCGCTGGACAGCAGGCTGGACAACGGCGACGTGGTGGAGATCTTCACCTCCAAGGCGCCGAACTCCGGGCCCTCGCGTGACTGGCTGGGCTTCGTGGCGTCCCCGCGCGCCCGCAACAAGATCCGCCAGTGGTACACCAAGGAACGCCGCGAGGAAGCGGTCGAGCAGGGCAAGGACCAGCTCGCCAAGGCCATGCGCAAGCAAGGGCTCCCGCTCCAGCGCCTGATGACCTCCGAGTCCCTGGCCACCGTCGCCCACGACCTCCGCCACGCCGACATCAGCGCCCTGTACGCCGCCATCGGGGAGGGGCACGTCTCGGCGCAGCACGTCGTCCACCGCCTCCTGCACCTGCTCGGCGGCGAGGAGGGCGCGACCGAGGACATGGCCGAGGCCACCGTCCCGGGCAACATCGAGAAGCTCTCCCGCCGAGGCCAGGCCCGCCCCGCCGGCGACCCCGGCGTCCTGGTGAAGGGCGCCGACGACATCTGGGTCAAACTCGCCCGCTGCTGCACCCCCGTCCCAGGCGACGACATCATCGGCTTCATCACCCGCGCCTCCGGCGTCAGCGTCCACCGCGCGGACTGCACCAACATCGAATCCCTGGCCGCCCAGCCCGAACGGATAGTGGAGGTGTCATGGTCGCCCGGAGGGGCGTCCATGTTTCTCGTCGCGATCCAAGTCGAAGCGCTAGACAGATCCCGCCTCCTGTCCGACGTCACCCGCGTCCTGTCCGACCAACACGTCAACATCCTCTCCGCCTCCGTCACCACCAGCCGCGACCGCGTGGCCATCTCCCGCTTCACCTTCGAGATGGCCGACCCGGCTCACCTCGGAGCGGTACTGAAGGCAGTGAAGGGCGTCGAAGGGGTCTTCGACGTCTACCGGGTGACGAGCGCGAAGCACGCTTAAGTCTTTCCGTACTCTTTGGGCCGGCCGGCCCGATCTGGAGGCAGATGATGGCGATGGATCTTTCCTTCTACCGCTCGCCGTTCTCGCGACAGCTTCGCGCTGAGGGCCATGCCGAAGGAGTCGCTGAAGGAGTCGCCGAGGGGCGTATCGCGAGTCTGCATCGGATTCTGAACAAGCGGGGCATCTTCATCACCGAAGAGCAGCGTGTCCAGTTGTACGCCTGCACCGACCTCGATCAACTCGATGCCTGGCTCGATCGCGCGGCTATTGCCACTCAGGCGTCCGAGGTCTTCGACGCCGGCTGACTCGGCAGGAACAGGTGAGCATTATGCTCACGGTGCCTCACAAGGCGTTTCGGGCGTTCGCAACGTTTTGGGCAAGCGCACGATTCGGTCTACAACCGGGACGCCGTGATCGCTAAGGTGTCCGGGTGCGGAGTCGAGTCCCGGCGCGGGTGACGTTGTCCCCGGCGCGCAAGGGGTTGATCGCGGCGGTGGCCGCGCACCTTGTCGCGTTGGTGGGGCTGTTGGTCACCGCGCAGTGGGATCGGGCGGCGTTGTGGGTGGTCGCGGGCGGGTTCGCGGTGCTGGCGGTGGGGTTGCCGTGGATGCTGATGGCGTTGTGTGTGGACTACGTCGGGGATCCGGCTGCCTGGCGGCGGACGGTCGTGGTGGACGGCTTCGCCACCAGTGAGGGCTACACGGTGCCGCCGCATCCCTCGGACGAGAGCTATGTCCTGCACCGGGTCTATGAGTTCACGACGCTGCGCGGGGAGACCCGTCGTGCCGGCAGCCGTGCCACGTTCCCCGAGGCGCCCGACGGACGGATCCGCCTGCGCTACGACCCCCGGCGGCCCACCCGGATATGGCCCGCGCGGATCGCTCCCGGGACGGCTGCCGCCGGTGCCGTCGTCACGGTCCTGATGCTCACCGCCGCAGCCTTCGCCTTGGCCGGTGCGATCGGATTCGGGCTGTCGAGCTGGACATAGGGATCACAGAAGGGGCGACAGACCCCTAGGGGGCAACCCCTAGCGGCGTTGAGCCACCCAACGCAGGTGGAGAACTTCCAACTCCCGCAAAGCAATCCGGGCGCCTTCCAAAGGGAAGACGCCCGAACTACGAAACAACCAGAACCTCAGCGCGTGAACTCCGCCAGCGCCTTCTCCGCCTCGGCCAGCCACTCCTGCCGAGCGGCGATCGAAGCCTCCGCCTCCGCGGCCTTCTTCTCCTGCCCCGCAGCGCGCGCCTTGTCGGCCTGCACCTGCAGCTTCTCCAGCACCGTGCGCAGCTGCTCCACCGTCGCCTCCGCGCGGGCCCGCTTCTCCGGGTCCTTGCGGGAGAGTTCCGCTGCCTCCGCCTCGGCGACGGCGCGGTCCACGGTGTGCAGGCGGCCCTCGATGCGCTGGCGGGCGTCGCGGGGGACCGGGCCGATGGCCTCCCAGCGCTCGTTCAGGGAGCGCAGGGCGGTGCGGGCGGCGCGGTGGTCGGTGATCGGGAGCAGGGCCTCGGCCTCGACCACCAGGAGCTCCTTGGCGGCCAGGTTCTCGCGCTCGGCGCCGTTGCGCTCGTCCAGGATGGCGTTGCGGGCGGCGAAGAAGGTGTCCTGCGCGGCCTTGAAGCGCTTCCAGAGCTCGTCCTCGACGTCGCGCTGGGCCCGGCCGGCGGTCTTCCACTCGCTCATCAGGTCGCGGAAGCGGCCGGCGGTGGGGTTCCAGTCGGTGGAGTCCTGCAGCGCCTCGGCTTCGGCGATCAGCTGCTCCTTGTGCGCGCGGATCTCCACGCGCTGGGCGTCGAGCTCGGCGAAGTGCTGCTTGCGGCGCTTGGCGAAGGCCGAGCGGGCCTGGGACAGCCGGTGCCACAGCTCGTCGTCGGTCTTGCGGTCCAGGCGCGGAGCGGCCTTCCACTCGTCCAGCAGCACCTTCATGCGGTCCCCGGCCACGCGCCACTCGGTGGAGGCCGCCAGGCGCTCGGCCTCCTCGGCCAGCGCCTGCTTGGCGCCGCGGGCCTCGGCCTGCTGCTGCTCGCGGACCGCGCGGTGCTCGGCCTTGCGCTGCTCGGCCAGTTCCACCAGGCCGTCCAGCCGGGCCAGCAGGCCCTCCAGGTCGCCGACCGCGTTCGCGCCGGAGATCGACTCGCGGAGCTTGCCGATCTTGTCCAGCGCGTCCTTCGGGGACGGCGCGGAGGGACCGCTCTGCTTGAGCCGGTTGGCGATCAGGTCGACCTCGACCTTGAGCCCGTCGAACTTGCGCTGGTAGTACGCCAGCGCCTCGTCCGGGGACCCCGCCGCCCACGAGCCGACCTGCCGCTCGCCGTCGGCGGTCCGGACGTAGACGGTGCCGTCCTCGGCGACCCGGCCCCAAGCCTCGGTTGCCTCGCCCACGATGAGCCTCCAAGTTCTGCTGGACCGGGGTGTCTGCGGACCGGTCCGCCACATACACCTGCACGGATCCGGGTCCCGGTCGTCCAGTGGGAAACAATAGCGCGGACCGTCCCGATGAGGGGACGGCCCGCGTCACGTTCCGGAATCGAACCGCTGTTCCTCGGGCCAGTTCGGGCCCGCAGGGGTCCGCACGCCGGAGCTACTTGATCGTCACGCTCTTGATGGTGACCGTCTGCTTCGGCTTGCCGTCGCCGGCGCCGTTGGAGTCGTCCTCGCCGGCTGCCGCGATCTTGGTGACCACGTCCATGCCGGCGGTCACCTTGCCCCAGGGGGTGTAGTTCGCCGGCAGCGGGGAGTCCTTGAAGCAGATGAAGAACTGGCTGCCGTTGGTGCCCGGGCCCGCGTTCGCCATGGCGATCGTGCCGGCCGGGTAGGTGGCGCCGGTCAGGTTCTCGTCCTGGAACTGGTAGCCGGGCCCGCCGCTGCCGGTGCCGCTGGGGTCGCCGCACTGCAGCACGAAAATGCCGGAGGTCACCAGGCGGTGGCAGGTGGTGTTGTTGAAGTAGCCCTTGCCGGCCAGGTACTTGAAGGAGAACGTGGTGTACGGCGCCTTCGTGGTCAGCGCGTCGAAGGTCATGTCGCCGGAGTTGAAGGCGATCGTCGCGCTGTACGGCTTGGCCGCGTCGGCCGCGTTGTACGTCGGCACGCCGACGTCCTTGGACGCGTTGCCGGTCTTCTGGTAGCCGATCTGCTCCGGGCTGGAGCTGGTCGGCGCGGGCGAGGACGGGGCGTCCGTGGCCGAGGATGTGTCCGAGGGCGAGGACGTCGGCGCCGAGGCTGCCGCGGAAGTCGTCCCGCTCTTGTTGCCGCTGGTCGCGACAGCGACACCGACTCCGATCCCGACCACCGCGACGGCGGCGACGATGGCCGTGATCACGTTGCGCTTCTTGGCCGTCGCCTGCTGCTGCGCCAAGCGGGCCTGGACGCGCTCGTACCGGGCGCGCTCGAGCTCTCGCTGACGGTCCTTGCTGGTCACCGATTCGCCTCCGGTTGTGGTCGGCCGTGGCCGGCCGAGGTCATCTCAGGTCCACACTGTGTGATCGAGCTTTCAGCCGCACAGTGTACGGTGCGTTCCCTAGAAATCACCTGTGAGCTTCCAATGAGTTCGCAAAGGGACCGGCGCCCCCGGTAGCCTGCGTAGGGAACCTCTTTCGACCGCATCGATCGTTCGGTCCGGCCCACGCGGCGACCGACCGGTTCGACCAACCCTGTGGGGCGCGCGTGCTTGTCGCCGGATTCCCAGCCGGAAGCCTGGGTGCGAACTGCTATCTCGTGGCGCCCGCCGCCGGCGAGCAGTGCGTGATCATCGATCCCGGCGAGGACGCCGTCCCCGGGGTCGAGGACGCCGTCCGGGAGCACGGGCTCCAGCCGGTCGCGATCCTGCTGACCCACGGCCACGTCGACCACACGATGAGCGTGGTCCCGGTCTGCGGCGACTACGGCGTCCCGGCCTACATCCACCCCGGCGACCGCGAGATGCTCACCGACCCGCAGAAGTGGCTGGGCATCGCACCGGGCACGAAGGTCTTCGGACAGTCGAAGTTCGTCGAGCCCTCCGACGTCAAGGAGCTCACCGACGGCGTCGTGCTGAACCTGGCCGGTCTGGAGATCACCGTCGACCACACCCCGGGCCATACCAAGGGCTCGGTGACGTTCCGGACTCCCGAGCAGCAGGACATCCCGCAGGTGCTCTACACCGGGGATCTCCTGTTCGCCGGAGCGGTCGGCCGCTGGGACCTGCCCGGCGGCGATCGCGACGAGTTGCTGGCGTCACTGGCCCGCGTCTGCCTGCCGCTGCCGGACGAGACCGTCGTCCTGTCCGGCCACGGCCCCCAGACCACGATCGGCCGCGAGCGCGCCACGAACCCGTTCTTGACGGAAGCCGCGCCGCTGTCGGTCAAACCCCGCGGCTTGTAGGGATACCCACACACACCATGAGCAAGTTCCAGAACGCGCCGGGCACCTTCGACCTGCTCCCGCCGGACTCGGCCGCCTTCCTCGGCGTGCGCGAGGCGATGACCGCGCCGCTGCGCGCCGCCGGCTACGACTACATCGAGACGCCCACCTTCGAGTCGACCGCGCTGTTCAAGCGCGGCGTCGGCGAGAGCACGGACATCGTCACCAAGGAGATGTACTCCTTCACCACCCGCGGCGGCGACGACGTCACCCTGCGCCCCGAGGGCACCGCCTCGGTGCTGCGCGCCGCCCTGCAGGCGAACCTGATCCGCGGCAGCCTGCCGGTGAAGCTGTGGTACTCCGGCTCCTTCTACCGCTACGAGAAGCAGCAGCGCGGCCGCTACCGCCACTTCTCCCAGGTCGGCGCCGAGGCCCTCGGCGCGGAGGACCCGGCGCTGGACGCCGAGCTGCTGATCATCGGCGACGACATCTACCGGGGTCTGGGCCTGACCGAGTACAGCCTGCTGCTGAACTCCCTCGGCGACCAGAAGTGCCGTCCGGTCTACCGGGAGAAGCTGCAGGAGTTCCTGCGCGGCCTGGACCTCGACGAGGAGACGCGCAAGAGGGCTGAGATCAACCCTCTGCGAGTCCTCGACGACAAGCGCGAAGCGGTCCAGAGGCAGCTCACCGGAGTCCCGCTGATCAGCGACAACCTCTGCGAGGAGTGCCGGGCCTACCACGAGGAGGTCCGCCGCCTGCTCACCGCGGCCGGCGTGAAGTTCCTCGACGACCCGAAGCTGGTCCGCGGCCTGGACTACTACACCCGCACCACCTTCGAGTACGTGCACAGCGGCATCACCGGCTCGCCGACCGCGATCGGCGCCGGCGGCCGCTACGACGGGCTGTCAGAGGAGCTGGGCGGGCCGAGCCTGCCGAGCGTCGGCTGGGCGCTCGGCGTGGACCGGACCGTCCTGGCGCTGCACGCCGAGGGCCGCGAGGTGGCCGCCGGCGACCAGCTGGACGTCTTCGCGGTGCCGCTGGGCGACCAAGCGCGCGAGGTGCTCTTCGAGCTGGTCACCACGCTGCGCCGGTCCGGCGTCGCGGCCGACTTCGGCTACGGCAGCAAGGGCATCAAAGCCGCGATGAAGGCCGCCGACCGCTCCGGCGCGCGCTACGCGCTGGTGCTCGGCGAGCGGGACATCGCGGAGAACATCATTCAGATCAAGGAACTGGCGACCGGTGAGCAGGAGTCTGTCTCCTTCACCGACATCGTCACGACGATTCAGGAGAAATTGAAGTGATCCGCACCCACGAGGCTGGGACGCTCCGCGCGTCCGATGCCGGTACCACCGTCACGCTGGCCGGGTGGGTCGCCCGGCGGCGCGATCACGGGGGCGTCACCTTCCTGGACCTGCGTGACGCGTCGGGCTTCGTGCAGGTCGTGGTTCGCGAGAGCGAGTCCGTGCACGACCTGCGCAACGAGTACTGCGTCGTGGCCACCGGCGAGGTGCGCGTGCGCCCCGAGGGCAACGAGAACCCGGACCTGCCGACCGGCGCGATCGAGGTCGTCGTGGACACCGTCGAGGTGCTCTCGCCGGCCGCGCCGCTGCCGTTCCCGATCGACGAGCACAAGAGCTCGAACATCAACGAGGAGATGCGGCTGAAGTACCGCTACCTCGACATCCGGCGCGAGCCGATGGCCCGGGCGCTGCGCATGCGCTCCAAGGCCACCAAGGTCATCCGGGACGTCATGGAGGAGCACGGCTTCCTCGACGTCGAGACCCCGACCCTGACCCGCTCCACCCCCGAGGGCGCGCGCGACTTCCTGGTGCCGGTGCGCCTGCAGCCGGGCACCTGGTACGCGCTGCCGCAGTCCCCGCAGCTGTTCAAGCAGCTGCTGATGGTCGCCGGCCTGGAGCGCTACTACCAGATCGCGCGCTGCTACCGGGACGAGGACTTCCGCGCCGACCGGCAGCCGGAGTTCACGCAGCTGGACGTCGAGGCCTCCTTCGTCGACCAGGAGGACATCCTGAGGATCGGCGAGGCGATCGTGGCCGCGGTGTGGAAGGAGACGCTCGGCGTCGAGATCCCGCTGCCGCTGCCGCGGATGAAGTACCACGAGGCGATGGACCGTTACGGCTCGGACAAGCCGGACCTGCGCTTCGGCCAGGAGCTCACCGAGCTGACCGAGTACTTCGCCGGTACCGAGTTCCGGGTGTTCCAGGCGCCCTACGTCGGCGCCGTGGTGATGCCGGGCGGTGCGGCCCAGACCCGCAAGGAGCTGGACGGCTGGCAGGACTGGGCCAAGGCGCGCGGCGCCCGCGGGCTGGCGTACGTGGTCATCGACGCCGAGACCGGCGAGCTGCGCGGCCCGGTCGCCAAGAACCTGTCCGAGGCGCACCTGGCCGGGCTGGCCGACAAGGTCGGCGCCAAGCCCGGCGACGCGGTCTTCTTCGCCGCCGGCAAGCGCACCGCCTCCCAGGAGCTGCTGGGCGCGGCGCGCCTGGAGATCGGCCGGCGCGGCGCGCTGATCGAGGAGAGCGCGTGGAAGTTCCTGTGGGTCGTGGACTTCCCGATGTTCGAGCCGATCGAGGACGCCGCGGGGGAGCAGACCGGCTGGCACGCGGTGCACCACCCGTTCACCGCGCCGACCGCCGAGAGCTTGGACACCTTCGACAAGGACCCCGGCTCGGCGCTGTCCAACGCCTACGACATCGTGCTCAACGGCACCGAGCTCGGCGGCGGGTCGATCCGTATCCACCGCAAGGACGTGCAGGAGCGCGCCTTCGACGCGATCGGGCTGTCCCAGGAAGAAGCGCAGTCGCAGTTCGGCTTCCTGCTGGAGGCCTTCAACTACGGCCCGCCGCCGCACGGCGGGATCGCCTTCGGCCTGGACCGCCTGGTCGCGCTGCTGACCGGCGCGGACACCATCCGCGACGTGATGGCCTTCCCGAAGACCGCCACCGGCGGCGACCCGCTGACCGGCGCCCCGGCGCCGATCACGGCGGCGCAGCGCAAGGAGGCCGGCGTGGACGCGGTGTACGAGGCCAAGAAGTAAGCCGATAGCGAGCGGGTGGTAAGCCGGTACTAAGCCGGTAGCAAGCGGGTCAACCGAGGGCGGGCCGGGCGTGATCCCGGCCCGCCCTTGTTGTCGGTCGCCGAACCCTGATTGACTTGTCGCATGCCTGTGGTGACCGGAGTACTGGCCGATTACGCACGCGGAGAAGCCTCGGAGAGCGACGTGGTGCGCGCACTGCTCGCCCACGACGGCTGGTACGCCCCGATGCTGTGGCTGGACGAGACCTTCCCCGACCGCAAGGTCTACGACAGCATGATCCCGACACCGGCCCTCGGCCAGGCGCCGGCGCCCGGGGACCTGTGGCTGTTCACCGACGCCGGCCAGGTGGACGCGGCGATCCAGGCCGGTGCGGCCTTCGCCGCGGCCGGCGGCCCGGTCTCCGGCGTCGACGTGTTCGGCGCGCTGACCCGGAACGTCACCGAGATCCGGGTGAACCCGGCCGGTCCGGGGGTGCACGGCTGGTCGGTGGGCATCGACGACGCCGTGCTGGACTTCCTGGCGCGGTGGATCAGCGCCCTGCAGATCGAGACCGCGCTGAACGACAGCGCCGAGGACCTCGGCATGCGGCTGGCCGCCTTCGAGCACTACGTCGTCCCGGTCGACGACACCGGCCGGCCGCGCGTCGTGGCGTTGCTGAAGCCGCCGGGCAACTACGTCATGGCGTTCACCGCGCCGGACCTGTATACCGCGCACCAGAAGCGCGACCCCGGGGTGACCGGCGCCGCGGACATGTCCGCCGCGACGCTGTTCCAGCTCGCGGACTATGACGGCGTGGACGGCGTGGTGCTGGACATGAAGGAGTCTGATTCCTTCATCCTGCCCCAGGACCTGTGCGACGCGGTGCTGAAATTGATCGGTTAGGCGGTTCAGCAAGCTCAGTAGCTCTCAGCGGCTCGGCAGACCTGAGCAGCTCTTAGCCGTACTCGCACGCGCAGCAGATCTCACCAGTCCCGCAAGCTCAGCAGCAGTTCTCTGATGCCAGCGCTCCCGCTCCTGCCCCCGCCGCCACCCGAGGCCGCTTCTCGGCCTTCTCCACCCTCTCCGCCTTCGCCGTCCGCTCCGCCGCAGCGCCATCCTTCGGCTTGATCGCCAGCAGTGGGATGAACCGGTGCGCCAGCGGGCCTATCAGCAGGGCGTAGGCGGCGGTGCCGATGCCCACCGTGCCGCCGAGGAGCCAGCCGACGGACAGGACCGTGAGCTCCATCGAGGTGCGGACCACGCGGATCGAGTGGCCGCGGGCGGCGTAGCCGGTCATCACGCCGTCGCGCGGGCCGGGACCCATGCCGGCGCCGATGTAGGCGCCGGTCGCCACGCCGTTCAGGGCGATGCCGGCGAGCATCTCGCCCCAGCGCAGCCACCAAGCGTGCGGGGTCGGCATCCAGGCCATCGCGCCGTCCATCGCCAGGCCGACCACGACCACGTTGCTGAGCGTGCCGAAGCCGGGCTTCTGCCGCAGCGGGATCCAGAACAGCATCACCGCCACGCCGACCAGGATCACCGTGGTGCCGACCTGCAGACCCAGGTGCTTGGCCAGGCCCTGGTGGAAGACGTCCCAGGGGTTGGCGCCGAGGCCGGACATCAGGATCATGCCGTCGCTGACGCCGTACAGGACCAGCCCGAGCTGGAGCTGGACCATGCGGTGCGCGCGGCGGTCGCGGGGGATCAGGGCCCAGAGCCAGGCCAGGGCGGCTCGAGCCGCGGCGCCGACCGGCAGCGGATCGGCGATCCGGTCCTCGTGCCGCCCGAGCATCGCGCGCTCGGCCTGGTCGCCGGCCACGGCGGCGGGGTGGGACACGCGCTCGGCGGGCACCGTGCTGGTCATGCTGGCCTCCCTCAGGATTGCCCTTGCGGGCCACTTCCCCCAGGATGGAGGTGAAGTGGCCCGCTTCTGTAGGGCCAATCTAGGGAGGGTGGCATGGCGGCTCCGCTGGAACTGGCGACGACCGACCGCACGGTGGGCAGCACGCGCTTGGCGCGGCTGGTCCGCGAGGTCTCGCATCTGGGTACTGCCGAATCGGCCGCCGACACGGAGCGCCGCCCGGCCTACCGCGCGCTGGCGCACACGGTCCGGGCCCTGATCCTGGACGGCCGCATCGCGCTGCGCACCCGGGTCCCGGCCGAGCGCGACCTGGCCGCCGCTCTGGGCATGAGCCGGACCACCGTCACCGCCGCCTACGACCTGCTGCGCGAGGACGGCTTCCTAGAAAGCCGGCGCGGCTCGGGCACCTGGACCACGCTCCCGCCCGGCGCCGGCCCGAACGTCTCCGGCGGCTGGCTGCTGCCCGCGCAGCCCGGCTCCGCCGACGTCGCCATCGACCTGTCCTGCGCTTCCTTCGGCATGCCCGGCGCGCTGATGGCCGAGGTGCTGGCCGAGGTCTCGCCGACCGTCTCGGCCCTGACCGCGGACACCGGCTACTACCACGCCGGCTGGCCCGAGCTGCGTGAGCTGATCGCCGAGCGCTACGTCGAGCGCGGCCTGCCGACCACGCCGGACCAGATCGTCATCACCTCCGGGGCACAGCACGGCAACGTGCTCGCGCTGGGTCTGCTGTGCGGACCGGGGGACCGGGTCGTGGTGGAGAGCCCGACCTACCCGAACAGCGTCGAGGCGATGCGCCGGGCCCGGCTGCGGCCGGTCCCGGTGCCGGTCGGCGAGGACGGCATCGAATGCGACGTGCTGGCCGCGCAGTTGCGGCAGGCGGCGCCGCGCGTGGCGTACCTGATCCCGGACTTCCAGAACCCGACCGGCACGCTGATGTCGCCGGAGCGCCGGGCCGAGGCCGCGGAGGCGGCGCGCGCCGCCGGGACCTGGATCATCAACGACGAGACGGTCTCGGACATGGCGCTGGACGTCCCGGCGCCGACGCCGTTCCCGGCCTCGGTCTCGCGGGCGGCCGCCGAGCAGGTGATCAGCGTGGGCTCGATGTCCAAGAGCCACTGGGGCGGCCTGCGGATCGGCTGGATCCGGACCACCCCGCGGATGGCCACCGAGCTGGCCGGGCAGCGGGTGGCGATGGACATGGCCGGCTCGGTGCTGGACCAGATCATCGCGGTCGCGCTGCTGCGGCGCGGTTGGGGCTTCGTCGAGGAGCGGCGGGAGCGGCTGCGGCGGCAGCGGGCGGCGCTGGAGGAGGCGCTGACCGCCGAGCTGCCGGACTGGTCGTGGCGCCGGCCGCCGGGCGGGCTGTCGCTGTGGGTGGACCTGGGCGAGCCGTCGTCCTCGGAGCTGGCCGGGCGGGCCGCGGCGTTCGGCGTGCGGCTGGTCGGCGGGCCGCACTTCGGCGTGGACCCCGGGACGTTCGAGCACCGGGTGCGGATCCCGTACACGCTGCCGGAGCAGACGCTGCGGGACGCCGTGCGGCGGCTGGCGGCGGCGTTCCGGTGCGAGGCGGCGCTGCCACCGGTATCCGACGAAAACCTGTGGGTGGCCTGAGCCCGACTGAGCCATGATCGGCTCTGTGGACACCTATCTCGAGACCGACCGCCTGTATCTGCGCTGCTTCACGGCCGACGACGCCGACCTGCTGATCGAGCTGGACAGCGACCCGGCCGTGATGCGCTACCTGACCGGCGGCAAGCCGACTCCGCCGCAGGACGTCCGGGAGCGGATCCTGCCGGCGATTCTGGCGGGCTCGGAGAAGTGGGACTACCGGCTCGGCTTGTTCGCCGCGCACGAGAAGGACGGCGAGGCCTTCATCGGCTGGTTCATCCTGCGCCCCAAGGCCGAGGGACCTCTGGACGAGGTCGAGCTGGGATACCGGCTGCGTCAGGCCGCGTGGGGCAAGGGGTATGCCACGGAGGGCTCGCAGGCGTTGCTCCGCAAGGCGTTCACCGAACTCGGGGTGCGGCTTGTCTGGGCCGAGACGATGTTCGTGAACAGCGGTTCGCGCAACGTGATGGAGAAGCTGGGGCTGGCGCACGTGGCGACGTTCTTCCCCGAGCTGGAGCCGATCGAGGGCTCCGAGCACGGGGAAGTCCGCTACGAGCTGACAGCGGAGCAGTGGTCTCGGCGGTAGCCGGTCACTGCCCGCCGCTGGCGGCGCCGGCCGGAACGGTGATGGTCCCGGTGAAGACGTCGAAGTACATCGCCGCGGCCACGCCGAGCCCGACGACGCCGAGCACCAGGGCGCCCCAGGTCAGGACGCGCACCCAGACCGGCGCCTGCTGCTTGGCGGCGAACGCGCCGAGGAACAGGGCGGCGGCGGCGATCACCACGGCGGCGATCGCGAAGCCCATGCTGACGAACGCCTGCTTGTGCCACACGTCGGTGTAGCGCTGCTTGATGATCGCGTCGGCCTGGGCGTTGGCGGTGTTGATCTGCCCGATCAGGGACTGCCGCTGCGAGAGGATGTCGCCCAGCCAGTTCCCGCCGAGCGAGGTGATCGCCAGACCCGCGGCCGTGACGGCGGCCGCGCCGGAGGCCACGATCGAGGCCGAGCCGGAGGCGGGGGAGTCCTGGAAGCCATAGGGCTCCACGTCGTCCTCGGCGCCCTCGACGAGGTCGTCCTCCTCGACGAGCTCCGCGACGATCTCAGGCGTCTCGTCGGCGTGGCGGTCGTCCTCGGCGGAGGCGTCGACGACGACAGTGGTCGCCTCGGCCTTCTCAGCCTCGGCGTCCCCCACGCGGTCGGTGCTGTCGGTGCTGCTAGGAGTAGTCATGGGAGTGGAGCTTAGGCATGTCAGCCTGAGAGAGCGATTAACGCCCGGCTGCGATTGAGGGTCGGACAGGGGGCACTCCCCGCCGGCAAGCCCTACCCAGCCGCGATGACCAGGTGTTCTACGCCCCCACAGCACTACCGCAATTGGTGTGCCGGCGTAAACAACATCCGCTGCCCCAGCTCCGCAGCCGCCAAAGCAGCCATCAGAGCAGCCGCCAGCAACATGTACATCACGACAATCTGGTACCGGATAGCCACCTCCGGCGACACCCCCGCCAGAATCAACCCGGTCATAGCCCCCGGCAGACTGATCAACCCGACCACCTTGGTGGAATCCAATGTCGGAATCAGCGCCGTCCGCAACAACTCCCGCCGATGCGGCGCAAAGGCAGCAGTGGCACTGAGCCCCAACGAAAGCCGCGCCTCAATAGCCGCCCGCTGCCCCCGAACCTCCGCCACCATGCGAGACAACGTCACCCCCGTAGCCGCCATCGACCCACTCACCACCATGCCCCCCACCGGCACAACAACCCGCGGCGTGCTCTGAATGACGCCGAACACCATCAGCACCCCCATAGTCACCGCCGCCGCGATAGCCACAGCAGCAGTGGCGACATACCGAGAGTGCCTCAGCCCCCTGCCCCGCCGCCCCGCAACCTGACCAGCGATGACCACCATGACGGCCAACCACGCGAAGCCACCCGGCAGTCCCGCATGCTCGAAGAGGAAGAGCAACACGGCGCCAACCAGAAAGAGCTGAACCCCCGCCCGCACAGCAGCAACAACAACTTCACGAGCCAGCCCAAGCCGCTGCCGCCACGCAATAAGCACCGCAACACCGACAAGGCTCACCGACAGCGCGACGCCGGTCCACTCGGGCACCGCGGGACTGCTCATGCCGCGATCTTAGGGGGCTGGTGCGACATGGTTCGGCGACCGGCGACCGGCGACCGGCGACCGGCGACTGGCGACTGGCGACCGGCGACCGGCGACTGGCGACTGGCGACTGGCGACTGGCGACTGGCGACTGGCGACTGGCGACCGGCGGGCGGCGACCGGCGGGCGGCGAAGGTCGGGCGGCGGGCAGCGGGCGGCGAAGGTCGGGCGGCGGGCGGCGGGCAGCTGCCGTGGCGGCGATGTCAGTAGTGTGAGGTATCAATATAAAAGGGGCGAAAATGTCCTAACACAATGGCATCCGGCCCGCGCGCCGCCTCAGCCCGCCGACTCCGAGCCCTGCCTCCGCCTACCGATCCGAGCCGACCCCACCCGGAGCCCCACCTCAATCCGCCCCACCCGCACTCACATACCTGACCCCCGCAACCGGCCCGCTCTCCACCAGCCGCCCCTTCCGCAGCACCAGCGCGTCGTCGGCCATGCGCCGCACCTGCGCGGCGCTGTGGCTCACCAAGATCGCGGTGAGGCCGCCGCCGAGCAGGCCGCACAGGGTGTCCTCCACCGCTGCCGCGGCCTCTGGGTCCAGTGCGGATGTCGGCTCGTCGAGCAGCAGGACGTCCGGTCCGACCGCCAGCGTGCGGGCCAGGCAAACGCGCTGTCCTTCGCCGCCGGACAGGCCTTCGGTCGGCCGGTCGTGGAACTCCGGTGCGAGTCCTACCCGCTTCAGCAGCTCGAGCGCCTCGTCATCCGTCAGCTGCGGCGCCCCGACGCGCAGCTCCTCTCGCACCGATGCCGTCACCAGCACGGGCCGCTGCCCGACCAGGCCGACCCGTCGGCGCAGCGCGAGGACGTCCAGGGTCTCCAGTGCCGCGCCGTCGAGCAGGACGGTGCCGCTGTCGGGGTCGTCGAGGCGGTTGAACAGGCGCAGGAGAGTCGTCTTGCCCGCGCCGCTCGGGCCCACAAGGGCGGTGCAGCGGCCGGGGGCGATGGTCGCGGTGACGTGGTCGATGATGCGGTGTCCGGCGCGTTCGACGCACACCTCGCGCAGGTCGAAGCGGCTCACGCCGGGAGCCTGCCGCTCTTCATGCGGTGCGTCGTGCGGAAGCCCAGGCGTGCGTAGATGCGGCGGGCGGGTTCGTTCGGGTGCCAGTGGCCGAGGGCGCAGAAGGCGTCGCCGTTGGCCAGCGAGCGGCGGGTCAGCCATGCCGAGACCGCCGCGCCGAGTCCTTGGCCGCGTGCCTCCGGGCGCGTGCCTATCGATGCCAGGTACCCGTTGCCGCCCTCGCGCCGGCAATACGCGCCGCAGGCCAGCAGCGCGCCCTCAGCGTCGCGCACCACGCCCCACGCCTCGATCCCCTCCCAGCCCGGCTTCGCCGAGTGCGAGGGGTTCGCCACCTTCAGGAAATCGCCGATCTCGGCGTCGGCCTCGGCGGAGGGCATCATCTCCGCCACCCGCTCCTCGCCTGGTAGCGCCGGCAGCTCGACGCCCCACGCCGGGTCGAATGCCATGAAGTCCCAATGTTCCAATTCCGCGGCGGCGAGCGGACCCAGGTCCGTCTCGCGCGGGACGCTGAAGCCGTGCGGGGTGCGCGGCAGCTCGGCGAGCGCGTGGTCGAGCAGCGCGCGGGCCGTCTCCGGGGCGCCGACCACGGTCAGCCAGTCGACCAGCCCCGGGCCGTCCGCCGAGCCGCCGAAGGCGAAGCCGCCGTCGGGGGCGATGAAGGCCACGCCCTGCTGGGCCAGCGATTCCTCGGGTGCGGCGTCCGAGCGCAGCAGGTAGTCCGTGCCCGCGACGGCGAACAGTTCGCCGACCGCCTCCGTGCGCCGTATCACTGGTTCGGTCATAGCGATCATTGTGACGGACGGCTGTGACGGACGGCTGTGTCGGTACGGGGCGCTAAGGTCGTGACGTGGAGCAGCTGGACTTGTTCGAGGAGGCGGGCACCGAGAAGGCCAGGAACGCGGCCCCGCTCGCGGTCCGCATGCGCCCTCGTGTCCTCGGCGAGATCGTCGGCCAGAAGCACCTGCTGCGGGCCGGCTCCCCGCTGTGGCGGCTGGTCGAGACCGGAGACGGCGTGACCGTGCCGTCCTCCATCCTGCTCTGGGGTCCGCCGGGCACCGGCAAGACCACCCTGGCCTACGTGCTGGCCAACGCCACCGAGCGCACCTTCGCCGAGCTGTCCGCGATCAACGCCGGCGTCAAAGAGGTCCGCGCCGTCGTCGAGCGCGCCAAGCGCGAGCTCGGCATGTACGGCCGCGAGACCCTCCTGTTCCTCGACGAGATCCACCGCTTCTCCAAAGCCCAGCAGGACTCCCTGCTCCCCGCCGTGGAGAACCGCTGGGTCACCCTGGTCGCCGCGACCACCGAGAACCCGCACTTCTCGATCATCTCCCCGCTCCTGTCCCGCTCCCTGCTGCTGACCCTGCAGCCGCTGACCGAGGACGACGTCCGCGAGGTGATCCACCGCGCGCTGGAGGACGAGCGCGGGCTCGACGGCAAGGTCGCGCTCCCGCAGGACTCCGAGGAGCACCTGCTCCGCATCGCCGGCGGCGACGCCCGCCGCGCCCTCACCGCGCTGGAAGCCGGTGCGGCCGGGGCGCTCGCGGCGGCCAAGGGCGACGGCCCGGCCGAGCTGACCCTGGAGATCATGGAGCAGGCGGTCGACCGCGCCGCCGTCCGCTACGACCGCGACGGCGACCAGCACTACGACGTCGCCAGCGCCTTCATCAAGTCGGTCCGCGGCAGCGACGTGGACGCCGCCCTGCACTACCTGGCCCGCATGGTCGACGCCGGGGAGGACCCGCGCTTCATCGCCCGGCGCCTGGTGATCTCCGCCAGCGAGGACATCGGCATGGCCGATCCCAGCTCGCTGCAGGTGGCCGTGGCCGCGATGCAGGCGGTGTCCTTCATCGGCTGGCCCGAGGCGCAGATCACGCTGGCGCACGCGGTGATCCACCTGGCCCTCGCGCCGAAGTCCAATTCCGCGGTGAAGGCCATCGGCGCGGCGCTGGAAGACGTGCACAAGGGACTGGCCGGTCCGGTCCCGCCGGGCATGCGTGACTCTCATTACTCCGGAGCCCAGACGCTCGGCCACGGAAAGGGCTATATCTATGCCCACGACGTCCCCGGCGGCGTGGCGGCACAGCAGTACGCCCCCGACACCGTGAAGGACCGCCGTTACTACGAGCCCACCCGGCACGGCGCGGAGGCCCGCTACTCCGACGTCTACGACCGTGTCAGAGCCTTGCTGGAGGGCGCCGGCGCCGCCAAACCACCGGGCGCCGAGACCGAAGCCTCCTGACACGCCGACGCCGCACCGCCGCCGGAGCCCGGTGCCTGACACCTTCCGCCGCGCGATAAGGTGCTGTCTCCAAACGTAAAGCGTTTCGTCAATACCGATAACAACTCAGGGAGTCCCTGGTGTCCGCTGGCGCGATTGTCGGACTGATCTTCGCGATCTTCTTCGCGATCGGAGTGTGCTTCTTCGCCTTCGTCCTGGTCCGCGTGGCCGAAGTGCTGAAGGAGACGACCAAGCTGGTCGCCGGCATCACCCAGGAGACCGTCCCGATGCTGAACGAGATCACCGACACGGTGAAGAACGGCAACGCCCAGCTGGTGAAGGTCGACGCCATCACCGACAACGTCGCGACGATGTCGAAGAACGTCTCCGGCCTGGTCGGCACCGCCACCTCGGCGATCGGCGGACCGCTGGTGAAGGTGGCCTCCTTCAGTTATGGGGTGCGCGCGGCCATCACCTCGCGCAAGAATGAGGACGTGGCCAAGCGCGTCAAGGCCGAACTGAAGGCGGACCGCAAGGCCCGTCGCGCCGACAAGAAGAAGGGATGACGGTCTGATGTTCACAGGAACTGTGCGCCGCCTCTTCTGGGTGTCCATGGGCGCGACCGCCGGAGTGCTGGTCTTCCGCAAGGTCACCGCCACCGCCAAGGAACTGACCCCCGCGGGCCTCGCGGACCGCGCTGCCATCTCCGGCGGCGGTCTGCTGGACTCGGTCAAGGAGTTCTTCGAGGACGTGCGCGAGCGGGCGCACGACCGCGAGGAGGAGCTCAACGTGGCGCTCGGCATCGACGTCCCCCCGACGTCGACAGACCGTGACCCGGAAGGTGACGGTTTCTCCAAGAAGGCGCGAGCTATTTAGGGCCGGTCGCCCCACCTGGCCGACCCGGCCCACCCCGACGCCCCGTCACTCGCGGCGCCAGGGTTGCTGCCCCGGCGCGCCGCATTCCCAAGAAGGCTGACAAGCTCATGGAATCCGCGGAGATCCACCGCCGCTGGCTCGACTTCTTCCAGAAGAAGGGCCACACGGTCGTCCCGTCGGCGTCGCTCATCTCGAACGACCCGACCACCCTGCTCACCATCGCGGGCATGGCCCCGTTCAAGCCGTACTTCCTCGGCGAGCAGCCCGCGCCCTGGCCGCGCGCGACCTCGGTCCAGAAGTGCGTGCGCACGCTGGACATCGAAGAGGTCGGCAAGACCACGCGGCACGGCTCGTTCTTCCAGATGTGCGGCAACTTCTCCTTCGGCGACTACTTCAAGGAGACCGCCATCCCGATGGCGTGGGAGCTGTGCACCACGCCGGTCTCCGAGGGCGGCTTCGGCCTGGACCCGGAGAAGATCTGGGTCACCGTCTACCTCGACGACGACGAGGCGGAGGAGATCTGGAAGAAGGCGGGCTTCCCGGCCGAGCGCATCCAGCGCCTCGGCATGAAGGAGAACTACTGGTCGATGGGCGTGCCCGGGCCCTGTGGCCCGTGCTCGGAGCTCTTCTACGACCGCGGCCCGGAGTTCGGCGAGGCCGGCGGCCCGGCGGTGAACGACGAGCGCTACATGGAGTTCTGGAACCTGGTCTTCATGCAGTTCGAGCGCGGCGCGGGCGGCGACAAGGGCGGCTTCCCGATCCTCGGCGAGCTCCCCAGCAAGTCCATCGACACCGGCCTGGGCCTGGAGCGCCTGGCGACGATCCTGCAGGGCGTCAACAACCTGTATGAGATCGACACCTCGCGCGCGATCCTGGACAAGGCGGCGTCCATCGCGGGTGTCACCTACGGCCGGGACACCAGGACCGACGTCTCGCTGCGCGTGGTCACCGACCACGTGAAGACCGCGACGATGATGATCGGCGACGGCATCACCCCCGGCAACGAGGGCCGCGGCTACGTGCTGCGCCGCCTGATGCGCCGCGCGATCCGCAACATGCGCCTGCTCGGCGCGCACGGCGCGACCATCAAGGACCTCGTCGAGATCACCATAGGGGCGATGGGCCAGGCCTACCCCGAGCTGATCGCGGACGCCTCGCGCATCGTCGCGGTCGCGGTCGCCGAGGAGACCTCCTTCCTGCAGACGCTGCGCACCGGCTCGGCGATGTTCGAGACCGTCGCGGACGAGGCGAAGGCCTCCGGCAGCGCGGTCTTCTCCGGCGACCAGGCGTTCAAGCTGCACGACACCTTCGGCTTCCCGATCGACCTGACCCTGGAGATGGCGTCCGAGGCGGGTCTGAGCGTCGACGAAGAGGGCTTCCGCCGCTTGATGAAGGAGCAGCGGGACCAGGCGAAGGCGGACGCGCGGGCGAAGAAGACCGGCCACGCGGACATGTCGGCGTACCGGGAGCTGCTCGACGCGGCGGGCCCGTCGGCGTTCACCGGCTACCACGAGGTCTCCTCCGAGGGCCTACTGAAGGCGATGCTGGTCAACGGCCAGGTCGGCAGCTCGGCCAAGCCCGGCGACGAGGTGGAGCTGGTCCTGGACCGCACCCCCTTCTACGCGGAGGGCGGCGGCCAGCTGGCCGACCACGGTCTGATCCGGCTCGGCAACGGCGCGCTGGCCGAGGTCGTGGATGTGCAAAAGCCCGTCGGCGACCTGATCGCGCACCGGGCGATCGTGCGCGACGGCGAGGTTGTGCTGGGCGCCGAGGCGTGGGGCGAGGTGGACACCGCGCGCCGCGCGGCGATCTCCCGCGCGCACACCGCGACGCACATGGTTCACAAGGCGTTCCGTGAGCTGCTCGGCGAGACCGCGACCCAGGCGGGTTCGGAGAACTCCCCCGGCCGCTTCCGCTTCGACTTCGCCTCCCCGGGCGCGGTCCCGCACTCGGTGCTGGCGGACGTCGAGCAGCGGGTCAACGAGCTGCTGATCGACGACCTGTCGGTCACCGCGCAGGTGATGAGCCAGCCCGAGGCCAAGGCGATGGGCGCGATGGCGCTGTTCGGCGAGAAGTACGGCGACCGGGTCCGCGTGGTCTCGGTCGGGGAGTGGGCGCACGAGCTGTGCGGCGGCACGCACGTGGACAACACCGGCCGCCTCGGTCTGGTGAAGCTGCTGTCCGAGTCCTCGATCGGCTCCGGCGTGCGCCGCGTCGAGGCGCTGGTGGGCACCGACGCGTACAACTTCCTCGCGCGCGAGCACGTCCTGGTTTCGCAGCTCGCGGAGGTCGTGAAGGCGCGCCCGGAGGAACTGGTCGAGCGGGTCGGCGGCATCATGACCAAGCTGCGGGACGCGGAGAAGGAGATCTCCGCGCTCAAGGCGGGGCAGCTGCTGCAGATCGCGGGCTCGCTGGTGGACGGCGCGAGCGACGTCCACGGCGTCGCGGTGGTCACGCACCAGGCGCCCGACGGCGCGTCCGCGGACGATCTGCGCAAGCTCGTGCTGGACGTGCGCGGCCGGCTCGGCACGCGCCCGGCGGTGGTCGCGGTCGCGGCCGCGGCGGGGGAGCGGCCGGTGGTGGTCATCGCGACCAACGAGGGCTCGCGCGGGCTTGGTCTGAAGGCGGGCGAGCTGGTGCGCTCGGCGGCCAAGACGCTCGGCGGCGGCGGAGGCGGCAAGGACGACGTCGCGCAGGGCGGCGGCACCGACGCCACGGCCATCCCGGCGGCGCTGGAGGGCGTCGGCAGGGCGGTGGCGGAGAAGGTGGCCGCGTAGGCGTTTCGAAACGCCGCCAGACGGCTTTCCGGCCCGGGATCGATCTTCGATCCCGGGTCCTGTCACGGATCTCGTCACCCACGGTGATTCGTGTCTTGTCATACCGTGTCCGGCACGTCGGTTATCGTCCCCGGAGGCGACAGCAGAGGCCGGAACCGGGTACGGTCACGGACGCGTCACGGTTGGCGTGGCCCGTACCCGGACGGAAGGAGGACCGCGGATCATGGAACAGCCGGAGGTCCCGGATCCGTCCCCGCGAAGCGAGATGCGCCGCGGTGTGCGCCTCGGCGTCGACGTCGGCACCGTCCGGATCGGCGTCGCCTCCTGCGACCGCGACGGCTTGCTCGCGACCCCGGTGGAGACGGTGAAAGCCGAGCCGCGCCGCGCCTCCCTGGACCGGCTGGCCGCGCTGGCCGCCGAGTACGAGGCCTTCGAGATCGTGGTCGGCCTGCCGCGCTCCCTGTCCGGCGGCGAGGGTCCGGCCGCGGCCAAGATCCGCGCCTACGCGCGCGATCTGGTGCGCCGCCTGGGTCCCGGGACGCCGGTCCGGCTCGTCGACGAGCGTCTGTCGACGGTCACCGCGACCCAGGGTCTGCGCGCATCCGGGGTCAAAGCCAAGAAAGGCAGATCGGTGGTAGACCAGGCTGCCGCCGTGGTTATCTTGCAGAACGCACTTGATGCCGAACGGATGTCCGGACGTCCGCCCGGCCTGATGGTCCAGCTGGAGGACGGCAACTGATGAGCGACGGCGATTGGCGATACGGGGGCGACGCGCCTCAGGGGCGGGGCCGCCGGAGGGCCGATGCGCAGCCGTCGGATCCGTATGGGGAGGATCCGTCGTACGGCCAGCAGGAGCAGCAGGGCCAGCAGCAGTCCGGGTACGACCAGGGCTACGGCCGGCAGGGCTCGTACGGACAGCAGCAGGGCTACGACCAGAGCCAGCAGGGGTACGGGCAGCAACAGCAGGGTTCTTACGGTCAGCAGGGCTACGCGCAGGGGCAGCAGGGTCAGCCCGGGCAGCAGCCCGGACAGCAGCGCGGATACGGGCAGCAGGGACAGCAGAGCCCGCAGGTTCCGCCGCAGGCTCAGCCGGGTCCGCAGTCTCAGGGCCAGCCCGGGCAGCAGCGCGGCTACGGCCAGCAGGGCGGCTACGGCGGCCAGGCGCAGCAGGGCGGCGGCACGCGCGGCTACGGCCAGCAGCAGCCGCAGGCGCAGCAGTACGGTCAGCAGCAGGGGCAGCCGGGCTACCAGCAGCCCGGCGCCGGCGCTGGCGCCGGCTACGGCCAGCAGGCGCCGCAGGGTTACGGCCAGCCGCAGGCGGGCCAGCCGGAGGCGGCGGGCGGTACGCGCGGACGCCGCGCCTCACGGCCCGGCCCGAAGGTCGTCCAGAGCGAAGTCATCGACCCCTACGCGCACCAGTCGCAGGACCCTTACGCCGCTGGCGGCACCGCGACGGCGGCCGACTCCTATGGCGACGACGGCTGGGGCGACACCGGCGCGGCGGCGCCCGGCGGCGAGGGCTACGCCGAGCAGGCCAGCGGCAGCTGGGAGGAGGGCGGCCGGGGAAGCCGGTCGCGCGGCGGTTCCCGGGGACGCGGCAGCCGCGGCCGGCGCGCCGCCGAGGAGGAGTACGCCGAGGGCGGCTACGACCAGGCCGGCTATGACCAGAACGGCGGCGGGGACTGGAACGACGACGGGTTCTTCGAGGACCAGTCGCCACGGCGCCGGGGCGGCAAGCTGCGCGCCTGGGCACCGCTGTTCGTGCTCGTCGGCATCCTGAGCCTGTTCGGCGGCTGCATGTACGCCGGCTACTCGTACTACAAGGGCAAGTACGGTCCCGCCCCCGACTACACCGCGGCGGCGAACTGCCCGGCGACCGCGAAGATCCCGGTGGACGTCCCGCGCGGCGCGACCGGCCAGCAGATAGCGAACGCGCTGTTCAGCGCCGGTGTGGTGAAGAGCGCGCGGGCGTACGTCAACGCCGCCAACCAGAACCAGGGCTCCTCCGGTATCACCGCCGGAACCTACGCGCTCTGTCCGCAGATCTCCGGCACCAACGCGGTGCTGGAGCTGTTGAAGAAGTCGAACCTGTCGGACGCCTCGCAGATAATCGTGACCTCCCACGAGTGGTCGAAGGACGTCATCGCCAGCCTGATCAGCAAGCGGAAGTGGAAGCAGGCCGACTTCGACGCCGCGATCGCGAACAACACGATCGGGCTGCCGGCGTGGTCGGTGGACTCCACGAGCCACAAGTTCACCGCCGAGGGCATGCTGGAGCCGGGGACGTACTCGATCACGTCGTCCGACTCGCCGAAGAGCCTCCTGACGCAGATGGTCGCCAACCGGATGACGTTCCTGAAGAACATCAACTTCGAGACGGCTGCCGCGAAGGTGACCTGCGGGACCGTGAAGTGCACGCCGGAGCAGGTGCTGACCGTCGCCTCGATCGCCGAGGGCGAGGTCACCGACCCCAACGACGGCGCCAGCGTCGCCGAGGGCGTCTACGCGCGTCTGAAGGCCGGCGACTACCTCGGCGTGGACTCCACCGCGCTGTACTTCATCGGGCACCTCCCGGCCGGCCAGCTCCCGTCCGCCAAGCAGGTCCAGGACGCGAACAACCCGTACTCGACCTACGCGCCGCACCACGGTCTGCCGCCGACGCCGGTGTACATCACGTCCGACGACATGATCAAGTCCGCGCTCGCACCGACCCACGACGGGTACTACTACTGGTGCGTCACCGCCACCGGCACGAACTTCTACACCAAGAGCCAGCAGTCGCAGCGCGACAAGGCCTGTTCCACCTCACAGTGAGGAACCCGACCTGACCCGCCACGCCGCCGTCCTCGGCTCCCCGATCGCGCACTCGCTGTCCCCGGTCCTGCACCGGGCCGCCTACGCCGCGCTCGGCCTCACCGCCTGGACCTACGACGCGCACGAGGTCGACGAGGCGTCGCTCCCGGACTTCCTGTCCGGGCTCGACGCCTCCTGGGCCGGCCTGTCCCTGACCATGCCGCTCAAGCGCGCGATCATCCCCCTCCTCGACGAGGTCACCCCCACCGCCCGCGCCGTCGAGGCGGTGAACACGGTCCTCCTCGCCCCGAACGGCTCCAGGCAGGGCACGAACACCGACGTCCCCGGCCTGGTCAACGCCCTGGCCGAAGGCGGCGTGACCGACGCGGCCTCGGCAGCCGTCCTCGGCGCGGGCGCGACGGCGTCCTCAGCCCTGTCCGCCCTGTCAGGCATCGCCAAGGCCGAAGTCGAGGTCTACATCCGCAACCACGCCCGCGACACCGAGGTCCACGCGATCGCCGATGCGGTCGGCACCGCCGTGCGCATCCGCGACTGGACCGAAGCCGCAGCGGCGTTCGACTGCGAACTGGTCATCGGCACCACGCCGGTCGGCGCGACGGACGACCTCGCGGAGTCGGTCCCGACAGCTCCAGGCACACTGTTCGACGTGCTGTATCACCCGTGGCCGACGCCGCTGGCCGCCGCCTGGGCGGATCGCGGCGGTGCGGTACTCGGCGGGCTGGACCTGCTGGTCCACCAGGCGGTGCTGCAGGTCGAGCTGATGACGGGGCGCGCGCCGGCGCCGTTGGCGGCGATGCGGGCTGCGGGAGAAGCGGCGCTGGCTGGGCGGTGACTGGGCGGTGATCGGCTGAACTTGTTCAGCCTTGGCGCATCGGTGTTGTTGTTCCTGTCGCTGTCGCTGTCGCTGTCGCTGTCGCTGTCGCTGTCGCTGTCGCTGTCGCTGTCGCTGCTGCTGCTGCTGCTGTGGCGGTCACCGTCACGGTCGCGTATTCGACCACGAACTCGCCGCCGACCGCATCAACTTCGGCGCCGATCGCTTCCTGCAACGCGGCGACGGTTCCGCGCGGCAGGAGCGCATGGCCGCCGAATGTCGGGAACAGGTCGAGCCACTCGGCGCGGGTATACGTGCACTGCCACTCGTCGCGCCAGTGCTCGAGCTGCTCGAAGCCGGCGTCGTGCAGGCGATCGGCGGTGCTCGCGAGCAGCGGGGCGTAGACATCCTTACCGGCCCGCGCACCGTGCTGGTACATCGGGTGTTCGGGCAGAAGCTCGGCGTAGACCTGCGCGAACGCCTCGGCAAGCTGCGGCGGGAGCTGAAAAGCGTTCCAGAACAACGCGATCCGACCGCCAGGCCGCAGCACGCGCGCAGCCTGCTCGACCCCCGCCACCGCATCGACCCAATGCCAGGTCATACCAGCGGTGAGCAGGTCGAAGACACGACCGCCCGGCTCCCAATCCTCGAACCGCGCCACCTCGACAACCACCCCCCGCCCCGCCGCGAACCCCGCCATCCGCGCATCCGGCTCGACCCCCAGGACGGCACAACCAGCGGCCTGAAGCTGCCGCGCGACAATGCCAGTCCCGCAGCCGACATCCAGCACACTCCGACCGCCGCCCCGCCCACCGACAATGCGCTCGATGAGCTCGCGCGGGTAGCGGGGGCGCGCGCGATCGTAGCGGTCGGGGTCCTCGCCGAAGGATGCGGAGATCGCTCTGCCGGGGTCGGAGGTGGGCCCGGGTGCCGGGCTGCCGAGATGCGAGGGCGGTTCAGTGCTCGGCTGGCTGCGCTGCGAGGTGGTGCTGGCGGGCTCGGAGGCGTTGCCGCCGACATGCGAGATCGGCTCGGCACGCGGCTGGCTGCGGCGCGAAATGGTGCTGACCGGCTCGGGCGCCGGACTGCCGACGTGCGAGGTCGGCTCGGCGCTTGGCTGGCTGCGCTGCGAGGTGGTGCTGGCGGGCTCGGGCGCCGGGCTTCCGAGATTCGAGGTCGGCTCGGCACTTGGCTGGCTGCGCTGCGAGGTGGTGCTGACCGGCTCGGGCGCCGGGCTTCCGAGATTCGAGGTCGGCTCGGCACTTGGCTGGCTGCGCTGCGAGATGGTGCTGACCGGCTCGGGCGCCGGTCCGCCGGTTCGCGTGCTCGGCTGGCTGCGGTGCGAAATGGTGCTGGCGGGCTCGGGTGCCGGGCTTCCGAGATGCGAGGTCGGTTCGGTGCTGGCGGGGTCGGAGGCGGGCCTGTCGGGTGCGGGCTTCGGCGTTGCATTGGTGGGCTGTGTGGTGAGGTCGCCGTGCTCATCGTTCGACTCGCAGGGCTGCTCACCGGGGGTGTCTCGAGCTATAGTGACCATGTGCCCACTCTAGTGGGCGCGTGCCCACTCGTCCATTGTCCGTTGAGGGGATCTGCTGCTGTGCCGACTGGCGTTGCCATTCGTGATCCGCGTGAGCAGCTTTTTGGTGCCGCTGAGCGGGTTCTGCTTGCTGGGGGTCCGGCGGCTTTGACCAGTCGGGCGGTTACTGAGGAGGCCGGGGTTGCCAAGGGGGTGCTGCATCGACACTTTGCCGACTTCGATGCCTTCCTTGCCGACTACCTCATCGACCGGGCGCGGCGGGTGGGGGAGCAGGATGTGCGGTTGCGGGCGTGCGCTGGGCAGGGCGATCTAGCTGACAATCTGGCTGAGGCGCTGACCGCGTTCTTCGGCTCGGTGGCTCAGTACGTGTTGGTGCTCGTGACCTTCCGCGATGGTTTGCGTGCCCGGCTGCGGGCGGCTGGCGTCCCAGGGCTGCCGGTGCTGACCGAGGGCACTCGTATGGTCGCCGGCTATCTGGAGGCTGAGCGTGATCTTGGGCGGCTTCCCGCCGTGCTCGACACCGACCTCAAGACCCTGATGCTGGTGGGGTCGGTGCAGCTGGCTGCCGCCGGGCGCGACGACGAGGCGCCGTCCTTCAGTGAGGTGCGGCGCGTCGTCGTTGAGGCGTTGGGGTTGGGGTAGGCGAGCGTGGAGAGGGGCTCAGTCGCTGGTCGTGGGGTCGCTGCTGCTGTCACTCGGTGTGCACGTGATGTCCACCCGTCCGGCATCGGCCGTGCCGCCCGGCATTCCTGGCGCGGTCCAGGTGATCTCGACCTCGCCCGACAGATTCTGCTGGTCGTCCGACATCGCGAAGGTCTGGGGGTTGGAGCCGTTGTGTGCGTTCACCACGCCGCTGCCGGTGACGCTGTCGCCGGTCACGCGCCAGTGGTACGTGATCGCCACCGTGCCGCTGCTCGGCAGCCCCGAGACGTTGAACGTCACCGTCGCCGTCGGCGGCTCTGGAGGCGGGCACGGCCCGCTGTACGTGCCCTTCGTCATGCCCGCGCTGGCCGAGATCGTCACCGTGACGCTCGACGACGAAGGCGGTGCGGTGCTCCCGCCGGGCCCGGTCGGGCGCGTCGGGGGCGGCAGCTGCGACGGCGGAATCGACTCGTTCGGCGGCGATGTCAGGGGGTTCAACGTCGGCAGCGGCACGCTGATCGCGGTCGCCGTCGTGGCCAGGGTCGAGCCGGGAGAGGTCTCGCTCGTCGAAGTGGTCGGACCGCCGGTCGTCGTCGCCGAGGGCGTACTGCCCGTGCTGTTCACACCCGGTGTCGGCGCCACCCCCGCGGCGCCCGCCGAAGAGCCGCCGTCCGTTGACGAACCCTGGCCGGAATTTGCCGATGTGTTTTCGCCGGGCGGCCTGACCGCCGCCTCGCTGTGCTTCCCCGGAGACAACGCGGCCGCCGCCACAGCGACGCCGACCACTGCGACCACGGCCGCAGCGATTCCGGCTTTGGTCCGGCGGCCCATCGCGGCGCCAGCGGGACTGTCGGTACCAGTGACACCCACGCCGCCAGCGACGGCACCCGCAGCACCCGCGCCGCCAGCATCCTCCGCAGGCAGCGCCGCCACCAAGGCGGCCAACTCCCCCCGCCCCCGCTCCTCCCACTCCAACCCGAACGCCACGACCGCAGCCGCGTCCACCTCGGCGAGAAACGCCTCGGCCGAAGCCGGCCGCTCCTCTGGAGCCTTCGCCAACCCCTGCGCCAGCAACGGCGCCAACGTCTCCGGCGCATCCCCCACGGGTATCGGCGCCGCCCGATGCATCGTCTGCAGCTCGAACACCGACTCCGCCGTGTACGGCACACGCCCCGTCAGGCACTCGAAGAAGGTCGCCGCGGCCGCGTAGACATCCGTCACGAACCCCGGCGTGGCGCCCTCCCACAGCTCCGGCGCCATATACGACGACGTCCCAGCCGCCGGCATCATCGCCCCGGTCCGCGCCGCGAGCCCGAACCCGCCGACCTTGACGTCCCCCTCCGGGGTGATCAGCACGTTCGAGGGCTGAAAGTCCCGGTGCGCCACCCCGGCCTCGGCCGCCGCGCCCAGCCCGAGCAGCGACCCGCGCAGCACCGTCAGCGCCGCCTCCGGGGGCAGCGGACCCGAGATCGCGAGCACCCTCCGCAGTGCTGCGCCCTCGACCGCCTCCGTGACCAGCGCCAGCTCGGTCCCGGTCGGCGACGGCACGACCTCGCGAACCCGCACCACGTTCGGCTGGTCCAGCTCGGCCAGCCGCTCGGTGTCCTGCCATAAGTGGTCGCGGAACGCCTCGTCCGAACACACCCGCGCGCCGGGGTAGGTGATCACGACCCGGGCGCCGCTCGCGTCGTGCACCGCTTCGACGGTCAAGCCGGCGTCCCCGGCGTCCCCGCCACCCCCGCCACCCCCGCCGTCCCCGGCGACCACCCCAGCGGCTTCCCCGGCGCCGAGTACCCGGATCCTGGTGTATCCGGGAACGGTCCATCCGGCCATCGCGCCTCCCAGATAAGTCGTTGCAGTTCAGCGGCCTCGCCCGACAGTGCGCGGTTACCGTATCAGCCTGTGTACAGGTTGCGGATAACTTCTTCGATGTCTGCGTCCCTGATCGAGACGTCCAACAACTCATAGCGCGCCGCGATCGCGGACACCAGAGCCGCCGCGTTCGCCTCCGCCGGGAACGTCAGCCACTGGCGCGGGCCGTCCACGCGCGCCACCGTCGCGCCCGGCACGTCGATCGCCGGACCGGGCTCGGCGAGGTCCACGACCAGCGTCCGGTCCGCCGCGAACCGGGCGCGTAGGGCGTCCAGATCGCCGTCATAGGCGACGGTCCCGTGGTCGATCACCACCACCCGGCGGCACAACCGCTCGATATCGTCCAGGTCGTGGGTGGTCAGCACGATCGTTGTGCCCTGCTCCCGATTCAGCTCGGCCAGGAACTCGCGGACCACGGCCTTGCTGGTGACGTCCAGCCCGATCGTCGGCTCGTCCAGGTAGAGCACGGCCGGGTCGTGCAGCAGCGCGGCGGTCAGGTCGCCGCGCATGCGCTGGCCGAGGCTGAGCTGGCGCACCGGGGTGTCGAGCAGCGGCTCCAGCTCGAGCAGGGCGACGTAGCGCTTGAGGTTGGCGGCGAAGCGGGCCTCCGGGACCGCGTACATCCGGTGCAGCAGCGCGAAGGAGTCGCGCAGCGGCAGGTCCCACCACAGCGTCGTGCGCTGCCCGAACACCACGCCGATGCGCCGGGCCAGCTGCTTGCGGTCCCGGATCGGCTCCAGTCCGGCGACCCGCAGCGTGCCGGCCGAGGGGGACAGGATGCCGGTGAACATCTTGATCGAGGTGGACTTCCCGGCGCCGTTGGGCCCGATGTAGCCCAGCAGCTCGCCCTCGGCGACGGCCAGGTTCAGGTCGCGGACCGCCTCGACGGTGGTCCGCTCCCGTTTCAGGCGGCCGGCCTTCTTGCGCAGCGTGTAGGTCTTCGACAGGTTCTCGGCTTCGATGATGGGTCGGGATACAGAGTTCACGGCGGTCAGCTCCCGGTGGATCGGTGGTGGCGCAGGGCCTGGCGCCAGGCGAGCAGGGCCAGACCCCACAGGGCGGCGGCGAACAGCGGTCCGGCGAAGCGGAGGAAGGAGGGCGTGCCGAGCGGGTCGGCGTGGTCCAGGACGTAGAGGGTGGGCTGCCAGTTCACGTAGGCCAGCGGCAGGCCGAACGTGAGGAACAGCATCAGGTTGCGGCCGTACAACGCCAGGGGATAGGAGGTCATGTACTGACCTCCATAGGTGATGCTGTTCATCACCTCCGAGGCGTCCGCCGCGACGATCTGGAACGCGCCGACCAGGATCCAGATCGCCCCGAACACCGCGACCCCGACCAGCAGCGTGTAGGGCACCATCGCGACGCGCAGCAGCGTCCAGTGCACCGGCGCCTTGGCCAGCCCGACGGCCAGCGCCGTGTACGCGGGGACCAGCGGCGCGAGCCGGCGTGGCGTGAACTGGTCGGCGAACACCTGCGGCAGCACCCCGACCGGCCGGATCAGCAAGCTGTCGAAGGTGCCCATGCGGATGCGCACGGCCAAGTACTCGGTGCCGGTGAAAAGCAGGTCGCTGGTGTAGAACGCGGCCTGCGCAGTCCCATAGAGGTAGAGCGCCTCGGGCAGCGAGAAGCCGCCGATCGCCTTGACGTTGCCGAACACGACCAGGATGCCGAGCAGCTCCAGGCTCGCGGTCAACGCGCTGTTCACCATGGTCAGCGCCATCGACGCGCGGTACTGCATGGCCGAGCGCGCCCAGAAGCGGGCGGTCCAGGCGTAGGTCGCCACGGTTCCTGGCGTGCGCTGATCGAAGCGCTTCTCGTAGCCGCTTTCCAAGCGGTTCTCCAAGCGCGGCTCAGCCACCCTGGACCACCACCCGGTGCCGCGCCCGCCGCGTGATCAGACGCCCGGCCAGCAGCAGCGCCACGGCCCACCCGATCTCGAACAGATACGCCCCGCCGATCGCGGCGCCGGTCCGCTTGCCCAGGAACACGTCCGCCGGCAGCTGCACCAGCGAGGCCCACGGCAGCATCCGCGCCAGATGCCCCAGCCAGGCCGGGAACAGCACCAGCGGCACGATCATGCCGCCGAGGAAAGAGGTGAGGACGTTGGCCAGCCCGGTCACCCCCTTCTCGTCCAGCAGCCAGAACGCGGACATCGCCGCCAGGTAGCGCAGCGCGAAGCTCACGATCGTCCCGAGGAACACCGCCACCAGGAACGCAGCCCACACCCGCGGATCGGCGGGCACATGCAGATGGAACATCAACGCCCCGACTATGAAAGGCACCACACTGCGCCCCAGCAGCCCGAACGCGGCGCGCCCCAGATCGTTCGCGAGCCAGTAGGCCTGGAAGTCGACCGGCCGGAACAGATCCGTCCCGATGTCGCCGGACCGAATGCGCGCGGGAATGTCGAGCCCATTCGTCAGCAGCGACATCGGCCCGATCATCGCCTGCGCGAGAAAGACATAGGTGAGCGCATCAGCCAGCCCATAGCCGCCGATGCTGGGCCGCTGCTTCCACACAGCGGTCATGATGAACGCCTTGATGACGCCGAACACAGTGTTGGCCAGCACGCCGCCGAGCAGCGCGCCACGATAGGTGAGGTAGCGACGGAAGGCCTGTCGGGTGATGAGGGCATAGACGACCAAGGGTCCTGTCCTTCCGGGGGCGAACTTGGCACTGTGCCAGCGGCCGCGCGCGGGGTGCAACGGGATTTGGCGGGCGGTCCGCCCGCCGCGCACCCCGGCGTCCGAACCCCGAACACCGTCCGGCTCGCCAGGCGAGACGTGGAAGAATCGCACCATGTCGCTACGCTGGCTCACCGCAGGGGAATCCCACGGTCCCGCCCTCACCGCGGTCCTCGAAGGACTGCCGGCCGGGGTTGAGACGTCCACCAAGGCCATCACCGACGCTCTCGCGCGCCGGCGGCTCGGCTATGGGCGCGGGGCGCGCATGAAGTTCGAGGAAGACCAGGTGGCCATTCTCGGCGGGGTGCGGCACGGGCTCACGCAGGGTGGGCCGGTGGCCATTCAGGTGGGGAACACCGAGTGGCCGAAGTGGGAGACCGTTATGGCGGCCGATCCGGTCGATCCGGAGGTGCTTCAGGCGCAGGCGCGCAACGCGCCGCTGACGCGCCCGCGGCCCGGGCACGCGGACCTGGCCGGGATGCAGAAGTACGGCTTCGACGACGCGCGGCCGGTCCTGGAGCGGGCCTCGGCGCGGGAGACCGCCGCGCGGGTGGCGCTGGGCGAGGTGGCGCGGGACTTCCTGCGGCAGGCGATCGGTGCCGAGATCGTCTCGCACGTGGTCGGTATCGGTGGCGCCGAGTCGCCGCGCGGCGCCGTGCTGCCGCTGCCCTCGGACGTCGACAAGCTCGACGCGTCCCCGGTGCGCTGCCTGGACCCCGAGGCCGAGGCGGCGATGATCGCCGAGATCGACCAGGCGCACAAGGACGGCGACACGCTCGGCGGCGTGGTCGAGGTGGTCGTCTACGGCCTGCCGCCGGGGCTGGGCTCGCACGTGCAGTCCGACCGCCGCCTGGACGCCCGGCTGGCCGGCGCGATCATGGGCATCCAGGCCATCAAGGGCGTGGAGATCGGCGACGGCTTCCTGCTGGCGCGCATCCCCGGCTCGCAGGCGCACGACGAGATGGAGGCCGCGGGCGGCGACCCGCTGTCCGTCCGGCGGCGCACCGGCCGCAGCGGCGGCACCGAGGGCGGCATGTCCACCGGCGAGCTGCTGCGGGTCCGGGCCGCGATGAAGCCGATCGCGACCGTCCCGCGCGCCCTGGGCACCGTCGACACCGCCACCGGCGAGTCGGCCGTGGCGCACCACCAGCGCTCGGACGTCTGCGCGGTCCCGGCGGCCGGCGTCGTCGCCGAGGCGATGGTCGCGCTGGTGCTGGCCGACGCGGTGCTGGAGAAGTTCGGCGGCGACTCGGTGGCCGAGACCCGCCGCAACTACGAGTCCTACCTGGCGAACCTGCCCATCCGCATCGCCGGTCCCAAGCACTCCGGGCAGGCGCAGGCATGAGCCCGGTCGTCGTCCTGGTCGGGGCTCCGGGCTCCGGCAAGTCCACCGTCGGCCGCCTGGTGGCCGAGCAGCTCGGCGTCGGGTTCCGGGACTCCGACGAGGACATCGAGACCGCCGCCGGGCAGCAGATCGCCGAGATCTTCGTCGACCACGGCGAGCCGCACTTCCGCGCGCTGGAGAAGAGCGCCGTCAAGGAGGCTCTCGCCTCCCACGACGGCGTCCTCGCCCTCGGCGGCGGCGCCGTCCTCGACGCCGACACCAGGATCCTGCTCAAGGAGCACCGGGTCGCCTTCCTGGAGGTGACGCTGGCCGACGCCGCGTCCCGGGTCGGCCTCAACCGCGACCGCCCGCTGCTGCTGGGCAACGTGCGCGGCACGCTGCTCAAGCTCATGGACGAGCGGCGTCCTCTGTATGAGGAAGTCGCCGTCCTGACCGTCCGTACCGACCGCGCGCCCGAAGAGGTCGCGGCTGAGATCGTCGAAAGCCTGGGGAAGTGACGAGCGAAACGCGCATCAAGGTCGGCGGAGAACTCCCCTACGAGGTAGTGGTCGGCCACGGCCTGCTCGGCGAGTTGCCCGCGATGATCGGCAGCAAGGCCGCGCGGGTGGCGATCGTGCACCCGCGCGCGCTGGCCGCCACCGCCGAGGCGGTCCGCGACGACCTCATCGAGCACGGCGGCTACCAGGCGCTGACCGTCGAGGTCCCGGACGCCGAGGAGGCCAAGTCCGTCGGCGTCCTGGCCTACATCTGGGAAGTCCTGGGCAAGTCCAACTTCACCCGCACCGACGCCGTCGTCGGCCTCGGCGGCGGCGCCACCACCGACCTGGCGGGCTTCGCCGCCGCGACCTGGCTGCGCGGGGTCCGGGTGGTCCAGATCCCGACCACGCTGCTGGGCATGGTCGACGCCGCGGTCGGCGGCAAGACCGGCATCAACACCGCCGAGGGCAAGAACCTGGTCGGCGCCTTCCACCCGCCGGCCGGCGTGCTGTGCGACCTGGACACGCTGCAGACGCTGCCGCAGAACGACTTCGTGGCCGGCCTGGCCGAGGTCGTCAAATGCGGCTTCATCGCCGACCCGGAGATCCTGCGCCTGGTCGAGGCGGACATCGAGGGCGCCAAGCGGTTCGACGGCCCGCACACCCGCGAGCTCATCGAGCGCGCCATCGCGGTCAAGGCCGACGTGGTCTCCTCCGACCTGAAGGAGGCCGGGCGCCGGGAGATCCTGAACTACGGCCACACCCTCGGCCACGCGATCGAGCGCAACGAGCGCTACCGCTGGCGCCACGGCGCGGCGATCAGCGTCGGCATGATCTTCGCCGCCGAACTCGGCCGGGTCGCCGGCCGCCTGGACGAGGCGACCGCCGACCGGCACCGCGAGATCCTCACCGCGCTCGGCCTGCCGACCGCCTACGACGGCCACGCCTGGCCCAAGCTGCTGGAGACCATGCGCGTGGACAAGAAGTCCCGCGCCGACATGCTCCGTTTCATCGTGTTGGACGGCCTGGCCAAGCCCGCGGTCCTGGAGGGCCCGGACCCGGCCCTGCTGGTCGCGGCGTACAGCGAGGTCGCCGCGGAGCCGAGCGCCAAGGGAGCGGTCGACCTGTGAGCGAGCAGCGCAAAGTCCTGGTCCTCAACGGCCCGAACCTGGGCCGCCTCGGCAGCCGCGAGCCCGACGTCTACGGCGCGGTGTCCTACGCCGGGCTGGTCAAGGCGTGCGAGGCGCTCGGCGCCGAGCTGGGCTTCGACGTCGAGGTGCGCGAGACCAACGACGAGGGCCAGATCGTGCGCTGGCTGCACGAGGCCGCCGACGGCCGCATCCCGGTGGTCATCAACCCCGGCGCCTTCACGCACTACTCCTACGCGATGAGCGACGCCGCCAAGCTGCGCACCGCGCCGCTGATCGAGGTACACATCTCCAATCCGCACGCGCGCGAGCAGTTCCGGCACAAGAGCGTCATCGCGCCGGTGGCCAGCGGAACCATCGCCGGGTTCGGGATCAACTCTTATCTTCTCGCGCTAAGGGCCCTGTCTGAGCTGCCGGAGTGAACGGAGCTTCGTAGTCTGGGGGCATGACCGCAGACCGCAGCGCAACCGGACCCGCCGCCATCGACCCCCCGGCGTACGCCGCCCGCCGCGAGCGGCTGCGCGCCGGCCTGGAGGCGGTGGACGCCGACGCCGCGCTGGTCACCAAGCTGGTGAACGTCCGCTACCTGACCGGCTTCACCGGCTCCAACGGCGCGGTCCTGGTCACCCGGGGCGGCGCGGTGTTCTGCACCGACTTCCGCTACGACACCCAGGCCGCCTCCGAGGTCCCGGACGTGGAGCGGATCATCGTCCGGCACTGCGCGCCGGCGCTGGTCGAGCGTGCCGCCAAGGACGGGCTGCGGCGCATCGCGGTGGAGGAGCACGAGATCACCGTCGAGGAGCACCGGCAGCTGTCCTCGGAGCTCACCGCGGCGGCGCCCAGCGCGGCGCTGGTCGGGCTCGGGCACGCGGTGGAGGAGCTGCGCCGGATCAAGGACGAGAGCGAGATCGCGCTCATCCGCGAGGCCTGCGCCATCTCCGACCGCGCGCTGGCCGAGCTCACCGAGTCCATCCTCATCGGGCGCACCGAGCGCCACATCGCCCAGGAGCTCGAGCGCCGGATGACCGACCACGGCGCCGACGGCCGGGCCTTCGACACCATCGTGGCCTGCGGCCCGAACTCGGCCGTCCCGCACCACCGGCCCGGGGAGCGCCGGGTCGGCGAGGGCGAGTTCCTCAAGATCGACTTCGGCGCGCTCTACCAGGGCTACCACGCCGACATGACCCGCACCTTCGTGGTCGGCCGGGCGCCGGCGGACTGGCAGGTGGAGGTCTACGACCTGGTCTTCGCCGCGCAGAAGGCCGGGCGGCAGGCGCTGGAGCCGGGCGTGCGCTGCGCCGACGTGGACGCCGCGGCGCGCGGCGTCATCGAGGCCGCCGGGTACGGGGAGTACTTCGGACACGGTCTCGGACACGGCGTCGGCCTGGAGATCCATGAGGACCCGAGGCTGGGCGCCGGTCTGCCGGGTACACTGGATGATCGCACTCCGGTGACCGTCGAACCCGGGGTCTATCTGCCGGGCCGCGGCGGTGTCCGCATCGAGGACACCCTGGTGGTCCGGCCGAAGGCCGAGGGCGGTCCGGAGCTGCTCACCATTACCACCAAGGAACTGCTGGTGCTGTAGACCGCTCCGATGCGGTCTGACTCGCCAGGGCCGGCAGTCGGGAAGCAGGAGTACACACCGACGTGGCTAGCACGAATGAACTGAAGAACGGCATGGTCCTCAAGATCGACAACCAGCTCTGGTCTGTCGTGGAGTTCCAGCATGTCAAGCCGGGCAAGGGCCCCGCCTTCGTGCGCACGAAGCTCAAGGCCGTGCTCTCGGGCAAGGTGGTCGACCGGACCTTCAACGCCGGTATCAAGGTCGAGACGGCCAACGTCGACCGCCGCGACATGCAGTACCTCTACCAGGAGGGCACCGACTTCGTGTTCATGGACATGGACACGTACGACCAGCTGCACGTCTCCGGCGACACCGTCGGCACCGCGGCCAACTACATGCTCGAGGGCACCATGGCCCTGGTCGCCACGAACGAGGGCACGCCCTTGTACGTGGAGCTGCCGGCCGCCGTCGAGCTCGTCATCGAGTACACCGAGCCGGGCCTGCAGGGCGACCGCTCCACCGGCGGCACCAAGCCCGCCAAGCTGGAGACCGGCCACGAGATCCAGGTCCCGCTGTTCCTGACCACCGGCGAGAAGGTCAAGGTCGACACCCGCGACGGTTCCTACCTCGGCCGCGTCAGCAGCTGATGGCTTCTCCGCGCAGCAAGGCCCGGCAGCGGGCCCTGGAGATCCTCTTCGAGGCGGATCTGCGGGGCGTCGATCCGCGCACGGTCCTGGCCGACACCCAGGCACGGATCCGTGCCCAGGGACCCGAGGGCACGATCCCGCAGGTGCAGCCGTACGCGGCGACCCTGGTCGAGGGCGTGCTGGAGCACGTGGACAAGATCGACGACCTGCTCGACGAGCACAGCGAGGGCTGGGCTCTGGACCGCATGCCGACCGTGGACCGCAACGTCCTGCGGATCGGCGTGTACGAGCTGCTCTGGCAGTCCGACGTGCCCGACGCGGTGGTCCTGGACGAGGCGGTCTCGCTGGCGCGGCTGATGTCGACCGACGAGTCGCCGCAGTTCGTCAACGGGCTGCTCGCGCGGATAGCCGAGGTCAAGGACAGCTTGAAGCGGTAGCCGAGATACGAGGAAGGGCCCGTCCCGCGACGATTCGCGGGGCGGGCCCTTCTGCTTGCGCGGACTGTGTTTTCAGACACGCCAATCGGCGTCGAAGGCGCGCGCCGGATTGCGGCGGAAGAACGCGCCGGCGACTTCGGGCCCGAAGTCCCGCTGCACGCGAGCCCTGATATCGGTGAGCAGGAACGGGATGCCCGGTCCGCCGCCGCTCGCGGCTCGGGCCGCCGCGCTCGTGGTGTCGCCGCCGAGCAGGACGTGGTCGGCGTGCCCGGACTCGACGAGGGAACCCAGCAGGTCGAACAGGTGCCAGTCGGTCGCGTGGTTGGCGCGGGACGGGCCGTCGAAGCCGAGGAAGGCTCCTGCTTCGGCGGCCTCGCGGTGCGGTCCGGGATCGGGGAATCGGTTCAGGTGGCCCAGAATCACCGATCCGGCGGGGACGCCGAGCCGGTCGTGCAGGGTCCTCAGCACGCCGAGGGGATGAGTGCCGCCTTCCAGATGGACGGCGACGGCCGACCCCGTGGCGTGGTGCGCGGCGGCGGCTGCTTCGAAGACCACTGAGGCGTGCCGATCCACCTGGTGGAAGTCCCCGGCCACCTTGATCAGCCCGGCGCGCGGCGGCAGCGGCGGTCCGTCCGGCTCCTCATCACCTCGCAGCCCTTCGCCGAGTTCTGCGATGAACCGTTCAGCGAGCCCGTCGAGCAGCCGTGGAAGTTTCTCGGGCGAGTAGTGCACCGCCTGATGCAACCCGGTGGCCGCGATGATGTGCACCCCGGCCGCCTCCGACAGCGCCGGCAGTTCCTCCGCACGCCGTCCCAACCCTATCGGCGTCCACTGCGCCAGCGCCTGTCCGCCGGCTGCCGCGAACGCCCGCAGCTCGGCCTCGGCCGCCGCCGGGTCGTCGAGTTCCTGGCCGGGCAGCTTGGTCGAGGCGAAGAACAGGTGGTCGTGGGAATCGGTGACGCCCAGCGTGTCCGCCGCGATGTCGCCCAGGACCGTGCGGATCACTTGTCCGCCGCTTCGAACGCTGCCGCAGCCGCCCGCAGCCCCGCCAGCGCCTTCGGCACGCCGACATACGGCGCCAGATGTACGAAGACCTCCACGATCTCCTCCCGGCTCATGCCGATCCGCTCGCTGGTCTTCACATGCCCGACCAGCTGGGGCTCCACGCCGCCCAGCGCCGTCAGGGCGGCCAGGTTGACGATCTGCCGCTCCCGCAGGGTCAGCGCGGGGCGCTGGTACGTGCCGCCGAACAGCGCCGTCACGATCCAGTCCGTGAAGCCCGGCGCCAGCTTCTCCACGCCGGGCAGGGCGGCGTTCTGCGTCGCCTCGTCCTGGAGCACGTCCAGCAGGGCGTAGCCGGCCTCGCGGTCGAGGGTGGCTGCTTCGAAGTCCATGGGTCCTCCCGCATTTCGTGTAACGCCTCAAGCGTTACTTGAGCACGCTAGCAGATGTAACGGTGAGACCGTTACACTGATCCGCATGGACCCCGCCCCCTTCCGCCTCGACACCGGCGCGACGTGGCTGAACCTGCTCGCCACCCGGGGCAGCGCGTTCGGCCGCCATCCGGAGGAGCGCATCCCCACCCCGGAGCGCTTCGCCGAATGGCTGGCCGCCGTGGAACTGGCTCCGCAGACCCCGACACCGGTCACCGCCGAGGATCTGGACCTCGCGCGCCACCTGCGCGAAACGCTGCGTCCGCTGGCCCTGTCCGCCGCCACCGGCGAGGATCCGCACCAGGAGGCCGCAGGGGAGCTGATCGCCTTCCTGGCGGCCCACGACGAGCCTCTGCGCGTGGTCGCCGCGGCAGGCGTGCCGGGCTTGGACCGCCCCGCCCCGCAGGACGCCGCCGCCGCCCTCGGCCGGATCGCCCGCCAGGCCGCCGAACACCTCACCGGACCCGAGCGCCACGCGCTGAAGTCCTGCCCGGAGTCCGACTGCCGGGGCGTCTTCGCCGATCCGGACGGCCGCCGCCGCTGGTGTCCGTCCCCGGCGTGCGCGAGCCGGGGCAGGGTGCGGGCGCACCGGGCCCGCAAAGCGGCGGTCACAGCCGACTGAGCAGCGCTGACCGGCCGCTGTCAGCGGCTCGTCAGCGGTCTGCCAGCCGCCGGCGGGAGGCTGGTCGCGGGTCGGAAGTCCGTCCGGCTAGCGGAGCGAGGGGAGCTGCCCATGGGCGCCTACGTGGACGTCGACGGCTTGAACATGTACTACGAGGTCGCCGGAGAGGGCGAACCGGTGATCCTTCTCCACGGCACCGGCGGGATCGCCGACATCTGGCGCCCGCAGCTGGACCTGCTCGCCGACTGGTACCAGGTCTTCACCCCCGAATGCCGCGGCCACGGCCGGACCGCGGACGTCGAGGGCCCGTTCAGCTACGAGAACTTCGCCGACGACCTCGCCGGCTTCATCGAGGCGCTCGGCCTCGGACCGGTGCGGCTGGTCGGCTGGAGCAACGGCGCCGCCGTGGTCCTGCGCCTGGCGCTGCGCCGTCCGGACCTGGTGCGCCGGCTGGTCCTCATCGGCGGCACGGCGGGTCCCGAGGGCGAGACCGCGCTGGCCGCGCAGTTGGGGGAGGAGCCCGGCCGGACGCTGCTGGCCGACGCCTGGAAGCCGGTCTACCAAGCCCTGTCCCCGGACGGCCCAGAGCATTTCGCGGTCGTCGAGGAGAAGCTGCACCAGATGTGGCGCGAGGGGACGTCGGTCGGGATGGACGAGATCGCCGCGCTTCCGATGCCGCTGCTGGTCATGCAGGGCGACGACGACAGCGTCGAGATCGCGCACAGCGCGGCGCTGGCCGGGACGGCGCGCGACGGCCGCCTGGCGGTGGTCCCGGGGACCTCGCACGCGGCGCCGCTGGAGAAGCCGGAGCTGGTGAACCTGATCCTGCTGGACTTCTTCGAGGACAAGCCCGCCGAGCGGATCTTCCCGCTGGGCTCGCTGCGCTCGGCGGCTGGGCTGGGGGACCATGGCGGCCCGACCTCGGGCGGACGGCCCGGGTTCCTTCCGTGGGCGGCCTGAGCCGCTCGGGTCGCTGGAATCGCTTGGATCGGTTCGATCACTGGAATCGCCTGAATCGGCGCAGCTGTCGAGCTGTCGAGCCGGGCTGCAGGCGTCCCGATTCTTAGCTTCCGTCCTCGTCCGAACAGCCTAAAGCCCGCCGCGCGGCAGATGCGGGGCGGGCTTTGAGCCGTGGTGAAGCTGTGGACCTGCTTACGCCTCGTCGTCCTCGGCGAAGCCGCCCGGGAAGCCGCCGGCCTCGCCGTCGCCCTCCTCGTCGTTGTACGGACGCGCCGCGGCGGGGTTCAGGACGTCCCACTCGGTGAGCATCTTGACCAGCTCCGACGGTGCCATCTCGTAGATGACGCCGAGCGTGCGCAGGTCCTCGCCGCGGATCGTCATGACCCGGCCGTTCCAGTCGCCGCGCTGGCTCTGGATGCTGCCGACGTAGCGCAGCAGCGGACCGGCCTGGTCGACCGGGAGGGCCTTGAGCCGCTCCAGGTCGAGCACCAGCTTGCCGCCCTGCTCGTGCGCCGACGCCGGGGCGCCGGTGCCGGGCAGCAGTTCGTGGACCGGCACGCCGTAGAACTCGGCGAGCTCGGACAGGCGCTGCACGGTGACAGCGCGGTCGCCGCGCTCGTACGAGCCGACGACGACGGCCTTCCAACGGCCCTGCGACTTCTGCTCTACGCCGTGCAGGGACAGGCCCTGCTGGGATCGGATGGCGCGCAGTCGGACGCCCAGCGCTTTCGCGTACTCGGTGGACATGTAGCTCCCCATAGACACAACTGCGGCCTAACGTGTTCCCCTCGCCACACGGCTTGGCCCAGTTCAGCGGATCGGCAGTTTTCTCGAAGGACCCGTTGGTGACTTAGCGTGACGGTACGCGCAGCTGTACTTCTGCGCAAGTCCCGTCGTTGTAAAGCAACCGATGACTGCCGGTGGTCTGGTCCAATCAGCTTATGTCACGCACAGCAGTGCTCCGCACTCGGATGGCGGAGCACCCGTGACGATCATGCGTGATCGTCCTGGTAGAGTCGTTGCCGACCGAGTCCTTTAACGATCTGTCCCGTGAGGCAGAGAAGGGGGTCTTTTTAGTATGTCCGCAATACCGCAAGGTGCGCGGTCGGTACTCGACGAGGCTGACATCTCCCGGGCGTTGACCCGGATAGCGCACGAGATCCTCGAACGCGCCAAGGGCGCCGAGGACGTCATGCTCCTGGGGATCCCCACCCGCGGCGCCACGCTCGCCAAGCGGCTGGCCGCCCGCATCGCCGACGTCGAGGGCACCACGGTCCCCGTCGGTTTCCTGGACGTCACCATGTACCGCGACGACCTGCGCCTGAAGCCGGCCCGCGCGCTGGAGCGCACCGAGATCCCCGACGAGGGGGTCGACGGCCGCCTGATCGTCCTGGTGGACGACGTGCTGTACTCCGGCCGGACCATCCGCGCCGCGCTGGACGCCCTGAACGACCTCGGCCGCCCGCGCGCGGTGCAGCTGGCGGTCCTGGTCGACCGCGGCCACCGCGAGCTGCCGATCCGCGCCGACTACGTCGGCAAGAACCTGCCGACCTCGCAGCGCGAGAGCGTGAAGGTCCGGCTGCGCGAGCACGACGGTGTGCAGCATGATGCCGTCTACCTGGGGATTGAGAGCGAGACGGCTATATGAAGCGCCATCTGTTGTCCACCGCCGACCTCTCCCGCGACGACGCGGTGCTGATCCTGGACACCGCCGAGGAGATCGCCCGGCTGGCGGCCCGCCCGATCAAGAAGCTGCCGACGCTGCGCGGGCGCACCGTGGTGAACCTCTTCTTCGAGGACTCCACCCGGACCCGGACCTCCTTCGAGGTCGCGGCCAAACGGCTCAGCGCCGACGTGATCAACTTCTCGGCCAAGGGCTCCAGCGTCTCCAAGGGCGAGTCGCTGAAGGACACCGCGCTCACCCTGGAGGCCATGGGCGCCGACGCCGTCGTGGTGCGGCACAGCGCCTCCGGCGCGGCCTACCGGCTGGCCAACGCCGGCTGGAGCTCCAGCCATGTGGTCAACGCCGGCGACGGCACCCACGAGCACCCCACGCAGGCCCTGCTGGACGCCTTCACCATGCGCCGCCACCTCGGCGGCTTCGACGGCCGCCGGGTCACCGTGGTCGGCGACGTCCTGCACTCCCGCGTCGCGCGCTCCAACGTGCACCTGCTGGCCACCCTCGGCGCCCGGGTCACCCTGGTCGCCCCGCCCACGCTGCTCCCGGTCGGCGTCGAGAGCTGGCCCTGCGACGTCTCCTACGACCTGGACGCGGCCGTCCCCGGCAGCGACGCGATCATGATGCTGCGGGTCCAGCGCGAGCGGATGAACGGCGGCTTCTTCCCCACGCAGCGCGAGTACAGCCGCCGCTACGGCCTGGACGCGCAGCGCATGGCCAACCTGCCGGACAAGGCGATCGTCATGCACCCCGGGCCGATGGTCCGCGGCATGGAGATCTCCGCCGCGGTCGCCGACTCCGACCGCTCGGTGATCGTCGAGCAGGTCGCCAACGGGGTCAGCGTCCGGATGGCCGTGCTCTACCTGCTGCTCAGCGGGAGCGAGTCGGCGATCGGCAGCGACGAGGGCCACCACCAGCACCAGAACACCGAACCGAAGGGCGCCGCCGCGTGAGCACCACCTACCTGATCAAGAACGCGAGCGTCCTGGGCGGCGACCCGCAGGACCTGCTCCTGCGCGACGGGATCATCGCCGACGCCGGCGCCCTGGGCCCGGTCGCCGGCACAGTGGTGATCGACGCCGGCGGCCTGATCGCCCTGCCCGGCCTGGTCGACCTGCACACCCACCTGCGCGAGCCAGGCCGCGAGGACGCCGAGACCGTCGACACCGGCACCCGGGCCGCGGCCCTCGGCGGCTTCACCGCCGTGCACGCCATGGCCAACACCGACCCGGTCGCCGACACCGCCGGCGTGGTCGAGCAGGTCTGGCGCCTGGGCCGCGAGGCCGGGCACTGCGACGTCTTCCCGGTCGGCGCGGTCACCGTGGGCCTGGCCGGCGAGCGGCTGGCCGAGCTCGGCGCGATGGCCGACTCCGCCGCCCGGGTGCGGGTCTTCTCCGACGACGGCAAGTGCGTCTCCGACGCGAACCTGATGCGGCGCGCGCTGGAATACGTGAAGGCCTTCGACGGCGTGGTCGCGCAGCACGCGCAGGAGCCGCGGCTGACCGAGGGCGCGCAGATGAACGAGGGCGAGCTGTCCGGGATCCTGGGCCTGACCGGCTGGCCGGCGGTCGCCGAGGAGGCGGTCATCGCCCGCGACATCCTGCTGGCCGCGCACACCAAGTCCCGGCTGCACGTCTGCCACGTCTCCACGGCCGGCTCGGTGGAGCTGATCCGCTGGGCCAAGTCCAAGGGCTACCCGGTCACCGCCGAGGTCACCCCGCACCACCTGATCCTCACCGAGGACCTGGTGAAGAGCTACGACCCGATCTACAAGGTGAACCCGCCGCTGCGCACCGC
This sequence comes from Catenulispora acidiphila DSM 44928, assembly GCF_000024025.1. Lineage (GTDB taxonomy): Bacteria > Actinomycetota > Actinomycetes > Streptomycetales > Catenulisporaceae > Catenulispora > Catenulispora acidiphila. The sequence goes on from NC_013131.1 coordinate 2,719,886, forward strand.
CGCCGACGTCGAGGCGCTGCGCGCCGGGCTCGCCGACGGCACCATCGACGCCGTCGCCACCGACCACGCCCCGCACCCGCAGGAGGACAAGGACTGCGAGTGGGCCGCGGCGGCCATGGGCATGCTCGGCCTGGAGACCGCGCTGTCCGTGGTGCAGCAGACCATGGTCGACAGCGGCCTGATGAGCTGGGCCGGCGTCGCCGACCGGATGTCGGTGCGCCCGGCGGCCATCGGCCAGGTCGAGGACCGGCACGGCCGCCCGCTGGCGATCGGCGAGCCGGCGAACCTGGTCCTGGTGGACCCGGCGGCGAAACGCACCGTGGACCGGACCGGGCTGGCCTCGCTGTCGCAGAACACCCCGTATCAGGGGATGGAGCTGCCCGGCGCGGTCGTCGCGACGTTCCTGCGCGGGACCGCGACCGTTCTGGACGGGAAGCTCGCATGAATACCCTGATTTTCGCCGCCGACGAGCACTCCGCGCCGGTCACGCACATCGGCCAGCGGATCGTGTGGACGATCGTCACGCTGGCCGCCATGGGCGGCATCTACCTGCTCATGTGGCGCGGCTGGAAGAAGCGCCAGTCCCGGCAGACCGACGTGCAGCCGCTCAACGACATCCCGGAAGGCGCGTTCTCCGGGGAGGGCGGCTTCGAAGTGGTCTACGTCTCCACCACCTCCGAGGGCGACTGGCTGGACCGCATCGCCGTCCAGGGCCTCGGCGAGCGCAGCAACGCGCGGGTCCACGTCGCCGAAGCCGGAATCCTGATCGACCGCGAGCCTGCCGCCGTCTTCATCCCCGCCGACGCGGTGCGCGGAGTGCGTCTGGCCTCCGGGATGGCCGGCAAGTATCTGCGCGGTGAAGGCCTGGTGGTGATCACCTGGCAGCACGGTGACCGCACCCTGGACACCGGCGTCGACCCCCGCCACGGGACTGATGGACTGATGCGGGCCCTGGAGGCCCACTTCGCAGTCAGCGCTACAGAAAGGCCGTCCGCATGAACAATCGACCCCCGGCGATCCTCGTCCTGGAGGACGGACGGACCTTCCGCGGCGAGGCCTACGGCGCGCTCGGCGAGACCTACGGCGAGGCCGTCTTCACCACCGGCATGACCGGCTATCAGGAGACGCTGACCGACCCCTCCTACCACCGGCAGGTCGTCGTCATGACGGCGCCGCACATCGGCAACACCGGCATGAACGACGAGGACCCCGAGTCCCGGCAGATCTGGGTCGCCGGCTACGTGGTCCGCGACCCCAGCCGCGTGGCCTCCAACTGGCGCTCGCAGCGCACGCTGGACGACGAGCTGGCCGCGCAGGGCGTCGTCGGCATCTCCGGCGTCGACACCCGCGCGATCACCCGCCACCTGCGCGAGCGCGGCGCGATGCGCTGCGGCGTGTTCTCCGGCGACGCCGCGCGGCAGGACACCGAGACCCTGGTCGGCAAGGTCGCGGCGAGCCCGGCGATGGCCGGCGCGGACCTGGTCGGCGACGTCAGCACCAAGCAGGGCTACGTGGTCGAGCCGGTCGGCGAGCACAGGTTCACCGTCGCGGCCTACGACCTCGGCATCAAGTCCATGACACCGCACCGGATGGCCGAGCGCGGCGCCCGGGTGCACGTGCTGTCCGCCTCGGCGACCCTGGAGGACGTCCTGGCGCTGGAGCCGGACGGCTTCTTCATGAGCAACGGTCCCGGCGACCCGGAGACCACCGAGGAGACGATGGTCCCGATCGTGCAGGCGGTCCTGGACCGGCGGATCCCGGTCTTCGGGATCTGCTTCGGCAACCAGATCCTCGGCCGGGCCTTCGGCTTCGGCACCTACAAGCTCAAGTACGGCCACCGCGGCATCAACCAGCCGGTGCAGGACCGCGCGACCGGCAAGGTCGAGGTCACCGCGCACAACCACGGGTTCGCCGTGGCCGCGCCGCTGGACAAGATCACGGACACCAAGTACGGCCGGGTCGAGGTCAGCCACGTCTGCCTGAACGACGACGTGGTCGAGGGTCTGCGGGCGCTGGACGTCCCGGCCTTCAGCGTGCAGTACCACCCGGAGGCGGCGGCCGGCCCGCACGACGCGGCCTACCTGTTCGACCGATTCGTCGGGCTCATGCGCGAACATCAGCACAGCACCGATCTCATGGCCGAGAGCAAGAACACCCAGAAGAGCGAGGCCTGAGATGCCCAAGCGTGAAGACCTCAAGTCCGTCCTGGTCGTCGGCTCCGGCCCGATCGTCATCGGCCAGGCCGCCGAGTTCGACTACTCCGGGACCCAGGCCTGCCGCGTGCTGCGCAGCGAGGGCCTGCGGGTCATCCTGGTGAACTCCAACCCGGCGACGATCATGACCGACCCGGAGGTCGCCGACGCCACCTACGTCGAGCCGATCACCCCGGAGTTCGTCGAGAAGATCATCGCCAAGGAGCGCCCCGACGCGCTGCTGCCGACATTGGGCGGCCAGACCGCGCTGAACACCGCGGTCGCGCTCGCCGAGAACGGCGTCCTGGAGAAGTACAACGTCGAGCTGATCGGCGCCAACATCGCGGCGATCCAGTCTGGCGAGGACCGCGAGAAGTTCAAGCGGATCGTGGAGACTATCGGCGCCGAATCCGCGCGCTCGGTCATCTGCCACTCCATGGAGGACTGCCTGGCCGGCGTCGAGGAACTCGGCGGCTACCCGGTCGTGGTCCGGCCCTCCTTCACGATGGGCGGCGCCGGCTCCGGCTTCGCGCACAACGAGGAGGAGCTGCGCCGGATCGCCGGCACGGGCCTGGCGCTCTCGCCGACCACCGAGGTGCTCCTGGAGGAGTCCATCCTCGGCTGGAAGGAGTACGAGCTGGAGCTGATGCGCGACAAGAACGACAACGTCGTCGTGGTCTGCTCCATCGAGAACTTCGACCCGATGGGCGTGCACACCGGCGACTCGATCACCGTCGCGCCGTCGATGACCCTGACCGACCGGGAGTACCAGGAGCTGCGGGACATCGGCATCGCGGTGATCCGCGCGGTCGGCGTCGACACCGGCGGCTGCAACATCCAGTTCGCGGTGAACCCGGCCGACGGCCGCATCATCGTGATCGAGATGAACCCGCGGGTCTCGCGCTCCTCGGCGCTGGCGTCCAAGGCGACCGGCTTCCCGATCGCCAAGATCGCCGCGCGCCTGGCCGTCGGCTACACCCTGGACGAGATCCCCAACGACATCACGCAGCAGACCCCGGCCTCCTTCGAGCCGGCGCTGGACTACGTGGTCGTGAAGGTGCCGCGGTTCGCCTTCGAGAAGTTCCCGGCCGCCGACAGCACCCTGACGACCACCATGAAGTCGGTCGGCGAGGCCATGGCGATCGGCCGCTCCTTCCCCGAGGCGCTGCAGAAGGCGCTGCGCTCGCTGGAGAAGAAGGGCTCGGAGTTCACCTGGGTCGGTCCGGTCCGCGACAAGGCGACCGTGCTGACCGAGGCCGCGCGCCCCACCGACGGCCGGGTCAACCTGCTCGTCGAGGCCTACCGGGCCGGCGCGTCGATCTCCGAGCTGCACGAGGCGACCAAGATCGACCCCTGGTTCCTGGACCAGGTGCTGCTGATCCACGAGACCGCCTGCGAGCTGCGCGACGCCGAGCGGCTCTCCCCGGAGCTGCTGCACCGCGTGAAGCGGACCGGCTTCTCCGACAAGCAGATCGCCGACATCCGGAACCTGGGCGAGTCGGTGGTCCGGGAGCTGCGGCACTCCCTGGGCGTGCGGCCGGTCTACAAGACGGTCGACACCTGCGCAGCGGAGTTCGCCGCGCGCACGCCCTACCACTACTCGTCCTACGACGAGGAGACCGAGGTCGAGCCGCGCGCCAAGCCCGCGGTGATCATCCTGGGCTCCGGGCCCAACCGGATCGGGCAGGGCATCGAGTTCGACTACTCCTGCGTGCACGCCTCCTTCGCGCTGCGGGACGCCGGCTACGAGACCATCATGGTCAACTGCAACCCCGAGACCGTCTCCACCGACTACGACACCTCCGACCGGCTGTACTTCGAGCCGCTGACGCTGGAGGACGTGCTGGAGATCGTGGACGCCGAGCGCGCCGCGGGCCCGCTGGCCGGCGTCATCGTGCAGCTCGGCGGGCAGACCCCGCTGGGTCTGGCGCAGGCGCTGAAGGACGCCGGCGTGCCGGTGGTCGGCACTTCGCCGGAGGCCATCCACCTGGCCGAGGACCGGGGCGCCTTCGGGCGCGTGCTGGCCGAGGCCGGGCTGCCGGCACCCAAGCACGGCACCGCGTTCTCCTTCGCCGAGGCCAAGGCGATCGCCGACGAGATCGGCTACCCGGTGCTGGTCCGGCCCTCCTACGTGCTGGGCGGGCGGGGCATGGAGATCGTCTACGACGAGACCATGCTCCACGGCTACATCGAGCGCGCCACCCAGATCTCCCCGGAGCACCCGGTGCTGGTCGACCGGTTCCTGGACGACGCGATCGAGATCGACGTGGACGCCCTGTTCGACGGCGAGGAGCTCTACCTCGGCGGCGTGATGGAGCACATCGAGGAGGCCGGCATCCACTCCGGGGACTCGGCGTGCGCGCTCCCCCCGATCACCCTCGGCGGGCACGACATCAAGCGGCTGCGCGCCTCCACCGAGGCGATCGCCCGCGGCGTCGGGGTGCGGGGTCTGATCAACATCCAGTACGCGCTGGCCGGCGACATCCTGTACGTCCTGGAGGCCAACCCGCGCGCCTCGCGCACGGTGCCGTTCGTGGCCAAGGCCACCGCGGTCCCGCTGGCCAAGGCCGCGGCGCGCATCGGGCTGGGCGCCACCGTCGCCGAGCTGCGCGCCGAAGGACTGCTGCCCAGGGAGGGCGACGGCGGCACGCTGCCCCCGGACTCGCCGATCTCGGTGAAGGAAGCGGTCATGCCGTGGTCCCGGTTCCGGACCCCGGACGGCCAGGGCGTGGACGTCATCCTCGGCCCGGAGATGCGCTCGACCGGTGAGGTCATGGGCATCGACGCGGACTTCGGCAAGGCCTTCGCCAAGTCCCAGGCCGGCGCCTACGGCTCGCTGCCGCTGAAGGGCAAGGCGTTCGTCTCGGTGGCCAACCGGGACAAGCGCTCGATGGTCTTCCCGGTCAAGGCGCTGCACGACCTGGGCTTCGAGATCCTCGCCACCGACGGCACCGCCGACGTGCTGCGCCGCAACGGCATCCCGGCCACCACGGTGCGCAAGCACTCCCAGGGCACCGGTCCGAACGGCGAGCCGACGATCGTGCAGATGATCATCGACGGCGGCATCGACCTGATCGTGAACACGCCCTTCGGGGTGGGCTCGCGGCTGGACGGCTACGAGATCCGGACCGCGGCGGTGCAGGCCGGCAAGCCGTGCATCACCACGGTCCAGGGCTTCGCGGCCGCCGTGCACGGGATCGAGGCGCTCCAGCGCGGCGAGATCGGGATCGGCTCGCTGCAGGAGTACGCGGACAAGATCAACGCCTCCCGCGCCGCGAGCTGAGCCCGCGGCGGTCCCCAGGCCCGTGATCGTGTCCGACCGAGAAAGATGAGGTGCCTGCCATGCGGATCTATCCGAAACTGTTCAACCTGGTGTTCCGCCGGATGGACGCCGAGCAGGCCCACCGCCTCGGGTTCGGCGCGATCCGGGCCGTCGGCGCGCTGCCGGCCGGCACCGGGCTGGCGCTGCTGGAGCGGCTGTACCCGGTGCACGACACGGTCCTGAAGCAGACCGTGTTCGGCGTGGAGTTCCCCGCGCCGTTCGGTCTGGCCGCCGGCTTCGACAAGAACGCCGAGGGCATCGACGCCCTGGCCGCCCTCGGCTTCGGCTCGGTGGAGATCGGCACGGTCACCGGCCAGGGGCAGCCCGGCAACGCCCAGCCCCGGCTGGCCCGGCTGATCGCCGACCGCGCGGTGGTGAACCGCATGGGCTTCAACAACGGCGGCGCCGAGGAGGTCGCGCGCCGGCTCAAGCGGCGCGTGGCCAAGCCCGAGCGCTGGGACAAGGTGCCGCCCGTGGTCGGCGTCAACATCGGCAAGACGAAGGTCGTGCCGGAGGACGAGGCCGCGACCGACTACGTGGTCTCGACCAAACTGCTGGCGCCGTACGCGGACTACCTGGTCGTCAACGTCTCCTCGCCGAACACCCCGGGCTTGCGCAACTTGCAGGCCGTCGAGGTGCTGCGGCCGCTGCTCAAGGCGGTGCGCGCAGCCGCCGACGAGGTGGTCCCGGGCCGGCGCGTCCCGCTGCTGGTGAAGATCGCCCCGGACCTCGCCGACGCGGATGTGGACGCTGTCGCCGACCTGGCGCTGGAGCTGCGGCTGGAGGGCGTCATCGCGACCAACACGACCATCGGCCGCGGCGGTCTGAAGTCCGCGGCGGGCAAGGTCGAGGCGGCCGGTGGCGGCGGCCTGTCCGGTGCGCCGCTGAAGGAGCGCTCGCTGGAGGTGCTCCAGCGGCTGCGCGCGCGGACCGGGGGCAGGCTGGTGCTGGTCTCCGTCGGCGGCGTGGAGACCGTCGCCGACGCCTGGGCGCGCCTGGTCGCCGGCGCCGACCTGGTGCAGGGCTACACCGGGTTCGTCTATGAAGGACCGGCCTGGGCCTCGCGGATCAACCGCGGGATCGCCGCGAAGGTGCGGGCCGGCGGGTACACGAGCCTGCGCGACGCCGTCGAGGCGGCCCGAGTTTCTTAGAACCCATATATAAGGAGAGTTGTCATGGCTGCTCGACCGGAGAAGACTTTCGGCGCACGGTTGCGGACTGCTCTCGACGAGCGGGGACCGCTGTGCGCCGGGATCGACCCGCACGCGGCGCTGCTGGCGCAGTGGGACCTCGACGACGACGTCGCCGGGCTGGAGCGGTTCGCGTACACCGTGGTCGAGGCGCTGGCCGACCGGGTCGCCGCGCTCAAGCCGCAGTCGGCGTTCTTCGAGCGCTACGGGAGCCGGGGGATCGCGGTCCTGGAGCGGGTCGTCGACGACGCCCGCTCGGCCGGCGCCGTCGTGATCATGGACGCCAAGCGGGGGGACATCGGGTCCACGGTCGCGGCCTACGCCGATGCCTACGTGGCGCCGTCCTCGCCGCTGTTCTCCGACGCCCTGACCGCGAGCCCGTACCTCGGCTTCGGGTCGCTGGAGCCGCTGTACGCGATGGCGGAGAAGAACCACGCCGGGGTGTTCGTGCTCGGACTGACCTCGAACCCTGAGGGCTCGCAGGTGCAGGGCGCGATCGGCGCCTCGGGGCGGTGCGTCGCGGAGGAGATCGTCACCGCCGCGGCCGCCCGCAACGCCGGCGCCTCGCCGATGGGAGCGATCGGCGCGGTCGTCGGCGGGACCGTCGAGACGCCGGGCTTCGACCTGGCGCAGCTCAACGGCGCGTTCCTGGTCCCCGGGATCGGGGCGCAGGGCGCGACCGCCGCGGACGTGAAGCGGATCTTCGGCGCCGGGACGCGGAACGTGGTGCCCTCCAGCAGCCGGGAGATCCTGCGCGGCGGGCCCTCGGTGGCCGGGCTGCGCGATGCGGCGGCGCGGACCGTCGAGGAACTGCGGGGGATTCTGGACTAGTCGGGCTGCCGGGGTGCCTCGCCTGATTCGGCTGCCCCGGCTGTCTTGGCTGCCCCGGTGGTCTGGGCTGCCTCAAGGATGCGCTTGAGGCGGCCCAGCGAGACCAGGAAGAACAGCCGGGTCGTCGGCCCGATCGCCAGCCAGCCGATCCTGCCCAGCAGCCCGAACGGCAGGTCCACGCGCTCCCACCAGGTGACCTGACAGGCGTCCGCGCCGCGCGCCGCCACCTCGAACCCGCCGCTGCCGCGCACGACATGGCCGGTGTGCCGCACCGTGCAGCGGCGCGGCGGGTCCCACTCGGTGACCGTCATGGTGTCCAGGAACGCCACCGGCCCGATCCCGGTCCGGCCCTCCAGCTTCCCGCCGACGGCATCCGCGCTCCCGCGCACCTGGGTCGCGACCATCCACGCACGCTGCGACTCCCAGTCGGCGATCGCCGCCCAGGCTTTCTCCGCCGGGACCCCGACGGTGACGGTCACGCGCAGCTCAGGCAAGGCGTGCCGCCAGCGTCTTGGGCGCCACCTTGAGGTAGGCGTCGCGGACGATCTCCTCGACGTCCTCCCAGTCCGGGCCGGCGTCGAGGTTCACGCCGAGCCAGCCGTGGACGCCGACGTACGGCGGCCGGTAGAAGACGTCAGGGTCCTGCTCCATCCGCAGTTCCTGGACGCCCTCCGGCGCCGGGCACCAGAAGCCCAGGCGCTTGCCGTGGTGGTGGCTGGAGAACATCGCCAGCGTGCGCTTGCCGCGGATGAACCAGGTCGGCTCGCCGTGGCTCTCGCGCTCCTCGACCTCGGGCAGCGCCAGGCAGACGGCGCGGAGCCGGTCCAGCACGGCGGTCTCTTCGGGCGTCATGTCACCATCCTCACGGTTCGCACTGACAGATTCGACCAGGACCGCGCCGGTTGAGCGAGCGCTCAACGAACCCTTGTGCGATCCGGTACGGTCGCGGCATGAGCTCCGACACCCGGGACCGCCTGCTGCAGGGGACGATCGACGCCCTGCGGACCCAGGGCATCGCCGGGGTGTCGGCCCGGACCATCGCGGCGGCCGCCGGGGTGAACCAGGCGCTGGTGTTCTACCACTTCGGCAGCGTCGACGAACTGCTCGCGGCGGCGGCCATGTGGTCGACCGAGCAGCAGGTGGCCGCCTACCGGGAGCCGTTCGAGCGGGTGCGCTCGCTGCGGGAGCTGCAGAAGGTCGGCCGCGAACTGCACACGCGGGAGAGCGCGGCGGGGAACGTCACGGTCCTGGGACAGATGCTCGCCGGGGCGCAGACGAACCCGGCGTTCGCCGCGGCGACGCGCGACGCGCTGGCGCTGTGGACCGTGGAGATCGAGCGGGTGCTGGCCCGGGTGCTGGCGGACTCCCCGCTCGGGGAGGTCGCGGACGTGCCGGGGCTGGCGCGCGCGGTGGCGGCGTCCTTCATCGGGATGGAGCTGCTGGCGGCCGTCGACCCCGAGGGCGACAAGGCCGCGTTCCGGGCCCTGGACCAGCTCGGCGCCCTGCTGGAGTACTTGGACGACCTGGGTCCGGCCTCGCGGGCGGCGGCGCGGCGCGCGGTGCGGACCGCCGTGCGGCGGTCGGTGCGCGCGTAGGGCGGCGGCGCGGGAGCGGAGCCGCCCTGGCTGGACCGGTGTCTGTTGTTTGCGGGCTGCCGGCTGCCGGCTGTGTCTGCCGGCTCGGCGGTGCGCGACGCGGCTCAGGCGTCGCCGAACAGGTGCGCGTTGGCGGCCTTGACCAGCGGCTCGAACTCCGGGAACTCGACGACCTCGATCCCGGCCTCGCGGAGCAGCTCCGCGCCCTGGCAGTCCTCGACCAGCAGCGACGGCTCGCGCCAGGCGAACACCACGCGCCGGATACCGGAGGCGATGATCAGCTGGGTGCAGGTGAGCGGCCGGGATTTCCGGATCGAGCACGGCTCGAGCGAGGAGTAGACGGTCGCCCCGGACAACCGCGGGTGGTTCGGGCCGAGGGTGTTCAGCGCCGACTCCTCGGCGTGCACGTGCTCGTCGGTGTCGCGGGACCAGCCGCGGGCCAGCTCGCGGTCGTCGGCGTCGACGATCAGCGCCCCGACGTTGAACGCGCCCGGCGCCGGCGGACAGCGCCAGGCGAGGTCGACGGCGGTGCTGAGCCATTCGCGGTCTTCCCCGCGGGTGCGGTTGGACAGGGGGGAGGCGGCGTCGATGGTGGTCACTTTCCAAAACCCTCGGTTCTGATCGGGTCCGGCCGGTGGATGGTGGGAGAGACGAGGAACGCGCGGGTGACCGGCACCGTCTCGCCTCGGCGGGCGCGGACGGCACGGGGTCTGGTCACAAGTCCCAACAGTAGTCGCGGCGGGCCGGGGATTCTCGGGTTCGCCGCCAAGCACGCCCGCGTGATCGCCGCGACGGAACCCGCCCCGCGGATTGGTATCTTGATCGGCATGCTCCGCCCCATACCGCCGGCCGCGGTGTTCTTCGACATGGACGGCCTGCTCATCGACTCCGAGCCCACCTGGTTCCAGGCTGAGAAGGACATGCTCGCCGCCTACGGCTTCACCCTCGGCCCCGAGCACTACCCCCACGTCCTCGGCAAGCCGATAGAGGTCTCCACCGCCTACCTCCTGGAACTCACCGGCCACCCGGTCAGCGCCGAGCAGTTCGCCGACGGCATCGAACTGGCGATGGTCGAGCGCCTGCGCGACGGCGTCCCGATGATGCCCGGCGCGAAGGACCTCCTGGTGGAGCTGGAGGCGGCGGGCCTGCCCCTGGCCCTGGTCTCGGCGTCCTCGCGCCGCATCGTGGACGCCTGCCTCCCGCTCATCGGCCCGGACCACTTCCGCGTCACCGTCTCCGGCGACGACGTCGAACGCAGCAAGCCCAACCCGGACCCGTACCTGCTGGCGGCGCGAAAGCTGGGCGTCGACCCCGCGCAGTGCGTGGTTCTGGAAGACTCGCCCACCGGCACCGCCGCCGGCCACGCCGCGGGCTGCCGCGTGATCGCGGTTCCGCACGCGGCGGAGGTCCCGGCCCGCGAGCGGGTGACGATCGTGGACTCGCTCCGGCGGGTGAACCTGGCCTTCCTGCGAGGCCTGTTCGACGAGCGGAGATAACTGGCCCTACAGGGCGAGAAAGCGGGGACGGGGGAATGGGGGCGGCGATGGACGATGAGATCGGCACCGGCGAGATCCTCGACGAGGACACGGCCCGGCGCGACCGGCGACGCTGGAGTTCGGACAGGTGTCTGGACGACACCTGCGACCTGGAGTGCCTGTCCTCGGGCACCTGCTGTGAGTCGGCCGGCTTCCTCGACGGCAACTGCCTGCTGGGTCTCACAACCCTGACAGGCACCATCGGCGGACTCCTCGCCGCGCTCGCTGGCACCGGACCCGTCGGCCGGCGCCTACGGACCGAACCGCGGGTGCCGCCCGGACCGCTCGCGGCAGCCCTGCACCGAGGCGTGCGCTACTACCAGGTGCGGATCAGCGCGCGCCGTCCCGGCTATGGCGGCTGCCGCTACGCGCCGACGTGCTCGGCGTACGCGGCCGAGGCTTTGCGCCGCCACGGTGCGCTGAAGGGGACGCGGCTCGCCGCGCGACGGCTGCGGCGCTGCCGACCGGGGACGGCCGGAGGCTTGGACCCGGTGCCGTAGCGGTCGTTTCGCGGCCTGAGAAGGTGGCACAAGGCGCTGCCCGACGCGCCAGCGCGGAATCGATACCAGCGGCGGGCCGACGCCTTTTTGGATTGCCGAGGGCGGCTCTTCTCTCGAATCAGTCTTCTGGTTCGCTCTGCTCACTCACTGTGGCATCACTCGCAGTCGCAGTGCCCGCCGCGCTCCGACCTCGCTGCCCCGGCACCGCGTCCGACGCCTCGACCAGCTCCACCGGCGGCAGTACCGGCGGCGTGCCGCCGAACTCAGGGCACAGGGCCTTGTGATCGCACCAGTCGCACAGGCGCGAGGGGTTCGCGCGCCATTCGCCGCGCTCCGCCGCCGCGCGGATGGCGCTCCAGAGGGCGGCCACCTTGCGTTCGGTGGCGCGCAGGTCGGATTCGTCGGGGTCGTAGGTGACGATCTGGCTTTCGCCGCCGAGGTACATCAGCTGCAGGCGGCGGGGGACCACGCCTCGGGTCTTCCACAGGACCAGGGCGTAGAACTTCATCTGGAACAGGGCTTTGCCTTCGAAGGCCGGGCCCGGGGCGCGTCCTGTTTTGTAGTCCACCACGCGGAGCGCGCCGTTGGGCGCCACGTCGAGGCGGTCGACGAAGCCGCGCAGGAGGAGGCCGTCGGCGATGCGGGCGTGGACGAAGAGTTCGCGCTCCGCCGGCTCCAGGCGGTTCGGGTCCTCCAGGCGGAAGTAGCGTTCCAGCAGGTCTACCGCGCCTTTGAGCCACGCCTCGTCGCCGCCTGCTTCCTCGGCGAGCGCCTTCAGCTCCGGGTCCGCCTGGACCATGCGCTCCCATTCCGGGGACAGCATGCCGGAGGCCGAGGTCGGGGTGCGCTGGCCGGTCGGCAGGTCGAAGAGGTGCTCCAGGACCGCGTGGATCAGGGTGCCGCGGGTCGCGGCGGCGCTTTTGCGTTCCGGGAGCTTGTCGATGACGCGGAAGCGGAACAGCAGCGGGCAGGTCATGAAGTCCGCCGCGCGGGACGGGGAGAGCGCCATCGGGAGGTTCACGGTCGTCGTGGCCGGCACCGGAACCGGCGCTGTCACAGCCGTCGTGGCAGCCACCGGAACACCCACCGTCGCGGCAGCCCCCACCACCGGATCAGGCGCGCCGGCCGTCGTCGTCACAGGGCCCGTCGTCGCCGGTGCGTCCATCGCGTCCATGGGCCTCGACCCTACTCGTCGGTACCGACATCCCCGGCGGCGGGCACGCCGTGTGACGAGATCGCCCGCGCGGTGAGTGGTCTTGCAAGTTCGCCTGCGCATAGAGTCAAAGACGTGGCGGAAGACGAGGGCAGGCAGAGCGCCGGCGGCGCCGGCTCGGGTGACGACGGCGGCAAGTCCGGCCGCCCGCAGGTCGCCCGAGGTCCGGGCCTGCGCCTGGGGCGGCCTTTCGGCATCCCGCTGTATGTCTCCCCGTCCTGGTTCGTCGTCGCCGCCTTCATCACAGTCCTGCTGGCTCCGCAGGCCGGGGACGCCTCCGACCCGACCAACGACTTCGGCAACGAGCTCGGCGGCTGGCGGTACGTGCTTTCCCTGGCCTACGCCGTGTTCCTGTACGCCTCGGTCGTGGTCCACGAACTCGCGCACTCCGCCCTCGCCAAGCGCCTGGGCCTGCCGGTGCGCCGCATCGTCATCCACTTCCTCGGCGGCGTCTCGGAGATCGAGAAGGAGTCCGACACCCCCGGCAAGGCCTTCTGGATCGCCTTCGCCGGCCCTCTGACCTCCGCCGCGCTGGCCGGCATCGGGTTCGCGATCTACCAGGTCATCCCGCACGACGACACCGTCAGCCTGGGCCAGAAGGTCGCCGCCACGCTGATCTTCGGCTTCTGGGCCTCCAACCTGCTGGTCGCGCTGTTCAACCTGCTCCCCGGGCTACCGCTGGACGGCGGCCAGATGCTGCGCGCCGCGGTCTGGAAGGCCAGCGGCAAGCCGATGACCGGGACGCTCGCCGCCGCGTGGGCCGGCCGGGTTTTGGCGATCGCGGTGTTCGTCGTGATGAACCTGATCTACGTCCGCGACGGGAACATCCAGCCCTTTGGCCTGGGCCTGGCGGTCTTCATGGCGATGTTCATCTGGTTCGGCGCGACCCAGGCGCTGGTCGTGGCCAAGCTGCGCGAACGCATCCCGGGCCTGTCGGCGCGCCGGATGACCCGCCGCGCGATCAGCGTGGAGGCCCGCACCCCGCTGGCCGAGGCGCTGCGCCGCGCGCACGAGGTGAACGCCCGCGGCATCGTCCTGGTCGACGGCAACGAGCGCCCCACCGGCCTGGTGAACGAGGCGCAGGTGATCGCCACCCCCGAGCAGCGCCGCCCCTGGATCGAGGCCGGCGACGTCGCGCGCCCGCTGGACCCGAACCTGATAGTGGCCGCCGACCTCACCGGCGAGGAGCTGCTGGACGTGCTGCGCGCCAACCCCGCCCCGGAGTACCTGGTCGTCGAGCCGACCGGGGAGATCGTCGGGGTGCTGGCGGCCTCGGACGTGCAGGCGGCGTTCCTGGGCAAGCCGCCGAGCCCGCCCTCGCCGCCGGCCCAGCGCCGAATGCCGGTCTAGACGCATGCCGGTCTAGGGGGACCAGCAGCGCCGGTAGGCTGAAGGGATGGACAGCACGCCCTCAGCGCCCCCCTCCGAGCCGACCGGCGCGGACCACCGCCGCGGCCTCTTCAAGCCCGGCGACCAGGTTCAGCTCACCGACGCCAAGGGCCGGATGAGCACCATCACCTTGCAGGCGGGCAAGCAGTACCACACGCACAAGGGCTCCTTCGAGCACGACGAGCTGATCGGCTCGCCCGAGGGCGTGGTCGTGAAGACCTCCGGCGGCAACGAGTACCTGGCGCTGCGTCCCCTGCTGTCCGACTTCGTGCTGTCGATGCCGCGCGGCGCGGCCGTGGTCTACCCCAAGGACGCCGGCCAGATCGTGCAGATGGCCGACATCTTCCCCGGCGCCCGCGTGGTCGAGGCCGGCGTCGGCTCCGGGGCGCTGACCTGCTCGCTGCTGCGGGCCGTGGGCGATTCCGGCAGCGTGCACTCCTACGAGCGCCGCGAGGAGTTCGCCGAGATCGCGGCGAAGAACGTGCGCTCCTTCTTCGGCGCCGAGCACCCGGCGTGGGAGCTGACCATCGGCGACCTGGCCGAGAAGCTGGTCGACGAGGAGGTCGACCGCGTCGTGCTGGACATGCTGGCGCCGTGGGACTGCGTGGACGCGGTCGCCAAGGCGCTGGTGCCCGGCGGCGTGATCGTCTGCTACGTCGCGACCACCACGCAGCTGTCCCGCACCGTGGAGACGCTGCGGACGCACGGCGCCTTCACCGAGCCGCAGCCGTGGGAGTCGATGGTGCGCGGGTGGCACGTCGAGGGCCTGGCGGTGCGCCCGGACCACCGCATGATCGGGCACACCGGCTTCCTGGTGACCGCGCGGCGGCTCGCCGACGGGGTGACCCCGCCGGTGCGGCGGCGCCGGCCGTCCAAGGGCGCGTACGCCGCGGACTACGCCGCCGAGGGCGCCACGCCCGCCGCCGGGAGTGTCGCCGACCCGGAGTTCAACGAGGACGGCACGGTGACCAGTTCGGTCGCGCGCCGCGTGCTGCCGTAACACCCGCTCTGTCCGCTCGCGGGCAGGGCGAAGCACGGCCTGGAGGAACTGGGTCCCGAGATAGGGACTGGCCAACATTCCAGGACATCACAAGATCGCGAATATAAGAAGCCTTGTAGTCATCTGTTCACCGAAACGTCGCGGGAACGCAACTCGGACCCGCGACAGTTTCGTGCCGTGACCGCAACGACCGAGGCCGCCAAGACCGCCGCCGCACCGTCCGGACCCCAGCGCCGGCGGGCGGCCCGCGACTTCCGCTCCACCCGCTGGGGCTGGGCGTACTCGGCTCCGGCCGTGCTCGTGTTCCTGGCCTTCGTGATCATCCCGACCGGGTACACGTTCTACGTCTCGCTGTGGAAGTGGAACGCGCTGAACCCGGCGCTGTCGAAGTTCAAGGGCCTGGGCAACTACTCGCGGCTGTTCGACGCGACGCAGCCGACGTTCCTCAGCAGCCTGTGGCACTCCCTGTACTTCACCGGCGCGATGGTGGTCGGCGGGACCGTGATCTCGCTCAGTCTGGCGCTGCTGCTCCAGCGCGGCGGCGCGCTGCTGAACGGCACCCGCGCGGCGATCTTCCTGCCGCACGCCACGCCGATCATCGCCACCTCGATGATCTGGACCTGGATCTTCAACGACAAGTTCGGCCTGGCCGACTGGGTCCTGCACAGCCTGCACCTGCCGACCTCGCAGTGGTTGCAGTCCTCGTCCTCGGCGATGCCCGCGGTCGTGATCTACAGCCTGTGGCACGAGGTCGGGTTCACCACCGTGGTGTTCCTCGGCGGGCTGGCCACGCTGTCCAACGAGCTGTCCGAGGCCGCGCGGGTCGACGGCTGCTCGGCGTGGCAGGAGTTCTGGCACGTCACCTGGCACCAGCTCAAGCCGGTCACCGTGTTCGTCGTCGCCATCACCGCGATCACCTCGCTGCAGGCCTTCACGCAGTTCTACCAACTGGCCAACGGCGGCCCGGCGTACGCCACCACGACCCTGAGCTACCTGGTCTACCAGGAGGCCTTCGTCCTGAGCGACACCGGCTACGGCGCGGCGCTGGCCGTGGTCCTGTTCGCCGTCACCGTCTTCTTCACGCTCGTCCGGCGCCGCACGGCTGCCGGCGGCGACTCGCACGCTCTCGTCTGAACCCGTACCGGCACCGAACCCGTACCGCCACCCCACCCCTCGACATCGGGAGACCGAAGACCCATGCGCAAGCGCATCACCGCGGCCGCCGGCCTGGCCGCCCTCGCCTTGACCGCCACGGCCTGTGCCGGCGGCGGGACCTCCACGCCGAAGTCCGACGGCGGCTCCTCCGCCAAGAGCACCGGCTCCGGCACCGAGCTCGCGGTGCCCGCCGGCCCGGTCACCATCACCTTCGAGGAGGCGATGACGATCGGCACGCTGAAGCCGGCGATGGACAAGCTGGTCTCGGACTTCCAGGCCAAGTACCCGAACATCACGGTCAAGCTCCAGGGCGAGCCGGACTACGCCACGATGTACACCAAGGAGAAGGCCGAGGTGCAGGCCGGGAACGCCCCGACCATCGGCCAGGCCTACGAGAGCTGGGCCTCCTACTTCCAGTCCTCCGGCGTGCTGGCGCCGATCAGCGACCTGGCCGGGACCGACACCCCGCCGGCGATGTCCACGTTCTACAAGGGCATCCAGGCCGACATGAAGCTGCCGGACGGCAAGACCTGGATGTGGCCGTTCAACAAGAGCGTGCTGATCCTGTTCTACAACGCCGACCTGATGGCCAAGGACGGTCAGAGCGAGCCCAAGACCTGGGACGACTACGCCAGCGTCATGAAGGCGGTCTCCAAGGACGGCGTCACCGGCTCCACGGTCGACCCGGGCTCGGCCAAGGCCGCGCAGTACGGCACGCAGTGGTTCGAGATCCTGGCCAAGGCCAACGGCGCGACCCTGTACGACGCCGACGGCACCCCGCACCTGAACGACCCCGGCGTGGTCAAGGCCCTGCAGTACATGAAGGACCTCAAGGACGCCAACGCGCTGGCGACCGGGACCAACTACCCCGGCGAGACCGCGCTGGGCGCCCAGAAGGGCATGTTCGACATCTCCTCGGCGGCCGGCTACGGCTTCGAGAACAAGACCGTCGGCGGCAAGTTCAAGCTCGGCATCAGCGCGCTGCCCTCGGGCCCGGCCGGCGCCGTGAACCAGCTGACCGGGACCAACATAGTGGTCTTCAAATCCGCCAGCGCCGACCAGAAGGCGGCGGCCTGGGCGTTCCTGAAGTTCATCACCAGCCCCGCCGAGCAGGCGCAGTGGGCGGCGACCTCCGGCTACCTGCCGGTGACCAGCCAGGCCCTCTCCGACCCGGTGCTGCAGGCCTTCGTGGCCAAGAACCCGTATGAGACCGCCGCGGTCTCCGAGCTCGACACCGCCTTCACCCTGCCCGGCTTCTCCTGGATCTTCCAGTGCCAGGGCTATGAGGCCACCGCGATCCAGGAGGCGCTGGAGAACGGCAAGCAGCCCTCTGACGCGCTGAACACCGCGCAGTCCGCCTGCGCCGCCGCGAAGGCACAGGGGTGAGCAAGCCCTCTGCCTCCCGGGGCATGGCGGGATCCAAGCGCGCCGGGCGATGGGCCCGGCGCGCGGTCGCCGTCGCCATCGGCCTGGCCTTCGTCTTCCCGTTCTACTGGACGGTGGTCATCTCGCTCGGGCATCCCGGCGAGTTCAGCGACTTCCCTCCGGTGCTGGTGCCGCACTGGGACTGGTCCAACTGGTCGCGCGCCTGGCACGCGGCGCCGTGGGCGCGGCTGTTCGCGAACACGATCCTGATCGCATCGTGCACGGTGGCGCTGTGTCTGGTCACCTCGCTGCTTGCCGGGTTCGCCTTCGGGGTGTTGCGCTTCCCGGGCCGCAAGGTGCTGACGCTGGTCGTGCTGTCCGTGCTGATGATGCCCGGCACGGTCCTGATCATTCCGGACTACGTGCTGGCCAACGACCTGCACCTGCTGAACACCTACTGGATCCAGATCATCCCGTGGGGCGCCAGCGTGTTCGGGATCTTCCTGGTGCGCCAGTTCTTCCTGACCATGCCCTCGGAGATCCTGGACGCCGCGGCGCTGGACGGCGCCTCGCGGCTGCGCTTCCTGCGCTCGATCGGCGTGCCGATGGTGCGCCCGGCGCTGGTCATCGTGGCCATCAACGTGTTCATGGGGTCCTGGAACTCCTTCCTGTGGCCGGTGATCATGACCAGCTCCAACATGGAGTCCTCGAGCACGGTGCAGCCGGTCGAGGTCGGGCTGTCCACCTTCGCCAACGCCGAGGGCACCGACTTCCCGGGCCTGGCCGCCGCGGTCACGTTCACCACGCTGCCGGTCATGGTGTTCTTCCTGCTCCTGCAGCGGCAGTTCATCCGGGGCGCGCTCTCGGCGGCCGGAGGCGTCCGTGGCTGAGCTGACCGCGCCGGAGCCGACCGCGCCGGACCGCCGGCCGATCCTGGTCGTGGATTTCGACGGCACCGTCTACCGCGACGACAGCCCGGTCCGCTTCTACGCCGAACACGCCGCCGGCAGCCTGCCCGCCGAGTGGCGCGGGCGCTTCCTGGACCTGTTCGAGGCCTACCTGGAGCGCGGGATTGCCGCAGCGGACCGGGTCGCCGACGAGGCCGCGGCCGCCGTGCTGCGCGGCTCGGTCGACGCCTGGGGCGCCGCGGCCGGACTCGCGGCGTTGTCCGGCGTCGCCCCGGCCGCCACCGAGGAGGCGTTCCTGGCCAGCCGGCAGTACATGCTGACGGCCGCCTGCCAGGTCACGGCGGTCCCGGCGCTGGTCGAGGCGATCGAGAAGCTGCGCGGCAAAGTCCGGGTGGTCCTGGCGACCAACAGCCCGGCCGGGGGACTGGCGCCGCTTCTGGAGCGGCTCGGCATCGGCGCGCTGTTCGCCGAGGTCGTCTCCGGCGCCAACAAGCCCGAGGGACTGCGGCGCTGGATCGCCGCGGAGCTGGCCGGCCGGGAGCCCGGCGAGCTCTTCTCGCTGGGCGACCACTACGTCAACGAGATCGAGCCGGCGATGGCGGTCGGCGCGCGCGCCGGCTACATCGACCGGTTCGGCCGCGCCGACGGTCCCGCGACGGTGACCGCCGCGGTGGTCGAGGACATCCTGCCCGGCGTCTTCGCCTGGGCTCGCGCGCTCATAACCCAATAAATAGGAAGAGAACACGTATCTCCATGGCAGCAACCGTCGAGTTCTGGGGCGGGGTCGGCGTGATCGGCTCCAGCAAGGTCCTGATCACCGAGGGCGACCACCGCGTCCTGCTCGATTTCGGGCTCGACATCCCCCGCGGCACCGACCTGTTCCGCCCGCCGGTCGTGCCCCGGCCGCACCGCTACCTCGCCGACCGGCTGCGGGTCGGCGCGGCGCCGCGGCTGCCCGGGGTCTACGACCCGGCGATGCTCGAGCCGGGGGACCCCTTGGCGCAGGACGGCCCGGCCACGGCGGTGTTCGTCAGCCACGCGCACATCGACCACTGCGGGCTCGTCGGAGCCCTGCGGCCCGGTATCGAGGTCCACGCCGCCCCGGAGACCGTCGCGGTGATGCGGGCGCTGACCGCCGCCGGGGACGGCCTGCCCGGCGGCGACCCGGACTGGCGCCCGCTGGCCGAGGAGGAGTCGGCGTGCTTCGGCCCGCTGACCGTCGAGCGCGTCACGGTCGACCACGACGTGCCCGGTGCCAGCGGCTACCTGGTGACCACCTCCGACGGCGTGCTGGCCTTCACCGGCGACATCCGGTTCCACGGCCGCGCGCCGGAGCGCGCCTGGCGCCTGGCCGAGCGCGCAGCCGGTTGTGAGATGTTCGTCACAGAGGGCACGGCGCTGGGTCTGCCGGTGTTCCCCGGCCCGGTCCGCACCGAGCAGGACGTCGTCCGGGACTTCGCCGCGGCGTTGGAGGAGGCGCGCGGGGACCTGGTGCTGCTGGCGATGTACCCGCGTGACCTGGAGCGGGTCGCGGAGTTCATCGAGGTCGCCGGCGCCGCCGGACGGAAGATCGTCTGGGGCGAGGCGGTCGCGGTGTTCCTGCGGGAACTAGGCGTCCAGGACGTGCTCGCCTTCTCCGAGGTCGGGCTGCAGGCGCTCAAGGACGACCCGGGAGGCTTCGTCTACCAGCCGGATCTGCGCGACCTGCGCGGCATCCCGGACCTGGCGGACCTGCCGGTCGGAGAGCGGACGGTGTGGCTGCACGCCAACGGCGAGCCGCTGGGACCGTTCGAGTCGCGCTGGCCGCTGTTCACGGAGTGGCTGGACGTCCTGGGCATCCCGCTGCGCCGGATCGGCTCGTTCGGCCACGCCACCGCCGATGACCTGCACACACTGGTGCACCGCGTCGCGCCGCGGACCGTGGTGCCGATCCACACCGACGCCCCGGAGCGGCTGCACCCGGTGGCCGGTCCGGTCCGGCTGCTGCCGGTCCTCGCTCAGTCCTACGACCTAGGTGGTCACCCGATCGAGCGAACGCCAAAATGACTGGCAACCTAGATGCCGCATGAAGCGTCTGGGTTATCGGTTGGGGTAAGCAAACGGGGTTGGAGCGCGGGGTGCGCCATCGGATGGAGGCGCACTCGCGGGTCGGGCACGAGGGGGCGTGACGGCGGCAGGAGCTGGTGCCGAGCTGGGGCGGAACTGGTCTGCCGCCGTCCAGCTCGTGCGCTGTGCCTTGTGCGCCGCGCGCCGTGCTAAGCGTCCTCGGCGTTCGGACCCGCGACCAGCACCTTGTCGCCGGCGCGCCGGACGTGGATGCACTCCCCGGGGCACTCCTTGGCCGAGTCGATCACGGCCAGCACCAGATCCGAGGGCACGGGGACCCGGGCCTCGGCGCCGGTGAGCAACTCGGCGTCCGGGCCGTTCTTCACATAAGCGACACCATCGATGTCGAGTTCGAACACGTCCGGCGCATACTGCGCGCAGATGCCGTCCCCGGTGCACAGATCGTGATCGATCCATACCTCAAGCGCATCCGTGTCAGTGGTGACGGTCATAATCATGACGCTACCAAGGAGCCGGGGAGAACCATCCGGCGCCCTCGCTCGTTGATCCAATCGTCCTCGACAAAGCAAGACCAGTCGGCAAGGATCGGGATCACAACTCCGGGCCGGCCACATAACCAGCCGAGTGAGGGGGAATCGTGATGACGACAGACCTTGTTGTTCCAACGACGAGCACCCGAGTTCCGGACCCGCGGGGGATGCCGCTCCCGGTCTCGGTGGCAACTGCACAACATTCAGCGGTTTCAAGAACGCTTCCGCTAGGCAGGACAGCAGCAAGGAAGTTCTTGAGCATCGCAGCTTCCGGCGGGAGGTGAGGACCGTGCCAGCACACGACGACGACATCCGCGAGGGCGCCGGCCGCTCGGCGCGCGGGTCGGACGACCTCGCTGCCCAGGTCACGTACCTGGAGCAGGAGATCGCCGTCCTGCGGCGCCGACTTCGCGACGCCGCGGACGCCCCACGGGGCGGACGGGCCGTGGAGGAGCGGATCAACGAGTTGCAGGCCACTGTGGCCGGGCTCACGAGCCAGAACGAACGGCTGGTGGCGACGCTTCGCGAAGCGCGCGACCAGATCGTGGCGTTGAAGGAGGAGATCGACCGGCTCGCCCAGCCGCCCAGCGGCTTCGGGGTGTTCCTGGAGGACGTCGGCGAGGGCAACGCCGACATCTTCACCGGCGGCCGCAAGATGCGGGTGTCGGTGAGCCCCTCCATCGAGGGCGGCACCCTGCGCCCCGGCCAGGAGGTCATGCTGAACGAGGCGCTCAACGTGGTCGCCGCGTTCGGCTTCGAGAGCGTCGGGGAGATCGTCAGCCTCAAGGAGATCCTGGAGGACGGCAGCCGCGCCCTGGTCACCGGCCGGACCGACGAGGAGCACGTGGTGCGCCTGGCCGAGCCGCTGCTGGAGTCCGGCGTCAAGCTGCGCCCCGGCGACGCGCTGCTGATGGAGCCCCGCAGCGGCTACGTCTACGAGGTCATCCCCAAGTCCGAGGTCGAAGACCTCGTACTCGAGGAGGTGCCGGACATCTCCTACCTGGAGATCGGCGGGCTGGACGGCCAGATCGAACTGATCCGCGACGCCGTCGAGCTCCCGTATCTGCACCCTGACCTGTTCAAGGAGCACAAGCTCCGGCCGCCCAAGGGCGTCCTGCTCTACGGCCCTCCCGGCTGCGGCAAGACCCTGATCGCCAAGGCGGTGGCCAACTCCCTGGCCAAGAAGGTCGCCGAGGTGACCGGCTCGGACAACGTCAAGAGCTACTTCCTCAACATCAAGGGCCCTGAGCTGCTCAACAAGTACGTCGGCGAGACCGAGCGGCACATCCGCCTGGTCTTCCAGCGGGCTCGCGAGAAGGCCAGCGAGGGCGCCCCGGTCATCGTGTTCTTCGACGAGATGGACTCGCTGTTCCGCACCCGCGGCAGCGGTATCAGCTCCGACGTGGAGAACACGATCGTCCCGCAGCTGCTCTCGGAGATCGACGGCGTCGAGGGCCTGGAGAACGTCATCGTCATCGGCGCCTCCAACCGCGAGGACATGATCGACCCGGCGATCCTGCGCCCGGGCCGGCTGGACGTGAAGATCAAGATCGAGCGTCCGGACGCCGAGGCGGCCAAGGACATCTTCGGCAAGTACGTCACCACCGAGCTCCCGCTGCACGCCGACGACCTGGCCGAGCACAGCGGGGACCGGCAGGAGACGGTCACCGCGATGATCCAGGCCACGGTCGAGCGGATGTACAGCGAGATCGACGAGAACCGGTTCCTGGAGGTCACCTACGCCAACGGGGACAAGGAAGTCATGTACTTCCGCGACTTCAACTCCGGCGCGATGATCCAGAACATCGTGGACCGGGCCAAGAAGTCCGCGATCAAGGACTTCCTGGACCACAAGCAGAAGGGTCTGCGCGTCTCCCACCTGCTCGGCGCCTGTGTCGACGAGTTCAAGGAGAACGAGGACCTGCCGAACACCACCAACCCCGACGACTGGGCCCGCATCTCCGGCAAGAAGGGCGAGCGGATCGTGTTCATCCGCACGCTGGTCACCGGTAAGCGCGGAGGTGACACCGGCCGCTCGATCGACACGATCGCCAGCACCGGCCAGTACCTGTAGACCCGGGCACCATCGCGCGCCGCCCGCGTGCTGTCACCCGACAGCGCGCGGGCGGCGCGTGCTTTGCGTGCTTTGTCAGGGCCGGGTGAGCTGGGCCGCAGCGACGATTCATTGATCACCGCACGGGTACACACACCGAGTGGCAACCCATCACCCCAGTAAAAACCGTGCACAAGGCACTGCCACACGTCACCCCCGCGGAATAAGGTGGCCGGTATGAGCGTGTGGCGAATCATGGGCACCGAGACCGAGTACGGCATTTCTGTACCAGGGAACCCCGGCGCCAACGCGATGCTGATCTCGTCCCAGATCGTCAACTCCTACGCCGCGGCCATGCACCGGGCGCGGCGGGCGCGCTGGGACTTCGAAGAAGAGAACCCTCTGCGCGACGCCCGCGGCTTCGACCTGGCCCGCGACATCGCCGACGCCAGCCAGCTGACGGACGAGGACGCGGGCCTGGCCAACGTGATCCTCACCAACGGCGCGCGGCTGTACGTCGACCACGCACACCCCGAGTACTCCTCCCCGGAGGTCACCAACCCGCGCGACGCGGTGATCTGGGACAAGGCCGGGGAGTGGATCATGGCCGAGGCCTCGCGCCGGGCCGCCGAGATCCCGGGCACCGCGCCGATCAACCTGTACAAGAACAACACCGACAACAAGGGCGCCTCCTACGGCTCGCACGAGAACTACCTCATGCAGCGCAGCACGCCCTTCGCCGACATCGTCCGCAACCTGACCCCGTTCTTCGTCTCCCGGCAGGTGGTCACCGGCGCCGGCCGGGTGGGCGTCGGCCAGGACGGCCGCGCGCACGGCTTCCAGATCTCCCAGCGCGCCGACTTCTTCGAGGTCGAGGTGGGCCTGGAGACCACCCTCAAGCGCCCGATCATCAACACCCGCGACGAGCCGCACGCCGACCCCGAGCGCTACCGCCGGCTGCACGTCATCATCGGCGACGCGAACCTGGCCGAGATCTCCATCTATCTCAAGACCGGCACCACGGCGCTGGTCCTGGCGATGATCGAGGAGCGCTTCATGTCCACCGACCTGTCGGTGGACTCCCCGGTCCGCACCCTGCACCAGGTCAGCCACGACCCGACCCTGCGCCAGCTCGTGACGCTGCGCAGCGGCCGCAAGCTGACCGCGGTGCAGCTGCAGATGGAGTACTGCGAGCAGGCCCGCAAGTTCGTGGAGGACCGCTACGGCTCCGACGTGGACGACGTCACCAAGGACGTGCTGGAGCGCTGGGAGTCGGTGCTCACCCGGCTGGAGTCGGACCCGATGTCGCTGTCCCGGGAGCTGGACTGGGTCGCCAAGTACGAGATCCTTCAGGGCTACCGCAAGCGCGACGGCCTGGAGTGGGACTCCTCGCGGCTGGAGCTGGTGGACCTGCAGTACTCCGACGTCCGCCCGGAGAAGGGCCTGTACCAGCGTCTGGCGGCCCGCGGGCGCTTCGAGCGCATCACCACCGACGAGCAGATCCGCGCGGCCGTGGACCACCCGCCGGAGGACACCCGGGCGTACTTCCGCGGGCGGTGCCTGGACAAGTACGCCGACTCCGTGGCGGCCGCGTCCTGGGACTCGGTGATCTTCGACGTGCCCGGCCGGGAGTCGCTGCAGCGGGTCCCGACGCTGGAGCCGACGCGGGGAACCAAACAGCACGTCCAAGCGTTGATCGATCGGAGCCGCACCGCGGAGGATCTGGTACGGGCTTTGACCGAGGGCTGAGACGAAACGTTCCATCATCCGGACCAGCGCCGCTTCGGCGCTGGTCCGACGAATTCCACAAACGTAATTATCCCGCCCGCCAGCCCACCACCGCCCGTTAGTGAGGTGCTACGCACCGCTCTTCTAATTGGCATCGCGATCACGCGTGGAATACCCCCGTTCGGGGGAAGTTGAAGCTAGAGTGAGGAAGATCGGCAACCTTGCCGAGGAGTGGGAGAGGGCTGAGATGGCAGCGGACGAACGCGGCGGCCAGCAGCATGCGAACCGCGACAAGGAAGAGGTCGAGGAAACCACCCCCGAGGCGAGCAGCGACCTGCAGGAACGGCAGGAGAAGCTCTCCGAGGACGTGGACTCGATGCTGGACGAGATCGACGAGGTGCTGGAGGCCAACTCCGAGGACTTCGTGCGGGGCTTCGTCCAGAAGGGTGGCCAGTGAGGTTCGCGATCTACTAGGGTCGCAGCACGTCACGGACCGTTTTCGTACGAATCTTGATAGAAGGGGATTGCTGAAGTGGAATCCAACGCGGACTGGGGCTCTCGGGGCGGTCTGCCGCAGGCGTTCCTCACGCCCGGCATCTCCTCTTTCAGCGAGTTCTTGAAGGGGTTCGCCCCCGAGTACCTGCCTTCCGGGCGCCCCCTTCCGGGCGGCCTCGGTTCGGCCAGCGCCGCCGGCGACATCGCGCCGCACGGCACCACCATCGTCTCCATCGCCTTCCCCGGCGGCGTGCTGCTGGCCGGGGACCGCCGGGCCACGATGGGCAACTTCATCGCCCAGCGCGACATCGAGAAGGTCTTCCCGGCCGACGAGTTCTCCGCGGTCGGCATCGCCGGCAGCGCCGGGCTGGCCGTGGAGGTGGTCCGGCTCTTCCAGCTGGAGCTGGAGCACTACGAGAAGATCGAGGGCGTCACGCTCTCCACCGACGGCAAGGCCAACCGCCTGGCCACCATGATCCGCGGCAACCTGGCCATGGCGATGCAGGGCCTGGCCGTGGTCCCGCTGTTCGCCGGCTACGACGAGGAGACCGGCCAGGGCCGGATCTTCAGCTACGACGTCACCGGCGGCATGTACGAGGAGCACGACTTCTACTCGGTCGGCTCCGGCTCGATGTTCGCCCGCGGCGCGCTCAAGAAGCTGTTCCGCCCGGACTTCACCGCCGAGGACGCCGCGGTCGCGGCCGTGCAGGCGCTCTACGACGCCGCCGACGACGACTCGGCCACCGGCGGCCCCGACCTGTTCCGCAAGATCTTCCCCGTCGTCGCGGTGGTCACCGAGGACGGCTACCGGCGGCTGCCGGACGAGGAGCTGTCCACACTCGTGGAAAGCATCATGGACGCCCGGCGTGTGGTGCCGGACGGACCCCGCTCCCCGCTGCGATAGCGATAGCTTGGCGGTCGCAGCACTCTTACCCCCATCTTGCAGACACCTCGGTCCCAGTCAGGAGTGACCCGTCGTGACGACGCCGTTCTACGTCTCGCCCGAACAGATCATGAAGGACCGGGCCGAGTATGCCCGCAAGGGCATCTCGCGTGGCCGGTCCGTGGCAGTCATCTTCTATGACAAGGGCATCGTGTTCGTCGGGGAGAACCCGTCGCGGGCCCTGCACAAGATCTCCGAGATCTACGACCGCCTCGCCTTCGCCGCGGCCGGCCGCTACAACGAGTACGAGCAGCTGCGCATCGCCGGCGTCCGGCACGCCGACATGCGCGGCTACGTCTACGACCGCCGCGACGTCACCGGCCGGGCGCTGGCCAACACCTACGCCCAGGCGCTGGGCACGATGTTCAGCGAGGGCGCGGGCAAGCCGTATGAGGTGGAGCTCGCCGTGGCCGAGGTGGGCGAGGCGGCCGCCGACGACCAGGGCTACCGGATCACCTTCGACGGCCAGGTCACCGACATCCGCGGCTTCCAGGTCCTGGGCGGTGCCGCGGACGCGGTGACCCAGGTGCTGGAGTCCTCCTACGAGGAGAACGCCGCGCTGGAGACGGTCCTGAACGCCGCGGTCGACGCCCTGGGCCGGGACGGCACCGAGCCGCGCACGCTGGCGCCGAACCAGCTGGAGGTCGCGGTCCTGGAGCGGACCCGCACCCAGGCGCGCAAGTTCCGGCGGATCTCGGAGAACGCGCTGGCCCGGCTGCTCGGCGTCGCCGGCGACAGTGCCGGTGAGGGCGAGGGCGACAGTGAGGACGGGGCGAAGAACGGGGGCGGCGACGCCGGCCAGACGGGCACCACGAACCCGCCGGCCGCCAAGTCCGTGCCCGCCGACGACGGCGACGTGCTCGGCGCCGTCGACGACATCCTCGGCGAGGACGGGACTCCTGAGGAGTCCTGACATCTGCGGCAGCCGAAACCACGACGCAGAGGTCTGACGCGGATCAAAGTCTAACGCGGCATAAGGTGGTCAACATGGACCGGCGGATCTTCGGGCTCGAAAACGAATACGGCGTCACCTGCACGTTCCGCGGACAGCGCCGCCTGTCCCCGGACGAGGTCGCCCGCTACCTGTTCCGCCGCGTCGTGTCCTGGGGGCGCTCCAGCAACGTCTTCCTGCGCAACGGCGCGCGGCTGTACCTGGACGTCGGCTCGCACCCGGAGTACGCCACCCCCGAGTGCGACTCCGTGCGCGAGCTGATCGTCCACGACAAGGCCGGCGAGCGGATCCTGGAGGGTCTGCTGGCCGACGCCGAGCGGCGCCTGCACGAGGAGGGCATCGCCGGGGACGTCTACCTGTTCAAGAACAACACCGACTCGGCCGGCAACTCCTACGGCTGCCACGAGAACTACCTGGTGGGCCGGCACGGCGAGTTCTCCCGGCTGGCCGACGTGCTGATCCCCTTCCTGGTCACCCGGCAGCTGATCTGCGGCGCCGGCAAGGTGCTGGCCACCCCGCGCGGCGCGGTGTACTGCGTCTCCCAGCGCGCCGAGCACATCTGGGAGGGCGTCTCCTCGGCGACCACCCGGTCCCGGCCGATCATCAACACCCGCGACGAGCCGCACGCCGACGCCGAGAAGTATCGGCGGCTGCACGTGATCGTCGGGGACTCCAACATGTCCGAGACCACGATGCTGCTCAAGGTCGGCGCCACCGACCTGGTGCTGCGGATGATCGAGGCCGGCACGACGCTGCGCGACATGACCCTGGAGAACCCGATCCGGGCGATCCGCGAGGTCAGCCACGACATGACCGGCCAGAAGAAGGTCCGCCTGGCCAACGGCCGCGAGATGAGCGCGCTGGAGATACAGGAGGAGTACTTCACCAAGGCCCGGGACTTCGCCGAGAAGCGCGGACTGCGCACCGGCGCCGTGGACCGGATCCTGGACCTGTGGGAGCGCACGCTGACCGCGGTGAACACCGGCGACCTGGACCTGATCTCCCGGGAGATCGACTGGGTCATCAAGTACCAGCTCATCGAGCGCTATCGGGCCAAGAACAACCTGGCGATGTCCGCCCCGCGGGTGGCGCAGCTGGACCTGGCCTACCACGACATCTCGCGCAACCGCGGGCTGTACTACCTGCTGGAGAAGCGCGGCATGGTCGAGCGGACCGCCACCGACCTGGAGATCTTCCAGGCCAAGTCGGTCCCGCCGCAGACCACCCGGGCGCGGCTGCGCGGGGAGTTCATCAAGCGGGCGCAGGAACAGCGGCGGGACTTCACCGTCGACTGGGTGCACCTGAAGCTGAACGACCAGGCGCAGCGCACCGTGCTGTGCAAGGACCCGTTCCGCTCGGTGGACGAGCGCGTGGAGAAGCTCATCTCCTCGATGTGAGCCCTGTGAGCCCGGTGAGCCGCTGGTGAGTCGTTCTGACGGGTTTGCCTCGTCGTGACCCGCTGGTGAGCAGCTCTGGCGGATTTGCCTCATCGTGACCCGTTCCCGGCTCCGGCCGGGGGCGGGTCGCGCTAGTGTGGTGCGGTCCCCAGACGTGTGATCATCTCACCGCACGTCGCAACGCCCTGCCGGGTGCTCGTCCAGGTCCCGGCTCCGCGCCCGATTCGAGGTTTCCCAGTGCGCCGTTCCGTGGCCGCCCGCCGGACCCAGACCGCCCTCGCCGGCCTCGCCGCCGGCCTGGTGCTGCTGGCCGGCTGCTCGTCGAGCAAGCCCGCCGCGCCGAAGCCCTCGGCCACCTCCGGCGCCCCGGTCGCCCAGGCCATCGGCATCCGCCCGAGCATCCAGGTGCCGGCCGGCCAGCCCGACGGCAAGCTCGGCGTGAAGGTGAAGATCCCCGGCGACGGCGCCAAGGTCACCGACGGCAGCGCGGTGGTCCTGCAGTTCACCGCCAAGCTCTGGCGCGACGGCTCGGACCTGGGCAGCAGCTACGACCAGGGGCAGCACCCGGTGACCGAGGTCGAGGGCGCCGGCCAGATGCTCCCGGGCTGGGAGCAGGGCCTGAAGGGTCAGAGCGCCGGCAGCCGGGTGGAGCTGACCGTCCCGCCGGCCCTGGCCTTCGGCTCCAAGGGCACCACCGACGGCAAGATCACCATCACCGGCACCGACACGATCATCTTCGACCTGGACGTCATCGGCGTGTACCCCTCGCCCCAGGCCGACATCCCGGCCGGTCCCGGCGTCCTGAACGACCCGGCGCTGCCGACCGTGGCCACCACCGTCGGCCCGAACGACCCGAAGGTGACCATCCCGGCCGGCAAGCAGCCGCCGACCGCCGGGGTGTACAAGCCGGTGATCGTCGGCAAGGGCGCCCCGGTGAAGAAGGGCCAGATCCTGGTGGTCCAGTACGAGGGCCTGATCTGGCGCACCGGCCAGATCTTCGACTCCTCCTTCAGCAAGAGCAAGTCGGTCTTCGCCACCCCGATCGGCATCGGCGCCGTGGTCCCGGGCTGGGACGAGGGCCTGATCGGCCAGACCGTGGGCTCCCGCGTGCTGCTCGTGGTCCCGCCGGACAAGGGCTACGGCACCGCCGGCCAGCCCGACGCCGGCATCCAGGGCACGGACACCATGGTGTTCGTGGTGGACATCCTCGACGCCCGCTAGCACCGGCGGGGCGGCCAGGGGCGCCCTGATAGCGTAACGAGGAGTCCATCACCGACAGGATTGGGAACAGCAAGCCCATGAGTCTTGACAAGCCTGAGATCGACTTCCCCGACTCCCCGCCCCCGGCGGACCTGGAGATCACGGACATCACCGTCGGCACCGGTGACGAGGCCGCCGCCGGCCAGCAGGTCACGGTGCACTACGTCGGCGTGTCCTTCTCCACCGGCGAGGAATTCGACGCCTCCTGGAACCGCGGCCAGCCCTTCGCCTTCCCCCTCGGCGGCGGCCGCGTCATCGCCGGCTGGGACCGCGGCGTGGCCGGCATGAAGGTCGGCGGCCGCCGCAAGCTGGTCATCCCGCCGCACCTCGCCTACGGCGACCGCAGCCCCAGCCCCCTGATCAAGCCCGGCGAGACCCTGATCTTCGTCGTCGACCTGCTCAAGGTGGGCTGAGCTGAGGCTGAGCTCCACCGTGAGCTGAGACTCGGCGTGAGCTGAGCGAGCTCCGGCTGGGCTCCGGCGTGAGCTGAGCTCGGCATGAGCTGAGTGCAGTGCCCTCGATGGCCGTTCTGATTTCGGGACGGCCATCGGCGTGTTCAGCGTGTGGTCGATTCCGGGGATTTGATCGGCGAGGCCAATCGCAGGCCAATCGGTGGTGAGTGGCCTGGTGCAGCCCCGCGGACCCGTCTTAGCTCGGCGCTCGCGTGGCAGCATCGTCCTATGCCTGTCGCGTCCTTCGCCGCCTTGCTGACCGTGTGGACCCTGGCCCTGCTGATTCCGGGCCCCGATTTTCTCGCCGTCTCCCATGCCTCGGTCGCGCGCTCGCGCCGTGACGCGGTCTTCGTCGGGCTCGGCGTCGCCGCGGCGATGGCGGTGTGGGCGACCACCAGCCTGGTCGGGCTGACCGTGCTGCTTGTTCGCTTCCAGCCGGTGTTCGAGGCGGTTCGGGTGGCCGGCGCCGCCTACCTGCTCTGGCTCGCCTTCCAGCTCCTGCGCTCGGCCGCCCGCCGCAAGGTGCATGGTCCGGCCGCCGGCGCCACCGGTGTTCGTCCCCGGGGCGCCGTGTCGGCCTTCCGCGCCGGCTTCTTGTGCAACATCGGCAATCCGAAGGCTGCCGTCTTCTTCTCCAGCGTGTTCGCCGCGCTGCTTCCGCCGCACGTCGACTGGGAGTACCGCACCGCGATCGGCGTGGCGATTCCTGCGATCGGCGTCGCCTGGTACGCGCTCGTGGCGTGCCTGTTCTCCGCCAAGCGGATCGCTGCGGCTTATGCGCGGGCGCGCCGTGTCGTCGACGCCGTGACCGGGACGTTGTTCGCGGTGCTGGCCGGTGATCTGCTGATCGCCGAGTAGGCGGCTAGCCGAACTTCAGCTCCGCGATCGGTGCGCTGGACGGCGTGTGGGCGTCGCCCGAGGGCTCGACCGTGACCTCCACCGCGGTGACCTGGGCCGGGAGCGAGACGACGACCACGTCGTTCTGCGGGCCGTTGAAGCGGGAGTTGCCGACCGGCTTCGGCGCGGCGTCAGGGCTGGTGCGGTACCAGAACTCGTAGGTGCGGCCGCCGGTGAGCGAGGGCAGGTCGTGGCCTGTGATCGCGAAGCGGTGCAGCTTGGGGGAGTAGAACGCGGTCACCGAGCCGCCGCCGGTCGCGGGCTGCTCCGAGGTCTGCAGGCCCGGCGTCCCGAGCACGAACGCGACCGCCTTCTCGTTCGCCTCCGCCGACATCTGGCGGTCGTGCACACGCAGCGTCGTCCAGGCGAACGCCGCGGAGGCCAGCCCGAACACGATGCAGCTCAGGAGCAGGACGGGAACCGCGCGCAGCTTGCGGTCGGGCACGATGTGCTCCACGTGCTGCAGCTGATCCACGTCGACCTTGACTTCTTCGACGCCCTCTTCCACGGCCAACGTCCCTCCCGGGTCTCGCCTGTCGAATGTGCAGCATCCCATAGTGCTGACAACGGGGGGTCCGTGACCAGAGATCGGCGAAAGTGTTCTGCCTCAGACCTTGTCAGTGGCCGCCAATCGGCCCGCGCAGGCCGAGGCGAGGAACGCCGCGTGGTCCTGGTCAAGACCACGGCCCATCGTGCTCAGCTTCACTGGAGAGGAACGCAAGGCGGAATCCAGTCCGTCGACCGGTACGCGAACCACCGTATGTCGCGTCTCCAACTCCGCAGCCTGCGCAGCCACTGCACGCCAGAAGGCGTCGTCCGCATCCGGCAGTGCTACCTCGGCGCGCGCCAAGGCGACCTTTCCATATGCGGTGAGGCTGTGATGGCTCACTCCGTGGTGTCGCTCGCGGGCATCTCCAGAGGAAACCCTTAGCGCGGCGACAGGACGTCCCCCTAGGACGGCCGCCGCATTCACCGCCTCGCCGCACGCGACCCCCGAGAACCCCCACTCCGTTCCGGTCCCGAGGTTCCCCGGTCCCTGCGTGACGACCGCGATGTCAGCCTTCAGCACATGGCGCGCCGCAAGGAGCCCGCTATATACAGTCACGCACTCCAGATCACCGCCGAACGCCTGTCCGACCGTGACGGTCCCCGCTGCCAGCCACCCCGCGTCGCGCAGTCCGTCGACCGCCCTGGAGAACCACAAGGGGAGCGCGCCTCCGTCGGTCATCACATAGGCGACGCGCGCAGAGGGACGCTCCGCGCGAATCCCCGCAACGACCGCAGGCAGCGCCGAGTGCAGGTCGGCAACCACCACAGGCATCCCGTCCAAAGACGACGCAGTCGCCAACTCCGGGTAGCGTTCCTCCGCGCCGTCCACCACGGTCTGCAGCGGCGTATAGCGCGCCTTCACCATGTGCCCCTCTAAGGGGGCGTCCGCAGGGAGTCGCGAGGGGATCGCCACGACCAGCGCGTACCCGCCGGTCCCCAACCCCAGCTCCAGAGCCGCGACCGAGAGCAGCACCTCGTCGCCGACCTCAGGGCGTCCGACCAGCTCCGGGTATGCCAACGCCCGGAACATTCGCCCGTCCGCGGTCGTTACATCTAACTCGAGGGAACCGCGCCAAGCGCGGCCTACAACCGACACGACCCCACGCCGCCACTGGATCACCCACCCACGCTACCGGCCCGGTGACACCCCGCTAGCCGACCCGCAGTCACACTTTCGTGTTCGCCAATGTGTACGACGCTGCGCGCTCCCGCCTATTAGCGCTACCGTTCACGCGTACCCGAGTTGTTGTAGGAGAACCTCGATGCCCGCCACGAAGACCGAGCGGTTGGTGAACCTGGTCATCTGCCTGCTCGCGTCCAAGCAGTACGTGACCAAGGAGCGGTTGCGCGCCACCCTGGAGCCGTATCGCGAGTGCCCCACGGACGACGCTTTCGAGCGTATGTTCGAACGGGACAAGGACGAGCTCCGCGAGATGGGCATCCCCCTGGAGACCGGTACCAACAGCGCGCTGTTCGAGGACGAGATCGGCTACCGCATCCCCAAGGACTCCTACAACCTCCCCGAGATCCGCCTGGAGCGGGACGAGGCGGCGGTGCTCGGCGTCGCCGCGCGCTTCTGGCAGCAGGCGGTCCTGGCCTCCGACGCCTCCTCGGCGCTGCTCAAGCTCAAGAGCGCGGGCATCGAGGTCGGGGACATCAGCCAATCCGGCATCGAGCCGCGGGTGCGGACCGAGACTAGCGCCTTCGAACCGCTGCTGCAGGCGATCTGCGACCGGCGCCCGGTGTCCTTCGGCTACCGCAAGTCCGGCGAGGTGGACCCCGTCGGGCGCAAGGTCGAGCCGTGGGCCATCGACTCCTGGCGCGGGCACTGGTACCTGGCCGGCTACGACCGCGACCGCGGCGCCGACCGGATGTTCCGGCTGGACCGGATCGTCGGCGAGGTGGTGCTGCTGGCCGGGCATCTGACCGAGGCGGTGCCCGACGACATGGACGTGCACGCCAAGGTCGCCGACTTCGCCTGGAAGCAGAACCGCAACGTCGGCACCGCCCGGCTGCGGCTGAAGGCCGACACCGGCTTCCTGCTGCGCCGCCGCGCCACCGAGTGCGAGCCGGAGCTGCTGGACGGCGAGCCGACCGGCTGGGACGTGCTGTCCGTACCGCGCAACACCGGCATGGCCGGCTGGCTCGCCGAGTTCGGTCCCGACGTGCAGGTCCTGGACCCCCCGGAGCTGCGCGCCGCCGTGATCGCCCGGCTGCGCGCGGCGGTGGCCGGCAACGCGCTGGCCGCGAGCGACGAGATGACGCAGCACGGAGCCCGGATCGGCGCCCAGGCGATCCGCACCGACACCGGGGAGATGACGGGCGAGATGACGGGAGCCTCCCGATGAGCGGCGCCGCGGCACAGGTCCGCAGGCTGTTGAACCTGGTGCCCTACCTGCTGGAGCACGAGGGCGCGAAGCTGACCGAGGTGGCCGGGGAGTTCAACGTCTCCGAGAAGCAGCTGCGCAAGGACCTGGAGACGCTCTGGATGTGCGGGTTGCCCGGCGGTCTGCCGGACGACCTGATGGAAGCCCATATCGGCGAGGGCGGCACCATCCACCTGGAGAACGCCGAGGCGATCGTCCGTCCTCTGCGTTTCTCGGTGCGCGAGGCCGTCGCGCTGCTGGTCGCCCTGCGCGCTCTGGCGCAGCTGCCCGGCGTCGCCGACCGCGACGCCCTGCTGCGGGCCATCGCCAAGCTGGAGGAGGCCGCCGGCGAGCGCGGCGCGCAGGCCTCGCAGCGCGTGACGGTCGCCTTCGAGGCGCGCGCCACCGTGCTGGACCGCATCCGCCAGGCCCTGGACAGCGGCCACCGCCTGCGGCTGGAGTACTTCGTCCCGTCCCGGGACCAGGTCACCGAGCGCGACGTGGACCCGATGCGCGTGATCCTCTCCGACGGCCACGCCTACCTGGAGGGCTGGTGCCGCCGCAGCGAGGCGGTGCGCGTGTTCCGGCTCTCGCGCATAGTGGCCATCGACGTCCTCGACATCGCCGCCGAGATCCCGGAATCGGCCGAACCCCAGGACCTCGACGACGGCGTCCTGCGCCCGGCCGCCGACGACCCCCTGGTCACCCTCGAAGTGACCCGCCACGCCCGCTGGGTCGCCGAGAACTACCCGAACGAAGGCGTCGAGGAACTCCCCGAAGGCGGCCTGCGCATCGCCCTGCGAGCCCCCGACCAGGGCCGCATCCTCCGCCTGGTCCTCCGCCTCGGCGCCGACGGCCGCATCGTCGACCCCCCGGCCCTGGCCGACCAGGTCCGCAAGACCGCCGCCGAAGCCCTCGCCCTCTACGGCGCCGCCGAGGCCCAGGCGTGAGCCAAGGGGACGCCCCCGACCGCGACTGGTTCCGCGGACGCCGCCCCACCGAGGCACCCCGCACGCCGCGACCGGTGGGCGAGGCCTTCGGCCACCTGCCGAAGGAGGATGCGGAGGGCGCGGAGGGCGCGGGTACGGCGGGAGCTTCAGATTGGTTCGAAGCCGGATCCGCAGGCACTTCCGCTCAGGACGCGAGCGAGCCCGCCGCGCTCCATGTGCTCAACCCCGGGCGAGGCACAGCTGCCGCCGATGTCCCGACCGCGCCTGCTGAGCTCCGCGACCCGAGCTCTGCGCATGATGCGGCTGCTGCCGATGTTTCGATCGCGCCTGCCGAGTCCCGCGAGCCGAGCTCTGCGCACCACGCGGCTGCCGCCGATGTCCCGACCGCGCTTGCCAGGCGCCGCGAGCCCGGCCCTGCGCGCCATGCGTCTGCTGCCGATGTCCCGACCGCGCTTGCTGAGCTCCGCGACCCGAGCTCTGCGCACGATGCGTCTGCCGCCGATGTCCCGACTGCGCCTGTCGGGCTCCGCGTGCCCGGCTCTGCGCACCACGCGTCTGCTGCCGATGTCCCGACCGCGCCTACCGAGCTCCGCGTGCCCGGCCCTGCACCGGCGGTCACTGAGATCCGCGAGCAGGGCGCCTCGGTCCCGCCTGTCGCCGAGCTCCGCGAGCCCGCAGCTCCGAGCGCACCCGAGCCGGCTCCCACTCCCGCTGCCAAAACTCCCGCCGCCGAAACTTCCGCAGCCTCCGAACCCGCCGCAGCCCCCGAACCCGCCGCAGCCCCCGAACCCGCCGCAGCCCCCGAACCCGCGGCAGCCGCCGAACCCGCAGCGTCCGAACATCCGGCTCCCGACACCGACCCCCGAGTCCGTCTCCGAGCCCTGACCGGCGGGCTCGCAGATCTCTCCGATGCGATGGCTGCGATCGGTATCGAGTCCGTCGCCCTCCGTAGCCCTGGTGCGTCCCGCCCGGCCTCGCCGCAGGTGCCGCAGCCTCCGGAATCCGCCCCTGCCGCCGACTTCCGCGTTCGGTGTCCGGACTGCGGACCGCAGTACGTCGCGGTCTCCGACCTCCGTTTTGTGGAGACCGGGGACGGCGCGGAGGCGAATCGCTACCTGTTCACCTGCCCCGCGTGCGGGGCGCGGGTGCGGCGGCCGGCGGGGCCGGAGCTGGCGGCGATCCTGAAATCCGCCGGTGTGGCCACCCTCGCCCTGCGTCGCGGGCCGGGTCAGGCTCTATAGTTTCCAGCATGTACTGGGTCCTGCTGATCGCGATCACCGCTGTCGTCGTCCTGGTGATCACCGCCGCGTTCGGCTGGCGGGTGTTCGCCGCGGCCAAGGGGCTGATCCGGGAACTGAAGAAGACCACCTCGGTTCTGAACGACGCGAGTGAGACATTGCGCGGAGTTCAGGAAATGGAGGGCGTCAAGGCGATGCGTGCACGGGCCCAGCACGATTAGTCTTCGCATCGTGCCCGTGTTCATATCCGTGACGCCCGCCGGCCCGCGGCCTGTCGCAGCGAAGGGGGTCGGCCCGTGTTCATGAGGCTGATCGAGATCGGTCTGATCGTACTGGCGGGGTGGGCGCTGTTCGGGCGCAACCGGCTGACGGACTCGGTGCGCAACGTCCGCAAGTCCGCGCGGATCATGAAGTCCGAGATGCAGGCCGCGGCGGATGACGTGGAGCTGCCCGAGGACAGAACGATCCCCGGAACGATCGTCGACGGCGGCGCCCAGCGCGCCGACAAAGCCCAGAACTGAAGGATTCGGCCGAAACGATGACCACACAGGCCAGCGCGAACGGGACCCGGCCCCAGGGCAAGAGCAAGCCGTCGAAGATCGTGAAGGTCCCGAAGGACCCCGAGGGCCGCATGCCGCTCGGCGACCACATCCGCGAACTGCGCACCCGGCTGTTCCGCGCCTCGGTGGGGATCGTCCTGGGCGCCATCGTGGGCTGGTTCGTCCACGAGTGGGTGATCCAGCTGCTGGAGAACACGGTCTGCAACGACATGAGCGTCCACGGGGTCGGCCAGCCGACCCCGCAGTGCAAGAACGGCCTGGTGACGATCACCGGTCCCACCGCGGGCCTCGCGCTGAGCCTGAAGGTCTCCTTGATGGTCGGCATGCTGCTGGCCTCCCCGGTGTGGCTGTACCAGCTGTGGGCGTTCATCGCCCCGGGCCTGCACCGCAACGAGAAGAAGTACAGCCTGGGCTTCGTCGCCGCCGGCGTGCCGCTGTTCGCCGCCGGCGCCGCCCTGTGCTACACCATCTTCTCCACGATCATGCGGGTGCTGCTCGGCTTCACCCCCAAGGGCGTCAGCAACATCCTGCCGCTGGACACCTTCATCAACTTCTTCCTGCGCATGGTGCTGATCTTCGGCGTCTCCTTCGAGATCCCGCTGATCGTCGTCGCGCTGAACTTCGCCGGCGTGCTGTCCGCCGAGCGCCTGAAGAAGTCCTGGCGCTACGTGACCTTCGCCATCTTCGTCTTCGCCGCCGGCGCCGTCCCGACCGGCGAGCCGCTGGGCATGACCGCCCTGGCCGCCCCGATGTGTCTGCTCTACTACGCGGCCATCGGCATCGCCGTCCTGAACGACCGGCGCCGCGCCGCGCGCAACATCAACGCCGGCCTGACCCCGGACGAGGCGTCCAACCTCGACCTGAGCCCGGTCCCGGTGGAGCAGGCGCGTCCGGTCGAGCAGGTCCGCCGCGGCTTCGACGACGACTACGACGACCTCACCTGACACCCGGCCGTGACGCCCGGCGATAACGCGCTGATCACGGCGCCATGACGCAGGAGGGCACGCGCTGCTAACGTTCGCGCGTGCCCAGACCCGACCACGTCGTCGCCCTGATCAACCCCACGTCCGCCAAGGGCGCGGGCGCCCAAGCCGGCCAGCGTGCCGTCGCCGCCTTGCGCGCCGCCGGGATCGAGGTGACCGACATCGTCGGCCGCGACGCCTTCGAGGGCGAGCAGCGGGCCGGCGACGCCCTGCTGAAGAACCACGACGCGGCCCTCGTGGTGGTCGGCGGCGACGGCATGGTCTCGGCCGGACTGCGGCTGCTGACCGGCGACCCGGAGCGCGTGCTCGGCATCATCCCGGCCGGCACCGGCAACGACACCGCGCGCAGCCTGGGCATCCCGCTGAAGGACCCCGAGGCCGCGGCGCGCGTGATCGCCTCCGGCGAAGAGGGCCGCATCGACCTCGGCGAGGCGACCGTCGGCACCGGCACCTCCGCCGAGGTGGTCCGCCGCTTCTCCACAGTGCTCGCCTGCGGTCTGGACTCCAAGGTCAACGACCGCGCCAACCAGATGAGCTGGCCGCGCGGCAAGCGCCGCTACGACCTGGCGATGCTGCTGGAGCTGCCGCGCTTCAAGGCGCCGCGGTTCCGGATCGTGCTGGACGGCAAGAGCGTGGACACCGAGTGCATGCTGGTCGCGGTCGGCAACGGCCCGTCCTACGGCGGCGGCATGCTGGTCTGCCCCGAGGCGCGCATGGACGACGGCAGCTTCCAGCTGACCGCGGTCCGCAAGATCTCCAAGCCGACGCTGCTGACGATATTCCCCAAGGTGTTCTCCGGCCGCCACGTCAACCACCCCAAGGTGAACGTGCACCACGCCGCCGACGTCGAGCTGCACGCCGAGAACGTCAGCTGCTGGGCCGACGGCGAGCGGATCGGCGCGCTGCCGGTCACCCTGCGCACCCTTCCCGGCGCGTTGAGGGTGTTCCGGCCCGCTCCCGCGAGCTGAGGAAAGCACCGAAGGAGCCTCCCGGCAAACCTGAGGCGCAGCGATCAAGCTTGCGGTTAGGCTGGAGGCATGTCATCGCCCGCTGAGCCCCCGCGGGCTCCCGATGTGCCTGCCCTGTCGGAGTTCCAGCGCTTCCGGGGCGGCTACGACTTCGATCTCGACGGGTTCCAGATCGAGGGCTGCCGCGCGCTGGAGGCCGGGGACAGCGTCCTGGTCGCCGCCCCGACCGGGTCGGGCAAGACCGTCGTGGGGGAGTTCGCCGTCCACCTGGCGCTCGCGCAGGGCGTCAAATGCTTCTACACCACGCCGATCAAGGCGCTGTCCAACCAGAAGTACTCCGATCTGGTCGCCCGGCACGGCGCGGCCAACGTCGGCCTGCTGACCGGCGACAACACGGTCAACGGCGAGGCGCCGATCGTCGTGATGACGACCGAGGTGCTGCGCAACATGCTCTACGCCGGCTCCGGCACGCTGTCCGGGCTCGGCTACGTCGTCATGGACGAGGTCCACTACCTCGCCGACCGCTTCCGCGGCGCGGTCTGGGAAGAGGTCATCATCCACCTGCCGGAGTCGGTGCGCCTGGTCGCGCTCTCGGCGACGGTGTCCAACGTCGAGGAGTTCGCCGGCTGGCTGCGCACGGTGCGCGGCGACACCAAGTCGATCGTCTGGGAGCACCGTCCGGTGCCGCTGTGGCAGCACGTGCTGTCCGGCCGCCGGATGTTCGACCTGTTCGCCAACGGCGCCGACGGCGAGGCGATGCCCGGCGCCAACGGTCAGGGCGGGATCTCCGCGGCCCGCGAACTGCGGGTCAACCCCGAGCTGGTGCGGTTGAACCGCGAGAGCTCGGAATCCATGTACAAGCGGGGCGGGCCTCGCGGCGGTGGCGGCGGCGGTGGCAACCGGGGTCAGCGCGGCCGGGTCCAGCGGCGCGGCCGCGGCGGCTGGGTCCCCAGCCGCGTCGACGTGATCGAGAAGCTCGACACCGAGGGCCTGCTTCCCGCCATCACCTTCATCTTCAGCCGGGCCGGCTGCGACGCGGCGGTCCAGCAGTTCCTGCACGGCGGTGTCAGGCTGCTGAACGCCGACGAGCGGGCCCGGGTCAAGGCGCACGTGCTGGAGCGCACCGGGCGGATCCCGTCGGAGGATCTCAACGTCCTGGGCTTCCACGACTGGTTCGACGGTCTGCAGCGCGGCGTGGCGGCCCACCACGCGGGCATGCTGCC
Source organism: Catenulispora acidiphila DSM 44928 (assembly GCF_000024025.1). Lineage (GTDB taxonomy): Bacteria > Actinomycetota > Actinomycetes > Streptomycetales > Catenulisporaceae > Catenulispora > Catenulispora acidiphila. The sequence continues at coordinate 2,759,692 of NC_013131.1, forward strand.
GACGTTCAAGGAGATCGTCGAAGAGCTCTTCGTCCAAGGTCTGGTCAAGGCGGTGTTCGCCACCGAGACGCTGGCGCTGGGCATCAACATGCCGGCGCGCACCGTGGTGATGGAGGCGCTGACCAAGTGGAACGGTGAGAACCACGTCGACCTGACCGCCGGGGAGTACACCCAGCTCACCGGGCGCGCGGGCCGGCGCGGGATCGACATCGAGGGCCACGCGGTGGTGCTGTGGCGCGCCGACCTGGACGCCAAGGCGCTGGCCGGGCTGGCCGGCACGCGGACGTACCCGCTGCGCTCGTCGTTCAAGCCGTCCTACAACATGGCGGTCAACCTGGTCGGGCAGTTCGGCGCCGAGCGTGCGCGCAACCTGCTGGAGACCTCCTTCGCGCAGTACCAGGCCGACCAGGCGGTCGTCGGGCTGACCCGCCAGGTGCGCAAGAACACTGACGCGCTGGACGGCTACTCCGAGGCCATAACCTGCCACCTCGGCGACTTCGACGAGTACATGACGCTGCGGCGCCAGCTCTCCGAGCGCGAGGCCGACCTGTCGCGGCAGGGCGCTGCGAACCGCCGTGCCGCCGCGCTGGAGTCGCTGGAGAGGCTCCAGCCCGGCGACATCATCGTGGTGCCCGCGGGCAAGCGCGCCGGCGTGGCCGTGGTCCTGGACCCGGGGATACCGGCCTCGACCGCCGGCCGCCCGAAGCAGCTCACCGGCGACGGCCCGCGCCCGGTGGTCCTCACCGTCGACCGCCAGGTCGTCCGCCTGTCGCTGACGGACTTCCCCAGCCCGGCCGAACCGCTGGACCACATGCGCGTCCCCAAGTCCTTCAACGCCAAGTCGCCCCAGTCCCGCCGCGACCTGGCCACCGCCCTGCGCAACAAGGCAGGCGACAAGGAGATCCCGCCCTACCGCAAGACCCGCTACCGCTCCGAGGCGACCGACGACACGGAGATCAGCCGCCTGCGCAAGGCCATCCGAGCCCACCCCTGCCACGGCTGCCAGGACCGCGAGGACCACGCCCGCTGGGCCGAGCGCTTCCACAAGCTCGACCGCGAGACCAAGCAGCTCCAAAAGCGCGTCGCAGGCCGCACCAACAGCATCGCCCGCGTCTTCGACCGAGTCTGCGGCCTCCTGGAACAACTCGGCTACCTCGACGGTGACCAGGTCACCCCGATCGGCAAGCGCCTCGGCAGGCTCTACACCGAACTGGACCTCCTGACCGCCGAAACCCTCCGCGCGGGCCTGTGGGAAGGCCTGACCCCGCCCGAACTCGCCGCCTGCGTCTCAGCCCTGGTCTACGAAGCCCGCCGAGCCGACGACGCGGGCCCACCCCGCCTCCCCGGCGGCGCCGTCCCCAAGACCCTCGACGAAATGGTCCGCCTCTGGGCCAAACTCGAGGACCTGGAAACCGACCACCACCTCGAGTTCCAACGCGAACCCGACCTCGGCTTCGCCCTCCCGGCCTTCCACTGGGCCTCCGGCAAAGCCCTGGAAGAAGTCCTGTGGGACGTAGAAATGCCCGCAGGCGACTTCGTCCGCTGGTGCAAGCAACTCATCGACCTCCTCGGCCAAGTAGCCAACGCCGCCGCCGAACTGAAAGCCACCGACGGCAAGAAGAGCACCGTCCGCGAAGCCGCCCAGGAGGCCATCGACGGCCTGCGGCGCGGCGTGGTCGCCTACTCGATGATGAACGGGTGATGGGGGAGAGGCTCGCCGCCGACTGATGTGTCGGCGGCAGGCGTTATACATGACTAAAAGGGGCAAATCTGCCCTAACAAAATGCCAGCGCGACGCCCGCCGCCGGCTGACCCGTATGGCGCTCGCCGCGGGCTGATCCGTGCGGCGCTCGCTGCCGACCGGCATGCCGAACGTGTCGGCGGCGAGCGTTATACATGTATATAAGGGGCGGTTATGCCCTAACAAAATGCCCCGCCGCCGATCGACCACATCGTCGGCGGCCGACATCCGCCCCACCCCTACCGCTCCGCCATCACCCGCGTCAGCCGCGCCACCGCCGTCTTCACCCCGAACTTCTCCGCCAGCATCGCGGCCATGATCGGGTCCTTCGGCTCGCGCGGCAGGCGGTCGTCGTGCTCCACCACCGGGGCGTCGCGGACCACGCGCACCACCGTCGGCGCCGCGTCGAGGTAGCCCGCGGCCTCCGCGATGCGCTTGCGCTGCGCCGGCTTGAGCGTCGAGGCCGGGTCCTCGGCTGCCGCGCGGACGCCTGCCAGGTCCTTGTACTGCGAGATCAGCGCGGCTGCGGTCTTCTCGCCGATGCCGGAGACGCCGGGCAGGCCGTCGCTCGGGTCGCCGCGCAGGGCTGCGAAGTCCGCGTACTCGCCGCCGGTGATGCCGTACTTCTCGCGCAGGATCTGATCGGTGACCACTTCCAGCTTGGTCACGCCCTTGCCGATGTTCAGGACGCGGATCTCTCGGGTGTCGTCGACCAGCTGGTACAGGTCGCGGTCCATCGTCACCACGTCCACCGGGCCGCGGCCGTCCCAGCGTTCGGCCAGGGTCGCCAGGACGTCGTCGGCTTCGAAGCCGGGTGCTTCGGCGCGGGCGATGCCCAGCGCGTCCAGCGCGGCCTCGATCACCGGGACCTGCGGGCTCAGCAGGTCCGGGACTTCCTCGACGTCCACGCCTGCGCCGCCTGCCGGCGCCTCCTCAAGTACCCGGTGCGCCTTGTACGACGGGATGGCCTCCACGCGGAACGCCGGGCGCCAGTCCGCGTCGAAGCACGCCACGAGCCGGTCCGGCTTGTACGTGTTGATCAGATAGCTGACGGACTCCACGGTGCCCCGCACCGCGTTGACCACCATCCCGTCCGGCGAGCGGATGGTGTCCGGCACGCCGAAGAAGGCGCGGAAGTACAGCGTCGGGGTGTCGAGCACCATCAGGCGCTCGGGGTTCTTCGCCATGCGCTGATCCTAGAGGGCGCCGCCGACGCGACCGGATTCGACGCGGGGCCCAGGCCTTTCCATACGCTCCCTGATTCTCTACCGACCATACGATCGTGTAGTGTGCAGCGCGTCGCGTACGGTTGCGTGCCGTCCGTGTCCCCCTACGCAAGGCTCTGGCATGACAAGCGACGAGTGAGCAGAAAGCGCCCCGGTCTATGGCGATAATGCGGTCGGTGTCCTCTGGACACCGACACGGGTCCCTCGCGGCGCGCCTGGCCGCCGCGGTCGCCGCGGTGGCGCTGGTCGCGGGCTGCTCGTCGGGTCCGGGGTCGGCCGCGCCCGGAGCCTTCGCGGCTCCGCCGGTGCCGATGGCCGAGCCGGGCGCCGTCTCCGAGGGCGACCTGTACATGGTGGTCTGGGACGGTTACGCCGAGAGCCAGTGGGTCGTCCCGTTCGAGCGGCAGTCCGGCTGCACAGTGCACGCCGACAGCGCCGGCAGCTCCGACGAGATGGTCGCCGACGTCAAGTCCGGCCGCTACGACGTGGTCTCCGCCTCCGGCGACGCCAGCCTGCGGCTGATAGCCAGCGGGGACGTCGCCCCGGTCGACGTCTCCAAAGTCCCCAGCTACCCGCAGATCTACCCCGACCTGACGAACCAGTCCTGGAACTCGGTCAACGGCGTGCCCTACGGCATCCCGCAGGGCCGCGGCGCCAATGTCCTGATCTACAACAGCGCCAAGGTCAAGACCCCGCCGACCTCGCTGGCCGCGGTGTTCGACCCCGACCCCTCGGTCGCCGGCCACGTGTCGGTCTACGATTCCCCGATCACCATCGGCGACGCCGCGCTGTACCTCATGCAGTCCCAGCCGGCCCTCGGGATCAAGGACCCTTACTCGCTGGACAAGGCCCAGTTCGACGCCGCCGTCGCGGTCCTGACCAAGCAGCGCGCCGCGGTCGCCGACTACTGGCCGAACACCGCCGCCCAGCAGGCCGGTTTCACCAAGGGCGCGGACACCATCGGCACCGGCTGGCAGGTGGTCGTCAACGGCCTGCAGGGCGCGGGGCACAAGGACATCGCCACCGCCACCCCGTCCGGGGGCACCACCGGCTGGTCCGACACCTGGATGGTCAGCTCCACGGCGAAGGACCTGACCTGCGCCTACAAGTGGCTGGCCTACGTCTCGACGCCCACCGTCAACGCCGAGACCGCGCAGTACGTCGGTGAGGCGCCGGCGAACGCTCAAGCCTGCGCCAAGGCCGCCGTCGGCTTCTGCGCCGCTTACCACGCCGACGACAAGGCGTACTGGCGCAACGTCCACTACTGGACCACCCCCACCGCCCACTGCTTGGACGACAGCGGCCGCGACTGCGTGCCCTACTCGCAATGGGTCGCGGCCTGGAACCGGATCAAACAGCAATGACCGCACGGGGCAAGGGAGGCGGTGCGGAGATGACGCAGGGCTCGGGCGCCGACGTCGCCAACACCACCAGACCGGCGGTCCGCAGCCGGCTGCCGTTCCGGCGCCGCATGGACCTGCTGGTCGTGCTGCCCACGATCGCCATGGCCGCGCTGATGACCCCGGTCGCGGTCCACGAGGTCAACGTGGCCGGGCAGTGGAACTCCGCGGCGGACTTCCTGTCCTCGTCCAAGTCCGTCAGCCAGCTGATCCAGGACCTCTCGCTGGAGCGGGACAAGGCCCAGGCGGCGATGAGCGGCGACCCGGACAAGGCCACGGAGTACACCGCCGCGATCGCCACCACCGACACCCAGGTCGCGCAGGTCACCGCGGACTTCGGCCGGCACGCGACGCCGACCCTGACCGCCGCGCTGGCCGCCGTCTCCGACCTGAGCTACGTGCGCGAACTGCCCGCCCGCGAGGGCATGTCGCAGAACTATGTGCTGCAGGCCCACGTCCAGCAGCTGGTCGACACCGTCTACGGCGCCATCGACTCGCAGATGGTCTCGGCCCTGGACTTCGCCGGGCACGCGGCCGGCGGCGGCCCGGCGGCCTCGCTGGAGGCGGAACTGGCCGCGCTGTACTCCGGCGACATGGCCGAGAGCCAGCGCGAGGCCTCGCTGACCGCCTTCGCCTCCGGGCCCACCGAGTACAACGCCGGCGAGGAGTACGGCTCCTCCCTGCGCTGGGACCAGGTCGCGCAGGTGCAGTTCAGTCTGGTGCAGGAAGCCGACTCGAACTCCGACCGCCGGGCCATCAGCTCCCTGCTCAGCTCCGCCCAGGCCGAGATCTTCCGGAGCTACCAGGACAAGGCCGAGGTGATGTACGGCAAGGCCTTCGACCCGGTCCGCGGCGTCAACGGCGACACCCAGGTCAACCTGCAGGACATCCAGACCCTGAACGACCGCACCACACTGACCACGGCCTTCGAGACCGCGAGCAACCAGCGGGCCGGAGCCGAGGCGCAGATCACCGACCGCATCATCGGCCTGGCCCGGGACAACGCCCAGCAGGCGGAGATCACCGTCGCCCTGCTGATCGGCGTCGGGGTGCTCGCCGCCGGCGCGCTGATGGTGCTCTCCGGGCTGATCCGGCGCTCGGTGGTGCGCCCGGTCGTGGCGCTGACCGGCGCCGCCACCCGCGTGGCCCGCGCCGCCGCGGCCGACCTGGAACGCGTCACCGACGAGGACCTCGGCGAGCGCGGCGACCTGCCGGAGTTCGAGGCGATCCCGGTGCCGACCGACGACGAGCTCGGCGACCTGGCGCAGGCGTTCAACAAGGTGCAGGAGACCGCGCTGCTGATGCTGGAGCGGCAGGTCACCATCCGGCGCAACACCGCGGAGATGTTCGGCAACGTCGGGCACCGGATCCACAACCTCACCGGACGCCAGCTCTCGATCATCGACCAGGTCGAGCGCACCGAGACCGATCCGGTCCTGCTGGACCGGCTGTACCGCATCGACCACCTCGCGGTGCGCCTGCAGCGCGGCGCCGACAGCCTGATCCTGCTCTCCGGCGAGCGCGAGGCGAACATCTCCGGCGCGCCGATGCGGCTCACCGACGTGGTGCGCTCGGCCGTCGGCCGTGTCGAGGGCTACCAGCGGGTGGTGCTGATCGCCGAGGACGACGCCATGGTCGCGCCCTCGGCGGTCGGCGACATGACCCTGATGGTCGCCGAACTCGTGGAGAACGCGGTGTCGTTCTCCCCGGCCAGCCAGCGCGTGGAGATCGCGGTCGGGCTCTCGGCGCGCGGGTTCGTGATCGAGATCGTCGACCGCGGCATGGGCATGTCCCCGGAGCAGATGGCGCAGGAGAACGCGCGCCTGGTGCGCCGCGAGCGCCTGGACCTGGCGCCGACGCGGGTGCTGGGACTGTTCGTGGTGGGCCGGCTCTCGGTGCGGACCGGCGCCGCGGTGGAGCTGTCGCCGACGACCGGCGGCGGGACCACGGCGCGGGTGTACGTGCCCGGATTCCTGCTCGCCGGACCGGTGACCGAGGCGGCCGGGATCCGGGCGCCGCGCGGCGACGCCGCCGAAGCCGCCGCGACCGGCACGCCGGCCGCGGGCTCGGCGCCCGCCGCCAACGGGGTCCCGGCGCTGCCGTCGAGCCCGGCGCAGGCGCACGCTCAATCGTTGGAGATGCGGGGACGGCCGCCGCTGACCCCGGCGCAGCCGCTGCACGCGCCGCCGCCGGCCGTGCCGCGCGTCGCCCCAGCCGCCCCCGCCGCCCCCGCGCTGCCGCCGGGCGCCGAAGGGCTGCCGCGGCGGGTTCCCGGTGCCACGCAGCCCGCTGAGGCGTTCAGCCTGCCGGCGCCGACGACGGAGTTCGACGCGTACGCCGCTCCCGGTGCCGCGTCTGCCGGAAACGGCGCCGGACCGGCCGGGACAGCGGGAACAGCCGGAACAGCCGGAACAGCCCAGCTCCCGCCGTATCAGCCCGCTCCGATCGACCCCGCCGCGGCGAACGCCGTCGACGGCCACGCCGGATCGCCCTCAGCAGCCTCCCTCGCACCGTCGCCCTCGTATCAGCCGATCCAGCCCCAGACGCCGGCGGGCCACCAGCCCCACCAACCGCCGACCGCCGGGCCGGACGGCTCCTCGCTCCAGGTGTCAGGCCTCGACGGCCTCGACGCGCTCGGACAGCCGGGTGCCCTCGACACCCCCGGAGCCCGGTACTCGCTCGGCCCGCTGGCGCCGGTGCCGCCCGAAGGCCTCGGCCGGCGGCGCGCGCTGGCCGGCGGCGAGAGCCAGCACCTGCCGCACCAGCCCGTGCCCGAGCCGCGCCGGGGGACCGAGATGCTGCCGGTGCGCCGGCCGCCGGCGGTCCAGACGCCGCCCGGGGCACCCGCTCCGGAAGCGCCTGGAATGATCCCCTCCCACCAGCCGGCGCCGGAGCCGCCGCGGTTCGCCGCCGCGCCCCCGCCGGCCGCGCCGCCCGGCACCGCCGCGCCGAGCGCCACCACCCCGCAACCCGCCGACGGAGCCCTGCCCCGCCGGGTCCGCAAGACGCCCCCCTCGCACCCGGACTGGCCGACGACGCAGATGCCGCCGGTGACCGGACCGGTCCCGCCGCAGGACGCGCGGGCCGTGCGGGACGCGCTGGAGGAGTTCGAAGCGGGAGTGGAACGAGCGAACCGCGACAGCGCCGAACAGATACCGATCCGCCGGCAGTCGGCCCGCCACGCGGGCCCGACCACGCCGGAGCGGGACGGGGAAGACCAATAGGAGGACGACACCATGATCGGCTCAAATAGTGCCGCCCCTTGGGAGAGCGAAGAACAGCGGCTCGCTGCCGACGCCGCGGACTTCACGTGGATGGTCGCCCGCTTCGCCACCGAGACGGCCGGCGTCGTCGACGCCATCGCGGTCTCCTCCGACGGGCTGCTGATCGCCGTCTCGCGCCCTCAGGACCCGGGGTCCTCCGAGCGGCTGGCCGCGGTGGTGTCCGGGATGACGTCCCTGGCCGCCGGCGCCGGCGGCAACTACGGCCTGGGCGCGCTGAACAAGGTCATCATCGACATGGAGGGCGGCTACCTGCTGATCACCCGGATCGGCAGCGGGGCGGTGCTGGGCGCGGTCACCACGGCCGACGCCAAGCTCGCCAACGTCGCCTACGAGATGACGCTGTTCGCCAACCGCGTCGGCGCGGTGCTGAGCCCGGCGCTGATCATCGAGCTGAAGAACACCGTCGGCATGGGCGTCTCCGCGCGCAGACCGGGCGGTGGGCAGGGGTGACCGAGCCGGGCGGGGCGGGCCCCGCCGAGCAGGAGCACAGCGACACCGTCGAGCCGGTCTCGGCGGTGCGCCCGTTCCTGCTCACCGAGGGCCGCGTGGTGGGCGAGGAACAGGCGCTGCCGATGGAGACCCAGCTGGTCTCCACCCCGGAGGCGCTGGCCCAGCTCGAGGAGGCACACCTGGCCTTCGAGCGCCGCGCCATCATCGAGACCTGCCGCGTCCCGGTGTCGCTGGCCGAACTGGCGGCCCGTCTGCGGCTGCACCTGAACGTGGCCCGCGTCCTGGTGGGCGACCTGCACACCCGAGGGCTGCTGACCGTCCACGTCCCGCGCGCGGCCGGCAGCTCGGATCTGGACATTCTGAGAAGGGTGATCGATGGCCTCCGCGCAATCCACACGTCAGGCGGGCCCGGCGATGACTGACGCGACCGCGACGGCGACCGCCACCCGGCCGCCGCAGCCGGTGAAGATGGTCATCTCCGGCGGCTTCGGCGTGGGCAAGACCACCGCCATCGGCGCGGTGAGCGAGATCGAGCCGCTCACCACCGAGGCGGCGATCACCGAGGTCGCCGCCGGCGTGGACGACACCAGCATGACCCCCCGCAAGACCACCACCACCGTGGCGATGGACTTCGGCTGCCTGACCCTGGACCCCACGCTGAAGCTGTACATCTTCGGCACCCCGGGCCAGGACCGCTTCGGGTTCATGTGGAAGGACGTGACCATGGGCGCCCTCGGCGCGCTCGTGGTCGTGGACTCCCGCCGCCTGGACGACTGCTTCCCGGCCGTGGACTACTTCGAGCGCGACGGGACCCCCTTCGCGATCGCGGTGAACGCCTTCGACGGCGTGCTGTCGCACTCGCTGCCCGCCGTGCGCTCGGCGCTGGACGTCGCGCCGGAGGTTCCGGTGGTGGCGTTCGACGCGCGCAGCGCGGATTCGGTGCGCGAGTCGCTCATCGTGGTGCTGGAGCATGCTTTGACGCGGGCTCGGGGGTATTAGAGCGCGGGCGATTCGTATATGAGTTCCCAGAGATGCATCGCTATTCGCGCCGGATGCATCTCGGCAAATTCTGTTGCCCCCAACCGGTTCTCCATGGCCTCATAGTTCCCGTCTTCCAACGGCGGTGAATACGAAAGAGGCAGGGCACAAGCATGTACACGACAGTTCCCGGATCGACCGAGCACAGCTCGCCGATCCGGATGTGGGCCGACCCGGAGTCTGTGGAGCCGCAGGCGCTGGAGCAGCTCCGCAACGTCGCGGCGCTGCCCTGGACCCGCGGGGTCGCCGTGATGCCCGACGTGCACCTCGGGATCGGGGCGACGGTCGGCTCGGTCATCGCGATGGAGGGTGCTGTCTCCCCGGCGGCGGTCGGGGTCGACATCGGCTGCGGGATGTCCGCGGTCAAGACCACCCTGTCCGCCGATCAGCTGCCTGACGACCTCGGCAAGCTGCGGACGCGCATCGAGCAGGCGATTCCGGTCGGGCGGGGCGTGCACCACAAGGGCGTGCGGCTCGAGGCGGTGCAGGAGCCCGGCGCCAAGAAGCCGATGCGGGGCTGGCACGACTTCTGGGAGGGCTTCGACGAGCTCGAACCGTCCGTCACGCGCGGCAAGCGCGGCCGGGTGTCCGAGCAGATGGGGACGCTCGGGGGCGGCAACCACTTCGTCGAGGTGAACCTGGACGCGCGGGGCACGGTCTGGCTCATGCTGCACTCCGGCTCCCGGGGCATCGGCAACCAGCTCGCCGCGCACCACATCGAGGTGGCGCGCACGCTTCCGCAGAACCAGGACCTGCGCGACCCGGACCTCGCGGTCTTCCTCGCGGACACCCCGCAGATGGCTGCCTACCGGCGCGATCTGTTCTGGGCGCAGGAGTACGCGCGGCGCAACCGTGCGGTGATGCTCTGGCTGTTCTCGGAGGTCATGCGCAAGGAGTTCCCGAAGATCGGCTTCGACAAGGCCATCTCCTGCCACCACAACTACGTGGCGGAGGAGACCTACGACGGCGTCGACGTCCTGGTCACCCGCAAGGGGGCGATCCGGGCCGCCGGCGGGGACCTGGGCATCATCCCCGGCTCCATGGGCACCGGCTCCTACATCGTGCGCGGGCTGGGCAACGACGAGGCCTTCAACTCCGCCTCGCATGGCGCGGGCCGCCGGATGAGCCGTACCCAGGCGCGCAAGCAGTTCACCGTCGAGGACCTGAAGCAGCAGACCAAGGGCGTCGAGTGCCGGAAGGACCCCGGGGTCGTCGACGAGATCCCCGGCGCGTACAAGGACATCCGGTCGGTCATGGCGCAGCAGACGGACCTGGTGGAGATCGTCGCCGAGCTGAAGCAGGTCGTCTGCGTGAAGGGCTGACACCCACAGCGCCCCGTCCCCCAGCCGCCCCGCCCCTCCTCGAGACTTCGAGGAAGGGCGGGGTTCTGCCTGCCTTCTCCAGGCCGATGACCTCGGAGACCTTCGATCGCCAGGCCAGTGGCCCATCACGTCGTACGATTTCCGGCTCCCAGCTTGACATCCTGTCAGCGATCCAATCGGTCACGCGGAGATACACTCGCCACAGCGCGTAGGGCGCCAGTCGGTCACTCGATCGCATTCCTCCATATATCGGGTGCCTCTGGCATTTCCCCGGCAAAGCGCACAGCGTCAAACACGGCATCAAGGGCACAAGCACACAGCACGCGAGCCACACCGCACAGCCGGAGCCGACAGCGAGGTCGGCGCCGTACCGCACCGAACGAAGGATCTGGTCGCCATGAAGGTCGGCGTTCCCCGCGAACTCAAGAACAACGAGTACCGCGTCGCGATCACCCCCTCCGGGGTCCATGAGCTGGTCCGCAACGGCCACGAGGTCTTCGTCGAGAAGGACGCCGGCGCGGGCTCCTCGCTGTCCGACGAGCAGTACGTCGCCGCCGGCGCGGCCATCCTGCCCACCGCCGACGAGGTGTGGGCCGTCGGCGACCTGATCCTGAAGGTCAAGGAGCCGATCGCGGCGGAGTACCACCGCATGCGCCGCGACCAGATCCTGTTCACCTACCTGCACCTGGCCGCCTCGCGCGAGTGCACCGACGCCCTGCTGGACTCGGGCATCACCGCCATCGCCTATGAGACCGTGCAGCTGCCCGACGGCTCCCTGCCGCTGCTCGCCCCGATGTCCGAGGTGGCCGGCCGGATGGCGGCCCAGGTCGGCGCGGCGACGCTGCAGAAGGCCAACGGCGGCCGCGGCGTGCTGATGGGCGGCGTGCCCGGCGTGCGGGCCGCGAACGTGGTCGTCATCGGCGGCGGCGTGTCCGGCATCAACGCCGCGGTCATCGCCAAGGGCATGGGCGCCCAGGTGAAGCTGCTCGACAAGAGCATCCACCGGCTGCGCCAGGTCGACGCCGACCAGTTCGGCGCGCTGCAGACCCTGGCCTCCAACGCCTTCGAGATCGAGCAGGCGTGCCTGGAGGCCGACCTGGTCATCGGCGCGGTCCTGGTCCCCGGCGCCAAGGCGCCCAAGCTGGTCAGCAACGAACTGGTCTCGCGCATGAAGCCCGGCTCGGTGCTCGTCGACATCGCCATCGACCAGGGCGGCTGCTTCGAGGACTCGCACCCGACCACGCACGCCGAGCCGACCTTCCAGGTCCACGACTCGGTCTTCTACTGCGTCGCCAACATGCCCGGCGCCGTGCCCTACACCTCCACCTACGCGCTGACCAACGTCACGCTCCCGTACGCGGTCGAGATCGCCAACCACGGCTGGAAGGAAGCGTGCCAGCGCGACCACGCCCTGGCCCTGGGTCTGAACACGCACGACGGCCAGCTGACCTACCCGCAGGTCGGCGAGGCGCACGACCTGCCGTCGCTGAAGCTGGACGAGGTGCTGGCCTAAGCGCCGAACGCGGAAAGGGTCCCGGCCGGAGCCGGGACCCTTTCTCGTCGCTGTCCGCGAAACCGCGGATCACCCCTGGTTGTACGGACCCTGGTTGTACTGACCCTGGTCGTACGGGCCCTGAGGGCCCTGCGGTCCGCCCGGGCCCTGCGGCCCGTTCTGGAACACCGCGCCCAGGTTCTTGATGTCGCCGCCCTTGGCCACGAAGTCCAGGTAGCCGAAGACCGCGACGACGATCGCCAGGATCACGCCCACGTAGGTGCCCCACAGCGCGCCGACGCTCGCCCCGGCGCCCGAGGCGGTCTGGTAGGTCATCCAGCGCAGCAGGACGACGAGCGCGGCGAGCACGCCGCCGGAGAACTCCAGGAAGCCGATCATCAGCGGGGCGAACGGGAGCCGGCCGAGCGCGCCGAGCACGGCCACGGCCGCGACCGCGAGCACGAGCAGGACCGAGAACCAGGCGCCGAAGCCGGCGCTCCACGCGCTGACGCTGGTCTGCACGCCCAGCGCCTTCAGCTCCGAGGAGCTGCCCCCGCTCAGGCCGTACCAGGCGAAGAAGCTGTCGATGAACATCAGCAGCGCGCCGACGACGATCGCCGAACCGTTGCGGCCGAGTCTGGCTTGAAGTGTTTTGAAGTCCATTGCCCGAAACCCCCTGATATATGAATGCGTGACGAACGCACGTCCCGACACGATGCCGGAACGACTGTTTTACGCCATCACACCCCCTACAAGTAAAGTCCCGCCGACAAAGGCCTTAGCAAACATCAGCGAAACGGCACCCCACCAGCCGTCCCATCAGAAACCTGATGGCGCGCGGCCGGGTAGCGTGAACGGCGTGTCCGACGACCTCGATTCCCGTGTGAAGGCCCATCTGGAGCACCTCTCCGTGGAGCGGGGGCTCAGTGCCAACACCCTTGCCGCGTATCGGAGAGACCTATCGCGGTACAGGGTTTTCTTGGATACGCGGGACCGTGCAAATTTCAGCGACATCGATCGCGCGGACGTCTCCGCGTTCCTCGCGAGCCTCCAGGACGGCGCCGCATCGTCCGCCGCCCGCACAATGTCCGCAGTGCGGGGATTGCACCGGTTCGCCGTGGCGGAAGGCTGGGTCGGTGTCGACGTCAGCGATGACGTCGCTCCGCCCCAAGTACCCATGCGGCTGCCCAAGGCACTGCCGCTGGACGATATCGAGCGCCTGCTCGCCGCGACCGAGATCGACGAACCCATGGCGCTGCGGGACAGGGCCCTGCTGGAGTTCTTGTACAGCACCGGCGCCCGCGTGAGCGAGGCGGTCGCGCTGGACGTGGACGACATCGACCGCGAGGACCGCACGGTAGTCCTGGACGGCAAGGGCGGCAAGCAGCGCCTCGTCCCCGTCGGCTCCTACGCCTGCCGGGCGGTCGACGACTATCTCGTGCGGCTGCGTCCGGAGCTGACGCGCAAGGCCCGATCGGGCAACGGCGGGGCGCTGTTCCTCAACGCGCGCGGCGGTCGGCTGACGCGTCAGGGTGCGTGGACGGTCCTCGGCGCGGTCGCCGAGCGCGTAGGGCTCGCAGGCAGGGTTTCCCCGCACACTTTGCGGCACTCCTTCGCGACCCACCTGCTGGACGGGGGAGCGGACATCCGCACCGTGCAGGAGCTGCTGGGTCACAGTTCGGCCACGACGACCCAGATCTACACCCGGGTGACTGTCGACAGACTGCGTGAGGTGTACGCCACGAGCCATCCCAGGGCCCTGAACAGCTGATCGCGGTACGCTGACCGTTCGGGGCGGGGGTCGCGCCGGGCTTCGGCGGGCGCTTCGGCGGACACTGAGACCCGATCGTGACCTACCCTCCTGATATGAGATGACAGATAGCCGCGAGGCATACCGGTTCGGGTGATTTATCTCGCGTTTTCCGCCCGCAACCAGGGTGAAACGACCCGGGTGTGTCTCATTGCCTTGCTGTAATGACACCGTGCCCATAGAGTCACTCCAGCGATGAGAGTGGGCAAGTCGGTAAGGAGGTAGAACGACTTGTGAATGAGTCGACATTTGCCGCCGGCCAGGTGGTCGCACCGACCTCCGCCGCCCCGGGCGGCTCCGCCGGCGCGATGGCGTCTCAGACGGGGATGCCGCCTGCTCCTCGTCATCCACAGCGTTCCGAGGACATGATGAACACGACTGACAAGACCTCCGACGCCACCCGCGCCGGAGTGGAGTTCGACGATCCCTACGGCATCATCGAGGACGAACTCCGCTACCAGGACGGGTTCGACCCGGACGCGGAGATAGAGCCCGACCCCGATTACGCCGCCACCCTGGCGCCGGACCCGGCCACGCAGCGCCGCGAGCGGGTGGGCCCGACCGGCCGCCCGATGCCGCGCTTCCCGGTGCCCCGCCCGCCCGTCGAGCACGGCCCGGCGCGCATCATCGCGATGTGCAACCAGAAGGGCGGGGTCGGCAAGACCACCTCGACCATCAACCTGGGCGCGGCGCTGGCCGAGTACGGGCAGAAGGTGCTGCTGGTCGACTTCGACCCGCAGGGCGCGCTGTCGGTGGGCCTGGGCGTGAACCCGATGGAGCTGGACCGCACGGTCTACAACCTGCTGATGCACCGGGGCGTGAACGTCGAGGACGTGCTGCTCAAGACGGTGACGCCGGGCATGGACCTGCTGCCGTCCAACATCGACCTGTCGGCCGCCGAGGTCCAGCTGGTCACCGAGGTGGCCCGGGAGTCGGCGCTGGCCCGCACGCTCAAGCCGGTGATGCACGACTACGACTTCATCATCATCGACTGCCAGCCCTCCCTGGGCCTGCTCACGGTCAACGCCCTGACGGCCGCGCACAGCGTGATCGTCCCGCTGGAGTGCGAGTTCTTCGCGCTGCGCGGCGTGGCGCTGCTCACCGAGACCATCGAGAAGGTCCGCGAGCGGCTGAACCCCGAGCTGGAGCTGGACGGCATCCTGGCCACCATGTACGACGCCCGCACCGTGCACGGCCGCGAGGTGCTGGCCCGCGTGGTCCAGGCCTTCGGCCCGCAGGTGTTCCACACCGTGATCGGCCGCACCGTCCGCTTCCCGGAGACCACCGTCGCCGGCGAGCCCATCACCTCCTACGCCTCGGCCTCGGTGGGCGCCGCCGCCTACCGCCAGCTGGCGAGGGAGGTTCTGGTCCGGTGCCACGCCGGGTGAGGATGCCCGCGGCTGACGAGCTGTTCCGCACCACCGCCGGCAACGGCACGCTGGTGCGCGACGGCCGCGAGGTGCGTGAGGCCCGCGAGGGTCGCGACGGTCGCGACGGTCGCGAGGACGACGTCGAGCGCCCGGCGCGCGACCGGAGCCACGGCTCCGCCGCGTCGCCGAACGCGGCCGGCACGGCGGGCGCGACCGGCGCCGCCGGGTCCAAGGGCCCGGCCAAGTCGGTTCCGGCGCCGGCAGTCTCCGCGGAGGAGGCTGCGGCTGCGGTGCAGGCTTCCGCGACGGCGCCTGAGCAGAGTGGTCAGGTTTCCCCTTCCGCTCCCGCCTCGGTAGCCGCGTCGATGCCTTCGCGATCGGACACGTCAGCCTCCGCCCCGGCACCGGTTCAGGCGACCGCGGCCGCGCAGGCCGCTCCCGTGGCACCGGCGCCGTCGCCGTCCGCGGCGCAGTCCCGCAAGGTCACGGCTCCGCGCCGGCCGAGCGGCCGCGAACGCCACGACGAGAAGATCACCGTCTACGTGTCCCCGGACGAACTCCTGGGACTGGAACACGCACGCATCATGCTGCGCGGCGAGTACGGCTTGGCGGTGGACCGGGGGCGCATCGTCCGCGAGGCGGTCGCCGCGCTGCTGGCCGACCTCGACGCGCGCGGGCGGGACAGCATCCTGGTCAAGCGGCTGTCCGCCGGCGGGTGACCGCTAGAGTGCAAGCGTGAGTGTGGAAGTAGATCAAGCCGATCAGGCCTTGCCGCCGCCGGCGGACGCCGCGGAGGCGGGCGCCGGCGAGGCCGCAGCGGCCGGCGCGGCAGCCGTCGCCGCCGACCCCGCCACCGCCACCGGCGCGGCCGAGGACACAGCGGCCCGCGTCGACGGCTTCCAGGTCAGCCTCCCGCAGTTCGAGGGTCCCTTCGACCTCCTCCTGGGCCTGATCGCCAAGCACAAGCTGGACGTCACCACCCTCGCGCTGTCCAAGGTCACCGACGAGTTCATCGCCTACATCCGCGCCATGGGCGACTCCTGGGACCTGGACCAGGCCTCCGAATTCCTGGTCATCGCCGCCACCCTCCTGGACCTGAAGGCCGCCCGCCTCCTCCCCGCCGCCGAGGTCGAGGACGAAGGCGACCTGGCCCTGCTGGAAGCACGCGACCTCCTGTTCGCCCGCCTCCTGCAGTACAAGGCCTACAAGCAGGTCGCCACCGAACTCGGCCACCGCCACGCCACCGCGGGCCGCATGTTCCCCCGTGCGGTGAAGCTGGAACCCTCCTTCGCGGACCTGCTCCCCGAAGTCATCATCAACCTGACCCCAGAGCAATTCGCCGCCCTGGCCGTCAAGGCGATGACCCCCAAAACGCCGCCAGAGGTCTACGTCACCCACCTCCACGGCAGCACCGTCAGCGTCCGCGAACAGGTAGCAGTCCTCATCGCCAAGATGCGCGAGTACCGCACAGCCTCCTTCGACAAACTCTGCGACGACGCCCCCGACACCCTGACCATCGTCGCCCGCTTCCTCGGCCTCCTGGAACTCTTCCGCGAAGCAGCCGTCATGTTCGACCAATCCGACGCCTTCGCCGAACTCACCGTCCGCTGGACCGGCACCGAAGAGGGCGACCTGAAGGTCGCCGTCGACGAATTCGACCGCAGCGCCCCCGCCGAAGACGACGAGGCCGAGGACGAGGCCGAACCACAGCACACGCTCGACGAAGACCGGGAACCAGGAGACCAGCAATGAGCGACGACTGGGAGTACGACAGCCCGGAGTACGCCGCCCACGCCGAGGCCGCCGAGGCCGCAGAGAACGCCGCGGAAGACCACGCCGCCGAGCAGGCCGGTTCCGCTCCCGCCGCCGAGGTTCCCGCCGCTTCCGCCGAGGCTCCCGGCGCGAGCAGTCAGACTGCTGATTCTGCCGATGCCACGCCCGCCGCCGAATCCACCGAGCGCGAACCCGCAGCATCTCCTGCCCCTGCATCCAGCCTCCCCGCTCCCCGCAGCAAGTCCAAGTCCCGCCTTCCATCTCCGCGTACCGAATCCACTCCCGGCGATTCCACTCCCGGCAATTCCACTCCTGGCGATTCGACTCCCGCCGACCCCGCCCTCGCTCACCTCGACGACGCCACCTGGCAGCTCTCCACCGACATGGCGCCCCTCCCGCCCCTGCGCCAGTGCCTGGAGGCGATCCTCCTGGTGGTCGAGGAGCCGGTGGTCGACGTCGTCCTGGCGCAGATCACCGAGCGCCCGCGCGACGAGGTGGTCCAGACCCTGCACGAGCTCGCGGCGGAGTACACCGAGCAGCAGCGCGGCTTCGACCTGCGCCAAGTCGCGGGCGGCTGGCGGTTCTACACCCGGACCGCGTGCGCCCCGCTGGTGGAGAAGTTCGTCCTCGACGGCCAGCAAGCCAAGCTCAGCCAGCCAGCCCTGGAAACCCTCGCCGTCGTCGCCTACCGCCAGCCCGTCAGCCGCTCCCGCATCTCCGCCGTCCGCGGCGTCAACTGCGACGGCGTCATGCGCACCCTCCTCACCCGCGGCCTCATCGAGGAAGCCGGCACCGACGCCGACTCCGGCGCCATCCTCTACCGAACCACCCTCCTCTTCCTCGAAAAAATGGGCATGCACACCCTGGACGAGCTGCCCGCCCTGGCCCCGCTCCTGCCCTCGGTGGAGTCGATGGAGGAGTCCGAGACTCTCGCCTGATTCCGTGACGATTCAGGCATCGATCATGAGTGTGTCAACTGAGCAATACGCTGTCGGCACCGTCCACTACAGTTCACCGCCATGACCGAACCTCAATCGAGCCAGTCGCCCTACCAGGGCATATCTGGTCCCGGCGGAAATTACGCGCCGACCCAGGACCAGATGCCCTATGCGGCGCAGAACCCCTACGGCCAGCAGCAGCCGCAGTATGGCCAGGGCGCGCCACAGAATCCGTATGCCCAGGCGCCGCAGAACCCTTACGGCAACGGCAATGGCACCAGCAACGCCGGCTTCGGCTACGGCCCGCCGCCGAAGCGCCGCCGCGGCCAGACGCTCGTCTACGTCCGCCTCGGCATCTTCGTCGTCGTCCTGATCGCCGGCGGCATCAGCTGGATGGTCACCAACTCCCACAAGTCCCACCGGGACGCCACCGGCACCATCAGCAAGGGCGGCAACCTCGACGCCGTCAGCCTGCGCGCCGGCGACTGCTACGAGAGGCCCGCGGACGCCTCGGTCGCCTTCGACTCGGTGAAGGCCATCCCCTGCACCCAGCCGCACAACGCCCAGGCCTTCTACAGCTTCACCTACCCCGGCGCCACCTCGGTCGCCCCAACCGACGACGACCTGACAGCCAACGCCCAGCCGCTGTGCGAGAACGCGGCGAAGACCAAGGTCGACCAGTCCAAGCTCCCGCAGAGCGCGGAGGCCAGCATGCTGTTCGCCGACGGCAGCACCTGGTCGCAGGGGTACCACGACATCACCTGCGTGTACGAGAACGACGCCGACTACACCGGCTCGATCCTCGCCGGCTAGACCGGCCGCGCAGCCGGCACACCGCGCGCTCGTCCCCCGCCTGAACGAGGGCGGACGAGCGGGGGTCCCCGATAGGGGACAATGGTTGCCATGAACACCCCCGCTCGCCGTTCCCAGCCCAGCAAGTCCGGTGGAGGCCGGGGCTCCGGCTCCGGTGGCGGAGCGCGGGGTTCCGGCGGCTCTCGGCAGGCTGGTGCGGGTTCCGGTGGGTCTCGGCAGCCTGCGCCCGCTGGTGGACGTTCGCCTGGCAAGGCTGGTGGTCGCTCCGGTGGGTCGGGCGGTGGTGGCAATGCTTCCGGCGCGAATGCCGCCGCCGGCTCCGGTGGTCGTGACTGGCGCGACTATGACCCCTTTGCGGACGCCAACGAAGAGGGCATCCGCCTTCAGAAGGTTCTGGCGCAGGCCGGGGTCGGCAGTCGGCGGGTCAGCGAGGATCTGATCGCCGCCGGCCGGGTTGAGGTCAACGGTGAGATCGTGCGGCATCAGGGCATGCGCGTGGATCCCGAGACCGCGGTGATCCGGGTCGACGGGATGCGCATCTCGACCGCTGAGGGGATCGTGCACTTCGCGTTCAACAAGCCGATGGGCGTGGTGTCCGCCATGGACGACCCGGATCGGCCCAACCTCGGCGACTACGTGCGCGGGCGCAACGAGCGCCTGTTCCACATCGGACGCCTCGACGTCGACACCGAGGGCCTGATCCTGCTGACCAACGACGGGGAACTCGCGCACCGGCTGGCGCATCCGTCCTACGAGATCCGCAAGGTCTACCGCGCGCAGGTCTACGGCACCGTGCCGAAGGACCTGGGCCGCCGCCTGCGCGAGGGCGTGGACCTGGAGGACGGTCTGGCACGCGTCGACCACTTCCGCCTGCTGGACTCCGTCGGCCGCAACGCGCTGGTGGAGATCACCATCCACGAAGGCCGCAACCGCATCGTCCGGCGCATCATGGACGCGGTCGGGCTCCCCGTGCGCGGCCTGGTGCGCACCAAGTTCGGCCCGATCTCGCTCGGCGACCAGAAGCCCGAGCGCATGCGTCCGCTCAACAAGGAAGAGGTCGGCGCGGTCTACAAGTCCGTCGGACTCTAGGAAACGCGAGTTAGACAGCGGGCTCTAAGAAGCGCGAGCAATACAACCGACCAATACAACCGAGCAGCACACCACGGAGCGCCCCCCGGAATGATCTCCAGGGGGCGCTCCGCTGTCTTCAGTGATTCAGTAGCTCAGTTCAGCGCGAGCCGGGTACTCACACCGCCGCAGCCCCGGCGGCCGTAGCGGCCCGCTCGTGCTTGTCCAAGCGGTACAGGTGGAAGGAGAACACCGCCGCCAGCAGCGTCACGACCACTCCGGCGCCGGACAGCACCGCCATCGCGTGTCCCGCGGCGTGCACCGCGTGGCCGGCGGCCACCGTCAGGTACAGCGTGCCGAGGGAGGCGATGCCGACCACCTGGGCCAGCTGCGCGTTCGTCGCCAGCGTGCCCGAGGCGTCCGAGGCGTCGGCGACCGGGACCCGCATCAGGGCCAGGGTCATGGTCGGGGCGTTGGCGATACCGATGCCGAAGCCGTAGACCAGCTGGTTCAGGTAGAACCACACGCCGCCGTAGCCGCCGTCCTTGAACATCCAGATCTGCGCCGCGGTGGCCGCCGCGCCGATCAGCAGGCCCAGGAACGACATGCGCCGGACCAGGTGCGCCGGGATCCGGCGCCAGAAGTAGCTCACCAGGCCGAAGGTCGCGGCGCAGGGGGCGAAGGCCAGGCCGGTCTTCAGCGCGCTGAAGCCCAGGGTGCCCTGCAGGTGGATCGCGGTGGCGAACAGGTTGCCGGCGTAGACGACCATGGTCAGGAAGATCACGATCAGCGAGGGCTTCATGCCCGACATCTGCAGGATGCGCCCGGGCAGGATCGGGGAGTCGCCGCGGCGCGCCACCCGGCGCTCGACGGCCAGGAACAGGGCGAGCAGCGGGACGGACGCGGCCAGCAGCACCCAGCCCCACAGCGGCCAGTGCTCGTCGTGGCCCAGGACCAGCGGCACGACCAGCGCCAGGATCGTCGGGGACAGCGTCAGCACGCCGGCCAGGTCCACCTTGTTGCCCGCCGCGCTGTTCTGCGGCTTGACCGAGGGCAGCGAGCGGATCGCCGCGATGTACAGCACGATGCCGATCGGCACGTTCACCAGGAACACCGGGCGCCACGACCACCCGAACAGGTTCGCGGTCACCAGGATGCCGCCGAGCACCTGCCCGACCACGATCCCGGAGGCCAGCACCGCGGTCCAGGCGCTCATCGCCTTGGCGCGGGCCTCGCCCTGGAAGGTCTGCTGGATCAGGCTCAGGACCTGCGGCAGCATCACGGCCGCGGCTATGCCCTGGATCACCCGGAAGATGATGAGCTCGCCGGTGCTCTGGGCCAGCCCGCAGGCCAGCGAGGCGATGGTGAAGCCGACCAGTCCGGACTTGAACAGCCGTTCGTGGCCCAGGATCCGGCCCAGGCGCGCGCCGGTCACCAGCAGCACCGCGTAGGCGATGATGTAGCCGGCGGCGACCATCTGCAGGCCGGCGCCGGAGGCGTGCAGCTTCTCGTGGATGCTCGGCAGCGCCACGTTGACGATCGAGCCGTCCAGCAGCGCCATGAAGTAGCCGACGAGCACCGTGGCCAGGATCAGCCCCGACCGGCGGTTGCCGGCCGGGGCGCTCGCAGCGCCGGCCGTACGCTCGTGTCTTGTCGGGCTTAAGGTGGTGGTGCCCCCGGCGGCGGGGGTCGACATCTGGTTCGGTCCGGTCCCGGACTCGCTCAACATCTTGGTCACAACACCAGGATGCGCGGCTCTTTATGGGGGTACCAGGAGTCCAGTTATCCTATTACCACCAGTACCTGGCACCATGATGCCCGACGAGGCATCATGGTGTTCGTGAGCATAGACATCTCCGTCGCCCCGGTGACCACCAGCCGTACAGCCGGCAAAGACGCCGCGCCGCAGCGCCGGTCGGAACTGGCCTCCTTCCTGCGCAGCCGCCGCGAGCGGCTGGACCCGGAGGTGCTGGGACTGCCGACCGGCACCCGGCGCCGGACCCCGGGCCTGCGCCGCGAGGAGGTCGCGCAGCTCGCCGGGGTGGGGGTGACCTGGTACACCTGGCTGGAGCAGGGCCGCCAGATCAACGCCAGCGTCCAGGTCCTGGACGCCGTGGCCCGCACCCTGCGGCTGGATCCGGCCGAGACCGAGCACCTGTACCAGCTCGCCGACATCCCGGCGGTCCCGGCGGTGAACGGCTGCCGGCGGCTGGACCCGGAGGTCCAGCAGATCCTGGACGGCCTGGACCCGCTGCCCGCCTCGGTCGTCAACGGCCGCAGCGACATCCTGGCCTGGAACCGCTCCTACGCGCTGCTGTTCCCGTTCCTGGTGAACCTGCCCGAGGACAAGCGGAACTCGCTGTGGTCCTGCTTCACCAGCCCGAAGTGCTGCCATCCGTTCGTGAACCGCAGCGAGGACCTGTCCCGGATGGTCGCCAACTTCCGCGCCCGCTACGGCCGCCACGTCGGCGAGCCGGCGTGGGAGGAGTTCGTCAAGCGGCTGTGCGCCGCCAGCCCGGAGTTCGCCGAGCTGTGGGCCGAGCACGGCGTGGCCGACGGCGGCGTCCGGGTGAAGGTCTTCCGGCATCCGGCGATCGGCGAGCTCAACGTCGTGGTGACCACCTTCGACGTCGCCGCCACCCCGGAGACCCGGATGACGGTGTACACCCCGAACGACGCGAACACCCGTGAGCGCTTCGAGCTGCTGCGCGAGGACAGCCTCCCCAGCGGCTTCACCTACCCCTGCGGCCACAGCTTCGACCCGCCGGCGTAGCGGCGTCTCGCACGGCGGGACGCCGCGCGACGCGGATTCGTGTGATCAGTAGGGTGGCTTCATGGCAGTCCGGGCGGTACGAGGCGCGATCCAGCTGGACCTAGATGACCGGGACCACCTGTTGGCCGGCACGACGGAGCTGGTCAAGCAGGTGTTGGAGCAGAACGGCTTCGCTGTCGAGGACCTGATCAGCATGCTGTTCACGGCTACTCCCGACCTGCACAGCGAGTTCCCGGCTCTCGCCGCGCGGGAGCTGGGCATCGTCGACGTGCCCCTGATGTGCGCGCAGGAGATCGACGTCACCGGCGCGATGCCGCGCGTGGTCCGTCTGCTGGCGCATGTGGAGACGCTGCGTGCCAAGAACGAGATACAGCATGTCTACCTAGGTGGAGCTGCTGCTCTGCGCAGGGACATAGCGCAGTAGCCACGCGCCGGAAGCCGATAGGGTTTCCGGTATGCGCTCCGCCCTGGTCGTCGGCACTGGACTCATCGGCACGTCCATCGCCTTGGCGTTGACCCGCCGCGGCATCGACGTGCACCTCAGCGACACCGACGAGGGCGCCGCGCGGACCGCGGCCTCCCTGGGCGCCGGCCACACCGGCCGCCCCGCGCAGCCGGTCGACCTGTGCATCCTGGCCGTCCCGCCGGCGCGCATAGGAGCGATGCTGGCGCAGGCGCAGCGCGAGGAGTGGTCCCGCGTCTACACCGACGTCGGCTCGGTGAAGGCGCTGGTGCACACCTCCGCCGAGGACGCCGGCGCCGACCTGAGCCGCTTCATCGGCGGCCACCCGCTGGCCGGCCGCGAGCGCTCCGGTCCGCTGGCCGCCCGCTGGGATCTGTTCGAGGGGCGTCCCTGGGTGCTGACACCCGGCGCGACCACCTCCCGCGACGCCCTGAACCAGGCGCTGGAACTGGTCTCGCTGTGCGGCGCGGTACCGGTCGTGATGGACACCGACGAGCACGACCACGCCGTGGCCCTGATCTCGCACGCCCCGCACCTGGTCGCCGCGCTGATGGCGGCGCGCTTGGAGGGCGCCCGCGAGGAGTCGGTGCGCATCTCCGGTACCGGTATCCGAGACCTGACACGCATCGCCGGCGGCGCCCCGGAGCTGTGGGAGGACATCCTCGCCGCCAACGCCCCGGCGATCGCCGAGGTCCTCGCCGCCTACGCCACAGACCTCACCGCGGCGGTGGACGCGCTGCGCGCCGTCGCCGGCCCGGACGCCGAAGCCGCCAAGCGCGGCGCCGCCAACCTGGCCGACCTGCTGCGCCGCGGCAACGCCGGGCAGGCGCGCATCCCGGGCAAGCACGGAACGGCTTCGGCCTCTTACACCGCGGTACCGGTGCTGATCTCCGACCGGCCCGGCGAGCTGGCGCGGCTGTTCGCGGCGGCCGGCAGCGTCGGGGTGAACATCGAGGACGTGCGCATCGACCACTCCCCGGGCCGCGAGGCGGGTCTGGTGGAACTGCTGGTGGACCCGACCGTGTCCGACCGCCTGGCGGCGGACCTGGCGGCGTCCGGCTGGACGGTTCAGTCCTGATTCGCCACGGGCTGCCGGGATCCGTGACGGGCTGACGGTCCCACCGTCTACCGTGGACCTCTATGCGATTCCTGCACACCGCCGACTGGCAGCTCGGCATGGGCCGGCGGTTCCTGGACCCCGAGCGCCAGGGCCAGTTCGACGCCGCGCGGCGTGACGTCCTGGGCACGCTGGGGCGTCTGGCGGTGTCCGAGGGCTGCGAAGCGATCGTGGTCGGCGGGGACGTGTTCGAGACGAACACCGAGTCGGCGCGCACGGTGCGGCAGGCGATGGAGAAGCTGAAAGGCCTGCCGCTGAAGGTGTTCCTGCTGCCGGGCAACCACGATCCGCTGAACGCGGCGTCGATCTGGGGCTCAGAGCGCTTCGCCCAAGCGTGCCCGGAGAACGTGGTGGTGCTGCGCGACGAGACGCCGGTCGAGGTGCGCCCGGGCTTCGAGGTGGTCGGCGCGCCGTGGCGCTCCAAGCGCCCGACCTCGGACCTGCTCGGCGACCTGCTCGGCGCGCTGGACCCGGCGCCGCCCGGCGTGGTGCGCGTCGTGGTCGCCCACGGCGCGGTCGACGCCGTCGCCCCGCAGTCCGACCCGGTGTCGCTGATCCGCGTCGCCGGCGTCCGCGCCGCGCTGGAGGCGGGCAAGGCGCACTACGTCGCGCTCGGCGACCGGCATTCGACCACTGAGGTGACGCCGCGGGTGTGGTACTCCGGGGCGCCGGAGCCGACGGCGTTCGTGGAGACCGATCCGGGCAACGTCCTGGTGGTCGAGATCGACGAGGACGATTTGTCCCGGCCGCCGATGGTCGCCAAGCACCGGGTGGCGACGTGGCGGTTCCGCTCGGTGGAGGGTACCGAGGGCGAGCTGAACGGCGCCGCGGACATCGCCGGGCTGCGCGAGCGGCTGGACGCGATGCCGGACAAGGAGCGCACGATCGTGAAGCTGCGGCTGCGCGGCGTGCTGTCGGTGTCCGACAAGGCGGCGTACGACGACTTGCGCCGCACCAGCGAGGACCTGTTCGCCGCCGTCGTCGACTCCTCGCGCTCGCACCTGGAGGTGCGCCCCGACGACGCCGACTTCGGAACCCTGGGCCTGAGCGGCTTCGCCGCGCGCGCCGTCGACGACCTGCGGGAGCTGGCGACCGGCCCGGACCCGGACGCGGCCCGCCGCGCCTCCGACGCGCTGGCCCTGCTGGTCACGCTCTCTCCGCTCTCCGGGAGGGCTTCGTGAGGCTGCTGCGGATCCGGCTGACGAACTTCCGCGGCGTCGCCGACCGGGAGCTGACGTTCGCCGAGCACGGGGTGACCGTGGTCGAGGGCCCGAACGAGTCCGGCAAGAGCAGCACCATCGAGGCCTTCGGCCTGCTCCTGGACGAGCTGGACTCCTCGCGCAAGGAGGCGGTGCGCGCCGTCAAGCCGCGGCACACCGACGCGAGCCCCGAGGTGGAGGCCGAGTTCCGGGTCGGCGGACACCACCTGGTGTACCGCAAGCGCTGGCTCCGTCCGCTGACCGAGCTGCGCGTCCTGGCGCCGGCGCCGGAGACCCTGACCGGACGCGAGGCGCACGAGCGGGTCCTGGCGATCCTGCATCAGGCCACGGACTACGACCTGTTCAAAGCCCTGCGGGTCCTGCAGGACAAGCCCTTCGACGTGGACCGCATCGCCGGCAGCGCCTCCCTGCGCGCCGCCCTCGACGCGGCCGCCGGCGGCGCCTCCGGACCCGGCGACGGCTCCGAGGACACGCTGGTCCAGCGGGTCGAGAAGGAGTTCGCGCGCTACTTCACCGCGAAGAACCACCAGCCGACGGGGGAGTACCGCGCGGCGCAGGACGCCGCCGCGACCGCCGCCGCCGAGGCCGCGGAGCTGGCTCAGACCCTGGCGCGCGTCGAGGCCGACACCGAGCGGCACGGCGAAGTGACGGCGCGCCTGGCCGAATTGCGCCAGCGGCTGGTGACGGACCGCGGCGACCTCGACACCCTCACGCAGCGCGCCAAGTCCGTGGAGACCCTCCGGGCACGCCGCGACGACGCGGCGACCCTGGTCGAGCGCGCCTCACGCGACGCCGAACTCGCAGCCCGCACATGGGAGGCGCGCCAGGCACTGGTGCGGAGCGTGAGCGACTACGAGGGCGAACTCCAGACGCTGGAGACCCAGATCGCCGCCCACACCGAACTCCGCACCGAGGCCGACACCCGCCGCACCGGCGCCTCAGCGATGCACCGCACCGCCGACGAGGCGCACCGCCTGGCCCTCCGCCGCTACCAGGAAGCCGACGCCGACTACCGCTGGATGCGCGACGTCTACGAACTGGAACGCGTCCGCGCCGACCGCGAAGCCCTCGCCGAAGCCGACCGCGAAGTAGAACTAGCCGCCGCCGAAACCGCCGCCACAGAGATCGACGACCGAGCCGTCGAAGCCATCGACCAAGCCGACCGCACCGTCCGCGACGCCCGCACCGCCATCGAAGTCGCCGCCGCGACGGTCCGCATCGAGCGGCTGGGGAGCGCGGCGGTCACGGTGTCGGTGCCGGACGCGCGCGCGGCAGCGGAGGCTTCGGGCGGCGGTGCTGGCGCAAGCTCCGCGGCGCTCGCGGAGGCAGGCGCATCCAGGACCAGCGCCTCCGCGACCCTGCCTGAGGCTCGCACCGGCACCAGCACCGACGCTGCCACTGCTGCCGCAGCCGCTGCCGCAGCCGCCATCGCCGCAGCCGCCAGCTCCGATGTGCTCGCCGAGGTCACCAGCGCCAACGCGCCCACGACCGCCACTCTGCCCGAGGCTCGCACCAGCGCTGGCACGACTACCCGCACCAGCAGCGACGCCGCCACCACCACCGCAGCTACCATCGCCGCAGCCGCCAGCTCCGATGTGCTCGCCGAGGTCGCCGGCACCGGCGCGCCCACCGCCACTACCACCAGCGCGCCCACCACCACCACCACCATCGCCGCCGCCAGCTCCCTCCTCCCCGAAGCTCGCACCGAGGCCGCCCTCGCCGCCCCTCTCGTCCGCCGCCTCACCGATCCCCTCGTCATCGAGGCCGAAGGCGTCCTGCGCGTCACCTTGGCTCCGGGTGCCAGTGAGCGGGAGTTGCGGGCGAAGCTCGATGCCGCCGAGTCCGGGCTCGTCGTGCTCTGCCATCAGGCGGGGGTGCGGGATCTCGCCGCTGCGCGTGTGCGCCTTCAGCGGTATGTCGAGGCGCGTGCTTCGCTTCTTGCCGCTGAGTCCGCGCGCAAGAAGCTGAGCAAGGATCCCGCCGTGCTGGCTGATGAGCAGGCGCGCCTTGAGGCCCGGATCGCCGACCATCTCGATCGTCGCGATGCCGGGGTGCTGCCGCCCGCTGATCGCGATGAGGCTGAGACCGTCGCCGAGCACCGCCGTGCCGAGTCCGAGGAGACCTCTGCGAACCTCGAGCGTGCGGGCGATGCCCTTCGCCTCGCCGAGGTGCGTGCCAACGAGCTCGCTGCTGATGCCCAGAAGCTCGCCGGTCGTGCTGAGCACCTGGCTGCCGAGCACGAGGCCGCGCGGACCCGCCTGGCCGAGGCCCGCCTCGTTGCCGCCGATGAGCTCATCGAGCAGCGTGACGCCGACGCGGCCCGGATCCTCGCGACCGCCGTGCAGGACCGTGCTGCCCATGACGCCAACTACCGCGACGCCCAGCCCGACCAGGTCGAATTTCTCCTGACCAACGCCCGGGACGTCGTCGCGCGCACCGAGTCCGAGATCAAGGACACCCGCGACGCTCTCCAGCACCTCGCCGGGCGCCTTGACGCCGTCGGCGACGACCTCGCCGACCGCCATCGGGAGGCCGAGGCCCGCCGGGACGGCGCCGAGCGGGATCTTGCCTCCGTCACCGCTCGCGCCGAGGCCGCGCGGCTGCTCCATGAAACCCTCCTGCGCCGCCGTGACGAGGCCACGCGTGCCTATCAGGGCCCGTTCAAGGAGCAGGTCGAGCGCTTCGGGCGCCTGGTCTTCGGAGCCTCCTTCGGCGTCAGCGTCGAGGCCGACCTGCGCATCGCCTCGCGCACGCTCGGCGGCCGCACCGATCCCTACGCCGAGCTGTCGACCGGCGCGCGCGAAGCCGTGGCGATGTGCGTGCGCCTGGCGTGCGCCGCGCTGGTCGGGCCCGACGGCGGCGTCCCGGTGATCATCGACGACGCGCTCGGCGCCGCCGACCCCGGCCGCCGCCGCATGCTCGGCGCGCTGCTCAACCACGCGGGCAGTGCGAGCAGCACAGCCAGCGCCCCCGAAACCGCCCCGAACCCGCCGCCGCAACCCACCCAAATCATCGTTTTCACCTGCGATCCGGACCGCTACCGCGCCGTCGGTTCGGCGCAAGTCCGCTCGCTGGGCCACAATGACGATCGTGACGAAAGCCCGGCCCAGTGACCCGCTGACCCCCAGCGAACTGCAGAAGCGGAGCGGGATGCGCCGCATGAAGTCGGTCGCGACCGGGTTCTTGTTGGCCGCCGCGATCGTCTACATCACCATGCGGATCCTGCAGAACCACGGCGTCCACGGCTGGACCGGCTACGTCGAGGCCGCCGCCGAGGCCGGCATGGTCGGCGGGCTGGCGGACTGGTTCGCGGTCACCGCGCTGTTCAAGCACCCGCTCGGCGTGCCGATCCCGCACACCGCGATCATCCCCAACCGCAAGGACCAGTTCGGCGAAGGGCTGGGCACCTTCGTCGGCGAGAACTTCCTGTCCGAGGACGTCATCCGCAGCCGCCTTTCCGCCCTCGGCATCTCCCGCCGCACCGGGCAGTGGCTCTCGCAGCCGGAGAACGCCGCGCGCGTCACCAAGGAGCTGGCGACCGCCGTGCGCGGGGTGCTGACCGTGCTGCGCGACGAGGACATCCAGAAGATCCTCGGCGACGCGGTCGCCGTCCGGCTGGCCAAGGCCGACCTGGCGACGCCGCTGGGCAACGTGCTCCAGCGCCTCACCGAGTCCGGCAACCACCACCAGGTGGTCGACATGGTGGCGGCGCGCGCCCACGACTGGCTGGAGGCGCACCCCGAGGCCATCGGCAACGCGGTCTCGAACGAGGCGCCGCTGTGGTCCCCGCGCTTCCTGGACGACGCCGTGG
The DNA here is from genome assembly GCF_000024025.1 of Catenulispora acidiphila DSM 44928. Taxonomy (GTDB): domain Bacteria; phylum Actinomycetota; class Actinomycetes; order Streptomycetales; family Catenulisporaceae; genus Catenulispora; species Catenulispora acidiphila. Next base: position 2,788,801 of record NC_013131.1, read on the forward strand.
CCCGCCGCATCCAGCGCGAGCTGGTGAAGCTGGCCGGCAGCGTCCGCGACGACCAGAACCACCCGGTGCGCAAGGCCCTGGACCGGTTCATGGCCGACTACGCCGAGGAGCTGCGGACCGACCCGGAGACCCGCCGCCGCGTCGACAAGCTCAAGACCGAAGTGCTCGAACACCACGAGCTGCAGGGCGTCGTCGCCTCCGGCTGGACCGCCATGCGCCAGGCGGTGATAGACGCCGCCGAGGATCCCGACAGCGACCTGCAGGCGCGCGCCCGCGACGGGCTGCAGAGCCTCGGGCGCCGCCTGGAGACCGACACCGCCATGCAGGAGAAGGCCGACGGCTGGATCCGCGAGGTCGCGGTCCACCTGGTGACCACCTACCGCCAGGAGATCACGTCCCTGATCACCGACACCGTCGCGGCCTGGGACGGCCCGGCCACCTCCCGCAAGATCGAGCTCCAGGTCGGCCGCGACCTGCAGTTCATCCGGATCAACGGCACGGTGGTCGGCGCGCTGGCCGGCTTGGTGATCTACGCGGTCACCCAGCTCGCGTTCTGAGCGCGGCCGGGCCGCACTGAGCGCCGCGCCGCTGAGCGCGGCCGAGCCGTACCGAACGCTCTCCGCTGTCAGCAGACAGAGGTGGCCTCCCGCCTCCGCACGCTGCGAGGGTGGGGCAATGCGACTTCTCCTACTCGGCGGCAGCGCCTTCCTCGGCCGCGCCGTCGCGGCCGAGGCTCTGGCGGCGGGCCACGAGGTGACCGTCTTCAACCGCGGCCGCACCGCCCCGGACGTCCCCGGCGTCCAAGCCGTGCGCGGCGACCGGGAGTCCCAGGAAGACCTGGCGCGCCTAGCGGACCACGGACCCTGGGACGCGATCGTCGACACCTCCGGCTACGTCCCGCAAGTCGTCGGCGACGCCGTCCGCGCCCTGGCGAACAGCGCGCAGGCGTACGTGTTCATGTCGACCATCAACGTCTTCCCCGACTGGCCCGCCCAGCCCGTCACCGACGCCTCACCGCTCCACGAGTGCTCCCCGGACGCCGGTCCCGACGACGGCGACTACGGCACCCTGAAGGCAGGCTGCGAGCGCGTCGTCGCCCGCGACTTCCCCGGCCGCACCCTGTCCCTGCGCCTGGGCCTGCTCCTCGGCCCGCACGAGGACGTCGGCCGCCTCCCGACCCTCCTGCTCCGCATGGCCGACGCCGGAACCACCCGCGACCTCAGAACCCTGGCACCCGGCGACCCCGCCTCCCCGATCAACCCGATCGACGTCCGAGACATCGCCGCCTTCACCCTCAGCGCCATCGACCAAGGCCTCACCGGCGCCTACACCGTCGCCGGCACCCCCTCGAACGCCTCCACCTACGGCGAACTCCTCGAAGCATGCATCGACGCCACCGCCTCCGCAGCGCACCTCGAATGGCTCGACAGTGCCTTCCTGGAAACCCAGGACATCGCCTTCTGGAGCGAACTCCCGATCTGGATCCCCCCAGGCGATGTCCCCTGGGACGCGGACACCTCGCGCGCCGAAGCAGTCGGCCTACGCTGCCGCCCCCTGCGCGAAACGGTCCAGGACACCTGGGCCTGGCTGACCGCCGACGGAGGCGAGGCGCGGCGCACGTACGAGCCGCGCAGACCGCACGGTCTGAGCCCGGAGAAGGAGCGCGCGCTGCTGGCAGCGTGGGAAACGTGGAAGAGATCGCATCCATGAGCGAGTTACAGACCATGGAGGGGAGAACCGCGGTGGTGGTGCCACGTCCACCGCCGCGGTTCCCCTATGTCGCTGTCGCTGCAACCGCCGCTGCCGTTGCCGCAGCCGCCGGCGTCAGGCCGAGATCGGCAGCAGCGACGCCGGCGTCGTGACCGCGTACGGCGTCCCGACCGGCGTCAGCCGTCCGCTCGCGGCGTCGACCCGGAAGACGGTGATCGAGTCCGAGTGCTGGTTCGCGCTGAACAGCAGGGTGCCGTCGGGGGACAGGACGATGTCGCGCGGCCACGCGCCGCCGGCCGGTACCACCTCGACCGGCTCCAGGGTGGCGCCGTCGGCGGCGACGGCGAAGACCGCGATCGTGTCGTCGACGCGGTTGGAGGCGTAGAGGAAGCGGTCGTCGGCGGACACCCGGATCGCCGCGCACCAGGCGTGGTCGGACTTCGCGCGGTCGGCTTCGGCGCGGCTCTGCACCAGCTGGCCGACCTCGCCGGCGCCGGTCGCCTCGTCCCAGGAGCACACCGCGACGGTCCAGGAGACCTCGTTCAGCAGGTAGAAGTAGCGTCCGGAGCCGTGGAACGCCAGGTGGCGCGGGCCCGAGCCGCCGGGCAGCGTCACGACGCCGTGCTCGGTGAGGCGCCCGGCCTCGTAGGCGTACACGTACACCGTGTCGGTGCCCAGGTCCACGGCCAGCACCCAGCGTCCCGACGGCGAGACCGTCACCTGGTGCGCGTGCGGGCCCTCCTGCCGGTCGGCGCGCGGGCCCGAGCCGGTGTGCTGGATCAGCTGCGCGGGCTCGCTGCCGGTCACCCGGCCCTCGGCGTCGATCGGGAAGACGCCGACGGTCCCCGACACGTAGTTGGCGACGAACAGCGTGCTGCCGTCGGGGTGCAGCGCCAGGTGGCACGGCGCCGCGCCGCCGCTGGCGGTCTGGTCGCGCACGTCGCTGCCGCCCTCGGCGACGGTGAAGCGCGCGGAGGCCACGCGTCCCGCGGGCTCCTGCTCCACCACCGCCGTCAGGACGCCGCGCGCGCCGTCGTAGGCGACGTAGGAGGGGTCGGCGATGTCCACCGACGAGACCGGGGACAGCGCGCCGTCGGCGTCGTAGCGCAGGCAGTGCACGCCCGCTCCGTAGCCGCCGACCAGAAGATACGAGTTCGTGGAGTCGACCATGGTCGGTATTCTCGCCTAAGCGCCGTGACCGGTGTCCTCGGCGCTCGTCGAATGGTCCATCGCCATGTCGTCCGGCCCGCCGCCCATCATCCGCATCATCGCCATCCCGCCGCTGCGCCCGAACCGCACCACCAAAACGAGCGCCAGCACCAGGAACACGATGTTGAGCCACGTCGTGTAGTTCCACGTCACGCCCTCGCTCATCACCGACATCCCGCCGCGCCCCGGGATCCAGCCGAAGGCCTCGAACAGCAGCTCCACGACATAGCCCGCGCCGGCCATCGCGATGAAGAAGGTCCACAGCAGGAACCAGGCCGCGCGCCGGCCGTAGTACTTCTTGTAGATGTTCAGGATCGGCAGGATCAGCAGGTCCGCGAAGATGAACGCGGTCACCCCGCCGAAGCTGATCCCGCCCTTCCACAGCACCAGCGCCAGCGGCACGTTCCCGATCGAGCACACGAAGCTGACCACCGCCACCACCGGCCCGACCAGCGGACCCCAGATCCCGGCGAGGACCGGGTGCCCGGACAGGAAGAAGTGCTGCCAGAAGGAGTCCGGCACCCACGCCGCGATCGCCCCGGCGATGAGCAGCCCGATCACCAGGTCCCGCAGGATCGCCGCCCACTCCATGACGAACACGTGCGACACCGACGTGAACCCGGCGCGCGAGAGCAGCCGCCGCAGGAACGGTCCGTCCCCGGCCACCGCCATGTCCATCGCCGCGTGCCCCTCCATGGAGCCCGCGACCCCGCGGTCGGCCTGCTCCCGCGCCTCGTGCAGCAACGACGGCTTCAGGAAGCGCCGGAACAGCACCGCCAGCACCACGATCATGATCGGGCCGCCGACGAACTCCGCCAGCGTGAACTGCCAGCCCAGCAACAGCCACAGGATCACGCCGAGTTCCAGCACCAGGTTCGTCGAGCCGATCGCGAACGTGATCGCCGCGGTGAAGTTCGCGCCTTTGCGGAAAAGGGAGCGCGCCAGCGCCACCGCCGCATAGGAGCAGGACGAGGACGCCGCCCCCAGCAACGACGAAACCGCCAGCGTCTTCGGCCGGTCGTCGCCCAGCAGCCGCACGATCGTCGACTTGCGCACCACCGCCTGGATGACCGCCGACAGCGTGAACCCCAGGATCAGCGCCCAGGTGATCTCCCACGTCATCGAGCCTGTGATCCGCAACGCGTGCGTGATTGCGCCCATCGTCTCCGCCTCCCGCGCGCTACCCTATACCGGTAGCTGGTATCGACAGCTGGCATCGAGCGGGGAGAGAGCATGGCCCGCAGGACCGGACGGCAGCGTGTGATGCTGCTGTTCGCGGTGCTCGCCGGGCTGTTCCTGATGCACGGGCTCAGCGCTCCGTCGATGCACTGCATGCCGATATCGATGCAGACGCCGACATCCATGGCGATGCCGATAACGGCGCCGGTCTCCGCACCCGCAGACTCCGTGATGCCGCCGGAAGCGCAGATCCCGAGTACCCTCAGCGCCTCGGACGGCATGTCCGACCACATGCAGGCCGACCCGACCTGTGTCCCCCTGCGCCCCGAAGGCATGGCGGCCCTGTTCCTCGCGCTGTTCCTGCTCGTCATAGCGCCGTGGCGGCCCGGACTGCCCTTCCTCGCGCTCCTGATCCACCCGCGCTGGCCGCACGGTCCACCTCGGACCGGCGCCCAAGTCCTGCGCACGCTGAGCATCTCCCGGACGTGACAGACGGCTGCTTCCTTAGCCGTCAGTCCACGTATTCACCGGAAGGGTTTCCATTCTCATGCGTTCGATCAGCTGTGTCCGCTTCGTCCTGCTCGTCCCTGCCATCGTGAGCGTCCTGGCGCTCGCGGCGTGCAGCAGCTCCAGCTCCTCCTCGCCTGCTCCCTCCCATCCCCACTCCTCGATGGTCGGCATGGACGACGGCGGCGAGCTCATGTACATGGGCGACGGCCTGGCCGCCAGCGCCCAGGGCTACACCCTCGCCCCGGCCGGCGACTCGGTAGCGGCGGCGGGCTTCGCCTTCAAGATCCTCGGTCCCGACGGCAAGCCGGTCACCGCCTTCGAACCCGAGCAGACCAAGCTCATGCACTTCTACTTGATCCGCTCGGACTTGTCGGGCTTCCAGCACGTGCACCCGACGATGGCTGCGGACGGCACGTGGACCGCCCCGACCGAGGCCGCCGGGCCCGGTGCGTACCGGGTCTACGCGCAGTTCATCGCCAAGGGCGCCGACGGCCAGGCAGTCCCCCTGGTGCTGTCCCAGTCGGTCACGTCTGCCGGGTCGGCGCCGGATAAGCCGCTGCCCGCCGCGTCCTCGACCACCACGGTCGACGGCTACACCCTGACCGTCGACTCCTCGCAGCTCATGGCGGGGATGGAGATGCCGCTGAAGGTCTCGATCGCCGAGGACGGCAAGCCGGTGACCGATCTGGAGCCGTACCTGGAGACCTACGCCCACCTGTCCGGCTTCCACACCGGCGACCTGGCCATGGCGCACCTGCACCCGCAGGGCGGCGTCGCGACCACCCCGACCGGCGGTCCGGACCTGACCTTCGAGGCGACGCTGCCGAAGTCCGGGCAGTGGCGGATGTATCTCCAGTTCCAGACCGGCGGCGTGCTGCACACCGCGGCGGTGACGCTCGACGTCCGCTGACGGTCGGCGCGGGGTCCCGCTGTGAGCGAGATCACAGAGGGACCCTCCGGGCTCAATACCCTAGGGGGGTATAGTAGCCGTCATGACCGAGCTGACCGTGATCCAGCCCGAGGCGTCCGCCGCCTCGGGCTGTTCCTGTTGTGCCACCCCCGCCGCCGAAGCCGTCGCCGCCGCGCCGAAGGAGAGTCCCGTGTCCGAGGACCAGACCACCGCCGTCTACACCGTGTCAGGCATGACCTGCGATCACTGTGTCAAGTCCGTGACGGAAGAGGTCGGCGCGATCGACGGCGTCCAGAACGTGGACGTGGTCCTGGCGACCGGTCAGGTCACCGTCACCAGCGCCGCGCCGCTGACGGTCGAGGCCGTCGAGGCCGCCGTCGACGAGGCGGGCTACACCCTGGTCCACTGACCCGGCTTTCACCCCTGCGGGGAGTCGACGAGACCCCTGACACGCACCTCGCGTGTCAGGGGTCTTCTCGATTGGTCATCAGCCCTCTACACTCCCGCAGCAGTTGCGAGGTGTGGGATGAAGATCGTCGTTTTGACCAAGCACGTCCCGCAAGCGATCGCGGAGGTGTCGTTCGCCCAGGATCTGACCGTGGACCGGTCGGCGGTGCGCTGCCGCCTGCAGGACGCCGACGAGTACGCGGTCGAGCAGGCCGCGCGCATCGCCTGCCGTCGTCTCGACGTGCAGGTCACCGCCGTGACCATGGGCCCGTCCGGCGCGTCCGCCGCGCTGCGCGCCGCCCTGGCGCGCGGCGCCGACGAGGGCGTGCACGTCCTGGACGACGCCCTGCACGGCTCCGACGCCCCGGCCACCTCCCTGGTCCTGGCCGCCGTCTGCCGCCGCCTCGGCTTCGACCTGGTGCTGTGCGGCAGCGCCTCCACGGACTCCGCGATGTCCGTGATCCCCGCGATGCTCGCCGAACGCCTCGGCGTCCCGGCCCTGTGCTGCTGCGACAGCCTGCGCACCGAGGAGGACATGCTCCACGCCACCCGCGACGACGGCGCCGCCACCGAGGAACTGGCAGCCGCGATGCCCGCGGTGGTCTCGGTCACCGACCGCAGCGGCGAGCCTCGCTACCCGCGCTTCGAAGCCATCTCCGACGCCCGCCAGAAGCTGGTCCGCACATGGTCGCTGGCGGATCTGGGGATCGAGACGGCCGACGTCGGCCTGGCCGCCACCGCGACCAAGGTCGGCCGCGTCATCCGCACCGAAGCCGGCAGCACCGCCGTGGCCGAGGACCCCGCGAGCGCCGCGACCCGCATCGCCGACTTCCTGACCCGACGACAGTTCCTCTGACCCCGCACAACCGACATCGCGGCAAGGAGGCCGGATGGCGCACGTGGTGGCGCTCGTCGAACACGACGCGCGCGAGGGCACGGTGGCACGCTCGACGTGCGCGCTCCTGACGCTGGCCCGGCGGCTGGGGCAGCCGGTCGCGGCCTGCGCGACGGCGCCCGACGAGGAGACGATCGCGGTGCTGGGACGCTACGGCGCCACGGAGATCTGGTGCCCCGACGGTCCCGCCGGCGACGCCGCGACGGCGCTGCCGCTGCAACGCGGCGCGGCCGAACCCGCGCATGCCAATGCTGGTGCCGGCGCTGGCGCCGGTGGCGATGCCAGTGCCGGTGCCAGCGCCGGTCGCAGCGTCGGTGGCGATATCAGCGCCGGTCGCGGTATCGATGCCAGTGCCAGTGCCAGTGCCAGCGCCGGTCGCAGTGCCGGTGGCGATATCGGTGCCGGTCGCGGTATCGATGCCAGTGCCAGTGCCAGTGCCAGTGCCAGTGCCGGTGCCGGTCGCGATGTCATTGCCGGTGCCAGCCTCAGCGACACGGACCTCCTGGCAGCCATCGCCCACAGCCTCACCCCGGCAGCGATCCTCATAGCCGCGACCCACCGAGGCCAGGAAACCGCCGCGCGCCTGGCGATCCGCCTCGACTCCGGCATCATCACCGATGCCGTCGAGGTCCGCCCCGGCGCCCGAGGCCCGATCGCGGTCCAGCGCTGCCTCGCCGACTCCCACCTCGTCGAATCCAGCGTCGTGCGCGGCATCCCGATCATCACGGTCTGCCCCGAAGCCGCGGTCCCCGAGCCGAGTCCGAGCGAACCGGTCCTGCACACCGTCGCCGTCGAGCCCTCCCCGGCCCGCACTCCGCGAATAGTCGCGACCCTCAAGCCGCGCCCCGCGCGACCCGCCCTCGACCACGCCGACATCGTCGTCGCCGGCGGGCGCGGCATCGGCTCCCAAGCCGCCTTCGCCGTCCTGGCCGACGTCGCCGCGGCCCTCGGCGCCGCCGTCGCCGGCTCGCACACCGCCGCCGACCTCGGCTGGATCCCGCCCGAGGCGCGCGTCGGCCTCACCGGCAAGACCGTGAACCCGCGCCTGTACCTCGCCTGCGGCGTCTCCGGCTCGGTGCGCCACCGCGCCGGGATGCAGGGCGCGAAGACCGTCGTCGCGATCGGCGACGACCCCTCCGCCCCGATCTTCAAGCTCGCCGACCTCGCTGTCGTCGGCGACGCCCGCGCGATCCTGCCCGCGTTGCTGGCAGAGATCCTCAGCCGGACACAGCTTCGAAGTCAGACATAGATTCCAGCCCGACCTCACCCAACCCGTTCCCCCTTCCCTCGCAACGAACGGAGTCCCCTGTGGCTGTACGACTCATCATCGGCGCGGCGATCACGCTCACAGCGTTCGCATTGGCAGGACGCCGTGTGCTGATGCTCTATCGCCTGGGCCGCACGATGCAGCCGGCCGAGCCCGGGCGCGCCGACGAACCCGGTACCCGCTTGTGGGCGGTGACGACCGAGGTTTTGGGCCAGCGCAAGCTGCTGCGGTGGTCCGGTCCGGGACTCGCGCACGCCGCGGTGTTCTGGGGCTTCATGATCCTCGGCGCCACCATCGTCGAGGGCTTCGGGGCGCTGTTCGACCGGGACTTCCACATCCCGCTGATCGGCACGGACACCTGGCTGGGCTTCCTGGAGGACTTCTTCATCGTCGCGGTTCTGGCCGGTCTGCTGGCCTTCTCCGTGATCCGGCTGCGCCAGGACCCCGACAAGCGCGGCCGCCAGTCGCGCTTCTTCGGCTCGCACACGACCGCCGCCTGGGTCGTGCTGTTCATGATCTTCAACGTCATGTGGACCCTGCTGCTCTACCGCGGCGCGCAGATCAACACCGGCAACTTCCCCTTCCCGCACGGCGCGTTCGCCAGCCAGGCCGCCGGGCACGTGCTGCACGGCGCCGGCAAGACCGCCAACGACGTCTTCGAGACCGGCGGCCTGCTGCTCTCCCTCGGCGTGGTCCTGAGCTTCCTGGTGCTGGTCGTCAACTCCAAGCACCTGCACATCTTCCTGGCGCCGTTCAACATCGCCTTCTCCCGCCGCCCGCGCGCCCTGGGCCCGCTGCTGCCGGTCTACTCCGACGGCAAGGCCGTGGACTTCGAGGACCCGGGCGAGGACGACAAGATCGGCCGCGGCGCGATCGAGGACTTCACCTGGAAGGGCTTGCTGGACCTGGCGACCTGCACCGAGTGCGGACGCTGCCAGTCCCAGTGCCCGGCCTGGAACACTGAGAAGCCGCTGAGCCCGAAGCTGCTCATCATGAGCCTGCGCGACCACGCGCTGGCCAAGGCGCCGTACCTGCTCGCCGAGAGCGAGGAGGCCAGGGCGGCGATGGAGACCAGCGCGGTCGACGTCTTCGCCGAGGCCCAGCGTCCGCTGGTCGGCGGCGCGGACGTGAACGGCGTGATCGACCCCGACGTCCTGTGGTCCTGCGTGACCTGCGGCGCCTGCGTCGAGCAGTGCCCGGTGGACATCGAGCACGTCGACCACATCGTCGACATGCGCCGCTACCAGGTGCTCATCGAGGCCGAGTTCCCCCGCGAGGCCGGCACGATGCTCCGCAACCTGGAGAAGAACGGCGACCCCTGGGGACGCGGCGCCAAGGCCCGGCTGGAGTGGACGACCGGGCTGCCCTTTGAGGTCCGCGTCTTGGGGGCGAACGGGGAGGAGCGCATCCCCGAGGACGTCGAATACCTCTTCTGGGTCGGCTGCGCCGGCTCCCTGGACGACAACGCGAAGAAGACCTCCCGCAACGTCGCCGAACTCCTGCACGAGGCCGGGGTCGAGTTCATGATCCTGGGCTCGGGGGAGACCTGCACCGGCGACGCCGCCCGCCGCCTGGGTCAGGAGTTCCTGTTCCACGAGCTGGCGTCGCAGAACGTGGAGACGCTGAACACCGCGGGCGCCAAGAAGATCGTCGTCACCTGTGCGCACTGCTTCAACACCCTGGCCAACGAATACCCGCAGCTCGGCGGGAACTACGAGGTCGTGCACCACACCGAGCTGCTGGCCCGGCTGATCAAGGACGGCCGGATCAAGCCGGCCGGCGAGGTGGACGTCGCGGTCACCTACCACGACCCCTGCTACCTCGGCCGGCACAACCGGGTCTTCGACGCCCCGCGCGACATCCTGGGCACGATTCCCGGCGTGAAGCTGACCGAGATGCCGCGCAACCGCGAGAAGTCGTTCTGCTGCGGGGCGGGCGGCGCGCGGATGTGGATGGAGGAGACGATCGGCTCGCGGATCAACGAGACCCGGACCGACGAGGCGCTGGGCACGTCGCCGGACCTGGTGACCGCCGCGTGTCCCTACTGCATCGTGATGCTCACCGACGGCGTGGCGACGCGCAAGCAGCAGGGCAAGGCCGACGAGGCGGTGCGCGTCGCGGACGTCTCGGAGGTGCTGCTGCGGTCGGTGCGGGCGCCGGGGAAGACGCCGGCGCCGACCGTCACCGACCCGCCTACGACGCCGTGACCTCTCGCAGCACGCTGATCAAGGCATCCGGCCGCTCCTGGACCGGTACCTGATTGACGAAGTAGGTCCGCACGCCGAGCACGGACCCGCCGCCGTCGGCCGCATGGTCGCCGACCATGACGGCCGACGCCGGGTCCACGCCGAGGGTGTCGCACGCCAGCTGGAAGATCTTCGGGTCCGGCTTCACCATGCCGACCTCGTAGCTCAGCACGACCGCGTCCAGCAGCTCCAGCAGCCCGGCGTGCTTCAGGTGCGGCCGGATGTCGAAGGAGATGTTGCTGATCACCGCGGTCGCCAGACCCCGGTCCTTGGCCTCGCTCACCGCCTCCAGCGCGTCCGGATACGCCAACCACGCCTCCGGGGCGTTGCTGCGGTCGTACAGCGGCTCGACCAGCTCCGGCCACGGCCACCCGGACTCCCGGATCAGCCCGGTGTAGCACGCGCGATGGTGCGGCTCGTCCAGGTCGCGGGACTCATACAGCGCCGCGAGATGCTCCGGCACATACGTCGGATAGGCGCCGTACCAGGCGCCGGCCTCGATCAGCCGCGCGGCCCAGTGCTCGACCTCGCCCTCGTCCACCCCGATCCCGGCCGCCTCGGTGATGGCACGAACCCAGCTCTCCGCCGATTCGAAGTGCATCAGCGTGCCGGAGAAATCAAAGAGCATCGCGCGCGGCTGGTCCATGCCCAAGACTCTAGATGACTCCTTACCGCAGCAGCTCGCCGGTCCACTCCACGACCGCCGCTACCAGCGCATCCAGCACCGGCGGATCAACCTTCCTCACCTTGAAGGCATGATCCCCGGCAACCAGCCCCACAAGCCGATGCGTAGCCGGCAGCGAGGGAAACTCCGCCGCAGTCCCGAACGTGTCAGCACCAGCCTGCACGACCAACGTCGGCAACCCACTGCCGAGCAACTCCCCAGCCCGCGACTTCTCCGGCTTCCCCGGCGGATGCAACGGAAAAGCCAGCGCCACGACACCCACAGCCCCACTCACCAACCCGGTCCGGCACGCCACACGCGCACCGGCACTACGCCCACCGACCAGAAAGGGCGTCGAGCGCGCCCGCTTCCGCACCACCTCAGCAACCGGAACCCACCCCGCATCAAGCGTCTTCGGCGCCGGCGCGATCTTCTTCCCAGCCACCACCCACGGCTGCTCAACGAGCACCACCTCGACCCCAGACGCAGGCAGCGCACCAGCGATCGCCTGCAGATCCGCAGCCTGAATCCCGCCACCGGCACCATGTCCAAGCGCCAGCACCGCCCGCCGCTTGACGCGCGACGGAGTCGGGAAGCGAGTGAGCCGGGCATCGCCGACGGGAGTGGTGATCAGTTCCTGCACGCTGTCGAGGGTAGTTGCCGGGCACGGGTGCGGCGCGGCGGACGCGCGGCAATCGGTGGTCGGTACTTGGCCAGCCAGCGGCCAGCAGCCAGCAGCCAGCAGCCAGCAGCGAGCCCAGCAGTCAGCAGCCAGCAGCCAGCAGCCAGCAGCGAGCCCAGCAGTCAGCAGCCAGCAGCAAGCAGCCAGTAGTCGGCGGTCAGCAGCCAGCACTCAGCACCAAGCACCCAGCAGCCAGCATCAAGCAGCCAGCACTTGGCAGCCAGCGGTCGGCAGCCAGCAGCCAGCACTCAGCAGCCAGCGCTCAGCCATGCGCGTGCGAGAGCCCTGCTCGCCAAGCCCAGCGTGTCAGCCCTCTACTCCACTATTCCGCAACCGCCCCCACCCAGCCCTGCAACTTCTCCGGGTTCAGCACCGCCCATACCCGCGAGATCCGCCCCTGCTCGATCGCGAATGCCAGGACTGACACCGTCGCGCCGTCGACCCGTGCCGCCAGCCCGGGCTGTCCGTTCACCTCGACCTCCGCGAGCTCCATTCCCGGCGTTCCTGAGCGCTCGGCGAAGAACCTCGCCACTGCCTCGCGGCCGATCACCGGTTCCGGTGCCGCGTGGACGACGCCGCCGCCGTCGCCGGTCGCGACCGCGTCTGGAGCCAGTACTGCCAGGAGGCCTTCGATGTCGCCGGCGCTCCATGCGCGCTGGAAGGCGCGCACCACTCCGGCGTCGGGCGATGTGACCACTCCCGTGGCTGTCTCCACCCGCCGGCGGGCTGAGGTCGCCAGCTGTCGGCACGCTGCCGCCGAGCGGCCCACGATCTCGCCGACCTCGGCGAACGGATAGCGGAACACGTCGTGCAGGACGAAGGCGACGCGCTCGGCGGGCGTCATCGCGTCCAGTACCACCAGGAAGGCCATCGTCACCGACTCGTCCAGCGTGATCCGGTCCGCCGGGTCGCCGGGGTCCGAGCCCACGCTCACCCACGCCGACCGGCCCGGCAGCGGCTCGGGGATCCACTGCCCGACGTACCGCTCCCGCCGGGCGCGCGCCGATCCGAGCTGGTCCAGGCAGATCCGGCTGGCGACCGTGGTCAGCCACGCCGCCGGCGCCGCGATCTCCGCCTGCTGCGCACGCGAGAGCGCGTACCAGCGCACGTACGTCTCCTGCACCACGTCCTCGGCATCGGCGAGCGAACCGAGCAGCCGGTAGGCGAGGTTGAGCAGGTGTCTCCGCTCGCTGACCACGGCGGTCAGCCCGGGTTCCGACGACATCGACGACTCCTTCCGTACGCCCCTTACGACGAAGCAGCCCGCCGGATTGTGAGCTCGCACCCGCCGCCTCACATTCCCCTCCGCCATATCGTCGAACTGGGCATGGAACCCATCAACGTCGCGATCATCTACTACAGCGCCACCGGCACCATCCGTACCCTCGCCGACGCCGCCGCCGAAGGCGCCGAGAAGGCCGGCGCGACCGTCCGCGTGGTCAAGGTCGCTGAGACCGCCCCGCAGACCGCCATCGACGCCAATCCCGCCTGGATCGCCCACCTCGCCGCCACCGCCGACACCCCGCACGTCACCCACGACGACCTGACCTGGGCCGACGTGATCCTCTTCGGCTCTCCGACGCGCTTCGGCAACCCCGCCAGCCAGCTGCGCGCCTTCATCGAGACCACCGGTCCGCTGTGGTTCCAAGGCCTGCTCGCGGACAAGGTCTACTCGGCCTTCACCGCCTCCAACACAGCCCACGGCGGGCAGGAGTCGACCATCCTGGCCTTGGCGAACACCTTCTATCACTGGGGCGGCGTCATCGTGCCGCCCGGCTACACCGACCCGGTCCAGTTCAAGTCCGGCAATCCCTACGGCACCTCGCACGTCGTCGGCGAAGGTGCCCCGTCCGACGTCGCCCTGGACGCCGCACGCCACCAGGCTCGGCGCTGCGTCGCCATCGCCGCCGCGCTGAAGGCGGGCCGCGCGGCGCTGTCCGCCTAGAGGCCACCTGCCTGCCGCCTGACACCGTCTCAAGCCATCTCGAGGCGTCGCAAGCCGTCGCAAGCAGCCTCAAGCCGTCTGGCGCCACCTGGCGCCGCACGACGCACGCCCGCCGCCCGCCCCGCACCGGCTCGGCCCACTCGGTCCGCTGACCGGCCACGATCCCGCCGACAACCGCCGGACCAGCGCGTTTCCCATGCGGTAAGTCCCACTACTCCACCGGTCACCAGGCGTGCCTCACGCCCCGGCGGTTAGAGTCGGAGCCATGAGCACGCATTTCGATGTCGTCGTCCTGGGCGCGGGGCCCGGCGGGTACACAGCGGCGGTCCGCGCGACGCAGCTGGGCAAGACTGTCGCTGTTGTGGAGGAGCGCTACTGGGGCGGGGTGTGCCTCAACGTCGGGTGCATCCCCTCCAAGGCGCTCCTGCGCAACGCGGAGCTGGCGCACACCGTGCAGCACGAGGCGAAGATCTACGGGATCTCCTCCAACGGCCCGATCACCTTCGACTACGGCGCCGCCTACGAGCGCAGCCGCCAGGTCGCCGACGGCCGCGTCAAGGGTGTCCACTACCTGATGCGCAAGAACAAGATCGCGGAGTACGACGGCCGCGGCACGTTCCTGGACCAGAACACCCTCAGCGTCGCGAAGTCCGACGGGACCAGCGAGACCCTCACCTTCGACCACTGCGTCATCGCCACCGGCGCGCGCACCCGGCTGCTGCCGGGCACTCAGCTCTCCGAGCGCGTGGTCACCTATGAAGAGCAGATCCTGTCCGCCACGCTGCCGGAGAGCATCGTGATCGCCGGCGCCGGAGCGATCGGCGTGGAGTTCGGTTACGTGCTCAACAGCTACGGCGTGAAGGTCACCATCGTCGAGTTCCTGGAGCGCATGGTCCCGCTGGAGGACGCCGAGGTCTCCAAGGAGCTGGCCCGCCAGTACCGCAAGCTCGGCGTCGACGTGCTCACCGGGACCCGGGTGGAGACCATCGACGACTCCGGTCCCAAGGTCCGGGTCACGGTCAGCGGCAAGGACGGCGCGCAGCAGGTGCTGGAGGCCGACAAGGTGCTGCAGGCGATCGGCTTCTCGCCGAACGTCGACGGCTACGGCCTGGACAAGACCGGCGTGGCGCTCACCGAGCGCGGCGCGATCGCCGTGGACGGGCGCGGGCGCACCAACGTCGCGCACATCTTCGCCATCGGCGACGTCACCGCCAAGGTGATGCTCGCGCACGTCGCCGAGACCCAGGCGATGGTCGCCGCCGAGACCATCGCCGGCGCGGAGACGATGGAGATCGACTTCGTGATGGTGCCGCGCGCCACCTACTGCCAGCCGCAGATCGCCAGCTTCGGCTGGACCGAGGAGCAGGCGCGCCTGGAGGGCTTCGACGTCAAGATCGCCAAGTTCCCGTTCAGCGCCAACGGCAAGGCCGCGGGCCTGGGCGACGCGGTCGGCTTCGTGAAGGTGATCAGCGACGCCAAGTACGGCGAGCTGCTAGGCGCGCACCTCATCGGCCCTGAGGTGACCGAGCTCCTGCCCGAGCTGACCCTGGCTCAGCAGTGGGACCTGACGGTCCACGAGGTGGGCCGTAACATCCATGCCCACCCGACGCTCGGCGAGGCTGTGAAGGAAGCAGTCCACGGGCTTGCCGGACATATGATTAACATGTAGATCAGCGTCTTGACGTGGTGCCCGGCGCGACCCGCCCCCACCTGACCCGAGCTGCTCCGGGCGCCACGTCGAACACCCGCCCCACCTGCGGGAACCCCACCCCCGGAAGGTTCCGACATGACCGACAGCAGACCGGAATGGGCCCCGGCCGCCATCGACCTGGACCAGCCCAGCTCCGCGCGGGTCTGGGACTACTTCCTCGGCGGGTCGCACAACTTCGAGGTGGACCGGCGTGTCGCCGAACAGGCCATCGCCTTCAAGCCCGACATGCCCGACCTGGCCCGCCAGGTGCGCATGTTCCTGCAGCGCGCCGTCCGCACCGCCGCCGCTGCCGGCATCGACCAGTACATCGACATCGGCGCCGGCGTCCCGACCATGGGACCGGTCCACGAGATCGCGCGCGAGACCGTCCCGCACGCGCGCGTCGTCTACGTCGACCACGACCCGGTGGCGGTCGCCCACGGCCAGGCCCTGCTCGCCGACGACCCCGACGCGGTCTTCATCCAGGCCGACGCCCGCTCCCCGCGGGCCATCCTGGACCACCCCGAGGTCCACGCCCTGATCGACCTCGACCGCCCGGTCGCCGTCGTCCTGTGCTCCCTGCTGCACTTCGTCTCCGCGGACGACGATCCCGCCGCCCTGGTGGCGACCCTGCGCGCGGCGATGGCACCGGGCAGCCACCTGATCGTCCAGCACGCCTCCCACGACGGCCAGTCCGGCGACATCATCAAGATGCTCCAGATGTGGAACGCCAACTCCCCGGAACCGATGTACTGGCGCACCCACGACGAGATCGAGAACCTCCTCGCCGGCTTCACCATCCTCGATCCCGGCGTGGTCCCCCTGCCCCTGTGGCGCCCCGAAGCCGAAGACCGCGCCGGCGCGGCCGAGAATCCGGAACGCTACGCCTCCTATGCCGCCGTGGGCACCAAGCCCGGGGCAACGGCCGACTGACGACTGACGACGACTGACGACGACTGACGACGCGGACAGAGAGGCAGACGGTCGTGGCACGCTACGCGGAGTTCGGGATCGGAGAGTCCGACCCCGCTTCCGGGCTGCCCGGGATCGGCTCAGGCGGGGCGCCGACCGCGGTCGGGGGCTTGGTAGACGGCGACACGCGACGCGACTTCGAGGCCGCGGCAGCAGGCAGCGCTCCGACCCCCGAACCGCACCCGACCCCCGACGGCGCCCCGGACGGCGCCACGGTGCCGAAGCCGGCCGCCGGACGCGCCACCTCGCACGAGTCAGCCGCCGGCGATCCCGCAGCCTCGGCGAATCCGCCTTCTGCCGATCCCGCTGGGGCTCCCGCGACCGGCTCCGAAGCCGATCACGCCCCGATCGCCGCCACCTGGTCCGAAGCGCACCCCTTACCCGACCCCGATTCCCACCCCGACCCCCGCCCCGACCGCCCGGTCATAGCCGGCCTCGTCGACCTCCGCTTCGCCACCACCACCGACCCGGCGGCGCGCGAAGCCGCCGCTTTGTCCGAGGCGGCCGACCTGCCTCCGGCCGCGCCGCCGGCCGCCGCGCTCGACGGCACTCCCACCGATGCCTTCGCGCGGGCCTGGGCCGTCGCGCTGTCGGCCGCCGCGGCCACGCCGCTGGGCTTCGACCACGCGCTGCGGGTCGTCACACCGCTGGCCGAGCAGGTCGTCGCCGCGCCGGACGATCCGGAGCTGGCGCGCAAGATCGGTGTGACCGCGGCCGGCGCGCTGATCGACGCGCACTGCTTCCAGGGCGCCTGCGTCGCCACCTCCATCGAGGTCGTCGACCGCCATCTGCCGCCCTACCTGCGTCCGGAGACCCGCTCCGCGCTGCGTGCCGGGCTGGCTTCGGCCTTCGCCGAGGGACTGCGCGAGCGCACGCGCGCCGAGCAGTCGTCGATCCACGAGGCCGTGCTCACCGCCTACCGGGCCGGCGAGGCGCGCTTCCGTACCGTGTTCCGCAACGCCGCCCTCGGCATCGTCATCACCGACAAGCACGGCCAGGTGCTGGAGGTGAACCCGGCGCTGGCCGAGATGCTCGGCGTCGACGCCTACGCCGCGCGCGGCCGCACCATCAGGAACCTGATCGACCCGACCGAGCCCGGCGAGTACTGGCGCGGCTACAACGCCCTGCTGGCCGGGGAGCAGACCGAGGCCGAGGCCGACACCCGCATCCGGCGCCTCGACGGCGGCGTGGTCTGGACGCACGTGCGCACCACCGCCGTCCGCGACGACAGCGGCGACGTCGCCCTGGTCATAGCGCTGCACGAAGACGTCACCGAACGCCGCCGCGCCACCGACCAGCTGCGCCACCAGGCCACCCACGACGCCCTGACCGGCCTGCCCAACCGCGTCCGGCTGCTCGACGCGGTCGAGGAACTGCTGCGCAGCGCCGGCCCGGAGGACCGCCTCGGCCTGTGCTTCCTGGACCTCGACGGCTTCAAGGGCGTCAACGACACCCTCGGCCACCAGGCGGGCGACGAGCTCCTGACCGAGATCGCGCACCGCCTCTCCGCCGCCACCGACCCCCGCCGCCACGTCGTGGCCCGCATGGGCGGCGACGAGTTCGTGATCCTGTTCCGTCGCACCCAGGGCGCGCAGTCGGTGTTCCCGGTCATCGAGAAGGTCCTGGACGCCGTCCGCCAGCCGGTCCTGCTCGACGGCCACAGCGTCACCGTCACCGCCAGCGCCGGCCTGGTCGAACGCCCCGCCGCCGCGGCCTCGGCGACCGAACTGCTGCGCGCCGCCGACATCACGCTCTACTGGGCCAAGTCCGCCGGCAAGGCCGACTTCGCGCTCTTCGACGAGGACCGCAACGCCCGCGAGGTCCACCGCTACGCCCTGGCGCAGGCGCTCCCGGCAGCCCTGGACTCCGGCGAGATGTTCCTGGACTACCAGCCGATCGTGGACCTGGCCGGCGGCCGCCCGCCGATGGTCGAGGCGCTGGTCCGCTGGCGCCACCCCGAGCGCGGACTGCTCAAGCCCGAGGAGTTCATCCCCGTCGCCGAGGAGACCGGCGCCATCGTCGAGCTCGGCCGCTGGGTCCTGGACCGCGCCGTCCGCGACGCCGCGGCCTGGCCCGACGGCCCGGCGGTCGCCGTGAACGTCGCGGTCCGCCAGGTGCACGACTACGGCCTGGTCCGCGAGGTCGCCACCGCACTCGAGGTCTCCGGCCTGCCGCCCCGCCGCCTGTGCCTGGAGATCACCGAAACCGCCCTGATGGACACCGAGGAGGACGGCCTCCCCGGACCCGGCACCCTGCGCACCCTCGCCGACATGGGCATCGGCATAGCCGTCGACGACTTCGGCACCGGCTACTCCAACCTCGCCCGCCTCCGCGACCTGCCGGCCACCTCCCTGAAGATCGACGCCTCCTTCGTCGCCGACCTCGGCCACCCCGACGCCGGCGACTTCGCCGAATCAGTCATCATCAGCCTCGTGGCCCTGGCCCACGCCGCCGGTATGACCGTCACCGCCGAGGGCATCGAGACCGCCGACCAAGCACGCCGCCTGACCACGCTCGGTGTCGACTACGGCCAGGGCTTCCACTACTCGCGACCGGTGTCCGCCGAGCGGATAGAAGCG
Organism: Catenulispora acidiphila DSM 44928; assembly: GCF_000024025.1. Classification (GTDB taxonomy): domain Bacteria; phylum Actinomycetota; class Actinomycetes; order Streptomycetales; family Catenulisporaceae; genus Catenulispora; species Catenulispora acidiphila. The sequence goes on from NC_013131.1 coordinate 2,807,706, forward strand.
GTGATGGCAGAGCTCGGCGCCCAGAAGTAAGGCGCGGCAGCCGATCAGTGCTCGGCGAGGAAGTCCAGCACCACCGGACCGGCGACGTCGCGGAACTCGTCGAAGTACGCGTGCCGAGCACCCTCGATCAGCACCATCCGCGCGTCCGGAATCCGTTCGGTGATCAGCGGTGCGTTGGCTGTCGGGTTGAACACGTCGTCGGTGCCGTGCACCACCAAGGTCGGCGCGGCGATCGTCGGCAGCACGTCCCAGGCGTCGTGCTTGCCGCTCGCCGTCAGGTGACGCCCCTTCGCGTAGGCGGGCATCTCCGGATCGCCGACCACGTAATAAGGGCCCTGATGCGATGCCAGCCAATCCGGCGTGTACATCAGCTCCAGCAGATACCGGTCCGCCGCAACGCGATCAGAGCTCGCCAGCGCCTGCCGCACCGAGCGGTCCCGCTCGACCGCGTGCGCGCCGCCCGGCGACGTGCAGCCCAGCACGAGTGCCCCGACCCGCTCCGGGAAGTCGGCGGCCAGCCACTGCGCGACCCGGCCACCCATCGACGTGCCGTAGACCCGCGCCCGCGCGATGCCCAGATCGTCGAGCACCGCCACGACGTCCGTCGCGAAATCCCTGGTGCTGTAAGGCTCGTCGGGCTTGTCACTACCTCCGGTGCCACGCCAGTCCAGCGTGATGGTGCGGTGGCCCGCGTCCTGGAAGGCGGCGCGCGCCGAGTCCCACCAGCGGTGGGTGTTGGACTGTCCGGCGAGCAGCACCAGCGGCGTTCCGCTGCCGGCGCTCTGGTACGCGATTGCGGTTCCGTCCGCCGCGGTCGCCTTCCCGGCCTCTAGTGTCATGCCGATCATCCTCTGCCAGGCTAGGGACCATGGACAAGATCCCACCCGCCGCGATCGCCGATCTGCAGGCCCTGCTGGGGGAGCGCGTGCTCACCGCGCCCGGGGCGCTGGCCGCCTACGGCCGCGACGCCACGCCGCTGTTCCGGCACGCGCCGGACGTGGTCGTGCAGCCGCTGACCACCGAGGAGGTCGCCGCGGTGATGCGGATCGCGACCCGCCACCGGGTCCCGGTCACCACCCGCGGCGCCGGGACGAACCTGTGCGCGGCCACCGTGCCGCTCTCCGGCGGGATCGTGCTGTCCACGACCCGGATGACCGCCCTGACGGAGGTCAGCCGCGAGGAGATGCTGGCGGTGTGCCAGCCGGGCGTCACCGCCGGGGCGCTGAACCGTGCGGCGGCGGCCGTCGGGCTGATCTACGTCCCCGACCCGGGCAGCAAGGAGGCCTCGACGGTCGGCGGCAACGTCGCCACCTGCGCCGGCGGACTGCGCGGCCTGAAGTACGGGGTCACCCGGCAGTACGTGCTCGGCCTGGAGGCGGTCCTGCCCGACGGCGAGGTCATCCGCACCGGCGGCCGGCTGGTGAAGGACGTCGCCGGCTACGACCTGACCCGCCTGCTGGTCGGCTCCGAGGGCACGCTCGCGGTGATCACCGAGATCACCATGGCGCTGGTCCCGAATCCCGCCGCCGCCCGCTACGGCGTCGCCTACTTCGAGACCATGGCCGAGGCCTGCGAGGCGGTCCGTGACATCGTCGCCTCCGGTCCCGCGCCGGCGACGCTGGAGTTCATGGACGCGGTCTGCATCGCCGCTGTCGAGGACTTCGCGCACCTGGGCCTGCACCTGGACGCCGGAGCCCTGCTGCTGTTCGGCGACGACGGCGAACCCGACGCCGTGGACCGCTCCGTGGCCCGCATGGCAGAGGTCTGCGGCAAGCGCGCCACCCGCATCGACCTCGCCGAGTCCGTCGCCGCCGCCGAGGACCTGCTCGCCGCCCGCCGCTGCAACCTGCCAGCGCTGGCGCGCAGCGGCAGCATGACGATCCTGGAGGACGTGACCGTCCCGCGACCGAAGCTCGCCGAGATGGTCGCCTTCGTCGCCGCGACCGCCGACAAGCACGGCGTGCGTATCGGCACCTTCGGCCACGCCGGCGACGGCAACCTGCACCCCACCGCCGTCGTCGACGGCGACGACCCGGCAGCGGCGAAGGCGGCGATGGCCGCCTTCGACGAGATCTTCCGCCGCGCCGTGGACCTCGGCGGTACGATCACCGGCGAACACGGCGTGGGCGCGGCGAAGCTGCCCTACCTGGAACACCGATTGGGGCCCGAGCAGATGGCGCTGCTGCGGCGGATCAAGGGCGCGTTCGACCCGCTCGGTCTGCTCAACCCCGGGAAGCTGGGATCGTGAGCGAGGACACCAGCCGGCGGGAGATGCCCGAGTCCGAACCCGCGGGCATCTTCAGCAAGGACCTGCTGGACGCCTGCATCTCCTGCGGATTCTGCCTCCCGGCGTGCCCGACCTACGCCCTCACCGGTCAGGAACAGTCCTCCCCGCGCGGCCGCATCACCTTGATGCGCCTGCTGGAAACCGGCGATCTCGCCGCCGACGACCCCACCCTCGCCGAGGAGGCCTCGCTCTGCCTGGGCTGCCGCGCCTGCGAGACCGTGTGCCCGGCCGGCGTCCAATACGGACACCTCCTGGAAGAGTGGCGCGACGAGCAGTGGAGCGGTTTGAAGCGACCGTGGATCGTTCGGCCGCTGCTGCTGGTCGCGAACCGCAAGTGGGTCCTGCGGCTGCTCGGTCTGGTTCGCCGCAGCGCCCGCAAACGCAGCGGCAGCAGTAGTAGCAGTAGCGGCACATCCGACCAGCCCACGCTCATGCTCGGCTGCTTCGAGCGCGCGCTGTTCCCCTCGGTCAGCCGCAACATTGCCGCGCTCGACCCGAACCTCACCGTCGATCCCGACCAGGGCTGCTGCGGCGCCCTGCACGCGCACAACGGGGACCTCGACCAAGGCCGCGACCTGGCGCGCAAGCTCGGCGAACAGCTTCCCGGCACGATCGTCACCACCAGCGGCGGCTGCGCGGCGCACCTGGCGGACGTGATCGGCAGGGACCGCGTCGTCGAGGCTTCCGAGTGGCTGCTCAAGCAGGACACCGCGACTGCGCAAAACACCGCAGTCGCGCGAAGCACTGCGACCGAGCAGCGCCCCCTACGCGTCGGACTCCAGGACAGCTGCCACCTGCGCAACGGTCTCGGCGTCTGGAGGGAACCCCGCGAACTCCTCGGCCGCACCGCCACCTACGTCGAGCTGCCCTCCGCCGGCTCCTGCTGCGGCGCCGCCGGGACCTACGCCCTGGTCCGTAAGAAGGAGAGCAAAGCCATTCTGGCCAAGAAGATCGCCGAGATCGAGGCGGCGGACCTCGACCTGGTGATCGCGGTCAACCCCGGCTGCCTGCGCCAACTCCAGACCGGTCTGCGCAAAGCCAAGAGCCGCACCAAAGCCGTGCACATCGTCGACTACCAGCGAGGCGACTACCGCCGAGGCGATAAGGCATGACCGCGAGCGACCTCCTCGACGCCTCCTTCAAAGGCCTGCCCCTGCACGCCGCCGTCACCCTCGACGACCTCGGATCGCAGGGCTGGAACATCCGCCGAGGCGACACGTCCACGCCGGTTGCCGTCCTGCGCGACGCCGCCCTGGACGCCAACCTCGACGTGATGCGCCGCTTCTGCGCCACCGCCGGCGTCAGCATCGCCCCGCACGCCAAGACCACCATGTCCCCGCAGCTCATCGCCCGCCAGCTCGCCGCCGGCGTCTGGGGGCTGACCGCCGCGCTGCCCGCGCAGGTGCGGATGCTGTGGTCCTTCGGCGCGTGCCGGGTCCTGATGGCCAACGAGCTCACCGACCCGGCGGCGCTGCGCTGGCTGGCCCGCGAACTCGCCGCGCATCCCGAACGCGAGCTGCTGTGTTACGTCGACTCCCTCGACGGCGTCCGGCTCGCCGAGCAAGCCTTCGCCGAAGCCGACACCGTCCTGCCGGTCCTGATCGAACTCGGCCACGCAGCCGGCCGCACCGGCGTTCGCGACCGCGAAACCGCCCTCGCCGTCGCCGAAGCCGCGGCAGCGGCGCCGCACCTGGCTGTCGCGGGCGTCGCAGGCTACGAAGGCACGATCGGCCACGACCGCACCCCGGAAACCATCGCCCGCGTCGACGCCTTCCTCACCGACCTGCGCGACCTCGCCGCCGCCCTCGCCGACCGCGGCCTGTTCGCCCCCGACCGCGAACCGATCGCCTCAGCCGGAGGCAGCAGCTTCTTCGAACGCGTCGCGCAGATCCTCGGCCCGCTCACCGCCGACGGCATCCGCGTCGTCCTGCGCAGCGGCTGCTACCTGACCCACGACAACGGCCAATATGCGACCCTGACCCCCAGCACCCGCCCCGAGTGGACGCTCCCGCCGTTCCAGGCGGCCCTGGAGGTATGGACCCGCGTCGTCTCCCGCCCCGAACCCGGCCTCGCCCTCCTGAACGCCGGCCGCCGCGACCTCTCCCACGACGCCGGCCTCCCGATCCCGCTGACCGCCTGGCGCGACACCACCGACACCGCGATCGACCTCGACGAGGGCGCCCACATCAGCGCCCTGAGCGACCAGCACACCTTTCTCCGCATCGATCCCGACAGCCCCCTGGCCGTCGGCGACCTGGTAGCCCTCGGCGTCTCGCACCCCTGCATGACCCTCGACCGCTGGCGGCTGTTCCTGCTGGTGAACGAGGACTACGACGTCATCGGCGGCGCCCGCACCTACTTCTGAGCCGCTGGCCTCGCAGTCACCGGCTTCTGCGTCACCGGGAACTGCATCTGGTACGCCAACCGCTCGTCGGCGCCGTCGGCGATGTCCGTGAGCAGCGTGTCCAGTTCCAGGAACTCGTCCCACACCTCGCGTCCGCTCTCCGCCGCCAATACCGCGACCACGAGGTCTTCGAGGTCGACGCGCCGGTGGCCCTTCCACACGGTGTCGGCGAGGCTCACGAGCAGCTCGTCCAGTGTGGATTCGGCGCTGGGCGTCGAGTGGTTCGCCGCGTACTTCGCCAACTCCGGTGCGATTCCCTTGGCCAGCAACAGATCGCGCCCGGCGTGCTCGTGCTCGGACCCCGGACCGGACAGCTCGCCCGGATGCAGCGCCTTGCCGATGTCGTGCGTCGCCGCGCCGAACAAAACGGCGTCGGCATCTACAGACAGCCCGCGTTTCGCAGCCCAGGCAACGAGTTCTGCCGCGACATCGTGCACAGCCCGCAGATGCGCGATGAGCCGGGGCGGCGCCGCGACCTCCTCCAGCAACTCCATCGCGCGCGGCGGGAGCGGACGCAGCATCGGCGACGTCGTCTCATCGGCCTCCACTAGAGAACCGCGATCGCGTCGATCTCCACGAGGAAGCGCGGGTTGGCCAGACCGGCGACCACATGCACCGTGATCGTCGGCGGGTCGCCGGCGTCGCCCCAGGCCTCGCGGAAGGCGCCGAAGCCCTCGCCGACCGGCTGGCCCTGGACGATCGCCACGTTCCAGCGGACGACGTCCGTGAGCTTCGCGCCGGCCGCCTCCAACGCCGCCTCGAGGTTGCGCAGCGCCTGATGGGCCTGTTCGCTGAGCGTTTCGCCGACGATGGTGCCGTCGGCCGTGATCGCGTTCTGGCCGCCGACATAGACCGTGCGGGACGGCGACTCCACCACGATGGCCTGGGTGAAAGCCGGGTTCCGCGATAGGGAGTCCGGATTCAGGTACGTCTTCATGAAACCATCTAAGATGGTTACATGGCTCGCCTGCAAGGCCTCCCGCCCGACCAGGCCCGCCGCTTCCGCACCGGACGCGCCGGGCTCGACCTCGCGCACACCGGCGGCGACGGGCCGTATGCCAAGTTCGAGCTCTTCTTCGTCCCGGAGGACGTCTCACGCTGGCTGGAAGTGATCGCCGACCTGGACGGGATCGAAGCGGACGCCGACGACGTCACCGCCGCCCGGGACCTGCGGCGCGCGATCTGGAACACCGCGCACCGAGCCATCGCCGGCGAGCAGGCAGCTGAACCGGACCGGCAGGCGATCAACGCAGCCGCTGCCCACCCCGCACCGGTGCCGATGCTGACGCGGGACGGCACAGCGGAGTTCCACCGGCCGATCACCGCGCGGCACGTGCTCTCGATGCTGGCCCGCGACGCCGTCGACCTGTTCGCCTCACCGCTCGCCGCCCGGATCCGGGTCTGCTCGGCGCCGGACTGCGGGCTGCTCTACGTCGACCAGTCCCGCACCGGCAACCGGCAGTGGTGCTCGATGCAGCGCTGCGGGACCCGCGCCAAGGTCCGCGCCCACCGCGAGCGCGCGCAGACACCGCCGAGCGAGGACCTCTGAGGGTCCTAGATCGCAGACCTCTGAGGGTTCTAGAGCGGCAACCCCGAGGGCACATCCGGCAGCCCCACCGGACCGGTCGGCAGCACGTCGGCGAGATAGGCGTCCATGTCGGGCTTCTCGGTCATCAGCACATGCCGGATCCACGCCGACCGCTCGTGGACCACGACCCCCAGTTCGTACACGCACCCGAGCACCGGCGGCTGCACCGGCGCCAGGTTCCCGGGATCCTCGTCCGGGCTGCCCAGAAACGGCACGCCGCCGGTCGCGAACTTCCCGTAGATCACGTTGTCCCAGTACCAGCTGTAGACGTTCAGGTGCAGCCCGGCGCCGCTGCGGAACAGCACGGTGAACGCCGCCGGCGGCGTCTCGTCCGGCGGCGCGAGCATGTCGGCGATCAGCGCGTTCGCGCTCGCCTCCCAGTCCGGGCGGATCGGCGTCGCGTCGCGGGCGATGTGGTAGCGCTTGACCGCGCGGCCGTCGATGACGTCGGTGCCGGCGTGCCAGGCGATAGGGGTCCGGTAGCTCATGAGGCGACCATAAAAGGGCACCACTGACATCTCCTGTCAGTGGTGCCCCGGTGTCCTGCTCAGCCGGTGTACTGCACCAGGATCTTGGTGAAGTCCCACGGGTTCTGCGAGACGCTCGAGCACGTCCCGTCGGCCCAGTTGTGCGGCACGCTCGGGTCGCACACGCGGTCCCGGTTGGCCGACCAGTAGGAGAACCACGCCGGGTGGTTCGCCTTGGCGAAGCCGAGCAGCGCGGAGAAGTCGCTCTCCTGGAACAGCTCGGAGGGCTGGTCGGTGTGGCCGTTCATGATCTGCAGGCCGAGGTGCGACCAAGCCTGCGACGTGCTCCAGCCGTAGATGGACTGCAGCTGCGAGATGGCGTCGTTGGCGATCGCCTCGGTCTGGCCGACCTCGGTACCGGAGGTCAGACCGGTGTCGAAGTCCATGATGTTGATGACGTCCAGCCGCGCGCCGGCCGCCACCGCCTGCTTGATCTCATCGACCCCGGAGCCCGGGAAACCGACCGTGGTCATCGGGATGGTCAGCGAGACCACCAGATTCGGGTTGTTCTGCTCCAGGATCTTGATGGCGCCGAAGCGGACGGCGGTGTTGCTGTCCAGCGCGGTGTTCTCGTAGTCGAAGTCGACGTGCTTCAGCTGGTACTTGGTGATCACCTTCTGGTACGCCGCCGCCAGCGAGCTGGCGCTGCCGCACGAGGACCCGAGCTCGGTGCCGTTGTAGCCGCCGAAGGAGACCGCGGCGTCACCGCCGGCCGCCCGCAGGGCGCTGATGTCGCCCAGGACCGTGGTGTCGGAGGACACCGGGGTCGAGGCGTTGCCGCCCCAGGCCGGGGTGCAGCCGCCGGAGTCCAGGACGAAGGCCAGGTTCAGCTCCTTCTCCCCGGCGTTGACGATGGCGGAGATCGCCTGCGGGCTGTTGTCCAGCGGCATGAAGTACGCCGGGTGGTTGAAGCCGGAGTTCGGCGGCGGCGGGGGAACCGAGCTCGGCGACGAGGACGGCGTCGTCGGGGTGGTCGGCGGCGTCGTGGGCGTGGTCGACGGCGTGGTCGGGCTGCTCGGCGTGGTCGGCGGGGTGCTCGACGAGCCGGTCCCGGCCGGTCCCAGCAGGCTGACGTCGTCGCCGTGGTAGGTGCCCTGGCCGTACCAGCCGTGCAGGTAGACCGTGACGCTGGTGGTCGAGGCGCCGGTGGTGAACGTCGTGGTGAGCTGGTTCCACGCCGCGTTGCTGCTCCAGGTGCTCGGATCGGTCCCCCCGGTTCCGCTGGCGCCGAGGTAGACGTAGCTGCCCTGTACCCAAGCGGACAGCGTGTAGGACGAGTTCGGCTGCACGCTCACGCTCTGCGTGCACTGCGCGTCGTCCGAACCCGCCGGCGTGGCACTGAGGGCGTAGGACCCGGAGTGCACCGGAGTGCTCACCACGGACCCGCTGTTGGCACTGCACGTCCACCCGGTGAGCGCCCCGGCCTCAAAGCCCGGATTCACCACCAGATTCGCAGCGGCGGCATTGGCACCGCCGGCCGCCACCGCCACCCCCGCGGCGGCCAGCGCGCCCGCCGCGACCACCCCGACCACACCCGCGGCCCGCCGCGAACGCACCGGCGGCCGGTCTCTGCCTCCTGCTGTACCGAGCTCCCTGTTCATCAGGACTCCTCATTGCTGCGGCTTGTGAGCGACCCCGCAGGGTGGAGCGTGGACTAGACCATTGGAGACGTCAAGGGACTAGACCAGTTACGTCGTGAGGCAAGGGTTCTGCCGCCCGGAACGAGGTGATTTGGCTGCTGTGGCTCCTGCGGAACCTTCGGGGAGCACAGCCGTGTGTCCTGCCCCACATTCGCCAGGCCGGGCTACTTCGGTCTCCGATAGTTCTCGGGGGCTTTTACCTAACGCCGCTGGTCCCGCTGCTCGACGATTCGGCGCCCGCTCGCTCGCCGCCCAGGTGAGACCGGGTCGCTCAACGCGTCCCCTTGACCGCTCCAGCAGGTCCGCCCTACAGTTCCCGCGATGTTACATCGATGAACGATGCAAGAAGGACGGTCGGCGTGACCCAGCTCCGGTTCACCCAGAAGGGGACCAAAAGTTCCCTTCGCGCGCGCAACGATGTACTGGTGCTCCAGTGCGTCGCCGCGGGTGAGGGCCGGTTCTCGCGCACCGACGTGATCCGGGAGACCGGGCTGCCGACCGCCACGGTCTCGGAGATCGTCGGCGACCTCATCGAGCGCCGGCTGGTCCGCGAGACCGGACGCGAGGCGCAGCCGGTCGGCAAGCCGCGCGTGCTGCTCGATCTGGACGACACCCACCACCGGTTCATCGGCGTGCAGGTGGCCAACGAGCGGATCACCGCGAGCCGCTTCACCCTCAACGGCCACATGGAGCAGACCGAGACCGTCTCGCGCCCCCTGGACGCCCCGGCGCTGACCGCCGTGTCGGACATGGTGCGCCGCATGGGCGCTCCCACGCCGGGCCGGATCACCGGGGTCGGCGTCGCGGTGCCCGGCATCGTCGGCGACGACGGCGTGATCCGCGAGGCCGTGAACTACGGCTGGCACATGGTGTCGATGGGCCATGAGCTCTCAGAGCTCGTCGACGGCCTGCACGTCCATGTGATCAACGACGCCAACGCCGTGGCGCTGTCCGAGGTCGCGCTGGTCGCCGACCGGGACAAGACGGTGGCGGTCCTGTGGATCGGCACCGGCATCGGCGCCGGCATCGTGCTCGACGGCCGGCTCTACCACGGCGGCAACTTCCGCAGCGGCGAGATCGGCCACATCGACATCGGCACCTCGCTGCGCTGTCGCTGTGGACTGATCGGCTGCCTGGAGACCGTCGCGGCGCAGCCCATCATCCTCGGCGACGCCACCGAGCGCGCCGTCGCCAGCTACCTGGCCGGCGGCGACGACCAGGACGCCCGCGCCCTCGGCGAACGCGTGAACCGCGCCGCCCGCGAGGTGGCGCGCCTGCTGTCCACCCTGGCCGGGACCCTGGACGTCACCGAGTTCATCCTCGGCGGCCCGATCGCCGGCGACCCCCTCGGCCCGCCGCTGATGCGCGAGGTCAACGACCTGCTGGCGCTGCGCGTCATGTCAGGCTTCGAGCAACTCGTCCTGCGCGCCTCCACACTCGGCACACACAGCCTGGTGTTCGGCGCGGCAGCCCACGCCATCCGCCAGGAACTCGGCGTCGTGATCACCATGCCCGCCGGTGCGGACGAGGCCGGTGATAACGCGGCCTAGCCAGGAGAGCCCACCCACCGCCCACCCGACCGCGTCCATCCCCACCGGACGCCCCAGACGGTGTCGCCCCGCATTCCTGAGCCGGAGCGACGCCACCCGGTGCCGCCCCGAATTCCTGAGCCGGGGCGACCCCGCGGACGCCGTCCCGCATTCCTGAGCCGGGACAGCGCCCGACCAGCGCCGCCCCGAATCCTGAGCCGGGGCGGCGCTTGGTTTTGGGGGAGCGGGGAGCTTGGGTGAAAGGCGCCCTAAGCCGCCCTAAGCCGCCCTAAGCCGCCTCCGCGACCTCCCGCCGATACCGCCCCGGCGCGATCCCGAACTCGCGCTTGAACGCTTTCGCGAAGGCGAACTCCGAGGCGTATCCGACGCGCTGCGCCACAGTACTCAGCGGTGCGTCGGATTCGCGCAGCATGCGGCCGGCGATCGTCATGCGCCACCAGGTCAGGTAAGTCAGCGGCGGCTCACCGACCAGGGCCGTGAACCGTTGCGCGAACGCCGAGCGACTCAGACCCGCGCGGTCGCCGAGTTCTGCGACGGTCCAGGCGCGGCCCGGGTCGTCGTGCAGGTCTGTCAGGGCGCTGCTGATCGCGGGGTCGGTCAGTGCGCCCGGCCAGCCCAGCGCTGTGATGGTGCGTGCGGTGTCCGTGCCTGCGGTGTCCGTGCGTGCGGGGTCGGCGCGGGCCGAGCGCTCGATCCAGCCGCGCAGGATCAGCAGGAGCAGCGCGTCGACCAGCGCCGGTACCACGCCGTCCTGTCCCGGCTGCGCGTGCTCCAGCTCCGCGCCGAGCAGCGTGACCGTGGCGGCCAGGCCCGGCGTCTCGTCGGCGCGCAGGAGCAGCAGATCCGGTAGTTCCGCCAGCAGCGGATGCGGCCGCGTTCGTCCCAGCTGATACGCCCCGCACAGCAGCAGCGAGCGCTCCCCGCTGCCCTCGACGTCCACCCGCCCGATCGTCTGCCCCGGGCGCCAGCCCGCCGGCCGGAAGTCCTGCAGCGGCGTCGCCGGGTCGTCGGCGAGCGCGACCGAGTTCCCGTGCCGCACCAGCGTCACCTCCCCGACCGCCATCTCCACCGGCTCCCCGCTCGGCGGCAGCAGCCAGCACCGGCCGCGCAGCAGCACGTGGAACGCCGTCCCGCCGATCGCCCCGAACCGCAAGCCCCACGGCGCGCGCACCTCGGTCCGCGCCGAGCGCGTCTGTCCGGAGCGCATCGCGGTGAGGGCGTCGGTGAGTACGTCCATACGCCCGATGCTAGCGCGCAGCCGGACGATCGGACATGTTTTCAGGACTCGACGACATTCATCATCCGCAGCTGCCGCCCTACCGTTGAAGACATCAACCACAGCAACGGACTCAGACCGCAACCTCAGGGAGCTGATGACAATGGCCATCCTCGTGATCGGCGCGACCGGCAAGACCGGCCGACCCGTGGTGGACGCCCTCGCCGCACGCGGTGCGAAGGTCGCCGCCGCCAGCCGCAATCCCGAAGCCGGACGCGAACTCCCCGACGGCGTCACGCCGGTCCGCTTCGACTGGGCCGACCGCACCACCTGGACCTCGGCCCTGGAGGGCGCCGAAGCCCTCTACATCGTCGGTCCCTACGCCCACCCCACCGGCGAGCGCCTTGTCGCCGACCTGCTCGCCGAAGCCCACGACACCCACCGCGTCGTCCTGCTGTCGGTGATCGGCGCCGAGCTGCTGCCGGTCGAGGCGATGATGGCGCACTGGGAGCGCGCCGTCCGCGCCTCCGGCAAGGAGTGGACCATCCTGCACCCGAACTGGTTCTTCCAGAACTTCGGTACCGGATTCCTCCCCTCCCTGCGTGATCGCGGCGTCCTGCAACTCCCCGCCGGCGACGCCCCAGTGAGCTTCGTCGACACCCGCGACATCGGCGAGGTCGCCGCCGCGGCGCTGACCGAGGACGGCTACGCCGGCCAGGTGCTCACCATCACCGGACCCGACAGCCTGTCCCACGGCGAAGCCGTCGCGATGCTGAGCGAAGCCTCCGGCCGTCCCCTGGCCTACAAGCCCGTCGAGCCTGAGCAGGCGGAGGCGAACTCCCGCGCGGCAGGCGTGAGCGAGCGCACCATCATCGCCCAGCGCGGTCTGTTCCAGGTCATCCGCGACGGCGGGAACGCCCCGGTGACCGACGTCGTCCAGCGCGTCACCGGCCACGCGCCGCGCAGCTTCGCGCAGTACGCCGCCGAGCACGCCGACCTCTGGCGCGACGCCACGAACTCAACGAACTAGTACAAACGAGATTGCCACTAGTTCAAACAAGCGATACCCTCGCGATCATGACAGCGAAGACCCCCGCGCCGATCACCCTCACCGGGTCCCACATCCGACTGGAACCCCTGTCCCGCAGCCACCTCCCGGACCTCTTCGCGGCCGGCGGCAACGACGACGCGGTCTGGCAGTGGCAGGGCGGCCCGACGCCCCGCACCGAGCAGGAACTCGGCGCGAAGCTGGACAAGATCGTCGGCAACGCCTCCTACGTCGCCTTCGCCGTCATCCTGCTCAGCACCGGCAAGGCCATCGGCTGGACCACCTTCAGCGACATCAGCGCCGTCGACGAGCGCCTGGAGATCGGCTGGACCTGGTACGGCAGCGCCTACTGGCGCTCGGCGGTGAACACCGAAGCCAAGCTCCTGCTTCTCGTCCACGCCTTCGAGGACCTCGGCATGGGCCGCGTGCAGTGGAAGACCGACCACATGAACCAGCGTTCGCAAAACGCCATCGCCCGCCTCGGCGCGCAGCGCGAAGGCGTCCTGCGCCGGCACCGGATGCGGCCGGACGGGACGTTCCGCGACAGCGTCTACTTCTCGATGCTCGCCGAGGAGTGGCCGGCGGCCAAGCAGCGTCTCACCGAGCGGCTGGCGCGCGGCTGACGACAGCCGGAAGCATCGCCTGCGGTCCGCCGTCCACGGGGGATGGCGGACCGCTCCTCGTTCTCCTCTCGCCGTTAGGGTGAAGGCGCCCACCGACGATCAGGACATCAGGGGAGACCATGACCGCCACGCCGGCTCACGCCGAGAGCGAGACGGCCGATGGGCGCGCCGCCGGCGGGCAGGCCGCCCCGCGCCGGGTGACCACCCTGGAGCTGTTCTTCGACCTGGTCTTCGTGTTCACCGTCACGCAGCTGACCGTCCTGCTCGCCGACGACCTGTCCTTCGCTCAGGTCGGCCGCGTGCTCCTGATCTTCGCGGTGCTGTATTGGATGTACGGCGCCTACGCCTACCTGACCAACCAGGTGCCCCCGGAGAACCTCGCGCGCCGCGTGGTCCTGATGATGGGCATGTTCGGCTTCCTCACCTGCGCGCTCGCGATCCCGAAGGTCTTCTCCGTGGACGGCGTCGCCTTCGGTCTGGCTTTCCTGTTGGTGACAGCCGTCCACAGCGCCCTGTACGCCCTGATCCACCGCAAGTACGTCCTCAGCTTCGCCGTCCCGAACCTCGCCGCGGCGGGCTGCGTCACGGCCGCCGGCGCCGTGAAAGGGGGCGCCGCCGACCTGCTCTGGCTGGCCGCCGTCCTGCTGCAGCAGCTCGCGCCGATCGTCTCCAGCCGGATCTCCGGCGACTACGAGGACGGCCGCGCGCCGGTCACCGAGAACGTCGGCGACCTGGACCCCGCGCACTTCGTCGAGCGCCACGGCCTGCTGCTGATCATCGTCTTCGGGGAGTCGGTGGTGGCGATCGGCGCCGGCGCCGCCGGGATCCGGCTCGACTGGGGTCTGGCCGGCGGGATCGCGCTGGCGCTCGCGCTGGCCGTCACCCTGTGGTGGACCTACTTCGGGCACGACGAATCCGCCGCCGAACACGCCCTGGCCGCCGTCTCCGGCATCCGCCGCTTCCGCCTCGGGATGCGCGCCTACTACTACAGCTTCGTCCCGATGCTGCTCGGCATCGCGATCCTCGCCGCCGGGCTCAAGAAAGCCGTCGGGCATCTGGGCGAGGAGTTGCCGGCCTCCGCCGCGGTCGCGCTCGCCGGCGGCGTCGCGGTTTTCCTCCTAGGTGATCTCTGTTTCCGGTTGAGCCTGCGGATTTCTCCCATGTTCTTCAGGAGCGTCGGCGCGGCGGCCGTCCTCGCCACGATTCCGCTGGCAGGCGCTTCGGCGGCGGCGGAACTTCTCGGGCTCACCGTTGTCATGGTCCTGATGCTGGTCGCTGAGGACGGCGCGCGGCGCCGTCAGCGCCGGGGCACATCGTCACACGGAGAGTCGATCACCCATTGACGCCCGCCCCGAGGGCGGTTAGACAGGGCAGAGTCCGAGCATCGGACGCCTCTCATAAGGAGCGCGAAGATGAACGAACTGCTCGAGTTGGAGCCACGCGAGACCGATGCCGACGAGCTCGACGTGGACACCGCCTTCAGCGGGATCGCCGACGCCTCTCGGGACCACAGCCAGTGTCTGCACTGCTGCGGTGAGGACGTCAGCCACTGGTTCTTCGCGACCAGCATCCCCTGGTAGTCCCTGACCGATCAGCGCTGGGGGCGACCCGCGTCAGGACTGACGGCGACACGGCAACACAGCACCACGAAAGAAGGACGTTCGATATGAACGGCGGGCTGTCGCCGCAGGACGTGGAGCACCTGATCCGAAAACACGCCGCCCAGGCCGGTGTCGAGATCGGGCTCAAGGAAGGCACCACCTGGCTGGGCGTCCGCCCGCCGGGTGCGCGTGTGATGGAACAAGGCTGGAAGCTGCACATCTCCAGCCGGACCGGCGCCCTGGCCGAGACCGCCGAGGTGATCGTGCCGGCGCTGCTGGCCGAGGGCTGCGCGTTCAAGATGGCCGGCTCCACCGACGCCCTGGCCCGGCTCAACGACGGCACCACCACGCCGTCCTCGATCGGCAAGGCGTTCACCGTCTATCCCGACCAGGACCGCGTCCGCGCCGTGGGGCTGATGCTCGCGCACCTCTTACGCGGCCGGGCGGCGCCGCGCGTGCTCAGCGACCGCCGCGTGGCCGCCGACGCCCCGGTCTACTACCGCTACGGACCCATCGACAAGCCGTGGGGCGCCGACGCCCAAGGCAAGCTGGTCATGACCCTGACCGGCCCGGACGGCGAGGAGTTCCCGGCGCTGGCGACCCTGCGCTACCGCCAGCCGACCTGGGCCGTGGACCCGTTCACCGGCGAGCCCGGTGCGCGGGACTGGGAACGCTCCCCGAACCACTCCACCCGGCTCGGCGACCACTACGAGGTCGACGCCGGCATCGTGCACGCCGGCCGCGGCGACGTGATGCGCGCCGTGGACGTCCGCGACGGCAGCCGCGTCATCGTCAAGCAGTCGCGGGCGCTGGTGGACGAAGGCGAGGACGGCGTCGACACCCGGCTGCGCGTCCGCAACGAGCGCCGCGTGCTGGCCGTTCTGGAGGGCGTGGACGGCGTGGCAGGGTACGTCGACCACTTCCGCGCCGGCACCGACGAGTTCCTGGTGACCCGCGACGTGGGCCGCAGCAACCTCGCCGACGACGTGATGGAGAACGGCCGCTATCCCGCGGCCGCCGCCCCCGAAGCGGTCCCCGGCCGCACGCTGGAACAGCTCGCGCGGCAAATGGCGACCATCATCCTGGCGGTGCACGAACGCGGCGTCCTGATCCGCGACCTGAACCCGCGCAACGTGGTCGTCGCCCCGGACGGCAGCGCCAAGCTGATCGACCTGGGACTGGCCGGACACAACGGCCTGTATCTGCCCGGCGGCACCTCCGGCTACTCCAGCGCCCGGCAGTTCCGGCACCAGGACGCCACGACCGGCGACGACCTCCTGGCCCTCGGCACGACCCTGTGCTACGCCTGGTCGGCGCTGCCCGCGGTCGTCCTGAGCCGCGACGTGGACGAGCCGCGCCGCATCGCCTTACGCATGATCCGAGCACGCTGCGGTGAAGCCCCGGGCGGAGTCCTGGGGCTGATCTGTGATCTGCTCAGCATGGACGACGACCGCGTGCAGGAAGCGGCGCGGCGCATGGCCGCCGGGCACTTCTCCGCCGCCCGCCGCACCCGCACCGCGCTCCCGGCCTCCGCGCCGGTGACCGACGCGCTGATCGACGAGATCGGCGCGAACCTGCTCAGCGACCTGACGAACCAGACCCGCAGGATCCTGACCGAGGTCCCGCGCACCGAACAGGTCGGCGTGGACGGCTGCGTCTACCGAGGCGGCGCCGGCATCGGCCTGGAGCTGCTGGAACACCTGGAGACCCCGGGTGTGTCCGACCTCGTCGCCGACCTGGTCCCGTTCAGCCGGCGCGGCGCCGAGGTGGTCCGGCTGGGACCGGGACTGTGGACCGGACGCACCGGACTCGACGTGTTCCGGCTCACCGCCGCCCGGCGCCTGACACCCGGCGTCGTGGCCCGCGCCGACCCCGAGGCGAAACCCTGCGACGTCGAAATCCTCGACCACGACTGGAAACCGGAATACTCCGACCTGATCAGCGGCGCCTCCGGTATCGGACTCGGCCACCTGCTCCTGCGCGACCTCGACGGACGCCCCGAGCACCTGGACACCGCCCGGCTGTGCGCCGAGCACGTCCTGGCCAACACCATGCCCGACCCCGGATCCGAGCCCGGTCTGCTCGGCGACACCTCAGGGGTCGAGATTTCCGCCGCCCGCGGACACGGCCTGGCCGGCACGGTCGACGCGCTCGCCGTCATCGGCACCCACCTGGCCGACGACACCATCCTCATCGGCGCCGACGAGCGCGCCCGCGAACTCGTCCGGCGGGCCGACCGGCTCGCCGCGCAGTCTGTCCGGCCCACGACCGCACCGCTGGCCGCGTCCTGGTGCCAGGGCCTGGCCGGGATCGTCACCAGCCTGCTGACCGCGGGGGAGTACCTGAACGACAGCACCTACACCGACGCCGCACGCCGCACCGCCGACGCCTGTATCGCGCTCATCCCGCGCATGGACAAGCCGACGCAGTGCTGCGGCCTGTCCGGGATCGGCAACATGCTGATCGACATCGCCGGCCGGGACGGCGACGAGCGGTACCGGGAGGCGGCGCGCGCGGTCGTGGCACAACTGCTCGTGCGCAGCGCCGGCCCGGCCGGCCACCCGGTCTTCGTCCGCGACCACCCCGGCGAGTACAGCGCCTCCTGGGCGTACGGCGTCGCCGGGATCCTGAGCTTCTTCCGGCGCCTCTCCCGCGGCGGTGGACCGATGGCTCTGGCGGTCAGCTCCTCGCTGTCCTGCGTCCACTGATCAGGACCTCCATGCCGAGGTGCTCCTTGACCAGGGTGCGCAGGCGCGGGCCGTCGATCAGCGTGATGCGCCCGACCTCGGCGGCGAAGGCGTAGCTGGCCGGACCGAAGGACGAGGTGGTGACGACCAGGCCGGTGTAGGCCTTCTTCTCCTGCATCGTGCCGTACAGGGCGCGCACCGCCTCGACCGGCACGGTGTGGGAGTAGCGCTTGGCCTGGATGACGCAGACGCCGCCGATGGCGATGTCGTCGCGGACCGCCACCGCGTCGACGCCGCCGTCGCGGCTGTCCGGGGTCTTCCAGGCCTTGAAGCCCATGGCGAGGAACAGGTCGCGGATGAGGCGTTCGAAGTCGTAGGGGTCCATCGTGGCGAGGTCCAGCCCGGTCGCTGTCTCGTTGCGGCGGTCCCGCTCTTGGTCGGGATCGATGAAGGGGAGCACCGGCTCCAGGCCGTAGGCGTCGTCGGACAGCCGCGCGTTCAGATGGCGCAGGCACGACACCGGGTCCAGGCGCGGCTCGTCCAGCGCGACGCGTTCGAAGACGCTGCGCTCCACCACGAGGCTGACCAGACAGGGCCGTACCGGCTGTCCGGTCGCCGGATCGGTGCCGCGGACGTGGCCGTTGACGGCGATGACGTCGACTGTCTCCGGCGCGGTGACGGCGGCTGCGTAGTCGGCGACGCAGAGCGCAAGGCGCGCGACAGCATCCTGATAAATGCGCTGGATCTCTGATGCGCGCCGGGGGATCGCGACGATTTCGCCTTGCGCTGCTACGTATCGAAACGCCTTGTCGGTCGGTATGCCTTCGGTGCGCGGCAGATCGACGGCGACGGTCAGCCGGTGGGCGTCGGGGGAGTAGGTCACTTCGGGGTGCGCGTGTTTCAGGAACGAGCGCTCGGCGAGGATTTCCGCGACGCGATCGGCGAAGCTCTGCTCGTCGCCTTCTCTCAGGGCGGCGCTGGAATCCGCGCGCAGCGGCTCCAGTTCGCGATCGCGATTCGTCAGGACGCTGCCGATCGCTTGGACGCGGTGCTCGAGTTTCTGGGTGCGTTCCGCCGCCTCGTCTTTGAGCTGTTGCAGAGCCTGATTTTTCTGCCCGCGCGCGGCATCCCGTTCCCGCGCCAGGGCTTCGCGCGCCTCAGCCTGCTGACGTAGCGTCTCGCGCTTCTCCATCTCCCGAAGGACCTGCTGCACCTGCTTGGCGTCAGCCGCCTGCTGTCGCTTGGCCATGTCCTCCGCCGCACGCTGCGCCTGCCGCGCAGCCGCGTCCTCCCGGCGCGCTGCCGCTCGCTTCTCCTTCTCCTGCTCCGCCTTGGCTGCCTTCTCCACCGCCGCCTTGTGCGCCGCCCTGCGCTGCTGCGCCTCGAAGAGCTGCTGCGCGACACTCTTCGGCTTCGACCCCGCCACGAGGCTTCCCTCCCCATTGAAGAACCCTGCGATACCCGTCATGGTCATACCCATGGACCTGTCGACGTTGCTGCTTCCCGGCGCCCAGAACCTCGCCACCGCCATGCTCTCCGACGCCTGGACCGCCACTCGCGACGCCGTCGCGCGCCGTTGGGGGCGCGGCGACCACGCCGCGACCAAGCAGGCAGCGGCCGAACTCGATGATTCCCGTACCCAGGCGCTGGCGTTGTTCCCCGCTTCCGCCGGCGTCGACGCCGTCGTGCCCGCCGCCGCCGACCCGGCGCTGCTGCAGGCGTTCCTCGCCGGCTACCTCGCCGCGCTGGCCCGTACCGATCCGGGGCGGCTGCCGGCGCTGTTCTCGCTCACGGCGCAGCCCGGGCAGCAGGCCGCCGCCGCTGCGGCGCGCAATGTGAACTACGGCGAGGTGGAACGGCTCGTGCAGGTCGACGCGGAGAGCATCGACAAGCTCGTGCAGATCGACGGCGACGTCCAAGGCGGCTTCCACATGTGACGGCGGGGCGGCGGTGACCCTGCTGGCGGCATCCGGCGCCCTTACAATGGCGACCAGCGAAACGCAGCGATACGGCGCCCAACCGACGCACCCGGCGACCGGCGACATCAGGGGTGGGACATGTACGCGGAGGAGCGCCAGCAGGCCATCTTGGCGAAGGCGCGGGCGCACGGGCGGGTCGACGTCGTGGGGCTCGCCGAGGAGCTGGCGGTCACCACCGAGACCATCCGGCGCGACCTGACGGTGCTGGAGCGCGCCGGGGTCGTGCGGCGCGTGCACGGCGGCGCGATCCCGGTCGAGCGCCTCGGATTCGAACCGGGCGTGGCGGCGCGGGACGCGGTGATGACCGCGGAGAAGGAGCGGATCGCCAAGGCCGCGCTCGCCGAGCTGCCCGAGGAGGGCTCGGTCATCATCGACGCCGGGACCACGACCGGGCGCCTGATCGAGATCCTGCCGGTGGACCGGGAACTGACCGTCATCGTCAACGCGCCGGCCTTCGCCGCACAGCTGGCGACCAGATCCAATCTCACGGTCCTGATGCTCGGCGGGCGCATCCGCGGCCGCACCATGGCGGCGGTCGACGACTGGGCTCTGGCTCCGCTGTCGCAGCTGTGCGTGGACGTCGCCTTCGTGGCGACCAACGGCGTCTCGGTCGGGCGCGGGCTCACCACCCCCGACATCACCGAGGCCGCGGTGAAGCGCGCGATGATCGGCGCGGCGCGGCGCACCGTGCTGCTCGCCGACCACAGCAAGGTCGGCAACGACTGCATGGCGCGCTTCGGCGGACTGGCCGACGTCGACCTGTTCATCACCGACACCGGACTGGACGAGGAGACCGCCGGGGAGTTCGGCGACGCGGGCATCCGGGTGATGCGTACCTAGGCGCACCTAGCTTTATCTAGCCGTACCTAGGCGTATCGCCTCACCAGGGCAGGCGCTGCCAAGGGCTGTCCGCCTTGCTCAGCAACGACTTCCCGCTGCTTGTGTACCTCCGGTAGTCGGCGCTGACCTCCTGCGCGTCGAACGTGCCGTTGCACTGCCAGAAGACCCGCCCGGCCAGGAAGCCGAGCTGGAACTCCTCCCACGACGGATACTCCGGCAGCACCATCCGCGCCGCCGCGTCGATCGCCGCCCACGCCTCGTCCGCGGGCAGGTACCCGGCGTCGACGATGAAGCGGCTCACGTGCACCACGCGCGCGGCGTCCCAAGCGGCGATGCTCTCGATGATCCGCCGCGGGTAGTGCCCCTGCATCATCGCCCGCGACGGCCACGCCGACTGGAAGTAGTTCAACGCCACATCTGGCCGCTCACCGCGCTGCATCGCGATCGCCGGGATCTCCCGCGTCGCCTGCTCCACCCGGGCCCGCTCGTCGGCGCGGCTGAGGTCCCAGCCCGCGTTCAGGTAGCCGCGCACGCAGGCGTAGACATCGCGGTGCCCGCCCTCCTCGAGCAGGAAGCGGTAGGTGGCGCGCGCCGACTGGGCGTCATAGACATCCCACGCCTGCTCCAAGACCTTCGCCGCGCTCTGCGGATCGGAGCCGGCCGTCAGGGCATTGATGGGCAGATCGTCGCCGACCGCGTACACCGCACCCAGCGCCAGCCCGCGCTCCTGCCGCGCAGTCAACGCGGGCGCATCGGGCAGCACCTTGAACCCGAAGTCGACCATGCTCCGCAACCTGCCCAAGATGCCCACGGACGTTCCCCCTGCCATGCCGGACACCCCGCCAAGCGGTCCCGGAACGTTCGTTCAGGCAGGTCGGGGCGATACTGGACAGGGGACCCTAACCCGCGCCACCGATCGGGCACACCGGCACAATTACCCGCAGGGACACCCCGCCCCGGGCATTTTCACCGCCCCCGCATCGCCTGCTCCACAATCGCATCCAGGCTCGCCGAATGCGCCCCACGCCAATAGGCATGACCGCAGGACTCGCACTCAGCGAAGGCGTCATAAGCCTTAGCAGTCCCGCTCTCCAACCGATCCCGCATCTCTTCCTTCGCCACCGCCCGCAG
This sequence comes from Catenulispora acidiphila DSM 44928, assembly GCF_000024025.1. Classification (GTDB taxonomy): domain Bacteria; phylum Actinomycetota; class Actinomycetes; order Streptomycetales; family Catenulisporaceae; genus Catenulispora; species Catenulispora acidiphila. The sequence continues at coordinate 2,828,827 of NC_013131.1, forward strand.
CACACCGTTACATGCGGTACACCGCGTCCACGGCGCCAACACCGGCTGAAACCGATCAAGAATCTCATCCAGCTGCACCGCAGGCTTATGGCTGTAGACATAAGCACCAGCAAACAACTCCCGCCGATGCAACAACCCCCGATCCCGCGAAAGCATCACCCGCTGCTCCCGAGCCGACCAGGCCGCCAACGCCGCATCCCCCACATCAGGAGTCTCATACGCGGCATCAACCCCCAGCACCCGCAACCGCCGCGCCAACGTCCCCAAATGAACGTCCAGCAAAAACCGCAACGACCCCCCAACCCGCTGCGGAAAACCCAACTTCCGCACCTCCACCCGCTCCCCACTCACCGGCACATGCCCAACCCCCACAACCCGCCCATCAACCACCAACTCCCCAACCTCAACCAACGGCACCCCCAGAGCCTCCACAACATGCCCCAGACTCGACACGCCATCAGTCGCAACCCCAGCCCCCACCCCACGGTTAGCCGCCGACACAAAGACATGCAACCCAGGGTCGAACGTAATACTGATCTCCACTTTCGCCACCCGGCCAGCATGCCAGCGCCCAGATCACGCGACCACTGGATTGCCAGCCGCGGCAGCCGCCCCACACCTCCCCAGCACCAGCCACACGCCACGGTCCAGCCGCCCGGCAGCGCTGCCAACGGCACCCCGCTGCTTCTCGCCGCTCAGCGTGCCACGATGCAGCCGCCCGGCAGTGCTGCTGACGCCCATCCCGCCGCTTCTGGCCACTCGCCGCGCCACGATCCAACCGACCGGCATTGTTGCTGACGCCACCCCGCTACTTCTCGCGACTCGGCGCGCCACGATCCGGCCGGCCGACAGTGCTGCCGACGGCACCCCGCTACTTCTCGCCACTCGGCGCGCTACGATCCAGCCGCCCGGCAGCGCTGCCGACGCCATCCCGCTGCTTCTCGCGACTCGCCGCGCCACAATCTGGCCGGCCGACGGCACCCCACTACTTCTCGCCACTTGGCGCGCCATGATCCGGCTGCCCGGCAGCGCTGCCGACGGCGCCCCGCCACTTCTCGCCACTTGGCGCGCCATGATCCGGCTGCCCGGCAGCGCTGCCGACGGCGCCCCACCACTTCTCGCCACTCGGCGCGCCACGATCCGGCCGCCCGGCGGTTTCGCGCGCGGCGGCCTGTGGCTGCTCGCCGCTCGGCGCGGACCATCGGCGGTCTGCTCGTGGCGCTCCCGCGGCTCCTTGCTGCTCAGCGCGCCATGATCTAGGCGACTGGCTGCTTTCGGCTTCTCGGTGCTCGGCGCGGACCATCGTCCAGCCGACCTGCGGTTCTTCGGCGCGGACCATCGTCCAGCCGATCCGTGGTTCTTCGGCGCGGCTGTCTGGAACTAGTTTGCTGGCGCCCCTAGAACTTCTCGGTTCCCTCAGATTCCTCGGTGCTCGGCGCGGCATTGGCCATGATCCAGCTGACCAGTGGCGTGATCGCCTGCCAGTCCTTCTTCACCGCGGTCGCGAAGCCCGAGCCGGCGGCCTCCGACGGCGCCACCGATCGGCTGGCGGTCACGTACTCGCGGCGCATCAGGTCCAGGCGCGGATGGTCTGCCGGGACGCCGCGGGGGCGGGTGCGGACTTGGGCGCCGCTGATTTCGAAGCCGCGCTTCTCTAGCTTGGCGACGATCGCCTCGATCTCCGTGCCGGTGGCGGGTTGGTCGATGGCGGCGCGGAAGCGGGTTGTCTGCTCGCGGTGGTGGGGGTGGAAGCCGCCGCCTACGTAGAGGCCGTCGGCGTCGAGGGAGAGGTAGTAGCCGACGCCGGGGGCGATGTTCAGGAGGGCGCCTTGGCGGGTCTTGTAGGGGGACTTGTCGTGGCTGAAGCGGATGTCGCGGTGGGGGCGGAACATGCTTGGCTTGGCGTTGAAGGCCGGTGCCAGTTGGTCGAGGAGTGCTTGCATGGGTTCGCGGACGGCCTGCTCGTACACGTGCTTGTGGTCGGTCCAGTATTCCTTCGAGTTGTCGGCGGCGAGGCCGAGGTAGAAGTCGAAGGCCTCGTCGGTGAATCCCGCGAACCGCGTCGTCATGCGGCCATCGAAGCATGTTCGCGCCTGTGGTGCGCGTGTCATCACCCGATCGGACGCTGCCGTGCCGCCTGCGGGGATGCGCGGGGCTCCGACCTGCCTGAGCCTGGCAACCATGAGCGAGCACACCTACCGCGTCACCGAGATCGTCGGCTCCTCGCACGAGGGCATCGACGCCGCGATCCGCAACGCCATCCAGCGCGCCAACACGACCCTGCACAAGCTGGACTGGTTCGAGGTGACCCAGATCCGCGGACACCTGAAGGACGGCGAGGTCGGGCACTTCCAGGTCGGGCTGAAGGTCGGGTTCCAGATCGATGAGGCGGATTGATAACAGCGAGTTGACAACGCTGGGTGATATTGGCGATATAGGCGACGTCAGCGGCGATCGCAGCACTCACGCGACCGCCGCTGCCCCCCCGCGCTGCCCTCACAGCGTCACACCCAGCACCCTCACCCTCACCCGTACTGCCACAAGTGGTCCAGCACCTCGCCCAGATTCGCCGTCGCCAGCGCGACCACCGAATCCCCGGCGCCGTAGTACAGCCGCAGCTCGCCGGTGTCCTCCACGTGCACCATGCCGGTCGGGAACACCACGTTCGGCACGTCGCCGCGCTTCTCGTACTCCGCCGACGGTCCGATCACCCAGGCCGGGGAGCGCCGGAGGACGCGGGCCGGGTCGTCCAGGTCGAACAGCACCAGGCCGGCGCGGTACAGCGGTCCGGCCGGCATCTGCTTCACGCCGTGGTAGATCGCCAGCCAGCCGTGCTCGGTCTCGATCGGCGCCGGGCCGAGCCCGATGCGCGCCGCGTCCCACCACGGGCCCTCGCGGCTGGCCATCACCGGCTCCGGCGCGGTCCAGTGCTGCAGGTCGGGCGAGCGCGACAGCCAGATGTTGCCGCGGTTGCTGTCCCGGGAGCTGACCGGGCGGTGGTAGAGCACGAAGTCGCCGCCGACCCGGCGCGGCAGCAGCGCCGCGTCCTTGTCGTCGGGCGGCATCACCGCGCCCAGCTTCTCCACCGACTGGAAGTCCTCGGTCGTCGCCAGTGCGACGCAGGGCCCTGACGGACCGTACGCCGTGTAGGCGATCACGTACTTCTCCAGCTCCGGCACCCACGTCACCCGGCAGTCCTCCACGCCCCACATCGACGTGTGGTCGCCCGGATCCTCGGCCAGCAGCGGCTTGGCGTCCACCCGCCAGCCGTGCACGCCGTCGGGGGAGCGCGCGACCGTCAGGTGCGAGATCCCGCGCGCGTCCTCGACCCGGCACAGCAGCACGGTCTCCCCGTCGTGCATCGCCGCGCCGGGGTTGAACACGGTGTTCACGCGGTAGGGCCAGTCCTTCGCGGTGAGGATCGGGTTGGCCGGTTCGCGCCGGAACAAGTCCCGGATGGCGTCGTCTTTGGTCGGCAAGGCTGCTTCCCCCTCATATGAGATGGCGTCGATCCTCAGTCCGCCAACCCCGCCCGGATCAGCCCCAGGCGAGCCTGGTGATAGGCCAGCGTCGACTCCGCCCCCTGGTTCGGATTGGTGCCGGCGGCCTGCAGCCCGTCCCGGCATCCACCGGAACCGGCGTCGTACAACGGCAGTCCAAGCCGATTGTCCCCCAGGAACCACGCGAAGGAACGTCGCGCGACCCCGGCGTACCGGGCGTCCCGGGTCATCCGCCACGCCTGTGCGCTCGCCTCGACCACGGCCGCGGCGTCGATCGGCTGCTCATCCCCTTCGTACTCAGGACGCGGGAATCCCTTGCGCCGCCACAGATTCCCGACCAACGCCAGCTGTCCGGAGCCCGCATCGCCATCGCCATCGCCATCGCCATCGGCATCGGCAGCAGACCCAGCGTCGCCATCGCCGGACAAGTCCAGCCCCACCTGCTTCACGTACCAGTCCAGCGCGACCAGTCCCCGGCCCGCGACCTCCGCGTCCCCCGCCCGAGCACCGCCGGCCAGCAACGCCTGCGCCAACCGCGCGTTGTCATAGGACAACCGCTCCTCGAACCACGGCCACGATCCGGTAGCGCTGTCCCGCCACGCCGCATCCAGCCGCTCCACGCCCTGCTCCAACTCGCGCGTCGGCTCGGCGATCTGCACCAGCCCGAGCACCGCGTACGCCGTGCTCCGCAGAGCAGTCAGATTCCGCACCGCGGGCAGCATGTCCATCAACTGCTCGCCCGCCCGCTCCCGGAACTTGTCCGGGACCGCCGGCGCCGCCGCGATCTCGCCGAGCGCCCAGATCAGCCGCCCGACATGATCGCCGGGATGCGGCTCGTCCAGCCAGTGTCCGTCGACCGTGCGCATGTTCCGCGCCGCCCGCGCAGCCGGATCGTAAGCCTGCTGAAGGAAGTCCAGGCTCGTGTCCAGCCACTCGTGCGGCGTCGCCCCGCGCAGCGCCTGCGGGTGCTCCGCACACAACCCGGCCGCGACGATCGCGAGCCGCGCGACGTCGTCGACACAGTGCCCGGACGCCGGATCCGGCCGCATCCCCTGGCCGAACTGCATGATCCCGCCGGAGTCGGTGAGCCGGGTCAGATGCTTCAGCTTCAGCCGCGGCGGCTGCACGCTCCCCGCCGGAGCCTTGTGCCGACGCTGCGCCGCACAAGCCCGCACGATCGCGGCGAACCGCTGCGCCACCGCGTCCCAGTGCAGTAGCGCCCCGCGCTCGCGCGCCGCCTCGCTCGCGGCGGCCAGGCGCGCGTCGTCGCCGAGCAGCGTGCGCAGCGCCTCGGCGAAGGCCTCGGGGTCCTCCGGCGGAACGGTGATCCCGGCGCCGTCGCCGAGCATGTCCACCGCGTAGTGATACTCCGTCGACACCACCGGCTTCCCGGCGGCGACCGCGAACGTCAGCGCACCGGAGGAGATCTGCTCGCGCGACCGGTAGGGAGTGCAGAAGATCTCCGTCTGCGCCAGGATCGCGCCGATCTCGTTCTCGGTCAGGAAGCTGTCCAGGAACGCCACCCGGTCGGCGACGCCGGCTTCCTCGGCCGCCTTCATCAGGCTCTCGCGATAGTCCTCGCCGCTGTTGCGCACGATCTCAGGGTGCGTGGTCCCGGCGATCAGATACGCGGCGTCCGGGTGCTCCTCGGCGATCATGCCCAGCGCCTCGATCGCGGTCTGCAAGCCCTTGCCGGGCGAGATCAGCCCGAACGTCGAGAGCACCCGCCGTCCGGCGAGTTCGTCCAGCACCCGCCGGACCTCCGCGCCGATCTCGTTCGTGGCCTGATAGTCGGTGACCGGCGTCGGCGCGCCATGCGGCACGTGGACGATCCGGTCCGGCGGCGCGATCCCGGTCCGCACCGCGAGCGTGCGCGCCGTCTCGGTGAAGACCGTGACCGCCGCGGCCTCCCGGCACAACTGGTGCAGCGTCGTGGCCTGAGCCCAGGTCGGCTCGGAGAGCACTGTGTGCAACGTCACAAGGTAGGGCACGCCCAACCGCGTCAGTTCGGCGGCGAATCCGGTGATCCACGCGCCGTCGCTGCCGCCGAAGATCCCGAATTCGTGCTCGATGACGACCGCGTCGACACCGGAGTCGGCCAGGTGCGTGGCCGCCCGGCGGTGGCTGGAGTAGGAGTCCTGCTCGATGATCGCCGTGACCTCAGGCGGGTAGTCCAGACCGTCCCGGTCCAAGGCGCAGATCTCGACTGCCAGATCGGGCGCCGCCTCGGCCAACGCCGTGGTCAGGTCCTGCGAGAACGTGGCGATGCCACAGCGGCGCGGTGCGTAGGTGGAAACGATCGCGATGCGGGTTTCCAGGGGCGAATGAGTCTTGGGCATGCCTTCTCACCTTCCAGTCCATGGTCCGCGATCGACGCTGGGCGCACAGCGGCGCGCGGAGGTATCGGTCGGATGACTGTGTATGAGGCCAAAGATGATTGAACAGCATCCAGCGTCGCATCTGGATGTTTCGTGACTGATACAACATTCTGCGACACTTGGGCATAGTGCCTGTGTGATCGTCCGTGAACTGAGACACGAGATGTCCGTTTTTGGACGCTCAGCGCGTCACGGACGCAGCCAGGCCAGCCTGTCGCGGCCCAGGGAGGTCAGCCGCGCGCTGCGCGGAACGGTGCCGCGCGCGAGGTATCCGAGCTCGAAGAAACGGTCGGTGACCGCGGTGCCGAGCGGGCCCGCGAGATGGTGCGCCTGCTCGGTCCAGTCCACGCAGTAGCGCAGCGGCGTGCCGGTGTTCAGCACCGGATCCGGGACGCCCCACTCGGCGAGCGCGCCTTCGCCGGCATCCGTGAGCCGATACAGGTCTTTGCGCCCCGGCGCGGACAGCCGGTCGACCGCATCATTCGGGTGATGGAGCCCGTCGCCGCCGACGATCCACTTCCGGTCCAGCATGCCGCCGAACAGCTTGACGCCCAGCTCCCCGGCCAGGTGGCGGTAGCAGGTCCGCGCGGTCCGCAGAGCCGCCGCGCGGGTGTGGGCGCGCAGCGAGGTGATCGGCGTGGACGGCGCCAAGCGAGCCAGGGCTTCGAGAACGCCCTCGACGTCGCTGTTCGCCAGCCGGTAGTAGCGGTACCGGCCCTGCTGCTGCGCGGTGACCAGCCCATGGCTCAGCAGGATCGCCAGATGGTTGCTCACCGTCGAGGCCGCGACTCCCGCCTCCTCGGCGAGCCGGCCCGCCGGAAGCGCGCGTCCGTCGGACAGCGCCATGAGCACGCGGACCCGGCGCGGGTCGGCGAACGCGGTCGCGACCTGCGCGATCTCGGGATCACCGCCGGCTGCCGTGGGCATATAACGATCGTACGCACGGGACGTTTCGACGCTCGCTGAAGTATTCCGGGCCGAGGATCGAAGCATGCGAAACGAGCGCACGAGTCGAGCGTTGACCTTGGGATTGTGCGGCGGGTACTTCCTGGTCTTGCTGGACGTCACGATCGTGAACGTCGCGCTGCCGCAGATCGGGACCGGACTGCACGCCGGCGCCTCGGGCCTGGCGTGGGTCGTCGACGCCTACACCGTGCCGCTCGCCGCGCTGCTGCTGGCCTGCGGCGCGATCGGGGACCTGCTCGGGCACCGGCGCGTGGTGGTCGCGGGCTTCGCCGGATTCGGCGCGGCCTCCGTGGTGTGCGCGCTGGCGCCGGGACTGGGCTGGCTGATCGCGGGGCGCGCGGCGCAGGGCGTCTGCGCGGCGCTGATGCTGCCCGGCACGTTGGCGCTGCTGGCGGACACGGCGCCGGACGAGGCGGCGCGGGCACGGGCGGTCGGGCTGTGGGCGGCGGTCGGCGGGGCGGCGCTGCCGGCCGGACCGCTGGTCGGCGGGCTGCTGGTGGAGACGGGGCAGTGGCGCGCCGTGTTCTGGGTCAACGTGCCGGTGATCGTGGTCGCGCTGGCCGCGGTGCTGTGGGGGTCGCAGCGCTCGCGGCGGTCGCAGGGGTCGTACAACCTTGCCTCCGATGCCGGCGAGGCGTCCGCGGAACGTGGTGTCCCGTGGTCCGACGTGCCCTGGGCGGGCGCGGCGGCACTCGTGGTGATGCTGGCATGTGCGGTGACCGCTGTGGTGCAGGTGCGCGATGAGGCGGGCTTGAGCGCGGTGATGCTGGCGATGACAGTGGTGGCCGCAGTGGCGTTCCGCTTCTTCGAGCGCCGATCCGCCCGACCGTTGCTTCAGGTTGAAGCCGCGGCTCGGCGACCGCTGGCAGCGGCGTGCGCGGTGGCGGGATTGATGAACTTCTGCGTCCTCGGCTCGCTGTTCCTGATGACGCAAGTCCTCCAGGACACCGACGGACTCAGCCCTCTGCGAGCCGGAGCGCTGCTGCTCCCCGGGATGCTGCCGCTGCCACTGCTCGGCACGACAGCGGGACGCCTGACCACCCGCTTCGGACCTTGGCGCACGAGCACCGTCGGCCTGTTCCTCGCGGCGGCGGGCTTCGTCGGCATCGCCACCGGCATCGACGGTCCCGACTTGCTCCGACTCCTCCCGGCGCTCGCGGTCTGGGGCACGGGACTCAGCATCCTGACGCCCGCGATCGTCGCCGCCGCGCTCCGCACGCTGCCCGCCGCTCCCGGCATCGCCTCCGGCGCCAGCAACACCGCTCGGCAGACCGGCGCCGCGTTGGGCGTCGCGGTGTTCAGCGCGCTGGCCGGTACCGCCACTGCGAACGGCTTCGTGCGCCATGCCGCCTGGCTGCTGACGGCGAGCGCGGTCGCGTTCGTCGCCGTCGCGCTCATCAGCGCGCGCTCAACCGCCGTCGCCAAAGAGCGGGCGAGCACATGATCCTTCTCCCAATTCTTCTCTCACAAAAGCGTGATCCCGGCCCGGCCGAAGCCGAACCGGGACCTCGCTTCGTCGGGGAGGCCCTCTCTCCCCGAAGCCTTGGTGCTCCGCGCTACTCGAACATCGGGTACGACCACGACGGGTCCGGCTTGACCGGCGGGGGCGAGGTCACCTGGTTGTAGTGGCCGGTGGCGATCTGCCCGAAGTTCGCCATCGCCGGCGAGGTGGGGTCGAAGTAGTAGTCGTGCGCGGCCACCAGGCCGCTCGGGCCGACGCCGCCGTTGAAGACGTGCGCGCCGAAGGCCGGGGTCACCGGGTCGGTGTCGTGGAAGCCCTCGGCCCAGACGATCGGGTCGTTGTCGTCGCGGGTGGCCCAGACGTGCGCGGTGCCGCCGGGGACGTTCATCGCCGCGGCGTTGTCCACGTTGATGCCCGGGCTCGCGGCCAGGACCACGTCGTCGGCGCGCAGGCCGCCGGGCGCCTGGGTGGCCTCGCCGACCACGGTGGTGCCGTAGCTGTGGCCGATCACCGTGGTGTGCAGCGGATCGCTCGGGTCGTGGGTGGCGTACAGACCCTGCTGGAAGTTGTCCAGGACCGGTCCGCCGGCGTGCGCGGGCCCGGAGAACAGCGCGCCGGGGACGGTCGCCGGGGCGTTGTAGTCCATCCACGCGACCGCCGAGGTGGTCTGGGCCGGGTCGGCGTTGTGCGCGGAGGCCACGATGGCGTCGGCGCCCTTGGTGTAGGCATCGACGCTGCCGACCGACAGATCGGTGCTCACGCCGGGGACGACGGTCACGACGTTGTCGGCGGTGTCCGGGTTGCCGCTGGCGATGATCGAGTGCCCGACCCCGTTGGTGTCGACCTCCAGCAGGTACTTCTGCGGCGTGCCGTTGGTCCCGCCGTTGGCGAGCACCTTCTGCACCTCGTTCATCCCGTCGAGCTTGCCCTGCAGCTCGGTGATCTGCTTCTGCTGCATCGCCGCGACCATCGGGTCGTCGGCGAAGGGCAGGGTCTGCGTGTTCTTCAGATCGGTGATCTGCTGCTGGGTCTGCTTTTGCAGGTTCGACAGGACAGTCCGGTTCGCGGAGTCGCGCACGGTGTCGGGCACGCCGTCCAACGCCCCGATCTTCGCCGGCTCACTGGCCACCAACGCCGCCCGCTGATCGCTGCTGAGCCCGGTCCACCACTTGTTCACGTCCGCCGGACTGGTCCCGGCGACCGGCGTCGAGGGCAGCGACCCGCCGAGGCCCAGACTCCCGAAGCTGTCCGAGACCATCGTGTCCAGGGAGGCGTAGTCGCTGGCGCAGCACTGCACCGCGCCGTTCAGCGTCCCGAACAACCCCAGCCCGGACGTCAGGGAACTGACAAGGTTCTCGTGCAGCTGCCCGTTGACCGACCCGACCATCGACCCGATCTCACCGAAGATCGCCGCACCCACCGCCAGCGACCCCAACTCGCTCAGCGCGCTGCCGCCGCTGGAGACCAGACTCTCCAAGTCCGCGGTGACCGTACTCATCAGCGGCAGGTCGATGCTGAAAGCGCCTGTGTCGGCCACGACGCCGTCCCCCTCATCCGATTCCGGTGCTGTCCGGCACAGCATGACGGGCGCCGAAGCGGCGGTGCGAGGGGAGAAGTACCCACGGATCAGGGAGTTCTGTCCCACGCCTTGACCATCTCCACAGCCATCTGCAGGTCCCTGCTGGAGTCGAAGGTGAACTTCTGTCCGGGGGAGGGCTGGGGCAATACCCGGCTGAGCAAGACGGAAAAGCGCTGCCGTTCCACCGCTGCCGCCAGTGCCGCGCGCTTTTTTCGGTCGCGCCGTCCTTTGTAGAGGTGGCTCGTGTCGAGTCCGAGTCCGTGGACGATTCCGGCGAAGTTCAGATCGCGCTCGCTCGGGTCGGCGCCCGCCGCCACGCGTTCGACGCGCGCGCGGGCCGAGGCGGCTGCCTCGGTGTCGAGGAGGCGGAAGCGGCCGTAGCTCCCCGCGCCGTTGTTCGGCCGGTCCCAGGCGAGGATTTCACGGTCTCGCAGGGAGCTGAGACAGGCGAGCAGTGAGGGCGCGACCCAGTTCTTCACGGCCCGTTCGGGATGCCGGTCGCCTTCGCGCATGGAGCGGGCCTGCTCCAGAGCCTGGGCGAGCAGTGGCTGCCCGGCGATCGGCTCCTCGGCGCCGGCCACGACCGTCACGCCCGGTGCGCCGTTGGGCAGCCGCAGCCGCACGCACCCGGCCTCCGCCAACTCGGCCAGCGTGGCGGCGTTCAATCCGATCTGCATCGCCGCCGACCCCGGCAGTACGCCTTTGTCGGGATCAAGCGCGACCAGCAGCAGTTCTTCCCCCAGTGTCAGCACTTTTCGAAGGTAACCGCACCCGGCGCCGCCGGTACAGATCCGCCGCGCCGGCCGGGACACCGTCAGGTTTCCAGAACGTTACCCCGTCGTTATTGCCCAGCCGCCCCGCCGGGTGTTGACTGCTCCCCGGAACCGGTTTCGGAACCGGTGCCGTAAGCGGTCGCGAGACCGGTTCCGGTACCGTCCCCGCGGACCGACCGAGAGCACGATCACTAGCACCGCACTGGCATTCTGAGCACAGCGCACGCACCACATTGCACGCACCACTGCACGGCAACGCTGCATCAGCACCACAGCACAGCTGCACGCACCACAGCACTGACACTCCCTGTTGGCACAAGCCGTCCGAAAGGCGCTGTCCATGCCGATCACCATCGCCGACGTCGCGGCCCGGGCCGGGGTCAGCAAGACCACGGTCTCCCGCGTGCTCAACGGCAAGGGCGAGCTCGACGCCTCGACCGTGGCGCGGGTGCGGCTCGTCATCGACGAGCTCGGCTATGTGCCCAGCGCTCGGGCGGTATCCCTGGCGCGCGGGCGCACCGGCGTCATCGGGATGCTCGTGCCCTCGCTCACCTGGCCGTGGATCGGCGAGGTGATCCAGGGGGCGGTGGACGTGGTGGAGAGCGGGGAGCTCGGGGTCATGCTCTTCACCTGCAATCAGGGGGACGAGTCCATGCGGCGCTTCGCCAGCCAGGTCAACGCCAAGGCGTTCGACGGGCTGCTGGTGATCGAGCCGGAGGGGACCCTGGACTACATCACCGAGCTGCACACCGGCGGGCTGCCGGTCGTCCTCATCGACGACCGGGAGAGCCGGCCGCAGTTCGCCTCCGTCGCGACCACCAATCGCGCCGGAGGCCGCGCCGCCGCGCACCACCTGCTGGAGACCGGCCGCCGCCATCCGGTGGTCGTCACCGGCAAGCTGGGTTTCGGCTGCGTCACCGAACGGCTCGAGGGCTTCGCCGAGGCCTTCGAGCAGGCCGGGCATCCGCTGCCGGCCGAAGCCGTGCTGGAGGGCGACTTCAGCATCGCCTCGGGTCACGCCGCAGTGGCGCGGGCCGTGGCCGACGGGGTCGAGTTCGACTCCGTCTTCGCGCACAACGACCTCTCCGCTGCGGGCGCCATGCAGGCGCTGAGAGAGGCCGGAATCGCGGTGCCGGGGGACGTCGCCGTCGTCGGGTTCGACGACGTCGAGTGTGCCGCCGTTACCGAGCCGCCACTGACCACGGTCCACCAGCCCCTGCGCGAATTGGGGGCCACCGCGGCCCGGCTGCTGACGGCTCACCTCGGGGGCGAGCCCCTGCCGGCCGAACCGGTCGTCATCCCGACCGACTTCGTCGTCCGGAGCTCCACCGCACCAAAGAGCTAGTACAGGACCACAGCACAGGACTGGATTCCATCCCGATCCGCCCGCACGCGCGCCCGCTTCGGGCCGCGCCGCGATACCGCGCACCCTCGCACGGGGCGCGCGGCACGGATCCCCAGCTTGGAGGAGAAGGAATGACCTTCGCGACATCCGGCACCGCAGCCCGGCGTCCGCTCGCCGCGCTGCTGGCCGCGGGCCTGGCCGTCACCCTCGCCGCGGGGTGCGGCAGCAGCAAGAGCAAGAGCGGCGGCGCCTCGACCGGCGGCGGCAAGACGGTGCTCAACGTCGGCATGCCCGACGGAGCCACGCTGCCCGCCAACAACAACCCCTACCTGGACTCCTCGTTCGCCAAGAAGCTCGGCTACACCTGGCTGATCTGGGAGCCGCTGGCCATGCAGGACGAGGCCAAGCCGGACCAGGACCCGGCGCCGTGGCTGGCCACCAAGTGGAGCTGGTCGCCGGACTACAGCCAGGTGACCCTGACCGTCCGCGACGGCGTGAAGTGGTCCGACGGCACGCCGCTGACCGCCGACGACGTCGCCTACTCCTTCCAGATCCAGAAGGACCACAAGGAAGTCGACTACTACTCGCTGGCCATCAAGGGTGTGACGACCAGCGGCAACCAGGTGACCGTGTCCTTCGACGGCTCGCAGTACGTGAACCGCACGAAGATCCTGTCCACCCAGGTGATCAACAAGAAGCAGTGGTCGGCGATGGCCGACCCGTCCAAGGACACCGTCGCCAACCCGATCGGCACCGGTCCCTACACCATCAAGACCACCACGCCCTCGACGGTCACCGTCAGCGCGCGCAGCGACTACTGGGGCACCGCGCCGAAGGTGAAGACGATCAACTTCACCACCTACAGCTCCAACGACACCATGGGCGCGGCGCTGACCTCCGGCGCGGCCGAGTGGAGCTACTACTTCATGTCGGACGCCAAGAGCACGTTCGTGGCCAAGGACCCCGCGCACTACAAGCTCTACTTCCCGGCCCAGCTCTCCGCCGACGGCCTGTGGTTCAACACCACCAAGAAGCCGTACGACAACCCGCACCTGCGCCGCGCGATGAGCATGGTCATCAACCGCGACGACATCTTCAACCAGGGTGAGGCCGGCTACTTCAAGCCGGAGATCGCCAACGTCACCGGCATCCCGACGCCGCAGGGCGAGCCCTACATCGCCGCGCAGTTCAAGAACATCTCGCCGGTCACCGGCGTGGCGGCGGCGAAGAAGGAGCTGACCGACAACGGCTTCACCTACAGCGGCACCACCCTGGTGGACCCGACCGGCAAGCCGGTGACGATGACGCTGACCGACCCGGCGGACTGGAACGACTACCAGACCGACCTGGCGATCATCAAGGACAACCTGGCGAGCATCGGCATCAACGCCACGGTCGACAAGGCCAACGACGACGCCTGGTTCGACAACATCGCCAAGGGCAACTTCGACGCGGCGCTGCACTGGACCAACTCCGGGACCACGCCGTACGACATGTACGACCAGATCATGGACTCCGCGGGTCTGGAGCCGCTCGGCACGGCGGCCACCGGCGACTTCGGCCGGTACAAGAACCCCGCCGCCGACGCCGCGCTGAAGGCGTACTCCAACGCCACCGACGACGCCGGGCGCAAGGCGGCCATGGACAACCTGGAGCAGCTGTTCGTCCAGGAGATGCCGATGATCCCGACCTCGGCCGGCAACCTCGGCGCGGAGTACTCCACGAAGAACTGGAGCGGCTGGCCCAGCGCGGACAACGCCTACGAGGCGCCGCAGCCCACCCGCTGGGGGATGGAAGACATCGTCCTGCACCTGACCCCGTCCTCCTGACCGGGCAGTCGACCAACTGTCCGGCGTGACCAGGGCCGGGTGGCGGCGTTGAGGGGCGCCGCCGCCCGGCCCGTGGAAAGGAACCCATCGATGACGGCGCTTGACCACGAGGTGGTCCTGGAAGCCGAGGCGCTGACCAAGCACTTCCCGGTGCGGGCCCGCGGCCGCGCGGCCCTGTCCCGCGTCCCGAAGGTCGTGCATGCCGTGGACGACGTGTCCCTGAGCCTGCGCAAGGGGCGCGTCACCGCGCTGGTCGGCGAGTCCGGCTCGGGCAAGTCGACGGTCGCCCGCCTGCTGGCGCAGCTCTACCCGCGTACCGGCGGCGACATCCGGATCGACGGGGTGTCCACCGCGGTCAAGGGCGGACGGCAGTTCAAGGCGTACGCGCGCCGGGTCCAGCTGATCTTCCAGGACCCGTTCGCCTCGCTGAACCCGGTGCACACCGTGCGCCACCACCTGACCCGCGCTCTGAAGATCCACGGCCGCTACGAAGGCGAGCAGTCGCTGACCGAGCTGCTGGGCCGGGTCCAGCTGACGCCGGCCTCGCTGTACCTGGACAAGTACCCGCACGAGCTCTCCGGCGGCCAGCGCCAGCGCGTGTCGATAGCCCGCGCGCTGGCCGCCGACCCCGAGGCGCTGCTCGCCGACGAGCCGGTCTCGATGCTGGACGTCTCGATCCGGCTCGGCGTGCTGAACCTGCTGGCGGATCTGAAGAACCGGCTGAACCTGGCAGTGCTCTACATCACCCACGACATCGCCTCGGCGCGCTACTTCGCCGACGAGACGCTGGTGATGTACGCCGGGCGCATGGTCGAGGGCGGCGACTCCGAGACGGTGACGCAGCGCCCCGCGCACCCCTACACCCACCTGTTGGTCCACTCCGCGCCGGATCCCGAACGCGTCCGAGGGGCGACCGAGCCCATCGACGAGGAGGACTCCGGCGAACCGCCGAGCCTGATCGACCCGCCGAGCGGCTGCCGGTTCCACCCGCGCTGCCCGAAGGCGATGGAGGTGTGCCGGGTCCGCGTGCCGGAGCGCACGCTGGTCGGCGACGCGCCGGACCACTGGGTCGCCTGCTGGCTGTTCGGCGACGAGGGCGGCGAGAACGAGACGACCGCGCTGGTCGGCAAGGCCGGCGACGTCGGCGAGGTCGCGGAGGACGGCGATGACGCGGAGCTGGAACCCATGACGACCGTCGCCGGGCTCGAGACCACGTCCGCCGAGCCCGAGGCGCCCGAGCTGGAGGGGGCAGAGCCGTGAGGTACTTCCTGCGCCGCCTGGGCTTCTACCTGTTCACGCTCTGGGCGGCCATCACCATCAACTTCTTCATCCCGCGGATGATCCCCGGCAACGCCGTGGACTCCCTGCTCGCGCAGCGCCGCGGCGAGGTCGACAGCCAGGCCGTGCAGTCCCTGAACATCCTGTTCGGCCTGGACAAGCACCAGAGCCTGGCCTCGCAGTACTGGCACTACCTGGTCCAGCTCTCCCACGGCGACCTGGGCATCAGCTTCGGCAACTTCCCCGAGCCGGTGACCACGGTCCTGGGCTCGGCGCTGCCCTGGACGCTCGGGCTGATCGGCACCACCACGATCCTGGCCTTCCTGATCGGGACCGGGCTGGGGGTGTTCGCCGGCTGGAAGCGCGGGACGTGGGTGGACGGTCTGCTGCCGGCGACCTCGTTCCTGTCCTCGATCCCCTACTTCTGGCTCGGGCTGATCTGCGTGGCCTGGCTCGCCAGCCCGCTCGGCCTGCCGACCTCCGGCGGCTACACCGTCGGCAACGTCCCCGGCTGGAACATCGCCGGCGACATCCTGAACCACATGATCCTGCCCGCCCTGACCATCATCGTCACCTCGATCGGCGGCTGGCTGCTGTCGATGCGGAACATGATGGTCACGGTCACCGCCGAGGACTACATCACCGTGGCGCACGCCAAGGGCCTGTCCGGGACGCGCGTGATGACCAAGTACGCGGCGCGCAACGCGCTGCTGCCCTCGGTCTCCGGCTTCGGCATGGCGCTGGGCCTGGTGGTCGGCGGCACGTTCCTGGTGGAGCAGGTCTTCTCCCTGCCCGGCGTCGGGCTCCAGCTCATCAACGCCATCTCAGGGCACGACTACCCGTTGATCCAGGGCGTCTTCCTGGTGGTGACGGTCGCGGTGCTGGCCGCGAACTTCCTGGCCGACCTGGCCTACATGGCGCTCGACCCGCGTACCCGGAAGGAGGGATGACCCGATGAGCCAGCCGATTGTGGTGTCCCCGCAACCGACGGCGGCGGTGGCGACCGGGAGGGCGAGGATCCGCTTCCGGATACCGAGCACCAAGGTCTCGATAGGCCTCGCGATCCTGCTGCTGTTCACGCTCGTCGCGTTCTTCGGCGACGCGCTCGCGCCCTTCGACCCCTCCAAGCGCAGCAACGACATCCTGCAGAGCCCGTCGGCCAAGCACTGGTTCGGCACGACGCACCTGGGCCAGGACATCTTCAGCCAGATCCTGGTCGGGACCCGCAGCGTGATGTTCGTCGGCTTCTTCGCCGGCATCCTGGCCACGGTGATCGCCGTGATCGTGGGCGTCACCTCCGGCTACCTGTCCGGCTTCTTGGGCGATTCGGTGTCCACGCTGTCCAACGTGTTCATCGTGATCCCGGCGCTGCCGCTGATCGTCATCGTCACCAACGTCATCCCGAACTCCGGGGACTGGGCGATCGCGCTGGTCATCGGCTGCACCTCCTGGGCCTGGGGCTCGCGGTTGCTCAGAGCGCAGACGCTCTCGCTGCGCAACCGGGACTTCGTGCAGGCGGCCAAGGCCAACGGCGAGTCCACCTGGCGCATCGTCACCGTGGAGATCCTGCCCAACCTCACCGCGATCATCGCCTCCTCCTTCATCGGCACGGTGATGTTCGCCGTGATGACCGAGATCGCGCTGGCCTACGTCGGCGTCTCGGGCATCTCGGAGTGGAACTGGGGCGAGGTCCTCTTCTGGGCGCAGGGCCAGCAGGCGCTGGCGATCGGCGCGTGGTGGTGGTTCGTGCCGGCCGGGCTGTGCATCGCGCTGCTGGGCACGGCGCTGGCCCTGGTGAACTTCGGGATCGACGAGATCGTCAACCCGCGGCTGCGCGGCGGCGGCAAGGCCGTGGTCCGCACCGCCGACGGGCGCAAGACCCGGATGCGGATCGGATTCACCCCGGTGCTCACGCCGCGGGCGGACATTGCAGAAAGTGGCGGCCGATGAGACCGGTGCTGGAAATCAAGGGCCTGTCCGTCGACTACGGGGTCGGCGAGCACTCGGTGCGCGCGGTCAACACCGTTGACCTGACGCTGAACCGCGGCGAGGTGCTGGGCCTGGCCGGGGAGTCCGGCTCGGGCAAGTCGACCCTGGCCTACGGCGCCACCCGGCTGCTGCCCCCGCCCGGGGTGGTGACCGGCGGATCAGTGCTCTACCACACTGACGAGGGCGACACCGTCGACCTGCTGCGGATGACGGACGCCGAGCTGCGCGCCTTCCGCTGGAGCCAGGTGTCGATCGTGTTCCAGGGCGCGATGAACTCGCTGAACCCGGTGGCCACCGTCGCCGCGCAGCTCACCGACGTCATCGCCGAGCACCGGCCCAAGTCCTCCAAGGCCGAGCGGCTCAAGCGCGCCGCGGAGATGCTGACCCTGGTCGGCATCGCCCAGGACCGGCTGGAGAGCTACCCGCACCAGCTCTCCGGCGGGATGCGGCAGCGCGTGATGATCGCCATGGCGCTGGCCCTGGAGCCGCGCGTGGTCATCATGGACGAGCCGACCACCGCGCTGGACGTGGTCATGCAGCGGCAGATCATGAAGCAGCTGGCGAAACTGAAGGACCAGCTGGGCTTCTCGGTCATCTTCATCACCCACGACCTGTCGCTGCTGGTGGAGTTCAGCGACCGGATCGCGATCATGTACGGCGGCCGGATCGTCGAACAGGCGCCGGCGATGGACCTCTATGACAAGTCCCTGCATCCCTACAGCGACGGTCTGCTGCACTCCTTCCCCGCCCTGCGCGGTCCCCGGCGCGAGCTGGCCGGTATCCCCGGCTCGCCCCCGGACCTGCGGGACATGCCGGTCGGCTGCGCCTTCCAGCCGCGCTGCCCCAAAGCCTTCGACCCCTGCGGCGTCTCGCCCCCGCCGCTGGTCCGGCCGGCCTCGGCCCCGGAGCGGACCGTGGCCTGCTACCTGCACCCTTCTGCGTGAGCTGTATCAGAGCATTGAGGAGAACCATGTCTTTGGAGCTACCCCGCGACTTCCGGTGGGGCGTCGCGACCTCGGCGTACCAGATCGAGGGGGCGGTGGGTGAGGACGGCCGGACCCCGTCGATCTGGGACACCTTCTGCCGCGTTCCGGGCGCGATCGACAACGGCGAGGACGGCGACGTCGCCTGCGACCACTACCACCGGATGCCGGAGGACGTGGGGCTGATCAAGTCCCTCGGCGTCGACACCTACCGCTTCTCGGTGTCCTGGCCGCGCGTCCAGCCCGGGGGCAGCGGCCCGGCGAACGCCGCCGGCCTGGCGTTCTACGACCGCCTCGTGGACGAGCTGCACAGCGCCGGCATCACTCCTTGGCTCACGCTGTACCACTGGGACCTGCCGCAGGAGTTGGAGGACGCCGGCGGCTGGCCGAACCGCGACACCGCCTACCGGTTCGCCGACTACGCCGAGATCGTCTACGACCGCCTCGGCGACCGCGTGGAGCACTGGACGACGCTGAACGAGGCGTGGTGCTCGGCCTGGCTGGGCTACGTCGAGGGCGTCCACGCCCCGGGCCGCAAGGACTTCGCCGACGGCGTCGCCTCCATCCACCACCTGCTGCTCGGGCACGGCCTGGCGACCCAGCGGCTGCGCGCCGCCGCGGCCGCCGCCGAGCGCCCGATCGACCTGGCGATCACCCACATCCTGGGCAACTCGGTCCCGGCCTCGGACTCCGAGGTCGACGTCGAGGCCGCCCGCCGCGGCGACGCCCTGCACTTCCGCGCCTACATGGACCCGATCTTCAAGGGCGCCTACCCCGAGGACCTGCTGGCCGACCTGGCCGCGATCGACGTCCCGATCCCGGTCCAGGACGGCGACCTGGAGATCATCGCCGCGCCCCTGGACACCCTCGGCGTCAACTACTACCGCTCGATGAAGACCACCGGCTTCGGCGAAGACGGCGGCACCACCGACGCCGACGGCCGCCCGGTGACCCGCACAATCGACTTCGGCGGCCTCCCCAAGACCTACATCGACTGGGAGGTCATGCCCGAGGACTTCGCCGACCTCCTGGTCCGCATCAGCGAGGACTACCCGGGCACGCCCCTGGTGATCACCGAGAACGGCGCGGCCTACAACGACGTCCCCGACGCCGACGGCTTCGTCGACGACCAGGACCGCACGGACTACATCGCCACGCACCTGGCCGCCGTGGCCCAGGCCCGCCAGCGAGGCGCGGACATCCGCGGCTACTTCGCCTGGTCCCTGATGGACAACTTCGAGTGGGCCTACGGCTACGACAAGCGCTTCGGCATCATCCGCACCGACTACCAGACCCAGACCCGCACCCCCAAGCGCAGCGCCCTCTGGCTGCGCGACACGATCGCCCGCGCCCGACGCCCCCGCGGCGACGACTGACGCGGGTCAGCGCCCCCGGCCGATCGCAGCCGGCCGCGGGCGCTCGGGGCGGGGACCGTGTGCGCCGGTTCCCGCCCCTTTTTTTGTGCTCGTGAGTTGGGGGTGGTGGTTGGGTGGTGGTGGCGCTTTTGGGGAGGATGGTGCGGTTGTTTTGTGGGTATTTAGAAGCTTTTTACGGCTTCGCGCGGGTGTCGATGGCCTCGCAGGGGGCGCAGTTCGGTGGTGGGCATCTGAGTAGCGTCGGCGGCCGACGGTTGTTCGTGTTCACGACCGCGCGCCGGTCCGAGCCACTGCGCACGCGTTTGTGTTGGCGGCTGTCTGCCGCGTTTGAGGGGCACCTGAAGTCAAAATCAGAAGCAGGGCCTCCGGCGGCGCCTTCGCGGCGAGCGGCCTCGCTCCGGGGAGGGGGCGCCGCGTTGTCTGCTGCCGGTTGTTGCTTGTGGTCGCCTCAGTCCCGGATTCCCCGTCGCGTCGTCGCCGTAGACGGAATCATTTCGGCCTGGCGGTATCAAGTCGGATCGCTTTTGCTGTGATGGAGAAACGCTCGACTTGACACCGCCAGTCCGAAAAGATTGGCAGAGCCCGCCGACGCGACGGGGAATCCGGGACACAACCCCGTATAGTGTGGAGGATCCACCGAAGCAGGTGGCAGGCTGCTGCTTCACCAACTCGCCGACATCTTCGGAAAACGGCGGCGCTTTTCACAAGCATTGCGGTCGGACTGGCATCCCCGCGCGGAGTAAGTGTTACGCGATAGGCCGGTGACCTGCTCCCCACAGGGGTGTTGTCCCGGATCCCTCGTCGCTGTCGGCGGGCTCTGCCAATCATTGTGGACTGGCGGTGTCAAGTCGCACGGAAAACGACTACAGCAATTGCGATCCGACTTGATTCCGCCAGGCCGCAATGATTCCGTCTACGGCGACGACAGCGTCGAGGGATCCGGGACAAAGGCGACCAACACTCAGACCGGCACTGACCAGCCCGACCCGGCCCGACCCCCCGTTGCAGAGTGCCCCCGCCGGAGGCGCCTGCCCTTGACCTTGACTTCAGGTGCCCCTCAAACGCGGCCGCCACCCGCCATCCCCAACGCATGCGCAGTGACTCGGACCGGCGCGCGGTCGTGAACACGAACAACCGCCGGCCGCCAACGCCACCCAGCTACGCACCACCGAACTGCGCCCCCTGCGAGGCCATCAAACCATGCTCGAAGACGTAAAAAGCTTCTAAATACCCACAAACCAACCGCACCTCTGCGTCAGCCCCGATCGGCGCGTTCTCGAAGCCGAAGACCGGAAGCAGCGCCGGATCGCCGAAGGAGGTGATGCGCGCGATGCGATCGCCCACGACGTCGAGCACGACGACCCCGTACGGCCGATACCGGCCGTCCTCGTCGCGCAGGTATCCCGCAGCCGCCGGAGAGCCGTTCGCGCCTCCGGTGATGGGAAGCATGCGCCACTGCCCCGGCTCGCCCATTACGTGCCGCAGGACCGGCACGCACTTCTGGACTCCCTGGAACCATGCGCGCATCGGCGGTGCCTCGATCGTGGCGTCCTGGACCAGCAGCTGCTGCAACGCGTCGGCGTCGGCGTTCTCGAACGCCTTGATGTAGCGCTCGAGCACTGCCCGGGCCTGCGGCGCCTTCGGTTCGCTGATCCGGTCCTCGGCCGGCGCCTGCTCCCGCAGCGTCGCCCGCGCCCGTTGCAGCGCGCTCTTCACCGACGCCGTCGAGGTCTGCAGGATCTCGGCCACCTCGCTGGCCGGCAGTGCCAACACCTCGCGCAGGACCAGCACAGCGCGCTGCCGCGCGGGAAGGTGCTGCAAACTGGCGACCAGCGCCAGCCGCACTCCCTCCCGCGCGGCAACCACTGCTGCCGGATCACCGGACTCAGGCGCGATGAGCGCGTCCGGGACCGGCTGAACCCACCGCACACGCCGGTCGGGTTCCAACACCGCTGCCTCGGTGTTGTCCTCTGGCGGGCCCAGCCCGGAGGGCAGGACCCGACGCTCGGCATCACGCCGCTTGGCCAACGCCGTCAGGCATCCGTTGGTGGCGATCTGGTAGAGCCAGGTACGCACCGACGAACGTCCCTCGAACTTGTCGTAGTGACGCCACGCCCGCAGATAGGTCTCCTGAACGAGATCCTCGGCATCGAGGACGGATCCGAGCATGCGGTAGCAGTGAGCGAACAGCTCCCGCCGATACGGTTCTGTCTCGGTGGCGAAGGTGGCAGCGTCAGCCATAGGGGCGGTGCCTAGACCTGTCGACCGAGATACGCGGCGAGCCGATCGGCCGCGCAGCTGCCCTCGGGAGCCTGGCGAGCCGCCTCGAACGGAGCCTCGCCGTCCGCGCCGCGCAGCGAGTCGTCGACCGCGACCTCGGCCATCGCGAGCAGTGTGCTCGCCAACTCCGGCGCGAGGTCGGTGTCGTACCCGAGCGCGCGCGCCAGGTCCCAGCCGTGCGTGAACTGGTCGAGCGCGGCGAACGCCCGCAGCGCGGACCCGGTGAAGTCCCCGAACGGCACCGACACCATCCGATCGGCTGCCCCTTCCGCGGTGAACGCGCCGAGCGTGACACGAATGCTCTCCTCGTACGCCGCCACGAAGTCCCCGGCGGCATAGTCCGCGCCTTCCGGAGCCTCGAGACCATGATCGCCCGAGACCATCGACGCCCACCACCGCGCCGACCCGATGAAGTGATTCACCAGCCCCCGCACGTCCCACGACGCGCACGGCGTCGGCGTGCCCAGGTCGTCGCGCCCGACCTTCTGCAGGATGGCCATCGTGCTATCGAAGGCAGTGCTGAGTTCCGTCATCATCGATCCTCTCATCCGCACACGGCGACTGCCGCTACCCAGGCAGACTCGGCGCTCGCCCGAAAGGAATCGGTGAATCCACGATCTTTCCGCGCCGGTGTCGTATTCCCAGTCAGCGGCGCCGGTGCGAGACTCTCCGTAGTCGAGGGTGTCGAGAACATGCGTGATCGTCTCACTCCGGGGGAGCGGACATGGAAGACGAGGACGACTGGCGCACGCACGTAGCCCGCGCGAACGCCCTGATCCAGCAGCGCAGGCCGCACGAAGCCATCCCCCTCGCCCGCCAAGCCGTCGCCCTGGCGCCCGACGAACCCGACGCCCGCCTCGCCCTCGCCGACGCCCTGCTGGCGGTGTGGCCGCGCCGCACCTCCTGCGTGGCGGCGGCGTTCGCGGAGGTCGACGAGGCCGAGCTGCTGGGCGTGGACGCCGAGGACCTGGCGGTCAGGCGCAGCAAGAGCAAGGGCTTCGGCCTGTACGTCGTCGCCTGGACGACCTTCGCCCTCTTCACCCTCTACGGAATCAACGGCAACGGCGGGGCCATCGGCAGGGCGATCGCGTGGCCGGGGATGTTCGCGTTCTTCTGCGTGACCCCGATCGTCACCGCGCGCCTCGGCGGCCAGAGGTTCGGGCACAGGATGAAGACCAGAAGGCGCATCCACCGAAAGCGTCTGGCGACAGACGCCCAGGTGTCGCAGAGGGCTCCCGCCGCCGCTGCGGTCTTCACCTTCCTCGTTCTGCCCTCTGCCGGCACGTTGCCGCCTGTCATCGACGGCGATGCGGCGTGGCTGTGGCTGTTCTGGCTGATGCTCGGCGGCATTCCCTTGGCCGGCGCAGCCGCATGGATCGGCATCGACCGCTGGCTCAGACCCGGGACTGTGCTCAGGACACTGCGACACGACGCCTTCGTCGCCGATTCCGTGTGCGTCACTTTCGTCCTGGCGATGACCGCGCCTGCACTCGTCCTGGGTGGAGTCCGCTCCTCGGGAATCCTGTTCTCGTTGTTCCTGCTCGACCTGGCATGGCTGGCCATCGGCGGCTTGTCCGGCGCGAAAGTCTCGTCACACCGAAAGAAGGCGGCGATCGACCCCGCGTAGACACATGCCAGCAGCGATACGCTGATACTGGCACTATGACCACTGCGATGCCCATGCCCGTGGCCAGCAGCGATACGCCGAGCAGCGCTGTGATCGCCGACTGCATCGCGCGACGCTGGTACCGAGGCGACTGCCACGTCCACTCGACGCACTCCAGCGGCGGTGAGCTGACGCCGCACCAGCTGGTCGCCGCCGCCCGCGCCGCAGGGCTGGATTTCATCGTCGGCACCGAGCACAACACCGCCGCAGCACACGAAACCTGGCGTGCGCTCACCAGCGACGATCTGCTGGTGCTGCTCGGCCAGGAAGTCGTCACGCGCGAGGGCCACTGGCTGGCGCTCGGTCTGACACCGGGGCAAGTGATCGGCTGGGACTACGGCGCCGCCGCCGACTCGCTCGAGCGCCAGCTCGCCGAGGTCCATCGCGTCGGCGGGCTGTCCGTGGCCGCGCATCCGTTCGCGCCGTACCCCACCGGCACGTTCCTGCACCCGTATCAGGGCTTTGACTGCTTCGAGGTATGGAACGGACCATGGACCTCCGACGTCCCATGGCAAGCGGACAACGAAGCGGCGCTCGCCGAATGGGCTCGCAGCCTCGCCGCCGACGTCCCGCAAGGACGATGGCGCCCGGCGATCGGCAACAGCGACACCCACCTCGACGGCCAGATCGCCATCCCGCACACCGTCGTGGCCGCCGAGGCGCTCACCGCCGACGCGCTGTTCGCCGGCATCCGCGCCGGACGAAGCTGGATAGCCGACTCGGCCGACGTCTACCTGACCTTCAGCGCATCGACGACGGCAGGAGGCGTCGCCGTACGCGCGGAGGTACGTGGCGTCCCCTCCGGCGTGGTCACCATCCACAACCAGCACGGCGCGATCCACAGCGAAGCATTGCCCGCTTCACCATCGGGAACCGCGCAATGCCAGACCAGCGCATCGGAATCAATGTTCGTACGCATCGAGATCCGCCATCCGAGCGGTCATATGGCAGCCTTGACCAACCCGATCATTCTGAATAACCAGTCTGGCTAAAACAGGATTCTGACTAGACAACCCGCGCCGCAGTGGTACGTTCGGCCGGTGCCTCGGACTCTATTGCCCGGCATGGCCGCGGTGATCGTACTCTTCTGTCTGGCTGCGGAAGCCGGTTGTGACTCGCATTCCGCAGTTTCGAGTTCGCGTGCGAACTTGCCGACGATAGCGATAACGACGACACCGACGACACCGGCAGCGCCGTCACCATCGAGATCGATAACGCCGTCGGCTCCGCCAAAGACAGCCACACCAACCACCCCCTCGCATTCGGCGCCGTCATCGACCCCGGCGCCGTCACCATCGTCACACCCCTCAGCAGCCTCCCCAGGCACCGCCTGGCCCAACGCGACCACCACCGGCGTCAAACCGGGATCCCACCTCACGTCCAAAAAGGGCGAGATCCTGGTCACCCACAACGGCGCCGTCATCGAGAACATCGACCTGGTCGGCGACATCCGAGTCGAAGCCGACAACGTCGTGATCCGCAACGTGCGAATCTCCGCGCCGCAGAGCTCGGATATCGATCAGTGGGGAATTCTCCAGTGGGTCGGACATTCCGGCCTGACCGTCGAGGACAGTGAGATCGCCGGGAGATCCGACACCGAGCTGCGGCAGGCGGTGATGAATGCCGGCGGCCTGGTGACCGTGCTGCGCTGCAATATTCACGGCATGAGCAAGAAAGGCGTTTACACCAGCCAGGGTGACATCGAGGACAACTACATCCACGACCCCTACTGGTTCGCCGCCGCCGACGGCGAGATCGACATGGTCCGCGTCGACGGCTCACCCGACCCCGGAACGTCCTTGCTCGTCAAGCACAACGCCCTGATCGACACCACGACCACCAACAGCGCGCTCAGCCTGTTCGAGGCCGACGGCGGAACCCCGTCCCGGGTCACC
The DNA here is from genome assembly GCF_000024025.1 of Catenulispora acidiphila DSM 44928. GTDB lineage: Bacteria > Actinomycetota > Actinomycetes > Streptomycetales > Catenulisporaceae > Catenulispora > Catenulispora acidiphila. The sequence continues at coordinate 2,854,126 of NC_013131.1, forward strand.
GTCGAGGACAACTACATGGCGACCGCGGGCTGGGCGATCTACGCCGGCGGCTCGACCGCGGCGACGACCGACATCGTGGTGAAGGACAACGTCTTCTGGACGAAGTTCAAGGACGGCTACGGCTACGTCACCGAGTGGAACCCGCACGGCAAGGGCAACCTCTGGTCCGGCAACCGGTCCGACAACGGCAAGCCCGCGCCGCTTCCATAACAGGCAACTGAGAAGGCCCGACTCCGATGACAGAGCCGGGCCTTCTCTCCTCTCCCCGGGGAAAAGCGAACCGGCCTATCGGCCTATCCGCTTGACGATCTCCAAGCCCGTCGGCACCAGCAGAAGCAGCGTCGCGACCTCGACCAGAACGCTGGTCAGCGACTGCGGCGAGGGCTGCCATCCGTGCTCCGTGAAGCCGAACACGCCGACCGTGCGCGACGCCGCGAACCCGCCGAGTGCGCCGGCCGCCGCCCCTCCCGCGCCGATGCGGACATAGATCGGTCCGCCGGCCAGGACCAGGGCTGCCAGCGCGAAGGAGGCGCTGGCTTGCAACAGGAACAAGACACCCACGATGTGGATGTAGCGGTAGTCGGACACGTAGAGCTGAGCGTGGATGTAGCCGCTGGTCGCCAAGGTGCCGGCGATCGCGACGCGCAAGGCGATCTCGGTCAGGCTCTGGGGTTTCATGCCAGCCTCGCGTCAGTGATGGCCAACGCCGTGTCGCCGGTCTTGTACGTCACCGTCCGGATACCCAGCGCCTCCTTGAGATGCCCGGCCGGCAGTACCTGCGGGGTCGGCGCGGGCGCCTTGCCCGGCGCCGGGAGCGGGTAGGCGGTGGTGGTCGCCGAGTGGAAGGTGACGTTGCCCTCGGTCTTGCTGAACAGCTGGTGCACGTGTCCGTTGAGGCAGGTGACGGAGGCGAACCTGCGCAGCAGCGCCAGCACCTGCAACGAGTCGTCGGTGCTCCACCCCCACGCCGGATACATCGCGAACAGCGGGATGTGGCTGAAGACCACGATCGGCGTGTCCGAGCTCAGACCCGCGACATCCTTGCGGACGAAGTCGATCTGGTCGTTGCCCAGATGCCCGAGCTTCTCCAGACTCAGGGTGTTGACCAACGCGATGAAGTGCACGCCGTGGGTGTCGAAGGAGTACCACCCGTCGCCGGTCGTGCCCGCGCCGAACGTCTGGCGGTAGGCGCGCCCGGAGTCGCCGACCGAGTCGTGTTCGCCGGGAACGGTGAACACCCGCTCGGTGCGCACCTCGGAGAGCATCTGCTTGACCTGGTCGAACTGCGCCGCCGTCGACAGGTGCGTCAGGTCGCCGGTGTGCATCACGAAGTTCGGCCGGAATCCCAAGCTGTTGACCTGGTCGATCGCCTCGGTGAACGACGCGGTGACATCGGTGTTCGCCGGTCCGGTGAACCCGATGTGGCTGTCGGAGACCTGCACGAAGCGCAGGGCGTTCGCGTCGGCGGCAGTGGCCGCGGCGGCGGCGCTGTCCTTGTCGTGCGCGATGTGGCTGACCACCTCGCCGCCGGCGACGGTCAGGACGACGGCCGAGCCGAACCAGCCCGCGTGGCGCAGCAGCTGCCGGCGGCTCATGCCGGGAGCGAGTTCGTCGGTCACGGGGTCACCGTCACTGTCGCGGTCATGAACGGGTGGATCGTGCACAGGTAGGAGTACGTACCGGGCTTGGTGAACGTGTACGAGTAGGTCTGACCGGTGGCCAACGCCGCCGAGTTCAACGGCCCGCCCGAACCCTGGCTCGTCACCGTGTGCGCGTCGGAATCCTGGTTGGTCCAGGTCACCGTGGTCCCGACCTTCACCGACAGCGCGGCGGGGGAGAAGGCGAACCCCTTGATCGCCACGGCGTTCCCGGCGACCGGTGCCGCCGGCGCACCGGAGGATCCGGTCGCCGTGGGCATGGTCATGCTGGGCATCGCCGTGCCGTCGGCGAGCGGTCCGGTGGCGGTCGCCCCGGGGGCGCCGGCCAGCGACTGGCCGCCGCCGGGCTGGATCGCGGTGGAGGCGCTCGCGGCGGCTGGGTGGGAGGAGCTGCCGCAGGCGGTCGCCAGCGCGAGGGTGGCCACGGCCAGGGCGGCCAGCGCCGGTATGCGCGACCGTCCGGGATCGCCGGGGCTCCGGTCGACTCTCGGGTTCATGGGATTTCGACTCCTGGTGTCGTCTGCTCGATCGGTGTTCGTAGACGAATAGCCGCCGGGGTTACAGCCGAGTGCCTGCCGAGGTCTCTCGCGCGCGATGTGTAACCCGGATCCCTATCTGTCAGTGAGACCGGACCTACCGGCACCGACGGACGCTCTGCGAGGTCGATCACAGATGGCGCTCTACCATGAGGCGTGAGCAGCAGGCGCCTGGCGCAGCTTGTCGGCGTTCTGGGACGCGGCATGACCAGCCCGCGCTCTGAGGCTCGGCAGGCTCGGCTCGTCGCGCCGGAGCGCGCGGCGGCGCCCGAGGCGCCGCGGGTCCTGTCCAGCGCGGCGTATCCGGGCTGGGAGGCGATCTACGCCGACAACGTCGAGCGGATCTACCGGCTCATGTACGCCAAGGTCGGCAACCGCCACGACGCCGAGGACCTGACCTCCCAGGTGTTCCTGACCGCCTTCGGCCCGCTGCGCGCCACCGCCAGCGTCGGCGAGGTGCGCGCCTACCTGCTCGCCACGGCGCGCACCGTGCTCGCCACCCACTGGCGCTCCACGCTCGGCCACCAGGTCACCGTGATCGACGTCGACGAGGCCGGCCTGGAAGACTTCTCCGCACCGGCCCAGGAGGAGCGGACCGGCCGGACCGACGAGCGGATCGGGGCGATCCTGGCGGGACTGCCGGACCGGCACCGCGCGATCCTGACCCTGCGCTTCCTGCGGGGCTACTCGATCAAGGCGGCCGCCGCCGAGCTGGGAGTGTCGGTGGCGAACGCCAAAGTGCTGCAACACCGCGCCCTGCGCCGAGCCGCAGGACTCGACAAGGAAGGGGAAGCGTCATGAAGCGCCCGATCGACCGCTACGTGGACAGCCTGCTGCGCCGGCGCCGCCCCCCACGCTTCGCCCCCACCGAGGACGACATCTCCGTGGCGCGCGCCGCCATCGACCTCGCCGCCGCCGCCCCCGACGCCCAACGCCCGCGCGAAGCCTTCGTCGAGGACCTGCGCCGCCGCCTCGCCGAACGCCAGGACGCCCCCCAGACAGCACCCGCGGTCCCGGAGGCGCACCGAATCCGCGGCCGCCGCCGCTTCCTGACCGCGACCGCTCTCACCGCCACCGGCGCCGTCGCCGGAGTCGGCATCGACCAGGCACTCGTCGGCTCCGCCTCGACCGCCGCCGACGGCAAGGCGAACCAGGAGCTGACTCCCACCACCGGCACATGGCAAACCGTCGCCGCCGCCACGGACCTCCCCGAAGGCACGGTGCTCTCATTCGACGTCGGCGCGATCTCCGGCTTCGTCCGCCGCGTGTCCGGACGCGTCCAAGCAGTCTCGGCAATCTGCACCCACCAAGGCTGCCGCCTGCACATCGACCCCCCCAACAACCAATTCGCCTGCCCCTGCCACGGCGCCACCTTCTCCCTCACCGGCGCCCCGCTGACCCGCCCGCACGGCACCACGCCGCTACCCGCCCTGCCCCGCCTGCCGGTGCGCATCGACGCGGGGAACGTGCAGGTGTACGCGCCGAACCAGACCTGAGATGCGTGCTGGTGACGTGTGCGGGCGTGGTGTTGTGTGATCGCGTGCGGTTGGTTGGTGCGTTTTAGAAGCTTTTTTTACGGCTCCGCGCACAGTGTCGATGGCCTCGCAGGGGGCGCAGTTCGGTGGTGGGTGGCCGGATTGCGCTGGCGGCCGGCGGTCGTGCACTTTCAGACCACCGGCCGCCTACTTCTAAAAGCGCACCAATGAACCGCACCCGACCGCCCACACCGACCCCGAGCCAAACCTGGGCCCAGAACCGGTAAAGATTCGTGTTATGCGGGCCGGTGTCGCGCGGTCTCCTCTATATGGTCATCGCACAAGCACCACCGTCGACCCCAGAGGACGGCCCGGCATGAGAGCACCGCGGGGCGGATTCGACGTCGCCACCGTGCGGGCGGCGCAGCGGGGTGACCAGACCGCGCTGCGCGATCTGCTCGCTGAGGCACTGCCGCTGGTCTACAACATCGTCGGCTTCGCGCTGCATGCGCACGCCGATGTCGATGACGCCGTTCAGGAGACCATGGTGCGCGCCGTTCGCGGATTGCGCGATGTGCGCGATCCCGGGGCGTTCCGCTCCTGGCTGGTCGCCGTCGCGATTCGGCAGATCCACGATCACCAGCGGGCTTCGCGTGCGGTGCAGGACCGGACCATGCCGCTGGACGAGGCCTTCGCGGTCGCGGATCCGGCTGCGGACTTCGCCGACGTGACCGCCCTGCGGCTGGATCTGACCGGGCAGCGCCGGGAGGTCGCCGAGGCCGCGACGTGGCTGGACGACGGCAACCGGGAGCTGCTGGGCCTGTGGTGGATGACCGAGCAGGGCCGGCTGGACCGCGCCGAGCTCGCCGAAGCCCTGGGCGTGCCGCAAAACCAGGCCGCCGTGCGGATCCAGCGGCTCAAGCAGCAGCTGTCGGCGACGCGCGTCGTCGTGCGCGCGCTGCGGGCGCCGGAGCGCTGCCGGGGTCTGTCGGATCTCACCAGCAGGTGGGACGGTCACCGCAACGCGTTGTGGCGCAAGCGGTTCGTCGGCCACACCCGGGACTGCGAGATCTGCGACGGCAGGTCGCACGACCTCGTCCCGGTCGAGAAGTTGTTGGCCGGACTGCCGTTGGCGGTGGTCCCGACAGCGCTCGCCGCTGCCGTGTTCAAGGCGGCGACCGCGGCGAGTGCCGGGGGCGGGGGAGGTGCGGCTGGGATCGCTCACGGTTCCCACGGCGCCTCCTCGCTCGGCCATGGCTCCTCGCTCGGCCACAGCTCCGCCAAACTGTTGGGCTTCCTGCCCGCCAAGGTTCCAGCCGTGATCGCAGCAGTCGCCGCGGCGAGCGCCGTCGGAGTGGCAGCCACCGCGGTCTGGGCCAACTCGCAGACCTCCGGCGCCCTCCCGGCTCCGACGCCGATCGCGTCCAGCACCTCGACGAGCTCCCCGAACGCGGTCGCCGCCGCGAGCCCGCCGCCGACCTCGACCACGCCACCGACCACACCGTCTCCCAAGCCCTCGACCCCGGTCCCGTCCTCGAAACCGACGTCGCCCTCCGCGCACCCGACCCCGACCAAAACCGTCGCCCCGCCTCCGCGTCCCGGCGTCTCCGGACCGAAGAAGGGCGTCGCAGCTTGGAGCGCCCCCGGCTTCGACTCGGCGCTGACCAGTTCCAAGGCGTCCTGGTACTACGACTGGTCGCCGAGCCGCATGGACCAGCTCGGCAAAGCCGGTCCGGAGTTCGTCCCGATGATCTGGGGCGCGAAGAACGCCGACTCCACGACGCTGGCCACCGCGCGCTCGGCAGGCACGACCCTGCTCGGATTCAACGAGCCCGACATGGGCTCGCAGTCCAACATGACCGTCGCGCAGGCGCTGGACCTGTGGCCCAAGCTCCAAGCCACCGGCCTGCGCCTGGGCAGCCCGGCGGTCGCCGCCAACGCCGCGACCCCCGGCGGCTGGCTCGACCAGTTCATGGCCGGTGCGGCGGCGCGCGGCTACCGCGTCGACTTCATCACCGTGCACTGGTACGGCTCGGACTTCCGCCCGGGACCGGCCGTCGATCAGCTGCGGTCCTATCTGCAAGCCATCCACGACCGCTACCACCTGCCGATCTGGGTCACCGAGTACGCGCTCATCTCCTTCTCCGGCGGCAGCCAATACCCGGCTCCGGACCAGCAGGCAGCCTTCGTGACCCAGTCCGCGGCGATGCTCGACTCGCTGCCCTACGTCGAGCGCTACGCGTGGTTCGGCTTGGCGGCGTCCTCCGGGTCCTCGACGGGGACGGCGCTGTTCCAGAACGGCGCGGCGACACCGATGGGGGTGGCTTATGAAGCATCCTGATACGTCAGGGCGATCCGGTCGTTCACCCCGGTGGCTGCTGGCGCTGACCGTCGCAGTGTTCTGCGCCATCGCCGCCGGCTGCTCCAGCTCATCGACGACGGGACTGTCCGCGGCATCGGGTGCGACGTCTGCTGCTTCAGCCAGCGCGACGCCGACCACGACTCAGCCGACCCAGACGGGAGCGGCGTCTTCCGCAGCGGCAACCAGCACTTCGCCGACCAGCACGTCACCAACCAGCACCGCACACACCACCGGCACCCTGAAGCCCAGCACGCCCAAAACCACCGCACCGAAAAACACAGCACCGACCTCCTCAGCCGGCACCACCGCGCCGAGCAAAACCGGTCCCCGCACCCTGACCATGGTCAACAAACTCAGCCAGACCATCTGGCCCGCTGTCGCCGCCGACCCGAAGCACCCCGTCGCCGCGACCGGATGGGTGCTGCAGCCCGGCGCGAGCCTCACCATCAGCATCCCGGACCACTGGGACGTGCGCGTCTGGGCGCGCGCCGGCTGCCAGTTCAACGCCGCCGGGTCCGGCCACTGCCTGTCAGGGGACTGCCAGGGCAAGTTCCAGTGCGGCAGCACCTGGGGCGAGTTCCCCTCCACGCTCGCCGAGTTCAACCTGAACGCCTGGCAGGGCATGGACTTCTATGACGTCAGCCTGGTCGAGGGCAACAACCTGCCCATGTATATCAACCAGTCCGGCGGCAGCGGCCCGGATCCGATGAACGCCGACGGCTGCACCAAGGCCGGCTGCACGCACGACGCCAGCGCCTCGTGCCCCTCGGTGCTCCAAGTGGTGCGCGGCGGGAAAGTCACTGCGTGCAAAAGCTCGTGCCTGGCTTTGGGCGGCGACCAGATGTGCTGCCTCGGCCAGTGGTCGAGCCGCGCCGCGTGCGATCCGACCAAGTGGCCGGTGGACTCCGCGGCGGTGTTCAAGAAGGCCGAGCCGTTCGCGTACTCCTACGTGGACGACGACGCGACCAGTGTCCTGACATGCACGGGGGAGTGCAGCTATCGGATTACTTGGGGAGTGAGCTCATGACCGGGCATCGCAGCGGACGCCGGGCGTATCGACCGATCGTGGCCGGCGGACTGGCCGCTGCGGCGGCGCTCGCTTTGGTGCTCTGGATCGCCGGATTCGGGTCGGGTCGCAGCGGCGGCGGCGCCGACCAGGCCGCGAACTCCACGACGCAGCTGAGCACTTCCGGACCGGCCTCTTCGGCGCAGAGCCTGCCGACTCCCTCCTCATTCGCGACATCGGCGACCACGTCCACGCGACCGCCGCCGGCAAGCACGACCGCGAGCACACCGACCACCAGCAAGAGCAAGAGCGCCAGCACGAGCACGACTGTCGGCGCCAGCGCGGCGAAGCCGACCACGACCAACCCCGCCTCCGTCACCCGCCCCGCCGGCGGACACCTGATCACCGTCGTCAACGCCGACAACCAGACCATCTGGGCGGCGACGAACCCCAACGCCCAACACCCGATCCCGCTGACCGGCTGGCGCCTCGACCCCGGCCAGAGCGTCACGTTCGCGGTCCCGGCAGGCTGGGGCGGTCGGGTCTGGGGACGTACCGGCTGCTCCTTCTCCGCCTCCGGCGCCGGCCACTGCCTGAGCGGCGACTGCGGCGGCGTGTTCCAGTGCAAGGGCGCGGGCGCCCCGCCGGCGACCCTCGCCGAGCTGACGCTGGACTCGTTCGACGGTCTGGACTTCTACGACGTCAGCCTCGTCGACGGATCGAACCTGCCGATGTACATCAACACCAGCCACCGCGTCGGCACCGATCCGGTCTCGCAGAACGGCTGCTATCAGGGTGCGTGCACCAAGCCGATCGTCTGCCCGGGTCCCATGCAGGTGAAGGCCGCCGGTCAGGTCGTGGCGTGCACGACCCCCTGCGCGGCTTTCGGCGGCGACGCCTACTGCTGCCGGGGTCAGTGGGCAGGCCGCGAGAACTGCGACCCCGCGAAGTGGCCGGTGGACTACGCCAAGCTGGTCTATAAGGACGCTGAGCCGTACGCGTACTCCTACGCCTTCGACGACTCCGCGACCATGTCCTGCAAGGGCGACTGCGACTACCGCATCGTGTTCGGCACCAGCTCCAGCAAATAGGTGCTCAAGTCGAGCAGCACGTCGCGACACGACGACCGCTCCCGCGCGTCGCACAGGATGACCGGCACCGGAGTCGGCAGGTCCATCGCGGCGCGCAGCTCCTCGACCGGATACACCGGGGCGTCTGGGAAGCAGTTCGCTGCGACGACGAACGGAACGCTGCGATCCTCCAAGCGTTCCAGGACGTCGAAGCTCTCCTCCAGGCGGCGGACGTCCACGAGCACGATCGCCCCCAACGCCCCTTCGACCAAGCCGTCCCACAGAAACCAGAAGCGCTCCTGACCGGGAGTCCCGAACAGGTAGAGGACCACTCGCTCGTCGATGCTGATGCGGCCGAAGTCCATGGCGACAGTCGTCGTGGTCTTCGTCGCCGGTACGCCGGCCGGCGGCGGACCGGACATCGGCTCTTCCGTGGTGAGCGGCGCGATATCGCTCACCGAGGTGACGAAGGTGGTCTTGCCCACGCCGAGCGGGCCGACCACCGCGATCTTCAGGGCGACCGAGGTGGTCGCGGGCAGGCCGGCGCCGGGCACGTCGGCGCCGGGCACGTCGGAGGTGTCGCGCGCGTCGGCGGCGAGGGCGCGGTCAGAGGCGCCGGAGACCATTGATCACCTTCTTGAGCAGTTCGGGGTCGACGCCGGGGGCGCGCACCGGTCGCCGCTGGACGACCAGTCCGGCCGCGAGCAGGTCGGCGACCAGCACGGCGGTGGCGCTGAACGGCAGGCGCAGATGGGCCGACAGCTCCGCGACGGACAGCGGACGGCGGCACAACCGCAGCATCGTGGCCTGCTCCGGCGACAAATCAGGCGGTGCGGCGTCAGCCGCCACGATCAGGGTGACCAGGTCCAGCTCGGCAGGCGGGGCGGAGCGTCCGCCGGTGATGACATAGATGCGTTCCAGCCGCGAGTCGCGGCGCTGGGGAGTCGGCGGCTCCGAGTTTCTCCTCGCTTCGGCTCGGGTCGGACCGGTTGCCGGGCCGGTGTTCGGGACGGAGTTCGGGGCAGCGTTCGGGCTCGGGATGTCAGCCGAAGCAGGGTTCGAAGCCGGGCCGCCATCGCTCGCGGCGTGCCGAGGCCGGGGAGACTGCGAAGGCTGCATCGGCCCGGAGTCCGGCCAGGACGTCCGGGGCGGCGGCGATCCGGCGCTCACCCGATCACCGGCCCTCCCGGCGCGCCGGGCTTGCTAAGTGCTCCCCTATGCGGACCACGAGATCGCGCATCTGGCGTCCCATGAGCCCCGCGTCCACACCGTCGTCGGCCACCACGGCCAGAAAAGCACCCTCGCCTGCGGCCATCACGTAGAAGTAGCCGCCTCCGACCTCGATGACGATCATCCGCGTGCGCTGGTCCCCGCCCGGAAACATCTCCGCCACCGCCGAGGACAGGCTTTGCAGTCCGGCGCAGATCGCGGCGAGGCGATCGGCGACGTCTTCGTCGACGGCGTAGTGCGCCAGCCGCAGGCCGTCCCCGGTGAGCACGAGCGCGTGGCGGGCGCCCGGCACCCCGTCCACGAGGCCCTGGAGCAGCCAGTCCAATTGCATCTGCGGCCGGATCACGATGCCGCACCTCGCTCTCGGTCGGTGTCGTCGCCTGGGGATCCCGGCGGATCGCCGCGGAAGGCGTCCAGCCACTGTCCGGGCCCGGAATCGGTGGCGGCGGGACCGGAATCCGTGCTGGGAGATTCGGGTCTCGCCCGAGCCGTCTTCGCCACGACCGGCGTTGTGGTCACCGGCACCGTCGGCGGACGCCGTTTGCGCTGCGGAAGTCCGCCAGGACGGCCGTCGGGCGTGCCATTCGGTCGCACACCCGGCTCGCTTGCGTCCTGCGCCGCCCGGCCGGTCTGGCTCGGAACCCGGGGAACCGCCGGGGAATCGGCGGCTCCCCGCGGCGCGAGCACGAGTTCGTTCGGCACGAGCAGCTGCGCCTTCACCCCGCCGGCAGCCGACGGTCGCACACTCGCCTGGAACCCGACCGTGTGCGCGAGCCGTCCGATCACCGCCAAGCCGAGCCTCGGCGATCCGCTGATGTCGGCGAGATCCATGCCCGCCGCACCAGGGTCGGCGAGGACCCGGGCGACATGCTCGGCAGCCTGCGGCGCCAACCCCACTCCGGCGTCCACGACCTCGATCACGACCCCGGCGGACGTGCGGCGCCCCGTCAGGATCACGCGGGAATCAGGAGGCGAATACCGCGTCGCGTTGTCCAGCAGCTCCGCCAGCGCGTGCACGACCGCCTCCACCGCCGTCCCGGCCAGCTCCACCTCCGGTGCCGCCGCCAGTTCCACCCGCCGGTAGTCCACGATCCTCGCCATCGCCCCGCGCAGCACGCTGAAGACCGGGACCGGCTCGCTCCACTGGCGTCCCGGGCGCTCGCCGGCGAGGACCACGAGGCTGTCCGCGAAGCGGCCGACCAGCGCCGTCGCGTGGTCCAGGCGCATCAGGTCGGCGAAGACGGCCGGATCGCCACCGTGCCGCTCCTGCATCTCGCTCAGATCCGCGAGCTGTTTGTGGACTATCGCCTGCACGCGGCGGCCGATGTTCACGAAGGCGCGCTCGGCGAAGTCCGGGCTGCCGTCGGTTCGCATGCCGTCCGCCCGAAGGCCGTCGGTTCGAATACTGTCCGCTCGAATGCCGTTCGCTGAACTGCCGATCGCCGATCCGCCCTCCGCCGCCGCCCGATCACGCAGCACCGCCAGAGCTTCCACGGGCTCGCGCGTCTGACCGCTGTGCGCCTGACGCCAGCGGGCGTTCTCCGCCTCGGCGGCGTCGCAGCGCACCCGCGCCGCCGCCACCCGCCGGTGGGTGATCAGTACCCTGACACACCAGCCGACCACCGCGCCGCACAGGGCGAGCGCCGTCCCCATCGCCGTCCCCACCACCGATATCGCTTCCTCCGCCCCACCTCATCGGTTACCGGGAGCAGCCGACGGGTCACAGCGCCTAGCCCTATCGCAGGCCTCGAAGATCCCGCAGGTGTTTGCGCGACTACTCGGCGTCACTTTTTGGGCTGTCCGCGCGCCGCGGGCGTTGTCGCAGGCTCGCGGTCTGTGCGCCGGAGGCCCGGTTCGTGGCCGTTTCAGGCCAAGGGGACTCTTGGGGGACTCCGGATTCCGCACGCGTCCGGCGGTCGGCGGCCGTGCCAGGGTCGTGGCCCGTGAAGGCGTCCCACCGCGGCGTGGACGCCGAGTCCGCCCGGTTCGCCTCCGGCGGTCCGGGATGAAGGTGGTGAAGCGTGCCAGCACGGAGAAGGAGCGAAGAGCCGGCCGCCCCGGTCCCCGCTCGCAGGCCCGCCGCCCGCGGCGCGGGTCAGTCCCCAGCGAAGAAGGAGTACTCCATGTCGATGACCATTGACGTCGCGCTGAAGGAAGCCATGCGTGCCGAGGGGGCGATCGGCGCCGCGCTGGTCGACTACGGCAGCGGCATGTCCCTCGGCGAGATCAGCGTGTCCAAGGAGCTCGACCTGACCGTCGCCGCGGCCGGCAACACCGAGGTGGTGCGGGCCAAGATGCGGACGATGGAGATGCTCAAGATGACCGACACCATCGAGGACATCCTCATCACCCTCGGCCGCCAGTACCACATCATCAGGCCTCTGACCTCGCGCAGCGGCTCGGGCCTGTTCCTCTACCTGGCCCTGGACCGCACCCGCGGCAACCTCGCGCTGGCGCGGCACCAGATGCGCGTGGTCGCCGAGAGCATCGAGATCTGAGGTCCTGGCCGCCCGCGGCGACAGCGCGGGCGGCCACGCCGACGGTCACGCCGTGAACCGCTCCGGACGGAAGTCCGCGAGCAGCGCGTCCGGTGCTCCGCCAAGGATTTCTTCGGCGAGCAACCGGCCGAGCACCGGCCCGAGCGTGATCCCGCTGTGCGACACGGCTTCGTAGTAGCCCGGCACGGAAGGTATTGCTCCCACTGAGGGGAATCCGTCGTCCGGGATGGGCCGATTGGATACCCGCGTCTCCACGATGCGGGAGCTATCAAGCCCGGGAAGGACGCGGCGCACCGCGTCCTGGAGCAGCCGCCCGAGTTCCGCCGGATTCACGGCGGTGTCGATGAGCGCGTCGATCTCACGGCTGTGCAGGACCATCGAGGCGTCCCCGTCGGGACGGATCTCGATATGAGGCGCGTGCATGACCCGCTGGATCGGGACCCGGTCGCAGTCGATCCGTGTGACGGCACCGGGTTCCCAGCGCATCGGCAGGGCCCGTCCGACCAGCCCGGCGATCTCAGCGGCGGCGGGCCCTGTCGCGTTCACGACGACGTCGGCCTCCAGGCTGTTCCCGTCGGAGAGCACGACGGTCCGGACGCTTCCGTCCGCGCTGGTGCCGATGTCACGGACCGCGCTGTCGAAACGGCACTCGGCGCCCGCGGCAACAGCCTCAGCCACCAGACGCCCGACGAGGCGGCGTCCGTGGACCCACGCTTCGTCGGGATAGAACACGACCGGAGTCGCCTCGGACATCGTGAGCGCCGGTTCCAGGCGCCGCGCCTGCTCGCCGGTCAGGATCTCGACCGGATAGTCCCACCTGGTCAGCAGCTCGGCGATCCCCAGCCATTTGGCCTGCGCGGCAGGATCGTCCGCCCACCGCAGATGGCCGCCGGGATACCACCACGAGTCCGGCCCGATGACCTCGGCGAGCTCGCGGTATTCGGCGACGCCCGCCACGTTGAGGTCGAAGTAGGACCGGCGCACGGTCTTGTTGCTGGCGTTGACCCACGAGAAGGTCCAGTCGGTGACGCCTTCCCCGGGCCGCCCGGCGTCGAGGAGGATCACCTCGGCGCCGCGCCGGGCCAGGTTCCAGCCCACGCTGGACCCGAGGATGCCCACTCCGATGACCGCGGCTCGCACAGGTTGTCTCCCGGACTCGATGCGCACGTATCCACTCTGCCCGGAACGCGCGGGAATTCACCTGCGTCGGCAGGGTGCCTGGTGCCAGTCACACCCCACCCCCCCAGCATCCCCGCTCAGAGCCACCCCCACCAGGTCGCGCGCCACCCGAGCTGCGCCCGGCTCCGCGCCCCGGCCAACTTCATCAGTTCCCTGATGCGCCGCTCGATGCTGCTCGCGCTCATGTTGAGCGTCCGATCGGCGGCGGCGTCGGCGAGCAGCAGCCGCAGCAGGTGCATCGCCGCCTCGTCCGGGGTGTGCCCGGCCGGCAGTTCCGGCAGCCGGCGGCGGGGCAGCGGCAGGCAGGACAGATCGCCCACGGCCGCCAGCGCCGCGCGGTGGCCCAGCTGCATCCGGTTGGCCGATGACGACCAGTCCATCAGCTCTCTGATGCGGCGCTGGACGGTCCGCTCGCTGACGCCCAGCCGGTGCGCGCTGGCGTGGTCGGTCAAGCCGGCCACCAGGTTGGCCAGGGCTTCGCTGTGGTCCGAACCCAGCCGATTCGACCAGGTCGCGGTATCGGGCACGGTGCCTCCGTTCGCCGAGTCCGTTCCTTAGCAAGACGCCGTCGGCAGGGGTCCACGTTGCCTGGAGGCCCTGTCGTATTGCCGTCAAATCAGACAGCTGACATCACTCGGGGATTCGGGTAGATCACTCAATCGACCCCTGTTGTGAAGACTTCTCGGAGGAACCACAGGTGATTTCTCGCAGTATCCGAACGACCTCGGCGGCGGCCGCGCTGTTCACGGCCGCCGCGCTTTGCGTCCCGGCGGCGGCCTCGGCCGCGTCTTCCGCCGATTCCAGCGCCGCCTCGGCGGCACCGATCGCGACACCGGCCAGCTCGGGGGCTGCCGCCGTTGTCCTGCCCACCGGTGACCGGGTCGTGCTCGGCGCCGGCGCCAAGGGCGGTCTGTCCGTCGAGCAGCAGCCCGGCGGGTCCGACGCGTTCGCCAGCTTCCAGGCCGGCGGGGACCGGTACGTGATCCCCTCGGAAGCCGCGCCCTACGTGGGGCACTCGCTGGATCTGTCGCTGTTCGACGTGACCAAGCTGGCGGCAGCACACAATCCGAGCGCCCACATCCCGGTCCAGCTGACCTTCGCCGCCGGCGTGACCCCGGCCGCCCCGGCGGGCGTCACGGTCACCGCGACCAGCGGGCAGAACCTGACCGGGTATCTGACCCCTGATTCGGCCAAGGCGTTCGCCCAGGCGCTGCGGGACTCGGTCAAGGCGGACGTGGCCGCGGGCCACCGCGCCGGGACCGGTGCCCTGTTCGGCGGTCTGACCGCGATGGCCGTGCCGGGCACCACGGTGCCGGCCAAGCCGTTCTACCCGCTGCACATCCTGCAGGTGAACACCCTGGACGCCGCCGGCGCGCCCTCGAGCGTGCCGGTCATCCTGATGAACACCGACAACGCCCGCACCTTCACCACCCAGATCTTCTCCTCCGACGGCATCGCCAAGGTCGCCCTTCCCGCCGGGAACTACGCGGCGATCTCCCTGGACTTCGTCTTCGACGCCCAGGGCGCCGTGCCGCGGACGAACATCGTCTCGCAGGACGGGATCTCCGTGCCGGCCATCGGGACGGTCCCGGTCGCCACCATCGACGAGCGCACCGCGACCAGCCCGATCACCTTCACGACGAACAAGCCCGCGACGCAGGTCGGCGGCTACGTCGCGATCGACCGCAGCGACCCGACCGGCTTCGGCGCCGGGCTGACACTGTTCACCGGCCCGGGGGAGACCTACATCAGCCCCGAGGCCAAGCCCGCGACCGGCTCCCTGAGCTACACGCTCAACTGGGTCGGCGCGAGTCCGGCCACAGCCGCCAGCCAGTACCGGTACAACCTCGCCGAGAACTCCGACCACATCGCCGCGGACCAGAGCTACGCCCCGGCCGACAACACGCTGGCGACGCTGCGGCACACCCTCAACCTCGACCCGGCTTACGGCACCGCCGAGGCGAACATCGGCAGCGCGTTCATCACTCCCGACGGCTATGGCTTGTCGGGCATCCCGGTGGCGGGGAACTCGGTCACCGAATACCTGACCGGCGGTCTTAAGTGGGTCAGCGAGATGGATCTGCCGCAGGCGCCGGCCGCGACGGACTTCACCTTCGGCATCCTCGATGACGACATCGCCGTGTACAAGGCGGGTCAGAGCGCCTCGCGGACCTGGGCCTACGCCCCGGAGACGCCGAACTTCGGCCAGCATTCGGCGGCCGGGTCGAGCCTGTTCGGCTGCCAGGCCTGCGCCGCCGCGGGGAACCTGAACGTCACCCTCGGAATGCTCGGCGACAGCAACCGGGACACCGCCGGCATCGACTTCACCGCCGCCGGCACCGCGCAGCTGTACTTGAACGGCAAGCTGCTCTCCTCCGACACCGACCAGTTCGGCTACCTGGTGCAGAACGTGCCGGCCGGTCCCGGGACCGTGCGGACGGTGTTCGACTACGACCGCACCGCCGACGGCATCTCGCAGTCCACGAAGACGCACACCGATGTGACCGTCCCGTACTCGGGGCAGACCGACCCGCGGCTGACCCTGCCGGCCGGTATCAGCTGTGACGCCGCCTTCGCCGCCCAGACGACGCCCGGCGGGCCGCTCCCGCCCTGCCAGGTGCTGCCGGCGCTGACGCTGAACTACCAGCTGCTGGGCCTGTCCAAGACCAACACCTCCCAGCTGCCGGTCCAGGCCCTGCTGCTGAACGTGGCGCACCTGTCCTACGGCACCGTCGGCTCGCACGCGCCGATCACCTCGGCGAAGGTCGCGGTGTCCTTCGACAACGGCGCGACGTGGAAGGACGTCCCGGCGCTCGGCGCCGCGGGCGTCTACCTCGCGCAGTGGCGCAACCCGGCGGCGGGCAGCCCGGTTCAGCTGCGCGTCACCGCCACCGACAGCCTCGGCGGCTCGATCACCCAGACCGTGACCAACCCGTACACCGTCGGCTGACGGCCATGAGGAGCCTGATGAACGTGAAGAACTCCACTGCGCGAGGCCCGGTCGGGCGGCGCGGGCTGCGCCTGGCGACCGTCGTCGCGGCGGCCTCGACCCTGGTGGCCGCGCTGACGGTCACCGCGGCTTCGGCCAGCGCGGGGGTCGCGAGCGCCGACCACGGCAAGGGCCCCAAGGCGGGCACCGTCAAGAACGCCTGCGCCACGGCGAAGCCCGGCACCGCCCGCTGCTTCGCCGAGATCCGCACCGATGTCGCCGGCGGGACCGGCGTCCGCGGACCGGCGGCGGCCAAGCTCGGCGCCGCGGCGAAGACGACCGCGCTGCCGGCCGGCTTCGGTCCGGCGGACCTGCACTCCGCGTACAACCTGCCGACCACCGGCGGGGCGAATCAGACGGTTGCGATCGTCGACGCCGGAGACGACCCGACGGCCGAGGCGGACCTCGCGGTCTACCGCTCCACCTACGGCCTGCCCGCGTGCACCACCGCCAACGGCTGCTTCACCAAGGTGAACCAGCGCGGCGCGGCCAGCCCGCTGCCGCCGGACCAGGGCTGGGGCGTGGAGATCGCGCTCGACGTGGACATGGTCTCGGCGGCGTGCCCGCAGTGCAAGATCCTGCTCGTCGAGGGTGACTCAGCCTCCTTTGACGATCTGGGAAACTCGGTGAACGAAGCCGTGGCGCTCGGCGCGACCGAGGTGTCCAACAGCTACGGCGGCTCGGAGGGCAACGGCATAGACGCCTATGCCGCGGACTACTCGCACCCGGGCGTGGCGATCGTCGCCTCCAGCGGTGACGGCGGCTACGACATCCCGAACGTCCCGGCCGAGTACACCAGCGTGGTCGCCGTCGGCGGTACCTCGCTGACCAAGGCCGCCAACACCCGCGGCTGGACCGAGACCGCCTGGCAGGGCGCCAGCAGCGGCTGCTCGGCGTGGGTGGACAAGCCGGCCTGGCAGACCGACGCCAACTGCCCCGGCCGCATGGTCGCGGACGTCTCGGCGGACGCCGACCCGAACACTGGCCCGGCGATCTATGTCACCGACACCCCCGACCTCGAGGGCCTGCCCTCCGGCTGGGGCATCGTCGGCGGCACCAGCGCCTCCTCGCCGTTCGTCGCCGGCGTGATCGCCCTGGCCGGCAACCCGCAGAAGTTCCCGAACGCCTCGGCGTTCTACAGCAACCACAGCAGCCTGAACGACGTGGTCGGCGGGAACAACATCTTCGGGATCGACTGCGGCGGCGACTACCAGTGCAACGCGGTCGCCGGCTACGACGGCCCGACGGGCTGGGGGTCGCCGAACGGCTTGTCCGCATTCTGATGCGCTGAGTTGTTGATGCTCTGATCGCCCGGGGTGGTCCGCTTCTACACGACGCGGGCCACCCTCGGCGTAGCCGTCGGCGCTGTGGGGATGTCGCGCATGCCCCGCAGCGGCGAGAAGAAGAGCCAGAGCCCTGATAGGCAGCCGCCGATCGTGGCGATCCACAGCGACGTGCGCACGCCCAGCGTCGCCGCCAGCGCTCCGCCGACCACTCCGCCCAACGGCAGCGTTCCCCAGGTGATCCAGCGCGAGGCCGCGTTGACCCGGCCGAGCAGTTCCGGAGGGCACATCGCCTGGCGGTAGCTGGTCAGGGCGACGCCGCAGACGGTGGCGGAGAACGTCCAGGACGTCCAGCCGACCGCGAACAGCAGGCTCAGCCAGCCCGCACCGGATGCCGGAATCAGGAGGCCGGGCAAGGCGAACACGGTCATCGACAGCCAACTGATTCGCGCCGAACCCACCGTGCGGGCCAGGCGTCCCGACGCCAGTCCGCCCACCACGCCGCCGCAAGCGCCGGCGGCGAGCATCAGCCCGACGTAGCCGGGGCGCAGGTGGAGCGTCCGGACCAGGAAGACCGGACCGAGCGATTCGACCATGATGACGAAGAAGTTCGCCGACCCGCTCCACGCGGCGGCGCGTCGAAGGATCGGCTCGCGGGCGACGAACACGAGGCCTTCTTTGATCTGTGCGCGCATACGAGGCCGGTCAGCTTGAACGGCTTGCTCGGGCTCCGGCGCCGGCTCGCCTCTGCGGATCGCGAGCAGCGTCAGCGCCGATATGCCGTATGACGCGGCATCCCCGATCATCGACTTCGCCGCTCCGACCACACCCACCAACGCCGCCCCGAGTCCCGGTCCGGCGATCTGCGCCGCGGACTGCGACGTGCTGAGCTTCCCGTTGCCCTCCATGAGCTGGCTGCGGTCGATCAGCGCCGGCAGGTAGCTCTGGTACGCCACGGAGAAGAACACGGTCAGCACACTCGACGCCAGCGCGACGCCGTACAACTGCCCCACCGTGAGCACCCCGGCGACCTGAGCCACCGGCAGCGACCCGACCAACACCACCCGTCCCAGATCGCACCACAGCATCACCCGCCGCCGCGACAGCCGATCGACCAGCACCCCGGCAGGCAGCGCGACGAGCAGGAACGCACTCGTCGTCGCCGCCGACAACAACGCCACCTGCAGCGCACTCGCCTTCAGCACGACCAGCGCGACGAGCGGCAGCGCCAGCACCGAGACCTGGGAGCCGACCTCGCTGACCGTCTGCCCGCCCCACAGCAGCAGGAAGTCCCGGTTGCGCGTGAGCGGACGGGGCGCTGGCTCGTCTGTCGGCATGGCGTGATCGTCGCAAGACCCCGGAGCACTGTTCAACCGATATCATCGCCGCTGATGTCGGGATTCATCGCTGCCGCTGCTTAATGGCATCAGAAACTCGTGTTGGACAGGGCAATCCGGGGCAGCCAGGCTTGGAGCTACCGGAACCTGGATCCTGGAGGAACTATGCAGACGCGCCGCATCGGTGACACCGCCGTAAGCGCCATCGGGCTCGGCGGGATGCCCATGTCCATCGAGGGCCGCCCCGATGCCCAGCGTTCGATCGCCACGATCCACGCCGCGCTCGAGGCGGGCATCACCCTCATCGACACCGCCGACGCCTACCACCTGCACGCCGACGAGGTCGGCCACAACGAGAGCCTGATCGCCGGCGCGCTGGCGAGCTATGGCGGGGACACCTCCGAGGTGCTGGTCGCGACCAAGGGCGGGCACCTGCGTCCCGGTGACGGCAGCTGGACCCAGGACGGCTCGCCGGAGTACCTGAAGCGCGCGTGCGAAGCCTCGCTCAAGCGGCTCGGGGTGGACTCGATCGGGCTGTACCAGTTCCACCGCCCCGACCCGCGGGTCCCGTACGCCGACTCCATCGGCGCGATCCGCGACCTGCTCGACGAGGGCAAGATCCAGATGGCGGGCATCTCCAACGCCGACCGGGACCAGATCCGGCAGGCCACCGAGATCCTGGGCGGGCGGCTGGTCAGCGTGCAGAACGAGTTCTCGCCGCGCTTCCGCTCCAGCGAACCGGAGCTCGAGCTGTGTGCGGAACTGGGTCTGGCGTTTCTGCCGTGGAGCCCGCTGGGCGGTATCTCCCGGGCCGCCGGGCTGGGATCGCACTTCGCGGTCTTCGCCGAGATCGGCGAGGCGCACGGCGTCAGCCCGCAGCAGGTCTGCCTCGCGTGGCTGCTCGCCAAGGCGCCGGTCGTGATCCCGATCCCCGGGTCTTCGAGGCCTGAGACGATCCGCGACTCGGCGGCCGCGGTCGATCTGGTGCTGTCGGCTGAGGAGTTCGCCCGCTTGGACGCCCGCGCGTGACCGGCACCGCCGCCGACCCCGCCGCCAGCCCCATCGCCAACCCCGTCACCTTCGGGGTCGTCGGCAGCGGCTGGCGCTCGGAGTTCTTCGTCCGCCTCGCCGCCCTGCTGCCCGAGCAGCTGACGCTGGTCGGCGCGGCGGTGCGGCGCGCGCAGAGCGTCGAGGAGGTGGGGCGCCGGTGGAACGTGCCGGTGTACCTCTCGGCGGCGGAGCTGGTGGCGAAGCAGAAGCCTGATTTCGTGATCGTGAGCGTGCCGTGGCCGGTCACGCCGGAGGTCGTGGCGGAGCTGGCGGGCCAAGGCGTCCCGGTCCTCGCCGAGACGCCGCCGGCACCGGACGCCGACGGACTGCGCGAGCTGTGGGCCGCCGTCGGCGACACCGGCTTGGTGCAGGTCGCCGAGCAGTACCTGATGCTGCCGGGCCACGCGGCGCGGCTGGAGCTGGTCAGGCGCGGCGTGATCGGGCAGCCGACGTCGGTCCAGGTGTCCTCGACACACGGGTACCACGCGGTGTCGATGATCAGAGGTCTGCTGGGCGCAGGCGGTTCCGGTTCCGCCTTCGGCTTCGGACCGGTACGCGTGTCCGCCTCACAGTTCACCGCACCGCTGCTGGACCCCCTGACCCGCGCCGGCTGGACCGGCGACGACACTCCGAAGGACGCGGCAACGACCCTCGCCACCCTGGACTTCGGCAACGGCGCGTCAGGACTCTACGACTTCACCGACAACCAGTGGCACAACCGCCTGCGCCTGCGCCGGATCCTGGTCCGCGGCAGCCTCGGCGAGATCGCCGACGACACCGTGATCCGCTGGGGCGGCCCAGCCACGGTCCTGCGCTCGGAACTGGTCCGCTCCCAACTCGGCCACGACCTCAACCTGGACGGCCACGACACCGAACACCTGTCGTTCGACGGCGGCGTCGTCTACCGGAACCCGTTCCTAGGACTACGCCTGATGGACGAGGAGATCGCGATCGCGACCCTCCTGACCGCGACAGCAGCCTGGGTCCGCAACGCGGGCCCGGAGCCCTACCCGCTGGCCGAAGCATGCCAGGACCACCTGATCTCCCTCGCCATCGACGAGGCCGCGGTGTTGGGCGAGCCGGTGGTGACCGCGCTCGAGCCTTGGGGGCGCGGATAGCTCCCGGCCGGCTTCCGACCGCTACAGCTGGACGTCGCAGGCGTTGAGCGTGCCTGCGCCGTCCGTGCCGGTCCAGAAGATCGCCAGCGTACGCAGGAACGGTCGGTGGAGCAGCGCCGGCGCGGCGCTGCTGGTCTCGGGCAGTGTGTATACGGCGCTGATCGGGTCGGTGCCGTTCCGGATCGCGTCCACGTTCAGCGCTGCGACGTTGAGCGCTCCTGTGCCGTCGATACCGGTCCAGGCGACGCACAGCGGGCCGCCCGGGTACGCCGGCTCGATCGAGGACGGTCCGAATCCGCTGGCCTGCGCGGACCTGACCACTGCCGTGGGCAAGGGAAAGCCCGGCCGTACGAGGGCGAAGGTGAGGGCGCCGTCGGAGGCGGTCCAGGCCCACAGCGTTTCCCCGTTGTCGGTGGCGAGCGCCTGCGCCGGTCCCCGTGCGTCGACGATGAAGTCCGACGTGCTGGGCGCGCCGAAGACCAGGTCCCCGGTCTCCTCGATGAGGACCGACCGGCTGCTCTGGTCCAGGACGCCGAGCCGGTTGACGTCGCCGGCGCCGCCGCCGGTCCAGACCGGTCCGGACGTGGCGGACACCGAGTCGCCGGCCACCAGCGCGCGGCCGACGATCTGCCCGGTGAGCTGCCAGGAGCTGGTGTTCACGCCGAGATCGGCGGCGTTGAGCGAGTGCGCGCCGTTGATCCCGGCCCAGGCGAGCTGGACCGTGTAGCGGACCGTCAGGATCCTGCTCAGGCTGGGCGCGTGGTCCGAGGCGTCGGCGAGGACCGTCGACCGCAGTGTCGTCCCCGACAGTCCGCCCGAGGAACCGATCACATTCGCGACCGTCAGATTCCGGCTGTTCTGATTGCCGCGCCAGGCGACGATCAGGTTGCCGGCAAGCTCCGAGACCGCCGGTCCGGCCGTGCTCGTCGCGTCCCACCAGGTGACTTTGTTCGATACCGATGACATGGCTTCCCCCCGATTCCTCACCATCGCACCACCGTGGACCCCTGTCCATGAGGGCTTGCCCCAAGGCGCAGCCCCTCGCAGACCCTGAACCTGGGCCGCGATGTCAGAGTCAGAGGCCGATGTCCCTCGCGGCATCGGCGACCTCGGGGTGTGGCGAGGCGCGCAGTGTGGCGATGATGTCGTGCCAGGACGCGTCGCTGGTCTCGTGGGTGATGACTGCGTTCGCGAGTTGTCCGGCGACGAGACCGCCTGCCAGGTCGCCGCGTTGAGCGAGGGTCTGCGCAGCGAGCAGGAGGTGGGGCGGCGGGCGGTCGCCGAGGTGGCGGGCGATGCGCTCTTGGAGGCGGCGCTCGGATGTGCCGGCCAGGTAGGGGCGGTCCGTCAGCAGGTTCGCGTAGGTGGTGAGCCGGGTGGCGAGGTCGTCGGCGGTCGGGTCCACGAGTGCCAGCGCCAGGTCGAGGGCGCGACGTGCGTGCCGGGGGTCGGAGGCGAGTGCGGCGAGGCACTGCTCGACCAGGTCCAGGGTCCACGGCTCAGGGGTCTGATAGCCGCCACGGAGGTTGGCGATGGTGTGCGTCAGTGGCGAGGCGTGCTTGGCCTGCGTTGGGTCGTCGGCGAGGCGGCGCAGCAGGTCCGGGGCGCGGTCGGTGGCCGATCCGGTCGCGATCAGGGCCCTGATGAGCTCCGACGCCAGGTCCGCTTCGTCGGGGTCCGGGCCGAAGAGGGTGTCGACCAGTTCGTCGACGCCACCCCGGTACCACGGTGCCCAGACCGCGAACGCCTTCAGCCCGCGGAACCGGACCCCACCGTCGTCCGAGGCACGCAGCAGGTTCCGCACAATCCTCGCGTAGGCGGCGCGCGCCTCGGGCGGATACTGCCGCGGATGAGGCTGGAAGAGCGTGCGGATCATCAGCTCGCTCATCTCAGGACCGACAGCGGCGGCGACGGCATCGAGCGCACGCGGATCCTCAGTCGCGCCACGCAGCACGACCGCTATCGCCACCCGCACGTCGCGATGCGTATCAGGCTGCTGCCAGGCGCGAAGGAGAACGTCCAAGTGACCCGGGACCCGGTTGCGCCGAAGCTGGTGCACAACCTGCTTGCGGAGCGTGACTTTGCTGTCCGAAGCGAAGAGTGCTGATACAAGTGCCGGCCCGAGTACAGAGGGACGTACCCGCGCGCAGCACGCCGCGAGAGCCGCGACGGCTTCGGGGGAGCGTGCCCCGTTGGCTTCGGCGAGGAGTCGGGACAAGGCGACCTCGGCCGATTCGGCGGAGGATCCAGAAGCCTCGACAACGGCTTCACCGCGCTGCACCGCAAGCACCGCCTCATCGCCGACAACCGCCGGCAGCTCCGCACAGTTCTCAGCCCGCCGACCCAACGCGCGCCGCAAATCCCTGACGACCGCCTCGTCGTCCAGCCACGGCCGCAGCACCGCGACCAGCTCGCGCTCCTGCCCCGGCAGCAGCGCCAGGTCCAGCCGCCAGTCGTCCGGCGGCGCGTCCGGACGATAGCCACGCCGCCGTCGTCGCCGCACCACCGGCGGATTCAGCTCCTCGACGCTCGGCACGGCCAGCCCCGCCGCGCCGAACCGCGCGACGAGCCGCCGATACACGTCCAAAGCCCACACGACCAAGCCCGGCGACGTCTGATGCCGCAGCGTCCGGCGAGCCAGAATCCTGAGCGACCGCCGCGTCTGCTGTGAGGAGTCCCGCGCCTGGATCGCGACTGCCGTCAGCTGTTCCAGGACCGGGACCCACTCGTCCGAGAACACCGCCACCGGCAGCGTGACCAGCGATTCCAGGAAGAACCCCCGCACCGGATCCGGCTCGTTCACCACGCGCGGGACCAGCGCCTCGACCTGCCGAAGCACCTCCGCCCCCGCGCCGGTGTCCGCCGCGTGCCGCAGCAGCAGCGCCCGCGCCGCCTTGCGCACCGCCGACGTCCCGGAGGCGGCGGCATCCGTCAGTACCGGGACCGCCTCGTCGCTCGGCAGATACGACGCCAGCAGCAGCTCAACCGCTTCGGCGTGGGACCGTCTCCGGCTCGCGTGCCACTGCGGCCGGTACCACTCCAGCATCCGCCGTGCCTCGGCCGCGGCTCTGGCCGGCGGCAGCACGCTGAGCAGCGGCTCGGCCCACATCGGCGGGAGCTCCGGAGCGGCTGCGACGAAGGCGTCGACCAAGCCCTCGCGCCGAGCCGGCGGCATCTCCTCCAGCACCGAGCACAACGCGTGCGCGTCGCCGTCCGCGTAAGCGATGATCTCTGCGTCGTCCAAGGCTGCCAGAGCCCTGCAGTACCGCTGCGCTGCTCGCCGCCGGCCATCGGCGGCCACCACAGGCCAGGAGCCGACCGGATCCGCCTTCGCCATCGCGGTCATGGCGCGGGACGGGAGGTAGAGCCCGTACCGGGCGTCATGCGTGTTCAGCAGCGCGATCGTCCGCATCGGCAAGGACTCCGCGAGGATGGCCAGAACGTTGCCCCACCGCCGGAAGTACGGGTAGCCGGGGAGGCCGAGCGCCGGATCGCCACTCTCGATGTAGGCCATCACGACGTCCGGATGCCTGCGGGTCAGCGCGGTCCACGAGCCCACCGCGTGCGCCAGCTCTGGCAACCGCTCCGCCGCCACATCAGCCGAACACGCCGGCAGCACAGCCGCGGCCTCGCCATCGCCCCACTGCTGACGCACCGCCGGCAGCAGCCGGTCGGCGAGCGCAGTCCGGCGCGCGTGAAACAGGGTCCGATAGAACGCCCGACGCAGTTCCAGCGACGCGTCCGCCAGGACGGCCGCCGCGGCGTCGTCCGCCACCGGCAGGGTCCTGACCGCCCGTAGCGCGGCCCGCCGGAGGGCGAGGTCGTCGCCCCGCAGTGCTTCCTCGATCACCGGGAAGTCCCGATCGATCATCGCTTGGTGCAACGCCGCCCGGCGTTCCGCGTCGATCATGCGCCGACGGTGCCCTCGACCCTTCGCGTGTTCATGGCCGTGATGCTCGCAGTACTCGAGGTCGCGCCGCAACGGAATTGCCTAGTGGTGATAGCTGATGATCGACAACCCTGACCCATTCGGCCGCCAGTTTGGTTCAGTCCGCAGGGCAGGGGCATAGGGGAGTCGCTCAAGCACCCGCACTGGCAAGCCACGACAGTTCTCAACAGTTATGGAGGAGCGGCCATGTTCCAGCTCTTGTGGATCCTCATCGTGGGCCTCATCCTCGGCGCCCTGGCCCGCCTCATCCTGTCCGGCAAGCAGAACATCCCGATCTGGCTGACCATGATCGCCGGCGTCGGTGGCGCCTGGCTCGGCAACGCGGTCTCCGGCTGGATCCACGTCCGGCACACCGGAGGCGTGGACTGGATCCGCCACGCACTTCAGCTGGGCTTCGCGGTCGCTCTGGTCGCCCTGGCCAGTGCGATGTGGGCAGGACGCAGCTCGGCGCGGCACTAAGAGGACGCCGCCGACACCAACCGCCGTCAGCGCACCGAACGGCCGAACCCATAACGGCCACACCTGGTGCTCACCAATACTGGGGATGCACGGTGCGCTGCGGCTTTAGAAGATCGTTTCGGTTCACGGCAGCCGCCGGGGACAGCTACCAAGGGGAGAGGTGTTTGGCCTGTGGGAGGCACGACGAGGCGCGGCGCGGATTTCCTGGTAGTCGCCAACCGGCTGCCGGTCGATCTGGAGCGCCTCGACGACGGCACCGAGCGGTGGCGGCCGAGTCCCGGCGGACTGGTCAGCGCCCTCGAGCCCTTCCTCCGCAGCCGCCGCGCCGCCTGGGTCGGCTGGTCCGGACGCGCCGACAGGGACCTGGAACCGTTCGACGACGACGGCCTGCAGATGCATCCGGTCCGGCTGTCCTCCGCCGAGGTGAGGGACTACTACGAGGGCTTCTCCAACGGCACGCTGTGGCCGCTGTATCACGACGTCGTTGTCCCGCCGGTCTTCGAACGCTCCTGGTGGGACAGCTACGTCGAGGTCAACCAGCGGTTCGCTGACGCCGCCGCGAAGGTGGCAGGCGAGGGCGCGACCGTGTGGGTGCAGGACTACCAGCTTCAGTTGGTCCCGGCGATGCTCCGCGAGCAGCGTCCCGACCTGCACATCGGCTTCTTCCTGCACATCCCGTTTCCGCCGGTGGAGCTGTTTATGCAGCTGCCGTGGCGGAAGGAGGTCGTGCGCGGATTGCTCGGCGCTGACGTGGTCGGGTTCCAGATGCCCGGAGGAGCGCAGAACTTCCTATGGCTGACCCGCCAGCTGCTCGGGTTGGAGCCGACGAGAGCGGCGGTGCGGGTCCGCAGCCGTCCCGGGTCAGTGCCGTTCGACGGCCGCCAGGTCCGGGTCGGAGCCTTCCCGATCTCCATCGACGCCGCCTCGTTCGACAAGCTGGCCCGGCAGCCCGAAACCGTCGAACGTGCCAAGGAGATGCGCTCGGCGATGGGCGATCCCCAGCACCTCCTGCTGGGTGTGGACCGGCTGGACTACACCAAGGGCATTGACGTACGGCTGCGCGCCCTGCGCGAGCTGCTGGTCTCGGGGCGGGTGGACCGGGAGTCGGTGGCGATGGTCCAACTGGCTACCCCGAGCCGCGAGCGGGTCGATCAGTACAAAGCGATGCGGCGCAGCATCGAGGAGCAGGTCGGACGGCTCAACGGCGAGTTCGGCCGGGTCGGGCGCCCGATCGTGCACTACCTGCACCAGCCGATGGACCGCGACGAGCTGGTCGCCCTGTACAGCGCGGCCGACGTCATGGTGGTCACGCCGCTGCGCGACGGCATGAACCTGGTGTGCAAGGAGTATGTCGCAACCCGGCGCGGGCTCGACGGCGTGCTGGTGCTGTCCGAGTTCGCCGGGGCGGCCTCCGAGCTGACCGGTGCGCTGCTGGTCAACCCGCACGACCTGGACGGCGTGGCCGAGGCGCTGGAGCGCGCGCTGACCATGGACCCGATGGAGAAGCGGGGACGGATGCGGACCCTGCACCGGCAGGTCATGACCCACGACGTGGGCCGCTGGGCGAAGTCCTTCCTGGACTTCCTCGACCCCGCCACAGCCGCGGCCGCCGCCGCGGAAATGGCGAACGGCGCGGAGGCCGAGCAGCACCGGACCTCTGAGCACTGACCCGCCGATCACCGACCCGCAGACCACCGACCGCTGACTCGCCGATCAGCCATCCAGCTATCAGCTGCCTGAGGCTCCGCTACTGTTGCCGTTTCCGCTGACCCGCTGACCCGCTGACCCGCTGACCGCTGACCAGCTATCAGCTGCCTGAGACTCAGCTACTGTTGCCGTTTCCGCTGACCCGCCGACCGCCGACCGCCGACCGCCGACCGCCGACCGCCGACCGCTGACCAGCTATCAGCTGCTTGACGCTCCGCCACTGTTGCCGTTTCCGCTGACCCGCCGATCAGCTATCAGCCATCAGCTGCCCGAGGCGCCGCCACCGCCACCGTTTCCGCTGTCGAGACCGGCGTCGATGCCGGCGGCGAGCGATCGCAGCACCGGTCCGTACTCGGGATCGGCCAAGGCGTGCGCGAACTGCGCGACCAGGTAGTCCGCCGGGTTGCCGGTGTCATACCAGTGCCCTGCGATGACCTGCCCGTACACCGCGCGGGTCTCGGCGTAGGCGTTGATCGCGTCGGTGAGGTACACCTCGCCGGTGCGCTGCCGCGACCAGCGCACGGTCGCCTCGTGCAGCTCCTCCACGATCCCGGGGGTGACGACGTAGCCGCCGATCGCGGCGAAGTCGCTCGGCGCGTCCGCGGGCTTGGGCTTCTCCAACAGGCCCGAGATCCGCAGCAAGCCCTCGCCGAGGTCCTCGTGGACGATCGGGACGCCGTAGCGCTGCGACTGCGAGCGGTCCATCGGCATCAGCGCCAGCATCGGACAGCCGGTCGCCTCATAGGCGGCGATGAGCTGCTGCGCGCGCGGGACCTCGGCCACGAACACGTCGTCGGGCCACAGCACGAGCATCGGCTCGGTGCTGCCCAGACCGCGCGCGGCGTTCAGCACCGGGGTGCCGTTGCCGTACGGGCCGTGCTGGTCCTGGTAGGTGATGTGGCCGGCGCGCGCCAGCTCGGCGACGTCCTCGACGGCTTGGGCGTAGTCGTCCTTGCCCGCGGCGCGCAGCTGCTCCACGAGCGCCGGGTTCGGACGGAAGTGGTCCTGGATCAGCGACTTGCCGCCGGAGACGACGATGGTGATGTCGGTGATGCCGGAGGCCACCAGCTCGCGCACCGTGTGCTCGATCACCGGCCGGTCGCCGACCGGCAGCATCTCCTTGGGGATCGCCTTGGTCAAAGGGAGCATGCGCGAACCGATCCCGGCCGCCGGGATCACCGCCCTGCGGATCGTCTCAGCCACACACCGGACGCTACCAACCCCCCGCCTGGCCGCGTGCCGCGACACGCGGCGGTTTGGCGGCGCGTGGCGCGGACACCAGGTGATCATGACTGACACAGACCGGCGGGATGTGGTCGAGGTACTCACTCACGACCACCGCGAAGTCCAGGAGATGTTCGGCAAGTTCGAGACCGCCGGCATCGGCGACGCCCGGAACGTCAAAGCCCTGGTGGACGAGGTCGTCATCGAGCTCTCTCGGCACTCGGTGGCAGAGGAGGAGCACCTCTACCCGGCCGTGCGCCGGTGCGTGCCGAACGGCAACGCGATGGCCGACCGGGAGATCCGCGAGCACGCGGACGCGGAGGTGCTCATGCGGGACCTGAGCCGCATGGAGCCGAACGACGAGGAGTTCGGCCCGAAACTCGCCAGGCTCATGGCGACGGTCCGCGAGCACATCGCGGAGGAGGAGGAGCAGCTGTTCCCGGCGCTCGTCGCCCACAGCACTCAGAGCGAGCTCGATGAGCTGGGGAGGAAGGTGATCGCGGCCAAGAAGGCCGCACCGACCCGCCCGCATCCGTCGGTGCCGCACAGCCCTCCCATGGACAAGGTGCTGGCGCCGGCGCTCGGCCTGGTCGACAAGGTGCGGGACGCGCTGACGCACCGCGGCACGAAGGACTGATTGCCCGGCCGTCCGGATTCCGCCCGATGGTCAATCGGGTGATCTTTCTGATTCGGATTCCCGGACCCGGGCATCTTCGGGTCATTGCCGTCACCACCTGGGTCGATCGGAGGTCAGTGGATGAGCGTCGTCACGGACGAGCCCAAGGGAGCCGTCCACCGCAGCCTGGTGCCCGCGCGCATGGACCGGCTGCCGTGGGCGAGGTTCCACTGGCTGGTGGTCGTCGGGCTCGGGGTGTCGTGGATCCTGGACGGTCTGGAGATCCAGATCGTCTCGCAGGCCGGCTACCAGGACTCCCTCGGATTGACCACCGCCCAAGTCGGCGCGGTCGGGTCGGTGTACCTAGCCGGCGAGGTGGCCGGGGCGCTGGTCTTCGGCCGCATCACCGACCGGCTCGGCCGGCGCAAGCTCTTCATGGTCACGCTCGGCATCTACCTGGTCGCCAGCGGTCTGGCGGGCTTCTCCTGGGATCTGTGGTCGCTGCTGGTCCTGCGGTTCATCGCCGGGACCGGAATCGGCGGGGAGTACACCGCGATCAACTCCGCGATCGACGAGCTGATCCCGTCGCACTACCGGGGACGCGTCGACATCGCCGTCAACGGCACGTATTGGGGAGGCGCGGCGATCGGTGCCGCGGCGAACCTGTATCTGCTCTCTGACCAGGTCCCGCAGAACATCGGGTGGCGGATCGGGTTCCTGATCGGTCCCACGATCGGCGTCGCGATCATCGTTCTGCGGCGTCATATCCCCGAAAGTCCGCGCTGGCTGATGACCCACGGCCGTCAAGCCGAGGCTGAGCAGGTCGTCGACGACATCGAGGACCGGGTGCGAGCCGACGGCGCGGAGCTGGAGGACGTGCCGGACAGCAAGGCGATCGAGATCGTCCCCGAGAAGAGCATCACCTACCGGCAGATGGCACGGGTGTTCTTCGGGCAGTATCCGCGGCGGTCGATCCTGGGCTTCTCGATGATGGTGACCCAGGCCTTCCTCTACAACGCGATCTTCTTCACCTACGCCTTGGTGCTCGAGCACTTCTATGGCGTCTCCAAGGCGCACACGAGCTACTACTTCTTCCCGTTCGCGCTGGGCAACCTGGCCGGGCCGCTGCTGATGGGGCATCTGTTCGACACCATCGGACGGCGCAAGATGATCCTGCTGACGTACGGCCTTTCCGGGCTCCTGCTGCTGGTGTCTGCCTTCTTCTTCCACGCCGGCGTGCTGAACGCCACCACGCAGACGGCGTTTTGGTGCGTGACCTTCTTCTTCGCCTCAGCTGGCGCGTCCTCGGCCTACCTGACGGTGAGCGAGATCTTCCCGCTGGAGCTGCGGGCGCAGGCGATCTCCTTCTTCTTCGCGATCTCCCAAGGCGCGGGCGGCGTTGTCGCGCCGTTCCTGTTCGGTCACCTGATCGGCGGTCAGAACAACCCGCATCCGGACCGGACGCCGTTGTTCTGGGGCTACGTCATCGGCGCGATCGTGATGATGATCGGCGGGGCGGTCGGCTGGTTCCTTGGAGTGAATGCCGAGCGCCAGTCGCTGGAGGACGTCGCCCGGCCGATCTCGGCTCGCGACAATGGCGGCGGCGCCGTGTCCGCGGCTACCACCTAGGGCGCTGGACCGGCGGAGCGGAGGACTGGAGCGGATGCCGCGGGTTCCGGATCTTCGCTCGGCCAGCTCGGCCAGCTCGGCCAGCTCGGCCAGCTCGGCCAGCTCGGCCAGCTCGGCTGCCTCGGCGTGGGCGGCGAGGCTGCCGCGGTACCGCAACGACCCGGTGGTCATGTGGACGATCCGCGCGACCACCGCGGCGGTCCTGGCCTTCGCCGTCGCGACCTGGCTCAGCTCCGAGCCGGCGCCGCTGACCGCACCGCTCACCGCGCTGCTGGTCGTCCAGGTGACGCTGTACGCGACGCTGACCACCGGCATCCGGCGGGTGGTCTCGGTGGTGGCCGGCGTGCTGATCGCGGTCGGCTTCAGCGCCGTGGTCGGCCTGTCCTGGTGGAGCCTGGGCCTGATCATCCTGGCCGCACTCACCATCGGCCAGTTCATCCACGTCGGCGAGTTCGTCAACGAGGTCGCGATCAGCGCGATGCTGGTCCTAGGCGTGACCCAGCTGGCCTCCCAGGCATGGGAGCGCGTCCTGGAGACCCTGATCGGCGCCGGCGTCGGCCTCCTGTTCAACATCGTCCTCGCCCCACCGGTCTGGGTCGACCCCGCCGCCGAATCGATCGTCGGCCTCGCCCGCCGCACCCGCAACCTCCTCCTGAGCATCGGCGAGGAACTCGACACCCCCCTCCCGGTCCACCAAGCCGCCAACCGCCTCCACGAAGCCCGCCGCCTCGACCAAGCCGTCGCCGACGTAGACGCCGCCCTCCGCCAAGCCGAAGAAAGCCTCCGCCTCAACCCCCGAATCAGCGAGGGCTTACTAGCCCGCCTAGTCCTCCGGACCGGCCTCGACACACTCGAAATCTGCGTCGTCGTAGTCCGCGTCCTAGCCCGCTCCCTCACCGACCTCGCCAAACAACGCGAAGAAGCCGAACCCCTCTTCCCCGCCGAAACAGCCCAAGCACTCCAAGAACTCCTCGCCGACATCGGCGCCGCACTAGTCAGCTACGCAGTCCTGGTCACAACGCCACTCAGCGACAGCGCCGAGCAAGCGGAGAACCGCCTAGCATCCGAACTCTCAGCCGCATGGGACCTCCGACAACCAGTCGCAGAGATGCTCCTCCACAGCGTGCAACAACACCCCCACGCCTGGCAGCTCCACGGCTCCCTCCTAGCCGAGATCGACCGCATGCTCGACGAAATGGACCTAGAACACCGCTCCCAGCGCCTGATGCAAGAACTGGACCGCGCCGCAGCCGCCCGCCACGAAAGATCAGCCCGCTTCGCCACCCTCAAGCGCCTCGCGCGCATGGAGTGGCTGCCTGGCCGCGCGGGCTGACGCGGCGGGGAGCTGTGGCAGGCGGCAGGCGGCAGGCGGTGAGCCGTGGCAACTGGCCGGGGCGGCAGGTAGGTGGCGAGCGTCGATGCGCGGTCGAGGTGGCGAGTGGAGGCAACTGGCAGGCAGCAGGCAGCAATCGGCGGGCGGCAGCACACCGAGGCAGCAGGCAGGTGGCGAGCGGTGATGCGCGGCCGAGGTGGCGGGTCGCGGCGATCGGCATGCTCTGGCAGGCGGCAATCGCCAAGCAGCAATGGCAAGCAGCAAGCGGCGATCGGTCGGCGTCAGTGCACAGCCGGGCAGTGGGTCGCAGTCAGGCGGCAATCGGCGGCTGGCAGGTGGCGAGTGGTGGTCGGCAGTCGAGGCGGCACCCGGGCGGCTGGCATGCAGCTGAGGCGGCAGCCGCTGTCAGGTAGTTGAGAGGGCAAGCGGTCCTAGCCGAGTCAGTCCTCGATCGCCTGCGCCCGCCCGAAACCACCTCACCCTCGCAGTGCTCAGCCGGCGTTGGGGTCCGGCTCGCGCCAGGCGTCGCCGCCGTGGCCTTGGTGGTGGTCGGCGTCGAGGCTGGTGGTGATGCCGTCGTCGTGGCGGGTGAGTTTGAGGAGGGCGCCGGCGATGCGGGTGGCTAGCATGCCGGAGATTGTGGCGGGGGACAGGAGGGGGCCGTGGTCGGTGACTCCGGGCAGGGGGGTTTTGGTCGGCGGTTCGAAGTCGGCGGGGATGGTGGTGATCTGGCGGGCGCCCAGCTTGCGGCAGCGGTCGACGACCTCGGCCGGGTTCGGGTCGCCGCCGTGGAGGGCGACTTCCACCCACGGGACGCTCTCCTGCACCTTCACCAGGTGGGCGATGCGGAACAGTTCGGCGTCGTCGAAGGGGTTGGCGGCCTTCGCGGTCAGGACCACCGCGAGGTCCGTGGCGCTGGGCTGCCCGGCGACGGCGGCGGCGCCGGCCACCGCGACGCGCAGCCAGCCGGTCAGCAGGGTCGAGCTGCCGAACGGATCGGCGAGCACGATCCGCCCCGGCTCCACGCTGCCGCTCAGGCCCAGCAGCGTGCGGGCGCTGTCGGCGACCAGCCGGGGATCGCGCCCCAGCGTCATCGGCACGACGCACACCGGCAGATCGGTGGTGTCAAGAGCCTGCTGCACCGCGACCTGCAAGTGCTGACGCGCCGACGACGCGCGCAGCAGCGGTCCCTGCTCGGGCAGCGGCTCCAGCGCGACGTCGCCACCGCCCTCGTGGCCGCCGACGAGGACCACCGTGGCCCGTGCGGCGTCCACCGTTGCCACGGTGCGGAGGGACGGTTTCATGCTTCCTCGCATCCATTCACTGTGAGCGGGCCGATCAGGTGCACGGAGCTGACGAGCTGACGAGCCGCCAAGCCTCCGAGCTGCCGCGCTTCCACAGATCAGTTCTAACGGCTATATCGCCAACCCACCTGGTCGGCGATACAAAAGGGTGAGCTGATCACGATCCCCCCGACTACCCACCTTACAAATTCCCAACCAATCGTTCGGCAGCGGGGCGGGATCAGCGGCATCCCGCCTACACCCGCCGCAGGTGATACAGAGCGCTGGCATAGTCCCCGCGCGGCAGATCCAGACGGAGCCCCGCCCGCGCCGCGGCGCCGGTGATCCGCACCTGCCGATCGACGTCGTAGTACTCGGCGTCGGGATCCAGCGCCGTCAGACGTACCAGCGGACCCGGTAGTCCGACCGCTGTCGCAGCCCGCCAAGCGATGACCACATGCTCATCGCCTCCCTCGCCTCCCTCGCCTCCCTCCGACGCGTAGTGCACCGCCGCGGTGTGCCCATCGGTCGCCGGCCGATACAGCACACCGTGCTGCACGACCCCGCGAACCCGCTTGTACACCGCGACGAGCTCCGCCGCCTCGGCCAGCTCCTCGCGCGTCCACTCGGTCAGCTTCCCCCCGATGCCGAGCGCGCCGGCCATGGAGACGTGGAACCGGAAACGCAGCGGCGTCGAACGACCCGTCGCGATGTTCGGGCTGTCAGTGACCCACGCCGCCATGACCTCGGCGGGGAAGAGCATGCTGAAGCCGTTCTGAATCGCGAGCCGGTCCACCGGATCAGTGTTGTCCGACGTCCAGACCTGGTCCGTGCGCGCCAGAACGCCGATGTCGGCACGCCCGCCACCCCCGGCGCAGGCCTCGATCCGCAGCTGCGGATGGTCGGCGCGCAGCCGGTCCATGATCCGGTAGACGGCTCGAGTGTGGTCGATCCACAGCCGGTCAGGGTCAGGGTGCCCCGGCCAGCCGGCGTCAGTGACCGCCCGGTTCGCATCCCACTTCAAGAAGTCGATGCCATGCTCGCGCACCAGCTGGTCGAGCCACTGGTGCGCCCACTGCGCCACGTCCTCGCGGCCGTAGTTGAGCATGAGCTGCTGCCGCAGCTCCGTCGCGTCGCGCTGCGGCGTGTGCACCACCCAGTCGGGGTACTCGCGGAACAAGTCGCTGTCGGCGTTGACCATCTCCGGCTCGACCCAGAGCCCGAAGCGCATGCCGAGCTGGTGCACCTTCTGCACCAGCGGCCCGAGCCCGTGCGGGAAGGCGCCGGGGTAGGGGCGCCAGTCGCCGAGCCCGGCGGTGTCGTCGCGGCGGCCGCCGAACCAGCCGTCGTCGAGGACGAACAGCTCGACGCCGAGCTGCGCGGCGGTCTCGGCCAGCCGCAGTTGCCCGGCCTCGTCCACCGCGAAGCCGGTCGCCTCCCAGGAGTTGTAGACCACCGGCCGGTCCTCGGCCGGCGCCGGAATGACATAGCGCCGCAGGTAGTCGTGCCAAGCCCGGGCGGCGCCGCCGAAGCCGCCGACGGTGTGCAGCCCGGCGAAGACCGGCGTCTCAAGGCTCTGATCCGGACCCAAGGTCCAGGTGATGCCCTCGTGGCCGAAGCCGCCGGTCCAGGTGACCCGGTCCGCCGGATCGCGGTGCACGGTGACGCGCCAGCTTCCGCTCCAGGCGAGCGCGGTGCTCCACACCGATCCGCGGTCCTCCTCGGCGGTTCCGTCGTCGACGGCGAGCCAGGGGTTCGCGTGGTGGCTGGTGAGTCCGCGGCGGCTGGTGAAGACCGTCTCGGCGACCGGGACCTGCGTGCGGCGCAGCTGGAACTCGTGGTTCCAGCCGCCGACCAGATGCGACATCCGGTAGTCGGTGAGGTGCGGGATCGTCCATGCCGCCGAGTCCAGGCGGCCGACGGTGATCGGCGCCTCGCCGTCGTTGGCCAGGACCGTCCAGCGTTCGATGACGTCGGTGTCGGGGCGCACCCGATAGTGCAGTTCGGCACGCAGCGGATAACGCCGGTCCCGCAGGCGGATCACCAGATGCCCGCCGTCGATCTCGTGCCCGGCGCCGGTCCACTGCGCGCCGCGCGTGCCGTCGGCGAACCGGACCTGCAAGCCCGCCGGGCCGAACCGGGCACCGGTCTCGATGCCGAGCTCGTCGGCCGCGCCGTCGCCGTCGAAGCTGCTGGCCGGCGCCGTCGGCGCGCAGGCGTGCACCGCCTCCGGCGATCCCCACGCGACGTGCCGGGGACTGCCGTCGGGATCTTCACGCAGCAGGTAGCGCGAGCCGGGGGTGCTCAGCAGCCACAGGCCGCGTGCGGGGTCGTGGACGACGGGTTGCGGGGGAACACGCACAGGTCAACCTCACCAAAAGCGATCAAAGGCGGTGGGGAGCCGCAAGCCGCGAGCGTAGGGCTCGGGCGCTCCGGAAATCAATACTTGACGAAAGAAATTATTAGACTTAGGTTTCCGCCGTGTCTCCGAACCGCTCCCCTCAGCCGCTGGCCGCCACCCCGGCCGCGACCGCCGTGCTGGCCATGGTCCTGACCGAGGGCCCGCTCAGCCGGGTTGACCTGGCTCGGCGGCTCGGCATCTCCTCCGCCGCCGTCACCAAGGCCGCCCGGCCTTTCCTCGACGACGGATACCTGCACGAACTCGACTCCGAGCGGACCGCGCCCGGCGCCGGCCGCCCGGTGAGCCCGCTGGCGATCACCCCCGACCGGGAGTTCGTCATCGGAGTGAAGGTCACCGCCGACGAAGTGATCGGCGTCGTCGCCGATCTGAAGGCCCGGATCAGGAACTCGGCGCACCGACAGCTGCCGGACTGCGAACCCGCCACGGTTCTGGCCACCCTGGCAGCCCTGGTCGAGGAGCTGCTCGACGCCGATCCCGAACTGCGGGGCAAGACCCGCCGCATGGGAGTCGCGGTCTCCGGCGACGTGGACCGGGTACGCGGGGTGGTCCGGCTGTCCCCGCTGCTCGGCTGGCAGGACGTCGACCTCGCCGGCCCGGTCGGCGACGCCACCGGTCTGGTCGTCGTGGTCGAGAACGATGTCAAAGCCCTCACCGTCGCCGAGCACTGGTTCGGCGACGGCGTGGGGACCGACGACTTCACGCTGGTCACCGTCGGCGCCGGCATCGGCTGCGGCATCGTCACCGGCGGGCGCCTGCTCTCCGGCGCGTACGGCGTGGCCGGGGAGGTCGGCCACGTCTGCGTCGACGCCTCGGGACCGGTGTGCCACTGCGGCGCGCGCGGCTGTGTCGAGGCGATCGCCGCCACCGAGGCGATCGTCGGCCGGGCCCGCCTCCTGACCGGGCGCGACGGCCTCACCTTCACTGAGGCCGCCGAGCTCGCCCGCTCCGGTTCCCCCGAGGTGTGCGCCTTGTTCTCCGAGGCGGGCACCGCCATTGGCCTCGCCATCACCGCCGTGGTCAACCTGATCGGCC
The DNA here is from genome assembly GCF_000024025.1 of Catenulispora acidiphila DSM 44928. Classification (GTDB taxonomy): domain Bacteria; phylum Actinomycetota; class Actinomycetes; order Streptomycetales; family Catenulisporaceae; genus Catenulispora; species Catenulispora acidiphila. The sequence continues at coordinate 2,890,571 of NC_013131.1, forward strand.
CGGAGCGGATCGTCGTCTCCGGCGAGGGCCTGGACGCCTACGACCTCTTCGAGACAGAAATCCGTCAGGCATACGCCACCCATGCCTTCGGCGCTGCCGCGCGGTGCCCTTTGACCATCCGTCCGCTGCCGTTCGAGGAATGGGCGCGCGGCGCCGCAGCTGTGGGCATCCAGACCCTCTTCGCCCCGGCGCGCGGCTAGCTGAGGCCTTCTCGCCACCCCCACCCCACATCCCACATCCCACCGGGAGGTTCGACCCATGCGGTCATCCTCGTACTTTCGCACTCCCAAAATCGCCGCCGCCGTCGTGGTCCTGGCTGTCGGCAGCCTCGCCTCGGCTGCCCTGACCGCAGCCGGTCCGGCCAACGCCGCGCAGGCAGCGCCGCCGCCGACCACTACCGCCAACGCCGCCACGGTCGCCGCCACGCCCTTCATGGGCTGGTCGAGCTGGAGCATGCAGTCCTCGTCTTACCCGGGACTGAACCCGAACGGCAACTACAGCTACCTCACCGAAGCGAACGTCCTGAAGCAGACCGACGCCCTGGCCGCCAAGCTCAAGGCGTACGGCTACGACCACGTCGACATCGACGCCGGCTGGTGGCGCGACAACAACTGGACGCCGGAGTACGACCAGAACGCCCGGCAGACCCCTGACCCGGTCCGCTTCCCGCACGGTATGCAGTCGATCGCCGACCACATCCACTCCCAGGGACTCAAGGCCGGTATCTACCTGCCGGTCGGTCTGGAGAAGGAGGCGTACGGCGGCGGCACCGTGCCGATCGCGAACGCTCCCGGCTGCACCACCGCCGACATCGTCTACCCGGACCTTCGCACCACCAACGGCTGGGACAGCTCCTACAAGCTGAACTTCGCCAACGCCTGCGCGCAGAAGTACGTCGACTCCCAGGCGCAGATGCTCGCCGGCTGGGGCTACGACTTCCTCAAGATCGACGGCGTCGGTCCCGGCTCGGGCAAGTCCGGCGACAACTACGACAACACCGCCGACGTGGCCGCCTGGAACCAGGCGATCGCCGCCACCGGCCGTCCGATCCACCTGGAACTGTCCTGGTCCCTGGACCGGGGCAACGCCGCCAACTGGAAGCAGTACTCCAACGGCTGGCGCGTCGACACCGACGTGGAGTGCTACTGCAACACGCTGGTCACCTGGGACAACTCGGTCAAGGCCCGCTGGAACGACGCCCCGGTGTGGAGCGACGTGGCAGGTCCCGGCGGCTGGAACGACCTGGACTCCCTCGACGTCGGCAACGGCACGATGGACGGCCTGACCAACGCCGAGCGGCAGAGCTACATGACGCTGTGGGCGATCGAGAAGTCACCGCTGTTCACCGGTGACGACCTCACCCAGCTGGACAGCTACGGTCTGTCGCTGCTCACCAACCGGGAAGTCATCGGCATCGACCAGAACACCTCGCCGGTGGCGCGTCCGGTCAGCACGATGCGCGACCAGCAGGTCTGGGCGACCAAGAACGCTGACGGCAGCTACACCGTCGCGCTGTTCAACATGGCCGCCGCGCCCGAATCGGTCAGCGCCTACTGGGCCGCGCTCGGATTCCAGGGCAACGCCAGCGTCCACGACCTGTGGAACCACCAGAACCTCGGCTCCTTCACCAACCAGATCACCGAGGCACTGCCCGCCCACGGCTCGCGGCTGTTCACCATCACCCCGGCCGGCAGCACCAAGCCGGTGAAGACCACGAGCTACGAAGCCGAGTCCACGAACAACACACTGACCGGCGGCGCCTCGCTCACCGCCTGCACCGCCTGTTCCGGCGGCTCACGGGTCGGCAACCTCTACGGAAGCGCCAAGCTTCAGGTCAACAACGTCACCGTCAAGAAGGACGGGATCTACACCATCACCGTCTCCTACGTCGACGGCAGCACGGACCGGACCGCGACCATCTCCTCCAACACCGGCAGCGGGACAAGCATCGCCTTCCCCTCGACAGGCGACTGGAACACCGTCCACTCCATCAGCTTCCAGCTGGGTCTGAAGGCGGGCTCGAACTCCATCACCTTCGACAGCGCCGGCTGGTACTCGCCCGACATCGACAAGATCGACGTCCCGGTTTCCTCCTGACAGCGAGCGGGGTCCGGCGATCCGCCCACCGGACCGGGCCCCGCGCTCGCCTTCCCTCCCCACGAAACCCCCACAGCATCCCTCCCCAGATGCGGAGCTTGAAGACCATGGACAGTCAGCGCCACGACCCCGATCACCCCCACCCCTCACGCAGGGGCGTGCTCGCTTTCGCCGCCGTAGCCGGCGCGGCGGCCACCACCTTCGGTATGCGTCCCGCTTTCGCCGCCACCTCGGCGCCGGTGCGCCCGACCCGATCCCCGCTGCTGTCCGCGGCTCAGGCCGCGAAGAACCAGCTGTGGTGGCAGGCGCCCGGCTCGCCCTCCTCGCTGATCGAGCAGGGTTTACCGGTCGGGAACGGACGGCTCGGCGCACTGGCGAGCAACGACCCCGGCAGCGAATTCCTCACCGTCACCGACGACTCCCTGTGGACCGGCGACCGCAACGACACGCTGCAAAGCGACGGCCAGTTCCCTTACAGCGCCAACGATTTCGGCTCCTTCGCCATCCTCGCTCAGCTCACCGTCGCCATCCCGGCGCACGACCTGAGCGTCGTCAACAATTACCGCCGCACGCTCGACCTGGCTCAGGGCGTGCTCAGCACCTCCTACGAGGTCAACGGCGTCCGCTACGACCGGCAGATCTTCGCCAGCCGCCCCGACGACGTCATCGTTCTGCGATTCACCCAGCACGGCGGCGGCTCGTACACCGGTACCGTCTCCCTGGCCGGCACGCACAGCGAGACCACCACCGTTGACGGCTCGGCGGCGCTCGCCTCGTTCGGCGGCGCGCTCGCCAACGGTCTGAAGTACGGCGCCGCGCTGACCGCCAGCAGCAGCACCGGCAAGGTCGCCGTCAACGGGTCTTCGCTGTCCTTCACCGGTTGCCAGGACCTCACCGTCATCGTCAGCGGCGGCACCGACTATGTGGCGAACTTCGCCACGGGATTCCGCGACTCGGCTGTCGATCCGCTCAGTCTGGCGCGGACCAAGGTCCTCGCCGCGGTCAAGCAGTCGCCGACCGCGTTGCTGTACACGCACGTCGCAGACTTCCTCGCGGCGTTCGGCACGTTCGACGTCGATTTCGGCGCGTCGTCGGCGCCGCAGAAGGCGCTGGACACCTGGGACCGGATTCAGGCTCGCGATCGCGACGACATCCCCGACCCGGAGATGGAAGCCGCCTACGTGCAGTTCGGTCGCTACCTGATGATCTCCGGATCGCGGGGCGGTCTGCCGCTCAACCTCCAGGGTCTGTGGCTCTCGGACAACAATCCGGCGTGGATGGCTGACTACCACACCGATATCAACATCCAGATGAACTACTGGATGGCTGACCGCGTCGGCTTGTCAGACTGCTTCGACACGCTCGCCGACTACTGCCTCGCGCAGCTGCCTTCCTGGACGGACGTCACCCAGCGTCTGTTCAACAGCCCGACCAACCGCTACCGCAACTCCAGCGGCAAGATCGCCGGCTGGACCGTCGCGATCTCGACCAACCCCTGGGGTGGCGGCGGCTGGTGGTGGCACCCGGCCGGCAACGCCTGGCTGTGCCACAACCTCTTCGAGCACTACGAGTACACCCAGGACCGCGCGTACCTCGAGAAGATCTACCCGCTGATCAAGGGCGCCGTGGAGTTCTGGGAGGCGCGCCTGATCACCACGACCGTGACCGACCCCTCGGGCGGTACCCGGGAGGTCCTGATCGCGGACAGCGACTGGTCGCCCGAGCAGGGTCCGCTCGACGCCAAGGGCATCACCTATGCCCAGGAGCTGGTGTGGAACCTGTTCAGCCACTACCAGAGCACCACACAGATCCTCGGTCGTGACCTCGCCTACAGCCAGACCGTCGGAGGGCTCCAGCAGAAGCTCTACCTGCCGGTGGTCAGCCCGACGACGGGATGGTTGGAGGAATGGATGACCCCTGACAACCTCGGCGATCCCCAGCACCGCCACCTGTCTCCGCTGTTCGGGCTGTTCCCGGGCGACCGCATCCGTCCCGACGGCTCGACCCCGACGGACATCGTCACCGGCGCTACCGCGTTGCTCACCGCGCGCGGGATGAACAGCTACGGCTGGGCCAACGCCTGGCGCAGCCTGTGCTGGTCGCGGCTGAAGAACTCGAAGAACGCCTACCAGCTCTACGTCAACAACCTGAAGCCCTCGACCAACGGCAGCAACGGCACCGCGCAGAACCTGTTCGACATCCTCAACCTCTCGGCCGGCAGCGGAGCCTTCCAGATCGACGCGAACTTCGGCTCGCCGTCCGCGGCCGTCGACATGCTGATCTACTCGCGTCCCGGATACGTCGAGCTGCTGCCCGCGCTGCCCGCCGAGTGGGCCGCCTCGGGTTCGATCACCGGCGCGGGCGTGCGCGGCGGCTTCACCGCCGACATCACCTGGAAGAACGGCAAGGTCACCCGGGCGGCGCTGCACAGCGTCGGCGGCCGGAGCACCACGGTGGTCGTCAACGGCAGGTCGCAGGCCGTGAACCTGCACGCCGGCCAGTCAGTCAGCCTCGCGCACTAGTGCCATGGAGCGGAGTGATCCACGATGTCCCGCAATACCCTGAGATCCATCGGCGCCGCGCTGGCCGGACTCGCCATGGCGGTCGCGACGTACGGTCCCGCGCACGCCTCCGGCACGCCCGCGGCTTCCTCCCGCGTGTCCGGCACCAGGGTCGGCGCCTGGTCGCCGAGCATGACCACCGGCGGCCCGTCCTTCACCGACCAGACCCTGCGGATGGTCGCCCACAGCAGCGTCGCCGGCTCGAACGCCCGCATCACCTTGTCCAACCGGTACAGCAGCAGCCCGCTGGTCGTCGGTGCTGCGGACATCGCTCCGCAGGCCGACGGCGCGACGGCGGTCGCCGGTGCGACGCGGAACGTCAGGTTCGGCGGCGCGGTCCAGATCACCGTGCCCGCCGGGCAGGAAGTGGTCAGCGACCCCATCCCGATCACCGTCGGCGCGGGGGAGAACCTGCTCGTCAGCCTCTACCTGCCCGGTCCCACCGGCACCTCCACCTGGCACTCCGACGCCTTCGACACGACGTACGCGGCCTCCGGCGACCACACCGGCGACGACAGCGCGACCGCCTTCGGCACGACGACCACCTCCTGGTACTACCTGTCCGGGCTGGACGTCGTCCCGGCGACGGCCCAGGGCACCGTGGTCGCGTTCGGCGACTCCATCACCGACGGCTACCACTCCTCGACCGGCACCTACACGCGCTGGCCGGATCTGCTCGGCGACCGCCTCGGCTCTGGTCCGGGCCCGCAGCGGCTCAGCGTCGTGGACGCCGGCATCGGCGGAAACCGGGTGCTCACCGACGTCCCGAACCTCTGGCAGGGTGTCAGTGCCCTCAAACGCTTCCCGCACGACGCGCTCGGCCAGCCGCGCGTCAGCGACGTGATCCTGCTGGAGGGCATCAACGACATCGGCAACAACGCCGGCCCGAACGGCGCGCCGCTGACCGCGCAAGACCTGATCGACGGCTATCGCACGCTGATCAACGAAGCGCACGCCGCACACGTACGGATCATCGGCGCGACCCTGATGCCGATCCTGGGCAACGGCTACTACACGCCGACCGCGGAGACCCTGCGGCAGGCCGTGAACCAGTGGATCCGGACCAGCGGAGCCTTCGACGGCTACATCGACTTCGACCAGACGATGCGCGACCCGAACAACATCGCCGCCCTCAATCCCGTCTACGACTCCGGCGACCATCTGCATCCCAACGACACGGGGATGAAGGCGATGGCGGACGCGATCGACCTGCGCCTGCTGCGGAGCTGACGGCTCCCGACTCCCCGAGATCGCTTGGCGGCGCGCTCCAGTCCTATGGGCTGGAGCGCGCGGCGTATCCGGTGATCAGGGCACTGAGAATGTCGGTCAGCCGCGGCTCGACGTCGACGACGGCGTGGGCCAGATCGGGATCGGATTCGTAGAGGGTGCGCAGGGTGGTGCGCGGCGCCGCCATCTGCCACAGGGCTCCGGCCATCGCCGTGGCGGTGGTCACGACGCTGGTCGCCTCGTTCACGGACAGCGGCGTGATGGTGGACAGCGTCGCGGCGATCGCGGCGACCTCCGCGATGGCGAGGATCTTGAACGCTCGCACTCTGTCCACCGAGACGTTGCGTTCCAGGTTCAGCGGGGTGTGCGCGAGCAGGTCGCAGAACAGGGGGCGGGAGACCAGGGAGGATGCGAGCGCGGCGGCGACCTCGCCGGCGGTCTGCTCCCACTCCCGCCGTCTGGCTCCTCGGCCGGTGCCCGCGGAGAGGCGCGCCAACTGGTCGCGCACCGACGCGGACCACTCGCGCCAGGCGGTCGTCGCCAGCTGGAGGAAGATGTCCTCGCGCGTCTCGAAGTAGCGCAGCATCGCCGACTTGTGCATGCCGACGGCTTCGGCGATGTCGGTGAGCGTCACGGTGCGGATGCCGTGCTCGAGGGCGAGGCGCGCCGCGGCCTCCAGGATCGCCGCTTCGCGGGCCTGCTTGGCTTCCGCGCTTCGGGCGCGTTCGAACTGCGGCGTGGTCACCCGCTCATCGTACCGCAACTACGTTGCACTATTCACGCCCTGTTTCGCTGTGCGGCGCGGCAGTCACCCCGATCTGCCCGCGCCCGATGTCTCGTCTAGCACAACCACGTTGCGCTAATAGCGAAACCATGTTGCACTAGAGTCATGACTACGCACCCCACCACCTGGTTCATCACCGGCTCCTCCCGCGGCTTCGGCCGCTCGCTGGCCACCGCAGCCCTCGCCGCCGGCGACACCGTCGTGGCGAGCGCCCGCAAGCCCGAACAGCTCGCCGACCTGGTCGCCGAGTACGGCGAGCGCATCCTGCCGGTCGCCTTGGACGTCACCGACGCCGCCGCGGCCGAGGCCGCGCTCGCCGCGGGGCTAGAGAAGTTCGGCCGGATCGACGTGGTGGTCAACAACGCCGGCTACGCCAACCTCTCGCCGGTGGAGACCACCGACGAGGCCGACTTCCGCCGCCAGTTCGACACCAACTTCTGGGGTGTCTACAACGTCTCGCGCGCCGCGCTGCCGCTGCTGAAGAAGCAGGGCGCGGGCATCGTGATCCAGTTCTCCTCGATCGGCGGACGCGTCGGCCAGAACCCGGGACTCGGCTCCTACCAGGCGGCCAAGTTCGCCGTCGACGGCTTCACCCGCGTCCTGGCAGCCGAGACCGCCCCGTTCGGCATCCGCTACGTCGTGGTCGAGCCGGGCGGCTTCGCCACCGACTGGGCCGGCTCCTCGATGCGCGTCGAGGAGGTGACGGACGACTACCGCCAGACCGTCGGCGTCTTGGTCGACCGAGTACGCAGCGGCGGCACCGCCCAAGGCGACCCCGACCGCGCCGCCGAGATCCTGGTGCGCATGGTCCACGCCGGCAACCTGCCGACCCACCTGGTGCTCGGCGCCGGCGCGGTCCAGATGGCTCTGGACTACTCCCGCAGCCAGATCGCCGAGGCGGACGCCTGGCAGGCCGTTTCCGCATCCGCCGACTTCGGCGCCGACCACCCGGTCGAGCTGCCCGAGGTGCCGAAGGCGCCCGACCACGCCGGCTGACCGGGGTCCGGACCGTCGAGTCCTGAATGGTTCCGTACGTGACTACGTGGTTTCGCCGATGTGGCGTACCCGGGGGGACGCGACACTCGGGGGCGTTGAAACCGATCCCCAGGGAGCCAAGATGGCAGGAAAAGCCACCATCCGCATCAACGGACGCCACAGCCCGATGGCCTGGCTGCTCTATATGACCAAGCTCACCGTCGAGATCGACGGGACGCCTCAGCCCGGTTCGTGGGGCGACCGTGTCATCTCGGTCCCGCCCGGCCGCCACGACGTGAAGATCTACTTCAAGTACCTGACCAAGTCGCGCTGCTGCGAAGCCGGCGCCACGGTCGACGCCGCCGAGGGCAGCACCATCGCCATGGAATACCGGACCCCGATGATGATGACCGCGCCCGGTCGCCTGACGGTTCTGGGCTGATACGGCAGGGGAGCCGGGGGGCTTCTCTCCGTGGTGACGCCGGCTCCTGGGGAGTTCCCCGGGTGCCGGGTGAGAGTGTTGGCAGCGGATGCTGCTACAATGGCCTCGGTACTGATGAAAGCCGCCCCATTCTGAGGGCTTGGCGCCAGTACTGATCACAGCAAGACGTGAATCTCCGTCCCGCTGTTGTTGACGATCCGAATCGCGTCAACGTTCTCAGTCGCGCTTCTTCGTGATGTCTGCCGAAGCCGAGCGCTTCTGCCAACCTCTCCACCTTGAAAGGACTCTTATGTCCGCCCCCACTCTGGAACGTCCCACTGTTGCCGTCCGGCAGCACCAAGATCTCATCCAGGTCGCCGGCATCCTCGATCGCCAGGATCAGCACGGATTCCTGCGGACCACGGGCTACCTGCCCGGGCCCGAGGACGTGTTCGTGCCGCCCGACCTGATCCGTCGCCATGGACTGCGGTCCGGCGATGTCATCGAAGGCGCCGCCACCCAATCGTCGCCGGCCACGTCAGCCAAGTCAGCCAAGCCAGCCAAGTCAGCCAGGTCAGCCAACTCATCCAAAGCCCGTCCGCTGGTCCGCGTCGACGCGGTCAACGGCAGGCCGTCCGACGAATCAGCCGCCAGACCGCACTTCGCCGCGATGACGCCGATCCATCCCCAGGAGCGACTGCGGCTCGCCGGCGACACCAGCCGGGTCAGCACGCGGATCATCGACCTGATCGCACCGATCGGCAAAGGTCAGCGAGGCCTGATCGTCGCCCCGCCCAAGACCGGAAAAACCATGCTCCTGCAGGCGATCGCCGCGGGCGTGACCGCGAACCACCCCGAGTGCCACCTGATGGTCGTGCTCTTGGACGAGCGCCCCGAAGAGGTCACCGACATGCGCCGGACGGTGGACGGCGAAGTCCTCGCCTCCACCTTCGACCGCCCGATCCACGAGCACATCGCCATCGCCGAGCTCGCCGTCGAGCGCGCCAAGCGCCTTGCCGAGCAGGGCCAGGACGTCGTCATCCTCCTGGACTCCATCACCCGGCTGTGCCGAGCGCACAACAACAACGCCAAGTCCAGCGGCCGCACCCTGTCCGGCGGCGTCGACGCCTCAGCGGTGGCGGCGCCCAAGAAGCTCTTCGGCGCCGCCCGCAACCTCGAGGAAGGCGGCTCGGTCACCATCCTGGCCACCGCCCTGGTCGACACCGGATCCCGAGCCGACGACTACTTCTTCGAAGAACTCAAAAGCACCGGGAGCATGGAACTGCGCCTGGACCGCAGCCTCGCCGACAAGCGCGTCTTCCCCGCCCTCGACGTCGCCGCCTCCGGCACCCGCCGCGAAGAACTCCTGATGCCCCCGGCCGAACTCGACGCCGTCCGCAAACTCCGCCGCGTCCTCACCGCCCGCACCAACCAGCAAGCCGTCGAGCTCCTGCTGGAAGGAGCCAAGCAGAACGCCGGCAACAGCGAGTTCCTCTGGCGTATCACGCATTCGAGCTCGTCAGCATCCTGATCCTTGTACCTCAGCGCACCACCGTGGCGAGAACCTCGTTGAACGCCTCGGTCGAGCTCGGGTGCGTGTAGATCGCGTCCCGCAGCGTCGAAGCGGTGACGCCGCTGCGCATCGCCAGGGCCACGGTGTTGATCAGCTCCTGGGAGTCGACGCTGAGGATGGCCGCGCCGAGGACCTCGTCGGTGTCGGCGGCGATCACGAACTTCATCACCCCGCGCGTCTCGCCGACGATGCCCGCACGCGGCATCGCCGCCATCGCGGCCACCGCCTTGGACACGATGCGGACGGGGCGACCGGTCGCGAGCGCCTCGGTCTCCGTCACGCCCACGCGGGCCAGCGGCGGGCCCATGAACAGCGTGTAGGGGACCGCGACCCGGTCCGACGTCGCCCGCTTGCCCTCGCCGAGCAGCTGGTCGGCGACGATGCGCGAGTCGTCGAGCGAGATGTACGTGAACTGCGGGCCGCCGTTGACGTCGCCGACGGCGAAGATGTGCGGGCGGTTGGTGCGCAGGTGCTCGTCGACCTCGACGGCGCCTCGGACGGTGGTGCGGATGCCCGCGGCGTCGAGCCGGAGCTCGGCGGTGCGCGGGGTGCGACCCACGGCGGACAGGACCACGTCCGCTTCGAGCGTCCCGGAGGTGCCGGCAGTGCCGTCGGCGCCGTTCGCCTCGTAGTGCACGAGCGCGCCGTCGGCGGTGTCCTCGACGCGCGTGACACGAACGCCGGTGCGCACGGTGACGCCGTCGTCGGTGAGGATCTGCTCGACGACGCCGACGACGTCCTCGTCCTCGCGCGGCAGGATCCGGACGCCGGCTTCCAGGACGGTGACCTCGGTGCCGTAGGTGCTCAGCATCGCCGCGAACTCGATGCCCTGGTAGCCGCCGCCGAGCACGACCAGGCGCCGCGGCAGGTCCGGCGAGCCGATCAGCTCGGTGGCCGTGACCAGGTGCTTGCTGGCGCGCAGGCCGGGGATGTCGGGGACGGCGTTCTGCGCGCCGGTGTTGATGACGATCGTCTCCGCGGTGATCTCCAAGCGGTCCGACCCCGCCGTGACCTCGACCGTCTTCTCGTCGAGGAACGCCGCGGTACCGGTCACCACGGTGACCGAGTCCAGCTCGTCGAGCATCCCGAAGTTCTTGCCGCGCATCGCGCCGGTCAGGGACGCCGTCGCGGCCACCGAACCGGCGTACCACTCGCGGGGGTCGGCGCCGGCCGGCCGGGTCTGGGCGTGGTGGATCAGCGACTTGGTCGGGACGCAGCCGATGTTGATGCAGGTCCCGCCGTACATCTGGTCGGACTGCTCGACCATCACCACCCGCCGGCCCAGGCGCCCCATCTTCGCCGCCAGCGTCTTGCCGCCCTTGCCGAACCCGATGACCAGCAGATCTGCGTGCATGGTGTCCATGAGTCAATGATCACGTGCCCGGAGGTGATTCGACAAGAAGGTATAGAATTCAAATTTCGTCGAGATCGGCTCACTGCTCACTGCTCACTGGCTCAGGGGAAGGGGAGGGCACCGGGCTCATGGACGCGATCAGCACCCTCATTCGCATGGCCCGGCTGGACGGCGTCGTCGACGTCCGCTGCTTGCTCACCGGAAGCCACGTCCTGGACAACCCGCCGACGTCCGGCCGCGTACCCTTCCACCTCCTGCTGGACGGATACTGCACGGCCGAGATCGACGGACACACCATCGACCTGCGACCCGGCGACGTGCTCGTCCTCCCGCGCGGCGGAGAACACCGCGTCCGGGTCACGACCGAGGCGCCGGCCGTGCCCGCCGACCTCCGCCAGGGCGCCTCGGTGGCGACCCTGGCCAGCTCCAGCGCCGATGCCTCGACCATCGACCTGTTCTGCGGCCACTACACCTACCAGCCGGGCGCCGGAGAGCTCCTGATCGCCGGACTGCCCGACATCCTCCACGCCTCCTTCGGCACCGGTCCCGACTCCCCGCTCCGCCTCCTCGGCGAGCTGATGCGCAGCGAAGCAGGACTCGACGGCCCCGGAGCCGGCGCCCTGCTGGCGTCGCTGTGCGAAGCGCTGCTCGCCCTGGTGCTGCGCGGAGACGGCACCGGCCACCCGGCGACCACGACCCTGCCCACCCCCTGGACCGCCGTCGCCGTCACCGACCCCGGCCTGCGCGCCGTGATCGACGCCGTCGTGCACCGCCCGCGGGAACCGTGGACGATCGCGGTCCTCGCGCACCTCGCCGGCGTCTCCCGCGCCACCCTGGTCCGGCACTTCTCCGCCGCGACCGGCATGGGCGTCGCCGACTTCCTCACCCGGATCAGGATGACGATAGCCGCCGACCTGCTGACCACCACCGACCGCAGCCTCGACGCCGTCGCCGAAGCCGTCGGCTACCAGTCGACGTCCGCCTTCGGCAAAGCCTTCCGCACCGCCACCGGCACCACCCCGTCGCGCCTGCGCCGAGCCGTCAGATGAGTGGGCCGGCGACCAGCTGGTAGGTGGCGGTGTTGCTGACGCCGCCCGGCGTGGTGACCTTGACGGTGACCGGGCCGGGGGCGCCGCTCGGGCTGATGGCCACGAGTTCGCTGTCCGAGATGGCGACGAAGGGCGCTGCGGCTCCGCCGATCAGGACGGATTGCGCCAGGCCGAGGCTGCTTCCGCTGATGGTGACCGCGCTTCCGCCGCTCGTCGGTACCTGCGAAGGGGTGAGGGCGTTGATGACCGGGAGCGGCACGTAGGTGTAGGAGGCGCTGCCCACCCCCGGCAGGCTCGTGCCGCCCGGCGTGGTGACCGTGACGGCGACAGTCCCGGAACCGCTGGGAGCTTGGACCGTGATCTGATCGTCCGAGACGACCGTGAGCGCCGTGGCAGCGCCGGTTCCGAATCGGACGGCCGTGGCGAGCGTCAGGCTGGTACCGGTGATGGTGACGGTGTTCCCGCCGGCGACCGGACCCATCGAGGGCGAGACGGTGGCCACCGTCGGCGGTGGGACGTAGAAGTACAACACCCCGTTGCTCGTGCCTCCGGGGGTGACGACGGTGACCGCGACCGGGGCGACCGGTGCCGCAGGCGCCGTCGCGGTGATCTGGGTGGCGCTGACCACGGTGAACGCCACCGATACCGAGCCGAACAACACGCTGGTGGCGCCCGTGAATCCGGTCCCTGTGACGGTGACGGTGTTCCCGCCTGTTGTCGGGCCTTGTGTCGGACTGACGCTGCTCACCACCGGCGCCGCCACGTAGGTGTAGGTGACGCCGTTGCTGGTCCCGCCCGGCGTCGTCACCGTCACCGATGGCGCGCCGGAACCGGCGGGTGCGGTGGCGGTGATCTTGGTGGCGCTGACCACGACGTACGCCGCCGCCGCGGAACCGAACTTCACCCCGGTCACACCCGTGAAGCCGGTTCCGGTGACCGTGACGGCCGTCCCTCCGGCGGCAGGGCCCTGAACCGGGCTGATGCTGCTGATGACTGGCGCCATGATGCGGTTCCTTCCGGCTGCGGGGTCTGCGAAATCTGTGAGGTCTGTCAGGTCTGTCAGGTCTGGCGAGAGAAGGCAACTACTGTCAGTAACCTGCGCAGGTCCCCGGGCCGCAACAGCCGTGCGGGCAAACCACTCTTTCGGGTCCGAGGCGATGACATCGCGGACTCGGCCTGTGCTCGCCACGGCCGCACTTCGCCCGGAAGAGTGATTTCGCGTCAGGGCTCTTGCAGGCCGGTGACCTGCGCAGGTTACTGAAAGTAGCCACATCGGTGGGCCGCCCACCTCGCGTCGAGTCCCGAGGGCCGCTCATCAGCCCACTGCAAGGAGCAGCGCACATGCCGATCTCCCCGAACCAGGGATCCACCGGCGGCGGGACCGTCGTCACCATCACCGGAGTCAATCTCGGCGGCGCCACCGCGGTGTTCTTCGGCACCGAGCCGGCCATCATCACCGCGAACACGCCCACCTCGGTCACGGTCGTCTCGCCGTCCGGCGCCGGGGCGGTGGAAGTGACCGTGACCACGGCGGGCGGCACCAGCAACCCGCTCTCGTTCTTCTACGTGGAAGCGCCGTTCAAAAGCGGTCTGAGCGCGAGCTCCGGACCGACGGCGGGCGGAAACACCATCGCCATCAGCGGTATCGGCTTCGCGACCGCCAGCAGCGTCGGGTTCGGCTCGGCCAGTGCGGTGCCGACCGTGGTGTCCGACGGCCTGATCGACGTCGTCGTCCCCGCCGCGGGGTCGGCCGGGACCGTCGGGCTCACCGTCACCACCGCCGGCGGCAGCAACAACGGGTTCTCCTACACCTACGTCGATTCCCCGACCGTCAGCGCCGTCACCCCCACCTCCGGCTCGACCTCCGGAGGCACCGTGGTGACGCTCACCGGCACCAACCTCGCCACCACCCAGTCGGTCACCATCAGCGGGACCCTCGCGCCGTTCACAGTCGTCAACGGCGCCGAGATGTCCATCGTCACCCCGGCCGGCACCGTCGGAGCCGCCGACGTGGACGTCACCACGACCGGCGGCACAGCGACCTTGGCGGGCGGCTACACCTACGTCGCCGCACCTGGAATCTGATCAGCGGCCCGGTCCCGCTGCGGGCGCGGGGCTGGCGCCGTTGCCGGGCTGGTAAAAGTTGTAGGTGTTGTAGACATTGTACGTTTTGTGGATGTTGTAGGTGTCTGCGAAGTTCAGGTTGATCAGACTGCCGCAGGTGAGAAGGCACAGCCCGGGCGGATTCGGCGTCGGATTCGGCGGGGGCGTCGGCGCCGTCGTCACCTGGACCGTGGTCGTGTTGTTCGACGCGTCGCAGTTATCGTTGCCGTTGTACGCCGCGGTGATCGTGTGAGCGCCGGTGGTGGTGAAGCTGGTCGTGAAGCTCGCCGTCCCGTCCGCCGCGACGGGAACGGTGGTCAGCAGGTCTCCGCCGTCGAAGAACGTCATGCCGAGACCGCCGCTCGGGTCACCGGCGCACGTCACCGCCGCGTCCAACTCCACCGACTGCCCCGTGGCCGCCGTCGAGGGCGACGCGGTGACCGTGGTCGAGGAGACCGCCTGCGCCGAAGCCGGTGAAGCGAAAACCACCACGGCCAGCGCGGCGAAGGCCACGGTCGTCCACGCACTCCGTTTGTGCCAGCTCTGCAATGTACCTGCTCCTCGGTTCTGGGAGATTCGGCTCACCAAGCGCATGTCAATCTACGATGTGTTGTCCGCTATCTCGCAGAGCCCGCTGGGGGCGACTCGTCCCAATCAGGGAGTTCACTCGAACGGCGCACGGACGGACCTCGCCGCCGATCGACCCGGCCCGCAAAACACTGCGACACACCTGGCCCGGCCCTGCGGATCAAAGGGTCGGGCCACCTGCTTTGCCAAAGCTCTGACCAGGTGATTTCGAACGCTGTTCGAGATATTTCTCGGCCTCGCCGCCTCTGCTCTGGCGTTCATGACAACGTTGTCGTAACGTTCGCGGCAGAGGGATGCGGGCCTCGGGCGGACCGCGCCGATGACGCATCCCCGTCGCCCGCGGCGTACTTCGTCGGAGCGCGTGCTCCGAGTGTTCAGGACCATCTCCTCGTTCGAGTGAAAGGTTCCTCATGCATTCGTCCGGCAGGCGTTCGGCAGGCGCCGTCGCCCGTGTCGCAGTACTCTGCGCCGCTCTGGTCGTGCCCGTCCCGTTCGCGGTATCGGCATCGGCTGGTGTGGCCGGCGCGGCCAGTGCGGCCAGTGCGGCCACCGCGCCGCTCTCCACCATCACCGACCTCGGCACGCTCGGCGGTGATCTCAGCATCGCCAACGGGATCAACAACGCCGGGGTCGTCGTCGGCTACAGCGATCTGGCTTCCGGCACTCAGCACGGCTTCCGCTGGTCCGGAGGGACCATGTCCGACCTGGGGGTCGAGGCCGGGGGCGGGGACAGTGTGGCGAACGCCGTCAACGACGCCGGTCAGATCGCGGGCCAAGCGACGCGCGCCGACGGCGGTTACGCGTATCCGGTCCGCTGGAGCGCCGCCGGCGTGCTGCAGGACCTCGGCGGCCCGATCACCAACCGGCTGGGCGTCGGCAACGCCATCGACCCCTCCGGCCGCGTCGCCGGCGGTCAGCGTCCGGCCGACTCCGAGGGCAGCCCGGAGGCGATCGTCTATGACGCCGCCGGCAACCCCACCGAGCTGAGTACGCCGACGCAGACCCTCAACGCGGCCACCGGCATCAACGCGCGCGGGCAGGTCGTCGGCGGTCCGGCGTTCGTCTGGCAGAACGGGTCCCTGACCATGCTGCCGGTGCTGCCCGGCGGTCAGGGCGGATCGGCCAACGCCATCAACGTCTCCGGCACGATCGTCGGCACCGTCAGCCGAACCGGCACGCTCAGCGGTCTGGACGCCGCGCTCTGGCAGAACAACACCCTGACAGACCTCGGCACGATCGACGCGATCCAGTACAACCAGGCGACCGCGGTCAACGCCGCGGGCCAGATCGTCGGTACCGCCGACCCCGAGTGTCAGCCGTGCGCCGCACCGGAGGCGTGGCTGCGCCAGCCGGGCGGCGCGCTGACGAAGCTGGACACGCTGCTCCCCGCCGGCTCCGGCTGGACCCTCCAATCAGCCACCGGGATCAACGACCGCGGCCAGATCGTCGGCGTCGGCCTCCACAACGGCCACAAGCGCGGCTACCTGCTCACCCCGGCGTTCGCCGCGACCGTGAACTTCGAACCGGCCGGCTCGACGATCCCGGTGGGCTACGCGGCGGACACCGGCGCCGCGTACGGTGCGCGGTCCGGCGGCCTGACCTACGGCTGGAACATCGACAACTCCGTGAACACGAGGGACCGCAACGCCTCGAGCTCCCCGGATCAGCGCTATGACACGCTGATCCACATGGAGCGCAGCGGAAGCGCGACGGTGTGGGAGATGGCGGTGCCGAACGGCCACTACACGGTGCACCTGGTCTGCGGCGATCCGTCGAACACCGACAGCGTCTACAAGGTCAACGTGGAGGGCGTGCTCACAGTCTCAGGGACGCCGAGCGCCGCCAGCCACTGGATCGAGGGGACCAGCCAGGTCACGGTCTCCGATGGCAAACTGACCATCACCAACGCCACCGGATCGAGCAACGACAAGCTCGCTTACGTGGACGTCATCGCTTCCTGACATCCAGCGCGCCAGATCACCCGCCGCCGGCTCACGCCGGCGGCGGCAGCTCACCGGAACCGCGCACGACAAGCCGGGTCGGCAGCACCACCTGCCGTGCCGGTTCGGTGAGCCCTGCCAGCCGTTCGAACAGCAGCGCCGCCGCCGTCCGGCCGAGCGCCGCCGGGTCCTGCGCGACCACGGTGACGCCGGGGGTCACGAGATCGGCGAACTCGAAGTCGTCGAAGCCGACCAGCGCCGGCCGGGGGAGTACCGCGCCGGCGTCCGCGTCACGCAGCGCCAGTTCGCGCAGCACCTGCGTGGTGATCCGGTTGTTCCCGGTGAACAACGCGGTGACCGCCGCCGGACCGTCGAGGAGCTGCTCCAGCTTGTCGCGCAGCCGTTCCGCGTGGCGTCGCAGCCGTCCGGCGCCGGGTTCGCCGACGGCGATCCACGCCTCGTCGACGTCCAGGCCGTGCGCCGCCATCTCCTGCCGGAAGCCGAGCAGCCGCCGCCGGGCGGTGTAGATGTCCGGGTCGTCGCCGACGAAGCCGATCCGCCGGTGGCCTGCGGCTATCAGATGCGCGACCGCGCTCCGTGCGCCGCCGACGTTGTCCGCCAACACCGCGTCGGTGTCCAGATTCACCGGCGGTCGGTCGATGAACACCACCGGCAGCCCGGAGTCCAGTTCCGAGGCCAGGTACGCGTGATCCGCCGACGCGGGCACGATCAGCAGCCCGTCCACCCGCCGCGCGCACAACGCCAGCGCCAGCTTGCGCTCCCGCTCGGGATCGTCGTCGCAGGAACCGGTGAACAGCAGACAGTCGTTCGCCGCGGCGACCCGCTCGACCGCCCGCGTCACCGTCGAGTAGAACGGGTCTCCGACATCCTCGACCAGCAAGCCGATCTCCGCGGCGCGCCCGATCCGCAACTGCCGCGCCGAGTCGTTCCGCCGGAAACCCAGCTGGCTGATCGCGTCCAGGACCCGCCGCCGAGTCCCCTCGACCACGCCGGCGTCGCCGTTCACGACGCGCGAGACGGTTTTCAGACTCACCTGGGCCCGCGCCGCGACGTCGTTCATCGTCGCGCGACGGACCCGGCCGCCGCCTCCATGAGGGCTCTGAACTCCCATTTGGGCGACGACTTTACTCGCGCTGACGCCCCGAGACCGTTTGAAGCCGCCGAGCGGGGCTACTAGGGATGCCTGAACGTTACGGAAGGAGATGTCGTCATGTATGCCGGTGGTCTTCTCGCCGCATTGCTGATTTTGGGGCTCGTCCTGGTGGTGACCTCGCTGGCGATGGTCATCTCGGAGCCGCGCGCCATCAAGGAGCCGCGTACCCGCGAAAACCCCTCCGACATCACGCGTCGGCTGCGTGCGCAAGGGACGCAGCGCGGTCGCAGGCGCACGGACAGCACCAGCGACGACGCGAAGAGCTGACGCTGATCTGCGCTGGCCCATACCGATGAAGGTTCGGTCCGGCCCGGAATCGCACTCCGGGCCGGACCGATTTTGCCGGCCGAACGGCTATAACAGTCAGTCGGACTACCAGCCCGTGCCGATCTGCTCGCGCTGGCTGCCGAGGTAGTTCGGGCTCGTGTACAGATAAAGGTTTCCGGTACTGCTGTCGGTGGCGACGAAGTCCGCGATGCCGTCGCCGTTCTGGTCGCCGACGGCGGCGATGTCGGTGTAGCTGCTCCAGCCGCCGCCGAGGTCGACGCGTGTCGTGCCGGAGTAGCCGGGGCCGTAGTACAGATACATGTGGTTGTCGGAGCCGTTGACGGCGATGAAGTCGTCCTTGCCGTCGCCGTTGTGGTCACCGGCGTCGGTGATGTCGCGGGTCCCGGTCCAGCCGGTGCCGGTCTGCTGGCGCTGGCTGCCGAGGTAGTTCGGGCTGGTGTAGAGGTAAAGGTTTCCGGTAGTGCTGTCGGTGGCGACGAAGTCCGGGATGCTATCGCCGTTGTGATCGCCGACGGCAGCGATGTCGGTGTAGCTGCTCCAGCCGCCGCCGAGGTCAACGCGTGTCGTGCCGGAGAAGTCCGGACCGTAATACAGATACATATGGTTGTCGGCGGTGTCGATGCCGATCAGGTCGGCGGCGCCGTCGCCGTTGTGGTCGCCGACGTCGGCCAGATCACGGATGGAGTTCCAGCCCCAGCCGAGCTTCGTCCGATCCGTACCGGAGTAGGCAGGACTGGTGTAGAGGTACAGGTTGCCGGTGGAGTGCTCGATCGCGACGAAGTCGTCGGTCTTGTCGCCGTTGCGGTCGCCGACGTCGGTGATCTCGCCCATCTTGCCGGCGTAGCCCGACGTGACGTCGAGATAGTCGTTGTCGACGTTGACGGTGGTGCCGCCGTAGGTCTCGTTGTGGCCGCTCCGGTACTGCTTGATCCGGTGGTGGTTCGCCCAGTCCGAGTCCGGGGCGTACGGCGTCAGGCTGGTGTTCGCGGTGCCGTCCCACAGGGCGCCATAGATGTCGTCCGGCCGTGGGTAGGTGGTGCTGTTGTAGTTCGCGGCCAGGTCGGCGACACCGGTCGAAGCGCTCGAATACACCCCGACCTTGTAGCCGGAAGCGCGCACCTGGGTCGTCCAGCCGCTGAGGTAGTTCAGGACGGCCGTCTTGCAGCTGCTGTTGCCGTTGTCGTAGCTCTCCATGTCGTTGTAGAGGATCGACCCGGTGCTCAGCCCGATGCTCTGGGCGATGCCGTCCATGTCCTTCGCACCCGAGACGCCTTGGCTGTAGGCGGTGCCCGGGTCGGAGGACATCTTGACGACATGCTGCGTGGAGCACGGAGCCTGAAGCCCGACGTACAGCGGGATCAGATGCCACCCGGCTCCCACCTGGGTACTCATCCATCCGGCCGTCAGGTTGGGCTGGCTGCAGCCTCGGTTGATGCCGCCGAAGTAGACGCCGACAGCGCGGTAGGGCGACGAGGCGAGCCACGTGCTCATGGTCGACGACGACGGCAGCGAGCAGGCGTCAAAACCCTTACCCGCGTAGGTTCCGGGCTCGAGGTAGTTCGCGGTGTCCGGTGTCACGGCCGACTGGTGCACGGGCAGCTGAGCCGTCGCTTTCGCGTCTGCCGTCAGGCGCGCGCCGGTGAGGATCTGCTGCGCCTGCTGCGCGTCGGTTCCGTACGAGGCGGTCACCAGCACGCCGGCGCCGGCTATCGCCTCGGTGATCTCGCCGTCGGTCCCGGAGGGCGTCGTCGCCGGTGCCGCGCGGGGACCGGTGACCTGGATCGTGTGAGAGCCGATCCGGTCGCCGGTCGCGGCGTCCAAGGGCTCGACGACGACGGCCTCGGTGCGTCCGATGACCTGCGCGGGGCAGCTCTGCTCGCTGCCCGGATGGCCGAGGTACACGGCGTGCTGGTCGAAGCGGACGCAGGTCTGCGGCGCCTGCGAGAGGTCGATGATCGGCCAGTCCGCCGGCACGCTCAGGGCGTAGCCGTGGTAGCTGACCTGTTTGGTGTTCGCGGAAGACGTCGCGGCAGTGCCGTGGTCGTTCGCGGCGGCCGACGGTCCGGCGCCGAGAACCATCGCCGTGCCGGCGATGAGCGCGGTGCTCCAATACCGCGAGACCTTGCGGGAGCGTGTAGGCATCAGTCTCCTTATTCGCTACTAAGTGCGGGGGGGGAAGGATGTGCAAGAGCCCTGCGACAGGTGGGGCGCCCCGATCGGAGCGCCCCACCGTGCCGTGCACTACCAGCCGCTGCCGATCTGTTGGCGCTGGCTGCCGAGGTAGCTCGGACTCGTGTAGAGGTAGAGGCTTCCGGTGCTGGTGTCGGTGGCGACGAAGTCCGCCTGCTTGTCAGAGTTCTGCCGGCCGATCGCGGCGATGTCGCCGTACCCGCCCCAGCCGCCGCCCAGCGCGACCCGGGTGGAGCCCGTGAAACCGGGGCTGGAGTACAGATACATCGTGGTGTCGGTGTCGTTGACGGCCACGAAGTCGTCCTGGCCGTCGCCGTTGTGGTCGCCGACATCGGTGATGTCGCGGGTCCCGGTCCAGCCGGTGCCGATCTGCTGGCGCTGGCTGCCCAGGTAGTTAGGACTCGTGTAGAGGTAGAGATTGCCGGTGGCGGCGTCGGTGGCGACGAAGTCCGGAACGCCGTCGCCGTTGCGGTCCCCGACGGTGGCCAGGTCGGTGTAGCTGTCCCAGCCGCCGCCGAGGTCGACGCGGGTCGTGCCCGAGAAGCCGGGACCGGAGTACAGGTACATGTGGTCGTCGGCGGTGTCGACGGCGATCAGGTCGGCGATGCCGTCGCCGTTGTGGTCGCCGACGTCGACCAGATCGCGCATCGTGTCCCAGCTCCAGCCGAGCTGCGTCCGGTTCGCCCCGGAGTAGGCGGAGCTGGTGTAGAGGTACAGGTCGCCGGTGGAGCGCTCGACCGCCACGAAATCGTCGACGCCGTCGCCGTTGCGGTCCCCGACGTCGGTGGTCTCCCCCATCGAGGCGCTGGTCATGGTCGCCGTACCGCGGTAGAGGCGGTGGTCGGAGACCGTCACGTCACGCGCCAGCACGTCTCCGGAGACGTTCGTGAAGGCGTTCTGGCTGAAGAACAGATAGTCGATCTTCTTCGTGGCCTGAGACGTCAGGTCGACGTACGTCGGTTCGCCGGATCGGCAGTCCGACTGCGTCGCCGTGCAGATCGACGTGTTGAAGTAGTTCTTGTCTGTCTGATCGGCTTCGCGGAAGCTTCCGTGCGGACTGCCGGCCATTCCGGGCTGGTAGAAGGAGTCGAGGGTCGACGTCGTCGCCGAGGCGTTGAAGTCGCCGCCGAGCACGACGGGGATTCCCGCCTCCTGCCAGGGCCGCACGAGACTCGCCAGCTTCTGCGCCTCAAGCGCGGAGTAGGTGCTGGAGTCCCAGTACAGGTGCACCGAGCAGCCCCAGTGGAGCCGACCCTGGATGAAGCTCTCCACACACGGCGACGCGATGTCCTCGTCCGTGGGCTCCCCGCCGATCTTCAGGTGGAGGACTTTCGTCTGGACGACGGCGCCCTTCGTGAACATGGCGATGCCGTATGGGCTGCCGCTGCAGGTGCCCGAGCCCACAGCTTTGGTCTGGTCGAAGAGCCCTGTGTAGCCCCGCGTCCTCAACTGCGCGTCGATGCTGTCGAACTGGGACTTGCAGACCTCCTGGAGAAAGATGTCGTCGGCGTTCCCGCCGGTCGGGGATCCCTCGTCCTCGACAACTCTCAGGCGCTGTGTGTTGCTGTAGTCGCTCGATGAACAGTGGTTGCCGCAGATGTTGTACGTGGAGAACCGGTACTGAGGCGCGGTATTGGGGGACGCCGAGTTATTGGGGGACGCCGTGCTATTCGGGGACGCCGTGCCGGCAGAGGCAGCGGGTGCGATACCGGCCACTACGAGCGCTGCGAAAGTGAGAACTGCCCAGAGACGTCGCGTGAGCGACATGAACCGTCCTGCCCTCCTGTAGGAAGTGTGGGGTGAGCGTGATTACCAGCCGGTGCCGATCTTCTGGCGCGAGCTGCCGAGATAGTTCGAGC
The DNA here is from genome assembly GCF_000024025.1 of Catenulispora acidiphila DSM 44928. GTDB lineage: Bacteria > Actinomycetota > Actinomycetes > Streptomycetales > Catenulisporaceae > Catenulispora > Catenulispora acidiphila. The sequence continues at coordinate 2,912,754 of NC_013131.1, forward strand.
TCGAATACAGGTAGAGGAAGTTGGTGCTGGTCTCGGTCGTGACGAAGTCCGGCTGGTGGTCGCCGTTGTGGTCGCCGATGGCGGCGATGTCCGTGTAGCCGCTCCAGCCGCCGCCGAGGTCGACGCGCGTGGTCCCGGAGAAGTCCGGGCCGTAGTACAGGTACATGTGGTTGTCGGAGGTGTTGACCGCGACGAAGTCGTCCTTGCCGTCACCGTTGTGGTCGCCGACATCGGTGATGTCGCGCGTCCCGGTCCAACCGGTGCCGGTCTGCTGCCGCTGGCTGCCGAGGTAGTTCGGGCTTGTGTACAGGTAAAGGTTTCCGGTGCTGCTGTCGGTGGTGACGAAGTCCGGAATGCCGTCGCCGTTGTGGTCGCCGACCGCGGCGATGTCCTTGTAGCTGCTCCAGCCGCCGCCGAGGTCGACGCGGGTGGTCCCGGAGAAGTCCGGGCCGTAGTACAGGTACATATGGTTGTCGGAGGTGTTGACCGCGACGAGATCGACCTTCCCGTCACCGTTGTGGTCACCGACAGCGGCGATGTCGCGCATGGTGTTCCAGCCCCAGCCGAGCTTCTGCCGGTCGGTGCCGGAGTAGCCCGGGCTGGTGTAGAGGTACAGGAACCCGGAGGAGCGCTCGACAGCGGTGAAGTCGTCGACGCCGTCGCCGTTCTGGTCGCCGACGTCGGTGATCTCGCCCATCTTGCTCGGGTACTCGGTCACCTTGTTGTAGCGGAACGGCTCGTAGCCGTTGTTGAGCAGGTACGAGCGCGTGTAGTACGAGGAATCGACGTGGGCGACGGTGCCGGAGTGGGCTTCCTCGGCGACGATCGCCGTGCTGTGGCTGCTGGAGGTCCAGCCCAGGAACATCACGACGTGGGTGTTGATGTTGTCGATCATGTCGCCCGGCTGGAGGTCGTCCAGGGAGGACAGCTTGGTGGAGAAGTCCGGGAGGGACCACGTCGTCGCGCCGTAATTCTGGTCGGGCGCCAGGTGCCAGGCCATGGAGATGAAGCCTGAACAGTCCTGGCGGTAGGTGCCGTTGGAATCCGTCCAGTGGAGCGACTCGCTGTACGGGACGCGCTCGTTCACCCAGTCCTGGGCGCGCGCCTGGATCTCGGCGCGGCTGATGGGCCCGCCGGCCGTGGAGGTGCCGGTGTCGGGCTGGACGGTGGTTGCGGAGGACGCGCTTCCGGTGCCGGCCGCCGCTGACGCGGGCGCCATAGCGGCGGCGGTGATCAGGGCGACTGCCGTGGCGAGGAGGCCGGCGAGGCGCCGGCGTCCAGTTGCGGTCCGCGTGCCTTCGGCACGGAGGGCGTTGTTCATTCCTGGCCTTTCAGTGGGGTTGGTTGTCAGGGTTCGAAGAGCGCCGTGATGCGGGCAGGGCTCCTTTCCGGATGAGGGCATGGCGCAGCGGAGCGTGGCGAGCACGCTCGTGGACGTCAGATGTGGTTGTCCCTGCGCGGGACGTGAGAAGCAGCTGTCAGTGATCTGCGATAGCCGATGAGGAAACCGAGCGCGATGAGGGAAGTGGCCGGGAACTGCCCGTCATGCGTCGTGCGGTTTCCTGCGCATTGCGATGTCGATGCCAATGTCATCTGTCGTGCTATGACGGTGAGATCACCGATAGTCGTAGTGCGTGTCGCCCACTACGTACTCCCTTTCAGGCGGGCGGGTCTTGATGGTGACAGTCATCGTCGCCGCCGTGCCTGGCGCCGCTTCAGGGCCGCGCTGTAGGGCTGCGATTCCATCGTGGACCGCAGCGCTCTTCATCTCCTCTTCACTTGCTATCTACTCGGTAGAGCAGCGACGTTCGGCTTCCCGTCGGCTCCCACGGCCGGGAGCGCGTCGGGTTCGCCGCGCAGGCGGGCCCGGACGACGTCGGCTTCCGAGCTGCCGATCCCGGTGAGCGTCGCGACGGCTTCCTCCCACGCGGCGCGCGCCTCGTCCCAGGCTCCGCGCATCGCCTGGGCGATGCCGATCTGGTCGTGCATCCGGCCGGCCAGCAGCGGGTCGCCGATGGTCAACGCGTAGGCGAGCGTTTCGCGGCTCAGCTCCAGGCCTTCGTCGGCCTCGCCGAGGCGCAGCAGCGTCCAGGCCAGCTGGCTGCGCGCGTAGCCGGCCCGGTAGTCCGAACCGCAGGCCTCTGCGACGCCGATCGCCTCACGGAACAGGTCGCGGGCTTGTTCGTGCCGGCCCAGGTCGCCGACGGTCAGGCCGAGGTTGGCCAGGACGGCGGACAGCGCCGGGCTGTCGCCGAACTCGCGCAGGGTCTCGATGGCGGCGCTGTGGGCGGCGGCGGCTTCGTGCGGCATGCCCAGGTCGTAGCGCAGACTTCCGAGGTTGGCGCTGATCTGCGCGGCACGCTGGCGGTCGCCGAGGTCGCGATAGGCGGCGACGGCTCGCTCGAACGGCTGCTGCGCCGCCTCGGGGTCGCGGCGCATGGCGTGGGCGATGCCGAGGTTGTTCGCCAGCGCCGCGGCTGCCGCGTGGTGCGCCTCGGCCAGCGCGGCCTGCTCGCCGAGTGCCTGGGTCTGGACCAGGGCGTCTACACGGTGGCGGCGCGAAAGGTAGGCGCCCAGCGCGATGGCGAGCTGCCAGACTCCGCGGTGGTCGCCGTGTTCGGCTGCTGACTTCGTCAGCGCGATCAGGTTCGCAGCCTCCTGATCGAACCAGTCCAGCGCGGCGGACTCGTCAGGGAAAGGCGTCGGGTTGTCGGTGAGGCTGTGGCGGACGTCCATCGGGAGCGCTGGCATGGCGGGGGCGAGAACCCGGTGGGCGGCTTGGGCGACGTTGATGTACCAGTCGAGGAGGCGTTGGAGAGCCAGGGAGTCCTGCGTCTGGTCGGCATCGTCGAGGCCTGACAGACCCCGGCCGTAGAGCCGCACGAGGTCGTGCATCCGGTAGCGGTCGGCGGCGGTGCGGTCGACCAGGTGCACCGTCTCCAGGACACGCAGCAGATGGCGCACTTCGACATGCGCCGTGAAGCGCAGGTCGCCTTGATCGACCATGGCTTGCGCCGCCGCCGCGCCGACGCTGTCGCCGGGGTGCAGGCACAGGAGGCGGAACAGGCGGATCTGCGCGGCGGTCAGCCGGCGGCAGGAGTTCTCGAGCGCGTGGGAGACGGTGTGGCCGCCGTCGAGCAGGCCCAAGCCGTGCAGGCGGTCGGCTTCCGGGCTGAGTTCGGTGGCCAGCCCGGTCAGCCCGGCGGCCGGTTCCTCAAGCAGCCGGACGGCCGAGATGCGCAGTGCGAGCGGGAGACCGCCGCACAGGCGGGCCAGGTCACGCGCGGACTGCGGCGCCGCCGCCACCGATTCGGCGCCGACGATGCGCGTCAGGACCTCGACCGATTCCTCGAGGGGCAGGACGTCCAGGGGGACCGGGAGCGCGCCGGTGTCGGCGACCAGGCTGCCCAGCCGGATACGGCTGGTGATCAGCGTGCGGGTGTGGGCGGAGCCAGGAAGCAGGGGGCTGATTTGGCGGTAGTCACGCGCGTTGTCCAGGACCAGGAGCATGCGGCGCTCTGCCATCGCCGAGCGGAACAGGTCCTCGCGCTTGGGCAGCCCCGGCGGGATCTGGTGGCCGGGTATGCCCAGGGCCAGCAGGAAGCGCTCCAACACGCCTTCGGGGCTCTCGGCCTCGCTGTGGTCGTAGCCGTGAAGGTCGACGAACAGTTGCCCGTCGGGGAAGGCGCCGGCATGCTCGTGCGCCCAGATCAACGCCAGGGACGTTTTGCCGACGCCGGCCGGACCGGTGACCGCCGCCGCGCGTGGCGCGTCGGATTCCGACGTGAGCAGGCGGGCGAGCCGGGTCAGCTCGTGGTCGCGGCCGACGAAGCCCGCGGTTGGCGGGGGGAGTTGGGCCGGGCGCGGCCAGGTGGGCTGAAGCGGTGCGGCCTGCCTCGGCGGTGCGGGGGACGGCGGTGCTGATTTCTCGCCGCCAGTCGCCGCTTCCGGAGCGGCGACCTCGCTCGCGACGGCGGCTCCAGCGCGCAAGTCGGCGTCGGGCCTTCCTTCGGACCTGACCCCTTCGGACCTGCCCTCGGATCTGCCCTCGGACCCGACCTCCCGGGCATCAAGCGCCAGATCACCGCGGAGCATCGCGTTCTCCAGGTCCACGATGCCTTTCTCCGGATCGAGTCCGTACTCCTTGGCCAGCAGCACGCGCAGCCGCCGCACCACCGCCAGCGCGTCCGTCTTGCGGCCCGCGCGATAGAGCGACAGCGCCAGCCGCCGTACGATCGACTCCCGCGCCGGGTACTCGTTGAGCAGTCCCGTGAGCAGCGGGATCAGCTCGGCGTGCCGGCCGGCGGCCATCTCCCCGTCGGCCAACGCCTCATAAGCGCTGAACCGCTCCTCCTCCAGCCTGGCGCGGGCCGGTTCGACGAACGGCGCGTCCACGCCCGCCAACGCCGGCCCGCGCCACAACGCCAACGCCGACCGCAACGCCCGCCGCGCCTGCTCGGACTCAGCCCCGATCCCCGGACACCCCCGCGCCGACGCCAGCCGCTGACGGAAAACCGCCAGATCCAGATCCTCGGCTCCGACCCACAGCCGGTACCCCGTCGCCTCCGAAACCAGCCCCGTCCGCAACTCCTCCGGGAGCGCCGCCTTCAAAGCCGACACCGCCGTGTGAATCTGCGCCCGCGCCGTCCGCGGCGTCCCCTCCGCCCACAAAGCATCAATCAGTTGCTCGACATCAACCCGGTCATTCGCATGCAGCAACAAATACGTCAGCACAGCCCGCCGCCGAGGCCGCGCCACCTCAACCAGCACACCACCAACCCGCACCTCCAACGGACCGAGGATCGAGTACACGGGCATAGGACGCAGCCTCCGATCGACGGCGGGAAAGTCGCCCGAGTATCGCAGACAGCTGTCAAGCTATGGCGACTCCTCGGCCTGAGGCCGCACGAGGACCACGAAGCCGCCCTTCGAGAAGATCTCGCGGAAGCCGCTGTCCCCTATCTGGTGCATGAGGAGTCGTCCTGTGGGGGTGGCGATGGCGGGGTCGCCGGTGTCGATCGCGAGCCAGCTCAGGTGCAGGGTGTTGATGGCGTCGATGGTGACGAGGGGGTAGACCGTTGCCTTGTCGACGAGGTGCGGGGCGAGGTCTCCGGATGCTGCCACCAGTGCGTTCTTCGGGATGTGGTTCACGGCTTGCTGGGCATCTCGGGCGTAGGCCGGGGTGTGCCAGAAGGACGGCTTAGCCAGGGTGTTGATGGGAAAGAGTGCGCATGTGGCGATGGCGAATCCCATGGCCAGCTGCGGAAGGCGTCGTCCTGCGAGCCATCGTTGCGGGGGAGTCGTGAGTGAATCGACCATGGCCAGGAAGATGATCGGCATCAGCACGGCCGAGTAGTGAAACCCGAGACCCCAGTAGCTCGGCGTGTCTGCCGTGAAACGCCACAGCAGCGTCGGGACGACCAGCAGGGCTATCGGGCTGCGCAGCATCAGGAACGCGGTGGGGAGCAGCAGCATCGAGACGGTGAGCAGCTTCACCGGGGGAAACAGCAGCTTGATGAAGATCGCGTAGGGCTGCGCAAGGAGGGCACTGAATCCACCGACCCTGCTGGTGCTGATGGAGAGCGCGACGACCATCACGAGCGGACCGAGCACGCACAGGACGCGAGCCGTTCGGGGATCGCGGCGTCCGATGAGAACGCCGAAGACGAAGACCGTCAGGCCCATGTCTTCCTTCACCAGAAGGAGCAACGCCGCCCAGATCGCGGCGGCTCTGAAGCGGCCGTCCAGGTAGGCCGCGATGGCCAGGCTGATGAAGGGCAGCGCGAAGGCGACCTCGTGGAAGTCGAACCCGATGAGCTGCTGGATGCCCCAGGACAATGCGTACGCCGCGCCGATGGCCGTACCGCTTCGAGAGCCCAAGCGTTTCGTCGCGCATCGGGTCACCACGTACACCGACCAAGCCGTCAAGGCTGCCTGAACCAGCAAAAGCACCTCGACGTGCGGGACCAGCCGATCGACGGGTCCGAGCACCCCGAGTATCGGACTGAAATGGTCGCTGAACAGGTTCGGGCCTGCCTGAGTCAGATCAGTGCCCTTAGCTCGATACGGCGACGTCGGCGCGTGGCCCTGCGCCAGCGCCTTGGCGTATTGGCCGAAGATCCCGAGATCGTAGCCGCCGGTCTCAAAGAGCTGATGCAGCCGGATCGCGACCGCCGAATACAGCGCTCCGGCGCACACCGCGAGGTTGAGGGCGTTCGTCGACTCGACGTCCGGCCAAGCGTCAATCGCCTCCGCACTCGCTTCCAGCAAAGCGAGCGCTATTGCCTCCGCCGCAAGATCATCGACGGCGTCTGCCATCGCCTCCCGCAAATCCCACTCTCTCAGCACACTGCCACTCCCTCGTCTCGACGCTTCGCCCTACAACACGGGGTGAGGCCTCGAAACGACTGCCGCGGCGGGCGGCGGGTCTACTCCAGGGGAGTCAGCGCAGTGAACGCCGCCTGCCGTCCGATGTCGACGGCGGCGCGCAGAGCAGAGCCTCCGACTTCCGTGCGTCCGATGTCCCCGGAGCCGACCGGCGGACGGATCTGGAGCACGCCCGGATGCTCGGCGAGTACTCGCTCTTCTTGAGCGCGGATCGCCGTGCGGTTCATCCACGGCTGAAGCGCCCCGGGCGCGTTGCGCGTGAACCAGCGTGTCAACACGATCCGCTCGATCCGCGCCGGCGGCGTCGTCCGTTCGTCGGCGCGCCGCGTGCGGAGTGCGATGACGTGGGTGGCGCCCTGCGCCAAGGCTGTCCGCACCGGGACGGCCTCGCTGACGCCGGCGTCGACGAAGCGGCGACCGTCGATCTGGATGGGAGTGCCCGTCAGCAGCGGCATCGCCGTTGAGGCGCGGAACGCGGCCTGCAAGCTCGGCGTGTCGTGCAGGAACGGATGCAGGTCCACGGATTCACCGGTCTCCGCGTCGGTCGCCATGGGATGGAACTCGATCGGACTGGCCAGGATCTGCTCGAAGCCCATCGGCATGATGTCGGTGTAGACCGTGTGCACGAGGTAGTGCGTGTCCACGACGGGCCGCCTGCGCAAGGCCCGCTTCGGGTCGATCGTGCCGCGCATGATCTCCGGCGTCCACCACGCATGCATCGTCGACTCGGCCTTGCCGCAGAGCATCCAGGCGCCGTTCAGCGCGCCGGCCGAGCTGCCGTACACCGCGTCGAACAACGGCAGGATGCCGAGCTGCTCGATCGCCCCGGTCATGCCCGCCGAATAGGCGCCCCGAGAGCTTCCGCCCTCGATCACCAACGCCAGGCGGGCGTCGTCGCGACGGCGACCGGGTTCGCTGCCTTGTTGGTTGCGCATGCGCAGTAGTTCAAGCGCCGTGACCTTCATTACTGAAGGGTAACATGTTTTGTAACGATGTTCCGTAACGATGTTAGAAAGAAGGCGCGCAGGTGCTAGCGTCGTTGATATGCCAAGGCCCAAGCAACGGACCGACGCACTCCGGGAGCGCGCGGTGGCCAGCGCGCTGGCCGTCCTTGCCGAAGAGGGCGTGGCTGGTCTGACCGCACGGACGGTCGCACGCCGTGCCAGCGCCTCCGTCCCGGCGATCTATGAAGTCTTCGGCGATAAAGGCGGCCTGATCCGCGAGGTCTACTTCGAAGGCTTTCGTCTGCTCGGCGCGCAGCTCGCGCAAGTTCCGCCGACTCCAGACCCGCTGGAGGCGCTTCTCAACGTCTGCGAATCGTTCCGGCAGTTCGTCCTGGCCAATCCGGTGCTCGCGCAAACCATGTTCTCGCGGCCCTTCGTCGACTTCAGCCCGACAACCGACGACAACAAAGCCGGGCTGTCGGTGAGCAAGGTCTTCGTTCGCCGGACCCGGGCAGCGGTTGAGGCGGGACGGCTCGTCGGCGATCCGACGGACATCGCGCACCTGTTCTTCGCCTGTGTGGAGGGCCTTGCCGCAGCTGAGAGCGCGCATCGCCTCGGGGGGTCGAAAGCCGTCGTCGATCGACGCTGGCGCTTGGCTCTGGACACACTTGTCCGGGGACTTGCGGCGCCACGCTAAGGGTTTCCCCTTAAGCGGCAAACAGTTTCGTGCCTTGCATGTATCTGATCGCCATCCGCGCGCTCGTGTAGGAGACACGTGCCGCGGCCGCCTGCCGAAGCGCACGGCAACGCCGATGCGGAGGACCAACGATGGCAGAACAGACGCGGCAGTACGCGGGCCGGCCCACCCGGGTCGTGCTCATCGATCCGGCGCAGGCCGTCGACACGAACCCGCGCGTTCTGACCCGGCTGACCGGCTTGGAGCAGGGACTGAAAATCCTGAGCCGGCTGGCGACCGGCGACCAGAGCGCCCTGGCCGAGGTCGGCGTCGAGACCGTCGGCGGCTACGACACACGGGCCCACGAGTGGGCCGTCGGGCGCGACCGCGGCGACCGCACCACCTGCTACCTCATCGCCGGCGGGCCCACCCAGGTCGACTGGTCGCAGCCGGTGCTGAAGGGCCTGGTGTCCATCGCCCACAGCCACCCCTTCGTCAAGGCGGACCGCGGAGCCTTCAGGCCGGACGCCGCGCCATTGGTCTTGCAGGACCTCACCGCAGCGCAGTCCACCGGCAAGGGCGCCGCGAAGCTGAACATCACCCTGCTGCAGAACGACCTCGGCTACCTGTTCCCGTCCAACCAGGACCTGGCCGCGGCCTACCGAGGCGACTTCGAGCGCCCCGAAGTGGTCTACTCGCCCTACCGGCTGGGACCCGACGGCCGCCTCTCGCTCGACCAGGGCGGCAACATCTCGGTGAAGTACGGTCCCGTTCTGGCCACGCTGACCCCCGCCGTCGAGACCTCGGTCAGAGCCGCGAGCCCGCTTCCCGCCGAGGAATTGAACAACCAAGCCGCCGAGTCCATATGGATCAACTACTTCTGGTGCGGCGTGGAATTCTTCGCCGACCACAAGTCGATCCTCACCGGAACCATGCAGGCCGCGCCGCCGAAGAAAGCCAAGCCCGGCGAGCGCAGGCAGACGAACGTCGAACTCGCCTGGTTCTTCCCGAGCCCCATCCCCGTGGAGGCCCAGAAGCGTTCCGACATGCTCGCCCACATCACGAACTTGCAGAGGAGCGCGAGGTAGCCCCGGACGGCCGGCGTTCCGCGTGGCCGCGCACAGTACCGACTGCAATCAGGCCTCTAAGATGCCGCGCAGTCAGCCGACCGCCGCGGCGAATTCGTCCATAGTGACCCGTCCGGCGTAGATCCCGTAGAACATACTGACCAGATCAGGGCGATCCGCGATCGCGCGGAGCACCGGCAGCAGCTCGCTTGAATTGCCGCCCATCGCGAACGCGACCGTCGTCTCGAACGCGGTAGCGCCGTCGCGATCCCGGTCGGCGACATGCGCCGCGGTCGAGGCGTCCACGGCCCGCGGACCCGCCGCGAGTGCCGCAGGCAGACGCTCGGCCAACGACTGCGCCTGCGAGAAGGCGTCGCCGATGCCCTGCGCCGTGACCGCGTCCTTCGCCATCGCGGCATCCCCGACCAGCACCCAGCCGGGCCCGGACGACTCGCGCACGTAGTTGGCGAGGTCGCCGGATCCGGTGATGCGCTCGCTGCGCGCGTCGTCGGTGAGGTGCTCACGGACGGCCGGCGCACTCGTGGCGACGGCGGCGAGGAAGTGCCGGTCAATGTCCTGCTTCACCTCGGCGAAGCGCGCGTGCGGCCAGCCGACCAGGACCAGGTGGTGTCGGTCGTGGGTCGGGTACGCCAGGACCGCCTGGCCGCCGCCGATGAAGATCTGCGTGCCCTCGTCCGGCAGGCCGCTCCAGTAGCCGTAGAACTGGCAGCCGAAAGTGCCCGCGTCGCGGACCAGCTTCGCCCCGACCTCCCGGGCCACGGTCGAGTGTCGGCCATCCGCGCCGATGACCAGGCTGGCTCGTTCGGTGAAGACGCCACTGCCGCCGGAGCTGTCAGCGCCGCTGCCGAACTCGGCTCCGACGACCCTGCCGTCCTCCCACAGCACGTTCCGGAGCGAGGCGCCTTCCCGCAGCTCGGCGCCGGCTGCCACCGCGGCCTCGACGAGCAGCGCGTCGAGCACCGTTCGTCGAGGCGCGACCGAAATGGTGACGTCCTCGTACGCGTACGGTGCCCCACGCAGCACCAGGTCTTCGGCCGCGTGGTAGCTGATGGCGTCGAGCGGCGGGCAGCCGGTCGCCAGCAGCGGCTCCAGCAGGTTCCACTCCCGCAGGCGGGCCACACCAGCGGGGTGGAGGAGATGCGTGGAGACGGTGTCGCTCGGGAACGTGGTCCGGTCGGCAAGCAGGACCCTTACTCCCTGCCGCGCCAGCAAGAGCGCCGTCGCCGCCCCGGCGCAGCGCGCGCCGACGATGATGACGTCGTACATACTCAGGTTTCGACACGTTCGGCGAGAATCGTCACCCTGGCACCGTAGGGAGCGCTCGGCGAGCGCGCAACCGCAGAGCCCTACCTCGGTGGCCGGAACCCGCCGATCTTCTGCTCCAGCAGTTCGGCGAGCGACAGCGGGGTGCGGTCCTCGAACATCGGACCGATCAGCTGCACGCCCACCGGCAGGCCCTCGGGGGACAGACCCGTCGGTATGACGGTGGCGGGCAGGCCGGGCATGGTGGGCAGGCCGGCCCAGACGAGCTGGTCGAAGTACGGGAAGTCGACGCCGTCGATGTCGATCCAGCGTTCCAGCGGGTTGGGGTTGTGATCGTGCGGGAACGCGGGAGTCGGCGTGATCGGGCATACCACGGCGTCGAACTCGGCGAAGAACTGCCGCCAGCCGTGGCGGTGGAGTTCGCGGCGGTCGTTCGCCTCCATCCAGTCGCGGTGGCTGAACACCATCGCGCGCAGCCGCGCCGCGTCCAGGCTCTGGTCCTCCGGGCTCAGTGCGGCGGCGCGGGTCCGCAGCCGCTCGTAGGCATCGACGGGAAAACGTGCGACGGAGCCCGAGAACAGCAGCTGCGCGTAGAGCGTCGCGCCTTCGGTCAGGTCGGGCAGCAGGGGACTGTGTCGCTCGACGCGGGCGCCGCCGTCGGCGAGCGCGTCGGCGACCCGGTTCACGCCTGCCCGCACCGCGGATCCGGTCGGAAGGAACGGATGCTCCTCGAGGACCAAGACCCTGAAGTCGCTCAGCCGTTCGTGACGTGCGGGCGGCAGGGCCAGCTGGTACGCCGTGCCGTACGTCAGCGGGTCCGGCCCGGCCATGACGTCGAGCAGCAGCGTGAGGTCGCGGGCGGTGCGCGCCATCGGACCGACGACGGCCAGGTCGAGGTCGACCGGCAGGGCCGGCGCGGACGGCGGGACCATGCCGCGGCTCGGCACCAGTCCGAGGCTCGGCTTGTGCGAGTAGACGCCGCAGAAGTGCGCGGGGGTGCGCAGCGAACCGGCGAGGTCAGAGCCGATGGACAGCGCGCCGAATCCGGACGCCAGCGCCGCCGCCGATCCGCCGGAGGAGCCGCCCGAGGTGCGCGTGTGATCCCACGGATTGTTGGTGGTGCCGTAGATTTCGTTGAAGCTCTGGATATCTTGCAGTCCCAAGGGCACATTGGTCTTACCGAGGATTACCGCGCCGGCGTCCTTGAGCCGCGATACCTGAACCGAATCCTCGGCCGGCATGTAGTTCCCGTGGTGCGGCATGCCCCAGGTCGTGGGCAGTCCCGCCATGTTGTAGGACTCTTTGACCGTCACCGGAATACCGAGCAGCGGGCGATCCTCGCCGCGCGCCCGCGCCTGGTCGGCGGCCCGTGCGGCGGCCCGCGCACGGTCGAAGTCCGGCACGCAGATCGCGTTGATCACCTTGTCGTCGCGCTCGATCCGCGCGATCGCCTCCTCGGTCAGTTCCCCCGAGGTCACTTCACCGGCACGCAATGCGGCCGCCAACTCTTCTGCCGTTCGAAAGCTCCACTCCATGAATGGGACGGTATCCGCAGGTGCGAGAGGGCATAAAATGTTAATTCGCACAACGTATGTCTCAACCGTTCCAGCGCTCAGTTCGCGACGCCCAGCCGCCGCTTGAGAACCTTGCCGAGCGGACCGCGCGGGAGCTCTCCAACCGCGACGATCCGAGCCGGGACCTCAGCCGACGACAGCCGGTCGGCCAGGAAGCCGCGCAACCGGTCCGGAGGAAGTGGCGTGCCAGGCGTCCGGGGCTGAACGAAGGCGGCCACGGCTCCGGGCGGCCCGCTGCGATCAGCCACTGCGGCGGCGTCGGCGACCTCCGGGTGTTCCAGCAGCGCGTCCTCAATGCTGTAGGTGGAGATCAGACGGCCGTCGGCAGCGCGGACAGCGTCGGCGGCGCGGTCGAAAAAGGAGAGATAGCCGTCTCCGCCGACCGATCCCAGGTCGCCCATGCGGGTCCAGCCGTCCTGGAACGTGTCGTCCATGGGCCGGCCGTAGTAGCTGCGCTGGGGTCCCGGGCAGCGCAACCAGATCTCGCCGACGCTGCCGGGCTCGGCCCGAGCACCGTCCGGTCCGACGATCCGCACCTCGGCTCCGGGACGCGGCAGGCCCAGCGAACCCGGATGCTTCTCAAAGTCCTGCGACGGAAGCTGAGTGAAGGCTGGTGCGGCTTCGGTGGATCCGTAGCCGATCGAGACTGCTGTGTCCGGGAGCAGCGCCCGAAGACGGTTCGCGGTGACGGTGTGTACCGGCGCGGAGCCGAGCATCAGGGTTCGAAGACCAGACAGGTATTGCTCGGCCAGCCCTTGCGCGACCATGGCCCTGGCCAATGGCGCGGGGAGGATCGCCGCAGGCAGCTGGAAGCGCGCAACAGCCTCGGCGGCCGAGCGGGCATCGGGGCGACGGAGGACGTGGACGGTGGCCGCCGAGGTCAGGGCCGCCAGGATCGCGCTGTGGCAGGCGTTGGTGCCCAGCGGGACCGGGGTCAGGACCCCTCCGGCCGGGCCCGCCACCTGGTCCATCGCGGCGTTTCGGCCGAAGGTGAGATTGGCGTGCGTGACAGCGACCGCCTTGGCCGGGCCGGTGGTGCCGGAGGTGTGGATGATCTCGACCAAGTCATCGGGGGCTATCGCAGGCCTCGATGACAGCGGTCCGGAGCCGGAACCGGCGGCGAGGTCGGGCAAAGGCGCGCTCCAGCCCTGACCGGTAGGCACATCGATCCCAGTGCCGTGGATCAGTCCCGCGGCTCCCACGGCCGACAGCCGCTGCGTAAGCTCCGCCGATCCCAGCCGTGCCGACATTCCGACTACCGCCCCGCCGGCAAGGTAGACGCCCAGCGCGGCCACGGCGTAGTCCAACCAAGCACTGTCGGCGAACAGCAGGCCCACCCGATCGCCGGGGCGCACGGCGTGCCCGAGCAGCCCGGCAGCGACCGGCCGCGCCCGCGACAGCCAGCCGCCCATGGTGAGCTCGTCCCGGCCGTCCACACACAGCGCGACCCGCTCCGGATCTCGATCAGCACGCGCCTCGATGAGCTCCGGAAGCGTGACGGCGTCGGCGGTTTGAGCCCGCGAAGCAGTGAGGGAATCAGAGCTTTTCATCGTTGCTCAAGGTAGGAGAACCGCATTGCCGCCGAAGCGCAAAAGTGCGCACTCCCAGTGACGAGGGGCGGACAGAATGGAAGCAGAGCCCTTACAATGCTCACAATTGAGTAGATCCATCCGCGAGGAAGGTCACAATGTAGTGCCCATGTCGGATGAAACGCAGCAGTCCAGTCCCGCGAGCGCGGGTGCACCCGGTCCCGGCATGCCCGGTCCCGGCGGATCCGAGCTCCCTCCCAACAAGCGGCTCATGGCGACGGCGGCGGTCATCCTTGCCCTCGCCTTGACCTCCATCGACGTGTCGGTGGTCAGCACCGCGATGCCGCACATCGTCGGCGACCTGAAGGGCCTGGGCCTGTACGCCTGGGTCGGTGTCTCCTACGGCGTCGGCGCCGCGGTGGTCGTCCCCATCGGCGGCAAGCTCGGCGACATGTTCGGCCGCAAACCCTTCCTGCTGGCCGGGTTGCTCGGCTTCCTGGCCTCCTCGTGGATCTGCGGCGCCTCGCAGAACATGACCCAGCTGATCGTCTTCCGCGGGCTGCAGGGCCTGTTCGGCGGGCTGTTGATGGCCAACATCTTCACCGTGGTGGCCGACATCTACCCGCCGGCCAGCCGGGCGCAGATCATGGGCGTGCTGTTCAGCGTCGCCGGGCTGTCCATGGTCGTCGGGCCGCCGCTGGGCGGTCTGATCACCGACCACATCGGGTGGCGGTGGATCTTCTACGTCAACGTGCCGCTGGTCGCCCTCACCGTGGTGGCCGTGATCGCCGCGGTGCCGTACGTGAGATCGCATCTGAGTTGGCGCGACATCGACTTCCCCGGCGTGGTCGTGCTGATCACGGCGCTCGTCCCGCTGCTGATCGGGATCTCGCTGGCCGGCGACGGACACGCCTGGGGTTCGGCCGAGGTGCTGGCGCCGGTGATCGTCGGCGCCGTCATGCTGATCGTGTTCTACCTGGTCGAATCGCGCCGGGCGGCCAATCCGGTGGTGCCGGTGGAGCTGTTCAAGGTGAATCAGTTCTCGGTGATGACCGTGGTCGCGTTCTTCTCCGCCTTCGCGATGATGAGCGTCCTGTTCTACGTCCCGCTGCTCTACCAGGGCGTGCTGGGCGTCTCCGCGGGCTTCTCCGGCAGCCTGGTGATCCCGCTGACGCTGGCCCTGATGGTGGTGCCGCCGATCGCCGGCAAGGTGCTGACCAAGGTGCCCCGCTACCGCTTCGTCGGCACGTTCGCCTTCGCCTCCATGATCGGCGGCCTGCTGCTGCTCACGACCGTGGACCCGCACACCAACCACTTCTGGCCGGTGTTCTCGATGGTCCTGGTCGGCCTCGGTATCGGAATCGCCTTCCCGATGGCGACCACGGTGGCGCAGAGCTCGGTGTCCATGCAGCAGATCGGCGCCGCGACCAGCCAGGTGCAGTTCTGGCGCATGGTCGCCGGTCCCGTCTCCATCGCGGTGCTGGGCACGATCATGTCCGGGACGACCGGCGGCGCCAAGGGCGGTGCGTCCGCGGTTTCGCAGGACGCGCTGACGCACTCCCTGCACCAGCTGTTCGGCGTCTGCGCCGCGCTGGTGGCGATCGGTCTGCTGGCCACGCTGGTGCTCAAGGAGATCCCGCTGCGGCCGATGCCGAAGATGGGCGGTGGACGCAAGAAGAAGCCGGCCGCCGAGCCGGCGCGGTCCGCGGCCGGGTAGCGATCAACAACCGATCGAGTGAATCCGAGTCCTGATAACTGAGACTTGCTTTATCCGAGCACTGATATCGGATGACCGGCGAAGGTCCGGCCTGCTCAGTCTTGAGCAGGCCGGACCTTCGTCCCTCCTTAGCCTGATATGTGCCCCGGCGCCGTGCCTGCCGACCGGCGCACGCCGCGCATCAGACCAAGGAGGACCGTTGACGATGGCGGAACACTCGCGCGTGATCGTGATCGGCGGTGGCCAGAGCGGATTGGTCGCCGGGTACTACTTGAAGAAGGCCGGAATCCCGTTCCTCATCCTGGACGCCGGCACTCGGGTCGGGCAGTCGTGGCGGTCCCGGTGGGACTCGCTGGAGCTGTTCACCATCGCGCAGTACTGCGAACTGCCCGGGCAGCGCTTCCCGGGGCGTCGGGGACGCTTCCCGACCAAGGACGAGATGGCCGACTACATCGAGAGCTACGCCGGCAAGCATCAGCTCCCGGTCCAACTGGAGACCTCCGTCACGGCCCTGGAACCGCGCGCCGAAGGCGGCTATGAGCTCGCGACGAATCAGGGGACGTACACCGCCGACCACGTCATCGTCGCCACCGGCGCCTTCCGCGTCCAGTTCCGCCCCGCCCTGGCCGAAAAGCTCGACGAGGACGTCCACCAGGTCCACACCGGCAGCTACACCAATCCCCGCTCGATCCCGGGCCGCACGGTCCTGGTCGTCGGCGCGGCGAACTCCGGCGCGCAGATCGCCGCCGAGCTGACCCGGACGCATACCGTGGTCCTGGCCCAGGGCTCGCCGCTGCCGCACTTCGGCCGCAAGTTCCTGTTCAAGGGCCTGCACTGGTGGGGCGACAAGTTCGGGATCATCGGCAAGCCGTTGCAGGGCGAGCGTGACCGGCTGCACAAGAAGACCATCCTGGTCGGTCCGAGCCTGGAGAAGATCGCCAAGCGGACCGGGATGCGCCTGGCGCCGCGCGCGGTCGACGCTGGCGGGCGCACCGTCCACTTCGAGGACGGGACCAAGCAGGACTTCGACGCGGTGGTCTGGGCGACCGGATTCCGTTGGGACTACTCGTGGATCGACGCGCCGGTCCTGAACGAGATCGGCATGCCGGACCACTACCGCGGCGTCACCGACGCCGAGGGCCTGTACTTCCTGGGCATGCAGTGTCAGTACTCGTATGGTTCCGGGCTCATCTGGTGGGTCAAGACCGACGCCGAGTACCTGGTCAAGCAGATCGCCTCGGCGCCGAAGGGCTTGGCCAAGACCGACGAGCGCCGCGCTCAGCTTTGAGCAGACCGCACCGGGCGGGCGGGCGATGCTGGCAGACATGTCGGACATCGATGCCGAAACCCTCGCCCCCTCCTACCCGATGCCGCGCACCTGCCCGCTGGACCCGGCCGCGGACCTGGGCCGGCTGCGGGCCGCGCAGCCGGTCTCCCGCGTCCGCCTGGACTTCGACGGCAGCGTGGTCTGGCTGATCACCCGCTACGAGGACGCCAAGACAGTGCTGGCCGATCCCCGGTTCAGCTCCGACTTCGCCACCCCCGGCTTCCCGGCCCGGCTGACGGCCCAGCCGCCGGGACCGGGGACCTTCATCCGCATGGACCCGCCGGACCACACCCGGCTGCGCAGGGCCCTGATTCCCGAACTGGTGCGGGCCCGGGTCAAGGAGCTGGAACCGGTGATCGCCGGCCACGTCGAGCAGCTCACCGACCGCCTGCTGGCCGGTCCCACGCCCACCGACCTGGTGGAGGAGTTCGCCCTCCCGCTGCCCTCGCAGGTCATCACCGACCTGCTGGGCGTGCCGTATCAGGACCGTGAGTTCTTCCACCAGACCACCAAGGTCATGGGCGACGTCCACGTCGACGGGCAGACCCGGATGAAGGTGCGCAACGACCTGCGCGCCTACCTCGACGAGCTGATCGCCGGCAAGGAGGCCGACCTCCCCGACGACCTGCTCGGCCGGATGAGCCGGCGCCGCGCCGAGGCCGGGCTCAGCCGCGAGGAGGTGGTCGGCATCGCCACCTTGCTGATGGTGGCCGGCTACGAGACCGTCGCCAACCAGATCGCCGTGGGCACCGTCGCCCTGCTGGCCGAGCCGGGGCGGTGGGCGGCGCTGGCCGCCGATCCCGCCAAGCTGCCGGCGGCGGTGGAGGAACTGGTGCGCCACCAGACCGTCACCGACTACGGCGCGCGGCGCGCCGCCACCGAGGACGTCGAGGTCGCCGGCCAGCTCATCCGCAAGGGCGAGGGCGTGCTCGTCTCCCTGGCCGCGGCCAACCGCGACGAGTCGGTGTTCCCCGACCCGGACCGGCTGGACCTGGACCGCGAGTTCGTCGACCACCTGTCCTTCGGCTTCGGCCTGCACCAGTGCGTCGGCCAAGTGTTGGCCCGCGCGCAGCTGATGGCCGCCTGGTCCACCCTGCTGCGCCGGATCCCGGGGCTGCGCCTGGCGGTGCCGGTGGACGACGTGCCGTTCCGCAACGACATGTTCGTCTACGGAGTGCACGCGCTCCCGGTCGAATGGTGAAACGCGTATTTGTGAGCATCACGGCGCGAACACCGGCAATACCGTCGAGGCTGTCGATTCTCGACGGCGACAAGTGCGACCAATGATGGGAGTGACTATGACCGAGGGGCTTCCCGCCATCCCGCCGGCCCAGCACCAGACCTCGGTGCCGCCGGACAAACTGCTGAACTCCGGAAACGCCGGGGTCATCGTGGAGCGCACGGCGCAGCTGAAGAACGGCTACCGCTCCGAGGGCCGCAAGTTCGCCCGCGGCCTGGCCGAGTACATCAACACCACGCAGCAGGGCGTGGCCACGGTCTTCGTCTACGAGGAGACCTTCGGCACCAAGGACCTGATGCACTTCTTCATCCACCTGGAGTCGCTGGCCGCCTACGAGACCCTGGTCCAGATGGGCACCCGCGACGAGGAGTACCGCAGCACCCTGACGGCCGAGCAGATCGCGGCCGAGCAGGGCGGCGGCGCCTGGGACAAGATCTTCGTCGACGGCGGCATGCACGAGACCGTGCTCATCCCGCAGTTCTGGGGCATGTACGGCACCGAGGTCGACGGCAGGCTGGAGAAGGAGAGCACGGTCTACCAAACCGACGGCCCGATCAGCGGCCTGCCCGGCGCCCGCGAGCAGGTGGCGCTGCCGCAGGAGCAGATCCTGCACTCCGGCAACGCCGGCATCATCCTGCACCGCAGCGCCATGATCGACTACGACTTCCGCTCCGAGGGCCGCAAGTTCGCCCGCGAGGCCGCCGAGTCCATCAACGAGAACCTCCCCGGCGAGGCCACGGTCTTCGTCTACGAGGAGGCGTTCGGCACCGCCGACCGCCTGCACTGGCTGATCCACCTCAAGGACATCAGGTCCTACTACCGCGTGCTGGAACTGCATGTGAAGAACGAGAAGGTCCGCGACCTGTACTTCGAGCCGCGTATCGCCGCGGAGAAGGGCGGCGGTACCTGGGCCCGGATGTTCCTGCCCGGGACGATGGTCGACGTCGGCCTGACGCCGCAGCACTGGGGGATGTACGCGACCTGACCTGTACCTCTGCTCGCCGCGCTTGTCTCGCTTGCCTTGACGAACGGCGAACGGCGAACGACGAAGGCGCCCGGACCGCGATGGTCCGGGCGCCTTCGTCATGGCCGGCGCGAAGCGTCAGCTGAAGTCGTAGTCCAGCGTGTAGTCGCAGGCGCCGTTCTCGCCGGAGACGTAGCCGCCGGTCCCGGACAGGCCCGCCAGCTCGCCGGTCGCCGACCCCGGCACCACGTGCCAGTCGGCGCGCGCCACGCCGTCGGTCCAGGACCCGACGGCCTGGAGCACGAAGGAGCCCTTGCGCCCGCCGACCGTGCCGGTGACGCGCTGCAGACCGGTGAAGTTCGCGGCGTCGTCGGCCGGGTAGACCATGACGGTGCGCACGTGCCCGGCGCCCTCGATGACCCCGGTGAAGGAGTTGTCGATGCTCGCCATGGTGATCTTGACGGCGCCCTCCTGCTCGTCGTAGGGCTTCTCGTCCCAGCCGGTGACCTGGTAAGTGCCGGTGCCCTGGGTTGTCATGTCAGCTCCTTGGGTTCGGGCCGTGGTGGTGGCTGTGTGTCGTGATCGGTGGTGGATCGATGACGTCTGTGCGTGCGGGGCGGCGTGCCGGGCGGTCTGAGGCGCCAACCTAAGGTGACTGACGCGGCGCCCGTGGCGCTGCCCACTGTTGAGCGTCCGGACGCCGGCCCGGACACCCCGGATCAGGACGCTGACATGTCGTGCAGCGTCGTGACCGACTTCCAGTTGCGGGTGGTGGCCTTGACCCCGAGCTTGCGCTCCAGGAAGGCGTTGTTCAGCTTGGTGCGGCCGTAGCCGTTCGGACAGTGCAGGTAGACCTCGCGGCCGACCACGGTGCACACCGCACTCTCGCCGGACGGCACCTCCAGCGCGGCGACCTTGTCCGCATCCGGCTTGTCCGCCAGGAAGGTCACCGGCAGCTTCGTCAGATCGGTCTCCCGGTCCAGGTAGGGGTTGGCGGTGAGGATCTTCGCCAGGTCGGGGTGGGTGCGGACCAGCACGGCGATCTGCAGATCCAGCTCCGCGGCGATGGCCTCCTCGATCGCGGTCTCCAGCTTGCGCGCACCGCGCTGGCTGCTGGAGAAGATCACGTTCCCGCTCTGGAGGTAGGTCTGGACGTCGGTGTTCCCCATGTCGGTGAACATCCGGCGCAGGTCGTCCATCTTGACCCTGGTGTTGCCCGCGACGTTGATGCCGCGAAGCATGGCCACGTACTTCGTCAAAGCCTCACCCTTCGTAAATCGCAGCTTGACGGAGCGTACGTGACAGAAACCTAGCCCATGTGACGGTCCGTCGCACGACAACGCGCGCAGTATTGCCCCTCCGGGTGAGGCTAAACGGCGCACGTTTGAGCAGACGGCCTCATCAGCGCGAACCGATGCTGAACGGGTGACTCAGGCGACGACTGCGCGTGACCCGGGCGCGCTCGGCCCGGTACCGACCCCCTTCGTGGCCGGACCCGCTCCCGCCGTGGGCCGAGGTCCTGACCTCCCAGCTGCCTGGCCGCCAGGACCGGATGGCCGAACCGCCGTTCACCCGCGTGGCGCCGCTGAGCGCGGCGCTGCGCCCCTGTCCACGCGTCATGAGTATCTCCAGGAGGAAGTCATGCAGGACATCCAGGACCCCGGCCCAGCCCGCGCGCCGCTGGTGATGGTGAGCCGCGAGGACTGCATAGCGGCGGGGGAGTGCGCACGCATCGCCCCGGCGGTCTTCGACCAGGACGACGCCGACGGCACCGTCCTGCTGCGCGAGGGCTTCACCTCCGCCGACCCCCAGCTGCGCAAGCAGATCCGGCACGCGGTCGCCGCGTGCCCGGCGGGGGCGCTGGACCTGGTCGAGGATGACTGACCTCAGGCGACGGGGCACGGCACGGAGCCCGGACGGGCACGAAGCGATCCACGAGGCGAGGGAGGCGGCGCGCATGGAAGCCTGGCTGTTCCCAGGTCAGGGCTCGCAGAAGAAGGGGATGGGGGAGCCACTGTTCGCGGCCCGCCCCGACCTCGTGGCGATCGCGGACGCGGTCCTCGGATACAGCATCACAGAGCTCTGTCTCACCGACCCCGACGGCCGCCTGCGCGACACCCGCTACTCCCAACCGGCACTGTTCGTGGTGGAGGCACTGGACTTCCTGAACCGCGCCGACGACAGCCCGCCGGCCTGGCTGGCAGGCCACAGCCTCGGCGAATACGCAGCCCTGTTCGCCGCCGGCTGCTTCGACTTCGAAACCGGCGTCCGCCTCGTCCACGAACGCGGCGCCCTGATGGGCCGCGCACGCGGAGGCGGCATGGCCGCAGCCCTGGGCCCGATCGCCGCCCAGATCACCGACCTGCTGTCCACACACGGCTACGACGACCTCGACATAGCGAACGACAACGCCCCAGACCAGGTGGTGCTATCAGGCCCGACCAACCGCCTGGCATCCTTCGCCCCCCACGTCGAAAGCCAAGGTGGACGCTGGGTCCCCCTAGCGGTCAGCGCCCCATTCCACTCACGCGCAATGTCCGCCGCAGCCGAGGAATTCAGCACCTTCCTCGACGGCTTCGACCTCCGCGATCCGACAACGCCAGTCATCTCGAACGTGACAGCCGAACCCCACCAACCCGGCACACTCAGGGAACTGCTGGTCCAACAGATCCGCCGACCGGTCCGCTGGACAGAGAGCATGCGAGCCCTGATGGACCGCGGCGTGACCGACGTGGTCGAGGTAGGACCCGGGACCGTGTTGCGCGGACTGTGGCGGGCCAATCGCCGAGCCTACGAGCCCAAGACGTTGCCAGAGAGCCAGAGCGCCGCGCCAGCACCGCGATTCGTACCGACCGCCACGCCGCAGTCCGCATCGCCGCAATCCGAACCGATCGCCGCGCCGAATTTGCTCTCGAATCAGGCTATTGCCTCGCCGCGCCCGCCCGCCGCACCCACGCCGCACCCCGCTCCGACTGCCCAAGCGCCGCAGCCACCGGGTCCGCCACCGAATCAGGCTGCTGCCTCAGCCCGCCTGCCCGCCGCACCCACGCTGCACCCCGCTCCGACCGCCCAAGCGCCGCAACCAAAACCAGCCGCCGCGCCGCCCCTAACGCCCGCGCCTCATCCCGCCCCACCCCCCACCTGGCGCCCCCAAGACCTCGGCAGCGCCGCCTTCCGCCGCGACTACGGCGTCGAATACGCCTACCTGGCCGGTGCGATGTACCACGGCATCGCCTCCACCGATCTCGTCATCCGCATGGGTGGCGCCGGTCTCATGGGCTTCTTCGGCGCCGGCGGCCTGCCCCTGTCCGAGGTCGAGGCGGCGATCCGCACCCTGCGCCGCGAGCTCGGTCCCGACGGCCGATTCGGCATGAACCTGCTCTGCACTCCCGACGATCCCGCCCTCGAAGCCGCCGTCGTCGACCTCTACCTCCGCGAAGGCGTCCGCCACGTCGAGGCCGCCGCTTACACGCGCGTCACCGCGCCCCTGATCCGCTACCGCTTCACCGGCGCTCACCGGGACCGCGACGGCCAGCCGATCGTGCGCAACCGCATCGTCGCCAAGGTCTCCCGACCCGAGGTGGCCGCCGCCTTCCTCAGCCCGCCGCCACCCGCGCTGCTCGACCGCGTGGTCGCCGACGGCGCCCTCACCGCCGCCGAAGCCGCCGTCGCCGCCGAGCTCCCCGTCAGCGACGACATCTGCGTCGAGTCCGACTCCGGCGGCCACACCGACGCCGGCGCCGCGCTCACCCTCATCCCGGCCATGCTCCGCCTCCGCGACCGCGAGACCGCGCGCCACGGCTATCCCGGCCGCGTGCGCCTCGGCGCAGCAGGCGGTCTCGGGACGCCCGAAGCACTAGCCGCCGTCTTCGTCCTGGGCGTCGATTTCGTCGTGACCGGCTCGGTGAATCAGTGCTCTCCTGAAGCCGGAACCTCTGACGCCGTCAAGGATCTGCTCGCCGCCATCGGCGTCCAGGACACCGCCTACGCCCCGGCCGGCGACATGTTCGAGCTCGGCGCCAAGGTGCAGGTCGTGCGCAAGGGCACGCTGTTCGCCGCGCGCGCGAACAAGCTCTACCAACTCTGGCGCCAATTCGGCTCCCTGGAAGACATCGACGACGCGACACGGAAGACCGTCGAGCAGGACTACTTCGGGCGCTCCTTCGACCAAATCTGGAAGGAAACCTCGGTCTATCTCGCCGAGCGCCATCCCGCGGAACTAGAGCGTGCACAACGCGATCCGCGCCGCAGAGCCGCCTGGGTCATGCGGTGGTACTTCCGGTACTCCACGGAAGCCGCGATCCGGGGCGAGACCGCCGAGCGAGTCAATTTCCAGATTCACTGCGGCCCGGCGATGGGCGCCTTCAATGCCTGGGCGGCCGGGGGTGCGTTGTCGGATTGGCGTACACGACACGTCGACGTCATCGCGCGCGAGCTGATGGCCGGGGCGGCGCGGTGTCTGGAAGAACGCCTGGTCGGAGCGCGGTTCGCGGCAGAGACTCAGGCATCGGGCGGAATCGTCGGCGCGAGCGCGACAAACCGTGCTCAACAGTGAGCAGCAAGGCATGTCGAGGCATCGCTAGCCTCGGCGGCGGCAACGACACGAACCGGCTCTGCGCACCCCGGATCGCAAAACTCTGATCCGTGCCTGGCCTGGTCCGTCGATGATCCCCAACGACTACCGGTACTTCTCCCGACAGTCGATCGGAACGAAAATGTTTGAATCACTCTACGTGGCCTTCGCTGAACATGTACAGCGTTCGCCGGAATCCATCGCCGTGGTTTCCGGCGCCGACCAGGTGACCTACGCCGGCCTCGACGCCCGCGCCCGACGCGTCGCCGCCGCCCTGCGGGCCCGCGGTGTCGGCCCGGACACCCTGGTCGGCCTGTCCTGCGAACGCGGCGTCGGCCTGATCGCCGGCCTGCTCGGCATCCTCGCCGCCGGCGGCGCCTACCTGCCGCTGGACCCGGCCTACCCCGCCGAGCGCGTCGACTACCTGCTCGCCGACTCCGGCGCGAAGATCGTTGTGGGCTCCGGTCCCGTCGCCGAGCGCCTCGCCACCGCCGGCTTGGCGGTGGTGGACGACGACCCCGAGCCCGTCCCCGGCGCCGAAGACTTCGCACCCGGCTCCCCGGCCGCCGCCGATGACCTGGCCTACGTGATCTACACCTCCGGCTCGACCGGCGCCCCGAAAGGCGTCGCCGTCGAGCATGGCAATGTCCTGCGATTGTTCGCCCAGACCTCCCCGTGGTTCGAGTTCGACGACCGGGACGTCTGGACGTGGTTCCATTCGGCCAGCTTCGACTTCTCAGTATGGGAGATCTTCGGCGCGCTGCTGCACGGCGGCCGCCTGGTCGTGGTCCCCGCCTCGGCGACACGGGTCCCCGCCGGATTCGCGGCCCTCCTAGCCGCCGAGCGAGTCAGCATCCTGAGCCAGACCCCGTCAGCTTTCCGGCAACTTATCGCAGCAGTCTGCGACACAAGCTCCCGCCAAGGCAGCCCGGACCCAGACCTGTCCGCCCTACGCCTCGTCGTCTTCGGCGGCGAACGTCTGAACCCGGCCCTGCTGCGCCCCTGGATCGACCGCTTCGGAACCGACCAGCCGCAGCTGGTGAACATGTACGGCATCACCGAGACCACGGTCCACGTCACCTACCGCCGGCTCACCGCCGCCGACCTGGACCACCCCGAACGCAGCCCGATCGGCGTCCCGATCCCGGACCTGCGCGTGACCCTGCACGACCCCGACGGCGCCCCGGTCCCCGCCGGCCGCCCCGGCCAGATCTGGGTCGCCGGACCCGGCGTCGCCCGCGGCTACCTGAACCGCCCCGAGCTCACCGCCGAACGCTTCGCCGTCGACTCGGACGGCGTGCGCGCCTACCGCTCCGGCGACCTGGCGGTCCGGACCGCCTCCGGAGACCTGGAAGTGCTCGGCCGCGTCGACGACCAGATCAAGGTCCGCGGCTTCCGGATCGAGCCCTTCGAGATCGAGTCCACCCTGGCCGGCCACCCGGCGGTGGCGGCCGCCGTGGTCGCGCCCCGGGACTACGGGGACGGCGACGTGCGGCTGGTCGCCCACGTACGGCCGGCGCGCGCGGCCGACGCCGCGGGTCCGGCCGCGGACCGTCTCGCCGAGGACCTGCGCGCCTACGCGGCCGGACGCCTTCCGGCCCATCTCCGTCCCTCCACCTACGAGCTGCTCAAGGAGTTGCCGATGACTTCGAACGGCAAAGTCGACCGAGCCCTGCTGCGCGACCGGGAACCGGGCGCCGGCGCCCCGGACGCCTCCGCGCTCGCCGACCAGGTCGCCCGGATCGCTGAGGCGGTGCTGGACCGCGGCGCGCTGGCGAGGGACCTGGACCTGTTCGACCTCGGCGCCACCTCGCTGGCCTTCGTGCGGATCGTCGCGGGCGTCAACGACGAGCTGGGCATCGCCCTGACCGGCGCCGAGCTCGGCGAGATCGCCTCCATCACCCGACTGGCCGCCGCCGCGGCGGCGGCCCTGGACCCCAGCGCTCCGAGCGCTGTGTAAAGGAGGAGAACATGACCGAGACCGACGCGCCGACGCAGCCCACTGAGACGCCGCCCGGAACCGGAGCCGGAAGCGGGCGAGGCAGCTTCAGCCTCACCCCTGAGGAACTCGACACCTTCCGGCGCCAGGGGTACTTCGGACCCTTCGACGTCTACGACCCCGAGGAGATGCGCGCCACCTGGCGGCGCGAGCGCCTGGCCATGATGGACCGCTCGCACGCCGTCTACGGCACCGAGGCGTTGTCCGGCAACACCAACATCGCCAACTACGACCGCCACCTGGACATGGACTTCCTCGCCGACCACATCGGCCGGCCGCAGATCGTCGACCGCGTGGTCAGCGTCCTGGGCCCGGACGTCCTGTGCTGGCGCACCGAGTTCTTCCCCAAGTACCCCGGCGACGAGGGCACCGACTGGCACCAGGCCGACACCTTCGCCAACGCCTCCGGCAAACCGCAGATCGTGTGGCCGGACGAGTACAAGGAGTTCGGCGGGACCATCACCGTGTGGACCGCCTTCACCGAGGCGACGGAGGCCACCGGCGCGCTGCAGTTCATCCCCGGCTCGCACCAGCAGATGATGTACGACGAGACCAAGCGGATGCACTACGACCCGGAGTCGATCAACACCACGGCCAAGGACGGCGTCCGGCGCGGCTTCTTCGGCTACGACTACCGCCAGCTCCAGAAGGACCCGGACTGGAAACCCGACGAGTCCCAAGCCGTCTCCCTCATCATGCGCCCGGGTCAGGCGGTGCTGTTCTGGTCCACCCTGATGCACGCCTCCTGGCCGCACAGCGGCGGCGAGGGCGCCGAGCCGCGCCTGGGTTTCGCCTCGCGCTACGTGCCCACATCAGTATCCGTATATCCGGACACTGACGCCATCGAGGAATACGGCGGGCGGGTCGAACTAGACCGCTATGGCGCGGTTTTGGTGGCTGGGACGGACGGGTACGGACACAACCATCTCGCCCGCCAGACCACGCGCGGACACCGCTTCACGCAATGGTGAGGCCACCGGCGCCGCGCTCGGCGCGGGCCGGCACGTCGCTCGGGGACGGGAGGTGGACGGAGTGTTGAACGGGCAGGCGAGAACCGCGGTCGCCGAGTTGGCCGCGGCGGTGCTCTCCCTGAGGCCGATGATCGATCGGCTCGACGCCCCCGTCCGCGTCGCGGTGCCCGGCGGAGCCCGCGGCGCGGTACGCGGGCTCCAGACGATCGTGGACCGAGTGTGCGGACGCCTCGGCGCCCCGGCGCTGGAACTGGTCCGCTCCCCGGAGTCGGACCTGGATCCGTTCGGGGCGGCGGCCGGCCGGCGGCTGGGTCTGGCCGACTCGGGTGCGGCGCTGGCCGTGCTGTCCTCCGACGATCTGCCGGACGTGGACCGGGTCGTGGACGAGGCGGTCAGCGCCGACTTCGACTCCTTCTGTGAGCAGCGGACGGTGCGAGGTCCCGATGGTGTCGGCGTCCGCGCCTACGCCGCTGGCGATCCCGACGCCCCGGCGGTGGTCATCGCCTCAGCGTGCGGCATGCCGGCCCGGCTGGCCGAAGTCTGGATCCGGCGGCTCGCCCGCGATCATCGAGTCCTGACATGGGAGAGCCGCGGACTGTTCTGCGGCTGCGAGGACTTCGCCGGAGCCACCGGCGTGCCCGCGCAAGCCGACGACCTGATCGCCGTCATGGACGCCTTCGAGCTCGACCAGGCCCACGTCATGGGACTGTGCGGGGGAGCGGTGATCGCGATCACCGCCGCCGCCGCGCACCCGGACCGGATCAGTTCCCTGAGTCTGTGGCACGGCGATTTCGAACTCGGAGACCAAGCCCGTAAAACCGAGCACCAACGCAACCTGCAGGCTCTGATGACCATGGCGACCCGCGCCAAGGTCAGCGCGGCCGGGGTGCACGCGGTGCTGTGCCGCTCGATAGCGGCCTCGACCCCACCGGAGTTGGCGCACCTGGTCCTGTATCCCTATGCGAGCCCTGATCTCCTGTTCCGCTACTGCCTTCTCAACGGCGCGATCATGGAGACCGACGTACGCCCGGAGCTGTCCGCGGTCGTGCAGCCCACGCTGGTGGTCACCAGCGAGGACGACACCACCGCGCATCCCGATGGCTCCCGTTATGTAGCCGCCGCGTTGCCCGACGCACGGCTGCACGTGGTCCCCCACGGCGACCACATATCCCTGTTCCAAGGCCCCCCCGACCTGATCGACACCGCTTCGCGCTTCATGGCCGAGAAATCTGACGTGAACCCTTCCCATCGGTGACCTCGAACCGCACGTGTGAACACGAATTCGGATGCCCGCAGGAATGAGGGAATGTCGAGTGGACAGATATTGCATGGCGTCGAGCCGATTCGCCCAACGGTTGCGCGGACTCGTGGAAGACGACTCCGGAGTCGCCACCACGATCCGGATACCGCGCGGCGGCCACGTCTTCAACTGCGGAGACCACGACGACGACGTCTACATGATCGAGACCGGACAGGTGAAGACAGTCACCTTCTCCCGAGACGGAAAACAATGCCTGCTGTCGATATACGCACCCGGCGATGTCTTCGGCGAGCTGTGTCAGGCCTCTGCCGGCCGCTTGGAGACCGCCACGGCCATGCGGCCCACGATCTTACGGCGCATCAGGTCCGGCCGGTTCCGCGCCGCGCTGGCCGACCAGGACCTGCTGGAGGCGTTCCTGGCCTACCTGGCCCTGCGAGTGTCCGAACAGCAGCAGATCATCACCAACCTGGTGACCATGGACAGCGAGCGCCGCCTGGCCGCGGTGCTGCTCACGCTCGCCGACAAGATCGGCAAGCGGCACTCCACCGGAACCAGCATCGAGCAGCGCATCACCCAGGAGGAGCTGTCCGACATGGTGGGCACCACACGCTCACGGGTCGGCTACTTCCTCAAGCGGTTCGCCGAGGCCGGCCTGGTCTCGCGGCATCCCGGCGCGTTCTTGGTGGTCGACGAAAACGGGCTCGCCGACTACCTGGAAACCGCCGCTTTGTAGCGGCTCTGAGGCCAAGCGGCTCCGATCCCAGCGGCTCTGACGGAAGCGACGGAAGCGACGTGGACTCTGTGGGCACTTCGAGCACTGTGAGCACCGCCGAAGACGCGGGTTCCGACACCGATCCGGGTTCGGCCGACGAGGTGGCCGGCAGCGTCCGCCGCATCCTCGAGGGCATCGTGCCCGACCGCGCGGAGATGCTCGGGAACGGCCGGGACCTGCGGGATCTCGGGCTGGATTCGCTGGCCGTGACCCGGCTGGTGCTCGAACTCCTCGCGGAGTTCGAGGTCGAGGTCTCGATGGCGGACCTGGGTCGATGTCACGCCGTCGACGACATCGCGGCACTCGTGATCGGGCGGCAGCAAGCAGGCGGGGGCGGGGGTGGACGTCCGGCAGCCGTCCGCCCCGACCCCGCCGCCCGGCACGAGCCGTTCGCGCTCACCGCCGTGCAGCAGGCCTACCTCGCAGGGCGCCTCCCAGAGCTGACGGCAGACCCCGTCGGCTGCCATATCTATCGGGAATTCGACATCGAGGACGTCGATGCCGACCGGCTTCGCGCCGCCTGGCAACGAGTCGTGGAGCACAACAGCATCCTGCGTTCGGTGGTCACCGCGGACGGTCGGCAGCAAGTGGCGCCCGACGCTCCGGCATGGGACCTCCTTGTCCACGACCTTGCCGGGGACAAGGATTTCTTGGACGTACGTGGGGATCTCTCGCACCGACACTATCCAGCCGGGCTTCGGCCGCCGTTCGCCATCGCGGTGTCACGGCGGCCGGGCCGCTCGGACGTCGTGCATCTGAGCATCGACGCGATGGTGACCGACGGCCGGGGGCTGGACCTGCTGCTGGAACAGTGGTGGCAGGTGTATGAGAACCCTGACGCAGTGCTCAAACCTGCCGAGCTCGAGGCGCGAGATTGCGTCCTTGCCCTGCAGGAGCAACTGAACAGCCCGGCGTGGGAGGCGGACCTCGCGTACTGGCGTGACCGGCTCGCCGACCTGCCGCAGGGTCCTGCGGTATTGGCTGATCCGCAGCCGTCGCGCACCGTCCCGGCCGGAGCGCGGGGCGCACGTCGTCGACCGCTGAGCGCCGGGCTCGACGCGCAGCAGTGGGCAGCAGTGCGGGAGCGGGCTGCCGGCATCGGCGTGACGCCGACCGCGTTCGTGGTGGGCGTCTTCGCCGACGTCTTCGCGCGACACCGTCCGGGCGGGCCTTTCAGCCTGGTGCTCACGACCAACCAGCGCGGCCGACTCCCCGCTGCCGCTCAGGAGGTCGTCGGGCCCTTCACCTCCACCTGCGTGTTCGTGGTCGACGACCTGAACGGACTCGGGCTCGACGAAGTGGCGCGCACGGTCGGCCGCCGTCTGTGGGAGGACCTGGACCACTCGCTAGTCTCTGGGATCGAGGCGCTGCGGACCCTTCGGGTGCGCGACGCTGTGCTGCCTGTGGTCTTCACCAGCTTGCTCGACGATTCCCGTCCGAGCCCGAGCGACGGCTTCGCGCAGTCCGTGTCGTACGCCTTGAGTCAGACTTCTGACGTCGCGATCGACGCTCAAATGTGGGAGGCGAACGGTGAGCTGCGGCTGCGCTGGGACGTCTCCGAGGCGACGGCCGTCGGCGTGGCAGAGGTGGGGTTCGCCGCGTTCGTCAATACTCTGATGATCGCATGCGCGCCGAAGGCCGAGCACGGGGTCTTCCGGCCGCTGAACGAATTGCAGCAGGCGTACTACGTCGCTGCGGCCTCCGGCTCCGGTCCCTGGGACGGCTGCCAGGTGTACCACGCCTTCGACGTCGAGGACCTGGATCTGGCGCGCCTTCAGGACGCGTGGGCCGGGATGATCGCGCAGTACGAGGTGCTGCGGACCGAGGTCACCGCCGACGGTCGGTTGTTCGTGCGGGAAAGCGCCCCGGCGGGTTGGCTCGTCCCGGTCGTGGACCTCGACGCCGACTCAGGCCTCGAATACGGCCACGATCTGGTGTCGCGCGCGTTCCCGCTGGGCCGGTGGCCGCGGTTCGACCTGCGAGTGACACGGAGCGCCGCCGGATCCGCGCGGGTCCATCTGACCGTGGATCTCATCGTCTGCGACGGACGCAGCGTGCATTTTTTGATGCGCGAACTTTTCCGTCGCTACGCCGAGCCGGAGGCGCGTGCGGAGCATACCGAGCCGTATGAGTCTTACGAGGCCTGGCAACAGGAACAGCTGAGTTCGGAGCAACTCCCGGAGTGGAAAGCGCATTGGCGCGAGCGTGCGCAGGCGCTTCCGCCGGGTCCGAGGCTGCCGATGGCCCAGGCGCGCGGCGGAGAGCGCTCTCGGGTGCGGCACGTTGCCAGCGTCAGTGGCTGGCCGGGTTTGCGGGAGCGGGTCCGGCAGCAGGGCTTGAGCCCCGACGCGGTGATAGTCAGTGCCCTGACGCGCGCCCTCGCCGAGGTCTTCGACGAGCCGTTCGCCGTGCCGCTGGTGCGCTGGAGCGAGCAGTTCGCCGCGTGGCGGCCGGGGGAGTACACGGCGCTGAGCTGGGTCGAGCATCTTCGCGACACCGGAGTGTGGGAGCAGGCGGCGGCGAACCAGGCCGTCATCGACGCCGACGCGCAGTGCGACGCGGTCAGCGGGCTGGCGGAGATCCGGCGCGCGGCGCTGCGGCGGCGCAAGACCGGGCACGCCGGATATCCGGTCGTGATCACCGGGCTGCTGGAGCTGGCTGGGCAGCCGTTGCCGGAGGGTGTGACGTCCGGTCCGTGGGCGACGTGTACGCCGGACGTGTCCATGGACTGCATCGCGATGGAGTGCGGAGACGACGAGCTGCGTGTGTTCTGGGATGTGGTCGAGGCTGATTTCGCGCCCGGCGTGGTGGAGCGGGTGTTCGCGTCCTACCTGCGGTCGCTGCGAGCGTTGGCGGACGGTCAGGACGACGTGGACGCCGCCGGCCTCGATCCGTCCGAGCGTCGCCGCATCCTCTTCGACTTCAACGCCACCGATCGCCCTCATCGCGCCGAGGGCCCGATCCACTTGGCGTTCGAGGAACAGGCGCGGTTGCGGCCGGGCGCGATCGCCTTGCGTTGGCGTGACGGGTCGCTGACGTACCGGGAGCTTAACCGGCGTGCCAACGCGATCGCAGCTGAGTTGCGTGGACTCGGGGTCGGTGCGGGGAGCGTGGCCGGGATTTGCGTGGGACGCGGTCCGGAGATGGTGGCGGGGGTCTACGGCGTGCTGAAGGCTGGCGGCGCTTACCTGCCGATCGAGCCGAGCCTGCCGGGTGAGCGGGCAGCCGGGATGCTGGCCGAGAGCGGGGCGTCGGTGGTGCTCACCGCTGGGGGCGTGCTGCCGGTGGCGCCGCCGGCGGGTGTGGCGATGCTGGATCTTGGCTCTGTGTCCGACTCGGCGGCGACGGATCAGAATCCTGAGCCCGTGAATGGGGTCGACGACGCCGCCTACATCATCTACACCTCTGGGAGCACCGGTCGGCCCAAGGGCGTGGTCGTCACGCATCGGCCGTTGCACAACTTGTTCGCGTGGTGTCATCGGATGTACGGGTTCGACAGTTCTGATGTGGGGCTGAGCGTCACCTCGCTCGGGTTCGACCTGTCGGCGTTCGATCTGCTCGGTCTGCTGGGCCGGGGCGCGGGCGTCTATATCGCGGACGAGGTACAGCAGAAGGACCCTGCGTTGCTGCTGGAGGTGCTGCTCACCGAGCCGATCACGTTCTGGAACTCGGCGCCGACCACGCTGGCGCAGCTGGCGCCGTTGTTCCCGGAGCCCGGGACGGCTGCGGCGTCGAAGCTGCGGCTGG
Source organism: Catenulispora acidiphila DSM 44928 (assembly GCF_000024025.1). GTDB lineage: Bacteria > Actinomycetota > Actinomycetes > Streptomycetales > Catenulisporaceae > Catenulispora > Catenulispora acidiphila. Next base: position 2,944,786 of record NC_013131.1, read on the forward strand.
TTTTTCTCAGCGGCGACTACACGCCGTTGCCGCTTCCGGCGCGGCTGACCGCAGCGTTTCCTTCCGCGCAGCTGGTCAGCCTCGGCGGGGCGACGGAGGCCACGATCTGGTCGAACTACTTCCCGGTCGCGACGGTGGATCCGGACTGGCGGAGCATTCCGTACGGCCGCCCGATCGACAACTGCCGGTATTACGTGCTCGACGAGCGGTTGGAGCCGTGCGCGCCGGGGGTGGAGGGCGACCTTTTCATTGCCGGTGCTTGCCTGAGCTCCGGGTACGTCGGGCGTCCGGACCTGACGGCAGAGCGGTTCGTGCTGGATCCGCATGCCGCTGAGCCGTCGGAGCTCATGTATCGGACTGGGGATCGGGCGGCGTATTTCCCGGACGGGGTATTGGAATTCCGGGGGCGGCAGGACGGGCAGGTCAAGATCCGCGGCTTCCGGGTCGAGCTCGGCGAGATCGAGCACCGGCTGCGGAGCCATGCCGGGGTGGCGGACGTCGTGGTGGTCGCGCGGCCGGATGACGCGGGGGACCGGCGCGTGGTCGCGTATGTGGTGCCGGAAGGCGGCGCCGCGCCTTCGGTTCCGGAGCTGCGTCAGTATGCGGCGCAGGCGCTGCCGGACTACATGGTGCCGAACGTCGTCGGGTTCGTGGACCGGTTCCCCGCGACGTCCAACGGCAAGCTCGATCGCGATGCGCTGCCCTGGCCGGTGCCGACTGCGGGTGCTGTTGCGCCTGAGCCCGCCGCGCCTGCCGCGCCTGCCGCACCTACTGGGGCAGCAGCGCAGGTGGTCGGGGAAGTAGCCGCGCTGTTCGCCGAGCTGCTCGGCGTCGAGCGGATCGAGACCGATGCGGACCTGTGGGATCAGGGAGCCACGTCGTTCACGATGGTGCGGGTCTCCGGGATGCTGCAGGAGCGGTTCGGCCGGCGGATCGCGGTGTCCACGCTGCTGTCCGAGCCGACGGTCGAGGGGATCGCCCAAGCCGTCGCTGGCTCCGAGCCACCAACAGAGCCCGAAGATCCCTCACCCTCAGACACCCAACTGCATGACATCGAGCCAGCCAGCACCACTATCCATGTCGACTTCTTCGATCCAGCATCGCGAGCCGCCTTCCACGACGGCCACGCGAACCTGCGTTCAGTGCAGGCTCCCCTAGTCGAGCTACCAGATGTCCGCATCACCAAGGACTGGTACCTATGGCGCTCCTCGCGCCGAGACTTCCTGGCCGAGCCCTTGCCACTTACCGAGCTGGGCCACCTTCTCAGCCTCCTTCGACCCTGGACCGACGGCGAGCGCGACCGCTATCTGTACCCATCAGCCGGAGACACCTACGCGGTGCAGGTGTACGTGCGGACGTTCGCGGACCGGGTCGCAGGACTGCCAGCCGGCGTCTACTACTACCAGCCGAGCGAGCACGGACTACGGCTCGTGAACGCGACGCCGTCAGCCAACCGACGCACGCACTTCTTCTACAACCGCGAAATCCACGACCGCGCCGCCTTCGAACTCCACCTAGTCGGCCAAACCCGCGGCATAGAGCCCCTATACGGCACCGACAGCACCCGCTACCTAGCAATAGAAGCCGGCCACATAGCGCAACTCCTCATGACCGGCCAAGCAGCAGCCGGCCCAGGCCTCTGCCCCATCGGAGCCCTAGCCGAAGAACCCACCCGCGCCGACCTAGCCCTCGACCCAGAACACCAACTCCTCCTGTCATTCCTAGGCGGCCCAGTCACCCGCCCGACCACCTCACCAAACGGTCCACGCCCCCCATATGAGGCAACGGCAACGGCATCGGCCGAGGCGCCGACAACCCACCACTCCGCTGCCGCCGCCGCACTCACACCCACTGCCGCAGTACCCGCACCCACTACCCTCGCCGCGCCCACTCCTGCCGCACTCACACCGACTCCCACACTCGCTGCACCCTCCGCATTCGGCATCGCTGCCGCACCCGCTACACCCGGCATCGCACCCGCTGCCGCAGCACATGCACGCTCTACCATCGCCGCACCCGGCATCGCTGCCGCACCCGCTGCCGCAGCACCCGCGTCCGCTGCCCTCACCACGCCTGCTGTCGCCACGCTCGCTACCGCCGCGCCCCCTGCTGCCGCAGCACCCGCCGACGTCGCCGCTGCTCATACCGCCGCATCTCTCACTGCACCCGCCGTCTTCGCCGCACCTGCCGAGCCCACCGCACTTGCCAGTCCCGCCGCACCTGCCGCCGCTGCCCGGACATCCACCGCATCCGCGGTCGTCGCGCCCGCCGCGCCTGCCGCGCCCCCCGCACCTTCCGTGCCTGCCGCCGCTCCTCGGACATCCGCCGCATCCGCCGCATCCGCCGCCGTCGCGCCCGCCGTCTTCGACATCCCTGCTGCGACGACCCCCCGCACCGCCATCGCCATCGTCGGCATGGCCGCGCGCCTCCCGGGCGCCGACGACCTCGACACCCTGTGGCGCAACCTGTCCGCCGGCCGCAGCGCTGTCGCCCCGCTCGATGCCCGCCGTGCTGCGGCGCTCGGTTTGCCCCAGGTGCGCGGCGGTTTCCTGTCCGACATCGAGTCCTTCGATGCCCTGCGCTTCCGCATCGCGCCCAGCGAAGCCGCCGGGCTCGATCCGCAGGCGCGGCAGGTGCTGGAGGCTGTGTGGCGCTGCGTCGAGGACGCGGGGCGTACCGATGCGCTCGCCGATCTCGGGCGGGTCGGGGTGTTCGTCGGTTCGATGTGGCCTGATTTCCAGCTTGCGGGTGCTGATGCCTGGCGTGTCGACGGTACTGCTGCGCAGTCCGGCATTGCCTCGGATCTGCCGAATCGTGTCAGCCATGCCTTCGGCTTCACCGGGCCCAGCGTCGCGGTCGACACGTCGTGTTCCTCCTCACTCACCGCGTTGCACTTGGCTGTGCAGAGCATTCGGCTTGGCGAGTGCGCGGCGGCGGTGGTGGCCGGGGTCAACCTCATCGCGCATCCCTACCACCTGGCGCTGCTGTCCGGCTTGGACTTGCTTGGGCGCAAGGAGGCCGAGGGTGCTTTCGACGGCGAAGCGCCCGGCTGGACTCCGGCTGAGGGTGTCGCTGCGGTGCTCCTGCGCCCGGCCGATGCCGCGGCCGAGGATCGCGATCTGGTCCACGCCGTCATCGAAGGCTCCTGGACCGGACACCTCGGCACGGCGCCCCGCTTCGGCGCCCCCGACGCCGGCGCGCTGACCGGCTCGCTGCGCCACGCCCTGGCCGCGGCCGGCCTCACCGCCGCCGACATCGACTACGTCGAGTGCGCCGCGGCCGGTGCCGCGCTCGCCGACGCCGCCGAGATCGAGGCGCTGGGCCGGGTGTTCGCCGACCGTGCGCGGCCGGTCGCGTTCGGCACGGTCAAACCGAACCTCGGGCACCTGGAATCCGCCTCCGGCATGTCGCAGCTGGCGAAGGTGGTCCTGCAACTGCGGCACGGCCGCCTCGCGCCGACCTTGCTGGCGTCCCATCGCAGCCCGCTGATCAGCTGGGACCCGAAGGCGCTGCGCGTCGTGGACGCCATAGAACCCTGGCCGCCGCACACCGACCCGGCTGCACCACCTCGCGCCTTGATCAACGCCCTGGGAGCGACCGGCTCGCTGGCGCACATCATCATTCGGGGCGCGAAATGAAGCCCGAGAACTATGGGCGTGTCAGCGCGAGAGGCCGGGTCGCCTAATGCCCCCCGCCTGGCTCGGCGCCGCCGCGACCACCGGCCGCGCCCCCGTCCGCCTCCTGTGCTTCGCCCACGCCGGCGGCGGCGCCGCGTTCTTCCACGCCTGGCGCCAAGCCCTGCTCCCCGACATCGACGTCTGCCCCGTCATCCTCCCCGGCCGCGAGGCACGCCTGCGCGAGCGCCCCCACACCCGCACCGCCGACCTGATCCCCGCCCTCGTAGCCGCCCTCGAACCGTTCCTGGACCGCCCCTACGCCCTGTTCGGCCACAGCATGGGCGCCATGCTCGCCTACGAAACCGCCCGCGCCCTGGACGCCGACCCGCTTCAGTCATCGCTGCGCTCACCCCTGCGACCACCGCTGTGCCTGATCGCCTCAGGCCGCCGCGCACCCCAACTACCGGCACGCCGGCAACCGCTGCACGCACTCCCCGAACCAGAGTTCCTGAACGCGGTGACCCAGCTCGGCGGCATGCCCGAAGAAGTCCTGGTCCAGCCCGACGTCTACCGCCTCTTCCTCCCCGCCCTGCGCGCCGACTTCGAACTCAACGAGACCTACGAGCACACCCCCGGCCCACCCCTGCGCTTCCCCGTCTCGGCGCTCGTCGGCGACACAGACCCCGAAGTCGACGTCGAGGAGATGGCGGCGTGGCGCCACACCACCTCCGGCGCCTTCACCCTGCGCGTCTTCCGCGGCGGCCACTTCTACCACCGCGGACGCCCCGCCGAGGTCCTCGCCGCCATCCGCTCAGACGTCGCCAAGGCCGCCGCAGCGATAGGTGCATCCGCTCAATCGTGAGCAGCTCCTCCCTGTAGGAAAGGAATAGAAATATTCCATGACGATGACAGCCGATAGCACTGATTCGTCCCGATCTGACCGGCCGACCGCGCAGACCGCGCCGACATCGCCGACTGCGACAGCGCCGATAGTCCAGGCCCAGCAGCAGACCGGCCTCCCGCCCGAGCAGCTCCTGCACTCCGGCAACGCCGGCATGATCATCTACCGCGTCGGCCAGCTCGAGTACGAGTTCGCCCGCGAAGGCCGCGGCTACAGCGTCGATCTGCTGAAGTACGTGAACGACAACCAGGTCGGCATCGCGACCACCTTCGCCTACGAGGAAGTGTTCGGCGTCCGCGACCGGATGCACTGGCTCATCCACATGCGCTCCCCGAACCAGTACGGCGAGCTGCTGGAGATGGTCGACCACGACGAGAAGTTCCAGGACATCTCCGTCGTCGACCGCCTCCCGGAGAAGGGCCACGGCAACTGGGAGAAGATGTTCACCCCGCGCAGCTTCGCCGAGCGGATCCTCGTCCCACAGCACGGCCTGCACCTGCGCCACGGCGAAGCCGAGGGCGACGGCGACGCCACCGAGGCGCAGAACTTCGCCCCCTCGGCACGCCATCAAAGCGCCCAGCCCTTCGACGTCCAGCTGAACTCCGCGAACGCCGGCGCCGTGGTCCTGCGCGAGGCAGACGTGAAATACGAGTACCGCAAAGAGGGCCGGCTGTTCGGGTTCGACTGGCAGGAGTACGTCAACCGCGAGCTGGCCGGCCGCGTCACGATCCTGCTCTACGAAGAGACCTTCGGCCGCCAGGACCACATCTACTGGCTGATCCACCTGCGCAGCCTCGACGACTGGCAGGCGCTGGCCGACCTGGAGCGCACCGACGGCATCCAGAAGGAGATCTACGCCAAGCCCCGCCTACACGAGTCCAAGGGCGGCGGCACCTGGGACCAGCTGTTCGTGTCCACCAGCATCCGAGACACCCTGATGCTGCCGTACCGCACATCCGACGTCGCAGCATCCTGAGTCGGTCCGGACACTGCCTGGAAGCGCGGGAGGGAGCATGGTGATCGGCGTCGAAGCAATCCACGCCTACGTCGGCCGCGCGGTGGTCGGGGTGCGCGAGATGTTCGCCGACCGGGATCTGAGCATGGCCCGGTTCGACAACCTCATGATGGACCAGAAATCCGTCTGCCTGCCGTGCGAGGACCCGGTGAGCAACGCGGTCAACGCCGCCGCACCGCTGCTCGCCGGTCTCGACGCCCAGCAGCGCGACGCCATCGAACTGCTGGTGGTCGGCACCGAATCCGGCCTGGACTTCGGCAAACCGATCAGCACCTACATCCACCACCAACTCGGCCTGTCCAGCCGCTGCCGGTCCTTCGAGGTCAAGCACGCCTGCTACGGCGGGACCGCCGCGCTCCAGACAGCGGTCGGGATCCTGAGCGCATCCGGCGTGCCGACGGCGCGCGCCCTCGTCATCGCCACCGACGCCCCGGCGACCGACGCGCACGGCACGTACTGGGAACCCTCGGAGGGTACCGGTGCGGTGGCGATGCTGGTCGGTCCCGAACCTCGGGTCCTAGCGTTGGATCCCGGCGCCAGCGGCTTCCACACCTATGAGGTGATGGACACCGCGCGCCCGGCCGTGGACGCCGAAGTCGTCGACTCGGACCTGTCGCTGCTGGCGTACCTGCAATGCCTCGACGCAAGCTTCGCAGCATATTGCGACCGAGTTGCGGGCGCTGATCTGCGCACGACCTTCGACTACCTGGTCTTCCACACACCCTTCGCCGGCATGGTGAAGGGCGCGCACCGCAACCTCGCGCGCAAGCGCGCCGGCATGTCCGCCGCCGAAGTGGACGACGACTTCCAGACGCGCGTCGCCGACTCCCTGCGCTATGCCCGCCGGGTCGGGAACCTGTTCTCCGCCGCGCTGTACCTGGCGCTGTGCTCGGTACTCGACCACGGACGCTTCGACCGTTCCCGCCGGCTTGGGCTGTTCTCCTACGGCTCGGGCTGCGCCTCGGAGTTCTTCAGCGGAGTGGTCCCCGCCGATTCCGTTGTATCCACTGGTTTTTCGGCACGTCCCGGTATCGCCGCCGCCCTGGACGAGCGGCGCGAGCTGACCGTCTCCGAGTACGACCGGCTCACGGCGGTCGGCGGCGCCCGGGGCTTCGGCACGCGGGACGCGGTGTTCGACCCGGGCGAGTACGGGCCCGTATACGGCAGCCACTTCGAGGGCCGCGGCCTGCTGGTCCTGGACCGGATCCGTGACTTCCACCGGGAGTACCGGTGGACGTGACGAACCGCGCGCCGAACGGCGTCCCGCACAAGGCGATCCGGGTCTTCGAGTTCGGCACTGGAAGTGCTCCGGTGATCGACGACGCGCTCATCAGTGCCCTGCATCGCGCGCTGGACAAGGCGCTCGCCGCACCCGAATGCCGGATTCTGCTCCTGACGTCGGCGACGCCGGGCGTCTTCAACGTCGGGATGAACGTCGCGGCGGCCGGACAAGCCGGGGTCGGGGTCGGAGGCGAGGGCGAGGACGAAAACGAGGCCGCCGCCGCCCGGCGCACCGGCGGCGCGTACTTCGACCTGCTCGAGCGCTTCACGCTCGCGCCGCTGATCGTCGCGGCTGCCGTCGAGGGTCGGGTGGCCGGCGGCGGGGTCGGCCTGGTGGCGGCCTGCGACTTCGTGGCAGCCAGCGAGGCAGCGACCTTCGGTCTCCCCGAGGCGCTGTGGGGACTGCTGCCGTGCTGCGTCCTGCCGTTCCTGATCCGCCGGGTCGGGTTCGCCAGGGCCTACTCCATGGCGCTGACGACGCGGCCGGTCAGCGCGCCCGAGGCCGTCGCGTGCGGGCTGGCCGACGAGATCAGCGAGCATCCGGGCACTGCGATACGGCGCCTGGCGCTGCGCGCCGACAAGATCGACACCGCGACGATCGCGGCGCTGAAGGCGTACTCCCAGCGGCTGTGGCCGCTGCCGGACGGCGTCCGGGACCTGGCGGTGGACGAGCTCGGCCGGCTCATGACCCTGCCGGCGGTGCGCGGCCGGATGGCCGCCTTCGCGAACGGCGGCAGGTTCCCCTGGGAGGGGTGAGGCGCCGGTGAGCTCATCAATCCCGATCCGGTCCGGACCGGTTCGGTGGACCTCGAAGGAGCGTTGACATGGGTCTGGCCTTTCTCTTCCCCGGCCAGGGTTCGCAGAGCGCCGGCATGGGTGCGGACCTGTTCGAGGAGTTCGCCGACCTGACCGCGACCGCCGAGGCGGTCCTCGGGTACTCGGTCCGAGACCTGTGCCTGGACGGCGACGCGCGGCTGCACCAGACCGAGTATTCGCAGCCTGCGTTGTTTACCGTCAATGCTTTGAGTTACCTGCACCGCCGCCGCCTCGGCGGTCCGACGCCGGACTACCTGGCCGGGCACAGCCTGGGAGAGCTGAGCGCGCTGTTCGCGGCCGGATCGTTCGACTTCGAGACCGGCTTGCGGATCGTGCGACGCCGAGGCGAGCTGATGGCGGCCGCACCCGACGGCGGCATGATGGCGGTCCTGGGCCTGCCGCTGGACCGGCTGACGGAGGTGCTGCGGCGCGGCGGCCTGCACACCGTGGACGTGGCGAACGACAACGTGCCCGGACAGGTCGTGTTGTCCGGGCCGCGGGGATCGGCGCACACCGTGGCGGCGCTGCTGGCGAACGAGGGCGCGGGACGATGCGTGCCGCTGAACGTCAGCATCGCGGCGCACTCGCGGTACATGGCCGACGCGGCACGGCAGTTCGGAGAATTCCTGGCCGATGTGCGGTTCGCTGAGCCTGAGATACCGGTCATCGCGAACGTGACGGCGAGGCCGCATCAGGCCTCTGAAATTGCCGGGTTGCTGGTGCGGCATCTGTGCGAGCCGGTGCGGTGGTGGGACACGCTGCGCCTGCTGGCGGCGTCGGGGGTGACCGAGATCGAGGAGATCGGGCCCGGGGACGTGCTGCAGAAGATGTGGCAGCGGGGGTTGCCGGATCTGCCGCAAGCCGATTCTGCGGTTCCGGCGGTTCTGGCCGCTCCGAGCGGGGCTCCGGTGCACGTCGTCGTGCTGTCCGCCGCGGACAAGCCGTCCTTGGACCGTTACGCGCTCGCCTTCGCAGAATACTTCGATTCCGAGGACGCAGCTGCTCTCGCCGATGTGGCGTTCACCGTCCAGGGCCGCAGCGCCATGCCGCACCGGCTCGCCGTCTGCGTTTCCGATGCCGTTGACGCGTCAGCAGCCCTGCGCGCCTACCTCGACGGCCGGTCGCATCCCGCGCTCGGGACCGCTCGCGTCGAGGCGGGCGCCTCCAGCGACCCGGCCGATCCGACCGCTCCGGTCGAAGCCGCCGCTGCCTGGCTGGAGGGCCGCCGCATCCCGTGGGAACGATTCCAGGCTCCGGACGCGCGCCGCGTATCGCTGCCTTCCGTGCCATGGCAGAGCACGCCGATCCCAGCCTCACCAGAGCCTGTAGTCGCACTATCAGCGTCGGCGCAGTCGTGGCTGGTCGACCTCTACGCCGAGCTCGCCGGCATTCCCGCCGCGCAGATCGACCCCCATGTGCCGCTCACCCACTACGGCCTCAGCTCCATGCTCATCGCCCGGATGAACGCCCGCTTGGAGAGCGAACTCGGCGAGCAGGACCGCACACTGTTCTTCTCCCACACCGACCTCGCTTCCGTCGCGTCCGAACTGACGGAGCATCACCCCGAGCACTGGAGCTCCGGCAGTGTGCCGCAAGAGCCCATAGCCGTGCCGACCCGCGCCGTCGTACCTTCGCAGACCACTGATGACGGCGCGATCGCCGTCATTGGCCTCGCCGGGCGCTACCCGTCCTCACCCGACCTCGACGCGTTCTGGCAGACCCTGTCGACCGGTCGCGACAGCGTCTCGCGCATCCCCGAACATCGGGCGCGCGCGGGCTGGCCGGTCGATCAGATGTGGGGTGGCTGGCTGGACGCCGTCGACGAGTTCGATCCGCTGTTGTTCCAGATCACGCCCCGGGACGCGGCGCTGATGGACCCGCAGGAGCGGCTTTTCCTCGAAGTCGTGTGGGAGATGATGGAGGACGCCGGCTACACGCGGGACCGGTTGGCCCGGCGGCACGGGCAGCGGGTCGCGGTCTACGCCGGCGCGATGTACAACGAATACCCCTATTTCGCGGTGGAGCAGTCGCTGCACGCCGAGCGCCAGGACAGCGGCGCCACGATCGGCGGGATCGCGAACCGGGTCTCCTTCTTCCTGGACCTGCACGGGCCGAGTCTGACCCTCGACACCATGTGCTCCTCCGGACTCACGGCGCTGCACCTGGCCGTGCGGGCGCTGCGCGGCGGCGAGTGCGAGGCCGCGATCGTCGGCGCGGTGAACCTGTCGCTGCACCCGAACAAGTTCGTCCAGCAGTACCGAATGAAGCTGAACTCCTCGACCAACCGCTGCCGCAGCTTCGGCGCGGGCGGCGACGGGTTCGTCCCCGCCGAGGGTGCTGGCGCACTGCTGTTCAAGCCGCTGCGGCGAGCTGTTGAGGACGGCGACCGGATCCACGCGGTGATCCGGGGGACCTCGGTCGTGCACGCCGGGCGTACCAACGGATTCCTCGTGCCCAACCCTGAGGCTCAGGGTTCGATGATCGGTCAGGCGATGCGGGACGCCGGGGTGGAGCCGAGCGAGATCGGTTACCTGGAGCTGCACGGCGCCGGGACCGCGCTCGGCGATCCGGTGGAGATCAATGGCCTGATGCGGGTGTTTGGCGCGGCGGGGCTGCCGGTGGGATCGGTACCGGTCGGGTCGGTGAAGTCGGTGATCGGGCACGTGGAGGCGGGAGCCGGGATCGCCGGGCTGACGAAGGTGATCCTTCAGATGCGGCACGGGGAGTTCGCGCCGTCTCTGCACGCGGAGGAGCTGAACGCGGGCATCGCCTGGGACCAGATCCCGTTCCGAGTGCAGCGGCGGAACGAGGTGTGGCCGGCGGGATCGGGACCGCGGGTGGCGGGGATCAGCTCGTTCGGCGCCGGGGGGACGATCGCGCACACGGTGGTTCAGGAGGCGCCGGCGGTGGCGGCGCGTGGGCCTGAGGTGGCGGGGGCGGCTCGGCTCGTCGTCTTGTCTGGGTACGACCAGGACCAGCTGATCGCTGTCGCTACTCGGTTGGCGGCGCGGTTGCGGCGTTCGCCCGAGGCTTTGTCAGATGTCGCATACACGTTGCTGGTCGGGCGGGAGGCATTGCGGGAGCGGCTTGCCGTTGTTGTGCGGGATGTCGACGAGCTCTGCGATGTCTTGGAGCGGTTCGTTGCGGGGCGGGCGCCGGACTCGGTGATGCGGGGGCGGGTTCCGAGCGCGGGGTATGCCGTGGGCGAACCTGCGGCCGACGGCGACTTGGATTCCCTTGGCCAGCACTGGATTTCCGGCGGTGCGCTCGACGGGGAGGTAATCGCGCGGCGGGACGGTGCGGCGCCGCGAATCGTTTCGCTGCCTTCGTATCCGTTCGCGCGGATGAAGTGCTGGCTGCCTGAGCCTGGGCCTCAGGAGATTCCGCTGTATGAGCGGACGTGGGAGCCTTCCGCGACCTCTTTGCCAGCCGGCACGATCACCGGCTCGGTCCTGTGCGTCTTCTCCGAGCACAGCGAGCAGGCGGCGCGCCGGTTCGCTGAGCGGTGCGGCGTTGACCGCGTGCTGCTGGTGCGGGAGGGCGCGGATCTGGGCGACGGCGTGCCTGGCTACGTCACAGACGCTGAGGCCACCGCGCTGGCCGACGATCTGCTGGCTCGGCATTCGGACCTCGTCGGTTGGCTGGACTTGGCGGATCTGAACCGGTCCTCGGCCGAGCGTGGGTTGTGGCGTCCCCGGCTGGCGATGCTTCAGCGGGTGGTTCGGGCACGTGCGGTTGGCGGGCTGCGGGTCATGCAGGTCACGGCTGGGCTCCACGTTTTCGAGCACGCCGCCCCGAGCTTGGCCGGGGCGCCGATGGCGGGGTTCGTCCGGGTGCTGAACGCCGAGTATCGCCGGTTGGCCGCTTCGGTGCTGGACACGGATGCGCAGGCTGGTGATCCGGACCCGGTGGTGTCGGAGGTGCTGGCAGAGTGGGGCGCTGCCGATCGGCTCGGTGAGGTGTGTTACCGGCGGGGCGTGCGATTCCTCCCTGCGTTGAAGAGCATTGATGCTCCCTATCGCGCGTGGCGTGCCGACCCGGAGGCCGCGTATCTGGTCGTCGGCGGGACGCGCGGCATCGGAGCCCTGATCGCGCGGTTCTTGGCTTCGCGGGGCGCCCGGCAGCTCGCCCTGGTAGGGACCCGGTCTGCGCCCGAGGACCCCGCGTTGCGCGACGCCGGTGTGCGGGTACTGACACACATCGGCTCGGTCGCGGACGTCGCGGGCATGTCGAGCTTCCTGGAACAGGTGCGCACCGAGCTGGGCCGGATCGACGGCGTGGTGAACTGCGCGGGCCGTTCCGGCCAGGGCGCCGGCTTCGCCTACCTGGACATGACACGCCTGGCCGACACGCTGGAGCCCAAGACCGACGGCGTGGAGACCCTGGCCGACCTGACCGCCGCCGACCGCCCATCCTTCAGCATCCAGTTCTCCTCCATCTGCGCGGCAGCCCCAGCCGTGGCCACCGGCGTGACCGACTACGCCGCCGCCAACGCCACCCTCGACACGATCACCGAACACCGCATCCACGCCGGCCACACCTGGCTCCGCACCCTGAACTGGCCCCAGTGGTCCCAAACCGGCGGCGGCCGCGGCACCCCCAACCCCTGCGCCGCCCTAGGCATCGCCCCCCTCACCGACGAAGCAGGCCTCCGCATCTTCGAGCGCATGCTGGCCCTTCCACCGGCTGCCGTGGTTGTGCCGCTGCCTGCGATGGGCGCGCCGGTGGATGTGCGAGGGCTGACTTCGGTCGATGGATTCGGTGCCGAGGCGGATGCGGCATCCATGGATGGCTCAGGACAACACATCAGCGCCGAGCTCGCGCCAGCGGTTGCGGAACAAGGGAATGGCGCAGGACTGATGCCAGCCCAGAAGCTCCGTGCCCAGGCGGATCTTGCGCCGGTCGCGGCAGGAGGAAATGGTGCAGGGCTTATGCCAGCTCAGAGCTTCCGTGCCCCGGCGGATCTTGCGCCAGCGGTTGTGGCAGCAGGAAATGGTGCAGAGCCCGCACCGGGTGTCCCGCCTGCATGGCTGTCGGCCATCTTCGCCGACCAGCTCGGCATCGCGGTCGCGGATCTGGATCCGACCGCGTTGTTCGGGGATTTGGGCGTCGAGTCGATCATGCTTGGCGAGCTGTTGCTGGCGATCGAGGCGCATCTCGGCAGGTCGCTGGAGCCTTCGCTGCTGCTGGATCATCCGACCGTCGAGTCCCTGAGCGTCCACTTGGGTGTCGCCGAGGACCGCGAGCCGCAGCCACCAGCAGCTGCCTCTGCCGCGCAAACTGTAGCCGTCGCCTCCGAACCGCAGCCGCATCACCGATCCCAGCCCGAATCCACCGACCGGATAGCCGTCATCGGCATGTCCTGCCGCTTCGCCGACGCGCCCGACCTCGACACCTTCTGGTCCAACCTCCTCGCGGGCCACTGTGGGGTCGCTGAGGTCCCGGCGTCGCGGTGGGACCATCGGCTGCACTATCGCCCCGAGCGCGAGGTCGGCTTCAGCATCAGCAAGTGGGGCGGATTCGTCTCGGGCATCGAGGATTTCGATCCCGGCTACTTCCGGCTCGGTGACGCCGAGGCCACGGGCCTAGATCCGGCGATTCGGATGGTGCTGGAGGGTTCCGTCGCGGCGCTGCGGGAGGCCGGTTACGGCGACAGCGATCTCGGCGGTGGGCAGGTCGGGGTGTTCGTCGGGGCGCGGTTGTCCGACTATGGACGCCGGGTCGCGACCGGGCCCGGCGTGTTGCGCTCGGATCAGAACTTCATCGCCGCGCACGTCGCGCACTTCTTCGACTTCCACGGGCCCAACCTCGTCGTCGACAGCGCCTGCTCGTCCTCGCTCGCCGCGGTCCAGCTCGCCTGTCGCAGCCTGCTGGCCGGGGAGTCGCACGTGGCGCTGGCCGCCGGGGTCGAGGTGCTGCTCGATGAGCACACGTACATCGACCTGTCGTCGGCGCGGGCCCTGTCCCCGACCGGGCGCTGCCGGACCTTCGACCGTGGCGCCGACGGCTTCGTGCCCGGCGAGGGGTGCGGCGTAGTGCTCCTCAAGCCGCTGGGCGCCGCGTTGGCTGACGGCGACCGGATCCACGCCGTCATCGAGGCCGTGGCCCTGAACAACGACGGCCGCACCATGGGCATCACCACCCCGAACCCCGCCGCGCAAGCCGCTGTCGTCCGCTCCGCCCTGGCCGCCGCGGGCCGCAAACCGCGCGAGATCGGCCTGGTCGAGGCACACGGAACCGGCACGCTCATCGGCGACCCGATCGAGCTGCGCGCGCTCACCGACGTCTTCGCCGGCGACGGGGGCGGTAGCAGCACTGGCGCTGCGGACTCAGCGAACGGAGCGCCCGACGCGTCGGATCAGTGGTGCGCGATCGGCAGCGTGAAATCGAACATCGGCCACACGCTCTCGGCGGCGGGCATCGCTGGCCTGGCGAAGGCGGTCCTGGCCGTCGAGACCGGCGTGATCCCGGCGACCCTGTTCTGCGACACCCCGAACCCGCGCTTCGACTTCGAGCGCTCGCCCTTCCACCCGGCGACCACGGCCCGCCCCTGGACGCTCCCGCCCGCCGAGCGGGTCGCCGGGGTCAGTTCGTTCGGTCTCGGCGGGACCAACGCGCACTTGGTCGTCAGCGGCTTGGATCCCGCCTGGCGCGATGGGCATCCCGCGGAGCGTTCCGCGCTGCCGCCGCCGGTGTTCGCACGCCGCCGGTTGTGGCTGGAGGCGACGCCGACGAGCGCGACTGAGGCCATCGCGCCCGCAGCGAACCCGCCGACTCCGACCCCACCCCCCGCCCCGAAAGCCGCCTCGCTCCTGGATCTGCGGCTGTCCATCGACGGCGTCGTCCTCCCCACGGAGCGCTGAACCGAAAGGAAGGCCGATGGCCCAGCTGGCTGCCCGGGTCGTATTGACCCGAGACGACTTCATCGTTCGCAACCACCGCGTCCACGGCGTCGCGGTCCTGCCCGGCGTCGCGTTCCTGGACATCGTCTTCCGTATGCTCGCCGCCGCAGGCGAGGACGTCACCCGCGCCGTGCTGCGCGACGTGGTCTTCACCGAGGCGGTCGCGGCGGACGAGGGTCGGGACCGTGAGATCGTCTGCGAGATCGACGCCGACGTCGACGGGATGCGCGCGGTCCGAGCCCGCAGCCGGTGGCTGGGGGACGGCGCGGAGTCCTCGCCGTGGAGCCAGAACATCGCGGCCCGATTGGTCTTCCGCGACGAGCCGACGCCGTTGGACCTGGATATCAAAGCCCTGCAAGACAGCGCTGTTCGCGTCGGCGACATGTCAGAGCTCTACGCCCGAGCCCGCCGCGAGGACATCGACCACGGCGCGCCGATGCGATGTTCGGGACCCCTGTACTTCGGGGAGTCCTCGCTCCTGGCCCACCTCACTCTCGAGAAACCCGGAGACGGTCAGGAAGAGCAGTTCCATCTCCATCCGGCCAAGCTCGATGCCTCGACCCTGGCCGGCTTCGCCCTGACTGAGGTGTCGGGGCAGCATCCCTTCATCCCCATGTTCATCCAGGAGTTCCGTGCGCCGCGATCGATCGCAGGACCTTGCTACCTGTACGTTCCGCGTCCCGAGACCTTGGCGCCTTCCGGCGACGTCATCACGAGCGACTATGCCCTCTATGACGCCGAAGGCCGCTACCTCGCGGGCTTCCAGGGCCTGACCTGCAAGCGGATTCGGCATCCCGAGCTCATCACGCGGCTGCTTCCTGTACTGCCGGAAGCCGAACCGGCTGTGGACAGCCCGGCTGACGCCAACCGCCTCGCCGAGCATCTCCGTACCCTGATTGCGGACCGGCTCGGCCGCGCGATCGAAGACATCCGCACCGACGTCGGCTTCTACGAACTCGGCCTGGACTCCCTCGCCCTGATGGACCTCGGTCGCGAGTTGGAGTCCGCTGTCGGCCAGGCGCTCTACCCGACGCTGCTGTTCGAGTACAGCGACATCACCAGCCTGGCCGCGCATTTGGTTGCCAACTACGACGTGACCCTCCCGCAGGTGACCGCTGCCGTCGACGAAGCCCTCCCTGAGGCTGAGCCCGCTGTCACGGAGTTTCGCGCACCGCGCTGGGCTTCCGTGCCTGCTGAGCCGGCGGACGTAGCGGCGACGGTGATAGCCGGTCCCGAAGCCGTGGACTCCGAACTCCTTGCCGACGACATCGCGGTAGAGATCCCCGCCGATACCGACGTCGAGACCGCGACCCGCACGCTCTGGCGCCTCGCGGTCTCCGCCGCCGCGCGCACGTCGACCGGCCCGATCCGCCTCACCGCCGTGTGTCGCACGCCCGATCTGGACGCGCCGATCCCCGCCGCACTCGCCGCTCTGGCTCGCACGATCACTGCCGAGACGCCGCAGATCCGCTGCCGAGTCGTGACAGGACAACAGAACTCGAATATCAGAAGCCTGTTGCAGATAGCGGGTGACGATCCGGTCGAAGCCGAGATCCGCATCATCGACGGACGTCGCCAGGTGCGTCGCTGGGACCTGGTGCCCGCAGCGGACGGCAATCGCCAGCAGGTCCTACGCAACGGCGGCGCGTACCTCATCACCGGAGGCGCAGGCGGGATAGCCGGACTCCTGACTTCCCACTTGGTCGACCGCTACGGAGCCCGCGTCATGCTGGCCGGGCGCCGTCCGGAGCCGGCCGAGCTGGGTCCGGTGTTGCGGGAGTGGAACCAGCGCGGCGGGGACGTCCGCTACGTCGAGGCTGACGTGTCCGGAACCGATGGCGGGCAGCGTGCGATCGACGCGGCGCGCGAGGCATTCGGCATGCTCAATGGCGTGATCCACTGCGCCGGAGTACGTCGCGACCGTCTCTACTTCCGCAAGGAAGCCGACGACTTCGCGGCGGTGTTCGGGCCCAAGGCGCACGGCACGTCCGCGCTGGACGCCGCCCTCGGCGACTCCGAGCTCGACTTCTTCGCGGTGTTCTCCTCCGTGTCGGCGACGTTGGCTAACCCAGGGCAGGCCGACTACGCCGCCGCCAACGCGTGCGCCGAAGCTGTCGTGCAGCGCCGCGCGTCCCGGCCTGACCGGCGCGGACGCAGCGTGGCGATCGCATGGCCGTACTGGGCTTCGGGCGCGATGACGGTCGCTGATGACGTTGTCCAGCGTGCTGCCGCCGAGAAGGGGACCGCTCCGCTACCGACGGCGCAGGCGCTGACGGCGTTCGAAGATGCTCTGGCGGCTGGTGAGCCGCGCTTGGTCGTGCTTCACGGTGACGGCGGGCGCATCAGGGATCTGCTTCCCATGCCCGAACAAGCACCTGAGGCCGTATCCGCTCCCGACACCACCAACGACGTCCCCGACGCCACCGACGACATCGCGATCATCGGCATGGCCGGCCGCTTCCCCCAAGCTCCCGACGTCGATGCCTTCTGGCGTAACCTCGCCGCCGGCCGTGACAGCATCACCGAGATCCCCGCCGACCGCTGGGACGCCGACACCGATCACGACACCGCTGGCTGGGGCGGCTTCCTCGACAGCGTCGACCGCTTCGATCCGGCGTTCTTCGGCATCTCTCGGCGGGAAGCCGAGCTGATGGACCCGCAGGAGCGCATGTTCCTCACCACGAGCTGGCACGCCGTGGAGGACGCCGGGTATGCCCCGGATGCGCTGCGCGGACGTCCGGTCGGCGTGTTCGCCGGCGTCATGTGGAACCACTACCAGCTCCTGACCGACCCCGGTACCGGCGTGGCGCCGACCGCGATGCACTCTGCGATCGCCAACCGCGTCTCCTACACGCTCGACCTGACCGGTCCGAGCCTTGCCGTGGACACGGCTTGTTCCTCGTCGCTGTATGCGCTGCATCTGGCGGTGCAGAGCCTGCTGCTCGGCGAGTGCGAGCTGGCTCTGGCCGGAGGTGTCAACGCCTCGGTCCACCCGCAGAAGTACCGCCAACTCGCACACGGGCACTGGCTTTCCGAGGACGGCCGCTGCCGCAGCTTCGGGATCGGCGGGAGTGGCTACGTGCCCGGCGAGGGTGTGGGCTGTGTGGTGCTCAAGCCGTTGGCCGCGGCGCTGCGTGACGGCGATCAGGTGCACGGTGTGATCCGGGCCAGCGCGGTCAACCATGGCGGACGCACCGGTGGCGTGACCGTGCCGAGCCCGGTCGCGCAGGCTTCGGTCGTCGCCGAGGCGGTGCGGCGCGCGGGGTGGGCGCCGGAGACGATCGGCTACGTCGAGGCGCACGGGACCGGTACCTCGCTTGGGGATCCGATCGAGGTCGAAGGGCTGCGGCGTGCTCTGACCGGCGAGCGCGCGGTGGGGCGGAAGGTCGCGCTGGGCTCGGTGAAGTCGAACATCGGGCATCTCGAGGGCGCGGCGGGGATCGCCGGAGTGATCAAGGTCCTGCGACAGATGCGGCACGGGAGCATCGCGCCGTCGTTGCACTCGGGCGAGCTCAATCCACGCATCGATTTCGCCGGCACGCCGTTCGTCGTGCCGCAGCAGCTGACGCCTTGGCCGCGCTGGGACGGTCAGCCGCGCCGGGCTGGGGTCAGTGCGTTCGGTGCTGGTGGGGCGAACTGCCATGTGCTGATCGAGGAGGCACCGGTGGTGACTCAATACTCTGAGTCTTCGGCTACCGGGCCCTGGCTGTTCGTCCTGTCCGCCCGGACGAAGGACGCTCTGCGCGACCAGGCTGCCGCGCTGGCCGTGCACGTGACCGCCGCGCAGTCCGCCGGCGGGCTGCTCGAGCGGGTCGCCGGGCTGCTCGGCGTCAGCCCGGACGCGGTGGATCCGAGTGCGACGCCGCGTGATCTGGCACTGGGTCCTGCTGACTTGCGATTGCTGGTCGACGACGCGGACGTGGGCCTCGACGACACAATCGAAGACCTGCTGCACGATCACGATCTCGACCTGGCCGCGATCGCCACAACCCTGCAAGTCGGTCGCAACGCGATGAAGCATCGGCTGGCCGTCGTCGCCGGGGATGCCGCCGAGCTTGCCGAAGCTCTGAACCGGTATGTCGGCGGGGACGAGTCGGCTTCGCGCGTGGCGAATTCGGGCCCTGACGACTCCGCTGCACCCACCGATCTCGTCGAGGCGTTCACCCAGGGCGAGCTACGGACCGTCGCAGAGTCCTGGCTTCGCGGCGCCGACGTGCCGTGGCGGGAATGTCTGGCGTCGATCGGCGTGCCGGTGCGGCGGGTCGGTCTGCCTGGGTATCCGTTCCAGGAAGAGTCGGTATGGGTTGGGCAGTGGCAGTCCGGGACGCGGTCGCGGAGGCGCGCCGCTGCCGTGCTCGATCTGACGCCCGTCGTCGACACCACCGGACCTGAGGCCGAGCTTCGGATTCTGGACGATGGACTGGCGCTGATCACCATGCGCTCGCCGATGTTCACCGCCGGGCTGCTGGCCGGACTGCAGGATGCTCTGGCGCAGGCCGAGGCCGACGAGAGCGTACGTGCCGTGGTGATCACCGGCGCCGGCGGGGTGTTCAGCATGGGCGGCACGCCCCAGGCACTGGCGTCGCTGGCGGCGGGGGAGGGGCGCTTCTCCGACGTGCCGTTCCTCTACGAGGGACTGTTGCGTTGCACCCTTCCAGTCGTCGCGGCGCTGCAGGGCCACGCCTCGGGCGGCGGCCTGGCATTCGGCCTCTTCGCCGACGTCGCAGTCCTGGCCGAGGAAGCCGACTACCGCGCCAACTTCGTGGCCTACGGCTTCACCCCCGGCGTCGGCGCCACCTTCATCCTCGAACACCGCCTCGGCGCCGCAGTAGCCACCGAACTGATGCTGACCGGCCGAGCCCTCCGCGGCTCCGACCTGTCCCGCCGAGGCGCAGGCGTGACCGTGGTCCCGGCAACGCGCGTCCTCGCCACAGCCCTGGACCTAGCACGCTCCATGGCAGACAAGCCACCAGCAGCAGTCCGCGCACTGAAGGCCGAACTAGCCTCGCGCATGCTGGACCGCCTGCCCGCCGTGGTCGAACGCGAAGTGGCCATGCACGAAGAGGTGCTAGGACCAGAAGCCGCCGCTGTGGTGCAGGCACGATTCGCGCGCACGGGGCAGGCGAGGGCGGGGCAGCTGCCGGAGAATTCAGCGAAGGTCGGGCTGCACACGGTCGATGAGTTGGGCGCAGGTAACAGGCCCGCTCCGCGCAAGGTTGAACTACCGGCAACCGGTGAATCGACCGTGGGCGGCGCGGTTTCGGCGAAGGTCAAACTGCTGGCGGCTGGTGAGCCGGGCGCGGATGGCGGCGCGATTCCGACGAACGTCGAGCTGCGCGCGGCTGATGACTCGGGTGCAAGCGACAGAACGGTTCCGGCGAGAGTCGATGTGCATGCGGCCGGTGAGCCGAGCCTGGGTCTGACCGAGGTGCTGGCGGTCGTCGAGGAAGTCGTGGGCGATGTCCTCTATCTGGGACCTGATGAACTCGATCGGGCTGTGAGCTTCGCCGAGATGGGTCTGGATTCGGTCGGCGCGGTGGAGTTGATCGGTCGGCTCAATCAGCGCTTTGGTACCGATCTGGATTCGGTTGCGGTCTATGATCATCCGACCTCGCCGGCCCTGGCTGAGGGGGTCCGTGCGGCGTTGGCACGTTCCGAGGCGTCGGTTGCTGCGGCGCTGAGTCCGGAGCCTGTCGTCCACCCTGAGCCAATGCCTGAGGCGCCGAAACTTGCGCGTACCGGTCAGATTCAGCTGGTTCAGATCGACGATGCCCCGGCAGCTCCGAGCAATTCGGCGACCGTCGAACCGATAGCTGTCATCGGCATGTCGGGGCGCTTCCCTGATGCGCCCAACCTCGAGACGTTCTGGGCCAACCTTGCTGCTGGGCGCTCCAGCATTCGTGAGGTGCCCGCGTCGCGGTGGGACGTGCAGGCGCACTATGACCCGGATCGGCGTGTGCCGGATCGGACCTATAGCAAGTGGGCTGCGTTGCTGGCCGATCCTGGTGCGTTCGATGCGCCGTTCTTTCAGCTCTCGCCGCTGGATGCGGAGGCGATGGATCCGCAGCAGCGACTGTTCCTGCAGGAGTCGTGGCATGCGCTGGAGGACGCTGGTTACGCCGCTGATCCGGGTGGCGTGCGGCGGCCGTGGGGTGTGTTCGTGGGCTGTGGTGCTGGCGACTATGCCGATCTGCTCGATCAGGCGGGGCTGGGTGGGACGGGGCAGGCGTTCCTCGGTGGTGATCCGTCGATGCTGCCGGCTCGCGTTGCGTATCTGCTGAACCTGTCCGGGCCGACGGTTGCGCTGGACACTGCGTGCTCGTCGTCGCTGGTGGCGGTGGATCTGGCGTGTGCGGCGCTGGTGCGGGGCGAGTGCGAGATGGCGCTGGCCGGGGGCGTGGCGGTGATGACCACGCCGAAGATGCACGTGTGGTGCAGCAAGACCGGCATGCTGTCGCCGACCGGACGCAGCGCGCCCTTCGACGCCACCGCCGACGGCATCGTCCTCGGCGAGGCCGTGGGCGTCGTGGTCCTCAAGCCGCTGTCCCGCGCGCTGGCCGACGGCGACCACATCCACGGCGTGATCCGCGCCAGCGGCGTCAACGGCGACGGACGCACCAACGGCATCACCGCACCCAGCGCCGCCGCCCAAGCCGAGCTGATTGCCCGAGTCCAGGCCCGCGCCGGCATCGGAGCGGAGGACGTCGGCTACGTCGAGGCTCACGGCACCGGTACCGAACTCGGCGACCCGATCGAAGTCAAAGCCCTGACAGAAGTCTTCCGCCGGACCACGGATCGCGCCGGATACTGCGGCCTGGGCTCGGTCAAGGGCAACATCGGCCACACGACGCTGGCCGCCGGCATCGCAGGGCTGCTGAAGGTGCTGCTGGCGCTGCGGCGCAGGCAGCTGCCGCCCTCGCCGGGATACACCACGCCGAACCCGCATCTGGACCTCGACTCAGGGCCCTTCTACGTTGTCCGCGAGCTGACGCCGTGGCAAGTTGAAGCGGGCCGAGACCGCGTGGCGACCGTCAGCAGCTTCGGCTTCAGCGGGACGAACTGCCACGTCGTGGTGTCGGAAGCGCCAGCCGGTGCGCGGGACGAGCCGCGACGCGAGGACGCCGAGCCGGTGCTCGTGACGCTGTCCGCACGCACCGACGCGGCGCTCGCTCGCCAAGTCGCCGAGCTGGCCGAGCGGCTCGATCCGGCGACGCCGCTGGCAGACGTCGCCTACACGCTCGCAGTCGGTCGACGTCGTCTGGCGCGGCGGGCGGCATTCGTCGCCTCGGATCACGAGGAATTCAGGACTCTGCTGAAGGCATTTGATGCGAGCAGTGGCGCGCAGCCGGATGCCGATACGGAAGACACCCCGACGCGCGCGGCACTGCGACGGCTCGGCGAGGACTTCGTCGCGGGCCTCGACGTGGATCTGGCCGACGCGATGGCGGGTCCGGGGAGACGGCGGGTGTCGTTGCCGACCTATCCGTTCGACACGAAGGATTACTGGCCGCCGGTACCTGCGCCGACGATCATGACGATCACGGCGACCGATCCGGTAGTCGCCGACCATCGCGTCGGCGGCGTGCCGGTGCTGCCGGCCGCGGCGGGCATCGCCATGGCGATCGAGGCGAGTGAGGCACAGCCGATGTGTCTCAGGAGTCTGCGCTTCCTGCGACCGGTTCAGGTCGTCGATCGAGTGCAGGTGCGGCTGGAGACTGCTGGCGAATCGTTCCAGCTGGAAGATGAGCAAGGCGCGTACCTGAGCGGGACTTTCGCTACGGCCGAGACCGAGCCCGGCGCGTTGGACCTGGCAACTTTGACAGACCTCTGCGAACGCACCGAGTCGGCGCAGGCGCGGTATGCGGAGTTCGCGCGTGCGGGGATCGAATATCGCGGCGATTACAAGATTATCGAGACACTGCGATATGGCGCACAGGACGCGCTCGCGACGTTGCGAGCGGTCGGGTCAGTACGGCGTCCGGCAGTCCTGGACGGCGCGATCCAGGCAGCAGCACCGCTGGTCACGGCTGGTGAAGGAGCGTTGCTGCCGTTCGCCGTTGATTGCGTCACGGTGTTCGCCCCCGATGCCATCGCGCACTACAGCCACGTCCGGCGGGAGGCCGAGAACCGCTTCACGGTCAGTATCGCCGACGAGTCGGGGCAGATCTGCGCTCGGCTCGAAGGTGTCGCGCTGAGGTCGGCGCCGGTTGCGGTCGCCTTGAACACGGCCGACTCGATGATCTTCGTGCCGGAATGGAGCGAGGCGCAGCCCGGAGTTCCCGCGCCTGCCTCGCGCGTAGCGATACTCGCCGACCCCGGCGACCCGCTGGCCCATGCCCTGGCACGGCACGGCGGCGACGCCTCCGCGACCATCGTGCCGTTCGACCAGGCCAGCAGGCTCTGGGGCGACCCGGACCAACCCTTCGACACCGTCCACCTGCTCGCCCCGACCGAGCCGGCTGATCCGGTGGCCGTCACCACGGCCGCGTTCCGTGTGATCCGAGACATGATCGACGCTGGCCTCGGTCGCAGGGGACTGACGATCGCCCTGGTCGTGCGTGGTGCGGACAGTGCAGGACTGATCGGTCTGGGCTCAGCGCTGGCCGCCGAACAGCCACGATGGCGAGTCCGCAGCATCGATGTCAGTGGCGATCCCGCAGCCGCGGACGCCGCTCTCGTCACCTCCGCAGACGGCGCCCTGACCGTCATTCGCGACGGCAGACCCCTGCGTCGGCGACTCGTCCCAGTCGAACCCGCTTCGCCCGCGTCCAGCCCGGTCTTCCGCACCAACGGCGTCTACGTCATCGTCGGCGGCGCAGGTGGCATCGGCCTGACCCTCAGCCGCCACCTGGCCCGCACCGTCGGCGCCCGCATCGCCTGGATCGGCAGGCGCGCCGAAGACGCGACCATCCGGGCGGCACGTGCGGACGTCGAAAGTCTCGGCGGAGCGGTCCGCTACGTCAGCGCCGACGTCGCCGACGCCCCAGCGCTGCGCACCGCCCTGGACCGGACGCGCGCCGAGTTCGGCCCGCTCAACGGCGTGATCCACGCCGCCCTCCAGCTGGCCGACCGGACGCTGAGCACCATGACTGAGCAGGACCTGGCGACCGTGCTCACGGCGAAGATGACCGGCACGGTAGCGCTCGCCGACGCGGTCCGCGACGATCCGTTGGACTTCCTGGCCTTCTTCTCCACGGCGCTGTCCTTCGCCCCAGCACCCGGGCAGGGGAACTACGCCGCCGCGAGCACGTTCCAGGACGCGTACGCCCTCCAGCTGCGAGACGAAGGCGTCCCCGCCGTGGTGGTGAACTGGGGTTTCTGGGGCAGCGTCGGCGCGGTCGCCGGCCCTGAGTACCGGACCCGGTTTACGGCGCTGGGCATCGAGCCGATTGAAGCCGAGGAGGGTATCGCAGCCTTCGAGCACCTTCTCGCCTCAGGACTGCCCCAGGCACTCGTGGTCAAGGGCACGCCAGAGGGCTTGGCCCGCCTCGGTGTGGTGACCGGTACCGCCAACAAAGACGCCGTCGCGCCCGAGCTGGCCGCCGCGATGCACGGCTACGCCACGCTGGACCGCGTCGCCCGACGCCTGCTGACCGGCCGCCCGGCCGTGTCCGCGGCCCTGGAGAGCGTTGCGGCGGACCGAGCAGGCCTGGCCGAAGCCGTTCGAGACCTGCTGCGCAGAGCCGCCGACGACGACCCGGCGGCAGACCCCGAGCGGGACCTGGTGTCCGACCACCCCGAACTAACCGCCCACCTCACACTGCTGCGTCGCTGTGCAGACGCCGTGCCCGAGGTGCTTACCGGCCGCAAGAGCGGCGTCGAGGTCCTGCTGCCGCGCGGTTCCGCCGACGACGTCGAAGCCATCTATCGAGGGAATCCGGGGTCTGATTTCCACCACCGACTGCTCGCCGAGCAGGTCGCCGAGCGCGCCGATCGGATCGCGGCCGAGCAGGGACGACCCGCACGGATCCTGGAGATCGGAGCCGGAACCGGCGCGGGCACGGCGTTCGTGCTGCGAGCCTGTGACGACAACGGATCCGCACCCTTCATCGACTTCACCGACGTCTCGCAGGCGTTCCTGTCCCGAGCCGAGCGCGAGTTCGGTCAGAACCATCCCCGGATGGCCTTCCGGATCCTCGACCTCGAGAAGGACCCGATCGAGCAGGGCTTCGGCCCACAGAGTTACGACATCGTGCTGGCTGGCAACGTCCTGCACGCGACCGTGGACATCGCCGCGACGCTGACCAGAACCAGGACTCTGCTACGCCCCGGGGGTCTGCTGCTGGTCAACGAGGTGACGCGGACATCCGATTTCCTTACGCTCACCTTCGGCCTGACCCCCGGCTGGTGGCGCTTCAGCGACCCGGGCAAGCGGCTGCCTCACACCCCGCTGTTGTCGGCGCGACAGTGGAAGCAGGCCTTGGCCGGCGCCGGATTCTCGGTGCGACAGATCGGCGGGATCCCCGGGCTGCCAGCCGATCGGCTGGAGCAGGTCGTGGTGGCGGCGCAGAGCCCGGCGGGCGCCGAGCCGGCCACGGCGCGGGCTGTGCGGGACTACGTCAAGGGCGTCTTTGCTGAGGTGTTGAAGTACGACGTCGCAGACCTCGACGACACGGCTCAGTTCGACGCGTTCGGTATCGACTCGCTGGTCTCGCTGGCCATCGTCGACCGTTTCGAAGCCGACCTCGGCGAGTTGCCGTCGACGTTGCTGTTCGAACATCAGACGATCGCCGTTCTGGCTGACCACCTCCGTGATCTGCGCGGTGACCGCCTCGCCGAGGTGTTGGGAATGCCGCAGGTCTCGCCGGTGCCGGTGTCGGTAGCGGCTGTAGAGCTGCCGGCTGTCGATCCAGAGCCGGTGGTCCGGACCGAGCGCAGCGATGACGCAGACACCGCAGACATCACCGACATCGCCATCATCGGCGTCGCGGGCCGCTACCCAGGTTCTCCGGACCTCGACACCTTCTGGCGCAACCTCGCCGCCGGAACCGACTGCGTCACCGAGGTCCCGGCCGAACGCTGGGACTGGCGTGAGCACTTCGATCCGCGTCGCGGACGTCCGCACCACACGTACGGCAAGTGGGGTGGCTTCATCGACGGCATCGACCAGTTCGACGCTGGCTTCTTCGGCGTCCTGCCCCGCGATGCCGCCGCGATCGATCCGCAGGAGCGGCTGTTCCTGGAGACGGCGTGGAGCCTGCTCCAAGACGCCGGCTGCCTCAGCGCGGGCCGGGGTCGGCAGGCGACCGGGGTGTTCGTCGGAACTATGTACGGGTCCTACGGTCGCCTCGCCGCAGCCTCCGGCTGGCCGCGCGGCCGCTACACCGACGGCCACTCCTCCTACTGGTCGATCGCCAACCGCGTGTCCTACACGCTCGATCTGCGCGGGCCGAGCCTGGCGGTGGACTCGGCGTGTTCGTCATCGCTGACGGCCGTGCACCTGGCGGCCGAGAGCCTGCGGCGCGGCGAGTGCGAGACGGCGATCGCCGGTGGTGTCAATCTTCTGCTTCACCCTGCGCACTTGGTGGCGCTCAGCTCTATGGGGATGCTGTCCGACGACGGCGGTTGCAAGGTCTTCGACGAGCGCGCCAACGGCTTCGCGCCGGGGGAGGGCGTCGGGGCGGTGCTGCTCAAGCCGTTGGCGGCAGCCTTGGCCGACGGGGACGACGTGTGGGCGGTGCTCAAGGGCAGCCATCTGAACGCCGGCGGACGTACCGCGGGCTACACCGTGCCCAACCCGAACGCGCAGGCGGAGCTGGTCGTTACGGCGCTGCGCCGCTCGGGGATCGATCCGCGCACGCTGTCCTACGTCGAGGCCCACGGAACGGGCACGGCGCTCGGCGACCCGATCGAGATCGCGGGCCTGACCCGGGCGCTGCGCGAGGCCGGGGCGCCGGAGCGGTGCGCCGTGGGGTCGGTGAAGGCGAACATCGGGCATCTGGAGGGCGCGGCGGGGATCGCCGGGCTGACGAAGGTCCTGCTTCAGATGCGGCATGGGCAGATCGTGCCATGCGCCAATTTGGAGCAGACGAATCCGAAGATTGATTTGAATGCCTCGCCGTTGTATCTGCCGACGGAGGCTGTGGATTGGCCTGGGGATTCGCCGCGTCGCGCCGGGGTGAGTTCGTTCGGGGCGGGCGGGGCGAATGCGCACTTGGTCCTTGAGGGCTTTGATTCGGCGCTGGTCAGCGAATCAGACTCCTTTGATAGTGGAGAGTTTGTCCTGCTGTCGGCACGGTCGGCGGAACAGTTGCGAGCCATGGCCGGTTCGATGGCCGATTTCGTTCAAGAGCATTCGTCGGTCGCGGTGGCCGACATTGCGTTCACGAGCCAGGTGGGGCGTGCGGAGTTCGCGGAGCGGGTGGCTGTGCCTGCGTCCGATCGCGATGCGTTGGTGGATTCGCTGCGGTCCTTCGCTGAGGGGAAGGTCGGCGCGGGTGTGGTTGTCGGGTCGGGTCGGGAGTCTGATCTCTACGACGACGCGTCAGGCGTGGCGTTTGTTCGTGACCTGATTCGCGCGCGGGATGTGGCGAAGCTGGCGCGGCTGTGGGCGCAAGGCGCTCCGGTGCGTTGGCGGGAGCTGTGGCCGGGCGGGGCGCGGCGGCGGGTGGCGCTGCCGGGATATCCGTTCCAGCGGCGGCGTTTCTGGCTGCCGGAGGAGGACGACGTCCGCGCGGTGACGCTGGTCGGACCTGAGGCGACGGAGCATCGGGTCGGTGGCAAGCGGTGGGCTTCGGGCGCGGCGGTTCTCGAGGCGCTCGGAGGTGCGGTCGGGGGCGGGCGGTTGTCCGATGTGCGGTGGCTGGCTCCGCTCGACGTGGAGGCCGATGGCGACCGGCTGCGGATCGTCGTCGAGCGGGCGACGGTGACGGCGAGCGCGGGGGATCGGGTTGTTGCGCGTGCTGTCACGGATGCGGATGCGGATTTGGCCGACACGTCGAGGGTCGTGGACCTTGCGGCGGCTCGGGCGCGGTGTTCGCAGCAGATTGATAAGGCAGGCTTCTACGCCGGTCTGAGGGCTGGAGGGCTGGAGCACGGTCCGGGGCTGCGACCGGTGTCGGAGCTGTGGGTCGGCGCGGGCGAGGTCCTGGCTCGGCTTGAGGCGTCGGAGGCAGGTTCCGGGCGCCGACTGAATGCGGTCCTATTGGACGGTGCGCTTCAGACGCTTGCGGCTGTCGGCGATGGACGCGGGGTCGGGTGGCTGCCGGTCGGGGTCGATGCGGTGCGCAGCTATGCCGCATTGCCGGAGCGGTGTTGGGCTCATGGTCGCGAGCTGGAGAGCGCGCCGGGGCGGCGGCGGTTCGACATCGCAGTGATCGATGATGCCGGAAGGGTGCTCTTGGCGCTCGATGGGCTCCAAGTGGCAGCTGGGGCTAGTAGCGATACCGAGGTCACCATCGCGAACTCTGAGCCGATCTCGACCAGAGAGGTTCAACCCGAAGTCGAGTCCGGGCGGTCGGCTATCAGATATCTGCGACCGTCTTGGACTTCCGCTCCGGCACCGGCTCCTAACGTCGCACCGCCGGCGACTGTGTTGCTGCTCGGTGTCGGACCGGTCGCCGAGGCCGTGGCTGATCACCTGCTCGCGGCTGGCTCCCTCTGCCTCGCCGCGACTGGTGCCAGCCGCGCCGATTTCGACCTCGTCCTGGCCGATCTCGGCGGGCCGGCCGACGCGATCGTGCACATCCCGTCGCCCGACGCGCCGTTCGAGCCCTTGCTGTGGTCGGCGGTCGCGCTGCTCGCGCATCCCGAACGTGGCGCGGTGCGTATCGTGACCGCGTCCGACGCCTCGGTGCCTGGCACTGTTGCGCTCGCCGCGCCGCTGCGCACGCTCGCCCTGGAACACAGCGGTTTCGCAGCAGCCACCGTCGATTCCGCCACGAGCGCGCGGCACTTGCTCGACGAACTGGCTCGCTTGGACGTGTCGGCGCCCGAGGCGGAGCGCGTGCGCGAGGTTCGCTACGTCGGCGACGAGCGTATGGTCCGAGAACTCCAGGAGTTCGCACCTCCTCTCGCCGCCGACGGGCTGGCTTTGTGCGCGGGTGGCGTGTACCTGGTGACTGGGGGAGCGGGCGGCCTTGGCCGGATCGTGGCTCGCCACCTGAGCAGTCGCGCTCCGGTGACCGTCGTCCTTGCCGGACGGTCGGACCTCGATGAGGCGACCCGCGCGGAGCTCTCCGCCATCGCCGCACCCGGTTCGCGCATCGTTTACGAGCGTGCCGATGTCAGCAGTGCGGACGATGTCGCCGAGCTGGTCTCCCGGGTGCGCCGCGACCATGGCCCGCTCCGTGGCCTGATCCACGCGGCTGGCGTTAATCGCGACGCCCTGGCCGTGAACAAAGATGCGCGCGACATAGCCGAGGTGCTCGGCGCCAAGTATGACGGCGCGCGCCACCTGGACGCGGCGACCGCTCGGGAGCCCTTGGACTTCGTGGTCCTTTTCTCTTCCGTCGCGGCCCAGACCGGCAACCTCGGGCAGGTCGACTACACCTACGCCAACGCTTGCCTCGATGAGTTCGCCGCCGATCGCGAAGGTCGCCGTCTCGCTGGGGAGTGTTCAGGACGCACGGTCTCCATCGGCTGGCCGCTGTGGGAGGAAGGCGGCATGGTCGCTGGCGACGCGGCGCGCAAGCTGTTCGCTCGCCGCTGGGGGAGTGCGCCGTTGGCGACCGGCGATGGTCTCGTGGCGCTGGAACGTGCGGCTGCGGCTGGGGAGAGCTGCGTTGTTGTCGACAGTGTCCTGATGAACGCTGCGAGCGCCTCGCCTGCGTTCGTAAGGCGTCCGGCGGAGCTGGCCGACGTCGAAGCACTGCTCCGCACCCTGGCTTCCGGGTTTCTGCTGGTCGACGAACGCCACGTCGACCTGGACGCCGATCTTATGGACGCCGGCTTCGACTCGATCTCGCTGACCGAGCTCGTCGGTCACGTCAACGATCACTATGGCGTGGACGTGCTGCCGACGGTGTTGTTCGAGTGCGTGAACCTTGCGGGCTTCGCGCGCTATCTCGTCGAGGTCGAGCAGATCGGTGAGCCGGATACGGACCCTGCTTTAGTGCTTGATCCGGTCCCTGAGCCAGAGCCGCTAGCGACCCCGGACCTGACCCCGGAGCCCAGCCCGGGCCCGGAACCGATAGCCATCGTCGGTATGGCGGCGGTCCTGCCCGGATCCGAGGACCTGGACGCCTTCTGGCGCCATCTCGTCGCTGGTGACGACCTCATCACCCCGGTCCCCGACGACCGCTCTGACCTGCGTGCCGATCCTCGTACGCGCGACATCCGTGGCGGCTTCCTCGTCGACGTGCGTAGCTTCGACGCCGCGTTGTTCGGCATCTCGCCGCGCGAGGCCGCGTTGATGGACCCGCAGCAGCGCCTGTTCCTGCAGACGGTCTGGCGTGCGGTCGAGGACGCCGGCTATCCGGCTTCGGCGCTGGCCGGGACGGACACCGGCCTGTTTGCCGGCGTCGCCGCCTGCGACTACGACGACCTGCTGCGCGACCACGGTGTCGAGATCGAGGCGCACACCGCCAGCGGCGTCGCCAACTGCGTGCTGGCGAACCGGGTCTCGCACCTGTTGGATCTGCACGGGCCGAGCGAGGCGATCGACACGGCGTGCTCCAGCGCGTTGGTCGCGGTGCATCGGGCCGTGAGCGCGATCCGGTCCGGGGAGTGCTCGGCGGCGTTGGCCGGCGGGGTGAACGTGCTGCTCAGCCCGGGTTTGTTCGTGGCCTTCGACAAGTCCGGCATGCTCGCGGCCGACGGTCGGTGCAAGACCTTCGACGCTGCCGCCGACGGATACGTCCGTGGGGAGGGCGTCGGCGTCGTCTATCTGAAGTCGCTCAGCCAGGCTCTGGCCGACCGCGACAATATCCATGCCCTGATTCGCGGCAGCGCTGTGAACCACGGCGGCCGGGCTCCCTCGCTGACCGCACCGAATCCTGCGGCGCAGGCTCGGGTGGTGGCCGCGGCACATCGCGGCGCCGGGGTCGATCCGCTGAGCGTCGGCTACATCGAGGCCCACGGCACCGGGACTCGCCTCGGCGACCCGATCGAGATCGAGGGGTTGAAGAAGGCGTTCGCCGATCTGGGCGGCGAGGCAAACGAGCCGTGGGTGGCGCTGGGCTCGGTTAAGACGAACATCGGTCACCTGGAGGCCGCCGCCGGGATTGCGGGGCTGCTCAAGACGGTGCTCGCGCTGGAGCACGGTCAGTTGCCGCCGACGCTCAACCTGAGCGAACCCAACCCGCTGCTGCGGCTGGCCGGGACGCCGTTCCGGCTCAACGACCGGCTGCGGGACTGGCGCGGGGCGGGTCGGCGGGCTGGTGTCAGCTCGTTCGGGTTCGGCGGGACGAACGCGCATGTGGTGCTCGAGTCCGCTCCGGAGACGGATGCAGACTCGGCGGACCTGCGCTCCTTTGACCACCCGATCGTTCTGTCGGCGCCGAGTGCGCAGGCACTGACTGAGTACGCCGACCGGTTGGCCGATTATCTGACCGACCGGCCCGACACCGACCTGGCTCGGTTCGCGGCCACGCTGCAATCCGGACGTGAGCGGCTGGCCCATCGTGTCGGGTTCGTCGCGGCGGATGTCGCGCAAGCCTTGGCGCTGCTGCGGATCGCGGCGTCCGGCGCTGACGACGAACAGCTGCGGCGCGGTGTGGTGCGGCTGGCTCGCCGGGGTTCGGTCGCCGACGTCACCGCCGACGCGCTCAGCCCCGAAGCGGCGGTGGCGGCCTGGGTCGCGGGGGAGCCGGCGCCGTGGCCGAGCACGCCGCAGGGTGTGCGGCGGCTGGCCGGGGTGCCGGGCTTCCCGTTCGCGCGCACTGTCCACTGGTTCACCGGCCATCGACTGGAGACGTCTGTGACGCCCACATCACCGATACCCAACGAACCGAATGTGCCGGGCACGCCGACCCGGCCCGAACGTCCGAAGCTGCGACTCGCGCCCGCCAAGAACAAGACGGCGATCGCTGTGCCGCCACCCTCGGCCGCTGCCAAGCCCGAGCCGCCGCGCGTGTCCCAGACCACTGATACCCGACCGGGCGACTCGCTGGGCGTGGTCGGCGAACACCTGGCGGCGGTGCTGGGCTCGGCGCGCGAGGAGGTGCCAGGCGACGTGGCCTTCGCCGACCTCGGCTTGGACTCGATCCTCCGCATGGACCTGGTCCGCCGCATCAACGCAGCCCTCGGCATCGACCTCAAGGCCGACGACCTCTACGAACACGACACCGCCTTCACCCTCGCAGCCCACGTGGCCACCGGCGGCGCCGCGAAGACCTCCTCGAGCCCCGAGGCCGCCGCACCGAAAATCGCCGCGCGCGGATCTGCCGCACCGGAAGCTGCCGCGCCGACAGCCGCTGCACTAGCAGCCGCAGCGCCCGAAGCCGCCGCGCCAACAACCGCAGCGTTCGGATCCGCCGCACTGGAAGCTGCCGCGCTCGTAACTGCCGGGCCGGAAGCCGCTGGACCAGCAACCTCAGTGCTCGGAGCCACTGCGCCAGAAATTGCGATGCCCGAACCTGCGGCGCCGAAAATCGCCGCGCGCGGATCTGCCGCACCGGAAGCTGCCGCGCCGAGAGCCGGTGCACCAGCGGTCGCAGTGCTCGGAGCTGCTGCGCCGGAAATCGCTGCGCCCGAAGCTGCCGCGCCGAGGACCGCCGCGCTTGGATCGGGCGCACCAACAGCCGCCACGCTCAGATCCGCTGCGCCGGAAGCCGCAATGCTCGGAGCCGCTGCGCCAGAAATTGCGATGCCCGAACCTGCCGCGCCGAAAATCGCCGCGCTCGGAGCCGCCGCACCGGAAGCTGCCGCGCTCGGGGTCGCTGCGCCGGAAGCCGCTGCACCAGCAGCCGCAGCGTTCGGATCTGCCGCGCCGCAGGCCGCCGCGGTAGCAACCCCGGCTCCAGCTTCAGCTTCGGCTTCGGCTTCAGCTTCGGTTCTGGCTTCGGGTTCGGCCACTGAGCCCCTGCCCGTGCGCCTCACCGAGCGCCTGACCGCCCTTGCCGCCGACACCATCGGTCGTGCGCTCGATCCGGGGGTGACGTTCCGGGACAATGCCTTTACGTCGTTTGACATGCTTCGGACTATTGCGGTGCTGGAGCGGGGTTTTGGGACGTTGCCTAAGACGCTGCTGTTTGATCAGCCGACTGTTGGTGCTGTGGCGGCTGAGCTTGTTGAGCGGTTTGGTGAGGGGGCTGCTGAGCGCTTTCTTGGCGGGGATCGTGGTGAGGTGGTTCGGGGGCGGTCGGTGGGGATTTCGGCTGAGGTTCCGCTGGTCGGCGAGTCTGTGACGGTGGCCGTTCTCAAGCGCTCGCTGGCTGAGCATCCGGATCTTGCGGCGCTGGTTGCTGATCTGGACAGTGTTCATGCCAAGGAGGGTGGGCTGGCTGGGCGGGATATTGCGCCTTATGCCCTTATTGGTGCTGAGCGGCTCGGGTACTTCAACGTCTCGATGCGTGCTGACCTGCTCTTCGCCTGGAGCTATGTCGGGTCCGAGGAGTACTTTCCGGTGCTGGCTGCTGAGTTCTTCGCCTATGCGCGGGCGCGGGGGCTGCGTCCCAACTTCCTGTCGCTGCTGCCGTTGGAGTCGGTGGCCGGGGAGCCGATTACGGCTACGCCCTTTGGGGCGGTGCAGCGGTTGGAGAACCTGCCGGAGTTCAGTACGCGCGGCGGGAAGATGTCGCGGTTGCGGTACATGATCGGGCACTTCCAGAAGGCGGGGGAGAGTCGGACGCAGGAGTACAGGTCCGGCGAGGATCCGGAGATGGACCGGCAGATCGCGCGGATGATGGACCGTTGGGCCGAGAGCAAGGACATGGTCAATCCGTACGTGGCCGTGGTGCGCGACGAGATCCAGGCGGGGCGGCTGGCCGAGCGGCATCGCATGTTCCTGACGTACCTGGACGAGGACCTGGCGAACGTCATCATCGTCACCAGGATTCCGTCGGAGCCCGGCTACCTGATGGACCTGGAGTTCTATCCGAAGGACGGTCCGCTCGGCGGGCTGGAGTACGCGATCGTGCAGATCATCGAGGCGCTGCGGGCCGAGGGGCACACGGTGTTCAGCTTCGGTGCGAGCTTCGGTGTGGCCATCGGGAGCACGGAGCATGCCTCGGCCGAGGCCGAGCAGGCGCTCGCCGAGTTGCGCACGGCCGGGATCTTCGGTGAGGGCAACTTCCAGTTCAAGAACAAGTTCCGGCCGGTGAACGTGCCGATCTACCTGTGCCAGCCGAAGGGCGCCGACCGCACGCCGGTTTCGGAGGTGATCCTCACGATCGCCGATCCGACCCTGACCGCGTCGAGTGCGATGCAGAGCACAGTGATAGCGACGCGGAGCACGGGGATAGGGACGCAGGCCACTGCGACAACGATAGTGACCCCAGGCTGGCCGGACCTGCTAGCCGCCCACGACTGGAACCCCCTGGCGGTCCCCCACGACAGCGTCGGCGAGGACTTCGTCACCGACTCCTGGGCCGAGCTCGACAGTGACGCGATCCGTGCCCGCGCCGCCGCGCTCGCCGCCGCGTCCGCGCATCAGGACCCTGAGCAGCGACCTGCCTGGCTCCCCTTCGAGCACGCCGTCCTGACCGGCTCGGGCCGCTCCGCTGAAGCCCTGCTGTGCCGGGCCTTCCCCGCCCGCCGGGCCGCGGTGCTGCACAACGGCCTGTTCCCGACCTGGTACGGCTCCCTCATCGACGCCGGCTTCATCCCCGAAGCCCTCGGCCGCCACGCCGACCCGATCCTGGACTCCGGTCCCGACCTCGACCACCTGACCCAGCGCCTGGCCGACGCCTCGCGCCCGGTCTCCTTCATCTGCCTGGAGCTCAGCTGCAACGCCGCCGGCGGCGTCCCGATCCGCATGCAGACCCTGCGCGCCGTCCGCGACTTGGCCGACCGCCACGGCGTCCCGCTGGTCCTGGACGCCACGCGCTTCGCGGAGAACGCGGCCGCGCTCGACGCGGAGCCGGACCTGTGGCGTGCGATCCGCGAGATCCTGTCCCTGGCCGATGCCGCCACGTTCAGCCTGTCCAAGGACTTAGGCCTCACCGCGGGCGGCCTGCTGGCATTGCGTGATCCGGCGTGGGCTGCGGCAGCGAAGCAGCACATCCTGACCGCAGGCCGCGATCTCACCCTGTCCGGCCGCAAGCAAGCCGCCTTCGCCCTGCACGACACCGAAGCCGTCGAGGTGCTCGTCCGGGAGCGGATGGCAGCGACGGCCGCGCTGTGGGAGGAGCTCTCGCGGGCCGGTCTGCCGGTTCCGCAGCAGACATCAGGGCACTGCGTCCTTCTCGACACCACACGCCTGACTCCCGTTGCCGGCTATGGGGAACCGCTGATGGCCACCCTGGCGTGGATCTTCGCCGAGACCGGCATCCGCGGCGGTCCGCATTTGGGTGACACGCCCGAGCTGAAGCAGGCGATCCGGTTCGCCGTCCCGCTGGGCGTCGATCGCGATCGCACTGCCGCAGCCGGACGCCGCATCGCCGCGCTGCTCACGTCCGGCGCCGTGCCACCCGACCTGGTAGCGGCAGGCGATTCCGGCTCCCCGGCCGCGATGGTCTACCGGCCGGCGAAGGAAGTGCCAGCCGACGTCACCGAAGCGCTGCGGACCGGGCAGACCGTCGCCGACGACAACGAAGCCGTGCTGCGTGAGGCCTGCCCGACTCTGGACCGTCGGCTGCTCCCGCTGCGCGGCGGCGAGGTGGAGGTCTTCACCGCCGGAACAGGACCGGCGCTGCTGATGCTGGCGCCGTTCAACATCGGCGCCGGACTGTTTGCCCAACAGTTCGCTGCGCTGTCCGACCGCTTCCAGGTCATCGCGGTCCACCACGCCGGCGTCGGGGCTACCTCAGGGATCGACGATATCTCCTTCGACGGTCAGGCTGACCTGGCGCGCGCGGCGCTGACGACGCTCGGGGTGGACCAGCCGGCGCATATTGCCGGAGCCTCCTTCGGCGGTCTGTCGGCCCTGTCCTTCGCCCTGCGGCATCCGGACGCGACCGCCTCGCTCACCCTGATCGGCAGCTCCTACAAGATCGGTAACCGCGTCGGGGAGATCAACCGGCTGGCGATCGTGGCCCGGGACGACTTCGATGCCGTCGAAACCGCCTGCGGCCCAGAACGGTTCGGGGGAGGGCGGGCCCACCTGGAGCAGACGCTGCTGCGCTGCGAAAGCATGGATCCCCGCACCGGACTGCGCTACCTCGACGTCTTCGCCGCCCGCCCCGACCTGCTGGCCGAGCTGCCGCGGATCAGCGTCCCGACGCTGGTGATCCAGGGCCGGCACGACACCGTTGTCCCACTCAAGGCCGCGTACGCGCTCTACGGAGCGATCCCCGACGCGCGCTTCGTCGAACTCGACGACGCCGGGCACTTCCCATGCCTGACCAACGCCGAGGAAATCAATGCCCTGTTCTCGGAGCTGACATGAACGCAGCCACCCCGACCCTCGTCCCGCCGGCCAGTGCCCCGCGCCTGCTCCAGGACGGTACCCTGACCCGCACCGAGCTGATCACCCCCGGCAAGTGCGGACCGAACTCGCTGTTCGTCGGCTGCCTGGGCGACTGGGCTTGGGACGCGGTCAGCCAGGCTTGCTCGGTCAACGCCTACGACGCCCGAGACGCCACTGGCGCCCCGGCTTACCTGTCCTTCTCCTACTTTCGAATCCGCGGCAGCCGCCGTATCAATCCTCTGTCTCTCACCTTCGGGGACCGACTCCAAGTCGCCTCCAAGGTCTTCGGCCAGGGCAGCGAATCGGTCCTGACCCTGCACCAGGTGCGGCATGACGACGGCAAGCCGCCGGAGCCGCTGGATCCCGAGCGGTTCCACACCTCGACCGACCAGAACGCGCTCTACGTCGAGATCTTCAACCGCTGGATCAGCCGCACCAAGCCGAACAGCAACCAAGACCTGACCCGCAACGCGCCGGTCGGGTTCCAGTACCGGCATCTGCCGTCGGTTCCCCCGCAGTACTCGCCGCGTCTGGTGTTCGCACAGATCCGCGAGAGCGGCGCGTTCGATCCTGATCCCGAGCCGCCGCGTACCGTCGCAGAACTCTTCTATACCGAATACCGCGTCGAGCCCAGCCGCGACCTGAACGGCGTCGGGCTGCTGTACTTCGCCTCCTACTTCTCCATCATCGACTGGTCCCTGCTTCGCCTGTGGCGCCACCTCGGTCGCGACGATCGCAGCTTCCTGCGTCGCCTCGTCCTGGACCAGCGTGTCTGCTTCCTCGGCAACGCCGACGCCGACGCGGTCCTGGACGTCGCCCTGACCCGCCGCTCCGCGCTCACCGATCCCACCGACGAGCTGATCGACCTGGTCCTCACCGAGAAGCCGACCGGCCGCGTGCTGGCGGTGGCCGCGCTGCGGCTGCACGGCGAACAGAGGGAGCGGCCATGAGCGCCGTCATGGACCGTGACGAGGTCTTCGACGTGGTCACGGAAGTGATCGCCGAGATTTTGCCGGCCGTCGCCGCCGACCAAGTGACCGGTCGCCGGACGCTGGCCGAGCTCGGCGCGGACTCGGTGGACCGGGTCGAGATCGTCGTCGGGATCCTGGACCGCCTGGGGCTGGCCGCGCCGCTGGCTCCTTTCGCCGCCGTGCCCGACCTGGACGCGCTGGCTGACCTGCTGACCCGACTGCTGCGGGAAGGAGGCGCATCGTGACCGGCGCCGTCGGCATCGAAGGACTCAACGTGTACTGCGGGAGCGCGAGCATCACGGTTCCGGCGCTGTTCGAGGCACGGGGACTGGACCCGGCGCGGATGGCGAACCTGATGATGAGCGCGCGCTCGGTGGCTCTGCCGTGCGAGGACCCGGTGACTCACGCGGTCAACGCCGCACGTCCGTTGCTGGACCGGATCGGCCCGGACGCCGCGGCGAAGATCGAGGTCCTGGTCACCTCCACCGAATCAGGGATCGACTACAGCAAATCAGTAGCCTCCTACGTCCACGAGCAGCTCGGCCTGAGTCCGCGCTGCCGTCTGGTCGAGGTCAAACAAGCCTGCTACGCGGCCACCGCCGCCCTGCAACTCGCCGCCGGCTATCTCGCCTCCGGAGTCTCGCCCGACGCCAAGGTGCTGATCATCGCCACCGACATGGCGCTGGTCGGCCAGGACGCGTATTACACCGAGCCAGCGATGGGCACCGGCGCCGCGGCGGTCCTGCTGGGGACCGAAGCGCGCGTGCTCGGCTTGGACCTGGGAGCCTTCGGTCTGCACAGCTTCCAGACCCTGGACTCCGCGCGCCCCGGGCCCACATTCGATATCGCCGACTCCGACCGATCGCTGTTCGCCTACCTGGACTGTCTGAGCAACAGCTTCCGCGACTACACCCAGCGCGTCGAGGGCGCCGACTTCGCCGAGACGTTCGACTACCTCGCGTTCCACACCCCCTTCGCCGGCATGGTGCGGGCCGCACACCGCAAACTGACCCGCGAGTTCGCCAAAGAGCGGCTCTCCGGCGTCGATGCGGACTTCGCCGCGCGAGTCGCGCCGTCGCTGGTCTACCCGGCGATGGTCGGCAACCTGTGTTCGGGCTCTGTGTATCTGGCGCTGGCGAGCTTGCTGGACAACGGCGACGTCGCCGACGGCGCCCGAGTTGGTCTCTACTCCTACGGCTCCGGCTGCTCCTCGGAGTTCTTCTCCGGCGTGGCCGACGCCGCCTCGGCCGAGACGGTCGGTCGCATGCGGATTCGAGACCAGCTCGACGCGCGCGTCGAGCTCACCTTCGCCGAATACGACGCGCTGCTGGAGCAGAACCGGCTCTGCCTGGTCCCCGACCCGGACCGCGCGATCGACGTCGAGGCCTGCCGCCCGATCCTGGACCGCTTCGGGCTGGACCGGGACCTGCTGATCTACACCGGCACCAAGGACTACGGCCGCACCTACGCCTGGGCGTCGGCCGGCGACGGGAGGAACCCATGGCCGACATCCTGACCGCCGACGACGTCTTCGCAGTCGTCCGCGACACCGTGCTGGAAGTGCTGCCCGACCTGGACGCCGCCGACATCGGCATCGAGGGCACGCTCACCGACCTCGGCGCCAACAGCATCGACCGCGCCGACATCGTCACGATGGCCCAGGAACGGCTCGGCATCGTCGTGCCGGTCGCGCAGTTCCGCGGGGTCGCCGACATCGGGGCGCTGGTCGAAGTGCTGCGGCAGAACCTGTGAGCGCAGGCCCGGTTCTCATCACCGGCCTCGGTGCGCTCACGCCGATCGGTGCGGACGTGCCGACGTTCGCCGCCGCGCTGCGCGAGGGGCAATGCGGGATCCAGGTGGTGGCCGATCCGGACGCTCCGGACCAGCGCCGGCTGCTCGCGCCGCTGCCCGATCCTGGGCTGGCGGGGATGCTCGACGGCGTTGAAGGGCTGGATCCGGTTCAGCACAAGCGTTTC
Organism: Catenulispora acidiphila DSM 44928; assembly: GCF_000024025.1. GTDB lineage: Bacteria > Actinomycetota > Actinomycetes > Streptomycetales > Catenulisporaceae > Catenulispora > Catenulispora acidiphila. The sequence continues at coordinate 2,983,713 of NC_013131.1, forward strand.
CTGCGGATCGCCAGGCGCTCGCCGTTTCCGGTCCGGGCGGCGCTGACGGCCGCGGCGCAGGCGTGGCAGGACGCTGAGTTGGCCAAGGCGCCGGCGCCCCGGGACCGGATCGGCATCGTGGTCGGCGGCCACAACCTCACCGGACACTATGCTTTCGAGCTTTACCCGACCTACGTGCGGCAGCCCGCGCATGTGCCGCCCCGTTTCGCACTGCAGGCGCAGGACACTGATCATGTCGGCACGATCAGCGAGGCGCTGGGGATCGAGGGCGAGGGGTGTACGGTCGGTGCGTCCTCGGCCAGCGGCAATGCGGCGCTGATCCACGCCGCACGGCTGGTTCAGACCGGCGCGGTGGATGTCTGCCTCGCGGTCGGGGCACTGGCGCGGCTGGGACCATTGGAGGTGCGGTCACTGGCTAATCTCGGGGTGAGCGCGCTGGTCGACGCGGCGTGCCGACCTTTCGACCGGAGGCGGTCGGGATTCGTTCCGGGGGAGGCTGCCGCGTGCGTGGTGGTGGAGTCGCAGGACTCTGTTGTGCGGCGGGGCATCCCGACTGACGCAGCGGTGGAGTTGGCAGGAGCTGCGATGGTGCTCGCCGGCACCAGTCTGAGCGATCCCTCGCTCGCTTCGGAGGTGCGGGCCATGGCTGGGGCGCTGGCGCGCGCCGGGATCGGTGCCGAGCGAATCGAATACGTCAACGCCCACGCAACGGGAACCCCCGCCGGCGATGACGTGGAGGTCGACGCGCTCATCGAGGTGTTCGGAGCCGGAGCGGGAGCCGGAGATGGCGATGGCGCAACAGCCGCGCAGCCGTGGGTCAATGCGACAAAGGCTCTGATCGGGCACTGCCTGAGCTCGGCCGGCGTGGTCGAGGCGGTCGCCGCGGTGGTCCAGATGCGGGGTGGGTTCATACATCCCAACCCCGCGCTGGCGGAACCGGTCACCGCCGGACTGCGGCTCGTCGGTACGAGCGCGCAGCCGGCGGCGGTGGTGTACGCGCTGTCGAACAGTTTCGGGTTCGGAGGGTTCAACAGCTCGGTCGTATTGCGGCGTGTCTAGACGGTGACGAGTTCGAAGGCGATCGCCGGCCGTCCTGCGAAACGCAGGCCGGTCTGTGTGTACAAGCCGACCAGCGGATCGCGCACCGAGCCGGTGTAACCCAGGCCTTTGAGATACTCCCGGTGCTCCGCCATCGAGGCCACGGCGGCGTCGACGTGCTCTGAGACGTCTACCGCGTGCGTGGGAAACGGCGAGGAGGTCATCGCGACGTACTTCACCCCGCCCCACGGCTCCAGTCCCGGCTCGGCGAACACCCACCGGTTGCCCGCGTCGCCGACCGCGTCCAGGAGCGCCTGGCCGACGGTGCGGTGGTCGGGGGAGTTGTGCTTGCCGGTGAAGGTCGTCTCGTGGTGGTTGTAGCCGACGACGAGTTCCGGCCGGAAGCGCCGGATCGCGTGTGCGATGTCCCGGCGCAGCCCGAGTCCGGCCTCGATCATCCCGTCGCGGTGGTCCCGGAACTCCACGGTCCGCACGCCGACCACGGCCGCGCTGGCGCGTTGTTCGGCCTCGCGCACCTTGGCCGCCTGGTCCGGCTCCATGCCGTCGATGCCGGCCTCGCCGCGCGTCAGGAGCAGGTAGGCGACGTCCTTGCCGGCGGTGGTCCAGGCCGCGACCGCGCCGGCGCCGCCGAACTCCATGTCGTCCGGGTGCGCTGTCACGCACAGGGCTCGGCTCCAGTCCGAGGGCAGTTCCGCGAGTTCATCCGTCGTAGCGAGCGTCATAGACCGATCGTGCCCACCTCGGATCTTCGAGGGCTGCCGCATTGTGAGCATCCTTATGCGCGTTCTTCACGGAAGGTCCGTGTTCTGCGCAATTCTGCGTAGTCCCACGTCGCGGGGCGCTTTACGGTCCCGGCTATGGAGTCTTCCGCATCCGCACGGCCCAGGACGCGCTTGTCCCGCGCCGTGCGCGCAGTGCTCAGGTGGACTGGCCGGGCGATCGTCTCGGCGCTCCAAGGGGTGTGCGTCGCCTCGTGCCGCCTGGCCGGTATCCCGATGGAGGACGACCTTTCCGCGCCGCGTCCTCCCGCGTCGCCGGAACCGCAGACCTGGGACGGACCGCCGCCGGGGCACCCGGAGCGGCTGCTGCCGCCCGGTGTCGCGCTCAGCTCGGCGGAAACGGAGATCTGGTGCCGGCTCGGCGGTGTGATCCGCTGGCCGTGACGCCACCGGGAGGTAGGCGCGGTGGACTGCGTTCGTGTCTGCTTCCCGGGCGGCTCCATGACCGGTGCGCCTAAACTGCGGACTATGGAGATCATCGACAGGCTCGAGACCGAAGCGCGCGGGTCCGGCGCGCTGGGCTTCCTCGGCCTGGGCGGCGAGGCGGATCTCAGCATCGTGATCCGCACGGCGGTGCGCTTCGAGGACGAGCTCAGCGTCGGCGCCGGGGGTGCGATCGTGCTGGATTCCGGTCCCGCCGATGAGTATGAAGAGATGCTGCTCAAGGCGGGCGCTTCGCTGCGGTCGGTGCTGCTTCCCGATGCTGTGACCGCTGCCGGACTCGGGAGCCCGGCGTGAGCGCGCCGAATCAGGCCCCTGCGAAGAGGTTCCGCTGGGACGGCGAGTCGTTGGTACCGGCTCCCGGGGACGGCGCCAGGCCAGAGGTCATCGACTCCTGGCTCGTCGCGGACGGCGCGTGGCTGGCACCGGAGCGCCATGCCGAGCGCTTCGCCGACGCTGTGCACCGCCTGCACGGCATCGACCCGGCGACCTCGCGCGCCCTCGTCTCCGCCGCCCCGCCGCTGATCCCGACCACCGGCACCTGGTTCCCTCGCGTCGAGTACTCCCCGACCGACGGCTTCCACCTGCTGGTACGACCGGCGCCACCGCTGGGCTCGACGGTGCGTCTATGGACCGCGCCCGAGCCCGACACGCGCTTGCACCCCACCATCAAGGGCTACGACCTGCCGCTCCTCAACGACCTTCGCGAACAAGCCCACGCAGCCGGCGCCGACGAGCCGCTCCTGGTGGACGCCCAAGGCCACGTCCTTGAAGGCGCCAGCACCAGCATCCTGTGGTGGCGCGACGGCGCACTGTGCGCACCCCCGGAATCAGAGTCCGTATTGACCAGCGTGACCCGCGCAGTCCTCGTCGACCTCGCCGAAGCTGCCGCCATCCCGGTCCGCCACGAACAGGCACGCCCCCGCGACCTCGACGGCCTCGAGATCTGGGCCGTCAATGCCCTCCACGGCATCCGTCCGATCGTCCCCTGGCCCGGCAGCCCGGTCCTCCCGGGCCCAGCGACGCAGGCTCCGCGCTGGCGTCGCGAGCTTCAGGACAAGCGTTCAATCAACGACAATGCCCCGAAGCAGCGCTGAAAGCGGCTGCTCCGGGGCGACTGCGCGTGCGTGCTGATTCCTACGAAGTGACGTCCGCCCGGTCGATGGCGATGTTGATTCCGGTGCTCGCGCTGTTGTGGTTGCCGGTGTTGATGATCGTGAGGGTGTGGGAACCTGCGGCGAGTGTTGGGCTGGTCCACACGATGCCGGAGGCGTTGCGGCTTGAGGCGTAGTTGTCGATGGTGGTTGGTGATCCGCCGTCGATGGCGACGGTCATGATGCCCTGATCGGTGTCACGCACCGCATGCAGTGCGACCTGCGTGCCGGTGAAGCGGAACGTCGCGCTGGCTCCGGCGGTGTGGCTCCAGTTCGCAGTGCCCAGATACATGTCGGACACGCCGGTGGTCAGACCCCAGTTGGCGCCGTAGCTGAACTGGCCGCTCCCGGTGCCGGTGACGTTGCCGTCGACGACCGTCTGGGACGGGGGAGCGGCAGACGACGGAGTGACGTCGACGCGGTCGATCGCGATGTTCGTCCCCGAGCTGGAACCGTTGCGAGTCCCGGTGTTGACGACCGTCAGCGTGTGAGAGCCGACGGCGAGCGTCGGGCTGGTCCACACGACGCCGGAGGCGTTGCGGCTTGAGGCGTAGTTGTCGATCGTGGTCGGCGAGCCGCCGTCGATCGCGACCGTCATCTTGCCCTGATCGACGTCCCGCACCGCATGCACCGCGACCTGCGTGCCTGAGAACTTGAACTTGGCGGTCGCGCCGCTCGAGTTGCTCCAGTTCGCGGTCCCTGCGTACATGTCGGCTACGCCTGAGGTCTCGCCCCAGCTCGCGTCGTACTGCCACTGGTCGTTGGCCGTGCCGATCTCGTTGCCGTCCACGAAGATCTGCCCACCGCCGGGTCCCCCCGGACCCGTGATGGTGACCCCATGCGGCGACAGCACCAGCCAGAAGGCATCCGTGCCCGACTGGAACGTCGCGGGCAAGCTGATCCTGCCGTTGCTCACCGTCACATCGGAGTCGGACACGGCAATCGGCTGCGACAGCGGCGTGCTGTCCGGAATCCGCAGCAGCGTCGCGTGCACCGTCGAGCCAGCCGTGAGCCAAGGCGTGGAGCCCAGCCCTTGCACGGTGACCGTGGTGGTGCCGGTCTGACCGCTGTTGTTACCGATCAGCACGTTGGCCTGCCCGGCGTTCCGGTCCGCCGATGCCGCTACTGCGACCCCGGTGTTCCCGCTGCTCGCACTGACCAGGTTGCCAGTCAGCGAGGCGTATGCGCGGTAGGTCCACCACTGCCCGGTCGGCGCGGCCAGGGCGCCGGTGCCGCCGAGCACCGAATCCAGCGTGCCGGCCACGCAGCAGTCGCTCCAGATCGCGTGGGCGGCGGCGCCAACGTTCGAGACTGCGAGCCGGTCCAGGAACCAGGCGGTGTAGCCGGCGGTCTGCTGGTTGCCGAACAGGTACTCGTTGATGGACAGCGGCAGCGGGCTGACGCCGTGCGCCGCGACGATCGCGGCCGCGTCGGCGGAGTCGGCCGCCGGATCGGTGCCGAAGTGCCAGTTCAGCACGCTCGGCACCGTGCCGTCGGCCTTGGTCTGGCCGATGAAGCCGTCCAGCCAGGTGTGGTTGTAACCGCTGTATGAGGGCCCGACGATGGTCGCCGAGGGACTCAGCCTCCTGATTTCCCGAACCGCCGTGTCCCACATCTGGTAGTACTGCGCGCTGTTCACGCCGCGCTGCCAGAAGCCGGTGCCGTCCGGCTCGTTCCAGATGTCGTAGGCGACGTTCACCCCGGAGGCCTGCACGTCGCCGACGACCTGGTCGATGAAGGCCTTCCAGTTCGAGCAGTCCCCGTTGTCGCAGGGATAGACGGTGTTCGAGGGCTGCGTCGTGTCGGCGCCGTAGAGGTCGGAGACCAGCAGGTCGTAGCGTCCGTTGTAGGGCGCCGTGGTGACGCGGCGGGCTTGGGCGATGCCGGACTGGATCCGCGTGCGGTATCCGCTGCCCGCGGTGTATCCGTCGCCGATCCAGCCGCCGCCAGCCAGGCGCGCGCCGCCGCCGCGGAACAACGTCGGCGCCAGCGGTTGCAGCAGGCTGTCGGACGGACCGCTGCCGTCTTGGGAGAGCCCGTAAAGGAATCCGGCGCCGGCATGCGTGGGGACCTTGCCGGTCTGGGAGACGTCCACGGTGACCGTGGTGTCCGGTGCGTTGGCCACTGCGGAAGGTACTCCGATCAGTGTGGTGCCCGTGGTCACGGCGGCGACCAGGAGCGCGCCGGTCAGGGCGCGGCGGGTGCGGGCGGTCAGGCTGTGGCGCGGTCGGTGCGGGGTGGTTCGCTTCATTGCGCCTCCTGGAACAGGGGAGAGAGGGGAGAGCGGGCGGAGCGGGGAAAGAGCGCGGACAGGGACGGTTCGGCGCCGTCGCGCACGAACAGGGGGATGGCTTCCAGCGGCGCGTCGACCGTGACGCGGGTGCCGCCGGGGTATCGGCGTCCGGAGGCGGTGTGCGTCCACTCCGCTCCGGCCGGCAGGTACACGCGGCGCTGCCGGGCGCCGAGTTCGGTGACGGGGGCGACGAGGATGTCGGGACCGAACAGGAACTGGTCCTCGACCTCCCACGCGGCCGGATCGTTGGGGAAGGCGAGCAGCAGCGGCCGCATCAGGGGGATGCCGGTCGTCTCGCCGTCGCGCAGGTGGGTGTGGATGTAGGGACGAAGCCGTTCTCGCAGGCGCAGCAAGGCGGTGATGGTCTGATACGCCTCGGGCCCGTAGGACCAGACCTCGTTCGGGCCGCCGCCGTCGCCGACCGTGCCGTGGCTGACGCGCGGTTCGCGGTGTCCGTGCAGCCGGAAGACCGGGCAGAAGACGCCGAACTGGAACCAGCGCACGACCAGCTCCCGGTACGCCGGGTCGTCCGGGTCGCCGCCGTGGAATCCGCCGATGTCGGTGGTCCACCACGGCAGCCCGGACATCGCCACGTTCAGCCCGGCGCGGATGGCGTCGGCGAACGCCTCGAAGGTGGTGTCGATGTCGCCGGACCACAACGCCACGCCGTAGCGCTGCGAACCGGCCCACGCCGAGCGCGTCAGCGACAGCACCTCGGGCTCACCGGCTGCGCGCATCCGCTCGAAGACGCCTCGGGCGTGCTCGCGCGGATAGAGGTTCGCGACCTCGCTGCCGACGCCGGCGGCGTAGGTCAGGGTGTGCGGCGCCGGTCGGATCTCCGGCTCGCAGCCGTCGAGCCAGAACGCGCGGATGCCCAGCTTGTAGTAGTTGGTGTGCAGCCGGTCCCACAGGAAGGCGCGGGCACGGTCGTCGGTGGCGTCGTAGAAGGCGACCCCGATCTCGGCTCCCGACGCGGCATCCGGCCACGCGCCGGTGAGGGCCGCGCCGTTGTCGGCGGTGGCGAGCATCCCGGCCTCGCGCATCGGCGTGAAGGTGGCCGACAGCGGGCTGACCGACGGCCACACCGACACTGCCGGCTCGACGCCGAGGGCTCGCAGCTCCTCGACCAGGGCGCGCGGATCGGGCCAGGCGGTCGCGTCGAAGTCCCAGTCCCCGAGGTGACGCCAGTGCAGGTAGTCGATGACCAGCACCGACAACGGCAGCTCTCGGGCGGCGTACTCGCGGGCGACGGCGAGCAGTTCCTCCTGGGTGCGGTAGCGCAGCTTGCTCTGCCAGAACCCTGATGCCCACTGCGGCATCGGCGAGGGGAATCCGGTGGCGCCGGCGTAGGCGGTCAGGATCTGCGCGGGGGTGTCGCCGACGGTGAGCCAGTAGTCGATCTGGCGCGCGCGGTCGGCGACCCAGCGCGTGCCGTTGCCGGCGAACTCCACCCGGCCGACCGCCGGGCTGTTCCACAGCAGTCCGTAGCCGCGGCTGGAGACGGCGAACGGGATCGTCACCTCGCCGTTGCGCTGGACGAGCTCGATCACCATGCCCTTCTGGTCCAGCCGGCCGTGGCCGTGCTGGCCGAGCCCGTAGATCCGCTCCCCGTCGTAGGCGGCGAAGCGCTGCTCGATGCGGTGGAATCCGGCGCCGACCGCCTCGAAGTGGCGCGGTCCGGGCCACCAGAAGTGCGCGGACTGCTCCTGCAGCACCTCGGCGCCGGTGTCGGCGCGGTGGACGGCGAGCCGGCCGGTGGCGGCGTCGACGTGCACGATCGCGCGGCCGTTCGCCAGGGTGGCGGAGGTGTGGTCGGCGGCGATCTCGATCCGGACGTCGGCGGCGTTGGCGGCGTCGGCGTCGAGGTTGTCGGCGTTGGCAGCCAACGGCTCGGCGGCCAGCGCGCCGGGCAGATCGGGCAGGATCCGGTGCAGTCCGGCGCGGACCCGGACGCTGTCTGCGCCCCAGGGCTCGACGGTCAGCAGCTGGTTGCCGCTCCTCCAGGTCAGGACACGGTCGTCGGCGGAGAAGGGGTTGAGCACGAAGTCTCCCGGGTCGAAGCTGTGGGTCGGAAAAGCGAGGACGAGCCGCGGTCAGTCCTTCAGCGCGGCACTGCCGATCCCGGCGGCGACATAGCGCTGCGCGGCGATGAGCAGGAGGGCCGCGGGAACCGAGGCGATGACCCCGGTGGCCATCACCCCGTTCCAGTCGACGAGGTTGGCGCCGATGAACCGGTAGAGGCCGACCGTGATCGGCGCCCGGTTGTCCTCGGTGGTGAGCGTGACGCCGAACAGGAAGTCGGCCCAGGCGAACAGGAAGGAGAACAAGGCGGCGGTGATGACGCCGTTGCGGGCCACCGGCAGCATCACCGCCACGAACGTCCGGAACTTCGACGCGCCGTCCAGCGACGCCGCCTCGGCCAGCTCGTCCGGCACACCCCGAAGGAACGACTGCAGGATCAGCGTGGCGAACGGCACGCACAGCGTGGAGTCGGCCAGGATCAGCGCCAACGGCGAGTTGACCATGTCCAGCTTGGTGGCGGCGATGTACAGCGAGTTCGCCATCACGATGCCGGGGATCATCTGCGCGACCAGCAGCGCGAACAGCAGCGCCCGCCGTCCCGGGACGCGCAGCTTGGCCAGACCGTACGCGGCCGGCGTGGCGACCAGCAGGGTCACCGCCACCGCGCCGAGCGACACGATCAGGCTGATCAGCATGTGCCCGCCCTCGGCGCTGAACGCCGAGCGGTAGCCGTCCAGCGTGCCGTGCACCGGGAACCAGGTGGGGGACTTGCTCACCAGCTCCGATGGCTTCAGCAGCGAGGCATTCACCATCCAGTACAACGGGAACAGCATGATCGCGACGATCACGATCGCGGCGGCGGTCGAAAGACTGCTGCGGAAGCGCTTCATGCCTGCCTCCCCTCGGGTTCGCGCACGGAGCGCAGGTACAAGAACGCGAACACGATCGCCACCAGGATCAGCAGGTTGCCGACCGCCGCGCCCTTGCCGAACTCCAGTTGCTGGAAGGACAGGTTGTAGGCGTAGGTGGTCAGGGTCTGCGAGGAGTTCGCCGGACCGCCTTGGGAGACGATCTGGATGACGTCGAAGACCTTGACGGTGTAGATCAGACCCAGGGTCAGCACCACGAGCGTCACCGGCCGCAGCATCGGCCAGGTGATGCGGCGGAAGCGCTGCCAGGCGTTCGCGCCGTCGATGGCCGCGGCTTCGTACAGCTGCTCCGGGACGCCTTGCAGACCGCCGTAGAGGATCACCATGTTGAACGGGATCCCGACCCAGATGTTGACCAGCGTGACCGCGGTCAGCGACCAGGTGGTGCTCACCAGCCAGGGCACCGGGTGGCCGATCACGTGGAGGTTCAGCAGGACCTGGTTGAGCACGCCGGAGTCGGCGTACATCATCCAGCGCCAGACCGTCCCGGAGACGACCAGCGGCAGCAGCCACGGCACGAGCAGCAGCGAGCGCAGCACGCCGTTGAGCGGGAACTTGCGGCGGAAGAACACTGCCAGCGCCAGGCCGATGCCGAACTGGAAGACCAGCGAGCCGATCGTGAACAGCAGCGTGTTCGTCACGATGCTGCCGAACTGCGGGTTGTGCCACAGGGAGGTGTAGTTCCGCAGGCCGACATAGGGCGCGGAGCCGCTGTAGAAGGAGGAGACCGAGTAGTCCTGGAATCCCATACGGATGTTGGCGAACAGCGGATAGACGTAGAAGCACAGGATGTAGATCCACGCCGGGATGACGAATCCGGCCACCCGCCAGGCGGCACGGTGTCCGCCGCGGCGGGGGACGCGGAGGTGGCCGCGGCGGTCGCGGCGGTCGCGATGGCGGTCGCGGGGGTCCGTACCCGCCGACTGCGCGGCGGGTACGGACTCGGTGAGCGGCGTGGACATCGTCAGGAACCGGCCTGGCTCTGCGCCTGGTTCAGCGCGTCCTGCGGGGAGGTGCCGCCGGCCAGTGCGGCTTGCAGGGCGGTGAACAGCGCGGTGCTCACCTTCGGGTAGGCCGTGCCGAGCTCGGCGGTGCGGGCCTTCGCGGTGGCGATCTCGGTGATGAACGCTTGCAGCTGCGGGTCCGAGGCGGCCAGCTGCGCCGCTGCGGCCTCGTTGCTGGGGATGTAGCCGGCGTCCTTCGACCACTCGCTGGCCTTGTCCGCACTGAGCAGGCACTTCACCACGGCCACCGCCTTGGCTTCGCGGGCGCTGCTGCTGTGGCCGACGGCCCAGACCTCGCCGCCGAGCGGGGTGACCGGCTTGGCGGCGGCCGAGGGCACCGGGATCGGCACGGTACCGAAGTGCAGATTGGCTGTGGAGTTCAGGCCGGGAAGCTGCCAGGGACCGTTCACCATCATCGCGACGTTGCCGGCCGCGAACTGCTGCTCGACGTCGGCTTGGGTCCAGGTGACCACGGACTTGGACGCCCAGCCCTTGTCGACGAACGTCTTCCACAAGCTCAGCGCCTGCACGGCCTGCGGGGAGTTCAGGGTCTTCAGATCGGCGCCGGCGGTCCAGAAGAAGGGCTCGAACTGGAAGCTGCCCTCCTCGGTGCCCACGGCCGAGAACGCGATGCCCTGCTTGCCGCCGGCGGTCAGCTTCTGGGCGTCGGCGGTGAGCTCGTCCCAGGTGGTCGGCGGGGTCAGCCCGGCCGCGGTGAACATGTCCTTGTTGTAGTAGAGCGCCAGGCCGTTGACGCCCGGGGCGATGCCGTAGACCTGGCCCTGATAGGTACCGGCCGACACGATCGAGGGATACAGGCCGTCGGTGGACAGCCCGCCCGCCGACAGCGACACCAAGCCGCCGGTCGAGGCCACCTGCTGGAGGTCCGGGTTGTCGACGAGCAGCAGGTCGGGCAGCGACTTGGAGGCGGCCTGCTGGAGCAGCTTGGGCATCAGCTGCTCGCGAGGGAGTTCGTGGTGGACGACCTTCACGCCGCCGACTTGGGTGGCGCATTCGGTGAGCACGCCCTGGATCTGCGTGTTCTGCGGCGCGGAGCTGTAGTAGTCGGTCTCGTTCAGCGTCAGGGTGCCGCCGGATCCGGATCCCGATCCCGAGCCGGAGGAATCGCCCTTGCCGCTGGAGCCGCAGGCGGACAGCGCGAGCAGGCAGGTCGAGGCGACTGCCAGGGCGCTGATGCAGGTTCTGGCGGTGGTTCTGCCGCCGGTTCTGACGCCGGTTTCGGCGGCGAGTCCGGCAGCCGGTCGGGCGTCGGGTCCGGTGTCGGCCGTACGGGACCGGCCACGCTGGTGCACGAATATCATGACCTTGACCTTTCGAATTGATTCGATGATTGCGGGGCGCCGGCGCCGGGCTGCCGGGGTGGTCGGCGGGATGTTCTGCCGGGGTAGTGGTCGGACGGGCAGGGACGCGTGCCAGGTCAGGCGCGGTCGGAGCCGTCGGCGGGAGCCGGCCCGGTGGTGGCGCGGACTTTCAGCGTCGGCGGCAGGATCGTCACCGACGGTACGGACTCCCCGTTGACCTGCCCGGCCAGCAGTTTCACGGCGGTGCGGGCCAGGTCCTCCACCGGCAGCGAGACCGCGCTGACCGGTACCGCGAGCCGTTCGGCCTCGTCGTCCGGGCACACCGCCACGACCGAGACGTCCTGCGGCACCCGCAGGCCCAGCCCGGCCAGCCGGTCCAGGACCAGCGGCAGCGCCCGCTCGTTGTAGACGACCAGGCCGGTCAGGCCGTGGATCTTGCCGAGCAGGCTGTCCACGGCGCGCGCCACGTCGGCCGGGTGCCCGTCGCAGGGCGTCCAGGCGGTACGGGCCCGGGCCTTGCGCAGCGTGCTCAGCGCGCCTTCGCGGGCGTGGACCGCGTAGGCGACGTCGCGGCGGAACGTCGACGGCGACTGCCCGATGTAGCCGACCCGCTGGTGGCCGAGCTCCAGCAGGTGCTCGGCGCACAGCCGGCCGGCCAGCGTCGCGTCGAAGTCGACGTACGGCAGCCGCGCGCTGTCATCGGGCGTCCCGACCAGCACCGCGGGGCACTTCAGGGAGCTGAGCAGCGCCACGCGCGGGTCGTTGCGCTGCACCTCCATCAGCATGACCCCGTCGACCTGCGAGCCGGTCACCGTGTCCCGGATCGCCGTCTCGCCGTCGTCGTCGGTCAGCATCAGCAGCTTCAGCCCGAGGTCCTGCGCCGCGGTCAGCGTCGCCCAGACGTACGGCATCTGCACCTGGTTGTGCGGCCCGTAGACCATCGGCAGCGCCATCGCGATCACCCCGTTGCGCCCACTGCGGATCGAGCGCGCCCCGGCGTGCGGCCGGAACTGCAGCTCCTCGATCGCCGCCTCGACCCGCAGCCGGGTCTCCGCCGAGATCGAGCGCGTCCCGCTCAGCACGTACGACACGGTGCTGCGGGAGACGCCGGCGCGCTTGGCGACATCTGCGATCGTGACCGCCACGATGGTCCTTCCGGGTCGAACGGCTCAGGGCACTGCGTCGGGATGCTACCCCGGCTCCGCGCCCGAACTGTTGTCGAACTGATTCGACAGTCGGTGATGTGGCGTGAACGTAGCACCAGCGTTTCGGCCCGCGCAACGGTTGGCGGCGATCTGGGGAAAATGGTGCTCGTGGCTTGTGTGCGGGTGGGGGGTGGGGGTTGGTGCGGTTATTTTGTGGGGTTTTAGAAGCTTTACGGCTTCGCGCCGGTGTTGATGGCCTCGTAGGGGGCGCAGTTCGGTGGTGGGTGTCTGGGTAACGCTGGCGACCGGTGGACTCTTGTGGACTCGACCGCGCTCAGGTCCGAGTCACTGCGCATACGTTGGGGCTGGCGGGTAGCGGCCGCGTTTGAGGGGCACCAGAAGTCAAGGCAAAGGCAGGCGCCTCCGGCGGGGGCACTCTGCAACGAGATTCCCCGGCTATCACTGAGCACTCACCGCGAGCACGGTTGCCAGTTCCGGCGGGAGGCGCCAAACAATATTAACGTCTTTGCCGAAGATGTCGGCGACGTGGTGAAGCAGCAGCCTGCCGCGGCCGCCAGCGTTACCCAGACACCCTCTACCGAACTGCGTCCCCTGAGAGGCGATCAACACCCGCGCGAAGCCGTAAAAAAATTAGAAAGGGAAGACGACGTCCGTCAGCTTCTCGGACTCCGCCCAGAGCCGTCGCTGCGCCTCGTCGTCATGTGCGGCCCGGCTCGCCTCGACCACGATCGGGTGGCCTGTCTGCTCTTTGCGGCCGCCCGGGCCGTAGTACGTGCCGCCGAGGGCGTGCGGGTCGGCCGCCGCGCGCAGGGTGGGCAGAGCGCCCATCGCAGCGCTCTGCATCATGAACGGGCCGACGGCCAGCATCGCGGCCTTGAGGACGAATGACTCGTGGCGGAACAGCTCCGTGCGCGAGAAGCCGGGGTGCGCGGCCAGCGCGACGGCGGGCAGTCCGGCGGCGGCGAGGCGGCGCTGCAGTTCGAAGGTGAAGAGCAGGTTGGCCAGCTTGGAGCGACAGTAGGCGGCGTCAGGCTTGTACGCGCGGTGGTAGCCGAGGTCGTCGAAGTCGATGCGTCCGCGCGTGTGAACCAGGCTGCTGACGGTGACGATTCGCGCGTCGGGTGCGGCCATGAGCCGCGGGAGCAGCAGGCCGGTGAGGGCGAAGTGGCCGAAGTGGTTGATGCCGAGGTGCAGCTCGAAGCCGTCCTCGGTGGTCCCGAACGGTACGTCCATCACGCCGGCGTTGTTGATGAGCAGATCGATCTGCGGATGCTGCTCCCGCAACTCCTCGGCGGCGCGCCGCACGGAGGCGAGCGATCCCAGATCCAGCTCCACGACCTCGGGCTCAGCTGCCACCGACGTGGGCAGTCCGGCGGCGATTCCGGCCGCCGCAGCGCGCCCTTTCTCGGCAGAGCGGCAGGCCAGCACCACCTTTGCGCCGCGCTCGGCGAGCACCCGTGCGGTCTCGAGCCCGATTCCGGAGGTGGCGCCGGTGACCACCGCGACGCGCCCAGTCTGGTCCGGCACGTCGGCGGCAGTCCACTTCTCGGGACCTGCGGTAGCAGAAATCGGACACCTCGCCCTCGCGGTCGGTACGTATAAGCGCTGCTCACGTTAACTCCGCCGCACATGACCACACAACCGCAGAGCTTTGATTCTCTAGGCTGGCGACAACGGCCCGCTAGGCGGCCGATACCGAGTCGCGTACTGTGACCGATCGTGCGCAATGTCGTGATTGTTGGGGGCGGGATCGTCGGTCTGGCCGTGGCCTGGGAGCTGACGGGGCGGGGGCTGGGCGTCACCGTTCTGGAGAAAGAAGCTGGCTGGGCCGCGCATCAGACTGGCCACAACTCGAACGTCGTTCATGCCGGGCTCTACTACAAGCCCGGCTCGTTCAAGGCACGCATGTCCGTCGCGGGCAACCGGTCCATCGTGGAGTTCGCGCGGGAGCACGGTGTGCCCGTCGAAGTCTGCGGCAAGCTCGTCGTCGCGACCGGGGATGAGGAGATTCCGGCGCTCGACACGCTGGCGGAGCGGGCCGTGGCCAACGGCGTGCCGGCGAAGCGGATTACGCCGGCCGAGGCTCGAGAGTACGAGCCTGAGGTTGCCTGCGTCGCCGCGCTGCGGGTCGAGTCCACCGGGATCATCGACTATCCCGGCGTCTGTGCCGCGCTGGTCCGGCTGCTTGGCGAGGCCGGCGCCGATCTGCGGCTGAACAGTGCCGCGCTCGGGATCCGGGCTGGGCGCAACGGTGGCGTCGAGGTCGCGACCGCGTCCGGCGTGGTGCGCGCCGACGCGCTGGTCAACTGCGCCGGGCTGCACTCCGATCGGGTGGCGCGGCTGGCTGGGCTGACGCCGTCGGCGCAGATCGTGCCCTTCCGTGGTGAGTACTACGAGCTTCGGCCCGAGCGCCGTCACCTGGTCAAGGGTCTGATCTACCCCGTGCCGGACCCGACGCTGCCGTTCCTGGGCGTGCACCTGACGAGGATGCTCGACGGCAGCGTGCACGCCGGGCCGAACGCCGTGCTGGCGCTGCGCCGCGAGGGCTACCGCTGGACCGACTTCTCCGCGAAGGACGTCGCCGAGGTGGCGGCCTTCCCCGGCACCTGGCGGCTCGCGCGCCGGTACGCGATCCCGACGGGCTTGGACGAGGTCCGCCGCTCGTTCTCGAAGAAGCGCTTCGCCGCGAGCCTGGCCCGCCTGGTCCCGGCCGTCACCGAGGACGACATCGTGCGCCACGGCTCGGGCGTCCGCGCCCAAGCCATGCGCCGCGACGGCTCCCTCGTCGACGACTTCCTCATCGAGACCGCCCGCGACCAGGTCCATGTCCTGAACGCCCCGTCGCCCGCCGCGACGAGCGCCCTGGAGATCGCACGCCACATCGCGGACCGGGTGACGCAGGACCGGTGAGGCGGGGAAGCAGCCGTCGGTGGCTGCGTGAGGCGGGGCAACAGAAAACCGTTGCCTTCCGGGAGTCGGTCTGCCTATCGTGATCTCACACACGAAAGGAGGTGATCCTGAGTTGAGTTGTACCAGGACGCGTGAGGTGGCAGTCAGCTAGCCGCCCCGCCCGCGAACGGGACCGGAAGGTCCTGCCCGGCAGGTCCGGGGCGGCGGGCTAATCTCCGACAGTCACCCAGCCCGCGAGCTCACCGGTCAGTCCCCGGTGCCTGGTCGAGGGCGCCCGAAGCGGCTCAGTGCCGTCGCGGGTGTTCCGGCAGGAAGCAGCTCGCGGGCTGCCTGTTTTCATCAGTGTGTGTGGCCGCCGCGGTGGCGCGGCTGCCTTCCTGGGGTTTCGATCGCCGGTCAGCGGTGACGCACTAAGTGAAGGCATCGAGCCAGGAGCGTCGCCATGAAGGGTGATCGGGTCGAGATCGTCGTCGACGTCGGCGACGGGTCTCGGAACTACGAGATCGTCGCGACTCGCGCCGGGCGCCGTGTCGAGGTGCACATCGCGCGGGGAGTCGTCGAGGTCACCGAGGTGACCAGGACCGGCGTCGCGGTGCGGACCGCGCGATTCATGGCCGGGCGCGTTCTGGCGCTCGTGGAGCATCCGGTAGAGGGCGGGCAGTCCGGCGAGGAGTAGACGCCGGCTCCGATCGGCAGCGCGCGCCGCATCTCGAGGATTGTCTGTTCCGTGTGGTGAGCGGCCTCCTATTGCCATGTTTGTTTGAACCATTGGCGCTTGGTTACAAGGCGGTCCTAAGACGAACGCGGGCCGACTTTGGATTCCCCTGAGATCGCGATCCGCGGAAAGGAAGCCGTCATGGGCGTCATATTGCTGGTTCTCCTGGTGGCCCTGCTACTCGGTGGTCTGGGGTTCGCCGCGCACGCGCTGTGGTGGATCGCCGTCATCGTGTTCATCGCCTGGCTGGTCGGTTTCGGCGTCAGCCGGGGCGAGGCGCACGCGGGCGGACGCCGCCGGTGGTACGGCCGCTGGTAGAGATCAATCGGAGAGTTCGCGGTGGGGATCGGAGCTAGGAAAGGATCGACATGAGTGTCGGCAGCAAGATCAAGTACGCGGCCCAGAACGCGAGGGGGAAGGCGAAGGCAGCCGCCGGCGGCGCCACCGGAAACCGCCGCCTGCGCGCCGAGGGCCGGCGCGATCAGGGTGCGGCTCACGTCAAGCACGCCGCCGACAAGGCCATGGACACCGCGAAGAACGTCGGCCACGAGGCCAAGGGCAAGATCCGGCAGGTGGCGGGAGCGGTGACCGACCACAAGGGCCAAGAGGCCAAGGGAAAGGCCGAACAGGTGAGTGCGCGCGGCAAGGAGCATCTGAACAAGTAAGAGCTCATTGAACGATACTCATCTGAACACGGCTCATCTGAACACGGCTCATCTGAACAAGTAAGAGAACGAAGAGAACCGCGACTCCGGGTGGAACAGTGATGGTGTTCCGCCCGGAGTCGCTGCGCGCCGTCATGCGTTTCCGAAAGGCCGAGAAATAGCGCTGGCGAATACCGATCCGCGAGGAGAGGCTCGCGTCGCCGCCCCGGGCCGTCCCGCGCCGGCGGACTTCAGTCGGCCTGGCACTGTTTGCCTCCGATCACGCAGGGCACAGAGTCCGCGGGAGGCAATCATGAGCGGGTATGGCGACAGTCGTAGTGACGGATCGCGGTGGGGTGCCGGCGGCAAGGCGGTCGTGGTGCCGTCTGGGCGTCGGCAGGTGCGGGTGCGGAAGTCGTCGAGCCGCAGACTGCGTGACCTTCCCGAGCTCGACCTCAGGACGCCGTCTGGGCGCCTGCTTCCTTTTTGACCGGGTCTATTCGCTCGCGGTCGACGACCTCGCGGCGAAGGCTGCCGGGTCCAGGCCGCCTTGTTTGGTGTCGTTGTTGGCGAAGACGAATCCTTCGACCGGGACCTGCCGCTCGACGGCGAGCGCCGCGGCGAGTTCTTGGGTGACGACCGTCTCCAGGACTACTCGCGCTGCCGGTGTGGCGGCTGGCACTCGTATGACGGCGAGGTTGGCGACGAGAGCTGCGTCCATGCTTGTGATCAGCACCGTGAGATGCCCCGCGTCGGCCAAGGTGCGGGCGAGCTCGATCTCCCGGCCGTCGCCGAAGACGACGTGCAGCGTGCGGCCCGCGGATTCCATTTCGCCGTGCAGATAGTTCCGCGTTGCCGAGGCGGCAGACGGAGTCCGGGCGACTTCGCGCAGGAGCAGTGCGCCCTCCTCAGCTGAGGCGCGGGACGCTCCGGAGGCCACGAAGTCGGCCGCGACGCACAGGCCTGCACGCTCACTCAGGGTGCTGATGACGTCTGCGGCGTGCGTCCGGACCGCTGCCACCTTCTCAGCGATGCCGCTCCAGCCCTGCGCCGCGTCGCGCTCCCCGGCGATGGCGGCGGCGATGAGGTCGAGGGCGACGACGGTCCCGGTGAAGCCGATGGTCGAGGCGAACGAGTCCGGCTCGTTGCCGAGGTCGACCGTCAGCGTCGCCAGCTCGCCGAGCGGGGACGGCGTGACGTTCAGGACCGCGAGGCGCGCCGCGTGGTCGAGTGCCTTGAACGCGGCGATGGTCTCCGAGCTGCGTCCGCTCTGCGACACCCCGACGACCAGGTCGGTGTCGAATCCCTTGGCGTTGTCGCAGATCTCGTGGGCCAGGACGCGCTGGGCTGCGATGCCGGCGGCCCGCAGCCGTTCGACCGGGACGGCGAGCGCCGCGTGCGACGCGCCGATCCCGGTGAACAGGGGACGCCTGACTGCGCTCAGCCGGTCGGCGGTCGGGCCCGCGAGTGCCGCGCCGATGTGGGCGACGACGCGTTCCAGCGCCTGCGGTTGCTTGTCGCGGCCCTCGATGTAGGGGATGCGGGTTGTCGGCGTGGCGGTGCTCGTGCCTTCGCTAGTGCTCGGGCCGGTGCTGGTCTGCGATTCCATGCCGCAAAGGTACGTAGTGGTTATCGATTGGTCAACAGTGGTATCTGTTTCGGGCCGAGTGGTATCCTCGCTCGAGCCCTGGAGGAGCCTTGAGTCTTGACGTCGATCCGGCCCACGCGCCGCAGCGCACGCGCGGTGCCGATCCGCTGTGGTCCCAGACCGCGGACCTGCTCGTCGAGCACATCGCGCGGCGCGGACTGTCCGCGGGCGCCAAGCTCCCCCCGGAGCGCGATCTGTGCGCCCAGCTCGACATCTCCCGCGTGACGCTTCGCAAAGCCTTGCTGCACCTGGTCGACCGCGGCGTCCTGACCGCCACGCAGGGCCGCGGCTGGTTCGTGGCCTCGCGCGTGGCGGCGCGGGAGTGGCCCGACGACCTGGAGTCCTTCACGGCGACCGCGCGCCGCAAGCACATGACGCCGGGCGCCATCGTGCTGGTCCAGGAAGTCCGGCCGGCCACGCTGGACGAAGGCGACCGGCTGGACGTGCCGGCGGGCACGCCGCTGGTCCACCTCGAGCGGATCCGCCTGCTCAACGGCGTGCGCATCGCGCTGGACCGCACCCTGTTGCCGCTGGACGCCGCGCCGGCTGTACCCGATCTGGACTTCACCACGGCATCGTTGTTCGAGGTGTTGCGCGATGCCGGGGTGAGTCTGGAACGCTCGGTGGCCACCGTGGAGGCACGCGTCGCGGACCAGGCGGGCGCCGAGGTCCTTCAGGTCGAGCCCGGCGCGCCGATCCTGGTCCTGGACCAGATCATCTACTCCGCCGACCAGCGGCCGATCCTGGCCTCGACGATCGAGTACAGCGGGGAGCGCTACCGGCTGCGCACCACCTTCTCAGCCCACTGATTCCTGCTACTGAGCAAGTTCACTGACCGCGCCGTCGCTAAGCGATCGCGTCCAGCGCGCGCCCTATAGCCGTGTGCACGGCGCCGAGCAGCGTGGCGTGGTCGCCCAAGGCGCCGGCCGTCACCTCGGTGTCCCACGCGAGAGCCTGCACCGTGCGGCGTACTTCTGGCAGTACCAGCTGGTTCTGTCCGACGCCGCCGCCGAGGACGATCAGTCCTGGATCGAAGACGGCGAGGACCGAGACCACCAGGGCTCCGATGTCGCGGGCGTGCTCGTCGACGACGCGGCGGGCGTGGGCGTCGCCGCCGGCTGCCGCGTCGAACAGTGCCACGGCGTCCTTCGGGACCGGGGTGCCGCCGGTGGGCCAGGCTGCCGCGCAGCGTTCCATCAGTGCGTCCGAACCCAGATACTCCTCCAGTCCGGCGCGCCGCGGTCGGACGCCCGGCGCCCAGGGGAAGGGCACCATCGCGACCTCGCCGGCCGCGCCGTGCGTGCCGCGCAGGAGGGCTCCGTCGATGATCAGGCCGACGCCGATCTTCACGCCGATCTGCAGGTACGCGAAGGTGCCGTAGTCGCGGGCGACGCCGATGCGGTGTTCGGCCACCGCTGCGCAGTTCACGTTGTTCTCCACCGACATCGGCACCTCCGGCGGTACCGGCAGCTCGGTGGTGAGCAGTTGCACGCCGTCCAGCAGCTGACGTCCCGCCGGGCCGGCCTTGGGCAGCGTCGGCGCGGCGATCACCACGCCGCGCAGGGGTCCGTAGTCCTCGCCCACCTCGGCGCGCACGGTTTCGACCAGGGCGATCGCCACCGCTGTGGCGTCGGTGGTGACCTGGCGGTGGTGGCTGGCCAGAGCCTCGGTACGGGTGCTGATCCGCAGGCCGTCCAGGCTGTGGGCGGCGACGCGCACGCGGGTGGCGCCGACCTCGACGCCCAGGACGTGTCCCGCGCCCGGAGCCAACGTGTAGAGCACTGCGCTGCGGCCGGTCGCGCCCCGTGTCATGCCCTGGCTGCGGACCAGACCGAGCGATTCCAGCTCGCCGATCGCCGCCGACATGGTGACCTTCGAGATCCCCAGCGCCTCGCTGAGCGCCGGTCTGCTCGCCGGGCCGTCCACGGCCAGGGCGCGGAACACCGCGCGGGCGCTGTCGGGCAGTTCGGGACGCTCCAGTGGCATGCGCACCCCTTCGTCGATCGACACCGGTCGGGTAGTCGGGTAGCCGGGTGGTCGGGTGGCCAGAACGTTACACCCCGAGCTCTTGTCTCGGCTACGAGAGTTCGTTAACCTTCCGAACGTCCGAGCGGAAGTCTTCCCGGTCCAGGGCGGCTTCATTCTCCTTTACCCTCGGCATCTTCGCGCATGAGAGTTCGGTGACCGAATCTATGAGTGTTACCTCCCCTAACCCCGCTGTAGTCGGCATCGACATCGGCGGCACCAAGACCCATCTGGCGGTCGGCGCGGTCGGCGCAGTCGGCGCAGTCGGTACGAGCAGCACCGACGCCGCCGTGCGCGAGCACGTCGTCGCCACCTCCGCCTGGCGCACCGCCGACGTCGTCGCCGACGCCAAGGCGCTGGCCGAGCTGATCGGCCGGCATCTCGGGGAGGAAGCGAAAAGCCTGCCCACGGCGCTCGGCGCCCACGGCTGCGACAGCACCGAGCAGTGCCTGGCCCTGGAGGCCGAGCTGTCCCGGCACCTGGCTGGACCGGTCCGCGTGGTCAACGACGCCGAGCTCATGACCTGGGCGATGGGCGTCGCCGACGGGATCGGCGTGGTCTCCGGCACCGGCTCGATCGCCGTGGCGCGCGACCGGCACGGCCGCCTGGTCACCTCCGGCGGCTGGGGCTGGGTGCTCGGCGACGAGGGCGGCGCGGCCGGCATCGTCCGGGAGGCCGTCCGCGCGGTGCTGGCCGAGCTGGACGCCGGGGGAGGGCAGGACCCGCTGGTCGCGGCCCTGTTCGCCGGCTTCGGCGTCGACGGCGGGCCGGAGCTGGCGATGGCTTTGACCCGCCGCAGCTCCGCCGACTGGTGGGGCAGCCACGCCGGTCTGGTCTTCGCCGCCGCCGATCAGGGCTCGCGGATCGCCGGCCGGGTGGTGGACGAGGCCGGGACCCAGCTGGCCGGTCTGGTCACGCGGCTGCTGGCCCGCGGCGTCCGGACCGAGCACGTCGTGATCGGCGGCGGCGTCGTCACCGCACAGTCCCGGCTGCGCGAGAAGTTCCTCAGCATCCTGGCCCGCGACCGCCCGGAGCTGTCCGTATCCGTTCTGGATCGACCCCCTGTCACCGGGGCCCTAGCGCTGGCCATGTCTCTCGTCCCTCACCTGGAGGCCACTTCATGAACGCCACTCCTTTGAACGCCGCAGCCTCACGCCGCTCGTTCCTCCTCGGCGGCCTGTCCATAGTCGGCGCGGCCGCCCTGTCCGGGTGCAGCGTCACCGGCACCTCGCAGAAGAAGGGCTCCGCGGGCTCCGGCTCCGGCACCATCAATGTCCTGTTCATGCAGCAGGCCGGCTACAGCACCGACGACGTCACGAAGATGACCGCCGCGTTCACCAAGCAGTACCCGGACATCAAGGTCAACCCCACCTACGTCGCCTACGAGGCGCTGCACGACAAGATCGTCACCGCCGCCGCGGCCGGCACCTACGACGTGGTGCTCATCGACGTCATCTGGCCGGCGGAGTTCGGCAAGAAGAACATCGTCGCCGACGTCACCTCCCGCTACCCGGCGGACTGGAAGGACACGATGCTCGGCGGCGCGCTGCTGACCGCCGACTACGACGGCAAGCAGTACGGCGTGCCGTGGGGGATGGACACCAAGTTCTTCTACTACAACAAGGCCCTGCTGGCGAAGGCCGGCGTCGACGCCTCCACGCTGGGCACTTGGAGCGGCGTGCTCCAGGCGGCCAAGGCGCTGAAGCAAGCCAAGGTCGTGGAGTACCCGCTGGCGTGGAGCTGGTCGCAGGCCGAGGCCATCATGTGCGACTACACGCAGCTGGTCGGCGCGTTCGGCGGGTCGTTCACCGACAGCGCCGGCAACCTCACCCTGAACAAGGGCGGCGCGGTGGACGCGCTGGCCTGGATGCGCCAGAGCATCGTCGACGGTCTGACCAACCCCTCCTCCACCACGTTCCTGGAAGCCGACGTGGAGAAGACGATGAACAACGGCCAGGCGGCGTTCGGTCTGAACTGGACCTACTACCTGGGCTCCTCCAACGACCCGAAGAACTCCCAGGTCCCCGGGCAGATCGTGGTCGCCCAGACCCCGGCCGGCCCGAGCGGGAAGCGCCCGGGCGTCAACGGCGCGATGGCGCTGTCGGTGTCCACGGGCAGCAAGAACCAGGACGCCGCCTGGAAGTACATCTCCTGGATCGCCGGGGAGGACCAGGTCGACCAGTTCGCCAAGGACGAGATGCCGATCTGGAAGAAGTCCTTCACCACCCCCTCGGTGGTCTCCTCGGCGCCGGACATGTTCGCCGTCGCCGCCAAGCAGCTCGACGACCTGGTCGTGCGCCCGCAGTTCGTGAACTACAACGCGGTCTCCCAGGTCATCCAGGTCGAGCTGCAGAACGCGCTGCTGGGCAAGAAGCCCGCGCAGCAGGCGCTGGACGACGCGGTGAAGGCCGCGCAGCCGCTGATGGGGGGCTGAGCGCGGTGGCGACCACCGAGATCCGGAACGCCGAGCGCTCGCTGGGTCCGCCGATGTCCGGCCGCGCGGGCGGCGCGGGCGGCACCGGCCGGACCCGCCGCTGGCGCGTCCGCGGACCCCTGTCCCAAGGCCGGCTCGCCGCGCTGCTGCTGCTCCCGTCGGCGATCGTCGTGTTCGGCATCATCGTCTACCCGGTGGGCCGCACGGTGCTGATCTCGTTCTTCGACGTCGACAGCGCCGTGCCGGCCGCCACGCCGTTCGTCGGACTGGCCAACTACACCGACATCCTGGGCAACGCGCAGTTCTGGGCGACCATGGGCCGGACCCTGTACTTCACGGTCGCCTCCACAGGTCTGGAGCTGGTCCTGGGCATGGGATTGGCGCTGCTGCTGAACGCGCCGCTCAAGCTGCGGTGGCTGTTCCGCGCGGTGGTCGTGCTGCCGTGGGCTCTGCCGACGGTCGTCAACGGCGCCATGTGGCGCGGCGTGCTCAACGCCCAATACGGAGCGCTGAACGCCCTGCTGACGCAGCTGCACATCATCCCGCACTACAACCAGTGGCTCGGCACGCCGGCCAGCGCCCTGAACATGCTGGTGCTGGCCGACGTCTGGAAGACGACGCCGCTGGTGGCCTTCTTCCTGCTCACCGGACTCCAGTCGATCCCCAAGGAGATCTACGAGAGCGTCAAGGTCGACGGCGCCGGCGCGATCCGGTCGTTCTGCTCGATCACCTTGCCGCTGCTCATCCCGAGCATCTCCGTGGTGCTGATCCTGCGCACCATCGACGCCTTCAAGGTCTTCGACCTCGTCTACGTCCTCACCGGCGGCGGCCCGGCCAACGGCACGCAGACGATCGCCTACTTCACGTACGTCCAAGCCTTCTCCGACCAGCGCTTCGGCTACGGATCGGCGCTGGCGGACGTGATCGTCGTCGCCATCCTGCTGCTGTCCGCGGTGTATCTGCGGGCTCTGCGACGCAACGAGATGAGCCTGATGTGAGCGCCTCCCTGAAGTACCGGATATTCATCCACGTCGCGGCGCTGCTGGTGGCGCTGGTCATCCTGGCGCCGTTCGCCTGGATGGCCACCGCGAGCATCACCGAGCCGACGGCGCTGATCACCCGGCCCTACCACTGGATCCCCAGCCACCTGGACTTCAGCCGGTACAAGGCGATCTTCGCAGGGCACGGCGACGACGTCGCCTCGGCCTTCCGCGCCTCGCTGGTCAACTCCACGATCGTGGCGGTGGGCACCGTGGTGATCTCGATGTCGGTGGGCGTCCTGGGCGCCTACGCCTTCGCGATGCTGCGCTTCCGGCTGCGGCGCGTGACGATGATGGTCTTCCTGACCACGTACATGCTGCCGCCGATCGCGCTGCTGGTCCCGCTCTACCTGATCATGAGCTCGCTCGGCCTGCTCGACAGCGACCTCGGCCTGATCATCATCTACTGCTCCTACGTCACGCCGTTCGTGCTGTGGATCCTGAGCAACTACTTCTCCACGATCCCCGCCGAGTTGGAGGAGGCCGCGCGCGTCGACGGCTGCTCCAGGATGGGAGCGCTGTTCCGGATCATGCTCCCGGCCGCGCGCCCCGGGCTGTTCGCGACGATCATGTTCGCGTTCATCCTGGCCTGGGACGAGTTCCTCTACGCGCTGATCTTCACCTCCTCGTCGGCGTCCAAGACCATCCCGGTGGCCATCGCCGACTTCACCGGCCGCTACAGCACCGACTTCGGCCTGGTGGCCGCGGGCGGACTCATCGCCTCCGTACCCCCGGTGCTGCTGGCCGTCGCGTTCCAGAAGTTCGTCGTCGGCGGACTGTCCGCCGGAGCCGTCAAGGGTTAACGAAGGAGACGTACGGACATGAGCACTGAAACCTACCCCTGGTCCGGGACGCTGTTCGTGGACGGCCAGTTCCGTTCGGCGTTGGCAGGCGGGGCATTCGGCATCCGCGACAAGGCGACGGACGAGGTCTTCGCCGAAGCCGGCGCGGCCACGGTGCAGGACGTCGACGCCGCTGTCGCGTCGGCGCTGACGGCGCAGAAGGCCTGGGCACAGGCGTCGTTCGCGGAGCGTGCGAGCGTGCTGCGTCAGGCTGCTGCGACGCTGCGCGAGGCGCCGGAACTGCGCGAGCTGATCATGCGCGAGACCGGCTGTATCGGCGGCAAAGCCGACTATGAGATCGGCGCGGCAGCCAGCGAGCTGATCGAGGCCGCGGCGCTGGCCTCCCGGCCGCTCGGGGAAGTGCTGCGCACGACGCACGCTGGGCGGCTGTCGATCTCCGAGCGGCGCCCGGTCGGCCTGGTCGCGGCGATCACGCCGTGGAACTTCCCGCTGGTCCTGGGGATGCGGGTCATCGCCCCGGCGCTGGCGTTGGGCAACGCGGTACTGCTCAAGCCCTCGCCGGAGACCCCGGCATGCGGCGGGCTGGAGATCGCCCGGATCTTCGCCGAAGCCGGCGTCCCGGCCGGGCTGCTGCAGGTGCTGCCCGGCGGCGAGGAGGTCGGGCGCCGGCTCGTCGAACACCCCGACGTCGCGATGGTCCACTTCACCGGCTCGACGAAGGTGGGGCGCGAAATCGCCCGGACCGCCGGCGGGCTGCTGAAGAAGACCTCGCTCGAGCTCGGCGGCAACAATGCCCTGATCGTGCTCGAGGACGCCGACGTCGAGCAGGCCGCGATGATGGGCGCCTGGTCGACCTTCCACTACCAGGGCCAGACCTGCATCACCGCCGGACGCCACATCGTGCACCGCGCGGTCGCCGAGGCGTACATCGAGAACCTGACGGCGCGCGCCGCGGCGATCAGCCTCGGCGATCCGGTCCGGGAGAGCGTCGGACTCGGGCCGATGATCAACGACGTGCAAGTTGCGCGCGCCCGGCGGCTGCTGGACGACGCCGTCGCCGGCGGCGCGCGGGTCCTGACCGGCGGCACGAACGAAGGGAACTTCTTCCGCCCGACCGTCGCGGTCGACATCGATGTGAAGTCGGCGCTGTGGACCGAGGAGATCTTCGCTCCGATCGCCCCGATCGTGATCGTCGACACCGATGAGGAAGCGGTCGAACTCGCCAACGACTCCGGCTACGGCTTGGTGTCGTCCGTGGTCGGCGCGGACGAGCGGCGCGCCGGCGCCGTCGCCCGCCGGCTCAACGCCGGCATGGTGCACGTCAACGACGCCACGCCGCAGGACGAAGCGCTCGCGCCGTTCGGCGGGATCGGGCAGTCCGGCCTCGGCGGTCGCGCCGGCGGCGACTCCAACATCGAGGAATACACCGAGCTGCGCTGGCTGACCGTCGACTCGCTGCCGGTGCACTACCCGTACTGAGCCCGCGCGACCTGACGTACCCCGTACCACCTCATCTGCCCCGCACCGCCGGCTATCTGAGCGAGGAGTACGACCATGACCGTCCCATCAGTTCCCCCTGCCTCCGAGCACCACGCCCCCGAGCACCCCGCCCCCGAGCGTCTGCGCCGAGGCGCGCTCGGCGTCGTCGACATCGCCGCCTCCACCATGGCGAACATCGGCCCGGCCATGAGCTTCTTCTTCGGCTTCGCCTTCCTGGCCTCCACCGCCGGCGTCGCCTCGCCCCTGACGATCGTCGTCGCCGGCATCGCCATCGCGCTGCTCGGCAACACCCTGTCCCAGTTCTGCCGGGCCCTGCCCTCGGCCGGCGGGTTCATCACCTACATCGGCAAGGGCTTCGGGCCGCGCAGCGCCGTCACCACCGCGCTGGTCGCCATCACCGGCTACATCATCGCGATGGCGTCGATCATCGCGATCTCCGGCGGGTTCCTGGCCATCGCCGTCAAGCGCTACGCGCACGTCACCATCCCCTGGGGCATCCTGACGCTGATCCTCACGGCGCTCGCCGTCGCCGTCATGATCAGCGGCGTCGCGGTCTCCACGAAGGCCGCCGGGCTCTTCTTCGCCTTCGAGATGGTCGTGCTCGTCGTCGTCTCCGTCGTCGTCATCATCAAGCACGGCGCGCACCTGTCCCTCACGCCGTTCGAGCCGAAGCACATCAACAACGGGTTCTCCGGACTGGCTGCCGGATTTCCGCTGGCGATTTACATGTTCATCGGCTGGGAGAACTCCGCGGCGCTCGCCGAGGAGACCGACCATCCGCGGCGGGACGTGCCTCGCGCGGTCTTCACCTCGATCGCGGTCATGGTCGTCAGCTATCTGCTGTTCGCTTATGCGACCGTCACAGGGTTCGACTACAACGTCGACAAGCTCTCGCAGGCGACGGTGCCGTTCATCTCGGTCGCCGATGGGACGCTCGGGGTGTTCGCGTTCTTTGCCTACCTCGCCGGGCTCACCTCGACCCTCGGCGCGCTCATCTCCGGGACGAACTCGCAAGCCAGGCTTCTGTTCAACGCCGGGCGCGAAGGGCTGCTCGCACGCTGGATCGGACGGGTGGACCCGGTGCGCCGGACGCCGGTCAACGCCACGTTCGTCTACGTCGCGATCTCCCTGCTGGTCATCGGCGGCTGGGCGCTCGGGCACGTCGTGGGCGGGTCGACCGGGCATCTGGACGCCATCACGTTCTTCTCAGAGTCCGGGACCATGGGCACGATCCCGGTCCTGGTCGTGTATCTGTTCACGAACCTCGCGCTTCCGGTCTACTACCGGCGTCACCGGCGCGAGGAGTTCTCGGCGCTGCGCCATGCGGTGTTTCCGGTGCTCGGTGCGGCGGTCATCGTCGTGCCGCTGTACTACCTCGGCAAATCCGGTCAGGCGGCGCCTTACAGCTGGTTCCCCTGGGCCGCCCTTGCACTCGTCGCGGTCTCCGCGCTCTATGCGTTCTACGCCGTGCGGCGCGACCCCGGCTTGGCCGATCGTGTCGGCTCGATTCTCGCCGACGATCGGGCGCCGGCCGAGCTTGCCGAACCGACCGGCGGACCGGCGCCGGTCCCTGATCCCGTCATCATCACCTCCCCCGCACCAACCGGAGAAGTTCTGTGACCGACCACGAGGCACACCACCGCCATCCCCTCGACCCGGCGAGCGCCGAGGAGTTCGACGCCGGCCGCGCGATTCTGGACGCCGCTGGGCTGCTCGGCCCGAACACGCGCTTCGCGTACTTCGGCCTGGAGGAGCAGCCGAAGCACGAGGTGCTCGCCCACCGCGTCGGCGATGCGCTGCGGCGCTCGCTGCGTGCGCTGCTGATCGACGTCGTCACCGGCGAGCTCGCCGACGTCGTCGTCTCGCTGGCGGATCGTTCGGTGAGCTCGCGTCGCGTCGTCGACCCGGCGGTGGAAGGCCAGTTCCCGATTCTGGAGCAGGACTTCGTGCGAGCCGAGGAGATCGTGCACGCCGACGAGGGTTGGCGCGCGGCCATGGCCAAGCGCGGGCTGACCGACGTCTCGAAGCTTCGGGCCTGTCCGCTGACGGCCGGCTCCTACGGGTTCGAGGATGAGAAGGACCGGCGGATGGTCCGCGTGCTCGCCTTCGTCCAGGAGAGCCCTGAGGACCTGGCCTGGGCTCATCCGGTGGACGGCGTCGCGGCGTATGTGGACCTCGTCGAGGGCCGGGTGTTCCGGCTCGTCGACGAGCTGGACCTGGCGGTCCCGGCGACGTCGGGCAATTATGACGACCCGGCGGTGCGGGGACCGGAGCGTACGACGCTCAAGCCGATCGAGATCACGCAGCCCGAAGGGCCGAGCTTCACCCTCGACGGGACGCATCTGCAGTGGCAGGGCTGGTCGCTGCGGGTCGGGTTCGACGCGCGGGAAGGCTTGAGCCTGCACCAGATCTCGTTCTTCGACCGGCCGGTCGTCTACCGGGCGTCGGTGCCGGAGATGGTCGTCCCCTACGGCGACCCGGGTCCGACGCGCTACTGGCAGAACTACTTCGACAGCGGCGAGTACCTCGTCGGCAAGCTCGCGAACTCCCTGGAGCTGGGTTGCGACTGCCTTGGCGAGATCCGGTACCTGGACGCGACCGTCACCGACGACCACGGGCAGCCGCGGACCATCGGCAACGCGATCTGCGTCCACGAAGAGGATTTCGGCATTCTGTGGAAGCACACTGACATCTTCAGCGGGTCTGCGCAGACCCGGCGGCAGCGACGGGTCGTGGTGTCGTTCTTCGCCACCGTCGGCAACTACGACTACGGGTTCTACTGGTACTTCTACCTCGACGGCACGATCGAGCTGGAGATCAAGCTGACCGGGATCCTGTTCGCCTCGGCGTACCGGGGACCGGAGTGGCCGTACGCGACGGAGGTCGCGCCGGGGCTCGGCGCCCCGGGACACCAGCACCTGTTCAGCGCGCGCCTGGACATGATGGTCGACGGCAGTGGCAACACGGTCGAGGAGATCGACGTCCACGGCTGCCCGGTCGGTCCGGAGAACCCGTATGGCAATGCCCTGACCCGCACGATCACGCCGCTGCGCCGGGAGTCGGACGGTGGGCGGCTCGCGGCGCCGGAGCGTGGCAGGACGTGGCGGGTGCTGAATCCGTCGAGCGTCAACGGCTTGGGCCAGCCTGTCGGGTACACGCTGTTTCCGCAGGCGGCGCCCACACTTCTCGCGGATCCGGCGTCCTCGTTGTACGGCCGCGCGGGCTTCGCGGCGAAGCACCTGTGGGTCACCGCCTACGACCCGGCCGAACGCTACTCGGCCGGCGACTTCGTCAACCAGCACCCGGGCGGCGCCGGCATCCCGGCCTTCGCCGCGAACGACCGGCCGATCGAGGACGCCGACGTGGTGCTCTGGCACACCTTCGGCCCGACGCACTTCCCGCGTCCCGAGGACTGGCCGGTCATGCCGGTCGACCGATGCGGCTTCGCTCTGAAGCCGTCAGGGTTCTTCGACCGCAACCCCACGCTCGACGTCCCGGCCTCGACGAAGCACGGCGGCGAGCACTGCCACGCGGACGCGACCCACGCATAGAAACCGCAGCGGTGGCACCGGCTCGTGAGCGCGACCGGTGCCACCGAAGCACGCCCACCGACGAAACGGACCGGAGTCCCCGATGACCTCGCTGCCGCTGCTCGCCTGCGCGCTCGGCGCCGCCGGTCTGCTCTGCACCTGGCGCGCGGACCCGGCGCAGCGAGCCGCGCACGTGCTCGTCACCGTCGCCATGGCAGTGATGATCCTCGGCAGCGACCCGGCCTGGACCCTCCTGGCCGTCCTCGCACTGGCTCTGGCAACCGCCGCACTGAGCAACCCCTGGCGCGGCGGCTGCTCACCCTGGCACCCGATCGCCTGCGCCGCCGCGATGGCCATCACCGAGTTCGACATGGTCCTCGGAACCCATTCATCGGTACCCGACATGGCCGTCGTAGCAGGATTCACCATCGCGGCCTGTGTGCAGGCGCGGCACATCCTCCGGCGACGGCAGGTATTGGACGCCGTCGCGACCACGGCCGGCTCGCTGGCGATGGTCGCGATGGGCGTCAGCATGCTCGGTCGGATGTGATGAGGCTGGCAAGAAATGCTCCCGGGTGTCGCCCGAACGGCGTAGCCAGGTGCGAGGGCGCCAGCGAACCGGAGCGGTGAGCAGCTGGGTGGGAAGATCGCGTTTGAATCGTGCTGGGCTGGTCATACCGGGCCGTGATGTCCATGATCTCGGAGGTGGCGCGATGGCGCAGGCTATTCGACGAGCGGTGATTCCGGCCGCCGGTATAGGTTCCCGTCTGCTGCCTTTGACGAAGGCGATTCCTAAGGAGATGTTGCCGGTTGGGGATCGGCCGGTGATTGAGCACACCGTGCGGGAGTTGGTGGCCTCTGGCATCACTGACATCACGATCGTGGTCTCTGGGGGCAAGGATCTTATTCAGCAGCACTTTCGGCCGAATCCTGCCTTGATCGACCAGCTTCATGCGGAGAACAAGCACGCGTATGCCAAGGCGGTGGCGGATGTCGTCGAGTTGGCGCGGGCCGGTCACATCACCTATCTGGATCAGCAGGGTCCTTATGGCAACGGCACTCCTGTGCTGAACGCCTCGCGGGGCTCTGGTGACGAGCCGATGCTCGTGCTGTGGCCTGACGACGTGTTCGTGGCGAAGGTTCCGCGTGCTCAGCAGCTGATCGCAGCGTATGAGAAGACCGGCTGTCCCGTGCTGGCGCTGATGCCCATGGACCGTGAGAACTCTCGGCGCTATGGGGTGCCGGAGGTCAACGAAGACCTCGGTGACGGGTTGCTGCGGATCAGCAGTCTGGTGGAGAAGCCTGAGCCGGGGAGTGCGCCCTCGGACTTCGCGGCGATCGGCGGGTATGTCGTCACCGCCGCGATCATCGAGGAGCTCGAGGCGATCACGCGGCGGTGGGAACAGCACCAGACCGGCGAGATCTATCTGACCGACGCGATCAACACCTACGCCGCGAAGCGGGCGGTCTACGGGCAGGTGATCGCCGGGCGCTGGTACGACACGGGCAACCCCACCGACTACCTCGTCGCGCAGTTCGCCTCCGCGCTCGCGCATCCCGAGTACGGTCCCGTCCTGCGCGATTTGGTGGAAAACGGCGACGAGGGTCCTTCCGGCGACTCCTCGCGCGAGCGCGCTTCGACCGCCGCGGACGGGTTGCGGAGCGTCTGACCTCGGCGGGAGGCCTGTCGGGGTGTGGTCACCGCCTCGACAGGTTACACGTGTAAACTTTCCAGAATAGAGTGGCACCGACAGGCCTCCGTCGAATACATGTGCGGGGTCGGACCGACTGAAGGGCGTGCCATGCCGGAGTTCTCCTACCGGGTCCGCGAGCAGGACCAGGTCAGCGTGGTCGAGGTGTCCGGGGACGTGGACATGTCCGTGGCCGGGCAGCTCAGCGAGGCGTTGGAGCAGTTGGTGCCGGTCGGGGACGTGGTCCTGGACTGCACGGGTGTGACGTTCTTCGACTCCATGGGCCTGCGGGTGGCCGTGAACGCGTTGAACCAGGCCGCGCAGGCCGGCACGGCGTTCTCGCTGGTGCCCTCGCACACGGTCGCGCGAGTATTGGAGCTGGCCGGGGTGACCTCGATCTTCGTCATCCACGACAGCGTCCCGACCTCCGCGTGAGGGCCCGCTGATCGGGCCGCGGCGGTCGGCACGACGCGTGGCGCGAAGTCGCGCCTCCGGCCCGAAGGGGTGCACCATGTGGGGCATGGACGTGCGGAGCAGACATCATGTGACGGTCGAAGGGCCGGTGGGTGCGCCGGTCATGGTGCTGGCGCACGGATTCGGCTGCGACCAGAACATGTGGCGCCTGGTGGTGCCGCGTCTGGCCGAGCAGTTCCAGGTGGTGCTGTTCGACCACGTCGGCGCCGGGCGTTCGGACTCCTCCGCCTGGTCGGAGGAGCGTTACCGCACGCTGGACGGGTATGCCGACGACGTGATCGAGATCCTCCGGGACCTGGACGCCGGTCCCGTCGTGTTCGTCGGGCACTCGGTCAGCGCCTCGGTGGGCGTTCTGGCCGCGGTCCGGGAGCCGGAGCTGTTCGCCAAGCTGATCCTGCTCAACCCCTCGCCGTGCTTCGTCGACGACGGGGACTACCGGGGCGGGTTCAGCGCGGAGGACATCGAGGAGCTGCTGGAGTCGCTGGAGAGCAACTACCTGGGCTGGTCCGCCGCCATGGCTCCGGTGATCATGGGGAACCCCGAGCGGCCCGAGCTGGGGGAGGAGCTGACCAACAGCTTCTGCCGGATGGATCCGGCCATCGCCCGCGTCTTCGCCCGCGCCACGTTCCTGTCCGACAACCGCTCCGACCTCGCCGGCGTCACGGTGCCGACCCTGGTGGTGCAGTGCTCCCAGGACGTGATCGCGCCGCCGGAGGTGGGCGCCTTCGTCCAGGCGCAGATCGCCGGCAGCGTGCTGGAGACCCTGCCGGCGACCGGGCACTGCCCGCAGCTCAGCGCACCTCAGGCGACCGCGGAAGCGATCGTCGAATTCGCGGCGGCCTGACCCCATGGGCTCCCCCGGCTCCCCTCCACCCGGGCCCGCGTCCGGCGTCGGCGACGGACTCGGGGCGCCGCGGGAGGACAGCGCCGAGGACCTGTACGAGAACGCGCCGTGCGGCTACCTGTCGACCGCGATGGACGGCACCATCGTGAAGATCAACGCCACCCTGCTGGGCTGGCTCGCGCGCGACCGGGACGAGGTGGTGGGCCGGCGCCGGTTCACCGACCTGCTGACCGTCGGCGGGAAGCTCTACCACGAGACCCACTTCGCGCCGCTGCTCCAGATGCAGGGCGAGGTCGGCGGGGTCGCGCTGGAGTTGAAGACGGCGCGCGGCGACCGCCTGCCGGTGCTGGTCACGTCCAAGGTCAAGACCGGGCCGGACGGCGAGCCGCTGCTGATCCGCACCGTGGTCTTCGACGCCCACGACCGGCGAAGCTACGAGACCGAGCTGCTGCGGGCGCGCCAGGAGGCCGAGGACGCGCGCGAGGCGGCGGAGAAGGCCACAGCCCTGGTCGAGACCGAGCGCGTCCGTCTCCAGCAGCTTTCCACGACGTTGCAGACGACGCTGCTGCCTCCGGACCTGCCTCCCGTGCCGGGGGTGGAAGTCGCGGCTGACTACCACGTCGCCTCGGTCGACGAGGTGGGCGGCGACTTCTACGACTTGTTCCGTCTCAGCGGCGACGCCTGGGGTTTCTTCCTGGGGGATGTGTGCGGCAAAGGAGTGATCGCCGCGGCGACCACATCCCTCATCCGCTACACGCTGCGCGCCACGGCTCCTCACGTCGGGAGCCTGCCGGCGATCCTGGAGAACCTCAACAACGTACTGAACCAGCGCTACGGCAGTGACCTGCGCTACTGCACCATCGTGTTCGGCGTGCTCGTGCCCGACACGTCCGGCCCGGGGTACTCGGTCACCCTGGCCAGCGGCGGGC
Source organism: Catenulispora acidiphila DSM 44928 (assembly GCF_000024025.1). Lineage (GTDB taxonomy): Bacteria > Actinomycetota > Actinomycetes > Streptomycetales > Catenulisporaceae > Catenulispora > Catenulispora acidiphila. Next base: position 3,017,069 of record NC_013131.1, read on the forward strand.
ATCCGCCGGCTCTGCTGCTCGGCGCCGACGGCAAGGCCCGGTATCTGCCCACGCCCGGCGGGCAGTTCATCGGGGTACTCGCACAGGTGGACATCGCCACCACCACGATCCGCATGGGACCCGGCGACACCCTGCTGCTGTACACCGACGGTCTGACCGAGGCCCACACGATCCGGCCGGACCGCTACGGCGAGGAGGCTCTGCTGGACTTCGCCGCCGCCCTCGCGCCGACCAGCGCGCCGGTCCTCGTCGAGGCCGTGTCCTCGCTGCTGGACGGGTTCGGCGACGGCGTGACCGACGACGCCGCGATCCTCGCGCTGAGCATCCCCGCAGACGGGCCGAAGCCGCCGTCGTCATGACTGGTCGGTCAGCGACTGCCGTACGCGGCGTGCGGTGGCGTGGCTCCACATCATGAGTTCGTGAGTCAGCCGGTCGGCGGCTCGCTCGTGGACCTCGTACGCCTTCTCGCGGGCGTTCTCGGCGAGTTCCAGGGCGGTCCGCGACTGCGCGAGCGTGGCCGGGTCGTCGGTGCGCTCCGCCGCCCGCAGCAAGCCGGCGGTCCGTTCCCGGATGTGGGTGCACGCGTCGAGAAGGGTCTGAGACTCGCTCTCGGCGAGCAGTAACTGTCCGATCCAGGCGTCGCTCACAGTCTGCTCGGCGACGCGGACGGCTTCGTCGCTCGCGGCTCGAAAGGATTCAGGTCCAGAGGAATTCGACACATCCGCCCTGCTGCCCGCGTCTATTAGGGACAAACGGTCGGGCTTCTCCGGGAGAGCCAAACGGCTTCGAATACGGGGGATTGATGTTGCGGCATCGGGGTACGAAGCGTCCCCGGGCTCACCGCGGCCTGATCGACCGATGGGCTGGGAGGCCTTTGACATGCGAAACGACCTGGCCGGTGCGGCATGAGGTGGCGACGGCGCGCAGTGCAGTGGATGAGCTCGCCGCGCGGACAGAGGTCCCCCGAACCGACGGCGGCGCCCGGCGACGCCGTGCAGATGGCCGAGCAACTGGTCGCCGGAGCGTGGATGGCAGAGCTCTACGCTGCCGTCCACGACGCGGAGGCCGCGCTGCGAGCCGCCCTGCACCTGCGCGCGACAGCCAGGGCCAAGGTGCGCGCCGCCCAGCGCGCGGGCGACCCGGAGCGCATCGTCGAAGCCCAGCGCGAGCTCGAGCTCACCGAGCACGACCTGGCCGAGGCCGACGCCACCTTCAGCGGTGTCAGCGAGCTGCTGGCCAGGGAACTCAACGACCAGCCCAGCGCGACCCGGGTCAGGATCCTGCCGAATCTGCCCGCCACTGCCGCCTGAGCTGTTTGAAGCCGAGGATCCGGGTACCCGGAGCCCACTCCTGAACCGGAGCACGTTCAGGACCGAGCCAGCCAATCAGGAGGCGTTTGCCATGCAGGAGAAGCTCGCGGACGGAATGAAGACCGTGCAGGACGCCGGCCAGCATCTCAAGGAAAAGGCCGTGAGCACCGGTCACGACCTCAACGACGCGACCCACCGGCTGCTGCCGGGGCACAAGCCGACGCGCCGCACGCGCATCAAGAACCGGGCCAAGGCGAGCGCGCCGAGCGCGATCGGCGCCGCGATCGTGCTCGCGGTGACCGCGCTGGTGCGGCGCTCGCAGCGCAAGACGCCGCCGACGCCGCCGCCGTCGCAGTAGACGTGCGTGCTCCGCACGGCCGCCGGGCAGCGCGTCATGCCAGTCATGCCCGACTGAGTAAGCGCAGGTCATCAGGCCCGCTTCCCGAACCGGGAAGCGGGCCTGATGACTCATTGATGCGGCGTTGAGGTTCGCGATGCCGCCGTGCTCGGGGCGCTAAGGGTGTTGTCTTGCCTCGGTCAGCACAGGCGGCCGGCCGGCTCGAACGTGTGGCAGACATTGCCGGTGAAGGTGTTCCTGGGCCCGCCGTCCCGGTCGGCCGCGTCCGCCGGCTTGTTGCCGGTGAGCACGTTGCCGGTGATGGTGTTGCCGGTGTCAGGGCCGCCGCGGAAGCTGCGGAAGAGCACGACGCCGCCGGACATGGGGGAGGCGCCGGCGTTGCCGCGGATCTGGTTGTCCGCCAGCACCGTGTCCTCCACGCCGGTGAGGACGATGCCGACGCCCTGGAGGTAGGGCAGCCGGCCGTCGGCGGGACAGTACTTGTTGTTCGAGTCCACCTGGTTGTTGCGGACGGTCAGGGCGCCGCCGCGCGGGACCCCGTCGTCGCCGACCACGAAGACTCCCGAGCAGTTGCCGGTGACGACGTTGTCGCTGAACGCCAGGTTCCGGGCCCTGCGCAGGTCGGCGCCGAACCGGTTCCCGGTCATCATGTTGTCGGCGATCACAGTGCCCTGGGTGTCGATCGCGCCGCCCTTGCCGTAGGCGATGTTCGTCACGAAGATCCCAGCCTGACCGTTGTCCGCGGCCCGGTTGCCCACCAGCCGCCCGCGCGTGGACTTCTCCTGGCTGATCCCCTCCTCGCCGTTGTTCGAGACAACGACGTCGCGCACCGTCATCCGATCCGTCTCGGAGCCCGAGATGCCGTTCTTCGCGAAGCCCGAGACGGTCAGCGACTCGATGACCACGCCGCTGACCCGGTGACCGGCCGTCCCGAGCACGCAGATGCCGTGCCCCGGCGCCGAACAGTCGCCTCCGGTCGGATCGGTGACACCGGCGCCCGAGGGGGTTCCAGGCGTGGGGGAGGCGCCAGCCGCCGGGAGTGATCACGGTCGCGGCGCCGGCACCCCGGATCGTCACGTTGGAGACCTTCACCAGGACACTTCCACGGTACGTGCCGGGCATCAGCAGGATCGTGTCACCAGGCTTCGCTGTGTCAACAGCCTGCTGGAGCGACTCACCAGGACGCACGACGTGCGTGGAAGCCGCCTGCGCGGGCAGCGCGCCGCCCACCACCAGCAGCATGCTGGACGCGAGAGCGCCAGCCGCGATGCTCCCCAAGGAGCGAGCCCGACGTGAGGGCATCAGTCCCCAACCTTCCTTCGATCCGTGTGAGGCGACGTCATGCGGCGTCGCCGGTGTGTTCGGCCATTGAGACGCCGTCACCGAATCGAAGTTATGCGTGCGCACCACCGCTCACCACCGGTGCTGGGCCAGACGTGGTCGTCGGGCCGGGCGGCGGTGAGCGCACGGATGTTGCTCGGTTGTCGACCCGATCGCTGGGCGCCCGGTCGGGGCGGAGCGGCGGGGCGCGTCGTTGTCGTGTGCTGGAGTCTGGGGCGGTCGCAGATTTCTGTCAAGGTCGTTTACCAAAATAATGGCGAATGCCGTGGTGGGAGGGTGTGCGGCTTGTTTGGTGCGTCTTTGCTGGTCTCAGCGGAGGCTCAGCGATGTGGTCTGGACCATTGACAGGCGTTGGGCCGGAGGTGTTTTATCCGGATGCGTTTGTTGCTCGATACAACGTTGGCCGCGAGGCAGGCATCCCCTGCTTCGCTTCGGGCCCTGCGGTGACCCCGTGGCCATGCTCTGCGATGAACACCGACTGAGGACTTTGTCTCAGTGTCGCCGGCTGCGCGCCGTCAGAACGCTGAGTACCCCGAGCACTGAACACCCGGATACCTCAAGATCCCTGGGCGGTTCCCCACCCGCCCGGGACCCCCACTGAAAGGAATCCTCTCCCATGAAAGTCCCCATCCGCGGCAAGCGCTTCGGAGTCTGGCTCGCCGTGATTCCGACCGCGGCCGTGACCGTGGCGGCGGCCGGCGGCATAGCCATGGCCACCGGGAGCGCGTCCGCGCAGGCTGCGGCGTCGTACCCGGCCCACTACTCCGCGCCGTATCTCCAGCTCGACGGTTCGGACTCCGGTGACATGGTCGCCGACATGAACGCCAGCGGCGACAAGTTCTACACGCTGGCCTTCCTGACGCCGAAGTCCGGCTGCACGGCGCAGTGGGAGGGCGGCGGCGAGGCGATGAACGCCTTCACCTCGCAGGTCACCACCCTCAAGAACGACGGCGGCAACGTCATCCTCTCCTTCGGCGGGGAGCCGAACGGCAACACGCCGAACGAGATCGCGCAGACCTGTACCAGCGTCAGCTCGCTGACGGCCGCGTACCTGAACATCGTCAACACCTACGGCGTCAACCGGCTCGACTTCGACATCGAGGGCAGCGTGCTGGCGGACACCGCGGCGACGAGCCGCCGGGACCAGGCGCTGGCCGCGCTCCAGGCCGAGGACCCGGCCGTGCAGATCGACTTCACGCTCGCCGTCGATCCCGGCGGTCTGCCCACCGGCAACGCCTCGGAGTACGCGCTGCTCCAGGACGCGAAGAACGCGAAGGTCAAGGTCAGCGTCGTGAACATCATGACGATGGACTTCTACGACGGGAAGTCCGTGCTCTCCGACGCCGAGTCCGCGGCGAAGGCGACCGCGGGCCAGCTCGCCGGGCTCTACGGCGTCTCGACCTCGGCCGCCTACGGCATGATGGGCCTGACCCCGATCGCCGGCACCAACGACGACGGCGCCCCCTTCAGCCAGGCCAACGCCTCCAGCCTGGAGTCCTTCGCGGCTTCCAACGGTGTGCAGGAGCTGGCCTTCTGGGAGGTCGACGGCTACGACAAGGGCACCGGCTACGCCTACTCCAAGATCTTCCAGAAGATCGCGAGCGGCGGCACGACCCCGCCGCCCCCGACCGGTCACACCGTCGTCAACAACAACTCCGGGACCTGCCTGAGCGTGTCCGGCGCGTCGACCTCGCCCGGCGCCACCGCTGACATCTACACCTGCAACAGCAGCCCGGGGCAGAGCTGGACGGTGAACAGCAACGGCACGATCACCGGCAACGGCTCGGGCCTGTGCCTGAGCACCTCCGGGAACAACCCCGCCCTGAAGACCACCGCGGACATCAACACCTGCGACGGCGACGCCTACGAGAAGTGGACCGTCTCCGGCGGCACGATCGTCAACGGCGCCTCGGGCCTGTGCCTGAGCATCACCGGCGGTGCCACCGCGAACTACTCCCTCGCCGACCTGTACACCTGCAACGGCAGCGTCAGCGAGAACTGGACCGTCGGCTGAGGCGATCGGGCCGTGCGGCTCGAGCGCGGACCACTGATCCCTTGAGTCACTGAGGGATTAGTGCAGGTAGTGCAGGTAGTGCAGGTAGTGCCGAACTACAGGGCCGGTGCCCGCGTATGCCATACGCGGGCACCGGCCCTGTATGCGTACGGTGCGACAGAGTGCGACAGAGTCAGGCGCCGGCGTCGGCGCCGGGCTCGCAGAATTCGACGCAGCAGCGGCCGGGGTGGGGGGCGAGGACGGCGTTGATGCCGGTGGTCTCCAGGCCGTCGAGGACGCCGGTCAGGAAGGCGTGGTTGATGCCGCAGACCAGTTCGGTGTCGCGGGCGGTGAGGTGGTGGAACGGGCAGTTGAGCAGGCGCAGTGTGGTGGGTGCTTGGCGGTCGGGTTCGAAGCCGTATGACTCCAGGACGGGTTCGACGGCGTTGAGGGAGCGTTCCGGACCGAGCCGGCCGGGGCGGGTGCGGGCGCGCTCGGCCGATCCCACGTCGTGGCCGCGGCGGTGGGCGGTGCGCAGGGCGGCGGCGCGGGCGCTGCCCTCCTGGTGTTCGGTCAGTACCGCGTCGATGAGGATTTCGGCGATCACGTCGGGGCGGCGCTCGGGGATGCTGATGTGGATGTCGGTGCCGGTCGGTTCGTAGACCTTGGGGCGGCGGCCGACTTTGCGGACTCCGGCGGGGGTCTCGTAACGCGTGCGCAGCAGGCCGGCTTCGACGAGTTTGTCGAGGTGGAAGGCGGCGAGTTTGACCGAGACCCCGGAGTCGGCGGCCACCTCCTCGCGGGTGACCGGGCGCCGGGCGCGGCGGACGAAGCCGAAGACCCGGCGGCGCTGGCCGTCGGTCAGGACCGCGACGGACTCGACGCGGTTCTCCGCGGTGGGTTCCGGCGGCGTCGCTGCGGTGGTCATAACCCCAGAGTAATACCTATCGGCGCGGGTGTAACCATGCGCTATGCCATGTGTGCCCTGGCCAGCTTGACTGAGCCATCTATAAGTCCAATACTCATTGGTGAAATACATCCGGCGCGAGGAGGGTTCGCCCATGACGAACGACACCTGGCTCGTGGACCACGAGAGCCCGATCCTCCGTCCCGCCCCGCTGCGGGTGGTCAAGCAGGCCGACGGCGTCGATCTCGCCGCCGCGGAACGGGCCGCCGCGCAGTTCCTGCACGCGCTCGGCGTCGACACCGAGACCGAGAGCATGCACGGCACGCCCCGGCGGATGGCCCGCGCCTACGCCGACCTGTTCAGCCCGCGCGCCTTCGACCTGACCACCTTCCCGAACGAGGAAGGCTACGACGAGCTGGTCCTGGCCCGTTCCATACCGATGCGCTCGGTGTGCGAACACCATCTGCTGCCGTTCACCGGCACCGCCCACGTCGGCTACCTGCCCGGGAAGCGGATCCTGGGGCTGTCGAAGCTGGCCCGCGTGGTCGAGCACTTCGCCTGCCGTCCGCAAGTGCAGGAGCGCCTCACCAAGCAGATCGCCGACTGGCTGCAGGCTCAGCTGTCCCCGAAGGGGGTCGGCGTCGTCATCGAGGCCGAGCACACGTGCATGACGCTGCGCGGCGTGCAGGCCACCGGGTCCACGACCGTGACGTCGACGCTGCTGGGGCTGCTGCGCCACGATCCGAGTTCGCGCAGCGAGTTTCTGGCTCTCACCGGGGTCTCGCGGTGACGGCGGATCCGGTGGCGGTGGCAGTGCCGTTTCTCGGCGTGTCAGTGCACTGAGAGGCGAGTCCGTTGGAGATCTGGATCAACACCGCGTGCACCAAGTGCAGTTCGGCATTGTTCCTCTTGGACTTGGAGGGGCAGGAGTACACGGTGCGCCGCTATCTGAACGACCCGCCGAGCGCTGCCGAGCTGGAGGACGTGTTGTCCCGCCTGGCTTTGGAGCCCTGGGACATCGTCCGGACCGACGAGCCGGTCGCGGCGCGCCTGGGCCTCGGGTCCTGGGAGCGTTCGGCGGCCACCCGCGGCCGGTGGATCCAGGCCTTGGCCTTCCACCCGATCCTGATACAGCGGCCGATCATCACCGCGGACGACGGGACGGCTGTCGTCGCGCGAACGCGGGAGGCCGTCCGTTCCGTCCTGCCCTCCACGTCTTGAAAGCGATGCGACTATGACTGAGAACCACCCGTACGTGATCGTCGGCGGCGGTCTGGCCGGCGCGAAAGCCGCCCAAGCCTTGCGGGAGCAGGGATTCGACGGTCCGGTGGTCCTGATCGGCGAGGAAACCGAGCGGCCCTATGAGCGTCCGCCGCTGTCGAAGGGCTATCTGCAGGGCAAGGACGAGCGGGAGAAGATCTTCGTCCATCCCCAGGACTGGTACGCCGAGCACGACGTCGAGCTGCGCCTGGGCACCGGAGCAGTCGCCCTCGACACGGCGGCGCACCGCGTGGAGCTCGCCGACGGCAGCCAGGTCGAGTACGCCAAACTCCTCCTCGCCACCGGCTCCTCTCCCCGCCGCCTCCCGATCCCCGGCGCCGACCTCGACGGAGTGAGGTATCTGCGACGGGTCGAGGACAGCGAACAGCTCAAGGCGGACTTCCAGCCCGGCGCGCGCATCGTGGTCATCGGCGCGGGGTGGATCGGCTTGGAGGCCGCGGCCGCCGCCCGAGCCGCCGGCGCGGACGTCACCGTGCTGGAGGCGGCTGAGCTGCCGCTGCTGCGGGTCCTGGGCTCCGAGACGGCGCAGATCTTCGCCGACCTGCACCGGGACCACGGCGTGGACCTGCGGTGCGGCGTCGAGATCGTCGAGATCACCGGCAGCCTGGGCAAGGCCGACGGCGTCCTGCTCGGCCACGGCGCCGGCCGCATCGCAGCGGACGTGGTCCTCATGGGCGTGGGCATCACCCCGAACACCGCCCTGGCCGAATCCGCCGGCCTGAAGGTCGACAACGGCATCGTCACCGACGAGCACCTGCGCACCTCCGCACCCGACGTCTACGCCGCCGGAGACGCAGCCAACGCCTTCCACCCCTTCTTCGGCAAGAACATCCGCGTCGAGCACTGGGCCAACGCCCTGAACCAGCCCCAAACCGCCGCGAAGTCCATGCTCGGCCAGGACGCCACCTACGACCGCCTGCCGTACTTCTACACCGACCAGTACGACCTGGGCATGGAGTACACCGGCCACGCCGAGCCGGACGCATACGACCGCGTCGTGTTCCGAGGCGACGTCGCAGGACGCGAGTTCATCGCCTTCTGGCTGTCGGAAGGCCGCGTCCTCGCGGGAATGAACGTCAACGTCTGGGACGTGACCGACCCCATCAAGGCCCTGATCACCTCGCGGACCGTGGTGGACCCGGAGCGTCTCGCCGATCCCGATGTGGCGCTGGAGTCATTGGTGAGCTCGTGAGCTAGCGAGTTAGTTGCCTCGACCAGGGTCCCGGCTTACCAGCTGGGACCCGGGCGCCCAACAGCACCAATGCTTTTTCCGAAGCAGCTTTGTCAGGAGTCGTGCTTCTCGGCGTGGCCGCCGAACTGCTTGCGCATGGCGGACAGGGCTCTGTCGGCGAAGTCGTCGAGGCGGCGGGAGCTGAAGCGGGAGTACAGGGCTGTGGTGAGGACGGGGGCGGGGACGCCTTCGTCGATGGCGGCGATGGAGGTCCAGCGGCCTTCGCCGGAGTCGGAGACGCTGCCTTGGAAATCGGCCAGGTCTGGGGATTGGTAGAGGGCGGTGGCGGTGAGGTCCATGAGCCAGGAGCTGATCACGCTGCCGCGGCGCCAGACTTCGGTCACCGCGGCGGTGTCGATGTCGTAGCGGTAGAACTCTGGGTGCTCCATCGGGGCGGTTTCGGCGTCGCCGGTTTGGGTGCGGGTGCCGATGTCGGCGTTGCGCAGGATGTTGAGGCCCTCGGCCAGGGAGGCCATCATGCCGTATTCGATGCCGTTGTGGATCATCTTGACGAAGTGGCCCGCGCCGGAGGGTCCGCAGTGCAGGTAGCCCTTCTCCTCCTCGGCGAGGGGCGTCTTCTCGCGTCCGGGGGTGCGGGGGGCGCCTTCGCTGCCGGGCGCGAGGGTTTCGAAGATGGGCTTCAGGTGGGCCACGGCTTCGGCTTCGCCGCCGATCATCAGGCAGTAGCCGCGTTCGCGGCCGAACACGCCGCCGCTGGTGCCGCAGTCCAGGTGCTTCACGCCGTGCTGGGCCAGGGTTTGAGCGTGCTGGAGATCGTCGCGGTAGTAGGTGTTGCCTCCGTCGATGACGATGTCGTCGGTGTCCAGGACCGCGGCGAGCTCTTCGATCACGCCGGTGGTGACGTCGCCTGCGGGGACCATGACCCAGACCGCTCGCGGCGCCGTCATTTGCGCCGCCAGATCCTTCAGCGAGCTGACGCCGGTGGCGCCCTCGTGCTCGAGTTTCTCCACGGCCGCGGGATCGTGGTCGTAGACGACGCATTCGTGTCCTTCGCCCATCAGCCGGCGGACGATGTCCGCTCCCATGCGTCCGAGGCCGATCATTCCTAGCTGCACGTCGTGTCTCCCTTGCTCGGTCTGCGTCATTGGCGCGGGCGCCGTCAGCTCTTCTCGACGTCCCAGGGTTCCTGCCACCGCGGGTGGCCGCGCAGCAGCCGGGACGCCGCGGCCGGTCCCCACGATCGGCGCTTGTAGCTGTGGACCTTCGGCGGTTCGTCGAGCAGCGGCTGCACGATGCGCCAGGTCTCCTCCACGCCGTCCTCGCGCGCGAACAACTGATGGTCGCCGGTCAGGGCGGCGTGAAGGAGCCGCTCATAAGGCTCGGCGGGCTCGCCCAGATCCTGAGCGAACCGGTCGTCCAGGTGCAGGGAGCGCCAGCTGTGGTCGTTCCGCCCCGCCAGCTGGAGTCGCAGCCCGGGATCGGGATCGATGCGCAGGACGATCTGATTCTGCTCGACCTGGGCCGCTGAGGGCAGGAAGGTCAGCGGCGGGGTGTGGCGCAGCAGCAGCCGCACCTCTGTGAGGCGTTCCGGGAGTTCCTTGCCGGCCCGAAGGAAGATCGGGACGCCGGCCCACCGCCAGTTGTCGATCTCCAGGCGCAAGGCGATGAACGTCTCGGTCGAGGACCCCTTCGCCACTCCGGGGATGTCGGTGTAGCCCTCGTACTGGCCGCGCACACAGCGTTTCGGGTCGGCTGCCCGGACCGCCTTGAGCAGTTCGGCTTTCTTGTCGCGCAGGTCGTCCGCGCCCGGGCCCGACGGCGGCTCCATCGTGACCAGCGCCAGTACTTGGAGCAGATGGTTCTGCACGACGTCGCGCAGAGCACCGACCGGATCGTAGAACGCGCCGCGGTCCTGGACGCCGAAGTCCTCGGCCATGGTGATCTGGATCGCCGCGACGGAGTCCCGGTCCCAGATCTTGGCCAGCGCGAGGTTCGCGAACCGCAGATATTCCAGTTCGATGACCGGCTCCTTGCCCAGGAAGTGATCGACCCGGAGCAGTTGGTCTTCGCGCAGGACCTTTCTCAGCCGCGCGTTCAGATCGCGCGCCGAGGCCAGATCGTGCCCGAACGGCTTCTCGACCGCGACGGTCGCCTGGGCCAGCAGACCCGCCTCGTCGAGGCGTTCCACAATCGGCCCGAACAGCGCGGGCGGCATCTCCAGATAGAACAGCGGACGGTGGTTCCGGCCGATCTTCTTGGCCAGACGCCGGTACACCTCGGCGTCGGTGACGTCTCCGTGCAGGTATGTCAGCCTCTTGGCCAAGCGTCCGAAGACAGACTCCTCGATCGTCTCGCCGCCGGCAGCGATCGCCGCGCGCGCCGACTCCGCCAACTCTCCCTCGGACAGCTCGTCAGCGGCCACTCCGATGATCGGGCAGTCCAGCAGGCCTCTGCGTTCAAGCCGGTACAGAGCCCGGTACGTCATCTTGTGAGCCAGATCACCGGTGATACCGAAGATCACGAGAAGATCCGCCGGATCGCTGCTCACCGGTGCAGGCATGCTAGATCCTTCTCATCCGAGGTCGGTCTGCCGGTCAGCAGACCGCGCCCGGATGCCCCCGCACCCGCCGCTCAAACGGCGGCGGAGCTATCCTCCGTTTACAACGGCCGACTTTGGACATGCAGAGATCTCCCCGATGCTGGCCGCGAGAACGCCGTCCTCCTACAAGCGCGAGTAATTCCGCGCTTCACCAGGTCAAGGCGTTCGCGGGGACGTGGAGCAGATGAAAGGCGTTGTCCGTGAACATGATGACAGGGCGTCGAGCCGATTTCCTGGTGGTGGCCAACCGGCTGCCGGTCGATCTGGAGCTGCTGGACGACGGAACCGAGCGCTGGCGTCAGAGCCCCGGCGGCCTGGTGAGCGCGCTGGAACCGATTCTGCGGGCCCGCAACGGCGCGTGGATCGGCTGGTCGGGCCAAGCCGACCAGGATCTGGACTCTTTCGACGACGACGGACTGGTGATGCACCCGGTCCGGTTGTCCTCCGACGAGGTCCGGGACTACTACGAGGGTTTCTCCAACGCCACGCTGTGGCCGCTGTATCACGACGTCGTCGTCCCGCCGGTCTTCGAGCGTTCGTGGTGGGAGAGCTACGTTGAGGTGAACCAGCGGTTCGCCGACGCCGCCGCGGCGGCGGCAGCCCCGGGAGCCACCGTGTGGGTCCAGGACTATCAGCTGCAGCTCGTCCCGGCGATGCTTCGCGAGCAGCGCCCTGATCTGCGCATCGGCTTCTTCCTGCACATCCCGTTTCCGCCGGTGGAGCTGTTCATGCAGCTGCCGTGGCGCAAGGAGCTCGTGCGCGGTCTGCTCGGCGCCGACGTCGTCGGGTTCCAGATGCCCGGGGGAGCGCAGAACTTCCTGTGGCTCACCCGGCGGCTGCTCGATCTGGAACCGTCGAAGGCGGCCGTGCGCGTCGGCAACCGTCCCGGGTCGGTGTCGTTCGACGGCCGCCAGGTCCGGGTCGGCGCATTCCCCATTTCCATCGACGCCGCCTCTTTCGACAAGCTGTCACGGCGAAGCGACACCCTTGAGCGTGCCCGGCAGATCCGTTCAGACGTCGGGAACCCGCACCGCGTGCTGTTGGGCGTGGACCGGCTGGACTACACCAAGGGTATTGACGTGCGGCTGCGCGCCCTGCGCGAGCTGCTCGTGTCAGGGCGCGTGGATCCGGAGTCGGTGACCATGATCCAGCTGGCCACGCCGAGCCGGGAGCGCGTCGACCAGTACAAGGCGATGCGACGCAGCATCGAGCAGCAGGTGGGGCGGCTCAACGGCGAGTTCGGCCGGGTCGGGCGCCCGATCGTGCACTACCTGCACCAGCCGGTCGGCCGGGAGGAGCTGGTCGCCCTGTACCAGGCGGCCGATGTCATGGTGGTCACGCCGCTGCGCGACGGCATGAACCTGGTGTGCAAGGAATACGTCGCCTCGCGGCACGACCTGGACGGCGTGCTGGTGCTGTCCGAATTCGCCGGCGCGGCTGCGGAACTGACCAGCTCCCTGCGCGTCAACCCGCATGATCTGGACAGCGTCGCGAACGCGTTGGAGCAGGCACTGACCATGGATTCGGCGGAGCAGCGGGAGAGGATGCGCACCGCGCGCCGCCAGGTGATGACCAATGATGTGGATCGGTGGGCACGGTCCTTCCTCGACTTCCTGGAGCCCGTCCCGGCGGCACCGGAGGCGGCGACGGTGAAGGAAGTCCCGGGCGCGACGGCGCTGACGGGCGCGCTGACGAAGCTCGGCGCGGCGTCCTTGATCAAGCCGGCGGCGATCAACGATGGGATGGCGAAGCCCGCGGCGTGAATTGAAAACCGTTGAGGCCGACTTCCAGGAGGAAGTCGGCCTCAACGATTTATGCCGGGGTCTATGCGGCGATGGCGAACACGTGCAGGTTGCCCTGGTTGGCAGCGCTCGGCAAGGTGACGCTGGCGACCGTCTTCCCCGCGGGGAGGGAGCGGGGGCTGGTGGCGAACACGTAGGTGGAGACGCCGTCGCGACCGCCGGACGTGGTGTCGCGGTAGCTCGTGGTGACGGCGACGGTGTTGCCCGACTGGACCGAGGCGCTCCCGCCGTTGAGCGTCCAGTCCGAGAACGACAGCGTCACGCTCTGGCTCGTGCCGTCGGTGAAGTGCACCGTGGCGGTCCCGGTCGACGGTCCGTTGGTGGCCGAACCCAGGAAGGAGATGCTGCCGGAGTTACCCGCTCCCGATATCGCAACGGTCTGGCCCGCGGCCTGGTAGTTGTCCGGCGTCCCGGCGGCCGCGGCGGGCCAGGTGAAGGTCTTTCCCGCCGCGGTGAGCCGCGAGCCCGGGCTGACGCCGGCCGCCGCGAGGGCCTGTGCGGAGTAGGCCCAGCCGACGCCGTCGAAGTTCGGGCCGCTCGAGCCGTCACTGGCGATGCCCGTGTTGTTGTACGCCGCCGTGCCGCCGCCGCCCGAGCCGCTGTTCTTGTACACGGCGCTGCTGCCGTACAGCGCTTGAGTGAAGGCTGAGATGGACGCGCTGGCGTCCGTGTCGGGCAGGTTGTACGTGTTGAAGACGCCGTAGCCGTTGCTCACGGTCTGCTGCGCCAAGCTGCTCGTGGTCGACGAGGAGGTGTTCTGGACGTCTATCGCCGCCGGGGCGAGCTGCGCCTTCGTCATGCCGGGCACTCCCGGAACCCCCCACGTGCCGTAGTAGGGGTTCCAGCTGTAGTTGATCAGACTGCCGACGTTGATCCCGCCGTAGGACAGGGTCGTGGAGGCCGGTCCGATGTAGTACAGCGAGATGATCTTGTTCGGCAGGTCGTTGCGCAACGCCTGGACCAGGTAGGGGAACGACCACGCGTTCGGCTGCGGCGTGCCGTTCGTGCCGTAGTCGGCGTATTCGTCGTCGAAGTCGATGCCGTCGAGGCCGTAGGTGTTCACGGCGTTCGACAACAGCGTGGCGAACGCGGCGGCGCCGGCCTGATCGGGGAAGTTGGCGAAGCCCGCGCCCTGGTGGTTGCCGAGGATGGACAGCAGGACCTTGATTCCCTTGGCCTGCAGCGGGGCGATCTGGGTCGCGGCGTTGTCCAGGACCGCCTGCACTTGGGGATTGAAATACAGGGTGGCTTTGGTGCCGTCGTAGTTGATGTTCGCGGCGAAGATGATGGCGATGTCGAAGACGTTGGCGCCGTTGGAGGCCAGCGTGTAGTTGCCGGCGCTGGTGATGCTGTTGGTGTTGACCTCGACGTAGGCGGTCGTGATCGGACCGGACTTGGTGGCGGCCGGGGCTGCGGCGCCGTCGGCCGCGGCGGCCGGGGTGGCCGCTTGGGCCCGGACCACCGCCGAGGACGTCCCCAGGACGGCGACGGCGATACCGGCGTCGCGCAGCAGGCGCCGGCGGGTGATGTGCGTCGACGAACTGCTCGGACTGTCGTTCATGACCATCTCCTCTGATCCAGTCTGCCCATTGCTGTGCGCGTGCCGGGGTGGTGCCGCCGAGGGAGATAAAGCGCTCAAGCAAGGGCACTATCCACCCGGTCGGGTGCCGGGTCAAGAGCCTGACCCGCTTGGGAAGTCCGCGGCGATCGCCGTCGCCGATCGTCGTCGCTGATTGCCGCCGCCGATCACCCGAGGTGCGGCACGGCGCGTTCCGGTAGCGTGCCACCGTGACGACACCCGAGGACCCGCGCGACCACCCGGCCGGCGACAAGCCCGAAGCTCCGGGCGCCCCTTCCCGCACCCAGCAGATCGTCACCGCGGGCGTCCTCGGTGCTCTCGCCGGCGCCGCGCTCGGCAGCCACCGCGGCAGGCGCAGGACCGCATGGGGCGCGCTCGCCGGGGCGGCGTGCCTCGGCACCGTCGAGGCGGTGGCCCGCGCCCGGCAGCAGCCCGGGCAGATCCCGTCCTGGTGGGCGCGCGTCGCCGCCAGCGGCGCGATCGCGGCTCCGGTCGGCTGGGCCGCCGGGCGGGCGACGGGCGCCGGACCCGTGGTGGTCGGCACCGCTGCGGGAGCCGTCGCCGGAGGCCTCGGCTTGCGCCCGCAGAAGGTCGCGCTCGGACCGGTGCTGGGCGCCGCGATCGGCCGCGGGCTGGCCACCCGGCCCGGGCTCAAGGCGCCGGCGGTGGTGGCCGCGGCGACCGTTGTGGGCTTCCGCGCGGTGTCCGCGCTGGTGTTCCCCGACCCTCAGGTCAGCCTTCTGGCCGAACGCGTCACCGCGCGCGACTTGCCGTTCGTCGTGCCGCTGGAGGCGCGGACGCGGTACGTCGGCACCGGATACGTGCGCGATCTCGCGAAGGTTCTCGGCGGTGTCTACGTCCCGGCCACCGAAGACGTCGGCATCGTGGCGTCCCTCGACGAACTGGAGGGTCCGGACTTCGCCCCGGCGGACGTCGATCCGCTGGTCCGCGAGTTCTACGAGCACACCACCCGATTCGCCTTGGACATCGTGCCGGAATGGCGCACGTGGGTCCGGCCGGGCTACCTGCTCTATCGCAATCTGCTGGCCCGCCCGCTCGGCCAGGCGAACGTGCCGATGAACCAGCGCGAGACGCTGCGCGGGATCCACAGCCGGATCGACACGATCGTGCAGGCGGACGACAACACCGTGACGGTGCGCGGCTGGATCCGGTCCTTCGCGGACAACGACGAGCCGATCTACATGGGCATCTACACCACCTACCGCAACGGCGGGCGCGGGTACGTCAGCGTCGGATTCCCCTTGCCGCAGGCCAGTTTCACCGCGACGCTGCTGCCGAAAGCCCGGCCGGGCGGCGGCCTGGTGCTGACCAGCCGCAGCGATCTGGACCAGCCCGGTCACTACCTGACGTACATCGACTCGGAGTCACGCGAGCTGACCAGCGCCGTGGTGCAGGGCTTCGCCGAGCAACTGGACGTCTACGTGCAGGACGGGGAACTGCGCGCCGAACATGCCTTCTGGGTGTTCGGTCTGCCGTTCCTGGTCCTGCACTACCGCATCCAGCGCAAGCCGAAAGCCGCGCGCTAGAAGCGGATCGGTGCTCAGGCGCCGTGGAACGTCACCCGAACACCGCCGAGGACGATCACGGCTCCGTCGTGCAGATCGGCATTGCGGACCCGCCGGCCGTCCACGAAGGTTCCGTTCGTGGAGTCGAGGTCTTGGATGGTCGCGGAGCGGCCGAGACGGATCACGGCATGCCGTGAGGAGACCCCCGGGTCGTGCAGGCGGACATCCGCGTCCGGACTGCGCCCGAGGATGATCTGCCGCGTGGACAACGGAATCCGCGTCCCGTTCATCTCCAGCCAAGGCGCCGACGCCTGCCGCGGACTCTGCGGACTCTGTGGACCCTGCGGACTCGGACCGGAGGGCTGGTTGGCCGGCAGGGTGACACTGCGGACGCGGCATACCCCGACCGCGAGATCCTCGGCGGCCTCAAGCCGTACCGCGAGCGGTCCGACCAGGAGGTAGCGCTGCTCGTTAACGTGCGCGCGGACAGCGTCGTTCAGCTGTGTCGCCAGCTCCGTCGCGTACGGAGCGAGCCGGGTGAAGTCCTCGGGAGCCATCTGCACGACGTAGTCGTTGGCCGCCACCGAGCGTCCCTGCCCGCGGACGACGACCGTGTCGTCGCACTCCCGCCGCAGCTCCGCGGCGATCTCCGCCGGCACGAGCTCGGCCTTGAAAGCACGCGCGAAGCCCCCGCTGATCAAGTTCTCCAGTCGCCGTTCGAAACGGTCGAGCATAGCCATCGCGGCACCATCCTCCCGCCTCCACACTAGAGGACAGCGGGCCCTCCACGGCCTGTGGCGGCATGAGCAATCGGGGTAACGAGAACATCACACGAGCTCTGCCCGCCCTCCCCGCAGCCGTTTCCGAGCACTACCCTTCCCATCACCCAACAGGTGATCGCATGAACTCGGACGAGCACCCTGCGTTATCGGCGCCGAGGTCCGTCCGACGATCAGGGAGGATCTGGAAGTGCGGACCATCAACCGAGTGCGGGTCGGCGCGGTCGTCGTCGCCGCCGTGCTCGCGCTTTCGGCGTGTGCCGGCAGTTCGTCGAAGTCCGGGAACACGGGCTCCTCGACGTCTGCCGGGAGCAGCAGCTCGACCGGTTCCAATCGGACCAAGCCCACGCTGGAGATCGGCGTGCAGGGCCCGCTGTCGGGCGCCTACCAGGCGCTGGGGCTGAACATCGACTGGGGCGCCAAGCTCGCCGTCCAGGAGGAGAACGCCAAGGGCGACCTGCCGTTCAATTTGGCCATCAAGGAGTCCGACGATCAGGGCGACCAGTCCAAGGGCGCGACCGCGGCACAGCTGCTGATTCAGGACCCGAAGGTGCTGGGCGTCGTGGGTCCGGCCTTCTCCGGTCCGACTGCCGCTGCCGGCGCGCTCTACTCCAGCGCGAACCTGGTGGCGGTGAGCGTGGCGACGCGTCCGTCGCTGACCAGCTCGGGCTTCAAGACCTTCTTCCGCGTCGTGGCCAACGACAGCGTGCAGGGCCCGGCAGCCGCCGACTACATCGCCAAGGTGCTCAAGGCGACCAACGTGTACGTGGTCGACGACAAGTCGCAGTACGGCCAGGGCCTGTCGCAGGCGACCGTCGCCGAGCTGAAGAAGGACGGCGTCAAGGTCGAGACCGACAGCGCGGCGGCCGGTACCCAGGACTACTCTCCGCTGGCCTCCAAGGTCGCCGCCTCCGGCGCGCAGGCCATGTACTACGCGGGCTACTACGCCGACGCCGGGGTGTTCGCCAAGGCGCTGAAGGGTGTGAGCTACACCGGCACGATGCTCGCCGGCGACGGATCGAAGGACCCGAACTTTATCGCCACCGCCGGTGCCGACGCCGCCGCCGGCTGGCAGTTCACCTGCCCCTGTTTCGACCCCACCACCGACCCGAAGTACGCGACCTTCACCGCGGACTACAAGAAGCTCGCCAACGCCGCTCCGGGCACGTACTCGATCGAGGGCTACGACTCGGCGAACACCATCATCAGCGTGCTGAAGAGCCTGAACACCGCCAACCCGACCCGGCAGGCGGTGGCCGACGGCGTGGGCAAGGTCGACTATCAGGGCCTGTCCAAGGAGATCAAGTTCAGTCCCACCGGCGACGTCTCGGGCACGTCGATCTACGTCTACCAGGTCAAGGGCGGCGCGATCACGCTGCTCGGCGACATCTCCAAGCTGATCGGCGGCTGATGCCGCTACTGATCAGCCCTCTGATCGAGGGCTGATCAGCAGTCGAACTCGGGTCCGTTGCCAGCCTGATCCGCGGCTGCTTTCGTCACGGGCTTTCGTCACTGTTTTCCGTCACCGTTCCAGCACCACCAACAGTTCCCTGGCATAGTCCAGGGCCGCGTGTGTCAGGTCGCTGGCCGAGAAGTCGGCCAGCACCGGCTCCGACTCCGGCTCGGTGAGCAGGACCTGCACGCACGCCGCCTTCCCCATCAACGCGCAGGCGAGCTTCGCCGCGCGTCTTTTGCGTGCGCCGGATTGGCGCGGGGTGCCCTGCCAGGTCCTGGCGCGGTATGCGCGTTGTCTGCAGGCCGGCGAGCAGTAGATGCGGGGTCGCCCGACGCCTCCGTTGTCGGTTGGCGTTCCGCACATCCAGCACTCCACGCCGTCCTCCCTTTTTCGTCACGGAATTCGCAGATTGCGTTACTGATATTCGCATCGATGCCCAGCAAAGCGTTATCCACACACGCCGGTTGCGGGCTTTACACCATCGAGTGATCCGCACTTTCGGCGATGGAATCATCCGATTAACCGAGAATTCTGTCGGGTACCAGTCGGATGCGGATACATCCGCATTGTTGGAGGACCGAGAGTCGAGAGATGGGAGTTTTGCATGATTCTCTGTGTCTGCCGGGATGACCTGAAGAACACCTGGGAGGTCGCCCAGGAGTCGCTGGGGCTGCACCCGGATGTCTTCTGCAGCGCCTACCTGGTGTTCGCCGACGACATCCCGCCGCTCGGGATCAACGAGGACCTGTACGTCATCGCGCACGGCGTCGCCGAGGGCAGCGACGGCAAGCCGGTCATCGGAGACCAGGGCGACTCGCTCACGCTGGACGCGCCGACCTTCTGGGAGAACGTCAAGCCGATCTTCCCGGACGGCTATCAGGGTGATGTCTACATCTTCGCCTGCGAAAGCGCGGACCCGGGTCCCGGACTGGATTTCAGTTTCGCCGAGGGATTCGCCGTCTACGTCAAGGGGGACCGCAGCGTGCATTGCCGTGTCTTCGGCGGCAGCGGCGAGGTCGGCGGCATGATCCCGCTGCCGAGCGACCCCATGTGGATCGAGGCCGACGTCTTCTGACGCCGGCTGGGACAAGAAACCAAAGAAAAGGAGTGATATGCGATGGGTGACCTCTTCTCTCTCACGCTGAAGAACGAATCGCCGCAGCCGGGCCTGACGTTCGCGGTCTACACCGTGATCGACAAGTTCACGAACGTGGCCGAGGCGTTCCCGATGGCGTGGCTGACCAAGCGGCTCAACCAGGGCAACACCGTTACGTTCTCCTGGACGCTCGACTACTCGCTGATGTTCTCCGACCAGGGCGCCGAGGCCGGCTCGGTGTGGACCGAGAACGGGTCGATCGACGTCTCGGACACCAGCCAGCACCGCAACAGCGTGCTGCTGGACTTCGACGGCGACTACAAGTTCAGCTACAACGCCGGCAGCCACCCGGTGAAGAACGGGCACGTCTACCTGGACACCACGGCCCAGGTGCCCCGCTACGACCCGGCCACCGGCCCGTCCGTGGCGCTGGCCATCGCCACCGGCGACGCCGGCACCCCGACCCCGGCCATCGCCGGCAACAGCGGCATCAACCTGGAGCACACCTTCAACATCCACCCGACCTACTACATCCAGGCCGGCCAGATCGAGCAGGGTCAGATGGCCGACCTGACCACGACGACCAACCTGCAGCAGGTCGTCTTCGAGCCGGGGGTCTACTCGGCCCGCTGGACCCTCACCGACAACAACTTCTGGGTCAGCGGCTGAGACCCCAGACCCCGCGCACCCAGCGCCCGCGCAACCCCCGGGCGCTGTTCATATAGCAGCTCTCGGCGCGCATCGCCCCTCCACGGCGCGCGCCGAGAGCTCCCGCCTGCGGCCGCGAGGCGGGGTGAGAGTGGCGAGCTTGCCTGACGGCACCGGGGTGGGGATCGGGATAATGGGGATCGGCGTCGGCATCGGGATCGGGTGACGCGATGCAGGGGGAGGCCGCCGAGTTCGCTCGACCGCAACGGATGGGAATCGGCATCGGGATCGGATCGGGATCGGCGTCGGACGCCGCGATGCGGGGTGAGAGTGGCGAGCTCGCCTGACCGCACTGGATCGGCATCGGCTTCGGCTTCGACATCGACAATCGGCAATCGGCAATCGGCATCGCGCGGAGTCCTGATGTCTATCAGTCGCCGACTCGCTTCCGAAGCGCTTCTCCGAGCGCGTCCATGTCATGGTCGAATCCGGCTGCCCATCTGCTGCTGCCGGCGACCGGGGCGAGTAATCCGCGCCACGTCAGGGTCTGCAGCACCCGCGTCGTGCCGTCGCCGCCGTCGGTCAGGTCGAAGCTGTGCTCCCAGGACAACAGCCATGGCGCCATGCACCGTCCGACCCATCGCGCCTCGTAGCCGGGGTGCGCGACGGTCACCGTCGACCGAAGCGCGATGAAGCGCCGCTGGCTCGCGGACAGTCGCAGGACCACAATTGCTCCGGCGCGGAGCATCCCTGCTGTGGATTCGGTCGGCCTGTCGGGTCGGAGGTGATCGTTCCAGTCCGCGTAGGATCGCGTGTCAGCCAGTACGGACCAGATGCGGTCCGGCGGCGCCTCGATGTCCAGGGCCACCGCCGTTGTACGTCCGACCGATTTCATGCGCGGCCTCCCAGTCAGTCGGCCGATCGGGGTTCCGGTTCAGCCCTCTGACTTGTAAGACGCCGTTTGGCGGGGTCCAGGTCTCGCGCTCAGGTCGAGAGTGTCCAGACGACGCTGTCGGTGTGTGTGGCGCCGGCTATGGAGGCTGTGACGGCGACGGTGTTGGTTCCCGGGCGCAGGGTTACGCCGGTCCACTTGAAGATGTGGTCGGTGCTGGTGAGGGTGCCCAGGGAGGTGCCGTTGAGGGTGGCGGTGACTTGGGCGGCGTTGGAGTAGACCTTGATTTCGGTGGCGGCGTCGGTGCGCGTGGTCCAGCGGCGGCTGGTGATGTACAGGGTCGGGGTGGTGGCCCAGTTGGCCTTGTACCAGTAGAAGGCGTCCTTGCGGGTCGCGCGGTCGCGGGTGACCAGGCCCTTGTCGTTGATGCCGGGTTGGCTGCCCTCGTTGCGGCCGTCGGAGGCGAAGTCGAACATGGTCCAGACGAATGTGCCCCAGATGTAGGGTCGCGCGGCGAGTTCCTTCCAGGACGCCTCGTGCAGCAGCGACTGGTACTCCTCCGGGTGGTACTGGCCTCCGGCGCTCGGCGGTGAGGGATTGAGGGCGTGCTGCGTGGTGTTCGCGCCGGCGCCGTACTCCGAGATGGCGAAGGTGCGGGTCGGCTCGGCCTTGTGCAGGCTGTCGGCCCAGGGTCCCAGGTCGTTGTAGGAGCCGCCGTACCAGCCGTAGTACTTGTTGAACCCGGTGGTGTTCGCGTGGCTCGTCACCTTCGCGTCGTTCCCGAGATTGTTGGCGTACGTGCTGATGCGGTCCGGGTCCTCGGCGGCGACGAGCGCGGCCAGGTTCGCCAGCAGGGTGTTGGTCGGGGTGTCGTCGCTTCCTTGCTCGTTGCCGATGCTCCAGAAGGCGATCGAGGGATGGTTGTAGTTCTGCCGGATCAGCTCGCGCAATTGGTTCTCCGTGCTCGCGGTGAACGCCGCCGAGTTCGTGGTCGCGTTGACCAGCGGGATCTCCGCCCACACCACCACGCCGGCGGCGTCGGCGAGGTTGTAGTCCTTCTGATCGTGCTGGTAGTGCGCCAGCCGTACCGCGGTCGCGCCGAGTTCCGCGATGAGGGCGAAGTCCTGCGTGTGGTCGGCGTCGCTGATCGCCCAGCCCTCGACGGCGCGGTCCTGGTGCAGGTTGACGCCGTGCAGTCCGAGGTGCGTTCCGTTGAGCGAGAACCCGGTGGCGGCGTCGAGGCTGAAGGTGCGCAGACCCAGCGGCTCGGTGACGACGTCCGTCACCGTGCCGGCCGCCGCGTCGTGGACCTCGACGGTCGCACTGTACTGATAAGGGTCTGCCAGGCCGTTCCATCGGCGCGGGTTGGCGATGGTCAGCGTCTGCACGACGTCCAGCTCGCTGGCGGCGCCGATCGTCTGCGGCGCACTGCTCCGGTCCGCCACGATCGTCCCGGCGGCGTCGGTGACGACCGCGCGCACCACCAAGGAACGGCTCGTGCTGTTGTTGTTGAAGACCTTCGCGGTCACGTCGACAGTCGCCGAAGCGGCTGTGACGCTCCGCTGGCGCAGGTAGATACCGGGCCCGGCGTAGTCGAGCATCCGCATCCCGAGCTTGTCGACCGCGTAGAGGCTGACGTTGCGGTAGATGCCGCCCTGGAACGTGTAGTCCGCGCTCAGCGGCGCGATGTCAGGGTTCGAAGCATTGGTCACTTTGACAGCCAGCACAGCGTCCTGGCCCGGAGTCAGGGTGTCGGTGGCGCCGAACCGGAAGCGCGAGTAGCCGCCCTGATGCTGACCGAGGTGGGTCCCGTTGACCCAGACGTCGGCGACCTGGTCGGCGCCGGCGAACTGCAGGAACAGCATCTTGCCCGCCAGGTTCGCCGGCACCGTGATGTGCCTGCGGTACCAGCCGATCCCCCGATAGTAGTTCCCGCCGCCGTCCGCGCCGTCGACGGCGTTCCAGGTGTGCGGGGTGGTGACGGCGCCCCATGCGCTGTCGTTGAACCCGGGCGCTTCGGCACCGGTGACATCGCCCTTGTGGAACCTCCATCCCGAGTTGAGGTCGAGCCGGGTCCGCGGGGCGGGCGGAGTGTAGGTCTGGGTGGCGGCGGGCGCGGCGGAAGCCGTGCCGCCGACGGCGAACGTGGCCAGGACTCCGCCCGCCACGCCGCCGAGCACCGCTCGTCGGCTGGGGTGTTCGTTCATGACGCGCTCTCCCTGGAGGTCAGGACAAGCTGCCGGACGACACGCGCCGGACAGACGACACTGCTCGGCTCGGGTCACGTCAGATGTTCATGTATATGAACGCTGATCACTATGGTGAACCGCGGCAAGGGGTGACGTTAAGACCGAGTACGCCCTCGGTCAACCCTGGGAAGAAGTAAGGATGTTTAACTTTGGTGGCTAATGGTGACTGTTGACCGCGAAAAAGCACGACAGTACTCTGATGCCCAGCCGCCTCGCCGGACAGGACGACACCTGTCCATAACGTGCGAGTCCGGCCTTCTCTCCCGTGACGCGCAGGGCCTTTCCTCCTGCCGCTGCCCGCTGTGACGCGCGACTTCCGCGATATCGCAGTGCCCTGACGCCGACGTCGCAGCGCCGCCGATCTCCGCCGCACCCCCCACCAGACGAGGAGCTTCCGCATGCCTGGATTCAACCGCCGCGCCTTCATCAAGACCGTCGGGGCAGGTACCGCCGCTGTCGCCGTTCCCGTGTCGAGCGCGCCGTCCCGAGCCGGCGCCGCGTCTTCCGCGTCAGCCGCACCGGCCGTCCTCGGCGAGACCGTCACCGCCTCCGGCAGCTGGCAGGTGACGGCCTCCGCCCTGGGCTGGACGTTCAGCGGCGCCGTCGGTTCGTCGGCGACGGGCATCACCACCGGCTCGGGAACCGATCCGCTGGGCGCCTACACCGAGACCACGTTCACCTTCCAGTCGGGAGCGAGGAAGGGCGGCATCCGCGTCTACAACGACGCCTCGGCGGTCATCTTCACCGACACCTACGTGAAGGCCGCGGCCAACTCCAAGCCGTTCCCGACGTTCACCGGCTACCCCGGGCTCGCCCACCACCTGAGCCACCGCGACTGCTTCGGCAAGGTGCAGTTCAACACCTTCTCCGGCGCGTCGGACAGCCCGTGGGTCTTCTTCGACGCCGCGGGCAACACCTTCGTCCTCTCGGCGGCGAACCACTTCCAGGAGGCGCAGACCACGCAAGGCACGGACGGCTCGATCGCGGCGGGCGTGCTCACCTCGATCGCCACCTTGCCGGCCGGCTACACCCGGCAGACGATCCTGACCGCGAAGGCCGGCGTCGGCGCGGCGTATCACGCGTGGGGGAGCGCCCTGACCACGCTGGCGGGCAAGATCCTGCCGCCCAACGACTCGGGCGCGATTCTCAGTACCCTGGGTTACTGGACCGACAACGGCGCGGACTACTACTACAAGTACGACACCTCGAAGGGCTACACCGGCACGCTGCTGGCCGTCCGCGACGAGTGGCAGTCCAAGCAGATCCCGATGGGCTACATGCAGCTCGACAGCTGGTGGTATCCGAAGGGTCCCACCGACACGTGGAACCATGTGACTGAGGGCACTTACCTGTACCAAGCCGACGCCGAGCTGTTCCCCGACGGCTTGGCCGCCTTCCATCAGCAGCTGGGCAAGCCTCTGGTCACGCACGGCCGGTGGATGGACTCCTCGAGTCCCTACCACGGTGAGTATCAGTTCTCGAACGACGTCGTGATCGACCCGAAGTTCTGGCAGAGCGTCATGGACTACCTGCGGGCGGGCGGCGTCGCCGTCTACGAGCAGGACTGGTTGTGCAACAACGCCAAACCCGCCGAGAACCTCACCGACGCCGACGCGTTCTTCGACAACATGGCGCACAGCGCCGCCGCCGACGGTCTGGACCTTCAGTACTGCATGGCGCTGCCCCGCGACTACCTGCAAAGCACGCGCTACCCCAACCTGACGACGATCCGGGTGAGCGACGACCGGTTCGACACCTCGAAGTGGGACGTGTTCCTGTACGACTCGCAGTTCGCCGGCGCGCTCGGGATATGGCCGTGGGTCGACGTGTTCATGAGCGGCGAGACGAACAACCTGCTGCTGGCGAACCTCTCGGCCGGACCGGTCGGCGTCGGCGACGCCTTGGGGAAGGTGAACTCCGCCAACCTGTTCAAGGTGGTGCGTCCGGACGGCGTGATCGTCAAGCCCGACGTGCCGATCGTCCCCACCGACGCCACCTACGTCGGCGAGGCAGCGGGGAACCTGCCCGCGATGGTCGCCGCCACGAGCGTCGGGCACGTCGGATTGAAGTACGGCTACGTCTTCGCCTACGCCCGGCAAACTACGCCGCCGCAGCAGACGTATCAGGCGGAGAACGCGACGCTGTCGGGACCGGTTGTCGCCACCGATAACGCCGGTTACACCGGTACCGGCTACGCCGACTACCAGAACGCCAGCAACGACTACGTCCAATGGACGGTCCAGGCGGCCACCGCGGGCATGTACACCTTGCAGTTCCGCTACGCCAACGGCGGCACGACGAACCGGCCGCTCGCCGTCACGGCCAACGGCGGCTCCCACACGCTGCCCTTCGCCCCGACCGGTTCCTGGACCACCTGGGGCGTCCAGGCGCTGACCGTCACGCTCGCCAAGGGCTCCAATACCGTCCGCGCGACCGCCACCGGTTCGAACGGCGGCAACATCGACTGGCTCGGCGTCAGCCAGGGCACCGTCCCCACCGGCCCGTCGCAGACCGCCTCGTTCAGCCTCGCGGCGCTCGGCCTGACCGGCCCGGCCTACGCCTACGACTACTTCGCCGGCACCGGCGTCGCCATCGCCCAAGGCGGCAGCCTGACCGCCACTGTCAGCACCGGCACCTACTGGATCGTCGCCCCGGTCGGCGCCTCCGGCATCGCCTTCCTCGGCGACGCCGGCAAGTTCGTCGCCCACGGCGACAAGCGCATCCCGCACCTCAGCGACGACGGCCAAGTCCACGCCACGCTGGCCTTCGCACCCGGCGAAGCACCCGTGACACTGCACGGCCACGCCCCGCGCCAACCCACCGTCACCGCGACCACCGGCAGCGTCGGCGCGGTCGGCTACAGCGCGGCAACCGGCATCTTCACCGTCACCGTCACCGCGGCGGCGGCGACCGGCGAAGCAGTCATCACCATCACTCCCTGACCGGCTTGGCGCTTCCAGGCCGTGTGACTCCGGCTTCGTAGGCCAAGATGACCGCTTGGACGCGGTCGCGCAGGTCGAGCTTGTCCAGGATGCGCTTCATGTGGGTCTTGACGGTCGACTCGCTGACGACGAGTGTCTGCGCGATCTCGGGGTTGGACAGTCCGCGCGCCACCAGTTCCAGGACGTCGCGCTCGCGAGGTGTCAGAGCACTGAGTCGGCGCATCGTGCGGGGGTCGCGGGCGGGCTGCTCGATCATCCGGTCGATGACGGTTCGGGTGACGGCGGGGGACAGGAGCGCCTCGCCGCCGGCGATGGTGTGGATCGCGGCGATCAGGTGCTCGGGGCGGGTGCGCTTGAGCAGGAAGCCGGAGGCGCCGGCGGCGAGGGCGCCGTAGACGTAGTCGTCGTCCTCGAAGGTGGTCAGGATGAGGACGCGGGCGCGCGGCCAGGCGGCGACGATCTGCCGGGTCGCGGCGATGCCGTCCAGGACCGGCATGCGCACGTCCATCAGGATGACGTCGGGCAGGACCCGCGCCGCGGCCTGGACCGCGGCGTGTCCGTCGGCGGCCTCGGCGACCACCTCGATCGTCGTGTCGCTGGACAGCACCGCGCACAGCCCGGCCCGCATCAGGTCGTCGTCGTCGACGATCAGCACGCGCAGGGCGCTCACGCCGCCTCCCGCCGTTTCGGGAGCCGGGCGTGCAGCCGGAAGCCGGCTCCCGTGGCCTGCGCGTGCAGCGTGCCGCCCAGCAGCAGGGCGCGCTCCCGCATGCCGATGATCCCGTGGCCGCCGGAGGCCGGCGCGGCGGCCGGGGCGAGCGCCGGGTTGGTAACGGTGACCTCGACGGCTTCGGTCCCGAAGGCGAGGACCACCTCGGCGTTCCCGGGACCGTGGCGGGCCGCGTTCGTCAGCGCCTCCTGCAGGATCCGGTACGCCGCCCACGCGACGCTGCCCGGCAGGGCCTCGCGGGAGCCGTGCACATCGGCGGCGATGGTCAGACCGTTGTCGCGGTGGCGCTCCAGCAGCTCCTCGAAGGCGGCCGGCTCGACCGGCGCGGGCGGCTGGATCCCCTGGTCCTCGCGCAGGGCCAGCACCAGGTGGCCGATCTCGGTGAGGGTGGCGCGCGCCACGTCCTCGATGACCTCCACGGCCTGCCGGGAGCGCGCCGGATCCCGATCGTGGAGCAGCCGGGCCGCGCCGGCCTGGACCAGGATCACGTTGATGGCGTGCCCGGCGGAGTCGTGCAATTCGCGGGCGATCCGCGTCCGCTCCTCGGCGGCGGCCAGCCGCCGGTCGCGTTCGGCGTCCCGTTCGGCGCGCTCGGCCCGCTCCTGGAGCTCGGCCAGCCGCCGGCGGCGGTAGCGGGCCCGGTCGCCGGCGATCCACACGCCGCTGAAGACCAGCGCCCAGCTCGCCATCGCGGGCACGACCACTCCGGCGTCGGCGTCGCGGGCGGCGTAGGAGGCGACGGTCCCGGGGATGAAGACCGCGGCGGCCAGGATCGCCGCCCAGCGCCGCCACCTGCCCGGCTCCCCGGCGATCCACAGGCCGACGAACACCAGCGCCCAGCCGACCATCGCCGGAAGCGCGTCGCGCACCCCGTCGCCGCGGCCGGCGTAGACCCCCGCGGTCAGCGGGATGAACACTGCCGCGGCGGCCATCACCGGCCACCGCCGCCGGCGCTGCTGCTCGCCGTCGAAGGTCCCGGCGAGGGTGTAGACCGCGACCAGTTGCGCGATCGGCGCGTCGAGGGAGTATCCGAGCTCTACCAACGCCACGCTCGCCGCACTGGTCAGCACGTAGGCCGCCAGCGGCGCGCTCCGGCGCAGGAGGAGCGGAAGCGCTGACGCCAACGCCAGCGCCGCGCCGAGGAGATCCAAGCCGTGGACGGCCGGACCCGGCGAGCCGGTCGAGCCCGACGAGCCCCATCCGCCGATGCCGAGCATCGCCACCGTACCGGCGAGTGTCAGGGCACAGATACCCGCGTCGATCAGGACTTCTCGCCGTCTCACCCGGCCAGCGTAGCCGCGGGCTCTCCCACTGCGCGTCCTCCCCAGAGGGGGGTGGCAGCTCCTCCCACGGGGGGAGGCCGAGATCGCTCCGCGGGATGTGTCGGCGAAGCGGACGCGATCCCTAGCGTCGCAGAGCAGTGAATCAGCGCAGACAGCGCCGACGAAGCAGACGAAGCAGACGAAGCAAGTCGGAAGAAGAAGGCGGTGCGGGGATGGCTGGATCGGTACGCAAAGGGCCCACAGATCGGCGAGGACTGTTCGACAGGCTGGCCACCTGGGCGCTGCGGCACCGGCGCCGGGCGGTGGCCGCGTGGCTCGTCGTCATGGTGGCGGCGGTGGTCGGCTCGCAGGCGGCGGGCAGCCGCTACCACAACGACGTGTCACTGCCGGGAACCGAGTCGCAGCGGGCGTTGGACCTGTTGCAGCAGCAGGCGCCGGTCCAGGCCGGCGCCACGATCCAGATCGTGCTCCAGGACCCGAAAGGGCTCGGCGCCGACCGGGATCAGGTGGCGGCGATGCTGGTCCGGGTCAAGGTTCTGCCCCACGTCGCAGCCACGCTGAGCCCGTTCGCCCGAGCCGGCACGGTGAGTGCGGACCAGACCGTCGGCTACGCCACCGTCGTCCTGGACGGCCAGGTACAGGACGTCCCGGCCGCCGCGGTGCACCGGATCATCGACACTGCCCGCCAATCCGCGGTCCACGGTCTGCGGATCGAGTTGGCCGGTGACGCCGTCACCACGGCGGAGGGCGGGGGAGGAGCGCCGGCGGAGTTCGTGGGTCTGATCGCCGCCCTGGTCATCCTGGTGCTGATGTTCGGCTCCGTCCTGGCCGCCGGGCTGCCCGTCGTGGTGGCCGTCTTCGCGGTCGGCACGGCCAGCGGCCTGCTCATCGCGGCCTCGCACGTCGTCGACGTCGCCGACTTCACCACGTCGCTGACCGTCCTGGTGGGTCTCGGCGTGGGCATCGACTACGCGCTGGTGCTGTTCTCCCGGTATCGCAGTGAACTGATAGCCGGTGCGTCCGACGAACACGCGATGCGCACCGCGTTGAACACCGCCGGCCGCACGGTCCTGTTCGCCGGCGGCACCGTGATCATCGCGTTGTCCGGACTCGCGGTGCTCGGGTTGGGCGCGCTGCAAGGGGTCGCCGTGGCCGTCGCGCTGACGGTGCTCATCACGATGCTGGCGTCGCTGACGCTGCTGCCCGCGCTGCTGGCCGTCCTGTCCCGACGGATTCGGGCAGGTCTGCTACGGCGGGCGGCCAAGGGGCGAGCACGCCCCGCCGAGGGAGAGCGCTGGCGCCGCTGGGCGGCCTTCGTCCAGCGGCGGCCGGCCGCACTGGCCGCGCTGGGCCTGGCCGCGATGGCCGCGCTGGCCCTGCCGGCGGCGGACATGCGGCTGGGCATCGCCGACGCCGGCAACGCGGCGACGTCGACCACCAGCCGCCAGGCGTACGACCTGCTGACGCGCGGGTTCGGACCGGGCTTCAACGGCCCGCTGGTACTGGTCGTCGACGGCGACCCGGCAGCGGCCGCGCAGGCGCGCGCCGAGATCGCGAAGGTGGCGGGCGTCGCCGCGATGGTGCCGGCGTCGGGCGACGACACCGTTGCTGGAAAGAGCGGCACGGCTGGCAAGAGCGGCACGGCTGGCGGGACCGGCGGAACCGGCGGGAGCGGCACGACCAGCGAGACCGGCGGAACCGGCGGGAGCGGCACGGCCAGCGAGATCGGCGGGAGCGGCACGGCCGGTGGGACCGGCGGGAGCGGCACGGCCGGTGGGACCGGCGAGACCGGCAAGAGCGGCGCAGCCGGTGGGACTGGCGAGAGCGGCGCAGCCGGCGCGGCTGGCAAGAGCGGCACGGCTGGCGGGACCGGCGGATCCGGTGGAACCGGCGGGAGCGGCGGCACCACCGGGTCCGCCTCCGCGATCACCACGGCCCTGGTCATCCCGTCCGCCAAGCCGCAGGCCGCCGCCACTCAGCAGTTGGTCACGCGGCTGCGGACCGACGTCCTGCCGGCGCTGGCGCACCGGACCGGTGCGACCTTCCTGATCGGCGGGCCGACGGCGGCGACCGTCGACTTCGCCGAGGCGGTGAAGAGCCGCCTGGCCGTGTTCGCCGTGGTCGTGATCGGGTTGTCGATGCTGCTGCTCGCGATTGTGTTCCGCTCACTGGTGATCCCGCTGAAGGCCGCGCTCCTGAATCTGCTCAGTGTCGGCGCCTCCCTGGGGGTGATCACCGCGGTGTTCCAGCACGGCACGCTCGGCTCGCTGATCGGCGTCGAGCCCGGACCGGTCGAGGTCTACGTGCCGGTGATGATCTTCGCGATCGCCTTCGGTCTGTCCATGGACTACGAGGTCTTCCTGCTGTCCCGGATGCGCGAGGAATGGGACCGGAGCCATGACGCGCCGCGCGCGGTCCGCGAGGGCATCGCGACCACCGGCCGCATCGTGACCGCCGCGGCGGCCATCATGGTCGTGATCTTCGCGTCCTTCATCCTGGACCCGAACCGCCTGCTCAAGCAGTTCGGCTTGGGCCTGGCCACAGCCGTCCTGCTGGACGCGCTCGTCATCCGCTGCCTGATCCTGCCCGCCGCGATGCAGCTGCTCGGGCGCCGTGCGTGGTGGCTCCCCGCTCGCTTGGAGAGGTGGCTGCCGCACATGCGCCTCGACGCGGAGCCATCGACCGGGCAGGACATGACGGTCCACCCGGCCGAGGGCAGCGCCGTATCAGGACGCTGACAGCCGCACCCGACGGCGCGTCCGGTCGATCTCGTCGATGCGCACTCTGAGCAGATCGCCGACGTCGGGCGCGCCGGAGAGGCTGTCCTGATGGACCAGGCCCTCGATCGTCTTGGAGAGCCGGACGAAGACGCCGACCGGCACAGCCTTCGTCACCGGTGCGATGAGGACGTCGCCGACCTCGTGGCCGGCGACGAACAGGTCCCAGGCGCTGTGAGCTCCGTCCTGGTGCGGCATGTGATCAGATCCCTTCCTTTCCGCGGGCGTGTCAGCCCAGGAAAGCGGCGGAGTTCTCGGCGGCCCAGGTGGCGAAATCGAGGGCGGGGCGACCGAGGAGCTTGGCGACGGTGTCGGTGGTGGGTCCGGGTTCGCGGGCGTAGTCGGCGAGCGAGCCGAGCAGCCGGTCCGGCATCTCTTCGGGAAGTCCCTGCGCGATCATCTGGGCTCGGATCTCATCCGGGGCTGCTTCCACGAGAGTCAGACGCCGGCCGGTGGCTTCGCTGATCAGGGCGACCTTGTCGCGTTGGGTCAAGGACGCCGGGCCGGTGAGCACGTAGGCCTGTCCGTCGTGATCGGGACCGGTGAGCGCGCTGACGGCGACCTCGGCGATGTCCCGGTGGTGGATCGGGGACGTGGCGGCGTCGGGGAAGGCGGCCCGCACGAGGCCGGTGACACGGAGCTGCGGTGCCCAGGCCAGGGCGTTGGCCGCGAAGTCGGCGCAGCGCAGGAAGGTCCACGCCAGGCCGGAATTCCGGGCGGCGCTCTCGACCGCGCGGAATCCGAGCACGAAGCGTGGTTCGCCGGCCGGGTAGTCGATGGTGGCCGCGGAGATGACGCTCACGCGCCGCACGCCGTGCGCGGCGGCGTCGGCCAGCAGTTCGGCCGCGGCGGCGCCGGCCGCCCGCGGACTGATCAGCACCGCCTCCGCTCCCTGCCACACCGCGGACAGCGTGCCGGGTCGGGACGGATCCCCGCCGGCCACGCGGACCCCGTCGGGGAAGTCCGCGCCGGAGGGATTCCGGGTCACGGCTGTCACGTCGTGCCCGGCTGCCCGCAGCAGTCGGACCGTCTCCTTCCCCACGGATCCGGTGGCACCGATGACCACGATCATGATGAGCCCCTCTCGTCGAACCAGCCTCAATACTGGAATCATATTATCTCGATTCCAAACTATACGAGACTGGTACTACTTGCGGCGGCGGCGAAGGGTCGGCGGCGTACCGGCGCCAATGGGGGTATTGCTTCACGCCGGTACACCGCCGGGTGCATCCCGTGTCACTCAGGGTGCTACCTAGGGAAACCAGATGAGTTCCGTCTACGCCCTCCTCTCGATGCCGATCCGCGAGTCCGCAGCTGACCCCGGTCGAGCCGGCGGAGTCGCGTCGTTGGATGGAAGCGGTATCGCTCATCTTGACTGCAAGGGGACGGGCCGCCGGGCGCAGCACCGCCGCGATGGGCGAAACTCGTCCCCATGGCACTTGCAACGGCGAATTCCGTTCTATCGCTGCAGGATCAGCGGCTGATCGCGGTCCTGCAGCACGACGCCCGCGTCACCGCCGAGAAGGCCGCCGCCGTCCTGGACCTGAGCCCGGCTGTCGTGCGGCGGCGCTGGCAGGCGATGTGCGCGGACGGCACCCTGCGGGTGGTGATCTCCCCGATCGCGCGCCCGCGCACGGGCGGCCTGACCGGCGCACAGCTGCTGCACATCCGGGTACGCAGGGACAAGATCGACGCCGTCGCCCGCTCCCTGGCGGCGCGCGACGACGTGCCGTTCGTCGACATCACGACGGCCGGGGACGAGATCGAGGCCATCGCCGCGACGCGTCCCGGCTCACGCGACCCCTTGGTCTTCCACCTGCTCCCGTCGACGCCGGCCGTCGTGTCGGTGGAGGCGGCCACCATCTTGCACGTCCTGCGCGTCACGTCGGAATGGCGCCACCAGGTGCTCGGCGCCGAGGAAGTCAGCGCACTGACGCTCGCCGAGCCGCAAAGCGGAATCGGAATCGGAACCGGAACCGGAATCGGAAACGGGACCGCGACCGGGCTCGCCCCGGACGGTCCCTATGGCATCGAGACCGACGCGCAGGAACGAGCCATCATCGACGTTCTCACCCCCGACGCCCGCCTGCCCGCGGTCGCCGTCGCCGCACGCACCGGTCTCCCGGAGTCGACGGTCCGCCGCCGCATCAGCCGCCTGACCGACGAAGGGCGCCTCATCACCCAGGTACTGGTGGACCCCAGGCGCCTCGGCCTGAACCTCGACGCCCGCCTCAAGCTCCGCGTCACCCCCGACCACCTGGACCGCGCCGCCCGAGCCCTCGCCGCGCACCCCGCCGTGCACGGCGCCTTCGCCACGTCCGGTCCGAGCAACCTGAGCTTGCACGTGTGGTTCCCCGACCCGGCCGCCCTCTACGACTTCCTCGCCCGCGACGTCACCGGACTGGGCATCGCATCGGTGGAGACCACCCTCGTCGCCCACTGGATCAAACGGCCTTTTTAGCCGTCCCCGCACAGGGCAGTAGCGATCCGCCTGTCGCTGCCGCCTTCACTGGCGGGCTGCTTCGTTTGAGGAAGCAGTCCCCGCCAATGCAGGTGTGTCGCGGCGGCGTCAGCTGCTCGGCGCCTCGTCATCGCGGTCATCGCCGTCATCGCCGTCATTGTCCTTCGCGCGGCGGTGGGCCTCCTCGGCCATCTCCGCCGCGTGCTGCAACCTTCTGCGTTCCTGGTGGATCTGGCCCGGCCCGGGTTCGAGACGGTCCTCCTCCGCGGGCGGATCGGCGTCGGCATCCGTCTGGTGCTCGGCCTTGTACTCATTGACCCGGTCATGGGCCTGTTCTCGCAGCAGGAACGGCAAGTCCTCGGTCATCACATCCACCTCTTCCACAGGTTCGTGGTCAGGAAGCCGTCCGCATACCCAGAGTCGAGCGTCACATGCGGCTTGTCGCATCGTGGTGACTTGTGTGCGAGCCCTGATGCGAACGTTATCAACGAAACGTCGCGGAAATATTTCCGTTGATGTGGCGCATTCGTGGCGCGATGGGCGATCTTCCCAGGAAGTTCTGTGAACGTTATCATCGAGGCAGGGGGCTGATTCGGCCGTCTTGGGCACGCGGGAAGGCTGACGCACATGGGGCACACGGCTGGGCGGGAGCAGGGCCTGGCGGTCGCGCTCGACATCGGCGGGACCAAGACCGCCGCCGCCGTGGTCTCCGACCGCGGCGAAATCCTGGGCTCGGCCACGATGGCCACCCGGGATGGGGACGTCGATCCGTTGGCGAGGATGGAACGGCTGGTGGTGCAAGCCGCCGGACCGGTGGGCCTGGATCGGGTGTCCGGGTTGGGAATCAGCTCGGCGGGACCGGTAGATCTGGCGTCCGGCACCGTCGCGCCGGTGAACATTCCGGAGCTGCGCGGCCTGCCGCTGCTCGAACGCATGGCGGCGCTGGTCCCCGGACGCCCGGCGCGCTTGCTCGGCGACGGCTTGGCTGCGGCTGCCGGAGAACACTGGATCGGTGCGGGGCGGGGGTGTGAGGATCTGCTGGCCATCGTGGTGTCGACCGGAGTCGGCGGCGGCTTCGTGCTGCGAGGCCGGTTGCACGGTGGGGCGTCGGGCAACGCCGGCCATGTCGGTCACGCGCCGGTGGTGATCGACGGTGAGCCGTGTCCGTGCGGGGGCGCCGGATGCCCGGAGGTCTACGCGAGCGGACCGTCGATGGTGGCGTTCGCGGTCCGCAACGGTTGGCGGACGGACGCGCGCGCCGACGGCGAGGCGTTGGCGCAGGCCGCTCGCCGCGGGGAGCCGGCCGCGGTGCTGGCGTTCGAGCGCGGTGCCGGCGCGCTGGCGGCCATGATCGCCGCCGCCGCGGCGACGTGCGACGTGCGCCGGGTGATCGTCGGGGGCGGGGTCGCCGGCGCCGGGGCTGTGTTGATGGACCCGTTGCGCCGGTCGCTGGGCAGGTATCTCTCGCTGGCGTTCCTTGCCGGTCTTGAAGTCGTTCCGGCAGGGCTGGGCGCGCGGGCCAGCCTGGTGGGTGCGGCGGCGGCCGTGCACCGGCCGGATCGGTATGCCTTGGGGGAGGTCACCGCGTCGGTGGTGCGTTCCTCGCCGTCCCGGAACGGAACCGGCGCCGTCACGACCTGACGGTAGGCCGCACCTCGCCCGAGCCGCGGACGACCAGCCGGGTCATCAGCACGACGGAGCGCGGCGGCGACGTGCTGCCCTCGATCCGGGAGAACAGCAAGCTCGCCGCCGACGTCCCCATGGCAGCAGGGTCCTGACTCACCACCGTCAGCGGAGGGTTCAGCTGGTCGGCGAGTGCGACGTCGTCGAACCCGACCAGTGCCACTCCGGCCGCGGCGGCCGCACTGGCTGCACTGGCCGCACCGGCCGCCCCGGAGCCGGGAGCGGTCCGGGCGAGCCGGCTGAGCCCTTCCACGACCCCCATGGTGATCAGATCGTTGCTGGTGAACACCGCCGTGGGAGGGTTCGGCAGGTCCATCAGCTCGACGACCGCGGCGTGGGCGTCGGCCCTGGCTCGCAGCCCGTGCCGCACCAGCGAGGGCTCTTCGCGGACGCCCCGGGACGACAGCGCCTGCGTGTAGCCGCTGTAGCGCTCCTGCTGAGTCCATATGTCTTCGCGGTCGCCGAGGAAGGCGATCCGCGAGTGTCCGTGATCGAGCAGGTGCGCCACGGCCCTGCGCGCGCCGTCCTGGTTGTCGATGGTCACGGTGTCGACGTCGAGGCCCTTGGCGGGCCGGTCCACACATACGACCTTCGTCCCGCTTCTCATGCGCCCGCTCAGAAACGCGTGGCTGCCGGCGGTCGGGACGACGATGAGCCCGTCGACATGGCGCGCGCAGAACGCCGACACCACCTCGCGCTCGCGCCGGATCTCATCATTGGTACTCCCGACCAGGACCAGGTAGCCCTGACGCCGCGCCTCGTCCTCCACCGCGCGGGCCATGACCGCGAAGAAGGGATTGGCCAGATCGTCCAGGACCAGGCCGATCGTGGAGGTCGTCCGATCCTTGATCCGCAGATTCCGGGCGATGTCGTCACGCTGATACCCCAGATCGCGCACAGCCTTCTCGACCTTGGCCGCGGTACCCGGCGCGACCCGCGGCTCACCCGCCACCACCCGCGAGACCGTCATCAGACTCACACCGGCGGCGTTCGCCACGTCCCTCATCGTCGGGCGTCCGGGCACGGTGCTCCTCGGGGTGAGTGATAACGATCACTCACTTTACCAAGCGAGCACTCCTTCAGGAGTCTTCCTCGGCCGCGATGGACAGCCGAAGGGTGATCTGAGGGCGCCTCCACCCAAAGAATCAAGATGCTGATTTCTGCCCGCCGTGTCCGAGGACGGTGGTGATGAGCTCACGGCGGCTGCGGACGCCGAGTTGGTCGAACACCGCGGTCAGGTGTTCCTGCACGGTGTTGGCGGAGATGTGGAGGCGGTTGACGATTTCGCGGGTTGAGTGGCCTCGGAGGACCAGGGCGACCACTCGGGTCTGGGCTTCGGTGAGGCCGTGGGCGTTGAGGAGGAGGGAGCCGAGGTCGGCGGGGGTGGCGGGTTCGATGACGACGCCGATCTGGGTTTCGGCGGGGCCGCGCAGGCCGGTGGCGTGGATGGCGAGCCATTGGCCGTCGCGGGTGCGGAGGTGGAGGGTGGCGGCGGTTTGGCCGGCGTCGGGGTGCGGGTTCGCGGATTGTGCGGCCAGGAGTTTGGCGGCGGCGGCGTGGACCGGGACCGGCAAGGTGTCGGCGTGGCCGTCGGACAGCAAGGCCAGCCATTGTTCGGCCTGGGGGCTCATGGAGGTCACGTTCAGGTCGCCGTCCAGGACCAGCATGCCGGGTGCGCCTGGGTGCCCGGCTTCGGCGGCGTCGCGGACCGTCGCGCGGCGGAGGCCTTCGGCCAGGTGGGGAGCCAGGTGGCGGATGGTGGCGAGGTCCTGGTCGGAGAAGCCGGCGTCGGCGTCTTCCAGGTGCAGGCACAGCACGCCCCAGCAGTGGTTCCCGGTGATCAGGGCGGCGCGCAGTTCGTCGCCGAGGCCGAGGGGAGCCATGATCTCCCGGTAGCGGGGGCTGTCGGTTCGGTGGCCGCCGGTGGAGTGGTCCAGGGAGTTGACCGGGTCGGGTGCCTCGGCGAGGGCGGCGAACTTGTTGACGTCCGGCCGGCTGAACTCGTTGTCCAGGAACAGCGCGGCCGCGGCGCCGAGGGGTTCTTGCGCGGAGGCCGAGGTGAACAGCAACGTGGCCGGGTCGACGGTGGCGAAGAACGTCGCGGCCACCGGCACGATGGCGGGCAGCCGCCGCAGCACCTCGGTGCTCAGCTCTGCGCCGGTCAGGCCGGCGTGGCACCGGTCGACCAGCGCATCGGTCCGACGTTCGGCGAGCGTGGTGCCCATGACATCGACGCTACGCCTCTACGGGGGTGGGCACGAGTCCTAGCTGGCGGAGCAGCCCGAGCTCGTCCAGCCGCCCCCAGCGCTCCACGATCCGGCCGTCGCGGAGCCGGAAGATGTTGATGCCCGGCAGCGTGACGGTGCGGCCGTCGCCGGGAACGCCCATCACCTCGCCCTGATGGGTTCCGGAGGCGACGAACTGCTCGACGACCAGGTCGTTCTCGGCGACCAGGAACATCAGGTCGGAGTGCCAGTCGGGGAAGGCGACGCGGAACGTCGCGGCGGCGTCGCGCAAGCCGTCGCGACCGCCGAAGCCCAGCGGCGGGTCGTGGTCGACGAAGTCGGCGGCCAGGTAGGTGTCGGCGGCACTGAGGTCGCCCTGGGTGAACATCGCTTGGATGAACGCGATCACGGTCTGTTTGTTCTTTTCGATGGTGTCCATGACTTCAGTCTTCGCCGGGGTGAGGGGCGCCGCTACCCCAAATGTCTGGGGTTGTCACAGCTCGCGCGTGTGGGAGGGGCGGCGCGCGATGCCCGCGGCGCCCGAAGGCCGCTCCGCCCGCGTGGACGTGGCGGGAGCGCTCATGCTCGCGGGCGGACTGTTCCTCGTCATGTTTCTCGCCAGCCAGACGAAGCTGTGGAGCCGTCACCTCGTCACGGCGGTGGCGCTCGCCGACGCCCGCCCGAGTTTGCGCAGTCCGGACGACTGCCCGAACATGATCCCGATCACGACATCTCACTGGAGGTTTCCATGGCCAAGGGCTACTGGGTCAGCGCCTACCGCACCATCTCGGACCCTGAGAAACTGGCTGCCTACAACGAACTCGCCGGTCCGGCCGTCCGGGCCGGGGGCGGGCGGACCCTGGTCCGTGGCGGTCGGACCGTCGCCCACGACGCCGGGATCGCCGAGCGCACCGTCCTGATCGAGTTCGACAGCTTTGACCAGGCTGTCGCGGCGCACGAGAGCGAGGCCTACCAGGAGGCGCTGGCTGCTTTGGGCGACGGTGTCGAACGTGACTTCCGTATCGTCGAAGGCCTCGACTGATCATCAAATCTGCCAGGTCTATCAGTTCGTCAGTCTGCCAGGTCCGTTAGGGCAGGAAGTCGGTCAGCGCGGTGAGCAGGGCTGCGGGCCGGTCCAGCGGGATGATGTGTCCGCACTCTGCGATGTCGAGTCGGGTGACGTCGTCGCAGACCTGCCGCAGTTGGTGATACAGCGCCGGGCCCACCGGGTGCGCGCCGACCGCGAGCGTGGGGACGGACAGGCGGCCGGCGAGCGTGGCGGCCTGGATTTGGCGTGCGGTGGCGGGCATGGCGCGGTAGTGCTCGAAGGCGCAGCGCAGGGACTCGGTCCCGGTGTACGCGGCGACGAACGCATCGCGGACCTCGGCGGGGATGC
Source organism: Catenulispora acidiphila DSM 44928 (assembly GCF_000024025.1). GTDB lineage: Bacteria > Actinomycetota > Actinomycetes > Streptomycetales > Catenulisporaceae > Catenulispora > Catenulispora acidiphila. Next base: position 3,055,574 of record NC_013131.1, read on the forward strand.
CACGGCCCTGGGTCCCGGCCGTCAGGAACCAGTCCACGTATTCGGGCTCGTGACCGGCCAGCACCTGTTCGGCCAGTCCCGGTACGGCGTGGAAGCCGAACCACCACGGCGGCCCGGCGGGGAGGAAGTCTTCCGCGCCGGGTAGGCGGCCCAGGAACGCCTCCATGAGGACCAGGCGGCGGACAAGGTCGGGCCGGCGCATCGCCAGCAGGAACGCCGGAGGTGTGCCGGCGTCGATGCCGACGACCGCGGCGGAGTCCACGTTCAGGGCGGCCAGCAGCCCTTCGGCGTCGGCGGCGAGGTTTTCGGCGTCGTAGCCGTCGGCGGCGCGGGTGGTGGCGCCGAGGCCGCGCAGGTCTGGGGCGATGACCCGGTACTGGTCGGACAGCGGTCCCATGACCGAGCTCCAAAGCTGCCAGGTGTGCGGGAATCCGTGCAGCAGTAACACTTCCGGGCCCGTTCCGCAGACGGCGACGTTCACCTCTATCCCGTTGACGGGTACGCGGAGCAGATCGACAGCTGCGGGCATGGTTTCTCCCAAGTGGTTACCATTGGATACCTGGTAACCCTAGGAAACCGACGGCGAGTGGCCAAGACGGCACTTCCGCGTCAGGTGGTGAGGTGGAAGTGACCGCCCTGTCCGACAACACACGCGGCGACCTGTTCGATCCGGCGTGCCCGACGCGCGCGCTGCTGGACCGCGTCGGCTCGAAGTGGACGTCGATGGCCGTGAAGCTGCTCGCCGAGGCCGCACCGCAGGAGATCCGGTTCGCAGAGCTGCGCCGCAGGATGCCCGGCGTCTCGCAGAAGATGCTCGCCACGACGCTACGCGCCCTGGTCCGCGACGGGCTCGCCCAGCGGCGCGTCGAGCCGACGGTCCCGCCGCGCGTGCACTACAGCCTGACCCCGCTCGGTCTGTCGCTGGATGGACCATTGGCCGTACTGCGAGCCTGGGCTGAGGAGCACATGGCCGAAATCGACCGCGCGAATCGGGATGCGGACGCCGCGGGCTAGACCGCCGACCCTGAGAGCTCTCAGGTACTGCCACGCGTCAGACCTTCCTAACCTGGCGACGTGATACGTATCAGAAGGTTGGCACGCTGGCTGGCGATCGCGGCGATGGCCACCGCGGGCCTGGCCGCCCCGTCCGCCGCGCACGCCGCGTGGCCGGAGCCGCAGGCTGCCATGTCCTGTAAGCCGTGGGTGATCCTCTCCGCGTACGGCACCAACGAGTACACAGACTCCGGGCACCCGTACGGGAGCACCGGCGTCAACGAGACCTACATCAAGGCGATCACCAACGCCTTGGCCGATCACAAGATCGGTCAGCGCACCCCGGACGGCAACTACTACCCGGTGCCGAACGCGACGGTCGACATCCGGAACCTGCCCTATCCGGCCGGTCCCGGCTTGCCGAACCTGCTCACCGGGTACTTCGACTCGGTCGAGGCCGGCCGGGCCGAACTGGTGAAGGAGGTGCGCTGGTACTCCGACAACTGCGGGGGCGGCACCAAGCTGGTGCTCGTGGGGTACTCGCAGGGTGCGCAGGTGGTCAAGAAGGCGCTGGCCGATCCCGGGCTCCAGTCGGCCCAGTACGTGATCAACGGTGTGGTGAACATCGCCGATCCGACGCGCTACAACAACACGAGCGGCTTCACCGATCCCGGTGACATGAAGACGGTCGACAAGAACTGGTCGCCCGCCTCGCCCGCGGCCGCTGACGGCGGCCTGATGGGCCGCATCGCCGTGCCGCAGATGTTCTCCCGAGGGCTGACGGACCGGCGGTACTTCGACGTCTGCCGGACCGACGACATGGTGTGCAACCGGCCCGGGGCGCCGAACCCGAACGACTTCCTGACCCTGTTCGGGCAGAGCCTGGGCGACGGCAGCCACACCTCGTATCGCGACGGCGCGGGACTGGCCACCGCCACGGCCGTCGCCACCAAGATGGTGTCCACCGCGCTGGGGCCCATCATTAGCCCGCCGGACCCCAACGACTACTCGTGCACACAGCACGGCGACACCGACTCCCTCGGTGCGGCGGCCATCCGGGCCGCGTGCGACGTGCAGACCCAGGGCACCTGGTACACCTGGGGCGGCGGCCACTCGGTGAATCCGCCGCAGGCCACCTACGGCACGGTCGACCCCTCGGATCCGATTCGCAGCGCCAACGACCCGATCCACAAGGGCTTCGACTGCTCCGGCTTCATGCGCTACGTGTACTACGTCGCAGCGGGCTACGACATCATCGGCGACCGGACCGCCGATGGGAACTTCAAGGCGCCGTGGTCGGTGCGCATCGACCCGAACCAGGGCATCCTCGGTCTCATGCCGGGTGACATCGTGTTCTTCGGCAGCCCGGGCTACGCCCACCACACCGCGCTGTACCTGGGCGCCGGCAAGATCGTCGAAGCGCGGCAGTCCAACGAGCTGATCCGGGTCTCGGACCTGTTCAGCCACACCGACTACGTCGGCGCGATCCGGGTCAGCGGCGCCGGAGGCGGCGGCGGTCCCAACTCCACGTGGGGGACCGGTGTCCGGACCCACTCCTCGGCCTCCGTCGGTTCCCCGGTCTACACCACGCTGCCCGGGCCGACCGGCATCCGGATCGACTGCCAGGAGCACGCCGAGGCCGTGACCGCCGAGGGCTACACCAACGACGTGTGGTCGCACCTGCCGGACCTCGGCGGGAGCTGGGTCTCCAACATCTACGTGCAAGGGCCGGCCTGGTTGCCGGGAATCCCGGCGTGCGACGGGACAGGGCCCTCGACCGGATCGCAGTCGACCTGGGGCGCGAACGTCAACGTGCACTCGATCGCGGCGGTCGGCTCGCCGGTCGTCTCCACCCTGCCGGGTCCCACGTCGGTGACCGTCAAGTGCCAGGAGCACGCCGAGCCGGTGACCGCCGAGGGCCTCACCAACGACGCCTGGTCGTTCCTGCCGGACTACAACGGCTACGTCTCCAACATCTACATGAAGGGCGCGGCCTGGCTGGACGGCGTTCCGACCTGCGACGGCGGCGCCGCGAGCGGGGGAGCGAACCACACGACCTGGGGGACGAACGTCAACCTGCACACCGGTCCGTCCGCCGGGTCCGGGGTCGCGGCCGTCCTGCCGGGTCCCACCTCGGTGCGGATCGACTGCCAGACCCACGGCCAGTCGACCACCGCCGAGGGCTACACCAACGACGCCTGGTCGCACCTGCCGGACAGCAACGCCTGGATCTCCAACATCTACGTGACCGGGGACCCCTGGCTGGCCGACGTCCCCACCTGCGAGGGCGGGACCGGCGGCGGATCGCAGAACTCGCCGAACCAGCGGCAGGTGTGGGCGACGAACATCAACGTGCGGCAGGACACGACGACGTCCTCGGCGGTGGTCACCACGATCCCAGCGCCGACGACGGTCGCCATCAAGTGCCAGTGGCACGGGACTCCGGTCACCGACCAGGGCTACACCAACGACGGATGGTCCTACCTGCCGGACTACAACGGCTGGATCAGCAACATCTACATCAAGGGCACGGCGTGGCTGGACGGCATCCCGGAATGCACGGCACCGCCGCACGCCAGTTGACGCGCTGACCCGTCGATCAGCCGGCCAGCCGGTCAGCCGGTCAGCCGATCAGCTGACTGGCCCGAAGTCGCCGGAGGGGTCCTGCCACGGGGGCAGGACCCCTCCGGTCTTTCGCTTTATCAGCCTGCGTATTCCCGAGCGTATTCGAGCACGGAGTTGGTGAACTCGACGGCGTTCGGCGGCACTCCGTTGGCCTGGCTCACCGCCTTGGTGCTGGTGTCGTACGCGGCGACGGTGAGCGCGGCCAGGTCGCCCGGCGGGTGCTCCTTGATGAACTCCTCGTCCAGCCAGCACAGGTACTGGCCGGCAGCCATGATGGCGTCGTCGGGGTTCATGTAGTCGGCCCGCGGACCGGGAGCCCAGGCGGTGAAGACCCGCGGAGTCCAGCCGGCGATGCCGTAGGAGTCGGTCGCCGGGCTGGAGAACTTCGGGTCGAAGCCGCTCTCCACTTTCAGCACGGCCGCGACCATGGCCGGCGTGACTTCCGGCGTCGGGCAGGCGTGGGCCGCGCGGCTGATGACGTCGCGGTATTCGGCGGGGACCGCGGCGTCGGGGCGCAGTTCGCCTCGGGTGAGCGCCGGAGCGGACCGGGGACTGCCCGCTGCGCCGGTGGCCGGTGCGGCGGCCGGCCCGGTGACCGTGCCGGTGTGCGGCGAGGAAGCGGCGGTCTTCCCCTGCGAGCCGTTCTTGAGAACGAGGACCGTCGCCGCGACCGCGACGATCGCGACGACCGCCGCCACCGCGACCGCTGGAATCAGGACTCTGCGACGCGTGGAAGGCCCTGTCGGCTGCGCCGTCCCGTGCTCGCTGTGCTCACTGTGCGCACTGCGATCACCGTGCCCACTGCCACCGGCGCGGCCGATCCGCTCGGCCAGACTCCGCGCCGTGACGGCGCCGCGCCGGGCGTGATCGGGCGCGAGACAGTCCCTGATCAGCGACCGCCAGGGTTCTGCGATCCGCTCGTCCAGGAGCAGGCCTTCGCCGGTGTGGGCGTAGGCCTGCGCGCTCATCGCCCGGGCGTGCGGTGAGGCGCCGGCGAAGGGGTGACGCCCGCCGGCGAGCACCTGGTGGGTCAGGATTCCGAAGGCCCAGATGTCCGCGGTCGGACGCAGCGCGATGCCCTGTTCCCCGACCTGCTCGGACCACCATTCCGGCGGAAGGTAGTCCGAGGAGCCGATCCGCGGCGCGTAGGCGTGCGTGCCGTCGAGTTCCGTCGTGACGCCGAAGTCGGCCAGGCGCGCGCTGCCGTCGGCCATCAACAGCACGTTGCCGGGCTTCACGTCGCCGTGCACCCAGCCGGCGTCGTGCATGAAAGCCAGGGCCGAACAGACCTCCGCCAGGATCCGCTCCCCGTCGCCGAGGTCCGCACCGTTCTGAAGCAGCTGTCTGACGTTGCTGACGCCGCGTTCCATGACCAGCACCGTCGCGCCGTCGACGGCGGCGTCGCCGGACTCGGCGGTCTCCACGGCCACCGTGCGGATCAGCGCGGGATGCTCGATGCTCTCGCTGAACCGGCGCTCGCGGTCCACGACCTCGGCGAGCAGGGCGCGCCGCCCCGGGGTGCCGACCGAGGGCGGCAGGAACTTCAGGGCCACCTCGGCCGGATCGCCGTCCACGGCCGCGTCCCCGACTGCTTCCCCGAGATAGACGCTGCCCCAGCTGCCCGAGCCCAGATACCCGGTGACCCGCCAGCGGCCGACGACGAAGCCGTCCGGCACCTCGACGGGCCTCGCCCCCGCCCCGGCGGCCGGCTCGCCGGTGTTCCCGGCGCCGTCCACGGTCACTGTCCGGCCCGCCGGGCCGGCAGCATCCGGAGGTGCTCGTCCCGCACCAGGTCGAAGCGCAGCGCCAGCGCGACGATCGCCTCGCGTTTCCAGTCCATGCGCGCCGCGCCGTCGGTCCCCTCCCGCTCCCGGACCCGCAGTTTCGTCGTGGCCAGATAGTCGATGTGGTAGTTGACCGCCGACTTGGTCAGGTCCGCGCAGGAGGGCAGCGGCCGCAGCCGCTCCACGACGTCCCCGGCGTTCGGTATGGCGACCGCGGAGGCCTCGCGCAGCCGCGGTTCGCACAAAGCCAGCAGTACCAAGAAGTACTTCGCCGTCGGATCGAGGGAGAACGGCAGCACGGTGCGCTCGCCGGCACCCGGCGCCCGCGCCCCGGTCCCAGCCGCGGTCCCGGTCGCCTCTGATCCGGTCAGATCCGAGTACGAATCCGAGTACGAATGTTGAGGTGCGTAGACCGTGAAGCCCACGAAACCGTCGGCCACCGGGAGCACCACACGGGAGATCTCGAACGGAATGGGCGCCCCGATCCGGCCCGGCGCCACCTTGACGTGCTCCCCGGCACCTTCCAGATTCTCCACGACGTAGGTGGTGGTGCGGCTGAAGTTGGAGATCCGCCAGTGGTCGTCCACGGCGGCCAGTTCCCCGGCCCGCCGGGACACACCGTCCCCGGCGAGTTCCAGGCCGACCGGTGCGTTCGGCGCGCCCCGGCCGAAAGTCAGCACATCGCCGGGTCCCAGGCGCAGCAAGCCCGGCGGGCGCGTACGCGGGTCGGAGGGCTGGACGATCACAGTGTCCATGAAAGGTCTCTCAGAGGTGGCTCCAGGCTCCACGTCCCCCGGTGGAGGTGGATGCCCGTTCGAGATACCTCACGACCTTATGTCCCGTCGGGTCGGCCGGGCAAAGGCGACCTCATCCCGCTCCGTGCTGCTGCGCAGGACCTTCGAGCCCTGATGCCGCGGACCGGTGCCGCGGTCACACCGATCCGTCGACCAGCCCGCCGATGTTTTGCCCGCCCGCCTTGGGGTAGCCGGGTGCGGCACCAGTGCGGCTGCCGCTCGAAACGGCAGCACATCGGGCCTTGGCTCACTGCTGACGGCCGGATGTCGGGCCGGTGCCGGTTGCGACTTGGAGGCGTGAGCGATGGCAATGAACAGCATGGCTGGCCGGCGGCGCTCTGCTCGATCGCGGACAGAGGCGTCTGCGGCCCATTGGTTGAACGCGCTTGCCCGGGTGGGATTCGTCGCACGCGGGGTCATCTATTTCCTCATCGGACTGCTCGCCTTGGCAATCGCCACGGGGAAGGCCGCACCCCAGGCCGACCGGGTCGGCGCGCTGCAGTTCATCGCCGGCCAGTCCTACGGCAAGCCTCTGTTGTGGGCCTTGACCGTCGGGTTGGCCGCTATGGCGCTTTGGCGGTTCGCCCAGGTGTTTTTCGGTATTCGCCGGCACAGTCGCCAGCACGGTGAGGAGGCGCAGTCGTTCGCGCGCGGCCTGATCTATGCGGTGTTCTTCGTGGGGACGCTGCACTACGCGCAGGGTTCTGGGCTTCCGAAGAACAGCGGACAGCAGTCGCGGGACTTCACCGCGCAGGCCATGACGCACTCCGGAGGCCGCGTTCTGGTGGTCGTCGTCGGGCTGGTCATCGCCGCGATCGGCCTTTACATGCTGTGGAACGGGCTCACCCACCGGTTCTTGAAGGATCTGCGCACCGCGAGCATGAGCCGTCGCGCTCGTACCGTCGTCACCTGGCTCGGCACGGTGGGGAACATCGCCCGCGGGCTGCTGTTCGGAGCGCTCGGCGGCTTCATGATCGACGCGGGGCTGTCCTACAAGCCGAACGAGGCCAAGGGCACCGACGCGGTGCTGCGCTCCTTCGCGCACACCGCGGTGGGACCGGCGCTGTTGATCGCCGTGGCGGTCGGACTCGTGGTGTTCGGCCTGTTCTCCATGTGCGAGGCGCGCTGGCACCGCGACCTGTGAACGGTCGGCAGACGCAGACTTGGACACCACCCCGGTAGGAGGCGGCATGGACCCGCGAACGTGGTTGATCACGCGTCATGAGCGGGGCAACCCCGCCACCAGGGTGGACGACGAGCACGCGGCGCAGGCGGCGTGGTCGGAGGGAAACCTCGTCGAGCCGTTGATCCACGGCGCGGAGTACTTCGCCGCGCTGTCCGCCGCGGTGCGCGACATGCGCGCCGGCGACCTGCTGTTGTTCACCGACTGGCGGGGCGACGGCGACGAGACCGTGGACGATGAGGGCACGACCGTCGGCAGCCTGCTGAGCTCGGCGGCTCGCCGCGGCGTGCACGTCAGGGGTCTGGTATGGCGGTCGCACGTCGACCGGATGCGCTTCAGCGAGACGGAGAACCGTCATCTGAGCCAGGAGGTGGAGGCCGCAGGCGGCCGTTGCCTGCTCGACACGCGCGTGCGGCCGGGCGGCTCCCACCACCAGAAGTTCGTCGTCTTGCGCCACGCCGGACGTCCCGAGGCCGATGTCGCCTTCATCGGGGGCATCGATCTGTCTCACGGCCGCCGCGACGACGCCCGGCACGAGGGGGACCCGCAGACCGTCGAGATGGCCGATGTCTACGGCAAGCGCCCGCCCTGGCACGACGCGCAGGCGATGATCCACGGTCCGGCGGTCGCCGACGCCGAGCGCGTCTTCCGCGAGCGCTGGGAGGACCCGGCACCGGTGACGCGCAATCCCCTGCACCGGGCCCGAGCCCTGCTGAGCCGCGAGGAAACCAAACAGACACCGCTTCCCGCGCCGCTCCCGCCCCCGCAATCCTGCGGCCCGCACGCGGTGGAACTGCTGCGCACCTATCCCAAGCGCACGGCCGGCTACCCCTTCGCTCCCGAGGGCGAGCGCAGCGTCGCGCGCAGCTATCTGAAGGTGCTCAGCCAAGCCAGGAAGCTGATTTACCTGGAGGACCAGTACCTCTGGTCCCGCGAAGTCGCTGTCCCCTTCGCTGAGGCGCTGGCCGCCAATCAGGGCCTTCATATGATCGCCGTCGTGCCGCACCATCCGGCTGAGCAGGGCCGCGTCGCCCAATCCGCCATGCTGGCAGGCCGCAACCAGGTGCTGGACATGCTGCGCGCCGCCGGAGGCGACCGCTTCGCCGTCTACGGCATCGAGAACCACGCCGGCACCCCGGTTTACGTCCACGCCAAGATCACCGTGATCGACGACGTGTGGGCGGCGATCGGCTCGGACAACCTCAATCTGCGTTCCTGGTCCCACGATTCCGAGCTGAGCTGCGCGGTCCTGGACCATACCCGCGACCCCCGCGAGCCGCAGGACGTCGGCCGAGCCGGCGACTTCCCCCGGCGCTTCGCCCGAGACCTCCGCCTGCGCCTGGCCCGCGAGCACCTGGACCGTGCCGATGGCGACGACGCCGACCTCTGGGATCCCACATCGGCGTTCCAGGCCTTCGCCCACGCGGCCGCCGAACTCCGCGACTGGCACTCCTCCAACCGCACCACCGCCAGACCCCCCGGCCGCATCCGCCCCTACGAGGCAGCTCCCCAGTCTCGAACAACCACCCTGTGGGCCACCCCGGTCTACCGCACCCTGTTCGACCCGGACGGACGTCCCCGTGCCCTGCGTCGCAGCGGGAGTTTCTGAGGAGCGTTCGCACCTTGAGGCAGGCCTTTAATCCCCCCTCATCGCTCAAATGTTCGACTACGATGAGGGGGTGAGCCCCGAGCCGCTTCAGCATCTGGCCGCCGTCATCGAAGACGAAATCGCCCGCGTTCAGCTCGAATACCTTTGCTATGGCATGGATCTCGACCTCGCAGCCGCCATCGACGGTGCTGCGGGAACCGTCGTCATCACCGGGGAGGGCCTCAGTTTCCGCCGGCCGCGGAGATTGCTCGAGAGCCGGATCAGCCGGGCGGGGCTGCGCTCGGAGACCCACCGGCCGGACCTGCGGATCACCGTCTTTCCGGCGGCGAATCAGGATCCTGAGCCGGCGTGACGGGGCGGGGCGGAGGGCTGCCCGCGCATCGTCCTTCCCTCAGTGGTATCCCTCCAATGCGATGCGCTGAGCAACGAAGGTGTATCAGGCCACTGCCTCACCGACTCTTTCTTAGGAGACGCCCCGCGCAGCCGCGCGGGGCGCGTCGGATCCTAGGGGGGATCTGCTTAATGAGCGCCATCGATGATGAGTTCCAGCACGTCATGGACAGCTACACACGCGACACCCGCGCCGCCCGCAAAGCGGTCCAGGCGGACCGGGACCAACAGATCGCGATGCTGTATCCCGACGCCCGGACCTTCCGCCTCAAGCAGGCGGACGCGATCAGCGACACCGAGAAGGGCGAGAAGGCCCTGGCGCTCGTACCGGAGACGCTGACGCTCGTCACGCCCGACCTGCGCGACCCGAAGCGTGACCACCTCTTCGTCGGGCCGCATCCGGTGCCCTCGGTCGGCATGACGTGGAACCCCGTGCACCGGGAGCTCAGCTTCCTCACCTCCGACGGCGAGCACAAGATCAGCGGCCACCTGTCGATGACGCACAACCGGCTGCGCGCGTACGGCACCGTCTCCGTCGACGGCCAGTCCGTCGCGGTGGAGTACCACGTCGATCCGCAGCGCTACAAGATGAAGGTCGCCAAGGGCGCCGCGTACCTGGCGGCGGACCGGTCCATCACCTGGGACACCACCACTGACCGCTGGAAGAACGCGGAGTGGAGCACCGACTACGAGCTCGGATTCACCTACGGGATCAACGGCGAGGAGGTCATCGGCGACGAGAAGCTGTACACCTTCCTCGCGAAGTTCGACAACCCGAAGACCGGCCGCAGCTGGGAGCCGGTCCCCGAGACGTACGGCGGCTACCTGAACAAGCAGCGGCGCATCAACTTCGGCCTGCTCTCCGACTACAAGCCGCCGTCGGGCACGGGGACCGAGCTGTTCCCGTACCGGTTCTCCTGCACGCTCAGCGAGTTCGCCGCCGACTTCACCGGCGGTCTGGTCGTCGATCCCCCCGGCAGCACCAACCCGCTGGTGTACGGCGCCATCGGCGTCTGGACCGGACGCGGGATCGCCGGGCTCTACCACCTCGGGGACGCCGGGCATGGCGCTGTGCGGATCGTCGCGGTCCACGCCGGCCGGCTGTACGCCGGCTCCGTGGCCGCCGCGCACACCGAGATCGACGGCGACGTGCTGGTCTGGAGCGGGCTGGACAAGGTCGCGGCGGACCAGGCCGGGATCCCGACCGAGGGCCGGCTGGCGTTCTCCCCCGACGGCGGGCGCGTCCTGCACTCCTCGTTCGGCGCGACCGGCGAGCGTGTGCACCCGGACCAGGCTCTGGACCTCGTGTCCCGGATCGCCGTCACCGGTCTGGCCGCCTCGCTGCGGCACGCGGTGGCGCTGGCGAACCCCGGCCCGGGCGCGACCCACGATCTCAGCGAACTGATGGCCATGAGCCAGTTCACGCGCAACGAGAAGGACGAGTACTACGACAAGGTCCAAGAGGACTCCATGGAGGACTTCTACAAGATCCTCCAGAACTACATGGACCCGGAACTGCGCTCGACCTTCTTCCACCGCGACCCGCCGGCCCTGGACCAGACGCTGCGGGACATCGCCAAGACCAAGGGCAAAAAGGGCACCGACCCGTTCCCGTGGTTCAAGTCGCTCAGCGTCGCCTACACCGCGACCTGCGTCGGCAAGTACAGCGACGACCCGGCGGCCAAGACGCTGAACACGATCCGCGCCGAGCAGTGGCTCTCGCAGACCACCAGCGGCAGCGACGTCATGGACGCCCAGGCGCCGCTGCTGTACGCGAACCGCTGGAGCGAGCGCCCGGCCAACAAGCACCTCGGCTGGTACCTGGCCGACCAGAAGGCCAACTCGGTGAAGTACGCCGGCGACATCGACGCCACGACCGAGGCCTGGCTCAAGGAGGCACGGGAGGCCAACGTCGGCACGCCCGAGCAGCTGGCGGAGCTGGAGAAGTCGATCCGGACGATCGGCGACCACGCCAAGAAGCACGACCAGTTCTGGGCGTTCGCCGTCTACATCGGCGCCTCGCGGCCCAGCTACATGAACATGCTGGAGTCGTTCATCAAGCTCGGCGGCGAGGTCGACGGCTCGGAGTTCAGCCAGCGCGTGCAGCGCACGGTCGCGACCCTGACCGTGCTGGACACCTCCGGCGTCATCGCCCAGGAGTACGCCTACATGCTCCAGCTCTTCGAGCTGAGCACGCTGCTGCCGCAGATGGCGGACCTGGAGGGCGGCGTCGGCGGCTTCAACTTCGCGGTGAAGGCGATCATCGACAAGTTCGTCGAGAAGTACCTCGGTTCCAAGGACCCGGCGCTCGACGAGGCCGCGAAGCTGCTGAAGGAGCACGCGTCGCAGGACGTCGTCGGCAAGATGCTGGCGATCCTGCGGACCACGGCGGCGGTCGGGTACGGCCTGTTCAACTGGGGCTTCCTGATGGCGCAGTACACGAGCAAGTGCGCGCAGCTGCTCGGCAGCCTGCCCGCGATGGTCGTCCGGCTCGGCGCGCTCGCCGCCATGGGGACCTTGATGAGCTTCTTCCTCGACGGGACCGCCGACTGGAACTCGCTGAGCGACGAGCAGATCGGGTTCATCTCCCTGGCGGGAGCCAACATCCTGGCTCTCAACGCGCTCGCGCTCATCAAGCGCGGCGTCGCGCTGCACGAGGTCTGGAACCCGGCCAAGGGATTCTGGAAGAACGCGAAGATGTTCTTCTCCTCCAAGCTCCTGGCCAAGGCACAGGCAACCGCGACCAACGGGCTGCGCGGCTATCTGCTGCAGGAGGGCGGGCCGAAGGTCCCGGCCGGGCGGATCACCTTCAAGCAGTGGTGGGCGAACCGGCAGGCCGCGGCGGCGGCGCCGCTGGTGCCCAAGCCCTCCCAGTCCTTCGCGCGCCGGCTGTTCGGCAAGAACCTGACCCAGTTCATGGCGCGCGCGCTGGCCGGGGCGTTCGCGATCGTCGGGATCGTCATGTCCTCGATCGACCTGCACCACAGCGGCGAGCCGTTGGAGAAGGCGGCGCACGCGATGTTCCTGCTGGCCGCCTGCCTGGAGCTGGTCGCGGTGATCGGCGCCTGGGCGCTCGGCACCTCGGCGCTGGCCGTCGGCGGGATGCTGGTCAGCACGATGTTCTCGATCGTCTCCGGCATCGGCTTCCTCGCCCTGGTCGCCGGCGCGATCCTGCTGATCGTGTTGATGACGCGGCCGCAGCAGACGCCGGTCGAGAAGTTCGCCAAGGAGCGCGCGGGCGATCTCTACATGCCCTACAAGGCGGCCATCGAGACGTTCCGCATCTACAAGCCGATCGGCGAGCCGCAGCGCGCGGGCATCGCGGTGTTCGCGACCACGGACCAGTCGCACGCGCTGCGCATCGCCTCGGACGGGAAGGTCACGCAGGCTCCGTTCGACGCCACCGGGCACACCGCGTTCTACGTGTCCGTCGACGAGTTCGGCCGCACCCAGCTCGGCGCGCCGATCGTGAACACCAAGGGCAAGCCGTGCCTGATGAGCCTCGCCGTCGACGACGCCGGCGCGATCGCGGCCCAGGACTACGCCTCCGACCTGCCCGAGCCGGAGCCGAAGCTGCTGTGGTACGCGGACATCCAGGGCGAGGGCACCTACCAGGACACCACGCCGGACGTGAAGGAGCTGAAGTCGGCTCCCTTCAAGCTGCGCAGCGTGTTCTTCGTCGACAGCAAGAAGGAGGTCCGCTGGCTGGCGGCCGACGGCGCGTCCGGCTGGAAGACGACGACCGACGCGGCCGAGGCGGCGACCGTCCGGCTGGAGATGGTCGCCACCAAGCCCACCGAGCTCGCGATGACCGACGTCTCCTGGTTCACCGTCGCGCACGACGAGGTCACCGGTCCCGGTCTGCAGGTCCCGGGCAGCGTGCCGCAGGAGTGGTCGATCTCCCCGGCGCTGCCGACGGGCCTGGAGTTCGACAAGGCCGAGGGCACGATCTCGATGCGGAAGGGCGCCGACATCCCGGCCGCCCCGAAGCAGGAGTACACGCTCACGGTGAAGAACGGCGTCGGCTCGGCCGCGACGACATTCTCGCTGGAAGTCGTCGAGCCCTCCGAGGAGATCATGGCCGCCGCCTGACGGCCGCTTGGGACAGGCCGGGCTCGCAGGAGGCGATCCTGATCCCGCTCCCGGTCTCGCAGAGTCCTGACGGTGGTGCCGGCCACCGCCGTCAGGACCCTGTCGGTCGTGCCGACCGTGCCGACCGACGGGATCCACCGGCACGAGATCCGTGTCATCCGTGTCATCTATGTCGTCTGTGTTGTCAAGTGTCGTCAGTTGTCATCAAGTGTCATCCGTGCACCGCATCGGGCCAGGAGGCTGCCATGAGTTCACCGTTCAACCCGCGCGACGTCGAGGCGTTGGCCGCGGCGCTGCCGCCGGAGGGCGTGAACCCCGTCGGCGCCGCGGCCCGCGGCGTGCTCGTCATGCACGCCAAGCGGCTGACGCCGGGCAACTACTCGCAGATGTTCGGGACCGGCCCGGCGTTCCGGACCATCTTCTTCCCGAACCTCGGCACCAGCCCCTACGAAGGGCTCATCGGCCCGAACACCGGCCTGGACGACGGGTTCTTCCAGACGGCCTCGATCGCGCTGCTGTGCCGGCAGATGGGGAACGTGACGAGCCGGCTGCGGCCGCAGATCCTGGTGGCGAAGGCCGACGAGGACCTGCGGAACTACTCGGCGCGCATCCGGCAGAACTCCCACCGGTTCTACGCCGAGTTGCTGAAGCTCGTCGACAGTCCGATCCGCACGGCGCTCGCCGCGTTCCGCGACGAGCCCGCCCGGGTCGCGGCTCGCGGCCACTACCTGGAAGGCATCACCTCGGCGGCGTGGGTGAACGCCAAGATGACGCAGTGGACTGGCGGGTTCTGGCCCGACCGCGACTGGGAGCTGTTCAACCACTACGCGAAGCTGACCGCGCTGGGCTGCTCGGTCGCCGAGATCGACGGCGCGATCACGCGGATCGTGCAGCAGGGGCTCGCCGTGCCGGCCGAGCTGCGGGCCGGCGCCTGGCACCGGATCGCGCCGTGGTTCGGCGGCGACCTGCGCGGCGAGGACGTCGGGGACGCCAACGGGCCGATGCTGGCGACCAAGTGCCACGTCTACCCCGGGGCGATGTACCCCGCGTGCATCTCCGAGGACAACTCGCTGGAGTTCACCGCGCTCTCGCAGCCCGGGACGGGGTACCGGCACGTCCCGAGCTCGTCGTGCTTCGCGCCCGGCACGCGGGTCGTCATGGCCGACGGCGCGCTGCGGGCGATCGAGGACGTCGGCGTCGGAGACGAGGTCGCCACGCCGACCGGTCCGCGCGCCGTGATCCTTCGTCCGCAGCCGCTGCGGGGCGACCGGGTGCTGGAGCGTTTCGAGGGGACCTCGTTCGCCTTCGCGCCGTCGCATCCGTTCGTGACGGCCGACGGGGACGCCGCGTACGCCGCGGCGGACCCCGAGTCGTTGGCGCGCAGCGTGCCGACGCTGGGCCAGTTCGGCATCCGGCCGCTGAAGGGCGCCGAGTTGCTGCGGCGGACGGCGGACGGCAAGACCGACCCGTGGGCCGCGCCACCGCTGCGGACCGTGCCGGAGGAACGGCCGGAGACGCTGTACGACCTGTACCTGGCGGTCGGCGGCGACGGCCGGAGCGAGTACTACGCGGGCGATGAGTCGGTGCAGGTGCTCGTCAGCTCCGAGGTCCCGCGCTTCGCCGCCGCGCCGGAGACGACGGCCGTGGTGTTGCAGGTGCTGGAGCAGGCCGGTCCGGCGATACTCGGCGCGCTGGCCGACGTTCCGGAGGAGTCCTTCGAGGATCTGCTGACGATCGGGCTGGACAGCATGGCGCGGACGATGCTGCCGGTGATCGGGCACGAGCTCACGGCCGATCCGCGTGCCGCGGCTGAGGCCGAGACGGTCCTCGTCGCACCAGCACAGAGCTCTGCCTCACCGGAGGCGATGGCGGAGGCGGTCGCGGCAGCGGTCCGGACCTTCGCGACGTCGCTGGCCTCCGCTCCCGAGGGCTATGACCGGCGCATGGGCGTCTTGGTCGAGCAGTTCGCGTCCCGGTTCGCCCCGCAGTTCCAGGCGCTGCTGGCCCTGCCGTGGCGCTCGTTCGACCTGGCCGAGGCCGACATCACCGACGTCCTCGCGCTCACCCTCTACAGCGTCGAGCTGTTCCGTCGCGGACCGGTCGCCAAGAAGGCCGAGGCCGAGCTCACCCTCCGCTACCGCGGCCTGTCCACCACGCGCCGCCTGCCGATCCGTCCGGGCTCACCCGCCGACCGGTGGTACTACAGCGTCGACGACGTCGCCTACTTCCCCGAATGGTCCGAGCCCGATCCCGACGGATCGCTGTGGGAACTGGAGATCGCGATCAGCCCCGACGCAGGCGGCGCCCGCATGACCCTGCCCCTTCCCCGCGACATCGCCCACGGCTTCCAGGCCTTCGCCGCACCGGTGTCCGACACCTCCGGCGCCGTAGTCGGCCACGCGCAATTCGACGTCAGACTCCTGACACTCGAAGCCCTCGCCACCGAGATCCGCGACCACGCCGCGCCGACCTCCCGCCGCGATGTCGCCGAGCGTCTCGCGCACCTCGCGGCGCAGTACATCACCCGCGAGTTCGCGACCGCCGTGAAGCTGCTCCGGTTCTGCGCGGCGACGACGCGGACGCCCTGAGGTATCCGGCTACTTGACCGCGCCGGCGGTCAGCCCGGCGATGAGGTACTTCTGCATGAGCAGGAATCCGGCGACCACCGGGATGCTGACGACCAGGGACGCCGCCATGATCTGGTTCCAGTAGACGTCGTTCTGCGAGGCGTAGTCGCGCAGGCCCACGGCCAGGGTGCGGGTGGAGTCGTCGGTCATCACTGATGCGAACAGCACTTCGCCCCAGGCTGTCATGAAGGAGTACACCGCGACGGTGACGATGCCGGGGAGGGCTGCCGGGACGAGGATCTTGAACAGGGTGCTGATCGGGCCGGATCCGTCGACGGAGGCGGCCTCGTCCAGGTCCCGGGGGATGGAGTCGAAGTACCCGACCAGCATCCAGATGGAGAACGGCAGGGTGAAGGTCAGGAAGGTGATGATGAGGCCGAGCCGGGTGTCGGAGAGCTGGATCCCGGTGCTGTTCCCGATGTTCACGAAGATGAGGTAGAGCGGGAGCAGGAACAGGATGCCGGGGAACATCTGCGTGGACAACACCGTGACGGAGAAGACCTTGCGGCCGGCGAACCGGTAGCGGGACACGGCGTAGGCCGCGAAGACGGCGATCACCACCGAGACCGCCGTCGAGCAGGAGGCGACGATGGCGCTGTTGAGGAAGTAGTGCCCGAGCGGGACGGTGCTCCACATGTCGATGTAGGGGCTGAGCGTCAGGTGTGTGGGCAGCCAGTGGAACGCGTTCTGGACCTCGACCAGCGATTTCACGGAGCTGGACACCATCACCCACAGCGGGATGCCGGTGAACAGTCCGAGCAGTGTCAGCGCGATGCGCCGGGTCCAGATGAAGGACCGGGGCGGTGCTGTCGGCGAGCGGTGCTTGACGGCGTCAGACATGTTCCGTGCTCTTTCGGCGGTTGGTGGCCACTAGATAGACGGCCGTCACGAGGAGCAGGAACAGCAACAGCAGCACGGACATCGCCGCACCGGAGCCGAAGTTCCAGTTCTGGAAGGACGTGTCGTAGATCTGCAGGGACAGCAGGTTCGACTGCGCCGGTGGGACGCTGCCGAACAGGACGAACGGGGTGTTGAAGTCGTTGAAGTTCCACAGGAACAGCACCAGCAGCAGCACCTGGTTCACCGGACGCAGCGAGGGCATCGTGATCTTGCGGATGCGCTGCCAGACGCCGGCGCCGTCGATCGCGGCCGCCTCGTACAGGTCGCCGGGGATGGACTGCATGCCGGCGGTGACGACCAGGAACGCGAACGGCCAGGTGCGCCAAACGGCGGTGATGACCAGCGCGGTGAAGCTGTTGTCCCCGATCAGCCAGAACGGCGCGGTCTTGGTCAGGTGCAGTTCGTGCACGATGATCTGGTTCAGCAGGCCGTTGTCCCTCTGGAAGATGAACTCCCAGGTGATGGCCGCGGTGTAGGCGGGGAGCGCGTACGGGACCAGGAAGTAGGTGCGGAGCAGTCCCCGGCCCTTGAACCTGTCCTGCATCAGGACCGCCGCGCCGCTGCCGAGCAGCCAGGACAGGGCGACGACGAGCACGGTGAAGCTCAGCGTGACGAAAAAGGAGTGCAGCAGCTGCTTGCCGACGGCGTTGTCGAAGTTCAGCGCGATGCGGTAGTTCCGCAGTCCCGCGCCCGGGGCGGCGCTCCAGTCGCGGATGAAGAACTGGGTGAGCTGCTTGAAGCTGATCCAGATCCCGACGAGCATCGGGATGACGTGGACCAGCAGTTCGAAGCAGACCGCCGGAAGCAGGAACAGATACGGCAGGCCGCCCCGGCGCAGGTTGGCCCACGACAGCCGGCGGCGCGCCTTGGCCGCGGGGGGTTTCGATCGGTGCGGCGGCCGGGTGACGTCGGGGGCGGCAACCATGCGGAGCATTCCTTTCAGGAGTCGGGCATGTGGGAGGAGGCGGGCCGGATCCCGTCCGTCCCGCGGTGCGCACCGGGCGCAGGACGGACGGGATGTCGCGGACGGGATCTCGCGGACGGGACTACGCGGTCGGGACGTGGCGGTCGGGTCCTGAACTCAGCCGCTCGCCTGCATCGTCTGCTGTGCCGTGGTGAGCTCGGCGTTGACGAGCGAGTCAGTGATCTGCTTCCCGCCGGCCGCGTCCGCGAACAGGTGCTTCAGCGCGGCGCCGATGACCGTCTGGAACTCGCTCTCCTTCGCGATCTCCGGCATCGAACCGGCCGAGGAGGCCAGCACGCTCTGGAACACCTTGTCGTCGGCGGTCTGGAACGCCGGGTCGGTGTACGCGTCGGTGACCGACGGGAGCGAGCCGTATGCCTTGTTCAGCGCGGTCTCGGTCGAGGCGCTGGTCATGAACTTCAGGAAGGCCAGCGACGCGGCCTTGTGCTTGGTGTTGGCGAACACCGAGAGGTTGATGCCGCCGACGATGGAGTCGACATGCCGGCCGCCGCTCGGGGTGGTCGCCGGGAACGGCACCGGCACGACGCCGTACGCCGAGGGCTGCATGCCGTACTTCTGGAGGTTCGCGCCCGCGGGCTGCCACATCAGCATGGCGGCCTTGCCCGCGGCGAACTCCTGGAGCGCCTCGGTGCCGTTCGAGTTCGCCGCGTCGCTCGGGTTGACGATCTTGTCGCTGCCCATGAGGTTGACGAAGTCCTCGATGGCGGCGGTGTTCTGCGGCGTGACGAAGTTCGGGTTGTTCGAGGAGTCGAACCAGTTCCCGCCCTGCTGCTCGTCGAACACGAACGCGTGATGGGAGTTCTCCGTGGGGCTGGCCGCCTCCAGCGTGAGACCCCACTGGCTGCCGGTCGTCAGCAGCTTGCCGTCGGCGACCAGGTCCTCCCACGTGGCCGGCGGTTTGGTGATGCCGGCCGCGGCGAACTCCGCCTTGTTGTAGTAGAGCCCGTACGCCGTGGAGTAGATCGGCACGCCGACCGGGTCCTTGCCGGCCGCGCCGGTCGCGGCGAGGGCGCCGGGCAGGAATCGGCCGGTGTCGCCGATCTGGGACATGATGGCGGGGGTGATCGGCAGGAAGGCGCCGGAGGCCTGGAGCGAGGCGGACCAGGTGTTGCCGATGTTCAGGACGTCAGGGCCCTGACCGGAGGTGGTCGCCGCGAGGACCCGGTTCAGCAGGTCGGCCCACCCGATCACCTCGAGTTTGACCTTCACCCCGGTCTGCGCGGTGAACGCGTTGAGTTCGGGGGTCAAGACCTTCACGTCGTCGGCTATGGAGCTGCCCTGATCGCTGGCCCAGTAGGTGATGGTCTGTCCGCTCACGGAGCCCGACGATCCCGCGTCGGACTTGCTCGAACCGCTCCCGCACGCGGCGGCGAGCAGGGCCACGGCGGCGGCCACGGCGACGAAGGCGGATCTGTACTTCCTTGTGTACTCGCGCTTCCTCGTGTATCTGTGCGTTCTCTGGGAGGCGTTCATCAGAGTCCTTCCGAATGGGTGGGTGTTGGTGGGCGATCCAGACGCAGGACGTCGCTGTGGCCGTCCGGCCACAGGATCTGCACCTCCGCGTCGTCCAGGACGCGGACGGCGGGCACCGGCGGCAGCGCCCGGCCCAGGGCGATCGCGGCGATGTGCAGTTCGCCGGGTCGTACCGGCTGGAGGGTGTGCAGGTAGACGGTGGCGGCGTGGGCGCCGTAGGACGTCCGTCCGCTGCTGGTGCGGATGCCTGCGACGAGCGGCCCGTACAGGGCTGCCGCTTCGGCCCGCAGACCGTCGGAGGTCAGTGCGACGGCGCGGCTGGTCGTCAATTCCGTGGCGGGAGGCTGGCTGTGGGCCAGAGCCCAGCCGCCGATGCGGAGCCGGGTGCCTGGATCGCCGCCTGGAATATCGTCGACCCGCACCACTCGTACCTCCCAAGGGCCACGCAGCACAGATGCGGTGGTCAGCAACGGTGCGGTTGCCGATTCCGGCCGCTCCGTATCAGGGCCCTGCGGCCATCGGGCACGGTGGCGGGAGGAAGCGGCTGGGCCTTCCACGGCCAACCGCAGCAAGGGACGGCGGTGGGAGGGTCGGCCTTCGGCGTCCAGCAGGGCGACGTGGGAGTCCAGGGGACCGCCGCCGGGCAGGTCCAGATCGGGCGTGGCCGGACGGGTGATCCCGTGGCTGTCGGCGACCGGTCCGGGACCGCCGAGTTCGGGCCCGGCCGCGGTCGAGTACGCCCATCGGCTGTAGCAGGGGTCGTAGGCGTGACCACTGACATCGCCGTGATCGGCGTGGTCCGTGCCGTGGTTGGCGATGCGCACGATGCCGTCGGCGCGGGTGCCCGAGGCGATCCAGCCCGGCGCGTGCAGGGTGCGCACGAAGTCGCCCCGCTCGACCGGCAGCGGCTCTTCGTCGGCGGTCCACGCTGGATGGTCGGCGGGCAGCAGCAGACCGGCGAAGGCCTTGCTGGCCCAGTACGGCGAGGCCGGTCCGGAGTAGTTCTGCCGGATCGGCGGGTGCGCGGCGTACCACCCCAGCGGCAGCAGTCCGTTCTCGTCCAGACTGTCGCGGTCGCTGAAGTGGCGCAGCATCCCGCTGGCGGTGCGGCGGGTCAGACCGGGGGAGAGGGCTCCGGCGTCGAACAGCAGGCCGCACCAGAAGGGCGCGGCTGTGGCATAGCGGTAAGTCAGTGAGCGTCCTTGGTGAAGCGGTGCGCCGTCGGCTCCCACGAGGTACTGCAGGTCCGTGAGATAGGCGCGCAGCCGCAAACGGTAGCGGTCGGCCAACCCCGGCTCGGCGAGCTCTCCGGACATGCGGCAGTACCACAGCGGATAGAGCTGCATGGCCCAGCCGCTGTAGTGGTCGAAGTTGCGGTAGGGAGCCGGGGTGTCGGCGCCGTCGCTGTACCAGCCCGAACCCGCGTACCAGGCTTCGGTGCGATCTCTGGTGTGCTCGATGTCAGCGGGCTGCCACGGTCCGCCGACCGAGCGCAGGAACGCCTCGACGATCGCCTGGAACCAGACCCAGTTGTTGTCCGGGACCCGGGCGCCGACCATCTCCGCGAGCCAGGCGACCACGTTGCTCTGGACCCGCGCGTCCAGCCGGTCCCAGATCCAGGGCCGGGTCTCGTGAAGCGCCAGGGCGATGGACGCCGCCTCGACTTTGGCCTGGCCGCACTGCGACAGGCGCGGCCAGCGTTCGGGCGAGGCCGGGTCGGTCCCGGCGGTCAGGCCTTCGGCGTAGCGCTCGCACAGGGCGCCGGTACTGTCGGCGCCCCGCGCGCCCGCGATCCGGAACGCCGCCAGGAGGAACGTCCGGGCGTAGCCTTCCAGTCCGTCGCTGTGGTGCCCGGAGGCGCTCATCGGTCCCGGCAGGTGGATCAGTGCCTGGCGAGGGGTGGCGTGACGGTGCACCGCGTCGAGCATCCGGTCGGCCAGATGCTCCCAGTGCGCTCTGGTCCAGCCGGTATAGGGGGAAAGGACATGGTCAGGCGCAGGCAGGCTGTGCGCCGCTAGGGTGCCGGCGGTCGTCATCAGTTTCCTTCCGTGGTGACGCCGATCACAATGCTCAGCTTTCCTCAATGAGTCAACAGATCCAGCAAGATTCCTTACTGAGCTGCTATCTTCATCCAGAAAGCTCCAGAATCAGCAGGGAACGCGCAGCGGGAGCCGGACAGAAGTGAGTTGGAGGAGAAGTGCTCGCACACCAGCGCTACAGCTATGTGCTTGACCAGCTACGCACCCACGGGGCGATCAAGGTGACGGACGTGGTCGCCGGACTCGGCGTTTCCGACGGCACCGTGCGCCGAGACCTGGAGGTTCTGGAGGAGCAGGGGAAGCTGGTACGGGTACGCGGCGGAGCGGTGCTGCCCGGTCCGCTCCACTCGGGCGGACCGCCCTCCGCCGACCCGCGATCGCAGGACCCTGCCACCACCGAGGGCGTGGTGCTGGGGATGCTCGTGCCCTCGACCACCTACTACTACCCGGAGGTCATCCGCGGCGCGCAGACCGTGGTCTCCCGGGCCGGAGCCCGGCTCATCCTCGGTGTCACCGACTACGACGGCGACCGCGATCTGGAGCAACTCCGCGACCTGATCCGCTCCGGGTGCCGGGGCTTGATGGTCACGACCGCCACCGGCCCGGTGATCCCCGCACCGGTCCGAGGACTGCTGGAAGACTGCGCCCTGCCCTTCGTGCTGGTCGAGCGCCGTTCGGCCGAGACGTTCGACGACGTCGACTACGTCCTGAGCGACCACCGCCAGGGCGCCTACCGGGCGGTGGAACACCTGGCCGCGCTCGGCCACCGGAGTGTGGCCCTGTTCGTCCACGCCACCCCCACCGCCCGGCTGGTCGCCGACGGCTACGCCGAGGGGGTGCGGCTGCTGGGACTGGACACCGACGCGCCGGTGCACGCACCGGCCGCCGGAGCCGACCGGCAGGCCGAGCTGGACGCCTTCGCCAAAGCCTGCCGCGACTCGGACGCCACCGCGGCCCTGGTCCACTCCGACCGGGAGGCGATCCTGCTGGCCCAACGGCTGCGCGCGCAAGGCGTGCGGATTCCCGAGGACCTGGCGGTGATCGCCTACGACGACGAGGTGGCCGCCTTCGCCGAAGTGCCGCTCACCGCCGTGGCTCCGCCCAAGTTCGAGGTCGGGCGCTCCGCGGCGTCCGCGCTGCTGGAGCAGATCGCGGCCACCGGACCGCTGCCGGTGCGGCAGACCGTGCTGCAGCCGCGGTTCGTCGTCCGCGACTCCACCCGCCGCGGAGCCACGAGCACGCAGACCGCCGCCGGTGCGGCGGACCCGGACGCGGCATCGCCGGTGGGCGTGTGATGGCCCTGGAACCCCCTCGCCGTCCGGCTGCCCTGGCGATGCGGCCGACGGTGGCCGCGGCCCTGTTCACCGGTCAGAACCGCAGCCGTCTGATGGACCTCGTGGACGTCGACCCCGATCTGGTCCTGGAGGACCTCCACTCCGCCGACGCCCGGTCGGCGCTCGCCGACGCCGAGGTCCTGATCACCGGCTGGGGCTGCCCGCCGATCGACGAGCCGGCCCTGCTGGCAGCTCCGCGGCTGCGCGCGGTCGTCCACACCGCGGGGTCCGTCAAAGACATCGTCACCGAAGCCTGCTGGCGCCGCGGCATCCAGGTCGCCTCGGCGGCATCGGCGAACGCGGTACCGGTCGCCGAGTACACGGTGGCCGCGATCCTGTTCGCCAACAAACAGGTGCTGAACGCCAGAGACGACTACGCCCGGCTCCGCGACCAGGACACCGACTGGCACGCCCGGCTCGCCGTCGCCGGCAACTACCGCCGCCGCGTGGGCATCGTCGGCGCGTCCCGGATCGGACGCCGCGTGATAGCGCTGCTCCGCGGCTTCGACTTGGAGATCCTGCTCACCGATCCCTACCTCCACCCCGACGAGGCCGATCGCCTCGGCGCGCGCCTCACCGGTCTGCCAGAGCTGTTCGCAGCCTGCGACACCATCAGCATCCACGCACCGCTGCTTCCCCAGACCGCGGGCATGATCACCCGAGCCCTCCTCGCGGCCATGCCGGACGGGGCGACACTGATCAACACCGCCCGCGGCGACCTCATCGACCAGCACGCCTTGGAGGAGGAACTGCTCTCCGGACGACTCAGCGCGGTCCTGGACGTCACGACCCCGGAGACCCTCCCCGCCTCATCACCGCTGTACACGCTCCCCAATGTCCTGCTTACGCCCCACATCGCCGGCTCCATGGGCAACGAACTCCAGCGCATGGCCCACTTCGCCCTGGACGAGTTGGAATGCTGGACCAAGGGCGAACCGTTCAACGACCCGGTCTACCGAGCCGCCCTGGAACGCACCGCATGACTGGAAGTCTGGGGTGCGGACACAGCACCCCTAGGGGGAATCCCTCTACCTTCCGCACCAATCCGATCGCGCCGCTGCATCGGATACGTATGGATAGATAGCGGAATCCTTCCGAGCAGGAGTGCGGATGAGCCTCGAAAACGGATCTGTACGCGCGGAGCAAGTCACCGCCGGTATGGACATTCTGTGTCGCGGTGCCTGGCGGCCCGTTCTGGCCGACGTCGACATCGTGGCCGCCAGGAACGGTCGGCGCGCGCGGATCACCGTTGGCAGAGCACAGGCCGACACCACCGACGTCATCGATCTCGTCGCCCACTCCGTGGTCCGAGTTCGGGTCCGGACCAAGCCGTTGCAGGTCGAGCCGTAGAGTCCGGTTCGAGGAGCCATCCCAGCGGACCGAGATCGATGTTCAGGTCCTCCGGTACGAGATCGAAGTGGTCGCGGAGCTCTGTCATACGTTCCTCCAGTGCCATCAGCGTCACGCCGATGTCCTCGATCTGCTCGGCGGTGAGGTCTCCCTCGTCGATCCGCCGCAGAGCCTGCCGCTCCACCAGCTCCCGGATCAGTTCCACGACGGTGATGACCAGACACGTCAGGTCGCGCCCGACGCTCTCCGCGTCGACCGCGAGCGGCGCCGGGCGGTTCGTCGGCGAACGCGTGCGGAGCAGTGGTCACCGGAGTCCCCCTTCTGTGTTCTCCGTGCTTATCGAGCAGAGACCAGTGCGTGCGATCCGCCGTCCCGGCGCACCACAGCAGCCGCAGCAGGCAGCAGCGATCCCGGTGGCAGTGATTCCGGTTGCGGTGATCCCGGCGGCGTGCCGGAAGCGGGCCCGAGAGAACCGTTCACCCGGACCCGCTTCCTGCGTACGGTCTCGCCGCGTTACTTGTTGACCTTCTTCTTCGTCTTCGCGGCAGCCTGCTGCGCCTTCCCCTTGAGCGTCAACGTTTCGTTGCCGACCGTCTTGCCGGTGGTCTCCTTCACCTTCCCGGTCGCGCCCTTGCCCGTCTGCTTGACGGATTCCTTGGCCTTCGCGGCCTTGTGCTGGGCCGTCCCGGCGGCCTTGTCGGCCTTGCCCTCGGCGGTCAACCGCTCGTTCCCGCTGGCACGCCCGACACCTTCCTTGACGTTGCCCTTGACGTTCTTCGCCGCGGCCTTGGCCTTGTCTCCGACGCTCATCGCAATCGTTCCCTTCTCCTGTCTGCCCCCAAGGCGCTGGTGCCCAGGTCCGCGTGATCCATGCGCGACCAAAGCGACTTTTCGGACATGCCCAGCGCGGCGCCAATCCGAGGGGTCCGCAGCGACGAATACCGGTTAAGGACCGTCGCCGAAAGGACTCACGCGTGGAGCAATCCCTGGACAACCCAGCTGTCGGCGTCACGGCGGCGCGTCAGTCCGTCCCGTTCGCCGTGGCGGCCCAGCCTGGTGGTGGGCTGCTGCGGGCGAAACTGGCCGAGCGGTTGTTCCGCTCGGCGACGGCCCGGTTGCCGTTGACAGTCCGTTACCCCGACGGCCGGGTCGAGGGTGCGGGGCGCGACGGCTCCCCGGTCATGGTCCTGCACGACCCGCGCGGCTTCTTCCACCGCCTGGGAACCGCGCGGCTGATCGGGTTCGGGGAGTCCTACCAGGCTCGGGAGTGGGACAGCACCCAGCTGGCTGAACTGCTCGCAGTGTTCGCCGCCGAGTTGCCGCGGCTCGTTCCGGCACCGCTGCAATCCTTGCGCCGCGCTTTCGACCTGCGCCGCCCCGGCGGTGCGGCGAACTCGCTGCGCGGCGCGCGTCGCAACATCGAGCACCACTACGACCTGTCTGACGAGCTGTTCGAATTGTTCCTCGACGAAACGATGACCTACTCCGCGGCGTTGTTCCATCAGAACCCGCTCGGCAGACCTGACGGCGGCTTCGCCACGCTCGCAGATGCCCAGTGCCGCAAGATCGACCGGCTGCTCGACCTGTGTGGCGTCGGTCTGGGTACCCGGTTGTTGGAGATCGGGAGTGGATGGGGGAGCCTGGCGTTGCGCGCGGCGGCTCGCGGTGCTCAGGTGACCACGATCACGCTGTCGTCGAATCAGCATGATGCTGTCCGCCGGCGTGCCGACGCAGCGGGTCTGGGCGACCTGGTCGACGTCCGGCTCATGGACTACCGCGCCGTGCAGGAGCGTTACGACGCGGTGGTCAGCGTGGAGATGATCGAGGCGGTCGGGCGCGAGCACTGGCCCACGTATTTCCGTGCCCTGCGCCGTCTGACCGCTCCCGGCGGCCGGATCGGACTGCAGGCGATCACCATGCCGCACGAGCGCATGGTCGCGGCGGCCGGCAGCCAGACCTGGATCACCAAGTACATCTTCCCCGGCGGCATCATCCCGTCCCAGACCGCCATCGACTCCGAGTCGCAGGCTGCCGGCCTGCACATGCTCCACGACTTCTCGTTCGGCAGGCACTACGCCCACACGCTGCGGTTGTGGCGCGACCGCTTCAGCGAGCAGCGCGAAGCGGTGGCCGCCCTCGGCTTCGACGAGACCTTCCGCCGCACCTGGGAGCTGTACCTGGCCTACTCCGAGGCGGGCTTCGCCGCGGGCTATCTCGACGTCCACCAGATGGTGTTCGCCACCGACTGAACGGAGAACTCTGCGATGAAAGTCCAGCGCACGATCAAGGTCGACCGACCCCAACCCACGGTCGTGGCCTACCTCGCCGACTTCACCAACACCGAACACTGGGACCCCGGCACCCTCCACTGCGTGCGCACCGACACCGGCCCGATCCGCGTCGGCGCCACCTGGAAGAACGTCTCAAACTTCCACGGCCGCACCACCGAACTCGACTACCGCCTGGCACGCCTGGACCCAGCCCGCCTCACCTTCACCGGCCACAACAAACAAGCCACCACCACCGACGACCTCCACTTCGCCACCAACGGCACCACAACCACCATCACCTACAACGCCGAGATCACCTTCAACGGCCTCCTCAAACTGGCGACCCCCTTCGTCCGCCGCAGCTTCGAAAAGCTCGCTGACGAGGTCGAAACGTCACTGACAACGACGCTCGAGGCGTTGTGATCGCATCAATGCGATCGCCCGCGACTGTCTATCAGTGTCCTGATGTGCGGAATCGGCGGTCGACCGCCTGTCAGTGGTGGACCTGAACCTCGACGCGCTCGCGGATGTACTCGTCGGGATGCGACCGGGCAATCGCCACTGCGGTGTCGACCAGGGCTCGAAGCTCCGGCGGGTAGGACTCCGGCTTGAGAGGCAGCCCGGGCAGAATGCAACAGCGGACATCCAGATCCTCGTTGGCCACGAACTCCCGCAGCGAAGCCTCACGCCAGGCTGTCACGACGTCCCGTGCCTCATCTGCCGCGAACCCCATCTCCGCGACTGAGGTCCCGACTCGAAGATGCTGTTGTCGAAGCGGGTAGCCCGTCCAGTACCACGCGCGGACCGAACCGGCACGCTCCCGGTCGGTGCCCGTCTGGAGATAGGTGAGCAAGGCCGCCTGGACACGACGGCGCCCGAACGCGTTGATCGCCGGCTCGACGAACCAGCGGTTATGACTCGGGTCCGGCTCGCAGACGGCTGCGCTGATCAGCGGCTCGAAGAAGTCCTCGGACAGCCCAGCCGATCGGCTGGTGAAGGCCTTTCGTATCGCGTTCCGAGCGATGTGCCTCCAGCCAGGGGTTTCCGACTTGGGAGGAACCTCGATCCCGAGGAGCCGGATCAGCTCTCTCAGATTCCGCCGAAGGATTTCTCCACTGTCCTCCGGCCGCTCCGGCCGCTCTGGCCGCTTCGGCTGCTCCGGCAGCGGGAGCAACTCCCGTACCTCCCTAGCTGCGCCGTCCTCAGGCATCGCCATTCCCTCCCGCGTCGCGCGCGTGCTGAATCCATGCAAATCTGGTGAACACGCCACTAATAGATGCACTGCCTATTGTCGCGGCTTTGAGGCTGTCGCGCGCACCGGCGGCCATAACCGCGCGTTATCGCCGCATTCCCAATCGGCTGGTACCGGCCGGAACGTAGGCGGTCGAGGATTGGTCCTGGATGCGACGTGTCCGCGATCGCAGTGGCCTGGCAGCCAGAAACGGAGAAGCCTTCATGTCCCACCATCTCGACACCCCGCTGGCCGCCAAGAACGGTCAACTGTTCCTCGACGACCTGTACGTCTTCCAGGGTGAGGACTCCACCGTCCTGATGATGGACGTCAACTCGAACATCACGGGCGTCTACGCCGAGCCGGGCTTCCATCTCGAGGCGCGTTACGAGTTCAAGGTCCATGTCGACGGCGAGGATTTTGAAAGCCTCACCTACCGGTTCGCGTTCGGCGGGCCCGATGCGGACGGCCGTCAGAGCCTGCGGCTGGAAGTTCTCTCCGGCGCCGACGCGCGCGAGGACGGTGCCGTCGGCGCGCTCGTGGCCCAGGGTCGCACCGGGGAATCCGCCACGGGGGACGACGGGGTCCGGGTCTGGGCTGGACGGATCTGCGACTCCTTCTACATCGACCTGTCGCTGCTGTTCATCATCAATGCGGCGGTCGGCGAGGGCAGCAAGGTCGACCTGTCCGCCTGGAAGCCGGGCGAGGCGAAGAACACCTTCGCCGGGACCACGGTGGAAACCATCGTGTTGGAGATCCCGCATACCCATCCGGTGCTGCGCCCCGGCGCACGTATCGGCGTGTGGGCGGCGACCAAGTTGGCCACCGACGCCGGTGGCTGGCGGCAGATCAACCGTGCCGGGAACCCGATGATGTGGCCGATCTTCTGGCCGACCGACACCGAGTTCACCGACCCGGCCAACGCCCGCCATCCCTCCCGGGACGTCGCCGAAGCCGGCTCGTACCTCGCCGACCGGGTCGCCGCGGTCGTCGCGGCCACCGGCACCTCGGCCGACCCCGAAGCCTACGGACGCCAGGTCGCCGGGCAACTGCTGCCTGACGTGCTGTCCTACACCGTCGGTACCCCCGCGCAGTTTGGCTTCGCCATCCGCAACGGCCGCACCCAGGCCGACAACGCGCCCGAAGCGATGCTCTCGCTGGTCACCAACAGCGGCGTACCGGCCGGACTGACCCAGGCCGTCGCGGCGGACCTGCGCACGTCGCAATTCCCTTACATCGTCCAGGCCAAGGCCTAGTCGCGCAGGTTCAGCGAAGCACCACTGTGAAGGAGAACAAAGCCATGCCCTACGTCACCGTCGGCGAAGAGAACTCCGCGCCCATCGAGATCTTTTACGAGGACCACGGCCAGGGACGTCCCGTGGTGCTGATCCACGGATTCCCGCTGTCCGGGCGGGCGTGGGAGCGCCAGGAGCGGGCGCTGCTCGCCGCCGGCCGCCGCGTGATCACCTACGACCGGCGCGGATTCGGCCGTTCCAGCCAGCCGACCACCGGCTACGACTACGACACGTTCGCCGCCGACCTGGACAAGCTCCTGGCAGCGCTCGATCTCACCGACGTCGACCTGGCCGGGCATTCGATGGGCGGCGGCGAGATCGCGCGCTACCTCGGGACGTACGGTTCGGCGCGGATCGGCAAGGCGGTGATCGTCTCCGGTGTGCCGCCGTACCTGCTCAAGACTGCGGAGACGCCGCAGGGTGTGCCGCAGGAGGTGTTCGACGAAATCGCCGGAGCCCTAGTCGCCGACCGGTTCGGCTACTTCACCGAGTGGAACAAGAGCTTCTTCAACCTGGACGAGACCCTCGGCAAGCGCATCAGCCCCGAGGCCGTGCAGGACGCCTGGAACACCGCGGTGTCCGCCTCGCCGACCGGCACCATCGCCTGCGTGGCCACCTGGATCACCGACTTCCGCGCGGACCTGCCCAAGATCGACATCCCGGTGCTGGTGCTGCACGGCACCGCCGACCGGATCCTGCCCATCGACGCCACCGGCGCCCGCACCCACGAACTGATCAAGGACAGCGAGTACGTCGCCATCGAAGGCGCCGACCACGGCCTGTGCTGGACCTACGCCGAGGAGGTCAACGCCGAACTGCTCAGATTCCTGGGCTGAGAAGGCACGACAGAGCTCCGGCACTCCACGCCGGGCAGCGACAGCCGCCCTCAGGCTTCCGCAGCGGGACCGGTTCCGGTTTCGCTGCGGAAGCCTTCGACTCGCTTGTGCGACTGACATTCTGCATATCCGTGCGCAGAAATACAAGGTCGCGAAGTCCATTCCGTGCGGCTTCGCTATCTACCTTCTCTGAATGTGCACCCGGGTCGGGATTGAGATTTCCGGGAATACCATTGCTCGCTCGGCGGTGATAATCTTTCGGCTATGACATCTCCCGAGCTCAATCACCTTCAGCTCCTGACGATGGTCGGTGAGCTCGGCAGCCTCGGGCGGGCCGCCGAGAAGCTGGGGATCAGCCAGCCCGCGGCGAGCAAGCGCATGGACCAGCTGGAGCGGCGCCTCGGTTTGCGCCTGGTCGAGCGGAACAGCCGGGGCTCGGCTTTGACCGCCGAGGGCAAGGCGGTGTGCCAATGGGCGGAGAAGGTGGTGGCGAGCTTCGACGCGCTGCTGGTCGGCGCGGCCGCCCTGCGTACCGATATCGGCAACGATCTGCGGGTGGCCTCCAGCATGACGCTCGCGGAGCACCTTGTGCCCCGGTGGATCGGAGCGCTCCAGCGGCAGCTGCCCGACGTGGTGGTCAGCCTCAGGATGACCAATTCCACGCAGGTCGCCGCCCTGGCCGCGGCCCGCGAGGTGGGCCTGGGGTTCATCGAGGCGCCGACCGTGCCCCGAGGCCTCTCCTCGCGCCTGGTCGGCACCGACCGGCTCGCCATCGTGGTCGGTCCCGATCACCCGTGGGCGCGCCGGAGCGGCCCGGTCGGCCTGGCTGAACTCGCTCGCACCCGCCTCCTGGTCCGCGAGCATGGCTCAGGCACCCGCGAAACGCTGGAACGCGTCCTGTCCCGCGCCGAGGCCGACCCAGCCAAGCCCCTCATGGTGCTGGACGCCAACGCCGCCATGCGCGCCGCCGTCGCCGACGGCGCAGGTCCCGCCGTGATGAGCATGATGACCGTACGCAACGACCTCGAAGTCGGCCGCCTGGTAGAGATCCCGGTCGAGGGAATGGACCTCCACCGCCGCCTCCGCGCCGTCTGGTCCACCAACCGGCCACTGACCGACGCCGAAAGCCGCCTGCTCCAGATCGCCGTGCAATCCCGCCGCCTCACCCCGACGATCGGCCCGCAGGTACGCAAGACCCGATGACACAAGACCCGATGATGCGTGGGCAAAAAAATGCTCGCCGCGGTGTCGACCGCAGTGCTCACGCCGGGCGCCTGGTTCGGGCGGGTTCACTCAGAAGGGGTCTGGCGCAACGGTCGCAGGGCCTCGCTCACGCGCAGCAGTTCTTCCAGCGTCGCGGCGAGGGCGGTGGTCATGATGTCGTTGGGCTGGAAGGTGCCCTGCTCGGTGATGAATTGGTGGACGAAGGGGATCGGGACGGCTTCGAAGATCGGCGTCATCTTGAGGGTGGTGACGACTTGCTTGATCATCTGGGCGGCGCGGGTGCCGCCGGCGACGCCGCCGTAGCTCACGAGTCCGACCGGCTTGTACTGCCACTCCTGGTGCAGGTAGTCGATCGCGTTCTTCAGTTCGGCGTTGTAGCCGTAGTTGTACTCCGGCATGACGAAGAGGAAGGCATCCGCCGCGGCGACGGTCGCGCTCCAGTCCAGGGTGTGCTGGTGGACGTAGCGCTTCAGGCGGGGGTGGTGCGGCTCGTTCATGAACGGCAGGTTGAGCACGGCCAGGTCCACCAGCTCGACGTCATCGAAGCCTTTGAACGCCTCGGTCTCCTGCTTGACCCAGTCGCCGATCAGGTGCCCGATCCGGCTCGGACGGGTGCTCGCGACGATGATGGTCACCTTGGCCATGCTTGCGTTCTCCTCCTGGACGGGGCGGAATGTCGCTGCGGGCCGTGTTCGCGGTTCTGCACACGCGAAGCGCGGTCGTCGGTCAACGGTAGTTCTCGGCGGACTGCCCGTCCTCACCGGGCTGCGGCCCGGCGGTGCCGCGCGTCGAAACGTCCGCCGGCCGGGATCCGGTGGACGGGTCCCGGCCGGCGGGGCTCCCCGGCGTGAGCCGCCGGGGTCAGTCAGCAGGGGTGGGCGGCGACGTTGGCGCTTGGCCCTGATCGGGGGTGGCGGCCGGTCGCGACGGTGGCGGCCGGGTGATCAGGCGGTGCTCAGAAGTCGTCGTCGGGGACCGGCACGGGGTTGGTCCAGATGCTCGGCAGCGCTGAGACCGAGGCCGGGTATCCGGGCGGCGTGAGGTAGTTGTGCACTTCGTAGAAGGTCACCTCCGGCAGCTCGGTCACGCCGGTGCGGGCGATGACCGGGCCCAGGACGGTGCCCAGGAAGATCTCGAACTTCTCCCGGGACTCCCAGACCTCCACGACGTGGAGCTTGCCGTCCTCCTCCTCGCCGGCCCAGTGGAACAGGACCCCGGGGACGCCGGTGCCGAACGCGACCAAGCCGAGGTCGCTCAACTGCTGCTCGTATTGCTTGAGCGTCGCGATGGAGCGGATCTCCACTGCTGTGGTCATAGCAATTCCCTGCTTTCGTTTAATGACGTCCGGTCGAACTCAACCGGTGGCTTGCAGATGGCATCGCCGAATTCTCCAGACAGATACGGAATGCCGATCGAGAGATCATCGGGGGGTGAGCCGGAGCGTGGCCTGGCGGGCCTGCTCGGTCAGCACCATCCCCAGGTGGTCGTGGTGTCCGTACTTCGCGCGGTACGCGTCGTCGACCAAGGCTTGCTCGGCGGGCTCCGCGTCGTGGAACGCGACGTCCGTGCCGAACCCGGTGGCGGTGACCCGGCCCTGGTTGCGGGACTGGACACCGCGGAACCACGGGCTGATCCGGCCGTTGATCGCGCGGACGTAGGCGCGGCCGCCGGCGCTGACGGCCCACATCGGGACCGGGACGCGCAGGCTGCCGTCAAGGCGCTCCGACTCCAGCGTCACCTCGTCCGCGGCATCAATGCGCGCGAGTTCTTCCTCGTTCCAGGCCGCCATAGGCATGTATCCCTCCCGTAGCCCCGTGCACGCTTCGTTTGAAACGTGCTGTATTTAGCAGCCAACCCGCTCCGGTACCGAAAGTCACCGCGCCCGACCCAAATGAGCACGTCTGAAGAAACCCGCTCCGGCAGGCCCGGAAACCGGATGGCTTTATGATCTACTGCCGCCCGGCATGGTGATATTGAAGAATTCGACGACCTTGTCAACCAACTGTCTTCCTCGGGCGAAAACACCTTCCTGGCGCGGTCGCGCGCCGCCGCGCAGCGCTGACGACCAGCCCCGCACCGCGACGTCGCCGCCGGTGCGCAGGCCCTGCCGGCCGGGAAAATGCGCACGATTGCAGAAGTAGCGCCCGCCCCGCGCTCGTTAGCTTGAGCACCAAGTTCAACCACTATGTGAGCTTCGGACTGGAGAGGCAGATGAAGGTTGGCATTGTGCTCTTCGGCAGTCGTGGGGACATCCAGCCCTATGCCGCGTTGGCCCACGGGCTGACCGCGGCGGGGCATGAGGTGGTCATCGCGGCCAACGCCGACGCGGCACCGATCGTCGACGCGGTCGGGGTCAGGTTCGTACCCGTCGCCGAGCTGGACATCAGGAAGTGGCTCAGTTCGCCCGTCGGCCAGGAAGCGCTCATGGCCGGGACCGCGCAGGCGCTGCTGGACAGCGCCAACGCGTGGATCGTCTCGGCTCTGCCGAGCCTCGTCGCGGCGACGAAGGAGGTCGCCGACGGCGCGGACGTCGTGATCTCCGGGTTCCCGATGGACGACTACGTGGCCGCCGTGTGCGCGGCGCAGGGGGTGCCGATGATCATCGGCTACCTGACCCCGTGGCTGCCCACCAAGGAGTTCCCGCCGGCCTACATGCGCGTCGGCCGGCCCGACCCGGAGCTGCTCTCCGGCGAGGACAACCTGCGCACCTACCAGGAGTTCGAGGAGATCTTCTGGCGCGGCAGGCGCGAGGCGGTCGCCGAACTGCGCGCGTCGCTCGGCCTGGCGCCGGTGGACCGTCCGCTGCTGCAGACCGCCCCCGACCTCGGCTACACGGTGCTCCACGCGTACAGCCCGGTCGTGGTCCCGACCCCGCAGGACTGGGGTCAGGGCAACGTGTTCACCGGGTACTGGCGGCTCCCGGCGGCGGCGCGCGAGCGGCTCGGCGAGGCGGTGCCCCCCGCCGAGCTGGTGGAGTGGCTCGACGCCGGCACCCCGCCGATCTACCTCGGGTTCGGCAGCATGCCCATCATGGACCCGGCGCCGGTGCTGCGGATGGCCGCCGCGGCCGCGGAGCGTGCCGGTGTACGCATCCTGATCGGCGCGGGGTGGACGGACATGACCGAGGCCGCCGCCGGGCTGCCCGACCACGTCGCGGTGGTGAACGAGGTCGACCACGACTGGCTCTTCCCGCGCTGCGCGGCAGTCGTGCACCACGGCGGGGCGGGCACCGTGGCCGCCGGGCTGACCGCGGGACGCCCCTCCTTCGTCTTCTCCATGTTCTTCGACCAGCCGTACTGGGGCGCCCAGATCGCCCGGCTGCACGCCGGCGGCGGGCGCATGCTCACCGAGATGGACCTGGACACGCTCACCGAGGCGATGGTGCTGCTCGGCGACGGCCACGTACGCGGCCACGCCGCCGAGATCGGCGACCGGCTCCGGCAGGAGGACGGCGTCGCGGCGGCGATCAAGGTGATCACCGACCCGGCTCGCGCCGTCATTCCCCGATAGTCCCGATCGGCGCTCCTCAGCTCGACCATCAGTGCACATCCATCACGGGGGCTTCTGACTGGAGACAGTGATGAAAGTCGCCCGGGCGGTTCGGCCGAAAAGGCACCGCCGACCCAGATCGCGCCTGATGACGTGGCTGACCGCCGTCGCGATCGGTGTGTCCGGCCTGACAGGGCCCTTCCCCGCGCACGCGCACGCCGACGTGGTCACGGTGTCCAACGATCCGGGCCGCACCGGCTGGGACCGCAGCGAGCCGCACCTCTCACCGGGAGCCGTGAACGGCAGCGACTTCGGGCAGCTGTTCTCCACCGCGCTCACCGGCCAGATCTACGCGCAGCCGCTGGTGGTCGGCTCGACCGTGGTCGTGGCGACCGAGGAGAATCACGTCTACGGCCTCGACAGCGAGACCGGCGCGATCAAGTGGTCGACCTACCTCGGCCCGTCCTGGCCGGCCTCGACGGTCGGCTGCGGTGACCTGACCCCCGACATCGGGGTCACCTCGACACCGGTCTACGACCCGGCCTCCGGCGACCTCTATGTGACGGCGAAGGTCGACGACGGCGCGAACGCGACTGTCCCGCACTACTACCTCTTCGCCCTGAACGCCGGCACCGGTGCGGTGGTCCCGGGGTGGCCGATGAGCGTCCAGGGCGCGCCGTCGAACGACCCGACGAACACCTTCGACGCCGAGGACCAGCTCCAGCGCACGGGACTGCTGTTGCAGAACGGCTCGGTGTACATGGCTTTCGGGAGCCTGTGCGACGTCCTGCCGTTCCGGGGCTACGTGGCCGGGGTGAACACGGCCACCCGGGCGCTGCACATGTGGACCGCCGAGGCCGGTCCGAACGCCTCGGGCGCGGGGATCTGGCAGGCCGGCGGCGGGATCGTCTCCGACGGCGGCGACGGCATGTTCATCGCCACCGGCAACGGCGTCACCCCGCCGGCCGGTCCCGGCACCTCGCCGCCGGCCACGCTCTCGGAGTCGGTGGCGCATCTCGGGGTGGCCGCCGACGGCACGATCTCGGCCACCGACTTCTTCGCCCCGACCGACGCCGGAACGCTCGACGCGAACGATCAGGACCTTGCCTCCGGCGGTCCGGTGGCGCTGCCCGACGCCGAGTTCGGGACCAGCGCCGATCCGCACCTGATGGTCGAGATCGGCAAGGCGGGCGAGCTCTACCTCCTCAACCGCGACGCCCTCGGCGGTCGCGGCCAGGGCAGCGGCGGCGGCGATCAGGTGCTCGGCGAGACAGCGCTGACCGGGGTGTGGGGCCACCCGGCGGTGTGGGGCGGGGACGGCGGCTACGTCTACCTCACCGAATCGCAGGGCTATCTCACAGCACTGGGTTACGGACAGACGAGCAGCGGCACCCCCGCGCTGCACCTGGCCGGCACGAGCGCCGCGACGTTCGGCTACTCGTCCGGCTCGCCGGTGGTGACCTCCGACGGCACTTCCTCGGGGTCGGCTCTGGTGTGGGTCGTCCAGTCCTCGGGAGCCGACGGCGGCGGCGGGCAGCTCATGGTCTACAACGCCGTGCCGTCCCAGCGGGTGCTCACGCTGCTGCGCGCGTGGCCGCTGGGCACCGTCTCCAAGTTCACCGTGCCGGCGACCAACGGCGGGCGCGTCTACGTCGGCACGCGCGACGGCAACCTGCTCGCCTTCGGCGCTCCGATCAACCAGGCCTTGGAAAGCGGGCCGGTGCACTTCGGTTCCACGGCCGTGGGTTCCACCGGCTCCGCGACGGCCACTTTGACCGCGACCAGGACCGTCACAGTCTCGGCGATCACCGCCCCTGCCCCCTTCGGCGTCGCGCCGCCCGCGCTGCCGGTCACGCTGACCGCCGGCCAGACCCTGACCGTTCCCTCTACGTTCTCGCCCACCACCTGGGGCGCGGTCACCGGGCAGATCCAGCTGACGACCGATCAGGGCACGATCTACGTCGGACTGGACGCCACCGGCACGCAACCAGGCCTGGCCGCCACGCCACCGTCGCTGGATTACGGGGACAGGGCGGTCGGCAGCGGCGAGACGCTGGCACTGAGCGTGGAGAACACCGGCACCACCACCGAGACGTTCACCTCCCTGACCGCACCGGCCGTGCCGTTCACCGCGAACGGACTGCCCAAGGCCGGCGACACGCTCGCGCCGGGCGCCGCCGACACCTTCACCGTGGCCTACGCGCCGACCGCCGTCGGCGACGACCGCTCCTCGGTCGTGCTGACCAGCGATCAGGGTGCGGTCACGATCCCGCTGACCGGCGTCGCGCAGATCGCCGACGATCAGGTCACGATCAGCCCGACGACCCTGTCCCTGGGGAAGGTGGACGTCAGCCAGACCTCGGCTCCGCAATCGTTCACCGTCACCAACACCGGCAACCTGACGCTGACCGTCACCAAGGCGGCGCCGCCGACCGCACCGTTCACGGTGCTCAACCCGATCCCCGAGGGTCAACAACTCGCCCCGGGCGAGAGTTACACGGTCTCGATGTTGTTCACCCCGTATCAGCTGGCGAACTTCACCGGCACGTATGCGATCAGCACCGACACCGGCCAGGGCGAGATGGACGTGACCGTGACGGGCACCGGTACGCCGACGCCCGCGATCCCCGTGCCTCCGCCGGGCGGCGACTGGACGGTCAACGGCTCGGCCCGCATGGCGGGGACGAACCTGGAGCTCACCACGCCGCACAACACGCACAGCGCAGGCTCTGCGGTCTACGGCACGCCGGTGCCCAGCGCGGGTCTGAAGGCCGACTTCACCGCGCGGCTGAACGGCGGCAGCGGGGGCGACGGGCTGACGTTCAGCCTGCTCGACGCGGCGAAGTCGAAGCCCACTTCACTGGGCACCGCCGACGGCGGTATGGGCTTCTCAGGCTTGAAGGGGGTCGCGGTCGTGCTGGGCACCCACCGGGAAAAGGGCGCGCCGTCGGACAACTTCGTCGGGATCGCGACCGGGAACCGCGACGGCTCGCTCACCTATCTCGCGACCTCGACCCATGTCCCCGCCTTGCGCAAAGGCACGCACGCCGTGACCGTGCAGGCGACCGGCGGCCGGCTCGCCGTGTCGGTGGACGGCAAGGTGGTGCTCTCACCCGCGGTCGCCCTGCCGGCCCAGGTGCTGCCCGCGTTCACCGCAGCCACAGGCGCGCTCACCGACGATCACATGGTCAGCGCGGCCGTGATCTCATCGGGCGGCGCGAACCTCCCGGCGCCCGGCGGCGGCTGGTCCTACAACGGCACTAGCGCGCTGAGCGGTCCGGACACCCTCCTGACCCGCGCTGGCCACGACCAGCCCGGCACCGTGACCTCTCCGACCCCGCTCGGGATCCACGCCATGGAGCTCCAGTTCACGTCGGTCATCGACGGCGCAGCGGCGGGCCGCGGCTTGACGTTCAGCCTCTTCGACGCCGCATTGGTGACCCCCGGCGCGGTGGGGGAGCGCGGTGACGGACTGGGTGCGAGCGGCCTGCCGGGGGTGTATCTGATCCTGAACACCTACACCGGCGGCAAGGCGGCTTCGAGCGTCGCGATCGGAACCAACCCGGCATCGGGCACCGCACCGACGCTGCTCTACAGCACCGCGAATCTGCCGAGTCTGCTGGGGACCCACACAGTGTGGGTGATGTACTTCGGCGGCTTGCTCAGCATCGCCATCGACGGAACGCTCGTGCTGCAGGGCACTGTCGCACTGCCTGCCACCGCGCTGCCGTCGTTCACGGCGGGTACCGGGCAAGGCGGCGACGCGCACCTCGTGCGCGATGTGTCGCTCCAGTACTTCTAAGCGTTCTGAGTAGATAACCGCGAAGCGACCCGAGCATAGCCCGGGTCGCTTCGGCGCTTCGCCGTCTACTCGGCAGCGGCGATCGCCTCGCTTCTGGACGGGCCGAGCAGCGCCGGGATCACCGCGGCGAGGGCCACCACACCGGCGACCACGATCGCGTATCTGCTCCCGTGCATGAACGCCGCCGGCGAGGCGTAGCTGCCGTTGGCCGTGAAGACGGCGGCGAGGATCGCCACCCCGAACAGCCCGCCGATCTCCCGCATCGTGTTGCTGGCGCCGGCTGCCACTCCCGAGTCGGCGGGCGGCACCGCGCCGATCGCGGCGTTGCCCAGCGTCGGGAAGACGAAGGAGATGCCGATGCCCGCCACGACGAACGGAGCCACGAGCGAGGTGTAGCCCACGCCGGCCTTGACCGTCAGCCCCAGCCAGAGGAACCCGGCTCCCATCATCAGCAGGCCGCCGACCATGAACGGGCGGTTGCCGGCCTTGTCGGCGCCGATGCCGCCCAAGGGGGCGAAGACCATCGGCATCATGGTGAACACCAGCATGCGGATCCCCGAGGCGAAGGGGGAGTAGCCCATGCCGACCTGGAGCATCTGCGCGATCCAGAACACCGCTCCGATCAGCGCGAAGGAGAACAGGACGGCCACCGCGCCCGCCGAGGAGAACGCGCGGTCGCGGAAGTACTCCAGCGGCATCATCGGCAACGGCGCCCGGCTCTGCCAGACCACGAACGCGGCGATCAGGACCGCGCCGACGATCAGTGCGCTGATCACCTCGCCGCTGCCCCATCCGACCGACGGCGCCCGGACCGGCGCCCAGACCAGAGCGAGCAGCCCGACCGCGATCAGCGGCAGGCCGACCAGGTCCAACCGCGGGCGCGGACCCCGGCTCTCCTTCAACAGGACCGCGGAGGCCGCCGCAGCGACCACGCCGACCGGCACATTGATCCAGAAGATCCACTGCCAGTCGATGCCCTGGATGACTGCACCGCCCACCAGCGGAGCGACGGAGACGCCCAGACCGGTGACACCGCCCCAGATCCCGATCGCGGCGCCCCGTTTCTCCAGCGGGAACGCCTCGCTGATCAACGTGAGCGACAGCGGCAGCACGACGGCCGCGCCAGCGCCTTGCACCGCCCGCGCCGCGATCAGCACCCCCACGCTGCCCGCGGTCGCGCACGCGACGGACGAGCCGGTGAACACCGCCAGGCCGACGACGTACATCCTTCGGCGTCCGAAACGGTCCCCGAGCGCGGCTCCGGTGAGCATCAGCGAGGCGAACGCGAGGTTGTAGGCGTTGATCGTCCACTCGAGATCGGACAGGCTCGCACCCAGATGAGCCTTCAGCGACGGCAGCGCGGTCGCGACGACCACGACGTCCAGCGACGTGACGAAGGCGCCGATCGAGGCCAGGACCAGCGTCGCGGCGACACGGGGCCGGGGACCCGCGCTCGCGGCGGCCTCACTCATCGCGAGCGCCTCCCCCCTCGCCGGCACGGATGCGCACGGAATTGCTCAGGCAGGCCTTCATTCGGACCCTCCGGTTCCGCCGGGTTAGATGACAGTGATAATCTAACTTCGGGGCGTGAGACGGCCGCATCTTTGTGGATGCTCGGTGTGATCCACGTGCCGGGAAGGAAGGACCCTCATGGGCCGAGCCTCACGAGCCGACGCCGCGAAGCACCGCGAGCACGTGGTGGCCGCCGCCGCCCGTCTGCTGAGGGAACGGGGCAGCGCCGAGACCAGCGTCCAGGATGTGATGTCGGCCGCGGGGTTGACGCACGGAGGCTTCTACAAGCAGTTCGCCTCGAAGCAGGAGCTGACGGGTATCGCCGTCACGGAGGCGTTCGAGGGGATCAGCGGCCTGCTGGCGCGGATCGGCGAGGAATCCGCGGACCGGACGCAAGCCCGGACGAGATACCTCGACGCATACCTCACGCCCGAGCACCGCGACTCGCTCGGCACCGGATGCGCCAACACCGCCCTCGCCGCCGACGCCGCCCGCGCATCGGCCGACAGCCCGCTGCGTCAGTCATACACCGCCGGGGTGAAGCAGACCCTTGACGGACTCGCCAGAATCGAACCCGCGGCGGACCAGGACGATGGCGAAGCCCGCCGCCAGGCCATCGTCGACCTCGCGACCATGGTGGGCGCCCTCACGCTGGCGCGGGGGATCGCGGGGGACCCGCTGTCCGACGAGATCCTCGCCGCGGTGCGCGCCGCCCTCGACACGCGACGGTAGCCGGTCCACGGCTGGTAGCCAGGACTCCTGGCTAGGACTCCTGGCTATCAATCTGCGCTGATGACGGTGCCGGACGACCTCGAACCGGCCCGCGGCTGCCCGGACGCCGGGCACTCACGGCGTGTATGGGCCTTGCAAGCCAAGGCCCATACACGCCGCGTGGTACGGGTAGGGCTGTCGTCGGTGACCAGCGATCACCGTCGAGCCCTGATGTGCTGTCAGGCGCCGGCTCGGGCGCGCCGGGGCGCCTGGGTGCGGGACGCGGTGTTGGCCTGCGTGCGGCCTGTGTGCGGGGGGCGGCTTCGGCGGCTGCGGCCCGCGCCGGTGGAGCCAGTGTAGCGCGGGCGTTCGACCACGGGGTTGGGGATCGTGACGGCGATGCCGGTGGGGACGCGGGCTCCGGTGATGGCGGCGAGTTCGGCGTCGCCGGGGCGGACCCGGGCGGAGTTCGGAGTGATGCCGGCGGCCGCCATCATGCGGGTCATGTCGCGGCGTTGGTTGGGCAGGACCAGGGTGACCACGGTGCCGGACTCCCCGGCGCGCGCGGTGCGGCCGCCGCGGTGCAGGTAGTCCTTGTGGTCGGCCGGCGGGTCGACGTTGACGACCAGGTCCAGGCCCTCGATGTGGATGCCGCGGGCCGCGACGTTGGTGGCGATCAGGGCGGTGACCTGGCCGCCGCGGAACTGCTCCAGGGTGCGGGTGCGCTGCGGCTGGGACTTGCCGCCGTGCAGCGCCGCGGCCCGCACCCCGTTGGCCAGCAGGTCGCGGACCAGGCGGTCGGCGCCGTGCCGGGTGTCGGTGAACATGATCACGCCGCCCTCGCGGGAGGCGATGTGGGCCACCGCGGCGTTCTTGTCGCTGCCCTCGATGTGCAGCAGGTGGTGCTCCATGGTGGTGACCGACGCGGCCGAGGGGTCGACGGAGTGGGTCACCGGGTCGGTGAGGAAGCGGCGGACCAGGCGGTCGACGTTGCGGTCCAGGGTGGCCGAGAACAGCATGGTCTGCCCGCCCGGTGCGACCTGGTCCAGGAGTTCGGTGACCTGGGGCAGGAAGCCCATGTCGGCCATCTGGTCGGCCTCGTCCAGGACGGTGATCGCGACCTGGTCCAGGCGGCAGTCGCCGCGCTCGATCAGGTCCTTGAGGCGTCCGGGCGTGGCCACGACGATCTCCGCACCGCTGCGCAGCGCGTGGGCCTGACGGCCGATCGATATCCCGCCGACGACCGTGGCCAGCCGGAGCCGGACGGCGTGGGCGTAGGGCGTGAGCGCGTCGGTGACCTGCTGCGCCAGCTCGCGGGTCGGGACCAGGACCAGGGCCAGCGGCTCCCGGGGCTCGGCCCGGCGTCCGGCGGTGCGGGCCAGCAGCGCCAAGCCGAAGGCGATGGTCTTGCCCGAACCGGTGCGGCCGCGGCCCAGGACGTCGCGGCCGGCCAGCGAGTTCGGCAGCGTCGAGGCCTGGATCGGGAACGGCTCGGTCAGGCCCTCGCGCGCCAGCGTCTGCAGCAGGGCACCGGGCAAGTCGAGCTCGCTGAACGCCGTGACGGCGGGCAGCGCCGGCGTGGAGCTGACGGGAAGGGCGAACTCGCCCTGCACGGCGGGACCCCGGCGGCTCGACTGGCCGCCGGAACGACGGCCGCCGCCCGAGGAGCGGTAG
Source organism: Catenulispora acidiphila DSM 44928 (assembly GCF_000024025.1). Taxonomy (GTDB): domain Bacteria; phylum Actinomycetota; class Actinomycetes; order Streptomycetales; family Catenulisporaceae; genus Catenulispora; species Catenulispora acidiphila. The sequence goes on from NC_013131.1 coordinate 3,097,796, forward strand.
CCGCCGGAGGCGGAACCGGAGCCCGAGCGCGAGTCGGAACCGCGCTGGGAAGCGGAGTGATTGGAACGGATCATGGGATGACCTTCCTCGAGAGGCGCGTTTCGAGGAAGGAGCCGGGCCGCGGTGAAACCGCGGGCAGACCATCACGAACGAGCCTGAAAAACGTGGGGCGTGGACGGTGGAACCGTTCGGACCGCACTGGTACTACGAGAAGAACAGTTCGGCGGGACCCGGAGACGTTGCCGGGCGCGTGGCGCGGACGCAGCTTAGGCAAGCTCCGCCGCGTCCCCCGCGGGAAAATCAGATCGGGCGGATGTTCTCGGCATGCGGGCCCTTGGGGCTCTGCGCGATCTCGAACTCGACCCTCTGGCCCTCGAGCAGCTCGCGGAAGCCTTCGGCGCTGATGTTCGAGAAGTGGGCGAACACGTCAGGTCCGCCGTCGTCCTGCTCGATGAAACCGAAACCCTTTTCCGCTTTGAACCACTTCACGGTGCCAACAGTCATATATGCGTCTTCCTTGGTGGGGGGCCGTACCGAAACCCGCGCTACGCGCGTTTCACGCCGCCGCGATGACCACCAGCCCGGAACCAGCACCGGGAAAACTAAAGATGCGCCTGTCGGCTACAACCGGCAGGCGCACACAAGTACATGGGAACCACAACTGCAACAAGTAACACTGTAGCAGCCGCGGGCTCCAGCGTGGCGGGATTTCGATCACGAGCCGACCGCGACCGCCACCGCTCTCGCAGGGCGTTCGCCCTGCTCGAGCGCACCTCTTACTCCGATAGATGAAAATCTGTAGCCGCTGGAGTAGACATGGTGCCTCAGTGTGGGTAGTGTTCCTGTCGTAACCACAGCAGCGAAGATGCGCGGCAGACACGAACTGGCGCGAGGCAAGTGCAGGACGGCAATGGGGTTCCGGGGCCGGCAGTGCTGGTGGGCGCCGGGGCCGACGGCCGGGCCGCAGGACAGGGCCCGGGGCTGCCGAGCAGTACCGCAAGTGCAGTAGGCAAGACCCGCAAGTGCAAGACGCAGTATCCGGTCAGGTAGGTCGAGAAGAGAACAGGAGCGAACACCATCAGGATCGCCCGGACGGCATGGTGTGTCCGGGTGGGCAGTTCAGGCCCCGGATTGGAAGGTGGTCCCCGGTCAGCAGTCCGAGATCCCCGCGCTCCCGCCGTGTTCAGGCGGCCCGCGGAAACAGTAGGCCGGTGTGTTTCGCCGGTAGGTAGATGGTGTTGAACCCCCCCAGGGCCCGGTGCCGTACGGCACCGGGCCCCTCCTCGTGTCCTGCCGCGCAGCAGACAGAAGAGGTGCGATGACAGGTAGTACCCGCTCCACCCCGGCCGACAGGCTGGACGATGACGACTATCCGGCCTACACGATGGGCCGGGCCGCCGAGATGATCGGCGCCACCCCCGCGTTCCTGCGGGCCTTGGGCGAGGCGAAACTGATCGTGCCGCTGCGCTCCGACGGCGGCCACCGCCGCTACTCCCGCTACCAACTGCGCATCGCCGCCCGCGCCCGCGAACTCGTCGATGCCGGAACCCCCGTCGACGCCGCCTGCCGCATCATCGTCCTGGAAGACCAGCTCGAAGAAGCCCAACGCCTCAACGCGGAGTTGCAAGCCGGGTCGGGCGAGGCGAAGCCGAACGCGCAGGCCTGAGCTCGGACCGAGAGGGGCCGTGTCGGCGCATTCTGGGGCGAGGGGTGGATCTCAGCGCAGCGCATCGGGCGCGGTTCGCGCTGATGTCGGTGTCCGGCCACTGGTATCCGACCACTGGCATGCGGAGCTCGAGGTCGGACAGCAGGTTGTGGTGCCGATGCGTCGGGCCGGTCGCCAGGGTCAGTCGCCCAGGCGCATGGGAGGTCCGACGTAAATGTGCGGTCCGGGCACCGGCGCGGACTGGCGGGTGTGGATGAGGGTGGGTCCCGCTACCAGCGGGGCATCGCCCGGCTCGGGATCGCCGTCGGAGCGCTCGGCCGGGTCCGGACCTAGCCGGGCGGCGGACTGAGCGGCTGCGCGGGGGCGGGTGCGGTCGTACGCGGCGCGTTTGGCCGGGTCGTTCAGGATGTGCCAGGCGGCGAGGACCTGTGCCAGACGCTGTGCGCCGGCGGCACCCGTGGCGGGTGCGGTGTCGGGGTGCAGGGTGCGGGCCAGGTTCCGGAAGGCGCCTTTGATCTGCTCGGGGTCGGCATCGGCGGCGACGCCGAGGATGGCGTAGAGGTCGTCGGCCATGCTCGCTCCCGCTGGGCTGCTCGCCGGTGGCCGCCGGGAGGGGGAGGGGCGGCCACCGGGGTGATGGTGGGCGTGCCGTGGGGCGGCACGCGGCGGGGGTCAGGCGTTGATCGCCTTCTTCTCGTCGGCGGTGGTGATCTGCACCTTGCGGGGCTTGGCCTTCTCGGCGACGGGGATGCGCAGCGTCAGGACGCCGGCGTCGTAGCCGGCCTTGATGTTGTCGGTGTCCAGGGTGTCGCCGAGGAACAGCTGGCGGGAGAAGGCGCCCAGCGGCCGCTCGGAGATCTCCACCTTGGCCTCGCCCAGCGCGGCGGGGCGGCGTTCGGCCTTCACCGTGAGCACGTTGCGCTCGATGTCGATGTCGATGGCGTCCAGGGACACGCCGGGCAGGTCGAAGCAGACCACGAACTCGTCGCCCTCGCGCCAGGCGTCCAGGGGCATCGGGTTGGGGCGGGTCCAGGTGCCCGCGGCGGTGGTCCCGAGCAGCTGGCTGGCGATGCGGTCCAGGTCGCGGAACGGGTCGGTGCGCATCAACATGGGGTCACCTCCAGGTGAGTGGGTCGACCAGGGGGGTCGACTCGCTGACAGACACAGGTATAGCATGTCATCGGAACGATGACAAGTGATGCCGTCGCCGAGGAGATGACGCAGATGGAAGACAAGCAGCGCGGCCGGACGCCCGCCGGCGCCGCCGTTTTCGACACCGGTGCCGCCTTGGGCGAGATCGCGGCCGCGATGCACGCCGTGCATCCCTCCGCCGACGTGCCCGGGCCGGCGTCGGCGCCGCTGAGTGCCAACCAGGTGCTGGCCGCCCTGACGCTGCTCCGTGAGCTCCGTACGGAGATAGCCGGTTGGGAGCCGCAGCTGATCGAGGCGGCCCGGGCGTTGAACACCAGCTGGGCCGACCTGGCTCCGGCCTTGGGCGTGGCCAGCCGGCAGGCCGCCGAGCGCCGTTACCTGCGGCTGCGGCCCGCGGTCGACGGCGCGGAAGGCACCGGCGAGGAGCGGGTGGCCGCCGAGCGGGACCGTAGAGCGGGAGACAAGGCGGTGGCGGGCTGGGCCCGGGACAACGCCGCCGGGCTGCGGCAGCTGGCCGGGCAGATCGGCGCGCTGACCGATCTGGGGGACGGCGCCGACGGCGACCTGGCCGCGCTGCACGACGCGCTGGGCCGCGACGACGCCGCGGACCTGTTGGCACCGCTGGCCGGTACCCGCGGCCACCTGACCGGCGCCCATCCGGGCCTGGCCGAGCAGGTCGGAGCCGTGGACTCCAGCATTACCCGGGTGCGCGCGGCCTCCGACCGTGCCCGCCGCCCCGGGCCGCAGGACGTGTGAGCCGTGTCGTCGTCGAGGAGGGCTGCCGTGATCAATCCGCCGCCTGGGCAGCAGGCGGTGAAGCCACCGCGGGGGCAGCGACGAGCAGATCTGTGTGCCCTATGCGGACCTGGAAGCCGGCACCTTCCAAGATGGAGCCCATGGCGGTGTACATCGCCGCTTTGATGCCCGCGATCGGGCCCAACTGCGCGAGGTCGGGCTGCCACAGCACCCGTACACCCTCAGGCACCGCCTCGGCCGTCACCCCCCGCCCGGACGCCCGAGTCCGAAATCCCGCCCGGTCCAGCAGGTCCCGGACGTCATCGAGCATCTGGTGCTGATCCATTGGTGTGCAAGGCCTTCCCCGCGGTAACCCGCCCAGCCGCCGTGCGGCACGGCGGCTCCATAGCTGACTCGAGCCGTTAACCCGATTCGCGCACGGCAAACCTCCCCGCTCACTTTGATTGCGCACGCGGTGGCGAGCATGCCGATCCGCCCCGCGATTAGAGTGGTCTGCATGGACATGCGAAGGATCGTCGCGGTGCTGGCCGAGGAGGCTGAGCAGCAACTTCACGACCACGTGTGGGAGCTGTCGCCACACGACCATGGACTGGCTCGTGAGGCCGAGGCCGGCCTGCGCAAAGCGGTCGGTCCGCCGGATGTCCAGGAGGCGTTGCCGCTGAAGGACAGGCTCGAACACCTTCGGGAGACGCTCGCGGTTCTGGCCATCTGCCTGGCTCGTACGCACGGTCGCCTGGCCTGGCTTCTCGCCGGCGGCATAGAGGCGCTCGAGCCGGTCCTGCGCTGGCGTGTCCTCTCGCCGGAGGGCGGCGGCACCTTCGGTACTGTTCCGGCGCATCCTGAGCAATACGCGGAGGCAGAGGATGCTGTCCGCCGACTCCAGGAAGTGCTGGCGCAGCTCTCTGCTATGGCATGACAGCCTCGCGCCTGGCTCCTAGCACCTAGCGCCTAGTTCCTAGCTCCTTCTGTGCGCGAACACCCACCGGTTGCCGCCCAGCGCGTCGTTCGGTTCGGGCAGGGGACCGCGGCCGAATCGGAGGGTGAAGTCGTACGGGGTGGCGACGGCCGTGGACCAGCCTCGTGCGGCCAGGTCGCCTGCCGAGTCGGGCCGCGCCTCCTTCGCGAAGAGGTCGAGCAGGTCGATGCCGATCTGCCGCCTGGTCTCGGTGTACAGCGGGCTGTCCCGGTGTGCCATCAGGTCCTTGTCGAGTTTCACTTCGAAGGCCAGCGCGCTTTCGGCCGCGGCGAGCCGGTCCACAGCGGCGATGAGCCGTGTCTCGACGGCGCCGGGCAGATAGAACAGCAAGCCCTCGGCCAGCCAGGCGCTCGGTGTGTTCGGGTCGAAGCCGGCGTCTGTCAGTGCCCTGACCCAGTCGGCGCGCAGGTCGGTCGGGACCGGGACGCGTGCTGCCTTCGGGGTGGCCGCGACGGCGTCGAGCACCCTGTGCTTGAACGCCAGCACCCCTTCCCTGTCCAGCTCGAAGATCACGCAACCGGGCGGCCAGTCGAGCCGGTAGGCCCGCGCGTCGAGCCCGGCTCCGAGCAGGACGACCTGGCGTGCGCCCGCGTGGACCGCCTGCAGCAGGAAGTCGTCGAAGACCCTGGTCCGCAGGCCGAAGTAGCGGGCGAAGCGACCCCACAGCGGGTCCGCCTCGCCGTCCGGGACCTGGTCGACGCGGACGGGCCAGTCCGCGCTCGCCCGCGCGGCGCGCACGAAGTGCTCGGCGAAGAGGTCCTGGGCCAGGCTGTCGCGGCGGTGGGTCTCGATCGCGCGGGAGGCGGCGACCAGCAGGGCGGTGACGCCGACGCCGCCGTCCACGCCTCCCGTGCCGGTGTCCGGCTGCGTCACGTCGGCCGTCATGGGTGCTCCTTCGTGCGGTGCGGCGGCAGCAGGACGGGTTTGACGACGCGCCCCGTCTCGCAGTCGCGCTCGGCCTCGTTGATCTCGTCGAGCGGGTAGGTGCGGATGAGCTGGTCGAAGGGGAAGCGGCCGGCCTGCCAGAGCGCTGTCAGCCGGGGGATGAGCACGCCGGGCACCGCGTCGCCCTCGCAGAGGTGGGACAGTTTGCGGCCGCGGTCCAACGTACCGGGCTCCAGCGGAAGGCTCTGGCGGAGCCGCGCCACGAGGCCCAGGTGGCCGGTCGGTCGCAGGGCCCTGAGCGCCTCGTTGATCAGGTCGGGCGAGGCCGTGGTGTCCAGGGCGTAGCGCACCCCGCCGTCCGTCAGCCGCTTGATACGGTCGGCGAGACCGCCGGTCCCGTACAGCGGGACGGCGCCGAAGCGCTCGGCCGTCGCCAGCCGTTCGGGGTGCCGGTCGACGGCCAGGACCACGGCTCCAGCCGCGGTCGCCGCCATGACCGCCGCCAGGCCCACGGCGCCCGCACCGAAAACGGCGAGGGCATCGCCGGGGACGACGCCGAACGTGTTCAGGACGGCGCCGGCGCCGGTGAGGAAGCCGCAGCCGAGCGGGCCGAGCAGTTCGAGGGGCAGCGTGGGATCCACCCGGACGGCGTTGCGGGCCGGGACCATCGCGTACTCGGCGAACGAGGACTGGCCGAACCATCGCGGCGCCAAAGGGATTCCGGCCGCGTCGGCGAATCGCGCGGCGTTCGTCGTGCGCCCGCCGAACAGGTTGAGCTCGGCGAAGGAATCACAGTAGGCGGGGGCGCCGCTGATACAGGCCCGGCAGTGTCCGCAGGAGTCGAAACTCAGCACGACGTGGTCCCCGACGGCCAGCCGGGTGTCCGGACCGCCGGTCTCCACGACGACCCCGGAGCCCTCGTGGCCGAGGACGGCCGGCAGCGGCGAGCGGCCCGCCGAACCCCGGACGGCGAGATCGGTCCGGCACATCCCGCATCCGGCGATTCTGACCAGGACCTCGTCCGGTGCCGGTCCCTCCTCCAAAGCCACCTGCTCGACGGCGAATCGGCCCTCGTACGAACGCAGTACCGCCGCGTCGAACCGGATGGCCACGTCACGTCTCCTCGGGCCGGTGCACGACGAACGGTCGGAGGTTCCCGTAGAAGCCCCACGGCCCGCCCGCGACACCTACGCCGCTGTCCTTCGCGCCCGCGAACGGCTGGGCAAGGGAGAGCTCGCCGTGGTGGTTGATCCAGACGGTCCCGCATTCGAGCCGTTCGGCGACCTCCTCGGCCCGGTCCAGATCGGTTCCCCACACCGAACCGCCGAGGCCGAAACCGGTGGCGTTGGCCGCTTCGACGGCCTGCTCCACGCCGCGGTACACGAGCACCGGCAGCACCGGGCCGAACTGCTCCTGAGCGACCACCGGGCTCTGGGCCGAGACGTCGGCCAGGATCGTCGGCGCGAAGAAGTAGCCCGGCCTGTCGAGCCGGTGCCCGCCGGCCGCGGCGCGGGCGCCGGTCGCCAAAGCCTCCGCCGCGTAGCCCTCGACCCGGGCGAGCTGAGGGGCGTTGTTGACCGGTCCCAGTTGCGATCCCGCTTGCAGGCCCGGTCCCACGACGGTCTGATCCGCGCGCTGTGCCAGGGCTTCGACGACTTCGGCATAGAGCCGGGCCGGGGCGTAGACCCGCTTGACCGCCATGCAGATCTGCCCGCAGTTGCGGAACGCCGCCCAGAACAGCCGGTCCACGATCTGCTCCACGTCCACGTCGTCGAGCAGGATCGCGGCATCGTTGCCGCCCAACTCCAGGGTGACCCGGGCCAGCGAGGACGCCGCGCCCCGGGCCACGGCGCGGCCGGTGGGAACCGAGCCGGTGAAGGTGACGTGCCCGAACCCCGGGTGGGAGGCGAGGCGCTCGCCGAGGGGTTCGCGGCCGGTGACGATCGTGAGGACGTCCTCGGGCAGGGCGGCGGCCAGCACCGATCCCAGCATCCTGGTGGCCAGGGGAGTGAAGGGGGAGGGTTTGAGCACCACCGTGTTGCCCGCGGCGAGCGCGGGGGCGAACTTCGCGGAGGCGAGTTGGAGCGGGAAGTTCCACGGAACGATCGCGGCGACGGGACCGAGCGGCCGCCAGCGGACCTCGCTGCGCACCGGTCGGCCGTCCACGATCGGCCGGGTCTGCGGGCGAAGCGTGGCGAAGTAGCGAAGGCGGGCCGCTGCGCGGGCCACCTCCGCGAACGACTCCGGCAGCGGTTTGCCCTGCTCGCGGGTGAGCAGCGGGGCGAGGTCCGGCCCGGCCCGCTCCACCGCGTCGGCCGCCGCGAGCAGCGCGGCGGCGCGGGCGTCGGGGTCGGCACGCCACCCGCGCCAGGCCGTGTGCGCCCGCTCGACGATCGCGTCCAGTTCCTCAGGCTGCTGATCGGGCGCCTCGGCAAAGGGCTCGCCGGTCGCGGGATCGAGGACTGCGAAGCTGCCGCCGCGGGCCCGGTGCGGGCGGCTGGGCTCAGTCGTCGGCATGCCGGCGGGTCAGTTCCCGGCGGGGACGGCGGCCTGTTCCCGGCTGTGCCGGTCCATCTCGGCTCGGAAGGCCGCCACCAGATGCGGTTGGATCCGTCCGGTGGTGCGGTCGCCGCGCTCGCACACCGCCCCGCGCACCCCCACGATGTCCGTGCCGATGGCGGTGAGCGTGCCCAGGTCCTCCGCTCTGACGCTGCCCGCGAGCGCCGCGAGCCGCCCGGTGTCGTGCGCCCGCCGGACGAACTCCGCGCACAGGTCGGGCGGAACGTGGTCGAACAGCCGGGTCCCGTCCTTGATGGCGGTGTCGAGCATGGCCGCGTCGCAGCCGGAGCGGCCGGCGATGTCGGGCACGGCGAGCGGGTTGACGCAGCCGACGCGGTGGGCGTCGGCGTACCCGGAGGCGACGACGAGCGCGTCCGGCCGGTAGTCCTTGACCGCTCGCACGACGGCGCGCATGACGGTGACGGCCTGGTCGGGCGTGGTGCAGCCGAACAGGCCGACCTTGATGTACGTGGCGCCCGAGACAACCGCGCCGAGTGCCGCCTGGGCGACCGTGCCGGGTTTGTAGGGCACGTCCCCCACGGTCGCCGATACCGGCTTGTCCGCCGGGACGATGTCGCGGATCTCCCGGATCACCCACGGGAAGTTGGCACCGAGCGAGCCCTCGTCCGGCTTCTTGACGTCGACGATGTCGAGGTGCCGCGACGCCTTCGCGCAGTCGCGGGCTTCTTCGACGTCGGCCGGGGATATGAGCAGCAACAACGCGTTCTCCGTTCCGAGGATGCTCAGCCAGGACGCTCAGCGCTGTTGCGCGGGGATCAGGTGGTTGCCCCGGGTGTCGCCGTCGCCCGGGTCGTAGAACTCCACGATCGCGACCCGCCACACCTCCGCCTCGATCTGGTCCTGCGCGGTGGGACCGAAGGAATCGAAGAGCGCGTTCAGGTTCTCGCGCCCGAAGCCGATCGCCGTCATCAGCGCCTCGAAGACCGGGCGGTCGATGAGCCCGTCGCCGTCGGGGTCGCCGAGCGCGGACAGCGCCTCGGCGAACTGCTCGACGGCCGCGCCGAAGCGCTCCGGACTGAGGACGAAAGCCTGGAACTCCTCGGCGCTGATCCGTCCGTCGTGGTTCGCGTCGAGCGCGTCGGCCATCGTGATCCAGTAGCGGTCGAAGGCGGCGCGCATCGCGTCCTTCGCGGCCTGGTCCGAGCCGGTCGCGGCGGCGACCACCCGGTTCGTCATGAGCGCGATGTCCGCGGCCTCGATGAAGCCGTTGCCGTCGGTGTCGAAGAGGTCGAAGACGTGCTCGACCCGCTTGGCGGCCTGGGGGTGGGGGTTCATGGGGACTTCGGCCTCCCGATCCTTGGTGACCTGCTTGTCCGATTGTCGGTTCGAAGACCGGATTGCGGACCCTATGAGGGCCCTGATTCACTCGATCGTGGAACCTCGCGCGGAACGTGCCTCCGTGTGGCGCCGGCGCGCCCTGCCGATGAAGGTCCTGTCAGGACGATGTGTTCGATGAGCCGATGCTCGTGGTGACGGCGCACTGCCCGGTCCGCGGCGGGCAGCTCAGACTCGCGCCGCCCACGACGTGCAGCAGCAGCGGTGCGTCGCCGGCGCCGGCTGTGTCCAGAGCCCGGCGCAGGCCTTGGGGATCGGGGGCGGGCGGCTGGCCCAGGACGGTGATGTCGACCCTGCCGTCGCGGGCCGTGACCGATTCGACCTCCCAGCCGTGCCCGGCGGCCCAGGCCCGAGCCGCCGGGCCGGCGTCCGCGGCCAGTTGCCGGTCCCGGGTCACCGCCACGGTGCCGATCGTCAGCGGCACGGCCACCAGTACCAGCAGTGCCGCGACGCTCGCCAGGCTGGTGCCGCGCAGGCGCCCCACGCGCCGGCCGGCGGCCTGGGCCGCGGCACGGACTTGGAAGATGAGGAAGACGGTGATGCCGGTGCCGATGATGGCGGCGACGTTGGTGCTGAACAGCAGGGCGGCCTGGCCGGCGTCGTGGAAGCGGCGGACTTCCAGCAGCAGCCCGGTCACGGCCAGCGGCGGCACCAGGGAGATGGCGATCGCCACGCCGGGCAGCGCGTCGGAGACGTCGGCCCGGGCCAGCGCGAACGCCCCGGCCGTGCCGGTGGCCAGGGCGGCGAGCAGGTCGATCAGGTGCGGGCTGATCCGCGAGGCGACCTGGCTGTTGCCGGCGAAGTCGTCCGGCGGCGCCCCGATCCAGCCGACCAGGTACCCCACGGCGATCACCGAGGCGGACCCCGCGACCACCAGCAGCACCGAGCGGATCAGATGCCTGCGATCGACCAGGACGAACGCCAGCGCGCTGCCCAGAATCGGGGTCATCAGCGGAGCCACGATCATCGCCCCGATGACCGTGGCGGTGGAGTCGCCGACCACCCCGGCCGAGGCGATCAGCGCGGCCAGGATCAGCAGCGTCCAGAACTTGCTCAAGCCCCGCGAGCGCCACCCCGGCTCGATGAACAGCGACGCCGTCATCCGCTCGACATCCGCCCCGGTGATCTCAGGCATCTGCGCCCGGCCCTGGACCGGTGGCGTGAGTCAGCACTCTTGGAATCTACCGACGTCGACGACCCCTGTCGGCCCGGGCTACGCCGTTCGAGCCGGACCGGAGGGCGAGGGCGCGTCTCGGTCAGGCCGTGAACCCGGGCGCCACGGCGCGGGGGTCGCCGGGGACGCGGCCGAGGTCAGGCGGTGCAGGACCGGGGTGGTGACGGCGGTCGTCGCCACCGCCATCAACAGCAGCGCGGTGAACAGGTGGGCGTCGATGATGCCGATCGACAGGCCGATGTCGAGAACGACGATCTCGGTCAGTCCGCGCGTGTTCATCAGGACTCCGAGGATCAGCGCCTCGCGCCGGTCCGTGCCGCAGATGCGGGCCGCGGCCGCCACTGCTCCGATCTTCGCCGTCGAGGCCAGGGCCACGACGCCGAAGCCGAGCTCGAAGCCGGCCCAGCCCAGGGTGTGGAAGTCCGCGCTCAGGCCGGTGGCGACGAAGTACACCGGCATCAGGATCGCGCCGGTGCGCTCCAGCGGCTCGGCGATGTCGAGCATGAGGACGGCGCGGGAGTCCCGCGGCATCACCAGGCCGAGCAGGAACGCCCCGAAGGCGGCGTGCAATCCCGCCGCCGAGGACACGTACGACGATGCCAGCACCGCGGCCACGACCAGCGGCAGCGTCCCGCCCGAGCCGACCGCGCGGACGTGCGCCAGCGCCGTGCGAAGCAGCGGCCGGACGATCAGGAACATCGCCGCCAGGTAGACAACGACCAGCGGGAGCGTCGTCCATGATGCCGCCGAGCCGGTCGCCGACGCCGCGATGACCACGAGCGCCAGCCCGAGCCAGCCGCACAGGTCCGTGCCGGCCGCCATCGCCATCGCGGTCTGCCCGACCGGCGTGTTCCGCAGCGGACTGTCACCGAGGATCCGGGCCAGGACCGGGAAGGCGGTGATCGCCAACGCGACGCCGATGTAGACCACGAACACCGCTTCCGTGACGCGGTGGCCCGACCGGGTTCCGGCATAGGCCGGATACAGCGCGAAGGCGAGCGCGGCGCCGACCGCGAACGGCACGACGAAGTTCGCGGCCGTCATCGCGATCGTCGCCGTGCGCCGCGCCCGCACGACCGAGACGTCCAGCTCCCACCCGATGGCGAACATGAACAGCAGCAGGCCCAGCTCGGCCACGGAGGTCAGGGTGCCGCGGCCGGACGCCGGGAACAGCCGGCCGGTGGGGTCGCCCGGCAGCAGGCCGAGCAGGCTCGGCCCGAGGGCGACTCCGGCCAGGATCTCCACGACGACCGCCGACTGGCGCAGCGGCCGGGCGGCCGTGCGCGCCGCCCAGGCCGCGACGATCGCCACCGCGACCTCTCCGGCAAGAACCGCGTCCGGCGCGACCGCGAACGCCATGGGTCATCACCCCCGCTTCCGGTCGCCGACGAGCCCTTCTTCGACTGGCGCCTTCTCTGCTGACCCCTTCTCCGCTGAGCCCTTGTCGGCCGGCGCCACGTCCTCGAGCCGTGCCGCGGCGAAGCGGCCGGGCCGGAAGTCCGCGAGCGCCGCAGCCTCCTTCGACCCCAGCACCTCGCCGGCGACCAGCCGCGCGAGATACTGCGCGAGCGTGATCCCGCTGTGCGTCACGACGACATACAGTCCCGGCACGCTCTCGGTGAAGCCCGCCACCGTGAGCCCGTCGGCCGGCATCGGCCGGACGCCGACGCGCACCGCGTCGAGCGTCACCTCCGCCATCGCCGGGAACAGCCTCCGGGCCCGCTCCAGCAGCCGCGGCCCGTTCTCGAACACCGCGGGGTCGTTTCGCGGGACGCGCGACCCGGCGCCGTCGCCGCCGAGGACCGCCCGGCCGTAGGCCGAGGGGCGCAGGCCCATGTCCGGGGTGTGCACGATGCGGCGCAGCGGGCTGCGCAGCGGGGCGGTGAACGCGAGGCCGCCGACGGCGGTGTAGCGCTCGTCGGGGGACCCCTCACGGCCCTCGCCGCCGGACGCGCGCGGCTTGCGCGCCGTCTCGGAGATCATCGGCACCGCGATGCCGGAGCCCGCGAGCAGCGCTTCGGTGGCCGTGCCGGTCGCGCACACCACATAGTCGGCGAGCAGTTCCTCGCCGTCGGCCAGCAGCACCTTCGTCCCGGCGCCGGCCGGCTCGAACCCGACGACGGCGTGGTGCGTCCGGATCACGCCGGTACCGGCCCGGACGTCGGCCAGCGCGTCGGAGACCATCTCCTCGGCGTCGACCCAGCCCTCGTCCGGGAAATAGGCGGCGGCCGCGATCCGGTCGGGGTCGATGAGCGGTTCGAGGTCGGCCGCCCGCCGCGCGGACACGTTCTCGGCCGCGTAGCCGCGCGCGGCGAGGTCCGCGACGTTGGCCTCCAGCGCCTCCGCCGAGGCCGCGTCCACGGCGACCTCCACATTGCCGACCGCGTGGAACCAGCCGCTCCCGACCCCCGCCCGGGCCAGCCGGTGGTACTCGGCCAGGCCCTCGGCGTTGAGCCGGAAGTAGGACTCGGGCCGCTTCTTCTGCGCGTTCGCCCAGGCGAAGCTGGTCGAGCTGGTGCCGGAGCCGGGCACCGCGGCGTCCAGCAGGGTGACGCGGGCCGAGCGGGCCGCGCACGCTCCGGCGATGCAGGTGCCGAGGACGCCGCCGCCGACGACCACCACACGGGGCCGGTTCCTCATGCGTGGGTCCTCCCGATCGTCGCGACCTGCGCGGCCGGGCGGTCCGCGCCGGTCAGGTTCACCAGCACCACGGAGTCCGGCGCCAGCAGCCCGGCCTCTGCCGCCTCCAGCACTCCGGCGAACGCCGTCGAGCTGGCGAAGCAGACGTCGACGCCGACGGTCTCGGCGAGCACGCGCCGCGCGTGCCGGATCCGCTCCTCGCCGGCGGCCAGGATCCGGCCGCCGCTGGTCAGACACAGGTCCCTGATGTACGGGTAGGTCCCGGTCGGGTCGCCGCGCAGGATCGCGTAGGCCAGGCCCTTGGGGTCGCGCACGACGTGGCGCGGCGCGATCTGGTCGGCGTCCTCGGCGAAGGCCTGCGCCATCGGCGAGCAGCTGGCTTGCTGGACGGCCATGAACGAGGGCACCTTGCCCAGCCGCCCGAGCTCGCGGTACTCCACCGCGCCCTTGTAGGCGCCGACCAGGCCCATGCCGCTGCTGACGGCCTGGAACACGTAGTCCGGCTCGGCCTGCATCTCGTCGTAGGCCTCCAGGTAGGCCAGTTTGAGGCCCTCGCGGCGGCCGAGGTTGAAGAACCCGCCCTCCCAGAAGAAGCCGTTGTCCTGGGCGAAGCGCTCGCCGACGCGGCCGGCGGTGACGAACTCGCCGTCCACGACGTGGGTCACGATGCGCGGATGGTCGGCGTAGTTGAGGCGGCTGACGAACTCGCGGCCGACGAAGATGTGCAGGGTGAAGCCGGGGACCAGCGAGACGGCGCGCGCGTAGGCGGTGGAGCTGTTGCCGGTGGAGGACAGCACGAGGTCGCGGACGCCCAGCTCGCCGAAGCGGGACAGGCACACCGAGGCGACGCGGTCCTTCGTCGAGGACGTCGGGTTCACGGCCTCGTTCTTGAAGTAGAGCTGGGCTATGCCCAGCGCCGAGGCCAGCTCCGGGACCTGGAAGCACGGGGTGTTTCCCTCCCCGCCCCAGTGCAGCGACGAGCGCTCGCGGACCGGGAGCAGCGAGAAGTAGTGCTGAAGGGGGTCAGGGCCCTGCTTCTCGGCCGGGATCTGTACCTGGTCGAGGTCGTAGATGGCGTCGATGGCGCCGCCGCACTCGGTGCATTTGTTGAAGGCCGGTTCGATGAACTCGTGCTCACAGCGCACGCAGAAGTATCTGATGACCTTGGCGCTGCCGGCTTCTCCGGCGCTGTTGGTGTCGCCGGCGCCGCTGGTGCCGTCCCCGGCCGAGCCGCGGACCTTCCGGATCAGGCTTTCGTAGTTTCCGATGAATTCGGCCACGCCGGTTCATCCCTTCCCGCCTCGGGGTGCGAGCTCTGCTCGCGGACCAGGACCCGATCGACCTTGCCGTTGACGTTGATCGGGAATGCGCGCCACCGCGTGAGGGTGGCCGGAACGTGGGTGGGGGTCATCAGGGCCGCGACGTGCCCGCGCAGCGCCTCGCGCGCCGGCGGGTCGTCCTCGCGCAGCACGACGGCGGCGTGCAGCTCGCCGAGCAGGTCCGGACCCTGCCGTCCCCAGACACAGGCGTCGGCGACGCCGGGGTGCCCGGCCAGGACCTTCTCGACCTCGATCGGGTGGACGCGGGTGTCGTGCACCTTGACGACGTCGTCCATCCGGCCGAACAGCCGCAGGTAGCCGTTGTCGCCGATCCGCCCGAGGTCGCCGGTGTGCACCCAGCCGTCGCGGAGCACCCGGGCGGTCAGGTCGGGATCGGCGGCGTAGCCGAGCATGTTGTTGGCACCGCGCACCACGACCTCGCCGAGCTGCCCGGCCGGCAGGCCGCGGCCGGTCCGCGGATCGCGGACGGCCACCGTCAGGTCGGTCCGCGGGCGTCCGACGGTGTCGAGCAGCTCGGCGACGTCGTGGTCGGCGGCGGTGAGCATGGCGATCTGGCCGGTCTCGGTGGTGCCGTAGGAGTGGTGCAGGACGCCGGGGAAGACCTTGACGGCTTCGCGGACACGCTCCGGCGAGGCCGCGCAGCCGATGTAGAGCAGGCGGCGCAGCGAGGACAGGTCGGTGGTCGGAGCGTCCGGGTGGTTCGTGAGCTGATACAGGAGCGGGACGCCGATCAGGGTGTCGGTGACGCGGTATTCGGCGATGTCGCGCAGGAAGGCGGCGGGTTCGAAGGCTGTGCGGAGCAGTGCGCTGCCGCCGGAGGCGATCGCCATGTCGGTGAGCAGGCCGCCGGTGTGGCTGACGGCGCTGACCGCGAGGAAGGTCTTCGCGGACGTGAAGGTGGCCTCGTTGAGGACGACGTTGTTCCAGGCGACGAAGGGTTTGACCACGCCTTTGGGGCTGCCGGTGCTGCCGCTGGTGTAGATGACCATGGCGCGGGTGGGGGTGTGGGGGGTCAGGTCGATGGTGCTGGCGGCGCTGCCGGTGGCGGTGGTGGTGGTCGGCTCGGCGACCGGGCTGCCGTCGATGGATACGGGCCCTGACAGGGGTGTCCCGAGCGCGCAGAGGCGGACTTCGGATCGGGAGGCGAGGAGCGCGCGGATGCCGTCGGCCTCGGCGGCGTTGTCCTCGTCGAACAGCAGGACCGACGCGCCGGTCTCGTGCACCATGCGGGCGCGGGTCTGGCGGGTGAGGCCGTGGGTGGTCGTCCCGTGGTTCGAGCCGCTGACGTAGACGACGGTCGCGCCGACGAGGTGGACGGCGTAGCGGGTGGCCAGCATCCAAGGGCTGTTCACGGAGGTCAGGACGGCGACGGTGTCGTCGCTGCCGACGTCCAGCCGGCGCAGCGCGGTGGCCACCCGTATCAGGGCGCTGCGCAGCTCGGCGGCCGGGACGACGGTGTCCTGCCAGCGGATCACCGGCCGGTCGTCGTCGAGCGCGAGCTGGTCGAGGATGCGGGCGACGTAGTGGCCCGGGTCTTTCATGGTCTACTCCCATCTGGCGGACGGCGCCGCCGGGCGGCCGGCGAGGTAGCCGCCCTGCCCGGTGATCGCCGAGGCCTGATCGCTGATCAGGAATCCGGTCAGGGCCGCCACGCCGGCGGCATAGCTCGGGCCGGTGCCGCCGCCGCCGGCGGCCGCGGCGGGCGGCGGCGCGGGCGCGTGGGCCGGACCGGCGGGATAGCAGCTGCTCGGCGCGATGTAGTTCGCGGTGACGCCGTACGCGGCCAACTCCAGCGCCGCGGAGCGGGTGAAACCGACGAGCCCGCCGAGCACGGTCTGCCCGTCGCGCCACTCGCGGTCCGCCGCCCCGTCGGCCACCGCCGGCTGCGCGATATTGACGATCCGGCCCCACCGGTTGCGCACCATGTGCGCGCAGACGGCACGGCAGCAGGCGAACAGCGCCCGCAGGCTGCGCCGCGCATCGGCGTAGCGCTCCTCGGCGGACAGCGGCTCGGGACCGCCGAGCGGAACGCAGTTCACCAGAACACTGGGACTGCCCAGGACCGAGCGCGCCCCGCCGAGCGCAGCGGCGAACGACCGGCCGTCGGCGAGGTCGGCCCGGATGGCGAGGCAGTGCCGCCCGCCGGCGAAGAACCGCTCCGTGACCTCGACGGGCACGGCCACGTCGGCGCCGATCAGAGCGACATCGAGGCCGAGCTCCGCGAGCTGGAGCGCGGCAGCCAGGCCGGTATCGCACGCCCCGCCGGCCACGACGGCCATCCGGGACAGCGCGCCGGTCTGCCCGGCAGCCGCGGTCAGCCCGGTCACCGCGAGCCGCCTTCGCCGCACGCCGCCGGCAGTCTGCGCCGCGCGCCGGAGATGCTCGCTTTGCCGACCGTGCTCGCGCCGCCGAACAGGGACTCGCCGGAGAAGCTCGCGCCGCCGACCGTGCTCGCGCCGCCGATCAGGGACTTGCCGAAGAGGCTCGCTTCAGTGGCCGAATTCGCGCCGCCGAACAGGGACCCGCCGGAAACGCTCGCTTCGCCAGCCGTGCTCGCACCGCCGACCAGGCGCCCGCCGAACAAGCTCACTTCGCCGAACTCGCTCGCGCCGCTGAACCTGCTCGCGCCGCCGAACCTGCTCGCGCCGCCGAACCTGCTCGCGCCGCCGAACCTGCTCGCGCCGCCGGAGAAGCTCGCGCCGCCGAACTCGCTCGCGCCGCTGAACCTGCTCGCGCCGCCGAACCTGCTCGCTTCGCCGAACCTGCTCGCGCTGCCGAACCTGCTCGCGCCACCGCACAGCACGCTCCGCCGACTCATCGCCGGCCTCCGTCGACGGACACGGTCTGCCCGGTCAGGTAGCCGGAGTCGCGGCCGGTGAGGAAGGCCACCACGGCGGCGATGTCGTCGACCGTTCCGACGCGGCCGACCGCCGCGTGGGATGCCGCCTCCTTCAGGAACGCCTCGCGGTCCACGCCGAGGCGATCGGCCAGTTCGGCGACCATCGGGGTCGCGACGAAGCCGGGCGCCACCGCGTTCACGGTGATGCCGTGCGGGCCGAGTTCGGAGGCCAGGGCGCGGGTGAAGCCGGCGAGGGCGGCTTTCGCGGTCGCGTAGTTGCTCTGGCCCGGGTTGCCGTCCGCCGCGACCGAGCTGAAGGTCACGATGCGGCCCGTGCCGCGGTGCTTCATGAGCTCGGCGGCCGCCAGGGACCAGCGCATCGTGCCGCCCAGGCTGACGTCCAGCACTGTGTCCCACTCCGGGTCGTCCATGGCCAGGAGCAGGCGGTCGCGGGTGACGCCAGCGCAGTTCACCAGGATGTCGAGGCGCCCGTAGGCCGCCGCGATCCGCAGCATCGCCGTCCGCACCTCGGCCGCGACCGCCACATCGCAGCCGATGCCGAGCGCCCGGCCGCCCGCCCGGCGCACGGCCGCGACGGTCCCGGCCGTGTCCCGCTCCTCGCGGTCCACCACGACGACGGTCGCCCCGCCCGCCGCGAGCCGCAGCGCCACGGCCGCGCCGATGCCCCGGGCCGCCCCGGTGACGACCGCGACGGTTCCGGTGCCGTCCGGCGTCCTGCTCATCGCGGGCCGCCGGAGCCGGTCGCGGCAGTCGACTGTGCGCGGGCTGACTCTGTGCCCGTCGACTCCGTGCCAGCCGACTCTCCGCCAGCCGACCCTGTGCCAGACGACTCTCCGCCGGCAGACTCCGCGCCTGCCCGGTCCACCCAGACCCGCCCGATCTCCGCCAAGCACGCGTGCCGCTCGGCCGGTCCGAACACCGCCCGCCAGCCGCCCGGCACCGGCACGTCGCCGGCCGCCGGCCACAGCGAGTACTCCTGCGCCGCGTTCCCCAGCACCAAGAACGGCGCCGCCTCATCGTCCAAAACGTTCATGTCCCACTCACTCCGATCCGCTGGTCGAGGCGATCCGCCGCGTCACGCCGTCATCCGCACCGGCATCGAGTGCATGCCGTGCAGGATGCTGGAGTAGATCCACTTCTCCTCGCCGATCTGCTCGACGTTCCCGACCAGGCGCCGCAGTCCGTCCAGCACCGCGTGCACCTCCATGCGGCCGAGGTAGTGGCCGAGGCAGTAGTGCATGCCGTAGGCGAACGTGAAGTGGTTGTTGGGGGTGCGCCCGAGCAGGAACCGGTCCGGCTCGTCGAAGACCTCTTCGTCGCGGTTCGCCGAGTAGATCCAGACGCTCGCCACGTCGCCGGCCTTGATCAGCTTCCCGCCCAGCTCGACGTCGCCGGTCGCGGTGCGCCCGCCGTGCAGGGAGGGCACCGTCCAGCGCAGCGCTTCCTCGGTCGCGGTCTTGATGTCGACGTCGCCGTTCTTCAGCGCGCGCCACTGGTCGGGGTTCTCGGTCAGGGCCAGGATGGTGCCGGTGATCGCGTGGCGGCCGGTCTCGTCGCCGCCGATCATCAGGCCGTAGCAGTTCGCCATCAGCTCGGTCGCGCTGAGCGGCTCGCCCTTGATGCGGCAGTTCGCCAGCAGCGTCACCATGTCGTCGTACTCGGCGCCGCGGCGCTCCTTGGCCAGCCTGCTGAAATACAGCAGGATCTCGCTCTTGGCGACCCAGGCCTCCTGCGGCGGCTCGTCCGCGTGGTCGGTGCTCCACGCGTGCGAGGTCAGGCCGAGCAGGTGGTGGCGGTCGGATTCGGGGATCTCCAGCAGGTCGCAGATCGCCCCGAGCGGGACGTTCGCCGCCACGTCGTGGGCCGCGTCGCACTCGCCCATGTCGAGCGCGTTCTTCAGCAGGCGGTCCACGGTCTGCTGGAGCGAGTGCCGGACGGCCTCCAGCGTGCGGGGGTTCAGACCGCGGGTCATGACGTTGCGGATCTGCTGGTGGCGCGGGCCGTCGGTGACCGCCAGCATCGTGCCGGACGCCGAGTCGCCCCCGGTGAGCAGGGTCGCCAGCGCGTTGCCGCCGGCGGTCGTGAAGTGGCCCTTGTCCTGGTAGACCTTGTGGACGTCGGCGTGCCGGGTGATCACCCAGAACCCGGGGCGGCCGTCCACCGGCCGGTGCCAGTGCACGGGGTCGTTCGCGCGCAGGTGGCGCCAGACCTCGTCCAGGTTGTTCTCCGCGTGCAGGACCGGCGAGGCCAGGTCCACGCGGTCGAGGTCGTCCGGTTGGACGACGGGCCGGGGTGTCATGTCAGCTCCCGTCCGCCGCGGCCGCGGCGAGCATCTCGATGGTGGGGTTGTCGATCAGGGCGCGCGGGGTGAGTTCGAGCCCGAAGTCCTGGGCCCGCAGGATCACGTCGATCGCCACGATGCTGGTCCCGCCGAGCGCGAAGAAGTCGGCGCCGACGCCGACCTCGTCGAACCCGAGCAGCTCGCCGAAGATCAGGCACAGCGCCTTCTCCGCCGGCGTCCGGGGCCCGCCGCCGACCATGTGCGGCGCCGCGGCCGGCTCCGGAAGCGCCGCGCGGTCGACCTTGCCGTTCGGCGTCAGCGGCAGGGCGTCCACGGTGGTGAACAGCGCGGGCACCATGTACTCGGGCAGGAAGCGCGCCGCGTGTTCGCGCAGCGCCGCGGACGAGGGCCGGCCGCCGTCGGCCGGGACCACGTAGGCGAGGAGCTGCGCCGCGGTGTGGTGCGCGAGGCCGTAAGCGCCCGCGACCGACGAGGAGCGCACGACCGCGACCGCGCGTGCCACCTCCGGATGCCGGCCGAGGACGGACTCCACCTCTCCCAGCTCGATCCGGAAGCCGCGCAGCTTGACCTGCTCGTCGACCCGGCCGTGGAAGACGATGCCGCCGCCCGCGGGCCAGGAGGCGAGGTCGCCCGTCCGGTACATGCGCGTGCCGGCCGAGGAGAACGGGTCGGCCAGGAACCGCTGCGCGGTCAGCTCCGGACGGCCCAGATAGCCGCGGGCCAGCCCGTCGCCGGCGATGAACACCTCGCCGATCTCGCCGGGCGGGACCGGCCGCAGGGTGTCGTCGAGCACGTACACCGACACCCCGGGCATCGGCGTGCCGATGGTGATCGGCTCGCCGGCGGCCAGCGGTCCGGTCATCGTGGCGCAGACCGTGCCCTCGGTCGGGCCGTAGGCGTTGATCATGCGGACGTGCGGAGCCCAGCGCTCGACCAGCGCGGCCGGCAGCGCCTCGCCGGCGACGACCAGGGTGCGCAGGTCCGGGACGTCCTCGGGGGCGATGGTCCCCGCGGCGGTCGGGGGCAGCACCGCGTGGGTGACGGCGTGGTCCCGCAGCACCGCGCGCAGCACGTCGCCGGCCAAGACCCCGGCCGGCGGGATGACGAGCGCGGCGCCGGAGGTCAAGGCCGCGAGGATCTCTGTGAGGTACGCGTCGAAGCTCGGCGAGGCGAACTGCAGGACCCGGCTGTCGCCGCCGACCCGCATCGTGTCGATCTTCGCCGCGGCCAGGCCCGCGAGCCCGGTGTGGGTGACGGCCACGCCCTTGGGCAGGCCGGTGGAGCCGGAGGTGTAGATGACGTAGGCCAGGTCGGTCACAGAGACCGGCTGGCGGCGCTCCTCGTCCGTGACGTCGGTGGCGGCTTGGGCCCGCAGGGCACTGAGCTGCGGCGCCGAGTCCAGCACGAGGCTCGGGACCGGCACGTCGGCCGGCAGCCGGCCGAGGGTCGCGGCGGTCGCGCAGACCAGCACCGGAGCCGCGTCCCGCAGCATGTGCGCGACGCGTTCGGCCGGGTACTCGGGGTCGACGGGCAGGAAGGCGGCTCCGGTCTTCGCCACGGCGAGCACCGCCACCGCCATGTCCACGGTGCGGCCCAGCGCCAGGGCGACCAGGCGCCCGGGACCGGCGCCGCCGGCGATCAGCACTCTGGCCAGGCGATTGGCGCGCTCGTTCACCGCGCCATAAGAAAGTGTTTCTTCTCCCGCGATAAGTGCGGTGTCGCGGGAATGTCTCAGGGCAGCGTCATCCCATATCTGGGACAGATGGCGTCGCACGGCATTCTCCTCTCACCAGAGTCAGGACTCGGATTTTCGCCACCGTATGCCGCCCCGGAGCCCGGCCGCCATCCCCCACCTTGGTAGAGCGAAGAGCCCGGAATAGCACTACCAACATGGGGGATAGTGCGCGGCGCGCGACGGGCCTAGCGTTCGGAAAAAGGGATGTCGCGCTCTGACAGAAGGATCCTGACAAAAAGGATGGTGTTTTCGGAGATGACCGAGGTAATCGTCGTCGGCGGCGGTCCGGCCGGATCGACCGCAGCCGCCCTACTGGCCAAGAACGGAGTTTCGGTCACGCTCCTGGAACGCGAGGCGTTCCCCCGCTACCACGTCGGCGAGTCGATCACGTACTCGTGCCGGGGCGTGCTGGACTACATCGGCGCGCTGGAGAAGATCGAAGCCCGCGGCTACACCCGCAAGACCGGCGTGCTGCTGCGCTGGGGACAGGAGCTGGACTGGGCGATCGACTGGACCGCGCAGTTCGGGCCGGACGTGCGCTCCTGGCAGGTGGACCGGGAGGACTTCGACCAGGTGCTGCTGCAGCACGCGGCCGAGTGCGGCGCCCAGGTCCTGGAGCAGGCGCAGGTCAAGCGGGTGGTGTTCGAGGACGGCCGCGCCGTCGGCGTCGAGTGGACGCCCCAGGGCCACAGCGAGCCGCAGATCACCCGCGCGGACCTGGTCCTCGACGCCTCGGGCCGGGCCGGTCTGATCAGCGCCCAGCACTTCCGCGACCGCCGCGCCACCGAGATCTTCCGCAACGTCGCGATCTGGGGCTACTGGGACGGCGGCGAGCTGCTGCCGGACAGTCCGTCCGGGAGCATCAACGTCATCTCCTCGCCCGAGGGCTGGTACTGGGTCATCCCGCTGAGCGGGAACCGGTTCAGCGTCGGCTACGTCACGCACAAATCAGTGTTCGTCGAGCGGCGCAAGGACTACGACACCCTGGACGACATGCTCGCGGCGGTGGTTGCCGAGTCGCCGACGGTGAGCGAGGCGATGGCCAAGGGCACGGTCCGCCCGGGCGCCCGGGTCGAGCAGGACTTCTCCTACGCGGCCGACAGCTTCTGCGGCCCGGGCCACTTCCTGGTCGGCGACGCGGCCTGCTTCCTGGACCCGCTGCTGTCCACCGGCGTGCACCTGGCCATCTACAGCGGACTGCTCGCGGCCGCCTCGGTGCTCTCGATCGAGAACGGCGACGTCACCGAGACCGAGGCCTACGCGTTCTACGAGTCCCGCTACCGCAACTCCTACGAGCGGCTGTTCACGCTGGTCGCGGGCTTCTACCAGAAGCACGCCGGCAAGGACCGCTACTTCGAGCTGGCCAAGGCCCTGACCCGGGAGCACAAGGGGCTGGAGGGCAGCGCCGACCTGGCGTTCGGCGAGATCACCTCCGGCATCACCGACCTGCGCGAGGCCAAGGACGACAGCGGGCTCGGCGACCGGCCGATCCGCGAGTCCGTCGCCGAGGCGGCCTCCCGGCGCTCGAAGGTCCAGGACCTGCTCAGCGCGACCGAGCAGGCGCAGCAGCGGGCCGAGGCCGGGCTGCCCAACACCGGCGGCGACCGCGGCCGCTCGCGGGTGCAGATCGACGCCGACGACCTCTACGACGCCGCGACCGGGCTGCACCTGGTCATGGAACCGCGGCTGGGGATCCAGCGGGCGGCGGTGCCGGCGGCCGGCTGACGGCTGACGGCTGACGGCGTGAGAGCGCCGCACCGGCCCGGCGGAAGCCGGCCGGTGCGGCGTCGATCCGTGCGCCGGGCTCAGCCGGCCGCCCCGGGCTCCAGGCCGCCGCCGGAGTCCAGCTCGGCCCACAGCCTCGCGAGCTGGACGCGGGAGGCCACGCCGAGCTTGCGGAAGATCTTCCGCAGGTGGAAGGCGACGGTGTGCCGGGACAGATACAACTGTTCGGCGGCCTGACCGTTGGTCAGGCCGCCGGCGACGAGCTTGGCGATGGCGTACTCGGTCCTGGTCAGTCCGGCGACACCGCTCGCCGGCAGTCCCTGGTCCTGGGCCGGGACGATGGTGTTGATCCCCCTGAGCCTGCTCTTGACGCGGGCCGCGTCCCGCAGGGCGCCGATCTGCGCGTAGGCGCCGCGGGCGTCCTCCAGGATCAGCGCCGCCCGCCCCCGGTCTCCTTTCCGGTCGGTCAGCACCGCGCCGACGTCTTCGACCGCTGAGGCCCGCGCCCACTGGTCGACGTGCAGCTCCGCGGCGGAGGCGAGCTTCTCCATGTCCGCCTCGTACAGCGCCACGGCGTGCAGGGCGGCGGCGGCCGTGGAGCGGACGCCGGGGTTCACCGCGGCCAGGCGGCGCGAGGCCCACACGCCCTCCTGGGCCAGAGCGCGCTCGCCGGACTTGAGCATCAGCCGCACCAGCCAGGGCGCCGCCGCCGGTTCGGAGATCAGCAGCTGCCGGATGACGTGGCCGGAGTCCAGCAGCTCGGCGGCCCGCGCCGCGACCTTCTCCCAGCCCTGTTCGGCCTCGGCGATCTGCAGGATTGCCCAGGCCGCCTGCCCCGGGGGCAGCATCTTGCGGCCGAAGACGGCGTCCTCCTCCATCCGCTGCGCGTAGCGGAGCGCCGTGGCCAGGTCGCCCTGCCGCACGGCGGTTAACGCGATCACGAAGTTCCCGAGCGGAGTCCAGGACTTCAGGCCGACCTCCTCCGCCTCCCGCAGGCCGGCGGCGGCCAGCGCGGTCGCGGTGTCGAAACGGCCCGCCGCCGCCTCGACCTTGGCGCGGACCAGCGTCGCGGCGGTGGCCAGCGGCCGGTCGCCGCGCGCGGCCGCGGATATGTCGACCGCGTCGAGGGCCCGGACGGCCCGGTCGACGCGGCGGATCTGAGACAGCAGCATGGCCAGCCAGAGCCCTGCGTACTGGCTGCATGGTTCGGCGCACTCCGTGCAGTCCGTGCGGAACGCCGCGTCGGCGTGGCCGATCCCACTCTCCAGCCGGCCGGCCAGCCAGGACCTGCGCGACCGCGTCAAGCGGTCGGTCACCCCGCAGACCGGCGCCCGGACGGACCGCAGATCGTCGTTCCTGATGATGATGCCGCGCATTCCGACACTCGTACTCATCGAAGCCCCCATGATCTCATCGCGGCTCCCCCTGCCGAAAAACCGGCGTCCGCCGTGCCTTCGGGTCGGAAGGGCGGCGGACGCGCGGTGCCTCGGGACGGGGAGAGAGTAATTGCACTCGGAAAGTCGTTGAAAACGTCACCATCCCCCATTGAATGGCGTTTCCATCTATGCCCTACTATATAAGGACCCTCAAATATAATCAAGTTGTTATTCGTGCAAGCTCCTCCCAATCAGGCATCCGGGCCGGTCAGGATCTTTTCACCACAGCCGAACCCGTCCGGCTGCCCGGCACCTCCGCGGCCTGCCCCGTGGCCGGACGCCGCCGGAGCCGCCGCGCGGCGGCCAGGTCGACGGACGCGGCGGCCAGGGCGACCGTGACAAGCGCCGCGGCGCCGTACAGACTTCGGGACGCGGCGCCGCTGTAGTCGTGACGCAGGACCTTCAGATGCCCGAAGAACATCGTGGCGGCCATGGCGGTGCCCACCGACATGCCGATGCGCTGCCCGGTCTGCACCATCGCGGCCGCGGTCCCGCTGCTGGCCGGCGGCACGAACTGGAGCGCCAGCGTCTGGTTCGGGCCGATGACCAGGCCGCTGCCGAGCCCGGCCACCAGCAGCGGGAGGAACAACCGCGCCCAGACCGCGCCGCCGGTGTCGTGCTGGATGATCACGGCCGCCGGGATCAGGCCGGCCAGGACGGCCACCAGGCCGGCCACCACGAGCACCCGTCCGATGCGGTAGACGGCCCGCCCGCTGACGGCCGCGCTGATCGCCGATCCCACCGCGAACGGCATGCTCGTCGCGCCGGCCGCCAGCGCCGAATAGGCGCGCCCCTGTTGCAGGTACAGGGACAAGATGAACAGCACACCGGGATACCCGGCGAAGTAGGCCAGCCCGACCAGGCTGCTCGCGCCGAACGACGGCGTTCGCAGCAGACTGAGATTGACCAGCGGGTCCAGACCGCGCCCCTTCCACCAGCGTTCCCAGAACACGAAGGCGACCAGCAGCACCGCCGCCAGGCCCAGCAGCCACCAGTGCACCGCCGCGCCGCCCTGCTCCTGCTCGATGAGCGGCAGCATGATCGAGGTGATGCCGCCGCCGAGCAGCGCCACGCCGACCAGGTCCATCCCCCGGCCGCGCCGCCGGGGCGGGATCTTGGGCACCAGCAGCACGCCGAGCACCAGGCCGACCACGCCGATCGGCAGGTTGATCAGGAACATCCAGCGCCAGCCGCCGGCCTCGATGAGCAGCCCGCCGGCCAGCGGGCCGATCGCCGTGGCCACGGCGACGGTGCCGCCGTACAGGCCGAAGGCCTTGCCGCGCTCGCTGCCCCGGAACAGCTGCTGGATCATCGCGATGATCTGCGGGTTCAGCAGGCCGCCGGCCACCCCCTGGAGCAGGCGGGCGACGACGAGCCACTGGGCGGTGGGCGAGAGCGCGCACATCAGGCTGACCCCGGTGAACAGGAAGAGCCCGAGCAGGAACACGCGTTTGCGGCCGAGGGCGTCGCCGAGCTTCCCGGAGGGCACCAGGACCAGGCCGAACGTCAGGGTGTAGCCGGCGCGCACCCAGGAGACGTCCGCCGGGGAGGCGCGCAGCCCGGCCTCCATCTGCGGGAGGCCGACGTTCACGATGCTGACGTCGAGCAGGGTCATGAAGCCGGCGACCAGGCACACGGTCAGGGCGCGCCAACGGTTCGGATCTGCGGGCCCGTCATCGGGCGGCGCGGCGCGTTCGTAGCTCTGCGTCATGATTTACACTGTAAACGCTCTCGCTTACGTTGTAAATCCGCGATAACGTTGTACACATGAGCACCGAGAACGTCGACGAGACAGCGGCCACCCGCTCGATCTGGGAGCGGATGGCCCTGTCCCCGCCGGTCCACCGCCCGGTGCTGACCCACGCCCTGATCGCCGAGGCGGCGCTGCGGATCGCCGACGCCGACGGCCTCGAGGCGGTGTCGATGCGAAGGCTCGCCACCGAGCTCGGGGTGTCGTCGATGACCTGCTACCGCTACGTCTCAGGCAAGGACGACGTCATAGAGCTGATGCTCGACACGGTCCGCGGCGGCATGCTCCTCGATGAGGACGAACTCGCCGAACCGGGCGAACCCGGCGAGTCGGCCGGGCGGGCTGAGCCTGCCGGCTCCAGCCACTGGCGGCGCGTCCTGCGGGCCTCGGCGATGCGCTTCCGCGGCGTCATCCTGATGCACCCTTGGATGACCGACCTGCCCGGCCGCATCCTGTTCGCCCCGACCCCGGCCTTCCTCGCCGTCGCCGAACAGAACCTCGCCGCCTTCGACGGCCTCGGCCTGACCGCGGCCCAGATCACCGACATCACCGGCGCGGTCACCGCCTACACCCGCGCCGGCACCCACGACGAGGTCACCCGCGAACGGCTGCGCGCCCCCGAGGGCTGGACCTCACCGCGGGACGCCAAGGACGCGAACACCGACCGCCTGGCCTGGCTGCTCGCGAACGGCGACTACCCCCGCTACGAGCGCTCCCTGCACGAGGGCGCCCCCCGCCACGACGAGCAGGCCCGCTTCGAATTCGGCCTCGACTGCCTCCTCGACGGCATCGCAGCGCGCCTCTCGCGCTGAGCCGGCGCCGGGCGACCGCGAGGTGTGAACCCCGGCGTCAGAACCGTTCGAGTTCGAGTTCGATCTCGTGCTCGTTGCCGATCACGGTTCTTCCATCTGCTCTCCCTGGGGCGCGGTGGCGATTCTCAAGGCCATGGCGTTACGGGCTGCCGCCCTGCCCCGCGATTGCCGGACCGCGGGGCGGATGTTACCGGTAACATTCAGTGTCGGACCGGTGCCGTCGACGATGGGCTCCGGATGTGTCTTGGCGGTAGACGCTGCATCACACTTCGAGCTCTGTCAAGGTTCCGGATGCGAGAGCCTCTACGCACCTCTGGGCTTCGCATCGGGGGAGTGCCTGCGTGGCTTGCGCACGCTGTGAAAGTTCCCATCGAGCCCCCCGGCCTCTCGATCCGCTGACGGGGATGCCAGACCTGCACCGTCGGCCAGGATCGCCGTGGATCTACCCGGCTGGCATGATCAGCCCGCTGGACATCGTTATCGGAATGGGCTAGAAGACATCCCATGTGTCGGCCGTGATGCCGGTCCCGCTGACACGACGTCAAAGGCGTTCATGAGGGTTCTCATGGTCGCTCGGCGATAGCGACGGATCGCCATTGTCCATGCGGCGTCGGCTTTCTCGCGGCGCTGTCGAAATCCGGTAGTCGACAGCTCTTCTCGGCTCGGGCCAGAGCATCACGCAGTCGGATTCCTCGCCAGCGGCGCGCCCTCCGTACCGGCGTTCGTCTGCACCAGTCCCTGAAAGCGAAGAAGGTACTCCGTGAAACTCAGCCACTATCGGTCCTGGCTGTCGGTCGGCGCCGCGGCCACGATCGTGGCCGCGGCGGGAGCCGTCAGCATGACGGCCGCGCCCACGGCTCAAGCCGCCGGCGGATGCCAGGTGGACTACAGCGTGTCCAGCCAGTGGCAGGGCGGCTTCGGGGCGAACGTCAGCATCACCAACCTCGGCGTCCCCACCACGGGATGGACCCTGACTTGGACATTCAGCGCCGGTCAGACCATCACGCAGCTGTGGAACGGCACTGACACCCAAACCGGCGGCGACGTCGCCGTGACGAACGCGCCCTACAACGGCGCCATCCCCACCGGCGGAAGCACCAGCTTCGGCTTCAACGGCTCGTGGTCCACGAGCAATCCGGCGCCGGTCAGCTTCGCGCTCAACGGGACCACCTGTATCGGTTCCGGTCCCTCGGGAACGCCGACCACCACGCCGTCGTCACCGCCCACCACCACGCCGTCGTCACCGCCGAGTTCCACCCCCTCATCGACTTCATCGACACCGTCCACGCCGCCGAGTTCCTCCTCGACCAGGCTGCCCTGCGACATCTACGCCGCCGGCGGCACCCCCTGCGTCGCGGCGCACAGCACGGTTCGAGCTCTGTACTCCGCCTACGGGGGAGCCCTGTACCAGGTACGGCGCTCCTCCGACAACGCCACCAAGGACATCAGCGTCCTAACACCCGGCGGATACGCGAATGCCGCGACTCAGGACTCGTTCTGTGCCGGAACCTCGTGTGTGATCACCGTCGTCTACGACCAGTCCGGCCATGGAAACAGCGTGGCCTACCAAGGGCCGGGCGGTGCGGGAGGCAGCGACACCCCGGCGAGCGCCACACGCGAATCGCTGACGGCAGCCGGGCACAAGGTGTACGACCTCTACATCAACCCGGGTAACAGCTACTGGCACAACGGGGCGTCCTCCGGCATGCCTGTCGGCAGCCAGCCGCAGGGCGCGTACATGGTGACCAGCGGCCTGCACGTCAACAGCGGCTGCTGTTTCGACTACGGCAACAGCGAGACGGACCGCCGAGCCGACGGCGCGGGCGCGATGGACGCCATCAACTTCAGCACGAGTTGCTGGTTCGGCGGATGCACCGGCAGCGGCCCGTGGGTTCAAGCCGACCTCGAATACGGCCTGTTCCCCGGTGGCAGCTCCTCCTGGAACCCGAACCAGCGCGCGTTCGCCGACAAGTACGTCACCGCGATGTTGAAGAACAACGGCTCCACGCAAATGGCGCTCAAGGGCGGTAGCGCACAGACGGGCAGCTTGACCACGCTCTGGAGCGGCGCCCTGCCGCGCGGATACAACCCGATGAAGCAGCAGGGCGCGATCATCCTCGGCAGCGGCGGTGACTGCTGTGCGAGCAACACCAACCTGAGTCTCGGCACCTTCTACGAGGGCGCGATCGTCGCGGGGTACCCGTCGGACGCCACCGACAGCGCGGTTCAGGCCAGCATCGTCGCGGCCGGATACCAGTAGCCCCGCGGGCGACGGGCTCTCGGACCAGGGCCGGTCGCAGTCCACGTTCACCATGGCCGCGCTGAATCGGCCGCTCACAAGTGTTAGCGCTAACAAAGGAGACACGATGAACAGATCCCGATCGCGTGCCGTGCTCGCCGTCGGTGCGTCCGCCGCGCTCGTCGGCGCGGGCGTCGCGCTGTCGAACATGACGGCGCACGCAGCCGGCGCCGGTTGTTCGGTCGCGTACTCGATCACCTCGCAGTGGGGCGGCGGGTTCGGAGCGAACGTCAGCGTGACCAACCTCGGCGACCCGGTGTCCAGCTGGACCGTGGGCTGGTCGTTCGGCGCCGGCCAGCAGGTGTCGCAGGCCTGGAACGCGACCGTGACCCAGAGCGGAGCACAGGTCAGCGCGGCCAGCATGTCCTACAACGGGGTGCTGGCCAGTGGCGGCTCCACCAGCTTCGGGTTCAACGGCACCTGGAACAACAGCAGCAATCCGATCCCGACCGCGTTCACCATGAACGGCGTGGCGTGCACCGGGGGCGTGAGCAGCTCCAGTTCCCCGTCCACGTCCCCGTCGACGTCCCCGTCCAGCTCGACGTCCGTGCCGCCGCCGAGCCAGGAGCCCTGCGACATCTACGCCGCGGCGAACACCCCGTGCGTCGCCGCGCACTCCACGACGCGCGCGCTCTACGGTTCCTACACCGGGAACCTGTACCAAGTACGCCGGTCCTCGGACAACGCCACGGCGAACATCGGTGTCCTGAGCGCCGGCGGACCGGCCAACGCGGCGGCGCAGGACTCGTTCTGCGCCAACACGTCCTGCGTCATCACGGTCATCTACGACCAGTCCGGCCGGGGGAACAACCTCACCCAGGCGCCCGCGGGCGGCGCGGCCGGCGGTCCGGACAACCTGGCGAACGCCACATCCGCGCCGACGACGCTGAACGGCCACAAGGCCTACGGGGTGTACGTCGCGACCGGTACCGGATACCGGGACAACGCCACCCACGGCATCGCCACCGGGGACGCCTCCGAGGGCGAGTACGCCATCTTCGACGGCACGCACTACAACGGCGGCTGCTGCTTCGACTACGGCAACGCCGAGACCGACAGCCGCGATGACGGCAACGGCACCATGGAGGCCATCTACTTCGGCAACATCCGGGTCTGGGGCTACGGCTCCGGGAACGGGCCGTGGATCATGGCCGACCTGGAGAACGGCCTGTTCTCCGGAGTCAACCAGCACCTGAACTCCAACGACCCGACGATCAACTACCGGTACACCACCGCCATGATCGAGGGCGGCCAGAACCAGTGGGCCATCCTCGGCGGCAACGCCCAGTCCGGGAACCTGTCCACCTTCTACAGCGGCCCGCGCCCGAACGTGTCGGGCTACAACCCGATGCGCAAGCAGGGTGCGATCATCCTCGGCACCGGCGGCGACAACAGCAAGGGGTCCGACGGCACCTTCTACGAAGGCGTCATGACCACCGGCTACCCCTCGGCCGCCACCGAGAACGCCATCCAGGCGAACATCACCGCGGCTGGATACGGCCGCTAGGGCCCGCATCCGTGCGTCGCGCGCGCCGGTCACCGCCGCGCGCGACGCACCACGCCCCGTTGCACCTGTCCGCCGCAGGCAGCTTCCTCCGACGCACGCATCGCTGAAACCGACGCCCTGCCCGGCTGTCAAGCACTGGTGGGAGCTTCGGCGGGGCGCCGGAACGCGCCGTACCACTCGAGGAGCGCGATCTCCCTGGCCACAGTCTCGTCCTGCTCCGGGTCGCCGGTCAGCACCTGGTTCGCCAGGGCCTGGAACCCGCCTCAGACGGTCACTCGTGCGGCCGTTGCCACGTCCACGTCCGGCGTGGTGCACCGAACAGGACGCCAGCCTCCCGCTGGACCTCCAGCACAAGATGTCAGCCCACACCAAGCAGGTCCGCCGCATCGCGAGCAGCCACTCCCCGTTCCTCTCCCGCCCCGCCGAACTCGCGGCCCTGCTCGACGACATCGTCGACCACTGACACACCGCACTGCACTGCACCGCACCGCACACCCCTCGGGCCGAACCGCCGCAATCGACAGTCCGGCCCGGACTCATCACCGGCGACGGACTGATTGCGGCAGTCGTCAGCGAGCCGGGTGCGCTTCAGTCACCCGAACGGACTACTGACCCCAAAACCACATACCCCAGCTGACCTGCGGACAGAGCCCTTCGAACGGCGGAGGAAACTCATGCTCGGGACACCCGGCCCGCCTGTGGCCGTCCAGGTCGGCGCGGCGTATCGCCGGCGTGCTCCGGCCCGCTTTGTCGGATGGTAGTCATTTTTCCCGACTATTGTCGAGATCACGGCATTCGGCGTGCCGCCGTACACGACCGCAAACGCTGCTGCGCCCGTGGAGGCCGGGCCCGACCTGACGTCCGACCGAGGAGCATGACCGTGGGTGTCATCGACACAGTCCTCAACCCGATCATCTGGGCCGTCAGCTTCGTGATGGTCCTGTGGCACCGGGTCTTCGGCGCGATCTTCGGCGAGGGTTCCTCGGTCTCGTGGGTCCTGTCGATCCTCTTCCTGACGATCACGATCCGCGCGGCGATGATTCCGCTGTTCCGCAAGCAGATCAAGTCGATGCAGCACATGCAGCGCCTCCAGCCGCAGCTCCAAGCTCTGCAGAAGAAGTACAAGCTCGACAAACAGAAGCTTCAGCAGGAGACGATGAAGCTCTACAAGGACAACGGGACCAGCCCGTTCGCCTCCTGTATACCGATCTTGGTGCAGCTGCCGTTCTTCACCGCGCTGTACCGCGTGCTCAGCCACGCGGCGAGCGGCCGGGCCGTCGGCGCGCTCAGCCAGGCCGACGCCACCAACATCCAGCACTCGACGTTCTTCGGTGCGCCGATCCCGCTGCGGTTCTTCACCACGCAGACCTACTTGAACACCGCGGCGAACGGCCAGTTCGCGCACACGTCGCTGGTGAACCTGCGCATCGTCGCCCTCGTCATGGTCGTGCTCTACGCGGCCTCGCAGTTCCTGACCCAGCGCATGATGCTGACCAAGAACACGAACCTCGACAACTCCGTGCCGAACCCGATGATGCAGAGCCAGAAGATCATGCTCTACGTCATGCCGGTCGGCATGCTGTTCTTCGGCCTGAGCGTGCAGATCGGCGTCGTGCTGTACCTGATGACCACGAACGTGTGGACGATCGGCCAACAGTTCTACACACTGCGGAACAGCCCGGTACCGGGCAGCCAGGCCGAGAAGGAGATGATCGCCCGGCGGAAGGCGAAAGAGGCCAAGAAGGCCCTCGCCGCCGCGGGAAACGGTCCGGTCTCCAACACCAACACCGTGTCGACGGCCGACGGCAAGGCGCACGACGACGCCCCGGTCTCGCGCCAGCGGGCCCAGCCGGTCCGCAGCACTCGTCGCAAACGGAAGAGATGAGGCGAACGCACGCGATGAAAATACCGGCGAGCTGCTAGCGAGTGTTGTCACGCTGGAACCGGTCAGCAGTGAGCCGCTCCGCGTCACCCAGCCAGGTTTCGAGGCATCCATGACCGTCCCGACCCGGATCGCCGCCGTCCCGGAGCTCGAAGAGCGCTTCGTGCGCCGGAGCCTGTGGGTGCTCGGTTGCTGGGTGATGCTTCTGTACGTCCTCTGGGAGGCCTGGGAGCTCTACGCACCGTGGCGTACGCAGGCGTTCCTGCGCGCGGCCGGGTTCCGCGGGGTGAGTTTCGACGCAGCCCAGGAGTCCACGCAGCGCAACGCGTCGTCGGCTCCGCTGCTGGTCGCGGTCGCGGTGTTCGCCGTCTGCGGAGCCGTCACGGTCGCCACCGCCCGAAATATCCGCGTCACCGCCGCACGGGATGTGCGGCGCGTGACCGCGGCGATGATCGTGGTCATGACCCTGGCCGTCGCCGGACCCGCGGTGAACCAGGTCCGCACGGCAGCCGACATGGGCCACCGGCTGAGCACGCTGCCGCACGTCACCCAATCGTCGGTCGACGACGTCGCGCGCCATGCCGGCGTCAGCGTCACGGTGCTGGGGAACGTGGACTACAACCTCGCGGGGCAACGCGTTCACCTGCCCGGACCAGTACTGGTGCTCGGCCGCGCCGGCTCGCACACCACCGGGACGGTCTACGGCGTCGACGCCGTCACCGGCAAAGCCTTCACCGTCTCGCCGGATCAAAAGATCACGTATAGCGACGGGCCACGCTGAGCGCGCCCGCCCGATGCCCGATGCCCGACGCCCGAGGCCCGGATCGTCTATCAGGGTCGCTCTAGAGGACCTGGTGTACGCGCGGAAGCAGCCACCGCGGTTCGTGAAACGGCGATGTCCCCGGCCGATCGTGCTGCCGGGGACATCGCTCGGGGCGCCGCAGGTCGTGAGCCCGGTTCATCCGGGACCGACGTGCGCACAGTGGTCACTTCTTGGGTTCGGCCTTCGCAGCCTTCGCCAGTCGGGTCTGGCGCTCCGCCTCAGCCTTGTGGCGGGCGGCGGCGATCTGCAGGCGGGCGGTCAGAACTTCGGCGTTCATCGTTGACTCCTTGGGGATCCATCGGATCTGATCTCGTTACACCTATGATTCTAAGGCATCGAAGGATGACTCTCGACCAATTAAAGGTGAACGCTGACACAGGCGGATGGATTTGAAAGTTCAGACAGCGGCCGGGCGGGGAAACGGCGCCTCCTGCCGCCGCCCGTGTGAGTCGGCGCCGCGCGCCGTGTGAGCGATGCCGGTGCGGGTAACCCTCGCCTCATGGATACCGAGATCACCGTGCAGGTCGACGGGGTTCCACGCCGGTTGACCGTCGACACGCGCTCGACGCTGCTCGATGTCCTGCGTGAACGGCTGGCGGTGACGAGCGTCAAGAAGGGCTGCGACCACGGGCAGTGTGGCGCGTGCACGGTGTTGTCCGGCGGACGGCGCGTGCTGAGCTGCCTGGTGCTCGCGGTCACCCAGGACGGAGCTCAGGTCGTCACCGCCGAAGGGCTCGCGTCCTTGGCGGCTGCCGATGACGGGCAGCTCGGCGACGATCTGCATCCGATGCAGCGGGCCTTCATCGACTGCGACGCGTTCCAGTGCGGCTACTGCACCCCGGGACAGGTCGTCTCCGCGGTCGGGATGCTCGACGAATTCGCGCGGGGCTGGCCGAGCGCCGTCACCGGCGGCACGGGAGCACCGCGCCTGGACCACGCCGAGGTGGCCGAGCGAATGAGCGGCAACCTGTGCCGCTGCGGAGCCTATGTCAACATCGTGTCCGCCGTTCACCAAGCCGCCGAGGCGTCCTCCGCCCAGCGGACGGCCGGGACGGAGTCGGCCGGATGAAGCCGTTCGACTACCGCAGCCCGGCCGACGCGGCGGAGGCCGTGCGCAGCGTCGCCGGCGACCCGACCGCGGTGTTCCTCGGCGGCGGCACGAACCTGGTGGACCACCTCAAACTGGGCGTCGTCGAACCCGGACACGTCGTCGGGGTCGCCGATCTGCTGTCGGCCGAGATCGAGGAGCTCGGCGAGGGCGGCCTCAGGATCGGCGCGGGCGTCAGCAACAGCGAACTCGCGGCGGACCCGCGGGTCCGCGAGCGGTTCCCCATGCTGTCCCAGGCGCTGCTGTCAGGTGCGTCGGCACAGCTGCGCAACATGGCGACCGTCGGCGGCAACCCGCTGCAACGGACCCGCTGCGTCTACTTCCAAGACGTCACGACACCGTGCAACAAACGAGAACCGGGCTCAGGCTGCTCCGCGCTCGGCGGGTGGACCCGCAACCACGCCATCCTCGGCGCGTCCGAGCACTGCATCGCGGTCCACCCGTCCGACATGGCCGTGGCGATGGCCGCGCTGAAGGCGCGGGTGCGGGTGCTCGGTCCGGACGGCGATCGCACGATCGCCTTCGTCGACCTGCACCGGCTGCCCGGCGACACCCCGGAGCGCGACACGGTGCTCGAGCACGGTGAGCTGATCACCGCCATCGACCTGCCCGCGCAGCCGATCGCCCGCCGATCGGCGTACCGCAAGGTCCGCGACCGTGCCTCGTACGCGTTCGCTCTGGTCAGCGTGGCGGCGGCACTCGATGTCGCGGACGGCGTCGTAGTGGACGCGCGTATCGCGTTCGGCGGTGTGGCGCATGCGCCGTGGCGCGCGTACCGGGCGGAGGAGGCGCTGCGGGGTTCGGCCGCAGCGGAGAGCAGCTACCGGGCCGCCGCGGACGCCGAACTCGCCGACGCCCGGCCGGCCGAGGGGTTGGACGGCGGCAACGCGTTCAAGATCCCGCTGCTGCGCCGCACCCTGACCGCCGTCCTGCGTGACCTGGCCCGAGAGGACCGCTGATGACGTTCTTGAGCGAGACGGACGCTATCGGCCGGGATCTACCCCGCCGGGACGGGTCCGCCAAGGTCATGGGCACCGCCACCTACGCCTACGAAACGCCGCTGGACGACGCTGTCTACCTGCACCTCATCCAGGCCACGATCGCCCGGGGACGCGTCACGGAGTGGGACACCGCCGCCGCCGAAGCGCTCGACGGCGTGGTGGCGGTGCTCACCCCGAGAAACGCGGAGCGCCTTGCCTCCACCGAAGACAGGGAACTGGCAGTTCTGCAGGACGAGGAAATCCACTTCAGAGGCCAGGTGATCGCCGCGGTCGTCGCCGACAGCTCCGAGGTGGCGCGGCAGGCCGCCGCTGTCGTCCGCGTCGGCTACGCACAGGTCGCGCACGATGCCGAACTGCGGGCCGACGACGACAACCTGTACGCGCCCGAGAAGGTGAACGCGGGCTTTCCCACCGACACCGCCGAGGGCGACGTCGAAGCCGCCATGGCGGCTGCGGAGGTGACTGTCGAGGAGACATACACGACCGCGATGTATCACAACAACCCGATGGAGCCGCACGCTACGGCGGCCCTGTGGGATCCGGCGGGCGAGGGGTTCCTCACTCTGTGGGATTCCACGCAGGGCGTCCATCCGACGCGTTCCAAGGTGGCGTCGGTGTTCGGGCTCGACAAGGCGCAGATCAGGGTCGTGTGTCCCTATGTCGGGGGCGGGTTCGGGTCCAAGGGGCAGCCGCACGTCAATGTGGTGCTCGCCGCCCTTGCCGCACGCGCGGTCCCCGGCCGGCCGGTGCGGCTGGCCTTGACCCGTCAGCAGATGTTCTCCCTGGTCGGTTACCGCACCCCGACCATCCAGCGATGCAGACTCGGCGCGGACCGCGGCGGCACGCTCAGCGCCGTCGCGATCGACGTCGTCGAACAGACGTCACGGATCAAGGAGTTCGCCGAGCAGACCGGCGTGCCCGCCCGGATGATGTACGCCTCGCCGAACCGGCGGACCACCCACCGGCTGGCCGCTCTCGACGTCCCGGTGCCGTCCTGGATGCGCGCCCCCGGCGAGTGCCCCGGCATGTTCGGTCCCGAGGTGGCGATGGACGAGTTGGCCGAGCGCCTCGGCATGGACCCGGTCGACCTGCGGATCCGTAACGAGCCCGACGTCGAGCCCGGCTCGGGCAAGCCGTTCTCCAGCCGCGATCTGGTCGGGTGTCTGCGCGAGGGCGCGGCGCGGTTCGGCTGGTCGACGCGCGACCCGCGGCCCGGTGTGCGCCGCCAAGGCGACTGGCTCGTCGGTACCGGCGTCGCGGCCTCCACCTACCCGGTCAGCCGCATGTCCGAATCGACGGCCACCATCCGCCGCGAAGGCGACCGCTACATCACCGAGATCGGCGCGGCCGACCTCGGCACCGGTACCTGGACCACGCTGCCGCAGATCGCCGCCGACGCCCTCGGCGTGCCGGTGGCCCACGTGGACGTGCGGATCGGCGACACCGACTACCCGATGGCGTCGGTGGCAGGAGGATCCTCGGGCATGACGACGTGGGGCTCGGCCGTCGTCGAGGCCGCGCGCGCCTTCCGGGAGAAGTACGGGACCGAGCCGCCCGACGGAGCCGAGGCGTCCGGCAGCGTCGGCCCGCCGGACGACCGCTACGCGATGCACGCCTTCGGGGCGCAGTTCGCCGAGGCGCACGTCCACGCGGACACCGGCGAGGTACGGGTGCGGCACCTGCTGGGAGTGTTCGCTGCGGGCCGGATCATCAACCCGCGCACGGCGCGATCGCAGTTCATCGGCGGGATGACGATGGGACTGTCCATGGCGCTGCACGAAAGCAGCGTGCTCGACCCCCGTACGGGCCACGTCGTGAACCACGACTTCGCCGAGTACCACATCACCGCCAACGCCGATGTCGCCAAGATCGAGGCGCACTGGCTCCCCGAGCACGACACCCACGTCAACGCCATGGGCTCCAAGGGCATCGGGGAGATCGGCATCGTCGGTACAGCCGCCGCCGTGTCGAACGCGGTGTGGCACGCCTGCGGTGTGCGAGTACGGGACCTGCCGATCACGCTCGACAAGGTGCTGTACGCGCTGGAGGAGCGGCCCGAGGCGTGACTCCCGAACGCGCGCATCCCACCCGCGTTCACCACGGGTGGGATGCGCGCGTTTCGACGCGTCAGCGGGGGTTGAAGTCCTGGTTGGTTCCGGGTGCGTTCTTGCACGGCCATTGGTCGAGTTGCTGGCCGGTGGTGCTTCCGTTGCCGTAGACGTCCAGGCACAGTCCGCTGTTCTGGTTCTTGAACTGCCAGGAGCCGTCGGACTGCTGCTGGGGCAGCCACAGGCTTGCCGCAGCGCCGTTGACCGGCTGCTGGACGATGTCTGGGGTGCCTTGGGCGGTGGAGCTGTTGGCGACGGTCACGTCTTGCCCGGAGTTCTGGGCTTGGAGTTCACCGTAGCCGTTGGCGATCGGGAGGAACTGGAACTGCTGGTTGCTCTGGCTGTTGCAGGTGTACTGGTCGATGGCCGCACCGGCGGTGCTGGTGTTGCCGAACACGTCCAGGCACAGGCTGCTCTTCGCCACGACCAGGCTGTGATAACCACCCGGGAATCCGGTGGTGCCACCACTGATCGTCCAGGTGAACGACGCCGCCCCGGACGCGCCGGTGGAGTCGGTCGCCGTGACGGTGACGGTGAAGGTCCCGGACGCGCTCGGCGTCCCGCTGATCAGACCGGACGAGGAGATCGACAGCCCGGTGGGAAGACCACCGGCCGTGTACGTCAGCGTCTGGCCCGCCGAATCAGTGCCCTGAATCTGTAGACCGCTGATCGCCGTACCGACTGTCCCGGACTGGCTGCCCGGATTCGTCACCGACACCACGTTCCCGCTGCCGCCGCCGACCGTCCAGGTGAACGACGCCGCTCCGGACGCGCCGGTGGAGTCGGTCGCCGTGACGGTGACGGTGAAGGTCCCGGACGCGCTCGGCGTCCCGCTGACCAGACCCGAAGAGCTGATCGACAGCCCAGGCGGCAAGCCGGCGGCGCTGTAGGACAGCGTCTGGCCCGAGGCGGAGTCAGTCGCGTGGATCTGCAGGGCACTGATCGCCGTGCCCACGGTGCCGGACTGGCTGCCGGGGCTGGTGACGGTCACCGTGTTGCCGGCGGGCAGGGTGTTGCCGCCCAGGCCGATGCTCACGCTGCCCAACTGCCGGAACCCGCGCGCCGCGGTTCCGGTCACCTGGGCGAACGGCAGCGAGGTCGTCGGGGTGGCCGGCTGCTCGACCAGGTAGCTCTGGCCGGCGGTGACCGGGACGCTCAGCGTCGCGGCATTGGTGGCCGCGACCACGACGGCGCCGGTCGAGCCGTTGACCACCTGCGCCTGCTGGCCGGACCAGGGATTGCGCACACTCATGGTCCCGCTCGACCCGGCCTCGATCGCGGCGGTGGCCAGCACGCCGCCCTCGACCTGGACGTCGACCTTCGAGCCGCCCTGGATGTACACGCGGCCCGAACCGTCCCAGCCCGAAGGCCACGCCGGAGCGAAGCGCACCGTGCCGTCGTAGTCGGTCGCGAACGCCTCGTCCAGCGTCGCGGCGACGTTCGAGATCTGCTCGATGTAGGGCTCGTCCACCGAACCCGGGTTCCACGCGGCGAGACCGGAGGGGTAGACCTGGTAGCTCTTGGTGCTGGCCACCAGGTCGTTGGCCACCTCGGAGGACATGTCCAGGCGCGCGGCCTGGATCGAGTCGTAGGTCCAGTCCGGGTTGTTGACGTTCTGCCGGTGCTGGTAGGTGCGGTCCGCCAGTGCGGTCAGGTTGTCGCCGTTGACGACCGTGTTGTCGCTGATCACGCCGAAGGGCCACACCGGTTCCAGGCCGAGGTTCTCCACGTTGTGCGTCGCCGCGGTCGGCTGGTAGGAGGTGCCGATCACGTCCGTGCCCGAGGAGTCCGCGGACGGGCCGAGCAACTGGCTGTGGCTGTTCTCGTCAGTCCGCGCGTAGGGCTGAATGTGCGTCAGCGCGCCACGCAGCTGGGAGACCAGCGAGGAGTCCGTGTTCAGCCGCGTCGCGGCGTTCACCGTGGCGGTGAACAGCGCCTGGTCGGCGGCGATGTCGGTGGTCGGGTCCTGCACCTGCCACTGCGTCTCGTGCGCGTTCGCGACCGCGTGCAGGTAGCCGTCCGAGCCGACCGACTGCCAGGCGAGCAGGAACGTCGAGGTCTGCTGCAGCAGCGGATAGTACTTCTGCAGGAAGTTGACATCCCCCGTGTCCTGGTACTGCTGCCACACCCACAGCGCGATCTCCGCGCCGCTGGTGATCGTCTCGGCGTTGAAGCCAGGGCTGGAGGCCACCGCGCACGAGGCGTCGTTGGTGATGCTGCCGCCCCAGTAATAGCCGTTGCCGTTGAACCGCATCGTCTCCGGCACACACGCGCCCGGCTTGCCGTTCATCTGCGCGCCGGTCCACGACTGGATCGCCGGCAGGTCGTTGAGATACATGTCGAAGATCGGAATGTTCTGCGCGAACTCGCCGGAGTCCAGGTTCGCCTGGATCTGGCCGCGCAGGTTCCACAACCAGTACCCGGCCGGATACCAGGCCTGGTGGTCCTGGTTGAAGTTGAACAGGTCGGCCAGGCCCGCCTGGCTGCCCGGATACTGGCCCGAGTGCATGGTCCCGGCCTCGAAGTACAGGTACAGCGTGTGCAGATTCTCCATGTACTGCGCGGTGCCGTCCGAGGAGTTCGCCTCGATCAGGCCGCTGTTGGCCCAGTAGGTGTTCCACCACGCGGACTGCGTCGCCAGCAGCGAGGCCTCGCTCGCGCCGGTGTCGCTGCCGATCAGGGAGGACGCGGTGCTGTTCGCGTTGCCGCCGGCCCATGACGGCGAGGCGACGATCACGCGGTACGTGCCGTCGCTGTTCGGGTTGAACGAGACCAGCGCCTGCGTCGAGCCGGACGTCGAGGCGGTCACGTTGGAGCCGCCGGCGGTGATCGCGGCCATCGCGCCGAAGGTCTTGCCCGAGTATCCGGTCTGGGAATTGTCCACCCAGGTCTGCGCCAGGCTGGCGATGGACCCGGACGCCGACGCGGTCGGCCCGCGACCGCTCCACAGGTTCACGCTCGCTGTCTGCCGCGTCCCCGGATTCGCACCGGTCACGTCGACGACCAGTTCGTCCTTGCCCGCCGGCACCCACGCGGTCAGGCTCATCCCGCCGCCAGACTCGTGCAGCACCCCGTTGTACACGTCGAGGTAGCCCACGAAGTTCGACGCCGAGGTCATCGCCGACAGGCCGGGGATGTCGACCTGCCCCGGCGAGAGCCGGTTCGGCATCGTGTCGCTGCGGTTGAGCTGCGCGGTGAATCCGTTCGCCGCCCACTCGGCCACACCCAGCGAGCCGTTGCCCAGCGGCAGGAACTGCGTCGCCGCGGTGTTCGCCTTACCGATCACCACATTGGACCGTGAGACGATCCCGCTCACGTTCTGTGCGAAGGAACCATTCTGCCAAGCGGTGGTCGTGGTCGCCGCGAGCGCGGGCGTCCCAGAACCGATCGCCACCACCAGAGGCGGGGCGAGAGAAAATACGGCCGCCGCGGCGATAAACCGCGACAACCTATGGCGAGCGGACACGAGTCCTCCCTCGGTGCGTCACTTGTCATGGTGATGCGGCACGACCACGGACACACCGATGGGTGTTGTACCGCAGTTGTCACGCCGCGTCCAGGCATGGCGGCACATCGATCGCTGCGGCGAATCATGGGATGTCTATCCGCTGGTAGAAGGTCGGCTCCGCCGGAGCGGTGTGAAAGTTTCCTGATTCAGCGTCGTCTTCGGCGGCGCCGTGGTGCGTCGAAACTCGGTGAAGTACGCAGATGGCAGCCTCTTCGTCCACTGGTCGCGCAGGATTCTGGTTCGGGGAGGAAGCCGATTGCCCCTTGAGATTCCTCAGCAGCCTTGGCAACATCACCAGACGATGCGGCACAACCCCGGACAAGGACATCCCATCACTAGCTGCCGAACGCAGTAGCAAGATTCTGTGAAACTTCCGACAGTGGAGCCAAAAACGCGGCGCGCGGCACTGGATAGCGCGCCGTCCGGCATCAGATTCCGAACAGGGCGAATCGATTCGACCCGGCTGGGGGACCGGTGGCACGTCAAAGCGTGCCCGTGCGGATCTCCGGACGGATTCCGTTGACGGCTCAAGAAGGCAGGAAGCCCATGCGATCAGACATGACGCCCGAGCCTGAGGGCACCGTGGCGAAGGCCGGCTGGGCGCGATCCCAGCCGAGGCCGGCGACGAGGGCCGTGATGGCGGTGGCGGCGGTGCTGGCGCTCCTCGCGGGGTTGCTCGCGATCGGGCAGGCCTCGGCCCGATCCGCGCCGTCCGCCGCGTCGCCGGCCACCACCCAGCGCGGCCCGGACCCGACCGTCGGCATGATCGAGGCCACGCGCGGACCGTTCGCCACGGCGCAGGTCGCGATGCCCACCGGGCACGGTTTCGGCGGCGGGATGATCTACTACCCGACCGACACCAGCCAGGGCACGTGGGGCGTGTTGGCGATCGTGCCGGGTTACTCGGCGCTGTTCGCCGACGAAGAGGCCTGGATGGGCCCGTGGCTGTCGTCCTTCGGCTTCGTCGTGGTCGGGGTCGAGACCAACACCCGCACCGACAGCGACTCCCAGCGCGCCGCCGACCTGTTGGCGGCACTGGACTACCTGACGACCCAGAGCCCGGTGCGCACCCAGGTCGATCCGGCCCGGATGGCGGTGCTGGGCCACTCCGCCGGCGGCGCCGGAGCCATCGAAGCCGCCGAACAGCGCCCCTCTCTCAGGGCCCTGATCGGCCTGGCGCCCGGATTCCCCGGCCAGGGACTGAGCATGGCCGCCGACACCGTCCCGGCACTGATCATCGGCGGCCAGAACGACGGGACCGTCACGCCGTCCTACCTCTCCAGCCTGTACGGCACACTGCCGGCCTCGACACAGAGCGCCTTCGCCCAGATCGCCGGCGCCGACCACGTCTACTACACGCACCCGAACAACGTCGAGATGAAGCTGATCATCCCGTGGCTGAAGGTCTTCGTGGACAGCGACACCCGCTACACGCAGTTCCTGTGCCCCTCGCTCCCCGACCCGAGCACGATCTCGGCCTACCAACCGAAGTGCCCGTACATCCCGCCGGGCGGCTCGTCATCGCCGAGCTCGTCCTCCTCGTCGAGCTCCGCGCCCCCGCCGAACTCCGCGCCGCTGCACGCGGTGGGCGCCGCCAAGTGTCTCGACGTGCCGAACTCCAGCACCACCGCCGGCACGCAGCTGCAGATCTACACCTGCTCCAACGGCGCCAACCAGCTGATCACCCACACCGGCTCGAACCAGCTCACCGTCTACTCCAGCACCATGTGCCTGGACGCCAACAACAAGGGAACCACCAACGGCACCAAGGTGATCATCTGGCCCTGCAACGGCCAGTCGAACCAGCAGTGGAACCTGAACCCCAACGGCACCATCACCAGCGCCGCATCAGGACTCTGTCTCGACGTGACCGGAGCCTCCACGGCCAACGGCGCACTGGTCCAGCTGTGGACCTGCAACGGCGGATCCAACCAACAATGGCACCTCGGATGACGCACCGCGCGACCACCGGAGACCACTGCGACGTTCGAACTGGTTCCCACAGCTCCGCAGCGCACTGAACAACGTGCCACCGGCCGCCGGTGGAACGCCGCCGGCGCCGTCGTTGGCCCGGTGTACCCTGCGAGCGCAAATCCTGCGTCACAGCGTTCGCCCCACGCCACCTTCAATCGGACCAAAGATGCCATGTCCTGTTTCGGACAGTGTTGCGGCATTCCTTGTGGCCGGGACGAGCCACGAATAAGCTCGAGCCCTGATAGCGGATTGACGGTCAGCGGCGCCACCGGACGTTCGTTCCGCCAGCGGCCGGCTAGCAGGGTCACCGTTCCTGCGGCCGGTTCGCCCTATTCTCCTTCTCGGCAAAGGACCGCAGATGCGTATCAGACCCACTGCGCGCGCGTTCACCCTTGGTGCGTGCGTACTCCTCCCGCTGGCGGCAGCTCCCGTCAGCATGGCCGCCACGTCCCAGTCGGCTCTGACGCCGCACGCCTCAGTTCGCACCGTGTACTACGAGGCCAGTCGTGCCGGCACGTGGAAGACTGACGTGGCTACAGCCACGGCGGTGTGGAACAGCAGCGTCAACGACGTCAAGTTCGTCCAGGCCACCAGCGCGCACCCGGCCACCGTGCACCTGGTCGCCACCAGCGGGTGGCCGCAGACCATGACGAGCCGCCCCGGTTCGGGCACCGTTGATCTCGGCCAGGAGGCCGTGTC
Source organism: Catenulispora acidiphila DSM 44928 (assembly GCF_000024025.1). GTDB lineage: Bacteria > Actinomycetota > Actinomycetes > Streptomycetales > Catenulisporaceae > Catenulispora > Catenulispora acidiphila. The sequence continues at coordinate 3,141,829 of NC_013131.1, forward strand.
CGAGGGCTACTCCCCACCGCGGATCGCAGCGCACGAACTCGGCCACATCCTCGGCCTTCCCGACAACTACAACGGCGACTGCGCGGCCCTGATGTCCGGCCACAGCGCCGGCACCGCATGCACGAACGACCACCCGGACGCCTCGGAAATCGCCTCCGTGGAGTCGATCTTCTCTGGCGGATTCGGGCCCTACTCGGTGGTGCACGTGTACCGTGACGAGGCCACCACGCCCTCCGCCCTCGTCCGCCACTGACGCCGCATCACCCACGCTCACCCGCCGCGCGGCGCGGCACACCAGGGCCGGAAGCATCGGTGGCGATGGTGCCACCTCATGGGAGGCGACCCGCCGATGCTTCCAGCTCTGACGCCACCGACATCACTGACATCACTGACATCACCGACGTCACCAGCTGCGGCGCTGCTCCCAAGACATGGCAAAGGCCTCAATCCGATCCCTCAGATTGAGCCCAGGATGCCGACGGCGCCACGCATCCCCACGTGCGGTGGTAGTGGCACCGTGTCCGGATCCGGCCGCCAGTCGGTGACCGGCACCAGGCCGGGGTCGACCAGGTCGAAGCCTGCGAAGAACGACTCGACATCGGCGGGTCGCCGGATGAACAGGTCGGAGGCGGATTTGTTGTACTCGTCGGTGAAGCGCGCCAGTTCGTCGAGCTGGTCCGGGTTGTAGGTGGCGTGGCTGATCGCGATCATGCTGCCCGGCGCCAGGGCGGAGCGCAGGGTCGCCACGATCTCCGCGGGGCGGTCGTCATCACTGATGAAGTGCAGTATCGCGAACAGCAGCAGCCCCACCGGCTGGGAGAAGTCGATGGCCGCGCGCACTTCCGGAGACTCCAGGATCGTCTGGGGATCGCGCAGGTCGCCCAGGTGGATCGTGGTGCGGCCGAGTCCTTCGGCGGCCATCAGGGCACGCGCATGGACCAGGACCATGGGGTCGTTGTCGACGTAGGCCACGGTGGCCTCCGGGGCGACGGCCTGGGCGATCTGATGCGTGTTGCCCGCGGTGGGAATGCCGGTGCCGATGTCGAGGAACTGGCGGATACCGGACTCGGCGGCGAAGCGGACGGCGCGCGCCAGGAACGCCCGGTTGGCCCGCATGACCTCCCGCAGTTCCGGGCGCACCAGGATGAGCTGCTCGGCCACCTCGCGGTCGGCGGCGAAGTTGTCCTTGCCGCCGATCAAGTAGTCGTAGATCCGTGCCGGATGCGCCTGGGAGCTGTCGATCCCCGGCGCGATCCACTCCGGGGCGAGCTCGTTTCCCCACGGCTGCCCGCCAGGCTGCGGTGTCATGCCCGCATGCTAATGCATCCGGTATCGCAGAGTCCCGAATCGGCGACGATCCGTCGACGGCACAAGGGCGGTCAGGCTCGAGTCGTTCGGCGGTCCGGCTTGAGCCTGCCCGCCGAGTTCGGGACCGACTACGCCGGAGTCGGCGTGTTCGCAGTGCAGCTGGCGCGAATCGCGGGTGCGCGAGTCCTCGGGACCGGCTCGCCGTCGACGGCGGAGCATCGGCGAAGCCTCCTCGGCAGGATCCGCGACCGCGATGCGGGCACCGTCACCGCGGCGCTGGACCTGCACGGGGCGGACACGGTGCAGGAAGCCCCGCTGTCACACCGGTTCTGAGTCCGCCGTCGAACGCCGCGGCGATGCCCAGCGCTTCGATGTCGCGGGCCAGGCCTTCGTTGTCCGCCGGCGAGACGTGGTGGGTGTCCGCCTCGACGATCAGCTGGAGGCTGCCGCCGTTGTCCTCGAGGTGCAGGAACAGTGGCTCGTAAGGGTTCTGCTTCTTCTGCGTCCACCGGAAGGTCGTGGCATCGCGGAGTTTCTCGGCGAGTTCTGGGGTCGGCGGCGCTGAGGACTCGGCGCGCGCGCTCCGCCGCCGGTCGTTGAAGAAGGCCCATGCGTACGGCGACCAGGGTTCGGTGTCAGGGCTCTGATTCGCGGCGATCCGCTCGACGAGGGCGTGTTCGCCGTCGGGGTCGAAGTAGGTGTTCTTGTTCGCGGCGATGAAGCTGCGGCGCGCTTGCCGGATCACGTCGTCGACGGTCCGGTCGGCGACGTCGAACACGCACATCCCGCTCTGCACGAGGTTGAGGACCGCGTTCGCCAGCCCGGGACGGAAGCGATTGCTCACGAGCGGCCGGATCACCGCGGGCCGCAGCAGACCCCGGCGGCTCACCGCGATCGCGAACAGGGCCATCAGGATCGACGACGAATCAGCCCCCGTACGTTCGCTGATCGCCGGGAGCACCGCCGCCAGTGCCTGTGAGTCCAGCTGTCCGGTCCAGTGACGCGGCTCGCGCGGGTCCTCGGACGTCGGCAGCCGTCGCGGCGCCACCGACCGCAGGGTCCTTTCCAGGTGGTGGAGGGCAAGGGTGCTCTGGCGCTGACCGGCGGGGGAATGCTGCCACCTCGCCAGCTCAAGACCCTGTATCCCCGCCACCGGCTCCGAGACCCGCTCTTGCGTCTCGCGTGAGAGAACCGCCATCCCCGCGCCGTCGGTCACCAGGTGACAGGTGATGACGACCAGGAATGCCGGCGCGCCGAGGTGGCGCACCACGCCCATCCGCAGCGGCCATTCGTTCACGAAGTCTCGCGGGGTGCCGAGATATCCGGCTTCGACCGCGGCGGCCACGGCGGCCGGGTCCTCTCCGGTGGCGGCGTCGTAGACCTCGAGCATGATCTCGCCGGACTCCGACAGCTCCTGGGTCGGCCGGCCGCCGGTATCGAAGCGCAACCGGGTCCGCAACGACTGGAAGCGGCCCATCATGAAGCTGAGTTCGTCAGCGACACCCTCGACCGTCGTGCCAGGCGGCAGCGGGATACGCCCGCCCATACTCAGCCAGCCCTGGCGCAGCATCGCGAGCCAGATGCTGCGTTGACCCCAGCTCAGCGCACCATGGCCGGACCCCTCGCCGGAGAAGGCCACGGGTACGTGCTCAGCTGGAACGGGCAACGTCTCGGGCCTCGCAAGGGGCGCCGTGCCGGAAACGGCCGCGGCCGTTTCCGCCGGCCCTATCGAACGGTGACTCACTGGCCTCGGCCTGCCGAAGCCGTGAAGGCCGAGCCGACTGCCTGCCGCAGTGTAGTGGCGGCGTGCAGCAGGCTCGCTGTCGTCACGATGTCCTGCCCGTTCGGGCCGATGATCCGCCACCGGCCGTCGGCGTCCCGCCCCCGGGCGACCCCGAGCCGGACCGGACGGGTGATGTCGGTGACATCGGTGATGGTGACCTCGCCGTCCGCCGCCACGGCCGAGAAAGTGCGGCCCATGCACTTGACGACGGTTCCGGCTCCGGACACCTCGTCGATCTCGAATACCTTGTCCACCTGCTTGTAAGAGGCCTGTACCGGGCCTCGTCCCTCGCTCGCGGGCACGTTGAGCGCCCTCCTCGCGTCGCCGTTTCACCAGAACCCTGATTCGTGGCGACTCAGTGTAGGCGCCGACGCGAACCGGCGGCCGTCGTGCCCGTAGGGGGGTTCCACCACTGGCATCGGTCGGCATGCTCACCATGCAGCCGTGAGCCCGTCTCAGTAACTGGACAGACCAGCCACTTGACGAGACAGCCTCTGCCAGGTTCTGATGTCTCATCAAAGCGACTGACGACAAGACCGACACGGCCGCCTACCTGGCCCCGCGCACCCGAGGGCGCCACGCAGGTCACACCGTGGGCAACCCGCTGGCCATCGTGGTACTGGTGCTGTTCGCGGTCTTCTTCGGCCTGCCGGTGCTCTGGCTGTTGCTGGCCACGACGAAGACCACAGACCAGCTGGTGAATTCCAACCCGCTCTCGTTCGGTTCCTGGCACGCCCTGAAAGCGAACTGGGACGCTCTGACCAGGTATCAGGGCGGGACGGTCTTCCTGTGGCTGCGCAACTCCGCTGTCTACGCGTTCGTCGCGCTGGCCATCACCCTCGTGGCGTCCATCCCGGCCGGCTACGCGCTGGCGCTGACCGACTTCCCGGGTCGGCGCACGCTGCTCGTGTCGACCCTGGTGGTCATGGTGATGCCCAGCACGACGCTGGTCGTGCCGCTGTTCCTGGAGATCAACGCCGTGCACCTGATCGGCTCGATGTGGTCGATCATCCTGCCCTTTTCGTTCTACCCCTTCGGGGTCTACCTGGCATACATCTACTTCAATACCGCCATCCCCAAGTCGCTGCTCGAGGCCGCGCGACTCGACGGTTGCACGGAATTCGGCGCCTTCCGCCGGGTCGTGCTGCCCCTGGCGACGCCGGTTATCGCACTCGTCGGGTTCTTCAGCTTCGTCGCCGACTGGACCAACTACTTCCTGCCGTACGTGCTTCTGCCGCAGAATACCCAACTCCCGATTCAGGTCGGCCTCAGTGACATCAGCGTCGGTCGGCCGGAGCTCGCGCTCGCCACTGTGCTGGCGGCCACCCCGGTGCTGGCGGTGTTCATCTTCTCCCAGCGGTTCCTGGTCATGGGCATGCTCGCCGGCGCCGCAAAGGACTGACTCACCAGTACGTCATTGTCGGTCAATAGCAGAGCTCCCCGTTCACGGCGAACGTCGCGGGCGGCGTGTTGTCAGCGGCCCAGGTGCCCTGGAAGCCGAACGACTGGCTGGCACCGGGTGCGATGGTGGCGTTGTAGGCGAGATTGGACGCGGTGACTGTGGTGTCCTTCTGCGTGACGCTCGCGTTCCACCCATGGGTGACTGTCTCGTCGCCGGGGAAGGTGAAGCCCAGCGTCCAGCCGTTGATCGCGGCCGTGCCGGTGTTCGTGATCGTGACGTTGGCCGTGAACCCGCCCGGCCAGTTGGCAGGAGTGTAGGTGACGTGGCAGCTGTCGGGAGCCGGCTGGATGATCCCCAGATTCGCCTGGGCGATGTACACCGGGTTCGTCACGCCGGTCTCGTACACGTTCACGGTCAGGAGCAGGCCGGTGGCCAGGCAGCTGGCGACCGGATCGCCCAGCTGGAGGGTCGCGGTAGCCGTGGCGCCCGGCGCGATCGAGGCGGGGAACGCGACCGGGTCCAGGGCCGGGCAGCCGGGCGGCAGGTCTGGACCGGACCCGGTGAGCCGGGGAATCCACGTGGTCGAGCCCGTCACGGTCTGGGCGGTGCAGTTCTGCAGGACCAGGGTCGCCGTCGAGAGCCGGCCGGGAGCGACCGCGACCGGGCTGAAGTCGAGCCGGTCGACGGCGAACCCGGTGTCGCCGTCGCACGCGGGGACGAACTGCAGCGTGGCCGTCGGAGTGGCGACCGTGCCGACGCCGGTCACGCTCACACCCGTGCTCATGTGCAGTGAGGTCGGGTGACATCCCGTCAAGCCCGGGTCGCCATAGGTTTTGCTGAGGGTGAGACTCCCCTGGGGAGCGATCGTGAAGGGGGAGGGATTGGCCGGGTCGAGCACCGGGCAGCCCTGTCCGGCGAACTGGCCGTACCAGATGGTCGAGCCCTGCACGGTCTGGCTGCCGCAGTTCTGCAGGACCAGGGTGAGCTCGGAATGACCGCCGAGTGGAACGCTCGAGGGGTTGAACGTGAACTGGCTGACGGAGACTCCGCCCGTGCATCCCGGCGTGGTCGCTGCGTTCGCGGCCACCGGGACCAACAGCCCCGCCAGCGACACCACTGCCGCGAGGATGGACATCAACAGCCTGCGCAGCATAGCCGGTTCTCCTTCTCCTGACGCTGTGGTGCCGGGCGAAGGGTCATCGTAGACAGGCAGCCGAAAGAAGCAAGGGCACTGCTATATCCGCGTACGGGTCTCCCTGGTCAGACGGTGACCGTGCCGTCGCGTGCATGCATCTTTCACTCTGAGGTACCCGGCTCGGGGGATTCATGGGATGTCAGCTTGCCCGGATACGCAGCTGCTGAAGCGGAAAGTTTCATCAACCCCGGACTATCTCGATGAGCGCTACTCCCGATGGAGAGCAGTTGCCGCACTTCAGAGGCTGTGGCGCGGTAGGGGTCGGCGCGAGGTGGCCTCGAGGTCCTCTTGAGCCTTCGGCCGGACCGTGCCATCTTCCCCTACTGCACGACGCAACTCCGCCGAGAACATCCCATCTCCTGCCCGCAGGCTCAGCAAGACGTCTCGTCAGAGTCCGGTCCCGACGCAAACCCCTTAGTGAGAAAGGAATAAAGCATGCCCATATCGACAAGACGAATCAGTCGCCGCAAAGGCGTGTCACTCATCGCCGTCTTGAGCGTGATCGGCGCGAGCGCGCTGGCGGTCGTGGTCCCGTCCGGTGCTGCGTATGCGGCTGATACCGCGACGATCAACGGAGCTACGACGTATCAGACGATTGCCGGGTTCGGTGCCTCGGAGGCGTTTGGTGAGGCGGCGGCGGTGATGAATGCCTCCTCCTCGGTGCAGCAGCAGGCGCTGGCTGACTTGTACAGTCCGACGACCGGGGCGGGTTTGACCATTCTGCGTAACGAGATTGGTGCGACCTCCGGCAACACGATCGAGCCGACCAATCCTGGTGGCCCTGGTGCGACGCCGAACTATCTGCCGTTGTCGCAGATCAACCAGGACATGGGCCAGTTGTGGTTTGCCCAGCAGATCAAGGCCCGTTTCGGTGTCACCAACGTGTACGCCGATGCCTGGAGTGCCCCAGGTTTCATGAAGACCAACAATTCGGTATCCGGGGGTGGTCAGGTTTGTGGGTCGGCCGGGGCTTCGTGTTCCAGTGGTGATTGGCGTCAGGCGTATTCGAACTATCTGGTGCAGTACGCCAGGGACTACGCGGCGGCGGGTGTGCCGCTGACCTATCTGGGCCCGTCGAACGAGCCTGACTACAGCACCAACTACGACAGCATGTCGATGAGTCCGGCGCAGATGGCCAGTGTGGTCGATGTGCTCGGGCCGACGTTGCGGAGCTCGGGGCTGGCCACTCAGGTCACTTGTTGTGCGGCGACTGGTTGGCCGAAGGCTGGGCAGTATGCGGCGGCGATTGAGGCGGATCCGACGGCGTTGGCTGCGGTGGGCATGGTGGGCGGGCATGGCTACAGTGGGGCTCCGACTTCGCCGTTGCCGGGTTGGACCAAGCAGTCGTGGGAGACTGAATGGTCGACTTTCGAGGGTTTCAGCTCTGCCTGGGATGACGGCTCCGATGCCTCCGGGATGGCGTGGGCTCAGCACATCAACCAGGGGTTGACTGGTGCGAACCTGAACGCGTTCCTGTATTGGTGGGGCAGTACCACCCCGTCGGAGAACGGTGACAATGAGGGGCTGTTGGAGATCAACGGCAGCTCGGTGATTCCGACCGGCCGGTTGTGGGCGTTCGCGAACTACAGCCGCTACATCCACCCCGGTGCTGTCCGTATCGGGGCGAGCAGCTCCAACGGCGCGGTGAACCTGAGCGCGTACAAGAACACCGACGGCTCCTTGGCTATCGTGGCGCTTAACACCGGCAGCGGCTCGGACGCGCTCACCTATTCGCTGGCCAATACCGGCGTGGCCAACGGCGCCACCGTGACCCCGTACCTGACCAACAACTCGAACCAAGTCGCAGCCCAGGGCACGACGACGGTCGCCGGCGGCGCCTTCACCGCGACCGTGCCGGGCCGCTCCCTGGTGACGTATGTGATCCCAGCCGGCGTGGTGAGCGGCAACACCATCACAGTGACCAACCCGGGCTCCCAGACCGGAACCGCCGGGACGGCGATCAGCGGCCTGCAGATCCATGGCGCCGACTCGGCGTCCGGCCAGACGCTGACCTACAGCGCCACCGGCCTGCCGACCGGCCTGTCGATCTCGCCGTCCGGCCTGATCACCGGCACGCCGAGCGCAGGCGGGACCTCCACGGTGACGGTCACCGCGACCGACGCGACCGGTGCGTCAGGGTCCGCATCGTTCACCTGGACGATCACCGGCTCGACCGGCGGCGGCTTCCCCAGCGGCTACCACCGCCTGGTCATCGCCAAGAGCAGCCTGTGTCTGGACGTGTTCGGCAACACCGGCACCGCCGGTGCGGCCATCGACCAGTACACCTGCAACAGCCAGAGCAACCAGCAGTTCCAGTTCGTCCCGGTCTCCGGCGGCTACGGCCAGATCCAGGCCCAGAACTCCAGCCAGGACGTGACCGTGGCCAATAGCTCCACCGCCCAAGGCACCCCGGACATCGTCCAGCAGCCGGTCAGCAGCTCGGCCGCCAGCCTGTGGCTGCCCCAGCAGCAGTCCGACGGCTCCTGGCAGTTCAAGAACCAGAACAGCGGACTGTGCCTGGACGTCTACGGCAACGGCAGCACCACCGGCCAGCAACTGGACCAATGGCCCTGCAAGAACGCACCCGGAACCAACCAGGACTTCAACCCCCGCTGATACGTGCTCTGCGGGAAACGCCGTCCGGCCACCCCATCTGATGGGCGGCCGGACGGCGCCGTAGCGAGCTCGGTTCTAACCTTGCTCTATGCGGACGGGACGGAAGCATGCGGACAGCGGCCAGATCAATGTTCTTGGGGAGTTCGCGAAGCCAGCCCGCTGGAAGCGGGTGCCCAGGTGGGCACGGTTCCCGGTGTCGGCGGTCGGCGTCGTCATGGTTTTCTCGGGTGTCTCGGACCACGTGAGCGGTCTCACCGCGGGCGGCACCGTCGTGACCGTGTTCGCCATCATGATGGGCGCCGTACGGACGGTCGAGTACGACCGCAACCGTGCCCGCGCGCCGGTCAGCCTGTCGGCCGGCCCGATGATCGTGGCGCCGATGGCTACCGTGGCAGCTTCTCGGGTGTTCAGCCGTGCCCGGTCCCGGACGGTCTACCACAATGCGGGCGGGTTCCTGGGGCGCAGCACCACCCCCTGGTTCTCAGAGGGCGGGCTCGGCTGGGAGCGCGGCTACCTGGTCCTCGACGACGAGCAGGGCGTACGCCGCGCGTTCGCGGCGCAATCGGGCGGCGCCGTGATCTCGCGGCCGATCCCCTACCAAGCCCCCGGATCCCGGCCGCGCAGCCACGCCGCACCGGTTGTCGAGATCGCCGCGGTCGGAGACCACGGCTCCGTCCGGCGGCTGCTCCTGCTCAACCAGGACCTGTACCAGCTCGCCTCGATCCCGGTGCTCGGATTCAGCGAGGACGCGATGGTCGACGTGGCCCGCGCCGCAGGCATCGAATACCGCCGATACCACATCGAAGCAGCGCCCAGCAGCGACCACCTCGACATCGACGGCTACTTTCCCCCCGCGTCGCAGTTCGTCTCCATCGCCGGTCCGCACCAGGCCGTGTCGGTGGCTCGATGGGTCGTCAACTGACGCCGGGCCGTCCGCCCCGGCGGCGCGCGCAGCGCAGTATCGCAGAGAACTGACGCGCCGCAATCGCAGGCTATCTCCTACCTCGCAGGTATTCGTCCTTCAGGGCGCAAGGGCTACGGTCCGCATAACGCGGCCGGGGCTGCGGCCCCAGAGGGAAGGATCCGACATGGCACCGGAGTACACCAAGCCCACATACGTGGTCACCGGATTGGTCAACGGGGACGGGAAGATTCTCGGGGGGACCGGCGGGTTCACCGTGGAGCGTGTCGATGAGGGCGTCTACACCGTCTTGTTCATTCCGACGTTCCTGGTCACGCCGGTGGTGGTGGCCACGCAGGTGTACCCGAACGAGCTGAGCAGCAAGGGGTTCGACACCCGCGACAACGCCGTGGTCGTCGGGGCGGACAACACCAGGGTGCGTATCCGGACCGGAAACCACGAGGGCCGGCCGAAGGATCGCACGTTCACCTTCAACGCCACCGGCATGGGCCCGGGCCTGCTGGCTGAAGAAGCCTCGGACTGACGGGCCGCGGCGACCATGAGCGGTGATGTCAGCACGATGAGCGCCGCGCCGGGCCCGCAGAGCTCCGCCCGGCCCACCCAGCTCGACGCCGGCGTCCTGGGCGCACTGGCCGCGGACGTCAGTCTGTTCCAGGGGACCCTGAACCTGCCGCTCATGCTCGCCGACCTGTCCGGCCGTTCGGAGGCGGACGGCCTGCGGGTCACCGTCGGCTACGACGGCTCGGGGGCGCGCGGCGCCGAGGTGTGGAACCTGGAGGCGCCGACCGGGCTGTTGGGTCTGGGCTGGACGCTGACCACGGACCGGATCTGCGTGGACGGCAAGACCAGTGAGAATCCGCTGGATGGCCGTTACCTGCTGCAAAGCGACGGCGTGCTGGCCCCGCTGGTCTGGTACGGCTCGGACGCCGGTCTGCTGCGGTTCCAGTGCCCGGCCCGGCCGCTGTGGCGCGTCACCTACGATCCTCCGGTCCAGACCTGGCGGGTCCTGCGCGAGGACGGCTCGACCCTCGTCTTCGGCGACCCGGCCTCGGGCTCGAACGCGGTGATGTACGGCGTCAGCCGCGGCAACTGGATCGGCGCCAGCCGTGTCCTCACCGCCGACACCCGCCGTTACCCGGTGGCGTGGAACCGTTCCGCGAGCTACTCCCCGTGGGGCGAGCGCACGGCGGCCTGGATCTACGACAACGACGAGGTGGAAGTCGCCGGCGGTCTGGCCTACACCCGCGCCGCCTACCTCGCCGAGCTGCACGCGGCCACCGGCCAGCGTGTGCTGTTCCGGTACGTGGACAAGCAGCCGCAGGAATACGTCGCACCGCACCAGAAGCCCGACGGCACCCCCGATCCGCTGTACCAGGACCGGTATGAGACCCGCGCCCTGTCCGGTCTGGACGTCTACGGTGGCGCCGGCGAGCAGAACCTGGCCTATTCGCTGCGGTTCGACTACGAGCTGCGGGACTTCGCCGGCTCTACCGACGGCACGTTCCGCAAACGCCTGCTGACCGGTGTCCGTCAAGAACGCCTCGGCCGCCTGGCGCTGCCACCGGTTCGCTTCGCGTACCGCACCGACCCCGAGGCTGCGAACCCCGGCGGTCTGCGGGAGATCCTGTATTCGCAAGGCGGCACCGCGCACATCGACTACACCACCGCCGTCCTGGGTCCCGGTCCCGACGCGCCGCCGGCCGACGACATCTTCCGCGCCTCGATCACCGACACCCGCCCTGCTTCGGACGCCGTCCCGCTGGTGTTCCAAGGCCCGGACTACGTGGTGATCGCCTGGTATTCGGCGTCGCAAAGCTCGACGACGCTGCGCGTCTACAGCGTCGGCGGCCGCTGGTCGCAGGCCTGGACCACCACCGTCTTCGGCCGCATACGCACCGAGTACGCCCAGTTCGCCGCCGCCGCGGACTTCTTCGCCTTGTACCTGCCTGACGAGAACGGCACCGGCGAGGCCACCGTACGGCTGTTCCGTAAGAAGACCGGGCGCTTCGGCGAGTGGACCCCGACCCCGTTCACCGTCGCGCGCACCGGCACCGAGGTCCCCCAGGAAACCGTGCTGGTCGCCGGCACGGACTTCGCCGTCCTGCATATCGGCGGCGATGCGACCGTGCGCCGCTACTGGTGGAACCCGATCGCCGACACCTGGTCCGACGCGGTCCACAGCAATCGCGCCATCACCCGCGTGGCGCTGGCCGCCCGCGGCGAGTACTACATCGTCGCCTGGTACGACAACGACCCCGCCAGTAGACGCGCCACCTACCAGTTGTTCCATCTCACCGTCACCGGCGCCTGGCAGCAGGGCCCGGAGGGATCGGCCGGTGAGCAGTTCACCTGGGATTCGCGTTACACCACCGACTACTGGGCTCTGGGCGACAGCTTCGCGGTGGCCACGTACACCCTGGCGAAAACCGGCAAACCCGAGCTGCGGACCCTGCAATGGGAAGCCGACTTCGCCGTCGCCCGGGACACCGTGCGCGAGGGATTCGCCGACATCACCACCGTCGTCGGCGCCGTCGTCGGCAACGGGCCGCTGCTGCTTCGCTACAACGGTGTGGCCTGGCGCAGCGAGAGGTTCGAGACCACCCCCGGCGCGTTCTACGCATACGGCGAAGACCTCGCCGTACAAAGCGTTATCCAGGGCGTGTCGACCAAGACTCTCTACGCGGCCTACAGCACGACCGACGACACCTGGTCGTTCATCCCCGCCGGCACCGACAGCGCACACCACACACACAACGCACACGACACGCATGACGGCGCCCAGGTGGCCCAAGCTTGGCCGCCGTCCTGCAGTGACAGGGTCCTGACCGCCGGCGCCGCCGTCCGCTGGCGCGCGCCGAACGGCACCTTCTCCACCATCGGCGAGCTGCCGATCGTCGGCGCGGCCGGTTCCCTGCACAACCTCGGTCCCTCCTACCTGCTGTATCAAAGCGAACCCTCGGATCCCGGCAATGCCACCACCACAGCGTTGGTGCTGCGTAACGGCACCGTCGCTGAGAAGGCCGACTTCGCGCAGCAGCGTCTGGTCGTCGGCGACGCCAAGGTCGGCACCTCCCGCATGGCCGGGCCGCGGCTGTTCGTCACCTATCCGGCGATGGCCCGGACCCTGGCCGCGGCCTGGCAGTTGACGCTGCACCGGCTGAGCGACCGGTCGCTGTCGGACGGCGTCACCGTGCCGGTTGTCAGCGCTCTGCGATTGGACGCCGGCTACACCGGTGCCGAGTCCGCCTACTCCTATGACACTGTGCACTCGGTGTTCGATCCGAGCGGGTCGGCGGCGTTCTTCCCGGCCGCCACTCGCACCTCTGGGCCTGGCGGTGCCGGCGGTCATACCGACTACCGGTTCCACACCGGCCTGTCCGTCGGCGCCGGCCCGCAGGAGCAGTACAGCCTGCTGACCGGCACCCTGTCCGAGAGCCGGATCTTCGACGCCGACGGCTTCGAGGTCGGTGCCACCCGCGCCACCTGGGCGACCCTCCCGCTCGCCCACGGCGCGGCCTCGCCGATCGGCGTCGCGCTGCCGGTGTCGCTGCCGCAGCAGGTGGGCAGCCAGACCGTGAGCTCCCGGCTGCGCCTGTTCGGCCTGCCCGGCGACCAGGCCGCCGCACTGGACGCCAGAACCCTGACCCCGACAGTGCGAGAGGCGTTCACCGCCGCCGGGCTGCCGCTGAGCACGCACGCCTCGGTGACGGTTCCGGTCCCCGGCGCGCGCTGGGAGATCCTGGACGGCGCCGCGACCTATCCGGTCGGCCGGGTCGAAGACGCCTACGGCGCCGCTCAGCCGCTGTTGGAGGTGTACGGATCGGTGACGAAGTCGGTCACGAGCACCTATGACACGGCCACCGGCCTGCTGACCCAGCAGCGCGCCGAAGACGCCGGGCCGACCGGCACGGCGCACACCATCATCCGCAGACTCACCTACGCCTGGACGCTGCCGCAGTACGCTGACATGCGCGCCGCGCACATGCTCACCGACACCGCCGGTGAGACGGCCACCGACAGCAGCGCCGGCGTGGACCTGATGGCGACCGCGACGACCTACCGCGCCGACTGGCCGGCGCCGGCGCCGCCGGTGTGGGCCGAGCACGAGAACTGGACGTGGCGCGCCGACACAGACCACCTTCCGGTGTTCGACCACGCCCCGAACGGTGATCGCACCGCCTGGGTGCGGGACTCGCAGGTCGGTGCCCGCAACCAGTTCGGTGCCGCGACGACGGTGCGCAGTACGTACGGTGTGCCGTCCTCGACGCTGTACGACCGGCAGGACCGGCGGGTCACCGCCACGCTGGTCAACGTCGACCTGGCAGGGCCGGTGCCGGGCGGCTGCTGTCTGGGCTTCGAGCCGTATGAGCGGTATCAGGGCTGGACCCGGGTTGACGGGCAGACGCTGGACAGTGTGATCACCGATGAGGATCCGCACACCGGCACGCGCTGTCTGCGGCTGGCCGACGGCGTCGGCGTCCATGCCCGCTTCGAGCTGCCGGCCGGCAGCGGCCGAGCCTTGTTCGCCTGCTGGGTCCGCACCGCCGCCGGGCTGCCCGCCGGCTCCGGGGCGCAGTGGAGCGTGCGGCTCGTGCCGGGCTCCGGCGGACCGGGCACCGGGACCACGGTGGCGATCACCGACACCGGCGGGCGGTGGCAGCGGCTGTGGACCTACCTCGACCCGCCCGATCCGGACGCCGCGACCACCGTCACGATCACCGGCGTCAACCCCCTGACCGCCTGGCCGGTGTTCATCGACGACCTGCGGTTCGCGCCGCTGGCCTCGGTGGTGACCGCCACCGTCTACGCCGGGGACAGCTCGCTGCCGGTGGCCGGGCTGGATGCGACCGACAACACCACACGCTGGCACTACGACCACTTCCTGCGGCCGGTCACCGTGTCCGGGCCCGGCTCCGGTCTCGGGGCGTTGTGCGGAACCGCCTATGCCCGGGGCGCCGACACCGCGCCGCGCGGCGAGCATCTGCCCCGCGGGTCGGCCGAGGACTTCGGCGGCGACGGATTCGACGTCGACCGGCCCAACGCGCTGACCATCGTGGACCCGGCCGGGCCGGCCGAGGTGCTGGACTTCGGCCGCTGGTCGCGATGGCCGACCCGCTGGGACGCGCAGCCGGCCGCGGCGTGGACCGACCTTGGCGGGGTGCTGATCCACACCGATGGCGGCGTGGGCACGGCCACGTTGCGCGGCTCGCGGGACTTCGCGTGGTTCGCCGTGCGCGTCGACGCGGTCGCCGGCGCCGACGCCGCGGCCCACCCGGCCGGGATCGCCGTCGGCGACGTGGGGGTGCGGTGGGATCCGGCCGGCGGCGCCTGGCAGCTGACGCGCGCCGGCGCCGTGGTCGCCTCCGTGGCCGCCGCGCCGCCGGTTTCGACGGACTGGCTGCTGGTGGCGTTGCCGGACGCGGTGGTGTTCCTGATCGCGGGCCGGCAGATCCTCGCGCACCGGTTCGGTGAGCCGGTCGGCGGCGCTGTCGTGCTCAGTGCCGGCGGCCGGGGGCAGGGGTTCAGCCGGGTCATGGTGCTGCACCAGCCGTCGCTGAGCGTGGACTACCGTGACGGTTCCGGGGCGCTGCGGCAAAGCCAGTTCGTGCAGGAGCAGCAGGTGACTGTCACCGGGGTGCTCGCCGATGCGTTGGGCCGCCCGGCGATCGATGTGAAAGCGGTGGCCTATCCGGGGGCGTTGCCGGGGTATCGGGCGACGTATGCCACCGGGGTCGATGCGGCGAGCGGGCAGTTGGCCGGGGATGCCGCCGCGTATTACGCCGGGGGTGAACGCTCCGATGACCAGGGTTATCCGTATACGCGGCGCCGGCTTGAGGCGGCCGATACGGCGCGGCAGCTGGAAGTCGGGCTGCCCGGGCTGGTGCACGCGATCGTGCCGCGGGTGAGGCAGCCGGCGCACACCAGCCGGATATCGCACGGCGCGAAGGTCCTCGACGGGTTCCTGGACCACCTGCCGCCCGGACGGTATCCGGCGACGGTCAGCACTGATGCCGACGACCGGGCCGCGGTGACCGTCACCGATCCGTCCGGGCGGGTGCTGGGCACGCGCGCGGATCCCAGCGGGGTGGATCTGCGGACGGCGTATGACTACGACGTGCGGGGCAACCTGGCGCGGGTGTACTCGCCGGCGTACTTCGCGCCGCGGCCGGGTCAAGACCCGATGTCGGCGGTGGCGGACATCGTCTGTGACGGGCTGGGGCGGGTGATCACGCAGCGCACGGCCGACACCGGGCTGACCGAGACGGTGTACGACGACCGGGACCTGCCACGGTTCCGGCTGGATGCCGACGGCCGCAGCGAGCATCCCGGGGTGCTGCCGGACCGGATCGTGTACGTCGTGTACGACGTGTTGGGGCGGCCGACGGATACCGGGATCGTGGAGGCGGTGTGGGACCGGGCCGTATTGCAGCCGCTGGCCGGCAGCGACTGGCCGCAGCAGGCGCCGGGGTGGCGAACCCGCATCGCCTATGACGGGGACGGCAGCGATCTGGACACCGCCGGTCGGGCGTGGCGGTGGACGAGCCGGCCCGATCCGGTGGCGCCCGCGATCGAGACGACGTACCGCTATGACGCTTCCGGGCGGATCGTGGAGTGCCGGGAGCGGCGCGGAAGCGGAGAGCCGGAATGGATCACCGGGTACACGTATCAGGCTGGCGGGTTGCCCGAGCTATGTGTGTATCCGCATAAGACTGGAGAGTCGGCCGGTGCGCCGGTGGTGCGGTACGGGTACGACTTGCTGGGACGACCGGTGTCGGTCGGAACGCCACAGGACCCGGTCGCGTACGCCGCCTACGGATACGCCGCTTCTGGTGCTGTGGAGTTCGAGACCTTGCACGCGGCCGGCCCGGTGCCGTTGACGCGCCGGATACGGTACAACTCCCTGGGGCTGCCGACGGTGATCGACAGTGCGGCTTTCCGGGAGGTCATCGGCTACTGGGACGCACCGGACGCTGATGGGACGCGGTACTACGGCGGGCAGGTCGCGCAGGTCGAATACAACGTACCCGTCGGCGGCGCCGGACTGCCCGCAGCCTACTCGTGGCGCTACACCTACGGCCGTGACGGGCGATTGCGTACGGCACAGAACAGTGCGGACGCCGCGTTCAGCTTCGGAGCCGGGGCCGGTGGTGCGGCGCAGTTCGACGCGAACGGCAACGTTCTGCGGGTGCGCGACGGCGGACGGGATCGGGTCTTCGGGTATCAGCCTGATGGGGACCGGTTGATGGAGGCCGACGGGCATACCGGTTTCGGGTACACGGCCTCCGGTCAGACTGCCGATACGCCGGCGGCGCAGGTCAGCACATTGCGATACGACCCGGTGACGGGGTTGCCGCTGCTGGTCGCCGCCGTCGACGGCGCGCGCCTGGAGTTGGCGGCGCGCGGTCCCGATGGGCGGCGTTGGTCGGCGAAACGTGTGGCGCTTGACGGTGCGCTGGTTGAGGAGCGGCGGTATTTGGCCGGGGCCGCGGACGGGGTGTTGACGGAGTTGTCGCGAGCCGGTGGGCAGCAGGAGTGGGCGCGGGTCCACTTCGTGCACGGGGTCGGTGGGCTGGTGGCGGTGGTGGGTGATTCCGCGCCGGGACCGCGGCACGGGCTGCCGACCGGGTCTCCGGCCGGGTCGGCGGCGGGTTCGCCGACGGGTTCGCCGACGGGTTCGCCGGTGTGGCTGCCGCAGGGGCGGGCTGCTGTGGTGCGGGATCGGCAGGGGTCCAGCCGGTTGCTGATCGGTGGCGCCGGCGAACTCCTCGGCCGGTATGACTATCTGCCCTATGGGGGCGCGATGGGTCCGCAGGCCGGCAGCCAGCCGGAGCTACTGCGGTACCGGTACTTGGGGCGGGAGCGTGATGCCGGCAGCGGATTGTCGGACTTCACGGCGCGGTTGTACGACCCCGGGTTGTACCGGTTCTACGCGTGCGATCCGGCCGGGGCGTCGGACAGTCCGTACACGTACGCCGACGGGGATCCGGTGAACTACGCCGACCCCGAGGGAGACATCGCCTTCATTCCGATCCTGATCGCCATGGCTGTCGGTGCCGCTATCGGGGCGGCATCCAGTGCGGTGTCGGCGAAGATCGCCGGTCAGGACGGAGCGGACATCGCCAAGCAGGCGGGGATCGGCGCCGGTATCGGAGCGCTGAGTGGTCTGATCGGCTATGGGTTCGGCGCCTGGGCGGCCAGTGCCGCCGCTTCTCAGGTGTCGCAGGCCGGGGTGCATACGGCGCGGGGGATCGCCAAGGGGCTGTTGATCGGGACGGTCAGCGGGGCTGTGGACGGGGCGTTGTCCGGCGGCTTGGCCGCCGCGGCCAACGGGGCGTCGGCGTTGGACGCGCTGCGGGAGGCCGGGATCGGCGCCGGGTTCGGTGCCGCGGTCGGGCTCGTGGGTGCGGCGGGGCTCGGGTACGCGGCGAACCGGTCGGTGGAGGCGACGTTCGCCCAGGCTCGCAACCGCGGCGTCATGGTGGTCAACGGCGGGGGGACCGGGGCTTGGGATCTGACGGACATGCAGCACCGGGCGTTCGGGCACGTCGCCGCCGGGCGCCGGGCCAGAGGCGTGGTGTCGACCGGAACGCGGCCGATTCCGACGCCGGAGCGTCGCGGCAGCGTGCTGGAGCTGGTGACACACGGCAACGGTGGCCAGGGCCCTTCGATGCTGCCGCCGCCAGACCTGGTAGTCGCGATGGGTCCAGACCCGGTGATGTCGGCCAGGACGTTGAGCAACAACGTGCGGAACCGGGGGTATGCGGCAGTGGAGCTCATCGCCTGCAACCTCGGCACGGGAAACGTCCCCTACGCCCAGGAGTTCGCACAACGCTCGGGTCTGCTGGTGCGGGCGCCGAACTCCCGGATCAGGGTGGGCAACACTCCCGGTGGTGAGGGGGTGCTGCATGTGCGCCAGGGTGGGCGGATGTTGACGTTCCACCGGAATCGGGCGATACAGACGATCATTCGGGTGTTCGGGCAGTGAGGGCCTGACGGACTCCTTGCGCCGCGCCCGCGGCGTGCACATTCGCCGTGCCGGTGGACTCCGCCTCCGGCATCCGACGCTGGCGACCCAAGCTGAACGCGTAAAGCCCGGTGAACAGCGCGATCGCGGCGAGGACGAGAAACGCCTTCTGGTATCCCGCCACCGGCGTCGAGATATCGGCGTGGCCGCCGTGGCCGGAGTCGAGGACGAGAACGGTGGTGACGACGGTCGGCGCCAGCGCCATCCCGAACTGCCGCACGACCGTGCCCAGGGTCGCAGCCTGGGCGGAGTCGGCACGGTCGAGCGTCGTGAGTGAGGCCAGGGTGACCGGGATGAAGAAGGCGCCCATCATGACGCCGAGCAGGAACATGTAGAGCCGCAGCGTCCACAGCCCGGTGTCGGCGTCGCAGGTCGCGAACAGCAGCTCGACGACGGCCACGCCGAGCAGCCCGCCCCCGATGATCGGGCCCGGGCCGACCCGCTGATAAAGGACGCCGACCGCCTGCATGGTCAGCAACACGCCGAAGGCCTCGGTGAAGGTCGCGCTGCCGGAGGCGAAGGCGTCGCGCCCCTGCGCCTGCTGGAGGAACAGCGGGATCAGGAACATGGTGCCCATGGTGGGAATGAGTCCGACGAGGCCGACCAGGCAGGCCTTGCGGAAGAGCCGGTCTGCGAACAATCGCAGCCGCAGCGCGGGCTGGTCCGTGCGCAACTGGTGGCGTATGGCCAGGCCGAGCAACGCCGCACCGCCCATCAGCGCACTGATAACGGCCGGTGTGGCCCACCCGTGGTCCGGGCCGGCGCAGACCCCGTACATCAGGGAGCCCATCGCGGCAGCGCTGAGCAGCAGGCCGGCCAGATCCAGCCGGGCGGCGCGGTGCTCGCGGTGCTCTCCGAGGAAGAGCAGCCCGAACACCACGGCCGCCAGACCGACCGGTACGTTTGCGTAGAAGACCCAGCGCCAGCTGAAGGCCACCACCAGTGAGCCGCCGAGCAACGGCGCGATGGCCGGAGCCAGTTGTTGGGGGATGATCGTGATCCGGGACAGTCGTATCTGTTCGTGCTGCGTGAAAGTCCTGAATATCAGCGCTTGCGAGACGGGCATCAACGCCCCGGCGGCCAGGCCCTGCAGGGCGCGGAAGACGATCAGCTGCTGAAGGTTCTCAGCAGCCCCGCACAGCCCGGAGGCCAGGGTGAACAGGGCCAGGCCGAGCAGCAGCACGCGGCGGCCGTCGTGGCGTTCGAGCAGCCAGGCGGAGGTGGGGATGACCATGCCCAGGCAGATGGGATAGATCACGACGACGCCGTCCAGGCCGGCGGGGGACAGGTGGAACTGACGCGCCAGCGACGGCAGCGCCACCGTGGTGATCGAGCCGTCGACGATCACCATGAAGATGGTGAAGACGGACATGATCGGAATGACGACGCGCTGGTTGCGTAGGGGATTCGGCGTACCGCGGGACAGGACGTCGTGGACGGACATACTTGCTGAGTATACTCACTATGAGTGGACTCAGGATAAATGAGAGGCGGAGCGGCAATGGCACGGCAGCATCACGGAAGCAGCGATGTCCTGGTGGACGAGCTCTTCGACACCACAGTGGTGTTGCGCTACTTCGTGGAGAGCAGGCTGCGTCCGATGGGTTCCTCGGTAGCCCGCCTTCGCGCGCTGCGCATGCTCGCCCGCGAAGCCACGCCGCTCCGCATGCGCGACCTGAGCGAGATGCTCGGCATCGCGGCGCGCACGACCACGACCATCGTCGACAGCCTGGAACACGACGGCCTGGTGGAGCGCGTACGGCACCTCGAGGACCGCCGAGCATTCCTGATCACCCTGACCGACGCCGGCCGCGCGCACTTTGAAAAGGCGGAGGCCGTGGACACCCAAGCCCTCGCCGACGCCACCGGCATGCTCAGCAGTCAGGAGCGGGAGCAGCTGCGAGCGTTGCTGGAGAAGGTTCGCGAGGCGGTCCGACAGGAATAGGCCCAGGTTTTCGCGCCTGCTCGTGCACCGCTCCGCCCGGGACGCGACCGGCGGAGGAAAGTCATGCCGACCTGGTCAGGCGGGGTCCGGTTCGACGAAGAACCAGTGCTCGACGAGTCGGCCGTCGAGGACTCGGACCATGTCCATGCCGCGTGTCTCGGCGCCGTCGGAGCCCGGGGCGCCATGGACCCGGTAGAGGTTGGCGACCCATTCGCCGTTCTCGACGGTTCGCTCGGTGACGACCTCCAGGCCGGCTGCCATGAGATGCGCCCATTTCTGCCGCCAGTCGGTGTGGCTGACGGTCTGCCCCTGGTCGCGCGACTGCGGGGCGATCAACGCGAGGGCGGCGTCCATGTCGCCTTCGGCGCGGGCCCTGATGATCGCCCGCACGACGTCGCCCGGTCCCATCGTTGTAGCCATTCGATGTCCCCTCCCTTGAAACGGGGAGCTGTCCCCGCTTTCTGGTGTGAGATGCTACGGGGACTGCTCCCCGTTTAGCAAGGAGGCTCGGCATGCCGCCGTCGCCGCGTCGCGCTGACGCCGCACGCAACCGCCAGCGCCTGCTCACGGCCGCCGACACCGTGTTGAACGGCCATGGCGCGGGCGCGTCGCTCGATGAGATCGCCAGGGTCGCGGGAGTCGGCAATGCCACCCTCTACCGGCACTTCCCGACCCGCGGGCGGTTGATCGAGGCCGTCTACGAACAGCGGATCACAGAGCTGTGCGACAAGGCACGGGAGCTCACGGTGGCGCCGGACCCCGGTACGGCGCTGACGGCGTGGCTGCGCGCAGTCGCGGCACACGTCGCCACCAGCCGCCTGCTCAGGGAGGCGTTCCTCGCCGACCACCCGGGCCCCGCCGGCGTCGAGCCACCGCAGGCGGCGGCGTGGCACGAGGCGCTCTTCGACGCCGCCGCGCCGCTCCTGGCTCGCGCCCAGGACGCGGAGGCCGTACGGCCCGACATCGACATCGCGGAGTTGCTCATGTTCCTGACCGCCGCCACTCAAGCTGCCCCTCAGCGTGCCGACCGCGCCCTGGAAGTGCTCATGGAGGGCGTCCTCCCACGACCTGTCCTGCCCCGCCCCGGCGCGGGGACCAGCGGTTAGCGGCCGGTCGGCGAAATCCATGGCCGCGCGGCGGGAGCACGAGTAGGCGGCGAACACGCCGATTCGGCAACGCGCCGATCTGGCAGCCGCAGATCCCCATGACCACCGTGTCGGATGAATCCCCGGGTCAGACGTCGTATTCGCCACAGCTCGCCGCTGCCGGGACCGCGACACACGCCGGCACCGGCTGCGGTACGCGCTCCGCCGCGGTGGCCGTGCCGCGCGCGGCTAGGCGGCCGAGCAGCCACAGGGCGACCAGCCCGGTCCCGGCGATGGAGACCACGGCGCCGACTGCCATTCCCCAGCGCACGCCGGCGTGCTGGCAGATCCAGCCGGTCACCGGACCGCCGATCGGCGTGCCGCCCATCGCGACCACTGTGTAGACGGCCATCACCCGGCCGCGAACCGCCTCGTGGACCTCGGACTGCACGTAGCCGCTCACCGCGGTGTTGAGCATCATCAGTCCGAAGCCGGCTGGTACGAGCAGCGCCAGGAACACGACGTAGGCCGGAGCCAGTGCGGCAGCCGTCTCGGCGGCTCCGAACAACACCGCTCCGACCACAACCTTGCTCACTCGCGGCGCCGCCTTTCGCGCCGCCAAGAGCGTTCCGGCGATCGTGCCGACCCCGAGGGCGGTGGACATGAAGCCGAGCCCGCGCGAGCCGACGCTGTAGACCTGGCCGGCGAACAACGTCAGCGTGATCGGGAAGTTCACCCCGAACGTCATCACCAACCCGAAGACGGCCAGGACCGCCAGAAGCCTCGGTCGGCCCGCCACATAGCGCAAGCCCGCTGTGCCGGCGCCCTTCCACGGCGTTGATCCCCGCACCATCGTTCTCGGGCTCGGCCGGATCACCGCCAATCCGGCTATCACCAAGGCGAAGGACGCCGTGTTGATCACGAACACCCAGCCGGTGCCCACGGCGGCGATCAGCAGCCCGGCGACGGCCGGGCCGATCAGGCGTGCCATGGTGAGCGAGAGGATGTTCAATCCGGCGGCGTTCGGTATCAGCGCACTGCCGACCAGCTCGGTGACGAACGACAACCGTGCCGGGTTCTCCACGGTGAACACACAGCCCAGCCAGAAGGACAAGAAGTAGATCAGCCACAGGGGCGCGTGGCCGGTGAGGACGGCGACGCTGAGGATCGCCGCCTGGACCGCGTAGAGCGTCTGCGCGGTGAGCAGCAGGACGCGTCGGTCGTAGCGGTCGGAGAGGACACCACCCCACAGGCCGAACAGCAGCACTGGCGCGAACTGCAGTCCGGTGGTCCAGCCGACCGCGGTTCCGCTGTGGGTACGGGTCAGCACGAACCAGTCCAGGGCGACCCCTTGCATCGCCGTGCCGATGTTGGAGATCAGGCCGCTCGACAGGTAGATGCGGTAGTCGCGGACGGCCAGTGCCGCGAATGCCTTGTGGCTCGACGGAAGCGGTGCGGGCAGGTATCCGTCAGGTGTGTGCGGACTGGTCGCGGCGGGCGTGTGGGTCATGCCGGTCGTCCTCGCTGGGGAACTCGTAGGGCAGCCGGCGCTGAGTCAGACCTGCAAGCGGCCGCCGGACAGCACATCGGCCCATCGACAGCTCCCCGGCCAGGCGGAACGGGCTCTCGTCAGCTCAGCGGCGTTCGTGCGGGATCTTCTCGCCGGTCTCGACGGCGACCTGGAGCCGGTTCTCTGCCGGCGGCAGCGGGCAGGTCGCCAGGTCGGTGTAGGCGCAGGGCAGGTTCACCGCGCGGTTGAAGTCCAACCACACTGTTCCGTCGGCGGCCGGCGGATCGATCTGCAGCGATCGGTTGGCCGCGTAGGTGCTCACGCCGGAGGTGGCGTCGGTGAACAGCGCCAGGAGGCTGCCTGGGGCGTGCCCCTCGAAGACGGTCAGGCTCAGGCTGTGTCCGGCGAGGTCGAACTCGACGCGGCCCGGCGCGTCGTAGACGTGCTGGAGGCCTTCGACGGCGGCGCCGACGGTGGTGGGACGAGGGTGGTCGAAAGCCACGTAGCGACCGGTGACCGCCCACCGCGAGTCCGGCTCGTAAGCCGGGGTCCCGTTGTAGGCCAGGCGAAGCGGGTTCTCGGGGTGGCGGGGGCGCACGATGTCGTGGCCGCCGCGCTTGGCGACCTCGATGACTGCGTCTCCGGAGACGGGGAAGAGGCTGGCTCGCTCGCCGATGACCCCGAAGCTGTACTCGCCGTGCACAGCCGCTCCGTCGACGATCAGTTCCTCGCCCTCGGCCAGGACGACCCGGACGCCGTCGGGGCCGGTGGACCACGCGCCGGGGGCGTCGGGGAAACGTTGGGGCTCCTCGTGCAGCCAGTGCAGGCTGGTGACCGCGAGGAAGCCGTGCGGGTCGGCCAGCCGGTCTTCGTGGCCGCTGTGCCACTCCCGCCAGGTCTGAGCGAAGGCGTCCACGTCTGCTGCCACGTCCTGGACGGTCATGTTCGGTGTCCCTTCAGAGGACCCACTCGAATGTCTATTGAATGACTCGAGTTTGTGGGTGCTTTCATCATGACGGGACGGACGCCGGGACTGCCATCGCCGTCTCATGCTCTGGACGCCGCAGGTCCAATTCGCGGCCTGAGGGGGTCGCGCACCTCGGCGTGAGATGTTCTACCATTTCGATAAGTTCCATATGGATTACAGGTCGAGCAGGCCGGGAAGGAGACGGACGTGGACCGCGACTCCGGTACGTACTCCCGCCGTCATATCGACCTCCGGCGCAGCGCCAGCGCCCTGTGTCCCGGTCGCTGAGTCCACGCCGCTGACCAGGTGCTGAGCACCTGAACCGGGAAGCCTGGCTGTCCGCCGTTCCCCGACGCGGCGCGCCCGCGCCCGCACTCGCGTCCGCACCATGATCTGCGAAAGCCCATGGCACACAGCCGCATCGCGTCGGTGGGCCGGGCGCGGGTCGTCAGTGCTCTGCTTCGCATCCCCACCTCCGCTGAACCACGCCACGACAGGACCAGAGGCGATGACGATGACCATGACAACGACCACGACACCGACACCGACAACGACCCAGGCCACTGCGTCACGGGTACGGCCTCGGACCCGCAAGCCGCCGAAGCCGCTCCGACCGCTTCCGGAGCCGTATCGCCTGACCTGGTGGACCCGGCCCGGGCAGCCGACTTTCGACGACGTCTGCGATGCCCTGGCGTTCCAGCACTTCATCCTGGACGAACTGCTCCAGCCGGTCAGGGAGTCCCAGTGGCGGGCTCCGACCCCGTCGGCCCGGTGGCGGGTCGCCGATCTGCTGGGCCAGGTCATCGCGAGTGCCGAACACGTGGTCCAGACGGCGCACGCCTCGCAGCCCCGGCGCCGGGCGCCGGTCCTGGACGCCTTGGACTGGTATCAGGGGTCTGGTTCGCTCTCCACGCTCACCGTCGAACAGGCCCGTGCCGTCGCCGGCTCGGCGCCCGGGGCGCGATTTGCTGAGCTGGCCGAGCTCGCCGAGTTGGCCAGGCTGCACCGGGTCGCGGCCTCGACAGCGGCGGCGATACTGCGCTCGGGGGAGCCGGGGCTCGTCCTGCGCGGCGCGGCCGGCGGCATCACGCTGGCCGATTACACGGTGACGCGTCTGGTGGGAGCCGTCGTGCACGGCCTGGATCTCGCCGACGCGCTCGGCCGTCCAGGGCGCGCCCACGGTCCGGCCGTGCGCCTGGTCGGCGGCTACTTCGCCGCGCTCGGAGAGCGTCGCGGCCCGGCCGGGTCCCGATCGGCGCCGATCGCCCTGGGCACGGACGGCTCGCTCATCGCGCTTCATGCCAAGCGTCCGGCGACGATCGTCCCGGCGATCAGCTGGATCCAGGCGGCTACCGGTCGCCGTCCCGCCGGAAGGCTTCTGCCGGACTCCCATCAGTGGCTCGCAGACCTCTTACCGCTGGCCACCTGAGACGTGGAGGTGCGGGGCGATGCCGGACGGATGGCTACCTACCTTGGGCGATGCGGCTGCGCGCGCAGCCCGTCGAGGAAGACGGTGATCAGGGGATCGTCGGTGCGGATTCCGGGGCGGCAGACGACCACGCTCAGCATCTCGAGCACCTGGGCGGGAGTGAGGTCTCGGCGCAGCTCGCCCTGCTTCTGCGCGTGAATGACGGCTTGAAGGATGAGCGCGTCGCTTCGGGCCGCGAGGGTGTCGATTTCGGGCGTGTCCAAGGGGATCTCGCTGAGTGACTTGGTGAGGGCCAAGGGCAGGCTCACACAGCGCTCGATGATGTCGACGAGGGCTTCCCAGCCGGAAGCCGTGGTGCCGAGCACGTCTTGGGCGTGCTGGTGGAGGCGGTGCAGGCTGTCGGTGGCGATCTCGTACAGCAGGCTCTGCCGGTCGGGGAAGTGGCGGTAGAGCGTGCCGACGCCGAGCCCGGCTGAGCGCGCGATCTCCTCCATCGAGACCGCCGGGCCGTATTCGGTGAACAGGTCGACGGCGGCGCTGAGGATCAGCTCGCGGTTGCGGCGCGCGTCGGATCGCACGGGCGGCCTTTCGACAGGGTTCGACAAGCGGAATATCGGATTCAGGTTAGTGTAGGCTGCCGACGCAGAAGCGGAACTTCATATTCAGGTTAGGGGACCGGCGTGCGGTGGGGACTTTTCGCAGGCGGCGAAGCACTGAGCGTGGACGAGCACATCGGAAGGGCCCGCGCGGTGGCCGCGGCCGGCCTGGACGCGATGTTCTTCGGACAGGTGGGGTCCTGGGACGCGATCGCTTTGGCCTCCGTGTGCGGGCGGGAGGCGCCGGGGCTCGAGGTCGGGGTCGCCGTCACGCAGACCTTTCCGCGGCACCCGCTGGCCCTGGCCGCCCAGGCGCTGACCGCCCAGGGGATCAGTGGCAACCGGTTCACGCTGGGCGTCGGGCCGAGTCACCCCGCCGTCATCGAGGGGCAGTTCGGGATCGCCTATGACAGGCCCGCGCAGCACACCCGCGAATACCTGGAGGCGCTGGGCTCGCTGCTCGACGGCCGGCCGACCGAATACCGGGGCGAGCGGATCACCGCGGTGGGGCGCGTGGACGCTCCGGGAGCGCAGCGGCCCTCGCTGCTGCTCTCGGCGCTCGGCCCGGTCATGCTGCGCACCGCCGGCGAGCTGGCCGACGGTACCACCACGGTCTGGGCCGGTCCGCGCGTCATCGGCGAGCATGTGGCACCTCTGATCAACCGCGCCGCGCAGGAGGCGGGACGTCCCGCGCCGAGGATCGTGGCCCTGGTCGTCGCGGCCTTGACCGACGATCCGGACGAGGCCAGGCGCGCCTTGGCCGAGCGGTACGCGATGGCGTCGCAGATGCCTGCCTACCAGGAGATCCTCGGCCGCCAGGGCAAGTCGAACGTCGGAGACACCCTCGTCGCGGGCGATGAGAAGACCCTGGAGCGAGAGCTGCGAGCCTATGCCGACGCCGGGACGACCGATCTGCTGGTCGGTCCGTTCGGGGACGCCGAGCGCATGATCGAGTTCCTGGGCTCGATCCGCTGAGGCGGATGCGGGGACCTCACCCCTGCTCGTCCAGGTTGCGGAAGCCGCTTCGGTGAAAGACCAGCGGTGCCACCGAGGGGTCGGCTCCGATGTCGTGGACGCGCAGCAGGAGGATGTCGTGGTCGCCCGCCGGGTATTCGGCCTCCAGCGAGCACTCGATCCAGGCGCCGGCTCCCTCGACGAACACCGCTCCGTCGGCTGAGGCGCGGAAGTCCAGGTCGGCGAACCGGTCCGCGGACCTGGAGGCCAGACGCAGGCATGCCTGTTCGTGCTGCGCGGCGAGGATGCTGATGCCCAGACGCGGCCGGCTCCGCAGGACCGGCCAGGTGGAGGACTTCAGGTCCGCGCACACCGACACCAGCGCGGGTTCCAGGGAGACCGAGGTGAAGGAGTTGGCGGCCAGGCCCACCGGGCTGCCGTCGACGAGGACTGCGACCGCGGTGACGCCGGTCGGAAAGGACGCGAACATGGTCCGCAGTTCTTTGGCGGTCGGGGCGGTCGGGCCTGTCGGGCCCGTCGGGGTGATCTGAGCGGTCGGGGCGGCTATCGGGCTCGGCGCGGTCACGGACGGGATCTGGATCTGGGCGTGGACGCTCACAATGGCTCCTTGTCGGCGTCTCATTCTCCAGGTCACCCATAGACATGGTGCTCTTTATGCGCGACCGTGTCCGGGACGGTGATCGGCGATGAGACAGGTGGGGACGATGCGGCTGGATTCGCTGCGCTGCGGGAGGCCGGGCGGACGCATGCGGTGCTCGGCGAGGCACTGCGTGAGTGCCGTGAGTGCCAGGGGTGCCGCGGCCAGGCGTCCGGTGCCGCGGACGCCGAGAAGGGGCGTGGTTCAAAGGATACCTTCAGGAGTCTATTTTGCTAGAGTCCTTCGGTGTCAACCCCGCGACGTCCGGCGCGCTCACCGTCCGGACGTTCTCCGAGAACTCTTGCGAGGACCGGTGCCCATGCGTGTCTCGGCCAGAACCGATTACGCCGTCCGCGTCCTGATCGAGCTCGCCGCGGCCGATTCCCGGCCGGTGACCTGCGAGGCCATCGCCGAATCGCAGCAGATCCCGTACCGCTTCCTGAAGGCGGTCGTCCGCGATCTGCGCGTGGCCGGCCTGGTGCGCAGCCAGCGCGGCTGTGAAGGCGGCTACTGGATCGGCCGGGAAGCCGCCGAGATCGCGCTGGCCGACGTCGTGCGCGCGGTCGACGGCGAGTTGCTCACCGTGAACGACGTGCCGCCGGCTGACGTCGCCTATCCCGCACCGGCCGCCGGGCTGGGTCTGTTCTGGCTCGCCCTGGGTGCGCGCGTCGAGGACCTCTTCGGCGCTGTCAGCATCGCCGACCTGCTGAACCAGACCGCTCACGCCGCGTTGGGCGCGCCCGCCCTGCGGACGTGACAGGACCCTTAGGAGTCACGACATGACCGACCACTGGCACGCCCCACTGCGCCACATCAAGGCCGCCGACCTGTCCGGGAACACGGGCCAGACCTCCGGGATGACCCGCCTGGAGGCGGTGTCCGGCAAGACCGTCGGCGCCGAGAAGGTGTGGATGGGCCAGACCCACGTCGCCCCGGACACCAACTCCGGCGACCACCACCACGGGGAGGCCGAGACGGCCATCTACGTGGTGTCCGGGAACCCGGTCTTCGTGTTCGCCGAGGGCGAGGAGGAGGTCAGGATCCAGACCGGTCCCGGCGACTACGTCTTCGTGCCGCCGTTCGTGCCGCACCGCGAGGAGAACCCGAACGCCGAGGAGGCGGTGGTGGTGATCGCGCGCAGCAGCCAGGAGGGGATCGTGGTCAACCTGCCGAGCCTGTGGGCGCCGGTGGCGACGTGAGCGCGCCGCGGCTGCGGGTGGTGGAGTTCACCGATCCGGCATGCCCCTGGGCTTGGGGATCGGAGCCGAAGTTCCGCCGGCTGCGCGCGGCGCTCGGGCCGGACGTGCGGTGGCGGCGGGTGTTCGGGATCCTGTTCGACGACGGCGAGCCGCCCGCGCCGGACCCGGCCGCCGAGGCCGCCTGGTATCTGAGCGAGGTCCGGGAGATCGCGGCCCACACCGGTGCGCCGGTTCCCGAACGCCTGGCCTGGGTGATCGCGAGCAGTTGGCCGGCCTCGCTGGCCGCCAAGGCCGCCGAGCGTCAGGGCTCGGAGATCGCCGACGCCGTCCTGTGGCGGCTGCGGGAGACGACGTTCGCCGACGGCGAGCCCGCGGACACCCCCGAGCGCGTCCTGGCCGCTGTCCGCCGACTGCCGGGGCTGAACGCCGACCGGCTGGCCGCCGACGCCGCGGCGCCGCAGACCCTGGCCGCCGTGCGCGCCGACTGGGCCGAGACCCGCGCGCCGTGCCGGGAGGTGCTGGAGCTCGACGTGCCCGGACGGCATCCGGGGCGGGCCAAACCGCTGGGCGAGGAGCCGGCGGACGGCTTCCGCTACGCCTTGCCCACGCTGGTCTTCCACGGGCCCGCGGGGCGCGCCGTCGTGCCCGGGTGGCGTGCCGAATCAGAGTACTTCGACGCCGTCCGCGCCGTGGCGCCCGGGCTCGCCGCCGCCCCCGCCGGCGTCTCGTCTCATAAGACATCTGTAGGTATCAATTGACAGAGCTGCGACTTCACGCCACGATGAGCTCCATGACTCGCATCCACCCCGGCGTGGTCTGCCGCTACGTCGACTTCCGGCGTACCTCCAGCGCCCTGTGTTGCGCCAGCGCTAGCCGCTGAGTCTTCCGGCGAGCCCGCGCCTCGCCACCCGGCCGTTCTCCCCTGAGCCGAACCTGTCTGTGCTGAACCGGATCGCCGCGTGCCGGCGCGATCCCGCCTCAAGCCAGGCGTTGCGGCGACTCCACGGCGTCGCCCGACCCGCTTTCCCCCCGAACTTTCGCACAGTGCTGTGACCAGCCCGCCGCAGCGGCGGGCGCACAGCACGTGTCGCCGCACCCACCGACTTCTTCGTTTCCGACCTTTCCGAGAGGCGATTCCGCCATGCCTGCCTTCCCGTCCTCGCTCGTGAAACCGGGCCGCCGCCTGGCCGCCGCCGCGGTCGTCCTGTCCCTGGCCGCCTGCGGCGGCACCGCCACCGCCGGCAGCACGGCCGAGCAGTCCGGCGGCGGCGCGGCCACGGCCTCCGGCACGCTGAAGTGGGGCTGGGCCCTGCCGACCTCGTGGGACCCGGTGACCTCCTCCGCGGGCTGGGACGTCCACGCCCTTTCGCTGGTCTACGCCGGCCTCACTCAGGAGGACGCCGCGGGCAACGCCGTCCCGGCGCTGGCGAGTTCCTGGAAATACAACACCGCCGGAACCGAGATCACCTTCACGCTGCGGCCGAACCTGACGTTCAGCGACGGGACGCCGCTGGACGCCACCGCCGTGAAGGCGAACATCGAGCGTGGCCGCGACGAGAAGGACTCGCTGATCGCCTCGCAGCTGACGAGCGTCAAGCAGGTGAGCGCGCCGAGTCCGGACACGGTGGTGGTCGACCTGGCCCAGCCGAACTTCCAGATCCCGACCCTGTTCGCCGGCAAGACCGGCATGCTCGTCAGCCCGGCCGCGTTCACCGGCAACCGGGCGGGACTGGCGCTCAAACCGGTGGGAGCAGGGCCTTTCACGCTCTCTTCCTACGTCCAGAACTCCAAAGCCTCGCTGGTCCGCAACCCCAAATTCTGGAACGCCTCGCAGATCCACATAGCGAACTTCGAGCTCTACCCGCTCCCCGACCCCTCCACCGCCGTGGCCGGTCTGACCTCCGGGCAGTACAGCGTCGCGCAGATCCCCGGGAACCTGGTGGCCGCGGCCAAGTCCGCCGGGCTCAAGGTGCAGGTGATCCCGTCGCTGGTGGTGTCGGTCCTGGACGTCAACAACACGATCGCGCCGTTCGACGATCCGAACGTCGACCAGGCGCTGAAGTACGCGGTGGACCGCAAGGCGCTGTTGCAGACCGCGAACTTCGGCGTCGGCGACGTCTCCTATCAGCCGTTCCCGAAGGGTTACGTGGGATACAGCGATGCGGTCGGCGAGCCCTACGCGTACAACCCGGATAAAGCAAAGACACTTCTGGCAGCGTCCAAGTACGGCGCCCATCCGGCCGTCACCATCACCACCAGCACGGCAGCGGGGGTTCCCGAGCAGCTTCAGGCTCAGCTGCAAGCGGTGGGCTTCACCGTCAAGATCGAGGTGATCCCGGCTGCGCAGTTCACGCAGATCGTCTACGTCCAGCACTCCCGCGCTCTGACCGTCGACGCCTTTGCCGGCCGTGACTCCACGGCCCAGGCGTTCCAGGTGTTGTTCGGCAAGGCGGGGCTGCTCAACCCCGGACGCGGTGTCAGCCCCGATCTCCAGGCGGCGGTCGACAAGATCAGCACCACGCCGCTGGACAGCCCGGACTACCCGGCGGTGGTTCAGGCGGCGACCGCGCTGGCGGTGCAGCAGGAGCCGAACGTGTTCCTCTACACCGTGCCGCGCATCCTGGCGCACTCCTCCTCGGTCTCCGACCTTCCGGCCGACACCGTGGTGCAGCGCTTCGAAGGGGTGACGGCCAAGTGACGGCCGGCGCCGAGGATGTGGAAGACGTCGCAGACCTCGACGACCTCGAAGACCTCGCAGATCTCGAGAACCTCGCAGATCTCGACGCGCCGGGCCGCGTCACGGGGATCATCTTCAGGGTCCTGAAATTCGCGGCGATCCCGGTGACGGTGTTCCTTGTCGCCTCGTTCGTCACCTTTGGTCTGGGAGCGCTAGGCGGGGCGAACCCGGCCGCGACCGCGCTCGGCGACACCGCGACTCCGGCCGACATCGCCCGCGTCAACCACCAGTTCGGCCTGGACCGGCCGTTCCTCGTCCAGTACGCGAGCTGGCTCGGGCACGCCCTGACCGGGAACCTGGGCCGCTCGTACTTCACCTCGATCCCGGTGTCGACGAGCATCGGCCAGGCCCTTCCGGTGGACCTCTCGATCGCGGTGCTGGCACTGCTCCTGGCCGCCGCGGTGGGGGCGGCGGCCGGGATCAGCGCGGCCCGCCGGGCCGGCGGCTGGTGGGACCGTACGGTCACGGTCGCCGCCTCCGGGCTGGCCACCGTGCCGCCGTTCCTGGTGGGCATCGCGCTCATTGTGGTCTTCTCGGTGTTCCTCAAGGTGCTGCCGTCCGGCGGCTACGTCCCCTTGGGTCAGAACCCGGCCCAGTGGCTGCGTTTCGCGATCCTGCCGGCGCTCGCGCTGAGTGTGGAGAGCGCGGCGGCGGTCGCCCGGCAGTTGCGGACCTCGCTGGTCGGCGCGCTGGGGGAGAACTACGCGGTCGGCGCCGCCGCGCGGGGTCTGTCGTCGCGCCGGGTGCTGTACCGGCACGTCCTGCGCAACGCGGCCGGTCCGGCGCTGACGGTGCTGGGGTTGGAGGTGCCGAACCTGATCGGCGGCGCGGTGATCGCCGAGAAGATCTTCGTGCTGCCGGGGGTCGCGCAACTCGCGCTGCAAGCCGGCTCCACGCACGACATCCCTGTGGTGCAGGGCACGCTGTTGGTCACGATCACCGTGGTGCTGATCAGCAACCTCGCCGTCAACGCCGCACTGGTCCGGCTCAACCCGCGGGCCCGGCGCCGGACGGTGTGGCGGCGCGCGAGTCTGCCGATCACGGGCCCGGCGGCCGTCGCGGGTCGTTCGGGCCGTCCGGGCGGCCCGGGCGCAGCGGGAACAGCGGGAACAGCGGGGGCGACCTCATGAGGATCCTGCGAAAGACGTGGCAGTTCCGTTCGGCGCGGATCGCGGTCGCGGTCATCGCCCTGATCGCGGTCCTGGCGGTCTTCGGCCGGGCGCTGGCTCCGCACGACCCGCTGGCGCAGAACCCGGCCGCGGCGCTGCGCGGTCCGGGCGCCGGGCACTGGCTGGGCACCGACTACCTCGGCCGCGACGTGCTGTCCCGGCTGATGGCCGGGACCGGCGCCTCGGTGGTCGGGGCGCTGGAGGCGGTGGCCATCGGGCTGGCCGCCGGGGTCCTGCCCGGTCTGGCCTCGGTGTGGCTCGGACCGGCCTTCGAGTGGGTCTCGGCGCGGATCGTCGACGCCTTGCTGACGCTGCCGTACGTGGTGTTCGCGGTCGCGGTCACCGGCGTGCTGGGCAACGGCCTGACCGTGGCCATGGCCGCGATCGGCATGCTCCTGGCGCCCCGGTTCTTCCGGATCACCCGGGCGGCGGCGCTGAGCCAGGCGGGCTCGCAGTACGTCGAGGCGGCCGAGCTCGCCGGCGCCTCGCGCTGGTGGATCCTGCGGCGGCACATCTGGGGCAAGATCAGCCCGACGATCGCCGTGACCACCGCGCAGGCCTTGGCCGCCGCGCTGTTGACGGTCTCCTCGCTGGCCTTCCTGGGCCTGGGCGTCGAGCCGCCGCTGCCGACCTGGGGCGAGATCCTCAGCAGCGATCTGACCTACCTGTCGGTGCAGCCGTGGGCGCCGCTGGTCCCGGGTCTGCTCATCATGGCCGCCGCCGCAGCGCTGAACGCCCTGGCCGACGCGGTCCGG
This sequence comes from Catenulispora acidiphila DSM 44928, assembly GCF_000024025.1. Lineage (GTDB taxonomy): Bacteria > Actinomycetota > Actinomycetes > Streptomycetales > Catenulisporaceae > Catenulispora > Catenulispora acidiphila. The sequence continues at coordinate 3,175,084 of NC_013131.1, forward strand.
GACGGCTCGGCGGCCGTCGACCTCCCGCGTCCCCCAGCGGCCGTACCGGAAAAGGAGCACGCCGATGTCAGCCTCGCAGCTGTCTGACACCGCGCCGGTGGACAGCCGTCCGCCGGCCACCCATCCCCTGGGTGCCCGCGAGCAGCAAACCGCCTCGACGGACGGTCGGCCGACCGTCCTGTCCGTCGCCGATCTGAGGGTCGAAGCCGGCGGCACCGAACTGGTCCGCGGCGTCTCCTTCACCGTCGGCCGCGGCGAGATCGTCGGCCTGGTCGGTGCCTCCGGCAGCGGCAAGACCCTGACCTGCCGGGCGGTCCTGGGCCTGCTCGCACCCGGCTGCGTCCGCACCGCCGGCGAGGTCCGCCTGGGCGAGTCCGACCTCACCGCGCTGGACAGGCGCGGCTGGGACGCGGTGCGCGGCGCTCGCGTCGGTACCGTCTTCCAGGACCCGGCCTCCTACCTCAACCCCTCGGTCACCGTGGGCCGGCAGGTCACCGAGGCACTGCGGCTCAAGGCCGGTCTGGACCGGCGGGCCACGCGCACGCGGGCTCTGGACCTGCTGACCTCGGTCGGTCTGCGCGACCCCGAGACCGTCTACCACGCCTATCCGCACGAACTGTCCGGCGGCATGGCGCAGCGGGTCCTGATCGCGATCGCCGTGTCCGGCGATCCGGAGCTGCTGGTCGCCGACGAGCCCACGAGCTCGCTGGACGCCCTGGTCCAGGCCGGTGTGCTGGGACTGCTGCGCCGGCTGGTCGCCGAGCGCGGCCTGGCGCTGCTGCTGGTCACCCACGATCTGGCCGTCGTCGCCGAACTCTGCGACCGGGTCCTGGTCTGCGACGCCGGGCAGATCGTGGAGCAGGGCTCGGCGGCCTCCGTGGTGGGCGCTCCGGCCCACCCCCGTACCAGGGCCCTGATCGATGCCGCCGCCGTGTGGCACCGCGAGCCGGCCGCCGGGGGAGTGCGATGACCCTCCTCGACGTCCAGGGCCTCACCGTCGCCTACGACCGGCGCCGGAACGTGCTGACCGACGTGGCGCTCAGCGTCGGCGTCGGCGAGATCGTCGGCGTGGTCGGCGAGACCGGTTCGGGCAAGACCACGCTGGCGCGCGCTGTCGCCGGGCTGGTTCCGGTCCGGGCCGGCACGATCGGCTTGGCGGGCACCGACCTGGCCGGGCTGCGGGGGCGGGCGCTGCGCGACTTCCGCCGCACCGGGCGGCTCCAACTGGTCTTCCAGGATCCGCTGCGGGCGCTGGACCCGGATTGGGACGTCAGTGCCCTGGTCGGGGAGCAGCTGGCGGTGGCCGGGACGGTTCCCGTCGCCGAGCGTGCCGAGCGAGTCGCGGACGCCTTGCGCGCCGTGGGCCTGGACCCGGGGCTGGCCGTACGCCGTCCCGCGCAACTGTCCGGCGGACAGCGCCAGCGCGTCCTGCTGGCCCGGGCCCTGGTCGGCAAGCCCGCCCTGCTGATCGCCGACGAACCGGTCAGCGCTCTGGACGCCACGTCGCGCAACGACGTCCTGGCTCTGCTGGCCGGGCTGCGGGAGCACTCCGGCACCTCGCAGCTGGTGATCTCGCACGACCTGCCCTCGCTGGCGGGCCTGGCCGACCGGATCGCGGTGCTCTACCGCGGCCGGATCGTCGAGCACGGCCCGGTCCGGCGCGTCCTGGAAGAACCCTCACACCCGTACACCGCGCGGCTGGTCGCCGCGACGCCCCGGCTGCGCCGCCTCCGCCCGGCCGCCGCCTGACCTCCCCGGCACAAGCGAGAAGGACAGAGAACCGTGTCAAACCCGAGCAAGCACATAGAGTTCATCGGTATCACCGGCACCCGCCCCGGCAGCGAGAGCGAAACCGCGCTCGCCGACGGTCCGGTGATCCAACCCGGCTACTTGCAGGAACTCGCCCTCGCCCACGAGGAGTCCGGCTTCGACCGGGTCCTGATCGCGCATTCCTCGGCCTCGCCCGACGGCTTCGTCATCGCCGACCAGGTCCTGTCCCGCACCTCCCGCATCGGGGTCCTGCTGGCACACCGCCCCGGCTTCGTCTCGCCGACCTACGCCGCGCGCAAGTACGCCACCCTGGACGCCTTCCACCCCGGCCGGGTCGCTCTGCACACCATCACCGGCGGCGACGACCGGGAGCAGGCCCGGGACGGCGACCTGGCCGACAAGGCCACCCGCTACCGCCGCACCGATGAGTTCCTGGCCGTCGTGCGCAAGGAGTGGGAGAGCGCGGATCCCTTCGATTTCGAGGGCGAGTTCTACACCGTGCGCGGCGGCTGGTCCGCGATCCGGCCCGAGCCCGGCGCGATCCCGGTCTACTTCGGCGGCGCCTCCGAGGACGCGATCCGGGTCGGGGGCAAGCACGCCGACGTCTACGCGTTCTGGGGCGAGCCGCTGGCCGGGATCGCCGAGCGGATCGGCGAGGTACGCGCCGCCGCCGCGCCGTTCAGCCGCGACCCGCGCTTCAGCGTCAGCCTGCGCCCGATCCCGGCCGCCACCGAGGCCGAGGCCTGGGACCGGGCCGCCGAGGTGCTGCGCCTGACCAAGGAACGGGCCGGCCAGGCGCGCAAGGCGTGGGGCTGGGGCGGGGACAAGAAGGACTTCGCCGCCGCGCGCGGCTCGCAGCGGCTGCTGGAGTACGCCGCCGCCGGGGACGTTCACGACAAGCGGCTGTGGACCGCGGTGGCCAAGGAGACCGGCGCCGCCGGCAACTCCACCGCTTTGGTCGGCAGCTACGAGCAGGTCGCCGAGGCGCTCCTGGAGTACGTGGCCCTCGGTGTCAGCACTCTGCTGATCCGCGGTTTCTCGCCGCTGGCTGACGCCCGGGACTACGGCACGCTCATCGGGCTGGTGCGCGCGCAGCACGAGAACGCGCCGCTGGCCGGCGTCGGCGCGGGCGCCTGACCCCTGATGCCGCCGCCGCACAGCGCCGCGCCGGTCGTCGCCGCGCCGATCGCGCCTGCCGGACCGATTGCGCCCGCCGCACCGGTCGCCGCCGGACCGATTGCGCCTGCCGCACCGGTCGCCGCCGGACCGATCGCGCCTGCCGGACCGATCGTCGCCGCGCCGATCGCGCCCGCCGCCTCGACCGCCGCCGCGCCGATCGCGCCCGCACCGACGCTCTCGCCGACGACCTCGCCGACCACCTCGCACTGGGGCGCGTTCAGCGTGCGCCCCGACGCCGAGGCCGATGGCGGGATCGCGGTGCTCCCACATCCCGCGGACCCGGCGCCTTCCCCGTTGCTCGCGAACGTCCCGGGAGCGCTGCGCCACCGCACCAGGGTTCGCCGGCCCGCGGTCCGACGCGGCTGGCTGGAGCGCGGACCCGGCCCGGATTCGCGGCGCGGCCGGGAGGCGTTCGTCGAAGTCGGCTGGGACGAGGCGCTGGATCTGGCCGCCGCCGAGGTGGACCGGGTGCGCACCGGGCCCGGTCCGCGGGCGGTGTTCGGCGGCTCGTACGGGTGGGCGAGCGCCGGCCGCTTCCACCACGCGCAAAGCCAGGTGCACCGGTTCCTGAACCTGGCCGGCGGGTTCACCGCCTCGCGCAACTCCTACAGCCTGGGGACCTCGCTGGTCGTGCTCCCGCACATCGTCGGCGACGCCGAAGCGGTGCTGCGTGCCGGATCGTCCTGGCCGACCATCACCGAGAACACCGAGCTGGTCCTCGCCTTCGGCGGCATCCCGGCCAAGAACGTGTTCGTCACTCCCGGCGGCGTCACCCGGCACGTCACACCCGGGGCGCTGGAGGCGCTGTCCGCCCACATCGCCCTCATCAGCCCGCTGCGCGCCGACCTGCCGGACGGTCTGGACGCCACCTGGTATCCGATCGCCCCGGCCACCGACGTCGCCCTGATGCTGGCTCTGGCGCACACCCTCATCGTCGAGGACCTGCACGACCGCGCGTTCCTGGACCGGTACACCGTCGGCTTCGCAGAGTTCGAACACTACGTGCGCGGCGGCGACGGGACGCCGAAGGACGCCGCCTGGGCCGCCGCGCTCTGCGGTATCGACGCCGCGGACATCAGAGCTCTGGCACGCCGGATGGCCGCCTCGCGCACCCTGATCACCGTCACCTGGTCCCTGCAGCGGATCCAGCACGGCGAGCAGCCGGTGTGGGCCGCGATCGCCCTGGCCGCGCTCCTGGGCCAGATCGGCCTGCCCGGCGGCGGCTTCGGCCACGGCTACGGCAGCATGGGCGACGTCGGCGACCACGGCCCGCAGCGGCGGCTCCCGTACCTGCCCCAGGGCCGCAACCCCGTGGCCGAGTACATCCCGGTCGCACGGATCGCCGACATGCTCCTGAACCCCGGCGCCGACTACGACTACAACGGCGCGCGCCGGACCTACCCCGACATCCGCCTCGTGTATTGGGCAGGCGGCAATCCGTTCCACCACCATCAAGACCTCGGGCGGCTGCGCCGAGCCTTCGCCCGACCCGACACCGTCATCGTCCACGAGCCCTTCTGGACCGCCACCGCGCGGCACGCGGACATCGTCTTCCCCGCCACGACACCCCTGGAGCGCGAGGACCTCGGCGGCGGACGCCGCGACACCCACCTGATCGCGATGCACCAGGCCGTCGCCCCGGTCGGCGAAGCACGCGATGACTATGCGATCTTGTCCGATCTCGCCGCGCGGCTCGGATTCGGCGAAGAGTTCACCGAAGGCCGCACCGCGCGCGAATGGCTGGTCCATCTCTACGAAGGCTGGCGTGCCGACCTGAGCGCCGAAGGCCATGCCGTCCCGCCTTTCGAAGAGTTCTGGCATGCCGGGGACTACCTCCTGCCGGCCGGACCAAGCCACTTCACCCTGTTCGAGGATTTCCGCGCCGACCCCGACGCGCACCGGCTGCGCACCCCCAGCGGACGCATCGAGATCGTCTCGGAAACGGTGCGCGGCTTCGGATATCCGGACTGTCCGGGGCATCCGGCGTGGCTGGAACCCGATGAACACCCCACCGCCGGCACGCCGCTGGTCCTGATCGCCAACCAGCCCGCCACCCGGCTGCACAGCCAGCTCGACGTCGGCGCACTGAGTCAGGGCTCGAAGATCCACGGTCGCGAGCCGGTCCGGATCCATCCGGCCGACGCCGCCGCCCGCGGCATCGCCGACGGCGACCTGGTCCGGATCTTCAACAGCCGGGGCGCCTGTCTGGCCGGGGCGGTGCTCGCCGACGGGCTGCGCCCCGGGGTCGTGCAGCTGCCCACCGGCGCCTGGTTCGACCCGGTATCAGGGTTCGACGACGAGCCGTGGTGCGCGCACGGCAACCCCAACGTCCTCACCGCGGACATCCCGTCCTCACGGCTGTCGCAGGGCTGCACCGGCCAGCACGCGCTGGTCGACGTCGAGCGCTTCGACGGCGAACCGCCGCCGGTCACCGTCACCGAACCGCCGGTCCTGCTGCGAAAGGAAGATCTGTGACCACCACGACCACGGACCCCGCGCCGATCCCTCCAGCCGTCGAGCTGATCCCGCCGGCGTTCGACCAGCTCCCCGAGGTGACGGCGTTCCTGGCCGCACATGCCGAGGAGCACGATCGCCAAGCGTCCTTCCCGTTCGACGGCGTCGAGCGGGTCCACCGTGCCGGACTGCTGACCGCGACGGTCGGCGAACGCCACGGCGGCGCCGGGGTGCGGCTGGCCGGGACCGTCCGCATCTTGCGCGCCCTGGGCGCCGGCGATCCCTCGGTGGCGCTGGTCTCGGCGATGACCCTGTTCACCCATGCCCTTCAGGACTCGAACCCGACCTGGCCGCAGGAGTACTACCGCCGGCTGCTGGCCGAATCCTCCGGCGCCCCGGCGCTCGTCAACGCGCTGCGCGTCGAGCCGGATCTGGGCACCCCGGCCCGCGGCGGGCTGCCGGCCACGACGGCGCGCGCCGACGGCGGGGACTGGGTGCTCACCGGACGCAAGATCTTCTCCACCGGCGCGCCCGGCCTTCGCTGGCTGGCGGTGTGGGCGCGGACCGACGAGGAACCGCCCCGAGTCGGCTCGTTCCTAGTCCCGGCCGACACCGCGGGCTTGAGCGTCGAACCCACCTGGGACCATCTGGGCCTGCGCGCCAGCGGCAGCCACGACGTGATCCTGGACCGGGTCCGGATCCCGCGCGAGGCGACCGCCGGCCTGGCCGACCCCGTCGCCGATCCCCGGCGCGACCCGGCGCTGATCGCCTGGAACAACCTCGGGCTCACCGCGCTCTACCTCGGCGTCGCCGAAGCCGCCCGCGACTGGCTCATCGGCTTCCTGCACGAGCGCACGCCCTCGGCGCTGGGCCGTCCGCTGGCCACGCTGCCCCGTTTCCAGGCCGAGGTCGGCGAGATCGAGGCCGCGCTGGCCGGCGCGCTCACCCTGGTCGAGGCGCTGGCCGAGCGGGTCGACGCCGGGGACCGGCGGGCCGCCGAGACCAGCGGCGCCGCCAAGCTGATCGGCACCCGCGCCGCGATCGGCGCGGTCGAGCGGGCCGTCGCGCTGATCGGCAACAACGCCCTGACCCGCCGCAACCCGCTGGAGCGGCACCTTCGCGACGTCCTGTGCTCCCGGGTGCACACCCCGCAGGACGACACCATCACCGCCTCGCTCGGCGCCGCCGCCCTGGCCCGCCCCACCGACGACCCCGCCAAGAACCGCCCCGCTGAATAAGGAGAGATCCCATGCCCGTCGAGTTCATCGGCATGATCGGCACCAAGCCGGGCTCGGAGACGTTCCGCGCCCCCGGCCCGATCATCGACCCCGACTACACCCGCCGCTTCGCGCGCGCCCACGAGGACGCCGGCTTCGACCGCATCCTCATCGGCTACGGCTCCGGCTTCCCTGAGGGCAGCCAGGTCGCCGCCTACGCGGCGGCACACACCGAGCGGCTGAGCCTGCTCATCGCGCACCGGCCCGGCTTCGTCGCGCCGACCCTGGCCGCCCGGCAGTTCGCCACCCTCGACCAGTTCACCGGCGGCCGCGTCGCGGTGCACACCATCACCGGCGGCCACGACACCGAACAGCGCCGGGACGGCGACTACCTGACCAAGGACGAGCGCTACGCGCGCACCGAAGAGTATCTCGGCATCCTGCGCCGGACCTGGACCGAGCAGGAGCCCTTCGACCACGAAGGCGAGTACTACCGGTTCGAGGGCCACCACGCCGAGGTCAAGCCGGTCACCCGGATCCCGCTGTACTTCGGCGGCTCCTCCGAGGCGGCGTACCGGGTCGGCGGCAAGCACGCGGACACCTTCGCGCTGTGGGGCGAGCCGCTGGCCGAGACCGCCGAGCAGATCGCCTCGGTGCGCGCCGCGGCGGCCGCCGCCGGGCGGATCGACACGCCGGGCATCTCCGTGTCCTTCCGACCGATCCTCGGCGCGACCGAGGACCTGGCGTGGGAGCGGGCCGAACGCATCCTGGAGCAGATCAAGGGCGGAGGCGGCGGCGCGTTCTGGTCGGCGAAGAAGGCGCCGTGGCGCACCCCGGGCCAAGCGCCGGAGAACGTCGGCTCGCAGCGTCTGCTCGCCGCCGCCGAGAAGGGCGACCGCCACGACCGCGCGCTCTGGACCGCCACGGCCAAGGCCTCCGGCGCCGGCGGCAACTCCACGGCGCTCGTCGGGACGCCGGAGACGGTGGCCCAGGCGCTCCTGGACTACGTGGACATCGGTGTCACGACCCTGCTCATCCGGGGCTACGACCCGCTGGACGACGCGATCGACTACGGCCGCCACCTCATCCCGCTGGTGCGCGCGGAGGTCGCCCGGCGTGAGAATCAGGGCTCTGGCACGGCCGGCTCCGCCGCGGCCGAGCCCGTTCTGAGCGGGGCCGCCCGGTGACACACAGCTGGCTTCCCGAAGGCCCGGCCGCCGTCCGCGGCACGGTCGTGATCCTGCCCGGCCGTGGCGAGCACGGCGGCGTGTACGAGCGTTTCGGACGTCGCCTGGCCTACGACGCCTACGCGGTGCACGCGGTCGATGCCGGTGACGCGGGCGCGACGCTCGCCGAGACGGTGGCCAAACTCGCCGCCGACGCCGTAGGACCGGTGGTGCTCGCCGGTTCGGACACCGGCGCCCTGCACGCGCTGGCCCTGGCCGTCTCCGGCACCGGGGCGCTCGGCGGCCTGATCCTGGTGGGCCTGCCGGGTCCGGACCTGCCCGAGGCACCGGCGGACTGGCAGCAGGAGCTCGAAGCCCGCACCGCCTGCCCGACGCACCGGGCCCGCCTCGACGGTGACGCGGACTTCGTCAGGGGAGCGCTGTCCGAGCCGGTGTCCGCCGAGTTGTCGGCCGTGCTCGGCGATCCGGCGCTGGACGTCCTGACGACGCCCGCGCTCGTCCTGCACGGCGCGGACGACCGGCTCGCCCCGGCGTCGGCGGCCTCCGCCCTGGCCGACCGGCTGCCCGGCGCCGAACTCGTGCTGGCCCGGACCGCCTCGCACGACGTGCTCAACGACGCGATCCACCGCACCGTCGCCGCACACGTCGTGCAGTGGCTGGAGCGGCTGCGCGCCGACGGCCCGGCCCGGCCGCTGCTGGCGGTCCGGCCCGCGGCCGCACCGGCGGCGTCGCGGTGACGACCGACAGCCGCGGTCCCCGTCCTGGCGACGGGGACCGCGGCCCGAGGGTCCACTGGTACCTCCCCACCGCCGGCGACGGCCGGGACATCGTCGGCTGGGCCCACTCCCGCACCGCGACCGACGACCCGCGCGCCGTCGGCCGCCCGCCGGATCCGGGCTACCTGGCCGACGTGGCCCGGGCCGCCGAGCGCCTGGGCTTCGAGTCGGTCCTGACCCCGACCGGGACCTGGTGCGAGGACGCCTGGATCACCACGGCGGCCCTGACCGCGCAGACCAGTACCCTGACATTCATCGTCGCCCTGCGGCCGGACTCGATCGCCCCCACGCTCGCCGCGCAGATGGCGGCGACCTTCCACCGCCAGTCCGGCGGCCGGCTGGCGCTGAACATCGTCACCGGTAGCGACGAACAGGAGCAGCGCCGCTTCGGCGACCGGCTCGAGCACGACCGGCGCTATGAGCGCACCGAGGAGTTTCTCAGGGTACTGCGAGGAGCCTGGGGAGCCGAGCCGTTCGATTTCCGCGGCGAGCACTACGACGTCACCGGCGCGACCGTCGGCCGCCGGCTCGACGGCCCGCCGCCGACGGTCTACCTCGGCGGCGCCTCGCCTGCGGCGGCGGATGTCTCGGCCCGCCACGCCGACGTCCACCTGGCGTGGGGCGAACCGCCGAAGGCGGTGGCGGCGCAGCTCGACGGCGTCCGCGAACGCGCCGCCGCACTGGACCGCCCGGCGCCGGAGTTCGGCATCCGGCTGCACGTCATCACCCGCGACACCGCAGCCGAGGCGTGGGCGCAGGCCGACCGCATGTTGGCCGCCCTGGACCCGGAGGCGATCGCCGTGGCCCGCCGCCGCTTCGCCGCCTCGACCTCGGTGGGCCAGCGCCGGATGACCGCCCTGACCGACGGCGGAGCCGACCGGCTGGAGGTCGCCCCGAATCTGTGGGCGGGCTTCGCGCTGGTCCGCCGCCACGCCGGTACCGCACTGGTCGGCAGCCACCAGCAGGTCGCCGAGCGGATCGCGGAGTACCGGGCGCTCGGTGTGGAGCACTTCATCCTCTCCGGCCAGCCGCATCTGGAGGAGGCGTACACCGTCGGCGAGGAGTTGCTGCCGCTCTTGCGGAAGCTGTAGACGCCACCTGTCCGCCAGGCTGAACCAGCAAGCCATCACCCTTATCGTGAGACCACCACGCCGAAGAGGTTCCGAGGGCAGGTATGGAACGCGAACTGCTCGACGAGTTCTGGCCGAGTCGGCGCATGTGGTGCTTTGACGAGATGTGTAGCCGGCCGCGCGCCGCGCGGCTCATTCATCGGCTGTCCCTCTCTCCCTTAAGGAAGCACCCATGTCCGTCACCGAGCAATATCTGCTGAACAATGAGGCCTACGCCGCCGCCTTCACCGGTCCGCTGCCGCTGCCGCCTTCCGGCCAGGTGGCCGTTGTCGCCTGCATGGACGCCCGGCTCAACGTCTACGCGACCCTGGGCTTGAAGGACGGTGAGGCGCACGTCATCCGCAACGCCGGAGGCGTGATCACCGAGGACGCGATCCGGTCCCTGGCGATCAGTCAGCGACTGCTGGGCACGCGCGAGATCATCCTGATCCACCACACCGACTGCGGCATGCTGACGTTCACCGACGATGTCTTCAAGCAGCAGATCCAAGATGAGATCGGCATCAAACCCGCCTGGTCCGCCGAAGCGTTCAGCGACCTGGACGACGACGTGCGCCAGTCCGTCAGGCGCATCCAGGCCAGCGCGTTCATCCCGCACACCGATGCCGTACGCGGCTTCATCTTCGACGTCGCCACCGGACGGCTGAACGAAGTGAAGTAGACAGTCGGCGGCCTTCCGTCTCCGTTCCAGACATCCCGCATGGAGCTGCCATGTTCCGCCCCACACTCCGTACCGCGCTCGCCCTCGGTGCCGGAGCCGCCCTGGCCCTGGCTGCCGCCGCGTGTTCACCGGCGAGTTCGAAGCCTGCCGCGACCGGGACGAGTACCGGGTCTGGTGCCCCCGACTGCTCGCCCGCGACCTTGCACCTGGTCGCCAAGGGCACGCTCACCATCGCCACCGACACCCCGGCCTACGCGCCCTGGTTCGACAACAACACCCCGTCCGACGGCAAGGGTTTCGAGAGCGCTGTGGCCTACGCGGTCGCCGCGAAGCTCGGCTTCACGCAGAGCCAGGTGAAGTGGGTCACCGAGCCCTTCGACAACAGCTACGCGCCGGGCCCGAAGAACTTCGACTTCGACCTGAACCAGATCTCGATCACCGACGAGCGCAAGAAGGCCGTGGACTTCTCCTCCGGGTACTACACGGTCACGCAAGGCGTCATCACGTTGAAGACCTCGAAATACGCCGGCGCCACCTCCCTGGCGGGCTTGAAGCCGGCCAAGATCGGGGTTCAGGTCGGCACCACGAGCATGCAGGCCGTGCAGGGCAAGATCGCGCCCTCGCAGCAGCCTGCCGTGTTCACCACCACCGACGACGAGGTCAACGCGCTCAAGAACGGCCAGATCGACGCGCTGGTCACCGACCTGCCGACCGTGTTCTACCTCACCGCCTCCTCGATCGACAACGGCAAGGTCGTCGGGCAGTTCGACTACACCGACTCCGGTGTCGAGCAGTTCGGTGCGCTGTTCGCTAAGGGCAATCCGCTGGTCGGCTGCGTCGACGGCGCCATCGATCAGCTCAAGTCCGGTGGCGAACTGGCCGCGCTCACCACGCAGTGGCTGTCCACGTCCGCGAACGCGCCGAAGCTCGGTTAGCCTCGCTCCGTGTCCACGACCGCATCCCCGGCGCCGCCGGGCTCTCCGGAGCCCGGCGTCCGTCAGCCCAGCACGCGCCACCTGCAACGCCAGGCCTATCGGCAGCGCAAGAACCGCCGTGATCGCATGATCGCGATCGGCTGCACGGCTGGCTTCGCCGCGGTGGTCGGCGTCTTGGTGGTCACCTCGCCCGGGTGGCCGCGCTTCCGTGAGTCGTTCCTGTCCTGGTCGGTCTTCCGCTCCTCGATGCCCGACATCCTGCGCGGCTTCTGGCTGAACATCCAGATTTTCATGGTCGCCGAGCCGATCATCCTGATCCTGGGCCTCGGCGTGGCGCTGATCCGCACCACCAAGTCCCCGGGGCTGTTGCCCTTCCGCCTGACCGCGACCCTGTACGCCGACGTCTTCCGCGGCGTCCCGACCCTGCTGCTAATCCTGGTCGTCGGTTTCGGTATTCCGGCGCTCCAGCTCAGCGGGACGCCCAAGGACCCTGTGGTGCTCGGGGTGGTCGCGTTGACGCTGTCGTACGTCGCCTACGTCTCTGAAGTCTTCCGTGCCGGTCTGGACTCGGTCCATCCGTCGCAGCGCGCTGCGGCCACGGCACTGGGCTTGTCGGAGCGGCAGACGTTGCGGTTCGTGGTTCTTCCGCAGGCGATCCGCAACGTCGTGCCGCCGTTGTTGAACGACTTCTCGGCGCTGCAGAAGGACACGGCTCTGGTTTCGACGCTCGGCGTGGTCGAATCCTTGCGACAGGCTCAGATCCACGAGTCGCTGACGTTCAACTACACGCCCTACGTCGGCGCGGCGCTGCTGTTCATCGCGGTCACCGTGCCGCTGGCACGCTACACCGACCGCCTGGCACGGCGCGCCGCCGCACGGCAGCAGGCAGGGGGAGCCCGATGAGCACCGAGGCCCTCGACGCCAACGCACTGCTGCGGCTGCGCGGCGTCCACAAGCGCTTCGACGACCGCACCGTCCTGGACTCGATCGACCTCGATGTGGCCGCACATCAGGTGGTGTGCCTGATCGGCGGTTCGGGCTCGGGCAAGTCCACCCTCCTGCGCTGCGTCGACCTGCTGGTCGAGGTGGACGACGGCACCATCCACCTCGGCGCCACCGAGCTCACCGACCCGGCCCTCGACCAGCGCCTGGCGCGCCGTCGCATCGGCGTGGTGTTCCAGGCCTACAACCTGTTCCCGCACCTGAGCGTGCTGGACAACGTAGCCCTCGCCCCGCGCCGGGTCCTGGGCCGCTCGCGGGACCAGGCCGAGTCCGAGGCGATGGCCCTGCTGACCCGCCTGGGTCTGGCAGACAAGGCCCGGGACTACCCCGACCGGCTGTCCGGAGGGCAGCAGCAACGCGCGGCGATCGCCCGCTCCCTGGCGACCGAACCCGAGGTCCTGCTCTTCGACGAGATCACCTCGGCCCTCGACCCCGAACTGGTCGGCGAGGTCCTGGACGTGGTCGCAGACCTCAAGGACCGCGGCTTCACCATCCTGATGGCCACCCACGAGATGGACTTCGCCCGGCACGCGGCCGACCAGGTCTGCTTCCTGGACAACGGCGTCATCCGCGAACGCGGCGAGCCGGACCAGATCCTGACCGAGCCCCGGGAAGCCGCGACCCAACGGTTTCTGGCCCGGCTGCTGAACCGTTGATCCGGGTCGGTAGTCCTAGCCGGCCGCGGCGCGGCGCCGCGTTCAGATGATGAGCGCCCCGCCGGTCGCATCGATCCACTGCCCGGTTACCCACCGGCTGTCGTCGGAGGCCAGGAACGCGGCGATGTCAGCGATCTCGGCGGGATCGGCGACGCGGTTCAGGGGCGATAGGGCTGCGGTCGCTGCGAGAGCTTGGTCGTTGCCGCGGAGCCAGGTCGCGTTGACGTCGGTGTCGACGACGCCCGGCGCGATCGTGTTGACGGTGATGCCGCGCGTGCCGAGATCCTTGGCGAGGTTGACGGTGAAGACGTCGATCGCTCCTTTGGACATCGCGTAGGCGATGAGTTCGGACATCGCCGCCGTGCGGGTCAGGCCGGTGGAGATGTTGATGACCCGTCCTCCGTCCCGCAGGCGGGTCAGGCCCTCCTGGGTGACGAAGAACGGCGCCTTGGCGTTGACCGCGAAGACCTTGTCGAACTCGTCGGGGTCGATGGCGCCGAGGTGTCCGTAGGGTCCGGGCACGGCCGCGTTGTTGACGATGATGTCGACGCCCTCCGCGCGGGCGTCGAAGGCTGCCCACAGGGTGCGGGCGTCGCCGGGTATGCCGAGTTCGGCCTGGATGGCGAAGGCTTCGGCGCCGGCCGCCTCGATCGTGGCGACGGTTTGCTTCGCAGCGTCCTCATTGGCGTTGTAGTGGACGGCGACGCGCGCGCCGTCCGCCGCCAGCCGAAGGGCGATGCCCTGCCCGATGCCCCGGCTCGCGCCGGTGACCAGTGCCGTCTTACCTGTGAGTGTGCCCATGGCGACGTCCTCCCCATTTCTATAACGTCCGTTAGCAAAAGGGAGCGTAGCACATTCACTAACGAGCGTTATAGAATCAGCCCGTGACATCGACCCCGCGTGGACGCCCCCGCTCATTCGACCGCGACGCGGCCCTGGACCAGGCCGTGCGCGCCTTCTGGGAAAACGGATACGAGGCGACGTCGATGGCTGACCTCAAAGAGCGAATGGGCATCACGGCGCCGAGCATCTACGCCGCATTCGGCGACAAGCAGGCACTGTTCACCCAAGCCGTCGAGCAGTACGGCCACACCTACGGCGAGTTCGTCGAACGCGCCCTGGCCGAGGAGCCCACAGCCCGCGAGGGCGTGGCACGGATGCTCCGCGAAGTCGCGGTGGAATACGCCAGCGACGAACATCCGCACGGCTGCTTGGTGATCAGCGGAGCATCCAACTGCACGTCAGAGGAAGCCAAGGCACTGCTACGCAGCCAACGGCTGGCCAACACCGCCGCCCTGACCCAGCTGATCCAGAACGACGTCGACGCCGGCATCCTTCCGCCGACGACGAACGCCCTCGCCGTGGCGCAGTACTACGGCGCGGTCATGCAGGGCATGTCACAACAGGCACGCGACGGAGTCGGACCCGACGGACTCACGGCGATCGCCGAGATGGCGATCGCCGCTTGGCCCGCTGTCGGCGAGTGACATCAGCCGCCGACTTGTAAGGGTGTAGCGGTTCGTGGTCACCGCGCGACTGCGATCACCGCGTTGTTCCCGGTATCCGGCGCCGGGCATCCTGCGCTCGTCATCGGGCGACCGTTCCGCGTCATCCGACCGGTGCCAGGGCCCGGGCGAGTCCGTCCCGAGCCAAGCCCGCGACGTGCCGGTAGCCGCGCGGTTCGGCCAGTGCGAGCGCCTGCCGGAACTGGTCCACGGCACGGTCCGGGTCGCCGGCCGCCAGACAGCTGCGGGCGAAGGCTTCGCGCAGGTAGATCTCCCGATAGACGTCGCCGAAATCGGTGGCCCAGGCCAATGCCGCCTCATGCCGGTCCAGAGCTTCGGCATGGCGGCCGAGCCGGCTCAGTGCTTCTGCGACATCGCCTTGGCAGATGGCCGCGAATGAGGCGTCTTGGTTGTCTCGGCACGCCGCCTCGGCTTCCTGGAAGTACGTCACCGCTCCCGGTAGGTCTCCATCGGACAGGCGGGCACGGCCCAGTACCCGCAGGCTCGTGATGCGCGGCGTCGGGTCCTGGGCCGTGGCCAGCACGTCCCGGGCGACATCAGCGGCCTCCGCGACGCGCCCCAGCGCGAGAAGGGAGTGGTGGGCTGTGAGCACAGCAGCGATGGCGACCTCGGTCGGATACCGGTCGGCCAGCGGCAGCTGACGAGCCTCCGCGAGCAAGTCCAGGGCCCGCGTGAACTCACCGCGGTCCTCGGCGACGGCGGCCACTCCGCGGATCGCGATGATCCGCATCCCGACGGCGCCGGACCGGGCCGCGATGTCGGCAGCGGCTGCGAAGTCCGCCGCGGCAGAGTCCAGCCGACCCGTGAAGTAGGCGGCGAGCCCCCGGCTGTATTCGAGCGCGGCCTGAATCGAGAGGTTCCCCAGACGCTCGGCGGCCTGGACCCCGATGTCGGCGATCCAGCGCCACAGCTCCCATCGGCCATAGCGGCCCAGCAGGTCCCCGATCAGCAGCGCGAACTGGGCGGTGAGGTCGTCGCGGCCTCGGCGCACGGTCTGCTCGACGACCCGCACGAGGGTGGCTTCCTCGTCGCGATACCAGGACATGGCCTGTTCCGGGGTGCTGATGTCGGGGACCTCGGCCGGAACGTGACGTACCGGCAAGACGTGCTCGGGGACGACGTCCAAGGCCCGCACTCCGCAGGTCACCGTGTGCAGGTAGAAATCGGTCAACCTGTCCAGCGCGGTGTCCCGGCCCTCGGCCGACTCCTCGCGCCGGGCGGCCTCGGCGGCCCGCTGCCGGATCAGGTCGTGGAAGCGGTAGCGCTGGGCGGCTGGTTCTTCCAGCAGGTTCGCGTCCACCAGATCGTCCAGCAAAGCCCGGGCCTCGGTCACCGGCCGTCCGGCCAGCGCCGCGGCGGCGAACGGGCCGATCAGCGTTCCGGGGTACAGGCCGAGCAGCAGGAACATCTGGCGCTGGTCGCCGCCCAGCCGGGCCAGGGAAGCGTCGATGACCTTCCCCAGCCCCGCCTCGTCGGACGGCGGCGGGCTCTCCAGCAGGTCGGCGACCGACCACGCCGGCCGGTGGCGCAGCCGCGCGGCGGCCACCCGGATGGACAGCGGCAAACCGCCGTACCGCCGCATCAGCTCGGCCACCGTCTCCGGGTCGGCAGCCGTGCCGGGTCCCAGCGCGACGGTGAACAGATCGGCCGCGTCGGCCGGACCCAGCGGGGCCAGGGACAGCGGCTGGACACCGTCCAACCCGACCATCCGGACCCGGCTGGTGATCAGCACGGTGTTCCGGCCCGCACCCGGCAACAGGGCCCGGACGTGGTCGGCGTCCGCGGCGTTGTCGAGGATGACGATCGCGCGCTGCCGGGCCAGTTCGGAGCGCCACTGCGCGGACCGGCCCGCCAGATCGTCGGGGATGCGCCCGCCCGGAACCCCGAGCGCCCGCAACAATCCGAGCAGTGCCTCCGTCGGCTCGACCGGGTCCCGGCCGGGCGTGAAACCGTGCAGGTCCACATACAACTGGCAGTCGGGGAATTCGGGCGTCAGCAGGTGCGCGACCTTGACCGCCAGCGCGGTCTTGCCGACGCCGCCCATACCGTCGATCGCCACCGCCTGTCCGGCCCTCGCCAGCCGGGACACGGTCTCGACCTCGGCCCGCCGGGCGGTGAACCCGGCGACGTCCCGCGGCAGGTCGTTGCGCGGCACGCGGCTCGCCGCCGCCGGCCTGTCGGCGGCGAAAGGCCGGCCGGGTGCCCGCCGCTCCCGCTCGGCGGCCTCCCACAGCGGCCGCAGCGGACGGGGGTCGTGCCCGGTGAACCGGCAGAACGCCACCACGACGTTCCACGACGGCGTCGCCTGACCGGCCAGGTACCGCGACAACGAGGAGTTGCTGACGTGGATGGCCTGCTCGACCGCACGCAGACTGCGACCCGACTCCGCCTTGATCTTCCGCAGGCTCCCGGCCAGGTCGTCGTGGCTCACCGTGCCGTCCCTCCCCTGTCGACTGGTCAGCGTCGATCGTACATACCGCCGGCCGCCGGACCGGGGCCCGGCGGCCGGCTCAGGTGGCTTCGATGTGTTCGGACTTTGATACGCGTCGGCTCAGACCGAGATGGGCTCCTCGCTCCGCTGCCCGGCGTGCTTGGGCGCCTTCTCCTTCTCGGGAGCGGCCGGCAGCGGCGGCTCGTGGCGCAGGACGCTCATCACGTACAGGCCGGTGAGGGTCAGCAGGACCGCGCCGGTGACGGCGGCGACGTGGAAGCCGACGGTGTAGGCGTCGCGGGCGGCACCGAGCAGGTGCCGGCTCACCGGGCCGGGGTACTGGTCCGCGACGGCCACGGCGCTGCCCAGGGTCTGGTGGCTCTGGGCGATCGCGTCGGCGGGTATACCGGCCGGGGTCTGCCCGCTCATCTTGTGGTGGTAGACGGCGGCGCCGATGCTGCCGAGCAGGGCCATGCCCAGGGCGCTGCCGAGTTCGGAGCCGGTCTCGTTCAGCGCCGACGCGGAGCCGGCGCGTTCGGCCGAGGCGGCGGTCATGACCATGGTGCCGGCGATGGTCTGGGCCGCGACCATGCCGCAGGCCACCGCGCCCGCGCCGATCAGCAGCACGGCCACCGGGTTGCCGGGGCGGACCAGCAGCAGGACGGCCGCCCCGGCGGCGGCGATCAGGAAGCCGCCGCCGATGAGCGTCGCCGGGCGGATTCTCGTCGTCAGCGTTCCGGTGACGGCCATGCCGACGCTGACGGCCGGGAGCACGGCCAGCGACCACAGCGCCGCGGTGAACGGCCGCATCCCGGCCACCGACTGCAGGTACTGCGTGTTGTAGAGGCTGAATCCGATCATGACGAAGTTGCCGAGCGCGTTGACCAGCACTGGTACGCGGAAGGCCGTGGTGCCGAACAAGGCGGTGTCGATCAGCGGATCGGCGGCGGTGCGCTGCCGGATCAGGAACGCGATGCCCAAGGCGATCCCGAGGGCGACGGCGGCCAGCGCGCCGGCGCTGTACCCGTCGACCGCGAGCTGCTTGACCCCGTACACGGTTGGCAGAACCGCGGCGATGGACAGCACCGAGCCGGCATAGTCGAAGCGGCGGCCGTCGGCCGGCATCTTGAACTCCGGCAGCAGGATCGGCCCGAGGACCAGCAGCAGGGCCATGGCCGGCAGGTTGATCAGGAAGACCGAGCCCCACCAGAAGTGGTCCAACAGCAGACCGCCGACGACCGGGCCCAGGGTGGCGCCGCCGACGATTCCCCCGGTCCACAGGCCGATCGCGCTGTTGCGCTGCTTCTCGTCGTGGAACATGTTGCGGATCAGGGCCATCGTCGAGGGCATCAGCGTGGCGCCGGCCAGGCCGAGCAGCGCCCGGCTGGCGATCAGCAGATCCGCGCTGCCAGCGTAGGCGGCGACGGCCGACGCCCCGCCGAAGGCCGCGGTACCCGCCAACAGCAGTCGGCGACGGCCGATCCGGTCACCGACCGCCCCCATCGTGATCAGCACCCCCGCCAGGGCGAAACCGTACGCGTCCATGATCCACAGCTGCTGTGTAGCGCTGGGCTTCAGCGACGCGCTGATAAACGGCAGCCCGAACAACAACACCGACATGTCCATCGAGATCAGCAGGCACGGAAGAACCAGCACCGCCAACCCGATCCACTCCTTGCGACCCGCCCGGCGAGGCGGAGTCGGCGATATCAGTCCATTGTCGATCATGGCGCTCTCCTCAATGCCCGGCGTCGGCCGGGACGGCGGCGGATGGCTGTTCCAGGCTGCGGGCGGTGACGTCGCCGTCGGCGGTGGTGGCGTGGATGCGGAGCTCGGCTTCGGCGCCGGCGGAGTTCTGAAGCGAGTTGTGGATACGGCCGTTGGGCGCCCCGGCGTCGAGGGTGGCCGACACCCCGCCGACGGCGCCGACGGTGATCTGACCGGACTGCGTGCGCAGGGTGACGGTCCCGCGTGTGGCCTCGGCGACGGCGATGTCACCGCGCTGAGTACTGAGCTCGGCCGAACCGCCCAGGCGGCCGACGGTGATACCGCCGTCCTGCATGGCCAGGCGGCCACTGGCGATTTCCTCAAGCTGCACGGAACCAACCGCGCCTTCATAGGTGACATCGCCAAGCGATCCGATACCGCGGAAGTCGGCAACCGCGGCCTTGGCCTCGACACGGGAGCCCAGCGGCAGCCAGACGGTCACCGCGACCGATCCAGGATCGATGCCGAGGACACGGTGCCCGGCAGGCTCGCCATCGACCCGCAGGACACCGCCGCCGTTACTGATCAGGACCCGCTGAGCCGCCCTCACATCGCGGCTCTCGGCGGCATCACCGGGCCGGACCTCCACCTCGGCATCGAAGCGGTCGGCGGCGATGAGACGAATGCTGCCCACAGAAATGTCGAGGACGACACAGAAGGGCAAGGCGACCGGAACGGTCTCTGGTGCGTTCATGCGGCCATGGTCGGATTACCCGTCATCGCCGCACAGGGCCGGAGCGGGGCACGGGGCAGCCGACCGCCCGCGACACCTATACTCACCAGCCCGTTCACCGATGCGGCACGGTGCCCCGTAATTGCCCCAACTGGGGCGCAGCAGCCCACACCTGCCGGAGCGATCGAACAACGGGCCACCTCAAACCGCTACAGACATATCAGTGGCGTTCACATGGGGGACCATTCGGCGCCTCATGCACCACGCGAATCGGGCGCGACCATGAGCGGTACCAGCGGGACACTTCAACCCCCGGAACCGCTGTCAGGCTGTGGATCTAGACTCCGCCCGTGACCGCATATCGCTATCTACCACCGCGGTCCGTATCGCCGAAGACGAGCTGGTCGATGCGTTCCGGCGAACTCGCCGCCGACGGCCAAGGTCCCGGCAGGGCGCCCACAACGCGTTGACGAAAGGCTGTCGCCGGCGCGGCCCGATCGGTTCAGAGCCTCTGCCGACGAGTGAGTGATCGCGGCCGTGCCAAGGCTGTTGTGCGCCGGCAACCAACACCTCGGTCGACAACGGCTGCCCCGGCTGCCCCCGCCCGAACTCCTGACGTCGATCAGCGCTTTCGGTGCACGGCGGCGTTCATCTGATCCTGGCGGGGTCCGTCGCAGAAAGTTTCCTCGAAGTGTTGTTCCGCGCATCGCAACCCTCTACCATTTCGACGTATTGAAGCGCTTCGACGATCCTCGCGCCCCATAGCGCGACACAGAGTGCGGAGAAGGCGGTTTCCTTGCCGCCCGTTCTGTGGGGCGGTCGCTGCGTGAGCAGACAGGCTCGGTGAGTGTGGCTGCTCTCGTCCCTAGGCATGCCCTAGGGCTGGCGCGCGATGCGTTTTCGACACCTGGTCGGCAAGCGGCATCGAAGCGCTTCGATCAAGAGCGGGATTCTCGATCTGGAGGGTGTCCGATGTTCCTATCGCGCAGCAGTCGGCGGAGGGCGGTCGCGATATCGGCCGCGCTCGCCGCCGTGTCGTTGGGTGTGGCCGGGTGCGGCAAGTCGACCGCGTCGGGTTCGTCGTCGAAGGTGCTCAAGCTCTGGCACTACGAGGCCGCCGACAGCGCGATGGGTGTCGCGTGGAACCAGGCGATCAAGGAGTTCGAGCAGAAGCACCCCGGCGTGACGGTGCGGTTCGAGCAGAAGACCTTCGAGCAGTTGGAGAAGACGGCGCCGATGGTGCTGAACTCCTCCGACGCCCCGGACATCTTGGAGTACAACAAGGGCGACGCGACCGCGGGGCTGCTGGCCAAACAGGGACTGCTCACCGACCTGTCCGGGGCGGTCGCCCAGTACGGGTGGGACAAGAAGATCACCGGCAACATCGCCGCGACCTCCCGGTACACGAACGGGGTCATGGGCTCCGGCCCGTGGTACGGCATCCCGGACTACGGCGAGTACGGCATGGTCTATTACAACAAGGACATGTTCGCCAAGTACGGCGTCAAGGTGCCCACCACGTTCGCGGAGTTCACCGCCGCCATGGACACCTTCGTCAAGGCCGGCGTCACGCCGCTGGCCAGCGCGGGCGCGGAGTACCCGGCGCAGCAGTACCTGTACAACCTCGCCCTGTCCAAGGCCGACCAGAACTGGGTCAACCAGTACCAGATCGCCGGCAAGGCGGACTTCAAGGACGCGGCTTGGACCGGCGCCGCGACCACGCTGGCCGACTGGGTCAAGAAGGGCTACATCGCCAAGGACTCGGTGAGCCAGAAGGCCACCGACATGGGCAACGCCTTCGAATCCGGCAAGAGCCCGATGATGGTCTCCGGCAGTTGGTGGTACGGCACCTTCGAGTCCGAGATCAAGGGCTTCGCCTGGGACACGTTCCTGTGGCCCGGCAACAAGCTGGTCCCCGGCTCCGGCGGCAACCTGTGGGTGATCCCGAAGAACTCCAAGAACGCCGCCCTCGCCGAGGACTTCATCGACATCACGCTCCAGCCGGACATCCAGGCCCTGCTGGCCAACAAGGGGGCGGTCCCGGTCGCGGCCAACGCCTCGGACATCACCGATCCGAAGGCCAAAGAGCTCGTTCAGAACTTCCAGACCCTGCAAGCCTCCAACGGCCTGGCGTATTACCCGGACTGGCCGGTACCAGGGTTCTACGACAACCTCACCGCCGCGACCCAGGACCTCATGAACGGCAAGAGTCCTGACTCGGTCTTGAGCGGTCTGCAGAGCGCTTACAACCAAGGCCTGTCGCAGTAATGGCGCTTCCCCTTGTCCCCGGTCGGCGCCGCAACCCCGACCGGGGCTACCCGTTCTTCCTGATACCGGCCGCGGTGCTGTTCACGGCCGTGATCGCGGTGCCGTTCGTCATGAACGTCGGCCTGAGCTTCACCAAATGGCAGGGCGTCGGGCCGCTGCACTGGATCGGCTTGGGCAACTACCAGCGGCTGTGGCACGACCGGACGTTTTGGGCCGCCTTCGAGCACAACGTCGCCATCGTCATCGCGATGGCCTTGATCCCGACGGCGCTCGGCCTGGTCGTCGCCACCGCGCTGTTCGACTACATCGGAAAGCGTTTCGGCCCGCGCACCGCGAGCGTCCTGCGGGCCTGCGTCTACCTCCCGCAGGTGATGCCGTTGGCGGTGATGGGCGTCGTGTGGGGTTGGATCCTCGCGCCCGGCGACGGCGTGCTCAACTCCGCGTTGCGCGACATCGGCCTGGGCTCGCTCGGGCACGACTGGCTCGGGGACCCGCACACCGCGCTCTACACCGTGATGGCGATCCTGGTCTGGATCCAGCTCGGCTTCCCGGTGGTCGTGTTCATGGCCGGGCTGCAACGCACCGACCCGGCGCTGAACGAGGCCGCCGAACTCGACGGAGCCGGCTGGTGGCGCCGGTTCTGGCACGTCGTCGTCCCGCAGATCAGGCCGGAGATCTATGTCGTGCTGCTGATGTGCACCATCGCCGCGCTCAAGGCCTTCGCGCCGATCTATGTGCTCACCCGCGGCGGGCCCGGCATCTCCACCGACATCCCGTCCTACTACTCCTACCAGAACTTCTTCGAGAAGACCCAGGTTGGCTACGGCGCGGCGATCGCCACCGTCCTGACCCTGCTCACCCTGACCGTGACGACGGCCTTCATCATCGTGCAGAACCGCCACCAGGACCAGGAGCGCTGAGGCATGGCGACTTCCACCGCCGACCCGATCGACGACCGCCCGGCGCCGCGGCCTCCGGCGCCGACCGGGGCGCGCAGGCGGCGCGGCGGCCACGCGGTCCTGGCCGGCTTCATCCTGCTCGCCGTGTTCATGATCGCCCCGTTCGCGATCGTCGTGATGAACGCGGTGAAGTCGAAGTCCGACTACGCCGCGCACGGCCCGCTAGCGCTGCCGCACGGCATCGACTTCGGGAACGTCAAGACGTTCTGGAACCTGGTCGACTTCGGCCATGTACTGATGAACAGTGTCCTGATCAGCGGCTGTGTCGCCCTGTGCGCGGTGCTCCTGTCGGTACTCAACGCCTTCGCGCTCGGCATCGGCCGCGTCAGAGGACGGACCTGGATCCTGCTGGCCTTCCTGATCGCCAACCTGCTGCCGCAGGAGGGCCTGGTCTATCCCCTGTACTGGCTGGCGAAGCAGACGAACATGTACGACAGCAAGCTCACGGTGATCATCGTGTTCACCGTCATCCAGAGCGCGTTCGGTACCTACCTGCTCTCCTCGGTCCTCAGCGCCTTCCCCCGGGAGATCCTGGAGGCCGCCCGCATGGACGGCGCCGGCAAGTGGCGCTTGTTGTGGCAGGTCGTGGTCCCGGTCAGCCGGCCCACCCTGGTGGTCCTGATGACGTTCTTCTTCATCTGGACCTGGAACGAGTTCCTGCTCCCGCTGATCCTCCTCGTGTCCAACGAGAACCAGACGGTGCCGGTGGCCCTCGGCGTGGCGCAGGGCGAGCACATCGTGGACGTGACCATGCAGGCCGCCTCCGGGCTGCTCGGAATCGTACCGGCGGTGGTCTTCTTCCTGATCTTCCAACGCACACTGACACGCGGCGTCACCGTCGGCGCGGTCAAATAGGCCCGGCTCGGCATGCAGGTCTCAGGAGCTGATGCTCAAAAGCGCATTCCCTTGCCACACAACACGGAGAACGCTGCGTCGGGCGGGATCTTTCGGGTGCGTAAGGGAAGGGACGGGCACGGAGAAAGCCAGATCCTTAAGATCCTGCGGCCACCGGCGGTGGACTCCGGAGCCGGTACGTCCGCCTGGCCGACGAGCGAGGCACCCGACCACTTCAACTTCTGGCGGCGCGAGGTTGCGGCGTATGAGTCCGGCTTCGCCAACTCCGCGTTCGCGGACGCGGGTATTCGCGCGCCAAGCGTGATAGCCGTCGACGCCCGGGCGGATGGTTCGATCGAGCTCTGGCTTGAGGATGTCGAAGGGCACTCCGGCTTCGACCTGTCCACCGAGCGCCTTGGCCGATTCGCGTACGAGCTCGCGGCCGGTCAGGCACGCTGGGTCGAGCGTGTCCCGCCGCCAGATGAACTGCCCTGGCTGTCCCGACGCTGGCTGGCGCAGTATGTCAGCGGCGGCCCGCACAGCAAGGTCCTCATCGACGACACCGACTGGGACACCTCGATCGCCCAAGTGTGGCCGACGAAGACACGGCTCTCGCTACGCCGCCTGTGGGAGTCGCGCGCGTCGGTACTGGCTGCGGCAGAGGCGTTCCCGCGCACGCTGTGCCACCTGGACCTGTGGCCCGCCAACCTCATCGAGGACACCACCGGTACCTCCGTATTGATCGACTGGGCCTTCGTCGGCGAAGGAGCCATCGGCGAGGATCCATCCAACCTGATCATCGACAGCGTGACAGACGGCCTGATGGACATCGCGCAGCTACCGGACATCGCCGAGGCGATCAGCGACGGATACATCGCGGGCCTATCCGACGCCGGCAGCCACAGCTCCGCGAACGAGATCCGCACCGCGATCGCCACCTGCGGCGCCGCCAAGTACAGCTGGCTCGCCGCTCTGGCCATCGCCTCCGCGGCCAGCGGTACCACCGGCGGGCAATCCTCCGACGAGGACGACGCGGCAGCCGAGAGCCTCGAACGCATCACGCCACTGGCGGAACTCCTGGCTCAGTGGGCTGACACGACCATGCGGTAACAGCCTGAGTGGCGTCCGCGCCCACAATGCAGGCGGCAGGCCGTTTCGCGGCTGTGAGCGGTCGCGGCGACGTAAGGGCTGGCTACCGTCGCCTCGGCCCTGGAACACATCGACGCTCTAGGTCGCCAGGACACAGCGCATCTCGCGCAAGCCGCCGTCAACCGCATCCGCCCCGCCGAGACACCGTCGGCATGTGCGGCTTCCTCCACCCCCACCAGCCGGCCCGGCCCTGATCCGCCCGGCAGACGCGCGCCACCGTGCGGGCGGTCGAGCCGTCGATCGCGGCGGCGGCCAGGCCCGCGGTGAAGTGACTCCTGCCCGAGGATGCCTTGGGCTGCCGGCGGTGGGTATGAACACGACGACGAGCGCTGAGGTGGGGCCTGAGCGGGGTCGCCTTTCCGTTCTCTCCGGGCCGCGCGTCTTTGGGTGCGAACCCTTGTCTGCGAAGAGAGATCGGAGTGCTCCTGCCGCGCTGGCTTCCGCCACCGTCACGCTCGAGCCGATCCTCGAGACCGCACCCTCGGCCGCCGCGACTGGACGTTGAATCAGATGTCGAACGTCTAAGCGCGTGGATCGGAGTGACGTGACGAACCTGACCACATCCGAGACAGCCAAGAGCGGGAAGCCAAGAGCCGCCGTCCCGCAGCAGAGCGGGGAGCCCGACCCGCTGTTTGGCTCGGGCATCAGCTACAAGATGGGGCACAATCGCCACTACGAGAACTACCTGACGTCCAACGTCCGGGACGCGCTGAAGGCTCTGCCGCGGTTGATCGGGATGTGTGTGCGGCTGTCGCTGCGTGCTGATCGCCGCTCCACGTACCTGCTTATCGGCGCGCAGCTCGCGCTCGGGGCCAGCACCGCGTTCGGGCTGTTGGCGACCAACGGAGTGCTGCGGGCCCTGCTGGCCGAAGGGCCGTCACCGCAGCGGGTGAAGGCTGCGGCGCCGGCGATCGTGCTGGTGTGCCTGGCGGGCGTATTGACCTCGGTGCTGACCGCGGCCTCCACCCGTGCACAAGGCACGCTCGGCCCGAAGGTGGAGTCGCTGGCGATGACCGAGCTGCTGGAGTCCTCGGTGCGGGTGGAGCTGCTGGACTTCCAGCACGCCGAGTACCACGACTCGCTGGACGCCGGGCAGTGGGGAGCCGCGTGGGCCGATGACCTGCTGACCTACGTGGTCAACACCATCGAGGCACTGATGGCGCTGACCGCCGCGTTCGGCGTCCTCACCGTGCTTAATCCGCTGCTGCTGCCCCTGCTCCCGATCGCCGTCGTGCCCCGAGCCATGTCCACGGTGCTGTCCGTCAAGCGGCGCAACGCCTCTCGGCACGCCTGGCTGTCCAAGAGCCGGCAGATCCGACAACTCGTCGACGTCCTCACCACCAAGAAGACCGCCGTGGAGATCCGCGGACACGGCGCCGGCGACTTCCTGTTGCCGCACTACCGCCGGATGCAGACCTCATACATGGGGGAGCAGACCCGGCTGTCCAGGGCCGACGCGAAAGGCGGGGTCCTCTCCGACGCCGGATACGGCGCATCGCTGGCCCTGATCTACGGCCTGTTGACCCTACTGTTCTGGAAGGGGATGGTGCCGTTGTCCACCGCCGGTGCCGCGGCCTACGCCATCCGCACCGGCACCGGCCAGATCAGTAGCATGGTCCGCAACGTCACCTACCTGTTCCAGTACGGGCTCTACCTCACCGACTGGGAGAAGGCTCTCCAGGACTCCGAGCACAAAGCCATCCCCTCCGGCGGGACTCCCGTCGCCGCGCCGGCCCGGATCACCGCCGAAAACCTCACCTTCGCCTACCCCGGCGCCGCCACTCCGGCGCTGAGGGACGTGAACATGACCATCGCCCAGGGCGAAGTCATCGCACTGGTCGGCGCCAACGGCTCGGGCAAGTCCACCTTGGCGCTACTGCTCGCCGGGCTGTACCTCCCGGACCAGGGCGAGGTGCTCTGGGACGGCGTCCCCACCGGCCAAGCCGACCGCAACCAGCTGCTCTCAAACGTGGCGATTCTCAGCCAGGACTTCCCGCGGTGGGGCATCAGCCTGGCCGCGAACATCGCCATCGGCCGCCACCAGACACCCGCCACCCCCGAGCTGCTGAACCGCGCCGCCGAGGCCGCCGGCGCCACCGAGCTGATCTCCAAGTACCCCGCCGGGTGGAACACCCTGCTGGCCACCGACCAGTACGGCGGCGTCGACCTGTCCGGAGGCCAGTGGCAGAAGATCGCCCTGGGACGGATGCACTACCGGGACGCCAGCTTCCTGGTGATGGACGAGCCCACCGCCTCCCTGGACCCGGCCGCCGAAGCCGAGGTCTTCGCGAAGGTGCGCGAACTGGCCGGCGGCCGCACCGTCTTGCTCATCACGCACAGGCTGAGCAGCACCAGGCGAGCCGACCGCATCTACGTCCTCGACCACGGCCAGGTCGTGGAGAGCGGAACTCATGAGGAGCTGATGACCGCAGGCCTCGGCTACAGCGTCCTGTTCAAAATGCAGGCCGCGCAGTTCCTCCCGACCGACGAAACGAGCGCCGCATGACCTCCGCCACCCCGAACGTCACCGGCAGCGATGCGAGGTGGACAGACTGTGACGGCGTGCATCGATGTCGAGGCCGACCGGTGACCGCTCGGACAGATACGTCGGCATGCCAGTCTCACGAACCTCGCGACTCCTTGCGGGAAGGGTTGTGGAACACGGTGATGACCGATCGACCCGTGGTTGGCGATCCGGGCGTCGAGAAGGGAGCGGAGGCGGTTCCCCGGAGGGCGTCACCGCCGAGGCAGGCTGTCAACGGCCGCGTCATCGACGTCGGCGGATCACCGCGGGCCGTCCAAGGACCGCAGGCCGTGGTCGATGAAATCGACCATCCAGGAGAAGCTGTCCTCGACGTCGGCGTCGATCTGGAAGCCGTTGGCGGCCTCCAGCGTCGCGAACCCGTGGAGCATGCTGCGCACCATCCGCAGGGCGTGGATCTTCTGGCCCGGATCGATGTGGTACCCGTGCAGCATGGCCGCCCACGAGGCCAGTACCCGGTCGACCGCCGCGATGAGCGGGTCATCGGGCCCGGTCGGGCGGGCTGCGTTGCCTGCCGCGTACCGACCGGGGTGCTGCGTCACGTACTTCCGCATCGCCCGCGCGCCGGCGGTGAGGGCGTCGCCGCCTGCCCGGCCCTGAGTCGCGTCGCGAACGGTGTCGGCGAGCTCGTTCGCGGCTTGCACGCCGATGCGGTGGAGGAGGTCGGCCTGGCTGGCGACGTGCTTGTAGAGCGAGGGGGTCCTGACTCCGAGCCGCTCGGCGACCAAGGCCATGCTGAGGTTGGCGAACCCGACCTCGTCGGCCAGTGCGGCACCGGCCTCGGTGACGGTTGCCGGGGCGAGCCCGGCCCTAGGCATGGGCCAGCGTCCGGTCCAGGAACGGCAGGGTGAGTGCGAGGACCTGATCGGGCATCTGGACGTGCGGGTAGTGCCCGGCGTCTGTGATGACCGCCAGTTCGCCGAGGTCCCGCGGCAGGTCGGCGATGATCTTCTCGCCCTCGGCACGGGGATCCGCCCAGTCGGGGTCGGCACTGCCCTCGATGATCAGGACCGGGCACTTGACGCCGGCCAGCTGCTCACCGGCGTCGGTCGGGCTGGTCTTGCACATGGCCCGCAGCACCTCCATCCGGCCGGGCTCGCTCAACTTCGCCTCGATGCGGGCCAATTCACTGCCCCAGTCAGCGGGCTTGGTCGGCAGTGCCACGTCCAGGTACTTCGTCCAGTTCCCCAGCTTTCCCCGCATGATGACCAGCGCCATCTGGGTGTAACCGGCTCGGAAGCGCTTGACCCGCACCAGTCCGCCGAGGTCGAACGACTGCGCGCGGGTGAACGGCGCCAGTTCGACGATACCGGCGATCACCTCCGGGGCGGTGGCGGCCGCGATCGTCGCAGCGCCTCCGCTGATCGACTGGCCGATGATCACGGCGGGCCCGCCGAGATGGCGAACGACGGCGACCAGGTCGCCCGCGATGTCGGTGCGACTGTAGCCATCCCAGCCAAGGCTCGAATCGCCGCAACCGCGGATGTCGACGTTGGCGACCCGGTAGCCCTCCGCGGCCAAGGCCGGGGCGAGGAACCGGTAGGAGTGGCGGCTGTCGCCGATGCCGTGCGCCAACACGACGAGGGGTCCCTGCCCGGCCACGTCGTAGGCGATGGTGTTGCCGGCGATGTCCAGGTGCTCGGTCATGGCGCTCTCCATCAGGTCGGCTAATGCGAATAGCTTGAAGCTAGCATCGTTAGCCAGCGGGGTCAAAGGTACTGCTCACGCTGACTTTCTCGGCGTCGGCGTCGGCGTCTGTGCTGACGCAGACGCTGACGCAGACGCCACCACCGCGACCCGCGAGGACGCCGCGCGCGGCGACGGACGGGACTGCCTCGTCGTACGCGGGTGTCAGTCGCGCACGTGGACGGTGAGCTCGTTCGGATCCTTGCCGGTGAGGTAGGCGGCGCTCAGAATGGAGGCGGTGTCGCCGCGCATGGCGACCGAGGTCGGGCCCTCCAGTCCGTCGGCGGCGGTCAGGACGACGGTGTGCGTGCCGTCGGGTTGGACGAGGGCGACCTGGTTGACCGTGTCCAGGGCGGCCAGGATCTGGTCGCCGTGGCCGGTGAAGGCGAAGTCGTCGATTCCGGGCAGGCCGGTGGCGGTGATCCGGGCCGGGCCGGCGGTCCCGTCCGGGAGGATCGGGACGCGCACGATGGTGCCCCGGTCCAGGTTGGTGGCCCACACGGCGCCGCCGTGAATCTTCAGGCCGTTGGCGCCGAGGAATCCGACCGGGGCCAGCGCGGGGTCGGCGGTCCAGGCGGTGGCGGTGCCGCCGGCGGCGGGCACGCTCCAGATGGCGCCCTCGGAGTCGGTGGCATAGAGGGTGCGGGTGCGAGCGTCCAGGGCCAGGCCGTTGGGCAGGCTGTTGGCCGGGAGCGCGGCGATGCGCTCGGGCCGGCCGCCGGGATGCATGCGCCACACCCCGGTGAGATCAGCCGTGCCGGTGGCGTAAAGGAAGTACAGGGTGCCGTCGTGATCCCGGGTGATACCCAACGTCAGCGGGAAGCCCAGGGCCGGGGTGTGGATGCCGCTGTCGGCCGGCAGGGGCAGGGTGGCCAGGATCCGGACGGCGCCGCCGTGGGAGACCTCGGCGACCTGTCGGGCTTTGGCGAAGGTGACGTACTGGTCGCCGTTGGGAGCCAGAACGACGTTCTCAGGCGTTTGGCCCGCGTCCAAGTCGAAGTGGTGGACGGCAACGCGCGGATCGGCCGCCGGGGCAGGGGCGGCCGACGCCTGAGTCGCGCTGACGGCCGTGGCAGCGAAAGCGGCTGCGGAGATCAGAGCCGCGGCTGACAGCGTGGTCTTGGTTGTTCTGGAGAGCTTGGCGATCATGGTTCCTTCTCGGTTCTCAGTGTGCGGCAGCAGCACACTGACACACTGGGGATGGGCTGGTTCTGATGCGGACTCCGGTGGATACCGGCCCTGCGGATACGCGATGAGCTGCACTCATCCGTTTCACGGATCCGACTATGGGCCCGCGTGGAAGGAGTAACCACTCCCTGACGGGGGTACGCACCGCGAGGTCCGGATGCCCGGCGAAGCCGATGGTGAGCTGGATTCCGCCGGGGTGAGTACCGTGCCCGCCTCAAACCCCAGGTCGGCCGACCTGGCACCGGCAGGGGGCGTCGGGCTGTCGGAGCCTGCCGATACCGGGATCTTCGCCAAGAAGTCGTCGGTGTCGAAGCCCCGGTCGTCGAGCAGCAGCATGCTGTCATCCAGCAGAGGCAGGAGCCGCTGTGCGTGGACGGCGCCGAGCCAGGCGGAGACCCGCGGTTGGTTCGGGCCTCGGCCGAGCTGCAGTCGTCGAACGCCATGGTGCGCCGACGCCGCCAGCAGCGTGAGTTGGCGACCGGAGCGCAACTGTTGGTGCGTCAGAACAACCGCCGCACCCCGGCCCGCGTCGCCCACCTGCCCGACAGTCGTGCGGGAGGTACTTCCATCGCCCCTGGCCACAGGAGGGACCCACCAGGACAGCCCGCCGCACGGCACGCCGGCGGATGCGGGCGTGCCGTGCGCAGGCGTGCCGTGGGTGAGCGGGCCCGCGCCGCTCGGAGGGGGGCGGTGATTCGGGGACCGGGCCGGTGCCCCCCGTGCAGGCCACTGGTTCCCGGGCCGCTCGTCAGGCGGTCGTGCAGGTGCCGCCGTTGAGTGTGAAGCCGGTCGGGGCCGGGTTGGTGCTGCCCGCGGTGCCGAGGAAACCGACGGTGACGGAGCCGCCGGCCGGGATGGAGCTGTTGTAGTCCGCCGGGGTCACGGTCACCTTGCTCCCGCTCTGCGCGGGGGTGCCGCCCCACATCTGGGTGATGGTCTGGCCCGCGGTGAAGGTGAAGGTGAGGGTCCAGCCGTTGAGGGCAGTGGTGCCGGTGTTGTGGATGTCTATCTGGCCCTGGAAACTGCCGGTCCAGCTCCCCGTGACCTGGTAGGTGACCCCGCAGGCTCCGGTACCAGTACCGCCCGAGGCGCTGGTGGTGACGGAGACGGTGGCGGAGCGGGTCGAGCGGTTGCCGGCCGCGTCGCGCGCGTAGACCGCGAAGGTGTAGGCAGTGCTCGCGGTCAGGCCGGTGACAGTGCCCTGGGTGGTGGTGGAGGACGTGGCAGCGGTCTCGGTGGTGCCGCTGACGCGTACCACGTCGTAACCGACCACGCCGACGTTGTCGGTGGAGGCCGGCCAGCTCAGCGTGGCGGAGGTGGCCGTGATCCCGGTGGCCGTGGGTGTGCCGGGCGCGGTGGGCGCTTGGGTGTCCGATCCGGTGGAAGAGCCCACCGTGATGACGAAGGTGGTGACGCTCTGGGCGGGGAGCGTGGCGGTGAAGCTGCCGTTCGACACGCTGGGCGCGCTCGTGGAGGCCACGTTCCTGGACGCGTCCGTCACCCATGCGGACACGCTGGACGCCGTGGTGTTCGACAGCGTGAACTGCTGGCTCAGCGTGCTGGTCGCCGAGTTGACGGCGACGATGACCAGCGTGGAGGGCCCCTTGTAGACCGAGGTGAGGAGGTTCGTCTGGGGGTTCGCGGTCGCGTTGACACGCACGTATCCGGGGCGGACGAACTTCGAGAACTGCGCCATCAGGGCGCCGCGCTTGCTGATCTGCCCGTCCTCGCGCATGGGCCCGTAGCTGCGCCGGATGTACCACCACACGTACGCCTGGAACTCGGCGTCCACCATCGCGTGGTGCATGTGCTCCCCGACGCCGAGTGCCGCGGGCCACAGGTCGGCCGAGTCGGTGCTGTTGGGATAGTAGACCTCGGTCATCCACAGCTCCTTGCCCTGCCCCTTCTGCTGGAAGAGGGGGTAGGGGAAGTTCGCGTACGAGGTGCCGTAAAGGTGGGCCCCGAGGATGTCCAGGTTGGCCAGCGCCGTGGCGTCGTTGAGGATCGGGTCCGACATGCTCTTGACGTACTGGAAGGACTCCGGCGCGATGATCCTGGTGCCGATGGCGCCGGCGTTGTTCTGCAGGAAGGTGACGATCTCGCTCGCGGTCCACCACGTCCACGTCGAGGCGTAGTCGGGTTCGTTCTGCACCGAGATGGCGTACAGGTCCACCCCGTTGGTCTTCATGTACTGGTAGAAGGAATTCAGGTGCTGCGCGTAGGCGCCGTACATGTCATGCCGCAGGCGGTGGGCGTTGGTCTGGCTTCCGCGTGTGAAGGTCTCGACCATGCTGGCGGGGGGATTCCACGGCGACGCGAAGACGGTCGCCCCGAGCGCGACCGCCCGCTGCGCCGTCGCCAGCTCGCGGCTCCAGTTGTTCTGGTCCTCGTCAACGTGGATCCTCAGCATGGAGAACCCCAGCTGGCCCGTGCCGTTCCCGAACGCGGTGTCGCGCTGCGCGGCTGTCAGGTCGCCCGCCCACTCCGGGTGGTTCATGCCGCCGTAGCCCCGGATCGTCTGCCGCAAGGCGGACGGGTCGACGACCACCGCGGAGGCCGCCGCAGGTGCCGCGGTAGCCGCCATGGACGGTGCCGCGACCGCGAGCACCGGCACGGCACCGAGCGCCGCCAGTACGGTTCTCCGGCTGGGGAACTCCGGCCCTGTGGCCGTGGTCTCGTTGCGGGGGGTCAACGTAGTCTCCTGGATCTCGGCGATGGATGACTCGGGTCCGGGCTTCTCGCTCAGTGGACCCTGGAGCGGGAGCGCTCCCACTCCAGGCTGGGACTCAGGCATTCCGTGTCTCGCCCGGTATGGGGAGAAGCCATGCGTGGTCCGAAAGCGGCGGCGCGGGCCGGACTCTCGACGTACCGCATGTGTTACCGGTAACACTCTCCCGGCCCCCCCGCATCGCGGTGAACGCCGAGGACGCGCACGTGCCCCGCTAGCGCTGACATTTCTGCACGCCACAAAGGTCTTCGGTCTTCCTCCGAAGCGAACCCGCGCCGCCGCTCCGCTCCCGAAACTGCCAACCCACGGCGAAGGCGTCAAGGGCGTACCTGCGCGGGGGCGATAGACACTTGTGCGAGCTCAGAAGCCTTGCCTGGTCAGCCATCACTCAAGCACTAGCTGACCGGACTGTTGTAGCCCTTTCCCGAAGACGCACGGTGCGAAAGTTTCGCGCCGCACGTTGCTCAGGTGGGGCACCGATGCTGGTGGCGTCGTTCAGGACTGCGGCCGGGAGGTCGTCGGCGACGTGGTGGCTGACACGGACGTCGGGGTACTTGGCGTATTCGGTCGCCCAGGACATGTCCCGCGCACGACCATGGTGGGGACGCAGGACGCGCTCAGGGCGCGCATGGAGACCGAGCGAGCTGTTCCTGGTCTTCTCGCCGTTGCGGAAGATCAAAGCTGTGGGCGACATCACAGCAGTGTCGACGGGCGGTCCCGGTCGTGGTGGGCCGCAGCTGTGAGTGGTCGCGTGCGCCCAAGGTTGCGAAGATCACGGCGGCGCCCGCGCCCGTTCGGTTATGGACGGCGATTCGTGGGCACCCGTCCGGGGCGGCCCCGTCGATCGCCACCGTACAGCGCCTTTGAGGTGCGGTGCAGTGTCATAGAATCGCGGGGCCGGCACCGCTGGCCTGTGATTACGTGAGGGTGGGATTTGAATTGAGTCAAGATTCCGCAAGTCATCTGCGTGGGATGATGACCGCTAGGCGCGATGACCTGACGGCCGGCTGGATCGAGGTAGTGGCGCGAACACTGGCCTCTCGGATCAGCCGGGCGGAGTTGGACCGCGAGCTGCACGAACTGTACGGCGCGGTGGTCGAGGCCCTGGGCAGCGGGTTGGACACCGATGACGAGGCGTGGTCCGAGGTGCGCGCGCTGCTGGTGGAGTTGTCCCGCAACCGGGCTCGGCAGGGTTTCACCCCGGCGGAGACCGCGATCAGCGTGTTCGCTCTGAAGGCCGGACTGGAACAGTCGGTGGAGGAGGGCTCGGCCGCCGACGTCGCGGCGTACCTGGCGCTGAGCCGGCTGACCGACAGCCTCGGCATGTTCACGGTGGACAGTTACGCCGAGACCCGGGAGCAGATCATCAGCTCCCAGACCGAGGAGCTGCTGGAGCTGTCCACGCCGGTGGTCAAGCTGTGGGACGGGGTGATCGGAGTCCCGCTGGTCGGGACCCTGGACTCGGCCCGGACGCAGGTGGTCATGGAGAAGTTGTTGCAGGCTCTGGTCGACACCGGTTCGGCGCACGCCATCATCGACATCACCGGTGTGCCGGCGGTGGACACCGAAGTGGCGCAGCACCTGCTGAAGACCGTGGTCGCGGCGCGGCTGATGGGCGCGGAGTGCATCGTGTCCGGGATCCGGCCGCAGATCGCGCAGACGATCGTGGCCCTGGGCATCGAGTTCGGCGACATCATCACCAAGGCCACGCTGGCCGACGCCCTGCGGCACGCGCTGCGCGGGGCGGGGGAGACGGCCGCCGGCCGGGGAACGGGGGCGTCTCGGGCATGAGCGAGCGGCTTCCTATCCTGCGGATCGGCGAGAACCTGCTGGTGTCGATCCAGGTGGACCTGGACGATCAGACGGTGCTGAACCTGCAGGACGATCTGGCTGAGCAGGTGGTCAAGCACGGCGCCCGCGGCGTGATCATCGATATCACGGCCGCCGAGATCGTCGACTCCTTCGTCGGCCGGATGCTGGCGACCATCGCCTCCATCAGCCGTCTGCTGGACGCGGAGACCGTCGTGGTGGGGATGCGTCCGGCGGTCGCCATCACGCTGGTGGAGTTGGGGCTCTCGCTGGGAGACGTGCGTACCGCGCTGAACCTGGAGCGAGGCCTGGCCATCCTGTCGGAGCGCTCCTCGGCGAGGGTGGCGGAACGGTGAGGCCGATGGGGCCGGGGACGGCGGCCGGGCCGATCCGCACCCAGCCCATCGCCGCCTCCGACGACGTCGTCCGGGCCCGCCAGCTGGCCCGGACGCTGGCGGTGGAGTGCGGATTGTCGTTGGTGGAGCAGACCAAGCTGGTGACCGCGGCCAGCGAACTGGCGCGCAACACGCTGGTCTACGGCGGCGGCGGCCGCATGGACGGGGAGATGCTCAAACGTCCCGGCGGGCGCGGTGTCCGGCTCACGTTCGCCGACGAGGGCCCGGGCATCCCCGACACCGATCTCGCTCTGCGCGACGGGTGGTCCTCCGGCACCGGCATGGGCTTGGGCCTGTCCGGTGCGCGTCGGCTCGTGGACGAGTTCGACCTGAACACCGGCGCGGGCCAGGGCACGATCGTGACGGTCATCAAATGGACGCGCTAGTCGCCTCGCCTTCGGAAGGAGCGTGGCTCCGGCAGGAGGTCACGCTCGCCGCCCAGGCCAGGCGCATAGCCGCGGAACTGGGCCGGCGGATCGGCCTGTCCGCCGGGCGGGTGGCGGAGATCGAGCTGGCGGTGACCGAGGTGGCGGTCAACCTCCTGCACCACGCCGACGACGGCGCGCTGCTGCTGCGGCTGACCGGCGCCGATCCCGCCGTGGCGGTGGAGCTGCTCGCCGTGGATCACGGCCCGGGTATCGCGGACCTGACGCACAGCCGCCGCTCCGGTGTCTCCACAGGCGGCACTCCAGGGCTCGGTCTGGGCGTCGTGGAACGCATGGCGGACGTCTTCGACGTGCACTCGCTCATGGGCCAGGGGACCGTCCTGGTGGCTCGCTTCCGCGACCGCTCCGCTGCCCTGGACGTCAAGTCCCTGTTCTCTGAGCCTTTGGTGGCCGGCCTGACCCGGCCCATCAGCGGAGAGCAGATCTGTGGAGACATCTGGGCCGCCAAGCCCGTCTCGCACGCCGCACACCCCGAACACCCCGAACACGACGGTCAGCAACTGGTGATGCTCTGCGACGGGCTCGGCCACGGGGTGCTGGCGGCCCGGGCCAGCGGCCAGGCGCGGACCACGTTCCATCGCAGCGCTGCGGTGGAACCGAAGGATCTCATCGTGGAGATGCATCAAGCTCTGGCCGGTACCCGTGGCGGCGCGGCCGCGGTAGCCAGGATCGACTGGCGTCGCCGCCGGATCGAGCTGTGCGGAATCGGGAACGTCAGCGCCTTCGTCGTGACGGGGACCTCCCGCTCGGCTCTGCTGTCCGCGCCGGGTATCGTCGGCCATCACCTGCCGCGGGTTCGGAGCCACGGAGCCGATTTGCCGGCCGGCTCCAGCGTGGTTCTCCACTCCGACGGTCTGACCGAACGATGGAGTCTGGCGAAGATGCCGGCCCTGTTCGACGCGTCCAGCACCGTGGTCGCCGCCCATTTGCTGCGCGAGGCCGGAGTGCGCCGGGACGACGCGAGTGTGGTGGTCATCAAGGATCCTGCGATTGCGGGCTCCACCTCATGACCGGCGCCATGGACACCACGCTTCATCTGGCAGCGATCGCCGGAGAGCAGGACGTCTTCGCTCTCCGGCGGGTCGCCCGGACCGTCTCGGAGATCGCCGGAACCGATCGCCAGGACCAGATCCGGCTGGCGACGGCGCTCAGTGAGCTGGGCCGGGACCGGTTGGGAAGCAGCGGGGTGACAGTGCGCTTCGCCCTCGTCGCCCGGCCCTCGCCGGCTTTGGAGGTGACGATCCGCTGGAGGGACGGCGCGCCCCCGGCCGCGGAGGCGCTGGATTCCGCCCGGCGGCTGGTCCGCGACCTGTCCAGCGAGGCGGCGGGCCGGCAGGGCAGCATCGTGCTGCGCCAGCCGGTCCCGCTCAGGGCGGACGGCTTCGCCGAAGCGGTGTCCCGGCTGTCCGAGGCGCTGGACGAGGAGCAGACCACCAACCGGGAAGACGATCTGCGGGCCCAGACCAAAGACCTGATCCTCGCTCTCGAGCACGCCCGGGTTCAGAGCGAGGAACTCCAGCTTCTCAACGACGAGCTCGAGCAGACCAATGCCGGTGTCCTGGCGCTGTACGCGGAGATCTCCTCCGAGCTGGAGCAGACCAACATCGGCGTCGTGGCGCTCCACGCCGAGCTGGAGGACAAGAGCCGGCAGCTGCGGGAGGCCAGTGAGACCAAGACCCGTTTCTGGGCCAACGTCAGCCACGAGTTGCGCAGCCCGCTGAACTCGGTGATCGGGCTCAGCCAACTGCTGGCCGACTCGACCCCCGAGGAACTGGGGGAGCAGCAGCGCCACCAGGTCGGCCTCATCGCCGCCTCGGGAGAGACGCTGCGCGTGCTGGTCGACGACCTGCTCGACGTGGCCAAGGCGGAGGCCGGACAGCTCATCCCGCAACTGGCTCCGGTCGACCTGGCTTTGTTGCTCGCGCAGATCGAATCCGTGGTCCAGCCGTCGGCTCCGAGCCCCGAGGTCGCCGTCCTGTTCCCCGATCCGGCCGGCCTGCCCACGCTGGTCACCGACGAGATGATGCTCACCAGGGTCCTGCGCAACCTGATCAGCAACAGCCTGAAGTTCACCAGCAGCGGCCACGTCCGGCTGAGCGTCCGATGCCTCGAGGAACCGCCAGGCACGGTCGAGTTCACCGTCGAGGACACCGGCATCGGCATCCCGCCGCAGGAGCAGA
The DNA here is from genome assembly GCF_000024025.1 of Catenulispora acidiphila DSM 44928. Lineage (GTDB taxonomy): Bacteria > Actinomycetota > Actinomycetes > Streptomycetales > Catenulisporaceae > Catenulispora > Catenulispora acidiphila. The sequence continues at coordinate 3,212,632 of NC_013131.1, forward strand.
CGAAGGTTTTCGAGGAGTTCCACCAGGTGCGAGGTGCTCACCAGCGCGGCAAAGCGGGCACCGGACTGGGCCTTCCCTATGCGCGCAGCCTGGTGATACTGCTCGGCGGTACCATCTCCCTGGCCAGCGAGGTCGGTCACGGAACGACGGTCACCGTCACCCTGCCGGGTTCTCCCGCGCAGGAGCCGGACGAACAAGCGCGACTGCCGCTGATCGCCAGCGCGGATGACGATCCGGCGTTCGCCGCCGTGTTCCGGCCGGTCCTGGAAGCCGTCGCCGAACGGGTGGTGCAGGTGCCCGGCGGCGTGGAGCTCCTGGAGTTCGTCATGCGGGAGAAGCCCGCGGCGATCATCATGGACTTGAACATGCCGGACGTGGATGGTTACGAAACGATCCGTCGCCTGGCTGATTCCGAAGAGACCGCAGCCGTGCCGGTCGTCGTCGTCACCGGCTATCCGCTGACGCACGTCGACCGCGCGCGTCTGGGACACGCCCGCGCGGTGCTGAACAAGGATGCCGTGGACGCCCAGGAACTACGTCGAGCGCTCGGTTCACGGTTCGAGGAGGGGACAGCATGAGCATCGCGGCGGTTCCCGACCGAGAGCCCGGACGCGTCTTGGTCGTCGATGACAACGCGGCCAACCGGTATGTCTTCGCCCAGTGGCTGCGCCGAGGCGGTCACGATGTCCAGGAGGCGGCCGACGGTGCCGAGGCCCTGGACCTGTTGGCCGGTGCGGGACCGCTGCCCGAGGTCGCCGTCCTCGACGTCGTGCTGCCCGACATGACCGGGTTCGAGCTGTGCCGGATCATCAAGAAGGCTGACGCGACGGCTGACATCCCCGTCGTGCACGTCTCCGCCTCGGCCATCTCGGTGGCCGAGCGGGCTCAGGGGTTGGAGGGCGGAGCGGACGCCTACCTGACCAAGCCCGTGGACCCGGAGGAACTGCTCGCCACCATCACCGCGGTGCTGCGGTACACCAGAGCCCGCCGCACGGCGCAGAACCTGGCTGAACGTCTGATGCTTCTCAACGAGGCGACGTTGCGGTTGCACGGCGCCACCGACTACCGGCAATTCGCCGCCGCGGCGGTCCAAGGGGTCCTCAGCGTCCTGGACACAGACTCCGCCAGCGTCTACCTGAGCTTGTCCGGACAGCCCGTGCGCACATTCCAGCTGGACGGGCACTCTCCCGTGGTCTCCGAGCCGCTCGCCCCCGATCTGCTCGAGCAGATCGCCGACCGGGTTCTCGGAACACGGACCGGCGCCCGGGTCGTCTCGATGCCGGTGGAGAAGTGGCGTCAGCTGGTACCGGGCCCGCCATTGGCGGGCGATGTCCTGATTGCCGTGGTCAAGGCGCACGGCGGCCGGCCGCCGGTCTGCGTCGCGATCTCCGGCGAGCGCACCGCGTCGGAGGACGACCACAGACTGCTGCTGCAGATCGCGCAGGCGTGCTCCCTTTCCCTGGAGTCCCTCCGCAACTACGCCGAGGAACACGCGCTCGCCCTGCAACTGCAGCGCTCGTTCTTGCCGGCTCGGCTGCCGCGTCCGACAGGCGTGGAGCTGGCGGTGCGCTACGTCCCGGCCAGCGCGCACACCGAGATCGGCGGCGACTTCTACGAAGCCATCGACACCGCCGGCGGCCTGCTGCTGGTCATCGGCGACGTCGCCGGCCACTCCCTGGAGGCGGCGATCGTGATGGGCGAGGTCCGCCACGCCTTGCGCGCGTTCGCCAGCGAGGGACACCCGCCGGAGTTGATTTTGGAACTGCTGGACACTTTGCTCACCCGCGGCCGTCCCCGCCCGGCCACCGTCACGGTCTGCCTGGTGCTGGTCGAGCCGGGCCAGCGGCGCCTGCGCGTCGCCAACGCCGGCCACATCCCGCCGCTGCTGGTCGCCGACGGCACCACCCGGTTCGTCACCGAACACGGCCAGCTGCTCGGCATCGGGGGAGCCAGCTTCACGGCGACCACGGTCGAGCTGACCCGACCCGTGCGGCTCGTCATGTGCACCGACGGTCTGGTCGAGACGCGCACCACCTTGATCACCGAGAATCTCGACATCTTCGAGGCGGCTGTAGCGAAGGGCCCGGAGGATCTCGAGGAGTTGTGCGACGTCTTGCTCCAGACCTTCGGTCAGGGGAAAGACGACGACATCGCGTTGCTCGTCACGGATCTCGAGCCGGTTCAGGACTGAGTCCTCGCTGCTGCTCCGGGCGGCGCTCGAGTACGCGGGTGAACTTTCTGGAATACAGTGACACCGGATAAGCCTTTGTCGAACACTCGCGCTGGCTCAGAACAACTGAAGGGCATGCCATGCGGGAGTTCTCCTACCGGGTCCGCGAGCAGGATTCGGTCAGCGTGGTCGAGGTGTCCGGTGATGTGGACATGTCGGTGGCCGGGCAGCTGAGCGGAGTGCTCGAGCCGCTGGTCGCTGCCGGGGACGTGGTTGTGGACTGTACGGCGGTGACGTTCTTCGACTCCATGGGCTTGCGGGTGGCCGTGGACGCGATGAACAGGGCCGGGCAGGCCGGCACGGCGTTCTCCCTGGTGCCCTCGCAGATGGTCGCGCGGGTGCTGGAGCTGGCCGGGGTGAGCGGGCTCTTCGTCATCCACGACAGCGTCCCGACGTCAGCGTGACGATCTGCTGAGCGCCGGAGCACGCCCGCGGCCGGTCAAAGCCGGTCGGCGGTCTGACCCACGGCCAGTCTGGCCCAGACGCATTTGCCGTCCCGGTGCTTCTCCACACCCCACGCCTCGGCCAGCCGCCCCACGATCACCAGACCGACCCCGCCGGCGACCCGGGGGTCCGGCGAGCCGACGTGGGGTTCCCGGTCCGCCACCCCGTCGGCGACCTCGATGGTGACCTCCGACGCGGCCTTCCGGAGCCGCACGGTGAGCTCGGTGCCGGCATGGCGCACCGCGTTGGTGACCAGCTCGCTGGCGATCAGCGCCGCGGGCTCCTCCCAGTCCCCGAGCCGCCACGCCGAAAGCGTCTCCGCCACGAAGTCCCTGGCCAGCTGCGGCGCTGAGGTATGCGGGTGCAGAACCAGACTGCGTTCGGCCTGACCGTCTCCGCTCACCCGTTGTCCACCCGCCCACGCTCCTTGCTCGAGAGAACGATCGCCCCGCTGACGGCGTTCATCGTTGTCGGTCTGACGATGACGCGGCGACGCCGGCGCGGACCGCCGCTCTGCGGCGGCTGACCCAAGAGAGCCCGTACGAGTTTTCCCACGTCCCGGCTGAACTGTACGTCGTCGGACCGAAGCCCGGCTTGCCGGGTTCCCGTCGGCGGACGCGGTCACCAGGGTCGAGTGCTCGACTGGTCGGTGAGGCGACGCCCGCTCACGGTCTGCTCGACGACGCGGACGACTTCGTCGCCCGCGCCTCGAAAGGATTCAGGTCCACAAGAGTTCGACACCTTCATGCCCAGATCACCTGCCTCATCAGCGCAGCCTTTCCAGGCGGACTGCTTCCGCCCTGCTGCCCGACACGGCTGGGCGCAAACGGTCGGGTTTGCCCGCCGGAGAGGATCCGGCCGGGACCGGCCGCGCGTCGGGAGGTCACTTCTTCTTGCTCCAGGTGTCCCAGGTGGCGCGGTCGTCCTACCCACCGACGGGTCGGTGCGGCTCCTCCGCCTTGCCAACCAGGTCAGGGGTCAGCCCCGGACTGCGGTCAAAGTCGCTGTGCCGCGAATCCGGGTGGCTTCAGGCTCCTGCATCGTGGGACCCCTATTCGGCCTATCCGGCGTCGACGATCTCGTGAACAGCCAGCCGGACCTCATAGCGACTCGTTACGATGGGCTCGCCGGACCAGTGGCGAACCCGATGGCCCCCCTCTACAACAAACTCCACAGACTGGCGCTGCTCGATTGATGATTCGGCGTGGCCGCAGGCGTGAGGAAGCCGCCGCGGACGAGGAACCCTTCGACGTTCCGGGGCTGGCCGAAACGCCGTGGCATGAGCTGCGGGCCGTGGCGCCGGGTGTGTCCGCGGCGCCGGTCCCAGCGCTGATCCGGCAGTTCGTGCAGGGACCGGATCACGCCGGGGCCGCCCGACGCCTGGAGGAGCTCTACCGGAACGACCACGGCGGACTGCTCGCGGAGTTCGTGCATCCGCTCGTTCCAGTACTCCTGGAGATCGCGCGCCGCGGCGATCGAGCGGTTCGCGGCCGGGCACTGGAGATGCTCGCTGACTTCACTCACGGAAGCCCGATGCACGCCCCGCCGGGTCAGACCCAGGTCGACGACGTGGCTGACGAAATGCGGCTGCGTGCGGAGCTCCGGAGCGGGATCGACCTCTACTACGAGGCCGTCGGCGACCACGGGCACACGGTACCCGCGCTGGAGTTGGCGTTCTTCGTCGAGGGGCATTCGGCTCGGCTCGAAGAGGTGATGGCCGGGCTGGCCGAGGGCGACCAGGCTGTTCGTCAGACGGTGGCCTGGATCCAGAACACCCCGTCGCGCGTCGACGAGCCGTTGGTGGTAGGCGCGACCACGACGTTCGTCGAAGGCGGCGAGGCGCTGCCCGTCCGCTTCGGGGTCACGACGGACGGTCAGCCCCGGGTCGAGACGCTCATGGTGCTGTCCCTGGGCGGCGACGCCTACGAGTTGGTCGCTTCTCCGTTGTACGTGCGCGGCCTCACGAGAGGAGACCGCTTCACCGTGGACTCCTCCGGAGGCGTCTCGGGGGTGACCCACACCGCTGGCGGAGTCACGATCCAGGTCCAGGACTACACCGGCGTCAGCCAGTACCTGATCGACCGGCTTCGGGTCATGGCCGGTAAGCATGGTGGCGACGTCGACGCCCACGACGAGGTCATGGCCGCGCTGTGGATCCCCGACCGAACCGCTGTCCCGGCGGTGCGCGCGGAGTTGGAGCGGATGCGTCAGGGCGGGTTCGAGGCGTGGTGGCTTGCTGACCTGGCTGGCAGCTAGTCGGCGCCTCCCCGAGGGTGCTGATAACCACCTGGGCGAGCTGGAATGTGGTCGGTTCGTGGAGTTGAAGCTGGTGCACCTGGTCGCCAGCCGGCTGTTTGCCTGGATGCTCTGTCCGTGATCCTTTCCACTCACATCATGACCCTGGAACGGCCGTGGCAGCTGGCCCTGGCTTCAACTTCCGGTAAGCGGCGGCTGCGAATGTCATCCTGAACTGCTGCTCGCCGAGCTTGACCCCGGCACCAACAAGGCCGGCGTCGGACACACCGTCTGAGTGAGCCGATCGGTCCGGCCGGACGGTGTGCCGCCCGGCCGGACCGCAATCCGTTCGGCTCGCTACAGCTTGGTCGCCGATGGGTAGTCTGTCGCGGGGCCGGTGGTCGTGATGTACACCGAGCAGACCCGTTGGGCGTCGCCGGGGACGGCGATGTCCTGCGAGCCGACCTGGTCGCCGTACGGCGTCAGGAGCTTGATCTGCTGATGGACATCGCGTTGCTGCTGGTTCGACGTCGACCAGCGGACGATGCCGAGCAGCTGGTCGTGGGCGGTCCACCCGGTGAAGTCGAAATCCTGCGAGTGCGGCTTGCCGTCGACGCCCGCCGCGCCATGCTCGGCGTGGAAGATCAGCCGGTCCGCGGAGGTCGCGAGGTCGTACACTGCCAAGCCGGGGTTCCCCCACAAGGCCAGGTAGCGGCCGTCGGGAGAGAGAGTGGCGCTGGTCAGGTCGTTTTCGCCGAGATGGCCGGGGACGTTCGACAGCCGGACGTTCCTGACCGTCTTTCCGCTGCCGTCGATGACCCGCATCTGCTTGGCGTTCTTGGACATGACGGTTACCGTGAAGGACGCCGTCGTGCCCGACACGTCGATGACGCGCCAGGCGCCGCCCGTGTGTTTCGGATCGATCAGGTCCCGAACGGATTGGGGGAGCGGAACGCTGGTCTTGGCGAAGCTGATCGGGTCGTAGAAGCTGATGCTGTCGGCTCCCGAGGCACTATCGGCGTGTCCTGCGGCCGCGTCGATCAAGGACCGGCCGTCGGCCGCCCATTTGAGGGACACCTGGGACGAGAACCGCCGGTACGCGACGGCCGGTACGTGCCCGGCTGCCACGTCGGCCCAGGGTGCCACCGCGTAGCTCGTCGTCCCGTCCAGTGTGATGCCGGTCTGGAGCAGCACGAGTTTGCCATCCGGCGACAACTCCATCATGGGAGCGGCCGAGCTCTTCACGTACTGCTTCGACGCCGGATTCCAGACGAACGTCGTCATCGACGGCTGTGCCACCGGGCCGTCGAAGCACGTGGCGTTGTACGCCAGCAGGGCCGTCGCCCCGGCCGTGTCGATCCCGACAGCCGGCGGGATCGGCGGTTGCGGGCTGCCGTGCCCGGGCCGCAGATAGATCGCCGCCGAAGCCGCGAGGCCGAGGACCGCCAGGGACGCGGCAGCCACCGCGGCGTGGTGCCGGCGGACGAGGCGCCGGCCCCGCATCATGGCGCGGTCGGCCATCCCCGTCAGCAACGGGTCGAAGTCTTCCTCGGCGGCGTATGCGGTCAGGCCGGTGTGCAGTTCGGCTTCGGTGTACGTGGCGCCGGTCTCGTTCACGCGATCACCTCCCGGCCCGCGAGTTCGGCAGGCCTGTCTTCTTCTCGGATCATGACACGCAGGCCACGCAGGGCTTTGAACCGCTGCGTGCGCACCGTGGAGACGCTGACCCCCAGCACTTCGGCGGCTTCCTCGTCGGACCGGTCCTCGTAGTAGCTCAGGACGGTGACGGCTCGCTGCCCCCGGGGCAGGCGGCGGACCAGCGCCGCGACGTCGTGGCTCCGGGCCACAGCCTCGGCGAGGTCGGTGCCGGCGTCCGCGCGTTCCGGCAGCTCGGCCGTGCTCCGCTCGCGCCGCCAGGAGAACAGGCGGGTCCGGTCGACGTAGGCGTGATAGATGGTCTTGCGCACATATGCCTCGGCCCGCCCTCGGTCCTTGAGCTTGGGCCACCGGACCCACGTCACGGCCAACGCGCTTTGGACCAGGTCCGCAGCCTGCTCGGCGTCGCCGGTGAGGAGATACGCGGTCGATGTCAGCGCCCTCGATCGGGCCGCGACGAACGCGCGGAACTCCTGTTCCTGCTCTGCGTCCAACGGTTCCCTCCCTCGCTTCCCCAATCAACACGGGTTGGAGGCGCGGAATCATTGCCGTTGCCGGTCCCCAGCGCGGGCGTCACTGTGATCTTGACGGTGCTCGACGTTGGCAGTCCAGGGTGTTCGATAAGGCCAGCGAGGCATCTCCGCGTCCGCACCGGCTCGGACCCAGGATCATGGCCCCGCTCCGCAACTCGCCATCGGCGCGCTACACCTGACAGGACGCGACGACACCGCCGCAGCCGCCCGCTGGGCCGCCCGCAGACCCGAACGCCCCTTCGAGATCCTCGGACTCACATCATGACCTTGGAACGGCCGTGATCCGGGTGCACCAGTGGTGTCGGTTGAGTAGCTCGGTCTGCATTCGGCCCCGGAATGATTCCGTCATGGCGTTGTCGTAGCAGCCGCCGACCGATCCCAGCGGGTGTGAGGCCGTGCTGGCCATGGAACGCGCCGGATTCGAGGTCCGCGACGTCGAATCCCTGCGCGAGAACTACGCGCTGACCCTGAGGCACTGGGTCGCCAACCTCGAAGCGAACTGGGCCCAGGCCGTGGCGCTGGTCGGACCGGCCCGCGCCAGGATCTGGTGGCTGTACAGGGCCGCCGGCGCGCTCGGATTCGAGGACGGCGGCATCGCGGTCCACCAGGTGCTCGGCGTCGTGCCCGACAGCGCCGGCGGCGCCGGCATGCCCTCGACCCGCCGCGCGTGGGGGTAGAGGGCCACCATCGGCGGTGCCTCCTAACGTTCACCGGTGTCGAAGCCCCATAGGGTGTCAGCCCTCGTTGACGTGTGCTGCGATGCCCTGGCCGCGGTAGATCTCGTCGTAGTAGTGGATCACCAGGGGTCGGGTGAGCATGGCCTCGAAGGTCGCGGTGAAGCCGTGTTCGGTGCGCCAGGCGAGATAGTCGGTGTAGTTGTGTGGTTCGGTCCATTGGGTCAGGCCCGTGACGTGGTCGGCGTCGTTCTGGTCGCGCAGGATGCGGATCTGTTCGCAGCCTTCGTGCTTGAGGCTTTCGCCGAGGACGTCCAGCAGCAGCTGCGCGACGTCGTCGCCGCGGCCGGGTCGGGCGAAGAGCTCGGCGGTGACCAGTGTGCTCATCTGAGTCTCCTCCTCCGTGGTGGTTCGGGACGCTCAGTACGGGGACGGCTGGTTGCGGATGATCGTCAGGCTGCTGATCCTGTCGTCGCGGAGGGCGATGTAGCTGGTCATGATCAGGGGCTCGGGCAGGCCCGTCTTGTCGTAGTCGCCGTCGTACTCGGCGCGCACGATGATGTCGCCGTGGTGGTCGACGACCTCGCGGACCTTCATGGTCACGCGGTCACCGACGAACTCCTTGGCCAGGAACGCCCGGATCGCGTCGGTGCCCCAGATCTCGCGCCGGTTGTCGTTGACGTAGGCGTCGGGGGCGAACGTCGCCGCGATGCGTTCGGTGTCGAAGGCGTTGACCGCGGCGATGTGCTCGGTCACGATGGCGGGCAGCGCGGTCGTTGTGCTGGTCATGGTGGGATCCTCTCCGTGCGGGGTGATCTCGGGGTGATCTGGCATGTTCCAGCCTGACTGCTCACGTCATGTGAGGGTCAAGGCCTGGACGTCGGCTTGACCCTCACGTCGCGTGAGGGTTGACACTGGAGAGATGAGCCACGCGCTGACCATCGGCGACTTCTCCAAGGCCACGCACCTGAGCGTCCGGACGCTCAGGCATTATCACCAGATCGGCCTCCTGGAGCCGGCCGACGTCGACCCGGACACCGGCTACCGCCGCTACGCGGCCGTGCAGATCCCCGCAGCCCAGGTGATCCGCCGATTCCGGGCCCTGGACATGCCGCTGGACGACATCCACGCCGTGCTGTCCGCACCCGACCTGCGGTCCCGTGACCAGCTCATCGCGGCCCACCTAGCCCGGATGGAGGCCGGCCTGGCCCGGACGCAGCAGGCCGTCGCCTCCCTGCGTGACCTGCTCGAACACGGGCCCGCGCCGGCCACGATCGGGCACCGGATCGCGACGGCGACGCCCGCCGCGGCGATCAGCGCGCAGGTCGGCGTCGCCGACGTGCTGGAGTGGTACCAGGGAGCCCTGGGAGAGCTCCGCGCGACCTTGACCGCGCAGGGGCTCCGGCCGGACGGCCCGCCCGGCGGAATGTTCGCCGATGAACTGTTCGCCCAGGAGTACGGTCGGGCGACCGTCTTCTTCGCCTGCCACGGCCGGATCCGGCCGATGGGCCGGGTCACCGCGACCACCGTGCCGGCCGCCGACCTCGCCACCATCGTCCACGCCGGTCCGCACGACGAGATCGACCGCGCCTACGGGACACTCGCCGCCCACGTCGCCGACCACGAGGTGGCGGTCGACGGGCCCCTGCGCGAGTACTACCTCGTCGGCTCGGGCGACACCGCCGACGCGGCGGCGTGGCGGACCGAGATCGGCTGGCCGGTGTTCGCCACCGGGACCAGCGCGCCGGCCTGAGGCGGACCCCGGCTGGCGCGCGGCGAATGACGCCGATCGCCCGGAATGGCGTCAGCGCGAGCCGACGTGGCGACCACGAAGACCTTGCCAGGCGGCAGAACAGATCACTACTCGCGGGATCGCCCGCCGCGGCGTCCTGCAGCACGACGACAACCGGCTGACCGACCGCGGCGCCGGCACGCAGATCAGCCTGCGCACCGACGCCCGCCGGTGCCCGTTCACCGGCGACCACGACACCTGGGCGGCCAAACCGGGAGCCGGCCCCGACCCGTCCGCAGCCCTGTCCGCTGCGATCGCCGCACGCCCTCAACCAACGTGCTTGGGCAGTACAGGTAGGACAGCAGTCTCACCGATATTGCGCGGGAACCTACAGCTATTGAATCTCGCGGCGGATCGAGACGAGGTTGTCCCTCCAATAGCCTGTCAGTGGGCTCAGCTGGACTGTCAGTCCACTGTGAGGTGCTTCTACCAGGATTCCTTGACCCAGGTACATGCCGACGTGTCCTGGTGCGGTCACGGTTCCGTCTGATCCTGGGACGAATAGCAGGTCGCCAGGCCGGAGTTTGGTTCGTCTCGTAGATCGGGAGGCCGACGGTGGATTGTGCGATGCTGCCGCGGGGGATCGTGATGCCTGCGGCGTGGTAGGCCATCATCATCAGGCCGGAGCAGTACCAGCCGTCGTCGGCGCTAAGCCTGCGAGCCAAGCGCCCGCTCAGCCCTCTGCCACAACCCCTTCGGGCCCGATTTCGCTGGTTCACGGTGCCCGCGTCGCCGGCGACCCGGGCAACACGGCCCTACAGCTGCGGAATGCCGCAGTGGACAACGTCCTAGTGCTCCTGCTCACCGACAGCACGTTCGTCAACGCGCAAGGCGGGACGGGCCAAACCACCGGCGTCTTTCCGGTGCAAATGCGATGGATCGCAGAGGACTGGAAGATCGGGGCCATCGGCCGCACTGGTCAGCACTACTCCGGTCTGGCCGCCACCCCGGATACTCAGGACGCTGTGAAGCTCGGCTGGCTCGCCCTCATCGCGGCTACCGGCGGTGCCTTGTGAACTTCGCCCGCGTGATCTTCGAGCCTCCCGGTCGGGCTCCGGCTGTTTCGATGGGGACATCGGCACGTGTCTTTCGGACGTGGCCGCGCTGCCTGGCCAGGCAGCCGACGCGGTGGCGTCCGGCGCTGAATCCGCAGTCGGCGATGTCGCCAGCTCGGCCTGAGATTCGATCTGCCATTCCTTCGCTGACGCCTTCACCTCGGTGCTGAAGTGGTTCGGCGACGTGTTCGTCTCGATGCCCGATCCGGATCTCGGGTCCATCCATGGCGTGTACGCAATCAGCCTGACGCTCGGCATGATCGTCGCGGTCGTCCTGCTGATCGTGCAGGCGGGCTCCGTGGCGTGGACGCGTTCCGGCGCACCGATGGCGCAAGCATTGACCGGATTGCCGAAGGCGGTGCTGGCCTCGCTGCTAACGCTCGCCGTCTCCAGCCAGGTCATGGCGGCCTCCGACGACCTGGCGAACTGGATCGTGTCGTCCAGCGGCAGCAGCATGACGGGGTTCACTGAGCGGCTGACCATCTTGCTCGCACTCAATACACCGGCGGGGCCGGCGATTCCGTCGGTGCTGCTGTTGTTGTTCGGCCTGATCGGCATCGTCGTCGTGCTGACGCTGTGGCTTGAGCTGGTGCTGCGCAACGCAGTGTTCTGCGCCATGGTGGCGGTCGCGCCGATCAGCGCTGCCGGCCAGATCGGTTCCTCGACCGCGGAGAGGTGGCGCAAGATGGCCAAGGGCGGGCTTCAGCTGGCCATGGTCTACGCCTTGGTGGGCGCAATAGGCCACGCCTGCGAAGGCGTCGAAACATACTTAAGCGATCCCTTTACTATCTGGAGCCGTCGCTCTATAGTTAAGGATGTGCTTAACCAAGAGCCGTCCCTGGACCGGGTCTTCCAGGCCCTGGCCGACCCGACCCGCCGCGCCATGGTCGAACGCCTGACACGCGGACCGGCTTCGGTCAGCGAGCTCGCGAAGCCGCTCCCGATGTCGCTCCCGGCCGTCGTCCAGCACCTCCAAGTGCTGGAGGCAGGCGGACTGGTGCGGTCGGAGAAGGTCGGACGCGTCCGCACCTGCCGCATCGAGCCGATCGCGCTGCGAGCGGCCGAGAACTGGCTCGGCGCGCAGCGCACGACCTGGGAGAGCCGTCTCGACCGTCTGGGCGACCTGCTCGCCGACGACCACAAGAACAAGGACTGACACCCATGACCGAACGTTTCATCACCCACTCCACCTTCGTCCTCGAGCGCGTCTATGACGCCCCGGTCGAGCGCGTGTTCGCCGCCTGGGGCGACCAGGAGGTCAAGCGGCGCTGGTTCTCCCCGACGATGGAAGTCGACTTCCGCGTCGGCGGCACCGAGCGCAGCACCTTCCGCAACCAGCCCGACGGCCCGCTGTTCACCTACGAAGCCGTCTTCCGCGACATCGTCCCCAACGAGCGCATAGTTCTGACGAATCACATGCACAGCGACCAGGACCGCATCGCGGTAAACCTCGTCAGCATCGAATTCGCACCCGAAAACGACGGCACACGCGTGACCATCACCGACCACGGCACATACCTCGACGGCAGGGATCGAGGCGACTGGCGCGAAGAAGGCGTCGGGCAGGAACTGGATCGCCTCGCGATAGAGCTCAGGCCCACGGCGCTCACGTCGACGATGGTCTAGCACGGGGAGCAGTCCTACGTCGCGCTCTGAGGCCTGGCCACGCTTCAGACGATCGGTACCTTCGCCGCCCGACTGTCGGAGGTCTACGCCTGGCTGGACGCGCACGGCGTCGAGCCGGCCGGCCCAGCGATCATCTGCTACCGCGTCATCGACATATGGCGCGAGCTGGACATCGAGGGGGAGTGCCCACCAAGGACCGCGAGCAGCCCGATGGCGGACTCGTCGCCGACGTCCTGCCCGCCGGACGCTACGTGTCGGTCACACACATCAGACACCCCGACGAGCGCATCGACGTCACCACCGGGACGCTCGCCTGGGCCCAAGCCCGCGGCCTCGCCTGGGATCAGCATCCGAGCGACACGGGCGACGTCTGGGGCGGCCGCCTCGAGGTCCAGCACGTCGGTCCGCTACAAGGGGCCGAGCTCGACAAGTGCGAGTCAGAACTCCGCGGGTCAGAGGGAGAGGAGCCCGCCTTCGGCGGCGCTGGATCCACCACCTTCGCTTCCCATCGCGTGTAAGAAGCGCCCGGACGGCGGTCGGTACCGCCATCCGGGCGTGCTCTCAGTGGTAGTTCACGTTGTGCAGGCGGGCCTTGTAGAACTCCGCGCCGTAGGACAGGCCGCGGGTGAAGGAGGGGTCGCCCACCGGGTCGAAGAACTGGACGTTCGGGTTGACCCAGTTGCGGGTGTCTCCGTGGTAGTCCTTGCCGGTCGCCTGGACCCAGAATGCCTCGCCGGACTGGTACATGGAGAACGACTTCACGCTTGAGTTCTCGTGGATCACGGTGACGACGTGCGTGGTCTTCTGGATGGAGATCACCGAGCCGCTGCGGGAGGCCAGCAGGAGGCCGGAGTCGTTGTAGGCCGCGTCGAGGCTGTGGCCCAGGCTCGAGCCGATACTGACATTGGTTCCGGCGCCGAGCCGGAAGGAGCGGTAGGTTCCGGAGATCGGGTACGACGTGGCCTTGTCCTGGCCGATCGCCCACAGGCGGTTTGCCACGTCGTCGAACCACAGGCCGTGGGCGCCGGGGAACGAGATCGTCTGCACCAGCGCGAGGGTGCTCGGGTCGCTGACCGCGGTCGGGGCGTAGACGCTCAGTTTTCCCGGGGTGGTGGAGGCGGTGACGATCGCCCCGACGTTCGGGATCCGCTCGATCGCGTGCGGATTGTCGCCAGGGCTGGCCGACCACAGCAGGCTGCCGGTGCCCTGGGTGCCGGACGCGCTCTTCTTCAGGAGGCCGACGTTGCCGCCGGACGCCGTGAACAGCGCGATCTCGCCGAACGCGGCGGTGCTCCGGAACTTGACGTCGGACAGGTTCGACCAGCCCCCGCCGCCGGGCGAGAAGATCCACTTGGGGGTGGTCCAGGTGGAGGTGTTGGTATAAATCTGGACCTGGTTGCGATACTGCTCGCACACCGCCACGTCGTACGAGATCGCGGCCTGTGCCGGACCCGCCCCGAGCAGCGAGGCTGCGGGCACCGCGGCGCCCACCGCGACCGCGGACTTCAACAGGGTTCTTCTGTCCATCGAACACTCCTTGATATCAGAGCCCGAACCAAGGGACCCAGCTTCACCAGGCGGCTCCGGCGGGGTCAAGGCGATGGGACGGGTGCGGGACAAGTCCGGGACGACAGGAGCCCGTCCAGGCATCGCCGCGTGGCTGTTGTGAGCGTTTGCGTTATTCGGGTCTGGCGAATCATGTGACGTTCCCTGGTCGGAGGACCGCAGTGTGGTCCGCTCCGTGGGATCCGGCAAAATGATCGGCATCACGCTCACCCCATGCTCGACCAGCAGAGCCTGGACGGCTTCCATGCCTACGTCCGTGAGAACGGGCCAGCATTGTTCGACCATGGCGGTCCACCGCCCCGCCTGCTCAGGGGTCAGTCCGGCTATCTGGTTGAACATGATCACTCCATTTGCTGTGTTGCCGTCCTCCATAGGATGGCGCTGTGCCCGATCGCGAGAGATTGTCCCGCTCGTCATTCCGACGGATCCAGCCGATATCGCAGCCCCGACCCCTGACCCTCCTGCCGCAAAGGATCTGGTCGGCAGACAACTGGGACCGGTTGCAGGCGGGATACCGTGCCGGGGACATGGAAGAGAAGTGGAACGTGTTCGCCGAGGACAACGTGGTGTTCATGCACCGCAGTTGGACCGGCCTTGGAATGTATGAGGTGACGTTCAACCCCGCCGACGGCGACGGCTGTCGGATCACTCAAGCCGTGGTCGAGGGCGATGCCGAGCGGAACCGGCCTGAGGACGACGAGTTCGACTGCGTCATGCTCGAGCTCGTGCTGAGCGCGATCGTGCTTGGGGAACCCGCGCAACAGGCCCGAGAGCGGCTTGTCGCCCTGCGCCGTAGAACAGCCGACGGCGCGAACCTTCCAGCCGGCGCCCTCCTGCACTCGGTCGTGGGTCTGCGATCAGACCCGTAAGGTCAGGGGACTGCGCCACCCATCGAAAACCGCACTGGGCAGCGATGCCGACATCGTGTACTCGAACACCGCCCGCAACGACGACTTCTTGAGCGCAGGGGAACTGGCTTCGCTCATTCACGTCGACCCTTCGACGCTGCGGCGCTGGCGCACTGCCAAGCCGCCGAAGGGTCCGGCGTTCACGCGACTCTCCCCGCGTGTCGTCGTCTACGACATCGTCGATGTCCGCGGCTGGATCGCCATCAGCTGTATCGACCCGGCGGAGGGCGTCTGATGGCAGAGTAGATCGACGTTTCGCAATGCGGGGGTTGGAGGACAAGACGATGAATCCATACTCGGCCGGCTGGAGGAAATTGGTCGTGCCTTCGAGGAGTGCCCATCCACGTCCTGCGGGTGATCGCGGGGCACGGGTCGCTGTCCACGACCCAGCGATACCTGCACCCGGACCGGAAGCGGATCCAGGACGCTGGAACATCGCTGAATGACTTCCTCAAGACCCAGTGGCCCCCAATTGGCCCCCAAGAGCCTCAGGAGTCCGCAGAGGCATAGCAGTGCCCGGAGAATGACGAAGGCCGGTTGACCTGGGTAAACTCCCAAGATAACCGGCCTTCGTTGCGGTCGGGCTGACAGGATTTGAACCTGCGACCCCTTGACCCCCAGTCTCGCGGGTTCAAGCCCCTGACCAGGCTCGGAGGAAAGCGCTGGGAGACAATCAGGTGTTTTGCTGAACCTCGCCGACCTTAGCCGACCCTCACCGACGCCGCCTGTAAGTGATCGTCTCCCACGTTTCTCCCACCTATCGGCTGCCGGAACTCCTCGCCGCAGGGAGGCGGTACACGTCCGCCATGTCCTCGCCGAGGCGCACCGCCCACTTCAGCTCGTCGGCTTGTCGTGTGCTGGTGAATGTCGTCAGGACCCCCACCATGATCGCGCCTGTGCCACACACGACCCCAACGCCTGCTGCGGCGATCTCGACGCCGAGTACGCCGCTATCGTCCCCCGGCGAGCGGCGATCCATGTTGGTGAAGAACGCCGCAGCGAACGCCGCGCCGGCCAAGAGTAGGCCAATGATGCAGTGGCGCCGAAACCGGGCGAAGGGTTCGTGATGGTCGGTGTCCTGTTGACGCCTGCGGGCTAAATGCCGCATGGGTGTGTCCTCCAGACGACGTGCGAATACGACTCGACGCCGTCCCGTTCGCCAGCCCAGTCCACGGTGACGTGATCGGCGCGCATCAGCGCACGCTAGCGCCTTACGCGCCCCCTGACTACGTGGAAGAAAACGTGACTCCCAACAAACTGGGATGAACGGCGTCACTCTTCCGGGTGAACCATGGTCAAGTGACGCATGACCCTGACATGAGCTGCGCATTCGTATACGGTGCGTAAATTGCGACGTGATCCAATAGCGCCGGGGGAGCGGGATGATCTGGGACGTTCCACACCACCGAGGGGCAGGGTTTTCCCTGTACGTGCTCCGGCCCGCTGGGGTTTACCCGGTCCTTGCGGATCTATGCGCTAAGCCCGGACTGCGGCCCGCCGAGCTGACGCATCGGCTGGAGTTGGCGACCGCCGTAGATGCCCCTCTTATTGATGCTCGAGAGCCGCCTGAGGGAATGAGTCATCTGCTGGGTCACCTACGCGACGCGGGGCTGATCGTGCGCAACAGGGGCACATTACGTGGTGCTCACACGCGCTACAGCGCGACCGAACTCGGCACGGGGCTCGTCGGGGCACTGCGTCCGGTGACGGACTGGGCGGTGGCCGACTTTGGCTTCGTGGTCGCGGCAACGCGGGTTCGACTGGGCCTGGCGCCGCTCGACGGCCTGGTGCCTACCAGCAGGTGCCAGGAGCGCTCGGCGACGAATATGGCGATCAACCTTCTGGCAGGCCTGTGGACGAACGTGTTGATGGTGTACGTGGACTCCGCCGGCGAGGGAGGCATAGGGCCGCAAAGCCTGGAGGAGGCGGTGAACGGAGACATCAAGGCTTCCAGCGGTGAGGGCCGAGTGGTGCGACCGCTACCGCACGGCACCATGCATGCGACGCTGAAGGCGCTGGTGGCGCGGGGGCTGCTGCTGCGTGTGGAGTATCCGCCGCAGGTGAGGTATTCGCTGTCGACTCACGGCCGCGGTTTGATGGACGCGTGGTGGCAGGTGGCTGACACATGGGGGATCGCGAATGACAATAAGCTGTTCCGGATTGTGGCGAAGACGTCGGGCTGGTTCCAGTCTGCGGAGGGCTGACCTAGGCGCCCCGGGACCGCTTCACCGCGTCCGTGTAGAGCTCCGTCGTCAGGTCGTCGTCGTTGATGCCGAGTTCGTGTAGTACGCCGCGGACTGCGTCAAGCGCCGCGGACAGCCCGTCCTCCTGCTCGACGACCGTTTCGACTTCCAGGAACGTCCCTTCGATCTCGGGCACCGTCACCAGCGTTGCGAGCATCGGGTGTCCGTCGTGTTCGAACTCGAAGTTCTCGCAGCGCTTGGAGAAGGTCAGCGCCGGCCGGTAGCCGAGTCCTTCCAGGATCGCCGCGACGGCTTCCGGATCGGCAACCTCGGTCTCGAACTCGGGCTTCGACCCGCTTGCCTCGTCGACCGCCGGCGCCTTGAACGTGAGCAGGTGCCGGACCGAGTCCTGTGTCTCGATAGTCCGGAGCCGCAACTCTCGGCCGCCGGACATGAACCCGTCGCCTGCGCGGTCGTAGTAGGTGTCGTGGTACACGGCCTGCGTAACGTCTGCCCGGCTGGCAAGCCCGGCACGGACCGTCTGCGGGTCACCCACTCGAGCTTTGAGTTCGGCTTCGATCGACATGGCGGACCCTTTCAGATGAAGCGTTCGGAGGTTGCGACAAGCTCATCGATCGCACGCCGGAAGCCGCGGTGCAGCGATGCCCCGGACAGCACGTCGACACGGCACACGGGGGACTCGTGCCCCTCCCAACCTTCGTCGAACGTCGAGACGAAGCTGATCTCATCCGTGGAGATGACCCGCCATACCGGCAGCGCGGTGTACCGGTAGGCCTCCAGGCTGATGGCGGGGTGAAGCGTGAGCTCCGCCAGCTTGTGCTCCGCCAGGCGGATCCCGGCCGCGAACCCGTCAGGGGACTCGCCGATCTCGACCGCGCGTCGGGCTGCCGCATCGCTATCGGCATCCAGGATCAGCACCCTGACCAGCAGCGCGCCGGGCCTGGTTGGCGTTGTCATGGCCGCACGCAGCAGGCTGTCGTTCAGGCCCCACAGCCCGAGCCCACGCACCGCGAGGATGTCCAGGGCGCTTGCGCCGGCCACCAACTGGCGTATGTCGCGGGCAGCGTCAGCCTGTACCGAGTAGTAGCGACCGACGATCCCGGCCGCAGCTACAAGGTCGTCGGCGGCGCCGGCCGCGCGGATACCGGAGGGCGCCAGACCCAACAGCATCCGGGCGCTGTCGGGCATGTTCAGTCCGTCGGCAATGCGTTCGAACATCTCCAGCGAAGTGACTTCACGCCGCCGGTTCACCAACTCGTTGAGGCGCCCCTGCCCGATACCGATGGCCTCGGCAAGCCGCGATTGGGACGCGCCGGTGTGCTGCTGTGCGAACCGCAGCAGGGCGCTGACGTTCCTGTCTCCAAGCGCTTGGCGCACGTCCGGACGGCGCCATGCGGTCGCAGGTAAGTGGACGGGGCCCGGCGGTGAGGTCACACCCGGAACATACATCTCAGGGTGAGATACCCACCATGAGGTTGGCCTGTCGGGTTTCGTGGCGCACCGTGGAGACCATGACCAGACCGCCCTGCCTGCCCGACGTCATGGCGTCGGAGATCCGGCACACCCTCGTGCCTGCGTCGAGCATCACGGCCGGCGATACTGTCCGGCACCTCGACATGTGGTTCGAAGTGCGCAGTGTGATGAGGCTGAACGGCGACGTGTGTATCGCGCTGAAGACGGCGAGCATGGAGCAGCGGCTGGTGCTGCAGGTTCCTGCCGACGCGCAGGTGATGACGTGGACTACGGCGTGAGTGCCCCGGACTATTGGCTACGCCGACGTGCCGGTGACGGCGAGGCCGATGCCATCCGTGTCAACGCCGACGAAGCCGCGATGATTGCACAACGGCCAGGCGCGGTTGGTGACCTGTCCGGACGTGGGCTTGTCTGGCAGGAACCTGACAGCAGCTCGTATCTTGGCACGACGTTCGTCACGCTCACCCCAGTGTGGGAGTCCGGCGCGGCGGGTCCGCGGTGACGGTACGCACGAGCGATGGCGGCAGTCCGATCGTCCACGCAGGCAGCCGCGAGGAACTTGCCGTAGTCGCGGAGGGGTACGCCGCCGACCCCCGGCGCTTGCCGCACGGTTTGAACGCTGGGCATCTGCTGCTCGTTGCGGAGCGACTGCGCGCCGGCGTGCGTGTGTGTGACCTGGGTCCGCTGCGGTTCTACGCGGACCGCGCCGACGGCACGCCGTTCCGGGGCCCGTTCGCGCCGGATCCGGATCCTGGCTGGCTGGAACAGCAGCAGGTAAGCGCTGGACGGTAATAGCCGATGCCTCGTTTGCGCAGCGGTCGCAATGGTAGGTTCGGACCGAATCGGATGTCGGGAGGAAGCGGGAGTAATGCCCCTGCGACCTGCCGTAGAGACGCCCGGCCAGCGCTGATGCGGCCGGGCGTCTGCGCGTCAGGACACTTCTGGAGGTACCTCGGCCGCTTCCCGTTCCTCTTGAGTGAACATCGACAGCGGCGACATGCCACCGCGTATAAGCCGCAGTTCTCGGGCGATACGATCGCGAGCGTCGTCTCTCCCGTAGGCAATCCAGCCCGTCCACCTGTCAACAGGCGAACGGAAGCGACGAGTAAGCTGAGATGCCCGGCTTTGGCTCGTCTGAGCCTCAAGCTGGATGGCGCGGTGCAGCACTCGATCGCCATGCGGGTTGTCGTGCGGTGAGCTGTCGGATAGCCAGCTGACCGCCTCCTCGCGGGTGACCTGAACGTAGCCGTCGAGGAAATAGCGCTCCGCGTCATCACCTACTCCGCTGCCCTGGGGCGCGCGGGTGGCGATTCGTTGGGCGCGCTGGTTCAGGAGTCCGGCGTAGGTGCGCAGCGTCTCTTCATCAACCGGTTCGGCCACGGGGCGCGGTTCGATCCGGTTGATGGTGCTCCGCGCGATGCCGGTGATGGTTGAGATTGCACTGACCGGCACGTCAGCGGCGATCGCTCCGCGTATTAGCGCGTCGCGCTCAGCGGCGAGCTCGTGGACGCGATAGGCGTACTCATGCAGGGCCTCACGAGCCAGTGCAGCGGTGGGAAACCAGTGGGCGCCGTCCAGATTCGGCTTGGGGAGATCCAAGCTAAAGGGTGCAGCGGCCGTTATGGGCGGCCTATCCGGCGATTCGCTCATGACTCGCACGCTACAGTACACATGCAGCGTTCGCTACAGTTGGCGTATTGAGATGCGGCCGGGCGTCGACATGTGCGGGCCCTACATTCTTTTACAGCCTTGCGCTGTACAGCGATGCGCTGTACTCTGGTGATATCCACCAGGGAGGGCAGCGAAATGAACGTCACCACCGGCACCATCGTCCAGCTCGACAGCGGCGAGTACGGCATCTCCGGGGACGCCACCGCCCTGGCCGACGCCTACACCAACAGCACGCCGATCGCCCCCACCAACGCGCCCTACGCCGCCGACCTGCTCTACCTCGGCAGCACCCGCGAGACCTACGGCGACTACGGCCGCAGCCTGGAGACTCTGGGTCTCGCCTATATCAAGGACGACGGACAGGCCGTGTACTACCTCAACACCAACCGCCTCGACCAGGCGCCCGCCCTCGCCGAGGCCTTCGGCCAGTTCGACAACTACGGCTACGACGCCGCCGACGACGACTACATCAACCCCCGCTACATGTGACCTGGGAGCCAGACATGACCAGCGTGACCATCACCCTGCACATTGACGCCAAGCACGTCTCCGAACGCGGCGGCGTCTCATGGACCCAGGCACACCCCGTCGCGATCGATCTTGACACGCTCACGCCCCGCGCCCGCGCTCTGGCCGAGGCTGTTGCCCAACTCCCCGGCAAGCGCAAGGGCGGCGGGGAGATCATGTGCGAGCACCGCACCAAGACCCGCAGGGACATAACCCCGGACGCCGAGTCCTGGCTCCCGCCGGAACGGCTGGACGAGCCCGCACGGCAGGCCTGGGCCAGGTGGGACATCTACCGCGCCGACAGCGAAGTGCCGCCAGCCGAGTACCTGGAGATCCAGGCTCGCAAAATCCCGCCGGAGTGGCGCATCGTCTGCGGCCACGCCATCGGATTGCCTGACCCAGCCCCGGTTGCCTCCTCGCAGTCCGCCGGCGAGGACGACCGCCTCACCCCCCGGGCCGTCGTGGAGTACCTCGCCACCCGCCACCAGCGGCACATCGGTCCCAGCACGTGGCGGTCCTACGCTGCGCGCGGACAGGCCCCGGCTCCCGTTGGGCACGTTGGTCGAGAGTCTCTCTGGTCCCCCGTGGATGTGGACGCGTGGGCCACCGGTCAATGGCACGCCGACCGCAGCTGAACCGCATCCGGGCATACGAAAACCGCCTCCTCGCCCGTCAAGGCGAGGAGGCGGTAAGGATGTTCGCGGCAGCGTCGGTCACCCAGACGGTGCCGACAGCTTCGGAAGCGCCGGAGTACAGCCGAGCGTCGTATACCCGGCCCGGATCGTCGCCACCGCCTTCTCGAACTGCTCCAACTGCCCAGGCGTGCCCGGCGTGCTCGACGTCGGATGCGTTGTTGCCGTCAGCAGTACCTGGTACAGCGGGCACAGCACCTTGATTCGCGTCTCCTGCTGCTGCTGAGCCGTCACGTAGCTCTGCCGCAGTGATGTCTGTAGCCGCTGGTTCGTCTGATCTTGCGAATACCACAGGCCAAGGCTGACCAGCGACAGCACAATGTCGAGGAGGACGACAATCCCGAACTTGGCGTTGGCGTAGCGCCGGTCCCGCCGCTCAGCCGCCACATCCGCGGCAGCCTTGGCCTTGGCCGCATCGATGTCCTCGTTCGCCTTGACGGTGGCGTCGTGCAGCTCAGTCCGGAGCGCCTTCAACTGCTGCATCACCGCATCGGCACTGCCGGCCACCTGCTCGGCAGCTTGAGTCAGCGTCGCTGTAGCGTCCTGCTCTGGAACGTCCGGGACCTGCACTTCAGTCATTGCACTCCCCGGTTCGTTCCGCTGCCTGCTCCGCCATCTGCCGGATCTGAAGAGCGACGTCCTCCAGGCCGGTCACCAGCGAGTCAAGATTCGACGACACGCCCACCAGACGTTCCTCCAGTCGCGCCAGCGGTGCCGCGATCCGCTGTTCCGCGATCGCGACCGGGCTTGTTGGGTGGTGACGACGGCGACGGAAAGGCACAATCTCGACTCCCTAGATCACGCCGCCGTGGCTCTGGCGCCGATGCGTTTCCAGCTCGGCTCTCAGCGTGTCACGTTCGATAGTGATTGCGGCCAGTTCGTCCTGTGTCTCGTCCCGCTCCGCGGTCACCTCGGCCAACTGCTCCTCGAGCTGCTGGCGTTCGGCCGCCGAGGAGGTTGTCAGCGTTTCCATGGCGCTGGTTAAAGACGCCGCCGCGGACTCGAGATCCCCGACCTGCTTCTGCAGTGCCTTAATCCGCTGTTCGGCCTCGGACAGGGCTTCCTTAACTGGCTCCAGCAGGCTCAGCGCGGTCGCGGTCAGGCCTTGTGCGGTCTGGACGTCGTGCTGGTGCTCGGCTTCGTGAGCGTCGTTGGCATGTTGTTGTCGCTGCTCTTTGTGCTGGCGGCGAGTCAGGAAGTACGTACCGGCCGCGGCCAGCCCGGACGGGCCGCCGACGCCTACGACGACCGGCCACAGCGATGACAGGGCACTGTGGGTCGCCATGTACCCCGTGCCGGTTCTCAGCCGCTGGCCGTGGTTGCGGACGGGTGGGCATGTGACGTATGGATCGTGCTCACCGGTGCACTGCCTCAACGAGGTAGGCGAGCGGCACGTTCGGGTTTCCCCTGCGCGTAACGCTGATCTTCTGCACAGCGGTCGGCAGCGGCCCGCCGAAGGGGTTCACCCGATCGGCGGCGGCGTCGACCACCACGTCCTCGTAGATGTGCGACCAGCCCTGGCCGTGGGTGAAGATGGCGACCCGGACGGTCGCGGTGCCCATGTCGGCACCGAGGCTGAACCAGACGTTGCCCCAGCCGGCCGCACCGTAGTTCGCCGGCGGGGGCAGCACCATCGTCACGGCGTTGGTGCCCGGCGTGATTTCTCCAGTGGCGAATGCGGGCATGGTGTCGTCCCTCGGATCGGTGGAAGCGGGCGTCGGGGTCGAAGGCGGTGGCGTGACTGTTGCCGGGGCTGGCGGTTTCAAGTCCGCGACCAGCTGCGCAGCGGTGCCCTTGTACGCGTTGTAGTCCAGCTGCTGTCCGCCGTCGGACGCCTTGTTGGTGAACTGGTAGATCAGCGGCGTCATCTCGCCGTAGGGCTTCCAGCCCGCGGCACCGTCGCCCGGGTAGATGGCGGCCGGTCCGCCGGAGCCGCCCGGGTACGCCGAGGAGACCAGCGACACCCCGCGGTCGGCCACGCCAGACAGGCTTGGCGAGCCAAGTTGCTGCCAGAACCAGCGCGGCAGATACAGCAGCCGAAGGTTCAGGCCGGCGTCGTGCGCGGCGTCGATGTAGGCAAGGATCTGCTTCAGCGTCGGTGAGAACTTGCCCGCCGGCTCCGCATCGAGCATGCCCGGCAGCAATACGTCGCCGACGTTCGCCAGCGTGTGCGCGGCCTGAGCGTGCGCGTCCTCGCCGGACAGGAAGTGGTACCAGGCGAACGGTCGGCGCAGCGCCGCGGCCTGCGCACGCCACGCCTGGTAGTCGGCGTCGGTGTAGTAGGTACCCTCAGTCGTCTTCGCGAGAACGAACGCGGCGTCCGCCAGGCGCGATAGCACCAGGCCGCTCTGAAAGCTGGAGATGTCCGGCCCGAAGATGGTCATGAATCACGACTCCTCGCTGCCTGTTCGGCGTGGGCGTCGGCAATATGCTCCGCCGAGATCCGGTCCGGGACTGTGGGGTGGTGCTTTGCGCACGCTTTGAAGGCGGTCCCGACGACTGGGTGAGTGCCTGGGCGCCAGCAGAAACGCGGGCTGTTGACGTGGCAGGTGTGGCGCTTGTACAGCGCGGTCGCTCCGCCGACGAGCGTGAACTCACCCAGGCATGATCCGATGCCCGACCAGAAGTTGGCCCAGTAGCCGGGATCAAGTCCGAACACGTGCGCCAGCAGATTCACCGCGCGGCGGACTTCGCGGCCGTCATGAGCATGTGCTGGTGGATCAGGTCCAGCCGAGACCGAGCCTCGGCCGCCACGTGCGGGTCCCGAATGACGATCGCCGCGTTATCCTGCATGCTCTCACCAGACGTCGACCAGTTCGTCGATCCGGTAAGCACGTCCAGCCCATCCACGATCACCATCTTCAGATGCATGATCGCGCCCTTCTCGGAGTGGCCGATCGCGATCGAGTTAGACGGGTACGCCTCCTTGGCGAGTAGGGCGCGTTCATGCGCACCACCCGATTGAGACTTGTCGAGCGTCAGCTGCACATAGCAGTGCTCGGAATCCAGCTTCTCGTGTAGCGCTGCGGCCAGTTCGTCATCGTCGAACCCGAACATCGCGACCACCAGGCTGCGTTGCGCTGACGCGATGAGCTCTGCAAGGGCTCCGTGAACGTCGTCTACTGGCGAGTAGAAGGTGCGGAAGTTCACCGGGTAGCCCGCGGGGAACCCGTCCGTCTTGTGCTTGTCGAGAGCGGTCAGATCAGACAGCGGCACGGGATCTCCTCACAGCTTCGTCACATCGAGCGAGTTCGCCATCACCGCGGCGCCGGCCGAGTTCGGGTGCAGGTGGTCGCCCGAGTCGTAGGCGGTCTTGAGGTTCTCGTTGACGGCCGTCGCCGAGTTGAAGTCCGCGACCCCGTCCGCGCCGGACACGCCGCTGATCACCCACGCGTTGTAGGCGAGCCGCTGCGTCTCGACCGCGGACGTGCACAGCGAATCGCCCTCGCACGGTGTGATCGTGGACAGCAGGATCCGCAGGCCAGCAGCATGCGCGGACGCCACGAGCGAGGCCTGCGCCTGCTCCAGGACCTGTGCAGTCACCCCGCCGCGCAAGTCGTTGATCCCGTCGGCGTCGATGACGCTGCGGACTCCAGGCTGGTCGAGCACGTCCTGCTGCCAGCGATGTTGCAGGGAAGGTCCCAAGGAGCCCTTATCTTGAGTGACCCAGTTTCCGGCGATGCCCTCGTCAATGACCGACAGTCCGGCGGCGCTGACCCGGTCGGCGAGGTAGTTCGGCCAGCGGGTGTCCGTGTCGATGCCGGTGCCGGTGCCGTCGGTGATGGAGTCGCCCACCGCGACCACCGTGGACGGCGTTGTCGAGGACACGTCGACCCCGTCGAGCATCGTTACGAAACCGAACGTGTTGCTGGTCGGGTAGTACTCGGCGGTGGAGACGTCGCCGCCGTTGTGGTTGTACTCGGTCTCGGTGGCGACGTCGTGACGGCTCGTCTGCGCCAAGGCCGCCCCGGACGCGACGTAGATGCTGACCAGCAACCTCGTGTTCGGTGCGACCGTGAAAGTGACCGGGTCGGACGCCACCTGGCCGCCGGCGGGGATCGTGACCGCCTGCGCGCCGCCGAAGGTCACCGTCGTCGGGACCGGCTCCAGCGTCGTGCCGCCGTTGAGCTGCGTCCCGACGGTGACGTGCCCGATCTGCGCCGCCTGTGGGGAGAACGCATCGGACAGGCGGATCCGCAGCGACGTCCCCCCGCCCGACGTCCTGACGACCATCCGCAACGTCTCGTTATCCCACGGGCCTGACACCGGCGCGTAGGCCGGCGCCGAGCCCCACGATGCCGTCCAGCCGGTGCCGGTGGTGGCAGTGGCAGTAGCCGGTCCGGCCGCCGACGAGACCGGAAGAACGAGGAGGACCGCAGCAGCCGTAGCCGCAAGGGCGGTGCGAAGCCGAATCATGAATGTACCCAAATGATGTCGAGAAGGGATGTGGCCTCTGCGGTCCCGCAGAGCCGGATTACCTCCACCACCCACACCGCCTGTAGCAGAATGCTGATAGGGGGTGAGGCTCGTGCAGATCGATGCTGCTCTCAACTTTGTTGCGCTGGTTGCGCCGCTCGTCCTGTCCTACTGCGTTGCGGGCGCTACCCTGCGCGGGCTGCGCGCCTGGAGGCGACACGCGTGGCGCGCACGGCTGGAACAGCAGCCATTCCACCCGCGGATGCTTCCGACCTTGGGACAGCACACGGCCACCGGGCTCAGCGGACTGACCCCGGACGCCTGGTACGCCAACCTCGCAGACGATGCCATCAAGGGCCGGCGCAGGAGAGGGCCAAGCTGGCTGGACTACCTGGAGGAGTTCCATCCAGAAAAGGGGGCATGGCGCGGCCGGTGAGGACGGACAGGTTGGCGCTCCCCTGTAACGGAAACTCAGCTCATCCCATACACGCTGAAGACCGATCCGGCACTGAAGCTCCCCGAGTTCGGGAACAGCAGGAGGCTCGTAATGATCGCCGACACGTTGTACTGGCCGCTGAAACGCCCAGACCAGGAGTCCGATACGGTGTTGAAAGCCGCTGAGATGCCCACCGTAGTCGAGAAGCCGGTGCCGTCGGAAATGCCGTCCACAGTGAAATTCCCGGAGGAGTAGTAATTCGCGGTGGCGTTCGCGCCCATCATCGTGGCGATCTGGATCTGAGTCGTCAGGCCGCCCGAGCTGGCCGAGGTTGCGGTGCTGTTCTCCGTCTCCGTCTTCTGCCACAGGTAGTGGCTGCCCGAATCGCCGTTCATCTGCAGCCATAACTGCTCCGCACCAACCGCAGCCGTACCGCGGGCGCGCCAGAACACCTGGACCCGGTTGAACCCTGAGGAGACGAAAAGTGGCATATTTGCGGTAGTCCCGGTGAGTACTGTGGAGCTGATCAGCGGGAAGTCGGCGTTTAGCTCGGCAGCGGTGAGGCGCTGCCCAGCGGAGAACGTCGGCACGGGGCAACTCCTAGAGGCTCAAGACCATGGGCTGCCACAGCCGGACATCGGTGAACGTGGCCTGGGATTTGACGACACCGTTGACGGATCGGATCACGGTGAATATCTGGTGGTAGGGCGGCGTGGACGCGACGATATTCGTGACCGTCATGCGCTCCCCGCCAACCGCGATATCGAAAGGGAAATCACCGGCGCTGGTCGTCCACAGCGGCGAGTTGCCGAACGCGGCGCCGGCTGTGGTGACCACAAGCGTCGTGTCGGTCGGGCCGTAATTCGCCGCCAGGTGAGACCCGTCGGTATCCAGGCGCCCCAGCACCGAGTCGTCAAGCACCGCAATGCGGTAGGGCGCTTCCGGGCTGCAGTTCAGCGCCATGTCGTGCTCGAACACGCCCAGCGTCTCTGAGTAGCCCTGCAGCACCTGCGAGATCGGATCCGGCGGCAACCAACCCGGCAGGTTCAAAACCGCGACACGGTCGCCAATGTCCATGGTGAGCGCTGCGACCAGGAGTGCCGGGTTCGAAGTGAAGGTGGGATGGCGCAGGTTTAGCGAGATCGACGGATAGCGGGGCTCGTCAACAGTGCCCAGTAGCAGCCGCCAGCCGGCCTGATCAGTGAGTTGGGCATCGCCGCCGACGGAGATGCTGACGCCGTTCGGGTAGGGCCCGACACCAGACGGCGGCGACTGTGTCGACATGGCCCCGCTGGTCAGCGCCTGCCTGGCCGAAGATCCATTAATCCGGCTGACGGTGATGTCGTTTCGGGTAAACCGATCGTCGTCCAGCGGGGCCAGCGGTGCCGACAGTTGGTGAGCGGAGACGTCCAAGGTCAACTGCGGACTCTGGTTGTACAGCGATACACGCTTACGGAGAACCAGTTCGGCTTGGTCACGGGCCTCGAACAGGATGCCGCCATCGGTGTCCACGACCTGCTGAACGAGGTTGGTAAAAGTGTCCGACAGCTGGTACCCCATGGTCACGGAGTCGTCAAAAACTGAACCGGTAAGCGCTGCTGACGCGCTCACGCCAGGTTCCTCGAAGTTCAATCGCACAAATCGGTCAGCTGTGGCCTCGCCGATCCAGGCATTCAAGGGCTGCGCCAGGTTGAACAGGCTGTCCCAAACGGACTGGTAGGAGACGTGACCGATGGCCGTGTCGTTGATGTGACCATCGGGGTTGATGACGACGCCGTATGCGCTGCCGGTTGCCGACGAAGTCAAGGTCCCTGATGCGGACAACGCGCCCGACGCGCCAGGGCTCAGGACAGTGGTGGCCCAGGTGATGTTGGCCCCCGAGGTTATCAGCTCCATGGAGACGCGCAGCAGCTTGCCGTTGACGGCGAAACCGACGTAGCCGGAGGAGAACAACAGGGTTCCGGAAACGCTGTATCCGGAGATTTGCAGCGACCCGTTGCTTGCCGAACCGTATTGCAGGTCCAGTCGGGCCACCCGGCCGGAGGTGAACAGGCGTGCAATGACGGCAGTGTCAAAGGCGCCGGTCGCAGGCACGGCAAGCAGGAAGCGCAGAACGTTGTCGGTGCCATTGAACGGATCTGCCGGGATCGCGCCATTCCAGATGCTGGCCGACAGCAGCGGCAGTGAGTCTGAGCACAGAAACCCGGTGAAGTTGGAAAGGCTGGGCGGAGCCTGCCCCGACAAGGTCAGGGCTGTGCCCGTCGGCCACGCCAACGCCGACGCCAACGATGTTGCGGTCTGGCCGTCCTCGCAAGGCCAGTACGCTACCGCGGACGATACGCCAGCGCTGAGAGTGTACGCCCGTCGCATCGCCGAGCCCTCGGGGACATTGCCCTGGTTCAGCCGTCGCAGGATTCCGGACGCCTGGATCTGCGTGTACACGTCGGACCCGGAAATATCCCAGGTGGTGGGCCACGACGGAACCTCGCCGTAAAACCGGTACCACGGATCGTTGGACCCGTTGACCAGACGTGAGACGCGGATCGCGGTGTTGCGCCCCAATACCCCGTAGTAGGGGCCGAGGGGATTCTTCGGGGTGAACCGGCCGTCGCGATTGTTCAGCGTCAGCGTGCAGGTCTGAGGCTGGGCCCCAGAGGTCTCATCGGGGCGACCCCTGGTAATTCTGATGCGGTCCCGGTAGTACACGTATGGGGTGATGTCGGTCCAGTCGTTTCCGGACGGGTCCAACATGATCTCGACGCGGATGCCGATCGGACCGCCGGGGCCGGTGTCGAACGGCTGCCCGGCCGGGTTCATAGGGCTGGGGGTGTTGCGTCGCCACCGCGGACCCCACGACGATAACTGTGCCGCAATGTTGGTCACAGCACCCCCGTTGCGTTTTTGCTACCGGGGGCGCTGCTGATTTTGACGCCGTGGGCGCTGGTTCCGACTCTGCTCGAGCCGTGTAGCCCACCGCACGTTTCCCGGCTCGTAGTTGCCGTTGACGTCGATGCGGTCGAGCGTCAGGCCCTTGGGACGTTCCCCGATCAGCGAAACGATCTCGGGAATGAACACTGCGACGCGGAGCCATGGCTCGTGTACCCGTATTCCGCGACCGCCGTAGTAGGAATAGTCCCCGCTCTTTGGATTGGTGCAACGGGCAACCATGCGCGTCCAGGTGCCGTACAGCTCGTGACTTGAGAGCCCGTGAGTGCGGTTCTTTCTCCCCCTGGTGCGGGTAACTTCACGTCGGAGGCATCCGCAGGAGAGTACGGCCTTCGCAACCAGGTGGATTGCCTTGGTGGTCATCTCGGTGCCGCAATCGCACCGGCACCTGATTGCCAGCCTGGTGGGGGCGGCGAGGATGGTCAGGCGGCCAAAGCGGTCGCCCGGCGCGATGGCCACGGTGTGCTGCAGGCATCCGCAGGACCGCGACTTACCTTGGCGCAGGTTTCCGATCTGCACAGACCTTTCGGTGCCGCAATCGCACCGGCACGCCACCTCGCGCTTAGAGATAACCTCAACAACGGTCCAGCGTTCGTACTTATCGCCGATTCGAATGGGCATGCAAGAAGCCTAACATACCGCTATCAGATTATTCGTCCCAGCAAAGCCAGCACGTCATGTTAACGGCCCCTGCAAACGTTGCCCGGACGCGAAGAAACTTCGACACTGCGATAATCGGGCGCTCATCAAGCACCCACTGGTAATCGAACGTGGTCGGTACGGCGCCGGCCGTCGGCGGAACCTGATCGAAATCGAGCAGCCG
Source organism: Catenulispora acidiphila DSM 44928 (assembly GCF_000024025.1). Classification (GTDB taxonomy): domain Bacteria; phylum Actinomycetota; class Actinomycetes; order Streptomycetales; family Catenulisporaceae; genus Catenulispora; species Catenulispora acidiphila. Next base: position 3,242,519 of record NC_013131.1, read on the forward strand.
CGTAGTCGTTGTCGAGCCCTCGAGCGTCGCGGTGTAACCAGTCGCCGATGCCCCCAGCGTCATCAGCGATGCTGGCGCATTCGGATCCAGGGGCACGAGCCCCGATGCCTGGTGTGCGGTAACGGTCGCAGACACATCGGTTTGGATAAGCTCGATAACGCCGCCAGTTGATCCCGGCACCGCCGACATGGAGTAGCCCCAGGAGATGAGTTGGCACTGCCGTGTTGACGGTGTCGCCAACTGAAGCATCGTCTTGATGACGGTGCCGGTAGTGACTGGCGACGGCGCCGCAGTAGTTACCATGGGCGAGTTGAACATCTTGTACCGATGGATTTTTACCACTTACCAATCTGGACTTGATGGCAACTCAAAAGCTCTGCCCGAGGGCCTTCTGGACGCTGTTGGGATCCGACCCGTGGCGGATGCGGATGTTCTTGCGGATCCACGTCATGAGCTCGTCGCCGCCGTTGCCGCCGACCCACTCGATCTGAAGCACGCCGCCGGACGATCCAAGGCCGCCCTGGGCGATCATTGATTGAGTGTTGGCATGGGGCATGACCTGGGTGCCGGTCGGCAGTTTCAGAAGTTCGGTCCCTGCTTCGCCGATGATCGCGGACAGGCCGCCCCAGATGGGGCCGCCGGCGGCCTTGAAAGGGCCGATGGGCGGTACCCCGACGGTTATCGAGTCGACGTTGATGCCGCTGCTGAAGGGAATCGGGATGTGGAAGCTCGGCGTGCTGAAGTGCAACTGGTTCCACAGGTTGGCAATTGCATTGAGGGCGCCGACGAACTCTTCCTTGATCCAGTCCCACATGCCGGCGCCGGCCCTGGCCAACTTGCCCGGCAGCCCGGTCACTGTGTGAATGAAGCCGTCGAAGGCCTTGCTGACCGGCGCGGCTACGTCGTCGTCCCACTTCTGAGAGATCCAGTCCCACATGTGCGCGCCCGCGGAGACCAGTCGGCCCGGTAGCTTCTTCACGAAGTCGACGACCGCGTCCCAGTGGGCGATGATCTCTGACACGCCGCCGGTGAACGGTGCCAGCAGCTCCGGCCACCACCGCTTTATGAAGCCCAGGAAGAAGTCGAACTCGGCCTTCGTAACGACCCACACATCGTGGATGACATCGCGGAATATCTTGAAGTGCTCATATGCGTAGACCACACCGAGAACCAGGGCCGCGATTGCGGCTACCACCAGCAGGACGGGGTTCGCAGCGAGCACTGCGTTGAAAGCGACAAAAGCGATCGTGGCAATCGCGATCCCCTTGGCCAGCGGCACCACCCACTGCTGGTTGTCCTGGATGAACTTCGCCAGCGACTGCATCAGCGGCGCCACGATCCGCAGCGCCCCTGCCAGACCCTGCGCGAGCATTGTGACCACCGGCGACAGGACGATCAGGATCTGCGCAATTGAAGTCGCGATCGACTGTAGTGACTGCTGGACCTGCGGGGAGTCCAGAACCTGCAGCGCCGGAGCAAGTGCCGCAGAGAACGCGCCGGCTATCGTGCCCAGCGGACCGGCAAGGTTGGAAACGATCGTGAAGATGGCCTGTATCGACTGGCCGGCGCCGCCCGCATTGGTGACCAGACCGCTGAAGAAGTCGGGAATCCCGGACGACATCAAGGTTTTGATTCCGCCGCCGAGCCCGGACACTATCGGGCCTGCCTGCGACGCCGCCTTAGTCAGGCCGCCCGTCAAAGCCACAAGTCCGTCGCCGAGATCCTTCGCGAACCCCGCGCCGTCCTTCAGCACCTGCGTCAGCTGGCCCTTGAACGCGGGCGACGTCATCAGGTTCCCGAACTGGATCGCCGTGCCGCCGATGATCGTGCCCATGTCGCCGACGGCCTTGTTGAACAGCGAGCCGAGGCCGTTCGAACCGCCCACGTCCTTCAGGAGCGTGGTGAAGCCGGGCAGCAGCGTCGTCTGCGCAGTGGCCTCGAGATCGTGCAGACCGCCCCGCATCGAAATCAGCTGGTTGACGAAATCCCGGCCGGCCGGGGTCAACTTCGCCATATCCTGCGCGAATTTGTTCGCAGCCGCAGACCCCGAAGATGCCGCAGCCGCGGCAGACAGAGCCTGCTGCTCCTGCATGTCCTTGAGTGCCTGAACCGCCTTGGACACCGATTCATTCGACGAGATCTGCTGTTCCGCCGCATCGCGGATCGCGGTAGCCAGCGACTGCTGAGCCTTCGCGACCGACTGGTTGCTTGAGATCTCCTGGTTGGCCTGCGCCTCCCGGGCGCGAGTTGCCGCAAGCTGAGCGTCGGCTACGCCCTGCGTGGCCGAGACAACCTGCCGCTGCGCCGCGACGACCGCCGTGCTGCCGTCCACGCCCTTCTGGTTGGCGTCGTTCGCGGCCTGCTGCGCCTCAAGCGCCTTCTGCTGCGCGTCCGTCAGGTGTTGCTGGGCGTCGATCAGCTGCTGCTGCGCTTCCTTCTTCTGCTGATCAGTCAGCAGGCTGTTGCCCTTGGCCTTGTCGTAGGCCGCCTGCGCGTCAATGACCGCGTTCTGCGCGTCCGCGACAGAGTTCGCCGCATCGGCCGAAGCCAGATTCAAGTCCTTGAGGACGTTGACGCCGTCCTTCTGAGCCTGCGTCAACGACTCCTGTGCCTGCGTCAACGACTCCTGCGCGTTCGCGAGGCGCTGATCGGCCGAAGCCACGGCATCTGCTGCCGATTGAGCCGAGATCGCCGCCTGCCGCTCGGCGTCGGTAACGCCCTGTTCCGCAGACTCGATCGACTGGGCCGAGTTAATCGCCGAAATCGCGGCCTGCCGCTTCGCGTCGGCGATTGCCTGCTCGGCATTGCGAATCGAAACAGCGTTACTGAAGGCCGTTGCCGCGAGCTGCGCCGAGGACTGGCCCGTGGCTTGACTCTGCGCCCCGTAGTCCCGCAGCGCGGCAATCGGCCCGGCCATCCCCAGGCCCAGCGTTGCGAAGCCCGCGCCCGCGGCGCCCACTACAGCCGGGATCGCTGCCAGCGCTGGGCCGAGCGCCAAGGCCGCCCCGATCAGCGAGGACATCCTGAGGGCGCTCGTATTGAAACCGCTGCCCGCATTCGCTGCGGCCTGACCAGCGCCCTCGGCGGCCGGCTGGAGCTCGGTCATCGCCGCACGCAAAGTCCGCGAGCCGGATTCCATGGAGGTGAACGACTGGCGCAGGACGCGGTCGGCCTCTTGTGAAACCCTTTCGCCCTCGTCCATGGCTTTGCGGAAGGACGTTTCAAAATCTTCAGCATCCTGCGTTGCCGGCTCAAGCTCGGCCATGGCCGACCGGAGCGCGCGCACCCCGGTCTGCATCGCAGTGAAGGACTGGTTCATCGCCTTTTCGGCGGCCGCAGCGTTCTTCTCGCCCTCCGCGAACGACGCGCGCAGTTCGGCCTCGAACTTATCGGCGTCCGACTGGATCGGCACCTTGATGGGCTGGGGCTTTACGCGTCCCGCCTTGGATGCAACGTCCTGCTCCAGGCTGGTTCCGTCGGACTCGACCCGGACCTTGATCTTCTCGCCGGCGCCGGCAGCATCCGCCTCGGCCTTGACTCGCTCCTTCAAGCCGTCGGCATCGACATCCATCCCGACGATGATGTTGATGCCCTTTTCGGCCGCGCTGACGGCCTCGATGACCTTTTCGCGGAGATCCGGGTCGTCCAGGTCGATGCCGACGATGACGGCAATGTTCCGCTCGGCCGTCCGAACGGCCTCGATGACTTTGTCGCGCAGGCCGGCGTCATCGAGGTCGGTGTTGAAGGTGGCGCCGCTTCCCGCGACGAAGTTGGCGGCGTCGGCCAGCGCCTTCGCTCTGGCTTCCAGCGCGGCCATCGCCGAAGCGGTGTCGTCGCGAACCCTAACGACGATCTCGATGACGTTGCTGATGGGGACACCCCCACCCGGACAGAGCTACTGCGGGGGCGAACTTTCCTGTTGCGGGGGTTTGCCCAACGCCTCAATCGCCAGCATCCGCAGCACTGAGGCGTCCATCGCCAGCGCCGCCTCGGGGGTGCAATGGAACCGGTCGCACAGGCCGAGGACCAGCTCGGCCTCTTCTAGCTCGCGAGGCTTGCCTCCAACGGCACCATCGGCATCGACAACGCATCCGGTGGCCGCCCATTGCTCGAGCTTCGCGGCAAAGGGTTATCAACGCCCGACATGCCCTGCTGCCACGCGCCTACCAGGCGCAGGATGAACCGCGAGTCCTGGGCGCCGATACCCTCCAGGGTTGCCGGGACGTCAACCCCGTTCTCGGTCAGATTCCACGACACCAGGTGTTTGGCGAAGTCGGCGAAGGTGTCGTCAACTGCGTCAAGGGCTTCGGTATCAAGGCCGGCTATAGCAGCCTGCGCCGCAGCCTCGTCGTTCGGGTCGAGACCCAGCACCGACTTTGCGACCGAGGCGATCGAGGCCATGCGGGCGGTGCCGTCTTTGAGTTCCTGGACGGTCTGGGACCGCATCCGCACTTCCAGGCCGGCCAGGTCGGTGTCGGTGAAGTCGAGCACCAGGACCGTGCGCGGCGATTCGAAGCCCATGATCAACTCCAGGTAGGGACTTGGCCGTCCGCGAGCACGCCGGGCACGGAGAAGGTGAACGCGCCGCCGGTCGCGCGAGTTAGCGCGTAGTCCGTCAACAGGCAGTTCGGCGCCAAGGTTTTGGACGACACCACCAGCGTCACCAGTCGTGTTACCGACGTGGACGAGATCGTGGAGAACACAGCGTGGCTCATGTTCGCGGCCGGGTTGAACACGCCGGAGAAGGTGACCGAGAAGTCCGCGAGGAGCAGCAGCCGTTCGAACGCCGACTTGTCGATGCCCGTAACGTCCTGCACGGCGCGTGGAGTGGCGAATTGCAGGTTAGTGAAATCGTTCTTGATCGCTTGCTGCATGTTGGATGCATCGTCAACGCTGGCAGTTGTCCAGCCGATGCCCGAGGTCTTGCTCGTTGGACTCACTTCCCTTCTGATGAGTTGGAGTCACTGCCGGACGCAGGGAAGCGGGCAGCACGGATCGGCGGACCGCGTTGTGATTGCGGACCGCTGGAGAGCGGAAATCAGGCTCCTGCGGCGGGCGACTTCAGGCCGGGCGCTCTACCTCGACGAGGCCTGTGCGCCTTATCGAAATCAGCCCCGCTCGATTTCCTCGGTGATGTTTTCCTGGTGCTCACCGAAGTCGTCGACCCACGATTCGGGGCCCGAGTGCTTGAGCGGCAGTTGCCCGGTCGGGTTGCCGCGCCAGTCGCCGCCGCGAACCAGGTACAGCGGCTCACGCTCCAACGAGGTCCGGTGGGTTTCGAAGCACGTCTGGCCGGCCTCAAAGGTGAACGCGGGTCAGTCCGTCAGGCAGTCGCTCCTCGCGAAAGCTGCGCCCGGACTGCGAGCGGATGTAGTAGGCCTGTCGCTGTCCGAGTTCGGTGGACTCGTCGATGGTGGTGCGCCAGCCGTTCGCCTGAGCCTGGCAGTTGACCTCGTCGCAGGTGGCTTCGCGGAAATGCGTGGCCAACGGCGAGGACAGCGCATAGGTCTTGTAGGCGGCGGCCGGCCCGACGGGCGCGATGCGCATGCCCTGCGGCGTGTGAATCATGTTCATGATCAGAAGGCCTGCCCCGCTATCGGATTCCGGACGTATGCAACGGCGAACGCAAGCGATGTGAAGCCGCCGGTCGTAACCGTGGAGGCGCGCAGGTAGCGGCGGACGTTGGCGCTGTTGGAGATGGCGATCCGCTGCGTCTGCGGCGTGGTGGATGTGATCTGCGTGAACGCAGCGCCGGACAGGTCGGCGAAAGTCGCGTTGTCCGCGCTGTCCTGAATCTTCACGGTGACGTCGGTGCCGGTGAAAGCCATCACCTGCAGATAGGCCTGCAGCCCGAACGCGGACGGAGCGTTGGTGGCTCCGCCGTCTACCGAGGTGCCGTTGGTCGCTGCGGTGTCGGTGCGCTTGCCGGCCGTCAGCGTCTTGCCCCACTCGATGCCGAATCCGTTGGCCTGCGTGCCGACGTTGAACGTGAACGCACCGCTGGTGGCGCGGGTGCCGTCGTAGTTGAGCTGCTTCGCGACCAAGCACGCGGCCGGGTCTCCAAGCGTGGTGCTGATCAGCATCATGACGCCGACGTCACCGCGGGGCAGTGCTGACAGCACTGGGTGCGCCTGGCCGGTGGCCGTGTTGAAGAACGCCATGAAATCCATGGCGCCGTCGCGCAGCCCACCGATGCGCTCAAATGCGAACTTGTTGATGCCGGTGACGTCGAGCACCGCGACCGACCCGGAGATTTTCGACAGGGAGCCGATGTCGCCGGACAGGTCATAGCCGCCTACGAAAAGTTGCTGCCCAAGGCCCGACCGCTTGCTCACTGGAGGCCTCCGTATCCGCGCATCCTGACGTGCTTGCGCGCTTCGTCCATGAATCCGGAGGCATCGAAGGCGTCGGCCTTGTACTCAAGCTGGGTTTGGGTCGGCGCGTCTTGCGTTGGACGCAGTACCTCGAGGAAGAGTCCGTCCTGAAGAATCGCAACGCGGTGGCCCTCGAACAAGGTGCTCAACTGCTGGTGCATGACCGCCGCTTGTTCGTCCGTGATCTGCTTCGAGGTCATAAGGACAATGACGACGCCGGGCTGGACCCGCGCCACCCGCACCTCTTCGAAGCCGAGATCGGCCAACTCGTGCGGTAGTCCAGTTGCTTCATCGGCCACGAAGTGAACCCCTCCCGTTATGGGATCTGCGGCCATACGTCGTCGATGACGCACGGGATGGTGATCGTCATGCAGCGGTACGGAACGTTGCCGACTTCGACATAGCCGCCGACGGCTGACAGCGCGGTGCCGTAGGCGCCGAGGAGATCGATCTGCTCCACCAGCCCGCCGAAGGTGAAGGCTGCGCTGTAGGCGGCGAGCATCTGGTCGACGGCGCCGGTGATGATGGTTTCGGTGTCGTCGACCGGCTGGCCATCGGCATTGAGGTAAATCCGCGCGTACAGGGTGAGGATCGCGGAGCTAACGGCGAGGCCTGACATGAGCGGAGCCGGCTTGACGTCGCCGAACCACACGTCGGCGGTGAGCCCGTTGCCCGGCGCGGATACGGATTCGTGCCCCTGGACGGATTCGAACAGCCCGAGCGTTTGCATGTGGTCGACCGCGGCGCCGATGATCCCGGCCGAGTTGAGTCCGGTCACTCGTTGGCCTCGGCCACGTAGTTGGTGACGATGGGCTCGGCGATGTTAGGCACGTCGGATTCGGTGTGGTCCGCGGCGCGCTTCAGCGCGAAGTATCCGGGAAACCTCGTGACGGGCGAGTTGCGGGAGCCGACGCCCTCAAGCCATGGACCGTATTGCAGGTGTGACTCGGGCCAGCCGTCGTTGACGACCAGGTCCTTGTCGCGTCGGGCGACGTTGACGAATAACTGGTAGCGGCCCGTGGAGTGCCGGAAGGAGGCGTCCATGAAGGACTGCCAGGAGTCCTCGGCGTAGGTGGCGATTTCCTTCTGGATCTCCTCGGACATACGCCGCATCGATTCGATGGCGCGCCCATCAAAGACCGGGCCTGACAACTTGACTTCAATGTCAGCCATCAGACCGTCCGCCTTCTGGCCTTGCGTCCGTACTGCGCGTAGGCCTGCGCGCGGATATCCGCAAGAGCTTGCCCGGAGACGGGCCGGGCGTTGTCCGCCGAGCCAACGGTGCGGGCGTAGCCGGAGATGCCCTGCAGCAGGTTGTTCTCGGCCTCGGCAAGCGACAGTTGCGTCACCAGCGACGGCGGCGTGTAGCGACTGACTGCCGTGGCGCTGGAGTGCGTGGACGCTGTGGTGCCGAGCGCTCCGCGGGTGACGGTCCACGACCGTGCCGCGTAGATCGTGGCGCTTGCGTGGGTCGCCAGGGTCGTGCCGTCCCATGCGCGTTTGACGATGACGGTGGCGCCAGCCTTGTCCACGACAAGCATGCGTTCGGCGTCCAGCAGCAGTGTTTCGCCGACATAGAACGTGCCGCCGCTCGGAGTGAGGATGCTGTCGGCATTGCTGGCGGATGCGCATCCCGCCCCGGACTGGGTCTGACCGGTCGAGGCCATCGCCTTGTCGGTCAAGAGCATGCGCTCGGTGTCGACAAGCAGGACGTCACCGACGCCGGCCGCCGCACCGTTGGTGACGGTAACCGAGGTGTCGGTGGTGTCGCTGACGCCAGCGGCAAGCGCTCCGGCGCCCGTGGAGTCCAGGTTGAACCCGAACGTCCCCGTAACCGTCACGTCTCGCTGAGGTGTTGGACCAGCTCCGAACGCGGAGTTCGTGGACCGGTTAATCTCCATGGAGGTGTACGGCGGTCCGGAGTTGGCCGGCTCGAAGAAGAGGTTCCCGAGAGGGATCGTCTGGCCGCCGGTCGTCACCGACGTGGGAATCGCCGCGAGTTCCCAGGCGTCGAGCCAGATGCGCCATGGCAGGGCGTATTGGTATGAGGGCCAGTCCCAGAACCGGGTCATGTCACGGGGGTAGAACTTGCGGTGCAGTTGACCTTCGACGGCACGGGATGCGGCCTGGATGGAACGGTCGATGTCGTCGTCGCTGCGCGCGGTGCCCTTGACGTCGAGGGCCTTCTTGACGGCCTCTCGGGTGACGTATGCCGGTTCCGTTACGCTCACTCGAGCACCCAGCTCGCGACGGTCGGCGCCACCGACCCGTTGACCTGGACCCAGCCCAGTGGCGGTACGCGCACCTGATACAGGGGTAGCGTGCCGGAGGCCTGCGTGTAGACGCTGGTCATCGTCGGCGCGGCGGAACCGCCCCTTAGGGCGCCAAGCTGAACCGCCGTAACCGACGTTCCGCCCTGCAGCGTTACGGTCGCCCAGCGTCCATAAGGATTCTGGAATGCTTGGCCGGCCGTCAGCGCTGGCGGGCTCGCAAGCGGGCCCGGGAGCTGGAAATCACAAATCAAGTTCAGTGGTGTACCCGCACCCACGGCTGGGGATTGCGCCACCCCGTTGCTCTTGACGTGGAACTCACCGCACGCCGCCGCCAGCCCGCCCGAGTTGTCACGGATCGTGGACTGGCCTTCGGTATCGTAGGATCCCGACATCATCGGACCGACCCCGCTTTGCCCAGGGCCGATAAACTCCAGCTGGTTATTGCAGCCCTCGATGCTGACCTGGTCAATGAAGATGCCGTGCGATGCTCCGACGCCGTTCCCGCCGTCGCCGTAGTTGCCGACCGGGCACACGCCCGACCAGCTGTAGAGGATTGTGCCGCCGACCCACTCGGTGTGCTCGGTCACGAAAATCGCCCGCGTGTACCCGCCGTGGCAGGTCACGTTGCGCAGCTGGTTGTTGTCGTTGTTGCCGGCGGAGGGTAGTAGTACACCGATGGCGAGGCCAGCGGAGAAGCCGTCGGGGTTGCTGTAGTCCCCGCCGTTCGGGGCGTAGGTCGCCGCCGTCCCGTATCCGAAGTTCTCCAGCGCGGCAGCGGCAAGGCCGTGGAAGTTCAGGGCGCCGTAGGTCCAGCCGTTCAGCGAGTGTGTGGTGTAGACCTGGATGTTCTGCATCCGCACGATCACGTTGTTGTACAGCAGCGCGTCCGTGCCGTAGCCGTTGGCGCCGGTCTGTCCAGAGATGACCGCCGCCTGGCCGTTGGCGTTCAGCGCGTTTGTCTGCGCGGTGGACGTTGCGAACGCGCCGAACGAAACCAGCGTGCTGCCCGACAGCTGCGGAATCTTTTGTTCCCAGTGTCGTGTCGCGCCGCCGTCAGTCGCTCCCAAGATGATCAGGGCGACCTTGCCGCTAGTGGTCGCCTGAATCGGGATCACCAGTTGCCCGTTGGCCTTGGTCGTTCCTCCGGCAACCAGCGGGCCGGCCACGCCGTAGAACAGGCCGCTTCCGGTCGGCGGTACCCACACAATCGCGGTGCCGTTGATTTGCCCGTAGGCGAACGCGGCGTTGATTGTGGCCTGCAGCGCGGCGGTATCGTCGGTGGCCCACATCACCAGCGCGTTGCCGGACATTGTGTTGGTGGCGTTAGCGCCGAGGGTCACAGTGGAGGGTGACGTGTAGCCGGTGATTCTGGTCACCAAAGTCGTGGCGCCGGAGGAAAGCGCGCCCTTCACCATGACCCACTTGCCGACGTCGGCCGGCTTGAACGGCTTCGACGTGCCGCAGGTAAGGATGTTCTGGCCGTTGGTAATGGCGCCGTCCGTGGCTGCCTGCCCGTCGCCGACAGCGCCGTGGGTGCGGACGTCAAAGACCCAGGATCCGACGTTGACTGCCGACATCCATAGTGAGGCGGCCGTCGACGTTGCGGCCTGTACCTGACCGATTGCCGCAGTACCGCCGGCCTTAACGCCACCTACGGACATGGAGCCGGTAACGAGTACGTCGCCGCCGACGGCCAGGGCTGGCAACGTACTTGCGGGGTCCTGTGTGATCTGCGCGGCAACTCGTTCGGGCCTGCGGTTGTGGACGCTCAGCCCGTCGCCGGCAAGGCTCATCGCCACCCCACCTTTCCGGGTTCAACAGGTGCTGGCGAGATGGCGTGAGAGAGCTACAGGATTTCCGGCCGGACCCAATCGCGGGGGTATGAGAATCCGTCAAAAGTGCAAAAAAGGGTCACTTCGGCGGACCCTGGTGCGGGAGTCAGCGGCTCGCCGCAGTGCGGACAAGCCAGCGGCGGGTTCGACGCCCAGTACTCGTACTCGACGTGCGCTTGTTTGAGGATGTCGAGCATTTGGAGCCAGCTCATCGCCGGTCACCTCACCCCTTGGGCGCCGGCTCCTACTTCGCAACAGCCTTCTTCGCCGCGGCCTTCTTCGCAGGCTTCGGTGCGGGCGCCGCTTCGGGCTTGTCGACGCCGGCGGCGCCCTCACCTGAGTCTGGTTCCTCGTCCGTAGCGGCCGATGTCGCGTCGGACGTCTCGGGTTCGGCCTGCGCCGCCGCCTCGGTGGCTTCCGGCGCGGTGCCCTCGGTCTCGGTCTCAACGGCCGAGGTCTCCTCTTCGGCCGGCAGCCCGAGCGCGTTCGAAGGGCCGCCCTCCACGCTGATCTTCGGCACGGCTGCCTCCTGCTCCTGCTCTGCTTCGATGACTTCTTCGGGGACGGCGTACAACTCGGAGACCGCGTCGCACTGCGGACACCGCAGCAGCCCCACCGCGAACTTGGTGGAGCAGCTGCGGCATTGCATCCACGCCATCAGGCGGCCACCACGGCGGCGCCGACATCGTAGGGAACGTAGATTAGATCCCACTTCACGCTGCCGGTGTTCGTCGCCGACGTGGTGATGGTGACGGAGCCGGCGTCGACCAGGAACCTGCCCGCCGGCGTCGCAACCCCGGCCTGCGTAGCCAGGTCAACGACGGTAGCGCTGCCCGGGTTGATGCCGACGTGCGTGCCGATCGGCGCGGCGATGACGCTGGACGCGGTGCCCAGCGCTGTCGTCGAGCCAGTACCGACGGTCGGGGCGTAGCCGATCGCGACCGTGCACGCCTGGTTTTGCACTGCCGTGGTGACCTCGCCGACCAGCGACACGATCAGGATCCTGCCGCCGCTCACGGTGAAGATGTTCCCGGTGGCCGTAGCCGGCAGAGTCGCGGTGGCGCGGGACACGAGATAGCCCTCGGTGATGAGACGCACCGCGGAGGCCTGGATCAGGGTCGTCACGTCACGCCCCCAGGATGGCGAGGTTCGCCGGGCCGCGCGAAGCGGTCAGGTCGTGCAGGATCGCCGTGACGAGACCCGAACCGCCGACAGAAACCTTGACGTAGGCCTTCGGGTCAGCGAGCTGGATGCCGAAGACAGTGAACGCCACCGTCCCGGAGGCGATCGTGACCGCGTTCGACGCTGCCTGGCTCGCCTTCACCCAGGTCGCAGTGCCGTTAGTGGCCGTGTTGGTGTAGATGCGCGTGATGATGTTGCCCGGAGTCGCATACGAGCCGCCGAAAGTGCTGGCGACGGTCAGGGTGAACGTGTCGTTGCCGGTGCACACGAAAGTACAGGCGGTGGCCTGCTTGAGGCTGAACCCGTTGCCGGCGGCGATCGGGATGATGTTGAAGACGCGGCCGAGGCCTTCCATTGCCATGGTGGTGCCTTTCTGGCTGGCGACTTGGCTCCGGGGCGCCACTGCCGGAGTTGCCTTTTCGGCGGCCGGGAGTTGAGGGCCGGCCGCCTACGGGTGCTGCGAGGGGTGTTGCTGGAGAAGCAGAAAGACCCCGCTCGGTATCGAGGAGGTCTTCGAGGTGCGCCGTGCTATTCGGTCGAGGTCGGACGATCTGACTCGCCTGCCGAATCCCTTACGGGCGGGCCGCGAGGGACACGAACGGCGACAAAGCGCCCGCGCCGTTATGAGGCGTAATGGGAGACTGCAACCAAGGTTGGCCGTCCAGGCGGCTAATGATCCGGAAGACCGTTTTGTCCGACGCGAACTTGAAGTGCGGGCTAGACGTGGACTGCATCATCTGGCGGTCGCCGATGAGGTAGTAGGACAGGTCGACGAAGTTGATGTCGCCGAGGCTGCCGAGGGCCGGCGTCTTCTCGGTGAAGATCACGGGACGGCCGAGGATGCTGACCGGCGGCACGGCCGAGCCAGGCTGCTGCAGGTTGCCGAGCCACACGGCCGAACCGCCGGTGCCCACGGACAGCGCCATCGTCGCCAGCTGCGGGAAGGTGTCGATTGATGCGATCCACACCGCGTTCTGCAGCGCGGTCGGAAGCATTCGGGCGTACATCTTGACGATGTTTTCCCAGACGATCGTCCCTGAAGGCTGGCCGGCCTCGGCCGCGACCGCCACGGACGCCGGGCAGTTGACGAAGCCGCGGGGCTCGCCGGCGCCGGTGCCGTTCATGAAGCCGATGTCCTCGTACCAGGCCAGCGCCCGAGGGAAGACGTCGTCGAAGAAGCTGGTGAACGCTGGCGCGTCAGCCAGGAGCTCGTTGGGGATCTCGGCGTAGCCGGTCAACTTCTTGGCGTCCAGGGTGACGCGACCGAAACTGGCCTGCGACTCGACGAGGGCCGCGGCCTCTTCGGTCCAGTAGCAGATCACGCCGCCGAACACGCTGGACACGTTGCTGGTGGAGTCGATCATCGGGATCGGGACGCGCAGCGTCTCCATCGGGATGACCTGAGCCCGCGGCCGGACGACGGCCTGCTCCAGGGCGACCTGCAGCAGGTTCGAGCGCAGCGTCTCCGGGATGAGGAAGCCGCCGTCGGCCGGGACCTCACTGCCGAAGCTGTTCATGATCTCGGTGACCTTGGACCGCTTAGCGGACAGGTCGGCGGAGCGGTTGACGCGCATCTCGTCGAAGTGGGTGGCGCGGAAGAACTCGGCGGAGTCTTGGAACATTCCGTCCAGGGCGCGGCCAATGGCGCGCTGGCCGTTGAGCGCCTTCTCCGCACTGCTGCGCCGGGCGCCGTTCTCGAGGTGGACGCGCGGCATCGCGGCCGGCCCGGGGGTCATGTCAACCGGCGGGATGTCGCCCTTCTCGCCGTTGTCCTTCATGAACTGCGCGAAGCCGAGCTGAACTTGCTCGGCGATCTGGGCCTTGAGGTCCGGGTCCGTCTTGGCGTTCGCCGACTGGTAGTTGCCGACGAACTCCTTGAACTTCCCCTCCTTGAGGACGTTCGTCATGCGTTCGCCGTCGTTCATCCACTCCTCGAGCTCGGCCGAGGACGTCGGGATGGCGATTGTGGTCACTGCATTGCCTCCTTCAAGGCCGCGGTCATGCTCGGGTCCCACGCGAAGTTGAGGTCGCCGTGGGTGTGGTTGCTGGGGGAGTCGCCGTGGTCGCCGGAGTCGGACTTGTCGGCGTCGTCAAGGTGGGCCTGCAGGTGCTTCTCGACTCCGGGCTTGTCGGAGTCGGGGATCTTGGATCCGGGCAGGCGTGCGAGGCCGTTGCGGCAGGCTGCGAGATTCGCGGGGCCGCCCTCGGTCTTATGGTGCGGAAAGCGGTAGTTGTCCTTTTTGTCGTCGGCGTCGTCGTCGCCTTCCTCGGACTTCTCCGCGGCGGCTTCGTCGGACATCCAGGCGTGGCAGTACCGCAGGACCTTGTCGTCGTTCGGCATCGCCGCGACCGCGGCCGGCCCGTCCCACGGCGTGTCGACCGTGTCTGTGTGGTGAACAGGCAAGCTCTTGTTCAGCAACGGCATGGATTCGATGCCGAGGATCCGGTCGCCGCGGAGCGAGTTGGTCGTCATGCCGCCGTCGCCGTCGGACTCTTCGTCGCCGTGGTCGTGGCGGTGGTCGGCGTCGCCGCTGTGGGTGTGCTCGTGTTCGTGACTGTCGTCGTCGCCCTGCGCCCCGAACGCCGGGTGCGCGTGGGTGTGGGTGCCGTCGTAGGGCTCGTGCATCGCGGCGTTGCTGATGTTGTCGCTGCCGGATTCGGAGCCCTGGTCGCCGATCAGCGCCAGGCCCTGGTTCAGCCAGTTGCGGAAAGGCTCGGCGGGGATCGAGTCCATGGGGCCTCCCGCGGGAATGGAGAAGCCCCGGTCCGCATTGACCGGGGCTTCGTCGTGGAGCTGTGTGGTTGTGGGTGGCGGGTCAGCGTCTGGCTGCCGTGCGGCGTCGAGTCCGTCCACCGGGGCGTTCTGCACCTCGGGGTCCGAATCGTTCAGAAGCTTCAGCTGGTCGTCGGCATCGGCACGAGCCTGCGCGAGCGTTTGCTGCGCGTCGGATTCCAACTTCTCGGCAGCGTCGACCCGAGCAAAGACCGCAGCCTTCAGGCGGTCCGGGGTGTTGCGGAAGACCGACAGGTCGAAGTGCGCGGCCAGCTTCGTGGCCTCGTCGTCCGGCGCCGCCTTCGACGGCTTTGCGGGAGGATCGGCCATGCGGTCGGCGAGGCCAGCGTCCACTGCCTCCTGGCCGATGTACCAGGTCTCGGCGAGCATCGCGGCGCGCCAGTCGTCCTTCGGCTTGCCGGTGCGGTCGGCGTAGATGCTGGCGATGTTGTCGGAGACCCGGTCAAGCAGTTCAGCCTGTTCGCGCATGTCGGCGGCGTTGCCGATGACCAGACCCCAACCGTCATGAATCATCAGGCTCGCGTTGCGTCCCATGACGATCTGCTCGCCGGCCATGGCGATGACCGAGGCGATGGAGGCGGCGAGAGCATCGACGTAGGTGGTGACGCCGCCACGGCCGGACAGGTAAGCGTGGATCGCTATCCCATCCCAGACTTCGCCGCCAGGACTGTTGAGGTGAAGGTCGATCGGGCCGTCGACCTGCTTCATCTCGTCGATGAAGTCCTGGGCCGTGACGCCGAAGAACCCCACCTCGTCGTAGATCATGACCTGGGTCGGGCCGTCAGCCTGAGCCTTGATCCGGAACCAGTCGTTGCGGCCGGCCCGGAGGTTTGCGATCGTCCTGGTCGTCTTCAGCCGGGACAGGCCCATCACGTCCTCGCCTTCTCGTGGTGGTGTCCGTTAATGTGCGCCGGTTCCGGCTCGAGAAGGTTGACGAGCTTCTTCAACATTGCAGTCAGGTCGTCACCGGGGTTATCGGAGTCAGGCCCGACGTCGTAGTCGACGAAAAGGGTTCCGCGGCAACGTTCGCGCCCCTCGCAAAGCGTGTAGCCACCCATGGGGTACGCGGCGAACGCCTCGGCCACGGCGTCCGGGTCATCGGTGTCGCCGAAGACGGTCCCGTCGATCTCTTCGCAGTTGTCGCAGGTTGCCGAGTCCAAGACTTCTACGGCCCGGAGCTGCCCACGCGGGGCGCCGTGCTGCGTGAATGTGGCGTGCCGGGCCCGGTTCTGTGCCGCCGACATCGCTCCGGCCAGGTGCCCGCGGGGGCCGGCTTCGGACAGGCCTTGCAGGAACTGCCCAACCTGGTCCGCAACCTGCTGCCCGCCAACTCCGGGAACGGCAAGCCGCATCGCTTCTCGCCCGGCCGATACCGCAAGCTCGGAAGCCATAAGGGCGACAGCTACTGCGGCGATCGTTTCGAGCTCGGAGGAGTCCGGCGTCTTCGGCGGCACGCTGGCGCCTTGCTCGTCGGCTTCGCGGCTGGCTTCCCGAGCGGCAACCACGGCGAACGCGACCATCGCGGCAAGCAGCAACGCCTTCGCGGCGACCGTGTCGACGGCCAGCGTTCCGAGCGCGGCTAGTTCGGCAGCGTCCACGTGTTCGCGGATCTGCTGCTGCAACTGCTGCTGCTGGGCGGGCAGGATCTGGCTCTGGTAGTCGGCGACGACATTGTCGGTGGCCGACTTCCACTGTGCATCGACGCGGGACAGGTCCGGCTGGTTCGGGCCCTGCGCTGGCGGCGTCGGCCCCGAATCGCCTGTGGCTGCGGTAATCGCGGTGAGGGTGCGGGCGTGGATGGAACTGCGCACCTGGTTCTCGACGGGATTGTCGTCCTCGGTAGGCTCGCCGCTGCTGTCGTCGGCCTGCTCAAGTTCGCCGGCGCCGGTAGTGGGGGTTGCGGCCGGGACCTGAATGATGTGGCGCATCCGCGGCAGGCCGACCACTTCGGCAGCGTCGTCCGGGTTGACGTTTGCGCTGATGAGCGCGGCGTAGGCCGTGGTCTTCGCGGTGAGCTCGGCGTTGTCGGCTTCGCGGTCGTCCGGCAGCGGGTTGACGTAGTCCCATTCGACGTTCTCGCCGGTGCTGCCGAACATCGGCAGGAACTGGTTGTTGAGAGTGTCGCGGAGCCGGTCAAGCCGGGGGATGATCTTCCAGCGTCCGAAGACTTCTTCGGCGGTTTGGGCGTTGGAGTTGCCGTGTATCGCGATGCGCCCGTTGCGCCGGGTCACGTAGATGTGGTTCGGCACCTCAAGGCTGTAGACCTTGCCGTCGTAACGTTCGGTCGAAACGTTGTTGGATCCCGTCACCCAGGACGCCGGCCGGTCGGTGATGTGGATGTAGTACATCGGCGCGCGAGCGCTGCGTCCGTCATGGTGTGACGCCATGTTGGCGCGGCAGCCGAGACGGAAGACGAACTCCAGCACGTCATCGGCAAGGCCCGGGGAGCTAGTCGCGTAGTAGCAGTTCGAGCGGCCCGGCCGTGGATCGCGACTGCCGTCGCCAGCCATCATCGCGTCGAACAGGATGCGCCGCTGCCGGAGCGACAGGTTGAAGCACCACCGCGGGATGCGCTTGTCCTGGCAGTTGGTGCCTACGTGCTCCCGCAGCCAGGTGATCAGACCCTTGCCGGTGATGTTCCACCGGGCGATCTGACCGCCCTCGTCGAAGTACTCATAGGCAGAGAACGGAAGCTGCGCGAGACAGTCACGGATCCGCTGCGGGTACTTCTTCTGCGCCAGCGTCATTACGTAGCGGTTGCCAGCACGCTCCTCGGACAGGATGCCGCCCTCGGAGATAACCCAGCCCAGGAACTCCAGCCACGCATCCATCGGCAGGCGTTCAGATCCGCCTCGACCGTAGTGCCCGTTGTCGTATTCGACGGCGGGCAGGTCAAACCACTGCTGGTCCGCGCAGTCCTCGGCGTCCGGGGCAGTCTGAACTAGGAACCGGGACGGGAGTTGGTCCGCGCGGCATGTACGCCAAACGTCCGGCAACCGCGGTGTCGCGTACAGCATCGTGTGGTTGGGGGTGACCTTCACGTCGATGACGTCGTTGACGATCCGAACCATGTCGCCGTGGTAGTCGTAGGCGAAGCGGTGGATCGGCGCGTGGTATTCAATGCGGCGCGTCGCGGGGTTAACGGTGGCGATGAGGTCGGCGTCTTCGACCTTCTCGAACGGCTTCCAGCCGCCGTTGGTGAGGACCTCGGTCTGGTCGTCGTGGCAGCGGTTGACATCGTCAGCGTTGCCGAGCATCGACTTGTGGATGCCCCAGGCCTCGCGCAGGACATCCCTGCTGACGTTCCGCAGGTTGGAGAAGTCCATGTCCTTGATGGACATCTGGGTCGGAACCCAGGTCGCGCCACCCTCGAGGATCGCAACGCGGTGGGACCGGGACACGCCCTGGTGAGATTCGCGCCACCGGGTCGAAAACTGGTCGAACTCGTCGTCCGACATGTTTCCCGGCACAGTGACGACGCCGCCGGGGACAGCGCCGTTGATGAAGAAGTTCCGGTTCCACTCGCTGCCGTACTTCATGGCGTCGATGTCGACCAGCACCGACTGCACCGGCCCGAGCCCGCGGTATGGGTCCAGGGGGTTCGGGTATTTGGTGAGGATGACCTCTTCGGGCTGCAGCGGAACCCGCTCGCCCGACGGTCCGGTGTAGACGTACCCGGCGATGTACTTCTCCGCCGACGGCACCGGCTCCATGCGGTCCGGGCGGACCAGCCACAGCCCGGTCGGGAAGGTGGCTCGGGAGTCGCGGACGACAACCCACCACTGTTCGCCGGTCAGCTCCATGTGCTGCCAGCCGGCTTCGCGGAAGTTGACGCCGGTGGTGAACGGGTTCGGGTTGTTCCAGACGTTCAGCGCCTGGTGCTGCAGCACTTCGGTGCGCTGGTCGGATCCGCGGTCGCCGGTGGTGTACCGCTGTCTGCCGTCGGCTTTCGGCTTGCGGTACAGCCGCCACTGTGGGGTGGCGCTGGCGGAGGACAGCAGCGACACGATTTGGAAGATCGTGCCCGCGGTCCCCATCGCCCGCATGTAGACCTCGTTGTCCGAGCGTCCGGACAGTGCGGGGATGATGTAGCGGCCTGGTGCGGCGTAGGGGACCGGTGAGGCGTTGGCGTTCTTGTTGAGTAGGCTGCCGACGACGTTGAACATCGACCGGACCACATGAACCTCCTGCGGAGCTGTTCAGGTGGACGGCGGTGGGGCGGCGTTGGTCAGTCCATGCACTCGTTAAGGATTGCGACCGAAATACCGGTGGCTGCCAGCCCGGCAATCGTCTTGAAGTCCCACGCCGCGGCGTCGAGGAAGCCGAGGGCGGTGGCGGTCATGACGAGCTTGCGGACGGTGGCTTCCGGGCCGACGATGTGCGCTGATGCGCCCCGAACCCGAATCGCGGCCTTGCGGCGCCACGCGGCGAAGCCCCGCTTGGCCGGCGTCCAGCGGTTCACTGGCGGCCGGGTATGGGCTCCGACGGTTGCTGTGGTCACTTCACCACCCTGATTCCGGGCTTGGGTACCGACGGCGTGTAGAACGCCAACAGAAGCGCGTCGGCGTTGTCGGGGGAGCGCCCGATCCGCTTCTTCGTCTCTTCCTTCTTCTCCACAACGATCCGGCCCGAGGCGTCAAGGTCGTACTTGGGGGCGGTCAGCTGCGACACGAGACGGTCTCGGTCTGTGGTGTCGAGTTGCGACAGGTCCCAGCCGCCGTCTTCGGAAAGTTTCCGGCCGACTTCCCACCAGATCTGCGACCGCAGCCGGGCATACTTTTCCGGCTGGGTGGATGCCTCACTAACGTTGACGCCCACGACCTCGGCAGTGTGCAGACCCTGCTTGCGTCGCGCCTGGAGAGACCCGACGATGCCCCAGCCGATGCCGATCGAGTCGACTTTCACCTTGGTGGCGCCGGTTTCCCGGATGGCCCGGACGATGTGGTCGACGACCTTTTCGGAGTCCTTCTCGCGGTTGCGCCATTCGCGTCCGGCGGCGATGCCGCGGCGTTCCCGGATGCAGGTCTCGTCGCCGCCGGCGCCGAGGTCTACTCCAAGCTCGACCGGCACTAGACGGTCGGGGGCGTAGGGATGGACGGGTTCGCGGGTGCAGGCCATCAACTTCGATAGCCGGACCACGCCGTCGGAGGCGTCAGAGGGGAACTCGGCGTCGACTTTCGACAGGTAGATGGGGGATTCGGGCCCAAACTCCTCGGCCATGTCCAGCACGTAGGCCTGAGATACCAGCATGTCGGCAAGGTCGTCGGGGACTTCTTCGCCGGTGAAGTTCGGCGTGTCCCTGGCCGCAATCTTGATCATATTCCAGCGGTCGGACTTGCAGACCTGCGCGAAGTGCGATCCGGGATCGTCAGGGTTGCCGATGGCAAGGATGCGGCAGTGCACGCCGGTGGCGATTGCCAGTGCCGCGGTCCAGAACTGCTTGGAGATCCCGCAGGCCTCGTCAAGGATAACGAGGACGTACTTGGCGTGGATGCCTTGGAACGCGTGCGGGTTGTAGTCTGACGGCTTGCGTCCGAACGCGACCAGGAACTTGTCGTACTTCCAGTCGGTCTCGTTAATGCGTCCCGGAAGCGGGGTGCCACGGGCCTCAGCCTTCGCGAACGCCTTGTTGATCTCGGCCCACAGGATGGCCTTGACCTGGTCACCGGTCGGCGCCGTAGTGACTACGAACGCCTCGCCAGGGGGGTGGGTGTCCAGCCACCACGCGGTCAGCCGGGACGCTACAAACGACTTGCCTGTCCCGTGGCAGCTCTGAACTGCGGTGAGTCGCTGGTCTCGTACAGAAGTGGCGATGTCGACCTGGCGGGACCACAGATACTCGCCGAGCTTGTCATCGACCCAGCGTGCCGGGTCGGCAAGGTAGGCTTCTGCAGTTTCCGCGTCCTCGGCGGCGTCTTCGATCCGGTCGGCGGCGAGCAGCAGCGCGTCCATGGGCGCCCCCGTCGGCTATACCGCGCGCAGTCGACGTGCGGCGACCTGCTTGGCCTCGGTCGCGACCTTCCCGGTGACCCCGGCGTGAGCGAGCGCGGCATCGATGGCAGCGATAACCCGCTCCGCCTGGGATTCGGTGATCTTCGCTAAACGCTCGTCAATTCCGAGACGTCCGTAGTCTGCGAGGAACTTGCCAAGCCGGTCCATGGACCGTTCGTACAGGGAGACTTCGGCGCGCAGCTGTTCGCCGGCGCCGGCCTGGTAGCGGATGCCGCGGTTCTTGGCGTTGCCGCCTTCGCGGTCCCGCCGCTCTTCCGCGTCGTCGAAGTCCTCAAGCAGCTTCTCGACGCGACCCTGCAGCAGTTCCATCCACGCCCGCGCCCGCCCAGCCAGGTTCGCCAGTTCGGTGAGCGGGTTGTCCACCGGCGCGCCAACCAGGGTTGCAGCCTGCTCCATTAGCTCGGCCTCCACGATGCGCCTTGCCGCGGCCACTTTCGCCTGCGGGGCACTGCCGCCGTGCTTGGCGCAGACGGTTTGGCCCGGAAGGGCACCCTTGCGGCAGCGCTCTCCAGCAAACTCCGGGTGAGATATGCCGCTGATGCGACCTGTGCAGCGTCGGCCGTCCTCACCATGGGCTACGCAGGTCTCGTAGCCGGCACGTGCCCACCGCCCGCATTGGCTGCCATCGCGGTTGACACCTGTACAGCGGCGGTCGTCCGGCATAGATGGGGCACCCAAGCCGTTCACCACCCTTGCTCGCCGGTCGCAGTGTCGCCGTCGTCGCTGACGGGCGGTTCAGGACTCGCGCCGGAAGACGATCACAAATCCGGGGTCGATGGCGTACAGCAGCCGGTACCGCAGCGCCCCGGACTCGGTGTCGATGGCAAGCACGCCGTCGGCGTAGGCGACGCCGGCGAGCCCGTGGTGGCGCAGCAGCGCGATATCAACCGCGATGACCTCGGGCGCTTCGACGATCCGGACGGTGCCGTCGCGGTCCTGCTCGATAGTGAGGTCCCCGGCGGGAATGAGGTCGCCGGTCCAGGGGTGTTCGCGCGCCCAGTCGAGGACGTCGTCGGCAAGGGTGCTCGGCGCGGCGCCGACCACAGAAGCGGGCGTCGTGGGTCCGATGAACTGGGTCTCGGCTTCGGCCCAGGCGATGGAGCCCTGGTCGTATTCGGCGGCAAGTTCAGCCAGGTCGCGGCGCAGCCGCGCGGTAGTTTCGCTGCCGATCTCGAACGCGACGCACGCGTTCTGCCACGGGTCGGCGCCGGGGGAAGTCCAGTCGCCGTAGATCCGGAGCGAGTGGCTGCGGACCGCGGCGGTGAACTTGCCGTGGAACTCGGACCATCTGGCCTGGGTGAGCTTGTCATCGGAGTTGCCGATGCTGGCGTAGACGGTGTGGGTGTCGGCCATCAGGTGGTCGCTCCGCGTCGGGAGCGTCCGTTGCGCCGCAGTCCGGCTTCGCGCCGTTCGGTCTCGGTCATCTCGGCGACAGCGGTCCGGTAGGTGCCGCTCTCGGGATCGACCTGGCCGAGGTCCGGGCGTCCCGGGCCGGCAGAGACCCACGCGAGTCCGCCAACGCCGTTGGCGCGGACGGAGTGAGTGACGATGCCGTACCGCACTGCCTGCAGCGCGTCGACATCGGGGTGTTCTTCAGCGGATCGGCCAGAGAGGGTCATTCCGAATGCCTCCAAGTCTGCGCATCAAGGCGGCGCGCAAGCATCGCCGGCGTCACACAGGACGGGTCGCCTTGCCCGCACGACCAGTCCAACCCGGCGTACTGCCCTGCTTGCACAGCAAGCTCAGAGCACATGACGGACCGCCGGGCCCGTTCGAACCATGCGAGGATTCGCCACCGCAAGCCGAGGCATCGCAGCCCGTCAACGGCGTCGGCGGTCCAGGCGTAGGGTTCGCCGCGTTTCGAGGACGCGTACTCGGCGACGGCAGCACGCTGCATATCGGTCATGGGCTCGGCGGTGTTGTACTCGATACGGCAGCCGGCGTATTCGGAGACGTCGCGGATACGGACGCCACCGGGTTCGGCTTCGACGATCTGCCCGTCGCCGATGGAGATGAAAACGTGGTCCGCCCAGCTTTTTGTCAACGCGCGGATCATGAACGGTACGAAGCCGCCGGTCTTGACGCAGCCGTACACGCCGACCGGGGGAAGTCCGCGGCGGAACACGGTCTCGGACGGCGCCACCGCGACCCCCTACTCGGTCGCGTACTCCACCGCCGGCGGCGGCACCTCGCGCACGACCAGCTCGGCCAGGTCCGCCACGATCGCGATGTCCGGATCGACGACGGTCAGCGTCGCAGTGACGGGTCCAGGGTTGTTCACGTCCAGCGGCGCGATCTCCACGCGCGTCACGCAGGTGAGCTGCTGGTTATCGACCCAGACTTGCGCCATCGATGCGGGTCCGCCGGGGTGGACGATGCGGATCTTCGGGCCGTCAACCACTACTTCGCCGGCTCCGCGGCCGTGCTCACGTCCGCCGCGACTTCCCTGGCGACGGACTGCACGTCCTGCTCGGCTTCGGCAACGACAGGTGCGGCGGCGGTCTTGGCGTCGTGCGCGACCTGCTCGGCGTCGGACTTCACTTCGGCCTCGACCGCGGGCAGGTGGCCGGTGAGCTCGTTGAACCAGGCACGGAACTCCGCGGCGAGCGCATGCTCCCGCTCCTCAAGCTGCGTGATTAGCGCGTGACCCTTGGCCTCGAGCTCGACCAGCGCAGCCTTCATGGCACCCACGGCTACGCCGGGGGGTTGTCGTCGCGCGGAACCGGCTGCCCGAAGACCGCGCCGACGCTGGTTGCCGCGCCCGGGTCGATCTGCACGGTCACCGGCGCCATCGCCTTGCCGTTCACGTCGGTGATGTTGAGGGTGAGGAGGCCGGCCTGCCCGGGGTGGGATCGCACGTTCGCCGACAGGGTGTCCTCGGCCACGGCGACCTCGCCGAGGTCGGTGTTGTCCTCGACCCACGTGAACGGGGCCACGAAGTCGCCGTTGGGGTCGGAGAAGTCGGTGGGGACCGGCACCTTCTCGTCGTCGAATGCGGTCAGGGTAACGGTGACCATGTCGTTGTCGGGCATGGAGAAAGCCATGGGGTGTCCTTCCGTGTTGCGGGGTTCGGGTGTGCCGAAGACGGCTTCGACGGTGGCGATGGGGGCTGGCCGACTGAGCCAGTGTTCGAACCAGTCGGCAACTTCGGTAACGCGGCGGCCGATGGTCCGGGAGCTGCGGGCCGGCCGGTCTTCGATCTCTCGAGTACCGAGGCCTGTGAAGAGTGCGGTGGCGTTGGCGAGGGCGGTGGCTCGTCGCTGGTCGCGTTCAGTGCTCACCGCCACCCGCCTCTCTGTTTGGCTACTCGTCGCGTCCGTATGCCTGGTCGCGGGCGCGGCGCAGGGTACGGATCAGACGGTTGAGTTCGGAGCGAGACAACGACGGCGAGTAGGCCTCGGGCATCCAGCCCTCTTCCCACCCCACGGCCTTCTCCTCAGCCTTGCGCAGCTCGTCGCCCATCTGGGTCCACGCTGCGATCGGCGCCTGAAGCGACACCTGGACGTTGCCGATCTTGTCGTCGCCGGCTGCGTGCCAGCGCACGTTGACGATCGGTTCGTACCAGGTACTGGCGCCGTCCATGCCGCTGCTCATCGGCTCGCCGGACGCGGCATCGCCGGTGCGTCCAACGTGTTCGATTGTTTCGGGGAAGTTGATCTGATCTTTCGGCATCACGCCATCTCCATCACGGAGGCCGCCCTGCGTGTGGGGCGGAGGTTTATCAGGCGGCAATCCAGGTGCCGCGGATGAATCCATGTGATCCGCAAGCCCGGCACAAGAGCGACGGCTCAATGTGCAGCGGATCGAGGCTGATCACGTCCCAGCCGTACTCGGGGTTGTGCGGCTTGAACGGAACGAAGCCCGCGCACCAGTCACCGGCGGCAGTGCAATGCCACTCGGTGATGCCTGCAAGCTCGATCCCGTCGGGCATGTACGCAAGGACGTAGGCGTGGTCGTCATCGAGGTAGACAGCGCCTTCGTCGGGCGGGTCGCCGTGCATGATCGTCACCAGGGCTCCTTTGGCGGGGCGTCAGGCGTCGATCAGGTCAAGGAACTCATCGAGATCAACCGGCGCGGATTCGCGCGGGATCTCAAACTCGTCGTCAAACAGTCGCCAGTGCTGCGGGCACGACTCGTACCGTTCGATGCGGCCGACAGCGTCAGGGGTCAGGAACACCAGGCAGGCGCAGTGGTCAGTCACGGGCGCGGGATCCACCGGTCAACCCCGGCAACGTGCAGCACGAGGAAGAACGACCCGATCAGCAGCATCGCCATCGGCGAGAACCACGCGCTGGTGTGGCTGCCGGAGCCCTGCTCGATGAAACCAAGTAGGTAGGCGACGGCGGCGAGGATCGCGAACATGAAGGCCTCCTGATAGCTCGACGAGCTGCGGAGAGGGCGGGAATTGAACCCGCCGCCGGTGTCACCCGGACGACTGCTTAGCAAGCAGCTGCCTTACCGCTCGGCCACCTCTCCAAGGCGGAAGGTAAGCGATTCGAACGCTTCACGGTGTTACCCGCCACGGTTTTCGGGACCGCTTGACACACCACATGTCGGACCTTCCAGGGGCGAGGAGAGCCTGATCAGTGCACCGCTCCGTGAGGGTGCGCTTCCTCGCCTTGTCCGGCGCCCTGACGGGAGCTACCCGACGGTTTCACCGGTCCGTGGCTCGGGTCGGATTTGAACCGACGATCTTAGGCTTATGGGGCCCACGGGGACGGCCGAACTCCCCTACCGAGCATCGCTGTTGCGTACCTTGACGCTACGTCGGAGCGCGGTGCGATCGCACCCGGATAAACAGCAAGCCCACCCGTGAAGGTGGGCTTGGATGGCGCTCACTCGGGACACTTCACCGAGGATGTGCCCATCATGAGCCAAGCGCAGGTCAGCGTCAAGTTGCGGACTCCGGACCTGTTTGCGGCTCGGTTGATTGCGACCGTCGAAGGCTGTCACGCATCGACTTCTCCGCCTGCACCACTTCCCGCTCGACGAGGACATCCTCAGGAGGGTCCTGAAGCCGAACGGTCCGGACGTGCCCGTCTTTGATCCACCGGTCGATGGTGCGGCGCGACCTGCCCGTGATGGCCATTGCCTGCTTGATGCTGATTGGACGGAACAGCGGGTCCGCCGGGTCCGGGGTCACGCCGCGGCCCGCTTCTTGAACGGCTGCGCTGCCAGTTTGACCCAGCGTTCGTACTCGTCTTCCTTAAGGAGAGTGCCGCAGTCTCGACACAGAACGTACCCAGTAGCGCGGCCCTGCCAGTCGAGTTCGTGCTCGAGCGCCATTAGGTCGCACTGCCTGCACGGGATGCCCTCGCACGGCACGGCGCGGACGTCGTCGGTGCGGGTGAGTTTGGCTGCGTGCCGGTACAGCCGGTTGAGGTCCTTGCCGAACTCCGCGGACTGCGCCGGCTCCGAATGCTCGGCGATCATCCAGTCGAAGTGGATGAGCAGAAGCCGGGTGTCGGCGGTGATAGCGGCGCCGCGACTCCGCGGTGGTGGCGCGGCGAGGTCGCGGTCGACACGGATGGCTTCTGCCCAGTAGTTGAGGACGCCGACGATGTCGTCGATGCAGAAGGTGTAGCGCTCGCGGCCGTGGATGGGGCGTCCTTTGGATCCGGAGACATGTACGGTGCCGGCTGCGGTGGCGTTCTCGACTTCGAGCATGAGCCGTGCGGCGAGTTCAGGAAAGTCAGCGAGTCCGATACGGACGTGCCGTGCGCAGGGGTTGCACCAGACGGGCTGGCCGGCGCGGGCGGTGAGTTCGTGGGGTGTGCCTTTGGTGAGGCGGGCGGTTTCGGCGCGGCGCCAGCCGGAGTTGCAGGGCCCGACACAGGCGGTCGGGGTTGGGACATTGTTCACCGCAGCGGCTCCCGTGGGGTTGTGATCTACCCTTGGTGCAGCGGTGTCGGTGTGTCGCATGGTGACCAGTAGCGGATGGCGGTCTTCGCTGGTCGGCAGGTTGATCCAGAGGGTACGGCAAAAGGTGAGGCCCGGACCATGTGGCGGTCCGGGCCTTTGTCGTTCTCGGGCGCCCCCTGCTAGGCCTGTTCGCCCTGGCGCCTGGAGATCGCGTCGTCCAGGTAGCCGTCCGACACCCGGCGGTGGCGGGCAGCTTCCTCGCTGTCGCCGGCCGCTGCAGCGTTCCGGCTGGAGTCCTGGAAGTCCTTGGCGAGGCGGAGGCTGAGCGCCGCCGGGTCTTCGGCTGCCAGGTTGTTGGCTTCTTCGCTGTACATCCAGTGCAAGTCCATAATGATCTCCCTAGTCGTGAGTTGGGCTGTCGTGCGCGGCACGTATCGTTCACTTCCTGAAGTATCTGGACTCAAATGCTCAGTACCGCCAGGTCCGCCCTTTGATTTCGTTGGCGATCGCGACCAGCGTCTCGACCTGAGCTAGACGGTCGGTGCTCGGTGCGACGCCAGCAGGGATGGTCAGCAGCGCCGTCGTCGACATACGGCCGGCCATGGCGGCGATTCGCGGCGACTGGGACGGCACCACCACCTCGTTGTAGGCAAACGTCCACCCGTCGGTGCCGATCAAGTCCAGGGCGTTGCGGGCGGAATCGACGTCGCTGTTTCGGAGCCAGTCGGCAGCGAGGCCGAATAGTTCACCTGCTTTAGCAATGTCCTGCACCTGCGCGGGCGCGTTCTGCACAGCGCGCATGCGGCGCCGGACAACGGCCGCTCCAGCGCCGGCCACGATCAGCACGGCAGCCCAATCGGTCATCGGCCGGCCCCTACGAGGCGGGCGTGCTGCGGCAGAACCCACACGCCGCGGTCGCTCTTGACCAGCTTGTTCTGCTCGACCGCGCGGGAGCATGTCTGGGAGACGGCGGCGAGCCTCTTGTCAACGTCCTCGCCGATGCCCTTGCAGATCTGGGTAGTGCTGGCCTCTTCGCCGAGTTCGGACAGGAACAGCTCGATCTTGTCCCACATGGTGCCCGTCGTTGCGGCAGTGGTTTGCGCGAGGGTCTCGGACCACGGCTTCTCCGGGTTCGACGCCTCGTCTTTCGCCTCCTCGGCGGTGACGAACGCGCTGCCGTCGGCCATGGCCACCATCAGCAGCTGCCCGGTCTCGGTAGTGACTGTAACGCCGTCGCAGTACCAGGCCTCGTCATACGGCGTGGGGGGCGCCTGGTCTTCGTCGTCTTCCCAGTCCCACTGGGTGTCGTCGAGCCCTCCAACGGCGGCACGCATCATGACGGAGTGGTCGGAGTCGGTGCCGAGGTGGTAGGCGACGCCGGCTGCGGATGATCCGTCAGCCCACAGCAGCGGCAGCGCGCCGGGGTCGCCGATTTGCTTGCCGTTGGCGACAATCATGCCGGTGAACTGGTTGCCGGTGCGGTGCACGGTCGCGGTGGTGAGGAGTCCGTCGCGGATGGACATGTCGCCGCCGAGCTTGTCGGCGGTGGGGTACTGAGTGAGGACGGTCAGTCCGATCAGGACTTTGCGGCCTTCGGCGACGAGCTGCGCAATGAGCGCTGCAGCATGCGGGAATCGGGCGATGAACGCCGGGAACTCGTCGATGATGATCCGGATGTGTGGCATCTCAGGGGTGGGGCGCAGCACCTCCCGGTTCAACGAGGCAAGGATCCTCAGCCGCCGATTTTTCTCGGTGACCGCGGCGGCGAGCGCAACCATGATCTCTTCATCGGAGCGGGCGAGGACGTCAACACGGTCGCGCCACCCGGAGTAGGACGCACCCTGGTGCGGGTCGAGCAGCCAGGTGGCGGTGCAGGCCTCGTTACGCTTGTTGTAGGTGTGCCGGGCCATGGCCAGCCGGAGCCGCGCGGTGCGGGACTTGCCGGAGCCGGTGGAGCCGACGATGAGTTCGTGAACGGCGCCCCAGCCGGGAAGGATCAGCGGGTGGTGGGTCCATTTGCCTGTGGGGGTCATGCCGGCGGGGTGCCGGTAGGTGCCGGGGTCTCCGGGTCCGCGCCACGGCACCGGGTCGGTGAGGGGGTTGCGGTTGAACATCATCAGCCGCGCCTTGTTCTCGCTGATGGGCTCGACGGCGAGGCGCGACGGGTGGATGTCGAGCCCGGTTGAGATTTTCCCGAGCTGGGGCGTGATGTCGGCGACGGTGTGGCGGATCGGGCCGCCGTCGGCGTTGAGGGTGATGATGCCGGTGGTGCCGTTGCCTTGGCCGTTGGCGTCCAGGAGCGGTTCGAGTTTGGTGAGGCTTGAGTTCTGCATGGGCCCGGCGGCACACCCGATGCGCTTGGCCCAGATCTTGCCGGGGCTCGGCGCCTCCTCCTCCGGCGCTTCCGCTTCCTGCGCGACCGACTGCTCTCGCTCTTCGGGTGCTGCCGCAGCGAGTCCGCGCAACCACCAGCACACGGTGGCGACGCCTGTGGCCGCTCCGTAGGTGGCCAGTGCGGTCGGGGTGTACGGCTTGGCGATGGTGGCGTGCAGTTCGAAGCCGGTGAGGTACATGCCGCAGGCGGTGATGTACGCAACCTGCTTGCCGTTGAGGGCATCGTCGTTGCGGCGTCGCAGCTCGGCATATCCGCCGGCGGCGCCGACCGCAGTGACCACGCCGCCGGCTTCGATCCATCCGGCGACTTCGGGTGTGGCTGCGTGCAGCATCCCGGCGGAGGCGATACCGACCGCGGAGACGGACAGCGGCATCAGCCGGAGCTTGTGCCGCCACCAGGTGCGGCCGGCCCATATAGCAGCCTTGCCGCTGGCGGTGTCGCGGATCTGTGCCGGTGGGCGCGTCGGCGACCGGACCGCCACGTCCTTGGTGGGCGTCTGTGTGGTCTTCATCAGTTGATCGCCAGTACGGTCTGGTGGGCGGCGGCGTTGCCGGTCATGGCCTGCGCTTCGGAGTGCGGGCCTTGGTGCCGCTGCACGGTGTCGTGCATGTTCTTCACGGCCTCGGCGTGGAGAATCGCGGCCTGCGCCGACGCCTGGTTGCATTCGGCAGCGATCTGTTCGGCGGCTGCGAGGGACGCAGCGATTTCGGCAACGACAGCCTCGGCGTCGGCGCGCCGCTGTTCGGTTTGGGCCAGCCCGACGGCAGTGGTGATGCCCACGCCGATGGAGGTCATGGACGCGTTGTCCACGCGCAGGACGCTGAATCGTGCCGCGGTTTCCTCGAGTTGCGCCGCGTGTTGGCGGGCCTTGTTCGCGGTTGCGACGGCGGTTTCGTGGCGTGCGACCGCGGTACTGCTGCGGACGAGGGCGTTGGCGGCGCGTTCGATGGCGCTGTTGGCTCGAACCGTGGACTGCTCGACGGCGCTGACGGCGTAGGCGAACGCGTTCTTGGCCCACCGGAACAGGTCGTGGATGGTGAGGATTTCAGCTGCCATGGCGTGTCCGTTCGGTGCAGTGATGATGGCGGTCGGGTGAGCAGGGAGTTCCGGCTGGTTGACGATGTCGGCGTATTCGGAACTGGCGAACTGGCTCGGCGTCGTCACCGGCGCCTGGATGTCGTCGGTGAGTTCGGCGTCGATGACCGCGTCATCGGGCCGCGCGCTGGAGTGCGGCGGCACGTTCGGTTGCTGCGCGCCACGGCGGCGCAAACTGAAGCCGGTGGTGCCGCCGGATGGGGTTCCCGGGCGAGACCAGCGACGCCCTGCCGTGGACGCAGACCCGTTCTTCGGAGTGCGGGACTGGCGCTGCGTCTTGTTCTGGGTGCCGCGTGCGGTTCGCTTCTTCGCGGTCCAGGTGGCGCCGGACACGAAGCCCAACCCGAAAATGGCGGCGCCGGCGAGGGACGCGGCGGTGGCATCGCCGAACAGGTCGGCCAGCTTCCCGCCGAGCCGCCGCCCGGGGAGGTGTGCGCGCGTCTTCGTCTTCCATCGGCGGTACAGGGACCGCTGCCACTGCCCGAACGTGATGTCGCCGGGGCCGAGCGACGGGCTGGATCCGGACGAGGGGGCGCCCTTCCCTGTATTGCGTGCCCCGGCGGTCTTCGGTCCGGCGCCGGCTGTTGCGCCGCCGCCGGCCGTCGCAGGGGTGGATGCCCGTGCGGCTTTGACGGTGGCGACAACGCCGGAGCCCGCCCACCAGGCGATGGCGATGAGGATGATCGGAATCATGTCGGCGTCACCCCAGACCGACGAGGCTGCCGAGGAAGTGGGAGATCGTCTCGGACAGCAGCGTCAGCCACGTCACCACCCAAACGCCGGCCGTTCCGGGCATGGTGGCGGCGAGCGGGCCGAGACCGAACCAGCCCCACTTGTTGAACGACTCCTCCATGGCGCCCCACCGCGGGTGGCGCTTCGGTCGGCCGTTGGCGCCAACGCCGTTCCTGCGGAGGTGGGCGATCAGGTCGGCGGTGACGGTAATCGCAAACGCCACGTCGACAAACGCCAACACGGTCAGGAGCCCGAGGTGGTCGTTGGCGAATGTCGGATCGCCAGTCCATTTCGACAGCCAGTTGGCGGTGAGGTTGTTGACGTTGGCGCACCACTTGCCGACAACGCCAAGAGTGGCGGCGAAGATGAGGCCGCTGGCGGCGAGGCACGCCCAGCTGAGCCATTCGACGACGGGGTGCCGGTGCGCGGCGAAGCGGTGGAGGATGAACCAGGCGAGCAGGCAGATGGCGCCGAGGGCGGCGTACACGTTGCCGTGCGCGAGGTGGAGTGCGGCGGCGGCGGTCGCGGGGTGGTTGGGGTTGATCGTCGGGTAGAACGTGCGCATGGGACGGCTCCGTTTCGGGGCGGTTCACGGTGTGAAGTTCACGGCGGGGATGGTGCACGGGGTGAAGCGTTTGCGCTGATCAAGGGTCTGCGGTGGGCTGGGAGGGCTGTGAAGTTCACGGTGTGAAGTTCACAGACGACCGGCGGGCTTCAGCTGGCCTGCTCTACGGTTTCGACGGCCCGGAGCCGGGGCGCAAGCTCGGGAAATCGACGCTCGACGATCTCCCTGATCTGCTTGGCTCGGGAGTCGGTGTTAAGCCCTTCGACAGCCGCGACAAGCTCCGGCGCGGTGGGGCGGGGGTTCGCGCGCTTGCCGGTGTTGTCGGCGAGGATTTGGCGGTAGGCGCCGAGAGTGGCGACAACGAGGGCTTCGACTTTGTCGGTGGCGGAGTTGTCGTTGGCGTCCGCAGCGCTGGCGACAGGCTTGGCGTTGGCGACAGCCGTGTTGTCGTTTTGGCGGTTGTCGGTCGGCGTCTGGTTGTCGTTGGCGGTTGTCGTTGCCGTTTTGGCGGCCGTCGCGCTGTCGACTGTCGTTGTCGTCGCGGCCGGATTAGCGGTTGGCGTTGTCGACCGGGTGTTGGCGGCAGCGTTGTCGGCGCCTGCCCGGTTGGCGACTGCCGCCGGCGCCTCATCCGTGGCGACCTTCTCGGCGAGCATTTCGGCTGCCTTGCGCGCCAGGGTGTCGGCGCCGAGTCCGACAAGAGCCTGCACGGGGATCGCAAGGATCTCGTTGCGGATCGCGGCGCGGGTGCCCTTGCGGTCCACCGTCCACCGCAGCATCAACAGTCCGGTGCGGACCTTGAAGACGACCTTGCCGTGGCGCCGCTCGTAGGCCTCGCGGGCTTCCTTCAAGACCTTCCCGAAAGCCAGGACGGCGGCGATCGGCAGCAGCGCGGAGACGAGCTTGCCCTGCGGGTCGTTGATGTGAATCCAGTTAATCCACGACGACAGCGTGGTGAAGCCGTCCACGTAAAGCAGCGATCCGAGGCTGGCTCGGCCGTAGATGGCGGCGCGGAAGCTCAGCAGCGACAGGGCCAGTGCGGCGCCGTCGAAGGTGGACGGCACCAGCCATGCCGCGCGCTCACTCAAGTCCATGTGCTGCTGGGCGAAGGCATGCAGTGCGATGAACGACGCGGCCCAGCCGGCGACGGCCACGGCCACGACGAGGATCATGGCGAGTGAGGCAAGTCCGTTATCCCTCAGCGCGTCGCGCCACCGCGGCTTGGCATCCGGCGTCTCAGTGTTCTCGGTCATCGGGTGGTCTCCACGTTCACGTCGAGGACGTCCGCCAGCGCCATCCAGTCGTCTTCACGGCCGGCGGTGATGGCGAGGCGCGTCGGGGCGGCGGCAAGTTCGGTGGGGGAGCTGTAACGCTCGGGTGCCGGAACGATGTCCGGGTGGCGCAGGTGCAGGTCGTACACAACCCGATCAGCCCGTTGATCGGCGTCACGGCCGACGTGGAACCAGGACTGATGCTTGATGCGGGCGCGCTCGGTCTTGTGCTGTTCGCTGTCGAGGTTCATCTG
Organism: Catenulispora acidiphila DSM 44928; assembly: GCF_000024025.1. GTDB lineage: Bacteria > Actinomycetota > Actinomycetes > Streptomycetales > Catenulisporaceae > Catenulispora > Catenulispora acidiphila. Next base: position 3,275,160 of record NC_013131.1, read on the forward strand.
CAGGTTGCCGGCGATGCGGTCGTATTGCATGCCAGCTTCGTGCTCGGTCTTCCGAACCTCGCGATTCGCCTTGGCTACGACCCAGGCCAGGCCTCCGTTGAGCACTCCGAACATCGCCGTCGCAACCAGCGACGCAGGCCACTTCGGTGCCCACAGCAGCACACCAACACCGCCGAGGATCAGGGCTACCGGCGACAGCAGCGCCCCGGCCCAGCTGCCAGCCTCCGTGCGGGACAGGAAGCCTGCGCCGGCCAGGGCCGCAGACCCTGCCGCTGCGGCACTGACAACGGCTTCGGCGGCCACGGAGTGGGCGCTGCCGTTCAGGCATGCCTGATGTGCGGACCATGCGCCCCAGCCGAGGAGCCCGTTGGCGAACACCGCACCGAGTGCGCGCGCGACGGTCCCGCCCTGGCCGCGGTTCTCGCGGCAGGTGGTCTCGTAGTACGTGGTCTGCGACGGCTGGAAGTAGGCGTTGCGTTGCGGCTTCCAGGGTTCGAGTTCGGCGTGGCTCACGGTGTTCCTCGCAGGGTCTAGTTCGGCGGCGTGGCTTAGCGCTCGCGGATCTCGTTGGGCTTCGGCGTGCGGCTGGCCTTCAGCTTTTTCAGCAGGCCAAGGCCAATAGCGACGGTGAGACCGGCGGCGGCTGCGGTAATCAGGGCTTCGGCGACGTACATGGCGAGCTCCTTAGGATTCGGGTGCCGGTCGCTCGCTGGCCTGGCGCGCGACGTGGGCGAGGAGATCGGCGGTGATGACGGCGGCGACGACGGGGCCGTATTCGGCTTCGATGGCCTCCAGTGCTTCGACTCCGGCGTCGCCGTCGCGGGTGGCGGTGGCGTTGGTGAGCTGCTCGAGGTGGTCGGACAGGGGCATGGCGTACTCCTCGGTGGTCGGGTTGGGGTTTTGCGGTCACTGGCGGTGGAAGTTCACGACTAATCGCCAGCCTCAGCGCGCCGCATGTCGGCGATCAGGGCGGCCAGCTGCCCGTCGAGGTCTTCGGCCCAGTCGCGGATCTGCTGGTCGTCGTATTCGGCCATCGGCGCCGGCGCGGGCGGGATATCGTCGCCGAGGTTCAGCCACACGCCGCCGCGTCCGTCGCCGTCGCTGCGGGGCGGGCAGTAGGGGCACGCGCGGTCTTCCTCGTTGAGGATGTAGTGGGACTTCGCGGCGATCCGCGCGAAGGCAATCGCCGGCAGCATCACGGCGGTGGTAACAGCCAGGCCGGTCATGTCGGGCCGTTTGAGCGCGATGAAGACCACGGTGAAGCCACTAAGGATCCAGGGGCGCAGGCCTTGGTGGCACCAGGAGAGCTGGATCAAGCGCCCGACGGGCCGGGTGTCGATCCAGGCGGCTGCGGATAGCTCGGCGGAGTACAGGTGCGCGTACAGGCGCTTCAGCATGTTCATGACTCACCGTCCCCATCGGGGTCACGCTGCGGCCCGAATGCGAAACCGGACTCGTCTTCGCCGTCGCGCCACACGGTGATCGGCAGCGCTCCGGGCGTGGCGTCCAGGACCTGCCGGATTGACCAGGTGTGCGTGATGCACTGACATTCGGCTGGCGCGGGGTTCTCTGGGTCCATCGTGCTGCCGGTCTCGGCCGGTCCGTCCCAATTGCCGTGCTCGAGCACAAGGGCGTAGGCGTGCTGCACGTCCTCGGTGCCCCAGTCGGCCATCTCGTTGAACTCGATGTCGCTGAGGTAGATCTCGCCGTACAGGCTGTCGAACAGCCCGAACGGATCCTCAGCGTCGTGTTCGGCGGTGATGGCGTGGACTGCGGCCATGAACTCGGCCGGGTCGTAGTGTCCGATCGCGATGAGCGGCACGGGGCTGTGGATGTTGTCGCCGGCGCTGATGGTGATGCCGTTGGCGGTGTAGCCGGTAGCAGCGATCAGGGCACGGGCGGTATCGCCGTCGACCGGAGTCGGGACGTGCCGGAGGTTCTGGGCGGCGCTGACGCGGGCCTGGCGCACGGCGGCGCGGCCGGCTTGTGCGGCTTCCATAGTGGGGTAGTTCTTCATCGGACACCTCCTGCTGGTCTTGGGTTCGTTCGTGTTCTCGTGGTCCAGATCGCGTGCGAACTGCCCGAGCTGCGGGATGTGCACGGTGTCGCGAAGGTCTGACAGGTCGTCGTTGCGACCCGGTCCGGCCTTGAGGACGACTGCCTCGTAGGCGCGGCCCGCGTTCGTGGCCGTGCTGCTGACGGGTCCGAGCTGGGTGGCGTTCACGAGAACACCTCCGCGGTGAGCTCAAACCAGGTGATCTTCCCGGTGCGGGTTTTCGTCCTGCCCCACCGCGTCGCCAGGTCACCCACGATGAGGAGTCCGCGGCCGTGTTCGTCGTCTGCCAGGTCCGGTACGGGGATCTGGAGATCCGGGTCGGAGACGGTGATCCGCAGGTGTCCGTGCCACCAGGCGGCGGTCACGATCATGTCGCCGAGGCCTGCGTTGTGCACCAGCGCGTTCGTCGTGATCTCCGAGACGACCAGCGTGGCGTTCTCGACGGTGTCGGCGGGCACGTCCCAGCCAGCGAGTGTCGCGTCCAGCCAGTGGCGGGTGTCGCGGACGGACTGTAAGACACGGGGCAGGGTGATTTCGTCGTACAGCGGCGAGTCGGCCACGGGGCGGTCCTGGGGGATGGCGGTCAGCAGCACGGGGCACCCCCGGTGGCGTGGTGGGTGTGGACGGTATCGGTGCGCGGCAGGAGCACGAAGCCGTGCTGTGCTGCCCATGCGCGGGCGTGGGCTTCGTCTTCGGACATGCCGGTTCTGTTGGCGTAGTGCACGGCCTGCCAGGTAACGCCGGCGCCGAATGCGCGGTACAGGAACGGGGGTCCGTCTGCGGCGGTGAACGGCCCGTCAAGGTTGTGGCCGATGGCGATGTCCGCGACGGCTTCGGCGCTGTCGAGGCTGATAACGATCGGCAGGTATTCCGGCACGGGCAGGGTCGAGTCCTGCTCGAGCCAATCGGCGAGGCTGCGCAGGGCTTTCGCGAAGGCAGTGGTCTGGGCGTGGCGTGCGGCGCTGCGCTCGGTCATCGCACCTCACCGCCGCCCGGGACGAGAGCACTCAGCGCCTCTGCCGGCGTCCACATGTAGTTGTCGTTCACGCCGAGGTTCAGCCAGTAGCCGAAGATCGGGCCGTGAAGTTCGGGGCTGCTGACGGTGCCGGTAAGTCCGGCGTGGTACGGCGCGTCCGGTGCGACTTGCACGCTGTCGCCGCGGTTGAACAGCGGGGTGCCGGTCGGCAGGAGTGTCAGCTGGTCGGCGTCGGCGAAGTGGGTGGTGCCGGCGGCGGTCTCAATGTAGTAGCCGTGTTCGACGCCGACTCCGGTGGGCTCGACGACGGTTCCGACGGCAGAGACACGAGCGAACAGGACCTTGTCGCCGGGGGAGAAGGCATTCATGACACACCACGGTCTTCGGTGATCGCCGCGATCCAGTTGTTGCGGTTGTCGTACATGGCGTCGGTGCGGGCCTGCAACTGCTCGGAGCGCATCTCCATGCCGTCGAACAAGCGGTCGGCGTTGACGGCGACGTCCAGCGCGAACTGCGCCATGGCCAGGTGCGCGGCGTGCAGCCGCATGTGCTTGTCCAACTGCCCTGCATCCCCGCGGGGCCCGGACTCGGACTCGGCCTTGGCCAGCGCCTTCTCGGCGGCTGCGTAATGCTGGGGCCCGTTCATCGGTCGCCTCCGGGGATCGGTGTGAGTTCACGGCATGCCTTGACGGTCGTGACCGTCGCAAGGTGGCGGTGGCCTGGCTGCGGGTCGGTGATGATGCGCGCGACCGGACCTTCGGGAGTGTTCGCGACGATGTCGACGCGGCCGGTCCGCACGTTGCCGTCGAACACCCAGCTGACCTTGTCGCCGGCGTTGAACGCGGGCCCGTACAGAAACCCGGCGAGTGCGGCGCGCAGGTCGGCGTAGGAGGTGTCGTCGTCGTCGACCCACGGGTATCCGTGGTTGATCAGGACGGAGTTGATCTCGTCGAGCAGCGCGGTGCTGAATCGCGGGTCGTCGTTGGGGAACCGCAGCGGGTAGGTCATCACGCACCGCCCTTCGGCCACAACCGCTCCGGGATCCGGCGGCAGGTCTCGGCGTGCACCTGCGCACTCCGGTTCGGGATAGCGTCATCGCTGGAGACGGCATCGAGGCTTCCGCAGGACTCGCAGGCGGCGCGGTACCACCGGCGCGTCATATCCGCCGCAGCGTCGCGCGTCACGATGACATGGGCGCCACCGACGGCGAGGAATCGGGCAGTAGCGGTTGCAGTCGAGACGGTGGCGTTCTTCTCGGATGCTGCGATCCGGGCCATGGCAACTGCGCGGTTCGCGAGTCGGTCCTCGCTGTGGCGGCTCATCACGCACCGCCCTTGGTCTCGTTCGCGGCCGTCCTGGCACCCTGCTGGGCTTCGCGGACCTGCTTTACGGTGCGGCCGGCGTAGGCGCCGCCGTTCGCGGGTCGGTTGCCGACGAGCGTCTGCATCAGGGCGTTGTAGCCGCGGGTGGTGGCATCGATCGTCGCGGGGCCGGTCATCGGGCACCTGCCGGCACGTACTGCACGATCTCTTCCATGGTGATACGGACGCCGGCGTCGAGCCCGCTTCGACGGCCGTTGAGCAGCGCCGCCTCTTCGAGGTACTGGCCGGTGCGCAGGGTTTTCCACGCCAGGCGGGCGGCGGCGCGAAGCCGGAGCGGGTACGACATCGGCGGGATGGCGGCGGACAGGCTGGTCGTCTGCATCACAGCCCCGCCTTCCCGAGCGCCCGCAGCAGTGCCAGCGCCAGGTTTTCGGCCTGCTGGCCGGCCAGGTCCAGCGGCACCGAGTTCAGCGTGAGCGCGATGGTCGGCTGCGTCTCGTCGGGGTCCTGCATCAGCTGCACCGACGCCGAGGTGAGGGTGACTCCGCTGGGGTAGCCGGCCGGGTAGGTGAGGTCGGTGCGGGTGCCGATGCACAGGTTCGTGTCGGCGTCGTGTTCGGTACACCACGGCGGGCAGGTGCGGGGTTCCGGAACAAGGGCGAGTTGCGGAATGCTGGAGTGCACGGCGGTCTCCGTTTTCCTAGGAGCGGTTGGCTGTCTAGGTCCGGGTCGGCGGTAGAGACGCTGGCTCGGGCCGTCTTTGCGTTCAGGCGGCGGATCGCGCTCGGCGATCGGCCAAGTAGCGGTCGCACTCGGTCTCGGGGACCAGGTACATGCCGCGCTCTCCGTCGCGCTCAGCGGCGATGAGCTTCTTTCGGATCATGATCCGGACCTTCGACTCGCTCGCCCCAATGCGGGTGGCAACCGCAGCCACTCGCAGGAACCTGACCTGACCTGTGGTCTCGCTCATGCTGCCTCCCTTGTTGGTGTTGCTCAGCGTGCTGTCATTGCTGAGATTAGCAGGTTTCGCGTACTCTGTTAAGCCTCAACCTCGGGGCAACAAAAAGCCCCCGGCGTCAAGCCGGGGGCCCAGTGGTGAAGGGAGGTTCAATCAGTGCGTGGACCTGCGATACAGCAGCTCGAACCGGTGACCGCCCTTCACCATGACGGTTGCTTCGATGGGCTTCCCGCCGCGCGACCACACGATGCGGAGCGTCTGGAGCACCGAAACGAACGGCGGCAGGTGCAGCAGTTCGAGCTCTTGTGTCGTGGGAACGCGGGTCGAGACTCGGTCCTCGTAGTCGACTGCGGGCAAGTGCATCCCATCAAGGATCTTCTGCACGCCGCCCTTGATCGACCCCGGCAGGGCAATGCGGGTACCTGCCGCAATCTCGATCGGGTAGTAGGACCAGTCGACCTCGACAGGTTCGTCCGTTTCTCGGACGCGCATAACTCTAAAGCGGCGAACGGCTTGGCCGTTGGGCCCCAGCCCAAGCAGCTTGGCAACATCTCCTGGAATCGTTTCGGCGTCGGCTTCTTCCATGCGCTCCTGCCGGGCGCGCTCGGGTACTGCAACCTGAAGGACGTCAACGGCGAGCGTGTCGTAGCGGTAGATGTCGAGCTGCGGGTCTGGATCGGCGAGAACGGGGGTTCTCGGTTCAGCAATCACCTCGGTGCCCTTACCTTTCTCCGAACGAATCAGGCCTTCACCCTTCAAGATCTCCAGCGCGTGCTGAACGGTGTTTACCGTCGTGTCGTACCACTCAGCCAGGATCTTGACTCCGGGGAGCATGTCCGGGTACTTGCCCGCAAGGATCACCGCCCGAATGTCCGCCGCGATCTGCTCGCGTCGCGGTCGGGGGTCGCTATAGCTGTCGTCCGTCACGGTTCAGCCGACCTCAATCCGGTACTGCAGAACCCTGCCAGCAGGCAGCATCAGCGAATCCGTAACCTCAACCGGGGTGTCATCACCGGTGTACGCAGTACGGAACAACCGGGCCACACGCTTATCGGGCGGGACCTGCAGCAACTGCGCCTCCTCGGCGTTCGGGGCGGACTCAAGTTCGACTTCTTCATCGGCGTAGGCCAGCGCCAACCCGAGCGCGGCGATAACCGCTGGCGCACCGCCCTTGATCTTCTTGGGGTCGGCAAGCGGTGTGCCGTGCGCAAGCAGCTCGGGATACCACGAGTTTGCGATCTCCACGGGCTTGTCCTCGATGAGCATCAGCCGGCGGCGGACCACCGCACGCTCGGCCGCGCCAAGCTGAAGCGCGTCGGCAATCCGCTGCGGCGGCTTCACCGTTTCGACCGCGAGAATCCGCGACGCGCCGCCCCGGTCGGCGGTAGCCGCAGACCAAGCATCAGGGCCGCTTCGTGCCGCCAGGTAGGCGGCGGAATCATCAGGGTTTTCGTGCATCAACCGCTCCCTTTGGCGCTCCGACCAGGACTCATCCAGAGTACGCGAACACCGGTAAACCTTACCGGTAAGGCGCTATGGTCGTATGCCCTGGTCAGGCGCGGTTGTGGGGCCGGGCGCTGCGAAAACGAGTCTCGGAAGCAGCCGAAACGAGATCGGAAACACGCCGTTTCGGGGATCGGAAACGCGTGTTTCCAGTACCAGAAACAAGCGTTGGCGTACCTAGCCCAGCCAGGTGATGCCGGTGACGTGAACCTCGGCAGCGTGTTCGAGAATCAGGAACGTCAGCATGCCGCCGTTGCCGAACGATGCAGTGCGGTGCGCATGGTGGTCATCAACGGGCTCGTCCGGCTGTCGCTGGAAGTTCCAGGGGTCAGCGCAGATCAGCGCGACCGTCTCCACGAGATCGTCAACCATGCCATAGGGCATGCAAACCAGCTGAGCCTTCGCGGTCTCGGTGAACTCCCAGGCATACACCGCGAGTCAGCGACGCGCCGCCAGAGACCTCAGCTTGTCCAAGGCGTCCCTGGATGCGCCCTTCGCCTCCAGGATGGCCAGTACATCGTCCGGGTTGGCCCGTTCGCTGTCCGGGATGCCGTTCACCCGCCAGCCCTCGACCTTCGCCAGGAACGCCTTGTGCTTGGCAGGGTCGCACCAGCTAATCGACTCGGCCCACCACCACGTCAGCATCTCGTTCAGCGGTTCAAGCGAGTTTGCCTCACGCGCCTCGGTGTAGGCGCAGTCAAGCGCGGCGTCGAATCGCTCGACCAGGCCCTGCTCGCCGGCGTTCACCAGCACGGCTCGGATCGCGGCCGGAGTACGTGCCGGCTTCGGCATCACTCTCGGGCTGTGAATCGGCTGGGCGCTCATGCCTGTCACCTTCCCGCGCATGCACTAGTCCACGCAACCCCTACGCCGGTTCGCCAGGGACTACCTGTTGACGCCGGCGTCACCATCGTGCTTGCGCACTCCCGAACGTTCCTTAACAAGGGCAGCCGATGACCACCGATGACCAGGCCTTCGACCTCGTCGCGGCCGAAGATTTACGCCTGTCCTACACGTCAGTCCGGGACTGGACAATGCTCCACCCCGAGCTGCGCGGCACGCCATTCCAGCTGTACGCCATCATGCGATCACTGGTGATCGACAAGGCCGGAGATCAGCCGTCGCGCCGCATCACCCTCGATCAGTTGTGCTGGCTGCTGCCGGGCGTCAACGGCAAGCCGACATCGCTGACCGTCGTGAAGGACGCGCTTCGAGCGCTGGACAGGCTGGGCTTGGTAACGAACCCCGACAGCGAACGCCTGGTCACGTCCACGGGCGACCGCGGCATCAAGTCTCGGCGCCGCTTCCAGATCAACGACCTGCCGCCCGACGGATTCCGAGGCTGGCGCAACGCCTGGGACAAGCTGGACAGCTACCGCGAGGAATGGCGCACCGTCGCACCTAAACCGCCGGCCCTCGGCTCCGCGCCGGTTCGAAACGAACTCGATGACGGCCAGGACCAGCGACCCAAAACGGACGTCGGCGGCATCGAACAGACTCTCGAGGGTCGGAATTCCGACCATCGAGCCAACCAGGCAGAACAGGACGAAACCCCAGGTCATCTCGATGGTCGGAATTCCGACCGTGCTGGACGGAATTCCGCCCACGGCGGACGGAATTCCGTCCGACAACTGGCATCTGACCAGCCCCAACGGGCCCCTAAGAAGTTTCTCAAAGAAGGTTCTCTCTCTACGGTCGCCTCAGCGGCGACCGATGCGGACCCCACCAGGCGAGAGAGAGAACCCGTCTGCGACGAAGAACCAGACCCCGCCGACCTGATCGTGAAGGCGTGGGCCGACGCCTGGACCAGAACCCGCAGCGGCCCATACCCCGTCAGGTCCCCGGACGCCGTTCGTCGCAATGCCCGGCGACTCCTGGCCGACGGCAGCAATGTCGACCTTCTGTGCATGGCCGCAGCCAACATGGCCGAGCGCGGCTGGATCGACCTCGACAAGCACCTGGAGCGCTGGATCCCACCGAAGACGCCGGGATCGCCCGCAGCCGACACATCCGGCCGTACCGCAGCCGACTGCCGCTGGTGCGACCCGTTCGGCTGGTACGAGCATGCCAACGGCGACGGCGCCCGCTGTAACCACCCCAACGACCCGCCGGCCGGACACCCGGCCGCCACCAACACCAGGAGCGCCGCATGACCGACCAGGAGACCGACGCGCCAGGGCATATCCGCACCCCGCCGTCCGACCTCGACGCCGAACAGTGCGTCCTCGGCGGCATGCTGCTGTCCGCCGATGCCATCGGCGACGTCCTTGACCTGCCGCTCGCCGGCAACGACTTTTACAAACCCGCCCACGAGACGATCTTCGCCGCGATCCTGGACCTGCACAGCCGCAGCGAACCCGCAGACGCCGTCACCGTCGGCGCACTACTTGCCAAATCCGGCGACCTTAACCACATCGGCGGCGGACCCTACCTGCACACCCTCATTAACTCGGTGCCGACCGCAGCCAACGCCGGCTACTACGCCGACATCGTCAAAGAACTCGCAGTCCTACGCCGCCTCGGCGAAGCCGGAACCCGCATTGTCCAAATGAGCTACGTCACCGACCGGTCCGACGCCGCCACCGTCGTCGACCTCGCCGCGGCCGAAATCCAGGCCGTCACCGGAGACACCCGGACCGACGGCGTCACCACAGTCGCCGACGAAGCCGAAACCTTCCTTGAAGGGCTGCTCGACAACACCAAACCCCGCAACTACCTGCCCACCCCCTACCGGGACTTCCGCGACGCCGTACCCATCGAAGGCGGCGACATGGTCGTCGTGGCCGGCGACACCGGCATGGGCAAGTCCGTCGTGATGGTTGACTTCGTCCGCCACGCCGCCATCGAATGCCGCAAGCGCACGCTGCTGGTATCGATCGAGATGAACGCCGACCAGCTCATGCAGCGCATGTTCGCCGCCGAAGCGAAAGTGCCCCTGCACCACCTGCGCGGCGACGTCAACATCGACGACTTCGAACAGAAACGGCTCGGCAAAGCAGCCGGCCGGATCCTCGACGCACCCATCGACATGATCGTTGACGGAACGGTCACGCTCGGCCGGATCCGCTCCACCCTGCGCCGCATGCAAGCCCGGCACATGCTGCCCGAGCTGGTCGTCATCGACTACCTGCAGATCCTCACCCCCGAACGCGAAACCGGAAACCGCACCATCGACGTCGGCGCGCTGTCCCGCGGAATCAAGCGCATCGCCATGGACTTCCGGATACCGGTTATCGTCGGCGCCCAGCTCAACCGGCAGCTCAACGGCCGCACCGACAAGCGCCCCGTCCTGTCCGACCTGCGCGAGTCGGGATCCATCGGGCAGGACGCGAACATCGTGGTGCTGCTGTACCGGGAGGACTACTACGAGCGCGAATCCCCGCGCGCCGGCGAACTCGAACTGATCGTCGCGAAGAACCGGCAGGGCCCGCTGTGCAACATCACCATCGGCTTTCAGGGGCATTATTCGCGGGCCCTGGACATGGCGCAGACGTGACCAGCGGGTCAGCGGTTCGTCCAGGCCCAGCGGAACCGATACGCGCCGGCAACCAGCCGCATGTCCGACACCTTAACCACCTGCCCGGATGCGTCGATGCCGCGCCGCACAATCCGCACCACCGCAGTCATGTCGTCGATGCCGAGCCTGTCCCGCTCATCGGCAGTCACGTTCTCACGCTCAACGAACTCAACGTCCTCGGAAAACGAAACCAGCTCGTGCCCGAGTTCAGCCAGCCGCGCCGGGACGCCACCGGGGCCGGTGTTCAAGCCTCCGATCGGCGTGCCCTCGGCGAGCTTCGCCGGCAGGTAGGAACGGGCCCAGCAGACGCGCTTGCCGTCCACCGCGTAGACGCGGTCACGGACGATCGCGTTCCTGCCGAGATCGGCGGCGTCTTCGTCTCCCGCGTCTTCTGCATAGGTGACGGCCAACTCGAGAACCTCAAACTGGCGGTCGCCGGCATCGGCGGACCATACGGACTTGCCTGCGGTGCGCGGCTCGGCGGACAGGCGGGCGTTGGCGTCACGGAAGATCGGCTCAAAGTCGGTCACGGCGCCGTCCTACCCTGCCCACACAACGTCAACGATTGTCACCGTCGCAGCGGTTTCGTTCACCACGTAAACAATCATTCCGTATGGTCCAACCGCCAACATCCGCGTAACGAACGCGCCCTCGGATTTCACCGACGAGCCAACACCGTGCGGATCGTTCGGCAACTCCAGCATCGCCAGCACAAACGCCTGGTGGATGTCCTTGGCCATGGCCGGGCTTCCCACCACAGCGGAGGCTTCCTCGGTGATGACCAGGCTGTAGCTCACCGGCTGCTATGCCCGACGTATGGGCGGCCGTGGCGCTGCTCGAACTGCTCGGCGAAGTCCGGAATCACGTCTTCGATCGGGACCGTCCGTGCCGTACCGGCCTTGACCTGCTCGACCCGGCCCCAGGTGCCGGCGCGGTTCATGACCGCGGTCAGCCACCACTTCTCGACTGTGGCCCGCAGGCTGCCGGCTTCGATGTCCTCAAGCTCGGCCATGAACTGGTTCCGCTGCTCGGCCGTGAGCGCCTGCTTTATGGCGCGGATCGTGCGCGGCAGGGAGATTCGGTGTGGTGTCGCATCCGACGGCTCGGCACTCATAAGGCCAACGTACCGGCGCGGTGCGGTCACCGCCATGATGACCTCGCACTTTGGTGGATGCACTTTCCTGTATGAACTGCTGGTCGGCGCATGTTTCAATGCGACGGCACGGGCAGCTGCCACGCGCTCCATTTCAGCCACAGTCCCCAATCGTGACCTGGGCTTTCTTCAGCCTCGGTGCTGGCGTGGCGTCGGGGTTGTAGCCCGGGTTGTCGCTGAGCCAAGCCGCTTGGGTGCAGTCGCCAGGCCCGTTCGGGCTCGAGGTTTTGAGCGTGTCGAACGTCAGCTTGCAGTGCTCCGGGTCAGTGCCGCCAAGCTCGATTGCCGAGTCCGGCAGGCCCGGTTCCCGCTGCCATTCGATGACGTCGCCGCGGTCCGGCAGGGGAGTGGCGCAGGTTTCAACCGGCACGGACGGCTCGCTGGTGGTGCTCACGGCCGGGGGTGTTGCGGTAGTGGCAACACCGGCTGGGTGCGCTGCCGGGGCGGCTGCGGGCTTGCTGGCGCTACTGGAGCATCCCGCCAGCATCAGGACGGCAGCAGCTGCAACGGCGGTGGCTGTACGACGCATCGTGTCCACCTAGCCGATCGTCCACTGCGCAACGTTGTCGCCGCCAAGACTGGTCAGCGCGTACTGCACCTGCGTGATCTTCTGCCCGTCGGGGACTTGGAAATCGACGAACCCCAACGCGGTATCGCCCGCCGTGAGATTCACACTCGACGGCATGTCCGCGCCGGCCGTTGTCGTCGCGAAAGCGATGCTCATCGTCTCCCCGGCGGCGTTCTTCACCGTCACGTCCGCCTGCGGGTCGTCGGAGTACACGCCGCTGCCCTGGTTGACGACGCGAACCTGAAGGGCAACGAAGTGTTTGCCTGCGTCGGGGACGGTGAACTCGTCGGAGCCCTTCGCCGGGTCGACGATCTTCACGAGGGTCACGGCGAGTTTGGCGTTCCGGCCGCTGATCTTGACGGTGTCGCCGAGTCCTGCCTTCTTCGGCGCGGCCGAGGTGCTGCTGGTTGCGGCGGCATGGGCTGCGGTTGTCGCAGCCTCGGCGGGCGCTACGGGCGTGGTGTTGACCTTGGCGCTGGTACAGCCGCCGAGGGCGGCGAGCGTGAGTACAGCGGTGATGGTTGGTATGCGGCGCATGTGAATCCCCCCAGGGATAGGCAACAGACCTCGTCACGCTACGGGCTGGCGGGGGTGGCGCTACGGGGTGTGGCCGGATCGTTGCTGATCGAATCAGGGGTCGCACTTACCTGCTACGCGGAAACGGCCGCGACCCGAAGGTCACGGCCGTTCAACACCCGATTCGATTCCGAGCCAAGCCTACTCGGGGCCGATCAATCCCAACAGGCAGCGCGCATCAGTCATCGGCCCAGTCGAAGCCGCGAAGCGGTTCCCCAGGCGCATCAAGCTCATCCAGCCGCGCCCGGACAACGGCAGCCATGTCCTCGCTCATTGCCCAGCCGGCCAACGGCGACTCCTCAGGTGGCTCGCTGTCGTCAACGTCGTGGTAGTCGTCGAAACCGTTCATATTGCCCCCTGAAATCCGGCTGCCTGGCAATGGCCAAACGCGTTCGCAGCGTAACCCGAAACCGGCTTGATCGGCCCGGTTTGACCAAGATTCAGCATGATCGGGTCAAGCCACGGCAAAGAGATCCACAAGTCGCGTCGTCGCAGTGCTGGATCATGCCTTCGCCGCAGGTCAGAGGTGTCGTTTTGGGACGTGCGGGACCCCTGGACGCGGTAAGATTTATCAGCACAGAAACGCCAAAACCGGGCCCGAAGGCCCGGCCCTGGACGACGAGTGTGCAGCCCGTCGTAAAGCTCTCCGTCGCACCCACGCAAGGAGACCGCATGAAGCGTGTCTTAAGTATATACAACACCACGAACTGTGTGGTGGTGTTCGCGTGAACATCGAGGTCCACCGTCTCCGAGTCGGCGCGTCTGGATTCGAACGCGCGCCAAACGGGGCGACCTTCAACAAGGAACTGTCGATCGCTGCCATCGGGCTGCTGGTGCGACTACTGGCCGACGGCTGCAACCACTCGTCCATCGATGCAATCGCCGAGTTCTACAGTCCAGGCAGCGCGGACGGGAAGCAGCGGCGGGGGATGGGGCGCGATGCCTACCGGGCTGCCGCCAAGGAGTTGGAAGCGGAAGGCCACCTTGCGCGAGAGCGGATCGTGGTGAACGGGCTTCCAGGCTGGCGGATTCAAGTTTTCGCGCAGCCGAATGTGCCTAATGCCCGTTCCGTCCCAACGACGGCTAAGCCACTTCCGGCCTCACCTGCGGGAACGACGCATTCTCCCAGCTCGTCTCCGGTGACGGCTGAACCACTTTCGGTTTCACCTGCGGAAACAGGGCAAACGCCCAGTTCGCGCCCAACGACGGCTAAGCCGTCGTCATTCCTTACAGACTTTTCTACAGACGAACAGACCCCTTTCCCCCACCTTCCCAGTGACGCTCCAGATTGGATGCCGCCAGCTGGCGCGGAGGGGGAGGAGGTCCAGGAGGAGGGGGAGGGTTCGGAAATCGAAGACGAGGTTCAAAAGCGCGCTGCCGTCTTCGTTGAGCAGCTCCCCTTCGACCGGCACCCAGGACGCCGACGACGGCAGGGACTCCAGGCGGTCGTTTCCCAAAATCTGGCCTCCGGCTGGTCCGAGGACGACCTCATGGAGGTCTGTGTTGCCGGTCTGGCGACCGCCAACGATCGGATAGCGGTCTGGATGTCCAGGCTCGATCCGGAGGAGCTTGGTCCTGCTCCAAAAGCGGAGCAGGACGATTCTGAAGCGAATTTGAAGCCGGGGTGGGTTCCGAAGCCGCGCCGCAACTCTGATGGCCACCAGACGTGGCAGGACCCCGATTCGCATAGCTACCACGCCCCAAAGGGCCAGCACCAAGGCTGGGAGAACCCCACCGACCCCGATGCCTACGAAGGCACGTTCTGATTAGGAGGAATCATGTCCGACGACCTCATCCTCTTCGAGGCGAAGCCGATGCCGAAGCGACGGACCGCCCACATTGACGCCCTACCGGAGCCGCTGGTCGACACCTTCGAAGAGTTCTGGCGCGCCTACCCCCGGAAGGTCGGCAAGGCGCACGCGCGGAAGATCTACGCGAAGGCGGTCGCCAACGGCGCCGATCCGACGAAGATCCTGGCCGCCGCGCAGGAGTTCCGCAGCTACTGCGAGGACACCGGCCGCGAACAGAAGTTCATCCGGCATGCCGCTCGCTGGCTGAATGAGGCGTCGTGGGGGAAGGGGCTGCCGTTTGCCGATGCGCCGCTTCGGGTGAAGCCCGTGCAACCTCCGACCCCTGATGAACTTGCGCTTCTGGAGCCTGTGACGCCCCGACCACAGCGCTCCAGCAGCCGGGTACCGGTGCCCCGCGATACGCAACAGCGCGCCGACATCCTTGCCCGCGCCTACTGCGTCCTTCAGCCGCTGAGCTATCACCACCGCGTCATGCGGATCGTGGAGGGCGCGATTGCTGCCGGCCGCTGGCACGACAAGGAGATCCGCTGGGCGCTGCTGCAACTGGCGAAAGCGGATCGCAAGGTGACTGCCGAGACGTTGCGTACCGAGCTGCTTTACCGGCTGAGCGAGCGTCGGCAGGAGCGTGAATCCGGCACGTTGAGTCCGGACGCGGTGGTGTATCTCATCAAGGCCGACGAGTCGCCACTGGTGAAGATAGGCACCTCCGAGACGGCGCCGGAGCGGTTGTACGCGCTTCAATTGTCCTGCCCGGTGGAGTTGCGGATCTTGCACACCGTTCCCGGTACCTACGAGCTGGAGAAGGCGCTGCACCACGAGTTCCGGAGCCGGCGGCGGCACGGGGAGTGGTTCGACTTCTCTGACGTCGACCCGGTCGAAGCAGTAACACGTCGACTGCCGCACGTTCTGAAGCGGTTGGAAGAAGCGCGCACCGCCGCCAACACCCTGACCAAGGAGCCTTCATGACCACCACCCCTCTCCCCGACGGCTACTACGCCGTCCCGGATCCCGACGACCCGACCACCACGACCTGCTGGCGCGTGAAGGACGACTCCGGCGGCGCCCTGGCCGCCTCGCCGTCGGGCGCGCACTACGGCCCGGCGCTGTACAAGCGGGACCTTCCGAAGGGCCTGCGCGGACGGGAGCGCGGCGAGTGGATTACCGCCTGGTACCAGACTGTGCGGCACCCGTGGGACCGGAAGGTCCGTGAGGCGATCGCTGCGGACCCGGAGGCTGCCGGGCTGCGGTTTGCGGAGTACACGCACCACTGTTGCCGCTGCAACCAGCCGCTGACGGTGCCGGCGTCACAAGCCGCTGGCTTGGGCCCGGACTGTGTCGAAATCGTGCGGGCGAAGGCTGCGCGCGGTGCGGTCCTGGCCGACTCGGCGACGGCGCGGCAGCGGGCGATTGTGGACCGTGCGACGCGTACCGATCTAGTGCCGGCACCGAACGGTGGTGCCTGATGCGCGATCTCGAAGCGAAGATCCTCGCCTCCCTTGCCGAGGAGGACGAGCCGCTGTCGTGGGTCGGGCTGGTCAACAGCATCTGCCCGTGGCCGGCGGGTGAGATCCCCGACGCATTTGATGAACTGCTCGCGGCTGGCCTCATCGAGGTTGTAGGTGCCGGAGTGTCTGGAGGCTACGTGATTACCGACGCCGGGCGTGCAGCGCTCGCCACCACCACCGAGGAGAGATCATGACGATTGCCCACAGGAAGTGGGGCAACCCCAACGGCCCGGCCGAGATGAACTGCCCGTGGTGCACCCGCGGCCACTTTCCGCCCACGGAAGCCGACGATGCCGACTGCACCTGCGTCCAGTGGTGCGGCAGCCCGGACTGCACCGCCGAGACGCCAGACCCGGACACTGCCGCGCTAATCGGCGCGTTCGAGGCAGTGAGCGCTGAGCGGGACGACGCTCGCGCTGTCGCGCTGATGCTGAAGAAGATCCTCGCCTCGATGCCCACCTTCCTCGACGAGATCGTGGGCGAAGAGGTCTGGGACGAGCTGCCGGACTGGTTCACCGACGAGGACAACGGGCGCAGCTTCTGGGGTGGTGGCGATGCCTGAGCCGACCATCACCCCCGTTTCGGACGAAAGGCAAGGCCTGATGACCGACAGCGCAACAACCTGCCCCGAGTGCGGCACCCCGGCCCCCGACTGGAATGCCGAGGAGCGCGAGTGCGACACCTGCGTGGCGATCGCCGATCTCGCCAATGCCCGCGACCAGCTTGCTGAGGCCATCGAGTACGAGGAATGGGGTGCGGCCCGCAACGAGCTGGAGTGGCTCGGTCAGGTCATCGGCAGGCTCCACAAGGCGCTGGACGTGATCAGCGATTCTGATGCGCACAACCGGATCGTGGACCTGCTGAACCAGGCCAGCGTGCAGTACAACGCGGCTGCGGATCAGTCGAACGCGGCGGGAGGGTGGCGGTGACATTCATGGGCGACCTGCCGAAGCCCGGCAACGCCGGATACGAGGAACACGCCTCGCCGCACGCGATCCGTGCGCACCTGCTGGACGCACGGACCAAGCGGCGGCGTGTCCTCGCCGAGTACGACAGGACAATTAACTGGCTGGAGGAGCTGTTGCTCGACCGGACGCAGCAGGTTGCCGACGGGCAGTGGCCGAGGAGGGATGAGCGGTGATTGCTTTGTCTGCTAACGCCGAGCTGCTGTTGCGTGTATTCGCTGCGACGGCCGGCCCGATCGGAATGTTCGAGGCGGCCGACGTCCTGCTCGCGCCGAACCCTGGTGACCGGCCGGAATACTTCGGCAGCGCGTATGACCTGCTGATTGCAGGCGCCAGCCTGTACAACCAGGGCTGCATCGACCGGGTGGTTGCTGACGGCGTGAACGGCGACCTGTACGAGCCCACCGAGGTGGGGCGGCGGATTGCGGCAATGCCGTGGCCGAAACGGAATGGGAGGGCTTGGCGGTGACCGACGACTACCTGGACCGCCTGGAGCACCACCTCGGCGCCTACCGCGGGGGCGAGGACAATGGGCGCAAAAACCGTGGAAGGCGGACGGCGATGTCTGAACCGATCAAGCCGATGACCGCAGCCGATGAGGCTCGCGCGTGGATTCAGCGTCTCGTGCGGATTGCCGACGAGTGCAACGCGCAGAACGAGGCCGAAGCAATCCCCGAAGTGAACTGCCCGCCGACGCACGTCAGCGCTGTGGTTCGGCTGAAGCCGTTGCCCGACGGGCGCGTGTCGGTGTACGAGCCCGGCGTCGAGGTCACGCCGGATCGGCTGCGGGCGTTCCTCGCCGAGCACGACGAACAACGCGACCGTGGCGAGACGGCGGAACGCGCACTTACCGAGCTGCAGCAGCGCCTCGGCGAGACGGCCGAGGAATGGGGTGTGCGACGCGCCTGGAGCGAGAACGCCGAGACTCGCGAGGGCTACGCCATTTGCGAATCCGAGGAGCACGCCGGTGCTGTTCTGGACCATTACCGGGCGGTTGATCGGGCTGAGAGGAGCCTCGTTAAATCCGCGCTGGCGTGGCGGATTGTCGGCGAGTGGAGGCTGGCCGAGCAGCAGCCTGAGGGTGGCGCTGGGGATCCAACGTGAGCGGCTGGTGGCGTCTCCTTGCCTCCGTGTCGGTCGGCGCGCTAATCCCGCTGGCGGCTGGGATGGGTTGCGCCCTGCTGGGTCTCGGCCCGAACTGGTGGATGGGCATGTCCGCGGCCCTCGGGCTCGTCTGGGCGTTGACGCAGAACCGGATCCTTGACAGGGCCGGGGCCGCGTGGACGGAGCTGTGCGAGGCTGCCGGCGAGGTGCCGGCCCTCAACGACGACGACGCCACCCTGCTCGCATTGTTCGCGATGCATTCCAGCCCTGTACGCGTAGCGTGGCCGGTCAAGATCCTGAACCCGTGTCCGGACTCGCGGTGGTGGCCGTACCCGTGGCGGCACTGCCGTGTCATGTTCGCCTGGGGGTGCCGAAACGCCGAACTGTTCACCGGGACCGAAAGGCTCGCCGGCAAGAACCTGCTGCAGCGCACCGAGCGCGGCCGGTCGTGGGACGGGACGAGCGTGTACGAGGCCACCGGGCTCGGGCGGGACGTGGCGGCGAGGAACGCTGAGGTGCTGATGGCTGGGCGGATGGAGGAAGCAGCATGACTGAAGTGCGCGAGGTTACCCAGTGCCGCCACTGCCGCGGGCCGGTGAAGCGCGACGAACTCCACGACCACGCCGGCGAGCGGAACGACTGCTACGCCGTGTGGACCTGCGTGAACCCGAACTGCCAGTCCAGCAGCGATGTCGCGTTCATGGTCTGCAGCGGCGGCGATGATGCAACCGAGGAGGAAGCATGAACGTCTGGCGCTGCGCGCGTTGCGGGAAGCTCAACGAGAGCGAAGCCTTCGTCCTCTGGGACGACGACAACAGCTGCTGGTTCCAGGTCGGAGACAAGTACGGCAGCAACGAGCCCAAGTGCCACGGCTGTCTTGCGAACATCTACACGAACCCGGAGCTGATGGGCCAGATGTACCGGCTCGAACCGATCGAGGCGCCATGACTGAACACGACATTCCCGCGCTCGTTCAGGTACTCCAGCTCACCAAAGGACGCCCGGAGTGGAGCGCTTGGGATGCTGACGGCAACTGGTACTACCTGCGGTACCGCCTTGGGTCCGGCACCGTTCACATCTCACCTGGGGGTCCCGCGTTCGGTGCCAGCGATCAGGACTTCGTGAACGCCCTCGACGCGGCGAGGCTGCTCACCGACTTTGTGTACGGCAACGTCAGCGACGGCGAGATCACGCTGCCCGCGTTCCTGCGCATGGCCGGCATGCGAACGGCGGCGTGACGTGAGCAGGACGTTCTGATGACCCGCACCAAGAACACGATCCGCGCGGACGAGAACCGGCCGTCTGCTGCCATCCTGGAGTCCGCCCGCGAGGCCCGCAGGCTGGCGGCAGGATCGGGTGCGTCCGCTACCGCCACGCTCATCGTCTCGGGGTCGTATTCGAACTGCGGGTTCTGCGGCGCCCACGCCTTCTCCCATCAGGAGACGCACGAAACTGTCGCCGGCTACGGGCCGGCGCTTCCCGGCCGTGGCGCCCGGTTCACGGCCATTACATCCGACAGGATCCACATCGACGACGAACTGGGACAGCGACTAGCACAGATGCGCCCGGATCTACCCGTAGTGGACTGGCTTAACCGAGGAGTGGACATGCCCGACGCCGTAACCATCAGCGCTGGCACCGCCGTGCCGGCACGGTCGTGCCCGAAGTGCGGCTCCGACGACACCGCCATGAACTACTGCGACGGCTGCCGGTTGCGGCCGTACTCGGCCTACGACGGCAACCACCTCGACAACAAGTGCGCCGACGGCGACACAGAGCACTTCCACCGAAGCTGCGGTCGCTGCCGCTATCAGTGGCGCACCGACGACGTGATCAACGCGCGGGAGGTGTGCAAGCGGTGACTGCCGCCTGGGTCGCCTGCGAATGCGACGCCACCCCCTGCATCTGTTACATCCCGCCGCCGCAGATCGGGCCGGCCGATCGGGCCGAGGCGGAACGGCTCCGCGACGAGATGGCTGCCAGCGGGTCGGACGCCCGCGCATGGTTTGCCAACTTCATTGATGAGAACAGCGACGAGCTTGCTGAGGCGTTGTCGCGGCCGGTGGAGGACCTGATTGCCGAAGCGCTCGCAGCCCGGGAGGGATCATGACCGACACGTCCGCAACGAATCCCGAGTGGATCCCGGTCTGGTACGGCTACGACCGCGAGTTCCTGGTGCGCTTCACCGACGCCGACAACCGTCGCCACGACTGGCACGTCCGCTCTGACAATTTCGACGGCACGGGCCGGCGGCGCCACATGGCCTGGCATGCGTGGCCTGACATCCCGGACCCGGAGCGGTGGGACAAGCCGGTGTTTCTGCACCGCCGTCTTGCCGACGCGAAGGACGAGTTCGCGCTCGTGGTCATGCAGGGCTGGCGGCGCGGCTTCGGCTACACCGAAAGTGTCACGGGTAGCCCGATCTACGGGCGCGACAGTGCACGTCGTGAGCGGAGATTCCTTGTGGCCGAGCTGCACGGCCGTGGTATCTGCCCACGGTGCGGCAAATTGGTGCACGTCCGAACCGACGGGATGCTGAACGCGCACAACCGGCCGCGAAGCCTGGACCGGTGCGACGGGACGCACGGACCTGCGGTAGCCGAGCTCAAGACGCTGGCGCAGATGGCGGAGGCTGGGCTGTGACGGACATTGTGGAGTTCATCAAGGCGCAGATGGCCGTCGATGAGCAGCTGGCCCTTGCGACCACACCGGTCCCGGTGCCCGGCAGCTGGAGAGCGGCGCAGGACAAGCACGCGGCCGACGATGCGCCGCTGTCGCTGATTCAGGGCCGCGACGAAGACGAGTTCCACGACCCTGACAACATCGGCTACAGCTACGGCAACCCGGTCATTGTCCACGCCGCTGACTGGCAGGACGAGGCCGAGGCGAACCTGCGACATATTGAGCGCCACGATCCTGCGTCGGTACTGGCCGACGTGAAGGCGAAGCGGGAACTGCTAAGGCACGCGGCCGAGCTGCGTGAGGTTGCAGCGCTTACCGAAACCTGGCTCCTAATGGATGCGGCAGTGGGAATTGAGCGCGCCTTGGTTGCGGCCTACGCCGGCCGGCCCGGATTCAAGACCGAGTGGAGCCTGCCGTAACTGTCGAGTCCCGCCCCCGCTGGGGCAAAGCCGGCGTGCGACTCACCGAGCAGGAAGCCGCCACAATCGACTTCCGCAACGCCTGCCGCGCGACCGAGGCAGCGGAACGTGCCGAGCGTGATAAGGACGCCGCCTACGGGTCGTGGAAGGCCGGTCGGCTCCGTCCCTACCTAATTACCTACGCGCTGGACCGCCACGGCCTGTACGGGCCAAGGGTGGACGTAGCGTGCGGCACGGAGGAACCGGCCGCGGATGAGTGGGAGGCGGGCGTCCGCTACCCGACGTGGCCGGAGTTCAAGGCGCTGGCCGCGCTGACCTTGTACCCGCTCGGGCATTTCCTGCGCGACGCCAACCCGATCCCGTTCGAGTCGACGTCGATGCGGTTCCATTTGAAGCCGGGCATGAAGCCTCCGCCGGAACCGATCCTGTGCTTCGAACCCGAGGCAATCTGGGCAGCGACGCGCACGCCCCGCTGTCCGTGGTGCTGCCGTGGCGTGCAGACGGTAATGCCGGAGTGCCTGTTCTGTCCGCATTGTGGGGCCGCGCAGATGGACGGCGAGGCTGTGCGCACGGTTGGCGGGGAGGGGTTCGCACAATGCCCGGACTGTGGCGGGCGGTGGCCAGCCGAGACGGCCGCCGTTCCGGCGTGACGGGGGCAGGGGCGGCGGTAAGGCGGGTGGCGGGGCCGGGCGTCAGGACTCGGAGTTGTCTGGTGCCGCCGACTTGCCCTTACCGCCGGTTCGGCCCTCGCTGATCTGCTGCACGCGGTTGCGGTCAAGGCCAAGAAGTGAGCCGATCTCGGCAAGGCTTTTGCCCTCGGCCCGAAGTTCCTTCACGGCTTCCTGTCGGATCTGACGTGCCTGGGGCATGGCCTCGGTGCGCATGGTCTCCATGAACGCGGCGGCACGCTTGGCGCGGTCTACGGGGTCCGCAACAGCTGCGATGTCGGCAAGTGCTTCGTTCATCTTGGCCTCCGGGGTCTTCATCGGACCAGTGTAGTGGGTACGCTTGACAGCGTAGTGGGCACCCACTACAGTAAGCAATAGAAAAAACGCAGGAACCCACGAAGGAGACCGAGATGACCGCCACGCAGACCCTGACCCAGACGATCAGCACCGTCCGGTCCAACTACGCTGCCCTGCGCCGGCTGAAGGTCTCCGGCGGTCGCACCGCGGCCACCACGAACGCGATCTCCCGGCGCCGGAACGCCATCGAGGCGGCGTGCAAGAACCTGCCGCGCAACGTGGCCGGCGACCTGGCCTACGAGAACACCCTGCTGGAGAACATGGCCGTCTCACGCCGCAACGGCGTGCAGCGCCCCGAACTCGCTGCCCGACTGGCGAACTGCCGTCGCGACATCAACGCCGGCGCCTGACCGCCCCCGCCAGCCACCGGACCTCGTGCCCGGCGGCTGGCGCAGGTGGTTGAGACGCCAACCAGAACCCACCGACGAGACCAAGACTGGAGCCTGACATGGTCGCAACAACCCCATCCGGCAAGGTGATCACCTGCGATGGCTGCGGAGCCGCCATCGAGGAAGTCCGCGAGAACATGAAGCACCCGGTGCTTTACCCGCACCAGTGGGCCGAACCGAACGTGATCTACATCGTCTGCGCGCCGCTGCCGGACGGCACGCAGCCATGCCTGGACCTGGCGCGCCTGAGCGACGAGCTGTTCGAGAACACCAAGTGCCGCGTGCCCGGCTGCAACGGCGACCGCTGCCACCTCGCGAGGAGGGCTGTGAAATGACCACCACCCCCGACCCGAAGACCGTGCGCGAGATCGCACGCAAGCACATCCAGTCTGGCCGCGCCGAGATCGACGCCACCATCGTTCAGCACTTCGGCCCCGGCCTGCTTGGCGCCGATGAGTACTGGGCATGGGAGCGTGCCGTCGAGGACGAGCGGCGGAAGGCGGTCGTCACCGTCGCCGTGTCGTGGCCGGACGAGGAACCGCAGGAGTTCGAGTGCGAGGTCTGCACGAAGCCGATCACGGGCTACCCGTGCATCCTGTGCGAGCACGAGCCCGACCCGTGGGCAGCGCACCGTTGCGACAACTGCGAGGGTGTCGACCCGGGGTCGTGCGTGGCGAACGTAGGTGCCGTAGTTGCCGTCGCCGAGAAGCCGCAGGACGAGCGTGACCTGTTCGCCGACATTGCAGACATCACTGCCTGGCTGGACTCCTCGAACCCGTCAAGCAAGCACGAGGATGCGATGCGCGTCATGAAGCTCGGCGAGGAGGTGGGAGAAGCCATCGCCGCATACATCGGGCTGACGGGTCAAAATCCGCGCAAGGGTGTCACCCACACCATGGACGACCTGCTGAAGGAACTGGCGGACGTGGCAATCACCGCACTTGCCGCGATGCAGCACTTCACGCAGGACGAGGCCGAGACGCGGGCGCATATGGCTGCGAAGGTTCGGCAGATCATCAGCCGGTCGGCCATTCGCACGCGGGCCGGCGCCGAGGCGCAACTGGCTAATCTGGAAGGCGGCGAGCGCTGATGTCCAAGCCGACCACTCCGCACCTGTGGGAACCGGAGCACCCGTACTACTGCGCCGCCGGCAACTTCTTCAAGGTCGGCTACCACGACAACTACCCGACCTGGGGCGACTTCATCGCAACCGCCGCCAGCTGGGACCTCGACATGGACCTGTTGTTCCGTTGGGACTGGCGCAAGCCCGACGCGGGCGTGATAGGCACGCTGAGCCTGTACTTCATCCGCCAGCGCAAGGGATACAACTACTCGCTCAGCGTGCCAGTTCACCCGGACGAGGAGCCTGAGGTGCGTGCGTACCTACAGGTCCGGCTGGATCATCTGGTGGCGATGTGGGCGCCGCTCGCGGTCGCGACAGATGCGGGGGCGTCCTGATGTTCGTCAAGCCGATGCCCCACGACGGCTACATCAACGAGGTTGCGTACCAGCTCACCCAACTCGGCCACGAGCCTACGCAACAATGGACCACGTCCCCGGACGGCGAGCAGCTCGACGGCGTTATCGTCTTCGACGACGCGGACCCAGCGCTGTGGCCCGACCACGTGTGGCTCGGCTGGGACCAGCACAACGGCTGGGCGCTGTGCGACAACGGCACCCGCGCCCTGTTCCCGCTGGACCTCGACGTCTACGCCGCACCCGGAGCTGTTGCGGTACGCGCTGCCGACCGGTTGACGGGGCGGCAGGACACCGATGTGGATGAGGACTGGGACGGTGCTGCGGCGCTGGCCGAGGCGGTCCGTGCGTGGGAGAAGGAAGGCGCGTTGTGATCGGGCCTGAACGTCCGAACCCGACCGCCGCCCGCAGCCGCGGCGAACTCGCAGCGATGATCCGCGCCGGCGCCGAACCGAAGTGGCGCCTGTTCTTCGGGCACCGCGCACGTATCCCAGGCGTCGTCGACGAGGCGTGCCTGTCGCAGTGGTGGCCGGCCGAGTTCCGCATCGGCAGCATCACCTACTTCACCGCCGAGCATTGGATGATGGTCTCGAAAGCGCAGCTGTTCGGCGACTCCGACGCGTGGGCGCGAGTCCTGTCCACCCGCGACCCGGCCGTGGCCAAACGTGCCGGACGGAACGCCTGCGACTTCGACGAGACCACGTGGGCCGCGGTTCGGTTCGGCTTGGTGGTCGCCGGTAACTACGCCAAGTTTGCCCAGAATTCGGACCTGCGTGCGTTCCTGGCCGGGACCGCCGGCGAGGTGCTTGTGGAAGCCTCCCCGTATGACCGCGTGTGGGGTGTCGGCCTGGCGGCGTCGCACCGGGACGTGCGGGACCCGGCTGCGTGGCCGGGGCTGAACCTGCTGGGGTTCGCGCTCATGCGGGTCCGGGAGGAACTGATGGCGCGGCCGGACCATACCGAGGAGACATCATGACCGACACGCCGACGGAGCCCTACGCCCTCAGCGACAAGGGTCTCGAAGAAATCCGCCGCCGCGTGACCGGCACCTGCTCCTGCTGCGGCGAGAACGTCCACGACTTTGATACCGCCGATGTACTGGAGTTGCTGGACGACGTGGACCGGCTCCGCAGCGATGCTTACGCCGAGGCCGTCGAGAAGTACGCAACCGACATGGCCGAGCGTGCCCGCATCCGGTCGATGGAGATCCGCGGCGGCACGTTCAACCTGTCCCTTGAGGACGCGCAGGAGATGTGCGCTGCCTACGTTGCGACCGCCCGCACGATGCTCGGCGACGCAGAGAACTACTCCGAGACGCGCGTCGACTTCCCGAAGGAGAAGTGCGAGCTGGAGGTGAAGCTCGCTGGCGAACTCGACCAGTACGTGCTTACCGCTCAGCGGGCCGGGAAGCTGACGCCGCACGAGGCGCGGGTGAAGGCCGAGGAGGAGGCGGAGCAACTGCGCGAACAGGGCAAGTACCTGCTAACCGGCGTGGAAGTTGTTCTGCTGGACCACGCCAGTGAACTGTCCGACCCTGCTGCGGACCCGAACCTGACCGAGCTGGCCGTCCGCTACCTGACGGAGGCCGGAGACGGGGCGGACGCTGGGATCCGAAGCGCGGTCGAAAGGGAGGTTGGCAATGGTTGACCTGCTGCTGGATGAGCGAACGATCCTCATTTACCTGGCTGCGGCAGCCGACTCCGGCAACGCAGAGCACGTATCGCTGAAGGGCATCCTCGGTCCGGACAAGGCCGATCTGCCGCGCGAGCAGTTCGATTCGAGCGACTGGGAGCGGATGGCCGATCTGTACTTCGCCGTTCGCAACCTGCTTATGCTTGGCCTGGTTGGCGGTATCGCGGCTGACGGCGGCGAGCATCTCAACCGGTTCCGGATTACCGATGCCGGTCGGGACGAACTGGCTGCAAACGCCAAGGAAAGCAAGCGGCGAACGACTGATCCGGCGTTCGGCGGCTTTCGCGTGGGCGAGAACCCGTGGATCACTCACTGGCGCTGGGTTGCCGTGGGGAAGGGCGTCGTACTCGACGACTTGCAGAAGATGCACCAGAACGAAACAAGGGGCGGCGTCCCGACCGGGAAGTGCCTATGCGGTCTTCCGGTGCCGTGCTCGACGGCCGAGCGGATTGGGGTGTACGCGGCGGGACTACGGGACCCGTGCGACTGCCGGCGCGGCGGGGGCGGTGCGTGTCCGATGATCGACAGGAGTGAGGCGGATGACTGAGATCACCTATGTGGTTGGCGACGCCACGGACCCGGTTGGCGACCGCCCGCAAATCATCGCGCACATCGTGAATGACGTCGGCGCGTGGGGCGCCGGCTTCGTACTGGCACTGTCGCGACGCTGGCCGGAACCCGAGGCGCAGTACCGGCGCGTGTTCCGGGAGTCGATGGAGAAGTGGGGCCGGTTTCCCGGCTTGGATGCTGTGTTCATGGTGAAGGTCGGGGAAGGGCTGCACGTCGCCAACATGGTCGCGCAGCATGGCACCCGGGGCCGGGACAATCCGCACCCGCTGGACTACGGGGCACTGCGCAAGTGCCTGCGGATCGTCGGCACGGGCGCGTTGATGATGGGCGCGAGCGTGCACATGCCGAGGATTGGGTGTGGGCTGGCCGGCGGCAGATGGGGGCTGGTGGAGCCGCTGATCGTGGAGCAACTGTGCAGTCGCGGAGTGCCGGTGGCGGTGTACGACCTTCAGTCACCTGACGATGTGTCACCCTAATCTCGGAGGAATCATGACCAGCGAGCCCCGCACCTTCCCGATCGCCGACGTCCTGAGCGTCACCACAGGCGTGCTGCTGTCGCACGACCACATTGAGGGCGTGTACCGGATCCTGAATTTCCTTACTGGCGACAGCCTGCTAACGCACCAGCTACCTGGCGCCGCGGAGGCGTGCAGGCCGCAGGTCATTGCGCAGCACCCGTGGCTTGCGGACATCCAGCCACCTGCCGGGCTTAATATGGCCGATCTGTTTTCGTGGCTGACAGCAGTCGAGTCCGAGCATCCGGAAGTTGCGCTCGTTCCGGTTGCCACCTGGGAGCGCCGCGATCCGATCAAAGAGGCCTGTGACCTCGTCGGCGCGAACAAGGTGATCGTATTGCCGGTCCTGCTGTCGGAGGGGCGGGAAGCGTGAATTACTCGGCGACCGCACGCCTGACCTGCCTCCTGAAAGAGTCCGCGAACAACCCGTCTATCCTGCCGCCCGGGGTTGGCCCCGACGTGCACACGGTCCTGGTCGAGAACGGCGAACTGCGCGACGCCCTGGCGGTCGCGGTAGAACTGCTCGACCGCCTCGCCGACAACGACGGCTGTGAGTACGACCACAATGACGACTGCCAGATGCACAACCTGCACCAGCGTCCGTGCCCACATCCGCTTGCACGGCAAATCGTTGCGGCATGGCGCAAGGTCGAGCTGGAACGCATCGAACGGGTATCCGCGCTTGACGATGACTTAGACGAGGTGGCGAACCCGTGCTAATCAACCTGACGCCGCATCCGATCCGGATCTACCCCTACGGCACGCCCGACCGGATTAGCCTCGGCGACATCGAACCCGAGATGGTCCTAGAGCCAGCAGAGCAGCCCGCGCGCATCGGCGAGAACTACCTGTTTACGCAGACGCTGCCGCACTGCCCCGTGCGAGTCGCGCACGTTGAGTTCCGGCACACCACCGGCCTGCCGCCGTGGGATGGCGACCCGCAGGACATCCGCACCTGGTACGTGGTGTCGCTGCCGTTGGCGCTGTCGCAGGCCGGCAAGCGCCCGGACCTGCTGGCGCCGCACCTGGAGGTCCGGGACCTGGACGGCACGGCCATCGGGTGCCGGGAGTTGGTGCTGCCGGTATGACTACGACCCTAACCCCGTATCAGGTCCTGGCGCTGCCGATGCCGGAGAACGATGCCGACGCGACCACGATCGGCGACTACCTGATCAAGCTGCTGGCAACGCTGTGGGACGAGAAGGAAGGCTTCGACGGCAAGAAGCCGTTCGGGAACTCCGACTGGGACGGCGACCTAGTAGTGGCGCTGATCCAGGCCGGCGCGATCGAGGGCGAACTCGACGAGGACAGGTGTATCGAGTTCTGCGACGACGATGCGGCTGAGGAGCTGATCGCAGCGGCGATTCAGGCGCTCGGGACCGGGCGGGATCCGCTGTGACCAGCGACAACCGCGCCCAGGCCGAGCAACTGATCAGGCCCATCGTCGGCAAGCCCAAATACCGCGGCGAGGTCTACCAGCCGGAAGACAAGAGCATCGCAAGGGCGCAGGTTCACGCGATCCTTGCGCTCGCCGCAGCGGTGGACCGTGTCGCAGATGCGTTGCTGAAGGCGGCGGGGCAGCAATGACTGACGCAGACGCCCTGGTCGCCCGCTACATCCTCGACGTGTGGCGCGCCGAGCATCCGGAGCATGCAGGCTGCGCGACGCTGCGGGTCACCAATCCTGACGCCAGCGACGGTGCCTACGGCTGCGACACCGGCTGCTCGTACTACCGCTTCACCGCCGAGGCCGGATGCGAGCACCAGGCCCCGGAGGAGTTCGAGTTCGGGGACTTCGGAGAGCTCGCCGACATCCTCGAAGACCTTCAGCGGGACTATGCCGACGGCACAACGCCGTGACAACGAGAGGGACCTGACGTGAGCGCGATCCCGGGCGACATCTTGAACGCCGCGTCGATGGCTGCGTTCCCGGGCCTGCCCGACGGAATGTCGCTGGACGAGGCGAACCGGCGGGTCGCGGCGGCGCTGGAGACAACGTGGCCGCTGATCGAGCAGTACTGGCGCCTGCGGATCGCCGGCGAGATCACGGCGGCAGGTAGCCCAGTGCGGCTCGAAGCAGGGTGGAAGGTCGTTGTCGACCCGGCTGATAGTCAGGTAGGACACTGATGGGCACAGTTGCGCTGTGCTGCTGGCGCTGCTGCTCCATGAACTCCGGCCCGGATGCCGTCGTTATCTGGCAGCTCACGCCCGACGACTACGCACTCGGCTACTGCGGTGGCTGCCTGGACCTAATGCTCGATGAGGTCGACCGCCGCGAGCTGCTGGAACCGTCGCGACTGGACTTCCTTATCGAGCCCGGCAAGCTGATGGCGGTGGCGTAGTTACCTGCGCTGCTATGGGAGCCACCGCTTGGATGTCTCCAGCAGCCGGTGCTGCAGCGACCCGACCGACTTCTGTTGGACGGCGACGCCAGCCTGAAGCCGCTTGAGATCGAACCGCGCCAACTCCAACCTGGCTTTGTTTGCCGCCAGCTCGGTAATGAGCCGTAGGTGTTCGCGACCGTACCCGCCGTACTCCAGCTCGATCAGGGCGGTGATCGCGACAGCAGCGCGTGGGTCACCGTTGGCGGCGGCGATCGCATCCTGCAAGAGATCAGTACGGCGCATGTCCTTGCGGTCGAAGAACCTGAAGGCCAGTGCCGCCGTGATGATAATCCCGAGTACGACGATCGCGGTGAGCCAAAGAGCCATGTGGCCACCGTACCTGCGTGTTCAATTGAGGACCGCGACGACGTTGTCCGGCGTCCGGCACCACAACGTGTGCGTCTCGTCGCGACCGACCGACAGCCCATACTCGTTGATCCCCGGCCGGTCCGCGGCTTCCCACCGCGCCCACGCGTCCTCGGCGAGGCTCCACACATCCTGCGGCCCGTGCTGCTCGACCGTGGCGTCCTTCCACGGCGCTCCTTGCGGGACGTAGGCAACCGCCCAACTCCCGTCGGGTAGCGACAGCCACATGCAGTCGTCGCCGTCCTCCACAAGCGGCCCCGTGACATTCAGGCCGGGAACTGCGATCCGCGAAGGCCATGCCTCCTTCGCGGCTACGACCGCCGGTAGGTTCCAATCCGTTACTGAGCAGCGCTTCTCATCCTCGGCTTGCTTCGCCGGCGCGGGCGGCCGGCTGGTGCGCGAGGCCATAAAATCCACCGGGAACCGCACCCTGCCCTCGGCTGTGCCGTCCTCGCCGACCCGCAGCTGCACATACAGGTCCAGGTCCGGCTGGCCGATCTTCAGTGGCGCACACACCAGCCCGCCCGGCCTTGTCTGCGCGATCCACGCGGCTGGGATCCGGCGCACCGAGTGTGTTGCGGACACGCGGTCAAACGGCGCCAGCGCGGGACGCCCGGATTCCCCGTCGCCGACGAAGGCGACCAGCGCCAAGCCGTCCCACACCCCCGAACTGTGCCAGTTCTCCACAGCGATACCGGCAAGCTCGGGATCGTACTCAACCGTCACCACTAGGCCTGCGGGCCCGACGCGGGCGGCCATCAGTGCCGCGGTCCAGCCGGTTCCGGTGCCGGACTCGAACACCCGCATCCCGTCGTCAAGATCGAGGGTGCCTAGCATGGCGGCGACCAGCATCGGCGCCGACAGCGAGCAGGTGGGCATGTTGTCGTCGCCGACCTGCGTGATGAACGGCTGGGTCACGGCGTGGACCGCCTCGTCCCAGTCCTGCTCGTTGTCTGCCCGATGCCGGGCGTCCCAGCCGTAGCCGTTCCATTCGAACCAGTCGTCGGGTGCGAAAGCAGACCGCGGGACGGCATCGAACACCTTGCGCCAAGCCGGGTCGGCAAGGGTGTCGTCTTCCCAGTAGGCCTCGGCGGCGATCCGTCCCGCGAAGTCGGTGTGCGTCTCGGGCACTAGCGCGGCTTCTTGTGCGTGCCGTTGCCGGGCTGCGTGACTGTGGTGGGGACGCCGTCGCCGGATGGCGCGGGGGCTGCGGGCGGGTTGTCCTTCGGCGGCTTCGGTGCGTGCTCGCCCATGGAATCCTCCAAGGCTGGGTGGCGTGTCCTTGGTGGACGTTAGTGCGGTATCAAGGTTCGGGGAAGAGCGACACGCAGGAGTTGGCAGGAACGTGCGGCGCCGGACCGAGCTCGGGGAAGCGGCGCTGCATCTCGCTCCAGGCCATGTCGAGGCCTTGGTCAAGTCCGTCGCGAACGCCGCAGAGATAGGCGCTGGCAGGCTGGTAGTCGCCGGAGCGCAGAACGTGAAGCGCGGCGCGTAGGCGACCGCCAAGGCCGAGTTGAAGAGGCATGCCGATGGTGTAGCGCAGCCGAGTCGCTTCTAAAAGTGCATGTCAGATCACACGGTTAGCTGACCTGGGATTAGCATCACCTGATCCTGGGCGGAGAATCCTCCGGGAGAGTGAACGTCGGCAAGTGTCAGCGCATGCAAAACCCCGGCGGCGCGGCCGGGGCTTGAGGGAGCACAATTAACGCCGGATCCCAATCTCCCACCTGCGAGTCCACGGCTGATACACCACGGTCCCGCCTGCGGTGAGGATCTCGTTGTGGCCGGTGATGATCTGGTTCAGGCCGGCCGCGTTGTTCAACTCGCTCAGCTCGTTTAGCACCTCAACCAGCATCTCCATCAGCGGCTGCGCCTTCGCCTGGAGCTTGGCGGACTGCTCCGGGGTCATCATCATCGGGGATCTCCCTCGCTGAGAACTAGTTCGGCCGCTCGGATCGCGAGCTTCTGCGTGTAGTCGATGTGGCCGACGGCGGAGTTCTCGATCAGCATGACTGCTGCCATGTCCACGGGCGACTTGGAGAACTTCGCAAGCTCGGCGTTGACCAGATCCAGAAGCTTCTCGCGCTCGAACACGACCCACTCCAGCTCGCCGGAGTCCGTAACACCACCTCGTAGATACCGCTCTTGCTGGACCTTGGAGATCTCGTCGGCGAACCGAGCGATAAGTGCCCGACGGTCCACGTTGTGGGTACACACCCGACTCCCCTTCCTTCTGCGAAGTAGGACTCCCGGTTCGAATACGACCGGGCCGCGCAGGTACAGGTCGTACACGGAGTTCTTCGGCGCCTTCATTGTCAGAGCGCCACGGCAAGTAAGAAACGGCGCCTCAAACGGCATGCCGTTCGGCCACGCACCGGTGCGATACTAGGCGCCAAACAGCTTGAAGAGCAGGTTCACTACGCCTTCCTATCGTTTGTCGGGACACGAGTCGAGCAGTTGGGTCTGGTCGTACACGGCGCACCCCGGCCCCCAACCGGGACGCGCCGTGAGCGGTCAGGCCGTGTCGACCTCGTCCCACAGGTCGTTGTACGCGTCCTCCGCAGAGACGCCCGCGCACCCGGCGGCGGTGCGCAACTTCGCGAGCATCGTGGCGATCATCCGGTCGGACATTTGGCCGGTAGCCTTCGCGACGTGGTACTCGCGGGCTAGCCGCGTTACGGTCTGCGCGTAGCTCGGATCGACGCGGGTGAGGAACTTGACGTTCTGCGGCCGGACATCGTCGCCGATCTGGATGTCGGCGACGAGGCTGCCGATTGCGTCCAGGTAGACCCGGACGACGGTGCCGGTAACGAGGTCCGGGCACTCGCTGATGGTCAACTTCACCTGGTCGCCGGCCTGGATGTTCTGCGGGTTCTCGACAGCCATCCTCGCCTCGAAGTCGAGAACCGTCTGGACCTGTTTGACGGTGAGGCCGGTGCGCGCCGCGATGTCGTCGGAGCACAGTCCGGGGTGCTTCTTCTCGCGCGTGCACTCGGGGTTGGCGCAGAGGGCCGCGGCTTCGGT
Source organism: Catenulispora acidiphila DSM 44928 (assembly GCF_000024025.1). Taxonomy (GTDB): domain Bacteria; phylum Actinomycetota; class Actinomycetes; order Streptomycetales; family Catenulisporaceae; genus Catenulispora; species Catenulispora acidiphila. The sequence continues at coordinate 3,307,715 of NC_013131.1, forward strand.
GGTCTGAGGCATGTTGGCTTCCTTCAATCGGGTGGTGCGAGGTTGGTGGGTCAGGCGGCGATCAGGTTGCTGGTACGCGCGTAGCTGCGGGCAGCCTCGTTCAGGATCGGCATCTCGTTGGCGGTGTAGGCAAACGCGTCGAACAGGCGCAGTCCGCGACGGGCGAGACCGGTGCGGCGCGACTTGCAGCCGAACTTGGCCTGATAAGCCTTCGAGGCCTTCGTGCCGAATGCGGAGCCGAAGCGGTCAATAAACGCCTGGTCGGCACCGATGCCGGCGAGATAGGACGCGGCGGTGATCAGGGCGCCGTTGGTGCGGGCGATCAGCGCGTCCAAGACCGCATAGCGGCGGGCGACCGACATGTGCGTGCCGACGCGGGTCCGGGCGGCGTGGGTGCGCAGGACGCGGGCGGTGGTGGCGAGGCTGGCGTTCGTGGTGGTCATTGAGGACCCCCCTCGGATTGGACGGTTGGCGGTCAGTTGCAGTACGAGACGTCCTCGGTGTCGGCGCAGGTCTCGCAGATCTCGATCTCCGCGTTGTCGCGGTTGTCGATGCGGGTGAACAGTTCGGCGGTGGCGTGCCCGCACATCGGGCAGGTGTGGAACTCGTCGGCCTCGACCTCGGCGATAGCGGCGAACTTGGCCTGGATGACCAGCAGGGCCAGCGCGGAGGTGCGGTTCGCGGTCCGGATGTTGACCTGCTTGGCGATCGTGGTCATTTCGGGGTCCCCCTCGGATACCTTGCAACTGGTTTGCTTGCTAGGTAAGACGCTACTCGGGGGCGGTAACCTTGTCAACACTCCAGTTGTAAGGAATCATTAGGGGTGAAGCCGCCGCGCCAACCGCCAGCGAAGGGCCACGACATGCCAGAAGACCGCCGAACCATGGCCGACCTAGCCGACCTGCTTAAGGTGAAGACCGCCACCATCCGCCACTACCGCGCCGTGTCCGCGCCTGGAGGTCGCTACGCCGACCATCCGTTTCCCGAACCATCCGGGCACCTCGCCAACGTCCCGTACTGGCTTGCCAATCGTGACGATGAGATTCGGGCGTGGGCCGCAGGTAGGCCAGGCCAGGGCGTAGGCGGCGGTCGGCCGGCACAGTCCAAGGAGGAGAGCTAAGTTATGTCCGATTCGCAAATGACTGTCGCCGACGACGCCAGCACGTTCCCGCCGCAGGGCCGACTCATCCACGTGGCCCATGGGTTCCAGTGGAACAGCATCGCGGAGTTGCTCCAGCGGGCCGGCGTGACGCTGTTCGAAATTCCGCCCGGCCCGTCCGTACCCGACCAGGCCGGCGAAGACATCCCGACGTTCGGGCTCATGCTGAGGAGTGGTGAGTAAGTGGCCAACGAGATCCCTCCGGCACTGCTCGACAAGAAGCGCGAGTTCTACACCACCCAGCGGAAGCTCGAGGGCATGCGCGACGCCGACCCGGAAGAGTGGCGCGCCGTACAACAGCGACTAACCCAACTGGCAGTGGACCTCGACAACAACAAGGCGTTCGAAGGGCTGTCGCAGCTCGAGCGGTATGAACTGGACAAGGCGGCATCGAAGCAAGCGCGAGCCGAAATCGACTCCTGAACGGCCCGCCGTCGCCGCCCGACATAATCCCGTCGTGAACTTGGCGCCCGCACCAACCGCGGACATGGGCCCGTACTCGGTAGAGCTACGGGCCAGTAGCGTCTTCTACCTGCGTCGCAGCGCCACCGACGGCGAGATGGACGAGTCGCCCGAGTACGTAGACCAGCTGTTCATCGAACACGCCGAGGTCCCGATGCTGCGGGCGGCGCTGGCGCAGGTCCAGATGCACCCGCACTACGCGGAGGGTCGGTGGGAGACATCGCGGTTCTGGCTGACTACCGAGCCGCCGCACGGCTACACGCCGGAGCAGATCGAGGCTGCGAACGAGCCGTGGGAGATCACCCGCAACAGGGCCGCGGTGGTGATTGCCGGGCCGTTGTGGAACCCGCAGATGTGGCCCGACGGTCGGTTCCAGGTTGAGGTGGAGTACGCGAAGTTAAACAAGCTGGTGGAAGCGCTCGACGTGGTCTGAACTGGCGGCGCTACGCCGTCCGGGCGTCGCAACGAAGCGTGCGGCGGTCGGCAGCGCGACGTGCGACCGGTGCGGGCGGACGCTGGGACCATGGATCACGGATATCAACGTCTCGAATCTGACCGGTACCGCCTCCACTTCCTCATCCACGAGGGGAAGGTGGCGCGTTGTGGTGGTTTCAACAGTGATGATCTTGAGCAGGTGATTGAGCCTGCCGGGTCGCCGGACGTCAACGTGTGCCTGATGTGCGCTTTACGCGAAGCGGAGGAGGTCTTCGCGGACAGCAATCAAGGTCAGTAGCCGTCCGGTACCGGATTGACCGGAACGACCAACGCCGTGTCGTACACCACCCACGTCGATTGCTGCCAGTCGTTGTGCATGCCGCCGCCTGCGTGGTCAATGTGCGCAACCCACCAGCCGTCGTGGAGCAGGATCCAGGCGCGGAGTACCCCCACCTGCCAGGTGTCGCGGGTGCGGAAGTGCACCACCTTCCAGGCAACGACCCACTTGGCAACGTCGGTGTCGGCGGGCGCGTGGGGGAGTATCTCGAGGTTGGGCGGGTCGGCGGTCACGTTGACAACGGTATCGAAACTGTGTTCTATGCGCGCTTCACGGTGGTGCGTTAGCGACCGTGGCATGCCTATAGTCCATTCATAGGTGGACATAGGAGGCGTCATGCCGTCAGCCGTGTGGTCCGGGACGATCTCGTTCGGCTTGGTCAGCGTGCCCGTGCAGCTGTACTCCGTTACCGACAGCGCCGGACCCGAACTGCACCAGTACCACGCCGAGGACGGCGGCCGGATCCGGTACAAGCGGGTGTGCGAAGTCGACGGCCAAGAGCTGCAGCAGGACGACATTGCCCGCGGCTACCCCGTCGGCGACGACGAAGTGATCATCACCGACCGGGACCTCGACGGCTTGCCCGAGGTCGCGAAGAAGATCGTCGCCATCGATGCGATCGTCCGCGAAGACCAGATCGACCCGATCCAGTACCGGAAGGCCTATTACGTTGCGCCGGAGAAGGCGGGACTCCGCCCCTACGTACTGCTGCGCAATGCGCTTGCGAAGGCTGGACGCGCCGCGGTTGTTACCTTTGCGATGCGCGAGCGCGAGTCCCTAGCGCTGGTGCGGGCCCGCGACGACCTGCTGCTGCTCGAGACGCTGTTCTGGCCCGATGAAGTGCGTGAGATCCCCGTGGAGGCTCCGCCGGCCATCGACGACAAGACCGAGCTGAAAGCGGCCGTGGACCTGATCGAAGCCATGACCTCTGACTTCAAGCCCGAGCAGTACCACAACCTGTACCGCGAGGCGCTCCAAGAGGTCATCGAGGCCAAGGAAGCCGGGCGCGAGGTGACGCGCGTTGAGCAGCCGAAGGAAGACGCGGGTGCGAAGGTCACGGACCTGCTGTCGGCACTGCGGGCATCGGTGGAGCGGGCGAAGGAGACGCGCGGCGAGGGCGAGAAGCCGGCTGCGAAGAAGAGGGCGAAGAAGGCGGCCTGACATTCGCACCGAAGCGGCGGTTCATCACTCTGGAGAATGATGTCCGCGCCGCCTATGTATACCCCCCATAGCTCCGGGTATGACGGGTGTACATAGCTAGAGCTCGGACGCCCCCAACGAAAGGCACCGCGTGATCCCCGACGAACACCTTGAAGCCATTCAGCAAGACGCGCTCCTGGTCACCTACGCCGCCGGGGCAGTCCACGGCGCATCCATCCTGCTCGCATCAGCACGAGCCAAGGCCGTTGCAGCTCTCGTTGAAGCGTGCGACGGCAACCAGTCCGAAGCCGGACGTCGACTCGGCGTTGACCAAGCCGCCGTGAACCGCATGGTCCACAAGACGGGCACCTCGCTGGAAGGTGTCGATCTCAACGGACTCGCTGGTCGGCTCGCCGAGGCAGTCAGTCAGGGGGTAAGTGCCCTGGCGCGGCTGGAAACTGTCGGAGCCGAGTAGCTGCTGCGCGTCGATGCCCGGCCGACCGAATGGCGGCCGGGCATTGGTGTATCTGACGGAAGCGGTAACGCGGCCCGTCCGGCGTTGCTATGGTCGAGGCAGCACAACCCCACCTCGGTGGATACTCTCCGCGACGGCGGAGGTGGTTCTGATGTGTTGTTCGTTTCAACACTTGCTCTCCGTATCAACGGAGGTACCGCTGGCCCCGACCTCCGGGGTTATTGCGCTATCTAGAGGAGAGCCCATGTACGGCTACGTACCCGAGGATCTCGACAACCAGGTTCCCTCTGAGGGCTCGGACGACGCCTCGTGGCTTGACGACTCCAGCGAGCCCGTCAGCGCGGGCTTCGAGTGGGTAATCGAAGGTGGACCCGAGATCCTGACTGCGGGCCTGCCGCCGTGGACTGGTGAAACCTGGGGCAACGGAACTGATCGCTGGGCCCATCTCGAGGCGGGCTGGAATTCGAAGCCGGCCGCCAAGTAGCCGGGCGTCGCCGCGCCAAGCCGCCCACAAGTGCGACAATGGCTTGAGCGGCGCCCCGCAGTCCCAGCCGGGGCGCACATTCACATCCGGGATGGTGTACGGTGCGGTTCAGGCAGGTCAGAGACCGGCCGCACGAGGAGAAGCCAGTGCAGGGCGGGCCGGTGTCCGTCGGGAGCTTACTCATCGCCGTGACACTGAAGCCGATCAACGAACTCCCGCCCGGCGTGCACCTCGAAGGCGTCCTAACCGAGCTCGGCGGCGTCGTCGCCGAGACGGTCGGCAACTGGTACGACAAGCGCGGCCACGAGTTCTGCGTGTCCGTACCCGACATAGCCTGACCGGCGTACCCTCGACGTGCGGGCGCCGACGGCCCGCACGGGTTGATCCCACGCCCCGGCCGGCCCCAAGGTCACCCGGCCGGGGCGCCACGAGAACTCCCAACAGGGACGTCATATAGGGGAAGGGATTGATCGGCCCCCGCCCGCGGCGGCATGAGCCGGCCGGTTCTGGCAACCGCGAGCAGGCGCTCACGTCCCGCCCACCGATGAGGTCCCGGGCGTGTGCCGCGGATGGTGCCCGGGACCGCCCTTCCACTAGGCCTCCTGCAGCTCGCGGATCTTTGCCCTGTGGAACAACTCCAGTTCCGCCTCGCGCCGCCCGAACGGATCCTTCTCCACGAGTGCATCGTGCGTGCCGCGCACTACCCGGCCAGCCGCAATGTCAGCATCAAGTCGCTGTAGAGCTTCGTCAAGCGCAGACATCGCCTCTTCGGGGATGAACGCTACGACCTCGATGAACCACGAGTCCTCGACAGGTTGCCGTTCGGGCCACAGCCTCCAGGAGTAGGCCGTGACCGACACATATGGCCGCTCCGACACGACGTGCGCCTGGTCCACGTCCAGCGGCACGGACTCAAAGTGGACGCGCGTTTCAAACGGTGTCTTGTAGGCGACGACGTGAGAAACGGGCACGGTCGGGGTGCCTCGGCGCTTCATAGTCACCACCGTATTGAGGCCGTCAGTCCTGCGGTTCGAAACCATGGCGGCCGGCCGTGTCCGGCGTCGCGGGCTTCCAAGGCTCCCGCAAGACTGGCCAGTTCTGCGGTTTGACGCCTCCACCTCGACCGGGCAGGCCGACCGCCTCGCAATCCACGTCCGGGCGGATCGACTTAGCCTTGCGGCTCCTGGTCTGGACGTGGTGCTCTAGCGTACCGAAAAGCCCTGCCAGCCTGGGTGCCGTCGAAACAGCAGCGCGCCCCGGAGGCGGTATCCATCCTCCGAGGCGCTGTGTCTGTAATGACTTTGCAAGTCAGTGACGTCCGCCACTTGGCCACACCGATGGCGTTTAAGGACGCGGCTCACTCTTGACGGCGCCGTGCTCTGCCTATTGAGCTACGCCAGCACGTAGAGCCGGCGATGGGGGTCGAACCCATAACCTCGACGTTCTCGTCCGCGTCCGCTTGATCCGGCGATCGACGGCGATGCTGAGCATGGAGCGAGAATCTGAACTTCAGTGGTCTCGATGCGCCTCTACCAGTTGGGCTACAGCGGCCCGTATGCCGCCGGAAGGACTCGAACCTCCACCATCACCGAGCAACCCGTCAGCTTCAGTCTCAACTTCAGCTTGTGCTCGCCGCCGATCCTACCGTGCGCCGGCCAGCGTCACGCGAACAGGTACCCGAACACGTCCTCGCCAACGCGCCGGTCCGTCACCTCGTGGTTGTTGGCCTCCTCGCGGGCGAACTTCACCGCGTGCGCCAGCTTCTCCACCCGCGCAGCCAGTGCATTAACGCGCTCGGCCGGCAGCGCACCGGAGAACTTCGTCGTGGTCCAGGTGCCGACGGTCACGTCCTCGTAGTAGACCTCGACCTGCGCCGGGTGCTTCTCAGTGGCCTCGGCCTTCACATGGTTGCGCGGCACCTTCTTGGTGCGGTTGGTCCGCACCGGCTCCGTCTTCCACGAGTCGGTCGACGGGTCGTGAACCCAGGACTCGGCGGCATCCAGCACCGGCAACTTCTTCACGAACGTGTGCAGGTCCGTCAGCTGCTTCTCCAGGAACAGCAGGTACGACACCGGCACGCCGGCGATGAGAACCTGGCCGTCGACCATGACGTCGGCGCGGGCTTCGCAGTTCGCCCAGTCCTTCGTCGCGGTCACGTCGAACAGCCGCGTCATGTTCGCCGATGTGAAGCGCAGGATCTCCTCGGCGCCGATCTGCACGCGCGTCGACTCCGGCGGAAGCTGCTCGCCTTCCTCGTCCTTTGGCTGGTACGTCCGGGAGATGCCGGACAGCAGCGCCTGCTTCTGGACGTTGTGGTGCGCCTCGGTGATGTCCGCGTAGGAGCGGGACTTGACCGACTTCTCAACGGCGATGATCTGGTTGAGCTTGGCCACGACTGTGGGTCCCTTCAGGGGGGCTTGTGGGGATTGACGCAGCCTACGCCGAATGATGTTCGCTTGCTGGCGGCTTTACTCGAACGTTCCACGCCGCTTCAGCCACGTCCCGAACCACGCACCCGCACGGCCGGTACGTAATCTGGCACTCCTCAGACGGCCGGTCCCAGTTGATCTGATCGCCGCGGAACGCCGTTGCGAACTCGGCGTTCCAGCCGTTGGCCAGCCGCCTGCATGCCGGGCACCACCACGTCTGCCATGGCCGCCGCGACAACCACGCATTGAGCGGATGTAACAGCGGCGGCGGCAGGTAGTCCCCGGGCACGAACGGCACGCACGAACCGCCGTGGCCCCGCAGGAGCCCGCACTGCACGTAGTCGGTCCGGGGGCGGTTCCGTCGCAGCAGCCACTGAACAAACGACCGTCGGTGCCAAGGGAATGCAACACCCGGGCAGGTGGGCGTCTCGTTCAAGGCGGGAACTCCACGCCGTACAGGTCCGCCATCTCGGCCTCCGATGCCATCAGCAGCACCTGCCCGTCGTCCAGCCACGAGCACTCGATGACCGTGTACGCGATCCCGTAGCCGCCGTCGCGGACCGCATCCCGGACGCGCTCGTACATATCGGCGGCGCAGACGAGCCGCTTCTTGTTGCGTTCGATACCAGCAAGGAACTCGTTCAGGGCGGCAACCGTCAGTGCTGGCTGGCCATATAGCGAGTCGGTCACTGGCTGCGGTCTTCATACGCAAAAGTGAAACCCGGCGGCAGCAGATCCTCGGCCTGGAACAGCGCCGTTAGGTCGGTGGCCGAGGCCTCCATGCGTTTTGGAATCGCGTCACGGAACTCCGCAAGCCGCGCGTCATACTCGGCTCTCGCCGTCAGGTAGCCATCCCAGTTCCAGTCGGTAGTGTCGTAGTCAAGCCCATAGGCGGCAGCGATCTGGGCGCGGACCTGGCGGGTGAGGTCGTCAGGTGGTTCGGTCATGGTTGACCTCCGTAGAAGCCGTCCAGCTGAAGGTTAAGCTCCGCCAGGTCGGGATGGATGGCGATGTTGATGCGATCAGCCAGGCTCTCCTCGCCGACGATGCGCAGAATCTTCGAGCCGGTCTCGATCGACATCGGAAGCGTAACCTCGAACTCGCTGAGCAGCGGGAGGTGCGGCAGGTGCGGCGCCGGGTCGCGCTCCCACTCAATACTGATGTCCGTCACGGGGATCGGCTTGCCGTCGCCAAACTGGATGAAGCCGTCGATCATGTCAGCTCCTGCACTGCAAGGCCAGCAAACGGCGGGCACCGCCACGGAACACCGCAGTGCATGCAGCCAACGAAGCCGCGGTCGTCGAGGATCTGCGGGTAGTGGATGTTCAGGACGGCGTAGGTGCCCATCGGATCCGGCAGCCCCGAAGCATCCATCATCCGCTCCCAGTCGTCGAACGCAGCATCATAAGTGGCCTGGAACGGCGCATATCGTGCGCGCGTCACCGCAAGAGCAGAGTCAACGATGTTCTCGGCAAGGAGACGCTCAAGCCTCTCCGCATCGAAGGTGCTGGCGGCGAGGATCGGGTTGTGCTCCTCGCTCACGTCCTCACCTCGCATCGATGCCCGTCGGCCCACGCCACGTAGTCGGCAAGGTTAACGTTGGTCGGGGCCGTGAAGGCGTAGCAGTCGAGACAGGCCATGATGTCGGAGTCGTAGTACATCTCGAAGCGGCCGTAGTCGGTGCGGTCTGGCGCAAGGATCTGCAGGGGCTTTCCCTTGTCCTGCTCTACGATCTCGCGCCAGCGTTCGGCGAGCTTCTGGTAGCCGGCCTCGTTAAGCGGCCCGTCGAACTGTACGACGACGGTAGGCCGTTCGTCTCGCTCGCGGATGAGCGCGTCAACTTCGTTGAGCAGGTCGTTGCACATCACCCGTTCCATGCTGGTGACGAGCCCGAGGGTCGGATGCGCCCAGTTGACCTCGTGGATGCTGCGGATCTCGGCGAGACGCTCCGGCGTAGGGCGATCGTTCACGCTTCCTCCAGGCTCGGCATCACAACAGCCACAGCCCTCTCCAGTGGCCACCCTTCCTCGGCGCCGCCCAACTGCGCGGTGACTTCGATGGCGGACTCAACGAGCGCACGCTCTGCGCATGAACGTCTCTTGACGTCCTCCCCGCCCTTAGAGCAGGGATTCCTGCCGCGCCGGTCACGCGAGTGTCCGGTCGCCTAGGTGGGTTCCTGCTTCATCGGGGCCTGCCACAGCAAGCTGCGGTCTTACGTCCCCTCCACAGGCATTTTCAGTCTCGGCGCGTCCCGCCGCGACCTGCCTTCCAAGAGTAAGGATGTTGCGTGCCGCGTTGACGTCCCGGTCATGGTGCACGCCGCAGGCGCCGCACGTCCAGCCTCGCACCTTCAGTGGCTTCGGTCCGTCCTTTACGCCGCACGCTGAGCAGACCTGTGACGTCGGCGCCCACCGGTCCATTTTCGCGAACGTCCGTCCGTACCGCGCGGACTTGTACTCCAGCATCCGCACGAAGTTGGACCAGCCGGCGTCGTGCACCGACTTTGCCATGCCGTTCATACGCGACCGTGCCATGCTGCTTGCCGCGAGGTCTTCCACGTACACCGCTTGGTTCTCGCGGATGATCGTGGTCGACAGCTTGTGGTGGAAGTCCTTGCGAGCATCGGCAACGTGGGCGTGAGCCTTCGCGACCTTCACTCGCGCCTTGGCTCGATTGTTCGAGCCCTTCTGTTTCCGCGCGAGTGACTGTTGGAGCTTCTTGAGCCGCTGTTCGGCCTTGCGCAGGAACCTCGGTGCGTCGATCTTCTCGCCGTTGTCCCGGACGACAAAGTGTGTGAGACCCAGATCTATGCCGGTCTCCGCGTAGGCGTCGCCGGCCGGGAACCGTTCGGCATCCGCCGCCGGGTCGGTCTGGACGACGAACGAAGCGAAGTACCGGCCCGACGCGTCCTTGATGACGGTCACCGACGACGGGTCGGACGGCAGGTCCCGCGACCAGCGGACCGCGACCTCGCCGATCTTCGGCAAAGACAGCCGACCCGACTTCATGATCTTGAACTTGGAGTTCGCAGTGAACCGGATCGCCTGCCTGTTGTCGCGCCGGGAGCGGAACCGGGGCTTGCCAGCACGCACGCCCTTACGCCGCCCCGTGGCGGAGTCGAAGAAGTTCTTGTACGCAACATCGTTGTCCCGCAAAGCCTGTTGAAGCACGACAACGGAAACACTCCCGAGCCATGCAGTCTCGGAGCTCTTCTTCGCCTCGGTAATCAACCGTTTTGACAGGACCTCACTAGCGATCCAGCCGCCACCCTCCTCGTAGGAAGACTTCCTTATGGCCAGCGCTTGGTTATACACCCACCGTGCACACCCAAACGCCTTCGTCAGCGCATCGCGCTGACCGGGCGTCGGGTCAAGGCGGAAGTTATACCGGAGCTGCACCTTGACATTCTACCAATTAATGCGCTAGCTCCGCCGTGAACGACAGGGCTAGCGCGCTACAATTCTCGGTCGAGCGCGTCAATCCCGGCCGGCTGATCGACACGCCAGCCACAGCGGAAAGTCTTCTCGCTCACCGCACGTTCGTCCACGTTATGCGTGCGAACGTCGTGCCGTCTGATTTGGTCTCGACGGCCGACTCCGGGACTTGAACCAGTTTGACCGTCGCGCCGTCCGCGCTGATGCGCTCGATCTCGGCTTCCCAACACCCTTCGGTGTACCGCACACGAACCCGGTCGCCGGCCTGGGCGGGCGGGAGTTCGAACCAGTAGCTCACGTCAGACCCTCTCTGATCACCGCGTAGGTCTCGCACTCCCACTTCACCGAGTCGCCGTCGTAACCGCCCTCCTGGCAGTGCTCGCACATCGGGACAGGGTTGAAGCCGATGTCGCACAGGAACGGCTTGTGAACGTCCAGCACGGCCAGCGGCGTTGCGCCGGTTTTCCCGTCCGGGACCGCAGCCCGCAGCGACTCCCACTCGGCCATGGCATCCGCCTGACGTTGAACCGCGACAACGCTTCGTGCGGCACGATCAGCCTTGGCTAGAGCTTCATAATCAATCGCTACTGCCGGAGCGGCTGGCGGCGTGACCGAACGACGCAGAGCGGCGGCCTGTGCGCGGAGCTGATCCGAGACGTAGTCGGTGACCATCAGATCCTCCACGCCGGGTCGTAGCGGTCATAGTCGGGGTGCTCATCGAACGGCTCGGCCATCAACCGCACCGTCTTGCACCAGCCGAACCCCAGCGTCTCGCCGCAGTCGGGATCGTTGTGGCAGGTGCGGCAGCCGAAGTCGTACAGGTGGTTGTCGCTCTGCCGTACCGCGGGAACGTGCTCGTGCTCGGCAAGCTGCTGCCGTTGTGCTGCTACTTCGCGCAGGACGCGGGCCGGATTGTGGTTACGCCAGTACAACGACACCATGCCGAGTTCAAGAGCCTTGCCAGCCGCAACCATAAGCGCGTCATAGTCGGCACCGACTGCGTGCACAACGCCGCGCGCAAGCTGCTCGCGCTCATCCAGCCGGGCGTTCGAAAACGCCACAATGTCGATCACGTCAACCCTTCCTGATCGCAGCCGCGAAGCAACTCCGGCACGTCGGCACCTCAACGACCGGCAGCTGCTTGCCGAACAATGTCCCGCCAGGCGCCTTGCGCACACAGCCGTCCGCACGCCAGCCGTCGCAGGTATGCGGTTCGTACACCGAGCACAGGCAGTGGCAGCCGGCGTCCGCAGGGATCACGGAGAGGGCGATCTGTGCGGTGATCGCGGACATGCGCTTCAACGGGCCGGTTGCGGCGTCCATGGCCTCGGCGAAGTCGGTCACGGCGCCGGCTCCGATCGCCATTCAAAGCGCGTGTTGACGTAGAGACGCTCAAGCGCCCAGCCGGTCCTTTCGGCTTCGGCCTGGGCTTCCTTGCGGCTACTGGCTTCCATCCAGAGGGATCCGTCTGGCCGGCGTATGCGATGCCATGGTCCGGGTTCCCAGCCGTCAGCCACAGCATCTGCCCCCTCAGCCGTTGGGGTGCCGTCGTCGCTGGTCACGGCGCGCCCTCGATCAGGACCAGCGGCAACTCAACGGTGATCTGCATGGTGCCGGGCCGCACGGTGTCGTCCAGGACGGTAGGGATGCCGAAGATGGCAATGGGGTCTGCGCCGGATGTCGCCTCATCGAAGGTGCGGTCATCCGCAGTCGTGGTCTTGTGCTGATCGTAGAGCGCTTCTAGATCAACGCGATGCAGCCGGAAGGTGACGGGTTCGCGGATGAATCGTTCGCGAATGTAGGTGTAGGCGCGGTAGATACCGGTGAAACGATCAACGGTCTCGCTGGTCATAGCCGCTTCCCTTCAAGACGTGGCGCCCGAGGTCGCTACCACGCATAGCCTCCAGGCTCGCAGCGCTAGCCCGCTCCTGCTCGGCCCAGAAGGTAGTGTGCGCAGCCTTCTGCTCCTCAATGAACCCGACGATGTTCGGCAGCGACAGGAACTCGGCGTCCGAGTAGATCGGCACCCAACACGACGCCTGGAATCCGTCGAAGAAGAACAGGTCGTTGTGGCCGACCGCGCCGCCGAGGTGCCGGACACCGGAAGGCACAAGCACGGCGCGGGCGAACGCGCCGCACTCGCCGCCGGTCGTAAAGTCGCCGGTCACCACATGGAAACGACTGCTATAGCCGTAGTCGTAGTAGTGCGTCGGGGCACCGTCGGCCGCGAGGTACCCACGAAGCCACTCCAGATATAACCCGAGCGGCGCGAGATGGAACTCGGGGCTCTGGTGCGGCGGGACGGCCGCGACAAACTCGGCGGTCGCGCCGTCTTCGCTATCACGGTAGGCACGGTAGCCACGTTCGGCCTCATCGCGGACGGCATTCGTAATCCAGTCGGCGCTGTCGTTCATGACTTCAACTCCTCGGCACTCACGCTCAGCACTGGCGCACGGTACGCCTTACACGTGCGGATCAACGGCTTCGCTCCCAGTCTCTCCTTCGACCGGCTGCATTAGGACCCCTTCGCGTCGCACGCGATCCGCAGCCAGTCCACGGTGGCGCAGTTGCGAACCGTGCAGCGCCGCGCACGCTCGTAGAAGTCGGCGAGCGTGATCGGCTCCGTCCATGCCGGCGCGTCGGCGCTTCGCCAACCATCGGGATCCATGATGTCGACGCCATACCGCTCGCCCCACTCCTCGGGCGTGCGCAGCTCGGCAGGCTCGGATGCCGAAACAACGTACTCGCGACGTTCCATGGGCGAGGCGTCCAGGATTGCGTCGACCAGGCCGGGTGCGAACCGCCGCAGCTTCCCCCAGTCCTCGGCCGTGAAGTCAGGCAGGCCGCCGTCCTGGACCTCGAAGGCAATGCGAGCCTTCTCGCGCTCGTTTGCCATCGCCAACTCCACCAGGCCGTCGCGCTGCACCTCGACCGCGATCGAGTCGCCGTCCTGCTGGGCCTGCGGCCACCGGGCTCGAACGCCAGGCGCCAACTCGACATACTCCAAGCCGATGCGAACGCACTCGCCTTCCTTCGCCGGATCGTGTCGCGGGCAATAGTGCAGGCCATCGCGCACAACCCAACCGTGCTCGGCGAACGCGGCGCCCCACTCGGCGGGTTCCGGTTCGGACAGGTCGTTGGTGCGCCAGCCGCCCGCGTACATGCAGGACGAACCAAAGCCGGACTTCTCACAGCGGATGCTGACCTCGTACACGCCTACTCCTTGATCAGACGCACTCGGGGACGGACACCTTCCCGGCCGGCATGATGACGAGAGTTTTGCCGGGCGGGCAGGTACGCGCGTTGGGATCGGTCGCGGCAACAAGCAGCACAACGCCGATAACCAGGGCTGCAGCGCCGACCAGCACCGCGGCGACGATCTTTGCGAGTGGGCCGTTCACGATCCGCTCAATCCGTCGCGTAGTTGTGCCCGACGGAACCGGGCGTGCTCTTCGGACGCCAACCCAACCCGCAGCGCCTCCAACGTCTCCTGGGAAAGCGGAGCGTTGACCTTGTCGGCGTAACGCTGGCCGACGTCGTCGTCGTGAGCGTCCTCAGTCCCGCCTTCAGAAATTGCCATATGCCACCTGCCAGCACTTCAGCCCCAGGCGCCTCCATAGCGCGACCACCCGCGCCCGATCGTCCAGAACGAACCGCACGTTGTACAGGCCGCGCACGTGCGCATCGAACAACTCCGCCTTGACGATGTCGTCGCTGCGCCGGTCTCCCTCGGCCCGCATCCACAGCTCGTCATACGGCACCTGATGCGCAGCCAGCCATCGCTCGGTGTGCTTCCGGAACTCCGACTGGCGTCCCGACAACAGCACGATGTAGCCGTCGGCACGGTCGCACAACGCCAGGACCCGAGCGACTTCCTCGTTCAGGAGGTCGGTCTCGCACAGGTCCAAGTCGTAGGCGCCGCGGCCGGCATGAATGGCCAACGTCCCGTCGATGTCACACAGGACCGCAGGCGGCAGCGACAGATCGGGAACGTAGGGTTCGGGCACCGGCGTGTCGTTCAGCCGTTCCGGATGCTTCCACCAGCCGTCGCGCGTCGACTTCAGCCGCTCGGCCATGCTCCGGATCACGTCCTCGCCAACTGGACGCTCCCGCACCTTGTCCCGGCCGATGCACTCCTCAACGTCGACGCCGGTGAAGTCGTACACGGCGAAGTCCGCGCGCCCGGCCACAACCCGCTTCAGTCGGTTCGGGATCCGCGAGACCAAGTGCGTGTTGTCGACCACAACGTCGAAGCCGCCGTCGATCGCTGCGAGGACCGCGGCGTCCTGGACCGCGAGCACCGTCTCCTCGTGGTCCCTGCCGAGCCGGATGCGGCCGTCGTTCGCGTCGAGCATCAACCGCAGGTCGTCGAGATTCACGCGGCGCATCCGGCCGGCAGACTCGGCGACAAGCTGACGGGCGAGGCTGGTCTTGCCGCTCGCCGGCAGCCCGCAGGTGAGGTGGATTGTGGGCACGTCAGCCTTCCTCGTCGGTCACGAACGGCACGTCACCGCGCGGCTTGATGCTCTTCCACGCCAGATCGTCGATGTCGCGGCCGTCGTACAGCCGGAACAGTGCAGCGCGGTGCTCGGACTTCATGGCCTGCTCGGCGAACGACTTCCTTTCTGCGGTCGGGCCAATCGCGTCGAAGTCCGCGCGGGCCGCAGCAACGTAGGCGTCGAACTCACCGCGCAGGCGGGCCGCGACCTGACGGACCCAGCCCGCGAACTCATCGGGCACAGTGTCGAACAGGACTGCGGGATCCTGGCCGGACGCCAGAACCTCCCACACGGTGCGTTCGTTCGTGCCGGTGTACAGCTTGTGAAGGGCCAGGTAGGACGACAGTTTGATCTTTGCGCGGATGCCGGACGTGAAGCGGATGACGTAGCCCTCGTCCTCGGTGCCGCCGGCGGTCCGCCCGTCGATACGACGGCTGTCCGCAGCCAGCACCTCCACCTCCCGAACATCTTTGCCCAAGCCCCAGGACCGCACCACCGGACCGATCGGCGCCCAGTGCGCCGCCACCTTGGCCAGCGCCTTCTCGGCGCCCGTGGCCGGCTCGTATGCGGCCAGCAGCACAAGGTCTTCACGCGCGCCGTAGTCGACGACGATCCGGTTCGCGGGGTAGATCGCCTCCGCGAGGTACGTCAGCGCGGGGTCCAGCAGCGACGTGTCCGCCGCGTCGAGACGGGCCTGCGCCCACGCCGACTGCTCGGAGGCGAAGCTGCCCTTGGACGCGGCGTGCCACCGGCCGTCGTAGTGGAAGGCGATAATTAGTGAGCCGTCCACTTTCTCGAAGATCTCGAACGGTTCGGTCGGGAGCGGCGGCGCAAAGTCGTGAACGCCATGCATCCCCGTCACGAAGATCTTCGGGAACGGCAGCGCTACTATTCGGCCCGTAGTGTCATCAACGATCAGTCCGCGACAGCACATCGTCACCGGGGTCCAGTGGTGCTCGTACTGGCAAGACTGGCCGTAGACGTACAGCGATAACGGCAGCGTCGGATGCTGCTTCCGCGTCACGAACTTCGCCTCGATCTCAGCCTGCAGATCCGCCGGCGAGAACAGGTCGTGCAGGTGCAGCGGGGAAGTGGTGGTGGTCGTCATCGAGGGCTCCGATTCGCTCGGTTGATACACGGTCGCCGGGAACAGCGATAGAGGCAAATCGGATACCGGCGTGAGGTCAGCGGTGCTCGCGCTCGGCAACTCGCTCGGCCTCGAACGCCGCCTCCGCACACCGAGTTGCCTTCTCCAGCGCAGCCACCGCCGCGGAGGTCAACGCGACGGCCTGCCGCAGGCTCGGGTCCTGCTGGTGGGCGTTGTTGTTCGCTGCGTGCAGCAACTTGAACACGGCCTGGGTCTCGGCGTGGAGGGTGGTGAGCTTGGCGGGGATGTCCATGGCAACCATTCTCACTCTGCGACAACGTCGGGATTTGCGAACTTCCCGTACAGCGCATCAGCCCGCTGTCGCGCCCCGTCGAACACGGCACACACCAGCAGCCGGCCACCTTCACTGCGCGCCTTGTCCATCGCGACGTCTTCCGCGGCGAGCGGCGAGTCGGCAAGGATCTGGTCGCAGAACCGCTGGCCGCCAGTGCGTTCATTCCAGCGCCGGTCGCGCGGGTCCTCAACCAACCCGAGCACCGTTCACGTGGCGATCTCAAGGCCGGGCACGTCAGGCTCGAGGTCTTCGGCATCGAGGTTGCGAACATCCCGGGGGTCGACGTACAGCGTGTACCGGTCGACGGAAACGACGGTGCCCTCGAAGACGCCGGCCACCCGCAGCACGGCGCCCTGCTCGGCGGCGAACATCTGCGCCAGGTCCTCGGCCGCGCGTGCCGACGTGGCCTGGTAGACCTCGCCCCAGCGTTCACTGCTGTGCGGCCAGAAACCGTAGACCGAGAAGTCCCGCATCACTTGCGACCACTCCGCAGAGAGCCGCCGCCGCTGCTGCCGCTGCCGGACTTCGACTTCACGGTCGTGCTCGACTTGCCGCTACCCGAGCCGGAACTCCCACTGCTACCGCCAGTAGAGCCGCCCGTGGTTCCGCTGCGCAGGGATCCGCCGCCGACCTTCCCGGTGCTGCCGGAGCCGCTGGAGAACTTCATCTTCGCCGTGGTGCCGGTCACCGTCTTGCCGTTGCTGCCCTTGTAGGCGGCCTTTGCCGATGCGGTGGAGATCTGCGAGGAGTAGGTGGTGTGGAACGTGGTCTCGTGGGTGATGTACACGGTGCGGTGCGACACCAGGACGTACCGGTTGTAGTAGGTGGGGCTGGAGTAGTACGAGTAGTACTCCTCGTGCCAGTACAGCGGCATCGCGGTGGGAACCCAGCCGGCGGGGCACAGGCCGGCGGCGAGGAGCTGCTGCGCCTCATACGGATCGTCGTCGTAGTAGCAGTGGCCAGCGCCACCGATGACTTCGCCGTAGGCGGCGGGCGCGTAGGACACGGGCGTGGCGTGGGAGCAGCCGGCGAGGGCTGCAACGGCGATGAACAGCCCTGCGATCAGGGCAGCGATGCGACGCATCATGATGTTCCTTCGTGGCGAGGGTTGGATGAAACGGTCCGCTGTACTGTCGGATCCAGCAAGTTGATCTCCGCGCGCAGTTCGAGCGCGGCTTCGCGGATGTCGGCCTTCGTGAACCTGCCGGGGAACCGCAGGATGTAGTCAATCTCGCGCATGCGCACGAGGGTGATCCGGTCAGGCATCGTCCGTCTCCTCGTCGAGTCGCCCGTCAAGCAGCGCCCACGTCCGGTAGATGTCGGGCATCGAGGTGACGGTCTCGCGGGCCTGGTACAGCATCATCGGATCGGACGGCTGCACGATCTCGTGGAACGGCGTTCCGGCCGCATGCATGGTGCCGCGCACGAACGCGGCCACGGTCATCTCCCGGACGAGCTTCGCCACCGCGAACGGCAGTGCATCGTGGCCGGCGTACTGCTCGAAGAACCCTGCGACATCGGCTTGGAGCGTTTCCCACGCTCGCTCGACCGCCTGGTCGCGCTGGTGTTGGCGGGCAGCGAAGTAGGCGAGCATCTGCTCGTCGACGTCAGGCATTGAGCAACCCCAAGTGCCGCACCAGGAACGCCATCAACGCGTAGCCGTCCTCGGTCAGGACCCCGCCGGCACCACCACACGGGCACTTCAGGAACGCGGGCGGCTCGGTGTTCCGAAGCTCCAGCTCCTCGCCGGCGACCAGCGCCCGGCGAGTGCGACGTCGCTCGGCGTCATACCGCTCCAGCGCTTCGCGGTGCTCGTCCTCCCAGGCGCGGACTGCATCCGTGTTGTCGATGTAGCCGTCCCGGCAACCGGTGGTGCATCGGATCTCGGCCTGGGCCAGCAACTCAGTGATCGTGGTCATCAGGATGTCTCCTCGTTCAGGTACGCGCGTGCGGTTCGCACGGCCGCATCCCACTCCCGGGCGCGGTCTGGCCCGAAGGCTGCACGGGTGAGTTCGTGCAGGGCGGCGTTGTCCGCGACGGCGGCGAGCCAGTCCGCGACTGCGAATGCCACGCCCGGATGCCAGGCTGCGGCGTAGGTTCCGGCCGGGCCGCCAAGTCCGCTGTCGACGCCTTGCCGATAGGCGGTGATGTCGTCGGCGTTCGGGTCCCAGTAGTAGGGCTCAGCATCCATCTCGTCCAGGAGCAGCTGGGCGTCGCGGCGAATCGCTTCAACGGCACGGCGCAGCAGGTTGGCGGGAGACTCAGGCATCGCCAACCTCCGTCACGGCCAGCCGGACAACACGCCCCTTGCCTGCGTCAACCTCGGCCTGGACGCCGTAGGGGAAGCAGACCCGGAACAGAACCTCGCGCGGGTAGATCATGACCGGCTCGGTGATGTCCATACCCATCCAGCCCCAGTGCGTTGCAGTCGGATCATCGTCGGAGACCTCGACAACATCCACCTCGACAATCGGCGCTGACACGCCGTGGAACTCGACATACCGACGGGAGCCCAGGTTGTGCAGGTCGCCGCTGTCGTAGCGGTGCGCAAACATACGCCAGGTGCCAGCCTCAGTACCGGACATGGTCGCTCCCGCAGTGTCTCTTGGCCGCGGCGCCGTAAATCACGGCGCCGGTGAACAGCACCGAGTCACCGCAGATGGTGCACGTCCACCGCTCGGGCGCGGCTGGTCCTGCCGGCGGGTCGAGTTCGACATTGTGGCCGAGTCGCTCCGCGCGTCGGATGGCCTCGGCGCGCATCGCCTCCGGCCAGTCGAGATCGTCCATGGGGCTACTCAGCATCAGGCACCGTCCCCACTAGGGTCGGTAAACCAGTCGGGCAGGTCTTCGAAGTCGATGCCGAGCAGTTCGTCCAAGCCGACCGGCATGGCGTCAAGAACGTCCTTGCATTCCCGCGCAAGAGCACGGGCTTCACGCAGGGTCTCGTCGGTTGCCGCCTTCACCGCAGCATCCCGCCACGCCAGCAGCTGCTCCGGCAGGTCCGTGTCCTCCACGGGCACGCCCTGCGGCCGGTCAAAGTCTCCGGCGCACTTCACCACGTAGGTGCCGCCGTCGCCGGCGTCCGCGAGGATCTCCAGCAGCTCCTCCTCGTCGCCTTCGCCGGGCCACACCAGCACGGCACGCACCTCGACGACCTCACGCCCGTGCACCATGTACCGGGTCGGAATCGGGTCGTCGAACCCAGGATCGGGCTGCATCTGAATGAACCCGCCAAACTCGTGCCCTTCGTAGTGGGCGACGATGGCCTGGAGATCCTCCAGGACGTGCGTGCCGCTGAAGGTCCGCACGCGCGGCAGGATGCGGTCGGCGGTCCGGCGCACGGTCTCGGTGTCGCCGTCATCGCTGACAGTCCGCCTCTCCCGGATCTCCAGCTTCAGGTCTCGCAGCGCCGGTCCGGCCTCAATCTCGGACCAGGTCAGCGGCGGCGTGATTGTGATGGCACCGCTAAAGCGGTTGTCGTAGCTCATCGGCTCGGTCCTGAACTGTCGGCATGGCGTTCCACCATGCGAGTCTTGATCTGACCGTTCGTGGGCTTCTCCCACGCGTGCCAGCCAGCAGCTTCGGTCCACTGCCGCGCGTGCTGGCTGCGGGCGATACCGCACCAGCGGCAGCCCATCGGCGGGTACTTGGGGTCGGGGCGGGTGGGCATTAGTCGCTCACCGCCTGCGGCTTGCGGTACGCCCAGTGCCCGGTATCCACGTACCGGCCGTTGCGGTTCACCAGGATTGACGTGCCACGGATCTTGCGCCGCTCGACTTCCTCCCACGTGTAGTCGGAGAAGCAGACGTCGACCGCCTTCTTCAGGGACTCCAGGTCCCAGAACACTTCGGTGTCGTAGACGGTGGCGCCGTCGAGGGTGCTGTACTCCCAGACCCACGGGGCGCCGGCCTCATCGCGAACCTTGTTCGCAACCGCGTACATCATCAGGCTGGTCAGAGCCTCGCCGTGCGTGGCGTTCATCGCCTCAACCGCGTCAACGACGTCCTGGCCGTTGCCGGTGACGACGATGTCGTACAGCTCGGATGCACTGTGGGGAACGGTAGCCATCAGGCCTCACCGCCAACCCGCGCGATCATCGCACCGCGGTCCTGACGCAGCCGCTGCTTCAGCTCGTCCTGGTCGCAGGGCCGAACCCACACGCCGTCCGACCACTCCCAGAAGCCCGGCTCCATCTTCGGGTCCTGCTGGATGGCGTCGGACAGGGCGATCGCCGCGTCGAGGTCCTTCGTCTCGAACCTGCCGACGGAAGAGTTCGACGGGTCGCGTCCTTGGCCGAATGGCTCCCGGCCGAACGGGTCAAGCAGGACCATCAGCTCGCCGGGGTAAAACGGGTACCAGTTCGCCGGCTCGCCGTCGGCCAGCTTGTTGCCGCGGACTCCGTATCGTGACCCTCCGGTGATGACGCAGAACGTCAGCGCCTCCAGGTCGAGGTCCTCGCAGTTGTTGAGGATGTACAGGATCTGGGCTGCGGTAGGGATGGGCATCAGGCTTGCACCTCGCGTTCGTCGTCGTGGCCGTCTTCGCAGTGCATGCACGGCGGGTAGGCAGTGGTGTGGCAGAAGCAGCCGGTGCACTTGACGAAGGCCGCGTCCATGTCGTACTCGGGAGCCTCAGGCTCCGGCTCTTCGGCGGGCGCCTCATCTGCGCGCCGGTTCTGATCGAGCGCGTCGAGCGCGTAGCCAACGAAGAAGCCGTGTATGCCCTGGGCGTAGTACTCGGAGGTGCGCATCAGGACTCGCCTCCGTCCAGTCGGACCGGTACGGGCTTTGGGAAAATCTCGGGATCGACGGCGTGGCCCAACTCGTCGGAGAAGACGAACCCGCGACCAAGGTCGTCATGCCAAACCTTGACCATGCGGACCGCTTGGATGCGGCCCTTGGCGTCGCCCAGTTGCGCTTCAAGTTCGCGGACGCGGTCGGCAAGTGCATGCACGTAGTTGTTCAAGCGCTCTACGGCGTCCATGGGCACGTCACCCGCGTTGCGAAGGCCAAGGGCAATCGAAGCCGCGCGGGCAGCCAAGGCTTGCGGTGCTGCGATAACCAGCATGGCTTCGTAGTCAGGATCGTTGGCCATCAGAACCGCCACCACCCGTCACGTCCTGGCGGGATGGCCGGGAAGTTCTCGAGCATCGGCTTCAGCAGCTCCAGGTACCGGGCGTTCTCTTCCGGGTCCTGGCCGGCGCACCAGAAGCTGGCGCCGTCCCAGCGGGCAAGGCACTTGGCGCCGTAGCGTCCGTCCTCGTACTTCTCCAGGAAGTCGGTGACGTCGCGCGGGGCAGTCCTGCGGAACCCGTCATCGAGGTAGCCAGCGCATGCCGCCGTCACGCCGCTTCTGCGCCGGAACCAGACCGCGTCGACCATGAACCACTCATCATGCTCGGCAAAGCGCTGGCGGAAGCTGGACAGGTCGACCGCGTAGGGGCGGTGCGAGAGCACGAACTTGTCCTCGCGGCGCATTACGCACCCCCAGCCCGCGTCATCGGCCCGTAGGCGACAGCCACGTCGTTAGGGTCCGAGGGGGTGTTGGTCATGCGCATCACGCCGTCATCCCCGAGCATCCACGCGTCGCCATCAGCGTCACGCCAACGGGAGCCGGGCCGGCCGGGAAACTCGGGCACGGCCTGGTCGTCCAGTCGGGCCAGCAGCTCACGGGACACGGCGATCATCAGACTCAGCGCCGAACTCTTGGCCGCGATCTCCGGGTAGGGCAGGTTGAGCAGGGTGCGGATCTCGGCAAGCTTCTCGTCGCCCGCCGCATCGGCGGCAACGTGCTTGGTGTTGCTCTTCATCGTCTCTCCAGGTGTCGTCGGGTTCTGCTGCTGGTCGCCTCGCCGGGATTCGAACCCGGAACCTGCCGTCCCGCCGCAGTCCGGGGCGGATGCTCCGCTTGAGCTACGGGACTGTGGGCCGCGCGGGGCGGCCGGTGGATCTAGAAGATCTTGAGTTCCTGGGCCGGGGAATCCTTGGCGGTCTTCACAAGCACCGCTCCGCCGTCGCGCATGACCTGCTCGATGTAGGCGTAGAGCTGAAGAGCGCGATTGATCACGTCGGTCTTGCTGTCGCCCGTCAGGTCAGCGACCTGCTTCAGGGCGTGAGCTGCCCGCGGCGCCAGGTTGACCGTGACGCGTTCGAGTTCGGCGGTCATCTCAGGACTCCTTCGGCGGCTTGCCCCAGCCACCGCAACGCGGCGACCAGATCGAGCCGTGCGGGTCGGGACGCTTCGTGACGCGCAGCCCGATGGTGCCGTTCTTCAGCACGCGCAGGCCTTCCCTGCCGCAGACGGAGCAGGAGCCGGTCTTGTAGGCGGGCATCAGGACTCGCTCCCGACCGGTTCCATCGGCCCGTACTCGCCGGCGAGGTCATCCGGGTCACGAGACGTGGTCTCGTCGTCAAGCAGGCGCAGCATGTTGTCGGCGCACAGCACCCACACGTCGCCCTCGTTGTCCCGCCAGCCGTCGCCCGGAATGCCGGGGTAACCGCCAGCCTGGGTAATCAGGCGGTATAGGACCTCGTCCACTTGCGACGCAAACGCGCGGTGGAACTCGGCGGACTCTTTGTGCTTGGAGATCCACTCCCGGCTGCGCGTGGCCTTAGCTGCGTTCTCAAAGTAGGTGGCGAGGCTGACCGAGTTGTTCGCCATCCGCTCCAGCTTCTCGATCAGGTGTGCGGCAGCCTGCTCGGCGGCGGTGGGCGTAGTGGTGTCGGTCATCAGAACTCGCTCCCGTCCGGAACGACACTGACCTCGATCTCGTCGCGGACCTCGTCGTATGCGTCGCCCTCGTCGATGCCGACGATCCGGGTGGCGATGATGTCGGTGATCGCCTCGTCGAGCCACACGACCGCAAGGTCGGCGTGGTCTGCGGCGCCGACGTCACGCTGCCAGCGGGTGGCGAGGTTGTCGGGGATGGTGATGACGGCTATGGCCTTCATGGTCAGTTCTCCTTCGGCTCGGACACGAGGCGGTAGCCGCGCAGTCCGCGCTCGTCGTACTGGACTCGAGAACGGCGTCCCAGGCCGGACGGGCTCTTCACGATCGCAAAGCGAATGCCATCGACCTCCAGGATCTGAACGGTTCGACCAGCACTGCGCGGGTCCTTGTCGGCCCAGATCTGGCCGGGGACGACCTTGATGGGCGGTTTGCGGGTGGTCATCACGCACCTTCGATCGGCGACAGCCCGAACACCGCGCGCTCAGCGTTGATCCGCTCGTCGTGGTCTTCCTGGTCCTCCTCGGCGATCGCCTGCGCGCACGTGCCGTCGTCGCCCATGAAGTCCAGGTCGCAACCGGTGCCGCAGTCCTGGCAGCCGAAGCCGGTACATCCGGGGGCGTCGCAGCCGCTGAAGTACAGCGGCTCTCCGCAGTCCTCGCAGGTGTCCGCGATGAAGGCGAGTCCGCTGGTCTCGTGGTCGTATCCAATGGGCATGGGTCAGTCCTCCTGTATGCCGCAAGCGGCTTCGATCTCGCTAAGCAGTGGCGTGATCTCGGCAAGCAGCGCGTTGATCCGCGCCACCTGGTCGGCGATCTCGGACGGGGCCTGGTCGGTGGGGATGCCGATCTCGGCGAGCGCGGTGAGGGCGGTGCGCTCGGACAGGATCAGCTGGCGAACGTCGGCGAGGGTCCAGGGGCGGGACATCAGGACTCGTCCTCCGTCCAGCCCCACTCGTAGGAGTTGGCAATGGCATCCTGGGCGTAGCTCGCGATGACGTCCGTCCGCTCGCCGTCGGACAGGCCTTCAAGCTCGTCGTCAGGCACCTCGAACGGCTCCTCAACGCGCGAACCGTTCATGCCGGTGTGGACGTAGGCGGTGAACCTGGCCATGGCCTCTCCCTAGCAAGTGCGGACGGTCCGTCAACTGAGTTGACACTTCTGAGTGTGCGCCGGATGCTGTTGAGTGTCAACCGAGTTGACGTGGCGGGTGTCTACTGGCTTGACGGTGATCAAGCTGCGAATATGAGGAGCGTGGAGGACGTGGCGATCAGGATCAGACGCCAGGCGGACAAAAATGCCGCTGGCCAAGCAGCGCTTGAGCGACTCGTCCTCGAAGGACGGGAAGACGGCATGTCCCTGCGGGCAATCGCGGCCGAGGCCCGAATGACACCCGAAGGTGTGCGCAAGATGCTGAAGCGGCTTGATGAACAGGCCAAAGCGGAACCCAACGTGCCCGAGTCCTAACGCAGGATCCTTCACGGCAACCGCCCGCACGACTCCATCACAACGCCTCGTTCCACCTGGTCGGAATCCCGGCCCGCTCTGCCGCATGCCCGGTATGACTGGCGCTGGCGGAACCGTTGCGGCAGAAGACCACGCACACGTCCGCTCCGCGGTCGACCATCTGCTGGTTGCGGATGAACCCGGCAGCACGGCCGTGTTCGCTCCAGCGGGCCGGATGTCGCTCAACAACCCAGCCGCGCGCCAGAGCATGCTGCTCGGCAAGCCGGTCCGCGCCGGACGGGCAGGCGCCGGACATGAGGGTGACGGAAGCCGGGTCGGTAACGCCGGCTTCTTCAACTAGCTGGTCAAGCTCATCAACTATCCGAGTCCGGTCGATCCACGACCGCAACCCGGTGACCAGAGTCCGCAGGTCAGGCATCGCCGCCGTCCTCCACGACCTCGAACGTAACCGTCACCCTGAAAATGACCTTCGGCTGCGACCTCGAAGCCATCGCCTGGTACCCGGCACGCTGGGCTTTCGCGTCGGCGATGCCGTGAAACAGCGGCGGCAGGTGAAAGAGCCACGAGGTCTTCTTTCGTACCGGCGTCGCAAAATCGGCGTTCTCGACCAGGTAGCCGACGAACGGCTTCGGGACCTTCAGACGCTGCTTCAGATCGGCCAGCCCGGCTTGCGGATCTACGGCGGCCATTTCGCGCTGCACGCGTTCCGCTTCACGCTTGAGCAGCGCTACCACGTCACTTGCGTCCTTGGCCTCTGCCCGGATGTCAGTCATCGTCGTCGCCTTTCTGCCAGCGCCTCATCGCACGCCTGTAGTTCCAGCAGGAGAGCGCAGCCAGGGTCCAGGAGAACACCGCCAACCCAACACGATCCGGACTCGCCCAAAGCCCGATGACGCTTTCCGGGATGAGGACTAGGACGCATATCGCGCAGCCAACGCGGGCAAGTACAACGTCCTGGCGCCGCAGTCGCGCGCTCACCGTCCCGCCTTCCGCCGCGCCCGTTCCTGCTCGACGCGCAGCCCGTACCCGACGGCGAACGCCAGGGTGAGCGCGACGGCAATGCTGATCACGTCAGCCACTGGTCGCCTCCTTGCTGTCGTCCTCAACGACACGCCACCCGCTAACGAGGCGCCTCACCAGCGCGCTCTCAACGGGGCTCTGTTCGGCGCGGTCGATCGCCAGGTACTGCTCCAGTGCGGCGCGGGCGCCTTCCTCGGTGTCGCAGATGGCGTAGCCGTGGCTGGCGTGGTCGCCCGTGGTCCAGGTGCGGCGCACGCCCCACTCGTCGTTCAGCTCCGCTGCAATCAGCTCCCGCGCCTGCTGCTCGATCAGCGGGATGACGGCAGCCAGCATCGAGCGCAGCGCACGCCAAGTAGCGATGTGGTCGGCTGAGTGAATGTCGTCGTAGTAGCCATCGTGCGCGACCACCAGCCACTCGTCCGGCACTTCCTCGGGTGTCATGCTCTCTCCCAGCTGGTCGCCAGGTGGCGCACGACGTGGTGCTGGATCGTTCCGCCGCCGAACGTCAGGAAGCGGCTGTAACGGTCGGCCAGGTGGCTCGCGTGCTGTAGGTCGTCGCAGGGCTGAGCGCGTTCACTGTCCTCGCTCTGCACGCCGAACTCTTCCCGCAGCCCGAGTTGCGTCAGGACGGCAGCGATCTCAACACGCAGCCACGCCTCCCAGTCCAGGCCTTGGCCTGCCGCCGACCACCAACCATCGTGCGCGGCTTGAACAAGTACGGGCGGCACGTCTTCTGGCGTCCATGACGTCGTTGCATCGCTTGCGGGCTCCGGAGCAGTCGGCGAGCCAGGTTCTGACTTGCCTTCGAGCTGCTTGATCTCCATCTCCTGCCCGATCGACCCGATCTCGTCGGCAATGCGGGCGCGCAGGTGCTTCACCTCGTTCTCCGCGGCCGTCGCGCGCTCCATAGTGCGCATGAGGCGCTTTGCGACATCACGGTTCAGGGTCTTTACCCGCTCCACCTCAGCCTCGGCGGACTTGCGCGCCTCGTGGGCCCAGCCAACGCGGGTGGCCAGCTTCTCGTTCTCGGCACGTAGCGTCTTGAACTCAGCCACGAGCGCAGTCGCAACCTCGTTTGCGTCTCGCAGCCGGGTTACCTCGCCCAGCAGCTTGCGGACTGTCTCCTGGTCAGGGTCGCACACGACATGAATCTTCGTCTCAGACATCGAGTGTCCCCTCGGGAAGTTTCCGCTTGCTGGTGACGTAGGCCAGCTTCTCGTTGCCGACCACCGTCCACGACGTCACGAACGAACCGTTCCGGTCCAGGCTCACCATCTCGGCCTGCGTAATCTCGGTGGACCCGCCTTCGCGGGCCAGCAGGATCGCCAGCGCATCCTCAGCTTCACGTTGGCGGGCACGGTGGCCTTCAAGTTCCGCCCGCAGCTTCTCGTTCTCCCGCTCCGCCTTCGCCAGCCGGTCCAGCGCCGAGTTCAAATGCTCGACGTCGAGTTCGGATCCGTCGGCAAGCAGCAGCCTGCGCGAAAGCCACCCGTGCTGAGCGAGTTCAGCGAGCCACGTCGCGCAGAACTGACGCAGCACGGCCAGGTCCGGCGTGACCTCCGGGCGTCCTTCGGCGTGGTCTTTCATCCACCACCAGCCGTCGCCGCGGTGGACACCGTGGCCGGCGATGCGGTCGCAGACCATGCGGGTGCCGTCGTCGGCGCGGAAAGTGTCGCCGCAGTTGCCGGGGCCGACGTGGGCGCGCATCCGGTCCACCTCGTCGAGGAGTTCGGCCGCGATGAGCCATGCGCGGGAGTCGCCCGGGTCGTCAGACCATGCGCCTGTCTCGATCTCGGGTCGGATCTCCGTCAGGCGTTCCTCTGCCATAGGGTCGCTCATCGCAGCTCCTCGGCCTCGGTCTCGTGCGGCTCCATCTGGTACAGATCGACAATCGCCTGGTAGGCCTCGTCGTCAGTCAGGTTGCTTTTCGGCGCCAGCCAGTCCTGGTTGTCGATGACGTACACCTGGCGGAGCCAGGGTTTCGGCGGTGGCGGGATCGTCCGGTCAATGCACGCCAGCAGCTTGCTAACCGCAGCGCGGATCAGGCGTCCGATGCGGGCGACAGCGTCGTCAAGTTCGCCTTCGGTCTCGTCGTCGTCCTCGATGCTCTCGAAAGTCATCGTTCGACTCCCGCCGGTGCGACCTGCTCGGCCGTGGTCCAGCTGTAGAACAAGTCTGGGTTGTGGTGGTCATCGCCGAGATGGCCGGCGTCCTGCCAGCAGCGGTACTCCACGTCCACGTGCTCCGGGTTCGCACAGCGGCGGGTCGGCCGGTACAGGCTCGAGCACTGCTTGGCGTCAGGGTCAAGGCGCTCAGGGTTGGTGCCGTCGCTGTCCCAGGCAATGCCGCAGCGGTCGCATTGCAGGCCGTCCGGGTAGACGTCGGTGTAGTCGCCGCAGATCGGGCAGTGCGGCGTCAGAAACTCCAGGTCGCCCGGAAGTGTTCGGACATTCTCAGTTGGGGTGCTCATGTCAGGCTCCTGCCTGGTCGGGGCGTGATTCGTCTTCGTCAAGCGCGGCTCGAACCCGCGCAGCCTGATCGGCCCGTCCGCGCCGATACGCCTCGTTCACGCGCTCGTCGGCCAGGTCCGCCGGCTCGATGCGCAACCATCCGCAGATCCGCACAAGCGTCTGCGCGTCGCACATCTGCTTCTTGGCCATGAGCCGGGTGATCGTGCTCGGGCTGGCGGCGACTTCGTGGGCGAAGTCCTGCTGCAGCATGCGGCGGCGGGCAAGCTCCGCGCGAATCAGGGACGGAAGGTTGGCCAGCAGGTCAGGCATCGTCATCGCCGCCGTCCGGAATCTCTTCCACCCGTTCGATCAGCGACCAATCAGTACCAACAAGTCCGACACGCTCGGCATCAGGGGACGTCCAGTTCGCGCAGGCATACCAGCGGGCTCCGCTG
Source organism: Catenulispora acidiphila DSM 44928 (assembly GCF_000024025.1). Taxonomy (GTDB): domain Bacteria; phylum Actinomycetota; class Actinomycetes; order Streptomycetales; family Catenulisporaceae; genus Catenulispora; species Catenulispora acidiphila. The sequence continues at coordinate 3,336,128 of NC_013131.1, forward strand.
TAGAGCTGCCCGACAACGGCCACGGATGATCCGCCGGACTTCCAGAACAGGCGGTAGGCGCCCAGCGCGCGGTGCCGCATCTGCTTGCCGAGGTCAGCTTCTTCGGTGATGGCCGGCACGCGAAGGTTCAGGATGTCCTGATGCACGTCGGCCGGATGCCGACCCTCGGCAAGAGCGATGTCGAAGACGGCCTTGTCCCGGTCGTACTCGGTCGGCTCGTGCAGCATCCGAACCGTATGACCCTTGGTGACCATCAGGTAGGCGGCGCGGCCAAACTCACCCACCTCCCAGCCGTTGGCCAGCAGGTAGGTGCGGATCTGGTCGGCGGTGGGAACGGCGTGCTCAGACATCGTCGCCACCGCCGTTCGCCGCGTCGATCAGCACTGCGCGGCTTGCCTCGACCTGCTCCCGCGATGGCATCCGCCCCGACCGTTCCGCAGCCGGATGAGTTGCCATGTGCGCAGCGATCACGTCGGCATCGGTAAGCGGGCTGCCGTAGCCAAGCGGCGCTACAACCCAGGTCGGGGTGCACCACGGCGGAACCTCGGCAGTGACGTCGAGCGAAAGCGGACTTGCCATTGCACGGTGAAACCAGCCGCAGTCAAAGACCCGGCAGTGGGTGCTGGTGATCACTTGACACCTCGCATCTTCACGCCCTTGCGCCGGTCCTTGACCGTCTCGACGATGAACGCGCCCAGAAGCACCAAGCCGATGACGGCGATCGCAGCGGCGGCCGAGATCCAGAGCGGCGACAGCACCCACCACCAGGACCACGACAGCACGTGCGTCAGCTTCAGCGCGATGAACAGAATCGTCAGGGCGCCGGTGAAACCGAGGCCTCCGCTGGTGGTGCTGTTCGAGTCGGACATGATCAGGCTCCTTCGGTGGTGGTGACGTTCGAAAGCAGGGGATCTACATGACCTGCATGAATTGCGGCGGTCTCCATGGCCTCGGCAATCGACATGCCGGAATCGATCAGCTCTTGGGCGCGGAGGTACAGCGTCGTAGCGATCTCACGCTGCTCGGCAGTCAGCGACGCCCAACGGGGGCGGTCCTCGATCACGGCGCACTCCACGGGTTGTGATCGGTCGTCGGCCATGACCACAGCACGCCCCACGGTTTGGCGACCGGCACCAGGCCAACTTTCTCCGGGGCTGCGCAGGTCAGGACCCCATCCGTCAGGTGCTGGTGGGCGCTGAAAGCGCTAGTGCTCGACAGGGTCAGGCAGCACCGGGCGCAGTGCGCTGCCCTGCTGCCGGTCCAGGAGGCTCCACAGCGCGGATGCGAGACAGGTCCGTCGGCACGGAGCACCCTCGGTCCAATGGCCCCGTTTCGCTCAAGTGGGTGTTGCTGTCGCAGAGCAAGAGTTCGCGCGGAACTCGGAAGCCGCCGAAGCCTCTGCGGGACGCTCAGGGCTTCGCTCGCGACGGCGGCCGTCATTGCATCCTCGCAGCGACAGCCTTTACGGCATCCGATACGTGCCCGAGCGCATAGCCCGCAGCCGGCGCGGCCACTGCAAAGAAGCCGCAAACCACCGCCGCCATCAGCGGGAATCGCCACCACCAGCCGTCCGCGCGCTTCACGCCGCACGCCCCGAGTCCGCGGACTGCCGACCCAGGCCACTGCGAACCTTCGCCAGCCGCCGATGCTGCGAGATCTTCTCCGCCTGCGCCAGTACCAGCGCTTTCGGCAACCGCAGCCACTCCTCCTCGAGCGCCGCCGCCACAATCGCGTTCCGGCCCTGCACGCCCAGCTTTGCGCTGATCCGCGCCAGGTGACTCTTGATCGTGTATTCGGAGATCTTGAAGTGCCTGCCGAGTTCGATGTTGGTCTGGCCCAGCGCCAGCCGCTTTACGATCTGCAGCTCGCGCTTGGTCGGCTCCTCGCCGTACTCCGGCAGGTCGGCCCGGCTCACGCCGCAGCCTTCCGCTTCTCGTCGTAGCGGACCTTTGCCGCTGCGCGCTGCTGCTTGCGCTTCTCGCTCATCCGGTCGTCCTCCGCGGTGCCGGCCCAGATCCCGGACACGCTGTTGACGCCCAGCTCGCGTTCCATGTGCGCCAGCAGCTCGGCGCACTTCTCCAGAACCGGGCAGGTGAGGCAGGCCTTCTTCGCCTCTTCGATCTGCCGTAGCCACGGGCCGGTGTTGCCCATGGGAAACCAGCGATCCATGTCGCCGGAGTTGGCGCAGACGCCGCGCAGGCGCCAGTTGTCTTCCGACTCCGGCTCGGCGGGTGCCTGGTAGCGGGTGGTGCTGGACTGGATTGTGGTGTCGGTCCGCGGGACTCGCCCGTGGATGGGTCCGTCGGTGCGCAGGAGCGGGGTCATGGCGGTCCTCCTAGATGTTTTGACTGGTCTGGACGGGTTTTCGATGGCTGTCGAACTATTGACCTGTCGTCAGCTACTTGCCGGTAGATGCCAGTGCGGCGGCATCCCGCACCTCAGCGACGCGCCTGGCCAGCCACGCCCGGCAGTTCCGCAGCGACCGTGGATCCGACGGACTCGACGGCACCGTGCCGATGAACGCATCGGTCGAGGTGGTGACCCGCAGGTGGTTGCGGCTGCCGGGCTTCACAGTCAGGCCGATGTCGCCCAGGGCTTTGCGGAACACTGCAACCGAAGTCACCGGCAAGCCGCGGATCTGCTCGGGAGTGGGTATCGCGGGGTCCTTCACGGCCGGGCCTGGCCTTCAATGTCGCCTGCGGCCCCAACCTGCTGCCGTGCTTCAAGCGCAGCCTTGGCCCGCTTCCCGAACCGGTTGGCCAGCACCGCCAGCCGCATCTCGTAGGCGGTGCCCTCGCCGTACAGGTACCAGCCGACGTGCATGGCATCCTCGGCTGCCTGCTGCCGAAGCTGACCGCACTCGTCGAGGATCTTCCGCAGCTCGCCGGCGGTAATGACCAGCTCGGTCGCGTCGGTGACGGCAGGGTTGGCAAGCAGCTGCCGGGAGCTGACGGTCTCCCGACCCGCGCACGTGCAGTCAGCGACGTTCTTGCCGCAGTCGACGTGGTAGATCTCCGACGCGTGTCCGCCGCAGCCGTTGCCGCAGTCCGGGCACGCGGGCCGGTCGACCTTGGTTTCGTAGTCGGCGGGGCTGCCGTCGGTCACCACGGCGCCTGCCTTCACGCAGTCCGGGCAGTAGTCGCCGGCCGGCGTGCAGAACCAGCCGACGGTGCGCAGGTGGGTGCGGGCGACTTCGAACTGCTCAGACTTGGTGGACTCGGCGGCCACGAGGTAGTCGGCGGTGTTCTCAGTGCCGCACTCGTCGCAGAAGATGCACAACTGCGTCGGGTACGGCGTGCTGTCGTCGTCGAGGTCGGCCAGTCGGGGCGCGTTGTCGGGCGTGATCAGGCCGGGGGTGCGGGTGTCAGTCATCGCTCTGGTCTCCTTCGGGAAAGTCGATGTGCAGATCTCGCCGCGCGTCCTGCGTGAGATGCGGACGCCACAGCCCCTGCGCGCCCTTGCACAGCACCGGCTCGGCCAACGGACGCACATCGGACAGCACCCAGTGGTGACATCCGGCCTCGGCCCACGGGCTGCACTTGCCGTTGCAGACGTGGATGTCGGCAAGGGTGGCGACGGCAATGATCGAAGACCGGACGTCGGCGCCGTCTACCAGCGTCACGCTGGCCGGGTACGGGTCGGCCTGCTTGGCGGCGTGGATCAGCAAGGTGTCGCGCCAGGCGGTGCCCCAGGTGCGGTTCTCGACGCGTTTGGTGCCGTGGGCGATCAGCGCCGCCCACGGCTGGCGGATCGTCAGGGCACGGACGTCGGTCATTGCCCCGTCACCTCGCCATCGATCCACTCGCCGGCGAACTCGTAGTTCACATCCGCGCCGTCGGTGTCCCACCGGATGCCGCAGTCGTTGCAGAAGAAGCGACGGTGGAACGAGTCGTAGCCGGTCTGTTCCTGGCAGCCGGGGCACACGACGGCGGTCAGGTCCAGCGGCGGGGGAGCAATGCGGTTGGCTTGCTGGGCGGAGATTGCGGGTCTGGTCATCACGCACCCGCCTCGGAGGTCGCGGACTCGGCGGCAACCCACTCCGTGATGGTGACTTCGCGCGGCTCAACGCGGTACGCCTCGATCTTGTCGGCGCTGTCGTAGCAGTACCACCACGGCAGCTCACTGTTGTCGCCCTTGTCCTCGGACTTGGTAATGGCCCACGTGGTGTCGTCGGCCGGGTCGCGGAAGACGATCTGCCAGTTGATGTACCAGCGGTGTTCGTCCTCGCCGAAGCGGGCCAGGACGTTGTCCCCGGGCAACCCGAGGGTTTCGAGCTGATCGACGGTGAAGGTGCGGCGGATCTCGGTGTTCGGCATGTCAGTTCTCCGTGGTCTCTGGTCTCGGGTTTCGTGTCTCGGACGGGCTAAAAAGGCGGCTCGGTATCGCCACCGGCTCCCCACCCACCGCCGCCGTTCCCGCCACCCCAGCCGCCACCGCCCGTGTTCTGCTGCTGGCCGCTGCGGTTGCCGGAGGGCTGGCCCTGGCTTTGGGGCTGTCCGCCGCCGGAGTTCCCACCGCCGCCGCCACGGTTGGCCTTGGTGATCTTCGCGGTGGCGAACCGCAGCGACGGCGCGACCTCGTCGGCGATAACTTTCATGGCGGTGCGCTTCTCGCCGGTGTTCTTGTCGTTCCAGGTCTCGGAGGCTGCGCGGCCGGTCACGATGACGGCGCACCCTTTCTCGCAGGATTCGGCCACGTTCTCGGCGAGGTCGCCGAACGCAGTGCAGTTCCACCACGTCGTGTCGGTGTCGGACCACTCGTTCGAGGTCTTATCGAGAACGCGCCGGCTGGTGACGACGGAGAAGCGGGCGATGGCTTTGCCGCTGGAGCCGAACTTCAGCTCGGGCGGCTGTCCGATGCGGCCGACGATGGTGACGGGGATACTCATGAGGGTCCTTAGCGGGTCTCGGTATGGGTTCGGGTTGCGGTGCCGTACACGTCTGCGAGGGCTTCGGCGCGGTGCTGGGCCTGCTGCTGCGGCGTGTACGGGGCATTCGGGTCCGGCTTCGACAGGCGCGGGATCGGACGGGCGCGTTCGGCTTCGAGGTGCGCGACCCGCTTGGCGAGGATGGCGTTCACGGCAGCCACCCCAGAAGCGCGGACTGCAGACGCCCGGGGTGAACGCCGTCGATGCGCAGCCCGTTCGGTCCGCGGCAGCCATCACCAACGCCGGCCACGCACTCCGGGCAGATGGCGGCCTTCACCGCATACGCGTCCAGGCGCCCCGGGTGCGGCTTGGACATCACACGCTGGCCGGCAGCCGTGCAGTGCTGGCCCGGCGCGGCCTTGCAGAACGGGCAGCGCGCGGATTCGGCTGCCTGCCGCTCGGCACGACCGGGCCGGTTCGCTATCTCCGGCGGCGCCGGACGGGCAGCAGCGCGGTCGGCATCCAGGCGGGCCGCGGACTGCTGGGCACGCTCGTGCGCGGCGAGGCTGGCGATACCGGCAGCCATACGGGCACCGTCGCCCGGCTCGGCGTTCACGGCGCGACCCCAGTAGCGACGTCGAGATCATCGTTGGCGTCCTCGAGCCAGTCGTCGCCGGAGCTCATGACCTCGCCGATGACGAGCGCGAGCATCTCCGCGGACTCGGGATGGACCTCGACAAACCTGCGCAGTACCGCAGCCAGAGTCCAGGCATAAACCCCGGCAGTTGCCAAGCCCTCGAAGGCGTCGAAGTCGGCGGAGGTGGAGTTCGAGTGCTTCATCGCCGCCAGGTAGGCCTTGCTGCGCTCGCAAAGATCATGCGAGTCGGCAACAAGTTCGCGGCGCAGATCGGTGATGTTGCGCGTGGCCATGGTCAGGCTCCTTCGGAAACGGGTTCAATCAGGCGGCGGGCGGCAGTTAGCCGGCCGGGGTGAACGCCGTGCGCATACGGCTGCCCGACGGCATGGCATCCGGATTCGGGCTCGGCCCGGCACTCCGGGCACTGCGCGACGGCAACAGCCCACGTCTCGGCGCGTGACGGATGCGGCGAGGACATGACCCGGCCGCCGCCGGTAACGCACCGCACGCCAGGTGCGGCGTTGCACTGAGGGCAGCGGATTGACCGGACGCCGATACGCCGGTCGGCCAGGACGTCGCGGATCTCATCAGGCAGCGCGCGGATATCCGCGATGCCCGACAGGACGGCCTCCAGCTCAGGCTTCTGGCGGCTGGACAGCTCACGGACCGCGTTCTGCGTCGGCTGGCCATCACCAACAGCGCGCAGCTCTGCCCGCAGCCGGGCAGCAGACTGGTAGCCGGTCTCGCCAGGAACGGGTTCGTAGACGTAGTTCGCCGCCTGGTGGCGCCGTTCGCGGATTTCACCAACAAGCTCAATCAGCACCGGGGCGGTGAGGCGGAACCGCTGAGCCGGCGGCTGCTTCGGCCAGTGGATCGAGTAGTAGCGGGACACAGCCGCGAGGGCATCGTCGTAGCCGACCTGAGCGACGTTGAGGTCCGTGTACCAGGCGGCGATGTCGTTGGCACCGATGCTGCGCTGGTCACGCCGCGCCGCCTCCTGCAGAAGCCGGTTGGTTTCGTCGTCGGTGATGAACTCGTTGGGGTTCATGCGGTCCGTCCCGTCATGCGCCGGAACTCGGCAAGGGCGGTGTCGCCGGAGGCAACGGCGCGGTCAGTGGTGGATGGGCGCGGGGCTGGGATGTTGGGGCGGAACTGGATGACGTTGTCGCTGTCGGCCTCGTCCGTGGCACCTGACGGCAGCGCAAGCTGCGCACCGGAGCTAGCGGCTTGGCGCCGGAGGATGGACTGGACCTCGTTGACGCAGGAGTCGATCTTTGCCGGGTCGAGTCCCTTGTTCTCCCAGGCCATGAATCCTTCGCGCACGATCTCGTAAGGGATTCCGTCGGCGAGAAGGGTTTTCAGTTCTTTTCCGACGCGCCCGATGATTCGCGACGAGGGCCGCTGCTTGCCGCGGTATTCAAGCCATTCGGCAACGAGGGTGGAGGCGCCGGGTCCTTTGGGCGCCGCTTCGCCGGGATCGTCGTCGCGCACCGCAGGTGCGGTTTCGAACAGCGCGACGGAAGCAGACTCGTCGGCTGGCGCGCCGAACGGTTCTGGTTCTAGTTCTGGAGCAGGTTCTGGAGCAGGTCTATGACTAGTGGCTACCGCTGCGGTATTGACACGGGTATCGGTAGCCCTGCCTTCGGGTACCTCAGGGGTATCGGTAGCCGTCCGATACCCTTCCGGTGGGGTATCGGCTGGGGGTCGGAACCCATCCGATCCGTCCGGTCCGTTGCCGCCGAGGATGACCCTCAATTGAGCAATCGACTTCTCAATCTTCGACCGGACTGAAGGTCCGCCATTAAGCCCGGGGGAGTCGGACAATTCCCGAACCGGGATGCGGTCCAACTCGTCGTACAGCGCCCTCCGGAGCCGCGGCGACTCGATTTCATTCGCAGCCGAAACGACAGAGGCCATGACTTTCGGCTGCTTCCACGCCTCGTCGTTGCGGACGTAGGTGCGGATCAGCAGCTCGTTGGTGGACTCGTCCAGGACGACGTAGTGGCGCTGCTCCAGGCTCTTGATGGTGACCTCGACATCGTGCACCGAGAGGTCGTTGTTGACGTCGGCCCATCGACGCGGGGAGTACTCCAGCAGGCCGGCGCGGTTGAGCTTGGGCTGAAAGATCAACGTCCAGTACAGGTACTGCTCGGTGTGACTGAGTGCACGGAAGTCCTGGTCGCGCCAGATCCGCAGGTACACAGCTCCGAAGGTGCGGGCCATTATTCACCTCCCAGGTGCGGCAGGTGGGCCGCGGCAACGAACGTGGACTGCGAGCGCGTGAGGCTCGGGTAGAGGTCGGCACTCTGGTAGGCGCCCGCGGCAACAGCGGCAGCGGTTACGTCCCCGACCGTGTGTGCCTTGCCGTCAGCGATGGACGAGAGGCATGCTCGGAGCGCTGCGCGGTCTCCTTCGCCCGGCCACGAGTGGCTGGATTCATTCCAGGAACGGGCCCAGTAGTCCTCGATGCGCTGGGTGGTAGCCTCCACGCCGATCAGCTCGGCCTCATTGGCGTCAAGTCCGAAGTGCATACGTGTCGTTGCGTGTGCGCCCGCGAATGACGCGGCAAGGGTGATTTTGTGATCCCAGGCGCCACTCGCGTGCAGTGTGCGGCAATCGGCCCACACGCTTTCGTGAACCGACCCTGGCGCGTCCAAGCCTGTCGCCTTGTACCACGCCCAGCCCCATGCGGAGACGGCCGGTTCGGTGGCGTAGTACGCCTCCGCATGAGCAGTTGCCTGTGGGAGGTTGCTGTTGCCTTCCGCGCCTGCGAACTCGGCAGCGCGCAGCAACTCATGAGCGTTCTCGGTCTTGCGGTAGGTGGCCAATGCGTAGTCGCGAACAGCGCAAGCTTCGGTGCTGCGGCGTCCAGGGGGAGGATGCTCCATGGCGTCCCGCCACGACGCGCGCCAGGCCGCGACTACAGCTTCCGCTACGGCGCGTGCGGCGCGATCTTCGTCTGTGGGCAGCAGGTCTGCATCGATGACGCGGGATCCGAAAGGGCTGTCGATGATGGGTTCGGACGCTCGCTCAAGGACATCGTCAAGGGTCGAGAGGTAGGCGCCGATATCGGCGTGCCCGTCGCGAGCGGCCTGGTGAACTGCATATCCGATGGAGAGCCTGTCGTAGCCGGCGCCGCTCGCCGCGCTTGCATAAGCGGCCAGCATGCGGCGGCAGTATGAGTTGGGTTCTTCGTCCTGGGACCACGCTTCTGCGAAGACGTCCGTGGCGTACTCGACGATGTTGCGATCATCCTGTCCGCCGTCGCAGTACTCGCATTGTCCGTCGCCTTGCTCATCCTGCGTTGTCGGCGAAGCCTGCATGGCGATGGCCTCGGTGCGGTCCTTCAGCTCCCGGAGAAGGCTCCAACAGCAGCCGGCAAAGTAGGCGAACCGGTCCTTGGCGGGAACGTAGGTTCGCCCGACAGCGGATGCGATGGCCTTGTCGATGAGCGTCAGCGGCAGCCCGAGGTCGAGCCACCGCCCGACGGACGCCTCCCAGCCCTCGGGAAGGATCGGTGCATGTCCGTGCCGCCCCTTGTAGGCGGCGACGTAGTTCTTCTTGACCTTGGCGATGTCCTTGGCGCGCTGCTTGCCCTCGGTCTCGGCTTCGGCGACTGCAACCGTCCACGCCATCTGCCAGCGCATGGCGTCTTCGCGTGCCTGCTCAACCAGTGGGGAGTCAGGGGCGGTGGACGTCTTGCCGCTGTTACAGGGCTCGCACGAGGCGACGAGGTTGGTGGCGTCGTCGGTGCCGCCGAGAGCGACAGGAACGACGTGGTCGACGCGCAGCGGGACGGTCGGTGCGGTGGCGCCGCAATACCGGCAGGTGTGATTGTCGCGCCGGAGGATTTCGTAGCGGAGGCGCTTGCTGACTGCCACCTGTGGTGCTCCTAGCTGATTGGAAGTGGATCGGGAGGTCAGCGGTTCGTGATCCGCCTGCGCAAGGTTCATGTGCTCTGCGGCCTACTCGATTTTGCCACAGGCCGTTTGGTGATTACAGTAGACCATATGAGATGTGAGAAGGGTAGCCACAGCCCGATGGGTCGCTTGGTTTTGCCAAAGGGGACGTGCGAACATGGCCCCGTGGCGCACTACGACTCCGATGACCCCCGCCTGGAGCCGGTAGCTGCTGCCCTGGCGGCGGTGAAGCGCGCCGAGAAGCAGTTGGCGGCCAAGAAGGACCAGCTTGCCGGCGCTGTCGCTGATGCCGTCCGAGCCGGTGTGCGTCCGTCGGCGATCGTGAAGAAGACCGAGTACTCCGCCGAGTCGATCCGGCAGATGCTGCGCGCGAAGGAAGTCGATCCGCTCCGCCCGCCGACGGTCACCAGCATCCGGAAGCTGCAGGAGCTTCAGGACGCCCGCGACGAGTCCTGACCTGGTCACGCTGTACCACCCGCACCCTGCTCGCCGACTACCTCGTACTCATCGGCGATCTTCTCGGCCCTGATTGGGTAGAAGCCGTCGGTGTCGCGCGCGATCCACATGCCGACTCGCACCGGGATCTGGATGCGGTAGCGCTGGTTGTAGACAGTGGCAACGAACCGCGGATCGCCAAGCCAAGCTGGCGGCTCAGCGGCTTCAAACTGGCCGTTCGTGAACGCGTTGATCTCGTTGTGGTTAGTGCCGTCGAAGCGGATAGCTTCGATCTCGGGTGCCTTCTTGCGGAACCGCTGGACCTCAGGCATCGCCGGCCACCGCCTCGCCACCCCGGCTGAAATACGGCCGCACATAGAACCGCCCCGGCCAGCTGATCCGCATGGCGCCGCCGTTGTGTAGCTTGAGGAACTCGTCGCGCTGCGCCGGCGTCAGGTGCTGGTAGTAGAGCTTGGCGACGGTGCGGCCGGTCATGATGGGCGCTTCGTACTGTCCCCAGTGCGCGTTGGCAGCGGCGGTGGCTTCGTCTTCGCTACCGCCTTCGTCCAGCTTGAGCTGCCGCACCGCCTGCCAGGTGATGCTGCCGGCCTTGATGCGCTCGATCTCCTCCGGCGTGTACAACGCGTCGAGATAGGCCTTCGTCGGCTTGTCTGTTGGCTCGACGATCCAGCCCTCGCGGACCTTCGCCAGGAACACGTCGGGGTCCAGGCTGCCGCAGTAGGAGCAGCACGGTCCGATGCCGTTGGTGATGCTTGGGTAGTCGGTCCAGGTGTCGGGGCCTGCGCTTTGGTGGACGCTTTCGGCGCGGCGGGGGCACCAGAGTTGTCCGGTGTCGGGGGTGGGGTTCACGGCGGTCTCCATGAGGGAAGGGAGAGCCGGGCGCGGCGTGAGGGACCGCGCCCGGAGCGAATGGGTCAGTCGCTTCCGCGCTCGGCGCGCCATGGCGGCAGGGCGCCGGTACGGCGGTGGGAGTTGTAGAGCCGCACGATGCATTCGGCAACGCAGGACCCGACGGTGCCGCCGGCGAAGTTGTGCAGTCCGCGGGCGTCGGCGAGAAGACCCATGGCACCACCACGGTGTTGGGCGAGCTTCCGTACCAGCCCGGCGGTGTCGATGATGTTCGAGTGGCGGTTGATGACGCCGCCGATGCCGCGCAGGATCTGTCCGTTGGCCGCGTCGGCGCTGTGTCCCCACGCTTCGGTGGCGATGGCGAGGGTCGCCTCGAGGGTGGCGCCGCGGTAGCCGGTTTCGTCGAGGGGGCTGGCCTTCCAGATGGCTTCGAGGGCTGCGACGGCGGCGATGCGCTTGTCGGCGACGAAGTAGGACAGTTCCCAGCCGGCCTTGGTGACGATGTTGTTGATGGCGACGGCGTCGGAGTCTCCGGCGGTGATGCGGGCGGCGAACTTGTGGAACGATCCGACCTGCCGGTTGTCGTTGTGTCCCAGGAACAGGGTGGCCTCTTCTGCCTTGGTCAGGCCGGTGAAGATGCGGCATTCGATCTTCTGGTCGCCCCAGCCGACGCGCCGGCACAGTTCGATGCGGTTCTGGCCGTCGAGGCATGCGAAGGTGCCGTTGGCGCGGGCGGAGACGATCGGGACGCCGAGTTTGTCGGCGTCGAAGGTGTTGACTCGCTTGTCGACCCAGGTGAAGTCGACGGGTCGGGTGTTGACGTCGTGGTCCGTGTGGATCTTGTTGATGGGGACCCAGTCGATCGTGGACGCGTGCTGATTCAGGACGGGCTCAGGCGTTACCATTGGCGTACTCCTTGATCTTGTTGTGGAGGCCTCTCAGAACGCGGGAGGCGTTGGAGAGGTCGCGCTCGAAGGACGCGGCCTCTTCGCGTGTCATGGCCGGGTCGATGCTGTTAATCGACGCGAGGCCGTGGCACAAGCCGGTGAGGGCGGACAGTCCCTTCGCGAGCGCTTCACGCTGGTCGATCCGCATGGTGCGCACCTTCACCAGGGGCTCCTGAAGCGCCGCCTTGTCACCCTTGGCGACGTTGTCCAGGGGCTCCTGGATGTGCCGGTAGGTGCCGACCCAGTTCTTGTAGATGCGGGCGGTGGACAGGCGTACCCGCAGCCCGGGGACTCGGATCTCCTCGCCGGCGTAGACCCGATCGACCAGCTCCAGCGCTTCGCGTGCCGCGTTGCGTGCATCCGGCGCGATCGTGCTGGTGTCGTAGCCGCCCGGTGTTGATTGGACGCCAGCTGCTGCCAGAACAAGGGTCTTGACTCTGCTGTAGTGGTGCTCCGGCATCTGGATGATCTCCGAGGCCAGTGCGCGCAGGTTGACGCGGATGTCGTCGGGGAGGGTGCTGTGTCCGTGGGCGCGGTTGGCCACCGCCAGTTCGTGGCCGTGCTCTTCGATCCGCATACCGAGGCGCGTCAGCTCGGTCGCGGACATCGGCAGCGAGTGCGGGCCGTTGTTGTGTTCGGCGCGGATGAGGTCGATGGCGTGGGCGCCGTTAGCTGCGACGATGACCGGTACCCGCTCCCAGCCGAGGTTCCGGCAGGCGCGCAGTCTGCGCTCGCCGGCGATGAGCTGTCCATCCGCGGTGACGGGTATTGGCGTCAGCAGTCCCGCCACGCGGATGGAGCGCTGGAGATCTCGCAGCTTTCCGAGGTCTTTGCGGCAGCGGGTGCCGATGGTGATGTTGGCGATGGGCATGGTGGGCTGGGCGAGCGCCGTGTCAGCGGGGTGAGCGGCTTGAGCTGTCATGGTCATGTCTGGGTGCTCCTTTGCGGATCAGCGGCAGGGCCCGTGCCGCACCTTTCGGCCACCAGAGGCAGCAGGACATCGACGTGGCAGGCAGTTCCCGGAGCGCACCAGCAGCAGAGGTCCTTGCCTGCCAGCGCGGGCAGGTGTTCGAGAATCCGGCGCCGCCGTAGCTCGAGCTCGACAGCGAACAGGTCGCCCTTGAGCCACGCGCCGTACAGGTGGACGGCGAGTTCCTGTGCCTCAGCCCGGGTGGTAAGGCTGCCCAGCTCGTCGAACTGCTGTCGGCTAAGGGGCTCGTAGATGTACCAGCCGACGCTGCCCTTGGTGACGCTGAATGGATTGCCCCAGGGGCCCGGTCGGGATACGACGACGGCGCCTTCGGGCTTGCGCCAGCCCTTCTGCCGGGACAGCTGGATACGGCGCGGGAGCTCAGGCATCGCACCCCACCCCCCACCCGGTACGGCTCGAGCGGCGTATCTCCGTGGATGTACAGCGGATGCTTCGGCTGCCCGTTGGCGGTGGTGCCGAGGCATAGCAGCGACACGCCGGCGTCGGCGAGCATGTCGGCGACTTGCGGTCCGCGGTTGTTGGGCGCGGCCGGCGTGCCTACGCCGAGGGTTCCCCAGGCGGTGATGACGGAGGTGCGTCCGCCGGCCTGTTCGCGCAGGAACTGGTCGCCGAGGGGTCCGATCGGGTCGGGGTGGGTCCACAGCGCGTCGGGATTGGTGGAGCGCAGGCTGTAGAGGTTGACCACAGCCAGGGCGCCGTAACCGGCGCGTCGCGAGAAGTGAATACACCTCTTGATGGTGTTATCGGCTCGAAACGCGTCTGCCGTGCTCGGATTGAGCATGACCCAGCAGATGCTTGGCCCCGGAGCCCACCGGCGGGACAGGAAGTACCGGTAGCTGCCGTCAGGGCTGAACGCGGCCTTGTCGGCGCCTGCAGTGTGGTCATGGCGCTCGGATACGAATGGGGTGTTAGGCATGTTGATCTCCTCCTCGGAGAAAGCGCCGGCGCCGGGCTGGTGGAGCAGCCTGCTGCTGTGCTGCGTCGAGCTGCCGCTGCTGCTCTTCGTTGGCTAGCGCGAGTTCGCGGACGTGGGCTGTGAGCCGCAGGATCTTGTCGTCCCTGGTCTCGGCGGTGGCGCGCAGCGAGGCAATGAGTGCGTCGCGGTTTCGCAGCCGCGCCTCGAATTCGGTCCGGGCCTGGACCAGGTCCTTCGTGGCCTGACTCGCCATCTGCATCGCAATGTCGCGCTCTTCTTGCGCACGGTCACGTTCGCCTCGTGCGCTGTCGCGCTCCTCGGCGAGCCGGGCTGCAGTTACTTGCAGGCCCCTGATGAGGTCGGCGGCGTGGTCTTCGATCTCGTGGATGCAGTCGAAGACGTCGGTGCTGGACGGGGTGGCGGTCATGAGACACCTCCGCTCGCAGCCGGCTCGACGAGCCCGAGCACGTCCAGCAACATGCGGGCGTCCTCGTTGTCCACGGCACGAGAGGCGACGTTGCGGATGGCGCGGTCAAGAACCTCTGAGGGCAGCTCGATGGTGGTCCACTGGAGCTCGGGAATGTTCTCGCCGACGGTCGACTTCCGGTCCGCGTCGGGGCCGGGCTTCAAGTTCTCGGTGAGGCTCATGCCGATACCCTCCGAACGCCAGCAGCGCGCTTCGCTCTGCGTTCGGCATTGGCTTCGGACTCCGCGTCCCGGCACGGCTGGCACTGCGGAATGCCGCGGCTCCTGTGAATCCAGTAGCCACTGGTCGAGCCGCAGTGTCCGGTGAAGTCCGGGAACGCCTTCGGGTCGGACATGTCGATGCCGTCCCAAGCAGCAGGCGGTGCCCACCCTTCGCGTGTGGCGCGGTTGGCGGACCGCGATGATGCGCCGACGGAGTCGGACAGCTGTCCGTAGACGTTGCGTATCGCAACTGCGGTGGATGCCCGGATGCTGTTGCGGCGCCCGTTGGCGAGTTCCGAAACAAGCGACCTGTCCAGGCCGGACGCCGCAATGATTGCGCTCAGAGGATGCTTGGCGGCGATCAGTGCGCGAACCTGTCGGGTGGCACAGAGCGCCGGAATGTTGGCGGTGAGTTCCGCATCTGCGGCGGCAAGGATCCGATCGCGGGTGCTCTGCCACACGCCTTTGCGAGTGCCGTTGAGGATCCGTTGCACTGTGGTGCGGTCACAGCCTGCGGCCTTCGCGACGGACTTGACGCTGGCGCCGCCATCGAGGAGCTCACGCAGGTGAGGGATGATCGTGTCCGGTTGGGTTTTGAGGGACCCGTACAACTTGCGGCGCTTGCGGTCGCGACGGTCGGCGGCTAGGCAGCATTCCTTTCGGCACCCGCGGCGGTAGCGTGCGCGGGTGCCGTGCGGCGCGAGCGGCTTGGTGGCGGTCATGCCGCACGCCCGATCGCCTTGGCCCGAGCAGCCGTTTCGGCCGTCTCGCACGGCCAGCACGCGGGGACGTTCTGCTGCTGGTGCCGGGTGAAGCCCTCGACGGTGCCGCACGCCCCGGTCCAGTCCGGGAACGCCGCGGCGTCGTCAATGTCCCTGCCGTCCCAAGTGGCGGGTTTGGCCCACCGGTTACGTTCGGCCAGGAGGACCGCACGCAGGCGGCTGGTCCCGGACACGCCGTACACCAACGGGTCGGCGTTCTCCAGCAGCAAGTACAGCGCGGCGATTGCGCGGGCTTTCCCCGCGGTGATCTGCCGCTGCTTCACCGACGCGATCAAATTCGAGCCGCTCATGCCGATGCGGGCGCCGAGGTGTTCTTGTGGCCAGCCGATGGCAACAAGCGCTTGGACCCTGCGGGCCGAACCGGTGCAGTCAATGTCGATGCCGTCGGCCAGCGCAAACGGTCCGGGGCGCACGGCCATCAACTTCACGGCAATCTCCGGGCGCATCCGCGTCGTCGGCGCCAGACCCTTAGCCGGGGCGCCGTACAGAATCCGCGTCAGAGTGTTGCCGGACACGCCGGACAGTTGAGCGATGCGGCGCTGCCCGATGCCGCAGCGGCGCAGGTTGTTGACATGGTCGCGGACCGGCTGGGCGTCGACGAACGGCCGCCAAGTGCCGTAGGCGATGGCGCGTTCGCGACGGTCGTTGTATTCGGCGACGGCCCAGCAGCGGGTGTAGCAGCGGCAGCCGTCGGCCTTGTAGCGGGTGTAGCCGTGGGGGCGCTCGGTGGCGATGGCGGTCACGACAGCACCGCCATAACGCGCTCGCCGACCCACTGGGCAACGTTGCAGGCGACGGCGTTTCCGGCCTGCATCGTCTGCTCACCCTTGGTGCCGTGGACGATGTAGTCGCGCGGGAATCGCTGCGAGTACAGCTGCTCGCGCGGCTGCACCATCCGGAACCAGCAGTCGTTGATGTCGACCGCAGGCCCAACCAGCGCGGCCGAGTCCACCGTGGACATCGTGTGGAACGGCTCGCTCGTCGTCTTCGTCGAGGCATTGCGGCACGGCACCACCAGCGCGTGGTGGTTCCCGCCGGACGTGACAGTCGCCAACGGCTGAGTCACGGCCGAGGCATCGGCGTGGTTGCGGTACTCGACGATGAACGGCGTGGACGTTGCGACCAGCGCCTCGAAGCCCTTCGGGTTGGCCGTCCGGGTCCGCATCGGAACGTTCGTCGGCGAGGCGGTCGTGTTCCAGCCGCCGCCGCACGGGATCAACAGCCCCTCGCCGATCTTCGTGCTGCGGACCGGCAGCGGCCCCTCGTCGGCGGGGAACGCGCGCCCGTCGTGCCCGGAGTGGTTGACGGTGATGACGCTGCGCCGGTCGGGGAACTTCACCAGCCCGGCGGCGATCCGCTTCATCGTGGACGCGGCCAGCGGCTTGGTGCGGTCGCCGATGCGCTCGCCGAGGTTGTCCCAGTCGATGATGGACGCGGCCGGGTTGATGTAGGGCTCGACGATGCTGTGGCGGCATGACGAGTTCTCACAACGGTAGTCGTACTGCTGCTTGTACTTGCCGATCTTGCGGCCATTGCGCCATGCCTGTACGGCTCGGACATCGGTTCCGCACTCGGGGCACCAGGCGAGCGGACGCGGCTTCAGGTCCGGCAGCGGAATGCCCTTGAGGGTGAACACGATGTAGATCCGGTCCCGCCACTGCGGCGCGGCTTCGTTGCCGTCGCCGCCGATGTGGGCTGCGGACACCGACACGATCTGCCCCTGGTAGCCGAGGCGTTCCATGCCGCTGAACCACCAGTCGAACAATTCCCAGTCGGTGGCGAACTCCATGACGTTCTCGCACATCACGACCTTGTAGCGGTGGACCTCGGCGGCGCGGATGACGTCGTAGGCGGTGGCGCGGGTCCGTTCCCAGGCTGCGTTCTCCACCGGGCCGTACTCCAGCAGCGCCTCCTCTCCGGGCAGCAGCTTGCGGGAACGTCCCCGCCCGCCGGCGGGTGAGATCTCGGTGCAGATCGGCGATGCCCACAGCACGTCGGTTGTGGGCAGGCGCCGCATGTCGTAGTTGTTGACGTCGGCGCAGACGTGCTCGGCGTTGCCGTGGTTGGCGGCGTGCGTGGAGATCGCGACCTTGCTGTGGTTTGCCGCCAGCTTCAGCTCGAAGCCCGCAGCGACAAGGCCGGTTGAGCTTCCGCCGGCGCCGCAGAAAATGTCGGTAAAAGTGATGGTCATGACTCGACTCCGAACGGGGTGATGCGCAAGGCGATTTGGGTATGGCGCACCGGAGCGCCGAGCACGACCTCGATGGAGATCAGGTGCTTGCCGTCGTCATCGGGGATCACTCCGGCGTCGACGATCCCGTCGATCGCAGCCTTGTACGACGGATACCAGTTGTGAGGGTCGCGGCGGCGCTTGTCGTGCGGGTGCAGCACGGCCTGTATGCGGATCTGCTCCATCGGCGGGATGTGCGCGTCGCGTGCGGACTTCGCGGCGGCTTCCCGCAGGGCCTTGGTGATGCGGGCCCTGGTACGCCAGTGGACACGGTCGTTGGCGTTGAGGAGCTTCATGCCGGCAGGGAGGGCAACCACGTAGGTCGTGGCCTCGGTATCGGCTGTCGCGGTGTCCATCAGAAACCTCCCAAGTGGATGGCCCGCGCCGGCGCCCCGAGCGCCCGCAGCAGCGCCGCGGTGTGCTCGGCGACGGCCGGTGTGGCGCAGTCGATGCGGTACTTCGAAGCCGGCAGCGACGCCAGGTCCTGCCGGTCCAGGAACAGCTGAATGCGGTCCTGTGCGCGGGCGTCGGTGCGCGGGATCCGCGCCGGGTTGACGTCCACGAACGGCGTCAGGCAGAGTCCGCCGCACTCCGGGCAGGTGTTGCGGCCGTCGGCGAGGATCTGCTCGATCAGGGCGTCGATCTCGACGTTGAGCGCGTCCACGGTGGTCGAGGTGAAGAAGGTCGTCACGAATGCCCCCAGAAGTGCGCGGCCCAGTTGTGGGACTTCTCGAAGTCGATACACACCACGCAGGTGGTCACCGCCTTGGCTGCGCTGGCAGCCGGCAGCGGATCCGCAACCTTGCGGCCACAGAAAGCACGCTTCGTGCCGGTGCAGACCAGGCAGCCGCTGTGAACCAGCGGGGGAGGCGTTGCGGCGCCGGGGGTACGGACCGGCAGCAGCACGATTGTTAGGGCGGTCATGAAGCCACCGCCATCTCCGCCTGCGGGAACTGCCGCACGCGGAGCTCGGCCGGCCACTCCTCCAGGTCGCCGCCCTTGCGGTCTGCAGCGCCATTCGCCTTCGCCCACACGGAGCCGAGCTGCTTAACGAATGCGTGGTTCACGCCGGGACGGCACTGCTCGACGATCGAGGCAACCCACGCCGGATCCATCGGTCGAGCGCCGGGGCCGGACTCTCCGCCGGCAATGATCCAATCCAGGATCGACGGCGTTCCCGTGAAGATCTCGCCCGTCCCCGGGAAGGAGACATCCCCGCCGAGCGCGTCCATGATGACGCCGCGCGCTTCCAGGTGCTGCAGATCGATTGGTCCCAGCAGAGGCTCCGCCGAGATGAAGCGGATCGCGGCCGGGGTCTCCAAGAGCGCCGGGATGCGCAGGTTCGCCGTGTGCTGATCCTCAGTGCTCACGCCCAGCCAGACGTTCGGCAGGGGCCACGGCGCGTCGTACAGTGCGGACGCCGTGTCCTCGTCGTTGGTCGCCTCCAGCAGTGCCTGCCCGCCGTCGCGAAGCAACGACCGCATCCGCCCGTGCCGCTTGCTCAGCACCTGGTAGACGTGCTGTGGCGTCTTGGCCATGACGGCGAACACTCGCGCGATGTACTCGGTCGGGACGTCCTCGTGGAACAGGTCCGAGAGGCTGTTCACGAACACGCGGCGGGGCTTGCGCCAGTGCAGCGGCGCGGACAGCCGCTCGGGGTGGAACAGGATGCCGGTGGTGCCGCCGATGCCGGGCTTGTCGAACTTGCGGTGCGCGATGCGGAACGGCGGTGTGCCGGTGATGTAGCACTTCAGGCAGCCGTCGGAAACCTTGGTGCAGCCGGTGATGGGATTCCAGGTCGCGCCCGGGGTCCCATCGTCGGACATGGTCCACTGGATCTTCGTCTTTGCGCTCATGGTCAGTTCCTCCGGTCAGTGGAAGTCGTGGTGTGCCGCACGCGGCGGCGGGGGATGTGCACGCCAGGCATCCGGCGGCGCCTGAGCGCACGTCGAACCGGCGGGGGAGTAGCAGGTCTGTGGTGCGGAGCGCTCGGCAGCAACTGCGTCGGCTCGTCTACATCGGCGAACACGTCGCCGAGGTGCTGCACAATCCCGTTGAAAGCCTCGGTCTCGCGCTTCAAGCGGTGGTCGGCTACGTGCCGCCCGACCCACGCCGCAGCACGCTTGATCAGCCAGTGCAGGATCCGTGCCGCGACAGCCACGACTACGACGGCGGCGATGTCCGCGACGAACGCCGGCAGGTCCTCGACGATCGCCAGGACCAGGCGGGCAACGACAGCGAGCATGCGGTGCGGGAAGGAGGGGGTCATGAGGCGGCCACCTCGAACAGTCCCTGCTGAACCTCCAGCGGCCGGTTCGACCACAACACCTCAGTACGGCGCCCGTGCGTGCCGCCCTGCGTCGTCATGGCGCTGATCTCGTGCCGGTCCCAGCCGTCGTACAGCGCGTCGTACAGTGGCGAGCCGTAGCCGGACAGCACCACGGTCGCCTGGCAGGCGTTCAGCGCCGCAGCGAGCTTGCGGTGGTCGTCCTTGTGCGGCATCTCGTGCAAGTAGTTGGTGCCGTTGCGCGTGCCGGCCAGGTACGGCGGGTCGACGTACAGCAGCACGTCGGCGTGGCGCCCGTAAGCCTCGATGACCTCCAGCGCCGGGCGGCACTCCAACGACACCTGCGCCAGTCGGGCGGCGGTAGGGGCCATGCGGCCGACGTAACCGGCGAGGTAGCCGGCCATCGAGGTGCTGTACCCGGCCGACTCCTGGTAGTGGCGCCAACCGGTCGGACGACGAGTCCCGGCGCGACCCTGAGCAAGCTGAACCCATATGCGGCGTGCACGCTCCAGATCGTCGGGAGCATCGTCGGTGCGGTAGGCATCGAGGTACTCGGCGCGCGAGTGCGGTGTCAGAGCACAGACGCGCTCCAGATCGGCCGGGCGGTCGCGCAGGACCCGCCAGAAGGCCATGAGCCCGCCGTCGAGATCGTTAACGGTTTCCATTCGGGACGGCGCCTTGGCTAGCAGAACCGCCAGGGATCCGGCGAACGGCTCGACGTAGTGTCCGTGGGCGGGCAGCAGGCCGGCGATGACAGGGGCGAGAGTTGATTTCCCACCGAAATAGCTGAACGGGGGCATCACGCCGCCACCGCCCTAGTCGCGCCGCCAGCGTCCTGATCCAGCAGCGCAGGCCCGGCCTTCCACGAGTAGACCAGCGACCCGGCGGTCTTCTTCCGCAGCGCTTGTTCCGCCGTGACCTTCACCAGCAGGCGCTGTGTGCCGCAGTTCTTTGCGAACTGCCCCCAGTCGTGCGACGGGTCCGGTGGCTCGTCCACACCCGCGATCCGGGCCGCCTCGTACACCTGGTAGGCGGTGTCCGGGTTGTTGCGGAACACGACGAGGATCCGCGCCTGGTTGTCGGTCTCCCACTCGGCGTAGGTGGTTGCGGCGGTCGGATTCGAGGCCGTGACGGTCTCGCCGCCGAGCTGTCCGTCGCGATCTATCAGTGCGGTATCGCCCTCGATTGGGCGGGAAGTGCGTGTATTTGGCATGGCTGACGCAGGCTTTCTGGCGTTACGCGGTGAAGTTTGTTAGGACCGGCGGCGCCCTACAGGGGGGAGGTAGAGACGCCGCCGGCCGGGTGCTGGAGCGCCAGGCGGGGGGGACCTGCTTGGCTCCAGCAGCTAGTGGGCTAGCCGGAAGACTGTTCGCGATCCGCGTCGCGTTTCCGGCGGTAGCCGTCTCGTCGGCACTGGTGGCATTTGCGTTGCCCGTTGGCCAGTACGTCCTTCGGCGTATATTCGTGGCCGTTGCGGCAGACGGCTGCCCTGTATGCCATTTGCCCATCTCGACTTGCCCTGGCGCGGCGCAGGTTCTCGGCGGTCGTCACCTGTTCCAAGTGCGCCGGGTTTACGCAGAGCCGGTTTCGGCACAGATGGTCAAGCTGAAGGTCCGAGGGGACCCCGCAGACCAGACGCTCGTAGACCACGCGGTGTGCCGGCCGCCCCAGGAATTGTCCGTATCCATCGGGATCGACATACCCGCGCCATATCCAACAGGTCATCGTGGGCTCAATGCGATCCCACATAGTCGAGCGCGACTTCTCCGAGAACTCGACGGGCGTTCCGGTTGGGAACGTTCTGTCCGCTCCATCCGGGTGGGTTGACACAAGTGAAGGGGTGGCAAACTCGCTCACGTCTCATCACCAACATCGTTCGGATCGCGCAGGTGCTCCTCGGCGGCCTGCCACTTCGGTTGCTGCGGAGGCACGAAAGGCTTCGCGAATTCCGAGTCCCTGAACGGGACCGTCTGCGACAAGTCCTCGCGGAGCTGCTCGTTATCGCGGTGCGCCATCACCAGGAGCCCGGTGAGGGTCAGGACGCCGATGACGAGCAGGGTGATGAGAATGATGGCGATCATGACGCCGCCGCTGCTGCCTGGTCGTAGGCGGCTGACTGCGCACGGCACGTCGCGCACTCCGGGTCGTAGCCGCCCGGGTGGTCGTGGTCGTCCACGATCTCGCCGTCTACCACTGACTCGTCCGAGTAGGCGTCCTCGCCGAGGTCCACAGTCGGTGCGAACGAGGCGAAGGACGCCGCGGTTTCGGATGCAACCTCGCCGGCAGCCCGCAGCCGCTCCCGCATGTACTCCGACGACGTCGGCACCCACTTGGCCAGCTGGCGCACTGCGGACTTCAGCCACATCGCCGGCTCGTGCGTCTTCCACGGCGAGTAGTTGGAGTTCGCACCCTGCGAGGAGTCCTTGATCTTCAAGATGGCGGCCCGGTTCAAGACCACGACCTTGCTGGTCGCGCCGTCACCCATCACCGCGTAGGCGTACACCAGCCGCAAGGCGCCTCGGTCCGCCAAGTCCCAGTCGATGTCGTGCAACGGACGCTCGTGCACGCCGGGCTTGTACGTGAACGCGTCGTTGGCGTACACGCACTCGGCCACCACGGAGGAGATGGCGCCGGCCCGGTACATCAACTCGATGTAGCCCTGGTAGCCGACGATCCCGAGAATCTCCAGCTGCCCCTTCACACTGCGCGGTGTCAGGTAGTACTGCTCGGTGCCGGGCTCCAGGCCCAGGCGCGCCGCGTCCAGCAGCGAGGAGAGGAACACCGCCGGGTTGTTGTTCGCGGCGATCTCCAGCTCGGTGCGGGTGCTGCCGTCGTCGAGCTTGACCTTCTTGCCCTTCTTCAACGCGCCCTGCGCCAGCCGGACCCAGGTTTCGGGCTTGATGTGCGACGGCAGCACCATGGCGAAGTCGGCAGAGAAACTTTTGACCATGCCGCCGGGGGAGTTGTCCCGGGTGGCGACGGCGGTCGATGCGGTCGTGTTCTCGGTGGTTGCGGTCATGCGGCTGCTGCCTTCTCGATTGGAGTCTGGGGTTCGGCGCGCAGGGACGGCGCGGACCCACCGCGTCCCGGTACGCGCATGGCGATCTGCTCGCCGAGGAAGTAGGCCCGCCGTGCGCGGCCCATTGCGTCCAGCAGGACGGCGGCGGCCTGGGACTTCACAGCGTTAGCCGCACGGGCTGCGTCGACTGCGTCCATGTACGGAATTGCGATGTGCGGCGGCACCTCAAAGACCTCGTCGTCGATGTCCGGGTGCAGATCCCGCACAGCCGTGTAGGTCTCGCCGTGCTCGTCGATATCCGGGCGCACCTGGTCGCGGATGGAGTCCATGAACTCTCGCGCGGCCTGACGCATCACGCCCGCCTGGGCGGCGTCCGCCTCGATGATGTACTCGCGGAACTCGCCGGTGGACCCGATGAACACTTCCGTATGGCAGGGGCTGAGCCCGAACACGTCCAGGTACCAACGGTCCTGCACCTGGTAGTACGGCGGGATCTGGTCGGTACCTTCCTCGCCCCACTCGTCCGGATACAGTGCGAACTTGGCCTCGAGGATCCCGACTGGCTGCGGCGGCAACGGGTGGTCGCACTTGGCGCTTCCGCAGGTGCACGCGTCGAAGATGAGCCGGTCCGGATTCGCCAGCTGGTAGGTGCGCTCGCGGTGCCGGTAGGTGCCGGCCTGTACGACCCGGAACTCCGGGTGCTCGTCGGCGAACTTGCGGCAGATCGCGGGCTCCAGACGGCGCCCAGCTTCCATCTCGGAGTTGGATGCCTTCGGCCCGATCAGCCCTTGCTTGCGGTGCCACAGCGAGAACCTGGACTCCCACTTGGAAATCTTCAGCAGTGCTGCAACCTCGGAGCCGCCGACGCCGGTAGTGCGTGCGGCGTGCCAGTCGGGGGAGCCGGGCTTGAAGAAGCCGATCAGTTCCGGGCTCACCACGACACCTCGGCAGCCTTCGGATCCACGGGGCTTTCCAAGCCCGGGACCATGTCGAGACGAACGGCGTTGTGGATGATTTCCCAGCGGCGGGTCATCACCTCGGCGTGTGCGGCATCGGCGTCACATTCGCCCGCGAGCTTCCGGGCGGCGCCCGCACGCTTCCGGCACTCGGCGACGTCTTCGCGCCACATCCTGACCCGTCCGGCGATCTCGGCGAGTTGCGCCTCCTTCGGGGTCACGGCTTGCTCACCGCCTCGACCGGCGGCTTGTTGAAGCCGCGGCAGAAGCCCGCGTTTGCATAGCGGTCGCCCGAATTGCGGATGGCGACGCTGTAGCCGTGGAAGAACATGCGACCGTCCTGCTTGACGCGGATGTTCTTGCCGCAGACAGGGCAGATTCCGCGCGGACGCGTGGTGGCGCTCATGCGGCACGACCCAACTGGCCGGCCTGCGCCGCAACCGGGTGGCGCAAGTCGGCGTCCAGCACGCGAGTCAGTGCCTTGCGCGCGACCGCCTCGGCATACTCCAACTCGGCCAACGCGTAGTCGTCCTGCAGTTCCATGGCGGCAGCGAACCGGTACGCGTCCAACTCGTGGAACGCGCCGAGCAGCACGTCGAACAGGCCGCGGAACGGCTCGTCCAGACCGGACGCCAGCCGGCTGGCCGACTCCACCTCGCCCTGCGCCCGCCGGTACACCTTCTCCGAACCCAGCGTGCCGTTGCGACGAGCCCCTGCGCGCTTCAGATGCGCGGCTGCGGTGTCGGCCGCGTAGAGCGCGTCGAACAGGCCCGACTCCGGGTCCGTGACCGCGTCCAGGACTTCATCGATGAGGCTCATGCCGGCACCCCCGCGATAGCGAGAAGCACGGCACCGAAGTCCGCCTTCGCGGCGTCGAGCAGGCCCTGGTCCACGGCGTCGTACAGCAGCTCCCACTCGGTCAGGTGCTCCTGCTCCTCCTCCGCGCATTCGGTCCAGCCGTCGCGCTTGAACTGAGCCAGGTTCCGCTTCGATGCGGTGATCTGCGCGTCCAGCAGCGTCAGGATGTGCTCGTACTTCTCGTTCATGCTGCCGCTCCCGTCGTAGCCGAAACCGACAGAATGTCGGCGGTGATGGTGGTCCAGAGCCTGACCGTCACGCCGTCCATCTCGGTAACGGCGGAGAGCTCGATCCACGGGGCGATGAACGGGCTCGTCTTCATCGGCGATTGCACCAGCGACCATCCCGGCTGGCGCGACAGCCACGCCACCTGGCCGATGACCGTTGCCTCGTCCGGCTTGGAAAGCTGCCCAAGAACCTGACCCGGCAGGACTGTCCACGACGCCAGGCTCACGCCCTCCAGCAGCATGTGGACCTTGACCGCCACGTCGAGAGCCGGTGCGAGCCGGTTGTGGTCGTCGGCGAGGGCGTCGTTCGCGGCTTGCTCAATCAGCGCCGTCATCGCACACCGGCCTTCGCCCGCGCCCGCTGCACGATCTCGTGGGACAGCTCGTCCACCTTGTACAGCGCAGCCGCCGTGCCATCAGCGTCGTAGACCGCAGTCAGCTGGCCGGCGTCGGACGCCTCCTGCTTCGCCTTCAGTACCTGCGCGACCCGGTCCCAGTGCGCGTCGTCGTGAGCCCAACGCTCCGCGAACGCCTTGATCCGCGCGTCGGTAGCGTCCAGGCGGGCATCGTCCTGAGCTAACCGGGACTCGCGAGCGCGGCCCATGTCCCGCGCCTCACGGAACATCCGCACCGCTAGGCGCATCGCCGGGTTCTTCACCCGAGGAACGCCCGTCACCATTGCGGACACCACCCGCTGCTCCGCCTGCGCCAGCTCTAGGGCCGGGTCCTGCTCGGCCTTCAACCCGTCCAGGACGTGCCGACCGCGAGACTCGGGCTCCAGGTCGTTGTCCTCGACGTGCGTGCGGTCGTGCCACCGGGTTGGGTCCGCGTGCATCACCGACGGCGGCATGTCCACCGCCACCGGCAGCAGCTGCGTTGCGGCGGTGTCCACGGATCGGCGCGGGGCGGTGACGACAGGCAGCACCTGCGTCACGTCCAGCGGCAGTTGCGGTGCCATATGGCCGGAGATCGGAGAGTACGGGGTGTGCGGGTACAGCGGCAGCACCGCCGCCGGCGAAACTTTCGGCAGTTCGCGGGTCAGGAACGCCTCGTCGGCCTCGCGGATCGCGGGCATCAGCTGGGTCTCGGGACCCGGGCCGGCCGTCGGACGGGGGCGCTGTGGCATGTTGCCGGACGGCGGGACCAGACGCAGCGAACGCTGCTCCGACTTTGGGGCGGCGTGCGTCGCAGGGTCCTTCGTTAACAACTTGCGGAAACGGGAGCTACGATTGGACATAGCGTCCCTCACCTACTTCCTGGACTCAGTGCTTGATTTCGTGAGGGGCGTTCAGGGCAGTGGACTGGTCGTGACCCGGTCCGCTGCCCACACGCTTTGGCGGGCCTAGGCCGCACGTAACGCGTCGCGGCTGGCCTTGCTCACCGCTTCACGCGCCTGGATCTTGATGATCTGTTCCAGGTTGGCCTTGGAGAACTTCTTCAGGCCGCCGATCAGCGTGTAAGGCCAGGTGCCGTCGCTGGTACGTCGGTACAGCTGGTTCGTGGATTCCAGGCCCAGCCGCTCGGCCGCTTCCTCGATGGAGTACAGGAGCGGTTCGAGATCGGGGCCGAGGCCGTTGCTGGCGAGGTACATGCCGAGTGCCGCGTGAAGCACCCGCGCCATTTCGATGTCGGCAGACGGAGCCGCATCGATACTCACGCCGCGACCTCATCGATCTCGACCGGCTCAAACAGCATCTTGTGTGCGTAGCTGTGGGTGACGCCGGTGCTGACTGCAAGGTCGCGCAGACGGTCCTGGACGTTCTGACTCGGTACGCGGGTGCCGCGCTTCACTTCGTGCAGGGTGACGCGGCCAATGCCGGCGTCTTCGGCGATCTGCTTGATGCGGGGCTTGCCCGTTTTGGGCCAGCTCCAGCGCGTGGGGTTGCGCTCGGCGAGCTGGGTCAGGCCTGTCGGCTTGAGTCGCGTCTGCGATGCCATCGACGAGTTCCCCTTCCAAAGAGTTTCGTCGCTGGAACGAAACTAGCCTAGGAAGTACCGGTACCGCAACCGCTTCGGCAGATCTGGTTCCGGTGGTGTAACCGGCGTGCGTGCTTCAGTTCAAATTGAGGAAAACCCAGGCCAAGGGTGTACTTCTGGCTCGATGTCGCTATGTTGACTTGCGGGAAGGCCAGCGCGACGTGTTGCATATGTGGAACACTTCTGGTGAGGGGCGCGACGCATGACCGACGGCGAAACAGGTTCCGGCCAGCAGTTTTCTGCCTGGCTCAAACGTCACATCGATCTGCGCGGCGTCAGGACCACCGACGTCATCCGGGCCGGCGTGGAAGCCAAAGCGTTCTCCAAGGTGACCTTCTACCGCTGGTACAACGGGGAACACATCCCGAACTCCGACAACGCGAAGTTCCTTGCGGAGTACTTCGGCGTCGACCCGAGGAACGCCTACGAGGCGGCCGGGCTGACTCACCTGATGGACATGGAAGGCGACATCGTTACTGCCGCCGACCCCGTGGAGGTGTTCGTTGCCCGTGTCCGCGCCCGCGGCTTCCCGAAGCCCGTCGAAGACCGACTCATTGAGTACGTGAGAGCAGAGATCGAAGAACGCAAAGCGGCGCTGGACAAGATGCTCGACGCTGTCGAAGACACCCAGAAGCTTCAGGCTGAGTAGACGCTCGACCGACCGAGTGGCAGGGGGATCATGGCTTACGCGGAGAAGCGCCCAGGTGGCTGGACCGTCCGAGTCAAGGTCGGTGTTGATCCCGACACCGGCAATGACGTGTACCGGCGCATCAGCAAGGACCCGACCACCGGTCAACTCTTCGCTACCAAGACCAGGGCGCGGAACTTCGGCAACGACCAGGAAGCTGAGATTCGCGCCGGCACTTGGATTGACCCGAAGAAGGCCGAGACCACCCTGGCCGACTGGTGGGCCGACTGGATCAAGGCACAGGAAGTCGACACCGGCACCATCGCCTTCTATGACTCGCTGTGGCGCAACCACCTGGGGCCGCGTTGGGGCGCCACGACGCTGGGGGAGATCCGCCGAGGCAAGTTCACGGAGTGGCTCAAAGGTGTCGGCGCTGGAACTATCGAAACCGGCCCTGCGGACAAGCGCGTGACTCGCAAATACGCGCCCCGCACCATCAACGGCATCGGCAAGCTGGCTTCCCTCATGCTGGAGGACGCCGCCGAGGAGCAAATGATCGGCCGCAACCCGCTGGCGCAGGAGGGTCGTAAGCGCACCCGGGGACGCAGGGCTACGCGGCGCAGAACCACGATCAGGGTGAAGCTCGACGTTAGTCCAGCTGAAGTGATGATGATCGCAGTCAACATGAATGAGCTGTGCGGGCCGGTCGGGTTCGTGCGGACGGTTATGGCGGCCTGGACAGGGGCGCGTCCCGGCGAGCAGGCAGCGCTGAAGCGGGATCAGTGCCACGCCATGGCGGCGCGCCCGCTGATCCGTATTGACGACGACGAGGGCACCACTCAGGAATACGGCGGCAAAGTAACGCTCGCCCCACCGAAGGGCGGCCTTGGCCGAGACGTCCTACTGCCCCCCTCGCTAGCGACCCTTCTCACCGATTGGCTTAAGACCCACCCGGCCGACAGCACCGTCGTCAAGGGGCCCCACGGTGACCACTGGCGGCGCCGGCAGTGGAACGAGCGGTGGCGCCCGGCGTGCGACGGGAAGCCGGAGTTACGGCGAGTCGGGCGTCAGTTTGAGCCCACCGGGGGCTGGGTTATCAGCCCGGTCGTGCCGCGCCTGGAATTCAAGGGGCTGCGGCGGGCGCACAACGTGTGGATGACCGATGACGGGATCGCGGAGGTGGCTCGCGCGCATCGGCTGGGGCATGCGATGTCCGATGAGATGCAGGCGGCGTACTCGGTGGTGTCGAGGGAGATGGAGCGGAAGCTGCTGGACGCGCTCGAGAGGCGATGGCAGGAGGCGCTGAGCCCGGAAGCTTGGGAGATCATCTCCCAAATCTCTCCCACCCTCGCCAAGAAACGTTCCAGCTAGGAAACGAAAAACGATAAAGGCCCTGTCTTCTACTTGGAAGACAGGGCCTTTCACCTGCGCTTGCTTGCCGAGTCACCTCGGCCTATTGCGGTCGGGCTGACAGGATTTGAACCTGCGACCCCTTGACCCCCAGTCAAGTGCGCTACCAAGCTGCGCTACAGCCCGCTGCCCGTTTGTGCGGGCAGGAAGACAATACCGCACCCGGGGGTTCGGAATCACATCGGTTCGGGGTGGCGCGTCGGCGGGTGGCTTTGGCGGGGGGCTGGGTGGGTGGGGCTACTTTTTGCGGTCCTTGTTCTTCTGGCGGACCTTGACGGAGATTTGGATGGGGGTGCCGGTGAAGCCGAACTCTTCGCGGAGGCGGCGTTCGATGAAGCGGCGGTAGCCGGCTTCGATGAAGCCGCTGGCGAAGAGGACGAAGCGGGGGGGGCGGGTGGAGGCTTGGGTGCCGAAGAGGATGCGGGGTTGTTTGCCGCCTCGGAGGGGGTGGGGGTGTTCGGCTACGAGGGTGCCTAGGAAGGCGTTGAGTTTGGCGGTGGGGACTCGGGTTTCCCAGCCTGCTAGGGCTTGTTCCAGGGCGGGGACGAGTTTGTCCACGTGGCGGCCGGTGAGGGCCGCGAGGTTGACGCGGGGGGCCCAGCGGACTTGGACGAGGTCGCGTTCGATTTCTCGTTCGAGGTAGTAGCGGCGTTCTTCGTCCATCAGGTCCCACTTGTTGTAGGCGATGACGAGGGCTCGGCCGGCTTCGGCGACCATGGTGATGATGCGGAGGTCCTGCTCGGTCAGGGAGTCGCTGGCGTCTACTAGGACGACTGCTACCTCTGCCTTGTCGATGGCGCCTTGGGTGCGGAGGGAGGCGTAGAAGTCGGCTCCGTAGGTTTGGTGGACGCGGCGGCGGATGCCTGCGGTGTCGACGAAGCGCCAGGTTTTGCCGCCGAGGTCGATCAGTTCGTCGACGGGGTCGCGGGTGGTGCCGGCGGTGGCGTCGACGACGACGCGCTCTTCGCCCGCCAGCTTGTTCAGCAGGGAGCTCTTGCCGACGTTGGGCTTGCCGACCAGGGCCACGCGGCGGGGACCGCCCATCAGCTCGCCGAAGCGGACCTTGGGGGTGGCCGGGAGGGCGTCCAGGACGGCGTCCAGGAGGTCGCCGGAGCCGCGTCCGTGCAGGGCTGAGACGGCGAAGGGCTCGCCGAGGCCCAGGTTCCACAGCTCGGCCGCGTTGGCCTCGGTGCGCTGGTCGTCGACCTTGTTCGCGGCGAGGATGACCGGCTTGCCGGCCTTGCGCAGGACGCGGACGACGGCCTCGTCGGTGTCCGTGATGCCGACGGTGGCGTCCACGACGAACATCACGGCGTCCGCGGCGTGGATGGCGGCTTCGGCCTGGAAGGCGACGGCCTTGGCCATGCCCTCCACGTCGCGCTCCCAGCCGCCGGTGTCGACCAGGCTGAAGCGGCGGCCGTTCCAGTGCGCGTCGTAGGACACGCGGTCGCGGGTGACGCCGGGGACGTCCTGCACCACCGCTTCGCGGCGGCCCAGGATGCGGTTCACCAGGGTGGACTTGCCCACGTTGGGGCGGCCGACGACGGCCAGGACCGGCAGCCGGACCCCTTCGCCCTCGCCGCGCTCCCAGTCCTCGGCGTCGAGTCCTTCGGCGTAGGCCTCGTAGTCGAAGTCCTCGTCGAAGTAGGCCACGTCCGAGGCGTCGGTGGGGGCGGTACTGAGCTCGCCGGGGGTGTAGTCCTCGGTGTCGGGCTGCATCAGGGAATCCTCATGTCTTGATCAATGCGTCTGGTAAAGCGTGCGGTCGGCGACCCCGCCTCGTGCGGGGACCGCCGACCGGAGCGCGTCAGTCTTGGCGTCCGTGTCCGTGTCTAATTGTCGCGCCCGGTGAGCTGCTTGGCGTACTGCACGTGCGCCGCCAGGCGGATCCGCAGCTCCTCGCTGATGGCCGCGATCTTCTGTCGCCGGCCCAGGCCCTCGGACCCCTGGGACAACTCCTCCAGCGTCAGCGGTGTTCCGTACACCAGCTCAAGGTGGGTGCGCGGGGTCGGCAGCGAGCCGATGGTCCGGCCCTTCGCGGCCGTTCCCAGGCAGGCCACCGGCAGGACCGGGGCGCCGGTCGCGACGGCGAAATAGGCCAGGCCGTTGTGCACCGACTCGAACTGTCCGGTGGAGCGGGTGCCCTCGGGGAAGACGCCCAACACGCCGCCGGAGCGCAGCGCCGCGAGCGCCGCCTGGATCCCCGCGCGGTCCGGGTGGTCCCGGTCGATCGGGATCTGCCCGAACCCATGCTGCAGTATCGGGCCCAGCGGGCCGACGAACATCTCCTTTTTGACCAGGAAGTGCACCGGGCGGGGCGCCACGCCGGCGATCAGCGGGCCGTCCAGGAAGCCGGTGTGGTTGCCGGCCATCAGCAGGGCGCCCTCGGTCGGGACGTTCGCGACGTTGTGCTGCGTGACGTGCCACAGCGAGTGCATGAGCGGGACGCCGACGCGGTGTGCGCGCTTGGCGCCGCGGGCGCTGGGCGCCTTGTGACCGTCGTGTGAGGGCGAGGGCGAGGGCGAGGCCGCGGTGCTCTGCCGTCCGCGCCAGGGACCCGCCGGCCGGTCGTGTGAATCGCGGAGAACCTTCATCTGGTGAGTCCCACCCCCTGGGAGGCGGCGTCCGGCGCGGTGCCCTCCGCCGTGTGGATGACGATGCCGGCGACCTGTTCGATCACCTGCTCCAGTGTCAGTTCGGTGGCGTCGACCACCACCGCCCCGGGAGCCGCGGCCAGCGCGTTGGTCCGGCTGTCGACGCTGTCGCGGCGGGTCAGCGCCTCGCGGGTGGCCGCCACGCCGCCGGCTCCGCCGCCGTTCTCGGTGTTGCGCCGGGCGGCGCGCGCCTCCTGCGAGGCGGTCAGGAAGATCTTCGCGCCGGCGGCGGGCGCCACCACCGAGGCGATGTCCCGGCCCTCGACCACGATCCCGCCGCCGCCGATGATCTCCCGCTGCAGCGCGATCAGCCGGGCCCGCACCTCGGGCACCGCGGCCACCGCGCTCACCGCGCCGGTGACGTCGGCCTCCCGGATCTGGACCGCCACGTCCTCGCCGTCCACGCCGATCGCCGGCGCCGCCGGATCGGTCCCGGAGACGATCACCGGGGTCCCGGCGTCGGCCGCCACCGCGGCGGGATCGCCGACGTCCACCTTGTTCTGCAGCATCCAGTACGTCATCGCCCGGTACTGCGCGCCGGTGTCCAGGTAGCGCAGCCCCAGCCGGGCCGCGACCCCGCGCGACACGCTCGACTTGCCCGACCCGGAGGGACCGTCGATGGCGACGACCATCCCGGACAGAGCCTGCTGGCTGGGCAGCGACATACCGGTGACTCCAGGGGGGTGAGCGAGGAGGTGGGACCTGCGACCCATTAAGACTATCTGGTGGCGGGGCTCACGGGTTTCGCATCGGACCGACCGCCGTGTTCGGCGGCGAGAGCGTGTCGGTGGCGAGAGCATGGCGGCGGCGAGAGCGTGTCGGTGGCGAAGGCGCTGCTGCCGGCTGGGATCGCGGGATGTGTGATTGGTCTCAAAACGCTGCCCTGATGCGGGAGGGCAGCTGTGAAGACAGCCGCGCGGAATGTCAGGGTGCGGCGATGTGCGAGATCCCGACCCCGCCGCGCGTCTCGGCGCCGTAGCGCTCGATCTCCTTCTTCAGGTCCAGCGGCAGGGTGACCGAGCCTTCCGGCAGCTGCGCGTCGGCCACGCGGTCGGCCGGGACCAGCCAGGACATCTCGAACTCCAGGCCGTCGGGGTCGTGTGCGTACAGGGCCTTGGTGGTGCCGTGGTCGCTGGCGCCGACCAGTGCGCCGTGCGCCGTCAGCGCCTCCTCGAAGCGCGCCAGCTCCGCCAGGGTGTCCACCTCCCACGCCAGGTGGTACAGCCCGACGCGGGAGCGTCCGGCCTCGGAGGACCCGGCGTGCAGGCCGACCGAGAACAGGCCGAGGTCGTGGTCGTTGGTGGAGCCCGGTGCGCGCAGGAAGGCGGCGTTCGGAGCCTGCGTCAGCACCTCGAAGCCCAACAGGTCGCGGTAGAACACGACACTGCGCTCCACCTCCCGGACGAAGAGCACGGCGTGGTTGAGGCGGGTCACAGGCATGGTTCAGCTCTTTCTTCTCCGAGGTGCGGACTCCATCGTTGCCGGACGTTCTACACTGCCGCAAGCGCGGATCAGCTGCACAGCGGGACACTGTGTCGCTGAAAAAACTGGGGGAGAGTGCGTTGAGCGAGGCCGGACTGCCCGGGATGGGCTTGAAGCTGGGTCCGGAGGTGCTGCGCGGCACCGACGGCGTGTGGTTCACCGCCACCGGCGCCGACGGCAGGACGCTGGGCGTGCTGCGGTTCGAGCCGGCGCGGGTCAAGGCGGCGGGCGGCGTGAAGCGGCTGGTGGAGCGGACGGTGGCGGCGCGCGGCGGATTGCTGCCCGGCACGCTGCCGGTGCTGGACCTGGTCGAGGACGCCGGACACGTCTGGCTGATCACGCCGGTCGTGCCCGAGTCGGGGGCGGCGGCGCGGACGGTCGCGCTGCTGCTCGGCTCATCGCCGCCGGCGCCGCCCGGCGGGCTCGTCGCCACCGGTCATGGGACGCAGAAGCCTGAGAAGAAGGACCTGAAGGACGGTCTGCCGAGCCGGATCATCCGGACGCTCGTCGGCCTCGTGCTGGTCGGCGCGGTGCTGGGGGCGGCGGGCTTCGCGGCGGTGCAGTTGCGGGACAAGAAGGCCGTGCCGAAGGTGCAGATCTCGAGTATCTCCGTGCACAACTTCGCGCCGGTGCAGCCTTCGGGGATCTGCGACGCGTCGGTGGACATGGTCGCGGAGTTCACGACGAACGGCGGGACCGGGGTCGTGACCTACGAGTGGGACATCCCGGCGAAGAACCACACCACGCAGGCGGTGACCGGGGCGGAGCGGGTGAGCGGGAAGTCGCCGAAGGTGCATCTGGCGTGGCAGCTGAAGCTGACGGGGAGCGGGACGGTAAGTGCGACGTTCCGCATCACCAGCCCCGGGGTGCTGGCGGCGGGGGCGGAGACGGCGAGTTCTGGGGATTTGAAGTATCAGTGTCCTTGATCAGTGTCCTTGATTGGTCGGGTCGAGGAGTGCGTGATCTAGGAGCGCCTGGCTGAGGTAGCCGCCGGGTACCGGCGCCGGGACCATCGCGAACAGGGCGCTGGTCTCGTGGGTGGTGAAGCGGTTCAAGGCGTCCATCGAGTGGGTCAGGTGCTTCTGGACCGGGACGAAGCCGTGGTTCGGGTCGGCTTGCCAGGCTAGGAAGAGCAGGCCCGCGTTGGGTTGGCCGTCGGCGGTGAGGCCGTCGTCGTAGCTCAGGCCGCGGCGGAGCATGGCGGCGCCGCTGTTGCCGGCGGCGGCGGCCAGGCGGATGTGGGCGTCGCCGCGGATGGCGAGGGAGCCGTCGGGGTTCTGGCCGGAGAGGTTGACCGGGGTGTGCTCGGTGCCGCCGGACAGCGGGGCGCCGGTGTCCTTGTGGCGGCCGATGACGCGTTCCTGCTCGGCGGTGGTCTGGGCGTCCCAGGAGTCCAGCAGCATCCTGATACGGCGGAAGACGAGGTAGGAGCCGCCGCGCATCCAGGCGGTCGGGGCGTCGGCGGGGACGAACACCTTGCCCGCGAAGTCCGGCTGCGCGGGGGCGGGGTTGTTGGTGCCGTCGAGCTGGCCCATGAGATTGCGGCCGGTGGCGGCGGGGTCGGGCGAGGAACCGGGCGCGCGGCTGAAGCCGGACATGACCCAGCGCGGCTTGGCGGTCCCGGCGGCGGCGCGGGTGAGGACGCGCAGCGCGTGGAAGACGACGAGCGCGTCGTCGGCGGCGAGGACGACGCCGAGGTCGCCGTCGCTGCGCGCGGGGTCGAGGCGCTCGGTGCCGAAGGCGGGGAGGGGGGCGAGCTGCGGGGGGCGGGCGGCGGGGTCCAGGCCTGCCTTGCCGAACAGGGATGGGCCGATGCCGACGGTGATGGTCAGGGAGCATGGGCCGCTGCCGAGGGTGGTGGTGTCGGGGGCGGGGGTGGGGGAGGCGGTGGAGCTGGAGCCGGGGGCGGGAGCGCGGCCGGCGGTGAGGTCGGCGATGGCGGCGGTCCAGGCTTGCATCAGGGCTTTGAGCTGGGCGGGGGTGGTGTTGGGGGCGAGGTCGAAGGCGGCTACGGTGCCGTGGCTCTGTTGGCGGGCGGGGATGGAGATGCCTGCTTGGTGGGGGAAGGGGGTGGCGATGGTCGTGGTGCCGAGGGCGGTGATGACGTCGGCGGCGGGGGTGGCGGCCGTGCTGTTGTCGTTGAGGAGGAGGGCGGAGGTGGTGGCGCCTACTGCCACGCCGCCGATGGTGGTGGCGCCGGTGGTCAGGAAGGTGCGGCGGGAAGGGTTGCGCGGCGAGGTGCCCGCCGGACGACGACCGGTGAGCCAGCGGGGCGGGCGCGGGAGCTCGGCGGCAGCTGGCGGCGGGGTGTCGGGGCTGACCGGCCCTGGGGCGGCGTGGGGCGATTCGGTGGTGTCGTCCGTCATTGGGTTCCTCGCCTACTTGCCGATGGTGACGTTGAGGATGACCGTCGACTGGTCGATGTCGGTGGTGCGGACTGTGACCAGGACCTGCCAGGCGCCGGGCATCGGGATCAGGACGTTGCTCGCGGTGTAGTGGCCGGGGGCGGTGGGTTGGAGTTTCATCGCGATGGGTCCGAGTTGTTGGGCCGGCAGTGCCAGTGAGGCGTCGACTTCGGGGACCGACTCTTGCTTGCCGGTCTTGTCCAGGATGGAGATCTGTAGCTGGTCCGGGCCGACGCGGGCTGGGTCGAGGGTGACGGTCACCGTGCCGGTTCCGGTGCCGTTCGGTGCGCCGGTGTCGAAGGGCATTGTCACCGTCACGGGTCCGGACTTCGGCGCTGCTGCGGACGCCGGCTGGGACTCCACGAGCAGTGCCGTGACCGCCAGGACCACGAGCGCAAGGCCGAATTCGGCGGCGACCGAGCGTCGCAGCCGCTTCAGGTCGGGAGAGTCCGCTGCGAGGATGCGGCGGGCGAAGTAGCCCAGGGTGAGCAGGGTCAGGAAGATGCTCGACTTGATGATCAGCATGCGGCCGTAGTCCGTGCCGAACAGGGCGTGCCAGTGGCGGACCTGGCGCCAGCCCTGGTAGACGCCGGTGGTGGCGAGGACGCAGACGGCTGTGAAGGCGGTCGTGGAGAAGCGGCGTACCAGCTTTAGGCGTGAGTCGGCGTCGAGTGCCGCTGTCTGCGGGCTCAGGACCGAAACCGCCAGTGCCGCCAGTCCGCCGACCCACGTCGCCATCGCCAGCAGGTGCAGCACGTCGGCGGGCAGCGCCAGCGCGACCTGCGATCCGGTGCCGGAGTGGTCGGCGACCGACCACGTCACTGCCAGCGCCACGGCCAGCGCCGCCCCGACGCCCCCGGCGACCTGCCGTGCACGCACCGAGGCTTCGGCGAGCCGCGTCGCCGTCCACGACACCAGGACCCCCGCCGCGCCGAGCAGGATGAGACGCCAGGCCAGCGCCTTGCCGAGCTTGGTGTTCAGGGTGGCGCGCAGGACGTCGGCGTCGGTCGCGCGCCCGATCCCGAACCCGCCGCCATAAGGGCCCTGCAACAGCAGTGCCGCGACCGTCCCGAGCAGCAGCGCGAACCAGCCGCCGCCGATCAGCAGCCGCAGCCGCCGGTCGTGCGCCAGCTTCGGTGCGAAGGCGATGAGCAGCAGCGTGCCGCCGGCCAGGGCGGCGAAGCCGAGGTAGGCGAGCCAGCGCGCGATGCCGAACAGCACGCCGACCGTGCGCGAGCCGCTCGGCGCGGCCGCCGCTCCGCCGGAGTTCGCCGCGGAGGTGGTGCCGATGGAGAACGTCCAGGCGCCGCGCACCGGGTGGGAGTCCGCTGAGATGACGCGCCAGGAGACGACATACGTACCGTTCTTCAGCCCGGCCTTCAGCGGCACGGTCGCCGTCTCCGGCTTGCCGTTGAGGTGGTCGGCCGTGCCGATCTCGACCTGCGAGCCGTCGGGGGCGAAGACCCGCAGCGCGCCGAGTTGCAGCGACACGGCCTCGTTGTAGGTGACCGTGACGCGCGCCGGGGCGGTTGATAGCAGCGCGCCGTCGGCCGGGTCGGTCGTCACGACGGTGGCGTGCGCCGAGGCCGAGGGCGCAGCGGCCAAGCCCCATATACACAGCACCGCGGTCAGGACCGCGACGAGGCGCCGGCGTATGCCGCCGGCCCGGACGGCGGCGCGCGCCGCCGTCGCGGACCGAGCGGTCGTCATGAGCCCGGCGCCGGATCGGCGATGCCGATCACCGGTGCGCTCACCGTGATCGGCGTGGAGGCGGCGAACGTGAACGTCAGCCGCACCGAGGTGCCCGGCTTGAGCGGTCCCGGATCGTCGATCATCACGTGGTTGCCTCCCGGGGAGAAGTCCAGGCTGCCGTGCGCCGGGACCGGAGCCGTGGTCAGGGCGACCATCTTCGCGCCGTTCGTGGTGTGCAGCGAGGCTTGTCCGGTCGAGGCCGTGACCGCGGTGAGCGAGTCGTCGGCGCCGCCGGTGTTGGCGATGGTGAAGTACGCCGCGGCCTCGGCGGGGTTCGCCGGTTCGCGCACGTAGGCGTTGCTCACCGCCAGCTTCGCCGCGCGGGCCTCGGCGTCGCCGCCGGACCACACCAGCAGCGCCGCGCCGGCGGCGAGGACCGCCACCGGCGCGGCCAGCGCGCCGGCCTTCAGCGGGAGTCTCACGTCAGCAGCGAGATGTCGTGGGCGATGTCCTTCGGCGTGACGTCGGACAGCCAGACCACGTGCGCGAGCCCGTCGGTGCCGAAGGCGTTGACCTGGGTGCCGTGGTCCACCTCGATCGTGCCGTCGGGGTTCTTCACCGGCGGGGAGACCGGCGTCGCGGCGAGCTTGGCGGTGTCGTCGACCTGCGTGATCGTGCCGGTCAGGCCGACGAAGGAGGGGTTGAACTTGGCCAGCCAGTCCTTCAGGACCGGGCCGGTGTCCCGGTCCGGGTCGGTGGTGACGAACACGACCCGCACCTTCGAGGCCTTGTCCGCCGGCAGCAGGCGCAGCGCCGAAGCCAGGTCGGCCATGGTCGTCGGGCACTCGTCCGGGCAGTGCGTGTAGCCGAAGTAGACGAGCGTCAGCTTCCCTGCGGCGTTCGCCTTCAGGTCGTAGGGCTTGCCGTTGAAGTCGGTGAGGGTCACCGGCGGGATCGGTGTGGGGACCGCCAGTTCGGTGCCCTTGTACTTGGACTGCTGCGTGGAGACCTGGGAGGACTGCGCGACCTCCTGGGACGGGCTGGCGCAGGCGGTGCTGAGCACGGCCAGCGCCCCGATGGCGGCTGCCATCGGGACGAGGCGTGCGATCCGGGGGGACCGCGGCTTCATGGTTTTTCTTCTCTCCGGGTCGGGATCAGGGTTGCGTTACGAAGTCGGGGTGTTCTTGCGGCGCAGGGCGACGATCGCCGTGCCGAAGCCCAGGGCGCCGACGATGAGGCCGGCGACGCCGAGGGTGCGGGCGCCGGTGTCACTGCTGCTGGCGCTGGCGGTGGACTTGGCGTTGCCGTCGGCCGCGAGGCTCACCGACGGAGCAGTGGTCGGAGCGGTGGTCGGGGCGCTCGAGGTGCTGCCGGTGGCGGCGGCTGCCGACGTCAGGTGCAGCACCGGCGCCGGGTGGTCGGGCTCGGGCTGGCCGGGCTGCTGCAGGTCGATCCAGCGGACGACGTTGCCGTCCGAGTACGTCTGCAGCGCCTTGAACACGATCGAGTCGGTGTCCTTCGGCAGCGGCCCGAACGAGACGTCGAACTCCTGGAACTGGCCGGGATCGATCTTGCCGCCGGTCCAGACGATCTTGCTCACGGCCTGCGTGACCTCGCCGCCGCCGGTCTTGATCGGCGCGGCCAGGGTGCTGGTGGTCGTGGTCGCGGTCCAGCCGGGGACCGGCCGCACCGAGACCGAGGCGATCGGGTGGTCGACGGGGATGTCGACCTCCAGGCTGGTGGTCGAGGCGTTCGCCTCCTCGTTCGGAACGCGGAAGGAGACCTTGGCGTAGCCGCCCTGCGGTTCGGTGTTGGGGTTCACGGTGACGTGCGCCTCGGCGGCCGAAGCCGCGGCGATCAGCGCGACGCCCGCGGTGGCGAGCAGGACAGCGGTCCGTCGCGCGCCGGAGGTGAGCTTCGTGGACATGCCTTATCCGGGGGATGAGGCCACGCCGCCAAAGGGCGTGGCGGATCGATGACGGTGTCGAGGAGCCGCATCGAGCAGCACACGCCGGGCGAAGGCGCCCCGAGGCGTGTCAGGCGAATGCGGCAGCCGTCATCGGCGGACCACGCCGCGCGACGTCGAAACGCAGGAGCCGGCCGGGTCCGAGGCGTGCCGGGGTCCGGGTGGCGACGGCGCCGACCCGGCGCGGAGGCGTCCACGGCACGAGCGCGACGACCAGCAGCACCAGCGGCGTGATGAGCGCCAGCCCGAGGGTGCGCGCCAGCGACCACACCGCCGCCTCGCCGCGGCGCAGCCACCAGGCGGCGACCAGGGCGGCGAGGACGTGCGCGGCGATCATGCCGGTGGTCATGCCGGAGGTCATCGAGTGGTGCGGCGCGGCGGTGGTCGGCATGGCAACGTTCTGCATCGCCTGCGTGACCCCGGCCGGCTCGCTGTGTCCGCACCAGAACTCGCCGCGCGGCGGCATCGGTGTCGCCATCGGCATCGGCATAGCCATCGGCATGCTCATGGAAGCAGCGCTGCCCTGCGCCGAGGCGAAGAGCTCGTGCAGCCCGAGTTGGACGACCGCCATCAGCGCCAGGATCGTCGGTAAACCACGCTCACGCTGGGTGAGCGGCGCCACCACCAGGAACACGGCGCCACCGCCGACGAGCAACGCCCACAGGGGAATCGCCCCGACGGAGAACGCGTCGTGCCCGACCGCGCCGACCAGGACGCAGAGCGCAGCGAAGACCGCGGCGCGCGCTGCGCGCAGGGTCGGCGGCGAGGGCTCGGCGGTCGGCATGGCACCAGATATGGTGCCAGGCTTGATCGGGCGGGATGGCGGCGGGGTCTGGGTGGTCTCGATCCGCCCTGATGGAGCGTGCGATGGAGCGCGCGGCGGACGGGCCTCAGCCCGCCAGCATCTGGTCCAGCCGCCCCAGAGCGCGCCGCGTCGCGACCGCCATCCCCGGCCCGGAAGCCCGGGCCGCCGCGGCCGTGGCGAACCCGGCTTCGATGGCCATCGTCCACACCACGCGGGTTCCGGCCGGCGTCTGAAGGACTGCCCACTCCTCGGCCATGGCGCGGATGCCGGGGATGGTGGTGCGCTCGACCCGGTAGGCGT
Source organism: Catenulispora acidiphila DSM 44928 (assembly GCF_000024025.1). GTDB lineage: Bacteria > Actinomycetota > Actinomycetes > Streptomycetales > Catenulisporaceae > Catenulispora > Catenulispora acidiphila. The sequence goes on from NC_013131.1 coordinate 3,376,076, forward strand.
ACCGGTGAGGGGTGTCCCAGGCGAGGATCTCCTCGTGGAACGCCATGCCGCCGACCAGCTTCACCCGGCGCTTCGTGCCCACGCCGAACGGTTCCGCGCCGCCGTACTCCGCCTTCGCGACCGCGCCGTACCAGCGGGGCATCGTCGCCACGTCGTGCGCTATGGCGGCGAAGACCGCTGCCGGGGCGGCGCGCAGCGTGTTGGCGAAGGACAGGCGCAGCGGGGCGGTGTGCAGGAAATCGAGGTCTACCGGTCGGGTCGCGTACATGCGTTCAGCTTATGCGGCGGCTCAGCTTATGCGGCTGACCAGCAGGGCCCTGTCATCGCCGGCATACGCCTCGCCGGGCAGGCGCATCAGCTGGCGGCACACGGTCTCCGGCGTCTCGGTGCACACCAGGTGCGCCGCCATGCGCAGGCGCTCCATGCCGTCCTCGATGTCGTCGCCGGGCTTCTCGACCAGGCCGTCGGTGTAGAGCACGAGGGTGTCCGAGGGGATCAGCGTGAACTGCGCCACGGGGCGGAACTCGGTCTCGCGGACGCCGAGCGGCAGTCCCTTCGCCTGGTCCAGCCAGTGCGTGACGTAGACGCCGTCGCGCTCGGCCAGGAGCAGGGGCGGCGGGTGTCCGGCGCCGCTGTACCGGACGCGGCCGGTGGGGCGGTCCAGGACCAGGACGCAGGCGGTCGCGGTGGTGTCGTTCGGCAGGTACGCGGTGACGAAGCGGTCCAGGCGGCGCAGGATCTCCGCGGGGTCGTTGGTGTCCAGGGCGTAGGCGCGCAGGGCGTTGCGCAGCTGCGCCATCACCACCGCCTCGCCGAAGCCGTGGCCGGCGACGTCGCCGATGACCCAGGTGACCGTGCCCGGGACCGGCTCGAAGACGTCGTACCAGTCGCCGCCGACGTTGTGGTGGCGCGCTGCCGGGACGTACTCGGCAGCCGTCACCAGGCCTTTGACCTCCAGGACCGAGGGCAGCAGGGAGCGCTGGAGCCGTTCGACGATGCGCGCGTCGTCGTCTTTGGGCGCGCGGGGACGCCCGGGACCGGCGACCTGTGGCCTGGGTTCCTGCCCGTGCACGTCACCTCCAACGCGGGATCGCGATCGCGGGCCACGGCGGGTGCGAAGGCCCAGTTCATTGTGTGCGCAGATCTTCATGGTGCGCAGATCTTTATTGTGTACAGCTCTTCCGTGAAGACAGGATCAGGGGGTCGGCACGCCGGCGCGGAGGCCGGGAGTCGGCATGGCGGCGTCGAGGGCGGCGTCGTCCGTCGCACTCAGAGTATTCCCTCAGTGACGCACAACGTAGTAGGAGCCGCGGTTTTCCTGCCGAAAAGCAACCCGATTCTTACCGCGTTCACAGCCGTGGGAAGCTGGAGGCGATGAAGTACCGCTTCCTGTTGCGCCCCTCCTGGCTCGCGGCGATCACGGCCCTGATCGCGCTCACCGTGGCCTTCGTCGGCCTGGGGATGTGGCAGTGGTCGCGCGCGCACCGCACGCACAAGCTGAGCCCGCAGGCCGCCGCCGCGTTCGTGACGCCCGTGCCGCTGGCAAAGCTGCTCAAGGACGGCTCCCCGGCGACCGGCGACGCCATCGGGCACGCGGTCACCGTCTCCGGGGTCTTCGACGGCGGGCACCAGCTGCTGGTCCCGGACCGGCGCTTCCCGGACGGCCGGATCGGCTACATCGTCATCGCGCCGCTGAAGTTGGCCGACGGGACCGTGGTGGTCGTCAGCCGCGGCTGGAGCGCGCAGATGATCACGCCGCCGCCGGCTCCGAGCGGTCAGGTCACCGTGGTCGGTTGGCTGTCCGCGGCGGAGCCCGCCGACGGTGCGCCGCCGGACGCCTCCGACGCCGCGGCGAAGGATCCGGCGCACTTGATCGCCTCGGTGGATGTGGCGACGCTGGTGAACACCTGGCCGTACAGCAATGTGGATCAGGCGTACGTCAACCAGGTGAGTGTGAGTCCGGCGGGCGCGGGGGCGGGTGCAGGCGCGGGCGACGGGGTGCTCACGGTGATCCCGGCGCCGGCGCCGCCGGACAGCTCGTCGTGGTACATCCTGAACGTCGGGTACACGGTGCAGTGGTGGCTGTTCGGTGTCGTGGGGCTGTTCTGGTTCGTGACCTATGTGCGTCGACTGGCGAACCCGATCGAGCCCGAGGATGAGGACGAGGACGAAGAAGACGAGGCCGAGGACGGGGTCGAGGACGAGGTCGAGGAAGACCTCACTCAGCCTGAGCCGACTCCGGCTCCGGCGCCGTAGCCTGCGCGCCGACCGCGACCTTGGTCCGTGCGGTCTTCGCCGCCGCCTTCGCCTTCTTCTTCGCCGTGCGCTCCTGCGCCTCGGTGAGCAGGCGCTGCGTGTCGCGGACGACGATCCGCTCGTAGTAGAACGCCAGGAACGGCACGACGCCGACCAGCAGGATCAGGATGGTGCGGATCGGCTTGTAGCGGGCCCGCAGGCACAGGTCGAGTGCCACGATCAGGTACACCATGTACCCGTAGCCGTGGATGATCGAGACCGGCTTCTCCAGCGTCTTGTTGTGCGCCCACAGCTGCAGCGGGATGACCACGAAGGTGAGCAGCAGCAGCATGGTGCCGGTGAACAGAGCCATCACGCGGTAGCGCTTGATGGCACCGGAGGTCAGCGTAGTCATTCGGAAGGCCTGTCCTGGTTTCGGCGTTCGGTTCGCTGCGAGCCTACCCGCCGTTCCTCGGCGCTCCCGAAGGCGGTCGCCACCGCGGACCCCAGAGCCGCGGCGGCCGCGACGGCGACCAGGGCCGGGCGGTAGGAGCCGCTGCTCGCGGGGAGGGCGACGAGTGCTGTCGTGCCGGCGATCACCGCGACCAGGGCGAGCAGGAACGCCGGGGAGGCGATCCGTTGCAGCACCCGGAGCGGGACGGTGATCGAGTCGGTCAGCACCAGGTAGCCGGTCAGGAGCAGAGCGTCGACGCCCGCGGCCCAGGGCTGCGGCTTCTCGCAGGCGACCAGCGTCACGAAGGCGCCGACCAGCAGGGTGTTGCGATGCACCCCCGCGATCTGGTGCAGGCGCATCGCGGCCAGCACGGGGCGGCCGACGTAGGGCTGGGCGAGGGCGGGGAAGACGATGGCGCAGAAGAGGAGCTCGATGATTTGGCCGGACTTCGGTGGCCAGGACCACATCGGCAGGCGGGTGCCCATGATGGCCAGGACGATGCCGTAGCCGGCCCAGAAGGTGCGGCTGGTGAGGAGGAGGAAGCCGACGCCGACGTCGGCGGCGCTGCTGCTCGTGCCGGCACGGCCGCTGCTGCCATTGCTCGCGCCTGCTTCGCTGCCACTCGCGCCGCTGCCGACCGCGCTGCTGCCACTCGCGCTGCTGCCGGCGGTCGCCTCGGGTGTCGAAGTCGAAGTCTGCGCGCTCATCGTGCCCTCCCGGCCAGCGGCGCCTGCCGCAGCGGTGCCAGCGCCAGGTCCAGCGGGTCCAGGCCGTCCCAGGTCACCACGGGGACGCCCAGCTCGCCGAGCACGAAGCGCACCGCCTGGCGGTCCAGGCGCCACAGGCGGAGGGCGAGGGCGTCCAGGTGGTCCGGCTTGGCGGCGGTGGCCGGTGCCGGTTCGTGGGCGAGCACGTCGATGACCACCAGGGGGTGGCCTCGGTCGGAGAGGTCGCTGATCGCCTCGACCACGCCGGGGTCCAGCAGGGGGCTGAAGACGTAGACCAGGGCACCGCGCGGCAGGACGCGGGTCGGCAGGCGGCTCAGGCCGCCGGTCTCGTAGGTGAAGTCCTTGCGCAGGTCCATGACCGTCTGCGCGATCCGGTAGAGGTGCGCGTTGCCCGAGCCCGGGGTCAGCCACTGGACGCGGCCGGACAGGGTGACCAGTCCGATCCGGTCGTGCGCCGTGAGGTAGGCCTGGGCCAGTCCGGCGGCGCCGCGTACGGCGGTGTCCAGGGTCGAGCGCGGACGGTCGTTGTCGGGGTCCGGCGGCTGCGGGAGGTCGGACAGTGCGTCGACGACCACGACCGCCTCGGCGGCCCGCTCCGCCTCGAAGGTGTTGACCTGGAGTTCGCGGCGGCGGGTGGTGGCCGACCAGTTGATGCGGCGTTGGCGGTCGCCGAAGACGTACGGCCGGACCTGGATGAACTCCACGCCTTCGCCGGGGGTGCGCGCCGAGTGCTCGCCGAAGCGGTCGGGGAAGCGGATCGGGGCGAGCGTCGTGTCGTCCGGCGCCGGGACCGGGAACGCCTCGACCTCGCCGAGGTCGGCGTGCAGGGAGGTGAGGCGGAGCCCGGCGGTGTCGTGGACGTCGATCGCGACCGCGCCGAGGGCCCAGCGTCCCCAGCGCGGGACCAGCAGCTTCACCGTGATCACGCTGCCGGTCAGCTCCAGCGACTCCAGCCGGATGCCCGAGGGCGTCGAGGTGCCGGCCTCGTGGTCGTCGCGGGAGCGCGGCGGCAGGTACTCCTGGCGCGTCCAGCCCGCGGCGCCGTCGGCGGCCAGCCGGATGGTCGCGATCAGCGTCTCGCCCTCGAAGCACCGGCGCTCCGGGACGTCCACCTCCGCGCGCACCCGCTTGGGATGCGAGCCGCCATGCGCGGTGAGCATCAGCAGCGGCACCGCAGCCAGCGGCACGCACCACCACGCCCCGAACGCCACCGCCGGGATCAGCGCGCAGATCGCGGCGGTCAGCAGCCGCGCGGCGCGCTGGGTCGGACGCCAGACGGTGGGCGGGGGCTCGGTCGGCTTGCCGGGCTTCCGCCTGGCGGGAGCGGGTGCTGACAGGGATGTCAGAGATGTCAGGGATGAGATGGTCGGCCGCGGCGCGGCGCCGGGTGAGGCGCTGCCGCGCGAGACGCCGCTCGAACCAGCACCCGAACCGGCACCCGAACCAGCACCCGAAACGCCGCTCGAACCGGCGCCCGAAGTAGCGCTCGAGGCGGCCCGCGCCGCCTCGCCCGCCGAGCCCGGCGTCGGCTCGCTCATCGGTGGGCGCCGGCCGGCTTCTGCGCCGGGTCCTGGACTCCGTTCGGCGTGCCGGTGCCGGTGCCGGCGCCAGTACCGCCAGCGTCCTGCTGGCGCGGCAGCGTGCGCGGGGTCGGTGTCGCGGTCAGTAGCGAGGCCACCACTTCGTCCGCCGACACGCGCCGCACCCACAGCTCCGGCCGGAGGCTGATCCGGTGTGCCAGCGCGGGGACGGCGACAGCCTTCACGTCCTCAGGGATCACGTAATCGCGTCCTGACAGCACCGCGCGCGCCCGCGCCAACTGCACCAGCGCCAGGCCGCCGCGGGGGCTCGCGCCGACCTGCACCTGCGTGGCCGCGCGCGTCGCGTTCACCAGCGCGACCACGTAGTCCACGACGTCGGCGGAGACCTCGACCGTCTCCAGGGAGGCGCGCATCGCCAGGAGTTCGGGGGCGTCGACGATCCGTGCCAGGTCCACGCGCTCGGCCCTGCGGTCCAGGCGGCGCATCAGCATCGCGGCCTCGTCGGCCGGGGGGAGGTAGCCCATGCGGACGCGCAGCAGGAAGCGGTCGAGCTGGGCCTCGGGCAGGGCGTAGGTGCCCTCGTACTCGATCGGGTTGTCGGTGGCCAGCACGACGAAGGTCGGGTCCAGCAGGTGCGACTTGCCGTCGACGGAGACCTGGCCCTCGGCCATCGCCTCCAGCAGCGCGGCCTGGGTCTTCGGCGGGGTGCGGTTGATCTCGTCGGCGAGCAGCAGCTGGGTGAAGACCGGGCCCGGCCGGAAGACCATGTCGCCGCTGCGCTGGTCGTAGAAGGGGGCGCCGGTGACGTCGGAGGGCAGCAGGTCCGGGGTGAACTGGATGCGGGTGAAGTCCAGGCCCAGGGCGGTGGCGAAGGATCGGGCCATCAGGGTCTTGCCGAGCCCGGGCAGGTCCTCGATGAGCACGTGGCCGCCGGCCAGGACGCCGAGCAGGACCAGCTCCAGGGCGGCGCGCTTGCCGACGACGGCCTTCTCCACCTCGTCGAGCACGGCGAGCGCCCTGCGGCAGGTCTGCTCGGGGGTCAGCTGGTCGGACATACCGTCTCCTCTGGTCTGTGCCGCGGGGGCCCCCTCGGCCTCCGCGTTGCCGGCGGCGGCATCGCGGCCCGCGCCTCCGGCTGTGTCGTGCTCCCCGCTCACATCCGCTCCAGCCGTTCGATCAGCTCGGAGACCGCGCGGATCGGGACCTCCGGCTGCCGGCCGCCATGCTCGCCGGTGCCCGCCGCGTTGAGCGCCACCGGGTCCACCAGCGGCCACAGGTCGGTCCCGATCAGCTGCGCCGCTGCCTGCGGGTTCCGGTACAGGTTCACGCCGTGCCGCTCGGCCACCCGCGCCGCGGCCAGCCGGGTCAGCTCCCGGCGCAGCCCCCGTTCGTAGCCGCCGCGCTCGCGCGTGTTGCGCAGCATGGAGGCGTACCAGGCCACGCCGATGTAGTGGCGCTCCAGCACGCGCTCGCGCACGTCGCCGTCCATCCCCAGCGTGCGGCCGGACACGGTGTACCAGGCCGACAGCGCGATGGCCGCGACGCAGGCGCCGAGCGCCAAGCCGAGCCACCGCGTGCCGAGGACCAGATAAGACGACAAGCCCACGACCGCGGTCATCGCGCCGAGCGCCACGCCGATCGCGATCCACCGCCGGCGCTCGACCAGCGGCCTTGCGTCGGAGGCTGCGGACGCGGCGGCGCCCTGCTTCAGGTCAGCCATCAGCGGCTCCTGCCGGACGGCGCCGAGGCGTGAGGCGGAGCGGACTGCCCGCTCTGCGCCGCTTGGGCAGCAGCTGCCCGAGCTTGCGCGCTCGCAGCCAGCTCCGCAGCCCGGCCCTGCAGATGCAACGAGATCGCGCTCAGCGCCTCGCGCGCGGCGTCCCGCTTCTCCTCAGCGATCGGGTGACGCGAGAACCGCGCCTCGCGGAACAGCTCGGTGAGCCTGCGCGCCGGCTCGCCGGGGATGAGATTCGCCGCGGTGACCCGGCGCAGGAACTCCTCCGGGGTGTCCGTGGCGCGCCGTCCGCCGCCGCCGGCGGTGACCGCGACCTCCATCGCCGAGTAGCAGGCGATCACCGCCTCGCGGGCGTCGCCTTCGTACTCCAGCGCTTCGGTCCCGGCCGCGACGGCCTCGGCGAGCTGGTCGAACTCCGGCGCCAGCGGATCGAAGTCGATGAGATCCAGCTCCTGCCGGCTGAAGCGGCGGCGGGCCAGCATCCGGAGCACGAGGTACAGGAGCAGCCCGAGCGCCGCGGCCAGGACGAGGTACAGCAGGACCAGCACGATCCAGTTGGCCGGGCCGTCGCCGGGACGGTTCGGCGTCGATTTGATGTCGGGACCGTGCCCGGTCGGGAGGCGGGGCGGCGCTGTGGTTTCCGGAGCGAGCTGCTGCGTCGGCGGCGGTGCGGGCTGGCGTCCGAAGAACAGCAGCCCGATCGGGGTCAGCACGGCGGCGGCGGTGAGCAGGACGGCGGTCGCCGTGCCGGCGCGGTGCAGCAGGCCGTAGCCGTCGTCGCGGTGCTTGGCGTAGGCGGTGGCGACGACCGCGAGCAGGATGACCGCGCCCAGCGCCGCCACCGGCCGGCCGTCCCGCAGCGAGCCGGTGCTCACGCCGGCGTCCAGCGGACCGTCGCGCCGGGCCGCGGCCGCCATCGCCGCGATCGCGAGGACGGCCACCGCGGCGGGCAGCCAGCGTCTGGGGTTCCCGCTCATGCGGCGCCGGCGCTCTGCTCCGCGGCGCGCTTGGCACGGATCTTCGCGGCCTGCCGGGCCAGCGCGTGCTCCAGACCGCGGTCGAGGTGTCCGCCGGCCTGCCGGACCTGCTCGATCTCGGCGCTGGCCGCCTCGTGCACCTCCGAGGGGATGGTCCTGAGGTTGGCCGGCAGGGCCTTGACCGCCTCCCACAGCGAGATGTCGTCCAGGTCCAGGGCCAGCTCGGTGTGCTTGCGCATCAGCAGGACGAGATGGCGGCGGCGCAGGTGGGCCAGGCTGTCGGCGGCCTTCAGCGCGATCGCCCAGATGAGCAGGTTCAGCAGCGGGACCGCGATCAGCCAGGTGGCGAAGTGGATGTTGTCGGCGCTCAGCCAGGCGGGCCGGTGGTGCATCTTGTCCGCCGAGTGCTTGACCTGCTGTTCCATCCACGCCGGGAAGCCCATGACGGTCACGGTGCCCAGCGAGGTCAGCGCGAACGGGATGCCGATGTAGGCGCCCCAGCGCGGCCAGGTGGTGGTGGCCTGCAGCCGGTGGCGCAGCCGCATGAACGGGCACGGGAACAGCACCGAGGCCAGGTTGCCGGCGGCGATCGGCGCCAGCGGCAGCTCGGCGATGATCGGCCAGTTGTGCTTGACCCAATGGTGGTCCTTGGTCAGCAGGATCACCAGACCGGCGACGCCGAAGGCGAATCCGGCCTCGAAGAGGTAGAGGACCTGGTTGCGCACTCGCAGCATCCGCGCGGGGTCGCCGCCGGCGGACAGGACCCTGATGGCCCACTCCGGCTCGGCGGCCAGCTGGTTGGTCAGCGAGGCGTCCGCGGCGGCGGTCAGGACCGTGGTGACGATCAGCGTCAGCGGGTCGCGGATCCGGGCGCCGAACGGGTCCCAGTACAGGAAGGCGCCGGTGGCCAGTCCCATGCCCATCGAGGCGAACATCCCGAACAGCCAGTCCGGCCACACCCGCAGCACGCGTATGAGCTCCCGGGGGAGGGTCACCTTGGGTGCCGGTGCCGGTGCCGGCTCCGGTGCGGTTCCGGGCAGGGCCGTCGTGACGGCCTCGGTCATGGTGTGGCTCCCCCCTCCTCGCGCCCCGCGGAGGCTTTTGGTGGCTCGACAAGGCTCGACAAGGGAGGATAACCCGTTCGGGGGAGATACGGCGGGTGATATCACCTCCGCCGGCGGTAACCCGTCTGGCAGATCACGACAAAGCGGTCGTGCCCGGCGGCGGCGAAGCTGAACGGGATAGCTCCGTCTTTATCGTGCGGGAGCCGCTTGCAGGAGGATGTATGGTCACGGTCCGCGATGTGATGACCGAGGCACCCAAGTCGGTGCTGGAATCGGACAACCTGGTGCATGTGGCCCGGGTGATGCGCGACGAGGACGTCGGCTGCGTGCCGGTGGTCGACGACACCGGGCGCCTGGTCGGGATGCTCACCGACCGCGACCTGGTGGTCGAGGCGATGGCCGCCAGCGACGACCCGACGCTGCGCCAGGCCGGGGAGCTGATGCGCGGCGACATCCACAGCGTCGACGCCGACGCGCCGGTGACGCACGTCGTGGAGACGATGGGGCGCCAGCGGGTCCGGCGGCTGCCGGTGGTCGCGGCCGGGAAGCTGGTCGGCGTGGTCGGCGTCGCGGATTTGGCCAAGAATTTGCCGACCGCGGCGGTCGGCGAGCTGATGGCGCTGATCTCGAAGTCGGGGCACAAGGACAAGCTGCCGTAGAGGTTGTTGATTCGGCGCGGTGCTTCAGGGCCGCCAGACGGTGAGTCCGTCTGGCGGCCCTGAAGTGCGTTCGGGGGCGGTTACTTGTTCAGGCCCACCGACGCCAGCCACGCCTTGGCGACGTCCGACTCGTCCTTCTTCTGGGTGACGACCTGCTCCAGCAGGGAGGTCAGCGTGGTCGTGTCCAGCTTCGCCGACACCGCGTTCAGCGCGTCGATGCCGGCCGGGGACAGCTTGCCCTTGTCCACCAGCGGGATCACGTTCTGCACGCCGAACAGGCCCTTGTCGTCGTCGAGCACCACGAAGCCGTTGGTCTTGATCGCCGTGGTGGTGCTGTACAGGTCGACGACGTCGGCGTCGCCGTGCTGCAGCGCCGAGACGGTCTGCGGGCCGGAGTTGTCCAGCGCCTTGAAGTCCTTGAAGGTCAGCCCGTACTGGCTCTGCAGGCCCAGGACGCCCTGCTGGCGCGTCTTGAACTCCGGCGCCGAGCCCAGGACCAGGTCCTTGGCGTAGGGCGCGAGGTCGGAGATCTTCTTCAGGTTGTCCTTGGTCGCCAGCGCCTGGGTGACCACGAGCGAGTCGTTGTCCTGGGCGGCGGCCGGGTTCAGGATCTGCAGGTTGCTCGGCAGCTTGGCGGTCACCGCGGAGTCCACACCGGACTGGGTGCTCTCGGTCGAGGACTTGTCCAGGTAGGCCAGCAGGGCGCCGTTGTACTCCGGGACCACCGTGATCGCGTTCGACTTCAACTGCTGGAACAACACGTCGCGCTGTCCCACGTTGGGTTTGCGCTCCACCGAGATGCCCTTGTCCTCCAGTGCCTGCGCGTAGATCTCCATCAGGAGCACGTTCTCCGGGAACGCGGCCGAGGCCACGACGACCTTGGAGCCGCTCTTGGAGCTCGACGAGCACGCGCTCAGCGCGCCGGTCGCCGCCAGTGCGACCGCCAGTGCGGCGCCGACGACCCGAGTATTGGACCCTGTGGTGCGAATACGCATGTTAAATCCCCTCCGAACCGATAGACATGTCGAACCTAGCAACCCACGCTGACAACGGCAGCCTTCCCGAATCGCGGTTTCGAGACCTTTTCGAGACCGTTGACGGCTGCGACCGGCCCGGTCCGGGTCAACACGCTGCGGGGGCGTGCGGGGCACTGCGGGGCTGTGCCGCGCACTGTGGCGCACTGTGGCACCCGATCCGGCCATCCGCGTCACGCAGCGTGGCCGGCCGGACGGCGCACGGTTCTCACGGCAGCGCCGGCCGCCCGCCCGCCTCCGTCGGCAGACCCGCCTCGGCCCAGGCCCGGAAGCCGCCGACGAGGTCGGTGGCGTGCACCAGCCCGAGCAGTTGCAGATCGCGCGCGGCCAGGCTGGAGGCGTAGCCCTCGTTGCAGAACACGATGACCTGCGAGTCGGCGGTGACGCCGGGCAGGCGCCACTCGTTGTCCGGCGCCAGCCGCCACTCCAGGTGGATGCGCTCGACCGGCAGCGCTCCCGGTATCTCGCCCTCGGCCTCCCGGTTGGCGTGCGGCCGGATGTCGATCAGCAGCGCGCCCTCCCGGCGCAGCCTGTCAGCCTCCTGCGGGCTCACGCGCCGCAGCCCGGAGCGGGCCTCCTCCAGGAACGTGTCCACGGCACTCAAACCAGGTCCTCCAGGCTCTCGTACTCCCGGGTGGGAAGCAGCGGGGGCGAATAGGCGTGCACGGTCGCGGCGGGCCGGATACCCGTTTGCCGCACGATATGCGCGCGATCCCCGCCGAATCCCAAAGCGTCGCCGACCTGAAGCCGGCGCACCCCGATCGGACCCCCGGGATACCGGTGCTCCTCCTGCACCTCGCCGCTCAGCACGGCGAAGGACCCGGCGGCGCCGCCGTGGTCGTGCGGCTTCGTCCCCTGCCCCGGCAGCCAGCTCAGCAGCCACACCTCGACGCCGCGCGTCAGGGCGAGCCGCGTCCACCACCGCTGCGGCTCGGTGTGCCGCACCAGCGGACGCAGCCGGTCGCCATGGACGTCGGCCAGCGCCCGGGTCAGATCCCTGAGCTGCGTCGGGGTCCACAAAGGACGGTCGGGGATGACGAGATCGTGCAGAAAGGCTTCGGCGACGTCGAGATCAGGCGTCTGCAAGGCCGAGGACATGATGGCGGCTCCGTGGTCCGAGATGTGGGTCGAGGTCGAGGAAGGCCTCGGTACACATGCAGGACGCCACGCGCAGCAAGTCGACCGGACGGTCGGACCAGGCGAGCAACGGAGCGGACATGCGGCGATGCTGGCACGGATGCCGGCGGCGCGGCGGAGGTGCTCGGATGGCGGACGGGGGTGTCTCAGGGGGTGTCGGGGGGTGGGATGGGGGGCGTCCGGGATGTGGATGGGGTGGCATTCTGTTAGGACCTTTTCGCCCCTTATATATATGTATAGCGCTAGCTGCCGACACCGGCGCCCCGCCACCGATACCACCGCCGACGACGCCGCCGCCGCGAACACTGCCGACACCACCGCCGACGCCGCGAACACTGCCGACACTGTTGGCGCTCGCCGAGCCGACTACTTAGCTGCCGCAACTCAGCCCAGCCTGCCCAGCCAGCCAGCCAGCCCAGACCGCCAGCCCAGCCAACCTGACCGCTCGCCGACACTGCTGGCGCTCGCCACCACCGATGCCGCCGCCACCAGCACTGCCGCCACTGTCACCGCTGCCGCCGCCGGGCACCGCCGATGTTGCCGCTGCCGCCGTCACTGCTGCTGCTGCTGCTGCTGCCGCCGCCGCCGCGCTGCCGCCGCCAACCGCGCCCGCCGAGCCAACCACCCGGCTACCGCAGCCCGGCGCCCTTCAGCCAGTTGTCGGCGACCACGTCGATGTCGCGCTTCTGGTTCATGATCTGGGCCATCATGCCGACCAGGGCTGCGGTGTTCAGCTTGGCTGAGACCTCGTTCAGGGTGGCGGTGGCGGTGGGGGTCATGCTGGCGCGGTAGGCCAGGGGGGTCACGTTCTGGGCGGTGAAGACTTGTTGGGGGTCGGTCAGGACTTTGAAGTTGTGGGAGACGATGTTGGGGTCGGTGGTGAACAGGGTCGCGACCTGGACTGAGTCGTCGGCGAGGGCTTTGACGGTGATGGGGCCGGCGGTGTCCAGGGAGGCGAAGCTCTTGAACGTCAGGCCGTATTTGTCCTTCAGGCCTGGGAGGCCCTGGTAGCGCTCTTTGAACTCTGGGGGTCCGCCGATGCTCAGGGCGGCTGCGTAGGGTGCCAGGTCGCCGATCGCGGTCAGGTGGTCCTTTGCGGCGGTTGCGGCGGTGACGACCAGGGCGTTCTTGTCCTCGGCGGGGGAGGGGTCCAGGATCTCCAGCTTTGCCGGCAGGGTTGCGCGGAGTTGGGCGTCGATCTCGGCGGTGGTGGCGGCGCGGGTCTTGGAGTCCAGATAGGCCAGCAGTGCGCCGTTGTACTCCGGCAGTACTGTCAGCGAGCCTTGCTGGACCTGCTGGTACAGCACTTCGCGGCTGCCGACGTTGAAGCGGATGCCGACCTTCACGCCCTTGGCTTTCAGCGCTGAGGCGTAGATGTCGGCGAGCAGGACGTTCTCCGGGAAGTTGGCCGAGCCGACCGTCACCTGGCCCTTCTTCGGGCCCGGTACCAGGGGGTTGCCGCTGGTGCAGGCGGTGGCGGCCAGTGCGGCCAGCGCGACGGCGGCCGTGGACAGCAGGGTGCGGGGGGACTTGCTCATGGGGGTCGTCCTTCGTGTGGTGCTGAAGTCGGCGCCCCCCTGGCGGTCGCGTCGCGTTAAACGGTCTGTTTGTCCTGCCTCAGTCCTGGCGAGATCAGCAGTCTGCGCAGGATGGCGAAGAACAGCAGGTTCAGGATCGCCGCCACCACGATCAGGATCGCGCCCCCGGCGACCATGCCGTAGTCGGTGGTCGCGAGGCCGTCGATGACGAAGCGGCCCAGGCCGCCGAAGGAGGAGTACGCCGCGATCGCCGTGTTCGCGACCGCGTTCACCGCCGCGAACTGGAAACCGGTGAGGATCAGCGGGAGGGCCGCCGGGACCTCTGCGCGCCACAGGACCTGCCACGGTCGCAGGCCCATGCCCTTGGCCGCGTCGGTGAGTTGCGGGTCCACGTTCCGCACGCCCTCGTAGGTGTTCAGCAGGATCGGCGGTACGGTCAGCGCCACCAGGGGGATCATCACGGCGCGGAACTTCACGCCCATGACCACCACCAGCAGCACGACCAGGCCCAGGGTCGGCAGGGCGCGCGCCACGTTCGCCAGTGCGCTGACCACCAGTCCGCCGCGCTTGACGTGCCCGGTCAGCAGGCCGATCGGGAAGGCGATCAGGGCTCCGATGAGCACCGCTTCGACCGAGTACTCGAAGTGCTGCAGGAACCGGGTCGGGATGCCGTCGGACCCGCTCCAGTTCGCCGACGTGGTCAGCCAGCCCCAGGCTTGGCTCAGGACGTTCACGCCGACCTCCGCTTGTTCCACGGCGTGAGCAGCCGCTGGATGATCACCAGGATCAGGTCGCAGGCCAGGGCCAGGGCGACGATCACCACGATGCCGGTCACCGCCAGGTCCGAGCGGCTCAGCTGCGCCGCCGCGGTGAACAGGGCGCCGAACGCCCCGACGCCGATGACCGTGCCGACGCTGACCATGCTGATGTTGCCGACCGTGGCGATCCGCAGCCCGGCCATGATCGGCGGCACCGCCAGCGGCAGGTCCACCGCGACCAGGCGGCGCGTGCCGGTGTAGCCCATGGCCACCGCGGCCAGCCGGACGTCCTCGGGGATGCCGCGGATGCCCTCGACGATGTTCGGGACCAGCGCCGCCAGGCTGTAGAACGACAGCGGGATGATGACCGTGGTCTGCGTGAGTCCGGTGGAGGGGACCAGCAGCACGAACAGCGCGATGGACGGCAGGGAGTAGATGACGGTCAGCAGCCCGACCACCGCCGGGTAGATCTTCGGGTAGCGCACGCACAGCAGCGCCACCGGGATCGCCATGATCAGCCCGAACAGCACCGACAGCAGCGCCATCGTGAGCTGCTGCTGGATCAGCGAACCGTATGTGCCCAGATAACTGGGGATGTGGGGGAACAAGCCCGCGGACCTCATCAGCTGGTCTCCGGGTTGCTGTCCTCGCCGGTCTCCGGACGGTCCGCCTGGTCGGCCACCGGCAGGTCGACCTGACCGGTAGCCGGGTTGCCGAACTGCCCAGGGCTCGTACTGCCCGCCTCGTCGACGCCGGCGCCGGCGTCAGCGGCTCCGCCCTCGCCGATCTCCGGGTTCCCGTGGATCGTCGCCTGAGCGCTGCCGTCCTGCGCCGCCCTGATCGCCGGGACCAGTTCCTCCACGGACGCCACGCCGATGACCCGGCCGTCGTCGCCCACGCCGACCGCGCGGCTGGAAGGGGACAGGATCGCCGAGTCCAGGGCCGCGCGCAGCGAGTCGGTCTCGGCGTCGAAGGTGTGCCCGTAGGAGGTCAGGTCGCCGACCGGCACGCTGCCCAGGTCGCCGTCGCCGGGCACCTGGTCCGCAGGCAGCCAGCCCAGCGGTCGGTGCGCCTCGTCCACGACCAGCAGCCAGGGCTGCGATCCCTTGCGCGCGAGCACCTCGGCGGGCGGCGCGCTCCGGGCGACCACCGGCTCGGGCCGCAGCGGGACGCCGGAGGAGGAGAAGAACGACAGCCGCCGCACGCCGCGGTCCAGCCCGAGGAAGCTCTCGACGAACGCGTTCTTCGGATGGGCCAGCAGCTCGGTCGGGGTGTCGAACTGCTCCAGCAAACCGCCGGTGTTCAGCACCGCGACCTTGTCGCCGAGCTGGATCGCCTCGTCGATGTCGTGGGTGACGAACAAGATGGTCTTGCTCAGCTCCGACTGCAGGCGCAGCAGCTCGGTCTGCAGGTCCTTGCGCACCACGGGGTCCACGGCGCTGAAGGGCTCGTCCATGAGCAGCACCGGCGGATCGGCGGCCAGCGCGCGGGCGACGCCGACGCGCTGCTGTTGGCCGCCGGAGAGCTGGAAGGGGTAGCGCTTGGCGTGGGACTCCTCGAGCCCGACGGTCGTCAGCAGCTCCATGGCCCGCTCGCGCGCCTTCTCCCGGGACCAGCCCAGCAGGCGCGGCACGGTCATCACGTTCGCCAAAACCGTCCGGTGCGGGAACAGGCCGGCGTTCTGGATCACGTAGCCGATCCCGCGCCGCAGCTCCGGCGCCGACTTGGACCGCACGTCGACCCCGTCGATGAGGATTTCGCCGCTGGTGGGGTCGATCATCCGGTTGACCATCCGCAGCAGGGTGGTCTTGCCCGACCCCGACGGTCCGACCAGCACGGTGATGCGGCCGCTCTCGGCGGTCAGGTCGGTCGCGGCGACCGCCACGGTCCCGTCCGGGTAGGTCTTTCCGACCTGCACGAAGGAAATCACTCCGCGAGCCTAGCCGGTGGGCGGAAGAAAGGTAGGTCAAGCCTCACGATGCGGAGGGCACCCGTCTCAATCCGATGAGCAGTAGCGTCCTGATCAAAACCTTGACCGCCCTGATCCGGAACTCCGCGCGGAATCGGGTGACCGGTAACAGGGCTCTGCGGAATCCGGGCGCTCCAGGTCACTAGAACCTGTTGCAGTTTCACGCCGCCACCCCTACCGTCCACCCCATGCGAACCCCGCTCTCGGCATCCCTGGGTCTGGAATTCCCCCTGTTCGCGTTCAGCCACTGCCGCGATGTCGTCGCGGCGGTCACCCGGGCCGGCGGCCTGGGCGTCCTGGGCGCCGTCTACTTCACCCCCGACGAGCTGGAGACCGAGCTGCGCTGGCTGGACGCGCACACCGACGGCAAGCCGTACGGCGTCGACGTCGTCATGCCGGCCTCCGTCTCCACCTCGGTGAACGAGGTCTCCGCCAAGGACTCGGCGCGTACGAGCATGGAGGAGACGCTCAAGTCCTACATCCCGGCCAAGCACCGCGACTTCGTGGAGGGCATCCTCGACAAGTACGAGGTGCCCGAACTCCCCGCGGACGGCGACCACAGCCACCAGCTCCTGGGCTGGACCGACGCCACCGCGCGCCCGCAGGTCGAGGTCGCCCTCGACCATCCGATCGCGCTGCTGGCCAGCGCCCTGGGCCCGCTGCCCGCCGACATCGTGGAGCTGGCGCACCGCAAGAACGTGCGCACCGCGGGTCTGGCCTCCAGCGCGCACCACGCCCGCAAGCAGGTCGAATGCGGCGTCGACATCATCGTCGCGCAGGGCACCGAGGCCGGCGGGCACACCGGCGAGATCTCGACCATGGTCCTGATTCCCGAGGTGGTGGACGCGGTCGGGGACACTCCGGTCCTGGCCGCAGGCGGGATCGGCAACGGACGCCAGGTGGCCGCGGCGATGGCGCTCGGCGCACAGGGCGCGTGGACCGGCTCGATCTGGCTGACCGTCGCCGAAGCCGACACCGACCCGCGCGTGGTCCCCAAGCTCCTCGCGGCGTCCTCGCGCGACACCGTCCGCTCCCGTGCCCTGACCGGCAAGCCGGCGCGGCAGCTGCGCACCGACTGGATCGACGCCTGGGAGAGCGAGGATTCCCCCGGCGCGCTGCCGATGCCGCTGCAGTACATGCTGGTCTCCGAGGCGCACCGGCGGATCTCGCGGGCCGGGCGGACCGAGCTGATGGGCATGCCGGTCGGGCAGATCGTGGGCTCGATGACCGACGTCCGGCCGGTCCGGGAGGTGATCTACCAGCTGGTCGAGGAGTACGCGGCGGCCGTCGAGCGGCTGGGCGCGATCACCGAGGCGTGAGCGTTCGCGACGGCGAACGGTCGTAAGGGGCACGAGCGGAAAATCATCCACATCCGCCGATAACCGTGCGGTCACCGCCTGTCACACCGTACTCTGCGAACTGGCACCGGTGGCCTGTTCGGTCCCGGCGCCCCAACCGGTCGCGCCGAGGGCAGACGCGACCGGGACACCGGGGTCTCTTTCCGCGCTCTAGAGGCCCCGGTGTCGGCTGTCCGTGGCGGCGGCCGCGCTGGGCGGTGCCCCGGACCGGGCCGGTAGGTGGGTCCCAGAATCCTGACGCTCTCCAGGGAACAAGAACTCGTTCTAGTTCTGCCCCGCGAAACCCTTGCAGCCTCTCAGGGCCCGTGTTGTACTCCACTACTGACGATCCATCAGATCTTCGAGGCGGGAGTCGCGCATGGCAGGGCTGGGTTTCTGGAGAATCGCGCAAGCCGATCCCGACTGGACCGCGGTCATCGAGGAAGCCGGCGGCGAGCACAAGGCCGGGGACGTCCTGGCCCGCGCCAACCAGACCGTGCACGCGCTGCGCGCCCTCGGCATGACCGACGGCGACGGGCTCACGCTCTTGATGCCGAATCTGGTGGAGATGATCGAGATCTACGCCGCGGCGCTTCAGGCCGCGTGGTACTACACCCCGATCAACTTCCACCTGGCCGGGCCCGAGATCGCCTACATCGTCCACGACGCCGAGGCCAAGGTCTTCTTCTGCCACGCGCGCTTCGCCGACCTCGGCCTGGCGGCCGTCGCCGAGCTGGAGAAGGAGGGGCAAGGGCTGCCGAAGGAGGCGCTGATCAGCGTCGGCGGCGACATCCCCGGCTTCACGCCGCTGGAGCAGTTCCGCGCCGGCCACAGCACCGACCTCCCTGAGAACCGCAGCTTCGGAACGGCCATGCACTACACGTCGGGGACCACCGGCAAGCCCAAGGGCGTGCGGCGCGCGCTGTCGGGCCAGGACCCGGACATGATGGCTGAGGCGGGAACCGTCTTGCCCGGGTTCTTCGGCATCACCCCCGGCGGGGGAGGCGTGCACCTGGTCACCTCGCCGAACTACCACACCGCGGTCACCCAGTTCGGCGGCAACGCCCTGCAGATGGGGCACACGCTGGCGCTGATGGACAAGTGGACGCCGGAGGGCACGCTGGAGATGATTCAGCGGACTCGGGCCACGCACACGCACATGGTCCCGACCCAGTTCCACCGCATGCTGCACCTGCCGGAGGAGGTGAAGCAGCGCTATGACGTCTCCTCCATGAAGGTCGCGATCCACGCCGCCGCGCCGTGCCCGCAGCACGTGAAGCGCGCGATGCTCGACTGGTGGGGACCGGTGATCTACGAGTACTACGCAGCGACCGAGGGCGGCGGCACCATCGCCACGCCCGAGGACTGGATCGCGCACCCCGGCACGGTCGGCAAAGCCTGGCCGATCAGCCAGGTCAAGGCGCTGGACGACGACGGCGCCGAGGTCCCGCTCGGGACGCCGGGCACCGTCTACATGAAGATGATGGTCGGCGACTTCGAGTACAAGGGCGACCGGGCCAAGACCGACGCCAACCGCCGCGACGGCTTCTTCACCGTCGGCGACATCGGCTACTTCGACGCCGACGGCTTCCTCTACCTGTGCGACCGCAAGATCGACATGATCATCTCCGGCGGCGTGAACATCTACCCGGCCGAGATCGAGGGCGAGCTGCTGCGCCACCCGGCGGTCGGCGACGTCGCGGTGTTCGGCATCCCGGACGAGGACTGGGGCGAGCAGATCAAGGCCGTCGTCGAGCTCAACGAGGGCTATGAGCGCTCCGAGGCGCTCGCCGCGGAGATCATCGGCTCGCTGGAGGGCCGGCTGGCCCGGCTGAAGTGGCCCAAGACGCTGGACTTCATCGACCAGCTGCCGCGCGAGCCCAACGGCAAGCTGTTCAAGCGGCGGTTGCGCGACCCGTACTGGGCCGGCCACCAGAGCGCGATCTGAGGCGCGGGATCGAGATGACGACGCAGAACACGCAGAACGCGCAGACACCCGATTCCGACGACCGCGCCTTGCACGTCCTGGAGTTCCCCGGCGGATACACGCGCTCCACCGGCCCGGTGATCGGGCGTTTCCTGACCGGTCTGCGCGACGGGCAGCTGCTCGGCGTACGGACTCCCGACGGCAAGGTGCTGGTCCCGCCGACCGAATACGATCCGCAGACCGCGGCCGCCCTTGGCGACGCGGAGGAGGACTGGGTCCAGGTCGGTCCGGCCGGGACCGTGACCAGCTGGACGTGGGTCGACGCCCCGCGCGCGGACCATCCGATGAACCGCCCTTTCGCCTGGGCGCTGATCAAGCCCGACGGCGCGGACACGGCGCTGCTGCACGCCGTGGACTCCGGGTCGAAGGCGGCGATGGCGACCGGGATGCGGGTGCATCCGTCGTGGCGGGCTGAGCGCAGCGGTTCGATCAAGGACATCGCGTTCTTCGCTCCGGGGGAGGGACCGGCTGAGGTGCCGGCGCTGGCAAGCGAGGCAGCGCTCGAACCCGTCTCGGTGGTCACGCTGCCGCACCGGCTGGAGTACCGGCTGCGCCCCGGGACGGTCTGGAACCACTTCATCGACGGCATGGCCGAGGGTCAGATCCGCGCGACGCGGTGCCCGGCGTGCGGCAAGGTCTACGTGCCGCCGCGCGGCGCGTGCCCGGCGGACGGACTGCCCGCGACCGAGTGGGTGGACCTGCCGGACACCGGGGTGCTGACCACGTTCGCGGTCAACAACGTCCCGGCGGCCGGCGCGCCCGAGGTGCCGTTCATCAGCGGCTACGTGCTGCTGGACGGCGCCGACATCGCGATGCTCGCGCTGGTCTCCGACGTGCCGTGGCAGGAGGTGCGGATCGGGATGCGGGTGCGGGCGGTGTGGGTGCCGGACGCCGAGCGGACGCGGTCGGTGAAGAACCTGAAGTGGTTCGCGCCGACCGGCGAACCCGACGTCCCCTTCGAGCGCTTTGAGGAGTACGTGTGATGAGGGACGTCGCGGTCGTCGCCTTCGCGCAGAGCGCGCACAGCTTCTCCGACCTCGGCTGGACCGAGGCGGACCTGGTCATGCCGTTGGTGAACGAGGTGCTCGCAGCCGGCGGGCTGGACCGCTCCGAGATCGGCTTCACCTGCTCGGGCTCCAACGACTACCTGGTCGGGACGCCGTTCTCGTTCGTCGCGGCGCTGGACACCATCGGTGCGTGGCCGCCGATCGCCGAGAGCCACGTCGAGCAGGACGCGGCGTGGGCGCTGTACGAGGCGTGGGTGCGGCTCCAGCACGGCGACCTGGACACCGCGATGGTGTACGGCTTCGGCAAGGGCACGGTCGGTGACCAGGTCGGCATCAGCTCCCTGGGATACGACCCCTACTACCTGGCGCCGCTGGTCCCGGGGCACGTCGCGATGGCCGGGCTGCAGGCGCGGGCGCTGAAGGACGCCGGGTTCGACGTCGACCCGGACCCCACGCCGCCGCCGGCCACGGACGGTGCGGCGGTGGTGGTCCTCGCCGCCGGGGACGTGGCGCGCCGCGTGTGCCCGCGGCCCGCCTGGATCCGGGGTCTGGACCACCGCATCGAACCGCACAGCGTCGGCGCGCGGGATCTGACGCGCAGCGAGTCGGTGCGTCTGGCCGCCGAGCGCGCCGGGGTCGGCGCCGGGCCGGTGGATTTCGCCGAGCTGCACACGCGCTTCGAGCACGAGGAGGCGTTGCTGCGCCAGGAGTTGGGGTTGGAGGACAAGACGGTGGTGAACGCCTCCGGCGGTCCGCGCAAGGCCGATCCGATCATGGCGACCGGGCTGATCCGGATCGGCGAGGCCGCCGCCCAGATCCACGAGGGCGCAGCGCGGCGGACCGTCGCGCACGCCACCGCCGGGCCGTGCCTGCAGCACAACCTGGTCTGCGTGCTCGAAGCCGACGGAGAGGACTGAGGACGATGGGCAACCGTTGCGCCGTGATCGGCGTCGGGCAGACCGAGTACCGCACCAAGCGCGCCGACGTCTCGCTCGCCGGGCTGGTGCGGGAGGCGGCGGCGCGGGCGTTGGCCGACGCCGGGCTGACGTTCGCCGACATCGACTCGGTGGTGCTGGGCAAGGCGCCGGACATGTTCGAGGGCGTCGCCACCCCCGAGCTGTACCTCGCCGACGCGCTCGGCGCCGCGGGCAAGCCGATGCTCCGCGTGCACACTGCCGGCTCGGTCGGCGGCTCGACGGCGCTGGTCGGGACCTCGCAGGTGCAGGCCGGGGTGCACGAGCGGGTGCTGGTGGTGGCCTTCGAGAAGCAGTCGGAGTCCAACGCCACCTGGGCGCTGTCGACGCACTCGCCGTTCTCCGCCTCGCTGGTGGTCGGCGCCGGCGGGTATTTCGCGCCGTATATCCGGGCCTATATACGGCGTTCCGGTGCTCCCGCCAATATCGGGATGATGGTCGCGGTCAAGGACAGAATCAATGCGCTGCGCAATCCCTACGCGCATTTGAAGATCCCGAACATCGACCTGGCGATGGTCGAGGAATCGATGATGTTGTGGGATCCCATTCGCTATCTGGAGACATGTCCTTCTTCGGACGGTGCGGTGGCGATGGTGCTCGCCTCGGAGCGGGCCGCGCAGGCCTCGAGCGCGGCGACCGGCCGGCGTCCGGCGTGGGTGCACGGTGCGGCGATGCGCTCGGAGCCGATGGGGATGGCCGGGCGGGACAGCGTGGATCCGCGCGCCGGCCGGGACTGCGCGGCCGACGTCTACCGGCAGGCCGGCGTCACCGAGCCGCGGCGGCAGTTCGCCGCGGCCGAGGTGTATGTGCCGTTCTCGTGGTACGAGCCGATGTGGCTGGAGAACCTCGGGTTCGCGGAGAAGGGGGCGGGCTGGAAGCTGACCGAGGCCGGCGCCACTGCGTTCGACGGCGACATCCCGTGGAACCCCTCCGGGGGCGTGTTGTCGTCGAATCCGATCGGTGCGTCCGGGATGATCCGTTTCGCGGAGGCCGCGCAGCAGGTGCGCGGCCAGGCCGGGGAGCATCAAGTCGCTGCCGCCCAGGACGGTTCGCGGTTGGCTTTGGGACACGCTTATGGCGGCGGGTCTCAATTCTTTGCTATGTGGGCGGTGGGGGCGAACAAGCCGTAAGTGAGTGATCGCCTTCGTCTGGTAACCCTCGCCCGGTCGACCCCTAGGTGTCTTCCCTCCTCGGCCGACGATGAGAATTCCACATTTCCACCATGGTCATATGCCGCACTCGGCATCATGTCAGGCGCCTCGCCGAACGAGATATAGGAAGGGTATTGCGACGCCGTTCAGCTCGGCGTAACGTCCGCGTTCAACACCGGCGCGGCGGGGCGGACCGAGGCCGGTCACCTGGGCTGTGAAGTGCGGTGGACGGTGTGGCGACAGTCGATTTCATTCGCGCAAGTTGCACGTACCCGGAGGGGAAACGCAAAGCCGTTGACAATCTGACGCTGTCTGTGGGGGACGGCGAGTTCCTGGTGCTGCTCGGGCCCTCGGGCTGCGGCAAGACCACGGCGCTGCGCATGCTCGCCGGCCTGGAGGAGGTCCAGACCGGCCAGGTCCTGGTCGACGGGCAGGACCTGGAAGGCATGCCCCCCGGCGATCGCGACCTGGCGATGGTGTTCCAGAGCTACGCGCTCTTCCCGCACATGTCGGTCGCCCGAAACCTCGGATTCCGCATGGAGCTGGCCGGCGCCCCGCCTTCGGCCGTCTCCCGCCGCGTCCGCCGCATCGCCGCGGAGCTGAACCTGACCGACCGGCTCGACCGGCTGCCCAAGACCCTGTCCGGCGGCGAGCAGCAGCGCGTGGCGATCGGCCGCGCCATGGTGCGCGAACCGCGCGTGTTCCTGATGGACGAACCCCTGGGCGCGCTGGACGCCAAGCTGCGCACCACGGCGCGCGCGAAGATCGCGGAGATGCAGCGCAAGAGCGGCATCACGACCCTGTACGTGACCCACGACCAGGTCGAGGCCATGGCGATGGGCGACCGCATCGCGATCATGAACCGCGGCATGCTCCAGCAGGTCGACACCCCGCGGCAGCTGTACGACCACCCGGTGAACGAGTTCGTCGCCGGCTTCGTCGGATCCCCGGCGATGAACCTGGTCCCCGGCACGTACAAGCACGGCTGGGCCCTGATCGGCGAGTCGGACGTCTTCGAGGTCCCGGTGGAGGTGTCCCAGCCGCTGACGTCGCCGTCGGTCCTGGTCGGCTTCCGCCCGGAACACGCGAAGTTCGCCGCGCCGGGCAGCGGGATCTACGCCATCGTCGGACTGGTCGAGCGCCTGGGGCACACGGCTTACGCGCACTGCGAGATGGGAATCGGCCGCGGCCGGCGGACGGTGATCGTCCGCTGCGACGAGTACGACGCACCGCGCCCCGGCGCTCATGTCGGCGTGGTGCCGGACCCCCGAGAGATTCACCTTTTCGACGGGGAGAGCGGGCTGCGGGTGGGGCGGTAGGCGGTGCGCCGCTGGTAGCTGGCAGTGGCCGGCAGCAGCTGGCAGTAGCTGGCAGTAGCTGGCCCTCAGCGGTGGGCGTTGGCGGTGATGTGCGCGGTGAGCACGTCGAGCTCCTGCTCGCCCTGCGTGAGCTGCGCCTGGGCCGCCTGGTAGTACGCCGTGTGGTTGGACGCCCCGGCCAGGGCGTCGGTCGCGCCGGCGACGTAGGCACTCAGTGCGGCCTGCCAACTGGTGGCGTTGACGGATTCGGGATTGGCATCGAGCCGACTCGCGGTACTGACCGTCACGCACATCGACTCGGCGGCGGCAGGCACCGCCGCGGCGTCCTGGCTCACGATGACAGCGTGCAGCGCGGCGGAGTCGGACCGCAGGGCACTGACGCTGGGCGCCGCCTTGACGACCCACGCGTCGACGGAGGCAGCCGTACCGCTGCCCGTCTTGGCGCCGCTGAGCGCAGCAGAACACGCGGCACTCGCACGCTGCGCGGCGGACTCGGCCGCGGGCGCGGGACTGGCGCTGCTACTGCTCGACGTCGCCGCAGGGCTCACCACAGCGGCGACCCCGTTGGACCCCGCACCACCGCCGCCACCGCCGCCCCTCGCCACGGCGACAGCACTCGCCGACGAACCGCCGCCGCCCCTCGACAACAAATGCCACCCGAACGGACCCACCGCCGCCACCACAGCCAGCACCGCGACCACCCCGAGGGCGATCCGCAGATCGAAACGGACGTCATCACTCCCGGACTCGTCGTCACGGGCCGGAGGCGGTTCGGGCGTCGGTTCGGGCGTCGGTTCGGGCGTCGTGGTCATGGCTCCACGGTCGGCCGCGCCGGGGGAGTGTGCCAGCTGGGTGCGCCTTATGGCTGAAGTCGGCAGCCACGAGCGGAGTGCTGACTGCCAGCAGTCACTAGCCAGCAGCCAGACCAGCCAGCAGCCAGGCCAACCACCAGTCAGCCAGCGGCCGGGCCAGCCACCAGCAGCCAGCCACAGGCAGCCAGCCGGCGGCCGGCAGCCGCGAGCGGGCGCGGCATGTGCTCGGGCTGCGCTGGAAGTTCGGATGCTGGCATCCTCCGGCGAGCCCTGTCGGCAGCATCGCCGCTACTCAGGCTGCGCTGGCGGTCTTGCTGGTGGTGATGCCCTCTGGATGGTTGGCGAGTGCGCGTCGTCGACCAGCTGCCTCGGCGGGTGAATCTTTCATCCATGGCGCCGGTGGTGCTCGGGATGAGCTGGAAGTTCGAATGCGCTCGCGGTTCGGCTGCACCGGTTGCGCTGGGGCTGGGCCGTTAGTCCGGATGCTGGCATCGCTCGGCGAGCCCTGTCGGTAGTGCCGCTCCCGCTCAGGCGGCGCTCGCGGTTCGGTTGCCGGTGTCGCCGGGTGGGAGCTTGCTGAGGGCGGCGGCGTCGGCGTCGGTGCCGACGGGGGGTTGGGCGGGGGTGGTGGAGGCGGCTATGGCGATGGTGCTCAGGAGGGTGGCGGCGGCGAGGGAGATGAGGGTGCCGGTGGCGTGGGGGTGGACGGACATCAGCCAGATGGCCCAGGTGGCGGCGATGGCGGTGATGCGGGCGCTGGCGAGGAGGACGGGGTCGCGGACGAGGGCTGCCAGGTGTGGGGGGAGGGGGCCTTCGGGGGCTGCGTTGGCGGCGTCGAGGAGGCGGGTGGCGGGGCGGCCGCTGAAGCCGCCGCCGACCACGGAGATGGCGACCACGATGCCGATGGCGGCCACGACCCAGGCGTCGCCGAAGTGGAAGGCGGGGTCGTGGGCCACGAGGGCCAGGCCGCAGCCGGTCATCAGGAGGGTGGCCAGCGGCATCATGACCGGGAGGGCTCGGGCGGCGCGGACCGCCACGCGGAGTTCGGCGACGGTGGTGGCGCGGCCGGCGGCGGTGACGGCGTAGACCTCCAGGCCTATGCCGGCGACCAGGACCACGGTTCCTATGACATGGCCGAAGAGCAGCCAGGCGTCGATCATGGTGGATTCCCCCTCGGGTGTGTGTGCCTTTGTCTCCCCAACCCGCACAAAATGGATGAAATCAGGATAGGTGGATGAAGGTGGGGGATACCAGCGCCCGAACGGGTGATCTGGTGGGAACTAGACAGATGCTTGATACACCTTGCGCAGGGTCTCGTGGACGGTCCAGCGGGTCTTGGCGCCCTCGGTGAGCACCGCGACGTCGCCGGGACCGACGTGAAGGACCGCTCCGTCCTCGAACTCGACCGTCGCGCGCCCCGCCA
The DNA here is from genome assembly GCF_000024025.1 of Catenulispora acidiphila DSM 44928. GTDB lineage: Bacteria > Actinomycetota > Actinomycetes > Streptomycetales > Catenulisporaceae > Catenulispora > Catenulispora acidiphila. The sequence goes on from NC_013131.1 coordinate 3,401,915, forward strand.
GCACCACGAACAGCTCGTCCGCCTCGGTGTCGGTGACCACGCCGGGCGTCATCTGCCAGATCCCGCGCACCACGCGTCCGTCCGCCGACTCGCTCAGCACGAGCTCCGAGACCTCCGGCGCACCGGCCACGACCTGCGACGCATCCAGCGCCACCGGCTCCAGCACAGCATCGGCGACGGGGAGGGCGAAACCAAGAACAGTAGTGCGATCCTCAGACATGCGCGGCAGCCTATCCACGCCCAACCTGCCCGCCCACGCCACCGGTGTCACCGCTATCGGGTAGAAATTGACACTGTGGAGGCGCTGGAGCAGAAGAACACGGAGGGAAGGCCGGACGACAAGCCGACTGAGGTTCCGTTGCTGGACGCCCCTGTGCCCGACGCGCCCGACGCGCCCGACGCGGACCAGGAAGCCGACCCGAACGCCGACCCCGGAGCCGACCCGCGCCAAGCCGCCCGCCGCGCCGCCGGCCGCTCGGCCCGGCAAGCAGCCCGGCAGGCCAAGCCCAAGCCGGCGCGCGAGCCTGCCCCGGAACTCCCTTACGCCCAAGTCGTCTTGGCGCTGGAACTCAGCCACCTGGACCGCGCCTTCGACTACCTCGTCCCCACCGAGCTCGACGCCGACGCGCAGCCCGGAGTCCGGGTCCGCGTCCGTTTCGCCGGACAGCTCGTCGACGGCTTCGTCATCAGCCGCGCCGCCGAGTCCGGCTTCGCAGGCCGCTTCGAATGGCTGCAGAAGGTCGTCTCCCCGCTCCCCGTCCTGACTCCGGAGATTCTGGATCTCGCGAGGACTGTCGCGGACAGATACGCGGGCACGCTCGCAGACGTCCTCCGTCTGGCGGTACCGCCGCGCCACGCGAGCGCGGAGAAGACTCCTGCGAAGCTCCTAGACGCGGGTCCTGACAAGCCGGTCGACGGAGCGCCCTGGGGCGTCTACGGCGGCGGACGCGAGTTCATAAAGGCTCTCCAACGCAAGACGGAGCCCAAGCTCCCGCGCGCAGTGTGGACCTGCCTCCCGGCGACGGACTGGGCCACCGCCATCGCGACCGCGATGCACGCCGTGGCAACGGATGCAGTGGTGCTCCCCGAACCCGACCCGGCACCGATGCAGGCACAGGCACAGGTACCGGTACACGTACAGGCGACAGCGAGCGAGGAAGCTGCGACCTCCGAAGAAGTCCCAGATCCCGACGTGATCGCCGACGACCCGACCGATCCCGCCCTCCCCGATCCAGACCTGCCGACCGACTACGACATCGACCCAGAGAACCTCCGCGATCTGGATGACGATCGCTATAGCGATGCCGCTACGTCGGAAACGCCTAAGCAAACCACTGAGATCGTCAGCGAACCGACAAGCATCGCCACAGCCGACCCCCTCCACGTCCCCGGCCGAGGCGCCCTCGCCATCGTCCCCGACCACCGCGACCTGGCCCGCCTGGACGCCGCCCTCACCGAGATCGCCGGCCCGGGCCACCACGTCGTCCTGTCCGAGGAACTCGGTCCCGCCAAGCGCTACCAGAACTGGCTGGCCGTGCTGCGCGGCGACGTGAAAATGGTGATCGGCACCCGCTCCGCGATGTTCGCCCCGGTCGCCGACCTGGGCTTCGTCACGGTCTGGGACGACGGCGACGACCTGCACGCCGAACCGCGCGCCCCCTACCCGCATGTCCGCGAAGTCCTCCTCCTGCGCGCGCACGCCACAGGCGCAGCCGCCCTCATCGGCGGCTATACGTGCACCGCAGAAGGTGCGCAGCTAGTAGAGAGCAGATGGGCCTATCCCCTTACTGCGTTCCGCTCTACAGTCCGCGCCAAGTCGCCCCTTATCCGTACCTCTGGAGAGGAACTAGAGAAGGAACGCGATCCGGCCGCGGCAGCCGCGCGCCTCCCGAACCTCGCCTGGCGCACTGCGCGCGCCGCCCTCGACGACGGCCCGGTCCTCATCCAAGTCCCGCGCGGCGGCTACGCACCCTCCCTGGCGTGCATCCGCTGTAGGAAACACGCACGCTGCAACCACTGCCACGGACCCCTGGAGCTCACCTCAGGACACGCCATGGCGTCCTGCCTGTGGTGCGGACGCCCGGCAGGCGGCTGGCGCTGCGACGGCATCGTCAACGAGCGCCCCTGCGGCGGCGACCGCTTCCGCATGCTCGCCATCGGCGTCCAGCGCACCGCCGAAGAACTCGGCCGCGCCTTCGCCAATACGAAAGTCATCTCTTCGGCGCAGGACACCGTCCTGTCCCAGGTCTCCGACAAACCCGCCCTCATCGTGGCGACCCCCGGAGCCGAACCTGTCGCCGACGGCGGCTACGCGGCGGCCCTCCTGCTCGACGGCTGGTCCCTGCTGGCCCGCCGAGACCTGCGCTCCGGCGAAGAAGCCCTGCGCCGCTGGCTCAACGCCGCCGCGCTGGTGCGCCCCGGGACTGAGGGCGGCAAGGTCGTCATCATGGCCGAGCCGGGACTCGCCCCGGTCCAGGCGCTCGTGCGCTGGGACCCGGTCTGGCACGCGCGCCGCGAGCTCACCGACCGCGGCGAGCTGCACTACCCGCCGCTGGCCCGCGTGGCGGAACTCACAGGCACTCCCGCCGCCGTCGCCGAGGAGCTGAGCCTGCTCCGGCTGCCGGAGGCGGCCGAGATCCTCGGACCGGTCGCGGTGGACGTCCCCAGGTCCGACGAGCGCGCCGCCCAGAAGGCGGACGCCCGCGCCGGCAAGAACGCCGACCGCCTCGGCCGCGGCGAGCGTCCCGAGAAGCCGAAGCCCGCCGAGGAACGCCCGCGCCAGCAGCTGCACCGCGCGCTGGTCCGCGTCCCGCGCAGGCTCGGCGGCGACCTGTCCGCCGCCGTCCGCGAAGCCCAGGGCGTCCGCAGCGCCCGCAAGGCCGAGGAGTGGGTCCGGGTCCGCATCGACCCGGTCCAGATCGGCTGAGCATCTCGTGAGCGCACCGAGCACCTCGTGAGCGCACCGAGCACCTCGTGAGCGCACTGAGCACCTCGCGAGCGCACTGAGCACCTCGCGAGCGCACTGAGCACCTCGCGAGCGCGCTGTGCTCCGAGGCGCGGAACCGCCACGCTCCGCCACCGCCGCCGGGCTCCGTACACTGGATAGCTGAATCCTGTACATCCATGAACGGAGCGCGACCCTTGACCGTCCAGGCGATCCGCCTCTTCGGCGACCCGGTCCTGACCACACCGGCCACGCCGGTCGTCGACTTCGACAAGGAACTGCGCACCCTTGTCAAGGACCTCACCGAAACGATGCTGGACGCGCCCGGCAGCGGCCTCGCGGCGCCCCAGATCGGCGTCGGCCTGCGGGTCTTCACCTGGAACGTCGACAACGAGCTCGGCCATCTGGTGAACCCCACCCTCGACCTGTCCGACGAGGAGCAGGACGGCGACGAGGGCTGCCTGTCCATCCCGGACCTGGCCTTCCCCTGCAAGCGCGCCCTGCGCGTGGTCGCCAAGGGCTGGACCATGCACGGCGAGCCGGTCGAGGTCGAGGGCAGCGAGATGCTGGCGCGCTGCATCCAGCACGAGACCGACCACCTGGACGGCGTGCTGTTCATCGACCGCCTGGACCGGGAGTGGCGCAAGAAGGCGATGCGCGCGATCCGGCTGGCCGACTGGGCCAACGACGGTGCCGAGCCGGTCGTGAAGGTGTCCCCGCACGCGACCTTCGGGCGGGCGATCTGACGATGCGCGTCCTGTTCGCCGGCACCCCCGAGCCCGCGCTGCCGTCCCTGCGCGCGCTGCTGGACTCCCGCCACGAGGTGGTCGCGGTCCTGACCCGCCCGGACGCCCGCTCCGGCCGCGGCCGCCGCATGGAGGCCTCGCCGATCGCGCAGCTGGCCGAGGAGGCCGGGGTCGAGGTGCTCAAGCCGGAGAAGGTGCGCGACCCGGCGTTCCTGGAGCGGCTGGCCGCGATCGCCCCGGACTGCTGCCCGATCGTCGCCTACGGCGGCCTGATCCCGAAGTCGGCGCTGGACGTCCCGCGGCACGGCTGGGTGAACCTGCACTTCTCGCTCCTGCCGGCCTGGCGGGGCGCCGCGCCGGTGCAGCAGGCGCTCCTGCACGGCGACGAGATCACCGGCGCCTCGACCTTCCTGCTGGAGGAGGGCCTGGACACCGGCCCGGTCTACGGCACGGTCACCGACGAGATCCGCCGCACCGACACCAGCGGCGACCTGCTCGCTCGGCTGGCGGAGTCCGGATCCCGGCTGCTGACCGCCACCCTGGACGCCATCGAGGACGGCACCGCGCGGCCGGTCCCGCAGCCGGCCGAGGGCGTCACGCTGGCGCCGAAGGTGCTCGCCACCGACGCCCGCATCGACTGGACGGCTCCGGCGCTGCGCGTGGACCGCCTGATCCGCGCCTGCACCCCGGCGCCCGGCGCCTGGACCGTCCTGCCCGGCGTGGACGGCGAGGAGGACCTGCGCGTGAAGATCTTCCCGGTCACCGCGCTGCCCGGGACCACCGAGGTCCCGCCGGGCCGGATCGTGCAGGACTCGCGAGGATTGACGGTGGGCACCGGCAGCGGGCACACCGTGCGGCTGGGCGACGTGCAGCCGCAGGGCAAGCGGCGGATGCCGGCGGCGGACTGGGCGCGCGGACTGCGCCTGACCGGGGACGAGGCGTTCCTCTGAGCGTTTCGGCTGCTCCCGTACCACCCCCACCACCCACCGCCTCGTCACAAGGGAACAGCGAGCTCTCCATGGCACCGCGCACGTCCACCTCCACCGCCGATCAGGCCCGCGCCGCCGCGCTCGAAGTCCTGGAGGCGGTGCGCACCCGGGACGCCTACGCGAACCTCCTGCTGCCCCGGCTGCTGCGCGACCGCGGCCTGAGCGGCCGGGACGCCGCCTTCACCACCGAGCTGTCCTACGGCACGCTGCGCGGTCTCGGGACCTATGACGCGATCATCGCCGCGTGCGTGGACCGCGATCTGGACGCCGTCGACCCGGTGGTGCTTGACGCGCTGCGGATCGGCGCGCACCAACTCCTGGCGATGGACGTCCCGCCGCACGCCGCGGTGTCGACCACCGTGGACCTGGTCCGGTCGGTCTCCAACGAGGGCGCCTCGCGGTTCGCCAACGCGATCCTGCGCCGCGTCGGGCAGGGCGACCTACAGGAGTGGATCAAGCGGATCGCGCCGAACGCGCAGGACGATCCGGAGGGCTTCCTGTCGGTGTCGCGCTCGCACCCGCGCTGGATCGTCTCAGCGTTCTGGGACTCGCTGCAGGCGCACCGCGGCGCGCAGCGCGCGCACCAGGACATCGGCGAGCTGCTGGACGCCGACAACGCGCGGCCCGGCGTCACGCTGGTCACGCGGCCGGGCTTGGCGCAGGTCGGGGAGCTCACTGACTTGGGCGCGCTGGCTGCGCGGTACTCGCCGTACGCCGCCTACCTGGCCGGCGGCGATCCGGGCGCCTTGGCGCCGGTCCGCGACGGCCGCGCCGGAGTGCAGGACGAGGGCAGCCAGCTGGTCGCCACCGCGCTGGCCCTGGCGCCGCTGGAGGGCCGGGACGAGCAGTGGCTCGACATGTGCGCCGGTCCCGGCGGGAAGGCCGCGCTGCTGGCCGGGCTGGCGTTGGAGCGCGGGGCGTCGCTGCTGGCGAACGAGATCGCGCCGCACCGGGCCGAGCTGGTCCGCAGGGCTCTGCGGGGGTACGGGGACCGAGTGGTCGGGACTGCTGACACTCACACGGCTGAGGTGGATGAGAACGCCGATGCTGATACGGACACTGACGCCACTGACGCCGTGCGCACCGGCAGCCTCCAAGTCATCGCCGCCGACGGCATCCGCGCGCCCTGGCAGCCCGGCTCCTTCGACCGCGTCATGCTCGACGCCCCCTGCACCGGCCTCGGCGCGCTGCGCCGGCGTCCGGAGTCGCGCTGGCGCCGCACTCCGGAGGACCTGGAGCGGCTGACCCGCGTCCAGCGTCGCCTGCTGTCCTCGGCGCTGGACTCCGTGCGGACCGGCGGACTGGTCGCCTACGTGACGTGCTCCCCGCACCTGGAGGAGACCCGCGACGTGGTCCGTCAGGTGGTGAAGGCGCGGCGCGACGTCGAGCGCGTGGACGCCCGGCCGTTGCTGCCCGGCGTGCCCGACCTCGGCGGCGGACCCGATGTCCAGCTCTGGCCGCATCTGCACGGTACCGACGCCATGTATCTGGCGCTCCTGCGCCGTTCCTAAGGGCGATCGCCTCCCCGCACTGTCTCAAAACGATCACAGGTTCGTCCCCAGCTCGTCCCCGCCGTAACTCTTTGCACCCTCCAGGTGGTCTGGAGGGTTGGCAGGGCTTGTGCAAACGGCGATGGGGCGGGTGGGGCGGGATGACTGCTGGGGTGTCCGGGCTAAGGCGTGCGGGCTTGTGGGTGCCGTTGGGCGGGGCGGCGATGTCGGTGGTGGCGGCGGCGTTCATAGCCGCACCGTTGGGTCCGCATCCGCTTCCGCTTCCCAGCCAGATAGAGGGAGCCTCTATAGACAGCTCCACTGCGGTCGGGGACTACGCGGCGACCGGTAAGAGCGTTGTGGCGGCGGCGCACGGCGATCCCACCGCCCCTGCCGACGCTCGCTATACAGTGTCGCTAAAGAGCGATGACACTGGGCACTCCTGGAGCGGCACGGAGCAGATCTCCTTTGCGAACTCCGGCACTGTCCCGATCACAGAGTTCTGGATACGTCTGTGGGGCAACGGTGACGCCAGCTGCGGAGCCACCCAGCCGGAACGCATCAGTGATCTGAGTGGCGGCTCCGTCGCGGAGACACAGCAGAACTGCACAGCGTTCCGCATAGTGCTCGACAGGGCGTTGGCACCAGGCGCGAGCGCGCAGGTCGGATTCAATCTGGCTATAGACGTCCCCACCCGGCGCGACCGGTTCGGGGTGAACGGAGTCGACACCTACGTGGGGAACGCCCTAGCGGTTCTCGCGGTCAAGGACGAGCACGGCTGGGAGCTGCCGCCCTACGTCGACTTCGGCGAGAGTTTCTATTCGCTGACCGCGGACTACGACGTGACCCTCGATCACCCGGCGACCCTGCAGGTCCCCTCGACCGGAACCGTCGCGGGGGAGACCACTGCGGCGAACAGGGTCATCACCCACATAACGGCGCCCAAGGTACGTGACTTCTCCTGGTCGGCCGGCGCGTTCCACCACGACAGCGTGGTCAGCGGCACCGGCGTGGAGATCGACGCCTACTGGCCGAACTCCGAGAGCGATTCCAACTGCCGCTCCCTGATGCACTACGCGGCGCAGGCCATGGACGCCTATGCGGCACGCTTCGGCGCGTATCCCTACCCGCGCTTCACGATCGTGTTCGACGAGTTCGGGGCGGCCTTCGACGGCATGGAGTACCCGAACTACGCCCTGGCCTCCGCCTACCAGGGAGCGGTCGCGCACGAGGTCGCGCACCAGTGGTGGTTCGCACTGGTCGGCGACGACCAGTACCGGCATCCCTGGCTCGACGAGGCGTTCGCGGAGTACAGCGCCGAGGAGTTCCAAGGCTCGACGACCCCGGCGCACAACTGCGACTGGATCGCCTCCGACGAGCGCATGGACGACTCCATGGACACCTATGAGAAAGCCGGGGACAACCTGTACCACGACGCCATCTACCACGAGGGCACGTGCATGCTGTTCGATCTGGAGAACACGATCGGACGCGCCGCCATGGACCAGATGCTGCGCGGGCTGTCGACCGAGTTCGAGTACGGAGTCGTGCAGCCCTCCGACGTGCGCGCCATGGCGCAGAAGGTATCGGGGCGCGACCTGTCGGCGTTCTGGGCGAAGTGGCGCAACACCGGCGACTGAGCGTGTTCGGCTGAGATAAATGCGTTGACCTCCTCTGCCGCCGCGACCAGACTGCTCGCCCATGACGCAACAGCAGCGCCCGGTCGCCCTGGTGTCCGGAGTCGGCAGGCGGGCGGGGATCGGCGCGGCGATCGTGCAGACGCTGGCGCGCGACGGCTGGGACGTCGGGTTCACCTATTGGCGTCCCTATGACGACCGTATGGACTGGGGTCGCGATGAGGAGGCGCTCGCCGCCGTCTCCGCCGCCGCCGAGGCGCACGGTGCGCGGGTCCACGCGGTCGAGGCGGACTTGGCGCTCCCCGAGACGCCCGAAGAGGTCTTCGCCGCTGTGCGTGAGGCGCTGGGGGATGTCAGGGTGTTGGTGATGGCGCACGCCGAGTCCGTGGACTCCTCGATCCTCGACACCTCTGTCGAAGCTTGGGATCAGCACTTCGCGGTCAACGCGCGAGCCTCATGGCTGCTGGTCCGCGAATATGCCAAGGGCTTTGCCGGACCGCATGGCGCCGGTCGTATCATCGGTCTGACCAGTGGTGCGGTCGTCAACAATCTGCCCTACGGCGCCAGTAAGGGCGCGCTGGACCGGCTCATGAAGGCTGCGGCGGTGGAGCTGCGCGACCTTGGAGTGAGCTCCAACGCCGTCGACCCCGGACCCACCCAGACCGGCTGGATGGACGATAACCTCGCCACCTACATCAGTGAACACACTCCGTTGGGACGCACAGGCGTCCCCACGGACTGCGCGGAACTGGTCGCGTTCCTGTGTTCCGACCGTGGCGGTTGGATCAACGGTCAGGTAGTGAACAGCGACGGCGGCTTCAACGCGGCGCGTTAGAGCGAGCGGTCCTCACCGCAGCCCGAGGATCTCCATCGCCTGCTCCCGCATCTCCACCTTGCGCACCTTGCCGGTGACCGTCATGGGGAACCCGTCCACGATGTGCACGTAGCGCGGGATCTTGTAGTGCGCCAGGCGTCCTTCGCAGAAGGTTCGCACGGCCTCGGGGGTCAGCGGCTGCGCGCCGGGCCGCAGCCGGACCCACGCCATCAGCTCCTCGCCGTACTTCTGGTCGGGGACGCCGATCACCTGGACGTCCTCCACGTCGGGGTGGGAGTACAGGAACTCCTCCACCTCGCGCGGGTACACGTTCTCCCCGCCGCGGATCACCATGTCCTTGATGCGGCCGACGATGGCGACGTAGCCGTCGGCGTCCATCTGCGCGAGGTCGCCGGTGTGCATCCAGCCGTCGCCGTCGACCGCCTCGGCGGTGCGCTGCGGCTCGTCCCAGTAGCCGAGCATGACGCTGTAGCCGCGGGTGCACAGCTCGCCGGGCTCGTCGGCGCCGAGCGTGGCGCCCGTGTCGGGGTCGACGATCTTGATCTCGACGTGCGGGTGGACCCGGCCGACGGTGGCGACGCGGCGCTCCAGGCTGTCGTCGCGGCGGGTCTGCGTGGAGACCGGGGAGGTCTCGGTCATGCCGTAGGCGATGGTCACGTCCGCCATGCCCATCTCGCCGATGACCCGCTTCATCACCTCGACCGGGCAGGGCGAGCCGGCCATGACGCCGGTGCGCAGGGAGCTGAGGTCGTAGGTGTCTGGGGTTTTCTCTAGGAGGGCCAACTCTGCGATGAACATGGTGGGAACCCCATAGAGAACCGTGCAGTGTTCCTCAGAGACGGCGCGCAGTGTGTCGGCGGGGTCGAACAGCGGTCCGGGCAGGACCATGCAGGAGCCGTGGCTGGTGGCTCCGAGGTTGCCCATCACCATGCCGAAGCAGTGGTAGAGCGGTACCGGGAGGCAGACGCGGTCCTCATGGGTCCAGCCCTGGACTTCGGCGACCATGTAGCCGTTCCCCAGGACGTTGCGATGCGACAGTGTGGCGCCCTTAGGGAATCCCGTAGTACCCGATGTGTACTGGATGTCCATCGGGTCGTCGGGGTGCAGGCGGCTTTCGCGTTCGGCGAGTGTTGACGCGGGGACCGTCGCGCCGCGTTCGACGAAGGCGGTCCAGCCGGGCGTGCCGATGAAGACCACGTCGTGCAGGTCCGGGCAGTCCTCGCGGACGGCGCTCACCATCGCGACGTAATCGCTGGTCTTCACCTGGGTGGCGGCGAACAGCAGGCTGGTGCCGGACTGCTTGAGGGTGAAGCGGATCTCGTGGTCCCGGTAGGCCGGGTTGAGGTTCACCAGGATCGCGCCGACCTTCGCGGCCGCGTATTGGACCAGGATCCATTCGGCGCAATTGGGGGACCAGATGCCCACGCGGTCGCCCTTGGCGACGCCGGCGGCGAGCATTCCGCGCGCCAGATCCGCCGCCGCCGCGTCGAACTGCGCGTAGGTCCAGCGCCGTCCGGTCGCGCATTCGATCAACGCGTCGCGGTCGGGGTACGCCGCCGCGATCCTTGCCAGGTTCCCGCCGATGGTCTCCTCGGGCAGGGCCGGGGAGTCGGGACCTTTGCGATGGGCCTCATCGTGACGCTCAGCGCCGCCGTTGCCGCTCATGCCGTCTCACCTGCTGCTTCTCTAGTGGCCGACGTCAGGATTCGACCCTAGTGGCCCGGCGGACCGGCGTCGATGGGCCGCGCTGAGAGACGTTCTCAGGGGTACGCGGTAGTCTCCGCGGCTAACGACGGCGCGAAGCGGTTTGGGGCGGCGCGGGACGGTCATGATTCGCCGAGGCGATTTCGGCGACGTGTTCCGGCGCCGAGCGGTTCCGTGTCATCGTGGCGGTAAAGCGTCAGGCATGCCGGTCACCCAGGACGGCCGGCTGTGATCGGATGATGGAGAGATGTCTGTGATCGGAGGCGTGATGCGACAGGACAAGGGCTGGCTTCCGGGCCCTGACGCGCGGCCCACCAGGGCGCTGGCGCTGCTGATCACCGGTTTGACGGACGACGCCGTCGCGCGGCGGCTGGCGGTGAGCCGCCGCACGGTCCAGCGCGCGGTCCGCGACCTGATGGACGCCGCCGGCGCCCGCACCCGCATGCAGCTCGGCCACCACGCCGCCTGCATCGGCCTGCCGCTCCCCGATCTGCCCCTCGCAGTGGAGCCCCAGGACCAACCCGCCCCGGCCGACCTCCGCCTGCTCGCCCTCCTACTGCAGGACGCCCGCGTGGACCGCGAACTCGGCGTCAGCCCCCGCAGCGTCGAGCGCGAGGTACGCCGCCTGATGACGCTCGCCGGGGCGAAGAGCCGGGTGCAGCTTGGGTGGCTCGCCACTCGGTGGGGTTGGTTGTAGAGGACGGCGCGGCGCGGGGCGATGGTGCGCAGGTGTGCCGGTCGCTGGTGCGCGCCGGGAGCGTTGCGGCGGCTGGCGGGCGGCCGCTGGTGGTTGGTGGCGCGGCGGGGTGTAGGGCGCGAGAGTGGATGAGCCGGTGTGCTGGCGAGCGCCGCGAGCGTTGCGGTGGCTGGCAGCTGGTGGCGCTGCGGGGTGTAGGGCGCGAACGGCCGTGGGTCCGTGCGCTGGTGAGTGCCGCGAGTGTTGCGGTGGTGGCTGTCAGCGGTCGGTGGCTGGGCGATTGGCGAGCGGCGACTGTCGGCTGGCGGCGCGGCGGGGTCTCGAGGGCGATAGTGCTGGCGAGGCTGAAATCGGGGGTCGTGGCGCGGAGCGGGGCGCGGTGATCTGCCAGACTTTGCCTATGAGCTCCGTCCAGATCTCCCCGTCCATCTTGTCGGCCGACTTTGCGCGCTTGGCTGATGAGGTCGGTGCTGTGCCGTCGGCTGACTGGATTCACGTCGATGTCATGGACAACCACTTCGTGCCGAACCTCACGTTGGGGCTGCCGGTGGTGGAGGCGCTGGTGAAGGCTTCGCCGCGGCCTTTGGACTGCCATCTGATGATCGCTGATCCGGATCGGTGGGCGCCGGGGTACGCCGAGGTCGGGGCGGGCAGTGTCACCTTTCATGTGGAGGCGGCGCGTGCGCCGATCCGGCTGGCGCGTTCCCTTCGCTCGGCCGGTGCTCGGGCGGGGATGGCGCTGAAGCCGGCGACGCCGATCGAGCCGTATGAGGACCTGCTGGGGGAGCTGGACATGGTCCTGCTCATGACGGTCGAGCCGGGGTTCGGCGGGCAGAAGTTCCTGGATGTGGTGCTGCCCAAGATTCGGCGGACGCGGCAGATGATCAACCGGCACGGCGGGTCGGTGTGGCTGCAGATCGACGGCGGTGTCGCCGCGGACACCATCGAGCGCTGTGCCGAGGCCGGAGCCGACGTGTTCGTCGCCGGGTCCGCGGTCTACGGCGCCGAGGACCCGGATCGGGCGATCCAGGCGCTGCGGGCTCAGGCCGAGGCGGCCGGGGCGCGCCTCGCCTGAGGCGGGGGAGTTGGCGGGCTGCGGCTGCTATCGCGCCGGAGCCGTGGCCGCTTCGGCGGGCCGGACGAGGCAGAAGCTGATCGCGTGCTGCGTTTCCACATCGGCCCGGCCCGCGACGTGGAGGCGCTTGCAGATCTCCGGGTCGGCGCGGTCTTCGCGGGCTGTCACCCGGCGTCCGTCTGCGCTGCCGGCGGCCTTCGGTTGCGTGGTCTTGCCGGTGATGTGGCCGGCGGCGTCCACCTTCACGAAGTCGCCGACCTTGACGCCGGTCACGGTGAAGGACGCCGCGTGTCCCATCTTCGCGGCCAGGACGCCGCCGACGGTCGCCACCACCAACAGCACCAAGATGACCGCGCGCGCCCGCACCCTCGCCGGACCCCGGGCAGGCCGAGCCGGCGGCGCAGGGGCATGCGGGCGCTGGACGGTGCCGGTCGAGCGGCGCGGGTCGGTGATCGGCGGCTGACGGCGGCGGTCGGCGGGCTCCGGCGGTGGGATGCGACGCCGCTGGTCTGTGGTGTGACGTGGGCTGATGCTGTTGCTGCCGCTGGCGGTACTCGCACCTTTACCTGTGCCCTGCGACGGACGCTTGCCGGCGTCGGTCGGGCGGCGCGGCGAGCCGACCGTCGGCCGCCGCGGCGGGGTCGAGTGCTGCGACGCCGAGTGCTGCGATGCACCGGTCGTCCCGCGTCCCGGCGCGCCACCATGCCGGTGCGCTGAGCCTGTATCCGGGCTCGCGGTCGAGGCGGGCGTCGGCGGTTTCGGCGGCTTCGGCGTTGTCGGTGTTGTCGACGTGGTCGGCGGCGTCGGCGGCATCTCCACCGCGACCTCCCGCGCCGCCAGCAGCCGCCGCCCCTGCGCGATCCCGACCCGCGCCGCGGGCTCCTTCTCCAGCAGTCCCAAGATCAGCGGCGCCAGTCGCCCGGCGCGCACCGGATCCGGCGCCTCGTCCAGGATCACCGCGGTCAGCGTCCCGGTCGCGGTCTCGCGGTGGAACGGCGAGAAGCCCTCGACCGCCTGGAACAGCGTGACCCCGAGCGAGAACAGGTCGCTCGCGGGCAGTCCCTCGGTCCCGCGTGCTCGCTCCGGCGCGATGTACTCCACCGAGCCCAGCAGGTTCCCGGCCGCGGTCAGCGCGGTGTCGGTGTGCCCGATCGCGATGCCGAAGTCGGTCAGCAGGACCTTGCCGTCGTCGGCGAGCATCACGTTCGCCGGCTTCACGTCGCGGTGCACGATGCCCGCCGCGTGCGCCGCCTCCAGCGCGTCCAGCAGCGCGGCGGCGACCAGGGCCGCGTGGTCCACGCGCAGGGGTCCGAACTTCTCGACGTGCTCCTGCAGCGAGTGCCCGGCGACCAGCTGCATCACCGTCCAGGGCACGCCGTCCTCGACCACGACGTCGTGCACGGCCACCACGTTCGGATGGTCGCGCAGCCGTGCGGCGTTGCGCGCCTCGCGCTCGGCCCGGCGCAGGCGCTCCTCGGCGTCCATGCCGCCGGCCGTCGGCAGCCAGACCTCCTTGACCGCGACGTCGATGCGCAGCGCCTCGTCGCTCGCGCGCCAGACCTGGCCCATGCCGCCGGCGCCGAGCCGGGCCAGCAGCCGGTAGCGGCCGCCGATCAACCGGCCGGGCTCCGCGCGTCCCGCCATCTGCGTCCCCCCGCGTCAATGGATCGGCTCGAATGCTTGCTGCTGGTTCGGATTCTGGGTCTTGGCTTGAGTTCTGGGGCTTGGCTTAGATGTCTTGGCGTGGATACAGATCAGGCTACGTGCTTATCCTGGCGCGCCGTCCGGTGTCCAGGAAACGCGGGGCTCCGTAGCTTCCCGGTAAAACTAGAACGTGTTACAGTTCCCGGCGGGAACCAGCGTGACGCGCGCCACGCTCGCGCGACGCGGGAATGAATCGCGTGGCACACTGGTTCGGAACGACGAACGCGTGCTCCGGGGTCGGTGAAATTCCGAACCGGCGGTGACAGTCCGCGAACCGCTCATTCGCCTCGGCGAACGGGCGGCCGATCCGGTGGAATTCCGGGACCGACGGTTAAAGTCCGGATGGGAGGCTGCACGCGACGGGCGTGCCGCCTCGCTGTGTCCGCACAGCGCCCGGTGCGGACCACGTCCCGTCGCGGCGTTCGCGACGGCTGCCGCCGAGCTGGGCGGAGTGTGCCGTGGCGCGCCGCCTCCCTTGCCGCACCCCCCTTCCCGGAGTCCGGGTTCGACCGCGTGCCGACCGGCGCGCGGATGAGGCGGATTAGGGGAGCACACCGTGTTCACAGGCATCGTCGAAGAGCTCGGCCGGGTCGTCGCGCTGGAAGCCGACGGCGACTCCGCGCGGCTGCGCGTGGCCGGATCGCTGGTCACCTCGGACGCCGAGCACGGCTCCTCGATCGCCGTCAACGGCGTCTGTCTGACCGTCATCGAGTCCGGGGACCAGGCCGCGAAGGCCGGGGAGTTCACCGCGGACGTGATGGCCGAGACCTTGGACAAGTCCAATCTGGGCGACTTGAAGCCCGGCGATCCTGTGAACCTGGAACGTCCGATGAAGCTCGGCGCGCGTCTGGGCGGACACCTGGTGCAGGGGCATGTGGACGGTGTCGGCGTCGTCTTGGAGCGCATCCCCGGCGAGCACTGGGAGGTCGTCCGGGTCTCGCTGCCCTCGGCGCTGTCCCGGTATGTCGTCGACAAGGGTTCGATCACCGTGGACGGCATCTCGCTGACCGTGGTCGAGGCCGCCGCCGACTCCTTCACGGTCAGCCTGATCCCCACCACGCTGGAGCTGACGACGCTGGGCAGCAAGGGCCCCGGCGCGGCGGTGAACCTGGAGATCGACGTCATCGCGAAGTACACCGAGCGGCTGCTCGGGCTCGACGGCGCCGCCGCCGGGCAGTCCGAGAGCGGTTCCGCCGCTGACGCCACCTCGAAGGAGGTCACGGCATGAGCGCCGTGGACACTGAGCACGCCGGGCCCGCCGGGCACGCCGCCGAACACACCGAGCACGCCGACCCCATCGTCCTGGACAGCATCGAGCGCGCGCTGAGCGAGCTGGCCGCCGGCCGTCCGATCGTCGTGGTCGACGACGAGGACCGGGAGAACGAGGGCGACCTGATCTTCGCCGCCTCGCTGGCCACGCCCGAGGTCGTCGGGTTCACCATCCGCTACTCCTCCGGCGTGATCTGCGTGCCGCTGCCGGCCGCCGACGCCGACCGGCTCAACCTGCCGCCGATGACCGCGATCAACCAGGACCGCAAGGGCACCGCCTACACCGTCTCGGTCGACGCCCGCGAGGGCGTGACCACCGGCATCTCGGCCGCCGACCGGGCCCGCACCATCCGCCTGCTGGCCGACCCGGACACCGCCGCCGACGATCTGACCCGCCCTGGCCACGTCTTCCCGCTGCGCGCCAAGGACGGCGGCGTGCTGGTCCGCGCCGGCCACACCGAGGCCGCGGTGGACCTGTGCCGGCTGGCCGGGCTGCCGCTGGCCGCCGGGATCTGCGAGGTGGTCGAGGACGACGGCTCGATGTCGCGGCTGCCGCAGCTGGCGAGGTTCGCCGAGCAGCACGGCCTGGCGCTGATCTCCATCGCCGACCTGATCGCCTACCGCCGCCGCACCGAGAAGTCGGTCACCCGCGCCGCCGAGACCCGGCTGCCCACCGCCTTCGGCGACTTCAAGGCCGTGGGCTACCGCTCCGACGTGGACGGCATCGAGCACGTCGCGCTGGTCAAGGGCGAGATCGGCGAGGGCGAGGACGTGCTGGTCCGGGTCCACTCCGAGTGCCTGACCGGCGACGTCCTCGGCTCCCGGCGCTGCGACTGCGGTCCGCAGCTGCACGCCGCGCTGCGGGCCGTGGACGTCGAGGGGCGCGGGATCGTGCTCTACATGCGCGGGCACGAGGGGCGCGGCATCGGCCTGATGCACAAGCTGCGTGCCTACGAGCTGCAGGAGCGCGGGCACGACACGGTCGACGCGAACCTGGAGCTGGGCCTGCCCGCCGACGCCCGCGACTACGGGACCGGCGCGCAGATCCTGGCCGACCTCGGCGTGCGCTCGATGCGGCTGCTGACCAACAACCCGGCCAAGCGCTCGGCGCTGGAGGGCTTCGGGCTGCACGTGATCGGACGCGTGCCGCTGCCCGGGAACGTCACCCCCGACAACATCCACTACCTGCGGACCAAGCGCGACCGGATGGGACACGACCTGCCCGATCTGGAAGGCCTGGACCATCTCGGCGAGGCGGAGGCCGAAGCGCTGGCCGCGGCCATAGTCGGCTGACAGACCTCTGATCTGTATCCACTGATCTGTATCCACGGAAAATCTGTACCCGGGGCACCGGGGTCCGGCGGACCAGCCCTCAGGATCGGGACGCGGCGCGCGCCCCCGGTCTGGAAGACTTGCCCCGCGCACCGACATCGACGCGGGGCCACGACAACGCACCAAGGAGTGAACACAAGTGAGCGGAGCGGGAGCGCCGGCCATCAGCATCGAGGGTGGCGCCGACCTCAAGGTCGCGGTGGTGGCCGCGCAGTGGCACACCCAGGTCATGGACGGCCTGGTGGCCGGGGCCGAGAAGGCGCTCGCGGAGATCGGCGCGGAGCACGACCTGTTCCGCGCGCCGGGCTCCTTCGAGCTGCCGGTGCTGGCCAAGGCGCTGGCCGAGGCGGGTTCGGGCTACGACGCGGTGGTGGCCCTCGGCGTCGTCATCCGCGGCGGCACCCCGCACTTCGAGTACGTGTGCGCCGCCGCCACCGACGGGCTGAACCGGGTCGCCCTGGACACCGGCACGCCGATCGGCTTCGGCCTGCTCACCTGCGACACCGAGCAGCAGGCGCTGGACCGCGCCGGCCTGCCCGGCTCGCGGGAGGACAAGGGCCGCGAGGCCGTGGAGGCCGCCGTGGCGACCGCGCTGGTCCTGAAGAAGATCGAGGCGAAGCGGTGAACGCCTCGCCCACAGCCGACGACCCCGTGGAGGTGCCGGTGGGAACCGCCGTTCCGATCACCGCGAAGAGCTTCGAGACCCTGTTCGGCGAGCTCACCGCCAAGGCCGAACGCGCCGAGGAGGGCTCCCGCACCGTGGAGCTCCTCGGCCTCGGCGTGCACGCCATCGGCAAGAAGATCGTCGAGGAGGCCGCCGAGGTCTGGATGGCCGCCGAGTACGAGGACGGCGACCGCACCGCCGAGGAGATCTCGCAGCTCCTGTACCACGTGCAGGTGCTGATGCTGGCGCGCGATCTGAAGCTTGAGGACGTGTACAAGCATCTGTGAGCCGTGGAGTGCGAGTCAGGGTCCCGCGATGTTCGCGGGGCCCTGACTTGTGTTATTGGGTGATTACTGGATTTTGGCGGAGATCTCGTTCGCGATCGTAGCCTCGACGCCGTCACTCACCGCCTGGTTACCGCCGAACAGGGTGACACTTCGGAGTGTGCTGTACTCCTCGATGAGCACCCCTCGGACCGCACTGGAGAGCACGGCCGGATCGGTGATCAGCAACGGCATGCCCGCGTTGGCGGCGTACGCGCCGCCGGTCAGCGCGTCCGGGAAGGCCTTGCCGGAGGCCACGCCGATGGCGAACGTCGTGTGGCCCGCGATCCGCATCACGGCGTTCGCGACCGCGGCGGCGGTGTCGTAGCGGGTCGCACCGGCCAGGGAGTGGCTGACGGTCCGGCCGGTGGTGGAGATCTTCGCGACGGCCCGTTGCGCGGCTCCGCCGACCGGGTCGATGTCCTGATGCGACCGCACGAAGGGCGTGACCGCCGGGTCGAGCGCGTCACCCTTGGACAGGATGATCGGTGCGTTCTCCACCGCGCCGAGCGGACCGGCCGCCAGCGCGTCCGGGAAGTCCAGACCGGTGGCGACGATGACGTGTGCCGTGCTGCCGAAGGCTCCGGCGACCGCCAGCGAGGTCCGGTAGCGGTCGGTGCCCTCGTAGCGGACCACCTGGTATCCGGCCTTGCGCAACGAGTCCTCGATGCCCGGCGCGATGGCGGAGGCGCCGCCGAGGATGTAGACGGTCTTCGATGTCGAAGGCCCTCCGGTGACCCGGTCTATCTCGGCGCGGGTGGCCGCGTCGAGGCTTCCCGGGCTGGTCAGGAGGAGCGGTCCGTGGACGTGCGCGGCCAGCGGGACGCCGCTGAGCGCGTCGGGCGCCTGGTCGCCGCGCGCGAGGACGACGGCGGACGCGGTACCGGCCTTCCACTGGGCCTGCGAGACCAGGCGGGCCGTCGCGTAGCGGTCGGTGCCGCCGATCCGGTGGACGGTGGTCGGGATCGGAGTGGGCGGCTGGTACGGAACCGGGAGGGTGACGGTGAACTTCTGGACCACTGGCTGGGCCGTCGGCCAGCCGAGATTGTCGGTCGCGGAGAGGGTGACGGTGTAGGTACCGGATGCGGCGTAGGTGTGCCGCAGTGTGTCGGTGGGAACGAGAACGCCGCCGGACGTCCAGGTCACGGTCGGTGTGTGGTCCCCGAAATCGATCGCGTACGAGCCTAGGTAGGGATCATCCTCGTTCGTAGTTTGGATCAGCGCGGTCACATCGCCGAGCGAGGGTCCGGACTGATCGACCTCCAACGACGGGGAGAACACCCGCTTGGCGAGGGTGACGGTGAACGGCGTGGTGAACACTCTCCCGTGCGCATCCGTGACCGTGACAGTGCCGTTGTACGTCTTGTCCGCACCGTAGGTGTGACTCGGTGCTGTGCCCGCTTCGGGGTACGGCCGAGTGCCGGACTTGGTGCCGTCGCCGAAATCGACGTTGTAGCTGACGATGGGCCACCAGCTGCCGCCGTCGCCTTGGACGGCGACCGATACCGTCCGATAGTCCGAGGGCGTGCGCCCCGCGGTAGCCGTCACGGTCAGGGTCGGGGTGGCCTGCCGGGCGAGTTCGACGGCGCCTCGGTCGGCATAAGCGATCGGGCCGGTCCCGGTGTCGGCGACCGCGAGGTCGTCGGTCCGTACCGCGCCGTCGCGGTCGCGGGCGGGCATGTTCGGCGCCCCGGAGTCGGCGGAGTCGATCGCCGGCGAGCCCGGGGCGAGGTCCCAGCCCGACCGGTGGGCGGATCCGGCGGGCACCTGAATGGCGAATCCGGGGTCGACGGTCAGGTCGTGCGCGCCGTCGCCGGCCGCGTCGAGCGCCGGACCGTCCGCGAACGTCCGGCCCTGCCACGACACCGCGTCCGTTCCGGCGGCCGTGGTGAGGATGTTCGCATCGACGGTGGGCGGGGCGGCGGTGGTGTCGACGGTCAGGGCCGTCCCCAGGGTCGCACCGCAGGCGAGGGCGTTGCTGACGATGTTGTCGGCGATGTCCACGTCTGTGGAGGCGCCGAGGACGGAGATCCCGGCGCCGCAGTTCTCGTCGATGGTGTCCGAGACCACGTCGACGCCCGTCGAGTCGGCGAGGGCGATCCCGCCGGTGCTGCCGTTCACGATCGTGTCGCTGACCACCACCTGGGACGACTGCTGGACCAGCACCCCGGGGCCGGGATTGGCCTGGAGGACTCCGTCGGACAGGGTGACCCGGGTGGAGCCGGTCACCGAGATCGCCGGCATGGCCGGGTCCGGCGTGGTCGAGCCGTCCTGTGAGCGTGCCGCCCCGAAGGAGTTCACCGTGATATCCGTGGACGAGTCGATCCGGAGCGCCTCGCCGGTCTGGTACTGGTACCCCACCCCGTTCAGAGTGACATGGTGCCGGCCGACGAGCGAGATACCGTACGCGCCGCCGACGACCCTCGTGCCCCGGCCCTCGATCGTGATGTCGGACTTGGTGATGTCGATGGCGCCGGACACGTTCCCGGTGATCATGATTGTCGTCCCGCTGACGACGCTGCTGGAAGCGAGCGCGGCCGGAAGCGTGCAGTACGGCGTCGCTTCGCTTCCCGCGTCCGGCGCGGTGTCGCTGCACTCGAAGTTGTTGTCGAATACGTAGACGGCGTTCGCGACGGCCGCCCGCGCCGGCAGGTCGGTCACGGCCGTGGCCGTCAGCGTCGACATCGCGATCGCGGCCACGCGCCTGTACCTGGTCACTTCGTGCCCCCACTTATCAGGTTGTGTGATCACGGCGCGCGCCGCTGCGCGATCACATCAGAGCCGACGCATGGGCGTCAATGGCGTTCGTGGGGCGCGTGAGGCGGCTCGGCGTGTCATCCCACCGAGTGAACAACCCGGCGCCGCGCTCCGACCATGCTCGATACTGGCCAGTGGAGCACCGTCAACCACCGGTAACCGAAGGGTCACGCCATGCTGCGCATCGCACTGCCGAACAAGGGATCGCTCTCGGAGGCGGCCACGGCGATGCTGCATGAGGCCGGGTATCGGCAGCGCAAGGATGGCAAGGAGTTGATGGTCGTTGATCCGGCCAACAATGCTGAGCTGTTCTATCTGCGGCCGCGGGACATCGCGACTTATGTCGGGTCGGGGCGGCTGGATGTCGGGATCACCGGGCGGGACCTGATGTTGGACTCCGGGGCTTCGGCTGAGCCGATCATGGATTTGGGGTTCGCGCGGTCGACGTTCCGGTTCGCGGCGTTGCCGGCGACGGTGGAGCAGGTGGCCAAGGAGGCGGGGGTCGCCGGGCTTGCCGGGCTGCGGATCGCCTCGGCGTATCCGGGGGTGGTGCGCGAGTTCTTGGCCACGGCCGGGGTGTCGGCCGAAGTGGTGAAGTTGGACGGCGCGGTGGAGGTGTCGATCGCGCTGGGCGTCGCCGATGTGGTGGCCGACGTCGTGGAGACCGGGACCACGCTGCGGCACGCCGGGCTGGAGGTCTTCGGCGAGCCGATCCTGACCTCCGAGGCGCAGCTGATCCGGCGGATCGGCGCTGAGGAGAGCCCGGCGGTGGAGCAGTTCCTGCGGCGGCTCAAGGGCGTGATCACCGCGCGCGAGTACGTGCTGATGGATTACGACATCCGGGCCGAGAACGTCGACCGGGCGGTCCAGGTGACTCCCGGTATCGAATCGCCGACGGTGTCCCCGCTGCATGACAAGGGCTGGGTCGCTGTGCGCTCGATGGTCCAGCGCGGCGAGGCCCAGCGGATGATGGACGAGTTGTGGGATCTGGGTGCGAGGGGAATCCTCGTCACGGATATCCTCGCGTGTCGAGTTTAGTTGTCAGGGTTCGGTGAGCCCGGGATGGAACGGACCAGCGTGCAGGTGACGGACAATCACGATCACGACCGCCAGACCCCCGGCCCGCTGGACCCCTACAACCTCCCCGTCCCCGAACACGTCCCGCCGCTGCCGGTGACTTTCCGTCCGCAGCGCACGCGCATCGCCGTCGCGGCGGTGTCGACGGCGCTGATCGTGACGCTGGTCGTGGTGTCCCTGATACTGCCCGACACCGGCTCGACCGCCTGGTCGGTCCCGGAGCGGGTGGGCTTCGCCGCGATCGGCCCGCTGATCTCGGCCGGGCTGTACCTGCTGGCCCGCCCCAAGATCGTCGCCGACGAGACCGGCCTGACGGTCGTTAACACCGTCCGGACGCAGCATCTGGAGTGGGCGCAGATCGTCCGGGTGAACCTGCGCCCCGGCGACCCGTGGGTCCTGCTGGATCTGGACGACGGCGAGGTGCTGCCCGCGATGGGGATCCAGGCTTCGGGCGGGAAGGCATCACGCCGGGCGGCGGGGGAGCTGCGGGCGCTGGTCGACGAGCACACGCGGACCGAGCGGGACGACTGACGACCGCTAAGCCGCACCCAGCGAAGCCGTCGCCAGCTTCAGCGCGAACCCCAGGAACAGCGACCCGATCCCGCCGGTCATCGACGCCGCCAGCCGCTTGCGCCGGCGGAACGCGGTCGCGAGGCGGTGCCCGGTGAAGATCAGGACGCTCAGATACCCCGCCGAGAACAGCATCACTATCGTCGACAGCAGCGCGAACGCCTCGGTCGGGTGTGCCGCGTGCGGGCTCACGAACTGGGTCAGGAACGCCAGGTCGAACAGGATCGCCTTCGGGTTCAGCAGGCTGACCACCAGCGCGCGCCGGAACGGGCGCTCGGCGGCCTCGACCGCCTCGGCCATCGCGGCGGCGTCGGTGTCGGACACCGGTGCGGCGGCGCGCCGGCGCCAAGCCTTCACCGCCGCGCGCAGCATGCCGAAGCCGAGCCAGGCCAGGTAGCCGGCGCCGAGGAACTTCACCACGTCGAAGGTCGCCGGCGAGCGCTTCAGCATCGACGCCGCGCCGGCGGCGGTCAGCGTCAGCAGCACAGCGTCGCCGAGGAACACGCCGGACGCGGCGCGGTAGCCGGTGCGGACGCCCTTGCGTGCGCCGACCGTCAGCACGTACAGCGAGTTCGGACCCGGCAGGAGCACGATCAGCAGCGCGCCGAGCACGAAGGTCGGCAGATCAACAGTCCCGAGCATCCGGTGAGTTTGTCATACCGCACCCCCGAAACGCGCACCGGTTTCACCGCTCGACATCGCACCAAACAGCGCGCGCCGGCCAGACCCCGCTCACCGCTTGTAGTCGGCGAACGGATCCTGCCCCGGAGCCTCCCCGCCGTCCTCGGGATGCTCCGCCGCGTGCTCCTCGCGCAGCACGCGCCGCAGCACCTTCCCGATCATGTTGCGGGGCAGGTCGTCGCGGAAGGAGATGAGCTTGGGCACCTTGTAGGGCGCCAGGTGCTGGTGCGCGAAGACGTCCAGCTCCTCGGCGGAGGCGGACATCCCCTCGGCGAGCTGGATCACCGCCTTCACCGTCTCCCCGCGGTAGGGGTCCGGCACGCCGATCACCGCCGCGTCGTAGACCGCCGGGTGTTCGCGCAGGACGTCCTCGATCTCGGAGGGATAGATGGAGAAGCCGGAGGCGATGACCACGTCGCGCTTGCGGTCGATCAGGGTCACGTAGCCGTCCGGCGACATCACCCCGATGTCGCCGGTGTACAGCCAGCCGTTGCGCAGCGTGAGCTTGGTCTCGTCCTCCTGGTTCCAGTAGCCCTGGAACAGCTGAGGTCCGAACACCACCAGCTCCCCGGCCGTGCCGATCGGCAGCACGCGGTCCTGGCGGAACTCGTCGACGATCTTCACGTGCGTGTTCGGCAGCGGCAGCCCGATCGTGCCGGGCCGGGAGTTGGCGTTCAGCGGGTTGGCCAGCGTCACCGGGGAGGACTCGGTCATGCCGTAGCCCTCGGCGAGGCGTCCGCCGGTGGCCTTCTGAAAGGCGTCGATGGTGTCCACCGGCAGGCGCATGGCGCCGGAGATGCAGGTGCGGATGGAGCGCAGATCGTATTTACCGATCTTGGGATGCTCCAGCAGCTTGGAGTAGATCGGCGGCACGCCCGGGAACACCGTGGGCCGCTCGTGCTTCACCGCGTCCAGCACCAGCTCCGGGTCGAACGTCGGCAGCAGGACCAGCGTCCCGGCCAGCAGCACGCCGGTGACCACGCACAGCATCAGGCCATAGACGTGGAACAGCGGCAGCACGCACAGCACCGACTCCCGCCCCACCTTGGCGTTCTGGTCCCAGGCCTGCACCTGGTGCGCGTTGGCGACCAGGTTGCGGTGGGTGAGCATGGCGCCCTTCGGGCGGCCGGTGGTGCCTCCGGTGTACTGGAGCACCGCCAGGTCCAGGGCCGGGTCCACCATCACCTGCTCGACCGGGCCAGGCGAGGAATCCATCAGCTCCGTGTACGGCACGGCGCGCGCCCCCGGCGGCAGCGGCGTGATCAGCCGCTCGCGCTTCTCCCGGGCCGCGCCGAGCGGCAGGTCGAGCAGCCTGCGCTTGAACGAGGGCAGGAAGTCGGCCAGGCAGACCGAGATCACCTGCTCCACCGCGGTCCCCGGCCGCGCGGCGTCCAGGGTGGCGTAGGCGCCGTCGAAGACGATCGCCACCTTCGCGCCGGAGTCGGTGAGCTGGTGCCGCAATTCGGAGTCGGTATAGAGGGGGTTGCACGCGACCATCACCGCGCCGAGGCGGGTGATGGCGAAGAACGCCGTGACCGCCGCCGGGCAGTTCGGCAACACCAGCGCGACCCGATCGCCCTTGCGGACACCGAGTTCACGCAGCGCCCCGGCGAGCCGGTCGACGTCCTGCCGCAATTGCTTGTAACTGGTCTTGCGGCCGAAGAACACCAAAGCGGTCCGGTCCGGGAAAGTGTCGGCCGCGTTGTCTAAGAGCCAGGTCACAGGAACGTCGGGAACCGTGATGTCGGTAGGCACGCCTGCTGCGTAGAACCGCAGCCAAGGCCGCTCCGCATAGGGATCGGGCATGGCGGTAGACGGTTCGGACTGGCTCACAAGCGGAGTCAAACATGTATCGAGGGGGTTGTCAGTAGGGGCTTTGGACACAAGATCGCAAAATCACACGCGCCATTAGGTCAGCGGCGCGTAAGCGTCTCCTTAACGGGCGGTGGTGGGTGGCGGGCGGGGGAAAATGGGTTCGAGTCTTCATGTGGTGTCCCCATGACCGCTACAGTCCGAAGAATGCGCTACATCATCATCGGCGCCGGCGCGGTCGGCGGCAGCATCGGCGGTCGGCTGGCTGAAGCCGGGCGGGACGTGGTCTTGGTCGCTCGCGGCGCGCACTTGGAGGCGTTGCAGCGCGACGGCCTTCGGCTGCTCACCCCGGACAGCGACCTGCGGCTGCCGGTCACCGCGGTGTCCGGGCCGCGGGAGCTCGGCGAGCTGCGCCGGGACGACGTGCTCATCTTGTGTGTGAAGTCGCAGGACACCGCGAACGTGCTGAACCAGTGGGCCCTGGCGCCGGTCGCCGGCGGCGGCACGGCGGCGGAGCTGCTGCCGGTGGTCTGCGCGCAGAACGGCGTCGAGAACGAGCGCACCGCGCTGCGCCTGTTCCAGAACGTGTACGGGCTCTGCGTCTGGCTGCCCTCGGTCCACCTGGAGCCGGGCGTGGTCGCCGCGAACTGCACGCCGCAGTCCGGCATCCTCACCGTCGGCCGCTACCCCGACGGCATCGACGACGTCATCAAGCAGATCGGCCACGACCTCGCCGAGAGCCGCTTCGACGCGCCGGTCGTCGACGACGTGATGCGCTGGAAGTACGGCAAGCTGCTGAACAACCTCGACAACGCCTTCGAGGCGGTCAGCGACCTGTCCTCCGACGAGGAACTGGCCGAGCGCCTCATCGAGACCGGGCGCGAGGAGGGCATACGAGCTCTGAACGCCGCCGGCATTCCCTTCGTCGGCGCCGCCGAGCGCCACGCCGTCCAGGGCGACCGCATGCGCTTCACCGAGATCCCCGGCGCCCCGCGCGGCGGCGGCTCCAGCTGGCAGAGCCTGGCCCGCGGCACCGGCTCGATCGAGACGGACTACCTGTCCGGCGAGATCTCGCTGATCGGGCGCATGCGCGGGATCCCGACCCCGGTCAATGCCCTGATGCAGCGGCTCAGCGCGCGGTTCGCGGCCGAGGGGCGCGCTCCGGGGAGCCTGCCGATCGAGGAGTTGGCGCAGATGGTGCGCGACGTCCAGGATTCCGCGAACTGATCTGACCGGCTGACGCAACCTTTCGCGTCTCCCGTCAATCATGTGTCTCGATCGACGGGAATCGGGAGGGCGTCATGGACGGGCAAGCGCGGCTGGAGGAGTTCGCCGACTACGCGGCGGCTCGGCAAAGCCACCTGAAACGCACGGCGTTCCTGCTGTGCGGGGACTGGCACGAGGCGCAGGACCTCACCCAGACCGCGCTGCTCAACCTGTGCAAGGCCTGGCCTCGCGCCAAGCGGGCGGACTCCATCGACGCCTATGCGCAGAAGACGCTCATCAACGCCTATCTCGGCGGCCGGCGCAAGCGGATCCGGGAGCGCGAGGTCCACGCCGCGGTCGCGGTGACGGCCACGCCGTTCGCCCGCGAGGACCAGCCCGACCTGCGGCTGGCGCTGCTGGCCGCGCTGGCGGAGCTGCCGCCGCGCGGCCGGGCCGTGGTGGTCCTGCGGTTCTGGGCGGACTTCAGCATCGAGGCCACCGCCGCCGCGCTCGAATGCTCGACCGGGAACGTGAAAAGCCACTCCTCGCGCGCCCTGGTCCGCCTGCGGGAGCTGCTCGGGGATTCCCTCGCCGACTTCGAGTACTCACGGGAGGGCGGACAGCGATGACGAACACCGAAGAGCTTCCGGACCAGACGGCACGCGACCTTTTCACGATGATGTTCGACGAGGGCGGGACGGCGGTGCCCTCGGACGATCTGGCGCCCGCCGCGATGGCCGGCTATCGGCGCCACCGGCGGCGGCGCACCGCGCTGGTCGGAGCGGGCACGACGGCCGCCGTGGTCGGGATCGCGAGCGTCGCGCTGGCCATGGGCGGCGGAACGGATCGGTCGGGGACCGCGCCGGCGGTGACGGTGAGAACCGACGCGTCCGCGCCGCATACCTCGCCCATGCCGACCGGCGCCGGCCAGATCGTGGACTGTGTGACCAATTTCGTCCCCGAGAGCGGATCGACGAAGGAATCGGCCGACTGTCAGCGCGCCGGGCAGCTCTGGCAGGCAGTGTTTCCGGGGGGGAAGGTCAGCGGGGCGCGCGATCCGGGCATCGTGCAGATCACACCCGGGTTCCTCGCGCGGGTCAGTGCCCAGAAGGCGGACGCGCCCGCCCTCTACGGACATGCTCAGCCGCAGGTCGTCAAGGATTGGGCGGACGCCAAGGCCGCCGACGCGAACGCCGGGGACCAGTTCTGGTCGGGCTTCGACATCGCGACCCCTCAGGGGACGATCATGGTCTCCGCGGTATACCCGGGGACGAGCAGTCGAGCCCAAGCACGCTGCATGGGGGAGAGTCCTTGTGATTCCGTCCCGCTCAGCGACGGCTCCACGGCCGAGGTTTCCGGCGCCGCGGGCGTCCCCGGCTACCGCGTGGTGGTGCGTTCCCACGGCGGGGACGTCTACAGGTTCACCTTCACCAGCTGGTATGACCCGCGCTACGTCGCGATTCCCTGTTCCGCGCCGAACGGACAGTGCTTTGCCGACCTCGCCGACGGCTCGATCCTGCCCGGTACCGTTCCCAGTACCAGCGCGCTGATCGGCGAGCCGGTCGTCACGCACGCCGTGCTGACGGACATCCTGAACCGGCCCGCGTTCGCCGCGCTGGTGCAGGGCTTCTTCGACGGAAAGCTAGGACAGCCCGGCTAAGCCCGCCCCACCACGATCGCCGACCCGTGCCCGAACAACCCCTGGTTCACCGCGACGCCGACCCGCGCGCCCTCGACCTGCCGGGCGCCGGCGTCGCCGCGCAGCTGCCACGCCAGTTCGCAGACCTGTGCGATGGCCTGCGCCGGGATCGCCTCGCCGAAGGAGCTCAGGCCGCCGCTCGGGTTGACCGGGACGCGGCCGCCGAGTGCGGTCGCGCCTTCGTGCAGCAGCTTCTCGGCCTCGCCGGGGGCGCACAGCCCGATTTCCTCATACCAGTCCAACTCCATCGCGGTCGTCAGGTCGTAGACCTCCGCGAGGTCCACGTCCTCCGGGCCGATCCCGGCGGCCTCGTACGCCGTGTGCGCCAGCGACTCGCGGAACGTGCGCGTCGCCGGCGGCGTGGTCGCCATCGAGTCCGAGGCCAGATAGGGGAAGTCCGGGACAGTCCTCGGATACGTCGGCGTCACCGCCGAGACGGCGCGGATGCGCACCGCGTCCTTGTTCACG
This sequence comes from Catenulispora acidiphila DSM 44928, assembly GCF_000024025.1. Lineage (GTDB taxonomy): Bacteria > Actinomycetota > Actinomycetes > Streptomycetales > Catenulisporaceae > Catenulispora > Catenulispora acidiphila. Next base: position 3,429,594 of record NC_013131.1, read on the forward strand.
CGGCGCGCGTAGTCCTCGGAGGTCAGCACGACCGCCGCCGCGCCGTCGCTGGTCGCGCAGATCTGCAGCAGGCGCAGCGGGTCGCTCACCATCGGGGAGTTCAGGACCGTCTCGGCGTCCACCTCCGCCCGGAAGCGCGCGTTCGGGTTCAGCGATCCCGCGCGGGCGTTCTTTACCTTCACCGCCGCGAAGTCCGCCTCCGTCGAGCCGCGCAGGGCCATCCGGCGGCGCGCGTAGAGGCCGAAATACGCCGGGTTCGTCGCGCCGAGCAGGCGGAAGCGCAGCCAGTCCGGGTCGTCGGGGCGGTCGCCGCCGACCGGGGCGAAGAACCCCTTCGGGGTGGTGTCCGCGCCGACTACCAAGACCACGTCTGCCAAGCCGGCGAGGATGTGCGCGCGGGCGGTGGCGAGCGCCTGCGCGCCGGTGGCGCATGCCGCGTAGCAGCTCGCGACCGGTGCGCCCTGCCAGCCCAGCGCCTGGGACAGCGCCGAGCCGGCGACGAAGCCGGGGTAGCCGTTGCGGATCGTCTCGCCGCCGACCACCAGCTGCACGTCGCGCCAGCCGAGGCCGGCGTCGGCCAGCGCGGCGCGCGCTGCGACCGTGCCGTATTCGACGAAGGATTTCCCCCACGCGCCCCAGGGGTGCATGCCGACGCCGGCGACGGCGACCGAGTCCAGGCGGCTCATGCGTGCGCCTCCCCGGTATATGCGTCGTATGCCGCGACATCCGGGTAAGAGTCCTCAGATGGTCCGGCGGGACGCCAGTTCCAAACCCTTTCCTCAACGCCCGCAGAGGAAAGGAGGGTTCCGGGGGTCAATTCCATGATCATCCCGACCTGGAGCACCTCGGCGGGGACGTCCGGGGCGACCTGTCCCAGTACGATCATGCGCTCGGCGGCGAGTTCGACGGCGGCCAGCGCGTAGGGGGAGAACTCGGTGTCCGGCGGCCGCGGGTACGGCGGCGGGGGAGCGTAGCGGGCGTCGGTGTACGACCACAGGGTCCCGGTCGTGGACAGCGGGTAAGGGCTCTGATCCAGGCTCTCGCAGCCGGGATCGGGGCAGCCGGGGACGGTCCGCGGGGGGAAGCTCAGGGCGCCGCACGCGGTGCAGCGGCTGGCGAGCAGGGCGAAGCCGTCCGGACCTTCACGGAACCATCCTTCGGTTCCCGGAGCGGCCGGTATGCCGTCAGTCATGGATCTGACGGTATATCAGATTAGCCGCCCCGGGAACGTCAGCCCGCGGTGGATCCGTTCAGTGCCCGGTGTCTTCCACCGAGAAAGAGTCGGTGGGATGGAGCCGGTGAAGTGAGAAGGTGGCTACTCTCGCGCGGTGTGCGGTGGCGCTGTGCGCCGGCACGCCGTTCGGTGCCGGCCGGGCGGACCCGGTGTCCTGGCGCGGACCTCAGTCGTCGACGCGGCGGCGGCTGCCGCGCTGGTCGTCGAGCCGGCCGAGCACGCCGGGGAGGCGTTCCAGCAGCCCGACGAGCTGGTCGAACTCCTCGTCGGTGTACGAGCGGCGCAGCGAGCGGTCCAGGGCCCGCACCCGGCGCTTGGCGGCCTCGTAGGCCTCCTTGCCCCGTGCGGTGACCTCCGCGTCGATGACGCGGCCGGCCCCCCGGCCGAACTCGCGGGTGATGTAGCCCTTGCGCTCCAGTGCGGCCACCAGCCCGACCATGGCCTGCGGCGTCACCGAGACCGAGCGGGCCAGCGTCGCCGAGGAGGCGCGGCGCAGGTGGACCAGTGCCTGCAGGACGCCGTACTGGGCCTCGGTGAGGTCGAGTTCGGCGAGCAGGCGTGTCATGTGCCGGGCGAGTTCACGGTCGCACATGGTGAGCAGCCACGGCAGGTAGCCCGTCGAGGGCCGGTAGCGGACCGGACGATGGCCGCGGCCGGCGAGAGATCCGCCGGTGGCCGGAACCAGTTCCTGGTCGTCCTCGTCCTCGTGCTCGTGCTCGGCGGTGTGTGCAGATGTTTGTTCTGACACAGCGGGTGTTCCCCCCTTGCGTGTTGGTGCCATCCCCACTGCCGCGTTCCCGCCAACGCGGTGACAGCGCTCATGTTGCGTGTCGAGTGGAATGGACTTGTTCAAGCCCATCATATTCACGGAATGGGCACTCCGACAGCGGGTCAGCGCTGTAGATCTGTGTACGTAGATTTACGGATGTTGAGTTCAGCCGATTGAGGCTATAAGTGCAGGCACGCCGAGGGCGCCGCTACCGGCGGGTAGCCGGGCGCGACGCAGCGTGAAACAGGGCCCTGAGGTGCACTCGGACCCGCGCCGGGCTCCATTGCGGGGGGATGCGGAGCCCGTGAAGGGGGGGTGTTCGGTTGTCTGCGGGGGATGGTGCTGTCTGCAGGTCTAGCTGTTTGCAGGTCTAACGGAGCGCTCCACCCGCGCTGCCGGATCACCTGGGGGGAGAGGGAGACAGGGCGCGGGTGGAGCGGTTTCGTACTCGGCGACACCGTGCGGGCTGGTGCGGTGGGTCGGCCGGTCCTGCAACACAGAGGCTACCGCGCGGACACGCTGGGTGGATGATCATGGCGTACTTCTTGAACCAGACTTTGCCGTTTCTTGGGGAAACCGCTGGAGGCGTGCACCAATGGCCCAGGCCGGGCCCCTGATCGCCTATCGTTCTGTCCGGCGGGGGCAGGATTGAGAGCAGAAGGCACGCGACTCGTGAGGCGGCGGCGGTGAACCGAGGCAGGGCGGGCGGCGAGTACGACGACGGGTACGGCCGTCAGGAGCACGACGCCTACGACGGGTACGGCTACGGGCAGGACCCGCACGGGCAGCACGGCCAGCACGGGCAGTACGAGGCCGGCTACGGATCCCCGGACGAGGACGCCACGGTCAACGTCACCGACTACCAAGGCGAGTACGACGGCGCCGGCTACGACGACGGCGGCTACCGCGAGGGTTATCCCGCCGAGGGTTATCCCACCGACGGCTATCACGCCGACGACGGGTACCAGGGCGAGGGCTACGAGGACGACGAGTACGACGACGGCGACGGCGGCGCCTACGGCGCCGTGGCCTACGCCGGGGACGAGGAGGACGACCTCCCGGTCTCCAACCGAATCCTGACCATCCCGAACCTGATCAGCCTGGCCCGGCTGGCCGGCGTGCCGCTGTTCCTCGGCTTGATCCTCTCGCCCTATTACGGCGGTCCGAAGTACGACGTCTGGGCCCTGGTGATCCTGGCGCTGTCCGGGTTCTCCGACTGGCTGGACGGCAAGCTGGCGCGGCGCTGGAACCAGATGACGAAGTTCGGCGCGATGATCGACCCGCTCGCCGACCGGCTGTACATCCTGGCCACGCTGGTCGCGCTGACCATGCGGCAGATCATCCCGCTGTGGCTGCCGATCGTGCTGGTCGGTCGCGACGTGCTGATGCTGGTGCTGATCTCACCGAAGCTGCGCAAGGCCGGCTACGGCGTCGCGCTGCCGGTGCACTTCCTGGGCAAGGCCGCGACGTTCAACCTGCTCTACGCCTTCCCGCTGCTGCTGCTCGGGCAGATCAGCGAGAAGCCGAACCACCTGACGGACATCGCGAACATCTTCGGCTGGGCGTTCGTCGGCTGGGGGACCGCGCTGTATCTGTTGGCCGGCGGCATGTACTTCGTGCAGGCCCGGCAGCTCACGCGCGCCTCCGGGCGGTGAGGCGCGCGCGCCTTCCCGGACGTGTCAAGATGGCCTCCATGCCCACGCCGCCCGACGTCCGGAGCACCCCGCGCCGTGACGCCTCGATGTCGCTGCTGACCAGCCTGCTCAACGACACGCTGGACCCCGGGTACGCCGAGACCGCGGCGCGGCGCAAGGCGGTCGGCGGCGAGGAGGCCGTCGCCAGCCACTGGACGCGGCGTCCCTCGCCCACGGTGCTGTTGGGCGTCGCGGCGGTCGCGCTGGTGCTCGTCATCGCCGCGATCCAGACCCACCGGCAGGCGCCGGCGGTCGAGCGCGAGCGGAACCAGCTGATCTCCCGGGTGCAGGACGGCGAGCGGAAGAACTCTGCCGACGAGTCGATGATCTCCACGCTCCGCGGGCAGTTGCAGGCGGCGCAGGCCGAGGCGCTGGGACCGGAGCAGGGCAAGGCGTTCACCGCGCTGTCGGTGGCGACCGGCGCCGCGCCGGTGACCGGACCGGGCCTGGAGGTCGTGCTCAACGACGCCGCCGGCGCCGACAGCGCGGCCAGCAGCGACCCGCGCCAGACCAGCACCAACCAGAGCCGGGTGCTCGACCTGGACTTGCAGAACGCGACGAACGGGCTGTGGGCGGCCGGCGCGGAGGCGATCTCGATCAACGGCCAGCGGCTCACCGCGCTGTCCGCGATCCGCACCGCCGGCTCGGCGATCATGGTGGACTTCCGGCCGCTGTCGCCGCCGTACACGCTGCAGGCGATCGGCGACCCGAAGTCGATGGCGGCGAAGTTCGCCGACGGCGCGGACGGCCGGTACCTGTTCGAGCTGAAGTCGCAGTACGGGATCGGATTCACCACGAGCACGAAGAACAAGCTCAGCCTGCCGGCGGCCACGCAGCTGTCGCTGACCGACGCGGTGCCGGCGCCGTGAGGGGTGCGGCGGTGCGCGACCGTGCGATGCGGGACGCGATGGCGCGGGGTGCGGCGGTGCCGGGTGCGGCGGTGCGAATGAGTGCCGGTGCCTTGAGCGTCGCCGAGGGTTCGGTACGGTGGGCCCAGCACTTTTCCGCATCAGGCCACGAGCGCGTGCTGCGCCTGAGGCGACCACCCCTGACCAACGCCGGGATGGCCGGGGCGATGACCGAAGCCGGGACGAGCGAGACCGGATTGACTGAGACCGGGATGACTGAGATGACTTGGAGGGCGTCGTGATCGCGGCGATCGGATTGGTGATCGGCGTGATCGCGGGAGTGGTCTTCCACCCCACCGTGCCCGAGGGCCTCGCGCCCTATCTGCCGATCGCAGTCGTGGCAGCGCTCGACGCCGTCTTCGGCGGCCTGCGCGCCCTGCTGGACGGGATCTTCGACGACAAGGTGTTCGTGGTCTCCTTCGTCTCCAACGTCCTGGTGGCCGCCCTCATCGTGTACCTCGGCGACCAGCTCGGCGTCGGTTCCCAGCTGACCACCGGCGTGGTGGTCGTCCTGGGCATCCGCATCTTCTCCAACGCCGCGGCCATCCGCCGCCACATCTTCCACGCCTGAGAAGGAGCGCTGGATGCAGACGCGGCCGGGGAACGAGCCGGAGCGGGATCCGCAGGAGCCGGAGACGGACTCGGAGGCGGAGACGGGCTCGGAGGCGGAGCCGACTTCGGAATCAGCGGACGGTGCTGAGGAGAGTGAGCGGGATCCGTTCACGCCCAAGGTGCCGCCGTCCGACGACGACGATGAGGCTGAGGCTGAAGCTGAGGCGCCAGAGCCGGCTGCCGCGGACCTCACCGAGACCGTGGACATCCGAAGCCTTCCAGAGGAACCGGCTGCCGACGCGGACTTGGCCGCGACGATGGACTTGCGGAGTGTGCAGCAAGAGCCGGCAAGCAAGCCCGATCGCTCGCACAAGCACCGCGGAGAAAAGGCTGCGGAGTCGCTCAAGCCGCTCCCGGCCGCTGAGGAGCCCGTCGCCGCCGAGAACAACGATGAGCCCGCTGGCGAGCCTGAGCAGCCGGAGAAGGCGACCCCGGATGCCGCCAAGACGGTGAATCTTCGGGACCTGCTTCCCGAGAGTGAGACCCCTGAGGACAAGGCTGCCGATTCCGGCGAAAGCGAGCCCTCGCGCGAGCAGGAGCAGGAGCAGGAGCAGGAGCAGAGCGAATCAGCTGCTGGCGACCCTCCTTCTCGCAGCACTCCCGACGAGAGCGAGTCTTCCTCCGAGCAGGACCGGAGCGAAGACAGCGAGCCGACCGCCGGCGAACCACCCCTCCGCCGCCGCACTCCCCCCGAGCCCGGCGAGCACGATCCGGCCGTCCGTCGCCGCACCGGCGAAGGCGAGCCGCCGCGGCGTCGTCCCGCTCCCGGCGGGCAGCCTGCGCGGCGTCCTGGGGCGGGGCAGGATCCGCGGCGTGGCGGGTATCCGCATCCGGGTGAGGCCGGTGGTCCTCGGCGTCGGCCGGCGCCTGGTCCGCGGCCGGTTGGTGCGGCTGCCGCGGTGGTCGCGGCTCCGACTGCCGCTCCGGCGGCGTCCGTGCCGGCCAAGACTCCCTCGGCGCCCTCGGTCTCGCTGGGGCGGCGGCGGTTGTTCACCGCGTTGTGGCCGCCGCGGTTGTCGCGGAACCAGGCGGTGGTCGGTGTGCTGCTGGGGGTGCTCGGGGCGGCGCTGGCCATCCAGGTGCATGCGACCAACACCTCTGATGAGATCCTGCGCGGGGCGCGGGCCGACGATCTGGTGAACATCCTTGATGAGGTGACGTCGCGGGGTCAGAGTCTGGATGCCGAGCTGCGGACTCTGGAGACGCAGAACGCCACGATCCAGGACAGCACCGACAAGGCACAGGCGGCGTTGGCGCAGGCGCAGCAGAAGGCGAAGGATCTGCAGATCCTGGCCGGGACGGTCAAGGCCAAGGGTCCCGGGATCACCATGACCATCACCGATCCGCAGGGGCAGCTCAAGTCGGCGACGTTGCTCAACGCGCTGGAGGAGCTTCGCGCCGCCGGTGCCGAGGTGGTGCAGGTGGACAACGTGCGGGTGATCGTGTCCTCGTCCTTCGTCGACGCCGCCGACGGCGGGATCGCGCTGGACGGGCACCCGCTGACCCAGCCGTACGTCTACAAGGTGATCGGCGATCCGAACACGATCGGGCCGGCGATGCAGATCCCCGGCGGCGTGGTGGCGACGGTGAAGTCCTCGCCGGGCGCCAACGCCACGATCGCGCCCGGGCAGGTGCTGGTCGACGCCGTCGTGCCGCCGCCGAATCCGACTTACGCCAAGGCTGGCTGAGGCCGGGCGGCGCTGGGCGGCTCCAGGCGTCGGGCGGCGCTGCTTCGGCGGCCGTCAGGGCCGGTGCGCCGCGGGCTCGTCCATGGTCCAGAATATGAGCGCGGGCCCACCGGCCCGTGGCGGCCGCCGCGCCGTCGACACCGTGTGAGGAAAGGGCGGCAAAGAAGCCGATGACCCCCGAAGAGCTGAAGTACACCGCCGAGCACGAGTGGGTCCGCTCCGGCGACGCCGACAGCGTCCGCGTCGGGATCACCGACTATGCCCAGGGACAGCTGGGCGACATCGTGTTCGTGCAGCTGCCCGACGTCGGCGCCAAGGTCACCGCAGGCGAGCCGTGCGGGGAGCTGGAGTCCACCAAGAGCGTCAGCGACCTGTTCGCGCCGCTGACCGGCACGGTCACCGCCGTGAACGCCGAGCTGGACTCCTCCCCGGAACTGATCAACACCGACCCCTACGGCGAGGGCTGGATCTTCGACGTGGAGCCCGACGACGCCTCCGAGGTCGAGGCGCTGCTCGACGCCAAGGGCTACGAGGCCACCATCGCGGAGTGAACCTCGCCGGACGCCGGGTCCGGGACCGGCACGGCCCGGTCCTGGACCCGGCGTCTTTCACCCCCACGGTGTCCCAGCGCTCGCCGATAGCTGATTCGAGCCCTGAGACGACGTAATCTGGGGGGATGGTTGGGACGTCGGTCGTGTGAAGAGGTGGCATCTCGGCGCGTTCCGGTTGACCTCGACGAGAGGCGCCCCATAAGTTGCGACCAACGCAGGCGGACGCCACAACCGCCACAGTGAATACTCCGGGAGGCCCACGACATGCCGTTCTGCACCAGGTGCGGGAACGCCAACCAAGCGGGGAGCCGCTTCTGCTCGCACTGCGGCACCGCATTGGCCGAGTCCCCGCTTCCGGGTGACCCCTTGGTGCCCGAGGGAGCGGCGGAGCGGACCTCGACGATGTCGCTGGTCAGTGCGGAAGCAGCCGCCGAAGCGGAGGTCGGCGGCGAGGAGACGGAGCGGGTCGGACTGGGTCCGGCCGACCGCGAGGCGCTGGCCGCGCTCCCGGCCGGCTCGGCGCTGCTGGTGGTGCGGCGCGGGCCGAACGCCGGCAGCCGGTTCCTGCTGGACGCCGACGTCACCACCGTCGGGCGCAGCCCGGACAGCGACATCTTCCTGGACGACGTCACCGTCTCCCGCCGCCACGCCGAGTTCGCGCGCAGCGCGCAGGGTTTCCTGGTGCGCGACGTCGGGAGCCTGAACGGCACCTACGTCGACCGCAACCTGATCCAGGAGGCGCTGCTGCGCGACGGCGACGAGGTGCAGGTCGGCAAGTACCGCCTGGTGTTCCACAAGGGCTGAGCCGCCCCGGCCGCGCCCCGCGGCCGAGGCCGGCGACGGTCGGGCCAGGGGGGCCGGCAGGAGAGGTGAGGAGAGCGGCGTGTCCGGCGAGGCGCTCACCATCGGCGAAGTCATCGGCCGGCTGGCCGCGGACTTCCCGGACTTGACCGTGTCCAAGATCCGCTACCTGGAGAGCGGCGGGCTGATCAGCCCGGGCCGGACTCCGGCGGGCTATCGGCGCTTCACCGAGGAGGACGTCGAGAAGCTGCGCTGGGTCCTGGCCGCGCAGCGCGACCAGTACCTGCCGCTGAAGGTGATCCGGCAGCACCTGGCGGCCGACGGCCCTCGGGTCACCGCCGGGGACGCCGACGCCATAGTGGCCGCGCTGACCTCCGGCTCCGAGCCGGCCGCCGGGACGGATCCAGCCACCGACACCGCCGCCGCCGCGGTCTCGGGGCGCTCTGAGCGCTCTGCGCGGTGGGAACGCACCCCGGCTGAGAACGGCGTCCCCGGTGGCGCGGATGCCGCGGAAAGTCCTGCCGGAGCGGAATCCGGTCGGGCGGCAGCAGCGCCCGACCGTCCGCGGCTGCCTCCGCCGTCCACCCTGACGCCGCCCCTGCCGCCGCTTCCCCATCCCCGGGCCGTCACGGTCGCCGATCCGGAGTTCTTCGTGGCTGCCCGATCTGATGTCGGCGAGCTCCATCTGAGCCGCGACGGACTGGCGCGGACGGCAGGCGTGTCCGGGTCCTTCCTCGCCGACCTGATCGCCTACGGCCTGGTGCCGAACGCCGAGGACTACGGCGGCGACGCGGTGATCATCGCGCGCGCCGCCTCGGCGCTGACCGAATACGGGCTCGAACCCAGACATCTGCGTCCCCTGCTCACCGGCGCGCGCAACACCGCCGGGCTGCTCGGCACGCTGCTGCCGACCCGGCGCCACGACGGCGTCACCGGCGCCGGACGGCAGGCGGCGGCGTCCCGGGCGGCCGGCCGGACCGCGGAGGCCTCAGCGGCGGCTGTGAAGCTCTACGGGGCGCTGCTGCGGGCCGAGCTGGCCGGGAGCGGCGGCGGCGCGGCTGCGGCGGCCCACGGCTCGCACAGCGCCGCGGCCGCGGCCGCGACCGCGGTTTCCGCTTCTTCTGCCGCGGCGGCAGCCCCGACCGCGGCCGAGACCCCCGTCGCGGCCGCCGTTCCCCCGATCGCCCCGATCGCGCCGATCCCGCAGATCTCAGCCCCCTCGGCGCCGGTCCCGTCCGTCCCGGCGCCTGCCCCGCCCACCTCCGCCGACGCCTCACCGACCCCGTCCGTCCCGGCATCCCGGGCATCTTCCAGGAACCCCGGCATGCCCGGCGGGCCCGCGTCGCGATAGGGTGGACACTGTGAACGAACTCGACGTCGTCGGCGTCCGCGTCGAGATGCCGTCCAACCAGACGATCGTCCTGCTGCGCGAGGTGAGCGGCGAGCGGTATCTGCCGATCTGGATCGGGGCCAACGAGGCCTCGGCCATCGCGCTGGCCCAGCAGGGCGTCACGCCCCCGCGCCCCTTGACCCACGACCTGTTCCGGGACGTGCTCGCCGCCTTCGGCCGGCAGCTCCTGGAGGTCCGCATCACGGCGATGCGCGACATGGTCTTCTACGCCGAACTGGTCTTCGACGGCGGCCTGCAGGTCAGTGCCCGCCCCTCGGACGCCATCGCGCTCGCGCTGCGCACCGGCGCGACCATCTACGGCGCCGAGGAAGTCCTCGCCGAGAGCAGCATCCTGATTCCCGACGAGCAGGAGGACGAGGTCGAGGTCGAGCGGTTCCGCGAATTCCTCGATCAGGTCTCCCCGGAGGACTTCGGCGCCTGAGCGGGGTCGGACCCTGCTCGTGCGGCTGGTGTCGGCTGGTGTCGGCTGGTGTCGGCTCGCGCGGCTCGTCGCGGGGCCGCCGCACCGGCTCGGCGCGCCCGCCGCGAAGGTCGGATAGTCCGATTCACGAAGACACGCCCAGAGCCCGCCGGGCGATGTCGTTGACCGGTGCCCGGTGCCGCGCATACGGTCGAAGACAGACCGGCCGTGGACGGCCCGGGCCGGCCGTCGGAGGCCGGAGCGCCGATCGCGGACCGGTGTCGGGGGTTTGCGGAGACTGATCGACGTCAAGGAATCCGGGCGAGGGATCTTTCCCGACAGCACGGATCGGCGTGGGTCCCCTCATCGGGGCTCTTCAAGCGGAAGGCCATGCACATGACCGGGACGGGCGCTGTGAGCGGGAGCGGGTTCCCGCGCGCGGTCGGACCGGGCGACCTGCCGGCCTCCGGCGCGCACCGTCCGCCGGGCTCGCAGGCCGGCTACCGCGGGCCGACGGCCTGCGCGGCGGCCGGCATCACCTACCGCCAGCTGGACTACTGGGCCCGCACCGCGCTGGTCGAGCCCTCGATCCGGTCCGCCTCGGGCTCGGGGTCGCAGCGGCTGTACAGCTTCCGCGACATCATCGCGCTGAAGATCGTCAAGCGGCTGCTGGACACCGGCGTCTCGCTGCAGAACATCCGGATCGCGGTCGGCTACCTGCGCGCCCGCGGCGAGGCCGACCTGGCCGGCGTCACCCTGATGAGCGACGGCGCGAGCGTGTACGAGTGCACGTCCCCGACCGAGGTCTTCGACCTGGTGCAGGGCGGCCAGGGCGTGTTCGGCATCGCGGTGGACGCGGTCTGCCGCGAGGTCGAGGGGACGCTGAAGCAGTTCCCCGGCGCCGGCGAGGGCGGCGAGATCCCCAGCGGAGCAGCCGCCGCCGGCCCTGCCGCCGCGAGCACCACCGGCAACGGTTCCGGCGACGAGCCGGGAGCGTCGCAGGACGTGGACGAACTGGCCCGCCGGCGGCGGATAAGAGCGGTCTGACACCGCAGCCGCAGCCGCGTCCGCAACTGTGTCCATGTCCGCGCCCGCAACTGCGCCCGCAATCGCAACCGCGCCCGCAACTGCGCCTGAGCCCGCAACTGTGTCCGCAATCGCAACCGCGTCCGCAACTGTGCCTGCAATCGCGCCCGCAACTGCGCCTGAGCCCGCGACTGTGCTCGCAATCGTGCCCGCGCCCGCAACCGCGCCCCGCCGCTCCGCGTCTACCTGACGTGACCCGCATCCAGCCGCGCAGGTGGCTGCCCCGGACCCGCAAGAGCCAGCGCCGGCTGTACCAGGCGGCGGCGCTCGCGGTGGTGCTCATGTTCGCGCCGGTGACCGCCGTCCACGCCTACGCGTCCCCCTATCAGCGCAGTGCGGCCGCGGTTCCCTACGAGCCGGTCGCGATCGTCTTCGGCGCCGGAGCGCCCGGCGGCAGGCCTTCGCCGTACCTGTCCCGCCGCCTGGACGTCGCCCTGGACCTGTACCGGCGCGGCAAGGTGACGGTCATCCTGGTGACCGGCGACAACTCCCAGCCGGACTACGACGAGCCGTCCGCGATGCGGCAGTACCTGGTGGAGCGCGGAGTGCCGGCGGCGCGGATCGTGCGGGACTTCGCGGGCTTCGACACCTGGGCCTCCTGCGAGCGCGCCAAGAAGATCTTCGGGGTCGACCACGCCACCCTGGTGACGCAGGACTTCCACCTGCCCCGCGCGCTGCTGCTGTGCCGCGCCGCCGGCATCGACGCCTACGGCGTCGCCGACACCGGCGAGTCGGCGGCCGGCGAGGACGAGCTGGTGAACGACTCGGCGCGCGAGGTCCTGGCGGGCATCAAGGCCTGGGGACAGGCGGTGTTCCAGCCGCAGCCGGTGCTCGGCAAGAAGGAGACCAGCGTGGCGACCGCGCTCGCGGCGGCGAAGGGCGCGCGCAGCTCGCCGGGATGAACCCGGCGGCGCGCGCCTACGGATGCCGGAGTGCGAAGGTCGGATTAGCGTCGAGGCATGATGACCGGCACGCACGCGATCCTGTACAGCACCGACGCGGACGCCGATCGGGCCTTCCTGCGGGACGTGCTCGGCTTCCCCCATGTGGACGCCGGTGGCGGGTGGCTCATCTTCCAGCTGCCGCCGGCCGAGCTCGGGGTGCATCCGGCCGAGGGCGGTGCGCCGTCCAGCGAGCTGTACCTGATGTGCGACGACCTGGACGCGACGCTGGCCGTGCTGGCGGCCAAGGGGGTGCACACCGTGGGGGAGCGGTCCGAGGCGCGCTGGGGCGTCCGCGCGTGGATCCCGCTGCCGAGCGGCGCCACGCTCGGGCTGTACGAGCCGCGGCATCCGGTGGCGCGGGATCTGCTGGGACCGTGATCACCGTGAGCACAGTGAGCGTGGCCGCTCAGCCGGCGCTCTTCAGCCCGCGCCGGATCTCCTCCACGATGCCCGGCGCCGCGCGCTCGATCAGGTCCATGACGTGCTCGAAGGCTTCGTCGTCGTCGTAGTACGGGTCCGGCACGTCCAGGTCGGGGCCCGCCGAGGGATCGAAGGACCGCAGCAGCCTGATTTTGTCCCGGTCCTGGTCGGTGCGGGCCAGGGCCCGCAGCTCGCGCAGGTGTCCGGCGTCCAGGGCGATGACGAGGTCGTAGTCGTCGAACCAGCCGCGCTGGAACTTGCGGGCGGCGTGGTCGGAGGTGAAGCCGTGGCGCCGGAGGGCGCGGACGGTGCGGTGGTCGGCCGTGTCCCCGACGTGCCAGCCGCCGGTCCCGGAGCTGTCCACGATCGCGTCCAGGCCCTCGTCCTCGACGTACTTGCGCAGCACGTGCTCGGCCATGGGGGAGCGGCAGATGTTGCCGGTGCAGACGAAGGTCACGCGGTACGGGCCGCGGGCGGTGGCGTCGGACATGTGATCGATTCTCCCCGGTTCTGGCGCGGCGATCTACCGAACCTACCGGGGCATCCGCCGCCACACCGCCTGCGGCACCAGCCGCGCCACGAAGTACATCGGCCGCAGCGCCCAGGGCACCCACACCCGGATCCGGCGCTTGCGCAGCGCCCCGACCACCGCGTCGGCGACCTGGTCCGGCGTGCTCGACAGCGGCGCCGGGCTCATGCCCTCGGTCATCCGGCCGACGACGAAGCCGGAGCGGACCAGCAGCAGGTGGACGCCGGTACCGTGCAGCGCGTCGCCGAGGCCGCTGGCGAAACCGTCCAGACCGGCCTTCGCCGAGCCGTAGACGTAGTTGGCGCGCCGCACGCGCAGACCCGCGACCGAGGAGAAGACCACCAGGTCGCCGCGGCCCTGGGCCTTGAGCAGGGTGGCCAGCACGGTCAGGATGCTGATCTGGGCCACGTAGTCGGTGTGCACGACCTGCACCGCGTGCGCCGGGTCCCGCTCGGCGCGCTCCTGGTCGCCGAGGATGCCGAACGCCACGACCACCACGCCGACCGGCCCGGCGTCGGCGAAGACCTTCGTCATCAGCTCCGGGTGCGCGGCGACCTCGTCGGCGTCGAACTCCACGCGGTGGACGTCCGCCGCCCCGGCCGCCTTCACCCGCGCCGCCTCGGCTTCCAGCGCCTCGCTGCGCCGCGCGGCCAGGACCACGGTCCGCCCCGCGGCCAGGCGCTCGGCCACCTTCAGCCCGATCTCGCTGCGGCCGCCGAGCAGCAGCACGGCGCCTTCCGTCATCGCACCCGGTTTCACGGTCGCTCAGTCTGCCAGTTTGGAAGGTGAAAAAATTTCCCGGGCCGGTGTCGGATCCGGTCGGCGGTGTTCGTAGGAGAGATGAGAGGCAGCCCGAAGGGGTGCCGGCGACGGACAAGGAGATGGTTCGCGATGCAGTATCTGGTTTCGGTGCTCTGCGAGGGTCCGGTCACGGCCACGGAAGAAGAGGAGGCGGCGATCGACGTGTTCAACGACAAGCTGATCGCCGACGGGCACTGGGTCTTCGCCGGCGGGCTCGGCGAGCCGGTCAACGCCACGGTGATCGACCACCGGGGCGGCGGGGAGCCGATCTTCACCGACGGTCCGTATGTGGAGTCGAAGGAGTTCCTGGTCGGCTTCTGGGTCATCGAGGCCGCTGACCTCGACGTTGCGCTCAAGCTCGCCGCCGAGGGGTCTCGGGCGTGCAACCGGCGGGTCGAGGTGCGGCCGTTCCTGTGATGGGGAAACCGAGCGAGGCCGTCCACGACGGCGTCCACGCCGCTGTCACCCGCGCCCACCGCGAGGAGTGGGCCCGGGTGGTCGCCACCCTGACCCGGCGCTTCGGCGACCTCGACGTCGCCGAGGAGGCGGCCGCCGAGGCGTTCGCGGCGGCCGTCGAGCACTGGCGCGCCGAGGGCGTGCCGCCCAACCCCGGCGGCTGGCTGACCACCACCGCGCAGCGCAAGGCCATCGACCGGGTACGCCGCGAGGCCAAGCGCGGCGACAAGCAGAAGGAGGCTCAGGTGTTCTTCCACGACGACCCGCCCGAGCCGGTCGGCGCCATCGAGGACGAACGGCTCCGGCTGGTCTTCACCTGCTGCCACCCGGCACTGGCGATGGAGAGCCGCGTCGCCCTGACCCTGCGCATGCTCGGCGGCCTGACCGTCGCCGAGATCGCCCGCGCCTTCCTGGTGCAGGAGACCGCGATGGGGCAGCGCATCACCCGCGCGAAGGGCAAGATCAAGGCCGCGCGCATCCCCTACCGCGTCCGGTCGGCCGAAGACCTGCCGGCCCGCGTCACCGGCGTGCTCTCGGTCCTGTTCCTGGTCTTCAACGAGGGCTACCTGGCCACCGGCGCCGACACCGACCCCGTCCGCCAGGACCTCACCGCCGAGGCGATCCGCTTGACCCGCCTGATCCGCACCCTGCTGCCCCGCGACGGCGAGACCGCCGGACTGCTGGCGCTGATGCTCCTCACCGAGGCCCGCCGCCCCGCCAGAGTCTCGGCGACCGGCGAACTGGTCTCCCTCGACGAGCAGGACCGCGGAGCCTGGGACAGGGCCCTGATCGCCGAGGGGCACCAGCTGGTCCGCGAACGCCTGGCCAGCGGCATCGCGCCGGGCCGCTACCAGATCCTCGCGGCGATCAACGCCGTCCACACCTCGGCCCGCGACGCGCGCGACACGGACTGGTCGCAGGTCGTCGCCCTCTACGACCAGCTGGTCCGGATCGACCCCTCACCGATCGTCGCCCTGAACCGCGCCATCGCCGTCGCCGAACTCGACGGCCCGGAGGTTGCCCTGGCGACGATCGACCGCCTCGGCGACCGGCTCGACGGCTACCACGCCTACCACGCGGCGCGCGCCGACCTGCTGCGGCGCACTGGCCGCAGCACGGAGTCGCGGACGGCGTACGACAGGGCGATCGAGCTGGCGGGGAACTCCGGGGAGACGGCCTATCTGACGCGGCGGCGGGATCAGTTGGGGTAGGTGGATCAGTCCTCGTTCTCCAGCTCCGTCTCCATCGGGAAGCCCGCGACCGCGACCAGTCCCGGCGTCCGGAACGTCGTCACCCGGGCGACCTTCCCGCCGCGCAGCGTCAGCACCTGTACCGACTCGGCGGCCAGGAGGCGGTCGTCGTCGCCGGAGTACACCGCGAACGCGGGCTGGCCGTTGGCGCGGATCGGGATCATCTTGCGGTATTTGCCGTGCATGCCGAGGCGGAAGGTCAGCAGGCGCCGCAGGAACGGCGCGCCGCGGAACCACATCGGCTGCGGCGGCATCTCGTAGACCGCGTCCTCTGTCAGCAGCTTCATCAGGGTGTCGACATCGGCTTCGACGAAGGCCTTCGCCCAGCGGTCCAGGATCTCGCGCTGCTCGGCCTGCGTGGGCTCGGCGACGTCCTCGACGTCCGGGGCGACCTCCGCGAGCCGGGCGCGGGCCCGCTTCAGCAGGCTGTTGACCGCCGCCACGGTGAGGTCCAGCAGCGCGGCGACCTCGGCGGAGCGCCAGCCCAGGACGTCACGCAGGATCAGGACCGCGCGCTGGCGGGGCGGCAGGTACTGCAGGGCCGCGACCAGCGCCAGGCGCAGGCCGGAGCGGGCCGCGACGACCGAGGCCGGGTCGGCGCCGGCCGCGGCGGACACCCCGGTGTCCAGCAGCACGTCCGGGAACGGCTGCAGCCATGTGATCTCCGGCGGGATCGCGCTCAGATCGCCCTCGGGGTCGGTGTGCGGGGTGCCGATGCCGGCCGGCAGGGGACGCCGCGCGCGGTGCTCCAGCGCGGTCAGGCAGGCGTTGGTGGCGATGCGGTACAGCCAGGTGCGCAGGGACGCGCGTCCCTCGAAGCCCTCGTAGGAGCGCCAGGCGCGCAGGTAGGTCTCCTGGACCAGGTCCTCGGCGTCGTGGATGGAGCCGAGCATCCGGTAGCAGTGCGCCAGGATCTCCGGCCGGAAGGGGTCGGCCAGCCGGACGAAGTCGTCCTCGACCCGCATCTCGCTCCCTGCCGTCGGTGGGTCCGCCTCGGGTGTCACGGGTGTCGTGGTCGTCGTCATCGTCATGGTCGTCATGGTCGTCACGATGGTCATCCGCAGTCTCCCGGCGCCTCAAGATTGGCACGAACGTGCCCTCGGCGGTACCGACTCGCCCGGACCCGGGAAGTGGGCGGTGGATCGGCGCCCACTTCCGCCGGCGGGGCGGGTCAGCACCGATATGAGTACGACACCGGCTACCGACGCCGACCGAAAGCCGCCGATGACGGCGGCCCAACGCTGGGTCCTGACCCTCACTTCGCTGGCCGCCTTCATGATCGCCCTGGACGGCACCATCGTCACCACGGCGCTGACCACTATCCGCAAGTCCCTGAACACCTCCGTCGAGGCGCTGGAGTGGACCGTCAGCGCCTACATCCTCACCTTCGCCGTGCTGATGCTCACCGGCTCGGCCCTCGGCGACCGCTTCGGCCGCCGCAAGGTCTTCGTCGGCGGTCTGACCCTGTTCACCGCCGCCTCGGCCGCCTGCGGCCTGTCCTCGACCGTCGCCGAGCTGATCGCGGCGCGCGCCGTCCAGGGCGTCGGCGCCGCGGTCATCATGCCGCTGGCCATAGCGCAGCTCGGCGCCGCGTTCCCGCCGCAGGAGCGCGGGCGCGCGATGGGCGTCTCGGCCGGCATCATCGGCCTGGCCACCGCCGGCGGCCCGTTCGTCGGCGGCGTGGTGGCGCAAGGACTCGCCTGGCAGTGGCTGTTCTGGGTCAACGTCCCGGTCGGGGTGCTGGTCATCGCCGGCGTCCTGCTGAAGATGTCCGAGACGCACCAGCATCCGGGACAGCCTCAAGGCCCGCGCGCACGTCTGGACCTGGTCGGCGTCCTGCTCACCACCGGCGGCGTCCTGGGTCTGGTGTGGGCGCTGGTCCGGGGGAACGACGCGGGCTGGCTCTCGCCGGAGACGCTCGGCGCGGCGGCGATCGGCGTCGTGCTGACGGTCGCGTTCGTGTTCTGGGAACTGCGCGTCCCGGCGCCGATGGTCCCGATGCACTTCTTCACGCACCGAGCCTTCTCAGCGGGCAACGTCGCGAGCTTCACCATGACCGGCGCGATGTACGCCCAGCTGTACTTCCTGGCGCAGTACTACCAGACCGTCCTGCACTACGGCCCGTTCGGCGCGGGGGTCCGAATGATGCCGTTCTCAGCGACGCTCCTGGTCTTCGGCCCACTTTCCGGACGACTGGCGGACCGCCTGGGGGAGCGCCGCCTGGTCTCCACCGGTCTGGCGGTCCAGTCGCTCGGCCTGGTCGCCATCGCCCTACTCGCCGACCACCACGCCGCCTACCTGGCGATGGTCCCCGCGCTGGTCCTCAGCGGCGCCGGGGTGTCCACCGGCATCCCGCCGACGCAGAAGGCCGTGGTCAGCGCGGTGCAGCCGCACCAGATCGGCCAGGCCTCAGGCGTGTTCAGCATGCTGCGCCAGTTCGGCGCACTGTTCGGGACCGCCGTATCGGTCGCGGTCTTCGCCGCCTCCGGCAGCTACGCGAGCGTGCAGCGCTTCACCGACGGATTCACCGCCGCGATCTCGGTCGGCGCGGCGCTCGCGGCGGTCGGAGCCGTCGCCGCGCTGCTGCTGCCGCGGCTGCGCGGTACGGGTCCTGCGGGTCCTGCTGGTCCTGCTGGTCCTGCGGGCTCTGCGGGTTCTGCGGGTTCTGCGACAACAGGGTCCTCGGGGACCTCGGGATCCACCGAGCCGTCAGGGCGCGAGCCGATCGCAGCCCGCTGAGACCTCCGCGGGTGGCGCAGCCCGGTTGAGCGCCGCACCTTGCGCCGGCGGCCGGCGGTCGTGTCCCTGTGGGAAACAGAAAACGGTCGTGGCCGGTCCGAACCCCCGGACCGGCCACGACCGTTGGGCGAGGCCGCGATACCCGCGCGGGCCGCCCGCACAGGGACAGCTGGGCGAATAGCCCCCTTACTGCCCGCCGCCCTGCGCAGCTTGCGAATAGCCCTCGAACTGGGTCTGTTCGCGGTTGTACCGCGTGGTCAGACCGTTGCCGTAGGCCTGCCACCAGGTCATGGCCTGGCCGTGGACGTGGGTGGTGGTGTTGCCGTAGACCGTCTGGTCGTAGGTGATGCGCGCGTCGTGGAACGACTGCTGGAACTGGTCCGGTGTCATCTGCTGCAGGGCGGCCATGTTGTCCGCTGAGACCGAGCCCGCTGATGTCGTCGGGGTGTCGCCGGTGGCCATCGAGTTCAGGATCGCCCGGGTGCCGCCGATGCCGCGCATGTGGGCGCTGGAGGCGATGGCGGCGCGGATGCCGGGGTCGGTGAAGTCCTGCGCGCCGGCCTGGTCCGCGTGCCGGCTCAGCAGGTCCGCGACGACCGCCTGCTCCTGCGGGCTGCCCTGGCCGTACTGCTGCCGGGCGGCCATGATCTGGTCGTAGCCGTTGTGGCTGCTCTGGCGGAAGCCGTAGACCTCGTCGACGCCGCCCTGGTTGCCGTGCGAGCCCTCGGACTGCATCAGCTGCGTCACGAAGCCGTTCGGCAGCGGCTGGTGCGTGCCGGCGGCGGGGGTCGCCGGAGTTGTCGTCGGATGGGCCGGGGTCGTCGCGGGCGTGGTCGCCGTCGTCCCGGTCGTCTGCGCGGCGGTCTGCGCCGTGGTCCCGCCGGCCAGCGACAGGCTCTTGTAGCTGTCAGCCGTCTTCTGATCCAGCGCCTCGTAGTCCTTCAGCACGGTGGTGATCGCGCCGGTCAGCGTCTCCACGAAGCTGACGACCTTGCCCAGGCTGCCGACCAGCTGCGTGTGCAGGCTGTTGTTCGCGCTGCCGACCGCCGAGCCGATGCCGGCGAAGCTCATCGCGTCCAGCACCAGCGTCTCCACGGCGCTGACCGTCGAATTGGAGCTGCCGGTCATGGACTGGAACTGCGCCAGCGCCGTCTGGACCCCGGGGGCGGAGACGGTGAACGGAGGGAGCGTGCTGCTCCCGATCTGGGTCGACATGATCGCTCCCTCTCAAAGACTACAGAGACACAGAGACAAGGGGACATAAGGACGGTGGACCGGACGGGCCGAGGATCCGCTCCGAGCTGTTACAGATCTACAGATCGCCGCCGATGACACCGGGGGAGACCGGGGCGCTGGCGCCCCAGACGTCCTCGGTCTCGACCAGCCACGCCGGGATCCGCCGGTTGGCGTCGCCGCCCATGCCGGCGCCGGCCATGCCGCTCATCGGCATCATCGGCATCATCCCGCCCCGGCTCGCCGCGGCCGCCGCCGCGCCGGTGGCACCCAGCGCGCCGCCGCCGAAGCTGTTGGCCGCCGAGGCGGTCTCCGCCGCGGTGAGATTCTGCGCGGCGTCGGCCGCCGCCTTGGCCGCCGACGGATCGGCGCCGCCGAGTCCGCCGACACCGCCGATCGAGCCGCCGCCCCCGCCCCCGCCCCCGAACTTGCCGGCCAGGTAGCGCCCGCCGAGCACGCCGGCGGCGTCCACGGCGGCGTTCTTGCCGGCCGCGTCGGACTTGGCGGTGTTCGGGTTCGCGACCGGCGTCAGGCGTCCGGTGATCGGGGTCGTCTGCTGCAGTCCGCCGAGCGGCAGTCCGCCGTTGTTCGCGCCGCCCAGGCCCGTGCCGGTGCCGCCGCCGAGGCCGGTGGTCGTGCCGATGCCGGTGGCGAACTTCCCGCCGGCCGCCGCCGCGGCCGCGGCCAGGCCGACCGTGAACATGTCGCCGAACAGCGAGGAGGAGGCTTGGTCCGGCTGGCCGGGTGTGGCCGGCGAGCCGGGGGTCTGGTTGGGGTTCTGGTTCTGGTTCGGGTTCTGGACCAGGACCGGGACGCCGTTGGCGTCCAGCACGACCGGCGTGGTGTCGGTGCCGAGCCCGGTGCCCGGGCCGGTGCCGTTCACCGTCGGCGTGGTGCCGCCGGGGGTCGGGGGGAAGCGGTCCTGCGCGACCACGTAGCTGCCGGCCAGGGTCGTCATCACGGCGACCGCCTGGGCGTGCGCGGAGTTCGCGGCGTTGACCGCCGACTGCTGCGCCTGCACCGCCGACATCGCCTTGGCCTGGTCGGACTGCATCTGCGCGACCGCCGCCTGGGAGGTGGTGGCGTCGATCGGCAGCGGCGTGGTGGCCAGCGCCAGCGTGGCCGGCGGGACCACCGGGACGTCGACCGCCGCCGGCATCGCGGCGCGCGCGGCGACCAGCGAGTCGACCGCGTCGTAGGTCAGGTCGCGCATCCGCAGCGAGGTCTCGGCGACCTTGCGCAGACCGCCGATCAGGTCGGTGACCATGCGCTTGTACTCGTCGGAGGCGGTGCCCTGCCACTCGCCGTCGAACGAGCGCAGCCGGCCCTCCAGGTTCGAGGCCTGCTCGTGCAGCATCTTGCCGGTGGCGTCCCAGGTCTGGGCGGTGGTGGTGCCGGTCGCCGGGTCGCTGTCGTAGAGCATCTGCGTCAGCTGGGGCAGCGAGTACTGGGCGAAGTCGGTGACTCCCTCAGACGTCGGAGACGTAGGCACGGTCACGAACCTCCCTGCTGGGAACCTGGCATGGTGGCGGTCCAGGAGGCGTCCTGGCCGGGGACGGCGGAAGCGCCCGGGTCCGGCGGCGGCGTCCACAACGGCAGCGCGCCGGACTGGTTGTCAGCGCCGGTGTCGAAGGTGACGCTCCCCGAGGTGTTCGCCGGCGGCTGGTGGGACTTGGACTTGGTGGCGCCGCCCAACAGCGCACCGCCCAGCAGCGCGCCTGCGAGCGGCACCGCGTTCACCGGGGAGGCGAACGGTCCGCTCGTGTTCTGATTCGGGACCCAGGGACTCGGGGCGGCCTGGGTCGAACCCTGGCTGTTCTGGCCGTACTGGCTGCCCTGGTCGCCCTGGTGGTGCTGGCCGCTGTTCCCGCCGCCGTGGTGGTGGTGCTGCGTCGGATCGCTGTACTGGCCCTGCTGGCCGGGGTGCTCGTAGTGGCCGTTGTTCTGCCAGGCGCCGGAGTCGGACCCGCCGCCGGAGGTCGATCCGGGCGGTCCGCCCAGACCCCAGGCGACGTTCTCGTCGGCGTGCTTGTAGCCGTCGGCGACCGTGCCGGTGACGTTCCCGGCGAACGCGATCGCCGTCTTGACCTGCCCGAGCAGGCTGAACATCTCCTCGACGGCGGCCTGTTCGCCGGCGCCCAGGCTCCAGGCCTCGTGGAAGGCGCCGTACTGCGGCTGCGTCCCGGACATGGTGGCTAGGTGGTCCATCGGTGCCTGAAGACTCTGGATCTGCGTCGTGAACTCGTCGGCGAAATCGGTCAGAGACTGCAGGTGGATGGAGAAGGACTGTTCGGGCGAGGGCTCGGACATCGCTCACAGCTCCTGGTGGATTTTGGTCGGGGCTGGGGTGGCCGCAGCAGGCCGGTGGGACAGCAGAGGCGGAGCCGTGGGCACGGCCGGCGGCGGGAGGGGGATCCCGCCGGCGGAGTCGGGGGTACGCCGTGCCCGACGGCGGTCCGTATCAGGCGAAGTAGCTCGTGTTCTGCTGCTCGAGCGCGTACTGCAGGTCGTGGGCCTCGTTGACCTTGGCCGAGAACTGGTTGATGGTGGCGATGATGTCGTTCGTCGCCTGGCGCAGCTTGGTCTCGGCCTGGTCGGCCGCGACACCGGCGGAGGAGTTGGACTCCACCCACGTCTGCTTCATCGGCTGCAGCGACTGCAGCAGCTCCTCCAGGTAGGAGGTGAGGGCGGCGGCCTTGGCGGACAGCGAGCCCGCGCTGGACTGCAGCGCGCCGAAATTGACGCTGATCTGGTCGGCGGTCATGTCTTCTCAGATCCCTTCTTCAGATCGGACGGTGGTGGGTGATCAGACGCCGCCGAGGCGGGACAGCACGGTGTTGCTGTTGCCGGCGCTGCCGGCGAGCTGGCGCAGGGTGTCCGACACCTGGCTGTCGCCGGAGCCGTAGTTCTGGAAGCTCTTGTTCACCAGGTCCGACATGACGTCGATCTCGCGCGAGGCGACCGTCATCTGCTCCTGCAGCTCGGTGTGCAGGTTCCAGAAGGCGATGGCCTGGCTGCCCTGGTACTGGGCCAGCGTCGAGGTCAGGTCGTTCTCCAGGTCGGACATGGTCTTCTTCGCGTTAGCGGCGCACTCCGTAAAGCCCTGGATCGCCTGCGTCATCGCAGCGGCGTCACTCAGGAAACCGGGACCGGCCACGAGGGCCACCTCCTTCTGTCTGGGAACCCGTGGTTGGGGGTGGCCGGAGCAGGTTCTCCGGCCGATAACCGATACGTTAGGGAATCTGTGCACTACCACCACACGGCACAACTGCCGGTCGAGGCGACGGCACAAGTACCCACGCGTCGGGCTGGACGTCGTCAGAACACTGATTGGCCGCCGGAATCCCGCCGTTCAGCCCGCTGCTGTTCACCTATTTCGCCGGCGGCGTCCAGGCGACCTGAGCCTGACCGGGAGCCGAGCGGCGGTGCACCAGGACGCCGCGCCCGGGAGGCTGCGGGCCGGCTTTCACGGTACCCAGCAACGGTCCTTCGTCCTTGCTCCCGGACATCACCAGACCCGGCGACCCGAGCTCGCGCAGGCGTTGCAGCACCGGCTCGAACAGCCCGCGTCCGGCGCCGCCGGCACCGCGCGCGACCACCAGGTGCAGCCCGATGTCGCGGGCCTGCGCCAGGTACTCCAGCAGCGGCAGCAGCGGGTTGCGGCCGGGGACGGCGACCAGCTCGTAGTCGTCGACGAGCACGAACAGGTGCGGGCCCTTCCACCAGCTGCGGTCGCGCAGCTGCTCGGGGCTGACCTCCGGACCGGGCAGCCGGCGGCGCATCGCCTCGGCGCAGTTGCCGATCAGGTCGATCGTGGCCGGTTCGGCGGCGGCGTAGCCGAGCAGGTGGTCGCCGGTGACGGCGTCCAGCATCCCGCGCCGGTAGTCGACGATCGCGATCGCGGCCTGCTCGGGCGTGTAGTCGGCCATGATGCCGGCCGCCAGGGTGCGCAGCAGCCCGCTCTTGCCGCTCTCCACGTCGCCGAAGGCGATGAAGTGCGGGTCGGCGTCGAAGTCCACGTACACCGGCTGCAGGTCGGCCTCGGACAGCCCGAACGGCACGGCGCGCGGATTGCCGCGCGGCGTGGGCAGCAGGGCCCTGACTTCCTCCGGGGACACCGCCGCCGGGAGCATCCGGACCTGCGGCGAGGGCTTGCCGGGCCAGGCCGCGGAGATCCGGGCGACCAGGTCCGCGGTCCCGACGCCGACCGTCTCGGCCGAGGTCCCGCCGTCGATGCGGGGCAGCGTGGCCAGGAAGTGCAGCTTGTCGGGGGTCAAGCCGCGCCCGGGACGCCCGGCTGGGACGTTCGCCGCCGCCCGGCGGTCCACCAGCGATTCGCCGGGGTCGCCCAGGCGCAGCTCCAGACGCGTGCCGATGATGTCGCGCATCGCCGGACGCACGGTCATCGCGCGGTTGGTGGTGATCACGACGTGGATGCCGAAACCGAGCCCGCGCTGGGCGATCGCGGTGATCGGCTCCTCCAGCGCCTCGTAGTCCGCGCGCAGCGTGGTCCAGTCGTCGATGACCAGGAACACGTCGCCGAAGGCCCGGCCGTCCTGGGCGAAGGCGCCCAGCTCCGCGCGCCGGTTGCGGAAGGCCGCCGCGGAGTCCACCGCGTGCTGGGCGAACAGCTGCTCGCGCTCGGCCAGCAGCGCGGTCAGCTCGCCGACGATGCGGCGCACGCGCTCCCCGTCGCGCCGGGTCGCGTACCCGGCGACGTGCGGCAGCCCGGCGATCGAGGACAGCGCGCCGCCGCCGGTGTCCACGACGAAGAACTGGACCTCCTCCGGCGTGTGGGTCAGCGCCAGGGAGCTGATCAGGGTCCGGACCATGGTGCTCTTGCCGCTCTGCGGACCGCCGATCACCATCGTGTGGCCCGCCGAGCCGGACAGGTCCACCCACAACAGGTCGCGGCGCTGCTCGAAGGGCTTGTCCACGAGCGCCAGCGGCACGGTCAGCCGCCCCAGCCCGGCCCAGCCGACCGGACACAGCCCGCGCACCGGGTCCGGGCCCAGGTTGGTCAGAATGGCGTCCAGCGACACCGGCTCGTCCAGCGGCGGCAGCCAGATCTGGTGCGCCGCCGGGCCTTTGCCGATCAGCCGGGCCACCATCGCGTCCATGATGCTCGGCCCGGCGCCGGCCGCCGGGCTCAGCAGCTCGGCGGGATCCGGTTCGGCGGTCGGCGGCGGGGCGGAGTGGTCGACGACCCGCTCCAGCGTGAACGGCAGGATCCTGCGATGCCCGCCGCCGGAGGAGCCGCGGCTGCGCGCCGGCATGGGACCGGAGACGTACGCCGCCTTGAACCGCAGCAGCGTCTCGGTGTCCGTCTTCAGATACGCCGACCCCGGGACCGACGGCAGGTGGTAGGCGTCCGGGACGCCCAGCACCGCGCGGCTCTCGGCCGCCGAGAACGTCCGCAGACCGACCCGGTACGACAGGTGCGCGTCCAGTCCACGCAGCCGCCCCTCCTCAAGACGCTGCGAAGCCAGCAGCAGGTGGATCGCCAGCGACCGGCCCAGGCGGCCGATCATCACGAACAGGTCGATCAGCTCCGGCCGGTTGGACAGCAGCTCGCTGAACTCGTCGATGATGACCAGCAGCGCCGGCAGCGGCTCCAGGTCCGCGCCGCGCTCCCGGGCCCGCTCGTAGTCCCGGACCGAGGCGTAGTTGCCCTTCTCCCGCAGGAGCTCCTGGCGCCGCAGCACCTCGCCGTTGATGGCGTCGGCCATGCGGTCGACCAGAGTCAGCTCCTCCGACAGGTTGGTGATGACCGCGCAGACGTGCGGCAGCCCGGCCATGCCGGCGAACGTCGCGCCGCCCTTGAAGTCGACCAGCGCCAGGTTCAGCGTCTCGGAGGAATGTGTGGCCACCAGCCCCGCCACCAGCGTGCGCAGCAGCTCGCTCTTGCCCGAGCCGGTCGCGCCGATCACCAGGCCGTGCGGGCCCATCCCGTCCTCGGCCGCCTCCTTCAGGTCCATCTCCAGCGGCCGGCCCTCCGGGTCCAGCCCGATCGGGATCCGCAGCCGGTCCCGCGCCGAGCGCGGCAGCCAGGTGCGCGCGACGTCCAGCTCCTCCGGGTCGCCGATGCCCAACAGGTCCGGCAGGCCGAAGTTGGCCGACATCGGGGAGGCCGCGGCCGTCGGCGCGCCCTGATACGCCCCGGCCAGCCGCCGGGCCAGCGCCTCGGCGGTGGCGGCGTCCATCATGTCGGGGTGGCCGAGGAACTCCAGGTGGCGGTCCTTGCCCTCGCCGACGACCATGCCCATGCGCTCGCCGGTGACGTGCAGCCGGCCCTGGTACGGCCGGGCGATCGGCGCCGGCTCCGGCCCGGCCAGGTCGATGATCGTGACGCCCTGCAGCCCGGAGATCGGCGCCAGCGTGGTGTCGCCGAAGGTCCGGCCGCCGTCCACGATCACCAGCAGGTGCGGGTTGTCGCTATTGGCTGCGCGCCCGGCGCCGAACGCAGAACGCGTACCCAGGTCGGCGCCCAGCAGCTCCGACAGCGTGCCCAGGTCGCCGGCGGCGAGCCGCGCCGGACCCACCGCGTCGAAGTTCGCCGGCTGCGCTTGCGCGTGCGGCAGCCACTTGGCCCAGTCCCAGCTCTGGCGCTGGTTGTCCGCCAGGCACAGCGCGATCTTCAGGTCCTCCGGGGCGTGAAAGGTGGCCAGCTGCCCGATCAGGGCCCTGACCAACGGCAGGGTCAGCTCGCGCTCGCCGCTGACCGAGACCGAGGCGAACGCCTTCAACGACAGCGCCACCGGCAGGTCCGGGACGGTCATGTACGTGCGGATGAACTGCCGCAGCGAAGCCGAGGACACCGGGTCCAGGTCCTCCAGCGGCGCGGTCTGCGGGGCGCGCAGCGGGGTGGCCAGGCGCTGCGGACCGCGGCCGACGCGCGCGTGCCCGAAGTCGTCGTCGGTGCGGCGCCGCTCCCAGGCCCGGCCCTGCGCGACCCGCAGCCACAGGTCGTCGGGCTCCGGGCGGGTGATGGTCAGGGTCGCGCGCTGCGCGGCGGCCACGTCGCGGACCTGTCCGCGCAGAGCGGCGAGGTAGCGGTGGTAATCGCGGCGCTCGTTGTTGATCTGTGCTTTTTTCTGCGCGCTGCCTCGGGTGAGCGACATCAGGATCATGCCGATCATGGTGCTGCCGTACAGGGCGCCGAAGACGTACGTCATCGCGCCGCCCTTGCTGCCCATCGAGTAGAAGGACATGGCGCCCATGCCGAGCATCATCGGCAGCATGAACATCAGCTGGTTGAGTCCCGCGCCCGAGCCCTTGGCCAGGACCGGCGGCGCCTGCAGCTGGATCTCCCCGTTCGGCGACCCGCCCCGCTGCCGGTCGGCCGCTCTGGGCGGGGTCAGGGTGGTCGGCATCACCGCTCAGTCACTCCCGCAATCCTTGTTCGCCTCGATATGCGCGGGCTTAATTTACGGCGCCGGGGACTCCGGACAGGTGGGTACTTTTGCCGTCCACCAGCTCCGCGCCCCGCTCTAGCCTGAAAACCGATCATCGACGACTCTTGTGACCTCCACCCCCGACACCCAGGCAGGCGGTGCGACATGTTCGTGATACCGAACTCCAGCGCTATGGACGCCACCGCATACGGCGGCGGCCCCGGCACGTTCGTGGCCCAGATCGCGACCGGCTCCCCGGAGAGCATCGAGGCGCTCGTCGCCCAGCGGCTCAAGCAGGCCGAGCAGTTCCTGGCGCTGATCAACCAGGCTCGGAGCGCGACGCAGACGCTGAGCAAGGCCTGGGGCGGGAACGCGTCGGAGACCGCGGTGAAGAAGTTCACGGACACCCTGAACTCCTTCGAGCAGATCGTCAAGGTGATCCAGGCCTCCTCGCAGTTGCTGACCACGTCCAGCACCCTGATCAAGGCCGCGCAGACCGGCTACACCACGGTGGTCAACGCGGTGAATCCGACGGTCCAGGCGCTGGCCTCGAACTGGTACACCTACTGGGCCGCGGTCTCGCTGTCGACCTCGGTCAGCGCCACCCTGCGGGCGTTCATCAACGGCATCGAGGCCATGCTCTCCGCGCTCGGCGGCGGGCAGCTGATGCAGGAGGTCACCGAGGTCATCAAGATCATCGGCGACATCGAGAAGCTGATCGGCTCCGGCTCGCACGGCAGCTCCGTGCCGCCGGCGGGCACCTTCACCTCTCCGACCACCACCGGCGCGACCAACCAGCTCAAGGCGCCGCCGCAGGTCGCCAGCACCACCGGCCAGCAGGTGGCCGCCAGCGGGGTCGACCCGACGGCGGCGCAGACGCTGAGCCAGTACCAGAACACGATGAACAGCGGCATCGGCACGCAGTTCCAGAACGGCGCGCAGACCACCGGCACGCAGATCCCGGGGACGCAGATCCCCGGTACACAGATTCCCGGTACACAGATCCCCGGTACACAGACCGGCGCGATGCCCACCGGCGGCGGCGTCCCGTACACCGGCGGGACCACGGTCGGCAACGGCGCGACGATCCCGGGCCAGATCCCGACGGCGAACCAGTTCCCGCAGCCGCAGCTCCCGAACCTGAACCAGATCCCGCAGCCGCAGTACCCGACGACCGGCTACCAGACCCCGGTCGCCACCCCGACGGACCCGAACAGCGGCTGGACCGCCGTCAACCCGCCGGCCAACTCCGACACCCCGGTCGTGGCGCACCCGGTGACCACCCCGCCTCCGGTCCAGACGCCGCCGCCGGCTCAGACGCCGCCGGTCGCCTCGACCCCGCCGGCCACGCCGGGCCAGCCCGCCACCCCGGCCGGCGACATCACCGTCACCACCACCTACGACGGCGTCTCGACCACCGTGACAATGCCGGTCGGAACGCAGACGGATGTCACCCTCGTCGACCCGACGAACGGCAGTCAGGTGCACGAGCACATCACCGCCGGCGTTTCTTGAGAATGCGTCCCAGGGTCGATTCCGAGACGGGTAGATAATCAGTATGGAAAGCATGGAAAGCATCGACTTCTCGACGAATGTGAATGCGCTCATGGAGCGGATCCACAATCAGCAGGCGGATATCCAGCGCATTCAGCGCGAGCTGGAGGTGATGGAGGTCGTCGGCGCCAGCCGGGACGACGAGGTCCGGGTCACCGTCCGCGGCAACGGCCAGGTGGTCGCCGTCGACATCGACGAGTCCGCGCTGCGCGAGAACGACGCGTACGAGCTCGGCCAGCTGGTCAAGGAGGCGGTCAACGACGGTCTGCGCCGGGTCGCCGAGGCCGGCAGCGCCAAGTTCAAGCCGATGATCGACGCGGCCGAGTCCGCGCCGGGGATCTGACCGTGGCGGCAAGTCACGGCTCCGGCGCCGGCGCGCTGACGATGGCCTCCTCGGCGTCCGCCGGCGAGGCGTCCGCGCCGAACCGGATGACCTGGGCCCGCCGCGCGACCGTGGTCAGCCCGCGGGCCCGGGTCGACGTCGCGCTGCCGGTCCAGAGCACCTTCGCCGAGCTGGTCCCGGAGCTGGTGCGGCTCTCCGACGCGCAGCGGCACATCGGTCCGGGCCACACCGGCTGGGTCCTGACCCGCCTGGGCGGTGCGCCGATCGCGCCGGAGCTCACCGTCGCCGCCTCCGGGCTGCGCGACGGCGACGTGCTCTACCTGGTGCCGCGCGAGCGCCAGGGCGCGCCGCTGCTGTTCGACGACGTCGTGGACGCGATCGCCAGCGCCTCGGAACGCTCCGACGGCGCCTGGCGCCCGAGCACCGCGCACCGGGTCGGCGCCGCGGCCGGCGCGGTGGCGCTGGCCGGCGCCACGATGCTGCTGTTCGCCCTGCTCTCCGGCAAGGCCGCCGCGCCCGCCGTGCTCGGCGGCGCGCTGATCGCGCTGCTGGCCGCCGGCGGTGTGCTGGCCCGGCTGGCGCACGACCGCCGGGCCGCGATCGCCTGCGTCGCCGCCGGGCTGCCCGCCGCGGTGATGGCCGGCGTCTCGGCCGCGCCGCCGCACCAGCTGTGGCCGCTGCACGGCGGTTCGGCGGCCCTCGGGCTCGCCGCGCTGGCCGTCTACGGCGCGGTGGCTATCGTGACGGTCAAGCACTACTCGGCGTGGTTCGGCGCGCTGGCCGGCGCCGCCGTCCTGGGCGGCGGCACGGCCGCGGTCGTCGGGCTGGCCGACGTCACCGCCGCGCACGCCGGCGTGGTGCTGGCCGTGTTCGCCACGGCGCTGGCCGCCGGGGCGCCGATCCTGTCGATGCGCCTGGGACGGCTGCCGCTGCCCCGGGTGCCCTCGGACATCACCGCGTTCCGCGAGAACGAGGAGCCGACGCTGGGTCCTGACGTGCTCGACCAGACGACCACCGCGCAACGGATGCTCACCGGCCTGCTGGCCGCGCTCGGTCTGTCCGCGGTCTCCGGCGCCGTCGCGGCGCTGAAGGCGCCGGGGACCTGGCCGGTGGTGTTCGTCAGCCTGCTGAGCGTGGTCTGGATGCTGCGCTCGCGCGCCTACACCGACACCGTGCAGCGCGTGCTGCTGGTCGGCAGCGGCCTGGCCGCGCTGACCTGGCTCGCCGGCTCGCTGGTGGTGCGGCACGAACAGGCGCTGCTGCTGGCCGGGGTCTCGGTCCTGGCGCTGGCCGGGCTGGGCTGCTTCGTCTACGCCCGGCACGCCGGGCAAGGGCGGCACTCGCCGTACTGGACCCGGTTCATGGACGTCGCGGAGTTCCTCAGCGTGGTGGCGCTGCTGCCGATCGCCGGGGTCGCGCTCGGGGTGTACCAGCACCTGGGGCACATCAAGCACTGACTGACGGGGAGGCGGCCGGGTCATTCGGGCGGTCCGGCCGCCGAACACGGGCTCCGGCCGGGACGACGATGTCCTGGCCGGAGCCCGTGCCTTCTACGTTTTCTGCGTTTTCTACGTTCTCTGCGTGCCGCGCCTCAGTGGTCAGTGGTGGAAGGCCAGCGGCATGGTCCGCAGCACGAACTCCTG
Organism: Catenulispora acidiphila DSM 44928; assembly: GCF_000024025.1. Classification (GTDB taxonomy): domain Bacteria; phylum Actinomycetota; class Actinomycetes; order Streptomycetales; family Catenulisporaceae; genus Catenulispora; species Catenulispora acidiphila. The sequence continues at coordinate 3,460,054 of NC_013131.1, forward strand.
CTGGCGGCCGTTGGCCCGGATGGCGGGGAACGGCGGCCGCAGGCTCTCGGCGTCGACCCCTGCGATGCGCAGCGCCGCCTCGCCGCGGATGCGGCCGCGCGCGGTCCGGCTCAGGGTGTACGACGCGCAGGTGAACGCAGCGCCCGGAGTCCAGCGGCCGAGCAGCGCGGCGGGGTCGAGCGCGCGGTGCGGCTCGTAGCAGATCTGCCGCAGGTTGCCCGCCGACCAGTCGCGCCAGGTCTCCTGCAGGGTCGGCGGCGCCGGGTCGGCGCCGAGCATCGCGACCATCAGCTCCTGGCCGAGTTCGGCCTGGTCCAGCGCGTCCGCGCCGTAGCCGGCCGCGTCGAGCCGGGCCACCAGACCCAGGGCGGCGCTGGCCACGGCGCGCGCCGAGCCGAGTTCGCCGCCGCCGCGCGCCAGCGCCGCGTACGGCGCCTGACGCGGGCGGTAGCGCAGGGCGAGCCAGGTCACGCGCATGGGAGCGAGGTTCTGGGGCTGCGGCTGGGAACCGTTCGACGGCTCCGGTTCCGGGAGATCGGTCACCGCCGGCAGGGTCACCGTCTCGGACAGGTCCGGCGAGGGCATGGCCGTCAGGCTCTGAGTCTCCGACAGGTCGGGGGACGGCATCGTCTGGAGGCTGACGGTCTCCGACAGGTCCGGCGAGATCTGCTGTCGGGGCTGTGACGAGCTCTGCGACCGCGGTTCGCGCTGCTGCTGGAGCGGAGCCTCCGGCGGCGCGGCCGTCCAGACCACCAGCTGCGCGCTGGCCAGCGGGATCGTCGTGCCCGCATACGCCTCCCGCAGCACCTCCATCAGGGCGCCGATCTGCGGTTCACCGCTCGTGCGCAGCCGGACCGCCGAGACCCAGCCGCCGTCGCTGGCCGCCATCCCGACGCGGTTGCCGGCGCGGTCGACGTACTCGCCCAGGCCCAGGTCGGGCAGCAGTGCGGCGAGGGGTTCGGCGACGCCGCCGCTGTCGTCGCCGCCCTTGCGGCGCGTGCTCATCCGCCGGTACCGGTAGCGGCCCTGGGCGTCAGCCCACTGCGCCAAGTGGCGTCCGCGGAAGCGCACCGAGGTCATGCCGACCAGCGCGCCCGCGCCGGCGTAGGCCATGCTCTCGGTCGCGGCGGAATGGCCGTAGCCGGCGACCGCGGCCAGCGCGGCGGCCTCCCAGGCGACCGTCTGCCAGCCGCGCACCGGGGCGATCCAGTCCAGCGCCGCCGAGCCGCGGGGAACCGCCGCCGCCTCGGGAGCCGCCGCCGCGCGCTCGATCGGGATCGGGGCAGAGGGCGCCGGCATCTCGACCGCCGGCGCGGCGTGACTGCTCATCGCGGACACCCTATTTCTTCGAGCCTTCGGGAGCGGACGACAATGCGCTCGCCGCGCCTTCGGCCACCCCGTCGGGAAATCGACGCGAACCAGCCCCCGCATATGCTTTTGGCGCCCGCTTATCATACGTATACTGGCTCCGGTTCGTACAGCGCTCCTGCTCTGGGAAAGGGCGGAAAACGCTGCCGGGACCGGTCGATTTTCCGATCACGAGAAATGCCGGGGCACGGAAGTGTGGACTGAGCGGGACCAGATCCAGGCGTACCAGTTCCTCCGACGGCGGTTGGTGTCCGCGCTGGTCACCTCCGACCCCAACCACCCGACCTCGCCGCACCGGCGGCTGGTGATGGGCACGGTCCTGGGCACGGTGGCCACCATGCTCACGGCCGCCGGCTTCGGCATCTCCGGCATGATGGCGCCCAGCCCGCCCCCGGACTGGCAGCACACCGGGCTGGTGATCCTGGACTCCGACGGCGGCGGCCGCTACGTCCTGGACAACACCGGCGTCCTGCACCCGGTGACGAACCTGGCCTCGGCCCGCCTGCTCGCCAACGGCGTCAAGACCGTCTCGGTGACCACCAAACTGCTCGGCGGCACCCCCCGCGGCGCCACCCTCGGCATCGCCAACGCCCCCGACATGCTCCCGGACCCCGCCGGCGTGATCACCGCCCCCGCCCCGGTCGCCTGCTCCCGCGCCACCTCCGACATCCCGAAGCAGACCGGCCCGGCCGGCGCCCTCCTGCTGGCGCACACCGGCGACGCCACCGCGAGCCTGGACGGCATGGTCTCCCTGCCCGAAGGCAGAGCCCTGGTGGTCCAGACCCCGAAGGGCGACCGCTACCTGATCACCGACGGTCTGAAGTACAAGCTCGCCGACAACAACGTGATGACCGCGCTGGGCTACCAGGCCTCCGCGACCTTGCCCGTCGCAGCGAGCTGGCTCACCACCCTGCCCTCCGGCCGCGACCTGGCCCTGACGGCCGTCCCCGGCGCCGGCGGCCCGGGCCCGCGCGTCGGCGCCGTGAAGCGCAAGGTCGGCGAGGTCCTCACGGTCGACAACGCGGTGGCCGGCAAGACCCTGTATTACCTCGTCCTGTCCGGCGGCCTCGAACCGATCCCGCAGATCCAGGCGGCGCTGATCGTCGCGGACGGCGCCAACGCCGCCGCGTACACCGACGGCCCGCAGCAGCCCCGCCCGGTCTCGGTCTCCGACGCCACCGCCGCTCCCTCGGCTCCGGCGGGCGAGGACACCAAGGGCTACCCGGCCGGCGTCCCGGGTCCGGTCACCGGCCTCGGCGCCAGCACGGTGGTCTGCGCGACCGGCGACGGCGCGGCGCCGGCGCAGATCGCGGTGGGTGTCGCCGTCCCGCTGCCGCAGGGCGCGCGCACCGTGCCGACGGGAGCGCCGCAGGGCGGCACGGTCGCGGACGAGGTCTACCTGCCGCCGGGCACCGCCGCCCTCGCCACGATCCACACGGAACCGACCACGCAGAACAACGGCAGCCAGCAGAACGCGCCGGTCTACCTGATCACCGATGCGGGGACGAAGTACCCGCTCACCGACGGCACGGCCCGCTCGGCGCTCGGCTACGGCAACGCCGCCCCCGCGGTACTGCCGACGACCGCGCTGGCGATGCTGCCGACCGGGCCCGCGCTCGACGAGGCGGACGCGCAGAAGCCGGTGGTGGTCGGGAACTGAGATCGGCGGCGGCTTTACACGCCCCGCAGTGCCGCGAGCACCGAAGGCCAAGCCTGCGCCCCGAGCCGCCGTTCCGAATCCTCACTGCCGCCGTAGTCGAACTCCTCCGAGACCGCGTTCGCCGGCTCGCCCGGGAACAGCACCCGGTGCCCGGCGTCTCCGTGGCTGATGAGCCGGACCGTGCGGCGCGCGACCCGACGCCGCTCGGCGAGCCGCAGCGCGTACGTCATCGCCGGCCACATCCGGTCCTCGCCGCCGGCCACCAGCAGCAGTTCCGCCTGCGCCTGCTCGACCGGGATCCCGGCGGCGGCGAGGCGGTCGGCGAAGGTCTTCTCGCTGAGTTCGTACAGTCCGCGGACCGCCCTCGGGCGCGCCGGCGCCGTGTCCCACCAGCTGTCGTCGTAGGGCACGAAGGGCAGCGGCTCGCCCTGCCACGTCCACGACGAGCGGTACGGCGTGCGCTCGCCGTCCGGACCCACCCCGACGTTCCCCCACACCAGCGACGTCGGCGCGAGTGCGACGACCACATCGACGCGCGGGTCCCGGACCGCCGTCAGCATCGCAGCCTCGGCGCCCTTGGAGTTCCCGACGATTCCGATCCGCTGCGCGCCGCGTTCCTGCAAAAGATCGATGGCAGCGGTGAACGTCTCCAGCGGGAGCTCCCAGATCCCCTCGCGCTGTCCCGGACCGCCGAACCACCGGATCGCCAGGGCGGACAAACCCTCCTCGGCGAGGATGCGGGCCCGGTCGCGCAGAATCCGGCCGCTGGACCCGGCCAGCACCAGGACGCCGAACTCGCTGCCGCCCTCGGGCTCGCAGAGCACCGCTTCCCACGGCTCCGACATCTCGTGCTCGACGGTGACCACGGCGTCCTCCTCAGCCTCGGCTCGCTCAGCGACGGAAAGCCGATGATCAAACCTTACCGAGTCGCCCCCGACGGAAGTCCAGCCCAACAGAGCACCGAGGCCGCGACCCCTCACCCGGACCCCTCACCCGGACCCCTCACCCGGACCCCTCACCCGGACCGCTCACCCGGACCCCTCACCCGGACCCCGCACCCGGACCCCTCACCCGGGCGCCTTACCCAGACCCTTATCCCGGCTCCTCGCCCGCCACGGGCACCCACAGTGTCACCGACGTGCCGTTGCCCACCCGCGACCCGACGCCCGCCGTCCCGCCGACCTCCGCCATCCGGGCGGCGACCGACTCGCTGAGGCCGAAGCCCGGCCGGTGCGCCTCCGGGTCGAAGCCGACCCCGAAGTCGCGCACCACCAGCGTCAGCCCGTCCGGCTCGTCCCAGACCCGCACCAGCGCCTCGCCGACGCCGGAGTGTTTCAGCACATTGCGAAGCGCCTCGCGGGCCGCCGCCAGCACCGCGGCCCGGCGCTGCGGCGTCAGCCCGTCGTCGCCGTCCACGCCCTCGGCCGCGTCCAGCCGCATCCGCAAGCCCTCGCGCGCCAGCTCCGTGCCGAGCGCGACCAGCCCTTCGACCACGCCCGGCGTCGTGCGCGCCTCGGAGCGCCGCGACAGTTCCCGCCGCAGCGCGACCGCCTCGGCGTGCGCGATCGCGCGCACCTCCCGCAGCCGCCGCGCCGCGTTCTCCGCGTCGCCCGGCAGCGTCAGCGCGATCGCCTCAAGGGTCTGCAACACCGTGTCGTGCAGCGACCGCCGCACCCCGGTCCGCAGCCGCTCGGCGTCGCGATGCAGCAGCGCCAGCACCCCGGCCGCCATCAGCACCGCGATCAGCAGTACCGCGACGTCGCCGAGGAACACCGGTACGACCACGCCCGATCCGGTCCCGGCGAACATCGCCGACCGCACTACCGCGCCGACCGCCACTGCGCCCAGCCCGCCCGCGACTCCTCGCGCCAGGGTCCACAACGCGACGCAGCCCGCGAAGTACTGCCACGACACCTCGGCCGCACGCGCCGAAGGCGCCGAGACCGTGCTCATCGCGAGGTTCCCGGCGATCGCCAGCGCGCTGTCGGCGCCGAGCACCGTCCGCGTCGGGACGCCGCGCGCCGCGCCGAGCCACAGGGCGCCTGTCGCCAGGATCAGGGCCGCGCACAGGCCCAGAACCGTCCCGCTTCCGGAGCCGCCGAAACTACCTACGTATACCAGCGCCGCGGCGGGCAGGACCCCGATCTGGAACGCCAGCGGAAGTGCGACTACGTACTCAGCCCCGTCGTCCAGCCGTTCCCGGACCAGCCATCCCCGGACCGGCCGGCCCGGGATCCCCGCACGCCCCGCGAACCGCCCCGCCGCCTGCGCGCCCCTCAGCACGCCGCCGACTCGGCGAGCACGCCGAGCTCGATCGCCGCCCGCGTCATGTCGGCCCGGCGGCGCGCGCCGATCTTGTCCCGGATCCGGTCCAGGTAGGAACGCACGGTCCGCACGCTGATCCCCATCGCCATCGCGATGTCCCGGTCCCGCTCGCCGGCCGCCACCAGCCGCAGGACCTGCTTCTCCTGTCCGGACAGCTCCAGGCGCGGGCCGGCCTGCCGGTTCTGCTCGGTGGTCAGCACGATCGAGGCCAGCGTGGGGGAGACGTAGCTGTTGCCGGCGGCTATCTCGCGCACCGCGCGCAGGATCTCAGCGCCCTCGGACTCCTTGGACAGGAAGCCGCGGGCGCCGGCCGAGATCGCGCCGAGCACGTCGGACTTCGCCGCCTCGCCGGAGACCACGAGCACGCGGTTGCCCATGCCGTTGATCTGCAGGACTGCCGCCGAGCCCTTGACCCCGGGCAGCGTCAGGTCCAGTACCACGATCCCGTCGCGGCGCGGCCGGCAGGCGACGAATTTGCCCACGCTTCCGGCCACGACGTCCACGTCCATGTCCCCGGCCTCCTCGAACAGCCGGGTGAGGGCGTCGCGGTACAGGGGGTGGTCCTCCACGACGCTGACGGGGATACGGGAAGACTCCTGCTCGGGGCGGACGCGGGTGGCTTCCATGGGGTCGCCTCTCATGTGCTCGGGGACGCGGACCGGGGTGGGACGGACCGCGGGCGGTGGGGGGTCGCCGCCGGCGTCGGCCCGCTGTGAGGCCCACGCCGACGCCGGCGCAGCACCTAGTGTCACCACCCTTAAACGACGCGTCGTCGGTAAAACTACGTAACCCGCTACTACCTCTTACATCGAGGCGCTACCTAGCGCGGTACGCGGCGCTACCTACGCGGCGGACCTGCAACGGGCAACCGGCTGGCGTCGTAAGCCGCAAATAAACAGAATGAAAGGTCTGCGTCACCGGGGCTCGGTACAGTCAAGGCCATACCTGCCGGAAGTAAAAACTCTGTTGTTCCCTCGGAGCGTCAGGGGTCGACCGTCTTGGGGGAGGTACGCGTGCTTGCCATCGGTTCGCCACAAGCCTGGCAGGCCCTGGTCGGGCGGGAAGCCCAGGCCGAGCGGATGGCCGAAGCCGTCGCGGCGCTGGCCTCGGGCCGGGGCGCCGTGCTGGAGATCGCCGGGGACCCCGGGATGGGCAAGACCCGGCTGCTGGGCCGGCTGGCGCAGCTCGCCTCGGGCCAGGGCGCCCGCGTGGCCCGGTCCACCGCGTTGCGCGGCAACACCATCGCGCGCCAGCTCTTCCGCGACGCCTGGGCCGACGTGCCGGCTCCGGACGCCGCCGACGCGGACGACGACGAGGGCTTCCGCCGCGTCCGCTCCGCCCTGTCCGACTGGGCCGCCGACCCGGTCGGGATCGGCGGCGCGGTGATCTTCGACGACGTCCACCTCGCCGACGAGGCCTCCACCCGGCTGCTCGCGCGCCTGATCCGCACCCCGGTGCCCGGTCCGCTGCTGATGGCCATCGGGCACTGCCCGCGGCGCACCGGCTCGCTGCTGCTGGAAGCCCTCGACGACGGCTCCCGCACCGGCACCGTGGTCCGGGTCGAGCTCGGCGCCCTGGACGTCACCGCGGTCAACCAGCTGCTGTCCGCCTGGTCCGGCACGCGGGACCTGGACCCCGGCTACCTGGAGCAGATCCGCGCCGCCTCCGACGGCAACCCGCGCTATCTGCGGGTGCTCAACGCCGCCGGCTGGCGTCCGGAGCTGTGGCCGGACAGCCCCGGCGAGGACACCGGCGCGCTGCTGCGCGAGGGCGCCTCGATGGCCGCCGAGCTGGACGCGCTGTCCGCCGCCGAGACGTCGGTGGTCACGGCGGCCGCGGTGCTGGGCGGCTCTTTCCGGCCCGAGGACGTCGCAGTAATCTGTGCCGCTATAACACCTGGTGCCGCTATAACATCGGGCGCCGCCGTCACACCCGGCGCTTCCACGGCCTCCAGCGCCTCCGCGACCCTCGGCCTCGGTCTGGCCGGCATCCTGGACGCCCTGGACGACCTGGTCCGCGCCGACGTCGTCCGGCACATCGCCCCCGGCGCCCGCTTCGCCTTCCGGCATCCGCTGCTCGGGCACGTCGCCCACGAGCGCGCGTCGCTGCCCACCCTCCTGGCCGCCCACCAGCGCGCGCTGGACCTGCTCAAGGCGCGCGGCGCGGGCATGGTGGACCTGGCCAAGCACGCCGAGCACCTGGTCGGCACCGACGCCGCGGCCGCCGCCCCGCTGCTCGCGCGCGGCGCCGGCGAGATCCTGCCCGACGCCCCGGAGACCGCCGTGCGCTGGCTGCGCCTGGCGTTGCAGACCCCGGTGGGGGAGCGGCCCAGCGCCGAACGCGACGCCCTGATGCTCGAGTGCTGCCGCGCGCTGTCCGCCGCCGGTCGCTTCGAGGAGGCTCGCGCGCTGGCCCACGACGTCCTGCGCGACGACACCTGGCTGACCGGTCCGCTGCGCCAACGCGCCTACGCGATGCGGATCGCCGCCGAACGCCAGCTCGGCCGCTACGACGAGGCCTCGGCGGTGGCCAGCGCCGCGATCGAGGCGCTGCCCCGGCCGCTGACCGCCGGCGCCGCCGAGCTCGCCTTCGAATACGGCGCGCTGCACCTGTACCGCGGCACGTACGCGCTGGCGCGCCCGGTCGTGCAGGAAGTCGCCGCCGCGGTGAAGGCCGCTTCCGAGGGGACGGCAGCGGGAGCCGCCGGAGCTGCTGGAGCCACCGGATTCGCGGACGTCGCCGTGGCGCGCGCAGGGTCCCGAACATCCGCCGCGAGCGCCCCCGACGAGGCCGGACCGCTCGGCGCATCGCATGACGTTGACACCTATTTGATCGATATACCTTCGGCGCCCGAAGCCCGCGCGGCGGCGGCGGTCCGCGTCCTGGCCGCGTTCGGCGACGCCTTCCTCGGCGAGACCGCCGACGCGATCCCCGCCCTGGTCGAGAGCGCCCGCCTGGTCGACGGCCTGCCCGACGCCACCGCCGCCCGCAACCCCGAACTGCTGGCCATGCTCGGCTGCGGCGAGATGTTCATGGAGGGCTACACCGCCGCCGCCCGCCACCTGCGCCGCTGCCTGGCCATCGCCCGCAAGGGCGGCCCGCAGCAGATGAAACTCAACGTCCTGCTCGGCCTGGCCTTCATCGACCAGCAGACCGGCAACCTGCGCCGCTGCGAGGAGCGCGCCGAGGAGGCCAGCCGGGTGGCCCGCGCCACCGGCGCCGACGATGGCGTCAGCATGAGCGAGGCGCTGCGCGTCGGCGCCATGATCTGGACCCGCCCGCGCGCCGAGTCCGCCGCCGTCGTGGCCGCCGCCGAGCAGGCGCTCCGCTCCGCCCGCCCCGGCAACGGCTGGTGGTCCGGCTCGGCGGCGATGCAGCTGGCCGTGGTCCGCATGGTCACCGGCGACGCCGCCGGCTGCGTGGACGCGCTGCTGGAAGGCGGCGGCGGCCCGGAGTTGCGCAAGCTCCAGCCCGCCTACCGTCCGATGCTGCTGTCGATGCTGTCCACCGCCGCCCTGCGCTGCGGCCGCCCGGATCTGGCACGCCAGGCAGCCCAGGATGCCGAGCAGGCAGCGGAGGCCTCGGGTCTGTCCGTACAACGTGCGTACGTAGTCCGCGCCCAAGCCGCCCTGCGTGCCGCAGAAGGCGACCACGCCACCGCGGCCCAGCTCTTCGAGCAAGCCGCCCTCGGCTTCCGCCGCGCCAACCGCCCGGTACAGCACGCCTGGACCCTGCTCGCCGGCAGCGCCTCAGCGATGCAGGCTCTGGGTCCGACGGTCGCGGCGACCTGGCTGGACACCGCCGAGGAAGTCGCACGCGTCCACGGTGCGGCGCGCATCGCAGAAGACGTCGCCGACGTCCGGACGCGGTTGCTCACCGGCGGGGCGGCGCGTCCGGCGGCGCAGCCCGCCGCGACGGCGCTCGCCGGCGCGGTGGTGGTCGTGACCCCGACCGCGGTCGCCGCCGGTGCGGTCGCACCGGTCGGCGCGGCAGCGGCAGCGGCAGTGATGGCGGTGCCGGCGGCCACGGACGGCGCGCCGGTCGACCCGGCGCCGCCCGTCGCGCTCCAGCCGGACGTCCGCGACCTGCTGACCACCCGCGAACGCGAGATAGCAGCCCTGGTCGCCACCGGCCGCCGCAGCCGCGCGATCGCCGACGAACTCTTCCTGAGCCATCGCACGGTGGAGACCCACCTGGCGCGCATCTATCGGAAGTTGAACGTTTCGTCGAGGACCGCGCTGGCGCACCTTCTTCAGGGTACTGATTCCCCAGGACCGGACTGACATCCGGCTCGAGGTCCTACTCCTTCACCCCGCTTCCCAACGCCGCCGACGTGAAGTGCCGCTGCGCGATCAGGAACAGCGCGATCACCGGCACCGCGAGCACGCACGCTCCGGCCAGGATCACGCCGTAGGGATTCGTCGCGGTGGCGGCGTTCGTCGACACGTACTCCCCGAGCGAGACCGCCAGCGGCTGCATCGAATGCTGCTTCGTGATCAGGAACGGCCACAGGAACTCGTTCCACGGCCCGATGAACGTGATGACCGACGCGGTCAGGATCGCCGGCTTCGTCAGCGGTGCGGCGACCAGCAGCAGCGTCCGCACCTCGCCGGCGCCGTCGATGTGCGCGGCGTCGAACAGCTCGTCCGGCAGCGAGACGAAGAACTGCCGGAAGATCAGCACGGCGGTGGCGTTCACCGCGAACGGCAGGATCATCCCGATGTAGTTGTCCGCCAAGCCGTAGTCGCGGACCACGAGGATGTACAACGGGATCATCATCACCTGGAACGGCAGCACCAGCACCAGGATCAGCATCCCGGCCACCGCCGGCTTGCCGGGGAAGCGCAGCCGCGCCAGCGCGTAGCCGGCGGGCAGCCCGATCACGATGGTCAGCACGACCGTGCCGAGGGTGAAGATCGCCGAGTTCCCCAGCGACGGCAACAGCGAGATCGCCTTGTTGACGTCCCGGTAGTTCTGCAAGCCGATGTTCCCCGACCGGGGAATCAGGCCACTGAAAGCACTGTCCGCGTGTAGCTGCAACGAGCCGACGACCATGTAGTACAACGGGAAAATGCTCGCCAGCGCGCCGAGGGTGACGAAGCCGTAGGTCACCACACGTCGCAGAACCCTGCCGGTGGAGCTGTTCCTCATGCTCGTTCCCCCTCTCGCGACTGAGCCAGCCGGCGCGCCCCGGCTCCGAGCCCGGCGACCAGCAGCACGAACAGCGTCAGCATGATGCCGATCGCCGCGCCGACGCCCGGTTTGCCCTGCTCGACACCGTCCTGGTAGATCAGCAGCGCCGGCGACATCGTCGCGCCGTTCGGGCCGCCGCCACCGGTGAGCAGGTACGGCTCGGTGAACAGGTTGGCGCCGACGATCAGCGCCAGCGTGGTCACCAGGATGGTGATGTTGCGCAGCGCCGGGACCGTGATCGAGCGGAACTGCCGCACCACGCCCGCGCCGTCGATGCTCGCCGCCTCGTAGAGCGAATCAGGGATCAACAACACCCCGGCGAGGTAGAGCAGGACGTAGAAGCCGAGCTGTTTCCACGTCACCTCCAAGGCGATCACGACCATCGCCAGCTTGGAGTTCACGAGCCAGGACGGATTCGGCGCCAGGCCGCCCAGGACGTGGTTGATCAGCCCGCTCTGGCTGAACAGGAAGTACCAGACGCCGATGACGGCGATGCTCGCGGTGACGTAGGGCACGAAGAAGGCCGAGCGGAAGAACGCCTTCATCCGCGTCAGCTTCGCCAACACCGCGGCCAGCGTCATCCCCAGAATCACGGTCAGCGGCACGTTGATGACCAGGAACTCGCCGATGTTCAGGAACGAGCGGCGCAGCTGCGGATTCGACCACGCCGCGCGGTAGTTCTTCAGGCCCACGAACGGCTGCGGCACCGACGCTCCGGGCGCCGCGTACACATAGTCCAACACTGATATCCGGACGCCCTGGATGATCGGCACGGCGTAGACGACGATCAGGTACGCCGCGTATGGCGCGACCAGCCATAACCCGACGAGCGTCTTGGAGCGCCGACCGCCTCGCTTCGCGCGGGACATCGCCGCCGCCTACTTGGCGATGTCGGAGGCGACGGTACCGGCCGCGTCATGCAACCACTGGCTTGTCGGCTGCTGACCGAAGACCACGGACTTCAGGTAGCCGTTGCGGAAGTCCTGCCACATGGTCACGCCGTTGGCGACGTTCGGGACCTCGACGGTGCGGGCCGCCTGCTGCGCGAACAGCGTGTATTCGGGGTGCGCGGTGAAGTAGGACGCGTAGGTACTCGGCAGGTCGCTGCGCAGCGGCATCTGGCCGGTCATACTCAGCAGCGTGCCGTCGTTGTCCTGGTCGGTGGCGAACTTCAGGAAGTCCCAGGCGGTCTGCCGGTTCTTGCACGCGGTGAACACCGAGACGGTCTTGGAGTCGGCGAAGGTGTGGATCTGGTCGGCCGGCATCCCGGCGGACGTCGGGACCGGTACCGCGCCCCAGTTCACCTTGCCGGCGTAGGACGCGATGGCCCACGGTCCGACGATCGCCATCGCCGACTTCTTGTCCGCGAACGCGTCGCCGTTGTACTTCTCCTTCGGCGCCTGGTTCTTGGCGTAGACACCGGACCAGAAGTCCGCGACGGCCTTCCCGGCGGCGTCGTCGAAGGTCGCCTTGCCGTTCGCCACCAGCGGCTGCCCGCCGCTCTGGGCGATGTAGAGCGGGTAGTAGTCGAACCAGTTCTGGTAGAACTCGTTGGTCGCCGCCGGTGCGATGGCGTACTGCGCGGCGCCGGAGCTGAGGAGTTTCTGTGCCGCGGCCTCGAAATCGGCGTACGTGGACAGCACCGGATGGTCCGGATCCAGTCCGGCGGCCTTGAACATGTCCTTGTTGTAGAAGATCATGACCGGGTTGCTCTTCCACGGCAGCTGGTAGTACTTGCCATCAGTGCTCTTGTACTCGGCCGCGACAGTCGCACCGCTGCGTCCCTCGACGTAGGACACGCCATCGGCGAAGTCGTTCAAGGGCACCAGTCCGCCCTGCTTCACCCAGCCCGATATCGCCGACGGCGAGCCGTTGAACACCAGGCACGGCGCGTTCCCGGCGGCGATCGCGGCGGTGATGACCTCCTCGGAGCTGCTGCCCGCGGGGATCTCCTCGCCGGTGACCTGTTGGTCCGGGTGCGCCTTGTTCCACAGGGCGACGGTGGCTTTGCCCCAGGAGACTTCCTGGGCGTTGTTGGAGTACCAGATCTTGATCGGCCCGCTGCTGAGCTTTCCGCCGCCGGAGCCTCCGGAGCTGCATCCCGCCAGCGTGAGGGCCGTGCAGGCCAGCGCCGCGACGGCGGCGGTGAACGTGCGCAATCTCGCCATGGCTGATCCTCCCGAATCCGGCGTAAGGGGTTCCAAAGCCCCTTCCCCGGAGTATGGGAATCAAAGCTCGAAGTCGTGTCCAGTCGGGATTTGCGCACCCCGGCGCGGCGGCGAATTCACTCGCCGCCGCGCCGCGTGTCCGGCTACTGTGGTGCTCGGCGCCCGGTGCGTAGGCAGCGGATACTTCTTGGATCTGAAGGTTGCCGGTTCGAGTCCGGCCCTCCTCCTTCACCGGAGGCGGTAGCTCAATGGGCAGAGCATCAGACCGGCTATGCCGGGGTCCCCGCAGCCGATTTGATCTCGGGCGCCTTATTCGTTCCCTGTTTTACTTCACCACCTCGTAATCGACGAACACGATGTTCTCGCCGACGCTCCGGGTGCTGATGAGCCGCAGCGGCTTCACGCCGCCGGCCGTCCCGAACAGGCGCGCTCCCTCGCCGACCACGACCGGGATCACCATGAGCCGGATCTCGTCGACGAGGTCCTGCTCGATCAGCGCGTGGACGAGCTGGAAGCTCGCGTACACCAGCACCTCGCCGTCGATCTCCTGCTTGATCCGGGCGACCTCGGCGGGCAGGTCGGCGCTGACGACCGTCGCGTTGGACCAGGCGGCGCTCTCCAAGCTGCCGGAGACGACGTACTTCGGCATCGCGTTCAGCTTCTCCGCCCACGCGCCGTCCCGCCCCAGCCAGCGCGAGGCGAACCACTCGTCGGTCGTGCGCCCCAGCAGCAACGCCTCGCCGGCCAGCGCCTCCGCGGCGAACGCCGCCGCCCACGGCGCCCGGTCCTGTCCCACGACCTGGTCGAACCAGCCGCCGAGGGCGAAGCCCTCCTTGCCGTCCGGGTCCTGCACGACGCCGTCGAGCGAGGCGTTGGTGCTGACGATGATCTTTCCCATGATCGTTCCCCTCATCACTGCGGTACCCGCCCGCACTGCGGTATCTGTCGGCCATGCAGACACCGCGGCGGGCGCCCGATTGGGCGCCCCCGGACCGCCCAATCCGTGCGCCGCGAGGTGTCTGCACAGAAAATGGGAACGGAAGGTGTGCTCATGAAGGTAGGCGGAATGAGTGGAATGGCCACCAAAGCGATGACCTTGACGCAACGTGCCAGATCCGGCGACGGCGCGGCGTTCGACGAGCTCGTCGCCCCCTACCGCCGTGAACTCCAGGTGCACTGCTACCGCATGCTGGGCTCGTTCCAGGACGCCGAGGACGCGCTCCAGGACACGCTTCTCAGCGCCTGGCAAGGACTGAGCGGCTTCGAGGAACGCTCCTCGGTCCGCACCTGGCTCTACCGCATCGCCACCAACCGCTGCCTGAACGCCCGCCGCTCGGCGAGCCGCCGCAGCGCCAAGGAATGGAACGTCCCGGGCGTCGAGCCGCCGGCGCCGACCAGGCTCGGCGAGGTGTTCTGGCTGGAGCCCTTCCCCGACGCCCTGCTCGAGGGCGTTCTCGACGCCTCACCACCCGGTCCCGAGGCGCGCTACGAGCAGAGCGAGGCGATCTCGCTGGCCTTCGTGACCGCGCTACAGGTGCTGCCGCCGCGACAGGTGGCGGTGCTGCTCCTACGCGACGTTCTCGGATACCACGGCGCCGAGGTCGCGGAGATGCTCGACACGACAGCGGAATCGGTGAGCAGCGCCCTGAAGCGAGCCCGCGCCGGCCTCGAGCGCCAGCGCTCTGCCAGCGCCCCAACCTCCGGCTCCTCCGAAGAAAGCGCACTCGCCGCCAAGTTCGCCACCGCCTACGAAGCCGCCGACATCGAAACCCTGATCGCCCTCCTGACCGACGACGTCTTCACCTCGATGCCCCCCATGCCCTTCGAGTACCAAGGCCGCGACGCCACCATCACCTTCCTCACCAGCATCCTGGCCACCGGCCGCCGCCACCGCCTGATCCCCACCCGAGCCAACAACCAACCCGCCTTCGGCGCCTACCTCCGCGGCACCGGCGCCACCAGCCACGGCGTAGGCCTCTTCGTCCTCGAAACCACCACCACCGGCATCAGCGCCATGACCCGCTTCGAGAACGGCGTCCTGCCCTGGTTCGGCCTGCCGCGCTCGATCCCGGCGGCTTAGGGGGTGCGGTTGCGGTTGGTTGGTGGTTTCAGAAGCTCTTTACGGCGCCCCTGACTGATGTGTGGGCGGTGTGGGCGGCTGGTGCGGTTTGTTTGTGGGTTTTCAGAAGCTTTTTACGTCTTCGAGCATGGTTTGATGGCCTCGCAGGGGGCGCAGTTCGGTGGAGCACCGCATTCCACGCTGGCGGCCGGCGGTGGTGGGGCGACACGACCGCGCGCAGGTCCGAGTCACTGCGCACGCGTTGGGGTTGGCGGGTGGCGGCCGCGTTTGAGGGGCACCAGAAGTCAGGTCAAGGGCAGGGCCTCCGGCGGCGCCTTCGCGGCGAGCGGCCTCGCTCCGGGGAGGGGGCGGTCGCGCTGTCCGGCGGCGGTCGTTGCTTGTGGTCGCCTTAGTCCCGGATTCCCCGTCGCGTCGGCGGGCTCTGCCAATCTTTTCGGCCTGGCGGTGTAAAGTCGGATCGCTTTTGCTGTGGTTGAGAAACGCTCGACTTGACACCGCCAGTCCGAAAAGATTGGCAGAGCCCGCCGACGCGACGGGGAATCCGGGACACAACCCCGTATGGTGTGGAGGATCCACCGGCGTGGGTGGCAGGCTGCTGCTTCATCTACTCGCCGACACCTTCGGGAAAGGCAGTTGCGCCTTTCGCTCAAGTCGCACGAAACAGCACCCCGGCAATTGCGATCCGACTTGACTCCGCCAGGCCGAAATGATTCCGTCTACGGCGACGACAGCGATGAGGGATCCGGGGTAAAGGCGACCAACACTCAGACCGGCACCGAACAACCCAACCCGGCCCAACCCCCCGTTGCAGAGTGCCCCCGCCGGAGGCGCCTGCCCTTGACGTTGACTTCTGGTGCCCCTCAAACGCGGCCGCCACCCGCCAACCCCAACGCATGCGCAGTGACTCGGACCCGCGCGCGGTCGCGTCCCTCCACCACCGCCGGCCGCCAGCGTGGAATGCGGTGCTCCACCGAACTGCGCCCCCTGCGAGGCCATCAAACCATGCTCGAAGACGTAAAAAGCTTCTAAATACCCACAAACCAGCCGCACCAGCCCACACCCCGCCACCCGTTACCTTTTAGGAGTCCCCGCAAGGGGGACGATCTGGCCTCTGGGCCTGGTATGGCTCCTCCACCCTGTCGCCGCCGTTGGCGGTATGGCCTTGTGTGTGTTGCCGCCGGGCTTGGAGCACTGCTTGACCGCTGATAAGGGGCCTGGTCTGCTCCCGTGCCCGGTGCAAGACCGGGGGTGTAGGGAGTGGCCTGTGTAACGTGGTTGCTGGCGCGCGGTGCATGGGTTTAGGCCAGGTCGGCACGATGGATGGAGGGTCTTCGTGTACGACACCAGCGGCATCGGCGTCTTCCTCGGTTTGGACGTCGGCAAGGGCGAGCACCACGGGCACGGGCTGACCCCGGCCGGAAAGAAGGTGTTCGACAAGCAGTTGCCGAACAGCGAGCCGAGGCTGCGGCAGGTGTTCGACAAGCTCAAGGCCAAGTTCGGTACCGTGCTGGTGATCGTGGACCAGCCGGCGAACATCGGGGCGCTGCCGCTGACCGTGGCGCGGGACTGCGGCTGCGAGGTCGCCTACCTGCCGGGTTTGGCGATGCGCCGGTTGGCCGACACCTACGAGGGCGAGGCCAAGACCGACGCCCGCGACGCGTTCGTCATCGCCGACGTCGCCCGCACCAACCCGCGCACCCTGCGGCAGATCACCGTCACCGACCAGACCGAGGCCGAGCTGGCCATGCTCGTCGGGTTCGACGACGACCTGGCTGGCGAATCCACCCGCACCTCCAACCGGCTGCGCGGCCTGCTCGCCCAGATCCACCCGTCCCTGGAGCGCGTCCTCGGCAAGCGGATCCGCCACCCGGCCGTCCTGGAACTGCTGAGCCGCTACGGCTCCCCGCAGCAGCTGCACCAGGCCGGAGGCGACCAGATCGCGGCGGTCCTGAAGCCGAAGGCGCCGCGGATGGCCGCCCGCCTGGCCGCTGAGATCACCACCGCGCTGGCCGAGCAGACCGTCGTCGTGCCCGGCACCACCGCAGCCGAGGTCATCGTGCCCTCGCTGGCCCGGCAGCTGGCCGAGATCCTCACCCAACGCGACGCGCTGGAGGGCCGGCTGGCAGCCCTGCTGGAGGCCCACCCTCTTCACCGACTCCTGACCTCCATGCCCGGCGTCGGGGTCAGGATCGCCGCCACAGTGCTGATCACCATCGGCGACGGCCGCACCTTCCCCGACGCCGACCACCTGGCCTCCTACGCCGGACTGTCCCCGGCCACCAAATCCTCCGGCTCCTCGATCAAAGGCGAACACGCACCCAAGCGCGGAAACCGGCAGCTCAAACGGGCCATGTTCCTGTCCGCGTTCGCCGCCCTGCACGACCCCGCCTCCCGCGACTATTACGACCGGCACCGCAACAGCGGCAAAACCCACACCCAGGCCCTGCTACGCCTGGCCCGCCGCCGGATTACCGTCCTGTTCGCCATGCTCCGCGACGGCTGCCTCTACGAATCCCGCCCGGCATCAGCATGATCAAACCGCTTCCCCTCTTGACGAAAAACATAGGGGCACACATAAGTCATGAGCGCCCTCTTTACGGCTTCGCGCGGGTGTTGATGGCCTCGCAAGGGGCGCAGTTCGGTGGGGGGTGGCTGGGGTGCGCTGGTGGCCGGCGGTAGTGCGTAAAAGTTTCTAAGGACCCGCCAGCTAACCGCGCTAATTGCGCCTCAGCCATCCACTCACCAAGCCCGAGCCCACGAAAAGGCGGTGCCGACCGATCCGGTCAGCACCGCCCCTCGCACTGCGAGCCCTACCGCAGCGCGAAAGCCACCACATCCGCGCCCTTCTCAGGCGCGGCCGGCAGCACGATCAGCCGGTTGCCCGCGACGTAAGCCGCGGCTGTTGGACCGCTCCAGTCCTTGCTGAGCGGGTCGGTGAGGCCGGATGACGTGGCGGTGCCGTCCTTTGTCGCGAAGGCTACGAGGTGTGCGGGGGTGTCGGCGGTGCCGCTTTCGAAGACGGTCACCTTGTCGGCGGTCAGGGCGGCGATGGTGACCGGGCCGGCGGGGGTCGCGGGGGCGCGCCACAGGCCGCTGTCCGAGGTCAGGTCGACGGCGACGAGGGAGGTGTGCGTGTCCTTGTCCGCGGTGGGTGCCACCAGGGTTCTGTCCTGGACGTGGGCCACGGGGTGCTGCTGTCCTTGCGGGCCGGTGTTCAGGTCTATGGCGCCGAAGTCGCCGGTGCCGGGGACCGCTGACAGGAGCTTGCCGTTGGCGTCGAAGGAGTAGTAGCGCTCGCCGCCCTGGGAGGCGACGTGGACGATCGTCGGGTCCGCCGGCTGGACCAGGGTGATCTGCGCGCCGTCCAGGCCTTCGCGCGGCAGGGGGGTGGTCCACAGCGTGCGGCCCGAGTGCGGGTCCTTCGCGGCCACCGCCATCCCGGCGCCGCAGTTCTCGACCACAGCCACCTCCGAGCTCTTCGCGCCGAGCTGATACAGCAGGCACGCCGGCTTCGCCTTGGCCAGGTCCTCGGTCCACAGCTGCTTGCCGTCGGCGGCGTTCCACGCCGTCACCGACGTGCCGACCTGCCCCGCCACCACCTCGCCGCCGAAGGACATCAGCGGCTGCGTCCCGGCTCCCGCGCCGGGAGCGGCCGAGAGCTGGGTGCTCCACACCTGGCGGCCGGTGTCGGTGTCGATCGCGGTGATCGTGGTGCAATTGCCGGACGGCCCGGACTGCACCAGACCGATCTTGCCGGCGGCCACCTGGCTCATCGCGCAGATCGACGCGCCCGGACCGCCCGGCGCTGGCGCGGCCCACAGCGACTTCCCACTCTCGGCGTCATACGCCTTCAGCGCGGTGGCGTCCCCACGCACGATCGCCTTGTCGTCCACCATCCAGCTGCCGACGACCGTCGCGGAATCCCCGCCGGCCGGCGCGGTCCACACCGCGGCGACGCCCTTGTCGACGGTCCGCGTGTCCTGACTCATGGGCACGGTCGGACCACCGGAGGTCGAGGACTGCTTCGAGTTCCCGCCCAACGTGATCACACCCACGACGACCGCCCCGGCGACGAGCACCGCCGCGGCCGAGGCGCCGATGATCGCCGTGCGCCGGCTCTTCTTCGGCGGCGCGAGCGGCATCGGCGGAGCCGGCTGTGTCTCAGGCCGGTAAGAGAACTGCGGCGGCGGCGGGATGACGTACTGCTCGTACCCGCCGGCGCTGCCGCCCCACCCGGAAGGAACACCCTGCGACGACCGCTGCTCGAAGGGCGGCGTCTGCGGCGTCTGCGGCCTCTGCTGCTGCGGAGGCCGAGGCTGCTGCTGCGGCTGCGCACGCGCCTGCCCGTGATCCCCACCATGGTGCAGCCCCGGAAACCTCGACCCCTGCCGCCGCTGCTGCTCCTGCCCCGGCATCTCCTCATCCGGCCGATACGGCGAATGCATCGGCGGCGGCGCCGGCCGCGGCGACGTCTCGTACGGCGGAGCGTCCTGCGGAGGCGGCGCAAACGGGCTCGGCCGGTTGTCCTCGTCACGCGGTGGTGTGCTCATCTTGTCCAGTCCCTACTTGAGACGTTCCAGGTGAAGCGGGAACCGTCTCGCGCAAGCCGCCGACCAACCCGCGACAGAACAACGAGATCCCCCCGAGAGGATTTTATCGATCCCCCGCTCGTCTCCGAAACCCGACACCCGCCTTATCAGGCGGGACGGCCGCCGCCGACCCTTACTTCAACCCACCCCGCAGCGCTTGTCGGCATCGGCGATGCGGCGGGTGTACGGCGCCAGAAGCTGGCAGCAGCGGACCAACGATCCTGGTGGCCAGCGGCATCCCGCCCGAGGCGCCAGTGAATGTGGCGCCGTGCCTGTCACATTTCCGCGTCGTTGAGAGCGAGGGAGCGCTCGGCCGCGTCGATGAGCTCCGCGTAGGTCATGACCTCGATCCGGTTCAGCACAGTGTTGTAGGTCCGAAGCGCTGCGGAGATCTCGTTGGCACGGAACGCTTCCTCGACGAAAGCGGGGTGACCGATGAGCACCGTGGCTGAAGCGCGGCGACACTCGATCCCATGGTCTGCAAGTATCGCGGCCCGGTTCTCGTCCAGAGAGCGGAGGTAGTTGGCTGCCTGCATCACAGCGTCGTGGACGACAGAGCCGACTGCGCAGTGCGAGCGCGTGGACGTGACAAGCTTGCGCTGATTCGCCTTCTTCAACTCGACCACATGGAGGGAGCCGTCGCCTCGTATCAGCGGGATGTCGAGTTCATCGAACGTGGTGAGCCGGCGGCGGGTGAGTTCGTCGACATAGCGTCCACCGAAGATCCATGCCTGTTGCTTCAGTTCGGCGTGGATTTCCTTTTCGCTGCTCGCAGGGTCCTCTACCACGGCGCGTAGGCGGTCAAGCGCGCCCTTTCGCTTGTGCCATTGCACAGCTCGCGCCACAAGCTCGGCGCCTGGGACGTTTGCGAGTTGCTCGGCGATCTCCGGCGTCAGATCCGAGCTATCGGGCTGTTCGTTCAGAACGAGCCGAATGTCCCGGAACCACGCAAGGTGTTCGGCGCTATAGCGGGGAAGCTTGACCCGCGGGAGTCGGCCTTCGCCGATGGTCCAGGCTCCCATGGCTCCTGTCACGTGGACGAGCCACTGGTGCATTTCGTGGCCGCTGGCGTGGGGCTGGTCTTTAAGATACTCGTCGAGGATTTCCGCACACCGCACCAGCCCGACTTCGAGATTCAGCCGCATGTACTTCTCGTGAGAAGCCCTGGCCTCGGGATCCCATCTGGTTTCGAGGAGCGTCAGGTGGATCGTGCCTGCTGCGTACTCCGCACAACCGGCCAGACGCTCAGCCAATGCGTTGTCATCCATGGCCGCAGCTGCTCGTGAGGCGGCCTCGATGTGGTTGACGAGTGGCCGCCCTCTTTGGTACTTCGACCTATCGCTGTTCGTGTATGCAAGGGCAGCGTCGATATGGTGACGGACCAGGTCCTCGCTGGTCATCTCGCGCGCCGCCGTGAGGAATCGGACGAGGGTGAAGCCGGAACGGAAGCCCATCGAGCCAGAATGGCACGGGCTATGCTATTGAAGGTGGGCTTTAGAGTAGGCGATCTTCGTCAGCTACTCAGCCAGATAAGCGGATGCCGTATTGGTGATCACGACTATGTCTCCTACTTCGAGAACGAACACGGCGAGCAGTTGATTTTCGTTCGTGAGCCGCGTGCGAAGCACGGCGTGCTTCTGCACTCCGACTTGGCCGTCTGGCTTAAGGCTTGCCTGATCGCGAGCAGTGCCGATGTGCAGTAACCCCTACTGCAACCCGCCCGAGCGCGACATCGAACTTGCTGCGGCTCATCTTCACCCTGTTCATGCCGACCACGATCGCCCTGCGCAGGTCGCCCGAGTCCTGCGTCGGTCAACGCTGGCCGGTCCGACCTCGGCGAGCACCGTTTTTCGCCTGCACTTCAAGTGCGGAGGTCTCCGCTGCTCCGGCCAACTGCGTCGTGCTTCTCATAGCCGAGGTGGGCACTGATTTCCCCTCCTGAACTCACCGGTGAGCTGAAGCCCGGTGCACTCGGCCTGGCCTAACAGCTGGTCCAGCAACTGTGCGCGATCGCATATTCACTGCACCGTCGTACGCCCTGGCGCGGGTCTCAGTCGGGTCTGATGAAACCGTGGTCGGTGATCAGCAGTGGAACGCAGGCGTTCGGCGCCTGCCATGGTGAGCGCCGGGAACATTGCCTCGGCGGCAGTGCTGACAAGTCGGTAGAGAGCTGCCTTTGGCCCGAATACGCGAAGGGCGCTACCTGGGTGGTGAGCGCCCTTCGCTTGGTTAGGCCGCTTTCTGCGGCTGCTTGGTCAGTCGGCGGCTAGTCCTTGGTGAGGTTGATGTCGTCGCAGGCTGAGGTGCCTGCTGTGTCTCGGTAGCAGTAGATGTCGACGCTGGTTCCGGTGGCGTCGGTGGTGAACTGGTCGGTGAGTTGGGTCCAGCCGGTGGCTGTGGTGTTGGCGTCGGTGACGCTGCCAGCGGTGTCGTACTGCTTGGCTCCCAGGTAGGTGGTGTTTCCGTCGGTGCGGACCCATCCGGTGAGGGTGTAGGCGGTGTTGGGCGTCAGGCCGGTGACGACCTGTTCGATGGACGCGTTGTCGCCGGTGGCGGCGTTGAGTTGTCCGGCGTAGGTGCCGGCGCGGGGGTTGGTGGTGGTGATGTCGGCGTTATAGGAGGCGGCCCAGCCGTCCAGGGTTCCTGTTTCGAAGTCGGGGTTGGCCACGGTTGCCGGGGTTTGCGTCAAGGCGAAGTCGTCGCAGGCGGAGGTGCCCGCAGTGGATCGGTAGCAGTAGATGTCGACGCTGGTGCTGTTCGTGCCGGTGGTGAATTGGCTGGTGAGTTGGGTCCAGCCGGTGTTGGTGGTGGTGGCGCCGGTGTCGTCGCCGGGGTCGGCGTCGTAGTCCTTGGTACCCAGGATGGTGGCGCCGCCGTCGGTGCGGATCCAGCCGGTGAGGGTGTAGGAGGTGTTGGGTGTCAGGCCGGTGACGACTTGTTCGATGGATCCGTTGCCGCCGGTGGGTGCGTTGATCTGTCCGGCGTAGGTGCCGCCGTGCGGGTTGGTGGTGGTGACCCCGGCGTTGTACGACTCGTTCCAACCGGCCAGGTTCCCGGTCTCGAAGTCGGGGTTGCCCACGGCGCCTGCCGCGGGGGTGGCCAGCAGGGTGAAGTCGTCGCAGGCGGAGGCGCCTGCGGTGGGCCGGTAGCAGTAGACGTCGACGCTGGTGTTGGTTGCTCCAGTCGTGAATTGGTTGCTGAGTTGGGTCCAGCCGGTGGCTGCGGTCGTGGCACCGGTGTCGTCATCGGCGGCGTCGTACTCCTTGGTGCCCAAGATGGTCGCACCGCCGTCGGTGCGGACCCAGCCGGTGAGCGTGTAGGAGGTGTTCGGCTTCAGCCCACTGACAACTTGCTCGACGGACCCGTTGCCCCCGGCAGGCGCGTTGATCTGCCCGGCGTAGGTACCGCTGTGAGGGCTATCGGTAGTGACCGCAGAGTTGTAGGACGCGCTCCAGCCAGACAGATCCCCCCTCTCGAAGTCGCCGTTGGCGACCGGCGCACTGCTGAGGACGATGACCTGTTTGGTGGTTGACGCGCTGGCGCCGTTGTCGTCGGTAACCGTCAACTTGACTGGGTATGTGCCTGGCGTCGAGTACGCGTGGGTCGCGACATTCGGGGTCGGCGATGTGGCGCTGGTGCCGTCGCCGAAATCGATGGCGTAGGCGGTGATCGAGGCTGCTCCGGGGTTCGTCGCGGAGTCGTCGATGGTGATCGGTTGCCCCACGCTGGACACAGGGGTCACGGTCTCGGACGCGACCGGGGCGGTGGACGTGGTGGGAACCAGCTGCAGGGTGTCGACGCCGATGTTGTACCGGTTGCCGGTGCTGGCTGCGTTCGTGCCGTTCAGCGTGAAGGTGAAGGTGTGCAAACCGCCGGCGGCCAGGTCGATTGTGCCGAAGTCGACGGGATTGACGGCGACGGCGGGGTTGTACGCATCGTACGTCCGAGCCAAGGTCTGCTGATTCGGTGCCCCAGCATCGACGGTGAGTGTCACCTTTCCGTAGTCGGTGGCTGAGGTCATGGTCGGGACGACGCGGTAGGTGCCCTTGTACGGGACGTACCACGGCAGCGTCAAAACTGCGCTCGGAAGGGTGTTGTTGAACATCTCCTGGGCACCGCCGGACCAGCTCACACCGCAGCAATCCGCCTGGGGTCCGAGCCCGCCGGTTCCGGTCCGACTGATGTTGTAGAGCAGCTCGGCTTCGGCCCGCTGGGTGGACCCGGCTGCTTCGGGAACCAGCCAAGCCTGCTGAAGACCGTTGCCGCAATCCCACAGCCACGGGTCGGTGCCGGAGTTGGTGGTCGCCCCGTTGTCGAGACAACGTCCGGATGCCGGGTTGTACAGCTGAGACCAGCCCGTGATGCCCGGGCTCTGCCGCACTTCGAACCGTTGAAGGCTGCTGATGGCGCCGAGCTGGGGATCGGCGGGGTTCGTCACGGTCACGCAGTCGCTGATCTGCAACGGGGACGTGTTGGCGGTGCCGCCGTTGTTGGCCCAGGTCGAGCCGATGGTCAGGCACTTGTGCTGGTTCGCCGTCCAGCGGATGGATCCGTCGTCAGTGAAGGTCCAAGTCTGGTTGGCGTTGTTCAGACACCGGTATTGCTGGAGCGGTGAGCCGTTCGCGGCGTTGCCGCCGGGCAGGTCCAGGCACAGCGGGCCGCCGCCGTTGTTCGTGCCCTGGGTCCAGCCGATCTGGATCGGGCCGGTCGAGGTCGTCGGGTCGTGGCCGTCGAGGGTCGTGACCTGCTTGACGGGGGTCCACGCGTTGCGGGAGGCGCCGTCGGCCAAAGTGGCCGTCGCCGGTCCGTCGGAGGTGGTGATCGGACCGCCGGCAGAACCCGGCAGCAGGGTGAGCTTGCCGTTCTGACCGGTCCCCCAGAGAGCGGGGTAGGCACCCGGGCCGCCTTCAGTCAGGGTGCCGTGGCCGTCGGTGCTCACGGTCGGGCTGCCCGCCCCGATCAGCGTCAGGTAGCTGCTGGTCGGGTACGAACCCTGGGTGGTGGCGGTCCCTACCCGGCCGACGGCGTGGGCGGCGTTCAGGTTGCCCAGACTGGTCGGGTCTTCGACGCCGTTCGAGGTCTTGTTGTCGAACTGCCACAACGTCCCGGTGGTGCGGTCACGGGCCCACAGGTCGGGCAGGGTCCCGCCGGACGCGTCACCGGGGATGGTTCCCGGCGCTATCAGGTCGACGTTGGCCCAGTTCCAGCCGGGCAGTGCGGAATAGCCGCCGGTCAAGTTGGAGGAGCCGATCAGCTTGGGAGTGGTGACCTGGTCGCCACCAGCCGGTTGGAACAGCCACAAGTTGGTCCCGCCGTTGCCGTCGTCCTCAACGGTGATGAGGTTGGTGCGGCCGGCGAAGGTGCCCGCCTTCTGGCCGGTGACCGAGCCGAAGGCCAGGATTTGTTTGACCTTCGACCAGTCGGCGTTGTCATAGCTCGCGCACTTGTTCCTGCTGTCGACTGCGGGATCGCAGGTTGGCCGGGTGACGACGACCTGGTGGGAGCGGGAGAACTGATCGCTCGGCACAGCGGCGCCGAACACGGCGGAGTTCAAGTAGTAGTACAGCGCGTGTGTCGTGAGAGAGTACGCATACAGATCGTCCACCGGGACGCCGCGCGCGGCTCCGCGGTGGCTGATCAGAGTGTTGCTCCAGTCATGGCCGTCGGGTGCGGCCGACGCCGGAGCGGCCTCGATGGCCGCCTGTTGAAGGCCGGCCGGCAGTGACGTGGGCGGAATCGCGGGGTCGGAGTTCCCGGGTTGGACGACCAGGTGGGCGTTCCCGTTGGCGTCGGGTGTCACCAGGACCAGGTCGGGTACGCCGCGTCCAGTGACGTCGCCGAGTGTGGTCGTGGCCTTGGGGTTGCCTGGTAGGTAGAAGTCGTACTGCGACACGGATGAGTAGTTGCCTGCGACGTCTACTGCTCGGATCCACAGGGTGTTCTCACCGAAGGTGGTGCGGCCGACGGGCAGAGTGAGGGTGCTGGTTCCGGAGGTGTATCCGACCCCGGTCACCGTGCCACCGCCGTTGTTCGCGTTGCCCACCATCGAGGCGGAGGTGTTCAGGGCCCAGTCGTAGTGGTCGATGGGGACTCCGCTGGTCTTGCCCGAGATGGTGAAGCTGCCGCCGGCGCCGGCGACGGAGACCGCAGGCTGCCCGATGATCGGAAAGGCCGTCGAGGAGATTTCGGGCTTGTCGGGCGACGTGAGGGCCGAGGTGAAGAAGCACTCGTCGTTCGAGTTGTTCAGACCCGGCTCGGAGTTGGAGGAGCGTGGGTGGCTGAGGTCTTCGATGGCGCCGAGGCCGGCGGTGTAGGTATCGCCGTCGTTCAGCATCAGGCTGGGGTCTTGGTGGAGCGCGGCGGTTTGCTGGCTGTATGTCGCGCTCTGGGTGGCGTGGTACCAACCGTCGGAGCCGGGATGGTCCTTGTCCGCGCTGTTCACCGCGGGTCCTATGATGCTCCCGGTTCCGTTCGCGAAATTGGTCATATCGTTGAGGAAGAACAGCGGTTGCAGAGGAATGCTGGGATCGATGTCCTCGATCTCGGTGTTGACCGTGATCGTGTTTCCGATGGACTTCCGAACGTAGCCGTGGGCGTTGCCGGTCGTGTCGCACGGACCGCCGGCCGTCGGGGTCGGAGTGATCGAGGTACCGACCACCCGTGGCGACTCCCAGAAGGTGATGCTCAACTGGGCGCTGCCGGGGTTCTGAGGGTCGTACTCGGGGGAGCCGTCCTCCCAGTCGTGGCGGAAGAAGGCCCACAGACCGGTCTGGTCCCTCTCATCATGGAACTTCAGGCCGACGTCGACGGTGGCGCCGCCGTGCTCGTACACGTTCTGGACCTGGTTGCTGTCGTTGAACTGGAGCTTGTAGCCGATACCGCCCAGACCGGAACACTGCGTCGCACCGTGTGAGTCGACCGGGTACACCCCGTTGCCGCCGCTGATCACGGTGTCGTCCTGCCCGTTCCACGGCGAGGTGTAGCCGGCGTAGGCGTTGGCGCCCAAAGGGTTGCCGTTGGCATCATGCAGAGCTGTTTGCCATGTGACGCCGGGGAAGAACCGGTCGATGGCGACCACGTCCATCAAGTGCGGATTGCCAGAGCAGTATTGGCTGGTCACAGTGAACTGCGCGCTCATCGTCGAGGGATCGACGCCGGCCGGGATGAGCGAAGTGTCGACGTTGTACTCGAACATCGAGCGGACGATGCCGGAGGCGCCGTACCATCCGGCGCGCATCACCTCTGTCTGAGATCCGCCCTCCGCGTCGAAGTAGCTGGTACCCGGATTACCCGAGTGGATCTCAGCCCAGTTCTGCAATGGCGCGTACGCGGTGGGGTCGATGTAGACCGGGAACTTGGTGTTCTTGCCTGTCAGAAGATCCTTGACGGGCTGCACCTTGATGGTCGACCCCGTCAGCGACTCGGGCATCGTGGCTGTCTGCGCTGCGCTGCCGGGACCGTCCGCGCTGCTCGCGGTGGGGCCGTCAGCGCTTTGTTGAGCCGGTGCCGCAGATCGGGCGAGGGCAGTCGTGGTGCTGGTGCTCGAATCCCACATCAACGCCGTGCCGGTGCCGAACACGGCCGTGCCGGCGGCGTCGGTGGCGACGATCGCGCCGTTGACGTTCGTGCCGAGTTTGAGGTCCGGGCTGGTCGTCGTGCCCAGGGCGATCGAGGACAGAGCTGGATTGGCGGCTGCCGCCGCGGTCTTGACGATGAGGACTTCGCGGATGCCTTCAGCGTCTGCCGTGACACGCAGGTCTGTGTCCGGATAGACGTTCGGGTACAGGGCGGAACTGCCGGACAGAACGGGTTTGGGGAGTGCGGCGGGCCAGGTCAGCGTGGCCCTGTGGCCGCCGTCGTCCAGCCGGGCCAGCGCGCCGGTGCCGCCGCCGGAGAACGTGATCCCCAGGACCGCGGCCTTGGCGTGCACCGAGCCGTCCGCGGCCCGGACCAGGGTCGTGTCGATCGGCCCCCACGAACCGGTGACATCGGTACGGACGGCGTCTGTGTCCTGGGTGAGGTTGAAGGAGCCGTCCGGGTTGGCGTACATCGTGTCGTGCGCGGTGTTCGCGGCCTCGACGACGACCTGTTTCTTGGTCTGCTCCGCTTTGGCGTGGGCGACCGCCATCGCCTTGCGCAAGGCGGCCTGCGGGTCGGGAGCGGCCGGCGCCGGTTTGGCGGCAGCAGCGGCGCTCGGGCCCTGGACGGCGGCGGGAGCCGCCGCGGCGGGCTGGTCCGACCTCGCAGCAGCGGCGGCGCCAGCCGCCGCGATCGGAGCCGCGGTGATCGCGAGCGCCGGCGCCGCAACCAGGACAATTGCATTTCTCAGTCGTCGAATACGACTGTTTCGGTGCTCCCGCACGAATCCCTCCCCGGTGTTCGCCCAAACGGCAGACGGAGTCAGAAAGTAGCGTGGTGGCGGCGGCGGCACAAGATTGCGACTCAATGGCAAAGGGTGGATATTCGCGACCGTATGGTTTGTCGGCCGTGTCCTGACTCGACCACCTTGGCCTGCGGTTTACCGGCCCGCCGCGAGGGGGATCACTTTCGGTCGTCCCGTTCGGGTAAGGCCTCCCGACCCCGGTTCGGCAATTACGGAAAGTGACAGCGGGGATCGGCTATTGCGCCAGATCTCAGTGATCGAGTACCGTTCCGTGCGTTTCTGAGTTATCGGCATCGGTGGTGCTCGTCGTCGCGGAATTCCGACACCGGATTTCGTGTCCGCTGGGCTGCTTGACAGGGGTGGGGGCAGTGGCAACACAGCAGAGGTCTGTGACGAAGGCTCGCGTGATGCGTCGCAGACGCCTCATGGCGGCCGCCGTCGTGACGGCGTTGACGATCGGCGTCGTGTCGGGGCTGCCGCACAGCGCGGATCAGGCTCAGGCCGCGGGCAAAACCAAGACCGCCAAGTACAACGGCAAGTCGGTGGTGACCGACACCCCGATCAAGACCGGTCCCTGGCACGGCAAGAACCCTCCGGCTCCGCCGCCTGCCAAGGGCTCGATCCCTTCTCAGACGACCTTCCCCGCCGCGGCTCAGGCGGATCTCACGTTGACGGCTCCGACCGCCTCGGGAGCCCGCACCTCGGCATCTGCGGATACTGTTTCGAACGTGCCCTATGCGAGCGCTGCGGGCGTTCCTGTCGCCGTTGCCGCAGACCCGGCCGACAGTCAGAACCTTGCCTCGTCGGACCAGCTTCCGTCCCGGGTCAAGGCGGGAACCGCGGCGAGCATCCCGACCACGGTGCACGTGACCGTCACCGATCATGCGACCGCTGTGGCCGCAGGTGTCTCCGGCGAGATCGTCTCCGTTTCCCGGACAGACGGGAAGACGGGCGCAGCCGACGCCGCCGTCGCCTTGGACTACAGCTCCTTCGGTCAGGCTTACGGCGGCGACTATGCGTCCCGGCTGGATCTCGTTGCTCTGCCGCCGTGCGCGCTGACCACGCCGAAGGTCGCCGCATGCCAGAAGGAGACCCCGCTCCGCTTCGCCAATGACGCCACCCACCAGCGGTTGACCGCATCGGTGACGATCCCCGGTGGAACCCATCCCAGCGTGAGCACGAAGTCCGACGGGAAGTCGGCAGCGCCCGGCGGCACGCTGGTCCTCGCGGCCACCGCCACCGGGAGCGGATCTGCCGGGTCCTACAACGCCACCTCGCTGTCGGCGTCGAACTCGTGGTCCGAGTCGAGCAACACCGGGAACTTCACCTACAGCTACCCGATCTCTGTGCCGCCGGCCATCGGCGGTGCCGCGCCGACTGTGGCCTTGTCCTACGACTCGGGAGCGGTGGACGGCCACTCGACCGTGGAGAACGGGCAGTCGTCCTGGATCGGCGACGGCTGGGACTACAGCCCCGGTTACGTCGAACGCTCCTACGTGCCCTGTTCGAAGGCCAAGCCGACCTCGTGGTCGACCTCGACCGACAACTGCTTCGCGCTGGACGCGAACGGCAATCCCGTGCCGGCCCTGACCCTGTCGTACGGCTCGCACGGCGGACAACTGGTCCACGACGATGGCGACACCACGAACACCCACTTCAAGCTGCAGCAGGACGACGGCACCCAGATCGACCTGCTACCGAACACCGCGACGACAACCGCCACGTCGGAGATGTTCCGGATGCGGATGCCCGACGGCACCACCGCTTATTTCGGTGCCGATACTGTGCCCGCGGAGCTGAACAACGGCGTGGCGGTGAAGCCGTTCGGGGCCACCAACTCGACCTGGTTCGAGCCGGTCTTCAACAACCCGGCCGCCAATAGCGTGTGCAAGGACCCGACGAAGGCGACCGCGGCGAACTGCGAAACTGCCTGGCGCTGGAACCTCGACTTCGTCGTCGACCCGCACGGCAATGTTCAACAGGTCTTCTACAACGCCGATCTCAACGCGTACGGGCGTGGCACCGCGCAGACCGCCGCGACGTACGTCCGGGGTGGTACGCCGAAGGAGATCGACTACGGATGGCAGCTTTCCGACGCCATCGCGGGCCGGCAACCCGGTGCCAAGGTCTATTTCGGCAGTGTGCAGCGTTGCGTCGACCCCGCGTTGGACGGCGGGTACGGAGCTTCCTCCGGGGGCAGCGCGGGATGCCAGAGCGCACCGATCACCAGCGCGAATCTGCCCGGATTCCAGGACACGCCGTATGACCTGTACTGCCCGACCACCAATGCCACCTGCATCGAAGCGGCGCAGAACTCCCCGACGTTCTGGTCGACGATGCGGCTGGCCACCATCGTCACCGAGGTCCGGGAGAACAACGCTTGGCACTCGGTCGACCAGTACAACCTGTTCGACCAGTTCAACCTGGCCGGTGACCAGAACAACTCGTTCAACCGGCCGCCTTTGTGGCTGGCGGCGATCCGTCATTGCGCCGCGGGCAACGTCGACACCCACCAGATCTGTCTGCCGGCCTCCGGCGCCGGATCGCTGTCCGTGCCGGACGTGACCTTCGCAGGCTCGGGTGCGCAGATGGCGAACCGCGTGCCGGGCGTTACCGGCAGCGGTGGGACGAACCTGGGCTTGACCCCGATCGACCGTGCCCGCCTGGTCACCATCACCGATGAGCTCGGTGCCCAGACCACGATCACCTACGACGTGCCCTCGGCCTTCGCGCTCGGCTGTACTGCTCCGCCGAGCGGGCCTGCCGACTGGCACAACACCAAGCTCTGTTACCCGGAGTACTGGACCCCGCCGGGCGAGCCTTCTCCGATCACCGACTGGTTCCACAAATATGTCGTCACCGGGATCACGACCAAGGACGACTCGGGCACCGGTGCGTCTCTGGCCACGTCGTACACCTACGACACCACGACGGGCGCGGCGTGGCACTCCAATGACTCGGAGTTGGTGACCGATCCCAAGGCCCGTACTTACGACCAGTACCGCGGTTTCGCCTCCGTCACCACGACGCAAGGCGACGGCAGCGACACACCGGCCGGCCAGACGACGACCACGTATTTGCGCGGTATGGACTGGGACCCGGATATCAAGGCCGTGGCCGCGGGCGTTGACTGTCCGAACACCGCAGCGGGTATCACGCAGGCCGAGTGCCCACGCGTGAGCGTCAGGGACTCCCAGGGCGGATCGACGACCGACGACGTGATCTTCAACGGCGAAGCGCTGGAGACTCAGACCTTCACAGCGGCCAACGGCAGCGTGTGGAACGACACCGTTTCCCGTCCCTATCTCTCAGCGCCTGTGGCGGCGCACGCGCGAGTGAGTCCGCTTCCGGCATTGCGTGCGCGTCAGATCGGTACCGCGGCCGCGCTCACGACGACACCGACGGCCGCGTACGGGACGGTGCCCAAGGGCACCCGCACTGTGGAAACCGACAACCTCTACGATCCCAACCTCGCCCACGGTGGCCGGACGATCGCCTCATGGGCCAAGAGCCCGGTGTACAGCCAGACTCCCGCGCAGCCGGACACGACACCGTCGCTGTGTACGGTACCCAGCTATGCCACGGATTCGGCGAAACCCTGGATAACGGGCTACACCGATCAGATCATGACGTTCAGAGCTGCCACCCCGTGTTGGGATTCCTCCAACAACGTCGCTTCGACGACGGCGGCGACCGCTGTGTCTGGCACTCAGAGCTTCTACGACAATGACGCAGGCGCGAACCCCACCACGGTGTCGACGGGCGATATCACTGTGGCGAAGGTCTTGGATTCCTTCAGCGGTTCGACTCCTGTGTTCGTGACCAAGTCCAGCAGCGGCTATGACGGCTACGGCCGAGTCATCCTGAGCCGCGATGCGCTGAACCGAGCGGCCAAGACCGACTATTACTCGGCCGCAGCTGGGGAACTGCCGAACAAGACCGTGGGGACCAATCCCATGGGTTGGACAAGTACCACGCTGATCGACCCCACACGGTCTGTGCCCACGGACACGACCGACGCCAACGGCAAGACGGTGCACGAGACGTACGACAGCTTGGGGCGCTTGACCGCGGAATGGAACATCGACAATCCGTACACGCCTACCAACACGCCGCCAGCGAACTCCGTCTTCAAATACACCGTCAACACCGCGACGCCGTCCGTCACCGAGACCGACAAGTTGCGCTCTGACGGTACCTACACGGCGGGTTTCACCCTGGAGGACTCCCTCGGCCGCACCATCCAGACACAGTCGAGCCCGGTCAACGACGTCTCGGGGCGGGTCGTCACAGCGACCACGTACGACTCGCTCGGGCACGCGGCCAGCGTCACAGGTCCGGAATACGACTCGGCGAACGCTCCCTCGGGAAAGCCTTGGGCGGCAGTGTCGGGTTCCCATCCGTTGCGAGCCACCACCACGCTCTATGACGGCATGAGCCGACCGACAGTGGTAACGACGTACTCGGCAGCCAACGCCGTCACGCATTCGGTCACGTCCTATCCCGGCGCCGACCGGACCGACGTCACACCGCCGATCGCGGGCGCGGTGCCGATAACCGGGCCGGACAACCAGCCGACGTCTGGAACCAAGGCGTCCACGCTCACCGATGCGCGCGGGAACACCACAGCGCTGTACACGTACAAGGGCCTGGACCCGGCCGCCTTCCCGTTTGGTACCGCCTCGGCCGCCGACGTCACGAGCTACTCCTATGACGCAGCTGGGAACCAGACCCAGGTCAAGGACGCGCTCGGCAATACCTGGACCTACACCTTCAACCTGCAAGGCCAGAAGACGACCGCCGATGACCCCGACACCGGGGTCACGACCTACGGCACGCCGGCCAACGGTGCGAACCCCTACGCCAGCGGCTACGACGCGGTAGGCAATCTTGTCCAGGTCCAGGACGGTCGCGGAAAGGCGTTGCACTACTCCTACGACGCGCTGAACCGTAAGACAGCCGAGTACTCGGGAACTTCGACCTCGGGGACGCAACTTGCACAGTGGGATTTCGACAGTCTGGCAAAGGGTCAGCCCACCGACAGCAAGCGGTTCACCACGGGTGCCGGTCAGCCGTACGTCAACGCGGTCGCGGGGTACGACGCGGGCTACCGCCCCACAGGGCAGTCGGTCACCATTCCGTCCGGGGACGGCAATAACACCTTGGCGGGTACATACACCACGGGCCTCACGTACACCCCGATCACCGGCCAGCTGTACCAGACGACCCTGCCGACCCTGCCGACCGGCGACGACCTGCAGCCTGACGTCGTCACGAACGGATACAACGACAACGGATTGCTGACCAGTACCGGCGACTACTTCGCCGACCTGCTCACGGACTCCTCGTACACGGAGTACGGCGAAGTCCAGCGCCGGCTGCTCGGCGACTATCCGAACCAGGTCGCCGCCGACACCGTCTACGACCAGGCGACGCGCCGCGTCGGCAACTACACAGTCAGCGCTCTGGCCTGGAACCGGCCGATCGACACCACCGCCTACACGTACAACACGGCGGGGCAGATCACCTCGGAGACCGACCTCCAGGGCAACGCGACCAGCTACAACAGCTCCACGGGCTTGGTCTCGGCCAGCGCTGCCCAGGATGTTCAGTGCTACGCGTACGACTACGCGGGCCGGCTGTCTGCGGCATGGACTGACAACAAGATCGCCAACGGCACCGTCTTCGGCACAGTGAACGGCGTCCAGGACACCTTCGCCGCGCAGCCGCCGGATGGCGCGTTCGGCAGCTGCGTCGATCCCCAGCCCTCCACGAGCAACCGCGCGGCGGCCAGCGCCCAACTCACAGGCGCGGGCGCTTCCCCGGCGGCGTACTGGCAGACCTACAGCATCGACGCGGTCGGTGACCGCAAATCGGAGACCGACTACAGCCTCGGTACCGACCCCAGCCAGGACACCACCAATACCTACACCTACCCCGCAGCGGGTACCCGCGCTCCCGGCAGCGGACCCCACACTCTGAGCCAGGTGACCCACACAACGGGCACCAGTCCCAGCATCAGCGACACCTACACGTATGACAACAGCGGCAACCTGAAGACGCATGCAATCAGCAACCAGCCGACCAAGAACCAGTCCCTGGCCTTCGACGCCGAAGGCCACCTGTCCACGGACACGGACACCGCAGGCGACAGCGCCTCCTACACCTACGACGCCGACGGCACCCAGCTGATCCGCCGTGACGCCACCGGCGCGACGCTGTACCTGAGCGGCACCGAGCTGCACATGGACACCAGCGGCGTCGTGACGGGCCAGCGGTACTTCAGCTACCCTGGCGCCCCGACCATCGTGGAATCCGGCGGCAGCGCACCGGTCATCAGCTACGAGGCCGGCAACCAGCAGGGCACTGCGACCACCGCCATCGCCGCCGGCACCGGCACCCCCGGATCGCCCGCGACACCGGACAAGAGCGTCATCGCCCGGCGCGCCTACACACCGTTCAACACCCCTCGCGGTACGGCGAACACCACCAACAGCTGGGGTCTGAGCTTCCCGGACGACCACACCTTCCTCGGCGCCAGCACGGATGCCTCCACCGGCCTCGTCGACATCGGAGCACGCAAGTACGACCCGTCGACCGGCCGCTTCATCTCCGCGGACCCCCTTCTCCAGGAGGACTCGCCACAGACCATCGGCGGCTACGCCTACGCCGGAAACGACCCGGTCGACGGAAGCGACCCCACCGGGCTGCAAATGAAGGCAGCCATCTACGGCGACGGAGGCACCACCCCGGTCGTCAACGGCCAGCAGATGCTCTCGATCTCACCACACGTCTCCGTGAGCGCGAACAGCAAGAGCTTCCTCCATCTGTACGAGGCCTACGCCAAAGGCATGGAGTGGACGTACAGCCACGGAAGCTACAAGGACGCGAGATCCCAGGAAGCGGCCGCATGGAACGCCGGCTGCTCCCGCATCAACGATTGCACGTTCAACGGCCTGACCACGGCCATCGGAAACCTCGACGACACGACCCCGACCAACCGCAAGGCCACTCCGATCCAAGGCATCGACGTCGTCGGCATAGGCCCGGAGGAGCACGTGCTCGAAATGTCCGGCGACGGCACCGTGAGCGACTACACGTCACTGACGCACGGCGAACTGGGCTCTGGTGCGCTCGAGCTGGGGGTCCGGGCCGGCGGCCTCGCCATGAATCTGGCCTCCGCGATGACTCAGCAGTTCTGCCACTCGTTCGCCGCCGATACCGAAGTGCTGATGGCCGACGGCACCGACAAGGCCATTCAGGACGTCGCCGTGGGCGACGAGATCAAGAACGCCCAGCCCGACGGCCCGAACGAAAAGCACCGCGTCGACGAAATCCACAAGACACTGACCGACACGGACTTCACCGACCTGACCGTCAGCACCCCCACTGGTCCCCGAACCATCACCGGCACCCAGAACCACCCGTACTGGGACGCGACGACCGGGAAGTTCACAATCGCCTCCCAACTCAAGCCAGGCGATCACCTTCAGACCGATGATGCTGGCGCCGTCACGGTGCTTACGGTCCGCGACTACGTCTCATCGATGGTGACGTATGACCTCACCATCGACGGGCTGCACACGTACTATGTGGTCGCAGGCGACACGCCGGTGCTGGTGCACAACTGCGGAGGCTGGCTTGACGGCCATGAGTCGAATTGTGTCTGTGACGGAACCGGCGGGGACCCAGTGTACCCGGACGGTCCAAGTTCTGCCGATGTTGATGAGGCATACGCGCAGCGCTCGGATGAACAAGATGAAAAGGAGCCAACTGCTGCAGAGGTGGCACAGAGCATCGCGAACGGTCACGCCGGGGGAAAGCACGCGGGTGACTTCCCTGGAATGACAGTCGACGATCTTGCGAGTCATACTGAATCGGTCCTCGACAACGCGGCTATGACGAAGCCGTTGAGTAAGGGCAGAATTGCCTTCTCGGACGGTATCTCGGTCGTCTTGTACGATCCGAACACCGACGATAAGGGAACAATATTTACGCCGGATGACTTCGACGAATATTGGAAGGGTTTGAGTTAGTGGCAGTCAGAGAAGTGCGACCGCTTGATCTGATCGCGACGGCAGAGGTCGAATTGCTCGACCGTGGCCTGCTGGAATGGAGTGGCCCGGCCCGATGCACTGACGAGTTTGCCGTTGCCATGGGATTTCAAAGTTATCGCAACCTCATCGAAGAAGGTCGTCGGCTTCGGCGGAATCTGAACGACAATACAGTGATTGACGCGGATGACTGGACACGTATACTACTGGCTGTGGAGATTGCTTTTGTCAGCGACCTCGCTGGTTCCGGTGTTGAATGGTCGACCACTACCGGCTATGCGGATGAATATACGATTGCGATACTGAGGTCGATCCAGCGTAAAGTTGCTGTCATTGTTAGGGCGACCGATGCCTAGTCGGCTCTGCGGTTGTCGGCTGCAACGGCGCGCCGTCGAGTTCTCGGTTAGCCGGTGATACTGATCAACAAGAAACGAGAGTCGGTCCGGGCTTGGCCGGCCAGAGTGTCAGATGTTGAGAGGGTTGGCTTAAATCCGGTCACTGTATGTTCGCGCGGAGTGTCTTCCCTCACTTTGTAAAACCGTCGGCCTCGCGCAGATTGGTGCGTCCGGTACAGCTTCTTCCTACTTCAACCCACCCCGCAGCGCGTCGACCCGCCCCACCGCCGCGTCGAACCCGCTCCGGCTCAGCTTCCCGTTGTTCACGGCGGCCACGAGTGCTGCTGCCGCGGCGTCGCCCTGCGCCGGGTCGCCGGAGGAGCACAGCAGGAGGTCCATGCCTGCCTCCGCTGCCGACAGGGCGCGGTTGCCCGCGGTGCCGTACGCCTGCAGCGCGCCGGCTTCCAGCGCGTCGGTGATGGTCACGCCCTTGAAGCCGACGCGGTCGCGTAGTTCCTGCTGGACGATTGTGGAGGACATGCCTGCCGGGCGGTTGGCGTCTAGGGCCGGGTAGATCGCCCAGGACATCATCACCAGTTTCAGGCCGTTCTGCACTGCTGCGGCGTAGGGCAGTTCGTCGATGCTGCGCAGGTTGCTCAGGGACACGGTGAGGGTCACCGGGTGCTCGTCGGTGTTGGCGCCGTTGGGTGCGGAGCCGAGGCCGGGGAAGTGCTTGGCGGTGGCGGCTACGCCGGTGTTCTGCTGGGCCACGATGAAGTTCGAGCCCAGCTGCGAGACTGTGTTCGGGTTCTGGCTGAAGGAGCGCTGGGCGGCGTCGAGGAAGTTGCCTGGGGTGCGGTAGACGTCCAGGACCGGCGCGAGGTTCAGGTTCATGCCGACGCCCGCCATGTTCTGTCCGGCTGCGGTGCCTTGGGCGGTTGCCGCGCCGGGGGGGTTCGAGCTCTGGCCGACCTGCTTCGCCGAGTCGTACGGCGGTCCGGGCAGGCGCTTGACGATGCCGCCCTCCTGGTCGGTCATCAGCAGCAGCGGCAGGTGGACCGGGCTGGCCGCCTGCGCCTGGCGCAGCTCGGTGATGACGCCGGCGATCTGCGACTGGCTGGAGATGTTGCCGCCGAAGAAGATGACGCCGCCGACGTCGCCCTGCCGGATCAGGGTCAGCAGATGCTGCGGCGGGGTCAGGCCCTGGTAGGAGTAGATGACCCGCTGCCCGGCCTCCTGCTGCAGCGTCAGGTTCCCGGGCGCCGCGGGCGAGCTGGACGGAGTCGTCGGCGGCTTCGGGGTCGTCGAGCTCGACGACGAAGACGGCGCCGAGGACGACGAGGAGCTCGACGACGAAGTAGTCGTCGGTGTCGAGGACGAAGACGTCGTCGTCGGTGTCGACGAAGTCGTCGTGGACGACGAGCTCGAACTCCCCTGCGCCGCCGGCTTCGACGCGCCGCTGGAGCACGCCCCGCTCAGCAACCCCACCGCCGCGACCAGCGTCACCGCCGCCACGCCGCCGGTCTTCTTGCCCCGTCCGCTCCGCATCCCAGCATCAGCCATGGTCTCCACCCTGGCGAATGCCGGCGCCAGATGCCAGCCGGATGGGCCGTTTCGGTGCGTCGCCCGGGCTCGCCGTTCGGGCTACCGGGGATGACAACCACCGCTCACGAGCCCATCCGTCCGGCTCGCGGGCGCCCTACGAAGCCTGCAACGCAGACCGCGCGTCCACCGCCGGCGCCGGCACCAACTCCACCGCCCGGATCCGCTCGGCCCGCTTCGGCGAGGCCGGAGCCAGGATCACCTCGTCGGCGACCGTGCGCTCGGCCAGCCGCTCGATGTAGTCCACGGCCTGCTTCGGCGTCCCGACCGCGGTGACCCGCATCATGCCCTTCACGTGATCCCCACCCGGTGTGGCGAGCACCTGGTCCAGCTCATCGTCGCTGAGCTCGGTGTTCCCGCGCACCAGGAACCGCTGCGCCCGCCACCGCAGCGCCGCCTGGTACTGCACGTCCGCCTCTTCCTCGGTGTCCGCCGCGATCAGGTTCGCCGCCACGATCAGGTACGGCTCCGGATGCCCCGGGCTCGGCCGGAACTCCGCGCGGTACAGCTCGGTGGCCGCCGCCAGCGCGTCCGGCGCGAAGTGCGAGGCGAACGCGTACGGCAGCCCCAGCGCCGCCGCCAGCTGCGCGCCGAACAGCGAGGAGCCCAGGATGTACAGCGGCACGTTCGACCCGTCGCCCGGCGTCGCCCGCACCCCGGGGATGCGGCTCTGCCCGGACAGGAAACCCTGCAGCTCCAGCACGTCCTGCGGGAAGGTGTCCGCCGACTCCGCGTGGCGCCGCAACGCCCGCATCGTCGCCTGGTCCGAGCCCGGCGCGCGCCCCAGCCCCAGGTCGATGCGGTCCGGGTGCAGCGCCGCGAGCGTCCCGAACTGCTCGGCGATGACCAGCGGCGAGTGGTTCGGCAGCATCACGCCGCCGGCGCCGAGGCGGATGCGCTCGGTGTTCGCCGCGACGTGCGCGATCAGCACGCTCGTGGCCGCGGAGGCGATCGCCGGCATGTTGTGGTGCTCGGCGTACCAGACGCGCTCGTACCCGCCGCGCTCGGCGGCCCGCGCCAGCGGCACGGCTCCGTGCAGCGCCTCGCCGGGATGCTCGCCGGGGGCGACCGCGGCGACGTCGAGCAGGGAGTACTTCATGGATCCTCGTCTCCGGCGAGCGCGTTCGGCTGGCGTGCGCCGCCCCGTGCGATCTGTGTCTGCGGATGTGCGACATCTGCTTGCATGCGACCTCGGACAACGCGCACGCAGCAGGTGGCATTCCCAGCTGCTGCCTGTTACGCGGTCTCACACGGCCGCAGCCGGTCGTAGATTCCCCTACACCGTCGCCAGATCCGGATGGAACTTCCTCGTCACCTCCGGATGCGCCCGCAGATACCCCTTCAGCTCGTTGCGTCCGAACTCCGCGTACAGCGGGTTCGACGGATCGTCGTCGGCGCCGGGCGCGTGGTGCGCGTGCGGGAACTCCAGCGGCTCGATGTGCGCGTCCAGCCGCGGGTTGAAGAAGAACGGCACCGAGAACCGCTCCCGCGCCCTCGGGGGGCTGACCACCCGGTGGCTCGTCGCCTTCAGATACCCGTCGGTCGCCACCTCCAGCAGCTCGCCGAGGTTCACCACGAACGCCCCCGGCATCGGCGGCACGTCCAGGAACGTCCCGTCCGCCCGCGCCACCTGCAGCCCGCCGACCGAGTCCTGCAGCAACAGCGTGATGAAGCCGTAGTCCTTGTGCATCCCGACGCCCTGACCCGCGCCGTCCGGAGCGGTACCGGGATAGCGCACCAGCTTCAGCCGCAGATGCGGATGCCCGGCGAAGGCGGCGTCGTAGAAATCCGGGCGCGCGCCGATCGAGGCCAGCAGCTCGTGCAGCAGCCGCCGGGAGATCGCGCTGAGCTTGTCGATCCAGCCCAGCGTCGCCGCCCGCAACTGGGGCAGCCTCGCCGGCCACTGGTTGGGCCCTTGCAGCCACCAGTACGCCGGCTCCCCGGCGCCCGGCACGTGCGGCGGCAGCTCCAGCCCGATGTCCATCTGGTCCCGCCAGTCCCGCGCGCCGGCGGTCTGCTCGTCGCCGGTGCCGGTGTAGCCGCGGAAGTGCGGGGAGTTGAGGTTGCTGACCGCCAGGCGGTCGGCGTGCGGCAGGGCGAAGAAGGAGCGCATCGCGTCGTTGAGCGCGGCGGTCTCACTCTCGGTGATGCCGTGCCCGACCAGCTGGAAGAAGCCGACCTCGGTGGCCGCCGTGCGCAGCGCCTCGTGCAGCGCGGCCCGCTCCGCCTCCGACCCGTCGGCCTTCGACAGGTCGACGACCGGCAGACCGGGATCGACCGGAAGACCGGGATCGGTGCCGAGCTCGTGCGTCACCATTCCACGGTAATACGCCCCGCTCGGACCGGCCGTTCGGCGAATCCGCTGGTCAGGTGATGCCGGGTGGCGCAGGCATCCCGCGCCGGGGAATCCGGTCGACACCGGCCGCGCCGATCCGGCATGCTTTCCCCAGCGCCTCCCGGTGCGCAGGAAACGGATACTTCGTAACTATAACGTCCCTAAGGTAGGGCAGTATCAGGGTACTTCGGTCCCTGGTCAGGCCTGAGAGCTCCGGCTCGTGCTAACCAGGCGAAAGCCCAGGAGCGGAATCCGTCGCCGACCGTTCGCTCGCCGAACACGATCTCGGGTGGCGCGTTTTTCACGCCCCGACGTACTCCGCCAGATGCTGTCCGGTCAGCGTGGAGCGCTTGGCGACCAGATCCGCCGGCGTCCCGGTGAACACCACGCGCCCGCCGTCGTGCCCGGCGCCCGGTCCCAGGTCCACGATCCAGTCCGCGTGCGCCATCACCGCCTGGTGGTGCTCGATGACCACCACCGACTTGCCGGCCTCCACCAGCCGGTCCAGCAGCCCGAGCAGCTGCTCGACGTCGGCCAGGTGCAGCCCGGAGGTCGGCTCGTCGAGCACGTACACCCCGCCGTCCTCGGCCATCGCCACGGCCAGCTTCAGCCGCTGGCGCTCGCCGCCGGACAGCGTGGTCAGCGGCTGCCCCAGGCTCAGATAACCCAGTCCCACGTCGGACAGCCGCGCCAGGATCTTGTGCGCGGCCGGCAGCTTCGCCTCGCCGTCGGCGAAGAACGCCTCCGCCTCCTGCACCGACAGCGCCAGCACCGAGGCGATGTCCAGGCCGCCGAACTCGTACTTCAGCACCTCGGCCTGGTAGCGCTTGCCCTCGCACTCCTCGCAGACCGTCGCGACCCCGGCCATCATCGCCAGGTCGGTGTACACCACCCCGGCGCCGTTGCAGGTCGGGCAGGCGCCCTCGGAGTTCGCGCTGAATAGTGCCGGCTTCACGCCGTTGGCCTTGGCGAACGCCTTGCGGATCGGCTCCAGCAGCCCGGTGTACGTGGCCGGGTTGCTGCGCCGCGAGCCGCGGATCGGGCTCTGGTCGATCGAGACGACGCCCTCGTGCAGGTGCTTGGTCACCGAGCCGTGGATCAGCGAGCTCTTGCCCGACCCGGCGACGCCGGTGACGACCACCAGCACCCCGAGCGGGATGTCGACGTCCACGTCCCGCAGGTTGTTCGCCGACGCGCCGCGGATCTCCAGCGCGCCCTTGGCCTCGCGCGTCTGCTTCTTCAGCGCCGCACGGTCGTCCAGATGGCGTCCGGTGACGGTGTTGCTGCCCCGCAGCCCGTCGATCGTCCCCTCGAAGCACGCCGCGCCGCCGCCGGAGCCCGCGCTGGGACCGAGGTCGACGACGTGGTCGGCGATCGCGATCATCTCGGGCTTGTGCTCCACGACCAGCACCGTGTTGCCCTTGTCGCGCAGCCGCAGCAGCAGCTCGTTCATCCGCTGGATGTCGTGCGGGTGCAGCCCGACGGTGGGCTCGTCGAAGACGTAGGTGACGTCGGTCAGCGAGGAGCCGAGATGCCGGATCATCTTCACCCGCTGCGCCTCCCCGCCGGACAGCGTGCCGGAGGAGCGCGACAGCGACAGGTAGCCCAGGCCGATCTCGACGAAGGAGTCAAGGGTCTGCGACAGTGCGGCCAGCAGCGGCGCCACCGACGGCTCGGAGAGCCCGCGCACCCACGCGGCCAGGTCGCTGATCTGCATCTCGCAGGCGTCGGCGATGCTGATCCCCTTGATCTTCGAGGACCGCGCGCCCTCCGACAGCCGCGTGCCGTCGCAGTCCGGGCACGTCGTGAACGTGACCGCGCGGTCCACGAACGCCCGGATGTGCGGCTGCAGCGACTCCCGCTCCTTGGACAGCATCGACTTCTGGATGCGCGGGATCAGACCTTCGTAGGTCATGTTGATGCCCGCGATCTTCATCCGCGTCGGCTCCCGGTGCAGGAAGTCGTGCAGCTCCTTCTTGGTGAACTTCTTCACCGGCTTGTCCGGGTCGAAGAACCCCGATTCGGCGTACAGCCGCGAGTTCCACCCGCCGCCGGAGTAGCCGGGCACGGTGATCGCGCCGTCGTTGACCGACTTGGACTCGTCGTACAGCTCGGCCAGGTCGATGTCGCTGACCGAGCCGCGGCCCTCGCAGCGCGGGCACATGCCGCCGATGACGCTGAAGCTGCGCTTCTCCCGGACGGTCTGGCCGCCCTTCTCCATCGTGACGGCGCCGGCGCCGCTGATCGAGGCAGTGTTGAAGGAGAAGGCCTTCGCCGAGCCGATGTGCGGCGTGCCGAGCCGGCTGAACAGGATGCGCAGCATCGCGTTGGCGTCGGTCGCCGTGCCGACCGTGGAGCGCGGGTCGCCGCCCATGCGCTGCTGGTCCACGATGATCGCGGTGGTCAGCCCGTCCAGGACGTCCACGTCGGGCCGCGACTGCGTGGGCATGAAGCCCTGCACGAAGGCGCTGTAGGTCTCGTTGATCAGCCGCTGCGACTCCGCCGCGATCGTGCCGAAGACCAGCGAGCTCTTGCCCGAGCCGGAGACGCCGGTGAAGACGGTCAGGCGGCGCTTGGGCAGCTCGATGCTGACGTCCTTGAGGTTGTTCACGCGGGCGCCGTGGACCCGGATCAGGTCGTGGCTGTCGGCGGCGTGCGGGGCGTCGGCGGTAGCGGCCTGCTCGCCGGTGCTGGTCTTGGCGGCCATGCGTGCTTCTCCTCAGTGCCTGGGCGTCACTTCTGCTGCTGGATGCGGATCAAGTTCCCGGCCGGGTCCCGGAACGCGCAGTCCCGCACCCCGTAGGGCTGGTCCGTCGGCTCCTGCACGACCTCCGCGTCGTGCGCCTGCAGCCGGTCGAACGTCCCGTCCACATCGGTGGTGGCGAGAAGGATCACAGCGTACGTGCCCTTGGCCATCATCTCGGCCACGGTCTGCCGCTCCGCCTCGGTCACTCCCGGATCGGCGCTCGGCGGGTACAGCACCACCGAGGTCCCCGGCTGTCCGGCCGGCCCGACGGTGACCCACCGCATCCCGTTGAATCCGACGTCCTTGCGTACCTCGAAGCCGAGCACGTCCCGGTAGAAGGCCACCGACTCGTCGGCGTCGGCGTGCGGCAGGAAACTGGCGTGAATGCTGAGGTCCATGCCCATCACCCTAGGTGAGCGCCCCGAGCCGGGCTTCTCGAATCCTGATCGGTCGCGTCACCCGCGCGGACACGCACGAAGGCAGCCCCGCACCGGCGAAGGCGGACACCCGCTTGTACTCGCTCGGCGGCATCCCGACCAACTCGGCGAAGCGCGTACTGAACGTCCCCAACGAGGAGCACCCGACCGCGAAGCACACCTCGGTGACCGTCAGATCGCCTCGCCGCAGCATCGCCATGGCCCGCTCGATCCGCCGCGTCATGAGATAGGAGTACGGCGACTCCCCATAGGCGGCCTTGA
Source organism: Catenulispora acidiphila DSM 44928 (assembly GCF_000024025.1). Taxonomy (GTDB): domain Bacteria; phylum Actinomycetota; class Actinomycetes; order Streptomycetales; family Catenulisporaceae; genus Catenulispora; species Catenulispora acidiphila. The sequence continues at coordinate 3,503,590 of NC_013131.1, forward strand.
ACTCCCGGCTCAGATGCCCCGCCGACATGTGCTCCCCGCGCGCCAACGCCTCGACGTCGAGCGGCTGCGCGTACTCGCGGTCGACGCGGTCGCGCACCCGGCGCAGGCGGGCGAGGTCGGCGAGGCGCTCGGCGGGGGTGGGCGGTGCGGTCATGGGTTCGATCGTAGGGGAGGGGAGTGACAAGTGCCGTTTCACCTGGACGGACGGCTTTTCCCTCGCGCGCCCCGCACACCCCTGTAGCTTCCGATACGGAACCACCAGAACCAACGGAACCAACGTAACCAACCGCGACCCGCCGCCCAGCCCGGAAGGACTTCCCATGACCACAGCGATCCGCAGCCAGGTGATCCCGGTCTCCGACCTCGACGCCGCCAAGGCGGTCTACACCGCGCTGTACGGCGACCCGCACACCGACACGCCCTACTACGTCGGCTACGACGCCGGCGGCTTCGAGGTCTCGCTCACGCCGGGCGACGTCTCCGGCGGGCCGGTGGCGTACACCGACGTCGAGGACCTCGACGGCGCGCGCGAGAAGCTGCTCGCCGCCGGCGCCACCGAGCGCGACGCGCCGCGGCAGGTGGCGCCGGGGGCGCGGGTCTGCGTGCTGCTGGACAAGGACGGGAACGCGATCGGGCTGCGCGGCGAGTGAGATCGGCGGAGCCCTTCGGCGGCGAGCGTCGGGGCGCGGTGCGAGTGCCGCGCCCCGACAGCGCGGCGCGAGGGCCGCGGCGTCGTCAGTACGCGATGTTCGCGAACGCGACCGTCAGCGTGTAGCTCCGCGCCGTCGGGCTCGTCGGCAGCGGCACGAAGGTCATCGTGGCCGTGCCGCCGCACGGCACCCACCACGTCGTGGGGATCTTGGCCGGGGCGAAGTAGGACGTGAACACGATGTTCTGCGCCGCCGTCGACGCCGGGCTGAAGCCGGCGACGATCTCGCGTCCGGCACTGCCGGTGAAGCCGCCCGGCGCCGTCACCGGCGGCACGATGCTGCGCACCTCGGCGGTCTGCCCGGAGACCGGGTGTCCCACGGAGGTCGAGCTGACCGGTCCCGGGCACACGACGGTGATGACCGCGTCCGCGGCCTTGCCGTTGACCAGGCCGATGAAGGACGTGTTCGGCGTGATGGGCAGCGGGTCCTGGATCGGGTCCTGGGCGGCGGCACCCGCGGTGACCGCGGGCACGAGCGCCGCGCCGAGCGCGACCGTGGCGGCGACGGCGAGCCGTCGCACGGTGGGGGAGCTGAGCATGGGAGGCCTCCTGAATCAGAGCGCTGAAAACACGGGGCGGTTCGGCGGTTCGACGAGAAAGCAGGGTGGAAACTAGAACCGCGCCTTCGGTGTCGTCAACGGATTCCTGGCTGGTCGGCACGGGTCTGACGGAGTTCAGCCAGCGGGGTGATCCAGTGCTCTCACACGCCGTAGACGCGCCACCCCTGCCTAGGCTTCCGCCATGCACATCGGATTCGCGCCCCACCGCCTGTGGCCCACCGACCCCGCCGATCTCGCCGGGGTCCTGGACACCGCCCGCCTGATCGAGAGCCTCGGCTTCGAGCACGTCATCGCCGGCACACACCTGCTCGCCGGCGACCTCGGCCTGTCCCCGGACCCCATGGTGCTGTTGTCCGCGGTCGCCGGCGCCACCTCCCGCGTCCGCGTGGCCACCAGCATCCTGATCGCCCCGCTGTACGAGCCGCTCGTCGTCGCGCACCAGGCGGCGACCCTGGACGCGCTCAGCGGCGGACGCCTCGTCCTGGGCGTCGGCACAGGGTGGGACCGCGCTGAGTTCGACGCCGTCGGCGTGCCCTTCACCGAGCGCGGCAAGCGCACCGACGCCGGCCTGGCCACCATGCGTGCCCTGTGGCGCGGCGAATCAGAGGTCTCGCTCGGCATGCCGCCCCGCACCCCGGACGGTCCGCCGGTCTGGATCGGCGGCACCAGCGACGCCGCCCTTCGCAGGGCCCTGCGGTTCGGCGACGCCTGGCACGGCTCCGGCGACCCCGACGCCGTCACCGCCGCCCGCGCGCGGATCGCGCAGCTCGCCGAGGGCACCGACCGCGACCCGGACTCCCTCGGGCTGACCGTCGTCTCGATGCTGCTGCCGCCCGGCTTCGAGCTGTCCGGCAAGTCCCCGGGCGCGCTGCTCGGCGGGGACCAGCCGAGCCGGGAGAGCATCGTGGACGAACTCGGCCGGCTGGAGGAGGCCGGGGTGAGCTCGTGCTCGCTGTGGGCGCCGGTGGACGCCGCCGCGCTGCCGGACGTGCTGGGGTGGGCCGCTGAGCTCATCTGACCGGGCAGAGCCGGCTCGGGACTGCCAAGACCTGGATGCGTCTGACCAGGTCATTCCCGGGTGACGAAGGTCACCCTCCGCACGGCCCTGCTGGTGTACGAAACAGTTTCGTTTCGCGCGCGAAGCGTGCTACTGTACGAAACAGTTTCGTACACCATGCCGTACGGCGAGCCTCGCGAGCGCGCCGTACCCCCCCGCCGAAAGGAGCGGCCATGGAAGCCGGGCCCAAGCTCGATCCCGAGCGGGAGCAGGCCATCCTCGGTGCCACGCTGGACCTGCTGGCCGAGCACGGCTACGAGGCGCTGCGGCTGGACGCCGTCGCCTCCCGCGCCAAGGCCAGCAAGGCGACCCTGTACCGGCACTGGCCCGGCAAAGCCGAGCTGGTCGTGGACGCCGTCCGCTGTTATGAGCAGGCCGACCTCACCGACGAGGTGGACACCGGCAGTCTGCGCGGCGACGTGCTCGCCACGCTGACCGCCATGCGCGACCTGATGTCCGGCGAGCTGGGCCAGCTGATGGCCGGCCTGGTCGCCGCGGTGCAGAAGGACCCCGAGCTGGCGCGCGTCGTGCGGGCCTCGATGCTCGAGGACAAGCAGGAGGTCACGCGGCGCATGCTGGACCGGGCGATCGCCCGGGGCGAGCTGCCCGCCGACACCGATCCGACCGTGTTCCCCGAGGTCGCCCCGGCGGTGATGTTCATGCGGATCTTCCTCAACGCCGAGCACATCGACGAGGCGTTCCTGGTTCACTTGACCGACGACATCCTCATCCCATTGATGGTCCGCGGCCACTAGGCGGAGCGGACCAGCCCCACAGAACCCCAGGCTCGCGCGACTCGAGGGGGCCGCGCGTCGATCGAGTGCTGCCGAAAACCGGCCAGCCCGTCGAAAGCGAGAAGAAGCGCATGTCAACCACCACAGAAAGCTTGCAGCCGGCCGGTACCGGCGCGGGCGCCGAGACCGGGACCCCGGCGCTGAACCCGCGCCGCTGGGCCGCCCTGGTCCTGATCGCCGTCGCCCAGCTGATGATCGTGCTCGACGGCACGATCGTGAACATCGCGCTGCCGACGATGCAGCGCAACCTGCACATATCCGATGTGAACAAGCAGTGGGTCATCACCGCCTACGCGCTGGCCTTCGGCTCGATGCTGCTGCTCGGCGGCCGCGTGGCCGACTACACCGGCCGCAAGCGGGCCTTCGTCATCGGCCTGCTCGGCTTCGCCGCGGCCTCCGCCCTGGGCGGCGCCGCGACCAACGAGGCGATGCTCTTCGGCGCCCGCGCCGTGCAGGGCGTGTTCGGCGCGCTGATGGCGCCGGCCGCGCTGTCGCTGCTGACCGTCACCTTCACCGAGGAGAAGGAGCGCGCCCGGGCGTTCGGCGTCTACGGCGCCATCGCCGGCGGCGGCACCGCCATCGGTCTGATCATGGGCGGTGTGCTCACCGAGTACGCCTCCTGGCGCTGGACGCTGCTGGTGAACGTGCCGATCGCGGTCGTCGCCGCCTTCTTCGCCTCCCGCGTGCTGACCGAGAGCAAGGCCGCCGGCAACACCAAGTACGACATCCCCGGCGCCCTGACCTCCACCGCCGGACTGGCCGCGCTGGTCTACGGCTTCAACAAGGCCAACACCGACGGCTGGGGCTCGGCGACCACCCTGAGCCTGCTCGCCGCGGGCCTGGCGCTGCTGGTCGCGTTCCTGGTCATCGAGCTGCGCACCTCGCACCCGCTGCTGCCGATGCGCGTCATCCTGGACCGCAACCGGGGCGGCTCGTTCCTCAGCTCCCTGCTGATGGGCGTGGGCATGTTCGGGGTCTTCATCTTCCTGACCTACTACCTGCAGCAGATCCTGGGCTACTCGGCGCTGAAGTCGGGCTTCGCCTTCCTGCCCTTCACCTTCGGCGTGATCGCCGGCGCCGGCGTGGCCACCCGCTTCCTGCCGCGCATCGGCCCGCGCGTCCTGATGGCCGTCGGCTTCGGCCTGGCGACGCTCGGCATGGTGCTGTTCACCGGCATCGGGGTGGACACCTCCTACCTCACCCACGTCGTCCCGGCCGAGCTGGTGATGTCCTTCGGCATCGGGCTGTTCTTCGTCCCGCTGTCCTCGACCTCGCTGATCGGCGTCGCCGACCACGACGCCGGCGTGGCCTCGGCGCTGGTGAACACCACGCAGCAGATCGGCGGCGCCCTGGGCACCGCGATGCTGGTGACGTTCGCGACCACCGCCACGACGAACTACCTCGGCTCCCACGCCGCCCACGCCACGAACCAGTCCCTGCTCATCGCGCAGGCCTCGGTCCACGGCTACGTGACCGCCTTCATCTGGAGCGCCGCCATCCTCGGCGCCGCCACGCTGGTGGTCGCCACCCTGGTCAAGGCCCGCAAGGACGACCTGCCCACCGGCGGCGCCGTCCACATGGGCTGACCGGCGCGGGCGTCCGCGACTGCTGACGGCCGGGGTTCGGCGGGAATCTTCCCGCCGAACCCCGGCCGTCATTCGTGCGCCGCAGCGGCTGCCGTCACGCTGTCAGACCGGCGCCGGGTCCTCGTCCTCCATCCGCACGAACTCGAACACCGCGGCCTGGCCCGTGCCGATGGTGATGTGCTCCTCGGCGTAGCGCCAGAGCCCCACCCCGCCCTCGCACGGCACCTTCATCTCCGGAACCGCCTCGGTCGTGGTCACGACGCGGTTGTCCGTACGCACCCCGAGGGGTTCGGGGCCGCCCTGCAGGTAGACGACGTACACCATCGCGATCACCGCCTCGCCTCCAGCAGACCACGCCGGGCCGGGCTGTGCACCTCGGTCCGCCACCTGTACGCCAGGCGTTCGCCCCCCGGCCGCGCCACGGCCGGGTCGGCGGCGCGATCTTCGGCGGTTTCGCAGGTCGGGAACCATAGACTTGATATCAGACCTCGTATTCATCGGTGCCGCTGACGCCGTGTCCCGAGAAAGCAGGTGGACCTTGCGCATCCTCCGACACCCCGGCCGGGTCCGGGGCGCCACGGCCGCGCTGCTCGGCCTCGGTCTGGTCCTGGCCGCTACTTCGACGGCGACCGCGACGACGGCCACCCCCGCCCACGCCGCCGCCTCCCGCCACGCCGACGGCGGCACGCACCGCTCCCCGCACACCGCCGGTCTGAACCACGCCAAGGCTCCCGCCTCGACGATCATGTGCGCGAAGGTCGCCGCCAAGGCGGGCTTCTCCTTCAACCGCACGGTCGCCACCTCGCTGGGCCAGGAGCCGCAGATCGTCGTCGCGATCGCGGTGGCCATGGCGGAGTCCAGCTGCAGCCCGAGCGCGGTGAACGTCAACTCCGGCGGTTCGCGCGACCGAGGCCTGTGGCAGATGAACAGCTACTACCACTCCGAAGTCTCCGATTCCTGCGCCTTCCAGATCCAGTGCAACGCCAACTCGGCCTGGAACATCTCCAACCACGGCACCGACTGGAAGCCCTGGACCACCTTCGCGTCCGGCGCATGGAAGACCTACCTCGCCGCCGCGCGATCGGCGGTCTCCGGCGGCTTCACGTTCCAGCTCATCGACTCCGCCGCCGGCACGTGCCTGGACGCCGACAGTGCAAACCACGCCAACGGCGCGCCGGTCCGGCAGTGGGCTTGCGACGCGAGCGACCACTACCAGCAGTGGACGGTCGTCTCCAGCGTCGGAGCGCTGCCGATCCTGCGCAACCTCGGCACGGGGACCTGCCTGGACTGGGATGGAACCAAGGTCGGCAACGCCCAGCCGATCGTCCAGTGGGCCTGCGACGCCGCCGACGCCAGCCAGCAGTTCTCGTTCCTCGGTAGCGGCCGGATGAACGTCGACGGCCAGGCGCAGGCGCTGATGCAGAACAGCCACGCCGGGACGTGCCTGGCGGTGCAGGGGACGAACCACGCCAGCGGTGCGCCGGTCTGGCAGGGGACGTGCAGCGCGAGCGACGGGTACCAGATGTGGGATTGAGCTGAGGGGCGCTGCTCGGGGACCGGTTCCATCGGCCGGACCGGTTCCCGGCCGGACCGGTCCTTACTTCCGGCGGCGAGGCTTGGCGGGCTTCTGACTCCTCGCGGATCGCGCGGGTGCCCTCGATGGCGTTTTGGGCTTCGCGGCAGCCTTCGTCTTCGCCGCCGGCTCCGGCGCGCCGCGTCCCCGCGTGCTGTTCACCGTCCGCCCCCGCACGATCCCGATGAACTCCTCGACCAGATCGGTCGTCTGCCCCTCCAGCCAGGACAGCACGACCTGCGACTGCGGCACGTCGTTCACCGGCCGGAAGACGAGGTCCTTGCGGTGGTGCAGCCGCGCCAGCGACTGTGGTACCAGCAGCAGCCCGACCCCGGCGGCGACCAGCTCGATCGCGTCGGCGGTGGTCTCCGGGCGGGAGATCGCGGGCAGACCCGGAAGCTTGTCCCATTCCAGGCAGTCGTCCAGCGGGTGCTGCACGATGTAGGGGTCCAGCTCCTCGAGCGCGACCTCCTCGACCGCCGTCAGCTCGTGGTCCTTGGGGACGACGACCACGGTGGTCTCGGCGTAGAGCGGGATGGCGCTGAGCTTGTCCCGGTCCACCGGCAGCCGCACCAGCCCGGCGTCGGCCTCGCCGTCGATCAGCGTCGCGGCGGCTTCGGCGGCGGTCACGGAGACCAGGTCCAGCGGGACGCCCGGCAGCCGCTCACCCCACGTGTGCACCCACTTCGCCGGCGTCACACCGGGGACGTAAGCGAGCCGGAACCGGGGGGAATCCTGCGTGCCTGTCACCCGGTCAGGGTACCTGCCGAGATCGGCACCCCCGCGCGCCTCGATAGGCTTGGGCCCATGACGTCGCAGAAGTCCACCCAGACGATGAAGCCCGCGACAGCGGCGAAGAAGCTGGGCGTATACCTTGAGGCCACCCCCGAAGCGTTCCAGGAGGGGGTCGTCTCCCGCGACGAGCTCGACGCGCTCCAGGCCGACCCGCCGGAGTGGCTGCGCGACCTGCGCCGCGACGGACCGCACCCGCGCCCCGTGGTCGCGGCCAAGCTCGGCATCTCCATCTCGGGCCTGTCCCGCGGCGGCGTCGAGGAGCCGCTGACCACCGCGCAGATCGACGCCCTCAAGGCCGACCAGCCGGAGTGGCTGCGCAGCGAGCGCGCGATCCAGGCCGAGGTCCGCCGCGAGACGGTGCGGGTCAAGGAGAAGGCCGCCGCCGAGGAGAAGAAGGCCGCGAACAAGGCGGCGGCGCCCCCGCAGCGCCCCTCCGCCCGCTCCGGCACGCACGACCCGCGGGGCGCGAAGGGCAAGGGCACGCGCGGTACGCGGGGCGGCACGACGCGCCGCGGGCGCTGAACCCGCGGCCGCGATCGCGAGCGGCGGCTCGCCCTCATCGCAAGCCTCTGACTCAATGTTCTCCCAGCGATGACCCAGCGCTAACCCAGCGCTGACTACTCACCACTGACGCATCACCCCAAGCCGCCCGGCGCTCCCCAGGGAGCCCGGGCGGCTTTCGTGTGCCCGTGCCCTCTGGACAAGCCGAACTCCCGAGAGTAGAAAACAATCCACATCTCTCCGCGACTCTCCGCAAGGGATCATGTGGTTTCAACCGGCGACCCCCCCCACGCCCGAGAGGACCCCGATGCCCCACCTGGATCGCCCCTTCACCCGCCGCACCGCGCTGCGCGCCGGCCTCGGCGCCACCGCCGCGGCCGGCCTCGGCATCCTGCCCCAGCTCGCCGCGCCGTCCTCGGCGTCCGCCGCCGACGGCTCCGTCGACCTGTCGTTCATCATCGACTGCGCCGGCTGGGACGCCCGCCCCTCGTCCTCCCCGGTCCTGATGCTGGCCGGCACGACCCGCAAGATCATCGTCCACCACACGGAGTTCCCGAACGTCACGGACTACTCCCGCGCCCAGGCCGTCCACCTGGCCCAAGAGATCCAGAACCTGCACATGGACAAGAACGGCTGGATCGACACCGGTCAACACTTCACGGTCAGCCGCGGCGGCTATGTCCTGGAAGGCCGCCACCGCAGCCTGGAAGCCCTGACCGCCGGCACGAAGCAGGTCCAGGGCGCGCACTGCATAGGCGAGAACTCCCAGGGCATCGGCATCGAGAACGAGGGCACGTACTACACCGAGACCCCGCCGCCGGTGCAGTTCCAGTCGCTGACCAAGCTGTGCGTCGACATCTGCCGCCAGTACGGAATCGGCGCGCACGACATCTTCGGGCACTGGGACTACAACGAGACCGACTGCCCCGGCGTCGCCTTCTACCGCGAGTTCCCCACCCTGCGCCGCGCCGTCGCGCACGGCATCGGTCAGCACACCTTCCCGGACCGCACCTGGCCGGACATCTACGACTCCAACGCCGGTCCGGTGGTGCGCGTCGTGCAGTGGCTGCTGTTGAATCAGGGCTACACGGTGCCCACCAGCGGCGTGTTCGACGCGACGACCGTCGCCGCGGTCCAGGATCTGCAGGGTGCGATCGGCGCCATCGTGGCCTCCGACGGCACCGTCACCGACCCCACCTGGGAGGCCCTCGGCGTCCCGATCCGGCAGGGCGACAGCGGCAACGCGGTCCAGGCGCTGCAGTACATCCTGATCAACAAGGGCGCGGCGCTGACCCAGAGCGGCGACTTCGACCACGACACCCACAAGGCGGTGCAGGACATGCAGCGCCTGCACGGCCTGGAGCCCACCGGCAAGGTCGACACCGAGACGTGGTGTGCGACGGCCGGCGGCATCGTCGCGCACGAGTTCGGGTAGGCGGGCGGTTCGGGTGACCGTTCCGACGGGGGTTCAGGCGAGGGTTCAGGCGAGGCCGATGGTCAGCTCGGACTGACTTCCTCGTCATCCCACAGCGCGGGTTGGATTTCGGCCGCCGGCGCTGTGGGCTTTGCCGTGTTCCGGAAGCTGCCGCCCTGGCCGCCGCCCCCACCGTCACCTGACGCCTTCGGACGGACCAACCCATACGCCTTCGCGTATTCGCGCACTGCCGAGGTGATCCGGTCCTGATACCACGAAGGCGCATAGGAACCGTTGCGGTAGAGCGCGCGGTAGCGGGGGACCAGGCGCGGATAGGTCGCTTGCAGCCACTCGTAGTACCACTCGCGCGCACCGCTGCGTAAGTGCAGCACGATCGGCGTCACCGAGCGCGCCCCGGCGTCGGCGATCGCCGCGACCGTCCGCCGCAGCTGCTCCGGCGAATCGGTGAGGAACGGCAGGATCGGCGCCATCAGCACCGAGCAGCCGAGCCCGGCGTCGGCGAGCGTGCGGACGGCGTCCAGGCGCCGCGCCGGACTCGGCGTCCCCGGCTCCACGGTCCGCCACACGCTCTCGTCGATCGACCCGATGGACATCGCCAGACTCACCGGCACATCCCGCGCGGCAGCTTCGAGCAACGGAAGATCGCGCAACATCAGCGTGCCCTTGGTCAGAATCGAGAACGGAGTCCCGGACTCAGCCAGCGCCCCGATGATCCCCGGCATCAACCGGTAGCGCCCCTCGGCCCGCTGATAGCAGTCGACATTGGTCCCCATCGCCACCGACTCATGCCGCCACGACGGCCGCGCCAACTCCCGCCGCACCACCTCCGGCGCGTTCACCTTGACCACGATCCGCGTGTCGAAATCCAGCCCGGCATCAAAGTCCAGGTACGTATGCGTCTGCCGCGCGAAGCAATACACGCACCGATGCCCGCACCCCCGATACGGATTGATCGTCCACCCGAACATCGGCGACGCCCCCGGCACCTTGTTCAGCACCGACTTGGCCCGCACCTCATAGAACGTCGCACCCCGAAACCCCGGCGTGTCAAACGTCCGCACGACGGTATCCGACGCCGCAAAGAGCCCCGCCTGCACCACCCCGGAGCCAGCCTCAGCCCCCTCCGCATCCCCCGCATCGGTGTTTCCGCTGATCAGCTGCCCGGACCATCTCATGCAGGCCACTATAGAACATAGGTTCGAAAGATCGAAGTGCCCGCGCGGCAGCCCTCAATCCCGGGACGACGCAGCACGCCGTCCCGGGACTCCGGCGTGCTGCCTCACGCCAGGTCGTAGGTCATCGAGGTCAGAGAGGTCAGAGAGGTCAGAGAGGCCATGGCAGCGCTCACGACCCTGCGACCGCCATCACCGGGCCGACCTCGACGCCGCCGCCGACGCGCAGCACCGGGCAGTCCTTGGCCAGCGCCAGCGCGGCGTCCAGGTCCTCGGCGGCCACGATCGAGTAGGCGACGAAGCGGGAGCCGGCGCCGCCGATCTCGCCGAGGACGGCGTGCTCGGTCACCGCGTGGCCGATGTTCACCAGTGCCGGGCCGAGCTCGCCGAACCACGCCTGCCACTCGGCGGGCGTCTCGGCGTTGGGCGCGTAGTCGGCGGGCACGCGAAAGGAGAAAACGTAGTCGGTCATGATCAGGTCCTGTTCTGAATGCGGGGCGCGCCCTGGATCGGGATCGCCTCCAACCGGGTAGACGCCGCGGCTCGCGCCGATTGGGCGCCGCGGCACCGCCCAATTCGCGGACCCCGCGGCGTCGGTATCCATGAGCGAGCCGAACGTGCCTCGCGGAAGGAAGAAAGGCGAGGATGCATGCCGATGGAGACGGACACCGAGACGGGCACCGTGACGCACACCGAGTCAGACGCCGTGACCGACCCGGCGGACTTGATCGCCCGCGCCCGGGCCGGCGACCACCACGCGTTCCGCGACCTGGTCCAGGGCCACTCCCACGAGTTGCAAGTGCACTGCTACCGCATCCTGGGATCCCTGCAGGACGCCGAGGACGCACTCCAGGAGACCCTCGTGTCCGCCTGGCGTAATCTCGGCGCGTTCGGCGAGCGGTCCTCGCTGCGGACCTGGCTGTATCAGATCGCGACCAACCGCTGCCTGAGCATGCTGCGCGCCGACAGCCGGCGCCCCCGCACCGCGCATCCGCACCCTGAGGCCGCCCTACCCGAGCCCACCGGCGCCGGCGACGCCCCGCCCTGGCTGGAGCCCTACCCCGACGTGCTGCTCGACCATCTCGTCGACCGGCGCCCCGGACCGGAGGCCCGCTATGAGACCACCGAGGCCATCTCCCTGGCCTTCATCACAGCCCTGCAGCTACTGCCTCCGCGCCAGCGCGCCGCGCTCGTACTCCGCGACGTCCTGGGCTACCGCGCCGCCGAGGTCGCGCAGATGCTGGACTCCACGCAGGAATCGGTGAGCAGCGCCCTGAAACGCGCTCGCGCGACGGTCGACAACCACCTCAACCACCTCGCCGAATCCGGCGGCAGCAGCAGCGGCGCCACCATCACCGCCAGCCCCGGCGCCCGCAGACCCGCCGCCGAACACCGCCTCGTCGCCCGCTTCACCGACGCCATGGAACGCGCCGACCTGGACGCCCTGATCGACCTGCTCGTCACCGACGTGAAGCTCTCCATGCCCCCCGCCCTGATCGAGTTCCGCGGCATCGAGACGGCGCACCGCATCTTCGTCGCCACCGTCTTCCGCCCCGGTCGCAGCTACCGGGTGGTCCCCACGCACGCCAACGGCCAGCCCGCCTTCGGCCTGTACCTGGCCGATGGGCACGCCGGCGTCCACCGCGCGCACTGCTTCCTGGTCCTCACCACCGCCGGCGACCAGATCACCGCCATCACCAGCTTCACCACCGACGTCATGGCGCGCTTCGGAATGCCCCGAACCTTCCCCGAGCCAGATTGAAATCAGAGCCCTACTGCCCGGTCCCGGTGGCCTTCCCCTGCGCCGCCGTCAGATGCGCGAACACCACCACGTTCCCCATGTACGCGTAGTGCTTCTTGTCGAACCCCGCGCCGCAGGTGATGACGCGCAACTCGGCGCGCGCGGCGTCGCCGTACACCTTGTCGCTGGGGAACGCCCGGGAGTCGTAAGCCTCGACGGCGTCGACCGTGAACACCGCGGTCATGCCGTCGGAGCGGTCGACGTCCACCTCCGCGCCCTTCTTCAGCGCGCCCAGGTTGTAGAACACCGCCGGGCCCCGCTTGTTGTCGACGTGTCCTGCGATGACCGCCGTGCCGACCTCGCCGGGCGACGCGCCGTCGCCGTACCAGCCCGCGAGGTTGCGGCTCTGCTCCGGCGGAGCGCCCAGGCGGCCGCTGGAGTCCAGGGCCAGGCGCGTCAGCGGCGCGTTGACGTTGATCGCCGGGATGCGGACCCGGGTCGGGGTGGCCGGTCCGAGCATCGGCGGCATGTCGACCGGCTGGAGCTTGCTGACGTCGAAGGCCGGTCCGGCTGCCGTGGCCGCCGCGGCCGGAGCCGGGTTCGCCGCGTTGCCGAACCCCTGCGAGGCCGCCGGCTGCGGCGGCGGGGTCGGCGTGCGCAGGCTGTCGGCGACCAGCACGACGCCGACACACAGTCCGAGCGAGACCAGCGAGGCCGTCACCACGCCGCGCGCCGAGATCCCGAGCCGGGTGTCGTCCGCGTCCTTCATGGACCATCCTTCGCAGAGGTCTGGCAGGGGGTTCTCACCACCGGGGAAAAGCAAAACCCTGGTCCCAGCGCGCCCCGAGACAAGGGCACGGGGCGCGCTCGACCAGGAGGAGTGCCGCGAGCGGCACAGTCGCCGACGCCCGGCAGCGCCGGGCGCAGCCTCAGCTCTCGCTGCCGGAGCGACGGCGGCGCAGCGCCAGCGCGCCGGCGCCGGCCGCGCCCAGGATCCCCACGCCGCCGGCCATCTCGCCGCCGCTGACGCCCTGGCTGGTGCTGCCCACACCGGTGTGCATCGCGCCGCGCGGGTGCATGTGCATGCGGCGGTGGTGGTCCTCCATGCCCTTGCAGCTCTGCACGGCGTTCCACACCGCGGTCTTCGCCGCCGCCATCAGGTCGGTGACGTTCTTCTCCTCGGCGGTGCCGGGGTGGCCGCCGTCGGCGATCTGCTTCTTCAGGTCCGCGGCGGCGGCGTCGTAGGCGTGGCGCGCCTTCTCCGCGGTGGCGATCGCGGAGTGGCAGGTGTTCTTGGCCTGCGGCGCGGTCGCGGCGTGTGCCACCGGCGCGGAGAGCACGAAGCCCGCGGTCAGCACGGCGGCGGCGGTCACGGTGGTCTTGATCGAGCGCATCTGTCAGCCCTTTCGGCCACGGGCGGCGGCGCCTGGTGCGCCGCTGCGGGATCCCCGTGTCACGAAAGGGGCAATAGCCGCAAGCGGTGCAGATGATGCGCGAAGTCTGATGATCGAACTCGTGGACACCCACCTCCAGGGCCCGGAAAACCCCAGGTCAGCAAGGGGTTTCAGGTGATCTTAAGGTTCGCTGATTCCGAGAGCCGAACGGGTGAGGGCTCTGCGTCGGCACCATCAGAGTTCTGTCGACAGGGAGAAGCAGGGAATTGCCGAGGAGCGCCACGCCTTCGAACCAGAGTCGCGCCGATCGCCCGAAGACCGGCGCGGATGATCATCGAGAAAGGGGTGGGCCATGGCCACGACGGTCGTCTTCCACGAGTACGGCGGTCCCGAAGTCCTGCGGCTGGTCGACGTGCCGGTCGGCGAACCGGGCCCGGGGGAGATCCGCGTCCGCGTCCAGGCGATCGGGCTGAACCGCGCCGAGTCACTGTTCCGCGCCGGGATCTACATCGAGCAGGCGCGCAGCTTTCCCGCGCGGCTCGGCGGCGAGTGCGCCGGCGTCGTCGAGGCCGTCGGACCCGGCGTGACCGGCTTCGCGCCGGGCGAGGAGATCAGCACCGTGCCGCAGTTCTCCTACAACGACTACGCCGTCTACGCCGAGCAGGCGATCGTGCCGGTCTCAGCCGTCGTACACCGCCCGCACGGGCTCGACGCCGTCGGCGCCGCCGCGGTCTGGATGCCCTACCTCACCGCCTACAGCGCCCTGGCCGACACCGTCGGCGCGCGCCCCGGCGACACCGTCGCCCTGAACGCCGCCTCCAGCAGCGCCGGCCTGGCCCTCATCGACGTCGCCAACCACCTCGGCCTGCGCCCGATCGCCCTGACCCGGACCGCCGAGAAGAAGGACGCGCTGCTCAAGCACGGCGCCGCCGAGGTCGTCGTCACCGACCACGAGAACCAGCTGGACCGGCTCCTGCGCGCCACCGGCGGCCGCGGCGTGGAGCTGGTGATGGACGCGGTCGCCGGTCCCGGCGTCACGGACCTGGCACGCGCCGTCGCCCCCGGCGGCACGCTGCTCGTCTACGGCGGGCTCAGCGGACAGCCGACGCCCTACCCGGGCCTGACCCTCGGGCTGCCCGCGCTGAACATGCGCAGCTTCACCGTCCTGGAGACCACGCGCGATCCCGAACGCCTGCGGCGCGCCGTGGCGTTCGTGGCCGCCGGGGTGCGCTCCGGCGCGTTCCGCCCGGTCGTCGACCGCACCCTGGACCTGGCCGACATCGCCGAGGCCCATTGGTACCTGGAGTCCAACGCACAGGTCGGGAAGATCGTGGTCACCGTCGGCGGATAATCTCAGAGGCATGATCGATATGACCAAGGTCCTGACGGACACCCCGGGGGCGGCGAAGCGGGTCTTCCTGAACAGCGCCGGCAGCTCGCTCATGCCCACGCCGGTCCTGGAGGAGGTGCTCGGCCACCTGCGCCGCGAGACCGAGATCGGCGGCTACGAGGCCGCCGACGAACGCGAGGCCGACCTCGAGGCCGGCTACGGCGTGTTCGCCGAACTGCTCGGCTGCCGCCCCGACCAGGTCGCCTTCACCGACAGCGCGACCCGCTCCTGGCTGGCCGCCCTGGACGCGGTCCCGCTGGGCGCCGGCGACCGCGTCCTGGTCGGCGAGGTCGAATACGGCGGCAACGCCATCGCGCTGCTGATGCGCGCCCAGGCCGTCGGCGCCTCGGTCGAGGTCGTGCCCAGCGATGCCGACGGCACGTTCGCCGCCGACGCCCTGGCCGCGATGCTCGACGAGCGCGTGAAGCTGGTCTCGGTCGTGCAGGTCCCGACCAACGGCGGCGTGGTCGCCGACGTGCGCCGCATCAGCGACGCCGTGCACGCCGCCACCGGCGCCCTGGTCCTGCTCGACGCCTGCCAGGCGGTCGGCCAGCTGGCCGTGGACGCCGAGGCCCTGGACGCCGACATCCTCACCGGCACCGGCCGCAAGTGGCTGCGCGCCCCCCGAGGCACCGGCTTCCTGGTCGTGCGCGACCGCGCGAAGGCGATCCTGCGGCCCGCACTCGCCGACCTGCAAGGCGGCACCTGGACCGGCGCCGACCGCTACCTCCTGCGCGACGACGCGCGGGTGTACGAGCTCTGGGAGTGCGACAACGCCGGCCGCCTCGGCCTGACCGCCGCCGCACGCTACCTGCTGGACCTCGGCCTCGACGCGGTGGAGCAGGAAGTCACCCGCCGCGCCGAGTACCTGCGCACGGCCCTGGCCGCGATCCCCGGCGTCACAGTCCGCGACCTGGGCGCGCGCAAAAGCGGCCTGGTCACCTTCGACGTCGCGGGGCTCGCCGCCGGCGAGGTCCAGGCGGCGCTCGCGCGCCAGGACATCGCGGTCAGCATCACCCGCCGGTCCTCGACCTTCCACGACATGGCGCGCCGCGGACTGACCGAGCTGGTGCGCGCCTCGCCGCACTACTTCGTGACCGAGCCGCAGCTCGACGCGGCCGCCGAGGCGGTCGCCGAGCTGGCCCGGGCGGCGGGCGCGCGGTCCTGAGCCCAGGGTTCTGAGCTTGCCGTGATCGCGGCAAGCTCAGAACACCCGGTCCGGATCAGGAAACCATCACGTCCGTCGTCCACTGCTTCTCGTCGGGACCGAGCAGGGTGACCATCTTCAGCAGACCCTTCAGCCCGCCGACCTCGGCGAGTCCCCGGGAGCCGCTCCCGCCTTGCACGCAGACGTCCAATCCCCCCGATGTCGCGCACTCGGTGCCCTTGGCGACCGGTGCCGTCTTCTCCGACAGCGTGCCGTGCAGACCGACCTCGAGCGAGGTGGGGTTCGGGCCGCTGTAGTCGAAGATCAGCAGGACGCTCCACGTTCCCGGTGCTCCCAGCCCGGCCATGCTGGGGCGCCACAGAAACCCCGTTTCGGGCTTGAAGCCGTCGGGAAGTCCCGTGATGCGCAGGGGCAACGGGATCTGTGCCGGAGCGTCCGTCACCTCCGTCGCCATGTGGACGAGGTCCTGCTGCCATTGCGCTGACGCCGGGACGGAGGTCGGCGCGGCGTGGCCGGGCGGGGACACGGTCACAGTCCCAGGCGCGCCGCTGATCTTGGTGAAGCTGTACACGCCGCCCCAGTTGACGCTCCACGCCATCTCGGCCCAGCGGCCGTCCTTGGCCGGGAACCGCAGCTGGAAATCACCCATGAGCCCGCCGCCCTCGGATTGGGTGACCCAGTACGCCTTGCGCCCGTCGTCCAGGTGCACCGGGATCGAGCGCTCATTGCCGTTCAGTGTGCTGAGACCGTCGTCGGAAAGCAGCATGAGATCGACGCGCGGAGCTCCGTCCGGGGTCTTGTTCCCCTCGGCGACCGCCTCGGTGCCGACGCCGCCGGCCGTGGAGATGTAGCTCACGTTCGGCAGCGACGCGGGCAGCCACCCGAAGTCGACCCTCTTGGCCAGCGGATCGGCGCCGATGCCGGCGGCGGGCCTGGCCGGCAGCGGCGCCCCCGGCGCGAACGCCGCCACGATGCCGAAGACCGCCGCCACCGCGAGCGTCCCGGTGCCGCCGACCGCCGTGGTCCGCCGGGCCAAAACCCGGCGGCGTCCGGCGGCGGCGGTCCGCACTGGGTCGAACGGGCTCGCCGGCGCCGGTCCCTCGGTCAGGTCCGCCAGCCGCGAGCGCAGGCCGCTGAAGTCGTTCTCGGTGCTCACAGTCCATGCCCTTCCGTGGTGTCGGCACCCGCTGATTCCAACCTGACCCGCAGCGATCGCAGGCCTCTGAAGGTCTGGCTCTTGACGTTGCCGGCCGAGCAGCCGAGGATCTCAGCGGTCTGATCCACCGACAGGTCGCAGTAGTAGCGCAGCACCACCGCCGCGCTGCCTCGGCGGCAGCGCGGCGAGCGCGGTGCGCAGGTCCAGCGCCGCGTCCAGGTCCAGCGCGGTGGGGGAGCGGGCGTCGGCCAGCACCTCCGGGTCCGGCTCGCGGCCGTGGCTGACGACGCGCTGCCACCAGGGTCCGCGCTGCTCGGCCAGGAACATGTTGATCAGCGTCCGCCGCGCGTAGCCGTCGACGTTCTCCACGTGCCCGGCCCGGTGCCACCCGGTGTAGAGCTTGAGCATGCTGGCCTGCACCAGATCGTCGGCCCGATGCCAGTCCCCGCACAGCAGGTACGCCACCTTGCGCAGCCATGGAGCCCGTGCCCTGGCGAATTCAGTGAACTCGGCGTCGCGCGCCAGTTCTCCCACAGCCGTCCACCCCTTCTGATGGCAGCGCCGGAGGACGCTGCCGGTTCACTAATGCGCGGGACGCGGTGCGGGGTTGCATGATGGCGAGGCGCTCTTCACAGCAGTCTTCGCAGCAGTCTTCATAGTCCTCGCGGCGGTTGTACGCTGACGTCTGTGACACACCGAGGAGCGACCGCCGCGAGCCTGCTCGCCGCCGTCGTCACGCTCCTGGCGGTGGTCGGTGGGCAGAACACCGCGGTGCTCGTCGCATCGGCGACCGCCTTGGCGCTGCTCGCTGCCACATTGCGCCGCAGCGCCTTCGCGGTGCTGATGGCGGGGACCACCGTGGCCGCGCAGACTGCCGCCGCCGCGCGTTCCCTGTTGCGCGACACCGCGTATCTGCCGCAACGCGATCCCGACGCGGCCGGCAGGCCTCATCCTCGAGCGCCCGGATCGAACCCCGCGACCGTCTGACCGGCTGTCGGTTCACCGCTGCTGACGCCCTGCGTCGAGGCTTCTAGACTTCTCCGCCGCTGACCCGCCGCCGACTCCGACGGTCCATCTCGCCGATCTCACCCGTCCGCAGATGCCCCGAAGGGTTCCTCCGCCATGCCGTTCTCCTCCCTGCTCACCCCTGCCATCGTCGCGGCGTACCACGCCGTCACCGGGCTGTCCGTCCTGCTCGTCCCCGTGCTCGGCGGGCTCGGACCCGCCGTCGCGATCGTCATGTTCACCGCCGCCGTCCGGCTGTGCCTGCATCCGCTGAACCGCGCGCAGATGAACAGCCAGCTGGCTTCCCAGGAGCAGCGCACCGCACTGGCGCCGGCCGTCCAGAAGCTCCAGCGCAAGTACAAGAAGGACCCGGCGCGCGCTCAGCGCGAGACTCTCGAGCTGTACCGGGCCAACGGCGTGAAGCTGGCGCCCGGCATCGGCTTGGGACTGGTGCAGATCCCCGTGTTCTTCGTGGTGTACCGGCTCTTCGTCTCGCCGACCATCGGCGGGCACCACAACGGGCTGCTCAGCGACCAGCTGTTCGGCGTCGGGCTCGGCTCGCACTTCCGCGACGCCTTCAGCGGGTCCTCGGCGCTGCTCGGCCACGTCGCGGTGTTCGCGGTGCTGATCGCGGCGCTCGCCGTCCTCGCGACGTGGTCCTCGCGGCGGATGCGGGCCGGCGCTGCCGCGACCGCGAAACTCATGGCCCTGATGCCGTACCTCACGGTCCTCAGTGCCGTCGTGTTGCCACTGGCCAGCGGCCTCTACGCCGCGACCACGACGCTGTGGACGCTCGTGGAACGCCGCCGCATGACCGTCCCGGCTGCCCCGGCTGCCCCGGCGGCTTAGGCGGCTCAGTCCATCAGTCCTGAATGACCCACTGCGAGCCGTCGATCAGCTCGCGGACCACGTCCAGCTGACCGGCGTGCGTGGCGGTCTCGGTGATGTGGTGCAGCACGATCTGCCGCACCGACTCCAGCCGCCACGTACCGAACACGTACTCCGGCCACCACGTCGGCGCGGCGTCCAGGTCGCACTCGCCCAGCACGGCATCGGCGAGTGCGGCCTCGGCGCGGTAGCGCGCGAAGACCTCCTCGGACGGCAGGTCCGCGTCGCGCTTCCAGCCGTTCGGCTCCCGGCGCTCCACGGCGGCGATGACCTCCTCGTCCTGCGCGATGACGCCCCGGAACCAGAACTGCTCGTCGTCATAGGTCAGGTGGCTCACCAACGCCAGGCAGTTCCAGCCGGAGGGCAGGATCGGGCGCCGCAGCGTCTCCTCGTCCAGACCCTCCAGGGCGCCGAGGACATGGCCGCGCTGCTGTTGCAGGTACCGGAGGAGGTTCGCGCGCTCGTCGGTCATGCGGCGAACTCTAGAACAGCCCGGTGACACCCCCGACGCACCCCCGACGCAGTCCGGCGGCGGCACAGCGTCCTTGCCAAATGGAAACGATTTTCATATGCTCGAAGCGTCAGGAGTTGAAAACGGTTTTCATCATCGGCAGGGGGTTCCCGTGATCGGGAGCAGGGGCAGGAGCAGGAAGCACGTGGCCGGTGGGATCGCGGCGCTCGCGGTGGGGGCGGCGCTGACCGCGGGCTGTTCGACCAAGCCGGCGACCGCTCCGGTCGGGGCGAGCGCCCCGGGCGGAGCGACCACGAAGATCGCAGTCGTCGCCGCGGAGAACTTCTGGGGCTCGATCGCCTTGCAACTCGGCGGGACGCACGTCACCGCGGCGTCGATCATCTCCAACCCGGACACCGACCCGCACTCCTACGAGGCGACCCCCAACGACGCCAAGCTCATCGCCCGCGCGCGGCTGTTCATCCAGAACGGCATCGGCTACGACACCTCCTGGGCGCCCAAACTGGTCTCCGCCAACCCCGCCTCCGGCCGCGACGTCCTGACCGTCGGCGACGTCGTCGGCCTCAAGGACGGCGACAACCCGCACCAGTGGTACTCCCACGACAGCGTCGACAAGGTCATCGACGCGATCACCGCCGAGTACAAGAAACTCGACCCCGCCGACGCCGCCTACTTCGACACCCAGAAGCAGACCTTCGAGACCACCACGCTGGCGCCCTACAACCAGCTGGAGTCCGACATCAAGGCGACGTACGCCGGGACCCCCATCGGCGCCTCCGAATCGATCGTCTCCCCGCTGGCCGACACCCTCGGGCTGAAGATGGCGACGCCGTACTCCTTCCTGAAGGACATCTCCGAGGGCAACGATCCCTCGGTCGCTGACAAGACCGCGATCGACAGCCAGATCAAGGGCAAGCAGATCAAGGTCTACGTCTACAACTCCCAGAACTCCACTCCTGACATCGCCGCGCAGGTCGCCGAGGCCAAGGCCGCCGGCATCCCGGTGACGACCGTGACCGAGACGCTGGCACCGGCAGGAGCCACCTTCCAGGACTGGATGGTCGCCGAGCTTCAAGGGCTGAAGTCGGCGCTGGCACAGGCGACAGGGCACTGATGAGCAAGCTGCGAGGCTTCGGCGGCGGCCTCCAGGAAAAGACGCGGGCAATGAACGGCGTCGGCGTCGGTGGCGTTGGCAGCCGTGGCTGAACAGGACGGTGGAAGTGATGGCAGTGGACACGGATTCTGAGGCGGCGGTCGGGGCAGTCGCTGCGGTCGCGGCGGGTGCGGCAGTCGCTGCGGGCGCACATCCCGCAGGCGCCGCAACGCTCGACAGCACGGACCGCCGGTGCAATGCGGGCAACGACCCGGTGGCGGTCGTGGAGCTCATCGGCGCCTCAGCCGCGGTGGCGGGGCGCACCCTGTGGGGCGGCGTCAACCTGACTGTCGAGTGCGGCGAGTTCGTGGCCGTCCTAGGTCCGAACGGCGTCGGAAAGTCCACGCTCATCAAGGTTCTGCTCGGCGTCCTGCCCGCCGCCGCCGGCGAGGTGCGCGTCCTGGGCCGGCGTCCCGGAGCCGCCGGCGCGCAGATCGGCTACCTGCCGCAACGCCGCTCCTTCGACGCCTCCTTGCGCATCCGCGGCGTCGACGTCGTCCGCCTCGGCCTGGACGGCGACCGCTGGGGCATCCCGCTTCCCGGAACCCGCCGCTTCAACGCCCGCCGCCGCGCCGAACAGGACCGCGTCGAGGAGGTCATCGACCTGGTCGGCGCCTCCGCCTACGCGCACCGGGCGATCGGCGAGTGCTCCGGCGGCGAACAGCAGCGCCTGCTCATCGCGCAGGCTCTGGTCCGCCGTCCCCGGCTGCTGGTCCTGGACGAGCCGCTGGACTCCCTGGACCTGCCGAATCAGGCCTCTGTCGCGGCGCTCATCGGGCGGATCTCGCGTTCGGAGGACGTCGCCGTGGTGATGGTCGCGCACGACGTGAACCCGATCCTGCCCTACCTCGACCGGGTCGTGTACCTGGCCGACGGCGGCGCGGCCTCCGGCACTCCGGAGGAGGTCATCACCACCGAGACGCTGTCGAACCTGTTCGGCACGCCGGTCGAGGTGCTGCGCGCCTCCGACGGCCGGCTCGTCGTGGTCGGCGGTCCCGAGGCTCCGGTTCTACACTCCGACCGACACACCGCTGCCGCTGTCGCTGCCCCTCCCGCTCCCATTGCCGCTCAGCGCCTCGCCGGCCGCCGCCCGAACGGCTCGGAGGCCGATCGTGCCCACTGACTCCGGACTGTCCTGGAACCCCGTCACCGACATCGACCAGATGTGGCAGCTGGACTCGATGGTCAGCGCCTACCGCGCCGGCACGATCGTCGCCGTCCTGGCGGCCGTCGTCGGCTGGTTCATGGTGCTGCGGCGGCAGACGTTCGCCGGGCACACGGTCGCCCTGGCCGGGTTCCCCGGCGCTGCGGCGGCTGTCTTTCTCGGTGTCAGCGCGTCGTGGGGTTACTTCGGGTTCTGCATCGGCGCCGGCGCGGTCATCGCGGCGTTGGCGCGCAACGGCAAGGGCGGTATGGCCGAGGAGTCCGCGCTCACCGGGATCGTGCAGTCCTTCACGCTGGCGTGCGGGATGCTGTTTGTCGCGCTGTACAAGGGATTCCTCAACGGTGTGAATTCCCTGCTGTTCGGCAGCTTCCTCGGCGTCACCTCCGGGGACATCGCAGTGCTGGCGGCGGTCGCCGCCGTGGTGCTGATCGTCATGGCCCTGATCGGACGGCCGCTGCTGTTCGCCTCGGTCGATCCGTCGGTCGCCGACGCCCGGGGTGTTCCGTCGCGGATGTTGGGCGTGCTGTTCCTGGTCGTGTTGGGCGCCACGACCGCCGAGGTATCGCAGATCACTGGTTCGTTGCTGGTGTTCGCGCTGTTGGTGATGCCCGCCGCGACGGCGCAGCGCGTCACCGCACGCCCCGCGCTGAGCCTGGTCCTGTCGGTGCTGTTCGCGCTGGCGGTGACGTGGTTCGGGCTCGGGGCGGCGTACTTCTCGCCGTATCCGATCGGGTTCTGGATCACCACGTTCGCGTTCGGTTGCTACCTGCTGGCGAACGTCTACGGATTCTTTGCGCGGCGGCGCGGAACTGGCCGCCGCCGCGTTGCGGAAGTAGCGATGACAGTCTTGGGGGCGTCATGATCAGCATGTTCAGCCACCCGTTCATGGTCTACGCGCTGCTCGGCGGGACCGGCATCGCGGCGGCCTGCGGGGCGGTCGGGTTCTTCCTGGTGCTGCGCGCGCAGGTGTTCACCGGGGACGCGCTGTCGCATGTGGCGTTCACCGGAGCGCTGGCCGCGCTGGCGTTCGGCGTCGATCTGCGCATCGGCCTGTTCACCGCGACGATCGCCGTGGCGCTGCTGCTCGGCGCGCTGGGGCGGCGCGGACGGGCCGACGACGTGGTGATCGGCAACGTCTTCGCCTGGATTCTCGGGCTCGGCGTCTTCTTCCTCACGATGTACACGACCAACCGCTCGGGCTCCGGTTCCGGCAACGGCTCGGCGACGATCAACGTGCTGTTCGGCTCGATCCTCGGTCTGTCCTCATCGCAGGCGCAGACCGCGTTGTGGATCGGGCTCGGTGTGGTCGCGGTCCTGCTGTTCATCGCCCGACCGCTGCTGTTCGCGACGTTGGACGAGGCTGTGGCCGCCGCGCGCGGCGTGCCTGTCAGGGTTCTGGCATTCGTGTTCCTGGCTCTGGTCGGCGCGGCGACTGCGGAGGCGACGCAGGCGGTCGGTGCGTTGCTGCTGCTGGGGCTGGTCGCGGCGCCTGCCGGTACCGCGCTGGTGCTGACCGACCGGCCGTTCCGCGGGCTGGGCGTGGCGATCGTGCTGGCGGTGGGGGAGATGTGGGTCGGGTTGACGCTGGCCTATCTCGTGCCGCGGATGCCGCCGAGCTTCTCCATCACGGCGGTCGGGACTTTCGCGTACGCCGCCGCCATGATCTACCGGTCGGTCAACCGACGCCGCGCGGCGGTTCCAGCCTCAGCTGCCTCGACCGCCAGCCCCGTTTTCCCATCCCCTTCGCGTGTACGTCTGCGCCCCAGCACCGCCAGCACCACCACGCACAACACCGCCGCACCCCACGCGAAGTACTGAACCGCCGCCAGCAAACCCACCTGCGTCGCGACGAAGCCCACTCCCACCACCGGCACGCCGACGCCCAAATAGAGGATCACGAAGAAGCTCGACAGCACATCGGCTCGCCGATCCGCCGGCGCCACCGCGTTGATCGCCGTCAGCCCGCCGAGGAACGTCAGTCCCTGCCCCGCTCCGGCTACGACTGTCGCGCCGAGCAACAGCGCCAGCGACGACACGTTCCCTGCTATCGCCAGCGACACCAGCCCCACCGCCAGTAGCGGAAGCCCTGCGATCTCCAGCCCGCGCGCCGATTTCCCGTACCCGACTACCTGCGCGATCGCCGAGCACGCCAGCATCAGCGCCACCGCCGCGCCGCCGAGGAGCAGGTTCTTGCTCCCGGACAGCGTCGCGACGTAGGTCGGAATCAGCGTCAGGAACAGTCCCACCACCGCGAACGCTGCGAAGCACGCCGTCCCGCTCGTCGCGAACTCCGAACGCAGGGCGGCCGGGATCTCCGGACGGCGCGGGCGCCACCGCGTGCGGGCACGGTTCGCCGGCAGCGTCAGCACCAGTGCCACCGCCGGGACCAGCAGCCCGATCTCCAGCGCGAACGGCAGCACGCGCGGCGCCGGCGCGTACTGCGCGAGGAAACCCGCCAGCAGCGGCCCGAGTCCGAGTCCTCCGGCCGTGGCCACCGTCGAGACCAACGCCGCCTTGCGCCGGTCGCCGTGCGGTTCGAGCTCGGTCAGCGTCGCCGTCAGCGGTCCGGTCGCCGCCCCGATCGCGACGCCCTGCAAGATGCGCCCCGCGAACAGCCACCCGGTTCCGGACGCGAACGCGAACACCAGCGCCCCACCCGCCGCCACGAACAGCGCAGGCAGCAGCATGACGCGATACCCGATCGCGTCGGCAGCCGGCCCGACCACCAACAGCGAGGGAATCAGGACCGCGACATAGGCGGTGAAGATCAGCGTCAGCGTCAGCGGCGAGAACCCGAACCGCGCCTCGTAGCCCTTGTACAGGGGTGTCGGCAGATTCGTCCCGGTCAGCAGGATCAGGAAGGTGTAGGCCGTCCCCCAGAACCGGAACCGTTTACCCGCCGCCGTCAGCCCTCCCGAAGCCGACGGCCCAGCATGCGCAGCAGTAAGACGATCGAGCGCCATGAGTCCTCCCGAGAGCATCATGTTCGGATCTGCCGAACATAGCAGATGTTCGAGAATCCCGAACATGATGCCCTACACTGATCCCATGGCCAGCCGCACCGCCACCGACCTCACCCACCCGCCCCGCGCCGCCATGACGTTCACCGCGGTCCTCGCCGCCCTCAGCGACCCCATGCGCCTGGCCATCGTCGCCCGCCTCGCCGACATCGACCCCGACGCCGAACTCCCCTGCGGCGCCATCCAGCTGCCGGTCAGCAAATCCACCCAAAGCGGCCACTTCCGCACCCTCCGCGAAGCCGGCGTCATCCATCAACGCGACGCGGGCACCCGCCGCCTCAACCGCCTCCGCCGCACCGACCTCGACGCCCTCTTCCCCGGCCTCCTGGACCTGGCCATCCCTCAGGGCCGCGACGTCCTCGCCACCTTCTGAGCCTCAGCGCACGGCTCCCACTCGGTGCCGCCACACGCGACAAAACCCCAGCCCACCGCGCCCGATCCGAACAGAAGTTGCACAGTGGCGCCGACCGAGGCAAGCTGGCCGCCACAGCGGTACCGCCTGCCCGATTCCTCAACACGGCGCGCCGCGTTTCCCGCTCAACTCGGCCCGGAACCCGTGCCGACGCTAGTTTGGTGCCCATGGACGCGATCGACGTTGCGGAGCTGGCTTTGAGTCTTCCGGACATTGACCCCTCCCAGCCAAGTCCGGCCCGCATCTACGACTTCTGGCTCGGTGGCAGCCAGAACTTCGAGGCGGACCGCGAAGCCGGCCGCCGTGCCGCCGACGCCATGCCCACGCTGGTCGGCGCGATCCGGGCCAACCGCGCCTTCCTCGGCCGCGTGGTCCGCCACCTGGCTGGCACGGTCGGCGTCAGCCAGTTCCTGGACCTGGGTTCCGGCGTGCCGACCGCGGGCAACGTCCACGAGGTCGCGATGGAGGTCAACCCCGAGGCGCGCGTCGTCTACGTGGACGTCGACCAGGTCGCCATCGCGCACGCCCGCATGCTCCTGTCGCAGACCCCCAACGCCGTGGCGATCCTGGCGGACCTGCGCCGTCCCGACAGCGTCCTGGCGCACCCGCTTCTGGCGCAGACCCTGGACCTGTCCAAGCCGGTCGCCATCTTGATGAACGCGGTCCTGCACTTCGTCCCCGACGAGGACGACCCGGCCGGCATCGTCGCCGCCTACGTCGACGCCTCCGCCCCGGGCAGCTACCTGGCCTTGTCGCACGCCGCCCCGGACCTGGCCCACCCCGGCGAACAGCAGCAGATGCTGGACGACTACCAGCGCTCCACGCGCGTACCGTTCATCAACCGCGAGCCCGAAGTGATCGAGGGCTGGCTGTCCGGCCTGGAGATCCAGCCGCCCGGGATGGTCACCGTCGACCAGTGGCAGCCCGAGCCGAACACCGTCGAGACGCCGATCCTGCGCACCTACGGCGTCCTGGCGCGCAAGCCGACGTCCTAGACGCGACTCCTCCTCAGCGCGCGGGCGCGTTCCCCGCCAGCAGCACAGCCAACAAAAGCAGCACCGACGCGCCCGCCAACTCCACCATCACATTCCGCCGCAACGCGCCTTCGCCCCCGCCGCGCCACGTCGCCACCATCCCGCGCGACCGCCTGGCGACCCCGATCACGCACAACAGGATCGCAACCTTGGCGAGCAGGAGCCGGCCGTAGGTCGTATCGAGCAGCCCGCTCACACTCCCCACCTCCCGCCACCCCTGATACACCCCGGTCACCACCAGCATCGCGACCGCCCCGAGCGCCAACCGCGAGAACCGCCCCACCGCCGCACCCACAACCTGACCCCCACCAGCCAACAGCACCGCCACCACGAACAACCCCCCAACCCACACCGCCATCGCCGTGACATGCACCGTCACCGCAACCATCGCCACCCCCGCCCCACCCCCGGTAGCCGCATGCCCGGTAGCCCCCCACGTAGCCGCCACCGCAACAGTGAAAGCCAACGGCAACCAAGCCCCCCGCGCCCGCCGCAACACCGCATCCCCCACCACAGCCCCCACGGCCAGCACCAAAAGCCGCGCCATGAAAGCATGCCCCTCCCGCGTCCCCACCGTGACCGACAACAAAGACCGATCCAGCAAATGCCCAACCGACAACCCCCGCGCAGCAGGCGCATAAGCAGCCACCTGAATCAGCGTCCCGACAACCAGCAGCGACCACCCGAGCGCCGCCGGCCAGGTCGGGACCGAGGCGGGCGCAGCTGATGCTTCGGCTCGATCGCTCGCGAGAACAGCGGTAGTGCCAGCTGCCTCGGCTTGATCCCCTGCGAGTACACCGGTTGTGCCAGCTGCTTCGGCTTGATCGCCTGCGAGTACACCGGTCGCGCCTGCTGGTTCGGTTCGATCGCTCGCGAGAACACCGGTTGTGCCAGCTGGTTCGGTTCGATTGCTTGCGAGTACACCGGTTGTGCCAGCTGCTTCGGTTCGATCGCTCGCGAGAACACCGGTCGCGCTAGCTGCCTCGGCTTGATCCCCACCGCCGGCTTCTGCCCTGATCTCGGCGCCTGAGCTCCCGGCTTCTGTCCGGAGCCCGGCGTTTGAGTCGCCGACAACCAGGCCGCCTGCTGCCTCGGCGTGTTCCGACCTGGCGCCAGCCCCAGCATCCGCGTCCATGCTGACCGCAGCACCCATCAGCATGCTGCTACTGCTACTGCCGTCCCCGCCCGGCACCTGCTCCCGCCGCCGATACGTGTGCAGCGCCGCGACTCCGCCGACCATCGCCAGTCCCGCGAAGCCGATCCACTGGCCGGCGTCGTAGACCGCGCTGGTGAGCCGGTTGTGTCCGAGTCCTGCCACGCTGGCCGGGGTGCTCGCCGCGCCGACTGCGAACATCACGGTGCCGGAGCTGGCGTGTCCGTCGTCGGCTGCCGTGACCTGCCATACCACCACGAACGTGCCGTGCCGTGCGTCGGGCGCGAGGTTCACCGCCATGCTGTCGGCGCCGGATGTGCCAGGGCGCAGTGCCCCGGCGTCCAGGCGGCGGCCGTCCGGGCCGATCACCTTCACGGCACTCAGCCGCAGCACGATCTCCTCCGAGAACCGCAGCGTCACCTGCGTCGGCTCGCCGCGCACGACAGCACCCTGCGATGGCGTCGCCGACACCAGCTCCGCATGCGCCGAAGCCGGTCCCGCCAGCACCACCACCGCGGCGAAGACCGCCGCGCACACCGTCAGAAACCGTCGCCCCATCCACGACGCCGGTGCCAGCCTCAGTGACATTCCCCTGCCGCCTTCCGCTCGGCCACCACTGTCACGACGCCGCCCCGGTACGCCGCCAGCGTCTGCGCATTAGGCTGGAACTTCCACGCCCCGCCCTCGTAAACCACCGTGCCGCTGCCTGTCGTCGAACCCTGATGCCATTCGATCCGCACGGTCGTCGCGTCCAGATCCGTTGCGAGGTCAACGATGTACGGCTCGCCCAAAGCCGGCCGGCACTCCGTGTTCAGCTGCACAAAGTCGGCCTCACTCAGCGCAGCCTTCCCCGCCGCCGACCACAGCCCCCACGCCTGCCCCCACCCGCCGCCGGACAACAGCCCGAACTCCTGCGTGGCCACCGACCGCGCCCGCACCATCGACGGTCCGGAAACCGCCGAGGCCGACGCAGACCCGTGCGACGTAGACCCCCGCGACCAATTGGCCAACGCCGCATTGACCGCGACCACCACAACCACCGCCGCCAGCAGCACCCACCATCCGAGAGCCCGGCCGCGCAAACCCAGGAGTGCAGCGCGCATCAGTTCAGTCCCTCCCATCGGTGACGGGGCGGCAGCCCACAACCCGCTGCCGCCGCCCCGCCATTTAGCCGAGACCCAGACCCGACCCCGACCTCAGTTCGTCAGCCGGTCCGTCCCGTAGTGCAGCACCATGCTCTGGTTCCCACTCAGGTTCAGGTCCGCCGTGAACCGCAGCGAATCCCGGATCTGCTGGGTCGTGATCGCCGTACTCGGCACCCCGCCCCAGGTGTACGTGAACTTCTGCCCCGGCCCGACCTGGCGCTGGTTCAGCGGCACGTCGTGGAAGCCCAGCCGCGCGACGTAGAACGACGTCCCGTCCCCGCGCGGCACTTCCAGGTAGTCCTGCTGCGGGTGCCCGTAGGCCACCGAGGCCGTGTACGCGTGGTTGTCAGAGCTCGACGGCGCGCGCCAGATCAGCACGGCGCAGTCCGTCGCGAGCGTCTCGGAAGAGGTGTTGGTGAACGTGAACGTCCAGTTCCCGTACCACTGGTCGCCGCTGTATGACACCGCCTCCGACAGCCCGACGTTGCTGC
Source organism: Catenulispora acidiphila DSM 44928 (assembly GCF_000024025.1). GTDB lineage: Bacteria > Actinomycetota > Actinomycetes > Streptomycetales > Catenulisporaceae > Catenulispora > Catenulispora acidiphila. The sequence continues at coordinate 3,532,559 of NC_013131.1, forward strand.
TGAACTGCGTGGTCAGCGGCTCGGCCAGGATCGGGTTCGCGCCGCTGAGCGGGTGGTCGACGCCGTTGGCGCAGCGCTCCAGCGGCGAGCTGTACTGCGAGGGCTGGCCGGTCGGCACCGCCTGGCTGTAGGTGGCGGGCCCGGCCGACACCGCGGAGGTCGCGGTGGTGTCGGCCGCGGCGCTGCCGCCGGTTCCCAGGGCGGCGATCCCGGCCGCGACCGCGGCTGTGGCCAGACCCGCGGCCAGGCCGCGTTTGGTGGAGATGCGTTGCATGCGGGAGTCCTTTCTCCAATGAAGAGCTCCGGCGACGAGCCGAGGGAGCTCATCAGGACGGTCCCGGCCGGCATGCCGGGAACCGGGGTGGTGCCGGTGGCAAGGCGCGGGTGCCCCGTGAGGAACGCCGGGACGTCCGCGTCGACAGCCGCCCCACGTCCCACGACGGCGCCGTGTGCTGAGGGAGTCCGGCGCTGCCGTTGCCCGCACGTCACGTGGAAAGGCGAGTGATGAAGATCCGCATATACGGCGTTTGTGATGCGGATAACCCTTCGTCATGGATGGTCTACTGCCGCACGGAGACCGCGTCAAGGGTTTTCGGCGCCTTGGTCTAGTCCATTAGGTCTAGACCCATGTCAGACCGGTGCGGGAAAGGGGCACGCCAAGGGAGGTGCAAGGGGATCAGTTGATCGGCACACCGCCGATACCTCAACAGCAGCGACCCCCTCCGAGGGGAGGCTCGGCACAGCTTTCGCCTTTCGCGAAGGCCGAAGAATCTGATAGGAGTCACTGTGACTTCCGCTTCGCACTCGCACTCCGCCTCAGACTCCGCCCCAACCTCCACCCCAGACTCCACCGCGAACGCTGCCGCCTCCGGAACCTGGCAGCTCGGCGACCGCACGATCCACCGCCTCGGCTTCGGCGCCATGCGCCTGACCGGCACCGGCGCCTTCCACAACGGCACGCCCCGCGACCGCGCCACCTCCGTCGCCGTCGTCCGGCGCGCCGTCGAACTCGGCGTGAACCACATCGACACCGCGGCCTTCTACTTCTCCGCGCTCCGCTCCGCCAACGAGATCGTCAACGCCGCCCTCGCCCCCTTCGGCGCCGACGAAGTCCTCGTCGCCACCAAGGTGGGCCCGCGCCGCGACCGCGCCGGCGGCTGGGAGGACCCGGCACGCCCCGAGGACCTGCGCGGCGACGTCGAGCAGAACCTGCGCGAACTCGGCCGCGACCACCTGGACCTGGTCTACCTGCGCAACATGGGCTGGGACTCCCTCGCCGACCACTTCGGCGCCCTGGCCGAGCTGCGCGAGGAAGGCCTGATCCGGAACCTGGGCGTCTCCTCGATCTCGACCGAGCAGCTGCACGAGACGCGCGCCATCGCCCCGGTCGTGTCCGTCCAGAACAAGTTCGGCCTCGACGACACCGACTCCCTGGACCTGCTCCGCACCTGCGGCGAACTCGGCATCGCCTTCGTCCCCTTCTTCGCCATCGCCGGCTCCCGCGCCGGCTCCGCCGAAGCCACCTCCGGCCAGGCGCCCGAACCCGAGGAAGACCGCGCAGCCGCGATCGCCGAAGCCCACGGCGTCAGCCCGCAGCAGATCCGCCTAGCCTGGACGCTGTCTCAGGGCCCGCATGTCCTCGCCATCCCCGGAACCGGCGACCTCGCGCACCTGGAGGCGAACATCACCGCCGGCGCGATCCGCCTCACCGACGACGAGCTGGAGCTACTGGCCAAGACCGCCTGACAGCCGTGACGGCACGGCGGCGGGGGAGTGCCCAAACGCGCGCCCTCGCCGCCGACGACGCGATCCGCCTCCGATAACGCGATCCGCCGCCGACCACGCGATCCGCGATCCCCGCCCCCCGCGCCCACCCACGGCGAAAGCCGGGCGGTCGGGCCCGCCCGGCTTTCTCGTTCCGCGTCAGCGGATCAGACCTCCAGCCGCTCGCCGGTGCTCGCCGAGAACAGGTGCGTCTCATGGCCGTGCGGCCGGGCGTAGAGGGTGTCGCCCTTCATCGGGACGGCGCGGGCGTCCACCCGCAGGATCATGTCGACGTCGCGGTCGCCGACGTGCGCGGTCGTGTAGGCGAAGGCGTCGGCGCCGAGCTCCTCGACCAGGTTGACCTCCATGGCGATCGCCCCTTCGGCGTCGCCGACCATCTCGAAGGACTCCGGCCGCACGCCGAGTGTCAGGGTACTGGCACCGGAAGAGGTGGCCACGCCGAGGGCGTCGCGGGAGACCGGGACGACCACGCCGTCCAGCTTCACACCGTCCTCGACGATCGGCACCTCGACGAGGTTCATCGCCGGCGAGCCGATGAAACCGGCGACGAAGACATTCGCAGGCTTCTCATACATGCCGCGCGGAGTGTCGCACTGCTGCAGCAGACCGTCCTTGATGACGGCGACCCGGTCGCCCATCGTCATGGCCTCGACCTGGTCGTGCGTGACGTAGACCGTCGTGATGCCCAGCCGGCGTTGCAGCGAAGCGATCTGCGTACGCGTCTGCACGCGCAGCTTGGCGTCCAGGTTCGACAGCGGCTCGTCCATGAGGAAGACCTTGGGCTCCCGGACGATCGCGCGGCCCATCGCGACACGCTGTCTCTGACCACCGGACAGCGCCTTGGGCTTGCGGCCCAAGTAGTCGGTGAGTTCCAGCAGTTTCGCAGCATCCTGAACACGCTTGGCGATGGCGGCCTTGTCGACCTTCGCGATCTTCAGCGCGAAGCCCATGTTCTCGGCCACGGTCATGTGCGGGTAGAGCGCGTAGTTCTGGAAGACCATCGCGATGTCCCGGTCCTTCGGCGGAAGGTGCGTGACGTCGCGATCGCCGATGAAGATCCCGCCGGAGGACACTTCTTCCAAGCCGGCGAGCATACGCAGTGCGGTGGACTTCCCCGAGCCGGAAGGACCGACCAGAACCAGGAACTCGCCATCGGCGATCTCCAGGTTCAGTTTGTCGACGGCAGGAGTGTCCGACCCGGGATAGATGCAGGACGCGTCCTGATAGAGGACACCAGACATGGCAACCGTACCCTTCTGACCGGCAGGAACGTGCCGGACGATCCAAGTCTGAGGGCCGACCGCGCGCCCGAGGGAAAGGCACGGGCCGTTGTTGTCTTGAAGGTACTCCGAGAATTTACGATGGGAAGTACCGGAACCGCAGAGATTGCCGCACCGCAGGTGGCAGCGGGTGAATCGTTATCCTAAAACCTGCTCGCATCACCACTTCGGCCACGTCCGGCGCCGTCGCGCGCCGTACCGCGCCATCCCGCCGGCGGCTGACTAATCCGGCTCCCAGTCCCGCAACAGCTCGAAGAGGTGCGGGTCGCCGTCGACGGTCAGATCCGTGATCTGAAGCCGGCTATACAGAACCATGACCAACTCCGACGCGGTGCCACGAACAGCTGTGGTGCCCGCCGTCATCGTGGCGGAAGCCGGAACGCGCGTGTGATGCGCGCCATCGGCTGAGAGCGTGAGGCGCCAGGATCGACCCTCAGAGGCCTGAAACTCCAACGCTGCGGGCTCGTGCGGCCAAGGCGTCGAGTTCGCGCAGCAGGTCGACAGGAAGTGCGGGATGCTGTCGAGTGCCACATCGGTCGGCAGGGGCAGCGGGGCGCCGACGGCGTTCTGGGCGTCGTAGGTGTGCACGCTCATCTCGAGCAGCTGGTGCCGGGCGACGACGCCGGCGGTCTGCGGCGAATCCGAGGTGTCCCACCACGTCCAACACGCGGCGTCCGGACCGGCGGCGCGCAACGAGTCCCGCAGCCGCTGTGTCGCCGCAGCGGACCATGCCAGCAAAGCTTCGCGCTCATCCGGCGCGGCGTCCACGAAATCCGACGGGGATCCCGGGGGAGTGTCCGCCGGACCGGCATCGGCGACGGCGGCCCAGAAACTCTGCACCTCGGCCATGTGCCGCACCAGATCCAGCAGCGTCCACTCAGGACACGTCGGCACCTTCACGTCCAGCGCGGGCGCGGACGCGATCGTGGCGCGCAGGGTCGCCGCCTGCTCGCCGAGGAGCCGCAGCAGCTCGGGGAACTCCAGATTCTCGGGCACGGCGCCTGTCTATCACCGCGATTCGCCACCGAGCCACTGGTTAATCGGGGTCCAGAGCGCGGTTACGGGACCACCGTCACCGGCCACTTGCCGGCCTTCACCAGCCGCACCGCGACCGAGCCGACGATCCGGTGCCCGGTCTTCTGCGAGGCGCCGATCACCACGGCGTCGGCCCGCAGCTTCACCGCGAAGTCGCACAGCCCGCGGAACGGATCGCCCTCGCCGGTGTAGAACTCCCAGCGTGCGACGGTGCCCACCGGCAGGCGCTCTATGGCCTCCTCCATCTGGCGGCGCAGATCCTCGGCGGTGGCGCGGCCGGCGGCGATCATCTCCGAGGCGGCCGAAGCCGAGACGCTGGCCGGGTAGGGCTGGATGAAGACCAGCGCCAGCTTCGCGCCCTGGCGGCGGGCCAGGCCCGCGGCATACGCGGCGGCGCGGACGGAGCTCTCGGAGCCGTCGACGCCCGCCATGATCACGAGCGGCCCGTCCGTACCCAGTTCGAACATTTTTGCGACTCCCGGCATATGGAGGTGGAGGAGAGCGGCTCGTGAGGACCTCGTGCGTTGTCACCACCGAGCATACGGATCGCGCGCTAGTACGGTGATCTCATGCGTATCTGTGTCTTCCTCTCCGCCGCCGACCTCGACGAGCGCTACACCGGTCCGGCCCGCGACTTCGCCGAGCGGCTCGGCAAGGGCGGCCACACGCTGGTCTGGGGCGGCTCGGACGTCGGCTTGATGAAGGTCCTCGCCGACGGCGTCCGGGACAGCGGCGGCCGGCTGGTCGGGGTGTCGGTCCAGTTCTTGGCCAGCGCCGTGCGCGCCGAGGCCGACGAGATGGTGGTCGCCGCCGACCTCGCCGAGCGCAAGAAACTGTTGCTGGAGAAGGCCGACGCGGTGGTGGTGATGGTCGGCGGCACCGGCACGCTGGACGAGGCCACCGAGATCCTGGAGCTGAAGAAGCACGGCCACACCGCCAAGCCGGTCGTCCTGCTCAACACCGCGGGCTTCTACGACGGTCTGAAGCAGCAGTTCCAGCGCATGGAGGCCGAGGGCTTCCTGCCGGTGCCGCTGGCCGATCTGGTCTACTTCGCCGACGAGCCCGCCGCCGCGCTGGCATATCTGGAGTCTGCGACACCCGCCTGACACCTCGCGAGGCATTCTCGAAAGAGTGATGATGAGCGGGTTTTTCGCGGATATGTCAGCGATGCTTTGAGCCCGCTTTTTTCGCCACTTTCGCCAGGTGTCCCATCGCTGGTCAAGGCCATGGCGCATTGCTACGTTGCGCCTCGATGACCCCTTTGGCGAGCCCTGTCTCGATATTGTGTGCGGTACTCGGCACCCTTCCGGTGTCGGCCTTGTTCTCCGGCACGGACTGCCATCATCCGCGCCTGGAGTTGTCGGTCACGGTGAACGGACGCCCGGCGTCCCCGGATCCGCTGATCAGAACCGGGAATCCGGTCCGCGTCGTCTACCGGATCACCAATCCCGACGACCGGGACGTCCTCGACGTCCACCTGGCGGCGCCGGGCGAGACGATCGTCTGCCCCTCCGGCAGCGCCGACGTCCCGAGGCTGGACGACCACAGCAGCGTGGTCTGCGTGGCCGTGCTCACCGCCGCGCCCGGCGTCCACGACGGCACGGCCACCGCGACCGGGCACGTCAGGGACGGCTGGCCGTTCGATGACGACGACGGTCACGGCCTCGGCCACGGCCATGGCGACGACGATTGGGACCGTTCGGTCACCGCCTCGACAGCCGTGGGCTACCGGGGAGTCGGAGGGCTGATATCCGCGACCGACTCGGTCTCGGTGACGCCGACCGCCAGCGGTGGCAAGGCAACCCTCGTCTATACGGTCACTGATACCGGCAACCTCCCGGTCTATGACGTCGTGCTGTCCGACCCGCTGGTCCCGTCCGGCCGGATCACCTGCACCGGACTGTCTGCCGGAATCCAACCCGGTGCGACGGCTCATTGCGAAGCGGTCGTGGACCTGGCTCCCGGTTCGCATATCAGCACTCTGTCGGTCAATGCGAGCGACCACACCTCGACCGCCGGATCCAGCGGTTCCTCGGTCCCGCCGCCGACCCTGTCGGCCTCTGCGGCAGCCAGATTCACCGTGGTCGCGCTGCCACCCCCGCCGCCGCGTCCCTCGCCTTCGCCGACGCCGACCCCCACGCCGACACCGGTTCCCCCGCCGCCGTCGACCCCGCCGCGTCCATCCGCGCCGCGTCCGACGCCGACCCCCACGCCGACGCCGACACCCACCCCCACGCCGACCCCGCGCCCGACGCCAACGCCGACACCGACGCCGCGTTCCACGCCGCCGGCGCCGTCCCCGAGCCAGACGACGATCCCGCCGGTGGCCAAGCCGGAGCAGCTGTCGCGCCCCGGAGTCAAGACGTCCTTGTTCCTCCTCGTGATGATGATGCCGGCTGCCGGCGCCGCCGCGGTCCTCGCGGCGCGTCGCAAATAGACCCGCGGGAGAGCGGCGAATGTCGAATGTGGTCAGTGGTCTGATCGTCGTGGCCGTCGCAGGCCTGATCGGTGCGGTGGGCCTGTTCGTGCGGCTCCGCGTGTTCCCGGGGAAGGAGGACGAGGAGCGCGAGGACGTCGCCGGCTACGTGACCATGATGGTCGGCGTCATGTTCGCCCTGGTCCTCGCCCTGGCGCTGGTCTCGGTGTGGGAGGACAAGGACAGTGCCGAGGGGCACGTCGCCTCCGAGGCGAGCAGCCTGAACGAGACCTACCTGCTCGGCGCCTCGATGCTGCCCGCCGACCAGGAGAAGATCCAGGCGGCGGCTTCGGCCTACGCCGGTTACGTCGTCCACACTGAGTTTCCGAAGATGCGGTCGGGCAAGGAGGTCGACGACACCGGCTGGCAGCTCCTGACCAACGTGCGCACATCGTTCCTGAACGCCAACGTCTCCACGCCCGCGCGCCAAGCCGTCCTGTCGGACGCGACGACGCAAATCAGCAACCTGGCAGACGCCCGGCGCGGACGCCTGGAGGACGCCGACAAACGCATGCCGTCGGTGCTGTGGATCGGGCTCATCCTCGGCGGTGTGCTCACCGTCGCGATGACGTTCATCTACGGGATCGAGCAACGCTTCACGCACGTCGGCATGGTGATGGGAATGGCGGCGATGATCGGATTCGTCCTGATCCTGATCTACAACCTCGACAATCCCTTCAACTCCGGCACGGGAGCCGATTCGGCGCCGTTCACCAGCTACTTCCCCTAAGAGATCTCCCTATCAGGGCCCGATGACACGACCGGGCAATGACGGAACTAGGTCAACTGTCTCAGTCGATTGTCCGCAAGCCCTTCCGCAACGTGTTACTCGGTAGTAGCGTGCGCCGCGCCACACATCCCGGAAGGAGACCGAGCATGCACATCCGTGCCCGAACGATGGCCGCGGCGGTGACCGCGCTGGTAGTCGGCGGGGCTCTCGCGGTGCCCGCGGTGACGGCCTCGGCCGCCTCCGCGGGAGCGGCCAGGGCGAAGGCGGCCACGATCTCCGCCTCCGGCGCCGCCGACTACTGCCTGGGTCAGTGCAATGACATCCTGCCGCCCGGCGAGAACGGCAGCGCCACGACCGCGCAGATCCTGTGGTTCAAGGCCACCGGCAACCGCCCGGCGAACACCGACGACCAGCTCGGCAAGTACGCCGGCCTGGTCGACAGCTACACCGGCCTGACCAACGGGAACCTGGGGAACTTCTTCAACAGCTCCTCCTTCGGCGTCCCGGCCAACCAGGTCGCCAGCACCCTGAACCCGGGCGGCCGCAGCGACGTCACCATCACCCGCGACAAGCAGGACATCCCGCACATCTACGGGACGACCCGCTCCGGCGGCGAGTACGGCGCGGGCTACGCCGCGGGCCAGGACCGGCTGTGGATGATGGACGTCTTCCGGCACGTCGGGCGCGGTGAACTCTCCGGCTTCGCCGGCGGCGCGGCCGGCAACCGCCAGCTGGAGCAGCAGTTCTACCTCAACGGCGCCTACACCGAACCCGATCTGCAGGCGCAGGTCGACCGGGTGAAGAACAGCGGGACGCGCGGCGCGCAGGCCTACCAGGACATGACGGACTACCTGGCCGGGCTCAACCAGTACATCGCCGACGTGAAGGCCGGCGACGACTTCCCCGGCGAGTACGACCTCACCGGCAACGCCAACATCCTCACCGGCGACGGCATCCAGAACTTCCAGCCCACCGACCTGGTCGCGATCGGCTCGGTCGTCGGCGCGCTGTTCGGTGCCGGCGGCGGCAACCAGGTCGCCTCCGCGCTGGTCAAGGAAGCCGCCGAGGCCAAGTACGGGACCGCGCAGGGCGACCAGATCTGGAACGCCTTCCGCGAGGAGAACGACCCCGAGGCGAACCTGACGCTGCACAACGGGCAGTCGTTCCCGTTCAACGGGAGCCCGGCGAACCCCTCCGGCGTGGCGATGCCCGACGCGGGATCGGTGACGCCGCAACAGGTCGTCTTCGACCCCACCGGTTCGGCGGCTTCAGGCGCGGCGGCTTCGAATGCGACGGCCTCGAACGCCAAGACATCGACGGTTCCGACGACCGCGACCGGCTCGGCCGCGGCCAAGTCCGCGACGTCCGCCGCCAACCTCAAGGCGAATCCGGCGCTGGGCAAGGAAACCAACGCGATGGCCAACGGCGTGTTGCCGGCCGGGCTGTTCAAGACCAAGCGCGGTATGTCCAACGCGCTGGTGGTCTCGGGTCAATACACTGACACCGGGAACCCGGTCGCCGTCTTCGGTCCGCAGACCGGCTACTTCGCCCCGCAGCTGCTCATGCTGGAGGAGATTCAGGCTCCTGGTATCAGTGCCCGTGGAGCCGCCTTCGCCGGTCTGAACTTCTACGTCGAGCTCGGCCGCGGCGCCGACTACTCCTGGAGCGCCACCTCGGCGGGCCAGGACATCATCGACACCTACGCCGTGACGCTGTGCAACACCGACGGATCGCCGGCGACCAAGAACTCCAACGCCTACCTGTACAACGGCGTCTGCACGCCGATGCAGCAGATCGAGCGTGACGACTCCTGGAGCCCGACCATCGCCGACAGCACACCGGCGGGGTCGTACAAACTCATCGCGTTCCGGACCAACTTCGGCATCGTGCAATCGCGCGCCACGATCGGCGGCAAACCGGTCGCCTACACCTCGTTGCGCTCCACGTACCAACACGAGGTCGATACCATCGTCGGCTTCCAGATGTTCAACGACCCGAGCGTGGTGACCGGTCCGGCCGGCTTCCAGCAGGCGGCGTCGAACATCACCTACACGTTCAACTGGTTCTACGTCGACTCCCAGCACACGGCGTACTACAACTCGGGTTTGAACCCGACGCGCCCGGCCAACGACGACCCGAACCTGCCGATCACCGCCGACGCCGCGCACCAGTGGCTGAACTGGGATCCGAGCACGAACACGGTGGCCAACACCGCGTTCTCGGCGCATCCGAACTCCGTGGACCAGGACTACTACGAGTCCTGGAACAACAAGATCGCCCAGAACTACACCGTCTCGGGCTTCGGCGACGGCTCGATCTACCGCAGCAATCTGCTCGACGAGCGCATCAAGGGTCTGATCACCTCCGGGACCAAGGTCACCCGCGCCTCGCTGACCAAGGCGATGGAGGACGCGGCCGTCACCGACCTGCGCGGTGAGGAGCTGCTGCCGAAACTGCTGCAGGTGATCGGCACCCCGACCGATCCGACGCAGGCTGCCGCCGTGAACGAGCTGAAAACCTGGCTCGCCGACGGCACCAAGCGCAAGGAGAGCGCGGCCGGCAACAAGACCTACGCCGACTCCGACGCGATCCGCATCATGGACGCCTGGTGGCCGCTGCTGGTGCAGGCCGAGTTCCAGCCCGGTATGGGCGCGAGCCTGTACTCGGCGATGACCGGCGTGCTCTCGGTGGACGACTCGCCGTACGGCGGCTCGGAAGCCGGCGTGTCGCACAAGGGCTCCTCGTTCCAGTCCGGCTGGTACTCCTACGTCGACAAGGATCTGCGCTCCGTGCTCGGCCAGCCGGTTTCCGGCGGCCTGACGCAGACCTTCTGCGGCGGCGGCAACCTGGCACAGTGCCGCACGGCGCTGCTGTCCGCGCTGTCCACCGCGGCGGCGACCCCGGCGACCAGCGTCTACCCGGCCGACTCGGTCTGCTCCGCCGGCGACCAGTGGTGCGCCGACTCCATCGAGCAGGACCCGCTGGGCGGCATCACCGACGCGCAGAGCAACTGGCAGAACCGGCCGACGTTCCAGCAGGTCGTGCAGTACCCCTCGCACCGCGGTGTGAACGCCGCCGACCTGGCGACGCAGGGCGCTGCGACAGCCTCCAGCGCACAGTCCGGCTACCCGGCGCAGAACGCCGTCACCGGCAACGGCGCCAACCGCTGGGCCAGCAACTGGGACGACAACGAGTGGCTGCAGGTGGACCTCGGCTCGGTGAAGCAGGTCGGACGCGCGATCCTGAACTGGGAGACCGCTTACGGCAAGGCGTACGACATCCAGGTCTCCACCGACGGCAAGACCTGGCGCACCGTCTACGCCACGACCACCGGCGACGGCGGCCAGGACGTGGACAGCTTCCCGGCGACCCAGGCGCGCTATGTGCGGATGCAGGGAGTCCAACGCGCCACCGGTTGGGGTTACTCTCTGTACCAGTTCCAGGTCTACGCCCAGTAGGCCCACCGACCAGCACCACTGCCACCCCACACGGCCTCGCCCGGACCGCGACCCGCGGTCCGGGCGAGGCCGGTCGGGGCGTGAGGGCGTGGCGTGGGCCGCGCCGGTGCGTTCCAGCGCACGAGTATTGGGGATGATCAGCGGATGCCGCGCATAGCCGTCGACGAACGCCGGGGACTGCTCGTCGAGGCGGCGATCCGCGTGATGGTGCGCGACGGCGTGGCCAAGGCCACGACCCGCTCGATCGTCGCCGAGGCCGGCATGGCGCTCGCGGCCTTCCACTACAGCTTCCGCTCCAAGCAGGAACTCCTGGAGCACGTCATCGAGACCATCACCGCCCACACCCTCGACCTCGCCGTCGAAGTCCTCGTCGGCGACGGCAGCGCCGAGGACAAAGTCCGCTCCGCCCTGGACACCTACTGGCGCCACGTCATCACCAACCCCGGCGAACACCGCGTCACCTACGAACTGACGCAATACGCCCTACGCCACCCCGGCCTGGCGACAATAGCCAGGCGCCAGTACGAGGCATACATCGCCGCCGCGTCCAAACTCATCGAATCCCTGGACGTGTCCTGGAAGGCACCGACCCCGGTCATCGCCCGCTACCTGATCTCCGTCATGGACGGCATGACCCTCCTGTGGCTGAACGAAGGCGACGACGCCTCCTGCCGCGCCGCGCTGAACCTGGCCGGCGACCACCTGGTGAGTCTGATCGCATCCAGGGCTTGATATCGTCGCGCTGGATCGAAAGCGCGGTCGACACAGCTCGCGTTCGAGAGCTGATATACATCGATAGCGCCAGGCTGAGAACCCGCTAGTCAGACCGTCAGCGCCGCGCTCCAGGCAGCCTCGTCCGGGGCGAGGAACACCGTGCTGTATCCGCTGCCGGGGCGGGTTGCCGGGCCGGAGACCACGCGTGCGCCGGCGGTGGTTGAGGCCAGGGTCACGGCGTCGACGCCGGCCTCGGTGGGCGCTTGGAAGGTGAGGGCGTAGCCGCGGAAGCCGTGGCCCGCGGCGTCGACGCCGGCGTCGGTGGCGAGGGCGTCCCGGGTGTAGAGGGACAGGGTCGCGGCGCCGGGGGTGGGCTTGAATTTGGCGAACTTGCCGAAGGCCTTGTCGACTTCGTAGCCGAGGCCGGCGGTGTAGAAGTGCTTGGCGGCCTTCATGTCGGGCACGGCGAGGGTGACGGCGACTTCCTGCGGCGCCAGCGCCGGTCCCGCTGCCGGAGCCGGGTGCGAGCGCTTGAACTTCGCCAGCAGCGGGCTGCCGCTGGTCACGGCCTTCCAGGCGTGGCCGTCGGGGTCGGCGAAGTGCCCGGCGTAGCCCCATGCGGCGCCCTTGCCGGGCTTCACGAGCGTCCCGCCGGCGCGCACCGCGGCGTCCAGCAGGTTGTCGACGGCCTGGGCGGTCGGGAAGATCGCCGAGATCATGAACCCGCGGAACCCGTCGGTCTCGGGCGCCGACCCGACGACCCCCGCCAGATCGTCCCACGGCCGCAGCTCGAGCCGCGGCATCTCCGGACCGCCGAGCCGCACCACAGCCCCACCCTCGTCCCGGCGCTCCACCTGGCAACCCAGCCCCTCGCCATAGAACCGGACCGAACGGTCCAGGTCGTGCACAGCCAGGGTGATCACGTTGACAGCGGTGTACATCTTCACTCTCTCCAACCGGTCGAATGATGTCCTCACCGCTATGACGGATGGAATTCCGAAGATGTGACCGAGTCAGGCAGCCTCGGCGCCGCGTCTCAACGAAGCAGCAACGACCCCGGCGACGTCGGCAACCGCAGCGCGACTCTCCGCGGGCCACGCCAGCCATGTCGTCAGCGCCAAATCCGGCTCGGCCAATGGCAGCCACGGCCAGTCCGGCAGAAGCCGCCGCGCCGAATGCTCGATCAGCAGCACCGCCTCAGCCTTCGCCGCCTGCGCGCACACCAGCGCGTTCTCCGAGAACTGCGCGAAGTGCCAAAGCGGCACCACCCCCGCATCGTGCGCGACGACCACCAACCGATCGTGCACGACCGGAACCTGCTGCCGCCCATGGGCGAGAATCCGCAGCCCGTCCCAATCGCTCAGCCGGCAGAACGCCTTCGCGGCGAGCGCGTGCCCGGGCCGCACCGCCAACCCCATCGGCACCTCGAAAAGTAGCGCCGCACGCAGCCCACCACTCGGCGGCTCCCGCACGATCCCCAGATCCAGATGCCCATCCCGAATCAGCTTCAACTGCTCGGCACTACTCGCCTCGGTAATGCTGATCGCGATGTGCGGCAGACGCTCCTCCACCTCCGCGAGGGCCCGCATCAGCTGCTGTGCCGGCACACCCTGCGGAATCCCCAAGCTCACGATGTCGCGGACCACAGAGTCGCCAGCCCGCACCACATCGCGCGTCGCATCAGCCAGCCGGAGCAGCAGCAACGCGTGACGATGCAAAGCCGTCCCCGCCGCCGTCAACGACGTGCCACGCGAAGTGCGCTCGAACAACGACGTCCCGAGATCCCGCTCCAGCTGCCGAAGCTGCCGGCTCAAAGACGGTTGAGTGAGATGCAGCCGTTCCGCGGCCCGCGCCATAGCGCCCTCTTCCGCGACAGCGACGAAGTACCTGAGATGACGCAGTTCCACGAGCCCTTATTCTCCGTCGCTCTGCCCGTCAGGCATAGCCCCGCAGACAAGCGGGCATTGGACGCGCCCTGTCAACCCCGATCTACTCGGTGAGTCAATTCACGCACACACCCCAATCGGCGGTCCGCGAAGCGCCCCCGGAAGGGAATCACCGTTGAACAGTCACTACGACGTCATCGTCGCCGGAGGCGGCTCCGCCGGCATCGCGGCCGCCATCGGCGCGCGCCGGACCGGAGCCCGCACCCTACTGATCGAGCGCGGCCCTTGCTTAGGCGGCGCCGCCACACTGCGCAACGTCGTGACCTACTGCGGCCTGCACACCCAGCAACGCCGCCAGGTCGTCTTCGGCGTCGCCGAGGAGATGCTGGCAGGTCTGCGCGCCCTGAACGCCGTGAGCGACCCGACCTCCTTCAAGGCCGTCGCAGTGGTCTTCGATCCCGAAGCCGTCAAGCGCGTCGCCGACGAACTGTGCGAGCAGGCCGGCGTCGAGGTGCTTCTCCACTCCCACATCTGCGCCGCCACGCGCGACGACGACCGCATCACGACCGTGCAGGTAGCCAATCACTCCGGCTTCCAGGAGTACACGGCCGAGGCCTTCGTCGACGCCAGCGGCGAAGCAGACCTCGGCCACCTCGCAGGAGCCGAGGTCCGCTACGGCAACGACGGCTGGGTCCTCAACGGCACTCTCGGCGTCCGCTTCGGAGGCATACCGTCGGACGCAGCCATGACGCGCGAGGCACTGTCCGACGCAGTCCGCGCGGCCAAGGCATCAGGCGCCTCCGAGGAACTCACCAGCCATACCGGACTGATCGCTCGCATGCCAGTGTCGAACGACGTCATCACCTACCTCGCCGACGAGAGCTACGACGCGCGCAGCGCAGTCGACACCAGCCGCGCCGAACGCAGCGCCCGACGCCAGGCGCAGGCTTATCTCCGCGTCCTGAAGTCCTTGCCCGGCTGCGAAAACGCCTACATCGTGAGCACGGGCCCTGAAATGGGTACGCGCGAGTCCCGCCACCTTACCGGACGAATGCAGCTCACTGAGAAAGACGTGCTTCAGCCCGCTCCCACAGCCGGCTGCGCCGCCGTCGGAGCCTGGCCGATCGAGTCCCACCCCGGACCGGGACTGCCTGTCGAATGGCAGTACATTGATGATCCCGGCTACTACGGGATACCCCTGGACGTCCTGTGGAGCAGGAACACTTCCAACCTTTTCGCCGCCGGCCGCACCGTAGACGGAGACCGCGGTGCCGGCGCCTCGCTCCGCGTGATGGGCACCGCCTTCGCCACCGGTCAGGCAGCCGGCGTAGCCGCCGCCTTCACCGCCGCCAAGAGCGACGTCACACCGGACGCCGTACGCCGCGAACTCGACCGCCAGGGAGCTCACCTTCCGGACTGAGCATCGCAGGGCGCTACACGGCGTCCCGCGCGGGCTACGAACGCTCACCCAACGCCTGACGCGCGACCAACGAAGCATGCAGCTCGCCCACATCCTCGGTCCGATGCGCCGACAAGCCTGTCAGCTCACTGATGCGCCGCAGCCGGTAGTCGACCGTGTTGGGATGGACGTGCAGCGCATTCGCCGTCGCGCGCCGATCGCGATCCACCCCGAGGTACGTCTGCAACGTGGTCAGCAACTCAGGCTTCTGAGCCACCGGCTCCAGCCGCGCCGCGAGCGCCGGCAACGCCGCCGAGGGACGGCTGAGCTGGTAGTCGAGCAGCACGTCCGCCAACCGATACAGCCCCGGCTGCCGTCCCGTCGCCCGCACCAGATCGACGATCTCAGCCGTGCGCGCGACCGCCGTCGGCACCTCGGCGACATCGGCGACGGCGACCGCCGCGGTCAGCGGAGCCCCGGCCGCTCCAGCCGCGTCGACAATCAGAGCCCGTAGTCCCTCGTGATCGAGAACCGCAGCATCGTCGTCCAAAGGCATCAGAACCGTGCCACGGTCCGACCGGAACGCCGTCAGACACGGCTGATCCCAGAAGGCGTCCAACGCCTCCCGGACCCGCCGGATCTTCCGCCGCGCCGCGACCCCCGGGGCGGCGGCGTCCTCGTCGGGATGCCGTTCCAGACGCAGTGTCAGCACGGCGTAGCGAGGCGCCGCGCGCACCGTCCCGTCCGGCTCCGCCCCGGACAGCAGCGCCGCCATCAAAGCGTGCCGCCCGCTGTGCTCCTCGCTGTCGATCGTGCGCCGCGCGGCCAGATAGCTTTCCGTGACCGAGCACAGGATCCGGCGCTGGATCTCCAGCAGGATCTCGAGGACCTCGCGCAGATCAGCGTGATCGCCCGGTGTGGCTCCCGCAGACACCTGAGACCACACCATCGCGATGCCGAGCTGATACGCGGCCAGGATCGCGTCCAGCGGCACGCCTTCCTCCGCCCGGCGCTGTGCGGACCGCCGCTGGGCAGCCAACTCCGTCTCGTCCGGGACCCGGCGCGCCTCGATCGCGTCGGCGAACATCCGTACCGAATGCTGCACGATCTCGGCGATGTCGCCGGCGACCTCCTCGCCGGGCAGGTTCGCGTAGACCGGCAACTCCTCGAGCAGCCGTGCCAGCACGCGCCGCGACAGATCCGGCGCCAGCGCCCGCAGATCCGCGGCGACCGGACGTCCGGCGATCCTCAGCGGTCCGGCCGAATCCCCGGTGGTCTTGTGATCCGTCACAGAATCCACCGCCGAAGTCTGGGTTACCGTCCAGTTAATCAGTGCCCGAAGAGTCTGCATGATGACAGGCGACAGCGTCCATCGGTCGAGCCTGTACAGAGCCCGGAGGAGCACCCATCGTGAGAAGTTCACGTACTGTCAAAGCCGCCGTGGGGCTCTGTGCCCTGCTGGGCGCCGTGTCCGTCGCCACCGCGACGTCGGCGGCCGCGCAGGCCGCCGCGACTCCGCAGGTCTACGTCGCGCTCGGCGACTCCATGGCCTCCGGGCCGCTGATCCCGGACCCGACCGGGCAGCTGGCGTGCGCGCGCTCGACCCACAACTACGCGCACGACATGGCCGCCTCGCTCGGCATCCCGGTCCTGCGCGACGTCACTTGCAGCGGTGCCAGCACCTTCCACATGACCAACCCGCAGCCGCTGTCGATCGCCGGGGTCTCCGCCGGCACCGCGCCGCCGCAGTTCGACGCGCTCACCCCCGACACCACGCTGGTCACGCTCACCATCGGCGGCAACGACGTCGGGCTGGTCGGCGTCGCGCAAGCCTGCGAGCAGCTGAACCCCTTCGCAGCACCCTGTGAAGGCAAGTACGTGGTCAACGGGGTCGACTCGGTCGCCGCCCGCAGCGACGCCTTCGCGCCGAAGCTGGCCGCGGTCCTGGCCGGAATCCACCAGCGCTCCCCGCAAGCCCGCGTCCTGGTGACCGGATACGGGCTCTACATCAAGGCCGGCGGCTGCTGGCCGACCCAGCCGCTGCTGGGCTCGGACGCCACCTGGCTGCAGAGCGAGGTCGACTACCTCAACGGCGTCATCGCCACCACCGCGGCCGCCAACGGCGCGACCTACGTCGACGTGCGCACCCCCAGCGCCGGTCACGACTCCTGCCAGAGCGAGAGTGCACGCTGGGTCGAGGGCTTCGTGCCGCTATCGCTGGCCGCCCCGCTGCACCCGAACCAAGCCGGGGAAGCAGCGTACGCGCGCATCGTCGGCGCCGTGGTCGCCAACGGCTGAGCCCGCCGACCATGCGTATGCGTTCCCTGACCAGATCGGCGGCGGGCACGACGCTCGCCGCCGCTCTCGCGGTCGGACTTGCCGCAGGCTTCACCTCACCGGCTGATGCGCAAGATGCCGCCGCCTCGCTCGCCTCCTTGCCCGCCTCCTCGGCCACGCCCTCGTCGGCTCCGTCGCCCGCACACACCGGCTGCGACCCGATCGCCGGCACCGCGTGCCTGCTGCCGTTCCCCGACGACTGGTACACACGTCCGGACCACTCCATCCCGACCGGCCGCCGCATCGACTTCACCGCCTCGGATCTGCCGGTCAGTGCCCTGGCCGGACCCGCCGATCCCACCGCCTGGAACCGCCTCGATGGCTTCTCTCCGGGCTCGGCGCTGGTCCTGACCGTCCCCGGTCTCGATCTCGCAGCCAGCGGTCTGGCGCCGGTCACCGACATCGGCCGCTCGCTCGTCGCCGACGCGCCGATCGTCATCATCGACGAGACCACCGGCGCGCGCTGGCCCTACTGGGCCGAAATCGACGCCAACGACCCGCAGCACCGCGCGCTGCTCGTGCATCCCGCCCGCGACTTCCTCGACGGCCACCACTACGCCGTCGGCATCAGGAATCTGCGATCCGCGACCGGCGCGAAGATCCCAGCACCGGCACCGTTCGCCCGAATCCTCAGCCACCAGCTGCCCAAACAAGATCCGCTGTCGGAGCGACAGCGTGAACTCAAGCCGGTGCTCACCACACTGCGCCGCAACGGCGTGCGTACCTCAGACCTCTACCTTGCCTGGGACTTCACCGTCGCCAGCACCGCGAGCCTGACCGGCGACCTCACCTCGATCCGCGACAACGCCTTTGCCCGCCTCGGATCCGCCGCGCCGACGTACACCGTCACCTCCGTGACCGACCTGACCGCGACTCAGGACCCGAATATTGCCCGCGTCGTCGAGGGCACGATCCAACTCCCCAGCTACTTGTCCCAACCCGGCGGACCCACCGGCTCGGTGTTCAACCGGGGACCCAACGGCCGTCCCGCGCAGCTCCCCGGCAACATCCAGACCGCCGACTTCCGTTGCGAGATCCCGCGCGCGGCGTGGACGAAGCCCTCGCAAGCCGCGCTCTACGGTCATGGTCTGCTCGGCAGCCGCAACGAGGTCGGGTCGGGCAATGTGAAGGCCATGGCCGGCGAGCACGACTTCACCTTCTGCGCGACCGACTGGATCGGGATGGCTGCGGACGATCCGAACACTGTCATAGCGGCGCTGGCGAACCTCAGCGCGTTCCCGGAAGTCACCGAGCGCACGCAGCAAGGCGTCCTGAACGCCTTGTTCCTCGGCCGCGATCTGGTCAACCCGGCTGGCTTCGCCGCTTCCCCGGCGTTCCGGACTGCCGACGGCCGCTCCCTGCTCGACAGCCGCGCCGGCGTGGTCTACGACGGCAACAGCCAGGGCGGCATCCTCGGCGGCGTGCTGGTCGCGGTCTCCCCGGACGTGAAGCGCGCCGTCCTGGGCGTCACCGCGATGAACTACAGCATCCTGCTGAACCGGTCTGTCGACTTCACCGAGCTGCAACCGGCGCTGGACGCCGGATACCCCGACAAGCTCCAACAGCAGATCGTGTTCCAGCTCATGCAGATGCTCTGGGACCACGCCGAGACCGACGGCTACGCCCAACACCTCACCGACGGCCACGAAGTCCTGATGGACGTCGCGTTCGGCGACCACCAGGTGGCGAACGTGGCGGCGGACGTCGAGGCGCGGACCATCGGCGCACGGCTGCACGTGCCCGCGCTCGCCTCCGGCCGCTCGCCGGACACCGCTCCGTACTGGGGCATCGCGCCGATGATCGGCCCGGCATATAAGGGTTCGGCGATGGTGGTCTGGGACAGCGGCACGCCCCCGGCGCCCCTGACGAACACCGCCCCGACCGGACCGCAGTACGGCCACGACCCGCACGAGGATCCCCGCAACTCGCCGGCGGTGCGGCTGCAGAAGGCCGTGTTCCTCACCACCGGTGTGGTCATCGACGTCTGCGGCAGTGCGCCATGCGCCGAGCCGCCGGTGTCGTGACAGTGGCGCAGCAGTTTCCTCGTCCCCTGAGAAAGGACATCCCGACATGAGGCATCGTCTGTGGTCGTGGCGCATCGCCGTGACCGCCGCGCTGCTCGCCCTGCTTCCCTTGGCTTCCGCGTCGGCGGCGAGCTGGACGCGGCTGCCCGCGTACCAGACATGGACGCTGGTCACCGCACTCGAGCGCGGCCAAGGTGTCTCGACCGACGGTACCTACTACTACTTCTCCGGCACGTACTCCCTGGACAAGGCCACGGTCAACGGGATCAACGACGTCGCCACCAACGCGGCGGCCATTCCCTCCCAGCTCTCCTCGCAGTACGGCTCGAACCACATCGGCGACACCGACTATTACGGCGGCTACGTCGTCGCCCCGATCGAGGACGGCAGCGCCTACCAGCATCCGCTGCTGGCGCTGTTCAACGCCTCGGACCTGAGCTACACCGGCCGCTATGTGCAGCTGCCGCTGAACCTCATGCCCGGCGGAGTGCCGTGGGTCGCTATCGACGCCGCGGCAGGCTTGGTCTACACCGCGCCGTGGAATCAGAGCACTGCCGACGGTAGCGACCATCTGGTCGTCTACAGCCTGAATGCTCTGTTGACCCTGCCGACCGGAGCGGCGCTTCCCGTGCTGCGCACCGTGCAGCTCTCGCCGCCGCTGAGCCGGATCCAGGGCGCGAAGATGTGGCACGGCCGGCTGTGGGCCTCAGCCGACATCGACGGCGACAAGTCGGTCTGGACGATCGATCCGACCACCGGCGCCACCGCGTGGCAGTTCGCGCAGGACGTGCAGCCCAACGATGAGGTCGAAGGTCTGGTCGCCCTCGACATCGGACCCTCCGGCGGACAGCTGCACATCCTGAACGTCGGGTCCGGATGGAAGTCGATCTTCTTGTACTTCCAGCACTACGCGCTCAACTGAGCGCCGTGCCAGGATTCCTGAGCAGGGAACGGGATCCGGGCTTGGAGGGGGAAAGAAGATGGCTGCTTTCACACGACGAACACAGGTGGTCGCGGCTCTTCTCGGACTGGCGGCGGCGACCGCGGTGAGCGGATGCGCGAGCGTCGGCGACGTGTCGGTGCCACCGTCCACGTCCTCGGTGTCCGAACCGGTCGTGACGGTCTCGCCCGGTCAGGCGGTCGTCAACTTCACGTTCGCAGGTTCGGGAACGATGGCCGCCACGCCCGCCACCCTGAACCAGGAACTGGCCATCCTCAAACAACGCGTCAGCGCGCAGAAGCTGGACGGCACCACGGTCGCCGTCGCCCCCGACGGACGCGGCATCGAGGTGCGAGGCCCGGCCGCCGACAAGGCCGAGCTGCTGATGCTGGGACGCGCCGGCGTCCTGGAGTTCCGGCCGGTCCTCACCACCGACGCCGGGAGCGCCGCCACCGCCGGGTCGGCGCCGCAGAGTGTGTCCGGCGCGGTGTGGAAGCAGTTCACGATGCTCGACTGCAAAAACACGCAGCCGACCGATGCGAAGCCGAGCGCGCAGATCGCCGCCTGCCAGAGCGACGGCTCGCAGAAGTTCGTCCTGGACGCCGCGGCGGTCAGCGGGGCGGCGGTCAGCGCGGCCGGCGCGGCGAGCGGTCCGGCGGGGACGTGGCAGGTGAACGTCACCCTCACCAGCCAGGGCGCCGCGCAGTTCGCTCAGCTGACCACCCGGCTGGCCGGGACCGGCGGCGCGGTCGCGATCACCGTGGACGGGATCGTCTACTCGGCGCCGATGATCCAGGACCCCATCACCGACGGCGCCATGCTGATCAGCGGTGGTTTCACGCAGCCGACGGCGCAGAGCCTGGCCGCGATTCTGCAAAGCGGCACGCTGCCGGTGCCGCTGAGCATGACCTCGGTCGGCACCGCGGGCTGACGGCGCGGCCCCCGTCGTGCGAGGGCGGTTGCAAGCCGTGACTACAACCCCAGCGACTTGGCGACCACCGACTTCATCACCTCGCTCGTGCCGCCGTAGATCCGGAACACGCGGTTGTCGGTGTAGAGCTTGGCGATCGGGAATTCCAGCATGTAGCCGTAGCCGCCGTGCAGCTGCAGGCACTTGTCGATGACCCGGCCGGCCATCTCAGTGGTGAACAGCTTCACCGACGCGGCGTCGGCGACCGACAGCTCGTCGGCCTCGTACAGGTCCATCGCGCGGTCGATCATCGCCTGTCCGGCGCTGACTTCCGAGGAGCATTCGGCGAGCACGAATTTCGTGTTCTGGAACGAGGCGACCGGCGTGCCGAAGACGTCGCGCTCCTTGGTGTAGCCGATCGCGAACTGGATGGCGGCGTCGGCGGCGGCCACCGCGGACACCGCGATGCCCAGGCGCTCGGGAATCAGGTTGTGGGTCAGGTAGGAGAAGGCCTTGCCCTCCTCGCCGAGCAGGTCCTCGACCGGGACCTTCACGTCGGTGAAGGACAGCTCGGCGGTGTCGGAGGTGCGCAGGCCGATCTTTTCCAGCTTGCGGCCGACCACGTAGCCCTCGGACTTGGTGTCCACGACCAGGATCGACAGGCCGGCGCGGCGGTTGTCCGGGTCGTGCGGCGCGGTGCGCGCCACCACCAGGACGCGGTCGGCCAGCACGCCGCCGGTGATGAAGGTCTTGGCGCCGTTGAGGACGTAGTGCGTTCCGTCCTCCGACAGCTTCGCAGTGGTCTTGATGCCCGCCAGGTCGCTGCCGGTACCCGGCTCGGTCATGGCGATCGCGGTCATCATCGCGCCGGAGACGAAGTCCGGCAGCCAGCGCTGCTTCTGCTTGGCGTCGGCGAACTCCATCAGGTACGGCAACACCAGTCCGGTGTGCACCGAGGAGCCGCCGAAGCTCACGCCGGCGCGCATCAGCTCCTCGGTGGTGACGGCCTGGTACTTGAAGCCGTTGGCCTCGCCGGCGCCGCCGTACTCCTCGGGCACCTCGATGCCGAACAGGCCCAGCTCGCCGAGCCGGTAGTAGAACTCGCGCGGGGCGTGTCCCCGCTTCTCCCATTCGGGGTAGACCGGGACGACCTCCTCGGCGATGAAATCCCTGATCATCTCGCGGAAGGCCTCGTGGTCTTCGGTGTAGACGGAACGGCGCACGGTGGGTGTCTCCTGTCGTCGGGCTCGGCGGCTCCCTTCAGCTTCGCGGTCGGCGCGGCGCGGGGCTAGTCGGGGAGGTTGCCGCGTATTACTCGCCGACGTATATTTGCCGACGAGTAATCACGAGACGAGGAACCCGTGGCCACCAAACGCAAGGTCGACAACCTGCTCGCGCTCGCGGTGCTGGCCACCGTCGTCCAGCGGCCGATGCACCGCTACGAGATCGCCTCGCTGATCCGCGCCCACGGCAAGGACCAGCAGATGGACGTCAAATGGGGGTCGCTGTACACGGTCGTGCAGAACCTCGCCAAGCACGGGTTCCTGGAAGTCGTCGGGACCAGCCGGCAGGGCGCGCGCCCGGAGCGGACCGTCTATGAGATCACCGATGCCGGAAAGCAGGAGCTGACGGACTGGACCCGCGAGCTGATCGGCACGCCCGCCCCGGAGCACACGCACTTCGCCGCCGGGCTGTCGGTCCAGATGATCCTGCCGCCGGCCGAGGTCACGGAGCTGCTTCAGGCACGGCTCGCAGCGCTGGAGGAGGGGATCAGCGCGCGCAAGCACGCGCTGGCCAAGACGCTGGAGACCGTGCCGCGGCTGTTCCTCGTCGAGGACGAGTACGCCCTGGCGATGGTCGAGGCCGAGGCGGCGTGGGTGCGCGGACTGCTGGGGGAGCTGACCTCCGGCACGTTCCCGGACCTGGACGCCTGGCGCGGCTTTCACGAAGGCGCCGGGTGGCCCGCGGAAATGCTCGAACTCCACGAAAGGGGTTCGAGCCTGGACTAGCGAAGAATCCCGGCGGCGATGCGCCAACACCGCCGCCGGGACCTGCTCTCGAACCGACGTCCGCACGGGCGGATCCCGGCCACGAGGTGCCGACCCCAGGATAACGGGAGGCCTTCCGGGCGTGACGTCGGCGCCGCGACACGCGGCGCATCATCACGCACTGCGGAGGGATCCCATGTCCACAGCACAGAAAACCCGTACCGCGCTGGTCATCGGCGGCGGCATCGCCGGTCCCGTGACGGCCACGGCGCTGCACAAGGCCGGCATCCAGGCCATTGTCTATGAGGCGCACGCCGAACTCGGCGAGGGCATCGGCGGCGGCCTCGCGCTCGCCCCGAACGGCATGGCAGCGCTGGACACCATCGGCGTCGGCGACGCGGTCCGCGCCGCGGCCACCCCGATCGCCGGCACCCGGATGGCGATCGACGGCAAAATCCACGAGCTGCCGAGCCTGGCCGGCGTCGAGCCGCTGCAGATCGTCGGCCGCGGCGACCTGCACCGGCTGCTGCGAGAGCGCGCGCTCGAGGCAGGCGTCGGCTTCGAGTACGGCAAGCGCCTGATCGAGGCCACCGAGACCGCCGACGGCGTCGAAGCCCGATTCGCCGACGGCACAACGGCTTCCGCCGACGTCCTGATCGGCGCCGACGGCGTGCGCTCGACAGTACGAACCCTGATAGACCCGGCAGCCCCCGGCGCGGACTACACCGGACTGCTCAGCTTCCAGGGCTACGTCGACGCCGCCCCCGACCTCGACGTCGAACCGGGCATGATGACGTTCGCATTCGGCAAGCGCGCCTACTACCTGTACTGGAAGCAGGCCGACGGGCGGCTGACGTGGGGCGCCAACCTCCCGTCCAAGACCTACATGTCCCTGACCGAAGCCCGCGCGATCCCCGCCGACAAGTGGCTCCGCCGCCTCCGCGACACCTACCGCGACGACACCCCCGGCCACCTCCTCGCCGACCGCACCACCCCCGACACCCTCGACATCACCGGCGCCATCCACATCATGCCGCCCGTCCCCCACTGGCACACCGCCCGCGTGGCCCTGGTCGGCGACGCCGTCCACGCCCCCTCCAACAGCACCGGCCAAGGCGCCTCCCTAGCCATCGAAAGCGCACTCCACCTAGCACGCACCCTCCGCGACATCCCCAACCCCGCCACCGCCTTCGCCACCTACGAAACCCTCCGCCGCCCCCGCGTCGAACGCATCACCAAACGCGGCGCCCGCACGAACCGCAAGAAGACACCAGGCCCACTCGGCCGCAAGGTGATGCACGCAACCATGCCGCTGTTCTTCAAACTGATGAACTTCGACAAGGTACTGGGCTGGGAGCAGCGATACCGGATCGACTGGGAGGCACCGGTGCGCTGAGGATGCGCGGGCACGAATGGCACGGCGGCGGATGATTGAGAGCCTGCGATCCGCCGCCTGCCACCCGCGACGGGCTGCCCATGATCGCGAGCCTGATGCCTGCGAACTCGGACCGGCCGCCTGCCACTGGCGATCAGCCGCCTGCGAACTGCGGCCTGCCACCCGCGATCGGTGGCCACCTGCGATCGGCTGCTACCAACTATCTGCCGCCTGCGATCGCCTGCCGCCAGCTATCTGCGGTCTGCCACCTGCGATCCGGGGTCTGCCACCTGCGATCGGCTGCCACCAGCTATCTACCGCCTGCCATCGGCGGTCTGCCGCTGCGATTGTCTGCCTGCTGCCTGCTGCCTGCTGCCTGCTGCCTGCTGCCTGCTGCCTGCTGCCTGCTGCCTGCTGCCTGCTGCCTGGGATCTGCGATCAGCCATCTGCGATTCCGAGGCTGCCGCCCGCGATCTTGCCGGCTGTCTGCCGCTGGCGATTCGCGAGCGGCTGCGGTCTCGCCGGGCGGTGCGCTTGGTGTGCGCTTATCTCTGGTGTGGCTGCCTGAGCTGGTCAGGCTCCTGATTCTTCTCGCCGGGTCGTCGTGAAGCGGGTCCGGTACTCGCTTGGGGTTGTTCCCAGGTGTTTGGCGAAGACGCGGCGGAGGGTTTCGTCGCTGCCCAGGCCGCTGGTGCGGGCGGCGGTGGTGACGGTGTGGCCGGTGAGGAGGAGGTGCCGGGCTCGGTCGAGGCGGACGGTTTCCAGCCAGCGGGCGGGGGTGGTGTTGAGTTCGGTGTGGAACAGGCGGGTGAGGTGGCGGGGGCTGACGGCGGCGCGGGATGCCATGGCGGGGAGGGTGTGGTCGGCGGCGGGGTCGGCCAGGACGGCGGCGATCAGGGTGCGGAGGGTGTCGGTGTGCGGGGGTGGGGTGGTCAGGGCGGTGGAGAACTGGGATTGGCCGCCGGGGCGTTGGAGGAAGACCACGAGTTCGCGGGCGACGGCGCGTGCCGCGTCGGCGCCGTGGTCCTCCTCGACCAGGGCCAGGGTCAGGTCGATGCCGGCGCTGATGCCCGCTGAGGTGACATAGCGGCCGTCGCGGATGTGGATCGCGTCCGGTTCGACGTGGACGCGCGGGTAGCTGCGGGCCAGGCGTTCGGCGTGACGCCAGTGGGTCGTCGCACGGCGGTCGTCGAGCAGGCCCAGTTCTGCCAGGGCGAAGGCGCCGGTGCACACCGATGCGACGCGTGGAGCGGAGTCAGCCACCTCGGCGATCGTGTCCAGGAGCTTGAGCTCGATCGGCTGCTCGGCGAGTCGATCGCCGCCAGCGACCAGGACCGTGTCGAGCGCTCCGGCGTCGGCGGCGGTCACCGAGCCAGTCAGCGCCAGCCCGCTTGACGTGGCGACCGAACCGCCGCGCGGCGAGACCAGCACCAGCTCATAAGGCTCCGCGACGCGTCCCGCCTGGTGCAGCACCTCCGACGGGCCGCTGACGTCCAGCATCGTGACTCCGTCGAAAACCACGAGCCCGGCCCGGTGCCTCATGGCCAGATCTGTGGGGTATGTGGCTGAAAGGACATGGCTCCACCCTACGCCGCCCGGCGAGGCTGGACTCATGACCACCACCACCACGATCGCCGGCATCCCGATCCCCGACAGCGCCCTCGCCCGCGAGGCGACCGACCTGGTCCGCGACGCCGCCTCACCGCTGCTGTTCCACCACTCCCGCCGCGTGTTCCTGTGGGGCGCGCTGCGCGGCCGCGACCAAGGCCTCGCCTTCGATCCCGAGCTCCTCTACGTCGGCGCGCTGTTCCACGACCTCGGCCTGACGCCGCGCTTCGCCCGCGCCGACCAGCGCTTCGAGCTCGACGGCGCCGACGAGGCGCGCCGCTTCCTGACCGCGCACGGCATCGCCGCCGAGCCCGCCGACCGGGTCTGGACCGCCATCGCCCTGCACACCACCCCCGAGATCCCGCTTCACATGGCGCCGGAGATCGCCCTGGTCACCCGCGGCGTCGAGCTGGACGTCCTGGGCCTGGGCTACGCCGCACTCCCGGACGCCGAGCGGGACGCCGTCGTGGCAGCCCACCCACGTCCGGACTTCAAGAACCAGATCCTCGCCGCCTTCACCGAAGGCATCCGCGACCGTCCCGACACCACCTTCGGCAACGTCAAGGCAGACGTGCTGGAACACTTCGTCCCCGGCTTCGTCCGCGGCGACTTCGTCGAAGTGATTAAGAACTCTGACTGGCCGGAGTGACAAAGGGTGGCGGCTAGAGAACCACAACCGTCTTGCCACGAGCCCCGCCGCCGGCATTACGTGCCAACGCCTCGGGCACCTCGTCCAAGGTGACGGTCCGCTCGATCGGGACCGTGACCCGCCCGGAGGCGACCTCATCAGTGATGCGGGCAAGCAAATCAGGCTTGTCCCGCATCATGAAGTTGGTCACCGAGATCCGCTCGGAGGCGAGCAGCTCCGGCGAGGCGGTGAACGTCGCCGACACCGCCGAGCCGCCGTCCCGCACCAGGTCCGCGTACGCGGTGAACCGAGCCTGATCGCGCGTCAGATCGAGCAGTACGTCCACACCGTCGGGATGGCTCCCGCGTACCAGCTCACTGACATCCTCGACACCGTAATCAATAGTCTGCGACGCACCGAGCCCGCGAATCCACGCGCCTGCCTCAGATCGTGCCGTCGCGATGACCTCAGCTCCCCGCGCCGCAGCCAGCTGCACCGCGAAAACCCCGACCCCGCCGGTCGCGCCGACGATCAGGATCGACTGTCCAGCGCGCAGCTCCACCAGCTCCACAACACCGAGCGCCGTCATCCCCGCCGTGGGGAGCGCGGCGGCAACCTCCGCCGACAAGCCGTCCGGCGTGCGCAGCAAAGCGCCATGGCTGGGGGAGCCGCTGAGGACGGCGTACTCGGCGAACGTCCCACGACCCAACGGAGCGTCGAGAAACTGCCCGTGCACGAGATCCCCGACCACGAATCCATGTACTGACTCACCCACCTCGACGACCCGCCCCGCACCGTCCACGCCCAGAACGAGCGGCTGCGTCGTGGGCAACGGCAACCGCCCCTGCGCGATGTCCAGGTCGATCGGATTGATCGAGGCGGCGCTCAGCCGCACCAGAACCTCCTCCGGACCTGGACTCGCGCCCGGACCCGGTACCGGAAGCTCCGTCAGACCGGGTGTTCCCCCGATTTCGGGTACTGCGATAGCACGCATGGAGATCTCTCCTGTTCCTCGGCCCGCCCGGACACCGGCGGATCGTCGAACCCCAGTCAAGCCGCGCACCGAGCCGAGCTGAAGGACCGCTTCGGTCGCCTTTGATACCGTGGCGGTATGAATGAGGCGGCGCCATGAATGAGCTGGAGACGCGCCAGCTCCGCTACTTCGTCGCGGTGGCGGAGGAGCTGAACTTCGGGCGCGCGGCCGAGCGGCTCGGCATGGCGCAGCCGCCGCTGTCGCGAGCGATCCGCACCCTGGAGCGCCAGCTCGGCGTGGCACTGCTGGAGCGCACAACCCGCCGCGTGACGCTGACGCGCTCCGGCGAAGTGTTCCTGCGCGACGCCCGAACCGCGCTGGACGCGGTCAACGCAGCAGGACGGCGCGCGCAGCACGCAGGCGAAACCACGCCGCACCTGCGCGTCGCCCTGAAAGCGGACGTCGACGGCGGTCTGCTCCCGCGCATCCTGGAGGCGTACGCGGCGCAGCAGACCGGGCAACCGGCCGCGTTGGTCCTGGGACGCTACGGCGAACAATCGGCGGCGCTGCGCGACGGACGCGCCGACGTCGGCCTGCTGCTGGACCCGGCGGACCCCCGAGGTCTGGATTTCGAACCCTTGCGGGACGAGCCGTTCCGGGTAGCCGTCGCAGCCACCGATCCGCTGGCGACCCAATCAGAGGTCTGTCTCGCCGACCTCGCGGGCCGCGTCATGCCCAACGGCGTGCCGGCGGATCAGGGTCCTGTTTCCGAGGACCAGTGCGCCCTGGTTCAGACCGGCCCGGGTTCTCCCGCCTCCGACCTGCCCGAGATCTTCCGTCTCATCGAACTGGGCAGTATCGTCTGTTTCTTCCCTGTCTCGCTCACCGACCGGTATCCGCGCCCTGACATCGTCTACCTCCCGGTCAAGGACCTGCGGCCGGCCACCCTCGCGGTCGCCTGGCCGCAAGACTCGCGCTCGCCGGCGGTGGCGGCGTTCGTGCGCGCCGCCACCGCGGTCGCGGCGGCCGACCGGCGGCTCAGGGGTGATAGATCTCCTGCAGCGCTGTGATCTGGTGCTGCGCGTCGTCCTGGTAGTAGAAGTACGGCGTGCTGACCACCTGGTGGTCGACCAGCCAGTCCGCGGCGACGGTCTGCAGGTTGTTGTCCAGCTGGACGATCTGGACCTGGGCGCCGGGGCGCACCGGGACCGTGGCGCTGCTGGTCGGCGTGTAGTCGACGTCCTTGTCGTTGGCCGGGTCGACCGTGCAGTCCACGAACGAGATGCTCAGGCTGGTGGTCCCGTCCTGGCTCGTCGTGGCCGAGTTCAGCTTCAGGAACCCGTTCATCGCGGTGGGGTGGGAGCACGGCTTGCGGTCGCTGATGTCGGTCGAAGGCGTCGAGGACGATGGGGACGGCGCGGGCACGGAAAGGGAGGGTGCTGAGGAAGCCGAAGAAGCAGCCGTACTCGATCCGCACGCCGCAGCCAGCACGAGCACACCGGAACCGAGCAGCGAAACGGCACAACGACGGCGGTTCATGACAGACTCCCGTGTCAAGGCTTTCAGCGGTACCAGGGACGTCAGAGCCGCGCCGAATGTTCGTGTGCCCCCGAGGCGCCGATGCTACCAACCGCCGCGTGGCGCCCCGGATCGTCGTTGAGGTTGCCGCCGTCCTCTCCTTAGACGCCGAAAGCGGCTCCTCGGTTACACCGGCCGCCGACCGGAGTCCGCCGTCTACTCCGCCCGCGCCGGCGGCCCGCTCACCGCCGGATCCATCTCCGCGGTCCGATGCGGCCGGCTCTTGCGCAGCAGCAGATTGATCGTCAGCGCCGTCCATCCCGTCTGGTGCGAAGCCCCGATCCCGGCGCCGGTGTCGCCGTGGAAGTACTCGTGGAACGGGATCTGGTCGTGCCAGGCGGCGTCCTCCTGGAACAGCTTCTCGTCGCCGAACACCGGACGGTGCCCCGCCTCGTCGTTCAGGAAGACGCCGACCAGCCGGTGGGCCAGGTCGTCGGCGATCGTGCCGTACGTGGCCTGATTTTCCGAGCCGGTCGGGTACTGGAAGGTGATGTGGTCACCGAAGAAGTCCTGGTGCCGGTCCAGGGCGTCGATGAGCAGGTAGTTCATCGGGAACCAGACCGGTCCGCGCCAGTTGCTGTTGCCGCCGAACATCGTGGTGTGCGACTCGCCGGGCTCGTAGCTGACGCTGTAGTCGGTGCCGTTGACGTTCAGCCGGAACGGCTGGTCCTTGTGGATCCGGGACAGCGCGCGCAGCCCGTGCTCGGAGAGGAACTCGCCCTCGTCGAGCATCCGCGCCAGAACCCGAGGGCGCTGCTCGAACGTCATCATCGTCAGCAGCCGGTGCGACTTGTTCATGTCGACGCAGCCCATCAGCAGATCGGCCTTGTCCGTCTGGTTCTCGAAGAACCACTTCACCCGCTTGCGCAGCTCCGGGACGGCGTCCATCGCCTCGGCGCTCACCGAGGTGGTGGCCACCAGCGGCAGCAGACCGACGACCGAGCGGACCTTCATCGGGATGTTGATGCCGTCGCGGGTGCGCAGCACGTCGTAGAAGAAGCCGTCCTCCTCGTTCCACAGCCCGATCTTGTTCGCCGCGGCGGCGATCAGGCCGAAGTGCTCGAAGAACTTCATCACCAGCTCGCGGTAGACCGGGTCGTGCTCGGCCAGGACCAGCGCGATCTCCATGAGGTTCAGCGAGTACATCGCCATCCACGCGGTGCCGTCGCTCTGCTCCAGCAGGTCCCCGGCCGGCACGCCGGCGCCCCGGTCGAACGGTCCGACGTTGTCCAGGCCCAGGAATCCGCCCTCGAAGACGTTGTTGCCGTCGGCGTCGGCGCGGTTCACCCACCAGGTGAAGTTCATCAGCAGCTTGTGGAACACCCGCTTGAGGAAGACGTGGTCGCGGCAGCCGTCGGCGCGGTAGATCTGCAGCGCCGCCCACGCCTGCACCGGCGGGTTGTCGTCGCTGAACGCCCACTCGTACGCCGCGACCTGCCCGCTGGGGTGCAGGTACCACTCCTGGAGCAGCAACAGCAGCTGCTCCTTGGCCATCTTCGGGTCGACCTCGGCCAGCGCGACGCAGTGGAACGCCAGGTCCCACGCCGCGAACCACGGATACTCCCACGGGTCCGGCATCACGATGACGTCGCGCGCCGACAGCGTCCACCAGTGCTCGTTGCGGCCGTGGCGGCGGCCCTCCGGCGGGTCCGGCTGCGAGGGGTCGCCCTCCAGCCACCGCGAGACGTTGTAGTGGTAGTACTGCTTGGACCACATGAGTCCGGCGACCGCCTGGCGCAGCACGTTCGCCTCGTCGGCGGTGCAGCTGTCCGGGGTCAGCTCCTCGAAGTACTCGTCGGCCTCGGCCTGCCGGCGCGTCATCAGCTCCTCGAAGCCGGTGTCCAGATCCGCCGGGCCCACCGCCTCGCTGTCCGGTCCCTCCGAGCGCAGCCGCAGCCGGATCTCCGCGGTGCCGCCCGCCGGGACGGTCAGGACGTAGTGCAGCGCGCCCTTGGTCCCGCGCCGCTCCGGATTGACCGTGTCCGCGCCGGAAACCACGTGGTCGTTGATCCCGTCCTTGGGATAGCTCGGACCGTCGACGCCCCACAGCCGCTGCGCGTTCGACACGTTGTCGCAGACCAACGCCTCGGGCTCCCCGGAGCCGGTCAGCGCGATCCGCCCGAGCACGCGGTGCTCGCCGACCAGCGTGCCGCCGTCGCCGCTGAGCACCGGCACCGCCTCGCGCCCGGCCAGTCCCCAGGACCAGGTGTTCCGGAACCACAGGTGCGGCAGGACGTGCAGTGTCTCCTCATCCGGGCCCTTGTTCTCCACGTGCACCCGAATGCACATGTCCTCCGGACCGGACTTCGCGTACTCGGCGGTGATCCGCCAGTAGCGGTCGTCCTGGAAGATGCCGGTGTCGACGAGCTCGTACTCCGTGTCCTCGACGCCGCGCGCGCGGTTGGTGTGCACCAGGTCCGTGTAGGGGAACTCGTTCTGCGGGTAGTGATAGCGCCAGCGCATCCACGAATGCGTCGGCGTGGAGTCCAGGTACCACCAGTACTCCTTCGCGTCCTCGCCGTGGTTCCCCTCGTTGCCGGTCAGGCCGAAGGCGCGCTCCTTCAGGATCGGATCGCGGCCGTTCCAGAACGCCAGCGAGAAGCAGAAGTACTGGTTGCTGTCGCTGATACCGGCCAGACCGTCCTCGTTCCAGCGGTACGCACGCGAGCGGGCGTGGTCGTGCGGGAAGGAGTCCCAAGCGGTGCCACCGGGGGAGTAGTCCTCACGGACGGTGCCCCAGGCCCGCTCCGACAGATACGGACCCCACGCACGCCACGGCTCGTTCTCCTCGCCGTCGTACTGGTCCAAACGAGCCTGCTCTGCTGTGGTCACCGCGTGCCCTCGCGTTCCTTGGGTACCGTTGCGGTTCGACCCTACGCAGGGCTTACGAAATGCGCTCGATAACGACGACTGCGAATATGGCGGTCGTGGCGATCTCCAACCCGTACGTTCTAGGCACCCATGTGTGCGGCGACCTCACCGAGGGCGCGGCTCGGGAATGGCTTGTACCCGATGGGGTCGGCGGTTATGCCACGGGTACGGCAAGCGGGCTGCGGACCCGCAGGTATCACGCTCTGTTAGTGGCGGCCGAGAACGGCGGCAGCGCCCGCCGCGTCGCCCTGGCCAGCCTGGACCCGGTGCTGGTCACGCCCTCGGGAACCGAGGTGCGGCTCGCGGTGCACGAATGGGCCTCCGGCGCGGTCTCCCCGGAGGGCCACACCCTGCTGGAGAGCTTCACGCTGGAGCACGGCCTGCCGCGCTGGCGCTGGCGGGTCGGCGACATCGTGCTCGAAGCCGAGCTGGCTCCGGTGCGCGGCCGTCCCGCCTACGGGTACGTCTACCGCCTGCTCGCCGGCGGCCCGGTCACGCTCCGCGTCGAAGCCCTCTGCACCTGGCGCGACCAGCACGGCGACCGCTTCGCAGGCGGCGGCGATCTGCGCATGCGCCCGACCGCCGACGGCGTCGTGATCGAGGACGCATACCGGCTCGCCGGACCCGGTTGGACTAGTGGCGGCCAGTGGTATCGCGACGTGTACCTGCGCGAGGAAGCAGCACGCGGACTCGGCGCGCGCGAGGACCTGTGGTTCGCAGGATCGTTCTCCGCACCGCTGACCGGGCCCGGCGAGAAGATGCAGCTCACCGCCTGGGCCGGCGACCTCGACGCCACTGCCCCGCCGCCGCCCGCCGCCCGGATCGTCGAAGCAGCTCGCGACCGTGCCGCGGCGATCGCGGCCAAGGGCTCTGACCCGGTCGCCTCGCAGCTGCTGTTGGCCGCCGACGCCTTCGTCATCGACCGAACGGCTGCCGACGGCACGCCGGCTCCGGACGTGGTCGCCGGATACCCGTGGTTCGGGACGTGGTCGCGGGACACGATGGTCTCCTACGACGGGCTGTTCCTCAGTGCCCAGCGTGCCGACGAGGGACGCAGCCTGCTGCGGGCCTACGCCGCGACGCTGTCCGAGGGCATGCTCGCCAACACCGCGGACACCGGCTCGGTCGAGTACAACACCGCCGACGGCACGCTGTGGTTCGTGCACGCGATCGGCCGGCACGTCGCCGCCACCGGCGACGCGGACCTCGCCGCCGAGCTCGCCCCGGCGCTCGAGGGGATCGTTCAGGCGCACCTGGACGGCACCCGTTACGGCATCCGGGTGGACCCCGCGGACTCCCTGCTGACACAAGGCGCCGAGGGTTACGCGCTGACCTGGATGGACGCCCGGGTGAACGGCCGTCCGATCACCCAGCGCGGCGGCAAGGCGGTCGAGATCAACGCGCTGTGGATCAACGCCCTGGGGACGGTCGCCGACCTGTGGAAGGCCGTCGGCCGCGACGCCACCGGCGTCCTGCAGCGGCGCGAGGCGGCGGCCACCTCCTTCCACCGCCGGTTCCCGAACCCCGTGTGCGGGCTCTACGACGTCGTGGACGGCCCGCTCGGCGACGACGCCGCACTGCGTCCGAACCAGCTGCTCGCCTACAGCCTCCCGTACGCGCCGCTGCGCGGACAGGCTCCGGCGCCGATCGTCGGCGAGCAGCTGATGACGCCGCTGGGCCCGCGCACCCTGGCGCCCGGCGACGCGGCGTACCAGCCGCACCACCGCGGCTCCTCCGAGCAGCGCGACGCCGCCTACCACCAGGGCACCGCGT
Source organism: Catenulispora acidiphila DSM 44928 (assembly GCF_000024025.1). Lineage (GTDB taxonomy): Bacteria > Actinomycetota > Actinomycetes > Streptomycetales > Catenulisporaceae > Catenulispora > Catenulispora acidiphila. Next base: position 3,566,327 of record NC_013131.1, read on the forward strand.
GGCCCTGGCTGCTCGGGCCCTACCACGACGCCGTCGCCGGGGCCGGCGGCCCGGCCGCCGCCGTGTTCGGCGGACTGCCCGGCCATCTCGGGGAGGCCGGGCTCGGCTCGGTCTCCGAGACCGCGGACGGCGCCGCGCCGCACGCCACCACCGGCTGTCCGTTCCAAGCCTGGTCGGTGGCCGAGGCGCTGCGCGGCTGGACCCTGAAGAACGCAGACTGCAGATGAACCGCCAAGCACAACCAAGGGGAGCAACGCCCATGTCCGGACCGCTGCGCGAGCTGACGATGACCAAAGAGGAGAACGACGCGATGGCGCTGGTCCGTGCGACGGTCCCGGCTCCGCCGCGGCCCGCCTCCCGGAGCCTGCGGATCCTGATGCTCTCCTGGGAGTACCCGCCGGTCGTGGTCGGCGGTCTGGGCCGGCACGTCCACGCCCTGGCCCGGAACCTGGTGCGCGCCGGCCACCAAGTCACGGTGGCCACCCGGCACGCGCCCGGGGCGCCGCTGGACGAGATCGTCGAGGGCGTGCGGGTCGTGCGCGCCCCCGACGACCCGCCGGCCATCCCCCTGGACACCCCGCACCTGCTGGCCTGGACCATGGCGTTCAACCACACCCTGACCCGCGCCGCCCTGCACGCCGCCGACACCGGCGAGTACGACCTGGTCCACGCGCACGACTGGCTGGTCACGCACGCCGCGATCACCATGCGCGACCACCTGCGCGTCCCGCTGGTGGCGACCGTGCACGCCACCGAGGCCGGCCGCCACCAGGGCTGGCTGCCCGGCGACCTGAACCGGGCGATCCATTCGGTCGAGTGCTGGCTCGGGGCGGAGGCCGAGCGGGTGCTGGTGTGCTCCAAGTACATGGGACGCGAGGTCGGCGCCCTGCTCGGGGTCCCGGCGGCCAAGACCGAGGTCATCCCCAACGGGGTCGACATCCCGCGCTGGTCGCCGAACCCGGCCGAGGTCGCTGCGGCGCGCTCGCGCTACGCCGGGAACGGACCGCTGATCGGCTTCGCCGGACGGCTGGTCTATGAAAAGGGTGTGCAACACCTTCTGCACGCCGTCCCCGAACTGCGCCGCCGCCACCCCGGACTGCGCGTGGTGATAGCCGGCGACGGACCGCAGCGCGGCGAGCTGGAAGCCACCGCCGGACGCCTGGACCTGCACCATGAGGTCAGCTTCACCGGCTTCGTCCCGGCGCGCGGGCTGTCCTCGACCATGGCCTCCACCGACGCGATGGTCGTGCCGAGCATCTACGAGCCCTTCGGCCTGGTCGCCCTGGAGGCGGCGGCGGCCGGGGCGCCGCTGGCGGTGTCCGAGACCGGCGGGCTGGCCGAGATCGTCGAACCCGGCGTCACCGGCCTGCGGTTCGCCGTCCGGGACGCCGGCGCGCTGACCGAGTCCGTCAGCTCCCTGATCAGCGACCGCGAGGCGGCGCGCACCATGGCCGACGCGGCGCGCACGATGGTCCGCGAGCGATACGGCTGGGACGACGTCGCCGTGGCCACCGCCGAGGTGTACGCGGGCGTGGTCGGCGGAGCCCGGATCAAGCGGCCCGCGAACCTGTGGCGCAGCCCGGTCGTCGTCGAGCGCGAACCGCTGCGCATCCCGGAGGGGAACCTGCTGGAGTCGGCGGGGTTGCTGCCGTGACGTGGAATCGGGGCACGCTGGAGGCCGTCGGCGGCGGGACGCGGGTGGGGGAAGCCGACTGGGCGGCGCAGGCCGCGCCGGCCGCACCGGACGCGCCGGACGAGTCGAGCTACTGGCGGCGCTACGGCGCGCACGTGCAAGCCGACGGCGTCCAGTTCGCGGTGTGGGCGCCGAACGCTCAGCAGGTGAACGTCGAGGGCGACTTCAACGACTGGAATCCGCACCGCGGCGTGGAGCTGCGGCGCGACGACTTCGGGCGCTGGACGGGCTTCGCCCCCGACGCCCGAGCCGGCCACCGCTACAAGTACAAGATCCTCGGCCGCGACGGGGTGTGGCGGCTGAAGGCTGATCCGGTGGCGTTCGCCGCCGAGACTCCGCCCGCCTCGGCGTCGGTCGTGTTCCAGTCGCGGCATCAGTGGGCTGACGAGGCCTGGATGGCGCGCCACCGCGGCGGCGAGCGCTACTCGTTCAACCAGCCGATGTCGGTGTACGAGGTGCACCTGGCATCGTGGCGGCCCGGGCTGTCCTACGACCAGCTCGCCGAACAGCTGGTCGGACACGTCGCCGGGCTCGGCTTCACGCACGTGGAGTTCCTGCCGGTGATGGAGCACCCCTTCGGGGGATCGTGGGGATATCAGACCACTGGCTTCTACGCGCCGACCGCACGCCTCGGCGACCCCGACGGACTGCGGCGGCTCATCGACGCCTTCCACCGCGCCGGAATCGCGGTCATCCTGGACTGGGTCCCGGCGCACTTCCCGCGCGACGACTGGGCTCTGGCGTGGTTCGACGGCGCGCCGCTGTATGAGCACCCTGACCCGCGCCGCGGCGAGCATCCGGACTGGGGCAGCCTGATCTTCGACTTCGGGCATCCGGAGGTACGCGACTTCCTGATCGGCAGCGCGATGTACTGGATCGAGGAGTTCCACGCCGACGGACTCCGGGTCGACGCCGTGTCCTCGATGCTGTTCCTGGACTACTCGCGCGCGCCCGGAACCTGGGAGCCGAACTGCTTCGGCGGCAACGCGAACCTGCAAGCGCTCGACTTCATCAAGATGCTGACGAACGAGATGCACGCACGGCACCCCTCGGTGGTCATGGTCGCCGAGGAGTCGGCGGCCTGGCCGGGAGTCACGCACCCGGTCGCCGACAACGGGCTCGGCTTCGACGTGAAGTGGAGCCTGGGCTGGATGAACGACACACTCGAGGCCCTGACCATCGACCCCCTCTTCCGCCGCTACCACTGGGACGACCTACGGCGCCCCTCCGCCTACGCCTTCATGGAACGCGACCTGCTCCCCCTCTCGCACGACGAGGTGGTGCACGGCAAGGGCTCACTGGCCGCCAAACTCCCCGGCTGGCGCGGGCAACAGAAGGACGGACTGCGCGGACTGCTGGCGTACCAATGGGCCTTCCCCGGCAAGCACCTGCTGTTCATGGGCGCGGAGTTCGCCCAGCGCGGCGAATGGAGCGAGCAGTGGGGACTGGACTGGGCCGACGCCGCCGACGGCGACGGCGTCACCCGCCTGGTCGCCGAGATGAACCGCCTCTACCAGGCCCACCCCGCCCTCTGGTCCCGCGACGACGACCCCGGCGCGACGCACTGGGGCGTCGGCGACGCCGACGGCAACCTGATCTCCTTCGTCCGCTACGGCCGCGCCGAAGACGCCCTGGTCTGCATCACGAACTTCTCCGGCCACCAGATCCGCGACCGCCGCATCGGCCTCCCCTGGGGCGGCACCTGGCACGAAGTCCTGAACACCGACGCACACGACTACGACGGCGCCGGCGTGGGCAACCTCGGCGCAGTCACGGCCGACCCGACGCACGGCCAGGACTGGCTACCGGCTTCAGGAGCGGTGACGATCGGACCGTACGCGACGGTCTGGCTCGCCGGGCGGTACGAGGACTGATACGGCTTCGCGGGTTTTGATACCGGCGCGCGCTGTCTCGTCTTGAGCTTCGAGTCTCAAGCACGGCGCGCGCCGGAACTACGCCTATGCGGTTAAGTCGGTGGGTTTTCAGAAGCTTTTTACGGCTTCGCGCGGGTGTTGATGGCCTCGCAGGGGGCGCAGTTCGGTGGTGCGTGTCTGGGTGGCGTCGGCGGCCGGCGGCATTTCGTGTCCACGACCGCGCACCAGCCAGACCCCTCGCATGACGTGTGCGCAGTGACTCGCGCTGATGTGCGGTCGTGAACATCCACCACCGCCGACCGCCAGCGCTACCCAGCCGTGCTCCACCGAACTGCGCTCCCTGCGAGGCCATCAAACCGTGCGCGAAGCCGTATAAAGCTTCTGAAAACCACTAACCAACCGCACCGCCCCAAGCGGCGCCATCCAATACACAAGCCACGAGCGACCTTCTTCGCGCCCTACTTCACCTCCGTCCGCCGCACCCGCATCACCCCGAGCAGGGCGGGCACTCCCCGGCCGCCTGCGGTCGGCGCTCGATCACGTGCGCCGCAGCCGCCGCCTGCACGTTGATCGTCGCCATCGCGTGCGCGACGCTGTCGTGCAGATCGCGGGCGATCCGCAGCCGCTCCTCGGCGACCCGGCGCAGCGCCACCTCCTCCTGCGTCATCTCCAAGAACCGCGCACGCTCCCGCAGCGCCTGGAGCCGCTCACGACGATCGCGCAACGCGTCGCCGGCCAGGATCGCCGCGGCCGACCAGCCCAGGAAAATCAACGGCAGCACCAGTCCCGACGAGCCGAAGACGACCGCCGCCAGCGTCAGCGCCGCGAGCATGACGCCGGCCCAGCCCAGCGCCGCCCGGCGGCTGGTCTGCCAGCTCACACCGGCCAGCGAGATCCAGCCCACGGCCCAGATCGGACCGTCCGGGTACTGCCGCGCGACCTCGACGCACAGGATGAACGTCGCCAGAGCTGCCGCCGTCTGCGGACGCCACCGGATCAACGCCATGCACCCGCCGCCGGCGACGAGCAGGATGTACTGCACAGCATCGACGGCGCGGCTGTCGGAGCCCGCCGGAATGTGTGCAGAGATCACGACCAGCAGTGTCGCGGTGACCACGCCGACCAGCGCATCCGGAAGCCAACCGGGCAGCCGTTCAGGATGGACCATGGTCCAACGCTAGGTGCGAGGCACTCGCGCTACGTCCTACCAGGGCAGCAACTGCGCTCTACGCTTCGGGCAGTACAGCCGCCACATCCCGGAGTAGTACGTGCGCTTGTCGCAGGTCGGCGCCGTTCGGCCCAACCAGGTGCAAAGTGCCCCAGCCGCGTGCGGCAGAATGTGGCCCGCGTCAAGGCTCCGAAGAGCCTAGAAGACCTCCGAACACCCCGAAGAAAGGCCCGCCATGCTCGCCGTGAACTGGGACACGATCCGCCTGTTCCTCCATGTCGTGGCCGCGACCATCTGGGTCGGCGGGCAGATCACGCTGGCCGCGCTGGTCCCGGTGCTGCGCAAGGCCGGGTCCGAGGTGAGCAAGGCGGCGGCCAACGGCTTCAACCGGATCGCCTGGCCGGCGTTCGGCGTGCTGATCGCGACCGGGGTGTGGAACGTCATCGCCGAGCACGACAAGGACCACGGTTCCTACCACACCACGCTGATCGTGAAGTACGTGGTGGTGGCCGCCTCCGGCCTCACCGCCTATATGCACGCGCAAGCCAAGAGCAAGGGCGCGATGGCCGCGTTCGGCGCGCTGACCGGGCTCACCGCGCTCGCCTCGCTGTTCGTCGGGGTCATGCTGGCGGGCTGAGCGCCGCACTCGGCGCCGGGGGAGCGACCAAGTCTCACCCTTCCTCGGCGCGCAACCGTTCCAGCAGCACCGGAATCATCGGCGAGCGCCGGAACGCCCACGCGACCCTTGACAGCCACTGCACCTCGGCGTCCAGGTCGGTCGGGATCACATCGACGCTGACCGTCGAGGCTTTGCGGGACGTCGCCTCGGCGGTGGCGGTGGCGGTGAAACGGCGTCCGCGGCGCATGTTCTCCAAAGCGGCGGCGATCGTCGCCGCCTCGACGAGCGCGGCGTCGGCGTCGGCGTCGGCGGGAATGGTTTTGGCATCGGCGCGGCGGCTGACGACACCGCGCGGCGTGTCCACCTCGCTCGGTCCGGCCTGCTCCAGCCACGAGGCCACCTCCGGATGGTGGTACGCGCGCAGCACCAGCCGTCCGTCGTGGATCTCGATGACCCGCCGGTACAACGCGAACTCGATCCCCGCCGGCCATCCGGCCAGCAGCGGACGGCCGCCCTCGGGGAAGGCGATCTGCGGCATCGCCGTGCGCAGCGCCGACCACAGCGGTCCCATCACCAGGTAGCAGCGGCACAAACGCAGCCAGCGCGCCGCGGCCTGGAACGTCACGCTCCACTTGCCGATCAGCGAGCCGGTCGCCACCAGCGTCGCGCACACCGCGCCCAAAGCATTGGACACCGTGTCCTCGCTGCCGTCCACGCTGCCATAGCGCAGCACGTGGACGATGTCGTCGTACGACCACAGCGTCCACACCACGCCGACGCACACCGCGGCCAGTACCAGCCGTCCACCCCAGCGCAGCGGACCGGTCGCGGCCAGCCGGGCTTGGGGGAGCACCGCGACGAACAGCTCGATCAGGGACCAGATGGCGTACGCCGCGAACAGCGCCACCCGCACCGCCAGCGGCCAGCGCCCGGCCGGGCCGGCGGTCAGGGTGCCGTCGGTCTGCAGGGTCGGGCGGGCGGCGATGAACAGCAGCACCATCGCGACCTGCAGCCAGACCGCGAGGACGGCCTGGACCGCCGGCGAGCGGCGGCGTGCCGGGCGCGGGTTGACCAGGCAGGCCAACAGCATCAGGAAGCTCAAGGCGGCGGTGCGCACGGTGTCGCCGAGGGCGATCACCGACAGCCCGTCGGCGCCGGTGTCGCTCAAAGCGACGGTGCCGGGTGCCAGCAACGCCATCGAGCAGCCCTCGCACAGCACGAACGCCAAACCGGCCCAGCGGATCGGGTGCCGGGCGCCGGGCCGTTCGATCGCGATCGCCCAGGCGGCCAGGGCCACCAGCACCACCGCGGCCAGATAGGCGGCGAGGTCGGACATCGGGGCGGTCAGACCTCGCCCAGGCCGAACATCGTCTCGATCCGGTGCCGCGGCGGCACGGAGCGGCCCAGCGGCGGGCGGCCGCGCGCCGCGCGGTGATGGATCATGGTCGCGATCAGCTCGGCCTCGCGCTCCTGCGGCTCGGTGTAGACCGTGCGCCCGAGCACGCTGCGGATCAGCGAGGGGGACAGGTGCGGCAGCAGCGTGCCGAGGCCGGCGGCGGCCGAGCCGGCGCCGGCCGCGTCGTGCCCGCGGACCAGGTGCGCCGCCTCGTGTAACAGGATGTGCCGGCGGTGCACCGAGCTGGTGTCGCTGGAGTAGATGATCAGGTCGGTGCGCGCGGTGGTGACCAGCAGGCCGCACGGCCGGTCCGGGCGCGCCGGCACGCCGATCAGCTCGATCGGCCGGCCGCGCTTGCGGGCCAGGCCGGCGATGAAGGTCTCGGCGTCGAACGGGTCCGGCAGGTCCAGCCGGTCCACCACGGCCTGACACCTGCGCCACAGTCCGGTCCGGCCGCCGCCCGCTCCCACAGCCCACCTCTTCCGCGCCGGCGCCCTCGCCGGATGATCGACGTCAGTCTTCTTCCGAGCCGCCTTTGCCCTGCTGCGCCGTACGGGCCTTCTCTTCGTGCCGTACCAGGACGTCGATCATGTCGTTGAGCGTGTCGATGCCCTCCGGGGACAACGTCAACGCCCGCAGCGCGACGTTGCGCACCCCGGCGTCGCGCAGGACGCCGAGCAGCTCCAGTTCGCGAGCGATGGCAGAACTCTGATCATCGTCGAAAAAATAGGCTACCGGCACTTCGAAGAACTGCGCCAGGGCTTCCAGATGTCGCATTGTGGGGTTGTCCCTGCGCCCGGTGCGCAGTTGCCACAAATAGGTCGCCGAGAAGCTCTCCCCGGTCGCCTCACGGCACGCGGTGGCCACTTCGTCGTTGCTGAAAAGCTCCCGATTCGGCCGCCGCACCGTCTGGAAGAGGATGTCGATCTTCTCCGCGAGCGTTCTGCGTCCGCCAGGCCCGTCATGTGCCACCCCGCCGACCCCCTCACTGCCTGCCCCCACGAGCCCGAATACGGGTCCATGCTAATCGATCGGGCGTCAGCCGTCGTGGACGGGACTTGAGGTCTTGTCAGCCAGAATGAATTGTTCTAAGTTCGCCAACGAGTCAGACCGCTGACTCATCCCTTGATCCCTCCCAACCTGGAGGTCGTCCATGCCCACTGCAAGCGTCCGGGAACCCCAGCGCAACGTGCGCGAACCGCTGCGCAGCGTCAACGTCCGCGAGCCCCTGCGGGCCGCGAACGTCCGCGACTCGCTCAAGCTCAACGTGCGCGACTCGCTCAAGCGCAACGTGCGCGACGTGCTCAAGCACAACGTCCGGGACATCCAGTGCAACCTGCGCGACATCAAGCGCAACGTGCGCGACATCAACGCCGTCAACAGCGGCTTCGCCGAGCCGGAGGCGGACAAGGTGGTCAGCGGCAAGCTGATCGCCAGTGCCGACGCCGACAAGGTGATCAGCGCCAAGCTCATCGCGAGCATGGACGCCGACAAGGTGATCAGCGGCAAGCTGATCGCCAGTGCGGACGCCGACAAGGTGATCAGCAACAAGCTCATCGCCTAACGCTCCGGCTTCACGCCAGCTGATGAGCGAAGCCACCGCGGGCCGCCGGCGACGGACCGACGTTGAGCTGGGTGCACCGCGCCGATCCGCGGATGCCCGGGGTGGCCCGAGGCTGGCAGCCGAATGCGGACTATGCGGACCCCGGAGAGAAATCGTCCCTCGCCTCCGGGTTTCGCAGGGCCCTGCCCCCGGCCCGCTCCAGCCCGCTCCAGCCCGGCGGACCGAGAGCGGAACGTCCACCCGGGGTGTGCCGGGATTTGAGGATGCGCGGCCGTCGCGCTACGACAGCAGATGTGAATCTGATCCCGTCATCGCATTCACTCCAGTTTACAGCGGCCGCGCAGACCAGTAAGGTCGAGGCCTGATGGAGCCGTGATGACGTCAGGGGGCGGATCGACATCCATGACTGAACGCGCGACTCTGCGGCACCGCAGGATCGGGGCCGCGCTGCGGGCCCACCGCGTGAACGCCGGGCTCACCCTGGAGCGGGTGGCGCACCGCCTCACCCCGGCGGACGCCATGTCCGCGGCGAAGATCTCCCGGATCGAGAACGGGCAGTACGCCGTCAACCCGCACGACGTGCGGGCCCTGTGCCGCGTCTACGACCTGGACCAGAGCGCCACCGACGAGCTGGTCGACCAGGCCTCGCAGGCGCTGCGCCGCACCTGGTGGCAGGAGGGCGAGGCAGGGGTGCTGCCGGCGCCGTTCCAGCGCTATCTGGAGTACGAGGACACCTGCGTCGCGCTGGACGTCTTCGCGCCGGTGTTCGTCCCGGACATCCTGCAGACCGCCGCGTACACCAGGATGCTGATAGCCGGTCTGTGGCCGGACAAGAACCCCGGGGAGCGCCAGGCGCTGGCCTCGGTGCTGACCCGGCGGCAGAGCCGGCTCGCGGTCGAGGCCGGGCCGCGGGTGCAGGTCGTGCTCGACGCGCACGCGGTGCTGCGCAGCTGGGGCGACCGGTCGGTCGCGGTGCGTCAGGCCGCTTATCTGCTGGAGGTGTCGCGCCATCCGCGCACCGAGGTGCGGGTCATCCCCGACGGCCGGGTCTATCCCGGCGCGCACACCGGATTCACGTTGATGACGCTCGGTTCCGGCGACAAGCAGGGCAAGCAGGCCAAGCAGGTGAAACAGGTGAAGCAGCCCGCGCCGGGCGCCCCGGCCAAGCCGGCCGAGCACGTGGGCTTCGTCGGCGGCGTCGTCGGCTGGTGCCTGGTCGACGGCGGCGACGAGATCGACCGGTACACGCTCACCTTCCAGCAGCAGCGCGCGGCGGCGCTGGGCCCCGAAGAGACCCGCAGATGGCTGCGGCTGGCGATCAAGAGTATGGGTGGCGTGGGATGACCGTTTCTGCGACTTCTCAGGGTACTGTTTCTCAGGACGCCGTGTCTCAGGGCACGGCGGTGTCGGCGGTGTCGGCGGTGTTCGCCGAGACGCCCGACGGCTGTCCGTCGCCGGGCTCGCCGATCGCCGCGACCCGGACGCTCGAGGTGCCCTTCTCCGGCGACGCCGCCGGCAGCGGCGGCCTGAACTGGGGTCAGCAGCACATCTTCGGCGCGATCCGGAACCTCGGCTCGTCGATGAACATGTGCGCGGTCCGTGAGCTGCCGCCGGGCGCCGCCGTAGAGGACTACGCCGAGGAACTCAGTTTCTACCTGAACCGTTTCCAGGCGATGCGGACGCTGCTGCGCTTCGAGGCGGAACACCCGCCGATCCAGATCGTGCACGCCTCCGGCACGGTTCCGCTGCAGATCGTGGACCTCTACGACGACGCCGACGCCACCGTGGCGATCTCCGAGCTCGTCGCAGAGCACGAACAGCGCTCCTTCGACGACGAGCGCGAGTTCCCGATCCGCATGGTCCTCATCCGGCAGGCGGGCGTCCTGACGCACCTGCTGACCGTGCTCAACCACTTCGCGACCGACGGCGCGGGCGCCTTCGCGATGTACGAGGACTTCCTGCACCGCGACCCGGTGACCGGCCTGGCGCGCGGTCCGGCGCCGATCCATCCGCTGGACCTGACCGCCCAGCAGGCCACCCCCGCCGGACGGAGGCAGAGCGATGCGTCGCTGCGCTACTGGGAGAAGCAGCTGGCCGCGTTGCCGAGAAGACGACCGACCGCGGCGGTGCCCGAAACCGGATCCCGCTACCGCCGAGCCACGCTGCGGTCGGTTCCCCTGCTCCTGGGCGCGACACGCATCGCGCACCGGCTGGACTGCGATGTCAGCGCGGTGCTGCTCGGCCTGTTCGCCACGGCGCTGGCCCGGCTGACCGGCGAGCGCCCGACCGCCGCGCAGATGCTGGTGAGCAACCGCTTCCGCCCCGGCATGGCCGACATCGTCGGCAACGTCAGCCAAAGCGGCCTGTTCGTCGTGGACGTCACCCCCGGCACCCTCGACGACGTGATCGAGAGCGCCCAGCGAGCAGTGACGCGCACCTACAAATACGCGTACTTCGACCTCGAGCAGTGGAAGGCCCTCCTGGCGGCCGTCGAACGCGACCGCGGCGAGGACCTGGCCCTGTGCTACTACAACGACCGCCCCTCCCAGCGCAGCGGCACCGCCCCCGGCGCCCAGCCCACCCCCGAGGCCGTCGCCGAGGCCGCACCAGGCTCGATCATCTGGACCGATCTCCCCTTCTTCAACGAGCACCTGATGATCACCATCGACAACATCCCCGACGACGACACCGCCATCACCGTCCTGGTCTCCGCCGACACCTGGCACGTCCCCCGCAAGGACATGGAAACCCTCGCGCGCACTATGGAATCCCTGGCAGTCGCCGCGGCATACGACCCGGCGACGACCACCGGCGTGCCAGCCGCGGCGACCGCGGCGGGGGAGTAGCACGCGGGCCGATCTCCCGACGCGATTACCATGGGCGCGGTGACCACGCCCGGTCGCGAGATCGGCCCTGCGACAGGACTCTGAGATGATCGGCGAGCACTACGTCGTGGCGATCGCGAAAGGCGAGCTGTCGCTGCTGCGCCGAACCGGCCTGCTCGCCGTCGTCCCGTTCAAGGCAGGCCGCGAACTGCGCGCATGGTCCCGGCGGATCCGACCGATCGACGGCGAGCGCTACGAGTTCTCGGTCGCAGCGCTGCGAGCGATGACCGTGCTCAGCGCGATTCTGCTGATCGCCGCCGGATCGGCTATCGCCGCCAGCCCTCACCACCCCGCGCTCTGGCGGCCGGTGATCGCGGTCCTGTTCGCATCCCTGACCTTCCACACCTTTCTGTTGGTGAGCCTGGCTTTCCGGGTCGGCGTCAAGCAGAACCCGGCATGGCCCACCGGGCACTGGCTGGTGCTGCAGGCTGCGGCGTTGGCCGTGCTGGTGGGGATGGCAGTGACGTCCCGCTGAGGGGGAAAGCGTCCCCCTCACCCCATCGCCGGTAAGCCGGCGACCTCCAGCAGCGTCGTGTGGAACGTGGCGAGGATCGCTGCCAGTTTGGGCTGGTCGACGTCGGGGCGGTTGCAGCGGACGGTGGCGTCGATGCGGTCGAGGCCGGTGACGATGAAGTAGAAGCCTGGGCCCGTGGCGCGGGCCGGGGTGGCGAAGTCGACGGTGCGCGGTTGCTGGGGCACCGCTGGGGCGAAGCCGGGTGGGGCGAGGATGACGTTGGTGTTGAAGCCTTTGTCGACCGGGGGGTCGGTCTTCTCGAAGTACTCCTCGCGGATGGCGACGACGGCGTCAGGGTCGCAGATGGAGTTCTTGAAGGCGTTCAGGGCTTTGCCGTGGACCTTGGCGGCGAGGTCGGGGAAGGATTCGGTGCCGTCGAAGTCCAGCAGCATCGGCGCCCACTGGGTCAGGGAGGTCACCACGCCGGCCATGCTGGGGTCGAAGCGGTTCGCCGAGATCGCCATCAGCAGCAGCGCGTTGCGGCCCAGGACCGTGCGCAGCGCGTCGTAGTACGCCGCCAGCACGATCGAGGCCATGCTGACGTCCAGCTTCTCCGCGCCGGCGTGCGCCAGCTCCAGCGGGATGCCGGTGTGCAGTGCGGCGCCGAGCATCTCGGTGGTGGGGACGGCCGCCTCGGGCACGCGCGGTGCGGCTTCCAGCGTCCGCCGCCAGTACCGCTCGGCCGCGCGCAGGCGGAAGGCGCCCGCGCCCTGCTGGTCCTCGGCCATCGCGATCGGCTGCCCGGCCGGCGGTTCGAGGGTCCGGCCGGCGAGCAGCGCGTGGAAGTCGTCCTGCAGGATCAGGGCGGCCGCGCCGTCGGCGGCGATGTGGTGGACCACGAACAGGACCTTCGCCGGCGTCCCGTCCGAGGTGATGACGAACGCCCGCCACGGGATCCCGTGGTAGATGTCGAGCGCCTCCTGGTGCTTGCCCGCCAGCAGTTCCGGCAGCTGCGAGATGTCCGCGACGCCGCGGTCGACGCGCTCCAGGACCTCCGCAGCGTCCCGCGCGCCGAGGAACTGGCGCGGCGCGCCGTCAGCCTCGAACAGGTAGTTCGTGCGCAGCGACTCGTGCCGCTCGGCCAGCGCCCCCAGCGCCCGCCACACGTCCTCGACGGTGCACTCCTGCTGGATGTCCCACACCAGCGGCTGCAGGTTGCCCTCCCACAGCCGTTCGGCCGGCAGCCGCTCGACATCGCGGTGTACTGATAACTGACCTATCGTCATCGGGAAGGTTGCTCTGTCCACCACGCACTCCTTTGTATATGGGGACTTCTCACACGCCGGTCGGACACTGGGGGTCGAACGCGGCGGCCAGCAGGATCTCCTCCATCGTGCGCAACACGGTCACCTGCTCCGAGGGCGTCAGAGCCTGGGTGTCCGAGCGCAGCGTCAGGTTCACCGTGTCCGGGCTGCCGTTGACGTCCAGATACGCCTTGACGTCCGGCGCGTTCGACCGGATCCCCCAGGTCAGGCGGGACTGTGGCAGCGCGTCCCACATCTGCTCGGCGTCGGCCACCGCCTCGGGCTCGGCCACCGGCTGCGCGAGGGTCTTGCGCCGGTCGTTGAAGTACAGCATCAGGTCCAGCTGCTCGCCGCGCTCCTTCTCCACGCGCTCGCGCAGCTCCGCGAGCTTGCGCGGGTCGTAGTACGCGTTCTTGCCGGTGGCGATTTGCGCGTGCCAGGCACGCACCACCGCCTCGTCGAAGGTGCAGTCGCGGACGTCGAACACGCACAGACCCGGCTGGGCCACCACGCTCACCGAGCGCGCGAAGTCCGGCCGGAACCTGTTGCTCACCACCATCCGGATCGCGCTGGGACCGGCCTTGGTGACCTTCTCCAGAGCCACCGCATAGGCGGCGAGCAGCACCGGTCCGCTGTGCATCCCGGTTCGCGCGCTGATCGCGCCGACCGCCAGGAACGCCGCGCGCGAGTCGTACGTGCTGTCCCACCACCGCTGCTCGCTCCCGGTGTAGGGACCGTTGAACCGCCGCGCCGGGACCTCCATCAGCCAGCGTTCCCAGTACCGCAGCGAAGCCTGGCCCTGCCGCTGGGCCGAGGACTCGCGCTGCTTGCGCGCCAGGTCCCGCGGCTGGATGCCGCCGCGCTCGGCGAGCTCGGCGCCGGTCTCGCGGTCCAGGTTCGCCAGGTCCCCGACGAGGGCGTCGAAACCGTAGGCGTCGATCGCCATGTGCGGATACATCGCCACGAAGTGGTCCGGCACGCCGTCCTTGCGGACGACGGCCATGCGCACCGGCCAGTCCTCGGCGATGTCGAAGGGCTCGAACTCGTACCGCTCGCGCAGCGCCTCGGCGACGGCCGCCGGGTCCTCGCCGTCCTCGATGTCGACGATCTCCAGCCCGACCTCGCCGGAGGAGGACACGACCTGCCGGGGCGTCCCGTCCGACTCGGTCCTTATCCGGGTCCGCAGCGACTCGTGCCGCCGCATGACGAACGCCAGCAGGTGCTCGATGTGCTGGAGCGTCGTGCCCTCTTCCAGCTTCATCGCGCCGCCGACCATGAACACCGCGCCGAAGCCGTTCATCATCCGCCAGACGGTCCACTGCCCCCAGGTCAGCTCCTCCGTCCCGGCGCCGTCGCCGTGGAAGGGGACCATGATCGTGCGCTGCATCAGTGACACCGCCTGTTCTCCGTGGGATCGCCAGGGTTCAGGGTTGTACCGCTCAGAACTCTTACAACTCAGGGTTCTTACTTCTCAGGACTCTTGCCGCGCGGCGAACCAGTCGATGGTCGCGGTCAGTCCCTTGTCCAGGTCCACGACCGGCGCCCAGCCCAGCTCCGAGACCGCCCGCGTGATGTCGGGGCGGCGCAGGTCCGGGTCGTCGCCGGGCCGCGGCACGAACACCGTCGGCGCGCTGGACCCGCACAGCTCCCGCACCCGGTCCGCCAGCTCCAGGATGGACAGCTCGGCCGGGTTGCCGATGTTGACCGGTCCGGGGTGGCCGGAGCGGGCCGCGGCCAGGATGCCGGCGACCGTGTCGTCCACGTAGCACAGCGACCGCGTCTGCCGTCCGTCCCCGGCGACGGTGATCTCGCGTCCGGCCAGCGCCTGGGTGACGAACGTCGGCACCGCGCGGCCGTCCCGCGGCCGCATGCGCGGACCGTAGGTGTTGAACAGCCGCACGATCGTCGTGTCGAACCCCAGGTGCGCGCGGTGCGTCGCGGTCAGCGCCTCGGCGAACCGCTTCGCCTCGTCGTACTGGCTGCGCGGACCGATCGGGTTCACGTTGCCCCAGTAGGACTCGACCTGCGGGTGCACCAGCGGGTCGCCGTAGACCTCCGAGGTGGAGGCCAGCAGGAAGCACGCGTTCTTGCGGCCCGCCAGCTCCAGCGCGTGCAGCGTGCCGTGGGCGCCGGCCTTCAAGGTGGCCAGCGGATGGCGCGCGTAGTCGTGCGGCGAGGCGGGGGAGGCCAGGTGGAACACCGCGTCCACCGGGCCCTCGACGTCGAAGGGCTCTGTGACGTCGTGCTCCAGCAGCTCGAACCCGGGGTCGGAGGCCAGATGCGCGACGTTCTCCGCGGACCCGGTGAGGAAGTTGTCGACGCACACGACGCTCGCGCCGGAGTCGCGCAGCCGGTCGCACAGGTGCGAGCCGACGAAGCCGGCTCCTCCCGTCACGACCGCCCTGCGGATCTCGCGCGGGGCGCCGCCGGAGCCGGCGGCGCGCGAGTCCACGGTGCCCGTGCCCATGCCGATGCCCACGCTCACGACTCGCGCAGCGAGCGGCCGGTCTTGGTCAGGAACACGTCGTCCAGCGTGGGCCGGTGCACCTCGACCGTGGCCGTGGCGATCCCGGCGTCCTCCAGCGTGCGCATCACGCGCGGCACCGCGGTCTCCCCGGCGTCGACCGCCAGCCGCAGCCGGCCGCCGTCGCGGACCTCGATCTCGCTGAGGTAGGCCTGCCCCTTGAGGATCTCGGCGGCTTTCTCGGTGAAGTCCTCGCCGACGCCGACCGTGACGATGTCGCCGGAGATCTCGCGCTTGAGCGCGTCCGGCGTGCCCTCGGCGACGACCACGCCGCCGTCGATGATCGCCACCCGGTCGCAGAGCTGGTCGGCCTCTTCCAGGTAGTGCGTGGTGAGGAAGACCGTCATGCCCTCGGTGCGCAGCCGGCGCACCTCGTCCCACATGTGGGCCCGGCTCTGCGGGTCCAGCCCGGTCGTCGGCTCGTCGAGGAAGACGACCTTGGGGTCGTGGATGATACCCATCGCGATGTCCACGCGGCGGCGCTGGCCGCCGGAGTAGGTCTTGCACTGCCGGTCGGCGTACTCGGTCAGGTCGAACGCGGCCAGGGCGGCGACCGCCCGGCGCTGCGCGTCGGCCTTGCTGATGCCGTGCATGCGCGCCTGCAGGACGAGCTCCTCGCGCGCCGTGGCGTCGTCGGTGGTGGCGCCCCCCTGCGCGATGTAGCCGATCGCCTCGCGGACCTTGGCCTGCTGGGTGAGCAGGTCGGCGCCGGCGATGACGGCGGTGCCGGCGTCCGGGGGGATCAGCGTGGCCAGCATCCGCAGGGTGCTGGTCTTCCCGGCGCCGTTCGGTCCCAGGAACCCGAAGATCTCGCCCTCGGCGACGTCCAGGTCCACCCCGACCACCGCGTCGACCTTGGTGGTCTTGCGCTTGGAGCGGGTCTCGTAGCTCTTGGCCAGACCCTTGACTTCGATGATGCCCATCGTCTTCTCCCCCTTACCGGACCGACTTGGCGAACTTGCGGCCCGACCAGGCGATGGTCAGGGCGGCCAGGGCGCCGAGCATGGCGAAGGCCTTCCAGATCGACGGATCGCCGGGGTGCCCGGTGAACAGCGCGCGCATCCCGGTGACGGCCCAGTTGAACGGGTTGCCGTTAGCGGTGTCGCGCAGCCACAGCGGCGCCAGCGCGATTGGCAGCAGCGTCCCGGACAGCAGCATCAGCGGCTGCGCCACGTTGTTGATCAGCTGTCCGAGCACCGCCGGGTTCTTGATCTTCAGCGCCACGCCGTAGGAGAACGACGCGCTGGTCAAGGTGATCAGCGCCAGGATGCCGTAGCCGATCAGCAGGGACGGGATGCTCACCGTCAGCCCGAACAGCAGCGAGAGCACGATGATGATGGCCGCCTGGACCACCAGCACGACCACGTCGCGCAGGGCCCGCCCCAGCAGCAGCGCCAGCCGGCTCACCGGGGTCACCCGGGCCCGCTCCACGATGCCCGAGGACAGCTCGCGCAGCAGGTCGAAGCCCGCGTACAGACCGCCGGCCAGGGCCAGGGCGACCAGCATGCCGGGGACGTAGATCCGGTAGGCCTGGGCCTGGGAGTGCGCGCCCATCGTCGCCAGCGCCGGCTTGAGCAGCGGCGCGAACAACAGCAGGAAGACCACCGGCTGGGAGACGCCGAGCACCACCCACAGCGGCGAGCGGAGCATCAGCTGGAGGTTGCGTTGGAAGATCAGCCAGGTGTCACGAAAGATTTTCAAGGGATCCCTCCCTTTCTCGCCGTGAGGCGTCTTGGCCGGCGTCGGCGAGACGGGCCAGCCGCGCGCTCGCGGCGGCGGCACCCCCGGCGGCGGCGAACGAGTCGCGCACGGCTGCCGCCGACGCGCGGATGGACGGATCTTCGAGCACTGACACGATCGCCGCGCGCAGCGCCTCGGGACGCACCCGGGCGAAGCTCACGCGGACTCCGGCTCCGGCCGCCGCCACCTGCGAGGCGTTGATCGGCTGGTCGCCCTTGATCGGCGCGACGACCAGCGGCACGCCGTGCGCCAGCGACTCGCAGACGGTGTTCAGTCCGCCGTGCGAGACCACCGCGTCCAGCCTCGGCATCAACTCCAGGACCGGCACACGCGTGCGGACCAGGACGTGCTCGGGCGGATCGGGGATGGTCTCCGGCGGCGCGGTCAGCAGGACTTGGACGCGATCGCCGAGGGGACGCACCGCTTCCACGGCGCGTTCGTAGAAGCCGTGCGAGGTCTCGGCGGCCAGCGTGCCCATCGAGATCAGGACGAGCTTCTTGGCGGGGTCCAGCCAATCCCGGGGGAAGTCGAGATCGGCGGGACGCTCGGCGAGTGCCGGACCGACCAGGACCGCGTTGTCCGGCCAGGACAGCGGACCGGTCAGTGCCGTACCGGTGAAAGCGATGAGCAGATCCGGGGAGAACCGCAGATCGTGCGGCGGCTCCCCCGGCAGACCCGCGCCGGTCCACAGCGCCGACAGGTGGCCCTGGATCCAGGCCTCGACCTTCGGCAGCGCGCGATAGGGCCGGGTCAGTTCCATCGTCGTCGGCGCCATCGAGGCCCACGGCAGGCCGTAGCGGTGCGCGACCAGCGCGCCGGCGACGGCGTGCTGGTCCACCGCCATCACGTCCGGCGCGAAAGCCTTCACCGCCTTGTCGACGCCCTTCAGCGAGACCTTGCAGTGCGGGACGATGTACTCCTCCCACCGGGTCTTCGCCGCAGCCATCCCGCGATCGGCCTGGCGGCGGTGCGGACGCAGCGGGATCTGCTGGATCACCGCGTCCGGTCCCACCAGGGGGCGCAGATAGGACTCCGAGCCGGCCCAGGCGACGTCGTGCCCTTGCGCGGACAGCGTTTTCGCGACCGCCGCCATCGGGTTCACGTGGCCGGTCAGCGGGAGGCTGACGAACAGGAACCGGCTCATGCGCCGTCGGCCTGCGCGTTGACGTAGGCGGCGATGTCGCCGACGGTGAGCGCGATGATCTGGTCGACGCCGAGCCCTGCGACGTGGGCGGCGAGGTCGGCGGCGGCGCCGTAGCGGGCCTGGACGACCTTGCTCCACGCGGTCAGCTCGATGCTCTCCATTTCCAGGTCGCGGTCCAGGGTGGTCGCGGGGGTGATGCTCGCGCTCCACGCGGCGTCCTGGTCCAGGACGACGCGGAGCAGCTCGACGACTTCGTTGAAGGTGTCTGCGTTCCTAGAGGCTTCCACCGGCTTGACCGCGCGGATCGCGCCGTAGGTCACGACCCCGGTGTCGAAGCCCTTCTTCATCAACGGCCCGGCGTAGAAGAACCCGAGGACGTCGGCGCCGCGCTCGCGGGCCAGCGAGACCATGGTCGCGCGGCCGTGCTCGGGCTTCTTGATCAGCGCGAACTCCGGGTCCCAGGAGTTGGCCACGGCGCGGCTCCAGTCGACCGAGGCGACCTCGGTGAAGCCGGCGGCGTTCGCCATGCGCTCGTGCTCCTCCAGCGAGGAGAAGCTGGGCATCACCTGGTGCTTCAGGATCTGGTCGATCAGCTCTTGCTCGTCCTGTGACAGCTCGCCGTCGCGCTGGGACCAGGTGGCGATCGCCAGCCGGCCGCCGGGGCGCAGCAGCCGCATCGCCTCGGCGAAGAACGCCTCGCGGTCGGCGATGTGCATCAGGCTTTCCACGGCCCACAGGACGTCGAAGGAGGCGTCGGGGAAGCCGGTGCTCAGCGCGTCGAGCTGGTGGAACTCGGCACGGTCGGCCAGCCCGGCCTCCTGTGCCTTCTCCCCGGCGCGAGCGGCCTGCGAGGCGCTCAGCGTCACGCCGACGACCGCGCAGCCCAGCGCGCCGGCCAGGTACAGCGCCGGTCCGCCGATGCCGCAGCCGACGTCCAGGACGCGCGCTCCGTCCGGCACGCCGGCGTAGCTGACGAGTTCGTGGACGAGGCGGTCGGTGGCGCGGTGCCGGTCGGCGCCGTCGGCGTCGGGGCGTTCGCCCTCGTCCCAGAAGCCGTGGTGGACGTGCTCGCCCCACAGTTCCTCGTACAGATCGAGCGTCGTGTCGTAGTACCGCTCGACCGCCGTGTTCATGTCAGCTTTCACCGAGTGCTCCATATGAATGCGGGGCGGAAATGAGGGATCCCGGCACGTCGAATACGTGCGCCACAGAACAGCTGGGACGACCGGCGATGACGCTAGCCGGGGGTGTGCTTCTCGGTCAACGATGAAAATTTGCACGGCGCAATGGCTTTATTCCAGTGCTCTGACCTGCGAACTTTACTCAGGCATGACGCACCGCTTGACGGTGGAGTCCGCTTGCGCCAAAGCTTGCGCCGTCGCCGGACGACGGTGGCCGCCTGATGCGCCACGTCGTTACGGATGGTTTCTTTCTCTCCTTTCGGCATGGCGCTTATCTCATGTCATTCCTCACGTGGGTGGAGGTGTCGCATGGCTGCGGGAATCGACATTCCCACGGACCCGGAATGGGTCGACGAGGTATTGCTGGCCGGTCCGGGCGGGCAGGTGTGCCTGGTGCTCGACGCGCCGGTCGACCGGGCGTCGCTGCGGACGCTGGTCGCCGAGCGGCAGCAGGCGCTGCACGACGCGGGCCTGCGGGCCGGCGGCTCGGTGGCGCTGTGTCTGCCGCCGTCGCTGACGTTCATCACGAACCTGCTCGCCGTCTGGCGGATCGGCGCCCGCGCCGCGCTGCTGGACCACCGGCTGACCGCCTTCGAGGTGGAGCAGGCCCTTGAGCGGCTCGCGCCGCAGTTCGTGGTCGGCGTCGAGAAGTCCAGCGGCGGTGCGCTGCGGGCGTTCTACGAGGTGCAGGAGAAGATCGTCGTGCGGCCCGGGGGTCAGCCCTCTGAGACGTCGCACGCGCTGGTGCAGCTGAGCTCGGGGTCCACCGGACCGTCGAAGTCCATCGGGCGCACCGCCTCGGACCTGATCGCCGAGATCGAGCGCTACAAGGCGATCGGCGAGGGCGTGCCGCAAGGCGGCGAGCGGATCGTGTCGCTGGCCTCGATGGTGCACGTGCTCGGACTGGTCGGCGGGCTGCTGTACGGCCTGCGCGCCGGGGTGCAGCTGGTGCTGCCGGGGCGGATGACCGCCGACGCGATCCTGGAGGCCGTCGCCGCCGGACCGGAGCCGACCACGCTGCTGGGCGTCCCGTTCCACATCGAGCTGCTGGCCGCCGTCGCCGCGCCGCCGCGGCTGCCGCAGCTGACCGGGATGACGACCGGCGGGGAGCTGGTGCGGGCGCAGGTGCACGACGCCTTCGCCGACCGGTACGGCATCCGGCTCGGAAACATGTACGGGATGACAGAGCTCGGCGTCATCGCGACCGACCTGTTCGGCGCGCACCGCCCGGCCATCCTCCCGGCGCCCGGCATCGAGATCCGCGCCGACGACGGCGAGCTGCACATCGCGATGGAGAACTCGCCCTACGTCGGGCTCGTGGATCCCACGCGCTGGTCCGACGGCTGGCTGCACACCAAGGACGCCGGCAGTGTCGAGCCCGATACCGGTCTGGTGCGGGTCCGCGGCCGCCGCGACTCGCAGGTCTCGATCGGCGGGCTGAAGGTCGACCTCAGCGAGGTCGAGCACACCCTGGCCGGGCTGCCCGGCGTCGAGGCCGCAGTGGTGGTGTACGGCAAGGCGATCGAGGCCTACGTGGTCCTGGCCGCCGGCGGGCAGCTGGACGGCGTGCAGGCCGCACTGTCCGAACGCGTCGCGGCCTACAAGCGCCCGCGCGCCTGGCACGCCGTGGACCAGCTGCCGCGCACCGCGACCGGAAAGCTCGTCCGCGACCAGAGCGTGCTGTCCGGCGCGCGCTGAGCATCCTCCTACCGGAAGGAACCGACCGACCCATGAGCTCGCACGACGACATCAAGAAGTTCGCCTTCGAAGCCCTCGGCGAGATGAACTACGACACCGCCGGCTTCGACGGCGAGACCCAGCTCGGCGCGGCCGGCGTGGACCTGGAGTCCCTGGCCCTGGCCGAACTCGGCGTCCGCGTCGAGGAGCGCTTCGGCATCCGCTTCAGCGACGACGAACTCGACGAACTCGCCACCTTGACCATCGACGAGTTCTGCGCCGCCGTCGCCGGCCGCCTCGCCGCCGCCGCCACCTCGGCCTGACCCGTGACCGACCTGGAGCGCCCCGCGCACCCCGCAACAGAGCCCGCAGCAGCCCCGGCAGCCGACCACCGGCACCGCGACGAGGTGCTAGCCATGCTCGCGACCTACGGCGAACGCACCCCCGACGAAGTCCCCGAAACCGTGGACTCCCTCGAACTCGCCTGGCTCATCCACCAGGTCGAACAACACTACGGCCGCCCCTTCGACGCCGACGACGACGCCCTCGCCCGCATGACCACGGTCACCGCGGTGGTGCGAGTCCTAGCGGAGCTCGGCTTCGGAGGCACGGGGTGAGCGCGGGGGCGGCCGGGGGGTCGCGAGCCGCGGGCGGGGGTGAGATGCCCGCCGCGATACCTGGGGGCGGCGGGTTGGCTGCGGGCGCGGGCGCGATGGCTGCTGGGAAGGCGGCGGCTGGCGAGCTGGCTGGAGCTGCGGGCGAGATGCCTGCCGCGATGACTGCGGGCGGCGAGTCGAGGAGGGCGCGGGCTGGCGCTGCGGTCGGCGGGCTGATGGCGGCGCCGCAGTCTTCGCGTGATTCGGCGGCTGGTGCGGGCGAGTTCTCGGCGGTCGGCGAGTCGGTTGCGGCTGCGGCGGTGCGCGAGATGCCTGCGGGCGGCGTGCTGGTTGCGGCAGAGATAGCTGTGGGCGAGATGCCTGCCGCGATGGTTGCGGTTGGCGAGGCGAGGGCGGCGCGGGCTGGCGCTGCGCTCGGTGCGGGTGGGGGTGCTGGTGTCCGCGAGGTGGCTGGGCTGGCTGCCTCGCGGGCCCGGCGTGGGGGGACCGGGGTTGTTGTCTCGGGCATGGCTGTGTTCAGTGCGTTTGGTGCGGGTGTCGATGCTTTGCTGCGGGCGGCGGTTGAGGGGGTCACTGGGTTCGCGCCGGTGGAGCGGTTCGATGTGGGGGCGCGGCGGGCGAAGGTTGCGGCTGTGGCGGCGGGGGCGCCGGAGCTTGTGCGGGAGCTGGTTCGGGCTGTTGATGAGGCCTGTGATGGTGCTGGGCTGAGTCGTTCGGGGCGGGCTGATTGCCAGTTGTTTCTGGCGATTCATGGTGAGCCTCATGGTGGCGCCGATGCGTTCGCGTCCAGCATTGCGGCGGCGTGTGGTTTCGCCGGTGCCCGCGCTTACACCTCCGCGTGTGTTGCTGCCAGTACCGCTGTCGCCGATGCCGCCGCTCAGATTGCGCATGGTCGCGCCGATCGCGTCGTGGTCGCCGCCGGGTATCTCGTCGATGCCGATCAGTACGCGCTCTTCGATGCCGGGCGTGCCCTGGCTCTCGACGGCCGGGTCCGTCCCTTCAGCGCGGGTCGCAGTGGTCTGCTGCTCGGCGATGCGGTCGGTGCGCTGGTGTTGGAAGCGGCTGGTGCGTCCGAGCCGTTGGCACGTCTTGCCGGCTGGGGACGTAGCGGCGACGCCTACCACGTCTGCAAGCCGCGTCCCGACGGTCACGGTCTCGCCCGCGCGATCGGCGACGCCCTGCATCGCGGTGGTGTCCAGGCCGCCGATGTCGGCTACATCAACGCGCACGGTTCCGGGACCAAGCAGAGCGACGTGGCCGAGTCCGCCGCGCTGCGCGTGTCGCTCGGCGACGCCGCGGCCAAGATCCCGGTCAGCTCGACCAAGTCGATCCACGGCCAGGCGCTCGAAGCCGGCGCGCTGCTCGAGCTCATCCTCACCATCGCCGCCCTGCGTGCCGGACGCCTGCCGCTCAACGCAGGCTTCCTCGGCCCGGACGACGACTGCCAGCTCGCCCTCGTCCTGGAACCCGCTGTCGCAGAC
Organism: Catenulispora acidiphila DSM 44928; assembly: GCF_000024025.1. Classification (GTDB taxonomy): domain Bacteria; phylum Actinomycetota; class Actinomycetes; order Streptomycetales; family Catenulisporaceae; genus Catenulispora; species Catenulispora acidiphila. Next base: position 3,589,648 of record NC_013131.1, read on the forward strand.
CTCGAATACGCGCTGACGCTCAACGTCGCGTTCGGCGGCGCCAACACCGCCCTGCTGGTAGGCGCGCCGTGAACCAGACCACTGAGGCGCTCGCGACCGTTCCCGAGCAGAAGGCTCCGGCTGGCGCGTCGCAGAACCTGCCGACCGACCTGACCGACCTGACCGGCACGCCCCGTCGCGCGACCGCCGCCATATCCGCGGCCACCGAAGACGAAGCAGCCGCCGCCGGTCTCGCGATCCGTGCCGAAGCCCGCTGGCCTGAATCAGGCCTCGATGACGCCGCGCCCGCGCTGCCGGGCTTCATCGTCTCCAGCTTCAGTCCGATCGCTGCTGAGACCGCGGCTCGGTGCCTCAGCCGGAGAGCAGCACACGCGCCGGAAAACGAAACCAAGGCCTTCGAAGACCCCGAAACCTCCGAAGCCCGAGCCCAAGCTCAAGCGCACACCCCCGTCACCGCCATCCTCATCACCACCGCCCGCGGCGACCGCGAAAGCGCCTCCCACGTCGCACGCACCGTCGCCGCCAACGGCCTGCTCGGACCGCTCCTGTTCTTCCAGTCGGTCCCGAACGCCGTCGCCGGCCACATCGCCGCGCGCTGGAAGCTCACCGGTCCCGTCGTCTGCCTCGCCGACCCGGCCTCGGCGCTGGAAACCGCCGCCCTGCTCATCGAGGACGGCGACGCCGACGAAGCCCTGCTCGTCCGGATCGAGCAGAACCCCAGCGGTCCCGACCAGGCGCACGCGGTCCTCCTCGCCGCACTGACAGCACACCCCGCGCCGAGCCCCGCGCCACAAGCGAAAGCACCCGCACCCACCACCCCAGGAGCCCGCCCATGACCCGCCCCGAAGTGGTCGTCACCGGGATGGGCATGGTCACCCCGGTCGGCACCACCGCCGCCGACGTCCACGCCGCCATGTGCGAGGGCCGCTCGGGCCTGCGCCGTCCGCCCGAGGACCACCAGGTCGGCACCGCCCTCGAAGTCGGCGCCTTCAGCCCGTCGATCGACCCGGCCACCCTGATGCCCGCCACCGAGGCGCGCGTCGTCGACCGCTACATCGTCATGGCGCTCAAGGCTGCCGAGGACGCCCTGCGTGACGCAGACTTCGAAGTCGGCCGCGACGCCGACCCCTACCGCGTCGCCGTCATCCTCTCCGGCACCGGCGGGCTGGCGACCCTCGAAGCGCAGGTCGTCGTGCGCACTCAGAAGGGCCGCCTCGGCGTCAGCCCTTACCTGCTTCCCGGCATGCTCCCCAACATGGGCGCCGCCCGCATCGCCATCAAGTACGGCATCCGCGGCTTCGTCTCCTCCAGCGGCACCGCCTGCGCCGCCGGCAGCCAGGCGATCGGCGAGGCGCTGCGCCTGCTGCGCGCCGACGAAGCGGACGTCGTCCTCGCCGGCTGTAGCGAGGCGCCGCTGTTCCCGACGCTCGCCGACACCTTCGGCAACGCCCGGGCGCTGGCGCGCGGCTGGGGCGAGGATCCGGAGAGCGCCAGCCGTCCCTTCGACCGCCGCCGCAACGGCCTGGTCCTGGGGGAGGGCGCCGGCGTGTTCGTGTTGGAGCGCAAGGACTTCGCCGAGGCTCGGGGCGCCGCGGCGCACGCCGACGTGCTCGGCTGGGGCGTCACCAACGACGCCCACCACCCGACCACCCCGCGCCCGGACGGCGAGGGCGCGCGCGAGTGCATGCGCCGCGCGCTGAAGGACGCGGCGCTGGAACCGGCCGACATCGGCTACCTCAACGCCCACGGCACCAGCACCAAGCTCGGCGACGCCGCCGAGGCGCTGGCGATCAGAACCCTGTTCGGCGCCGACACCCCGCCGGTCAGTTCGACCAAAGCGGTGACCGGCCACATGCTCGGCGCCTCCGGGGTGGTCGAGTCAGCGGTCTCGATCCAAGCCCTGCGCTCGGGTCTGCTGCCGCCCACCCACAACCTCGACGATCCCGACCCCGACTGCGACCTCGACCACGTCCGCAAGGACCCCCGCGCGGCGCACGTCGAGCACGTCATCTCCAACTCCTTCGGGTTCGGAGGCCACAACGTCAGCGTCGTGTACGGCCGTCCCAGCACGCAGCGGACCCGTACGGCATAGCGGAAGCGAGAAGGCAATGGACATCCTCGGCATAGATCATGTCGAGTTCTACGTGGGAGACGCGCGCCAAGCCGCGTTCTTCCTGTGCACCGCGTTCGGCTTCCACATCGCCGGGCACGGCGGCCCGGAGACCGAGCTGCCGCGGCAGCGCAGCCTGCTGCTGGCCCACGGCGACAGCAGAGTCCTGCTGACCTCGGCCCTGAGCAGCGGACACCCCGCGGACGGCTACGTCTCCCGGCACGGCGACGGCGTCGGCGTCATCGCCTTCGCCACGGTCGACGCCACCGGAGCCTACGAGGAGGCGGTGGCCGCCGGCGCGACCGCCGTGGAGGCGCCGCGCACCTACAAGGCCGACGGCGACACCGTCACCACCGCGAGCGTCGGCGGATTCGGCGACGTGGTGCACCGCTTCGTCGAACGGCGCGGCGCGGCGTTCTGGCCCGGCGCGATCGAGCCCCAGCCGGCTCCGGCGCGCACCGAGCCCGAACTGGTCCGTGCCATCGACCACGCCGCCGTGCTGGTCCCGGACGGGGAGCTGGAGCCGACCGTCGAGTACTACCAGCGGGTCTTCGGCTTCAAGCTGATCTTCGAGGAGTACGTCGAGGTCGGCGCGCAGGGGATGTACTCCCAGGTGGTCCAGAGCCCGTCGGGCGGGGCGACGTTCACCATCATCCAGCCCGACATGAGCCGGGACAGCGGGCAGATCGACGACTTCCTGGCCTGGCACGGCGGCGCCGGCGTGCAGCACCTGGCGCTGAGCACCGACGACATCGTGGCCACGGTGAAGTCCTTCGCCGCCAACGGCGCGGGCTTCGCCCAGACCCCCGGCGCGTACTACGACGTGCTGCCCGAGCGCATCGGCGCCACCGACCTGCCGGTGGACCAGCTGCGGCCGCTGGGCATCCTGGTCGACCGCGACCACTGGGGGCAGATGTACCAGATCTTCTCCAAGTCGATGCACATCCGCCGGACCTTCTTCTGGGAGCTCATCGAGCGGCACGGTGCCAAGACCTTCGGTACCAGCAACATCCCCGCGCTGTACGCGGCGAAGGAGCGCGAGCTCGCCGGGGTGCGGGACTCCGTGGATGTGGGAGCGATGGGAACGGCGGGACAACGATGACGGCCGAATCCGTACAGACGCAGTTCGTCCTCACCGACGAGGAGGCGGCGCTGCTGCCGACCGACGCCGAGGTCGAGGAATACCAGGAGCACGGCTGGTTCCTGACCGGCAAGCTCTTCAGCGACGACGAGGTCGACGCGCTCACCGACGCCGCCGACCGCTACTACGGCGGCGAGCGGAGCCGGGAGCTGCCGGTGCGTCCGGCCAAGGTGGCCGCGTGGAAGCCCTCCGACGGACCGGTGCAGCGGCACAACGACTACGTGCACTACGAGAGCGACGCGATCGCGAAGATCCTGTGCAAGCCGCTGATCGGCGCCGTCGCCGCGCGGCTGGCGCGGGCCGACGAGATCCGGGTCTTCCAGTCCACGCTGATCTACAAGCCGCCGATCGCCGGCGAGCCGAGCAACGTCGTGCCCTGGCACTTCGATCGGCACTACTGGGCCTCGTGCACGTCCGAGGACATGCTCACGGCGTTCATTCCCTTCCACGACTGCGGACCGGAGATGGGCACCATCACCATGGTCGACGGCAGCCACCGCTGGAAGGAGGTGGGCCGCGAGGACTCGATGGTCAAGCACTTCGCCGAACGGGACAAGGCGGACCTGGAGCGCGTCCTGACCGAGAACGCCGAGTTCAACAACGCCGAGATCACCAAGATCCCGATGCTCATCCCCAAGGGGCACATGAGCTTCCACCACTGCCGCCTCTACCACGGCAGCGGCCCGAACCTCAGCTCGCGGCCGCGCCGTGCCATCTCCTTCCACCTGCAGGACGGCGCGAACCAGAACCAGCGCTTCGCCCTCGGCGACGGGACCTTCGCCGCCTACAACCACGACGTTCTCGTGCGGCGGCTGCCCGACGGCCGCCCCGACTATGCCGACCCCGACTTCTGCCCCGTGCTCTGGAGGAACTGATGGCTGCCACGCGTTACGACTGGGGACAGCGGCACCCCGGCATCGACCAGCTGGAGAACCGGATCTCCAAGGCCCGCGAGGCGGTTGTCGGGCACGCGCTGTACGCGCGGCTGCGCGACCAGGACGCGATCCGGACGTTCCTGGAGCACCACGTCTTCGCCGTCTGGGACTTCATGTCGCTGCTCAAGTCGCTGCAGCGCAACCTGACCTGCGTCGAGGTCCCGTGGGTGCCGACCGGCCCGACCGGCAGCCGGCGGCTGATCAACGACATCGTCCTGGTCGAGGAGAGCGACGAGCTGCGCGGCGGCTACATCAGCCACTTCGAGCTCTACGTCGCCGGCATGACCGAGGCCGGCGCGGACACCTCGAGCATCGAGGCCTTCATCAGCCTGGTCCGCGCCGGCGCCTCGGTGGGCTCGGCCCTGGTCGCCGCCGGCGTCCCGGCACCGGCCGCCGACTTCGTGGGCCAGACCTGGGACATCATCGCCACCGCACCGGTCCACTGCCAGGCCGCGGCCTTCGCCTTCGGCCGCGAGGACCTGATCCCCGACATGTTCCAGCAGGTGGTCACGGTCAACGCCACCGTCGGCGGCCTCGACACCTTCGTGGACTACCTGGCCCGCCACATCGAGGTCGACGGCGAGCAGCACACCCCGATGGCGATGCAGATGCTCGCCGACCTGTGCGGCGACGACACCGCCAAGTGGGACGAGTGCGCCGCCACGGTCACCCGCGCCCTGAAGGCCCGGGCCCGCCTGTGGGACGGCATCCTCGCCGCCATCGGCACCCGCGAGACGGCGCTGGTCGGAAGCAGCGATGGCTGAGCCGGCCGGCGCGGGCTCGGGCGGCGCCCCGACGCGGGTCGGGGTCGGCTCCGGGCTGGCGGGTTCGGGTGCGGCGGGGTCGAGTGCGGCGGGTGCGACGCGGACGGCTGGCTCGGCTTCGGCGCTGTCGGCTTCGGTCGCGGCGGGCGCGGCTCAGAGCAGTTCGGCGATGGCTGGGGCGGTCGTGAGCGCTTCGGTTTCGGCTGGGTCTGCGCTGCCAGGTTCGGTCGCGCCAGCCTCGGCTTCGGGCGGATCGGCGATGGCGGCTGGCTCGGGGTCGGCGCTGTCGGCTGCGGTCGCGGCTGGCTCGGTTCAGGGTGGTTCGGCGGCGGCTGACGTGGGCGTGAGCGCTTCGGCTTCGGCTGGGTCTGCGCTGCCAGGTTCGGTTGCGCCCGGCTCGGCTTCGGGCGGATCGGCGATGGCGGCTGGCTCGGGGTCGGCGCTGTCGGCTCCGGGCGCGGCTAGCTCGGTTCAGGGTGGTTCGGCGGCGGCTGAGGCGGTCGTGAGCGCTTCGGCTTCGGCTGGGTCTGCGCTGCCAGGTTCGGTTGCGGCTGGCTCGGCTTCGGTGCGCTCAGCGCTGCCAGGTTCGGTCGCGCCAGCCTCGGCTTCGGCCGCCTCACCTTCGCCCGATCCGGCTGCGCTCTACCGCACCGTGCGCCTGATCCGGCGCTTTGAGGAGCGGGCTGTGGAGCTGGTGCGCGCGGGCGAGGTTTTTGGCGGCATTCATCCGTATACCGGGCAGGAGGCTATTGCGGCTGGGACGTGCGGTGCGTTGCGTGCTGATGATCTCATCACCAGTACTCATCGTGGGCATGGGCATGTGCTGGCCAAGGGTGCTGATCCGGCGCGGATGATGGCGGAGATTGCTGGGCGTGCCACGGGGTTGAATCGGGGGCGCGGGGGGTCGATGCATGCTGCTGATTTCGGGGTGGGGATTCTGGGTGCCAATGCGATTGTCGGGGCTGCGGCGCCGATTGCCACCGGTGCGGCGTGGGCTGCGCGGTGTGCGGGGTCTGATCGTGTTGTCGTCACCTACTTCGGCGATGGTGCGGTCAGCCAGGGTGTGGTGCTGGAGACGTTCAACATGGCGGCTCTGTGGCGCGCTCCGGTGATTTTCGTCTGTGAGAACAACGGGTTCGCGACGACTACTCGCACTCAGGATGCGGTCGCCGGCTCGATCACCGGTCGCGCTGAGGCGTTCGGTATTCCGGCTGAGCGGGTGTGGGGGATGGATCCCGAGGCGGTGTACGCCGCGACCGCTCGTGCCGTTGCCCGGGCCCGCAGCGGTGAGGGTCCGACGCTGCTGGAGTGCGAGACCTACCGCTACGACGCGCACCACACCTGGGAGCACGCCGCGCGTCCCCGCTACCGCACGCCCGAGGAGGTCGAGCTCGGGCGGTCCGTCGACCCGCTCGACATCCAGGGTGCGCGGATCGATGCCGGTGTGCGCGCGCGGATCGACGCGGAGGTCGACGTGCTGCTGGACGAGGCGGTGCGCTTCGCGCTGGAGAGCCCGCGTCCCGATCCGGCCACGGCGCTGGACTTCCTCTACGCCGACGGCACCACTGCCCGGGCCGGAGCGCTCTGATGACCATCCTGTCGTATCTCAAGGCCCTGAATCGCGCCGTCGCCGACGAGATGGAGCGCGACCCGGCGGTGTGCGTCTTCGGCGAGGACGTCCGGGTGGCCGTCACCAACGTGACCGCGGGCCTGGTCAAGCGCTTCGGCGAGGAGCGCGTGCTCGACATGCCGATCTCCGAGCAGGCCTTCACCGGCATCGCGACCGGCGCGGCGATGGCCGGGCGGCGTCCGCTGATCGAGTATCAGATCCCTGCGTTGCTGTTCATCGCCTTCGAGCAGATCGTCAACCAGGCGCACAAGTTCTCGCTGATGACCGGCGGGCAGATCAGCGTCCCGGTGACCTACCTGATCCCCAGTTCCGGCTCCCGCGACGGCTGGGCGGGTCAGCACTCTGATCACCCCTACAGCCTGTTCGCGCACGTCGGCGTCAAGACCGCGGTCCCGGCGACCCCCGCCGACGCTTACGGCCTGCTGGTCACCGCGATCCGCGACGACGACCCGGTCGTCGTGTTCGCCCCAGCCGGTGCGATGGGACGCCGCGCGGATGTGGACCTCGCGCAGCTCGCGCCGATCCCGCTGGGCGTCGGACGCATCCACCGCCCCGGCACGGACGTCACCGTCGTCGCGATCGGCCACCTCGTGCACGACGCGCTGGAAGTCGCCGAGGAACTGTCCGGAACCATCGACGTCGAGGTCTTCGACCCGCGCAGCGTCTACCCCTTCGACTGGCAAGGCCTGGCCGCCTCGCTGGAGCGCACCGGACGCCTGGTGGTCATCGACGACAGCAACCGCTCCTGCGGCATCGGCGGCGAGATCCTCGCCACCGCCGCCGAGCAGATGCGTCTAGTCGCGCCGCCCAAGCGCATCACCCGCCCCGACGGCGCGGTACTGCCGTTCGCCGAAGGGCTGGACCGCGCGCTCCAGCCGACGCGGGAGCAGCTGCGCCACGCGATCCACGGAGTGATGAAAGCGGGGGCGACCGGATGACCGAGACACATTCGCAGCCTGCTGGCACCGCCCCCGTCGCCCTGGTCACCGGCGGCGGCAACGGCATCGGCGCGGCCCTGTGCGGCAAGCTCGCCGCAGCCGGCCACCGCGTGGTCGTCGTCGACATCGACCCCGAAGCCACCGCCATGGTCGCAGAGTCCTGCGGCGGTATCCCGTTCGAGGCAGACGTTGCCGACCCGAAGCAGAACCATGCGATGGTCGCCCACGCCCTCGAGCGCTTCGGCCGCCTGGACGTCGCCGTGCTCAACGCCGGCGTCAGCTCCGACCAGCCGCCGGACCTTCCGCTGGACCTGGACCGCTACCGCCGCGTCCTCGGCGTGAACATCGACGGCCTGGCCTTCGGCATCGACGCCGCCGCCCCCGAACTCGCGCACCACGGCGGGCGCATCCTGGTCACCGCCTCGCTCGCGGGCCTCGGCCCGGACCAGGCGAACCCGCTCTACGCGCTGACCAAGAGCGCCGCCATCGGCTACGTCCGCGCCATCGCCGCCTCGCTCGAGCAGCGCGGCGTCAGTATCAATGCCCTGTGTCCGGGCTTCACCGACACCGCGATCCTCGGCATCGCCGGCCGCCTGATCCGCAAGCAGCGCTTCCCGCTGCTGACCCCCGACGAGGTCGCCGCGGCGGCGCTGACCGTCCTGACCACCCCCGGTACCGGCGAAGCCTGGACCCTGGTCGCCGGGCGACCGACGCAGCCCTTCGCCTTCACCCCGCTGCCCACGACCCTGATGCCCGACGGCACCGAAGCGCGGTTCCGGCCCTTCCTGAGCCGGGCGCCGAAGAAGGAGGACACGCCATGACCGTCTCCGGCATCCGGGCTGCGCTCGCCGCCGACCCCGGCCTCGGCGCGGGCAACGTGCTGCACAAGCTCATCGAGCACGGCGCGCCGCTGGACGGCCCGGGCATGACGTTCGATACCGCCGTCGACCACCACCCCGCCGGGCACGCGCTCACCCTCGGCGAGCTGTACGACGCGGTCGCGGCGCGCGCCGCCTGGCTCAGCGAGCAGGGCATCGGCCCGCGCGACCCGGTCGCCGTCTACGTCACCACCGCCGCCGACTGCCTCCTGCATTTCATGGCCCTGACCTGGCTGGGCGCCATCCCGGCGCTGATGAACCCGAATCTGCCGGGCGACGTGGCCGCCGAGTACATCCGCCGTCTGCGGGCCGTCGGGCTGCTCACAGACGCGGAGCACCGGCGGCTGCTCGCCCGGTCCGAGCGCGGGCTGGAACTGGGTTTCCGGATCGACGCGGTGTACGACGTGACGCAGACCCCCGCCGGCACCCCGTCCGCCGCGCCGACGCCGTACCGGCACGCCGACGAGGACCCGATCGCGATCACGCACTCCTCCGGGACCACCCGCATGCCGGCGGCGGTGACGCAGACCCACGCCAACCTGTTCGTCGGCACGCGTCTGCTGCGCCTGCAAAAGCCGCGGGCGCGCGGCACCGACCGCATTCTCAGCGTTCTGCCGGCGCCGCACGCCGCCGGGATCATGGCCGTCAACCACGCGCTGTGCAATCGCAGCGAGCTGATGTACATCTCGCGCCCCGACGACGGCCCGGCGGTCGTGGACGCCATCGAGAAGTGGCGCCCCACCGGCGTGTTCGGCTTCGCCGTCACCTGGGCCGAACTGGCGCGCATCGACCTGTTGGAGCGCGCCGTGGACTCGGTGTCGCTGTGGTACAACACCGGCGACTGCGCGCACGAGCCGCACATCCGCCACCTGGTCGCCGCCGGTTCCTACGAGCGGATCACGCGCGAAGGCGTGCAGCGCGTCCCGGGCTCGATGTTCGTCGACGGCCTCGGCTCCAGCGAGATGGGCCACTCGGCGTTCCACATCACCCACACCCCCGACACCGAGCGCTACGGCCGCTGCGTGGGACAGACGCACGACTTCGTGGAGATCAAGCTGCTCGATCCGACCACCGGTGAGGAGGTCCCGGTCGGCGAGGTCGGGCTGTGCGGAATGAAGTCCGAATCGCTGTCGCCGGGCTACTGGAACGACTCGCTGAACACCTACCGCAACCACCGCAACGGCTACTACCTCACCGGCGACCTGCTCTACCGGGACGAAGAGGGCTACTACTACCATGTGGACCGCATGGTCGACGCCGTCGATCTGGGCGAAGGCCGGTGGCTGTACACGGCGATGTCCGAGGAGCGGATCCTCAAAGCCTGCCCCGACGTTCTGGACTGCACGGTCGTGGCCGTCCCCACCGAGGCCGGCGTGGTGACCGACGTGCTGCTCACGCTGCATCCATGGGCCGACCCGCAGGACGACTGGGAGCCTGCCGTGCGCGGCGCGCTGACCGATGCCGCCGCCGCGACCCTTCGCAGTGTCCTGGTGATCGGCGAGGACAAGCTGGTCATCGGACCGACCGGCAAGGTTCGCAAGTTCCTGATGCGCCAGCGCCACGCCGCCGACTACGCCGCTGCGGCAGCCGCCGGAGCCGCAGGAGCCGGGGTCTCCACGGCGACCGGGGCGGACGCCGCGCAGGAAAGCAGGGCCCTGTGACCGCGCTGACCGCCATCGGCACCTACCTGCCGCCCGAGCGCGTGCCGATCGAGGACATGGCCGAGCGCTTCGGGCTGACCGCCATGCAGACCAAGGTCTTCCGGCGCTATCACAAGCTCGGAGCCGTCAGCCGCGACGCCGGCGGGACCTTGTCGGACCTGCTGCGCGGCGCCCTGGACGACCTCGACGGTTTGATCGGCAACGAGGAGCGCGTCCGGTACGTCATCCACGCGCGCACCTTCCCGACGGTCACGCCGTATCCGCTGAACCCGCTGCGCGAGCTGTGCCGGGAACGCGGACTGGAGCACGCCGAGACCTTCGCCGTCGGACACCACGCCTGCGCCTCCGGGCTGCTGGCGATCGACGTCGCCGGCCGCCTGCTGGCCGCCGACGCCGAGACGCACCCGGACGCCCTCGCGCTGATCCTGGCCGGGGAGAAGGCGTTCACCGGCGAGGCGCAGATGGTCCCGGAGACCTCGTTCTTCGGCGAGGGCGCCTCCGCGTGCCTGGTCAGCGCTTCCGGCGAACGCGACCGCCTGCTGTCCTACACCGCCGATCTGCGCGGGGAGTTCGACGGCGACTCGATGGAGCAGGCGCTGGAGTTCCAGCGGGTCTACTCCGACGCGCTAGGCGAGGCGATCCTGGCCGCCGTCGAGGGCGCCGGTCTGGAGATGTCTGCGATCAGCCTGGTGCTGCCGCACAACGTCAACGTCGTGGCGTGGCAGCGGGTCTGCAAGCGGATCGGCTTCCCGCTGGCGAAGGTCGTCCTGGACAACGTCGCCACCGACGGCCACGTGTTCTGCGCCGACGCCTTCCTGAACTACCGCACCGCCGCCCGGAAGGGTCTGCTGACGCCGGGGGAGCGCTACGTCCTCGCGGCGGCCGGCGCGGGGCGCGGCGCGACCTTCTCCGCCATGGTGTTCGAACACTGAAAGCCACTCAGCCTATTCAGGCTGCTCAGGGCTACTGAGAACTACTGAGAACTACAGAGGACTTCGGGCGACGCAGCCCTTTGCGAAAGGACCGTCAATGACAGAGCAGAGTCTGGAGCTGCACATCGGCGCCATCGCGGCCGCCGATCCGATCTTCCGCGCCCGGGTCGTGGACACCGTCTGCGGTCTGCTGCCGGACGTCCTCAAGCGGGAGGTCGCCGGCGCCGGGGAGAGCACGACGCTGATGGAGGACCTCGGCATGAGCTCGACCGGCGCGCTGGAGATCGTGCTGCTGCTGGAGGAGAACCTGGAGGTCGAGATCAGCGTCGAGGATCTGGGCCGCGAGCATTTCGAAACCGTCGGAACGCTGGCCGACTATGTCGCCGTCAACGTGATCCCCGAGGACTGAGGTACCCAGGCCGTGCACACAACTGTCCCGCCCGGCGCCGGTGCCGCCGCGGAGCCGGTCGACCACTGGGGCGTCCGCCGCGCGGTGCGGCTGGCCTTCCCCGGACCGTCGAGCCTGGCCGCCGACACGGTGCATACGGCAAGGCTCGACGTCTATCTGACCGATCTGCTCCAGCCGCACGGGCTCGCCCTGAACCCCGGCGCGCTGGCACCTCGCGGCCAGTCCTACGGCGAGATGGCCGAGGCGCTGATCGAGCTCGCGGTGCCCGCCGGGGAGGGGGTCGACCTGCTGGTCATGGCGTATGCAATCCCTGATATCACCCCGGGCCGGGCCACGACCACCTACCTGAGCCACGTCTGCCCAGGACAGCCGATGTCCTTCGCGATCAGCGACGAGGGCACCGCCGCGGGCTTCACCGGACTGCGGCTGATCCGCGAATACGCGCGCAGCGGCGGGTTCCGGCGCGCCTTGCTCCTCGTGGTCGAGCAAGCCTGGCTCGCTTACGACCCGGGCGTTCCGGCGGCGATGCCCTCGGGCCACAGCGGCGTCGCGCTGCTGTTCGGGGACGGCGACAGCGACCCCGGACTTCACGGGACCTCCGAACCGCTGGCGACGGTCGGACCGGTGCAGGTGCGCGCCGGCGCCGTCGAGGGATCGCCGGGTGCTGAGATCGAAGAGCTCGGCGACGCCCGGACCGTGATCCTCGGCGCGGTGCTCAAAGCCGAGGCCGACGAGCTGGCCGGTCGCGCCGAGGTGGTGCTGGCCTCGCCGGGCCGGCCGTACACCGGGGTCTGGTGGGATCTGGTCGGAGCGTTGGAGGCGGACTCCGCCGAGGTCGGCGCGCATCGCGTGATCCTCGCCGACGCCGATCCCGATCTCGGGTTCCTGTGCACCGCCGCGCTCGACGTCCAAGGACGCCGGAGCGGATCCGGTCCCGAGCCGTCGGCGCCGCTGTTGTGCTTCGAGGACTATCGAGGCGCCGCTCAGGAGCGCGTCGCCGCTGAGATCTGGGACTTCGTCGACGGCGGCGCCGACACCGAGCGGACGGTCACCGCCAACCGGCGCGCCTTCGCCCGGGCCGAGATCAGGCCGCGCGCCCTGGTCGACACAGAGGTCTGCGACACCCGCACCGCGATCCTCGGCTCGACGCTCGGCACGCCGCTGGCCGTCGCGCCGACCGCGTACCACCGGCTGGTGCATCCCGAAGGCGAGGTCGCCACGGCGCAGGGCGCGGGCGCCGCCGACGCGCTGTACACGGTCAGCATCTTCGCCAGCCGGACGCTGGAGGACATCGCAGCCTCCGCATCCGGACCGCTGTGGCTCCAGCTGTACTGGCTGCGGCAGCGAGAAGCGATGGTCACGCTGATCGACCGGGCAGCCGCGGCCGGCTACCGCGCGCTGGTGCTGACCGTCGACATCCCCCGGATGGGCCGGCGGCTGCGCGACATGCGCAACGGGTTCGCGGTCGGTCCCGACTGCGCGGCGGTCAACCTGGACGCTGCGCTGATGGCCTCGGCGCACCTGCGGGGCGCGGGGAAATCGGCGCTGGCCGTGCACACCGCGCAGACCATCGACCCGTCGGTGACGTGGGCCGATCTGGCGTGGCTGCGGGAGCGCAGCGATCTGCCGCTCGTGCTCAAGGGGATTCTCACCGCCGAGGACGCGCGGCTCGCGGTCTCCTATGGCGCGGACGCGATCATCGTCTCGAACCACGGCGGACGGCAGCTGGATGGCGCGGTACCGAGCCTGACGGCGCTGCCGGAGGTCGTCGCGGCGGTCGCCGGCGCGTGTCCGGTGATGGTCGACGGCGGTGTGCGCAGCGGTGGCGATGCGTTCGCAGCCCTGGCGCTCGGCGCACAGGCGGTTTTCCTGGGCAGACCGGTGCTGTGGGGATTGGCGGTCGGCGGCGCGGCGGGCGTCGCAGGGCTCTTGGATCTGGCGACCGGGGAGCTGGCGCACACGATGGCGCTGGCCGGGCGCCCCGGTCTGGACCTCATCGACCGCAGCGCGGTGCGGTTCGAGCAGTACGGCGAGCGGATGGAGCCCTGAACGTGCAATGGCGGCGTGAGGATCTGCACGTGGCGGTACGGGACCCGGCCGCGGCCTCGATGAACTTCCTCAACGAGGTCGCGGCCCGGTTCCCCGACGCGGTGTCGCTGGCGGCCGGGCGGCCGTACGACGGGTTCTACGTCGCGGACGACATCGAGCGGTATCTCCAGGTCTTCCGCGACCACCTGGCCGGCGCCGGGCTTTCGGCCTCGGCGGTGGATCGGACGCTGCTGCAGTACGGCCGGACGAACAGCATCATCGGGGACCTCATCGCGCGCACGCTGGCGGTCGATGAGGGCATCGAGGTTCCGGCGGAGGCGGTGATGGTCACCGCCGGATGCCAGGAAGCGATGATCATCGCGTTGCGTGGGCTGTGCGTCGGACCCGAGGATGTGGTGCTCGCCGTCGAGCCTTGCTATGTCGGCTTCACCGGCGCGGCGCGGATCCTCGGGATCGATGTTGTTCCGGTCCCGGAGGCGGATGACGGGCTGGATGCGGACGCGGTACTGCGGGTGGCGCGCGAGGTGCGGGAGTCGGGGCGTCGGCCTCGGGCTCTGTATGTGGTGCCGAACTTTGCCAATCCCTCCGGAGTGTCGATGCCGACGGCGGTGCGGCGGCGGTTGCTGGAGGTGGCTGCCGAGGCGGAGCTGTTGATTCTGGAGGACGATCCCTACGGCTTGTTCGGGCTCGACGATGAGCCGCGTCCGACGCTGAAGGCGCTGGACCGCGAGCAGTCGGTGATCTATCTGGGGTCTTTCGCGAAGTCGGTGTTTCCCGGCGCGCGCGTCGGATTCCTGGTCGCCGACCAGGTGGTGGTGGACGCCGCGGGTCGGAGCTCGGTGCTCGCCGACGAGCTGTCGACGGTCAAGAGCATGCTGACGGTGAACACCTCGCCGATCGCGCAGGCGGTGGTCGGCGGCGTGCTGGTGGAGTCGGAGTACAGCCTGCGCGTCGCCAACCGGTCCAAGACCGAGTTCTACCGCCGCAACATGCGAGCGCTGCTGGCGGCGTTGGAGCAGGAGTTCGGGGACGACCCGCGGATCAGTTGGAACACGCCGAGCGGTGGGTTCTTCGCCGTGGTGAGCGTGGCGTTTTCGGCCGATGAGGCGATGGTGGAGGTCTCGGCGCGCGACTATGGGGTGTTGTGGACGCCGATGGGGTTCTTCTACGGCGCCGGTGGGGGCGAGCGGGCTATTCGCTTGTCGTGCAGCGCGCTGGAGCCGCCGCGGATCGAGGAGGGCGTGCGGCGGCTGGGGAAGTTCGTGCGGGATCGGGTGTCGTGACGGTGGTGGGTGGGGAGCGGGTCGTGGCGGGCGGGGATGGGGGTTCGGGCTTGGTTCCGGTTTCGATTCCGGTTCCTGCTCCGGGCTCGGCTCCGGTCGCGGTCTCGGTTTCCGGCTCGGGCTCGGTCGCGGCTTCTGATTCGGCTTCGGTTTCGGTTTCGGCGTGGCTGGTCGGTGACGTGCCCTCGGCGGCGGTGGCCGACTTGCTGGCGACGCTCGACGACGAGGAATGTCGGCGCCTCGCGCGGCTGCCTTCGGCTGAGGGGCGGCGGCGGTTCGTGATCGCGCACGGTGCGATGCGGCGCGTGGTCGGGGAGTGCCTTGGCGCGCCGCCTGCCGAGCTGCGCTGGGAGACCGGTGAGCAGGGCAAGCCGGAGCTGGTGGGGGAGTGGACGGGAATTCACGCGAACCTCTCGCATTCCGGTGACAGATGCCTGATTGCCGTGTCGCGCGAGCGTGCTGTCGGCGCCGACATCCAGCGGGTCGTACCGGGGCTGGAGGTGGTGGCGATGGCGCGGCGGTACTTTCCGGAGGCTGAAGCGCAGGACGTTATCGATGCTGCCGATCCGGCAGACGTCTTCGGCCGGCTGTGGGCACGTAAGGAAGCTGTCACGAAGGCTGCCGGGGGGCGGCTCACGCAGGTTTTGCCGTTGGCGACGCCGCCGGATGCGATCGTCGAGGTCGCGGGGTATCGGTATCGGGTGGCGGATGTCGAGGCGCCGGCTGGGTTTCATGCCGCTGTCGCGCTGGCCGGTGCCGAACAGTTCATGGTCGAGGTGAACGAATGGCTGCCGTGACTGTTCTTACCGAGGCCGCCGATCCCTATTGCCTGCGCGCTGGGGAAGCCGGGGCGTTGCTCGCGGGTCATCCGTGGCGGCGTTTCGCAGTACTCGGCGACAGTATTGCTGAGGGTGTCGCTGATGAAGTGCCTGGGTACAGCCCTCTGCCGTGCGCTGATCGAGTCGCCGCCGAACTCACGCGCATCAACCCTGATCTCGCGTATCTGAACCTCGGCAAGCGTGGCTTGCGTGCTCATGAGGTTCGCGAAGGGCAGCTCGAACCGGCTCTCGCCTTTGCTCCCGACCTCGCGTTTGTCGCGTGCGGCGCCAACGATGCGCTGCGGCCCGGCTATGAGGCGCGCGCCGACGCCGTGGACTCCGAGATCGCGGCTGTTATCAGGGCCCTGCAAGAGCGCGGCGTGTTGGTGGTCACGGTGTCGATCTTCGTGCGCCCCGTCTATCCGAGCCTGCCGACGTGGCTGCGTCCGACCGGGACCGAGCGTATGGCGATGCTCGGTGCGCGCACGTCCGCGATCGCCGCGGCGCTGGGGACCGTCCACGTCGACCTGACCGCCCACCCCATCGCCACCGCCATGGACTCCACGAGCGCTGACGGCCTGCACGGCAATGCCCGCGCGCAGTCCGTCGCCGCCACCGAAACCATCCGCGCCCTGGGCCGGATGCTTCGCCGGAAGGAACTCTGATGCCGCTCGACCCGCAGATCCAAGCCATGCGCGACCGCCGTGTCCAGGCTGGCGCGCCGCAGCTCTACACGCTCAGCCTCGCCGAGGCGCGGGCCGCCGACCTGGCGTCCATCCAGGCCGAGGCGCACGATCCGG
Source organism: Catenulispora acidiphila DSM 44928 (assembly GCF_000024025.1). Lineage (GTDB taxonomy): Bacteria > Actinomycetota > Actinomycetes > Streptomycetales > Catenulisporaceae > Catenulispora > Catenulispora acidiphila. The sequence goes on from NC_013131.1 coordinate 3,605,996, forward strand.
AGCCGGTGCACGCGGTCTCCGAGCGTGTGGTGGCGGCGGAGGGACGCGACATCCCGGTGCGGGTCTACCGTCCGAACGCCGAGGCGGTGCTGCCGACCCTGCTCTACTTCTTCGGCGGCGGCTGGACACTCGGAAGCCTGGACACCTGCGACGGCATCTGCCGCGCGCTCGCGAACCTGGCCGGCGTGCAGGTCGTGGCCGTCGGCTACCGCCTGGCACCCGAGCACCGCTTCCCCGCCGCGGTCGAGGACTGCCACGAGGTACTGCGCCACATCGCCGCCCACCCTGCCGACTTCGGCACGGACGCCGCCGCCCTCGCGGTCGGCGGCGACAGCGCGGGCGGCAACCTGGCGGCGGTCGCGGCCCTCCTGGCGCGCGACGCCGGCCTGCGCCTCGCCGGCCAACTCCTCGTGTACCCCAACACCGACCAGCTCGCGGCCGACGCATCCATGCGCGATAACGTCGACCCCTACCTCTTCAACCACCGCTCGGTCTCCTGGTACCGCAAGCACTACCTGACCAGCGACGAGGAAGCAACCAACCCCCTGGCCTCCCCCCTCCTCGCCCCCGACCTCACCGCCCTCCCCCCAGCCCTCATCATCACCGCCGAACACGACCCCCTCCGCGACCAGGGCGAGGCCTACGCCCGCCGCCTCGCCGCAGCCGGCAACAGCGTCCAGCTCACCCGCTACGAAGGCATGGTCCACGGCTTCTTCACCATGACCGGCGCCGTCGACGCCGCCCGCCACGCGGTGGCCCAGGCCGCTGAGGCGCTGCGGGGGTGGTTCGCGCTGGAGGCTGTCTCGTCGGGGGCGCCGGGGGTGTCGGGGGCGGCGGTGATGCGGGGGTAGGTTTCGGGCGGCTGGTTGGTTGGGTGGGTGCGCGGCGGTTCTGTACGTGGTGAAAGGCGTTTTCTTACGGCTTCGCGCGCGGTGTTGATGGCCTCTGGCGTCCCTGCCTCGGCGGGTCGGGCTGCGGCGGGGCGGTGGGCTTCTCTAGATCAAGAGCCGCAAGCCACAAGCTAAGAGCTACAAGCCACAGGCCTTCGCGCCCAAAACCGGGGCGCGATGCCTCCGGCGGCACCTACGCGGCGAGCGACCTCGCTCCGAGGGGTGGGGGCGGACATTGATCTGTTGCGTTGCTGCTTGTGGTCCCGGTCCGGATCCCTGTCGCGTCGTCGCCATACGGAATCAGACTGGTCTGGTGATGTAAAGCCGAATCGCACCTGCTTCGGTGGCGTCGCGTCCGGCTTGACACCACCAAACCAGCCAGATTGGCTTCGCCCGCCGACGCGACGAGGGATCCGAACCTACCTCCGTGGCGGTGTCAGGGCGCCGGTCGCGCAGACGGTTGGAGATACCAGCCGCCGCCGGAGCTGCTGCACTCTGGGCGGCATGCATGTTGCTTGTGGCTCTTAGCTTGTGGTTCTTGATCTAGAGGAGACCACCGCCCCAGCCGCAGCACGATCCGCCGAGGCAGGGACGCCAGAGGCCATCAACACTGTGCGCGAAGCCGTAGGAAAACGCCTTTCAACCACCAACACAACCGCCACCGACCCACCGACCCACGTCAGCACCTACCCCGCATCTACCGGGAACCGCCGCTTGATCAGCCGCCAGCCGACCCACAGCACCAACACGATAAGTGGCACCGCCGCGAGCACCGGGCGCTCCTGGGCGCTGTCGGCCATCAGTGCCAGGACGCCGGCGAGGAACAGGAGTGTTGCGTAGTTCGTCCAGGGGGAGCCTGGCATGCGGAAGGTGGGGCGGTGGACTGGGCTGCCGGGGTGTTCTGAGGCTGCCTTGAGGCGGGCTTGGCAGATCAGGATCGTTGCCCAGGTTGTCAGTACGCCGAGGGATGCCGTGGATGTTGCGATGTCGAATGCGCGGGAGGGCACCACCAGGTTCAGCAGGACGCCGGCGAGATAGACCACTGCCGTCAGCATGATGCCGCCGTAGGGGACGCCGCGGCTGCTCATGCGGGAGACGTATTGGGGTGCCTCGTGGCGTTCGGCGAGGGCGCGGAGGATGCGGCCGGTGGAGTAGAGGCCTGAGTTGGTGGAGGACAGGGCTGCGGTGAGGACCACGAAGTTCATCACGCCGCCGACGCCGGGGATGCCCAGCATCGAGAAGACGGTCACGAAGGGGCTCTCGCCCTCGTGGTACAGGGTCCAGGGGAGGACGACGACCAGCAGGCCGATGGAGCCGACGTAGAAGATGGCGATGCGCCAGATCACCGCGCGGACGGCCTTGGGGACGACCTTGCGCGGCTCGGCTGTCTCGCCGGCGGTGATGCCGACCAGTTCGATGGCGGCGTAGGCGAAGACCACCGACTGGAGGCTGACCAGGACCGCCCACATGCCCTTCGGGAGCAGGCCGCCGTGGGTGGAGACGTTGGACCAGCCCGCGTGCTGGGTGCCGATGCCGGCGTGGGTGAGCAGGAGTCCGGCGGCGACGATCAGGAAGACCAGGATCGCCAGGATCTTGCAGAGTGCGAACCAGGTCTCCAGGTCGCCGAAGACCTTGACCGAGACCAGGTTCGCGGCCATCAGGATGGCCAGGGCGCCCAGGGCCGAGAGCCACTGGGGCAGCGCCGGGAACCAGTAGTGCATGTAGATGCCGACCGCCGTCAGCTCCGCTACGCCGGTCATGGCCCAGTTCAGCCAGTACATCCAGCCGCATGTGTAGCCGGCCCACGGCCCGATGAACTCCCTGGCGTAGACCACGAAGCTCCCGGACGTGGGCCGGTACAGCACCAGCTCGCCGAGGGCGCGCATCACGAAGAAGGCTGAGATGCCGGCCAGCGCGTAGGCGAACACCAGTCCCGGACCGGACCGCGTGATCGCCCCCGCCGAGCCGAGGAAGAGACCGACCCCGATCGCCCCGCCGAAGGCGATCATCTGGATCTGGAAGTTCGCCAGCGTCTTCTGGTAGCCGGCGTCGCTGCCGGTCGGCTCCTCCTCCTCGGGCCGGGCGGTGGTCAGCGTCGACGGCGGGTTCGTCATGCTCCCAGGTGTATCGGCCGCCGCCTGGTGTCAACCACCTGCCACGCTGGGGGACCTCGCGGGATTGGTCCGAACGAGAGCGGATCAGCCGGCGCTGTCGGCGATTTCCTCCCTGACGGGGCGTCCCTTGCCGCGCCGCAGGCACGCGATCATCGCCAGCGCCGCGAGCCCGGTGGCGACCGAGAACACGATGATCAGCCCTTGGTGGAAGGGCCCTGACAGCAGGTTCGGGAAGAACTCGCGCCCGGTGAGCGTGGCCTGCGCCGAGGGGGTCAGCGAGTTCAGCGCGCCGACCCCGGACAGCAGGTGCTGCACCGGGTTGACGCCCAGCATCGCGGCGAACAGCGAGGACACCGGCGGCAGCTGCCCGATCTGCGCGGCGGCGTGCGCCGACACCCCCTGCTGCTGCAAGCCGGTGGTGAGCGTGTGCGGGAGCTTCGCGGCGAGCCCGGCGATCATCAGCGAGAAGAACACGCCGATCGACACCGCGGTACCGGAGTTCTGGAACGTGGCGCGCATCCCCGAAGCCGCGCCGCGCTTGCTGGCCGGCACGCTGCTCATGATGGAGGACGTGTTCGGTGCGCCGAACATCCCGCTGCCGATCCCGTTGATGGCGATCAACGAGGCGAAAGCCCAGTAAGGGAACTGCACAGGCAGCAGAATCAAACCGATGAAGCTGGAACCGAAGACCGCCGCGCCGGCTGTCGACAACCCGCGCGAGCCGAAGCGGTCGGACAGATAGCCCGACACCGGCCCGGATATCAGGAAGCCGACGGTCATCGGGAGCAGGAAGATGCCGGCCCACAACGGCGTGTCGCTGTAGTCGTAGCCGTGCAGCGGCAGCCAGATGCCCTGCAACCAGATGACCAGGACGAACTGCAGCCCGCCGCGCGCCACCGAGATCGCCAGCGAGGCGGAGTTGCCGACCGTGAAGTCGTGGATCTTGAACAGCGACAGGTCGAACATCGGCTCGGCGATCCGGGACTCGATGAGGTAGAACGCGATCAGACCGGCCAGTCCCACGCCCAGCAGCGTGATCACCGTCGGGTTCGTCCAGCCCATGGCGTGCCCCTGATACGGCTGAAGGCCCTGCGTGACGCCGATCAGCACCGAGCCGAGCCCGACGGCGAAGGTGACGTTGCCCCACCAGTCGATCCGCCCGCCGGTGGCGCGGCTGGTCTCGCGCAGCCGCCGATAGGCCCAGTACGTCCCGAAGATCCCGACCGGCACGTTCACCCAGAACACCGCGCGCCAGTCCCACGCCGAAAGCAGCCCGCCGGCCACCAGCCCGATGAACATCCCGGCCAGCGCCGCCATCTGGTTGATGCCCAGGGCGAACCCGCGCCGGTCGGGCGGGAAGGCGTCGGTGAGGATGGCCGCGGAGTTGGCCGTCAGCATCGAGCCGCCGATGGCCTGTAGCAATCGCCAGCCGATGAGCCACATCGCGCCGTGCGTCCCGACGAAGGGATCGAAGGACAGCAGCACTGAGGCGATGGTGAAGACCATGAACCCGGCGTTGTACGTGCGCACCCGGCCGAACATGTCGCCGAGGCGGCCGAGCGTGACCACGAACACCGCCTGCACCAGGCGGTACCCCATGATCATCCACAGCAGGTAGGCGATGTTCCCGGGCGCCAGCGGGTCCAGGTGGATGCCTCGGAAGATCGGCGGCAGCGCGATCAACACGATCGAGCCGTCCAGCGCCGACATGAACATCGCCGTGGTGGTGTTGGTCAGCGCGACCCGCTGGTAGCGCTTGTCGGCGGCGGCCGGCTCCACGGCCGTGGCGACCGCCATCAGATCTTCTCCGCGAGGCGCTGTATCAGGGGCGCGGCCGCGGCCAGCGTCCGCAGCTCCTCCTCAGTGAACTCACTGGCCAGCCCCGACGCGATGACCCGCGCGCGGGCGCTGCGCTTGAGCCGAAGCATCTCGCGGCCGGTCTCGGTCACGGTGGTCACCGAACGCCGCCGGTCCACCTCGTCCCGCCGCCGCTCGACCAGTCCCCGCTCTTCCAACGCCGCCAGCGTGATGCCCATCGCCTGCGGGCTGATCTGCTCGATCCGCGCCAGGTCGGCGGCGGTGGCCGGACCGAGCCGGTCCAGCCGGGCCAGCGCCGAGCGCTCGGGAAGCGTCGGCTCCTCCGGCGCGGCCGTTTGCCGCAGGCGGCGGACGACGAGGCTGATCGCGCTGTAGAGCGCGGTGGACAGATCGTCCACGCTGGGGGTGTCCATATGCTCAACCTAGATTGATAAATCTAGGTTGTCAATCATGGTTGGGGATCGCCGATCCGGGGACGGTAGTGGCCGGTTCCCGGGCTGATACGACCATGGTGACGCGGCCGGTTTCCACGTCGTAGACGTGCCCTGAGACAGTGGCTCCGCGCGGGAGCAGCGGCGAGGTGAGGAGGCGCTCGACGTCCTCGGCGACCGTCACCGCCGGGTCGTCGACCTTTGAAGCGGCCAGGGTCTGCGGGGAGACGCCGGTCGCGTCGGCGGCGCGGTCGCGGAAGTCGGTGTCGGCGAGGAAGCCGGTGCCGCACTGCGTGTGGTGGATGACCGCGACCTCGAACAGCGGGCCCTCGACGCTGAACACGGCGCCGGCGAGGAAGCCGAGGTAGGCGATGTCGGTCAGGACGGTGTCGGTGACGCGGCCGCCGGCGTTGCGGATGACCGGGGCGTCGCCGGGCTCCAGGCCGAACATGCGGGCCGGGTCCAGGCGGTGGTCCAGGCAGGTCACGAGGAGGACCTGGGCTTTGGGGACGCCGAGCGGGACCGGCGTGAAGCCGTGGGTGGACCAGTCGTTGTTCTCGAGCAGGGGAGCCATTCTGGACATGACCGTGTACTCCGTTCCTCGGAGTCCGAGACCTGGTTAGTGGACACTGTCCACGTTAACCCAGCTATGTGGACACTGTCCACGTTGCTATCGTGAGCAGATGAGCACCGACCGATCCGCCGCGGAGAACCCCAGGTCAGCGCCCGCGTCCCGACCCCCAGTCCGGCGCCCCCGCGGCGCCGTCCGCGAGGGCCTGATCGAAGCGGGTCTCGAACTGGCCCGCACCGGCGGTCCCGACGCGGTGGTCCTGCGCGAGGCGACCCGGATCGTCGGCGTGGTCCCCAACGCCGCCTATCGCCACTTCGCCGACCGCGACGAACTCCTGGCGGCGGTCTGCACCGCGGCGATGGCCGAACTCGGCGCCCGCATCGCCGCCGCCATCGCCCGCGTCCCTGGCGACCACGGCGATCCTGACGGCGCCTTCGGCCGTATGGGAGCGGTGGGCACTGCGTACCTGGAGTTCGCCCGCGATGAGCCAGGACTGTTCGCGACGGCCTTCGCGGTCCCGGATCAGCACCCGTATGTCGTCGCGAGCGGCGCACGCGGCGCCGACGGCAGCCCTCTGAGCCAGCTCCAGGAGGTGCTGGACGAACTGGTCGAGGTCGGCCTGTTGGATCCGCGCCGCCGTGAGGGCGTCGAGGTCCCGGTGTGGTCGACGGTGCACGGCCTGGCGGTCCTGATCGGGCAGGGCCCGCTGCGGGTGCTGCCGGACGGGGATGTGCGAGCGTTGACGGAGCGGGTACTGAGATTTATCGCCGAGAGCCTTCTTGCGCCGGGGGAGAAGACGATCAGCGCTCCGTGACTTCGCCGACCCCCGCGTGGCCGAGGAGGCCATCGCGGGAGTCGATCGGATTTCCTAAAGCACAGCTGTTAGAACGGCTGGCTGCTCGACACCGAGGACGTATTGATCTTCCAGGTCCCGCCGTCCTGGACCAGGCCGAACGTGGTGCGCTCGGCGGTCCGCTGACCGTTCTTGAAGTAGTAGTCGATCGTCGCGGTGACCGTGGAGGGCGCCGTCGCCACGACGTCCTTCAGCTCGACATGATCGATCGTGCCCCACCAGCTCTTGTAGCCGCTGAGCCCGCCGGCCGGATACACCTGGTACTTCGGCGTCAGCGAGTTGAAGGCCTGGTCCAGGTTGCCCGGGAGCATGCCGTAGTAGCCCGTGAGGAACGTCGACAGCTGCGTCGCGACGTCGGTCGCCGAGGTCGACGGGCTGGTGGTCGGCGTCGAGCCCGACGTCGTGGGAGTCTTCGGCGTGGACGGCGCGCTGCTCGAGGGGGTCGTCGAGGCGTGGGTCGGCGCCCCCGCTCCCGCCGAGGTCGTGGTGGACCGGGCCGCGCTGCTGGAGTGCGTGGGACTCGTCGCGCCCTTGGCGACCGGCTGTTTGGGGGAGCCCTTGCCGGAGTTCATGGCGACGACGATCGCCACGATCAGCACCGCCGTGCCGACCACGCACACCGCGATCGCCATCGACAGCCGGCGGTTGCCCGAGCGCCGGGCCGGGGGCGGCGACGTCGGGCTCACGGCCGGGCGGTCGTCCGTCGGCGGCGGGGTTGAGGCGGGGGACTTCGCGGCCGCGGACTTCGGCGCCAGGGAGTTGCCGGTCGTCCCCGGTGATGCGAACGACATCGCCGAGGTCGGCGTCGCGGCGATGACCGGCGACGACTTCGAGGTCGGCGTCGAGGCCGGGGACGGCGTGGTCGGGTTCGTGGCGGGCGGGGTGATCGGCGTGATCGGCGTGATCGGCGTCGAGCCCGGAGGCGAAGTCTCTGTCGGTGTAGGCGACGAGGTCGGCGCCGCGACCCGCGAGGAGATCGACCGCGGCGTGGGCGTCGGCTTCGGCGGCGTCGGCACGGCGGGCAGCGGGTCGGCGGTCGGCTCCGGCGTGATCGTGTTGCTCTTCAGCGCGAGCGCTTCCGGGACCACGAGCGTCGGCGACGGGGAGCTGAACGGCTTCGTCTCCGAAGCGATGGACCTCATGCCGATGCCCGGCAGGGTCTTGGCCGACAGGCGGTCCAGCCCGTGCCAGACCTCCTTCATCGTCGGCCGGTCCACGGGCTCGGGATTCAGCATCCACATGATGGTGTCGGTCAGCGGACCCGAGCGCTTCGGCAGCCGGATCTCGTTGCGCACCACGCGCAGCAGCAGCGCCATGGCGTTGACGTCCTCGCCGAACGGCGGCGTGCCCTCGACGGCGGCGTAGAGCGTGGCGCCGAGGGAGAAGACGTCGGCCGGGAACGCGACCGGGTGACCCTGCGCGACCTCGGGCGCGGTGTACGCGGGAGTGCCGAGGATCTCGCCGGTCGCGGTGACGGTCGCGTCGCCCGCGGCGCGCGAGATGCCGAAGTCGGTGAGCTTCACCGTGCCGTCGGAGGTCATCAGCACGTTGCCGGGCTTGATGTCCCGGTGCACGATGCCCCGCTCGTGCGCGGCGGTCAGCGCCGAGGCCAGCTGCGCGCCGATGCTGGTCACCTCGGTCGGGGTGAGCACCGCGCCGGTGGCGAGGATGTCGCCCAGGCTCTGCGAGGGGACGTACTCCATGATCAGGTACGGACGGCCGTCATGCTCGGCGACGTCGTAGATGACCACCGCGTTCGGATGCTGCAGGCGCGCGGCGATCCGCCCCTCCCGGCGGGCACGCTGATGCGAGGTACGGACCTGCGCACCGCTCATGCCATGGTCGGGACGCAGCTCTTTGACGGCGACATCGCGACCCAGGACCTCATCGCGCGCACGCCAGACGACGCCCATCGCCCCGCCGCCGATCTCGGAGACCAGGCGATAGCGCCCGGCGACGAGGGGAGTGGTGGAGGCAGGGGCGGCTGAGGGGGACGGGGCGGGAGCCGGGGATTCGGGCTTGGGAGCTTTGGGAGCCTTGGAAGCTTTGGGAGGCTCGGGAGCTTCAAGAGCAGGCGATTCGTGCGCGGCGGGCTCGGAGACCGAGGGCTCATCCGCGGATGCTTCGGGCTCGCTCGCTGCGGGCTCGGACTCCTCGGCTTCGAGGGCTTCGGGCTCGCCGGTGTCGGGTGCGCTTGCTTCGGGCTCAGATTCCTCGGCTTCGAGGGCTTCGGGCTCGCCAGTGTCGGGCGCGCTCGCTTCGGGCTCAGACTCCTCGGGCTCGCTCGCGGAAGACTCGGCCGCGTCAGCATCAGCATCGGCCGCATCGGCTTCAGAGTCCGCCTCAGCCTCAGCCACCTGAGTCTCAGCCTCAGCCTCGGCCGACTCGGCTTCTTCGGCCTCGGCTACTTCCGCCTCTGACTCTGCCTCTGACCCTGCCTCGGACCCAGCCTCGTCACCGGCATCCGCCTCGCCGGCGTCCTCCACCACTGCTTCCGCCTCAGCCGTCTCCGGCTCACTCGTCTCCGCGGCGGCCGCTTCGGGCGCGGTCGTGTCGGGCACGGTCGTCGGCTGCCCCTCATCGGGGTCGGCGTTCATCGCAGTTCCCTAACTTCCCCCGCCCGCACCCGGGCACAATGTCGACGCGAACGGATCCCCTCGGATCCGGGCTCATGGCGGTCCAACACTATCGCCCGGCGGGGGGTTTCGGCTTCGCGGTCTGTTCACCCGGCGGCGGGGTGGGGGACGCTGTTACACAATGGGGACCATGGACTGCGCCACGTTCGTCGAGCTGGTCACGGACTTCCTCGAAGGTGCCCTCCCGGAGGCCGAGGAGGAGCGCTTCGTTGAGCACCTGACGCTCTGCGACGGCTGCGAGACCTACCTCGAGCAGTTCCGCCGCACCATCGACACGCTCGGCGAGTTGCCGGCGGACTCGCTGTCCGCCGAGGCGCGCGCCAAGCTCCTCACCGCTTTCCGGGGATTCCGCCGGGGAGAGTGATCGGCGCTCTCAGTACGTTCTGCGGAGGCGAAGTACGTCTCCAGCCGCCCGCGCACCACAGCCCGCGCCCGGTGCAGGATCACGCGCTGGTTGCCCGGTGAGATGTTGAGCAGGCGGCAGACCTCGTCGGAGGCGTAGCCCTCGACGTCCCGCAGGATCACCACCGTCCGGTGCCGCTCCGGCAGCTCGTCGAGCGCGTCGGCGACGACCCGCCGCACCTCCCCGTCCAGCGCCTCGCTCTCCGGCAGCGCCCACGTCTGCGGCTTCTGCCCAGGACTCCAGCGCCCGGCATACGGATCGTCGGCCGACCGGAAGCGCGAGGGATCGACCGAGGGACCCTCGTCTTCTGGCAGCAGGCTGCTGAACGGCAGCGTCCGGCTCTCTTTGACCCCGCGTCCCTTGGCGATGTTGACCAGGATCCGGAACACCCACGTCTTCAACGCCGAGCGCCCCTCGAACCGCTCGATCCCCTGGATCACGCCGAGCCAGGCCTCTTGCACGACCTCCTCCGCGGAGTCCCCGGTCGAGACGAAGGAGCGCGCCAGCCGCAGCATCGACGGCGACCAGGCCTCCAGCACCATCCGGAACGCGTCCTCGTCGCCGGCGCGCAGCCGCTCGGCGAGCTCGGCGTCCGCCGGAAGCCGGGACGGGTCTTCCACGGCGTCTCCTTCGCGTGCGGCTGCTCAGTTACTCAGCTGCATAGCTGCTCTGCTGGTCGCGGCGGCTTGCTGCGGCTCGGCTCTGGAAACCCTAATCGGTCCGGATGCGGATGAGTGATCAGTTCCTTGACTCGTAAGGACTTTTTGGCCTCAACAGGATCGCGCCGATGGTGCTGCGTGCCTCGAGCTCGGCGTGCGCTTCGGGGGCGCCCTCCAGCGGGAAGGCGGCGTGGATCCGCGGGATGAGGCGTCCCGCCGCCAGCTCCGACAGCGCACGTTCGGCGTCGGCACGCTGCTCAGCCTCCGGCTTGGCGAAGGTGATGCCCGCCGCGCCGACGACGCTCAGCCCTCGGCGGCCGATGACGCCTGCGTCCAGCGGCGTCCACTCACCACTCGCGAAGCCGTAGCTGCCCAGACGCCCCGCGCCGTCGCGGAGCGCAGCCAGGGCTCCTGCGCCGATCGCACCGCCGACAGCGTCCAACGCCAGGTCCACGCCCTGACCGCCGGTCGCCGTCGTGACCTGGTCGATCCAGTCCGGCATCGAGTAGTCGACGACCGCATCCGCGCCGAGTGCGGTGACGAACGCCGTCTTCCCAGAGCTACCAACAGCGCCGATAACCGTTGCCCCTGCTGCTTTCGCCGCCTGAACCAGGAGCGACCCGAGCCGTCCGGCAGCGGCGGTGATCAAGATCGTTTCACCTGCCGTGAGCCGCATCGCGCCGAGCATGCCCAGTGCCACCGCGCCGGCCTGGAAGACCGGGACCGCGTCATCAAGGGCGGTCCCGTCGGGAACTTCGAACAGCCACCGCGTGTCGACGACGGCTTGCTCCGCGTAGCCGCCGCCGGTTCTCGGCGTCACAGCGACCACGCGCCGTCCGACGAGCGCCTCGTCCCCGCCGGGACCGACGGCAGCAACGCGTCCCCCGACCTCCAGACCCGGCGTATACGGAAGCGGGAACGGAAAGCGCCCGCCCCGCACGATCGTGTCGCCGAACAACACCGCGGCGACCTCCACGTCGATCACCGCCTGACCGGCTGCCGCGGCCGGCGGCGGCGCGTCCTCCAGCTTCAGCACCGAGGGATCGCCGAACTCTCTGACCCGGATCACGCGCATGACCAGCACCTCATATCCTCGACATATCCCCGATCGGGGAGTGGGACGTCACCATCGCGAGTCTTCTCGCCGCGCCGATCGCCGGACAAGGATCAAAGCGGCGCAGCTGTCCAGGACGAGACAAGGGGCGGAAAGTGTCTCAGCAGACCGAGAACGTCCGGGTGCGCCGCACGCGCAAACTCCTGCGCGAAGCCCTGATCGACCTGATCGAGCAGAAGGGCTTCGAGAAGGTCACCGTCGCCGAGATCACCGACCGCGCCCTGATCAGCCGCGCCGCCTTCTACCGCACCCACCGCGACAAGTACGACCTCGTCGCGCAGATCTACGACGAGGCCATGGCCGCGCTGCTCGGCACGGTCGACGACGCCACCCCCGTAACCACTCCCGCGACCACCCCCGCGGCCGAACGCTGGGTCGCCTTCTTCGAGCACATCGACACCTACCACCGTTTCTACGCCGCCATGCTCGGCCGCAAGGGCAGTCCCTGGTTCGCCGACCGGATGCGCGCCGCGCTGTCCGAGATGGTCACCGCGCACCTGCCCGCGACCGGTACCGACCTGGTCCCGGCGGTGCTCGGCGCGATGTTCGCCCAATCGATCACCTGGTGGCTCGAAGCCGGACGGCCGGTCCCGCCGCGCGAGATCGCCGCGACGTCCGCGCGACTCGCCGGCGCGGTGATCCGGGAGGCGGCTGCGCCTGACCGTTCTCCATGATCGGATACCATGCGCCAGCCGGCACTACCGCCTACCGAGGAGGCCTCATGGAACACGTCACGCTGATCACCGGCGGTTCGAGCGGCATCGGGGCGGCGACGGCGCGCGCCCTGCTCCAGCAGGGACACCGGGTGGCGGTCACCGGTCGCGACGGCGACCGGCTGGCGGCCTTCGCCGCCTCCGCCGACGCCGGGGAGCAGCTGCTGACCGTCAGTGGCGATGCCGGCGACGCCACCGACGTCGCCTCGGTCGTCAACGAGGTCATCGGTCGTTGGGGACGGCTGGACACTGTGATCGCCAACGCCGGCTTCTCCCTGCCCGGGACGCTGGAGGACCACGACCCCGAGGCGATGCGTGCCATGGTCCTGACCAACGTCCTCGGCCCGGCTCTGCTGGTGCGCCAGACGCTGCCGTACCTGCGCGAGTCCAAGGGACGGATCGTGGTCGTCGGATCGGTCGCCGGTATTCGGAACACGCCCGGAAACCTTTACTCCGTCACGAAGTGGGCCGTCCACGCGCTGGTCGAGAACGTCCGGCTGCTGGTCGCGAAGGACCGGGTCGGCGTCACGCTCGTCGCCCCCGGCGTGGTGGACACCCCGTTCTGGGACGAGCGCGGCGGATCTCCGCAGGCGGCTCCAGCGCTGACCGCCGAGCACATCGCCAATGCCATCCTGTTCGCGGTCAACCAGCCGGAGGGCGTGGACGTCAGCCAGCTCGTGGTGCGCCCGACCGGTCAGCTCGGCTGAGGCGGGCCCTGCGCTTTACGGAAGTCCCGCAGCCTGGAGCACCTTCTTCAGCTGCGCCGGATCGGATCCGACCACTGACTTGCCGTCGGCGGAGAGCTTGTACACCGACTGCGGTATGGTCAGCCGCTTGCCGTCGAGCAGCAGGGTCGGCGTTCCGGGCAGTCGCAGGGTATTGAAGTCGGTCATGTTCTGCTGGACCAGGCCCTTGTAGGTACCGGCGGTGACGCAGGACTCGAAGGTCGGCGAGTCCAGTCCCGGTATCTGTTTCGCCACTGAGATCAGCTTCGCGATATCGCTATAGCCGTCGGTGGTCTCGTCCGGCTGGTCGGCGTACAGCGCGTCGTGGTACTCGTCGAACTTCCCGGCCGCCGCCGCGCACACCGAGGCCGCGCCCGACCACAGCGAACCGCTGGTGCCCGGGTTGTTGGCGTCGATCAGCGTGACCGGATGGAACAGCACGCGCAGCGTTCCGGCGGCGACATAGGACTTGTAGACCGACGCCGATCCGGTCTCCAGCGACCGGCAGATCGGGCAGCGGAAGTCCTCATAGATGGTCAGTGTGTGCGGCGCGTCGGCCGGACCGTAGGCCAGCGCGGTCTGCTTGCCGGAGGGATCGCTGTACTTGTCGGCGACGACCGAGCCGTTCGTCGGCACGCTGTATGCCACCGGTTTGCTCGACGACGTGCTGACCGCGATCCCGACCCCGGTCGCGGCGCCGAGCACGACCAGTACCGCGGTGATGATCACGAACTGCCGTCGGCGCCGTCCGCGCCGCTGCCGGGCCAGACGCTCGGCCTCGACCCGCTCGCGCGCGGACTGCTTCTTCTCACTGTTCCTCTGGCTCATCGCTGCATCGCCTCATCGCCACCCTGGTCCGATCGCGGTCCGAAACACGTCACAAAACCTCAGAACCCACGGTTCGGTCCGGGAGGTTGCATGGCGCGGTGGATCAGGCCGGCGGCGCGGCGCGGGTCACTTCTTGTAGAAGAGGACCAGGCGGTAGCCGTCGGGGTCGGTCAACTCGAACTCCGAGCCGCCGCCGGTCCGCTTGGCCGGCTCGCCCGACGGCTTGTGTCCGGCGGCGACGACCTCCTCGTAGGCCTGCTGGATGTCGTCGACCTTGAGGTGGACCGCGCTGGCGGTCCCGGGCTCGACCGGTCCCTCGGCAGCGGAGAAGATGATCCAGAACCAGTTCACGTACAGCGTCACCTGCTTCTCGTCCCGCTTGCCGACCCGGAAGCCGAGGCTTTCGTAGAAGGCGACGGTGCGGTCCAGGTCGGCGGAGTGCTGGGTGATGCCGGAGATGCTGGCGAGCTTCATGACGGGTTTCCTTCGCGGTGTGCGGGAGGTGTGCTGTCGGTGTCGTGCCGGCTTGCTCGGCGCCCGTTCCCGGGCGGCTGTCACCCTGACGCCCGGCGCGCCGCGGATGTGACAGCGGCGCCGTCCCCTACCTTTCACCTCAGGTTGTGCGCGTCCTCGTGTGATTAATATCCGCGTTCCATCTCGCGCGGTCACAGTGGGCAACGTGCGTATAGCCGTCATCACCGAATCGTTCCTCCCCCGGGTCAACGGGGTCACGAACTCGGTCTGCCGCGTCCTGGAGCAGCTGGCCGCACGCGGGCACGAGGCGCTCGTCATCGCGGCCAAGCCGGGTCCCGAGCAGTACGCCGGGCACGAGGTGGCCTCGGTCGGAGGGTTCGCGCTGCCGGGCTACCGGTCGTTCGTCGTCGGGCTGCCGATGGCGCGGCTGGTCGGCAAGCTCCGGGAGTTCCAGCCCGACGTCATCTACCTCGCCTCGCCGATCAGCCTGGGCTGGGCCGGCGCCGCCGCCGCGCGCAAGCTGGACGTCCCGTGCGTCGCGGTGTTCCAGACCGATGTCGCCGGCTTCGCCAAGCGCTACGGGCTTCGCGGTACCGACAAGGTCATCTGGCCCTGGCTGCGCAAGCTCCACTCCCAGGCCGATCTCACACTCGTGCCCTCCACAGCGACGCTGAAGACGTTGGAAGAGCACGGATTCCCGCGCCTGGCACTGTGGCGGCGCGGTGTCGACGCCGAGCGCTTCCATCCCCGCTACCGGGACGAGATGCTGCGCCACGAGGTCGCCCCGAACCGCGAGACGGTCGTGGGCTACGTCGGGCGGCTCGCCCCCGAAAAGCGCGTCGGCATGCTCGCCGACCTCAGCGGACTGCCCGGCGTACGGCTGCTGGTCGTGGGCGACGGACCCGCGGAGGACAGGCTGCGTGCGGCACTGCCGAACGCGACGTTCACCGGCTTCCTGGACGGCCACGAGCTCTCCCGCGCCTACGCCAGCCTGGACGTGTTCGTCCACACCGGCGCCGACGAGACCTTCTGCCAGTCGGTGCAGGAGGCGATGGCCAGCGGCGTCCCGGTCGTGGCGCCGGCCGCAGGCGGACCGCTGGACCTGGTCACCCCGGGCCGCACCGGAGTGTTGTACGACCCTGATTCGGTCTCCGAGCTCCGCGCCGCCGTGATGCGGCTCAGCGCGAACCGCGAGCTGCGGACCCTGTACGGGAACAACGCGCGCGCCGAGGTCGAGACCCGCACCTGGAGCGCCGTCAGCGACCAGCTCATGCGGTACCTGGACGGCGTCATCAGCGGCCGCAGCCCGGTCGCCGTCATGCCGGACGCCGCCACGTCCGAGGGCAACATGATCACGACCAGCGTCGAGGCCAACGCCCTCGCGGGCAAGATCGGGACCGCCGGCCCGGGAGCGACCGCGACCGCGACGGCGCAATCTGGCTTCGAAACGGCGGCGTGAATGCCCCGGCCGCACCTGCTCGTCTCCATCCACGACATCGCGTCCGCCAGCGCCGCGCCTTCCGAGCGCTGGCTCGCCGATCTCGACGCGCGCGGTATCCCGGGCACCCTGCTGGTGATCCCGGGACCGTGGCGCGGCGTCCGGCTGAGTCAGAACCTTGATCTGGTCGCCACGCTGCACGACGCCGCGTCCCGGGGTCACGAACTGGCGCTGCACGGCTGGGCGCACAAGGCCGGACCGGACGGCGCGCCCTGGCGCCGCGCCACCGCGCAGCTGATCGCGCGCGGCGCGGCGGAGTTCGCCGCCTTGAACGTCGCCGACGCCACCGCCCGGCTCTCCGCCGGCTTGGCGGAGCTGGCCGCGCTCGACATCGAGCCGGTCGGCTTCCACCCGCCGGGCTGGCTCGCCTCGCCCGGGTCGTACCAGGCGCTGCGCCGCGTCGGGATCCGGTATTCGAGCTCTCACTTGTTCGTCCACGACCTGATCACCGAGCAGCGCTACACGCTCCCGGCGCTCTCGCACCGCCCCGGCGGGACCGGCGAGGTCTTCGCCGCCCGCATGATGCGCAAGACCGCGTCCGCGATGATCCGGCGCGGCCGCTCGTTCCGGGTCGCCATGCACCCGGACGACTTGCGGCACCCCGGACTGCGCGCGACCACCTTGGCCGTCATCGACGCCGCGCTCGCCGCCGGGTATCAACCCAGCACCTACTCCGGGCTCGTGATGCGCCGCGCAGCGGTCCCCCTGTCGTGAGGATCGTCCAGCTCGCCAACGCCTACACCCCGAACTCCGGCGGCCTGCGCACGGTGGTCGACGAGCTGGGCCGCGGCTATGTGGCCGCCGGGCACGAGCGGGTGCTGGTCATCCCCGGCCAGCGGCACTCGCGCGAGGAGGGCGAATCAGGGCTCGTCGTCACGCTGCCCAGCGTGCCGGTCAGCGGCGGATACCGGATGATCCCTCGCTTCTCGCCGGTCCGGGAGCTGCTGGAGGAGCTTCAGCCGGACACCGTCGAGGTCTCCGACAAGGCGACGCTCGCCGCCGCCGGACCCTGGGCCAGACAGCGCGGCGTCGGCGCGGTGCTGATCTCGCACGAGCGGCTGGACGCGGTCGCCGCCGCACGGTTTCCCCACGCCTGGCGCGCGAGTCACAGGGCCTTGAAACCGGCGCTGCACCGGCGCTCGAGGCGGCTGGCGACGCGGTTCGACGCGGTCGTCGTCGCCTCCGCCTTCGCCGGGACCGAGTTCGCCGGGACCAGCGGGTTCCTGCGCGAGATCCCGCTCGGCGTCGATCTGGACACCTTCTGCCCGAACCGGAATGAGCGCCCGGTCGAAACCGAGGAGCCGCGCGGGACCGGGGAACACCCCTGGCGCCTCGTCTACAGCGGTCGGCTATCGGTCGAGAAGAACCCGATCGCGGCGATCGCCGCCGTCAGGGCCCTGATCTCCGAGGACGTCCCGGTCCACCTTGACGTCTACGGCACCGGAAGCCAGCGCGACCATCTGGAACGCGTCGCCGCCGAGCTGCCGATCACCTTCCACGGCTACCTCGCCGACCGTGCCGAGCTGGCCGCGCGGATCGCCGAGGCGGACGTCGTCATCGCGCCGGGACCGGCTGAGACGTTCGGGCTGACGGTGCTGGAATCCCTGGCGTGCGGGACGCCGGTGGTCACCGCGGACACCGGCGGCGCCGGGGAACTGCTCGCCGCCGGCGCCGGGATCGCCGCCGCGTCCACGGGTGCTGACATGGCACGCGCCGTCGCCGGCATCCTCGCCTGGCCCGAAGCCGAGCGGCGGGCGGCGGCGCGGCATCGGGCCGAGCAGTTCCCGTGGTCGGCGACCATCGCCTCGATGCTGGACGTGCACGCCGTGCTGGCAGCGCGGGAGCGCAGCCTGAATCGGTTGAAGCGGCGGGGGTTGCGGCGGCGCATGATCAGCTGAGCGGCTGGCGGACCGGCAGATCGACTGGCTCATCGACTGGCCGTACGGCTGGTCAGCGGGGTGCGTGCAGCCCGTCCAGCAGCACCGCGATCAGTCGCCGTGGTTCGTACCGCGCGTCCAGGTCCCGTCCGACACACAGGTTCCCGACCCCGCGCATCAGCTCGTAGGCGCTGATGTCGCCGCGGATGTCGCCGGCGGCGACGGCGGCCTCGATCAGGTTCGCGCACACGGGTTCCAGCCGGTCGAGAAAGTACGTGTGCAGCGCGGCGAATGTGGCGTCGTCCGAGCGCAGGGCGTCGGCCAGGCCGTGCTTGGTGACCAGGAAGTCGGTGAACATGTCGATCCACCGGCGCAGCGCCTCGAACGGCGAGTCGGCGCTCGCCAGCAGTGTCGGACCGGCCTCGGCGCACTCCTCGATCTGGTGCCGGTAGACGGCGGTGATCAGGTCGGCGCGGGTGGGGAAGTGGCGGTAGAACGTGCCGACGCCCACGCCGGCCTTGGCCGCGATCTGCCGGATCGGCGCGTCGACCCCCGAGGTCACGAACACCTCGGCGGCGGCGGCGAGCAGCGTCTGCTGGTTGCGGAGCGCGTCGGAGCGCTTGCTGCGGGCGGGTTCCTGCTCGGTGGGCACAGGGCGTCCTTCCTCCGGCGCGGTTGACAAAGCGGAACCATGTTCCGGATACTAAGTGGAGCAACGTTCCGTTTCAGCTTACCCGAAGGGGAGGTCTCCCCGATGAGCCCGTCCCACGTGTCCACCCCTCCCGTCCTGTCCTACAGCCCGGTGGTGCTCTCCGTTCCCGGACGCCCGGTCGACCTCGAACTGCGCGTCACGGCGCCCGTCGAAGGCGCCGACCTGCCGGTGATCCTGCTGTCCCACGGACATGGCGGATCCAACAACCTGTCCTCGCTTTATGGCTACGCACCGCTCGCCAATGCCTGGGCAGCACTGGGTTTCGCGGTCATCCAGCCGACGCACCTCAGCTCCCGCACTCTGAGCAGCCGGGTCGCCGATCTGCCCGGCGCGCCGCTGTTCTGGCGGTCGCGCGCCGAGGACATGACGCACATCCTCGACCGGCTCGACGCGATCGAAAAGGCGGTGCCGCTGCTCGCCGGTCGTCTCGACGCGGCGAAGGTCGCCGTCGCCGGACACTCGCTCGGCGGCTTCACCGCCAGCGTACTGCTGGGTGCGCAGGTCACCGATCCCGACACCGGTGAGGTCGTGGACCTCGCCGAGCCGCGCATCAAGGCCGGCGTGCTGCTCGCCGCGCCCGGACGCGGCGGGGAGGCACTGACCGGTCCGCGAGCCTCGATCGTGCCGTTCTTCCGCTCGGTCGACTTCGCGACGATGACCGCGCCGGCGCTGGTCGTCGCCGGAGACCAGGACGATTCCCGGCACTTCACCGACGTCGGTCCGCAATGGCACGCCGACCCCTACACCCTGGCTCCCGGTCCCAAGACGCTGCTCACGCTCTTCGGCGCCGAGCATGGTCTCGGCGGTATCGCCGGCTACGACGCCGCCGAGACCACCGACGAGAACCCCGATCGGGTCGCGGCGGTGGCGCGGCTGACGGCGGCGTATTTGCGCTCGCAGCTGTTCGGCGGCGACGGCGACGGCGACAGCGGCGACGGCGACGCGTTCGAGGCGGCGTGCCAGGCACTGACCACCGGTCCGGACGCGTTCGGTCGCGTCGATTCCAAGTAGTTCTCTATAGAAGGGCTCTTCATCACCATGTCTCATCTGGACTCTGCGATAGGCGCTGCCAGCTCGATCGTCTCGGTCAAGCCGGTCATCCTCTCCGCTCCCGAACGGGGCGACGACCTACAGGTGCGGGTATCCGCGCCGGTGAGCGGCAACGCGCTGCCGGTCGTGGTCTTCTCCCACGGCTTCGGCGGTTCGCTGGACAAGTACGCGCCCCTGGCTGACTTCTGGGCCGCGCACGGCTTCGTCGTCGTGCAGCCAACACACCTGGACTCCCGTACGCTCGCCGTCACTCCGGACGATCCGCGCTACCCCGACATCTGGCGTGTGCGCATCAGCGACCTGACACGCGTCATTGACGACCTGGACACGCTGGTCGCCGCCGTCCCGGGACTGGCTGAGCGTGTCGACGCCACACGCATCGCCATCGCCGGACACTCCTGGGGCGCGCAGACCGCGAGCGCCCTGCTCGGCGCGGGAGTGCTCGACGCCGCAGGCGTTCCCGGCGAGGACTTCGCCGACAAGAGGGTGATGGCAGGCGTCCTGCTCTCGCTCACCGGAACCGGCGAAAGCCTGTCGCCGTTCGCGGCGGAGAACTTCCCCTTCATGCATCCGGACTTCAGCGACCTGAGTATCCCGGCGCTCATCGTCACCGGCGATAGCGACCAGTCGCTGCTGTCCACGCGGGGTCCGGACTGGTTCACCGACGCGTACTTCATGAGCCCCGGCGCGCAGCATCTGCTGACGCTGTTCGGCGGCGAGCACTCGCTCGGGGGTATCGTCGGCTACTCCTCGGCGGAGACCACCGACGAGAACCCCGAGCGTGTCGCGCTCATCCAGCGCGTCACCACCGCCTACCTGCGTACGGTGCTCGCCGTGGACACGGAGAGCTTCGCGGCGGCGCATGCGGAAATGACACAGAGCTCTGCTTCGGTCGGACGACCCGACTCCAAATAAGGGGTCTGGCTCACCCCGCCGCCGGACTCAGAGCACTGACGGCGTCCGGCGCCATCTGCGAGATCCGCTCGCGCTGCGGGAAGGCGCCGACCGGTACGCGCGCGACCTCGGTCGCGGTGGCGTAGTCGATCACGGACACCTCGCCGAGCTTGCTCAGCGAGACGAAGCAGTACTGGCCGTCGGCGCTGGTCTGACCCCAGTAGGGGAGTGCGTTGGCCGGGTAGGTCACCGTGCCGGCGGTGGTCAGGTTCGACGTCGAGACGATCGCGGTGTAGTCGTCGATCGTGCCGACGTCGCAGAGCTTTGAGCCGTCGCCGTTCAGCGCCAGGCCGTGGTGCGCCGAGTTCTGCGGGTAGTTGTCCGGGCTCAGCGTCGTGCCGCCGCTGGCGAAGGGCATCTGCACGGTGTTCAGGATCTGCGAGGTGTTCAGGTCGTACTTGACGAAGCCGTTCAGGTACGACTGGTCGGCGTAGAAGGTGTGGCCGTCGGGCGCGATCTCGTTCGGCCGGATGCCGTGCGGGAAGGTCCAGGTCTGCACGACCTTCAGCGTCGTGGCGTCCACCTTGGTCAGCAGGAACGAGCCCTTGGCCCACTCCAGCGCCTTCGGCAGCGAGGTGATGCCGATGCTGGAGTTGTAGATGTACTTGCCGTCGGCGCTGTAGTCGTTCTGGTGGGGATAGGTGCCGGTGGCGAACGTGCCTGCGACGCCGCCGGTCGCGGTGTCGAAGACCTCCGCCTCCTGCGCGGTGGTCGCGGACACGACGTAGCGGGTGCCGTCGGGGGACAGCGCGGCGTGGTCGGCGTGGAAGCCGTCGAGCCGGCTGTGCCACAGCTCGGCGTGCGTGGTCAGGTCGAAGGCGGCGACATCGTCCAGGTTGCCGCGCGAGACGTAGAGCGTGCGGCCGTCGGGGGAGACTGTCGCGTCGTCGACGTAACGGTCACCGCCTTCGACCGCGCGCACCGTCTCGTAGCCGGCGAGCCAGATCGGGTTGACGTAGATCTCCAACATCCGCTGCGACAAGTCGGGGATGACGTTGATCGAGCCGAGGTTGGCGAAGGTGTGGCCGTCGATCACGCTGACCGTGCCGGCCTGGCTGTTGCCGACGACCAGCACGTCGCGCAGGCCGCCGGCGGCGGCCGAGGCGCGCGGCGCGGCGGTCAGCGAGGTGGTCGTGAGCCCGGCCGCGGTCAAACCCGCCGCGGCGAGGATCCGGGTGAGCCGTTGGAGTCTTCGTGGCATGGAAAGCTCCCAGGTCTTTGGGCGATCCAGATCAGACAGAGTGGGGTGTGTCTGGGTCTTGAGACCATAGGATTGATACCTAAAAGAGTCCATGGCGCCGCCGGATCTCGCCGCGACGTGGCGGGAAAGCGCTAGCAGCCGCTGTCGGCGATGACGTAGTAGCCCGCGCTGGTCTCCTTCAAAGTGTGGGTGACGAGGACGTTCCACAGGCCCATGTTCTGGTTCGAGCCGTCGGCGTAGGTGTAGCCGCCGGACTGATAGGCCCGGCCCGCGACGGTCTGCGCATAGTTGCTCGCGGTGAAGCACGGCGCCGGCGCCGAGGATGAGGACGACGAGGACGGATGCGTGCTCGGCGTGCTCGTCGGCGACGACGGTGTGGTCGAGGGCGTGGTCGAGGGCGTGGTTGAGGGCGTCGTGGACGGCGTCGAGGTCGGCGGCGTCCCGGAATTCAGTCCCCAGAACGTCGCGGTGTAGTAGGACGAGCAGATGTAGCTCAGGAAGTACGCGCCGGTTGATCCGCACTGCGCGGTCCCGGAACCTGGATCCACCGCCAGACCGTGTCCCATTCCACTGATCGAGTACATCTCGACCGCGGGCTTCCCGTTTTTGTCGTTGTAGACCGACTCTGTCGTGCCGCCGCTGAGCGACTGCGTGCTCGACGCCGTCTGGCTGATGCCCCAGACGTTGGTCCACTGGTCGCGCAGTTCGGTGGCGTTGACCGGATAGACGGTGTAGTCCGCGCTTCCCTGCCAGATCGCGACGCGCGGCCACGGTCCGGTGTATCCGGGGTCTGAGTTGCGCACCTTGTCGCCCCACTGCGCCGGTGTGAAGTTCTGGTTGTTCATCTGACACGACGAGGCCGCCGTTTGCGTGGTGGCGCACTGTGCCGGCAGTCCGGAGTCGATCGCGCCGCCGGCGAAGACGTCCGGATAGTCGGCGAGCAGGTCGGCGGTCATTCCGGCGCCGGCGGACAGCCCGGTGACGAAGACCCGGTGCGAGTCCGAGCCGTAGTGGCTCTCGGCGTAGGACACCATTTGCGTGACGGACGCCGCCTCGCCCTTGCCGCGCGTGTCCTTCGTGGAGTCGAACCAGCTGAAGCAGGACAAAGAGTTGTTCGTGCTGGACGTCTGCGGGAACACCACCGCGAAGCCCCACTGGTCGGCGAGCTGCGACCAGCCGGAGTGGGTGTAGTAGTCGGAAGCGGTCTGGGTGCAGCCGTGCAGGGCGACCACAACAGGCGCGCCCTGAGGCAGTCCTTGCGGGACGTAGCTGTACATCGCCAGGTTTCCCGGGTTCGAGCCGAAACCAGTGACCTGATTCAGTGATGAGGCGGCGCGCGCGGGCGGAGCGCCGGAGGGGGCGAGGGTCAGGGCCGAGGCGGCCAGGGTGAGGAACGCGGCCGCGAGCGAGGCCAGGATGCCGCGTCGTCGGCCGGCTGTCCGGGGTGGTGCGGGGGTGGGGCTCGGGGTGGGGGTGTGGGGCATTGCGTAACCTCCCGTTCACCGATGGGGTGACGGGACCGTACTGCCGCTGATGGCTGCGTTCGATGTCTGCGCGCCCCATATTCACGGGGTGCGCAGTGGGGACGGCCCGGGGCCGGACCTTCAGGAGACCTTGCGACCGACCGCGGCGTAGGTGATCTGCTGGCGGTTCGCGGGGACCGGGCCGTCGGGGCGCCACTCGGCGAGCAGCACCAGCCCGGGGTCCACCAGCTCCACGCCCTTCAGCAGTGCCATGACTTCCGTCGAAGTGCGGACTCGGCAAGGCATCGACGAAGCCTGATACGCGGCCTGGACGGCGTCGCCCATCTCCGGGGCGAAGTCCGGCGTGCCGTGGCTGATCGCCAGGTAGCTGCCGGCGGGGACGACGTCCAGCAGGGCGCGGATCAGCTCGGCGGGGTTCTCGCTGTCCGGCAGGAAGTGCAGGATGCCGATCAGCAGCACCGCGACCGGCTGGGTGAAGTCGATGACGTCGGTCAGCGCCGGATCGGCGAGCAGCTTGGCGGGCTCGCGCGCGTCGGCGTGGATGAAGACGGTCCGGCCGTGATCCTGGTCGGCCATCAGGACGCGGGCGTGCGCCAGGACGATCGGATCGTTGTCGATGTAGGCGATGCGCGCGTCCGGCGCCACCTTCTGCGCGACCTCGTGGGTGTTCTCCTGCGTCGGCAGTCCGGTCCCGATGTCGATGAACTGCCGGATCCCGTTGCCCGCGAGGTAGCGCACCGCGCGACGCAGGTACTCGCGCTGCTCGCGACAGGTGTCGCGCATCCCTGGATTCCCCTTGAGGATCCGCGCCGCGGCCTCGCGGTCCGCCGGGAAGTTGTCCTTGCCGCCGAGGAAGAAGTCATAGACCCGGGCTATGTGCGCCACCGAGGTGTCGATGGTCGTGGGCAGCCAGTGCCCGACGCCCTCGACGCCCTCGACGCCCTCGGCGCCCTCGACGGCCCTGTGATGCTGGGCACTGTCAGACATGCGCACCTCCACCTCGACGGCCGGCCCCGCGGCGGCTCGTTGGGAAATCAGCCTACTGTGTCGGGAATCACGTCGCGGGGACGGTGTCCGCGGCGACGTCGACCACCCAGGTGACGCCGAACCGGTCGGTGAGCATGCCGTACGCCGGCGCCCAGGGCGAGGGCGCCAGCTCCTGCAGGACGGTCGCGCCTTCGGACAGCTTCTTCCAGACCGGCGTGACGGCTTCGAGGCTTTCGCCGCGTACTGATTCGAAGAACGGCGCGACGCCCTTGGCGTAGGGGCGGTCGGCGGGGACGTCGTAGGCCATGATCGCGAAGCCGCTGGGTGCGGTGACCTGGCCCCACATGATCTGGTCGGCTTCCTCGGGACGCTGCGCGGCGTTCATCGCGCCGTAGGTGATGACGGTCAGGTCGCCGTCGAAGACGTCGCGGTAGAACTCCAGGGCGGGGCGGGCGTCGCCGCGGAAGTTGATGTGGGTTGTGGACTTCAGGGTTGCGGTGTCGGTGGTGTTCATGGCGGCAACGTTCGCAGCAGTAGCGGCCAGGTTGTGTCCGCTATGTGCGGCATGATGGAAGACATGCCGAAGACCTCCGCACGGTTGTTGTCCCTGTTGTCGCTGTTGCAGGCGCGACGGGATTGGCCGGGCGCTGATTTGGCGGCGCGGCTGGAGGTGAGTCCGCGGACGGTGCGGCGTGATGTGGATCGGTTGCGGGAGCTTGGGTATCCGATCGCGGCGGTGAAGGGTCCGGATGGTGGGTATCGACTGGGAGCCGGTTCGGAGCTGCCGCCGCTGTTGTTCGACGACGAGCAGGCGGTGGCGCTTGCGGCGGCGTTGCAGACTGCGGTCGCCGCTGCCGCTCGCGTCCCCGGCATGGGGGAAGCCTCCATGCGCGCTTTGCAGACTGTGCGGCAGGTGATGCCAGCGCGATTGCGGCGGCGGGTCGACATGTTCCAAGTGACCGCGATCGGTCCTGCCGAGGGTGGCGGCGCCGATGTTGGAATGGACGTGCTGATGGCGCTCAGCGGGGCGGTGCATGCTCGCGAGGTGCTGCGTTTCGACTATGACGACGTGCTGCGGAAAGTGGAGCCGCACCATGTTGTCGCGCGGGGCGGACGGTGGTACCTCGTGGCGTGGGATCTCGATCGGGAGGACTGGCGCGTGTTTCGTGCCGACCGGATCAGCCCTCGTATTCCGACCGGTCCGCGGTTCACGCCGCGGGAGGTGCCCGGGGGCGACGTGGCGGCGTTTGTCACGAGTCGTTTTCAGGGCTCTGATGGTGCCGACGGCTGGCCTTGTCGCGGTGAGGTGATTCTGCACGCGCCGATCGGGGCGGTGACGCCGTTCGCTGCGGACGCGGTCGTGGAGGAGCTGGGACCGGAGCGAAGCCGGCTCGTGCTGGGGGCGTGGTCGTGGCCCGCGTTGGCGGCGAGGGTCGGTGCGTTCGACGCTGACGTCGAGGTGGTCGGGCCACCGGAGCTGACATCCGCCTTCGCGATGCTGGCGCGGCGCTACGCCGCTGCGGCAGGCCGGATGTCCTGATCGAGAAGCGGCAAGGCCCGGTAGGCGGAGTCGCCGACCAGGCCTTACCAACGTCACCCTTCAGAAGGTGCAGTTTGTCGTTCTACTGGGAAAACACTTGCAGTTCCGAGAGCTGACCGGCCGGCCAGCCGGTGTTGGCGGTGAACGTCAGCCTCACGTAGCGCACGGTGGCGGCGGTGAAGGTGGCGGTCGCCGTGTTCCCCGTGGCGGGGTCGAAGGTGTAGGCGTGGGAGGGGGCGAGGGTGGTGAAGTTCGTGCCGTCGGTGCTGCCCTGGATCTGGATGGTTTGGGTGCGGGCGCCCCATGAGGAGGAGGGCGGGAGGTCCATCACGATGCGGCTGACGCTGGCGGAGGCGCCGAGGTCGACCTGGAGCCACTGCGGGAAGGCGTTGTCGGTGCTCTCCCAGTAGCTGCTGGTGTTGCCGTCGACGGTGTTGCCGGGGGTGTAGTTCTGGGTGGTGCCGCTGGCTGTTGTGGGCTTGTTGAGGGCGAGGTTGGTGTTGCCGCCGGTGGAGGTGCCGGTGCCGGAGAGCGCTACGGTCAGTGGGCTGCCGGGGGCGTTGCTGGCGACTGAGAGGGTGCCGTTCGCGCTGCTGGCGGTGGTCGGGGTGAAGGTCACCTTGACTGTGCAGGAGGCGCCGGCGGCTAGGGAGGTGCCGCAGGTGTTGGTCTGCGAGAAGGGTGCGCTCGTGCTGATCGAGGAGATCGCTGCCGCAGTGCCGCCTGGGTTGGACACCGTCACGGTCTGCGCGCTGCTCGTCGAGCCGACTGCCACGCTGCCGAACGACACGTTCGACGGGTTCGCTGTCAGGGCACTGCCGTTGGCCGCGCCGCCGGGGAAGATCTGGAACTCCGACAGCTGCGCCGCGCTCCAGCCGGTGTTGCCGGTGAAGCTCAGGCGTACGTAACGGGCGCTCGTGCCGGACGGCAGCGCGATGGTCGCAGTGTTTCCGCTCGCGGGGTCGAAGGTGTGCGCGGCCGAGCCGACGATCTGCGTGAAGTTCGTCCCGTCAGTGCTGCCCAGAATGGACAGCGTCTGCGTACGCGCGCCCCATGCCGAGGACGGCGGCAGGTTCAGCGTCGTGGAGCCGATCGGCTGCGTCGAGCCCAGGTCCACCGTGATGGTCTGCGGGTAGCCCGCGCCGTCGGCGCTCTCCCAGTAGCTGCCGGTGTTCCCGTCGGTGGCGTTGCCCGCCACGAACGTGCCCTGCGTGCTGCTCGCCGTGGCCGGCTGGCCCAGCGCCAGGTTCGTCGTGGAGGTGATGCCGCGTCCGGACAGCGCGACGCTCAGCGGACCGCCCGGAGCGCTGGTCGCGACGGTCAGCGTCCCGGTGGCGTTGCCGCCGGTGGTCGGGGCGAACGTCACCTGCGCGGTGCAGGAGGCGCCGGCGGCCAGGGAGCTGCCGCAGTTGTTGGTCTGCGAGAAGGGCCCGGTGGCGCTGATCGAGGAGATCGGCGCGGCGCTGGTGCCCGGGTTCGTCACCGTCACCGACTGCGGCGCGCTGGTCGTGCCGGACTTCACGTCGCCGAACGACAGCGCGGCCGGCGAGGCGTGCAGAGCGCCGGGCTGCACCGGATCCGGGAACGTGGTGAGCACCGGGGTGGTACTCCAGCCGGAGTTCCCGCTGCCGAGGTTGAAGGTGTAGGCGCCCGCGACGTTGCCGGGGTAGCTGTTGTTGTACGTGCCTGAGACGCCGAGCCCGCTGGCTGTCAGGCCGCTGACACTCGCCGCGCCGCCGGTCTCCGCCTGGAAGACGGTGGTACCGGTGTTCTGCACCTTCACGTTGCTGATGTTCAGCCCGTTGACGACGTGCCCGGTCCCGTCTCCGCCGACGATCTCAAAGGCCTCATACGGGCTGTCCAGGATCGCCCCGCCGCTGTAGTTGACCGTCACGTTGCTGAAATCGGAGTCGTAGGAGTCGAACTGCACGGCGCCCATCGGGTGCGCCCAGTTCGGGTTGTACGCGCCGGCGCGGATCAGGTAGTTGCCGGAGACCGTGATGGTCCCGGACAACGGCGAGAACGGCTGCAGGAACGCCTCGTTGGAGATCGTCAGACCGCTGCCCAGGGCGTTGTCGTCGGCGATCACGTTGTTGGAGATCGTGTTGTTCGCCCCGCCGTAGTCCGCGATGCCGTTGGCCAGCGTCGGCGCCACGATCGTGTTGTTGGCGAAGGTGATGTTGGAGTCGGCGGTCGGGTAGGACCAGATCGCCAGGGCGTCGTCGCCGGTGCCGCGCAGGAAGTTGTTCTTCACGGTGTTGCCGCTGGCGTTGCCGCTGGCGTTGCCGTTGAAGTTCAGGCCGTCGGCGTCGGTGGACTCCACGACCGTGTTCTCCACGGTGCCGTTGCTGTTCCCGTATTGCAGCCAGAAGCCGACGTTGGTGTCCTGGATCCACAAGCCGTTGACGGTGAAGCCGTTGCCCAGCGAGCCGTCGATGCCGTTCGCCGAGCTGTCGTCATGGCGTCCGACGGTGCTGCCCAGGATCGCGAAGCCGCTGAGGTTCACCGGCCCGGAGACCGCCGAGGAGTTGCGGATGAACATGTTGGTCTTGATCTGCGAGTACCAGTTGCCGGCGCCGACGATCGTCGCCTTCTGGGTCTGGATCGGGTTGGTGACCAGGTAGGTGCCCGGCGGGATCCAGACCGACTGGTTCGCGGCGTTGGCGGCGTTGATCGCGGTGTTGAAGGCGTTGCTGGAGTCGTTGGCGCCAGTGGGGTCCGCGCCCTCGGTGACGACCGAGACCGAACCGGCGGGCTGGCTCGCCGCGGTCGGGACGTTGTAGAAGTCTGCGACGTCGACGGTGTAGGGCACGGCGCTGTCGGAGGAGTCGACCTGCACCTTCACCGTGGTCCCGGCGGCCAGGGTCTGGCCGAACATCATGCGGGTGTCGTCGAAGAACTTGTGCGTCTTGCTGCCGGTGATGCCGCCGGTGCTGATGTAGCTGTACGCCGACGTCAGCGACAGCTCCTTGCTCTGCTTGGTGCCGTTGACGTACACCGACAGCGAGCCGGAGGCGCCCTGCGCGAGCGAGTAGCGCAGGTCGAAGGCGTTGGCGGCGCTGGTGAGCGTGAACTGCACGTACTGGCCCGAACCGGTGAGCTGCACCGCCTCACGGCCGGAGGCCTCGCTGGCGAGCGAGCCCTGCGTGAAGTCCGGCCCGACGCGCGTCCCGGTGGTGGTCGAAGCCTCCGCCTCGTACTCGGTGAACGGCAGACTCGCGCCGGTCCCGCTCGGCACGCTGAACGGCGACTGGGCCCAGTACGGCGGGGTGCCCGGTCCGTTCATGGCGTGCGCCGGCGAGGCGCCGACCAGCAGGGCCGCGCCGGCGACCGTGCTCGCCGCGGCCGTGGCCAGCGCCGTGAGCCGTCTGCGCAGAGGTGGGGCGGGGGTGCGGCTTCCGGTGGCACTCATGCGTCCTCCTGGCGATGGATGGATGTGCCCTGGGGGTGGATCGCAGGGCACATCGTTGCAAGGGGGACATGAGAGCGCAAGACTCTGACATGTACACGAAATTTACTGTTCGATTAAGGGAAACTGCGGATCACTGCATGGAATCTTAGGCTCGCCCGGAAAGCCGATCGCCGCCTGCGAGGACGGCGACGACGGGCGAAGCGGTGCTCCGGCGAACCGGCCACTTGCCTAACTGGTCGCCACGAACTATTTTCGCGGCCACCACTGACGACCCCCTCAGCCGGCGAGGAGCCGCGCATGTCCGTAGTCTCACCGCCGCCGGTTCGGGTGCGGGCGGATCAGCAGCGCCTGCGGGGCGGGGCGTTGGGGTTGCTGGACATCGCCGGGTCGACGATGGCCAATATCGGGCCGGCGATGAGCTTCTACTTCAGCTTCGGGTTTCTCGCCACGGCGTCCGGGCTGGCTTCGCCGCTGACGATCGTCGCGGCCGGGGTCGCGGTGGCTTTGCTGGGGAACACGCTGGCGCAGTTCTCGCGGGCGCATCCTTCCGCCGGCAGCTTCGTCACGTTCGTCGGGACGACGTTCGGCGGCGCGAGCGCGGTGGCGACGGCGCTGCTGGCGGCGCTCGGCTACATCATCGGGATCTCCGCGGTGATCGCGGTGTCCGGCGGGTTCCTGGCCACGACGCTGGAGTACTACGCGGGGTGGAGTCCGGCGTGGGTGGTGTGGACGCTGGTGCTGACGGCAGCGTCGGCGGCGCTGATCGTGCGGGGGATCGTGCTCTCGACGAAGGTCGCAGGGTTCTTCTTCGCGGTGGAGCTGGTGATGCTGCTGGTGGTGTCGGTCGCGGCGATCGTCAAGCACGGCGGTCATCTGTCGGCGGCGCCGTTCCTGCCGAGCCATATCCGGGGTGGGATGTCAGGGCTCGCCGAGGGGTTCCCGTTAGCGGTGTATCTGTTCATCGGGTGGGAGAACTCGGCGGCGTTGGCGGAGGAGAGCGAGAATCCGCGGCGCGATGTGGGGCGCGCGGTGTTCTCCTCCATCGCGGTGATGTCGCTGAGCTATGTGCTGTTCGCCTATGCCACCGTCACAGGGTTCGGATACGACGTGCACAAGGTCGGCGCGGCGGATGTGCCGTTCATGGTGGTCGCGCGCGGAACGTTGGGCGTCCTGGCGTTCCTGGCCTACATCGCCGGGCTCACCTCGACGGTCGGCTCGTTGATCGCCGGCGCGAACTCGCAGACCCGGCTGCTGTTCAACGCCGGTCGCGAGCGGCTGCTGCCGGCTTTTCTGGGCTACGTGCATCCGACGCGGCGGACGCCGACGAACGCCATCCTCACGTTCATCGCCGCGGCGCTGGTCATCATCGGCGGATGGGGTCTGGGACACCTCGTGGGTCATCACGGCCGGATGGACGCGACCGCCTTCTTCGCCGAGGCGTCCTCGATGGGTTCGATCCTGATTCTGCTGGTGTATCTCGCCGCGAACATCGCGCTGCCGTTCTACTACCGCAGATACCGGCCGACCGAGTTCCGGGCTGTCCGGCATGTGGTACTGCCGCTGCTCGGCGCGGTGGCGATCGTGGTGCCGCTTTACTACTTGGTGAAACCAGGGCAGCCTGCGCCGTATAGCTGGTTCCCGTATGTCTCGCTTGCCCTGCTGGTCGCGTCCGTCGCCTACGCGTTGGTCCTGACGCGGCGCGATCCGACGCTGGGCGAGCGGGTCGGAGCGGTCGTCGCCGACGGTTATGAGGAATGAGTGAGCGTGTCGACCTGCACCGCTGTCGTGTTCCGCGCGATTTAGAGTGTCTAGCGTGGCGAACACCGCGGGCAAGTTCGGGCCCTACCCGGCACCGGTGCTGACGGCGCCGGTCCGCAGCACGGGCACGAGCTCGAGCACAGCCGCGGCCCGGCTGCCGGTACGCCAGCAGACCGGCGCCGAGCTGATCCGTTCGCGCATCGCGCTGCGGGTCCGCCTCGGCGTGCTCGCCTCTGGCGAGCGTCTGCCGGACACCGGCGTCATCGCCGAGGAACTCGGCATGAGCGAGATGACCGTGCGCCGCGCGCTGGAGACCATGTGCCAGGACGGTTTGCTGGACCGGCGCCGCGGCCGCGTCGGCGGCACGTTCGTCGCGACGAACTGGGACGCGGTCATCGAGGCGTTCCGCGACGCCGACCAGGCGGCGTCCCTGGAGGACTTCCACCTGCTGCTGGAGTGCGGCCTGGTCGCCCGCTCCGCCGGCGAACTGCCGCCGGACTGGGCCTCGGGCCTGCAAGCGGTGGTCGAGGAGATGAACGCCACCGTCGACCACGCGGAACTGCTCCGCCTGGAAACCTGCTTCCACCTCGGCCTGGCCGAGGCGCTGGGGAACGGTATGGCCGGCGAGGAGGTCGCCGACCTGTTGGGGCGGCTGTGCCTGCTGGCAACCGTGCCGGACGCGGGGCGGTTGCAGGAGGCGAACAAGCACCACGCCGACTTGCTCACCGCGCTGGAGTTGGGGCGGTTGGACGCGGCGGTCGGTGCGGTGAAGGCGCATTGCCTAGCCGCGACGAGTCCTACGTCCTGAGTGCTAGGACCAAAGCCGGATTCCTTTGCCGGCGACGGGATGCGATCGTGGTGACGCGTCGTTGACGATCATCGGCTGGTCGCCGGCCGCCCCGTTTCCGGACTGAGGATTCATGAGCACTGAGGCTGCCACTGCCGCGACCCCCGCACGGTTCGCGGGTTCGTGGAGCGAGCTGTTCCGAGGCGGGACCGGCTTGTTGGTGGTCGGTCTGCTGCTGATGGAGTTCGCCACGGCGATGCAGTACTTCGCGGTGGCTGTGGTGATGCCGTTGGTGGCGCACGATCTGCACGCCGAACGTTCCTACGGCTGGCTGCTCGGCTCCTACGGGATGGCGATGATCGCCGCCGCGCCGCTGACACCGGCGATCACGGCGCGGTTGGGGCGGTTGCGGACGGCGGGGGTGGCCTCGGTCGTGTTCGTGGTCGGCGGGGTGTTGGCGGCGGTGGCCGGTTCCGCGGTGCTGTTCGTTGTCGCGCGGCTGTTCCAGGGGTTCGGGTCTGGCGTCCTGACCACCTTCGGAGTGAGCGCCGTCGCGCACTCGATTCCCGAGCGGCTGCGCAAGCGCGTGTACTCGCTGATCTCGGCGATGTGGCTGCTGCCGGCTTTCCTCGGGCCGGTGTACGCCTCGACGGTGTCGGACTTGCTCGGCTGGCGCTGGACGCTGACGCTGATTCTGCCGTTGGTGGTCGTCGGGCGCGCGCTGGTGGTGCGGCGGGCTGGGGCGATGCGGCAGGAGGCGGCGCAGGGGGTCGAGGGGGTCGAGAAGGACAGCGCGGTGCGGACACCGCCGTTCATTCGGGTCCTGATACTCATCGGCGGATGCTTGCTGCTGTTGGGCGGGACCAGTGTGAAGAGTGGCGTCGGGCAGATCGTCGCAGTGTGCGGGCTCCTCGTGGTCGCGGTGGCGGCGCGGAAGCTGCTGCCGTCCGGCGAACGTGGTCCGCGGTTGGCGGTCCTGGCGATGCTGACGCTGTCGCTGGGTTATTCAGGGCTGGACGCGATGGCGACGGTCATCGCGCGCAGCGGGTTCGGCTCGTCGATCGCGGCGGCGTCGGCGGTGCTCACGTGCGACGCGGTCGCCTGGTCGACGGTGGCGTTCCTGCAGCCGAAGTTCCACGAGCGGTGGAATCTGAGCACCGGCGCGGCAGGCGTGGTCGGCGCGCTGTTGGTCGCCGTGCCGGTGGCGGGGATGCCGGTGATGCTGGCCGCGCACCTGTCATCGGGTACTGCGATGCCGCTGATGTGGGTGGCGTTCCTCATCTCCGGATCGGGCATGGGCTTCATCTACACGAACCTGCCGGTGACGGCGGTGGACGTCCGGGACAAGTCGACGACCGACGCCTTCGCCGCCGGGCTCGTGCTCGCCGAATCCATGGGAGCGAGTCTGGGCTCGATGATCGGTGGCGGTCTGTACGCCTACGGTCTCCAGCGCGGACTGTCGGCGTGGCACTCCCTTTCCGTGGCGGTCGGGGCGCTGAGCGTCTCGCTGTTCGCGACTGTTTTCATCGCCGTCGCGATTCAGCGGCACCTACGCCTCCGCGGCTGACTGTGGCAGGGTGCTGAGGCATGGCGGAACACGACCCGGCGCCGCAAGACCCGAGATACGCGGAACTGAACGACGTGCTGGACACCCAGCGGCGGCTGATCACAGAGCTCTGCGAAACCATCGGTCGCCAAGCGACCCTGATCAGCGAACTCCAAGAGGACCTGCGCGGCGGCCGAGGCTGGAAGCCCAAAGGCAGAAGCAGACACACCGGCGCCACCTACGAAGGACTCGGCGTCCGCACCGAAGCCATCCTCCGGCTCGCCGAAGCCGAAGCCGCGAGCCTCCGCGACGAGGCGCGCCAGGACGCTGCGGCACGCATCGCGGCAGCCGAGCTTGAGGTTGCTCGGATCCGTTCTGAGGGAGGCGGATCGGGCGAGACTGAGGCCTGATTTTGGCTTGGCGCGCGGCGTGCTCCGCTGTGACCTGGACGGTTGTCCAGCGCCGAATAATTGCTCAGGGCGAGCCATTACCCCTTGTTTATCTGTTCTCTGTGAGCTATTTTCTCGGCAAGTCCCAGCCGTCGAGGAGTCGCCCATGTCCACAATGGATTCCCCCTCCACCGTGCCCGCTCCGGCGCCGGCCGCGCCCGGGCCGGGTGACGACCGTCTGCGTGGCGGGTCGTTGAGCCTGCTCGATATCGCCAGTTCGACGATGGCGAACATCGGGCCGGCGATGAGTTTCTACTTCGGGTTCGGTTTGTTGGCCACCACGGCCGGGGTGGCTTCGCCGCTGACGATCGTGGTCGCCGGGCTCACGGTCGCGTTGCTGGGCAATACGTTGGCCCAGTTCTCGCGGGCGCATCCGTCTGCGGGCGGGTTCATCACGTTCGTGGGGAAGACGTTCGGGCCGACGAGTGCGGTGACCACCGCGTTGCTGATCACCGCCGGGTACATCATCGCCATCTCCTCGGTCATCGCCATCTCCGGCGGGTTCCTGTCGATGACGCTGAACTACTACTTCGGCTGGAACGTGCCCTGGTTCCTGTTCACGCTGGTGCTCACGGCGCTGGCGGTGACACTGATCATCCGCGGGATCGGGGTCTCCACCAAGCTCGCCGGGTACTTCTTCGCGGTCGAGATGCTGGTGCTGGTCGTGGTGTCGGTGGCGACCATCGCCAAGCACGGCGCGCACCTGTCGATCAAGCCGTTCACGCCGAGCCACGTCAAGGGCGGCATGTCAGGGCTCGCCGAAGGTTTCCCGCTGGCCGTCTACATGTTCGTGGGCTGGGAGAACTCGGCGGCGCTGGCCGAGGAGACCGAGAATCCGCGGCGCAATGTCGGGCGGGCCGTCTTCTCCTCGATCGGGATCATGTCGGTCGGCTACGTGCTGTTCGCCTACGCCACGGTCACCGGGTTCGGCTACGACGCGGACAAGACCGGCGCCGCCGCCGTGCCGTTCATCGACGTCGCGCACGGGACCTTCGGCGTCCTGGCCTTCTTCGCCTACATCGCCGGCCTGACCTCCACCCTCGGCTCGCTGATCTCCGGCACGAACTCCCAGACCCGGCTGCTGTTCAACGCCGGACGCGAACGGCTGCTGCCGGCCTTCCTCGGCCGGGTGCACCCGACGCGGCGCACGCCGTTCAACGCCATCCTGGTCTTCGTCTCGGCGGCCCTGCTGATCATCGGCGGCTGGGGACTGCTGCACATCGTCGGCGGCAAGGGGACGATGGACCCGGTGTCCTTCTTCGCCGAGTCCTCGACGATGGGCACGATCCTGATCCTGCTGGTGTATCTGGCCTCGAACGTCGCGCTGCCGTTCTACTACCGCCGGTATCAGCGCTCTGAGTTCCGCGTCGTGCGGCACGCGGTGCTGCCGCTGATCGGCGCAGCGGCGATCGTCGTGCCGCTGTACTACCTGGCCAAGCCGGGGCAGTCCACGCCGTATGACTGGTTCCCGTACCTGGCACTCGGCGTGCTGGCGGTGGCGCTGGTGTACGCGGTGATCCTCACGCGCCGCGATCCCGGTCTGGGAGAACGGGTCGGGGCGATCGTCGCCGACGCGGAGTGAGGTGAGCGCGTGGACTAATGCGTTTCACCTATGTTCGGCCGCTCGTGGCTCGCGTGATCCTCGCGCGTCGGGGGGCGCCGCATACGGTACCGGCGGAATCCCCACTTCCCCGGAGCCGCTATGAACCACGAGCATGAAGACCCGCACTGCCAGTGCCCTCGCACCGCCGACTTCGACTCCGCCGGTCCTGCCGCGACCGGTCGGCGCGCGTTCCTGCGCAACGCCGGGTTGGTGGGTGCGGGGGCGACCGCGCTGGCTTCCGGCACCACGGTGTTCGGGCCGGCGGCGTCTGCTGCCGCGTCTGCTGCCGCCGCCGATGCCAAGCACGGCGGGGCGAGCATCTACGACGTCACCGCCATCGACACCGACGCCCCGGGCGCCCGCTGGGATCCGGACCCGGACAACCCGGTGTTCACGCTGGTCGTGATGCCGGACACGCAGTACATGTTCGACGAGGACCGGATCCACCCGGCGCCGATGGAGGCTTCGTTCCGCTACATCCTCAGCGGGGACCAGGACGCGAACGTGGTGTTCATGGCGCACCTCGGCGACCTGACGCAGAACGGTGAGGCGCGGGAGTTCGCCGCGGCTGGCGCGGTCTTCGAGATGCTGGACCGCAAGAAGGTCGCCTACAGCGTCGTCGCCGGCAACCACGACGTGTCCGGGGACGACCAGCGCGGCGCCACGCCGTATTCGGGCACGTTCACCAAGGCGCGCGCGGCGAAGTCCCCGAGCTTCGGCGGCGCGAGCCCCGACGGGTACAACACCTTCCACATCTTCCGCGGCGGCGGTCGCGACTGGCTGCTGCTCGGTCTGGACTGGCGGCTCTCGCCGGCCGGGTTCGCCTGGGCCAACCAGGTCATCGCCGACCATCCGACGCTGCCGGTGATCGTCACCACGCACGAGGTCGCCTATGCCGACGACTCCGGGACCGCGTACCTGTCCGACTACGGGCAGCAGCTGTGGGACGGGCTGATCAAGAACCACGACCAGGTGTTCCTGAGCCTGAACGGGCATTACTGGCCGCCCGGGTCCACGACGCTGAGCAACGCCGCGGGCCACGATGTGCACGTCCACATCACCAACTATCAGGACCGTTACTACGGCGGCGCGGCGATGATCCGTACGTACCGCTTCGACATGCGGCGCAACACCGTGGACGTGTCGACGTTCTCGCCGTTCATCCGCGGCATGGCCACCAGCCAGGTGAACGAGCTGGCCGGGCAGGAGATGGAGCTCACGTCGGCGGTCGACCGCTTCTCGATGGCGATCGACTTCGACCAGCGTTTCGGCGGCTTCGCGCCGGTCGCGGCACGTCCGGCGCGTCCGGCGGCCAAGATGCTGACCCGCGACACGCTGGCCTACTGGCGCTTCGACGGCGGCGGCGCGGACGGCTCGGCGCTCGGCGACAGCCAGATCATCCGCGACCTGTCGGGCAAGGGCAACGACCTGGTGAAGGAGAACGTCCCCGGCACCACCGGCACGCCGGTGAGCTGGTCCACCACCGAGTTCCACCCCGACCAGCCGGCTCACGGCTCGCTGCGCTTCACCGGCCAGGGCCACCCGACGCGCGGCGCCTGGCTGCAGACCGTCCCGAACGCGCCGCTGAACGCCGAGACGTTCCAGCACGGCTACACCTTCGAGATGTTCTTCAAGCTGCCCGCGGATTGGGACTCCTCGCAGAGCGCGTGGAGCGGCCTGCTCAGCCGCTGGGGCATGAGCAGCGAGGCGGGCAAGTCCGGCGGCAACACCGACCCGCAGGAGCCGATCGCCACCCTGAGCCTGTCCGGCGGCTCCGAGTTGCAGTGGAACGTCTACCCGCTGAACCAGCCCGGCGCGTCGACCGCCTGGAGCCACCTGCTGCCCCTCGGGCAGTGGTGGCACGTCGCGATCGTCAACGACGGCAAGGTGAACCGCATGTACGTCAACGGCTGCGAAGAGGGCCGCAACCCCTCGACCCCCGCCATCGGCCTGACCACCCTGAACCACTCCTGGCTCCTCGGCGGCTACGAATACGCCGGCGCTATCAACCAGATCCACAACGGCTGGATCGGCGATGTCCGCATCACCGCCCGGCCGCTCCGCATCGACGAGTTCATGAACGCCTGACCTCGGAGGCGTTCTGCGTCGATGGCAGGGCGCCGGGCCGCGTGCTTCCGCGGCTCGGCGCCCTTTGATCAACAAACCGCACCCGCGAACCGCACCTATCGCCGCGCCTACCCTGCTTCCGCCTCCGCGTCCCCGCCCACCGAGCTCCGGTTCCGGTAGTTCCGAGGCGAGGTTCCCACCGCGCGCTTGAAAGCGTTGCTGAACGCGCTCTCGGAGCCGTAGCCCACCTCGCGCGCCAGGACCGCGACCGGTGTGGTGTCGCGGCGTAGGGCTCGGGCGGCCAGGCTCATGCGCCAGGTGAGGAGGTAGGTGAGTGGGGGAACGCCGACGGTGGCGCGGAAGCGGACTGCGAAGGCTGTTCGGGACAGTGCTGCCGCTTGGGCCAGTTCCTCGAGGCGCCAGGGGCGGGCTGGGTCGCGGTGCATGAGGTGGAGGGCGGGGGAGATGCGGGGGTCGGCGAGGCCGCGGAGCCAGCCTGGGGGGAGGGTGGCGGTGGTGGTGAGGCTGATGCGGAGGACGTGGAGGAAGATCAGTTGGGCGATGTGGTCCATGGCGGCTGGGGCGCCGGGGCGGCGGGTGGTCATCTCGTCGAGGAGTTGCTCGATCAGGCGGCGCAGGGGGGTGGCTTCGGGGGCGTCGCCGGGGATGTGCAGCAGGTTCGGCAGGGCGCTGCGGAGGAGGCCGCCGCCGTCGCGGCTCAGGTCGACGTGGCCTGCGACGCACATGACGTCCTCGCCGTGGCCGATGCGGCGGAATCCGGTGCGGGGGTCGGTGGCGAGCCAGCCTGAGGGGTGGGGTTCGATGCTCGGGTCGCTGCACAGGACGTAAGGCAGCGCGCCGTCGGAGACGATCACGTCGCCCGGAGCCAGCCGCAGCTGCTCGCCGGTGTCCTGGCGGACCAGGACCGGGGTGCCGCGCATGACGCAGTTCACCTTCAGCCGGTCGGGCGCGTGCAGCCGGACGGCCCAGTCGCCGCCCGCGACGAAGGCGCCGGACATGGCCGCGCGCGCGTCGGCGACGGCCAGGGCGGCGCACAGGGGATCATCGTTTTCGCCCGGGGTGACCGGTTCGGCTGAACGCTCGAGCAAGTTTTGCGAACTCACAAGTATTCATCGTACATCGCATCCCTCCTACCGTGGTTTTGACAGCACACCCAGAAGGGACCCACCGCCATGAGCACCACAGCGCAACAGCCTCTGAACTCCGGCTTCGGCTTCGACTCCACGGCCGGGGAAGTGATCAAGGGCATCGACCTGACCGGCAAGACCGCGATCGTCACCGGCGGCGCCAGCGGCATCGGGGTGGAGACCGTGCGCGCGCTGCGGGAGGCCGGGGCGCAGGTCATCGTGCCGGCGCGGAACACCGCTGCGGCGCAAGACACCCTGCGGGAGGCCCTGCACGACCTGCACGACCTCGACGGCGTGCGCGTCGAGCCGCTCGACCTCAGCGACCCGGCCTCCATCGACGCCTTCGCCGAGCGCTTCCTCGCCGAGGACCGGCCGCTGCACCTGCTGATCAACAACGCCGGCGTCATGGCGACGCCGCTGGCCCGAAACGCGCGCGGCGTCGAGATGCAGTTCGCCGTCAACCACCTCGGGCACTTCCGCCTGACCACGCGGCTGTGGCCGGCACTGGCCGCCGCCGGCGGGGCGCGCGTCGTCGCGCTGTCCTCGCGCGGCCACCGCTACTCCCCGGTGGTGTTCGACGACCTGAACTTCGAGCACCGCCCCTACGAGCCGTTCCTGGGCTACGGACAGTCCAAGACCGCCAACGTCCTGTTCGCCGTCGAGCTCGACCGCCGCGGCGCCGCCGACGGCGTCCGCGCCTTCTCCGTGCACCCCGGCGCGATCCTCGACACCGCCCTGACCCGCCACATGGACCCCGCCGCGCTGCGGGCCGCCGGCGTCGAGGAGCGCGACGGCCGTCTCGTCGTCGACGACGGACGTCCGGTCAAGACCACGCAGCAGGGCGCGGCGACCACGATCTGGTGCGCGACCAGCCCCGCGCTGGACGGCCTGGGCGGCGTCTACTGCGAGGACTGCGACGTCAGCCCGGTCGTCAGCGCCGAGGAGCTCAAGCCGGGGGAGCTGCTGGAAGGGCCCGGCGTGCTGCCCTACGCCGTCGATCAGGACGCTGCGGCACGGTTGTGGGAGGTCAGCGAGCAGCTGATGTAGAGGGGGCGGCACGCGGGAGGCCGCCGTGTGGGTAGATTGATCGGCATGAGAGACCGGAACGGGGCGCAGATCGACCTGGCCCGGTTACCCGACGACGTCGCGCGGCTCATAGCCGATCTGGCGCCCGGCGGGAAGCTGGTGATCACGCGCGGTGGCGAGCAGGTCGCGACGATCGTCGCCGCCGGGTCCGCGCCGCTGGAGGGCATGGTCATCCCGGCGCGCTCGGCCGGCGACGACAATTTTAATAGCACAGACAGCACAGACAGCACAGATCGCACCGGCAGGACAGGCAGCACTGGCGACGACCCCGCCGACGACGGCGTGATGGTCGTCGCCACCACGATGAAGCTCTCCGACAGCGCCCGCACCAAGCTCTCGAACGAACTCGGCGCGGACTACATCGTCCTGGACATGCACTCCGCGCCGAGCACCGCCGACGTCCTCCTGGTCCCGCCGATCAGCCCGCAGCTGCTGACCAACCTGCGCGAGATGTTCCCAGTGGCGCGGGTCGTCGTCGCCGAACTCGAGGATCCGGAACTCGGCATCAACTATCGCGGTCCGGTGCGGCGCTTGATCGACTCCGGTGCGGAGCTGTATCTCGCCTCGACGAATGTGCCCCACCTGGCACGCCAACTCGGCGAGGCGGTCGCGGCGGGAGGCGCGCTGGGGGCAGGACGGCATCTGCGGCTGGAGCTGGAATAGCGCGGCGGTAGGGCACGAGCCGTAGGGCACTAGCAGTCGCGCACCAGCGCTAGCGCGCTAATCGATGAGCTGCGCCCGCGTCAGCCGCACCTCCTCCCAGTCCAGCCGCGCCTGGATCTGCCGCAGCACCGCGTCGTCGATCCGGTGCTCGTCGCGCAGCCGCAGCAGCGTGGAGCGCTTGTTCCCCAGCAGCGCCAGCCGCAGCTCGCGGTACTGGCTGTCGAACTCGCGCAGCCGCTCGGCGGCGTCGTCGTCCATGTCCACGCTGTCGTCGTCGGGATCGCCGGCCTGGCTGACGTGCAGCCGCTTCTCGTACTCCCGGCGCGCCATGTCGGTGATCTCCGGGGCGGTGCCCAGCGTCGCGGCGATGGCGGGCATCGCCTCCAGCGCCTCCTCCGCGGCGGTCCGGTTCGCCATGCGGCTCTCGGACTCGATGACGGTGTCCTCGGGCAGGTCCGCCCAGCGGACCACCGGCGGCAGCGCGAACGCCTGGAGCATCAGGGCCGCGATGACCCCGGCGGTGACGAACACGATGACGTCCCGGTCCGGCAGCGGCTGGCCGTTGTGCAGCGTGTTCGGGACGGCGAGCGCGGCGGCCAGCGAGACCGCGCCCCGGAAGCCCGCCAACCCGGTGATCACCCGGAAGCCGTGGCTGACCCGCCGGGCCTGTTGGGACGCTCGGCGGTCCAGCGCGCGGATGAGGTAGATGACCGCGAACTGGAAGACGAACCGGACCCCGATCAGCACCCCGCACACGGCCGCCACCGCGGACAGCGCCCGCGCCAGGTCGAAGCTGGTCAGGTTGCGGACCGCGGACTGGGATTGCAGCCCGACCAGGACGAACAGCGCGCCGTTGAGCAGGTACGTCCCCAGCGTCCAAAAGCCCTGCGACAGCAGCCGCACCGCCGGCGTCCCGACCCGCGGCCCGAGCTGGCTCATGATCAGCCCGCACGCCACCACCGCGAGCACGCCGGAGGCCTGGATCGCCTCGGCGAGCAGGAACGCGCTGAACGGGATCAGCAGGACCGCGACATTCTCCAGCAGCGGGTCCTCAAGCCGCTTGCGCACCTTCGCCCCGAGGAACGCCACCGCGATCCCGGCCGCCGCCCCGCCGATGTAGGAGCGTGCGAACAGCAAGCCGACGTGCACCGTGCTGAAGTGCTCCGCGCCGATGGTGACCGACACCGCCACGCCGTAGACG
Source organism: Catenulispora acidiphila DSM 44928 (assembly GCF_000024025.1). Taxonomy (GTDB): domain Bacteria; phylum Actinomycetota; class Actinomycetes; order Streptomycetales; family Catenulisporaceae; genus Catenulispora; species Catenulispora acidiphila. The sequence goes on from NC_013131.1 coordinate 3,647,248, forward strand.
ACCAGCGCGGTCCCGTCGTTGATCAGGCTCTCGGCCTGCAGCAGGTTCATCGCCCGGCGCGGCAGCACCCGCCCCAGCGCCGCGACCGCGGTGGCGTCGGTCGGCGCCAGCGCCCCGCCGAGGATCCACGCCGGACCCCACGGCAGCCCGAACGCGTGCGCGACCACCGCGACCATCGCCGCCGAGAAGATCACCAGCACGGTGCTCATCAGGACCACCCCGCGCAGGCTGCGCCGGATCGCGCGCAGCGAGGCGTTCAGGCTCTCCCAGTACAGCAGCGCCGGCAGGAAGACCAGCAGCACCGTGTCCGGCGGCAGGTTCACCGAGCGCAGCCGCGGCACGAACCCGACCAGCACCCCGGCGGCGAGCATCAGCACCGGCGGCGCGATCCCGAGCCGGTTGCCGACGATGCCGCTGGCCAGCACACAGGCGCCGATCACGACGATCACCGTGAGCGCGAGCACGCGGGCCTCCTGGCGTGGGCCGTCCGCCGGGCGGCGGGGGCGGGTCCTCGCAAGAGGTGATCTCCATCCGCCGGGCGGCTCACACCGGAGCGCGGCACGGTGCCTCCACGTCAGCGCACGGATTCGTCCTCGAACAGACAGAACGGATGCCCGGTGGGATCGATCATCACCCGGACATCCGGCTGCGGCTGGAACTCCGCCAGCGTGGCACCGGCGGCGATGGCCCAGCGCACCGACTCCTCGAGGTCCGCGACCCCGATGTCCAGGTGCTGCGTCGAGTTCTGCCGACCTTCGACCGCAGGCCACACCGGCCGGGTGAACTCGGCTTCGTATTCGAAGCTGAGCGTCATCCCGATGACGCCGGCAGGCGGGCGGATCTGGGCCCAGCCGTCTTCGGGAGGTCTGCCAGGACCGGCGAACTCGCTGGTCGTGATAGGCCAGTCCAGAAGTGTGGAGTAGAAGGCGGCGAGGTCCCGGGGCGCCGGCGCGCCGATCGTCACAGAGGTCAGCGCCATCGCGGGTCGTGAAGCCATGCGCTTCAGTATCCCATCGGCTCAGGCGTCTGCGGCGTGCTCCGCGTCCTGCTCGGTGCGCGCCTCATGTGCAGCGAGCTCCTCGTGCTCAGCACACAGACACCCGACCCCGCGCTCGATCCACTCCCGCATCCGCCACTCCGGGTGCCGCTCCACCATCAGCGCCCTGACCTCCTCGACCACCGTCTCCTCGGACATCGCCGAGTCGCGCCGCCGCCAGGTCTGCTCCCGCAGCTCGCTGAGGTAGTCGCGGACCTCGGCGAGCAGCCGCGCGTCGCCGATGCCGCCGTGCCCGGGGACCACGACGCGGTGCGGCTCGGCGGCCAGCCGCTCCATCACGCGGATCCAGCGCAGACCCGAGACGTCGGTGTCGTGCGGCGGGAACCAGGGGAAGATCGCGAACTGCCCGGCCTCGGCCAGGTCGCCGGTGAACAGCACGCCGGCGTCCGGGACCGTCACCACCTGGTCGCCGCGGCTGTGGGCGCGGCCGGTCGGGCGCAGGCGCACGGTGCGGCCGCCGAGGTCCAGCTCGTAGCCGTCGTCGAAGACCACGTCGGGGGTGGGCAGCTGCGTGCCGGCCAGCTCCCGCGCGACCGGTTCGCCGAGCTGCGTGAACATGGCGAGGTAGCCGGCGCCCTTCTGCGCCAGGTCGTCGGCCTGCGCCCGGTTGACCAGGTAGGTCGCCTCGCCGGCGAAGACCTGCGCGCCGAAGGCGTGCTCGGGGTGGAAGTGCGTGGTCGTCAGGTACAGGCGGCGGCCCTTGGCGTACTCGGCGGCGAAGGCCAAGACCTGCGCCGCGTTGCGCGGACCGAGCCCGGTGTCCACCACCAGGACGGAGTGGGTCCCGCCGATCACCCCGATGTTCGGGACCAGATCGACGTCCTGGTTGGGCACGACCACCAGGTCGGAGGCGATCTCTACGGCGCCGGAGGTCTCGACGACCGGGTCGGGGAAGGGGTATTCAGCCATGTCCCGAGTCCACCACCGGCGCGCCGCAGGCGTCCAAGTCCGATCGGGCACAGGCGATACCGTGCGGGTATCGTCCCTTGTGGTGGACATGGAACTGCGCGCGCTGCGCTACTTCGCCGCCGTCGCCGAAGAACTGCACTTCGGGCGGGCGGCCCGGCGGCTGCACATGACGCAGCCGCCGCTGAGCCGCGCCATCCGGCAGCTGGAGGCCGACCTCGGCGTGGCGCTGTTCGAGCGGTCGCCGTCCGGGGTCGCGCTCACCGCGGTCGGAGCCTGGTTCTATCAGGACGCCCGCGCGCTGCTCGACCAGGCCGACCGGCTGCGCGCGAAGGTCGCGGCGGCGGCCGGCGCCGCGACGCTGACCGTCGGCATGCTCACCGACGACGCCGATCCCGCCGCCTCCCATCTGGTGAAGGCGTTCCGCGAACGCCACCCGCATGTCGACGTCCAGATCCGCGAGGCTGACTTCACCGACCCGACCTCCGGGCTGCGCGCCGGACTGGTGGACGTCGCGCTGACCTACGCGCCCTTCGACGAGACCGGTATCAGCGTCCGAAGACTGCGGACCGACCCCGTCGGGGCGGTCCTGCGCACCGACGATCCGCTGGCCGACCGCGAGGCGCTGCACCTGGCCGACCTCGCCGACCGGCGCTGGTTCCGCTTTCCGGAAAGCGCCGATCCCATCTGGCGCGCGTTCTGGAACGCCACGGCGCCGGACGGCCCGGCGCGTCAGGGCCCGTTGGTGCGGACCGTGCACGAATGCTTGCAAGCGGTGCTGTGGAACGGCACGATCGGATTGGCGCCGCGGATCGAGGTGCTGCCCGACGGACTGGCCTTCGTGCCGCTGGCCGACGTGCCGCCGAGCGCGCTGGTCGTCGCCTGGGCCGGAGCCCGGGACGATCCGCTGGTCCGGTCGTTCGTCCGGATCGCCCTGCGGACCTATGGCGCCGCGGCGGTGAGCTGACCCTCCAATCACCCCAGCTCATGGAGCGTCGGCGTGGCTGGCTATGGTGGGCACGGCTCGTTCCGGGCTTGTCTGAAGGCTGTCAAGGGGGATGGATCATGGGCGAGATCGTGCGGCGGTTCGGGCGGTCGGCGGCGGTCGTCGCGGCGCTGGCGCTGGCGGCGGGTTCGGCGGCGGCGTGCTCCAGCAGCGGGTCGACGTCCGGCGGCGGGGGAGGGGGCGCCGGCTCCGGCTCGTTCAAGGCGGCCCTGAAGAACGTCCACGCCACGGCGCAGACCAGCAATTCCATCGAGTACGGCGACACCGCGCAGGTGACCAAGCTCAACGGCGGCACGACCGAGGGGGAGAGCGGTCCGTTCGCGGGCCTCCTCGGCGTCGGCGCCGACCAGCTCCGGGGGTACTCCGAGCTCCTGCCTGAGCACACCGGCTTCGACTACACCACCGGGAGCACCGCGATCAGCTTCGGCACCGCGCCGAACACGGTCCAGGTGCTGTACGGGACCTTCGATCCCGCCGCGATCGGCGCCAAGCTCGCCGCCTGGGGCTATAAGAGCTCGGACCGGGGCAACGGCGTCACGGCGTGGGTCTTCGAGGACGACCACAAGATCGACATGAGCAAGCTGGACCCGAGCACCGGCGTCGGGCCGGGGATGACCGGCTGGCTGAACGTGGTCTGGGTGTCCAAGACGAGCATCGTCTACGGCGGCGCGACCTCCGACCTGGCCGCGGCGGTGCCCGCGCAGGGCAAGGCGCTGGCGGACGACCCGGTGGTGGGCCCGCTGGCCGACTGCCTGGGCTCGCCGCTCGCGGCGTTCGTCATCACCGATCAGAAGCAGATCCAGAACAGCAAGGTGTCGGCGATCGCGCTGGGCGTCACCGGGACCAGCGCGTCCGACCTGCGGATGGAGATCTGCGCCTCCGCCCCCGACGCCGCCGGCGCGCAGGCGTTCGCCACGGATTTCACCAAGGCGGTCAGCAGCGGCAAGGACCTCATCACCGACGAGCCGTGGTCGCACCTGATGACCGACCCGAAGACCTCGGTGCTCGGCGGCGCGAACCACATCGCCCAGCTGTCGGCCAAGCCGACCGAGACGCGTGCCGGCTCGCTGGTGGTCGGCCTGGTCGAGAAGAACGACTTCCTCGGGCTGCTCGGGCTGCCGACGCCGGCGGCGCGGGTTCCGGCCGGCGGCACGGACACGGAGACGTCGCCGACGTCTTCCTGAACGCACCGATGACTTTCGGGAGCGGGCGTCGTCCAACCGGATGACGCCGCACACCCTCCCGAAAGGACCCACCCTCATGACCAGCACCGTCACCAGCACCGTGACCTCCGCCGACGGCACCGCCATCGCCTACAGCACGACCGGCGAGGGACCGGCCGTCATCGTCGTCGACGGCGCCCTGTGCCACCGCTCGTTCGGCCCGAGCGGCGGCATCGCCGAGCAGTTGGGCTCGGAGTTCACCGTCCACACCTACGACCGGCGCGGCCGGGGCGGGAGCGGCGACGCGGACGCGTACTCCCCGCAGCGGGAAGTCGAGGATCTGGCGGCGCTGATCCAGGCGGCCGGCGGACAGGCGTGCGTCGTCGGTTTCTCCTCCGGCGGCGCCCTGGCGCTGCTGGGCGCCGCGGCGGACATCGGCGTGACCAAGGTGGCGTGCTACGAGGCTCCCTACGTCACCCAGCAATGGCACCGCGACTCGGCGCTGCGGTACACCGCCGACCTGCACCAGGCGCTGGACGCCGGACGCGTCGAGGAGATGCCCGCGTTGTTCATGACGCTCGTCGGCGTGCCGGCCGAGCAGGTGGCGGAGATGCGGCGCTCGCCGGTGTGGCCGATGTTCACGGCGGTCGCCAAGACCCTGACGTACGACAACGCCGTCCTGGGCTACGGCGCCGGCGGCGCGGTCCCGACCGACGTGCTCGGCACGATCGCCGTGCCGGTCCTGGCCATGGACGGCGGCGCCAGCCCGGACATCCTGCGCGACCCCGCCGGGATCATCGCCGAGGCCTGTCCGGACGGCGAGCGCGTGACGCTGCCGGAGCAGACGCACGAGGTGAGCGCGCAGGTCGTGAGTCCGGTGCTGGCGAAGTTCTTCGCCTGAGCGGGTTCTCAGCCCGCCGCGGTCGGCCCGGCGGCGGTGACGCTGTAGTCGGTCGTGGTCGGGCCGGCGACCACGCGCAGCTTGGTGTAGTGGCCGGCACTCAGTCCGCTGAGCGTCGCGGTCGCCTTGGTGGAGATGGGAGAACCGGCGGCGCAGCTCGGCACGCAGCTGTTCCGCGTCTGCACGCCGGTCGCGGTAGTGCTCGCCGTGCCCCAGCCGGACCAGGTCAGCTGGTTCAGCACCACGCCGCCGTCGCCGTAGGTGAGGATGTAGGTCTTCGGCTGCGACACCGGCTGTTGGTCGCAGCCGTAGACCGATGCCGACGCCGGGGTCGTGACCGGCGCCGAGGTCGACGCTGATGCCGATGGCGAAGTCGATACCGACGTCGACGGCGAAGCCGGCGTTGAGCCCGCGGTCGTGGCGCTCGACGGCTGCGCGCCGCCGAGCGCGGTGCCGGTGACCGCGGACGGGTTCGGGCTCGCCGTCGCGCCGCCGCCGGCCGTCCCCGAGGACGAGCAGCCGGCTGCCAGCAGCGCCGCGGCGGTGCCCACTGTCAATCTCTTGAGGAAAGGTCGCACGCTGCCAGGTTACTCACCTTCCCGCATGTCAAGCCACATCACCCACTCGAGCGAATCAGGGCTTGGCGATACTCCGGCCCGGGAAGGGGGCGGGCGTCGGAGCAGGACGGCGGGTGGGGAGGGCTGAGCGGTGGCTGAGCAGGACCGGGTGGGATCGGCGGCGCGGGACGCCGTGCGGCTGCTGGCAGGGCTCGCCGACCTCGGGCTGGAGGCCGCCGAGGGGGCGGTGCGCCGGGCCCGGGGCGTGCTGGGGCGCTCGGACCTGCCGGAGATGGCCGCCGATCTGCACCGCGAGGTCAAGGAGCACGGCGACGTGGTGCTCGACCGGGTCGCGCCGCCCGCGCAGGCGCACATGGAGGCGGTGGCTCGGCGGGCCGCCGCGGCGCGCGAGAACGCCTCCGGGGGTTGAAGTGTTGTCCCAGGCCGCCCTCAAATCCCGGATAGACACCGAACTGCGCGCCTTCGTGCGCGAGGAGACCGGCCTGCTCGAAGCCGTCGATCCGCTGCTCGCACCGGTCGGCGCCCAGCTGCGCGCCGCGGTCGCCGACGGCAAGCGCATCCGTGCCGCCTTCTGTTACTGGGGCTGGCGCGCGGCCGGGCAGGGCGACACCCCGGCGATGGTCCGCGCCGCCGCCGCGATGGAACTCGTGCACGCCGCCGCGCTGGTCCACGACGACCTCATCGACGACAGCCTGCTGCGCCGCGGCGTCCCCACCCCGCACGTCGCCCTGCGCGAGGCCACCGCGAAGGCGCCCGACCCCGACGGCGCCGCGCGCTCGCTCGCGCTGCTCGTCGGCGACCTGCTGATGGCCTGGGCCGGGCAGCTGTTCACCGGATCCGGACTGCCGGCGGTATACCTGGCGCGAGCCCGGCCCATGTGGTCTGTTCTGGCGCGCGAGCTGATCGCCGGGGAGTGCCTGGAAGTGTTGCGCACCGGCACCGAGACCGATCCGCAGGAATCGCTGACGATCATCCGCTACAAGACCGCCAAGTACACCGTCGAGCATCCGCTGCAGATCGGCGGCCGGCTCGGCGGCGCCTCCGCGCGCACCCTCGGCGTCTTCAGCGACTACGGACTGCCGCTGGGTGAGGCGTTCCAGCTGCGCGACGACCTGCTGGCGGTGTTCGGCGATCCCGCGATCACCGGCAAGAACAACCTCGACGACCTCGTCGCGGCGCGGCCGACCGCGCTGGTCGCCTTCGCCCGGCAGGGCGCGACGCCGCGCGACCGCGCCGTGCTGGACCGGCTGCTCGGCCGCGAGGACATCGGCTCGGCGGACCTCGCCGAAGTCCGCGCGATTTTGCAGCGCAGCGGCGCGCGCGGCCGCGTCGAGCAGCTGATCGCGCAGCGGGTGCGCCGGGCTCGAGCTGCGCTCTCCGGTGCCGCTCTGCCGCGGTCGGCAGCTGAGGCGTTGCACCAGTTGGCCGGCGCCGTCACCACTCGCACGTCCTGATTTCCCGTCTTCCCGCTCCTACCGCTCTTACTGCTCAGGAGAACCCGATGTCCGTGACCCCCGAAGCCATGGCCGCGCTGCGTCTGCGCGGCGACGAACTCGCCGACGCGACCGTGGAGGCCCTGTTCGCCAGCGGGCAGCTCGGACGTTTCAACACCCTGATGCGCTGGTTCGACCGCTCCGGCGATCCGCTGCCCGAGGGTCTGCCGCAGGTGGTCCACGAGTACCTCGCGGCCACGTCGACCCCGCCGGACTGGGTCGACTGGGACCGGATGGAGACGGCGCGGATGTTCTTCATCGACAACAACGTCCACATCTCCACCGCGCTGTCCTTCGCCTCGATGCCGGCGTGCTACATGGTCCCGCACGTCGCCAAACTGCTCGCCGCCACGCACGCGCTGGAGTACCCGTCGAACCGGATGGCGGCGACCGGTCAGTTCACCGTGTACCTGATGCGTCCCGACGCCTTCGAAGCCGGCGGCGCTTTTGTCCCGGCCGCGCAGAAAGTCCGTCTGCTGCACGCATCGATTCGGCATCACTTGCGCCGCGAAGGCGCGTGGGACGAAGCGACCTGGGGCGTGCCGATCTGTCAGGAGGACATGATCGGCGGCCAGATGATGTTCTCCATTCAGGTGCTGGACGCCTTGCACCGCTTGGGTGTGCACGTCACCGAGGCTGGCGCCGACGCCTATCTGTACGCCTGGCGCGTCGTCGGGGCGATGCTCGGCATCGATCTGGAGGCGGCGCCGGCGGATCTGGAGGAGGCGCGGGACTTCTCAGACCTCTACATGGCCCGGTTCATGGGTCCCTCCGAAGAGGGCGTTCAGCTCACCCGGCAGCTCATCGAGCTGTACGAGGACGTCGTCCCCGGGACGCTGCTGGATCCGATTGTTCCGGCTCTGATTCGTTATCTGGTCGGGGACACCGCGGCGGACTGGTTGCAGGTTCCGCGGTTCGCAGTGTTCGACCATCTCATCCCCGCGGCGCCGTTGCTGCTCGGCGTCACCGAGCACCTCAAGGAACGCTCGCCGCTGGCCGCGATGCTGATCGACCGGCTCGGCGCGATCACCACGCGCCTTGAGCTCAGCTCCCTGACACGCGGCCGGATCATGCACTATGCGATCCCTGATCACCTCAAAGAGGAATATGGCGTCCGCCGGCCCAAGGGGGAACGCTGGACCCCGCCTCCGGTCTCCCCTCTGCTGACCGAACCGCAAGTCGGCGCTTGAGGTTACGCGCCCGTGAATTCCTCGTCGATCACGGCGCCGCCGATTGTCTATGGCGTTCTGTCTCAGATTCAGCCCTCGGTGCCCACGAGTTTCTTCGGGCTTTGGCAACGCACGGTAATCGTTTTGGGCGGACGCACCAGGCCTCGTCGTCCTGAATCGGGCATCTCCGGCGCGATGTAAGTCCCGAAGTGCCTGTTCACCGCCTAGTTTGCGCGTTCCGTGTCCGTTCCACCACCCAGGCTGTCTCAAGCCAACCCGTTTCCGCTAGCATGCATTCGCTCGAACAAAGCAGTGGTCTGTTTCGTGGCCGTCGGGTCGGCCTTTGACAGACCTTTGATCGAGTGTCGCACCCCCCGCACAGCAGACACCTGACGTCGCTCGCCCCTACCCGATGCGCCGACCAGCGCGGATCGCAAAGGCCACCCCGTGAGAATCACCAAGAAGCTCGGCATACTGGTCGCTGTCCCCCTGTGTGCCGTCTCCGGTTTCGGGGCGCTGGCCTTGGTCACCTCGACATCGGGGGCGATCAGTGCCGGGCATCTGTACACCCTGATGAACTCCGCCACGGCGGCCGGCGACCTGGTCGCCGAGCTGCAGGCCGAGCGGACCCAGGTCGCCTCCTACCTGACCTCCGCGCCCGGCTCGGACGCCACGGCGCTGAACAACCAGATCGCCAAGACGCAGGCGGCGACCGCGGCCTACGAGGACAAGCTGAAGAACATGCCGTGGCTGTCCTCGGACGGCAAGGCGCTGCTGTCCCGGATCGACGGCGAGCTGCGCTCCATCGACACGCTGCGCCACCTGATCCTCGGGAACTCGCCGAAAACGCTCTCGTCGGCGGACTTCCAGTACCACATCGTCATCGCCGACCTGCTCTCCTACCACGACCTGGTACAGAACTCCGGCGCCTCGAACCAGGTGGCGACCATGCTGCGCGCGACCTCCGCGCTCAGCGAGGCTCGGGAAGCGCTGTCCGGGGAGGAAGCCGACGTCCTGCGGACGATGGGCGAGGGCCAGACCGCCTCGGCCGCCCAGGACCTGATCAGCAGCCGCTCCAGCTACGCCAGCGCGATGGAGTCCTTCGGCGCGCTGGCGCCGGCGAGCTGGCAGGACGAGCCGAACCAGGTGCTCGGCGGCGCGGGGATGTCCAACGCCGGGCAGCTGGAGGACGCCGTCGCCCAGACGCCGATGGGCGCCCAGGTCTCGGTGCAGCCCCAGGAGTGGACGCCGCCGCTGGACGCCCGGCTCCGCGCGCTGGACGGCGTGCGCCACGACATGGACCTGGCCACCCTGGACCTGATCGCCAAGGACCGGACCCACCAGCGCGAGCTGGCCGGTATCGAGGCCGCGGCGATCGCCGGCACGGTGCTGCTGGCGCTGATGGTCAGCCTTCGGCTGGGCCGGCCGATCATCAAGGGTCTGCGAGGCCTGCGCGACGGCGCGCACGCCGTCGCCTTCGAGGACCTGCCGGCCGCGGTGCAGGCGCTGCGCAGCACCGGGTCGCTGACCGGTCAGACCCCTGAGGAGTTCGCCGACGAGGCGGCCGGCGGTCTGCCGGTCAAGGGCGACGACGAGATAGCCGCCGTGGCGCGCGCGTTCAACGCGGTCCGCCGCGAGGCCATCCGGACCGCCGCCGAACAGGTGCTGCTGCGCGCCGGCGTCGGCGCCGCGTTCGTCGCCCTGGCCCGCCGCGGCGAACGCCTGACCGGCGCGCTGACCCTGGAGCTGGACAAGGCCGAGCGCGACGAGCAGGACCCGGACCGCTTGGCCCGGCTGTTCGTCCTGGACCACCTGGCCGCCCGCATGACCCGCAACAACGAGAGCCTGCTGGTGCTCGGCGGCGAGGGCACGGTGCGGGTGCGCGACGAGGGCGTGCCGCTGATCGACGTGATCCGCGGCGCCGCCGGGCGCGTCGAGCGCTACTCGCGCGTGGACCTGGTGAACGTCGACATGAGCGTGGTCGTCGCCCCGCCGGTGGTGGACCACCTGGTGCACCTGTGTGCGGAGCTGCTGGACAACGCCACCGCCTTCTCCTCCCCGGACAGCCGGGTGCTGGTCGACATGCGCGTGCTGGCCGACCGGATCATCGTGCAGATCACCGACCGCGGCATCGGCATGACGCCGCGGCGCCGCTCGGAGCTGAACGCCCGGCTGACCACGCCGACCCACCTGGACGCCGCCTCGGTCAAGGCGATGGGCCTGACCGTGGCCGGCCAGCTGGCCTCCTGGTACGGCATAGCCGTGGAGCTGCGCCAGAACCCGCAAGGGGGGACCATCGCCGAGCTGGTCCTGCCGCCCACGCTGTACTGGGTGCCGGGTGCGCACGAGGAGTCCTTCGCCTCGCTGCCGGCCACCGCGGTCAACTCGCTGACCGCCGCGATGGGGCAGACCGGCGGGTACAACCCGAGCGCCCCGGCGCCGATGCCGAGCGTGGGCGCGGCCTCCCAGCCGGGAGCGGTGAACGGCGGCCGGCGGCGGCGCGGGGCGGTGGCGCCGGAGGTGGCCGCCGACCAGCAGTTCGGCGCCCCGGCAGCCGGCTTCGATCCGAACCGCAGGCCCTCGCCCTTCCCTCATCAGCCGGCCTCGGCCATGGACGCGGCCGCGCACTACGGCGCGCCGCAGGCCGGCATCGCTGAGGGCGTCAACGGATTCCCGCCCGCGCCGATCCGGGTCAGGCCGCTGAGCCGGCCGGCCGGTCCGGCGAATCCGTCGGCTCCGGCAGGTCCGGCCGGTGAGCCGGTCGGAGCGCCGGGAACCGGTCCGGGAGTGGCGGACGGTCCGCTCAGTCCGTGGCTGGCCGGAGCGCTGCGCGGCAGGGCGGCGGCCGAGGCGGCGCAGGCAGCACAAGCACAGGCCGCGCAGGCCGCCCAAGCTCAAGCGGTTCAGGCCGCGCAGGCGGCGGCCCAAGCGGCGCATCCCTCGTACCAGACGCAGGCCCAGCCCGAGTATCAGGTCCGCGCGGCGTTCGAACCCCCGGCACAGCCCTCGTTCCAGGGCCGTCCCTCGTTCCAGACCCAGCAGTCCCAGCCCGCTTACCCGGCTGCACCCGCCCCCGCCGGGTCGCCGCCGTTCCAGGGCCAATCCTCCTATCAGGCACGGCCCACGGTTCCGGCCCAGCCGTCGTACCAGGCCCAGCCCGCTCTGCCGACCGCCGCCCCCGGGCCGGTCGCGGTTCCGCCGGCGGCGGCGCCGGCGCAGGAGCGGACCGAGTCCAAGACGACGCACGGCCTGCCCAAGCGGGTGCCTTTGGCCCGGCTCCCCGCCGAGGCCATGGACGAGGAACCGGAGGCGGCCAGCCCGGCTGAGCGCGACCCGTCGCGGGTCTCGGCCTCGATGGTGGCCTACGCCCGCGGGATCGGCGGCCGCGGCGCCCCCGGCAGTGCCCCCCAGACCCCCTACACGCCGCCTTCAAGCACAGGGACCTTCTAAAAATGTCGCTCATGCCCAGCAGTCCCCCCGACAATCTGGACTGGCTCCTCAACGATTTCGCACTGCGTGTGCCCGGTGTCGTGCACGCCCTGGCCGTCTCGGCCGACGGTCTGGTGGTGGCGGCCAGCGCCGACCTGACCGAGGAGCAGGCCGAGAACCTGGCGGCTGTCGCCTCCGGGCTGGTCGGCCTGCTGGCCGGCGCCGCCCGGCTGCTGCGCGCGGCTCCCGTGCAGAGCAATCTGACCGAGCTGTTCGGCGGCTTCCTGTTCTCCATGGCGGTCAGCGACGGCGCCTCGCTGCTGGTCTTCGCCCGCCGCGAGTGCGACATCGGCCAGGTGTCCTACACCATGGCCGAGCTGATCAACCAGGTCGGCGCCGCGCTCACGCCGATGGCGCGCTCGCGCATGCTTGCCCGCGAGTCCGCCGGACGGATGCGGTGAACCGGGCGAACCAGGCCACCGCGGCGAAGATCATCGTGGCCGGCGGCTTCGGGGTGGGGAAGACCACCCTGGTCGGTTCGGTCTCGGAGATCCAGCCGCTGACCACCGAGGCGGAGATGACCGTCGCGGGGGCGGGCATCGACGACGTCCGAGGCATCCCGGGCAAGACCTCGACCACCGTGGCGATGGACTTCGGCCGCATCACCCTGGCCCAGGACCTGATCCTGTACCTGTTCGGCGCGCCCGGGCAGGAGCGGTTCTGGTTCTTCTGGGACGAGTTGTCCCGCGGCGCGATCGGCGCGGTGGTGATGGCCGACGTCCGGCGGCTGGACGACGCCTTCGCCGCCATCGACTTCTTCGAGCACCGCTCGATCCCGCACGTCGTGGCGATCAACCAGTTCGACGGCGCCCCGATGCACGGCCACGAGGAGATCCGCGACGCGCTGTCGGTCCGGGAGTCGGTCCCGCTGCTGATGTGCGACGCGCGGCGGCGCGAGTCGAGCAAGCGCGTACTGGTCACCCTCGTGGAGCACGCCGTGACCCAGATCCGGATGAACCCGGACGCGGCGTACGCCCGGCCGTGAGCCGTATCAGGATCCGCCATCCCGGCCGGATCCGGACCGGAACCACTACCAGAACCGACATCGGAACCTGCACCTGAACCATGTACCACCGCACAGACGCACCACAGCACCACCACCACAGCACCACCACCACAGCACCACCACCACAGCACCACCACCACGGGAGCTCCGAACCCCCGGCAGGCCCGTGAGGCTTCGGGCCGCCGGTCGATCCGGCCGGCGGAACCGTTTCCGTGTGTATCCCTGAAATCAATCGCTTAAGGAGACAGCGTTGTTCTCGTCACGAGTTCCGGCGCGCCTGCGCGCCGCTGTGGCCATCGGCGCGGTGACCGTGCTCGCGGCCGCCGGATGCAGCAGCAGCACGTCCGGCAAGTCCGCCGCGAAGGGCGACTCGCCCATCACCATCGGTCTGATCACCGCCCTGACCGGCAGCAACAAGGCCCTGGGTCCGGACCACCTCAACGGGTTCCAGCTCTACCTGGACAACCACGGCAACAAGCTCGGCGGCCACACCGTCAAGCTCGACGTGGGCGACGAGGCCAACGGCGGCGCCGCGGCGGTGCCGGTGGCCAAGAAGATGATCGAGCAGGACCACGTGCTGGCCATCGCCGGCATCGTGGCCACCCCGACCATCCAGGCCGTGGTGCCGATCGCGACCGCGGCCGGGGTCCCGGTGGTCAACACCGGCGGCCGGCCGACCATGAAGGACGTCTCGCACCTGTGGACCATGAGCTTCATGTCCACCGACCCCGGCGGCGCGATGGGCCCGTACATGGCCCAGAACGTCGGCGGCTCGGTCTACGCGTTCGGTCCGGACTACCAGGGCGGCTATGACCAGCTGCGCGGGTTCACCGACTCCTTCGCCAAGGCCGGCGGCAAGCTCGCCAACGACGGCGGCAAGCCGACGTTCACGCCGTTCCCGGCCACCTCGGACTTCACGCCGTACCTGGCCAAGGTCAAGGCCTCCGGCGCCAAGGCGATCTACTGCTTCTACACCGGCGCCAGCGCGATCGCCTTCGTGAAGGACTGGTCCCAGTCCGACGCCAAGGACATCCCGCTGTACGCCGCCGGCTTCATCACCGAGGGCGGCGCGCTCAAGGCCGAGGGCACCGCGGCCAACGGCATCATCACCTCGATGAACTACTCGCCGGACATCTCCAGCGCAGCGAACCGCGCGTTCGTCTCGGCGTGGGGTCAGAAGTACAACGGCGAGGCGCCGCCGGCGACCGCGATGTACAGCTGGGACGCCGCCTCCGTGCTGGACCAGGCGATCGCCAAGGCCGGCTCGAACCTGACGCCGGAGGCGATCAACGCCGCGATCAAGGCGATGGGCCAGATCGACAGCCCGCGCGGTACCTGGCAGCTGTCCTCCGACACCCACGTCCCGGTCCAGAAGTGGTACCTGCGCAAGGTGGAGATGGACGGCACGGCGCTGGCCAACGTCAAGGTCGGCGACCTGGCCACCATCGGCAGCTGAGTCAAGACAGACCGCTGTGAACGCTCGGCTGCCGAGGACGCCTCGGCAGCCGAGCGTGTTCGACTGCTGAATAGCCTCTGCACGGAAAGCGCGACCGGCGTAACCTGCACAACCAGCAAGAGCACTGCGAAAGGGGTTCCATGGGTGCGCTCAACACGCACTTCGTGCCCGCGTTGGACGGAGTGGCCTACGGGCTGCTGCTGTTCGTCGCGGCCGCGGGCCTGACATTGCTGTTCGGGATCGGCGGTGTGCTGAACATCGCCCACGGGACCCTGTTCGCGCTCGGCGGCTACCTGGCCGCCACGGTGTCCGACGGCTCGTGGTCCTCCGCGTTCCTGGGCTTGATCGTGGCCACCGTCGGCGGCACGCTCGGCGGCGGGGTACTCGCCGCCAGCACGCTGCCGCTGGCCGAACGCGGCCATCTGCCGCAAGCGCTGCTGACCTTCGGCCTGGCCCTGGTCGGCGGCGACATCCTGAGCACCGTCTACGGCGGGGACCAGCACCCCGTGGTGATCCCGACCTCCGTCAGCGGGACGGTGCACATCTTCGGGCACGTCTATCCCACCTACCGGCTGCTGTTCATCCTGGTGGCCTCGGTGCTGGCGCTGGCCGGGACGTACGTCCTGGGCCGGACCCGCGCCGGCGCGCTGCTGCGGGCCGCGGCCGACGACCGGGACATGGTCGGGGCGATGGGTTACGCGCCCTGGCGCGTGCACGCCGCGCTGTGCGGCGCCGCCGGGGCGCTGGCCGGACTGGCCGGCGGGCTCGGCGCGCCGATCATCGGTCCCGGACCGGACACCGCCGACAAGGTCCTGATGCTCTCGATGGTGGTGATCGTGCTCGGCAAGCCCGGCTCGGTCGCCGGGGCGTTCGTGGCGGCGATCGCGGTCGGGGAGATCGAGACGCTGGGCGTGTCCATCTCCTCGAACTGGGCGCCCTACCTGCTGTTCGGCCTGATGGCCGTGGGCCTGGTGGCCCGGACCTTCCGCGGCTCGTCGGCCTCGGTGGGCGCGCCGGCGGGAGCGCACGCATGAGCCTGCAGATGAGTCTTCCCTCGGCGCTGGAGTCGCCGCGGGTGCGGGTCGGTGTGCCGGCCGCGGTGCTGGCCGCCTTCCTGCTGATCGCGCCGTCGAGCTTCGACGGCTACGGCGTCAGCCTGCTGTCCAAGGCGCTGGCGCTGGGGGTGCTGGCGGTCAGCGTCAGCATCCTGGCCGGCTACGCGGGATTGCCGACCTCGGGGCAGGCGGCTCCGTTCATGGTCGGGGCGTACGCCGCCGGAGTGATGGGCACTCACGGGCATACGATCGGGGTCGTGCAGCTCTTGTGCGGGACGCTCGTCGCCGCCGGGTTCGCCGCGGCGACCGGGCTGGTGGCGGTGCGCACGCGCGGGGTCGCGTTCCTGATGACCACGCTGGCCCTCGGCGAGCTGACGGTCACCGCCGCGGGGGAGTGGCGCTCGCTCACCGGCGGTACGGACGGCATGTACGGCATCCCGCCGGTGAAGCCGCTGCCGGGGATGGCGACGTTGGACTCGGACCGGTCGGTGTACTGGTTCGTGCTGGTCTCCACAGCGGCGATCGTGGCCGTCGTGTGGTGGGTGCTGCGCTCGCCGGTGGGCAAGCTGCTGCTCGCCTGCCGCGACCACGAGGCGCGCATGCGCTCCGCGGGGCATCCGGTGACGCGGTATCAGTGGCTTGCCTATGTCGGCGCCGGCGCGCTGGCGGGCTTCGGCGGAGTGCTGATGTGCTCGGTCAACCAGTACGTCTCGCCGGACGACGGCAGCTTCGCCAACTCGGCGCTGGTGCTGCTGGCCGTGGTGATCGGCGGGGCGACCTCGCCGCTGGGCGCGCTGCTCGGCGCCGGGCTGATCGTCGCCACCCGGGACTGGCTGGCCGGACCGTTCCCCGGACACGGGCCGCTGCTGCTCGGGATGATGTTCATCATCGCCGTCTACGCGCTGCCCGACGGCGTGGCGGGGATCCGGTTCCGGGTTCCGAAACGACGAGGAGACCCGGCATGACGACGGCTACGACGGGAGCCACCGGGCCCGCGGGCGCTTCTGGCGCTTCTGGCGCT
This sequence comes from Catenulispora acidiphila DSM 44928, assembly GCF_000024025.1. Lineage (GTDB taxonomy): Bacteria > Actinomycetota > Actinomycetes > Streptomycetales > Catenulisporaceae > Catenulispora > Catenulispora acidiphila. The sequence goes on from NC_013131.1 coordinate 3,663,548, forward strand.
TCGGTCGGCGGCGCGCAGGCAGCGTCGGAGGCGATGGCGATGGCGACGATGACGACGACGGCGATGATCGAGGTCAGCGGCCTGACGAAGGCCTTCGCCGGCGGCACCCTCGCCGTCGGCGGCCTGGACCTGAGCTTCGAGGCCGGCGGTCGGCACGCGGTGATCGGACCCAACGGCGCGGGCAAGACCACGCTGCTGAACCTGATCTCCGGCGAGCTGCCCCCGACCTCCGGACGGATCCGTTACGACGGACGCGACGTCACGCGCACCACGCGCGTGAAGCGCTCGCGCCTGGGCATCGCCCGCACCTTCCAGCAGCCGACGGTGTGGAGCACGCTGACGGTCGCGGACAACATCGCGCTGGCGGCCTGGCCGCACTCCGACATGCGCGCGAAGTGGCGCCGACGCCGCTACCGCGCACTGTCCGCGTCCTGCGAGCAGTACCTGGAGACCGCCGGCATCACCGCCCTCGCCGACCGCCCCGCAGGCGCACTGGCCCACGGCGAACGCCGCATGCTGGACATCGGCATGGCACTGGCGGCCGATCCGCGCGTGCTGCTGCTCGACGAGCCCGCGGCGGGCCTGACCGACCAGGGCGTGGAGCGCCTCCTCGCGGCGATGCGGGCACTGCCCCGGGAGGTGACGGTGGTGGTGGTCGAGCACGACTTCGCCTTCGTCTCGGCGGTCGCGGACACGGTCACGGTGCTCCAGGACGGGAAGCTGCTGGCCAGCGGGACGCCCGCGGAGATCGCGGCGGACGCGGCGGTGCGGGCGGCGTACTTGGGGGAGTCGGGGATGGGCTCGGAGCTGGAGAGCGGTCTGGGCGCCGATGCCGACTTAGACTCCGGCCCTGATCTGGGTTCCGATCTCGCCGCCACTCCCGACTCTGACCTTGATCGTGACTCCGGTGCTGTCGAGGGGACCCTCTGATGCTGAGTCTCAGCTCCCTGACCGCCGGCTACGACGGCGGCACCGTGCTGCACGGCTTGGACCTGGAGATCCCCGAAGGATCAGTCCACGCCGTGGTCGGCCACAACGGCGCCGGCAAGACCACGCTGATCCACACCGTGTCCGGCCTGGTCGCGGCGTCCTCAGGCCGCGTCGGCCTGGCCGGCGCGGACGTCACCCGGCAGGCAGCGCACCGCCGAGCCCGCTCCGGCGTAGGCCTCGTGCCCCAGGGCCGCAGGGTCTTCCCAGGCCTGACCGTCCAGGAACACCTGACCCTCGCCTTCGGCCGCCGCAGCCGCCGCGACCGAGCCAGCGCGCAATGGACCCCCGACAGCGTCAAGCAACTCCTGCCCCGCCTCGCCGAACGCGCGGGCCACCGAGGCCGCCAACTCTCCGGCGGCGAACAACAGATGCTCGCCATCGCCCGAGCCCTCCTAGGCCAACCCCGCCTCCTCCTCATGGACGAACCCACCGAAGGCCTCGCCCCCCTGATCGTCCAGGACATAGCAGACCTCATCAAAACCCTCCCCGACCAAGGCCTCACCATCCTGGTAGCCGCCCCCCGCCCCGCCTTCGCCGCCGAAGTAGCCGAACGCATCACCATCCTCGTAGCCGGCCGCGCCGCCGACGAATTCAGCGCCAAAGAACTCCGCGACCAACCCGACCTGGCCGCCGAAGCCATGGGCCACGCCACCGCCGAGGGCAGCGTCGCGAGCGGCCTGCGGCGGTGAGGGTCGGGGCTCAGCGCCGGAGCTGAGCCGCAAAGGGCTGGTTGCGACCGGTCTGCAGCAGGCTTCGGCACTGCGCTGAAGTGCTTACCTGCTGGCGGCGACTAGCCTGCGGCGAGGCTCTGCGAGCGATCTGCGCTGCGGCAGTGAGGCTTGGCTATGCGTTGGGCGCTGGCGGCCGGCGGCTGGCGGCGAGTGTTCTGTGTGGTGTGGTTCGGCGCTGGTTTGTTGCGGCGGGCGGCTCGCAGCGATGTGTTCGAGCGCATGTGCTCCCGACCAGCTGCTCCGAGTCCGCCCGCGCGTTCAGCGTCGGTGTCGGCGCCGGAAGCCTTACCGCCGGTCGTGGATGCGCGGCGTCTTCCAGCTGACTGGGCCGGTGGGGGCGGCGACTGTTTCGGCGTCGGCCACTATGATCTCCAGCTCGGCGTCGAATGCTTTCCGGCAGGCGGTGATTCGCTCGTCCAGGTGTTGCGGGTGGTTGTCCTCGTGTTCGGGGGTCAGTATCAGGGCCAGCGTGTCGCGGCCGTTGCGGTGGTCTATCAGGATCTTGTGGTCGAGGTATCTGGTGACTCCCGCTATGACTGCGTCTTCGAGGTCGTACGCAGTCGTCTCGACTCCGTTCAGCACCAGCCGATCTGCCACGCGTCCCAGTACCTCGATGCGTCCGTCGGCGTGCAGTCGTACCCGGTCGCCGGTGCGGTAGCGGACGAGTGGTTTCGCTCCCTGGTACAGGTGGGTCGCGACCATTTCGCCGCGGAGGACGCCCTGGGCGTCGGGCGTTGCCGGCTTCAGCGTCAGCGGGTCCACTACCTCGTAGTAGTTCAGCAGCGGTGTCAGCTGGAGGTGGCCCTGCGCTGAGCCGAGGGCGAGGACCGATGATTCCTGCGATCCGTACAGCGACATGTGCGCCTCGGCGTCCCATAGCTCGCCGATGTGCGCCAGTAAGCCCGGCGGTGCTGTCTCGCCGGTGAGCATGAGGACGTTCACGCTGAAGTCCTTGCGCGGGTCCGCCCCTGCTGCGACCGCCGCCTTCGCTAGGGCTACGGCCATGCCTGGGGTGCAGAACAGTCCTGTCACTGGGAGTTCGCGCATCACGCGGAGTGCGCGTTCGAAGCCGATCATCGGGGAGTACGGCCACATCTTGATGCTCGCGTAGCCCAGGTTGCGGCAGACCTCGGTGAAGGTGTCGCCGTGGGCGTGCAGTTCGCTCGGGCCGCAGACGCCCATCACCTGCTGGGTGCCGAAATTGCGGAGCAGGGGTTCGTACTGGACCGTCATGGCGATGTTGGTGTTTAGGCTGTCCACGTCGGCGCGGGGGCTGGGGGTGGAGGCGCCGGTGGTGCCTGTGGTCTCGTAGTAGACCCAGGCTTGGTGGACGGGGAGGGAGGCCAGGTCGAAGCCGTGGTCGCGGAGGTCCTCCTTGGTGGTGAAGGGGATCTCGGCGAGGGCTTCGGGGGTCAGTGTGCTGATCTTCTCGGGGTCGACGTGCGCCAGGCGCTCGCGGTACAGGGGCGAGTGCTGCTTCGCGTAGCCGAGGGTGGCGGCGAAGCAGGCGAGCCGATACGCGTCGAGCTCGGCCGGGGTCGTCCGGCCCTCCTGGTACGCGCGGTACCGGGCGAGGATCTCGCGGGCGAGATCGTCCAGCTCGGGTCGGAAAACGGTGTACATACGGACCTTCGTACCTTCCGGGGCGGGTCGGGGCGGTCAGCTGCGGGCCAGGGCGGGTCAGCCGTGGCTCGGGGCGGATCAGCTGTTCGGATGCGGCTTGCCGGCCGGCAGCATGCCGGAGCGCACGGCGTCCATCCGGTGGCCGGCCACGGCTTCGGCCGGCGAGAGGCGTTCGAGCAGGGCCAGGTCCTCGGCGCCGAGGGTGACCGAGGCGGCCTTGACGTTGTCGGCCACGTGTGAGGCGTGCTCGGCGCCGGGGATGGGGACCACGTCAGGGCCCTGATGGTGCACCCACGCCAGCGCGAGCTGCGCCACCGTGATGCCCATCCGCGCCGCGACGTCCTCCAGGGCGGCGACCAGGCGCATGTTGCGGTCGAAGTTGCCCGGGTGGAAGCGCGGGTTGATGCGGCGTTCGTCCCGGTCGGACAGATCGCCGAGCCGCCGGATGCCCCCGGACAGCAGCCCGCGCGCCAGCGGGGAGAAGGCGACCACGCCGATGCCCAGCTCACGGCACACGCCCAGCGCCTCGCCCTCGACCTCCCGGGAGAACAGGCTCCACTCGCTCTGCAGCGCGGTGATCGGCACGACCGCGTGCGCGCGCCGAATGGTCTCCGGACCGGCTTCCGACAGCCCGACGTACCAGATCTTGCCCTCGGCGATCAGCTCCGCCATGCCCAGCATGGACTCCTCGATCGGCGTGTCGGGATCGACCCGGTGCAGATAGAACAGGTCGATGTGGTCGACCCCGAGCCGGGCCAGCGAACGCTCGCAGGACTCCTTGATGTTGCGCCGGGTTCCGCACAGCCGTCGGCCGGCCTCGCCGCGTCCCCGGACGATCCCGCATTTCGTGGCGATCACCGCCTGGTCCCGACGTCCCCGAACAGCCCGTCCGACCAAGCTCTCGTTATGTCCGAGCCCGTAGATGTCCGCGGTATCGAGCATGGTCACGCCCATATCGAGCGCGCGGTGCACGGCGCGCAGAGCCTCCCCGGGCTCCACCGGTCCGCGGAACTCGCTCAGTCCCATACAGCCCAGTCCTTGGGCCGGGACGCGCAGCCCTCCCAACTGCCGAACGGGCATGGACCCGTACCCCGAGCGGGGATGAAAAGTGTCTTGACCTGGTATTACAGCTTGATGCATGTACCCTCCTGTGTGCGGTGTGGCGACGCCCCCGAGGATGGTGGCGCCAAGCATAGAAAAGGTAGGGTACTTATGTAAGGGCTAGAAATTAGTGGACTGATATGCTGCGCCCGACAGTCTGTTCGAAATCGGGCGCCACGTACTGCGGGGTATGACAGCGGGTAAAACGAACATTCTCCTGCGCGGTCTGCGACAGGTTGTAAACGGACCTTACGGACCGGGCCACAGCCCTGGCGTGCCCGGCTGCCGCGGTGGGGGAGAACACCACCGGAATCAGGGCCGGAATCCACCGCTTTGGCAGGGCCTTGCCATTACATTGACTATGTTTGAACGGCTGGGTGCGGGTTAATCGCAACCTTTCCGCTGTTGACCTTCGACCCCAGCTGACTGGTGATGCCGCATGACCACCGCTGAATCCGTCCCCGCGCAGAGTCCGGCCCGGGGACTGGAGGCCGACGAACTCGTGACCCGCAGGCGCCTGCGCCTCAACCGAGATCCCAGCCGCGTCATCGCGAAACTCTTCCTCCCCGGAGGGCAGCCTCCGGACATGAACTCCCGCGCCGGCGGCGTCGTCCGCCGCGTTCTGACCCTGTCCGACGTTGAGGTCGAGGCCTCCTACACGCAGATCCTCGAGCAGTTCGGCTCCCGCCACCGCGACCTGCAGGAGACGTTCGCCGAGAACTACCGCACCATCGAGCACCGCGTGGGCCATGACAAGGACGTCTCCGAGCAGCGCAGACTGCTGATCGGCGCGCACTTCACCCACGAATACGCGATCGAGGGCGCGGCGCTGACCAACCCCTCGATGGTCCCGCACCCCGATCAGAGCGGTCTGCGGCCCGGCGAACTCCGCTTCCTGATGAGCGCCCGCGCCATCGGCGAGGGGCACCTGTCCTGTGTCGAGTTCCGGACCGGCGTCATCGGGTCCGGCGGCGAGCTGCGCGTCGACCAGCCCTCACCGCACGCCTCGATCGGCAGCGTGCGCGCCACCCGCTACGAGCGCTCGCTCCTGGCGGCGGCGATGGCCGGTCACGGCGAGGACGACGAAGTCGTCGCCTACCTCCTGCGCCACCTGCCCGAGCACTTCACGGACGCCGAGCTGGAAGCCCGCCTCGGCGAGCTGCATCCGCAGCTGCTCGTCCAGGAAAACACCTACCGCACGGTCTCCCGCATCCACTGGTTCCTGGCCTGCCAGTACCGGCTGGAGTTCAGCGCCGACGCCGACGTCTCCGAACACGTCCTGTGGCCGCAGTCGCCGACCGAGCGGCGCGGCGTCGAGGACGCCCGGTTCGTGCGCTGCGTGGACCCGGACGGCTCGGTGATGTACCGCGGGACGTACACCGCCTACAGCGGCAGCGACTCGGCGACCCAGCTCATGGAGACCCCCGATTTCCAGACCTTCCAGATGTCCCAGTTGTTCGGCCCGGCCGTCGGCAGCAAGGGTCTGGCCCTGTTCCCGCGCCAAGTCGAGGGACGCCATGTGGCGCTGTCGCGCTGGGACCCGGAGAGCAACGCGATCGCCACGTCCCAGGACGGCCGGATCTGGCAGCGCGCCGGCAGCCTGGACGCGCCGCTGCGCCAATGGGAGCTGACCCAGGTCGGCAACTGCGGATCGCCGATCGAGACCGAAGCCGGATGGCTGGCGCTGACCCACGGCGTCGGACCGATGCGGACCTACGCGCTCGGCGCCATCCTGCTGGATCTGAAGGATCCGACGCAGGTGGTCGGCACGCTGCGGGACCCCCTGCTGATCGCCGCGCCGGACGAGCGCGACGGGTACGTGCCGAACGTCGTCTACTCCTGCGGCGCGCTCAAGCACGAGGACCTGCTGGTGATCCCCTACGGCTTCGGCGACATGGGGATCGAGTTCGCGACCGTCTCGGTGTCCGGGCTGCTGGAGCGGCTGGAAGGACACTGACCACTGACCCTGTAAAGGACACTGGCCCTATAAAGGAATGCTGACCATATAAGAGGACGTCAAAGCCGGGTCGGCCACAGCGGTGGGCTGTGGCCGACCCGGCTTCGCGCGTCGCGGTTACTGCTGCGGCGCGAGCAGGAACCTGACCCCGCCGTCGTCGGCGACGGTCGCGTCCAGCTGCTGGTCGTTCAGGGCCTGCGCGGCCTCGGCCTCGAGGAAGACCCGGGCGGGCCCGGTCTCCACGACGGCGTCGCCGGAGTGCGGACCCTGGGTGAGGGACAACGAAAGTTGACCCTGCCCGCTGTTCTGGGCGGCACCGTGCGAAACGATGCGCAGCCCGGCACTGTCGTCGGGCAGATCGGATTGCGTGGTCAGGTTGCGGACGGCCTCGGCGGCCCGGTCGGTGAGAGTCAGCACGACTTCCTCCCGGTGCTTGTTGTCGTCGGATGGGTACTCGACGCGGTTACCCGGTCCTGAAGTCCTAAACGTCAGGTGTCCCGGCTGTGGCGTTTTCCATCACCCGATCGGGGGTGTTTACGCCGGGCGCCAGCGGTCAATGGGGAGGGATGCTGACCAGCGGGGTCGGCCGGAGCGAGGAGCTGCCCCGAATGAGCGCGACCGACCGCCGTGATGTGATCGACGTCCTGACCGGCGAGCACCGCGCGGTCGAGGCGTTGTTCCAGCGGCTGGAGACCGGGGGCGGCGGTCCCGACGGCTCGCGCAAGTCCCTGGTCGACGCGCTCGCCCTGGAGCTGGCCTGGCACGCCGCCGCCGCGCAGCGCTACCTGCTGCCGCTGGCCCGGCGCACCCTGCCCGACGGCGACGCGCTGGCCGACCGGCACACCGCCGAGCATCTGACGGTCGAGCACATGGTGCGCGACCTGGAGGCCAAGGACCCCTCGGACGCCCGCTTCGAGCCGCTGCTGGCGCAGCTGGTCGCCGCGGCGCGCGGGCACATCGAGCACGAGGAGCAGATCACCTTCGTGGAGCTGACCCGGGAGTGCGACCGGGGCGAGCTGCTGGCCGCCGGCGAGGAGATGGCCGCCGCGCGGCGCCGGGCCGAGGCCGAGGCCGCGAGCGCGACCATCCCGGCGCAGGCCAGGTCCGACGCCGCCGGACCTGGATCGGTGACCACCGCCTCGACCACCGCGGCCAGCGCCTCCACCACCGCCACCCCCACTCCCGCCCCCAGCGTCGTCGACCGGGTCCGGGCGGCACTCTTCGGCGCCTGACCGCCTGCCTGGGGCGAACCGGACTTGAGCCGGACTGACCGTGCCGCGAAGCCGGCACGGGAGAAGACTGGGGGTGGAAGGAGGTAGCGATGAACGCCTTCGAGGAATACGACATCGGCAGCGCGGTCCGCTGCCACACCGGACCATGCGGCCACCTGGTCTGCGTCGTGGTGGACCCGGTCGCCGAGCGGCTCACGCACCTGATCGTGGTGGCCCGGGACGGGACCGCCGGACGGCTGGTGCCGGTGGAGCTGGCGCACGCCGACCAGGACGGCGTCCGCCTGGACTGCACCCAGGAGCACTTCGACCGGCTGGAGCCCTCGATAGCGACGCACTTCCTGCTCGCGCCGGACGCCGAACAGCGGTACGGCTACCACGAGGGCGAGGTCGTCTACTGGCCGTTCTACGGCCTCGCGCCGGCCGGCGCCGCCATGGGTCTGACCTGCCTGGACCCGCTGGCCTCGCCGCGTATGGAGATCGAGGACCGGGTTCCGGCCGGGCAAGTGAGAATCCGGCGCGGGGAGCGCGTCGAGGCCTCCGACGGGCCCATCGGGCACGTCCGCGGCCTGGTCGTGGACCCGGCCGACGAGGCGGTCACGCACGTGCTGCTCGACGAGGGCCACCTGTGGGGGCACAAGCGGGTGGCGATCCCGGTCGGCGCGGTCACGGGCATCGACGCCGAGGGCGTGACCGTCCGGCTGACCAAACACCAGATCAAGGACTTGCCGTCGGTGGAGGTCGCGGGGCTGGACTGATCCGCGCCGCGTGAAGCGGCGAAGCGCAGAACACGGCAGTGAAACCGCCGCGCCCGGCCGTCTTCCGCCGGTGCGCGGCACAGGTACAGGATGGGGGTATCGGGCGTGGCCCGCGCCCCGTACACGAACGGTGAGGCTACATGGAATCCCCTGAGACCCGGCTGGACCGGCCGGCCTCGACCGACCCGCGTCTGGAGCGGATCCTCGGCGCGCTGCGCGCCGTGCGCGACGGCGACTTCCGCCGGCGCATCGTCGTCAGCGGGGACGACGTGGTGGCGGAGATCTGTGTGCTGTGCAACGACATCGCCGAGGCGAACCAGGGCTACCTGGCCGAGCTGGAGCGGGTCGGGGCGGCCGTGGGCCGGGACGGCGCGCTGGGCCAGCGGCTGGCGCCGGGCACCGGCGCCGGGGACTGGGAGCGCCAGCGCGAGACCGTCAACACCCTGCTGGACGACCTGGCCCGGCCGCTGCTGGACACCGGCCGGGTGCTCGCCGCGATCGCCCAGGGCGACCTGTCCCAGCAGGTGGTCGTGGACGGCCGGGGCGACCTGGCCGACGTCGGCCGGACCCTGGACGACATGCGCCTGACGCTGCGCACCCTGGCCTCGGAGGTCACCCGGGTGGCCGGGGAGATCGGCAGCGACGGACGCCTCGGCGGCCAGGCAGAGGTCCCCGGCGCCGCGGGCACCTGGAAGGACCTCACCGACTCGGTCAACCTGATGGCCGGCAACCTCACCGGCCAGGTCCGCGACATCGCGCAGGTCGCCACCGCGGTCGCCCGGGGCGACCTGACCCGGCAGATCACCGTCGACGTGCGCGGCGAGCTGCTGGAGCTGAAGACCACCCTGAACACCATGGTGAACCAGCTGTCCGGGTTCGCCGACGAGGTCACCCGGGTGGCCCGCGAGGTCGGCAGCGACGGCATCCTGGGCGGCCAGGCGAAGGTCCCCGGCGTGGCCGGGACCTGGAAGGACCTCACCGACTCGGTGAACCTGATGGCCGGCAACCTGACCAACCAGGTGCGCAGCATCGCACGGGTGGCCACCGCCGTGGCCTCCGGCGACCTGACCCAGACCATCGACGTGGATGTGCGCGGGGAGATCCTGGAGCTCAAGGACACCCTGAACACCATGGTCGAGCAGCTGTCCGGGTTCGCCTCCGAGGTGATCCGGGTGGCCCGCGAGGTCGGCACCGAGGGCCGCCTCGGCGGCCAGGCACAGGTCCCCGGGGTCGCCGGGCTCTGGCGCGACCTCACCGACGCGGTGAACTCGATGGCCAACAACCTGACCAACCAGGTGCGCAACATCGCGCAGGTCACCACCGCCGTGGCGCAGGGCGACCTGGGCAAGAAGATCGACGTGGACGCCCGCGGCGAGATCCTGGAGCTGAAGACCACCATCAACACCATGGTCGACCAGCTCTCCGGCTTCGCCGACGAGGTCACGCGCGTGGCCCGCGAGGTCGGCACCGAGGGCAACCTGGGCGGCCAGGCGCGCGTGCGCGGCGCCTCGGGCACGTGGAAGGACCTGACCGACAACGTCAACGTCATGGCGAACAACCTGACCGGCCAGGTCCGCAGCATCGCGCGGGTCGCCACGGCGGTCGCTTCCGGCGACCTGACCAAGAAGATCACCGTGGAGGCCAAGGGCGAGGTCGCGGCGCTCGCCGAGACCTTCAACGGCATGGTCGACACGCTCTCGGCGTTCGCCGACGAGGTGACCCGCGTGGCCGGCGAGGTCGGCACCGAGGGCATGCTCGGCGGCCAGGCGCGCGTGCCCGGCGTGGCCGGGACCTGGAAGGAGCTCACCGACCGGGTGAACGTGATGGCCGACAACCTGACCAGCCAGGTGCGGAACATCGCGCAGGTGACCACCGCGGTCGCCAACGGGGACCTGACCCGCCGGATCGACGTGGACGCGCGCGGCGAGATCCTCGAGCTGAAGACCACCCTGAACACGATGGTGGACCGGCTCTCTGCCTTCGCCTCCGAAGTGACCCGCGTCGCCCGCGAGGTCGGTACGGAAGGCAAGCTCGGCGGTCAGGCCACTGTCGAGGACGTCTCAGGGACCTGGCAGCGCCTCACCGAATCGGTGAACCAGCTCGCCTCCAACCTGACCACGCAGGTCCGCGCGATCGCCGAGGTCGCCACCGCGGTGACCGAGGGCGACCTGACCCGCGCGATCACCGTCGACGCCTCCGGAGAGGTCGCCGACCTCAAGGACAACATCAACCAGATGATCGCCAACCTGCGCGCGACCACCAACGCCAACCAGGAGCAGGACTGGCTGAACACCAACCTGGCGCGCATCGCCGGTCTGCTCCCCGGGCGGCGCGACCTGGCCAGCGTCGCGGCCATGGTTCTGGAGGAGCTGGCGCCGCTGGTCTCCGCGCACAGCGCCGCGTTCTTCCTCGCCGAGTCCGAGGACGGACCGCTGGGCTTCGCCGAGGAGGCCGCGGACGTCCGGCTGCGGATGATCGCAGGGTTCGGCTACGCCGCCGCCCCCGGCGACGGCCCGGTCTTCGCCCCCGGGCAGGGACTGGTCGGGCAGGTCGCGGTGAGCAAGAAGACGGTCGCGCTGACCGGCGCGCCGGCCGGGTACGTGCCGATCCGCTCCGGGCTCGGGCAGACCGACGCCACCAACGTCATCGTGCTCCCGGTGCTCTTCGAACGGCAGACGCTCGGCGTGATCGAGCTGGCCTCGGTCAACGTGTTCACCCAGACCCACCGCGACTTCCTGGAGACGCTCAAGGAGACGATCGGCACCGCGGTCAACACCATCACCACCAACGTCCGCACCGACGCGCTGCTGCGCGAGTCCCAGCGCCTGACCACCGAGCTGCAGAAGCGCCAGAGCGACCTGCAGGAGTCGAACAACGAGCTCGAGGACAAGGCGGCGCAGCTCGCTCGGCAGAACAAGGACATCGAGATCAAGAACACCGAGATCGAGCAGGCGCGCCTCACCCTGGAGGACCGCGCGCAACAGCTCGCCCTGGCGTCCAAGGTCAAGTCCGAGTTCATGGCGAACATGTCGCACGAGCTGCGCACCCCGCTGAACAGCATGCTGATCCTGGCCCGGCTGCTGGCCGACAACGTCGACACCAACCTGACCCCGCGCCAGGTGGACTTCGCCCAGACCATCCACTCGGCGGGCTCGGACCTGCTGGAGCTGATCAACGACATCCTGGACCTGTCCAAGATCGAGGCCGGCCGGATGGAGGTGCAGAACGAGTCCTGGCCGATCGCCGACCTGGCCGAGGGACTGGCCGCGACGTTCCAGCCGCTGGCCGCCGAGAAGGGCCTGCGGCTGCGCGTGGACGTCACCGCCGGCGCGCCGGCCACCGTCACCGCCGACAGCCAGCGCGTCCAGCAGATCCTGCGCAACCTGCTGTCCAACGCGGTGAAGTTCACCGACACCGGCGAGGTGACGCTGCGGGTGACCGCGGCGCGCGGCGCGCACGGCGAGCCGGCGATCGCCTTCGCGGTCGTGGACACCGGCATCGGGATCGCCGAGGACAAGCTGGAGCTCATCTTCGAGGCCTTCCAGCAGGCCGACGGCACCACCAGCCGGCAGTACGGCGGCACCGGGCTGGGCCTGTCCATCAGCCGCGAGCTGACCCGGCTGCTCAGCGCCGAGCTGCGGGTCTCCAGCGCGCCGGGCCGGGGGAGCACCTTCACCCTGCAGCTCCCGATCGAGCCGCCGGCCGCCGACGCCAAGGTCGAGCCCGCCGGCACGGACCGTCCCTCCGGCGCCGACGCCGGCGACGCGCAGGCGCCGGCCGCGGTCCTGGTCATGGAGCCGGTCGGGGTCACAACGCTGGCCGACGCGGTCGAGTCGGTCCTGGACGAGCTCACCGGCATCAAGGGCCGGGTCGCGGTGACCCGGCTGTCCCGGGCGGCCGATCTGGACGGCGTGCTGGCCGGCGGCGCGCGTCCGGTCTGCGCGGTCGTCGACCTCGGCTGTCCGGAGGCAGAGGTGCGCGCCGTCCTGGACGCCGTCACGACCGGCGCCTCCAGCACCCCGGTCATGCTCTACGAATCGGTGGCCGAGGACGGCGCCGCCGACGCGCTGCGCCGCTCGGTCCGCGACGCCGCCCGCTGGGAGGTCGCGCACTCGGTCCCGCAGGTCGCCGAACGCGTGACCCTGCACGTCCTGACCGGCGCCCCGCGCCTGAGCGGACCCGGCTCCGAGCCGGACCGCCCGGGGCGGGAGCTGCCGCGCTTCGACGGCCAGAAGGTCCTGGTCATCGACGACGACATCCGCAACGTCTTCGCCCTCACCAGCGCGCTGGAGCTGCACGGCCTCACCGTGGTCTACGCCGGCAACGGCCGGGAGGGCATCGAGCTGCTCAAGCAGAACGAGGACGTGGCGCTGGCACTGATGGACATCATGATGCCCGGCATGGACGGCTACGCCACCACCGCCCGCATCCGCGCCCTGGACGGCTTCCGCGACCTGCCGATCGTCGCGGTCAGCGCCAAGGCGATGAAGGGCGACCGCGAGAAGAGCCTGGCCGCCGGGGCGAACGAGCACGTCACCAAGCCAGTGGACATGGATCTGCTGCTGCGGCTGATCAAGGATCTGATCTGACGGCGATCAGGGAGGATCCGAAGCCGGCGTAGGAGCGTCTGCTCCGGATCGCCGCGGCGGAGCCCGCCTCACGCTGGCGGGTTCCGCAGGTGTGCGCGGGGCGCGCATGGGATTATTGGCACGGCAGGCCGGGAACCGGCGCGCCCTCGGTGCCGTCCAACCCACGGCGTCACAAGCATCAGGGCGGAGAGCGTAAGAGCGTGCGGGCAATGGTCGGCGAACAGGTGAGACGGCTCGCCGCGGGCGCGGTGCATGGCTTGGCGTCGGCGTGGGCAGACCTGGGAGACCGCTGCGGTCCGCCGCCGCGGGCCGCCGATCCGCGCACGCTGCTGGGGCTGACCGCATGAATGAGGACGACATCGCGCCGCGTGACGATGCCGAGCGCGCTGGACCGCGTGCCGATGCCGAGGCCGCCGGGTCGCGCGACGGTGCCGAGCTCACCGCGTCGCGCGACGATGCCGAGGGCGCCGCGTCGCGCGACGCCGCCGAGGGCGCCGCGCCGCACGACGACGCCGAGCGCACCGCGCTGCGTGCGGCGGCGCGCGCCTTCGCCGACGAGCGTCGGCAGCTGCTGCACGACCAGCGCGAGCACCGCCGCGACGCGCTCGTCGACCAGGCGGTCGGCGTGGTCATGGCGCGCTCGGCGTGCGGTTCGGCCGAGGCGGTCGCGCAGCTGGCGGCGATCGCCGAGCGCAGCCGGCGGCCGCTGGCCGATGTCGCCGCCGACGTGGTGGCCGAGGCCTCGGGCCGGTCCGCGGAGCCCGCGGAGCGCTCCGACACGCTGCGGCTGCGGCCGGAGGTCGCGGGCCTGGACCGGGCCACCGACGGCGACGACCTGGCCCGCGTCCTGGTCGCCGAGGCGCTGGGCTTCTCCCATCCCACCGGCGCGGCCATCGGGCTGCTGGATGATGACGGGACCGTGGCGGTCGTCGGCTCGCACGGCTTTCCGGCGCGGGGGATCCGGCGCTGGCGGCGGATCCCCCCGGCCGTGGACTGCTTGATCAACCGCGCGCTGCGAGCCGGGCGACCGGTCTGGACCGACGCCGGGACCGGCGACGCGCCGCCGCCCTTGGGCGAGCCGGCCGGCGCCGACCGGGCCCAGACCCGGGTCGCGGTGCCGGTGCGGTTCGGGCGCGCGCTGATCGGTGCGGTGGAGCTGGCGTGGCCGCCGAACGCCGAGCTTGATCAGCAGGCTCGGCGGCAGGCCGAGGCGGTGGTGCTCTCGGTGGGTCCGTCGTTGCTGCGGACGCTGGGACCTGAAGGGTCCGCGGCATCAGTGGCATCCGCGGCATCCGCGGCATCGGCAGCATCGGCGGCGAGCTCCGCCGGTTCTTCTGCCGCCGACGACTCACCGTGGCAGGACCTGCTGGATCTCATGGAACAGCCGGCGCTCGTGGTGAGCGAGGACCCCGCGGCTCCCGACGACGTCCGCCGCTTCCGCGTGATCGCCCGCAATCAGCACGCTGCGGAGCTGGTGAGCCCGGTCGCCACCGACGGCACCCTCGCCGAGGCCGCGCCCTGGCTGCTCGCCGAGGATCTGCCCGAGCGCCTGATCGCTGTGCTGCACACCGGCGCGCCGTACCGGCTCCGGGTCCAGACCGGTCCGCTCGGCGTGGACTCGCTCACCGCGGTGCGCGTCGGCGCCGGGACGGTGATCGTGGTCTGCCATCGCGCCTCCTTGGACCCGATCGCCGCCGACGGCACGCTGGAGCGCCTCGCCCGCTTCGGGACCTGGCGCTGGGACGTCGACAGCGACCGCGTGGCCTGGTCCGCCGAGGCGCTGGGGATCGTGGACGCGCCGGGCTTGGGCGACTCCGCCGGGATCGACCGCCCGCCCTACACCGTGCACCCGGACGACACCGAAGCCGAGCGCCGCTTCGTCAAGACCCTGACGGTCGAACGCCGTCCCGCCGAGGCCGAGTTCCGGATCCTGCACTACGACGGCGAGCCGACCCGCGTGCGGGTGGCGGCCGAGCCGGTCGGCGGGGAGGAGGACGCCGCCGAGTCCGGCGCTGTGTCCGGCGCGGTGGTCGGCGTGGTCCAGGACGTGACCGAGTGGCGCCGCGCCGAGACCGGCCTGGAAGTCGCCCGCGTCCAGCTCGCCGCCCAACGCTCCCGCGCCGACGCCGAACGCCAGCTGGCCTCGGCGCTCCAGCAGGCCGTCGTGCCCAGCGCGGCCCGCAACCAGCCGCCGCGCAGCGGGGTGCAGATCGCCGCGCGCTACCGCCCGGCCAGCGCCTCGGCCGGCGTCGGCGGGGACTGGTACTCGGTCTTCCCGCTGCGCGACGACAAGATGCTGCTGGCGATCGGCGACGTCGCCGGGCACGGCCTGCCCGCCGCCTCGGCGATGGCCGACCTGCACCACGGACTGCGCGGCATGGCGCTGGCCGAGACCCGCCCGGGCCGGCTGCTCACGCTGCTCAACGAGCTGGTCGAGACCATGCCGCAGTTCACCATCGCCAGCGCCTGCGCGCTGCTGTGGGATCCCGCGACCCGCCGCCTGACCTGGGGGAACGCCGGGCATCCGGCGCCGCTGCGGATCCGGGCCGGCGTGGCCACGCCGCTGTACGACGCGGTGGGACCGATGCTCGGCGCCGATCCGTACGCCGAATACGAGGACTGCGAAGCCGACGTGGCCAGCGGCGACGTGCTGCTGCTGTACACCGACGGCCTAGTGGAGCGCCGCCGGGTCGGCGACGACGAAACCATCGCGCATCTGCTCCACCAGACCAGGTATCCCGACGCCGACCTGGACCATTACGCCGACCGGATCCTCGACAGCGCGCGCTCGGACACCGACGACGACGTGTGCGTGCTGGCCGTCCGCTTCGAATAGCGCGGTACGTATGTTTGATCTGCTCCGGATCGGTCAACCGGAGGAGGTCGGGCCGCCAGTAGTGGAACGGGAACACACGGGAAACCTGGGGCCGTGGGGGACGGTCGAAGGAGGAACCATGACGCAGAGCGTCGAGGCGGCGCCGAGGCACAGCCGGATCAGGACGCAGCGCGGCCCGTCCGCGGTCCTGACCGTGCCGGCCCGCAAGGATTACGTGGTCATCATCCGCTCCGCGGTGGCCCAACTCGCCGCGTGCGCCGGATTCACCACCCGCGAGATCTCCGATCTGCGGCTGGCGGTCAACGAGGCGTGCGCGCTGCTGGTCACCGGGCAGCAGAGCACCGGCGTCATTGAGTGCCGCGCCGACGTCGGCGCGGCACTCAATGACGCCCCGGGCGACGTGCTGCGGGTCACCCTGGCCGCCCCCACCGGCGCCTTCGACACCCCCGACACCGACGGTCTGGGCTGGACCATGATGACCGCCCTGGTCGACGCGGTGGCCTGGGCCCAGGACGGGGTCACGGCGCGCGTCGACCTGAAGGTGCGGCGCGGCGTCCGGACTGGTTGATCTTTCACCTTTGCTCCTTATGCGCCACTTCCCCGATATACCGCAGACTGGAAGAGGGGACGACCGGCGAAGGAGAGGAGGCAGGTCCAGATGACCGCCACCGTGAACCGTGTGATCGGACGGAAGTATGTGATCGGGAGCCGCGTCTACTGTTCGGAATGCCCGTGCGGCTACTTGGCCTCGGCGGTCGTGGACCCCGCCACCGGCCGCCTGGAGCACCTGATTGTGACCCCCGACCACGGCATCGACTCGCGCCTGGTGCCGATCGCCACCGCGCACTGCGAGGGTGAGGCGGTACGGCTGCACTGCACGCTCGACGACTTCAACGCCATGGAGCCGGCGGTCGACGTGCACATCACGCCGATGGACCCGGCCCGCCCGCCCCGGCACGTCCCGGAGGAGGAGAGCTCCGCCTGGCCGTTCTTCGACCTCGGACCGAGCGAACCGGGCCTGGGACTGGCGGCGCCGGAGCCGGTGCTGCTGCCCCGCATCGCCTACGACAACCACGTCCCGGCGGGCGAGGCGCGCATCTATCCCGGGGACCACGTGCACGCCAGCGACGGGCTGATCGGCCGCGTGCGCGGTGTGGTGGTGGCGCCGGAGGGCGACGCGGTCACGCACATCCTGATCGACCAAGGACTGCTGCGCGCGCACAAGAGGGTGGCGATCCCGATGGAGCGGGTCGACGGCGTCGGGGACGACGGTGTCCGGGTCCTGATGACACGGCGCGAAGTGAAGGAGTTGGCGCCGTGCGAGGTCGTCGCGCAGCTGCCCCCACTTTAAAGATATACCCGACCCCCGATCTTGCGGCAAGGGGCGGGGGAGGGCGCACAATCGTCGGCTGAAGCTGTGAGCTGCACCGACGGGAGACGCCATGGGGATGACAGGGTTCGACGATCGAGGGCTGACGCCGACGGACGAGCGCATGACTGCCGAGCGCATGATTGCCGAGCACGCGCCGATCGAGCGCGCGCCTGCCGAGCGCATGCCTGCCGAGCCCGCGCCGACCGAGCGCACGCCTGCCGAGCACGTGCGGACCGAGCGCGTGCCTGCTGAGCGCGTGCCTGCCGAGCACCTGCCTGCCGAGCCCGCCGTCGTCATCGTCGGCGCCGGTCCGACCGGTCTGATGCTCGCCGCCGAGCTCGCCTTGGCGAATGTCGAAGTGGCTCTGCTGGAGCGGCGCCCCGACCAGGAGCTGATGGGCCAGCGCGCCCTCGGTTTCTTCGCCCGCACCGTCGAGGTGTTCGACCAGCGCGGCATCGCCGAGCGCTTCCTGGAGCAGGCCAAGATCGGGCAGTTCGGCGGCTTCGCCTGGATCCGCCTGGACGTCGGCGACTTCCCGACCCGCCATGCCTACGGCGTCGGCCTGGCACAGCGGCACATCGAGCGCGTCCTGGCCGACTGGGTCGCCGAACTCGGCGTGCGGATCCAGTACGGCGCCGAGGTCGCGGGCTTCACCCAGGACGAGTCCGGCGTCGAAGTCGGCCTGTCCGACGGCCGCACGCTCCGCGCGCAGTACCTGGTCGGCTGCGACGGCGGCAGCAGCCTGATTCGCAAGGGCGCCGGCATCGGCTTCCCAGGCTGGGACACATCTATCAGCAGCCTGATCGGCGAGGTCGAGTTCACCACCGAACCGGAGTACGGCCTGCACCGCATCGACGGCGGGCTGCACTCCTTCGCCGCGCCGAACGAGAAGGGCCTGACCGGCGTCATGGTCAGCGAGCCGCACCCCGGCCGCACCGAGCGCCCGACATTGCGCGACCTGAGCGAGGCTTTGACCGCGGCGTTCGGCACCGACTACGGACTGCACGGCGCCGCCTGGATCTCCCGCTTCAGCGACATGGCGCGCCAAGCCGATTCCTACCGCGACCGCCGCGTCCTGCTGGCCGGCGACTCAGCACACATCCATTCCCCGATGGGCGGCCAGGGACTCGGCGTCGGCGTGCAGGACGCGGTGAACCTCGGCTGGAAGCTGGCGCAGGTGGTCCACGGCACCGCGCCGCAGACCCTGCTCGACACCTACCACGCCGAGCGCCACCCGGTCGCCGCCCGCGTGCTGCACAACACCCTCGCGCAGGTCGCGCTCACCGGCACCGGTCCGCGCACCGAGGCGTTGCGCGACATCGTGACCGAGCTGCTGGCGATGGACGAGCCGCGCAGACGGATCGCCGGGATGATGTCAGGGCTCGATATTCAGTACCCGGATATCGCGCTCGCGGCAGCCAAAGCGGGCGACGAACCGCACCCGCTCCTCGGCCGCCGCATGCCCGACCTCGACCTGATTACTCCGGGCGGCGAGGAGCGTGTCTATACCCTGCTTCACGAAGCCCGCCCGGTTTTCCTCAGCTTCGCGCAACCCGGCGCCTTCGACCTGACCGCCTGGTCCGACCGCGTCCGTCTGGTCGAGGCGCAGACACCGGCCGCCGACACCTGGGACCTCCCCGTCCTCGGAGCGGTCCCCGCCGTGCAAGCCGTCCTGATCCGCCCCGACGGCTACGTCGCCTGGGCCG
Source organism: Catenulispora acidiphila DSM 44928 (assembly GCF_000024025.1). Taxonomy (GTDB): domain Bacteria; phylum Actinomycetota; class Actinomycetes; order Streptomycetales; family Catenulisporaceae; genus Catenulispora; species Catenulispora acidiphila. Next base: position 3,682,440 of record NC_013131.1, read on the forward strand.
GCGGGCCCGACACCCCCGGCCTCACCGAAGCGCTCACCACCTGGTTCGGAGCACCCTCAGGATCCTGAGTTCCCCGGAACCATGTGCTGCCGCGTCATCGGTGTCGAAGCCAGCGAGTTGTGCACGACGAACGCCACGCTGCCGGGCACGTACCGGTCCTCGGACCACTCCAGCGGCACCCCCGCAGGGTCCGTGGACCGCCGCCGCTCGCGCAGCAGGGGGTCCCCCGGCGCGCAGCCCAGCAGCTCGGCGTCCTCCGGTGCGGCCAGCACCAGGTCGATGGTGTGCTCGGCGTCCGCCACGAAGATCCCGGCGCTCTCCAGGAACTCGGTGACCGACACTGTGTCCGAGGCCAGATTCTCCACGATCGTGCCCGCCAGCTCCGGATACACCGTCCGCTCCAGCATCGCCGGGCGCCCTGACAGGAGTCTGAGACGCATTACGTGCAGCACCCGCGCGTCGGCGTCGATGCGCAAGTGGCGCTGCTCGTTGGGGTCGGCGGGGTGCCAGCCCTGACCGACCACGCGGCCCTCGGGCGTCTCGCCGATGGAGCGGGCCCAGCGGGCGAAGCTCTGCATCTGGGCGAAGTCCTGCACCGGGGCGTCGTCCAGGACCACCCGGCGGGTGCCGCGCCGGGAGGTGACCAGGCCGTCCTGGCGCAGCAGCATCAGGGCTTGGCGGATCGTGCCGCGCGAGACCTCGTACTGTCCGGCCAGCGCCCCCTCGCTGGGCAGCTTGCCGCCCGGGCCGTACGCGTGCTCGGTGATGGCGTGCCGCAGCTCTTCGGCGATCCGCCGGTATCTCGGTTCCTGGGTCACCAGGAGTCCCCCGCTTCCGTGGGTTGGATGTTCGCGATCTTAATAGTTGGCCAGACAACTAGGTGTTGGCCATACAACTTCGATGTGTTCATCTGACACAGCGTTTCCGTCCACCTGGTATCCGGATAGTCCTTGCCGCGGGTGATCGCGGCCGCCTTGAGGCCGCCCCGTCCGGGAGGAAACTGTGAATCGACGTCTGACGGGCATCGCCGCCACCGCGGTCGTCCTCGCCCTGAGCGCGACCGCCTGCTCGTCGAGCAAGAGCTCTGCCAGCGGCAGCAGCGCGGCGGCCGGGGGCGCCGGGAAGAGCGCCGCCAAGGCCACCACCGCCGCCGATCTGGGCGGCATGGACGCTCTCGTCGCCGCCGCGAAGAAGGAAGGCACGCTGAACGTCATAGCGCTGCCGAAGACCTGGGCCAACTACGGCGCCATCATGGACGCCTTCACCGCCAAGTACGGCATCAAGATCACCGACGCCAACCCGGACGGCTCCAGCCAGGACGAGCTGAACGCGATCAAGCAGCTGGCCGGCAAGAGCAGCGCCCCGGACGTCGTGGACGTCGGCCAGGCCGCCGCCACCTCCGGTGCCGCCGCCGGCCAGTTCGCGCCCTACCAGGTCGCCACCTGGTCGCAGATCGCCGACGCGCAGAAGGACTCCCAGGGTCTTTGGTACAACGACTACGGAGGCTACATCGCCATCGGCTATGACGCCGACAAGGTGAAGAACCCGCCGACCACCCTGAAGTCCCTGGACGACCCGCAGTACAAGTCGCAGGTCGCCCTCAACGGCGACCCGACGAAGGCCAACGCGGCGCTGTCCGGCGTCCTGGCCGCCTCGCTGGCCAGCGGCGGCAGCCTGGACAACGCCCAGCCCGGCATCGACTACTTCGCCAAGCTGAAGTCCGACGGCGTCTTCGTCCCGGTCGCCGCGACCCAGGCCACCATCCAGTCCGGCACCACGCCGATCACCATCGACTGGGACTACCTGCAGGCCTCCGCCGCCTCCGACCTGAAGGCCAAGGGCGTCACCTGGAAGGTCGTCGTGCCCTCCGACGGTCTGTTCGGCGGCTTCTACAGCCAGGCCATCAGCGCCACCGCGCCGCACCCGGCCGCCGCGCGCCTGTGGGAGGAGTTCCTGTACTCCGCCGACGGCCAGAACCTGTGGCTCAAGGGCATGGCCCGCCCGGCCGAGCTCCCGGCGCTGCAGAAGGACGGCACCGCCGACGCCACCGCGCTGGCCGCGCTGCCCGCCGTCACCGGTACCCCGCAGTTCGCCACCCAGGACCAGATGACCGCCGCGTCCAAGCTCGTGGTGGCCGGCTGGGCGAAGGCGACTGGCTGACGATGACCGCATCCGCCCCGGCGGACGTCCCGGCCGGCGTGGGGGAATCCACGCCGGCCGCTGCGGCGTCCCCGCTCCGATCCGCGGGCCCGCGCGGCTTGCGCGGCGCGCGCTTCCCGCGCGCTCTGCGCGGCCGTGCGGGAAGCCCGCGCCGCGCCCGCCGCAGCCGCCGCGCCGACCTGCTGGGCCTGGCGCCGTTCGCCGCGTACGTCGCGGTGTTCCTCGGCGCCCCCGCCTACACGGTGATCACCGCCGCGTTCAAGGACGACGCGGGCAACGCCACGCTGTCGAACGTCACCACCACGCTGAAGGACCCCTACCGGCACGCCTTCGAGGTCAGCATCGAGCTGTCGGTGCTCAGCGCCGTCCTCGGCGCGGTCCTGGGCCTGGCGCTGGCGATCGCGGTCTCCGGCGCGCGCCGTGACGGCTTCGTGCACCGCGCCGTCACCACCGCCTCCGGCGTGCTGGCCTACTTCGGCGGGCTGCCGCTGGCCTTCGTCTTCCTGGCCACGCTCGGTCCGCAGGGTCTGGTCACCAAGTGGCTGAACAGCGCCGGCTACAACCTGACCCAGCACGGATTCGTGTTGTGGAACATGGCCGGGCTGGTGCTCGTCTACCTCTACTTCCAGATCCCGTTGATGCTGCTGGTGATCTTCCCGGCGCTGGACGGTCTGCGACCGCAGTGGGAGGAGGCCGCGCGCAACCTCGGCGCCTCGCGCCGCCAGTACTGGCTCCGCGTCGGCGGTCCGCTGCTCGCGCCGCCGTTCCTCGGCGCGCTGCTCCTGTTGTTCGCCAACGCTTTCGCCGCCTACGCGACCGCGTACGCGCTGAGCACCGGCAGCGTCCCGCTCGTGCCGATCCAGATCGGCTCGGTGATGTCCGGCAACGTGATCGCCGGAAAGGAGAACATCGGCAACGCGCTGGGTCTGTGGATGATCGTGGTCGTCGGCCTGGTCGTCGTCGCCTACACGCTGCTCCAGCGCCGGACTGCGAGGTGGCTGCGGTGACTGCTCTCCTTTCCGATCCGGCGGGCATTCAGAGCCCTGCGACGGCCCGGCCAGCTCGCACGGCGCGCCGCCGCCGGCCGAAGGTCGGCCGCACGCTGCTCCTGCTGCTGTTCGCCGCCTACTTCTTCGTCCCGCTGTACGCCGCGGTCGACTTCACCCTCGGCGGCAGCCGCCGCAACATGGGCCACACGCTGTCAGTGTGGACCGGGCTGGTCCACCAGGACGGCTTCACCACCAACCTGATGACCTCGCTGAAGATCGCCGCCGGCACGGTCGCGCTGCTGCTGGTCCTGATGGTCCCGACGATGGCGTGGCTGCACCTGCGCCTGCCGCACATGCGCCGCTTCGTCGAGGGCGTCTGCCTGCTGCCGATGGCGATCCCGGCCGTGGTCATCGCCAACGGCATCCTCGGCGCGTTCAAGTCCTGGCCGCAGGCGATCACCGGCTCCTCCTGGATCCTGATCCTGGAGTACGTGATCCTCGCGCTGCCGTTCACCTACCGCTCGCTGGACGCCGGCCTGTCGGCGATCCCGCTGACCACCCTGGTGGAAGCCGCGCGCAGCCTCGGCGCGAGCTGGCCGACGACGCTGTGGCGGGTCGTGGTGCCCAACATCCGCACCTCCATCGCCTCGGCCGGCATCCTCGGCGCGGCGCTCGCCCTGGGCGAGTTCACCATCGCGAACCTGTTGCTGCTCAACACCTTCCCGATCTGGACCGACCAGGCCGGGCAGCAGGACGGCGAGGTGGCGACCACCGCCTCGATGCTGATCCTGTTCCTGTCCTGGCTGCTGCTGATGCTGGTGTCGCATCTGGGCCGCGGCCGCAGGGCGAGGAAGTCCGCGAAGTCCGACCCGAAGTCTGACAAGCCCGATAAGACCGACAACCTGGGGAGTGCCCAGTGACCGCCACCCTGACCGCCCCCTCTTCCGCGTCCGCCGCGTCCGCGCCGTCGGTCGAACTGGTCAAGCTCAGCCGCTCCTTCGGCGGCGTCGCAGCCCTCGACGGCCTGGACCTGACGGTCGATCCGGGGACCCTGATGTGTCTGCTGGGTCCCTCGGGCTGCGGCAAGACCACGGCGCTGCGCATCATCGCAGGGCTCGAACACGGCGACGGCGGCGAGGTCCGGGTCGGCGGGCAGGACATCGCCCGCGTCCCGGCGAACAAGCGGGACATGGGCATGGTGTTCCAGTCCTACAGCCTGTTCCCGAACCTGGACGCCCTCGACAACGTCGCCTTCGGGCTGCGCATGCGCGGCTGGGGCGCGGCCAAGCGCCGCACGCGGGCCGGGGAGCTGCTGGAGCTGGTGGGTCTGGCGGCGCACGCCGAGAAGTACACGCACCAGATGTCCGGCGGCCAGCAGCAGCGCGTGGCTTTGGCCCGGGCGCTGGCGATCGAGCCGCGGGTGCTGCTGCTGGACGAGCCGCTGTCCGCGCTGGACGCGGTGGTCCGGGTGCAGCTGCGCGAGGAGATCCGCTCGCTGCAGACCCGCCTGGGCATCACGACCGTGTTCGTCACGCACGACCAGGAGGAGGCGCTCAGCGTCGCCGACCAGGTCGCGGTGATGCGCGCCGGACGCCTGGAGCAGTGTGCGGCGCCGGCGGACGTCTACGCCGACCCGGCGACCGCGTTCGTCGCGGAGTTCATCGGCACGATGAACCGGCTGCCGGGGACCCTGGCCGCCGACGGTCAGACCGTCGAGGTGGCGGGCCGCCGCCTGGTGGTGCGGGAGGCCGGACAGCGATCAGGACAGCGATCAGGACAGCGATCAGGAGGGGAGGTCGCGGTCCTGATCCGCCCCGAGGCGGTGCGGTTCGAGCCGTCCGAGGACGGGGCGGCGACGGTACGCCTGGCGGGGTTCCGGGGTCCGATCACGCGGATCACGGCGGTCCTGCCGGACGGGACCGAGGTGCTGTCCGACGTGCCGAGCGCTTCGGCGGGGGAGCTGGTGCCTGGCCGGCGGGCTTCGGTGGTGCTGGAGGACGCGCCGGTGATGGTGGTCTGAGCGGCGGGTCTGAGTGGCTTGAGATGGTTGCGTGATCGCGTGGTCTCTCACGGGAATCACACAAACCACTTGCAACCTTCTCACGGTGCGTGCAGCGTGTAACCGTGGATCTGACCGGTGGAAACGTCGCGCGGTTCGACGCGTGGGCGCCGGTCTACGAGGCGAGCGCATTGCAGGATGTCTACTATGCGCGCGTGCATGACAGGGTTCTGGCAATGGCCTCGGCTGCCGGGGCTTCGCCTGCGCCGCGTCGGGTGCTGGACGTCGGCTGCGGCACCGGTCGGCTGTTACGTACGGCGGCGGACGCGTTCCCTGAGGCGCGGCTGGTCGGTGTGGACATCTCGGCAGGGATGCTGGCGCAGGCGGTGGCGATGACCGGGGCGGCGGAGCGCGACGCCTACGTGCGTGCCGACTCCGCCGCGCTGCCGTTCGCCGACGGGGCGTTCGACGTGGTGACGTGCACGGCCAACTCGCACCACTGGCCGGAGCCGACGGCGGCGCTGGGGGAGCTGCACCGGATCACCGCCTCGCGCGGGCTGCTGGTGCTGGCGCACCTGGAGGGGGTCGCGTCGTGGGACCCGCCGGGGAGGCGGCACATCCGGCGGCGCGGGGTGCGGATCTCGGCGCGATTAGCCGTCCCGCTGCTCGATTGCGGATTCCGCATCACTGACGCCGCGTTGTTCGCCGACTGTCCCCTGATGCCCGCCACCGTCGTGTTGGGCGCGCGGCGTCGGTAGGGACGTGCTCTCGGCGCCCCGACCCCGGCTCCCCAGGCGGGAGAGCAGGAGCTGGATCGCGAAGGCGGCGCTCAGCGCGATCGCGCCGCCGACGGCGTCGAGCACGAAGTGGTTGGCGGTGGCGATGATGACCGTGAAGGTGAACAGCGGGTAGAGCAGGCCCGCGACCCGGAGCCAGCGGCGGCCGGCGTAGCGGTAGAGCATGATGCCGCACCAGCCGGACCAGGCGATGTGGTCGCTGGGCATGGCGGCGTACTGGTTGGAGATGGAGTCCACGTTCGAGGAGCCCCACGAACCCCAGGTGTGGTGCGTGACCACGGTGCTGATGAAGCCGTGGTCGGTGAGGAAGCGCGGCGGGGCGAGGGCGAAGAAGTAGAAGCCGATCAGGCTCGACAGCGTCGCCAGGAACAAAACCGTGCGCGCCGGGCGGTAGATCTGCGGATGGCGTACGTAGAGCCAGACCAGGACGCCGATGGTGATGACGAAGTGCAGCGTCGCGTAGTAGTAGTTCATCCCGACGATCAGCGGCGTGATCTTGTCGAGCGCGTGGTTGACGCTCAGCTCGATGTCGATGTGCAGCCGGTGCTCGCTCCGCAGGACCGACTCGGCGCGCCGCATCGCGGTCGCCTGCTGGCCGGGGACGGCGTCGCGGGTCAGGGAGTACAGGACGTAGCCGACGACGATGAGCGCCAGCTCGGTCCACAGGCGCGGGCGGCCTTGCTTGCCGCGGGCGAAGACGCGGCGGAGGGCCGCGGTCATGTTTCGCCTTCGGGAGCTGAATCGCCTTCAGCAGTCTCAGCTTCAGCAGTCTCAGCTTCCGCAGTTTCCGCCTCCGCCGTTTGCATCGAATTCCCTGTCCCTGTCAGTGTCCTGCGATCGCGGCGGATCCAAAGATACGCCAAAGCACCGAGGAAGACGATCAGCGAGACCCAGTCGTTGAGCCGCAGGCCGAGGAACCGGTTGGCGTGGTCATCGCGCAGTGCCTCGACCACCGCGCGGCCGGCGGTATAGGCGGCGACGTAGATCGCGAACAGCCGCCCGCGGTTCGGATGCCACTTGCGGTCGATCCACACCAGCGCGAGCGCTACCGCGACGTCCCAGATCGACTCGTACAGGAAGGTCGGCTGGTAGAAGACCGCATTCGGAGTGTTCGGCGGCCGGTGCGAGGGATCGATGCGAATTGCCCACGGCAGCCCGGAGGGACGGCCGTACAACTCCTGATTGAAGTAGTTGCCCCAACGCCCGATCGCCTGCGCCAGCGCCAACGCCGGCGCCAACGCATCAGCGAAGTCAGCGAGGTCGATCCCCTTACGCCGACACCCGATCCACGCCCCCACCGCCCCCAGCGCGACCGCACCCCAGATACCGAGCCCGCCGTCCCAGATATAGAACGCCTTGACCGGATCCTCACCAGCCTTGAAGTACAACTCCGGATCAGTGATGACGTGATAGAGCCGCCCACCGACCAACCCGAACGGCACCGCCCAGATAGCGACATCGACGACATCCTCCCGCCGCCCACCCCGCGCCTCCCACCGCCGCCCGGTCCACACCACCGCGACCACGATCCCCAGCAGAATGCACATCGCGTACGCCCGCACCGGAACCGGACCCAGATGCCACACACCCTGCGACGGGCTCGGCACATAAGCCAACGTCATCGCAGCAACCACCCCTGCTAGCAACCACCCGCGCCGGCCAACCCGCCACGGTACATCCCGCCAGACTACCTCGGTGCCAAAGCTATTCGGTGACCGAACCATCGCCACCACCCATAACCGACCCCTCGACGCTACCCACCATCCACCTCACTGCGCGGCATTTGGTGCCCGTTTCGGGTCGGGGGCGGTAGATAACGGGCCCTACGAGACAGAGAACGAAGACCACCGAAAAGTGCCGCCGAGCAGTCAGCGATTCGAGCCAACGCAGATGGCTGCTAGCAGAACGAAACAGGCGCCCCAGCCGCCAACCGGCCACTTCCCCGCGCAGCTGACTCGCCTCATGGCCGGGGACCAGCCGGCGCGCCTTCCGAGCAGCCAGCCGACCACCGCCGCGAGCGGCCATGCACTGGTTCGCAGGTAGCCGAACTTGCCTCACTGCCGCGAATCAGCCGGCGCGCTTTCCGAGCAGCCAGCCGACCGACCGCCGCCGCCGCACGCAGTTGGCGCTTTCTCCGAGCAGCCCGCCGACAATCGCCGCGAGCGGTCATGCGCTCTGTCGCCGGTACCCGAACTCGTCGCTTGCCGTATGTCAGCCGGCAATCCCGCCAGCCTCGCGCTTCAGTAGCCGGTCACTCCCGGACCGGCGAGGTCGCTGTCGGGTCGAGTGCGCTGTTCATTGCTGTGAGGACGCGGATGGCGGTGCGCATTTCTTGCGGCGGGAGCTTCGGCAGGGACTCCGCCTTCTCGCGTTCGAAGGCTGCGTCGCCTTGGCGGACCAGGTGGGTGCCGGTTGGGGTGAGGGTGATGAGGTTTTCGCGGCGGTTGTGTTCGGCGGTGCGGACGGTCATCAGGCCGGCGGCTACCGCGGTGTCGATTTGGCGGCTGACGGTGCCCTTGGTCAGGCCTAGGCGGTCGGCGATGGCTTGTTGGTTCAGGGGGCCGGGGTGGGCGTCGACGACGGAGAGGACCAGGTATTGGGCCAGGGAGGTGCCGATTTCGCGCTGGAAGAGGGCTTCGCCGGTGCGGTCCAGGAGGGTGGCTACGCGGCGGATCAGGTACCAGAGGGTGGCCAGGTCGTCGGGGAAGGGGGGTGGGGCGTCGTCCATGGGGTTCAGGGTAGCGGACTGTTTGACAGGCGACAGTTTGGAGTGCAACTGTTGCAAGGGAAACAGTTGTTGATCGCGCCATCACGGGAGCAGCCATGCGAGTCCTGATAGTCCTCGACCATCCCTACACCCTTGCCTCGTCCGAGAACGTGCCGCACCGGCGTAGCTTCACCGCCGCTGTCGCCGCGGCGGCCATCCGGGGTGCCGAAGCGGCGGGGCACGACGTCGACCTCATCGACCTCGCCGCGGACGGCTTCTCGCCGGTGATGAGTGCCGCCGATCTGGTCGCGTGGCGTCAGGCGGGTGTCGTCGACCCGCAGGTAGCGGACTATCAGCGCCGCCTGATGGCGGCCGACCATCTGGTGTTCGCGTTCCCGGTGTGGTGGGAGGCGATGCCGGCGGCGACCAAGGGGTTCCTGGACCGCGTTCTCACCAAGGGAGTGGTCTTCGAGGAGATGGCCGGGGCGAGGGGCAATCCGTTCAGCAATCTGATGCCGCGGCTCGGGGGTGTCACGGTGCTGTCGATCATGACGACGCCGGACAAGGCCTACCGGTGGTGGTTCCGCGATCCGCTGACGAAGATCCTGTTCAAGGGGACGTTCGGCAAGATCGGCGTGAAGAATCTGACGTGGGTCAACTACGACAAGGTCGCCGACCGGACGCCCGAGCGGCGCCGGCAGATGCTGACCGACACCGAGGCGCGCTTCGCCGCGATGCCCGCTACTGCGCCGCCCCCGGCAGCGGCACCTTCACCGTCCCCAGCACCCGCCGCACCTCGATCTCGATGACCACCCGCAGCGGGTTCGGCCGCGGCTCCCCGTACCGCGCGGCGTACCGTCGCTCGGCGTCGGCGACCGCCTCCGGGTCCTGATTCACCCGCGCCACGCCCTCCAGCGTGGTCCAGCGGCCGCGGTCGGTCTGCGTCACCGCGACCGGCAGCGTGCCGGCCCGCAGGATCCGGCGCGCCTTGGTGCTGGTGCCGCTGGTGATGATGCGCGCCAACCCGGTCGACGGGTCGTACACGGCGCCGACCGGGACCAGGTGCGGCGTGCCGTCGGGGCGCACGGACGCCAGGCTGCAGATGTGACGTTCGGTCCAGAACGCCATGCCGTCGGAATCAGTGGGCACAGGGTCGGACATCGAGCCTCCATCGCTGGACCGCGGACGCGGCGGATCTGCCGTACCCGCCCGACCATCCTCGCAAATGATCCACTCGCCGCACGACCTGCCCCCGCACCTATACCCCGCACCCGCCCCCGCCCCTACACCCCGCAGCTACAAGAAAGCGCCCCGACCGCCGTAGCCCCGCTCCGCAGCAGCTCCCCGAACTCCTCGGCGCACAGCGGCATCGCGAACAGATGCCCCTGCGCGAAGTCGCACCCCAGCTCCCGCAGCCGCTCGCGCTGCTCCGGCGTCTCCACGCCCTCGGCCACGACTCGCATCCCCAGTGCGTGCGCCAGCGTGATCACCGCGACCACGATCGCGTCGTCGCCGCGGTTGCGGGTCAGGCCGCTGATGAAGACGCGGTCGATCTTCAGCGTATCGACCGGGTTGTCGCGCAGGTGTCCCAGCGAGGAGTAGCCGGTGCCGTAGTCGTCCAGCGCGATCTTCATACCGGCGGCGGAGAACGCCGCGAGCGCCGAACGCGCGGTCAGCGACGCCTCGTGGACCGCCGTCTCGGTGACCTCCAAGCAGATCCGCCCCGCTGGGACGCCGTGCCGCGCGATCGCCTTCGCCACCTGCGTGACCAGGTCGCCATCGTGCGACAGCTGACGGCTGGACAGGTTCACCGCCAGCAGCGGCAGCCGGGAACCGGCGCCCGCCGCGACCCCCGCGCCGACTCCCGCCGCGACCCCCGCCCCAACCTCCGCGCCGCCCTCGGCCTCACCCTCAGAGCCCGGCGGCAGCATCGCGTTCCACGCCGCCAGCTGCCGGCACGCCTCGTCCAGCACCCAGCGCCCGATCGGCACGATCAGCTGCGTCTCCTCGGCGACCTCCAGGAACGCCGCCGGCGTCAGCAGCCCGCGCTCGGGATGCCGCCAGCGGATCAGCGCCTCGGCGCCGGTCACCCGGCCGTCGTCGAGCGCCACGATCGGCTGGTAGACGAGCGTGAACTCGCCGCGCTCGACCGCCTGGCGCAGGTCCTGCTCCAGGTTCATGCGGTGCACGGCCCGCTCGTGCGTGGCCGGCTCGAAGAACCGGTAGCCGCCGGCGACCGCGCCGTCGGACTTGGCCTGGTACATCGCGGCGTCCGCGTCGCGCAGCAGCTCGTCCACGGTGGTGTCCGGGCCGTGCGCCAGCGCGATGCCGATGCTGGTGCGCACGTGCATCGGCTTGCCGGCGCAGTCGAAGGGCCGGATCAGGCAGTCGATGACGCGCTGCGCGATCGAGGCGGCCTCGGCGTGCCCGGCGACGTTCTCGCACAGCACCACGAACTCGTCCCCGCCGAACCGCGCCACCAGGTCGCCGCGGCGCACCGCCTTGCGCAGCCGGTCGGCGACCGCGGCCAGCAACTCGTCGCCGGCGGCGTGCCCGAGGCTGTCGTTGACCAGCTTGAAGCGGTCCAGGTCCAGGAAGAGCACGGCGAGCCGGTCGTCCGCGCCGCCGCTGTACTCGATCGCCTCGCTGATCCGGCTGACCAGCAGCGTGCGGTTCGCCAGCCCGGTCAGCGGGTCGCGCACCGCCTGCTCGGCCAGCGCCTCCTCGATCCGGCGCCGGTCGGTCAGGTCGCGGCTGACCGACAGCACGCTGGTGACCTCGCCGTCGGCGTCGAGCTCCGGCACGAAGCGGGTGTGCAGGAACCGGTACTGCCCGCCGACGGTGACGCTGAACTCCCGGTCGGTGTCCCGTCCGGTCTCCAGCACCTGCCGCAGCGACTCCTCCCACACCCCCAGGAAGTCCTCGGAGTAGCCGCGCTGGCGGCTGGTCCGGCCGAGCATCTCCACGCCGGTGATCTCCCGGGCCGCCGGGTTGGCGTAGGTGCAGCGCAGGTCCCGGTCGAACCGGGCCATCAGGTCCGGGCTGGTGTCCAGCAGCGTCTTGAGCTCGCGTCCGACCCGGTCCAGCTCGGCGGTGCGGGCCTTCAGCTCGCGCTCGGAGATCTTGCGCGCGGTGATGTCGCGGCTGATCCCGAAGGTGCCGATGATCCGGCCGTCGAAGTCGCGCAGCGGCTGCTTGCTGGCGCTGAGCGTCTCCTCCTCCGGGGTGCCCGGCCGCAGGTGGGGCTCCTCGAAGTCGGTGAGCGCACGGCCGGTGCTCATGATCGCCCGCTCCGTGGCGAAGGCCGCGGCGGCGTGCTCGGGGGTGAAGTAGTCGCGGACCGTCTTGCCGATCATCGACGCCGGATCGGTCCCGCTGAACTCGGCGGCGCTGTCGCTGACGCGCAGGAAACGGGACTCGCGGTCCTTGAAGAAGATCATGTCGGCGCACGCCGACAGCAGGTTGTGCAGGCAGATGCGGTCCAGCTCGGTCTCGTCGATCGGCCGGATCGGGCCTTCCGGACCGAACAGCGGGCCGCCCTCGGCGTTCGAGGCGGCTATTCGCTCCCCGGTGCCGTGATCGGCCACGGGAGCAGGAGCAGGCACGGCCTCGGCTTCGATACCCGGCACGCGGTCCGGCGCAGGATCCGGCGCGCGATCAGGCACGGTCCCGACCTCGGGACGAGGCACGCCCGGTTGGACGGGGAAGCCGTCGGGCCGCGACCGCCCCGGGGCGTCCGTTCCGGCCCCGCGTTCTGCCGCACTCGTCATCGATGCGCCTGCTCCCTGCGTCCAGGTAGTTCACGGTGTGAGCGGTGTTCGTCATCCGCTTGGCGGTTCCCCCGGAGTGTGATCTCCATGATATCCGAGCCGCCCTGCGCCGCCTGGGCACGGGAATCACCAGGTCCGGGCCTCGGCGACATGGCCGTCCGGCCTGATCAGCACCGATCCCCGGTGGTCCCACCCGTCACGGACGGCCCAATCCGGTCCGCGCACGCCGGTCGCGGTGAGAGCCGCGGTGCCCTCTTCTTCATTCCCCGAACGGTGGTCGCCGATCGTCAGCCGCACGAAGCGTCCCGGCCCGATCTCCCGCAGCAACTCGTAGAGCTGGACCGGAGGCGCGCCGTCCCGCTCCAGCAGCAGGTCCGGGACTCGGGCGCCGAGGCGCACGTCCTCGACGACGACACCGTCGGCGCCGTCGGCGGTCGTGGCCGGCGCTGTCGTCGTCGGATACCGAACCGCGATCCCCGACAACCGCCGCGCGTATTGCAGGTTGACCGCCGGATGCTCGGCCAGCAGCGCCTCGAACCGGGCCCGCAGCGCCGCGCCGTCGGCGCCGGTTGCCGAGACCAGGCCCATCTGCGCGTGCACGTCCTCCAGCACGCGTTCCCCGGCCGGACGCCGTTCGGCTTCGTAGCCGTCGAGAAGGGCGTCCGCCGCCTCGGCGCCGTGCCCGTCCCCGTCCCGCTCGGCGCGCACGGCCGCGATCAGCCGCCACGCCAGGTTGTGCGCGTCCTGGATGCCCAGGTTCATGCCCTGGCCGCCCATCGGGAAGTGCACGTGCGCGGCGTCCCCGGCCAGCAGTACTCGGCCGTCGCGGTAGCGGTCCGCCTGGAGTGCGGCGTTGCCGAGCGTCGAGACGCGCTCGACCTCGCCGAGCCCGTAATCCGTCCCGGAGATCCGCAGCAGCGAGTCGCGCACCATCTGCGCCGTCCACGGCTTCTTCAGCTCGGTCATCACCGCGTGGTCGATCGTCGAGATGACGAAGCGGCCGTCCGGCAGCGGGATCAGGAACAGGAGTCCCTGCTCGGTGCCCTGCATGTACTGCTCAGGCGGCGGCGGGTCGGCCAGTTCGGCCAGGGCCGCCGGGCTGACCATGGTGTCCGGGGTGCCGCTGAAGCCGATGCCGGCCGTCGTGCGGACCGTACTGTGCGCGCCGTCGCAGCCCACGACGAACCGTGCGCTGACCTCCTGCTCGGCGCCGTCGTGCAGGATCCGCGCCACCACACGGTCCGGCTCCTGCCGCACGTCCAGGACGCGCCGCCCGCGCAGCACCGCGCCGCCGCAGCGGTTGAGGTGCTCCTCCAGGATCTCCTCGGTCTGGGCCTGCGGCTGAAGCAGGATGAACGGAAAGGAGGTCGGCAGCACCGCGAAGTCCAGGCGCGAGGAGCCCATCGCGAAGTGCCACGTCGGCAGCCGCCGGCTCGCCGCCAGCATCGGCGCCGCCGCCCCGCGCGAATCGAAGATCTCCAGCGTCCGAGGATGCACCACGAAGCCGCGTGACCAGGCGGCGCGATTCTCCCGCGCCTCCACGACCAAGACCTGGACTCCGGCCGCGCACAACTCGGCGGCCACCCAGCAGCCGACGGGTCCGGCGCCGACGACCAGCACCTCGAAATCCGGTGGTGACGACATCCGTTCCTCCCGGTCGGGCGCGAGTGAGAACGATGATAGCGGCAGCGCAGCACCCTTTCGGCACCCAGGATGTTTCGAACTCGACGACGGCGCCGCCGGAGGGCGCTTCGCCGAATACCTGAAGCAGGGCAAGGCAACCGCCGGCACGCGATCGGGCACAATGTCCTTCCAACGGATCACCATCGCTCACCACCGCTCACCACCGCTCACCACCGCGCGGGCCGCCGCCGGCGCGTCGACCATAGGAGGCCGCCCATGCTCACCCCTGCCGATGAGACCCTGTTGCGCCGCGCGATCGACATCGCCGCCCACGCCGTCACCCTCGGGGACGCCCCGTACGGCTCGCTGCTGGCCGACGCGGACGGCACCATCCTGATCGAGGAGCACAACACGGTGCGCCGCGACGGCGACATCGCCGCGCATCCGGAGCTCAAGCTCGCGCGCTGGGCCGCCCGCGAGCTGAGCCCGGAGGCCGCCGCGACGACCACGATGTACACGAGCTGCCAGCCGTGCGGGATGTGCACCGGCGGGATCGTGCGCTCCGGGCTCGGGCGGGTCGTCTACGCGCTGGCCACCGACCAGCTCGTCGAGCTGAACCCGGGCTCGGAGTGGCCGGTGGTGCCGCAGGACGGTCCGGCGCTGTTCGACGCGGCGCGGGTGCCGATCGAGGCTTACTACAAGAAGTAGCCGCCGTCACGGCGTGTACGGCAGCTGCGGCACGTCGAAGCAGGTGGTGTCCATGTCAGCGACCTGCGTCACCCACCCGCCCCTGCCGCCCTGCGCCGAGTCCTGCCAGCGCGCCGCGTTCAGGCAGGCGCGGGTGGTCCCGGTCGGCGGGGGAGTCGGGATGAAGGACGCCGGCAGGATCAGGTTGTGCGCGTCGTAGGGCTGCGGGCGGTTCATGAAACCCTCGACGCAGGCGCGGGTCACGTTCGCGCCGCAGGAGTCGATGGCGTCGGTGAGCCACTGCGCCGCGGCCCAGCCCTCCAGGTCCCAGGCGGACAGCTGGGACGCCTGGTCCGGGAAGTACCGCGCCATCGCCGCGCGGAACTGCGCGACCGCCGGGTACTGGACGTCCTCGTAGTTCCGGCTGGAGGAGGTCGCCCACAGCACGTTGCGGCAGGCGGGGGAGGAGCGGTAGTCCTCGCGGACCGACTCGCCCCAGTTCTCGACGTTGGTGACCTTTGCCAGGACCCTGACACCGGCGGCGTCCATGGCGTTGCAGAGTGCTGCGTTGCCCCGGGTGTCCATGGCGTCGAACAACAGCTGGCTGCCGTCGGCCTTCATCGCCGCCGCGACCGCCTGGAAGCCCGGCAGCGCCAGGTCGACGGTCTGGGACAGGACGTGGTACCCCTCGGCGCGCAGACCGGCGGCGAGCTGGGAGGCGTAGCGCGTGGAGTCGGCCTGGTTGTAGGCGACGACCGCGGCGCGCGCCGAGCCCAGGCGCTGCTTGAAGAAGCGGAAGATCTCCGTGCTCTGATACAGGGTGCCGTTCCAGCCGACGGTGCGGCCGTCGCGCGGCGAGCTGCTGCCGCCGATCGCGTACAGGTGCGGGTACTGGTCGTAGACGGTGGTGATGGGCTGGCCGCCGATGTCGGGGACGGCCTTCTTGCTGACGTAGTCCGCCCCTGCGTAGTCCAGCGCCGCGGTCGCGGTCAGGGCGAAGACCTGGTCGTGGTCGATGAGCTGGTGGACGCAGTCCTGGTTGCCGATACCGCTGCCGCCGTCGTCGCACACGGAGACCGCGACGGTCCGGCCGTGGACGCCGCCGGCGGCGTTGAGCGCGCGGAAGAAGGCCTGCGCGCCGTAGCTGGGACCGCTGAAGGCGGCGGAGCCGACGGGGCTGGTCAGCGAGGCGAGGATGCCGACGCGGATCTGGGTCGGGGTGACGCCGACGTCGCTGGCGGGGTTCTGGTTCGCCGGCGCTGTCGCCGGCGGCTGCGTGCTGCCGGGCGCCGTCGGCCCGGGGCGGGGGGCGAAGGCGCTGGCGGGCAGGCGAGTGCCGCAGGCGGTGGCCGCCGCCGCGAGCGCCGCCAGCGCCAGGGGCGCGATCAGGAGCGGGACGACGCGCCGGCGGCGCCTGCTCAGCTGCATCCGGGGAGCTTGGTGTTGCCGGTGAGCGCGACCAGTCCGCACAAGGTGGTGTCGGCGACCTTCCACGTCCCGTCCTGCAGGACCGCCTTGCCGGTGGCGTTCGGCTCCACGACCGTGCCCTGCAGCGACAGGGAGTAGGTCACGGTCGCGGTGGTCGGGGAGGTGAAGGAGACGCTGGAGACGGTCGAGGACACCTGGCCGACGCGCGGGTCGGCGGCGAAGGCTTGGAGCAGCGGCGCGAGGACGGCGCCGTTCTGCAGGTACTTCTCCTTGTCGGCGACGGCGGTCTTCGGGTCGAAGAACAACTGCCAGTTCTGCTTGATCTGGGCCTCGGCGGCTGCCGGGTCGGCCGGGGCGGAGGCGCCCGACGTCGCGGGGGAGCTCGACTCCGAACTCGACGGGGACGTCGATGGCGAAGCGGTCGTGGAGGGCGCGGTCGTCGCCGTAGTCGCCGTAGTCGTGTTCGAAGTCGCCGAGGACGGCTTGCTGCTGCCCCCGCCGCACGCCGAGACCGCCATCAACGCCGCGACCGCGACACCGGCGGCGAGCGTACGTCCGAATGAGGGCCCGCTGCGCTGCATCGCCATGGCTTTCTCTCCGCCTCTCCTGCAATCGAAGGACTCCCGTCCACCCTCAGCATGTCCTCTTATGTATAAACCGCAACATAAGCGGTAGAAACCCGCCATGGCCCGGTTGCCACACCCCCCGCCGACCCCCGCGCTCACCCGCGCGGTCCGCGAATGGTCCGGCTGGCTCGCGGTCGCAGCCGGCGCAGTCCTGTGCGTCCTGGGCTGGTACGGCATCTCCGGCGAGAACACCATCGAACAGCAGCTCCCCTACCTCGCCTCCGCGACCATCCCCGGCGCCGCCCTGATCGTCGCCGGCGCAGCCCTCATCGCCTCCCGCCCCGAGCCCACCAACGCCCGCATCGAGACGCTGTACACACTCCTGGTCGCAGACGCCGACACCCCCGCAGCACCGCCCCCGCCGCCGGAGAACTCGCACGAGCTACTCGCAGTCCCCGGCGGCACGCTCTATCACCGACGCGACTGCCCACTGATCGCAGGCAAGCCCACCGCAGAGGTCATCGACGAGGCGACAGTGTTCGAACGCTCGCTCACGCCCTGCCCGGTGTGCGAGCCGCCGACGCTGCCGCCTGCGGGTCCGGGACCCACTGGCAGCGCCCCCACTCAGCCTGCTGATCCCGCCGCTTCTGGACCGACCGAGCCCGGCATCGACCCCCGCGGCACCACCCCCGACCAGCCTGCTGCTGATCCCGCCGCTTCCGACCCGACCAGCAGCGGCGGCGGCGCTCCTCCCGCTGGCACCGACCCCGACCAACACCCCACCACCCCGGCAGCCTCCTGATGCCCCTCCTCGCTGAGCCGGCGTCCCTCAGCCTCACCATCGACCTCGCTATCGCGGGGCTCGCCGTCGGTAGTGCGGCTGCGTTGAGCGGCATCGGGCTTGTCGTCACCTATCGGGCGACCGGGGTGCTCAACCTTGCGCAGGGGGCGCAGGCCATGGTCATCGCCTATCTGTTGCGCGAGCTGGTTGTGGTCTGGCATTGGCCGGTCGGGTTGGCCGCTGTGCTGTGCCTGCTGGTCATCGCGCCGCTGATGGGCGTCGTGCTTGAGCTCGGGGTTTTCCGTCCGTTGCAGCGGCGGGGTGCCGGGCCCGCCGAGACCATGGTCGCGACCATCGGGGTCTTCATCCTGCTGACCGGCGCGGTCGTCCTCATCTGGGGCATTGGTCCCTATGCCGATGCGCCCTCCCTCGTTCCGAGCACGCCCTTCACCCTGCCCGGCGGCCATGCCATGCGCCTGGACACCGCGGTGCAGCTCGGCGTCGTTCTCGTGCTCAGCGTGCTGGTCGCGCTCGTCACCCGCTACACGCCCTTCGGGCTGCGGCTGCGGACGGTCGTGGATGATCGGCGGCTGGCCGAGTTGTCGGGGGTGAACGCCGGGCGGGTCTCGGCGGTCGGGTGGGCGTTCGGTTCGTTCGTCGCCGGGTTGGTCGGGGTGCTGCTGGCGCCGAATCTGCTGCTCGACCCGTATGGCTTGTCGCTGCTGGTCATGGAGACCATCGCGGTGGCGGTCGCCGGGCGGCTGCGCAGCGTCGGGGTGGCGGTCGCGGTCGGGCTGGGGTTGGGGATCGCCGGCAGCGAGCTGACACGGCTGCGGCCCGGCGGGCAGATTCTGCCGCTGGTGCAGGCGGTGCAGTCGAACCTGTTCGTGATCGCGCTGCTGGTCGTGGTTCTGCTGCAGGGCCGGCTCGGCTCCGGGGCGCAGGCACCCCCGGCGCGCGCCGCCGCTGTTGGACGGGGAGCGCCGGAGCGTGCCGTCGTCGCGGCGATCGCGTGCACGGTCCTGCTCCTCATGCCGCTCGGCTTCCGCGGCGGCGATCTGCGCAACGCGCTGCAGGTCCCGGCGTTGGCGCTGGTGCTGCTCTCGGTCGTGGTGGTGACCGGCTACGGCGGGCAGATCTCGCTCGGGCAGGCCGGGTACGCCGGGATGGGAGCCCTGGGCACCGCGCTGTTCATGTCCGGCAAGGTCCCCGGCGTCACGGCGATGCCCGCGATCCCGGCGCTGCTGTGCGCGGTCCTGGTCACCATCCCGCTCGGGCTGCTCACCGGCTGGCCCGCGATCCGCCGCCGCGGCCTGGCGCTGGCGCTGGTGACGTTCGCCGTCGGCACCGCCATGAGCCGCTTCGTGTTCGACCAGCCCTACGCCACCACCGACCTGCACCTGGACCGCCCCGGCTTCCTCGCCGACGACCGCGCCTTCTACACCGCCGAACTGGCGCTGCTCGCCCTCGGCGTGGTGATCGTCCGCAACCTGCACCGCGGACGCCTCGGCAGAGCCCTGACCGCCCTGCGCGACCACGAAGCCGGGGCGTCGGCGGCCGGACTGAACGTGCCCTGGCTGAAGGTCTTCGCCTTCCTGACCGGCGCCGGGCTCGCCGCGCTCGGCGGCGGCCTGATGGGCTTGGGCGACCGTGCGTTCGACGCCGCGACCTACGACCCCTTACAAGGCCTGCTGTGGTTCGCGACGGTGGTCGTCGCCGGAGCGGACAGCGCGCTCGGCGCCGTGCTGGCCGCCGCGCTGCTGGTCGGGCTGGACGCCGGCACGGCGCAGGGCGTCTCGACGGTCGTCGTCGGTGCGCTGGCGCTGGCAATCGGCCGGATGCCCGGCGGGCTCGCGGGCTGGGTGTCGCGGCTCGGCGCCAGCGTCGGCGCTGACGCCAGCGCGACTCTGCTGGAATCCCCAGCGCAGCTCAGCCCGCTCGGCGAGCGAGTTCGAGCACGTATCGCCCGCCGCGAAGCCGCCGGTCAGGCAAGACCATGAAAGCGGCCCGCCTGACCGCGCGCGGCGTCGTCCGGCGCTTCGGCGGCGTCGTGGCGGTGGACGGCGTGGACCTGTCCGTCCCGCCCGGCCGCATCACCGCCCTCGTCGGACCCAACGGCGCCGGCAAGAGCACGCTGTTCGACTGCCTGTCCGGCACGCTGCGCCCCGACGCCGGCCGCGTCCTGCTCGGCGGACGCGACATCGCCAGCCTCCCCGACTACGGCCGCGCCCGGCTCGGCCTGGCCCGCACCTTCCAGCAGCTCTCGATCTTCCCCGGGCTGACCGTCGCCGAGAACGTCCGCATCGGCGCCGAGGGACGCCCCGGCGGAACCTTGCGCGGCCTCGCCGGGCTGCCCGATCCGGGAAGAGCGGCCGCAGCGGCAGCTACCGACCGCGCGCTGCGGCTCACGGGTCTGACCGCCCTCCGGGACCACCCCGTCTCCGACCTCCCCACCGGCACGCTGCGTATGGTCGAGCTGGCTCGCGCGCTCGCCAGCGCCCCCCGCGTGCTCCTGCTCGACGAGCCTGCCGCCGGACTCGACGCGGCGGAGGCGGCGCGGCTCGCGGCGATGCTGCGCGCGCTCGCCGCCGAGGGCATGGCGCTGCTGCTGGTCGAGCACGACGTCGACCTGGTCGCGGAGCTAGCCGACACCGTCTGCGTCATGGCCGCCGGGCGCGTGGTCGCGCGCGGTCCGGCCGCCTCAGTGCTCGCCGATCCGGAGGTCGGCGCGCTGTGGGGGAAGGCGTGAGCCGCGCATGACCATCGAGGCTGAACTGCGCGCAGCTCGGGTCCGTTACGGTCCGCTCGAGGCGCTGCACGGCGTCGACCTGACGTTTCCCGCCGGGCGGGTCAGTGTCCTGATTGGCCGCAACGGCGCCGGACGCACCACCGCGCTGCGTGCCCTGGCCGGAGCCGTGCCGCTGTCCGCCGGGCGCTGCCTGTGGCAGGACCGCGATGTCAGCGCCCTGGCTGCTTATCGTCGCGCGCGCCTGGGCTTGGCGTTCGTCCCGGCTGAGCACGCGGTGTTCGGTTCGCTGACCGTCGCGGAGAACCTGGGCGCGGGGGCGCGCGCCGACGCCGAAGTCGCTCAGACGTTCCCTGAGCTGCTGCCTTTGTTCGAGCGCCGCGCCGAAACGCTGTCCGGCGGGCAGCAGCAGCTGGTCGCGCTGTGCCGGGCGATGCTGCGTCGGCCGCGGCTGCTGGTGCTGGACGAGCCTGATCGGGGTCTGGCTCCATACGTGGTCGCGCGCCTGCATCGGCGGCTGTTGGAGATCGCGCAGGAGGGGCGGACGGTGGTGCTGGCGGCGCAGACGCTTCCGGAGACGCTCGGCGCCGCAGGGGTCGTGCACGTGCTGCATCGTGGCCGGGTCGCGTTCAGCGGCGAGCCGGGGGAGCTTCCGCTGTCCGAGTGAATCACTACGCGGCGGTGTCACTCGTTGGCGTGCCTCAGCTGGTCTTTTGCCGTCCATCCTCGGACACTGACGCTGAGGTCCTGATCCTGAGCAACGGAGCCGGTATGACCAAGACACGCATCGCGTGCGCCGTTGTCGGCGTGCTCTCCCTCGTCGCCGCCGCGCTGATGGCCTGGTGGATCACGCCGAGCTATGTGGCCCGGATCCCCGACGGCAAGAACATCTCGCGCAACTACGCCGGGACCTTCCAGTCGCTGCTGGATCCCGCGGCGCTGGCCTCGGGCAACCTGGTCGGCGCGGTCAAGCAGAACGTGCCGATGACCGTGCTGCAGGACGTCAAGGCCGAGCAGACTTCCGGTGACAAGGCCCTGATCAGCGACTCGCGCACGACCTCGGCCGCCGGGGCGAAGGTCGAGCAGACCAAGTGGGAGTACGCGGTGGACCGCACGTCGCTGCAGGCGGTGAGCAGCCACCCCAGCAGCTGGAACGTCATCCCCGCCAAGGGCCTGACGGTCAGCTGGCCCTTCGGCGCGAAGAAGAAGGACTACCAGGGCTGGACGCCGGAGACCCAGACCGTGGCGCCGCTGACCTACCTGCGCTCGGAGAAGAAGCAGGGCATCACCACCTACGTCTACGAGGCCAAGGTCGCCCCGACCAAGATCGTCGACCCCCAGATCCTCGCCGCCCTGCCCAAGCAGCTCCCGGCGAGCCTGCTCAAGCTGCTCGCCACCGCCGGCGGCCTGCCCGCGGCCCAAGCCGCCCAGCTGGAGCAGATCCTCCCGCAACTCGGCGCCCAGGTCACCATGGCCTACACCTTCCAGGACGACTCCACCTTCTGGGTCGACCCCAACACCGGCCTGGTCATCGACGTCCTGCGCAAGCAGCAGCGCATCGCCGCCATCGCCCTCCCCAACGGCACGGCGGTCCCCCTCATCCCCGCAGTCGCCGCCGCCTACGAGACCACCCCCGCCAGCGCCCACCAAGCCGCCGACGACGCCCGCCACGGCCACACCGTCATCCGCTGGCTCGGCGTCTACCTCCCGATCATCCTCCTGGCCCTCGGCTTCGTGCTCCTGCTGCTCGCCGCCCTACTGCGCGGCCGACGCCGACCGGCGGCGCCCGCGACGGGTCCGGGCATGAGTGGTCCGGGCACGAGCGGTCCGGGGCGGGAGGGCCCGGCTGGTCCGGCTGGTCCGGCCGGTCCGACGGATCCGGAGGGCCCGGCCGGACCGGTGACGGATGTGACGCCGCCGCAGGTGTGAGCCGAGCTCAGCAGAACACGATGGCGTGCCCGCTGGCGATGCTGGCGCGGCACGCCTGATACATCTGCGACCAGGCGTAGCGTTCCGGCTCGAAGGCGTCGGCGTCGGCGTTGCCGTCGCCGTCATCAGGCTGCGGCTCCTGTATCTCACCGTGCTCGTCGACGTGGATGCCGATCGCTGGTGCGAAGCCCATCAGCTCCGCGAGTAGTTGCTGGGTGGAGCCGACCATGCCGCCGCCGGGGATCTTCGCTTCTTGCGGCAGGAACAGAGGGTCGGGGAAGTCGACGGGGATGTAGTAGCCGGCGTCGTCGGCGTGGCAGAGGAGGTGGGAGGCGAACATCGTCGTCTCGTCGGCGACTTGTTCCTGGTCGCTTTCGTACTGCGCCTCGCTGATCGAGGCTGCGGGGGTCACCGGTTCGCCCAGCAGGGTGAGGGTGTAGATGCGGCGGAGGTGCGACAGGTAGCGGTAGGGGAAGCCCGCTGCGAAGTCGTGCTCGTCGTCGGCGGCGTGGATGGTTTGCGGCTCGTGCCAGTCGACGCCTTCGGGGGCGAGTGCGCTGGTCAGTTGCTCGAAGGCGGTGCGGTAGTGCTCGTAGCCCTCGGGGTCGTTGCGTGCCTGATCGCAGAGGATCCCCACCGAAATTCCCAGTCCCATGGCGGACCACCGTACGGGCCGCCGCCGACAGCGGCGATTATGATCTCCGGCATGAGCGTGGACGAGGACGCTGCCCACGACACGGCGGCGCCGAACCCGGCCGCGCTGACCACCTCGCTGCTGATCGCGATCATCCTGGTCGCGGCGAATCTGCGGGCGGGGCTGACCGGTGTCGGGCCGCTGCTGCCGAGCATCGAGAACAGCACCGGGCTCTCCGATGCCTGGGGCGGGCTGCTGCTCACGCTGCCGTTGCTGACCTTCGCCGCGACCTCGCCGCTGGCCGGGCGCGCCGCACGCCGCCACGGTGCCCGGCGCGTCCTCGCGCTGTCGTTGCCGGTGCTGGCCGCCGGGCTGGTCGTACGGTCGCTGCCAGGGACGGTGTTCCTGTTCGGCGGCACGGTCGTCATCGCCGCCGCGATCGCCGTCGGCAACGTCCTGCTACCGCCGGTGGTGCGCGGCAGCGTTCCCGAGCACCGGATCGGGCAGGTCACCGGCGTCTACGTGACCGCGATGGGCCTGGTCGCCGCGATCTCCTCCGGCGTGTCGGTGCCGCTGGCCGACGTCCTGCCCGGAGGCTGGCGCAGCGCGCTGGGCTGCTGGGCGGTGCTCGCCGTCCTCGCCTTCCCCGCGTGGATCCCGCACCTGCGCCGGAGCGCCCAGCCGAAGGCGGAAACAGCAGCAAAGGAATCGAAAGCAGCGGCGCCCCCGCCTGCGAAAACCCCCAGCCTCTGGCGTTCCGCCCTGGCCTGGCAGGTCAGCTTGTTCATGGGCCTGCAATCCCTCGGCTTCTACGCCACGATCGCCTGGCTCCCCAGCATCGTCCACGACCACGGCACCCCCGCCGCCACCGCCGGCTGGGAACTTTTCCTCTACCAAGCCGTCGGCCTGCTCGCCAGCATCACCCTGCCGCTGCTCACCCGCCGCCGCCTCGACCAGCGCCTGCTCGCCGCGACCGCCTCGGCGCTCGGCGCCGCGGGCTTCGCCCTGCTCGCGATCGCACCGAGCCTGGCGGTCCTGACCTGCGTCCTGAACGGCTTCGGCAGCGGCGCGACACTGGTGCTGGCGCTCACCTTCCAAGGACAGCGCGCCGCAAAAGGACCGCAGACCGCAGCCCTGGCCGCGATGGCCCAGACCGTCGGCTACACCGTCGCCGCGATCGGCCCGCTGCTGCTCGGCGCTCTCCACGGCGCCACCAGCGGCTGGGCACTCCCGCTGACCCTGCTTGCCGGCCTCGCGTGCGTCCAGGCGGTCATCGGCTTCGGCGCCGGACGCGACCTCACCGTCGGACCGGCGACACCGCCGTCACTATGAAGCCGCACCTTGGCCGAAAGCGAGCTCAGACCCCGATGACGTGCACCGCGGCCCACAACGCGACGGTCGCGGTGACCAGCGTCGCGGGCACGGCGAGCAGGCCGAGGCGGGTGTACGTGCCCAGGCTCACCTCCTCGCCATGGCTGGTCAGCACCCGGCGCCACAGCAGGGTGGCCAGCGAGCCGACGTAAGTCAGGTTCGGCCCGAGGTTCACGCCGAGCAGCACGGCCAGCAGCGTCGCCGGTCCGGCGTGCGCGGCGGCGGGGAGCAGCACGAGCGTGGCGGGCAGGTTGTTGACCACGTTGGCCAGCAGCGCGGCGATGCACGCCGTCGCGAGCAGCGCCGCCAGCGACGACCCCTGCGGCAGCAGATCACCCGCGCGCGCCCCGAGCCCGCTGCCGGTCGCCGCCTTCACCACGATCCCCAACGCCAGCACGAACGCGCAGAAGAACGGCGCCGCCGCCCCGACCAACTGCCGCACCGTGGTCCGCCGCCGCACCAAAGCCCGCCCGGCCAGCACGAGCACTCCGCCCAGCGCCGCCCACGCCGGATTCAGTCCCGCGAGGGAGGTCAGGGCGAACCCGGCAAGGGTCGCGGCGAGCACGATGACGGTGAAGGTGGGGACGGGGACGTGGTCGGCAGATGGGGTTCCAGACGCGTCCTCCGCGACAGCATCCAGATCCTTGGCGAAGAACCGGCTGAACACCACATACTCAGTCCCGACCGCCGCCACCCACGGGACCGCCATCAGCGCCGCGAACCGACCGAAGGTCAGCCCCGAGGCGCTGAACGCCAGCAGATTCGTCAGATTCGACACCGGAAGCAGTAACGAGGCCGAGTTCGACAGGTGCGCGCAGGCGTACACATGCGGCCGGTCCTTCACTCCGGCTCGGACGGTCGTGGCCAACACCACCGGCGTCAGCAGCACGACGGTCGCATCCAGGCTCAGCACCGCGGTCGTCAACGCCGCCACCACGAACACCGCGCCCAACAACCGCCGCGCATCCGCCGCCTGCCCCGGCCTGCTCGCGACGCGCGCCATCGCGGCACCCGCGGCGGTGAAGAGCCCGTCGTCGGCACACAACTGCGCCAGCACCAGCACCGCGGCGAGGAACCCGACCGTCGGCGCCAACGCGGTGACCTCGGACCACGCCGCGTGCGGCGACACCGCCCCGACCGCCACCACGATCCCCGCCGCCGGCAGCGCGGCCGCCGCCTCCGGCCACCCCCGAGGCCGCACCACCGCGAACACGAGCACGGCGAACAGCAGCACGACCGACACCACCGTGCCGGCACCGGAGCTCAGCACACGCTCACCATGGGCTCCATACCTCGCAGACAGGGCCCGACGATCATACCGGCTGCCTCCTGCCACCTCGGCGAACAGCCCGCAGGGCAAGATCGGTGGAGCACCGGATGGTGCGCCGGCGGCCGACGGTCATCCGCGGACACGACCGCGCACCGGTCCGAGGCTGAGCCACTGCGCACGCGTTTAGTCGGGCGGCTATCAGCTGCGGCTGATACTCGAGCCGCCGCCAGCGCGAGGGCGAGGGATCCGTCCCGCGCCGACCGCCCCACGCTCCGCCTGAACCAGCTGCGCCGAGCTGGCGCACCGGTCCGAGGCTGAGTCGCTGCGCACGCGTGTGGTCGGGCGGCTATCTGCTGCGGCTGATACTCGAGCCGCCGCCAGCGCGAGGGCGAGGGATTCGTCCCGCGCCGACCGCCCCACGCTCCGCCTGAACCAGCTGCGCCGAGCTGGCGCACCGGTCCGAGGCTGAGCCACTGCGCACGCGTTTGGTCGGGCAGCTATCAGCTGCGGCTGATACTCGAACCGCCGCGAGCGCGAGGGCGAAGGATCCCTCCCGCGCCGACCGCCCCACGCTCTGCCTGAACCTGCCGCGCCAAGCTAGCGCCCCGGATCTGCCGCGCCACGCCCCGCCACCGACCGACCACCCCCACGACAAAGACCGGCCGCGGCATCTCGCGTGCCGCGGCCGGTCCCGGTGGGGGAGGGCGCCGGGGGTGTGGGACCGCCGGCGCTGTCATGTCTTTATTCGTGCTCGAAGGTGTCGGTGAAGCTGGTGCCGCCGGAGATGGCGCTGGTGTGGGCCTCGTAGGGACCGTTGGAGGGGTCCAGGGCGGTCGGGTTGTAGGAGCTCAGGTTGCCGCCGTTGATCTTGGCGTTGGTGAAGTGCAGGGTGCCGAAGTTCGGGTAGGCGCCGGTCGGGGACTCGATGATGACTTCGGCGCTGGCGCGGGAGGCGGACAGGGTCTTGGTGGTGGTGTAGGTCCAGCCCCGGGAGGAGTCGTTCAGGGTCAGCTTGTACTTGTTGCTGCCGGAGTAGGTGACCGAGGCGTTGATGACGTCGCCGGCCTTCACCGGGTAGGAGCTGGAGCTCAGGTAGACCGGAGCCGCGGGGTACATCTCGTACCAGGCCTGGTCGACCGGGCTGCCGCTGGAGCAGTCGGTGGCCACGCCGGTCTGCTCCACGCTGCTGGAGCCGTAGCCGTCGATGCCGACCCAGGGCGCGTACAGGTCGTTGGTGGAGTTGCACTTGGCGCTCGGCTCGGTCCAGGTCGCCGAGACGGAGGTGAACCCGCTGCCGGTGGCGGCGTAGCCGCCCCAGTTGTAGCCGTTGGTGTTGTACGTCAGCGGCCGGAACGACATCCCGGACGCCGCCGAGGCCGCCACGGGGGCGGCCGGCGCGATCGAGGTGGCCGCGGCGGCCAGTGCGGCGGCGTGTATCAGGAACCTGCGCATACTTGCTCCTTCGGTGGGGGCGCGTGTGGGCGCGCTGCAAGGGGCCTGGTCGCCGTCACCGTAGCGAGCGGTATCAGGTCACTCAATAGCTGAAGGTCGCTTGATTTTCAGGCGTGATTTGCCGGGTGGATGGCCATATAGCGCATGAGCTGGCGTTCTCGCGAAAATCCCACGGAGATCCCTAGTAGCCACCGGGATCAAGGCAAGGGGAAGGCAAGGGGTTGCGACGATTTGTGCGGGGGGTCAACGGGTCGTCACAGGGTGCGACGCGACGGCCCCGGCGCCGGGTCGGCGTCAGGGCCGTTTCGGATCGCAGAAGCCTGAAATACTAGCCGATCGAGCGCGGTTACCGGTCGGTGTCCAACGGAATCCGCAGACTCACGGTCCCGCGCAGATCCAGCCACGCCGAATTCCCGCCACGCACCAGCCGCAGCACGACCTGACCGCACTGCGGGCACCGCGCCACCAGACCCGGTCCCGGTCCGTACACCCGCAACTGCGCGATCGGACCGGTCGTGCCGCAGCCGGTGCAGCAGCCCTGCGCCGAGACGACGTCCACCGCGAAGATCTCCGACAGCGGACCGGCCAGGGCATTGCCGTCCTCGTAGTCGTCCTCGTCGGAGAACACCGGCAGGGATTCGCTGAAGGGCTCGCCGAAGAGCTCGCCGAAAGGGTCGGCAGAGGGCTCGCGGAAAGACTCGGACATCGTCAGCCTCCAGTCGGCCCGAAGCGTTCGGTGCGGATCAGATCCGGCGCCTGCCCGAGCCCGACCAGCAGATCCGCGGCGTGCTCGACGAAGCCGGTCGGCCCGCACACATACGTGGTCGCCCGTGCCGAAGCCGGCCAGGCGACCGCCGCCAGATCCGCCTCGGTCAGCCGTCCCGGACGGCGCGCGAAACCCTCCGGCGCCTGGCGCGTGTACAGAAACGTCACATCCAGCCCGGGATCCGGCGCCTGAAGCTCGGCGAGATACATCCGGTCGCCCGGGGAGCGCACCGAGTACAGCAGCCGGAACGGCGCCAGCGGCCCGACCCGCATCTGCACCTGCCGGCGCGCGCGGACCATCGCCATCAGCGGCACGATCCCGGACCCGCCGGCCACCAGCAGCACCGGCTCGGTCTGCTCCGGCTCCCACACGAACCAGCCGCCGACCGGTCCGCGCAACTCCAGCAGATCGCCGTCGAGCAGGTCGCTCGCCAGATACGGCGACACCTCGCCGTCGGAGACCCGCTGCACGGTCAGCTCCAGCAGCGCGCCGTCCGGAGCCGAGGCGATGGAATAGCTGCGCTGCGTGCTGTAGCCGTCCTCGGCGGTCAGCCGGACGTCCACGTGCTGACCGGCCAGATGCCCCGGCCAGCCCGGCACGTCCAGCACCAGCGTGCGCGTGGTCGGCGTCTCCTCGCGCTGCCCGACCAGCGTCGCGACCCGCCAGCGCAGCCGCTCGGCTAGTCGCCCTGATACCGCTGCTCGCGCCATGGGTCCCCATAGTCGTGATAGCCCGCGCTCTCCCAGAACCCGGGTGAGTCCCGGACCATCAGCTCGATGCCGCGCACCCACTTGGCCGACTTCCACAGATACAGGTGCGGCACCAGCAGCCGCGCCGGTCCGCCGTGCTCGGGAGTCAGGTCCCGGCCGTCGTAGCCGTAAGCGATCCACGCCTGCCCGTCCAGCAGGTCCTTCAGCGGCACGTTCGTGGTGTAGCCGCCGTAGGCGTGCACGAGCGCGAACTCCGCCTCGGTCTCGACGTCGGCGAGCAGCATGTCCAGCGAGACGCCCTGCCAGGCGGTGCCGAACTTCGACCACTTGGTGACGCAGTGCAGATCGACCACGGGACGCTCGGCCGGCAGCGCCATCAGCTGCGGCCAGGTCCAGCTGCGCCGCTCGCCGCCCTCGGTGACCACGCTGAACCGCCACGCGTCGCGGTCGACGCGCGGCGTCGGTCCGGCCGAGAGCACCGGGAAATCCCGCGTCTCGTACTGTCCGGGCGGCAGCCGGTGCTCCGAGGACCGCCGCCGGCCCTGGAAACCTCGCGAGACGATCGCCATAGCCCAGATTCTGCCCGGCGGCGCCGCCGCGCGCATGTCGTCGGAAGACTCGCCGACGACCTGCGCGCAGCGACCGCTACCAGGCGACCGGCAGCGCGATCATCGAGTCGACGATCTCCCCGCCGCTGAACTCCAGCTCGTCGCGGGTGACGGTCATCCGCAGCGTCGGCAGCCGCCGCACCAGGGCGCCGAGCCCGACGATCAGCTCGGCCTTGGCCAGGTGCGCGCCCAGGCAGTAGTGCGGGCCGCCGCCGAAGATCAGCGTCGGCGGCGCGTCGCGGCCGAACAGGATGGAGTCCGGTTCCGGGTACGCCTCGGGGTCGCGCATCGCGCCGTTGTTGGGGATCGCGACCGCCGTGCCTGCCTTGACCAGCCCGGACGGCAGCTCCACGTCCTCGACCGCCATCCGCAAGAAGGTGCTGTTGCACAATCCGGTGTACCGCAGCAGCTCATCGACGGCAGTCGGCACCAGCGCCGGGTCGTCGACCAGCTGCTGCCACAGCCTGCGGTCGCCGTCGAGCAGTTCGGCCAGGAAACGGCTCAGCGCCGTGGCGGTGGTCTCGTTCCCGGCCGCGATCAGGCCGGTCGCCAGCGTCAGCAACTCCTGCTCGGTCAGCTTGTCCGCGCCGTCGCGCGCCGAGATCAGGTCGTCGATCAGGTCCTGGCCGGGGTCGGCGCGCTTGGCGGCGATCAGCTCGGCCATGTATCCCAGGAACGCCCCGATCGCCTCCCCGCGCTCCTCGGGCGTCATCTGCGCGCCGCCGGCGAAGGCGTTGGACCAGAAACGGAAGCGCAGCGCGTCCTTCTCCGGCACGCCGAGCAGCCGGCAGATGATGCGCACCGGCAGCGGGAAGCAGTAGGCCGCCACCAGATCCGTCGGAGCTCCGGCCTTCTCCAGATCGTCGAGCAGCTCGGTGGCGACCTGCTCGATCACCGGCTTCCAGCGCTCGATCCGGCGCGGGGTGAACGCCGCGGCGACGATGCGGCGCATCCGCAGGTGGTCCCCGCCGTCCTTGTTGAGCACGACGTCCGGGTCCTGGAAGAAGCTCGGCTCGATCGTCATCCGCGGCGCGTCGGGCCCGGTCAGGTCGTGCGACATCCGCGGATCGGCCATCGCCGCCGCGACGTCCTTGTACGTCACCAGCAGGACCGCCGGGTCGCCGCTGGGCAGGCGCACGTGCCCGAGCGGGCACGTCGCGCGGCGCTCGGCGTATTCGGCCGGCGGGGTCAGCGAGTGGCTGGGGAACGGCAAGGCCGGCAGGTCCAGGGCACTGTCGGTGTCGGTCATGTCTGCGACCTTTCGGATCAGGGAGGCGAACCGCGCGTCCCACGCCACAGTCTTCTTGCCGCACACGGTAATCAGGCCTCGGAGATACGCAAGCAGGAAGAAGCACCTCACCTTGCCCGCAGGTCACACAGCCACCGCAAGGCATCGCGGGCAACCTTGTTTCACCCCCATGATCCCGGGCACTGGGACGGGACCCCGAAGGAGGATGACCATGACGCAGACACCGACCCTGACCCGCACGACCAGGAGCCCTGTCGCGGACACCATCCCGCCGGTCCCGGTTCCCCCCGGCCACCCCGACGGTCCGGAGCCGCAGCCGCCGACACCGACCCCGCGCCCTCCGGGTCCCGGTCCGGAACCGACGCCGCCCACGCCGCCGACTCCCGGCCCGCCGACCCCGTTCCCGGAGCCGACGCCGCCGAGCCCTCAGCCGGTCCCCGGCCCCGACCCGCTCCCGGATCCCGCCCCGAGCCCGATCCCGACGGATACCGCGACGCTCTGACGCCCCACGTCAGACCCCGCTCGGCCATCAATGCCATGATATCGATGACGGTGAGGTGGACAGCCCCTGCCACACCCGCCCTGCCCCAACGGAGGAGCGCCCTATGCCGCCCGTGCCCGCCGCGGTCGATCCGGACACCCTGACCTCGCTGCTGGACGGCCGCTGGGCCGGCCTGCGCGCCGACATTCGCGCGGAGATGGCCGCCGCGCCCTACCGCGATCCGATCGACCTCAGCGTGGAAGAGCACCGCAGCCGGGTCTTCGACCAGCTGACGGCGCTCGCCGCGAACGACCGCGCGGGCCTGGGCTTCGACAAGGCCTACGGCGGCGGGAGCGACATCGGCGGCTCGGTGGTCTCCTTCGAGATGCTCGGCTTCGGCGACCTGTCGCTGATGGTCAAGGCCGGCGTGCAGTGGGGTCTTTTCGGCGGCGCGGTGCAGCTGCTGGGCACCGCGCCGCACCATGAGCGCTACCTGCGCCGCATCAGGGACTTGGACCTGCTCGGCTGCTTCGCGATGACCGAGCACGGTCACGGCTCGGACGTCCAGCACCTGCGGACCACCGCGACCTACGACCCGGACAGCGGCGAGTTCGTCGTGCACACCCCGGACCGCGGCGCCACCAAGGAGTACATCGGCAACGCCGCGCGCGACGGACGCGTGGCGGTGGTGTTCGCACAGCTCACCACGCAGGGCGAGACGCGCGGCGTGCACGCCTTCGTCGTCCCGATCCGCGACGACGCCGGAGCGCCGGCGCCCGGCGTCACCATCGAGGACTGCGGTCCCAAAGCCGGCCTCAACGGCGTCGACAACGGCCGCCTGAGCTTCGACCAGGTCCGCATCCCGCGCGAAGCGCTGCTCAACCGCTTCGGCGATGTCGCGCCGGACGGTACCTACTCCAGCCCGATCGAGGGTGACGCGCGCCGCTTCTTCACCATGCTCGGCACCCTGATCCGCGGCCGGGTCAGCGTCGGCGGGAGCGCCGGAAGCGCGACCAAGCGGGCACTGGCGCTCGCCGTCCGCTACGCCGAGCTGCGTCGGCAGTTCGCCACGCCGGACGGCGAGGAGGTGGTGATCCTGGATTACCTGGGTCACCAGCGCAAACTGCTGCCCGCGCTGGCCACCAGCTACGCGCTGCACTTCGCGCAGGAAGAACTCGTCGCCGCGCTCCACGACATCACCGACGACGCCCCCGAGCAGGAGCAGCGCGAGCTGGAATCCCGCGCCGCCGGTCTCAAGGTCGCCAACACCTGGCACGCCACCGCCGCGATCCAGGCGGCGCGCGAAGCCTGCGGCGGCGCCGGCTACCTCGCCGAGAACCTGCTGCCCGGGCTGAAGGCCGACACCGACGTCTTCACCACCTTCGAGGGCGACAACACCGTCCTGCTGCAGCTCGTCGCGAAGGGTCTGCTGACCGAGTACAAGGACGCCTTCCAGAACCTGAGCCCGCTGGCGACGGTGCGGTTCGCCGCCGAACGCGTCCTGGGCGCGGTCGCCGAGCGGACGTCGGCGCGCAAGGTCGTGGACCGGCTGACCGACGGCGACGACCGCGAGGCACTGTTCGACCGCGACTGGCAGCTCAAGCTGTTCGAGGACCGCGAGCAGCACGTTCTGGGAGGCGTCGCCGACCGGCTGCGCAAGGCCGCGCAGGATCCTTTCGGGGTGTTCAACGCCGCTCAGGATCATGTTCTGCGCGCGGGGCGCGTGCATGTCGATCGACTGGTGCTGGAGGCCTTCGTTCGCGCGATCGCGCGTTGCACGGACCCTGATGCGAAGGCGTTGCTGGAGCGGGTCTGCGACCTCTACGCGCTGGCGAACATCGAGGCGGACCGTGCCTGGTTCCTGGAGCACGGACGGCTGAGCACCGGGCGGTCGAAGGCGGTCATCGCGGCGGTGAACACGCTGTGCGGCGAGCTACGTCCGCACGCGCGGACGCTCGTGGACGCCTTCGCTATTCCGGAGCAGTACCTGGCCGCTCCGATGCTGAGCTGAGTGCTTCTCGGTGAGCTTGATCGGCTCGGTCGGCTCAGCTGGCTCCGTCAGCCGGAGGCCTTGTCGAGGTGCCGGCTGAGCCAGGTGTACATCTCGGGCAGCCAGCTGCGCCACACCGCCGGGTTGTGCGCGCCGTGCGCGTGCTCGGACACCGACACGATGTCCGGCGCCGCGGCTTGCAGCTGGAAGGCGACCGGCAGGGAGTCGGTGTCCTGGTCGGAGACCGATGCCAGCAGGCTGACCGGCTGGTTCGCGCTCGGGTGGTGGTGTTTCAGCAGCCACAGGGTGGAGTTGCGCTCGACGAAGGCGGCTCCTGCGCGTACCACCTGGTCGCCGTCCGGAGTGGAATCCCCGGCCAGCTGGGCTGCGGAGCGGAAGTACTGCGGGTACTGCATCAGGAGCTTGCCGGCGCACAGTCCGCCGTCGGAGAAGCCCATCAGACCCCAGCCGGTGCGCTGGTCGGAGACGCGGAAGTTCGCCTCGATCATGGTGCGCACGTCCTCGGCGACGTAGGTGGCCATCTGCGGACCGCCGGGGATGTTGGAGCAGTTGAGGTTCTCGCCGTGCTGGTTGACGTTCACCGCGACCAGGACGAACGGCGTGGCCTGCTGCCGGGCGGCCATCTGCCCGAGGATCTGGCCGCCGTTGAGGACGCTGAACCAGCCGGTGGGGGAGCCGGGGTAGCCGGGGAAGAGCATGACGACCGGGAAGCGCGTGTTCGCGTACGCGGGGTCGTGGTACTGCGGCGGCAGCCAGACGTGGACGTCGCCGCTGTTGCCGCCGATCCCCGAATGCGGACCGCGGAAGGCTGCTATCAGCGTGCCGTGGTTGCCGGAGACCCAGGCGGGCTTGGCGGTGTTACCGGCGTTACCGGTCCGCGGCGTGCTCGGCGGGGTCGAATGCGAGCCCTGCCCATGACCGCCGAAGCCGAACCGCCCGCGCGAGTCCGTCGAGGACGTGACGGGATGGTTCAGGTCGGTGGCCGCGTCGGTGGCCTGGCGTACGGCGACGGGCCCGCCGCCGTCCTGCCCGAGCAGGTCGCTCCAGGAGGCGTAGAGGCTGTAGTGGTTGTTCACCAGCAACCCGACCAGCAGCAGCATCGTGGCCTGGCACAGCCCGATCAGCCCGAGCCGGGCGGCGGCGCGCACCGGTCGCGGCCCACGGGCCCGGTTCCACAGCACATACGTCGCCGCCGGGGCGGCGACAGCCGAACACACCGCGAGGATGAGCAGCGCCGTGCTGGTCAAGCTCATGGGGACAGGCCTTTCGGAACGAGATCACGCAAGGGGAGGGCGGCGCGGTCTGAAGTCCTCACGCACGGCACTATCGTCCGTACTGTCCCATATAAGAACTTCATGAGACAAGACGAGCAACGGCGATCCCGATCACACCCGGAATCGAAGACTGGACGCTGGGTAACCACAGTGTTACCCCATGTGGCGTGGCGCCAAAGGAGTGAACACGCCCGGCCTCACCACCATGCTTCGTCCTAACAAATACTGCGGTTGGTCCAATGGCATCACAGTGATCACACAGACCAGGGGACCAGGATGAAGTTGAAACTCCGCATCGGACGCCCGCGCACCCAAGCCTGCGACCCCAACGAGACCCGCATCGCCGACGAACCGGCCGACCGCGCCCCGGAGGCCCAGCCCCAACCTCAGCCCGCCCGCACCATCCCAACCGCCCGCACACCCCCTCCCCCCACGCCATCGCACCGCACCGTGCGTGCCGGCTCCTTCTGCCGCGCCACCGAAGTCGGCCAGACCGCCGTGACAGAAGCCGGACGCGCCGTCCTCGCGATCCCCTCCGGCCGCTGCGGTCGGTGGGTCTACGCGTGATGCGCGCGTAGCTTCGGCGGTAGTGCACGGCGTTCGCGAACCTGCCCGTGGGTAGCGTCTGTCATGGTGTTGCCGGTCGGGGGGAATCGGTGGCGGAGTGGGGGAGCGATGCAGGGGACGACGACGCAGCTGTCAGGGTCCGTGTTCGATGCGATGGCGCAGGCGGTGGCCGCTGAGCTCAGTCGAGTGGCGCGGCTGGTCCCGGCGTCGCCGGCGGCGGAGTTGGGGCGTTTGGCTCAACCCTTTCCCGACCGATGGGGTGGCGTGCCGAGGCCGCTGCACCGTCAGCTCGTGCCGCAGCCTCATCACGGCTCCGCAGCCAAGGTAGCCTTCACCGGGCTCCCGCAACTCGTCGCCGAGCGCCTGTTGGGCGCGCTGGAAATGAGCGTGGCGGCGCTCGATCTGCCGGTTCCGGAACTGGTCGAGGC
The DNA here is from genome assembly GCF_000024025.1 of Catenulispora acidiphila DSM 44928. Lineage (GTDB taxonomy): Bacteria > Actinomycetota > Actinomycetes > Streptomycetales > Catenulisporaceae > Catenulispora > Catenulispora acidiphila. The sequence goes on from NC_013131.1 coordinate 3,717,443, forward strand.
GCTGCCGCAGGGTCCGCGCGGGACCAGCAGCGCTATCTTCACCGTGAGCCGCGGCAACAGTGAGATGGCCGGCGAGCTGTCCAAACTGGACGCCATCGTGCCCGGCGCCACCGACATGGTGGCCTATGTCGTGGCCACGCTCGCCACACATTCCCTGATCGCGCCGCTGCTCGTCGCGACCGGTGCCGACGAGGCTGCCATCGCCGCCTCGCACGGCGCGCTGCATCTGGCGCTCGCCGTCCTCGCCGCCACGATCGTGCTGCGTTCCCTGTGGCCGCAGGTCACGGTCGAGGCCATCGTCGGTGCGGCACTCGGCGTCACGGCCCGGTTCTTGCAAGAGGCGCCGATGCCGGCCGCGTATGCCGAAGCCAGGCTGGCCCGGCGGCGGGCCGAATACCTGATGCCGCGTCACGGCCGCACCAGCGCTACCGTGGCAGAGCACGTATTCACCCTCGCCGAGGGACCGCTGGAGACCGCGCCTGACTTCTCGGACAACGGTCTGGTGGCAGTGCTTCCGCACGGCATCGCCATCCGCTCGGGTCAGGAGAGCGGCTCGGTGTCGGTCAACCTGGCGGTGGTCGAGAGGCCGCCGACGCAGAACCTCTCTATCTGGGACGAGGTCGTCGAGGTCAGCTGGCATGCTCCGAACGGCGGCGCGTCCTTTGCCGGCCACGGCGACGCCGCGCAGATCACGCCGCCGTGGCCCGGCGACTACCGGGTACGGGTCGCGGTTCGGGGGCGTGACGCGGACCGGGAGGACTACGAAGTCACGGTGTGGCGCGCGCCCGCCGCCAGGCCAGTGGTACATAAGCACTCTGATCTGGTCGGATACGTGCTGCGCGGCGAGCCGGTGCCGCCGGTGGCTGTCGTGCCTGATGAGATCTACCACTGGGTCGAGAACAGCGGGCTGTCCCAAGCAGCCACGATCACCTTCGTCACCGGCAAGTCCAGTTCGGAGGTGCTGCGCGACTTCGGCGCCGACGAGTCCGAGCCGACCCCGATGAGTGAGTTCTTCGATCGGGACTATCAGAACGCCGACCCGTGGGTCTGTGTTCTCGACGTGCCCGGCGGCGCGGTCGCCGTGGAGTTCGACAGCTGGGAGGGGAGCAAGAGTCCGGTGCTGCGAGCGCTGTCCTCTCCCGACACGACAGCAGCCTCCATGTTTTGGAACGTCAAGGCGTTGTGCCAATTCTCCTTGGCCCGCAACGGCGATGTGCTGACGCAGTTCGAGCTGGGTCTGGCCGAGACGACGTCCGCGGAGGCGCTGGAGCTGCTGGCGGATCTCGACGTGAAAGGCCGACACCGCAACGCGGTCGGCCTGCTGGCTGCCACCCGGTTCACCGGAGTCTCGTTGTCCGCCAAGGACTTGGCCCGCATCGAGGCTGTCGGCATCGGATACCCGGTCCTGCCGCTGCTGCCCGAACTGTACGTCGAGCAGCGCCTGGACGACGGCTCCCGCGCCCTGCCCGGCCACGGCCCGCTCGGTGCCGACACCGACCGTCTGGCCGCCCTGCCGGACGCCGATCTGCGCGATCTGGCGTGGTGGGCCGCGGACTTCGCGGCCGCGCACTCCGAGCTGTCCGAGCATCCGGCGGTCACGGCGTCGCTGGCTGGCCGTGCCCTGACACCCGAAGCCGAGGCGTTGGCGCGCCGCAGCCAGTTGCACGAGCACACCCAGCACCAGTGGACGTGGATGACACTGCACGCCGCGACCAACCCGGACCCGCTGGGCGCCGCCATCGGCACCCTGGGCAAGGCACGCAACGCCGTCGCGGGGCATGCCGCCGACTTGCTGGACCAGGCTCGGGCGCGGGTCGGGCGCTGAGCCAGGCGCATATTCGAACTCTGATGAGGTTGGCGTGCGAATCCCTTTCGGGGCGGGTGGTGCTTCAAAGAGACCGGTTCCGGTGTCGAAACTCACCGCGACCATCGCAGGTGGGCAATTGAGAAGAAATTCGGCTCGGCATCCACGGCGCACCGCCGAGGCGCTGCCGTCTATTTCCGCCCGCCTGCGTGGCAACGCGGGAGAAGTCGCCCTTTTATCAACGAACTACATTAGATGCTGGGAGACAACTCCATCTGGCCTTCGTACGACATCGTGTATCGCTGAGGGGACTCAATGAAGATCGCCGTCATTGGAGCATCGGGCCGTATCGGCTCGGCGGTCGCCCGCGAGGCACTGGCCCGCGGGCACAGCATCACCGCGGTCAGTCGGAACGCGGACCGTCTCACCGGCGTGGACGGGGCGACCCCGGCCGTGGCCGACCTCCGCGACCCGGCCTCGGTGGCGCAGGCGGTCGCCGGCCACGACGCCGTGGTCGCCTCCCTCAAGGGTGTCGACGGCGACGACGCCTCGCACCGCGTCATCCCCGACGGCGCGCAGGTCCTCCTCGACGTCCTGGCCGAGGCCGGGATCAACCGGCTGATCTTCTGCGGCGGCGGCGCCGGACTGCTCCTCGGCGAGGACCGCATCATGGACCTCCCCATCTTCCCAGCCGAGTTCCAGGCCGAAGCCGTCGCCCAAGCCGACGCCCTGGACCTGCTCCGCGCCGCCGACACACCGGTCGCGTGGTCCTACGCCTGCCCGTCGTCCATCCTCCTCGACGAAGAACCGAAGACCGGACAATACCGCTCCGAGGCCACCGACTCGATCCTCATGGACGACGAGGGCGATTGGCAGATCACCCTCCCGGATTACGCATCGGCCATCGTCGACGCACTGGAATCCGGCGAATTCGCCCGACAGCGGTTCAGCGCCGTCAGCTGAATTGCACTAAGGATAAGAGCTCTGAGGATATCTAGCTCAGCGCGTCGAGGAATGTCGCGCGCTGAGCTATGAGCCACGCCTGCAACCGGTCCCAGGTAACCCATCCGCCGTGGCGGTGGAAGGCTTTCACGGATGCCTCATCGCCGGCGAGGATCCGCAGGCGGTGTACGGGATCGAGGCCGGCGTAGGACGGAAACTGCGCGGCGGTCTCGGGGTCGAGCATCGGGACCCAGTAGCGTGCGGTCATGTCGAAGTCGATCAGGCCGTACGCCACGCCGTCGCGGAAGACGACGTTCTCCACGCAGGCGTCGCTGTGGCACAGCGCAATCGCCGCTGACGCCTCGCGGAACCGCCGAAGCAGCGCGCCGACAGAGGCCAGCGCCGCATCGTCATCGACCAGGCGGGATACGGCATCAGCGCGACATCGCCGGGCACGTAGGTGAGCTGCTCACGGGCGTCGCTCAAGCCGACCGGCCGGGGAGCGCCAGGGAAGCCGTGCTGCGGCAACGCCTCCAGAAAGCGATGATGGCTGCCGCGTGTGCCTGCGCCGGCCGGTCCACGATCTCGCCGCGCCGGATGACCGCGCCGGCGTTCGTGATCCCGCCGCTCAGTACCTCGTCCACGGTCGCAGCCTAATATTTCCAGCTGACGTTCGTTGGGGAGGGACGCAACCGGCTGCCTGCTCGGGCGTGACTAGGTCTCGGGAAGCAAACTGCTCTCCGCGCGAAAGTTGATCCGATGAGGAGCGGTATGCGGGATCCGAGCGAGTTCGATGCCTTCTATGCGGGCAGCGTCCGGAGGGTGACCAGTCACCTCTATGCGATGACCGGTAGTCGGGCCGAGGCTGAGGACCTCGTGCAGGAGGCCTATACGCGGGCGTGGCAGAACTGGGGGAAGGTTTCCGGCTATGGGGATCCGGAGGGTTGGGTTCGCGCTGTCGCCTTCCGGATCAGGGTCAGTGCGTGGCGGAAGGCGGTCAACAGGGCGACTGCGCACCGGCGGCACGGGGTGCCGGAGCCGGATCCCGGGGCTAATCCGGACTATGTCGCGATCATCGCGGCGCTGCGGCGGATCAATCCGCAGCAGCGCCAGGCGGTGGTGCTCTACCACCTGGTCGGGCTGTCGATAGAGCAGATAGCGCTGGAGACCGGAGTGGCGGTCGGGACGGTGAAGGCCCGACTGTCCAGGGGGCGGCAGGCGTTGGCGCCGCACCTGTCCGATGCCGTCCCCGCCTTCCCGTCGTTCGCCAAGGAGGCATCCGGCCATGCCTGAGGACTTTGATTCCATTCTGCAGACCGGTTCCGCACGCTTCGCGGAAACAACCAGGCCACTGACAGCCGCCACGCTCCGGGGGCGGGCCCAGCGACGGCACCGGCAGCGCTTGGCGGGCGCGACCGCTGCGGTCGGCGTGCTCGGCGTGGCCGCGGTCGTCGCGGCGATGCTGGGCAGCGGTTCCGGACTCCGGGCCACGCCGACACCGCCGGCCACGTCGGCCACGCCGGGCACGACCCCGAGCGGGCCGCCACCGGCCTTCACGACCGGATCCGACCCCGTCGAACAGCACGCCGCCTTCGGCTGGCTGCCGGCCTGGGTCTCCGGCGTCAGCTACCAGTCCGGCGCCGGCGACACGGAGGCCGCCGTGGCCACCGGCCGAACCGGCACCACTCCCGGCCTGATGTGGCTGACCGTCTCGAAGCAGGACCCCGCAGCGGCGACCCACAGCGGCGGCAAGACGGAGAAGGTCAGCGCGCCGACCGTCAACGGGAGCCCCGCCTTCTGGACCTGGACTCCCATCAAAGGCGAGACGGCTCCGAGCGCTAGCACCATCCCGAGCCGAGCCGTCTTGGAGTGGCAGGTCGGCGGCGCGTGGGCGAATCTCACCGGCGACACTAACGACACCAGCGCCACCGGAACACTGACCGCGCAGCAGAAGAGCGAGCAGATCCGCATCGCCGCCGGGGTGACCGTCGGCGACCAGCCCCTCCCGCTGCCGATCCATGTTCAGGGCTTCCCGGCGGGCTTCCCGATCGCCGGCGGCAACATGCTCCACGGCTTCTGGGCCCACAACGGCGCCAAGTGGAGCCTGGACCTGATGTTCATGTCCGCCCCGGGCCCGAATCAGACCACGAACCTGAACATCCGCGTCGGGCCGAAGGGCACTGTCACCCCGGACCCCCGATCGGTGTGCAAGACCGAGCGCGAACTGCAGGTCTGCACCGAGTTCACCGGTCCCGAACCAGCCGCCCTGGCTGCTTCCGGCGGCGTGCAGGGCCTGCTCGACCGCATCACCCTCCTCGGGCCCGATCCGAAGTACTGGACGGTCCACGCCATCGACTGACAGCCCGGCCGGTGAGCAGATTCCGGCCGCGATAAAAGAAGAACACGCGAGCGATTGATTCGGGAAAGCCGGGGTACCTGGACGCCTCACAACACCCGGTCCACCGAAAGGCGGCACAAAACATGGGATTGATCGCGGCGGTACTGTTCGCCATCGCCTACTTCCTGCACGGAAACGGGACGTCGACCAACGTCTGGATCGACCCCACCAGCCTCATGCTCCTGGGCCTCGTCGCCCTCTCGCTGCACCTGCTCGGCGTGGGGACAGGGTGGTACTCCCGGCGTCGGTAGCGGCGGCACGGTCCGCCGATGACACAACGCGTGTGCGGCAGAGAATTGAATTCTCTGCCGCACACGGGGTTTTGTGCTCAATGTGAGTCGTAATGGTCGGGACGTCCTAATGTTCAGGACTTGGCGCCCCGGCTCACAATCCCTTCCTTCATCTTCGCGATCGCGAACCCCCACGCCTGGTCGATACTTGTCTTCGGCGGCAGCGCGATCTCTTCGGGATTGGTGACCACGTCGAGCAGGTACGGACCCGGTGAGGCGAGTGCGGCCTGGACAGCGGCCTCCAGCGCCTCGGGTTCGGTGACCCGGGCGGCCGGCATGCCCATCGCGGTGGCGACGGCGGCCAGGTCGGGGTTGGCCAACTCGGTGCCGAACTCCGGGAGCCCGCCTTGCTCTTGCTCGAGCTTGACCATGCCCAGGCGGCCGTTGTCGAAGACGATGAGCTTGACCGGCAGGTCGTAGGCGACGGCGGTGAGCACGTCGCCGAGCAGCATCGTCAGACCGCCGTCGCCGCAGAAGGCGACGACCTGCCGCTGCCGGTCCAGGGCGGCGGCGCCGAGGGCGTGCGGCAGGGCGTTCGCCATCGAACCGAGGTTGAAGGACCCGATCAGGCGGCGGCTGCCGCGCATCGTCACGCAGCGCGCGAGCCAGACCGTGGACATGCCGGTGTCGGTGGTGAACACGGTGTCCTCGGCGGCGTGCGTGTCGATGAGCGTGGCCAGCGCCTCGGGGCGGATCTTGTCCTCGGTGTTGTCGAGCCAAGACCGCACCTTGCCCACCAGGCTCTGGTCGAACTCCGGGTCGGTGAGGCGGCGCTGGTGACCTTGCCAGTCCTCGTAGCTCGAGCGTGCCTTTTCCAGATGGCTGCGATCGTCCTTGCTGCGCACCCGGTTCAGGAGCGCGGCGATGCTCAGCCCCGCGTCGCCGACGACGCCGACGTCGACCGGCGTACGGCGCCCGATGTGGCCGGCGCGCGTGTCGATCTGGACGGTCGGCGTCGAGCGGGGCAGCCAGTCGGGATACGGGAAGTCCGTGCCGATCATCAGCAGCGCGCCGGCGGACTCGAACGCCTCGCGGGTCGCCGGGTTGCCGATCAGGCCGCTCTGGCCGATCTGGAAGGGGTTGTCGTCTTCGAGCCCTTCCTTCGCCTTGAGAGTCAGGACCATCGGAGCGGCCAGGCGATCGGCCAGTTGCAGCACTGAGGCACGCGATTCCCGGGCTCCGGCGCCGACGAGCATCGTCACGGTCTTGGCGTCGTCCAGGAGCCGCACGGCGCGGGTGATCTCGTCGTCGTCGGGTGTCAGACGTGCCGGGACGCGCGTGATGTGGACGGCGCTGTCCTTGGCGACCTCCGCGGAGCCGATGTCGCCGGGCAGCGTGAGCACCGAGACGCCCGGGGTGGCGTAGGCCGTCTGCACCGCCTGCTCCAGGACCCGGGGCATCTGGCTCGCGCTGGTCACCGTGTGCCGGAAGGCGGCGACGTCGCGGAACACCGCGTCGTTGTCGACCTCCTGGAAGTATTCGGCGCCCAACTCGGCCGAGGGGACCTGGCCGCAGATCGCCAGCACCGGGGCGTGCGACTTCTTGGCGTCGTACAGGCCGTTCAGCAGATGCAGCGAACCCGGTCCGACGGTTCCCATGCACACGCCGATGGTGCCGCTCAGCTGGGCCTGCGCGCTCGCGGCGAAGGCCGCCGCCTCCTCGTGCCGGGTGCCGATCCACTCGATGCGCTCTTCGCGGCGGATCGCGTCCGTCACGGGGTTGAGCGCGTCCCCGACCACTCCCCAGACGGTGCGGACCCCCAGGTCGGCCAGGGCGGTGACGATCTGTTCGGCGACGGTGGTCATGGCTCCCTTTCATGTCGTGCCTGTCGTGGTGCGCCGGCGGTGGTCGAGCGGGGCTCTACCAGCGGCCGTACCAGCGGCGACGGCCACCGGCTCCGGCTTCCTCGCCCCGGCGCATGCCGAAGCCGATCAGCCATGCCGCGAACACGATCACGGCGACCACCCACAGCGCGTGCACGGCGAAACCGAGGCCGCCGAGCAGGAGGGCCAGAAGCAGGACCAGCAAGATGATGCCCATGATGGTGATTCCTTTCTGTGGGCCGCGGGCGGAGGTACCCGCCGCAGCCCGGCCAAGTCGTGGTGAGGCGTCCTTCTAGCCAGCGGGAAAGGTCTCAAACAAATGGACTCGGCGCCGCTGCCGCTGCCGCTGCCGCTGCCGCTGCCGCTGCGGGCGGACCGGCGGCTCGCTGAGATCTGATATTCGCTCGACTGTTTGAAGTGTCGCCCTCGGGTAACCCGGGACCCCGACTCAGGGAGGCGTCATGATCATTGGTGTAGTGGTGGCGATCATCGTCATCGCCGGCATCCTCATTGCCGGAGCCGTCGAATACGACCGGCGCCGCAAGCGGGCCGCCTACGGTCCGGAGTACGACAAGCTCGTGGAGCAGGAAGGCAGTCCGCGCGCCGCCGACCGGGAGCTGTCACGGCGGCGCCGCGCGTACGCGAACCTGGAGCTCCGGCCGCTCGGCGGCGAGGAGCGCGCGCGGTACTCCGAGGAGTGGCGCGCGGTGCAGGGGGCGTTCGTCGACGATCCGGCTGCCGCGCTGAACGACGCCGAGGCGCTGGTCGTCCGGCTGGCACGGTTCCGCGGCTACCCGGGCAACGACAGCGAGACCCTGCTCGAACTCCTCTCCATCCCGCACACCGGCGCCGTCACCGGCTATCGCGAGGCGACGCAGGTCCGGCAGACGGCGGAGCAGGACCCGCAGAACTCCTCGACCGAGGACATGCGGCAGGCGTTCCAGAAGTACGCCGCCCTGTTCGACAACATGCTCGACGAGGCCGGTACCGGCGAGGTCCCACAGCGTTCACAGAGTTCTGATTCCCGAGAGACGTCCAGCATGGAGGTGGGTCGATGATTTCCGCGGATGACCGTAAGAGCGACGAGGAACTGAACGAGCACGAAGGCGAGAAGCCCTATGCGGGGCTGGGGGAGGAGCCGCGCGAGGACTCCGTGACGGAGCCGGACGACGTGCCGGGCGCGGAGCCGGTCGAGGGACGTTTCGAGGTCCCGGTCGAGGACTCGAGGGAGTCCGCCTACGCCGACACCAAGGACTTGGCCGACGCGGGGGAAGCTGGCTACGCCGAGGAGACTCCGTACTCTGAGGAGACGCCGCGCACCGACGAGCCCTCGTACACCGATGAGCCCGCCGGTATCGACGAGCCCGGATACACCGAGGAGCCCGCCGGTATCGAAGAATCCGCATACGCCGACGAGCCCGCCGGTATCGACGAGCCCTCATACACCGAGGACTCCGTCGACACTGAGGAGCCCGCGTACGCCGGCGCCCCTGTGTCCGCCGAAGCGTCCGCGTCCAGCGAGCTCGACGAGCGCAACGGCGAGCCGCTCCTGGCGCAGGCATCCGCCGAAGCGTTCCTCGGCCGCTGGTCCGACGTCCAGGTCGCCTTCATCGAGGACCCGCACCGCTCCGTGGCGGAAGCCGACACGCTTCTCAGCGAGATCCTCACGGCCTACCAGGAAGCCGTCGAGCAGCGCCGCTCGCAGATCTCCGCCGACTCGGCGAACAACGCGGCCGACACCGAGCACCTGAGGCTGGCGCTCCTGAACTACCGCACCATCATCACGGCCATGCTGCCGGCTCACAGCAGCTGACAGAATCCCGGTCGGCGACGGTTGCCGACCGGGATCGGTCTGTCTGCTCAGAGCTTCGTGGCGATGAACTGCGCCGCGTTGTACGAACCCCAGCCGGTCACCTCGTCGTAGCCGGTGCCCGCGCTGTAGCCGCCGTTGTTGCCGCTCTTGATGTCGTGGAAGACGGTGGTGTAGCTCGAGCTGCCGGCGACGGTGTACAGGAAGCTGTTGGCGTAGCCGAAGCTCGCCTTGCCGGCCTTGGTCGCCGCGGTGTCATAGTCGGCGACGAAGGCGGCCCAGTTCGGGGCGGCGGCGCTGGTGCCCCAGACGTCGGTCCAGCTGCCGTCGGCGTCGATGTACCACGGGCTGCTGTTGCCGGCGGCGGCGGCGACGTCCGGGACCTCGCGGTGGCCGCTGGTGTTCACCGGCGCCTGGTAGCTCGGGGTCGTGTACTTGTCGGACTGGCCGCCGCCGCTGCCGGACCAGCCGGTCTCGCTGCTCCAGGCGTTGGCCGAGGACACCGTCAGGTTCGTGCCGCCGACGCCGCTGACGTACGGGTCCGAGGCCGGGTAGTCGACCGACAGGCTCGAGCCGTCGTCGCGCGCGCCGCTGTCACCGGAGGCGGCGAAGACGGACTGGCCCTGCGCCGCGGCTTCCTTGAAGTCGGCGTCGTCGGAAGCCAGGTTCGCCTCTTCGTTCTCCGGCTCGCCCCAGCTGCTGGAGATCACCGGGACGTCGGCGCTGACCAGCGCCGCGTAGAGCGCGACCTCGCCGGCGTCGCTGTTGGGCGCCTCGTACACCTTCACGTTCGCCTTCGGCGCCAGGGCGTTGACGACCTCGATGTCGAGTTCGTCCTCCACCGACCCGGAGGTGTCGGTCGTGCCGCCGGCCACCTTCACCACCGTGGCCGCCGGGGCGCCCAGGCTGTACTTGGTGTTGTACGCCGACACCGCCGAAGCGGAGTATGCCGAGAACTCCACCAGGCCGACGGTCTTGCCAGAGCCGTTGTCGCCGGAGGCCAGGGGACCGGTGAGGTTGTACCCGCCGCGAGCCTTGGTCGGCGTCAGGACGGTACCGGCGTGCGGCACGGCGGAGGGGCTCTCGACGTGGTAGCTGGCAGTGCGCTGCGAGACGTTGGACAAACCCGCCACGCCGGAGACGATCGAGGCGATGTCAGTGGGCAGGCTCGGCGCGGCGGTGTTCGCGAACACGTCGCGACCGCTGCTGCGCCACGTGCCCAACTGCACGCCGAACGCCTTCTCCGCCTGCGCGGCGGTGCCCTGCACGGCGATCGTCTGGTGGTTGTCGGTCACCGCGCCGACCGACAACCCCTGGCCGCGCAGGTACTTGGTGACCTGCGAGATCTGCGCGTCGGTCGCGCCGTAGGCGGCCGCGTACTGCGCAACGGTCAGGTAGTGCTTGTACTGCGGCGAGGCGGGGTCGGAGACCTGACGCAGGAACGCGTCCAGCCCGGCCTGGTTGCGCGGCGTCAGGCTGACCTCGAGGGTGAGCGGCGCGTTCGCCGCCACCGCTCCGGTCCGCACGGTGTCGGAGGCCAGATGCGGCGTGGCGGTTCCGGCCAGTGCGGTCCGGGCCGGGGTGGCGGCGTGCGCCACCGGGAGGGCGAGCACGAGGACGGGCAGCGGGGCGGCCAGGACGCCGAGGGTCCGGCGTATACGCCGGGAGGCAGTGTTGCTGACAGGCATGGGTCATTCCTTGGGATTGGTGGGGTGGTGGGGGTGATGCGCACCGTTTAGGCCTGAGTGGGGTTCATGCCCTGTGATGCACTGGTAGTGAAGCTAGTGCAGCATCAGAGGCCTGAAAAGGCTTGAAATCAGGGTTTTACAAGAACCTGGCAGCCGCTCCCTGGGCGTGACTTCACGCTTCCATGCGTATCAGAGCCCGCACAAAGGGTCAATAACGCCTTTGTCGGCGAATAGTGCGCGATGCGAAACAATCGGACACCTGCGGGCGCTGTCAGCCCCCTGATCGTCAGCGGAACAGGTCGATCAGCGCCTCGCCGCGCAGCGTGCGCCGCACCTCGGTGTACAGCCCGTGCCGGTAGCGCGTGAGCAGACCGGCGTCCTCCAACTGGCGGCAGTGGTAGGTGGCTGCCGGAGCGGTGGCGTTGATCCAGGCGGCGATGTCGGACATCGTCGCGGGCGCTGTCAGCATGCGGAGGATGTGGGCGCGGGTGCGGCCGATGGCGGTGCCGAGGGCGTCGGTTCGGGGCGGGACGTAGTCCTCGCTGCTGTGCAGGCGGCCTTGTCCCGGCATCGCGTATCCGAGCCACACCTGATGCGGGTCGTCGAGTTCGCACAGGGTCGGCGCGGAGCTGGAGACGACTGGGACGAAGGCGAGTGTGCGTCCCTGGAGCGAGAAGTCCGCCGGGTAGCGGTCCTCGATGTGCAGGACGCCGTCCTTGTAACGGTGGCGGGATCCGAGGCCGAGGAACACCGTCTCGGACGCGCTGCGGACCATGGCCGAGCCGACCCGCTCGAACTCGCGGTCGAACAGCGCCGAGGCGCGGTTCCACACCGGGGCGAACGCGCTCCACGTCCCGGCCATGACCTCGGCGACGCCGTGCAGCCACCGCTTGGGTGCGGCGGCGACCGGACGCCACTGCGCCGGCAGGTCGGCGCCGAAGATCCGGTGGAGTTCGCCGAGGAGGACCGCCGGTGCCGTCTCCCGGATCCGCTCGAAGTGGTCGGTCGGATCCGCGGCGCGGCCGTGGTCGTGAACCAGGGGACTGATGCAGTCCGGCAGCACCGGCGTGCGCGGCGCGAACATCGGATGCAGCACGGCTGCGGCGTCGACCCGCGCGCTCTCGCGGACCAGGCGGCGCCACGGTTCCACGACGCCCTGCGGCCGATGCCCGTAGACGTCGGCGACCAGGGAGATCAGCGTCGGCATGGGATCGCGCACGACACTGACCCGCAGGTCCGTGGTGTCGCCCAGATCGAGGCGCGAATATTCCATGGTGGCGACCACCTCGTGCTCGCGGCTGGTCCGCCCTCAGAGTAATCGAGCAGACCTTCTCTACGCGGGCTTGTGGATAACCAGGCTGTGACCGCCGGCTTCAGATCCGCCGCCTGCTGCCCCGGTGCTCGGGTGGCAGGCGCGCTTTGCACTAGAATCTGGCCACGCCATGGGGGATCCCCACAAGCGGGCCGTTTCGGAGCCTGAGCCGGTCTACAGAAGGTTCTGAATGGGTGCTGAGCACGCGGATTGGACAGCGGACGCCTTCATGGCCGAGCTGTTCCGTGTGCACTCCGGACCGCTCCTGCGCTACCTGCTGCGCCTGACTCTGGGCGACGCGGCGCGCGCCGAGGACCTGCTCCAGGAGACCATGGTCCGCATCTGGCGCCACCCCGAGCACTTCGGCGGCGACGTCGAGGCCCTGCGCCCCCTGGTCTTCACCGTCGCCCGCCGCGCCGCGATCGACGCCGCACGAGCCCGAGGCGCCCGCCCCGCCGAAGTCTGCGAGGTCGACGAGGCAGGCTCAGACACCTTCGGCGCCGAGGAGCCCGAATTCGAGCGGGTACTCCTCGCGCAGGTGGTACGCCGCGCGCTCCTCAAACTCAGCCCCGAGCACCGAGCCATGATCATCGAGGTCCACTTCAACGGCCGCACCATCGAGGAGACCGCCCACCTCCTCGGCATCCCCCTCGGCACCGCCCGCTCACGGACGTACCACGCAGCCCGGAACCTGCGGCAGGCGCTGACGGACTTGGGGTTCGAGCGGTGAGGTGAGCTGGGGTCGGAGCGGTTTGTTTGTGGCTTTTAGAAGCTTTCTTTACGGCTTCGCGCGGGTGTTGATGGCCTCGCAGGGGACGCAGTTCGGTGATGGGTGCTTGGGCTGCATTGGCGGCCGGCGGTCGTGAACACGAACAACCGCCAGCCGCCGACGTGACCCAGCCACCCGGCACCGGGCTGCGCCCCCTGCGAGGCCATTCAAACCATGCGCGAAGCCGTAAAAAGCCTTTAAAAGCCACAAAATAACCGCACCCAATCGCCCCACACCACCCCCACGCGCGCCGAGCAGGCGCCGCAGCCGAAAAGAATCTTGCGGCGCCGGTGATATGAGCCGCGCTCGCGCGCGTAGTGCATCCCGGAACGGCTTGCGTTCCTGCCGGAGATGCCAGACGCGAGGGAGTGACACATGTACGGCGACCTCACCGATGCGGAGTGGGACCTGCTTGAGCCGCTGCTGCCTATTCCGCCGGCGCGGGGGAAGGGTGGGCGGCCTCGTTATCGGTCGCGGCGTGAGCTGATCGACGGGATTCGGTGGCGGTTTCGGGAGAGTGGGCGCTGGGATCGGATTCCTGACCGTTATGGGCCTTATCAGACCACCTATGCGCTTTTCTACGCGTGGCGCAAGGACGGGACGTGGGAGCAGCTGGTTTCCGCGCTGGGTGCCGGGCCTGAGGCGCGGACCATCATTCCGTGGGTGAGTGCCGGCGGGGGTGTCGAGCGCTGAACGCCGCCCCGGGCGGTGCCGTCGGCGCCGTGGCCCTGCATACTTTCCTGACCTGCGCTCGCCGACTCCGCCGGCGGGCGGGCGTTGTGCGCTTTCCCGAGCGAAGGGTCCGGTTCCGGTATGGCCAGAGGTGCAACGAGGCGCCGCGGGCGACGGGCAGCGGTGATCGGCCTGATCGCCGCGGCGTTGGTCCCGGCTGCCGGATCCGCCGCGGTGGTGTGGGACGACTCAGGGAGCGGGCTGGCATCGGTGCGGGCGGAGCGGCGCGGCATCCAGTACCTCGGGCAGACCGTGAAGCTGCTGGTGTCGGTCGCCGAAGCCCAGTCCTCGGCGGTGCGCAATCTGCCGACGAGTCCACCCGACCTGTCGCAGGCGGTCGCGGCGGTGGACGCCACCGGACTGCCGAGCGACCCGGATCCCGGAGCCGGCACGCTGTGGGCCCAGATCCGTCCGCAGGTGCTCGCCCTGTCCGGCACGTCGACCACCGGAGCGGCCGCGTATCGGGCCTACGGCCAGGTCACCGACCTGCTGCTGCAACAGATCGCAGCCATCGACGACGCCTCCGGCCTGGTCCCGGACTCCCGGGCGGACGCCTATCACCTGATCGACGCCCTCACGGTCTGGCTGCCGGACATGGCGGTGCAAGCGGGACGCTACGACGACCAGGTGACCCTCGCCGAACCCGACGGAACGTCGGCCTCGGCGTCGCCCGATGCCGCCCGCGCGGCGGCGACGGCGCAGGTCGCGATGCTGCGCGACCGGATAGCCGTGGACGCGCACGCCTTCGTGACCGCGCTGAACAAGGTCTTCCGCACCACAGCGAGCGCCACCCTGGGCCCGCACCTGCTCGGCGACGTCGATCTGGTCAACACCGACATCAACGCACTCGCGCCGACGGCGTCCGCGATCGACGACGCCCTGATCGTGCCCTCGGCGCCGACGGTCTCCGAGGACCGCAAGGCGTTCGACCCGGCGGTGCAGGTGTTGGAGACCGCCGGACTGGACGAGCTGGACAAGCTGCTCCAGGCGCGCGAAGCCGGATACGACAGGCAGCGGACGGCGATGGCGGCACTGCTCGGGGGCGGCGCGGTGGTCGCGGTGCTGTCGCTGTGGTGGCTGTGGCGCCAGCGGGGAGCGGACACAAGGACTGCGGAGCGCGCGACGACACGTACCCCCGCGCGTACGGTTGCGCGGTTCAAGCCGTCCAGACCCGAGCCAGAGGTAGGAACAAGCTCCGATACCCCTGCGCGGCAAGCGATTCCCGAGGAGCCCGGGGAGCAGCCCGTTCCGGCAGCAGCGGAACCGGTCGAGGCAACCGATCCGGTTCCCCTCACCCTCCCCGAACGGCGTCCCTGATGCCCCGTCCCCGACGCGGGCTCCTCATCCGGCACAAGCTCCACCTCCTCGTGGTCGTCCCGCTGGTCGGGCTGCTGCTGGCGACGGCGCCGCTGATCGCCGACCGGGTGAACCGGGCGTCGCAGGCTTCTGATCTGGCCGGGCTGATGAAGGCGGCGGACCTGATCGGCGCTCTTGTGCAGGACGTGCAGCAGGAGCGGTTGCTCTCGATCTCCTACCTGGCCTCGCCGGATGCCGCGCCCAACTCCCTAGTGGTGCAGGAGGCGCTGGTCTCCGGAACCGCGGCCGATCTACGGCGTTCTCTCGGCAGCCAGCTCACTCCGGCGCTGGCCGCCGCGCTCGACGGCGTCGACGGCGCCGACGGCATCGGCGCGCTGCGCGGGCAGGTGCTGCAGCACGCCATCACACCGAACCGGCTCAACTCCGCCTACGACACCGTGGTCGGCGCTCTGATCGATGCGATCGGCCTGATCCACCCGCGCGACGCGACGGTCGCCGGCAGCGCCGACCAGGACGCGCTGGACGCGCTCTTCCGCGCCGACCAGTACCGCGGTACCGCCGGTGCGGCGCTGCTCGCCTCGGTCGCGGCGCCGGCCGGAGCGGCGGGGTCGCTGGGGGCGGCGGGCCGTGCCGAGCAGCAGGAAGCGGTGGAGGTCGACCGGTTCAAGGAACTCGCCACGACCGATCAGGCACAGCTGTTCCGGCTCGCCGAGTTCGGTACCGCCTCGGCGCTCGTCAACGACCTGCAGGGGCAGATCGAGACGGCGCACGGCGTCCCGAGCGGCTCCGGGGACCAGCCGACCGCGCAGACCGCGCAACCAGCCCAGACCCTCCAATCAGCCCAGACCACCCAATCAACCCAGACCGGCTACTCCTCGACCCCGGCGGACACCCAAAGCGCCGCCGATCGCAGGGCCCTGGTGGACCGCCTCGCCGACGCCGTGACGGCCCAGTACGGTCTGCGCGTCCTGGTCGAGGAGAAGATCGCGCACGACATCGCCAGCGAGGCCGGGCACGCCGCGCACACCGAGCGGGTCGCCGCCGCCGGGTTCGGCGTCGCGGTGGAGGCGCTGCTGATCGTCGTCATCTGGCTCAGCGTCAGCATCCGGCGCTCGATCTCCGAGCCGCTGCGCGGGCTGACCGAGGCCGCGACCGAGGTCGCCGATCTGGCCGACTCCGAGCTGCGCCGGGTCGCCGACGTCGACGACTCCGGGCCGCGCTCGCCGATGCCGCGGCTGGCGGCGGTGCGCATCACCAGCCGCGACGAGGTCGGCACGCTGGCCGAGGCGTTCAACCGGGTGCAGGCGACCTCGGCGCGGCTGCTGGAGCGGCAGATCCTCAGCCGCCGCAACGTCGCGGTGATGTACGGCAGCATCGGGCGCCGCACGCTCAACCTGGTGCGCCGGCAGCTGGCGCTCATCGACGACCTCGAAGCCAAGGAGATCGACGCCGACCGCCTGGACCGCTTGTTCCGCCTGGACCACGCCGCCTCCCGGCTGCGCCGCAGCGCGCACAGCCTCATCGTGCTGTCCGGCACGCCGTACGAGGACGGCGCCCCCGGCGAACCGCTGAGCCTGTACGACGCGGTCCGCGCCGCGCAAAGCGACATCGACGACTACCGGCGCGTGGATTCGGCCTCCGCCGTGGAGGATCTGCTGCGCCCGCGCACCGCCGGCGACGTCGTCCTGGTCCTGGCCGAGCTGATGGCGAACGCGGTCGCCTTCTCACCGCCGGAAAGCCGCGTCGAGGTCTCCGCCTACCGCGTCGCCGACGACCGCTGCGTGCGGATCGTCGACCACGGCGTGGGCATGAGCGCCGACCGCATCGAGCGGGAGAACACGCGCCTGGTCTCGCGCGAGCGGCTGGACCTGGCGCCGACGGACGTGCTGGGTCTGTTCGTCGTCGGGCGGCTGGCTCGGCGGCACGGGCTCAGCGTGCGGCTGTGCGAGACGCCCGGCGGCGGCGTCACGGCGGTCGTGGTGATCCCGGACCGGCTGTTCGTCGCGGCGGGCAGCGGGCAGAAGGCGGCCGACGGCACCGGCGGTACGGAACGCGAAGCCGACCGGATCCGCCGCGAGGTCGCCGAGGCGATCCAGCGCGCGATGACGGCGTGGAGCGGCGAGGGCGTCGGGCGGCGCGCACACCATCAGGACACTGATTCCCCAGTCGTAGAGACGAACGGCGTGCCACCGGCGTGGCAGCCGTCGCGGGACCCCGGCACCGTCCCGTTCCCGCTGGCGCGGCGGGTGCCCGGTGCGCACCTGACGCCGCGCACCGGCGGCACGCCGCACGTGCCGCCGCCGACGCCGGACCCGGACGCCGTGCGCGCCGAGATCGAGGCCTTCCAAGCCGGAGCGGCTCGCGCCGACGGGATGGGAACGAGCGTGGAGAACCGATGAGCGACACACCGAGCCGCACCGGACTCAGCCGGCAGGCGCAGGACTTCTCGTGGACGGTCGACGCCTTCGTCCGCCAGACCGAAGGCGTCACCGACGCGATCGTGGTGTCCGCCGACGGGCTGCCGATCGCGGTCTCCGACACCCGCGGCCCGGACGCCGCCGACCGGCTCTCGGCCATCGTCTCGGGCCTGGCGAGCCTGGCCGGCGCCGTCACCACGACCGAGGACCTGGGCCCGCTGAACAAGATCATCATGGACCTCGCCGACGGCTACCTGCTGGTCGCCGCGATCGGCCACCGGGCCCTGCTCGGCGTGCGCGCCATGAAGGGCTCGGACCTGGGGACCATCGCCTTCGAGATGACGGTGTACGCCAACCAGGCCGGCGCGCGCCTGACGCCCTCGCTCGTGCACGAACTGCAACGGGCCAGGCCGCTGTGAGTGCCGCGGACGTCTGGCCCGCCGCTTGCCGCAGCCGCCTTAGCCGCCGCAGCCGGAGCTCAAAGAGAGTCAGGGTTCTGACTCTGGTCGTCACACTCGTCTGCGGTTCCGGACTGGCCGCCGGATGCGAATCGCGCGGCGCGCACTCCGCGTCGGCGGTGGGCGCCGGGCAGGTCGATCCCGCAGCCCGCTCGCAACTGCCGGCCGAGATCCTGGCGCGCGGCGTGCTGACCATCGCCACCGACCCGACCTACCCGCCGGATGAGTTCCGCCAGTCCGACGGCACGCTGGTGGGCATGGACGTGGACCTGGCGCGCGCCGTCGGGGTCAAGCTCGGCGTGCGCGTGCAGTTCAACCAGGTGCAGTTCCGCGACATCCTCGCCGGAGTGCAGCAGGGGCAGTACGACATCGGCGTCTCCTCGATCACGGACACGACGCGCCGTGAGGAGCTGGGGGACTTCGTCACCTACTTCCAAGCCGGTTCCTCGTTGCTGGTGAAGTCGGGTAACCCGCTGACGCTCTACCCCGACGACGAATCGCTGTGCGGGCATCGGGTCGCGGCTCAAGACGGCACGATCGAGATCGATCCGGTGCTGTCGTCCCGGTCGGCGCAGTGCGTCGCCGACGGACTGCCGCCGATCACGCCGATCGTGGTCGCCGCCGAGGCCGACTCGCGGGCCGCCCTGCTCGGCGGCAGGGCGGACGCGATGGTCGAGGACGCCCCGATCGCGCTGTACGAAACGGCGCATTCCGGCGGGCTCTTGCAGGTCGCCGGCGACCAGATCGACAAGGCGCCGTACGGTTTCGCGCTCGCCAAGGAGGACAAGCCCATGGACACCGCGATCCTCCGCGCGATGCAGGATCTCATCGACGACGGCGAGTACGCGGCGATCCTGTCCCACTGGGGACTGACCGCCGGCAAAGTCCAAGCCGCGACGCTGGACGGAGCGATCAATTGACGTCCGTTCATCCAGTCGTCACTTTGGGCGCGGGTAAGATGACCCACACGCGGAGCGTGGAATCCGCCCTGGCGGAAGGGATGCGATGAGTTCGAGGAACCGCACCGCTCCCCGGGACCCTGATCACAGCGCGGAGAACAGCGAGGCGCTGGCGGCATATGTTCTCAACGCCCTAGAGCCGGAGCAGCAGCAGGCGGTGCAGCAGCATCTGCAGGACTGCGACCTTTGTTACCTGGAGTACACGAGCCTCGGCGTGCTGCCCGGACTGCTGGACTCGCTGTCCCTCGAGGACATCAGAGAACTGACAGACACGGTGGCGACCGAGCAGTCCTCGGCCGCCACGGCCCGCCCCGAACGCGCCGAGCGACCCGACCGGACCGAGCGCCCGGCCCGGCCGTGGACGCGGCGGCGGCGCGCACTGCTGGCCGGCGGCGCCTTCTCCGCCGCGATGGTCGCCACCGGCTTCGCCCCCGCGTACGCCGACTCGATCCCGGCCGCGCCGTCGGCACAGCCCGGCGAGACCGCGAGATCAGCGGCGGACGCGCAGACCACCGCGGTCGGTCTGGCGGTGTCGGCCGAACCTCTGCCGGACGACCAGACGGCGCTGGACGTCGAGGTCCGCTCGCCCCGAGCCCTGCGCGAATGCGTGCTCGAGGTGACCACGGACGACGGCGCGATCATCGAAGCCTGCCACTGGGCCGGCACCCCGAGCACCCGCGTGGTGTTCAGCGGCGACATCCCGCTGGCAGCCGCACGCCTGCGCGCGGTGGCGGTGCTCGCCGGCGACGGCACGGTGTTGGCACGGCAGGATCTGAGCGCCGGTCAGTAGCCTCGACCCTGACCGCGCGCGCCTTATGCGTGGGTTGCGCGGAGTGGGCTGGTGCGGTTGGTTTGTGGCGTTTTATAAGCCTTTTACGGCTTCGCGCAAGGTGTTGATGGCCTCGCAGGGGGCGCAGTTCGGTGGTGCGTGTCTTGGTGGCGCCGGCGGCTGGCGGCCCCGCTTTTCGACGCGGACGCCCGGCGTTCCGGCCGGTCCAAAGTGTGAAAACGTCAACGTCGCGACATCACACGCTTTACTCTCTCTTGGTTTCCCGCAGCGGGCTATTCGGTCACTCTCCTCTATAAGCCTGCTGCGATGGACCGGTCGGGAATACCCCTAGCCCTGCTCGGCCACCGCCTCATGCGTGCCTTCACAGCGGATCGCCCCTCATCGTCGGGTGGCCGCCAACCCCACGTGAAAGGACCACCATGGCAATATCCCGATCCCGGGTCGGCTTGGTCTGGCTGGCCGCGGGTACCTCGGTGCTGCTCGCCACCGCGCTGGCCGGACCGGCCGCGGCCGCCACCGCCTCCCCGGCAAGCTTCCCGCACTACGACCACGCGCGGCACTCCGACCAGATCTGGGGCGGGTACGCCGATACCGGCGCCAGGTTCACCTCGGTCAGCGGTTCGTGGACGGTCCCCGCCCTCAACTGCTCCTCGACGCGGAACAGCTCGGTCTCGCCGTGGATCGGCATCGACGGCTGGAGCTCGGACACGGTCGAGCAGATCGGGTTCGACCAGGACTGCGAGAACGGCGTCGCGGCGTACTACCCGTGGGTCGAGATGTATCCGGCGGACTCGAACTACTTCACCGAGACCATGAAGGCCGGCGACACCGTCACCGCCTCGGTGTCGGTGAGCGGCAGCTCCTGGACGCTGACCGAGAAGGACACGACGCGCGGCTGGTCCAAGACGTTCCACGAGAGCGGCAGCGACGACCTGTCCTCGGCCGAGGCGATCGTCGAGGACCTGGGCAACGGCATCCAGCCGGTGGCGAACTTCGGCTCGATCACCTTCTCCGACCTCACCGCCAACGGCAAGCCGCTGGCCAGCGCCGGCACGCCCAACTCGACCAACGTCGAGCGCGGCAACACGCCGCTGACGAAGAACTCCGCGCTGTCCGGAGGCTCGTTCAAGCTCAGCTGGGTCCACTCCTGAGCCGCTGAACCGCTGAACGTCCGAGACGCCGCGCCCTCACGGCGTCTCGGACCACTCCCACCGGACCCCGAACACGCACGGATCCAGATCGACCCCCAGCGCGCACACCCGATCCCGTTCGTCGAGCGTCAACACCCGCTCGGTCATCACGCTTTCATCGTCTAAGGAAGCGACGAACTGCACACACCGTGCGGGCAACGCCGGCCGGGTGAATTCGACGTCGATGATGTACTCGCGGACCGGCAGCCGCAGGCGGCGATAGGTGTCGTTGTCGCGCGGGAACGGTGCGGTGAATTCGACCACGTATTCCATCAGCAGCAGCTCGCCGCGCTGAAGCGGATGCGGCAGCAGCAGCTCGGCGATGGTCAGTCCGGCGTCCGGCCGCGAGCGGACGGCGCCGAGGGTGCAGCCGCGCAGCGGACGGACCACCGAGGCGGTGCCCTCGGCTGCCTGGTCGATCACGATCGAGGACCGCACGTCGTTGGTGGCGGCGCGGACCAGCGCCCGCGAGTACAGCTCGCGCAGCCGTCCGTCCGGACCGACCGTGAGCCGCTCGTATTGGGACAGCCGCACCAGCACGTCGTCGGAGCTGGTGTCGAATTCGCCCAGCAGCCCGGCTATCGGATCCCAGTCCCACACCTCCACCAAATCCGGCGCGCCGGTGTAGACACTGCGCCCGCGCGCGCGGCGCGGACCGACCAGCGCCGCCAGCGCGCCCGGCGGCACTCCGACGATCTCCTCGAGCCGGTGCAGCGCGGCCATCGACGCCGCACGCTCCGGCTGCCGCCGCCCGGATTGCCAGCTGCTGAGCGTGGCCAGACTGATCGGCGTGCCCTGCCGCCGCAGCCGGTATTGCAGCCGGTCCAGGCTCAGCCCGCTGCCGGCGATCGCGGCTCGCAGTGCCTCGGGAAACGGGCCGGACGCGAGCAACCGCGCCAGATCGCCCGGTCCGTCGCGGTCGATACTCAGCGCTGGGGACACGCGCTGAGGCGGGCATTGTGGCGCGATCGGTACGTCAGGCACGGCAGGGGCATTCCGCCCTGCCGCACCGACGAAACACGAAGGGGAGTGCGCGGCCTATTATGCAAGAGTCCTGACTGTCCCGACTGCCCAGACTGTCTGGATCTTATGGGCTTTTGAGGAAGGAACCGTACCGATGGCCAGATCCCGCACAGCCGCCGGCCTGGCGGTGCTCGCGTCCGCCCTCACCGTCGGCTTGACCCCGGCGGTGCTGATCACGGCGGCCGTGCCGCACTCCAGCCGAACCGTCGCCGCCGGCAGCCCGCAGGGCATCGAGGGCACGGGCAAGAGCGGCATCGTCGTCCCCGACGGCATCCAGGGCACCGGCAAGTAGACCCGGTCCCGCGCGCCGCGGCCGTCCCGCGCTGGAAGCCTGATTTCGGGGTATGAGCGCGGCATGATCCAAGATCACGTCGACGGCGTCGCCCCGAGCGCGAGCGCCGGCGCGACCGCGCCGTACACGGTGACGGCGGAGTTCTACGACATCCTGCAGGCCGAGTCCGACCGCCGGCTGGCCGAGCACCGGTTCGCCGCCGCCGCGAGCGCGGCGCGGGTGGGGATCGTCGACGTCGGGGCGGGCACCGGCATCGTCACGGAGGTGCTGCTGGCCCGCTCGGCGGCGCCGGTCCACGCCGTCGAGCCCGCCACGCCGATGCGGGTGGCGCTGCTGACGCGCCTGGCCGCTCTGAGCGCGGACGTCCGCGCCCGCGTGACCGTCCACCCCGGCACGCTCCAAGGCGCCGGGCTGACCCGGCAAGCCGATCTCGTGGTGTGCGCGAACGTCGCCGGTGTCGTGGAGCCGCCCCTGCGCCGCTTGCTCTGGCGAGCCGCGGCGGAGGCGCTGGTGCCCGGCGGGCAGCTCCTCGTCGACCCGCCACCGACCAGCGTGCCCGATGAGCCGACGCGGCGCGACCTGCCGCCGGTCCGGGTCGGGCCCGACACCTACAGCGCGCAGGTGTGCCTCCGGCCGGACCGCGGCCTGCTGGCGGTCGCCTACACCTACCGGGTCGAGCGCGGCGGCCGGACCGTCCGGCTGGAACATGAGGAATTCACCATGTGGCCGGCCTCGACCGACACCGTGCACGAGGAGCTGCGGGAAGCCGGTTTCTCGGTCACGGGTCCGGCGAACGGCCTCGTCCGGGCGACCCGCGATCCGGACCTGTGCTGAAATACGAGCTGCGCACCCCGATTGGATGCCCTCAGGCGCTGATCGGTATTCCACGGCCGGAGGTGTGGAATGGAAAGCGAATCCGCCTGCGGATTGCCGGCGAGTAGGTACGCACGCTGGCGCGAACGCTTCAGCCGCAGCGTTATCGGAAATGTCTGGCGCGGCGGCACCCAGCTGGAGTTGGTCCGGCGGTCCATGGCCTTCGCGACGTTGGGCCTGGTGGCGTTGGCACCGCTGCTCGTGGTGGTGGCCGCGGTCAATCCGGCCTCCCAGCAAGGGCTCGGACAATGGGTCGTCGACGGAATGGGGCTTCCCCCGAATACAGCAACGCCGGTGCTGCATCTTTTCGCCTCGCATCATCAGGCGACCGGACAGGTCGGCGTCCTCGGTCTGGCATTGCTGGCGGCCTTCGGACTCGCCTTTGTGACAGATGTTCAGCGCGGTTATCAAGGGATCTGGGAGATTCCCCCGGAATCGTGGCGGCAGGCGTGGCGGCGCGCGGTGTGGCTGGCCGCGATGATCGGCTATCTCGGCTTCGAGATGGAGAGCGGCGCCCTGCTGCGGCACGGACCGCTGGCCTCGGCCGGGCGGATCGTCATCGTCGCCACGGCCGGGCTGTTCTTCTTCTGGTGGGGTCAGTACTTCCTGCTCGCCGGACGTGTGCCCTGGGGCTGGCTGCTGCCCGGCGCGCTGGCGACCGTCGCCGGGCTCAGCGGCCTGCGGGCCTTCTCGGTGCTGGTGTTCAACCCGATGATGGTCTCCAGCGCGAGGGACTACGGGATGGTCGGCGTGGTCCTGGTGGTGCTGTCCTGGCTGATCGGCGTGGGGTTCGTCATCTTCGGCGGTGCGCTGGCCGGGCGGCACTATTGCGAGCACCGTGTTGGGATCCGTGCGGATCGCGAACCGGTACTGGATACCGAGCCGGGAGACCTGTAGAACCGGCGCTCACCGGAACGCCATGACTCCCAGCTGGGCCCGCTTGTAGTCGATCAGAGCCCGGACGTCGCCGAACGCCTCCGCGCCGCGCCGCACGTTCTCCGCTTCCAAAGCGTTCACGATCAGCTTCGGACTCACTCCGGCCTTGACGTGGGCCGCGAGGATCCGCCGCGCCGCCGTCAGCTGGTAGTCCAAGGTCGGCTGAACCCGGCCGCGGGACAGAAAAGCCTCGGCGGTGTGCCGGCTCAGCAGTGCCGCGGAGCCTCGGCCGATCAGTCCTTCCGCGTAGCGAAGGCTCGGTTGGCGACCGTCGGACACCGTGAGGCCGGACCACAGGCAGCGCTGCGGGGTCGCGCCGAACGCCGCCAGCCGCTCCCACTCCGCCCCGGTGAAGAACGCCAGGTATTCGCTGCGGATCAGCTTGGCGGTGGCCATCCCCAGCGTGCCGATCAGTTCCGGATGCCGGCCCACGGCACGCAGCCGCAGGTCTGCCTTCTCATCCAGCGCCGCTACCGGGACCGAAGCCACCGAGGTCACGGTCGCCGGATCGCCGCCGGCGGCCACCAACCGGGCGAGACCGCGCTGGTAGGCCAGCGCCGTGTCGCGATAGCGGCCCGGCGAGTAGACGCCGGTGGCCAGCACCGACAACCCGAGCGCTGTGGCCTCCTCGATGGCGGCCAGTCCGCTGCCCGCCGCGGTGATGCCGACGAGCAGGTTCGGACGCCCGACCGCAGCCGAGAGCCACCGCGCCTGCTCCACGATCGCCGCCGCGTCGTCGATGAAGCGCGGGTCGACCTCGACGCCGATCCAGCCGTCCAGCGGCTTGTCGCCGGCTGCCGTCTCCAGCAGCAGATCGCAGGCGTCCCGGGCGTCGAGGCGTACCAGTTGGCGGTGGAACTCGTTGCTGTCCTCCACCACCGGAAGCAGAGTCCTGATCTGCTCGTCGTACGCCGTCGTGCCGGACAGCGCCGCGACCAGCGTCGCGGGGTTGGCCACCGCGCCGGTGACGCCGTGTCGGATCAGGCGTGGCAGGCCGTGGTCGGGATCGTGGATCCAGTCCCGGGTCAGGTGGTGGATCCACGGGCTCTGTCCGTGCTCGGCGAGTTGCTGAAGCGTCGTGCGCATGGTCACCTCCACTGCCGCGTTCACTGCAGCCGCCTCACACAGCGGCTCGGCCCAAAGTGCGCCGTGGAGCGGCTCCGTTGGTGTCGACGACGACCGCCAGTAGCCGCCGGCTGATCGCGGTGTCCACGGCGTTCGCCCCGCTGGTGACTTCCAGCTTCCGGTAGACGCGCCGCAGATGGGTCTTCACCGTCTCTATGGACAGCGACAGGTGGAACGCCACCTGCGCCGAAGTCAGTCCGTGCGCCAGCCCGGCCAGCACTTGGCGTTCCCGCCGCGAGACGAACGGCGCCAGCGGCTCCGGGCGTGCCGACAGCACTCCGCAGCCGTGCGCCAGCGCGACCGCGTGCGCGGCGTTGCGCGCGCCCAAGGCACGGTAGATCCGCGTCATGTGGCTGGCCACCGTACCCGGCGCCATGCCCAGCTCACGGGAGATGTCGTCCCTGGTACCCCCGGCCGCCACCAGCATGAGCACTTCGTGTTCCCGCTCGCTGAGCGAACGGCGCCGGGTGTCGTCGGGGTTGACCCGCAGCCGGACCAGGCCGGTGCGCATCACCGGTGCTCCGGGTCGCGTCGCGGCGCGTGCCCCGGTTCGTGCGCCGACACCGGCGTCGACCGGGCGGACGGGATTCATCGTCGTCATCGCTGCGGGCTCCAGGTTCTCGTGGGTGCTACGTCGTCTGGCGGGCGCCTACGGCCGCCACGGCGGTCATCGCGCGCCTTCATGTCCCGACTGCCGCAGATCATGCGTGTCGGGCAAGGAGTCCTTGGGGGTGCCGGAGTCCGGATCCGGTCCCGTGGCACGGTCCGTGTGAGGCTCCGTGTGAGGCTCCGTGTGAGGCTCCGTGTGAGGCTCAGTGTCAGGGTCCTGGTTCTCCTCGGCCGCCTCGTGCAGCCGTTCGTGCAACTCGCCGAGCTTGTGCAGCGCGCGTTCCTTCACGCGCTGCCCGACGCTCTTGGCGGCCTCGCCGGCCTGCGTCGCGGCTTGTTTGGCGTGCGCGGCGATCTGGTCGGCCCGGCCGCGGGCGACGAGGTCGTCGTCGCCGAAGATCCGCCCGGCCGTCTCCTCGACGTGTCCCTTCAGCTCTTGGGCTTCGTTCTGGTCCGGCTTGTCAGCGGTGCTCATGAGTAAGTCCCTCCTGTACGCCGGCTGTGCGTGCCGCTTCGGCAAGCAGATCCCGGTCGGCGAGTACTTCGAGTGTCCGCATCCATTCGGCCTGCTCCCACGCCGCGCGCTCGCGCTCGGCGAAGCGCCGCAGACCCTCGTGCCGGTCGCGGACGCGGCCTGATGCCCTCCGCGAGGCAGCTTGGCGTTCGGCGTCCACGAGCCCGGCCATCCAGGCGGTGCCGACGATCTCCTCGGCGGCCCAGATCACGTCGTGCTCGGACACCTTGGCGATCAGCCGCGAGTAGGCGGCCCGCCTCCTTCTGGCTTTCCACGGTCCCATGGCTGCTCCTGAATGACTCGCTCCTGCCTGCGGAGGCGACCGCGTACCCAGCGAGGCCGTCGTCTAACGCTGAGATCCGCACCGTTTGACGCCGTGCGCCTTCGGACACAAGGACGTCTTCCGGTACGACGAAGAGCGGCGCTCGCCTGAAGCCGCACGGAGGTGACAGCACATGGTCATGCACCACACGACGTCGCGGGTCGGCCCGACCGGCGTCACATCCCGGATCCTGCTCACGACGCTGGGCGCCGCGGGCCTGATCGTCGGCGCGTTCCTGAACTGGACGCGCGACATGCAGGGCACGCACATGACGTGGAAGTCGGTGTACCAGGACTCCTTCGGCAGCACGAACAACATCGTGCAGTCGATCGGCGGGATCTCGATCCTGGTCGGCCTGGTCGCCGTGCTCGGGCTGGCCGACGCCAGCGGCTGGCTGATCCGGCTGGCCGGCGCCGTGGGCGTGGTCGGCTCGGTCCTGTTCATCATCCAGGTCCAGCGTTCCTCCGACCACGGCCTGCAGATCGGCCTGTGGTTCGCCCTGATCGGCTCGGTGCTGTGCATCATGGGCGGTCTGACCGGCTGGGGAGGCCGCGGCGTGATCATCGAAGACTGATCGGCGCCCGGCGGGCACGAGCCCGCGCAGCCTGACCACAGTCCGGCTGCCGACCGCAGGATCCTGCGGTCGGCAGCCGGACTGTGTTGCCTTCATTTCCTCCATCTCTTGACCTGTCGGTAGCGTCTCTGTAACTTCCCCATGGCACGACGCAAAAAAGCGTCAGAGTCATGAAAAGATCGAAGTCTCGATCGGCAATTGTCTGGCATGGCTCTGACGTGTCCCCCTTCCCGCCCCACGAACCGAGGAAGTCGATGCGTCACGGAACACTCATGGCCGGTTCGCCGGCCACGGCCCGGCGATGGCGCCGGAGCGCGATCGGACTGGTCCTCGCGGCCATGACGGCCGCGCTGATACCGCTGTTGCCCGCTCAGGCGGCGCACGCCGCGGGCAGCAATCTGGCGCTGGGCAAGGCGGTCTCCGTCTCCAGCTCGAACTCGCCCTACGTCGGGTCCAACCTCACCGACGGGAACCAGAGCTCGTACTGGGAGGGCACCAACGGCGCGTTCCCGCAGTGGGCGCAGGTCGACCTCGGTGCCGCGACGTCGGTCAACCAGGTCGTGCTGAAGCTCCCGAGCTCCTGGGGCGCGCGCACCGAAACGCTGTCGGTCCAGGGCAGCACGGACAACTCCACCTTCTCCACGATCGTCGCCTCGGCCGCGTACTCCTTCGACCCGACCGCCAACAGCGACACCGTGACGATCAGCTTCGGCGCGACGAGCGCCCGGTACGTGCGGGTGAACATCACCGCCAACTCCGGCTGGAGCGCCGCGCAGCTCTCGGAGTTCGAGGTCTACGGCAACACCGCCTCGGCCACGAACCTGGCGCTGGGCAAGACGATGTCGGCCAGCGGCACCAGCCAGAACTACGTTCCGGCCAACGCCAACGACAGCAACGCCAGCACCTACTGGGAGAGCGCGGACAACGCCCTCCCGCAGTGGCTCCAGGTCGACCTCGGCGCCTCGGTGCAGGTCAACAAGGTCGTGCTGAAGCTCCCGCCGGCCACCTCGTGGGCCACGCGGACCCAGACGCTGGCCGTGCAGGGCAGCACCAACGGGTCCAGCTTCAGTGACATCGTCGCCTCCGCCGGGTACACGTTCGACCCGAACGCCAACGGCAACACCGTGACGATCAGCTTCACCGCCACGACCACCCGCTACGTCCGGCTGAACATCACCGCCAACACCGGGTGGCCGGCCGGGCAGATCGGCGAGTTCGAGGTCTACGGCCCCTCTGGCGGCGACACCACCCCGCCGAGCACGCCGGGCACCCTGGCCTACACCCAGAACGCCTCCGGCGCGGTCGCCCTGACCTGGGGCGCCAGCACCGACAACGTGGCGGTCACCGGGTATGACGTGTACGCCAACAACGTGCTGCTGACCTCGGTCCCGGCCACCGCGCTGACCTACACCGACAACCCGCCGGCCACCGAGACCGTCACGTACTACGTGCGCGCGCACGACGCGGCGGGCAACCAGTCGGGCAACAGCAACAGCGTGACCCGCACCGGCGCCACCGGCGGGGACACCACCGCGCCGACCGCGCCGACCAACCTGGCCTTCACCCAGCCGGCCTCCGGCCAGGTGAAGCTGACCTGGGCGGCGAGCAGCGACAACGTCGGGGTCACCGGCTACGACGTCTTCCGCAACAACGCGAAGGTCACCACGGTCTCCGGCAGCACCCTGACGTACACCGACGCGGTCGCGGACACCCTGACCGTCTCGTACTACGTCCAGGCGCACGACGCGGCCGGCAACGAGTCCACCGCGTCGAACACCGTGACCCGCACCGGCTCCGGCGGCACCCAGACCAACCTGGCGCTGAACAAGCCGATCGACGGTACGGCGAACACCTTCACCTTCGCCCCGGCGAACGCCAACGACGGTGACGTGACCACGTACTTCGAGGGTGCGTCCTACCCGTCGAACCTGACGGTGCACCTGGGCGCGAACGCCGACATCTCCTCGGTCGTGGTGAAGCTGAACCCGGCCGGCGCCTGGTCGGCGCGGACCCAGACCATCGCGGTCCTGGGCCGGGAGCAGAGCGCGACGACGTTCAGCACGATCGCCGCGGCGAAGTCCTACTCCTTCGACCCGAACAGCAACCAGAACACGGTCACCATCCCGGTCAGCGCGCGCGTCGCGGACGTCGAGCTGTCCATCACCAGCAACAGCGGGGCGCCGGGCGGGCAGACCGCTGAGTTCCAGGTCTTCGGCACTCCGTCGCCGAACCCGGACCTGACCCCGACCAGCTCGTCCTGGACACCGTCCAAGCCGATCGAGACCGACACCGTCACCGCCTCCGCGGTGATCTCCAACGCCGGCACCGCGGCCTCGGTCGCCACCGACGTCAACTTCTACCTGGGCACCAACAAGGTCGGCTCGACGACCGTCGGCGCGCTGGCGCCCGGCGCCACCGCGACCGTCACGGCGCCGATCGGCACCCTGACCGCCGGCAGCTACCAGCTCACCACCAAGGTCGACGAGTCGAAGAAGAACTTCGAGACGCAGGCCAACCAGAGCTACACCAACCCGGCGAGCCTGGTCGTCGCCCCGGTGCAGTCCGCCGACCTGGTCGGCACGCTGTCCTGGACGCCGCCGAACCCGTCGAACGGCAACACGGTGACCTTCACCGCCTCGGTGAAGAACCAGGGCACGATGGCCACCACCAGCGGCTCGCACGGCATCACGGTCACCCTGCAGGACCAGAACAACGCGACCGTGGCCACCCTGACCGGCTCGGTCAGCGGCGTGATCGCCGCCGGCGCCACCGCGGCACCGGTGACCCTGGGCACGTGGACCGCCGCGAACGGCAAGTACAACGCGCACATGGTGCTCGCCACCGACGCGAACGAGCTGCCGATCAAGGTCCCGCACCTGACCAGCGACACCCCGCTGTTCGTGGGCCAGGGCGCGAACATGCCCTACGACACCTACAAGAGCACCGCCGGCACCCTCGGCGGCTCCGCGGCGGTCGTCGGTCCGAACCGCACCATCGGCGACATCGCCGGCGAGGCCACCGGCCGCACCGCGGTCACGCTGAACAACACCGGCGACTCGGTGAGCTGGACCTCGCGGGAGTCGACGAACACCTTCGTGCTGCGCTACTCCATCCCGGACGCCTCGGGCGGCGGCGGCATCAACGCCACCCTCGACCTGTACGCGAACGGCACGCTGGTGAAGCCGCTGAGCCTAACCTCGCACTACGCGTGGCTCTACGGCGCGGAGACCGGTCCCGGGGACTCCCCGAGCGCCGGCTCGCCGCGGCACATCTACGACGAGGCCAGCTTCCTGCTGGCCAACTCCTACCCGACCGGCACCGTGTTCCAGCTGAAGAAGGACAGCACGAACACCTCGCAGTACGCGATCGACTTCATGAACCTGGAGCAGACCGCGCCCACCGCGAACCCGGACCCGGCGCACCTGCTCGTCCCCGCCGGCTTCGCCCAGCAGGACGTGCAGAACGCCATCGACACGGTCCGCCAGGACACGACGGGCAAGTACACCGGCGTGTACCTGCCGGCCGGCCAGTACACCCTGTCCGGACGGCTGACCATCTACGGCAAGGCGATCAAGATCGTCGGCGCGGGTGTCTGGTACACCCAGTTCGTCGCCCCCCAGGGCCAGACGAACACCGACACCGGCTGGGACGTGCAGTCCACAGCCAGCGGGTCCTCGTTCAGCGGCTTCGCGTGGTTCGGCAACTACACCACGCGCATCGACGGACCGGGCCACACCTTCCAGCTCACCAACGTGGCGAACCTGTCGATCGACAACGTCTGGATCGAGCACAACGTGGTGGGCGTGTGGGGTCTGACCTCGGTGACGAACTCCTCGTTCACCAACATGCGCATCCGCGACACCCTGGCTGACGGCATCAACCTCACCAACGGCAGCCAGAACAACATGATCTCCAACGACGAGGCGCGGACCACCGGCGACGACAGCTTCGCGCTGTTCGCCGCCCAGGACAGCTGCAGCGGCTGCAAGGAGATCAACAACACCATCCAGAACGTGACCTCCATCGCCCCCTGGCGGGCGGCGGGTGTCGCGATCTACGGCGGCGGCGCGAACACGGTCCAGAACTTCACCGTCTCGGACACGCTCTGCTACCCGGGCCTGACCATCAGCTCGCTGAACTTCGGATTCGCCTTCGAAGGCTTCGAAGCCGCTCCCCAGACCACCACGATCCAGAACTTCTCGCTGGCCCGTGACGGTGGACACTTCTGGGGCGGTCAGGCCTTCGGAGCGGTCTGGGCGTTCTCGGCGACCAACCCCTTCCAGGGCATCCGCGTGAACAGCGGGTCGATCACCGACCCGACGTACACCGGGATCATGTTCCAGACGGACTACGTGGGCAACACCGCGCAGTACCCGTTCAAGGACACCACGTTCACGGACATGACGATCACCGGCGCCCACGCCAACAACGACGGGATCGGCAACGGCAAGTCCGGATTCGGCATCTGGGCCAACCCGCTGCCGGAGCCCGGGCAGGGGCCGGCAGTCGGCTCGGCGACCTTCACCCACCTGACGGAGAGCAACAACGACGTCAACATCGAGAACACGACCAGCACGATGACCATCACGGTGAATCCGTAGCCGAGCGGTAGTCCTCACCGGTTAGCCGGAGCGGGCCGTCTTCCTTCGGGGAGGCGGCCCGCTCTTGCTTGCTTGGGGGCGATGCGTTTGGCCGGGGCGATGCGCTTGGTCAGCGGGCGATGAGCGCGGCGCCGAGAAACCGGATCGCATCTCGCGTGCGGGCGTCTGCTGCTGGCCCGACGTGTCCCGCGCCCTCGACGAGACGGAACTCATGGATGATGTCCAGCTCCTCCAAGACTTGGTGCAGATACTCCGCGCCCTCGTGCAGGAGAAACTCATCGGCGGCTCCGCAATCGACCAGGATCGGTAGAGCGCGGGAGCGGATCCGGTCGGCGTTGCGGCGTGCTCTGCCGTGGACAGAGTTGCCGACGTACGTGTCGGGGTCGTTTGATCCGTGGGCCATGGCGCGGTGCAGATCACCCAGGACGGACGGGATGTTCGCCTCGGGCACGGATTCCGGTGTCTCACCGGGGAACACGGCCGGCGAGACGGCAGCGACCGCGGTGAAGCGGTCCGGGTCGCAGAAGGCTGTTTTGAGGACACCGTAGCCGCCCATCGAGGCGCCGATGAGGGCGGTAGCGGTGAACGGACCGCGGGTCGCCGCGAGGTGTTCGGGGAACTCGTCGCTGACCAACGTCTCCCAGGCGGCTCCGTCGGGCCAGTCGATATAGAAGCCTTCTGCAGTGGGAGTGCTTGGGCAAGCGATGACGGCGCGCGGGAACCCGCCTTGTTCGAAGACCTCCTCGTAGAGCGGCTTGGCGGCCTCCAGAGACGCCGATGACGACATCGCGCCATGGAGGTGCACGACCAGCGGGAGTTGCTCGCCCTGCTTCCAGTCCGGCGGGAGCAGGACACGGTAGTCGACGTCGCCTCCGACCGACTTCGCCGGGAAGCTCGCCTGAATAATTTCCATCATGGTAAAGTTTCTATCATGGTAAGCAACGGTCTCCGCGAGCGCAAACGAGCCGCGACCCGGCAGCGCGTCTCCGACTGCGCGACCCGGCTCTTCGAACGCGACGGCTTCGAAAACGTCACGCTGGCGCAGGTCGCGGAGGCGGCGGACGTCTCGGTGAAGACGGTGACCAACTACTTCGGGGCGAAGGAGGATCTGTTCTTCGACGCCGAGCCGGCCATCTTGGAGGCTCTGGTCGACGCGCTGCGCGAGCGTGCCGCGGCGTCGCCGACCAGCGCGCTGCGGCCGCTGGTCCTCGACGGTCCGGTGCTCACCGCTCCGCGTCCGTGGGCCGAGGTCGACGCCGTTTCGTGGGACGGG
Organism: Catenulispora acidiphila DSM 44928; assembly: GCF_000024025.1. GTDB lineage: Bacteria > Actinomycetota > Actinomycetes > Streptomycetales > Catenulisporaceae > Catenulispora > Catenulispora acidiphila. The sequence continues at coordinate 3,750,284 of NC_013131.1, forward strand.
ATGCGGATCTGGAGCCGGTGCGAGCACGACTCGCCGACGCTGCGGACACGGCGTGCGGCGATTCTTCAGTCGTGGTCGGATCCGCTGGCGGCAGCCGGGGGATCGGTGCCGTGGGCGGCTTTGATGGTCGGGGCTCTGATACTCCGCCACGATCTGCTGCAGAAGGGCTTGCTCGAGGGCGCGGCGCCCGCCGAGGTCGAACGGCGGGTCAAAGATGGGGTCGGGCAGGCGCTCGACGCCCTGGAGCGGGGGTTCGGACAGGTCGGGGATTGAGCTCGTTTGAGGTTGAGCTCACCGGGCGCTGAGGCTATTCAGCCGGATCGGCATCGGGTTCGGCGTCGGAGACCGGATCCACCTCGGGAAACAGGCTCCTGATACCGGCGAGGTCCAACACCCGCAGTACCGGGTCCGACGGCGCCGCCAGCACCACGCTGTGGCCGGTTTCGTCGGCCCGCTGCTTGGTGTGCACCAGGACGCGAAGGCCCATGGAGTCCAGGAAAGTGATGCCCGAGCAGTCGATGACCAGATCGGTCGAGCCGTCCCACGCCTGCTCGACCTCGGCCTCGAACCGGGTGTGCGCGGCGAGGTCCACGTCGCCGGCGACCGCGAGCACCACACGGCCCGCGACCTGCCTCGCGGTACAAGAGAACTCCATGGCCGGCTCCTAGTGTTCGATCCGTTCGGCATCCGGCCACCGACGGCGGCGGACACCAGGTCTCGGCGTTCGCGGTGACTCTACCAACAGATGTTTGAATGATTTCCCGGACGCTTTTTTGGGCTGTTCCGGGGTGTGGCGGTGGGAGTTGTGAGCCAGGGCCGGGAGTGGCCGGGTCTGTCCGGACCGCACCGGCGGCACCCCAAATGCCCCCCGCCACATGGCTGACCGCGTCGCGTACTGACAACGCACCGTTTATCGCGGCGTGCCCGGGGTACGGCGGGCCAGCGAGCGGACAGACCGGTGGGCACTCACCTGCCGGGTGGAACGGCAGCCGCCCGCGATCGAGACCCGTCGGAGAGCGAACATGGATCCAGAAGTACAGTCCGGACGGACATCCCCCGTGGCTGAGGCCGCGGTGGAGACCGAGGCGGAGACCGTGGTGATCCAGGTACCGGCTGACGCTGACTACTTGCCCATCATCCGCTCGGCCAGCGCGCACGTCGCGACGAAGGTCGGGTGCACGCTGTCGGAGGTCGCCGATCTGCGCCTGGCCGTCGACGAGGCCTGTGGCCTTCTCCTGCGGCACACGATCAGAGACCGGCAGTCCCTCACCGGCGCCGGAGACCTGGTGTGCCGCTTCGTCCTCGACGAGGTGGCGCTGCGCGTGGTGCTGAGTCGTCAGGCGCGTAACGCCGCGCCGCCGCAGAGCGATGAGTTCGGGTGGACGATCTTGTCCGCGCTGGTGGACGACATTTTGTGGCGGGTGGACGGTCCGACGGTGCATGTGGAGATTTTGAAGCGTCGTACGGGCGGGAAGTGATCTGTGAACACGCCTGCCGAATCGGGGGATTATGCCCGTGAGCGCGCCGCGGCCAGAGCCGCGTTGGTGCGTTTGCGTCGGATGGCTCCTGATGATGCCGAATATGAGGGGCTGCGCGAGTTTGTCATCGGGGAGTACATGTCCTATGCCCGGTATGTAGCCGGCCGGTTCCGCCAGCGCGGGGAGTCCCAAGCCGATCTGGAGCAGGTCGCCTATCTGGGGCTGGTCAAAGCGGTCGACAACTTCGACCCGGACTATGGTGCGGCTTTTTTGACGTATGCCACGCCGATGATCGCCGGGGAGGTGCGGCGTCATTTCCGGGACACCACCTGGGATGTGCATGTTCCGCGTCGGGTGCAGGAGAACGCGCTGGCGGTGCGGGCCGCGGAGCGGGAGCTGACGCAGCAGTTGGGGCACGCCCCGAGTGCGGCGCAGATCGCCGAGCGGCTGGATCTGTCGGCCGATGAGGTGGCCGAGGCATACGAGGCCAGCGCCGCGCATCACACCGCTTCGCTGGACGTGCCAGTGGCGATGGCCGACGGTGACGGCGCGAGCATGGGTGAGTTGATGGGCGACGACGACCCCGGATATGACTTGGTGGTGGATCGGGAGGCGCTCAAGCCGCTGCTGGCCGAATTGAGTCCCCGCGACAAGCGGATCCTGCTGATGAAGTTCTTCCGCAACATGTCCCAAGCCCAGATCGGCGCCGAACTCGGCGTCTCCCAGATGCAGGTCTCCCGCCTGCTCTCGCAGATCCTCGGACGGCTGCGCGACCAAGTCGGCGCCGGATAACAGGAAGCGGAGAGGAGTAACTGGTGGACGTGGGCGAACGCTACGTTCTGGGTCGAGTCATCGGAGAGGGGGCGACGGCGCGCGTCCACGAAGCCGAGGACACCGTGTTGCGGCGCGAGGTGGCCGTGAAGGTCTTCCGCGACATGGACATCGGTGACAGCACGTCGGGGCGGGTCGACGAGGAAACCAGGATCCTGACCCGCCTCGCCCACCCGCACCTGCTGCCGGTGTACGACTCGGGCCGCGACGCGGACGCCCACCGCTTCATCGTCATGCCGCTGGTCCGGGGCACGACGCTGGCGAAGCTGCTCGCCGAGGGACCGATCGACCCGCGCGAGGTGAAGCGGATCGGCGCGGCCCTGGCCGGCGCGCTGGCGCACATCCACGCCCGCGGCATCGTCCACCGCGACATCAAGCCCAGCAACGTGCTCCTGGCCGAGGACGGGACGCCCTACCTCGCCGACTTCGGATTCGCGCACGCCGTCGACGGCCCGGCCCTGACCGCCACCGACTGCATCGTCGGCACCGCCGGCTACCTCGCGCCCGAACAAGCCGAGGGCTTCGCGGTGACACCGGCGGTCGACATCTACGCCTTGGGCCTCGTGCTGTTGGAGGCCCTGACCGGCGAGCGCGAGTATCAGGGCACGCCGTTGGAACGCGCCACAGCCAACGCGCTGCGAGCCCCGCGCATCCCCGCGCGCCTCGGTCCGGGTTGGCTGAAGGTGCTGCGGACGATGACGGCCAAGACCGCGGCGGCACGTCCTACCGCGGACGAAGTGAGCACGCTGGTGGACGCCGGCGAGGACACGCTTCCCGCGCCCACCGCGGTCGGCGACACGATGGAGCTTGCTGAGACAGGGTCTCGCGGTGGCCTTCTCGCCGGCGCTTCGGAGCCTGGTTCGGCCGACTGGGCCGACTGGGCCCACGGGTCCGGCGCTGCGGCAGCCTCTGTCCGCGCTGCCACTGCCGACGCCGCCCCTGCCCGCGCTGCCGATGTCACGCGTCGTCAGCCTCGCCGTCGTCTGGCGCTGCTCGGCGCGGCTGCCTGTACGGCCGCAGCCGTCGTCGGTCTGGGCGCCGACTGGCTCAGTTCCGGAGCCTCGGCGGACACCGTCGGCCCGAGCGTGACGGCTCCCGGCGCCGGAGCGGCGGGTCCGCAGCAGTCCACCGTCCCCTCGACGGGCTCGACGAGCCCGCCGAGTCCGGCAGGCCCGGCGAGCAGTACCGATCCGGGCGGTTCCGCCCTTCCGGCCTCTGCCGCACACAAGCCACCGAGCCAGAGCCTGTCCGCACCGCCGCCGACCACACCGCCGCCGACCACACCGGCTCAGGGACCGGCACCGACGAAATGCCCACCCGGCGGCGGATCGAAGGGCAACGGCCATGAGAAGCACAAGTGCCCATGAAGCGATGAGAACGGCGACGACTGAAGGCATGCAGGCACGGACCGAGACGAAGGAGGTCGCCACATGAGTACGAGTACGCACATCGAAATCACCGTCGGCGCGGCTGTCCGAGGCGATGAAGGGTTCGTCGGCGAAGTGGAACAGATCGTCCTGGACCCCTCCGGGCAGTTCGCGAAGCGGATCTCCATCCGGCCGCGCCATGAAGGCGGTACGGCCCGGCTGATTCCGGCGGCGCTGCTGAAGGCGGGCCCGGACGGCGGGATGCGGCTGCCCCGCACCCTCGCGGGCTTCGAAGAGTTCCCGCCGGCAGACGGGCGCGACCGGTGACCGCTCGGGCGTCGGTGCGCCGACGCGTCCACGAGCGGCTCGGCGCGCGCCTGGGACTGACGCTTTTCGTCGCCGTCCCGGCCGCTGCGGCAGCCGGCCTTATTGCGGTAGCAGTGGAGAGCGCCTGGGATCCCTTCCGCAGGCTTGATCAGCACACTGCTTCCTACCTCCACGACCACACGATGGGCCATCCAGACGTCATCAAGACCCTGCTGCGCGTGTCGGACATCGGCGGTCCGACTCCCTCGCGCGTCCTGGTCGGCGTCGTCGCCGTCGCGCTGTGGCTGCGCGGGGCGCGCCGGCTGGCGGTGTGGGCGGCCTCCACGATGGTCGCCGGCGCCGTCCTGGACATCGGGCTGAAGACCCTGGTCGACCGGACCCGGCCGCACCTGCCGAACCCCTTCGCCCACGCCCCCGGCGCGTCCTTCCCCTCCGGGCACGCCATGACCTCGGCGCTGGCCTGCGGGATCGTGCTGCTGCTGGTGCTGCCGCTGGTGGGCCGGGCGGGCACGATCGCGGCGTGGACGATCGCGGTGCTGATCGTGGTCGCGGTCGGCTACAGCCGGGTGGCGCTCGGCGTGCACTGGGTCACCGACGTGGTCGGCGCCTGGCTGCTGGCGATCGCGCTGTTGGCGGCGTCGGTCTCGGCGTTCCAGACCTGGCGCGTCGAGCACGGGCTGCGGCGGGCGCGGCCGACGACCGAGGGCGTGGAGCCCGAGGAGCCCGAGGAAATCCTGTCCGCCGAGCACCGGGGGAGCACCTCATGACCGTCTCAGCAACCCAGGTGGCGCGCCGGCCTCACCACGACGCCCGCGCTACCGCGATCGCGCTGATCCTCGGCGCGGCGACGATCCTCGCGGTCCTGATCGCCCTCGGCTGGCTGGTCACCAAACCGCTGGCGCACCATTGGCCGCTCAGCGCCGAAGACGGCGTGAACCGCTACTTCGCGCAGCATCGGGACCACGCCTTGAACGGCGTGTCAGGGTTCTTCTCCACGATCGCCAACACCACGTCGGCGATCGCCCTGAGCGCGCTGGCGTTCATCGTGATCAGGCTTCTGACGCACCGCTGGACCGAGTCGCTGTTCGTCGCGACCGCGCTGGTCGCCGAGGTCAGCGTGTTCCTGGTGACCACGATGGTGGTCGATCGCGCGCGGCCGATGGTGCCGCACCTGGACACCGCTCCGCCGACCTCGAGTTTCCCGTCCGGGCACACGGCAGCGGCCACCGCGCTGTATGTGGCGGTGGCGCTGGTGGCCCGGCGGCACGGCGCCGCGTGGCCGGTCTGGCTGCTGGTCGCCGTGCCGTGCGCGGTCGCCCTCTCACGGCTGTACCGCGGGATGCACCATCCCAGCGACGTGCTCGCCGGCGCGTTGTTGGGCGGGCTGTGCGTGCTGCTCGCCGATCGCGTCGTCCTGACAGACCGGCTCAGGCGCCCGGGTCGGCGGTGACCGGCGAGGAGACCCCGGCGCGCCGGCTTTCCAGCTGTGCGGCGAACGCGATGCCGTAGAACAGCGCGATGGCGCTCAGGTTCGCCCACAGCAGGAACGCCAGGACGGCGGTCAGCGGACCGTAGGTGGCGCCGAAGGAGTGGCTGCCTTCGACGTACCACGCCAGCAGCACGGTGGCCGCCAGCCACACGGCCAGCGACACCGCGGCGCCGAAGAGCAGCCAGGTCGCCGAGGGCTGCCGGCGCCGGGGCGCCTTGCGGAACAGGACGCCGGCGGAGACCAGCGCCAACAGCGCGCCGACCGGCCAGCGGACCACGTTCCAGGCGTCCAGGGCGGCCGGTGACCAGCGATAGGTGTCGGCCAGCGAATCCCCGAAGGACCCGCCGAAGACCAGCAGGGCCAGGCCGCAGGCCACGGGCACGCCGGCCAGGAGCGCGCGAATGAACGCGCCGCTGTACTTGGCCAGGGAGGGGCGGTCGCGCTGGACGCCGTAGATACGGTTGGCGCCGCGCTCTATCTGGCCCATCGCCACGGTCAGCGACAGCAGAGCGCCGATCAACCCCAGCCACACCGCCGTGCGTCCGCCGTCCCCGGCGCCGCGCAGCGCTTGGTCCACGGAGGCGCGGCTCGCCGCGGGCGTGACCCGGTCGATGGTCTCCTCCAGGGCGCGTCCCCAGCGCGCGTTGTGCGCCGTCTGCGCCAGGCCCACCAATGCGATCAGGCCCGGCATGGCGGCCAGCGCCATCTGCAGGGCCAGGGCGCGCGCGTGACTGAAGCCGTCGCCGAAGCGCAGCCGCACGAACGCGTCGCGCAACAACGTCCACGTACCGGTGCGGCGCAGGGTGCGCCAGGCATCGTCGGCGGACAGTTCCTCGCCGGACATGGTCCGGGTCTGCGGCACTTTCGTCGTGGTCGACATGGTGCACCGGATGTCCGCGGCCTGCCGAATCATGCGCTGTTTGAGCCGCGTGTCCGCGGGCTATCAGGCGGGGCGTGAATCAGGTCGCGATCGTGGTCCATGAAGGAAAGCTCGCGGCGTTGCACGGCGAGGACCCGTGCGATCAGCTGCGCTGGGCGTTGCGGGCGCGCGGGGAGCCCGCGCCGAAGCTGTATCCGACCAGCGACAGCGACGCCGGAGGACAAGCGGTGCGCAAGGCGTTGGCCGAAGGCGCGCGGCTCGTCGTGGTGTGCGGCGGCGACGGGACGGTGAGCTCGTGCGCCGCTGCCTTGGCCGGAACCGGCGTGCCGATGGCAGTGATCCCCATCGGCACCGGGAACCTGGTGGCGCGAAATCTCGGCATCCCCGCGGATCCGACCGTGGCGGTGGGCGTCGCGGTCTCCGGCGTCGACCGCGCTGTCGACGTGGGTCGGCTGGGGGACATGCCGGATGACGCCTCGGACGGCGCATCGGGCACATCGGACGGCACATCGAAGGGCGCTGTGATGGTCGGCATGGCAGGCGTCGGCCTCGATGCCGCGATGGTCCAGGACGCCCCGCACGGGCTGAAACGGCGGATCGGCTGGCCCGCGTACGTCATCTCGCTGCTTCGACACCTCGCGGACCGGGGTTTCGCCGTGGAGATCGACGTGGACGGCAAGCGCACCTCGCACCGGCACGTCCGGACCGTGGTGATCGGCAACGTCGGCGGCCTGCACGCCGGATTGTCGCTCTTCCCCGACGCCCAACCGGACAACGGCGTCCTGGAGGTCGCGGTCCTCGCGCCGCGCACCGTGCTGGGCTGGATACCGGTCACCGCCCGCCTGCTGCGCGGCCGCGATCGGCCGCCGGTCATCGCACGGGCGCGGGGTCGGCACATCGTGGTCTCCGGACAGTCCGTGCTGCGGCGCGAGGCGGACGGGGAGGCCCTGGCCGACGGCCGCGTCCTGGACGTCACCGTCGAGCCGGGAGCCCTGCTGCTCAGGGTCGCCGCCGAGACTTCGGCCGACGCGCAGGGGTGAGCTGCTCGGGCACCGTTTTACCGGCGGCGATGGCGGGCACAAGAAGCGCCCAAGATCCGCTCCGGTACAGCGATGCCCAAGTGAAAAGAGGGAGAGGTCATGCACGTGCGACTCTCAGCCGTCAGCGTCCCCGTCGCCATGGTCCTGGTCACGGCGGCGAGCGTCTGGGCCACGGTGGCTGTCTCCCTATGGTGGCTGTTCGCCCTGGTGCCCTTCGGTGCGCTCGCTGTGGTGGCGATCTATGACGTCGTGCAGCGGCGGCACTCGATTTTGCGGAACTTCCCGCTTCTGGGGCACATGCGCTATCTGCTGGAGGCGATCCGGCCGGAGATGCAGCAGTACTTCATCGAGCGGGACTATGACGGCCGTCCGTTCGACCGCGACACCCGAACGGTCGTGTACGAGCAGTCCAAGGGCATCCACGAGGAGACCTCGTTCGGTACCGAACTGGATGTGAACCAGGCCGGATACGAGTACGTCGAGCACGCCACGGTTCCGCTGAATCCCGACAAGGAGCAGCCGCGGGTCCGGATCGGCGGTCCGGACTGCACGCAGCCGTACGACATGGCGATGCTGAACGTGTCGGCGATGAGTTTCGGCTCGCTGAGCGCGAACGCGATCCGCGCCCTGAACGCCGGTGCGGCGCGCGGGGGTTTCGCGCACGACACCGGCGAGGGCGGTCTGACGCCGTATCACCTCGAGGGCGGCGGCGACCTGGTCTGGGAGATCGGCAGCGGCTACTTCAGCGTCCGTACCCGCGACGGCGACTTCGATCCGGAGCAGTTCCGGGACAAGGTCGCCCATCCGCACGTCAAGTGTGCCGAGCTGAAGCTGAGCCAGGGCGCCAAGCCGGGTCTGGGCGGTGTGCTGCCCGGGGCGAAGGTGACCGCGGAGATCGCCCGCTTCCGCGAGGTGCCCGAGGGTGAGAAGTGCATCAGCCCGCCCGCGCACAAGGTGTTCGAGACGCCGCGGGAACTGGTGCTGTTCATGGCGAAGATGCGCGAGCTGGCCGACGGCAAGCCGGTCGGCTTCAAGCTCTGCGTCGGGCGCCGCAGCGAGTTCCTGGCGATATGCAAGGCGATGGTCGCCGAGGGCGTCACGCCGGACTTCATCGTGGTGGACGGCGCCGAGGGCGGGACCGGCGCCGCGCCGCTGGAGTTCCAGGACGGCGTCGGGCAGCCGCTGACCGACGGGCTCATGATCGTGCACAACGCCCTGGTCGGCACCGGGCTGCGGGACCGGATCCGGATCGGCGCCAGCGGCAAGGTCGCCACCGGGATGGACATCGTCAAGCGGGTCGCCATGGGGGCGGACTACACGAACTCGGCGCGGGCGATGATGATGGCGGCCGGCTGCATCCAGGCGCGCATGTGCCACACCAACCGCTGCCCGGTCGGCGTGGCCACCCAGGACCCGGCCCGCGCCCGCGCGCTGGACGTGGCGGACAAGACCGAGCGCGTCCGGCAGTTCCAGCAGAACACGGTCGCCCAGGCTCAGCAGATCATCGCCGCTATGGGACTGCGGCATCCCGATGAACTGCGACCGGGCCATCTGTTGCGCCGCATCGACCAGAACAGTGTGCGGACCTACGCCGAGCTGTTCGAATGGCTGGAGCCCGGCGAGCTGCTGAGCGAGGCGCCGCAGGGCTGGGCCGCCGACTGGCGTGCTGCCAATGCGGATCGGTTCACCGCCAGCGTGTGAACAGTGCTCTCAGTGGGCTGTCACAGATGGAACGGGACCGAGGTGATCACGACGCTCGGCAGGTGGCGGAGCATGCGCCGCAGCCGGGCGGCGATCCGGTCGTGCAGCACGGACTGCCACCAGTGCTCGACCACGACCTCGGGGAGGATCACCGTGAGGATGAGGCCGGAGTGGCGGCCGGCGAGGGCTTCCAGGGAGTCCACGAGCGGGGTGACGGTGGTGCGGTACGGCGACACCACGACTTCCAGCGGGAGGTGGGCGCCCCAGGTCTGCCAGTACTCGCCGAAGCGCTTGGCCTCGTCCTCGGTCGGGCTGACGTGCACGACCAGGACCGGCTGTCCGAGTGAGGTGGCGTAGGCGAGGGCGCGCATCGCCGGGCGGTCGAGGACGGAGAGCGGGACCACTGTCAGGTGGCGGATCCGGTGGGGCGTCTGCCGATCGTGGTCGCCCTCGCCCTCGCCCTCGTCCTCGGCAGCCGCCCTGTCCGTCGCTTCGTCCGTCGCCTTGTCCGCCGCCTCGTCGGGCGCCGGCGGGGTGACGCACGGCTGCGGAACCTCGATCGTGTCAGGGCCCAGCTCGACGAGGGCGGCGACGCGGTCGTAGTGGCGCCGGATCGCCAGCGCGAGTCCCACGAACAGCAGGACGGCGACCACCGCGACCCACGCCCCCTCCAGGAACTTCGTGACGCCCGCGGTGACGAAGACCGCGCCGGACATGGTCATCCCGACCGCGTTGAAGGTCAGGCTGCGGCGCCAGCGGTCGCCGCGCTCGTGCCACCACAGCGCGACCATGCCCGCCTGGGACAACGTGAACGCCAGGAACACCCCGACCGCGAACAGCGGGATCAGCGGATCGGTCTTGCCGCCGAAAGCCGTGTAGAGCAAGGCGGCGGTGACGGACAGCACGATGATCCCGTTGCTGAACGCCAGCCGGTCGCCCATGCGCAGGAACATCCTCGGCGCCTGGCGGTCGCGCGCGAGATAGAACAGGACGCGCGGGAAGTCGTTGAACGCGGTGTTCGCCGCCAGCAGCAGGATCGCCGCGGTCGCCGCCTGGGTGAAGCCGTACAGCACGCCCGGTCCGTACAGCTGCCGAGCCAGCTGCGACAGCGCCGTCTGACCCGCGTTCGGGACCACGCCGCGCAGGTGGAGCACGACGATCGTGCCCACGAACATGACGATCAGCACGGCGATCATGATCGTGAGCGTCGTGCGCGCGTTGCGCCACTCGGGCTTGGTGAACGTCGGGACGGCGTCGGAGATGGCTTCCACGCCGGTCATTGCGGTCGCGCCGGAGGCGAAGGCGCGCAGGATCAGCAGCAGTCCGGCGCTTTGCGTGACGCCCAGATGCGGGGGAGCGGCCGCATGGAAGCTGTCGCGGGCGGCGTCGGCGAGCCCGAATCCGATCAGCAGCGCGATGGCCAGGATGAAGGCATAGGTCGGTGCGGCGAACAGCACGCCGGCCTGCCGCACCCCGCGCAGGTTCCCCGCGAGCAGTACCGCGATCACCCCGAGACCGATCGGCACGGTGGAGCCCGCCAACGACGGCACCGCGGAGGTCAGCGCGGCGACGCCGGCGGACACCGACACCGCTACGGTGAGGATGTAGTCGACGAGCAGCCCGGCCGCCGCGAACAGTCCCGGGACCCGCCCCAGATTGCCGCTGGCGACGATGTAAGACCCGCCGCCCTTGGGATAGGCGCGGATCGTCTGCCGGTAGGAGACGCCGACAGCGAGCATGAGAAGCGCGATCACGCCGGCGATCGGCAGCGCGTTCCGCAGCCCGGCGGCGCCGGCCAGGACCAGGATCGCCAGCATGGCTTCGGGTCCGTAGGCGACGGAGGACAGAGCGTCGGCGGAGAGAACCGGCAGCGCGATCAGCTTCCGCATGCGCTCGTGCGCTATGGCGCTACTGCGCAGCGGATGTCCCAGAAAGAGATGGCGAGCTCGGCGTCCCACGGTCGCAAGATCACTCGGCAGCCGCTCGGCTTCAGTGGTCTCTTCCACTGTCTCGACGCTGTGCCCCCGATCGGACAGCGCCGTGACCGGCACGAACCGGCCGAAGCGCGACGGCTTCACAGAGGTCGGGTACGCCTCGAGCGTGGGATCGACGGGCAGCGCGTCGCGCCAGGACTCCGGGTCCTCGATGACGCGACCCCACTCGCGTCCGACGTCGCGCAGCACCGCGCGTTGTCGGCGATCGAGCTCGGGCAGCTGATCGGAGGGACTCGGCATGCCGGGACGCCGGGCGCTGGTCTCTTTCGTCGCTGCCATGCCCGGCCTTATGGCCTGGCCGCCAGGGGTTACACCCCGCCGAGGCGGAGCCTCACGGCCGGGGCGGCTGTTTGGCATGCGGCGGATGAGCCATACGGGCCCAAAGGCAGGGTTCGTAGAGGAGACGCAGTATGACTGACGCCATCGACACATCCGCCCTGGCCACCAAGGTCTTCGACGCCGTCAAGCCCGCGATCGGCGCTTACGGCACCGGCGCCCTGGTCCGCGACGAGCAGGCGAACGCCCCGCACGCCGTCGAACTGGGACGCGAGATCCTGCAGGAGATCTACTGGCGCGACAAGAACGTCCCGCCGCTGGAGTCCGCGGTCAACGACTTCGCCGCCGGATCCCAGGACGAGGACGCCGCCGCCGGGCTCCGCCTGGAGATCAAGAAGGTCCTGGCCTCCGACGCGGCGCTCGCCGCCGACATCGCGAAGATGGTGGGTGGCTCGTCGTAGGAGTGCTGAGTGTCTGGGGCAGGCCGTCTTCTCCATGGGCGAGAAGGCGGCCTGTTCGCTGTCGCGATCTCAGCCCTCGATGACGACCGCCGTCACGACCAACCCCTCGCCGACCGCGTACCGCCCGCTCAGTCGCATCAGCGGCTCGCCGCCGACGACCAGCCCTGGCTGGTGCAGCTCGACGTCAAAGGTCTGAGCCGGCGGGTCGAAGCGCAGTGTCGCGTCCTGGAAGTCCAGCCAGCGGCGGGCCAAAGGGAACCAGACCTTGTAGACCGACTCCTTGGCGCTGAACAGCACCTTGTCCCAGTGTGTCTCCGGGTGCTGCGATGCCAGGGCGGCGAGCATCGGGATCTCTTCCGGGCGGGCGATCATCTTCAGCGTGCCGGGCGGGAGCTCCTCGTGCGGTTCGGCGTCGATGCCCAGGCTGGTCACGGCGGCGGCGCGCGCCACGGCTGCGGCGCGGTAGCCGTCGCAGTGGGTCAGGGCGCCGACGACGCCCTCGGGCCACAGCGGTTCGTTCTTCGGGCCGCGCAGGATCGGAACGGCGGGGTGGCCCAGGTCGGCCAGCGCCTTGCGGGCGCACCAGCGTGCGGTGGCGAACTCCCGGCGCCGCTTGTCGACGGCGCGGGCGACCAGCTCGGCTTCTTCCGGGAACAGGTCGTCGATGTCGGTGCGCCTCTCCACCGACGCCACCGAGGACGGCAGGATGCCCTCGATCACAGGCGGTCTCCCAGCGTCGGCTCCGGCGGGGGCGGCGGCACGATCTGGCGCAGCGGATCGACCGGCGGACGTCGGCTCCACTCGCGCGGGTAGCCGAGGGAGACCTCGGTGAAGCGCACGTTGTCATAAACCGTGCGGCGCGGGATGTGCAGGTGTCCGTAGACCATGTCCGTGGCGTTGAAGCGCTTGTGCCAGTCGGCGGTCGCCTCGGTGCCGCACCACTGGGCGAACTCCGGGTATCGCAGGATCCTGGTCGGCGTCCGCACCAGCGGGTAGTGGTTGACCAGGATCGTCGGCACGGCGGGATCCAGCTCGCCGAGCCGCGCCTCGGTGTAGGCGACCCGGCTGCGGCACCAGTCCTCGCGGCTCGGATGCGGGTCGGGGTACAGGAGGAACTGGTCGGTGCAGACGATGCCCGCCGCCTCGGCGATGGCCATGCCCTCGGCCGCGTCCCGCGCGCCCGGCGGCAGGAAGCTGTAGTCGTAGAGCACGAACAGCGGCGCGATCACCGTCGGCCCGCCCTCGCCGTTCCAGACCGGATACGGGTCCTCGGGTGTGTGGATGCCCAGGGACCGGCAGTGCTCGACCAAGCCGCGGTAGCGGTACTCCCCGCGCAGCGTGACCGGGTCCTTCGGATGCGTCCACAGCTCGTGGTTGCCCGGCGTCCACACCACGGTGGCGAACCGGTCGGACAGCAGCTCCAGCGCCGCGGCGACGTCCCCGAACAACTCGCCGACATCACCGGCCACCAGCAGCCAGTCATCCTTGTGAACCGGCCGCAGCCGCTCCACGATCGCCTTGTTGTCGGGGTGCGCGACGTGCAGATCGCTCACCGCCCAAACCCGCGGGCCGTCCCCTGCCGGATATCCGCTCACCGCCGCCCCATCCCCTCGCTCAGCCGCCGGGAAACGCGGCGCGGGTCGCGCCACGGGCGGCCCTACCACTGTCGCATCGGTGTACTCGTGTATGCAGCCGCCGAAAACCCGGTGCGAGTGATCGGCGGCGGATGTGTGATGGAACGTCCGCCGATCACGGGAGAGAACATGAGCACGCCGCTGCCCGCCCCCTCGCTGCACACCGCCCGCCTTCGCCTGCGTCCCTTCGAAGACTCGGACGCGGACGACCTGTTCGCGCTGCAGAGCAACGCCGAAGTCCTGCGCTACTGGGACGCGCCGCCGTGGAGCGAACGCGGACGCGCCGAGAAGTTCATCGCGGCCTGTCGGCAGATGGCACAGGAGGGCACCGGCGCGCGGCTGGCCGTGGACCGTGTCTCCGACGGCGCGTTCCTCGGCTGGTGCACCCTGGCGGGCTGGAACCCCGTCTACCGCAGCGCGTCGCTGGGCTACTGCTACGACGCCGCCGCGTGGGGTCACGGCTACGCCACCGAGGCCGCGCGCGCCTTGCTGCGGTGGGCGTTCGACACGCTGGACCTGAACCGCGTCCAGGCCGAGACCGACACGCGCAACGCGGCGTCGGCCCGCGTGCTGGAGAAGCTCGGCTTCGTGCGGGAGGGGACGCTGCGCGAAGACTGCGTCGTCAACTGCGAGGTCTCCGACTCATGGGTCTATGGGCTGCTCCAGCGGGAGTGGCGATACGCCTGACCCCTAAGCCCAGCAGCCGTTGACCGTCGCCGCGAGCCCGTCGAACGTGTGCTTGATGTCGATACCGGCAGCGGTGCCGTTCAGCGGGACGCGGTAGACGCCGCCCAGGACGTGCCGCGCGAGTCCTGGACCCGGGCGTCGAGGTTCTTGGCGATCTGCTGATCGGCGGCGTCCAGAGGACGGTTCGCGGCGGTCGCCGTGGTGGCGCCGCCGGCGTTCTCGGCGTTCTCGGCGGCGAACGCCGTGCCCTGGCCGAACAGCACCGCGGCGGTGATCGGAACAGTGACCGCGGCGACGAGCGCCCGGCGTGCTCCCCCGCTCCGGGCACCCTTGGGCTTGTCGTGACGGGTGGTGGAAGTGGGTGACATAGCGGCTTCCCCGACCTTGTGCGTGTGTTGACTTGCCGCTCGAACCTAGCAGCGCGCCGCCGGTCACGGGGGACTTGAGCGCTCCAGTGCCGAGTACCCGCCAACCTCAACGACCCCTGTCAGCCAATCAAGGCATGGACGGTTGAGACGCATTTGAAAAGGCTGATCGCGAACAGTGAGGACATCTCCGATTTTGTGTATGGACACAACCTTTAGCCTGAGCCAAACTCATCTTCACAGTCTGATCAGATTGCTGACATCGGGACATCCGAACTACAGGACATCCTGACCTCTGCTAGAGCACAGCGCAGCGCGGCGCCGTGTCCAGCGGCGCCCCCGACATGGCAGCCACCGCCAGCCAAGGAGCCGCACGTGCACATCCCCTTCCCTCCGCGCCTGGGCAAGATCGTCGCCCTGGCCGCCGCTCTCGCCTTGACGACCGGGGTCGGCAGCGCCGCTGCCGCCGCGGGTCAGGCGAGTTCGGTGCGAACCACCGGCGCCGTCAGCGCCACGAGCACTGCCGGCACAGCGCGCGCAGAAGGCGCCGCTTCGGCCGCCGCCGCCAAGCCCGGCAGCCTCACCAGCGCCAAACCCAACGCCCGGTCGGTCTGTCCGCCGGCCGCCAAGGGTGCCTTCACCTGCTTCGCATTGCAGCGCACTGACATAGTCGGCGCCACCGGCCTGGCCAAGGCCGACGCCACCCCCTCCGGTTTCGGTCCCTCGGACCTGCTCAGCGCGTACAACCTGCCGGCCGACGGCGGCGCCGGGGCGACGGTCGCCATCGTCGACGCCTACGACGACCCGAACGCCGAGGCGGACCTGGCGCTGTACCGGACCCAGTTCGGGCTCCCGGCGTGCAGCACCGCCAACGGCTGCTTCAAGAAGGTCGACGAGACCGGCGGCACCAGCTACCCGACGCCGGACTCCGGCTGGGCCGGGGAGATCTCGCTGGACCTGGACATGGTCTCCGCGATCGCCCCGCGCGCGCACATCATCCTGGTCGAGGCCACCACGCCGAACTTCACCGACCTGGGCGCGGGCGTCGACGAGGCGGTGGCGCTCGGCGCCGGCTACGTCTCGAACTCCTACGGCTCGAACTACACCTCGACCCCGGGCAGCGGCGAGGACCCGTCCGAGCTCACCTCGATGGACCCGTACTACAACCACCCGGGCGTGGCGGTTCTGGCCAGCACCGGCGACGACTCCTACGGCGTGGCCTACCCGGCCGCCTCGCAGTACGTCACCTCCGTCGGCGGCACCTCGCTGGTCAAGGACACCAGCACGCGCGGCTGGTCGGAGTCGGTGTGGTCCAACTCCTACGGCGGTCCGGGCTCGGGCTGCTCGCTCTATGAGCCCAAGCCGAGCTTCCAGAAGGACACCGGCTGCGCGATGCGCGCCCTGGCCGACGTGTCCGCGGTCGCCGACCCGGCCACCGGCGTGTCGGTCTACGACACCTACCAGGAGACCGGCTGGCAGGTCTACGGCGGCACCAGCGTCTCCACGCCGCTGCTCGCCGGGGTCTACGCCGACGCCGGCGCGCCGGCCGCCGGGACGTACCCGAACGCCTACCCCTACGCCAAGCCCTCCGCCCTCAACGACGTGACTCAGGGCTCGACGAGCACCTGCACCCCGTCGTACCTGTGCACCGCCGGTCCCGGCTACGACGGCCCGACCGGTCTGGGCACGCCCAACGGCCTCACGGCGTTCACCAGCGGTCCGCACGGCATCGTGGCCGGCAAGGTCACCGACGGCACCAACCCGGTCGCCGGCGCGAAGGTCTCTGCGGGGACCTCGAGCACGACGACCGCCGCCGACGGCAGCTACACGCTGGACGTGCTCCCCGGGACCTACACCGTCGGCGTCAGCGCCTTCGGCTACGCCGACCAGTCGGTCGACGGCGTCGTGGTCGCCGACGGCGCGACCGTCGCGGAGAACTTCACGCTCGCGGCCGTGGCCCGGGTGGCGGTCACCGGCAAGGTGACCGACGGCTCCGGCCAGGGCTGGCCGCTGTACGCGACGATCTCGGTGGACGGCATGCCGGGCGGTCCGGTGTACACGAACCCGAAGACCGGCGCGTACACGATCCAGCTGCCGGTGAACCAGACCTACCAGCTGCACACCACCGCGGCGTACCCCGGGTATCAGGCCACGGACACGCCCGTGACCGTGGGCGTCTCGGCGGTGACCCAGCCGATCTCGGTGAAGGTGGACCCCGCGACCTGCACGGCCGCCGGCTACCGGATCGGCCAGGACGGTCTGTATCAGACCTTTGACGGCACCACGGCGCCGACCGGCTGGACCGTCACCAACAACACCGCCTCCGGCGGCTGGGAGTTCGACGACCCGGGCAAGCGGGGCAACGTCTCCACCGGGACCGGCGGGTTCGCGATCGTCGACAGCGACTTCCTCGGCGTGAGCAAGTCGGAGGACTCGTACCTGACCTCACCGGTCACCGACATGTCCGCGGTCGCCACGCCTGAGCTGGACTTCGCGACGTACTACAAGCCGTACAGCAACTCCACGGCGACCGTCGAGGTCAGCGTGGACGGCGGGACGACCTGGTCCTCGGTGTGGGCGCAGAGCACCAGCGCCGTGACCGGCAGCAAGGTGCAGATCCCGCTGCCGCAGGCGGCCGGCAAGGCGCAGGTGCAGGTGCGGTTCCACTACACCGGTACCTGGGCCTACTACTGGGAGGTCGACAACGTCCTGATCGGGACGCCGACCTGCGACCCGGTGCCCGGCGGTCTGGTCATCGGCCAGGTCACCGACGCCAACACCAAGGCGCCGCTGGCCGGCGTGCGCGTGTCGGAGACCGCGGCGCCGACCGTCGGCGGCACGTCGGCGGCCACCGCCGACCCGGCGATGAAGGGCGCGTTCTACTGGTTCTTCTCGCCGACCACCGGCTCGGTGCCGCTGACCGCGGCGAAGGGGCACTACACCTCGGGCACCTCGACGGTCACCGTCGCGAAGTCCAAGGTCGTCGAGGCCGACTTCGCGCTGAAGGCGGGGCGGCTCACCGTCACCCCGGCGTCGGTCGCCAAGACCGTCGCCTGGGGCGGGAACGCCACGCAGACGGTCACGGTGAAGAACACCGGCACCGCGCCGGCGACGCTGAACGTCAACGAACAGCCCGGCGGGTTCGTGATGCAGAACGTCCCGGCGGCGCCCACGCAGATCGTGCCGGCGCACGTGACCACCGGCAGCGCGCTGCTGGCCTCGAAGAAGCCCGGCGCGGCAGCCGTGCACGCCACCGCGCCGACGGCCGGTGACAGCTGGCAGCCGGTGGCGGACTTCCCGACGCTGATCCAGGACGACATCGCCGACTTCTCCGGCGGCAAGCTCTACGCCGGGTTCGGCTTCGACGGCACCAACGACTCCAACAAGCTCTACTCCTTCGACCCGGCGGCGGGCTCCTGGACGGCGCTGGCCTCGGCGACCGACACCCGCGAGTCCCCGGCGCACGGGTTCATCAACGGCAAGCTGTACGTCGTCGGCGGGTGGGACACCGCCGGCGACGCCGACTCGAAGATGGAGGTCTACGACCCGGCGGCGAACCAGTGGAGCACGGGCCCGGCCTCGCCGATGCCCTACGCCGGCGCCGGCAGCGCGGTGCTCGGCTCGACGCTGTACGTCGTCGGCGGCTGCACCAGCACCTGCGGCACCAACGACGTGTACGCCTTCGACGCCGGCGCCGGGACGTGGAGCAAGCTGGCCGCGTACCCGGAGTCCACAGCGTGGCTGAACTGCGCCGGCCTGCTGAACAAGCTGGTCTGCGCCGGCGGCACCTCGGCGACCGCGGCGAGCCAGAGCACGTACGTCTACGACCCGGCGACCGCGTCCTGGACCAAGGCGGCCGACGCGCCGTCGGCGTTCTGGGCCGCGGCCGGAGCCGGCGCCAACGGCAAGCTGCTGGTCACCGGCGGCGTGGTCGACGGCGGCCTGACCAACCAGGCCTGGGCCTACGACCCGGCGGCCGACGCCTGGTCCACCCTGCCGAACTCCAACGTCAGCGCCTACCGCTTCGCCGGCGCCCTCGGGTTCTACACTGTCGGCGGCGGCCAGGGCACCCTGACCCCGCCGATCGCGACCGCGCAGGTCCTGCCCGGCTACACCACCGGTCCGTCGGTGGACGTGCCGTGGCTCTCGGAGAGCGCCACCACCGTGACGCTCGCCCCCGGCGCCTCGGGGACCTTCCAGGTCACCGTGGACGCCAGCGACGCGTCCATCACCCAACCCGGCGGCTACACGGCCAGTCTGGGCCTGAGCTCCGACACGCCGTACCCGCTGACCGCACTCCCGGTGACGATGACGGTGAAGCCGCCGGCGACCTGGGGCAAGATCGCCGGCGCGGTGGAGTACACCAACGCCGGCGGAGCCCTGGTCCCGCTCGCCGGCGCGACAGTCCAGATCGACACATGGGCCGCGCACTACACCCTGCACACCGACATCAACGGCAACTACGCACTCTGGCTGGACTACCGCAACAACCCCCTGACGGTCATCGCCGCCAAGGACGGGTACCAGCCGGCCGTCAAGACGGTGACGATCAAGAAGGGGGCGACGAGCACGGCCACGTTCGTGCTGTTGAAGGACTGATCGGGAAGTGAGCGGCCGGAGCGGTGGTGCGCACAAGCGCGCTACCGCTCCGGCTGGCAGTTGGGACAGAAGTAGATGACCCGATCCTTCGGCGGCGTCCCCAAGCTCGACGTCAGGATCCGGGTCCCGCAGCGGCGGCAGGGCTGGCGCGCGCGGCCGTAGACCCAGTTGCGGCGGTCGGCGCGGGTCTCCCCGGTGGTGACGTGGCCGGTGCGGAGGCGGTTGAGGGTCAGGAGCCGATGCGCGGTGTCGACCACCTTCTCCAAGCCGGGTACCTCGCCGACCGGACGCCAGGGCGGGACGCGAGCCAGGAAGCTGAGTTCGTTGGCGTAGACATTGCCCACTCCGGCCAGATTCCGCTGGTCCAACAGCGCCAGGCCCAGCGGCCGCGCGGGGTCGGCGGACAGGCGGCGGAGTGCCTCCTCGGCGTCCCAGTCCGGGCCGAGCAGGTCCGGGCCGAGGTGGCCGACGATGGTCGGTTCCTCGGAGGTGGGGAGCAGGTCGACGACTTGCAGGCGGTAGCCGACGGCGGTGTTGCGCGCGGTGCCGAGGACGGCGCGGATCTGCCAGCCCGGGCCGCCGGTCCAGCGCTCGCCGGTCCGGTAGACGGCCCACCGGCCCTCCATGCGCAGGTGCGTGTGCAGGGTCAGGTCGCCTTCGAGCCTGGTCAGCAGGTGTTTTCCGCGCGCGACGGTCTGCAGGACGCGCCGTCCGGTCAGATCGGAGGTGGCCAGCGACGGCACGCGCAGGTCCGAGACGGCGAGCACGTCGCCGGCCAGCGCCTCGTGCAGCTGCGCGGCGGTCCGGAACACCGAATCACCCTCGGGCAACGGACCTCCTGCGGTCGGGGAGCGGTCCGGGCCATTTTACGGGCTCCCTGGGCCCGTCGGCGGTCACTTGGCCAGCCCGGACACCAAGTTGATCGACGTGGCGATGATGACCGCGCCGAGCGGGAACGACATCCAGGCGTGCCGGAGCGCCGCGCGGCGGATCTCCTTGGTCTGCAGGTCGGTGTCCGACACCTGGAAGGTCATCCCGATCGTGAAGGCCAGGTAGGCGAAGTCGCTGTACTGCGGCGGGTCGGGCTCGTTGAAGTCGATGCCGCCGGGGGTCCCGAGGTAGTACAGCCGGGCGTATTTGAGGGTGAAGACGGTGTGGACAATGGTCCAGGACACGAAGACGGAGAACACGGCCAGCGCCGCCTCCCAGTACCGCTCATTGCCAGGGGCGTGCGACGCCCCGAACAGGACGACACCGACCGCCACCAGGCTGGCCAGCGACGCCCCGATCAGCAGCGCGTCGGCGAGGTCCCGGCTGGGGTTCTCCTCCTGGGCATGAGTCCGGGTCAGCGCCGGGTCCAGCCGCCACACCACCCGCCATGTCCACCCGCCGAAGACCACCGCGAGCACATCCCACCCGATCAGCGGCGAGGTACGCCCCGCTCCGCCCAGCGCCGCGACGACGCAGGCGAGCGCCCCGGCAGCCACAGCCACGAAGAGCTTCAGACGCGCGCTGGCATGAAAGGCGGGTGGGACGCTTCTCGGCCCGGGATCCGGTCGCATGGTCCAAGACTGGCAGACCCGGCTCGGTGCGATCGGTCAGGCTCGGCTGAGCCCGAGACGGGACCGGATCGAACCGGATCGAACCGGATCGGTCTGATCGGTCGGGCAAGGCTGAGCCCGAGACTGGGACTGGGACCGGATCGAGCCGGCTTGGTGTGGTCGGTCGGGCTCGGCTGAGCTCGAGACGTGACCGGACCGGATCGGTCTGTGTGGTCAGGTCGGGCTGAGCCCGAGCCTGAGTCCGAGCCGGAGCCGGAGCCGGAGCCGAAGCCGGAGCCGAAGCCGGAGCCGGAGCCGGAGCCGGAGCCCGAGAGGTGACCGAATCGGACCGCACCGCACGGCACCGGTCTGATCGGTCAGGCCGGGCCGAGCCCGAGATGTGACCGGACCAGATCGAGCCGGATCGGTCGGTCTGTTCGGTCGGGCCGGGCCGAGCCCGAGACGTAGCTGAGCCGGATCGAACCGAACCGAACCGCATCGGTCTGTTTGGTCAGGCCGGGCTGGGTACAAGCCTGGCATGCCATCGCCCAACGGAAGGATCGCCAAGCGCGCCACTCGAGCGATCCCCTCGCCGCTGCTGCGCTGGACCGCGCGGGCGGCCGTGAGAGTCGTGCTGCCGATCGCCGGCGCCGCGGCCACCGTCGTCGTGCAGCGTGCCAAGTGGCGGTTCGGCTTGTGGCGAAGTCCGCACGGGGCCGTGGTGGTCGACATCAACCGGGACGTGCATGCCCTGGCTCCGGAAGGCGGCAGACCGGTCGCAGCGCTGGCCGCCCTCGCCGAGCGCGCGGATCTCACCTTGGGTGGCGTTCCCGGGCGTCCGGTCACGCGCTTGCGAGCCGTGCCCAGATACCCGGGCGACGACATCCGTGCCGACGTCGCCCTGGCCAAGCAGCATCTGGAAGCCCTCGAAGCCGGGGACCCGGGGCTCAGGCTCCCGCCGCCTGCTGCGCCTTGATCACCTCCACCGCCGCCAGGTCGTCCGGCTGGGCGCCGCACGGCAGCCCCGGGGGCACGCGCTTGCGGATCCACAGCCACGTCGCGGCGACCCGCCGGTGCTTCTCCTGCCGCTCCAGCACCCGCTCGCTGACCTTCTCCCCGAGCGATTGCAGCAGTAGCGCCGCGACGCCCTCGACCGTCGGCGCGCCGAACACCTCCTGCAGCTCCAGCTGGACGTTGAAGATCTCGCGGATCCGCAGCGTGAGGCGGAACATCTGTGCCGAGGAGCCGCCGAGGGCGAAGAAGACGTCGTGGGCGCCGACCCTCGGGACCCGCAGCACCTCGACCATCAGGTCGGCGATCTGCCGCTCCAGCTTGGTGCGCGGCTCGACGTAGTCCTCGGTCGGCCCGCTCGCGGCGTCCGGCTCGGGCAGGACTTTCAGGTCGTAGTCGCCCGCCGGGGTGAGGGGGATCTCCTCCAGGATGAACAGATAGTCGGGGATGAGGTGCTGCGGGAGCCGCCCCATCAGGCGCCGGTGCAGCTCGGCGGTGCCGGCGACCGGATCGGGTCCGGCGACGTAGCCGAGGACCTGCACGCCGCCGGCGGGCCCGACCCGCTCGGTCACGACGGCGTCGCGCACGTCGGGCAGGGCACGCAGCCCCGCGACGGTCTCCACGGGGTTGACCGCCTTCGCGGGTTTGGTCTGACCGCTGCTCATGAGCCTGTCTCCTTCCCGGGCCGCCGTCAGGCGGCCGCGCCGACGTGTTCCAACGTCCCCTCGGTCCAGCGCCGCGCCAGATCGCCGGTACGGTGCGTCCCGAACCACAGCTCGCCGACCTCGCCGACCGCGGCGGGGGCGCCGCCGGGCAACAGCACCGAGGCGGGCTCGAGAGCCGCGCCGCCGAGCGGCACACGCGCCGGCACCGGACGCTCGCGCCAGTCCGTCGGCACGTCGTAGGCGGCCAGCGGACGTCCATCGGCGCCGACGCCGTACAGCGTCGTGCACCGGCAGGCGTCAGACAGCGAATGCGCGGTGTCCACGTCCTGCCACAGCAACCCGCCGGGGTTGTCGATCAGCACGTGCCGCAGCGCGGGCAGCTTCGTCCGCGCCGCCACGGCCCGCAGCAGCTGCGGCGTGGCGTAGACGACGGTGACGGAGGCGTCCGCGAGCCACGCCGCGAGCGCGTCCAGATCGGGCGCGTCCGAGAGATGGACGGCGGCGCCACTGGCAGAAGCGGCAGACAGCGCCGACGCGAGGTGATGCGCGTTCGGAGTCAGCACCGCGATCCGATCCGCAGCGGTCAGACCGAGATGACGCGCGGTCCAGTCACGATGAGGCAGATCGGCGCTGATCGCCGTCTCCCGCCCCGGTAGCAGAGAGCTGAGTTCGTCGCTGTCGGCATCCAACACCGCCGCGAACCCGCTGACATCCGCATCCGGAGCCACGACCGTGTACGAGACCCCAGCCTTCGCACAGCCCGCCACCGCCGCGGCGAACCCGGCTCGGGACCGGCGCACCACGCCGACGGAGCCTGCCTCGCCGCCGACATCCGCGACCCGCCGCGCGACCGCTTCCGAAGCCGCCGCCAGCCACGCATGGCTCCACGCGCCGCTCCCATCGACCACCGCCGCCGCGCTCTTGTCCACCGCGATGTCCGCGGGTTCGACCGTCGCAGAGCTCGTATCCACGGCATCCTCAGCACCCGCCGACCCCAGCACGTACCCATAAATCCCGCGCCCCGGATCGGCGACCACGCCCCGCAGCATCTCCTCGAACTGCTGCGTCAGCGCCCCCATCATCGCCTCGCCGTACCGCCGCGCGTCGTATGTCAGCTCGTAGCAGAACACCCCGAGCATCTCCTGCGCCGTCACCACCACGTCGAAGCTCGTCGGCAGCGCCGGCGTCTCGGCGATCCGCAGATCGACGTCCCCGATCCGCTGCGACAGCGGGATGTCGATCACGTTCAGGTACACCTGGAACAGCGGCGTGTGCCGCGGGTCGCGCGGCACGTTCAGCTCCTGCACCAGCAGGTCGAACGGCGCCGCGGCGTGCGCGTAGCCGTCCAGCGCGACCTGCCGCGCGCGCCCCAGCAACTCGGTGAACGCAGGTCCTCCGGCGGTGCTGACGTGCAATGGCAGGGTATTGATGAAGCAGCCGATCAGCCGGTCGGTCCCGGCGTCGGTGCGGGTGCTGATCGACACCCCGACCACCACGTCGTCCTGCCCCGACCAGCGGTTCAGCACCGTCGACAGCGCCGCGAGCACCACCATGAACGACGTCACACCGCGCTGCCGGCACAGCGCCCGCAGCGCCACGGTGTCCGCCGAGCTCAGCTGCCCGCGGAACCGCCCGCCGACCGGCGTGGTGTCCGACTCCTCGGTGCGCAGCGCCGGCAGCGTGATCGCCGCCGGAGCGCCGGCCAGGTGGTCGCGCCAGAAGCCGACTTCCTGCCGCAGCGTCTCCCCGCTGAGCCAGTCCCGCTGCCACAGCGCGTAGTCCAGGTACTGCACCGGAAGCTCCGGCAGCTCCGCCGTCGAGGCGTCGCCGCCCGCCTCGTACAGCGCCTTCAGCTCCGACAGGAACAGACCGAGCGAGGACATGTCCGAGACGATGTGGTGCGAGGTGATGCTCAGCATGTGGTCGTCGTCGCTCAGCCGCAGCAGCAGGCAGCGGAACAGCGGCCCGGCGCCCAGGTCGAACTTCGCCGCGCTCTGCTCGTCGGCCAGCCGCCGCGCCTCGGTCAGGCGGTCGTCCTCCGGCAGCGGCGTCAGGTCCTCGACCGCGAGCTGCCACTGCTCGTCGGAGTAGTCCACGACCTGAACCGGACCGTCGCCGACGACCGGGAACTTCGAGCGCAGGATCTCGTGCCGGTGCAGGATCGCGCGGATGCTGGACTCCAGCACGTCGACCCGCAGCGGCCCGGTCAGCCGCAGCCGCCCGCCGATCTGGTAGGCGGCGCCGGACACCAGCTTGTCCTCCAGCCACAGCCGCTCCTGGTCGAAGGACAGCACCGGCGGGGCGTCGGCGGCGCGCGGCTTGATGCGCCGGTCGATGTCAGAGCTCTGCGCCGCGGCCGCCAGCAGCTTCACGGTCGGGTGCTCGAACAGGTCCAGCGGCGAGAGCCCGACGCCCTGCTCCTGGGCGCGCGCCACCACCTGGATCGCCAGGATCGAGTCGCCGCCGAGCTCGAAGAAGTTGTCGTTGGTCCCCACCTGCGTGACGCCCAGGACCGCCGCGACGATGTCGGCGAGCAGCGCCTCCAGCGGCGTGGCCGGTGGGACCATCTCCTCGGCGATGTCCGGGCGCTCCTCGCTCGGCGCCGGCAGCCGGTCGCGGTCGACCTTGCCGTTGTCGGTGACCGGGATGCTCTCCAGCAGCACGTACGCCGACGGCACCAGGTACGGCGGCAGCTCGCGTCCCAGGAACCGCCGCAGGTCGGTGATGTTCGGCCGGGTGCGCGGCTGCGGCACGATGTACGCGGCCAGCCGCCGGTCGTCCGGCGCGGGTTCGTAGACCGTTACCGCCGCCTGCGCGACCTGCGGATGCCGGCACAGCGCCGACTCGATCTCGGCCGGCTCCACGCGGTAGCCGCGGATCTTGATCTGGGTGTCGGCGCGCGCCACGAACTCCAGGTTGCCGTCGGAGCGCTGCCGCACCAGGTCGCCGGTGCGGTAGGCGCGGGCGCCCGGACACGCCGGATCGGGGTCGGCGATGAAGCGCGTGGCGGTGAGCCCGAAGCGTCCGTGGTAGCCGCGCGCCACGCTGATGCCGCCGATGTACAGCTCGCCGACGGCGCCGGGCGGCACGGGGCGCAGCGCCTCGTCCAGGATGCGCAGCCGCGCCGAGGGCAGCGCCGTGCCGATGGGCAGGTGTTGCAGGTCGGCGTCGGGGGAGCTGGGCTTGAGCGTGAAGAACGTGGAGCTGACCGTGGTCTCGGTGATGCCGTAGACGTGCACCAGCGGACGCCCGAACCCGCGCCAGGTGCGCAGCCGCTCGGGCAGGACGCGTTCGGCGCCGACGATGACGGTGCGCAGCCCGGCGGGGATCCGGCGCTTGGTGCGCTCGATCTCGCGGACCCACTCGTGCCAGTAGGCGGCGGGCAGTTCCATGACGGTGAGGTGGTCGCGTTCGGCCAGCTCGATCAGGTCCAGCGCGGCGCCGGCGACCGGCTCCGGCGGGATGACGACCGCGCCGCCGGCCAGCCAGACCGGGAACAGCTCCTCGGCCAGGACATCGAAACCGGGGGAGGCGAACTGCAGGAACCGGTCGGCCGGTCCCAGCCGCAGCCGGTCGGCGACCTCCTCGGCGAACACCGCGAGCGAGCCGTGCTCGACGACGACGCCCTTGGGCGTGCCGGTCGAGCCGGAGGTGTAGATGAGGTAGGCGGCGTGCCCGGCGCGCGGCGGTGCGGTGGGGTCGGTCTCGGCGCCGTCGAACGCCTCGGGCTCGTCGAGCATCAGGGTACTGAGCTCGGCGCCGGCCGCCATCGGAGCGAGTGCCGAGGTGGTGAGCAGCACCGGCGCGCCGGAGTCGGTGAGCGTCGCGGCGATGCGGTCCGGCGGATAGGCGGTGTCCAGGGGCAGGAACGCGCCGCCGGCCTTCAGGACCGCGAGGACGGCGGTCGGCAGCAGCGGGGTGCGCTCCAGCAGGATGCCGACCGGGGTGTCCGGACCGACGCCGAGGGCGCGCAGCCGGTGCGCGAGGCGGTTCGCTTGCTGATTCAGCTCCGCGTAGCTCAGGGTCGTGGCGCCGCAGACGACGGCCGCAGCGGTCGGTGCCAGGTCGGCCTGTTCCTGGAAGCGGTCGACGACGGTCGCTATGGCCTCGGCTTCGGCGGCGCCGGACCCGGAACCCGCGCCGCCGACACCGACACCGACACTCTTAGCCGGCGCCGCACTCTCCTCCAGCATCAGATCCACATCGGCGACCCGCGTGTCGGGCGCGGCCAGCAGCTGGTCCAGCGTGTGCTGCACCCGGTCGGCGAGCCCGATCACGGTCCGGTCGTCGAACAGCTCGCTGCCGTAGTGCCACTGCAGGCTGACCCGGTCCGGCTGCACCTGCACGTTGAGGATGATGTCGACCGGGACCCAGCCCGGATCCATCGCCAGCGGCGTGACCCGCAGCCCTGGCATGTCCAGGACCTGGTCCTCCAGCCGCAGGATGTCGCCGGGCGTGGTCAGGACATTGATCATCATCTGGATCAGCGGGACCTGCGACGCCTCGCGCGGCGCCAGCTCCTCCACCAGCGTGTCGAACGGGATCTCCTGGTGGTCGAACGCCGAGGAGAACACCTCCTTGGCGCGCCGCAGCACTCCCACGAGGGTGTCGTCGCTGGACAACCGGATGCGCAGCGGCAGAGCGTTGGCGAAGCAGCCCACGACGTGCTCGGTCTCGGTGCGGACCCGTCCGGTGACGGCGGTGCCGAACACCTGGTCCTCCTGGCCGGTGTAGCGGTGGAGCACCGTCGAGCACAGCGCCAGCAGCACCATGGAGATGGCGACGCCCTCGCCCTCGGCGAACCTCTGCAACGCCAGGTTGCGCTCGCCCTCGATGGTCAGCGAGTAGTGCCGCCCCTCGAAGCTGCGGCGCGTCGGGTACGGCTTGTCGAACGGCAGCGCCAGGCGCGGCGGCAGGTCCGCCAGCGTCTGCCGCCACCAGCCCAGCTCCTTGTCCATCCAGGTCTGGTCCAGATGCCGGCGCTGCCACACGGCGAAGTCGCCGTACTGGATCGCCGGGTCCGGCAGCGGCGAGGGCAGCCCTTCGCGGAACGCCGGATACAGCACCGCGACCTCGCGCAGCACGATCGCCATCGACCAGCCGTCGGCGGAGGCGTGGTGCGTGGACATGACCGCGACGTACTCCTCGTCGGACAGCCGCAGCGCGGTGGCGCGCATCCGCTGCGGCGCCGCCGGGTCGAAGGGCCGCAGGACTTCGTCGTCGTGGCACTGCCGGATCCGCGCTTGCCGCGCCTCGGGTTCCAGGGTGCTGATGTCCTCCACGGCGACGGGGATCGGCGTGACCGGGTGCACGACCTGGACCAGCTGCCCGTCCACGGTCTCCAGGGTCGTGCGCAGCACCTCGTGCCGCGCCATCACCTCGGTCAGGACCTTGCTGAGCAGGTCCAGATCGACCTTGCCCTGCAAGCGGAGGGCGCCGCCGATGTTGTTCGAGGGCCGGAAGCGCTCCAGGGCCCACTCGCGCTGCTGGGCGTAGGACACCGGCGCGGGCCGGTCCCGGTCTCTGGGCTCGATGCGCTCCTTCGGCGCGCTGCCCTTGGCCGCGGCCAAGGAAGCCAGCCGTGATTCGAGCACGGCTCGCTGCTCGGGGGACAGCGCCGCGATCCGGTCCCGCATCTCCGTCATGAGAAGGCACTCCGATCCGCGCTGTCTCGCGCGCAAGAAAAGGCCGCTTGCGCGGGGAACGCAGGGATACGCCCCGCCACGGCGAACCTACTGAGACCTGCGGCGGAAGAGATGTCCCGTGAAGACAGGACGGGTCGGCGGCCGGCGCGGCGGCGAGGAAAGCGCATAACCGGCCGCATAACCGGTTGTGAACTCCCGCCGCCTACCGTGGCGGGCATGTCGACAGCCGTCGTCGATCTCGACGATCTGGACCTGTACACCTCCGGCGACCCGCACGCGGTGTGGGCCCGTCTGCGGCGCGAGGCGCCGGTGTACTTCAACGACACCCCGAACGGCGGCTACTGGGCACTGACCCGGTACGCCGACGTGAACGCGGTGTATGTGGACCCTGCGACGTACTCCTCCAAGAACGGCACGGTCCTCGGCGGCTCCTACCGCAGCGACCGTGACACCGCCTCGGGACAGATGCTGATCTGCTCGGACCCGCCGGCGCACCGGCAGCTGCGGCAGCACGTCCACCAGGCGTTCGGGCAGCGGATGATGGATGTCGCCGCCGGATACGTCGCTGATTACCTCGGCGCCGCGCTGGACCGGATGACCGCCGACGGCGGCGGCGACTTCGCCACCGACATCGCGCCCCAACTCCCCGCCGGGCTGCTGGCAGCGATGTTCACCATCGGCCACGCCGACGCCCTCCACCTCCTGCGCCTGACCCGCACCATGATCGGCTTCCGCGACCCCGAATACACCGCGCCGGAAGCCCCCGAGGCGATGATCCTGGCCGGCGCCCAGGTGGAGATCTTCGACTTCATGACCGATCTCCTGGCCGCCCGCCGCCGCGAACCCGCCGACGACCTGATCAGCATCCTGCTGGCAGCCCGCACCAACGGCCGCCCCCTGACGGACAGCCAGATCCTCTACAACGCCTTGAACGTGGCGGTCGGCGGCGACGAGACCACTCCCTTTACCGCCTCGGCGATCGTGGAGACGCTGATGGCGCACGAGCGGGAGGCCTCCCGCTTGCACGCCGATCACGCGCTGCTCGGCACGGCGGTCGACGAGTTCTTCCGCTGGACGTCCACGAACGCCTACGTCTGCCGCACGACCACGCGCGAGGTCGAGATCCGCGGCGTCCCGATCCCGGCGGGGGCGACGCTGACGTTGTGGAACGCCTCGGCGAACCGCGACGAGGACGAGTTCCCGCACGCCGACCGGCTGGACGTCGGGCGCACGCCGAACCACCACCTGGCGTTCGGCGTCGCCAACCACCGCTGCGTCGGGATGCCGGCGGCGCGGATGGAGATCACGCTGCTGGTGCGCGAGTTCCTGCGGCGCGGGCTGCGGTTCGCCCCGGCCGGACCGGTGGAGCGGCTGCGGTCGAACTTCATGCTGGGGATTCGGCATCTGCCGGTGACGGTCTCTCAATCAGAGGTCTGAGTCTGAGCTAGTCAGCGCTAGCTAGTGCTAGTCGGTGCTGGTCAGCGCTAAGCGGAGATTCGCGTCAGTGGGACACGCCGCATCGCTCGTGCCGTGCGCGGCTCGGGCTGGATCAGCTCGGCATCCAACCGCCGCCCGATGAACTCCCCGTGCGCCGCCATCGTGTACAGGCGGTGCATCGCCGGATCCGGCGCGAGTTGGAGCCGGTCGCGAAGCCGTGCTGTGTACAGCCGGTACCACCTGTGCACCTGCTCCAGATGCCCCAAGGTCCCATGGACCAGCATCAGCGCTCTGTAGGTCTCTTCGTGGCAGGGTTCTGCTTCCAGCATCAGCGCGCACCAGCGCAACACACCCTCGTGGTCGCCGCGCTCCAGCCCCGCGCCGGTCAGATAGGTCAGCGCGTACAACAGCCGCCCGCGCAGCCATTCGCGCTGCGCATCGGCCCAGTCGTACGCCACATCCGGCAGGAACTCGCCTCGATACTCCGCTACCGCTCGCCGATACGCCGTGTCAGCCGCAGCCTCGTCCCCGCGCGACTGCGCGGTGTTCCCGACGTCGGCGAGCTGTACGAAGGTCTGGAAGTCCGCCGCGACGTCCGCCATTTGCAGCGCGTAGCCCGACTCGCGCGTCAGCAGCCGCAACACAGGTTTTTGCTCCCCTGCCATCGCATCCTGCGCGCTGTCCAGGATCGAGCGCAGCATATGTGCCGCGACCTTCAGCGAACTCGATCCCGCCGACCACGGCGCGTCCGGCCACAGGGCCTCGTGCAGTGTGTCGCGCGGGACCGTGCGTCCCGGGCGCAGCATCAGGAACTGGAGCAGCCCGCGTGCTTTCCCGGCGCGCCAGCGTTCCACCGGCTGGCCGTCGAAGGCCAGCTCGAAGGTGTCGAAGGCGCGGATGGCGATCGCCGCACCGCGGGCCGGTGCCGGCCAGACGTCTGGAGATTCCACGGTTTTCCGCCGTTCGTCCCGATCGATCCCCCCGCCCGCACCGAAAGCTAGCCCTGCCCCGGTACCGCGGTGATGTCACATGAAGCGGGGATGCCCGGGGCGGCGCGCGTGAGCGACACGCGTAACCGGCGCCCAACCGCGCACCGTTACGGTCGGGCGTCGCGGTGCTGCCGGGCCGGGCGAGCCGGATCCGGCCCGAGCGCGAAGGGCGAGGGCGGACGAATGGGCGGTCTGGACTGCGTCGTGATCGGTTACAACGAAGGCGATTTCGACGACTACCGGGTGATGTGCGAGCGCACCGGACCCGGCACCCCCGAGTACCAGATCATGAGCTCGGAGCACCTGGTCGTCGACGGCGGCGCGATGCCCTGGCTGGAGGCGTTCTCCCGGCTGCGCACGCGCAGCACCGGACGCACTGACCGCTACCACGTCGGCGAGGTCTACAACCTCGCCGCGCTGTATCTGACCAGCTACCTGCGCCGCCACGGCCTGCGCGCCGAACCGGTGTCGCTGTTCAGCGCCGAGCGGGACCGGCTGGCCGCGCTGCTGGCCGAGCGTCCCGCGGTGGTCGCCGTCACGACCACCTTCTATGTCAACATCCTGCCAGTCATCGCAGTGGTCGAATTCATCCGCGAGCACGCGCCGGACAGCCACATCGTGGTCGGCGGACCGCTGGTGGACAACCTGTGCCTGTCCGGAATCACCGACACGGTCCAGGACCTGTGCCACGCGATGGGCGCCGACTCCTACATCCAGGAATCGCAAGGCGAGCACTCGCTGGCGCAGCTGTGCCAGGCGGTCCAAGCCGGCGCCGACCTGGACGCCGTCGACAACCTCCTGCACTGCCCCGATGGAACCTGGGTCCGCACCCGCCGCCGCCCGGAGGCCAACAACCTGGACGAGTGCTCGATCGACTGGTCCGGCTTCACCCCCGCCGAGATCGGCACGACCGCGCAACTGCGCACGGCACGCTCGTGCGCGTTCAAGTGCAGCTTCTGCGACTACCCCTCGCGCGCCGGCGCCCTGACCACCGCCTCGATCGACACCGTGCGCGCCGAGCTGCGCGCGCTGGCCGAACTCGGCGTGCGCAACGTGGTCTTCGTCGACGACACCTTCAACGTGCCGCCCAAGCGCTTCAAGGACATGTGCCGCATGATGATCGAGGAGGACCTCGGCCTGAACTGGTACTCCTACTTCCGCTGCTCCAACGCCCGCGACGACGAGGCCTTCGACCTGGCAGCGGCCTCCGGCTGCGCCGGCGTCTTCCTCGGCATCGAATCCGGCGACGGCGATGTCCTGGCCGCCATGCACAAACTCGCCCAGGACTCCGAATACCGCAGCGGCATCGCCCGCCTGAAAGAACGCGCCATCACCACCTTCGCCTCCATCATCGTCGGCTTCCCCGGCGAAACCGAGAAGACGGTCCGCAACACCATCGACTTCCTCAACGAAACCGCCCCAGACCTCTGGCGCGCCCAAGCCTGGTGGGCCAACCCCCGCTCGCCGGTCTTCGCGAACAAGGACCTGTGGTCGATCCAGGGTGAGGGCTACACCTGGTCCCACCACACCATGAACTCGGCCCAGGCCGCCGCCTACACCGACGAGATGTTCGCCGCCGTCACCGAATCAGTGTGGCTCCCGCTCTACGACTTCGACTTCTGGTCCCTCCCTTACCTCGACGGCAAGGGCGTCAAAGCAGCAGAGCTCATCGCGCTCCTGCGCACCAGCCAGCAATGGATGGCCGCCCGCAAGCAGGGCGCGGGCGATGTCGCACTCGCCGAGGTGGAGCGGCGCCTGGCCGAGGGGATCGGCGGACTGACGGTCGCGCCGGCGAAGTTCGCCTACTGAGCTTGTTCCCTGATGGGAAGGGATATTCGATGTCACTGCTTGCCTCCTCCGCTGCCGAGCACGCCGACGCGGCTGGCATGCCCGGTGCGGCGGGATGGTCGGTTGTCGACCGGTTCGAGCGGCATGCGGCTGCGCATCCGTCGCAGACCGCGCTGGTGTGCGATGGCGAGGTGGTGAGTTTCGGGGAGCTGGCGGCGCGGACGGGGGCGATCGCCGCGGGGTTGGTGGCGCGGGGTGTCGGCGCCGAGGATCTGGTGGGGTTGTTGCTGCCGCGCGGGGTCGATCTGGTGGCGGCGTTGGTGGGCGTGCTTCGGTGCGGTGCGGGGTATCTGCCGCTGGATCCTGCGCTGCCGGATCAGCGGCTGCGGTACATGGCCGAGCATGCGGCGCCTGCGGCGGTCTTGTGTGACCCCACGTTGCGGAAGCGGCTGCCTCCGACGTTCGCGCGTCGTACGTTGACCGTTGCGACGTGCCAGCGGATCGGTGGCGATCATCCGCCGTTTCGTGAGCCGATCAGGGCCGGTCAGCGCGCCTACGCCATCTTCACCTCCGGCTCGACCGGGCTCCCCAAAGCAGTCGAGGTCGCCCATGCCTCGCTCGCCGCGCTTCTCGATGCCCTTACCTCGACGGTGGCCGGGCCGCCTGGCGCCCGCGTCGCCTGGAACGCCGGCGCCTCCTTCGACGCCTCGGTCCAGCAGTGGGTACGGCTTTGCCACGGCGACACGCTCGTATTGGTCAGCGAAGCCGTACGTGCCGACCCTCAAGCACTCGCGGCACTCCTGCGCACCGAGCACGTCACAGACCTCGACATCACTCCCTCGCACGCGATCGCCCTGCTCGACCACCTCCCCACCGACCGACCGCTCAGGCTGCTCGTCGGCGGGGAAGCGGTGTCTGGCAGCTTGTGGGACCGCCTTGCGGCATTGCGGGCCGAGGGAGTCCTGGAGCCCTACAACCTGTACGGGCCAACGGAATGCACCGTCGATGCGACCGTCGCAGCCATCGAGGACACGAGCGATCCGCACCTCGGCGCACCGCTCCCAGGTGTCCGTGTCACAGTGCTCGATGACGCCCTTCAGCCGGTCCAGCCCGGCGATATCGGCGAGATCTACCTCGCCGGCTCGGGTGTCGCGCGCGGCTACCTCGGACAACCGGCGCTGACCGCCCAGCGATTCGTCGCAGACCCCGACGTACCCGGCGCGCGCATGTACCGCACCGGCGATCGCGGCGCCATCACCGCCGACGGCCGCCTGGAATACGCCGGACGCGCCGACGACCAGGTCAAGCTGCGTGGCTTCCGGATCGAGCCCGGCGAGGTGGAAGCGGTACTCGGCGGCTGCCCAGGCGTGGCGCAGGCGGCGGTGGTGGTCCGCGACGACGTTCCCGGCGGTCCCGCTCTCGTCGGCTACTGCCTGCCCTCAGCGGCGGCCTTCGATGCCGAGGCGATCCGCCGCGCCGCCGCTGCCCGCCTGCCCGACTACATGGTTCCGGCGCTGCTCGTAGCGATAGATGGCTTTCCGTTGACCAGCAACAGGAAACTCGATCGCGCAGCTCTGCCGTCCCCGATCCCGACCCGCCCCACCGAGCACGCCTTCGAACCGCCGCAGGGCGCCACCGAGGAACTGCTCGCCGCCGCATGGTGCGAAGTCCTCGGGCTGGAGCGCGTCGGCGCCGGCGAGGACTTCTTCGAACTCGGCGGGCAGTCGCTGCTGGCGATCCGGCTGGTCGCGAACGTGCGCCGACGTACCGGACGGCCGGTCCCGATGGTGGCTGTGTTCGAACACCCGGTGCTGCGGGACCTGGCCGCGTTCCTGGATTCCCGGTGACGATCGAGACCGTCGAGACGTGCGATGGTCAGTGCAGTCCCTGAGCCAGCCGGGCCGCCTCCCGCTGGCTGCGCATGTTCAAAACCGAGGCGACAGCACACAGCACGGCCACGGCATAGCAGATCACTGACACCACCAGTCCGATGACCATCACCGCGCCATGCCCGGCGAACAGCATGACCGGACCGCCTCCCAGCCCGCCGACCGCGACCACGGTGAGGACGGTGTAGAGCGCGATCCGTTGCGGCAGCGAGAGTTTCGCGGCGGCGACCTTGGTGGTGGTCGTGGTCGCCGCGGCGGGCGTGGCCGATTGCGCAGACATGAGTTCCTCGATTCGTTGGCTCGGGATTCGTTGACGCGGTGAGGCGGCCGTTCAAGCCGCCTTCAGAACCACGGGCAGGTCGCAGATCCCGCCCAAGAAGTTCGAGTACACATGCCCCGGCGTCCCGACCACCTCGATCCCGGCGACCAGGTCGCGCAGCGCCTCCAGCGTGGCGGCCAGCTGGATCCGGCCGAGCCGGGCGCCGAGGCAGAAGTGCGGTCCGTAGGCGAAGGTGATGTGCCGGTTGGGGGTGCGGTCCAGTGTGAAGCGCAGCGGGTCGGCGAACTCGCGCTCGTCGAAGTTCGCCGAGGCGAGCCAGACCGTGACCACGTCCCCGGCGCCGATGTCCCGCCCGCCGAGCACCGCCGGCTCGGTCGCCAGCCGCCCCAGGTGGCGCGACGGCGTGGTCCAGCGCAGCACCTCCTCGGTCGCCGGGTCGATCCCGACCTCGCCGCCGCGCAGCGCGCGCCACTGCGCCGGCTCGGCGGCCAGCGCGTGGACGGCGCCGGTCATCGCCAGCCGAGTGGTCTCATCGCCGCCGAGGATGAGGCTGTAGCAGTTGAAGACGATCTCGTCGGTCCCCAGCGGCCGCCCCCTGACCTTCGCGTTGGCCAGCATCGTCACCAGGTCCTCGCCGCCGGAGCCGCGCCGGGAGTCGGCGAGGTCCAGGAAGTACGACAGGATCTCGTTCTTGGCCGTCCAGGCGTCCGCGGTGGACAGCGTCGCAGCATGCGAACTCACCGAGGACGCCCCGAGCCGGTGGATGTACGGACGGTCGGCGTCGGGCACGGCAAGCAGGTCGCAGATCGTCGCAAGCGGCACGGCGGCAGCGACATCCCGCCCGAAGTCGCAGGTCCCGGCATCCAGCGCGTCCCGAATCAGAGACCTGACCTGTGCGGCGATCCGCTCGGCGAGCCGGTCCATCAGCGCCGGCGTCAGCGCGGCGGTGATGAGGCGGCGCACCTCGGCGTGCCGCGGACCGTCCGTGACGGCGAGCATCTTGCCCGCCGCGGAATCGCCGCCGACCAGCAGCGTCTCCAGGACGTTGCCGGAGGTGGAGGTGAAGCGCTGGCCGTCGCGCAGAACGGCGACCGCGTCGGCGTGTCGGGTGACGACCCAGAACCCCGGTGCAGAGACGGCAGAACCATCAGAGCTCTCACTCGCCGCCGGATGCCAGTA
The DNA here is from genome assembly GCF_000024025.1 of Catenulispora acidiphila DSM 44928. GTDB lineage: Bacteria > Actinomycetota > Actinomycetes > Streptomycetales > Catenulisporaceae > Catenulispora > Catenulispora acidiphila. The sequence goes on from NC_013131.1 coordinate 3,785,837, forward strand.
AACCGGCTCCTCATCCCGCAGCCGCCGCCACAGCGCAGCCAGGTCGTACTCGGCGTGCAGCGCCGGCGAGGCCAGGTCGGCGTCGGGCAGCAGGTCCGGATCGAACACGGGCAGCCCGGTCACGTCGGTCCCCTTCATCTGTCCGGCACGGTGCTGGTGGCGAGTATCGCCGCGCGCGGTTAGAACCCGGTTACGTCCGCACCGGCGCGCCGCTCGCCGACCCCGCGCATAACCGCTCTCTAACCCAACCTCGCTAGCGTCCACCCGGCTGCCCGACACCCGCAGGGAGGATCCGTGACGCAACCGTCCACGCGCTGGCTGCTGCAGGAGCCGTCCCCGGGTGGACGTCCGCTGCTGTTCGCCTTCCCCTACGGCGGTTCCGGCGCGTCGTCGCTGCGCCGCTGGCCCGGACGGATCGGCGAGGCCGAAGTGCACGCCGTGCAGCTCCCGGGACGCGAGAACCGAATCAAGGACCTGCCATGCCGAGACTTCGCCGCCTTCGCCGAGGAGGCGGTCCGCGAGCTCGGTCCGTACCTGGACCGGCCCTACGCGGTCATCGGTCACTGCATGGGAGCCCTGCTCGCCCACGCCTTCACCTTTCGCGCCCAACAATCCGGCGCACCGATGCCGAACCGCCTGTTCGTCTCGGCATCGCTGGTCCCGCAGCGCGGCTTCTACGGGCTCTACCATCCCTGGATGTCCGACCGCCGCATCGCGCAGGAGCTGCGCCGGGTCTCCACCGGCCTCGGTGACGGCGAGCTGCCCGACGAGGTCGTGGCGCTGTCGGTGCCGGTCCTGCGCCGCGACGTGCGGATGTGCCTGGACTACGCGCCGCCGCCGCAGCCGGTCGACGTGCCGGTGACCGCGATCGGCTGGTCGCGGGACCTCGACGTGGGTCCGGCGGACCTGGCCGAGTGGCGGCAGCTGGCCAAGAGCCGCGAAGTGATGCTCCCCGGCGAGCCGCTGGCGTTCCTGACCGCGCCGCGCGAGCTGCGGGCGGTCGTCGAGGACGACTTCGAATACTGACGCTGACCCAGAAAGGAAGGCGCCGTGATCAGCGTTCGACGATCGGGCACCGATCCGTCCCTCGAGCGTGCCGACGTCCCGGTGGACTCCGGCACCCTTCCGGACACCCTGACTACCCTGACCACTCTGCTGGCCCGGACCGCCGCCGCGTACCCCGAAGCGCCGGCCGTCAGCGACGACCAGACCACCCTGGCCTACGCCGCCCTCGCCGAACGCGCCACCGCCGTCGCGGCACTGCTCGCTACGCACGGCGTCGGGCCCGAGGACCGCGTCGGCATCCACCTGCCGCGCGGCATCGGCGCGATCGCCGCCGTCCTGGGCACGCTCGTCGCTGGCGCCGCCTACGCACCGATCGACCCCGGATACCCGCGCCTGCGCAGGGAACAGATGGCCCGCGCCGGGAGGCTGCGCCTGGTGCTCACCGAGCCCGGCGGCGCGGGGCGGCTGCGACGCGTGGACGTGCCGGTCGTCGAACTGGACTGGCGCGAACTGCCCGCCGCGCCCGAGAAGTTCACGCCGCCCGAGGTCGCACCGGCCCGGGCGGCGTGCGTGTTGTTCACCTCCGGATCGACCGGGACTCCCAAGGGCGTGGTCCTGGAGCACCGGCACATGGCCTCGTTCGCCACAGACACCGCGATCCCGCCGCTGCGCCCCGGCGATCGCACCGCGCAGTCGTCGAACCTGTCGTTCGACACCTTCACGTTCGAGGTGTTCCGCAGCATCGCCGGCGGCGCGCAGATCGTCGTCCTGCCGCAGATGGCTGATTTGATCAGCGCCGACCTGCAACGCCAGTTGCGCCGCCACCGGATCACCGCGATGCTGGCGCCCGCGATCGCGCTGAACCACCTGGCACGGCACGACCGGGAGGCGTTCGCCTCGCTGCGCCTGCTGTGCTCCGGCGGCGACGTGCTCCTCGCCGACACCTGCCGCCAGCTGCGCGCGGGCGGATTCGCCGGGGAGTTGTGGAACCTGTACGGACCGACCGAGGCGACGGTCGCGTGCACCGGGCAGCCGGTCGCGGACGGCACGGAGTTCGCCACGCGCGTGCCCATCGGCGCGACGGTCGCCGACGCACGTTTGTATGTGCTCGACGATACGTTGACCCCTGTCGCACCTGACGGCGCGGGGGAGCTGTACGTAGGCGGTCCCGGCGTAGGACGCGGCTACCTCGACCAGCCCGCCGCGACCGCGCAACGCTTCGTCGCCGACCCGTTCGCCGCCGACGGCAGCCGCATGTACGCCACCGGCGACCGGGTCCGTCTGGGAGTCGGCGGCGCGCTGGACTACCTGGGCCGCGTGGATTCCCAGGTGAAGGTCGCCGGACACCGGGTCGAGCCCGCCGAGATCGAACGCATGCTGTATCAGCACCCAGAAGTCCTCGAAGTGGCGGTCGCAGGTGTCGGCGCCGCAGACGAGTCCGAGCATCCTGATTCCTCTGACCAGGCAACAAGGCAGACCCGTCTAGTGGCGTTCGTCATCCCCGAATCCGACGCACTCGCCCCGGCGACGCTGCGTGCCTTCCTCGCCGAACGCCTGCCGCCGCAATACGTCCCCGGCGAGTTCGTCGTCCTGGAGTCGATGCCGCTCGACGCGCACGGCAAGCGCGACTGGGAGCAGCTGCGCGACCTGGTCGCCGACCGCTCCCGACGCCGCCGCCCCTACACCGCGCCGCGTACCGGGACCGAGCGCTACCTCACCGGACTGTTCGAAGAGCTGCTGCGCGTGGAGGCGATCGGCGTGCAGGACGACTTCTTCGGACTCGGCGGGCATTCGCTGCTCGCGGCACGAGTGCGCATGCGGATCCAGCGGGACCTGGGCACCACGCTGCCGCCGCACGCCGTGTTCGAGAACAGCGTCGTGGCGGACCTGGCAGCGCTGGTGGACGGCGTACCCGGCGACACGCCGGCGGTCCCGGCGGCGCGGTAGTCGCCTCATCAGCGTCCGGATACTAGATTGCGGGTGTGTCAGAGCTCGAATGGATTACACCCGCACAGTTCCACGCCGCTGAGGGAGTGGACGACTGGCGGGTCCTCGCATTCGGCGTGTGCGCCCGCTTCGCCACCGACACGTTCTCCGCTGCGGCGGACCTGGCCGCCGCCGTCAGCGCCGTGCCCGGACTCGACGGCGCGAACCCTGGGCTGGACGTCCGCTCCGACGGCGTGACGATCCAGTTGCGCGCCGAACCCGGTCACGGCATGCGCGCCGGCGACATCGCGCTGGCCCGCCGCCTGTCCGCCGTCGCCGTCGCGCACGGCGCCCGCCCGGAACCCGCCACGGTGCAGGAGCTGAACATCACCGTCGACGCGCTGACCGCCGCCGACATCATGCCGTTCTGGTGCGCGGTCTTGGGCTACGAGCAGCGCGGCGACGAGGATCTGGTGGACCCACTGGACCGCGGTCCGTCGTTCTGGTTCCAGGACATGGACGCCCCGCGCCCCCAGCGCAACCGGCTCCACGTCGACGTCTTCGTCCCCCACGACCTCGCCGAGGCGCGCGTGGCTGCGGCACTCGCCGCCGGCGGACATCTGGTGTCGGACAAGCACGCACCGTCGTGGTGGGTCGTGGCCGACGCCGAGGGCAACGAGGCGTGTATCGCCAGCTGGATGGGACGCAGCTGAAGGCTGGAATCAGACCTCTGTAATAGGCCGCTCGGCGATCAGACGCAGCTCCGCCGTGTACCCCTCCCCGGCGGCGTCCCGCAGCCACAGTCGCTCCGGCTTGGGCAGCATCTCCGCGACCGCCACGGTCCCGCCGCCGCCCTCGCCGGCGGTTCGGCGGATCGAGCGTGCGAGTAGGTTCACCAACGGCAAACTGCGGAAGTCGAGCGCCATCGGCTTGCGTTCGCCGGGGATGCGGATGAAGGCGCGTTCCGGCAGGTCGGATTCGATGCGCCAGCGTCGTGCCGCCGCGTAGCGTCGCCGCTCGTCCTTCTGTAGTGCCCATGCCAGCGACTCCGCTGGGAAGGTCCACGTCTCGCGAGCGATCGTGAGCCGGTCGATGGTGATCCGGGGGCGGTGGCGCACGGCGGCGAAGGGCTGGAAGGCGTCGGTCAGCAGTGCCGACAGCGGGTCGGCGATCGCCTTCAGCAACGGCTGCTCCACGCTGCCGTCCCGGTGCCGTACCACCAGCTCGCCGTCGCGGTCATGGACCAGAAGATCGAGTACTGACACAACCCGCGCGCCTGGCGGCGGCTCCATGGACTCCATGCCGATCGACACGAACAGGCTGTCCGGCGACACCAGCTCGACGGCGCGGCCCATGCGTGCTGTCGTCTGCGCGGTGTCGAGCCGGGGGATGATCACCATGCGCTCCGGCGGTCCGAAGGCGATCGCGGCGGCGCGTAGCCGGTCCTGCGCCGGATTCTGCTCATAGAAGCAGCGCATCTGCACAGTGAGCGCAGCGCAGTGCAGCTCGCCGAGCGTGAAGTCGATGTCGCCGCGAGCCAGTGCTTCGGCGTCGGCAGCGCTGAGCATCAGATCCGGGCAGTGCATCCCCGCCAACGCCAGGCGCGGCTCGGCGAAGGCGAATTCCTTCGCTGCCGCCTCGGAAATCTCCGACGACGTCACGCCGTGCCGCGCCGTGCGGTCGAAGTCCTCCGCCGACAACCCGAGCACCCGACGCCACCGCGCTTGCAGCTCCGCCGAGGTCTCCGCCACGATCTGCGCCCCGGCGCCGCCCGCCGCCAGCCGGGCGATCTCCGGCATCAGGGTCGTGAGGAGCTGGAACATCGGCATCCAGGTCAGCCCGGTGCGCTCGGTCTCGGTCTGGAACAGCTCGCGGGCGCGCGCCTCGTAGCGGTCGGCGACGGTCGCGGCGAGCCAGCGCGCACTGTCCAGGACGATGCCCAGCGGCGGCGCGAGCGCGGCGACGAAGCGCCCGCCGACCCGGACCCCGACGTCGCGGACCGTGTCCTCGTAGACCAGCGTGCGACCGGCGTAGACGCCACCGGGACGCCGGGTGGCGTCCACGCCGGTGATCTCGTGGAAGACGGTCGACAGCTCCGAGGCCGCCGCCAGCACCCGGTCGGCGTCCCCGGCCGCGTCGGCGACCGCGTCCCGGGCGGTGACCAACCGGTCCAGCGGCTCGCGCGCACGCTCGCACACCGCCGGATCGTCGAGCGCTGCGATGCGCTCGGCGAGGTCGTGCTCGGGACGCGCGGTCAGCGCCCCGGCCAGGTCGATGCGCAGCACGCCGGCGGCGCGGAGCTGGAGCAGCGCGGCGGCGACGGCGGGGTCCGGTGGCGTACCCGCGAGGTCGGCGACGGTACGCGCGCCGTCGCAGAGCCCGATGACACGCGCCTGCGCGGCGGTGAGGGTCACCGCCCGGCGGAACGGCAGGCGCACGGTGCGACCGGTGATCGCCGCCGCCGGCGCCAGGCGAGGACGCAGACGCGGCCAGACGTCGGGACGATCGGCCAGCTGGTCGGCGAGGGCGGAGACGGCCCAGTCCTCGAAGTAGGCGGTGCGGCGAGAAAGCAGGCTCGGACCGGGAGTGGCGATCAGACCGACGGAATCACCTTCGCTGCCGTCGATCGCGTCGAACCGAGCCCAGCCGAACGGCCCGAAGAACCCGATGGTGTCGTTCTTGAGGCAATACCGCTGTAGGTAACTGGCGATCACCACCTCTTGCTTGCGGTTCTTCCGACTGCGCGGACCGTCGGCGGCGACCCGGTCCAGGCAGTTGCGAACCACGTCAGGGTTCTGCCACGCCACTGCCTCCCGGAACGCCGGGTCGGCGGCGAGGCGTCGGGTCGCCGCCGTCAGCCGGTCGGAGGCTGCGGCGAACGCCTTCTCATACTGCTCGCGGGCTTCCGGGGCGCCGCCGTCGGCGGCATCCGCTGCGGCTGCCAACTCGGAGTCGCAGAAGTCTTCGACGATGCGGGCGGGGAAACCGGTCCCGCGGACCGCGGCGTCGCGCCACAAGGCCCATCCGGTGTCGCCCAACGGGATGCGGAGGTCTGAGGCCGGCACGGTCACGCCGTCATTGTCCGCGCGCGCCGACGCCCCGGGCTGTTCCCCGCTTTAGGGGACGCCCGGCTGCGACGAGCGGAGCTTTACCGTTCAAGGCATGGGCGATGACGGCTCCTCGGCGCTGGTCGAGGCGGTTGGCCGGGCCGAGCTGGTTGAGCGGACCGAGCCGGTTGAGCGGACCGATCTGGTCGCCATGCTCTGCGGCGTCGTCGCAGAAGTCTGCGAACTGCCCGGCTGCGCGCCGGACGACCGGTTCGCCGACCTCGGCGTGGACTCGGTGCGCGCTGCCGAGGCGGCCGCGGTGCTGGAGGACGCGCTGGGCTTCGGCGTGCCGCTGGAGGCCGTGTTCGCCGCCGGCACGCCTGCCGGTCTCGCGGAGCTGCTGGCGAAGATCGACGACCACGGCTAGGCGGGAGGCGAGCATGGACAGTGCCGCGGGGCGGGACCTGGTCCGGCGGTGGCGGCGGGGAGGCGGCGCGGCTGTGCCCGCCGGTCCGGTGCCGGTGTGGTCGGCCCAACGCAGGATCTTGATGCTGGAGCGGCTGTATCCGGACACTGCCATGTTCACGGTCGCCTTCGCCGCGCGGCACGCCGGGGAGCTGGACGAGGCGCGCTTCGACGCGGCGCTCGGCGCGGTGCTACGGCGGCACGCGGCGTTGCGGACGTCGTTCGCGCACACCGAGTCCGGACCGGTCGGAACGGTCCGCGATGCTGCCGATCTCCGGTGCCGGTGGACGGATGCCTCGTCGATGGCTACGGCCGTGGAACTCGCTGAGCGCGCGGCAGCCGAGCCCTTTGACGTCACGGGATCGCCGGGACCGCTGCTGCGGGTTCACGGCTTTCGTCTTGCCGGCGATGAGCGGCTGCTGGTGTTCGTCGCGCATCACTTGGTCTGTGATGGCGGCTCTTTGCCGATCCTGCTCGCCGATCTGGACGCCGCTTATCAGGGCACGTTGACGGACGTTCCGCCCGGCGTTCCCGCCCCGCCGCAGTCTGACGCTCGCGCGCTGGGGTGGTGGCGTACGCAGCTCGCCGGGCTGCCGGACCTGGACCTGCCGAGCGACCGGCAGCGTCCGGCGCGTCCGGACTTCCGGGCTGGTTCGGTGCGGCTGGACCTCGGATCGGAGCTGACTGAAGCCGCCGAGCGCTTGGCTGCCGCACAGGACTCGACCCTGTTCTCGGTCCTGCTCGCCGCCTACCAATTCCTGTTGTCGGTTCACACCGATCAGGACGACTTCGGCGTGGGCGTCGCAGAAGCCGGACGTTCCCGTCCCGGCACGCACGGCGCCGTCGGCCTGCTCACGAACATGCTGGTCCTGCGCGCCGACCTTGCCCGACGCCCGACGTTCCGCGAGTTGGTCGACCGTGCGCGCGATGCGTATGCGGCGGCTTGGGCGCATCGCGCGGCGCCGTTCGAGGACATCGTTTCTGCCCTTGCCCAGGGCGGCGCGCCGAACGGGTCGCCGCTGTTCCAGGCTGGGCTCGCCTACCACGGACGCCGCGATACGCGGATGCTTGCCGGCGCGCCGTTGGAGCCGGTTTCGCTGTCGCGTGGGGGACTGGGCTACGACGTCGAGCTGCATCTGTGGCGAGATCGCGATGGCGTCACCGGTAGCTGGGACTACGCTGCCGAGCTTTTCGATGCAGAGACCGCGCAACGAATGGCTGATGCGTTCCCGCTTCTACTCGCTCGCGCCCTAGGCGATCCCGATCAGCCGCTGGATCGCCTCGATCCGCTGTCGGAAAGCGACCGCGCGGCGATCGCGACCTGGTCGGCTGGCGCTGTCCCCGACCTGCCTGACGGCGCGACCGCCCTTCACCACCTCGTCTCCGCCCAAGCCGCCGCCACCCCCGATGCGCTCGCGCTCACCGACGGCATCAGTGAACTGACCTACCGTGCTCTCGACACCCGCGCGAACCGTCTCGCTCACCGCCTACGCCACGAACACGGCGTCCACTCCGGCGATATCGTCGCCGTCCGCATGCCGCGAACCGCCGACCTGATCGTCGCGCTCCTCGCCGTGCTCAAGACCGGCGCTGCCTACCTGCCGATGGACCCCGCCTATCCGGCTGATCGCCTCGACTTCATGCTTGCCGACAGCGGCGCGCGGGTTGTTGTCACCGAAGTCGACTTCGCAGGGCTCGATGACGCACCCGGCGAGCTTGTCGAGCTAGAGGTCGAGGCAAAGGTCGAGGTCGGCGCGAGCAGCCCGGCCTACGTCCTTTACACCTCCGGCTCCACCGGTCGCCCCAAAGGTGTCCTGCTCACCCACGCCGGCGCCGTCGCCATGGTGCGCTGGGGCATGCGGAGCTTCGACCGTGCGCATCTGGCGCGCGTGCTGTGCCCGACCTCAGTGTCCTTCGACGTGTCCGTCTTCGAGATCTTCGTCCCGCTCGCCGTCGGCGGCACGGTCGTCCTGCTCGACGACGCCCTCTCGCTGCTCGCCGGTCCCGTGCCGGAGGCGACGATGCTGGTGACCGTGCCCTCGGTGGCGCGGCTGCTGGTCGCCGAGCGCGCCGTGCCTCCGGGGGTGCGCGACGTGCACTTGGCCGGCGAGGCGCTGACCGGGCGCGTGGTGGACGATTTGTACGCGACCGGGCACGTCGTGTCCGTCCATAACCTTTACGGCCCGACCGAGGACACCACCTACGCCACCTGGGCACGCGTCGCGCCCGGCGAGCCGCCGCCGATCGGGCGTCCGCTTGACCACGAGCACTGCTATGTCCTGGACCGCGCGCTGCGACCGGTGCCGGTCGGGGCGGTTGGCGAGTTGTATCTGGCGGGGCGCGGGCTCGCGCTGGGCTATCTGAATCGGCCGGGTGCGAGCGCCGAGCGGTTCGTCGCGGACCCGTTCGCCGCCGAGCCCGGGCAGCGGATGTACCGGACCGGCGATCTGGTGCGCTATCGGGCTGATGGCGCGCTTGTCTACCTCGGGCGCCGCGATTTCCAGGTCAAGCTGCGCGGGCAGCGGATCGAGCTCGGCGAGATCGAAACGGTGCTGCATCGGCATCCCGGCGTCCGCGATGCCGTGGTTGCCCTGCACGGCGATCGCCTCGTCGGCTACCTGGTGGGTCGTAGCGGCGCGCCGGAGTCGCTCGATCTGGAAGACATCCGCGCCCACGCCCGCGCCGCCCTCCCGGAGGCGATGGTTCCCGCAGTTCTCCTGGCGCTACCCGAGCTGCCGCACACCCCCAACGGCAAAGTGGATCGCAGAGCTCTGCCGATTCCCGCCGGCTCCGGTGGCGGCGGGGAGCCACCTGCCGGTGCTGCCGAGGAGGTTGTCGCCGACGTCTGGCGCCAAGTCCTCAAAGCCGATGCGCTGTCCCGCGATGACGACTTCTTCGACCTCGGCGGTGACTCGCTGCTCGCCGGACAGGTACTCAGTCGGCTGCGCGAGCGTATCGGCGTGCAAGTCCCGCTACGCCTGCTGTTCGAACGCTCCCGGCTGTCCGAGCTCGCCGCGGCGCTGCCTTCCGGTCGCGCTCCGGTCGCGCCTCGGTCGCCCGACGCCGAGCCGGTCCTGTCCTATGACCAGACGCGGCTGTGGATGGAGCACCAGCTGCGTCCTGCCGTCGCCTACAACGTGCACGGACGCCGGCGGCTGCGCGGCACGCTGGATGTGGACGCCTTCCAGCGCAGCGTCGCGGCGATCGTCGCGCGTCACGAGTCGCTGCGCACCACGTTCCCGATGGTCGCCGGGCAGCCGGCGCAGCTCGTCGCCGATCCCGATCCGGACTGGCGTGCGGAGGTCGTGGAGGCCGCCGATCTCGCTGAAGCCGGCGTGCTCGCGGATGAGCAGGCATCGGCCGCCTTCGATCTGGCTGCCGGACCGCTGTTTCGAGTCCTGCTCGTACGGCTCGGCACGGACGACTGGCTGCTGGCGCTCACGATTCACCACATCGTCGCCGACGCTCGCTCGGTTGAGCTGTTCCTGCGCGAACTCGCCGCGCTCTACGCGGTTGGCGGCGATCCGGACAAGGCTGAGCTGCCCGAACTCACTGTCCAATATCGCGATTACGCCTTCTGGCAGCGCGAATCGCTCAGCGGAGATCAGCTCGCTGAGGAGGTCAGCTATTGGCGCGACCGACTCACCGGAGCGCCCCCCGCCATCACCCTGCCCACCGCGCGCCGCCGCACGCCGAATCAGGGTGCTGTCGGCGGACGCCTCCGGTCGCGGCTGGACGCCGACGCCTCCGCTGCGCTGCGCCGCATGTGCCGCGCCGAGGGCGTGACGCCGTTCATGGCGATGCTGGCGGCGCTGGCGATGGTGCTGCGGCGCTGGACCGCTCAGGACGACCTGGTGGTCGGCGTCCCGGCGAGCACGCGCGACGACGCCGGATGCGCCGCGCAGATCGGGTTCTTCGTCAACACCCTGCCGCTGCGCGTGCGGATCGAAGGTGATCCGGCGTTCGCCGACGTGCTGCGCATGGTGCGCCGCGCTGCCGTCGACGGGTACGTCCGCCACGGCCGCGCGCCGCTGGAGGTGCTTGTCAGCGAGCTGCGACCGCCGCGCGATCCGGCGCGGACGCCGCTGTTCCAGGTGGTGCTGAACCTGATCGAGGACGTCGAGCGGGAGTGGCAGCTGCCCGGCATCGCGGTGGAGGAGGTCGAGGCGGCGGCGCAGCCGAGCAAGTTCGACCTGGCGGTCACGGTCGTGGACGGCAGGGGAGCGTTCGAGTTCGATGTCGCCTACCACGCCGATCGCTACGACGCGGCGATGGTTGAGGCGCTCGTCGCACAGATGCGGGAGTTGGTCGCGGCGGTCGCGGAGGATCCGGCGGCGAGGATCGCCGGGCACGCGCCGACCGAGGTAGCGACGTCGTTCCCGGCGGCGGAGTTCGCCGATCAGTACGGCATCGGCGCCGACGACCGCGTGGCGGTACTGTCCGCGGACCCGGACCTGAAGGCGTTCGCGGCGAGCCTCGCCACCGCAACCGGCGCGCTCACCGACTTCGCCGACCCAACGGTCCTGTTCGCCTCCGCGCCACATCTGCGTGCCTGGGACACCGAGTTCGCCTCACTGCGCTGCGTCATCCTGGCCAACGACGGTGATCTGCCCGCTCGGGACGTCGTCGAGATCCGCCGCCGCTCGCCCGGCTGCCGCGTGATTGCGGTCCACCGTCCGAGCGGTGAGGGCGCTTTCGCCTCCTACGACGTCCCGGCGGACTGGTCCGTGGCAACGGCTCCACTGCGCGTCCCGATCGGCACGGTGGCAACAGATGCGCCGATCGGCGAGGTCTGGACGCTGCCCAGCGGTGAGCCCGTGCGGCTGCGCGCCGACCGCGTCCTCGAATTCGCCCACCCCGAGGTCCGCGACCCGCTGGAAGCCGTCGCCGCGCTGCGCGAGATGCCCGGCGTCCGCGACGCCGTGGTGGTGGACCGCGAGGACGGCAGCGTCGTCGCCTACGTCGCCGCACCCGACGGCGCCGACCCCGCGCTGATCCGCCGCCAGCTGATCGCGCACCTCCCCGAGACGCTGGTGCCGCGCGCCGTCGTGGTCCTGGACCAGCTCCCGCTCGGCACCGACGGCCGCCCCGACCTGACCGCCCTGCCCGAACCAGCAGCCGTCCCCGCCGGCGCCGACCGACCGCGCACGCCGATCGAGCAGCGCCTGGTCGAGGTGTTCGAGGAGTTGCTGGCGGTGGACGGCATCGGCGTCCACGACACCTTCTTCGAACTGAACGGCTTCTCGCTCCTGGCAACCCGCCTGACCTCCCGCATCCGCGAGCTCTTCGACGTCGAACTCCCCCTGCGCGAGGTCTTCGAGGCGCCAACCGTCGAAGGACTGGCGCAGCTGGTGGTGCAAGCCCAGCTTGACGCAGTCGGCGACGCTGCCGTTCTGGCGCTGATGACTGATCTGTAGCCGAGTGGTGTTGGCAGCCGATTGGTGTTGGCGCTATTCGTGCGGAGTATGGTCCAAGAGCTGGCGCAGCGCCGCGCCGATGAAGGCTGCCGCCTGCGGGTCGCCGCCGCCTGCTGCGAGATGGCCCCAGACACCGGGAATGACGCGGAGGTCGGCGTCGGGGATGTACCCGGCGCTCCACTCCTCGTCCTCGGGCGGGAAGTACAGGTCTTTTTTGGACGGCATGAGCAGTGCCTTCGCGGTGATCGATGCCAGGGCGGCCCGCGTGTCACCGCCGAAGCCGGGGGTCTGCCCGACGTCGGCGTGCTGCCAGGTCCAGATCATCGCGAGCAGATCGTTGGCGTCCCAGTCGGCGAAGTTGGACTCCCAGAATCCGATGAGGAAGTCCTCCAACGTGGCGAACCCGAGCTGCTCATACTCGCGCTGCCAGTAGAACGCCTGCGACAAGCCCCAACCTGCGTAGACCCGTGCGAACGCCCGAAGCCCCGTGCGGGGCGGTTCGGCGTAGTCGCCGCCGTTGAACGAGGCGTCGGCGGTCAGCGCCGCGCGGATGCCCTCCAGAAACACCTGGTTGTGCGGGCTGGTGTGGGACGAGCCGGCGATGGGTGCCAGGCGCTCCACCATGTCCGGATGGCTGACCGCCCACTGGTAGGCCTGACCCGCGCCCATCGACGTACCGACGGCCATGGCCAGGCGCCCGATGCCGAACCGCTCGGTCACCAGCCGGTGCTGGGCCCTGACGTTGTCGTACATCGTCGTGTGGGGAAAGCGCGCACGATCGTGGGGCGGCGCGGTGTTGCTCGGCGAGCTGGACAAGCCGTTGCCGAACAGATTGGGGACGATCACGAAGTACCGCTCCGTGTCCAACGCCTTGCCCTCGCCGATCAGCCACTCGTTGGCTTCGTGAGTGCCCGCGAACCAGGTCGGAAAGACGATCGCGTTGGACTTGTCGCCCGACAGCTGTCCGTAGGTCCGGTAAGCCAGCCGGGCACCGGGCAGCACATCGCCGTGCTGGAGCGCGAAGTCGCCAAGCTCGAACAGTTCATGATCAGCCATGCCCCACCACAAGGTGAAGCGCGTTGGCCTTATTCCGGGCGCCCCAAAGGAAACCGGCCTGAGCAACCGCTCTGACCGCTCCTTAGTCCGCAGCGGTGATCTCCGCCAGCAGTCCCTCCAAATCCTCGCCGCCGAAGGCCTCGCTCTGCGCTCGCAGGATGAGCTGTGCGAGCCCTTCCACGGTCGGCGCCTCGAACACGTCGCGCAGCGACAGCTCCACGTCGAACAGGTCGCGGATGCGAGAAGTCAGGCGGGTCGCCAGCAGCGAGAAGCCGCCGAGTTCGAAGAAGGTGTCGTGGACGCCGATCCGGTCCACCGCCAGCAGCGCCGCCATCACGTCCACCAGCTGCTGCTCCATCGGTGTGCGGGGCGCGACGTACACCTCGGTCGCGGCGCCGGGGTCGGTGCGCGGCAGCAGCGCCACGTCGTGGTCACCCTCGGCGGTCAGCGGCAGTGCGCCGACCACCACCAGCGCGCCGGGGATCAGCCACTCCGGCAGCCTGCTGATGAGGTAGCGGCGGATTCCCGAGGTACCCGCGTCCGGATCCGGGCCGACCAGGTAGGCGACCACGATCGCGTCGCCCTCGTCGCCGACCTGCTCGGTGACCAGTGCGTCGCGGACCTCCGCGACGTCGCGCAACGCCGACGCCGCCTCGGCGAGGTCCTGCCCCGGGTCCGCGCCGGCCAGGCCGGTGTACTCCAGGACGCCGTCGGCGCGCCAACGGCCCAGGTCGCCGGTGCGCCGTCCGTCGGCGCGGATCTCGGCGATCTCGCCGATCGCGGCCGGACGCCCCGAGGGATGCGGCAGCCCGACAGCGCCGGTCCCGAGCGGGACGCGCAGCGGCGCCGAGGCGACGGTGAAGTCTGCGGGGACCGCGTAGACCGCGACCGGTCGACCGTCCTGCCCGACCCGGTACAGGCTCACGCAGCGGCAGTCCGGTGACAGCAAAGCCGCTGCTTCGACATCGTGCGGCAGGAAGTCGCCGGCGTTGTCGACCAGCGCGAATCGCAGCGTCGGCAGGCGCAGGTCGGCAGCGGCCAGCGCGCGGATCAGTGGCGGCGCGGTGTAGAGAACGCTCACCGCCTGCGAGCGAAGCCAGTCGCCGAGTTCTGCGACGCCGCCCGCCGGAGTCAGCTCGGTCATGACCAGCGTCGCGCCCGCGCTCAGTGCGCTGGACAGCGCCGAGACGAGCAGACCGGGGCTCGTTGCCGGAGCGGCGAAGCGATCGTCACGGCTGAAGCCGAAGCGTGCCACGGCCCAGTCGTCGCGTTCGTGAGTGGTGGCTTCAGATTCTGCCGCAGGTAGTGGTTCCTTGAGGTCCTCGAACAGGGTGCTGAGACCCTCGGTCTCCTCCGTGTCAAGGAGCTGCGATAGTCCGAGGAAGCTCGCAGGGACGCCGGCCGCAGGCTCAGTCACGGTGAATTCCAGACCTGCCTTCAGGCAGCCCAAGACCGTCGCGACGAACGCGGCGGTGGGATGCCGGGCGATGCCCACGCGTCCCGGCTCGGCCTCCCGCGCGCCGAGGAACGCGGCGACCCGGTCGGCGGCGCGCGCCAGCCACCGGTAGCCGTGTTCGCCGTCGGCGCCGACGACCGCGACGCGATCAGCCTGCTGAGCGAAGCGGTCCACGGCGAGATGCGGGGTCCAGGCGGCTGCGGTGGCGTTTCCATCGGCAGAGCCGGAAGCATCGGAGGAGTCGGCGGCAGCTCCCGGAGCCCCGCCGAGCTCCGACACCGCCCGCCCCGGATCCTCGAGCGCGTCCCGCACCAGCGCGACCACCTGCGCCAGCAGCTCACGCATCATCGAGCCGTGATACCGGTCGGCGTTGAACGCCAGGTCGAAGCCCAGCCGTCCGCCGCGCTCCTGCGCGGTGAGCGCGAGGTCGAACTTGCTCGGCAACGCCGGCAGCTCCAGCGGCTCGACCGCGATCCCGGCGACCGTCTCGGCCTCCGGCGGCCCGATCACGTTCAGCAGCGCCTGGAACAGCGGGGTCTGGCGCGGGTCGCGCGGCGCCTGGAGCTCCTTGACCAGCACGTCGAAGGGCGCGTCGGCGTTGGCGTAGCCGTCCAGCGCGGCCTGGCGCACCCGAGCCAGCAGGTCGCCGAACGACGGGTCGCCGCGCAGGTCCACGCGGACCGGCAGGGTGTTGACGAAGAAGCCGATCAGCGCGTGCGTGCCGGCGTCCGCGCGCCCGGCGATCGGCACGCCGACCACCACGTCGCGCCGTCCGGACCAGCGTCCCAGCGTCGCGCCGAGGGCCGCCAGCAGCACCATGAACGTGGTCACGCCGTGCTTGCGCCGCAGGTCGCCCAACGCCGCCGACTCCGCGCCGGTCAGCTCGGCGCGGGCCCGCTCGATGCCGCCGCCGGGGACCGCCAGCCGCCGTGACACCGGCATCGCCAGTACCGGCGGCGCACCGGCGAGGTGGTCGCGCCAGTAGGCGAGCTGCCCGGTGAGTTCCTCGCCGGCGATATGCGCGCGCTGCCAGACCGCGAAGTCCGGGTACTGGACCGTCAGCTCCGGCAATCCGGCGCGCTCGGGGTCGCCGCCCGCGGCGTACAGCGCGAGCAGTTCCCGGACGAACAGACCGATCGACCAGGCGTCGGCGACGATGTGGTGCACCGTGACGCTGAGGACGTATTCGGGCTCTGCGTCGGTCGCGCCATTGGTGCCGCCGCCGCTGCCGTCACTACCGTCCACCGCGACCAGCAGGCAGCGGAACAGCGGCCCGAGCGCCAGGTCGAACGCCGTCTCAGCCTGCCGGTCCGCGAGCCGCAGCGCCGCCGCCAGGCTGTCGGTGCGCGCCGTCTCCAGGCGCCACTGCGCGTCCGGCGGGTCGACGATCTGCACCGGCTGCCCGTCGATCACCGGGAACCGGGCCCGCAGCGCGTCGTGCCGCGCCACGATCGCCGCGACGCCGGCTTCCAGCGCCGCGACGTCCACCGGTCCGGCCAGGCGCCGGCGGCCGTGCACGTTGTAGGCGGTCGGCGGCAGCAGCTGGCTCTCCAGCCACAACCGCTCCTGGTCGAAGGACAGCACCGGCTCGGCATCGGCGGGGCGGCGCGTCAGGGCACTGCGCCGCGAGGCGGACTCGGCCTGGACGCGGGCGGCCAGGGCGGCGACGGTCGGCTCCTGGAAGACGTCCTTGACCGGGATGTCCACGCCGAGCGTCTTGCGGATGCGGGAGACGACCTGGATCGCCTGCAAAGAGGTGGCGTCCAGGCTGAAGAAGTCGTCGAGCGCGCCGACGTCGGGGCGGCCCAGGATGTCGCGCCAGATGGCGGCGACGGCCTCCTCGTACGGTGTGCGCGGCGGTACCGCGCCGGCCGCTCCGGCTTGGTCGTGAGCCTGCGAAACGTGGGCCATGACTGCACGCTACGAGAGACCCCGTCTGCGCGGATGTCACGCAAATCCGGGATATCAAAGCTGCAACTGCCGCGACCCCCAATGCTCTGATATCAGGGTCGCGCGATCGATCTTGCCGTTGACGTTCAACGGCAACCGGTCCAGCGCGACCACGGTGTCCGGGACGGAGTACCCCGGCAGCCGAGTGGCCAGCGTCGCGCGCAGATGGAGCGGGTCTGGTCCGTGGTCGACGGCATCCGGCGGCCGCGCATAGAACAGCGCCAGGTGTTCGTAACCGCCGGACGCCCCGGTCAGCGCCACGACCGCACAGGCCGTGCCGGGCGCGGCGGCGTGCACCTCGGCCTCGATCCCGTCGAGTTCGACCCGGTGTCCGCGCAGCTTGATCTGACGGTCGGTGCGCCCCAGGAAGAAATGCCGTCCTTGTTCGTCGACCGTGCCCATGTCGCCGCCGCGATAGACGCGGACGCTCCGGTCCCCGTCCTGGACCTCGGTGAACTTCGCCTTGGTCAGCGCGTCATCGGCGAGGTAGCCGCGGGCCACTCCGGCGCCGGCCATGCACATCTCGCCGGGCTCGCCGGGCTCACAGCGCCGGTCGCCGTCCATGACGAGGATCTCGGTGTACGGGACGACCCGGCCCAACGGGATGCCCCGCTCGTCGTCGCAGTCGGCGAGCGTGACGCGGTGCGTGGTGACCACCATGCACACCTCGACCGGGCCGTAGCAGTTGTAGAACTCGATGTCGGGGTGGCGGCGCAGGAAGGCGCGCGCGTGCTCCGGCGACATCCGCTCGCCCCCGACGTAGAGACGGTGCAGCCCGGTGAAGCAGTCGATGTCCTCGTCGACCAGCAGATGGAACAGGGAGGTCGTGAGCCACAGGGTATTGACACCTTGGACCTCGATCAGCTCCGTCACCGAGTGCGGAGTGAGGAAGTCGTCGGCGACCGGGACGCACGTGCCGCCCGAAGTGAGCACGCCCCAGAGCTCGAACGCGGCGACATCCCAGGTCAGATACGTCGACAGCGGCGTGACGCAGCCCGGCGTGAACGCCATCGTGCCCGTCGGATCGAACAGCCGCATGGTCGCGCTGTGCGGCGACAGGACTCCCTTGGACTCGCCGGTCGTGCCCGAGGTGAAGAAGACACAGGCGGTCGCGCCGGCGTCGGTGTGTTCGAGCCCGACGGTGGCCTGATCGTCAGAGTCCGCGGCTCCCGCGCCCGCCAACGGCGGCGGACACCACACATCCAACCCCAGCCGCTCGGCCGCCTCCCGATGGTCCGGGCCGACCACCACCGGCGACGTGCCCAGCTTCGCCAGCACGTCGGCGATCCGCGCGTCCGGCCAGCGGTGGTCCAGCGCGGCGTAGGCGGCGCCGCACTTCAGGATCGCCAGCAGCGCCGGCGGCAGTTCGGGGGAGCGGGTCATCAGCACCGGGACGAGGTCCCCGGCGCGCACGCCCCGGCGGCGCAGCTCGCGCGCCCAGGCGTCGGCGGCGCGGTCCAGCCGCGCGTAGCTCAGCACGGTCCCGTCCAGGCCCAGCACGGCCGGGGCGTCCGGGTGCTCGGCGGCGATCCGGGAGATCGCGAGGTGGAGGGGGGTGATCGGTGTCCTGGTCATCGGTGGCCAGGGTGCCGTGTCCGGTTCGGCCCGGTACAGTCCTTGTTCGCGCGACATGACAGAAGTGCCGCTCATCCGTAGCTTCACGCCCGGAATCGGCGGGATCCGCCACCGGGGACCGCCACCGGGATCCGCCGCCGGCGCGACGACACGCGAGGGACACGATGGGCCTGACCGACCGGGAACTGAATCGCGCGACCCTCCAGCGGCAGCTGCTGCTGCGGCGCGAGCGGCTCGACCCCGCCGAGGCCGTGCGCCGCCTGGGCGGACTGCAATCGCAAGAGCCGGCCTCGCCGTACCTGGCGCTGTGGACCCGCCTGGCGAAGTTCGACCCGGCGGCGCTCGACAAAGCGTTCGCCGACCGCACCGTGGTGAAGGCCTCGCTGATGCGGCTGACCCTGCACACCGTGCACGGCGCGGACTGGCCCGCCTTCCACGCGGCGATGCTCGCCAGCCTGCGCGCGTCCCGCCTGAACGACCGCCGCTTCCTGAGCACCGGTCTGACCGCCGAGGACGCCGACGCGCAGCTGCCGGACCTCGCGCGTTTCCTTAGCCGCCCCCGCAGCGCCGAAGAGATCGAGAAGCGCCTCGCCGAACGCCTCGGCGTCACCGAACCGCGCGCCTGGTGGGCGCTGAAGATGTACGCACCGCTGCACCACGCGCCGACCGGCGGACCGTGGACGTTCGGCGCCGAGTCACCCTCCTTCCAAGCGGCGAGGGGCGAACTCGACCCGAAGCAGCACACTGAGGCAGTCCACACCCTGCTCCGCAGCTACCTGCGCGCCTACGGCCCGGCGACCGCGCAGGACTTCGCGCAATTCACGATGCTGCGACAGCCCCTGGTCAAACAGGCGCTCACCGAGCTCGACGGCGAAGTCGTCCCGGTGAAGGGCCCGAACCGCATGAACCTGTTCGACCTCGCCGACCTCCAATCCGCCTCCGATCACCCCGACGCCGACACCCCCGCCCCGCCCCGCCTCCTCCCGATGTGGGACGGCACCCTGCTCGCCTACGCCGACCGCACCCGCATCGTCCCCGCCGAATACCGCTCCCTGGTGATCCAACGCAACGGCGACGTACTCCCGACCCTCCTGGTCGACGGCTACGTCGCCGGCGTCTGGCGCCCCACCGAGGGCGGCATCGAGGCAACGGCGTTCCGCAGCCTCGACAAGGACACATGGTCCGGCCTCGCCACCGAAGCAGCCGCCCTGAGCCGCTTCCTGAGCAAGCGCGACCCCGGGCTGTATCAGCGGTATGCGCACTGGTGGACGAAGGGCATGCCCCGCGCGGAAGTCAGGATCCTGCCGGGCTAGCGCGCGACTCCGCGCCCCGATCCACTGCTCACCCTTGTCCTGTTCCGTTCAACGGAACGGGACACGACAGTTCCGACACCTCCCTTGCAAGCTGAGCGTCGTCCGAGCACGGAGCTCGGTACACAGCCCACCAAGGGGGAGAAATGCGTATGCGACGCAAGATCGCGGCGATCGGAGTGTCGATGGCGGCGGCGGTGTCCGCCGTCGTGGTGTCCAGCGGATCGGCCAGCGCCGCGCCGTTCCCGTTCCAGGAGATCGGGGTGTTCAACTCCAGCCACTGCCTGGACAACGCGACCGAGATCGACTCGGTCCTGCAGATGTGGTCGTGCACCGGCGGGGACGAGCAGCAATGGGCCGAGGAGTTCGACACCAACACCAGCACCTACTACTTCGTCAACCTGAACACGCACCGGTGCATCACCGCGCCGCCGGCGCAGGGCCGGGTCGACATGGAGCCGTGCCCCCTCAACTCCCCGCCGAACTCGCAGTCCCAGGAGTGGACGATCTTCGACCACGCCTCCGACAACTCCTGGATCGCCTGGCAGAACAAGGCGAGCCACCTGTGCCTGGACACGCCGAGCGTGGGCAACGGCACCGTGCTGGAAGCCGAGCCCTGCAACGTGGCCATCAGCTACCAGAAGTTCACCGAGCGCGGGCGCTGACGGAACCGGCCGGTCCGGCAGAGACATCCCGTCCCGGACTCCGGCGCCCTACCCAGCGGGGCGCCGGAACCCGCACGAGCAGCCTCAGCGAGAACACCCGCCTGCGGCAGGCGTCCTCACCCCGTCTCCCGCCGCCGCGCCCGCCGCGTCACGCGGCACGGTAGCGTCGTGAAGCCGCGCTGGTGCGCCGACTGCACGCGCTTGGCGTTCTCGATGTCGATCTCGTACTCGGCCACCTCGGCGGCGGCTTCCTCGAGCACGATGCGGATCTCGGACTTGGCGAGTGCGCCGCCGAGGCAGTGGTGCGGGCCGGCGCCGAAGCTGATCATCTTGCGGGTGTCGCGGTCGATGTCGAAGACGTCGGGGTCGGTGAAGACGCGGTGGTCGCGGTTCGCCGAGGCGGGGAGCATCACCATGCGGACGCCTGCCGGGACCTGGACGCCGTGCATCTCCACGTCGCGGGTCACCGTGCGGGAGGTCATCTGGCTGCTGGAGTCGTAGCGCAGGGTCTCGTTCATCCAGTCGTCGAAGCGCCCTTCCAGGCCCGCGCGCTGGACGTCCGGCAGCCGCCAGCCGTGGTACCAGGCGTTGCCGATCAGTTTGCCGGTGGACTCGTTGCCGCCGGAGACCAGCAGGAACAGGAACGCCACGATCTCCGAGTCGGTGAGCTTGCCGCCGCCGGCGACCTCGGCCTCGCACAGCAGCGAGGTGAGGTTGTCTCCGGGATGCTTGCGCACCTCGGAGACCAGGTGCACGTAGTACGTCGCGAGCCGGAACGCCGCGGCCAGCGTCTCCTCCGAGCGCTCGTCGGACTCGTTGGCGCGCTTGGTCAGCCGGTCGGTGTCGAAGCGGATCAGATCCCAGTCGCTCTCCGGGACGCCGAGCATCTCGCAGACCACGTCGTTCGGCACGGCGGCGGCGTAGTCGGCGGCGAAGTCGACGTAGTCCCCGGACTCCAGCAGCGGGTCCAGCCGCCTGCGGCACAGCTCCCTGATGCGCTGCTCGCGCTGGATCACGCTGCGCGGCGTGAAGTCCTTGGACACCAGCCCGCGCAGCGTGCCGTGGTCCGGCGGGTCCAGGGCGAGGAAGAAGACGTTCTTGTACGCCTGCGGACCCCACAGCGCGGGCTCCAGCGAGATCCCGTTGCGGTTGGTGAACGTCGCCGGGTCGCGCAGCGCCGCGTCGACGTCGGCGTACCGGGACAGCGCGTAGAAGTTGCGCTCGGGGTTGTGGTAGACCGGCGCGTTCTCGCGCATCCAGGCGTAGATCGGATACGGGTCCTTCTGGACCTGGTAGGAGAACGGGTCGTAGTGGAACTCGGGTTCGGTGTCGGCTTCGGGCTCGGCCAGCAAGCCGGCTTCGTCAGTGCGCATGGTGGTGTACTCCGATCTATCCAGGATTCGGGGCGGCGGGTTCGGCGGGTTCCGCGTGTCCTTCGCGGATCGACTGCGCGACCTCGCGCACGCTTCCGGTCAGCAGCTTCAGCACCTCCGGCTTGACCCGCAGCTCGGCCACGCACGCGTCGATCACCGTGAACGCCAGCAGCGAGTGCCCGCCGAGCCCGGCGAAGGTGTCCAGCACGCTCACCGGACCGGACTGCAGCACCCGGCTGTAGATCCCGACCAGCCGCGCCTCCAACTCGTCCGCAGGCGGCACGATCGCGCGCTCCTCGCCGTCGGCGAAGCCCTCCCACACCGCCAGCAGCGCCGCGGTGTCGACCTTGCCGTTGACCGTCGCCGGGATCCTCGGGACCGCGACCAGCCGCTCGGGCCGCATGTGTTCGGCCAGGAGCGCGGCGGCGCGGCGCAGCACCTCGGCCGCCTCCGCCTCGCCGAACGTCCCCGGTTCGGCGGGTACGACGAAGGCGATCAGCCGCGCAGGCGTTCCGTGCGTGCCTTGAGTCCCGTGGACAGCCACCGCGCAGTCCACGACCGCCGGATCGGCGGCGAGCACCGACTCGACCTCGCCCGGCTCGACCCGCAGCCCGCGGATCTTCACCTGCCGGTCGATGCGCCCCAGATGCTCCAGCACGCCGTCGTCGCGATAGCGGCACAGGTCGCCGGTCCGGTACATCCGCGTACCCGGCGGTCCATAGGGGTCGGCGACGAAACGCTCCGCGGTCCGCGCCGGCGCGCGCCAGTAGCTCTGCGCCAGCCCTATCGGACCACTGATATACGCCTCGCCGGCCACCCCCACCGGCAGCGGCTCCAGATCCTCGCCGAGCACGCTCAACCGGAAGTGCGCCGCCGGACGCCCCAACGGCACCGGCACGCCGGGATCCGGATCCAGCGCCATATCCGTCACGGTCCCGGCTTCCGTCGGGCCATAGCAGTTCACGAGCACAGCGTCCGGAAGCGCACGGTAGAACGTGTCCCGGACCCGCGCCGTCACCGGCTCCCCGCCGCACAACGCCCACCGCAGCCGCGCCGCCGAGGCATCCACCTGCTCCAGGAACGGCGTCATCACCGTCGGCGCCAAGAACACGGTCGTCACACCGTGCTCCTCGACCAGCCGCGCCAGCCGCCGCGCGTCGCGATGCGCGCCGGGCTCGCAGACGATCAGGCGCGCGCCGTGGTACAGCGGCCAGAACAGCTCCCAAATGGAGACGTCGAACCCCGGCGAGGTCTTGAACACCGCGGCGTCGCCGGGTTCATACGGGTACTGACTCTGCATCCAGTCCAGATGTGCGAGCGCTCCATCGGTCGGATACGCGACGCCCTTGGGACGCCCGGTAGAGCCTGACGTGTAAAGGATATTGAGAATCGCAGTACCCGGATTCGCGCTCACCGCCACGGGCGGATCGCTCGCCGGCTGCTCCTGCCACTGCGCCGCGTCGGCTTCGAGATCGATGACTCGCCAACCGCCCTCCGGCACGCGCGACCGGCTCGCCGGATCGGTGAGCACATGCGTCGGCGCGCAGTCGGCGAGCATGTAGCCCAGGCGCGCGTCGGGCAGGTCCGCGTCCAGCGGCACGTACGCGCAGCCCGCCTTCACCGCCGCGTAGATCGCCACGACTTGCGGCACACCGCGCTCGGCGCAGATCGCGACGCGGCTGCCAGGACCGGCGCCAGTCGAACGCAGGAAGTGCGCGAGCCGATTCGCGCGCTCGTTCAGCTCCCGGTAGCTGACGTGCTCCCCGGAAGCGGCGACCAACGCCACCGCCTCCGGCGTCCGCGTCGCCTGCTCCTGGAACGGCTCGGCCATCGTCCGATGCAGCACCTGCGGCACGCGATGCGGGTTCAGCTCGTACAGAATCCGCCGGCGCTCCTGTTCGGAGAGCAGCGGATGCGCCGACATCGGCAGCTCCGGCGCGGCCATCGCACACGCCAGCAGGTGTTGGAACGCCCGAGCCCACGCCAGCGCGGTCGGCGAGTCGGCCGAATCGGTCATCGACTCCACATACAGCCGCCGGCCGTCCTCGGAGACCAGCAGCGCGGCGTCGGCGGGACCGGCGTCCGGCGGCGGCAGCACGCGCTCGTGCTCGCCGTGGATCAGGCGCACGCGCCGCGCCAGCCGCCGGGCCAGCTCCTCGGCGCACGCCGCCAGGACGTCCGGCGGGCAGGCGGGGACGGCGACCGGGCCGACGCATTCGGACGGCGCCGGACGGAGGCTGCTGCTCACGCGCGCTCCCGGGTGGTTCGCAGGGTGTGTCAGGGCTTTTCAGTCAACGGAATCGCCGCCCCCGCCCGGCAGTCGCTCTTTCACGTGACTGCTGTCCGGGCACGGCCGTCCATAGGTTTCGGTGCGAGAGCCGCACCCCGCCTTCAGCGGTGTGCCCGGATCCGATGGGCGCTTGATGGTGAGACAGAACCAGACCCCTTACGACCTCGTCCGCGCCGTGGCGCGCGCCGACGGCGACCGCGCCGCGCTTGTCGACCCGGCCGGCGCCGGGGCGCAGCTGTCGTACGCGGAGCTGATCGCCCGCACCGAGACGCTGGCGCGCCGGCTGCGGGAGCACGGCGTGGGCGCCGAGCAGCCGGTCGCCGTCGTGCTGGAGCGCGGGGCGGACACTGTGGTGGCGATGCTGGCGGTGCTCGCCGCCGGCGGCGTCTACTGCCCGCTGGACGTCTCGGCGCCGGACGCGCGGCTGACCGCGGTCGTGGAACTGCTCGGGGCGAAGGTCGCGCTGACCGACGCGGCGCACGCCGGCCGGCTGCCCGCCGGGGTGGACGCGCTGCGGCTGGAGGCCGTATCAGCAGCCTCAGTTACTGCCTCAGGCGCCGCCTCAGACTCAGGCACCGCCTTGGACTCAGCCTCGGGCTCAACCCCAGCCTCAGCCGCGGACTCAGGCACCGCCTCGGACTCGAACTCAGCCTCAGCCTCGGACTCAGGCACCGGCTCAGCCTCAGCCTCGAACTCGGCCTCGGACACCGGAGCCCTCGACCCCGACTCAGCGTTCGAGCCCGCCGCACCCACCCCGGACTCCCTCGCCTACGTCCTCTACACCTCCGGCTCCACCGGCGTCCCCAAGGGCGTGGCGATGACCCACCGCGGTCTGTCCCGCCTCATCAGCTGGCAGACCGCCTCCGGCGCTCCGGGACTGCGCACGCTCCAGTTCACCGCGACCTCCTTCGACGTCACCTTCCAGGAAGTGCTCTCCACCCTGGCCACCGGCGGCTGCCTCGTCGTCGCCGGCGAGCAGGTCCGGCGCGATCCGGCGCTGCTGCTGGAGACGATCGTCAAGGAGCGGATCCAGCGCCTCTTCCTGCCCTACGTCGCCCTGCAGCTCATGGCGGTCACCGCCGCGCGGCTGGCGATCGTCCCGGAGAGCCTGGAGCACGTCGTCACCGCCGGCGAGCGCCTGGTCGTCACCCCCGCGATCCGCGACCTGTTCACCACGCTGCCGCACTGCCGTCTGGACAACCACTACGGACCCACCGAAGCGCACCTGGTCACCAGCCAGACCCTGCCGCAGGACCGCGCCGCCTGGCCGGACGTCCCCGGCATCGGCGCCCCGGTCGCCGGCGTCGCCTGCCATGTCCTCGACGAGCGGCTGCACGCAGTGCCCGATGGCGAGGTCGGCGAACTCTACGTCTCAGGACCCTGTCTGGCGCGCGGCTACCTCGCCGACCCGGCACGCACCGCTGAGCGCTTCGTTGCCGACCCCGGCGCCGACGCACCGGGGGAGCGTTGGTACCGGACCGGTGACCTGGTGCGCCGCATCGCCGATGGGACCTATGAATTCCTCGGCCGCGCCGACGGTCAGCTGAAGGTGCGCGGGTTCCGCGTCGAGCCCGGCGAGGTCGAGACCGCGCTGACGAGCCACCCGCGGGTCCAGGCCGCCGCCGTCGGACTGCGGCAGATCGAGGACGGGATCTCGATCCTGGTCGGATACCTCCAGACCGACGGCGCCGTCTCGCAGCGGGAGATCGGCGATCATGCCAGGGCACTGCTACCCGCCTACATGGTGCCCTCGCGCTACCTGACCGTGCCCGCACTGCCGCGCACCGGAACCGGCAAGGTCGACACCCGGGCGCTCGCCGAGATCGCGCTGCCCGACGCCGCCGATTCCTCCGACGCCGCCGACGCTGCCGACCCCGACCAGCTCCCCTTGTCCGACCTCATCACCGCTCTATGGATCCGCGTCCTCGGCCACGACGAATTCGACCCCGACGACGACTTCTTCGACGTCGGCGGCGACTCCCTGCTCGCCACCTGGGTAGCCGCCGAGCTGGGGCAGATGCTCGGCCGCCCGGTCGAGTTGTCGCTGTTCCTGGAATACAGCACCGTCGAAGACCTCGCCGAAGCTCTCGGCTCGCAGGGCTCTGCGACCGCGACAGGAGCGGCACTGATCGCGGGATCCTCACGCAGCTCAGCTTCGCAGATCGTCACCCTGCGCCCCGGACCGTCCGGCCGCAGTCTGTACCTGTTCCACCCGCTCGGCGGCGAGCTGATCTGCTACCGCGAGCTGGCCCGCGCCAGCCGTGCCCCGGTCCGCGTCCTCGGCGTCGGCTGGAGTGGCGCGCCGCCGGAGTACGGCGCCACGCTGGAGGACATCGCCCGCGTGCACGTCGAGCAGCTGCTGGTCATCCAGCCCGACGCGCCGTTTCTATTGGCCGGGTGGTCCTTCGGCGGCGTGCTCGCCTTCGAAGTCGCCCGGCAGCTCACCGCGGCCGGCGCGAGCGTGGACTTCCTCGGGCTGATCGACGCCAACCCGGTGATCGACCCCATCACCGGGCTGCCGCTGGCGGACACGCCGTTCCTGGGCGTGCTGGACGAGGTGGTGACGCTGCTCGACGCACCCGGGACCACCTCCGCCGATCTCACGGCTCTGACATCCGGCGACACCTGGCTCCAGCTCATGGGCGCGCCGATCGCCCCCGGCGCCTCAAGTACGTATCTGCGGACCGCGCTGGACACCGCCCGAGCGTGTATGTGGGCTGCGATGCGCTACCAGGCGCGCCGCCACGACGGCCCGATCGACGTGTTCCAGGCCTCCGGGTCCGGGGCGGATCGGCAGGAAGCGCTGGCCGGGGCGATCCGCAGCCTGGCCGGCGGCGCGTTCCGGACGGTCGCCGTCCCCGGCGGCCACTGGGCGTGCATCAGGGCGGAGGACGGGGCCGAGACGGCCAGGGCACTGGATGCCGCGCTCGAGCGCGTCGGCGCGGCGGGGAGTGGGACGCATGGATCTTGAGACCGACCGGAAGACCTTCGCCGAGCAGGGGTTCATCGGACCGTTCACGCTCTGGGAGCCCGAGGAGATGACCGCGTGGTGGAAGACGCAGCGCAAGGCGCTGCTCGACCCCGCCAAGAGCGCCCGCAAGGTGTTCGACAACCCCGTGAACTACGACCGCCACCTGGACATCCCCGGACTCAGTTCCCTGATCACCGAGCCGGAGATGGTCCGCCGGATGCAGGCGCTGATCGGTCCGGACGTGCTGTGCTGGCGCACCGAGTTCTTCCCCAAGAACCCCGGCGACTCCGGCACCGGCTGGCATCAGGTCGAGACCTACGCCATCGGCGAGACCTCCGAGGGCATGCTGGAGGCCACCGAGCACTCCGACGGCGTGCCGATGGAGCTGACGTGCTGGGTCGCCTTCACCGAGGCCACCAAGGAGAACGGCTGCATGCGGCTGATCCCCGGCAGCCACCGGCAGTGGCGCTACGACGAACACGCGCCGATGAAGTGGAACGGCGCGGCGCGCGACAACTCCTTCTTCGGCTACAACTACGAAGACATCAAGATCGACAAGAACTGGGACCCGGACGCGCAGGATGTCCGGGACGTGGAAATGCGCCCCGGGCAGTTCATCATCTTCACCGCGCGCACCATCCACGGCTCCCGCCCGAACACCGCCAACCGGCAGCGTATGGGGCACGCGATCCGCGTCGTCCCCACGCACGTCCGCGTCTACGGCGGCATGACCGGGTTCGACGAGTTCGGACACCACTTCGACCTGGCGCGGCACGGCTGCGTGCTGGTCGCAGGACAGGACGACTACGGGCTCAACCGGCTCGCACAACACAACGCGTGGGGCGACCGGTTCACCCCGCTCGACCGGATGGCGGTGTGAAGC
Organism: Catenulispora acidiphila DSM 44928; assembly: GCF_000024025.1. Taxonomy (GTDB): domain Bacteria; phylum Actinomycetota; class Actinomycetes; order Streptomycetales; family Catenulisporaceae; genus Catenulispora; species Catenulispora acidiphila. The sequence continues at coordinate 3,813,226 of NC_013131.1, forward strand.
GATGCGCACGCAGTACGTGGCCGCTCTCGAGCTGGACGAGGGACGCCTGGCCAAGGACCTGGAGACCAGCGCCTCCTTCAACTACTCCGAGGCCTACAGCAACTACCTGATCGGCGGACCGTGGAAGAGCGCCATGCTCTACTCCGCCGGCGGCGACGCCGGGGACGGTCTGCTCACCGACTACGACTACCGGCAGAGCTCTGATTTCACCGACTACGGACGGCAGATGCCGTATCTGCAGGAGCTGATCAGCACCTCGGTGGACCTGAGCCGGCTCACCTTCGTCCGCCTGGCGCGCTTCGCCAAGAGCGTCATCGTCCCGCACCGCGACTTCCTGGAACTCGAGGAGATCCCCGAGGACAAGCGCTCCGCGCACCGCCTGCACATCCCGCTGGCGACCCACGAGGAGTGCTTCTTCAGCGAGGACAACGTCGTCTACCGGATGCGCGCCGGCGAGCTCTGGTACTTCGACGCCTCCCGCATCCACTCCGTCGTCTCCTTCGCCGAGGAGCCCCGGATCCATCTCATCTTCGACTTCGCCGACCGCCCCGGTGCCGGATCCCTGGTCACCGTGCCCGGCGAGCCCGAGGGCGCCGGCGTCCCGGCGGCCTCGGCGGTGGACCGGCCGCAGCTGTCCGACGCCGAACGCGCCGCGCTGGCCCGGCTGGCCGACGTCCTCACCATGGACACGTTCAGCGAGATCTTCTCCGTCCTGGTCAAGAAGCACTTCCGCCGCGACGGCGGCGAGCACTTCGTCTGGGACACCCTCACCGCGCTCGCGCGCGCCTGCCCGGACCCGGCGGTCCTTCCGCACACGCAGGAGCTGCGGCGGTACTTCACATTGGAGCGACCCTCAGGGAGTGGACAAGCATGACCGCGACGTCGTTCGGCGACCGCCTCGCCGACAGCCCCGTCTACAAGAGTTTCTGCGACCACCGGTTCTTCGCCGCGGTGGACACCGCGGAGTTCTCCAAGGAGCAGGCTGAAATCCTCATCGAGCAGTGGTGGCATCCGCTGCACTACTTCCCCACCTTCCTGGCGCGCTGCGTCTCGGTCCTGCCGGACATCGCCTCCAAGAGCGCGATCACCGCGATCCTGAACCAGGAGACCGGCGGCGGGCGCGTGGACCGCGCCCACGAGATCATCTACACCGAGTCGATGGACAAGTGCGGCTTCAGCGCCGCCAAGGTCACCGGCACCGATCCCTACCCGGAGACCGCCGCGCTGGTCGAGGGCTACCGCTCGGCATCGGAGCAACGCGAGTCCGCCCTGGGCTTCATCTTCGCCACCGAGACCACCGACCTGCTCATGGTTTCCTCCATCGGCAAGGCGATCCAGCGCACCACCGGCGTCACCGACAACGAGTGGGTCGACATCCACATCATGCAGGAGCCCGATCACGTCGAGGAGGCGAACCACGCGCTGACCGCGGACTTCACGCCCGAGGCAGAGCAGGCGGTGCTGGACGCCGCCGACCGGATGTGGCAGCTGTGGACCGAGTTCTTCGACCGCCTCGCCTCGGAAGCAGGAGTGGCGGCAGCGGCGGGAGCAGCCGGAGCCGCGGACGCGTCGGGGACCACCGGAACGCCGGCCTGAGGATCGCATCATGACCGACGTGCGGGCGACCTATCTCCGCTTCCCCGCATGGACGCAGCACTTCTGGACCTGGCAGACCGGCAAGGCTCTGCCAGGCCAGAAGCCGCTCCTGCGGCACACCTGGGCAAGCTACCTGACGTTGACGCTGGCCCTGTTCCTCGGCGGACTGGCGGTCAGCGCCACCGCTGTGGCAGCCGAGTATCCCTACTGGTATCTGGCGTTGCTGGCCGGCTGGTTCCTGACCGTGTGCGGCGCGCGCATGATGGTGCTCGTCATCGCCCACCAGGCGCTGCACCGCCGGTTCTCCGGCACGGCGGCGCGCGACGGGTTCTGGGGCGAGACCGTCACGGTCCTGAGCGTCTTCCACACGTTCCGCGAGTTCAAGGAAGAACACTTCGACAACCACCACCGGCGCGAGATCTTCGCCACCGAGGCCGATCCGCCGGTACAGTTCCTGGAAGCACTCGGCTTCCGTCCGGAGATGAGCCGGGACCAGCTGTGGCGCCGGGCGTGGATCGTGTTCTTCTCCCCGGCGTTCTACGGCCGCAACGCCTACGGTCGGCTGCGCAGCAACATCGTCAACGGCCGCGTCCGCAAACTCGGCGTGCTGATCTGGCTCGGCGGATGGCTGTCGGTGCCGTTCTGGGCGCCGCACGGCGGCTGGGTTCTGCTGCTGGCGTTCGTGATCCCGGTGATCCTGTTCGCGCAGCTGTCCGCGCTGCTGGACCGGCTCGGCGAGCACGAGTGGCTGGCGCCGCGCGTCCCCGAGTACGGACACCGCTTCTACACCGCCGCCAACACCTCGGCGCGGTTCTGCGGCGCCCCGGTCCCGGCCCGGCACACCCCGCTGGCGCGGCAGAGCGCGCAGTGGCTGCGCTGGAGCGTCGCAACACTCTGCTACCACGTCCCGGCCAGGCTGCTGGTCATCGTCGGCGACCTGCCCAACCACGACTACCACCACCGGTACCCGTCCACCCCGGAGTGGACGACGGCCGCCTATGCCCGCCAGCGCGACATCGACTCCGGCCGGGACGGCGGACCGCCGTACCAAGAGGTCTGGGGCGTGGGCGCGGCGATCGACCGCCTCTTCCGGAGCTGGGAGGGTTCCCCGACCGATGAACCGACCTATTCCCATCGTTGACACCTTCGCCGACGCCCGGTTCGCCGGGAACCCGGCCGCCGTCGCGGTGTGTCCGGAGTTCCCGGACGCCGCCGTGATGCAGGACGCGGCGCACCGCATCGCCGTGCCCACGACCGCGTTCGTGGTGCCGGACCCGGAGCGGCCCGCGGTGTACCGCATCCGCTGGTTCACCCCGCACGCCGAGATCAACCTGTGCGGGCACGCGACGATCGCGAGCACCCGGTGCTTGTCCGATCTGCCGGAGAACGCCGGCGTCGACCGGTTGGAGTTCGTCTCCGCCAACGGCGTGCTGTTCACTCAGTGGGCTGACGGCCTTGTCGCCATCGACCTGCCCGCCGACCCGCCAGTGCCCTGCGATCCGCCGCCGGAGCTGTTGGCGGCGCTGCGGGTGGGGGAGGGGACCGGGATCGGTGTCGTCGGCTGCGCGTTGTCCAGCGACGACGTGCTCGTCGAGCTGGAGTCGCCGGAAGCGGTCGCGGCGGTGCGTCCGGATTTCGAGGCGCTGGGACGGCTTCCGTACCGGGGCAACGTGGTCACGGCACGGGACGCCTCCGATTCCGACGTCGACTTCGCCTCGCGGACCTTCTTTCCCTGCTACGGCGTGAACGAGGACCAGGTCTGCGTCACCGCGCACTGCAAGCTCGCGCCGTTCTGGGCGCGCAAGCTCGGCCGGGCGCGGCTGACCGCGATCCAGCCCAGCGCGCGCGGCGGACGGCTGGAGGTCGAGGATCTGGGGGAGCGGGTGCTGGTGCGGGGGAGCGCCGTGCTGCGTCCGGAGCCCGCGGTGGTCGGCGTCGGCGAGCTGTTCGGGGCGGTCCGGTGACCCTTCCCGCTCATCTGCCGGTCCTGCTCGGTGACCTCGTGCTGATCATCGCGGTCGCGCGCCTGCTCGGCGCTGCGGCGACGCGACTGGATCAGCCTGCTGTCATCGGCGAGATCGTCGGCGGGATCCTGCTCGGCCCGACGCTGCTCGGTCACTACAGCTCGACGGTCTTCTCCGCCGCTGTGCGGCCGACGCTGTCGGACGTCGCGAACGTCGGCGTCTGCGTGTTCATGTTCGGCATCGGGGTCGAGCTGGATCACCGGCTGCTGCGCGGGCAGGCGCGGACGGCTGCGACGGTCGCGCTCGGCGCGATCGCGGTGCCCTTCGGGTTCGGTGTGCTGCTGGCGCTCTATTTGGTGCGGCATCATCCGACCACGCACCACGCCGGGTTCGTGCTCTTCATGGGGACGGCGATGTCGGTCACCGCTTTCCCGGTGCTGGCGCGCATCCTCACCGACAAGAAGCTGCTGCGGACGCCGATCGGCGGGTTGGCGATGGCGTGCGCGGCGTTCGGCGACGTGCTGGCGTGGACGCTGCTGGTGATCTCGGTCGCGCTGGCGCGGGCGGACGGGCATCCGTGGCGGTTGCTGTGGGTGGTTCCGTATCTCGCGGTGATGGTCGGTGTGGTGCGTCCGGGGGCGGCGCGGTATGCGCGGCGTCATGACGGTACCGGGCAGGGCGTCACGCGGCCCGCGAACCTGCTTGTGCTCGCCGCGGTCGCGGTCGGGCTCGCCGCCTCGGCGGTGGCGACCGACCGGATGGGACTGCACCAGATCTTCGGCGCCTTCCTGTTCGGCGTGGTGCTGCCGCGCGAAGGAGTCGCGGCGGTGCGTGAGCGCGCCCTGCCGTGGATCACGAAAGTCAGCGCCCTGCTGCTGTTGCCGGTCTTCTTCATCGTCGCCGGCTTCAAGGTCGATCTGCGCCACCTCGACGGCACCGACGTCGGCGAGCTGGCGTTGATCCTGCTGGTCGCGATCGGCGGCAAGCTGCTCGGCGGCTTCGGCGCGGCGCGTGCCCTCGGGGTCAGCCGGCGGCACTCCGCGGTCCTGGCCGTGCTGCTGGACACCCGCGGGCTCACCGAGCTGATCGCGCTGTCGGTCGGCGTCCAGGCCGGCGTGCTCGACGCCCGACTCAATGCCCTGATGGTGGTGATGGCCGTGGTCACCACCACCCTGACCGGCGTGCTGCTGCGCCGGGTCTATCCCCCCGAACGCGTGCGCCTCGACGCCGAGCGCGCCCGTGCCGACCATCCCCGCATCCGACAGGAGCCGACACCATGAACCCCTTCGACGATCCCGAGGGCACCTTCCTCGTCCTCGTCAACGACGAGGAGCAGCACTCGCTGTGGCCGGCGCACCTCGACGTCCCGGCCGGCTGGCGCGGCGTCCACGGCTCGGACACGCGTGAGGCGTGCCTGGCGTACGTGGAGGAGCACTGGACCGACCTGCGGCCGCTGAGCGCGCGGTGAGACGCGGGTGACCGCGATGTCCCCGAAGCCCGCGGCGTTCTCTGCTTCCGGCGGCGGGTCCCGCCCCGCCGCCGCGAAGTCCCGCTGGCTGCCGCGCGCCCCGTCGCCCGCGGCAGCCGCCCGCGTCTTCGCCATCCCCTACGCGGGCTGCGGCGCCGGGCTGTACCGCAACTGGCCGCGCGGACGCGGCGCCGTGGAGTTCCTGCCGGTCGAGCTCCCCGGCCGCGAGACCCGGCTCGGCGAGCCGATGCCGGGCTCGTTCCAGGAGCTCGGCGCGGCGCTGGTCGAGGGGATCGCGCCGTATCTGGACGTACCCTTCGCATTGTTCGGGCACTGTTGGTCGGCGCTGGCGGCGTACGAGGCGGCGGTGCAGCTGGCGCTGGCCGGACTGCCCGCGCCGAGCCGGCTGTTCGTCTCTTCCCAAGTCGCACCCCAGGACGGACCGGTTGGGCGGATGCTGGGGATGGCGCAGGAGGAGATGGCCGAGGAGCTGGCGACGACTATCAGGGCCCTGGGTGGGCAGCCGCATCCGGAGCTGCTGGCGATCTACGCCGAGGTGCTGCGCGCTGATGTGGACGTCAGCAAGCGCTACATCGTGCCCGATCCGCCGCGGCTGTCCTGCCCCATCACCGCGATCGGCTGGAGTCAGGACACTGAGGTCCCGGCGGACCGGATGGCAGGTTGGACGGCTTGCGGCAGCACCGTCTTCGAGGTCTTCCAAGGACACCATCACCGGTTCCTGGACGCGCCTCCGGAACTGATCGGGATGCTGGGCGCGGACGTGGGGGTCTGATGGGCGGCGAGACGAGGATCGGCGACGCACAGGACGGCGACCGGTGGTTCAAACGCTTCCGCCGCGGCAGCTCCTCCGACGTCCGGCTGTTCTGCCTGCACCACGCGGGCGGCACAGCGGCCCTATTCCGCGACTGGCCGCGACTGCTGCCCCCGGAGATCGAACCGGTCGCCGTCCAATTCCCAGGACGCGCCGACCGGTTCCGCGAAACACCGCTGCGAACCATGCGCGATCTGGTGGACGCCCTACTGCCGGCGATCCTGCCCTGGCTGGACCGCCCCTACGCCTTCTTCGGCCTGAGCATGGGCGCCAAGTCCTCATGGGCCCTCACCCACGCCCTCCGCGAAACCGACGCCCCACTCCCACTGGCCCTATACCTGGCGAGCGCAGCCGCCCCAGCACTGGTCGAAGGCCGCACCGACTGGGACAACCTCGCCGACACCGAACTCGTCGCCTACCTCACCAGCATGGAAGGCACCCCACCCGAAGTGCTGGAACACCCCGAACTCCTACAGATGCTGTTGCCAACACTGCGCGCAGACCTCCAACTGATCGACACCTTCCGCTTCGAACCACAAAAACCCCTCGACCTCCCCATCCGAGCCTTCGCAGGCCTCGACGACGTCGAAGGCCCACCCACCCGCATGGCCGAATGGCGCACCGAAACCACCGGTCCCTTCACCCTCGACACCATCACCGGCGGCCACTTCTTCGACCCCCCCGGCCTGGCGCGCGTCACCAGAACGGTCGCCGAGGACCTGCTGCGCGAGGCCGACCGCGCGGGGTGGGAGTAGCGGGCTGCTCGAGCGGCGCGGGGCGGTGTGGTGCGCGAGCGGCTTGGCCGCGCCGGCTGCGGCTTTTGTGGTTTTCAGAAGCTTTTTACGGCTTCGCGCACGGTTTGATGGCCTCGCAGGGGGCGCAGTTCGGTGGTACGTGCCTGGCACGCTGGCGGCCGGCGGTTGCAGAGTGCCCCACCGCGCACACATAAACCATGAGCGAATGGCTTCTAAAGCCGAGCGCTCGCGCCCCTCCGCTGCGCCACGAGCGCGAACGCGTTCGGCAGCTGTCCTTGCCACGCGGCGGCCGTGACGCCTCCCGGTCGCCAGAAAGGCTCGGCGTACTCTGCGACGTGTCGTAGCTCCAGGTCTGTCGCGAGGACCGCGTTGATGATCTCCGCGAAGGTCGCCTGCGACTCCACCGCGCCGCGGGCGGGGAACGAGTCGTTGACGTGCGAGCGTTCGAAGTAGCCGCGGTCGGGGCGGATGCGGGGCTCGTCCTCGTCCCAGGTCCACAAGGGTGCCGCTCGGCGACCACGTAGCGGCACGCCATCTCCAGCTCGTCGGCACGCCTTTGCGCCGCCATCGCTGCCACCTGGCCGATCCACGCCGACGACCTGGCTTGCGCCCTCGTTGATCAGGGCTATGTCCTCGCCTGGGTCAGTAGTTCCTGATATTCGCGGACGTGCTTCTGCGAGGCTGCTTCCCACGCCTCTCGGTTGTGCCGAACATGCGCTTCCACGGATCTATTGTGTCGAAGCCGCCGCCGGATCCGTCACCTCATCGCCGGCAACACCATCATCGTCGGCAACGCCGTCCGCCATCTCCTCCGGCGCCTCCGACATGACGTCCGGCAGCTCCTCCTCCACATGCCTCAGCGGCCGATACAACGCCGCCAGCCCGACCGTGACCGCCAACAGCACACCCATCACCATCAACAGAAACGCGATCCCGCGCCCCGTCCCGTCGCCGACCAGCGTGCGGAACGTCGAGGATCCGACGTGCCGGCGGCCGACCCAGGGCTCGAAGATGTCGTCGGCCAGCGGGCCGGCCAGGACGTAGGCGACCAGCTGCGGAGTGAACGTGATCATGTTCTTCAGTGCGGAGACGCGGCCCAGCAGCTGCGGTTCCACCTTCGTCTGCACGATGCTCTGGCTCGGCGCGATGATCAGCGGCGCCGCGCCCAGGAACAGGAACGCCGCCAACGCGACCAGCGCCACGTTGGGGCGCAGCGACCCCAGGACGATCGCCCCGCCCATGACGAGTGAGAACAGGTACATGCCCCGTACCCGCCGCTTCGGCCCGCCCCACACGCTCATCACCAGGCTCGTGAGCAGCATCCCCGCCGCGCCGATCGACATCACCGCACCCAGGCCGCGCGCCGAGGCGAAGTCCAGCACCAGCGGCGTGATCACGACATCCGCGACCCCGATGAAGAAGCTGATCGCGCCCAGGTAGCCCATCATCGCCAGCAGGCCGCGCCGGGCGGCGACGTAGCGCCACCCCTCCTTGAAATCACCGGTGAGCGTCGACGGCTCGGAAGTTTCAGCAGCCTGATCGTCGCGGCGCGCACCGGGAATGCGCACGACCAGAAGCGTGGCGATGGCGAAGCCGAAGGACAGGCAGTCCATCAGCACCACGCCCTGCACCTTGATCGCCAGCAGCAGCGCGCCCGCCACGACCGGTCCCAACACGCCACTGGCCGCCGAGGCGAACATGCGCATCCCGTTGGCGCGCCCGAGGTCCTTCTTGGCCACCAGGGCCGGGACCGAGGCCTCGAACGCCGGCATCTGCATCGCGGTCAGCACCGAGGTCAGCGAGACCACGAAGTACACGTGCCACCAGCGGAAAGTGTGGGTCGCCAACAGGATCGCCAGCACCAGCATGATCAGCATGCAGCCGATGTTCGACTCCAGCAGCGCGCGGCGCGGGCCGCGGCGGTCCACCAGGGCGCCGGCCATCGGCGAGACCGCGATCAGCGGCAGGAACGACAGGGCGTAGACCAGCCCGATCTTCGTCACCGAGCCGGTGAGCTGGTAGACGTACACGCCGAGGGCGAACCCGGACAGCGCCGAGCCGACCAGCGACAGGAGTTGGCCGCTCCAGAGAATCAGGAACGTGCGAAAGCCGGAAGCGTATACCTTCACTGCGGACCATCCCTTCCCGTCGTCGCCGAAAAGGTACGAGCCGGGGCGCTTCGCGTCGTGTCCCGTGAACCGGGGGCGGGTCCTGTCTTCAGGGGACATCCACTGTCATGTCCAGGCGGTTAGCGTCGCTGTGGCGAATGCACCGTTCATTCCCGTGCCGCCCCATCTGCCAGACGAGGACCGTTCCGCATGGATTTCGCCGTCGCCAAGCTCGAAGCCTGGATGCGCAGCTACTACCACACCGTTGATTTCGACATCGGCAGCAGCGGGGTCCGGGACCTCTCGATCGAGGAACTGTGCACGCTGTGCGATCTGGACCTGTTGTCGCTGAAGGACATGCCGATCCGGGACAGCGAGAGCTACGGCGGATCCGGGCTGCGCGCCGCCCTGGCCGACCGCTGGACCGGCGGGGACGTGCGGCCGGTGATGGTGACGCACGGCTCCAGCGAGGCGATCTACCTGGTGATGCACCTGGCGCTGGAACCCGGGGACGAGATCGTCGTCGTCGACCCGGCCTACCAGCAGCTCCACGACATCGCCGCCTGGCGCGGCGTGAAGGTCACCCGCTGGCCGCTGCTCGCCGCCGACGGCTTCCGCGCCGACCTCCCGGCGTTGCGCGAGCTGGCCCGCAGCCGCCCGAAGATGATCGTGGTGAACTTCCCGCACAATCCGACCGGCCGCTCCGTGACCTCCGAGGAACAGTCGCAGATCATTGAGATAGCCGCCGAGGCGGGCGCGTGGCTGGTATGGGACAACGCTTTCGGCGAGCTCACCTACACCGCCGACCCGCTGCCGCTGCCCCTGGCGCGCTACGACCGCAGCATCTGCTTCGGCACGCTGTCCAAGAGCTACGGACTGGCCGGACTGCGTGTCGGCTGGTGTCTGGGCCCTGAGGAACTGCTCGCGCGGATGGCCCTGCTGCGCGACTACATCGCCCTGTACGTCTCCCCGGTCCTGGAGTTCTTCGCCGAGCAGGCGGTCCGGCACGCCGACCGCATCGTCGGCATGCAGCGCGAGCACGCCGCCGGCAACCGGCAGCGGCTGCTGGACTGGGCCGCGGCCCGCCCCGGGCAGGTGCGCCTGGCGCCACCGGACGGCGGCGTCGCGGCGTTCGTGGAGTTCCCCCAGCACGGCGACGTCACCGATCTGTGCCGCCGCATGGCGGAGGAAGAACGGGTCCTGCTGGTCCCCGGGTCGTGTTTCGGCGACGCCTACGCCGGCTGCGTCCGGCTGGGGTTCGGCGGCTCCGTGACCGAGCTGACCACAGGTCTGGAGCGCTTGGGAACGCTGCTGGACCGCACCGCGGACGCCGGCCGGCCGCGCCGCCCCTGAGCGCCGGTTTGGCCGGTAGCGGGCATAACAGGGGTCTTATCACCTCGGAAGCAGGAAATACCGATGACGATGCCACCGTCGCCGTCGCCGAGCCGGATCCGCGCGCCCCCGGCCCGCGCCGGTCTTCGCCGTGCCGCCTGCGCGGTCGTCGGCGAAATGTCGCGATGCCTGGCTGTTCTCGCAGATCGGCGACCCACCGCCGCCGAAGGCTCCAGCCGGCATCTTCGCCGTTCCACGGTAGCGGCTGCAATGTACTTCCAGCGGACGCATTGGGAGAACGAAGTGATCCGAGCCGACTTACTCTCCAGTTCGCCAATTTATCTCGTCGGGTTAATCCAGATCCTCAAGGACGCCGGGATCACAGTCGTCTCCGTCAGGACCGTTGTGGATTCCGAGCCCTTCTGGGTCGCGGATGTGATCGTCGTGGACGCCGAGACGCTCCCCGGGGACGACCCGCGCCCGGTCGCGGCGATGGCCGCCTGCGCGCCGGTACTGATCGTGAACCACGACCACGTCGTGGAGCCGGAGGCCTACCTGCGGGCCGGCGCCGCCGGCGTGGTCGAGCGGCGCGAGCCCGGCGAGTGCATCGCCAATGCCGTCCGGGCGGTGGCGGCCGGCATAGCGATAGCACCGTGCACCTGCACAGCAGCCGAGCAGCTCAGCGCTCCCGCGGACGCCGAAGCCGACCCCGAGGCCGGCGCCGGCGGGCTGTCCGGCCGCGAGGCCCAGGTCCTGCGGCACATCTCGCTGGGCCTGACCCACGGGCAGATCGCCACCCGGCTGGGCATCAGTCCGCACACGGTCGACACGTACGTGAAGCGGATCCGCAGCAAGCTCGGCGCGGGCAACAAGGCCGAGCTCACCCGCGCGGCCCTGCTCGGGCGCGACCACAAAGCGGCGCGGCCGGCCCTCCGGGGCGGCCGCACCGCCTGAGGCACGACGTCGCACTACGACGAGCACGACCACGCACGAGGGCACGAGGAGCACGCACGAGGGCACGACGACGCGCGGCGGCGCGGCGCCGTCCGCGACGCACACGCGGACGCCGCCGCGCCGCCGTTCTCTCGACGCCGTTGTCGCCGACAGTGTAGTGCGAACCACTATCCGTTAGATTGATCCGGTACGTCCGGAACCCCCGGACCCGGCTGGAAGGAGCGCGGCAATGGCCGACGTGGTCCTGTTCCACCACGCTCAAGGGCTCACCACCGGCGTCACGGCCTTCGCGGACACCCTCCGCGCCGCCGGCCACGACGTCCACACCCCCGACCTGTTCGAAGGCCGGACCTTCCCGAGCCTGGAGGAGGGCGTCGCCTACGCCGAAGGAGTCGGCTTCGGCGAGATCGTCGAACGCGGCGCCCGCGCCGCCGACAAGATCGGCGGCGACCCCGTCTACGCCGGCTTCTCCCTCGGCGTCCTCCCGGCGCAGATGCTCGCCCAGACCCGCCCCGACGCGCGTGGCGCACTGCTGTTCCATTCCTGCGTACCGGTCTCGGAGTTCGGCTCGGAGTGGCCCGAGGCGGTGCCGGGACAGATCCACGCGATGGACGCGGACCCCTTCTTCGTCGGCGACGGCGACATCGACGCCGCCCGCGCGCTGACCGCCGCGGACCCGGGAGTCGAACTGTTTCTCTATCCGGGGCAGCAACATTTGTTCGCCGACAGCTCGCTGCCTTCTTATGACGCCGCCGCCACCGCCGTGCTGACGCGGCGGGTTCTGGAGTTCCTGCTCGCTGTGCCTGCGTGAGGACGGCGCCCGGGAGGGCGGCGGGATGCCATCCGGCGGGGGAGTGTCATCCGTCGGGGGAGTGTCATCCGGCGGTTGCTTCGCCGACACCGCCGTTCTCCTCTGCATCTCCCGTCAACGCGGCCACGATGATCTCGGCGACGGCGTCGGGCTGCTCCTGATGGAAGTAGTGCCCGCCGCCCTCGACCGAGACCGCCTCGACCCCCGCGCCGAACCGCTCCCACAGCCGGTAGCGCCGCTCGGGTCGCGGCGTCATCGGATCGGCGCTCCCGGACAGGAACGTGATCGGGGTGGCGAGCGGCTCGGTGCGCCCGGAAAGCCAGTGCTCTGAGAAATACCGGCCGCCCTCGGCCACGTCGTGCCGAAACGCGCGCATCACGAACGCCAGTTCCTCGTCCTCCACCACGCCGTCGAACCCGCCGATCCGGCGCAGGTAGCGCATCTCGGCCCGGTCGGCACGCCGTCCGCCGCCGGTCGTCCCGACCGACGCCGCCGAGATCCGCCAGAGCCCGGCACGGACCAGCGCACCCACCGTCGCCCTGACCGCGCGCCCGAACCACCCCGGCTGGCCGAACGGATAGGCGCCGCCGAGGAACAGCCGCTGCACCGGCCGCCCGGACTCCTCCAGGCAGCGCGCCAACTCCACGGCGAGCGCGACGCCGGCGCAGTGCCCGTACACCGCCACCGGCCCGTCGACGACCTTCGCCACCGCTTCGGCGGCGTCGCGCGCTACGTCCTGGATCGGCCGGGGTTCGTCGTCGGCGCCGAGCTCGTGCCCGGGGACGGCGAGCGCGAGTAGCGCCAGCCCCTCGGGGAGCGCGTCGGCGAGACGGCGGTAGGTGATGGCGCTGCCGCCGCCGTACGGGACGCACACCAGGTTCCCTGCGGCCGGCCGTGCGCCGGTGAGCCGGACCAGCCGTCGATCCTCCTCCGGCGGCGGACCGTCCAGCGCCGCCGCCAACTCCCGCACACTCGGATGCGCACCGAGCAACGCGACACTGGCGCCCTCGATGCGGCGGATGGCACGGACCGCGTCGAAAGACGTGCCGCCGAGATCGAAGAAGCCCACAGCGGCATCGACCTCCGCCAAACCGAGCACGTCGCGGAAGACGTCGGCGACGGCTTGTTCGCGCACCGTGGTCGGAACCGCAGAGTGCTCGGCGACTGCGGCGCTGGACGGATCGGGGAGTGCGGCGCGCAGCAGCTTTCCGTTGTGAGACAAGGGCATCACGGGCAGAACGGTGATCGTCGCCGGCAGCATATAGCGGGGAAGGCGGGTGCGGAGGTGGTCGCGGAGCGCCGCGACATCGAGGCCTGATTTCCCAGTAGCCACTGCCGTCACATATGCCGCCAGCCTCGGCCCGCCAGGCGCCTCCCGCACCACGACAGCCGCCTCCTTCACGGCTGGATGTGCCGCAAGCGCCTGCTCGACCTCACCCGGCTCCACCCGGTACCCGTGAATCTTGACCTGCCGATCCACCCGCCCGAGGAAGTCCAGCGCCCCGTCCGGCAGCCGTCGCACCCGGTCGCCGGTGCGGTACAGCCTCCCGCCGTCACCCGCCAGCGGATGCGCGACGAACGCCGCCGCCGTCAGCCCTGGACGTCCCACATACCCGCGCGCCAGCTGCACGCCAGCCAGATACAGCTCACCCGGCACGCCGTCCGGCGCCTCAGCCAGCCGCCGGTCCAGGACGTACGCCCGCGTATTCGCGATCGGCTCCCCGATCGGCACGATCCCCGCCTCCGCCACCGGACGCGCGCAGTCCCACCAGGTGACGTCCACCGCCGCCTCGGTCGGTCCGTACAAGTTGTGCAGCTCGGTGTGCGGCAACGCTTCGCCGAAGCGCTCCGCCAGCGGATACGACAGCGCCTCGCCGCTGCACACCACCCGCCGCAGCCCGCACTCCGCAGCCTTCGGCTCGTCCAGGAACAGCTGCAGCATCGAGGGCACGAAATGCGCGGTCGTGACCGCCTGACGCTCGATCACCTGCGTCAGATACTCAGCATCCTGATGCCCGCCCGGCCGCGCCAGCACCATCGTCGCCCCGGCGATCAGCGGCCAGAACACCTCCCACACCGACACGTCGAAGCCAAAAGGTGTCTTCTGCAACACTCGATCTTCCGACGTCAGCGCAAACGTGTCCTGCATCCACAGCAACCGGTTCACGATCGCACGATGGCTGATCGCGGCGCCCTTAGGACGCCCAGTCGAGCCGGAGGTATAGATGACATACGCGGTGTCATCACTGCGAGCCGCAGAGACCCCAACCAGCTCCGAGACCTCCGCAACATCCTCCAGAATCAGAACCCTGCCACCCCCGCCACCCCACACAACCTCGGCACACCCCCGCTGCGCCAGCACCACCCGAGCCCCCGCCTCACCAACCATGAACGCCAACCGCTCACCCGGCAACGTCGGCTCCAACGGCAAATAAGCGGCACCCGCTAACCCCACCCCCACCAGCGCCGCCACCATCTCCACCGACCGCTCGGCACAGACGCCGACCACATCCCCCCGCCCAACCCCCGCAGCAACCAACGCGGCCGCCACACCCCGAGCCCGCCCAGCCAACTCCCGATACCGCACCCGCCCACCCTCGCCCCCAACCACCGCAACGGCATCAGGCGCCACCGCCACCCGCCGCTCGAACAATTCGGGCAACGTGCAGCCAGCATCTGGGAACACAGTCACAGGGCCTTGCGATGTGAGCCCGCCGCCAGCCCCAGCTCCGGACCTGGCGTCGACTCCGCCGCGGGCACCGCCACCCCGCACCAACCCCGCCGCGACCTCCTCAACCCGCCCCGCCCCCGCCATCCCCACCAGCGCCGCCCGGAAGTCCTCCAGCATCCGCTCCGCCGCCCCCGCCGCGAAGCGATCCCGGTGCCAGCGCAGCCGCAGCGAGAAGGTCGGCTGCGGCGTTACCAGCAGCACCAGCGGCTGGCTCGTCTTCTCGAACACGTCCAGCGGTACCAGGGTCGGCAGCCCGGGGATCGGCGTCGTTCCCATCGCGAGTGAGTAGTTGTCGAAGATCACCAGGCTCTCGAACAGCGGCTGCCCGCCCGGCGCTCCGATCCAGCTCTTCACCTGTGACAGTGGGCTGAATTCGTACCTGCGCACCGCCGCGTACTCCGCCTGCATCCGCTGCAGCCAGGGCCCGAGCTCCCCGGCGTCGGGCACCGCCACCCGGACCGGCAGGGTGTTGGTGAACAGCCCGACCATCTGTTCCACCCGCGGCAGCTCCGGCGGGCGGTTCGAGCTGGTCACGCCGAACGTGACCTCCGCCTCGCCGCTGTACCGCTGGAGTACCAGCGCCCACGCGGCGTGTAGCAGGGTGTTGAGCGTCACCCGATGCGCGGCCGCCGCCGCTCGCAGCCGCGCCTCCGCACCCGACGGCAGCTCCACCGCGTGCTCGGCGACCGGTCCGACCTCCGCGCCCGGATCGGCGGGACGCAGCGGACCCAGCCGCGTCGCGCCGCTCCAGCCCGATAGCGCCTCGGCCCAGAAAGCGCGCGCCGCATTCAAATCCTGCCGACGCAGCCAAGCGATGTAGTCCCCGAACGGCGGCGCCGCCTCCGGCTCCGGCAGCCCGGCCGTCGCCGCCAGATAGCGCCCCAGCACATCCCCCATCAGCACCGGCGTCGACCATCCGTCGAGCAGCAGCAGGTGGTGCGTCCACACCAGCCCGTGGCTGTCGTCGCCGAACCGGATGACATGCAGCCGCTGCAACGGCGGCGAAGCCGGATCGAACCCGGCCGCCCGATCCTCGCCCAGCAACGCGTCGAACCGGTCCACCGCGTCCGGCGCGCCGCTCCAGTCGTGCCGCGTCACCGCCGGCGGCATCTCCCGATGCACACGCTGCACCGGATCCGCCGCGCCCTCCCAGTGGAACGACGTCCGCAGCACGCTGTGCGCCCGCGTCGCCGCCTCCCACGCCGCCACCAGCGCGTCGGCGTCCAGCGGCCCGTCGATCAGGAAGCTGCGCTGGTTGACGTAGCTGTCGGAGTCGCCGTCGTACAGGCTGTGGAACAAGATCCCCTGCTGGAGCGGAGACAGCTCGTACTGGTCTTGGATCTCAGAACTCATCGATGCCTCTCCGCGTGCCCCGGGCCGGCGTCTACAGCGCGGTGGACAACTCCAGATACGTCTTCGCCATCAGCCGCGCCGCGGTCTCGACCGCCTCATATGGGCGCGCCAACGAGATCCGAATGAACCGCAGCCCGCTCTCCGGATCGGCCCAATGGAACGGCGCGCACGGCAGCACATGCACGCTCCGCATCAGCATCTCCTGGTACAGCCGCGAGGAATTCGGCCCGCTCTCGGGCAACCCGATCCGCGCCACGCTGATCCGCGACTCCGGATCGGCCAGCGTCAGCCCGCATGTGGCGACCGCGTCCTGCACCGTCGACCGGTTGCGCTCCAACAGAATCCGCGCACGTTCCCAACCACCGTCGATCCAGTCCCGCGCCAGCGCCGTGACCAGCTGCAGCACCACCGGCGAGGCGGCGAGCAGGGACTCGGAGAACGCCCGCTCGATCGGCAGCGTGCAGTTGGCGCTGGAGGCGAGCATGCCGATCTTCAGCTCGTGCGTCGGCCACAGCTTGCCGGTGTCCTCGATGACGACCCACTCCACGCCGGCGGCGTCCAGGACCGCGTACGTGTCGTACTGCGCCTCGGGCACCTGTCCGCGGAAGCTCGCGTCGATGATCACGATCTGCCCGTGCCGCGCCGCGTGCTCGGCCAGCGAGCGCAGATGCCCCTCCGGCGTCACCAGCCCGGTCGGGTTGTTCGGGTGGGTCACCACGACCACCCGCACCGGCGGCGCCGGCCACTGCATCGCCAGCAGCTGCTCCTCGCTCAGCGGCTCCAGGACCAGCCCGCGGGTGCGGAACAGGTCGGCGATGTTGTCGAACGTGGGGTGCAGCACCGCGACCCGGGTCCCGGCCGGCAGCGCGCGCGCCACGATGTCGGTGGCCAGCGTCGAGGAGTAGCAGCTCAGGATCCGACCGGTCCCGACCGGCGCGCTGTGCTGCCCGATCGCGCCCAGGAACGTGGCGTGCGCCTCGCGCTCGATCTCCGGGAACGGCCGCCGCGAGGCGGCGGTGAACATCTCCGGGATCCGCGCCACGATCGCGGCCTGCTCCTCGGTGAGCGGCAGCCGCGCGTGTCCGTCGGTGAGGTTGATGCCGCCGTCCATGTCGGTCAGCGCATCCACTTCCATGGTGGTCAGGTTGGCGAGTTCAGTCATCATCGAGCCCTTCGTGTCCCGGCTGCCTTCATCGCCCAAATGGGGTGGGGACGCGCCTTCGGGCAAGGACTGCTCCCCGCCGCACCTGCCGCGTCGCGGAAAATATAGAGAGCCGGGACGATCAGGGACCTGTCCCCTCTAACGGGGACCATGGCGGATCTTCGCCGCGACCTAGACTCGCCTCATCCGGACCCGCTGGTCGGCGGGGGTGTGACAAGGGGGAAGGCAGACTATGCACCGCTTGGCCCTGACCGCGCAGGACAACCTGGCCGTGGCGCCGATGCTCGCCGATCTCGCCGGGCGCTACCCGGACATCGAGGACCCGGAGCTGATCCGCTCCGCGCCGGTCCTGGCAGCCAAAGGGCTGCCGCCGCACCTGCTGGCGTTCCTGGACGACTTCCGCCTGCGCGAACCCTCGGCACTGTGCGTCATATCAGGGCTCGATGTCGATCAGGACCGCCTGGGCCCGACCCCCGAACACTGGCGCGACAGCCAGATCGGCTCGCGCTCGCTGAACCTGGAGATCTTCTTCCTGCTGTGCGGAGCGGCCCTCGGCGACGTCTTCGGCTGGGCGACCCAGCAGGACGGCCGCATCATGCACGACGTGCTCCCGATCAAGGGCCACGAGCACTACGAGCTGGGCTCCAACTCGCTGCAGCACCTGTCCTGGCACACTGAGGACTCCTTCCACCCCTGCCGCGGCGACTACGTGGCACTGATGTGTCTGAAGAACCCTTACGAGGCCGAGACAATGGTCTGCGACGCCGGCGACCTGGACTGGCCGAACCTCGACGTGGACGCGCTGTTCGAGCCGGTGTTCACGCAGATGCCGGACAACTCCCACCTCCCGCAGAACACCGCGGAGTCCACCGGCGACCCGACGAAGGACCGCCTGCGCGCCCGCAGCTTCGAGCTGATCAAGTCCTGGAACGAGAACCCGGTTCGCCGCGCGGTGCTCTACGGAGACCGACAGAACCCTTACATGGCCCTGGACCCGTACCACATGAAGATGGATGACTGGTCCGAGCGCTCTCTGGAAGCGTTCCAGGCGCTGTGCGAGGAGATCGAGGCGAAGATGCAGGACGTGGTCCTGCACCCCGGCGACATCGCCTTCATCGACAACTTCCGCGCGGTCCACGGCCGCCGTTCGTTCCGCGCTCGCTACGACGGCAGCGACCGCTGGCTCAAGCGGCTGAACATCACCCGCAATCTGCGCGGCTCGCGGGCTTGGCGGCCGGCGCCGGACGACCGGGTCATTTACTGACGCTGCTCAAGTGGTCCAGTTCACTGGGTACGCCAGGCTCCGCTTCCCTCACACTCCAGCGGCACGCAGCCGTTCCCCGAACTCCCCGAGCGCCGCCGCGTCGGTGTTGCTCACGCTCACCCGTACCATCCCGCGGTCATCCGGCCCGAACGCCGTCCCCGGAATCAGCAGCGTGTCGTGCTTCATCACCAACTCCCGCACCACGTCCTCCGTCGGCCGCCCCGTGAACGGATGCCGTACCCAGCCGAAGAACCCGCCGAGCGACGCCAGCTCGAACCCTCCCGGGCGATCCGCCATGACTTCCCGGAACGCCGCGCGCTTGACCGCCAGCTCCGCCGCGCGCTCCCATCGCCACTCCCGAGCGGTCGTGAGCCCGGCCCACGCCGCTTCCTGCCCGATGCGCGGCGGGCAGATCGCGACGCAGTCCATCAGCTTCATGATTTCCCGCGCCAGGCTCGGCGAGCCGACGACGGCGCCCACGCGGTAGCCGGGAATCGCCAGGTCCTTGGAGAAGCTGTGCAGGCTGACCACCGTCTCGTCCCACCCGCTCGTGGTGAACATCGCGTGCGCCGGCTCGGAGCCGTCGCGGAACGAGCGGTAAGTCTCGTCGAGAATCAGGGCTATGCCATGCCGAGCTGCGACGTCGGCGAACGCGGCTATCTCCGCCGGCGGCACGGTCACGCCCGACGGGTTCCCCGGTGTCACCAGGACGATGGCGCGCGTCCGGTCGGTGATCAGCGCTTCGGCTTGTGCCGCACGGGGAACCAGACCGTCTCCGTCGCCCGACTCAGGATCCAGATATACCGGACAGATTCCCTCCAGCCGCAGCCACATGTCGTGGTTGAAGTAGTAGGGCAGCGGCAGCACCACCTCGTCGCCCGGCTCGGCCAGCGCCGACACTGCCAGGCAGAACGCCTGATTACAGCCCGCCGTTACCAGCACTTGCTCGGCCGAGACAGAACCCTGATAGTCCGCGCTCAGCTCTGCCGCGAACGCCTCCCGCAAGTGCGGAAGCCCGGTCAGCTCCACGTAATCGCCGCCGTGCGGGTCCTGCGCTGTCGCGACGATGTGCTCGATCACCGACGGCGCGGCCGGGTAGGGCGGCGCCGCCTGCGCCAGGTCCAGCAACGCCCCGCGTCCCTCGTCGCGCTGGTCCAGCAGCGCGTAGGTGACGCCGATGGGGGAGTCGATCTGCTCCAGGGTCCTGGCGCTCAGTCGCACGCTGATCCTCCTGCTCGGGCTGCTCGGGAGAGGTCGCCTGGCCGCCTGGCGGGCGGCGGACGACGCTGCCGAGCGTCGCCGTTGTCCGCGTCCCGTCGCCACCCCCGAATTCATGTGACATCACCGCAGGCGGGCGCGCCGGTAGCTTTCGCGGTGTCCGTTTCGCGGCGACGCAGGGAAGGCAGGGATCGGCGGTGGCCGAGGCGACGTTCGGGGACCTGCTGGGGCGCCGGGCGGCGCGCCAGCCTGATCGGGTGGGGTACGTCTTCCTGGGGGAGGACGTGTCGGATGCTTCGCAGGAAACTGCGATCACCTACGCCGCCCTCGACGCTCGCGCGCGCGCCGTGGCTGCCGGGCTGCGCCGGCAGGGCGTCGGCGTCGGGGATCGCGCGCTGTTGCTGTACGCGCCGGGAGCGGAGTTCCTGACTGCGTTCTTCGGCTGTCTGTACGCCGGCGTCGTCGCCGTGCCGACGTTCCCGCCGGACCCGTTCCGGTTGGAGCGGACGTTGCCGCGCCTGCTGGCGACGACCGTCGATGCGGATCCGGTCGCTGCGCTGACCACCTCTGATCTTCTGCCGCTGGCCGGGATGTTGAACGAGCACGCGCCTCGGTTCGGAGAGCTGCGTTGGATCGCTACCGACGCCGCCGACATCGCTGTTGCCGACGCAGCCGATGACTTCGCTTCACCGTCGCTCACCGGCGACTCGGTCGCGTTGTTGCAGTACACGTCGGGTTCGACGGGCACTCCCAAGGGAGTCGTCCTCACCCACGCGAACCTCCTGCATAACGTCCGCCAGATCCAGGACTTCTTCGCCGTCACTCCCGACTCGCGGGGTCTGAGCTGGCTGCCGCCGTACCACGACATGGGGCTGATCGGCGGGCTGCTGGAGCCGCTGTTCGTCGGGATGCCGATCTGGCTGATGGCGCCGTTCGACTTCTTGAAGCGCCCGGTCAGCTGGCTCCAAGCCCTGACGCGCATCGGCGCCACCGCGAGCGGCGGACCGAACTTCGCCTACGACCTGTGTGCGCGCAAGACCACCCCCGAGCAGCTCGCGGCGCTGGACCTGAGCAGCTGGTCGGTGGCGTTCAACGGCGCCGAGCCGATCCGCCGCGCCACGCTGGAGCGCTTCGCCGAGCGGTTCGGACCCGCCGGGTTCCGGGCGTCGGCGTTCCTGCCCTGCTACGGGTTGGCCGAGGCGACGCTGATCGTCGGCGGCGGTTCGCTGGCTTCGACGGCCGGCGCGGTGGAGCGTGCGGCGTTGGAGGTGGGGGAGGTGGTTGCGGTCGCTGTGGACGCGAAGCCCGGTCCCGACGCTTTGGTGAGTTGCGGACCTGCCTCGGTGGATCAGCGGATTGCGATAGTCGACCCGGACAGCCTGTGCCGACTGCCCACTGACCGAGTCGGCGAGATATGGCTCTCCGGACCGAGCGTCGCAGCCGGGTATTGGGGACGTCCTGAGGAGACCGCCGAGGTCTTCCGCGCGAAGCTCGTTGGCGACGACACGGACTGGCTGCGGACCGGCGACCTAGGGTTCGTCCGCGACGGCGAGCTGGTCATCACCGGACGTCTCAAAGACCTGATTATCATCCGCGGACGCAACCACTACCCCCAGGACCTGGAGCTTTCCGCCGAGCAAGCGCATCCCTCGCTGCGACCGGGATGCAGTGTCGCTTTCCTGGACGACGACGATCAGCTGGTCGTCGTTACCGAGGCGGCGCGTGGAGCTGCCTTGGACCCTGCGGAGGTCGCGAGCGCCGTGCGCACCCGGATCGCCGAGGACCACTCGGTGCAGGTCGCGACGGTCGTCCTGATCGCGGCGGGGGAGGTGCCCAAGACGTCGAGCGGGAAGGTACGGCGCCGAGACTGTGCGCGCATGCTCGCGGCGGGGGAGTTGCAGGTACTCGGACAGGGCGCGCTACGCGCCGCTGCGCATCTGCCAGCCACGGACGCACACATCTCTCACCTCCGTGCTCTCACAGCAGTGGTCTGCGATGTGCCCGAATCAGCCGTGGATCCCGCGGCGTCGTTGCTCACGCTCGGTCTGGACTCACTAGCCGCCATCGAGCTCCAGTCTCGGATCGAGTCCGAGTTCGGCGCGACGGTACCGCTCGAACGCATTCTGGCCGGCGCCACGCTCGTCGCACTAGCCGCCGAACTTGCCACCGGTTCTGCGACCGATCACGCCCCCGCCCCCACGGTCGAACGCGGCGCCGAGCTAACTCCCAACGAGCGTGCGCTGTGGTTCCTCCAACGCCTCGACCCCGACTCGACCGCGCACATCACCGCCGCCGCCATTCGACTCACCGGGCCGCTCGACGTTGCCGCCCTGCGCCGTGCCGTGGCCGAACTCGTACACCGCCATCCCGCCCTACGTAGCACGTTCCCGCTGCGCGACGGCGAACCAGTACGAGTGATCCACCCAGATCCCGCTGGCGTCCTCACTGAACTGGCTACTCCCGCCAACTCCCTCGTCTCGGACGCCTACCACCCCTTCGACCTCGACGAAGGTCCGCTCCTCCGAGTCCGCCTCTACCGCCACGCGCCCGAGGAACATGTGCTCCTCCTCTCCGCTCACCATCTCGTCACCGACTTCTGGTCCACGACCGTCCTCGCCCGCGAACTAGCCGCGCTCTACACCGGCGCGTCCCTACCTCCTGCGGTGCAGCAGCCTGCGCCACCTGTCCCATCGCCGACTGACGCCGACTACTGGGACTCCCAGATCGGCGCCCCGGCACTACGCCTGACGTCCCACGATCCAGCGCGCGCCTTCGCCCCTGCCGGGACGCAGCGGATCCACCTCGCCCCCGCTGACGC
Organism: Catenulispora acidiphila DSM 44928; assembly: GCF_000024025.1. Taxonomy (GTDB): domain Bacteria; phylum Actinomycetota; class Actinomycetes; order Streptomycetales; family Catenulisporaceae; genus Catenulispora; species Catenulispora acidiphila. The sequence continues at coordinate 3,835,592 of NC_013131.1, forward strand.
AGACCGGCTACGTGCCATGGCGGCCGCTCAGGGCGTGACGTTGAACGTCGTCCTGCTCACCGCTTTCGAGACGCTGCTACACCTCTGGACCGGTCAGGATGATCTCGCCATCGGCATGCCGGTCGCCGCACGCACCCGTCCCGGCTCCGCACAGGCAGTCGGCTATCTCATGAACCCGGTTCCCCTACGCAGCACGATCGCCGACACGGACCACGCCACGTTCGCCGAACTCCTGTCCCAAACTCGATCGCGAGTCATCGGCGCGCTAGAGCACCAGCAGTACCCAATCGCCCTACTCGCCGAACGCCACGCAGCCTCCCGCCGCGGCCTGTTCCAGGCGATGTACGTCTTCAACCGCCCGACCACCCCCGACGCCGCCGGCCTCCCCTCGGCACTACTCGGCCACCCCGGCATACGCCGCACACTCGGCCCACTGACCGTCGAGTCACTGCCCCTACCCGCACCCCAAGCCGCATCCGACCTCGAACTCGCCCTCACCGAAGCCGACACCGCAATCCGCGGCACCCTCCACTTCCGCACCGACGCCTTCGACACCCCCACCGCCACCGCCTTCTGCGCCCAATACAAGGCCCTCCTCCAAGCCGCCGCCACCACCCCCACCACCCCCCTGCACACCCTCCTCCAAGCCCCCACCGCCCCCCACTGGAACACCACCGACCGCACCTGGCACGACCCGCACCTCACCGTGCCGCAACTCTTCGAGGCCCAAGCCCGCCGCACCCCCGACGCCATCGCGGTCACAACCTTCAGCGCCACCACCCCGCCAACAGTCACGTCACCCGCAGCCGCCTCGCCGCCCGCCGCAGCCTTGCCCGCCGGTGCCTCGACCGCGCTCGCCGCTGCTTCGGCCGCAATCACGTCAGCCGCAGATGCCTCGCCAGCCGCTGCCCTGCCGCCCCCGACCTCCGCTGCTTCGGCCTCGTCTGCCGCCGCGCCCCCGCCCGCCCCGACGTCTGCCCTCACCTACCGCGACCTCGACCAACAAGCCAACCGCCTAGCCCACCTCCTCCGCATCGGCGGTGCCGCCCCCGGCCGCCGTATCGGCATCCTTCTCGACCGCAGTCCTCTGATTCCGGTCGCGCTGCTCGCGGTCCTGAAGTCCGGCGCCGCCTACGTTCCCGTCGATCCGGCCAACCCGCCCGGTCGCATCGCCGCCGTCTTCCGCGATGCCGGCGTCGAGGCCGTGCTCACCGAGCCGCTGCTCGCTGCGAAGGTGCCGTCGGGCGTTACCGCGATCCTGCTCGGCGCCTCCGATTCGGCCTCCGCCTTGCCCGCGACGCCGCCGGAGCCCGCTCCCGCGCCGCACGACATCGCCTACGTCATCTACACCTCCGGCTCCAGCGGACCGCCGAAGGGCGTCGAGATCCCGCACAGCGCGCTGGCGAACCACACCCGCCACGCCGCCGAGGCCTACCGCACCGGTCCTGGCGACCGCGTGCTTCAGTTCGCCTCGATCGCCTTCGACGCCAGCGCCGAGGAGATCTACCCAGCCCTGATCAGCGGCGCACAGCTGGTCCTGCGCAACGACACCATGCTCGCCTCGCCCAAGGCGTTCCTCGACGCGTGCGCCGAGCGCGCGGTCACCGTCCTCGACCTGCCCACCGCGTTCTGGCACAGCCTTGCCGCCGCCCTCGCCGATCAGACCGCGACCCTGCCCGCCGACCTGCGCCTGGTCATCATCGGCGGCGAGGCGGCACGCGCGGACCGGGTCGCGGCGTGGAGGGAGACGGTCGGAAATCGGGTCCGGCTGGTCAACACGTACGGACCCACCGAGGCGACCATCGTCGCCACCGCCGCCGAACTGATCGCGCCAGAGAGCGACACATCGCAGGATGCGAATACAGGCACCGTCCCCATAGGCCGCCCCATAGCCAACACCCGAGCCCACGTCCTCGACGCCGCCCTCCGCCCCGTCCCCATCGGCGTCGTCGGCGAGCTGCACCTGGCCGGTGCCGGCCTCGCCCGCGGCTACCTCGACCGCCCCGCGCTCACCGCGCAGCGCTTCGTCGCCGACCCCTTCGGCCCGCCCGGCTCCCGCCTCTACCGCACCGGCGACCTGGCCCGCCGCCTCCCCGACGGCTCCATAGCCTTCGCCGCGCGCGCCGACCGCCAGGTCAAACTCAACGGCTACCGCGTCGAGCCCGGCGAGGTCGAAGCCGCGCTGCGCCGCCTGCCCGCCGTCGCCGACGCCGCCGTCGTGCCGGACGTCCGCCCGGGACGCCTGCTCGCCTACGTGACTCCGAGTCCGAGTCCGAGCCGAGCTACAGACACCGCCGAAACCCCAGCCCCCACCCCAGAAACCCTCCGCACCGCCCTCCGCGCCGAGCTCCCCGAGTACATGATCCCGGCAGCCTTCGTCCTCCTCCCCGAATTCCCCCGCACCCCCGGCGGCAAAATTGACTACGCCGCCCTCCCCACCGCCACCGCCCTCCCCGCAGCGCCGACCGCCCCCGCCGAACCGCCCCGCACCCCCGAAGAACGCGCCCTCGCCGGGATCTGGTCCGAAGCGCTCGGCCTCACCGAGATCCACCGCCATGACGACCTGTTCGCCCTCGGCGGCCACTCCCTCCTGGCCACCCGCATCCTCGCCGACGTCAACGACCGCATGGGCCGCGACGTCCCCCTCCGCGCCGTTTTCGAAGCGCCCACCCTCGCCGCCCTCGCCGAGCGCATCGCCCAGGCTCCGCCGTCCACCGCCGGCGCGATCCCCCGCGCCCCGCGCGACCAGCCGATCCCGCTGTCCTTCCAACAAGAGCGCATCTGGTTCCTGCAACAACTCGAACCCGACAGCACCAACTACAACGTGCCGCGCGCCATGCGCCTGCGGGGCGACGTCGACCCCGAAGCCGTCCGCCTCGCGCTGTCCGACCTGGAAGCCCGGCACGAAATTCTGCACACCGCCTTCCCCGACATCGACGGCGTCCCCGTCCAGAGCGTCCGCGAGCCGCGCGGCATCCCCGTCACCCTCCTGGACCGCCGCGACCTGCCCGAACACGAGCGCGAAAGCTGGCTGCGCGCCACCATCGTCACCGCCGGCGCCGAGCCCTTCGACCTCGCCGACGGCCAGCTGATCCGTGTCACCCTCATCCGCCTCGCCGACGACGAATACGTGCTCTTCATGGTCGAGCACCACCTGGTCCACGACGGCTGGGCGCAAGGCGTGTTCCTGCGCGACTTCCTGGAGCTGTACGAAGCGCGCTCCGTCGGACGCGAACCCCGCCTGCCCGCCCTCGCCGTCCAGTACGCCGACTTCGCAGTCTGGCAACGCGCCGCACTTCAGGGCGAGCGCCTCACCGCCCTCCAAGACCACTGGGAGCAGCGGCTGTCCGGCGCCCCCGCCGTGCTGCGCCTGCCTACCGACCTGCCGCGCCCCACCGTGCTCGGGACCTCCGGCGACCAGGAGAGCCTGGAGATCGACGGCGAGTTGGCGCGCCGCTTGCGCGCCTTCGGCCAGGAACACGGCGTCAGCCTGTTCATGACCATGTTCGCGGCCTTCCTCGCCCTCCTGCACGGCCTGTCCGGCCAGGAGGACATCGTCACCGGGACCGGCATCGCCAACCGCCGCCGCCCCGAACTCGACGACCAGCTCGGCATGATCATCAACACCGTGCTGCTGCGCACCGACGTGTCCGGCGATCCGACGTTCGCCGACCTGCTCGAGCGGGTCCGCGAGACCTGCCTGGACGCCTACACCCACCAGGACATGCCGTTCGAGAAGCTGGTGCACCGCCTGCGCCCGGCGCGCAGCCTGGACCACTCGCCGCTGTTCCAGGTGATGTACAGCTTCCTGGACACCCCCATGCCCGCGCTGCGCCTGCCCGGCGTCACCGCCGAGGTGCTGGACGCGCACAACGGCTCGGCGAAGTTCGAGCTGAACTGCGTCGTCATCCCGCACGCCGAGCAGCGCTTCCACGACGCCGAGGAGGTCCCGGACGTCGAGACCATCACCGTCGCCCTGGAGTACAACACCGACCTGTTCCAGGCCGCGACGATCCGGCGCTGGCTCGACCACTACGCCGCGCTGCTGGACGCGGCCACCGCCGACCCCTCGCGCTCGGTCGCGGCGCTCGCCGAGCGGGCCGGGGTCGCGGACAGTCGCCCGATCGGGTGACGAGACGCGAAGCGGCGCCGTTCATATCGTCCCTGATATGGCAGACCAGGACGGCGCCGTCGGGAGCCCGACGCCGAAGCGCCCCAAGCGCCCCGCGCGCCCGAAGCACCCCCGCCGGTTCCGCCGCCGCTTCCACGCCGGCGGCTCCCTGATCGTGACCGCGCTGCTCCTGTTCGTCCTGGCCGTCGGCTACGGCCCGGTCCCGGCGCTCGGCAGCGCGCTGGAACCCGGCGGCGGCGTGTGGAACTCCGGCGGCAACGACGTCGCGAGCAGCAAGACCGTCCACCTGCCGGGCATGAACGGCGCCGCGACCGTGTACTTCGACTCCGCCGGCGTCCCCGCGGTGCACGCGCGCTCCGACGCGGACCTGTTCGAGGCGCAGGGCTACCTGCACGCCAGCTACCGGCTGTCGCAACTCGATCTGGAGCGACGGACCGCCGAGGGGCGACTGGCCGAGATCGACGGACCCGCCGGCGTCCCGTCCGACACGTTCGAGCTGCAGAGCGGCTTGCTGCGGACAGCGCAGGCGACGTGGGCGGCGACGCCGAAGGACAGTGCCGACGCCCAGGCGCTGGTCGCCTACAGCCGGGGCGTGAACGCGTATCTGGCGCAGGTTCGTAAGTCGGGCGCGTGGCCGACCATCTTCTTGCTGACCGGTGTGTTCCCGAAGGACTGGACGCCGATCGACAGTCTGGCGATCCAGGTTCTGCTGACTCAGAACCTTGATTACTCCACCGGTCCGCTGGACTACGCGCTGTTCGAGCAGTCGCTCGGCGCGGAGCGGACGATGGCGTGGTTCCCGGTGATCGCGCCGAATCAGCAGCAGCCGTATGACCCCGGTCCGTATCGGAACCTGGGCGTCAGCCCACTGCCAGCGACGCAGAATGCTGATGCGGCGGTCCCACCCGGCGCGCGACTCCCAGCTACCGACCTGTCCACCCCATCCGATTCCTCGAACGCCGCAGCCGCCGTCGGCACGCCCTCAGGCGCCGCCGCAGCCGCCACCGACGTGCTCTCCAAACTCAGTGCCCTGCCACCCGCGCAGCTGCACGCCTTCCCGGACAGCAACTCCTGGGCCGCCAACGGTCCGGCGGTCTCCGGCGCGGCTTCCCTGCTCGCAGGCGATCCGCACCTGCAGACCACGCTCCCGTCGTTCTGGTACGAGGTCGAGCTCTCCTCGCCCGAGACGCAGGTCTCCGGCGCGAGCCTGGTCGGCATCCCCGGCGTCGCGATCGGCCGCAACCAGTGGATCTCCTGGTCGATGACCGCGGGGGAGAATCAGTCCACGTTCTTCTATACGGAGAAGCAGAGCCCTGATCACCCCGGCCAGTACTTCTGGGACGGCGCGTGGCGGGACATGCAGCACGTCCACTACACGATCCCGGTGCGTGGCGGGACCTCGGTGTCGTTGACCGTGGACCTGACCGTGCACGGTCCGATCATCACGCAGACCGGCCAGACCACCGCCGTGACCTGGATGGGCAACTATCCGACGCGGCTGCTCCAGGCTATCCTCGGCGTGGACAAGGCGCGGGACTTCAACGGCTTCCACAGTGCCCTCGCCGCCTGGCACGCGCCGGCGCTGAACTTCACCTACGCCGACGGGACCGGCGACATCGGGATCGTCGCCGCCGGATACTACGCGCAGGTCGCCGGGGGATCGCCGTGGCTGCCGATGCCCGGTACCGGACAGAATGATGTGGTCGGCACGGTCCCGTACGCCGCCGCGCCGCTCGTGCACAACCCGTCGAACCACGTCCTCGCGACCGCCAACCAACGCCCCGTCGGACCGGATTACCCTTACTACATCGGGACGAGCCTGAACGCGTTCGACAACGGATACCGCGCCGACGAGCTCTACGCCTACCTGACGAGCCATCAGGGCATGACCGCCGCCGACTTCCAGGCGCTCCAGACAGACGCCACAGACGTTCTGGCGCAACAGATCGTGCCGAAACTGGTCGCCTCCCTCACCGCGTCCGGCGGCCTCACCGCGACGCAACAGCAAGCGCTGAGCCAGCTGCAATCCTGGAACGACAAGATGAGCACGGACTCGGCGGCGGCATCGATCTGGGCGACGTTCTGGAGCGACTACGTCTCAGGGGTCTTCCAACCCTGGTGGGACGCCACGAAGGTCCCGGTCACCAAGGACAAGCAGGATCTCCAGGTCTCCGACGGCAACCCGAGCCTGGACGAGGACCTGCAGGTCTGGACCATGAGCGACCCGACCAACGCCGCCTTCAGCCCACCGGGCCACCCCGGCGGCACCGCGCAATCGGCGATGCGCGCGGCGTTCACCAAGGCGGTGTCCGACCTGTCCGGCAAGCTCGGGGGAGCACCCGCGACCTGGCAATGGGGACGCCTGCACACCCGCGAGATCCCCGCCCTGACCGGCGCCCCCGGCCTCGGCTACGGCCCAGCGCCGGCCGAAGGCGACCGCTGGACCGTCGACGCCACCGAAGGCGACGACTGGAACTCCGCCTTCGGCCCCAGCTGGCGCATGGTCACCACCTGGACCGCACCAGCCCACGGCACCGCCCAAGCCATCTACCCCGGCGGCCAAAGCGAGAACCCGCAATCAACCTGGTACCAGACCTTCATAGCGGACTACTGGGCCGGCCGCCTCCGCCCCCTCCCCCTAGCCGACCAGCGCCCCGCAACGCCGGTCATGTGGACCCTGACGTCAGGAGGCTGACCGTGGCACACGTCGAACCACAGGAGCAGGAGCAGGAGGCGGCGGCAGCGACTGCACCGCAAGCGAAGCCGAGCCCGCCACCTCAGCACGCACAAGCAACATCACTCGCCACACCTGCGCCAACCGCGCCGGACACTTTGGCCACCGCGCTCGCGCCAGCAGATGCGCCAGCACCCGCCGCGCCCACCCTGACCGCGCCGGAATCACCTGGTACCGCTGCCCAGCTAGCGCCGGATCCGGAATCGTCCGCGCCCGCCGCACCGATTGCTCCACCGGAGACCGCTACCAGCGCCGCCCCACCACCAACCCCCATGACCACCGACTCCCGCCTCCGCACCGCCACCGCAGCAGGCGCCGCGCTCATTGCTCTGGCGACCGCGCTCCAGTTCTGGCCGATGCCGTTCCTCGTCGCCCTGGTCCTCGGGATCCTCGCCGTCCGCCGTCGCGCCCGCATCGCAGTGCTCTGCGCTACCACTGCGGCCGCGGTCGGCTGGTCGCTCCCCTTGATCTGGCGTGCAGTCGCCGGCGATCCCGTCCTCGGTACCGCCCGCGTCACCGCCGGGCTCGCCGGCCTGCCCGCGACCGGTTGGCTCGCGATTCTCGTGACCATCCTCGTTGCGGTCCTTCAGGCGCTCGCCGCGGTCTGGGTCACGCGCACCTTCTCGGCGCTGCGTGCCACCCGCACGTCGCCGTCGCCGTCACCGTCGCCCTGATCCGCGGCTCAGGCGCTCTCGGAGTCCTCGAGTCCCACCGCGTCCCGTAGTTCGGCCACGTCGTTGTTGATCTCCTGGCGGTCGTGGATGTCCGCGAGGTGCGCCATCATCGCGCTCATGCCCTGCGCGAGGGCGTTGAGCTTGTCCTGCGTGGCCTTGTCGGCGCGGGTCTGGGTGTTCTGCAGGAGGGCGACGAGAAGGAAGGTGACGATCGTGGTGATGGTGTTGATGATCAGTTGCCAGGTGTCCATGCTGCCGACGACGAAGTAGCTCGGCGCCCACACCACCACCAGCAGCAGGCACACGGCGAAGAACCAGGGCCGGGAGGCGAACCGGGCGGCCGAGGTGGCGAAGCGTTCGAACGCTGACAAGGTCGGCGTCACATCGCTCGGCATGTGCGGGGCGCGTCGCCCCGGTGTGTGCGTCTGGGTGGACATCAGCGGCTCCTGGTCGCGCGGCGCTTCTCGGATGTTCGACGGTTCTGCGGGCCCTGATGACCAAAGCCGATCCCGATAAACGCGCCGCTCAATCCAGCTTGCCGCCCACGCGTTCCTTCCGGATCTCCACGCGCACGGTCGACTCCGTCACCTGCCATGTGAAGTCATCGACCAGCGCGGTTAGGATGGTCCATCCGAACTCGCCGTCGCCGGCGCCGGGCGGGACGGAGGTGTCCGCCTGCATCTGCAAGGCGATGTGCAGGTCGGATCCGTTCACGGTGAACGTCGTCACCAGTCCGTCCTGCTCGGTGTCGCGGCTGAGCCGGACGCAGTTGCGCAACAGGAATCCGCACGCTTCATCGACGGCGAGCCGTAGATCTGCTGTCTCTGCCACGGTGCAGCCCAGCTGGGGCGCAAGCTGGCCGCATGCGGCGCGCAGGACCTCGATGTACTCGGGACGGGCCGGAGTGTGGATCTCGACGACGGCGGGATCGGAGCCGCCGCCCGGGGCGGCCTGCCATCCGTCGAAATCCATGCCCGCGGTCCCGGAGGAGTTCACGGCCGCCCGGCATGTGTTGGAGCGGTCCAAGCCTGGCCGTGTACCCAGGCGCCGAGGACGTCACCGACGGAGTCCCGCATGTTCTTGACGACGGCTGTCATCTGTCACCACTCCTCTGCTCACACTCGCGCGTCGGCTGGAGTGGACCTGCTGCCCGGCGTACTGGCGGGTAAACGGTAAGGCGCGCCGGTCACTCCGTGTGGTCGCCGGGCGGGTCCTCACGGCAGGTGCGCAGAGCAAGATCTCATATATGACATGCCGAGGCGGCGCAAGATCACTCTGCGTAAGTTCGGATGAAAGATCATCGAAACTCTGCAGGGGCTCTGCTCGAATGGTCACTTAGCAGGGATTTTACCTCTAGTAAGGGACCTTAACCTTGCCGATTCATCCGATGTCGAGTTCACTCAGGGTCGTGACACGATATATGTTCCTCCATCGAAGCAGGCGCGCACGACGCCGCATCCCCCACCTCGCGGCCGCGATAGCCGCGACCGGCGTCGCGGCCCTCGCCCTCGCGGGCGTCCAAGGCACAGCCCTGGCCGCGTCGGCCGCCCCCCACCCCGCAGCCGCCAAGGCCGCCGCCGCGGTCTTCAACGTCAAGGACTACGGAGCCACCGGCAACGGCTCCACCAACGACTCTCCAGCCATCAATAAGGCGGTCGCCGCCGCGAACACCGCCGGCGGCGGCATCGTGGAGTTCCCGTCCGGCAGCTACAAGTCCGCGAACACCGTCCACCTCAAGAGCAACGTCACCATCCAGCTCGACGCCGGCTCCAAAGTCCTCGGCTCCAGCGCCAAGACCTACGACGCCGCCGAGTCGAATCCCAACGACAAGTACCAGGACTACGGCCACAGCCACTTCCACGACGCGATGTTCTCCGGCGACAAACTCTCCAACATCGGCTTCACCGGCTCCGGCACCATCGACGGCGGCGGCAACCTGATCACCGGCAACCCCGGCGCCGGGCAGGCCGACAAGATCCTGTCACTGACCCGCTGCACCAACCTCACGCTCAGCGGCATCACCCTCACCCGCGGCGGGCACTTCGGCGCGCTGATCAACGGCTGCGACGGCGTGGTGTCCGACCACCTCACGATCGCGACCTCCAGCGACCGCGACGGCTGGAACATCATCTCCACGACGCACGTCACCATCACCAACGCGAACATCTCCTCCAACGACGACGCGCTGGTGTTCAAGAGCGACTGGGCCCTGGGCCAGACGCTGCCCAGCGGCCACGTCACCGTCACGAACAGCACGCTGCAGGCCAAGTGTTGCAATGCCCTGATGTTCGGCTCGGAGACCTGCGGATCCTTCACCGACTACCGGTTCCAGCAGATCACCATCCTCGGCGCCGGCAAATCCGGGCTGGGCATCGTGAGCATGGACGGCGCAGACATCTCCGACGTGCACTACCAAGACGTCACCATGACCGGTGTGCACTCGCCGATCATGGAGAAGATCGGGACCCGATTGCGATGCGGCGGCAGTCCGAAGGTCGGGCATATCAGTAACGTGACATTCACCAACGTCACGGGCACCGGCGTGGCGAGTACGGACTACAGCCCGACGATCTGGGGCGCCGACAGCAGCCACCAGGTCAGCGACGAGACCTTCACCAACGTCAACCTGACCGTCCCCGGCGGCCACGGCACGATGTCCACCGGCGTCCCCAGCGACAACGGCGACTACAACCCGAACAGCATCGGTACGCGGCCGGCGTACGGCTGGTACCTGCACAACGTCTCCGGCATCCACTTCACCGGCGGCTCGGTCAAGGTCGCCAAGACCGACGGCCGCCCCGCGGTCATCGCCAACGCCGGCAGCGCCATCACCTTCGACGGACTGACCGCGCAGACCGGCAGCTCCAGCCCGTTCGACGTCGGCTTCCAGAACATCACCGGATACTGCCTCAGCAACAGCCACAACACCTCCGGCGGCGCGCTGCGCGTCTCGGCCAGCGGCTCCACCCAAAGCTGCGGCTCCTCGGCGACACGCTATGAGGCGGAGAACGCGACGCTGTCCACCGGCGACACCGTGGCCACCAACCACACCGGTTTTTCCGGCAGCGGCTTCGTCGACACGACCAACGCCGTCGGTGCGTACGTCGAGTGGACCGTGACCGCGCCGGCCGCCGGCACGTACACAGCCACCGTCGGCTACGCGAACGGAACCACCACCGACCGGCCGATGGACGTCGCCGTGAACGGCACGACCGCGGACGCCGCAGCGTCGTTCCCCACGACCGCGAGCTGGAACACCTGGGCCGGCAAGGCATTCAGCGTTCCGTTGAACGCCGGCGCCAACACCATCCGGGTAGCCGCGAGCACCGCGAACGGCTGCCCGAACCTCGACTACCTCGACCTCGGCTGAGCGGAGAGCACCCATGCGCAAGAAGCGCTTCACGCGTATCAGAGGCCTGGTACTCATCGGATGTGCCGCCGTGCTCGCGGTGGCCGGCACGGTCTCGACCGGATCCGGGACGGCGGTCGCGGCTCAGGCGACCGCAGCCAATCCGGCCGTCCGAGTAGATCAGGGTTCGCTCACGAACCAGGCGACTCCAGCCGCTGACGCCCTGCTGTCGCTGAACAAACCGGCAACCGCCTCCTCCTCCGGCGGCTGTTGCGCCGCTCCCAATGTCGACGACGGCGTCTCCACGACGCGCTGGGCCAGCGGCGCGGGCGTCGACCCCCAATGGATCTACATCGACCTCGGCGCCATGGCGCACGTCAGCCGGGTCCGGTTGCAGTGGGATACCTCCTGCGCGACCGCCTATGAGGTCGACGTCTCCGCCGACCACACGACGTGGACGAAGATCTACAGCACCACCGCCGGCAAGGGCGGAGTGGAGGACCTGACCTCGCTGGACGGGAACGGTCGCTACGTGCGCATGTACGGGACCAAACGCTGCCGCAGCGACTCCAGCCACGGCTATTCGCTGCAGGAACTCGGCGTCTACGGCACCGTCGGCAGCGACACCACGCCGCCGACCCCGCCCGGAACCCCGACGCTGGTCTCCGACACCCCGAACAGCGTCACCATCGGCTGGAGCGCCTCGACCGACAATGTCGGCGTCAGCGGCTACGACATCTACCACGACGGCCAGCTGTGCGCGCAGGTGAACGGCAGTACCCTGACAGGCACTTGCGGCTCGCTCAATCCCAATGTCAGCTACGGGTTCTACGTGAACGCCCGCGACGCGGCGGGCAACGTCAGCCAGCCCTCCGGCACGCTGAACGTCACCACCCCGCCGTCCAGTGACACCACGCCGCCGACCGTGCCCGGCACCGTGCACTCCACCGCGGTGACCAGCACCAGCGTCACCCTGGGATGGACCGCCTCGACGGACAATGTCGCGGTCGCCGGCTACCGCGTCTACAACGTGGTGAACGGTACGCGCACGAAGGTCGGCACAGCGGACGCCAACGCCACCACCACCCAGGTGGACGGCCTGACGCCCAGCACCGCCTACCACTTCCAGGTCACCGCCTACGACGGCAACGGCAACGAGAGCGCGGGCAGCACGCCGATCCTGGACGTCAGCACCTCCGCGTCCAGCAGCTGCACGCCTTCGCAGGGCGTGTGCACCGTCACCCAGGTCGGCACGGACGATGACGTGGTGTGGGGTCTGGTCACGCTGCCCGACGGCACGATCCTGTTCAACGAGCGCGACGCGCACGACATCGTGCACCTGAATCCCAAGACCGGCGCGAAGAAGACCATCGGTACGGTGCCCAACGTGCAGAGCACCGACGGCGAGGGCGGCCTGACCGGGCTGGAGATCAACCCGGTGAGCTTCAGCTCGGACCACTGGCTCTACATCATGCACACCTCGCCGACCGACAACCGCATCGTGCGGATCAAGTACGACCCGGCCAGCGACACGCTGCAGACCAGCACCGAGCAGATCCTGCTGACCGGCATCGCGCGCAACAAGTTCCACAACGGCGGACGCCTGCGCTTCAGCCCGGACGGCAAGTACCTGTACGCCGGCACCGGCGACGCGCAGAACGGCGCCAACGCGCAGAACACCAGCAGCCTCAACGGCAAGGTGCTGCGCATCAACCCCGACGGAACCATCCCGACGGACAACCCGTTCCACAACGCGGTCTGGAGCTACGGGCACCGGAACGTGCAAGGCCTCGCCTTCGACTCCCAGGGACGGCTGTGGGAGCAGGAGTTCGGCAACAGCGTCATGGACGAGACCAACCTCATCGTCAAGGGCGGCAACTACGGCTGGCCGTCGTGCGAGGGCACGTCGGGCACCTGCGGCACCGCCGGCTTCATCGCGCCGAAGCACACCTATCCGGTGGCCAACGGCTCGTGCAGCGGGATCACGATCATCCGCGACTTCCTGTACGTGGCCTGCGAACGCGGGACGCGGCTCTACCGGGAGCAGATCAGCGGCAGCAGCTTGACGAACGTGCAGACGTTCTTCGACGGCACGTACGGCCGGCTGCGCACCGTCGAGCCGGCGCCGGACGGCGGGATGTGGATGGCCACGTCCAACGGCGGTGACAAGGACAGCACGCCGCACAACAGCACCAACCAGATCTTCCATGTGACAGTGGCTTGACAGGGGCGTGACGGCTAACTGATGGCTGGCTACCTGGCGGCTACCTGAAGGAGGTCACGACAACGGCGACGGCGGTCGAGGTTACCCTCGACCGCCGTGCTGGGAGGCCATTACCGGCGCGGATCCTTGTCCTCGTCGGTTTCGGCCGCTATCCGCTCCTTGCGGACCTTGCCCTTGACGGTCTTCTCCTCGGTGACTTCCTCGGTGGTCAAGCGAACCCGCTCGACCGGGACCGTCTCGATCTCTGTCACCGGACGCTCCTCGTGCAGCGTGACCTCACGCTCGTCCTCGGAGATCGCGGTGCCGGACATGGCCGCGTTGCGGTCGGCTGCCGAGATCGGCTCGCGCTCGACGCGGACCTCCTCGTGCCGCACCGGGACGGTCTGCTCCTGCTCCTCGGTGACGACGTACTTGCGCAGGCGCGCGCGGCCGGACTCCCGGCGCTCGGTGCCTACGTGCATCCGCTCCTCCGAGCGGATCATGGCCTCGTCGCCGGCCGTGCCGCGATCGCGGGCGCGCATGCGCTCGTCTGCGGAACCGGCGGCACCTGCGGCACCTGCGGCACCGGCCATCCCGGCGGCGCCTCCGGCAGCCGCGGCCGTGCCGGCTGCGGTACCGGTACCGGTACGAGTGCCCGAAGCGGTGCCCGAAGCGACCCCGCCCGGCTGGTTCGCCTGCTCCCACGCGGCGTCCCAGTCGATCCCGTAGTACTCGTAGAGGCGGTGCTCCTCCTCCTCGGACAGGTGGCCGCCCGCGTCGACGTCGACGTTCGGGGCCTTCTTCACGGTCTCCTTGGCGAACGGCACCTCGAGGTGGTCGTCCACCATCGCCGCGTCTCGGATCGGGACGAACGATTCGCTGGTGCCGAACAGGCCGGTCTTCACGCTGACCCATTCCGGCTTCCCCGTCACGTCGTCGAGGAATACGTGCTTGGCGTTGCCGATCTTGTTGCCGTCGCTGTCGCAGACGGCACGGTCCACCACTGTACGTACTTGTTCAGAGGTGATCATCATGTTCTCCTCTCGACGGAACAGCAGATGCCCGTGATCCTCGCGACAAAACGGTGCAAAATAAAGAAAAACGCATAAGGCACCTGCGAGGACCTGTCAACACGAGAGGGGGTTGGAGGTCCGCCGAATGGCCCAGTGGCTTGCCGGATCCCTGCTGACACCGCTGGAGATCGCGATGTCGGCCGTCTACGGCTCGAGCGGGCCGCAGTTGTCGTAGAAGTACTGGCCGTAGTCGATCACGCCGTTGAAGTTCGTGCCGAGCCAGAACTTGTTGTAGTGCGTGCCCTGACAGGTGTAGGTGATGGTCTCGTAGTTCGAGCCGGGTCCGGCGTCGTAGCGGGCGATCGCCTGCCAGCCGTTGGAGATCGGGACGTTGAGCCACAGACCGCTGATCGACTCCCCGGCGCACAGCTCGCCGATGGTGATCTGGATCTGGGTGCTGTCCACCTCGTTGTAGGTGATCGAGCCGCAGGTGCCGGCCGAGGCGGGGGCGGCGGCGGTCAGCGGGGTGAGGGCGGTCGCGGCGACGAGGGTCGCGGTCGCCGCCAGGGCGCGCAGTTTCATGACGGGTCCTTTGCGGGGCGGGTGCGGGTGGGGGCGCTGAGCGTGACAGGGCTCTGCGTCCAGTGCTCGGTGCCCGGTGTCCAGTGCTCAGTGCTCTGTTTCCTCGCGCGGAGCGTATGTCAGGGGACACATGTCAGCAATACTCTGAGCGTGTAGTGAAAATTTTCACTCAACAGTGCGCAAGAATCACAACACCGGCTAGGTACACCCCTTGTTGGGTGTCTAGCCCCCGTGAACTGCCACCGCCGGAACGGCAGGCTCAAGGGGACGGAATCAACGTCCCTCTCCGTCCTCACCTAAGGAACGAAGCCATGTCGAACCACACATCATCCTTCAGGCGGTACCGCGCGGTCGTCGCTCCGCTGGCTGTGGCAGCGGTGCTCAGTACGGCGGTTGCCGGCGGTGCGCAGGCTGCTTCGCGGCATCCCTCGCCGTCGCCTGCTCGTACGCTCGGGGCGCTGGCCGATCAGGTGGTGGCGGCGGGGGCGCCGGGCGTGCTGGTCCGCGTGGACTCCGGTCGCGACGCCGCGCCGATCGAGGTGACCCGGCAGGCGTCGTGGGCGCGGTCGGATGGATCGCTCGACGCCGACGACCCGGTGCGGATGGGCTCGAATACCAAGACCATGGTCGCCACACTCGTGCTGCAGCTGGTCGCCGAGCACAAGCTGGCGCTCGGCGACAGTGTGGAGAGTCGGCTGCCCGGCATGGTGCCGAACGGGTCGGCGATCACTATCAGGATGCTGCTGGACCACACGAGCGGGCTGTACAACTACTTGGACGATCCGGCGGTGCTGGCTTCCTTCATCGGGCAGAACCCGCATGACTGGACGCCGGAGGAGCTGCTTGCTGTCGGTGTCTCGCAGCCTGCGCTGTTCGCGCCGGGAAGTCAGTTCTCTTACAGCAATACCAACTACATCGCCTTGGGTCTGATCCTGCAGAAGACGACCGGACACAGCCTGGCTGACCTGATTCAGCAGCGGATCGTGCGGCCGCTCGGTTTGCACAACACCTACCTGGCCACGCCGTCCAGCCCGGTGACTAAGCTTGCCGACGGATATGAGCCCGACGCTGCCGATATCGCTCCGTATCTGCCTCCGGGCGTGCCGGCCGGGACTTCGTTCGTCGGTCCTGCGCGGGCTGACTATGTGGACGTCACCGAGATCAACCCCAGCAATCTGTGGGGTGCTGGAGGGATTGTCTCCACGGCGGATGACTGGGCTCGGTTTGACAGTGCTCTGATGTCCGGCAAGTTGCTGCCGGCGGCTGAGCTTCGCGAGATGCGTGAGACGGTTCCGGAGGACCCGGCGCAGCCTGATGGTGACGGGTACGGTCTTGGGCTGCGCAAGGTGGTGTTCCCGTGCGGCACGGTGTGGGGGCATGACGGGCAGGCGCCGGGCTACTCCAGCCAGACGTATACGGATATCACTGGTACGCGGACGGTCGAGATCGTCGCGCCGACCATCTTCGGTCTTGCCGCACCGAAGACTGCGGCGGCGTATCAGAGCCTGACGAACGCGGCGGTGTGCGCGATGCTCGGTCGGCCTATCCCAGCCTCCTGATATACCTAGCCGGCTGCCACCAGTAGCGACTCCAGGTGTTCGGCTGCCGCTTGTGCTCCTCCGGCTGCTCGGAACGAGTCCCCGATTCGTCGGGCTGCGGCGCCGTATGCCGGGTCGTCGAGCACCTGGTCCAGTGCCTTGCCTATGACGGCCGGGTTCGCGTGTGCGAAACGGATGCGGATTCCGGCGCCGGCGGCTGCGACCTGCTGCGCGACGACTGGCTGGTCGTCGCGGATCGGGGCGACGACGAGGGGGACGCCGTGGTAGAGCGCTTCGCAGACGGTGTTCTGCCCGGCGTGGCAGATGGCTGCGTCGGCTCGGCGGAGCAGGTCGAGCTGTGGGACGTGCGGGACGACGAGGACGTTGTCGGCTGTTGTTCCGCCTATCGCGCCGCCGGGGTCCGCGATGACACCGAACAGGTGCGGCCGGTCGCCGATCGCGTCGGCGCACGCGGCGAGGAACGCGGCTCCGGCATCCGCGTTGGCGGTGCCGACGCCGGCGAAGACCAGGCGGCGGCGGTCGTCGTCGTCGTTGGGTAACGGCAGCCGGTCCCAGGGGAACGTCGGGTCCGTGGGCCGGGCGGCGATCGACGGCCCGACGTAACGCAGGGTCTCGCTCAGCGCCGGGACGTCGCCGGACAGCGCCGCGGTGCTGTAGGCGAGGACGAGGTGCGGCGAGAAGCGCAGGTCGCCATACGTGCTCTGATACCGCGCCGACGCCGCGGTGGTCGGCAGCCCGCTGCGCACCTCGAGATCGAGCAGCAACTCCCGAACCCACGCATCGACCTTGGGCATCGCCGCGAGCGGATTACCGAGCTCAGCAGCCGTAGTCGCGGACGTAGCCCACGGCAAACCACTCCGCATCGCCACCACCGCCCCCGCCACAGCCTGCTGATCAACGAGCATGACATCCGGCCCGAACGCCTCCACCGCCCCCGCCACCCCCGCCATCATCGCCTCAGCCAACGGCACAAGAAACGCCTCCCACAAGAACTTCAAAGCCCCCGGCCCCCGCAACCCCCCAGGCCGCACCACCCCCACCCCACCCCCACCCTCAAAAACCCGAGCCCCCACCCCCACCAACCGCCCCACAACATCCCCCCGCCCCACCCAAGCAACCTCATGCCCCCGCCCCACCAAAGCCCCCGCCACCCCCACCACCGGATTCACATGCCCCACCAACGGCGGCACCACAACAAGAAACCGCCCCCCGCGCCCCACGCCCCCAGCAACAGAACCCGCCCGGCCCGCCGCATCCACTTGACCTGCCGGACTCGATCCGCTTTCCGCGCGTGCCCGATCCGATCCGCTCTCCGGAGCCAGCCCGGCTGCCGCGCCGACAGTGCCCGCCGAATCTGCTGCGCTCACCTCGCCTACCGGACTCGATCCGAGTTCGGTGCCAGCCCGATCCGATCGGCTCTCCGGAGTTAGCTCGCCTCCCGCGCTGGCCCTGCCGGCCGAATCTGCTGCGCGCGCCTCGCCTGCCGGACCTGATCCGTTCGCGGGACCTGGTTCATTTTCTGCGTGCGCCGCCAGCCTTGCCGGAGCTGATCCGAGTTCCGCGCGCGCCCGATCCGGTCCACTTTCCGAAGCGAGCGAGCCTGCTGTGTTGGCGTTGCCCACCGCCCCCGATCTGGCGTCCCTGCTTGGCCGATCCGCTCCGCTCGTTGAGCTTGGTCCGCTGTTCGTGCTCACGACAGACCTCGCTCGGCGAGGTGGTGACCTGCCAGCCAGGTGAGGATCAGGTTCAGGACGTGGGTTGGTGCTTCTACCAGGACTGAGTGTTCTAGGCCGGGGAGGATTGTGGCTTGGTAGCGGGGCATCAGGGTTTGGAGGTGGGGGGCTTGGGGGGCTAGGTCGCTCTTGGAGCCGTAGAGGGCGAGGGTTGGGCAGGTGATTGCGGCTATGGCTGCTGGGGTGAGGAGGTTGCTGGTTGGGAGGTCTTGTTCGAGGGTGGTGGCGGCGAGGAGGCGGGCGGCTCGTTTGGAGCGGCGGGCCAGGTCGCGGCCGTAGCGGGCGGTGATCCAGGCTGTGGCTTCGAAGGTGCCTAGTTGGGTTGCTGCTTTGTGGAGGTTGGTGGCCATCTTCGTTGACCAGGTGGGGGTGGCTGGTTCGGATTCGATGGCGGTGATGCCGGCGACGCGGTCGGGGTGGCGTGCCGCGAAGCTGTAGACGATGGTGCCGCCGAAGGAGTTGCCGAGGAAGTAGGCGGTGCGCACGGCGAGGGCGTCGAGGAGGGCGGCCAGGTCGTCGACGAAGTCCTCGATGCGGTAGCCGGACGCCGGCTGGTCGGTCTTGCCGTGTCCGCGCAGGTCATACAGCACGACGCGGAACCCGGCGTCCCGCAGCGCCTGCGCGACGGTGAAGTAGTAGCTCGCGAGGCTGTCGATGAGGATGCCGTGCACGCACACGATGGTCGGTGCGTCCGGTGCGTCCGGCACGTTCGGCGAACCGTCGCGCGGCAGCAAGATCTCGTGGTTCTGGCGGATTCCGTTGGCGATGGTGGCAGGCATCGCGGTCAGCTCATCTCGGCATCTGAGGAGGACGGATTCTTGAGTGCCGTCGTTACGTGTTCGACCAGCTGACCGACCGTCAGCTCGATGATCTCCTCGAGCCCGAGATCGGCGATGAACTCGGCAAGGTTCACGCGCTCCCCATACCGCTCCGCGAGCATCCCGGCGAGCGTGACGAGATCCACGCTCTCCAGCTCCAGATCGTCGTGGAACCGCGTATTCCACTCGATATCGATGTCATCGAGCGCGTACTCATCAAGAATCGAGCGGAGCATGGCGGCGACTTCCGCGAGCACCGCCTCGGCATTCCCAGCCCCGATGTCTGAAGTCGTCGTCTCGACGCTCACGTGTCAGCCTCCTCATAGTCGTCGGCATCCGGCCCTTCGGTCCAAGCGACCACGTACTGCCGGGCCGGCAGATCTTCGGGATTTTCGAGCAGCTCGAAGCGCACGCGGATCCGATGCCCGTTGACGTCCACTACGGCATCGCGCATCCCGGCGCGCACGACGGCGAAACTCCGCGGGTTCCCGGCCAACCCGGTCCCCATCGCCTTGGCGACGGCTTCCTTCGCCGTCCAGAACCGGGTGAACCACACGTCTTCGCCGCCGCTAGCTGCGAGTCGATGAAGGAGGGCAAGTTCGTCCTCTGATAGAGCGAAATCGAGCGTCGACTGATCGCGAGCGGCGATCTGCTCGACATCAATCCCGATCAGCGGGTGATCTCCAACTGCGGAGCGAACGATCGCCACGCCGACATCCCCGGTGTGCGCGATCGACACCGCGAGCGATGGCAGCGCCGTCCCATGCCGCCCCTCCACAAACGGACGCCCGGCATCGTCGTTCCCCACCGCGATCTGAGCGGGAAAGACCTCGCGCACCCCGCCCTCGTCCCACATCGCCTGCCGCGTCGCGTCCTTCGCGGCGATGCGCCCCAGCAGCCACTGCCGCCGCCCACGCGGCGGCCGCGCCTCAAAAGCGTCTCGCTCAGCCGCACCGAGGTAGCTCCGCATCCGCAGCTGCCGCGACGCCGGATCGGTCCAGCGATCGAACACCGCGAACCAGCCGCCCGCCTGCCGCCGCGCCAGCAGCGCACCACCCGGATCATGCTCGACAGCCCTGGTCTCCGGATGACTCCCGAACCGGCGATCGGTCCAGCCGGATATCTCCACCCAGACTCGACCATTACTGACGAGCTGAGCGTCGGCGACCACAACCGTGTCCTCGACGCTCCGAATCCGAACATGACAGCCCACTGATCCACGCGGCGTGGGACCGTAGAACGCGATCCGCTTCATCCCCATCGGGAACACCACGCTCCGCTCGGGCAACGTGTCCATGACCCAGTAACCGAGCAGCTGACCGACGTTGTCCAAGATGGCGCCCGGCGTCTCCAGCGCAGCGATCACGCCCCGCACATGCTGATCACCGACCGCTGTCAGTTCTCGAACTCCCTGAAACAGCGGTCCGTGGAACATCCAGCGGTCGTCATAGAGAGCTCGTGCGGCAATAGATGGCGGTCGTTCGCCAGCCACATCGATGGCCCATACTGCTGGAGGCGGTGAGAATGCGGACCCTGTTTCGATCGTGGCGCGCGCATACGGTCCGAACTCGACCTTGGCCTCGCCACCCTCGCCACCCTCGCGCCGAACGACGATCTCCACCTCGGTAGCCGGCGCGGCAGCGGTCCACTGATCGAAGCGCGCATCCCGCACCGCGACAGCGAGACCACCCGCAGCATCCATCATGTGCTGGATCACGGTGGTAGCCGGGACGACAGGGAACCGGTCCGTCACATCCGGCCAGCCCTCCTGCTGCGGGAAGAAGCAGTGGTCCAGGAGGTAAGGCATCGTCTCGGTGCCAACAGCGAGCGTGATTCGCTCCTCGCGTGGCGGTGGACTCAACCGTCCAGGTAGCCGCCGAGCAGCCAAAACAGCTCCCGTACTCGCCGCCGTCTCGCGCAGCAGCAGAGCAACCTCAGCCGCCACCGGATGCCGGGCCGCGAGTTCGTCGAGTTCGGTGAGCTCGCTGACGGACGTGAGCGGCGCGAGTGCCGCAGCCGCAGCCGAATCACGCAAACCAACGAGCGCGCCGCCGAGATCCAACCGAACCAGACCACTGCGACGCTCCACCGCCGCCTTCGCTCCCCGCCCCCCGAAAAACGCCTCGCTCGTCGCGAATCCCTCGGCCCAGAAAGCCGCCGCGACCCGCCGCAGCTGCGCCAACCCCTCCCGCTGCGGCGCATTGGCGGCGATCGTCAGATGATCGCGCTCGCCGAGCACATCACCGATCACCGTCGCCAACGCCCCGGTCCCGACCTGCACGAAAGCCCGGATCCCCGCGTCGTACATCGCCTCGATCGTCTGCCGGAACCGCACCGTCTCCACCAGGTGCCGGACGAAGACCCGCCGCACCTCCTCCGCCTCGCGCGGAAACGGCGCGGCAAGCGTCGCCGACCACACCGGCACGCGCGGCGCCCGCAGCTCGAAGCGCTCGAACGCCTCAACGATCGGACCGAGATACGGCTCGAGCATCGGCGTGTGAAAGCCTGACCGGAACGGCAGCACCTGACACAGCACGTTCCGCCGCCGCAGTTCCCGCAGCAACTCGTCCATCGCACCCTCGGGTCCGCACACCACACACTGGTTCGGCCCGTTGTCGTGCGACAACTCAATCCCCGGATACCGCGGCAGCAAGGCAGCAGCACGCTCGGCGCTCGCACCCACAGCACCGAAAACCAACCCGGGCACCCGCACCGAATCCGGATCGAACCCGGTGACGAAATCGTCCACCGCAGACCCGGCGAGCATCCCGCCGCTGACCATCGCAGTCCATTCACCGACACTGTGCCCTGCGACTGCCGCCGGCCGAATGCCCATCTCCGTCAGGGCACGCTCCAGAAGCCGACCAACCTCGAACACACCAAGCCCGTGCGAGCCGACGCTGTCAGAACTCTGCTTATAGAGCCCAGACGCGCCAAGCAGCTCGGCAATGTCATCAACACGCGGCGCGAAATCAAGCTCCAGCCCCGGAAACACGAATCCGATCTGCTCCGCGCCCCGCTCAGCCAGCAGAGGCCGCGCACTGAACCACAGATCACCGCGCCCGCGCCACGGCTTCCCATTGCCGATGACCCGCCGCGCCAGCTTGAACGTCCGAGGCGTCGGATCGATCATCGCGATCCGGCACGCACCCTCGCCACGCTGCGCGAACGAGCCAGGATCCGCCCCCGACTCCACGCCGTCCACCATCTCAGCGAGCGAGTCGAGATCGTCGGCAGCCAAACGGATCTCGCGCTCCGCCGCCACACCAGCGACCGCACCGACGCCGCCAGCCCGCCGCCGACGCCCGCGCGGCGCCTGCTCCACCACAACATGCGCGTTGATCCCGCCGAACCCGAACGCGTTGACACCAGCCCGACGGGGCGTCCCGGTCTCGGGCCAATCCTCAGCCTCCGCGAGCGTTCGGAATCGCGTGCCCTTCATATCAGGGTGCGGATCCTCGCAATGTAACGTCGGCGGCAGCACGCCGTGATGCACCGCCAACGCAGCCTTGACCAGGCTGGCGATCCCCGCCGCCGGCATGGTGTGCCCGATCATCGACTTCACCGACCCGAGCGCCGGCGGACGCCCCGCAGCCTCGTCGGTGCGCGGCGGACCGAACACCTCGGCGAGCGTGGACAGCTCCGCGCGGTCGCCGGTAGGCGTCGCCGTGCCGTGTGCCTCCAGCAGTCCGATCGCATCGGCGGCGAGCGGGTCCAGCCCGGCAGCCACCCAAGCGCTGCGCACCGCCCGGGTCTGTCCGGCAGGCTCCGGGTTCAGCAGGCTCGCGGTGCGTCCGTCGCTGGCCACGCCGGTACCGCGGATCACAGCGTAGATCCGGTCGCCGGCGGTGAGCGCGTCCGCCAGGCGCTTGAGCACCACCACGCCGGTACCCTCGCCGATCAGAATCCCGTCGGCGCCGCGATGGAACGGACGGATCCGCCCGGTCCGCGACAGCGCCCCGAGCTGGCTGAACACGCTCCAAAAGGTGACGTCGTGGCAGTGGTGAACGCCTCCGGCGAGCATCGTGTCGCAGCGTCCTGACACCAGCTCGGCGACCGCATGGTCGACCGCGACGAGCGAGGAGGCGCACGCGGCATCCACCGTGTACGCCGGACCGCGCAGGTCCAGCCGGTTCGCGATCCGGGACGCAGCCAGGTTCGGGACCAAGCCGATCGCGGCCTCGGGACGGTTCGGACCGAGCGCGTCGGTGAAGGCCTCCTGGACCGCTGCCACCTTCTCCTCGGGCAGGCCGGGTATCAGCTCTCGAAGAGTCCGAATGAG
Source organism: Catenulispora acidiphila DSM 44928 (assembly GCF_000024025.1). Lineage (GTDB taxonomy): Bacteria > Actinomycetota > Actinomycetes > Streptomycetales > Catenulisporaceae > Catenulispora > Catenulispora acidiphila. The sequence goes on from NC_013131.1 coordinate 3,858,671, forward strand.
CTGGTTGGCGGTCCGGACACGCTGGTCGAGGCGGACCAAGCCGGGTGTCAGGTAGCCGCCGCGACCGAGGATGACGCCGATCCGGTCGCCCGCCGGAAGCCGCCCACGTCCGCCCGCGTCGGCGATGGCGTCGGCTGCCACTCGCAGCGCGATCAACTGGTCTGGCTCCGCGCCGGAAACCGAGTCCGGCATGATCCCGAACGCCAGCGGGTCGAACTCGGCGAACTCGTCCACGAACCCGCCGCGCCGACAGTAGACGCGATCCGCGCGCGAGGGGTCCGCCGCCGGGTCGTGGAACTCCGGATCCCACCGGTGTGCCGGGACATCGGTGATGCAGTCGGTGCCCGCGACCAGGTTGCGCCAGTAGGCGTCCAGGTCCCGAGCTCCGGGCAGCAGCACCGCCATGCCGACGATGGCGACCGCCGACGTCTCAGGGCTCTCCATCGCCGTGTCCGCTTTCACCATTGCGAGGCCGAGTAGACCACCGACCCCGCGCCGTCACCCCACGCCAACTCACGTAGCAGCGCCAGCACGCCTTCCTCGGGATCGATCAGGGCGATCCCGCGCTTGCCGTAGGACTGCGCCAGCTCCGGCGTCACCATCCCGCCATGTTCGGCGGACGGAGCCCAGGGACCCCAATGGACGGTCAGGCAATGCGCGCCGGTCCGAGCCGACCAGTCCGCGCCTAGGGCTTCCAGCGCGTCGTTCGCACTGGCGTAGTCACACTGTCCGCGATTGCCGAAAACGGCCGCGATGCTGCCGAACAGCACGGTGTAGCGGGGACGCTCCGGCAGATCGTCGAGCCCTGAGAGCAGGACCCGAGCGCCCTCAGCCTTGGTAGCGAAGACGCGCGCGAAGGACTCCGGATCCTTGTCGGCGATGAGCTTGTCCTCGATGACACCGGCGGCGTAGAAGACCGCGTCGATGCGACCGTGCTCGGCGTGGATGCCCTTCAGTAGTCGATGCAGCGCCTCGCCGTTTTGCACGTCGAGCGAGTGGTAGCGCACGGCGCTGCCCAGCGCGCCGACCCGCGCAAGCGTCGCGGATGCCTCGCGCGCCGCCAGGATGCGGCTGGCTTCGCGCTCGATCTGCGCCGGGGCGCTCAGTCCACCGGCGATCAGTGCGGCACGCAAAGCCGGTCCGTCCGCAGCGGACGCCGTCGCCGCCGGCTCGGCGCCCTCCGGCAGCGCGGTGCGGCCGACGAGTTCGACCCGGCAGCGGGATGTGGCGGCCAGCGTCTCGGCGAGGTGTGCGGTGATCCCGCGCGCGCCGCCGATGAGCACGACGACCGAGTCGCGATCCAGACCGAGAGCCTGGACCTCGGCGGCTCCGTCGCCCGCCGGACCGGCTCCGCTCGAAGCCAGTGCTCCCAACGGGGTTTCGACGGCTGCGATCCGGTGGCGGAGTCCGTCGCGGCGAAGGATGAGGGGTTCCCGGTCAGGGCGGACGATCTCCTCGATCAGCTGCGCGGCAAGGTCTTCGGCGCTCGCGTCCCGATCCAGCTCGACGAGCCGCGCAGTGGTCTGCGGGTACTCCCGGTCGATGGTGCGCCACAGACCGCGCAGCCCGGCACTGGCGCTGCGGTCCTGCAACGGCGCGGCGGCGAGGAACCAGCGTGGCGAGCGAGCCAGCGCCTGCTTGATGTCGGCGAAACCGTGGGGGAGGAGGCGGGACTCCTCGCCGTCGCCTGCGCTGAGGGCTCCGAGGTGCACGATTCCGTCGGGACCGGTCGCGGCATCGACCCGATCTACGCCGATCTCGACGGTCACGCCCAAGTCGGCGAGCCGGCTCGAGAGCGTCTGCGCCAGAGGATCGGAGCCGGATGCGCCGATGATCGCGAAGCGGGTATTGGTCAGAGCGCCAGTATCGGCGGGCTCGCCGAAGCTGTGTTCCTCCTCGCGCATGATGAAGCGCTTCGGCGCGAGGGCAGAGGCTGCGGCATCAGGGCCCGATGATGCCGGCGCGATGGTTACTGCCTGAGGCTCGGGTCCGTCGTCGAGATGCTCCCGGAGCCAGTGGGCGATGGCGTTCGCAGTGCGTGCCTTGGCGAGCTCCTCCAACTGGTCGTCTTCAAGCTGGGAAGCGGCCAGACCAAGGCGTTCGGCGAGTTCACCCGCGATCTCCGTGCGCTTGATGGAGTCGATGCTCAGCTCCGCCTCGAGATCGAGGTCGGGCTCGATCATGTCGGACGGGTATCCGGTTCGGGCGCTGATGATCTCGAGGATCGTGCCCAGTAGATCGGTGGTGCGAGCGGGTTCAGTGGCAGGTTCGATGACCTTCGCCGGTATGGGTTGCTGGACCGTGGGAATCGCCAGTGGCGTGGGCGTCTCAGCTTCCTGCCACACCATGCGTCCGGCGGGCGCGGCGCCGAGATACGCCAGCATCACGTCGCGCTGCGCCGCGATCATCTCGCGGTTGGTCTTCAGGAACTCGGCGAGCAGAGCGTCCTGGTCTGCCGGGGGTACGGAACGGGGCGTCAAGGTGCTCCCCTCCAGGGAGATTCGTCGAGCCGGGGCGAGGCCGCCGGGCACACAGGCGCCGTCGGCGGTGCGGACGAGGTGGCCGTCGACCGTCCAGCCGGGTCGGGCGGCGGCGGTCGCGGTGGCGGCGTCCTGCACGTCGCGACCTTCGAACAGCCAGCCGGTGCGGAGCTCGACGCCGGACACGGCGAGCCGGGCGACCGCCGTGAGCAAGCCGCGCACTCCGGCGCCTGGCTGCTCCTCGCACGCGACCGCGACGTGCGGACGGTCCTTCAGGATCGCGTCCACAAGGCGTGTCAGGACTCTGCCGGGTCCTGCTTCGACGAACACCCGGATACCCGCCGAATACATCGCCTCGACTTGCTCGACGAAGCGCACCGGCGAGCCGATCTGGGCACTGAGTTCCGCACGGACCTCGTCGGCGGTCGGACCATACGGCGCGGCCGTCCGGTTCGCGTAGACCGGCGTTTCGGGAGCGCGCACCGGCATGTGCGCCAGAAGCTGGCCAAACGAATCGCCGGCCGCCGCGACGACCGGACTGTGGAACGCGCAGGCGACCGGGATGCGCTTCGCCCCGACTCCGGCGGCGCGCAGGTGCGACACCGCCTCGTCTACCGCCGCAGTAGGACCGGAGATGACGACCTGCTTGGGAGAGTTCTGATTTGCTGGCACGACGCGGTCGGCGAGCCCATGCTGTTCAAGCAGCGCGGCGATCTCCTCGCTGCCTGCGGCGACCGCTGCCATGGCGCCTGGGTCGTCGCCGGCCGCCGCCAGGATCGCCTGAGCGCGTCCGCGGCTGGCGTCCAGAAGCGTTGCGGGGTCCAGGGCTCCGGCGCTTGCCAGCGCGACGAGTTCGCCATAGCTGTGACCGCCAACCGCGTCGGGCTTGATCCCGAGCTTGCGTAGCAGGTGGTCCACGGCGAGCCCGCCGATCCCCAGCACCGGCTGCGCTACTCGCGTGTCGCGGATGCGCAGATCCTGATTGACTGCCGTGGCGTCGTCGAAAGCCCGCGGCGGATTCAGGACGTCGGCGTACTCGCCGCCGAGCCGCAGATAATGCTGAAGCTCGGGGAACGCGACGAACAAATCGGCGAGCATCCCGGGACGCTGGCTTCCCTGTCCGGGGAACAGGAATGCGGTGCCTCCGGGTTCTGCGGCGCCAGATCCGAAGTACACCGTGTCAGGCGGCTGATGCAGCCCTTCGGCTGGATCGTGCTCACCAGCCAGCGCGCGGTCAGCGAAGGTCGCCAGATCGTCGAGGTCTGATGCGACGATCGCCACCCACGCGCGATCGGTGCGGGCGTCAGCGGCCCGAGCCGCCGCCAGCGCCAGATCGCGCAGCCGCCACGGAGTTCGGCTGGCGTCGGCAGCCGTTCGGCTCATCAGGGTCTTGATCGCACGATGTGCGGCGTCGCGGTCGGCGCCACGGAAGACGAACAGCTCGGCGGGCCACTCGGACCGAGTGTGCCGGGGATCCACGGCGCGTTCGTGACCGGAGAGCACGACATGGAAGTTGGTGCCGCCGAACCCGAAAGCGCTGACGCCCGCGATGCGCTCGCCTGGCGGCAGAGCCCACGGCGACGCGGCGGCGTGAAACGTGAAAGGGCTCTCAGCCGCGGTCCATGCCGGATTGGGGCGGGTGATGTTCACTGTCGGCGGACGTACCCCGGTATGCACCGCGAGCGTGGTCTTGACCAGTCCCGCCAAGCCCGCCGCGCACTTCGTATGCCCGATCTGCGATTTCACCGAGCCGAGGGCGCAGCCGCCGGGCTCGGCGCCCGCCTCGGTGAACAGCTTCGTCAGGGTACTGAGTTCAGTGCGGTCACCCACGACCGTCCCGGTGCCGTGCGCCTCGACGAGGCCGACTCGAGCCGGGGACACGTGCGCCGACCGGTAGGAGCGTTCCAGCGCGCGCCGCTGGCCCTCCGGCCGTGGCGCCGTCAGCCCGAGCGCGCGTCCGTCGCTGGCGCTGCCGACGCCCTTCACGACCGCGTAGACGCGGTCGCCGTCGCGTTCGGCGTCCGCGAGCCGCTTCAGGACGACGCACGCGGCGCCCTCGCCGAGCGCGATCCCGTCGGCGTCGGCGTCGAACGCGCGCGAGCGGCCGGTGGGGGACAGGGCGTGGACGGAGGAGAACAGCAGGAAGTCGTTGATCCCGTTGTGCAGATCGACGCCGCCGCACAGGACTAGGTCGCTGGTGCCGAGCGTCAGCTCCTTGCACGCGATGTCGACCGCGGCGAGCGAGGAGGCGCACGCGGCGTCGACCGTGAAGTTGGCGCCGCCGAGATCCAGCCGGTTGGCGACGCGGCCGGCGATGACGTTGGCCAGGACGCCGGTGAAGGAGTCCTCGGTGAGTCGCGGGAGTTGGTCGTCCAGGTCGGCGGGGAGCGTGCCGAGGTACGTCGGCAGCGTGGTGCGCAGCACGCCGGCGTTGGACAGGTCGCTGCCGGCTTCCGCGCCGAAGACCACCGAGGTGCGGTCGTGGTCCACGCCGGGGCGGTCGTATCCGGCGTCGACGAGCGCGCGCCGGGCGACCTCCAGCGCCAGCAGCTGCGTCGGCTCGATGCTGCTCAGTGCGTTCGGCGGGATGCCGTAGCGCAACGGGTCGAAGGGGATCGGCGGGAGGAAGCCGCCCCACTTGGAGGGCGTGCCGCGACCGGCCGCCGACCCGACGGCGTCCGGATCGAAGAAGATGTCGGGATCCCAGCGCTCCGCCGGGACCTCGGTGATGCGGTCCGCGCCGTCGAGGACGGTTGCCCAGAACGCCGCGAGGTCTGGGGAACCGGGGAAGACGCACGCCATGCCGACGATCGCGATGTCCAGAGGCGCCGGGAGTTCGTGTACTGGGTCGTCCGCTTCGGAGCGTATGCCGAGGGTGCGGACCGCCTCCTCGTGGCGGGTGGCGTAGAACGCGCACGCGCCTTCGGTGACGTCGGCGTGCAGGTCGGCGACGGTGGTGACGGAGTCGCGGAGAACGGCGACCTGCCCCGCCATGAACAGCCCTTCGCGAAGCTGGCGGTCCTCGTCGATGCTCACCAATTCCATGCCTTCGCGCAGCAGGCCTTTGCTGGCGATGCGCAGGCGGCCGATGTTGAGCTGCTCGAGCCGTTCCCAGGCTTCGCGCTGCGGGACGTCGTCGGCGTGGAGCTGTTGCCGCAGGTTTTGGAACTCGGTCGTGAACGGACTGACGATGCCGCGCGTGGTGTGTCCGGGTGCTGATTCCAGCAGTGCGGTCGCGTCGGCGGCGATGGCTTGACGTTGGAACAAAGGCTGGATCGCGCCGCGCGTAACGGCTTCTTCGGTGAACAGGTAGGCGGTGCCCATGAGCACGCCGATCTGGACTCCGGCGGCGACGGCCGAGCGGGACATGGCGGCGACCATCGCGGCGGAACGCGCGTCGTGGATGCCGCCGGCGAACAGAATCTGGAGGTTGTTCGCGGGCTCGGCGGTGTTGGCGTTGGCGTTGCCCTTGTCCTTGGCCTTGCGCTGCGGCTGCTCGGCGAGCCAGTCCTCGATGACGCCCAGCTGCGCCTCCCAGAGCGGAAAGCTGGCGCGCGGACCGGTATGACCGCCGCACTCGGAGCCTTCGAAGACGAACCTGCGGGCGCCGGCTGTGAGGAACTGGCTGAGCAGGCCGGGGGAGGGAGTGTGCAAGAAGGTTGCGATGCCGACGTCTTCCAGGGCACGCGCCTGCGCGGGGCGTCCACCGGCGACGATCACGCATGCCGGTCGCAGCTCTTTAATGATGTCTAGCTGCGCGGTCCGGACTTCTGCGGGAGCGAATCCGAGAACCCCGACGCCCCAGGGGCGTTCGCCGAGCGCCGCCGCGGTCTGCTCCATCATCGTGCGGGTCTGCTCGCCAGTCGCGAGAGCCAGGGCGAGGAAGGGAAGCGCCCCGTCTTCGGCGACGGTTGCGGCGAACGATGCTTGGTCGCTGACGCGCGTCATCGGGCCCTGAGCTACTGGCACGCGGACTCCGAGCGTGGCGGCGAGCGGGCCTTGTGGGACAAGGGATTCGGCAGCGTCCGCATCGCAGAGTGCTTCGATGATCGCCGCGTGCATGGCGCGTACTGCTCCGGCCGTGTCTGTGTGGCGCTTCAGGAAGCGGTTGGCGAGAAAGCCGTCCTGGCCGATGGGGATGTGGGAAGCCGACGCGGCGGTGCGCAGGACTCGGCGGCCGTCAACGACGACGGTTTCCGATCCGTCCATGACACGCAACGCGGCGCGGATCGGCTCGGGCAGCTCGGCTTCCGGTAGCAGCGCCAGCTGGGTGTCCAGGACGACTCCGGCGGCGCCGCCGACGACTGCCGCTGCGGCGGTGTGGTCGCCGATGCCGCCGGCGGCCCAGATCGGGAGGTCGGAATCGAGACCGGGCTCGGCGAGGAGGCGCTGGAGGAGGACGAAGGTGCTCAGCTCGCCGATGCGGCCGCCTGCTTCGGATCCGCGGGCGATGAGTCCGTGGGCGCCTGCGGTCGCGGCGGCGCGTGCTTCGGCGACGCTCGTCACCTCGACGAGGATGCGGTAACCGGGGTCGGGGTCGGCGTGCACGAGGTCGGCGGCGCGCCATGGCGAGTCGACGCCGAGCACGACCAGGTTGATTCGTCCTAAGCCGATCCCGGCCAGCTCGGCGGGTTCCAGTCCGCAGTCCTGCCCGCATCTCACGCCGAATCCGTCGGGCAGCCATTCGGCGGCGAGGGCGAGTTCGTCGCGCGCCGTGCGTCCCCCCGTGCCGAGGTCCACGACCCCGGTGCCCCCGCCCCGCTCGACCGCCGCGGCCAGCCGGGCGTTCGGGACACCGCAGGGTCCGATCCCGACGACCAGTTCTCGTCGGTCGCGTGCAACGGGCATGGCAGCTCCGTCCTGCGCGGCGCGGCCGTAAGGCCACTGATTCAGGGTTACCAACGGGTAGGGAGTGTGGCACATCGAACGTGATGTCGGAAGATAGGCGTTGTAAACCTGTATCAACAAAAATGCACACAGAGGATGTCTTCTTCGCATTGGTCTGGCAACCTCATGAGAGCTGTGATACGTCAATGCGCGTGGGTGCCACCGAAGAGCCCGAGACCACTCGCGCCGGGGCGATCGCCGCGAGGCGTCCGGCGTACGAAGCCGATCTCGAGGACGGCGTCGAACGGTTCTTCGAACCGCGCCGGGCCGTCTGCGCGTGGTGCGGCTCCGGGCGGCTTCGCGAACGGCTGCACACCACGGACCTGCTCCAGCACAAACCCGGCGCCTTCCGGCTGGACCGATGCCTGGATTGCGGGCACATCTTTCAGAATCCGCGCTTGAACGCCGATGGGCTGGAGTTCTACTACCGCGATTTCTACGACGGGCTCGGGGAGAAGAGCACCGCGGGTCTGTTCGCGGGGCGCGGGGCTACGTACCGGCGGCGTGCTGAGGCGCTGCTGCCGTACACGGGCTTGAACACGAACACTGATATAGACACTCACGCGCTGGACAGCTGGCTGGACGTGGGCACCGGACACGGTCACTTCTGCGAGGCGGCGCGCGAAGTCTTCCCGCAGACCGCGTTCGACGGCCTGGACTTCACCGACGGCGCCGAACTGGCCGAGAAGGCAGGTCGCGTCCGGCGCGGGTATCGGGGCAGCTTCGTCGAGGTCGCGGCGGCGGTGGCTGGGACGTACGACGTGGTGAGCATGTTCCATTACTTGGAACACAGCGTGGAGCCCGCGATGGAACTGGAGGCCGCGCGCTTGGCGCTGCGTCCTGGCGGATATCTGTTGATCGAGGTCCCTGATGCCGCGAGCCGGTACTCCCGGCTGCTCGGCCGGCGGTGGCTGCCCTGGCTCCAACCGCAGCATCTGCACTTCCTGCCGGTGCGCAACCTCCGCGATCGCTTGGCCGCGCTCGGTTTCACCGTGGTGGCCGAACAGCACGCCGAGGCGCACGATCGCGTGGATCTGCTTGCCGCGACCTGGCTCGTGCTGGACGGCATCGCCCCGCGCGACGAGGTGCCGTGGCTGGCGCGGCGACCGGGGAGGGGGAAGCGCGCGGCGCGTGCGATGGTGGTGATGCTGGGCATCCCGGTGCTGCTCGCGGCGACGATCCTGGACCGGATCATTCCCAGTGCTCTGATACGCCGCCTGGGGCTGTCGAACGCGTACCGGGTGGTCGCGCGGCGCGACTGAGCGAGAGGGCGACAGGGCGACAGAGCACTGACACCCTCACTCGATAGTGGGGTTTCGAGTACGGAACGCGGCTGCCCTATCCGCTGCGTCGCACCATGAGGCCATGGCGAGCGAATTCCAGCGACGGAAGGTCGCAGGCGTCTTCGACGCGATGGACAAGAACCGGCGGGGGTATCTGACCGAGGCCGACTTCCAGGACCTCGCGGCGCGGTGGACCACGCTGCGCGGCATCGAGCCCGGCGGCGAGGACTACGAACGCCTCCGGGCGATCATGCTGGGCTGGTGGTCCTCGCTCAGCGCGGCGGCGGAGGACGGCGAGCGCGTGAAGCTGGACGACGTCCTCGCGGTCGTCGACGTCCTGCCGACGATGACCGAGGCGATGACCGCGACCGCCGACGCCATGTTCGAGGCCATCGACGAGAACGGCGACGACCTCGTCTCCCGCACCGAGTACCACCAGCTCATCGAAGCCTGGAACGGCGCCCCGACCGACACCGACGCCACCTTCGCCCTCCTCGACCTCGACGCCGACGGCTACCTCTCCCACCAGGAATTCCGCCGCCTCTGGACCCAGTTCTGGTCCGGCGACGACCCCGCCGACCCCGGCACCTGGGTCTTCGGCCGCTTCGAGTAGCCGCTCGGACAACCGCCCAGACACAAGCCCGGGCAGCCTCCGGCACCGCATCCCACGCCGGCCGGAGCTACAGCGGACGCCAGTCATCGACGACGCCGCCGTAGCCCGCGCCGGTCGTTGGCGTGCGCGTCCTATCGAGTTGCATCTAGATACTTCTAGATATATCTTTATCGATGTCGAGGCGGAGTGCCGTCTCGTACTCGAACTGACGGGCGAGAGGAGTCCGGTCATGTATGGCGATGAGTTCCGCGGGCGGGGTGGACGTGGTGGACGGGGACGGGGCGAGGGGCGTGAGCGCTTTGAGCGGTCGGACCGGGGGTTCGGTGGGCCGGGTGGTCGGGGGATGCGGGGGGAGTGGCGGGGGCGCTGGGATGAGGGGGGCGACTTCCGGGGTGGACGTGGGGGACGGGCTCGGCGTGGTGATGTGCGCGCGGCGGTTCTGGCGCTGCTGGCCGAGCGGCCCATGCACGGCTACGAGATGATTCAGGAGCTGGAGACTCGGACGGATGGCCTGTGGCGTCCCAGTCCGGGTGCTCTTTACCCTGCCTTGCAGGCGCTGGAGGACGAGGGTCTGGTCACCGTCGACACCAGCGGGGGCAAGCGGTTGCTGCAGTTGAGCGACGCCGGTCTGGCCGCTGTGGCCGGGGCGCCGGAGAACCGGCCGTGGGAGAACTTCGGGACCGGTGTGCCGGAGGCGCATCTGGCGATGCGCGAGGGCGTTCACCAAATCGGCACTGCCGCGCGCCAGGTCGCGCAGGTCGGTACCGAGGAGCAGAAGGCGCGTGCCGCCGCGATTCTCACCGAGGCTCGCAAGGCTCTGTACAAGCTGCTCGCCGAGGATGCCTGAGCGCGGATGCGCCGAGGATGGCTGAGCGAGGATCCGCGAATGCGCTGAGCGCGGCGGCGGATTGCGGATCGGATCGCGGACAGAACTGCGGATCGCGGGACAGAACTGCGGATCGGATGGCGGGCTAGAACCGTGGATCGGATCGCGGGACAGGACTGCGGATCGGATGGCGGGCTAGAACCGTGGATCGGATCGCGAGCTAGAACCGTGGATCGGATCGCGGGACAGAACTGCGGATCGGATCGCGGGCTAGAACCGTGGATCGGATCGCGCGACAGAACTGCGGATCGGATCGCGGGCTGAGCCGTGTGCCGGGCTTCCCACCGCCGTGCGCCGAGCCGCCTACCAGGGCGCGTGCTTGATCCCGTAGTGCGCACCGGACCATTAACCTGATCATCGACCAGGTCACCCATCGAAGGATTCCGAATACCCATGACCGAACGCCCCGAGCGCGGCGCCGGCGGCAGGCGCCGTGGCGCGCCGCCCCGGCTCGCCCATGTCCAGCGCGTCGAGCGTGTCACCCCGCACATGATCCGGGTTGTGCTGGGCGGACCCGGGCTGGAAGGCCTTGAGGCCGACCAGTACACCGACCACTATGTCAAGATCCTGTTTCCGCTCGCGGGCGTCGAGTACCCCGAGCCGTTCGACATGCAGCAGGTCCGGGAGGAGATGCCGCGCGAGCTGTGGCCGAGTGTGCGGACCTACTCGGTGCGTGCCTGGGACGCCGCGAAGCTGGAGCTGACGATCGATTTCGTCTACCACGGCGACGAGGGCATCGCAGGGCCCTGGGCTGCTCGCGCGCAGCCCGGCGACCCTGTGCGCTTCAGTGGGCCGGGTGGCGGTTACGCCCCTGACCCCGACGCCGACTGGCACCTGCTCGCAGGTGACGAGAGCGCGCTGCCCGCCATCGCCGCAGCGCTGGAGCGGATGCCGGAAGGCGCCCGCGTGCACGCCTTCATCGAAGTCAGCGACTCCGCCGAGGAGCAGAAGCTGGAGACCGGCGCGGACGCGACGATCACCTGGCTGCACCGCGGCGACGCCCCCGCCGGCAAGACGCTCGTCGACGCGGTGTCAGGGTTCGATTTCCCCGAGGGCGCCGTGCACGCGTTCGTCCACGGCGAGGCGGGCTTCGTCAAGGAACTGCGACGCCTGCTGTTCATCGAACGCGGCGTGCCGCGCGACCAGGTGTCGATCTCCGGCTACTGGCGCCTCGGTCACGACGAGGACGGCTGGCAGGCCGGCAAGCGCGCCTGGAACGCACAGGTCGAGGCGGATCAGGACGGAACCGGTACCGCGTCCTGAGGTTGAGGGATCGATCGCCAAGCTGAGGGATCGATCGGCGACGGGAATCAGCCCTGAGTCACGGACGCCCCGCCGCAGGTCCCCGCGATCCCGGCAGCGTGCCGGCGCGGCGACCGCGGCGTCGGTGGGTGGCACGTTCGCGCTGCGTGGTGCCGCCCCAGACGCCGAAGCGTTCGGGGGTCGACTCGGCGAAGCGCAGGCATTCGGCCTGGACCGGGCAGGTGGCGCAGATCTTCTTCGCGGCCTGTTCGCGGCGGACGCGATCGGAGTGCCGCTCGTGGGCCGGGTCGAAGAAGAGGTCGGTGTCGTGGTCGCGGCAGGCGGCCTGCTCGTGCCACTCGTGGCGGCGGACGGGGTCTTCGTCGAGGGGGGCGAGGGGGATGAGGACGTGCATGGTGGCCTCCCGAAAGGGGGTGATCGACACGGTCGGTCGTCCTTCAGTCGTCCTGGTGTTTTCGTCCCCAGTCGGTCAGCGGCTCTTCCGCGTGATCGTGCGCCTGCTGCCGGATGTCCATCGGCCAGGCGTCGCGGGGTTGGTCGAACAGGTCGTAGATTTCCTTGTCCGGGAATCCGGCGCGCGCCGAGCTCTCGCGATCGGCGGCGTACACGATCCCCGTCAGCCCTGCCCACTTGATGGCCGCCAAGCACATCGGGCACGGTTCGCAGGACGCGTAGAGCACGGCGCCGGCGAGGTTGATGTCCTTGAGGACTCGGCACGCCTCGCGGATCGCCAGCATCTCCGCGTGCGCCGTCGGGTCGCCGTCCGCCAGCACCTCGTTGACTCCGGTGGCGATGACCGCGCCGTCGCGCACGATCACGGCGCCGAACGGCCAGCCGCCTGCTTCGACGTTGTCCTGCGCGAGGGCGATCGCCTGGCCCAGCCAATCGTCCGAAGCCTGGCCGGATTGGTGGTCGGTTCGGGGTTCGGCTTGGTCGGCTTGTGGGTCAGAGTGGTCCTCGTAGTCCACGTCGTCGATCGTCTGCGACGAAGGAATGATCTGGTCGTGCAGGGTCTTCCTGGCCCGGTCGACCTCCTTGCGGGCATCGGCGAGCGTCTCGGCGGTCCGCTCCCTCATCTCTTCCAGCGGGTCCTCAGGTGACGCAGTCATCGGCCTCTCCATCATCAGCACGAGGCTGTTCGGAACGGTGCTTCTGGTGCCCGCCACCGCTGGGGTCAAACGGTGGAGCAGCGCGTTTGTCGCCTGCGTCTGGGGCTATACGTGGTGCCTACAGCGAGCGGAGAGGAAACCGAGATGTATGACAATCTCGAGTACGTGATGGGCAGCCGGGTCCGATGTGCCGGCGAGCTGTGCGGCCATGTGGAGTCCGTCGTGGTCGACCCGGTGGCGGGCAAGCTCACCCACTTGGTCGTCATCGCTGACGAGGGGGACGGCGACGGGGAGGCACGCCTGGTTCCTGTGCACTTGGCCGTCCCGAGCACCGACAGCGTCGATCTGAACTGCACCCGCGAGCGCTTCGAGGAGTTCGAGCCGGCGGTGGAGACCCGCTTCTTGCAGGGCGCCGTGGACCCGGCGACGGGGAACGGCGGCGACGGCCGGATCTGGCAGTGGCCGTACTTCGGCGTCGCGCTGACGCCCGGTCCGCTCGGGACGGCGCCGGCGGTGGATCCGGAGCCGCCGATCACCACGGTCGAGCGCATCCCGGCGGGCGAAGTCGGCGTGCGCCGCGGCGAGCGCGTGCACGCCGTGGACGGCGAGATCGGGCGCGTGCGCGGCCTGGTCGTCGTGCCGCCGGACAGCGAGGTGACGCACGTCCTGCTGGACGAGGGCCACCTGTGGGGGCGCAAGCGCGTCGCCATCCCGATCCGCGACGTGGCGGGGATCGACTTGGAGGGCGTCGCGGTGCGGCTGACGAAGGACGAGATCAAGGACCTTCCGCCGGTGGACGTCGCGGGTCTGGAGGACGAGGGCGCCTCGGACTGACCTGCGCAAGTGGTGCTGCCCATGTGGGTGAGGCGCGGATGAGGCACGGGCGAAGCGCGGCGACGGCGCTGAAATCCAGCTGTTTGCACCGGTTGGTGCCGGGCACCCGTCCCGGGTAACGATCCGGATCATCGCCGAAGGAGCACGCCATGGCAGTGGGCCCAGCGACCGCGGGCAGCGGAGCAGACCGTGAAGACAGCAAGGACGCCCAGCTCGAAACGGTCAGGGCTCACCCGGCCCAGGACGTGGTCACGACCGACCAGGGCGTCCGGATCGACGACACGGACAACTCCCTGCGCGCCGGCGAACGCGGTCCGACGCTGCTGGAGGACTTTCAGGCGCGGGAGAAGCTCACCCATTTCGACCACGAGCGCATCCCCGAGCGTGTGGTGCACGCCCGGGGCTCTGCGGCGTACGGCTACTTCGAGTGCTACGAACCCCTGACCGAGCTCACGTGTGCCGACTTCCTGTCCGAGGCCGGGCTGCGCACGCCGGTGTTCGTGCGGTTCTCCACCGTGCAGGGACCGCGCGGCTCGGCCGACACCGTGCGGGACGTGCGCGGGTTCGCCACGAAGTTCTACACCCGCGAGGGCAACTACGACCTGGTCGGCAACAACATGCCGGTGTTCTTCATCCAGGACGCGATCAAGTTCCCGGACTTCGTGCACGCGGTGAAGCCCGAGCCGCACAACGAGATGCCGACCGGCGGTACCGCGCACGACACCTTCTGGGACTTCTGCTCCCTGCAGCCGGAATCCACGCACATGCTGATGTGGGCCATGTCGGACCGGGCGATCCCGCGCAGCCTGCGGATGATGCAGGGGTTCGGCGTGCACACCTTCCGATTCGTCACCGCCGAGGGCCGCGGCACGTTCGTGAAGTTCCACTGGCGGCCCAAGCTCGGCGTCGCCTCCCAGGTCTGGGACGAGGCGCAGCTGACCGCCGGGAAGGACCCCGACTTCCACCGCCGCGACCTGTGGGAGGCGATCGAGTCCGGCAGCTACCCGGAGTGGGAGCTCGGCGTGCAGCTGGTGGCCGAGGAAGACGAGTCGCGCTTCGACTTCGACATCCTGGACGCCACGAAGCTGATTCCCGAAGAGCTGGTCCCGGTCAAGGTGATCGGCCGCATGGTCCTGGACCGCAACCCCGAGAACTTCTTCGCCGAGACCGAACAGGCCGCCTTCCACACCGCCAACATCGTGCCCGGCATCGACTTCTCCAACGACCCCCTTCTCCAGGGCCGCAACTTCTCCTACCTGGACACGCAGCTGATCCGGCTCGGCGGTCCCAACTTCTCCCAGCTCCCGGTCAACCGCCCGGTCGCCGACGTGCACACCAACCACCGCGACGGCTACGGCCAGCAGGTCATCCACCGCGGCGTCAGCTACGCGCCGAACTCCCTGAGCGGGAACAACCCGCACCAGGCCGGCCAGGAGCGGCAGCCCGGCGTCTTCAAGCACTACCAGCAGCGCGTCGACGGCGAGGCCATCCGCAAGCGCAGCGAGAGCTTCTCCGACCACTACAGCCAGGCCACGCTGTTCTGGAACAGCATGGCCGACTGGGAGCGGCAGCACATCGTCGACGCGTTCCGCTTCGAGCTCGGCAAGGTCGAGACGGCGGAGATCCGCGAACGCATGGTCGGCAACCTCACGCACGTCGACGCCGGGCTGGCGCGGCAGGTCGCCGAAGGACTGGGGATGGAGCTGCCGGAGCCGGGCGACGACGCCCCGCGCCGCGGCGACCAAGCCTCCCCGGCGGCGTCCCCGGCGCTGAGTCAGGACAACCTGCTGCCCGGCGATCCGAGCACCCGCAAGGTCGCGCTGCTCGCCGCCGACGGCGTCGACGTGGCGCTCGTCGGCGACCTCGTCGCGCAGCTGCGGGAGCGCGGGGTCACCGCCGAAGTCGTCGGTCTGCACGGCGGAGCGCTGTCGGGGCAAAGCGGCGAGGTCAGCACCATCGGCGTGGACAAGGCGCTGCCCACGACCGCCTCGGTCCTGTACGACGCGGTGCTGCTGGGCGGCGGCGAGCAGTCCGTCCAAGCCGTCGGCGCGAACACCGACGCCCGGCGCTTCGTCGCGGAGGCCTACCGCCACGGCAAGCCGATCGGCGCGCTGGGCCCGGGAATCGGCCTCCTGACCGACGTGACCGGCGTGACCGGCGAGGTCGGAGCCGACCTGAACGGCGAGGAGCCGCGCTCTCAGCAGGGACTGGTCATCGCCGCGTCGACCGAGGGCGGGGTGGACGGTTTCATCGAGGCGTTCGCCGCCGCGCTGTCCGCGCACCGCTTCTTCGGACGCGAATCAGCAAGCTGATCTTCGACGCGCGACGGTTGTGGGTCAAACGGTGAAAACCGTTTGGCCCACAGCTGTTCCCGCCTCTGGGACCGTTTCGAAATCACCGCATTGGTCACATGGAGCCGGGCGGTGCCGACTTGGAGGAGGACCCTTTCGTCGGTCGTCGAAGGCGCCGCAAGGAGGTGGAGTCCATGGCGATCCATGCCCCGGCCGTGCGCGTCGCGCCGATAGGCGTGTCCTCCGGAATCGTGCTCACCGGGCTCGGTGCGGCCGCCCTGGTCGTCAGCGCGTTTCTGGACTGGACGCGGAACACCCAGGGGATCCGGGTCTCCTGGCGCGCCGTCGTCGACAGCGGCTTCGGCGGAACCCCGGACCTGGGCAGGTCGGTCGGCGGTGCGGCGGTCCTGATCGGGCTGGTCGCGATGCTGGGGCTGTTCGACGTCAGCGGCCTGCTGACCGCGCTGGCCGGAGTGGCCGGGGTCTTCGGCTCCGTGCTGTTCCTGATCCATGTGCAGCGCTCGGCGGACCACAGTTTGCAGGGCGGGATGTGGCTGGCGCTCGCCGGGTCGGTGCTGTGTGTCGTCGCCGGTCTGGGCGGTACGCGCGGCGCGGTCGTCGTGGGGGAGTGAGAGCCGATCATGACCCAGTCCGACGCGCCACAAAGCACCGCCGCCGACGAACCGATCCTGGAAGAGCGACTGGACCCGCCGCCGCGCGCCGTGCCGCATTGGACCGGCTGGCTGCTGCTCGTCCTCGGGGTCTTCACCCTGCCGTGGACGGCCAACCTCGCCGTCGCCCTGCCGGACAAGTCCGAGGCAGCGCACTACAACGTCTCCTGGGTCGGCTTCGACCTCATCCTGTGCGCGCTGCTCTTCCGCACCGGCTGGTCACTGCTGTATCACCGGATGTATGTAGAGGTCACTGCCGCGATGGCGGGTGTGGTGCTCATCATCGACGCGTGGTTCGACGTCATGTCGGCTCCGGACACCACGGAGTTCGTGCGCGCGCTGGTTCTGGCGCTGTGCGTCGAGATACCGCTGGCCATCTTCTGCCTGTGGGTGGCCGTACGCGTGGAACACGAACGCCGGCGGCGCTCGGAACTGATGGTGGCGACCGTGCGGCGCCTCACCGGCCGCCGCAAGCGTCCGCCGCAGTAGCCGCAGTAGCCTGATTCGGGTCGTACCTCACCATGCCAGATGAAGTATTGCGAGGTCGTCGGCGTGCCGGTCGGCGTTCAAGGACTGCGCCGCATTGATGAGATGGTCCAGGAACTCGCCCGGTTCCAGCCGCGGCGCCTGGGCGATCAGGTCCCCCAGCCCGGCCGCGCCGAGGCGTTGGCCGTCCGGGCCGGCGTGGCCCTCGATGAGGCCGTCGGTGTAGAGCAGCAGGGCGCCGCGGGGCGGCAGGGCGAACTCGCTGCGGCGCCACTCGTGGCGGCCGGGGGCGATACCCAGGGCCATGCCGTAGGCGGCGGGCAGGTTCTCGGCCTTGTGCGCACCGATCAGCAGCGGTTCGTGGTGGCCGGCGAGGATCA
Organism: Catenulispora acidiphila DSM 44928; assembly: GCF_000024025.1. GTDB lineage: Bacteria > Actinomycetota > Actinomycetes > Streptomycetales > Catenulisporaceae > Catenulispora > Catenulispora acidiphila. The sequence continues at coordinate 3,875,854 of NC_013131.1, forward strand.
CCGAGACCGTGCCCGCGTGCGGGTCCAGCGTCAGGATCGTGCAGGTGGCGAACATGGCAGGGTGCGTGCGCTCGGCGACCAGCACCTTTTCGAGCAGGGCGAGCAGTTCCAGGTCGCGGTGGCCGGCCAGGGTCAGCGCGCGCCAGGTGATGCGCAGGCAGACGCCGAGCGCGGCCTCGTCCGGGCCGTGCCCGCTGACGTCGCCGATGACGGCGTGCACCGCGCCGTCGGCGTCCTGGACGATGTCCAGGAAGTCGCCGCCGAGCAGCGCCGCCTCCCGGCTGGGCAGATAGCGCGTCGTGGCCCGCAGGCGCGGCGAGTCCAGCAGCGGCGCCGGCAGCAGACCGCGCTCCAGGCGCACGTTCTCCTCGGCGCGCAGCTGGTTGCGCATCAGCTCGGCGGTGGCGTGCTCGGCCAGTTTGCGGCTCATCGCGTAGCGCAGCGCGCGCCGCATTATCTGCGCGTCCACGTGGTCCTTGACCAGGTAGTCCTGCGCGCCGGAGGCCACGGCGGCCTCGCCGCTGTGCGGGTCGGCCAGTCCGGTCAGGACGATGACGGCCACGTCCGGGACGGCCCGCTGGACCGCGCGCAGCAGCGGCAGACCGCTGGCGTCGGGCAGGTGCAGGTCCAGCAGGACACAGTCGCAGTCCTGGCGGCGCAGGACGGTCAGCGCCTCGGACAGACTGCGCGCCACGGTCAGGGAGTAGCGAAGGCCGGTGTCGGAGAGCATCTCCTCGACCAGGACGGCGTCGCCGAGGTCGTCCTCGACGAGGACGAGGCGGAAGCCGTCGTCGGACGGGGGTTCGGTGGCCGGCCGGCCCGCGGTCGCGAGGTTCACGGTGTCTGGTCTCCACGGATGTCGTCGCCGGCGTCGGCGGGTTGTGCTTCTTCTGCTGCTCCCTCTGTCGCGTCCGCTTCGTCCGCGCGGACAGGGAAGGTGATGACGATACGCGCGCCGGTCTCGCGGTCCGGGTCGATCGCGATCCGGCCGCCGTGCAGCTCGACGATCTTGCGGGAGACGGCGAGCCCGATGCCGTTGCCCGGGTAGGCGTCGCGGGAATGCAGCCGCTGGAAGATCGCGAAGACCCGGTCGGCGTACTCGGCGGGGATGCCGATGCCGTTGTCGGCGACGGCGATCTCCCACTCGCCGCCGGTTTCGTCCGGGTCGGTGGAGGTGTCGGCGCCGTTACTCTCTGCGTCCTGGGAACTGCCGGACGCGGGGTTCTCGTCCGCTTCGTCGGAACCGTTCCCCCCGACGCGGGCGACCGTGACCTCGATCCGCGGCGGCCGCTCGGGGTCGCGGAACTTCACGGCGTTGGAGATCAGGTTCTGCAGCAGCATGCCCATCTGCGTCTGGTCGCCGGCCACGGTCGGGAGCCGGTCGTGGGTGACCTGCGCGCCGGTCTCCTCGATCGCGATGCTCAAGGTGTCCAGCACGCGGTCGAAGACCGCCTCCAGGTCCACGACGCCCTCGGCGTCGAAGGTGCGGCCGACGCGGGAGAACGCCAGCAGGTCCTGGATCAGGGTCTGCATGCGGTTCGCGCCGTCCACGGCGAACTCGATGTACTGGTTCGCGCGCTCGTCGAGCTGGTCGGCGTAGCGGCGCTGGAGCAGCTGGCAGAAGCTGGCGACCTTGCGCAGCGGCTCCTGCAGGTCGTGGGAGGCGACGTAGGCGAACTGCTCGAGTTCGGCGTTGGAGCGCTCCAGATCCGCCGCCTGATCGTCCAGCATCCGCCGGGCGTGCTCGACCGCCGTCAGCTCGTCGGCCAGGCGGCGGCGCATGGCCTCCACGTCGCCGGCCAGGTCGCGCAGGTCCGACGGGCCGTTCGGGGCGATGGGGTGGTTCAGGTCGCCCGAGGCGACCTGCCGGGCGTCGGCGGACAATCCGGCCAGCGGCCGGGTCACGCCGCGGCGCAGCCCTTCGAAGACCAGGAGCATCATCGCCACGATCGCCACGGCGACGGCGAAGAAGACCTCATCGCGCTGCCGCTCGGCGGTGGTCAGGTCGGCGCGCGCGTCCTGGCGGGTCCGCTGGAGCTGGGCCTGCTGGCCGGTCATCGCCGTGCGCAGCGCGTCGAACTTCGTCTTCGCCGCGTCCAGCCGCGCGCTGCTGAGCGCGCGGGCGTCCGCCGGCGTGGAGGCGGCGACCGGCTGGGCGTAGGAGGTCTGCCAGGCCTGGGCCAGAGCCACGACCTCGTCCAGCCGGCGCACCCCTTCCGCGCCGCCGGCTCGAAGGCTGCGCAGGGTCGCCACCGCGTGCTGCTCGTCGGCGACACCCTGGGTGTAGGGCTGGAGGAACTCGCTGCTCCCGGACAAGCCGTAACCCCGGACGCCGGTCTCCTGATTGACCATCGCCGACTCCAGGCTCACGGACGCGGTCAGCGCGGGGGAGTCGCGGTCGGCCATGGTGTGCGTGGCGTCGGAGGCGTGGTTCGCCGCCGCCATGGCGAGCGCGGCCAACGCGGCCAGGACGACCGAGGCCACCGTTGTTCCGACGACGAGCCAATACCGGGTGGTGCGCCGCACCGGCATCCCTCACTCCCTGTTTCCGTCACGCCGGACGGCGTGATCTTGCTGTGCGACAGTGCCGGAAACGATACCGATGTTCGACTCCCGTGCTGGCGCGGGCCGGGCCGCGGTCGTTGTCGGTGCCACCGGCGCGGCACTACCCTGATCGTGTCGCTGCTTCCCTGTAGCCGCAGGCGTCGCTGACCCGACCATGGCGGACGCCGCTGAGGGGAACCTGACATGACATTCACCGCGACCCGTTCCTACGGGATCCTCTTGGTCGAGGACGACGCGGCCGACGCGATGCTGATCCAGGACGCGCTGCTGGAGCGTCCCTCGGAGCACACGATCACCCAGGTCGAGGACGGCGTCGCCGCCCTGCACCACCTGAACGATCCCGCGCGTCCGCACCCCGACCTGATCCTGATGGACCTGAACATGCCCCGCATGAACGGCCGCGAGCTGCTCGCGGTGCTGAAGGCCGACCAGGTGCTCAAGGCCATCCCGGTGGTGGTGCTGACCACCTCCGCCGCGCCGGACGACGTGAGCGCGGCCTACCAAGGGCACGCCAACGCGTACATCACCAAGCCCGTCAACCTCGACGACTTCGTCTCGGCGGTGCAAAGCATCGACACCTTCTTCCTCGACACGGCCGCACGGGTGCCGCGCGAGGGCAAGCCGGGGTTCTGACCGCCGGAAAGCAATGGAGATCGGTCCCGCCCTCCCTCAGGCCGATCTCCCCCTCGAGTCCCGCCGCGGGCGGGGAGCCGGCGATGTCTGGGCGCTTGTGACCACCTCCCGCTAAACGAAACGGGGGACACGGGGCGAATTTTTTTGGCGCGGCTTTTACGCGCTTATGCCCGCAGGCGAGCGCAGTGATTCCGGTCACGGGGAGCAGGCCGCCACCGCCGATCAGAGCGTGCCCTCCAGCGCTGACCGGTTTTTCCGTATGTCGTCCAGCACTTCCTGGCCGATGCGTCGGGTCTCGCGGCGGTTGAACAGCGCGCCGGCGGCTGCGCCGGTGAGCAACGGTCCGAGGGACAGCGTGTTGCGCCCGGCGCGGTGCGCCAGTCGCCGGGACAACCGTTTGCGCAGCGGGGAGCCGATCGCCAGGGCGAGGCTGCCGGGCACCAGGACGGCGCTGCGGCGCTCGCCCCAGGCGATGACGTAGGCGGTCATCCGGCTCGCGCCGGCTCCCGGGACGCCGAGGCCGTAGAGCTCGTGCAGCTCGGCGACGAGCTTGACCTCGATCCCCACCACGGCCAGGGTCTCCGCGGCGATCTCGACCGGGAACGCCGGCACGAACGGCAGCACGGCCCAGGCGCCGACCGTCGCGCCGGTCGCCGCCGTGGCGCGCGACGCGGTGCGGATCAGCGAGTCGGCAATCTCGTCGGGTGTGAGCCCGGGGTACTGCGCCAGCAGCGCCGCCTGGTTGCGGACGGGCAGCTTCGGCGCGGTGGCGAGCACCTCGTCGAGCAGCTTCTGTCCGGACGTTCGCAGACCCTGCCGGGCCCGCTTGCCACCTTGCACGCTCAGCGCTTTGGCCTTCGCCTGTCGGCTCATGGCGTCCCCACCTGCTTCCCGTCGCCTTCGGGCGGCGACGAGGCGCCTCGTACCCCGGATTCCGGTTAATTCACAGGTGATTTCGCCGACCTCTGAGGAAGGTCGAGCAGAGCGTTCTCGACGAGCTCTGACATCGCCGGATGGATCCAGTACTGGCCGCGCGCGACGGTCGCGGCGTCCTGTCCCAGGCTCATCGCCTGAATCAGCGGCTGGATCAGCACCGATGCCTGCGGACCGATGATGTGCGCGCCGAGCAGCCGCCCGGTCTGGGGATCGGCGAGGACTTTGGCGAAGCCCTCCGGGTCGTTCATCGCCCAGCCGTAGGCGATCTCGCTGTAGTCACGCTTTCCGACGACGTACGGAACGCCCTCGGCCCGAGCCCGCTGTTCGGTCAGCCCGACCGAGGCGATCTGCGGCGAGGTGAACACGGCGTGCGGGACGAAGCGGTGGTCGGACTCGGTCGGCTCGTCGGGGTGCGAGAAGTTGTGGGCGACCACGCGGGCTTCGTGGTTGGCGACGTGCTTGAGTTGGTGCTCGGAGCTGACGTCGCCGATCGCGAAGATGCCGGGGACGTTCGTGCGCTGGCGGCTGTCGACGGCGATCCGGCCGTCCGGATGGGTTGCGACACCGGCTGCGGACAGGTTGAGGCGGTCGGCGTTCGAGCGTCGGCCGACGGCTACGAGGAGTTCGTCGCCCTCGACGAATTCCTGGACGGACTCGACGTCATCGACGTCATCGCCGTCACCGCCGTCCGGATCGCGTAGATGGACGCGGATGCCCGTGCTGGTGCGCTCGACGCGGGTGGCTTCTCGGCGCTGGCGGAGATCCCATTTCCGGCGGGCGATGCCGGTGAACAGCTGCGAGACGTCCTCGTCTTCGCGAGTCAGCATGCTGCCGGAGCGCGAAATGACGGTGACGTGGACGCCGAGGGCTGAGAAGACGTGCGAGAACTCTGCGGCGATCGCGCCGGCGCCTAGGATGACCAGCCGCTCGGGCAGTTTCTCGACCCGCATGATGGTCTCGTTGGTCAGGAAGCCGGCGTCCTGCAGCCCTGGCACGTCCGGCACGATCGGCCGTGACCCGGCGGCGATGACGAACCGGTCGGCGCTGATCGTCTCGCCATCATTGACCAGCAAAGTGTTCGGACCGGTGAATTGTCCTTTTCCTTCAAACAATGTCAGATTCGGGCCGCCGGCGCGGCTGTCGCGCAGCCCGTCGGCCGATCGCTGATCGATGCGGTCGAAGACGCGCTTTCTGATGGCGAGCCACCGCACCGCGGGCGCCGGGAGGTCCACTCCGAACGCGTTCGCGGCGCGGGCGTCCTCGGCGAGGTCCGCGGTGTGGACGAACATCTTCGACGGGATACAGCCCACGTTCAGGCAGGTCCCGCCGAAGCCGACCGCCTGGTCCTCGACGAGGGCGACCGTCCAGCCCGCTGGACGGTCGCCGATGACGGTGTCGCCGGATCCGCTGCCGATCACGACCAGATCGAAGTGCTTCATCTCACCATCATCGCGGTGCGACGCCCTTCATGCGTTATCGGCGCATCATCAGGATAATGACAACGATGATAAGGACCAGAACGATGGCGCCGACGCTGATATACATGAAAACTCCTTATTGAGCATTAGTGGCGCGACTCCCGTCGCGCTCGACGTTCGATGTGGCCCCCTTGTGGCCAGAGGATCGGGGGGTAAACGTCGAACAGATCTATGGATTGGGAGAGCCGGGCCCGGCGCCGCGACCGCGCGCGGTGCGTTCGCGGGCGGGGTGGCGGTACGTCATGCTGGCCGGGGAGGTGTGAGGTGGCTGTTGACCGGTGGGCGCGGGCGCTCGCCCGGATCGGCGTGGCGTGCCTGGTCGCGGCGGTGGTCGTGCTGCTGGTCGCCATCGTCTTCTTCCACGGGCTGAGCCTGGTGCTGGGGGTGCTCGCCGCCCTCCTGCTGACCGGCGTCGGCCTCTGGTGGCTGGTCACGCGGCGGGGCGTCCTGCGCTGGGTCGGGGCAGCGCTGGCCGGGGCGGCGCCGGTGGTGCTGATCGTGCTGGCGGCGGTGGCCGGGTTCTGGATCGATGGCGTCGTGGTCGCGGCGCTGGTGGCGGCCGGCGTCGGCTGCGCGCACAGCGCGGTGCGCCGTTTGGAGCAGCCGCAGACGGTCACCCGGTCCCGCACGCGGCATCCCGCCCGTCCGCGAAAGCCGGTGTTGATCATGAATCCGAAGTCCGGCGACGGCAAGGTCGGCGAGTTCGGTCTGGTGGAGAAGGCTGAGTCGCTCGGCGCCCGCGTCCTGCTGCTCGACCCCGACGCCGACCAGGACGTCGCCAAGATGGCGCGCGAGGCCGTGGCCGACGGCGCCGACCTGCTCGGAGTCGCCGGCGGCGACGGCACGCAGGCACTGGTCGCGGCAGTCGCGGCGGAGCACGACCTGCCATTCCTGGTCCTGTCCGCCGGAACCCGCAACCACTTCGCCCTGGACCTCGGCCTGGACCGCGACGACCCGGCGGCGGGCCTGGACGCCCTGCGCGACGGCATCGAACTGCGCGTGGACCTGGGAACAGTGGCGGACCGCCCCTTCGTGAACACGGCATCATTCGGCGCCTACGCCGAGATCGTGCAGAACCCCCAGTACCGCGACTCCAAGGCCGGCACGGCGCTCGAGCACCTACCGGACCTCCTCACATCCGACGGCGCGGCCCTCACGGTCGAGGCGGACGGCGAGCAGCTGCCATCCCCCCAAGTCCTCCTGGTGAGCAACAACCCCTACCTGGAGTCCGGCCGGCTCGGAGGCGGCCGCCGCCCCCGCCTGGACCGCGGAGTCCTGGGCGTGGTCGCGGTACACGTGGAGGGCGCACTGAGCGCAGCCGGCCTCGCAGTCCTCGGCACAGGCTCCGACGCGGTGACGGTGACCAGCGCCCGCCAGGTACGCGTCGACGGCGCCGAAGCCCGAATCCCGGTAGCGGTCGACGGCGAGGCACTGAACCTCGACGCCCCCGTGATCTGCACCATCCAACCCGGCGCCCTCCGAGTCCGAGTCCCCCGCAAACGCCCCGCCCAACCCCCGCCCCGCTCCCTGAAAACCGAGTGTCGCACGGTCCTGGGACTGGCCCTCGGCCACCTCAGCACCAGCATCAGCGCCGAGCCGGACGGGAGTGCTGAGCAGCGGCGGGGCGCCGGGCCCGACCAGAATGCCGAGCCGAATCGCAGCACCGAGTCGGACCGGAACCTCGGGCCGCACCAGAGCACTAAGCCGCACCAGAGCCCCGAGCCGGACCAGAACACTGAGCCGAATCGCAGTGCCGAGCCGCATCGCAGCGCCGAGCCGGACCAGAGCACCGAGCCGCACCAGGGCGCCCAGCCCGACCACCATGCCCCGCCGAACCAGAGTGCCGAGTCGCCCGAGGGCGCCGAGCCGAATCGGAGCCCTGACCAATGACCGAGCCCTCCCTCCACCCTCTCGTTGGCCAGATCTCCCCTCTCGCCCGCCGATTCCGCCGCCTCGCTGACCTCGACGCGGCCGCCTACGCAGCCGTCGCACGCACTCCCACTCCGAGCGCCGTCGACTCCGCGCTGCGCACCCTGTCGCACACCGCGAATCACTCGAAGATCTCCCTCAGCATCGCCGCCCTACTGGCCACGCGCCCGGGTCCGCCGCGCCAAGCTGCCGTGGCCGGCGTCAGTGCGGTCGCGCTCGCCTCGGCGTCGGCCAACCTGCTCGCGAAGCGGCTTGCGCGCCGACACCGGCCGCCGCGTGCTGAGCCTGGGCTGTTCCCGCGCCGTTATGTCGTGATGCCGCGGTCGGCCTCGTTTCCGTCGGGGCATACCGCTTCCGCCGTTGCGTTCGCCGTCGCGGTCGGCCGGGTGCTGCCGGGTGCGGCGGTGCCGCTCGGCGCCCTGGCCGCAGTGGTCGGATACTCGCGCGTGCATACCGGCGTGCACTATCCCGGGGACGTGGTCGGTGGTGCGGTGCTCGGGGCGGCGAGTGCGGCGGTGGTGCTCAGGGTGCGGCGGGGCGTCGAGAGCTGAGTCTCCTCACGCCGAGTCGCGGACCACGAGCGTGGGCTCGAATATGCGCGAGGTGACGCGTGGTTGCCGTTCGTCGATGTGCGCTAGGAGCAGGTCTGCCATTGCCGCGGCCATGTCCTCGATCGGCTGGCGGACGGTGGTCAGGGGTGGGCGGCTGGCGGTGGCGGCGCTGCTGTCGTCGAAGCCGACGACCGCGACGCGGCCGGGGACGGCGATGCCGCGGTCGTGCAGTGCGAGCAGTGCGCCCTGGGCCATCAGGTCGTTGGCCGCGAACAGGCCGTCGATGTCGGGGTAGCGGTCCAGGAGTTCGCGCATCGCCTGCTCGCCGCTGTCCTGCGTGAAGTTGCCCTCCACCGAGGGGACGAACGCGTGCCCGTGCCGGGCCATCGCCTCGCGGAAGCCGTTGAGGCGGTCCTGGCTGGCGGGCATGTCCATCGGGCCGGAGATGGTGGCCACCTGCTGGCAGCCGCGCTCGGCCAGGCGGTCGGCGGCGAGGCCCGCGCCGACGTGCTGGGCGACGTCCACGTAGCTGATCGGGATCGGTGTGCTCGGGCGCCGGGACAGGACGGTCGGCAGTCCGGATTCGATCAGCATGGAGGGCAGGGGGTCGTCGGCGTGGGTGGAGATGAGCAGGACGCCGTCGACGTGTCCCTGCCGCAGGTAGTCGATGAGCTGGCTGCGGGAGTCGTTGGTCTCGGCGAGCATCAGGACCAGGTTCACCGCGCGGGGACGCAGGACGCTGATGATCCCGCTCACCACGCGGCCGAAGAACGGGTCGGTGAAGACGCGGCCCAGGAACGGGTCGTCGAAGGAGCGGTGCTCGGCCTCCGACACGACCAGCGCCACCGATCCGGTGCGCCGGGTCACCAGGGAGCGCGCCGCCTGGTTCGGCACGTAGCCGGTCTGCGCCACCGCCGCCTGGACGACCTCGCGGATGCGGCGGTCGACGTTGCGGGTGTCGTTGACGACGCGGGAGACTGTCGCGCGGGAGACTCCGGCGACGCGCGCGACGTCCTCGAGCGTCGGCGCGCGCGGTATGTCGTCGTCAGCGGTCATGTTTTGTTTATAGCACGCCGGAGAGCGCTCTCCGCACGGGTTCGGTCAGAGCTCGTCCAGAGCTCTGCCGAAGCTCCGCCGACGCTCCCTCAGAGCCCTTCCGACAAAGTTCCGGTCGCAGAATCCGTTGACATTCCGGAAACTTCAGCGCAACGATCGCAACTGCGAGAGAGCGCTCTCCGTGTTCCACACACGATCGACGCACCATGACGGGGACCCCCATCCGCGGCGCCGGCGCCCCCGGCGCCGCGCCGTCCGCCCTGAGCAACGCCTGATCAAGCAGGAGATGTCATGAAGGCCTTCTCCTCCGCTGGGACACTCCATCGGAGACCCCTGAACCGCCCGCTGAACGCCGTGTTCTTGCTGCTCGTCGTCCTGAGCATGGCAGCGTACGCGGTCGTCGCCCCGTCGTCGGCCCACGCCGCCGACAGCCTGCTCTCGCAGGGCAAGACGACGACCGCCTCCTCCACGGAGAACGCCGGAAACCCGGCGGCCAACGCCACCGACGGCAACACCGCGACCCGCTGGTCCAGCGCGTTCAGCGACCCGCAGTGGCTCGAAGTCGACCTCGGCGCCAGCGCGACCGTCGACAAGGTCGTCCTGAACTGGGAGGCGGCGTACGCCACCGCGTTCCAGATCCAGACCTCCGCCGACGGCACGAACTGGACCTCGATCTACTCCACGACCACCGGCACCGGCGGCGTCCAGACGCTGACCGTCGCCGGCACCGGCCGCTACGTCCGCATGTACGGGACGGCCCGCGCGACCGGGTACGGCTACTCGCTGTACGAGTTCCAGGTCTACGGCACGACCGGGACCGGGACCGGCGGCGGCTGCAGCACGACGAACGCCGCGCTGAACCAGCCGGCCACCGCCTCCTCGGCGGAGAACGCCGGCACCGCGGCCTCCGCCGCCGTGGACGGCAACCTCGGAACCCGCTGGTCCAGCGCGTTCAGCGACCCGCAGTGGCTCCAGGTCGACCTGGGCAGCACGCAGTCGATCTGCCAGGTCGTCCTGAACTGGGAGACCGCGGCGGCCAAGGCCTACCAGATCCAGACCTCGGCCAACGGCACCACCTGGACCTCGATCTACTCCACGACCACCAGTCCCGGCGGCACCGAGACGCTGAACGTGTCCGGCTCCGGCCGCTACATCCGGATGTACGGCACGGCGCGCGCGACCCAGTACGGCTACTCGCTGTGGGAGTTCCAGGTCCACACCGGCACCGCCGGCGGCGGGACCGGCGTCACGGTCACCAACCCCGGCGCCCAGAGCACGACCGTGGGCACCTCGGCGAACGTGCAGATCCAGGCCTCCGACTCCACGGCCGGACAGACGCTGACCTACAGCGCGACCGGTCTGCCGGCCGGGCTGACGATCAACTCCGCCTCCGGTCTGATCTCCGGCAAGCCCACCGCCACCGGATCCTCCGCGGTCACGGTGACCGTCACCGACGGCACCGGCGCGATCGGGACCGCCTCGTTCACCTGGACGGTCACCGGCATCGCGACCGGCTGCACCAACCAGTCGAACACGCCGAACTTCGGGCCGAACATGCACATCTTCGACCCGAGCATGTCCAGCGCGAGCATCCAGTCCACGCTGGACACGGTCTTCAACAACCAGAAGCTCAACCAGTTCGGCACCGAGCGCGACGCGCTGCTGTTCAAGCCGGGCACCTACAGCAACACCGCCAACATCGGCTACTACACCTCGATCCAGGGCCTGGGTCAGAACCCTGACGACGTCACGATCAACGGCGACGTCACGGTCGACGCCTTCGACGGGACCGGCAACGCCACCCAGAACTTCTGGCGTTCGGCGGAGAACATGGCGGTCAACCCCTCGGCGGGCAACACCCGCTGGGCGGTCGCGCAGGCCGGACCGTTCCGCCGCATGGACATCCACGGCGGGCTCCAGATGTACCCGGCCAGCTACGGCTACGCCAGCGGCGGCTACGTCGCCGACTCCAAGATCTCCGGGCAGGCCTCGAGCGTCTCGCAGCAGCAGTGGTACACCCAGGACAGCAACCTGGGCAGCTGGAGCGGGTCGGTCTGGAACATGGTGTTCTCCGGCGTGACCGGGGCACCGGCCCAGAGCTTCCCCAACCCGCCGATGACGACGCTGGCCACCACGCCGGTCTCGCGTGACGTGCCCTACCTGTACGTGGACTCCTCGGGCAACTACCACGTGTTCCTGCCCTCGCTGCGGACCAACGCCTCCGGTGCGAGCTGGGCGAACGGCGCCACCCCGGGCACCTCGGTCCCGATGAGCCAGTTCTTCGTCGTGACCCCGTCCAACACCGCCTCGCAGATGAACACGGCGCTGGCGCAGGGCTGCAGCCTGTTCTTCACCCCCGGCGTCTACACCATCGACCAGACGCTCAACGTCACCAACCCGAACACCGTCGTGCTGGGCACCGGCTTCCCGACGCTCATCCCGACCAACGGCATCACCACGATGCAGGTCGGCGACGTCGACGGCGTGCGGATCAGCGGCCTGCTGATGGACGCCGGCACGACCAACTCCGCCTCCCTGCTGACCGTCGGGACGCAGGGTTCGACCGCCAACCACAGCGCCAACCCGGACTCGGTCCAGGACGTGTTCTTCCGCATCGGCGGCGACATCGCCGGCAAGGCGACGGACAGCCTGGTGGTCAACGCCAACAACACGCTGGTGAACGACATCTGGGCCTGGCGCGCCGACCACGGCAACGGCGGCACCGTCGGCTGGACCACCAACACCGCCGACAACGGTCTGACCGTCAACGGCAACAACGTCCTGGCGACCGGGTTGTTCGTCGAGCACTACCAGAAGAACGAAGTCGTCTGGAACGGCCAGGGCGGTGAGACGATCTTCCTGCAGAACGAGAACCCGTACGACCCGCCGAACCAGGCGGCCTGGATGAACGGCTCGACCAACGGCTACCCGGCCTACAAGGTCGCCTCGAACGTCACCTCGCACCAGGCGTACGGCCTGGGCAGCTACTGCTACTTCAACGTCAACCCGGCGGTGGTCAACGACCACGCCTTCGAGGCGCCGAACACCTCCGGCGTCCAGCTCCACGACATGCTGACCGTCTCCCTCGGCGGGGTCGGTGTGATCAGCCACGTCATCAACCAGATCGGAGGAGCCACTCCCTCCAACACCACGCCGTCGGACGTCACGTCCTTCCCGTAAGCAAGAACGCTGAGGCACGTAAGCAAGAACGCTGAGGCCGCGGATCTGATCCGCGGCCTCAGCGGCAAGGCGTAGTTGCGGAACTGTTGCGGAACTCGCTCAAAACCTTGACTCTCCGTCAGCTCGCCGCCAGTCTCTCCAACGGAGAGCGCTCTCCCTCCGCCAGCGACCCCACGACGCGAGGAAGAGAAGTATGGCCGTCAGTCAACAGGCGCCGCCTTTGCGCGCCCGAAATCCACGTATGACCTCCCTGGTGGTGACCCTGGTCGTCGCCCTCATCAGCACGCTGATGGTCGCGATCGTCACCGGCTCGGCGCACGCCGCGCCCTCGCTGCTCTCGCAGGGCAAGGCCGCGACCGCCTCGTCGGTCACCGGAGGGAACACCGCCGCGAACGCGGTGGACGGCAACACCGGCACCCGCTGGGAGAGCGCCTACAGCGACCCGCAGTGGCTGCAGGTGGACCTCGGGGCGACCGCGACGATCAGCCAGGTCGTCCTCCAGTGGGAGACGGCCGCGGCGAAGTCCTTCCAGATCCAGGTCTCCTCCGACGGTTCGAACTGGACGTCCGTCTACTCCACGACCACCGGTCCCGGCGGCACGCAGACGGTGAACGTCACCGGCAGCGGCCGCTACGTCCGCATGTACGGCACCGCACGCACCACCGGCTACGGCTATTCGCTGTGGGAGTTCCAGGTCTACGGCACAACCGGGACCGGTACCGGCGGCGGGACCTGCGGCACCCAGAACGCGGCGCTGAACCGTCCCGTCACCGCCTCCTCGGCGGAGAACGCCGGCACTCCGGCCGCCGCCGCCGTCGACGGCAACACCGGAACCCGTTGGTCCAGCGCGTTCAGCGACCCGCAGTGGCTCGACGTGGACCTGGGGTCCACGGTCACGATCTGCCAGGTCAGCCTCCAGTGGGAGACCGCGTACGCCACCGCGTTCCAGATCCAGACCTCGACCGACAACACGAACTGGTCGACGGTCTACTCCACGACCACCGGGACCGGCGGGACGCAGACGCTGACCGTCGCGGGTACCGGCCGCTACGTCCGCATGTACGGCACGGCGCGCAACACCGCCTACGGCTACTCCCTGTGGGAGTTCGGCGTGTTCACCGGCGGAGGCGGCGGTTCGACCTCGCCCAGCTCGCCCAGCTCATCGCCCAGCAGCTCCGGCGGCGGGAACGGCACCTGCGGCACCGCCAACGCGGCGCTCGGGCACCCGGCGACCGCCTCCTCGATCCAGGACGCCAACCCGGCCTACGACCCCTTCTACGCCACTGATGGCAGTACCCTGACCCGCTGGTCCAGCGCGTCGGCCGACGGGCAGTGGATCGACGTGGACCTCGGGGGGAGCCTGCCGGTCTGCCAGGTCGTCCTGCAGTGGGAGAACGCCTACGCCTCCGGCTTCCAGATCCAGGTCTCGAACGACAACGCGAACTGGTCGACGATCTACACCACGACCACCGGGACCGGCGGGACGCAGACGGTGAACCTCTCGGGCACCGGTCGCTACGTCCGCATGAACGAGACGGCGCGCGCCACCGGTTACGGCGTGTCGCTGTGGGAGATCTCCGTCTACACGGTCGGCAACCAGACCGTCACCATCCCGCCGCCTCCGCCGCAGCCGGCGCCGGGCAACTGCCCCTGGCTCAACAAGCCGACCGTGGCCGTCTCGACCCGCGTGGCGCAGCTGATGGGCGCGATGTCGCAGGACCAGAAGGACGCGATGCTCTACGGCGACGGGTCCAGCACCTACATCGGGCAGATCGCCGCGCAGCCCGCGCTGTGCATCCCGAGCGTCAACCTGGAGGACGGGCCCACCGGTGTGGGCGACGGACTCGGCGGGGTGACGCAGTTCCCTGACGGCGAGACGTCGGCAGCCACCTTCGACCCGTCCTACGAGCACGCTTTCGGTGTGGCAGTCGGCCAGGAGTTCGCCGGCAAGGGCGTGAACGTCTCGCTCGGCCCGACAATCAACCTGGTGCGCGACCCGCGTTGGGGACGCGCCTATGAGACGTTCGGCGAGGACCCCTACCTGACCGGCGAGATCGTCAGCGCCGACGTCCAGGGGATGCAGAGCCAGGACGTCATGGCCGAGGTCAAGCACGCGGCGGCGTACAACATCGAGCAGCCGTCGGCGCCCGGCAACGAGATCATCGACACCCGCACGCTGCAGGAGATGTACCTGCCGGGCTTCCAGACCGCCATCGAGAAGGGCGGCGCGGCGGCGCTCATGTGCGGGTACAGCATGGTGAACGGCAACTACTCCTGCCAGAACCCGGCGGTGGAGAACACCCCGATGTACCAGCAGGCCGGGTTCCAGGGCTTCATCACCTCGGACTGGGGCGGGATCCACTCCACCGTGCCGTCGGCGAACGCCGGGGAGACGGTCGAGATGCCCTTCGGCGGGTTCTTCGCCGCCTCGCTGGAGCAGGCGGTCGCCGCCGGGCAGGTCACCCAGGCCACCTTCGACACGATGGTGTCCCGGGTCCTGACCCAGATGTTCCGCTTCGGCATGTTCGACAAGGCGCCGAGCGGTTCCACCACCGCCATCGTCGCCACGCCGGCGCACCGCGCGGTCGCGCTGCAGGGCGACGAGGAAGGCTCGGTGCTGTTGAAGAACAACGGCGTCCTGCCGCTGAGCCCGAGCGGCGGGGAGTCCGTGGCCGTCATCGGCCAGAACGCCGGCGCCGGGGTCATCACCGGGGGCGGCGGCAGCGGCAGCGCCACCAGCACCGGCACGTACAACCCGCTCTACGGCATCCAGCAGCGGACCGCCGGCACGAACGTCAAGGTCGCCTACGACGACGGCACGAACCAGGCCTCCGCGGTCGCGCTCGCGCAGTCCTCGAACGTGGCGATCGTCTTCGCCTCCGACAACTACGGCCACGAGGAGGCCGACACCACCACGCTCAACCTGCCGAACAACCAGGACGCGCTGATCTCCGCGGTCGCCGCGGCCAACCCGCACACGATCGTCGTGCTCAGCGACAACTCGGCGATCATGATGCCCTGGCTGAACCAGGTCGCGGGCGTCTTCGAGACCTTCTACCAGGGCCAGGAGTTCGGCCAGGCGATAGCCGCGCTGCTGTTCGGCGACGTGAACCCCTCCGGGCACCTGCCGATCACCTTCCCGAACTCCCTCACCCAGGTCCCGGCCAGCACCCCGGCCCAGTGGCCGGGCGTCAACGGCACCGTGCAGTACTCCGAAGGCCTCGACGTCGGCTACCGCTGGTACGACGCGAACAACGTCGCGCCACTCTTCCCCTTCGGCTACGGCCTGTCCTACACCACCTTCTCCTTCAGCAACCTGCAGATCGGCGCACTGACCAACGGCCAGGCAACCGTCACCGCGACGGTCACCAACACCGGCAGCCGCGCCGGAACCGAGGTGGCCCAGCTCTACGTCAGCGACCCCGCCTCCGCCGGCGAACCACCGCACCAGCTCAAGGGCTTCCAACGCACCACCCTGAACCCCGGAGCCTCCACCACCGCCACCTTCACCGTGTCAGCCCACGATCTAGCCCACTGGGACACCACCTCCAGCAACTGGATCGCCTCCGCCGGCACCTACCAGATCCTCGTCGGCGACAGCTCCCGCAGCCTGCCGCTGACCGGGAACCTCACCAACCCGACGACCGTTACCGCGAACGCTATGGACTGATGGTTACGGACTGATGCTTTCGCCGGTCTGAGGAATGACCAGGCGCGTGCGACCTGCCCGCCAGGCGGGTCGCACACGCCTGCTGCTTTGTGGGGTGCTTGTGGCTTGTGTGTGTGCTCGGGGTTCGAGGGTCACTCGAACCGCCGCCGAGCAGCCCCACCCGGCCCGGCCCCCCCGTTGCAGAGTGCCGCCGCCGGAGGCGCCTGCCCTTGACCTTGACTTCAGGTGCCCACCAAACGCGGCCGTCACTCGCCGACCCCAACGTGTGCGCAGTGACTCGGACCCGCGCGCGGTCGTGTCGCTCCAGCACCGCCGGCCGCCAACGCGACCCGGACATGCTCATCGGAAAATGAAGGTTGCCGAGGGCAGCACGAAGTGTCCCGGCTGCCCGGGAGGTTTGTGGTTGTTGGTCAGGCTGCTCATCGGAAAATGAAGGTTGCCGAGGGCAGCACGAAGTGTCCCGGCTGCCCGGGAGGTTTGTGGTTGTTGGTCAGGCTGCTTTGGTCAGGGTGACGGTGTAGCCGAGGTGTTCGAGTTCGCGGATGTGCTGTCGGGTTTTGCGGGTTTCATCGGTTCGCCGGGTGTGCCAGTCGGGGCCGAGGTCGGTGAAGCGGGCGTCGGGGTCGTTGATGAGCACCCAGGCGATCTCCAGGATGTTGCGGGCTACGGCGACCTGGGCCTTCTTCGCCGGGGCGTGTTTGACGATGCGTTTGTAGCGTGCCCCGAGGAAGGTTTTGGTGCGGCCGGCGGCCTGCGCGGCCTGTCCGAGCGGTCCTTTGATCCAGCGGTTGCCTTTACCGGTGCCGCCGTGGCTGTTTCTGGCGCCGGATTGGATGGTGCGTGGGGTGAGTTTGGCCCAGGAGGCCAGGTGCCCGCCGGTGGGGAAGACGGTCATGTCGAACCCGGTCTCGCCGAGGATGTCGGCGGCGATCTCCCGGGAGACTCCGGGGATCTCGTCGAGTCGGTCCAACAGGGGTAGCCGGTCTGGGTGGTTGTCATCCGGTGGCGGAGTCCGGTCCAGTTCGGCGATCATGGCTTCGATCCGGGCGTTCAGCTCGGCGATGTCGTTCTCCAGCCTGTCGTGCAGATCGAGCAGCTTGCCCACGAGGAAGCCGTGGTGGGCGGTGAACCGGCCGGCCAGGGCCTTCTCCAAGTATGCGGTCTTCACCACAGCCCGCCCCATCGCCAAGGCGGCCAAGGCCTTTGGGTCGCGCTGCCCGGCGACCAGCGCGGCCAGGATCGCCCGCCCGGACATGCCGAACAGGTCGGTCAGGCCCTGTTTAGGGTCGGCGACCTTCAAACACGCGTCCTGCAACACATCGGCGACCCGCTGCCGATACCGGGTGCGCTCCTCCACCAGGGTGCGGCGCAGCCTGGTCAGATCCCGCAGCCTGCGCACCGGCTCCGGCGGCACGAACGAGGCCCGCAACATCCCCCGCTCGGCCAGCTTCGCCAGCCAGATCGCATCCAGCTTGTCGGTTTTCGGACGGCTGGGCACGTTCTTCACATCCCGGGCGTTCACCAGCCACACCCGCAGGCCCCGATCCTCCAGCAGATAGAACCACGGTCTCCAAAACACCCCGGTGGCCTCCATCACCACCAACTCCACACCTTGACACACCAGATGATCACCCAGAGCTGTGATCTCGTCGGTGGTCGCCGCCACCGCCCAAACCCTCTGCACCCGGCGCTGCGCCTTCGTCTCCGACGGCAGCCGGGTGCACACCATCCCGGAGGCCTTGGCCACATCGATCGCCGCGACCCGCCCCACCTGCTCGACCTCGACGGCGAGCTCCACCACCTCGGCATGATCGTCCATCGGGACTCCCTCCCGACCCGGGCTCCCCAGCCACGACACCACACGGGGCTGCCCGAGGGACCGCGCCAAAGGGGAAGCCGAAAGCTCATCGGCGTGCTCAAAGCGACAGGTCACGACCCCTACACATGCGGTCCGGTACCAGACTCAACCACGGCTTGAAAAACCAAGCAGCATCGATCTCGACACGGACAGCACCCGCACAGCACATTTTCGCGCCGCCACGACGGCGCGGCAACGCGCCAGGATTACTCTACCGAACTGCGCCCCCTGCGAGGCCATCAAACCATGCTCGAAGACGTAAAAAGCTTATAAAAACCCACCAATCAACCGCACCGCCCCAGACGACGCCACCCACCCACAGCCCATGCGCGCCTATTTGCGGTGCGTGCGACCCTGCCCGGCTCCTACGATGCAGATCATGACGCCGACCCCGCAAGACGCTTACTCCCTGCTGGACGCGATCGATGCGCTGGATCGGACGCGCCGCATGAACCTGGTGGCGCGGACTGCGCGGGAGTTGGCTGGGACGCCGCGGTTGGGTCAGCTGCTCGCTGAGTTGGCTGAGGGTGGGACGTTCGAGCGGGGGCTCGTGCTCACGATGGCGCGGATCACCGGTGCTGAGGCGGTTCTGCGCTCCATGCTGAGTGATCCCGATTTCGGGTTGCGGGTGCAGGTGCTGGAGGCGGTGATTGCCGCGCCGGGGTTCGATGCGGCGGTGGTGGCGAGCCTGCGGGATGCGCCGGTGGCGTGGCAGCGGGCTGTGGTGCGGGCCGTGCGGCGGGCTCGGCGCGGGGATCTGGCCGATGCTCTGGTGCTCGGCGGCGGTGATGTCGGTGGTGGCGGTGATGGCAGTGCTGCCGGTGCCGCCGGTGATTCCGTGCGCCTGCCCGACGAGTTGGCTGCGCGGTTGCTGCCGGTCTGTTCCGAGTCGGTGGTGGCGCGGCTCCTGCCCGGTCTGACGCATCTGGCGGTGGACTGGAAGCGGTTGGGGACCTCGCATCCGCAGGTCGTCCTGTCCCTGATTGGCCGTCAGCTCGATGACCTGCCGGAGGGCTCGCGGGCGGCGTGGTGGATCCGGTGCGCCGACGGCGTTGCCGGGGCGGCTCAGGCGCAGCCGGAGCAAGTGCTGGCCCTGATGGAGCGTCACGACGTCTGGCGCCGGCTCCCGTTCCCGAACGGTCTGGCCCAACGGCTGGGCGCGCTCGCGGACTTCGATGCCGAGCGAACCTTGCGGCTGCTGGTGGACGCCGCGATCGGCGCCGGGTCCGCCGGGACCGGCAGTCCGCTGAGGAACGGCACCGGCGGGCGGTATTGGGCGCGTCGCCCCGGCCTGTCGCGCCGGGTCCGCCGCCTCATGCTGACCGAGGCGCCGGGCGAGGCGCTGCGCTGGGGGCGGCTATACGCCGACGACGACCAGCAGGTCGCGATGCTGCTGAAGACTCTGCCGCCGGCCATGCGGGACGCGTTCTTCGACGCCGTCACCGTCGGCCGGGATCTGGAGCGCGAGATCCTTGCCGAGTTCCTCCTGGACGTCCTGCCGCACCAGCGGCGGCATCGTGAGGCGCGCCGGATGCTGGCCCTGCCGACCGTGGAGCGGGACCCGGCGCGCAAGCTGCGGGTCGCCGCGCGCCTGCCGTGGGCCGAGGGCCGCGCGGTGATTCTCGCCGAGACCCGGGCGGCCGACGCCTCGACCCGAGCCGCCGCCTATCCGCTGGCGATCGCCTGCGTGGCGGCCGAACGCGATCCGGAGCTGTTCGCCCGCTTCCTCGACGAAGACCTGACCCGCATGCGCAACGAGCAGGATCCGGTCCGGCAGCCGACCCTGAACGCCTTGGCGCAGACCGCTCCCGCGCTGTTCGGCGAAAGCGCCGTCGCGGCTTTGACCCGGCTGGCGACCGACGCCGTCGAAGTGCGCGACGTCTCCGCCGGCTCGCTGACCGCGGTGCGCCGGCTGGCCCGGCGGGTGCTCGTCCACCACGCCGAAGCCGGGGACGGCGCGCTGCTCCAGTGGTGCCTGCGGGTCCTGGAGCAGGTGGAGGGGAGCACCGACTCCGTGGACCGGGAGCGGCTGGACACGCTTCGCCACGGCCAGGAACGCGCGGTGGTCGACGTGCTCGCGCCGTGGGTGGAGCGCGGTCTGGCCCGGGCGCAGTATCGCAGACTGCTGAGTTTGGCCGAGGCGCTTGGCCGCCGCGCCTTCGCGCTGCCGGACGTGCAGGACTGGCTGCGGCAGACCATCTGGGACGCTCCCGCCGCGACCGCCCGGGCGGCGATTCCGCTGTGGCTCGCGGACCCCGCGCACCGGGACGAGCGCGTCGAGGCTCTCGTCCGCTGGGATCCGAGCGTCGCCACGTTCTGGACGGTGGCCGACGTCATCGCCCGGAGGCGCACCGACCTGCTCGACCGGTACCTGAGCGGCTCGGCGCCGGCCGGGCGGTTCGTGGCCAAGGGCGTGCGGTGGTTCCCGTCGTTCGCCATCGACGCGGCAGACCACTGGCTCCCGCGCCAGCGGGTCCAGTACGCCGCGCTCCTGGGCCGGGTCGCCCGCGACTCCGGCGCGACCATGTCAGCACGCTGCGACGCGATCCGCCGCTCGGCACGCCTGGGGACCGCCGGCGAGGCGACCCTCCAGCGGTACCTGCGCTCGGACAACGTCCAGCTCCAGGAAGCGGCGCTGGGAGCCCTGGTCTGGCTGCCGGATCCGGCCGCGGCCATCCCGACTCTGCTGGAGTACACCGACGGCGACCGGGCCCGCGTCGCCGTCTACGCCCTGACCAGGGCGGCGCTGTACGCACGGCCTTCCCAGCTCGACGAGGCGCTTCGCAGTGTGCTGTCCAGCCCCACCGCGAAGGTCACCAGCCGCAAGGAGGCGCTGCGGATCGCCGGACAGGTCGGCGGGCCGCACGTGGTGGACCTGCTGCTTCAGACCTGGCACAGCGAGCGCCAGCACCGGCACGTCCGCACGGCGGCGGTGACCCGCCTGGTCGCGCGGCTGGACGACGCCCGGGTGTGGGACGCGCTCGCGGCGGCCACCTCGGCGGACCGCGACGTGGCGGTGGAGCTGCTGCGCGTCGTCCCGCTCGGGATCCCGGCCCGGCACCGCGCCGGCTACGGCAAGCTGGTCGCCGACCTGTGTTCGTACCCTGAGTCAGTCGTCCGCGCCACGGCGAGGCAGCAGGTCGCGGACTGGTACCCGTGGGCGCCGGAGGCCGAGCTCGCGATCCGGTCCGCCGTCCTGGACGTGGCATCGACGGACGCGCTGTCGATCGCCGCGGTCGGCCGGCTGATCGCCGCCGGGTGGCCGCCGGACCGGTATCTGAGCATGGTGCGAGAGCTGATGCAGGCGGCGTCCGCGGAGCGGGACGGGGACGGGGACGGGAACGTCGCGCCAGCCGCCGGATTCCGCGACCGTCCGGCACGCCGCCGCCTGGAGGACCTGGCGCAGAACCTGACGCCGACCCTGCGCGCCAGCCTGGGACAGTGGCGGCCGATCACGGCGGCCACCGCCGAAGTCCTGGCCGTCGAACCGGGCTGGCTGCACCACGCCGCACGCTTGCAGACACACGCGCTTGACCTGTCCGCCGCGCCGTCAGAGCTCACCGACGACGTCCGTGCCCTCGCCGACCTCACTCAGGACCGGCCGATGGCGGCCCGCGCCGCCGCCGAGACGCTGGCATCCCGGGCCGCCCAGGGCGATCCGATCGACCCGGAGTCTTTCCACGCCGCCGCGACGGCGCTCGCCGCCGACTCCCGGGTATCGGCCGGGATTCTGGCCCTCGCTCTGGCCGGGACCGCCGGGCCGGGCAGCGGCTGGAAGCAGGAATGGCGCACCGTGGTCGGGACGCTGCGCCGGCATTCGGACGCCGACGTCGCCGAGGAGGCGCTTCAGCTGCGGATGGGGGCGGTCTGACGGCTGCGCACTGCGCGGTCCGACGTCCGGGATGCCTCGGCAATCGAGTCGCCGAACGACCTTCTCTCATCCTTCTTACGGATCGGTGACGGCGCCCGAGTCGTCAGCAGACCCTCAGTTTTCCGATGCAGGATGAGGCTGTGGTCACTCTGGTTCTGATCGGGCTCGTGGGCGGGCTCATCACGGGTATCTCGCCGTGCGTTCTGCCGATGCTGCCTGTGCTGTTCTTCACCGGCGGCGCTGGCGGCGCCGGGGGTGCGGCCGCCGCCGACGCGCCGCGGCCCGGAGCCAGCCGGCGTCCGTATCTCATCGTCGCCGGACTGGTGCTGAGCTTCAGTGTCTTCACGTTGCTCGGGACGCTGGTGGTCAGTGCGCTGCCGGTACCGAAGGACATCATCCGGTGGGCCGGGCTGGTCGTGCTGGTGCTGCTGGGCATCGCGATGATGTTCCCGCGGGTGGAGGACCTGCTGGAGCGGCCGTTCAACCGGATTCCGCAGCGGCGGGTGGCTGATGAGCACGGTGGCTTCGTGCTCGGGTTGGCGCTCGGGACCGTGTACGTGCCGTGCGCCGGTCCGGTGCTCGCGGCGATCACCGTCGCGGGCGCTTCCGGGCGGATCGGGGTCGGGACGGTCGCGCTCACCGTGGCGTTCGCCGTCGGTACCGCGATTCCGCTGCTGGCGTTCGCGCTGGCGGGGCGGCGGGTGGCTGAGCGGGTGCGCGCTTTCCGGAACCGGCAGCGCGGGGTGCGGATCACGGCCGGCGTGGTCGTCATCGCGCTGGCGGTGGGGCTGACGTTCAACGTCACCGACGCCTTGCAGCGTGCCGTGCCGGACTACACCTCGAACCTGAACGCGGCGCTGGACAAGTCCGGTGCCTCGCACAAGCTCGCGCCCGCCGGCCCGGCGGCGCTCGCCAAGTGCGCCGAGGCGCAGATGAGCTCGCTCGGCGACTGCGGCAAGGCGCCGGCGATCACCGGCATCCAGCAGTGGTTCAACACCGACGGCGGCGCCGCGCTCACTCCGGCTTCGCTGCAGGGCAAGGTCGTCCTGGTCGACTTCTGGGCGTACTCCTGCATCAACTGCCAGCGTGCCATCAAGCACGTGCAGGCTTGGTACAGCGACTACGCCGCCGACGGCCTGGTGGTGATCGGCGTGCAGACCCCGGAGTACACCTTCGAGTCCGACCCCGGCGACGTCGCGGCGGGCGCGAAGCGCCTCGGCATCACCTACCCGGTCGCCCTCGACAGCAAGTACACGACCTGGAACAACTTCGGCAACGAATCCTGGCCCGCCGACTACCTCATCGACTCCACCGGCGAGGTCCGTTTCGCCTCCATCGGCGAGGGCGCCTACCCCAACACCGAGTCGCTCATCCGCAAACTCCTCACCGCCGCACACCCCGCCGGCGTCAGCCTCCCGCCGGCCACCGACATCCCCGACGCCACCCCCACCGACCCGGACCAAACCCCCGAGACCTACCTCGGCGCCGAGCGCGCGAACAGCCTCGCACCCGGCGAGGCTGGCACGTTCAAGACCGGCACGCAGACCTTCGCCTACCCGGCCGACGTCCCCGATGACGCCTTCGCCCTCACCGGCTCCTGGACCGTCGCCGCGCAATCGCTGACCGCCGGACCAGGCGCGGGCATCCGCCTGAACTTCATGGCCTCGAAGGTGTATCTCGACGTCGGCGGCACCGGCACGATGACCGCCACCGTCGACGGCAAGAGCACCAGCTATCCGGTGTCCGGAGCGCCGAACATCTACACCCTGGTCAACGTGGGCGATTCGGAACGCAGCACACTGACGGTGACGCTGTCGCCCGGGCTGAGCGCGTACTCGTTCACGTTCGGATAGTGGTGGTTTCGGCTTGAACGTCAAGGGCCGACTATCGTCTGGCGGGTGGATGTGACTGCGCCGCCCGCCGAGATCGCCCCGCCGCTGATCCCGTACCGGAGTCGGCGGCGGCGGTGGTTGCGCCGGGTCGCGAAGACGGTCGCGGTCGCCTTCGTCGCGAGCACGTTCCTGTCCACCGCGTACAACGCCGCCACGAATGCGCGTGACTCTGTTCCGGCAGGGCTGACCTATGTACAGGCCGGGGACGTATCGACCCGCTACCGCGAGTGGGGCTCGAGTGGAACGCCGATCGTGCTGGTGCACGGCTTCGTCGAGTCGGCGGACACCTGGCAGTACCTCGCGCCGCTCCTGGCCGCGCAGGGGCATCGGGTCTATGCCCTCGACATCGACGGCTGGGGCTACTCGCAGCGCGTCGCGCCCTTCGACGTCGGGCATCAAGCGCGGCAGCTCGACGCGTTCATCGAGGCGCTGCACCTGGCCAAGCCGGTGCTGGTCGGCCACTCCAGTGGCGCCGCCGTAGCTGCCCTCGCGGTGCTGGACAAGCCCGGCGACGCCAGCGGCGTCATGTTCCTCGACGGCGACGGACTGGCGACCGGCGCGGGCCAGAAGACCCCGCTCACGCACCTGTTCCTCAACCCCTATCGCACGACCCTGATGCGCCTGGCCGTCCGCTCCGACACCGTCATCCGCGCCATCTACGGCGCCACCTGCGGCTCCGGCTGCCCCAAGCTGGACGCCGCCGGCCTGGACCAATGGCGCCGCCCCCTCGAGGTCCCAGGCGCCGAGGAATCGCTGTGGAGCATGGTGAACCTCGGCGTAGCCGGACTACCCCCGACCCGCCTGGCCGAACTCGCCACCCTCCCCATCCCGAAGGCGGTCGTATTCGGCGGCGCAGACTCCTCCTACACCCCGAACTCCCCGCAGACCACCGCCACCCGCATCGGCGCCCCCGCCCCGACCATCATCCCCGGAGCCCAACACCTCACCTCGGTCAACAGCCCCGCAGCCGTCGCCGACGCGGTCGCGGCTTTGGAGGCGCGCGCCGCGGACTCGCCCTAGGGCGTGTGCGGTCGATCTCGTGACTCGACGCGGGTTGGAATCCGCCATTGCCGATGCCATGGGAACGACTTTCAGCCAATACGACGGTGCGCGGATCATCGCCCCTCCGCTTCGCGGCCAGGATGAAG
Source organism: Catenulispora acidiphila DSM 44928 (assembly GCF_000024025.1). Lineage (GTDB taxonomy): Bacteria > Actinomycetota > Actinomycetes > Streptomycetales > Catenulisporaceae > Catenulispora > Catenulispora acidiphila. The sequence continues at coordinate 3,900,621 of NC_013131.1, forward strand.
GACGTTCCACTCCATCCATGTGTTGCGAAGGTTCAAAAGGGGAAACCGATGAGAGTTCGCCAAGCTCTGATCAGTAGTGCTGCGGCTGCTCTGCTGACCGTCAGCGCCGGCGCGGGGGCCGCCTCCGCACAGACCGTGACGCCGAACACGGGGTCGACCAAGTGCACGCCCTACACGATCCATCAGTACACCAAGTACCACGGCACCGTCTGCTACACGAACCCCGGCGATGACAACCTGTACCTCTCCGGGTACTGGACCACCGCCATTTACACGGGCTGCAACACGGGGTTTATCAACTACTTCGATGCCAACGGCAACTACTACAAGTTGGCGTACTTCGACAGCGACCAGTACCTGGATAAACGTGATTGGCCCACGGACGTGATCTCCCTGGTCTACCTGCACATCGACAAGGTCACCTGCTGAACCGCAAGCCGCCTCCCCCTGGGGATCGGCGGCTCGTCGGCGTCCCCGACCGCGGCCTGCACCTGCTGCAACCAGGCCGCGGTCGCGCCTCGCCCTCGAAACTCAGCCCTGACCGCGCAGCAGCAGCTCCCGCACCGCCTTCTTGTCGATCTTCCCGATCGACGTCCACGGCAGCGCGTCGACGAACACGATGGATTTCGGCTCGTAGAGCGGGCCGAGTTCCTCCACGGCGCGCTTGCTCAGGTCCGCGGGGTCGACTGGGGTCTTGCCGTCGATGACGCAGGCTACGTGGACGGCTTCGCCCCAGGCCTCGTCCGGGAGGCCGACGACGGCTGCGGACAGGACGCCGGGGGTCTTGGTCAGCACGTCTTCCAGCAGGACCGAGAAGACGTTGTCGGAGGTCTGGCCGGTGACGATGACGTCCTTGAGGCGGTCCACCAGGTGCAGGTAGCCGTCGGGGTCGAAGAAGCCGAGGTCGCCGGTGTGGAGCCAGCCGTCGGCGAGGGCCTGGGCGGTGAGCTCCGGGTCGCCGAGGTACTCGGCCATGACCAGTGGGCCCTGGACGCAGACCTCGCCGATCTCGCCCTGTGCGACCTCGCGGCCCTGCTCGTCGCGCAGGGAGATCTCCGCGCGGTCGGCCAGGAAGGGCAGTGGCTTCCCGCAGGAGCCCAGGCGCCCGGGGATCTCGGGGTCGTGGTCCGCGGGCTCCAGGAAGGCGATCACCGGGATCTCGGTGAGGCCGTACGCCTGGCGCAGCACCGGGCCGAAGCGGTCGAGGGCCTTGCGGATCCGGGCCGGGGTGGTCGGCGCGCCGCCGTAGTGGATGCGGACCAGGTCCGGGAAGCCGTCCTCGGGGCAGTTCGGGTGGTCCAGGATCTCGCCGAGCATCGGCGGGACGACGCCCAGGCTGGTGACGTGCTCCCGGTGCATGATCGCGATGGCCGTGCCCGCGTCGAAGGAGTCCATCAGCAGCACCGTGCCGCCGGCCAGCATGGTCAGGATCGCCGCGATGTGGCCGCTGGTGTGGCTGGCCGGGGTGCACACCAGGAAGCGGTGCGGGATGGGGAGCTCGGCCTTGCGGCGCTCGCTGGCCGGGATCAGCGCGAAGTAGTAGGTGTGCTTGTGCAGGACCAGCTTCGGCCGGCCGGTGGTGCCGCCGGTGTAGAAGATGGTGGAGATGTCGCCCTGCTGTGCCGGGTCCGCGAGCGGCTCGTCGGGCTGTGCGGCGGCGAGGGCGAGCAGGTCCTCGCCGAGGCTCCCAGGACCGGCGGTGAGGACCACGCGCGGACCGTGCAGGTCGGCGAGCTGCACGGCGCGCTCGATGCCCGGGTCGATGACGAGCGCGTCGGCCTCGGCCCGCCGCAGGAACGCGCCCTGCTCCGGGACCGCGGGTTCGGGGGCGACGAACACCAGACGGCAGCCGGCCAGGTGGACCGCCAGCTGGATCAGCACCGATTCCGGGCGGCTGCCGACGAACAGCGCCACGGTCTCGCCCTTGCCCAGCCCGCGCAGTCGCAGCGCGGCGGCGATCCGGTGGACCGAGCGCCGGGCCTCGGCGTAGGAGACGCGCCGGTCGCCGTGGACGAAGGCCTCCCGCTCGGGATGCTCGGCGAAGACCTCGAGGATGCGGTCGACATACGTGCCGGTGAAGACCGGGGCGCCTGCCGGGGCGGCGGGAGCGGGGGCAGGGGCGGGGGTCACAACGGCGGCGGACTGGCTGGCGTCCACGGTCTCTCCTTTGGGAGGCTCCGGTCGGATGAGCAGTTGGGTGGCGGTGGCGGTGACGGCGGGCTTCCCGTGCTGGCTGAGCTGGACGGTGACGACCGCCCGCCGCGAGGAGATCTCGGCGACGGTGGCCTCGATCGCCACCGGACCGGGCGCGACCGGCGCCTGGAACGAGGTGTCGAGCTGCACGGTCAGGAAGACCTGCTCGTCCGGCAGCACGGTCATCACCGCGAAGCCGGCGTACAGGTCGACCAGGCAGGACAGGTAGCCGCCGAAGACGAACCCGCCGCCGAAGGTGACCTCGGGCCCGACCTCGATCAGGGCACTGGCATGTCCCGGCGACCAGGAGTCCAGGCCGGGCAGCGCGAGCCGGGCGACGGCCGCGCGCGGCGGGGCGGTGCCGTCGATGATGGCGTCGAGCAGCCCGCGGTGGGTGGTCGGCATGCCGGCGGGGGTGACCGGTGGCAGTTCGGTCGGCGACGCGGGCGTGGCAGGCGTCTCAGGCAGGGCAGCGGTGTCAGGCATGAGCAGCTCCCGGAGTTCCCGGCGCTCCCGCAGCACCCGCCGCGCCGGCCGGCGTCCCCTTGGGCCCGGCAGCCCTTCCGGCACTGCGCACCGTCCTCGGCAGAACGAGGATCACCAGCAGCGCCGCCAGGAACGAGACCGGGTTGTAGAGCATGGCGTGGACCATCGCCGAGGAGAGCTGTCCGTGGGACGCGTGGTCCGTGGAGCCTCCGGGCAGCCGCGAGTTGAAGAGCACTCCCATGGCGCTGACCCCCAGCGCACCGCCGGCGATCTGCATCGTCACCAGCAGTCCGGCGGCGGCGCCGGCGTGCGTGCTGCGGATTCCAGCGAGGACCACCGACAGCAGCGGAGCGAACAGCATCCCGATTCCGGAGCCGAGCACCAGCTGCGACGGGATGGACCACAGCGCCAGCGAGGAGTCCGTGACCGCGACCACCGGGATGAACATCGACAGCGCGCCGAAGCAGCACACGATCGCCCCGACCGAGGCGACCCGGCGCCCGCCCCAGGCGCGGACCAGCCGCCCCGAGGCAGCCGACAGCGCGATCGTGCCGATCCCGACCGGGATCGTGGTCACCGCGGCCCACAGCGTGGAGACGTTGTACGCGGTCTGGATCAGGGTGAAGTAGTACAGGAAGAAGGACACGACCCCGCTGAACGCCAGCAGGAAGAGCACGACGCCGGTACGGAACGCCCGGTCTCGCCACAGGTCGGTCGGCAGCAGCGGAGACCCGCCGCGCCGCTCCTCAGCCTGCTGCAGCTTCAGGAACGCCAGGATCAGCACCGGCGAGGCAGCCAGGCTCAGCCAGCACCACAGCGGCCATCCGTACTGCTCGCCCAGTGACAGCGGCGTCATGAGCGCGACCAACGCGAGGACGACCAGACACGTACCGGGTAGGTCGAGGCTTTTGGCCTCGGGATTGCGCAGCGAGGGCAGGTAGCGCCGGCCCAGCCAGATCGCCGCCAGCCCGAAGGGCACGTTCACCAGGAAGATCGGCCGCCATGACAGGCCCATGATGTTCCCGGAGTACAGCAGTCCGGCGAACACCGGCCCGATGACTGTGGCGAGGCTGAGCATCGCGCCCTGCGCGCCGAACGCCGCGGCGCGCTTCTCGGGCGGCAGCATGATCTGGATGGTCGCCATCACCTGGGGCGAGAGCATCGCGGCGGTCACGCCTTGCAGCGCGCGGAACGCCACCAACTGGCCCGGGGAGGTCGCCAGGCCGCAGGCTGCGGAGGTGAGGACGAAGCCGGCGAACGCCCAGGTGAACAGCGCGCGCCGGCCGAAGATGTCGCCGAGCCGGCCGCCGGTGATCAGCAGCGCGGCGTAGGCGATCTGGTAGGCGGCGACGGTCAGCTCGATATCCCCGGAGCTCGCGTGCAGGCCGCGCTGGATCGGCGGGGCGGCGACGGCGACGATCGAGATGTCCGCGGAGACGACGAACGTCGCGCTCAGCACCAGCCAGACGGCGCGCCGGGCGGCGCGTTCGCTGAAGGCGGAGGCCGGATCCGCGACGGCGGCGGAGGTGGTCATCTTCTGGGCTCCTGATCGGATGGGTCTTCGCGGGTCACGCGGGTCACGCGGTTCGGGCGGTTGGTACGGCTCGTGCGGCGCTCGCGGGTTTCGCGGACGTTCTGTGCTCGGGCGGCCGGATCGGTCGCACCGGCGGTTCCGGCTCCTTCGGCTCCCTCGCCCTCAGCGGCTCCAGCGGCCTCAGCGCCCTCAGCGGCTTCCGCGGCGGCGCCGAGTTCGGCGATCTGCTCGATCTCCGCCTGGCGCGCGGCGCGCTCGCTGCGGTCCAGCTCCTCGGCGGCGGCGTCGAGGGCGTCCAGGGAGTCGGCGGGGGATTCGTCGAGCTCTGCGAAGCCCAGGACGCCCATCTTCTCCAGCGCGTCCCGCACCGCCGGGCCGAACAGCCCGATGTCGCGCAGCGCCGGCACGATCCGCATGAACAGCCGGCGCCGGTACTGGCGCAGCGCGGGAGAGGTGCGGGCGATCGCGATGCATTCCTGGGCGCCGTAGTCGAGGGTGTTCCAGATCGCCTCGCCGACGAAGCCCTCGCGCAGCGACCAGCAGGACTCGACCACGAAATCCTCCCGCTCCCGCAGTTCGGCGGAGGTCAGGTCGCGGTAGGTGCGGCGCAGCATGATCCGGCCGAAGGCGACGTGCCGGGCCTCGTCCTGCATCACGTAGGTGGTCAGGGACCTGATCAGCGGCTCCGTGGTGCGGTCCCGCTGCACGGTCAGGGTCGCCAGCGCCAGGTTCTCCAGCACGACCTGTACGCCGAGGGCGCAGAAGTCCCAGCGCGCGTCCTGCACCACGTTCTCGAACAGCGAGGCCAGCGAGCCGGTCAGCCCGTAGCGCAGACCGATCTTCTCGGTCAGCAGGCGGTTGATCACCTCGGTGTGCCGCGCCTCGTCCATGATCTGGGTGGCGGCGAACAGCTTCGCGTCCGCCTCCGGCGCGGTCTGCGCGATCTTGCTGACCGCGACCAGGCTGAACTGCTCGCCGTGCAGCAGCTGGGAGCTGGCCCAGGCCGCGGCGTGCCGGCGCAGCACGCTGTGTTCGGCCGTCGGCAGCTTGTCCCACAGGTCCGAGCCGGCGATCCAGACGAAGCTGTCGGGCATGCCCAGCGGGTTGTCCGGATCGACAGGCCGGCTCCAGTCCAGCCGGGAGTCGGAGTTCCACTGGCGCTGCTTGCCCAGCGCGTAGAGCCGCAGCAGCTGCTGGTCGTGGGTGTCGTAGTCGGCGGCCAGCACGGCGGTGCCGCCGAGCGGGGCGGTCCAGTCGGTGTCGGCCGGGGTCGGGGTGGTCACGGTCATCAGGAGCCTGCTGTCTGGGTCGGCGCGGTGTCCCGGTCGGTCGGTGCCGACAGGTCCTCGGCGTGCTGGCGCAGCCGCCCGCGCAGGATCTTCCCGGCGGGGCTGCGGGCGATGGCGTCCACCGCCACGAAGCGCACCGGCCGCTTGTAGCTGGCCAGCCGCGCGACGCAGAGCGCGAGCAGCGCGCGCTCGTCGAAGACGCCCGGCGCGGCGGGCTGGACGAAGGCGAACGGCGCCTGCCCCCACACCGCCGAGGGCACCGGCACCACCGCGGCGTCGGCCACCTGCGCACTGCTGCGCAGCACCTCCTCGATCTCGGCGGGGTAGACATTCTGTCCGCCGCGCAGGATCAGGTCGTTGCGTCGGTCCACCAGCCAGATCAGCCCCGCGGCGTCCCGGCAGCCCAGGTCGTGCGTGCGCAGCCAGCCCTCGTGCACGACCGCGGCGGTGGCGTGCGGGTCGCGCCAGTACTCGAGCATCAAGCCGTCGCCGGCGAGCCACAGCTCACCGATCTCGCCGGGCTCGGCCTGGCTCCCGTCCTCCCGGGCGATCCGCGCGCTGACGCCGAGCATCGGCAGCCCGGCGCACGTGGCTCCGGGCGCCGGTGCCGGACCGGGCTGGTCGGCGGGCTCCAGCACCAGGCTCGGGCCGCCGCCCTCGGTGATGCCGTAGACGGTCATCAGGCCGGCGCCGAGCGCGGTCGTGGCCTGCTCGGCCAGCTCCGCGGGCATCGGCGCGGCCGCGTGCACGACGAGTTCCAACGCGGTCAGGTCGGCGGTGGCCAGCCCTCGGGCTTCCAGGAGCAGCCGCACCATGGACGGTACGACGAACACGTGCTGAACCCGCCACTGCTCCAGCGCGCTCAGACAGCCCTGCGGCGTGAAGTCGTCCAGCACGCACAAGGTGGAGCCCGCCCCGAGGTAAGCCAGGGCATTGACGACGCTGCCGTGGAACAGCGGGCACGCGTCGAGGAACACGGTGTCCGGACCGCAGTCGACCTCGGCGAGCCAAGACAGAGCCTTGAGTTGCACCGAGCGCTGGTCGACCACGACGCCCTTGGGACGGCCGGTGGTCGCCGACGTGTGCATGATCGCGAACGGCTCGGTCAGCGTGGCCGCCCGCGGCAGCGGGGGAGCGGGCTGCGCCGAGGCGGCCTCGACGGCGGCAAACTGCGCGACCTGTTCGATCGCCACGGTCTTCAGACCCGGGTGCTCGGCAGCCAGCCGAGTACGCCCCGCCTCATCGGCTATCGCCAACGCCGGCTCGACACCCTCGAAAATCCCGGCCAGTTCCGGAGCCGTCAACGCCGGATTCACTGGTGTGGCAACCATTCCGGCCGCCGCACAGGCGAGATAGGCCTCGATCATCTCCAGCCGGTTACCGCTGAGCACGACGACCCGGCTGCCGAGCGGCACGCTGCGGGACAGTTCCCGGGCGAACGCGCCTACCTCGAAGTACAGGGCGTCCCAGGTGAGGTCGCGCCGACGATCGCGCAAAGCGACGCCGTCGGGGTACCGGACGCGGTTGCGTTCGAGCACATCGGAAAGCCACATATCAGGCCTCTGTTTCCCGTGACGGCTGCGGACCGGCTGCCGCCGCGACGCGCGCGTCAGCATCCTGCGACTGCCGCATCTGCATCAACAGATCGGCGACGGAGCGCACCGACGTGATCCGGCTCAGCTCGACATCGCTGAGCGGCCGGTCCAACCGCCGCTCGCAGCCGAGCGCGACCCGGATGATCTCCCCGGAGTTGACCCCGGCGTTGACCAGGTCCTCCTCGTCGGTGATCTGGTCGAGCAGCGCCGGATAGTCCAGGTTCTCACGCACGATCTCGCGTGCCGTCGCCATCAAAGCCGCATCCATCAGGACTCCCAGGGGTGCGCGCTCACGCCGGCCAGCGCCCACGGCGGAGCGGGCTCGTCACCGGCGAGAATCAGGGCACTGGCTTCCTCCGCGTCGCAGGGCAGCAGCCGGTTGAAGCGTCCGCCACGGCACGCCGCCGCGAACTCCGGGGACGCCTCGATCCGGCGGTGCCCCGCACCTCCAGCCAGGAAGGCGAACACCAGGTCCAGCGTCTTCCAGCGACCGTCCTCGAAGTACTCACACCAGGAGTGGTCGCTGCCGACCAGACCGAGCAGATAGCCGCGCCGGGCGCGCGCCTGGAAGCCCGCGTCCCGCAGCCGCTGCGCCAGAAGTCTGCTGACCACCACGCAGTCGGCCATGCCGAGTCCCCACGCGCGCTCGTGCAGCATGCGCAGCTCTTCGCTGACGGACTGATAGATCACCGTGCCGGACAGCAGAGCCTCGAGCATGTCGTCGTAGATCGCCCGGACCTGCGGATCGCCGACCGTCGCCTCGGCGCCGGTCAAGCGCACGGCGACTTCGTATCCGGGCGGCTCGACGGTCGTCGTGGCGATGGGCAGATCCCGCGGATCGACTTCCTGCACGCCGGGCGCGGCCAGATCGGGACCGAGCAGCTGCATCGCTGCCTCCTCCGACCGCGGCGCGCGCACCCGCACCAGCCAGTGGCGCGGCTCGTACCAGCTCGGCCGCGGACCGGAGGCGAAACGCAGCAGGAAGCGCAGCGCGAGTTCGGGGATGCTGTCGCGCGAGGTGCCCGCGAACAGCGCCAGGTTCATCACGTCCACGTAGTCGAACAACGGGCCGCGCTCGGGGTCGGTCTCGTGCGGCAGCGCGTCCCGCGCCACCTCGGCGGTGCGCCGCGGGTCCAGCCCGAGCAGCCGCGCCGCCGCGTCCAGATCGACGGCGTAGCGGGCGAACTCGGCCGGGACGCGCTCGAACCGCTCGATCTGCTCGGAGCCGTCGATCTGCTCAGAGCTCTCGAGCGCTCCGGACCGGTCCAGCCGCGCCGGACCCGCCGGCGTCACCGGGACTTCTCCACGAGCCGCGCCACCAGATCGGCGAGCTGCCGCACGGTGTTCGTCTCGAACAGGAAGTCGTCGGGGATCGCGATCGCGCAGGCGTCCTCGATCCGCACCACGGCGCGCAGCGCCTTGACCGACTCCAGCCCGGGGATCGCGGTCAGCTGCCAGTCCGGGTCGATCCCCTCCAGGTCCGGGTCGGCCTCGGCGGCCAGGGCCGCGCACACCACGGCGAGATGGTCGATGTCCTCAGTCGGGCCGATCATGCCTCACCCCTTCGTCGTGTCGTCGGCAAGGCTCCGGTACAGGCCGAGCGCCCCGTGGCGCTGGACCTTGCCGGAGGTCGTGTGCGGGATCGCCGCCGTGGGCACCGGGACCACCGACACCTCGTCCAGCCCGAGCTGGTGCTTGACCTGGTCCCCGGCGACGCGGGCGAGCCGCGCGGCCTCCTGCCGGTCCAGCGCCGTCTCCCAGAGCACGACCATCCGCTCGACCTCGCCCCCGGCGGCCGCCTCGGCGGTCCACGGGATCGCGGCGCTGCGCAGGGCGCCGCTGCCGGGCTGCTCGGCGGCCAGCACGGTGCGGACGATCTCCTCGACGTCCTCGGCGTAGAAGTTCTGCCCGCGCACGGTGATCATGTCCTTGACCCGGCCGACGAGGTAGAGCTCGCCGTCGTGCACGAAGCCCAGGTCGCCGGTGCGCAGCCAGCCGTCGGCGGTGAACGGCTGCTGGTCGGCGGGCAGGTTCAGGTAGCCGCCGGTCACGGCGGGCCCGCTGAGCTGCACCTCGCCGACCCGGCCGGCGCCCGCGTGGCCCGAGCCGGGCGCGGTGCCGTCGCCGTCGGCGGTCGATATCCGAAGGCTGAGACCCGGCGCGGGCTTGCCGCAGCTGACGACCGGGCGCGCGTTGTCCGCGCCGTCCGGCAGCGGCTGCACCTCGTCGCCGCTCTGCAGCCGGTCGCGGTGCACACTCAGCGAACGCGAAGGGTTCGACAGGTCGCTGGCGGAGACGATCAGCGTCGCCTCGGCCATGCCGTAGACCGGCTCCATGGTCGCCGCGCGGAAACCGTACGGCGCAAAGGTCTCCTGGAACGCCTCGACAGTGCGCCGCTGGACCGGCTCGGCGCCGTTGCAGGCCACCCGCCACTTGGACAGGTCCAGATCCGCGGGCGGGTCCTGGCGCACCGCGGCGGTGAGCAGGTCGTAGCAGAAGTTCGGCGCCGCCATCACCGTGGCCGGGGACTTGGCGAAGTTGTCGAGCCAGACCAGCGGCCGCCGCACGAAGTCGCGCGGGCGCCACAGGCAGACCGAGTTGCCCCGAGCCAGGCTGCTGAGCACCGTGAACAGACCCATGTCGTGGAACATCGGGATCCACACGCCGAAGCAGTCCTCGTCGGTGAAGCCCAGACCGTCGGTGACCGCCGTCAGGCCGGCGGCCACGTTCGCGTGCGTCAGCGTGACGCCCTTGGGTGCGGACGTGCTGCCCGAGGTGTACTGGATCACGGCGAGCGTCGAGTGGGCCTCCGCCTCGGCGATCGCCGGCAGCTCCGAGGTCCGCTCCGTCTCGCCGGGCTCGGTGACGTTGATGAACGCCGTGTCCGCCAGGGAACCGGCGACCCGTCGGGCGATCGCCGGGCCGAGGCTGTCGTCGATGAGGATCGCGTCGAGCTCCGCGCTCTGCGCGATACGAGCCAGGTGCGCGGTGTAGGCCTCGGCGCCCACGAAGCCGACCGGCAGCGGGAGCGGCACGATCGCCGCGTCCAGCCGGAAGGCTGCCAGGGCACTGCGAACCCACGGCTCGCCGTTGTTCATCAGGACCCCGAGACGCCGCGGCGCACGCTCGGATCCGTTGCGGGCGCTGGTCTGCTCGATCACGTCGGCGGCGGTGCGCTCGGCGCGCACCAGCAGTTCGGTGAGCGGGAAGGCCGGCTGTCCCTCCTGCATCGGCAGGTGCAGCGCCCTGCTGTGCTTGGCGTTGGCGGCGGCGGTGAAGATCTGCCACAGATGGGTCACGGACTCACCCCGATCGAGGGGGCGGCGCCGGAGGCGTTCAGGCGCGAGCGCAGCAGCAGGCGGCGCACCTTGTAGGAGCCGGTGAGCGGCAGGTCCTCGAAGTTCCTGATGTACACCGGGACCGCGCCGAGGCTCGTCTCGCGCAGCGCTGTCAGCAGCCGCTCGGGGTCGAGGACCTCGCCCTCGCGGGGACAGGCCACGGCGACGGCCTCGTGCCCGCCGACCGCCTTGAGCATCACCAGCTCGATCAGCTCCGGCAGCCGGTCGAGCACCGCGTCCTCGACCTCCAGGAAGCTGTCGGTGCCCTCGGCGTGGTCCACGAGCCGGTCCAGCAGCTCCAGGGAGCCGTCCGGGTTGATCCGGCCGATGTCGCCCATCGGCCACCACTCCTGGTCCACCGGCGACTCGGCGGTGACGTAGCCGCGGAACCGGCCCAGCGTCTTGCTCTCGATGGATCCGGACTCCCCGGCGGCGACCGGCTTGCCGTCCTCGCCGACCACCTGCACCGCGGAGCCCTCGATCGGGAAGCCGACGTTGCGCGGCCGGTAGGTGGCGGCCTCCTCCCGCCGCACCAGGCGCGCGGTCACGCCGCCGGTCTCGGTCTGGCCGTAGGCCTGGATGTAGTTCGCGCCGGGCTGATCCGAACCGGCCAGCAGGGCCTTGACGGTCCGCGGGTGGATCGCGTCGAAGGTGCTGACGAACCGGCTGACCGTGCTGAACGGCCGGGACGGGTGCTCGGCGACCGGCTCCCACCGGATGAACACGTTCGGGTGCGTCTCCAGCGAGTCCGGCCGGTGCTCCAGCATCAGCTGCCTGACATGGTCCGGCCGGGCGTCGCCGACCGCCAGGATCGGCATCGCCACCTCGAGGAACGCCAGCACGATCGAGCAGGTCCGGGCGTGCACGAAGGACAGGTGCTTGGCGGAGAGCCCGACCTGGCCGAAGGCGCGGGAGGCGGCGATCTGGGAGCGGACCACGCCGTAGAGCGAAGCGGTCGAGTGCGCGGCGAGCTTGGGCACGCTGGTGGTGCCGGAGGTGTGGGTGATCACCGCCCAGTCCTGCTCGCCGCGCGGCGAGGGCCGGTGCGCCTGGCGGTCCCCGGTGGGCGCGGCCCAGGCCGGCCCGGCCGCCGCCACCGGGTTCGCGCCCTCGGTGAGGTACAGGATCTGCTTGGTCAGTCCTTGCAGCGCGGCGACCTGTCCGGCCAGCCGTGCCGCTCCGGCGGCGTCGAGGGCGAGGTAGGGCTGCTGCAGGCGCCCGGCGCACTCGACGATCTCATCGGGCTCGATGCCGACCGACAGCAGCGCCGGCAGCGCGCCGATCCGGTTCAGCGCGCAGGCCAGCGCCTGCACCTCGATGTGGTTGCGCTGGACCACGACCACGGTGTCCCCGGAGCGGATCCCGGCCGCCCAGAAGCGGTCGGCGTAGTCGTGGACGGCGCGCGCGAAGCCGGCGACGTCCAGCACCGGCTCGCCGTACCCGAGCCAGGGCTGGTCGCTCAGGAACGCGGTGTCCCCGTGCTTGGCCGCGGCGAGGTCGGGAAGGTCGCCGAGCGTGCCGGCGGGTGTGTCGCTCATCGGCTCCGATCACCTCTTCGTGTGTCAGGGTTCATATGAGGGCAGCGCGGAACGCGCCTCCCACAACTGCGGGAAGAAGCGGTGGCCGACGGTGGAGCGCAGGTAGTCCACGCCTCCGGTCCCGCCGGTGCCGGCCTGGTAGCCGATGATCCGCTCGGTCATCAGGGCGTGGCCGTGCCGCCAGCGGGCGAAGCCCTCGTCGTGCTCCAGCAGCGCCTCGATCAGCGCGCCGAGTTCGGGATCGGCGCGTCCGGCGATCACCTCGCCGAGGTCGGGCTGGCCGCGCCGGTCCAGCAGCTCCTCGAAGGCGTCGACGAGCGAGGGCTCGCGCAGCCGGGCGGTCAGCCGGACGCGCTCGGCGTCGGTGACCCGGGGACTGTTCAGGAAGCGGGGGTCCTTACGTCCGGAGACGAACTCGATCTCGCGGAACTGCACGGATTCGTACGCGCTGGAGGTACCCAGATGGGTACGCAGGATCGCGAAGTCGCCGGGGGTGATGGTGCCGACCGCACGCAGATGGGCGACCAGCACCTCCTCGCCGCGCACGACGCGGGCCAGCCGGCGGCGTGCCTCCTGCAGGGCGTTGCCGTCCATCGCCAGGCGCGCGGCGTCCAGCTCGTGCAGGATCACCTTGAACCAGAGCTCTGTGATCTGGTGCGCGGCGACGAAGAACAGCGCGTCGGGCGCCCCGGGGATCGGCTGCTGGAGCGTGAGCAGGTGGTCGATCTGGTTCAGCTCGTTGTAGCTCAGCGCCGAGACCGGTCGGGCCGGAGTGTCCGGCCCGGATTCGGTCGCAGTGGAGTGCACCGGCATGCCCGCCCCCTCCCCTTCGTCGCTTGGCCTGCGGTTTCCGCATCCTACGAAGTGATCAGCAAGGGGGAACATCCCCAAGCGGCTCCCCACAACGGTGCCCCGAACGGGTACCCCGATCAGTGCCCCCAGCGGGTCCGCGTTTTCCCTCCAGTTGTGTCGTCGAGTGCTGACAAAGCGGGGGAGAGGGGGGAACAATGGTTCGCGTTCACGGCGCGTGACCGAGCCCTCGCCCCCGCCGCGGTGCTCGCACGGCGCACCGTACGGGCCCGGCCGCCCGCCACACCGCTCCACAAGGGATGGGCCGCCTCGATGCAGAATTCCGGTAAGGAGCCCGTCATGATCGACATCGGGCCGTTCTCACACCCCCCACGCCGCTTCCGGGACACGCCTTGCGGGTGCTGATCACGGCGGGCACTGAGCTGATGCGGTCAGGGCTGTCCGCGATGCTCGGCCGGCTGCCCGGCGTGGCGCAAGTCCAGGAGTGCGCGGACGCGCGGCAGGCGGTGACGCTGGTGGAGGGCCACCGCATCGGCATCGTGGTGACCGCCCCGCCCATGCCGCACGGCGACTTCGAGGCCCTGGCCGCGGGCGCCTCCAGGAACAAGGCGCGCACCCTGGTGGTGCTGCGCGACTACGACCTGCCGCCCAACGAGGTGGTCGCGCAAGCCGTGGCCATGCCCGCGGACGGCTACCTGCTCGAATCGGAGCTGACCGCGGCCTCCCTGGCCGACACCCTGGTCCGCGTCGACCACGGCGAGGCGCCGGTCCCGGCCTCGCTGGCGCGCGGACTGCTCTCCCGCCTGCGCTCGGTGGAATCCGAGCCGATCCGGCGGCAGTTCCTGCTCACCCCACGTGAGCTGGAAGTGCTGGAACTCCTGGTCGAGGGCTTGAGCAACAAGGAGATCGCGCGCCGGCTGAGCATGTCCGAGCACGGCGTCAAACGGCACGTCGGCGCGGTGCTGGCCAAACTCAACTGCCCGAACCGGACGGTCGCGGTGGCATTCGTCCTGCAGAAGGGTCTGATGTACGTACGCTGATATCCGGAGTGCTCTTGGCGAACACCGGGATGGTGCGCACTTCCCTCAGGTAGGGCGTGCCCTCGGTGTAGCCGGTGCCCGGCCGGTCGCCGAGCATCCGTACCGCCAGGCGGTAGTGCGTCTGGCGCCATTGCAGCAGCTGCGCGGCGAAGCCTTGCAGCGCGCCGGCCATTTCGCGCCGCTCGGTGCTCGAGAGCGCGCCGGTCTGGCTGCCGAGCCAGACCGCGTCGTCCAGGTTCGGCGGGTCTTGCAGGACCCGTTCGCGCAGCTCGGGCACCGAACGGTACGCGGGGGAGTCCAGGCGGTCTCCGTCCGGGACGCGGCACAGCGATTCGACGAGCTTGTAGTTGCGCGACTGGATGGCGCTGGCGCCCTCGGTGTACTGTCGGAACTCTTGGAACGACTCGATCTGCATGGTCGCCAGGAGCGAGAAGAGCCGGAAGGATTCCTCCAGTCCCGCCTGGGCGTTGCCGACCTCTGCGACGGCCAGGCGCGGGCGTCCGATCGCCAGGGCGTTCAGGGCGGCCTGCAACCGTACGGCGAGCAGCGCGAAGCGGGTCTCGAAGGTTTGCAGGACCCTGAGGAACAGGTACTCGTCGTGGGAGGTCCATACCGGCAGGATCGACAGATCGGTGACGCGCCGCTCCTCGGGCGAGGCGTCGGCTCTGACCCGCGCGCAGATCTGCCGCGCCGCGGTGAGCGGGTCGCCCTCCGAACCTGGACGCAGCGCCGGTTCCAGGCCCTCGGCCAGGCCCAGCCGCTCCAGAGCGGGTCCCAGGGAGCGCAGCCCGAGCCGGCACCGCTTGGCTGCGACCGGCGGATCGGGACGCAGGTGCGGGAACAGGTCGGTGCGTCCGTCCAGAGCGGCCAGTTCGAAGGCGAGCGCGTCGGCGCCGAGCTGGACCAGCAGCCGGTCGTGCTGCCGTTGCGCGACGCCGCTGGTGGCGTCTTCGAGGGCTGACGCGCCGCTCTCGGGCATCGGGATCAGGCTCAGGGCCAGGTAGGTCTGGTAGTCATAGCGCTCGTCGAACTTGTCGAGCACGACGTCCAGGAAGCGCGCGAGCGCCGGGTCCGGATACGGGCTCTGCGACAGGGTGGCGCGGGCGACGTCGAGGTGCTTGAGCACGCTCGCGGCCACGAAGTGCTTGCCGGCTCTGTGGAAGGCGCCGACCACCGGCAGGTACGGGAAGTGCGCCGGGACCGGGTCCGCTGACCACGCCGCCAGATCCTGCTCCAGGCTCGGCTCGTCCATCGACATTCACATCCAGTCCGCTCACAGTCCGCCCACCGCGGCCAGGCCATCAGGAGTCAGACATGCCGGGCCGGGAGCGGCCGGGCGGGTCCGGACTGTCAGTCAACGGTGGATCTCCGGGCTCGGCCAGCCCGGTTTGGGCGCCCCGTCGGTACCGGTCGATCAGGGGCGCCGAAGCGTTCGCCGCGGGGTTCAGGTGACGGTTCCCTGGCGCAGGAATCGCTCGTCTTGCCAAGATTTTGTGGCGAGGATCTCAGCCATCGCGTCCATGGCGTCCCAGACTTCGGAGAAGCTCGTGTAGAGCGGCGTGAGCCCGAAGCGCATGTGGTCCGGGGCACGGAAGTCCCCGATGATGCCCTGCTCGATCAGCGCCTGCACGATCTGGTAGCCGTGCTCGTGCCGGAAGGTGACATGGCTGCCGCGCCGCTCGGGCTCGCGCGGCGTCGCCAGGTCCAGACCCAGTTCGTCGCCGCGCGCGATGACCAACTCGGCCAGCGCGAGGCTCTTGGCGCGCACCTGGTGCAGGTCGACGTCCTCGAACACTTCGAGGGCGGCCAGGAGCCCGGCGAAGCTGAGCATCGGCGGGGTTCCGGCCAGGAAGCGGCCCACGCCGGGCACCGGGGTGTATCCGGGCTCGAAGGCGAAGGGATCGGCGTGCCCCGACCAGCCGAGCAGCGGTTGGTCGACAGAGTCCTGATGCCGCTCGGCGGCGTAGAGAAACGCCGGGGCGCCGGGTCCGGCGTTCAGATACTTGTACGTGCAGCCGACGGCGAAGTCCACGCCGCACGCGTCGAGCTCGATCGGCATCGCGCCGGCCGAGTGGCACAGGTCCCAGATCATCAGGGCGCCGTGCCGGTGCACGAGGTCGGTGACGGCGGCCATGTCGTGCAGGCGTCCGGTGCGGTAGTCGACATGCGAGAGCAGCACGGCGGCGGTGTCCGGGCCCAGGACGGACTCCAGGTCCGGGCCGTCCCGCCCGATCAGCCGCATCTGGCTGTCGGGGACCAGCCGGCGCACGCCCTCGGTGATGTAGAGATCGGTCGGGAAGATGTCGAGCTCGGACACCAGGGTCCCGCGGGTCGGCCGCATTCGCAGGGCGCTGATCAGCACCTTGAAGATGTTGACGGACACCGAGTCGCAGATCACGGTCTGCCCGGCGGCGGCGCCGATGAGCGGCGCCACGCGCTCGCCGATGGTGTGCGGCATCGGGTACCAGTCCGCGCCGTTCCAGCTGCGGATCAGGCCCTGTCCCCACTCCTGCTCGATCATCCGCGTGACGCCGGCCATGGTGCGGCGGGGGAGTGCGCCGAGGGAGTTGCCGTCGAAGTAGACGACGCCTTCCGGCAGGACGAACTCGTCGCGGAGCGCGGCGAGGGGGTCCGCGGCGTCGAGGGCGGCGCATTCGGCGCGGCTTGTCGGCGCGGTGGCTGTGGCGGTGGTCTCGGCGGTCCTGGAAGAGGTCGCGACATCCTGCACTGGCGTACTCCGATCTCGGCTGTCAGCGGCGAGAGCAGGCCGCCGAGCGGTGATTCACAGTAGCCAGGGCGCCAGGGTTCGAATATGCCCGATCGGCGCGGCCACTCGGAGCCGTCCGCCTGGGGCCGCCGCCGGACCGAACACCGTCGGTGGAAAGCCGAGTGGATCTCAGTGGTTCCACCGTAGATGGCCGGGCGCCGCCGGTGCTGAACTGTCTCTTCCACATGCGCGGTGCTGGTGACGACGACGGAACAGGGGCGGGGATGCGGCACGGGAAGTGGGCACGCGGCGGTCGGATCGCGATGGGCTGCACGGTGGCGACGACGCTGGTAGTGGCCGTGACAGCGTGCTCGAGCGGAGGCTCCGGCAAGGCTTCGGCAGCCGCGGCGACGACCGCGAACGACACCTCCTCGAGCGCCCCGACGACCCCGCCGGCATCGACCAACACGCCGACCAATCCGCCGAGCACGACGGAATCCGCAGCGTCCACGTCCGCCTCCGTACCCACGGCGCCACCGACCAGCGTGCCCAGCACCTCGGCATCGCTGTCGCAGACCTCCGGCGCCTATCTCAAGACCCTGCTCCCGGTCTCGGGCACCGAAGCCCTGCTCAGCCTGGGACCCACACTCCCGCCGGGATGGACGGCCGCAACCGCGCGCGAGCTCGACAGCGGACCCACCCCGAAGCCACCGGCACCCTCCCTGATCGACGGCGACGACTGCACCTACCTGGTCAAACAAAGCCCCACCCTCGACCTCGCCGAAGGCCTGAGCGTGGCCAACGCCTCCGAAGGCCTGACCTCCACCACCACCTCCGCCAGCCTGATCATCTACGCCTACGCACCCGGCGACGCCGCCAAGTCCCTCGCCCAAGTCCGCCAGAACCTCGCCTCAACCTGCAACGGCTTCACCGCCATGCTGAACACCGGCGCAGTACACGTGGACGTCGCAGCGACCCCCGTCAGCAACCTCGGCGACGAAGCCCTCCTGGTCAAAATCACCCCCGACGGACCCTACGTCGACGCGGAGAACCTCGTGGTCCGCCACGGCAACGTGACGCTGTCCCTGTTCGCGAACAACGAACTTGCCCCCCTCCCGGACCTGTCCCCGGTGGCCGCGGCGCTGATCGGCGGGATGGGCTGAGGTCGGGCTGCGCTGAGAGCGCCCCGGCAGCCTCGGCAGCCGCGACAGACCTGACCGACCAGGCCGACCTGGCCGAGGCGACCGGCGCGGCGGAGTCGGCAGGCGGCAAGGCGTGGCGGGCGACAGGGCACTGCATCAGGGCGTGTCCTGCGGTCGGCTGGGCACTGCATCAGGGTGCGGCGGTCGGCACGGCATCGCATCAGGGCGTGTCCTGCAGTCGGCTGGGCACTGCATCAGGGCGTGCCGGTCGGCAGGGCACTGCATCAGGGCGTGTCCTGCAGTCCGCTGGGCACCGCATCAGGGCGTGTCCTGCGGTCGGCTCAGGCGCTCACCCGTCATGCTATGACATATGTCCATTGCGTTGGCAGTGACCGCGGCGCTTCTGGCGGCCATGGCCTTCGCTGTCGCCGCTGTGCTTCAGCAGGCTGCTGCCGCGTCGGTGCCCGAGTCGAAGTCGCTGCACCCGAGCTTGTTCGTGTCGCTGGTGCGGCGTCCGGCGTGGGTCGCGGGTGCGGTGCTGGATGTCGCTTCCTATGTGATTCAAGGCGTGGCGCTCGCGTTCGGACCTCTGGTGCTCGTCATGCCCTTGGCGTCGACCGATCTGGTGTTCGCGCTGCCGTTGCTCGCGTGGCGTGGCGGTCGGCGGCTCACGCGTGCGGAGGTGGCCGGGGCGGCATGCACCGCCGGCGGGATGGCGGCCTTCTTGGTGGCGCTGCCTTCGGTGTCCGGGATGGCGACGCCGGGGCTGGCGGACTGGATTCCGCTGTTGGCGGTCGTCGTGGTGCTCGCGGGTGTATTGCTGGCGATCGGGATCAGGGTGTCGGGCAACATCCGGACCGGTCTCTATGCTGCGGCCGCCGGATTGCTCCTGGCGCTCCTCGACGCCCTGACCAAGAGCGCGGCGGATCTGTTCCGCAACGACGGTCTGGCGGCGCTGGGGCACTGGGAGCCCTATGCGCTGATCGCCGTCGGCGGCTCCGGGCTGCTGCTGGTCCAGAGCTCCTACCAGGCCGGTTCGCTGGCGATCAGCCTGCCCGTCATCGACACCGTGGAGCCGGTCGGCTCGGTGTTGATGGGCGCGGTCGTCTTCCAGGAGCCGCTGGCCACGTCGTGGGCGCTGGCCGGTCAGGTCGCGGCGGGAGCGCTCGCGGTCGCGGGGATCGTGATCCTCAGCCGATCCACGTTGGTGCAAGCCGCCGCCTAGGCGTCACGTCCGCCCTATTTAAGCCTATTTGAGCGTCGATCCGCTGACCACCGGGTGACCGGCTCCCAGGAAGAAGATGCCGGGATAGCCCGCGGTGGAGAACTTCGCGCTGACGTTGGCCGTCAGGGCGGAGTCGCGGATGGTCAACGTCCCGGTCCGGTTGTTGCTGACGTAGAACACCGCGCCGCCGCCTTCGTTGGCGTCGTTGTGCTCGATGCGGGTGCCGGCGAGCGTCACGGTGTAGGCGTCGCCGTCGGTGTAGATGGCGCCGCCGCTGCCGCCACCGGGCGTGCCGGCCGACGCCGGGTTCGCGCCGTTGCCGATCGCCTTGTTGTAGGACATGACGCAGTTGATGACGTCCCAGGACACGCCGATACTGCTCAGCGCGCCGCCGTTCGAGCACACCCCGCCCAGCCCCGGACTCCCGCCGAAGGTGCTCCCGACGACGTAGACCGGCTGATTCTGCCACTGCTGCAACGCCCGCACCGCCGCCCCACCCAGGTCCGGCCCGGTCGAGTCACACCGATTGCCGACGAAGCGAGCATTGACGATCGCCAGCCTCCCCCCGCTGGCGAACACCGCCCCGCCCCCGCCCCCGAACGCCTGCTGCCCAGTCGAGTTCCCATCGGCGAACGTGATGTTCTGCAACGTCAGCTGAGGCTGCGACTGGTTCTGACAATGCGACGTCGTCCACGTCTGCGCCTTGTCACAAGTGTTCATGTACAAGATCCGCCGCTGCCCGCCCCCACTCAGCGTCACCTTGCCCCCGCCATCAATCACCACCCGCGCCGCACTGTTGACCACCTTCGCCGTAGCCGCCATCGTGATCACCACCGGCGCCGACCCACACGAAAAGGTGATCACCCCACCCTTGGCAACCGCCGCCACCACAGCAGCCGACGTACAACTCCCCACGCTCCCATCACCGACAACAGTCGTGGGACGCGACACATCAACCGCCCGCCCCGCCGCCGGAACCGCCGCATGCCCATTCGGATTCCCGAACGACGCCACCGACGGCGGCGAAGATGCCGACGCGGACGAAGACGCCGACGATGACGGCGCCGACGATGACGAAGTCCCCTTACCCGCAGCACTCGTCGACGCCGCCGCCGAGGAAGACGACGCCGCACTCGACGAAGCACCCGACGAAGCACCACCCGCCGCCGAACTCGCCGCCACCCCACCCCGCGCATCGTCAGACGACCCAGAACCGCAGGCCGCAACACTCATCGCCAAGGCAACGACGGCAACCGCAAGAGGCATTCGAAAACGTGCTCGCTTGGTGGACACCCGCAGAGACTAGCGTCCGCTGCTTGATCGTCCGGCTACTTGGCTGAACCTAGGGTCACCCTTGCCCCTCTCCGCCCCGACACTCGTCGCACCCTATGGGCCCTTTGCGAAAGTTTTGCCACAGCGCGTGGCGGGCTCTTATTGAATGGGTGACAGGGGCTTGCTACGTTCCTTGGTAGTACATGCCCCCCGCAGTCGCGGGCCGGACCGCAGCCGGCCGCCGCTGGGATTCGGGGGTTCTGGGGTCGCGCCGTTTGGCGCTCCGTCATCGCCTTCTTTTCGCTGGTCTTTTTGGCGTGCGCCTTGTTGGGGTTCGTGTGTCAAGGGTTGATCAGTGTTCTGTTGGTGTGGTGTGGGATCTGCGGGCCACGCTGCCGATTCCGGCGTACTTGAGTCATGCCACCGTCTCGTATCGCAAGGAGTCGTCATGCACCACGGAAAGACCGTCGGGATCGCCGCGGCGTTCGCCACCGCTGCCGCGCTCACCGGCGTTGCGGCCGCGCCCGCCTCCGCCTCCGCCGAGCAGTCGGGCGCGACGCACCACCGGCACTTCGCCACCGGCTTGAACATCGCCCAGGCGCGGGCTGCTGAGCGCGCGGGGATGGCCGCGCAGTCGGGGCACTCCGCTCAGCTCGTGCAGTTGCGGGGTCTGCGGACGGCCGATGGCCTGCGGGCCGATGTGCCGGACAGCGCCAGTCTGCAGCAGTACGCGCTGTCGCCGGGGGACCAGGGGCAGGTCGGGTCCTGCGTGACGTGGGCCACCGGGTACAGCGCCTACGGGATCCTGATGAACGAGCAGGGGATCTCGGGGGACCCGATGGCGCCGATGTACATCTACGCTCAGATCGCGCAGGGCAACGATGAGGGCACCAACGGGGACGTCGCCCTGGGCATGGAGCAGGACCAGGGCATCGACACCAACTCCGACTACTACCAGGGCAGCTTCGACTACACCACCCAGCCGGACGCCAACGAGCGCGCGAACGCCGCGCACTACAAGCTCTCCGGCTACCAGACGCTGCCGGTCGGCGGCGGGTCTGAGGACGCCATCAAGTCCGCGATATCTCAGGGCCTGCCGGTGTCGGTGGGCTTCAACGTCCGCCAGAGTTTCATGGACCTCAGCGCCCAGGACGCCTCGAACTACAGCTACCAGCCCGGCGACGACAGCAGCGACCCCGTCGTCGGCGGCCACGAGGTGGCGGTGATCGCCTACACCGACCAGGGCGTCACCATCGAGAACAGCTGGGGCTCCAGCTGGGCGGCCGACGGCTACGTGACCGTCCCGTGGAGCTTCTTCAGCACCGGCGACGTGGACGAGCTCTACGCCGTCGGCAAGCTCACCCAAGGCTGAGCAGGTGAGCACCTGAGTCAGCATCCTGACCCGCTGCGGCCGGCGCGCTCACCCAGCGAGCCCGGCCGCAGCGGGCCTTCAGATGATCCGGTCGCTCCCGCCGTCGACGGGGATCTGCGCGCCGGTCGTCGCCCGGAACGACGGACCGCAGACGTCTGCGACCACGGCGCCGACCACCTCGCTCGTCACTTCCGTGCGCAGCAGGTTGCGTCGCTTGTACTGCTCCACGGTCATGCCGTAGTGCGCGGCGCGGGCCTCGATGATCTCCGGCGTCCACAAGCCGGTGTCGAAAACGGCGTCGGGATGCACGACGTTGACCCGGATGCCGTCGCCAGCCCATTCCAGAGCCGCCACGCGCGCGAGTTGCGTCGCAGCAGCCTTCGATGCCGAGTAGGCGGCGGCTCCAGGACCAGGCGCCGCAGTGTTCTTCGACCCTATGAGCACGACACGTCCGTACCGAGGAGCGAGCTTGAGCAAGCCGTGAACCTGTGACAGCAAAGCGGCAAACGCCTCGGTGTTCACCGACAACGTGCCGTGCCACTGCTGCGGATCGAAATCGCTCATCGCCCGGCTGGGACCGAAGACGCCAGCGGAGGCGATCAGCATGTCGATCCCGCCGAAGCGGTCCACAGCCTGAGCGATCGCGTCCTTGACGGCGCCGGAGTCGGTGACGTCCGTGACGACGCCGAGGTAATCCGGCGCCGGCGCGATCGACGTCACCGCGTCCTCGACATCCAACCCGACGACGGCAGCGCCCCGCGCCACGAGCGCCTTCACGCACGCCCGCCCGATCCCCGAAGCCGCGCCGGTCACCAGCGCCACCTCGCCGGCGAACTCCGGCGTGCCACCGGCGCGCCGCAGCTTCGCCTGCTCGAGCTCCCAGTACTCGACGGAGAACACGTCCGCCGCAGACAGCGCGCGATACCCGCCCAACTCCTCCGCGCGCTCGACGATGCCGATTGTGTGCCGGTAGATGTCAGCGGCGATACCCGCGTCCTTCGGACGCCGGCCGAACGCGACCAGCCCGAGATCGCGGTCTAGCGCGATGCGCGGCGCCGGATCGACCATCGTCGTCGGCGGATCGGCGTCAGGCGACTCCTGGGACTCGTAATAAGCGACGTACTCCTTCGCGTACGCATCCACATCGCGCCCGGTCATCGGCAAGCGCTTGGTGCGGATGACGTGGTCCGGCGTCGCAGGGCCCTGCTGAGACACGGTCGCCAGATCCGGGCGATAGCAGAACTCCGCACTAGCCGCATCCGCCGAACGCGTGGCGATCATCGGCACGCCCGCCACCCGCGAAACCGCCTGCCGCAGCGATGCCACGTCAAGGATGTCCGGCGCAGTAGTCTCCGAAGGCGAAGCCTGCATCGTCGGCGTCGGCGTCGACCTCGCTGCCCGCGTACGCTCGGCGATGTACTGCTCAGCCCGCCCCACGACCTCGATCATCCGATCGTAGGCAGCGCGCGCCGACTCTCCGTACGTGAAAACGCCGTGCCGCAACAGAATCATCGTCTGCGGCAACGCATCACCGCGACCACGAAGCTGATCGCGACAGTACTTCGCCAGATCGAACCCCGGCATGACGTAGGGCACTGCGATGTGGTCCTCGCCCAACGCCTCGCGAATGCGCGCCTCGCCATCGTCGAGATTCGTGAGCGTGAGGACCGCGTCAGCGTGAGTGTGCAGCACGAACGTGTCCGGGATGAGCGCATGCAACAGCGTCTCCACCGACGGATCCGGCGCGCTCGCGTCCAGCAACGCACACCGCAGCTCGTTCATCATGGCGCTATCGGACAGCGACTCGGCCTCAAGAATCTCGCGCAGCCGCGCCAGCCGAAGCGGCGCGAACCCAGGACGCTGGATGGTCGCCAGGTCCCACCCGCTCCCCTTCACCTGAAGCGAGTCGACATCCCGGCCCAAAGCGTCCCGCGAGACCGTCTTGACCGAAGTGTTCCCGCCACCGTGCAGCACCAAGTCCGGGTCGGCGCCCAACAGACGGCTGACATAAACACACTGATCTAAGAGGTCTCCATCAGCCGGAGCCTCGTTCTCATCCCAGCGGTTCCTCATCGGGCGCGACCCGCCACCGCCCCTTGCGGCCGCATGACTCTGGCCTCGGTCACCACAGCCGTGATCAGCTCTGCGGGCGTCACATCGAACGCCGGATTGAACGCCTCTGTCGCCTCCGGCGCGACCGGCATCCCCAGCACCCGCCGCACCTCGTCGGCGTCGCGCTCCTCGACCTCGATCAGCTTCCCGTCTCCCATGCTCTCGTCCACCGTGGACTCCGGCGCGACGACCACGATCGGGATGCCGTGGTACGCGGCGCTCACCGCCAAGCCATACGTGCCGATCTTGTTCGCGACGTCGCCGTTCGCGGTGATCCGGTCCGCGCCGACCACCACGCAGTCGACCAGCCCGCGTCCCATCAGCGACGCCGCCGCCGAGTCCACGCACAGCCGGTGCGGAATGCCGGCCTTCCCCAGTTCCCAACTCGTCAACCGGGCGCCCTGCAACAGCGGCCGCGTCTCGTCCACGATCACGAACTCGACCAGCTTCCGCTCGGCGAGTTCGAACACCGCGCCCAACGCCGTCCCGCGCAGCCCGGCGGTCGCCAGCGCGCCGGCATTGCAGTGTGTGAGCAGGCGCAGGGGGCGGTCCGGACACAGCCCGACGATCACATCGGCGGCGTTGACAGTGGCCTGATGGTTCATCCGGTCGTCCTCGTCCATCACCCGCAGCGCCGCGGCGAGCACGGCGTCCGGGCCGTCGCTCAGCGCGGCGAGCGCCTGATCGACGCCCCACCTGAGGTTGACGGCGGTGGGGCGGGCCGAGGCGAGGCGCTCGGCCTCCGCGCGTACGGCGGCCTCGTCGACCCGGCCGTCGGCGTCATGCGTGCGCGCCGCGATCGCCACGCCGAACGCCCCGGCGACGCCCAAAGCGGGCGCGCCGCGGATCGCCAGCCGCTTGATCGCCTCGACCACCTCATCGACGGTGCGCAGGCGCAAGATGTCTTCGCGGTGGGGCAGCGCGCACTGATCGATCGTGACCAGCGCGCCGTCTTCCCAGTCGAGCGTCCGCATCCGACAGGCCCTCCAGATGTGCCGAGATGTGCCGACAAGCACGCGACGCCGCCCGGGCGGCCTGGATTTTCACGGTAACGGACGCGCTGGTGCCGCACTAGCTCCGACACCCGGCGCCGCCCGTTCGCCGTTCACCGTGCGCACTGTGCGCGCCCGACCCCGCGATCAATCCTGCTCGGACGCCCGCTCGATGATCAGATCGCCGGAGCCCGGCTCCAGCTCGACCGAGTCCGTCAGGTGCAGGTGGCTGCCCGCCGGTACCGCCGCCTGGGCCAGCGTCAGGCAGTGCTGGGCCAGGGACACCAGGCCGGCGCTGTTGGCGCGGATGACGACCTCGCCGTCCGAGGCGTCGACCTCGATGCGGAACCCCTCCGCCCAAGCGAAGCGCAGTGCCCCGCCTGGCTCGTAGTCCGGGACCGTCAGTTGCCGCTCTGGCTCTGTCATTGGATGCATCCGTTTGTGAAGTAGACGTGGTCGTTCTGGGTGACCGACATCCTGCCGGTCTTGGGGTCCGGTTCCATGTATTCGAAGTTGCAGTGCGGGCCGCCGCCGTGTTTGCCGAGGATATCGCTGTCGCCCATGCGGAAGACGCGGCTGCCGTCCGACGACACGAAGCGTCCGCTGCCCGCCTTCGGCTCGCCGTAGCCCGGGCCGAGCCAGTCCTCGCCGGCCTTGAGCATGTCGTCGACGTTGAGTTCCTGGTTGTTGCCGGGCGTGCTGTACCCGCCGGCGGAGAACGGCGGCGACGGGACGCGCGCGCCGGAGGCCAGACCGAGCGGGTCGACCATGGTCAGCGGGTTCGGGACGTAGGCGTGGTCGTTGAGCGCCGGCGCCAAGCCCAGCGGGTCAGGGGTCAGATACGCCGCGATCGCCGGGTCGTAGTACCGCTGCACGTTGTAGTGCAGGCCGGTCTCGGCGTCGAAGTACTGCCCGGCGAAGCGCAGCGGGCATTCGAGGTCTGGGTCGCCGCCGGTCGCCACGGCGACGGACTGCCCGTACAAATCGGTGTTCTGATACCACGCGACCCGGCCGTCGGGGGTGACGAGCTCGGTGGGCATGCCGACCAAGTTGGTGACGATCGCGTGGAACATCTCATCGACCCGCTCCTGCGCGGCCTCCGCCGCCCACGACCGCCGCCGCTGCGCCACCGGCAGTCCGGTGTCCGGGTCGTAGTCCCACGTCACCGTGGTCGTCCGGCCCGCGGCGTCGAGGCTGTGCTGCTCGATCAGGCGCGGTCCGTCCCAGGCGAACTCGACACGCTCGGCCTCGGTGCCGTCGGCCAGGACGTGCTGCTTGGCGAGGCGCCGGCCGAGCGGATCGTAGCGGTAGTGCCACGCCGAGCCGTCGGGCAGGACGGCTTGCTTGAGCCGGCCGTCGGCGTCCCAGGCGAAGGTCTGGATGCGGACCTGGCCGGACAGCGTCTGCTTGCGGATCCGGACGACCCGCCCGGCCGCGTCGTAGTCGTAGTGGACGTGCCCCGCGCGAAGCACACGCGTGCCGCGTACGTCGCGACCGCCGATGCTGTCGGTCGACAGCGCACTGGCGGCCTGCACGATGTTGCCGAATCCGTCGTAGGAGTACGACTCGCCGCCGCCGTGCGGACCCCGGACCTCGGAGATCCTTCCTCGCGGGTCGGCGATGTACTCCTGCGTCCCGCGCAGGGAATCGGTCACCGCGGCCGGGACGCCGTCGGCGTGATAGGCGTAGGAGCGGCTCAGAGAAGGATCGATCCGTTCGGTGGCGATCCGTTCGGTGGCGATCCGCTCCGTGGCGATCCGACCGGCGGCGTCGAAGGCGCGGGACAACACCGCGCCCCCGATCCCCAGCGCCCGGCTGACTTCCCGACCGCCGAGGTCGTACCCGATGTGCTGCTCGACGTCACCCGCGGCGAAGACCACGGCGCGACCCGTGGCGTCGTACCGCCACGACGACTCGGCGCCGGCCGGAGTGACGCGGGCGACGCGCCGTCCCAGGGCGTCGTATCCGGAGCGTGTCGTACGGCCGTCGATCGTCTCCGCCACCACCCTGCCGACGGCGTCGTAGGCGAATTCGAGCCGCGAACCGGCGCCGGAGGCGGACAGCATCCGGCCGTTCGCGTCGTAGCCGTAGGTGTATTCGGCGTCCACGGTCTGCCGCCCGACGACCCGGCCCAACGGGTCGCGCTGGAAGACCATCCGCTGACCGAGCGCGTCGACGGACTCGGCGAGCCAGCCGTCCGCGTCATAGGAGTAGGCGAGGCTGCGGTCGTTGTAATCCGTCTCCTGGACCAGATTCCCGCTCTGGTCGTAGGTGTAGGACCACTGGACCTGCCCGGGACCGGTGACCGACACCACCTGCATCTCGGTGTCGTACCGGTACTCGAACCGGGTGGCGTCGGCCTCGATCCGCGCCGCCACCTTGCCGAACGGACCGACTTCGTAGCGCGTGACGGCGCCGAGCTGGTCGGTATACGCCACGAGGTTCCCGTCGGCGTCGGTCTCCCACGCCTCCCGCGAACCGTCGGGCCTGACACGGGAGCGCAGCCCGCCCTCGACGCTCCATGCATACCGCGTCACGCCGCCGTCCGGCGCCGTCACGGCGACGACCCGGCCGAACGCGTCGCGCTCGATCCGGTGCACCGAGCCGTCGGGCCCGGTCACCGAGACAGTCTGTCCCGCCGCGTCGACCTCGTAGGCGGTGCGGTCGCCGGCGTCATCGGTGATCGACACCAGCGCGCCCAGGCTGTCGTAGCCGAACTCGGTGCGCGCGTCGAGCGGATCGAGCTGCACGATGACGTTCCCGGCGGCGTCGTGCTCCTGCCGCCAGCACGTGCCGTCGGCCTGGACCACCGAGGTGGGGGAATTCAGGGCATTGAATTCCGCGCTGAGCGTCGTGCCGTCCGGACGCTGGACGCGGATCGTGTTCCCGGCCGCGTCGCGGTCGAAGACCGTCGTCATCCCGCGCCGGTCGGTGCCGCGCAGCCGGCGGCCGTAGGCGTCGTCGAGGAAGACCAGAGCGGCGCCGGACGCCTCGACGGCCCGATCCAGGTGGCCATTCAGGTCGTAGTGATAGGTCTTGGCGCGGTTGAGCGAGTCCGTGAAGACCGTTGTTCGGGCAGCCGGATCGTAGGCGAAATCGCCCGACAGATAGCCGTCTGCGCCGACGCCGCGCACCACTCGGCCGTTGGTGTCGTACTCGTAGGAGTAACGGAAGCCGGAACGATCGACCCACGCCGTGATCCGGTGGAAATCATCCCACTGATACGTGTACGGCATCCCGGAGGAGTTGACGACTCCGGTCAGCCGACCGTGCTCGTCGTACTCGTACCGCTTGACGACGACGCCTTGCTCGCTGCCGTCCAGGAGGCGGATCGCGGCGACGCGCGGACCGTTCGTGGTCGCCACGGCGTCGATGGCGAGCCGGTAGCCGTTGTGCTCGACACCGGTCGGCGTCCCTTCCGGGTCGCGCACGATGTCGATCCGGTTGGCGTTGCGATCGCTGATGCGGACGACGTCGCGGATCTGGCCGTCGGGGCTCCCGAAGTGCACGACCGGGAAGTGCCGTATCAGGCCGCTGCGAGGATCGGTGACACGGATCTCGTCCGCGGCGCGGTCCCAGATGAGCGGCCAGCGCGCGCCTCGGGACGGAAGCACTTCCTCCTCACCGGCCGGCAGGGGGTAGTGCAACGTCTGACCGTCGTCGCCGGCGAGGTGGATGCCCGCGGCGTTGACCGACAGCCGCTGGTCGAGGGTCGAGGACCAGCCGGGACCGAACAGGCGTCCGGTGCGGTAGCCGGAGGCGTAGGCGCGGCGCAGCACGATCGGCAGCACGCCGGGCAGTTCCAGATCCGTCTCCAGCGCGACCATCTGGCCCGAGACCAGGTCCACGGGGTCGCCGCCGGTGTTGGCGTTGCTGACGCCGTCGCCTTCGAGCGCGTCGTCGCCGACCCCGCCGGGCGATTCGCCCTCCCCAGTCGGTACATCGGCTCCGCCGCCCTCCGCCGCGTCGCCGAGCGCGCCGCCCTCGCCTTCGAGAGCGCCGGCTTCCCCTTCCAGGGCACCGGCTTCGCCTTCGAGGTCTTCGGCTCCCGAACCCAGGGCTCGGCCGCCGACGAAGGTCAGGGCGACCATGCCGGCGCCGAGCAGCGCATCGCCCCAGTGCCCTTGCATGGCGTCCCCGATAGCGCCGACGGCCGTGCCGGCGATGGCGATGATGTTGTCGGCTTCGGCGATGGCTGCCGTGACGACGTCGACACCGGGGATCCAGGAGGTCGCCAAGGCGATGATGTCCAGGATCGGGGCGAGCTCGCCGGCGATTTTGCCGATCTCGCCGCCCCACTTGGACAGGTCCTCGCCGACGTGCTGCCACCAGGACTTGTTGTGGATGCCGTCGGATTGGGCGTGATGCAGGGCACTGCCACAGGTTTTGGCGGCGTTGATGCGGTCGTTGTAGGCGTCGTTGGCTTGCTTGGTCAACGACGCCATATGCGCCTTGGCGTTGTTCAGGTTGGTCTGTGCGGTGTCATGCGCGGTCTGCGCGTCGGTGACCGCTTGGGGGTTAGGGGTTGTGGCGTGGTTCTGCTGCGCGGTCTTCAGATCCGTCGCTGCGGTGTTGGCGTTGGTGGTGGCACGCTGCAGATCAGCATGCGCGTCTTGAGCTTGACGCAAGGCGGCGTCGGCTTTGGTCTGTGCGGCCTGAAGCAGCGGCGCATACGCCGACAACGCATCAGAGGCTTCGCTGTACGAGGTGTACAGCTTCTGTAGACGACCGGGCAGCGGACCGTATTTGCCCTTGAACGCATCAGCAGTCTGACCCACCCACGTCAGCGCCGTCGCATCCGAACCGAACGAGTTCAGGCTGTGATACGCCGCTTCCACATCGTGGGCGAAGTCCCCGAACTCCTTCGCCAACGCCTGCACCGATTCCACCACACCAGGTGTCGGATCCCCATCCAACCCCAGAACATCCCACCCCGTTGGACGTGCCATCCCCCGTGTCCCCCTATCAAGACGCTGTTCGAACCCCCGCCGCCTCGTCCCAGCTGAGGCAGGACTCTGAGTTTACAGGTGGACGAGTTTATAGCTGGACGCTTATCGCGCTACGCCTGTAGCCTCACTAGGGCTACAGGCGTAGCGTTACAACTGTTCACGAAGAGAGCTGATTGCTGTGAGCGTTTCGACGACCGAAGACGCGGCGACCGCCGTCATCGACCCGATGTTCGCGCAGATGTTCGGCGCCACTGCCGGTCACGCCGACGCGATAACCGAGCTGACCGAACGGGAGAAGACCTTCCTGCGCGTGACGGCCGCCGTCTGCCAGGCCGGTCTCGGGCACGTGTTCGACGCCTACGTCCGCCTCGGCGTCGAGCACGGCGTGTCCACGTCCGAAGTTCGAGCCCTGCTGCGCTTCATCTCCTACGACTGCGGATACCACGCCGCCGCTGCGGGGTTCGAGCGGCTCGCCGCGTTCGAGGCGCGGCACGGCATCGTGCCGGACGCGGTCGAACCGCTGGGGGAGGCGTTCGTCTCCACCGGCGCCGACGCGGTGCCGAGCGCTCTGCCGGAGACGGCACGCGACATCCTGCGGGACCTCGACCCGCACTACCTGGAGTTCTTCGATCTGCAGTCGCGGATGCGTTCCGGGCACGGTCCGGACACCTTGACCGAGCGGGAGCGCGGGCTGGTGTGCCTCAGTATCGACGTGCACTACCAAACCCTTGAGGAGTCCTTCAACGCGCATGCCAGCCGCGCCATTCGGGGCGGCGCTTCGCAGGAGGAGGTCCGCGCCGCGCTTCGTTTCATCGCTCAGTTCGGCGCCACGCGCGTCTGGCGAGGCTGGAAGGCGCTCAACGCGTACTTCGCCGAGTCGGTCTGACGGCGCTCTGACGGCGCCCAGCCACCCTGTCAGGGTTCGTTGACACGAATCAATGGCCTGCGCCCCGCCGCTGCGGGGTGCCGGCCAGTGCGTCCCGCAGGCGTGCGGTCCGGCCGTTGAGTTCCCGTTCGCGCCGCTTCTCGGATTTCGCCATCTTGCGCGAGTCGGCCTTGTAGTAGCGGCGCGCCCACGGTGAACCGGGCTTCGCCACCCGCACCGCGCCGATGATCGCGACGACCGGGATCATGACGCCGGCGACGGCGGTGAAGCCCTTGCCCTTGTAGGCGCAGACGAGTGCGAAGACCAGGTGCACCGCGATCGTCACGGCCCACGCCACCCGGCCGCTGCCCGCCTCCTGCGCGAAGGGATTCTCCGTGATCAGTGTGATCATCCCGAGCCCGGCGGTGTAGACGGCGATGTCCACCGACTTGCGGCCTTCCTCGGCCCAGTAGACGTCCTTCAGGTAGAACCAGAGTGCGTACTCGTCGAGAGTGAGCGCCGCCCCGACGCCGAACAGCGCGGCGAGCAGGTGGTACCAGGGCGCGCCGGGCCGGAGGGCGAACTCCGCCACCCCGGCGCCCATCATGCTGAAGATGCCGTAGACCATGTGGTGGACGTGCACGCCGCCGTCGGTGACGTTGTCCCGGAACGGCCCGCGCCCGGCGCGGATCATCAGCGTGATCGTCCGGGTGAGCCCGAACGCGACGACGAACGCGACCAGCATCCAGAGCGTGGCCGTCCGGCCGTCGACGTTCAGCAGAATCATGCCGCCCACTATGTCCGAATATGGGAGGCGGCCTTCGGCAGCCGCACCCTACACCAGAACGTGTCGCCGACCGCCGGTCTGAAGAAAGGGTTAGCTCTGCGACGCCTCCTCTAGCGCCCTTAGGGACCCGGTACCTAGAGTCCGGTTCGGAGCCGTCAGAACTCCCTTTCATCTTCGGGCCCCCCGCATCGCTCCTTTTCCGCACGCGTCTGAAAGGGAGTCCGAGCATGCCTGTCGACATCACGTCCACGCTCGCGCAGAACCATGTCGCGGGCATCGCTCCGGTGCCGATGCAGCAGCTCGCGGTCGTCTGCGCGAGCGACCAGTCCCCGCTGCTGTTCGCGGTGGACGAGAAGGGCCGGCTCACCGTCACCATGCGGGACGCGAGCCAGACCACCGGCTGGATCCAGATCCCGCTGTCGGACCAGCTGGCCGGGATGGACGGACTCGGCGCCGCGCCGCTGACCCAGTGCTTCGCCGCGAGCCAGGACACTGACGGCGGCATCTGGCTCGCGCTGGCGGTCTCCGACGGCGACCCGCTGCACGAGTCCCGCGTCTACACCAGCCCGAAGCTGCCCGCCAACCTGAGCCCGCGGGAGTGGCGGCACTTCGCCAAGCTGCTGCTGTTGCGGCCGACGCCGGCCGGCGTGGCGTTCTCCGAGCTCATCCTCGGCCACGGGGACGACGGCGGCGGCTTCCCGGGGATCGTCGCAGGGACCTTCTGCCCGATGACCGGCTACCTGGAGCAGTACGTCATCAACCCGGACCCGTCGGACGCCGCGTGGACGTGCGTGCCGTTCAAGATGCCGGACGGCGCGACGTTGTGCCGGGCCGCCGCGTTCGGCAACGTCCCGGGGCTCGGACGCGGGATCTACGCGCTGTGCGCCACGGCCGATCCGCGCGTCGACAGTCTGACCTTCACCACACAGCCGGTCGTGGACGAACACGGCGAGCCGCACTGGACCGTCCGCACCTTCGACCTGCCGGTGAACTACGCGTGGACGGTCACCGCCGCGCTCGCCGCGTTGCCGGTCAGCGGCGGCATGACAGAGCTCTACGTCTCCGGCGCGGGGCTGCACCGCTACCCGCTGTCCCTGCAGGCCGGTGACTGCTTCGGTCCGCCGCTGGAGATCGCCGACACGACGTTCTTCGGCGCGACGCCGCGTTTGTCTGTGTCCTGCGATGCCGCCGCATCGACGATCGACGTGTGGGCGCTGAACGCTTACGACCAGCTGGCGCACACCACCGGCTACCGGATCGACGGCACGCCCGGCGAGGATCCGGCCTACACCTGGGATCCGGCGCTCACGCTGGCCACCGAGATCACGGCGCTGGCCGCGTATCGCACACCGGTGGCGGACCGTATCGACGAGTCCTCGGGGAGCCCGACGCGAGGCGCTGTCGCCATCGCGTACTGGGACCACATGGCGCTGATGGTCAAGAGCTCCGAGGTGCAGTTGTGGCAGGAGTCTGCGGTCGCGTTGCAGGCTCCTGATGCCGCGTTCACGCTGAACACGTTCACGACGCGGATCACGGTCACCGACGACGATCACATCGCGCTCGGCGACACACCGGTGCTGCTGCGACCGAGTTTCGACGTGCCGGCACTGGTCAACGGCAAGTACTCCGCGCTAAAGACGGGTATCGCGAGGTTGGCGGTCACCGACGCGGCAGGCATGGTGACGGTCATGGTGGAGGCCGGCAACCTGACTGCGCCGGTGTATGAGGTCACGGTCGGCGGGCGCTCGACGCAGGAGGACCCGGCGTCGAATCTGGTGGCCGGGCTGCGGACGATCACGACGCCCGAGCAGATCTACAACGCGCAGCGCAGCGACGGCGGTGCGCTGTTTCCCGACCCGGCTGATCCCGAGCAGCTGATGAGTCAGTGCGCTGCGGCGCTCGACGGGATCGAGGGGTTGCTGATCGCGTACGACCGGCTCGAGGGTGAGGGTGCGCGGGCAGGTCGGGGTCAGGCTCGGGGGTATCGGCGTGGGTACGAACACGGCCACGATGGCCGCCACAGCCACAGCCACAGCCACAGCCACACGCCCCGCGTCGGGCACCACTCGTCCCTGACCATCGGCTGCCACTTCGCCGCCGACGGGACGGTGACCGTCCACAAGGGCCGTGCCGCCCTCGAGGCGCTGCCGCCGCCTGCTGCCTGGGAGTGGCTTCTGGCGATCGGCGACGGGCTCAAGGCGGCCGCCGACGGCGTCGAGCAGGCGGTGTCCTGGACCCTCGACATCGGCGAGGACGCCATCAGCTTCGCCATCGGCCTCGGCTCGCGCGTCATCGCCTCCCTCATCGACGTCCGCGAACAGACGCTGGCGGTCATCGCCTACGTGCTCGAAGCCACGGCGGGAATCTCGCTGACCGACATCCTCGCCTGGCTCGGGTCCGGGGCGGCCATGACGAGGACGACGTGACCGATTCGTCGCCGAGAGGACTTCGCAGCCCTCTCGGCTGGTTCGAACGGTGTCGGCCGGTCCGGCACGCCTTCAGCTCGGGTCAGCGCGACTGAAGGATCATCCGCTCGAGTTCGGCGGTGCACATCATGTACCCGTCCGGCGTCGGCAGCCGATCCAGGTAGTGCTTCAGATCCGCGTGGAGTGCGAACACGCGCACCGGCGTGCCCGCGGTGCGTGCCGCTGTGATGACTCTGTCGAGCCCGTCCAGGACGGCGGGGTGTCGGGTTTGGTAGGACTCTGCCACGAGGTGGTTGTTGCGGTCGGCCGCGAGGTAGAACTGCGCGAGGTCCTTCGTGCCGAGGAACAGCTCGCTCGCGCCCGCCGCGCACAGTGCCTCCGCGGCGTGCACGGCTGCCGGCGTCTCGATGAACGCCGCGACCGGGACCTCCTCCGGGAGCTGGAGATGGTCCATGACCTGGGTGAACTCTTCGGCGTCCGTGAGAAAAGGGACGGAGAGGTGGACCCTTCTCGCGGCGTCGCCGAGTTGGTCGTGCAGGGCGCCGAGCACGGCGTGCAGGGCGTCCCGATACGCGGCCGAGCCCAGGAGCCAGCGCGCGCCGTGCAGGCCCAACTCGGGGTTCGGCTCGATGGTGATCGGCGCGCGCTCGGTCACGCTCGCCGCGTGGTCCGAGCGCAGGTCGAGCATGCGCAGCACGATGCGCTGGCTGGGCAGCAGGGCGTCGACGAACATGCACAGCCGGTCCGCGACGGCCTTTCCGTAGCCGGTGACGTCGGTCGGTCCGCCGCCGAACGCGTCGAGCGGGCTGAGACCGGCCGCCAGGCACAGGAACTCCTCGCGGATGAAGAACGACTCGACCTGCGCGGCTCCGGGCCCGCACGCGTTGATCGTGTCGATGTCGCGCAGGTCGGCGATGACGGCGCACGCCGATCCCAGGTTCTGCAGCGAGGGCGCCTCGGTGCCCGCCTCGGGGGCGTGGGCGCTCAGGGCCGGTCCGATGGTGATCGACTCGCTGTCCAGGTGGAGCGTGACCTCGCCGGCCAGGTCGGCGAGGTCGTCGTGGTCGATGCGCAGCACCGGGATGCCCCGGCCGCGGCAGATCGACTGCATGTGCCCGGTGCGGCCGCCCGAGCTGCAGACGACCGCACTCGCCGCCACGATGGCGTCGTAGAGGCCTGCTTCGAGCGAGGGGGCGACGAGGATGGATCCTTCCAGCGGGCTGTCGGTTCTGTTGCACACGCCGCGCACGGTGCTTTCCGTGCCGCCGGTGAGCAGGGATCCTTGGATTCGCCGCCTGTCCACTCAGTCCTCCGTGTCGTCGGGGTTCGCCAAACCCAGTTGTCGGCGCAGCTGCCGCGGCGTCACCGAGACGTCCGTGAGACGTCGCACCGCGGCGCGGGTGACGATCACCCCCATCAGCCGGTCGCGATGGGAGGCGTCGATCGGGTAAGCAGGGGTGTCACAGAGCGCTGACACGGAGCGGATCCGGTCGCCGGTCTCGGCGTCGAGCGAGCTTCGCCCGCTTCGTGCGCGCATGGCCATACTCCTCACCTTCAGTACGACAGCCTCCTCGAATCCGGCCGCGGCTGTTTGTTCGAGCGTGCCGAGTTGTTTGCGGTAGCCCTCCAGGTGGCGCGCCAGGTCGCCCTCGCGCAGCTCGATCTGCTCCAGGACCTGCGCGGCGACCACGATGGACTGGTTCTTCACGGCCGCCAGGTTGAAGGCGAACGCCCCGGTGCGGCCGTTCCGGACGATCTCGTCGCCCTCGCGCGGCACACCGACCACCGACAGCGGTCCGGACGGCTCGCCGTCGGGCGTCAGCAGCGTCCCGTCGCCGTCGACGTCCACACCGCGCCCGGTGCGCCGGTGCGGCACGGCCAGACCCCGCTGGAACAGGTTGCGCCACAAGGGATGGTCGACCCGGTCGTAGTCCGGCTCCCGCCCGAAGTTGGAGATGACCAGGTCCGCTTCGATGGCCTGCTTGGTCTCCGGACCGGCGACGGTCACCACGAGGCGCCCGGAGTCCGCCGGGGCGACGTTCTCGACCTTGCCGACGACGAGTTTCACCGTCCCGTCGGCCGGGCGCATCGCGGGCTCGATGACGGACATTGTGTAGTGCACGGCGCTCACCCGCAGGGCAGCTATCAGGGTACTGAATTCATCCAGGAGGTTGCGCAGTTCGGGGTTGGGAATCAGGGCGATGGCTTCGGGCAGATACGGCTCCCACGCCTTGGTCACGCGCTCGGCGACGACCTCGGGGGAGATGTCGGGATGGTCCTTCGTGACCAGAGCGCAGGCCGCGGTCCACTCCGTGCGAACCCGCTCGATGAGTTCCTCACGGTTCTGATACGGCTGCAACAACGACGTCGGGCAGGGGAGCTGGACGACGGCGTGCTCGTGGTTCTCCGGATAGGTCCGGAAGATCGTGCCGGTCCTGGAGATCAGGTGGATCGGACCGCTGTGGCCGCGGCGCAGCAGGAACGCCGTCGAGTCGTACGCGCTGAGCACGGACCCGACGATCGCGACGGTCGCATCCGGTGCCAATGACTCGACGGTGCGGATCCCGGTGCGGGAGTAGGGATTGCGGATGAACGAGGCGTGCCCGAGCACATCGGTGGAGAAGGGCATGTCCCGAAGCTCGAGCCCTGTAGCGAGCACGACGTGATCGGCGTAGAGGACGCTCGGCGTGCCCGGCAAGGCCTCCCCGCCGGGATTCTCAGGATCCGCAACCGGCGGCCGGACAGTCACGTCCAAGCCCGCGCCACAGCGCGCGATGTCGACCACCTCGCCGTCGGCCTCGACGAGCACGACGCCCTCACTCGCCTCCTGCCTGGCGTACGCCAACCGCTCGGCGAGGTAGTCCTGAAAGATCCGCCGAGGCGCCGGACCATGCTCGGTGAACTCCCAATCGGCCCAAGGCGCCGGCCAATCCCCCCGATCAGCCTCCCGATTCGCCCACCGCACGAAGTCGAGCACATCCTCCCGGAACGCCGACATCCGCCCCGCCTGAATGTTGAACACATGATCCCAGGGATTGCCGTCGCGATGATAAGCGACCCCCGCCGACCGATAATCGGCCCGCCGCTCCACCAACACGACTTCCAAAGGCCGACGAGCAAAGCACAACAACCGGATCGCCGTAGCAGTCCCGGCCAACCCTGCCCCGACGATGAGCACCCTCGGGCATGGGGCGGTTCGAAGCATGACAGACCTCTCAGCAGCAGTCAGACGCGGAATCTCCCGGCGCCACCGTAGCGCTGCAACGTGTCATCTTCGTACTCTGAGACAGCGGGTTTTCCCCGAACCCGAATCAGTGCTCTTCAAGAGCCTGTGAGGTGCGACGGGGCAACGTGTAAGTACGCTGCGGTAAATCGCCGCCCGCATGTTTCGGCCTCTACGCGATCGCGTTCACGATCCACTCGCCGATCGCGGCGATCTGCTCCTCGACCCGCGTCGGCGGCTGGTCGAGATCGAGCGCGTGCGCGGTGATCGCCAGACCCGCGGCTCGGACGGTGTGGGTGGCGATAGCAGGTTCGCCGGCCGCGTAGACGAGGTGTCCGTGAGCGAGCCTGAGCACGGTGCAGTAGGCCATGACTTGGTAGAGCCGTCCCATTGGTGATTGCTTAGGGGGAATGCCGTAACGCATTAAGCCATCAACATCGAGCCGCTCACGAGATCCGGTTCAGCGTCCCCTGCCCGACCTGGCCCATGATCACGCTGACGACTCCCGGGCTGACCGCGGCGTCGCCGCCGAAGATGTTCACCGCTGGGGTGGTGCCGGCGAATTGGAGGACGGCTTTGGCGGTGCCGGCGGCGCCGGCTGTTTCGCTGGTGGGGTCGGTGAGGATGAGGGGGCCGCCGAGGGAGGCCATGAGGGCGCCGCCGGCGAGGGCGTCGGGGAATTGGAGGCCGGTGGCTATGCCGATGGGGTCGTGGGTGGCGAAGAGTTGGGCTACGAGGCGGGCGGTGTCGTAGCGGTCTGTGCCGGCGAGGGGTGTGCTGGCGGTGGCGGAGCCGGGGAGGGTTGCTACGGCTGCCACTGCTGCGCCGCCGACGGCTGCCACGTCGGTGGAGGCGTCGGCGAACTTGCCCTTCACGTATGCCGCGGTGGCGGGGGTGAGGGTCTTGTTGTCCGACAGGACGATGGCTGCGTCGCCGCCGCCGAAGATGTCGGCGGCGAGAGGGCCGGCGGACAGGGCGTCGGCGAAGCCGGTGTTGTCGGCGCCTTGGTCGCCGCGGGCCACGACGATGTGCGACGGGTTCTGCATGCCGAGTTGGGCGATCAGCAGAGACGTCGCGTAGCGGTCGGTGCCGCCGTAGCGGGTGACGCGGTATCCGAGTTTCGACAGCTCGGTCTGGATGCCCTGGCTGACCGCGCCGGTCTGGCCGAGGATGTAGATCATGCTGCCCTTCGGCAGGACGCGCTGGATCTCGGTCAGGACCGTCGGGTCCACCGAAGCCCGCGCGCCGTCGGTCAGCAGCAGCGGCCCGTTCTTCGCCTTCGCCAGCGGGATGCCGGACAGCGCGTCCGGGAACGCGGTGCCGGTCGCCAGCACGACCGCGTTCGCCTCAAGGCGGTGCGCCGGGTCGTCGGCCACGCCGTGGTTCGCCCAGCGCGCCTGCGAAACCAGCAGGCTCGTCCGGTAGCGGTCGATGCCCGCGTACTGCGTGACCGTCGCCACCGGCCGCACCGGGGCGCTCACCAAGACGGTCGTCGCCGCGGTCGCGGCACCGCCGAGCCCGTCCCTGACGGTGAGCCTGACGGTGTAGTTACCCGCCGCGGCGTACTTGTGGCTCGGGTTGGCCGGCAGCGTGGCGCCGACACCGTGGAACGTCTGCGTGTCAGGAGCCTGAGCCGTCCCGTCACCCCAGTCGATCGTGTACGTCGCAGCCTTCGCGTCGACGTCCACCGAGGAGCCCGCCAGGTTGGCGGAGACGGAGTACGGCGCGGTCGGCATCAGGTGCAGCGCCGCCTGGACGGTACTGGCGTTGATGGTGATCGGCAGCGACGCCACCGCCGCCGCGACGCCGTTGTTGTACACGGTCAGCACCGCCGTATACGGCGCGGACCGCGGCACCGCGTAGACGTGCGTGGACGGCAGGTCGAACACCGACTCGCCCGG
The DNA here is from genome assembly GCF_000024025.1 of Catenulispora acidiphila DSM 44928. Taxonomy (GTDB): domain Bacteria; phylum Actinomycetota; class Actinomycetes; order Streptomycetales; family Catenulisporaceae; genus Catenulispora; species Catenulispora acidiphila. Next base: position 3,939,417 of record NC_013131.1, read on the forward strand.
CGCGGTCGTGTCGACGTGCCCGTCACCCCAGTTGATGGAGAAGGTCACGTTGGTGTCGAAGCTGTCGGCCTGCGTCCCGTTGTAGAACGCGGGCACGGCGCTGCCGAAGTGCGCGCTCCGCTGGATCGACAGACCCGCCACGTCACCGACGGCGATGTCGGCCGAGTTGGCGATCGAGGTGCTGGCGCCCTGCTCCACGAGGGAGAGCACGACCGTGTGGACGCCGGCGGCCGTATACGTGTGGTCGCCGACCGACACCTCGCGCGTCCCGGAGTCGACCGCGATCGGGGACTTCGAGCCGTCGCCCCACAGGACCGCGCTCTTGGTCAGGTCGATGTTCGTGTCGGCGAACGACCCGGTCAGGTCCGCGCGGACCACCATGCGGCTCGTCTCGGTGAGGATCGGCAAGGCGGCGGTTGTCGCCACCTCGCCCTGCGTGCCGCCCGGCTGCGTCGCCTCGGCGGCGACCGCCGCGTGCGCCGCCTCGGCGCCGATCCCGCCGATCCCACCGACCCCGGCGGCGGCCAAGGAGGTCGTGACGGCCAGAGCCGACAGGCGCGTGCGAGCCACAGAAGGCCTCAAACGGTTACCCATGAGTGCGAAACCCCTCCCCGAGTACGGCTGGTGCTGGGAGCACATTACTCGGTAGTTCGGTTCAGCCCACCGTGACCTGGATGCTGTGATAGCCCGTCGCCCCGTCGGGCAGCGTGTCCTGAATTACCGGCGTCTCTAGCGTCCCCGTGCCGTCGGTGCAGCGGACGGTCAGCGTGTGCGAGCCCTTCGTCGCCTGCCACGGGTAAGACCACTGCCGCCAGGTGTCCGGAGTGTCGGCGGTCGCGAGGTTCGCAGTCACCCACGGTCCCTTGTCGACCTGCACCTCGACCCCGGCGACACCCCGGTGCGTAGCCCACGCCACCCCGGCGACGACGATCGTCCCGGCCGTCAGCGACGCTCCCGTCCCCGGGACGTCGATCCGCGACGCGGTCTTCACCGGCGCCTGCTGCGACCACCCCTCGCTCACCCAGAAGCCGCTCTCCGCGGCGAAGGTGGTGAGTTTGAGATCGACGACCCACTTCGTCGCCGAGACGTACCCATACAGGCCGGGAACCAGCATCCGGCAGGGAAAACCGTGCTCGACCGGCAGCGTCTGACCGTTCATCGCCACCGCCAGCATCGCCTGGCGGCCGTCGAGCACCGCCTCCACCGGCGTGCCGATCGTCATGCCGTCGAAGGATGTGCACATGATCTGATCCGCCCCGGCCCGCACCCCGGCCCGGCGCAGCAACGGCGCCAGCGGCGCGCCGAGCCAGCGGGCATTGCCGCAATACGGACCGCCGATCGTGTTCGACACGCAGGTCAGCGTCAGATCGTGCTCCTCCAGCGGCATCCGGAGCAGGTCCTCGAAACTGATCGAGACCGGCCGGTCCACCATGCCGTGGATCCGCAGCATCCACTCGCGCGGATCGACCTGCGGAACCGTCATCGCCGTGTCGACGCGGTAGAACTGAGCGTTCGGCGTGAAGAAGGGCTCGAGGTCGGGGACATCCGGATGAGCCGAGGCGGGCACCTCCGGCAGCCGTACGGCAGGCTCGGGCAGGACCACGTTGGCGCGCGCCGGAGCGACGGTGTAGCGCGAGTTGAGCCACGCGCGGCTGCCGAAGCCGCCGACCAGCGCGCCCGCACCGGTCCCCCCAAGCGTCACCAGGAAGTGGCGTCGCTGAGCGGGATCGCCGGCCGGCTTGCGGACCTGTGCTTGCTGACTCCAAATGGTGAGCCACCACAACACCGCGACAGTGGCTCCGCCTGCCAGCAGCGCGGGAAACCAGGTACCGAAGCCGACGACCGGCCGCGTGAACGCCGCGATCAGACCGACCACGCCGAACGCGGCAGCCAGCCCGGTCGCGATGCGCAAGTGCCGCCGAGCCAGCACCCCGACCAGCGCCGAGACCACCGCGATCGTGATGTAGATGCCGGTCAGCAGGGCGGATTTATCGTGCGTGCCGAAGGTGCGGATCGCCTGTTCCTTCAGCCACGCCGGGCTCAGATCGATGGCCCATTCCCCGACCGCGACGGCCGGCGCGATCGGCGTGCCAGACACGAACTCCGCGGAAATCGCCGCGCCGAGTTCGCCCACTGCGACGCCCACGGCGGCGGCGAGCAACCCGATCAGCCCGCCAAGCAGCCATGCGACGCGGCGGCGCTCGGCGTTGGTCTCGGTTCCGGGATCAGCCTCGGTCCCCGGCTCCTGTGATGACGGCATCGGTTACCGCGGTCCCCGGTTCCGCAGCCGCCAGGCCCAGACGAGCAGCCCCAGCCCGACGACGACCACGACCACCCCGAGCCCGGTGTACTGGGAATGGCCGGTCATCGTCGACCCGTGCATCTTGCCGGACCCCTGAGCGATCCACACGCCCCCGATCACGATCAGAACGATGCCGAGTACGCCGCGAACCCATAACCCCATCACGTGCTCCATTCACCGGTGGAAGGCATCGCCTCGACAAGACACGTACAGCAGGGCCGCGGGGTTCATTCCTCGCGGGCCTCGGACCATAGCATCACAGGGAGCGCAAGTCCGGATTCCTTCCTCTCTTGACGGTCAAGATGCGCTATGCGCTAATGACCGCAGGAAAGAGGCATACATGCCGTGGGGGGCACCTGACTCATGCCGAAATCTTCTGTTCCAGGAACTGCCTCGGAGGGGCACTCGCAGGAGGCTGTTTCAGCCGCTTCCTCGGCACCATCAGCCGTAGCGTCCACCGCACCCGGGTTCCGTCCGCTGCTCGGCCATAGCTGGCAGCTGGTCCGCGACCCGCTCGGCTGGCTCGACAAATGCCGTCAGGCCGGACCGGTCCTGCGGGTGAAGCTCGGCCCGCGCGCCGCCTACCTGGTCACCGATCCGGACCTGGTGCACCGCGTCCTCACCGATCCGGCCTTCGAGAAGGGCGGTCCGCTGATGGACGCCGCCCGCGATCTGCTCGGCAACGGACTGGCGACCTGCTGGCGGGAGGACCACCGCCGTCAGCGCCCCCTGATGCAGCCGGCGTTCACCTTGCCGCGCATCGCCGGGTACGCCGAGGTCATGCGCGAGGAGGCGGCTCAGCTGACCGCGACGTGGACGCCGCACCGCGAGACCGACCTGATCGACGACCTGTCCAGCGCCACGCTGCGCGTCATGATCCGTGCCATGCTGCCGACCGCCGATGCGGAGGCCGCCGGCAAGGTCGCCCAGCAGGTCCGTATTCTTCTGGACGGCGCCCTGCTGCGCGCGGCCGTCCCGTTCCCGTTCCTGTTCCGGCTGCCGACGCCGGGCAACCGCCGCTTCGATCGGGCCCGCCGGGACACCTTCGCCGCCGCCGACCGTATCGTGGCGACGGCGCGGGCGAAGCCGGACGCCAGCGGACTGCTCTCCGCGCTCATCACCTCCGACGGCAGCGCGCCCGACGGCTCGGACGCCTTCACCGACGAGGACCTGCGCGACCAGGTCATGACCTTGCTCTCCGCCGGCGGTGACACGACCGCCACTACGCTGGCGTGGGCGTTCCACCTGCTGGCCACGCATCCGGAGGCCGAACGCCGCCTGCACGAGGAACTCGACACGGTGCTCGACGGCGCCATCGCAGGGCCCGACGACCTGCCGCGCCTGCCGTTCACCCGGAACGTGGTGTCCGAGACCCTGCGGCTCTACCCGCCGGTCTGGATGATGAGCAGGATCACCATCGCCGACGTCGACCTCGAAGGGTGCCGGCTGCCGGCCGACACCGAGGTCTTCTTCAGCTCCTACCAGCTCCACCACGACCCGCGGCACTTCCCGGACCCCGAGGCGTTCGACCCCGACCGCTGGGACCGGCGCGAGCCTGGGGACCGGCACTCCTTCATCCCGTTCCACTCCGGCAGCCGCAAGTGCATGGGCAACACCTTCGCCCTGACCGAGGCCGCCATCATGCTCAGCGCCGTCGCCTCCGTCTGGCGGTTCCGGCCGACGCCGCGCCATGACGCCCGCCCGCGTCCGCCCCGGTCCATGACCCCGGCCGATGTGCACCTGGTCCCGGAACCGCGACCGGGCCGCCTGAGCGAAACGCGAGGTATCCATGCCGGCCGATGAGATCACCCGGCTGTTCGACCTGCCGGAGTTCCGCCTCCTGCCCGGGGAACGGAGGGCCGCCTGGGGTCCCGAGCTCGACGACCACGTGATCGACTTCGCCTGCCGGACCGGGTTGCTGACGACGCCGGCGGCCCGGCGGTACTACGCCTCGCAGCGGATCGGGACGATGTGCGCCTACGTCGTCCCCGGCGCGCTCTCGCCGCGCCGGTATGAGATCTACGGCGAGCTGATGACGTGGTTCTTCATCTACGACGACTGGGCCGAACAGCTCGGGAACCACCTCTCGCCGCAGCAGGTGTCCGGCGTGACCGACGTCGTCCACACCTGGTTCGCCGAGGACGAGCGCGACGTCGTCATGCTCGATGCGCCTCTGGCTCAGAGCATGCGCGGGATCTGGGCGAAGCTCCAGGAGGACACCTCGCTGGAGTGGCGCCGGCGGCTGCTGGCCGAGACCGACGGGTATCTGAGAACCGCCGCGGAGGAGGCGATCCTGGTCAGCACCGGCCGGGTGAACTCCTTCGGCAAGGCCAGCGAACTGCGGCCGACCGCCACCGCGGCGGCGCCGGTGTTCATGATGGCCGAGCACTCCTACGGCATCGAGATCCCGATGGACGTCGTCCGGCATCCGTTGGTGCGGAAGGCGATGCGTGCCGCCGCCGCGGCCATCGCGTACGGCAACGACATCATCGGGCTGAAGTCGGATCTGCTGCGCGGCATCCGCGACAACCTGGTTCTGTCGCTGCAGCAGGAGTACGGCGGCGATCTGCAGCTGAACGTCGAGCGGGCCGCCGAGCACTACCAGCGCGCCGCCGGGACGCTCACGGCTCTGCGCGAGGACCCGGAGGCCGGCGGAAGGGAAGACGTGGCGGTCTTCTTCCAGATCCTGGAGGACTGGGTGTACGAGGGCGTCAAATGGCAGCTCCGCGACACCGACCGGTACAGCTCGACGGTGCGGCTGACGCAGGAGGAGAATCCGAACCAGCTCCTGGCCTTGGCGGCATCCTCCGCGCTCGCGGACTGCTGAGCCGCCATGACCGACATTCTTCTGCCCGTCCCCGCCCTGAGCACCGCGCCGACCGCCGAAGAGATCCTGGCCCACGCCAGAAGCATGGTCGAGCCCGCGCACCGCAAGGCGGTCGGCGATCTGCCCGCGAGCGTCCGGATCGTCGCCGGCTACCACATCGGCTGGTGGGAGGCCGATGGCACGCCGCGCCGGACCTCCGGCAAAGCCCTGCGTCCGGCCCTGACCCTGGGGTGCGCGGCCGCCGCCGGAGCCGCCGACCTGACCGAGGCCGTCCCCGCCGCGGTCGCCGTCGAGCTGGTCCACGACTTCTCCCTGCTCCACGACGACATCATGGACGCCGACCCGACCCGCCGGCACCGCCCGGCGGCGTGGACGCAGTTCGGCGTCCCGCTCGCGGTCCTGGCCGGCGACGCGCTGCTCACCGACGCCGTCCGCCTGGCCGCGACCGGGACGCGCGGCGCCCTGGCGGCGCGGATCGTCGCCGACGCGCTGCGCGACCTGTGCCGGGGTCAGGCTGCTGACATCGCCTTCGAGCAGCGCGACGACGTCGCACTCGAGGAGTGCCTGGCGATGGCCGCGGACAAGACCGGAGCCCTGCTCGGCGCCGCGTGCCACCTCGGCGCGGTGGCCGCCGGCGCCGACCCCGCCACCGCGCACTGCTAACTCCGCTTCGGTCGCGACCTCGGACTGGCCTTCCAACTGGTCGACGACCTCTTGGGCATCTGGGGCGACCCCCGCACCACCGGCAAACCCGCCGGCGCGGACCTCGTCGCCCGCAAGAAGTCGCTACCGGTGACCGCGGCCCTCGCCTCGGGCACCCCAGCCGCCGAGCACCTCCGCACCCTGCTCCGCAGCCACGAACCCCTCAACCCCGCCACGGTCCGCCGCGCAGCCGACCTCATCGAGCACGCCGGCGGCCGCGCATGGGCCGAGAACGCCGCCGCGCAACGGGTTCGATCCGCACTGGAGTCGCTGGCCGCTGCCGATCCCCGGCCGCAGCCCGCCGCTGATCTACGGACGCTGGCTCGGTTTCTCACCGGACGGGATCACTGAGGTCGGTGCGGTGAGCGGGGTTCGGCGATCGGTGACCAGCGAGGTGAGTGAGTCGGGGGAGTTCGGCGGAGTCGGCGGAGTCGGCGGCGGAGCTTAGTCGGCTTGTCGCGCGGCCGGCTCGGCCAACTCGGCTGGCTCGCTTTCTCACTGGACGGGATCACTGAGGCCGGCGCTGTGAGCGGAGCTCGGCGACCGGTGAGGTGGGTGAGTCGGGGAGTTCAGCGGAGTTCAGCGTCGGCGGAGCTCAGTCGCTCACTAACCCAGCCGCGCGGCCAGGTCGTCCACCTTCGTTTCGAAGAAGCCCTGGCGGCGGGTGTCGGTGTAGCCGATTGCGTGGTTCACGGCGATCATGTGGATGTTGTCGGAGGCGGTGGCTGTTGTCACGCGTTGCACGGCGGGTCGTTCGGTGACCAGGCTGCGGAGTAGTTCGGCCTTCATTGCGCGGCCTAGGCGGTGGCCGCGGTGCGGGTGGTGCACGGCGGTGTCCAGCTGTTGGGCGTGGGTGGGGTCGGCGGGGCGGAGGACGAGTTCGGTGATTCCGGCGACGTCGCCGCTTGACTCGTGGATGGCCACGGCCTGTCGGTACTCCTGGCCGGACTCGGCGAACAAGGCTTCCTCCGCGCGGACGCGCTCCGGCGTCCAGGCCATGGGTTCCCACTCGTGGTCTTGGGACGGGGCGTCGGCGATGGCTGTGCGCGCGCGGGCGTAGGAGACGAGGGAGTCCTCGGGTACGGCGCCGTTCCAGCTCTCCACGCGGTAGCCCTGCGGCGCCGGGATGTCCCACAGCGTCCGATCGGCGGCGGCGACGTCGAGTGTCTGCACCAGACCGCGGATGGTGCAGACCGCGCCCATCGCCTCGGCGAACCGCTCGCCGTCGGCGTCGGTGGTGACGTTCATCGCCAGCACGCGGGTCCGTCCGGCCGCCTGGATCGAGGGCAGTACCGCGCGCAGGAACGCGGTGCCGATCCCCTGGCGGCGGCGGTCGGGGTCGACCTCGAGGAAGACGATCGCGGTATCAGTGTTCTCCTGCTCCGGCATCGACACCTGCCCGAAGCCGACCAGCTCGCCCGCGTCGCCGCGCGCCAGCCAGAAGATCCGCGCGGCCAGGGCGGCGGCGTCGACCTCGGTCATGAGCGCGATGGTCGCGGCCAGAGAGAGCGGCGGCGTCCCGGGGCGGTCGAGGGCGAAGATGCGGGCCCGCATCTCGGTGATCGCCTCGTAGTCCGCCTCGGTCATGGCGTCCGGGTCGAAAAGAGCGAAATTCACGTCGGCATACCCCGTAGCTGAGCGGACAAGAACGCCGCTCAGCTTGTTGGCCCGGAGTAGTGGCGTCAAAGGGATTTAGGCACTGTGCGCCGCCGGTGGAAGCGCCTTTCCCACCGTGACCGGGAGCGCGGCGAGGGAGCGCTGGCGGTGGCTCGATCGCCAGACCAGGTCTTCCGACGGGACGGCCAGCGCCAGGTCGGGCAGTCTGGTCAGCAGCGTCCACAGCGCGATGCTCACTTCGAGGCGAGCCAGGGGTGCGCCGAGGCAGTAGTGCACGCCGTGTCCGAAGGTGACGTGTCCTGGAGTCGCGTTGGCGCTCGCCGTAGCCGTAGCCGTCGCCTTCGGGTCGCGGTTCGCCGAGCTGACCGACAACAGGACAGTGTCGCCTGCCGGGATCACGACGCCGTCGCCGAGCGCCACGTCCTCGGTCGGGCGGCGGATCGCAGTCGTGCCCGGCTGATCGCGGCGCAGGATCTCCTCGGTCAGGGCGGCCATGCCCGGCGTGTGCGGGTTCGGCTCCGCGCGGACCGCGGCTGCGGCAGCGGGGTCGGTGAGAAGCCGGGCTACCGCGGCACTGATGACGTGCACCGAGTTCTCGTAGCCCGCGAACAGAATCAGGAACGCCAGCGAGAGGAGTTCGTCCTCGGACAGCCGGTCCTCGCCGTCGCGCGCCGCGATCATCGCCGAGAGGAGGTCGTCCGCCGGGTCGTCCCGCTTGGCTGCCAGGAGTCCGGACAGCAATCCGATGATGCCGCGCATCGTCGCGGCGAGGTCCGACGGACCGTACTCGCCCGGGGCCAGCAGCACTTGCGTGTAGCCGCGCAGCGTCACGCCCTGCTCGCCGGGCACGCCCAGCAGATCGCAGACCACTGCGATGGGGACCGGCGCGGCGTAGGCGGCGACCAGGTCCGTCACGTCGGCGTCGGCGTCGGCATCGACGTCCGCCTCCGTCTCGGCCTCCGTATCAGCATCCTGACCTTCCGCCGCCAACGCATCGACGAACGCATCCACCTGCGCCTGAATCCGCTCCCGAAGCCCTTCGACCCGCCGCGCTGTGAACGCCGACGCCACCAGCCGCCGCAGCCGCGCGTGATCCCCGCCGTCGAGGTTCAGCAGGTTCGCCTCCAGCGCCGGCGGCAGCCCGAACCCCTCATAGCCGGCCAGCGACGCCTTCTTGTTCAATGCCAACCGCGGATCGGCGAGCAGGGTCCGCACATCGTCGTACCGGCTGACGACCCATACCCGCTCCCCGCCCGCGAGCCGCGCGCAGTGCACGCCCCCGGGCTCGCCGTGCAGCCGCTCAGCCACCGTCGCATGATCGGCGCCCAGCACCGGCATGAGCGCGCGGGCGATATCGGCGTCTTTGACGGTCACAGGGCACTCCATGTCGCGCGGTGCGGGAAAGATCGGTACAGCTGGAACCGTACTCAAAACCTCCGAGTGAACGGCGACGGCTTGCGCATCCGCACCAGAAGCAGCAGGGGAATCAGGACGTAGGGCAGATTGAAGGCCAGGAACTTGGTGGGATTCCCGGTCCGCATCGCGGCCTCGCCGAAGAACTCCACGCCGAAGACGACGATGCCGGTCAGGGTGACGATCATCGTCGCGTAGATCACCGCGAAGAGCTGGATCCAGTTCCGGCCGGTGATCAGGGCGACGACGAGCACGATGTAGAAGGGCATGTAGACGAAGGCCGACAGGCCGGTCACGATGCGCATCCAGTCCGGCGGGTGCATGAACAGCGGGTCGGCGTCGTGGGCGTACCAGTAGTTGGAGCGGACGAAGAAGTTGCCGCCGGGGTGGGAGAAGTCGACCCCGACGGTGGGCAGCAGGTCGCTGATACAGGACGTCACAACGAACGCCGAGAACACGACCGCGAAGAAGACGTCGATCTTGCGTTCCCGCAGGGGGAGGGTCACCGCGTCGGCCATGGCCCGATCGTAAGGCGGGGCGGTACTGCCCTTCTAGCATGCGGCGCCTTACAGTCGGCCCATGGACGCGCTCAGGATCTGCTTGTACGTATACGCGGGAGTCTGCTTCGCGACGTGGCTGATGTCGGTCCTCACCCGCGAGTACTCGTGGGTCGACCGGATCTGGTCGATCGTCCCCCTGGCCTACACCGGCATCTTCGCCGGCGCCGCAGGCTTCCACGACGCCCGCCTGAACACCATGTTCACCCTCGTCGTCCTCTGGGGCGCCCGCCTGACCTTCAACTTCGCCCGCAAGGGCGGCTACGCCCGCGGCGGCGAGGACTACCGCTGGGCGGTGCTGCGGGCGCGAATGGCGCCATGGCAGTTCCAGCTGTTCAACCTCTTCTTCATCACGCTGTACCAGAACGCCATCCTGCTCCTGATCACCCTGCCGTCCCAGACCGCCCTGGACCACCGCAGGTCGTTCGGCATCGCCGACGGCGCCCTCACGGTCCTGTTCCTCGCCTTCCTCATCGGCGAAACGATCGCGGACCAACAGCAATGGCGCTTCCAGCAGGCAAAGCACGCCGACCTCGACGCCGGCCGCGAGCCACCGGCCCGCTTCGTCACGACCGGCCTGTTCCGCTTCTCCCGCCACCCCAACTTCTTCTTCGAACAAGCGCAGTGGTGGGTGATCGCAGCCTTCGGCGTAGCGGCAGCCCAGGCAGTGCCCTGGACAATCCTCGGCGCAATTCTGCTGACCGCACTGTTCATCGGCTCGACCCGATTCACCGAAAGCATCAGCATCTCGCGATACCCGGAGTACGCGGACTATCAGCGACGTACCTCGGCGGTCGTTCCGTGGCGGCCTCGATGAAGCGGATAGCGAATAGTTCGGTAGCCGATGGCGGATATCGAATCGTCATAGGGCGATCAGAACCGCTTGAGCCGCTCCATCAGCGCCCAAGAGGCCGATAGGTACCGAATATCGTTCCGCACCGCGTACTCGCGGCTGGCAGCTTCGGCGAGCTTTATCGCGTGCTCGTCGCGGAGTTGCGCTGCTTCTGCTGCGAGGAGGTCGAGCCGCAGGTGTGCGGGTTCGGGTTCGGTGGGGGTGCCGTCGGGGCAGCCCATGCCGCGGGTGCCGAAGCGGGCGAGGAGGGCTTCGCTGGCTTGGAGCACGGCCAGGTAGGAGGGGGCGTGTTGGTCGGTGGGGAGGTGCTCCAGTACCAACCGGACCGCCGAGGGCGCGGTGATCGTGTGCACGAGTGGTACCGGGTGGGACATCGTGCTGGAGGCGTAGATGCCGGCGTTGCGGGCGGTGAGGTCGCTGAGGGCTGAGTCGATGACGTCGGTGCGGATGTCAGCGGCGGCGGCGGGGCGGCGGCGGCCGAGCAGGCCCGTGCCCAGGGGGGTGTAGACGGCGGCCCAGTAGCCGAGGCCGTGGGCCAGTTCGCGGAGTTGGAGGGGGGTGGGTTCCGGGGTGGCGCTGACGCCTCGGACCGCGTGGGCGGTGCGGATCAGGCCGTGGGTCAGGGCTCCGCTGAGGCCGGGGACCAGGCGCGGCCACCAGGTGATGAGGACTTCGTGCCAGCCGTGTTCGCTGATCTGGGTTTCGAAGGTCGCTGCCCAGTCGGCTGCGCGGCGGTATCTGCCCAGACAGGAGCGCCAGGCGGACTCGTCGCCGACGTCTATGCGGGCAGTGGGGGTCGGTTCGGAACTGTAGCGGCGGGCGGTCTTGCTCCACTCCACCCAGTCGGACACCGCGTCGGTGAAGCCGAGGGCGGCCAGGGCCTCGGCGGCCATCGGGGCGTGGCTGGCGAAGCGGCCGCCCTGGTCGAAGCCGATGTGGGTGAGCCGGCCGAGGGCTTCGTCCATGGCCGCGGTGTAGGTCGGTGCCGACATGGTCCGCCTTCTCTCGCCTCAGGCTTGAGGGCTAAGCAGGGCTAAGCAGGGCAGGGCTGGGCAGGGCTGGGCAGGGCTGGGCAGGGCTTCGAGATGAAGCTAGCCGATCACGTCACGGGGTCCTACGCGCGAAAATCCGCTCAGATCATCGCAAACAGGATAATCAGGGCTCTGGTTTTCGCCGCGCTTGACCGGCGCTTGATCCCGGACGGGGATTATGGGGACCACAGAGTTGCGCGATACCAGGAGGGCTGCGCCTGCCTGCTGTGATCCGCACCGGGTGGGGGAGGATCGATGCGCAAGGTGCTGATCGCCAATCGCGGCGAGATCGCGGTCCGGGTCGCCCGGGCGTGCCGGGACGCGGGTCTGGCTTCGGTGGCGGTCTACGCCGAGCCCGACCGGGAAGCGCTGCACGTCCGAGCCGCTGACGAAGCCTGGGCCCTAGGTGGTTCCACCCCTGGTGAGTCCTACCTGATGATCGACAAGATTCTGACCGTGGCGACGGACTCTGGGGCGGACGCGATACACCCCGGATACGGGTTCCTGTCGGAGAACGCCGAATTCGCCCAGGCGGTGATGGACGCCGGTCTGACCTGGATCGGCCCGCCGCCGGCGGCGATCAGCTCGTTGGGCGACAAGGTCTCGGCCCGGCACATCGCGCAGCGTGTCGGCGCCCCGCTGGTGGCCGGTACGACCGATCCGGTCAGCGGCGCCGACGAGGTGATCGCCTTTGCCCGCGAACACGGGTTGCCAGTGGCGATCAAGGCGGCGTTCGGTGGCGGTGGGCGTGGGTTGAAGGTGGCGCGCACGCTGGAGGAGATTCCGGAGCTGTATGACTCGGCGGTGCGGGAGGCGGTCAGTGCCTTCGGTCGGGGCGAGTGTTTCGTGGAGCGGTATCTGGACCGGCCGCGGCATGTGGAGACGCAGTGCCTGGCTGACAAGCACGGCAACGTGGTCGTGGTCTCCACGCGTGACTGCTCGTTGCAGCGCCGGCACCAGAAGCTGGTGGAGGAGGCTCCCGCGCCGTATTTGAGCGAGGAGCAGACTGCTGAGCTGTACCGGGCGTCCAAGGCGATCTTGAAGGAAGCCGGGTATGTCGGGGCGGGGACGTGTGAGTTCCTGGTGGGCCAGGACGGCACCATCTCCTTCTTGGAGGTGAACACCCGTCTTCAGGTGGAGCATCCGGTCACCGAGGAAGTCACTGGGATCGATCTGGTGCGGGAGATGTTTCGGATCGCTGACGGCGAAGAGTTGGGCTACGGCGACCCGGAGGTGCGTGGGCACTCCTTCGAGTTCCGGATCAATGGCGAGGATCCGGGTCGGAACTTCCTGCCCGCTCCCGGTGTGGTGACCACATGGCGTCCGCCGTCGGGTCCGGGGGTGCGCCTGGATTCTGGTATCGAGCAGGGCGCCGAGATCGGGCAGAACTTCGACTCGCTGCTGGCGAAGCTGATCATCTCCGGCCGCGACCGGCAGCAGGCTGTCGAGCGCGCCCGCCGCGCACTGGCCGAGTTCCAGATCGAGGGGATGCCGACCGCGCTGACCTTTCACCAAGCGGTGATGGACGATCCGGCGTTCACGCCGGAAGAAGGCCCGTTCCACGTCCACACCCGCTGGATCGAGACCGAGTTCGACAACACGATCCCGCCGTACGCAGGCCCGGCAGCCGACGACCGGCAGCCCGACCCGCAGACCCGGATCGCCGTCGAAGTCGGCCGCAAGCGCCTGGAGATCGTGCTTCCCGCCTTCCTCACGACGCCCGCGCCCGGCACAGCGCGCCCTGCCGCGCCCGCACGCCGCCCCGCCGCCGCGTCCGCGTCACCGGGCTCGGTATCCGCCTCCGGCGCGACCGGCGCGACCCTCGCCTGCCCGATGAACGGCACCGTGGTCAAGGTCGCGGTGAGCGACGGCCAGACCGTGGCGGCCGGCGACCTGATCGCCGTCGTGGAGGCGATGAAGATGGAGCAGCCGGTCACCGCGCACCGGCACGGCGTCGTCCGGAGTCTGGCCGTCGAAGCCGGCATGGCCGTAACCCGCATGTCATCCATCTGTGATATCTCAGTCCTCTGATATTTTTTCACCCATCATCGCCGACATCGGAACGTCCCACGGGGGAGTCCGACTGACGTTGCAGGGAGCGTTGTCGAAGACATGGCGAACGAGCTTGTCCGGCCGGGCACCGCGATCGCGCCCCACGACCGGACGATCCTCCCGACACACCCCGCGCGGCGGGCCGTACCCGATCCGCCCGGCCGCGCCCCGGTGCTCTACTCCTCGCTGGTCCGGCCCGCGCTGCGGATCCTGGTCGCCGAGCCGGACCCGGACAGCGCCGAGCAGCTTCTCAGGAAGCTGCGACGCCAGGGGCACCGGGCCGAGGTGGTGCACACCGGGGACAAGGCGCTGATCGAGTTCCCCTCGGCGGACCTGGTGCTGCTCGATCTGGAACTGCCCGACGTGGACGGGCTGGAGATCTGCCGCGGCATCCGGGCGGTCAGCGACGTGGCGATCATCACCGTCTCCGAGCGCGCCGAGGAGATCGACTGCGTGCTCGGCTTACAGGCCGGGTCCGACGACTACCTCGTCAAACCCTACGGCTTCCGCGAGCTGATGGCGCGGATCGACGCGGTGATGCGCCGCATCCGGCCCGGCGCCGTCCGGGACCGGGTGATCGCGCACGGCCGGCTGCTCATCGACGCCGGCTGCCGCGAGGTCCGGATCGGCGGGCAGGTGGTCGGCGTCACCCGCAAGGAGTTCGACCTGCTGCTCCTGCTCGCCTCCCAGCCCGGCACGGTGATCTCCCGGCAGCAGATCATGTCGCAGATCTGGCAGGACGTCTGGTCGGAGTCGACACGGACCATCGACACCCATGTCAGCAGTCTGCGATCCAAGCTCGGATCAGGGTCCTGGATCGTCACCGTCCGCGGCGTCGGGTTCCAGCTGGGGACCGCCCCGGACTAGCCGGGCGAGCCGGGCGAGCCGGGCTGGCCTGTTCCGTAGGCGATGAACACGACGAAGGGGCGCCGCGCGAGTAGCGCGGCACCCCTTCCTCCCACGTTCAGCGAGGTCAGCGGTTCAAGGTCGCCTGCACATCGGAGGCGCCGTAGTAGGTACGTCCGCCGAGCCGCCTGCGCGTCCAGTTCTGCTCGCTCGCGTGCCGGTAGACGCTGCCCGGCGCGATGCCCCAGAGTGCTGCGATGTCCGTGACGGTCAGCCACGCCGCGACGCGCCGGGGTGCGGCGGTGCCGGTGCGCTCCCGGGCCCGGGCCATCCGGTTGCCCAGTTGCAGCCACTCGTGTCCGGCCCAGCGATGCCCGGCCTCGTGGCTGCACCGGACCTCCGTCCGAGCGCCCCGAGGCTGGTCCTTGCGCACGAGTGCGACCAGGAACCCGGCGCAGCCCAGCTCCACACACGAACCGACCTCGACGCGGCGCAGATCCTCCGGATCCACGACCCGGCGCGCCTGCCGCGTCAGCTGGTCCAGCTCGCGGCTGCCCTCGCCGGCGGCTTCGTGCGAGCGCAGCCAGTCGGCGTGCCCGACGAAGAAGGAGGCCATCGAGCCGACGTCGCGCCGGGGCGCGGCGATCCGGCGGCCGTCCGCTATCAGCGCCGACCAGGAGCTGAGCACGCCGACGATGGCCGAGCGGGCCTCGGCGGCGGCGATGTTGAACGGCAGGCCGGTCGGGGTGGAGCCGCCGGAAACCCGCTCGGCGCGGCGCTCGCCCCGGGCGCCGAGCCGCCGGCCGCATTCGACGAACAGCGCCGGCAGCCGGCCGGCCTGGGTCACCAGCAGATCGGTGCAGTGCCGGCACAGCCGGTCCCCGTCCCTCACATGTGCGGGCGCGGGAGTGTCGGAGGGGACCGGAGGACGGCGGCAGCGGACTCCGGCACACCGTGAGGTATCGGCAAAACGCAAGGGCATATTCATGAGTCTCCTTCCCAATGCTTCACACAACTTCACGGAAATGTGATGGCGCGGCGGGGGGAAGTTCCGGCCGGAAGATGCCTGAGCCCCGTGCGCCTAGTGGCGAAGCGGCAGCCCGCCGGCATGGCGGGCGTACCGACGGCGGGCGGGCGTCGCACCGGGGGAGGGCGGCGTCTGCCCGGTGGCGCTGTGGTGGCAGCTCGGGAGCGACGACAGAGTCGGTGAATCCTGGCGTTGATACAGAGATGGCAGGTGGAATGGCTGCGCGAGGGCGTTCGCGGCAGCGTTGCACGCTGGGCGTTCCGGCTCTGTGGGGAGCCAGGACGAGGCTATGCGGGGCGCCGGGGACCTGGCAACGACGTGCGCAAGGTTTTTCCGTTCTCTGACGTTCCTCTGTATTTTCTGACCCGCATTTGACGTGTTGCTTTTCGTCACAGAGGGTTTACCCGGATTTTCTTGACGAACGACGGCAACTGCGAAGAACATTATTCCTAGAGTTCGAAGGATTGTGCCCGACCCCCGTGGTCGCGGGAAGCATATCCAAGGCAATCCGCCGGCCGCGGCCGCGCGGCGGACTCGCGCCCACGACACCCGCCCATCCCCCCGCGCCGATCGGCGCCGGGGCGCGGGTGTGAGCGCACATCAGCACTCGATGATCAGGGCTGTGCGACCACGCCGGTCGCCGGCGCGGTCCCGCGCTGCCCGGACAAGGGAGGACGAACTGTGCGTGTCGACATGGATCCGGTACGAGCCGGCGGCGGAACCGGGCGAACCCCGGCGCCGCCGGGAGCGCCGTCGATGGACGAGCGGCTGACCGAGCTGTCCGCCTTGAAAGAGAGGGTGATCGCCGGACCGGACGCCGAAGCCACCGCGAAACAGCACGCCAAGGGCAAGCTCACGGCGCGCGAGCGGATCGCGCTGCTGCTGGACGCGGACTCCTTCACCGAGGTGGAGGGGATGCGCCGGCACCGGGCGACCGGGTTCGGGCTGGAGGCCCGCCGCCCGCACACCGACGGCGTGGTCACCGGCTGGGGCACGGTGTTCGGCCGCACGGTGTTCGTCTACGCCCACGACTTCCGCATCTTCGGCGGCGCGCTCGGCGAGGCGCACGCCGAGAAGATCCACAAGCTGATGGACCTCGCCGAGGCCGCCGGCGCCCCGCTGGTGAGCCTGAACGACGGCGCCGGCGCGCGGATCCAGGAGGGGGTCAGCGCGCTGGCCGGCTACGGCGGCATCTTCCGCCGCAACACCCGCTCCTCCGGCGTCATCCCGCAGATCAGCGTGATGCTCGGGCCCTGCGCCGGCGGTGCCGCCTACTCCCCGGCGCTGACCGACTTCGTCTTCATGGTGCGCCAGACCTCGCAGATGTTCATCACCGGCCCGGACGTGGTGCAGGCGGTGACCGGCGAGAGCGTCAGCCAGAACGACCTCGGCGGTGCCGACGTGCACGCGACCGCCTCCGGGGTCGCGCACTTCGTCTACGACGACGAGCCCAGCTGCCTGGCCGACGTCCGCTACCTGCTGTCCCTGCTGCCGGCGAACAACCGCGAGCTGCCGCCGGCGCACGAGTGCCTGGACCCGGTGGACCGGCGCACCGACGCGCTGTCCGCGATCGTCCCGGCCGAGCCGAACAAGCCCTACGACATCCGCGAGGTGATCGCGCAGATCGTCGACGACGGCGACCTGTTCGAGTGCCGCGCGCAGTGGGCGCCGAACATCGTCTGCGCCCTGGCCCGCATCGGCGGGCGCACCGTCGGCGTCGTCGCCAACCAGCCGGCCCACCTGGCCGGGGTGCTCGACATCCACGCCAGCCAGAAGGGCGCGCGCTTCGTCCAGTTCTGCGACGCCTTCAACATCGCGCTGATCACGCTGGTCGACGTCCCCGGCTTCCTGCCCGGCGTCGGGCAGGAGCACGAGGGCATCATCCGGCACGGCGCCAAACTGCTGTACGCCTACTGCAACGCCACGGTCCCGCGGATCCAGGTCATCCTGCGCAAGGCGTACGGCGGCGCCTACATCGTCATGGACTCCCGCTCGATCGGCGCCGACCTGTCGCTGGCCTGGCCGGGCAACGAGATCGCGGTGATGGGCGCCGAGGGTGCGGCCAACGTCATCTTCCGCCGGGAGATCGCCGCCGCGGACGACCCGGACGAGGTGCGCCGGCAGAAGATCAAGGACTATCGCGAAGAGCTGATGCACCCGTACTACGCGGCCGAGCGCGGTCTCGTGGACGACGTCATCGATCCCGGCGACACCCGCGGCGCCCTGGCCCGCGCGCTGGACATGCTGCAGGCCAAACACGCGAGCCAGCCCTCGCGCAAGCACGGCAACCCGCCGCAGTGAGCGGCGCCGTGGACCGTCAGGACGCTGAGTCCGCCGTGCGCGTGCTGAGCGGATACCCGACCGAGGAGGAAGTCGCGGCGCTGATCGCCGTGCTCGCCGTCGTCGGGCAGGCGGCGAGGGCCGCACCGGGACCGGAGGCGGCCGGCGCGCGCCCCGGCCGGATCCCCGCCGCGGCCTTCGCCGCCGGTTACCAGTCGCCGACCAGCTGGCAGGCATCGTGACCGCCGGTCGCGGCGCTCCCGTCCCCCTCTAGGAGGCAAGCATGGATGCTCCCGTCATCATCGTCGGGGCCGGTCCCTCCGGACTGGTCCTGGCCGCCGAACTGCGCCTGGCCGGCGTCGAGGTCTTCGTCCTGGACAAACTCGAGCAGCGCAGCGGCGAATCGCGCGGTCTGGGCTTCACCGCCCGGACCCTGGAGATGTTCGACCAGCGCGGCCTGGTGCCGCGCTTCGGCGACGTCGAGATCAGCCCGATGGGCCACTTCGGCGGCGTGCCGATGGACTACTCGGTGTTGGAGGGCTCGCACTTCGGCGCGCGCGGGATCCCGCAGCACCGGGTCGAGGCCGTCCTGGAGGAATGGGCCACCGAGCTCGGCGCGGAGATCATGCGCGGCTGGGAGGTGGTCGCGGTCACCGCCGACGACGAGGGCGTCGAGGTGGAGGCCGTGCACGGCGAGGCGCACCAGCGGCTGCGCGCCGGCTACCTCGTGGCCTGCGACGGCGGTCGCAGCACCGTGCGGCGTCTGGCCGGCTTCGACTTCCCCGGCACCGACGCGACCATCGAGATGTACCTGGCCGACGTCGCCGGCTGCGATCTGCCCGCCCGGCAGATCGGCGAGAAGAAGCCCGGCGGCATGGTGATGTCCGCGCCGCTGGGCGAGGGCGTGGACCGCATCATCGTCTGCGAGCGCGGCACGCCGCCCCGGCGCCGTACCGAACCGCCGACCTTCACCGAGGTCGCCGCGGCCTGGCAGCGGCTGACCGGCGAGGACATCAGCCACGGCGAGGGCCGCTGGGTCAGCGCGTTCGGCGACGCCACCCGCCAGGTCACCGAGTACCGGCGCGGCAGGGTGCTGATCGTCGGCGACGCCGCGCACGTCCACCTGCCGGCCGGCGGCCAAGGGCTGAGCGTCAGCGTCCAGGACGCCTTCAACCTCGGCTGGAAGCTCGCCGCCGAGGTGCTCGGCTGGGCGCCGCCGGACCTGCTGGACAGCTACCACCGCGAGCGCCACCCGGTCGGCGCCAGACTCCTGATGAACACCCAGGCCCAGGGCATGCTCTACCTGTCCGGCGAGGACATGGAGCCGCTGCGCACCGTCTTCGCCGAGCTGATGCGCCACGAGGAGGTCCTGCGCCACCTGTCCGGCATGGTCAGCGGCCTGGCGATCCGCTACGACCTGGAGGGCGGCCACCCGCTGGTCGGCATGCGCCTGCCGAAGGCCGACCTGGTCGGCGAGCAGGGCAAGACCACCACGACCGCCCCGCTGCGCCAAGGCCGCGGCGCCTTCCTGGACCTGCGCGACGACCCCGACGGCCTGTGCGCCGTCGCGCGCCGCTGGCCCGAGCGCGTGGACGTGGTCGCCGCGCAGCCGCACGAGCTGGCGCAGGGCAGCCCGCTGGCCGGTGTCCCGGCGCTGCTGGTCCGTCCGGACGGCTATGTCGCCTGGGTCGGCACCGACGCCGACGGGCTCGCGCGCGCCATGGAGCGGTGGTTCGGTCCGGCGACCGCCTGAGCCGCACCGCCGAAACAACCAGGCAACCAGAACAACCAGAGCAACCAGAGCAACCAGAGCAACCAGAGCAACCAGAACCGACAAGCTGCCGGCGCGCTCAGAACCGCCGCCGAAGCACGAACACATCAGCGCCGCCCAGGCCGCCGATGCCGCCGGCGCGCTCAGAACCGCCGTCGCAGCCGGCGCCGCCAGAGCCGCCAAGGCCGGGCGCGACCAGAAC
Source organism: Catenulispora acidiphila DSM 44928 (assembly GCF_000024025.1). GTDB lineage: Bacteria > Actinomycetota > Actinomycetes > Streptomycetales > Catenulisporaceae > Catenulispora > Catenulispora acidiphila. Next base: position 3,958,897 of record NC_013131.1, read on the forward strand.
CGCCGGCGCCGCCGAGCCCGAACCACCGGCCCGGCGCTTCATCCCAGACCTCTGACTCCCCGCCGGGCCGCGGGCCGATGTTCCCGCACCGGCCCGCAGCCCGGCGACTCCTCCGAGTGAAAAGGACACGACCTGATGCACAGCACCCTCATCGTCGCGCGGATGGATCCCGGTTCGGCCGGGGACGTCGCCAAGCTCTTCGGGGAGTTCGACTCCACCGACATGCCCGGGCGGATGGGCACGCGGCGGCGCGAGCTGTTCACCTACCGCGGGCTGTACTTCCACCTGCAGGACTTCGACCACGAGCACGGCGGCGAGGACATCGAGGCGGCGAAGACCGATCCGCAGTTCGTGCGGATCAGCGCGGATCTGAAGCCGTTCATCGAGGCCTACGACCCGGCGACCTGGAAGTCGCCGGCCGATGCCATGGCCTCCCGCTTCTACCGCTGGTCGGCGACGTCATGACCGGACGCCGAGTGGTGATCACCGGGATCGGCGTCGTCGCGCCGGGCGGTGTCGGGGTGAAGGACTTCTGGAGCCTGCTGTCCGAGGGCCGGACCGCCACGCGCGGCATCACCTTCTTCGACGCCTCGCCGTTCCGGTCGCGGGTGGCCGCCGAGGCCGATTTCGATCCCGAGTTCCACGGGCTGAGCCCGCAGCAGGTGCGGCGGATGGACCGGGCCGCGCAGTTCGCGGTCGTCACCGCCGCCGAGGCGGTCGCCGCCAGCGGGATCGATCCGGCGAACCTGGACCCGGCGCGGGTCGGGGTGACGGTCGGCAGCGCGGTCGGCGCGACCATGTCGCTGGACGCCGAGTACCGGGTGGTCAGCGACGGCGGCCGGCTGGCGCTGGTGGACCACGAGTACGCCGTGCCGCATCTGTACGACTACTTCGTGCCCGGCTCCTTCGCCGGCGAGGTGGCCTGGTCGGTCGGCGCGGAGGGCCCGGCGACCGTGGTCTCCACCGGCTGCACCTCCGGGCTGGACTCCGTGGGCTACGCCGCCGAGCTGGTGCGCGAGGGCAGCGTGGACGTGATGATCGCCGGCGCCACCGACGCCCCGATCTCGCCGATCACCGTGGCCTGCTTCGACGCCATCAAGGCCACCACCGCGCGCAACGACGACCCCGAGCACGCCTCGCGGCCCTTCGACAACTCCCGCACCGGCTTCGTGCTCGGCGAGGGCTCGGCCATGTTCGTGCTCGAAGACTACGAGCGGGCCCGGGCGCGCGGCGCCGAGATCCTCGCCGAGATCGCCGGATTCGCCACCCGCAGCAACGCCTTCCACATGACCGGGCTGCGCCCCGACGGCCGGGAGATGGCCGACGCCATCCGCGCGGCGCTCGCCGAGGCCAGGATGAACGGCGAGGAGATCGACTACATCAACGCACACGGCTCCGGCACCAAGCAGAACGACCGCCACGAGACCGCGGCCTTCAAGACCAGCCTGGGCGATCACGCCTACCGGACCCCGGTGAGCTCGATCAAATCCATGGTCGGACACTCCCTCGGCGCGATCGGCTCGATCGAGATCGCCGCCTCGGTCCTGGCGATCGGCACCAACCTGGTCCCGCCGACGGCGAACCTGCACGAGCCGGACCCCGAATGCGACCTGGACTACGTGCCGCTGACCGCCCGCGAGCACCAGACCGACGCGGTGCTCACCGTCGGCAGCGGCTTCGGCGGGTTCCAGAGCGCGATGGTGCTCCGGAGGGTCTCATGACCGCCGTCGTCACCGGCCTGGGCGTGGCCGCGCCCAACGGCCTGGGCACCGAGGACTACTGGAAGAACACCCTGGCCGGGGTCAGCGGCATCGGCCCGGTCAAGCGGTTCGACGCCGCCGGCTACCCGGTGCGGCTGGCCGGCGAGGTCCCGGGCTTCCAAGCCGCCGACCACCTGCCGAACCGGCTGCTGCCGCAGACCGACCACATGACCCGGCTCGCCCTGGTCGCCGCGGACTGGGCGCTCGCCGACGCCGACGTCGACCCCGCCGCCTGGCCCGAGTACGACATGGGAGTGGTCACCGCCAGCTCCTCCGGCGGGTTCGAGTTCGGACAAGGCGAGCTGCAGAACCTGTGGAGCCGCGGCGGCCAGTACGTCAGCGCCTACCAGTCCTTCGCCTGGTTCTACGCGGTGAACACCGGCCAGATCTCCATCCGCAACGGCATGCGCGGTCCGGCCGGCGTCCTGGTGAGCGACCAGGCCGGCGGTCTGGACGCGGTCGCGCAGGCCCGGCGCCAGGTGCGCAAGGGCGGCCGGCTGGTGCTCTCCGGCGGCGTCGACGGCTCGGTGTGTCCGTGGGGCTGGGTCGCCCAGATCGCCGCGCGGCGCATGAGCGAGTGCGACGACCCGGCGCGCGCCTACCGGCCCTTCGCCGCCGACGCCACCGGGCACGTCACCGGCGAGGGCGGCGCGCTGCTGGTCGTCGAGGACGCCGCGTCCGCCCGGGCCCGCGGGGTCCGCGTCTACGGCGAGATCGCCGGCTACTGCGCGACCTTCGACCCGAAGCCGGACACCGGCCGCGGCCCGGCTCTGGAGCGGGCGATCCGCACCGCGATCCAGGACGCGCACCTGACCCCGGACCGGATCGGCGTGGTCTTCGCCGACGCCGCCGGCGTGCCGGAGCTCGACCGGATCGAGGCGCGGGCGCTGGTCTCGGTCTTCGGCGCCGACGGTGTGCCGGTCACCGCCCCCAAGACGATGACCGGCCGCATGCTCTCGGGAGCGGCGTCGCTGGACCTGGCCGCCGCGCTGCTGGCGCTGCGCGACGGCGTCATCCCGCCGACCGTCAACGTCCTGCCCGACCCCGCCTACCAGCTCGACCTGGTCGTGGACGCCCCCCGGGAATCCCGGTTCGACGCGGCGCTGGTCCTGGCCCGCGGCTACGGCGGCTTCAACTCCGCGATGGTCCTCACCCGCGGATCCGACTGACGAAAGGCACTGCCATGAGTGACACGACCCTGAGCGAGTTCACCCTCGAGGACCTCAAGCGCGTTCTGCTCGCCGCCGCCGGCGCCCCCGACGGCGCCGGTCTGGACGGCGACATCCTCGACCTGAGCTTCGAAGACCTCGGCTATGACTCCATCGCGCTGCTGGAGACGGTCGGGCACGTCGAGCGCGAGCGCGGCCTGAGCCTGGAGGACTCGGTGGTCGCCGAGGCCAACACGCCGCGGCTGTTCCTGGAGTTCGTCAACGGCACCGTCCCGGTGGCGCGCGCCAGCTGATCCCGCACGGGGCGGGTGCCGCCGCGTCATCGCGGACGCGAGGGCACGGCGGCACCGGCCTTCCCCGAACCCATCCACCGGCAAGGAGCACACATGTCCTCATCCGACCAGCGGGTCGCCGTCGTCAGCGGCGCCACCAGCGGCATCGGGCTCGCGGTGACGCGCCTGTTGGCCCAGCAGGGCCACCGGGTGTTCATCTGCGCCCGCAGCGCGGAGTCCGTCGAGGTGACCGTCAAGGAGCTGCGCGAAGAAGGGCTGGAGGTGTCCGGCACGGCCTGCGACGTCAAGAGCTCCGCGGACGTCGAGGCCTTCGTGCGCGCGGCGGTCGCCGCCTACGGGCCGATCGACGTGCTGGTGAACAACGCCGGCCGCAGCGGCGGCGGCGTCACCGCCGACATCACCGACGAGCTCTGGTACGACGTCGTCGAGACCAACCTGAACAGCGTGTTCCGCATGACCCGCGAGGTGCTCACCGCCGGCGGGATGCGCCAGAAGGAGCGCGGCCGGATCATCAACATCGCCTCGACCGCGGGCAAGCAGGGCGTCGTGCTCGGCGCTCCGTACTCGGCCTCCAAGCACGGCGTCGTCGGCTTCACCAAGGCCCTGGGCAACGAGCTCGCGCCGACCGGGATCACGGTCAACGCGGTGTGCCCCGGCTATGTGGAGACCCCGATGGCGCAGCGGGTGCGCGCCGGCTACGCCGCGGCCCTGAAGACCTCCGAGGAAGCGGTCCACGAGAAGTTCACGGCGAAGATCCCGCTGGGCCGCTACTCCACCCCCGAGGAGGTCGCCGGTCTGGTCGGCTACCTGGCGACCGACACCGCGGCCTCGATCACCGCGCAGGCGCTCAACGTCTGCGGCGGCCTCGGCAACTTCTAGCAGTCCCCTCATCGCGCTTTGTTTGAAAGGAGAACACGCATGACTCAGATCGGCCTGAAGAAAGTCGAGCACGAGATCATGATCAGCGCCTCGGCGGACGCGGTCTACCAGCTGATCGCCGATGTGGAGAACTGGCCGCGGATCTTCCCGCCGACCGTCCACGCCGAGCGCGTCGAGCTGTCCGGGAACAGCGAGCGCATCCGGATCTGGGCCACCGCCAACGGCGCGGCCAAGAACTGGACCTCGCGGCGCGTCCTGGACCCGGCGCTGCGCCGGATCGAGTTCCGCCAGGAGGTCACCACCGCACCGGTCGCGGCGATGGGCGGCACCTGGATCGTGGAGACGATCGACGCCGAGCAGTGCAAGGTGCGCCTGCTGCACGACTACCGGGCGGTCGATGACGACCCGGAAAGCCTGAAGTGGATCGACGAGGCGGTCGACCGCAACAGCCGGTCCGAGCTCGCGGCGCTGAAGGCCAACGTGGAGCGCATCGTGGGCCCGAACGAGGACCTGCTGATGTCCTTCGAGGACACCGTCCGCATCCAGGGCGAGCTGAAGGACGTGTACGAGTTCCTCAACGAGGCCGGGCTGTGGAAGGAGCGGCTGGCGCACGTCGCGCGCGTGGAGCTGACCGAGGACGAGCCGGGCCTGCAGGTCCTGGAGATGGACACGCGGACCAAGGACGGCTCGACGCACACCACGAAGTCGGTGCGCGTGTGCTTCCCGAACAACAAGATCGTCTACAAGCAGACCACGCTGCCGGCGCTGATGACCGTGCACACCGGCTACTGGCTGCTGGAGGAGGCCGGCGACTCGGTCTACGCCACCTCCCAGCACACGGTGGTCATCAACACCGAGAACATCAAGGCGGTCCTCGGGCCGGACGCCGGCCTGGCCCAGGCGCGCGACTTCGTGAAGAAGGCGCTCAGCGGCAACAGCGGCGACACCCTCGGCTACGCCAAGGACCACGCCGAGGCCCGGCGGTCCTGAGATGGCGCCGCGGACGGGGCGCGACCGGCGGATCGTCGTGGTCGGCGCCGGACCGGTCGGCCTGTTGCTGGCCGGCGAGCTGCGGCTGGGCGGCGCGCGGGTGACGGTTCTGGAACGCCGCGCCGAACCCTCGACCGAGTCCCGCGCCTCCACCCTGCACGCCCGCACCATGGAGCTGCTCGACCAGCGCGGCCTGCTCGCCGCGGTCGGCAGCCCGCCGAACGACCCGATGGGACACTTCGGCGGGCTGCCGCTCGACCTGGGCGAGCAGCGCAGCCGGTATCCGGGGCAGTGGAAGGTCCCGCAGACCGAGCTGGTCGCGATCCTCACCCGGTGGGCCGTCGGGCTGGGCGCCGAGGTGCGCATGGGGTGCGAAGTCAGTGCCCTGACGGAGTCGGACGACGGCGTGGTCGTCCGGTATCAGGGCCCGGAGGTACCGGGAGATCCGGACGGTTCCGGCGAGCTCGCGGCGGCGTTCGTCGTGGGCTGCGACGGCGAGGACAGCACGGTCCGGGAGCTGGCCGGCATCGCCTTCCCCGGCCGGGACGCCCGGCGCGAGCTGGTACGTGCCGACGTCGCCGGGATCGACGTGCCGGCCCGGCGCTTCCAGCGCCTGCCGGCCGGACTGGCCATCGCGGCCACCCGCGCCGGGGTGACCCGGGTGATGGTGCACGAGTTCGGCGCCGAGGCCGCGCCGCGCACCGGCGACCCGGCCTTCGAGGAGATCGCCAAGACCTGGCACCGCGTCACCGGCGAGGACATCAGCCACGGCGTGCCGACCTGGCGCAACGCCTTCGGCGACGCCCGCCGCCAAGCCGAGCACTACCGCCGCGGCCGCGTCCTGCTCGCCGGGGACGCCGCGCACAAGCAGATGCCGATCGGCGGCCAGGCCCTGAACCTGGGCCTGCAAGACGCCGCCAACCTCGGCTGGAAGCTCGCCGCCGAAGCCCGCGGCACCGCCCCGCCCGGCCTGCTCGACACCTACCACACCGAACGCCACCAGGTCGGCCGCGCCGTCCTGGACAACATCGAGGCCCAGGCGACCCTGCTGCTCGGCGGCCCCGAGGTCGAGCCGGTCCGCACCGTGCTCGGCGAACTACTCGGCCACGCGGTCGCGCGCACGCGTCTCGGCGCCGCCGTGGCCGGACTCGACATCCGCTACGGCGCGGGGCGGAGCCGGGACGGCGGCGGTGCTTCGGGCGGCTCCGTTTCCGGTGGCGGCGGCGCTGTTTTTGCTGCTGGCGGAGGCGATTCTGGCGGCGGCAGCGGCGGCGTTTCCGGCGGCATCAACGATGTCACCGGCGGCGAAGGCGTTTCCGGTGTCGGCGGCGCTGTTTCTGCTGCTGGCGGAGGCGATTCTGGCGGCAGCGGCAGCGGCAGCGGCAGCAGCGGCATTTCCGGTGTCGGCGACGGCACTTCCGGTGGCAGCAATGCTCTCTCGCGCGCCGGCGGAGGCGATTTCGCAAGCGGCGGCGGCGTTTCCGGCGCGCGCGCGAGTGATTCCGGTAGCGCCGATCACCAGCTCGTCGGACTCCGGATGCCGCACCTGGCGCTGTCCGGCGCCATCGGTCCGGACCAGGGCGTCGGGCCGGAGAGCACCACCGCCGCGCTGCGTGCTGCCCGGGGCGTGCTGCTCGATCTGTCCGGGCAGGCTCGGCGTCGCATGGTCCTGAGTCGGTTCGCGAGCGGCTGGTCCGATCGCGTCGATCTGATCGCGGCGCGCGTCGTCGTCCCCGGCGACGGCGCCGGCGCCGACGACAGTGTGCCGGACACGGTGTTGATCCGCCCTGACGGCTATGTCGCCTGGGCGGCCGGCCTGGACGGCGATCCCCGCGCGGCCCTGGCGCACTGGTTCGGCCCGTATTCACCCAACCCCGCTACTCGATGGGAGTGAACATGTCCACCATTGTCACAGCGACCGGCAAGGCGCCTGGTGAAGGCAAGGTCCAGCACTGCGACGTCTTCATCCTGGGCTCCGGCCTGGCCGGCTCCACCGCCGCGGCGATTCTGCAGCACAACGGCTGCAACGTCGTGCTCGTCGACGCTTCGGCGCACCCGCGCTTCGCGGTCGGTGAGTCGATGATCCCGCAGCTGGTGGAGTGGCTGCACATTCTGGCCGAGCGGTTCGACGTGCCGGAGATCAAGAATCTGGCCAGTATCGGCGCCAGCACGAAGAACATCGGGCCGTCCTTCGGCAGCAAGGGCCACTTCGGCTTCATGCGGCACGAGCCGGGCAAGGAGCCGAACCCCAAGGAGGCCACGCAGCTGGCCATCCCGAAGGTGCTGACTCAGGCCAGCCACCTGTTCCGGCAGGACAGCGACTCCTACATGTTCAACGTCGCGGCCAAGTACGGCGTCACCACGCGGCAGTACTGGCGCGCGGCGGATCTGGACTTCGACGACGACGGCGTGACCGTCACCGGCCAGAACGGCGAGGTCTTCCGCGCCAAGTACCTCATCGACGCCTCCGGCTTCCGCTCGCCGCTGGCCGAGAAGTACGGCCTGCGCGAGCAGCCGGCCCGGTTCAAGCACCACTCGCGCTCGATGTTCAGCCACTACATCGGCATCAAGCCGTTCGACGACGTGGTCGACCACCCGGCGAGCGTGCGTCCGCCGATGCGCTGGCACAACGGCACGATGCACCACCTCATAGACCGGGGCTGGTTCTGGATCATCCCCTTCGACAGCTACAAGGACTCGACGAACCCGCTGTGCTCGGTCGGTCTCACCATCGACGAGCGCACGTACCCGAAGAACAAGGACATGACCGCCGAGGAGGAGTTCAACTTCTTCCTCGACCAGTATCCGGCGGTGAAGCGGCAGTTCGAGGGCGCCCACAAGGTGCGCGAGTGGGTCTCGACCGACCGGCTGCAGTACTCCTCGTCGCGCTCGATCGGCGACCGCTGGTGTCTGATGTCGCACGCGGCGGGCTTCATCGATCCGCTGTTCTCCCGCGGCCTGTCCAACACCTTCGAGGTCATCAACTCCCTGGCGTACCGGATCCTGCAGGGCATGAAGGACGGCGACTTCTCCGCCGAGCGCTTCGAGTACGTCGAGAAGCTGGAGCGCGGGCTGCTGCAGTACAACGACGACCTGGTGAACAGCTCATTCATCTCCTTCAGCGACTTCGACCTGTGGAACTCGGTGTTCCGCGTCTGGGGCGCGTTCATCACCCCCGGCGTCATGCGCCTGACCCGCGCCCGGATGCTGTTCCTGAAGACCGGCGAGGACAAGTACTTCCAGGAGCTGGAGGACGCCGAGCACACCGGTCTGTGGTGGCCGGAGAGCACCACGGTGAAGAACATGCTCGAGCGCACCGCGGAGATCTGCGAGAAGCACGAGGTCGGCGAGCTGACCTCGAAGGAGGCCGCGAACCAGATCATGACGATGGTCCAGGACTGCGACCTGATCAACCCCACCTTCGGCTGGAAGGACCCCGAGCACACCTTCGTGCACCCGACCACCTTCACCATGGCGAAGTTCATGTACTGGGCCTCGGTGAAGAGCCCGGGCGAAATGCACGACCTGGGCCGCGAGTTCCTGAAGGGAATCCTCAAGGCCGGACGCAAGGTTCGCAAACTGCTCTAACCCCCTTGGTGGCCCCGTCACACGACGGGGCCACCATGTCCCCAAGACCCTCCGCGGACTGAGGAGCATCGATGGAACAGGCGACAATCTGGGTGGACGCCCCGCCCGAGCGAGTCTGGAAGCTGATTTCCGACCCGACCCGCTACGGCGAATGGAGCCTGGAGAACCAAGGCGGCACATGGAAGTCCCCGCCCGGCCCAGGAGCCCAGTTCAAGGGCCGCAACAAGCGAGGGCTCGCACGCTGGGCCACCACCTGCACAGTCACCGACTACCAGGCACCCTCGCGCTTCACCTTCGAAGTCCACGAATCCGCCATGCGCTGGGGCTACATCCTGGAGCCACGCGACGGCGGCACCACCGTGACCGAGTTCGCCGAGCAGATAGGCCGCCCCATCCTCTCCAGCCGCATCGCCCTGGGCTCCGGCGTGGCCGGCCGCGACCGCGTCGCCATCCGCATGGCGAACATCGACGCGACACTGGCCGCGGTGAAGAAGGCCGCGGAGTCCCGCGCCTGACCGGCGACGCTCGCGGCGGCGGAGGCGCTGCGCCCGAGGAGGCGCTGCGCCGGAGGTGAAATGTGGCGCAACGCATCACAACCTCAGCAGAACAAGCGGGTTGGTCGGCGCCGGAAGCGGTGTGCCAGAGGCGAAATATGGCTCAACGAGAGCGGAACATTCTGTGCCGTCGGCGCCGGAAGTGGTGCACCGGAAGCGAAATGTGGCTCAACGAGGGCAGAACATTCTGTGCCGTCGGTGCCGGAAGCGGTGTGCCGAGAGCGGTGTGCCGGAAGCGAAATCTGCTGCACCGCGAGCGGAACACAGTGTGCTGTCGGGGCGGTGAGGGGCGCGCACCGACCCGGCTGGCATCGCTGACGACGGCGGAACCTGTGCACCGGACCGAACATCTGGGGAACGGGCTGTGCTGCCAACAGTGCTGTACTGCCAACAGCGCTGTGCTGCCACCAGCCGAGCGCGAAACCGGCAGTGTTGCCGGCGGCGCTCGTTCGGGCCCACTCCGAGCCCTGATTCTCCCGCCCTCGCGGTTCTTCTCGTGCTGGGTGGGCCTGACCAAGCGGCGGCCGGCGGACGGTAGGGCGGCCGCCGGCGGTGCCGCTGGAGGCTAGCCCGCCGTGCCGTTGCGGCGTTCTTCCTTGCGGGCTTGTCGCATGGTGTTGACGTTGTGGCGCATGAGCTCGGTGGTGGTGCGCAGGAAGGCCAGGATCAGTTCCTGCTGCTTTTCGTCGTAGCGGGCTTCGGCGGCGCGGAAGGTTTCGTGCAGGGGGGCGTAGAGCTCGTAGATCTGGCCGACTTTTTCCGGGACGGGGACCAGGAAGAGCTTGCGGCGGTCCTGGGTGTCGCGTTCGCGGCGCAGGAAGCCGGCCGCTTCCAGGCGGTCGATGACGCCGGTGATGGCGCCGCTGGTCAGTCCGGTGAGTTCGCCGAGCTTGCCGGAGGTCACTGGTTCGGAGGCGGCGCTCTCGGTGACGTGCCACAGACAGAACATGTCCGTGGGATGCATTCCGATCAGCGAGGCGCCCATGGATGTGAGGGCGACCGAGGACAGGGCCAGCTCGACGGTGGCCGCCATCAGGTCCCGGATCCTGGCCTCGCCTGCGGGGACGGCGCCGCCGGCGAAGTCCGGGCCCGCCGCGGTCGTGGGATCCGATCCGGCAGGGGGGTCGATTGACACGCGTGAATCACCTCTCTTAGAGTCTAAGTATCTCAGTGACCAAGATACTTAGCGGTCAAACCTCTCGGCTCCAGGATATAGGGAGACCAGCCGTGGTGCATGACACCCACGCTCCGCCGAACCCCTCCGACCCCGCGAAGTCCGTCCAGGGAGCGCCGCTCCAAGACTGGTCGCACCTGGACCCCAAGCGCTGGCTGGCGCTCGCGGTGATCCTGATCGCCGCGTTCATGGACCTGCTCGACGCCACCATCGTGAACGTCGCGATCCCGAGCATGCAGGACAACCTGCACGCCCGGTACTCCGACATCGAGTGGATCGTCGCGGCCTACGCCCTGTCCTTCGCCGCGATGCTGATCACCGGCGGGCGGCTCGGCGACATCTTCGGACGCAAGCTGATCTTCATGGTCGGCGTGCTCGGATTCACCGCCTCCTCGGTCCTGTGCGGACTGGCGCAGACCCCTGGCGAGCTCATCGGCGCCCGCTTCGCGCAGGGCGCGATGGCCGGCCTGATGGTGCCGCAGGTGCTCTCGATCATCCACGTCACCTTCCCGCCGAACGAGCGCGGCAAGGTCTTCGGCATGTTCGGCGGGATCGTCGGATCGGCCTCGGTGTTCGGCCCGATCCTGGGCGGCCTGCTGGTCCAGTGGAACGTGAACAACCTGCACTGGCGGCCGATCTTCCTGGTCAACCTGCCGGTCGGGCTGCTGGCGCTGATCCCGGCGTACTTCGTGATCCGGGAGTCCAAGTCCCCGACGGCGCCCCGGCTGGACCTGTTCGGCATGGTGCTGGCCATCGCCGCCGTGGTCCTGGTCGCCTACCCGCTGACCGAGGGGCGCTCGGACGGCTGGCCGCTGTCGGGCTACCTGATGATGGCCGCGGCGGCGCCGGTGCTGATCGTGTTCGTGCTCTACGAACGGTGGCGCACCGGCCGGGCCGGGTCGCCGCTGGTGGTCCTGAGCCTGTTCCGGCAGCGGTCCTTCGACGCCGGGCTGAGCGTCTGGCTGATCTTCAACGTGGCGCTGTCCGGCTTCTTCCTGGTCTGGACCCTCTACATGCAGATCGGCCTGGGCTGGACCCCGATCCACTCCGGGCTGACCGGCATCATCTTCGCCTTCGGCGCCGCGCCCGCGGCCGGCGCCTCGGTGCAGGTGCTGACCCCGAAGTTCGGCCGCAAGGTCCTGATGGCCGGCGCGCTGCTGAACGCGGCGGGCTTCGCGGTCTTCATCTACATGGCGGCGCACTTCGGCACCAAGATCACCACCTGGGAGATGATCCCGCCGCTGTTGGTCGCCGGCGTCGGGTTCGGGCTGGTGGTCGCGCCGATCACCGACCTGGTGCTCTCCGACGTCCCGACCGCGGACGCCGGCAGCGCCTCGGGCGTGTTCAGCACGGTGCAGCAGGTCGGCGCCGCGCTGGGCATCGCGCTGATCGGCGTGATCTTCTTCTCCCAGCTGAACACCCAGTCCCACAAGGCCGTGGACGCCGTGACCCCGAAGCTTCGCAGCACCCTGAGCGCGGCCGGACTCCCGGGACCGGCGGTGGACGGTGTGGTGGCCGACTTCGGCACCTGCATCCGCGACCGCTCCGCGGCCACCGACCCGACCTCCGTCCCGCCGAGCTGCCAGAAGAATCCCGTCCAGATGGGGGTCGACCCCGCGACCGCCGGCCAGGTCACCGCCATCTTGACCACCAGCAGCCAGTCCGCCGCCGGCGAGGACTTCTGGCGCGGCTTCGGGGTCACCCTGGTCTGGATGATCGGGGACCTGCTCCTGGTGTTCCTCGGCATGTTCGCCCTGCCGAAGAAGGTCCGGGAGATCGACCCGGCGGAGAAGGCCTGGGCCTGAGAGCGGCCCACCGGCATCGACCACGAGGATCACCGATGACTGCGATACCCGCGTTCCCGAGCCTGCCGGAGAAGGTCGTCGCTCTGGCCGACGTCGACCCGATCCGGTGGGGCGGCGAGGAAGCCGCGCGGTTCCTGCTGACCGGGCAGGACACCGGCGGGCTGTACTCCTACTACGAAGTGAGCGTCCCAGCCGGAGAGGGCTCGATCTTCCACGTCCACGAGGACATGGACGAGACCTTCTTCGTCATCGAGGGCGAGTTCGACGTCAAGATCGACGACACGATCCACGCCGCGCCCCAGGGCGTGCTGGTCTACGGACCGCGCGGCCGCGGCCACTCCTTCTTCAACACCTGGCACCAGCCCAGCAAGATGCTCTGCGTCACCACCCCCGGCGGCATCGAGGACTTCTTCACCGACCTCAGCACCCTGATGGCCGAACCGGCGCCGCCGGACTGGGAGCGGATGAGCGGGCTGGCCGCCAAACACCGGATCACCGCCCACCGGCCGCTGGGCGGACCGCACGGCGGCCCGCCGGCAGCCTGACCCGATATCAGCGAACCGAAGCAGGTGTTCACATGACGAACAACGCACTTCCGGGCACCGGGGCCGCCAAATACGGCCCCGGGGACCGCCTGATCGCCATGCAGGCCGCGCACGACGCCTTCCGCCGCGACCTGGAACGGATGGCGCGCGCGGCCAGCCCGGCCAACCTGCGCGACCCCAAGCGCCGCCAGTCCATCCTGAACGGCTGGGCGGTCTTCGAGAACCAGCTGCTCATCCACCACAAGCACGAGGACCGCTTCCTGTGGCCGCGGCTGCGCCAGCGGCTCGCCGGGAGCAGCGCCGCCCAGTCCACCCTGGACGCGATGGACGCCGAACACGCGCTCATCGACCCGCTGCTGGAGGCGGTCAACCACTCCTTCGCGCACGGCGGCGAGGGCGCCGGCGCGGTCATCGAGGAGATGACCGACAAGCTCGGCGGCCACCTCGAGCACGAGGAGCGCGAGGCCATGCCGATGATCGGCGAGGCGCTGTCCGACGCCGAGTGGAAGGCCGTGGTCTCCGACATCCGCAAGGCCACCAAGCTGTCCTCGGCCGCGCAGTTCATGCCGTGGCTGTCCGAAGGCGTGGACGCCGAGGGGGAGAAGACGATCCTGAGCATCATGCCGCCGCCGGCGCGCGTGGTGTACCGCCGCATCTGGAAGCCGAAATACACCAACGTCGAGCGCTGGTGATCGCGCCGGGCCCACCGCGGGCCTGATCATCCGGCTCCGTCCGACCCGAAAGGGAAGCCGTGACCGCAGCACTGCCCGCTACGCACCTGCACTCGGTCCAACCGATAGACGGCACGATGCTCCGCCAGGTGTGCGGCCACTTCGTCACCGGCGTCACCGTGATCACCAGCGGTGAGGCCGGCGGCGAGAGCGGCGGCACCACCGTGAACTCCTTCACCTCGGTGTCGCTGGACCCGCCGCTGGTCCTGTTCTGTCTGCACAACGACTCCCGGCTGCGCGCGATGGTCGAGGACCGCCGCGCCTTCGCCGTCAACTTCCTGGCCGGCCGCCAGGAGAAGGTCGCCTGGAAGTTCGCCGGGAAGCAGACCGCGAACCTGTCCGACGTGCCGCACAAGCGCTCCATCGCCGGGACCCCGGTCCTGTCCGACGCGCTGGCGTTCCTGGCCTGCACCCTGGTCAGCCAGTTCGCCGGCGGCGACCACACCATCTACCTCGGCGAGGTGGTCGAGCTCGGCGCGGCGCGCGGCCGCGACCCGCTCATCTTCTTCAAGGGCACGCTCGGCGCCCTCGCCGACGAACCGCACCAGACGCACTACTGGGACGGCTGAGGCGCTTCAGCGTCTTCGCGCCCCGCGCACCTTCCGCACCTCGGCGAACCCGCAGCACAGAACCATCCGGCGTCATGCCCCACGGGGACGGCGCCGGTACTTCGTCCATCCCGAAAACCTCTCAAGAAACGGAAGACTCCTTTGATACTCGTCACCGGTGCCACCGGAAACGTCGGCCGCCCGCTGGTGGAGATGCTCCTGTCCGAGGGCCAGGCGGTCCGCGCCGTCACCCGCGACCCCGCCAAGGCCGCTCTGCCGGCCGGCGCCGAGGCGGTCCAGGCCGACCCCTCGGACCCGGACACCCTCGCCGAGGCCCTGAACGGCGTCAGCGCCGTCTTCCTGAACCCGATCGCACTCGGCGAGGGTACCCACCGGCTGATGGAGCTGGCCCGCGAGGCCGGCGTGACCCGGATCGTCCTGCTGTCCTCCGGCGCGGTCCAGGACGAGGAGTCCGAGCACCACAACGCGCTGGCCGACTGGCACAAGGCCATCGAGGACGCGGTCACCGGCTCCGGGCTGCCCTGGACGATCATCCGGCCCTTCGAGTTCGCGGCCAACTGCGTCGGCGCGTGGGCTCAGCAGATCAAGTTCACCGGCATGGTGCGCGGCGCGTACGCCAAGTCGACCACCTCGGTCATCCACGAGAAGGACGTCGCCGCGGTCGCCGCGAAGGCCCTGACCTCCGACGGCCATGCCGGCTCGGTGTACCTGCTCACCGGCCCGGAGTCGCTGACCCGGGAGGAGATGGTCGCCAGCATCGGCCAGGCGCTGGGCCGCGACCTGGCCTTCGAGGAGATCCCGCGCGAGGTGGCCAAGAAGTTCACGCTGGAGGGCACCGGCTTCCCGGAGGACGTCGTGGACACGATGCTCACCCTGCAGGAGCACTCGGTCGGCCACGAGGCCTTCATCAGCCCGCAGGTCGAGGAGATCCTCGGCCGCCCCGCTTTGCCCTTCGCGCAGTGGGCGAGCGACCACGTCGCCGACTTCAGCTGAGCCCTCGCCCCCCCCCGCGAAACAGACCCCTGATTCCCGCGAACGAAAGGCAAGGCCGGCACCCATGTCCACCACCGCTAACAAGGCCCTGGTCGAGAAGGCCATCGGCATCCTGTCGGGCCAGACCCCCGAGGACTTCGCGCAGGAGGCGTTCGCCGCCGACTACCGCGACCACAACGCGCCCGGCGACGGCGGCCCGGCGCGGTTCCTGAAGGTCCGCGCCCAGTTGCAGACCGCCTTCTCGGACCTGAAGCACGAGATCCTCGCGAGCGTCGCCGAGGACGACATCGTCTCGATCCACGTGCAGCTGACCGGCACGCACACCGGCGTGTTCCAGGCCGGTCCGCGCGCGATCCCGGCGACCGGCAACGCGGTCGTGATCCGCTCGATGCACATGCTGCGGGTCGCCGACGGCCGCATCACCGACAACTGGGCCGTCCGGGACGACCTGACCGTGCTGCGCGCGGTCGGCGCCTTGCCGACGCCGCCGGCCGGCGGTCCGGGCGGTCCCGGCGGTCCGGGCGGAGCCGGCGGTCCCGCAGGTCCCGGCGGACCCGGTCGCCCCGGCGCCCCGGCGGCTGCCTGAGCGCCGCGATGCTCCCGGCCGTGGCGTCGTCCCCGCCGACCCGCGCCCCGGCCGGGCTTGCGAAACCGGAACTCCGGCGGGGTCCCCCTCCCCGTTCCGGACGCCCGAACGCACCCGGTGCCGGCTGAAGCCGCGCCGGCACCGGGTGCTCCCACCGGCGCCGCCGCGCCCGCCCCGACGAAAGCGGCGCGGCGGCGCCCATCCACCACCCGCGACCGACCGGTCGCCATCGCAGGAGGTTTCCATGTCCCCATCCCCGTCCACCGCCGTCGACCGCCGCTCCCTGCTGCGCCGTGCGGGCGCCGCCGGCGTGGCCGGCGCGGCCGGCCTGGCCGTCGTCGGCTCCGCCGGCTCGGCCGAGGCCGCCACCGGCTCGCCCACGGCCGCCACCGCCTGCCACACCGCCTTCGGGACCTGGCAGGTCACCGTCTACGACACCGCCGGCAACGTCCTGGACCAGGGCGTGCAGGCCGCGTTCCACCAGGACGGGCTGCTCACCGGCGCCAACGGCTCCGGCCGCACCATCATCGGCTCCTGGACGCCCACCGGCGCCGCCACCTTCACCTTCTTCGCCCACGAGCAGCTCTTCGACCCGGCCACCGGCAAGATCAGCGGCGTGGCGCACCTGTCCCACCACGCGACGCTGAGCGCCGACGGCGGCACCTTCACCTCCCAGGGAGTCATCACCGGCTACACCCTGACCGGCCAGATGATCTTCCAGCAGGCGGCGGCCATCGCCGCGACGCGCTTCACCATGTCCTGACCCGGCAGTCCCGAACGTCCTGACACCAGAGCTGACACCAAGCCCCGAGGCCGCGCCACACCGCGGCACCAGGGTCCCGACATCAGGTCCGCCACCGTCGGTGGAAGAACCCTGATTCGATCCGCCGGTCCGCCGCGCCACCGGCCCGGACCGGCGGGTCCGACGGCGCGCACCCGTGGTGCCGCCGCCCGGTTCGTCTCGCTAGGGAAGGGAAAACGCCATGCCCCACCACACTCCCGCGATGGCCGTCGCACTGGCGCTGGCCGGCGCCGCCGTGGTCATGATCGTGGCCGCGGTGCTGTCGGTCGCCGGCCGGCGGCTGCGCCAGCCCGCGGTGATCGCCGAGATCGCCGCCGGCATCTGCCTGGGCCCGAGCCTGCTCGGCCTGTTCGGCGGCGACCTGCCGGCCCGGCTGTTCCCGACCGACGTGCGTCCCCTGCTGTCCTCGATGGCCGAGGTCGGGATCGTCGTGTTCATGTTCCTGGTGGGCTGGGAGCTGGACGTGAGCGTGATCCGCGGCCGCCGGGGGCTGATCGGCACGGTGGCCCTCTCGGCGATGGCGCTGCCCTTCGCCTGCGGGGTGGGCTTGGCGGCCTGGCTCTACGCCGGGCACATGACGGTCGGCGGCCACCACGTCGACCGCACCGCCTTCATCCTGTTCGTCGGCGTCGCGATGTCCATCACCGCCTTCCCGGTCCTGGCGCGCATCATCGTCGAGCACCGGCTCGGCGGTACCGAGGTCGGCGTCATCGCGCTGGCCAGCGCCGCCGCCGGCGACATGCTGGCGTGGGGGATGCTCGCCGTGGTCACCGCGGTCGCCGCCGCGCAGGGCCAGTCCGGCGTGACCCGCGTGCTGGTCTACTCGGCGATCTACCTGGCCGCCATGTTCCTGATCGTCAAGCCGCTCCTGCGCCGCCTGGTCGCCTGGCTGGCCGCGGACGCGCGCGAGGCGACGATGCCGATGACCGTGCTCGGCGCCGGGGTGTTCCTGTCCGCCTACGCGACCCAGTGGGTCGGGCTGGACGCGATCTTCGGCGCGTTCGTCTTCGGCGCCGTGATGCCGCGCGGCGCGACCGGCACCCTGCGCACCCGCGTCCAGGAGCCGATGGAGCACGTCAAGGTCCTGCTCATGCCGATCTTCTTCATCATCACCGGCCTGTCGATCGACGTCACCCAGCTCGGCGGCAGCGGCGTGGCCGAGCTCGGCGCGATCGTCGTCGTGGCCTGCGTCTGCAAGTTCCTCGGCGCGGGGCTGCCGGCCCGTGCCTTCGGCATGTCCTGGCGCGATTCGAGCACCCTGGGCCTGCTGATGAACACCCGCGGCCTGACCGAGCTGATCATCCTCAACGTCGGCCTGAACCTGGGAGTCCTGGACACCCGCATGTTCACCATGATGGTGCTGATGGCCCTGGTCACCACCGGAATGGCCGGACCGCTGGTCCCCAGGTTGCCCGATCTTCGAGCAGAGGACGCCGTCAAGCCCATGGCCGCCTCCGTCCGCGGCGTCTAGGCGGCGGTGAGCAGATGCGCTTCGACATCCTGGGCCCGATGGAGGTCTGCGACGGCCGGACCCGGCTGACGCCCCGAGCCGCGAAGATCCGGACCCTGCTGGCCGCCCTGCTGGTGTCGGCGAACACCGCCGTCGGCACCGACACCCTCATCACCGAGATCTGGGGGACCAACCCGCCGCGCACCGCGCTGCACGCGCTGCGCGTCTACGCCTCCGAGATCCGCCAGATGATCGCCGCGATGAGCGACGATCCGGACCGGCCGGCGTTGGCCACCTGGGCGTCGGGCTACTGCCTGGAACTGCGCTCGGACATGCTCGACATGCTCGAATTCGACCGGCTCTGCGACGAGGGACAGCGCGCCGCCACGAATCAGTGCTATGAGCTGGCGACGGAGAACTACCGGCGCGCGCTGGGATTGTGGCGCGGTCCGGCGTTGCTCGACGTGTCCTGCGGCGTCGTGCTGCACAGCGCCGCGCGCCGTCTTGAGGAGCGCCGGATCGCGGCGGTGAAGTCCCGCATCGACATCGACTTGCGCCTGCGCCGCCACGGCCAGGTCGTCCCCGAACTGACCGAGCTGGCCGCGCGGCATCCGTTCAACGAGAGCCTGCACGTGCGGCTGATGGTGGCCCTGCACGGCTCCGGGCGCACCGGAGACGCGCTGACCGTCTACCGCGGACTGCGCGACAGCCTGGTCGCCGAACTGGGAGTGGAGCCCAACGCGCAGTTGCAGCGCGTCCACCTGGCCATGCTCACCGCCGACCAGCAGGTCTTGGACCGGCAGGATCTGTGGGCGCTGTGACAGGAAGATTCCGCCGCCGGCTGATCAGGATTCTGAAAGGCGCGTTCT
This sequence comes from Catenulispora acidiphila DSM 44928, assembly GCF_000024025.1. Classification (GTDB taxonomy): domain Bacteria; phylum Actinomycetota; class Actinomycetes; order Streptomycetales; family Catenulisporaceae; genus Catenulispora; species Catenulispora acidiphila. Next base: position 3,977,654 of record NC_013131.1, read on the forward strand.
GGGCCTTCGCCGAGGGATCCGGAGCCCGAGTGCAATTGGCGCTGTATCAGCACCCTGTCGGGTGCGCGTGCGATGCGGACAGGAAGCCGGAGGCCGAGCCGGCTGCGACTCCCGGTCCGACTCCGGCTCCGGCTCTGGCTCCGGTGCCCGCGTGGCATCCGGAACGGATCGTCCCGCTCAGCGACCTGCCGGCCGCCGAGCAGCGTTGGTGGCGAAGCCTGGAGGAGCACCTGCGTTAGCCGAACCCGCCCCGCCGACCTCATTATCAATGTTCTGACATTAAACCGAAAGCGAGTTCCGGACCGCCATGCTCACCGTCAACTGGGACACCGTCCGCTTGTTCCTGCACGTCACCGCCGCCACCGTCTGGGTCGGAGGCCAGATCGTCGTCGCCGCCCTGATCCCGGCCCTGCGCACCGCCGGCGCCGGCGTTCCGCAGACCGTCGCGAAAGCCTTCAACCGGATTGCCTGGCCGGCGTTCGGCATCACGGTCCTGACCGGCATTTGGAGCGTGGCCGCCGATCACGACGAGAACCACGGCGCGTGGTCCCACACGCTCATCCTGAAGATCGTCCTGGTCGCGCTGTCAGGAGTGGCCGCCGCGCTCCACGCCCGCGCCACGTCCAAGAGCCGGACCGGCGTCTTCGGTGCCGCCGCGACCCTGACCGCGCTGGGCGCCGTGTTCGTGGGGATCATGCTGGCGGGCTGAGCGCGGTGGGGGTGACAGCGGGGCGGCGCCGGGGAGCCTTCAGGCGGCGGTCCGCCCGGCGTCGGCGGCGATGACGGCGCCGGTGATGTAGGCGGCGCGGTCGCTGGCCAGGAAGGTGATGACCTCGGCGATTTCGCGGGGGGCGGCGACGCGGCCAAGGAGGGTTGTGGCGCCGATCTGGTCGGCGCCCTGCTCGCCCATGACGGACAGGACTGTGTCGGTGCGGGTCGGGCCGGGTGCGACGGCGTTCACGCGGATGCCGGCCGGGCTGAATTCGGCGGCCCAGGTGCGGGTCAGCGATTCCAGTGCGGCCTTGCTCGCGCTGTACACGGCCAGGCCCGGCATGCCGATGCGGGCTGCCATGGTGCTGACGTTGACGATGGCTCCGGTTCCCCGGGCGAGCATCGCGGGAGCCAGCGCCGCGGTCAGGAAGAAGGGGGCGCGGATGTTGGCGGAGAGCGTCGCCTCGAAGGACTCCAGGTCCTGGTCCACGGTCGGTGCGCCGGGGAAGATGGCGGCGTTGTTGACCAGGATGTCCACCGCGCCGACCTCTTCGGCGAGGTGGCGCAGCGAGTCCAGGTCGCTCAGGTCGGCGGCGACGAACCGCGCGGCGCCGCCGTTCGCGGTGATCTCCTTGACGGTCTGCTCGCCCCGCTCCTGATGGCGTCCGGTCACCACGACCGTGGCGCCCGACGCGGCCATGAGGGCTGCGGTCTCGCGGCCGATGCCGGCGGTCGAGCCGGTGATCAGGGCGAGCTTGCCGGTGAGTTCCATGTCCTGCTCCTGGGGTTCGAGCCACGCTGGCGCGCGGCAGGAATGGGTTATGTGACCCAGGATTGTTCGTGAAAAATGGGTTGTCTAATCCAAAAAGCGCTACGCTGGAGCCATGGACACCGAAACAGCGCCGCCGCCCGCGCGAGCCACGGCGCCCTCGGCGCGCACGACGCGCTCGACGCCCTCAAAAGGCAAACGGCTGACCCGCAAGGGCGAGGAGACCAGGCGCCGGATCGTGGCCGCCGCGGCGCAGCTGATGTACGAGCGCGGCCTGACCGAGGCGACGCTGGAGGACGTGCGAGCGGCCGCCGGGGTGAGCGGCTCGCAGATCTACCACTACTTCGCCGACAAACAGGCACTGCTGCTCGCGGTGATCGACCATCAGACCGAGGCGGTGCTGGAGATGCAGCATCCGCTCTTCGACCGCCTGGACACCATGGACGGACTGCGCGCGTGGCGTGACGCGCTGGTCGAATTCCAGCGCCGGCTCCAATGCCGAGGCGGCTGCCCGATCGGCTCACTCGGCAGCGAGGTCGCCGAGAACAACCCCGAGGCCCGGCTCGCCGTGGCGTCGGGCTTCCTGCGCTGGGAAGCCGCGATCCAGACAGGCCTGGCGGCCATGCACGCACGCGGCGAACTCGACGCCGACCCCGATGACCTCGCCCTGGCCACCCTCACCGCACTCCAGGGCGGACTGCTGCTCACGCAGATCCAGCGCACGGTCAGACCGCTGGAGGTAGCCCTGGACACCATGCTCGACCACATCGAATCCCGGATCCGGAAGCCCTGACCCGGCTCGGGCCCGGTCTTCGCGCCCCGCCGCCGCACCCTGGCCTCGCACCTCGACCTCGCGCCTGGCTCTCGCGCCCCGGCCTCGTGCTTCGACGCCCCGCCCCGTCTCGCGCCTGGACCTTGTGTCTCGCCTTCGCGCCTCGCCCTCGCGCGCCGGTCTCGCGCCTCAACCTCGCGCCTGGCTCTCGCGCCGCGCGCCCGCGCTTCGACGCCCCGCGCTTGTGTCTCGACTTCGTGTCTCGACTTCGCGCCTCGCCCTCGCGCCGCGCTTGTGTCTCGACTTCGTGCCTCGACCTCGCGCCTGGAATTCCTGCCTGGACCTCGCTCACGCCCGCCCTTCGCAACTGGACTTCGCGCCCCGCCCCCGCGCCGCGCCCTCCCGCCTCGACATCGACTGAACAAGCGTTTAGTATCCTGAATGTGCGTTCAATCAAAGACGACCGGACCGCGCGCGCGGTCATCCGGGACGAGGCGCTGGCGCTGTTCGCCGCTCACGGCCCGGATGCTGTGTCGGTGCGGCAGATCGCCACGGCCGCGGGGGTGTCGGCGGCGTTGGTCGTCCATCACTTCGGTTCGAAGGAGGGGCTGCGCGACGTGGTCGATCGACATGTGCTGGAGACGTTCGACGGGATGCTGACCGAGATGACCGGCGAGGGCGCGCCGGATCTGTACGATCCGGCGGCGACCGGTTCGCTGGTGGAGGCGGTGTTGCAGCATCTGCCGGCGGACTCGCCGATGCCGGCGTATCTGCGCCGGATGCTGCTGACCGATTCCGAGGCGGGCAAGGAGTTGTTCGCCAAGCTCTTCGCGGTCAGCCAGGGGATGCTGGCGGCGTTGTCGGAGGCCGGTATGGCCGCGCCGGGTGCTGATCCGGCGGTGCGCGCGGCGTTCCTGATGGCCAACGATCTGGCGGTGCTGCTGCTGCGGGACCGGCTGACCGAAGTGCTCGGCGTGGATCCGCTCTCGCAGGAGGGGATGGCGAGGTGGGCCTCGGAGATGCTGGCGGTGTATGCCAGCGGGCTGCAGGCTGATCCGCAGCTTCCCGAGGCTGGGGGTGCGTCGTGACCGCGGTGTTGCAGGCGCGCGGAGTGCGTAAATCCTATGGCCGACACCAGGTTCTGGCCGGTGCCGACCTGATGGTCGAGCCGGGGCAGTTGGTCGCGGTGGTCGGGGAGAACGGCTCGGGTAAGTCGACGCTGCTCAAGACTCTCGCCGGCACTCTCAAAGCCGACGCCGGGACCGTGGAGTTGTCCGGGAGCTTGGGCTATTGCCCCCAGGACGCGGTGGTGTCGGACAACCTCACCGTCGGCCAGCATCTGCGCTATTTCGCCGCCGCCTACCGGCTGTCGAGCCTGGATCGCGGCGAGGAGCTGATGGAGCAGCTGGGCTACGAGAAGTTCCGCCGTACTCCTGCCGGCGCGTTGTCCGGCGGGACCCGGCAGAAGCTGAATCTCACACTGGCGCTGCTGCACGATCCTGACGTGCTGCTGCTGGACGAACCGTATCAGGGCTTTGACTGGGAGACCTACCTGCGGTTCTGGGACCTGGTCGGCGATCTGCGCTCGGCGGGCAGGGCGATCGTGGTGATCACGCACCTGGTGTTCGAGCAGGACCGGTTTGACCTCCTGGTCGACTTGGAGGACGGCACCCTGCACGCCCGATCGCACGCGGGCAGCGAGTCAGGGGTCGACGATGGCAACCACTGAACCGCTGGTCCGGCTGCCGTCCGGACCGGGACGCGAGGCGAGGTTCCGGCAGTTCCCCACCGCGCTGCGGTTCGCGCTGCGCAACCAGACGCGCAACCGCCTGGCCGGCGTGCTGCTGGTGGCGTTCGTGCCGGTCTGGTACGCGCTGATGATGGCGATGACCGGCCACCAGAAACTGAGCATCAAGATGTTCTCCACCGGCCGGCTGCTCACCGTCGACGGCGGACAGCTCACCTTGATCAGTGCCGGACTCAACGCCATGGCGATGATCGTCGGCTTCGCCATCTTCGACGCCATCCGCAAGGCCCTGGCCTTCGACAAGCGTCTGGTCTTCGCCGGATACCGGCAGGCCAGCCTGATCGGCGCCAAGACCCTGTCCATCGCCGCCATCGCCACCGGCGTCGCGGTCTACGCCGCCCTGGTGCTGCTGGCCTTCTGGCGACCGAGCCTGACCGGCTGGCTGTCCATCGCCGCCGGCTACACGGTCATCGCCCTGACCTACGGCGCCTTCGGCCTGCTGCTCGGCGTCCTGGTGAAAGGCGACCTCGAAGGCTTCTTCCTGATCATCATGGGCGGCCTGATGGACACCTTCCTCCAGAACCCGCTCGGCAACCCGCTGGCGAACAAGCCGATCCTGGAATGGTTCCCCTCCTTCGGCCCGATGCAGTTCGCCGTAGGCGGCGCCTTCGGCCACACCGCACTGTGGGGACACCTGGCGCTCGGCCTGTGCTGGGCGGTCAGCTTCGCCGTCTGCGGGCTCATCGTCTTCCGCATCAAGACACGGTCGTCGTCACAGTAGATCGGCCTCACTGCTCAGGGCGCGGCACGTCCGCTCCCACGCGAGCAACGTTTTCCGAGCCGCCTCCAAAGCCTTCTCCAGATCGCGCTGAGACACGGCGATCATCCGCGGGTCGCCGCTGCGCTGAGCCGCAGTCAGGCTGTGCTGCGCCGCGTCACAGCGGTCGGCTGCTCGACGCAGCGCCGCCTCCATCTCCCGACGCCGCTCGGTGAGCTGGTCGAGCCAGCAGCGGTGAACGACGGCCTCGGCTTCCCGGACCACGTCCTCTGGCGTGGAACGGGAGGCCGTGCGGTGTATGGGGATCAACTTCCGCAGATCGAACATCGTCGCGCTCCTGTCCTCGCCGAGGCTCTCAAAACAGATTCGAGCCTGGGCCGCGTTCGGATTGGAGCGGGCTCTTACGGCTTCGCGCGAGCGCCGTTTTCACCGGATGGTGATGGGGATCTGGACGGTCGTCTCGTCCACGTCGTCGGTGCGCAGGGTGACGGCTAGGCGCCAGGTGCCGGCGAGGGGGAGGGAGGCGTTGCCGATCAGGTGGCCGGCTCCGGCGGTGCGCAGCGTCATCGGCAGCGGGCCCAGGGCGTGGGAGGCGAGGGTGAAGGATGCCTGGACCTGGAGGACCTGTTGCTGCTTGCCGGTCGGGCTGAGGGTGTAGAGGTGGACCGTGTCGGAGCCGGTCTTGGCCGGGTCGACGGTGACCTGGACGGTGCCGCTGCCGCCGGGACCGCCGGTGTCGAACGCGGCGGAGGCGCTGGCCGGTCCGGCGGAGGCTGCGTGGGCGGTGCGCGCGGGTGGGGCGTTGACCAGGGCGGCGGTCAGTGCGAGGACGCAGACTCCCACGCCGACCTCGCCGGCGACGGAACGGCGCAGGCGGGAGATCGCGGCGCGGTCGGTGGTCCCGTTTCGGTCCTCGCGGTGTCGGGCGATCCAGGTGCGCGCCAGGTAGCCCAAGCCGATCAGGATGGCCACGCCGAGCAGCTTGAGCAGCAGCAGCCTTCCGTACGCGGTGCCGGTGAGCGCGGGCACGGAGCCCACCTGCCGCCAGCTTTGGTACGTGCCGGTGCCGACGAGCACGATCACGCACCACAGCGCCACCGGCGAGAACCGGCGCACCATCCGTGCCCGCTCATTCGGTGTTTCGCGGCCGCTGCGGCGGAGGACGATCGCGGCCAGCATCGTCAGCCCGCCGAGCCAGACGGCCATCGCGCACAGGTGCGTGACGTCGACCGGCACGGCGAGCGCCACCTGGACCCCGGTGCCGGCATGTCCGGACACGGCCCACGTCGCGGCGATGCCCACGGTCAGCAGCGCACCGGCGACCGCGACCAGAATCCGGGCTCGCCGCGAAGCGTCGGGCAGGCGGGTGAAGAGCCAGGCAAGCAAAGCAGCGGTGAGCGCCAGCAGAATCAGTCGTATCGACAGCGCTGCACCGAGGCGCGTCGACAAGGTGGTGCGCAGCACACCGGTATCCAGCGCGCGGCTGAGGCCGAAGCCCGCACCATAAGGGCCCTGCAACACCAGCACACCGGCGGTGGCCACAGTGAGGCTGCTCCACGCCGACGCCACCAGGATCCGCACCGCTCTGGTGCGTGCGCCGTTCGGCCACCACGCGAATACGAACACTGCCGCACCGACCAGGACGGCGAACGCGGCGTAGGCGACGAAGCGTGCGACCCCGTAGAGCGCGCCGACCGTCTTACTTCCCGAGGTGTTCAGCGTTGTGGAGTTCACTGTCGATGCGGAGGCTTGGCCGACGCTGAACGTGAACGCTCCCTGCACGGGATGGGAGTCGTCGGAGATGACGCGCCAGGACACCGTGTACGTGCCCTGCTTCAGTCCGCTCGCCAGATCGACGGCGACCTCGTCGGCGCGGCCGGTGGGGTGGGCTGGGCTGCCCTCGTCCACTCGCGCGCCGCTGGGGTCGAACACCCGCAGGGCACCGAACTGGAGGGACACCGGCTCGTCGAAGGTCACCGACGCCTGACGCGGCGCCGAGGCGACGGTCTGCCCGTCGCCGGGGGAGGTCGCGACCACCGTGGCGTGCGCGAAGGCGCCCTGCGCGGTGAGCAGGATCAGACAGATGACCAGGGCCGGAATCGCCAGCAGTCGACGGAGCACAGCGTCCACCTCAGCCCGGAGGAGTGGTCGCGTCGGGCCCGATGGTGACATGCGCCGAAGCCGCGCCGGCGGAGCCGAGAACGAACAACGCCGTGCCGGCGAGGACCGCTGCCAGCGGTTTCCTAGACATCAGGGTGCTCCTTTCCTTGCCGGACTGGCTCGCGGCCGCGTGTCCTACTTGCCGGTCCAGCAGCCCAGGATGTCGGTGGTGACCTCGTAGGCGACGTCGGCGCGGCTGAGTTTGCTCGGGCCGGATGCCGCCGCCAGTCCGGTGGCATCGACGTGCAGGGTCTTGTCGTCCTTCAGGACCACGACGTTGCCCGCGGCGTTCTGGAATCCGGGGTTGCCCAGGCCTTCGCTGCCGGTGAGCGGGGTCGTGGAGCCCAGCTGGCGCTGGAGTGTCGCGAGGTAGGTGTTCGCGGACGCGGTGTCCGGGGACTCCTTCACCGACAGCACGAGCGTGCCGGAGGCGAGGTGGTAGGTGCAGGTGTAGAGGTGATCGGTCCAGGTGGTGGTCGTCGTCGGAGCCGGCGAGGCGGCGAGGATCGTCTCCACGGCGCCCTGGATCTCCGTCCCGCAGACCATCAGCGCGGATGCCGACGGACCGGCCGCGGACGAGCCGGCGGTGGGAGCCGTTGTGGCTCCGGCCGCTGCCGACGGGCTGGACGACGTGCTCGGAGCAGAGGCGCCTGGAGCCGTTGCCTTCGCCGACGCGCAGCCGGCCGCCATCGCCGCCGTCACGGATACGGCTGCGAGCAGTCGCAGTGCCCTCATGATGTCTTCCCGCCTCTCTCGGCTAGGCCGGGTGGATCGCGGTCAAGCTGGCGTAGACGACGATGTCGTCCAGGTAGTGCTGGTTCTCGAACGGTCCGGCGCAGGTGATCAGCCGCAGCTGCGGGTTGGTGGTGTTGCCGTAGACGGTCGCGGTGGGGAAGGCGCTCTTGGCGTACTTGTTGATGCCGTCGATCCGGAACACGGCCACGGTGTCGTCGCTGCGGCTGACGTCGACGGTGTCACCGGGACGCAGCGCGCCCAGGTTGTAGAAGACGCCCTTGGCGCCGGTCGTGCCGTCGATGTGTCCGACGATGACTGACGGTCCCACCTGGCCCGGCGCGGGGGAGTAGCGGTACCAGCCCGGAATCGAGGGGTCGGTCAGCGGCGGTGTCTGGATGGTGCCGTCGGAGTTCTGGCCGAGTTGGATCAGGGTGTGGTGCACGCCGATCTCCGGGATGCTGATCGCGGTGGGTGCGGCGGTTGGAGTGGCTGGAGCGGCTGGCTTCGTCGGCGTTGCGGGTGCTGCGGGCGTTGCGGCGGGCGAAGGCGAGGCCGGCGCTGGTGAAGTGCTCGGCGTCGTTCCGGCGCTCGCCGCGTTCGGCACTCCCGCAGCCGGCAGCGCGGCCGAAGCCGGAGGCTGCGGCGGGTGGTGCTGCGCCGCGAACCCGAGCGCCAGCCCTCCCGCCGAAGCCAGCAGCAGGACGGCGGCCGCCGACGCCAGCAGACGCCGGCGGCCACTTCCGAACAGCCTTGTCAGCCAGGACATGACCGCTGCCTACTTCTGGTCGGCGTTCCGGCGCCGCAGGTACAGCGCGCCACCAGCGGTGGCCGCCAGGCCCGCGCTCGCGGCGAACATCCACGGCTGCTGCAGACCGGAGGTCCCGCCGCCGCCGGTGTTCACCCCGCCGCCGGGTACCGCAGCCATCTGCGACACCTGCAGCGGACCGCACAGCGCCGGCGAGGTCGCGGCCAGTGGCAGCGAGGGCACCAGATCACTGGGCTCGGCCTGCGCCTGGGCGCTCAGCGTGGTCGGGTCCAGACCGTGGACCACGATCACGGCCTTGCCGGACTCGATCGAGGACACGGTCGCCGAGTCCAGGGTGATGGTGCGCGAGTAGTCGAACGAGCCGCCGGACGGAGCGATCTTGACGTCGGTGCCGGCCGCCGGACTGGTGTCGCCGCTGACGGACAGGGTGGTGCCGATGCCGCCGTAGAACGGCGCGCCCTCGGTCGTGCTGATCACGCCGTCGCCGTTCTTGTCGGCGGAGGTGCCGCTCGGGCAGGTGCCCGCCGCGCCGATGTGGATGTGCTGGACGTGCGGGTACGCCGCGCCCATGAAGGTGGTGGCCAGCCCGTGCACGTTCTCGGTGATGACGGCCTTGTCGCCGGTCAACTGGAGCATCAGCGACCCGGAGCCGCCGGCGTGGTTCAACGGGTTCAGCGTCGCCATGTAGGTGGCGCTGCCGGACGACTGCGCGCTCGCGGTCGAGGCGGTGAAAGCCAGCGGGAACGCCAGCAGGGCCGCGGGGGCAGCGGCCAGTGCCATGATCCTGGTCGTTCTTTTGGCATGCGTCATCGTGCTCTCCTCCAGCTAACGGTTCAGCTCGGATGACCTTCAGGAGTTGATTCGGAGGCGGTGGCACCGCGGATTGGTGGTCTGCCGACGTAGTTGCCGACCCACTCTTTTGACCGTCTGACGGAGCTGCCGCCGCGCCGGGGACGCGGACGGGCGGCACACTGGTGATGCGCTGTCCGAAATGTCGGATGGCGTACGACTTCCGCCCTGTACGCAGACCTCTGGGCCCTGGTCCAGACCACCAGTGAGGATGCCGCCGTGCTCCGCTTCTCCGGCAAGACCGCCGCCGCGACGCTTCTGGCGGCGGCTACCGCGCTGACCCTGACGGCGTGCTCCAGTAGCAGCTCTCACCCGGCCGCCGCGCCGTCCGGCACGAGTACCAGCAGCAGCCCGAGCATGAGTACCAGCATGAGTTCCGGTACCAGCGCCAGTACGAGCCCTGGCGCCGGTACCGGTAGCACAGGCGTTCCGGTCGGCGCCCCGCAGATCGTCATCAGCAACTTCACGTTCAGCCCGTCGACCCTGAGCGTCTCCGCCGGTCAGAAGGTCGCGGTGATCAACAACGATTCCGTCGCCCACACGGTGACCGCCTCGACCGGCAACGCGTTCGACACCGGTGACGTCAACCCCGGCCAGACGGTCACGTTCACCGCGCCGGCGACGGCGGGTACGTACGCGTACACCTGCACGATCCACCCCTTCATGCACGGCACCCTCACCGTCAAGTAGGTCGGTGACGCGCATCGGGGTTCCCTCAGGAGTAGCCGAGCTGGTAGGTTCTCCCTACTGAAGTCTCTTAAGGGAACCCCGAAAGGAACTCCGATGACCTTCGTAAGGCGCTTCGACCACGTCGGCATAACCGTCGCCGACCTCGACGCCGCGACGGCGTTCTTCGTCGCCCTGGGCCTGGAGGCCGATCAGAAGATGGCGGTCGAGGGCGAGTTCCTGGACGCGGTCATCGGCATGACCGGCGCGCGCACCGAGATCGTCATGCTGCACGTGCCCGGCGGCGGCACGACGCTGGAACTCTCGAGCTTCACCCGCCCGGACCACCTGCCGGGTTCGGCCGCCGCACCGGCCAACGAGCTGGGCCTGCGCAACGTCGCCTTCGAAGTACACGACCTGCAGGCTGCCGTCGACCACGCCGCGGCCGAGGGCTTCGGCCTGGTGGGCGGCATCGGCGAGTACGAGGGCGTGTGGCGGATGGCCTACGTCCGCGGACCCGAGGGCATCATCGTCTCCCTGGCCGAGCGCGTCGAGAAGTAGAAGGAGGCAGACATCATGAGCACTGTCGTCACCGACGAGCAGATCCAGGCGCTGGCCGCGACCGCGAAGCCCTTCAGCCTCGCCATCTTGCAGTGGGGTCCGAACCGCACCATGGACGGCGCGGACGCCATCGAACTCGAACACCAGAGGCGCATGGTGAGCCTGCGCGCCGACGGCGTGATCGCGGTCCTGTGCCCGGTCGCCTCCGACACCGTTTGCGGCGTCGCGGTCATGACCCTGCCAGCGGAGGAAGCCGCGGAACTCATGGCCGGCGACCCCTGCGTGCGAGCCGGGATGATGACCTGCGACGTCCACCCGTGCCACGGGTTCCCCGGAGACGCCTTGCCCGCGTGACCGATCGGGCTCCAGCCGCGTGCCGTCCGACTAGGCAACCGGCAACCTCAGCACCCTGACTTTGTCGCCCGCCCCCGCCGGGTATACCGCCAGCATGGCCGATCGTGGCGAGTCCGTGCTCGACGACCCGCGCCGGCTGCGGCCCGCCACGATCGCGACCGTGGTCGTGATCCTCGGTGTCGTGGCCGCACTGGTGATTCCGGTGCTGCTGTGTGTCCGCGGCTGGCATGAGGCGGAGACTTTTCGCGGCGTGGGGGCAGGTCGCGGCATCTTTGTGGCCGAGTCCTGTGGTGATCGGCAAGTGCATAAGAGCGCTGACGCCAACGGAGCGACCCTCACGACCGTCACTTATACCTGTGCCGGTACCTTCGACGGGCGCTCGGGCGTCCGCATCGACGCGGCGGTCGGCGACGCGAGTCATGACTACCGCGCCGGTGCGAGGACGCCCGCGTACGTCACCGGCAAAGGCGTCGTCCGCCTGGCCAGCAACCATGACGCCGCGGTCTGGATGGCGCTCTGGTTCTTCGTGGCGTGCGTGGTGGCAGCTGCCGAAGGGGCGGCTTTGTGGCTGCTGAGCCGCTGGATCCGCGGCACGGTACCGCATGGAGTCCGCGAACTCATGGATTGGCCACACCTGCTGGCCGCCAGCCTTGTGGGCCTTCTCGCGGTGATACCTGGACTGATGATCTTGTATCTCTTGGCCTTTCTCTCCCTTTTGATCCTCTACGCGGCGTAGTCCTGCCGACTCCCTCATCGGATCGCGCGCGACGAGGGAGCCGGCCCTGGCTGGCTGGTTATACGAGCCCTGCCTCAGCCGGCCGCCAGCGTCGTCCACTTCTGGTTGGCGCCGCCGTTGCAGTCCCACAGCACCAACTGCGTGCCGTCAGTGGTGGACAGGCCGGGGTCGTCGAGGCAGCGGCCGGATGCCGGGTTGCGGTATCCGCCGTTGTAGGCCTGCCAGACCTGGTTGCCGCCGCCGTTGCAGTCCCAGATCTCGACCTTCGTGCCGTTCGCGGTGGCCGCGCCGGTGGCGTCCAGGCACTTGCCCTCGGCGCGCAGCGTGCCGTCGCCGTAGGCCGACCAGTACTGCGCGTCGGAGCTGTTGCAGGTCCAGATCTGAGCGATGGTTCCGTCGGCGTTGCTGCCGCCGTTGACGTCCATGCACTTGCCGGCGATTCCGGACTGCACCGCGCCGCCGGACGGAGCCGGTGCCTTGAGCCAGCCGGCGGCGTCGGCGGCCTGGACGCCGCTGTTGAAGGCGGTGGCCATCTTCACGTAGCCGCCGTCGTTGGGGTGCAGCGAGTCAGACAGGTCGGATGCTGTCAGGGCACTCATATCGACGTAGCGGACGTGCTTGCCCGCCGCCTGCTCGGTCTGGACGATCCCGGGTATCTGCTGGTTGAACGCGGCCCGGTTCTGCTCCTCGACCGCACTGGTGGAGACGATCACCGAACCGACCAGGACAGTCGCGTCGGGTGCGTCGAAGGTGAGCTGGTCGATCAGGGTTTTGAGACGCGCCGGCGCCGTGGAGACCTGGTAGTTCTGGTTCAGGTCGTTGGTGCCGATCTCCAGGGTGATGACGTTCGGCCGGTAGTGGTCGACCGTGGCGTCAGCGAGCGCGGAGATCTGGTCGATGCGGTAGCCGGAGTGGCCCTCGTTGTCGGGGTCGGACATGGTGCCGTTGCGGATGCTGCCGACGAAGTCCTCGGCGTGTCCCTCGCTGGAGAGATCGTTCCACAGGGTGTTGCGATAGCTGTTCCCGGTGCTGCTGCCGACGCCCCAGGTGATCGAGTCGCCCAGCGGCATGAGCCGCAGCGCGGTCGTGGTGGCTGCGGGGGTGGCGCCAGCCGCGGAGGCGGTGGCCGTGCCGGTCGCCGCCGTGCCGATGGCGGCGATCGCCGTGGCGGCAAGGAGTGCCGCGATTCTGTTCATGGCTGGTCCTCATTCCAGGTGGTCCGGTGCCGCGCGTCCATCCGGCAAGGGAGGCCGCGCGGTACCGTGTTCAGATGAGCCTGTGCTGCCGGCGCGTCACGCCGACGGCAGCGTCCATTGCTGGTTCGTGCCGCCGTTGCAGTCCCAGATCTCCAGTTGCGTGCCGTTGGTCGTGCTGAACCCGGGGTCGTCCAGGCAGCGTCCGGAAGCCGGGTTGACCAGGGTGTTGCCGTTCTGGACCCACTGCTGGTTGCCGCCTCCGTTACAGTCCCAGATCTCCGCCAGCGTGCCGTTGGCGGTGGCGGCTCCGGTGATGTCCAGGCACTTGCCGTTCACCTGCAACGCCCCGCCGTTGTACGTCCACTGCTGGGCGGCGGTGTTGTTGCAGTCCCAGATCTGGGCGGCGGTGCCGTTGACGGTCGAGCCGCCGTTGTCGTCCAGGCACTTGCCGGCGACGCCGGAGGTGATCGGGCCGGTCGGAGGCTGTGCCGTGCCGGTGCCCGGAGTGATGGTGAGGTTGTCGAACTGGTCGGTCTGGTAGCCGACCACGCCGATGCCGACCTGTCCGGACAGGAAGGTGGAGTCGGTGACGGTCTTGACGGTGTTGCCGTCGACCATGGCGGTGATCGTCGTGCCCTGGAAGCCCAGGCTGAGGGTGTGCCAGGTGCCGGTGCCCAGGGCGGTGGTCGTGCCGCTGGCCAGAGTGGTGGACGAGCCGCTGCTGTAGTTCTTCACGATCGACCAGGCGCCGGTGTTGGAGACCCGGAACTTGTACAGGTTCTGATTCCCCTGCGGTCGGGACTGCGTGCCGGCGCGGCCCAGCAGTTCGGCGGTGCCGGCCTGCTGCAGGTTCACGTCGACCTTGACGGTGTAGTTGGACCAGGTGGGATCGCCGAGCAGGGAGAAGGCGTCGGAGTCGTTCTGCCACTCGATCGGGATGACCGGCGTGACCTGCTGCACGCACTGCCCCGAGCGGCCGTTGGCGCACGGCCGGACCTCGAAGGAGCCCTGCATGTCCGACAGGTACTTGGCCTCGGTGTTGGTGGCGTCGCTGTCGAAGGTGTCGCTGTAGGGCAGCGCCAGCGCGCCGGACGCCGGGGACGTCGCAGTGCCCTTACCCTGGCCCGTCGTCGTCGTGATCGAGTAGACGTAGCCGGGCTGGACGGACAGCGTGTAGGAGCCGTTGGACGGGGTGACGTCCTGGGTGTGGATCAGCGACGCCCCGGTGCTGGGGTTGTTCAGGTTGGTCGCCCAGACGTGCGCGGTGCCGGTGGACAGCCCGCCGCTGACGTTGATCGTGACGTTCTGCGCGGCGCTGGCGGTGGTGGTCTCCACGATCGTGGTGTAGTCGCTGTTGTTGGTGGACTTCAGCGTGACGTAGGTTCCGTTGGACTCCGAGCCGCCGAGGTAGCCCGAGCCGCTGTCCAGGAACTTCCACCCCGGCTGCGTGAACTGTGTGACCTGCGCGGTGGCCCAGGTGTTGGCGCCGACGGAGTACGCGCCGGACCACGGCGAGCCGGCCGTCATCAGCCCGACGGTGGAGTACGGCAGGTTGGGATAGATCGCGGCGATCAGCGGCCAGTTGAAGTAGCTGGTCATCTTGGCGTCGATGTAGCCGCGGGTGATGGCGCGGATCAGTGCCGGGGCGCCGGTGTTCATGTCCTGCGACCCCTGCTCGCTGTCCCACAGCGGCTTGCCGTTGGCTTTCGCCGCGGCGTCGCTGGAGCAGGTGTCGGCGTTGCCGCCGTCACCACCGTTGCAGGAGTAGTGCGCGCCCCAGATCGACACGGCGTTGTTGAACGCGGAGTTGGAGGCGGCGGCGTCGACGGCGTCCCAGCCGGAGTCGTCGGCGACGATCTTGACGTCGCCGTAGCCGGCGTTGTTCAGGGCGGTGCGCAGGTTGATGTACCAGTCGGCGTTGAAGCCGCGCTCGTTCCAGCCGCCGAGGTAGGACACCGGGACGCCGTCGGCTTTCGCGCAGCCCAGCCAGCTGATCAGGTAGTTGATCGTGTCGGTGGACCAGAAGCCGCCGGAGATCCAGCCGGGTGCGGCCCAGGCCAGGCCGTAGAAGGCGATGTTGGGGTTGCGGGCCTTGGCTTGTTGGGCGAGCCAGAACTCATAGCCGGCGTTGCAGTTGACCACACCGCGGGTGTGCTCGATCGAGGGCTCGGAGCCGTCGGTGGAGTTGGCGTCGCCGCCGATCTCCAGCTTCAGCATCTGCAAGTCCGCGCCGTAGCCGGGCTTGAACAGGTAGTCCAGGATCTGCGACTGCTGAGCGGCCGGATAGTCCTTCAGCAGCCGGGAGTTCCCGCCGCCGCCGCTGATCGCGCCGATGCCGTCGAAGGTCCGGCCGCCGCTGGAACCGTTCGCGGAGATCGTGGTGGAGGTCGCCGCGCTTGCCGGGGCGCCGGCGGTGGCGACGTAGAACACCGACGCCAGCAGCGCGGTGAGGGCGAGGTAGAGCAGGAGTCTGGGTGGTCTGACGACGCGGGCGGTGGGCATCGGTGTTCCTTTCCGGGCGGCCGGCTGCGGTGCGTGCCGGCCGTCGACGACGGTGGATCGCTGCGGAACGGTGTATGGGGCATGGCGGAACATGACGGAACGTGGCGGAGTGGAACGCGAGCCGCCGGGGACCGGTAGTCCGCGCGACCTGGATCAGGGCATTGCCAACCGTCCGGAACGGGTGATCGGGTGATCGGTCGATCGGCCGCGCCGGAGGCGGCGGGAACCCGTGTGCTGCCGGACGAGGGCGGTCGTCCGGCGGTCGGCGAGTCACCGTGTCGCATCGTGGTGACTCTTGCGTGGTTCTGTCAATACTCTGGCATCAGAGTTTGCAAAACCAACGAGATCAACCAGACTCGGACGCGCCCATCCGTCGGGACCCGGCCGGATTCGATGGTCGGCGCGCCTTGACAGGGTGCTGAGTCGGATTGATACTCAGCCTCGATCTGTGAACGTTCCCATGGGCGCGGGCGGTGCGCTCGCCTCCTTCCGGAGCGAAGCATTCAGGAGCCGCACATGTTCGGCACAAGAACAAGAAGCCTGGTCACAGCCATCGTCGCGCTGGTCTCGGGCCTGGCGTTCGGTATCGGTCTGCTCGGAGGTGGTGCGGCGGCTGCCGCGCCTCGGACCGCGGTGCCCGCCGTCTCGAGCCCGGCTGCGGCATCCGGAGCCAAAGTCCTGATGGCCGGCTACAACTCCGGCAACGGCCTCATCGGTGGCGACGGCTGGTGGACCTCGGCGGTCGCGCTGAGCACGATCATGACGTATCAGCAGACCACCGGCGACACGTCCTACAGCTACGCCATCGCCGGAGCCTTCAACGCCAACAAGGGCTCGAACTTCGAGAACGACTACATGGACGACACCGGCTGGTGGGGGCTTGCGTGGGTGCAGGCTTACGACATCACCGGAAACACCGCGTACCTCCAGATGGCGCAGACCGACGCGAACTACATCCACGGCTACTGGGATTCGGTCTGTGGTGGCGGCGTCTATTGGAGCACCGCGAAGTCCTACAAGAACGCGATCCCCAACGAGCTCTTCCTGGACCTCACCGCCGCGCTGCACAACCGCATCGCCGGCGACTCCACCTATCTCGGGTGGGCGAACGCGGAATGGAACTGGTTCAACGGCAGCGGCATGATCAACGGCTCGCACCTGATCAACGACGGACTCACCAGCGGCTGCCAGAACAACGGCCAGACCGTCTGGACCTACAATCAGGGCGTGATCCTGGCCGGTCTTTCTGAGCTGTCCCGGGCCACCGGCAACACCGGCCTGCTCACCACCGCGGAGACTCTCGCCAACGCCTCGACGGCACACTTCAACCAGAACGGCATCGTCGTCGAGCCCTGCGAACCCAACTGCGGCGCGGACGGCCCGTCGTTCAAGGGCGTCTACGTCCGCGGGCTGCGCTCGCTGGCCACGGCAGCAGGCACGACCGCCTATAACAGCTACCTGCAAGCCCAGGCGAACTCGATCATCGCCCACGACACCAACAGCGCCGGACAGCTCGGCCTGAGCTGGGCCGGACCCATCCAGTCGATAACCTCCGGATCCCAAGCCAGCGCCGAAGCCGCCCTCGTCGCCGCCCTCGTCGGCACAGCGCCGCCGATCGGCCCGATCACCTCCGGTATCGCCGGCAAGTGCGTGGACGACAACCACCAGGCCACGGCGAACGGCACCGCGATCCAGCTCTGGACCTGCAACGGATCCTCGGCGCAGCAGTTCACGGTGAACGCCAACGGCAGCCTCAGCGTCCTGGGCAAGTGCATGGACATCATCAGCGGCGGCACAGCCAACGGCGTGAAGGTGCAGCTGTACGACTGCAACGGCACCGGAGCCCAGGTCTGGAACGCGCAAAGCAACGGCACGCTGCTGAACCCGCAATCCGGCCGCTGCCTCGACGACCCCGCCAGCAGCACCACCGACGGAACCCAGCTGCAGATCTGGGACTGCAACGGCGGCGCCAACCAGAAGTGGACGCTGCCGTAGCGAACAAGCGCCGGACCCGGGCGAGGTGGCCAAGCGCGTGATCGAGGGTTTCACGCAACGCGATCTTCCCGATCGCGCAGCCTGGCCGCTGGGCACCTTCGCGCACTGGGGTTACGGCACAGCAGCCGGCGTACGCGTGCACATTGCTCTGACGCTGCACCAGCTTCCGCTGGCCGCCGTGCACGGCAGCCGGCGCGGGCCATGGCCTCTCGCCGGGTCCGCGCCGGTCCTAGCCGGTCGCGCGGACCCGGTACGGCGTGCCGCTCAACGTCGCGCTGTTCGCCAACTGCTACATCGGATCAGCATCGCCTTCAGAGCGGCGGCCGAACGTCTAAGCCTCGCCTGAGCGCCCGCAGGAAGCTGCGCCCGAAATGCTGGTCCGGCTCCATCACCGAGCCTTCGGCCCATTCGTTCCAGGACTTGATGAACAGCATTCGCGGGTCGGGCATCGCTTGCTCCCTGCGGACCGCCTCGGTGACTGCGGCCTCGAAGATCTCGGGGTCGGGGTGGTGCAGCAGGACCCCGCGGCGTCCTGAGCGCGGGGTGTTGTCGAAGCCGGGGACGACGCAGGGGTGTCGGCGGATCGGGGCGGCGGAGCCGTTCAGGAGCCAGTCGGCGTAGATCTTGTCGTACTGGAACGCTCTGGGCTCCTCGCGGAGGGGCATGCCGGCGAACGAATCCGCCAACGAGTGGCCCAGTGGTGGCGGCGCCGGGTTCCACACTGCCGCGTCAAGGTGCTGATCCACGTCGTGGACCCAGGCGCCGTCGGCGTCGCCGACCAGATACAGCCCGGGCAGTCCGGCGTCCGCTGCCAGCTGCCGCCACAGTGTGACCAGCCGCGCCAGGTCGGGGATGTCGTCGGGGCGGAACAGGTAGAACACCGGTCGGCCGTCGACGGTCAGGTACCGCTCGTCGGTGAAGTGCGGGAGCAGGCATTTGAAGTGTTCGACGTCGTCGGCTTCGCCGGGATACCTCTGCTGTTGCAGGACCTCGTCGCCGCGGCCGTGCCAGACCCCGGTCCAGGACTGGTTCGCCCAGCCGAGGCAGTACCGGTGCGGCAAGTCAGGGTCCTTCAACAGGTCCTGCTCCGGCCGTTCCAGCAGTCGTGTGCCGCCGCCGAACCAGTAGTGCCAGTAGCAGAACGCTGTCACGCCGTGGTGCGCGGCGAGTTCCCATTGCGCACGGCGGGTTTCGGGCACCCGCAGGTCGTAGAACCCCAGATCCGCCGGCAGCCGTGGCTGAAGGTGCCCTTCGAACAGCGGACGGGCCAGCGCTGTGTGAGTCCATTCGGTGAAGCCGGTTCCCCACCAGCTGTCGTTCTGCGGAATCGGGTGGAACTGCGGGAGGAAGAACGCCACGACTTCCAGCGGAGCCTCGTCAAGCACGCGCCGCCTCCACCACGACAGCCTCCATCTCCCGGGCGAACGCCTCGATCTGCGCCACGGCGAAGGACCGGGTGTCGATCCAGATCTCCAGATGCACTGCGGGCGGCGTTACGCCCGGGATCCTGCGTTCGGGCACCAAGGGCTCGGAATCGACCTGAATGAACAGAGCTCCGTCGAAGACCGGAACCTTGCGTCCCCAGTACCACTTGCTCAGCGGCAGTACCTCGTCCACGTCCCGCGCATCGGGCACCACGCCGTCGCGCTCGCCTGCCCCGGCGTTGTCCCGACGATCGTTGAGGTGCCACTCGATACCCAGCGGCCGCCCGCGCTGCGCGGCAACCTGCGCCAGCAGCGCATCGCACTCGACCGGGTCGTAGTACCCGGCAAAGGAAGCACCGGTCACCGCCTTCTCCGCGCGCGCCACGACCTCGTCGAAGGCGGCGTCCGCGACGTCGACCACGCAGATCCCGTGCTGCGAGATCTGCGACGCCAACTCCGCGAAGCCAGGCCGGAAGCGATTGCCGACCACGATCTGTGCCAGGCTCGGGTCCCGCCCGAACACCCGGCTGACCGCGACGGCGTAAGCAGCCAGCAGCACATGCGTCGTGCCGACCCCGGTGCGTGCCGCCACCGCACGCATCCCCAGTTCCATCGCGGGGGAGTAGCCGACCAATTCCCAGTACCGCGGTTCCTCCCCGACAGCAGGCTCAGCGGCTTGCCAACCGGTCAGTCGATCAAGCTGAGCCGCCCAATACCGAAGCGCACGGCTGCTCTGCCGCCGCCCCGACGGCGCGCCCTGCGCCTGCGCCACGTCCAGCGGACTGGGCACCTCCGGCGGCGGCGCGGTCGCCACCCCGGCCTCCCCGCCGGCGCGGTCGAAGTGCTCCAGATCGCCGGCCAGCGCTCGGATTCCGACCCCGTCCAGCAGGACGTGGCTGTAGCCGATCACCAGATGCACCGGGGTCCCGGACTGCCGGATGACCGCCATCCGTATCGGAAACTCGCGCTCGTAGTCGAAGAAGTCGAGCTCATACCGGGACCGCTGCTCCTCCACAGCCGCGACCAGCTCGTCGCCGTCGTCAAGATCGACGATCCGCAGCGGGACCTTCCCCGCCTCCGCGATGACCTGCTGCGGTCGCAGCCCGCCGTCCGGCGCCGCGACGAACCGCAGCCGCGTGCGCAGCGCCGGATGGCGGCTGACCAGGAAGCGCAGCATCCCGGCCAGCTCCGCCACCGGCACGCCCGGCTCCAGCGGCATGTGCACGACCAGGTTCATGGTCCGCCCGGTCTGCTGGGTCCGACGCCAGATCCCGAGCTGACCCCACGTCAGCTCGCCCGCGCCGCCGCCGGCTCCCTCGAAGGCCACCGCGATCTCACTCACGACAACCGCCACACCCGGTCTCCCTCCAGGCGGCGAGCACGGACGAGCACCTACAAGCACGGACGAGCACCTACGAGCTCTCACATGAGACGGGTCCGACCTGGATCGGGCAAGCTACGCGCCGTCGCGATGCTGTGACCTTCGCCTCGAGCCCCGCCGCCGCGAAAGTTTCACCGGTCCGCGGCGTTCCTCAGCCCTCGACGACACTCACCTCGGGCTGGAACGCGCGGTCGAATCCGACCTCGCGGCGCGCCCCGACGACGCTCGCGGCGAGCCGTGCGCGGATGTCCCGACTGGACGCGCCGACCCACAGCTCGACCTCGCCCGGCTCGACGATCCGCCGTCCGGCGCGTCCGGTGTAGGACGTCGTGTCGGCCGGCAGATCGACGAGCACCGTGCGCGTCGTCCCCGGCGCCAGATCGACCCGCGGCGCGGCGATCAGCTGCTGGACCGGACGCGCCACCTCGGCTTCCGGGTCGTGCAGGTAGACCTGGACGACCTCGCTGGTCGCCGACGCGCCGTCGTTGCGCAGCGTCACCGCCAGCCGCAGCGTGCCGTCCGTCGGCCACGCCTCGCCTTCGGGCAGCGCGATGTCGGTCCACACCGCCGGGTTGTAGGAAAGACCGTGGCCGAAGGGATACAGCGGCGTCGGGTCGACCGTGCTCACATCGCTGCGCAGACCCAGCGCGGCGGTGAGATACGTCGAGGGCTGATTCGCACCCTCCGCCGGGAAGCCCACCGGCAGCCGCCCGGCCGGGTCCACCCGCCCGGAGAGCACATCCGCCAAAGCGTTCGCGCCCTCTTCGCCCGGCAGGAATCCGCAGACCACCGCCGCGAGCCGGTCGGCGTACCGCGACAGCTCGTACGGCCGACCCACCAGCAACACCAGCACGACAGGCGTTCCGGTACCCAGCAACGCTTCCAGCAGCTCACCCTGACGACCGGGCAGACGCAGATCGGAGGCGTCGCAGCCCTCGCCGGAGGTCCCGTTGCCGAACAAGCCCGAGACGTCGCCGAGAACCGCGACGCACACCTCTGCCTCCCGCGCCGCCGCGACCGCCTCGGCTATCTGCTGATCACCTGCCGCCCGCAACGATTCCTCGTCCACGGTGTCCGCCGCCTCGCCGCCAACCGCCCCGCCCTCGGCCGCCGCGCGCTCAGCGCGCAACCGCACCGAGCTTTCGGTGTCGGGTATCGGGCAGCCTTGGGCGTAGCTGACTACATAGCCGGCCGGATCGGCTTGCAGCGCCTCAAGAACGGTGCGCGCCTCGATCCCGAGCGCGAGATCCGGATGGTGCACCCCGATGTGCCGGGGGAAGGAGTAGCAGCCGAAAGCGGCGTCCGCGACATGCGCGCGCGGCCCGACGACCGCCACCCGCTTGCCCGGAGCCAGCGGCAGCGCGCCGTTCTCGTTGCGCAGCAGGACGATCGCGCGACGTGCCAACCGGCCGGCCAGTGCCCGGGACTCCTCATCGTCCAGACGCGGGTCCTGCTCGGAAAGAATCGGCGCCTCGGGCGACCAGTCCGCATCGAGCAGTCCCAGCTCGCACTTCTGAAGCAACACCCGCTCCAGCGCCCGATCCACCAGCGCCACATCGACCTCGCCGGCCTCCAACGCCGCGATCAGCGGCGCTCCGAAGCAGTCCACGGTCGGCAGCTCGACGTCGATGCCCGCTTGCAGCGCCTGCACGGCAGCTGTTCCCTTGGAACCGGCGGTGCGGTGCAGACGATGCAGGAACACCACCGCGAAGTAGTCCGACACCACGGTCCCGGTGAATCCGTACGTGCCCCGCAGCAGATCGGTCAGCATGGCGGGGTCGCCGGCCACCGGCATCCCGTCGTTGTCAGCGTAGGAGTTCATCACCGAGCGAGCCCCAGCGTGCAACGCCATCTCGAACGGCGGCAGGATCACATCGGCCATCTCGCGCGGACCGACCGACACCGGCGCCAGATTGCGCCCTGCGCGGGAGGCGCTGTAGCCGGCGAAGTGCTTCAGCGTAGCGATGATGCCCGTCGACTCAAGGCCCTGGACGTAGGCCGCACCGAGCGTCCCGACGAGGTACGGATCCTCCGCGATGGTCTCCTCGACCCGACCCCAGCGCAGATCCCGCGCGACATCCAGCACCGGAGCCAGTCCCTGGTGCACTCCCAAGCGCCGCATCGTGGTGCCGATCCGCTCGCCGACCTCGCGGATCAGGTCCGGATCAAAACTCGCTCCCCAGCACAGCGGCGCGGGGTAGACCGTCGCCTGCCAGGCACCGAGCCCGGTCAGGCACTCCTCGTGCACCAGCGCCGGTATCCCCAGGTTCGTCCCGGTGAGTTCGCGCTGGGTGTTGGCTATGGCGCGCGCCCCGGCCACCGGGTCCACCGGCGCGGTGCCGAACGGCCGGGTGAGCTGCCCGACGCCGTCGCGCAGGACGTCGGACCAGTCGGCGGCAGGCAGTTCCGCGGAATGCTGGAACGGCGCGACCTGTCCCGACGTGGCGTCGGCGCCGACCCAGACCCCGTACAGCTGGGCCACCTTCTCCCGCACCGACATGCGCGGTATGAGGTCCTTGATCCGGTCGGCGGCCGGGGCGGCCGGGTCGCGCCAGAGGTCGGCGACGGCGGTGTTTTCCATGGCCATGTGCGGCTTTCCTTACTCGGGGAGCGCTATCGAGGAGCACTGGTGGTGCGGTGGGGAATCCATCACGCCGGGGCGGTCGAATTGCGGACGACCAACTCCGTGACCAGCGTGAGATGCGTGCGGTCCACGGGCTCCCCGCGGATCAGCCGGATCAGCATCTCCACCGCGCGCTCGCCCATCGTGCGGATGGGCTGGTTCACGGTGGTCAGCTGCGGGCTGCACAGCGCGGACTCGGGGATGTTGTCGAAGCCGACGACCGACAGGTCCGCGGGGACCCGCAGCCCGAGGTCGCGCGCGACCTCGATGGTGGCGATCGCCGTGACGTCGTTGGCGGCGAACACCGCGGTCGGGCGGTGGGCGAGGGTCAGCAACTCGTGTGCGGCGAGCGCTGACAGGTCCGCGTCGTACCCGCCGACGCGGACCAGCGAGTCGTCGAAGGGCAGACCCGCGCCGGCCAGCGCCTCGCGGTAGCCCTGCTCGCGCAGCTTCGCAGACTCCAGATCCGCGCGGCCGGCGAGCATCGCGATGCGCCGGTGCCCGAGGCTCACCAGGTGCTCGGTCGCCAGGCGCGCGCCGCGCAGGCTGTCCGCGTCGACCGTCGGGAAGCCCGAGGAGCCGGTGTGCGGATCGACGGCGACGACCGGCGCGCCGTAGTGCACGTCCACGACCGTGGGCGTGACCAGCACCGCGCCGTCCACCAGCGTGCCGGACAGGCGCGAGAGGTAGCGCCGCTCCCAGCCCACCGTGTCGCCGGTGCGGCCGCCGGCGCTGTAGACGACCAGCTCGAAGCCGCTGCCGCGGATCGCGTCCGCGGCGCCCTTGAGCAGCTCGGTGCTGAACGGCTCCAGGTCCGCGACCAGGATGCCGATCACGTTCGTGCGGTGGTTGCGCAGGCTCTGCGCGACCAGGCTCGCCTCGTAGCCGAGTTCGCTGATCACGGCTTGGACACGGGCCGAGGTGTCCGCGGCCACGCCGTAGCGCTGGTTGATGACCTTGGACACCGTGGCGACCGATACCCCGGCCTGCTCGGCGACATCGCGAATGGTGACTCTGGGTTGGTGCACGCGGCCAACTTAGCGATAGAAATCGTTATCGACAACGATTGACACGACGGAAACGTGCGCGCAAACTCATCGCCATCCCCTGGGGCCCGGCGCTCCCGGCGTTCTCACAAACCCATTCGCCCCCACTGCCCCCCAGGATCCAGGTGCGACCATGACGACGGACAGGGAGTTCCTACAGTGACGAGGAATACGCGCAACGTGATAGCCGTCGTGCTCGGTTTGAGCGCGGCACTGGCCGCCGCCGGCTGTGCCGGCGGCAGCAGCAACGGCGGAGGCGGCGGCAGCGGCAGCAGCGGCGGCGGCGGTTCGCAAGGCGGCGGGCAGGTCAAGCTGACCGTCTGGCAGAACTCGACCACCGGTCCCGGTCAGCAGTTCTTCCTGACCGCCGCGAAGGACTACCACGCGCAGCACCCGAACGTCACGATCAACGTCCAGACGATCCAGAACGAGGATCTCGACGGCAAGCTGCAGACCGCGCTCAACGCGAACGCCGCGCCGGACATCTTCCTGCAGCGCGGCGGCGGCAAGATGCAGGCGATGGTCACCGCCGGCCAGATCCAGGAGCTGGATCTCTCGGCCACCGACAAGGCGAACGTCGGCACGGCGGCGCTGGCCGCCGAATCGCTCGACGGCAAGGTCTACGCGATGCCGATGGACACCCAGCCGGAGGGCTTCTACTACAGCAAAGACCTGTTCCAGCAGGCCGGCATCACCGCGACGCCGACGACGATCGACGAGCTCGAGGCCGACGTGGCCAAGCTCAAGGCGATCAACGTCTCGCCGATCGCGGTCGGCGCCAAGGACGCCTGGCCGGCGGCGCACTGGTACTACAACTTCGCCCTGCGCGAGTGCAGCCAGGCCACGATGACCAGCACCGCCAAGTCGCTGAAGTTCAGCGATCCCTGTTGGACCAAGGCCGGCGACGACGTGGCCGCGTTCCTGAAGTCCGATCCCTTCCAGAAGGGCTTCCTGACCACCTCGGCGCAGCAGGGCGCGGGGTCCTCGGCGGGCCTGCTCGCGAACCACAAGGCGGGCATGGAACTCATGGGCAACTGGGACCCCGGGGTGATCGCGAGCCTGACCCCGGACCAGAAGCCGCTGCCGGACCTGGGCTGGTTCCCCTTCCCCGCCGTCGCCGGCGGCCAGGGCGACCCGACCGCCATCATGGGCGGCGCCGACGGCTACTCGGTGTCGAAGAAGGCGCCCAAGGAAGCCTTCCAGTTCCTGGAATTCCTGGCGACCAAGGAAGAGCAGGAGGCCTACGCCAAGGCCTTCGACGCGATCCCGGTCAACCCGGCGGCTCAGGACGCCGTGACCGACCCGTACAACGTCTCGACGCTGCAGGCGTTCAGCAAGGCCGCCTATGCGATGCAATACCTTGACACCCAGTTCGGCCAGAACGTCGGCAACGCGATGAACACGGCCGTGGTGAGCCTGATGGCCGGCAAGGGCAGCGCGGCGAACATCGTCTCGGCGACCAACAGCGCCGCCGCGAGAGGCTGAGTGCGCCCACAATGAGCGACACCCTGGGTACTGACACGGCCGCCGACCGCCAGTCGCAGGGCACGGCTGGAGCCGGGGACGCGGCCGCGTCGGCCTCCCCGGCTCCGGCCGTGCGCCGCCGCAGCGGCCGCGGCCGGATGCGACTGGAGATAGCGGTCCTGTCCGGACCGCCGATCATCGTCTTCGTGGCGTTCGTGATCTTTCCGGTCGTGCTCGCCGCGTACTACGGCTTCTACAAATGGCAGGGCTACGGAGCCGCGACGGACTGGGTCGGCCTGAACAACTACCGGCTGATCCTCACCGACCCCGCGTTCCAACAGGTCCTGTGGCACAGCCTGATGATCCTGGTGCTCTCGCTGGTGATCCAGGGTCCGCTGGCGATCATCCTGGCGATCCTGCTCAACCAGAGAATCCGCGGCCGGGCGATCATCCGGGTCCTGATCTTCGTGCCCTACGTCATCTCCGAAGTCATCGTCGGCACCGGCTGGTCCTTGATGCTTCAGAGCACCGGCGCCGCCAACGACCTGTTGAAACACATCGGCTTGGGGTCGCTGCAGAAGGACTGGATCGCCGACCCGAAGCTCGCCATCTGGACCCTGATGGCGATCATCTCCTGGAAGTACATCGGCTTCGCGGTGATCCTGATGCTCGCCGGTCTGCAGTCGATTCCCGACGAGCTCTTCGAGGCCGCGCAGATCGACGGCGCCTCCTACTGGCAGATGCAGCGCCGGATCACGCTGCCGCTGCTCGGGCCGACGATCCGCATCTGGGCGTTCTTGTCCATCATCGGCTCCTTGCAGCTGTTCGACCTCGTGTACATCATCTGGGGCCAGTACGTCTCGGGCACCGCGGGCACCTCGACCATGGCGATCTACATGGTCGCCCAGGGCCGGTCGGCGGGCAATTACGGGTACGGCAGCGCCGTCGCCGTGGTGATGTTCCTGATCACTCTCATCGTCGCGCTGATCTACCAGCGCTTCGTCCTGCGCCGGGACCTCCGGGGCGCCATCACCGAAGGAGTCAGCTGATGAGCGCGCGGACCGCCGACTGGTTCCCGTCGCCCGCCAGGCCCAGGTCCGGCAAACGGCGCGGTGGTCAGGAGAAGCCGGCGAAGTGGGGCAGCCCGGCTGTCTACTTCATCGCGCTGGTGTTCATCTCGGTCTGCATCGCGCCGGTGCTCTACATCGTGCTCGGCGGATTCCGGACGAACTCGCAGATCACCACGAGCCCGGCCGGCCTGCCGCATCCCTGGGTGTTCAGCAACTACGCCAACGTGCTGAAGTCGAACACCTTCTGGGGGGAGTTCGCCAACTCCGCCGTCGTCGCCCTGGCCAGCACCTTCGGCATCGTGATCCTCGGCTTGATGGTGAGCTTCGTGCTCGCGCGCTACGACTTCAAGCTCAAAGGCGCGATGTACTCCCTGTTCGCCGCCGGACTGATGTTCCCGCTGGTCATCGCGATCACCCCGCTGTACATCGTGATCAAGGACCTCGGCCTGGTCGACAACCTGGCCGGGGTGATCATCCCGGAGATCGCCTTCGGGCTGCCGACGACCGTCATCATCCTGGTGCCGTTCCTGCGGGCCATCCCCAAGGAGATCGAGGAGGCCGCGACGATCGACGGCGCGAGCCGCCTCGGGTTCTTCTTCCGCATGGTGATGCCGCTGTCGCTGCCAGGAGTGGTGACCGTCGGGATCCTGGCGTTCATCGGCAGCTGGAACAACTACGTCCTGCCGCTGTACATCCTGAACACGCAGGCGAACTTCACGCTGCCGCTCGGCGTCCAGGCGTTCTCCTCGCAGTACTCGCAGGACACCGCGAAGGTGCTCGCGTTCACCTCGCTGGCGATGCTGCCCGCACTGGTCTTCTTCTCCATCTTCCAGAAGCGGATCGTCGGCGGGCTCACCGGCGCGGTGAAGGGCTGAGGGGCGGCCATGCCCCGCGCGCACATCGTGCTCGACAAGCAGGCGGTCGTCGCCCCGGTCCGGCGGCGCACCTTCGGCTCGTTCGTCGAGCACCTCGGACGCTGTGTCTACACCGGGATCTACGAGCCGGACCATCCGAGCGCGAACGACGACGGGTTCCGGATGGACGTCGTGGACCTCGTCCGGGAGCTCGGCAGCACGACGATCCGCTATCCCGGCGGCAACTTCGTCTCCGGCTTCCGCTGGGAGGACTCGGTCGGTCCGCGCGGGAAGCGCCCGGTACGGCGCGACCTCGCGTGGCATTCGCTGGAGTCCAACCAGGTCGGTCTCGACGAGTTCGCCGCGTGGCTCAAGCTCACCGGCTCGGAGCTGATGCTCGCGGTGAACGTCGCCACGCGGGGGATCCTGCCCGCCCTGGACCTGCTGGAGTACGCCAACCATCCCAGCGGCACGGCGCTGTCGGATCTGCGGATCGCCAACGGCGCGCCGGATCCGCACAACGTGCGCATGTGGTGCCTCGGCAACGAGATGGACGGACCCTGGCAGACCGGCTTCATGTCCGCGGAGGACTACGGCAAGATCGCCGCCCGCACCGCCGCGGCGATGAAGATGGCTGACAAGGATCTCGAACTCGTCGTCTGCGGCTCCTCCGGATCGGGGATGCCGACGTTCGGCGACTGGGAGCGCACGGTCCTGGAGCACAGCTATGACCATGTCGACTACGTGTCCTGCCATGCCTACTACCAGGAGCTCGACGGTGATCTCGGCTCCTTCCTGGCTTCGGCGCTGGACATGGAGTACTTCATCGACACGGTGATCGCGACCGCCGACCATGTCGGCTACAAGAAGCGTTCCAGCAAGAAGATCGACATCTCCTTCGACGAATGGAACGTCTGGTACCTCAAGGAGCACCAGGAGTCCGAGAAGTCCAAAGAGGCCGACAACGAGTGGCGTCACGCGCCCCGGCAGCTTGAGGACGTCTACACGGTGGCGGACGCCGTCGTGGTCGGCAACCTGCTGATGACGCTCCTCAAGCGCGGCGACCGTGTCACGTCGGCGTCGCTCGCGCAGCTCGTCAACGTGATCGCACCGATCATGACCGAGCCCGGCGGACCGGCTTGGCGGCAGACGACCTTCCATCCCTTCTCCATCACCAGCCGGCTCGCCGCCGGGGAGGTGATCCGGCCGGTGATCGACGCGCCGACGTATACGACGGCACGATATGGCGAGGCGTCCGTCGTCGACGCGGTGGCGACCGTGGATGGGGATCGGGCCGCGGTCTTCCTCGTCAACCGCGATCTGACGCAGAGCGCGCAGGTCACGGTCGACGTGCGCAGCCTTGGTCTGTCCCGTGTCCTCGAGGCGCTCACGCTTGCCGACTCCGACGTCTACGCGAAGAACACGCTCGCCGAGCCTCTGCGTGTGGTTCCGCGGGCGAACACCGGCGCGACGCTGTCCGACGGTGTGCTCACCGTCGAACTGCCGCCGGTTTCGTGGTCGGCGATCGCACTCGGTCAGAGTGCGGGCGACTGAGGGGTCTGCCGGTGAAACTTCCGAGTGCTGTGGCGCTGCGGCCCAGCTCCGACACATGCACGCCGAACCAGCGTTGACGAATCATCCGATACCGGGGCTAACTGACTGATGTCAGCATCATTCGCCCACGGACTATGAGGTCCCATGCTGCGATCCCGTTCTGTGAAAACCCGCCTGCTCGGTCTGTTCGCGGCAGTGGCGGCTGCTGTCGCTGTGAGTTTGCCTGCCGCGCCGCAGGCTGCTGCCGCGTCGTTGACGCAGGTGACGAACTTCGGGACCAACCCGAGCAACCTGGCGATGTATGTGTATGTGCCGAACAACGTCAAGCCCAACCCGTCGATCCTGTTGGCGATGCACGGCTGTCAGGGCACTGCGTCGTACATGTACTCCAGTACTGATTTCGGGAAGCTGGCCGATCAGTACGGGTTCATCGTCATCTACCCGCAGACCAACCCCAGCGGCAGTTGCTGGGATGTGTCCTCCGATCAGGCGCTGAAACGCAACGGCGGCAGCGATCCGGTGGGTCTGATGTCGATGATCACCTACACCGAGCAGCACTACGGCGGGAATGCCAACTCGGTGTTCGTCACCGGGGAGTCCTCCGGCGGGATGATGACCAACGTCATGCTCGCCGACTACCCGGATGTGTTCAAGGCTGGTGCGGCGTTCATGGGCGTGCCCTACCACTGCTTCTACACCGGCAGCGTGCGCGGCTGGAACTCGCCCTGCGCCAACGGCCAGGTCTCCATGACCGCCCAGCAGTGGGGCGACCTCGTGCGCAATGACGGGGATCCCGGTTACACCGGTCCGCGTCCGCGGATGCAGTTGTGGCATGGCACTGCCGACACCACGTTGAACTACAACAATCTGGGTGAGGAGATCAAGCAGTGGACGAACGTGGACGGGGTGAGTCAGACCCCGTCGTCCAGTGACACCCCGGTCGCCAACTGGAACCGCACCCGCTACAACAACGCCTCCGGCACCACCCAGGTCGAGGCGTACAGCATCGTCGGCGCCGGACACCAGCTGCCGATCCAGGGCACACAGATGGCCGCCTACGCCATCCACTTCATGGGCCTGGACGGCAGCGGCACCACCACCGGCAACACGGTCACCGTGACCAGCCCCGGCAACCAGAGCGCCACCGTCGGCACCGCGATCAGCGCCGTGCAGGTCCACGCCACCGACTCGGCCACCGGACAGTCCCTGACCTACAGCGCGACCGGTCTTCCGGCGGGGCTGTCGATCTCCTCCAGCGGGCTGATCTCCGGCACTCCGACCGCAGCCGGCACCTCCACCTCGACGGTGACCGCGACCGACGGGACCGGCGCGTCCGGCTCGGCGACGTTCACCTGGACCGTCTCCGGCGGCGGCGGTACCACGCCGGGCACCTGCCATGTCGCCTACACCAGGACCAACGAATGGCCAGGAGGCTTCACCGCCAACGTCACGATCACCAACACCGGTACGGCGGCGATCAACGGCTGGACCGTCGGCTGGAGCTTCCCCGGCGACCAGAAGATCACCAACGCCTGGAGCGCCACCGCCACCCAGAGCGGCGCCGCCGTCAGTGCCGCCAACGTCGCCTACGACGCCACCATCGCCCCCGGAGCCAACACCTCGTTCGGCTTCCAGGGCACGTTCACCGCGAACGACACCTCACCCTCGAGCTTCACCGTCAACGGAGCCGCGTGCTCATAGACCAGTGAAGCCGAGAGGCTTCCCGGGCGCTTGAGGGAGCGCCCGGGAAGCTTTCGCGTGATCTTGACTCGCGCCGTCCCGAGCCCGATCACAGAAGGATGCTGACACGATGACCTCCCTGGCAGTGCGCTACACCGCCGCCCGTACCCTGACCACCCGCCCGGCCGACACCGAGCCTCCGGGTCCCGGACAGGTGGAGCTGGCTCCGGCCTACGTCGCCATATGCGGCACCGACCTGCGCATCTTCCACGGCGACATGGACGCGCGCGTCAAGGCGCCCGCCGTGATCGGCCACGAGATGTCCGGACGCGTGGTCCGCGTAGGACCGGGCGTCGAGGGCTATGCTCCCGGCGACCCGGTCACCGTGATGCCGCTGAGCTGGGACGGCACCTGCCTCGCCTGCCGCCGTGGATACCGGCACATCTGCCAGAACCTGGCGTTCATCGGCATCGACTCGCCCGGCGCGATGCAGCAACGGTGGACCGTGCTCGCCTCGACACTCGTCCGCCTTCCTGACTCCCTCGCCCTGGACCGTGCCGCGCTGGTCGAACCCACAGCGGTGGCGGTGCACGACGTCGCCCGCGCCGGCGTGAGCCACGGCGATCGGGTCCTCGTGGTCGGCGCCGGACCGGTGGGGCTGCTGATCGCCCTGGTCGCGCGGGCATCCGGTGGCGAGGTGCGGGTGGTGGAAAGCAATCCCCAGCGCCGCCGCCTGGCCGAGCAGCTGGGCCTGAACGCGTGGGACCCCACCACCGACGTCGTCCCCGAGCGCCTGCGCGACTGGACGCAGCACACCGGCGCGGACATCGCCTTCGAAACCTCGGGCACCGAGCCCGGCGTGCAGACGGCAGTGGACGCGCTGGCGGTCCGAGGCCGCCTGTGCCTCGTGGCCATGCACCCCGGCCTCCGGCCAGTGGACCTCCACCGCTTCGTATGGCAGGAACAAACCCTGATCGGCGCCCGTCTCTACGAGCGTGCCGACTTCGAAACCGCTGCCCGACTCATCGACGCGGGCACCATCCCCGCCGATCAACTGATCAGCAGAATCGTGCCTCTCATCGACGCCCTAGGCGCCTTCGAATCCCTGGAGGTAGGCGGCGACGTGAAGGTACTCGTCGACTGCGGCGCATCGGTCTTGGAACGCGCGGCGTAAGCACGAACCGGTTCGACCTGACCGGACGCCGGATCTCCGCGCGCCACCGATCCGGGCCGCGCCGTGAAGGCAAGGCCCGGACCGGATCCGATCGGACCGGATCGCCGAGCTGAGAGGTCTCTCAGCGCGAGGTGTCAGAACGCTGTTGCCGAGTCCAACGCGATGATGTCGTTCGTGCTCGCGGCGTTCTTGCTGCCGGTGACGGTGATGGTGATCGTGTGGTTGCCGGAGGAGAGCCCGGAGACGGCGAACAGGCTCGCGCCCGGAGTTCGGGTGGCGCTGTAGTGGTCGACGCTGCGGGCGGTGCCGCCGTCCACCGAGTAGGTAGCGATGCCTTGGTCCACGTCCTTCACACCGTAGACGGTCGCGCCGGTGCCGGTGAAGGCCAGCGTGGTGGTGGAGCCGATGGTGTTGCTCCAGTGGACGGTTCCGCCGGAGAGGTCGCCGAAGCCTGAAGCCGCGCCCCACGTGCCGTTGTAGGCGAAGTGGTTCGTTCCGCTGGTGGTGGCGTCGTCGATGGTCGCGACGTTCGGGCTGACCGTGGCGTCGTCCAGGGCGATGATGTCGTTGCTGCTGGCAGAGTTCTTGGTTCCGGTGACGCTGACCGTGACCGTGTGCGTGCCGGCGCCCAAGCCGCTGCTGGACCACAGCGGCGCCTGAGCGGCGCGGGTGGTGGCGTAGTCGTCGGCGTAGGTGACCGGTCCGCCGTCGACGGAGAAGCCTGCGATGCCCTGGTCGTGATCCTTGACGCCCCAGATGGTGACATCCCCGCCGGTGAACGTGTACGTCGCCGTCCCACCCGCGGTGCTGCTCCAGTGAGCCGTCCCATTGTGCAGATCCGCCACGCCGGAAGCGGTGCCCCATCCCGCGCTGTAGCCGAAGTGGTCAGTGCCAGAAGTGACCGCGTCGTCAGTCGTGACATCGGCGGCAGAAGACCCGGGCGGAGTCAGGAACATGACATAGGCGCCATTGCGGTCGCCCATTGTGATCGGCACGGTCACCGAACCGTTGGCGACGGTCACATTCCCGCTGAAGACGGTCTGCGGACTGTTCAGCGAAGCCACATCCGGAATGCGGTCGACCTCGACATGCGTAGCGCCACCAGAAGTCAGCCACGGCACCGACCCGAACCCGCCGACAGACACAGTGGCCTGCCCGACGAATCCGCCGGAGTCCCCGATCAGCGCCGCGACCTGCTTCTTCCCACTGTCGATCGCAGCGGTGACAGCGGTGTTCCCGCTACCGGTAGTGGACACCCGCGTCCCAGTCAGGTCGGCGTAGGCGCGGTACGTCCAGTACTGCCCAGACGGAACCAAAGCCCCGCCGGTGTGCGTGAGTATGACCCCGAGATCGCCGGAAGCGCAGCAGTTCGTCCATTCCCCTCGCGCCGCGGTCGCCATACCGGACTGCGCGAAACGGTCCAGTGACCAAGCGGTGTACGCGGAATTCTGCACGCCTTCAGGGATGTACTCGTTGGCCGACTGCGTGATTCCGCTGATGCCGTCCGCCGCCAGGTACCCGTTCACTTGCGCGACCGCAGCCACCGGATCCTCGGTGCCGCCGCCCTCCAAGTGGTAGCTGATGACGTCGGGCAGCGTCCCGGCCGCCTTCGCCGTCTGGATCCACGTCTGGAAGTCCGTCGTCGGACCGCCGGCGTAAGCGGGCCCGTCGATCCGCGCACCAGGCGCCAGACGCCGGATCTCCTTCACGCCGCTGTTCCACATCTGCCAGTACTGCGTGCCGATTCCGGGCGGGAAGAAGCCACCGCCGTTGGGCTCGTTGTAGGGCTCGTAGGTGACCGTGATGCCCGCCGACTTCATGGCGGCCACGGTGTCGTCGATGAACGTGATCCAGTTCGAGCAATCACCGTTGGCGCACGGGTAGACGGCATTGCCCGGCTGGGTGAGGTCGGCGCCCCACAGATCGCTGAGCATCAGTACGTACTCGGAGTGGTACGGAGCCCGCGTGACGCGCTTGGCCTGAGCGAC
Organism: Catenulispora acidiphila DSM 44928; assembly: GCF_000024025.1. GTDB lineage: Bacteria > Actinomycetota > Actinomycetes > Streptomycetales > Catenulisporaceae > Catenulispora > Catenulispora acidiphila. Next base: position 4,011,209 of record NC_013131.1, read on the forward strand.
GACCGAGGCGATCCGCGCCTGGTAGCCGCTGCCGGAACGGTAGCCGTCCCCGATCCAGCCGTCGCCGGCGACCCGCGCGCCGCCGCCGCGCATCAGCGTGGGGTTCAGCGGCTGGAGGTAGGTGTCGCCCGGAGCGCTGCCGTCCTGGCTCAAGCCGTACAGGAAGCCTTCGCCGACGCCGGTCATCGCTCCGGCCGGCGCGGCCAGATTCACGCTGAGCGTCTCGGTCGCGGCGCCGGCGGTGGAGGGAACGGCCAGCAGTGCGAGTGCGGCCGTCGCGGTGGTCGCCAGCCATTTCTTGATCGTGATGTGTGCCATGGTGCCTGTCCTTCGTCAGTGACGGAACACGGTGGTGCACAGGGAATGAGGGGAGGCCTCGTCAGGCCGTGGAAGGTCGCGAAAGGTCGGACCGGAGCCGGCACCGAGCAGGGTGCCGCGACGTCGAACCGGTTCGTCAGAAAGTAGGGTGCCGCTTCGCAGCTGTCAACGGCTGCGAAGTCGGCTGCTCGCCGGCTTATGGCCCTGAAGTGCTGGCGATGTTGGTTGCCACTCGTTCACATGGTTGACACAGAACCCGCGGCGGCCTAGCCTCGCTTCCACTCGGGGTCGAACCGGTTCGATATTCGGACCGCGGTCGGGTATCCCTCATCAGCACTCTGTCCGCCTCGGCGGCGCCATCGGCATCGGAGAGTCCGCGTGAACATCGGTGAGATCGCACGGCGGGCGGGAGTGTCCCGCAGCACGGTGTCGTACGCGCTGTCCGGGAAGCGGTCGATCTCGCCCGAGACCCGGGCCCGGATCCAGGCGGTGATGGACGAGCTCGACTACCAGCCCAGCGCCACCGCGCGGGCGCTGTCCTCCGGTCAGACCCACACCCTGGGACTGGTGTTCCCGCCGGCCAGCAGCCACTACACCGACATGCAGTTGGACTTCATCGGCTCGCTGGTCGAGGCGGCGGCGGGCTTCGGCTACGACGTGCTGCTGGCCGGCTCGGTCGGCGACGGCGTCCAAGGGCTGCGCAGACTGGTGGCCGAGCGGCGGGTGGACGGCGCGATCCTGATGGAGATCCGGCTGGACGACGCGCGGGTCGACTACCTGACCGACGCCGGGTTCCCGTTCGTCACGATCGGGCGCACCGGCACGCCGGATCGCACCCGCTGGGTCGACATGGACTACACGGCGCTGGTCGGATCCTGCGTGCGCCACCTGGCGCAGCTCGGCCACCGGCGGATCGCGTTCGTCAACCGCTCCGAGCGGCTGTTCCGCGCGGGGTATGAGTCGGCGCACCGCAGCCTGACCGGGTTCGAGAACGCCTGCGCGGACCAGGGCGTGATCGGGACGCCCCACCTGTGCGGCGACGACGCGGCGTCGGGGGAGCAGGTGGTCGCCCGGATCCTGGCCGCCGACCCGGAGACCACCGCCGTGGTGACCGTGAACGAGGCGGCGCTCGGCGGGCTGTACCGGGGACTGGCCGCGCACGGCCGCAAGGTCCCGCTGGACTTCTCGGTGACCGGCATCGCCGCCAGCCGCTGGGCCACGGCCGTGACCCCGCAGCTGACCTCGGCCGACGTCTCGGCCGCCGAGATGGGCCGGGTCGCGGTGGAACTGCTGCTGGAACTGCTCGCCGCCCCCGGCGCCGCGCCCCGGCACGTCCTGCTCGCCCCGCCGGTGTCCCTGCGGGCGAGCGCCGGTCCGGCGCCGGAATCAGGCAACTGAGTCGCTTCACCGAGCCGGGTCGCTGAACCCATCTGAGAACAACCAGCTGAGTCCAGCGGCTGCATTGAGCAGCTGAACCAAAGAGCTGAACCAAAGAGCTGAATCACACAGCCGAAACGCGCAGCCGAATCAAGCACCAGAAGCAAGTCGTGTTCCGCCGCCACCCTCTCGCGCGGACCCAGATATCCCATCCTCCGCGCCCTGACGCGGAGACCATCAGCTGCCTGGCGGCAGCGGATCGAAAGGGAACGACTATGAAAGCCCAGTCCATAGCCCGGCGTGTCGCAGCGGCCGGTCTGGCTTTGGCGGTCACCGGAGCAGCCGGCGCCTGTTCGGCGTCCAAGAGCTCGACGGGATCGGCCGCCTCCGGTGGCGGAACCTCCGCAGCGGCCGGCGGCGGCGGCGGAACCTTCACCGTCTGGGACCCCTACCCGCAGTTCGACAACGGCTCGGCCTGGTCCCAGCTGCTGACCAAGTGCGGCAGCCAGGCCGGGGTGACGGTCAAGCGCACCGGCTTCGACACCACCGACCTGACCACCAAGGTGCTGCTGGCCGCGCAGCAGGGCAACTCCCCGGACGTGCTGATCGTCGACAACCCGGTGGTCTCCACGCTCGCCGACGCCGGCGTGATCACCGACACCGGCACCACGCATCTGGACACCACGGCGATCGCCCCGAACCTGCTGGCCGCGGGGCAGCTCGCCGGGAAGACCTACGGCGTGCCGATCGGCGCCAACACCCTGGCGCTGTACTACAACAAGGCGGTGCTGTCGGCGGCCGGCGTGGACATCTCGACCGTGAAGGACTGGTCCACCCTGACCGCCGCGCTGGCGAAGGTCACCGCGGCCGGCAAGAAGGGCATCACGTTCTCGGCGATCGGCACCGAGGAGGGCAGCTTCCAGTTCCTGCCGTGGTTCTGGGGGTCGGGGGCGGACCTGAAGAAGCTGGACTCCCCGCAGGGGGTCTCGGCGCTGGCGCTGTGGACGGACTGGCTGAAGAAGGGCTACGCCCCGAACTCGGTCATCAACAACACCCAGACGACCAGCTGGCAGGAGTTCGCCACCGGGCAGTACGCCTTCAGCGAGAACGGCACCTGGCAGCTGGCCAACGCCAAGAAGGCCGGGTTCGACTACGGCATCATCCCGATCCCGGCGCTGAACGGCGGAACCGCCGCGGCGCCGACGGGAGGGGAGTTCGTCACCGTCCCGGTCCAGGACAAGACCGACCGCTACGCGACCTCGCAGAAGCTCGTGAGCTGCCTGACCAGCGCCGACAACGCGCAGGCGACCGACACCACGCTGTCCTACGTCGCGGCCACGCCGCAGGTGCAGGCCAAGCAGGTCGCCGCCGACCCCGCCCTGCAGCCGTGGGTCGCCGCGGTCGCCGCGGCCAAGGGACGCACCAGCGACGACCTGGGGACGAAGTACCCGAAGATCTCCCAGCCGATGTGGACCGCGGTCCAGGCCGCGCTCAGCGGCTCGGCCTCGCCGCAGTCGGCGCTGACGACCGCGCAGAACGCCGCCGCCGCGGCGACCAAGTGATGCCGGACCACGAAGGCACCCCTTCATGAACCCGACCACACAGAACCGGACGCGGCCCGTCCGGGGCGCGCGCGGGGCAGCCGCCCTGGCCGCGCGCCCCGGACGGGGGTCCCGTCCGCGCCCCGGCACGGCGAACTGGGCAGGCTGGGCGTTCCTCGCCCCCGTCACGATCTACCTGCTGGCCTTCTACGCCTACCCGATGTACCGCAACATCGAGCTGAGCCTGCACCACTACACGGTGCGCTCGTTCGTCCACGGCGGCGCCCCGTTCACCGGCCTGGACAACTATCGCAAGGTCCTGAGCGACCCCGCCTTCCGCCCGGCGCTGATCCACACGCTGGTGTTCACCGGCGCGTCGATCCTGTTCCAGTTCTGGATCGGCATGGGCCTGGCGGTGTTCTTCAGCCGGCACTTCCGGCTCTCGGCGACGCTGCGCGCGCTGTTCCTCGTGCCCTGGCTGCTGCCGCTGATCGTGTCGGCCTCGACGTGGTCGTGGATGCTCAACAGCGACTCCGGCGTCGTGAACCACATGCTGCACGGCCTCGGGATCGCCCCGGTGGACTGGCTCACCTCGCCGAAGTGGTCGCTGGTGTCGGTGATCGTGGCGAACGTGTGGATCGGCATCCCGTTCAACCTGGTCATGCTCTACAGCGGGATGCAGGCGGTCTCCCCGGAGCTGTACGAGGCGGCCGAGCTGGACGGCGCGACCGCGTGGCAGCGCTTCTGGAAGGTCACCTTCCCGCTGCTGCGCCCGGTCGCCGCGATCACGCTGCTGCTCGGGCTGGTCTACACGCTGAAGGTCTTCGACATCATCTGGATCATGACCAAGGGGGGTCCGGCGGGCTCCTCGGCGACCTTCGCGACCTGGTCCTACCAGCTGGGCTTCGGCAATCTGCTGCCGGAGTTCGGACCCGGCGCGGCGGTCGGCAACCTGCTGGTCGTGATGGCACTGGCCTTCGGGCTGATCTACATCCGGGCCCAGCGCAAGCAGCGGGAGGCGTGATGACCGCGTTCCGACGTCCGCGGACGACGTGGTGGAAGACCGCCGTCGGCCTGGTGCTGACCGCGCTGATGCTGTTCCCCGTCTACTGGATGGTCAACGAGTCCCTGACCCGCGACCAGGACATGCGCAAGACGCCGCCGAACTGGTTCCCGGTCCACGGAACCCTGGACGGCTACCGCGCTGTGCTCCACCAGCAGATGCCGTATCTGGGCACGAGCTTGTTCATCGGCCTGGGGACGGTGGTGCTGACGGTGGCGGTCGCCGCGCCGGCCGGCTACTCGCTGGCCAAACTCCGCCCGCGCGGCGGCGGGATCCTCAGCTTCGCGCTGCTGATCGCGCAGATGATCCCGGGCATCATCATGGCGATGGGCTTCTACGCCATCTACCTGAACCTGGGGATGCTCGACAGCGTGGCGGGCCTGATCGTCGCCGACTCCACGATCGCGGTCCCGTTCGCGACGCTGGTGTTCGCGGCGTTCATGACGGGGATCCCGGCGGAGCTGCTGCAGGCGGCGAAGACCGACGGCGCCGGGCAGCTGCGCACGTTCTGGTCGATCGTCATGCCGGTCAGCCGCAACGCCGTGGTGACCGTGTCGCTGTTCGCGTTCCTGTGGGCGTGGTCGGACTTCATCTTCGCCAACACCCTGGACGGCCAGGGCGGCGCGCAGCCGATCACCCTGGGCATCTACCACTACATCGGCAACAACAACCAGCAGTGGAACGCCATCATGGCCACCGCGGTCGTGGCGTCGGTCCCGGCCACCGTCCTGCTCGTCGTCGCCCAGCGCTACGTCGCCGCCGGCGTGACCGCGGGGGCGGTCAAGGACTAGTCCGCCGCCGACGCAGCCCGTCCGCGCCCGTACACAGAAAGACCACTATGACCATCGCCGGTGCCCTTCCGACCTTCGACATCCGCGACATCCCGTTCAGCCACCACGGATCATGGTTCGGCATCTCGCCGGTGATCGCCGAGGCCACCTATGCCGACGACCTCCACTTCGTCTCCCACCAGAACGGACTGCACGCGGTCCTGCGCTTCACGCCGACCGATTCCTCCGGCTCCCGCATCGAGGCGTCCGTCGCGGCCACGCCGGCCCGGCTCGCCTGGGCGTGGCAGGACTCTGTGATCGAGCTGGTCTACGAGACCGACGACACGGTGCGCGTCCGAGGCGACGGCAAGGGTTTGGGCCTTCGCGTGAACGCCGCCGATCCTCGCCTCACGCCGTTCAGCGGGCCCTACTTCTACCGGGATCCGGTCGACGGGTCGTACATCTACACGCTGTATCAGACGGGACGGCGCTACCGGATCACGGTGTTGTCGGGGGAGCCGCGCGAGGTCTTCGGGCTGCAAGCTCTCGGCACCGCTGAACGCGGTCTGGATCTGGCTGCCGCTCAAGCGTGGGAGATCGCTATCGAGGAGTTCGACAGCGCCCGGCCTCGCTATCGCAGAGGTGCGGCGTTCGACGACGTCTTGAAGAACGTCGCGGGTCGATTCTCAGAGTTCGTGGACGAGATTGCTCCTTGGCGTACTGTCGACACTCCGGCCGCCGAGCTGGCTGTCTACGTCCTGTGGTCGGCGACGGTCCGCCCGGCGGGATTCCTGGCGCGGCCCGGCGTCCTGATGTCGAAGCACTGGATGGACAAGGTCTGGAGCTGGGACCACTGCTTCAACGCGATCGCCCTGGCCGCCGGCGCGCCGGAGCTGGCGTGGAGTCAGTTCCAGATACCGTTCGACCACCAGGACGACAGCGGTGCGCTGCCGGATTCGGTGACGCATTCGGAGATCCTCTACAACTACGTCAAGCCGCCGATCCACGGCTGGGCTCTGGGACATCTGCGCGGGAGGCTGCCGCGTGAGCTGAGCCGGGCCGAGGTGGCGGACGTCTACGGGAAACTGTCGGCGTGGACACGCTTTTGGCTGTCCGCACGCCGCGTTCCGGGCCAGGCGCTGCCGCACTATCAGCACGGCAACGACAGCGGCTGGGACAATGCGACCACCTTCGACGCCGATCGCGTTGTCCAGACATCGGATCTGGCTGCCTTCCTGATCTTGCAGCTGGACCGGCTCGCAGAGCTTGCTGACGAGCTTGAGCTTGGCGAGGACGCCGAGACGTGGAGGCACGAAGCTGAGGGAGTGCGCGCCGCGATGCTGAAGGAGCTGTGGCGCGACGGACGGTTCGTGGCGCGCGCCGCCGCGACGGGACAGGCGACGGCGAGCACGAGCTTGCTGGACCTGATGGCGATCGTGCTCGGCGACAGCCTGCCTGAGGACGTCCGGGACACGCTGGCGCGCGACATCGAGGCGCACCTGACGCAGCACGGTCCGGCGACCGAGCGACCGTCGTCGGAGCACTACGAGGCCGACGGCTACTGGCGTGGTCCGATCTGGGCGCCGTCGACCGTCCTGATCGAGGACGGGCTTCGACGGGCCGGCTTCACCGGGCTCGCCGACGAGGTCAGCAGCCGGTTCCGGGCGCTGTGCGAGAAGTCCGGCTTCGCAGAGAACTTCGATGCCCTGTCCGGCGCGGGTCTGCGCGATCGGGCTTACACGTGGACCGCCAGCGCCTATTTGATACTCGCCGCTGCGCACGCGGGTCGGCTGTAGCCTATCCGGGAACCTATCGAAGCGCTTCGACGAGAAAGACTGATGCGACCATGGGCGACACTGCTGCGCATCCTGTTCTGCCCGGGTTCCATCCCGATCCGAGTGTGTGTCGGGTGGGGGAGGACTACTTCCTGGCGTGCTCCAGTTTTGAGTACTTCCCGGGGGTTCCGGTCTTTCACAGCCGTGATCTGGTGCGGTGGCGGCAGGTCGGCAACGCGTTGGACCGGCCGAGTCAGTTGCGGTTGTCGCGGGCGTCGTCCTCTGGTGGCATCTATGCTCCGACGCTGCGTCATCATGACGGCCGGTTCTGGCTGATCACGACGAATGCCAGTGCTGAGGGCGGCAACCTGGTGGTCACCGCGACCGATCCGGCTGGTCCGTGGTCGGAACCGGTGATGCTGCCTGGTGTGCCGGGTATCGATCCGGATTTGGCGTGGGATGAGGACGGCAGCTGTTGGTGCACTGTTGCGGGAGTTTCGCAGGTACGTCTGGACCCGGAGACGGGCAAGATTCTCGGGGAGCCGTACCGGATTTGGTCGGGTACGCCAGGGGCGAAGGCTCCGGAGGCGCCGCACCTGTTCCGCATCGGTGAGTTTTGGTACCTGCTGATCGCTGAAGGCGGTACCGAGCGTGGGCATGCGGTGTCGATCGCGCGTGGACCGGCGCCGTCTGGGCCGTTTGAGGCGTGTCCGGCGAATCCGATCTTGACGCATCGCGGTATGGAGCATCCGGTGCAGAACACCGGGCACGCGGACCTGGTTCAGGGCCCTGATGGCTCGTGGTGGATGGTCTTCCTGGGCGTGCGTCCCGGCGGCGTGACGCCGGGGTGGCACGTCCTGGGGCGGGAGACGTTTCTCGCGCCGGTGGAGTGGGTCGACGGCTGGCCGGTGGTGGGTGAAGTGGTCTCGGACTTCTCGGCGCTGCCGTGGCCGGTGGAGGAGCCGGAGGTCGAGCCGGTCCGCGACGACTTCGACGCCGATGTGTTGCGGCCGCTGTGGATTTCGCTGCGGGACCGTCCCGAGAACCTGTGCTCCACGACCGATCGGCCCGGCTGGCTGACGCTGCGCGCGCGGGGCGATTCGCTGGACGTTGCGGACGTCGTCTTCGTCGGGCGCCGCCAACAGCACCCCGCATGCCGCGCCGAGGTCCTGATCAACGCCTCCGCCGGCCGCGGCGGCCTGGCCGTCCGCCTCGACGAGCACCATCACTACGAGATCGAGGCAGGCGGAGACGGTGAGGTCCACGTCATAGCCCGCATCGGCCCACTGCGCACGACCGTGGCATCCCACGCAGTCGCACCCGGTCCCCTCACCCTCAGTGTCCTGATCACCGAGAACCACGCCGAGGACGCCCGTACCGGACCCGACACCGTCTCCTTCGCCGTCACCGACCCCTACGGCGAGTCCACGGTCCTGGCGGCCCTCGACGGCCGCTACCTCTCCACCGAAGTCGCCGGCGGCTTCACCGGCCGCGTCATCGGCATGTACGCCACGGCAGGCACAGTCCGCTTCGACTGGTTCGACTACGTCTCCGGAGGCTTCTGAAAAGCGGCGCCTCTCAACGCGCAACAGCCCCAGTCACTGGGCATGGTGGTGTCCTCGGCACGGTCTCGGCGATCTCCCTGTTGTCTGCGCAGAGTAGTGATCGCAGGGACCGTGCCGGTGTGATCGGAGCCTCAGTTGGTGACCAGAGTGCGGGCGAGAAGGGGGAGCAGGCGGTCCCAATGGTGTTGCAGCGCGGCGGGGTTGAAGGCATCGGTGTCAGACATGGTGAAGCCGTGGACGGTGCCGGGGTAGATCTCGGAGGTGTGGTCGACACCTGCGGCGTCCAGGGTCTGGTTGAGCTCGTCGAGGGCCTCGGGCGTCATGTCGCCTTCGGCGTGGCCGAGGTGGACCTGGGCGGTCAGCTTGGCGAGGCTGCCGGGTCCGTCGGCGCCCACCGGGCCGTGGAATCCGGCGACGGCGGCCACCTGGCCGGGGTGGGCCGCGGCGGTGCGTACCGCCAGGAGGCCGCCGATGCAGTACCCGGTCACGGGGCGACCGGTCCCGCGCCGACCTCGGGCTGTGAGGTGAGGAACCTGAGGTAGGCCTCGGCGTCGACCAGGGAACGTTCGGCGGTGTGCTCCCGGATCATGGGCATCAGCCGGGCGAAGACCGCGGGCCGGGCCTCTTCTCCGATGTGCTCGGGAAGGTCGATCACCGGTGCCGGGCCGTGCCGGTAGAAGAAGTTGGGGACCAGCACGTAGTACCCGTGGCCGGCCAGTTCGCGGGCCATCTCCCGCAGTACGGGCCGGATGCCGAAGCCGTCGGCGTACATCAGCACTCCCGGGTGCTGCCGGCCACCGTCGGGGAAGGCGGCGAAAGCGTCGCACTGGCCGTCTGCGGTGGGAATCTGCAATGTTTTGGCGGGCATGATTTCTCCTGTCGTGGTTGATGTCTGGAAACTGTGATCAACACGACGGAGGCGGAGCCCGCGCGGCAGTGCGGGATCCTCGATCGGACAGCGAGCCCGCACCGGCCCGCACGGCGCTCAGAAGAGCACCGGGTCACCCATCCGTGTGTGGCGCAATGCCATCCCGGTAGTCATGACGCCAAGCCTAGTCCCACCTACGGCCAATAGGTGTCGGCATGCCGAGCGCGCGAGTTCGCTGATAAGGGAGCTTCTACGCAGCCGTAGACTTCCGATCAGCGTACTGATTCGACCTGCCGAGCGCGGAGGGCCATGGACATCGGAGAGATCGCGCGTCGTGCGGGGGTGGCGCGCAGCACCGTGTCGTATGCGCTCAGTGGGAAACGGCCGGTCTCGGTGGAGACGCGGCGGCGGATTCAGCAGGTCATTGACGAGCTGGACTATCGCCCCAATGCTTCGGCGCGCGCGTTGAAGGAGGGGCGGACTCGCACGGTCGGGCTGGTGATCCCGCCGGCCGGGCCGCGGTTGACGTCCATGCAGTTGGATTTCGTCGGCAGCGTCGTGGAGGCTGCGGCGCGGGTCGATCTTGATGTGCTGCTCTCGCCGTCCGGTGGCGACCGTGACCGCTCGCTCGAGCGTCTGATCAGCGGTCGGCGGGTGGATGGCGTGATTTTGATGGAGATCCTCATGGAGGATTCCCGGGTGGCCAGGGTCGCGCAGAGCGGGGTGCCGTTCGTGACGATCGGACGCGTCCGCGACCCTGACGCGACGTGGTGGGTGGACATGGATTACGCGGCGCTGGTCGGCCGCTGCGTCGATCATCTCGCCGACCTCGGTCACCGGCATGTCGCGCTCGTCAACCGCTCGCCCGCGCTGATGGCCGCCGGCTACAGTCCCGGCCATCGCGCCCGCGACGGGTTCGCCGAGGCGGTCGCTCGGCGCGGAGTCAGCGGATCAGAGTTCTGCTGTGAGGACGACGTCGCCGGTGGCGAGCGCTGCGTGGCGGAGATACTGGCGACGCGCCCCAGCACGACCGCGATCGTCACTGTGAATGAGGCGGCGCTGCCGGGTGTGCAGCGCGCGCTGGAGCGCGCGGGCCATGAGATCCCGAGGACGTTCTCCGTCGCCGGGATCGCCGCACATCAGTGGGCTGAGGAGTTCCATCCGCCGCTCACGGCTGCCGACGTCCCGTCGCTGGCGATGGGTACCGTCGCGGTGGAACTGCTCGCCGAGCACATCGCCGATCCGGACGCGCCCGCCGGGCATCGCCTGTTCATGCCGCCGATCTCGTTGCGGGACAGCACCGGATCGGTGCCGCGGCCTTCGGCGCGGCCGGCGTTTTTCAGTCCGGCCGCGCCGAGGCGGTTCAGGGAAGCAGACGCGGATTGAAGGTCAGCGTCGGGACGGCGTCCTGGACGAGGCCGAGTGCCTGGGCCGGCCACCACGCGCCGGCCGCCGGGTCCACCGTGCCGCCGTATTCGGGGTCGCCGGGACCCGCGGTGCTGCGCGTGCAGCTGCCGTCGGACTCGCCGATCGTCTTGATGAACAGGTCGGCGTCGACGAGCGGGACGCCGGTGGCGGCGGTCGGCGTGGCGCCGATGCCGCGACCCGGAGGGTTGCACCAGGTCTGGGGGTCGCCGGTGTACTTGCCGGGCGCCGGGGTCCATGCGCCCTTACCGTTGCGGCTGGTGTCCACGACGAAGTGGGTCAGCTGCGCGGGCGGGGGAGTGCCGACGTTCTGGTCGAACCAGGCGTCCGTCCAGTGCCAGGTGCTCGCATCGGTCGGGGACACCGCGTCGCCGGGCGCTCCGTCGTTCGGCGCCGCCGAGGAGTAGTACTGGCTGGCGCAGTAGTCGGTGTGTCCGGCTGCCCATGCCGGACCGTCGGTGGCGAACCACAGGCACTTGGAGATCCAGGTGCCGTACTGGTCGGTCTGGTCGGTCGGCTGGTAGTTGGACACGTTGAGGAAGAAGCCCTGGGACTGAGCGACGCCTGCCTGGATCAGGCGCTGCGCCATATCGCCGACAGAGTGCCACTGGCTGTTTCCGGCGTCGAGGTAGACGACCGTCTGCGGCTGGGCTTCGAGGGCGGACACCGCGTACTTGATGTCGGCGATGCGCCCGGCGGTCAGCGTCCCGGTCGGGTCGGTGGTGGCATTGCAATCCGAGGGCAGGTTCGCCAGCGCGTCCGGCTCGACGATCACCACGGCCCGGCTCGAGCCGACCCCTTGTGCGAACGCTGATATCCACTGCTGGTAGGCGGCATCGGACGCCGCGCCGCCGGCGGAGTACTGACTGCAGTCCCGCAGCGGGATGTCGTAGGCGACCAGCACCGGAACGGCACGCTCGGCCGCGGCGGTCCGCACGGTCGCGCGGACCTGGTCGCGCACCTGAGCCGGCGTGCCGCTGGTGAACCAGGTCGCCTCGGGCCAGCTGGCCAGCTTCGCCATGGCCGCGGCGCCGGCGAGGTCGTGGTGCTGCAGATCGGTCAGTGCTTGGCGCTGGGCCTCGTTGTCGGGCGTGACGGCGAAGCGCGTGTCGGCCGGCAGCGTGTGCCCGGCGCTCGGGGCGTGCGCCGTGGTCGCGGTGGCCGCCGTGGCGACCGGACCCAAGGCGATGGCCGATGCGGAAAGACCTGCGGCGAGCAGGAGTCTCGCGGTTCTGGACAGCATGATCCCCCACAGTGGTAGACGTCGGTGGCAGCACTGTCCGCGTGCTGGTGAAATCATGTCAACGTAGCGCGCCGACGTATCGCGCTGCGCGCTTCTCAAGGGGCGTTCGCCGCAGTGTGGCCGCTGAAAGTTTCATGGATGCGGCCAGATCGGATCCGCCGTCGGCATTCAGGATTGCCGAACTGGTGAGCGCTGTGTTCGAAGCGCTTCGAAGGGCTTTCGCCGACCGGTGAGCGGCGGTTCGACCGTGAAAGTTCCACGTCGCCGCCCGGGGGTCGCGCCGGCGCGTCTGGCGGCGGGACGACCCGTGGACCTGCGGCGTCCGGCGCGCCGCTGACTCGCGCGCCGCCGGGTCGCCATGGCGCTCCCCTTGCGGTCCGGGCGCCTTCTTGCCACGTTCACCAGCGATGCGGGGCGACCCATGCTCCGGCCGACGCTCGAAAGGATGACATCCGGATGGCTCGTCTACTCAGAGCACGTGCCCTTGCGGCCGCCCTCGCGATCGCTTTCACGGGGGCGCTCTCCGCGATCGCCCTGCCGGCTGCGCAGGCCGCCACGACCACGTGCTCCGGTACCGGCACGATCCCGGCCGGGGACTACACGATCCAGGCCAACGAGTGGAACTCCAGCGCACAGCAGTGCCTGACCTACAACGGCGCGACCGCGTGGACGGTGAGCACTGCGAACTTCAACCTCGGCGGCAGCGGCGCGCCGGCCACCTATCCGTCGATCTTCAAGGGCTGTCACTGGGGTCTGTGCACCAGCAACAACCCCTTCCCGATCCAGATGAGCAAGCTGGGCAGCGCTGTCAGTTCCTGGGACACCACGCAGCCGTCGTCGGGTGCTTATGACGTCGCCTACGACATCTGGTTCAACTCCTCGCCCACCGCCACCGGCCAGCCGGACGGCACCGAGGTGATGATCTGGATGAACAGCCGCGGCGGGGTGCAGCCGTTCGGCTCGCAGACCGGCAACACCACGGTCGCCGGCCACAACTGGAACGTGTGGACCGGGCAGCAGTCCTCGTGGAAGATCATCTCCTACGTCCTGAACCCCGGCGCCACCTCGCTGTCCAACCTCGACCTCAAGGCGATGTTCCAGGACGCCGTGTCCCGCGGCTCCATCAACCCCTCGAACTACCTGCTCGACGTCGAAGCCGGCTTCGAGATCTGGCAGGGCGGACAGGGCCTGGGCACCAACAGCTTCTCGGTCTCGGCCACCGCTGCCGGGTCCGGCGGCGGCGACACCACGGCGCCGTCCGTTCCGGCGAACCTCGCGGTCACCGGGACGACCGCGTCCTCGGCCTCGCTGTCGTGGTCGCCGTCCACGGACAACGTCGGCGTCACCGGATACCGCGTGTACCGCAACGGCGCCCAGGTCGGCACGTCCAGCGGGACCACGTTCACCGACACCGGTCTGAGCGCCGCGACGCACTACACGTACACCGTCGCCGCCGTCGACGCGGCCGGCAACGTCTCGGCGCCGTCGACCGGCGCGACCGCGACGACGACCTCGAACGGGGGAGGAGGAGGTGGCAGCGGATGCACAGCGGCCTACTCGGTGACCAACCAGTGGAACTCGGGCTTCACCGCCAACGTGACCGTGACGAACTCCGGGACGGCGCCCATCAACGGCTGGAAGGTGAACTGGACCTGGGGCGGCGGCCAGCAGATCACCAGCCTGTGGAACGGCACGCTGAGCAGCAGCGGATCGGCGGTGACCGTCACGAACATGGGCTACAACGGCTCGGTGGCGCCGGGAGCGAACACATCGTTCGGCTTCCAGGGCGCCTATTCGGGTACTAACGGGACCCCGACGCTGACCTGTACGGCGAGCTGACAGGAGCCTGGCGGGGATCTGAATGCCGGTTGTGCTCGTCGCAGTACATTGCGACGGGCGCAATCGGCATGCTCTATGTGAATGCGCAGTTGTGCGGGCGATTCCTTGTTTCGTCTGGCTACACATTCCAGGCCTGGCGTCACGCACCTGTAACTTTCACCTCCGACGAGGCGCCGATCATCGCGACTGAATTCTCGATCACGGCCATGACCTGCGGTTTCCGGCCCTGAGGTGGAGATCATGAAGTCGTGAATCAGTTGACAGCATGTAACACCGCGCTGAACATCACGGGTGATCGAGCCGCTTCTGCCGGGCTATATCTCGGCAGTCCCCCGAAGCAGAGGTATTCCATGACCAAAAAGTTGTCGCGCAGACAATTCGCGACCGCGGCCGGCGGAGCCGTCCTGGCGTCGGCCGTCGCACCGTCCATGTCGCGGGCGGCGAGTGTCGCCCCGGCCGCGGCCTCGGCCGCCACGGATGCCTACACCCAGCAGTTCCTGACCCAGTACAAGAAGATCAAGGACCCGGCGAACGGCTACTTCAGCGCGCAGGGGATCCCGTACCACAGTGTGGAGACGCTGATCGTCGAGGCGCCGGACTACGGGCACCAGACGACCTCGGAGGCGTTCAGCTTCTGGATGTGGCTGGAGGCGACGTACGGCCGGGTGACCGGTGACTGGACGGCGTTCAACAACGCCTGGACGACGGCCGAGCACTACATCATCCCGCAGCACGTCGATCAGCCGAGCAACAGCTCCTACAACCCCAACTCGCCGGCGACCTACGCCCCGGAGTGGCCGGACCCCAGCAGCTACCCCAGCCCGCTCAACACCTCGGTGTCGGTCGGCCAGGACCCGCTGGCCAACGAGCTGACCTCGACGTACGGCACGTCGGACATCTACGGCATGCACTGGCTGATGGACGTCGACAACAAGTACGGCTACGGGAACACGCCCGGTACCGGCGGGGAGGCCGGTCCCAGCGCGACCGGGCCGTCGTACATCAACAGCTACCAGCGCGGCGCGGCGGAGTCGGTGTGGAAGACGATTCCGCAGCCGACCACGGACCTGTTCAACTACGGCGGTCCGAACGGATACCTCGACCTGTTCGTGGCGCAGTCCGGCTCCTACTCCAAGCAGTGGAAGTACACGACTGCCCCCGACGCCGACGCCCGCGCCATCCAGGCCGCGTACTGGGCCTACCGCTGGGCCTCGGCGCAGGGCGCGCAGGGCCAGATCGCCGCCTCGGTCGCGAAGGCCGCGAAGATGGGCGACTTCCTGCGCTACTCGCTGTTCGACAAGTACTTCAAGCAGATCGGGAACTGCACGAACGCCAGCTCCTGCGCGGCCGGCACCGGCCGTGGCTCCGAGCACTACCTGCTGGCCTGGTACTACGCCTGGGGCGGGGCGGAGCCCGGCGGCGGCTGGGCCTGGCGGATCGGCGACGGCGCCGCGCACCAGGGGTATCAGAACCCGCTGGCGGTGTGGGCCATGACGAACATCGCCGCGCTGACCCCCATGTCTCCGACCGCCAAGAGCGACTGGACCGCCAGCCTGACCCGGCAGATGGAGTTCTACCAGTGGCTGCAGTCCGCCGAGGGCGCCATCGCCGGCGGCTGTACGAACAGCTGGAACGGCTCGTACAGCGTGCCGCCGTCGGGTGACTCGACGTTCTACGGCATGGCCTACGACTGGGAGCCGGTCTACCACGACCCGCCGAGCAACAACTGGTTCGGCATGCAGGCCTGGTCGATGGAGCGGCTCGCGGAGTTCTACTACGTCACCGGCAACGCCACCGCCAAGACGATCCTGGGCAAGTGGATCACCTGGGCTTCCTCGAAGACCACGGTCACCGCCACCAACTTCCAGATCCCCTCCACGCTCGGCTGGACCGGACAGCCGGACACCTGGAACCCGACGAGTCCGGGCGGCAACTCCGGGCTGCACGTGACGGTCGCCGACTACGGCAACGACGTCGGCGTCGCGGCGGCGTACGTCAAGACCCTGACGTACTACTCCGCCAAGTCCGGCGACACCGCCTCCGGCGCCCTCGCCAAGAGCCTGCTCGACGCGATGGCGACCTTCGCCGACACCGCCGGCATCGCCACGCCCGAGACGCGCACCGACTACAGCCAGTTCAACGACACGGTGTACGTGCCCTCCGGCTGGTCCGGCAAGATGCCCAACGGCGACCCGATCGCCCCCGGCGCCACCTTCTTGTCGATCCGCTCGTGGTACAAGAACGACCCGGCCTGGCCGAAGGTGCAGGCCTACCTCAACGGCGGATCCGCCCCGACGTTCACCTACCACCGCTTCTGGGCCCAGGCGGACATCGCCATGGCCTACGCGGTGTACGGCGAGCTGATCGCCGGCGGCGGCGGTACCGGCGGCGACACGACGCCGCCGAGCGTGCCGACCGGTCTGACCGTCACGGGGACCACCAGCAGCACCGCCTCGCTGTCGTGGACGGCTTCGACCGACAACATCGGGGTGGCCGGCTACACCGTGTACCGGGGCACCACCGTGGCCGGTTCCGCGACCACGCCGACGTTCACCGACTCCGGACTGGCCGCCTCGACGCAGTACAGCTACACGGTCACGGCCCACGACGCCGCCGGCAACGTCTCCGCCGCCTCCGCCGCCGTCAAGGCCACCACCACCGCCGGGACCGGCGGCGGCGACACGACGCCGCCGAGCGTGCCGACCAACCTGGCGGTCACCGCCACGACCAGCAGCAGCGTCTCGCTGTCGTGGACGGCCTCGACCGACAACGTCGCGGTGACCGGCTACACCGTGTACCGCGGCACCACGGTGGCGGGCACCACGACCTCGCCGACCTTCACCGACTCCGGACTGACCGCCTCGACGCAGTACAGCTACACGGTCACGGCCCACGACGCCGCCGGCAACGTCTCGGCAGCCTCCGCCGCCGTCAAGGGCACCACCTCCGGAACCGGCGGGGGCACCGGCCCGACCTGCACCGCTACCTACAGCGTCACCAGCGACTGGGGCAACGGCTTCAACGGCAACGTCACCATCACCAACACCGGGACGACCGCGACCAAGTCCTGGAAGGTCACCTGGACCTGGGGAGGCAACCAGACCATCACCAACACCTGGAACGCCACCGAAACCCAGTCCGGCAAGGCCGTGACCGCGACCAACGCCCCCTACAACAACGTCATCGCCCCCGGCGCCAGCACCAGCTTCGGCTTCAACGCCAGCTACTCCGGCACCAACGGCGCGCCGACGGTCACCGTCACCGCTACGTGAGCGACTAGGACCGCGTTCAGCGGGGCGGTACGGCGGTTCGCCGTACCGCCCCGCTGCGTTCCGACCGCTCTCGGCGGGGTGGCTCATGATGGTTCCAGCCTGACAAGGAAGGAACCTCATGAACCAGCTCCACACCTACATCGATGCCTGGCGGCGCCACGACGTCGCCGGAGTGCTGGCCACCTTGACCGAGGATTGCGTGGTCGTCGAGTGCTACGGCCCGGTCTACCGCGGCCGGAGCCGGGTCGAACAGTGGATGCACGCCTGGTTCGATGCCGGTGGTTCCGTCGATGACTGGAAGATCGTCTCGCAGGAGGCTGCCGGAGACGTCCTGATGGCCGAGTGGGTCTTCTCCTGCACCTCGCATGGCGAGGCTGCCACGTTCGAGGGCGCGACGATCGCCAGACTCGACGGGGACAAGATCGCCTACCTCCGGGAGTACGCCACTTCGGCGCCGCTCTACGACTGGACAGGTACCTGGCGAGAGCCGGAATCCCCGCTATAGCAATCCTCTGATTAGCCCTGCTGTCCGCACTTCGGAATCCGCTTCCCGGCATTGAACCAAGGCCCGTATTTCAACGTTCTGCGACAGTCGGCCATACCCGGCCGAATCGGGGGACACCACCACGGTCCGACGGCGCCGGCCGGCGGACGCCACACGGAAGCGGAGTATTAGATGTCCACCCTCAAGCCTCTGCCCGAGCACGGCACATCACTGTTCCGCATCGTGGTCGGCTTTCTCATCGCCTGCCACGGCGCCTCCACCCTGTTCGGCTTCCCCACCTCCGGTCACACGGTCTCGCCCCTGGTGTGGCCCGGCGGGGTCGCCGCGGCCCTGCAGTTCGGGTTCGGGGTACTGGTGATGATCGGGCTCGGTACCCGCACGTCGGCGGTGATCCTGTCGGGGACGATGGCCTACGCCTACTTCTCGGTGCACCAGGAGAAAGCCCTACTGCCGATGCAGAACGGCGGCGAGCCCGCCGCGCTGTTCGCGTGGGCGTTCCTCATGGTCGCGATCGTCGGGCCCGGACCGCTGGCCGTCGACACCTTGAGGACGAAGGCGAAGGTCGGCGTGGGCATCGGTAACGAGCCCGCGGCGGCGGTGTAAGGAGGCTGAATACCGGCCGGATCCGCAAGAGGCGCTGCCGCGGGTCCGGCCGGACCCTTTGGGCGCAGCGGTCCGGTCCGGTCTGGTTCGGTACCTCGGCGCCGGATGAGGCGAAACGCCCTCCTCGGCCAGGGCCCTGCTGTTAGCCTGAGAGTGAATCAGTGGTCGCACACAGTCAAGGGGAGGCTGTGGGACGTGGGGGCGACAAGAACGCGAGGCCCTTTCGGGCGCGAGCCGGTCTTCGAGTACGTCGACAGCGCGTTGAAACGCAAGGGCACCCCTCGGGTCCCGGTGCCCGCGATGCTGCTGATCGGACCTCGGGGCAGCGGCGGGACCGCCGTGCTGAACCGGTTGTGGGCCGACCATGTGAACTGCCCCGGCGCCAAGGTCGCAGCGGTCTGCGACGAGAGCGTGGGCAGTGTCCTCGGACGGGCCATGCTGGCCTTCAGGGACAAGCGCGGGCTCGGGGTGCGGCCGGTCGAGGGCTTCCCGCACATGATGATGGCCGCCAAGGCGCTGCGGTATCCGGGCGACCCCGATGACCTGCAGGCTTTCATCGAGTACCTGCAGCTGCCGATCGACGCCGACGAGATCGCCGCCCTGGTGCGGCTTCTGCTGCCCGGTTTCGCGGCGCTGTCGGATCCCGACGCCCTGGCCGAGCTGATCAAGCGGCTGTTCGCGGCCTTCAAACGGTCGGAGTCCGACCGCCTCGCCGCCGACATCGGCGGGTACCCGGTCCTGCTCGACGCCGCCGGGCGGTACCAGCAGGCGCAACAGGCGAAGGCGGTCCGCGCGCCGCAGAAGTGCGACCGGCTGCTCGTCGAGGCGTTCCTCAGCGATCTGCGGGACGACTCCAACCGCAAGCGTGCCGTGCAGCGGCACGCCAACCTGCTGTTGCTGCTCGACGACTGCGACGGCGAAACCGGAGACCGGCTCCTGGACCTGATCGCCGACTGCCGGCGCACCGCGCACCACGACGGTCCCCAGCCCGACCCGCTCGTCATCGTCGCGGTCCGGCACCGGGTGCGACCCGGGATGAGCCCCGTGGCGGTCGCGGCGAACGACGGCAAAGCGCTGCGCTTCGTCCCGCTCGAACGCGGCGCCGCGCTGCCCCAGCACGCCGAACTGTGGCGCCCGGTCCTGCTGACGCCGCTGGATTCCGACGACGCGCTGGCGATGATCCGGACCATGGAGACCGGCAGCGACCACCAGGACGCCGATTTCGTCCTGGCCCTGGCCGGCGGTCATCCCGCAGCGGTCCGGGAGCTGACCGACCTGCTGGTCGATCTGCAGGAGGCGGCCGTCGGACCGCCGGGACTGTTCGCCGGGCCCTGGCCGTCCGACGGCGGGTCCGGGCCGGTCGGCCAGGCCTCGGACACCGTCCTGGACCACCTGCTCGAACGCTTCCTGGACACCGGTCCCGCGCGGCTGGACCGGCTCGCCGTGATCGCCTCGTCGGCGGCCGGGCTCGACCTCTCCGCCTGCAATTCCGTCTACCACTACCTGGGGTGGGACGACGAGGTCACCGACGACGAGACGTGGCTGCGCACCCGGCTGTGGATCGAGGACCACGCGGACTCCGGCCCGCAGCTGCACCCCTTCGCCGCCCGGCTGTTGCGGCAGCGGCTGGCCCGGGACCCGGCGCTGTGGGACAAGGTGCACGGCCAGTTCGAGCGCCACTACGACCGGGTGGGCGGCGCACACAGCCGCAACGCCCGGTTGTGGCACATGATGGCGACGGTGACCGGTCCGGACGACGCCGCTCTGAACGCCGTCGTCGAAGTCCTCATGGCCGAGATCGCAAAGCGGCCGATCGAGGAGTTCCGGCTGCTGGTGGACACGATCGCGACCGCGCCCAGCCGGCTGGCGCCCGCCGCCAACGCCGTCCTGGAGCTGAACCGCATCGCCGGGCGGCGGGACCGCGGCGACGCTCGCCGGACGGTGACCCGCCGGCTCGTGGCGCCGTGGCTGCACGACACCGTCTATCTCGACCCCCGCGGAGACCTCGCCGACTACGTCGTGGCCGAGAACGGCTATCTGCTTTCCTTCGGAAGGGACAGCAAGTGAGAGACAACGGTGCCGTGGCGCAGCTGTGGGCCGGCTACCGCGCACTGGCCAGCCTGTGGCAGGCCGTCATCGCCCTCGTGCTCGCGATCGCGCTGGGCCTGGTCGGGTATGTCGGCATCGGCGCGCTCGTCAGGGGGATCACCGGTCCCGACTACTGCTCGCACCACGGCGCGACGATCGTGGAGAAGGCAGGAACCGAGTGCGTGGGCGTGTCCGACGGGTCCTACGATTTCGACCCGACACTGGCCGCCGTGGACAAGAAGATCTTCACCGAGAACCAGACTGTCACGAGCCAGCACCCGGACGACTACGCGACGATCGTCTATCTCCTGCCCATCTCCTCGGCCGACGGCAGCGTGCTGAACATCCAGAACACCGTCGAGCAACTCCGCGGCGCCTACGCCGCCCAGCACCACGCGAACACGTCCGACGTCGATGGTAAGAGCCCGTATATCCAGATACTGATCGCCAGCGACGGCCGCCAAGCCGAGCAGTGGTCCAAGACCGTGCAGCTGATCGCCAAGACGGCCGACGCGCACCGCGTGGCCGCCGTCGCAGGCCTCGGAGTCAGTCTGAGGGCGACCTCGCAGAGCGTGCAGGCGCTGCGCGCGGCAGGGCTGCCGGTGGTCGGCTCGACCGTCACCGCCGACGACTACGACGACATCCCGGGCTTCATCCGCGTCTCCCCGAGCAACCGGCAGGCCGGCGCGGTCGCGGTCCAGTTCTCCCAGCCGCAGTTCGCCCGCGCCGACCTCGTCGAGGACCAGAACAGCCAGGACAGCTACGACGCCTCGCTGGTCGCGGCCTTCCAGGGCTTCAACGGCTCGGGCCACACCGTCGTCGGCCACGAGGCCTACGACACCACGGCGCGCCTGGCGGCGAAGAACGCCGACGCGCTGGCCGTGGCCCAGAGCGTCATCGACAACCGCATCGGCCAGATGCCGACCAACGTGTGCGCGGTCCAGCCGGCCGTGGTCCTGTTCGCCGGACGCGGCAACGACCTGGCCGAGTTCGTCGGCGACCTGAAGAACCGGCCCTGCCTGGACAAGCCGATCACCATCGTCAGCGGCTCGGACGGCGCGCAGATCCCCTTCAGCCCGGACGTGAAGGCGGGCCTGGACAGCGGCGTCACGGTCTACTACTCGGGCCTGGCCAGCCCGGAGGAGTGGAACGTCGCCAACGACGCGGCCACCTCCAAGGGCCAGCAGGGCTTCGCCGCCTTCAAGAACGCCTTCACCACCCCCTTCCCCGACGCCCCCGTCTCGGACGGGAACTCGATGATGGCCTACGACAGCGTCCTGACAACCGTCTCGGCGATCCGTCTGGCGACCACCCCGGCCTCGGTCGCGCACTCGGCGAACCACCTGCCCCCGAGGGAGGCGATCGCCGGCGAGTTCAGCGCTCTGCACGGCCCGCTCGCGGTGCGCGGCGCCAGCGGCCCGCTCGCCTTCCTGGCCGACTACGCCAACGACGCGCTCGCCAGCGACCCGGACCGCAAGCCGGTGCCGATCCTGCAACTGAACGACGACGGGACGTCCAGCTTCCGGCAGCTGGAGTGGCCGCCGTGGCCGGCGGATCAGCCGATGCCCTACTGAAATCGCGTTGAGCGCCCACCAATGATCGTGTTGGCTGGCAGCACTGAACGTCGAGTGCCGCTGAGCAGGGAGCTGAACGTGCCGGACGCCGTCGTCGACCCCGGAGCCCATAACCGGGCCGCCTGGGACAAGCTCGTCCAGGACGGCAACGAGTGGTCGAGGCCGGTGAGCGCTGAGGATGTCGAGCGCGCTCGCAGCGGCGACTGGTCCATCGT
Organism: Catenulispora acidiphila DSM 44928; assembly: GCF_000024025.1. GTDB lineage: Bacteria > Actinomycetota > Actinomycetes > Streptomycetales > Catenulisporaceae > Catenulispora > Catenulispora acidiphila. The sequence continues at coordinate 4,033,250 of NC_013131.1, forward strand.
GCTCATCGGGCATGAGCCGGTCGATCGTTCCTGGCTGCCGGCGGACCTGACCGGCAAGGACGTGTTGTGCCTGGCCTCCGGCGGCGGCCAGCAGGGTCCGATCCTCGCCGCGGCCGGAGCCCGGGTTACGGTGTTCGACAACTCGCCCGGCCAGCTCGGCCAGGACCAGATGGTGGCGGCGCGCGACGGGCTTGAGCTGCGCACCGTCCTGGGGGACATGAGCGATCTCAGCGCCTTCGGCGAGGCGGCGTTCGACGTCGTGGTCCACCCGGTCTCGAACTGCTTCGTCCCGGACGTGGCACCGGTGTGGCGTGAGTGCTTCCGCGTCCTGCGGCCGGGCGGAACCCTGCTCGCGGGTTTCCTCAACCCTGATGCCTACTTGTTCGACGACGAGGCTCTCGACGAGCGCGGCGAGCTGGTCGTCGTGCACAAGCTGCCCTACAGCGACGTCACGCACTACTCCGCCGAGGAACGCGCCGCGAAGTTCGGGGCGGACGCGGCGCTTGAATACGGCCATACCCTCACCGACCAGATCGGCGGGCAACTCGCTGCGGGGTTCGTCCTCACCGGCTTCGCCGAAGCGCCGCACCACTCCAACGCCTCCGCCGACTACATGTCGCACTACTTCGCGACGATGGCGGTCAAGCCATTGGACTGACCGCCGCCGGACCAGCGAGAATGATCGCGATCGGTGACGGTGGACAAGGTGGGAGCGCTTCCACAGCCCCTCGACGCAACCGGAGTCCAAGGCTATGAGCGACAGTCCATCGATATCGAGTGCCGGTACGCGGGATCGGGAGGGGTTGTTCGTCGGACGCGCCGACGAGCGCCGACGGCTAGCCGAGTGCGCCGGCCGGGTGCGGAACGGGGATGCCTGGCTCGCGGTCGTCGAGGGCGAGGCGGGGATCGGCAAGAGCACGCTGGTGCGGCATCTCGCCTCGACGCTGAGCGACTTCACGATCCTGTCGGCGATCGGCGACCAGTCCGAGACGGAGTTCCCCGGCGGGGTGTGCGGACAGCTGACGCAGCGGGTGGACCGCGAAGTGTTGAGCTCGTTCCCGTTGCTCGCTGACGCGGCCTCGGCGGGACTGCCGCCGCACGCCATCGGCGGGCAGCTCCTGCTCCTGCTCGGCGCGCTGCAGGAGGCCCGGGGTCCGGTCGCGGTGATCGTGGACGACGTCCAGTGGGCCGACGCGCTGTCGATGCAGACGCTGGGCTTCGTCCTGCGCCGGCTGTGGGCGGACCGCGTGCTGGTCGTGATGGTGACGCGCTCGGACCAGGACAACGTCTCGGAGATGGACCGGCTCATCCGTTCCTTGGAGCGCACCGTCCATCTGAAGGTCGGCGGACTGGATGACAGCGAAGTCGCGGAGCTGGTCAAGGGTCTGACCGACGCGCCTCCGACGCCGCCGTTGATCAGGCGGCTCCGGGCTTATGCCCACGGACATCCGCTGTACGTCCGGACGGTGCTGTCCGAGGTTCCCGTCGAGACGTTGCGCGACGACGCGCTGGACCGCTGGCCGGTTCCGCGCTCGCTGCTCGTCGGCATCAAGGACCAGATGGATCGGCTCCCTCCGGAGTCTGTGGAGCTGCTCGAGGCGATGGCCGTCCTCGACACCCGCCTTCCGCTGGCGACCGTCGCGCAGCTCACACAGCTCGCGGACCCCGCGCGGGCGCTCGGACCGGCGCTGTCCGCCGGGCTCGCGGTGTGGTGGCCCACGGAATCCCAGAGCCCGGTCGCCCTCGTCCACGCCCTGCAACGGGACGCTGTTTACGACGCGATCGATCCCGAACGGCGCCGCGCCCTGCACGCCGGCGCAGCCGCGCTCGTCGGTCCGGCTGCGTCCTGGGCACATCGCGTGGCCGCTGCCGACAGCGTCGACGCCGCGCTCGCCGCCGAGCTGGAGGCGTCGGCCATGGGGGAGGCGGCAACCGGGCGGAACGCCTTGGCCGCGACGCGCCTGCTGTGGGCCTCGGCGTTGTCCGAAAGCCGTGAGGACCGCGAGCGCCGGCTGCTGACCGCCTGCGCGCAGTCGCTGGTCACGATGCAGCCGGTGGCCGCGGCGAAGCTGAGGGCGGAGGTCGAGGACTGCGCGCCGGGAGCATTGCGCAGCTGCGTCCTCGGCGGCCTGGACATGCTCGACAACCGCCTCGTCGAAGCGGAGGCGCGGCTCGCAGAAGCGTGGGAGCAGGCGCGCACCGATCCGGGTTCGGGCTGGCTCGCGGTTCTGGCGGGGACGTTCCTGACCGTCCTCATGATGAGGAACGTGCGCGGCGCCGAGACCGCCGCGGTCGCCGCCCAGACGCTTGCCGTCGGCGACCTCGACCCGGCCACCACCGACTTCACCCGGGCCGTCATGGCCACCGGACGGATGTGGGACCAAGGACCGCGCGTGGCGTTGGCGGACCTCGGGCACCTGCCCGCCGAGGCCTCCGCCGCGACGAACCATCAGCTCGACACGCTCGCCACCCGCGGCGTCATGCGGTTGTTCCTCGGCGATCTCGAAGCGGCCCGGCGCGATCTGGCGTTGGTGGCGCGGCGCGACCAGCAGGGCGCCGGATCCAGGCTCTCCCAGTTCTCGCTGTCGCTGCTGGCGGTGGCCGACTACCTGTCGGGGGACTGGACGGCCAGCCAGTCCGCGGCCGAGCAGGCGCTGGCGATCGTCGCGGTCCAGGGCAACGTGCTGGGCGACGCGGCCGCGGAGTTCGCGGCGGTGTGCGTCCACGCTGGAAGCGGCCGGTGGGACGACGCCCGACGCCACGTCGACACGCTGTCTCACCTCACGCAGATGATCGGCACACCGGTCGAGCTCGTCTACGGCGTCCTGGCCGAGGCGACCGTCGCTCAGGCCCGCGCCGATTACGGGGCGATGCTGCGAGCGCTCAGACCCGCGCTCGACGACAGGGACAGAGCCGACGCCGGGGGCGAAGTCCGCGTGCGGTACGAACCCTTCTGGCTGTGGCAGCAGTCGCTATTGGTCGAAGGCCTTGTCGGCACCGAGCAGCTCGACCACGCGGCCAGAGCCCTCGACGAACTCCGCGCGAGGCATGACGGCACCGGCTATCTCGAGGTCGTCGTGGCGCGCCTCGCCGGCCGCCTCGCCGAGGCCCAGGGCCGCCCCCGCGACGCCCTGAAGATCTACGAAAAGGTCCTCTCACAGACGCCGGACCCAACCAACCCCTCGGCCTCGGCACCGCTGCACCAAGCCATGCTCGAACAAGCCCACGGACGCCTGCTGGCAGCCACCGGCGCCGCACCCCGCCGCGAAGCCGCACGCTGGCTGCGCACGGCGCACGACCGCTTCAGCACCCTCCGCGCCACCCCCTTCCTCGAACGCTGCGAAGCAGACCTGTCAGCAATCGGCCTCGCCGCCCCAGCCGGCACCGCGACCCGCGTCCTCGCCCTCACCGAACGCGAAATGTCAGTGGCCTACCTCATCGCCGACGGCCGCACCAACCGCGAAGCCGCAGCAGAGCTCTACGTCAGCCCCAAGGCCGTCGAGTACCACCTGTCCAACATCTACGCCAAGCTCGGCATCTCCTCGCGACGCCAACTCGCCGAGGCCTTGCGAACCCAGCAGCCGCCACCGTCCGGGCGACCGGACGCGGACTAGGCGATGACGGCGGGAACGATCCGAATGCTGTCGGGGCGGGGCGTTGGTCAGTGCGTGGGCGGGATATTGCGGGCTGAGCCGGTGCGGATCGAGCTGTTCACCGGGTTGCGGGTGCGCCAGTTCCGGAAGTTGGTGAAGGTGGTGCGTGAGTGTACTACCGGACGAACCTGACGATGCGGCAGCTCGGGGCGCTGTTCGGGTGCTCGGCTGGCACGGTGTGCCGGACGGTGAAGCAGGTCGGCCCCTACCTGGCGTTGGAACCGGCCCACCGCAGCGCACAGGCGGTGGACCGGTTGTGGATCGCGGACGGCACGATGATCCCGGTCCGGGATCGCGAAGTCGCCGCCTCGTCCCGGAACTACCGGTTCTCGGCGAACGTGCAGGTCCTCATCGATGCCGACACCCGCCTGGTCGTCGCCACGCAATCCAGGCCGTCGCCCACATGCGCAACCTGGCAATAGCCGCCTGAGCCGCACGAACGCGCCCCCGCCAGCCATCCCGCAGCCAGACTTACGCAACAACTTTTAGGGCAGCGCAGGTGCCTTCCGGTTGACGAAATAGTCCTGCAGCCCCGGTAGCCCGGCGCGGTCTCCGACCGCGGCCGCCGCCCCGTTGGGCACCACCCCGGTGTCGCCGAACACCAGCACCTCGTCGACGGAGGCGGAGGTGTTCGACACGTAGTCGCCTTCGACCGCGGGCAGCTGCGGGCCGGCGGCGAGAAGCAGCGGTGCGGTGTGGGCGCCGAGCAGCGCGCCGCCGGACAGGGCGTCGGGCCAGTTGGAGGCCACTGCGACGCCGACGCTGCGGGGGGTGGTGGGCCCGCTGAAGAAGGTCCGGGCGACGGCGGCGGCGGTGCCGAAGCGGTCCGCGCCGGCGGCCGCGCCGACCTTCCCGACCGGGAACATGGTGCGCAGCGCGGCCACGCCCTGGTCGCCGATTCCGAACAGTTCGACGTTCGCGGGGCTGTGCGCGCCGAGATACGCCGAGGTCGACGACGGCAGCGTGCCGTCGTTCGACAGCAGCACGACGGTGTTCTCGCCCGTGGCGTCGCCGGCTCCGGCCGCTGCGCCGGCGGCGAGTGCGTCGGGGAAGTTGTTGCCGGTGGCGACCAGGATGCGCGCCGGGTTGGGGGTGATGGCGTTGGCGATCGCGGTGGCGGTGGCGTAGCGGTCGGGGCCCTGCAGGCGTCGGGTGCTGAAGTTGAGGGCGGCGACCTGGTCGGCGACCTTCTGGGACATGACGTCGGTGCCGCCGAGCAGGGTGACCTGGGCGCCGGGCTTCAGGATCCGCTTGAGTTCGGCGGCGACGCGGCCGTCGAGGGAGTGGGTGCCGGTGAGCAGTAGCGGGGCGTGGAGTTTGGCGGCCAAGGCGCTGTCGGCGAGGGCGTCGGCGAAGCTGTCGGAGCGGGTGATGACGGCGCCGCCGGCTTGGCGGCCGCCGGGTCCGGCGTCGTCGTAGCCGAGGCGGGAGGCGTCGATGGCGGTGTCGATGCGGTCGGCGCCACCCATGCGGTCGATGGCGACGTTGCGGACGGGCTGCCAGGAGGGATCGCTCTCGATGGTCCCGATCTGGGCTCCGGTCGTGACGCTGGTGATGGTGTCGCTGTTGACGTCGACGACCTTCAGGTGGACGCCGGCATTGGGGGTCTGGTCCCGATAGGTGATCTTGAAGCCGTCGGGTGACCAGGAGGGCATGGTGCCGAAGCCGGTGCCCTGGACGAGGGTTTCGATGCCGCCGTTCGTCGGCTTGGTGAAGATGGCTCGGCCGGCGAAGGGGACGGGTGAGTCGTAGGCGATGAGAGTGCCGAGCGGGTTGAAGGAGGGGTTGGCGCCGCCGGCGGCGAACAGTGCCGTCGCACCGTGGGGGGTGCGCAGATACACGCCGGGGTTCGGTCCGCCGCTGCGGGTGAAGGCGACGCTGCCGTCGGGCCCGACGTCGGGGTTGCTGTCGCTGAATCCGGTGGGCGCCTCGAATAGCGGCGTGGTGCCACCGCTGCCGTCGGCGAAGGCGGAGAGGATCTGCGATGGGGTGACTCCGTCGGCACGGGTGAAGAACACCCGGACGCCGTCGGGCGACCAGGCCGGGAAGGTATCGCCGGCGCTGGGCGGCGGAGTGCTGACCCGCACCGGGTGGGATCCGTCGACGCCGACGGTCCACACCGCCTTCGAGCCGCCGCCTTCGGCGAAGGCGATGCGGGTGCCGTCGGGTGACATCGCGGGGTTGACGAGGACCGGCGGATCGGCCATGCCGGCACCGCGCACGTCGAGGACGTGGAAGCCGCTGCCGTCGGGCCGGGCCAGAGCGATGCCGAAGGCGTTGCCCACAGGAGCCTGGAAGGCGATGAAGCCGTTTCCGCCTCGCGCGGTGGCGTGGGCGGGTGTCGTGGCGATGGCGGTGGTGGTCGCGGCGATCAGAATGCTGATGATCGCTGCGGATGTGATGCGGCGCCTCGCGGAATTCTTGTGGGCGGCAGCGGTGAGCCGGGCGCTTTCGTGCGGCGGCCGGTCGTAGGGCGTGGTGCTGGACACAGGTCCCCCCTGGGAGAAGTCGGTGCGGGTGTGGGCACGGCTGGGCCCGTACTCCGTCCGAGGGTCGCAGTGCCGCTACGCGGCGTCACGCGTAGTGGACTACCTGTCTTGTGCGGGAGTCACGGTGAGTTCGGCCAGGGCGGCGCGGTCGGCGACGCCGAGTTTCACGCAGGCGCGGTAGACGTGCCCTTCCACCGTCCGCACGGACACCACGAGGTGTTCGGCGATCTGGCGGTTGCTGTGGCCGGCGGCGACCAGGGCGGCGACTTCCCGTTCGCGTTCGGTCAGGGGCGAGGGTCGCAGGGCTTCGCGCAGCGCCGGGGTGTCAGCGCCCTGGCATACCGCCAGCAGGCGTCGGGCCTGGGCCGACGCGGTCTGTTCGGTACGCAGGTCGCCAGCCTCGCGGCGCACGATCGCGGCCTGTGCCGCGGCTTCGGCGGCGATCAGCGGCAGGCCGGCGTCGGCCAGTGCCGTGCAGACTGTCAACAGCTTCGAGGCGTCTCGCTCGCTCCAGGCCTGTGCGTGCTGGGCTGCGAGCTGGACCCGCGGCCCGTCGACAAGGCTCGTCAGGGCCTGCAGCCGTGGTCCGCACGTCCGGTCGCCGAACCGCACGGCCGTGTGGAGTGCCACGGTCTCGACCGCGAGATGTCCCAGTCGTGCCGCGCAGTCAGCGGCCTCGCGCGCCGTGGTCCGGGCCTTGCCGACGGCGCCTTCGGCGGCGGCGAGCCAGGCGGAGCTGAGGTGGACGACGGGCTGGATCAGGCCTTGGGTGGTGGGTCGATAGTGGCGGTTGAGGTCGGCGATGGCTGCCGCGGTCGCTGTCGGGTCGCCCGCGGCGCCGTGGGCTTGGGCGAGGGTGAGGGCTGCCATGGCGGCCCAGCTGCCGGGGTCCTCCTCGCTGAATCCGGCGAAGGTGTCGCGGATGATGCCGATGGCGGTGCTGATCTGTCCGCGTTCCAAGGCGGTGGCGCCGCGGAAGTAGTTGGTGGCGTGGTAGCCGTACATGAGCAGGGAGCCGGACAGGGCGAGGGCGACGTCGGTGTAGCCGGCGTAGAAGGTGACGGCTTGGTCGGCGTCGTCGAGGCGGCCGGCGAGTAGCAGGGCATTGAGGTGGCCCGCGGCCAGGGCGTGGCGCATGATGCCGAACTGGGGGACCTGGTCGATGGCTGCGTGGCCGGCGGTGACGCGGGCCGGGACTTCGTCGGCACGGCCCATGACGGCCAGGGCTTCGGTGCCGCCGAGGGTGGCGAACACGGTGGCGGTGGAGGGGCGGTCGGGGACGGCGAGGACGGCGTCGGCCATGGCCAGTGCTTTGTCGGCGTGGCCGCGGTGGGCGGTGAAGGCGGAGCCGAAGGCGTCGAGGACTGCCCGCGCCTGGGGGGTGTGGAGTTTCTGGCGGCCTTCTTCCAGGACGCGGTCGGCGTCGTCGGGTTGGACGGCGACCCAGTTGAGGTTGGCGGCGCGGGTGAAGGCCATCGCGGTGATCTGGTCTTCGGTGACGGCGCGGTGGACGTCGGCGGCCAGGGCGGTTTCGGATGCGGTGCCGCGGTCGAGCCAGCTGAGGGCCATGCCGAGCAGGAGGCTGGCTTCGACGGGGCCGCCGGCTTGGACGGCGTGATGGGCGCAGCGGACGGCGAGGTCGAGTTCGTAGAAGCCGATGGCTTGGGCGGCGGCCTGGGTGAGCAGGGCGGGGTCGGCGGGTTCGGCGCTGTCGAGGGTGTGTCGGGCGCGGCGCAGGGTGTCGCCGGAGCGGCGGCCGCCGGTGGCGGCGAGGGCTTCGGCGAGGTGGCGGTGGATGCGGCGTTCGGTGCTTTTGGGGGTGCGGGCGCGGATGGCTTCGCCGTAGAGGGGGTGGGCGAGGTGGGCTTCGAGGCGCCGGCCGTCGGGGATGAGGGTGATGAGTCGGGCGCGTTCGGCGGTTTCGGCGGCGGCGCCGGTGAGGCGGCGTAGGAGGTCCAGGCCGAGAGGTTCGCCGTAGGCGACGGTCTCGACGGCGGCGTAGACGGCCGGCTCGAGGGCGTCGAGACGTTCGGTGATGAGTTCGGTGAGTCGGGGCGTGGCGGCGATGCCGCCGCGCCAGCGCCACAGGCCGGCCACCGGGGCCAGGGCGCCGGAGGCGACGGCGGCGTCGACGGCGGTGTGGATGTAAAGGGGGTTGCCGGCGGTGAGGCGCCAAAAGCGGCGTCGAGTCAGGCTTTGGAGAGGGCCGCCCAGGAGGCGTTCGACGAGGGCGGTGGTGTCGTTCTCGTTCAGGTGGCCGATGTCGAGGCGGGGCAGGTGGTCTTTCCAGAGCGCTGTGACGGCATCGGGGCAGGGTTCGCCGCTGCGGACGGTGACGAGTATGTGTGCGTCGCGAGCCAGGACGAGGTGCAGGAGGAGGCTGGCGGACAGCGGGTCGAGCAGGTGGGCGTCGTCGACGATGAGGATGGAGTGGGGTTGGTCGGCGGGCAGAACGAGTTCGGCGGCCTTGATGAGGATGCTGAAGTCGGCAGCCATGCCGACGGCCTCGGTGAGCAAGGGTGCGAAGGCGCCGAGGGGGAGGGCGCGGGAGCTGGCGGTGGCTCGGACGCGGCGGATGACGGTGCCGGGAGTGTCGCTTTGGGCTTGCCGGGCGGCCTGCGCGGCGAGGCGGGTTTTGCCGACGCCGGCGCCACCTGTGAGGACGGCGCCGTGGCCGCCGGGGGCGAGGACGGCGGCGAGGATGCCGAGCTCTGCGTCCCGGCCCGTGAAGGTGTCGTCCGAACCCGGCCACATGGGGTGAATGGTAGTGGCGTCGTGGCCTGGCCCGAAGGGCGTTTCCCGCGGTAGCGGATTCGTTCGAGCGCCACGTCGGGCCCAGCGATGGCGCCGCTGCGCCGCACTGTCTGCTGCTCGCCAACGTGTTGAGGGCGACGGGTCAGAGTGGCGGCGGCCTACGCAACAACCTTTAGGCGAGTAGCGGCCGGGTCCTGCGCGATCCTGCGGGGACCCGGCCGTCAGGCGTCGCAGAACTCGGATACGCCGGCCGTGTTCTCCAGTACCGCCGCGTCGAAGGCCTCGGCGATGGCCCGGTGCCCCGCGTCGTTGGGATGCAGGCCGTCGCCGTAGTCGAGATCGGGCGCGATGTACCCGTCCCGCTCCGGATCCCGCAGCGCCGCGTCGATGTCCAGCACCGCGGCGAAGCACGCGGCGCTCCGGATCCAGAGGTTGACCGCCTTGCGGATCTCCTCTCCGGCCTGCGAGAAGAACCCCGGATACCGCGTCCCGCGATGCGGGGTCAGCGTCGCGCCGATCACGACCAGCCCCGCCGCCGCGGCGCGCTCCGCCAGCGCGCTGAGTCCCCCGATGAGCGCCTCGGCGCTCGGCATCGCGCTGCCCTCCACGCCGGCCAGCCCGATGTCGTTGACTCCGAGTTCGAGGATGACGTGCGTGACCTCGGCGTCGGCGAGCACGTCCGCCGCGAACCGATCCGTCCCGGCCGGTCCGTAGCCGTCGCACAGCAGCCGGTTGCCACTGATCCCACGGTTGCGGACCGGGACGCCCAGCCGGCGCGCGAGCACATCGACGTAGGCGGTGGAGGCGTCCGGCGTGCTGCCGTCGCCCTTGGTCAGAGAGTCGCCGAACGCTGCGATGACCGGAAGCGAGGTGGAGTTCGTCATGAGATGGTTATACCAATGATTGGTCTATCCAGTAAATAGGCGATCCAGCGATACGCTACGCTCCCGCTATGACGACCCCCGCCCCCAAGCCCCTCGCCCTGCGCCGGCGCCTGCCGTTCGCGCTGGTCACCCTGGCCACGGCCGCGCGGCGCGACACCACCCAGGCCTTGGCCGGCAGCAACCTGGGCGTCTTCCAGCACGCGGTCCTGGCCGTCCTGGCGGAGTGCGGGCCGCTGATCCAGAAGGACGCCGCCGCGCGCCTGGGCATCGACAGCGGCGACATGGTCGCCTACGTCGACGACCTGCTGGCCGCGGGCAGCGTCGACAAGCAGCGCGACCCGGCCGACCGGCGCCGGCAGATCCTGGAGATCACCCCCGCGGGCAAGCGCCTCCTGGCTGACGCCGAACGCGACCTCGACGCGGCGACCGAGCAGACCTTCGGCGCTTTGAGCACGCAAGAGCGCGGCCAGCTGTACGAACTTCTGGTGCGCGTCCTCGCGCAGCGCGACCCGGACGGCTGGCCCGACGCGGAATCAGCGAGTTAGGTCCCTGTCAGGAACGGCTCGTCCCATGCCTCGAAGATGACCCGCGTCTGGCTCACGACGCATCGACGACTTCGACTTCGTGCCGACCCCCGAAGGACCAACGCGGCGCTGCACCAGCTAGGCATATCCGGTGTCGGCCCAGGACTAGGGTCCGACCCTAGGGCGCCCTGGGGTCCTAGTCGGTTTCCTAGTGGGGATGGCTGAATACTTCCCGGCCGGAATCCGATCCCGCCGGGTTCCGCTTATTGGCCGAGGTGATGAGCAGCGGGCGCTGACCGAGCTGGTGGCGGATGTTCGGGACGGGATGAGTTCCGCGCTGGTGCTGGTCGGTGAGGCGGGTATCGGGAAGACCAGGCTGCTGGATCATGTCGCTGAGGTGGCGTCTGACCTGCACATCGTGCGGGTGGCCGGGGTGGAGACCGAGGCGCGGTTGGGCTTTGCGGCGCTGCACAGCTTGCTGCGTCCGTTCCTGGGCGGGCTCGGGGAGCTGCCGACGCCGCAGCGGGAGGCGCTCGCCTCGGCGTTCGGGATGCTCGCCGGGCCGCCGGCTGACCGCCATCTTGTCGGCATGGCGGCGCTGGCTTTGCTGGCCGGCGGGGCTTCGGTGCGGCCGGTGCTGTGTCTGATCGACGACGCGCACTGGCTCGACCGTGAGTCGCGGGACGCGCTGGCGTTCGTCGGGCGCCGCCTGGGTGCCGACGCGATCGGCTTCGTCGTCGCCGACCGGGAGCCGGTGCCGGGGGCTTTCGAAGGTCTGACCGTCATGCCGGTCGGCGGTCTGAGCGATACCGACGCGCACGAGCTGCTCGGGCTGAACGTCGCCGGGCGACTGGATCCGGCGGTGGCCGCGCGCATCGTCGCCGACACCGGCGGGAACCCGCTGGCCCTGCTCGAGAGCATCGGTGCGCTCAGCCTGGCCTGTCTGGCCGGGACCGCGCCGCTGCTCGGGCCGCTGCCGGTCGGGTCGAGCCTGGAGAACTACTTCGGTCAACTGATCCAAGGGCTGCCTGACGACACGCGCACCTTCTTGGTGTTGCTGTCGGCCACGCCGCCGGAGGACGCGCTGCTGCTGTGGCGTGCCGCCGGCGAACTCGGCATCGCCGCCGAGGCTGTCGACGCGGCGATGTCGGCGGGCATCATCGCCCGCGGCCGGCTCGTGGAGTTCCGCCATCCGCTGATCCGCTCGGCCGTGTACCGCGGAGCCGACGCCGCCGAGCGCCGCCGCGTCCACGCCGCGCTCGCCGCGGCCAGCGATCCGGTCCACAGCCGTGAGCGCCGCGCCTGGCACCGCGCCGAGGCGACGATCGGGCTCGATGACGAGGTGGCCGACGAGCTCGACTCTGCCTCAGAGCTCGCGCGCGCCCGAGGCGGCTACGCCGAGCGGGCCGCGCTGCTGGCCAAGGCGGCGCAGCTGTCGGTCGGCGACCGGGTGCTCCGGTTCGTCGAAGCCGCCCGGGCGCACCTGCTGCTCGGGGACCCGGCCGCCGCGCAGTCCCTGCTGCAGCAGGCCGAGCCGGTCCTCGCCGGCGCCGACCCGGTGCTGCGCGCCCGGGCCCTGCACGCCAAGGCGACGACCGAGATCTACTTCGAGCGGATCGGCGGGGTGCTGACCCGGCTGCTGACCGCTGCCGACACCGTTGCCGACGCCGATCCCGCCCTGTCCCGGTCGATCCTGATGGAAGGGCTTCTCGGCGCCTTGTGCGGCGACCTCGATCCCGTCGCGCTCCAGCAATTCGGCGCCTCGGTCTTGACCTCCCCGGCGATCCGGTCGGTCCAGCCGACCAGTGCAGATCTGCTCCTGCGTGGCTTTGCTCTGCGCGTGGACGGCGACTATCCGCAGGCGGCACCGGTGCTCCGGGCGGCACTCGCCGCGATGAGCCGGGACAGCGAGGTGATCGAACACGCCGTCCGTCCGGCGACGCTGGCGCTGTACGCCGCTGACGAAGTCTGGGACGACCGCGGCGGCAATGAGGCCGCCCTGCTCGTCGAGGCGCACGAACGCCGCGTCGGCGCCCTGGGAGCGCTGCGGTCCACGCTGGTGGTGCGCTCCACGTGGGAGCTGCGAGCCGGCCGATTCGCCGCGGCCATGGCGTGCCTGGACGAGTCCGAGGATCTCGCGACCGTCGTCGGACTGCCGTCGCCGGGCCAGCTGCTGCGCGTCGAGCTGCTGGCGTGGAGCGGTCAGGAGGCGAAGACCCGGGCTGTGGCGGACGCGCTGATCGGCGACCTGGCGACGCGCCACGCGAACAGCGGCCTCGCGGACTGGGCCCGGAACTGCCTTGCTGTGCTGGACATCAGCCTCGGGCGCTACGCCGAGGCCGTGGCCAACGCCCGCGTGGCCTTCGACACCGACAACGCCGGAGCCGTGTCCCGCGTGCTGCCGGACCTCGTCGAGGCCGCGGTGCGCTGCGGCGACGAGCAGACCGCGAAGGACGCGCTTCGCCGGCTGGAGCAGCGTGCCCTGCCGGCCGGCACGCCCTGGGCCCTGGGCCTGCTGGCGCGAAGCAGGGCCCTGCTGGCCGATGACGACCACGCCGAAGCCTTGTTCGCCGAGTCCGTCGCACTGCTCGGCAGTACCCGAGTACGAACAGAGCTGGCGCGGACCCATCTGCTCCACGGCGAGTGGCTCCGTCGGCGCCGCCGCCGCGCCGACGCCCGGACCGAGCTGCGCACCGCGTATGAGATGTTCGACCAGATGGGTGCGGCGGGCTTCGCCGAACGAGCCCGGGTCGAGCTTCAGGCGACCGGTGAGCACGCCCGGAAGCGCGCCGGCCAGACGGGGCAGAGCGCGCACGATCTGACACCGCAGGAACGGCGGATCGCCGGGCTGGCAGCCGCGGGGGCGACGAACGCCGAGATCGCGACGCGCTTGTTCATCACGCAGTCGACCGTCGAGTACCACGTCAACAAGGTGTTCCGGAAGCTGGACATCACCTCGCGGCGACAGCTGCGATCCGTCCTGCAGTGAGCGCGTGCCACCGCGAGCGGGTGGCACGCGCGTGGCCCGTCCTCAGCGCCGCGTCGCACGCTCGCGGCTGACGCCGCCCCAGACTCCGTGCTGCTCGCCGGATTCCACGGCGAACCGGGCACACTCCTCGCGGACGATGCAGCCTGCGCAGAGTTCGCGAGCGGACCTCTCCCTCTCGGCGCGCGCATTACCCCGCTCGCCCGACGGCGAGAAGAACCGGGCGCTCTCCAGGCCGCGACAGGCCGCGGACGTCTGCCATTCCCACAACGCGGCGATCGGCCGCATTCGTGCCGGCTTCATGATGGTTGGACCTCCCTGTGCGCTGCACGGCTATCAGGTGTCCCGGCCGCGCCGGAGGGTCTCGGCGATCTGCACGGCGCGGCGGGTCTGGAACGCGACGGCCGCCAACTCGACCTCGCCGGGCGGGATCGCGCCGTTGTTCGAGATGTGGCTGGCGCCGTAAGGGTTGCCGGCCTGGAACTGGATCGGGTCGGCGTAGCCGGGCGGCACGATGACGCAGCCCCAGTGGTAGAAGGTGTTGTTCATCGCCAGGATCGTGGACTCCTGGCCGCCGTGCGCGGTGGCGGTGGAGGTGAACGAGGAGCCGACCTTGTTCACCAGCCGGCCCTGCCCCCACAGCCCGCCGGTGGTGTCGATGAACTGCTTGAGCTGCGCCGCCGGCAGCCCGAACCGGGTCGGCGAGCCCAGCAGGATCACGTCGGCCCATTCCAGATCGTCCAGCACGGCTTCGGCGATGTGCTGGGTGGTCGCGATGTGCTCGGACCAGCCCTGGTTGGTCGCGATGGCCTCGTCGGGCGCCAGTTCGCGGACCTTGCGCAGCCGCACCTCCGCCCCAGACTTCTCGGCCTCGGTGGCTGCGGCCTTGGCCAGTTGGAAGACGCTTCCGGTGGCCGAGTAGTAGATGACGGCGACGTTGACGGGTGTTTCCATGAGCTGGGGGTCCCTTCGACGGGTGGACGGGTGGACAGGCGGGACGGGCGATAGTGGACGGCGCGAGGTCGCGCAGCCGCTCGGGCGGCGCGACCTGGCGCGTGTCAGTGGCCGAACACCTCAGCCGGTGGCCTTGGCGGCCTTGACGATCAGGCTCTCGGCTTGGTCGGGGTGAGAGACCATAACCGCGTGCGAGGCGCCCGGGACGACGACTGTGTGAGCACCGGCGCGCTGCGCCATGAACTTCTCGGTGGCGGCCGGGATCGCCTGGTCGGCGCCGGCGACCAGGTACCAGCTCGGGATGGTCTTCCACGCCGGGACGCCGCTGGGGTCCTGGAGCGCGGCCAGCGACACCGGCCGCTGTTCGGCCGCCATCAGGTCGGCGGTGGACGCCGGAACGTCCGCGGCGAACACGGCGTGGAACTTCGTCTGGTCGACGTACCCGTCCTTGCCGCTGTCCGCGCCGGCGGCGTACGGCCGCACGACCAGCGCCGCACCGAGCTGGCTACCGGGGTTCATCCCGGTCAGCTGCAAGGCGCTCTCGCCCTGGTCCGGAGCGAAGGCCGCGATGTATACCAGGGCCTTGACATTCGTGTGTCCGACGGCGGCGTTGGTGATGACCTCGCCGCCATAGGAGTGGCCGACCAGGATGACCGGTCCGGGGATGGTGCTCAGGATGCTGGAGACGTAGGCCGCGTCGCCGTCCAGGCTGCGCAGCGGGTTGGCGGCGGCGATGACCGGATAGCCGTCGTGTTCCAGGCGGGTGATGACGCCGTTCCAGCTGGAGGAGTCGGCGAAGGCGCCGTGGACCAGCACGACGGTCGGCTTCGGCGCGTGCCGCGCCGAGCCGGACGCCGTCGCCGAGAGCGGAGCCGGCGCGGCCGAGGCGGTCGCGACGGCGGGCACGACGAGCGCGGCGGCGGCCAGGACGGCGGGTATCGCCAAGCGCTTCTGGCGCAGGCGGGGCAGATGAGACGTCATGTCAGAGCCCTTCTTATGGTCGGAAGCGGTCAGTCGGCTGGTCGGTCACTGCTCGGTCATTCGCTCGGTCATTCGCTCGGTCATTCGCTCGGTCACTCGGTCGGCGGCGGACCGGCGACGCGCAGCCGGAAGTCGTCCGCGGAGGCGAGGATGCTCCCGATGTCGAAGGCGGCGGGCTCCTCGTCGAGCGGGGTGGCGGGCGTGCCGTTGGCGCTGAACCACCCCTCGATGCGCGACGGGGCGAAGGCGACGGCCAGCCGGGCGGTCGGCGAGCGGACGAGGTAGCTGTGCGGCACGCCGCGCGGGCCGTGCGCGATCTGGCCGGTGTGCAGGTCCAGGCGTTTGTCGGCGACGAAGAAGGAGACCTCGCCGTCCAGGACTATCCAGACCTCGTCCTCGTCCTCGTGGATGTGGCGCGGGGGCGCGTGGCCCGCCGTGTCGAGGAACTCCATGACGCTCAGCGCGCCGCCGGTCTCGCTGCCGGGCACCAGGATCCGGCTCTGGCCGCCGAGGAACCAGAAGGCTTCGGCCTTGCCGTCGGGGAACGTGTCGTCGGGGAACTGCTGGATCATCAATTCCTCCCCAGGAAGTCGAGCAGGATGTGCGCCATCTCGGCGGGGTGTTCCTCGTACATCCAGTGGCCCGAGTCGGGGACGACGACCCCGGTGACGTGCTTGGCGTACTGGCGCACCTGGTCGGGCACCGCCTTGCCGAGGCTCCCGGAGGCGCCGATCGCCAGCACCGGCATGGTGAGCTTGGTCTTCTGGTAGACCGCGTCGTTCGTCATGTCCTGCGGCAGGGTCCGGAACCACTGGAGGCCGGCCTCAAGGTGCGCCGGGTCCTTCAGGTAGCTGGAGAACACATCGATGTCGTTCGGCGTGACGGCGCCCTTGACGACTTCCAGGTCGTCGACGAACTTGCTCGTCCACAGCTCCTCCCGACCGCTGATGAGCTGCTCGGGAAGGCCGTTGGTGAGCGCGAAGAACCCGAAGTGCCAGGCGCCGGGACCGTCGGCGGTCAGCGAGGGGTAGGTGTAGATGCTCGGGTCCGGGATCGGCGCCTCGCTGAGCACGAGCTTGGTGACGTCGCGCGGGTAGGCCGCGGCGTAGGAGTAGGCGACCATCGTGCCGATGTCGTGGCCGACCAGCCGGATGTCGTGGTCGTGGCCGATCTCGGCGAGCAGACCGTGGATGTCGGCGGCCAGGTCCTTCTTGTCATAGCCCGTGGCCGGGGCGTCGCTGCGGCCCGCGCCGGGCAGGTCGGGGGCGATGACCGTGTAGTGCTCGGCCAGCGCCGGCATGACGTCGCGCCACTCGTACCAGGTCTGCGGGTATCCGTGCAGCAGGACCAGAGTCGGGCCGTGGCCGCCGATCACATAGTCGATGCCGATCCCGCCGACATCGGTCTTGTGCTCGCTGAACCCGGCCGGCATCTGCTCGAGGGAAGAGGCAGTGGGTGAGGACGCCGTCGCGGCGTGCGCGGCGCCGGTGGTGATCGTGGTGGCGACCAGCCCGACGGCCGACGCCGCGGCGAGGGCGAGGACGGCGCCCGGCCGGAAAACGGCATGGAGGTACTTCACAAGGGACTCCAAGTGATGGGAGAAGCGGCTTGCGGATGCTGATTACAGGGTGCTGACCAGCCCGCCGTCGATGACGATGTCGGACCCGGTGATGTTGGCGGCGCGATCGCTGGCCAAGAAGGCGACGAGGTCCGCGACCTCCTCGGGGTGGGTGAACCGGCCGGTGACGGCGTCGCCGGCGGCTTGCTTGGCGATGTCCTGGGCGGTGCCGCCGGTGGCCCGGGCGACGGTCGCCGCGACGCCCTCCTCGGCCAGCCACAGCCCGGTGGTCACCGGTCCGGGGCTGACGGTGTTGACCCGGACGCCCTGCGGACCGACCTGCTTGGACAACGACTTGCAGAAGTTGGTCAGCGCGGCCTTGGCGGCGCTGTAGTCGATGACGAGCGGGTCGGGCAGGAAGGCGTTGACGGAGCTGACGGTGACGATGGCCGCCGTGCCGCGCTCGATCAGGGAGGGGAGTGCGGCCCGCGTGGTGCGGACGGCGGCCAGGAAGTTGACGGCCAGCGTCGCGGCCCAGTCCTCGTCGGTCACGGCCAGGAAGCCCTCGGTCCGCGGCCGGACCGCCCCGACGTTGTTGACCAGGATGTCCAGGCCGCCGTAGGCGAGGACGGCGGCCGCGATCAGCTCGGCCGGACCCTGCGGCGCGGTCAGATCCAGATCGACCGCCAGGACCTCTCCGTCGGCGGCGAGCGCCTTCAGCTCGGGGGTGATCTCGCGGGCGCCGGCGACCACCCGCGCCCCCTCGGCGACCAGGGTGCGGGCGACCGCCAGTCCGATGCCGCGGCTGGCGCCGGTGACGATCGCGGTCTTGCCGGTCAGGTGCAGGTCCATGTCAGGGCCTTTCGAAGAGGTGCTGGGATTCGATCATGACGCCGGCGGCCTTCGTCGCTGTCGGAGGCGCGCTCGCTGCCGCTGTCGAAGGCGTGCCGGTCACAGCTCCTGCCGGCGCAGCCAGTCCAGGGCGGTGTCGGCGACCTCGCGCCACCGGCCGTCGATGGTCAGCGAGTGTCCGCGGTCGGGGAAGTCGAGGATGTCGGTGACCGCCTCGGAGTGCCGGTACTGCTTGAGCGTCGCGCGGGTCACCGCCTCCGGGACGGTGTGGTCCTTGCCGCCGGTCATCAGCAGCAGCGGACCGCGCAGCTCGTTGGCGGTGTCGACCTTGGCCGGCGAGTGCGGGTTGAAGTTGGCCGCGGCGGCTTCGAACAACGGCTTGCCTGGCGCGGGGATCGTCCAGCGCTCGTACAGTGCGTCCGACTCCTCCGCGCTCAGCGCGTTGCCGAACGCGTAGCGGAACTGCTCGGCGGTCAGCGACACCGCGCGGTGCTTGTTCGCCGGGTTCTTGAACACCGGCAGCGTGGCGCGCAGCGCCGACAGCGGCAGGGGCAGGACGCCCTTGATCTGCGCGGCGTCGATCGCGACGGCGGCCGCGGCCAGGTTCTGGCCCAGAAGCTTCTGGGCGATCATGCCGCCGAAGGAGTGCCCGATCAGGATCGGCGCGACCGGCAGGTCCTTGATGATCGAGGCATAGTGGTCGACCACGGCGTCGATGCCGTGGTCGGCGATGCTCTCGGGGTTGGCGCGGGCTTCCTCGACGGTGTCGGGGTCGCCGGGCCAGCCCGGTGCGGAGGCGTCGTAACCCTCCTTCTGGAACAGGTCGATCCAGGGCTCCCAGGACGTGGCGTGCAGCCACAGTCCGTGGATGAAAACGACGGGGGTCGGTGTCGTCATGACGACCTCTCGGTGCGGTGGGGCGGCAGCGGATTCGCGGTGCCGGATCAGCACAACACCCAGGTGAGGACCTTCGTACCGGGGATAGACCCCAGTCCTTTCCCGCTCCGGGACGCCCGGGGCGCCCTGGGGTGTCCCGAGTGTCCCCGAGTGTCCCCAGGGACAACGTCTTGATCAACTATGCTGGGGCACTCGGCGACGTCCGCCGACCTCTTCCCTCAGGGAGCCTTGTGGCACTGGTCGGTCGGGCCGCCGAGACGCGACAGCTCAGAGGCCACATAGCCAACGTCCGCGAGAGCGGAATCGCCCTGGTGGTGCGCGGTGAAGCCGGCGTGGGGAAGTCCGCGCTGCTGGACTACGCGGCCCGGCGCGCCGTGGCATCCGGGATGCGGGTCCTGACGACCTCGGGGGTGCAGAGCGAGACGCATCTTCCCTACGCCGGACTCCAGCAGCTGCTCCGCCCGATCCGGCATGGGATCGTCCAGATTCCGGACCGCCAGCGTGCGGCATTGGAGGCGGCGCTCGGTGGCGCGGACTCGACCACCCCCGATGTGTTCCTCGTCGGGCTGGCCGTCCTGAGCCTGATCGCCGAAGCCGCGGAGACGGCGCCAGTCCTGGTGGTCGTGGAGGACTCGCACTGGCTGGACCTGTCCACCTCGCACGTCCTGGCCTTCGTCGCCCGGCGGCTGGAATCGGAGCCGATCGTCCTGGTGGCGGCGGCGCGCGAGGGGTTCTTCTCGTCGCTGGCCGGTGCCGAGCTGCCCGAATTGGTCCTGTCGCCGCTGACCGCCGACGCGGCGGCGACCCTTTTGGACTCCCACGCGCCCGGCTTGGATCCGGCGCTGCGCCGCCGGGTGTTGGCTGAGGCCGCGGGCAACCCGCTGGCGTTGACCGAACTGCCGGCCACCGCGGCGGCGACAACCGAGGGCACGTCGACGCCGACCTTCTGGACTCCCCTGACCGAGCGGCTCGAGCGGGCGTTCACGATCCGCCTGGCCGGGCTCCCGGCACTGACCCGCACGCTGCTTCAGGTCGCGGCGCTGAACGACAGCCCTTCGCTGACCGAGACGCTGAGTGCCCTGGCGCGCGTCACCGACGGCGACGTCGGCACTGACGATCTGACGCCGGCGGTCGCGGCGAAGCTGATCGAAGTGGAGCGCGGCGAAATCCGGTTCCGGCATCCGCTGATGCGCTCGGCGATCCACCAGAGCATGAGCCTGCCGGAGCGTTACGCGGCCCACGCCGCGCTGGCCGACGTCATCGCCGACCAGGAGGACCGCCGCATCTGGCACCGCGCGGCGGCCACCGCGTTGCCCGATGAATCAATCGCCGCCCAGCTCCATGCCGCCGCGGTCGGTGCTGAGCAGCGAGGCGGAATCGGAGCGGCGGTGATGGCGCTCGACCATGCCGCGCGCCTCAGTCAGGACCCTGTGTTGCGCGTGGACCGCCTGCTGCGAGCAGCCGAACTCGCGGTCGAGCTGGGCCGCCGCGAGGTCGTGACGAAGCTGCTCGACGAAGCCTCGCGCCTGGATCTGACGACCCAGCAGCGGGCCCGGGTGGTGTGGCTGCGCGGGGGATTCGACGAAGGTCTGCGCGGTCGGACCGCCGACACGGGGGTGTTGGCCGAACTCGCCGAGGCGGTCGCCCTCGACGGTGACCGGGACCTGGCCATCCGCATTCTGTGGAGCGCGGCTCAGCGCTGCTTCTGGACCGAGCCGGGGACCGACGCCCGGCAGCGGGTCGTCGACGTCGCCGAGAACCTGATGCGGGACGAGCAGCTGGACGAGCACGACTCGTGGCTGCTGGCGATCCTCGCCTACGCAGCTCCCATCGATCGCGGCGCGGTGGTCATCGAGCGGCTGAACCGGATCGTGGCGACCTCGGGCCACGACGCCCGGATGGACCGGATGCTGGGGACCGGCGCGCTCATGGTGGGCT
This sequence comes from Catenulispora acidiphila DSM 44928, assembly GCF_000024025.1. Lineage (GTDB taxonomy): Bacteria > Actinomycetota > Actinomycetes > Streptomycetales > Catenulisporaceae > Catenulispora > Catenulispora acidiphila. The sequence goes on from NC_013131.1 coordinate 4,053,720, forward strand.
CGTTCGACCTGGCCCAGAGGCTGTCGGCCGCCGCCGCGGCGGGTCTGCGGACACAGGGCCGTCTGGGACTGCTCGCCCGCGCGCTCGGGGCTGAGGCCTCCAGCGCCGTGCAGCTCGGCGACCTGAGCGTGGCCATCCCCGCCGCTGAGGAATCTGGCCGATTGGCGCGCGAGACGACCCAGCCGTACCTGCACGGTCTGGTACGAGCCATCGAGGCGGCGATCGCGGCACTGCGCGGGGAACAGGCTCGGGTCCAGACGCTGACGGCCGAAGCCGAACAGGCCGGGCTCCCGGTCGGGGCGCGGCCGGTCCTGGCCCGGACACAGATGGCGCGCGGGCTGGCGGCGCTGGGCGCGGGGCGGTTCGACGAGGCGTATACGCAGCTGCGTCGCCTGCACGATCCGGCCGACCCCTGCTACCAGGTGGCGCTGCGCTGCTTCGCTATCGCGGATCTGGTCGACGCGGCTGCGCACTGCGGTCAGGGCGCGGCTGTCGCGCAGATCATGCGGGAGATGGAGGCCGCCGCGCTGAAGACCCCCTCTCCGGTTCTGCACGCCGGTCTTCGCTTCGCCCGAGCGCTCCTGGCCGATGATTCCGAGGCCGAACAGCTGTATACGGCCGCGTTGAGCGCCGATCTGGCGGGCTGGCCGTTCATCCGGGCGCGCACGCAGTTGGCGTACGGCGCGTGGCTGCGCCGCCAGCGAAGGGCTGCTGATTCCCGCCCTCATTTGCGCGCCGCCCGGGAGACGTTCGACGCGCTGGGCGTCATCCCATGGAGCGATCGCGCGCGTCGGGAGCTCAGAGCCTCCGGCGAGACGAGCCGCAGCCGCAGTCTCGACGCCCGCGATCAGCTCACGCCGCAAGAGCTCCAGATCGCGCAGATGGCCGCCGGCGGTCTGACGAACCGCGAGATCGGCCAGAAGCTCTACCTCTCCCACCGGACGGTCAGCTCGCACCTGCACCGGATCTTCCCCAAACTGGGCGTCGCGTCGCGCTCCGAACTCGCCTCGATGCTCCACCTGGTCCCTGACCTGGGCGAAAGCGGTGCGGGCGAGAGCGGAAGCACCGTCACATGACGCTCGCGACGGCTGCCTTCGAGCTTCTACCGTCGGCATGTGAGTGCCCCGGATCCTCCTTCCCGACGACGCGCCGTCCAGCGACACCCGGTGCCTGAACCGTCGGCGCTCCTGGGCCGGGACGAGGAGTGTCAGGCCATTGATGATCTCGTCGCGCGCGTCCGCGAAGGACTGAGCGGGGCGCTGGTGATCTCCGGCGAGGCCGGCATCGGCAAGACCCGGCTGCTGACCTACGCCGCCGAGGCTGCCGGCGATCTTCAGACGGCGCGCGTCACCGGGGTCAAGACCGAGTCCCAACTCGGATACGCCGCGCTGCACCGGCTGCTGCTTCCCTTCCTGGACCGGCTCGATCGGCTCCCCGATCCGCAGCGTGAGGCACTCGGCGCGGCGTTCGGGATGGTCGCGGCGCCGCCGGCCGATCGTTTCCGGACGGGTCTGGCGACGCTCACGCTGCTGGCCGACGTCGTCGGGGACGGGCCGCTGATGTGCCTCGTCGACGACGCGCAGTGGCTGGACCGGGAATCGTTGGAGGCATTGGCTTTCGTCGGTCGTCGCTTGCATGCTGATGGCATCGGGCTGGTGATGTGCGTGCGTGACGGAGAGCCCGGCGCCTTGCCGATCGACGGATTGCCCGCGATCCGGCTCACCGGTTTGTCCGACGCCGACGCCGGTCGACTGCTTGCCGCGCTGCCTGTCGCGTCGCTCGGGCCCGCTTCGCCGACGCTCTCCCGGATCGTCGCCGAGGCTGGAGGGAACCCGCTCGCGCTGAGCGAGTTCACCGCAGACCTGGCTGGCGGGACTGTGCCGGCGGCTGCGCCTGTGCCTTTGCTGTCGGCTCCGCGGTCGCTCGGTCCGCGGCTCGAAGCGCACTTCCAGCGGCAGGTGGATTCCCTGCCGGAGGAGACGAAGTCGTTGCTGTTGCTGCTGTCTGTCGCGCCTGCCGACGACCCGGTCGTCGTGTGGCGTGCGGCGGGAGAGCTCGGGTTGTCGGCGCAGGCGCTGGACGCGGCGGTCGCCGGCGGGATCCTCACCGTGGACCCGCATCCGGTCTTCCGTCATCCGCTGATCCGCTCGGCGGTGCACTCTGCAGCCGCACCGGCGGAACTGCGGCGCGTCCATCAGGTGCTCGCCGAGGCGATCGACCCCCTGACGGGACCTGAGCGGCGGGCTTGGCATCTGGCTGCGGCGGTGGTCGGGCTCGATGAAGAGGTCGCCGCGGAGTTGGAACGGGTCGCCGAGCGCGCGCAGGGACGTGGCGGCTACGCCGCGCAGGCGGCGTTCCTGTTGGCGGCAGCCGAGTTGAGCCCCGATCCGCAGGCTCGTGCCGAGCGGTACTCCGCTGCGGCTCAGGCGCATCTGTACATCGGCGAATCGGCTGCGGCTCAGCCGATGCTGGATCACGCCGAGTCCTATCCGGGCACATCGACGTCACGCGCGACGATTCGACGACTGCGCGCGATGGTCGAATGGCTTGAGGGACGGATCGCCATGGCGCCGGCGATCCTGATGGCTGCCGCGCAGGACGTGATCGCGCACGACGAGCCGCTGGCGCGCGACATGGTTTTCGAGGCGCTCTCCGCCGCGATGATGACGCGGGAGCACACCGTCGGCATGACGCTGGACGAGCTGGCTCGCCAGGCGCTCGCCATGCCGTGGGACCCGTCGCGGCCGCAGACCGTGTCCGATGTGGTGATCGACGCCTACTGCACGCGCATCGCCGACGGCTACGCGGCGGCGGTGCCGAAGCTGCGGGCCGCGGTTGAGGCGTTGTGCACCGGCGATCTGGGGGACATCGGCATGCCGATCGCGCTGCTCGGCTTCGTCGGCGCCGAAGACCTCTGGGACGAGGAGGGCTATCGAGCGGTGCTCGGACGCTTCATCGAGGTCAGCCGCGAGCGCGGCGCCGTCCACTCCCTCGCCGTGGCGTTGAACAGCCTCGCCGTCGCCGAGCTGTGGTCGGGGCGGTTCGGCAAGGCAGAGTCCTGCTACGACGAATCGGACGACATCTACGCCTCGATCGTCAACATGCCGATCGGCGCGTCACACCGCGTGGAGCTGCGGGCGTGGCAGGGTGCTGAGACGCAGCTGCGGGTCGGCGCGGACAGCGCGATCCAGGTGTGGGGCGAGCAGCTGGGCTACGCAGTGCTGACCTGCCACGCGCACTACTCGCTGGCCGTCTTCGAACTGAGCGCCGGGCGGTTTCGGGAGGCGCTGGCCTGGGCCCGCCTCGAATATGACAACGACGTGCCCGGGCAGGGCAATCGGCTGCTCCCGGAGGTGATCGAGGCTGCGTCCCGAGTCGGCGACCGGGAGCTGGCTTCGGCGGCACTGTCGCGGCTGGCGGAGCGTGCGTCGCTCAGCGGGACGGCGTGGGCGCTCGGCGTGCTGGCGCGTTGCAGGGCCCTGATGTCCGCAGACGACAAGGCGGAGAGCCTCTACGAGGCCGCACTGCGGCATCTGAGCAGCACCACCGTGGCCACCGACCTCGCCCGCACGTACCTGCTCTACGGCGAGTGGCTCCGGCGTCGCGACCGTCTCGCCGACGCGCGGACTCAGTTGCGCAAGGCGCACGACATGTTCACCGACATGGGAGCGGTCGGTTTCGCCGAACGCGCCCGCACCGAACTCCAGTCCGCCGGAGAACACACCCGCAAGCACACCGCCCCGGCCGCCCACCCTCTGACGCCCCAGGAGAAGCAGGTCGCGAGCCTGGCCGCCACCGGCTCCACCAACACCGAGATCGCCACCCGCCTGTTCATCACCACATCGACCGTCGAGTACCACCTGAACAAGGTGTTCCGAAAGCTCGACATCACCTCTCGCCGCCAGCTGGCCGACATCTTCGGCGACGCCGCGCAAGCAGCCTGACCGGCGCCTGAGTGCCGCGGACTGGGGACTGGGGGCTTTCCAGGATTCGAGCCGACTGGGGACCCACACCGCCGAGTTCAACGCCGCGCTGCTGGACTTCCTGGGCAGCTGATCGGGGCAACCCGCTGTCGCCCGACGCCCCACGCGTGAAGAGCTGGTGTTCTTCAAGGGTCTGGCATTCGGCGTCAGGGGCGGCCGGTGCATCGTAGGCCTGTGGATGGCATCGGGTTCATGTTCGACGCGGTCGTGTACTTCGTGGTCACCGCGGGGACACTGGCCGTGGTGCTCTGGCACGTCGATGCCAGGACGGCGGTGCCGTGGGCCTCGCCGTGGCGGATGCGCTTGCCGAAGCTGTGCGCTGTCGGCGGGCCGGCGCTGTTCTTCTTGGTGTCCCCGATCGTGCTGACCGGGGGTCCGGAGTGGGTGGGGGTGGCGTCTTTGATCGGCGCGCTGCTCGCTCCTTGGGCTGGTGCTGTGCTGATCATCGTCGAACGGCTGCGGCGGCGGGCCGAGGACCGGGCCACGGGCATCGCGCGGCCGGTGCGGCCGTGGATTTGATCGGGAAGGAGTGAGGCGCGAGGACGGTGGCTCGGTCCCCGGTGGCTCAGTCCCAGCCGATGCTCTCGTCGAGCGTCTCGCTGCGCTCCGTCAGGCTGAACCAGTTGCCGGAGTCGTCGCGGAAGAGGGCCTCGACGCCGTAGGGGCGCTTCTTGGGGGGTTGGACGAACTCCACGCCGCGGGCGCTCAGTTCCTCGTAGGTGGCCTGGCAGTCGTCGGTGGCCATGACGCCGGCGCCGAGGATGCCCTTGGCGACCAGGACTTTGAGCTGTTCGGCGGACTCGGGGTCGACGGCCGGCGGGCCGGGGAGCATCAGGGCGAGTTCGAGGTCGGGCTGGTCCGCGGCGCCGACGGTCACCCAGCGGGAGTCCGGGCCCATCTGGGTGTCGCTGCGGACCTCGAAGCCCAGCTTCTTGGTGTAGAACTCCAGTGCTGAGTCCTGGTCGAGGACCCAGATGGTGTTGATCTTCAGTCCGGTGATCATTTCCGCTCCCTTCGTGGGGGACGCCGCGTCGCGTCCGTGCGGCCAACCTAGGACGCCGTGCCGTGCTCCGCCTTCTCGAAAGTTGCGTCGGGAGCCCGGAAGCCGCCGGCCCACAGCAGGACGAAGCAGCCGGGGACCGGCGCGGAGCCGTCCCGCAGCGCCGCCTGCCGGAACTCGGTCGGCGTCTGCCCGGTGAGCTGCTTGAACCGGGTGCAGAAGCTGCCCAGGCTCTCGAAGCCGACCGCCACACAGATCTCCGTGACCGTCAGGTTGGCGCTGCGCAGCAGGTCCTGCGAACGCTCGACCCGGCGCCGGGACAGGTACTGCCCCGGCGTCTCGCCGTAGACCTGCTTGAACAGCCGGATGAAGTGGTAGCGCGAGTAGCCGGCGGAGGCGGCGACGTCGTCGAGATCGATCGGCTCGGACCAGTCCCGGTCCATGAGGTCCTTCGCACGCCGCAGCAAGCGCAGGCGCGCGAGGTTTTCGGCGGCGGTGGACTGGCCGATCATGCTGATCATGCTGCCAGTCTGCCATCCGGCACCGACTGCGGCACCGACTGTGAACGCGCGGTGGGTGTGACCGTCCGGCGTGGGCAGGCGCGGCCACGCGTCGAGCCCGCCGAGATCGGGAACCTCGAACTGTTCGCTGCCGCCGTCGCCCGGGCCGGACGCCTATTCGCAGGCGCGCGACCCGGGCGGTCCGTATGCCTGCCTCGGCTACAGGCTCGGGTAGCCGGGGAAGGAGCAGGAGGGGACGCTGCCGCTCGTCACGGGCGAGGACAGCTGCGTGAGGTGGACGCCGGAACCCGAAGACGGGTTCAGGTTGGAGTTGTAGACGCCGACATTCGCGTACGCGGCGGTGTAGGCGGTCTTGTCCAGGCTCACGTACTGCAGGGTCAGGCCGGTGATGTGCGAGGAGTCGTAGCCCTCGATGATCGACTGCGCGCCGGACACCGAGCTGACCGACTTGAGTCCGTTCACCAGGATGTTGGTGAACTCCGGCGTGCCCGAACCGCTCGATGAGGAGTAGCGGGGGTTCAGTTCGATCAGGTGGGACACGCCGGTCTCGCAGGTGTTGGTGTAGGTGACCGTCGAGACGGTCCCGCCCTTGCCCGGGTAGCTCTTGATCCGCAGGCCGCTGTTCAGGGTGCTGACATTGCCCGAGCTGTCGGAGCCCTGCACGGTGTTGTTCTGGACCAGCACGTTGGTCACGCCGTCGTTGGTCTCGCTGCCGATGGAGATGCCGTGCGTGCCGTAGAAGTGGTTGTTCTCGATGGTGATGTTCGACGCGGCGCCGCTGCCGCCCTTGATGGCGATGCCGTCGTCGCCGTCCTGGATATAGGAGTTGGCGACGGTGATGTTGGTGGCGGCGTCGGGGTCGATGCCGTCGGTGTTGCGGGCGGTGGCCGGGGTCTTGATGCGGACGCCCCAGGCGGTGAAGCCGTTGCCGGACTTGTAGGTCACGTGGAAGAACGCTGAGTTGACCAGGTTGATGTTGTACAGGGTCGCGTTGTCGGCGCCCTGGAAGATGATCAGCCGCGGGTCGTTCTGCTTCTTGCCCTCGTTGCCGGCGGTGGTGCCCAGCTGCCACCACGTCGTGCTGGTGCCGTAGACGGTCTGGCCGCCGCGTCCGTCAATCGTGCCTTGGGAGCCGGAGCTGCTGCGGACGCCCTCGATGCCCGCATTGGCGCCGGAGACCTTGATGAACGGGTTGCAGCCGTTGTCGCTGCTGGAGATCGTGCCGCACTTGTCCGAGGAACTGGACTGGTACTGCGATGCGACGCGGCTCGCGTACAGCGTCGTGCCGGAGTCGATCACCAGGTACACGCCGGTGGGCACGGTCAGCGGGGCGGACAGGAACGCGGTGTTCCCGCCGCTGCTTTTCAGCTCGACCGACTTTCCGCTGCTCTTGCAAGCGTTGAGCGCGCTCTGGATCCGGGAGGTGTCCGGCGGGCTGGCTTCGGCGCTGCTGGAGAACTGCTCGTTGCTGGTCGCCAGGTTCGCGCTCAGCTGTTGGCAGACGGAGGGAAGTGACGGCTCGTGAACGGAGCGGCTGTCGCCGGTGGCCACGCTGGCCGCGTGCGCACCGCCCGTCATCAGGCCACTGATCGCCAGTGCGGCGGCGGCGAGGACGCTGATGCGGGGAGCCGAGCGGCGGATCGGGGGGAGGGTGATTCTTCGCATGAACCCTGTCCTTGAGGTAGGCGGACTCTCAGGTGCGCGGCCGTCACCCTCATGCCAACCGCGTGACGGCGGAGGTACACGCCGTCGGGACGGGAGAGTACATGCCCGCCCGAAGTGTTGCAAAGCCCTGATGTAACTTTCACGGCTGCGGGCGGTGGGAGGTCTGGAAGTGGCGAAGGCGTTGACGGTGTGCGACGCCCCGGGTACTTTCCATCACATGCCATATATGACGCGTCGTTAGACATACGGCACTGTGTCAATGCATGGCGATTGAACTCCCATGTGGATGGCCATCCTCCACCCTCATTCAGGGATGGCTGCCCACATGGGCCTCCAGCTCGTATATGAGATACCCGAGCAAGGAAGGACGATCGCATGACCTCCCGAACGACTCACCACCGCGTGCGGGTGCGCGTTCGCGTGCGTGCTTGGCGCAGAGCGTCGCTGTCGACGCTCGCCGCCGTGGGAACCGCGTTCACGCTCACGCTCGGCGTCACATCGACCGCCGCTTCGGCTGCTCCCGTTGCTCCCGCCGCCGGTGTCGCCGTTCCCGGCGTCGCGCGCAGCGTCTCCGAGCCGAGCGTGCCGGGTACGTGCCAGCCGGTGTCGGCACAGCTGGCGAAGCCGGGCAACGAACTGTTCAGCAGCACCCAGGAATCATCGCCCCCTGACACAGCGCGGATCCAAGCCGCGCTGAACAGCTGCGCGGGCACCGGCAAGGCGGTGGAGCTGACCGCCTCAGGAGGCAACGCCGCGTTCTTGTCGGCGCCGCTGACCGTGAACAAGGGCGAGGTGCTCCTCGTGGACGCCGGTGTGACCCTGTACGCCTCGCGCAATCCGGCTGACTACCAGGTCGCCGGCCAGCCGAAGTGCGGCACGATCGGCGCCTCGGACGGCTCCACGCTGGGCACCGCGACCGGCTGCACGCCGTTCCTCGCCGTCCGTGGGGACAACGCGGGGATCATGGGCACGCAGTGCAGCACCGGCGCTCAGGGCCTGATCGACGGCCGGGGCGACCAGGACATGCTGGGGACCACCAAGACCTGGTGGGCTCTGGCCGAATCAGCGCACGACAAGACCACCAAGCAGCAGGAGAATCCCAAGCTGGTCACGGTCTTCGGGGCGTCGAACGTGACGATGTACCACATCAGCCTCACCAACTCGCCGATGTTCAACGTGCTGCTGGACCGCGGCGACGGCTTCACCGCCTGGGGCGTCCGCATCGACAACCCCGACACCGCCCGCAACACCGACGGCTTCGACCCCGACAGCGCGACGAACGTCCTCATCACCGACAGCTACATCAACACCGGCGACGACGGCATCGCCGTCAAGGCCGACGCCGGCGGCCCGGCCGCCAACGTCACCGTCAGCAACACCAGCTTCTGGGGCATCCACGGCCTGTCCGTCGGCAGCCAGACCGAAGGCGGCATCCAGAACGTCACCTTCACCGGCAGCTACATCCACGGCGGCACCGACATCCACGGCGACAAGGCCTCCAGCAACAACGGAGTCCGCGTCAAGAGCGACTCCAGCTTCGGCGGCACAGTCTCCGGCGTCAGCTTCCTCAACACCTGCGAAACCGGCGTCGAGCACCTGATCCTCCTCGACCCCCAGTACCTGACCGGCAACGGCTCATCAGTCCCCGACTTCGCCGCCGTCACCATCAACGGCCTCCGCGCGGTCAACTCCACCCACGGCAGCTCAACCCTCGAAGGCTACGACGCCACCCACCCCCTCGGCCTGACCCTGGAAAACGTCCAACTCGACGCCACCAAGGTCGTAGCCCAGTACGCGAACATCAAGATGTTCAACACGAACATCACCCCCTCCGGCACCGACGTGACCGTCACGAACGTCACCGGTACAGGAAGCGTCCCCAGCTGCAGCAGCTTCCCGAGCTGGCCAGGGCTCTGAGATAGAAGCGGCGTGGTGGTGGCACGGATGCCACCACCACGCCGTTCACTGTTCGTCAGCGACGACCGTTGATCGGATCAGAACCCGCCGACGCCGTTGGGGGTGCCCAGGCCGGTCGGGCCGTCCCAGCCCACGCGGGCGTGGCACAGCTGGGTCGGGGAGCACGAGCCGTTGGAGCCGGACGTGATGTCGAAGAAGGTGCTCGCGGAGTAGTGGGTGTAGGGGTAGTTGTTGTTGATGCTGGCGGCGTTGCCGGCCAGGGCGTACACGGAGGCGATGATCGGGGAGGCCACCGAGGTGCCGCCGTAGACCTGCCAGCCGCTGCGGCCGCCGTAGGGGGTCGAGTCGTAGACCGCGACGCCGGTCGCCGGGTCGGCCACGGCGGACACGTCGGCCACGGCGCGGCGGGCGCAGCCGGTGCCGTAGCTGGCCTGGCCGCTCAGTGCCGGGTTGTAGGCCGAGCAGCCGGAGCCGGCGCCGCTCCAGGCGGTCTCGTTCCAGCCGCGCGCGTTGGAGGCCCGGGTCAGCGAGGTGCCGCCGACCGCGGTGACGTAGCGCGAGGACGCCGGGAACTCCACGCCGTAGCCGGCGTCACCGGAGCTGGCCGTGATCATGATGCCGGGGTGGTTGTAGTACGGAGCCGAGCTGTCGGACAGGTCGCCGCCGCCGTAGCTGTTGGAGATCGTGGTGGCGTGCAGCGCCGCCGCCTCGTTGACCGCCTGGCCCAGGTTGGCGTACGAGGCCGACGTGGCCTCGACCAGCAGGATGTGGCACTTGGGGCAGACCGCCGAGACCATGTCCAGGTCCAGGGATATCTCGGTCGCCCACCCGGCGTCGGTCGGCGGATAGCTCGTGCCGCCGGTCTGGTTCACCTTCCTGAAGCAGCCGTTCGCCGTCGTGCACGCCGGCAAGCCGTACTGCGCCCGGTACACGCCGAGGTCGGCCTCGGCGGTCGGGTCGTTGTTGGCGTCGACGATCGCCACCGTCTGGCCGGCGCCGTTGGTGCCCGAAGGCAGCTTGTAGGCGGACTGCAGATCAGCCGGCCCGTAACCGGACGGCACGAGGTCGGGGTGCAGCCCGGGCGCGGCGTGCCCGGGAACGAACATCGGATGCGCGTACGTGGTCGCCGCGACCGAGGAACTGGCATCGGCGAACGCCGGCACAGCCATGGCCAGCAGAAGCGCGACGAGCATGGAGAACAGAAGCCTGATACGAGCTGTCACTGAAATCCTCCGAGAGGCGGACCTGTGGGGACGGCCGGGCTGGTGGCCTGGCCGCGATGCGATGTGACGAGTTCGAAACAGCCGCGGACGGACCAGCGGAGCGTGGGTGTGCTCCATAGGGAATCCGACACCGGTGTCAGCCATCCGGCGGCGAGGTCGGGGGCCGCACCCTGGGCATCGCACCCCGCTTGAAGGCACGCCGGCACGCCAGCGGACTCACGATGCTTTCCGGGCGACCCGGAGGGAAACCGCCAACAGATCGACGGCGATGTGGGGACACGCCACCCTGACGGGCAAGGGCCGGGCCCGTCCGGTCGTCACCGGAGGAGTCGCCCGGTCCTGAAGCGTTTCAGGGTTCGTATTCACACGGAACGTAGCAGCGCAGACTCGGAGGGTCAATGGTGTGATTCGCAGGACTCTGGGTTGAATCAGGGGCAAATCAGCGGCGAATCAGGTACGAATCAGATATGAATCAGGCTACTGCGAACTAATACCCCGACCTGCTGGAGCCGATGGTGCGCTGCCGGCGTGCTCCACAGCCACGAACTCCTCATCCGAGGGCGCCCTAAAGATGGGGCGTCTGCCCCATGCGCGCGTCCTCCGCCGCGGGTGATGCTGGCAAGTGGGACGGATGGAAGGGAGAAGGCCATGGCTGGCAAGGCGGTGGTCAGTTTGACCACGGGACTGGAGGACGCCGAGCGGGTGACGGTGGCGTTCCTGGTCGCCGTCGGCGCGGCTGAGCAGGGCCGGGAGACGCTGATGTTCCTCACCAAGGAGGCGGTGCGGCTGGCCACGGACGGTGTGGCGCGCGCTGTCGCGTGTGAGGGGTGCCCGGCGCTGGACGAGCTGGTCAAGCGCTATGAGAGCGCGGGCGGATCGTTCCTGGTCTGCCCGATCTGCTTCACCACCAGGCATCTGGACGAGGGGAGCCTGGTGGCGAACGCCGCGCTCGGCGGCACGATACCTATGTGGGAGTGGATCGGCGATGAGCCTGCGACAACTTTCAGCTACTGACATCCCTTCCGCCGACGACGCGGGAGGAGCGAGTGCGGGTGTGCGGTTCGCTCGGGCGCTCGCCGCGAAGGACCGGACGGCGCTGCGTGCGTGCCTGGCCGACAGCCTCGACTTCCAGGCGTTGACGCCGGGACGTTCCTGGCGGGCCGGTACGCCGGAGGAACTGATCGAGCAGATCATTCTGGGGCGGTGGTTCGGTCCGGGCGACGACATCAGGGAGCTGCGATCGGTCGTCGACGGGAGCGTGGTGGGCCGCGGTCACGTCGCGTACCTGGTGCTGGTTAACCGCGCCGACGGTGACTACCTCGTCGAGCAACAGGCGTATTACGACGTGCAAGGAGACCACGTGCAAGGCGACCGCATCTCGTGGATGCGGGTGTTGTGCTCGGGCTACCAGGCACTCGGCGACGCCCGCGCCTAAGCGTCGTCCATCAGCCCGTGCCGCACGGCGTAAAGACCTGCCATCGCGCGATTGGCGGTGCCGGTCTTGGCGTAGATGTGCTCGACGTGATGGCTGACGGTCTTGCGGGAGATGACCAGTTGTTCGGCGATCTCGCCGTTCGACAGCCCGCGTGCCAGCAGCCGCAGCACCTGGACCTCGCGCCTGGTCAGCCCGCCGGGCCACGCCGGGCGCCGGGTCGCGCGGTGACCGGCGGCGCCGAGCACGGCGGCCACCGCGTCGCCGTCCATCCGCCCCGCTTTCGCCTCCGCCGTCAGCTGCGCCGCCGCCTCGGCCGCGGTGCAGGCAGGCCGGTGGGGACGCGGTTCGGTGCGTGCGCGATAGAAATCCGCCGCGGCCAGGATCCGCCCCTGCGGAGTGAGTACGCCCCCTGACAGCCCGCGCGGATACCCGGATCCGTCCAGCCGCTCGTGATGCTGAACGGCGATCGCAGCCAGCGATGCCAGCGCCGGCGAGCAGGCCAGCGCCCGATCGGTCCAATACGGATGCAGCCGTATCCGCTCGACCTCGGCCCGGGTGAGCGGACCGGCCTTGTCCCAGATCGTGTTCGGCACGCCGAGCCGTCCGATGTCGTGCACCAGACCAGCGCGGCGTACCGCTGTCGACTCCGCATCGTCGAGCCCGTACACCCGAGCCGCCTGTCCGGCCAGGTCCGCGACCGCCCGCGAATGGCCGAGCGTAAAGGGCGATTTGACGTCGGTGAAGTCCGCGATCGCCTCCAGCGCCGCCTCGAACTGCGCGTCGGTCAACTGCACAGACAGCGCGGGCTCGGCGGCGACCACCGCCTCCCAGCAGTCCACGCAGTCGAGGTCGGCGAACAGCGCGGCAGCGTCTTCGACGAAAGCGTCGACGACAGCGGGGTCGAACTGCGTCCCGCGCCGCTCCCGCGCGACCGCGACTGCCGCCTGGGTCCCTCCAGTGCGGTGGAAGAACTCGACGACGTCGGCGAGGTTCACCAGCCGCGAGGCCAGCAGGATCTCCTGCCGGCTCGCACCCTTGGGAACGCCGTTGCCATCCCAGCGCTCGAAGGTCTGCTCGATGCCGTCACGAACCGGCTGACCCAGCCCGAGCTGCTCCGCGAGGTGGTCGGCGGCGAGCCAGTGGTTCCGCAGCATCGCCTCACCCGCCCGCCGCCCGTCGGTCATGAACGCGGCGCCGATCCGCACCCGCTCGGGCAGCCCGCGTCCCGCACCGACGTGCCGCAGCATGAACAACGGCCCGGAGACCGCGGTCGCGAAATCGGTCTGCCGGAAGTCCTCCTTCAGCGCTGTGTCGTCGCCGAACCATTTCGCCTGCTCATAGGCATCGACATGGCAACCGACCCAGGCGAGCAGCGAGGTGTAGTAGACGACCTCGCGCCCCGCGGCATCCATGCCCATCCGGCCGGCGAGGCGCAGCGCGATCAGACACTGGCGCAGGACATGCTCCATCGACTGGCCGAGACCGAGATCTGTCGCCAACGACAGCATTCCCAGCAGCTCAGCCAGCCGGACTCGGGAAGTTCGTGCACCCTGTGCACCCAGCGTCACACGCATCACGCTATAGCCGGCGAGGCGCCTCGGCACTCTGAATGCGCCCACCGCCCCGCCGGCTCCCAGCGGTACCGGGTTCAGCTCCGCGCCGTGCGCCGGTCGCGGACCGCCGTGGCCATGACCTGGAGCAGTTCCTCGGTCTCCTCCCAGCCGATACACGCGTCCGTCACGCTCTGCCCGTAGCGCAGTCCCTCGAGCGGGCCCGGCTCCTGGCGTCCCGGGACCAGGAAGCTCTCGAGCATCATGCCCGCGACGCCGGTGTCTCCGGCCGCGAGGCGGTTCGCGATCTCGCGGACGGCGAGGCTCTGGCGGGTGTGGTCCTTGCCGCTGTTGCCGTGGCTGGCGTCGATGATCAGGTGCTCCGGCTTGCCTGCCTCGCGGACGAGGTCCAGGGCGGCTCGCACGTCTTCGGTGCTGTAGTTGGGTCCGGTGCGTCCGCCGCGCAGGATGATGTGGCAGTCGGGGTTGCCGGTGGTGGAGACGACCGCGCCGCGGCCTTGCTCGTCCATGCCGAAGAAGGACTGCGCGCTGGCGGCGGCTCGGCAGCCGTCGATGGCGGGCTGGATGGCGCCGTCGGTGGCGTTCTTGAAGCCGACCGGCATCGACATGCCGGAGGCGAGCTGCCTGTGGACTTGGCTTTCGGGCGTTCGCGCGCCGATCGCGCCCCAGGACACGGTGTCGGCGATGTACTGAGGGCTGGTGGGCTCCAGGAATTCGCAGCCGGTCGGCAGGCCGGCGTCCAGTACGTCGAGCAGGACCTGACGCGCCAGGCGCAGTCCTCGGGGGACGTCGTGGGTCCCGTCCATGCCCGGGTCGTTGATCAGGCCCTTCCAGCCCACCGTGGTGCGCGGCTTCTCGAAGTAGACGCGCATGACCACGAACACGTCGTCGCGGTGCTCGGCGGCGGCCGCGGCGAGCCGGTGCGCGTATTCCAGGGCGGCGGCGGGGTCATGGACCGAGCACGGCCCGACGACGACCAGCAGCCGGTCGTCGGCGCCGGCGAGGATGTCGCGCACGGTACGCCGGCTCTCACGCACCAACGCGGCGCGTTTCTCGCCCAGCGGCAACTCGGCCCGCAGGTCGGCCGGTGGGATGAGGGGCTGGAAGCTGGTCACACGCAGGTCACTGGTGGTTTCGGTGGTCTCGGCGGGCTCTGCGGGCGAGGAGGGAACGGGCGAGGGCATCGGAGGCTTCCTGTCTGTGAGGGACGGCAGGAACCCGGTCCGTGCTCAGCCCGGGCCAACCCGCCGTCGAGATGACGAAAGGCAGAGACATCGAGCGTCTCTGCCTTGCTGGCTCCGGGTGTTCGGCAGGTCAGCGCACGCGACCGACGGCTTCACCCGAAGCCGGCGTAAAGCGCGGATAACTGCGAACGACCGTGGACATGGCCCCGACGGTAGCAGACCGCGAACTCCCGCCTCTCATGAAACGGAACTCCGTCCCACTATTCGGTGTCGGTTCCCAACCACCGGCCCGACCGGGCGCTCTTGCTCGCGCGTGCGGACGTCCGCGACACCACGATCGGGCGAACGCCCACCCGTTCGGCCTACCTGCGGCTGGCGCGCTCAGCCTTCGGCGGCCTCCACCGCGGCGGCGATCGGTTCGAGCCCTGCGATCAGCTCATCGAGCTCGTCCGCGCTGAGGACGTCGTACGCGGGCGCCGCCAGCTCATCGGTGAGATCCTCGATCCGCTCCCTGGTCGCCCGGCCGGCGTCGGTGAACTCGCCGGCGTCGTCCACCAGCCCGCGCTCGCGCAACCCGTCGAGGACCGCGGCCAGCCGCGCCTTGGGCAGGTGGTGCAGCCGGCCGAACTCGTGCGCCTTCATGCCCAAGGCGAGCGCCATCAGGACATGCGCCTCGGTGCCGCCGATGCGGTGGGCGAGCAGCGCGGCGTTGTGGCCGTCCCCGCGATGCTCGCGCAGCAGCGTCGCGGCGTGCCAGAGCCTGGCCACCGGCTCCTCGGGCACGGCGAGCGCCCGGAGCCCGGCATACAGCGCCCGCCCCTCGACCGGCGCACTGACCGCCGCTCGGACAGCGAGGTCGAGCACCCGCTCCAGCCCGGGGGAGTCAGCCAGCTGCCCGATCCGCTGTCGCAGCGCGGCGGCACTACCGCGCTCACGAACAGCAAGCGCCTCCAGCGGGCTGATCTTCCCCCAAACCCACGGAATATGACGCGCCACCTCGCCCTCAGCGAAGCTGTAGAAAACCGCGTGCACCACCTCAGCCGGCGCCAAGCCCAACGGCGCAGCCCGTCCCGCGAAGTAGCCGTCCCAATAGTTACGCATGCCCACCGCCAGGAACGCCTCATTCGGCACCTCGGAGAAGGAGACCGCCCCGATGGGCTCGATCAGCTCGGACGTCCGGTGAACCTTGACCTGCGCCTGCGGCATCTTCCGTCATCTCCTGCAGTCGTGACCGCGCCCTCGTGGACGGCCTCTCAGCTAAGCCACGAACGGCGCGGTCCGTATCCGACAACAGGGCAGCAGGCAGGCTACGCAGCCTCAGCCGCGAGCCCACATGATGAGCGAGAGTCGGCGAGGGGTTCCTATCCCCGAGTCGCCGCCACCGCCTGTTCCACGCGCTCGCCGTACTCTTCGTCGGCGGCGCGCAGGTGGGCGATGAAGCGTTCGACGATGTCGGTTCGGTCGATCGCGGCCAGCGGGGCGGCGAGGTTGGTGGCGAGCCGGGCCCGCTCGTCCTGGCTCATCAGCCGGTACAAGTCCCCGGCCTGCCGGTAGTCGTCGTCCTCGCGGTGGGACGGCGTCGCGTGGCTGCCGACCCGGCCCGCGACCTCGCCGCCGCCGACCAGCGGACGGTCGGTCTGGACCGGGCCGCCGAAGCTGTTCGGCTCGTAGTTCCGGTCCCGGGCGCGGCCTCGGTGGGGACCCGGTGTGTCGGCGCGCATGAAGCCGTCGCGGCCGTAGTTGTCCGCTGTGGTACCGCGCGGGCGGTTGACGCCCAGCTGCATGTTGTTCACGCCGAGCCGGTACCGGTGCGCGTCGGCGTAGGCGAACAGCCGGCCCTGGAGCATCTTGTCGGGGGAGGGGCCGATGCCGGGCACGAAGTTCGCCGGGTTGCACGCCACCTGCTCGATCTCGGTGAACACGTCCTCCGGGTTGCGGTCCAGCACCATGCGGCCGACCTCGATCAGCGGGTAGTCCGCGTGCGGCCACACCTTCGTCAGGTCGAAGGGGTTGAACCGGTAGCCGTCGGCGTCCGACTCGGGCATCACCTGCACGTACAGCGTCCACGACGGGAAGTCCCCGGCCTCGATCGCCTTGAGCAGATCCTGCTGGTGGGAGTCGGGCTGCTCCCCGGCGACCCGGCGGGCCTGCTCGCTGTGCAGGTTCGCAATGCCCTGATCGGACTTGAAGTGGTACTTCACCCAGGACCGCACGCCTTCGGCGTTCTCCCACTGGAACGCGTGGGAGCTGTAGATGTCCATGTGCCGGTAGTCGGCCGGGATGCCGCGGTCGCCGTAGAGCCAGGTGACCTGGTGGGTGGCCTCGGGGGTGTGAGCCAGGAAGTCGAAGACGTTCTCCGGCTCGACGGTGCCGGTGTACGGGTCGCGCTTCTGGGAGTGGATGAGGTCGGGGAACTTCATCGGGTCGCGGATGAAGAAGATCGGCGTGTTGTTGCCGACCATGTCGTAGTTGCCCTCCTCGGTGTAGAACCGGGCCGCGACGCCACGGATGTCGCGGGTCGCGTCGGCGCTGCCCAGGCTGCTGGTGACCGCCGAGAACCGGGCCACGACCTCGGTGCGCTTTCCGGGCTCGGACAGGAAGGCCGCGCGGGTGTGTCCGGTGACGTCGGCGGTGACTTCGAAGTACCCGTACGCGCCGGCGCCGCGCGCGTGCACGACCCGCTCCGGGATCCGCTCGCGGTTGAACCGCGCGAGCTTTTCCAGCAGCTGCTGGTCCTGGATCAGCAGCGGGCCGGCCGGGCCGGCCGAGGCGCTGTGCTGGTTGTCTGCCACCGGGGCGCCGGATTCGGTGGTCAGGACGCGCGGTCGGGGTGTCAGGTCCATGATGCTTCGTCCCTCCGTGGTGCGTACGCGGCGGGTGCACCGCGTACTCGCCGCAGAGAGTAATTCAGAACCCTGATATGTCAATCGATCGGACGGGCCGCGCGGAACCCTCGCCTATCGGTACAGTGAGGACAATGGCGACGGAGTCGGCCACCGCCGAGGGCGTCAGCACCCTGATCGGGGCGGACCGTCTGGCCCGCGGTCGCCGTGCGCTGGCTGCGGCGACCTTGGCGAACGCCGTTGGGAACGGCATGTACCTGGCCGTGATGGCCGTCTACTTCACCGGCTCGGCGGGGTTTTCCGCCGCTCGCGTCGGGCTCGGGCTGACGGCCGCCGGGCTGGTGGGTTTGGCGGCGGGAGTCCCGGTCGGCCGCTGGGCCGACCGCAACGGTCCGCGCGAGGTGTACCTGGGGCTCGGCCTGGTGTCGGCGGCGACGATGGCGGCGTACGCGGGACTGCGCTCGTTCTGGCTGTTCTGCGCGGTGGCGGTGGTCGACAACCTCGCGGCGTCGGGCACGCGGGCTGCGCGCGGGGCGTTGATCGCCCGGTTGGCCGGTCGCGATCCGCACCTGTACCGGGCTCGTCTCCGGTCGGTCGCGAACCTCGGGCTGGCGGTCGGAGCCCTGATCGGCGCGGCGGGCCTGGCGATCGACACGCGGGCCGGGTATACGGCGATCCTGCTTCTCAATTCCCTGACGTTCCTGATGAACACGTTGCTGTGCCTGAGGATCCCGCCGCTGCGGTCGATACCCGCACCGCCCGGGCGCACCGCCTGGCCGGTGGTGCGGGACCTGCGCTTCCTGGCGTTCTCCTGTCTCGCGGCGGTGTTGGCCATCCACGACGAGGTGCTGTTGTTCGCGGTGCCGTTGTGGATCGCACGGGTCGGCCACGCGCCGCGCTGGATCGTGGCTGTCCTGTTGTTCGTCAATACTCTGATGGTTGCCTCGCTCCAGGTGCGCATCGGGCGCGCGGTGGACACGATCGCGGGAGGCGTCCGGGCCTCCGTTCGAGCCGGCTGGATCCTTGCGGCGGCCGCGCTGCTGTTCGGCGTCATCGGAACCGTGCCCGGCTGGACCGCGATCGCCATCCTGCTCCTCGCCGCGGCCGCTCACTCCGTCGGCGAGATCGTGCAGCAGGCAGGGTATTCAGAACTCTCATTCGGTCTGGCCCCGGATCACGCGCAGGGGCAATACCAGGGCATGTCGGCGACGTTCAGCGGCGCGGCGATCGCGCTGGCTCCCGGATTACTGGCTTGGCTGTGCCTCGGCGTCGGTACGAGAGGCTGGCTGGTGCTCGCGGGCGCGTTCGCGCTAGCCGGAGCGCTGACCCCGATCGCGGTCGGTGCTCCCGACGCAGCAGGCTGAGATTCGCACGGGTCTGTACTCCTTTATATTCGCCGACTCACAGCGTTCATGCTCGACGGGGGCTGAAAGTCTGGACACGCTCTCCGTGGACGGGAATGCTTCGCACTGATGCGCGCATGAGCGCTCGCCGTAGCAGCAGGGGGAGGGGGCTACGTGTCCTCAGCGAGGGGATTGTCGCCGAATGCGGAGCGTGCGGCGCGGCACCGTGGGGCGCGGCGTCGGCGTCGGGAGCGGACCTCGGTCGAGATGATTCGCGCCGGGGTGACGGCCGGCGTCGTCGGCGGTGTTCCGATGGCGGCCTGGTCGATGTTCATGATGCATCTGTCCGGTCGGGGGTGGTGGACGCCGCTGAATCTGATCGCGCACACGTTCTGGCGCTCGGCGCCGTTGGACGGGACGTTCAGCCTTCTGGCCTCGGTGCTCGGCACCGCGGTGCACGTCGTGGTGGCGGCGGTCTTCGGCATCGCGATCGCGGTGGTGGCCGGACGCCGTCCGAACTCGCGGTCCATGGTGATCGCCACCGGCCTGCTGTTCGCCTCGCTGGTGTGGTCGGTGATGCAGTTCGGCGTCTGGCGCACGCTGGACCGCCAAGCCGCCGCGGACTTCACGCCGTGGGTCATGGCCAGCGGACACTTCGTCTTCGGGATCGGCGCCGCCGCGATCGCCAGCATCCTCGTGACTGATGACGGCGCAGGGTCCGGAGGACGTCAGGACATTGAGAGTCGGGTCAGAGCTCGATCCGCGTGACATCGTGCCGCGACGCGGGGTCGGCGATGAGTCGCGCAACAGGGGGGAGGAGGGAGCGCCGTGGCACTGATGCGTGCGGTGAAGCGCTTGCGCAGCGTGTGGCTGAAGAAGCTTTCCCGCGAATGCGCTGGCTGCTGGAGCCGGGCAACGCGATGGCCGAGCTCACCACACCGACCTTCGCGGTTCAGCTTGCCCTGGGCTCCGATGCGGACCGACAGATCATGCTGTCCCTGGTGTCGCCGATCCGACGCGTATCGAGGAGTTGCTCGCCGACCCTGCGCGGCCGCCGAACGGCGGCGTCAAGGCGAGGTGGTTTCCCGGGCTGAACTTCTCGCGGCCAGGCGATCTTTGATCGCCTTCGACTCCTCTCCGGCGGCGTGGGCCTCGTCGTGGCGGCCCAGGCCTGACAAGCGGTTGCTCAGGCTGTCGAGGAAGCGGAACAGGTGGCCCTCGTAGACGGGGTTGTCCGTGGCCAGGCGGCGGTAGATCGTCACCGCCTCATCGAGGGCGGTCAGTGCCTCCTGCTCGCGGTGGACCCCTGATAGCCGGTCGCACAGATTGGTCAGGGCATGAGCCAGTCCGGGTTCGTGGGCGGCGGGATCGTCCGCGGCCAGGCGGCGGTAGATCTCCACCGCCTCCTCGACCGGAGTCAGCGCCTCGTCTCGACGCAGTACCTCCGCGAGCGCGATGCCCAGGTTGCACAGGGACTGCGCTAGGTAGGGCTCGTAGACGGCGGGATTGTCCGCGGCCAGGCGGCGGTGGATCTCCAATGCCTGCTCGAGGGAGGACAGCGCCTCATTCACGAATTCCGTCATGAACATATGACGGCCCAAGGTGGTCAGGGCGCCGGCCAGGTAAGGGTCGTAGACGGCGGGATCGTCGGCCGCCAGCTGCCGATAGAGCGCCACCGCCCCGTCGAAGGCGAACAGCCCTCGATGCCGTTGGCCCGTACTCGTCAGCCATGTCCCCACATCAGCCAGGGCGCGGGCCAGGTTGTATTCGTGGTCGGGAAGTCCTGGGGTGAGGATTGCCGGCTCGGGGGCGCCGAGTCGACTGGCGGGGAGGTTGCCGCCCAGCGCGCTGTTCACAGCTCGCAGAACAGTGCCGAGTCGCTCCACGTCAACATGCGTCGGCCGGCTCAGAGCCGCACCATCGGCCCAGTGCTCGCCCGCGCCGTGGAGCAGGTGCCGCAGTGCATGAGCCGTCATCTGGTCCATGTCGATGGTGACCATCTCAACATCCATATCCATGGTCAAACCATAGGCCTAAGAAATAGCCCGGATCGGATCGCTGACTCGGCGCATTTAATTGCCAACAGGCACCATCGCGGTGGCCTAGTCTTGTCGCAGGATTCTGATATTTCCCCCGGGGGGAACCGTGGCGGTCCGGGTCTACCGTGATTCCAAGCGCATCCGCGACGTGGTCGGCGTGTTCGCCTACTTCGCGGCCGGTGCGCTGTGCGTGTACGTGGGCAGCTTCCTCGTCGGCCATCCGCCGGGCAGCTGGGGGCGGATCCTGGACGATCGCAAGGTTCCGCTGATCGCCTCGGCGGTGGCCGGCGTCATCGGCAAGGGTCTGCACTGGCGCACCGTCGTGCCGATCGCCGACGACAAACAGCGCAGCGTGACGTTGGCGAACGCGGCGTCTGAACTCGGCGACTTCCTGTACCGCCAGGCCTCGCGGGAGCTGGATATGCGCGGGCTGGACCGGTCGGCGCTGCTGGAGGTCCGGTGGCAGCCGAAGGTCCAGCGGATCGGGGCGCCGGGGCTGGCCGACCACGGTCCGCTGGTCCGCACGACGCTGGCGGGGGTGGCGGCGCGGTTCGTCACGGACGGGCTGTCCCGGGTGATCGTGATCGGGAGCGATGCCAGCGGCAAGTCGGCTCTGGCTCTGCACTTGCAGCGCGGGCTGATGGACATGACCGCGCAGGCGCGCGGCGAGCCGTTCCAGATGGTGCCGGTCGTGTTGCCGCTGGCGGGCTGGCATCCCGGCGAGAACCTGGAGCGCTGGGCCGCGGGCCGGCTGCGCGAGATCCACCCCGCGCTGGCGTTCCCGGTCCGGATCGGGCGGCACAAGCTGACGATCGCCGACGCGCTGCTGGCCCGGCACCGCGTCCTGCTGATCCTCGACGGCCTGGACGAGCTGCACGAGCGCTGGCAGTGGGAGGCCTTCGTCCAGGTCAACGCGCGCATGGGGCGCGGGCTCCCGCTGATCGTGACCTGCCGGTCCGAGGCCTTCGCCCGGAACCTGCCCGCGATGTTCGACGTCGCCAAGCCGGACGATCACGGAGCGCCGCAGGGTGCTGCGATCATCGAGCTGCTTCCGCCCGAGTTGGCGTCCGTGGAGACGTATCTGAAGTACTTCGCGGCCGCCGATAAGAAGGAGAAGCTGTGGGATGAGGCATTGAAGCAGACCTCTTCGCCGGTCCTGGCGGCGTTCCAGGAAGCCTGGCGCAGCCCGCTGATGGTCTGGCTCACGGCCCAGGTCTTCCGCTCCGAGCCCGAACGGTTCCGGGAGCTGGTCGAGGACCCGGACAAGGGACCGGACACCTGCGCGAAGGTCGAGGCGCACCTGCTCAGCAACCTCGTCGAGAAGGCGATCGAGCACGATCGGGGCCAGAACGAGCGGCGCAAGCGCTCCGAGGGCAACGCGGCGCGCGAATACGACGCGGTGACGAAGCGCTACGTGGCCGAGGCCCAGCAATGCCTGTCCTTCCTGGCCGCCTGGGTGACGCCCAAACCGGGCCAGGGCACGGTGATCCCGCCGGGCAAGACCTACGACATCGCCTGGTGGCAGCTCGCCAACCAGCATCGGGCTCGCCGCGTGGTGAGCGCCTATGCCTGTTTGATGGCGCTGCTGTCCGGGACGGCGGTGGCGGTCGGTGTGGGCTTGGCGCTGTGGAAGCATCAAGGTCATGCGATGGCCGTCGCATGGGCTGCTGTATCAGGGGTCGTGTTCACCGCGGGGCTTGGGTTCTTGTACGTCAAGGAGAAGCCGCCGCCGAAGACCACTCAGTTCAAACGCACATCGAGCCTTCGCGAACCACTTCGCGCGGGCTTTTATACCTGCGTCGTCGCCAGCCCGGCCGGGTACTTCCTCGAGGGCAGCTGGCTTGGAGCCTTGTGGGACCTGGAGTCGCCTTCTTCATCACGCTCGCCTACGCCTATAGCTCCCCGACCGTCGATCCGGAGAAGGTGGAGTCACCGATCGCGCTGTATCGGCTGGACCAGCAGCACACGTATGAGTTCAGCTTCGTGTACGGCGTGCCGCTGGGAGTCATGTCAGGCTTCTACTACGGCTGGCCGCTGGGCGTGACCATGGGAGTGCTGGCGGCCGGCGTCGGCGGCTTCTCCTACGGCCTGATAGAGCTGGCCGTCTACGAACGCGTGTCCACGGGACTAGTCGCATGGCTGCGCTTCCGCGTCGCGCATTTCTGGTTGTGGCGCCAGGGAATGCTGCCGTTCGAGCTGTTCACAGTGCTCGAACACATGCACCGGCTGGGGATACTGCGGCGCAACGGCGGCCACTATGTGTTCAACCACAGGAGGCTGCGCGAACAGCTTGTCGAGGACTACTACGCCGGTAGTCCTGGGGACGATGAGTACGGCGGTGCCTAGGGTGCGTGAGAGCGACTGCGTCTTCTGCGAGATCGTGGGCGGTCGGGCTCCCTCCTACCGCGTCCTTGAGGACGTGCACGCCGTGGCGTTCCTGAACATCAGACCTGCCGCCCCGGGCCACACGCTAGTCGTCCCGCGTGTCCACGCACGCGATATGTGGGAGATCTCAGAGGTCTCCCATGGCCACGTCGCCGCGATGGCGCATCGAGTCGCCGCGCTGCTGAACGCGACACTCGCTCCCGACGGCGTGAACGTGAAGCACAATACGGGCGAGGCCGCCGGCCAGGACGTCTTCCACTTTCACGCGCACGTGGTCCCGCGCTGGCATGGCGACAATCTGCGGCTGGCATGGAATTCGCCGTTAGCGCAGCCGGCTGAGCTGGAAGAGGTGCTGGAGCGGGTGAGCGCCGGCCGGTGAGCTTCTGGCTGGAGCGTGTTGACGCGTCTGTGAACGGTGGCGGTGGCGGTGTTGGTGCTCGCGTCGCGCGTCTTCGATGCCTGGTGCGAGCGGCGGACCTGATGTCCTGCATACAGCGGTTCTGCGTAGGGTGATCCTCGTGCCGTTCACCCTTGCGCATCCTGCGGCTGTGCTGCCGTTGACGCGTCGTGGTCGGGCGCGGGGCGGGTTGGTCGGCTCCGCGCTGGTCTTCGGGTCCATCGCGCCTGATGTCCCGTACTTTGCCGGGGCGTTCGGCGTCGGCGATCTCGCGCATACGTGGGCGGCTGTGCCGACGCTTGATCTGGGGATCGCGTTCGTGCTCGCTGGTGTGTGGCATCGGGTGCTGCGTGCGCCGCTGGTGGGTCTGCTGCCGGTGCGTTGGGCCGCGGCGGCGGATCAGCTGACGGCGCCTCGGGAGCGGCGGGTTCGGTTCTCCTCGGTGTCGTGGTTCGTTTTGTCTGCCGTCATCGGCACGGTCACTCATGTGGTGTGGGACGGCTTCACCCACCCCGGCCGCTTCGGGGTCCGGCTGTTCCCGGTGCTGCAGAATGCCCGTGTTCTCGGTGAACCGCCGTATGTCCTCCTTCAGTACGGGTGCTCGGTACTGGGTGTCGGAGCGCTCGGGTTCTGGACGGTCCGGGAGATGCGCCGAGCCGTACGGTCGGGCACGAGCGCGGCGCCCCCCGCGGGCAACCGCCAGCTGGCCTTCGGTCTGATCGCCGTGTCCGCCATCCTCGGCACCGCCTACCGCGCTGCTGAATGGGCCCATCCGGGCATGCCCTGGACCTCGCTGGTTCCCGTCCTCGCCTTCGGCGCGGTCGCCGGCGCGGCGATCGCAGTCCTTCTCTACTCACTGCTGATCCTTCGCCGACTCTGAGCTACGGTGCTACGGCGCTACGGGACAGATAACGGGCCCCATGAGAAAAGCTCACGGATGGACGGCCGACGACGTTCGCGGCCACCTGGACATCGGCGAATGGGAGTTCGCGCTGGCCATGCTTGTCGACGTCAGCGACCAAAACTCGCAGTCCGTGCGCTACCGGCAGCTGCTCGCGGAGGTGGCAGACCTCCTGCGCCTCGATCGAAGTGTCGCCTGGTGCCATTGGCGAGCCTACGAGGCGGTCAACGGCGTGATCAGCACCGACCTTGCGCTCGCAGCGCCCGAAGGCGGCGGACGCCAGTGGCGCCGCTGACCCCGTCGCTATGGCGACACCTCAGGCCGGGGGACGT
The DNA here is from genome assembly GCF_000024025.1 of Catenulispora acidiphila DSM 44928. GTDB lineage: Bacteria > Actinomycetota > Actinomycetes > Streptomycetales > Catenulisporaceae > Catenulispora > Catenulispora acidiphila. The sequence continues at coordinate 4,078,459 of NC_013131.1, forward strand.
GATCACGATGCACGAGCGAAGGCTCGCGACGGGCGTGGGCGAAATCGTCAGAGTCCTGCCTTCTGCCGACGTTTTGTGAGGTGGCGGTCGGGCGGACAGGCAATTCTGAAGATGTCAGCAGCCTGGTGGCGCTTCGAATATGAGCTACGCGGCCGTGTACGCGGCGTCGCGCGGCAGATCACCGAAGCAGTCCACCGAAGCAGTCCACTGAGAGGCGACAGACATGACGCAGACCGTTCCGGAGACCGCGGCCGACACCGCTGCGGTGCACGCGCTGCTCGACCAGCTTGAGACCGCCTGGGCCGAGCACGATGCCAAGAAGTTCGCGGACTTGTTCGCGCCGACCGGCACGGTGGTGCTGCCCGGCGACATCCTGATGGATGGGCGGGCGCATATTCAGGGTTTCATGACGCAGGCGTATCAGGGTCCGTACAAGGGGACGACTGTCACCGGCCGGGCGCTGGTCACGCATTTCCACAGCTCGGAGTTCGCGGTCATGGTCACCGAGGGCGGCGTGATGGCGCCGGGGGAGACCGAGGTCGCTCCCGAGCGTGCGATTCGGGCGACGTGGGTGTGCGTGAAGATCGACGGCCAGTGGCTGCTGGCGGCCTATCAGAACAGCCCGCTGAACCTGCCGACGGCCTGAGCGCCGTGGACGCCTTCAGTCACATCGAGGCTGAGCGGTTGCGGGTGGCCGACGCGCTCGAGGGCGTCGCGGAGCACCAGTGGCCGTTGCAGTCGCTGTCGGTCGGCTGGTCGAACCACTTCACGCTGGCCCACCTGGTGGGCAGCTCGCAGGTCAACTTCCCGAAGGCGATGCGGGCGATGGCCGCCAGCGGGTTCAACTTCGGCCGGATGGTGAACAAGCTCAACGTCCAGGCGGCCCAGACTCCGTCGGCGCAGCTGGTGACGAAGCTGCGGGAGCTGGCGCCGTCGCACGACCACCCGCCGGGGCCGGCTGTGGCACAGCTGCTGGAAGTGGTCGTGCACGGCGAGGACATCGCGTACCCGCTGGGCGTGAGGATCGACCATGACGACGCCGCGCTCGTGGCGGCGGCGAACTACGCCAAGAAGGAGCAGATGTTCGTCGGCGTCCGCAAGCGGATCGCGGGTCTGCGGTTGCAGGCCACTGATCTGGACTGGTCGGCCGGCGAGGGTGCTCTGGTGGAGGGACCGCTGCGGTCCCTGGTGCTCGCCATGTGCGGGCGCAACGCGGCTCTGGACGCGCTGTCGGGTCCGGGGGTCGCGGTACTGCGCAGGAGGGTCTGAGGACCTACCGGTCCGTCGGCCTAGAGCAACCTCCTGCTGACCGCGGAGGGGATCCGTGGAACGGGTCCCCTTCCTGCGTCTTCGCGTCCGCGCGCTTACCTCGCCGCGGGACGCATGGGGCGGGGGAGCGCGGTGAGTTTCGCGGGCACGTCAAGTCTTCATCTCAACGCTCGGCCGAGGAGCCGGCGGCGGCTATCCCCGTCGTGGGACGACGAGCTCCTCGGCCAGAGCGCCCCACGCATTCACACCAATCGGAGCGACCATGAAAACTCTGATCTACCAGGGGTGCCGACCCTCCGCCGCGCGGCGCGTCGGTCCTGTCCCGCCGGCAGGTTCGCGATGAGCGGCACGGCGATCACGCTGCCTCAGCGCAAGGGCGTCGTGGGCTGGACGCTGGCGCTGGCCGCGCTCGGCACCTTCCTGCCGACGCTCGACATCGTCGTGGTGTCCACGGCCCTTCCGACGCTGCGCACGCACCTGCACGCGAGCCTGTCGGACCTGGAATGGACCATCAACTCCTACAACCTGGTCTTCGCCGTCTTCATGCTCACCGGCGCGGCGCTGGGCGACCGGTTCGGCCGCAAGCGGCTCTACGTCACCGGCGTGACCATCTTCACCGCGGCCTCGCTGGCGAACGCGCTGGCGACCACGAGCGGGGAGCTGATCACCTTCCGGGCCATCCAGGGCATCGGAGCCGCCATCATCTTGCCGCTGACCGTGACGCTGGTGGCGGACGTGATGCCGGTGGAGAAGCGCGCCATGGCGATCGGGTTGCTGGGCGGGGTGACAGGGCTCGGCGTGGCCGCCGGACCGGTGGTCGGCGGAGCCATCGTGGAGGGCATCTCCTGGCAGTGGATCTTCTGGCTCAACGTCCCGGTCGGCATCGTGATCGCGATCGGCTCGGCGGTGTTCCTGCGGGAGAGCAAGGGCTCGCGCACCTACCTGGACATCCCCGGTCTGGTGCTGGCCGGCGCGGCGATGTTCGGCCTGGTCTGGGCCGCGGTGCGGGGTCCCTCGATCGGCTGGCGCACCGGCGAGGTGGCCGTGAGCCTGATCGGCGGCCTGGTGCTGATCGCCGCCTTCATCCTGTGGGAGCAGCGGACGAGCACGCCGATGCTGCCGGTGTCCTACTTCCGGAACCGGGGCTTCAACGGCGCCAACTGGGCCAGCTACTTCATGCAGATCTCGATCATCGGCTCGCTGTTCATGATCACCCAGCTGTTCCAGATCGGCATGGGCTACTCGCCGATGACCACCGGCGTCCGGATCCTGGTCTGGATGGCGATGCCGATGCTGGTCGCGCCGCCCGGCGGCATCCTGGCCGGCAAGCTGGGCAACCGGCCGGTGCTGCTGGTCGGCCTGACCCTGCAGGCCGCCGGTCTGGCCTGGCTGGCCGAGGCGGTGCACGTCGGGGTCGGCTACGGCTCCATGGTCGGCCCGCTGATCGTGGCCGGCATCGGGATCTCGCTGTGCTTCCCGGTGGTCTCCAACGCGATCGTGGACTCCGTACCGTTCGAGGAGATCGGCGTGGCGAACGGCGCGAACAAGACCTTCGTGGAGCTCGGCAGCGTCTCCGGTGTGGCGATCCTGTCCGCGGTGTTCGCGAGCCAGGGCGGCTACGGCTCCTCGGCGGCGTTCATCGACGGCTTCAAGCCGGCGATGTACACCTCCGCCGCGCTGGCCGCGGTCGGCCTGATCGGCGCGCTGATGCTGCCTCGCGGCAGCGCCGCCCAAGCTCTGCAGCAGCAGGCGCAGCTGAAGCAGGTGGCGCAGGCCGAGCCCGCCGCCGAGGGGGTGTGAGAAGGCTCCCGGTCCGGCGCCCCTGAGGCGCCCGTGGCCGTGCCGGCGCCCCGCCGCGCCGGCACGGCCACCGACATGCCCGTTCCGAATCCGTCGCGCCGGAGCCGGTGAGTTTCGCGGTCGAGCCGAGTCTTCATCTTCCAGGGATGACCACGCCCGCCGGCGCGACACCGGTGGCTGGACGCGAGGACGACGAGATGATCGACACGAACGCCCCGCCCGTGCGGTCCCCGCGAGCCGACGCGCAGTGGACTGATCCGGCGGCGCCGCGCGACGACGACGAGTTCGTCCGCCGTGCCGACCCCTACCGGCGCGAGCTGCTGGTGCACTGCTACCGCATGCTCGGCTCGGTGCACGACGCCGAGGACCTCGTGCAGGAGACGTTCCTGCGCGCGTGGCGCGGCTACGACCGGTTCGAGGGCCGCTCCTCGCTGCGCATCTGGCTCTACCGGATCGCGACCAGCGCCTGCCTGACCGCCCTGGAGAACCGGAGTCGGCGGGTACTGCCGACGGGTCTGGGCGCCCCGGAGAAGGACGCCGAACGTCCCCTGCTGACCGTCGCGGGCTCGGAGGTGCAGTGGCTCCAACCGCTGCCGGACGCCCTGGCGAGCGACCCGGCGGCGATCGTGGCGGTGCGGGATTCGGTGCGTCTGGCGTTCATCGCCGCGTTGCAGCACCTGTCGGCCAAGCAGCGCGCGGTGCTGATCCTGCGCGACGTGATGGACTGGCACGCCGCCGAGGTCGCGGACCTGCTGGACACCACGACGATCGCGGTGAACAGTGCACTGCGACGCGCCCGGGCCCAGCTGGAGAAGGCCGCGCCGAGCCACGACGAGCTGACCGAGCCGGACGACCCGCGCCGCCGGGACCTGCTGCATCAGTACACGACCGCCTTCGAGAACGCCGACGTCCCGGGGCTCCTGCGGCTGCTGCGCGACGACGTCGTGCTGGAGATGCCGCCGAACCTGGCGTGGTTCGACGGCCGCACGGCGGTCGGGACGTTCCTGGGCGCGAACGTGCTCGGCAGGCGGGCGTTCACGATGGTCACGACCGCGGCGAACGGACAGGCGGCCGCCGCCGGCTACCTGGCCGGGCGGGACGGGCGCCGGCACGCGCACGCCATCCAGGTGCTGACCGCCACCTCCTCGGGCATCTCGCACATCGTCTCGTTCAACGACCCGGGCCTGTTCGCCGCCTTCGGTCTGCCCGCCGTCCTGGACGGTGCGCAGCACGGCGTGGCCAGTGCCGGACCATGGCGGGGCTGAGGCTGTCGGACAGCCTGCTGGAGCAGGTGGCCGCCTACACAGCCGAAGCGGTGTCGACGGTCACCATGGAGGACCTGTCGGCGCCCACGCCCTGCGCGCAGTGGAATCTGCTGACCCTGATACTGCATTTGAACACCTCGCTCGGGGCGCTCATTGAGACCTTTGAGGACGCGGGCTTCACGGAGGGCGACCGGGTGGCGGGAACCGGGACGCCGGGAGCCGGGACCCTGGGGCTGCTCGACCACGACGGCGGTCCCGGTTTCGGCGGCGAGGGCGAGGGCTTCGGCGGTCTCGACGGCTTCGGCGGAATGGACAGCCTCGGCGGCGTCGACGTTCCCGACGACATCGGCGCGCTGCTCAGCACGGCGGTGCTGTACCGGACCGAGCGGCTGGTGCGCATCCGGGCGGCGGCCCTTCAGCACGGGGGTCCGGACCTCGTGCTGGTGGGCGGCCGTCCGTTGACGTGCGACACGGTGGCCGCGATCGGTGCGGTCGAGATCGCGGTGCACAGCTGGGACATAGCCCGGGCGTGCGGCAGGATCCTGCCGCTCCCGGACGCCCCCGCCGCGGAGTTGCTCGAGCTGTCGAGCCTGATCGTGGACGGAGCCGGGCGGCGCGGACTGTTCGCCTCCGCGGTGACCGCGCCGCCGCAAGCCGGTCCCGGCGACCGGCTGATCGCGCTGCTCGGTCGCGCACCGCGCTGATCGCGCGAGCCTGATCACGCGAGCAATCACGCCTCGGGCGGACCTGATCGCGCGAGCATCCACGCCTCGCGCGCGGCGAGCCGGCGCGTCCGGCGCGCACCATCCGGCGCCGAAATCCGTAAGCCCCGCCGAACTCGTCGGTCCCTACCCGGTGATTTCTGGACCTCGACGCGGTCTTCATCATCAGCGGGTGACAGACCCCCGCGGCGCCCGGTGCGTATCAGGCGCCTCACTCCACGTCCCCGCCGTGAAGGCGGGTACCTCCGTCACCGAGAATCAAGGAGCCTCCCATGCCGACTCAGGACCTTTCCGGGACCACAGCGCTCGTCACCGGCGCGACGAAGGGGTTCGGGCGCGCCGTGGCCGCGGCGCTGGTCGCCTCCGGCGCCCGGGTGGTCGCCGTCGCGCGGGACCAGGAGGCGCTGGCCGGCCTGACCGAGGAGTTCGGCTCGGCTGTCGTGCCGGTGCAGGCCGACGTCGCCGACCCGGTGAGCGCCGGCCGCCTGCTCGGTGAGTACCGCCCGCGCACCGTGGTGCTCAACGCCGGTACCAACCCGCTGGCCCGGCCGCTGCAGATGCACACCTGGGAGTCGTTCAGCCGGCCCTTCGAGGTGGACGTCAAGCAGGCGTTCCACTGGTCCCGCGAGGCGCTGCTGCTGCCGCTGGAGCCCGGGAGCACCGTGGTGGCGGTCTCCAGCGGCGCCGCCATCAACGGATCCCCGCTGTCCGGCGGCTACGCCGGCGCCAAGGCGACCGTGCGTTTCGTGTCCTCCTACGCGGCCGGGGAGGCCGAGCGCGCCGGACTCGGCATCCGCTTCGTGTCGGTGCTGCCGATGATGTCGCCGCTGACGGCCGTCGGAGCCAACGGCGCCGCCGCCTACGCCGCTCGCCAGGGCGTGCCGCTGGCGGCGTTCCTGGAGCGCATGGGCCCGCCGCTGACGCCGGAGCACGTGGGCAAGGCGATTCTGGACATCGCCTCGGACACCTCCTTCGACCAGCCGGCCTATCTGCTCAAGCCGACCGGCCCGGCAGCGCTCTGATGACGGTGAAGCGGCGACACCCGCCGGGTGCCGCCGCTCGAATGCGCCGGACGTGTGTGCGTCGGGGGCTAAGCCGCTTCCGTCTCTCCCACTCCGGAAGCCTGAATGGTGTCGATCGGCGGCGGAGCCGACACCGTGGTCACCACGGTCCCGACTCCCGCCTGCGGCTTCGGCTTCGGTGCGCGCAGGACGCGCAGCATCATGGCCGGTGTGAGCAGCCGTTGCGGCCCGTCGATCAGCCCGGCCACCCGCAGGAAGGCGCCGGCGAGCACGCCGTCGCTGGCCGCCGCGGCTTGGAGCTTGGGGACGTAGGCGTTGGCCATGCGCACCGCGAACGTGCGCTTGCCCTCGACCTCCGGGAAGGACAGGTCGCCGCCGGCGGAAACGCTCCAGGGAGCGTTCTGCGCCTTGGCCACGGCCTTGAAGTACGCCCTGGGCTCGGCGGCGCCCCGGCGCAGCAGATCGCGCAGGATCGTCGCCTCGACGGCCGCCATCGACATCCCCTGGCCGTAGACCGGGTTGAAGATGCAGGCCGCGTCGCCGATCACCAGCAGCCCGCCCGGGAACCGGGACATCCGCTCGAACCGGCGCCGCCTGCTCGCCGGGAAGGAGAAGCTGAACGGTCCGTTCACCGGCTCGACGTCCCGGATCGCCTCGTACACCTCCGGCACCGGCAGCGACCGGGCGTACTCCCGGAAGCCCTCGATGTCCGTGGGCGGCTTCTGCCCCAGGATCCCGGTCAGCGACACCGACGCCACGCCCGGCATCCGCGCGAAGATCGCCCCGCGCGGATTGTCCGGCGAGGCGACCGGGATGGAGGCGATGTCGGTCCCGAGCAAGTCCTCGGAGCGCGGGATGGCGAAGTCGGCGCTGGTGTAGGTCAGCCCCATCTTCACCACCTCCTCCGGCACCGCCGGGTAGCCCATTTCCTCCAGCCAGCGGCCGGTCCGGGAGCCGCGCCCGGTCGCGTCGATCACCAGGTCCGCGGTCAGTGTCTGCTCCGCGGAGTCGGCGGAGCGGCCGCTGACCCGGACCCCGACGATCCGGTCGCCGGCGGCGTTCGGCACGAGGCCGGCGATGTCGGTCTGCTCCAGGAAGGTGATCCCGGCCAGCTCCCGCACCCGCTTGCGGACCTGGGACTCCAGCAGCGGACGGCCCGCGCCCACGCAGATCAGCCCGGTGGGATCCGGCTTGAGCCGAGACCCGCCGAAGTACCAGCGCAGGTCCGAACCGAAGTCGCCGATCGACGCCCCGCGCGCCACCAACTCGTTGGTCAGCCCAGGGAACAGGTCCTCCAGGATCCGCTGGCCCCGCGCGAGCAGGGCGTGGATGTGCGATGCCTGCGGCACCGCGCGGCGCGGCCCGACCGCGCCCACCAGATCGTCGCGGTCCACGACGACCACCTCGGCATAGTGTTCAGCCAGCACCCGCGCGGCCAGCATGCCGGCCATGCTCCCCCCGAGCACCACCGCGCGCCCGCCTATCCCGTCCTCCATCGTCACTGCGGCACCTCCGGTTCCACCTCGTCGTCGTGTTCGTGGTTGTCTGCCGCTGGCCGGCCGGTCATCCCGGCCGGGGTGCCGCTGTGGCTCGCGGTGTGCGGTCGATAGGTGTTAAACATCGCGGTAGCGGGCTCGCGGATGCTTCTCTGCCCTTGCCGTGTCGGCACCGTCATCGGTGCAATCCCGGACACGACCACGCAAGCCCTCCCAGCGATAGAGCTCCCAGCTCACAGCGGGCGGGCCGGCCGGCGAACGATGAGATGTACGGTCGTTACTGAGAGGTAGCGTCCAGGAACACATCAGTGAGCATCGACGCGCCCTCGGCCGGGGCGCGCACCTCCAGATGAACCCGCGGGCCGTCCAACAGCAGTCGAAAATCGAAGAACGGGCAGCAGCGCTGTTCGGCGGCAGCCAATTCGGCCAGAACCGCGATGCGGTCGGTCGGCACGGTGAGCCGTATCCCGTGGTCGACGTGCTGTCGGACCGCGCAGTCCAAGGCGTCCCGCCACTGCGCGGTCCGCTCGCCGATTGCCTCGCCGGTCAGCGAGCAGGCCACCGGGGCAGCGGCGGCGGGGGAGAGGAAGCCGCATTCGGGACCGCAGGGACCGGAACGGTCCGGTAAGGCGTCGAGGTGGTCCAGCGCTGAGTGCAAAGTGCACGTGAGCGCCGCCAGGTCGGCTGCCCGCTGCTCGGCTTCGGCCACACGCGCGGCAAGGCGCGGCCGAAGATCGGCTTTCACCTCCGCGCACGCCCCGGACTGCCAGACCGCGAGCAGTTCTCCGATCTCCTCCAACGGCAGCCCCAGGTTCTTGGCGGCGCCGATGAACGTCAGCCGGCGCACTGCGTCCTCGCCGTAGACGCGATAGCCCGCCGCGGTCCGATCGGCGGTGAGCAGCCCGGCGTCCTCGTAGAACCGCAAGGTCGTGGCCGGAACGCCGGTCCGTTCCGCGAGCTGGGATATCCGCATCGTGGTCATGACGCGACCGTAAACCTTCGACACGACTCGAAGGTCAAGCTGCGGCTGCGTCCATCGGCCACCGTCCATCGGCCGCCGCAGTCCGGTCCCAGCGGCGAGAATGGCGCGGTGATTCGGATTCTCTTCGCCGAGGACGTCGGCATCCTGCGCTCGGCGCTGCGGGAGCTGCTGTCCTTCGAGGAGGATCTCGACGTCGTGGCGGAGGTGGATCGGGGGTCGGCGATCCTGCCTGCGGTGCTGGAGTACCGGCCGGACGTGGCGGTCCTCGACATCGATCTGCCCGAGCTCGACGGCATCGAGGCCGCGGCTCTGCTGCGGGACCGGGTTCCTGAATGCAGGGTACTGATTCTCACCGCGCTGGCGACGCCGGGCCACCTGCGGCGCGCGGTCCAGGCCCGGGTCGCGGGGTTCGTCTCGAAGGAACTCCGGCCGGCCGAGTTGGCCGAGGCGGTCCGGACTGTCGCAGCGGGTGGACGGGTGGTTGATCCGGCGTTGATGCTGGCCGCTTTGGAAGCGCAGCCGAGTCCGTTGTCCCAGCGCGAGACCGAGGTGCTGCGTATGTCGGCGACCGGCGCGCGGCCGTTGGAGATCGCCGGCCGGCTGTTCCTGAGCCACGGGACGGTCCGCAACTACCTCGGGTCCGCGGTCGCCAAGCTCGATGCCAGGAACCGGATCGACGCGATCCGGATCGCCGAGGAAGCGGGCTGGCTCTGACGGCGCGGATGAGCGCGGCGGTCAGTCGATCATCGCCATGTGTCCTGAGGACAATTGGGCACGCAGCTCGAACGTGCCGTCGGCATAGTTCGCAGCGGCGGTCAGCCGCCCCTCGACACGACGCGCCAGATTCTCCAGTCCGTTCCCAGATCGCGCGCTGTCCGTGTGCTCGACCACGCCGTCGTTCAGCACCCTGATCCAGACAGAGCCTTCCTCGTCGACGACAGAGATCTCACAGCGCCGTGCCACGCTGTGCCGCAGCACATTGGTGACGGCTTCGCGCAGAATCAACGCTCCGACGGTGTCGGAGTCATCGGCCAACGGACCAGCCTGCAAGGTCAGGTCGACCCGGATACCGGCGACCTCCAGCAGATCCCGCGCCGCCACGGCTTCGGCGGCCAGGCGCAGCCGAGTCCGGTCGCCGGTCACGTCTTGGAGTTCCAGGATCCCGTCCCCGACCACCTCGATCAGCGCCCCCACTTCGTCGGCGGCGCGTGCCGGGTCCCGGTCGAGCAGGCGCACCGCGAGTTCGCCCTTCAACGCCACGGCCGAGAGCCGGAACCCGAGGACGTCGTGCAGGTCGCGGGCGATGCGCGTGCGCTCGATGAGGACCGCCGAGGCGGCGATCTCCTGCCGGGACCGGCGCAGCACGGCGACCAGGTCGGCGAGCCGGGACAGGCTGTACACCCAGACCGCGAGGATGACGTCGCCGACCAGACCGGTCACGCCGTGCAAGACGGAATCGGCCGCCGCGGCCAGCATCCAGTAGTGCCCGCCGATCAGGACGGCCACAGCCGCCCAGGACCACGGCGGCCGGACCCGGACCAGCACGGTGCCGATCAACAGTGGCAGAACCCTGCTCCACCCGTCGGCGTTCAGGAACAGCAGCGGCACGAGGATCAAGGCGGTCTGGGCAGCCAGGACGATGCGCGTGGGCTTGACGGCGAACAGCACCGCGAGGGCGGCGATCAGCGTCCACGCCACAGCCAATCTGTCGGATCCGAGCGGGAACAGGCCGCCGGGCGGGGAGGGGTACAGGTTGTTCATGACGAGCCCGCACTGGATCAGCGCGACGGCGACCATCGCGATGCGGGCCACGCGCGGCGATTCGATCGGGGGCGAGCCGCCGGCGCCCGGGTTGCTCCGGTAGGAATCGGCCAGGGCCCGCACCTCGGCGAGGGTGCTCCGCGCGCTCTCGGAGGCGGCGGCGACGTCGCGGCTGGCTTCCTCGCGGTCCTCCGCCGAAGCTCTGCGCAGCCGGAACAGGATCGCCTGCAGCCTGCGGCCGATGACGTCGCGCAGTTCGCCGTCGACGCGCGTGCGCTCGCGCAACTGCGCCAGCCGTGCCGCCTCCTGCTGCGCGATCCCCAGGCAGCGCACCATTTCTACCAGGGTGACCAGGCTGAAGACGATCAGCGCGTCGTCGGCGGTGACGACCTCCCGGTCGACGGTGGCGGCGACGACGTCGGGGACGTACATCGGCGCGTTGTCCCCGAGGTGCACCGCGTACGCGCCGACGGCCAGCAGGATCACGGCGAACAGCGGCCAGCCCACACGCGGCGGGAACGCGCACAGCACGCCGGCCGCCAATGCCCACGGAACCCAGTCCCAGTCGTCGCTGACCACCGCGAACGGCAGGACGGCGGTCACCGCGAGCCCGGCGACCAGCCAAATCCGAGTCCTGAGACTGCGTCGGCCGGCGATGATCGCGGCCAGCAACGGATAGGAGAGCCCTGCCAGAGCGATACCGGTCCACCCGGAGCCTTGGTCCCGGCCCGAGACCACGCGGACGAAGAGGATCGCGGCGAACACCGACCACAGCATGACCCGGGCCACGCGCAGCCGGCGCGCGTTCACCGCCTCGTCCACGCACCCACCCCGTCGATATGCGAAATGCATGTCCTCCCCATGCGCGGGCACACTACCGCCCCGAGTCGACGTGCCGCGAAGCTGATCGCGTCACGAAACCACGGGATCGAAGGCGGGACAGCGATGATCGGCTCCGGCCGGCTGGTGGTGGGGATCAGCGGGGCTACGGGGATCGCCTATGGGATCAAAGTGTTGGAACTGGCGCGAAAAGCAGGTGTGGAAACACATCTGGTGGTGACTCCCGCCGGACAACAGACCCGCGCCTACGAAACGGATCTGGACGCCCGCGACCTCGCGGCGATGGCCGACGTCGCCTACCGGCCGGCCGACATCGGCGCCGCGATCGCCTCCGGCTCCTTCCGGACCGCCGGGATGATCGTCGCGCCGTGCTCGATCAGAACCCTGTCAGCCATCGCCTACTCCAACGGCGACAACCTGCTGACCCGCGCTGCCGACGTCACCCTCAAGGAACGGCGCCGCCTGGTCCTGATGGTGCGCGAAACGCCGCTGACGCTGGGACATCTGCGTGCCATGACCGCCGTCACCGAGTCCGGCGGCATCGTCATGCCTCCCGTCCCGGCCTTCTACCTGAACCCGGCAAGTGTCGCGGACATCGTCGAGCACACCGCCGGACGCGCCCTGGACCTGCTCGGCATCGACGTGCCCGACCTGCCGCGCTGGGGCGAGAGCGCGGACAGCGCGACCAACGGATGAGGTGAGCTCCACCTCCTCAACCCGCATTGAAAGGCAGAACCTTGACACACCTGCGCAGCTTGCGTGAGTTCATCGAAGCGCTGGATGAGATCGGCGAGATCCAGCGGATCGACCGCGAGGTCGACTGGAACCTGGAGGCCGGCGCGATCACCCGCCGGTCCTACGACCTGCGCGCGCCGGCGCCGCTGTTCACCAACCTCACCGGGTATCAGGGAACTGGTTTCGCCCTGCTCGGCGCACCCGGCGCGCTTTCCGGTCCGGAGCACCGCCTGGCGCGGATGGCGCTCGCGGTCGGACTGCCGGCCACCGCGACCGGGCAGCAGATCGTCGAGGTGCTGGCCGACGCCCGCGCCAAGCCGGGCATCCCGCCGGTCGTCGTGGACAAGGCCGGCGCGCCGTGCAAGGAGAACATCCTCACCGGCGAGGACATCGACCTGTTCGCCTTCCCCACGCCGCTGATCCACGGCAACGACGGCGGACGCTACATCCAGACGTACGGCATGAACATCGCCAAGACGCCCGACGGTTCCTGGACCAACTGGTCGATCAACCGCATGATGATCGCCGATAGGAACACCCTCGCGTGCCTGATCCCCGCGCCGCAGCACCTGGGCATCATCCGCGCGCAGTGGACGCAGATCGGGGAGCCGATGCCGATCGCCCTGGCCGTCGGCGTCGAACCCGGGCTGCCGTGGGTGGGCGGCATGCCGATCCCCGAGGGCATGGACGAGACGCACTACCTCGGCGCGCTGTTCGGCGAGGGCATCGAGCTGGTCCCGGCGGAGAGCGTCGATCTGCTCGTCCCGGCCACCGCGGAGATCGTCGTCGAGGGCTACATCTCCCTGGACGAGACCGTCATGGAAGGCCCGTTCAACGAGTTCCCCGGCTACATCGCCACCGACGCGACGCCGAAGCAGGTCTTCCACGTCACCGCGATCACCCACCGGGACGGCGCGATCCAGCCGATCGTCGCCGCCGGCCCGCCGGTGGAGGAGAACCACACCATCATCGGCACCACCAGCGCCGCAGAGATCCTCTACCTGCTGCGCGAAGCAGACCTCCCCATCTCCTCCGCCTGGTACAACTACGAAGCAGCCGTGCACTGGCTGACCCTGGCCGTCCGCCAGGACTGGCACACCGCCACAGGCCTGTCCTCGACCGACCTCGTCCAGAAGATCGCGGACATCATCTTCACCGGCAAGCCCTCAGTGAACGCACCGAAGATCCTGCTGGTCGAGGACGACGTCGACATCACCGACCTGGAGCAGGTCGTCTGGGCCTTCGCAACCCGCTCGCACCCCGACGTGAACCGCGGCGAATTCCACTTCCCACCCAAGGTCAGCGACCAACTCGCGGTCTACCTCTCCCCCGAGGAGGCCCACACCTTCATGGCCGGAAAGGTCATCTACAACTGCCTCCTCGCCGACCTCTTCCCCGAGGGCGCCCGCCCCATCAAGGGCAGCTTCGAGAACGGCTGGCCCGCCGAGATCCAGCAGCGTGTCCTGGAGAATTGGCAGGCCTACGGGTACCGCTGAAGCGCTGGCTGCAGTGCTGCCACCGCCAGCGTCGCTCCGAGTGCCGCCATGGCGGCGCCGCTCCCACCAGACCACTGAGTCGCTCGCGGAGGCGTGGATTTCCAGTACGGCTAGTGGGCCCACGGCATAGGCCAGGGAGACGGAGCCGTTGAAGGTGCCGATTCAGGCGCCTCGCTGGAGGGCTGGGGCGAGGTCGGCGGCCCGTGCCTCGGCGGGGGTCCAGGCGATCTCGCCGAAGGTCCGGGCCCAGGCGCTGATCACTTGCTTCGCGGCTAGTCAGACTCTTGCTCTACTCGGACTCAGATTCGCCGCCCAGCCGTTTCCGCGCCGTGTCAGCGAGCGATTCGACCATCAGCAGCCGCGGCAGCAGGTCCCGCGCGGTCGTCAGCGCGCGGAACGACTCGCCGACGCTGACGCCGTGCGAGGGTTGGTCGAGCACGGTGACCGAGTCCCCGGCGCGAACCTGTCCCTGCTCGACGACCCGCAGGTAGGCGCCGGGAGCCGCCCGCTTCGTGAATGTCTTGATCCACCCCTGCTCGCCGAGCCATCCGGCGAACGTCCGGCACGGAATCCGTGGCGCGGTCACCTCCAGCAGCGCCGACCCGATCCGCCACCGCTCGCCGACGATCGCACCGGTGACATCGAGTCCTGATGTGGTGAGGTTCTCGCCGAAGACGCCGTTGTCGAGCACGCGGCCCAGCGTGGAGGCCCACTCGTCCAGATCCTCGCGCGCGAAGGCGTACACCGCCTGCGTCACCCCGCCGTGGAACCGCGTGTCGCACAGCACGTCGCCAGCCAATCCACTGCCACCGCGACCGGGAACCGTGACCTGCACCGGCCCGGAAGCCGGCCGCTTGTCGATACCTGTGAAGCCGACATCGGAGTGCTCGGTGGGCCGCGCCGGCCCGACGTTTACCGACACGACCAGGGGAAGCGTCTCCATGACCCGACGATACCCGTCAGCACCCGACACCACCCGGCCGAAACCCGTGGCGGGAATCCGGCTGATGACACCGGATTGACGGCGATTTGAGGCCGCCCGCGATCACACTGGACGCATGATGAGTCCCCGAATCGCCGCGCGCCTGCTCGTCGCCGTCGCGAGCCTTGGCGGAGTCGCCGCACTCGCCGTTCCCGCCTCTGCGGCTCCAGCCGCCGCCACAGGCAGCTGCTTCTTCTACGACAACCAGAACAACCAGCCAGGCGCCTGCGCCGATGAAACGACCAACTACTCCCAAGGCGACGTCGGCATCTGGAACGACCCCAACAACCCCACGGCGCGCCTGGCCACCGGCACGGCCGGCCAGGTCTTCAAGACGTTCGACTACGTCCCCACCGGCCAGTCGACGACCTGCACCAACGGCGCGACGACGACCTACTGGTACCACGGCACGGACCTGGCCAGCGGACAGACCGGCTGGGTACCCGACTGCTACCTCAACGGCGAGCCGAGCTGACGAAAGAGCACGGAGGGAGGACCTCGGGGCCTCGGGACCTCCGGACCTCGGGAGCGGCCCTCCTTCTCAGATCCTTGCGGCGCGCGGACAGCTTGGCCCGCCGGGCACAACGGCAGCCGTAATGCGAGGAGAACCGAAGCCGGTCACTCAGCGCCAGAAAACTCCGCTTCAGAGTCGGCGGCCTCGCTCCAGCGCTCCAGTGCCGCGCGGGCTGGTCAGAGCGTGCCCGCTGCCGCTCGCGACCAGGTAGGCGGCTTTGCTCGTGTGCCTCAGTGCCGCGCGAGCTGATCGGTGTGCTTTGCCGCTCGCGATCAGGTAGGTGGCTTTGCTCGTGTGTTTCAGTGCTGCGCGGGCCGATCAGTGTGTGCTGCCGCTGGCGATCAGGTCGGCGGCCTTGCTCGTGTGCTTCAGTGCCGCGCACGCCGATCGATGCGTGCTACCGCTGGCGATCAGGTCGGCGGTCTTGCTCGTGTGCTTCAGTGCCGCTCGGGCTGGTCAGTGTGCGCTACCGCTGACGATCCGCGAGGGCGGTGGCGCGCGCTTCGGGGACGCCGAGGATGAGGAGGCTTGTGATGGTTGCGGCGCGGGCGTTGAGGGTTGGGTTGGAGAGGCTGCTGTCGGCGATGGCGAATACGGCGGCGTAGGCGACCTGGCTGAGGACCGTTGGGGGGAGGTGTCGTCCGAACACCTGGTGGTCCTGGCCTCGGTGTACGAGGTTGGCGAGGATTTCGTCGACTGGTCCTAGGAGGGCGTGGATCTCTTCGCCGTATTCGCCGCGTCGGAGTGCTAGGAGGACTCGGTAGCGGCGGGCTAAGGGCCAGAGGTGGGTGATGAAGTCGGTCCAGACTTCTTCGGGTGGTGCCTGTGCGGCGTTGACTTGGGTGAGTACGGCTACGACCTCGTCCACGGCGCGTCGGGCGAGGGTGTGCACGAGGTCGGCGCGGGCGGGGAAGTAGCCGTAGACGGTGCGGCGGACCACGCCGGCGGCGGAGGCGATGTCGGCCATGCCCGCGTCGGGGTTCTGGCCCAGGAGCTCGAGGGCGACGTCGAGGATGCGGTTCCGGGTTTCGTTCATGGCGCGCGCCCGGGCGGATTCGGTCTGCACCTCCTCATCATTGCACGGTGGTGTGCAATGGGGTACGTTGCACAGTGATGTGCATTGCACACTGGTGTGCAGCGGATCGCCGCACCACCGCGCAACACGTAGTCAGGAGCGCAAGGCCATGACCGCATCGACGTCCGCATCCTCAGACTCACCCTCAGACCTGGTCCGTCCGTTCACCGTCGCGATCTCCGACGCCGAGATCGAGGACCTGAAGCAGCGGCTGGCCAGGACGCGCTGGCCGAATCCGGAGACCGTCCCCGACTGGTCGCAGGGAGTCCGCCTGGAGAACGCCAGATCGCTCGTCGACTACTGGGAGCGAGAATACGACTGGCGCCGATTCGAAGCGGAACTTAATAGTTTTCCCCATTTCCTGACCACGATCGATGGGCTCGACATTCACTTCATTCATGTCAAGTCCAAGAATCCGAATGCGATGCCTCTGATCTTGACGCACGGCTGGCCGGGGTCGATCGTCGAATTCCTGAAACTGATCGGCCCGCTGACCGACCCGGTGTCCTTCGGAGGAACCATCGAAGATTCCTTCGACGTCGTCATCCCGTCGCTGCCCGGGTTTGGGTTCAGTCAAAAGCCGACCGATACGGGCTGGACTGTTTCCCGTATCGCAGGCGCGTGGGCGGAACTCATGAAGCGTCTTGGCTATACGAGCTGGGCTGCTCAAGGCGGCGATTGGGGCGCGGTCGTTACTACCGCCCTCGGAGCGATGCAGCCTGAGGGCCTTCTCGGGATTCACTTGAACACTCAATACGCTTTCCCTGCGCAGATACCTGACACGCTGTCGCCCGAAGAGCGCTACGCCGTGGACACCCTCGCGCATTACCTCGGTGATCTCGGCGGATCCAACCACCTTCAGGGCACGAAGCCGGAGACCGTCGGCATCGCTCTCGCGGACTCCCCGGCCGGGCAAGCCGCCTGGATCTACGAAAAATTCCAATCCAAGACGGACAATCAGGGACTCGCCGAACAGGCTATCGGCATCGACGACATGCTCGATGCGATATCTCTGTACTGGTTCACCAACAGCGCCGCGTCGTCCGCCCGCATCTACTGGGAGAACAAGGCGAGCAGCATGGCCGGCCCGAAGCTGGCGCTGCCCGTGGCGGTGACGGTCTTCCCCCGCGACATCCCGCGCCTTCCGCGAACCTGGATCGAAGACACCTACACGAACCTGATCCACTACGGCGAGGCTGCCCAGGGCGGACACTTCGCAGCATTGGAACAGCCCGAGATTTTGATCGGCGAAATCCGCGCCGGCCTCAGGAGCCTCCGTTCCTGAACTCGACGGATGTTCCGGGGGACGGGACAGACAGATCGGGCCGGGCCCGCCCGACGGCGGACCCGGCCCGATCAGCGTGCTGCGATCAGGACCCGGCGGATCAGGCCGCGGTCACCTTCACCCCCAGCGATCCGTACACCAGGCCCGACGGCACGATCCGTACCGTGTAGGAGCCGGCCGGCAGTGCCGTCATCGTGTACAGCGTGCCGGTGCTGCCGCAGCCGAGGCTGCCGTTCTTGAGTTGGGTACCGGTGTGGTCGAAGAGGTAGTAGGCCATTGATGTGGTGCCGCAGGTGCCTCCGGTGATCGTCGTGGCGCCGGCCAGTGTCACGTTCTTGGCCGCCGTGGTGGTGAAGGCGATCGAGGTGGCTTGGCCCGCGACGGTCGTCTTCACCGACGTCAGCGTGCCGGTGGTGGGCGCGGTCGCCGATGAGGCGGTCGCGCCGAAGACCTGGGCGGTGTACTTGCCGGTCTGCGGACCGGGCGGGACGATCACCACCTTGTAGGAGCCGGCGGCCAGGGTCGCGGTGAAGAGTTGGCCGGCGCTGCCGCAGCTGAGGCTGACGTTCTTCACCTTGGTGCCGGTGCTGTCGTAGAGGTAGTAGTGCACTGACGTGTAGTTGCAGTTGGCG
Source organism: Catenulispora acidiphila DSM 44928 (assembly GCF_000024025.1). Lineage (GTDB taxonomy): Bacteria > Actinomycetota > Actinomycetes > Streptomycetales > Catenulisporaceae > Catenulispora > Catenulispora acidiphila. Next base: position 4,096,335 of record NC_013131.1, read on the forward strand.
GTGATCGTCGAGGAACCGGCGATCATGACGGCCTGGCTGGTCGGGACGGTGAAGCCGAACGCCGCCGCGCGGCCGGCGATCGTGGTGGTCGCCGAGACCGGGGCGCCGGTCAGCGCGGCCGTGGCCGATACCGCCGTGGCGCCGAAGACCTGGGCGCCGTAGGTGCCGGTCACCGGGCCCGGCGGCACGATCAGCAGCAGGTAGGAACCGGCTGCCAGGGTCGGGGCGAACAGAACGTCCGCGCTCCCGCAGCTGAGGCTCATGTTGTTCAGCTGCGCGCCGGTGTGGTCGTACAGGTAGTAGTGCACTGACGCGTAGTTGCAGTCGCCGGTGATCGCCGAGGAGCCGGTGATCGTGACGGTCTGGGCGGTCGCCACAGTGAATCCGATGCCCACCGACCGGGACGCGGTCGTGGTGGCCACCGAGGTCGGCGTGCCGTCCAGGGCGGCGGTCGCCGGCGGTGTCGCCCCGAAGACCTGGACGCCGTAGGTACCGGCCACCGGGCCCGGCGGGACGGCGACCAGCGTGTAGGAGCCCGCCGCCAGCGTCGCGCCGTACAGCGCGGCGGACGAGCCGCAGCTGACGCTCTGGTTCTTCAGCTGGGTACCGGTGCTGTCATAGAGGTAGAACTTCACCGAGGCGTAGTCGCAGTCGCCGGTGGTGATCGTCGCGTATCCGGCGATCGTCACCGTCTGGCTGCTCGGCACCGTGAAGCGCACCGCCGCCGCCTGCGAGGCGACCGTGGTGGTCACCGCCTTGGGCGTCCCGTCCAGCGTGGCGACCGCCGGAACGCTCCCGCCGAAGACCTGGACGCCGTAGCTGCCCGTCACCGGTCCCGGCGGGACCGCCAGCACCGTGTACGACCCGGCGGTCAGGGCCTTGCCGAACAGCACGCCGGATGAGCCGCAGCTCAGGCTCGCGTTGCTCACCTGGTTGCCGGAGTGGTCGTAGATGTAGAACTTCACCGAGCTGTAGTCGCAGTCCCCGGTGATCGTTGTCGAGCCGGTGACGGTCACCGCCTGGTCGGCGGGAAGGGTGAAGCCGACCGCGACCGCCTTCGAGGCGGTGGTCGTGGTCACCGAGGCGGGCGTGCCGTCCAGTGCCGCGGTCGCCATCGACGACCCGGCGCCGAAGACCTGCACGCCGTAGGTACCCGTGACCGGCCCGGGCGGGGCGATCAACATCATGTAGGACCCCGCGCCCAGCGTCGGGGAGTACAGCACGCCCGCGCTGCCGCAGCTCAGGCTCCCGCTCTTCACCTGCGTACCGGAGTGGTCGTAGAGGTAGAACTTCACCGAGCTGTAGTCGCAGTCCCCGCTGGTGATCGCCGCGGAGCCGGTGATCGTCACCGCCTGGAGCGCCGGGTTGGTGAAGCTGACCACCGCCGACTGGGAGGCGGCTGTCGTCGTCACCGACGCCGGCGCGCCGTCCAGCGTCGCGGTCACCGCGGTCGAGGACGCGCCGAAGATCTGCACGCCCAGCTTCCCGGTGACCGGCGCCGGCGGAACGATGAGCAGGGTGTAGGACCCGGCCGGCAGCACCGGCGAGTAGAGCATCCCGGCGCTGCCGCATTGCAGGCCGGTGTGGGTGACCTCGGCGCCGGTGTGGTCGTACAGGTAGAACACCAGCGAGGAGTAGTCGCAGTCACCGCTGGTGAGGGTGGAGGAGCCGGTCACCGCGACGGTCTGGCTCGTCGGGTTGACGAAGCCGATCGCGACCGACTGCGCCGCGACGGTGGTGGTGACCACGTCCGGCGTGCCGTCCAAGGTCGCCGCCGGGGTCCCCGCGCCGCCCGCGCTGGCGAACAGGCTGTAGGTCCCGATCATCCCGCCGGAGTCCACCGCCAGCCGGTAGCTGCCGGCGGCCAGGACCCCGAGGCCGGCCACGCCGCACTTGCCGTGGGCGATCGCCGTGCCGGAGCTGTCGAGCAGCCGCCAGGTCAGCGTGGTGCTGTAGTCCAGCGTCGGGCACGAGGCGATGTCCAGCAGCACCGGCGAGCCGTCGGACGGCGCGGTGAGCGTGTACATGTCCTGCGACGCGACGGTCTCGAACCGGCCCGCGCCGGTCGCCGCCGCGCCGTTGACCACGTTCGGCGACACCGCCAGCGGGAAGGTCGCCGCGAACGACTGCGGCGCCTCGAGGTTCAGCGCGTAGCCGCCGGCCACGCCCCCGGCGCTGACCAGAAGTTGGTAGCCGCCCGCCGCCAGTGGACCGAGGCTGGAATACGAGCAGTTTCCGTTGGCGGCGCTGGCTCCGGTCGCGGTGTTGATCAGCTTCCAGCGCAGCGGCGTGGAGTAGCCGGCCGTCGGGCACGCCGTGATGTCCAGGTCCAGGAACTGGCCGTCGGTCGGCACTGTGAAGGTGTACGTGTCCTGCGAAGCGCCGGTCTCGAAGTCGCTCGCGCCCGGTGTCGCGGTCCCGTTGATGGTGTTCGCCGTCGTCGTCAGCGGCAGGGTCGCCGTGAAGGACTGCGGCGACAACAGGTCCAGGGTGTACGGGCCCGGCGTGCCGTTGGCCGCGACGAGCAGCGTGTAGGAGCCGGCCGGCAGCGTCCCGAAGTCCGCGTAGGAGCACCCGCCGTAGCCGGAGTGGACCACGGTCTGCGTCGCGGCGTCGAGCAGCTTCCAGGTGCCCGGGGAGTAGTTGTCCGACGCCGGGCACGAGCGCAGGCTCACCGCGAGCTGCTTGCCGCCGGTCGGGACGGTGAAGGAGTACATGTCCTGCGACGCGCCGTCCTCGAACACCCCCGCCCCGGTGGTGGCGGTCCCGTTCAGGGTGTTCGCCGTCACCGCCAGAGGCAAGGTCGCCGTGAATGACTGCGGAGCCTCCATGTTGACCGTGTACGGTCCGACGAGTCCCGGGCCGCGGACGGTCAGCGTGTACTGTCCGGCCGCCACGAGCCCGAGGTCCCGGTCGAGACAGACCCCTGAGGCGGTCGTGTGGCCCGCCGCGGTCGCCAGGGTCCAGGAGATGCCGTCGGACTGCCCCTCAGCGGGGCACGAGCCGATGCTGAGGTTCAGGTGCTGGCCGCCGGCCGGGACGGTGAAGGAGTACACATCCGCCGATCCGGTGTTCTCCAGCGTTCCGGCGCCCGCCGCGGCAGCGCCGTCGACGGTGCCGGCCGAGACCGCCAGCGGCAGTGCCGCGGCGAACGTCTGCGCCGGGACGAGCGTGACGCCTACGGAGATGTTGTCGACGGCCAGGCTGGTGCCGATGATGCCCCGGAAGCCCGACGGCGTCAGCTGCACCCGCATCTCGTCGCTGTACTGCGGGGTCGTCATGGTGACCCGGTAGCGCTGGTAGGGCGCGCCCTGGGCGGTCTGGCCCTGGCCCAGCGCGGTGACCGTCGCAGAGCCCGAGGACACGCTCGCCGCCGTCGGGGTGAAGGCGAGTACCGCGGTGGTCGCCAGATCCCCGACCTTCACCGTCAGGGTCTGGTTCTGGGCGTTGGCGCTGGTGATGCCGACCGCGTAGACGTCGAAGGCGACCGTGGCGCCGGAGTGGTTCGGCAGCGACGGGACGCTGAAGCTGTAACCGCTGCCGTCGAACACCGGGCCGGCCGCGGTCGTGCCGCCGATCGACTCGGTGCTGTCGGGGCGGAAGTTGCTGCCGACCGCGCCTTCGAAGTTCTCGGTCACGGTGCCGCTGGCGTCCACGGTGTGCGCGGAGTAGTCCTGAAGGACGTCGGTCACCGCCGCGGCGGCCTTGGCGTAGTTCGCGTCGCCGGTCTGGGCGACGTCGAGCATGCAGGCGTCGAACTGCGGACCCGGGGGGACCGCTTGGGCGTTGCACGCCTGGCGCGCGAGGTCCTGGTCGGACTGTGCGAAGTCGGCCAGCGTCACCACGTTCGAGGGGAACGTGAGGTCGGTGTACGCCGCGGTGTCCATGTCTTCGTCGTAGGTGAAGTCGGACTCGTTGTCCGTGAGCCGCCAGGAGTTCGCGTACGTGCCGTCGATCGTGGCGGCGGTCGGCGAGGTCAGGGGCGTGCCGTCGGCCATGACCAGGTCGTTGCCCGGGATGCCGTCGTTGTTGCCGAGCAGTCCGGTGGTCGGTATGCCCGGGGCGATGTCGAAGCCCAGGCTGCTGTCACCGAAGGCAAGGCGGGCGTTCCCCGCGCCGAAGGTCGCCACGAACTTGTTGCCGTTGCGGACCAGCGCCGCACCGTCGCCGAACTCGGTCAGCGTCTGCGACGAGGGGATCGGCACGCTGTTGACGGTCGCGACCCCATGCTGGTTCAGCTCGACGAGGGACCCGTTGATCGTGAAGACCACCGAGTCCACCACGGTGAACGTTCTGGAACCGCCCAAAGGCAGGAATCTGGCTTGGACGTCGAGGTTCAGGCTGGGGACGTGGACGACCTCGAACTCCCCTTGGTCCTGGAGGTCGTAGGCCAGTCCGTCCAGGGTCGTCATGTGCGGATCGCCGAACAGGTGCCAGTGCATCACCGCCCAGATCGCCGCCAGGACGGCCGCGGCGATCAACGGTGCCACGAACAACGCGCTGAGGGTGACGAACCCGCCGTCCAGCGCCAGCTCCGCCAGAGCCATCTCGGTGGCGTCCAACCCCAGCGCGGTCGCGTCGCCGGCGGCGATGTCGGCGGCCGCCTCGGCGACCGCGTCGGGCATGCTGTCGACCAGCGCCGCCCATTCCGCGTCGATGGCGTCCGGGGCGGCGTCCTCGGTGGCCTCCTCCAGCTCCGTCAGCGCGTCGCGGTCCAGCGAGACCATGACCGGCTTGGACAAGGGGTGGAAGGTGGGGATGAGCATCGGAGTGGTCAGGTACCACAGCTCCGGGTGGTTCCTGACGAAGTCCCAGATGTCGTCGACGCCGTTGTGGTCGGCGTCGGCGCCGATGGTCCCCTGGTAGCCGCCGTTCTGCTCGTCCTGGCCGCTGCCCTTCTGGCGCGGCGGGCAGCCCACGAAGGTCCGGGAGATCCGGATCACGCCGTCATTGGCCGGGTCGCTGTAGGTGTGGAACTGGTAGTAGGAGTGCTTGGTCGGGTCGTCCTTGCACGGCGGTTCCAGCTGGATCTTGAAGTCGTCGCTGATCGGCGTCGTGAAGTGGTATTCCACAGCCGGGTGATTGCTCACCGGCCAGTCCTGGACGTACTTCTTGACCTCCGCCACCGGGTCGTCTTTGGTGTTCCAGTTGCCCTTCATCTCCACCAGCCCGACCGGGCCGTTCGCCTTGGTGCGGTCGTACAGGAGAAGGTCCGGGCGGTTGTTCTTGTCCGGCGCCGCGGGGTCGGGCAGGATCGTCTCCCACTGCAGGTTGGCCGTGATGCCCGTCGCCGCGCTGTCGCCGTAGACGCCGGCCGCGTTCAGCTGCGCGATCACCCGCGTCTGCGCGATGTTCTCGCCCGCCAGATACAACGGCTTGCAGTCCATCTTGCTGTAGGTCGCGTCCGGTATCAGGGCGCGCGGGTCGCTGATGCAGGGCACGGTGTAGCTCCCGGTCGCCGGGTTGTACACGTAGCCCAGGGTCCGCCGCGTGGACATCGAGAGCCCGGCGATGCAGCGCGGGCCGCCCGGGTCCGGGATCGAGGTGTCGGTGCTGTTGGGGGAACAGGGCGGCAGGACGAGGTTGGGCACCACGTCGGGGGAGGAGGGCTTGGCCGGTGTGGAGGGCTTGGCGTCGTTGCGCGGCGGGGTCTGCGTCGACGGGCTTGCCGGGCTTGCCTGGGTCGTCGGCGGCGTCGAAGTCGTCGAGGGCGTCGAAGGCGTCGAAGGCGTCGAGGGCAGCGTCGACGGCGATGAAGAAGGCGCTGTTGAGCCGGGGGTGCTCGGCTGCGGCGAGCCGGGAATCGCAGGGTGCGCGTTCGCGGCGGACGGCGCGGCGCTCGACGAGTGCGGCGCGGTGGGTGTCGGTGGTGGATCTGCGTGGGCGGCGACCGTTCCGATCGGCCCGGATGTCGCGAACAGGGCTCCCGCGACGATGATGGCGAGCGAGCTCGCGAAACGACGGATTGACACCGGACGGCTCCCCGAATCAGGCACACATTAGTTCGACTTTCGTAAAGTCTGTCAGTGCCCTAATGGCGGGTCAATGCGCTGCGATCGCCTCCACGCCAGGCTGAGGCCGCTATCGGAGATCGTCGGGGGATGCCAGGGCCCTGCCGAAATCCGCTCGGGCTTTGTCCACGGTCGAGTTCGCAGGTCCGCCGGGCCGGAGCCACTCGGCCAGATCCGAGGCCTCGACGAGGAAGCGTCCCGGTGTGACTTCCGTCACAGACCACTGTGACAGGTCCGAGACAAGACTCATATGCTCCTGGGTAAGGAGTTGGATACAGTGCGCGTCGGGAACGAGCCGGCTCCACAGGTTCGCGTGCACGCGCAAGACAGCCGCGCCGATCTCCGGCCACAGCGGCTGCAGCGGCTGCAGCGCCCGGCCGCGGTCGTCCCAGGAATAGACCTGGTACGGAGTCGGCGCCACGAAAGCGAAGGACGCCTGCGCGGCCTCGGCGAGGATCGCCGCGCGCGCCCGGTCGACCTGGGCCGCTGGCGAGGCGGCCGGGTCATAGACCTGATACACCGCCTGGCCGTTCGGGTTCATGTGGACGAAAGCCGCCCGCGACGCCCCTTCGTCGGCGTAGCGCACGGCGGCTGAGGAACTGGCGAGCAACACCGAGGACAGGTGCGCCGCGACTTCGCCGCTGGTGTCCACCTGATTCATCCCGGCACTGGACAGGTAGGCATCGCCCCCGGCCTCGGACGCCCAGCGCACCGCCCGCTCACACCACTGGTCCGTCGACCTGCCGGGCGCGGGCGCGGCCAGCGCGACATACGCCGTCACCATCGGATCAGCGATCTGCGAGATCCACTCCGGCAACCCGACCAGCGGCGTGGCACGGAGATCACCGGACAAGCCACCCGCGCGCAGCACCTCGGCGAACGCCGCCAGCCACTCCGACACCGCATCCAGGTCGTACGGGTCCATCAACTTCACGGAAACACCCGCGAGAGTCGCCGTCGGCGCCGCGCCCCAGACCCGGTCCGCGGCCGCCTCGTTGGCCGCGACGACGCCCCGGGACACCGCGTCCGACACCGCCGGACCCGCGGTACCGACAGGTGCGAACTCCACGCGCACGTCGTCGTACCCGTTGTCCTCCAACTGGCGCAGAATGCCGGCAAGGTCGATACGGACATCGTCGTGGTTCGCCATGCCGCCCAAAGTACCGGCGCGCAGCGGCCTACGAGACGAGCGCTGTGCGCGGGCTCAGCGGCGTCGAAGAGCCCACGGGAACACGAACCACAAAGCGAGGAAGGCCACTGCGACGACAGCGGTGATGACCGAAGCCGCGATCCGGCCGATGACCACGTCGATGATCAGGAACACCGCGCAGTCCAGGGCGATGGACAAAAGCAGCATGCCCAGTCGCGCGCAGTGCGTGGACAAGATGACGACCTGCTCCTTCATGCCGCTGCGGAACAAGCCGCGATGGATGGCGACCGGCGTCGCCAACACGGCCACCGATATCACGGACATCAAAAGCGCGGCGATATAGACGTACTGCTGTGTGGCGGAGAGCTGCGTGAAGCGCGCGGTGAATGCGACGCTGAGCAAAAACGCGAAAATGATTTGGACACCGGTCTGGAGCACTCGCAATTCCTGCAAAAGCTCCACCAAATTCCGGTCGGCCCTTTCGTCGGCTGTCTCATGGCGGCTCGGCGATCCGGTGTCTCGCTTGTCGACGGCCATAGCGGTTTCCTTGACGAGCCGATTTTCCCTCGGTCATCAAGCCATATGACCAAGCTCCTGACAACCAAACACCGTCGGGCGGGTGCGGAGGGCCGACAGGGCCGTTGTTTGACCCCGGAGCCGTCGGGCACCCGCACTCGGTGCGGCACCGGGCCGCAGAAGAAATCAGCAGGACGAAGGAGACGCTCTATGGGTGACGTCACCGAATCGGTCGATGTGAACGTGCCTGTCAGCACCGCGTACAACCAGTGGACCCAGTTCGAGACCTTCCCGCAGTTCATGGACGGTGTGGAGTCGGTCGCGCAGATCGACGCGCGCCGCACCCACTGGGTCACCAAGGTCGGCGGCGTCCGCCGCGAGTTCGACGCCGAGGTGACCGAGCAGCATCCCGACGAGCGCATCGCGTGGAAGAGCATCGGCGGGGACACCGGCCACGCCGGCGTCGTGACCTTCCACCGCCTCAACGACGCCGAGACCCGGGTCACCATCCAGCTGTCCTGGGAGCCCCAGGGCCTGGTGGAGAAGGCCGGCAGTGTCTTGCAGGTGGACGATCACCAGGTCAAGGCCGACGCCAAGCGGTTCAAGCAGTTCATCGAGGAGCGCGGCACCGAGACCGGGCAGTACCGCGGCGAGCAGGCGGCTCCGGGCACGCCCGGAGCCTGGTGAGTTCTGCCGCTGAAGGCATCTGCCGCTGACAGCGTTGGGATGAGCTACGCCGTCATCTGACCGCACACGAGCGGTAGATGTCCCCCAGCGCCGTCAGTGCCGTCTGCAGGCCCTTGCCGTCTATCGTGGCGTAGCCGAGGACCAGGGCCGGCGGGCGGGTGCGGTCGTCCAGCGTGTAGAAGGCGCCGCCGCGGATGAGGATCGAGCGGTTGCGGGCCTCGCGGACGAGGACTTGTTCGTCCATATGCGATGGCAGGGTGACGAAGGCCTGGATACCGCTGTCGCCGCCGAGCATGTGGGCGCCCGGGAAGTGTTCAGCGACCATGGTACGGATCAGGGCCCTGCGCTTGTGGGATTCGGTGCGCAGGGCTCGCTGGTGGCGGTCGTAGGCGCCGGTGGCGACGAAATGGGCGAAGGCCAGCTGTTCCAGGCCTGAGCAGCCGATGTCCCAGCCCGCGCGGACCGCCTCGACGCCGGACATCACCTCCGGGGGGCCCGCGATCCAGCCCAGGCGCAGCGCCGGTGCCAGGACCTTGCTGACGCTGCCGGCGTAGACGACGCGGTCCGGGGCGAGGTTCTGCAGCGACGGGACGCGGTCGGCGCGGTCGAGGTAGGCGCAGTCGAAGTCGTCTTCCAGGATGTAGCCGTCCACCTTGCGGGCCCACTCGATCAGCTGTGCGCGGCGGGCCGGGGACAGGCGCACGCCGGTGGGGAACTGGTTGCCCGGCGTCGTCAGGACGGCACGCGCCGGGCTGCGCTCCAGCAGGTCCACGCGCAGCCCTTCGGCGTCCACCGGGATGCCGACCGGGCGTAGGCCCGCGCTGGCGATGAACTCGCGCTCGCCGGGGTGGCTGGGGTCCTCCACGCCCAGGTCCCGGTGGCCGTTTTCCCGCAGCATCGCGCACAGCAGGGCCAGCCCTTGGGCGAAGCCGGCAGTGATCATCAGGTTCTGCGGGCTGATCCGGACGCCGCGGGTGCGGCCCAGATGCCCGGCCAGAACGTGGCGCAGGTGCGGCGCGCCGCTGAGCGGGGCGTAGCCGAGTTCGGCCCGCCCGGCCTGGGCCAGGGCCGCGGTCACCGAGCGCACCCACTCCCGGCGCGGGAAGGCGTCCAGGTCAGAGGTACCGGTGCGCAGGTCCCACGCCGATTCCGTGCGCTCCGGCAGGGCCCTGGTGAGCGCCGAAGCGGCGCCCGAGGGCCGGCCGATGCCGTTGGCGACCCGGGTCCCGGAGCCGCGGCGGGTCGCCAGGTAGCCCTCGGCGACCAACTGCTCGTAGGCCTCCACCACGACGCTGCGCGAGACCGCCAGATCGGCGGCCAGCTGGCGGCTTGACGGCAGCGGCGAGTCCTCGCCCAGGGAGCCGTCCTCGATGAGCCGGCGCAGGCTGCCGCGGACCTGTTCGGACAGGGGGAGGGCCGATTCGCGATCGACGGTGAGTGAGAGGTCTGTGGCCAAGTGGTCTGCTCCCGACGGGTCGAAGTGGTCTGTACTGCCGATTCAGGCATCTGATTTAGTCAAGTCGAGAAAGCGTTCGATCTGCGTGCACATATCGGCTTGTTCATGCGCCGTTCCGGCTCCGAGCTGATGTGCGTTCAGATACACGGGGTATTCCAGAAAGGCGGCAACGGCCGTGCTCTCGCCATCGATCCCGGTCCGGGTGACCGTTACCGAATTGCCAGGCGGCAATCCCCTTCAAACCTATGAAGAACTGCTGCGCGATCGGCCTGGCCACGACGTGTTCCTCTTCGAGAGTCCGGCCGGTCCGGTCCAGGACCGGCGCTGGGCGGCGGTCGGCTGGGACCGGCTCGCCGAGATCCGGCTGTACGCCGGACGCGTCGAGCTGACCGCCGGGGCCGCTCTCGGAGATCTGCTCGCCGAGACCGTCTCGGCCGAGGCCGGGCCGCCCAAAGAAGCCTATGACGGCATCCGGGTCTGGGACGCGTCCGCCCCGGAGACCAGATGGCGCCTGCTGGCGGCGATCACCGAGGCCTTCGACGTCGACACCGACCTGGGCCAGGACACCTTCGCCTTCGGATTCCTGACCGTCCTGTCCTACGAGGCCGCCTGGGACATCGAGGACATCCCGCAGACCCAGCAAGACGCTGACATGCCCCGGTGCACCCTGGCCCTGTTTCGGAACACGGTCTGGTACGACCAGCACAGCGGCGGGGTGCGCCTGCTGTCCGCCTCCGGCCCGCACTTCCCCGCGGCCGGGAGTGAGCAAGCTCTCACGCCGGCCGCCGCGAGCGGGGAATCAGAGCCCTCCATCATCCCCGCCGCCCCGGCGCCGCGTTCGGTGACCGACAACGTCGAGCAGGAAACGTTCACCGGCCGCGTCGAGCGCTGCCTGCGCCACATCGGCGTCGGCGACAGCTACCAGATCCAGATCGGGCACCGGATCGACGTCGAGACCGACCTGACCCCGGTCGAGGTCTACAAAAGGCTGCGCCACCGGAATCCGTCCCCTTACATGTACCTGACGCCCTGGAGCGGCCGGACCGTGATCGGCGCCAGCCCGGAGCTGTTCTTCCGGATCGAGGGCCGCCGCATCCTCATGCGCCCCATCGCCGGGACCGCGCCGCGGGCCGCCGATCCGGCCGAGGACGAGCGCCGGGTCGCCGAGCTGCGCGCCAGCGCCAAGGAACAGGCCGAGCACGTCATGCTCGTCGACCTGTGCCGCAACGACATCGGCCGGGTGTGCGTGCCCGGCACCCTCCAGGTCGAGACCATGATGGAGGTCGAGCCCTTCGCCTACGTCCACCACCTGGTCTCCACGGTCTCCGGAGACCTCGAGGACGGCGTCGGGGTGTGGGAGGCCGTCCGCGCGACGTTCCCGGCCGGCACCATGACCGGCGCGCCGAAGGTGCGCGCCATGGAGATCATCAACGAGATCGAGGACGACCCGCGCGGCGCCTACGCCGGCGCGCTCGGCCTGATCGACGTGCGCGGCTTCGCGGTGCTCGCCTTGTGCATCCGCACCACCGTCCACGACGGCCGCGCCTACAGCACCCAGGCCTCCGCCGGCGTGGTCGCCGACTCCGTCCCGGCCTCCGAATGGCGCGAGACGCTGGCCAAGATGAGCGCCACCTACTGGGCCCTGACCGGCGAGGAGCTCCTGTCGTGAACGTCCTGATCGTCGATGCCTACGACAGCTTCTCCCACATCATCTTCCAGTATCTGCGCACCCTCGGCGCGGAGGTCGACGTGGTGCGCTCGCACACCCGCACCCCCGAGGAGCTCCTGGACAGCGCCCCGGACGCGGTCGTGCTGGGACCGGGTCCGGGCCACCCGGCCGACTCCGGGCACGTCGAACTGGTCCACGCCTTCGCCGGCCGCGTGCCGCTCCTCGGGGTGTGCCTGGGCCACCAGGCGATCGGCCTGGCCTACGGCGGGCGGATCACCGTCGCGGCGAACCTGATGCACGGCAAGACCAGCCCGATCGCGCACGACGGCGAAGGCGTCCTGCTCGGCGCCCCGCAGCCGCTGACCGTCACCCGCTACCACTCGCTGGTCGTCGACGGGGACCTGCCGCCGGAGCTGGTCGTCACCGCGACCTCGCTCGACGACGGCTACGTGATGGGCCTGCGCCACCGCGACCTGCCGGTCGAGGGCGTGCAGTTCCACCCCGAGAGCGTCACCACCGACAGCGGTCTGTCGCTGTTCGCCAACTTCCTCACCGCGGCGCGTCCCCGGCTCCAGGCCCGGATCTGAGAGGACGGAACCATCATGTGGCTTCCCACCACCGGAGACGCGGCCGGGTTCGCTGAGCGCTACCTCGCCGTGCACCGCGCCTTCTACGCCCGCACCCTCACCGAGGCCGACCACGCCGAATGGCGCGCGACCCAGCTGCGCGCCGTGCTCACCCAGGTCGCGGAGAACTCGCCGTTCTACGCCACCCATCTGAAGGACGCCGACCTGTCCGCGGCCACGCCCGAGGACCTGACCATGCTGCCCTTCACCACCAAGGGCGACCTGCGCTCGGCGATGCTCGACGTCCTGAGCCGGCCGCTGACCGACGCTCTGTTCTTCTACGAGACCACCGGAACCACCGGACCGGCCACGCCCTGCCCGCGCGACGGCCGCGAGGTCGTCGCCAGCAACGCGCACGTCACCGAGTCCTGGGCCTCGATCTTCCGGCACCACTTCGGCGACCGCGCCCCGCGCGTCGGCCTGATGGGTCCCACCGAGGTGCACTCCTTCGGCGACACCCTCGGCGACGTCGCGCAGAACACCGGCGCCATGAACGCGAAGATCTGGCCGTACTCGCCGGTCATCGGGTTCCCCAAGGCGCTGCAGCTGATGCGGGACCTGGAGCTGGAGGTCGTCTGCTGCACGCCCGGCGTCGCGCTCACCCTGGCCAAAGCCGCCCGGCACTACGGCTACGACCTGCGCGAGGACTTCGCCGTCCGGCTGCTGTTCGTCACCGGCGAGATGTGCACCCCGGCGCTGGCGCACAACCTGGAGAGCATCTGGGGCGCCGACGTCTACAACGTCCTGTACGGCTCGCAGGAGGCCTTCGTCATCGCGACCGCCTGCAAGAACAAGCGGATGCACCTGTCGCAGACCAACTACATCGTGGAGGTCGTCGACCCCGACTCCGGCGCCTCGCTCGGTGCGCGCGGCAGCGGCGAGCTCACCGTCACGATGCTGATGGACGGCGTCAAACCGCTGGTCCGCTACCGCACCGGCGACGCCGTGGAGATCCAGGAGTCCGACTGCGCCTGCGAGATGCCCGGCGACCTGGTCCGGATCGTGGGCCGCACGCTGGACTTCATCGAGCTCGGCGAGCGCCGGTTCACCGCCGGGCAGATCGAGACCGCGGTCCTGACCGGGGTGACCGGCTCGGCCGGCTACCAGATCGTCATCGAGCACGACGACGCCGGCCGCGACCGGCTCACGGTCCGTCTGGAACTGCTCCCCGAGCTCGTCGCGGACCGCGACGCGCTCGCCGCGGCGGTCCGCGAGCAGGCAGCCGAGGGCCTCGGCGTGCCGGTGGCGGTCGAGCTGTCCGACGGCCTGGACCCGATCGTCAGCACCGGCGCGTTCGTGAGCTGGAAGGCGGCGCGCATCGTCGACCGGCGCCGCGAGCCCGACCACGAGACCCTGGTCGCCCAGAAGATGGCAGCCAACCGTGGCTATGAACGCTGAGTCCTGGCCGACCACGAACCCGCATCCGACCACGCATCCGCACCTGACCACGAACCCGCATCCGGACCCGGATCAGAACCCGCTCAGCGTCGCGGACTTCGCCGAGGATTTCGGCGCGCGCTGGAGCGAGCTGACGGCTCGCTGGGCGGCGCGGCCCGGCACCTCGGTGGCCACGCTCGGCCCGGCCGGGACCTCCAGCCACCTGGCCGCCGAGTCGCTGGCCCTGGAGCACGAGCTGCGGATCGAGCTGTTCCCGAGCTTCGAGGACGTGCTGTCCCATGTCAGCACGCGCAAGGTCGCTCTGGCTCTGGTGCCCAGCGCCTACCGGGGCGTGACCCGCTTCCACTGGCACCGGGACCTGCGGCTGGCGGCGTTCTTCCCGCTGGCCACACCCGAGTACGGGCTCGCGGTGCGCCCGGACGGCGCGCCGGCGGGCACCGGGCCGGTGTCCGTGGCGGCGATGTGGGAGGTGCGCTGGATGTACGACCAGGTGATGCCGCCCTCGCTGGCCGAGCGCGAGGTCCGCTGGATCGAGGCCGAGTCCACCCAGCACGCCGCCGCGATCACCGCCCGGGGCGGCGCCGACCTGGCGCTGACCAACGCGCCCGGCCGGCGCGCCCACGGACTGCGCTGGCTGCTCACCCGCCCGGGCGCGGAGATCATCTGGGCGCTGTTCACGCACGCGGACGACCACACGGGGAGATGAAAGGCGTATGGCACGCAAGATCCTGCTTCGCAACGGCAAGGTCCAGGAAGGGCTGGGCAAGGCCTCGCTGACCGGGCACAGTGTCCTGATCGAGGGCGACCGCATCGCCGAGATCGCCCCGGCCGGCCGGCTGCCGCTGGACTCCTCGCAGGTCGAGATCGTCGACCTGGCCGGGATGACGGTCATGCCGGGCATGACCCTGGGCCACACCCACATCGCCTACCTGAACATCCTCGACGGCCGGGAGATGCTCTTCAAATACTCCGTCCCCGAGCTCACCCTGGCCGCCGCGGAGAACGCCGGCCGCATGCTGTCCCTGGGCTACACCGCCTTCGTCGGCGCCGGCTCGGTGGCGGGCATCGACATGGCCCTGCGCAAGGCCGTCGACGCCGGGCGGCTGCGCGGGCCGCGGATCACCCCGTGCAGCCGGGACCTGATGGTCTCCGGTCCGCCGGAGCGGCGCAATCCGGAGGTCGGCAAGCGGATCCCCTCGGACCTGATGCGGCTGGCCGACACCCCCGAGGAGATGGCCGAGTACGTCAAGGGCGAGATCGCGCAGGGCGCGGAGATCGTCAAGGTCTTCTCCTCCGGCGACGACACCTTCCCCAACGGCCGCTCGCACGAGCTGCTGTTCACCGCGCAGGAGCTGGTGATCGCCGCGCGCACCGCGCACGAGAACGGCGCGCGCATCCGGGCCCACTCGCGCGGCCTGCAGGGCATCCGCAACGCGATCGCCGCCGGGGTCGACGTCATCGACCACGCCACCTACGCCGACGACGCCGCCCTGGAAGCCATCGCCGAGCAGGGCATCTTCGTGGTGCCCAGCCTCTATCAGCCGCACATGCTGCTGAGCACCGGCGCCAAGCACGGCAAGACCCCGGAGTTCCTGGAGTCGCTGGAGTTCCAGGCCGAGATCGAGAACACCCTGCGGATCCTGCCGCTGATGGTCGAGATGGGCATCCCGGTCGTCGCCGGCGACGACTTCGGCTTCGCCTGGACCCCGCACGGCGACTACGCCAAGGAGCTCCAAGCCTATGTCGACCTGGCCGGCATCCCGGCGCCGACCGTGCTGACCTGGGCCACCGCCAACGGCGCGCGGCTGGCAGGGCGCGGGGACGAAGCCGGGACCGTGCAGCGCGGCCGGCTGGCCGACCTGGTTGTCACCGACGGCGACCCGGCGCAGGACATCAGCGTCCTGAGCCGCCCCGGCGCGGTGCGCGCGGTGCTGCTCGGCGGCGATTTCGTCCTCGGTCCGCCGCGCAAGTGGTCACAAGAGAACGCCCGGAATTGGTAGCAGCAGTGCCCTGATCGACTTCCTAGGCTCACCGGCATCCGTCCATCGCTCCATACGAAAGGCACCCCATGGAGTTCCTCACCGTCTCGGTCCAGGACCGGGTTCTGGACCTGGTGCCCGGCTACGTCCTGGGATTGATCGCCGTCCCCGCGGTCGAGGTGACCCCGACGCCGCCGGAGGTTTCCGAGCTGCTCACCGCCGCCGAGGACCGGCTGCACGCGCTGGGCCTGGGCAAGGCCGAGGTCTCGGCGCTGCCGCCGATCGCGGCCTGGCGCGAGGCGTACCGGCAGGTCGGCGCCAACCCGAACAAGTTCCCGTGCGCCGCCGAGTCGCTGACCCGCCGGGTCGCCAAGGGCGACCGGCTGCCGCGGATCAACTCCCTGGTCGACCTGTGCAACACGGTGTCGCTGCACACCGGGCTGCCGGTGGCGGCCTGCGACGTCGGCGACGTCGGGCCGGAGCTGACGGTGCGGCTGGCCGCCGGCGACGAGGTCTATCTGCCCCTCGGCGCCCCGCTCACGCCCGAGCAGCCCGAGCCCGGCGAGGTGATCTACGCCGACGGCCTGGGCCGGGCGCACTCCCGGCGCTGGAACTGGCGGCAGAGCGACCTGATCAAGGCCGACGTCGGCTTTCGAAGGCTGCTGATCACGGTGGAGGCGGTGCACGACGGCGGCCGGACCGACGTCGAGGCCGCCCTGGTCCGGCTGCGGGAGCTGCTGGAAGACCGGGTCGAGGCCCTGCCGGGACCGGTGGTCCTGGACCGCTCCAACCCCACCGCGTCCCTGTTCGCCGCCGAGCTGCCGCAAGCAGCGGGCTGACCCGAGCCGAAGGAGCCATCGTGAGCCGTTCGATCCTGGTCGTCTACCGTCCCGAAGCCGGCCGCTACCTCGCGCAGTTCCGCGCGGTCGCCGAGGCGGCCGCCGACCTCGGGGTGCAGACCGTCGTCCTGCTGCCCGAAGGCGGCCAGGCCGCCGAGACCGAGGGATTCCCGACCTACCACGCCGATCTGGAGGACACCGCGGCCTTCCGGGCCGCGGTCGCCCGGGTCGTCGCCGACCACCGGCCCGAGCGGATCTTCCCGCTGTTCGAAGGGGACGTGCTGCCCGCCGCGCGGGCCCGCCGCGACCACGGCATCCCCGGGCTGACCCCGGACGAGGCGCTGAACTTCCGGGACAAGAACGTCATGCACCGCCGGGCCGAGGAGCTCGGCGTGCGCGTGGCCCGCTCCACCCGCCCGGACACCGTCGGCGCGGTCGCCGAGTTCGCCGAGCAGGTCGGCTACCCGGTGGTGGTCAAGCCCTACGCCGGATGGGCCTGCGGCAGCACCTACCGCGTCGACGACCGGGCCGCACTGGACCGGGTCTGGGCCCAGATGCGCGACGACCGGCACGAGTACCGGGTCGAGGAGTTCGTCTCCGGCGCGGAGTACCACGTCGACTCCCTGATGCGCGGCACGCAGATCGTGTTCGAGCAGCTGTCGAAGTACACGTACTCGATCCTGGAGTACAAGGACGAGCCCGGCGGCACGATCTCCCGCAAGTACGACCTCACCGAGCAGGAGCAGCGCATCGTCGGCCTCAACGCCGAGATCCTGCGCGGTTTCGGGATGGTCACCGGCGTCGCGCACGCGGAGTTCTTCCTCACCGACGCCGGCGAGGTGGTGTTCGGCGAGGTCGGCGCGCGCGCCGGCGGCGGCTCCATCGTCCCGGCGGTGATCGCCGGCCGCGGCATCAACCTGGCGGGGGAGTGGTGCCGGCTGGAGCTGGACGCGGCGCACACCCCGGACGCCGTGCTGGGACCGGAGGTCGGTACCGAGTACCTCGGCTCCTCCCGCTTCGGCACGATCACGGACATCAGCTCGCGCGCGGAGCTGATGGAGCTGGAGAACGTGCTGGACGCCGACGTGTGGAAGTCCGTGGGCGACGTGCTCGCGCCGCCCACGCGCTCCAACGACGTCCTGGGCTGGTACGTCTGCTCCGGCCGGGACTTCGAGGACATCTCGGCGCGCTTCAAGGCCGTCCGCGACGCCTTCCGGGTGCGGACCGTGACGGAGGAGGAGTGACAGGGCCCTGGTACAGGCGTCTGCGGGAGCTGCCGCTCGCGCTGCGCGTGCTGTACCTGGCCATGTTCGTCAACCGCGCGGGCATGTTCGTCTTCCCGCTGCTGGCCGTCTACCTGGTCAAGGGCAAGCATCTGGGCGCCGACCAGGCCGGGGTGCTGTTATCGGTGGGCAGCACCGGCCTGCTGGTCGGCAGCCTGCTGGCCGGGCCGCTGTGCCTGCGCTGGGGCTGCCGCTGGACCCTGGTCGGCGCGCTGCTGCTCAACGCCGCGGGCTACCTGGGGCTCGCGGTCGCCGACGGCGGGCCGTGGATCTACCCCGCGATCCTGTTCGCGGCGCTGGTCGGCATGGGCGTCTTCGGCCCGGCGAGCAACACCCTGATCGCCGACCTCGCGCCGCCGGAGCAGCGCGCGTACGCCTTCACCCTCAGCTACATGTTCAACAACCTGGGCATGGGTGTCGGACCGCTGCTGGGAGGCGTGGCGGCAGCGGTGTCGTTCTCGCTGATGTTCGCCGTGAACATCGCCGCCAGCCTCGTGGTCGCCGGGTTGCTGCTGCTGTGGGTACCCGTCGACCGGCCCGCGTCTGCCGGTGCCGCCGGTGTTGCCGGTGCCGGAATCGGGACTCAGCGCCCGGAGAAGGTCGGCTACCGCTCCCTGGGCCACCGGCATCTGTGGCTGCTGCTGGGCGCCTCGTTCTTCTACGTCGTGCCGCTGATCGGCCTGGAATACTCCGTCCCGCTGGCCGTGACCACCTCGCTGAACGCCTCGACGGCGTACATCGGCGTCGTCTACACGATCAACAGCGTCGTGATCGTCGGCTTCGGCCTCCAGGTCGAGAAGTTCATCGTCCGCCACAGCACCAGGACCCTGCTGCTGGCCGCCGGCGCGCTGTGGTCGGCGGGCCTGGTGCTGCCGGTCGTGGCGTTCTCCCTGGCGGCGCTGCTGCTGTGCACCGTCATCTGGACGCTCGGGGAGATCATCGTCTCCGTCGTCGTCCCGGCCTACATCGCCGACCAGGCCGACGAGCGCCGGGTGCCGGGCTTCATGGCCGTCAACGGCTTCGTGCTGGGCCTGGCCCGGCTCGTCGTGCCCGCCGGGCTCGGCGTGCTGTGGTCGGCCCGCGGCCACGCCCCGGTCTTCGGGGTGCTGCTGGCCGCTCCGATCTTGGGCATGGCGGCGTTCGCGCTGCTGCGCCTGCCCCACCCATCCCGACAACCAGAGGAAAGCGACCATGACCGCGACCAAGTTCCTGCTTCCCGAGGAGCAGATCCCGACCACCTGGTACAACGTGGTGCCGGACCTGCCGGACGGGTTGCCGCCGATGCTGCACCCGGGCACCAAGGAGCCGATCACTGAGTCCGACCTGGCTCCGCTGTTCCCGGCGGAGCTGATAGCCCAGGAGTTCACCAAGGACCGCGACGTCGACATCCCCGGCGCCGTGCTGGACGTCTACAAGCAGTGGCGCCCCGCGCCGCTGGTCCGGGCGCGGCGTCTGGAGCAGGCTCTGGACACCCCGGCGCGGATCTACTTCAAGTACGAGGGCGTGAGCCCGGCCGGCAGCCACAAGCCGAACACCGCCGTGCCGCAGGCGTACTACAACAAGCTGGCCGGCGTCGCCAAGCTCACCACCGAGACCGGCGCCGGGCAGTGGGGCAGCTCGCTGTCCCTGGCCTGCTCCTACTTCGGGCTGGAGTGCGAGGTCTTCATGGTGAAGATCAGCTACCAGCAGAAGCCCTACCGCCGGGGTCTGATGCAGACCTACGGCGCCACCGTGCACGCCAGCCCCAGCGAGCTCACCCAGGCCGGCCGCGACGCGCTGGCCGCCGACCCGGACAACCCCGGCAGCCTGGGCCTGGCCATCTCCGAGGCGGTCGAGGCGGCCGTGGTCGGCGGCGACGACGTCAAGTACGCGCTGGGCTCGGTGCTCAACCACGTGCTGATGCACCAGACGATCATCGGCCAGGAGGCGCGGCTGCAGCTGGAGCTGGCCGAGGACTACCCGGACATCGTGATCGGCGCGGCCGGCGGCGGCTCCAACTTCGGCGGCCTGGCGCTGCCGTTCCTGCGCGAGCAGCTGGAGGGCGGCCGGTCGGTGCGGGCCATCGCGGTCGAGCCCTCCTCCTGCCCGAGCCTGACCGAGGGCAAGTACGACTACGACTTCGGCGACACCGCCGGGCTCACGCCGCTGGCCAAGATGCACACCCTCGGGCACGACTTCCGCCCGCCGGCCATCCACGCCGGCGGTCTGCGCTACCACGGCATGGCGCCGATCATCAGCGCCCTGAAGGAGGCCGAGCTGCTGGAGGCGCGCGCCGTCCCGCAGACCGCGTGCTTCGAGGCCGGCGTGACCTTCGCCCGCAACGAGGGCATCGTGCCGGCGCCGGAGTCCACGCACGCGGTGCGGGTGGCGATCGACGAGGCGCTGCGGGCCAAGGAGGAGGGCGTGAGCCGGTCGATCCTGTTCTCGCTGTCCGGGCACGGGCACTTCGACATGCAGGCCTACGCCGACTACTTCGCCGGCGATCTGACGGACTGATCAGGACCCTGATGTTCATCCCGGTGCGGGCCCTACCGCCCGCACCGGGCCGACTTCGGGAAAATCGGGGAGCAGGGATGGACTTCGCACACACGGAACGACCACTGATATTCGGCATCGGCGGCTCCGAGCGGCCGGCCGGCAACACCGACATCGCGCTGGCGACCGCCGGAGAGCTGGTGCGCTCGCGCGGGGCGCGGTTCGACTCGATCCAGCTGCGGGACTTCGACATCTCGCCGTGCAGCCCGTGCGGCGACTGCAACAGCCGGACGCTGCCGTGCGCGATCGGCGACGACACGCCGGCGATCGTCGAGCGGATGAAGCGGGCCGACGGCATCATCTACGCCACGCCCGTGCACGGGTTCGGGCTGGCGCACCTGATGCAGATCTTCATCGAGCACGTCGGGGTCGGCCACCTGCGGTTCGAGCGGCCGCTGGCGAACAAGGTGGGCGGCGTGATCATCACCAGCCGCCGGTACAGCGACTCCAACGTCTACCACCAGCTGGTCGACAACATCCTGCTGAACCGGATGATCCTGGTCGGCAGCGGCTTCCCGGCCCTGATGCGCAACGCCTCGGCGGTGCCCGGGATGTTCGACACCGAGAGCAACGACGCGCTCGAGCGCATGGTGCACCGCATGGTCGACATGGTGGAGCTGCTGCGCGAGCGGACCGCCGAGCGCGGGGAGCCCGTGCTGCCGACGGTGGACGTCAACGAGCGGGTGGTACGCCGACGCGGCCACCCGGTACGGACTACATGAGGAGTATGACGATGACTGTGGAGACCCAGACGCCGACCCTGGTCGGCATCGACTTCGACGCCATGCCCTGGGAGAAGTGGGTGAAGGCCGGCGCCGACGGCCGGGTGAAGATCGCCTACACCCAGGGCTTCCGGGTGCGCCTGATGGAGCTGCCGGCGGGCTTCGACGAGCAGGAGTGGTGCACCCGCGGCCACCAGGGCTACGTCCTGTCCGGGGAGTTCACGATCCTGTTCGACGACCGCGCCGTGTCCTGCCGCCCCGGCATGGGCTTCATCATCCCCGGCACGGAGCGCCACCGCTCCCGCGGCTCCGGCACCGAGCCGACCCTGGTCTACGTGATCGACGAGGTGCCGGCTCCGTGACCGAGCAGGAACAGGCCCGCATCGCCGACCAGCGCCTGCTCATCGACGATCTGGACCGCCGCATCATCGCCCTGCTCGCCGAACGCACCCGCGTGGTCCGCGTCCTGACCGAGAACAAGCGCGACGAGGCCGCCGTCCGCTCCCCCGACCGCGTGGCGGCAGTCGTCGCGCGCGTCCGCGCCCTCGCCGAGGAGCACGGCATGCCGCCGGCGATCGCCGAGGCGACGTACCGGACCTTGATCGAGGAGCTGACGCAGATGCAGCTGGTGCGGCTCGCCGAGCGGCGGGCTGGTGCTGGTGCTGACGCTGCTGTTGGTGCCGGTGCCGGTGCCGGTGCCGGTGCCGGTGCTGCCGGGGCGCAGCAGGATGCGGCCGGCGGCGGCGGGGAAAACTCCGGCGGCGGCGAAGGTGGCGCGGTCGGGGAAAGCTCCCTTGGCGGCGAAGCCGAACTCGAAGCCGCTGCGGCCGTCGCGGCGCGGCCGGGTTCGTCGTGACCGGGCGCCGGCTCGCGGATCTGCGGACCGCGCTGGCCGGGCTGGATTCGGCGCCCGGGGAGCTGGTGCGGGTACGGGAGGAGATCCCGGCGCGGTTCGGGGTCGGCGCCCGCTATGCCCGGTGGGCCGGGACGCCTGCGGCGCCGCCCACCGGGCCCGGTCCGGTCGTGCTGTTCGAGCACGTCAGGGCCGACTCCGGTGCGAGCGGGCCGGTGCTGATGGGGTTGTACGGCACCCGTCGGCGCGCGGCGGCGCTGCTCGGGCTGGAGCCGGCCGAGGTGCCGTTCCGGCTGCTGGAAGCGGTGGGCAAGCCGGTGGCGCCGGTCCTGCTCGCTGAGGACTCGCGTCCCGAGCGCGCCGCGCGGCCGGCCGACCTGACCGCGTTGCCGATCCCCGTCCTCACCGACGCCGACGCCGGTCCGTACCTCACCCTCGGCGCGGTGCTGGCCACCGATCCGGACACCGGCGTCCGGAACCTGTCGGTGCACCGCATGTGCGTGCAGGGCCCTGACACCCTCACCATCTGGATGGTGCCCGGCCGCGATCTGGAGCGGGCTTACAACGCCGCGCTGGCCCGCGGCGAGTCGCTGCCGGTGGCGATCCATCTCGGCGTGCCGCCCGCGGTGCTGCTGGCCTCGTGCTGTCCGTCGTCGCTGGTGCCGCCGGAGGTGGACGAGATCGCCGTGGCCGGCGCCATAGGCGGCGCGCCCGTGGAGCTCATGCCGTGCGGGAGCATCGACGCCGAGTGCATCGCGCACGCCGAGTACGTCATCGAGGGCGAGATCCTGGACAAAGTGGTGCCGGAGAACCCGGCCGGTCCCTTCGCCACGCCGGAGTTCCTCGGCTACCGAGGCCGCGCGCACCCCGCCCTGCCCGTGATCCGGGTTTCGGCGATCACCGCGCGGCCGGGCGCGATCCTGCAAAGCGTCAGCGGTCCCGGCCTGGAGCAGTCGGTGCTCCTCGGCTACGGCATGGAGGCCGCGGTCCTCGCCTTCCTGCGCGAGCGCGGCGCCCCGATCGTCTCAGCGCTCTGCCACACCGCCGGCGGCGGCCAGCTCATGCTGGTCCTGCGCTGGCGCAAGCGCTCCGGCGAGGACGACGCCTTGGTCCGGGACTGCTGCGAGGCCGTGCTGGAGACGTTCCGCATGGTCAAGACGGTGCTGGCGGTCGACGAGGACGTGGACCCCGAATCCGACCAGGACCTGTGGTGGGCGATGGCGACCAGATTGCAGGCCGACCGGGACATCACGATCCTGCCGGACCGGGAAGGCTTCGCGCTGGATCCGTCGCAGTCCACTGTCTACTCGCCGAACCTGTCCGGCGACGGCCGCACCGCCAAAGCCGTCTTCGACTGCACCGTCCCCTTCGCCCTGCGCGACCGCTTCACCCGCGCGGAGTTCACTCCGGAGCCCGCAGGCGGCGCACGGCGGCAAGCCGCGCGACGCCCTCGGTGATGCGCTCCGGCGTGAGCGCCGCGTACCCCATGAGAAAGGTGGGTTCGGTCGGCGGGTCCTGCGCGTAGTACCCGGAAGCCGGATAGATCAGCACGCCCCGCTCGGCGGCGCGCCGCGCGAACTCGCCCTCGCCGACGCCCGCCTCCAGCAGCCCGGGCAAGGCGACGAGCACGTGCAGCCCCGCCGCCTCCCCGGAGATCCGCACCCCGGCACCGAAGCACTCGTACAAGGCCTCCAACAACCGCAGCCGCCGGCGCCGGTACAGCCCGGACATCTTCGCGATGTGCCGGGCGTACCCGCCGGTCGCGATGAAGTCGGCCAGCGCCTCCTGCTCGACGGTCGCGGTGAGCCGGTCGGTGATCCACTTGATGCCCAGGAACGGCTGCACCAGCCGCTCCGGCAGGATCGCGTAGCCGATGCGCAGCGCCGGGAACAGCGTCTTGCTGAAGCTGCCGACATACACCACCGAGCCCTGGTGCGCGTCGGCGGCCAGGGCCGGCAACCGGTCCCCGGAGAACCAGTACTCGTTGTGGTAGTCGTCCTCTAAGATCGTCGCCCCGCGCTCCTGCGCCCAGCCCACCAGCGCGCGCCGCCGCTGCGCGGTCATCACGCAGCCGGTCGGGAACTGGTGCGACGGCGTGACGTAGACCAGGCGCACCCGCGCCGGATCGTGGCCGTGCGCGCGCACCGTGGCGTCGATGTCCTGGACCCGCAGCCCTTCGTCGTCCACCGCCACCGGCACCACCGCGGCCGGGGAGAACCCGAAGATCTGCCGCAGCACGGTGTGGCTGGGATCCTCGATGACGACGACGTCCCCGGGCCCGACGATCGCCCGCACCAAGATGTCCAAGGCCTGCGTCGCACCGCTGGTGATCATGATGCGCTCCGCCGGGGCGGAAAGGGCCCTGCTGTGCCGGACCAACGCGGCGATCTCGGCGCGCAGGGCCGCCGAACCCTCGGCCGGGCCGTATCCGAACAGCGAGTCGTCGGCCTTGGCCAGCGCGGCCTCGAGCGACTGCCGCCAGCGCGCGGTCGGGAACCGGGACAGCGCCGGCGTGCCGTGCCGGAAATCGATCGCCGCGGGATCGGCCTGCCGCAACACCGGCGCCGGTTCCCACGGCTGCCACAGCGCGTGCCCGTCGTCCGTGGGACGCGGCGGACGCGGCGCCAGCGCGACCGCTCGCTTCGCCGCGCTCGGCACTGTCGGCGTGCCCTGATGATGCTCCGGCCCGGCCACCCGGGTCCCGGAACCTGGGCGCGCGGTCAGGTAGCCGTTGGCGGTCAGCAGCTCGTAGGCCTTGATGATCACGGTCCGCGAGACGTCCAACTGCCGGGCCAGCTCCCGCGACGCCGGAACCGTGTCCCCGGGGCGCAGCCGGCCGGCCCGCACCAGGGCGATGACCTGGTCGCAGACCTGCTGCTGCAACGGCGTCGGGCGGTCCCGGCGCAGGACGATCAGCAGCTCCGGCGATCCCACGACTGCGCTCCCTTCCTCCGACGCTCCCTTCACACCTTTCACAGTGTCCTGATCAGCTTGCCCGAAGCCGGGCCCACCGCGTCGCAGGACCGCGCCGCGGCGTGGAGCAGGCGCACGGCCTCGGCCAAGTGCGCCGGGGAGAGCCCGGCATAGCCGAGCACCAGACCGGGCGGTCCCGGCGCGCACCGCATCGGCGCCAGCGGCTGAACCCGGACTCCGTGGGCTCGGGCCGCAGTGGTCAGTACCTCTTCGTCGACAGCGGGCGGGAGGTCGACGAGCAGATGCAGGCCGGCGGCGATGCCGCGGACGCGCCAGTGCGGCAGCCGCTCGGCCAGCGCGGCGGCCAGGGCGTCGCGGCGCTCGCGGTAGCGGCGGCGCACGCCGCGCAAGTGGCGGTCGTAGGCGCCGGAGGCGATGAGTTCGGCCAGCGTGACGTGTTCCAGGATCGGCCCGCCCAGGTCGGTCTCCTTGCGCAGCGCGCGCAGCCGCTCGGCGAGCGGCGCCGGAGCCAGCGCCCAGCCCAGGCGGAGCGCCGGAGCCAGGGACTTGCTGGCGGTACCGAGGTACAGCACCCGGTCCGGGCCCAGGCCCTGCAGGCATGCGATCGGGTCGCGGTCGTAGCGGAACTCGGCGTCGTAGTCGTCCTCGATGATGATCCCGTCCACCTCGCGCGCCCAGGCGACGAGCTCGGCGCGACGGCCGGGGGACAGCGCGGTGCCGGTCGGGTACTGGTGCGCCGGTGTGACGTGCACGACAGTCGCGGCGGTCTTGCGCAGTTCGCTGACGATCAGGCCGTCGTCGTCGACCGGGACCCAGGCGAGGTCCAGACCGGAGATGCCCAGGATCTGCCGCGGACGGTCCCCGGAGGGGTCTTCGACGGCCAGCACGCGGTGGCCGTCCTCGCGCAAGGCGCGCAGTCCCAGCGCCAAGCCGTGCGCGGCGCCGTTGAGCGCGACGATCCGCTCCGGCACCGCGTCGGCGGCGCGCACCCTGGACAAGTAGGCGGCCATCTCCTCGCGGAAGCGCAGCACGCCGGCCGGGTCGCCGTAGCCCAGGTCGCTGTTCGGCAGGGTACTGACGGCGCGGCGCATCGCGGCCAGCCATGCCGAGCGCGGGAACAGGGACAGATCGGGACTGCCGGGGGTCAGGTCGTAGCGCGGCGGCGCGGCGGAACCGGCGTCAGCGGTGGCGCCGACGGCTCCGGCCGCCGTCGCCACAAGCCCTTCCGCCACGCGCGTCCCGGACCCGACCCGGCTGAGCAGATAGCCCTCGGCGACCAGCTGCTGGTAGGCCTCCACGACGATCCCGCGCGAGACCCGCAACTCCGCGGCGAGCTGCCGGCTCGGCGGCAGCACCGTCCCGCCCGCGAGCCGCCCCTCCCGCACGGCGTCGCGCAATCCCGCCACCAGCTGCGCGACCAGCCGCCCGGCGGCGCGGTCGAGCTCGACCAGGACCTCTGCCACCAACGGATCCCCGTTCCGTGAGACGAGCAGTCTGACCTCGCGAACTTATCCCACTCCCGGCGATTCGGGAGCGGGCTGCGCCGCCTGCGATCGCGTGGCCGCCCAGATGGCCAGGAGCTTGAGCCGGTCTTCGGAGGCGGTGCCGGGTTCGGCGGTGTAGATGATCAGGTCGTGCACGGCGCGGTCGGACAGGGGGAGATCGAGGGACTGGAAGGTCAGTTCCAGCCGGCCGACGTCGGGGTGCTGAAGCCGTTTGACGCCGTCGTGGCGCATCAGCACGTCGTGCGCGGCCCAGCGGCTTCGGAACTCCGGGCTGAGGGTGGACAGCTCGCCCACGAGGTCGCGCAGTGCGCGGTCGCGGGGCTCGCGCCCGACCTCGGCGCGCAGCAGCGCGGCGGTGGCGACCCCGGCGGCGTCCCAGTCGACGAAGAAGCCGGGGGCGTCGGGATCGAGGAAGATGTAGCGGGCGAGGTTGGGGCGACCGCGTTTGTCGACGGTGACGCTGTCGAACATCGGTGCGAACAAGGCTCGGGCCAGCGCGTTTCCGGCGACGATATCGGTCCGGCCGTTGCGGACGAACGCCGAGGACGTCGAGATGGAGTCGAGCAGCCACTGGACCCGCGGCGGGACCTCGACGTCCCTGCGCCGCGGCGGCGTGCGGCTCTCCTGCCGCGAGGACCGGGCCAGGTCGAACAGGTAGGTGCGCTCGTCCTCGTCCAAGCGCAGGGCGCGGGCCACCGCGTCGAGGACGTCCTCGGACACGCCGCCGATGTGGCCCTTCTCCAGCCGCGTGTACCACTCCGTGCTCACCCCGGCCAGGACCGCGACCTCCTCGCGCCGCAGCCCGGGGACCCGGCGCCGGGCGCTGGTCGGCAGTCCGGCCTGCGCCGGGGTGATCTTGGCGCGCCGGCTGGCGAGGAAGTCCCGGATATCGCCGCGGTTTCCGGGCGGTTGGTCCATATCAATCATGCTAGCCGCTGGTCACAGCCCGAAGGGGGTTGAGCTTGTACCCCTATGAGCGCGACCTTCTCCGGCGGCGGCGATTACGGTCTGCTGGAGATCGAACAGTCCAACCCGATCGGGAATACCGGCAACGGAGACAAGACATGACGAGCAAGGCGCTGACCGTACCGATGGCAGTTATGGGCACGTGGGCCTGGGGCGACAGCGGAAAGGCGGGTGAGGGCTACTTCGGCACTCAGCTGAGCGAGTCCGGCCTGCGGGAGGTCGTCGACAAGGCGCAGGCGAACGGATTCACCTTGTGGGACACCGCCGCCGTATACGGCGCGGGACGCTCGGAGACGGTTCTGGCCCAGGCATTGATGGGCTATGACCGCAGTGAGTACCAGCTGTCGACGAAATTCACTCCGCAGATGGCAGGTGACGGCGGCGATCCGGTCGCGGATATGCTGGAGCAGAGCCTGCAGCGATTGAGCACGGACTACGTGGATCTGTACTGGATCCACAACCCCGCCGACGTCGCACGCTGGACGCCGTCGCTGATCCCGCTGCTCAAGAGCGGCAAGATCAAGCATGTCGGCGTCTCGAACCACAGCATGGAGCAGATCGCTGCGGCCGACCGGATCCTCGGCGAGGCCGGTTTCCGTGTGGAGGCGGTCCAGAACCACTACAGCCTGCTGTATCGGAGCTCCGAGCGTGCGGGCATCCTCGAGCACTGCCGCGAGAACGACGTGCGGTTCTTCTCCTACATGGTGCTCGAGCAAGGAGCGCTGACCGGCAAGTACAGCCCGGCCAATCCGTTGCCGGAGGGCAGCAGCCGGGCGGGCGTGTACAACGGCATCCTGCCGCAACTACAGGCCCTGACTCACCGGATGGGGACCCTCGGCGAGGACCGCGGCGCCTCCGCCGCCGACATCGCCACCGCCTGGGCCATCGCCAAGGGGACCACCCCGATCGTCGGAGTCACGAAAGCCGGTCACATCGACGGGCTGACCCGAGCCGGCGGCATCGAGCTCGCGGACGAGGAGATCGCGGAACTGGAGGCGCTGGCCGATGCCGCAGGCGTCGACACGCGCGGCTGGTGGGAGCAGGAAGGCTGATGTGATGAGGAGTCGGGGACATCGCCTATTCGGTTGCCTTGGTCGGCTCCTCCACGCCTGACTCCTCTTTCGCCGGCTCTCGCAACTTCGGCAGCCACACCGGCATGAGCACGATGGCGATCACGGCCGGGACGAGGTTCCCGGTCAGTGCCGTGATGATCTCGCCGCTGGTCGTCCACTGATGGGGTGCCCTGGCCGTCAGCGAGCCTTGCCCGATCAGCCATATCGGAGCCAGATACCAGGCCGTCGCCAGGCTGAGGACCACCCACGGCAACAGCGTGCCGGACCGCCAGCGGGCCAGGCTCAGCCAAATCAGGGCCGGTATCACCCACACCCCGTGATGCATCCAGGTGATCGGGGAGACCAGTTGGGCGGTGAAGGCGATGACGAGCATGCCGACGGTGTCCTGACCCCGTCGGTACGCCCACACCGCGCCGGCCAGGAACACCACGCCCACCACCGTGGCGATCGCCAGCGCTCCGTTCGACGGCGTGGTGGTGTGGTCCAGCCGCGCGATCAGGCCGGGCAGCGAATGGTTGACCAGGGTCGGGAAGGGCACCATGCGGCTGGTGTCGTGGAACATGCCGTGCAGCCAGTAGGCGCGCGAGTCCGCGGGGATGACGGCGAAGCCCAGCAGGATCGTGGCGGCGAACGCCACGACCGACCGCCCCGCCGCGGCCCACCGCTTGGTCAGCACGAGGTACACGACGAACAGCAGCGGGGTCAGCTTCAGTCCCGCTGCCACCCCGATGCCGACCCCGCGCCAGCGCTCCGGCGTCCCGGGCGCGAAGTCGAGCAGGATCAGCAGCATCACGAACACGTTGATCTGGCCCAGGATCAGGTTGAACGACACCGGCGAGAGCAGACTCGCCACGAACATGCCGCCGACCGTGCCCGCCGTCAGCAGCCTGCGCGACGAGACGCCGGAGACGCGCAGCGACAGCCAGATCGTCGCGGCGATCGCCAGCAGGCTCAGGAAGGTCCACAGCGTCTCGGAGGCGCCGACCCCGAGCGCGGCGAGCGGCGCGAGCACGACAGCCGCGAACGGCGTGTAGATGAACTGCATGTTCTGCGACACCGGGGTGGCGACGCCGATCTGATAGACCCGCACGTCGTGCAGCACCGCGTGGCCGCCACCGCGGTAGACGAGGAAGTCGGACATGAAGTAGGGGATGCTCTGCCCCAACAGGAGCATCACCTGGCCGGTCAGGGCGGCCGCCACAACGGCGGCGCCGAGGAGCGGGAGCAGCCTGGCGGGCCAGGTCGGGCGGCTGGTTTGCTCGAGCACGGGCGTTCCCTTCTTGACGCGCTGCGGTGTTGGGCGGGCGGCGTTCGGACTTCGGGCTTGGCGTTTCGGGCTTGGTGCTTGGGACTTCGGACTTCGGACTTGGCGCTTCGGACTTCGGACTTCGGACTTCGCGCTCGGCGCTTACGGCGCGCGCCGTCCGGGACCGGCGACGACGAACCGAGTGATCACATACGCCACCAGCGCGGCGGCGCCTGCCAGATGGACCGGCGCCCGGCTGGCGTACCGGCGTCGGCTCGTGACCCGGCGAGCCTGGCCCAGGACCGCGTCGGGATGCGTCGCGGTCGGCGCGGGCCGCTGCGGAAGGCCGCTCACCGTCGCCGCGCCGAGGAGCCGCAGGCGCGCGAGCCGCAGCATCCCGCGCAGGTTGCCCGACGCGACGCGCGGAATCGCCACCTGGCTCGCGACGTCATCGACCCAGTCGACGGCGACCTCGTGCAACCGGAGCCCGTTGAGCTCGGCCAGCAGCAGCAATTCGGTGTCAAAGAACCAGCCATTGTCCCGCACCCGCCGCAATAGCGGCACGACGACTTCCGCCCGAGCCGCCTTGAACCCGCATTGCGCATCCGTGAACCGCACCCCGTGAACCAGTCGCAGCAGCGCGTTGTACCCCCGCGACGTGATATCCCGCTTCACACCCCGAATCACCCGCGCGCCCGAAGCCAGCCGCGACCCCACCGCAATATCGGCGTGTCCATTGACAAGCGAGGCAACCATCGGCAGCAGCGCATCAAGCCCGGTCGACAGGTCCACATCCATATATGCGACGACATCCGCCGTACTGGCGAGCCACGCCGTACGCACGGCCAGCCCCTTACCCTTCCGGTCCTGGTGCAGCACACTCACATACGGCCACGCCGAGGCAAGCCCCTCAGCGGCGAGCAGCGTACCGTCGGTACTCCCGTTGTCGACGATCGTGATTTCCCACGCGAACGGAAACCGCTCACTGAGATACGTCCACAATGTCTCGATACACCCAGGAAGCGCCCTCTCCTCATTATAAACCGGTATAGCGATGTCCACAGTCATCCGCGAAAGCGGGGCATCCCGGACATCAGCAAGATCGCCCTCTGATTCCGCGTCCCGAAATGCCCGCCTGCTCATCAGCGTGTCCTTGACGGCATGCCATCAATATGGGCACGCCGCGACCCCCATGTTTCTTCCAGAATGCGTACTCTCCTCCATCCGCCAGCCCGGTACGCACCGGCGACAAAGCTGCGGCCGGTCCCCGAGAGGGCACCGGCCGCAACCTGTCAGCGCATCAGATCACCGACATCAAGCATCAAGCATCAAGCATTGAGCATTGAGCGTCAGTGTTCAGCGATCAGTGTTCTGCTCCTCGGTTCACCAGCCCACCGCGACGACGGCGTACTGCGGGTTGTTCACCGAGATGTCCGAGCTCTGGCCTGCGTCGTCGTCGTAGGGGAAGCCGTACTGCATGCCGTTGATGGCGTTCTGGTGCCAGAACTGGGCGTAGTAGTTTGCCGGTCCGGCCTGGTAGAAGTTGGCTGGGATCGACTGCTGGGCTGCTGGGAGCTGGGCTACGTGGCGGTTCAGGCCGGCGCACAGTTGGGGGTTGCCGGACAGGGTGCCGCCGCAGCCGAAGATCTGCGGGGTGCTGTCGGCGGTGTCGCCGTTGGCTGCTGCGTAGGCCTGGAAGTAGTTCGCGTACGGGCCGCCTGACTGGAACGCGGCGTCGTTGCCTGGGGAGGGGATGCCGTAGGGGGCGTTGTCCGTGGCCAGTTCCTTGAACTCGGTGGGGACCGAGGACTGGAAGCGGTTGAAGGTCGATGTGCGGCTCTCCTGGAAGGTGGCGTAGTTCTCGCCGATCTCCTGCTCGTTTCCGCTGTGGTCGTGGACCAGGAGGGCGAGCTTCAGGCCGAAGCGGTCGACGCGGGTGGTGTCGACGTTGATGAAGGTGGTGCCCACGGTGAACTCGATGAAGTCGTAGTAGGGACCGTTCGGCGTGCCGAGGTAGAAGTACATGCGGCCGGCGGAGTTGGCCGGCATGTCGATGTAGCGCTGCTGCGCGATGGACTGGGTCTGGCCGTTGAAGCTCCAGTAGACCTGGCTGTCGGGGTATTGGCCGTTGGTCTGGTTCTGGATCATGAACTCCATCACGTGCGCCGCCGGCGGGATGGCCGAGACGTTGCCCCAGAACGCGGTCGGCGGGGCGCCGGTGCCGCCGCCGGTGGCGTTGACCGTCCACCCGAAGGTGGTCGAGCCGGTGGCGCCGGTGGTGTCCTTGGCGGTCACGGTCACGCTGGAGGTGGCCGCGGTGGTCGGCGTGCCGGTGATCAGGCCCGAGGAGCTGATCGACAGCCCGGCCGGCAGCCCGGTCGCGGTGAAGGTCAGCGTCTGGCCGGCGACCGAGTCGGTGGCGCCCATCTGCAGCCTGACGGCCGTGTTGACCACGGCGGTCTGGTTGCCCGGGTTGGTGACGGTGATCATGTCACCGCCGACGACCGTGGCGGTCAGGACCTGGAACTCCCACAGGGAGTAGCCGTACGCCGTGTTGCGCGCGGTCCCGTACATGCGGACGTAACGGCCCGAGCCGCTGACCGTCAGGTTCTCGGTGCCGCCGGGACCCGTGGTCGTGGAGTAGACCGACGTCCAGTTCGTGCCGTCGTTCGACGTCTGGATCTGGTACGCCTTGCCGGACGCGGCCTCCCACTGGAGCTGGATCCCGCAGATCTGCTGGGTCGAACCGAGGTCCACCTGGAGCCACTGCGGGTCGGTGAACAGGCTGGACCAGCGGGTTCCGGTGTTGCCGTCGACGGCGTTCGCGGCCGACGTGCCGGCGTTCTCGGCCGAGGAGGCGGTGGCCGGGTGGTTCAGCGCCGCGTTGTTGACGCAGCTGCCGCCGCCGGTGCCGGTACCCGCGCTGCCGTAGACCTGGAACTCCCAGATGCTGTAGCCGTACGCGGTGTTCCGGGCTGTGCCGTACATGCGGACGTACCGTCCGGACCCGGATATGTTCAGCGTCTGGGTACCGCCGGTCCCCGTGGTCGTGGAGTAGATCGACGTCCAGTTCGTGCCGTCGTTCGACGTCTGGATCTGGAACGCCTTGGCCGAGGCGGTCTCCCACTGGACCACGACCTGGCTGATCGTCGAGGCCTGACCGAGGTCCACCTCCAGCCACTGCGGGTCGCTGAACTGGCTGGACCAGCGGGTTCCGGTGTTGCCGTCGACGGCGGCGGTCGCCGCCGTGCCGGCGTTCTCGGCCGAGGAGGCCGTGGCCGGCTTGCCCTGCGACAGCAAAGTGCCGGCGGCGTGGGCCTTCGGGGCGGTGCTGACGAGCATCACGCTCGCCACGAGGGCGATCATCAACACCAGGATGGCGTATGGTCGCCGCTTGATTCCGGTCATGGAGCTGCCTTTCTGATGCCGGCCCGCGCCGGCGCTGTGGGGATGGAGCGGGGATCCGCGCGGCGGCGGGTGTGGCTCAGCGGGCGGTGTTCGCCCGGCTGCCGGCGCGGATCTGGTGTGGGGCAGAGGTTTCTCCCAGGGGTGGCGGGGCGGTGGGACAGGTCGGAGAGCGCTCTCCCATGAGACCCGGTTTACAGAGGGGCAACGTGACAGTCAAGGAAATGTGGTTCCGGAACTCAGTGGCCGCAGAACGAGCCGGCGCTGAGCCCCCGTCGAGCCCCCACCGAGCCCGCGCCGAGTTCTCGCCAGCGCGCGGCGTTCTGGATCTCCACGAAGTCTGGGCCCTGTCGGCGCCGGGCGTCGGCTCGACAGTGTTCGCCGATCCAGCGGCTCCTCAGAACAATTTCGTGCTTTTAGTTTCCCGGGATCACTCCGACTGATTTGTTCGGCGGTCCGCGTACAAATTCGATCCCATTGCGGACTCGGCGAGCGCACGAAAGAGGGGGCGCGTTCGCCCTCCGGATTGCATTATGAGGGCGCGTTGTTGAGCAGTTTGGAAGTAGCCAAACGGCTCGCGTTCTGCTTATTTGTCCAAAATTGCACTAAATATGCTCCCTGGCGTCGGTGATCGTCTGGCCTCCTGCGCCGTTGTCAGTACCCTGACCAGCGGTGGCATCGCGCATTGCAAACCTGGGGCGCCGCTCGCCTGCGGTTTTAGCAATTGTCAATGCTTGTCGGTGTGCCAGGGCGCTGTTACTGTGACGCCGTCTGTCGATCCTTGAACCGCCGTGGTGAAAGGTGGTGACCTTGAATGGTGATTTCCTTCGACCCCGATGATGTCGGGTCGGCGCCGTCTTCGCGGCGTGACGGGGGAGATGGTGCCTTTGACGGTCAATCGACGTTCGTCCTTCTCGGCCCGTTGAGTATCGCGGCCCAGGGGACCATCGCCCCGCTCCAGCCCTCCCGGCCGGCGACGCTGCTCGCCACGCTGCTGCTGCACCCCAACTCGGTGGTGTCGATCGGCGCGCTGGTGCGGGCGGTGTGGGACGAGGAACCGCCGGTCAGCGCCAAGGCGGCACTGCACACCTGTGTCCAGAGGCTGCGCAGGCTGTTCGCCAAGTACGGAGTGCCCGGCGGCGAGATCGAGGCGGTGTCGGGCGGGTACCGCATCGCGGCTCAGGCCGAGACGCTGGATCTGATGCGGTTCCGGGGATTGGCCGCCCGGGCCCACGCCGCGGCTGATCCGCAGGCTGAGTTGGCGCTGCTGCGCGAGGCGCTCGCGCTGTGGCGCGGTCCGGCCCTGAGCAACGTCCGCTCGCAGGTGCTGCACCGGGAGGAGGTTCCGGCGCTCGACGAGGAGCGGCTGAGCGTCGTGGAGCGCGTCTTCGATCTCGAGATCGCGCTGGACCGGCGGCGTGAAGTACTTCCGGAGCTGTTCACCGCGACGCGGGCGCATCCCACGCACGAGCACTTCTGGGAGCAGCTGATCGAGTCGCTCTACCGCACGGGGCGCCGGGCTGAGGCGCTGGGGGAGTACCGCCGGATCAAGCGCTATCTGCGCGAGCAGCTCGGCGTCGATCCCGGCGCGGCTCTGCAGCAGCTGGAGCTGATGGTGTTGCGCGGCAACGGAAGTGTCGTGGAGAGGGCCGCTCGGCCTGAGACCGGCGCGGTTCCGCTCCGGCTGCTCACCGAGGCGCAGATCCTCGACCGGCTCCAAAGCGCGGGTCTGGTGCGCAAACAGGCGCGCGGCTATCAGATGCACGAGCTCTTATACGTGTTGACCAGGGATGCAGCCGTTGTGGACCACGGCGCGCCGGAGCCCGGCGCCCTCCTGAGCGGAAAGGACGACGTGGATTAAAGATGGCGACCTTGCAGGAGCCGATCGAGGAAACCAGGCCTCGTATACGGCGTGACGTACTGTTCACCGAGTCTCCCTCCGGCGTGTTGTTCCACAACGCCGACGGCGGCTTCTCGGTGAACGGCGCCTCCGCCTACCGCTTCGCCACCCTCATCGTTCCGCACCTGGACGGCAGACGGCAGGTGGCGGAGCTGTGCGCGGGTCTCGGACCGAAGCAGCGCGACATGGTCGTGGACCTCGTGCGCACCCTTTACGATCGGGGTTTCGCCCGCGACGTGCCGCCGGAGGACGCCGACGCGGTGTCGGCGTCGGTGCCGGCCGCGGTCGCTGAGCGCTTCGCGCCCCAGATCGACTACATCGACCACTACGTCGGCTCGGCCACGGAACGGTTCCACCGCTTCCGCGACGCGCGGATCGCCGTGCTCGGTACCGACCCCGTGGCCCGCTGGTGCGTGCTGAGCCTCATCCGCAACGGCGCCGCCTCGGTCGCCGTCCAGCCCGGGATGCTCGCCGCTGAGGGATTCGCTCAGATCTCGGCCGAGGCCGAGGAACTCCGAAGAGCGGACTGTCCCACTGAGATCACCGAGCTCACCGAGACCACCGAGCTCACCGCCGACGGCGAGCTGAGCTGGGCTCACCTCGCATCTCACGACCTGGTGCTGCTGGCCGGTCCGGACGCGGTCCAGCGCGCGCTGCCGTTGGTGCGAGCCGGCATCCCGGAGGGCGTCAAGCTGCTGACGGCGTGGTCCTTCGCGGACCTGGCCGTCATCGGCCCGCTGATGACCGGTGGCAGCACCGGCTGCCTGATCTGCGCGGCGCTGCGCCTCGGCGCGAACGGCGACCCGGCCGCCGCGGCGGATCTCTGGAGTTCGGTGGCTGTGCCCGGTTCGGCGCCGGCGCCGCGGACCCTGACCGGTCCGCTGGCCGGCATGGTCGGCAACCTGCTGGCCTACGAGGTCTTCCGGGTGACGACCGGCGCGCTGCCCGCCGAGACCGCCGGGAAACTCGTCATTCAGGACCTTGATTCCCTCGACGCGTGGTCCGAGCCGCTCTTCCCGCATCCGCGCTGTCCCCGGTGCGTCCCGGACGCCGCTGCCGAACCCGATCGGCAGCAGCTGTGGCCGCCGGCCGAGGCCGTCGGGCAACCGGCCGCGCAGACCGCCGTCGAACTCGAGGATCCCGCCGAGGTGCTCGACCACCTGACGTCCACGGCGGTGCTCGTCCAGCAGCGGGCCGGCGTCTTCCAGGCGTTCGCGGACGAGGCGTGGAACCAGACCCCGATCAAGATCGGCACCGTCCGCCTGGGTCTGGGCCGCGGCGGTCTGCGCACCGTGACCGCGTTCGACCTGCACCACGTCGCCGGAGCCCGGATCCGCGCGCTGCACGCCGCAGCCCGCGTCTACGCCGACCACGTCGTTCCGGTCGGCGGGCTGGTATCCGCCGCCGCGCTCGATCAGGACGGATATAGCAGATGCCGGGTCGAGCCCGCACGCTTGGCAGTGGCCGGCGGCACCGCCGCCAAAGCCGAAGACGTGGCGCATTGGGCGCAGGCCTATCGGCTTGAAGCAGGCCACAGCGTCCTCGTGCCCGCAGCGGCGCTGCGGACGTTCGGCGCTGAGAACAGTTCGCTGATGTGCCTGCCGACCTCCGCGGGCACCGGCACGGGCGCTTCGCCGGCCGACGCGGTCGCCGACGGACTGCTCTCCGCGCTCGCCCTGGACGCGCTGATCGGCGCGGTCCGCGGCAGGGTCCCGGTGCGGTCGGTCGATCTGAAACTGCTGGAGGCCGACGCCGAATTGCTGTTCCTGGCCAAGTCGGCGCGCAATCTCGGCGTCGAGGTGGAACTGCTCGGTCTCGGCGATCGCGGCACGCGGCCCGCGCCGGTCCTTCTCGCCCGGACGCGGGGCGCGCACGACGGCGAGCCCCGCTGGGCCGTCGGCTGCGCGACCCGCTGGCAGGAAGCCGCGGTCTCCGCGCTGCGCGACCTTCTCGGGGCGGTCCAACTGGACCGTCAGCTCGGCGACGGCGCCCATGCGGACCTCGGCGATCCGCTGATCGCCGACCTGGACCCGGCGGCGTTGTCCGTCGGCGGCTACGCGGATCCGGTGTTCACCGCCGCGACCGGATGGGGCGAGGTGCTGCGGCGCACGCGCGCCGCCGGGAACGACATCCTGGTCGCGCCGGTCGAACTCCCCGATCTCGCGGCGGGCGGGATCTGGGTGGCGAAGGTGCTGCTCGTGCGGGAGAACACCGATGCCCGCTGAGGCGCCGTGGGCCGGGGAACGGGGCGAGCTGGCCGTCCTGCTCGGTCGCGCGCTGTCCGAGCACGGCGCCCGGAGCGCGCACGTCCGGGTGACGGCACTCGGCGCGCGCGACGAACTCGCCGTCGACGACGTCCCGGAGCCCGTGAGCCGGGACGTCCTGAACGTCATGGTCTACGGCAAACAAGCGATCCTCGGTCCCTTCAACGCCGCCGCTGCGGTCGATACCGCCGCCGCAGCCGATGCCGTCGGCGGCGCCGCACCTCGGCCCTGTGCCCGCTGCCTGGCCCGCCGGTGGCAGACCGTGCGCTCAGCGCCGCTGCGCGACGCCCTGGAACTCGGCTCGCAGACCGTCGCCAGCGGACGCCTCCCGTTCGTGACGGCCTTCGCGGCCGACGCGATCGCGGCCCTGGTCGCGGCTTCCCGGGAGCAGCAACGCCGCCGTGCTCGAAGCCGTGCCTCGGCGCGCGTCGCGGACAGTGCGGCCGAACCGGCAGCGGTGTACGTGCTCGATTTCGAGACGCTGCGCCCGAAACGCTGGCAGCTGGCCTCGGACTCCGAATGCCCGGCGTGCGGACGCCGGGTCGAGGACTGCGCGCAGGCCGCGGAACTGGTTCTGGAGCCCACGCCGAAGAACGCGCCCGACAGCTTCCGCGTCCGTGCGGCCGAGGACTTCGGCGTGCGCACAGAGGCCTACGTCAATCCCGTCTGCGGCATGCTCGGGCCCTGGGTCACCCCCGACCTCACCTCGCGCACGACCGCGGCGACGATGGGCAGCTTCACGCAGCGTTCCGGCACCTATCTGCGGGAATCGTTCTGGGGCGGTCACACCGACAGCTATCAGGCCAGCGAGCGAGTCGGCGTCCTGGAGGGCTTCGAACGCTTCGCGGGCATGCGGCCGCGCGGCAAGCGCACCACGGTGTTCGCGGCGTTGGCGGAGTTGAAAGAGCCGGCCGTGGACCCGCGAGAGGTCGGGCTGTACTCCCAGGAGTTCCACCGTCGCAACCCTCTGATCAAGGAGTTCCGGCCGGACTCGCCGATCCCCTGGGTGTGGGGCTACTCGCTGCGCGATAAGCGACCGGTGCTCGTGCCCGAGATCCTGACGTACTATCACGCCCCGGGCGGCGCCCAGAACCGCTTCGTCCAGGAGAGCTCGAACGGCTGCGCGTCCGGCGGGAGCCTGGCCGAGGCGGCGTACCACGGCCTGATGGAGGTCGTCGAACGCGACGCCTTCCTCATCGCCTGGTACAGCCGGACCCCGCTGCCGGAGATCGATCCCGCCAGCAGCACGGTCGTCCACACTCGCGCGCTGGTCGACCGGCTGGAGATGTACGGCTATCAGGCCCGCTTCTTCGACGCCCGCCTCACCTTCCCCATCCCGGTCGTCGTCGCCGCGGCGGTGCGCCGCGACGGGGGAACCGGGGCGCTGTGCTTCGGCGCGGGAGCGAGCCTGGACCCGCAGGCCGCGCTGGCCGGCGGGCTGTGCGAGATCGCCACCGACGCGGTGAACCTGCCGTGGCGGACCGAGCTGGGCCGGGAACGGCTCAGCGCGATGGCGCGCGACTTCGACCGCGTCGAGGTCCTGCACGACCATCCGCTGGTCTACGGCCTGCCCGAGATGACCCGGCACGCCGCGTTCCTGCTCGACGGCGCGCCGGCCGCCGCCGCGCCGCGCTCGCTGGCCGAGGTGCGCGCCGAGGTCGCCGCCGCGGGTCTGGCGCCGTCCGCCGACCTGCGCGAGGACCTCGAACGCTGCGTCGCCGCGGTCGCCGCCGCCGGCTTCGACGTGATCGTGGTCGACCAGACCGTCCCGGAACAGCGCGACCTCGGCGCGGTGACGGTCAGCGTCCTGGTACCCGGCCTGGTACCCATCGACTTCGGGTGGAGCCGCCAGCGCGCGCTGCACCTGCCCCGGCTCAGGACGGCGCCCCGCCAAGCCGGACGCCGCGATCGCGACCTGGAGGCGGCCGATCTCAACCCGGCGCCGCATCCGTTTCCGTGACCGCGAAGGATCCCCGCGGCTCGTCGCCGCGGGAGGAAGGGAGCTCCATGGGATTCGCCCACGAGTACGCCACCGCCGTGGCCTGGCGCGGCAGGGTCCTGATGGAACCCGCCGACTTCGTCCCGAACTGGGCGGACAAGCCACGGCGCGCCAAGTACTACCCCGGCGCGCTCGGTTTTCCGCTGCCGGACACCGAGGACGAGGCCGCGGCCAGCGTCCAGAAGGGACTGTTCGATCCGGCCGGTTCGCAGCCCTTCACCCTGAGCCTG
Organism: Catenulispora acidiphila DSM 44928; assembly: GCF_000024025.1. GTDB lineage: Bacteria > Actinomycetota > Actinomycetes > Streptomycetales > Catenulisporaceae > Catenulispora > Catenulispora acidiphila. The sequence continues at coordinate 4,135,581 of NC_013131.1, forward strand.
CTCGGCGGCATGCTGCGCGACTCCTACGGACTGATCGGCCGCCGGCTCGGCGTGCAGGCGAACACCGACCTGGCCGCGCTGCCGTCGTACAAGGACGCGAACTGGTCGCGGGGAACCGCCTCGGGCGGCGGCCTGTACCCGATCGGCGTCTACTGGTTGTCCGGTCCCTCCGGGCCGCTTCTCCCCGGCGCCTACCACTACTCGCCCGGCCATCACGCGATGCAGCGGCTCGTCGTGGGCGACCCGACCGGCGAGGTGCGGGCCGCGGTTGGCGACGAGGCGCTCACCGCGGACACCGACCAGTTCCTCGTCCTGGGCATCAAGTTCTGGCAGAACGCCTTCAAATACAACAGCTTCTCCTACCACGCGGTGACGATGGACGTCGGCACGGTGCTGCAGACGTGGCGGATGTGGGCGGGAGCCAGAGGCCTGCGGATCGACCCGCTCCTGTGGTTCGACGAGCAGCGCCTGAGCCGCCTGCTCGGGGTGTCGACCGAGGACGAAGGGCTGTTCGCGGTGGTTCCCGTGCGGTGGGACGCGCCGTCGGCGCCCACCGCCGAGCCGGCGACCGAGCGGCTGACTGAGCCGCCGAACGAGCGGCCGACCGAGCCGCCGATCCAGGTGCGGCGCACCGACCAGGAGCGTTCTCGCACCGTCCTGACCTTCGACACCATCCGCCGGGTTCACGCCGCCACCATCGAGCACGCGACGCAGCGCCCCGACCGCCTGGCCCTGGAAGCGGCCAGGGCTCACGCGCCCGATGAGCGGCGCGAGGCTGCGACGCTGCCCGAGCCGCGTCCGCTCCAAGCCACCGTCCGCGCGGCTCTGCACGCCAGGCGCAGCAGCTTCGGACGGTTCTCCGCGCAGCGGACGATCGCTGCGGACCAGCTCTCCGCCGTGCTCGCAGCCGCTGCCGCCGGTGCCGCGCTGGAATGCGACGTGACGAAGCCAGGAGGCGCCGAGCTGGTCAAGCTCTACGCGTTCGTCTCCCACGTCGACCAGATCGCCCCGGCGAGTTACGAGTACGACCCGCAGGAAGGTGCGCTGCGGATGGTCAAGCCGGGCGCGCCCGGCTCGTTCCTCCAGCGCAACTACTTCCTCGCCAACTACAACCTGGAACAGGCCGCGGCCGTCCTGGTCCCCTCGGTGCGCACGCACGCCGTGCTCGACGCGGTCGGCGACCGCGGCATCCGGCTGGTGAACGCGCTGGTCGGGGCGGTGGCGCAGGCGGTGTACACCGCGAGCGCGGCGGCCGGCATCGCCTGCGGCGTCGCCCTCGGCTTCGACACCATCTCCTACATCGAAGAACTCGATCTCCACCAGGCCGGCGAGATCCCCTTGCTGACCATGATGATCGGCGCCGAGCGGCCGCGGCCGGCGGACTTCCGCCACGATTTCGGCCCGCTCGGCCCTGTCCCGGGGAGCGTGCGGTGACGTACCTGGAGTCGGCGTTCATGCTCAGGGTCGCCGCGCTGCCCTTCGCGATGCTGGACGTGCTGCGCAGCCCGGATTCGGTGCGGTGGGCCCGGGAGACGCTGGTTCTGGAACGGGAACTGGGCCGGGCCGGACGCGCGCTCAGCGATCCGATCGGCGCGCGGGTGCCCGCCGTCGAGGCCGAGCAGGACCGGCGGCGCCTGCTCGCGCTGCGGCGCCAAGCCTTCAACAACCAGCTGCCCGGCGATCTGCCCGGCGCGCGCCGTCTGGCCGCTACGCTCGGCGGCCCGACCGGCGAGGCGTTGAGCGCCTGGCTTGAGGACCGCGAACGCTTGGAAGCCGTCCGGCGGGCCGGCAGCTCCCGGTTCAGCGAAGAGCTGGAGGCCGGTCGCGCCGGCCTGCGCGCGCTGTGTGGCGAGGATCGCCTCCAGCTCGGGCTGCTGCTGGCCTCGCCGACCCTGGACCGGCAGATCGGCTCCTGGATGCGCGGCGGCAAGCAGGACAAACGCAGCCGCAAGATGGAGCGCTCACTGCTGTCCTACCTGTACCGCACGGCTGCCAAGACCAGCCCGTTCAGCACGTTCACCGGGGTCGCGCTCGGCCGCTTCGAGCTCGAGGCGGGTCCGGACACCTCGATCAGCGGTGTCTGGAGCAGCCATCCGCGGCTCAACGTCGTCGCCCTGGCCCGGCTGGCCGAGGCCGTGACGGGCAACGACCGGCTGCGGGGCGACCTGCCGGTGTCCGCGGCCTCGGGATGGGACGCCGACGCCGACCGCGTGCGGTTCGTGCGCCGCTCGCGTGATGCCGGCGGCGACGACGCGGCGGTGAGTTTCGACGCCGCGCGCGACCGGCTGTTCTTCCTGCGCCGCAGCGGCGCTCTGGAGGAGTTGCTCGGGCATCTGCGCGGCCGCGGTTCGGTGCGCTATGGGGAACTGGTCGATCTACTCGCCGCCCGGCAGGACGCCAGCCGGTCGGAGGCCGACCACTACCTCGGCGCTCTCGTGCAGCTGGGCATCCTGCAGCTATCGGTGTTGGACATCGATGTGCACAGTCCTGATCCGCTGCGGGCCTTCCAAAACGCCCTGCGCGGGATCGAGCGGCCTTGGGCCGAACATGCCGCCGATCTGCTGGAGCACCCGGTCGCGCGGATCGAGGCGTACGCCGCCGCGGGCGTCGACAAGCGCCGGGCGCTGATCGCCGGAGTACGCGACGATCTCACCGAAGTGCTCGCAGCTTTGGGTGCGCCGGAGGGGTCGCTGCCGCTGACCCTGTTCTACGAGGACGTCCGTGCGCAGGATGCGTCAGTATTCTGCGAAACCGGGCTCTGGGACCGGGTCGCCGCCGAACCGCTGTCCCGGATGGCCCGGATCCTGCCGGCCTTTGACATCGCCCTGCCCCAGCAGTTGACGCTCAAGGGCTTCTTCCTGGCCCGACACGGCGTCGCAGGCCACTGCGACGACATGCTCCGGCTGGTCCACGACTTCCACGAGGACATCTTCGACCAGTATCTGCGGCTCACCGCCGACCGCCCGGCTCTGGGCCCGGACGGCGACCCGACGCCGGAGGAGAACTGGCTGCGTCTGCCCGAGATCGATGCGTTGGACAAGGCGCGCAAGGCGTTCGTGACCGGGATGAGGGCGCGCTGGGCGGCGCTGCCGCCGGGCGCCCCTGAGCTGGACCTCGGCGAGGAACTCCTCGATGAGGTCGCGGCATGCCTGACCCCGTTGGGCCGTTCGTACGCGCCGCAGAGCCACTTCGTTCAGCTGGCTGCGAACCGGCCCGAGCCGCTGGCCGTCCTCAACGACTCCTTCGGAGGGCTCTGTTTTCCCTTCACCCGCTTCACGCACTGCTACGACGGTGACGAGCAAGCCCGGCTGTCCGATCAGCTGCGCGCGGACCTGCGCCGGCGGCAACCCGACGGAGCCGTCTTCGCGGAGATCACCGCCGGAGCCGCGACGACAAACCTCAACCTGCACGGCAGGCTCACCGACTACGAGATCGTCTGCCCCGGGGAGTCGAGTTCGGCCGAGGGCGACGCCCGGATCGAGCTGGACGACCTGTGCCTGGAGCACGACCCGGACGACGACCGGCTGATCCTGCGGTCGCGGCGGCTCGGCCGCGAGGTGATCCCGCTGTATCTGGGCTACCTGCTGCCGATGGTGCTGCCCGAGGTTCCCCGAACCCTGTTGCTGCTCTCGCCGACGTCCAGGGCGTTGCCCGACGTGTGGCGCGGCGTCCCGGAAGGGCCGCAGGACGATGGCGTGATCGTCCGACCCCGCGTGCGCTACCGCAGCCTCGTGGTGAGCCGGCGGAGATGGGCAGTCCCGGCCGACCGCCTGCCGGCGCGCGGCGCGGCTTCGCCGGATGCCGACTGGTTCCTGAGCTGGCAGCGTTGGCGCACCGCACACGGGCTTCCCGACCGGGTCTTCGCCCGAGTGCGCCATCCGGATCCAGGCGCCGGAGGAGCGTGGTTCGGTGGGGACAAGCCGCACTACGTCGACTTCGACAGTGCCCTGTCGCTGATCGGCTTCGAAGGGCTGCTCCAGACCGGCGACCATGTGACGTTCGCGGAGATGCTGCCCGCGCCCGAGGACCTGCACGTGGTCTCCGACCGCGGTCGCCACGTCGCCGAACTTGCTGTGGAGATCATCCCGGACCGAGTCCCGGCACGGCCGGGCGCCGCGAGGCATCCCGGAGGCGTCCATGTCTGACATCACTCCCACCGACGCCGGCCCGTGGCAGGCGATCCACGTCTTCTACGCCTCGAGCACCAGACCGCTGCTGACCGAGTGCGTCCGCCCGATGGTGGACGGGCTGGTCGCGGACGGGCTTGTGTCAGGGTACTTCTTCATCAACTACTGGCTGGAGGGTCCGCACCTGCGCCTGCGGCTCAAGCCCTCCAGCATGGCGGCCGTCGACCCGGTACGCCGGCGCGCGAGCGCCGCGATCGAGGACTTCCTGCGCACCCGGCCGGCGCTGTTTGAGGTGAAGGACGGCTTCTTCGGCGAGCTGTACGCGACGCTGTTCGAGCTCGAATACACCCCGGAGGAACGCGAGCAGCTCACCGGCGCCGACGGAGCGATGCGGCTGCGGCCGAACAATTCCCACAGCTTCGAGGCGTACGAGCCGGAGTACGGCAAGTACGGCGGCCCGGCCGGCATCGCCTTGGCCGAATGGCATTTCCAGCACTCCAGCGATCTGGTGATGGAGCTGGTCCGGACCATGAACGTGCACCTGCGCACGGTGCTCCTCGGCTTGTGCGCGCAGCTGATGACGGTCATGGCGGGCTGCTTCATCCCGGACGACGAGGCACTGGTGCGCTTCCTCGAGCGCTACCACGCGTTCTGGGACGCCGCGTTCCACACCACTGATCTCACCGCCGCCAAAGGCTACGAGCACGCCTACGACCAGACCGCCGGCGTGCTCGGCCCGCGCATCCACTCCATCCGCCGCGAGGTGGCCGAGGGTCGCGGCGAGCAGCTGCCCGGCTTCCTCGGCGCGTGGGCCGCGCACTGCACCGAGCTGCGGGACCGGGCTCAGGCGCTGGCCGACCGGGGCGAGCTGGTGTTCCGCTCCTGGAGCGGCGACGAGCTGTTCCAGCCGGACACCTCCGAGCAGGCGTTGGCGATGCTGTTGTCGCCGTATCTGCACATGACCAACAACCGGCTGTCGGCGACCGTTCGCGATGAAGCCTTCCTGTCCTACGTCCTGGCCCGGGCTCTGCGCGAACAGGCGGTTCCGCGGTGACCGCCGCGTCCCCGGCGACCGGGGACCGCCCGGCGCTGTCCGACCTGCGGCCGGCCCGCGTGCCGGGGCTGCGCGTCAGCGGACCGACGCTGCGTGGCACGACCCTGATCCACTTCGTCCAGAGCCCGCGTGGCGGAGGGCTGCTGGAGGTGCGGTCGAAGGAACACTTCATCATCTCCAGGCTCGACGGCTCCCGGTCCCTCGGCGAGATCGGCGAGCAGTACGCCGCGCGCTTCGGGGCGGCGCTCGGTCCGAAGCAGTGGGAGCAGATGCTCGGACTGCTGTACCGGCGCGGGCTTTTGGCGACCGGTGCGGCGGACACGCCGGATGCCTCGGCCACTGCCGCCACCGCCGCCGCCGGAACCGGAACGCTGCTCAACGGAAACCTGCTCAGCGGAAACGCACGCCTGGTCGCCGACGCTCCGGCACTGATCGAGCGGCTGTACCGGGTGACCGCCTTCGCTCGCCGACGCGCCGTCCTGATCCCTGTCACCGGGTTCCTCGCGCTCATGCTCGGCTACCTGGCGGCGCGGCTCGGCGATCTCACCGACGACGCCACGTATCTGATCGACCGGCCGGGACTGCTGCTGCCCGTCCTGACCCTGCTGTGGGTGACGCAGGGGATGCACGAACTCGGACACGGCGTCGCCGGGCGAGCCGCGGGCGGACACATCGAGGAGATCGGGCTGCGCTGGCACTGGGGAACGGTGTTGATGTACTGCCGCGTCGAAGGCGTGCAGTTCTTCCCACGCCGCCGCGCGCAGGTCGCCCTCGCGCTGGCCGGCGTCTTCGTGAACCTTCTGGCGCTGCTGCCGTTCGCGATCGCCTGGGCTTTGGTTCCTTCGACCGGTCCCGCCGGACGCCTGCTCGGCGGGCTGGTGATGATCGGCGTCGTCTGGGGGCTGGCGAACCTGATTCCGCTGCCCCCTCTGGACGGCTACAAGGCCCTGGGTTACGCGCTCGGCATCGACAGGCTCGCCACCGAGAGCCGCCGGTTCGTGCGCCTGTCCCTGGGCCGCGCCGTGCGCCGAGGTCCCGGCATCGCCGACTACCCGGTCCGCCTGCGTTTCCTTTACGGCGCCTACGCTGCCGTGTTCTTCGCCCTTCCCGCCGCTTTGGGTGTCGCGGCGGTCCTCGCCAGTCGGCGCTACCTGAGCGACCACTTCGGCAGCGCAGCCGGTGACGTTCCACCGGCGGCGGTCGCCGGCGCTTTCGTGCTGTGGCTGCTGGGGATGGTCGGCGCTCGCCTGCGCGGCAGGCGCGGTGCGAAGACACAGAGCCCGGCGCGCCCCGAACCCCGACCGGTCGCGCATCCCAGTCCCGCAGAAGGGAACCGCCCTATGCCAAAGCACCAAACGGATTCGGGCATACCAGCGATCGAAGTCAGGGAGATCCGGAAGGAGTACGGGGGAGTGCCGGCTGTCGACGGCGTGACCCTCACCGTGGCCCGGGGCGAGTTCTTCGGCCTGCTCGGGCCCAACGGCGCGGGCAAGACGACGCTGGTCGAGATGATCTGCGGACTGCGGCGTGCCGACTCCGGGTCCGTCACGGTGCTCGGCGCGAGCCCGTGGCCGCGCGACGTCGCGCTGCTGGCCCGCATCGGCATGCAGACTCAGTCCTCTGCGTTCTTCACACGCTTGACGGCGCTGGAACACCTCCAGACCGTCGCCGCGCTCTACGGTCTGGGCGGGCGCACCGCTCGCGACGCCCTGGACCTGGTCGGGATCCCGCAGCAGGCGCGGGTGCTCGTGGAGGCCCTCTCCGGCGGCCAACGCCAGCGCCTGGCCATCGCGACCGCGCTCATCCGGGACCCCGAGCTCGTCTTCCTCGACGAGCCCACGGCCGCCCTGGACCCCGAGGCGCGCCGGGACCTGTGGAGCGTGCTTCGCGCACTCAAAGAACGCGGACACACCGTCGTCTACACCACGCATCACATGGAAGAGGCCGAAGCCCTCTGCGACCGGGTCGCGATCATGGCCCACGGGTCGGTGATCGCCTGCGACACCCCCGGCAACCTGGTGCGGTCGCTGGACGCGCCCACGCGGCTCTATCTGCCGGCGGCGAAGCTGACCCCCGAGGCCGCCCTGAGGATCGCAGGGGTCGATCGCGCCGTCGTGGACGGCTCCGAGCTGGAGCTCCAGACCCGGACCCCGGGACCGGTGCTCGTCGCGGTCGGCGAGGCGGTCGGATTCGACGCGGTGCGGACTCGCACGACCAGTCTTGAAGACGCCTACCTGGCCCTGATCGGAATGGACGGCGCGCGATGACAGCCTTCAAGGCCTTGACGATGGCGGCGTTGCGCGCGTACGTCAGAGACAAGGCGACGGTCTTCTTCACCTTCGCCTTCCCGTTGTTGTTCCTGGTCGTCTTCGGGTTGATCTTCCGCAACCAGAGCGTGCACGGCTCGACGCCGTACATCGACTACATCGCGCCCGGCGTGCTGGCCTGGGGCGTGGGCAACGCGGCGCTGTTCGGGGTCGCCTTCGCCCTGATGAACTGGCGCCGCGACGACATCCTCCGGCTGGTGTGGCGCACCCCGGCGCGGCTGTCCGCCGTGCTCGGCTCGCGCTACGCCCTGGCCCTGGGCGTGGGCCTGTCCCAGACGGTGTTGTTCCTCGGGGTGGCCGTCCTGCCCTTCTTCGGCCTGCACATCTCGGCGACCTGGCCGCTGGCGCTGCCCGTGCTAGGACTGGGGATCGCCGCGTTCCTGGCCATCGGCGCGGTGATCGGCAGCCGGACGAACACCCCCGAGGCGGTCGCCGCCGTGGCCAACAGCGTCATGGTCCCCATGGCCTTCCTGTCAGGGTCCTTCTACCCGATCGACCTGATGCCGTCCTGGCTGCGGGACTTCGCGAAGATCCTGCCGCTGCACTACCTCGTCTCCGGTGTCGGCGGCGCGCTGTCGCGGCACGGAGGGATCGGGCAGCCGGCTGCCGCGTGCGCCGCGCTGACCGCTTTCACGCTCGTGTTCGGCCTGCTGGCGGCGCGGACCTTCCGCTGGAGCAACGCCTCGTGACCGCCGAAGCGACGATCGCAGCCCCGCCGGTCGTGACGGCGCGGGCGCTGGAGACGGCGCGAGCGCGGTTGGCCGCGACGCTCGCGGAACGCGCTGTCGCGGTGGGCCTCGACGCGGTGGCCGTGGTGCCGCTCGGCGCCGCGGATGTCGCCGATCCGCAGCGCGATCCGTACGCCGCGCTCCGTCCGACGGCAGCCGTCCATCTGACGGCGCAAGCCGCGTTGATCGGGCCGTGGGGCGCGGGCCGGGGCTGCGGGACGTGCCTGGGCATCCGGTGGCAACGCCTGCGCACGCGCTCGGAGCGTGATGCGCTGGAGCAGGGCTGGACGCCGCGGGCGATCGGCTCGTGGCCGCTGCTTCCGGAGCACGCCGTCGACGCGATCTGGACTGCCTGTCTCAATACTCTGAATCGGAGCGTCCCGGACCGGACCCGGCGGGTCACCCGGGTCGATCTGGAGACTTTGCGGCTGCACACCGTCCCGCTGCTGCCTGAACCGCTGTGCCCGCACTGCGGTGAGCCGGATCAGGGCTTTGACGAGCTCTCGACCGGTCTCGTGTCCCGCGCCAAGCCGGCGCCCGACGCCTACCGGCTGCGCTCGCCGGGCTCCTATCAGCTCCCGGCGGATGCCCTGGCCAATCCGGTCTGCGGCGTGCTGGGCGCGGCCACCTGGCTCGATGTCACCTCGCCCACCACGGCGCCGGTCGCCGGGACCGTGTTCATGCGCGGATACGCCGGATTGACCGATGTGACCTGGAGCGGGCAAGCGAACAGCTTCGAGGACAGCAGGCGTCTGGCTTTCCTGGAAGGGCTGGAGCGCTACGCCGGAACCCACCGCCGGGTCCCCGGCCCTTCGGTCATCGCGGCGTTCGACGACCTCGACGACGCGCTCGACCCGCGCACCTGCGGTGAGTACGCGCCGGAAACGTATGCGGCCGACTCGATGACCAGCCCGTTCGATCCGAAGCGGCCGATTCCGTGGGTGCCCGGCTATTCGCTGCGCACCGGGCGTCGCGTGCACGTGCCAGCACGGCTCGTCTACTACAGCGCGGGCGTCCAGGCGGACAACTTCGTGTTCGAATGCTCCAACGGCTGCGCCACCGGCAGTGTGCTGGAGGAGGCGATCCTGTTCGGGCTGCTGGAGCTGATCGAACGCGACGCGTTCCTGCTCGGTTGGTACGGCGGCGCCGAGCTGACCGAGATCGACCCCGCCTCCTGCCCGAGCCCGGCGCTGGCCGCCATGATCGACCGGGCCGGCCTGCGCGGGTACGACGTGCACGTCTTCGACAACCGGATCGACCTGGCGATCCCGGTCGTGACGGCGGTGGCCGTGCGCCGCGACGGGGGACCGGGGACCCTGGCCTTCGCCGCGTCGGCCGGCTTCGATCCGCGCACCGCCGTCGAGGGCGCGGTCTCGGAGATCCTGACCTACATCCCGCACCTGCCCCGCCAGGTCGCCGAGCGCCCGCAGGAGTTGGCGGCGATGGCGGGCGACTTCGACCTGGTCCGCCGCCTGCCCGACCACGCCGCTTTGTACGGACTGCCCGAGATGGCGCGGCACGCACGCCGCTACCTCGGCCGATCCGACCGAGGCGGCACCGGCATCCGTTCCTACGACGAGGTGTACGCGCAGTGGTCCCGGCGCCGGCCGGACACCGGCGACCTGCTGGACGATGTGCTGTTGTGCCGCGACGAGATCGCGGCGGCCGGACACGACGTGATCGTGGTCGATCAGACCACGCCGGAACAACGGCGCCTGGGACTGCGGACGGTCTGCACGCTGGCTCCCGGCCTGCTGCCGATCGACTTCGGCTGGGGACGCCAGCGGGCGCTGCGCATGGACCGGTTGCGGACGGCGCTGCGGCGCGGCGGCCTGCGGGACAGCGATCTGGCCGACCACGAGGTGCACCGGGTCCCGCACCCTTTCCCTTGAACCACGACAGCGCCGGGCGGCGCGTCGTCACACGACGCGCCGCCCGGTCCCGGTCCCTGTCCCCGCGGTCAGGCCGAGCAGCTGGTGGTGCTCGTGGTGCTGCTGCACGTGCTGGTGCTGCTGCAGCTGGTCGACGAGCCGAGCATGACCTCGCTGGCGTCGGAGTAGTCCGTGATCTCGAAGGTCTCGGACTCCAGGGCGAGGATCTCGGCGGCCAGCGCGGTGACGCTGGTGTCCTCGAGGGTCTCAGTGGTGTGGATCTGCATGGTGGTTACCTCCTCGGTGTGGGGTCGCGCCCCCGGACGGATCCGGCGAGGCCGATGCCTGGCGGGTGCGCGCGTGGTTCCACCTTCAGTTCTAGCCGTCGTCGCTGGCAGGAGACCGTTCCGACCGCTGTCACCCCGCTATCACCCGAGCCGTTTCGCGAGGCGCATCAAAGGACTCCGATATGCGTGATCTTCCAAAGTCCCTCTCCGGCAGTTTCCTGACAGAGCCGTTCTCCGCCGCGCAGGCCGTGGAGCTGTATCTGCATCTCCACCGCGACCCGGAACTGTCGGGCGCCGAGGAGCGCACCGCCGCCCGCCTGGCCCGTGCCCTGACCGGTGACGGCTTCGAGGTCGCCAGCGGCGTCGGCGGCCATGGCGTGGTCGGGGTTCTGCGCAACGGATCCGGTCCCACGGTCATGCTCCGCGCGGAACTCGACGCGCTCCCCGTCCGCGAGCAGACCGCTCTGCCGTATGCGAGCACTGCGACGGCGCTCGACGCCGAGGGTCGCCTGGTCCCGGTGATGCACGCCTGCGGTCACGACCTGCACGTGGCGTGTGCGGCGGGCGCCGCGACCGTGCTGGCTCAGCGTCGCGACCGTTGGCGCGGCACCCTGATGGTCGTCGGCCAGCCGGCCGAGGAGACCCTGACCGGCGCCGCCGCGATGCTCGAAGACGGGCTCTACGAACGCTTCGCCCCCGGCCCGCCGGACGCCGTGCTGGCACAGCACTCGGCACCGCTCCCCGCCGGCATGACGGCCCACCCGACCGGCGCCGCGACCGCCGCCGGCGCCGCCCTGCGCGTGGTCGTCCACGGCCGCGGCGGCCACGCCGCCACCCCCCACCTGGCCATCGACCCCGTGCGGGTCGCCGCAGCGATCGTGCTCCGCCTGGCAACGGTCGCCGACGAAGAACTCGGCACCGCCGCCCCCGCCGCAGTCTCCGTTGGATCACTCCACGCAGGCACGTCACCCAACGTCATCCCGGACGAGGCACACATCGAGGCGACAATCCGCACCCTCACCGACCCCCACCTGGAACGCCTACTCGCCGCAGTACACAGAATCATCGCCGCCGAAAGCGAAGCAGCAGGCTGCCCCGAACCCCCCGCCGTGACCCTGCTCAGCAGAACCCCGGCGAACCACCCCGACCCAACCCTGGCAGCCGCCATCATCCGCGCACACCGCCACCTCCTGGGAACCGAACGCGTCGCCCTCTGGCCCCCCACCCTGGCCACCGAGGACTTCCCCCTCTTCGGCCCACCCGGCGCCGCCACCGGCCTCCACAAATCCCCCGCCACCCGCACCGCCTACTGGATGTTCGGCACCATCGGCCCCACCCAATGGCACCAAACCCCCGGCCACACCGCCGCCGAAAAACTAGCCACCCTAGCCCCCAACCACTCACCCAAGTACCAACCAGACCCAGGCCCAGCCATCCCCGCCGGCATCCGCACCCTGGCCTCAGCAGCCCTCGCCGCCGGCCTCGCCGAGCCCTGAGGCGCTGCACGCGGCCGCCGGAGGTGGTGGTCATGGCTTATGTGGGGGTGGTGCGAGCTGGCTGGTGCGGCTTGTCGGTGGGTTTTGAAGAGCTTTTTACGGCTTCGAGCATGGTTTGATGGCCTCGCAGATCCTGTTGCCCATTTGGCTGTTGGGGTGGTTGTGGTTTGTTGAGGGTGTCAGGGTTGGTTGTGCGGCCGGTTCTTTTTCCCGATCCCCGGTCGTGGGGTGGGTTGGATGTCGATGCGGCCGGAGCCGTGGCCGGAGCCTGTGCCTGAGGTGGCGGAGGCGGTGCGGTCGAAGAACTATGGCCGCACGGTGCCGATGCCGGTGGCGGTGCGGGACCGGCTGGGAGAGTTGTTCCCGGATGCGGAGTTCGCGCAGGCGTTCGGGCCGACCGGCCCGGCGGGCTGGTCGCCGGGCCGGCTGGCGTTGGTCTCGGTGTTTCAGATGGTTGAGAACCTGACCGATCGGCAGGCTGCTGATGCGGTGCGGGACCGGTTGTCGTGGATGTACGCGCTGGGGCTGGATCTGGCCGATACCGGGTTCGATCACAGTGTGCTGTCACAGTTCCGGACCCGGGTGATCGAGCACGGTCTGGAGGAGAAGGTTCTTGATCTGCTGCTGGCCCGGTTGGTCGATCTGGGGCTGTTGGCCGATGGTGGGAAGGCACGTACCGACTCCACTCATGTGGTGTCCGCGGTGCGGGATCTGAACCGGCTGGAGTTGGCCGGGGAGGCCGTGCGCGCGGCGATCCAGGTGTCGGCTGCCGCAGCCCCGGACTGGGTTGCCGAGGTGGTGGATGTGCCGGGTTGGACGGCCCGCTACGACACCCACGTCGATACCTGGCAGATACCCACCTCGCAGGCCAAGCGGGACCAACTGGCGTCCGTCTACGGCCGGGACGGACACGCCCTGCTGGCCGCGGTCTATGACCGGCGCTCCCCGGCCTGGCTGGCCGAGCTGCCGGCGGTGCAGACGCTGCGGGTGGTGCTGCTGCAGAACTACATCGTCACCACCGATGCGCGCGGACGGGAGGTGGTCAGGCGGCGGGAGGGCTCCAAGCAGGCAGGGGACGGTCTCCCGCCAGGCCATCTGCGCACCGCCTCCCCCTATGACACCGACACCCGCTGGTCGGCCAAGCGCGACATGTTGTGGAACGGATTCAAGCTGCACGTCACCGAAACATGCACCGGCGAACCCTGCCAGGACCGGGCCCGGCCCAACCTCATCACCAATGTCGCAACCACCCACGCCACCGTCTCCGATGCCGCCGTCTTGGCCCCGGTCCACGCCCGGCTGGCCGACCGCGGCCTTGGCCCGGCCGAGCACTATGTCGACTCCGGATACGCCAGCGCCGAAAACATCATCGCAGCCAGGTCGGACTACGGTATCGCCTTGATAACCCCGGTGCTGCTGGACAACTCCGCCCAGGCCCGTGCCGGGAACGGCTTCGCCGCCGCAGACTTCACCATCGACTTCAAACACCAGTCCGCCACCTGCCCGCAGGGCGCACACAGCTCCTCGTGGTCCCCGGCCTCCCAGCGCGGCTACCCGGTGATCGTGGTCAAGTTCGCCAACAGCGTCTGCGGGCCCTGCCCGGTACGTCAACAATGCACCACCTCAGCCAGCGGCCGCCGACAACTGACCTTGCACCCCGCAGCCCTGACCCAGACGCTTCAGGCCCGACGCACCGAACAGACCGACCAGCGCTGGCAGACCGACTACGCCCTACGCTGCGGCATCGAGGGCACCATCAAATCAAGCCGTCGCCGTCACCAACATCCGCCGCGCCCGCTATCGAGGCATCACCAAAACCCGACTACAACACATCTACAGCGCCGCAGCGCTCAACCTCATCCGGCTGCACGCCTGGTGGAACGACCAGCCACTCGACCGCTCCCGCACCAGCCACCTCGCCCACCTCGAACTCGCCCTCACCGCTTGATCAAATCAAATGGGCAACAGGATCCTCGCAGGGGACGCAGTTCGGTGGTGCGTGTCCGGGTGGCGCTGGCGGCCGGCGGTTGCGGGTATCCACGACAAGTCGCGGACAGCATCGCGAACCTCGGTGGTGCCTTGCACCGGCATCGTGCTGGGACTGGCGGCCTGCCCGGGGCGCGCGCTAAGCGGTGGGTGGGGGACCTCTTCCCACAGGGATGTTGTCCCGGATTCCTCGTCGCTGTCGGCGGTGCTTGCACAATCATTCCGGACTGGCGGTGTCCAGCCGGGCGTTTCGCCAGCACAGCAGCAGTGATTCGGCTTGATACCGCCAGGCCGGGATGATTCCCTCCGGGCGACGTCAGCGACGAGGAATCCGGGACGAAGGCGACCACAATTCAGACCGCCGCCGACCCGCCCAACGCGGCCCGACCCCCCGTTGCAGAGCGCCCGCCGGAGGCGCTTGCTTTTGATCTCGGGCACCCCTCAAACGCGGCCGCCGCCCGCCAACCCCAACGCATGCGCAGTGACTCGGACCGGCGCGCGGTCGTGTCCACCACCACCGCCGGCCGCCAGCGCAGACCAGTCACCCACTACCGAACTGCGCCCCCTGCGAGGCCATCAACACCTTGCGCGAAGCCGTAAAGAAAGCTTCTAAAAACCCACAAACAAACCGCACCCAACCACCCCGCACCACCCCTCACCACCCCACACCACCCCCACACAACGAACCCACTCACCCCACCGCCACCCGCAACCACACCGCAGCATCCGCAGCCAGCATCCCCTCGACCAAGTCCGCGCTCTGCACCAAGATCCCGGCGTGCGGCGGCAGGGGAATCGGCGTCGTGGACAGGTTCGCGATGCAGCGCAGCGATCCGCCTCTGGTGAAGTCCAGGACCGCCTCGTCGCTCGGCATCCAGTGCAGCGTGCCGTCTCCCAGCGCCGGTTCCTCGCGGCGGATGCGGAGGGCTGCGCGGTAGAGCTCGAGCATGGAGCGGGGGTCGCCGGTTTGGGTTTCGACCGTGAGGGCGGCCCAGTCTGCCGGCTGCGGCAGCCATGGTTCGACCGCGTTCGCCGCGTCAGCCGGAGAGAAGCCGAAGGGCGCCCGAGTTCCGGACCACGGAAGAGGCACGCGACAGCCGTCGCGGCCAGGGTCCGACCCGCCGGTGCGGTGCCAGATCGGGTCCTGGCGGAGGTGCGCGGGGATGTCCTCGACCTCCCACAGGCCCAGCTCGTCGCCCTGGTAGATGTACACCGCGCCGGGGAGTGCGAAGGTCAGCAAGGCCGCTGCTCGTGCGCGGCGGGTGCCGAGCTCGATGTCGAGGGCGCGGCCGTGTTCGCGGCGGTCCATGGCGAAGGAGGTGTCGGTGCGGCCGTAGCGGGAGACGTGGCGGTCCACGTCGTGGTTCGACAGGACCCACGTCGGTGGGGCGTCGACCGGGGCGTGGATCTGGATGGTCGCGTCGATGACGGAGCGGAGCTCGGTGGCGTTCCAGGCGCTGCACAGGTAGGGGAAGTTGAAGGCGCTGTGCAGCTCGTCGGGGCGGAAGTAGTGGGTGAAGCGCTCCGGGTCCGGGATCCACAGCTCGCCGATCAGGGCGCGGTCGCCGCCGTAGGATTCGGCCACGGCGCGCCAGGCGCGGTAGATCTCGTGGACGTCGTCGCGGTCCTCGAAGGGGTGCTGTTCGGGAGCGGAGGCCAGGTCGGGGAGCTCGGCGTCCTTGGTCAGCAGTGCGGCGGAGTCGATCCGGATCCCGTCCGCGCCCCGGTCGAACCAGAACCGGAGCACGTCCTCGAACTCCGCCCGGACGTCCGCCGACGTCCAGTTGAAGTCGGGCTGCTCGGGGGCGAACAGGTGCAGGTACCACTCACCGGGAGTGCCCTCGGCCGCCGGGACGCGCGTCCAGGCCGGGCCGCCGAAAATCGACTGCCAGTCGTTCGGCGGCAGCGAGCCGTCCGCACCGCGCCCCGGACGGAACCAGAACCGCTCACGCTCGACCGAGCCGGGCCCGGCCGCCAGCGCCGCCTGGAACCAAGGGTGCTGATCCGAGCAGTGGTTGGGGACCACATCGATGATCACCTTGATGCCGTACCCGTGCGCCTCGGCGATCAGCGCGTCGGCGTCGGCCAGCGTCCCGAACACCGGCTCGATGTCGCGGTAGTCGGCGATGTCGTAGCCCGCGTCAGCCATCGGCGAGGGATACCAGGGGTTGAACCACAGTGCCTGGACGCCCAGATCCGCCAGATACGGCAGCTTGGCGCGCACCCCCGGCAGGTCGCCGACGCCGTCCCCGTCGGAGTCGGCGAAGCTGCGCGTGTAGACCTGGTAGATCGACGCGCTGCGCCACCAGGCGGCGGCCGGTGCGCGGTCCTGATCGGCGGCGGCGGGCAGAAGGTTGTTGTCGACGTGGATCACAGGGTTCTGCTTTCTTCGAGCCCGGATTCAGGCAAGGAGGTACCGTCCGCGCAGCCTCGGCGCGCGAAGGAGGGGGGAACGGAGGCGGAGAGCGGGCTACCCCTTCAAGCTCCCCACCGTCAGACCGGCCATGATGTTCCGCTGGAACACCAGGAAGAAGATGATCGCCGGAACCGCCGCGATGGCCGAAGCGGCGATCACCATGTTCTGCGGCGAGGTGTTAGCCGCCTGCGTGAGCCCCACGTTCAGGGTCTCCCGCGTCGGGCTGAACCCGCCCTCGACCAGCTTCGGCCACAGGAAGTCCTTCCACACCGACGTCACCGCGAAGATCGACACCACCGCCAGGATCGGCCGCGACATCGGCAGCACGATCGACCACAGGGTCTTGAACCGCCCCGCCCCGTCGATCGCGGCGGCGTGCATCAGATCGTCGGGAATCGAGTCGAAGAACCGCTTGAGCAGGAAGATGCTGAACCCGTTGGCGACCGAGGGCAGCCAGATCGCCGCCGGCGAGCCGATCAGATTCAGGTGGATCACCGGCACGTCGGCGACCGTCAGATACTGCGGTACGACCAGCACCAGCGCCGGGATCATCAGCGTCGCCAGCATCAGCCCGAACACCGCGTTGCCGAACCGCGGCCGCAGCTTGGAGATCGCGTACGCCGCGGCGACGTCGAAGACCAGCTGGAACGCCAACGCGCCGAACGCGTAGTACAGCGTGTTCCCCAACAGCCGCGCGATCCCCGTCTTGCTCCAGGCATCGACGTAGTTTCCGGGGTGGACGGCGTGCGGGTAGAGCGTCGGCGGACTCTGCACCGACTCCTTCGTCGACTTCAGCCCGTCGGTGAACATGAAATACAGCGGGCCGAGGAAGATCATCGTGAAACCGACGATCACCAGCGTGGCCACGATCCAATACAGGATCCGTCCCCGCCTGCGGTTCAACGTGGCGCTGGAGACCAGCGTCCGCGTGGTGGTGTCGTCCAAGGCGGAGCGCTTGCGCTTGCCCGCCGCCGAACCCGCAGCCGCCGACCGGCGGCCCCGGTTGTGGTTGATCAGGGTCCTGCTGTGCTGAGTGCTCATCAATCGCCTCCTTCGGCGGTCCTACTTGTCGCGGTCCCGGCTGATCCACAGATAGAGCGCGGAGAACACGCCCAACACGAGCATCAGCAACACCCCGAGCGCCGAGGCGCTGTTGTAGTTGCTGGACCCGGACAGGTTGAACGCGTACTGGTAGATCAGGTTCACCACGGAGATCGTCGAGTTGTCCGGCCCGGCGCCGCCGTTGGTGAGGATGAAGGGCTCGATGAACAGCTGCATCGTGCCGACGATCTGCAGCATCAGCATCATCGACAAGATGAGCCGGGTCTGCGGGATGGTGACGTGCCGGATCCGGCCGAGCACGCCCGCGCCGTCGAGTTCGGCCGCTTCATACAGCTCGCCGGGGATGTTCTGCAGCGCGGCCAGGTAGATCAGGGTCGTGCCGCCCATGTTCATCCAGGTGGAGGCGATGACCACCGAGACCATCGCGCTGCCCGAGGACTGCACGAACTGGGACGTCGGCAGGTGCACCAGGTGCAGCAGATGGTCGAACAACCCCACGTTCGGGTCGTAGAAGTACTGGAACAGCAGCAGTGCCGACGCCGGGGGCAGCATCACCGGCAGGTAGACCAGGACCCGCAGATAGCCGCGCGCGTGCCGCAGCTCGTTCAAGACGATCGCCACGACGAACGGCACCGCGAACCCGATCAGCAGCGCCAGCAGGCTGAACTCCACGGTGTTCTTCCACGCCGCGGCGAACGTCGGGTCGTGGAAGATCCGGGTGTAGTTCCGCCACCCGACCCACGTCGTCCTGGGCAGCCGCGTCACCGGGTCCCGGTGCGTCCCCTGGAAGCTCATGATGAACTCGCGGATCATCGGATACCAGGAGAACAAAGCGAAACACAGGACCGCGCCGGCCATGAAGCCGTAGCCGGCGAGGTTGCGCCGCAGGTTCAGGACGAACCGGCGCTGCGGCGCGCGCGGACCGCCGGCGGGGGACCGCGGGAGGGACTGATTCCCCGGTCCGAGGAGGACTTGTTCCGCCATCACTGCTCCATGCTCGATCGGGAGGTGGGTCGTGCGAGGCGCCGCGGAGCCGGATGTCGTCCGATCCGGTCCCGCGGCGGCGCTGTGGTCGCCGGCCGGCCAAGCCGGCTAGCCGGTCAGCCGGTCAGCCGGCGTTCGCGAGCAGCGTGTTGACCTGGGTCTCCGCGGTCTTGAGCAGGTTCGGGATGTTGGCGTTCGGGTCGTTCAGGACACTGAGCATCGTGGCGTCCAGCGTCTTGTAGACCGCCTGGGCGTCGGCGGGCTCGCCCATGCCCTTCTCGTGCGCGTCGACGAACGTCTTGAAGTACGCGGTGTTCACCGTCGCGCTGGCCGCCTTCAGCGTCTCGTTCTTCGCCGAGGTGTCGCCGATCCAGTCCAGCGGCTCCGGGAAGCCGACCGGCAGCCCGTCGGCCTTGGTGCGCGCGTAGTTGAACTGGCCCTGGCCCGGCGTCAGCATCGAGAACGCGATCCACTTGATGCCGGCCCGGATCTGCGCCGGGGTGTCGTGCTTGTTGAACATGACGTCGTCGCCGCCGGACAGCGACCCGGCGGGCGTCCCGCTGGTGCTGGGCAGCGGACCGATGCCGTAGTCGTCGACGTTGCCGCCGTCCTGGGGGACGATGACGTTGTAGATGTCGTCCGGGGAGGCGACGTACATGCCGAGCTTCCCGGCGCCCATCTGCTTCTGCAGGTCGCCCCATTTCAGCTGCTGGGTCGGGCTCATGCTGTTGTCGACGAAGCGCATCTGGTGCAGCGCCTGCAGCACCTCGGTCGCGGGCTGGGCGTTGAACGCCGCCTTCGTCCCGTCGCTGCCGATCATCTGCCCGCCGTTGGCGTCGACCTCGGAGGAGAAGTGCCAGCCGCCGTTGTTGCCGGCGCTGTACTCGCCATAGCCGTAGATCCCGTTGCCCAGCGCGGTGATCGCCTTGGCGTCCTTCTCCACGTCGGCCCACGTTGTCGGCGGGTGGTCCGGGTCCAGACCGGCCTGCTTGAACAGCTTGCGGTTGATGATCAGGCCCTGGGTGTAGATGCCGGTCGGCAGCCCGTAGAGCGTCTTGCCCGCGGTGACGGCGGCCAACGCGGACGGCGCGATGTCCTTGAAGCCGGGGAGGGTCGTGTCGTTGACATAGGACGTAATGTCGGCGGCCTGTCCGGAGTCCAGCACCTGGTTCAGGTCGGTGAAGTAGGTGTGGAACACGTCCGGCTCGGTGCCGGCCCGCATCTGGGCCGTGAACGTCGCGGTGTCCTCGCACGGGTAGGTGTCTATGCCGTTGATCGTGATGGTCGGGTTGGCCTTCTCGAACGTGGCGACGTCGGCGAGCCATTCCTTGCGCTGCCCGGCCTGGCTGGTCGGCGGCTCGCAGGGCACGGAGATCGTGACCGGGCCGTCGCCGCCGGCCGGCGCCGCGGCGCCCTTGGCGCCGCTCTTGCTGCTGGAGCACGCCGCCGCGGACAGGCTCAGGCCCGCGACGAGGACGAGGGCGGCGGTCCTGCGAACAGTGGGCCGCTGGGCGTAACTCTTCATCGAACACCTTCCTGGACGGAACTATGAGGGATGGGAGTGGTGCAAGCGCAGCTCGGGTGATCGGTGGGAAACCCGCGGCGGGGTGAAAAAGCGCCGTTCCGATGTCGAGTGGGCCTCACCGTAGCTGCGACCAATCGCCTACGCAAGATATCGATGAACCTTTGCAAGGACGGGACTTCGCCGCGAATCAGAAGTCGAAATCGGTGGCTACCCGGGCATTCCGCCGAGCCGTGCCAGGTCGAGGAGTCGGCGGCGCATCGCTGCATCCCGTTGTCCGGCGCCGAGAAAATCTTCGGATCGGGCTCGCCCGGCGCGCGCCAGGTTTCAGAATCGAGTCCGTCTTCTCACCAGCCTGGTGCAAACCTTTGCAGGCGATCGTCGTATCGTTGCGGTCATGACTCCCACGCCAGCCCGCCGCCTTTCCGAAGTCGCCCAGAAGGTCGGCGTCAGTGAGGCCACCGTGAGCAGGGTCCTCAACAACAAGCCCGGCGTCGCCGAGGGCACCCGCGAAGCCGTGCTCACCGCCCTGGACGTCCTGGGCTATGAGCGCCCGACCCAACTGCGCGGCGAGCGGGCCCGGCTGATCGGCCTGGTCCTGCCGGAACTGCAGAACCCGATCTTCCCGGCGCTGGCCGAAGTCGTCGGCGGCGCGCTCGCTCAGCGCGGCTTCACCCCGGTCCTGTGCACCCGTACCGCCGGCGGCCTGTCGGAGTCGGCGTACGTCGACATGCTGCTGGACCAGCACGTCTCCGGCGTGGTGTTCTGCGGCGGCCACTACGCCGAGGCCGACGCGCCCCACGACCACTACCGGCTGCTCAAGGACCGCGGAGTTCCGGTCGTGCTGTTCAACGCGGCCGTGGAAGACCTCGGCTTCCCGGCGGTGTCCACCGACGACGAGGTCGCCTGCGAGCAGTCCTACGGACACCTGGAATCGCTCGGCCACGAGCGCGTCGGGCTGGTCGTCGGACCCGAGGACCACATGCCCTCGCGGCGCCGGGTCGCGGCCTTCCTGGCCGAGGCGGAGCGGGCCGCGAAGCGTGCGCCGGGCTATGGCGCGCGGCGCTTGTCGGTCGTTGTGGAGCACGCGCAGTTCTCGATGGAGGGCGGCCGGGCGGCGACCGCGCGGGCCCTGGCGCAGGGCGTCACGGCTGTGGTGTGCGGCAGCGACGTGCTCGCCCTCGGCGCGATCCGGGCGGTGCGCCGCTCCGGTCTGGACGTCCCGCGCGACGTCTCGGTCGTCGGCTTCGACGACTCCAGCTTCATGAACTGCACCGACCCGGCGCTGACCACGGTGCGCCAGCCGATCGAGGCGATGGGTCGGGCCGCGGTGGCGATGCTGCTCAAGCAGGTCGAAGGCGGGCGGATGAACACCGAGGAGCTGCTGTTCGAGCCCGAGCTGGTGGTCCGCGGATCGACCGGTCCGGTCCGCGATCCGGGCGCCGGAATCGCCGCCTGACCGAGAGCTGCTTGATTCTCGTCACCGAATTGGTCGTTTCTTGCGTAGATCGGTTGTACGCTGACGGCCGTGGCTACCAAACTCTCTGACGTCGCCTCCTTCGCCGGCGTCAGTCTGGCCACTGTCCGCCGGGTCCTGAACGACCAGCCGTTCATAGCCCAGGAGACCCGCGACCGCGTCCTGACCGCCCTGGACGTCCTGGGCCACGAGCGTCCGGCCAAGTTCCGCCGCGGCCGGGCCGGGCTGGTCGGATTGGTCGTCCCGGACCTGCAGAACCCGATCTTCCCGGCCTTCGTGGAGTCGGTCTCGGCCGGTCTGGTGAAACAGGGCCTGATGCCGGTGCTGTGCACCCGGACCTCCGACGGGGTCTCCGAGGCGAACTACATCAAACTCCTGATGGACCACGACGTCGCCGGCATCGTCTTCATCGGCTCCTCCTACGCCGACGCGGGCCCGGAGTACTCCCGCGAGCTGCGCGAGCGCGGCATCCCGCTGGTCCTGATCAACCCGGCCGACACCAACGAGAAAGTCTGCCGGGTCAGCGTCGACGACGCCGCGGCGGTGGACCAGGCCCTGAGCCATTTGGGCTCGCTCGGCCACACGCGCGTCGGCATGGTGCTGGGCCCGGTGGGCCACATCCCCTCGGCGCGCAAACTCGGTGCGTTCGTCGCCCACTGCGAACGGACCGGCGCCGAACCGGGCGCGTGGCGGGATCTGGTCGTCCACACGGGTTTCTCGATCGAGGACGGCCGCGCCGCGACCGCCCGGTTGCTGGCCTCCGATGCGGGCGCCACGAACTGCACAGCCCTGATCTGCGCCAGCGACGCTCTGGCTCTGGGCGCCGTCCGCGCGGCCTACCGGCTGGGCATGAGCGTCCCGGGCGACCTGTCGGTCATCGGCTTCGACGACTCGCCCTACATGATCGCCACCGACCCGCCGCTGACGACGGTCCGGCAGCCGGTCCGCGCGATGGCCGCCGCCGCGGCCGAGGCCCTGAAGGCGCAGATCAGCGGACACGCCGTGCTCGGCGAGGAGACGCTGTACGAGCCGGAGCTCATCGTGCGCGCCTCGACCGGCATCGCGCGCCACTGAGCGCCGCACCCAGCGCCGTCTTAGCTCATCGCGTCACAGACCTCTGTCCTGTTCGCACCGCTGCGCGTGAGTTCCTGCGCTTCAGCGCAAGAGAATCCATGGATCCTGACGGATTTTTGCGTTGGACTCTGGACTTCGGTCTCTCCGAGTCGTACGGTTTCGCTGCACCACACCACCTCGAAACCTTGACGTAACCCCGCCACCAGCGCGCCGGGTCACGCCTCGGTACCCCCATGCCTGCGTCAGGAGTACGTCACGATGCTCCGCTCCACAGTCTTGGCCGCCATAGCCGCGATCGGCCTCGGCGTCGCGTTAGCCGGACCCGCGACCGCGCACGTCAGTCCGGCCGCCGCGCACCTGAGCACCACCGCCGCGCTTCCCCTTCCGGCAGGCGCCAGCGTTCCGTTCACCGAGTACGACTCCGTGAACGCCGCCGCGACCAACGGAACCCGCACCTTCGCCTCGCGCGCGTTCACCCAGATCGCCGCCGAGGCCACCGGCCGCCGCGCCGTGCAGCTGGCGGCCGGGCAGTACCTTGAGTTCGTTCTTGCGCAGCCGGCTGACGCGGTCGATATCCGGTACTCCGTCCCGGACGGCAGCGCCGACTCATCGCTTCAGCTCACGGTCGGCGGCCGGCCGCAGAACAGCCACGACACCCCGCTCGCCTCGCTGCCCACCACCGCGAAGTACTCGCACTTCTACGGGAACTACCCGTTCACCAACAACCCGGCAGACGGCGGCGAGCATCATTACTTCGACGACACCCGCGCACTACTGGGCCGCGTCCTGCCTGCCGGAACCCGCGTGCGGATCACGGCCTCGGCGCCGACCACCGTCGACGTCGCCGATTTCGAGAACGTCGCGCCCGCCCCGACCCGGGCGCCGGCCGGCTCCCTGAGCGTTCTGGACTTCGGCGCGGATCCGACCGGCGCGACCGACTCCGGCCAGGCGATCCAGAACGCCATCGACGCCGGCGCCGCCGCGCACCAGACGGTCTGGATCCCGCAGGGCACGTACACCGTCACCCGGCACCTCGTCGTCGACGGCGTCACGGTTTCCGGTGCCGGGCCTTGGTATTCGGTCCTGCACGGCGCGGGTGTCGGCATGTTCGGCAAGCCCGCCCCGACGCCCAGCGCCGCCGTCCACCTCAGCGGCTTCGCCATCTTCGGCGAGACGACCGTGCGCGACGACTCCGTCTCCGACAGCGGTTTGGGCGGGTCCCTCGGCGGCGGCTCGACGGTCGACGACCTCTGGATCCAGCACACCAAGGTCGGCATGTGGTTCGACGGACCGGCCGACGGCCTGACCGTCTCCGACACCCGCATCCAGGACACCACCGCCGACGGCGTCAACCTGCACGACGGCGTCAGCCACGTCACGGTGCGGAACACCTTCGTCCGCAACACCGGCGACGACGGCATGGCCATGTGGTCGGACCAGAACGCCGACCACGACAACGCCTTCGTCCACGACACGGTCGTGCAGCCGCAGCTCGCCAACGCCTTCGCCGTCTACGGCGGGCACGACAACACCGTCAGCGACGACCTCGCCGCCGACACCGTCACCCAGGGCGGCGGCGTCCACGTCGGCAACCGTTTCGGCTCGGTCGCCCTGTCCGGGACGACGACCATCGCCGACGACGTCCTGCTGCGCACCGGCGATCTGGTCCCCAACGACCCGACCGAGATCGGGGCGCTGTGGTTCGACGCCGCCGATTCACCGATGACCGGCGCGATCTCCGTGCACGACGACACGCTGGTGGACAGCTCCTACGCCGGGATCCAGTTCGTCGGGCAGAGCATCACGAACGTCTCGGTCGACCGGGTCACGATCGCCGGCGCGGGCACGTTCGCCGTGCAGCTCCAGGCGCCGGGCACCGCGACGTTCTCGAACGTCCTCGCGCTCGGTCTCGGCGCGGGCAACGGCGCCGGAACCTATGACTGCGCCAGCGGATTCACGATCGCCAAGTCCGGGTCGAACGTCGGCTGGACCAAGAGCGCCTGCGGCTTCCCGCCGAGCGGAGCGCTGAGCATCGACAAGGCCACCGGCGTCGACTTCGGCTTCCAAGCCCTGTCCACCGCCGCCGCCCAGCCGATCACCATCACCAATCCCGGACCGAAGCCGATCACGATCCAGCGCATCGCCGCGCCCGCCGGCTTCACCGCCGACGATCCCTGCACCACCATCGCGGTCGGCGCGTCCTGCACCGTCCACGTCGCCTTCGACCCGGCCACCTCGGGCAACTTCACCGGGCTGCTCACGATCGACAGCACCTCCCCGGCCGGTCCCTACGTCGTCGGCCTCAAGGGCGTCGGCTACGACCCGAACGGCGACCTCGCCCTGGGACGGACTGTCACGTCCAGCTCGCAGCAGTGTTCCTGGTGCGGCCCGGACAAGCTCACCGACGGGGACGCCACCACCTACTTCGAGAGCGCGGACGGGACCTTCCCGCAGACCGCGACCGTCGATCTGGGCCAGAGCGTCTCGGTGGACCGGGTCGTGCTGAAGCTGCCGCCGAACTGGGGCGCGCGGACGCAGACGATCGCGGTCTCGGGCGACGGCGTGCCGCTGGCAGCTTCCGCCGACTACGTCTTCGACCCGGCCGTCGCCGGGAACTCGGTGACGATCACGTTCCCCGCCACCACTGTTCGCACCCTGACGCTCACCCTCACCGGCAACACCGGCTGGCCCGCGGCTCAGCTGTCGGAGTTCGAAGCGTACGCGCACTGAAAGGAGTGATCATGCCCCCCACACCCACCACCCCACCCGCAGCATCCCCCTCATCGGCGATACCTCGAGGACGCAGACGCGCCCTGGCGGCGTCGACCGCCGGAGCTGTCACGTTCGCCACCATCGCCGCCTGGTCCATGGCGCACTCGGCATCGGCCGCCGGTACGACCTATGAGGCGGAGAAGGCGGCGTTGTCCGGCGGTACGGTCGTCGCCAGCGATCACGCGAACTACACCGGGACCGGTTTCGTCGGCGGATACACCGATGCGAATAAGGGCGCTGCGAACACCACGTTCACCGTGAACGCCTCCGCTGCGGGGAACGAGTCCGTGGCGCTGCGTTATGCGAACGGCACCGGTGCGCAGATGTCGCTGTCGTTGTACGTCAACGGCACCAAGCTGAAGCAGATCCTGCTTCCGGCGTCGGCCAACTGGGACACCTGGACGACCGAGACCGAGTCGGTCGCGCTGAAGGCCGGGACCGACACGATCTCGTACAAGTTCGACTCCGCCGATCTCGGCAACGTCAACGTGGACAACATCACCGTCACTCCGGCGGCACCGCCTCCGGCCGGTCAGTTCGAGGCGGAGAGCGCGGCGCTTTCCGGCGGTACGGTCGTCGCCAGCGACCATGCGAACTACACCGGCACCGGTTTCGTCGGCGGATACACCGATGCGAATAAGGGCGCTGCGAACACCACGTTCACCGTCTCGGAATCCGGTGCCGGATCCACGACGACGACGCTGCGCTACGCGAACGGCACCGGCGCGCAGATGTCGTTGTCGTTGTACGTCAACGGCACCAAGATCAAGCAGATCCTGCTTCCGGCCACGGCGAACTGGGACACGTGGGGGACCGAGACCGAAAGCGTCAGCCTGAACGCGGGCAGCAACGCGGTCTCCTACAAGTTCGACTCCTCCGACCTGGGCAACGTCAACATCGACAACATCGTCGTCGGTGCGATCACCCCGCCGACCACGACGCCGTCGACCTCTCCCAGCTCCAGCTCGCCGCCGCCGTCCGGCACGCCCTATGAGGCCGAGACCGCCTTCACCGCCGGCGGCCCGAGCGTCGCGACGTCTATCAGCGGGTACAGCGGCACCGGCTACCTGACCGGCTTCACCACCCAGGGCGCCGAGACCGTCATCGACACCGACGTCCCGGCTGCGGGTTCGGATGCCGTGACCCTTCGCTATGCGAACTCCACCGGCTCGGCGCAGACGATCTCGCTGTATGTCAATGGCCTGAAGAACGCACAGCTCTCGCTGCCGGCCGGCAGCGGCTGGCTGACGTCGTCGCGGACCATCGCGCTGCGCTCCGGGGAGAACCTCATCGGCGTCCAGCACGACAGCGGCGACACCGGCAACGTCGCCATCGACGACGTCACCGTCGCCAACGGCACCGCTCTGGCCGCGGTCGGCGCGACGCTCCCGTACACCGAGTACACCGCCACGAGCTCGCAGACGCAGACCAACGGCACGGTCCTGGCCGCCAGCACCGCCTACCCGAGCATCCAGGCCGAATCGACCGGCCGCCGGGCCGTCCAGCTGACCGCCACCGGCCAGTACATGCAGGTCACGTTGGCGCACCCGACCAACTCGATCGTGGTCCGCTATTCGATCCCTGACAATGGCGACGGTTCCGCGGCGAGCGCCCCGATCGCGTTGTACGCCAACGGGAACAAGATCCAGGATCTGACCCTCACCACCAAGTACTCCTGGCTCTACGGCGGCGGCTACTACGACACAAACACGCCGAGCAGCGGTCCCGCGCACCACTTCTATGACGAGACCAGGGCCCTGATAGGCAACTGGCCGGCGGGAACGGTGCTGAAGCTCCAGAAGGACTCCGGCGACACGGCCGCCTCGTACACCTTCGACGTCATCGACACCGAACAGGTGGACCCTGCCTTCGCGATACCGGCGAACTTCGTCCCGATCACCAACTACGGCGTCACTCCGAACAACGGGGCGGACGACACCAACGCGATCAACAGCGCGCTGAGTGCTTTGGCCGGAACGGGCAAGGGCTTGTTCTTCCCGTCCGGAACCTACGACATCTCGGGCCGCATCAACATCAACGGCGTGCCGGTGCGCGGCGCCGGCGAGTGGTACACGACGATCCAGTCCACGGCCGTGAACGGCAGCGGCGGTCTGTACACCACCGCCGGCGTGAACCAGATCGCCGACCTGACGATCTCCGGCGATCAGACCTCGCGGAACAACGACTCCGGCGCGGCCGCGATCGAGGGGACCTTCGCGCAGGGCTCGCTGCTGTTCGACGTGTGGATGGAGCACACGAAGGTCGGGCTGTGGGCGGTTCCGGGCGTCGGGCTCTACGCCTCCGGGCTGCGCGTCCGCGACGTCTTCGCCGACGGTCTCCACGTCCACGGCGGCAGCAACGGCACCCGGATCGACCAGTCGCAGGTGCGCAACAGCGGCGACGACAACATCGCGCTGGACACCGAGGGCGGCGACGTCGTCCGCTGCTCGCTGGTGCACAACACCGTTCAGAGTCCGATCCAGGCCAACGGCATCGGTGTCTACGGCGGCAACGGCAACGCCGTCGTCGCCAATCAGGTCTCTGACACCGTCGCGTTCGGCGCGGGCATCACCGTCAGCACCCGGTTCGGAGGCGGGTTCACCGGCCCGACCACGGTGTCCGGCAACGCGCTGACACGCGCCGGATCGTATGAGTACAACTGGGGTTCGAGCCTCGGCGCACTGTGGATCTACGCGAGCCAGTCCGACATCACCCAGCCGGTGACCGTCTCCACCAACACGATCACCAGCGCCACCTACGACGCCCTGCTTCTGGGTGACAGCAAGCAGATCGCCAACCTGACGCTCGATCACCTCGCGATCAGCGGCGCGGGCGGATACGGCATCAACATCAAGAACCTGACCGGCGGGATGACGGCGAACTATGTGACCGTCACCGGCGCCGCGTCCGGCGGACTGAACAACCCCTCGAACTACCCGATCACGCGCGGTCCGGGGGACAGCGGCTGGTAGGTCGCACCGCACAGCAAAACACAGCACGGCACGGCACAACACAGCACAGCGCTCGCACGATCCGATCGGCCCGGTGTTGCCCCTGTTCGCAGCACCGGGCCGGTCCCACCGAACCACACAGACGGGAATCTCCATGCAAGAAACCACCACCGGCCCGACGACGACCGCCTGGTGGCGTACCGCGTCCATCTACCAGATCTACGTGCGCAGCTTCGCCGACGCCGACGGGGACGGGATCGGGGACCTCGCCGGGATCCGTTCCCGGCTGCCGTACCTGCGCGATCTCGGTGTGGACGCGCTGTGGCTGACGCCGTGGTACGTCTCGCCGATGGCCGACGCGGGGTATGACGTCGCAGACTATTGCGACATCGATCCGGTCTTCGGGGATCTGGCGCAGGCCCGAAAGCTGATCGACGCGGTCCACGGTTTCGGAATGCGGATCATCATCGACATCGTCCCCAACCACTGCTCGGATCAGCACCCTTGGTTCCAGGCGGCGCTGGCGGCCGGTCCCGGTGCGGCCGAGCGCGAGCGGTTCTGGTTCCGTCCGGGACGCGGTGCGGACGGCTCGCTTCCCCCCAACGACTGGCAGTCCTACTTCGGCGGCCCGGCCTGGACACGGATCACCGAACCCGACGGCACGCCGGGACCCTGGTTCCTGCACATGTTCACCCCCGAGCAGCCCGACCTGAACTGGGAGGACCCCGGCACGCTCGCCGCGTTCGAGCAGATCCTGCGCTTCTGGCTCGATCGCGGCGTCGACGGCTTCCGCATCGACGTCGCCCACGGCTTGATGAAGAAGCAAGGACTCCCGGACGTCGGTCCCACCCCGATCCCCCACGACCTCCCCTACCAGGACCGCCCCGAGGTACACGACGTCTACCGCGCCTGGCGCCGCGTCACCGACTCCTACCCCGGCGAGCGCGTGATGGTCGGCGAGGTCTGGCTCCCGACCCCCGAGCAGTACACCCGCTACCTCCGCTCCGACGAACTGCACTCGGCCTTCAACTTCGAATTCCTGTGCAGCGCCTGGGACAGCGAAGCGATCCGCAGGGTCATCGACGACACCCTGGCCTCCCACGCCGCCGTCGGAGCACCCCCGACCTGGGTCCTGTCGAACCACGACACGATCCGCCACGTCACCCGCTACGGCCGCGAGAACACCGCCTTCGACATGGGCGACAAGCGGCACGACGACCCCTCCGACCCCGTCCTCGGCACCCGCCGCGCCCGAGCCGCAGCCCTCCTGACCCTCGCCCTCCCCGGCGGCGTCTACATCTACCAGGGCGACGAACTCGCCCTCCCCGAGGTCCGGGACGTACCCCCGGACCGCATCCAGGACCCCACCTGGGAACGCTCCGGCCACACCGACCGCGGCCGCGACGGCTGCCGCGTCCCCCTGCCCTGGTCCGGCGAAGCACCCCCCTTCGGCTTCTCCGACCCCGAAGCGCACGCAGACCCCTGGCTCCCGCAACCCGCGTCCTGGAAGGAGACCACGGCAGCGGTCCAGAATCAGGACCCTGACTCAACACTGAACCTCTATCGCGAGGCACTGACCCTGCGCCGCGAAACGATCTCCAACCTCCCCACCGACGTCACCTGGATCGACGCGGGAGCCGACGTCGTGGCGTTCACCCGCTCGCAGGACTTCACGTGCATCGTGAACTTCTCAGCCACCCCCCTCGACCTGCCCCCCGCGCATCGCGTCCTGCTGAGCAGCGACGTGGTGAGCGGCGGAAAGCTCGCCCCGAACGCCGCGGTGTGGCTTGGAGCCCGGGCCTAGGTCGGATGGGGTGTCCCGCGAAATCGCAACCCGTCAGTACGGCATGGAGAGCTGCTGGTAGACGGCATTGATGACGGTCGGGGCGATGGCAGTGGGACCGCCGAAGACGTCGATCGTGGCGATCGAAGTGCCGTAGGCGCGGAGGTAGTTGGCTGTTGCCGGGCTGAGCACGGCCGGGTCGGTGAGGAGCAGAGGACCGTTGGCGTGTGCGGTCAGCGCGCCACCGGTCAGGGCGTCGGCGAAGCCGGTACCGGTCGCCAGGCCGATGGTGTACTTGTTCTGCGTGTTGGTGCCCCAGGCGTTGGCGACGGCGGTCGCGGTTCCGTAGCGGTCGCCGCCGACGATGCCGGTGACGGCTCCGGCGACGTACATCGCGGGCTGTTGGAGAGCTGTCCAGGCGCCGCCGCCGACCGCGGTGACGGCGCCGGCTGTCCTCTCCTTGCTGCGGATGTAAGCGGCGGTTGCGGGATCGACCGTCGCTTTCTCGGCCGGGCCCTGGGTCAGGACGATCGCGGCGGGCTTGCCGCTGGCGTCGGTGAGTTTGTCGGCGGCCAGGGGTCCTGCCGTCAGAGCGTCGGCGAAGTCGTCGCCGCGGGCTGCGACGATGCGGCCGGGGTTGTCGAGCCCGGTCTTGGCGATGATCAGGGCTGTGGCATACCGGTCGGTGCCGGCGTAGCGGACCACGCGGTAGTGCAAGGTCTTGGTGATGTAGTCGGCGATACCTTGCGGCAGTGCGGCCGTTCCGCCGAGGAGGTAGACGGTCTTACCCGTGCCCGGTCCCAGCACGCGCTGGATCTCGGCGGCCACGCGAGGGTCCAGCGTCGCGCCGGGACCGCCAGGGGTGACCAGCAGCGAGGCGTGGCGATAAGAGGCCAGCGGTATCCCGGTGAGCGCGTCGGCGAACTGGTCGCCCCGGGCAAGGACCACGGCGCCGGCCGATCCTGCGGCGGGGAAGGCGCGCTGGGAGGCCAGGACGCCGGTCGCGTAGCGGTCGGCGCCCGCCACAGGCTGGACGGTGGCGGTCACCGCCGGGTCGGTGAGCGTGATGGTACGGGTCGTGGTCGCGGAGGGCCCCACGCCGTCGCCGATCCAGATGGTGACGGTCTTGGTGCCGGCGGTGGTGTACCAGTGGGTCGGCATGGACTGGTGCAAGCTCGCGGAGGCGAGGTCGTCGTTCTTGAGGGAAGTGCCGTCGCCCCAGTCGATGGAGAACATCGGGTAGCTGGAGGGGGCGAAATCGACGCTGCAGCCGGCCAGGTCTACCTGCACGGTGTGCGGCGCGGTGACCGTCACGCTCGCGTGCAACACCGGCTGGGCCGCAGTGACGGTCAGCGTGGGTCCGTCGAGCCAGAAATGTCCGCCGTCGTTGAGCGTGCCCTGCACACTGACGAGGACTTTCCCGATGCAGTGGACGGGCTCGGTGACGCTGAGGTCTGAGCCGGCACTGATGCTGTAGGTCGACGTCTGACCAGCGCCGCAATCGAGATCAACGGAGTAGCCGGTGACGCTCTCGCCGGTCCCGAGCCGGCTGGGCGGCGTGATGGTGACAGTGATCGGCGACCGGTCGACCAGGCTGGTGGCCGAAGCGGCCACCGCCCCGCCGACGGGGTCGACGGTCACCGGGACGCGTTGCTGATCGTTGTCGTCCGAGGAGGTCACCTTCAAGGTGACGCCGAATCCACCGACTCGCGTATAGGTGTGGGTCAGGGGGGTGTCCTTGTCGCTGGTGACACTCTGAACGCCGTCGCCCCAGTCGATAGTGTAGGTCGCACCAGCCGGCGCCTCGGAGCCGGATATGTCCGCGGTGACGGTCGCAGAACTGATGCTCACCTCACTCGGAACGGACAACCCCGCAGACACCGTCGTATCAGCATGCGACGGCACAGCCGCAGACATACCTCCCGCCGTGCAGGCGAGCGTCGCC
Source organism: Catenulispora acidiphila DSM 44928 (assembly GCF_000024025.1). Lineage (GTDB taxonomy): Bacteria > Actinomycetota > Actinomycetes > Streptomycetales > Catenulisporaceae > Catenulispora > Catenulispora acidiphila. Next base: position 4,167,443 of record NC_013131.1, read on the forward strand.
ACAGCGATGGTGGACAGCCGTGAGCGAGATGGCGAAGGCATTTGGTGTTCTCCTGCGTGTCGGAGGCTTGATCCCGTCGGTCAGGGTAGTGGAGCCACGGCGTGCGTTGTCGCGAGGGTCGCGCTCGGAATCCGCGGTCGCGCGTCGGCGTTTACAACGCGCCGTGGCGGACAACAGCGCGCCGGTGACGAAGACATCGCTGAGGGCCGCACGGGCCGCCGTCGTTATCGTCGGCGGCCACGAGGGCGGCGGACGCGTGGCTGTGGATCCGTTGGTCGAGTATGGGCCGCTGTTGTGCGCGGCGTCTGCGGGTCGGCAGCTGGATGAGTCTTTGTATCAGGCTCTTGACAGCTCCGACCTGCCGGTGTGCGTGGTGCCGATGACGCTGGGGCGCGATCCGCAGCTGGTCGCCGGTATCGCCCGCACGCTCACGGTGCTGAGCCGCGGCGCGGCTGCCGGGCGGGTTGTGCTGGCCGAGTCGTTCGGCACTGCGGCCTTGCTGACCGGCTGGCTCCGGGTCGCGGTCGCCGGCGCTGCGAGACGGCACGGCGGGACGGATCTGGCGATGCTCGTGACCGCGAACGCCGCCAACCGGTTCGACGACGCCGAGCTGTTCCGGATCGCCCGCCTCGTCAAGGTCCAAGAAGGCCTTCCGTGGGTGGAAGTCGCCTTCCGCGGCGGCGATCCCGACCTCGCCGAGGGCATCGACCGCTGCGGGCGGCTGGGCGCGCGCCGGGTTGCCGTGGTCCCCGCGGACTTCGGAGCCGGGACCGACGCCCCGATGTCCGGCGTCACCGACACCCCGATGCCCAGCGTCATCGACGGCGGACCGCTGCTGTCGCCCTCGGCGATCTCCGGCATGCTCGCCACGCGTGTCGCCGGGGCCCTGCTCAAGCTCACTCGCGGCGATGACGGGATAGCCGCCGGATTGGACGCCGACCACGGCCACGGTCACGGTGGCGAACCCTGGCGGGCGAAGAAGAAAATCTGGGGCGTCGGCTGACCGCTGCCTCGCGAGTACCTTGCGAGCCCTTGTTGCCAGTTGCCAGTCCGGCGAGTCGTGCCCATGCTGGCCGAAAAGTTCGTCCATGCTGGTCGGATGGTGAATCCGATGCCCGCCGCCGACGCCACCCGCGCAGCGGGTTTGCCGGGCCCGAAAGGCGGTTGACCCGGTGACGCTCGGCAGCGGCGTGCTCGCCTTCAGCATGATCTGGACGGGGTGGACGATCCACGCGTGGAATTGGCTAGGCTCGATGTCGCGGTGGGCCGTCGTCGCATGCGTGTCATGGACTCGAACGCCACACACCACCCCATGACCGAAACTCTTTGAGGAGAAGTGTTGACTGCTGAGGCCCTGCCTGCGGAGCTGCGGCGGGCGATCGTCCAGATCGCCCGGACCCCGCGGCTCCTGGTCGCCTGCGACTACGACGGCACGCTGGCCCCGATCACGCTGAACCCGGACGAGGCCAGGCCGCTGCCGGAGTCGGTGGGCGCGCTCCGGTCGCTCGCGGGGCTGCACGAGACGACCACGGTGGTCATCTCCGGCCGGGCGCTGCGCGACCTCGCCACGCTGTCCCGGCTGCCCGCCGAGGTGAACCTGGTCGGCAGCCACGGCTCGGAGTTCGACATCGGCTTCGTCCACGCGCTCGGCGCGGAGGCCCGGGCGCTGCACCGGCGGCTCGGCGCCGAGCTGGAGCAGCTGGTCATCGACGTGCCGGGGGTGAACCTGGAGGTCAAGCCGGCGAGCATCGCGGTGCACGTGCGCCAAGCCGAGTACGACGCCGGGCGCAAGGTGCTCGCCAGCGTGCACGAGGGTCCCGCCACCTGGCCGGGCGTCTCGACGACCGTCGGCAAGGAGGTCATCGAGCTCTCGGTGGTCGACACCGACAAGGGCCGCGCGCTGGACGTGCTGCGCCACCAGGTCGGCGCCACCGCGGCGATCTTCCTCGGCGACGACGTCACCGACGAGAAGGCGTTCGCCCGGCTGTCCGGTCCGGACGTCGGCGTGAAGGTCGGCGCCGGGGAGACGCAGGCGGCCTACCGGGTATCGGAGACGGCGGACGTCCCGGTGGTGCTCGCCTTCCTGCTGGAGGAGCGCCGGAACTGGCTCTACGGCCAGTCCTCCCACCCGATCGAGCGGCACTCCATGCTGGCCAACGAGCGCTCGGTCGCCCTGGTGACCCCGGACGCCAGGCTGACCTGGATGTGCCACCCCGGCGCGGACGCGCCCGCGGTCTTCGCCGACCTGCTCGGCGGCGCCGGCGCCGGCCACTTCGCCATCGCCCCCCGGCACAACGGCCTGCCTCTGGGCCAGCGCTACCTGCCCAGGACCATGACGGTGGAGACCCGGTGGTCGCGGCTGCTGGTCACCGACTACCTCGAGCTCGACACCCCGCCGCACCGCACGGATCTGGTCCGGGTGGTGGCCGGGGACACCGAGGCCTCGGTGACCTTCGCGCCGCGTCCGGAGTTCGGCGGCGTCCCGGTGCGCTTGGTGGCCGAGGCTGAGGGCCTTCAGGTGCACGGGACCTCCGAGCCGTTCGTGCTGCGCTCGCCGGGCGTGCAGTGGACCGTCACCTCCGACGGGCTGCACGAGACGGCGTCCGCGGTGATCCGGCCGTCGGCGGGGAACCCGGTCGTGTTCGAGCTGCGCTGCGGGACGACCGAACTGGACGAGCACGAGACGCCCGAGCCGGAGCGCCGGGCGCGCGCCGGCCGGTACTGGAGCCAGTGGGCGGCGACGCTGAAGCCGCCCGGCGTGCTGCCCGAGCTGGTGCTCCGGTCGGCGCTGACGCTGCGCGGGCTGGTCAACGCCGACACCGGCGGCGTCCTGGCGGCGGCGACGACGTCGCTGCCCGAGGAGATCGGCGGGGTCCGCAACTGGGACTACCGCTACTGCTGGATCCGCGACGCGGCGATGACGGTGCGGGAACTGGTGCATCTGGGCTCGGTCGAGGAGGCCGAGGGCTACCTCACCTGGCTGCACGGCGTGCTCGGCACGCTCGCCGGTCCGGAGTGGCTGCACCCGCTGTACACCTTGTCCGGCGGGGTGATCGGCGCCGAAGCCACGATCGAGTCCCTACCCGGCTACGCCGGCTCGCGACCGGTCCGCATCGGCAACCTGGCCAACCACCAGGTCCAGCTGGACGTCTTCGGCCCGGTGGTCGAGCTGGTCAGGACGGTGGCCGAGGTACGCGGCGAGCTGCGCGACCAGGACTGGCAGATGGTGCAGGCGATGACCGAGGCGGTCTCGCGCCGCTGGGACGAAGCCGACCACGGGATCTGGGAAGAGCGGCACATGCCCCGCCACCGGGTCTACTCACGCGTGATGTGCTGGGTGACCATGGACCGCGGCGTCGAACTCGGCCAACGCTACGGCCGCGAGGTACCGCCGGAATGGACCATCCTGCGCGACACGATCCGCGCGGACGTCCTCGAACACGGCTGGAACGACGAGGTCCAAGCCTTCACCACCGCCTACGACGGCACAGACCTGGACGCCGCCTCCCTGTTCGTGGGCCTGTCCGGCCTGATCGACCCAGCCGACGACCGCTTCCAAGCCACGGTGACCGCGATAGAAGCCGAACTCCGCAGCGGCTCCACCGTCTACCGCTACCGCCGCGACGACGGCCTCCCCGGCGGCGAAGGCGGCTTCCACATCTGCGCGGCATGGCTGATCGAGGCCTACCTGCTGGCCGGCCGAGGAGACGAGGCCGAGGAGTTGTTCACGCAGATCGTCGACGCGGCCGGTCCCACCGGCCTCCTGCCAGAGCAGTACGACCCGGTCGCCGAGCGCTCACTGGGCAACCATCCGCAGGCCTACTCGCACATCGGGCTGATCCGCTGCGCGAATCTGCTGGCGGAGTATCAGGCGGCTGTTTGAGTTCGGGGGTGCTGGCCCGCGGGTGGCCAGCGCCGGCACGCAGATAGCCGGCGTTGGCACATGGGTGGTCGACGCTGGTGCTGGTGCTGGTGCTGGTGCTGGTGCGCGGGTGGTGCGTCGCGCTGCTGTGACCCGGCTGCGGATGCGGGCTGCGAGGCGGGTGCCCCTGTCGGGCGCGCGAGCTGCCAGCTCTGGCATGTCGGTGATGGCGCCTGCCGCTGCCGCTGCCGCTGCCGCTGCCGACGCTGGCGCGCGGGCGGTGCGTCGCGTTGCTGTGACCCGGCTGCGGATGCGGGCGCCGGTGTCGAGTGCGCGGGTTGCCAGCGCTGGCATGTCGGTGCCATGAGTGTGGACACAAGAGCAGGTCCGGCGCCGACGGGCGACCGGACCACTCTTTTTGCGATCCCCGATCCATCTCTGGACCGGGGATCGCAACTCGGACCCTCCCTGCCCTCAGGAGCAAGTGATCTGCGCGCCTCCCCAGTCCCCGTGGTCGTGCGCGTTGCCGTCGCCGCCGTCGCCGACCACCAGGTCGAGCATCTGGGCGCCGGTGAGGTCGGCTGACAGCTGCGTGGCTGCCTGGTGGCCGCCGATGACGGGGGTGGTGGTCAGTGTTCTGCCGTCGGCGAGGACGCTGAAGGTGACGGTGCCGGCGCCGTTGGTCTCGTCGTCCACGCCCACCGAGGCGGTGAAGGTGGTGCAGTGGCCGCCGAGGTAGATCCGTACGTCGCTGGTCGCGTTCGTGCCGAGGCCCTTGGCGGAGGTCGCACCGTTGATGGTGATGGTGTGTCCGTCGCCGGCGGCCTGCTCGCCGTTGCTCATGTCGCGTTCGACCGGTCCCCAGCCGTTGGTCGCGGCGGTGAATGCCAGGTCGCTGATGTTGTCCTGACCCGCTGCGGGCGGCACGTAGTAGCCGACGACGCGCTCGTCCTTCGCCGTGCCGGGTTTGTCGTGCTGTGTGTAGCCGATCGTCGCGGTGAGCGCGGCGGCTGAAGGTTGGGCGCCGGCTGATGGCTGCACGCTCCAGGTGAACGTCGCCGACTGTCCGTCCTTCACAGAGCTGATAGTTGCCGGGCTCGGGGCGCTGGCGGTCCAGCCGGGCGGAAGGCTCAGCGAGGGCGTGAGTCCGCTCGCGCGTCCCCGACCGGCCGGGACCGACACGGTCGCGGTGGCGGTGAAGGCGGTCCCGGCTTGCGCGGTGTCAGGGACCTGAAGGTTCACGTTCACGCCCGGCGCCGCGGGCATCGCGTACGTGGCCTTGTTGTACCGGGGACTGTCGACCGTATCCACCTTGAGCGAGGACGCGTAGCTGCCGTAGTCGGTGAGCGAGACCGTGCCGAGGCCGCCGGTGCTGCCGTCCAGGTTCCACACCGCGATCGCGATCGTGTTGCTCCCGTCGGTCTTCAGGATCCCGTTGGGGATCGGGAAGCTGTGCTGCGGGCCGAGGTAGTTGACGTAGTTGCCGACCATCCAGCCGTTGACGTACAGCTCCGCGCGATACTTCTTCGACGGATCGTCGGTGATGGTGAGACCGAGCGAGGTGTCCTGACCCTTCGGCAGGTTCAGGTTCGCGGTCGTGCGGTACCAGGCGACGCCCGGGGTCGTGTCGTGGGCCGGAAGGCTCACCGGCTTCCACGCCGAGTCGTCGAAGCCGGGCAGCGGCCAGCCGGCGCGCTCGCCGTACAGACCGCCGGTCGACAGCGGACCGCGCACCGGGTCGATCTCCTGCTCGCCGCCGCGGACGCCCTGCAACCGCCAGGTCACCGACGTCAGCGGAGCTCCGACGAGCGAGGCACTGGTGAGCCCACGCGCAGAGGTGCTGTTGTTGGTGGAGTTGTAGTCCTCTTCGTGACCCATGTTCACGGTGAGCACCGAGACGATGTTGTCCCCGCTCTGCTTCAGCGATCCGGCCGGGAAGGTGAAGTCGCCGCTGCCGTTGGTGGAGCTGCCCAGGAATGTCCCGTTCAGCCAGACCGAGAAGGCCTGCGCGCCTCCGCCCGAATCAGAGACCAGGTGGATGCCGGTGGCCGTGGGGGAGGAGCGGAACCTGCCGCGGTACCAGGTGCTGCCGGTGTGGAAGCCGTAGTCGTCGGCGTAGAGAACCGGTAGCGAACCGACACCGGTGACGCTGTTGGTGCTCGTCTTGTCCGCGACCGTCCAGGTCGAGTCGTCGAAGCCTGACTGTGCCTCCGGCGACTCAGCCTGGTACTTCCAGTCGGTGAGCGCGGGCAGAGTGATCGCCGCCGCGGTGGATACCGTGCCGACGAGGCTTCCGGTGGCGGAGCCCTTGGCGTGCACCGCATGGCCGTTCCAGGTCACCGACGTGGCGGAGGTGAAGACCTCGATACCGGGGTCGGTGCCGTTGTCGCCGGTCAGATTCAGGACCCTGCCACCGTCAGCACTCGCGGCGGTCCGCAACAGATGGGTACCGCGCACGAGAACCGGACCCGTGGCAGTGTTCTGCGTCCAGAACGTCTCGGCGGTCGGCTTGTCGGCGAGCAGGAGCAGCAGCGGACGCGAGCCGCTGCCGGTGATGGTCACCCGGGTCAGGCCGGAGTGCTGGTAGTTCAGCCGCAGGTCGCCGCTGGCGGCGTCCCAGGTCACCTTGACGGCGCCGTCGGTGCTCTGGACGGTCGGCCGGCTCGCGTACCGCAGGACCGTTTCGCCGTCGGTGCCCTTGTCGCCGTAGAACACTGCGACGTCACGGCTACCGATCGTCTGCGAGGTCATCAGCTGCGAGGTCGAGTACTGCAACCGCGAGTCGCCGATCTTGGTGTCCGCGACCAGCAGGTCCGATTCGCGCCCGTTGAGGGTGATCGCGGTGCCCGGTTCCTGGGGGACGCTCGGATACGTCGGGCCGGCTCCGCTTCCGGCGGGCGGCAGGTCGACGGCGTCCACGGACACGAAGTTGTCGGTCGAGCCGGAGGCGTGGGTGCCGTCCACGACGATCTTGAGGGTGTGCGGTCCGGCGGTCAGGCCGCTCGCCTGGTAGAGCACCGCCTGGCTCTGGCTGCCGGAGCAGTCGACGGTGGTCTGCTTGACGCCGTCGAGGTAGACGTCGGCATAGCCGTGGTTGTTGGTCTTCGAGCCGATCCACCGGATCGCGGTGCCGGTGAACGGAACCGTCAGTGAGTCGTTGGCGGTGTTGGAGAACGACTCAGTGTTCTTGAAGTCGCTGCCGGTGTAGCTCTGGTTGGCGACGTGCGACCAGGCGCCGGTGTACTGCAGGACCGGATCGACGTCGTCGTAGGTGTAGTTCCCGGCCGGAAGCGCGTTGAAATCAACGGCGATGTGGGTGTTGTCCACCGCGGTCGAGGTCGAGTCCGAGTGCCGCAGTACATGGAACTGCGCGCCGGTGTCGGGGTTGCGCCGCGCGGTGTCGACGATCGCGGCGTCGTCCGGCGCGGTGGTCTGGATCGGGTCGGTCTTGGTCAGGTCCGGCATCGAGGCCAGCGCGTCGCCGATCAGTTTGTCCTCGGAGTACTTCGGATCGAGCTGCCGGGTCTCCCGGATCGCCGCGCCGTAGTCGTAGGAGGTGTAGTTCTCGGGCTCGCCGAGCCAGCCCCAGTTGGTGCCGCCGTAGGTCATGTAGAAGCTCTGCGCGGTCGCGCCGACGGCGATGTTGTTTTTGTAGAAGACATCAGCGAACTGATCGTTGATCAGCTGGGCGCACTTGTCGTAGCCCGGGCCGCCCCAGGGGTCGAAGGCGCCGCCCTGGAACTCCGGGGTGTACAGCGGCTTGCCGGCCGGGTGGTCGTAGCTGATGTCGGGAACACCGTTCCACGCGCTCGGATTCGAGCAGTTGAAGCCCTGCGGGTAGGAGTCGGGACCGTCGACGTCCAGCGCACCGGTCCCGCTGCCGAACGTCCCGTTGTTGTTGCCGGTCAGCGGCACGGTGATGCCGTCGGCGCGAGCCTTGTCCTCAAGGTGCTGCATGTAGGCGCGGCCGGTCGCCGAACCGTTGTAGTACTCGTTCTCGACCTGATATGCGATCACGCTACCGGTGCCATTGGTGAGCTGATGCCGCGCGAGGATCGCGTCGATCTGGGTGAGCCACTGATCGGCGTAGGACAGGAAAGCCGGGTCGTCGGTCCGGTTCTTCACGTCCTTCGTACCGAGCCAAGCCGGCAGCCCGCCACCGTCCACCTCGGCGTTGATGTACGGCGCGGGCCGCGCGATCACATACAGGCCCGCCTGCTGCGCCATGTCCAGCAACTCATCGACATCCCGCACGCCGGTGAAGTCGTACACCCCGGGCGCCGGCGAGTGGTAGCCCCAGTCGAAGTACAGCGACGTGGCATTGAACCCAGCCGCCTTCATCTTCTGGAAGATGTCCAGCCACAAACTCGGACTCGGCAGCCGGAAGTAGTGGAACTCACCAGACCACAGGTAGGTGCGACTGCCGTCAACGAGGAACGAGTACCCGTCATACGTGACCGTATGAGCAGTCCCCACAGAAGCCGGCGCCGTTGCGGCCGCGACATCCCTGCTCTGCGCGACATCTCTGCCCTGCACCGGGCTCGCGTGCGCCCCAGCGACGGACCCGAATATCAGAGCCATGACAGCGGTCGCCGCCGCCACCACCCGGCCGCCGTGCCGAAGCCGCGTCACACTGTGCACCCGAAGTCTCATGCGTCATACCCGCCCAAGAAGCTTGGTTCTGAAGAAAGTTGATGAGTTATGTGATCGCACGTTCCCTTGTGTTGGGTATGTATAGTGCGCCACGAACCCGGTGTCCAGAGCCCGAGGCAGGCGTTTCAGCACGCTGAACTGGATAATTCGGGCACATGCCAACTGATCGCGCAGGCTCTTGACGCATCTGTCGAGCCCTGTCAGCGCGGGTGGGAACCTAGGCGTCCCTGAGGGCCATGCCGGTGAGGTGTTCAGCAGTCTCGCGAAGCGACTGCTCCAGCAGGTGCAAACCTTCGGCCAGGCGCCACTCGCGGCCACGCTCCTGGCACATACGCCAGACCTCGCAGTACCGGTCCTCAAGCTCCAGTGCGCGCTCGATGGCGTCGATGTCGATCGCAGGCCTCTTCGGAGAAGCGCCGCCTGCCTTTTGGTGCAGGGCCTGCGTATTCACTCGCTCGTGGGCGATGAGGATCTCCCCGACCCGCTGCAGGTGGATCCCGCCGACGGTGTCGCTGCTGATGATCTCGGCGAGGACGCGGTTCCGTTCGTCGCCGCTCAATCGCTCTCCTCCATCATCCACGCCGCCCTGGCTGATGATGCTAGCGCCACGGCAGAAGCAGCGACCCTCGGCCTGCTCCGCGCAGCGCGCGCCGGTGAGTCCGCGGTCACCGATCCGGGCCTGGCGACATTGTCGGGCCCACTGACTCACAAACCAACCGACCAACCATCCCGGCGCGTGCTGTGCTCAGCGAAAACCTTCAGAACTCAGCTGTCTGATCCTTCTGATCAGACCCCTATTTGTCGCCCGACCACCCTCCGCCGGTGTACGCGCGCACATCGGCGACGCTCCACCAGCTTCCGTTAGCCGCAGTAAGCGTTAGACGGACGTACCGGATCGGCGCGCCGGTCAGATCCACCGTCGTGAACTGGCCGCTGCCAACCCCCGACACGGTAGCCGTCGTCCATGAGACGCCGTCCCTGCTGGTGCTCACGCTGTAGCCGCGCGGGTAGTCGCCGGTGGAGGCGCCGGTGTCGAATACGACGCGGCGTGCGGTGACGGCCTTGCCGAAGTTGACCTGCAGGTACTGGCCTGCTGCCTGGGCTGTGCCTGAGGAGTAGCGGGTGCTGGCGTCGGCGTCTGTGGCGTTGGCCGCTACGTCGGCGGAGCAGCAGGGGTCGGTCGGGCCTGGGGGGTTCGCGGAGGCGTGCCAGCCGGTGGGGTCGAGTTGGCGCAGGGTGGTGCTGCCGGGGAGGTGTGCGTTCCAGGTGAAGGTGGCCAGGGCGCCGCCGGGCAGGGTGTAGGTGAAGTTCTGGTCGCCCTCCTGGACTGCGAAGGTCTGGGGGTTGTCGTTCTCGTTGTGGGCGACGAGTGCGGTGCTGCCGTCCGGGTTCTGGAATGCGACGTCCATGATCTGGCCGTTCCAGCCGGTCGTGCCGAAGGATGTGCTGGCGATGCGCAGCGCTCCCGGCTTCACGAAGCGTGCCAGGTGTCCGAGGGTGTAGTACTCCGCATTGTCCGTGACGGTGCCGTCCGGGTTGACGGTGACGACGCCGGTGCAGGTGCCGCAGCCTCCGACGTGCGGGCCGCCGCTGGGGTCCAGTGCCAGGTTCCAGTTGACTACTGTCTCGGCCCAGTTGCGGGTGGCGCCGATCGTCAGGTTCCTGGCGTGCCATTTCAGTGTGTCGGAGAAGGTGTTCGCGGGGTCGCTCGACTGGTTGCCGGAGCACTCGGTGAAGTAGATCGCCTTGTCCGGGAACTGGTTGTGGAACGCGGTCATCGCGCTGGGATCGCCGCTGTAGCAGTGGAACGCGACGCCGGAGACCCACCTGGCGGCCGGGGAGTTCAGCACGTTCTGCGGGTAGGCGTCGATGTCCGCGGTCTCGTCCGGCGGGGTGGCGGCGACGTCGTTCGGGTGCTCGGTCCAGTTGTGGTCGTAGGCGAGGATCTGCGTGTGCAGGTGCGCCTGGCGCAGCATCGGGCCGAGGTCCTCGATGACCTTCTCCTCCTGCCAGGAGGGCATGTCAGTGCCCGGATAGCCCGACGGAGTCCGGTTCTGCGGCTCGTTCTGCACCGTGATGGTGTCGACCGGGACGCCGGCGGCCTGGTAGGCCTCGACGAACTTCAGCAGGTACAGCGCGTAGGCCTGATAGACGCGCGGATCGTCGATGAGCCGGCCGCCGGTCAGCGAGCCGCCGGTCTTCATCCACGCCGGCGGGCTCCACGGCGTGGCGACGATCTGCAGGCGGGGGTTGATCGCCTTGGCCTGCCGCAGCAGCGGGATGATCTGCGCCTTGTCGTGCGCGATGGAGAAGTCGCGCTGCGCGTAGTCCGTCTGTCCGGCGGGCACGTCGTCGTAGGTGTAGGCGGCGCTCGCGACGAAGTCCGAGCCGCCGATCGGCTGGCGCAGGTAGTCCAGGCCGTCGCCGGTCACCGGGTCGAACAGCGAGCGCATGGTGGCGGTGCGCGTCGCGGGGGAGAGGTTCGAGAGCACCGCCGCGGAGGAATCGGTGATCGCCGCGCCGAAGCCCTGCATCCGCTGGTAGGTCAGAGTCGGATCGACCACGACGGTCGGGACGGTGGCCGGCACGGTCCCGAAGGCGACCGTGCCGGCGTCGGCGAGCCGGTTCGCGCCGTCGGGGGTGGTGAGCCAGACGTGCGCGGCGACAGGCTTCGGCCCGCGCCCGGTGTCGTGCCCGGCGCCCTGGCCGGTGGCGGCGGACGCGACCGGGACGATAGCGCCGGCCGCGACGAGGAGTCCGCCGATCAGAGTCAGTGCTGAGAGTCTTCGAGGCATGGGGTGTGTCCTCTCGCCGGATGTAACAAAATGTAACGACTGTGAAACAACGCTCCGAGCGAACCAACCCGCTGCCACCCTGTCAAGGGATGCCGCGGCGCTGCGGGAAATGGGTATGCTGCGCGAGTGAAACGGGATGTAACGCATGGCTGAGGCGGTGCCGGTCCGGCGGGCGACCGTCCGGGACATCGCCGCGGCCACGGGGGTGTCGATCGCGACCGTGTCCCGGGTGCTCAACGATCACGCGAACGTCGCCCCGGCGACCCGGGAACTGGTGCAGCGCACGGTCGAACGGTTCGGCGCGCGGACGCCCAGCGCACCCGACCCCGAGGCGCCGGGCGCGATCTACCTGCGCTGTCCCTACACGCTGACCGACTACTTCGGCCTGATCGTCTCCTCGATCGCCGAGAGCCTGGAGTCCTTTCACCGCACGCTGATCCTCGACGCCGGCGAGAACTCGCAGGCGGCCACCGTGCTGCCGACGCTCGCCGGCCGCAGCGGGGTCGCCGGCGCCATTATGATCCTGCCGCCCGAGCCCGACGAGCAGCTGGTAGCCCTGCGGGCCCAGGGCTTCCCCTTCGTCGTCGTCGACCCGCGCGGCGAGGTGCCCCGCGACGTCGCCGCGGTCTCGGCCGCGCACCTGACCGGTGCCCGCAGCGCCACCCACCACCTGCTCGCCGCCGGACACCGGCGGATCGGCGTGATCGCGGGTCCCGAGGAGTGGCTGGCCGCCCGCGACCGGCTGGCCGGGCACACCTCGGCGCTCGCCGACGCCGGCATCCTGCCGGACCGGACGCTGATCCGCGCCGTCGAGCCGACCGTCGGCCTCGGGCACTGGGCCGCCGGAGAGCTGCTCGACCTGCCCGACCCGCCGACGGCAGTGGTCTGCTTCAACGACAAGACCGCGATCGGGGCGATGGCGGCCGCCGCCGATCGCCGGCTGCGGGTCCCGCGGGACCTGTCGGTCACCGGATTCGACGACATCGACCTGGCCCAGGCCGCCAGCCCGATGCTCACGACCGTCCGCCAGCCGCTGGCGGAGATGGGGCGGATGGCCGTCAGCCTGCTGATCCGGCTGATCGACCGGCAGCCGGTGGACGCTTTGCACGTGGAGCTGGCCACGGAGCTGGTGGTGCGGGGATCCACGGGCGCGGTGCGCTCGGGGCGGTAGGCGCAGGTCGGCCCGCCGAACAGCCCGGCGCCCGCCGCGCGGCGACGCGCATGTAACACCTCTGTTTCATCATTCACCGGGCGCACTCTTGTTGCGGAACCGGCTCCGGGCATTGACGCGGCGTCAGGTCCCTGCTTTCCTCCTTGGCAACGGCTGTTACATAGCTGTTTCATTTGTTACAGCACGGGGGTGAAGGAGGAACAGACGGAGATGTTCAGCAGCAGGCACAGCAGACCCCTGGCAGCTTCCTTGGGAGCCGTCGCTCTTGTCGCCGGCGCGGCCGGCGCCCTCGTCGCGCCGCGGCCCGCCGCCGCCGCGACGGCCGCAACAGCGGTGTCGGTCTGGGAGACCACCGCGGACCGGAGCCAGTTGCTCAGTCCCCAGGCCGGCACGGCGTTCAACGCCGGGGGCGGCTCGGCGAGCCAGACCATCACGGTCAACCCCGGGACCGCCTACCAGAGCATGACCGGCTTCGGCGCGTCGTTCACCGACTCCTCGGCGTGGCTGGTGGCGAACTCGCCGCAGCGCTCGGCGATCATGACGAAGCTGTTCGACCCGAACCAAGGCATCGGACTGAGCTTCCTGCGCCAGCCCATCGGGGCGTCCGACTTCTCGCTGTCGCAGTACAGCTACGACGACATGCCTTCGGGCCAGACCGACCCGACGCTCGCGCACTTCTCGATCAGCCACGACAACGCCTACATCATCCCGGTGCTGAAGCAAGCGTTGCAGCTCAATCCCGCGCTGACCGTCATGGGCACGCCGTGGAGTCCGCCGGGCTGGATGAAGTCCAGCGGCTCGATGGTCGGCGGCTCGCTGAACGCCTCGAACTACCAGGTCTACGCCAACTACCTCATCAAATTCGCCCAGGCCTACCAGGCAGCCGGCGTCCCGGTCGCGCTGTTGACCCCGCAGAACGAGCCGGAATACTCCCCGTCGAACTACCCCGGCTCGACCTTCACCAGCGCCCAGGAGACCAGCCTCATCGGCAGCAATCTGGGTCCGGCGCTGGCGCCCTCGGGGTTGAGCACGAAGATCATCGGCTACGACCACAACTGGAACGACCCCTCGTTCCCCGAGACGATCCTTGGCAACTCCACGGCGTCGCAGTACACGGCCGGCACCGCATGGCACTGCTACTCCGGCGACCCCAGCGCCCAGAGCACGGTCCACAACGCCTACCCGGGCAAGGACACGTACTTCACCGAGTGCTCCGGCTCGCAGTCCTCGAACCCCGCGAACACCTTCGCCGACAGCCTGGACTGGCAGACCGAGAACCTGATCATCGGCGCCACCCGGAACTGGGCCAAGACGGTCGCGACCTGGAACGTCGCCCTGAACCCGAGCGGCGGCCCGAGCATGAACTGCACCACGTGCACCGCGGCGGTGACCGTCGACAACAACGCCGGGACCGCCTCCTACAACGCCGAGTACTACGTGCTCGGCCAGGCGAGCAAGTTCGTGAAGCCCGGCGCCGTCCGGATCGACTCGAACACCTTCGGCTCGGGGAACCTCGAGGACGTCGCCTTCCGCAACCCCGACGGCTCCAACGCCCTGGTTGTGCTCAACGCGGACACCGGCAACTCACACACCTTCAACGTCTCGGAGAACGGCCAGTCGTTCACCTACACGCTGCCCGCTCGGGCGGTCGCGACGTTCACCTGGCCGCAGCTGACCTCCGGCGGTGGCGGCGGGACCGGCAGCATCGACCCGACGAAGTGGTACGAGGTCGTGAACAGCAACAGCGGCCTGTGCCTCGACGCCGCCGGTTGGGGGACCGCGGACGGCACGGCCGTGCAGCAGTGGGCCTGCGGCAGCGGCGGCCAGGCCAACCAGGAATGGCAGTTCCACGCGACGAGTAACGGCTACTACCAGGTGGTCAACCGCAACGCGCCCAACGAGTCCTGGGACGTGACCGGCGGCCAGGGCGCGACCGCCGACGGCACGCCGATCGAGCTGTGGACCAACGGCAGCGGGACGAATCAGCAATGGCTGCCCACGCAATCCGGCAGCGCGTACACGTTCACGGCACGGAACAGCGGCACGGAGTGCCTGGACGTGACCAACCGCGGCACGGCGAACGGCACACGGATCCAGCAGTGGACGTGCACGGCGGGAGACACCGCCCAGTCGTTCACCTTGGTGCCGATGGCCTGACAGGGCTGACGGAGCCCGACGGGGCGGAGGGGAACAGGACGGCCGAGCTCGCGCCCGGTGGCGACGTGGCGCGAGCTCGGCAGCTTTCCCTGCGCGGCGCTGGTTGGGATGCGCCAGTAGTAAGAACCCTGATTCATTATTCTGCGCACGACGTCGAACCGGCCCACTCACACTGGTCTGAACCAATCTTGTGAATGGTCTTGACCAATCTTCTCCCCGCACGTACAAAGTGGACACCGGGCCACCCCACGGTTCGGCGAGATGCGCAATCCCCCAGCACCTCTCCCCACTTTGGAGGGCTCATGCGGATCGGAAAACGGAACCTTCGCGCAGCACTGACAGCCGGCTCGGCGTTCGCGCTGGCAGCCGGCGCGGCCGTCCTCGCGGTGGCTGCGGCTCCCAGTGCACAGGCCGCCACGTGCGCCGCGCCGTGGAGTGCCGCCACGGTCTACACCGGCGGCCAGCAGGCCAGCGAGAACGGGACCAACTACACCGCCAACTGGTGGACGCAGGGCAACGACCCGGCGACCAACAACGGCGGATCCGGCACCGGACAACCGTGGACGTCCAACGGCGCGTGCACCGGCGGTACCGGCGGCGGCACAGGCGGCACAGGCGGTGGCACCGGCGGCGGAACCGGCGGCACCGGTGGCGGAACGGGCGGGGTGAGCGGCCTGCTGCTCAGCCCGTACAAGGACGTCACCGTCAACATGAACTGGAACACCTACCAGATGCAGTCGGCGGTGACCGGGTCCGTCATACCGGTAGTCGGTTCCGGAAGCCTGGTGTCGCAGTACGTTCCGAAGCTGCCCGCGATCACCCTGGCGTTCGCCACCGGCTCCTGCGGCAGCGAGACCTGGGGCGGCGTCCCGGCTGCCAACTTCGCCTCGGAGAACGTGGCCCAACTGCACGCCGCCAACCTGAACTACGTCGTGTCGACCGGCGGCGCCGCCGGCAGTTTCACCTGCGCCTCGGCGTCCGGCATGAAGTCCTTCATCGCCCGCTACGCCAGCTCGAACCTGGTCGGCATCGACTTCGACATCGAAGGCGGCCAGAGCGCGTCGGACATCCAGAACCTCGTCGCCTCCGCGGTCGGAGCCCAGTCGCAGTACCCGAACCTGCAGTTCTCCTTCACCCTGGCCACCCTCGGGGCCTCCGACGGCAGCTACGGCGGAGTGAACTCCCTCGGCAACACGGTCGTGCAGGCCGTCCGCGGCTCCAGCCTGAACCACTACGTCATCAACCTGATGACCATGGACTACGGCAGCGCCTCCAGCAGCGTGTGCGTCGTCTCCGGCGGCACCTGCCAGATGGCCCAGTCGGCGATCCAGGCGGTGAAGAACCTCGAGCACACCTACGCAATCCCGGCCAGCAAGATCGCCGTCACCCCGATGATCGGCATGAACGACGCCACCAGCGAGATCTTCACCGTCGCCGACGTCAACACCCTGTCGTCCTACGCCGTCAGCAACGGCCTGGCCGGCCTTCACTACTGGTCACTGGACCGAGACACCCCCTGCTCAAGCTCCTACGCGTCCCCCACCTGCAACTCCGTCCCCAGCACGACCCCGCTGCAATACACCAAGCAGTTCATGAGCGACACCGGGCACTGACCAAGCCCACGAGCGGACCGCGCGAGTTCCCGCGCGGTCCGCTCAATCATTGGGCTAGACAGCGGGCAAAGCCTTATGCGCTTAACTCCCGCATCCACGTCCGATCCGACGACGACCCCTGAGCTTAAAGGTTAAGTGCTTAAGGGGATCCGAGCCTTGATTCCCTGGAACTTTCACCGCCTCCGGACCGCCACTTCAGTCCGGACCAGTGCGTTCCCGACGGGCCTGGCTACGTGCCCTTGTTGCCCGTTGGCACGGTGTCTACGTTTCGCCGCGACATCCATCCTCATTGTCAGGAGCGGCGTATGCGACATCCGTTCTCCCTCTTCAGATCTGCCCGCAGCCGGGCGGTTTCGGCCGTGGCCGCGGTCGCGGTGATCACTATCGCGGGCGCCGGGGCTGTGGTGGCGCTTCCGCGAGCCGCGCAGGCGGCCGGGGCGACGCAGTGTCAGGTTTTGTACTCGGTGGCCAATGACTGGGGCAGTGGCTTCAGCACGAACGTCAGCATCACGAACCTCGGTGCGCCGTGGACGAGCTGGACTCTCGGCTACTCCTACGCCGGGAACCAGACGCTGTCCTCGGGCTGGAACGGGTCCTGGACCCAGTCCGGCAAGGCCGTGACGGTCACGAGCATGTCGTGGAACGGCGCCGTGGCCACCAACGGCACCGTCACCCCGGCGGCGAACTTCACCTACAGCGGTGCGAACGCCGCCCCGACGGCGTTCACCGTCAACGGAGTCCTGTGCGGCGGGCCCGGCTCGCCGCCTCCGACGTCCACCCCCAGCACCTCGCCCTCAACCTCGCCGAGCAGCACGCCGAGCACGCCGCCGAGCAGCCCGCCGCCGGGGACGCCCGCCCCGCAGCTTCACGTCTCCGGAAACCACCTGGTCACCTCGGCCGGCGCGACCTACCGTCTCCTGGGCGTCAACCGCTCCAGCGGCGAGTTCGCCTGCGTCCAGGGCAAGGGCATGTGGGACGGGCCGGCGGACCAGGCCACGATCGATGCGATGAAGACCTGGAACATCCACGTTGTGCGCATCCCGCTGAACGAGGAGTGCTGGCTGGGCAACAGCGACGTCCCCGCGGGCGGTACCGTCGGCGCCGCGTATCAGAAGGCGGTCAAGGACTACACCGATCTGTTGGTGGCCAACGGCATCAACGTGATCCTGGACCTGCACTGGACCTACGGCCAGTACACCGGCCCGAGCTCGGCGTGCGCCGACGCGCTGGCCGCGTGCCAGAAGCCGATGCCGGACGCGCAGTACACCCCGACGTTCTGGAAGCAGGTCGCCACCGCGTTCAAGGGTGACAACGCAGTGCTCTTCGACCTGTTCAACGAGCCCTATCCGGACGCCGCGAACAACTTCTCCAACGCCACCGAGGCCTGGACGTGCCTGCGCGACGGCGGAACCTGCACCGGCATCACCTACCCGGTCGCCGGCATGCAATCGCTGGTCGACGCGGTCCGCGCCACCGGTGCCACCAACGTCGTCATGACCGGCGGCCTGACCTGGACCAACGACCTGAGCCAGTGGCTGGCCTACGAGCCGAAGGATCCCACCGGCAACCTGGTCGCCTCCTGGCACTCCTACAACTTCAACGGCTGCATCACCACCTCCTGCTGGAACTCCACTATCGGCGCCGTGGCCGCGAAGGTGCCGGTCCAGGCCGGCGAGATCGGCCAGAACAACTGCAACCACGACTACATCGACCAGGTGATGGCCTGGGCGGACGCCAACGGCGTCGGCTACTCGGCGTGGACGTGGAACCCCTGGGGCGTCTGCAACAGCAACGGCAACGACCTGATCACCGACTGGAGCGGCACACCCACCGCCACCTACGGCCAGGGATACCAAGCGCATCTGCTCACCCAAAAGCCCTGATTCCCGACCCCTACCGAGCCACAAACGGCGTCGGCGCTGGAGCGTTCCCTCGGAGCGCTCCAGCGTTCGGCGGCCGTCAAAACGCTTAAACACTTAAGCTCATCAGGACCCGTAGGTAACGAAAAGGTTTCGGTGACCTCTGAGGTTCTTGACGCTCTGCGCAGCTGACGCCTACGTTCCTCGCCATCGGAGTCGACCGCTGCTTCGTCTCTGAACCTTAAACGTATAAGAGACGGCGGTCACAACCCCTCAACGATCAATGATTCCGGAGATGGCACATGAGGAAGCGAACAACGGTCCTGGCCGCCGTGATCACGGCCTGCGCCCTGGCTCTGGCCGCCTGCTCCGGCGGCGCCCACGGCACCGGCGGCAGCGCCGCCGCCACCGCCACCGACCCGGCCGGCGTGAGCGGCGACATCACGGTCCTGACTCACAAGACCGACCTCGCCGCCGACGGCACCCTGGCCCGCTACGCCGCGGAGTTCAACAAGATCTATCCGAACGTGCACGTCAAGTTCGAACCCGTCGTCGACTACGAAGGCGACGTGAAGATCCGCCTCAACAGCAGCGACTACGGCGATGTGCTGATGATCCCGGCCTCGGTCCCGGTCGCGGACTACCCCAAGTTCTTCGCCCCGCTCGGCACCCCCGCCGACCTGGACCAGAAGTACCGCTTCATCGACCACGGCACGTACAGCGGCCAGGTGTACGGCATAGCCATCAACGGCAACGCCACCGGCATGGTCTACAACAAGACGGTGTGGCAGCAGGCCGGCGTCACCAGCTGGCCCACCACGCCCGACCAGTTCCTCGCCGACCTGCAGGCGATCAAGACCAAGACCCAGGCCACCCCGCTCTACACGGTCTACCACGAGGGCTGGCCGATGACCGCCTGGCAGTCCTACCTCGGCGAGCTCAGCTGCGATCCCAAGGCCTCCGACGACCTCGCCACCGACGCCGCGCCCTGGGGTCCGGGCAAGGAGCTCAACCAGATCGACACGATGCTCTACAACGTCGTCCACAATCAGCTCACTGAGAAGGACCCGACGACGACGGCCTGGGACGCCGCCAAGAGCGGCATGGGCTCGGGCAAGATCGGCACGCTGGCGCTGGCCTCCTGGGCGGTCTCCCAGATGCAGCTGGCCGCCAAGACCGCCGGCGCCGACCCCGCCAGCATCGGCTTCATGCCCTACCCGACGCAGGTCGGCGGACACTTCTGCTCCGTGGTCTCGCCGGACTACATGGAGGCCGTGAGCATCCACTCCCAGCACAAGGCCGCGGCGCGCGCCTGGGTCGACTGGTTTGTCGACAAGTGCACCTACGCTCAGGACCAGGGTCTGCTCCCGACGTTGAAGACCGGGGCGATGCCGCCGGAGCTGGCCGCGTACCAGAGTGCCGGCGTGCAGTTCATCGAGCTCGCGCAGAACGCCAACACGCAGATCTCCACCATCGACAACGATTCCGAGATCGGTCTGCAGAAGCCGGACTACCGGCAGCACATCGTGGACTTGGCGCGCGGCGCCGCCGGCGGGAGTCTGGACGGTTATTTCGCCGACCTGGACAAGAAATGGGCGGCAGCCGTGAAGACCGCCGCCGGGTCCTGATCTGAGATGACCGACCGACACGACGTCGTCGAGGCTCCGGCGGGCCTCGACGACCGGATCCCCTTGCCGGCGGCGGGCCGGCCGCGAAACGCGCGCCGGCCTCGGCGCGGACTGCTCACGCGCGCGACGCCGTGGCTGTTCCTGGCTGTCCCGCTCGTTTTGCTGGCGACGTTCACCTACACGCCGATCGCGAACATGCTCTACTACAGCTTCACCGACTGGGACGGCTTCAGCCCCGACCGGCACCTGGTGGGCTCGGCGAACTACACCGAGCTGTTCACCCGGCCCGACCTGTTCCGGGTGTTCTTCGTGAGCCTGTTCTACCTGGCCTCCGGCGCCGTGCAGATGGTGCTGGCGCTGTACTTCGCGACGGTGCTCAGCTTCAACGTCCGGTTCAAGAACTTCTTCAAGGGCGTGCTGTTCTTCCCCTACCTGATCAACGGCGTCGCGATCGGCTTTGTGTTCCTGTACTTCTTCCAGCCCGGCGGAACTCTGGACTCGGTACTGCGCCTGGCCGGGGTGCACAGCCAGCACCTGTGGCTGGGCGACCCGAAACTGGCCAACTGGTCGCTGGCCGGGGTGTCGCTGTGGCGCTACCTCGGACTGAACTTCGTGCTCTTCCTCGGCGCGATCCAGTCCATCCCCGGCGACATCTACGAGGCCGCCGACCTGGACGGCGCCAACCGCTGGCACCAGGTCCGGTACCTGATCCTGCCGGGCATCCGGCCGGTCGTCAGCCTCGCGGCGATCCTGGTGGTGTCCGGCTCGCTGTCCGTCTTCGAGATCCCGTACATCATGACCGGCGGCGCCGGAGGCACCACGACCTTCGTCATCCAGACCGTGAAACTGGCCTTCCAGTTCAACAAGGTCGGCCTGGCCTCCGCCGCGGCGGTGGTGCTGCTGGGCATCGTGCTGGTCGTCACCTGGGTCCAGCGGCTGCTGGTGCCCGACGAGGGGGTCGATCTCACATGAGCGCGGGCGCGCGCGCCGCGGTCACCGGCAAGTACGCGTCGTTGGTCGCCGCCTCCGTCGTGACGCTGTTGCCGCTGGTGGTCGTGTTCATGGCGGCGTTCAAGACCGAGGCCGAGTCCCAGAACGGCGGACCGCTGAAGCCGCCGCACGACTGGTTCAACCTGCACAACTTCCAGATCGCCTTCACCCAGGGGCACATGCTCCGGGCGTTCGGGAACACCGCGTTCATCCTGGTGTTCGCCGTCAGCGGCACGGTCCTGATCGGGTCGATGACGGCCTACGCGATCGACCGCTACCGCTTCCGGCTGCGGCGGCTGACCATCGGGCTGTTCCTGCTCGCCGCGCTGGTGCCCGGCGTCACCACGCAGGTCGCGACGTTCCAGATCATCAACTCCTTCGGCATCTTCGACACCCGCTGGGCGCCGATCGCGCTCTACACGGGCACCGACATCGTCTCGATCATGATCTTCCTGCAGTTCATGCGGTCCATCCCGATCTCGCTGGACGAGGCCGCGCGTATCGACGGCGCCTCGCCGGTGCGGATCTACTTCCAGGTGATCCTGCCGCTGCTGAAACCGGCGATCGCCACGGTGGTGATCGTCAAGGGCGTGGTCATCTACAACGACTTCTACACGCCGTTCCTGTACATGCCCTCGCCCGACCTCGGGGTCATCTCCACCTCGCTGTACTACTTCAAGGGTCCCTACGGCGCGCACTGGGAGATCATCTGCGCCGGGGCCGTTCTCGTGATCATTCCTACCCTGGTGGTGTTCTTGTTCTTGCAGCGCTTCATCTACAACGGTTTCACCCGCGGGGCGATGAAATGACCCCGACCCTCACGAGCCGCACCGAGCTCACCGCCGGCTGGACGCTGCGTGCGGTCGGCGGCGACGTGCCGCCGGAACTGGCCGGGGTGTCCGTGCCGGCGACCGTCCCGGGGTGCGTGCACCTGGACCTGCTTGCCGCCGGGCTCATCCCCGATCCGTACCTGGACGAGAACGAGAAGCTGTTGGGCTGGATCGGGCGCGTGGACTGGCGGTACGAGACGACGTTCGGCTGGGACGGCCCCAACGATTCCACGGATCTGGTCGCGCTCGGGCTCGACACCGTGGCGGTCGTCGAGCTCAACGGAGCCGTCGTCGCCGAGACCCGCAACATGCACCGGAGCTACCGCATCCCCGTCTCGGACCTGCTTCATCAGGGTACGAACACGCTCGCCGTGACGTTCACCGGCGCCTTGACCGCCGCCGAACAGGCCGAGAAGGAACTCGGCGCGCGGCCGCACGTCAACCGGCACCCCTACAACGCGATTCGCAAGATGGCCAGCGACTACGGATGGGACTGGGGACCGGAGATCATGACCGCCGGGATCTGGCGGCCGCTGTATCTGGAGTCCTGGCGGCAGGCCGGAATCGATGCCGTGCGGCCGTTGGTCGCGCTCGATGGCGACACCGGGGTCGTGTCAGTGTTCGTAGATCTGCGGTGGGCGCCCGAGTCGGCGGAACCGCTGCGGATGGAGGTGTCGGTCGGGGACGTGCTGAGTTCTGTGGATGTTCCCGCCGGGCTGCGTTCGGCGTTCGCCGAGGTTCGGGTGCCCCTGGCGAAGAAGTGGTGGCCGCACGGGTACGGCGAACAGCCTCTGTATGACATCGGGGTTCGGTTGCTCGGCGATGACGTCGTCCTCGATGCGTGGCACGGCCGGATCGGATTCCGCACGGTCGAACTCGACACCACGCCGGATGAGCACGGAACGCCCTTCACCTTGGTGGTCAACGGCCAGCCGGTCTTCGCACGCGGTGTCAACTGGGTGCCAGGGGACTGTTTCCCCTCCCGTGTCGGACCAGAGCTTTACGAGCAACGCCTCATCCAGGCGCGCGAGGCCAACGTCAACCTGATCCGCGTCTGGGGCGGGGGCATCTACGAAAGCGACGCCTTCTACGACCTCTGCGACGAACTCGGTCTGCTGGTCTGGCAGGACTTCCTCCTTGCGTGCGCCGCCTACTCCGAAGAAGAGCCACTGCGCAGCGAGATCATCGCAGAAGCCTGCGAAGCCGTGACCCGGCTGAGCCCGCATCCGTCGCTGGCGTTGTGGAACGGCGGCAACGAGAACGTCTGGGGCTACCACGACTGGGGCTGGCAGGAAGAACTGGACGGCCGCAGCTGGGGATGGCAGTACTACAGCCAGATCCTCCCCGACATCGTTCGCGAGCTCGATCCGACCCGACCCTACGTCCCCGGATCGCCCTACTCTCCGGATCCCGCGCTCCACCCCAACGATCCCGACCACGGCACGATGCACATGTGGGACGTCTGGAACGAGCTCGACTACACCCGCTACCGCGACCACACCCCGCGCTTCGCCTCAGAATTCGGCTTCCAGGGCCCGCCGACCCTCAGTACCCTGACACGAGCCGTCCACGACCGGCCGCTGCGTGTCGGCTCGGCCGCCATGCTCGTCCACCAGAAGGCCGACGACGGCGACGGCAAACTCGCCCGCGGCCTGGCCGGGCACCTGCCGGCGCCGGCCACGTTCGAGGACTGGCACTGGGCCGCGTCGCTGAACCAGGCGCGCGCCGTGGCGTTCGGCGTGGAGCATCTGCGCTCGCTGACCCCGCGCTGCATGGGCGCCGTGGTGTGGCAGCTCAACGACGTGTGGCCGGTCGTCTCCTGGTCCGCCGTGGACGGCGACGGACGCCGCAAACCGCTGTGGTTCGCGCTGCGGCGCGCGTTCCGGGACCGGTTGCTGACGATCCAGCCGCGACCGGACGGCCTGACGCTCGTCGCGGTCAACGACAGCGGCGAGCCGTGGCGCGCCGAGGTGCCGGTGACGCGGTTCGACATCGACGGGACGGCGCTGGCCAGCCAGATGGTGAGCGTCGAGGTGGCGGCGCGCGGCGTGGCGGCGTGGGTGTTGCCGCCGCGGATCACCGAACCCGACGATCCGGCGCGCGAGCTCATCGCCGCCGGGCTCGGCGCGGACCGGACGCTCAGCCCGTTCCGGGAGGACGTGGACGCCGCGCTGCCCGAGGCGCGGCTGCGCACCCGGGTGGAGCGCGTCGCGACCGGATACCGTGTCACGGTGATTGCCGAGACCTATGTCCGCGACCTGGCTTTGCTGGCCGATCAGGTCGCCGCCGACGCGCAGGTGGACGACGCCCTGGTGACGTTGCTGCCCGGCGAGCAGGCGGTGTTCGACGTGCGCACGTCGGCGCTCGTGGACCCTGACGCGTTCGACGATCCCGCGGTCCTGCGCTCGGCGAACCAGCTGGTCACCGGCGACGGCGTGGCCGACGTCCGCGGCGGCGGCCGGTGAACCGACCGGCGAAGCGGGCGACGATCGCCGAGATCGCGGCGCGCGCGGGCGTGTCGATCGGCGCCGTGTCCTACGCGCTCAACGGCCGCCCCGGCGTGTCCGAGCAGACGCGCAAACGCATCCTGGAGATCGCCGACGAGTTGGGCTGGCGGCCGAGCCTGGCCGCCAGATCGCTGTCAGGCGCCCGGGCACACAGCGTCGGCCTGATCATCGCCCGCACCGCCGACACCCTCGGCGTCGAACCGTTCTACATGCGCTTCATCGCAGGTCTGGAGCGCGAACTGTCCGAACAACGCGTCGCCCTGCTCCTGCAAGTGGTCGAGGACCACGACGCCGCCATCGAGGCGATGCGCCTGGCCTGGGCCGAGCGCCGCATCGACGGCATCGTGGTCACCGACCTGTGGACCGAGGACACCCGCATCCCGGTCCTGACCGAACTGCGCATCCCCGCCGTCCTCGCCAGCCAGCCCCGCCCCGACGCCCCCACCACCCGCCTCGGCACCGTCTGGAAGGACGAAGCAGCCGCAGTCGACGCATCAGTCGACTACCTGGTAGCCCTAGGCCACCGCACCATAGCCCGCGTCGCAGGCCTTCCGACCTTGGAACACACCCAGCTCCGCATCGTGGCCTTCCGCGAAGCCATGGCCCGCCAAGGCCTCCCCGAACCACCCATCATCGAAACCGACTACAGCGCCGAAGAAGGAGCCCAAGCAACCCGCACCCTCCTGTCCCGCCGCGACCGCCCCACCGCCATCCTCTACGACAACGACGTCATGGCGGTGGCCGCCCTCAACGTGGCCCAGGAGATGGGCATCTCAGTACCCGGAGACCTCTCGATAGCCGCCGGCGACGACTCCCAACTGTGCGTCCTGGTACGCCCCGGACTCACAGCCCTGTCCTGGGACATCCAGGCCTACGGCAGGAACACCGCCCGCGTCCTGCTGGAGATGATCGAAGGCGGCCCACCGCGCTCCTTCCAGCAGAGCACGGCCCGGCTGCTCGTCCGCGCGAGCACCGGTCCGCCGCCGCGAGGGTGAGGGACGGGCTATCGCCGCCGGCACTGAGATATTCCGGCGGCGTCCTACTGTGGCGTCGCCGCTGCGGTCAAGGGCGTCGGCCTGATCAACGTCGTCACGTCGAGCGCTGGTGTCGTCGTGTTCGTCGACGGCATCGGAGTGGGCTCTAGGAAGTCGAGGAAGGATTGCGCCCACCGGCTCACGTCGTGCGTCATCACCTGGCGGTGCATGGCCCGCATCCGTGACCGCTCCTCGGTTGGGTCCATGGTCAGCGCTCGTTCCAGGGCGTGTGCGACGCTGTTCAGGTCGTGCGGGTTCACCAGGAAGGCGTCGGTCAGCTCGGCCGCCGCTCCCGCGAACTCGGACAACACCAATGCTCCGTCGAGGTCGTGCCGGGTGGCGACGTACTCCTTGCACACCAGGTTCATCCCGTCTCGCAGGGGTGTGACCACCATGACGTCGGCCGCGCAATACAGCGCGACAAGCTCCTCGCGGTCCACCGGCTGGTGCAGGTAATGGACGATCGGGCGGCCGACCCGGCCGAACTCGCCGTTGAGTCGCCCCACCTGCTCCTCGATGCTGCGCCGCATCGCCTTGTACTGATCGACGCGCTCCCGGCTCGGAGTCGCCAGCTGGACCATGGCCACCGACTCCGGGTCCACCTGGCGCGTGACCAGCAGCTCGCGCAAGGCCCGCAGCCGTACGTCGATGCCCTTGGTGTAATCGAGCCGGTCCACTCCCAACAACAATCGGCGCGGATTCCCCAAGTCCGTACGGATCTGCTGGGCACGCTCGACAGTGCGGGACTGCCGGGAGAGTTCGTCGAAGGCCGCGGTATCGATGGAGATCGGGAAGGCTCCGACCTTGACCTGCCGGCCGTCGTACGGGACGGACCCGGGGTGGCTCCGGACATGCACCGCCGCCTTCGACGGTTCCAGGCCCAGTAGTTTGCGGGTCAGCCACAGGAAGTTCTGCGCCCCGCCTGGCATCTGGAAGCCGACCACGTCGGCGCCCAGCAGTCCCCGGACGATCTCGCTGCGCCATGGCAGCTGCATGAACAGCTCGACCGGCGGAAACGGGATGTGCAGGAAGAACCCGATCCGTAGATCAGGACGCTGCTCCCGCAACATGGCCGGAACCAGTTGGAGCTGGTAGTCCTGCACCCATACCGTCGCCCCCGGCGCCGCCGCGGCGGCAGCGGCATCGGCGAAACGCCGGTTCACCGCGACATGGCTGTCCCACCAAGCCCGCTCGAACACCGGCCGCACCACGACATCGTGATACAGCGGCCAGAGCGTGGCGTTGGAGAAACCCTCGTAGTGGTCCCGCACCTCGGCAGCGGACAGGCGCACCGGATGCATCACCAAGCCGTCGTCGTCGAAGGATGCCACATCCAGATCGGCCTGACCGGACCATCCGACCCAGGCGCCCTTACGGTCGCGCAGAAACGGCTCCAACGCACTGACCAGACCACCAGGACTCGAACGCCACCGTTGAGTCCCGTCCTCAAGTTGTTCCACATCAACCGGCAGCCGATTCGCGACCACCAGAAAGTCCGCGGCACGCCCTGTCGTCATCCCCACAGCCAAACGCCTCTCATCTCATCGACACGATCGCGATCGCGCTGCGACCGATCGGCGGTTCGGCCGTTCCACGACGGTGGGAAACGGCGCACTTCGACCCGAAAGGTTCGTAAGTAGTTATAGCTATACGGGATTGCGCGGATGTTTCGCCGGTGCTTCTGAGGATGGAACAGTCGGCGTTCCGCCCCGAGGATCTTCGTGGCCTGATCGTCGCTGTGCCCGGCTCAGACCATGGACAAGCCCAGTTCTTGGCGAGCCTGCCGGTGGATGCGCAGGACTTAACACACGCGCCATTGACGTGACACAGGACCGTGACGGCCCGACCGCACCGTATCGATACCTGTCAATCGACAGAAAAGCGGGGACGCCCGTCCCGTCCGAGTTGCCGAGGTCAGCCATGAAGCAGCAGCTGAACGTGCCCCCTCCCGCACAGCGCACCGACGCCACCGGCACCACCCACGCCGACGCCACCGGCGCCACCCACACCGACCGCACCGGTCCCGCCACTGATTCCACCGCCGAGGAGGTGGGCGCCCTGGCCGTCCTGGGCTACCGCCAGGAGCTGCGCCGGGGTGTCGGGACCTTCTCGTCTTTCGCCGCCGGTTTCTCCTTCGTCTCGATACTGACGACCGTCTTCCAGTTGTTCGGGCTCGGCTTCGGGTTCGGGGGCGCGGCGTTCTTCTGGACCTGGCCGCTGGTCTTCGCCGGGCAGATGCTCGTCGCGCTGAACTTCGCGCAGCTGGCCGGGTGGTGGCCGGTGTCCGGAGCCGTGTTCCAGTGGTCGAGCCGGCTGGCCGGGAAGTCCTTCGGCTGGCTCACCGGATGGACGATGATCATCGGGCAGATCCTCACCGTCGCCGTGGCCGCCGTCGCGGTGCAGGCGGTGCTGCCGAGCATCTGGGCCGGCTTCCAAATAGTCGGGGGCTCGCACGCCGACCCGACGCCCACGTCCGGCACCGGTGCTGAGAACGCCGTGGTGCTGGGCTGCGCGATGCTGGCCGTCACGACGGCGGTGACGGTCCTACGCGTGCGCGTCATGGCGATCGTCACCAGCGTCGGGGTCGGTGTGGAGATCGTCGGGGTCACGGCGTTGGTGGCGCTGCTGTTCTTCCTGCCGAAGCGGTCCGCGACCGTGGTGTTCCACCACACCGGCGCGACCTTCTCCGGGTCCTACGCGTTCGCCTGGCTCGCCTCGGCCCTCATGGCCGCCTACGTGCTGGTGGGCTTCGACGCCGCCGGCGAGCTGTCCGAGGAGACGCACGCGCCGCGCCGCACCACGCCCCGCACGATCGTGCGCGCGGTGCTCGTCTCGGGCCTCGGCGGAGGTCTGCTGATTCTCGCCGGGCTGATCGCCGCGCCGAGCCTGACCGACGGCCACCTCGCCTCGCAGGGCCTGGCCTGGGTGGTCGAGCAGCGGTTCGGTGCGGTGGTGGGCCGGCTGCTGCTGTGCACGGTCGCCGTCGCGGTGTTCGCCTGCACGCTCGCCTGCCAGACCGCCGGGTCGCGCATGGTGTACTCGATGGCGCGCGAAGAGGCGCTGCCCGGCTCGAAAATCCTGGCGCGCGTGTCGCCCAGGACCGGGACGCCGGTCGTGGCCGGCCTGGTCGTCGGCCTCGGCGCCGTCGCCGCGCTGCTGGTCAACATCGGCCAGACCGCGCTGTTCACGGCGTTGTCCAGCCTGTGCATCGCCATGCTCTACCTCGCCTACCTCGGCGTCACCGGACCGCTGCTGTACCGGCGTCTGTCCGGCTGGACCGCCGCGCGGTCCGGGGACCTGGACGAGGACGGCCAGCCGGTCTTCACCCTCGGGCGGTGGGGCGTCGTGCTCAACGCGGTGGCGGTCCTCTATCAGGCCGCGATGGTCGTGAACCTGTTGTGGCCCAGGACCGCGGTCTACGACACCACCGGGCACACCTGGTGGCTGCGCTGGTCCGCGGTCCTGTTCATCGCCGCGACCACGGCGGTCGGAGCCTGCTACTACGCCTTCACCCACCGCGGGCACCGCGGGTTCGCCGAGGTCCGGCTGGCCGCCGCCGAAGCAGCCTGAGACACCCGCCCGGAGAAAGGAGACAACCGTGGCGACGATCGCCGAACACCAGCAGATGGACACCGTCTTCGCAGCCCGGCAGGATGCCCGCGCCCAAGACGGCGGGATCGCCGAGGCGATGCCCTACCTCCCCGCCGCCAGCTCGCCCTTCGTGCCCGACGGCGTTCCGGCCGAGGCGTTGACGTGGGCTGAGGCGGTCGCGCCCGGCGGCTACACCCACCGTGTGGTGGCTCGCGGCACGCGGATCCGCCTGGACGATCCCACCGGCGAGGCCTGCGCCCACCTGTTCCTGCTGCGCGCGGACGCACCCCATGAGCGGCTCAACGTCGCCGACACGGTGAAGATCCCCTGGCAGGCGTACCTCGGAGCCGGCCATCCCCTGCTCTCCGGGGACGGCCGGGTCCTGGCGACCATCGCGGTGGACACCTCGACGCGCCACGACGCCTTCTGCGGGACCTCCTCAGACGCCTGGAACACCGCCAAGTACGGTGACGCGCGGGCCGAGAGCCCGACGCCGTCGGGACAGAGCCTGCTCACGCTCGCGGCGGCGAAGCACGGCCTGACCTGGCGCGACCTGGGCCCTGGCATCTCGCTCTTCCAGGGCGTCCAGGTCGAAGCCGACGGTGCCGTGAGCTGGCGGGGCTCCGCCGGCGCCGGCGCCGCCGTCGAACTCGTCGCCGAGCTGCCGCTGATCGTGCTGATCGCCGACGTCCCCCATCCCCTGGATCCGCGCGCGCAGTACGTCGTCGGACCGCTGCGTGTCCACGCCTGGCGGTCCACTCCCACCGGACCCGGCGATCCGGCGTTCACTTCGAGCCCGGAACGGACTCGCGCATATCTGAACACCATCGACGATGTGGAGGCCCGCGGATGATGACGACCGACTCAGTGCTCGATTGGTCCAGCCCTTTGGCCGACGGCGAGATCGTCCGCGACGACCGCGTCGCCCCCCGCGCCTCCTGGTCGGCCGTGGTCCCGGCCGGCCACGTGCTGACGATCGTCGACGTGGGCGGCAACCAGTCGGCGGACTGCCTCATCTTCGATGCCGCTGACCCGGCCGAGCGCTACAGCGTTCCGGACACCATCACCTGGCAAGGGAACGTCTACGTGCGCACAGGCACAGTCCTGCGCTCCAATCTCGGCTCCCCGCTCATGACGGTCGTCGGCAACGAGATCGACCGGCAGGACACCATCGGCGGAGCCTGCTCGAAGGAGTCGAACACCCTGCGCTACGGCCACCACACCGCGTTCCACCACGCCTGCCGCGAGAACTTCCTGCTGGAAGGCGCCAAGCACGGTCTCGGCGCGCGCGACCTGGTCTCCAACCTGAACTGGTTCATGAACGTCCCGGTCGAGGCCGACGGCTCGCTGGGGATCGTCGACGGCATGAGCGCCCCGGGCAAGCGGGTCGCGCTGCGGGCCGAGCGCGAGGTGTTGGTCGTGGTCTCGAACTGTCCTCAGATGAACAATCCTTGCAACGCCTTCGACTGCACCCCGCTGCGGATGATCGTCACGGCGCCGTCCGCGCGGACCGTGGAAGCCGCGCAGACCGCGGAAGCCGTGGAAGCTGTGGAGGCGACCGCGTGAGCGCCCGCTTCGACAGTGTCCTGATAGCCAACCGCGGCGAGATCGCCCGGCGGGTCATCCGCAGCGCCCGGGCCCTGGGCCTGCGCACCGTCGCGGTGTACTCCGACGCCGACCGCGCCGCACCGCACGTCAGGGAGGCCGACGAGGCAGTACGGCTCGGCCCGGCGCCCGCGCGGGAGAGCTACCTGCGGGCCGACGCCGTCGTGGAGGCGGCGCTCAGGTTCGGCGCGGCCGTCCACCCCGGTTACGGGTTCCTGTCCGAGAACGCCGGGTTCGCCCGCGCCGTCGAGGCCGCCGGCCTGGTCTTCGTGGGACCGACCCCCGACCAGATCGAGGCGTTCGGTGCCAAGCACACCGCGCGCGCTCTGGCCGCCGAGGCGGGGGTGCCGATGCTCGCCGGGACCGGCTTGCTCACCGGCGAGCAGGAGGCGGTCGCCGAGGCGCTCCGGATCGGCCTGCCGGTGATGCTGAAGGCGACCGGCGGCGGCGGCGGGATCGGGATGGCCGCGTGCACGAGCACCGAGGAGGTCCGGCAGGAGTTCGCGCGGGTCGCGCGGCTGGCCGAGTCGAACTTCGGCGCGGGCGGTGTTTTCCTGGAACGGCTGGTCCATCCGGCGCGGCACGTCGAGGTACAGCTGTTCGGCGACGGCGCCGGCCGGGTCGCGGTCTTCGGGGACCGCGACTGCTCGCTGCAGCGGCGCAATCAGAAGGTCATCGAGGAGGCTCCGGCTCCGAACCTGCCCGATCACGTGCGCAAGCTGCTGCACGAGTCCGCGCGCACGCTCGCCGAGCAGGTTCGCTACCGGTCGGCGGGCACGGTGGAGTTCGTCTACGACCCGGTGCGCGAACAGGCGTCGTTCCTGGAGGTCAACACCCGGCTCCAGGTCGAGCACCCGGTGACCGAGGAGGTCTTCGGCATCGATCTGGTCGCCCTGATGCTGCGCCTGGCCCGTGACGGCGCCGCGGGCCTGGACGAGGAGATGTTCGGCGTGCGGCAGCCGGCCGGCCACTGCGTCGAGGCCCGGGTCTACGCCGAGGATCCCGGCAAGGGCGGAGCGCCCAGCTCGGGGCTGGTCACCTCGGCCGTCTTCCCGGGGCAGGGCACCGGGCCGCTGGCCGGGATCCGGGTCGACGGCTGGGTGGAGACGGGATCGGAAGTCTCGCCGTACTACGACCCGATGCTCGCCAAGGTGATCGCCGCCGGGCCCAGCCGGGACGACGCGCTGGACGTGCTGCGGGAGGGTCTGGACGCCAGCGGGGTCGACGGCGTGGTCACGAACCTGGGGTTGCTCAGGGCCCTGACAGACGACCCGGCGCTGCGCGCGGCGACCCACTCGACCTCGACACTGCAGTCCCTCACCGATCCCGAACCGCGGATCGACGTGGTCGTCCCGGGCTTGCAGACCACTGTCCAGGACCTGCCGGGCCGCACCGGGCTGTGGTCGGTCGGCGTGCCGCCGAGCGGGCCGTTCGACGCCGTCTCGCACCAGGAGGCGAACCTCGCCGTCGGCAACCCGGCCGGCGCCCCGGCGCTGGAGGCCACCGCCGCCGGTCCCACGCTGCGGTTCTCGGCGGACACCGTCGTCGCCGTGACCGGGGCGCCGGTTCAGGTCACCGTGGACGGCGAGCCGGTGCCGATGTGGGAGCCGGTCCAGATCGCCCCCGGCTCGACGCTCGCCGTCGGCACGGTGACCGGTCCCGGGCTGCGGGTCTACGTGGCCGTGCGGGGCGGGATCGACGTCCCGCGCTATCTGGGCAGCGCCTCGACCTTCACCCTGGGCGGATTCGGCGGCCACGGCGGCCGGGCGCTGCTGGCCGGCGACGTGCTCCGGCCCGGATCGCCGGATTCCGCCGGGCGCCACCGGGCCTTCCCGGCCGGCGAGCACCTCACGCGCGTCGGCCCGCCGACCCCGCGGCACCGCCGGCCTGCCATGACCGGTACCTGGGAGATCGCCGTCACCGAGGGACCGCACGCCGCGCCGGAGTTCTTCACCCGCGCGGACATCGACACGCTGTATCAGAGCACGTATACGGTCCACCACAACTCGGCGCGCACCGGAGTGCGGCTGATCGGTCCGCGCCCGCAGTGGGCCCGCGGCGACGGCGGCGAGGCGGGTCTGCACCCCTCGAACATCCACGACACCCCGTACGCGGTCGGAGCCCTGGACTTCACCGGCGACACGCCGATCATTCTCGGCCCGGACGGCCCGAGCCTGGGCGGCTTCGTGTGTCCGGCGGTGGTGGCCAGTGGCGATCTGTGGAAGCTCGGACAGCTCCGACCCGGCGACGGCGTCCGGTTCGTCCCCGTCCGGGAGAGCGACGCCGCCGCGCTGATCGACGATCGCGCCTCGACCGTCGTCCTGCTGCGCGGCGGCGACGGCGACGACGGCGTCCTGGGCCGGATCGAAGCCGCCGACGGCCGCCCGGGCGTGACCTACCGCCGCGACGGGAATGACAACGTGCTGGTCGAGTACGGTCCCATGACGCTCGACATCGGGCTGCGGATGCGGGTCCACGCGCTGCGGCAGCGCCTGGCCGAGCACGGGCCGAGGACCGGGATCCTCGATGTCACACCGGGCATCAGGTCCCTGCAGGTCCACACCGACGCCGGTGTGTTGGGCGCCTCGCAGACGGCGGCGCTGCTGCGCGAGTTGGAGGAGACGATCCCGCCGACGCACGAGCTGGTCGTGCCGTCCCGGACGGTGCGACTGCCGCTGTCCTGGGACGATCCGGCGACCCGGCTGGCGATCGAGCGGTACATGGCCGGCGTCCGGGACGACGCGCCGTGGACGCCGTGGAACATCGAGTTCATCCGGCGTATCAATGGTCTGTCGGACGTCGAAGACGTGCGGCGCATCGTCTATGACGCCTCCTACCTGGTCCTGGGACTCGGTGACGTCTACCTCGGCGCACCGGTCGCCACCCCGCTGGACCCCAGGCACCGCCTGGTGACGACGAAGTACAACCCGGCGCGCACCTGGACGGCCGAGAACTCCGTCGGCATCGGGGGCGCGTACATGTGCATCTACGGCATGGAGGGCCCCGGCGGTTACCAATTCGTCGGACGCACCGTCCAGGTGTGGAACCGCTTCCGGCGCGGCGGGCTGTTCCGGGAGCACCCCTGGGCGCTGCGGTTCTTCGACCAGATCCAGTGGTACCCGGTCTCCGCCGAGGAGTTGCTGGAGCTGCGGGCCGAGACCGACGCCGGGCGGGGAGACTTCGAGACCGTCGAGGGCGAGTTCTCGATCGCCGACTACGAGCGGTTCTTGACACGCGAGGCGAGCTCGATCGCCGAGTTCCGCGCGACACAGGCCCGCGCGTTCGACGAGGAGAAGGAGCGGTGGCGCGCGTCCGGGGAGTTCGACCGGCAGGGCGGCGAGCCGGAGATCGCCGGCGCGGGCGTCGGAATGTCCGATACCCCGGCGGTGCCGGAGGGCGCGACCGTGGTGTCGGCGCCGTTCCTGTCGACGGTGTGGCAGGTGCTGGTGGAACCGGGCGCGACGGTCGCCACGGGGGAGAAGGTCTTGGCCGTGGAGGCGATGAAGATGGAGTCGGCGGTGCTCGCTCCGTGCTCGGGGCTGGTGCTCGGGGTCTATGCCAAGCCGGGCGACCAAGTGTCGGCCGGGCAGACGCTGCTGATGATCGCCGGCGCCCGGTGAGCGCCGTGGAGCGGGTCCGGTCGGCGTACGAGACGCTGCGCCGGGTGGACCGGCCGGAGGTGTGGATCAGCCTGCGTGCCGAGGCGGACGTCCTTTCCGAGGCCGCGGCGATCGACGCGCGCGTGGCGGCCGGCGCACGCCTGCCGCTGGCCGGGCTCGCCGCCGCGGTCAAGGACAACATCGACGTCGCCGGGCTCGCCACGACAGCCGGCACGGCGGCCTTCGCCTACAGTCCGGAGGCTGACGCCGTCGCGGTGGCCAGACTCCGGGCCGCCGGAGCGGTCGTCCTGGGCAAGACGAACCTCGACCAGTTCGCGACCGGGCTCGTGGGAACCAGGAGCCCGTTCGGCGCCGTGCGCAACGCCTGGGACCCGGCGCGGATCTCGGGGGGATCGAGCTCGGGGTCCGCGGTGGCGGTCGCGCTGGGCGTCGTCGACATCGCGCTCGGGACGGACACCGCCGGCTCCGGCCGGGTGCCGGCGGCGCTGAACGGCGTCGTGGGCGTGAAGCCCACGCGGGCCCTGGTGCCGACGACCGGTGTCGTGCCTGCCTGCCGGTCGCTGGACTGCGTCACCGTCTTCGCCCGCGATCTGGCGCTGGCCCGGCTCGCCGCGGGGATCATGGCGCAGGACGACGATCGGGACCGGGCCGTACTTCCGGCGGTGCCGAAGGTGGCGATCCCGGCTCCCGAGCACCTCGCCGGACTGGCCGAGGGCTGGGCCGAGGCTTTCGCGGCCGCCGTCGGACGTGTGCGGGACACCGGCGCGGAGATCGTCGAGGTGGATATCACGCCTCTGTTGGAAGCGGCGAACCTGTTGTACGGCGGCGCGTTCGTCGCCGAGCGTTACGCCGCGGTCGGCGGCTTCATCCAGGACAACCGCGCGCTGATCGGCGGCGACCTTGATCCGACCGTCGCCTCGATCATCCTGGCCGGAGCGTCGTGGAGTGCCGCCGAGCTGTTCGGCGACCGGGAACGCCTGGAAGCGCTGGCCGCAGCGGGTCTGGCGGCGCTCGCCGGCTGCGACGCCCTGCTGACGCCCACGACGACGGCGCATCCGACGCTCGCGGAGGTCGCCGCCGAACCGGTCGCGGTCAACGCCCGGCTGGGCCGGTTCACCAACTTCGCGAATCTGCTGGACCTGGCAGCTTTGGCCGTCCCGGCCGGCGAGGTCCACGGCCTGCCCTTCGGCGTGATGTTCACCGGCCGGGCCTTCAGCGACCGGGCGCTGGCCGAGCTTGCCGGGCGTCTGCTCTCCCCGCGCGTGGAGTTGGCGGTGTTCGGCGCGCACCTTCGCGGCCAGCCCCTCAACGCGCAGTTGGTCGCGGCGGGCGGGACGTTCGTCGCGGACATCCGGACCGCTGCGGAGTATCGGTTTTACGCGTTGGCCACCGATCCGCCGAAGCCGGGGCTGGTCCGGGTCGCCGGGGTGGCGCCGGGGGTTGCGCCAGCGGTGGTGCCGGAGGGCGCTTCCATCAGCGGCGAGCTCTGGTCGTTGCCCGCGGCGGGCTTCGCGACATTCGTCGCCTCGTTGCCGCAGCCGATGACGATCGGCAGAGTGTCCCTGAGCGACGGCGGCACGGCGCCCGGATTCCTGTGCGAGCCCTCGGCCGTCGTCGGCGCCGCGGACATCACCGCCTCCGGGGGCTGGCGCGCGCACCTGCGCGATAAGACGGCGGCGGAGCGGATGCCGGTCCAGGAGGCGCACGCGGGATGATGGACATCGTGAGTAAGACCATTGCGAACAGCCGTCCCGGCCGCCCGCGCGCCGTCCCGGACCTCGCGCCGGAACTGGCTCCCCGGGAGCAGATCCTGCTGGCCGCCGCGGCTCTGTTCGTGGAACAGGGCTTCGCCGGCACGTCGACGCGCGCGATCGCCGAAGCCGTGGGCATCCGCCAGGCGTCGCTGTACTACCACTTCGCGGGCAAGGACGACATCCTCGCCGAGTTGCTGGACCGCTCGGTCCGCCCCAGCACCGACATCGCCGGCCGCTTGGAGCGCGCGGCCGGCGCCGACCCCTCGGCCGCCGCCGCAGCCCTGTACGCCCTGGCCGAAGCCGACGTCAGGCTGCTGACCGAAACCCCCCACAACATCGGCAGCCTCTACCTCATGCCCGAGGTCCGCGACCCCCGCTTCGACAGCTTCCGCACCGCCCGCGACGAACTCCAAGCCACCTACGGCCGCCTCGCCCTGCTCGCCCAAGCCGCCGCCAACCGCCCCGACCAAGAGCCCCCGCTCTCGCCGACAACCCTGGGCGCCCTGCTCATCCAGGTGGTGGAGGTCGTCATACCGCTGCGCCGCCGCGAGGACGCGGCGCCCGAACCGGACCCGGCGGCGATCGCAGCAGCGGTGCTGCGCCTGGTCGGTCTGGACCACGAGGAGATCCGCGCGGCGCGCCGCGGCGCAGGGGAGTTCGCCGGTACGTGAGGGCGGCGATGTGGTGAGCCTGGAATTGAGGGCCGTCCACCGAGCCGTGACGTCCTCGGCAGCCGTGCCTACTATGACGCTGTGTCCGTGGCAGAAACCTGGCGATATCCACAGAACCCTGCTCACTTGGAGTGGGCGGCGTTTGCCGCGCGGGTTCTGGCGGGCGCCGCCGGGGACGGCGCTGAGCCGGGCGACGATCGGGCCGGGGTCAGGGGTCTGATTCCGGTGGTCGAGCCGTTCGCGCGGGCGGCGGCGGAGGTGGCGCGCTGGGAGATTGGGCGGGAGGTCGGCCACAGCATCGAACCAGGGTCCGGCGGTGGATCGGAGCTGGACGTCGACGCGGTGGCGGCTGGGTTCCGGGAGGCGCTGGCCGTGCGGCTGGCGCGGTTGGCGGCGCGCACGCTGGTGCTGGAGTTGAACACGGCGCGGGTGTCCGGGCGGCTGGGCGCTGCTGATGCCGAGCGGCGGTTCGCCGAGTTCGTCCGGGCGGCGTCGGGGCGTGCCGGGCTGGCCATGCTTCAGCGGCGGTATCCGGTGCTGATACGGCTGCTGGCTCAGACCTGTCTGGGGCGGGCGGCGGCGCTGGCGGAGCTGGTGCGGCGGTTCCGGGCTGATCGGCCGGAGCTGGTCAGGGTGTTGTTGCACGGTGTCGATCCGGGTCCGCTGCTGGCCGTGGACGGCTTCGCCGGCGACGGGCACCGAGGCGGACGGGCTGTGGCCGTGCTGCGGTTCGCCGACGCGGCGCTGGTGTACAAGCCGCGGCCGGTGGGGGTGCACCGGGTGTTCAACGAGGTGGCACAGTGGTGCAACTCGCGGCTGGCGCCGTGGGATCTGCGCACGCTCGGCGTGGTGGAGCGGGCCGGCTACGGCTGGACCGAGTTTGTCGCGCCGGAGGGTACCGACCCGGACGGCCTGGACCGCTTCTACCACCGGCACGGCGTGCTGCTGGCACTGCTGTACGTGCTCGACGGCACTGACATCCACTTCGAGAACGTCATCGCGCATCGGGATCACCCTGTGCTGGTGGACGTGGAGACGTTGTTCCATCCGCGGTTCGGCCGCAGCCCGGATCCGGCCGCGGCGGCGCTCGCCGAGTCGGTGTACCGCACGATGCTGCTGCCGCGCATGGTGGTCGGCGACGATTCCGTGCTCGACATCTCGGGGCTGGGCGGGGAGCGCGCCGGCCGGTGGCCGCTGGCGGCGCCGGACTGGGCCGGCGCCGGGACCGACCGGATGCGGCTGGTGCGGCGGCCGCCGGGGTTCGCGGGAGCGGCGAACCGGCCGAGTTTGGCCGGGACGAAGGCGGACGCGACGAAGACTGAGGCGGAGCCGGGCCGGTACGCCGAGGCGGTGGTTGAGGGGTTCGGCGCGGCCTATGACCTGATCCAGGGTTCGCAGAGCGCGTGGATCGGGCCGGGCGGACTGCTAGGCCGGTTCGCAGAGCACGAAGTCAGGGTACTGATTCGGGACACGGCGGCGTACGCTGTGCTGCTGGACGAATCCACCCACCCGGACCTGATGCGCGAGGAGGAACGGTACCACCGGACGTTCCGCGAGCTGCGGGAGCAACTGGGGCTGACCGTTGCCCTCGGTGAGCCGGCTGACGACGATCTAGCTGACGACGAGCTGGCCGAGCTGCTGGCCGGCGACATCCCGGTGTTCACGGCCCGGCCGGGGAGCGCAGACCTGTGGAGCGGGCCGGGTCGGCGGCGGCCTGACGCCCTCGCCGAGACCGGGCTGGCCGCGGCGGAGCGCCGGGTGCGAGCCCTGAGCCGGGCCGACCGGGACCGGCAGGAGTGGATCATCCGGTCCGCGCTGGCCGCCCGCTCGCCTGACCCGCCGCACCGGTTCCGGGCCGGGCCGCCCGCCGCCCCGCCGTCCGCGGCCGGACCCAAGCACCTGCTCACAGCCGCGCGAGACATCGGAGACCGGCTCCTCGCGCAGGCCTGCCGGGCTGCCGCTGATGAACGTGCCGCGTCCGAGGAGCGGATCAACTGGCTCGGGCTGGAACTGCTGGCCGACCGGTTCCCGCACTTCGGCCCACTCGGCGCGAGCCTGGGCACCGGCTACTGCGGCGTGGCCCTGTTCCTGGCGCAGCTGGCGGCCGTCACCGGGGACGCCGACTACGCACGGGCCGCGCGGCAGGCGGTGCGGCCACTGCCCGGCCTGCTGGCCCGGCTGGCAGACCGGCCCGACCGGCTCGCCGCGATCGGCTCCGGAGCCTGGGCCGGGCTGGGCGGGATCAGCTACGGCCTGGCGCATATCGGTGCTCTGATATCAGAGCTCGAATTCGCCGAGGCGGCCATCCTCGCCACCGATCTCGCCGCCCGCGCGGCAGCGGACGAAACCGAGCACGGCGTCCACGGCGGCACAGCCGGCGGCCTCGCCGCGCTACTTGCCGTGCATCAGACCACTGGCTCGGCGCAGGCATGGGACGCGGCAACGGCTTGTGCCGACCGGCTCGTCACCAGCCAGGTCATGGCGGACCAAGCTGGCGCTGGAGCTGACCACATCGCACCCGACCACCCCGACCCCGCCGCAGCCGCCTCCGCACACGCCACCCGGCACCAACCCCACCACCATCCCGAACCCTCGGACCCGACCCCGCCGACAGGCTTCAGCCACGGCCCGGCCGGCATCGGCTGGGCCCTGACCCGCTTCGCGGACGCGGGCGGCGGGAGCCGCTACGCCGAGGCGGGCCTGACCGCGCTGCGCCGCGCAGTGGCTCAGCACACCGATGCGCCCGGCACCGACCCATCCTGGTGCCGCGGCCTGGCCGGGGTGGCGCTGGCGGTCGCCGACTGTCCGCGCGCGCAGACCGATCCGGACCTGTCCGGGTTCCTCGCCGCGGCGGTCCACCGGGTCCGGGAGCTGCCCGCTCCGGCCGACCCCGGTCTGTGCCATGGCGGGTCCGGCGTCCTGGAACTGCTTGCGGCCATGGGCGAGTCCGTGGACGGATACGCTGGTCGGCTGCTCGCCGCCGCCGAGGCGTCCGACGGCGCGCCGGCCGCCAGTCCCGGACTGCTGTCCGGGCTGTCCGGGCTCGGGCACGGCCTGCTGCGCGCTGGTTTCGGAAAACTGGTGGCTCCGGTCTTGCTTCTTCGGCTTCCTGGTGGATGAATCACTAACGGAACGTGTATCAGAGGTCTGAATCATGTAGGACCACGCAGGCGAGGAGCACGGTATGGAAGTCTGGGACCACGAGAACCTGCTGGGCGGAGACGATCCGATCGGCGACATCCGGCTCGGCGAGGTGTCCGCGGTGTGGCTGCGGGCCAGCTTGCTCGCCGGTGACGCGGACGGGCTCGCGCCCTCGAGTCTGTTGGACTCCGGCACGGCCACCATCTCCCCCCTCACCTTGGCCATCGGTCCTTCCGGCGGCTGACCGGCTCGCGGTCCGTCGCCGTCATGCGGTCGTACTGCCCTGTCCTGATCGGCCGTGCCGAGGAACTGCGGGTGCTCACGAGCGCGCTGTCCGCGGTGCGGGAGGGCACCGGCGGCTCGGTGTTCCTGCTCGGCGAGCCGGGCATCGGCAAGTCGCGGCTCGCCGAGGAGTGCGTCGACGCGGCGCGCGCCGCCGGCCTGCGGATCCTGCGCGGTCACTGCGGGCCGCTGGGGGCGGCCACGCCGTTCCGGCCGCTGGTGGAGGCGGTGTCCTCGCAGCTGCGCACCGGCCACGTGCCGCGCAGCCCTGGCCTGCACCCGTACCGGGCCACGCTGGGCCGGCTGTTTCCAGAGCTGCGGGTGCCGGGCACTCCCGCGCCGGCCGACCTGGTCGAAGTCTGCGAGGCGCTGCTGCGGTTGCTGGCCGCGTTCGGCGAGGAGAGCGAGGGCTCAGAGACCGGCGATGCGGGCGCCGGGACCAGCAAAGCCGACGGCGCGCTGCTGGTCCTGGAGGATCTGCACGACGCCGACCGGGAGACCCTGGCCGTCGTGGAGTACCTGGTCAACCACCTCCACGGCGTCAGGGTCCTGCTGGTCGCCACCCTGCGCTCCGAGCCCGGGGCGGCCGCCGACCTGGTGGGCCGGGTCACCCGCCGCCGAGCCGGGACCGTGCTCGAACTCGATCCGCTGGGGTCCGCCGAAGTCGCCGACATCGCGGCGCGCTGCCTGGCCGCGGCCGGGCCCGGCGGCGTCCCCGCCGCGGTGGCCGAGTACGTCGAACGCTACGGCGCGGGCAACCCGTACCTGGTCGAGGAGCTACTGAGCGACTTGCTCGACGCCGGTCTGCTGCGGGCTACCTCGCAGGGCTGGCGGACGGCGGGCAAGCCCCAGGTCACCGTGCCCCGGAGCATCGTCGAGGCACACGCGCGGCGGCTGGACCGGCTCGACTCCGGCTCCCGGGACCTGCTGCGGACCGCGGCGCTGCTGGGCCACCGGTTCAGCCTGCCGGCCCTGCAGACCGTTACCGGCCTGGCCGATCCGGACCTGTTCGGGCGGGTGCACGTCGCGATCGACGCCGGGTTCGTGCTGCCGGACTCCGCGGCTCCGGACTGGTACTCCTTCCGGCACGCGCTGACCGCCGAGGCGGTCCGGGCCACCCTGCTGCCCGGCGAGCAGGCGGCACTGGCCCGGCGGGCGGTGGGCGCGCTGGAGGCGGCCGACCCGGCGCTCCCCGACGAGCGCTGCCACCTGGCCGCGGCCCTGAGCCGGATCGCCGGCAACCCGCGCGCCGCCGCCCGGTACTACGCCGAGGCCGGCCGCCGGGCCCTGGCCGACGGCGCCACCGAGACCGCCGTGGCGCTGCTGGAGCACGCCCACGACAACGTGCCGCCGGCCGAGCGCGCGGCCGTGGACGCCGCGCTGATCGAGGCCCTGATCGAGGCCGATCACCTCGACAGGGCCCTGACACTCATGGACACCGCGGAGTACTCGGCCGGGATCGCGACCGGCCGCCGGATCGCGTTGCACAGCCAGATCGCGTGGATCTCGGCGATGGCCGGGCGGCGGCCTGAGGCGGCGGCACAGCTGGCGACGGCTCGCAGGCTGTGGGCCGGCAGCGGGGATGCCGACGGCGAGGGCGACGGCAACGGCGACAGCGACGGCGACAGTGGCAGTGAACTGACACCGCCGCCGGAGCTGCTGCTCGCTGAGGCGTACTGCGTGTTCCTCCAAGGCGACGGCGACGCCGCCCAGCGCCGCACCGAGGCGGAACGATTCGCCCGGCTGGCCGCCGCCGAGGCCGAGCGCCGGTCCAGTCCGGTGATGGTGTGCCTGGCCTCGCAGCTGTCGGCGCTGCTGGCGCGGGAGCAGGGGTTCGACGTCGCCAACCGGATCCTGGAGCGGATCCTGGCCGTGGCCGAGGCGAACGACCTGCCGCTGTGGCGGGCTGAGGCCATGGTCTGCATCGCCGGCAACGATTTCATGAGCACCGGGTCCGGGCATCTGCTGGAGCAGGCTCGCGACATCTCGTTCCAGACCGGCAGCGTCTCTCGCGGCTT
The DNA here is from genome assembly GCF_000024025.1 of Catenulispora acidiphila DSM 44928. GTDB lineage: Bacteria > Actinomycetota > Actinomycetes > Streptomycetales > Catenulisporaceae > Catenulispora > Catenulispora acidiphila. Next base: position 4,209,224 of record NC_013131.1, read on the forward strand.
GGTGATGGAGAACGGCTTGGCGCTGCACGCCGTCCTCGCCGCCGACCACGAACGGGCCGGAGAGATCCTGGCGCGGTGCCGGGCCGGCACCATTCAGGTCCGGGGGTTGGGGGACGAGCGGTACCCGGTCCTGGTGGCGGCCATGTCAGCGGCTCACCGCGGCCTGCGCGCCGCCATGGATCGGGAACTGGCGGTGTTCGCAGAGCACGACGACCCCTCGCCGCTGGTGCCGCTGAAACTGGGGCTGTGCCGGGCGTTCTGCGCGCTGCTGGAGGAGGACCGCAGTCTGGCGCTGGCCGAATTGGACGCCTTGGACACCTGGCTGGACGCCAATCCGAGCCCGTTCTATCTGGCCGGCCGGCATGGATTACGGCCGCTGCTGATGACGCTGGAAGGACGCTGGACCCGAGACCGTTACGAGCAAGCCGCCTCCGGGCCGGGCGCGCGGCTGCGCTGGAACGCGCAGTTCCTGCATCTGGCTGACGCGGTGTTGCTGGGTCGGGAGGGGCGCGCCGAGGCTGCCGCTGCGGCGGTCGATACCGCCGTGGCCGCCGCGGCTCCGTTTCCGATGGCCAGGGCTCTTGGTCTGCGGCTGGTCGGTGAGGCTGCGGTGGCTGACGGGTGGGGCGAACCCGATCGGTGGTTGCGCACCGCCGAGGAGTACTTCCACGCACGGGACGTGCATCCGGTTGCCGGCCGGTGTCGGGCTCTGCTTCGGCAAGCGGGAGTGCGGGTGGCGCAGCGGCGCGACAGCTCGGAGCAGATTCCGGCGGTTCTGCGGGAGCGCGGCGTGACAGTACGCGAATATCAGGTCTTTGCTTTGCTGCCCGGGCGCCCGACGAACAAGGACATCGCGCGGTGGCTGGTCATCTCCCCGCGGACCGTCGAGAAGCATGTCGCCAGCCTGATCATCAAGGCTGGGCAGGCGGATCGGACCAATCTGTGCGCTTACGCGGCGGAGCTGGCACGAGGTGGCGCTCGCCAGGGCTGACTGGTCGCTGACTGGTTACCGCCCGGCCGCTGATTGGTCGCTGATTGGTCGCTGACTGAGCGCTGACTGAGCGCCGACAGCCGGCTTCCCCGTACCCGCTGGCCAATGCCGGGTCAGCGGGCTGCCGCAGTGTCACGCGCCGACTCCCACATTTCCGGACACCGACATGTTCGGCTACCCAATAGTGCGCCGACCCGGCGCAATTCATGGGGGTCGACCCCCCGCACCGCGGCGGCAATGTGGGTACGCGCTACCGATTCCGCGCGGCCGGCATCCCAGGAGACTGACGAAGGCGGCCGGGGGGCGGTCGACGGTCCGGCGCCGGACCGCAGGCCACCGACGGATCCGCTCATGTGCCGGCCGATCGTTCGGTGCATGTCATCCCAGACAACCGTGGAAGGAGGGTCGCGATGAAGACCATCGCCATCCGCAAGCCGGGCTCCGTTCGCCTGACCAGCGCCGCGCTGTGCCCGTACACCTGCGTTTGCTCGGCGGCCTAGTCAGCTGCTGAACCAGACGGTCGGCGGCTGGATCCGTTCGGTCGCCGACTGTCCTCAAGCCTTTCTCCCTTTTCTCCTCTTTCTGTCCCGCAGCCGATCCGGAGGCGATAGTGACCGAGATTCAGCTCCCCGATCAGGCCGCGGACACCCCCCGGCCGCTCGATCTGAGCCGCCCAGTCGTCCTGCACACGCTGACCTTCCTCGAGGAGGGCGAGGACGTGACGGTCGGCCGGCAGGACATCAACTCCTTCTGTGTGCTGCCCGCCGACGGCGCGGCGCTGCTGAAGGAGCTCGGTGCGGGGCGCACGCCCGAGGAGGTGGCCAGCTGGTACGCGCAGACGTACGACCAGGAAGTCAACATGCAGGACTTCCTGGAGGCCATGGAGGAGCTCGGGTTCCTCGCCGCCGATGCCGCCGAGGTGCGGCAGGTGGCGCCGGTCCGGTGGCAGCGGCTGGGACGGGCGGTGTTCTCCCCGCCGGCGATGGCCGGCTACTGCGCGCTGATCGCGGCCGCCGCCTTCGAGATGGCCCGGGACCACCGGCTGCTGCCGCAGTACCACAACCTGTTCTTCTCGCCGTACGTCATGGTCATCTCGTTGACCATCTACCTTCTGCAGGTCCCGCTGGTGGCGCTGCACGAGGGCTTCCACGCCCTGGCCGGCCGCCGGCTGGGCCTGAACACCTCGTTCGGGTTCGGCCGCCGGCTGTGGTTCATCGTGGTGGAGACCTCGATGGACGGGCTGGTGACGGTGCCGCGGCGCAAGCGCTACTGGCCGATCCTGTGCGGCATGTTCGCCGACCTGCTGTCCATCGCCGTGCTGACCCTGATCGGAGCCGCCGCGCGGCGGCCGGACGGATCCGAGCCGCTGGCCGCGGCGATCTGCCTGACCCTGGCGTTCGCCACCCTTATCAGGTTCCTGTGGCAGTTCTACTTCTACCTGCGGACCGACATGTACTTCGTGGCGGTGACGGTGCTGGGCTGCGTGGACCTGCACGAGGCGGCGCGCCGCATCAACAGCAACCGGATGTGGCGGCTGCTGCGCCGCACCGACAAGCTGGCCGACGAGGAGGAGCTGCACCCCACCGACCGCCGGGTCGGGCGCTGGTACTCCTGGCTGCTGATTCTGGGCTACGGCTTCTCGCTGGGCACCGCGCTGGCGTTCGGTCTGCCGGCCGCGCTCAAGGTGGTGCAGCTGATGTGGGACCACGTCGCGCACTCCACCGGCGCCGGCGGCGTCCTCGACACCGTGGTCTTCGTCCTGGTGAACCTGGCTCAGGGCGCGTTCCTCGGTTTCCTCTTCCTGCGCGAGCGCCGCCGGCGCCGCACCGCCGTGAAACTCCAGCACGTCATCGCCTGATCCGCCCCGTCTCGGAGGAAACCCATGAACGCGACACCACACCTCTGGCTGTGCGGCGGCCTGCGCCGCGACCGGGAGCGGCGGCTCGACGAGCAGAAGCCGGCTCCGATGCTCGGGCCGGTCCTGGACGCGCACCGCAGGCTTCGCGGCCCTTACACGGCCGCCGGCACCCTACTGCGAGCCATCGTGCCCGACGCGCTGCGCGAGCAGCCGGACCTGGTGGCCCGGCAGGACCTGGAGATCCTGGCCATGGCCCAGGAGCTGCGCGGCATCGTGCCGGCCACCCGCGAGACGCTGACCTCGCTGGCCGCCCCGGAGGAGCGCACCCGCTACTACTCCAAGCTTCGGACCACCCGGATCTCGCACGGGACCGCGGAGTTCCTGCGCGACTACGCCGCGACGCTGGGCCGTCCGGACTCCGGTCCGCAGACCCTGGTCGTGGAGAACGCCGAGCACGCCGACCCGACCGACGCCGAGTTCCTGGCGATCCTGCTGCGCCGGATCGACCCGGCGGTGCTGCGCGTGGTGGTCTGCTCCGGCGACGGGGAGTTGCCGCCCGGGCCGCTGCACGACGCGCTGGAGCAGTACGCGACGCGGGTCGATGTCGCCGCTGGCGCGCCGACGGCTGCGGGGCTGGACCTGGCTGCTGACCCGCACGAACTGGCCGCGGCGTACGTCCGTGGCGACTGCACCTCGGACGAGCCGCTGCTGCTGGCGGCGTATCAGGACATGGACCCACACGAGCGCCGCCGGCTGCACGACGACCGCGCGGCCGAGCTGGAGTCCCGCGGCGAGCCGTCGCTGGGCTACGGCGCCATCCCCTTCCACCGCGAGCACGGCGCGGACCCGGAGGGCGCGGGGGTGCAGGCGTTGCAGAAGGCGATCGACGATCTCAGCCTGCTGGGGTACTACCACGCCACCATCGAGCTGGCGATCCGGCTGCGGCAGTACGTCGGCTGGGAGGGCGGGCGGCGGCGCTACTTCGCCACCACCTCGCGGCTGTCGACGGCGTACGCGGTGCTCGAGGAGCCGGACAAGTGCGAGGAGCTGTACGACGAGGCGCGGCGCAACAGCACCGACCCCGAGGTCCACATGGGCGCGGCGTACGCGACCGCGATGCTCTACACCCGGCATTACGAGAAGAGCAAGATCGACCACGACCGCGGCCGGGCCCTGGTCAACCAGGCCATCGCCATCGCCTCACTGCTCCCGGACCCCAAGTACCGGGCCATCCACTCGGTGTTCATGAACAACGGCCTGGCGCTGGTCGAGATGCACCAGGGCAGCCCGGAAGAGGCACTGCGGCTGGTCTCCGACTGCATCGCGCAGCTGGACCGCGAGATGGAGCCGGGTGAGTACCGCCTGCACCGCTCGGTACTGCACCACAACCGCGCGAACGTCTATCGCGCCCTCGGCCGGTTCGAGGAGGCCGCCGCGGAGTTCAGCACGGTCATCGGGCTCGACCCGAACTATCCGGAGTACTACTTCGACCGCGGCAACCTCTACCGGCTGATGGACCGCGAGGACGAGGCCTACGCCGACTACGAGACCGCCATCCGCCTGTCCCCGCCGTTCCACGAGGCCTTCTACAACCGCGGCGACATCCGAGCCGCCCGCGGCGACGTCGACGGGGCGCTGGCCGACTTCGACTACGTCCTCGACATCGACCCGGAGTTCGTGGACGCCCGCGTCAACCGCGCCGCCCTGCTCCTGGAACTCGGCGAGGACGCCGCCGCCGAGCAGGACGCCCGAGCCGGCCTGGCCGTCGACCCCGACAACGCCCACCTGCACACCGCCCTCGGCCAGATCAACGCCCTGCGAGGCGACACCGAGCAGTCCTTGGCCGCCTTCAGCCGCGCCCTCGACACCGACCCCGAGCACGTCCCAGCCCTGGCCGGCCGCGCCGTCGTCCGCTTCGACGCCGCCGACCACACCGCAGCGCGCGCCGACCTCGACGAGGCCATCCGCCTCCAACCAGAGGACCCAGCCCTGCTGTTCAACCGAGCGATGGTCTTCAAGGCCCTGCACCACTGGCCCGACGCCATCGCGGACCTCCTCGCAGCGGCGCACCTGGCCCCCGGCGACGAGGACGTGGACCAGGCACTACAGGAGTGCCGCGACCTGGCGATGGCCTCGGCCTACCAGTAACACCCGAGGGCCGAGGCACACAGCCTGCCGCCATCACGACCCGGCCGCAGTTAGCCCGCACCTAGCGCGGCCGTCGGGGGGCGAGGGGACGGCCCGGAACCGCCCCGTCGGCAGCCCCGGATCGGCAACGAGCGGAACACAGAACGGTTCGACGCGAACCGCTTCCACTCACCGATCCGGGCAGCCGACGGGCGGTCCCGGGCCGATTCGCCGTGCGGTGAGGGGCGATCCCGGACCGCCGGATCTGCTGTGGCTGCCACTGCCACTGCCACTGCCACGCGAACCTTGTGCCCCGATGGCGCCGACCTATCGCCGCAGCCGCCCACGCACGGATCCAGTAGCGCTCTCCATCTGTGTTCGGTGGACGTCGTTGCCTCGGTCGATTTCAAGCGTTACTTGCTTCGGCTACCTCTGTCGCCTGGAAAGCCTGGATCGCGAACATGGCGAAGCGGCGGGAGGCCTTGGCGTTCGCGGCGGGGGAGTTCGCGTGGATGCCGTTGTGGGCCATGAGCATGAGGATGACGTCGTCGATGACGAAGTCGGGGCGCAGGCGTCCGGCGGCTTTGGCGCGTTCGGCGAGTTCTGCCATTGCTGAGATGGCGTATTCGGTTTCGGCGGCGAGATCGATTGCTCGCGGGTAGGTCGAGGTGAACCTTGCTGCGAAGCCGCGGTTCTGGGCGTGCACCTCGCAGAGGTTCTCGAAGGCGTGGCGGAAGCCGTCCCAGGGGTCCGGCTCGGCGAGGCCTTGGTCGACGATGGCGCGGCAGGCGCGCATCTGGTCGGCGAAGGCTTCGGTGGCGAGGATCTCCTTGGTCGCGAAGTGGCGGTAGAGGGTGGCGGGACCGACGTCGGCGCGGCGGGCGATCTCGCGCATCGGGACGTCCAGGCCTTCGTCGGCGAACACCTCGCGGGCGGCTTCGAGGATGCGGTCGCGGTTGTCCGAGGCGTCGGAGCGCAGCGCATGGGCGGAGTCGGGGGAGTGGGCGGAGTGTGCGGAGTGGGACAGACGGTCGGTCATGTCTCTCACTTTAGCTAAACGGACGCCCCCGTCCGTTAGCGTCGGCCGAAGTGCGGGAAACCCGCTCTGCGATGAGGAGACAATGGTGAAAGCGGTAGCGATCCAGTCTTTCGGAGATCCCGAAGGGCTGCGCGTCATCGAGGTGCCCGTCCCGGTTCCGGGCAGCGGGCAGGTGCTCGTCACGCCGACGGCGATCGGGGTGGGCGGAGTGGACGTCGTCATCAGGCGCGGCGGCCTGAAGGCTTACGGCTTCGGCGAAGGCCACATCCCCGGCAGCGAGGTGGCGGGGACCGTGACGGCGGTCGGCGAGGGCGTCGACGCCTCGTGGGTCGGCCGTCGGGTGTGGGCGTACACCGGTTTCGGCGGCGGCTACGCCGAGCAGGTGGCCGTCGGGGTCGAGGACGTCGTGCCGCTGCCCGCGGATCTGTCCGACACCGACGCGGTGACGCTGGGGAACTCCGGAGTGGTGGCTCACTTCAGCCTGGCCCACGCCCACTTCACGCCCGGTGAGTCGGTGCTGGTGCGCGGTGCCGCCGGGAGTATCGGAGTCACGGCCGTCCAGCTCGCGGCACGCGGCGGCGCCGGCGCCGTGGCGGTCACGACCGCCTCGCCCGAACGCCGCGAACGCCTCCGCGCCTTGGGCGCCAGCCACGTCCTCGACCGCCGCGGCGAGGCAGCGGCACGCGACACAGCGGCACGCGAGACAGGCAGCGACGCCCCCGCAGGCTTCGACGTCATCATCGACGTCGTAGCAGGCGCGGACCTCCCGTCATTCGTGCGCAAACTCAACCCGAACGGCCGCATGGTGATCGTGGGAGTGGTCGGCGGGCAGCCGCCGTCGGACTTCGGCACGACGATGATGGACACCTTTCAGAAGTCGCCGTCCATCGCCGCCTTCAGCGCCGCAAGCATCCCCGCATCCGAACGCCATGCCGTACGCGCCGAGCAGTTCGCCGAGGCTGCGCGCGGCGAACTGCGGACCGTCGTCCACGAGGTGTTGCCGCTGGAAAAGGCTGTGCTCGCCCACCAGAAGATGGAGGCGGGCGAGGTCTTCGGCCGCATCGTGTTGACCCCCTAGCGACAACTGCACACCAACGAAGAGAGCACCTTATGAGCACCATCAGCACTAGCAGCACCATCAGCATCATCGGCGCCGGGAACATGGCCCGCACCCTCGGCACGCTGGCCGTGGCAGGCGGCAACACCGTCGAGATCATCGGCCGCGATCAGTCCAAGGCCGCCGCCGTGGCCAAGGCCCTCGGCAGCGGTGCCACCACCGGTGAGTGGGGCGCCGTACCGGCCGGGGACATCGTCATCGTGGCCTTGTTGGCCGACGCTGTCGCTCCGACCGTCGCCCAGTACGGCGACGCCCTCGCGGGCAAGGTGATCGTCGACATCAGCAACCCCTTCAATGCCGCGGCCGACGGGCTCGCCTACCGCGGGGAGACCTCGATCGCGCAGGAAGCCGCGAAGGTCGCCCCGGCCGGCGCCAGCGTGGTGAAGGCGTTCAACACCATCTTCGGCCATGTCCTGGACAAGGGAGGACGGCCCGACGTCTTCTTCGCCGGCGACGATGCGCAGGCCAAGGCGGACGTGGAGGTGTTCATCAAGAGTCTCGGGCTGCGCCCGCTGGACGTCGGCGGCCTGCACATGGCGCACTGGTTGGAGGGAGCCGGCTTGGTCGTGATGGGCCTCGCCCGCAACGGCGTCGGGCACTGGGACCTCGGCCTCGGCGTCGCCGAATTCTAGCTGCGAGCAGGCCAGGATCCGGTGTGCGAGTCAGGACGCTGGCAGGAAGCAGGACTTCACCACCCCATGGGCCGGATCGGGGAAAACCGTGTTGTCGCATGGCGTCCCGCCAGTGATGACCTTGCTCGTCCAGCTTGATCCGGCGCCGTACTCGACGGTCTTGGTCCCGCTGAACGCACACAGACCGTTCTCGGGCGCGCAGTAGCCGGTCCCAGTCGGCCCAGCCGTGACAGGGCCCGTATAACAGGACTTTGCCGCACCGTAGTCCGGGTCGCCGAGCGAGGTCACGGTGCACGGCGTGGAGGACGAGCTCGTGGTGTAGCCGTAGATTCCGTTGGCGCCGAACGCGACCGACTGGGTCCCGTTGACGGAGCACGTCCCACCCTCGTCGGCACACTTCGTATACCCGCTCGGCACGCCGTAGCCGCCGGGGTTGGCGGCGATCGCATAGCTCCCGGGCTGGACGCCGGTCAGGTAGACGTAGCTGGCGTCCGCCGAGGCGCCGGTGATCCCGGCGGCGCGGTCACCTCCATGCTGAACTGGCGAACCCCGTTCTCCCCAGCCCAATCGACGCCGATCGCACCGTGCGGCGTCGGAACGCTGCCCTGCGCGTAAGCGAGGTCCCCGGGATGCGGCTTCACGCTCCAGGTGGCGAAACCGGCGCTCGCGGGCTGCACACCCAGGACGTACCCGGACAGCGCGGAGACCGGAGCCGTCGACCAGCCGTGCGACAAGTTGGTGCGGCTGCCGAGCCCGGGCAGCCCGTCGTTGCCGGACACGTTCTCCCAGGTGGTCCCCGTCTGCTCCGGACCCGAGGCGGCCATGTGCCCCCACACCGTGGTGAGCAGCGCCTCGGCGTCAGCCGTGTCGTTGGCGGCGAAGCTGGCCTCGAGCTCGTAGCCGCTGATGAAAGGGCTGATGACGTCCGCGTACGTGCTGCCGGTGAACGGCTTGGGACCGTAGGGGGTGGTCCACAGATCGGTCTTCAGAGCGGACAGAACCGTCGAGACGTCCGAGGCGGGGGCGACGCCGTAGAGGACGGCGAGGACATTGGCGTCCTGCGCGACGGTGGTGGTGTCGTTGTTGCTGAGGTAATACAGGCCACTGCCGCTGTTGTAGAGGTGGGCGTTGATCGCCGTCTTCAGCGCGGCGGCGCGGTTGGTATAGGCGGCGGCGTCGGTGGTGTCCCTGGCTGCGCCGGCCAGCGTCGCGCCGTCCAGCAGCGACTTGTAGTAGAGCAGGTTGTAGGCGGTGACCTCGCCGTTCTTACCGGAGTCGTAGAAGTCCCAGTCGGCGTTGTTCCCGCTGCCGGTGGCGACCAGGCCGTTGCCGTCGAGCAGGCCGGCGTTCCAGGCGAGCTCGGCTTTGAGAGCCGGAAGTTCTTGCTGGACGAACGCGGTGTCGCCGGAATACAGGTAGTAGTCCGCGAGGCCCAGGACGAAGTAGGTCGAGTAGTCCGCCGAGTAGAACCAGCCGGAGCCGGTCTGCGGCGACGTGCCGAGCGGGTACTGCGGCGGGATGTCGCCTGCTGTCGCGCCGTCGGTGCGTGCGTAGCTGGCGAGCAATTGCAGCGAGCCCTTGAGGTAGGCCGCGTTGCCGGTGGAGTAGAAGACGCTCGGGATCTCCACGTTCATGTCCCCGGACCAGATCGCTCGGTCGCGCTTGGCGCCGTCGAGGATCGACGCGTACTGATTGGTCCCGGGGACGGCGAACTTCGCCAGCGCTGCGGAGGAGTTCAAAGGATCGCTGAAGAGTGTGGCGCCGGAGGAGCTGGTGACGGTGAGGTTTTTGAAGTCTGCCGCCTCGCCTGCGAATTCGCGGAAGCCGACCGAGCCGGTGGCGTGAGCTGTGTTCGTCAGGGTACTGAGGAGCTTTCCGTCGAGGGAGACGGTGAGCGTGGAGCCGGAGACCGTTGTGGCGACGGTGTGCCAGGTGCCGGCGGTCAGCGGGCTGGGCAGGGCGACGGTGCCCAGGGAGGTGTAGGTGCCGCCGTGCTCGTCGAACTCCTGAAGGGTGTTGGCGGCACCTGCGGTGTCGGTGCTGTCGTCGAGGATGAACAGGTAGCCGTCGCCGACGTCCTTGCCGCGCACGAACCATCCGGACTGGTTGGTCACGACGTCGGTCTGGAAGCCGACGGTGTAGTCGCCCCAGGACGAGCCCGCGGTCAGCAGGCCCGGTATCCCGCTGGGATCGCCCCCGGCTCGCAGGACGCCGCCGCTCACCGACCACGCGCCGGGCAGGGACTTGGCGGGGACCGAGTCGAGTTGGTCGGTGTATTCGGAGTCGTACCAGATCTGGTTCAGCGCGGCGTTGCTGGAGTTGAACCAGCCTGCGAGGTCGGCGGCCTGGGTGCGGTCGGCGATGTAGGTGATTCCGGCGCCGCTCAAGGTGATCGAGCCCGGTGTGGTGAGGGTGAGCTCCTCGTAGCGCTCGCCACCTTGGACGTACTGGTTGGTGATCGTCCCAGGGGCGGTGACGGGGTAGTCGTCGTAGCGGTTGCTGTCGCCCTCGGCCCAGGGGGAGGCGCCGTCGCCGGTCGAGCTGATGGAGTCACGCCCTTCGGAGTAGCCGGCGCGCAGCGTCGGCGAGCCGGTCTCGGAGGTGACGTGGAAGAAGGGGACGCCGCCGACGTCCTTGCCGTAGTCCAAGACGATCGTCGGTGCGGTTCCGCCGGAGGCCAGGGTGAGCTGCGCTGCTCCGGAGCCGCCGCACAGCAGCCCGGATGCGCCGGAGACGGTACCGGAGGTACTGGTGACGGCGGTGGGGCAGACGGTCGCGCTGGTCGGGGTCTCGTCGTAGGACTGCCAGGCGGGGGTGGACGGCCAGGGGGTGGGGGATGAGGCGGCGGACGCGGCCGGTGCCGCCGATGCTGCCGGTACCGCGCCGAGGGCGGCGAGCAGTCCCGCGCAGGCGAGGGCGGTGGCGCGGAGGCGGGGGTTACGCAGGACTCTGACGCGACGCAGCACGGCACTACTCCCTGTCGTACTGAATGGTTTCAGTCGGTGAACGTAGACATGCTTCAGGGTGCGGTCAAGGTTTTCTCCGTGATTTGAGACTTCTTGACGCGGTGTCAGGTGGTCTCTACTCTGTGGCCTGAGTTCACTGATTGAAACGATTCATTCATTCCATGCCTCGGCACTGAGGACGGTCATCCGTATGCTGATTCGGCGCCGCTTTGCCACCGCGCTCGCGCTGATCCTCGCCTTTGCCGCCGTGACGCCGGTCGCCTCCGCGGCGCCGTCGCCGTCGCTGTCGCTGTCGGCGTCCTCGGCCGGAACCGAAGTGTCGGTCAGTGCTCTGCAGACCGATGCCACGACGAACCCTCTTGGGATCGACGACCCGCACCCGAGTCTGAGCTGGAAGCTGGCGTCACAGATCAACGGCGAGTATCAGAGTGCTTATCGGATCGTGGTCGCCGGCAGCCAGAGCGATGCGAGCGCCGGGGTGGGGAGCGTATGGGACAGCGGTGAGGTGGCTTCGGGCAACTCAGTGGGCATCGCGTATGGCGGTCCGGCGCTGGCGAGTGAGAAGACCTACTACTGGGCTGTGCAGATCTGGGACGAGCACGGAACGGCTTCGGGCTGGAGCGCTCCGGCTCAGTGGGAGATGGGTCTGCTCAATCCCGGCGATTGGCAGGGCGCGCAGTGGATCAGCCCGACGTCCGCGAGCGCCGCGTCGCCGTTGCTGCGTAAGGACTTCACGCTGGCCAAGCCGGTGGCGAGGGCTCGGGCGTATGTCTTCGGGCTCGGCTTCTACGAGCTGCATCTCAACGGAGGCAAGGTCGGCGATCGGGTTCTGGAGCCGGCGAGTACCCCTTACGCGCAGCGTGATCTGTACGCCGCGTATGACGTCACCGGCACCGTCAAGCAGGGCGGCAATGCGGTCGGGCTGTGGCTCGGCAACGGTTACGACGCGAACTTCAGCCAGTACGGCTTCCGGTGGCTGGGACCGAAGCAGGCGATCGTGCTCATCGACGTCACCTTCAGCGATGGCACACATCAGGCCGTCACCAGTGACGGCAGTTGGACGTGGTCGCCGAGTCCGATCACCGCTGACGGCATCTACAACGGCGAGTCCTACGACGCCCGGATGGTGCAGCCTGGTTGGGACGCGGCCGGGTTCAGCGCGTCGTCGTTGCAGCCGGTGCGGACCGTCGCCGCGCCGGGCGGGTCGCTGGTGGCCGACGCGATGCCGCCGATCCGGGTGACGCAGACGCTGAACGCGGTGAAGCTGACGTCGCCGTCGCCGGGTGTGTACGTGTACGACTTCGGTCAGAACGTCTCGGGCTGGGAAGTGCTGCGTACGCAAGGCGCGGCGGGCTCGACGGTGAAGATGCAGACCGCTGAGGACCTGCTCGCGAACGGAACGATCGATACCACGACCAACCGAAACGCGCTGTCCACGGACTCTTATACGCTCGCGGGTACGGGATCAACGGAGACGTACGAACCGCGCTTTACGTATCACGGCTTCCGGTATGTGGAGGTCACCGGGGATCCGCAGACTCCGGTCGTGAGCAGCCTCCAGGCGCGTGTTGTTCATGCGGACCTGGCGTCGACCAGTACGTTCAGCTCATCTGACGCGACGCTGAATCAGATATGGCAGAACAACCAGCGGACCATGCTGAACAACCAGATGAGCACGCCTACGGACAATCCGGTGCGGGATGAACGTACGCCTCCGGGGATGGACGTGCAGGCGTACCACGATGCGTCGACTGCCGAGTTCGGGATGGACACCTACTACGCCAACTATCTGCGGGACATGCCGCCGGGGACCGCGCTGCCCAGCGACGGCGGGAACGCTCAGCAGCCTGATATGGGTGGCGACCAGGTGACGCTGGCCTGGACGCTGTATCAGCAGTACGGCGATATCGCCACGCTCGCTGCGATGTATCCGCTGATGAAGAAGTTCGTCGATACGAACGCCACCAATGTGCCTGGCCACATCTGGTCCACCGGCTTTGGTGACTGGTGTCCGCCGGACCACAGCTCGAATGCCAACGGCGGTATGGGGAATCCGAGCGCCGGGGCGTGCACCAGCGAGGTGCCGATCGTCAATACGGCGCTGTCGTATCTGCAGGCTTCGGACGTCGCCAAGGCTGCGACGGCGCTGGGGCAGGCTGGGGACGCGGCGCACTACACGCAGCTGGCCGGCGATATCGCGAACGCTTTCAACGCGGCGTTTCTGAACTCCGACCACGCGAGCTATGGGGATGGACGCGAAACGACGAGCATTTTGCCGCTCGCGTTCGGGATGGTGCCGGCCGCCGATGTGCCCGCGGTCGGGGCGCGGCTCGTGGACACGGTCGTGCGTGGCAACGGCGGACACCTCGATACCGGGATCTTCGGGACGCGGTATCTGATGGACGCGCTGGCGGGCATCGGGCGTACCGACCTTGCGATGACGGTGCTGGATCAGGGCACGTATCCGGGCTACGGCTTCGAGATCGGCAAGGGGGCGACGACGGACTGGGAGGAGTGGACGTATGCCTCCTCGATGGAGTCCCATGATCACGCGATGTTCGCCGGGATCAATGCCTCCTTCGCCAGCAGGCTTGCGGGTATCGAGCCGACGGGCCCGGGTTACAGCACGGTCAGCATCGCGCCGCAGATTCCCGCCGGTCTTCAGAGCGTCGCGGCTTCTGTCAGCACGGTTCGGGGGACGGTCGCCTCGTCGTGGTCGGTGAGCGGCGGCAAGGTCACGATGGACGTCACGGTTCCGGTCGGGGCGACGGCGAGCGTGCGGGTGCCGAGCTTCGGGCAGGGGAGCGTGACGACGGTCAGCCCGGCGGGCGCCGGTGCGGTGCAGGTGTCCGCGGGCGGGACTTCGAGCACGTATACGGTCGGCTCCGGCAGCTGGGAGTTCACCGGCTCGCTCGTTCCGGCGTCGAGCACCGTGCTGCCGGGGACGTGGACTCAGTGTGCGGTCGAGACCGGCAACTGCTCGGTCGCGGGCACCGAGACGGTGGCGTTCGGCGCGCAGGGTAAGTACGACTACGCGACCGTGAGTGGCACCGTTGCCTGCTCCAACACGGTATTCGGCGACCCGGACTCGGGCGTCTCCAAGGCCTGCTATGCCGAGCCGGCGCCCGCGACGACGCCCGGCGCGTGGCAACAATGCGCGGCGGAGACGGCGACGTGCTCCTTCGCGGGCACCGAGACCGTGGCATTCGGCGCCCAAGGCAAGTACACCTACGCGACCTTGACCGGCGGCACCCCTTGCACCACCACGATCTTCGGCGACCCGGCGTACGGCATCCCCAAGTCCTGCTTCATCGAAGCCCCACCCCCCGCCGCCACAACCTGGATCCCCTGCGCCGCCGAAACGGCCACCTGCACCCTCACCGCCAGCCGCGACGTGGCCTTCGGCGCCCACGGCGACTATGCCTACCGCACAGCGAACGCCCCGACAACCTGCACCAACGCAGTCTTCGGCGATCCGGCGCCGGGCGCGGTCAAGGCTTGCTACCTGCAGTGAGCTGAACGCCGAGCCGACCTCAAGCGCAGACAGGCGGCACCCTCGCCCGAGGCCGAGCCTCGCCCCGCTTCGCCTCGCTGCGTCACGACGTCACGGCCCTCATCGGCAGCCGACGCGCCAACGAGTACGGCCCCGGGGACAACGCCCCAGGGCCGTAAGCGGTCATCCCCGCCGTTCGATATCCCCGGCGGCTACCTCCGCGTCCATTGCTGGTTGCTCTGGCCGTTGCACGTCCACAGTTCCAGCAGGGTGCCGTTGGCGGTGGCGGCTCCCGTGGCGTCGAGACAGAGTCCTGATTGGACGCCGGTGATGGTTCCATCGGCGTTCAGACGCCATTGCTGGTTGGTCTGGCCGTTGCAGGACCAGATCGCGACCTTGGTGCCGGGAGTGGTGCCCTTGCCGTAGGCGTCGAGGCAGTCGCCGCTGTAGACGCGCAGCTCGCCGGCGGAGGTGGCGGTCCACTGCTGGTTCGTCGCGCCGCTGCAGTCCCACAGCTGGACCTGCGTGCCGAGGGTCTGGGTGGAGTTGGGGACGTCCGCGCAGCGGCCGGAGGCGGTTCCGACGATGGCGCCGCCACCGCCGGTGCTGCCGGGCTGGCCGATGCTGCCGGACACCGACAGGAGCGCCGAGTACCAGACCGCGGCCATCTTGTCGTAGCCGGCGGCGGTGGGGTGGACGCCGTCGGCCAGGTCGGACGTGGTCAACGCGTCGTACATGTCGACCAGGTGCACGTGCTTGCCGGCGGAGACCTTGCTCGACACGATGCCGGGGATCGCCGCGTTGTAGGTGCGCACCTGGGCGTTCTGCCCGGAGTTGGCCAGCGGGATGATCTGGGCGACGAACACCTCGGCGCCCGGGTCGGCGGCGGTGATGTGGTCGATGAGGCCGGAGAGCCGGTTGGGGGTGTTGGAGACATCGTCGTTCTGCAGGATGTCGTTGGTGCCGATGTGCAGCAGGACGGTGTGCGGCTGGTAGGTCTGGAGCCAGCCGGTGATGTTCGCGTCGATCTGGTCGATGCGCCAGCCGGAGTGGCCTTCGTGGTCGTGGTCTCCCAGGGCCGCCGGGCCGCCGGACAGCGAGCCCACGAAGTCGACCTTGTAGCCGCCGGCGACGAAGCGCTGCCACAGGCCCGTGCGATAGGCGCCCGACACCGTGATCCCGTCGGTGATCGAGTCGCCCAGCGGCATCACTTTGACGCCGCCGTTGGATTCCGCGGCCGCGCTCTGGGTTCCGGCGATCCCCACCAGCCCGATGGTCATGGCCAGCGCGGCGCCGGCCGACACCATCGCGTTGAACCACCGCTTTTGTCTACGCACGCTTATTCCTCCCGGCACTGCTCAGGGACACACGCCAGGCACACGGAACCCGCCCCGGACAACACCGTCAAGAGCTGTCCTTCGCTCGTCAGAGCCCTTACTCGGCGGATGCCGTGCGACCTGCGTCGGAGACCGACCGACCGCGACCGTGATCGCCGGCGGGCGCGAAAGCTTCATGCCGCCCGGCACCGAGAGGCGGACAGCCGCACTCTCGGCGACGCACGCCGTTTTTCGGAGTTGTCCGGCGGTGTACGGGAACCGCGCCGACCGTCACGGGGGTCGGTCACCATACGGCGTGGGTCCCGCCGGGACCGCCAGGCAATCGGGACAGCTCCGAACCTAGGGAAGAACAGGTGTCGTCAATGATCAAGAGGAATCTCCGCAGACGGATCATCGCACTGTGCTCGGCGAGCGCCGCCATCCTGGCGACGACCGTCGCCGCCTCGCCGCCCGCCTCGGCCGACTCACGCACGATGGTCCTGTCCTTCAGCTGCGCTACCGGCCTGCCCTACGGGCTGTACATCAACACCGGCTCCGGCTGGTACTCCCCGCCCGGCAGCAGCTACGCCGACGGCACCACCAAGGTCTTCACCATCTCGATCCCCACCAACAGCATGAACTTCCAGTACCAGCCCTCCTACTGCGACAACCAGCCGACGGACGGCGGCTATCCCATGTGGGAGGGCTACACCTACGGCATCGGCGCCGGCACCTCGACCGTCAACGCCGTCGGTGGCTGCGCCGACTACACCTACAGCGTAGGATACGGGCTGAACTACCTGCTCTACTACTGCTCCATCAGCTCTCTGACTTACAGCTGACCGCAGCCGCTGCGGCTGACTAACAGCTGACCTGGTGAAACTTTCGGGAACCGGGATCGCACGCGAAGAGGGCGGATCCCGGTCCCCGCCTCGCGCACTGCGCACCCGCGCGAGGTATGTATGGGTTCTTAGGTTCGCGGGAACGATCGCGCCGTGGAACCCAGCCCGCGCGAGCAGCCAGGCACAGGGCATCGCGACTCGCTCGTCTCCGCCGCGTCATCGGTCACGACATCGGAGGAGCTCGCTGAGCTGTTGCGGGATCTTCGGCGTCGGCACGCGCGGAGACGGCGTGACAGGAAACTGACATACCGGGAGCTGGCTGCGGAGACCGGATGGTCGCAGACGGCGATCGCCGAATACTTCACCGCCCGCACGCTGCCACCGACGGACCGTTTCGACGCCTTGCTCGAAGTACTGGGCGTCTCGCCGGCTGAACAGCGCGCGCTGGCCACCGCGCGTGACCGGGTGGAGGAGGTGAACCGGCGGACCGGGAATCGCCGCGGCGCCCGCCGCCCCGAGCCCGGACCGGAGCGCGTGTCACCGCCCGGCACCGTGGCACATCGACTGCCCGCCGCACCGCCCCTGTTCACCGGCCGTGCTCGGGAACTGGCGTGGCTGGACGCGGCGCTAGGGGCGGCGCTGGACGAGCGGACGCGGGCCGACGACCGACCCCGGGTCTGCGCCATCGGCGGGATGGGCGGCATCGGCAAGACCTGGCTCGCCCTGCACTGGGCGAATCAGCATCTTGATCGGTTTCCCGACGGCCAGCTGTATGTGGACCTGCGGGGATTCGACCCCGCTGGTCAGCCCATGGCTCCGACTGCCGCCGTCCGCGGTTTCCTGGAGGCGTTGGGCGTGGCGCCCTCCGCGATCCCGGCCGCCCGCGACGCTCGCTTCGGCTTGTACCGCAGCCTGACAGCCGGTCGCAGAATGCTGATCCTCTTGGATAACGCCCGTGACACCGCGCAGGTGACGCCGCTGCTGCCGGGCAGCGACGCGTGCACCGTGCTGATCACCAGCCGCCCGCAGCTGGCAGGACTGATAGCCACGCACGGCGTGTCCTCGGTCGCCTTGGACGTCTTGCCGCGGGACGAGGCTCGGCGGCTGCTCTCCCGCTATCTGGGGCGTGCGCGCCTCGACGCCGAACCCCAGGCGGCGGACGCCTTGCTGGCTTGCTGCGCCGGGCTGCCCCTCGCGGTGGGCATCGTGGCCGCGCGTGCGACGATCCACTCCGATCTGTCGCTTGGCGCGCTGGCCGCCGAACTCGGCGAGGACGCCTATCGGCTCGACGGCCTCGACGCCGGAGAGCCCCAGGCTGATCTGCGGGGCGTGCTGTCCTGGTCCAGCCGTGCTCTGTCGCCGGATGCCGCGCGGGCCTTCGGGCTTCTCGGGATCGCTCCCGGGCCCGACCTCGGGCAGACCGCCGCGGCGAGCCTGCTCGCCCTGACGGTGGCGAAGACCCGCACCGTGCTTCGCATGCTTGAGCACTCCTCGCTGATCGAAAGGCATGCGCCCGAGCGGTACCGCATGCACGATCTGGTGCGGCTGTACGCTGCCGAACAAGCTGCCGCTCAGCACGCTCCCGCCGAGGTGCAGGCGGCACAACGGCGCTTGGCCGACAGCTACGTGCGTACGGCCTACGAGGCTGTACGACTGTTCGCAGACCGCCCCGTCCCGCTGGCCGCCGAACCGGTCGAGGGCTCCATGGCCCACTCGCTCGCTGATCCCGCCTCGGCGATGGCCTGGTTCGATACCGAGCACACCAATCTGTTGGCCGCTCAACGGACGGCTCAGAGCCTCGGCTGGGACGAAGCGGTCTACCTCCTGGCCTGGACGCTCGATCCCTACCATCGGCGCCGTGGACACCTCGAGTCTCAGGCCACTGCCTGGGAGCTCGCCGTGACCAGCGCCCGATCTCTGCCCGACCAGGCGCTGCGGATCCTGGCGCACCATATGCTCGGCGACGCCTACGCCCAACTCGGGAGGACCGCCGACGCTCTGCGTGCGCTGCACGAAGCCCTGACCATGGCCGAGCAGGCCGATGACGTCAGCAGCCAGGGCGAGATCCACCACAGTCTGGGCGGCGCCTGGGAGCGGCACGGCGACGACCGGCACGCGCTGGAGCACGCACGCCGCGCCGTGCTGATCTTCCAGTCGCTGGACGACCTTTACCGGCAAGCCCGAGGACTCAACGGCGTGGGCTGGTTGCAGGCTCGGATAGGCGAGCACATGGAGGCCCGCACCAACTGCCAGGCCGCACTGGCTCTGCTGCGCCGGCTGCCCTCCGACGATCAGCGGGTCGGTGAATCCGACATCCTCGACAGCCTCGGATTCATCGCCCACCGCCTGCACGAATACGACCGAGCGCTCGAACACTTCCGCCAGGCGCTGGCGATCTGCCGCGCCCAGGGCCACAGCTATCTCGAGCCGGACATCCTCCACCACATCGCCGAGACCCATTGCGCGCAATGCAATATCGAGCAGGCCCGTGACACATGGCAGCGTGCGCACACGCTCTACGCCGAGCAGCATCGACTCACGGACGCGTCACGCGTCCAGCAGCGGTTGGACGCGCTTCCGGCACCGGCTGCGTCGTAGTGAGGTTCCACCATTGGTCCGCGTCCGGGCAGAAGAGCGGCGAACTGGTCTCCCATCCGCGTACGCTCCAGGTTGGAATGGTTTGCCGTCGCAACGGCCTGAGTTCTGGGCAAGGGGAACGCTTTGACGGGTGTCGACACCTACCATGTGGTCGCTCTTGGTTCGCCCGGGTCCGGGAAGACCGTCTATCTGTCCGCTCTCCACCATGTGCTCGGCAACGATCCCGATGCGGTCGGACGGGGGATCACCGCGACGGTGGAGGAGCCGGACAAGCGGGCGCTGCTGGCCAAGACGTACGACCTCGCGGTCGAGCCTGAGGACCCGAGCTGGCCGGCTGGCACCCATTCCGGTGAGCAGATGCGTGAGTTCGTGTTCGCCATGAAGGTGTCGTGGACTCAGAAGTCGATGCGCGGCACGTTGAAGCGGCGTACGTTCCACCCGCTGAATGTCTCTTACGTGGACTATGCCGGGGAATGGATTCCGGAAGCGTATGAGCAGTCGGCCGAGGTCCTCGAACCGTTCAAGAAGCGGGTGCGGGAAGCGCACGCGCTCCTGGGCATCATCGACGGTCTGAGACTTCTCCAATTCATGCAAGGTCATCGCAGCACCTCCTTCATGAACGATCAGGTCAGGCCGATCGTGGCGTTCATGGAGGGGACGGACGTGCCCCTGCACTTCATCATCACGAAGTGGGACCTGCTCGACAGTCGCGGCATCACCCTGGACGCGGTCCGGACCAAGATGCTCGAGTCCGGTGGCGCCGGCTTCGGGAAGCTTGTCGAGTCCCGGACGGCCCAAGCTGTCTTCACGCGTCGACCGCAGGGCTCGATCCGGTTCATCCCTGTCACCTCGCTCGGCGGGTTGGCTGTCCTGCAAGATGACTGGACGATCACTAAGAACGCGGCCGCTCGAGCGAGTCAGCAGTACGTCGAAGTGCCGTTGCTCGCGACCGTCTACGACATCTGCGATCTCGCGGCCAGGCGGCTTCGAGCCGGCCAGGCGGGCGATGCCGCCGGCAGCGAGGCGGCGGACGCGGCCGGCGTGGACGTGCAGCGAGTGGGGCAGTTCGCCCAGAGACAGCTCGACGGGCAGCACGGTCTCAACGCCAAGATCGGCCTGACCGGCATCAGTATCAGCCTCAGCCAGATCGTCGCGTTCATGGCCGACAACGGGCAGGGCGCGGTGCGGCTCCTGGGCAAACCGGCGATGAAGACGGGGCGGACCATGCGGCGGGGCGTGCGCAGGGTCAAGGCCCGGGATCTCAAGGGCGTCCGAAGCCCGGAGGCTGCGCTGTACTACGTCATGCGCACGCTCCGGCACAAGCTGCAAGCCTTCGAGGCAGAGCAGCCTAGTTCCATGCTGGACGCGTGACCCGGTGGGCAGCGAATCCTCCTCCTCACCGCCGCCGGCCGACGCCTGGCCGTTCCTGATCAGTCGGGGACGGACCGTCGGCCAGCGGGTGGTCCTCGCTCCGAATCCCCTGATCTCGGCTGGACGGCACGCGGATCTGTTGCCCAGCGTCGCGCAAGCCACCCTCGCGGCCGATGACATCGAGAGGTCGCAGTTCCACGACCCCGCGTCCAGAACCGACTACACCCTCTTCTTCAGGAGGCCTGTCGCCCACGCCGGCATGATCGGTCAGGAGGGTGGAGACCTGCTGGACGAGCATTCGCGCAAGGTCGTGCTCACCGAGGGTGTGGTCATCGCGGGAAGCCCAGAGGATTTCGACCCACGGCTGCTCGACGAAGCGCTGCGAATCACCAAAGAGACGTTCCGCGCGTTCTGGCTCGCCGACGATCCCCATATCGCGCCGGTGCCAGCCCCAAGGCTCGTCCCCGGGGCGACGACGACACTCGATCTCTCAGCGTTCCAGCGACGAAGCCCTCGCGGAGGTGAGTCAGCGCCGCCGCCTCAGCCCACTTCGCAGCCGAGTGGTGAAGGTAAGTCCAAGGGCGAGAAAGACGACTCACACCCGCGTTCTCTATGGCAGAGTGCCGCACGCCTTGCGGCCGTTGTCGGGCGGCGCCTCCGCGGTAGACGCCCGGGTCGGTGATGCCGAAGGTCGCCAATTACCGGGCCCACTGGTAACCGGGTGAACACGGGCTGTCCGGGATTTTACTCTCCCATGGGGAGACGGCTGCCTATAACGGTGCTTAGTTTCCTTCTCAACCACCCCACGTGAGAAGGAGTACTGATGGCTCACAAGGCTGCCATACGACGCTCAGTCCTGGCCCTCACCGGCGCGCTGCCGATGATGCTCCCGGTGACCGCGGCGGCTGCCGGTACGACGTTCAACGCGCCGATGAGCGGCGCGATCTCGCACGTCTTCCACAGCTCGAGCAACAACTGGTCCGGCTACGCCGTGACCGGCAAGAAGTTCACCTCGGTCTCGGCCAGCTGGACCCAGCCGGCCGCCACCTGCTCGTCCAAGACCACCTACTCCAGCTTCTGGGTCGGCCTCGACGGCGACGGCAGCAACTCGGTGGAACAGACCGGCTCCGAGGTCGACTGCTCCAGCGGCCGCGCCCAGTACTACAGCTGGTACGAGATGTACCCGGCCTACCCAGTGAACTTCAGCAACACCGTCCGAGCCGGCGACCACTTCACCGCCTCCGTCACCAACACCGGCGGCGCCAACTTCACCCTGGTCCTGACCGACTCCACCCAGGGCTGGACCCACACCATCAACAAGACACTGAACAACCCGGCCCTAGCCTCCGCCGAAGTCATAGCCGAGGCACCATCCAGCAGCTCCGGCGTCCTACCCCTAACGAACTACGGCACCATCAACTTCACCGCAGCCAAAGCCAACGGCGCATCCATGGCAGGCCAGAACCCCGACCCGATCACCATGGCCAGCGGCAGCACCACGAAGGCGACAGTCTCCTCGATCTCCAGCTCCGGCGCCTTCTCCGACACCTGGCACCACAACTGACTGGGCGGCCGGCGCACGTCCGAAGACCCCCCACAGACGGACACCGCCGACAGGACGTCCATGACCGAGCACCGATGACCCGGTACTGACTGGCCAGTCGGAGCTTCACAACGCGACGCTGGTAACCCTGCCCTTCGCGGGGGTACCAGCGCTCACGTTCCAGCCGTGACACTGCTCAGCAGGATCATTCATTGCAGTCTCCGCGGCCGATCCTCCCAGCGAAGCGGTTGACTCAGCGCCGGGGACGCGGCGGGTGTGCCAAGCCGGTCTGGTAAGCGAGTACCACCAGTTGTGCGCGGTCGCGTGCGCCGAGCTTGGTCATGGCGTGGTTGACGTGGGTTTTGACGGTGAGGGGGCTGAGGGTGAGTTGGCGGGCTATGTCAGTGTTCGACATTCCGTCGGCTACTAGGGCGGTGAGTTCGCGTTCGCGGTCGGTGAGGGTGGTGAGGAGGGGTGATGGATGGACCGGTTCGGTGTCCTGCAGGCTGAGGAATCTGGCGATCAGGCCGCGGGTGGCGGATGGGGAGAGTAGTGCGTCGCCTCGGGCGACTGTGCGGATTGCGTCGATGAGGGCGTCTGGGCGGGCTCCCTTGCCGAGGAAGCCGCTGGCTCCTGATCGGAGGGCCTCGAAGACGTAGTCGTCGACCTCGAATGTGGTCAGGATCAGGACCCTTACTCCTGCCAGGCTGTCGTCGGCGGCTATTCGCCGAGTCGCGGCGAGTCCGTCCAGGCCTGGCATGCGGATGTCCATCAGGACGACGTCGGCGCGGGCTTCGCGGGCGATGCGGACGGCGTCGTGGCCGGTGGCTGCCTCGCCCACCACGGCCAGGCCCGGTGCGCGGTCGATCATCAGGCGCAGGCCCGCGCGGACGAGGTCCTGGTCGTCGGCGAGGACGACGCGGGTCGGCTCGGTCGCGGCGGATCTCGGCACGGTGCCGGTCACGAAGCCTCGATCCGGGCTGCTCGCAGCGGGAGCTCGGCGAAGACGCGGTAGCCGCCCTCGGGCCGCGGTCCTGCCGACAGCCTGCCGCCCAGGGCGGCCACCCGCTCCCGCATGCCCACGACGCCGTGTCCGCCCAGCGTGTCCCTCGAGTTTCTCGTAGCCCGCGCGGTCGGCGTGTCCAGCGCAGCCGGCCGTCCCTCGTCCTCGACCGCCAGGCTGAGCGCTCCGAGCGTGTAGTCGAGCCGCACCACGGCGGTGTCGCAGCCGGCGTGCTTGCGCGTGTTGGTCAGCGACTCCTGGATGACCCGGTAGGCGGTCAGTTCCACCGCCTCGGGCAGGGGTCTGGCGTGCCCGGTCACCTCCCGGGTGACGCGCAGGCCCGTGTCGGCGAACGAGCAGATCAGCTCCTCGAGCTGGTCCAGTCCCGGCACCGGCTCCGCCGGCTCGGCGGGCTCGGCCGCGCCTGGCGCGCGCAGGAGCCCGACGGTCAGCCGCAGTTCCTCGAGAGCTTCCTCGCCGGCGCGCTGGATGTGCGCGAGGGACTCCCTGGCACGGCCGAGGTCCTCGTCGTCGAGCAGGCAGGCCAGTGCGCCGGCCTGCACATTGATCAGAGCGACGTGATGCCCGACCGCGTCGTGCAGGTCCCGCGCGATCCGCAGCCGTTCCGCGGCGACCCGGCGATTCGCCTCGTCCTCCCGGTCCAGCTCGGCCCGTCTGACCCGCTTCTCGACCTCGACGACGTAGCCGCGGTGACTGCGGGACGCGCCGCCGCTGGTCACGGCCAGCGCCGCCCACAGCAGGATGACGAAGCCCGCGAGGCCCGGATGGGTGATGAGCGAGGCGCTGAGCAGCGTCGCCTTGACGGTGACGCCGACCGCGAGCGTGCGCCCCGGACCCGTTTCCAGCGCGACCGAGTACAGCACATAGAAAACCGCCGGCAAGGTCAGCGGGTAGGCCATCCCGTCGGCCATCAGCACCACCGAGCCGGCGACGGTGACCGCGACGGTGCCGAGCGGGAGCCGCCGATGCGCCACCAGGGCCGCGTAGACCGCCGCGGACACCAGCCAGTCTTGCGGCGAGTGGGATCTCAGAACCCTGATGTCGGCGGGGAGCGTCACCACCACGAACAGCGCCACCGCTGCGACCGCCGACAAAAGCAGCAGCTCCTGCCGGGCCATCAGCCTGTTCCAGGCGCTCGCCCCCATGGCTGGACTGTAGGCAGCAGCCGTCGCCGTGCGCAACCAAACTACTGCCGGCGCAGTAGGCGGAGCCGAAGACCGCTCCGGATGGCGCGGTCACGATCCCGGCGATCGCTGCGGTGGGCCGACGACCCGGGGCGTCGAAGCCCGGACGATGAGGAGCCGGACTGAAAGGAACGGAGAATCATGTCGGCTCTTGCCCGCTGGTGTTATCAGCACCGTTTCATCGTGATCACCGCCTGGGTAGCTCTTCTGATCGGCCTGGCGTTGGTGTCGCAGGCGATGCGGACGACCTACGACAACTCGCTCACCCTGCCGGGGACGGATTCCGGGAGCGCCCAGCAACTCCTGGTGCGGTCGGCGCCGGCCCAGGCCGGTGACGCCGACCAGATCGTCTGGCGGGTCGGCGCCGGCCGCGTCACCGATCCGGCCGTCGAGCAGCGGATATCGGGCATGCTCTCGCAGGTTTCACACCTGCCGGCAGTGGCGTCGGTCGCCAGTCCCTACCTGCCGGGCGGCGAGGTCCAGGTCAGCCCGGACGGGCGCGCCGCGTATGCCACGGTGACCTTCACCGAGCAGGCGGACGACCTGGACCATGCCGACGTCGACCGGGTGATAGCGACGGTGACTGCCGCCCGCGGGCCGGGTCTCGCGGTCGAACTCGGCGGCAAGGCGATCGCCGGCGCCGAGGAGACGACGGCGTCGAACGCGTCGCTGATCGGCATCGGCGCGGCCGCCGTCATCCTGCTCGTCGTGTTCGGATCGCTGCTCGCGATGGCGCTGCCGATCGTGACCGCGGCGGCCGGGGTCGGCAGCGGCCTGATGCTCATGGCCCCGCTCAGCCACCTGATGTCCGTGAACGGTATCGCGCCGATCCTCGGCGCCTTGATCGGCCTCGGCGTCGGGGTCGACTATGCCCTCTTCATCGTGACCAGGCATCGCCGCGGCCTGCGGTCCGGGATGGACCCGGAGCAGTCGGCCGTGCAAGCGCTCAACACCTCCGGCCGCGCGGTCCTGTTCGCCGGCGGCACAGTGTGCATCGCCCTGCTCGGCCTGCTCACCGTCGGGCAGCAGTTCATCGACGGGCTGGCCGTTCCGGCGGCGATCACCGTCGTGTGCACGGTGGTCGCTGCCGTCACGTTGCTGCCCGCGCTGTTCGGGGTGCTCCGTCTGCGCGTACTGAGCCGCGGACAACGCCGCAGGCTGCGGGCCGACGAGCTGGGTCACGAGGCCGACGGCGGCGGCATGTGGGCGCGCTGGTCGCGTGTCGTGCCGCGATTCCCCGCGGTGCTCGCCTCCCTGGGGGTCGCGGTCATGCTCGCGGTGTCCGCTCCCGTGCTGCACCTGAGGCTGGGCTTCTCCGACGCCTCCAACGACCCCACGTCGACCCACACGCACAAGGCGTACGAAATGCTCGCCGAGGGGTTCGGGCCGGGTTTCAACGGCCCGCTGCTCCTGGTCGCTCAGACTCAGTCCGCGGCCGACCGCGCCGCGCTCGACCGGCTCGACCACGCGCTCGCCGCCGTGCCCGGGGTGGCCGCGGTGCAGACCTCACCCGCGCAGACCTCACCGGCGCAGACCGCATCGGGTGCCGGGCCCACGATCGAGGTGACCCAGGTCCTGCCCACCACAGCGCCCGAAGACAAGGCCACTTCCAAGCTGATCGACCATCTGCGCGACACGGTCATACCGCGCTACACACAGGGCACCACGCTACGGGTCCACGTAGGCGGCCTGACTGCGACCTTCATCGACTTCGCGGCGGTGACAAGCGCCAAGCTGCCCTGGCTCCTCGCCACGATCATGGGTTTCAGCTTCCTGCTACTCGTGCTCGCCTTTCGCAGCCTGCTCATCCCCGCGATCACAGCGGTGCTCAACCTGCTGGCGGCGGCGGCCGCGTTCGGCGTACTCACCGCGTTCTTCCAGTGGGGCTGGGGGACCGGCGCGTTCGGCCTCGGCGCGCGGAGCCCGATCGAGGGCTACCTGCCCGAGCTGGTGCTGGCGGTCCTGTTCGGCCTGTCCATGGACTACCAGGTGTTCCTGGTCAGCAGGATGGCCGAGGAATGGTCGCGGACCGCAGACAACGCCCGGTCGGTGCTCGCCGGCGTGACCGACACCGCGCGGGTGATCACCGCCGCGGCGATGATCATGATCGCGGTGTTCACGGCGTTCGTGTTCATGGGGCAGCGCGGCGTCGCCGAGTTCGGCGTCGGGCTGGCCGCCGCCGTGGCCCTGGACGCCTTCGTCCTGCGCACGGTGCTCGTGCCGGCCGTGATGTACCTGTGCGGCCGGGCCAACTGGTGGCTGCCCCGCTGGCTGGACCGCCGTCTGCCGCACCTGGCCATCGAACCGCTCGCGGCGGAGCAGCCTGCCGACGTGCCGACCTCTGCCCTCGTCTAGCTCGGTCTACGGAAGGACTGCTCATGGTCAAGAAGCCGAACGGATCACCTCTGCCGACCCTTCGAGGGCCGCGGTACGGCGTCGACGCGCCGGCGGTCCCAGCCGTCCTCGGCGCCGCCGGTGCAGCCTGCTACGTGGCTGCCCTTCAACGATGGCCGGGCAGCGTCGCGACGGCAGCCGTCGGGACGGTGCTGTTGGCCAACGCGGCCGTGTACCTGCACACCACCCTGCGCGGCAAGCTGCACATCTGGGAGCGGGAACTGGACCGCGCCGGCCTGCGAGGAGACGAGCATCTCCTGGACCTGGGCTGTGGACGAGGCGCGGTGCTGATCGCGGCGGCCAAGCGGCTGCCGACGGGACACGCCGTGGGCGCGGACCTGTGGACCAGGGACCAGAGCGGCAACAGCCCGGAAGTCACGCTTGCCAACGCCGCCGCGGCCGGCGTCGCCGACCGCGTGGAGGTCCACACAGCCGACATGACCGCGCTCCCGTTCCCCGACGCCTCTTTCGACGTCGTGACGAGCGCGCTGGCGATCCACAACATCCCCTCCTCCGAGGCACGCTACCGCGCGGTGGACGAGGCCATGCGAGTCCTGCGCCCCGGCGGGCAGCTCCTCGTCGCCGATCCCTGGCCCATGGCCAGGAAGTACGCCAGGCACCTCGGCCGCGGCACGCTGCGTCCGCTTGGCCCTGGGTACTGGTACGGCGGGCCGTGGCTCGGCATCACCCTGGTGCATGCGGTCAAGGACCGCTGAGGATTACAGGGTGTCTGTCCCGGCCGGTGTCCACCTTCGGCCGGGACGCGGCTCGCGATGGCTGCCGACAGGACAGCGGTAGCGTTCGACAGGACAGTGGTAGCGCTCGACAAGCGCGATCGCAGGATCACCGTGTCGCGATTTGGCCGACCATGTCTGCGTCTCCCGGATCCTCACCCTGATTCACTGGTGTGAATCTCTTCATGGGTATAGGCGCCCAACACCTCTCGAACAGCGCCTGCCTCCCGCGTGTCCGGCCGGAGCGCAGGCAGTGCCGCCCGCCATGCGCTCGTCGCGGCGGCCAGGTCGCCGAGGCGTTGGTGCGCGAAGCCGGAGTCCGCGAGGAACACCGCGACCGCATTGGGGTCGCCGAGGGCGCTGAAGAGGTCCATGGCCTCCTCGAAACTCTCCAGGGCTTCGAGCGCGCGGTCCGCTCTCAGGAGCGCACGACCCA
Organism: Catenulispora acidiphila DSM 44928; assembly: GCF_000024025.1. GTDB lineage: Bacteria > Actinomycetota > Actinomycetes > Streptomycetales > Catenulisporaceae > Catenulispora > Catenulispora acidiphila. The sequence continues at coordinate 4,236,889 of NC_013131.1, forward strand.
GTTCGGCGAGAGCGAAGGCCTCGCCTTCGCGGAGTCCGTGTTCGCGCGTGAAGACCAGGCAGTCATACTGCGCAGATATGGCCGTTTCATGGTTGCCGAGTTCGGAGTGGCAAGCGGCCAGGTGGTGCCGGGCCATTGTCGCGTTCTCCGATTCGCCCAGTTCCTCACTGAGCGCCAGAGCCCGTTCGAGGTGAGCCAGAGCCCGTGCCGGTTCGCCGGACACGCGCAAGCACTTGCCGATGTTCACCAAGCTGGCGCATTCGCCCAGCCGGTTGCCGAGCCGCTTGAACAGGTCCGCCGCCGCCTCGTGGTCTGCCACGGCCTCGCGGTAGAAACCACGCTGGAAGTCCAGCAGGCCGCGCCGGTTCAGGACGCGGGCCTTTTCCAGGGAATCGTCGAGCCGCTCGGCGAGCCCGACGGCCGCCGACAGGTTCTCGTCGGATTCCTCGAATCTTCCGGTGAGCAGGGCCAGCAGGCCGCTGCTCTGGCGGCCGACGAGCTCGGCGGCCGTGTCGCCGGTGCGGACCGCGCCGTCGATCACCGCGGCCGCCGCGTCATGCCACAGCCGCCAGTGCCCCCGGGACCGCAGGTACCACTGGACGCGGTACAACATGTCCGCGGCGACGCCGACCGCGTCGGCCGGGCCGGAGCCGGCCTGGACGATCAGTCCGCCGACGGCGCGGAACTCCTGATCCAGCCAGTCCAACGCTTCGTGGGCGGTGCCGAACCGGAGCGCGGGCGGGGATTCGTCGAGGTAGCCCGGCCGGGCAGCGGCGGCGGCATGGGCCAGCAGCTCTGCGTACGCCGCCAGAGTCCGGCCCGCGGCGCCGGCCAACGCCTCAGCGGACTCGGTCACGGACGCCGCCTCGCGGGCGAACACGCGCGTCAGATCGTGGTAGCGATAGCGCTCGGCGCCGGCCGGCTCCAGCAGGAAGGCGTCCACCAGGCTCTCCAGAAGAGTCTCAGCTGTCCGTGCCGGCACATCGAGGTGCACCGCTGCGTGCCAGACGGACAGTGAGTCGACATCGGGGACGGCGAGCAGCCGGAAGGCTCGCGCCTGGTCGCCGGTCAGGTGCTGGTAGCTCATGTCGAGGGTCGCCCGCACTTGCAGGTCGTCCGTCCGGAGCTCGTCGAGGCGCCGTGCGGTGTCCCCCAGCCGGGCCGCCAGCGACTCCAGCCGCCAGGTCCGCCGCACCGCGAGTCGCGAGCCGGCGATGCGGATCGCCAGCGGCAGCCCGCCGCAGAGCTCGACGATGCGCGCCACCGCGGCCGGCTCGGACTGCGGCCGCTCGTCGCCCACGACTTTGCCGAACAGGCTGGCGCCGTCCTGTGGTGACAGCGAGCCGAGCTCCAGCCGCGCACAGTCCTCCAGGCCGGGCAGGCGGCTGCGGCTCGTGATGATGACGCAGCACCGGGGATCGGCCGGCAGCAGAGGCCGCACCTGTTGGACGTCACCGGCATCGTCCAGCAAAATCAGCACCCGCCGATCGGCCAGCATCGTGCGGAAGACCGCGGAGCGGTCCGCCACCCCCTCGGGCAGCGCGGAACCACCGTCTCCGAGGGCGCGGATGAACTCGGCGAGCGCGTGGCCGGGATCGACCGGGTGCCGGTCGGCGCCGCGCAGGTCGAGATAGAGCTGGCCGTCGGGGAACCGGTCCCGGACGGCGTGCGCGACCTGGACGGCGAGCGCCGATTTGCCGGTGCCCCCGGCTCCGGCGATGACGCAGACTCCCGGAGCCGGCACGCTGCCGGGCGGGTCGTGGGAAAGCAGCGTCTTGATGCGCTCCAGTTCGTGGTCGCGTCCGGTGAAGTCACGGATGCCGCGCGGCAACTGTGCGGGCGCGGCGGGATGAGGCGCGGGGGCGGCCGGTTCCGCATCCGACGTGGGATCCGGTGCCGGCTGCGACGGAAATCGCGGCTCCGGGGAGGAGCCAGCCGGGTCGTTCCACGCCGGATCGTTCAACGCCGGGTCGGCGTTGAGGATCCGGCCGTGCAGCCGCTGCAGGTCCCGGCCGGGCTCGATCCCCAGCTCCTCGGCGAGCACGCGCCGCGCCGACCGGAAGGCGGCCAGCGCGTCGGCGCGCCGGCTCGCGCGGTAGAGCGCGAGCATGAGGAAGGAGTGCGCGCGTTCCAGAAGAGGTTGCCGGACGACGAGGTCGCGCAGTTCCGGCACGAGCAGTTCGTGGCGGTCCAAATGCAGGTCCGCGTCGATCCGGGCCAACAGCGCGTCCAGCCGGAGTTCGGCGAGCCGGTCGACCTCGCCGCTCAGGGCGACGGACTGGACACCCTGCAACGGCTGCCCGCGCCAGACTCCCAGCGCGGTGTGTAAGAGGTCTGCGGCGCTTTCCCAAGCCTGCTCCGCGCTCCTGGCCTTGGCCGCTTCGACCAGAGCGGTGAAGCGGTGCAGATCCAGTTCCCCGTCCTGCACGACGAAGCGGTAGCCCCGGGCCTCGGTGCGCACCCGGTCGGCGGCGGTGCCGAGCGATCGTCGCAGCCTCATGACATAGGTGTGCAGCGTCTTGTGCGCACCGCCCGGTGCGGCGTCGGCCCACAGGTTCTCGGCGATGCGCTCGACCGAGACCACCCGGTTCGCGTTCAGGAGCATCGTGGCCAGGATGACTTGTTGCTTCGGCGCGACGATCCGTCTGTCGGCCGAGCCGTCGTGCGCCAGGAGCGGACCGAGGACCCCGAAACGCATGGACAAGTGCCGCTCCCTGGTGTGCCACCGAAACGTGACCAGAATGCCAGCCCCTTGAGTCAACATCCAAAAGCGGGCGATCGCCCGAGAATTTCACCGTTATTCGACAGTCTGGGGACCAGAATGAAGTCGATCATCAGCCGCCTGAGTGACAAGGCACTCTCCGCTCTGCTGCGTGAGGAGACGGCCGGCGCGTGCATCCCGGAGCAGGGCAAGCCCTGCACGAACAGCTACTGCTCCTCGAGCGGCGCCTGGTACACCTGCTCGAGCACCTACTCCTGCACCGGCGCCTGCTCCTGCACCCCGCACTACACCCAGAACCGCTGCTAATCGACGCCCGAACGGCGGCGGTGTCGCGACAGCGGCCCGCCGTCCCGACGCCCAAGGCGGTGCCGAGCTCATGACATTCCTGGCCATCTCCATGCGCACGCTGCTCGGGGTCGTCTTCGCCCTGGCCCTCGGCGGCAAGCTCCGGAGCCGCCGGTCCTTCGCCGACTTCGCGGCGTCCTTGCGCGAAATCCGCTGGCTGCCCGGCCCGGCACGCGCCGCGGCGCCGATCGGGGTCGTCGCCGTCGAGGCCGTGAGCATCGTGCTGCTGGCTGTTCCGGCGACCGTCCCGTTCGGTTTCGCTCTGACGCTCCTGACGCTGGCCGTGTTCACCGCCTCGGTCGGCTGGTCGCTGCGCCGGGGTGAGAGGGTGCGCTGTCAGTGCTTCGGCACGGACGGCGGTCCTATGGGCACCTGGGAGGTGGCCCGGAACTGCGTCCTGTCGGTCGCCGCCGCGGCCGGACTGCTCGCCTCGGCCGCCGGCCCGGCGGCGGCCGCTCCGGCCGGGTCCGCCGTGGCCGCGGCCGGCGGTGCCCTGGCCGCCGCCATGATCGTCCGTTGGGACGACCTGCGTTACGTGTTCTCTTCTCCGACGACCGGCCGTTGAGCCGAACTCCCGTCGGAAGCCTTCCGTCCGCGTCCTAAGGAAGACCCCATGCTCGGTACGCTCGCCGCGGTTGTCGCACTCCTCACCATCCTCACTTTGATCAACATCGTCTTGCTGTTCGCTGTCATCAGGAGGCTGCGAGGGGTGGAGCAGCAGCACGGCGCCGGATCCCTGGCGGATCAGCTGCCTGCCGTGGGACGGCGGGTCGGAGAGTTCGAGGCCACGGCGCTCGACGGCTCGGTGCTCACCTCGGCCGAGGTCGCCGGGACGACGGACGGCGCCGACCGGCTCGTCGCGTTCGTGATGACGGGCTGCGAGCCCTGCGGACAGTTCATCTCCACGCTGCAGGACGGGTCCCCGGCCGGCTACGACCGGACCTTCTTCTTCATCACCGGCGATCCCCGGACCGACGCCACGGCCGCGCTGGTCGCCGAGCTCAGCGACCTGGGCCGGGTCGCGATGCTGGCCGAGGAGGGTCCGGTCGGCCCGGCCGTCGGCGGCATCGGAAGCTACCCGACGGTGCTGCGGATCAGCGACGGCGAGGTCGCGGCAGCCGGCCGCAAGCTGGACGAGGTGTTCCCCGGCGTACCCGTCCGGGCGGCCCGGTGACCGACGAAGCGCGCCGCGCGCCGGCCCGGCGGCCGGCCATGACCGCCCTCGGCTTGGGCTGGCGCGCGGCTCCGTTCGGCACCGCCATGCTGCTCGGGGTGACTGTCGTCCTCGGGCTGCTGCCGGGTGTGGCCGCCTGGACCGGGAAGCTGTTGGTGGACGAGCTCGCGCTCGGCCGGCACGCTGACGCCGGCCGGGCGACCGTGCTGGCCGTGGCATCGGCTCTGGCCGCGTTCGGGCTGATCGCCCTGGAGCTGATGTCCGGCCTGATCGTGCGGTATGTCCAGCGCAAGGTATCCCTGCGGGTGCAGGACGTGCTGTACCGGCATGTCAACGGCTTTCCCGGGCTGCGCTACTTCGAAGATCCCGTCTTCCAGGATCGGTTGCGGCTCGCCGAGCAAGGCGCGCAGTCCGCACCGCAGGGGATGACGGACCTGCTGACCGGGAGCGTGCGCAGCGGCGTCGCCATCGCCGGTTTCCTCGGGGTGGTTCTGGTCGTCTGGCCTCCGATGGTCCCGCTGCTCGGCCTCGCGGCAGTGCCGGCCTACCTCGGGCAGCGGTCGATGGGTCGGCGGCATGTGCTCGTCACAGAGCAGAACATGGAGACCTTGCGGAAACGGTACTTCTACCAGCAACTTCTGACCGACCCCGCAACGGCCAAGGAGGTCCGGCTCTTCGGTCTGGGCCCGCTGTTCCACGGCCGGATGCTCAACGCCCTCGAGAGCACGTCCGGGGCTGATCTCGCGGTCGAGCGGCGCGGCGCGGCGGTCCAGGGCTGGCTCGCGCTGCTCACGGCCGGCGTCGCCGTCATCGGCGCGGTGGTGGTGGTGCGCGGTGTCGCGGGCGGTCGGCTGAGCGTGGGCGACGCCGCACTGTTCACCGCGGCGGTGGCCGGCGTCCAGACCGCGGTGGCCGGCACGGTGGCCCAGTTCGCCCGCTCCGGGCAGAACCTGCGGCTGTTCCGGCACTACCTGGACATCATCGAAGCCCCCGCCGACGTCGCCGGCGGCCGTACGCCGGCCAGTCCGCTGCGGACCGGTATCGAGCTGCGCGACATCTGGTTCCGGTACGACCCCGGCGGCCCTTGGATCCTGCGCGGGGTCGATCTCGTGATCCCCCGCGGCTCGGCGGTCGGACTGGTCGGGCTCAACGGCGCGGGGAAGAGCACGCTGGTCAAGCTGCTGTGCCGCTTCTACGAACCCGAACGAGGACAGATCCTCTGGGACGGCGTCGATGTCCGGGACCTGGAGATCGACGACCTGCGCCGGCGGATCGGCGCGACGTTCCAGGACTACAGCCGCTACGACGTCACCGCCGCCGAGAACGTCGGCATCGGCGACGTCGGCCGTCTGGACGACCTCCCGGCCGTCCGCCGCGCCGCGAGCGCCGCCGGCATCGACCAGACCCTGTCCGGTCTGCGCCAGGGGTACCAGACCCTGCTGAGCCGGATCTTCCTCGACGCGGATCGCCAGCGCGGCCTGGCCCTGTCCGGCGGCCAGTGGCAGCGCGTGGCCCTGGCCCGTTCGCTGATGCGGGAGCACGCCGACCTGCTCATCCTCGACGAGCCCAGCTCAGGTCTGGACGCGGCGGCGGAGCACGAGATCCACCGGGCACTGGCGCGACGGCGGGCCCAGCGCACGAGTCTGCTCATCTCGCACCGCCTCAATACCCTGCGCGACGCCGACGTCCTCGTGGTCCTCGCCGACGGCGAGATCACCGAACGCGGCACCCATGAAGAGCTGATGGCGGCGGACGGGCGATACGCGCGCCTCTTCCGGCTTCAGGCCGAGGGATATCAAGACTCGCACGTAGGAGCCGAGGCATGAAGCCGGCTATGGGGCTCCTCGAGAGCAGATCGGTGTTCCTGACGGCGGCGGCGGCGGTCTCGGCGATCGGCGTGGCCGGTGCGGTCGCGGCGCTCGGGGCACGTCGCGCGCTGGTGCTGATCACGGTGGCCGGCGGCAGCATGAGCCCGACCTACGCCGACGGCGAGAAGCTGCTGGTACGGCGTGGCCGCCCGCGCGTCGGCGACGTGGTCGTCTTCCGCCATCCGTGGCTCGAACGGACGAGGCAAAGAGCCACGACGATGACGGAAACCGCAGCCGCGAACGCGACACCGCGACCGGACGTCGACTGGATGGTCAAGCGAGTAGTCGCCACCGCCGGAAACCGGGTTCCCGAGGACTTTCGTCACGCCGTCGCAGCGCTCGACCCCGACACGATGGTCCCGTCCGGCTGCCTGCTGGTGCGCGGGGACAATCCGAGGAGTCTGGATTCGCGGCACTTCGGCTACGTTTCCACTGCCGATGTGCTGGGTGTTGCACTACGGCGACGACCGCACGCTCCATGACAACGATCTGTGTCTCACGCACCGACGTCCAGGCAACAGATACACCCGAACCCCGCAGCGCCACTACACCGTCCAACTGTGGCCGTCGAGGGACACGTCGGTCGCTTACGGCACCGGCCCGGAGCTGGTGGAGCTCTGCGCACCCGCGTATCGCCCCGGCTGCCGGACCGGTGCGGACAGCCGCCGCTCGGACCACCTCACGACCGGCGGCACCGCCAGGCCGGTGACGGCGAACATCGCGCCGACGATCCACCAGCCGGGTGTGCCCCAGTCGATGCACAGGGCGATCAGCAGGCCTGGGCCGATGGTCACGCCGAGGCCCATGCCCATGCCGAACAGGCCTTGGTACTGGCCTACGGCGTGGCTTGGCGCGAGGGCGAAGGAGAGCTCGAAGCCGCCGGCGGATTGCCAGATCTCGCCGATGGTGTGGACGACGACGCCGGCCAGGACGAGCGTGACCGTCAGCCAGGCCGGCAGGCCTGACAGGGTCGAGAAGATGGCGCAGGAGGCCAGGAAGGCGAATCCGGAGCGCCGGAAGGCCAGGCCGCCGGCCTTCGGGGTGTCGATGCTCCTGCTGGCCCGGACTTGGAACACGACCACGATGGCGGTGTTCACCAGCATCACCGCCGAGACCGACCAGCGCGGGGCGTGGGTGCGGCTGAGCAGCCACAGCGGGATGGCGGCGGTCAGCACCCGGAACTGGATCGCCATCACGCCGTCCAGGAGCGTCAGGGCCAGGTACGGCCGGTCGCGCAGCGCGATCCACGTGCGGCCGCGGCCGGCCGGCTCCGGCGGCAGGGGCGGGAGCAGCAACACGACACCCGCCGCGACCGCGCTGCACGCCGCGCTCACCGCGAGCAGCAGCAGATACGCGCGACGGGTGCCGATCTGGATGCCGAAGCCGGCCAGGACCGCGCCCAGGGCGATGCCGATGTTCGTCACCGCGCGCAGATACGCGCGGTACTCGGCCGGGCGGTCGCCGCCGTAGTGCTTCACCAACGGGCCGCGGGCGGCCGGTCCCGTGCTCTGGGCGACGGCCGCGACCGAGGCGAAGACCAGGAACGGCCAGAAGCCGCGGGTCAGGCACAGCCCTGCCATCGCCAGCGCCGCGGCCGTCAGGGTGAGCGCGTAGGATCCGCGCGCGCCGCGCCGGTCGGCGAGGTGCCCCACCGGGACCCCGGCGGCCAGCGCCACGGCGCCGGCCACCGTCAGCCCGATGCCGACCCGGGAGGCGGCCAGGCCCATGGCGCGGGTGAAATACAGCACGCTCGCGGTCAGGTAGACGCCGTAGCCGGTCATGTTCACCGCGGTCGCGATCGCGAGCACCCGCCGAGGCCCGGACTCCGGGACGGGGAGTCTCATGTGAGCGACCACAGCCCCGGCAGACGGTCGGCCGGCGCGTCCTGGACCGTGAAGCGCACCGAGTCCACGAGTTCGGTCGCCAGTTTGCGCGCCAGTGCGGGGTCATCCGCGCCGACGACCACGAAGCCGGCCCGGTCGGAGGACTGTCGCAGGGGTTTGATGATGTCGCCGGGGGCGACCAGTAGTTGCGCGTGCAGGACCGCGGGATGCGCCAGCACCTCCTCCCACCCCTCGATCGCGGTCACCTGGCCCGGCGGCGGAACCAGGTAGCGGACGGCGGCGCCGCGCGTCGGCTCCAGGGAAGTGTGCGTGCCGGGCAGGCCCAGCATGTCCTCGAAGACGAGCCCGAAGACCTCCAGGTCCGGGATCGCGTGCTGCAGCATGGTGTGGATCCAGTCGCCGCCGAAGCGGCCGTGCACCTCGCCGAGCACCGGGCCGTCGGCGGTGAGCCACAGCTCGACGTGGAAGGCGCCGGTGCGCAGGCCCAGCGTGGACAGGGCCGCGGCCACCCGGTCCCGGATCCGGTCGTGCTCGGTCTCGGAGATCTCGGCCGGCAGCACGTGGCCGACCTCGACGAAGAACGGCGGCGGCGCCTTCTCCTTCGCGGTGACGGCCAGGATCCGCGGCTCGCCGCCGAGGAAGACCCCTTCGACGCTGAACTCGGGACCCTCGACGAACTCCTCGATCAGGAAAGGGCTTTCGTCCGGCAGCGCCGCGACCGCGCCGGGCAGGTCGGCGATCCCGCGCACGAGGCTGACCCCGATGCTTCCCATCGCGTCGCGGGGTTTGACGACCCACGGCCCCGGCTTCGAGGACTTCGAAAGCTCCTCCAGGAAATCGGCTGCCGCCCGGACATCAGCACACAGCCGCACCGCCGGCTGCGCGAAGCCCGCCTCGGCCAGCGCCGCACGGCACAGGTCCTTGGTACGGATCCGGCGCACGGCCTCGGGCTCGTTGCCCGGCGCCCCCAGCGCCCGGGCCACCTCGGCGACGGCGACCTGCGCCATCTCCTGCAGCGCGAACACCGCGTCGAACCGTTCGCCGTCGCGAGCCCGGGACCGCGCCCAGGCCACGGTCTGCTCCGAGGGCACGAAGTCGACGGCCGAGACCGCGTCCGCGGCGGCGCTGACGGTCGGGGTCCCGGCCAGGGCGTCGGGCCGGTTCACGACGTGCGTGCGGATCCCCCTGGACCGTGCCTGGGCCAGGGCCTGCTCGGCCATGACCGTGCTGATCGGCACCGGACGCGCACCGCCGACGAATAACAGGTTCTTCACTTCGCACCTTCCGCAGGAGGGGTTTTCATGATCGCCAGGATCTGGCCGGCCGCCACCACGTCGCCGACGGCGCACCGGATGTCCGGCACGCCGGCGAACGGGGCCAGGACGCGGTTCTCCAACTTCATCGACTCCACGACCACCAGGACGTCCCCGGCGTGGACCGGATCGCCGGCCGCGCGGGCGACGGCGACGACCGTGCCGGGCATGTCGATGCGCACGGCGCCGTCGGAACCGCGTGCACCGCCCTCGGCGAAGGACGGGACGGTCAGGGTTTTGCGATAGCCGCCGACGGTGATGTCGTAGCCGTCGGCGGTCCGTAGCCCGGTCCAGGGGATGTCGTCCACGGTGCCGTGGAACAGGTGTCCGCGCGCGCGGGTCCGGACCCGCAACGTCTGGCCGTCCACGGTCACCCGTGCCACGTCAGCGGACGCGCCGGTCAACCGCGCGTGCCATTCGCGATCGTCGCTGTGCACGACGATCCGGCCCAGCGGCGCGTCCGGATCCAGATCCGCGCGGCCGAAGGCGCCGATCGAGCCGGTCCACGGCGAGTCGGGCACCGGGACGTCCATCGCGGCCGCGCACGCCACCGCCAGCCGGGTGCAGCCGCGGTGCGCGGATCCGGCCACGAGGTCGTCCACCAGGTGGGTGTCGAGCCGGCCGGCGAGGACTTCGGGCTCGGCCAGCAGCCCGGCCAAAAAGCCCAGGTTGGTCGTCAGCCCGGCCACTGTGGTCTGCGCGATCGCGCCGGTGAGCTGCCGCAGTGCTGCGGCGCGGGTGGTCCCGTGGGCGACCAGCTTGGCGATCAGGGGGTCGTAGAAGGCCGGGACGGCGGCGGCCCCGCGCGCTCCGCTTAACCCGCCGGCCGGGGTGTCGTCGAAGGCTGCTTCCACCCGCACGCCGCCGGGCCACCGGACGGCGGCGGCCGATCCCGGCGCGGGCCGGAACCCGGCCTCGGGGTCCTCGGCGTACACGCGGCACTCGATGGCGTGCCCGGTGACCGTGATCTGCTCCTGGTCCACCGGCAGCGGCTCGCCGCCGGCGACCCGCAGCTGCCACTCCACGAGATCGACGCCGGTGACCTCCTCGGTCACCGGATGCTCGACCTGCAAGCGGGTGTTGACCTCCAGGAAGAAGAAGTCCTCGCCGTCGAGGATGAACTCGAACGTCCCGGCGTTGACGTAGCCGATCGCCTCGGCGCCGCGGACCGCGGCCGCCAGAAGCGCCTCGCGCACCCCGGCGGCGAGCCCGACGGCGGGCGCCTCCTCGATGATCTTCTGATGGCGCCGCTGCAGCGAGCACTCGCGCTCGTGCAGGTGGACGACCTTCCCGTGGCCGTCGCCGAACACCTGTACCTCGATGTGCCGCGGCCGGGCCACATAGCGCTCGACGAGCAGCCGTCCGTCGCCGAAAGCGCTGCGGCCGATCCGCACCGCCTGCTCGACCGCGCCCGGCAGGGCGTCGGCGGCAGCGACGACCGCCATCCCCTTGCCTCCGCCGCCGGCGACGGGCTTGAGGATGACCGGGTAGCCGATGCGCTCGGCGTCCTGAGCGAGCACTGCCAGGGAATCAGTGGCCTGAGAGGAGCCCGGGAGCACCGGGACGCCGGCCTGCGCCATCAGTGTTCTGGCACGCGCCTTGTCTCCCATCGCGGCGATGGTCTCGGCGCCGGGACCGACGAAGACCAGGCCGGCTTGGGCGACGGCCGCCGCCAGGCGCGGGTTCTCCGACAGGAAGCCGTAGCCGGGGTGGACGGCGTCGCAGTCGGTACGCAGCGCGGCCTCGACGACCGCCTCGATGTTCAGATAGCTGTCCGCCGCGGCGGCTCCGCCGATCTCCACGTGCTCGACCGCGCCGTCCAGATGCGCGGCGAAGCGGTCCGCCTCGGAGTACACGGCCACGTACTCGATGCCCAGCCGGCGGCAGGTCCGGGCGATCCGCCGGGCGATCTCGCCGCGGTTGGCTATCAGGACTCGTTTCAACATCCCCGTCTCCCTCGTCACATCCGGAAAACGCCGAAGCTGGTCTGCCGCCGCGGCGCGCCGGCCGCGGTGGCCAGGCACAGCGTCAGCCACTCCCGGGTCTGCCCGGGGTCGATGATGGCGTCGACCCACAGCCGGGCCGCGTAGTACAGCGGCTGCGCCTGCTCCTCGTAGGCGTCGATGATGGGCTTGCGGATCGCCTCCTCTTCCTCCGGACTCAGGGTCCTGCCTTCCTTGGCCAGCTGGTCCGAGCGGATCAGGGCCATGACTGTGGCGGTCTGCTCGGCGCCGACCACGGTGGACTTCGCGCTCGGCCACATCGCCATCTGCCACGGGCCCATCGAGCGCCCGCACATCGCGAAGTTCCCGGCGCCGTAGCTGGCGCCGACCACGACGCTGAACTTCGGCACGGCGGCGCAGGACACGGCGTTGACCAGCTTGGCGCCGTGTTTGGTGATGCCGCCGGCCTCGTACTCGGCACCGACCATGAAGCCGTTGATGTTGTGCAGGAACACCAGCGGGATGTCGCGCTGGGCGCACAGTTCGATGAAGTTGGTGGCCTTCTGCGCGCTCTCGGAGAACAACACCCCGTCGTTGATCAGGACGCCGACCGGGTAGCCGCCGATGTGGCCGGTCCCGCACACCATCGTCGGACCGAACCGGGACCGGTACTCGGTGAACTCGCTGCCGTCGAGCAGCCGGGCCAGGATCTCCCGGGCCGGGATGTGCTCGCGCAGTCCGGCGCTGACCACGCCGGCCAACTCGGCCGGGTCGTGCAGCGGCGGGCGGGGCACGGCCGGCGGGGCGGGCACCGGCGCGCCGGCGGTCCGGGCGGCGATGTCGCGCACGAGCGCCAGGGCGTGCTCGTCGTTCTCGGCGATGTGGTCGGCCACGCCGGTGACGCGGCTGTGCAGGTCCGCGCCGCCCAGGGTCTCGGCGTCGACGACCTCGCCGGTGGCGGCGCGCACCAGCTGCGGGCCGCCCAGGAACACCGTCCCGGTGCCGCGCACGATGACCGTCTCGTCGCACATGGCCGGGATGTAGGCGCCGCCGGCTGTGCAGGACCCCATCACCGCGGCGATCTGCGGCAGGCCGAGCGCCGACATCTCGGCGATGTTGCGGAAGATCCGCCCGAGGTGGTGCTCGTCGGGGAACAGGTCCTGCTGCATCGGCAGGAACACCCCGCCGGAGTCGACCAGGTAGATCGAGGGCAGGCCGTTCTCCCGCGCGATGTCCTGGGCCCGCAGGTGCTTGCGGACGGTGAGCGGGAAGTAGGTGCCGCCCTTGACCGTGGCGTCGTTGGCCACGATCATCGCCGGCCGGCCCGCGACCACGCCGATGCCGGCCACCAGGGCGGCGGAGGGCACCGGCTGCTCGTAGACGCTGTGTCCGGCCAGTTGCCCGATCTCCTGGAAGGGCGTGCCGGGGTCCAGCAGGCCGGCCACCCGCTGGCGGGCGGTGAGTTTGCCGCGCTCGGCGTGCCGCTGCCGGGACCGGGCGTCGCCCCCGGCGATGGCGGAGGCCCGGGCCTCGGCCACCACGCGGCGCTTGGCGTCGAAGTCCCGGACGTTGCGCGCGTAGTCCTCGGAGCGCGGGTCGAGGCGGGAGCGCAGGATGGTGCTCACCGGCGCTCGGCTCCGGCCCCGACCGCGTTCCCGGCCTGAGCCCACGCACCGGTCCCGGCCGAGCCGAGCTCGTCGCGCAGTTCCTTCAGCAGCCCGGCGAAGGTCTCGATCTCGGTGCGGGTCATGTTCGCGCGCAGCATGAGGCGCAGACCGGCCCGGCCGCGGCCGATGATCGGGAAGAAGATGGGGGAGGCGTAGAAGCCCCGCTCGAGCAGCCGCTGCGCGAGCTGCACCGTCGCGTCCTCCTTGCCGATCTCGACGAAGCGGATCGGCAGCCCGTCGCGGCTCTGCTCGGTCTGGACCAGGCCGTCGAACAGGTCGATGTTGTCCTGCAGCCGCTTTTGCAGCCCGGCGAACTCCTCGGTCGCGTGCAGCGCCACCGAGGCTTTGATCGCTCCGAGCCCGGCGGTGTTGACCCGCTGGGACCACATGAGCGGGCCGTTGCGCAGCGCCAGGTTCTTGCGTTCGTCCGAGCCCTGCGGGCCCAGGAATATCGCACCGCCGGAGGCGCCGAAGCCCTTGTTGAGCGAGGCGATGATGATGGTGCGGTCGGTGATCCGGCCGCCGAGCTCCTCCAGGACCAGCCCCCGGCCCTGCCGTCCGAGCGTGGAGATGCCGTGCGCCTCGTCGAAGTACAGGAACAGGCCGTACTTCTCCTGGAGGCGCAGCAGTTCCTTGACCGGCGCCTGGCCGCCGGTGCTGTAGACCCCGTCTGCGACGTAGGCGACCTTGGGATGCTCCTTGCACAGCTGCTCGAGCGCCTCCACGTCGTTGTGCGCGATGGTGACGATCTGCGCTTCGTCCGCGGCGGCGGCCTTCAACGCGTTGAGGCAGAAGTGCGCGTTCTTGTCGAACACCATCACCGGCGCGACGTCCTCGGTGAACAGGCCGGAGGCCAGCAGCGGCAGGGTGGCCCAGGCCGCGACGGCGCACGAGGCGGTGGTCAGCGCCTCCACGTCGAAGTGCTCTGACAGCGCCCGCTCGGCGTCGTCCAAGGCGGCGAAGCGGATCCGCATCCGGGAGGTGGAGGTGTTCAGCGACCCCTCGGACAGCACCTCGTCGGCGGCGGCCCGGACCAGCCGGAGATCGGTGTCCAGGCCGAGGTAGGAGTAGGAGGACATGTTCACGAACTCGTGGCCGTCGTCGGCGCGGCGGTGCCAGCCCTCGCCCAGGCCCGCGACGACGAGCCCGAACAGCCCGGCCCGATCGGTGACGTCCCAGAAGTCCCCGCTGATGCTCGCGAGTTTCTTGATGTTCATATACGTGTGCATGGGAAGCAGTCCTCAGAGGTAGGAGTGGAAGCCGCGCCCGGATTTGCGGCCGAGGATGCCCGACTCGACCATCCGGGACAGCAGCGGCGGCGGGGCGTGCAGCGGCTGGCGGGACTCCGCGTGCAGGGCCTCGGCGATCGCGGCGACCACGTCCAGGCCGATGAAGTCGGCGAGCTTGAGCGGACCCATGGGGTGCGCGCAGCCCGATTCCATGGCCTGGTCGACGGCCTCGGCCGAGGAGTACCCGGACTCGACCATCCGGATCGCGGCCAGCAGAAAGGGGATCAGCAGGGCGTTGACGACGAACCCGCTGCGGTCGGCGACGGTCACCGGCTTCTTGCCCAGCCCGGTCACGAAGGCCTCGGCGCGCTCGCGCACGCGGTCGGCGGTCAGCAGGGTCGGGACCAGCTCGACCAGCTCCATCACCGCCACCGGGTTGAAGAAGTGCACGCCCAGCACCCGCTCGGGATGCTCCACGACCCCGGCCAGCCGGGTGATGGACAGCGCCGAGGTGGTCGAGGCCAGGATCGCGTCGGGGTCGGCCACCTTGTCCAGGGTGGAGAAGACGTTCTGCTTGAGGCCCTCGTCCTCGGCGACCGCCTCCACCACCAACTGGCGGTCGGCCAGATCGCCGAGGTCCGCGGTGACGGCGATGGCGGCCAGCGCCGCGTCACGCTCGTGCGGGGCGAGTCTGCCCTTGGCCACGCGGCGGTCCAGGGAGGCGGCGATGCGCGCCGGCGCCGCGGTCAGCGAGGACGGCCGGGAGACCGCCAGCCGGACGTCCAGACCGTGCAGGGCGAACAACTCGGCGATACCCGCGCCCATGGTGCCGGATCCGACGACACCGACCCGGGTGATCCCCGCGCTCACCGGGCCACCTCGAGCTGGCGCGCCGTCGTGCCCTGATCCTCGCGCGCGTTCGCAGCCCTGCGTTCGGCCTCTTGCTTGGCCTGGTGCTCTGCCGCGCGCTCGGCGTCGCGCTTGGCGACCTCCTCGCGCACGATCGGGATGACGTACCGCCCGACGTCGATCGCGTCGCCGAGCAGGTCGTAGCCGCGGGCCGAGAGGATCTCGACGCCGAGGTCGTAGTAGTCCAGCAGCGCCTGGGCGACCGTCTCGGGGGTGCCGACCAGCGCGTTGGAGTTGCCCGCTCCTCCGGTGGCGGCGGCGGTGCGGGTCCACAGCGCGCGGTCGAAGCGCTCGCCGCGCTCGGCGATCTCGATCAGCCGCTGCGACCCGGTGTTCTGCGGCGCCTGGCCGCGCAGCCGGCGGCGCTTGAGCTGGTCCGGCCCGCCGGCGGCTTTGCGCTGCTCGATGCGCTCGACGACACGGTGTGCCTTCTCCCAGGCCAGTTCCTCGGTCGGTGCGATGATCGGCCGGAAGGCGACCTGGATCCGGGGTACGTCGGTCCGTCCGGCCGCGGCTGCCGCAGCCTTCACCGCCGCGATCTGCTCGGCGGTCTGCTCCAGCGGCTCGCCCCACAGGCAGTAGATGTCCGCTTCGGCTCCGCCGGCGGCGTAGGCGGCCGGCGAGGAGCCGCCGAACGACACGGCCGGCCGCGGCTGCTGGGCCGGGAACACGTCGCTGAGGAAATCGGCGAAATCGTAGTGCGCGCCCTGGTGGCTGAACGGCTCGCGCGAGGTCCAGGCCTGCTTCACGATGCCGATGTACTCCCGGGTGCGGGCGTAGCGCTCGTCCTTGGTCAGGAAGTCGCCCTCGCGGCCCTGCTCGGCGTCGTTGCCGCCGGTGATGAAGTGCACCGCGACGCGGCCGCCGCTGATCTGGTCGATGGTGGCGAAGACCTTGGCCGCGTAGGTCGGGTACGACAGGTTCGGACGGTGCGCCAGCAGCAGCTGCAGGGTGTCGGTGTGGGCGGCTATGTAGGCGGCGCCGGCGGCCGGGTCGGGACTGCCGGAGTGGTAGGCGAACAGAACCCGATCCCAGCCCCACTCCTCGTGGGCGCGCGCCAGGCGCAGGGTGAAGTCCTTGTCGAAACTCGGGCCGGACCGCGAACGGGTCTCGGAGGAATCGCTGGTCGCGGCGATCCCGAGGAATTCCACGGGCATGACGGAAGCCCTTTCCAAAGATATGGCGGTGTGCGCCGCGCACGGAAAGTTCACGCGATGCGGTCGGGGCGAGGATCCAGGGGCGTCAACGGCAACAAGAGGCGGACCACACA
This sequence comes from Catenulispora acidiphila DSM 44928, assembly GCF_000024025.1. Lineage (GTDB taxonomy): Bacteria > Actinomycetota > Actinomycetes > Streptomycetales > Catenulisporaceae > Catenulispora > Catenulispora acidiphila. Next base: position 4,253,173 of record NC_013131.1, read on the forward strand.
CGACCGAAGTCGATGTGGGCGCGGGTGACGAGCCGGGCGCTGTGCACCCCTCTTGAGTATCAGGATTCTTAGTAGTGGGTCAATAGAAGTCCACGGGAAATCGCCATCTATGGCGACATGAACGACCCGGAGAAGTCCTTGAAAAATGGCAGGCGTAATTCTTCGGCGACCCGGTGTCCTGGTCGCCGAAGAATTGCGGCCGCGCCGCTGGAACAGGCTTTAGGAATTGGTGATCGGCAGGCCGGGCGGGTTCACCTGCGAGGTCTGCACCGCCTCGTCGCCGAGGTTCCACGCGGCCAGCCACTTGGCGTAGTCGCCGTTCTGGATCAGATAGTTGATGGCATCGGCGATCGGCTTGGCCAGGCCGCTGTCCTTCTTCGTGGTGGCGGCGATCAGACCCTGCAGCGAGCCGCCGGCGCCGGAGTACTCGCCGGCGATGCGCGTGGGCGTGGGCGACTTCGCGGTCTGGGTCACCTGGTAGGCCACACCGGGGTTGGCGCCGAGGAAGATGTCGATCTTCCCCGAGGTCAGCGCGAGAAGCGTGGAGTTGGCGTCCGGGTAGTACTTGACGGAGAAGTCCTTGCCCTCGGCGCGCAACTTGGTCTGCCACTCCAGCAGGATCTTCTCCTGGTTGGTCCCCGAGCCCACCGCGATCGTCTTGCCCGCCAGGGCGCGGTAGTCGCCGCCGAAGGTCCAGGGGTTGCTCTTGAGAACCTCGAAGCCGAGGTTGTCCTCGCGGTAGCTGGCGAAGTCGTACTTCTCCTTGCGCTTCTCGGTGTCGGTGATGTTGGCGAACCCGACGGCGTCCTTGCCGCTGTCGATGGCCACGAACATGTTGTCCCAGTTCGCGTTGTCGAAGGCGGGCTTGAGTCCCAGCACCCCGGCGACCAGCCGGGCCAGGTCCGGCTCGGAGCCGGTCAGGGTCTTCTGGTCGCTTCCGACGAAGAACAGCGGCGGCGTCCCGGCGGGCAGATCGCCGATGGCGACCCGCAGCTGGCCGCCGTCACGGATCGATGCCGGAAGCTCGGCGCGGATCTGGTCCTGCTGCGCGACGCTCAGCTCGACCGGGGTCGCGGCGCCGTTGGACAGCGACCCGACATGGACCACGCCGGAACCGGCGGCGGCCGGTGCGGTGGCGGGATGGTTCGAGGCGCTGCTGGCGCAGGCCGACAACGCCAGCCCGAGGGCGGCCGCGAGCGCGGGCGCGAGCAGGCGAAGCGGTTTCACGGACACGGTGCTCTCCTTGAGGAAGTCGCGAGGACGGCCGTGATGCTCACATCATGCCAATCCCCATGGGGTTGATCAGGTTTAGGGCTGTGACGATCCAGGCGTGCACATCTGGGCCACAGCGGACTACGCGCTGCGCGTCATGCTGGAGATCGCATCAGGACCTGCCTCGCACGAGTGCGAGGACACCGACGCCGCTGAAAACCTGGCAGAGGTCTGGGTCGCCGCCGCGCTGAGCCGTACACGCCGCGCGGTCCGGCCGCCGGGACTCGACCGACGGGCACCCGACAGTCCTCACAGGGATTCCTTTCGGAGTCGGCGGCGCAGCACGGACAGCCCCGAGCGCAGCCGGCCGGGACGGCGCGTGGACCCGCGAGGTCCGGCCGCATCGTGCTCGCCGGCAGGTGCGGGGGAGGGCAGGGCCAGCGGCGCCGGCACTTCGGGGACCTCAGTCATGGCGATGAGCTTTCGGTCGGGTCGGGGGCACGCGGTGACCCGCGCCGCCCGTCGGGGAGCATCGCGGATGGTGCTGGTCGGCTGACCGGTGCCTCTCGCTGTGAAAACAATCTCTATGGGCAAAGGGGGTTTTCGGCCCGAGGTTCAGCATGGCTTATAAGACCCCTGATCCGACATCCCTGTCTCACGCCTTGGGCGGCATGGCAGGGGAGCGCCGTGGATGTCACAGGACCTTGCTGAGGAATTCGCGGGTCCGCCGGTAGCGGGGGTTGTCGAGCACCTCCTGCGGCGATCCCTGCTCGAGGACCTTTCCGCCGTCGAGGAAGACGACCAAGTCTGCGATCTCGCGGGCGAACCCCACCTCGTGTGTCACGACGATCAGGGTGGTCCCGCTGTCGGCGAGGTCCTTGATCGCGCCGAGGACCTCGCCGACCAGCTCCGGGTCCAGTGCCGAGGTCGGTTCGTCGAACAGGATCAGCCCGGGGCTCTGGGCCAGGGCCCGGGCGATCGCCACCCGCTGCTGCTGCCCGCCGGACAGCTGGCGCGGATAGACGTCGGCCTTGTCCGCGAGCCCGACGCGCGTCAGCAGCTCGACCGCGTGCTCACGGGCTTCGGCCTTGGTCGCCCGACCGGTCGCGACCGGCGCCGCGGCGACGTTCTCCAGCGCCGTCAGATGCGGGAACAGGTTGAAGGACTGGAAGACGAACCCGATCTCGGCGCGCTGTGCCAGGATCGCACGCTCGCTCAGTTCCTTGAGACGCGAGCCGTGCTGTCGCACGCCGATCAGCCGCCCGTTGACGCTGACGTGCCCGGCGTCCGGCTTCTCCAGGTGGTTGACGGTCCGCAGCAGCGTCGACTTCCCGCCGCCGGACGGGCCGAGGAGCACTGCCACCTGGCCGGGCTGGATCGTCAGGTCGACACCGTCCAGGACCTTGAGCGCGCCGTAGGACTTGGTGACGCCCCGGATCTCCACGGCGGCCGCGCGGGTCTGTGTCTGCGTCTGCACCGCGGCGCTCATGCCTTCACCGGACCGAGTTCGGGACGGTCCCGCAGCTGCCGCACAGCGTTCCGCGCTCCGGCCCGCAAGCGCTGGATCGGCGTGGGTGGCAGCGTGCGCAGCGCGCCTCGTGAGTACCGGCGCTCGACGTAGAACTGGACGGCCGACACGACGCTGGTCAGGATGACGTACCAGGCCGTCGCCACGAGCAGCAGCGGGACGATGTCGGCGGGATAGGTGCTGCCCATCGTCTGCACCTGCCCGAACAGGTCCAGGAGCGAGACATAGAAGACCAGCGACGTGCCCTTGATCAGCCCGATCAGCTGGTTGACATAGGCGGGGACGATGGCGCGCAGCGCCTGCGGCAGCACGATCCGCCGGAACTGGTAGCCGCGCGGCAGTCCCAGTGAGGCCGCGGCCTCGTGCTGGCCCTGGTCCACAGACAGCAGGCCCGCGCGGACGACCTCGGCGGCGTAGGCGGCCTCGTTGAGGCTCAGGCCCACCGTCGCCACGACGAGCTCGGTGGCGAGCCTGTTCTCGTCGAAGTGGAAGAAGCCCGGACCGAACGGCACGCCGAGGCTGAGCGTCTTGTACAGCGCGCTGAAGTTGAACAGGATCAGCAGCACGACGATCAGCGGCACCGACCGGAACACCCAGATATAGAGCCAGCTGACCAGGTTCAGCACCGGGTTCCGCGACTGCCGCGCCAACGCCAGCAGCACACCGCCGGCCAGGCCCAGGACCGCGCTGAGCGCGGTCACCCGCAACGTGACGACCAGACCGCGCATGATGACCGGCCTGGCGAACCAGTACTCGAAGCGGTCCCATTGGTAGAAGGGGTTGGTGATCAGGCCGTGCGCGAACTGGGCGGCCAGCACCAGCACCGCGACCGTGGCGATCCAGCGGCCCGGATGGCGCAACGGGATGACACGCTGCGCGGTGAACGCCGACGTGGGCGCGCTTTCCTCGGCCGATCGGGCGTGCCCGACAGGGTCGGGCGGCTGCCGCGGCTGTGGCGGCGGAGCCCCGGAGCCCTCGCCGACGGGCACGGCGTCGGGGGCGTTGACGCTGGTCATCGTGGTTCCTCTCAGGCGGTGAAGTCGGAGTGGGTCCGAGCCGAGCACTCCTATGGGCAAAATCAGGTATCAACGCGAGTAGCAGCGGTAGCAGCGGTACCATCCAGGAGTGCACATCTCAGCCAAAGCGGACTACGCGGTGCGGGTCATGCTCGAACTCGCCGCCCACGGGCCGGGGGTGGTGAAGGCCTCGGTGGTGATCGACCACCAGGACCTTCCCCGCAAGTTCATCGAGGCGATCCTCGTCGAGCTCCGGCGGGCCGATCTGGTGCGCAGCCACCGCGGCGCGGACGGCGGCTACACGCTGGCCCGGCCGGCCGCCGCGATCTCGATCGGTTCGGTCGTCCGAGCCGTCGACGGACCGCTGGCCGAGGTTCGGGGTCTGCGTCCGCACGAGACCGAGTACGCCGGGGCCGCCGAGCACTTGGCCGACTGCTGGGTCGCCGCCCGCGCCGCGCTGCGCAAGGTTTTGGACGAGACCAGCCTCGCGCAGGTGCTCGACGGCAGGCTTCCGGCCCACGTGCGGCGGTTGGCCGAGTCGCCGGAGGCGTGGCTTCCGCGATAGGCCGCCGTGGCTCACAGCTTCGGCTTCGGATTCACCTCCGAGGCCTTCACCGCCGTGTCCGCGACACCCCACTTGGTGAAGATCTTCGCGTAGTCCCCGCTGGCTATCAGGGCATTGATCGCGTCGCTGATCGCCTTACCGGTGGGGGCGCCCTTGGCCGTGACGAAGCCGACCGGGGTCGAGCTGTACTGGCCGAGGAACTTGGTTCCGGCGATGTGCTGTGCGTCGTACTTCAGGCTCAGGGTCGGACCGAAGTAGATGTCCACTTTGCCGTTGGCGAGCCCCAGGAAGATCGGGGCGGTGTCGGCGAAATACTGGACCTGGTAGGGCTTCTTCCCGGCTGCCGCGCACTTGCCGGCGCCGTCGGTGAGGATCTGCTGGAAGGTGGTGCCGGGGCTGGTCGCGACGCTGAGGCCGCACAGGTCCGTCAAGGTGCTGATGGATGTCGCCGAGACGTCCTTGGAGCCGAGGAACGCCTGTCCGTCGTCGAGGTAGGTGGCGAAGTCCACGACCTGCTCGCGGGCCGTCGTGACGCCGAAGTTGTCCTGGCCGACGTCGTACTTGCCGTTCTGGACACCCGGGATGACGGTCTGGAACGTGCCGTACTGCACGTCCCAGGTCACGCCGAGCTTGCGGGCGACTGCTTCGCGCAGGTCGATGTCCAGCCCGACGGTCTTGCCCGTCGGGTCGACGCCGTCGTGCGGCAGACCGGAGTTGCCGGTGGTCTTCGTCGTGCCGAGGATCAGAGTTCCGCGGCTCTGGACCGCTGCCGGGAGTTCTGCTTTGAGCGCCGGGTCGGCCTGGATCGCCGAGAGCACGTCCTGGCCGGGAAGCGCGGTCGACGGCACGGCGGCGGCGACCGGGGTTTGCGCTCCCGGCGATCCGCCGGCCGGCTTGCTGCTGGAGCTGCATGCTGTGACCAGCGCCAGCACTGCCGCGGCAAGGGCGATCACGATCCGTACGGATGCTCTGACGTGCGTCACGGTGGTTCCTTCCAAGGTGGTCAAGGGGGGCGACTCACAGGACGTGGTGAGGAACAGTGCCGCGTCGCGCGGGAGGCGCCGTCGCAGAAGGCGGGAGAAGGAGGGCTGTGCGAGTGCTTGCGGGCAGTCTCAGACGGCCTGGAACGCGCCCGGACACAGCGCGCTGCTCACTCGGAGCAGGTCGACGTGGCGCCGCAGGACCCGCAGCTGGGAGTACGTTGCCTGCATGCGGATCACCTCGCTGTCGCCGTCACGGTAGCCGTTCTCCCCAGCCAGACAATGTCTATGCGGATACTGGGGATTGTGTACCGTGCCATCATGCCGACGCAAGCCCCTGATGCGTCAGATCCGTCTCACGTCCTGGACGATCCGGCCCGCCACGGGAGGGCCCGACGGAGGCTCATCGGGTGCGGGTATGCCGCCGAGGGCTACCTGGTCTGGTGCGCGCGATGCCGCCCTGCCAGCCACACCACGGCGCCGGCGCCGATCGTCACCCGGGCTGAGGCCGGCTCTCCCGACCATGGCTCGCCGGTCGCGGTCACCGTGCCGAGGTTGCCCACGTCCGAGCCGCCGTAGACGGCCGCGTCGGTGTTGAGGATCTCGCGCCAGGTTCCGGGCCACGGCATGCCGATCTGGTGGTTCCGGACGTGCACTCCGGAGAAGTTGGCGACGCATATGAGCGCTGTGCCGTCGTCGTACTCTGCGAACCTGGCGAAGGCCAGGAGGTTCGCATCGGTGTCAGAGCCCAGCCAGCGGGTTCCGTGCGGGTCGGCGTCGCGGATCCACAGTGCCGGGTGTTCGCGGTACCGGGCGTTCGCGTCGGCCATGAGGCGGGCCAGGCCGCGGCGCTCGGGCTCGTCGGCGTCGGGCCAGTCCAGTCCGCGTTCCTCGCTCCACTCGGCCTGCTGCGCGAACTCCCCGCCCATGAACAGCAGCTTCTTGCCGGGGAAGGCCCACTGGTAGGCCAGCAGTCCGCGCAGTCCGCCCACCTGCTCGCGGCGGCCTCCGGGCTGTTTGCCGGCCAGGGAGCCCTTGCCATGCACGACTTCGTCATGGGACAGCGGTAGGAGGTAGTTCTCGCTGAAGGCATAGGAGGCGGGCTGTGTCAGGTCATGGTGATGGTGGCTGCGGTGAACGGGATCGCGCGCCACGTAGCGCAGTGTGTCGTTCATCCAGCCCATGTTCCATTTCAGGTCGAACCCGAGGCCGCCGCCGGCGGTCGGCCGGGTGACCCCCGGCCACGCCGCCGACTCCTCGGCGATCGTCACCACGCCGGGGTGCCGGGTGTGGACCTCGTCATTGAGGCTTCTCAGAAGCGAGGTCGCCTCCAGATTCTCCGTGCCGCCGTACATGTTCGGCTCCCACTGGCCGGGACCTCGCGAGTAGTCCAGATGCAGCATCGAGGAAACCGCGTCCACGCGGAGCCCGTCGGCGTGGAACTCCTCGATCCAGAACAGCGCCGAGCCGATGAGGAAATCGCGCACCTCCCAGCGTCCGAAGTCGAAGATCAGGCTTCCCCAATCGGGATGCTCGCCGCGCCGGGAGTCAGGGTGCTCATACAGCGCGGTGCCGTCGAAGCGCGCCAGCGCCCACGCGTCGCGGGGGAAATGCGCCGGGACCCAGTCGAACAGCACCCCGATCCCCGCCTGGTGCAGCCGGTCCACCAGGTGCCGCAGGTCGTCGGGATGCCCCAACCGCGACGTCGGGGCGAAGAACCCGGTCGTCTGGTATCCCCAGGACCCGCCGTAGGGATGTTCCATCACCGGCAGGAACTCCACGTGCGTGAAACCGTGTCCGCGCACGTGGTCCACCAGTTCCGAGGCCAGATCCCCGTAGGTGCGCCCGCGTCGCCAGGACGGCAGGTGTACCTCGTAGACCGACATCGGCAGCGCCGCGTGCGCGCCGGCCGCCTCTCGGCGCGCCTTGAGCCAGTCCCCGTCCTGCCATCGATGCGACGAGGCGAAGACGCGCGAAGCGTCCGCCGGCGGCGTCTCGGTGTGGAACGCGACCGGATCGGCCTTCAGCCGCCACGTCCCGTCGGCGCACAACACCCGGTATTTGTACCGGTCCCACTGCCCGGCGCCCTCGGCGAAGCCGTGCCAGCAGCCGGTTCCGTCATCGCCGCTCAGCTCCGTGGCGCGGTGCGGGTCCCAGCCGTCGAAGTCGCCGGTCACCTGCACGCGCAGCGCGTTCGGCGCCCACACCGCGAAGCGCGTGCCACCCGGCTCGGGGTGGGCGCCGAACACATCCCAGTAGCGCGGGCCGCCGCTCAAGCCGCCAGTCCCGCCGACGCGAGCAGGTTGCCCTCCGGGATGGTGATCGGATGCTGCCGGGACCGCCATAGTTCCTCGGGCCCGGCGGGCACAGCCGGCGCGTCGTTGACGGCCGCCGCGTAGGCGGCCGCGGTCTGTTCGCCCACGGTGGGCCAGCCGTAGCGGCTGCGGACCATCGCCTTGGCGGTGACCACCATCCGGCGTGCGGACGGCCGGTCCGCCAGCAGCGCGGACACCGACCGCGCCAGCGCGCCCTCGTCGCGCGCCGGGAACGTCATGCCGGTGACGCCGGGCTCGACGATCTCGGCCAGGCCGCCGGTCGCCGAGACGGCCAGCGGGGCGCCGGCCGCGGCGGCTTCCAGGGCCACCATGCCGAAGGGCTCGTACAGGCTCGGCACGACCATCGCGTCGGTGGCGGCCATCGTGGCCGACAGCCGGGAGCCCAGGAATCCGCCGAAGCTGACCGCGTGCTCCAGCCCCAGGCGCCGGGTGAGTTGCTCCAGCTCGCCGCGGTTCGGACCGTCGCCGCAGATGACCGCCCGCAGTCCCGGGTGGGTGCGGCGCAGCTCGGGCAGCGCGTGCAGCAGGTGCTGCACTCCCTTCTCGTGGACCAGGCGCCCGGCGAAGCCCACCAGCGGGCCGCTGTCGGCATACTTCGCGCGCGCCAGCCCCACCTGCTTCGGCTCGGCCCGCCAGCGCGGCATGTCCACTCCGTTGGGGATGGCGTCGATCTTCGACGCCGGCACACCGAGCAGTACCGAGACCTCCCGGCGCATGTACTGCGAGCAGACCAGCACGCGTTCGGACTCCTGGGCCAGCCAGCACTCGATGGAGTGGATGCCGCGGTTCAGGTCGCCGGGCAGCCAGCCCTGGTGCCGGCCGGCCTCGGTGGCGTGGATGGTGGCCACCAGCGGGATGCCCAAATGGTCCTTGACGGTGACGGCGGCGTGGGCGACCAGCCAGTCGTGGGCGTGGACGAGTTCGAAGTCCTGCCCGCGGGCGGCGTGCAGGGCGGTGCGGGTCAAGGTGTGGTTGAACGCGACGGCCCAGGCCAGCAGATGCTCGGTGTCCAGCGGGATGACCGGCGGGTCCTGCGGGGCGCGCACCACGCGCACTCCGTCGACGACCTCCTCCAGCGGCGCGCCCGGGGCGTGGCGGGTCGCGACGGTCACGTCGTGCCCCGCCCGGGCCAGGGTGGTGGCCAGCGCGTGGACGTGCCGGCCGAGCCCGCCGACCAAGACCGGCGGGTACTCCCAGGAGAGCATGAGGAGCTTCCTTGCGCGGAACGCTGTCGGCCCGGTCGTCGCAGTCATCGGTTCGCCTCCTCGTCAGGGATCACGGATGCCGTGCGCGCAAAGCGTGTTTCGGCGGTGCGACCAGCATCTTCGACCGAGATTGCACGCACGTTGCGGGTATGAGGCCATCGTGTTCGGGATTCGCGCACCCTGGGCTTTCGGAAACAGGCCGAAATCATCGCCGGTCCACACTGGGGACATGGAAGACGCCGAACAGGTCCGCCTGAGCGCCGCCGACGCCGAGGGGGAGGCCCATGTGCCCTGGCGGGAGTGGGGCCCTTATCTCGCCGAGCGCGCGTGGGGCACCGTCCGCGAGGACTATTCCGAAGGCGGTACCGCGTGGGACTACTTCCCTCACGACCACGCCAGATCCCGTGCCTATCGCTGGAACGAGGACGGCCTGGCAGGCATCTGCGACGAGCAGCAGCGGTTCTGCTTCGCGCTCGCGTTCTGGAACGGCGTGGACCCGATCCTGAAGGAGCGGCCGTTCGGCGTCAGCGGCCGGGAGGGCAACCACGGGGAGGACGCCAAGGACTACTGGTGGTTCCTGGACTCCACACCCACCCACTCCTGGATGCGCTGGCGATATCACTACCCGCAGCGGGAATTCCCGTACCACGACCTGCTGGAAACCACCCGCGGCCGCGGCGGCGCCGACCCCGAGTACGAGCTCGTGGACACCGGAGTCTTCGACGACGACCGGTATTGGGCGATCACCGCCGACTACGCGAAGGCCGGACCGCACGACCTGTGCATCCGGGTGCGCGCGGAGAACATGGGACTGGAGCCTGCCACGCTGCATGTGCTGCCCACGCTGTGGTTCCGCAACACCTGGTCCTGGGGGTTGCCGGGGCACGAGGCCGCGCCCCGGATCACCGCCCATGGCGCGCGGCTCGTCGGCGAGCACGAGCATCTCAGAACCCTGTCGCTGTTCGGCGAGGGCAGCCCGGAGGTGCTGGTGTGCGACAACGAGACCAACAGCGAACGGCTGTGGGGCTACGGCGGCTACAGCGAGTTTCCCAAGGACGGGATCAACGACCACATCGTCAACGGCGCCGACACGGTCAATCCGGCGCGCACCGGCACCAAGGCCGCGCTGCACTACGTGCTGACCGTTCCGCCCTGGAGGTCCGCGGAGATCCGGCTGCGGCTGCGGATGGCAGGGCCCGGCGTCCCGCACCAGACCCGTGCCAGGCTGCTGGGCCGCCGTTTCGAGGAGGTGATGGCCGAACGGGAAAGCGAGGCCGACGACTTCTTCGCGGCACTGACCCCGGACTCCTGCTCCGACGACGAGGCGATGGTGCTGCGGCAGGCCGTCGGCGGCCTGATGTGGTCCAAGCAGTTCTACCACTACAACGTGCCGCGCTGGCTGGACCACGACCCCGGCCACGCTGCGCCGGTCGGCGGAAGCGCGCGGCGCAACGCGCACTGGTGGCACATGTCGGCGCGCGACGTCATCGCCATGCCCGACACCTGGGAGTACCCGTGGTTCGCGGCCTGGGACCTGGCCTTCCACGCCGTCGCCCTGGCCAGGGTGGATCCGGGCTTCGCCAAGCAGCAGCTGCAGCTGTTGCTGCGGGACTGGTACCTGCACCCCAGCGGCCAGATGCCGGCCTACGAGTGGAACTTCGGCGACGTGAACCCGCCGGTCCACGCCTGGGCCGCGCTCCAAGTGTTCGCCGCCGACGGCAGCCGGGACTTCGGGTTCCTCAAGCGGGTCTTCCACCGGCTGCTGCTGAACTTCACGTGGTGGATCAACCGCTTGGACGCCGAGGGCAAGAACGTCTTCGAGGGCGGCTTCCTGGGCCTGGACAACATCGGTCCCTTCGACCGCAGCGCCGGCGTCCCGTCCGGCGGCCAGCTGGAGCAGAGCGACGGCACGGCGTGGATGGCCTTGTTCACGCTCACGATGATGGACATGGCGCTGATCCTGGCGACCGAGGACAGCGCCTACAGCGAGCTGGTCACCAAGTTCTTCGAGCACTTCGCCCTGATCGTCCAGGCGGCCAACACCCAGGGCCTGTGGAACCAGGAGGACGGCTTCTACTACGACGTGATCCGCGTCCCGGGGGAGGAGGGCGTGCCGCTGCGCATCCGCTCGGTGGTCGGCCTGCTGCCGCTGAGCGCCACCGCCACGGTGTCCTCGGCGGCGCTGGCGGCGGTCCCGGAGCTGGAGCAGCGCCTGGCCTGGTACCGGACCAACAAGCCGCACTACGCCGACGTCCTGGCCGGCCGCGTACTGCCGGCCAGCGACCTGCGGCTGCTCACCATGGTCCGGCACGACCAGCTCCCGCGCCTGCTGGAACGCATGCTCGACGAGAACGAGTTCCTCTCGCCCCACGGCTTGCGAGCCCTGTCGCGGGCCCATCTCGAGACCCCGTTCACCGTCCGGCTCGGCGAGGCCGACTACAGCGTCGGCTACGAACCGGCCGAGTCCCGCTCGACCCTGTTCGGCGGCAACTCCAACTGGCGCGGCCCGATCTGGTTCCCGGTGAACTACATGCTCATCGACGCCCTCGACCGCCACCACCGCTTCTTCGGCGACCGCCTCCGCGTCCCCTACCCGACGCCCACGACGCGACCGCGAACCGGCGCGCCGAGCCGCGAGGCCACCCTCGGCGAGATAGCCGACGACCTGTCAGGCCGCCTGATCTCCCTCTTCCTCGACGACGCCGACGGCCGCCGCCCGGTGTTCGGCCACACCGAGCTCTTCCAGAAGAACGCGGACTGGCACAACCTCATCCCCTTCCACGAGTACTTCCACGGCGACACCGGCGCCGGACTCGGCGCCTCGCACCAGACGGGCTGGACCGCACTGGTCGTGAATCTGATCCTGCGGAGGTCGGCGGGGGATGCGCGGTAGGCGCGAAGAAGGGGGGCTTCTGGCTGATGTGTGGGTGGGTTGCGTGGGTGTGGTGCGGTTTGTTTGTGGGTTTTTAGAAGCTTTCTTTACGGCTTCGCGCGGGTGTTGATGGCCTCGCAGGGGGCGCAGTTCGGTGGAACGTGTCTGGGTGGCGCTGGCGGCTGGCGGCGTTTCGTGTTCACGACCGCGCGCAGGTCCGGGTCACTGCGCGCACGTTTGTCTTGGCGGGTGTCGGCGGCGTTTGAAGGGCTAAGTCGCCGACGGTTTCGGGAAACACATTGGTGTTATTGGGCGCCGCCCGCCGGGACTGGCAGCCGTGCTCGCGGCGAGTTTTCTGCGATAGCCGGGGGACTTCTTCCCATAAGGGAGGCGACCAACACTCGAACCGCCGCCGCCCCGCCCGACCCAGCCCCGACCCCCCGTTGCAGAGTGCCCCCGCCGGAGGCGCCTGCTCTTGACCTTGACTTCAGGTGCGCACCAAACGCGGCAGACACCCGCCAACCCCAACGCGTGCGCAGTGACTCGGACCTACGCGCGGGCGTGTCGGTCCACAACCGCCGGCCGCCAGCGCAACCCAGACACCCGCCACCGAACTGCGCCCCCTGCGAGGCCATCAACACCCGCGCGAAGCCGTAAAAAGCTCTGAAAACCCACAAACAAACCGCGCTGCCCACCTACACCGCACCACCCACACATCAGTCAGCAGCGCCGAAAGAAGCCACCGTACTGATGAGGTCGCACAAGGTCGGTGGAGCAGCACCGCACCCCCACCGCGCCGTCACCGCCCCGACCGGCGCGGCGCGACAGCGAGCGGGTCGCGGTAGAGCGCGTTCAGGATCACCGAGCCGCCCGCGATGGCGAGGGTGTTCCCCGCGAAGCTGGAGGGCACCACGGCGGATGCCGCGTCGATGCGGGTTCGGGAGCTGGCGGCCACTTCGGCCCGCAAGGCCGCAAGTGCGGACGGCAGGGTCGTGACCGCCTGCTCGGCCACGACCACGAGTTCGGGGTCGAACACGTCGATCAGCATCGCGGCGCCCTGTCCAACCAGGCGGGCGCGCTCGACCAGCAGGTCGAGGGCCGCCCGGTGGCCGGTGCGGGCCGCGGTGAGCAGGGCGGGGAAGTCGTGGACGGGGACGACGCCGCTCTCGACGGCGCGAGCGGTGACGGTGCGTTCGGAGACCGCGGCTTGGAAGCAGCCGGTGCGGCCGCAGGGGCAGTGTTCGGTGCTGTCCGCGAGCCGGAGGTGCGCGATGGCGCCGGCTTGGGAGCGCGGACCGTAGTGGGCGGCGTCGCCGAGGGCGAAGGCCGCTTCGACCACGTTCCCAACGAACAGGTGCAGCACGCTTTCGGCGCCGCGGGCCGCTCCGAAGAGCCGTTCGCCGTGCAGCAGGGCCCGCGAGTGTCCGTCCACGTAGACCGGCAGGCCGGTGTGCTCGCGGAGCAGATCGCGGATCCGCACCTGGCTCCAGCCGAGCATCGTGTGTTCCACGACGACGCCGGTCTCCTGGTCCACCCAGCCGCCGCAGGCCACGCCGATGCCGAGCGGCGCGGCGCCCGCGCCGTCCTGGCGCAGCAGCTCGAGCAGGCACCGCGCGGCGTGCCGAACCGTGCTGTCCGCCGAGCGGGCCAGGTGCGGGATCCGGCGGCTGGCCAGGACCCGGCCGCGCAGGTCGAGCACCGCGACGGTGACGTGCGGGACCGCGATGTGGACGGCGCCGACCACATGGCGGGCGGTGTCGATGTCGACCGGCAGGTGCGGGCGGCCCAAGCCGTTCGACTGCGTCTGGTCCGGAAGGTCGCGCAGCAGACCGAGCCCGATCAGCTCGGTGCAGTACCCGGTCATCGAGGCCGGGGACAAGCCGGTCAGGCGGCCGATGGTACTGCGCGCGGCGGGCCCGTGGCCGAGCACGGTGCGCAGGATCCCGCCGGCGCTCGCCGCCCGCCGGCCGACCGCCGCCGTCCGGGTGTCCCGGCTCGCGACGGCGGCGTGGGACGCGGTGTCTGGGTGGTCGCCGATGACGGGTTTCACAGGATGCTGCCTCCGGGCGCGCGGCTGGGTGGGGACTGTTCCCATCGCGCGCCGGGGTCAGGCCGAGACGCGCGGTCCGGCAGGCGGACACAGCGCGGTCGCCTGGCGGCACAGGTCGACATACAGCCGTGCTCTGAGACCGGCCGCTTGAGAGGGCATGTCGCCCCGAACATGGGGCGTAGCGGCGATTATTCCCGTGTCCACGCGCGGCGGCGTGGCGAGTTCGGGCGGCGGACGGCGATTGACAGCCCTGCGCCACCCTGCCTAGCGTTCGCCGACAGAGACGAACCTGTCGGGCGCGGGCCGACAGCGTGTCGTATATCAGCGCTCGTCTGTAACTGCCCCGAGCGTGCCACACCGCCGGCGCGATCAATCCGATCAATCGTCCGCCCTGCCGTGTCGGCCGCCGCCTCCCGCTGCCTCATGGAGAATCTGATGACTCAGACACCTGAACCCGGCTCTGCCCTGCCGCTGCCCGCGAACCTCCGGGTCGGCGTCGTGGTGGGCAACCCCAAACCCGCCTCGCGCACCTACCAGGCCGCGGTCCACCTGGCCGAGCGCCTTGCGGGACGGGCTCCGGACCTGACTGTCGACCTGGCCGAATACGCCGGCCTGCTGGACTGGTCCGACGCCGCCACCGCCGCGGCCGTGGCCGGTGTCACCGACCTCGACCTGCTGGTGGTCGCCAGTCCGACGTACAAGGCTTCGTATACCGGCCTGCTCAAGGTGTTCCTCGACCGCTTCCGGGCCGACGCGCTGGCCGGCGTGGTCGCCGTGCCGTTGATGCTCGGCGCTGGGCCGGGCCACGCGATGGCGCCCGAGGTGTTCCTCAAGCCGGTGCTGGCCGAACTGAGCGCGGTGCTGCCCACCCGCGCTCTGTATCTGCTCGACACCTCCTACGACGACCCGGCCGCCTATGAGCCCTGGCTCGCCGCCGCGCGGCGCCCGGTGCTCGCCGCGCTGCGTTCACCGGTCTCCCCGTGAGGCGGATAGGGACTTCTCAGCCGCGACGGCTGCCCATTGTCGGCAGTGCGGCGTCTCACGGACCAAGACACACTCCCGCGACCACCTTCTCTTCGGCGGCGGCTGCTTTATTTCAGCAGGGATGAAATAGCTATGTGTTGACGTGCGGGTATGCCGCTGCGATGGTGTATGCATGACCTCCGGCGCGCACCTTGTGGCCCGCCTGCACGTCGACCTTCGGCGGCAGGCGAGTGCCGTCTGTCCGGCTTCTCGGTAGTTCTCCCGTCCGCGGTCGCTCTGTGCCGCCGCGGCCCTCGCTTCCGGCGTTTGTTGCAGGGCTCTGAATCGAGCCCGCGGAACGCGTTGCCCGTTCGCCTCTGAATCGCCTTCCGTCCTCAGCGTCATGTGCGTTCCGGCGTGCCCGCGCCACCCTTGACGCCTGCTGAAAGGTCCCTGTCGCCATGCCAGAAAACCAGCTCACCATCTCCCGTGTCGCCGGCCGGATCGGTGCCGAGATCAGCGGGATCGATCTCGCCGAACCGCTCGAGGAGCACACCGTGGCGGCGATCCGTGCCGCGCTGTTGGAGCACAAGGTCGTCTTCTTCCGCGCGCAGCGCCTCGACCACGGTTCGCAGATCGCCTTCGCGCGGCAGTTCGGCGAGCTCACCCACGCCCACCCGCACGAGGACGCGCCGCCGGAGCAGTTCCCGCAGATCCTGACCATCGATCCGGACCGCTACGCGCAGAAGTACGGCGAGGACTTCCGGCAGGAGTACCGCAAGCGTCAGTACTCGTACTTCTCGGGGTGGCACACCGACGTCACCGCGGCGGTCAACCCGCCGGCGGGCTCCATCCTGCGCGCCGAGGCGGTGCCGGAGTTCGGCGGCGACACCCAGTGGACGAACCTGGCCGCCGCCTACGAAGGACTCAGCGCGCCGTTGCAGCGGCTGGCCGAGTCGCTGCGGGCGGTGCACCGCTTCCGGATCCCGGCCGAGGAGGAGTCCAAGCGGGCCGAGCGGGTCAACGCCAACCTGCTGATCGCCGAGCACCCGGTGGTGCGGGTGCATCCCGAGACCGGGGAGCGGGTGCTGTTCGTCAACCCCGGGTTCACCGACCACATCGTCGGGCTGAGCGCGGTGGAGTCCCGCCGCGTCCTGGACCTGTTCTACGAGCACCTCACCCGGCCCGAATACACCGTGCGCTTCCGCTGGCGCGCCGGCGACGTCGCGTTCTGGGACAACCGCGCCACCGCCCACCTGGCTCCCACAGACCTGGACCATCTGGACGTCCGGCGCACGCTGCACCGCGTCACCCTCATCGGCGACCGTCCGGTGGGTGTCGACGGACGGGAATCCGAACTCCTCGCCGGCCGGCCGTTCCTGGCCGACAGCGCCGTCGTCGTGTCCTGAGGCGGGCCGGACGTGACGCTGTTCACCACCAATCAGGACCTTTCGCCCGAGGGTCTGCGCGAAGTCTTCGGCGTCTTCCCGTCCGGGGTCGTCGCCCTCGTCGCCTTCGTGGACGGCGAGCCGGTCGGCCTCGCGGCCAGTTCCTTCACCTCGGTGAGTCTGGACCCGCCGCTGGTGTCGGTCTCGATCGCCAACGGCTCCAAGACGTGGCCGGAGCTGCGGGGCGCCACCCACCTGGGCATCACCGTCCTGGCCGACCAGCACCGCGGGTTCGCCCGGCAGTTGGCCGGACCGGTCGGCTCGCGGTTCGCCGGGATCCCGCTCGCCCGCACCGCTGAGGGATCCGGATTCCTCGAGGACGGTCTGGCCCATTTCAACACCAGCATCTACCGCGAGGTCGAGGCGGGGGACCACACCGTCGTCCTGCTGCGCGTCCACGCCAGGGCGGCGGCCGCCGAGGGCCAGCCGCTGGTCTTCCACCGCAGCGGCTTCCGCACTCTCGCCGCCTGATCACCTCGCGATCGCCGAAGAAGGACTCATGGAACTCCTCTGGTACGTCCCCAACACCATCGAACCGGGCCACCGCGGCGATGACACCGCCGACGGCTGGGGCACGCTCGACTTCACCCTCGATCTGGCTACCACGGCCGAGGCCCACGGCTGGTCCGGCGCCCTGTTCGGCACCGGGTGGGGACGCCCCGACACCTTCACCGTCGCCACCGCGGTCGCCGCCCGGACGACCACGTTCAAGCCGCTGGCGGCGATCCGGCCCGGCTATTGGCAGCCCGCACACTTCGCGAGCTCGGCGGCGACACTCTCGCATCTGTCGGGCGGCCGGCTGCTGGTCAACATCGTCAGCGGCCAGGACAACCTCGCCGCGTACGGCGACGCCGAGGGCGACCAGGCGCAGCGCTACGCCCGGACGAAGGAGTTCATGCGGATCGCCCGGCGGCTGTGGACCGAGGAGAACGTGACCTTCGACGGCGAGTACTTCCGGGTGAGCGACTCCACCGTCGTGCCGCGGCTTCTCGACGGCGGACCGCGCCTGTACTTCGGCGGCGCCTCGGCGGCGGCGGAGCGGGTCTCGGCGACCGAAGCCGACGTCCAGCTGTTCTGGGGCGAGCCGCTGGAGGACATCGCCGAGCGCATCGACCGGCTCAAAGCACTGAGCCGCGACCTGGACCGGGACCTGAAGCCGTTGGAGTTCGGACTCCGGATCACCACGCTGGTCCGGGACACGCCGGAGGAAGCCTGGCGTGCCGCGCAGGAGAAGGTCGTCAAGCTCGCCGAGCGCACCGGGGTCCCGCGCACCTGGAAGTCCGCGGTCGGACAGCAGCGGCTGCTCGATCTGGCAGGGCGCGGCGACGTTCTCGACGACTGCCTGTTCACGACTCCCGGCCGGTACGGCGGCGGCGGCGCCGGCACGACCTGGCTGGTCGGCTCGGCCGACCAGGTCGCGGCGGCCCTGCGCAAGTACGCCGACCTCGGCATCAGCCACTTCATCTTGTCGGACACCCCGTACAAGCAAGAGACCGCCCGGGTGGGCGACGCGCTGATCTCGCGTCTGCGGGAGCCGGTCGCGGTCTGATGCCGGGCGGTCTCTTTTTTTTGCCCGATACCACACTGAACCTATATGGATGGATGACTTTATGAGGCCGAGACACCTGGCCGACCGCGCCTCCGCGCTCCGCCGCACCGCCGCGCTCCTGACCGCGATCGCGACCGTCGGCGGACTGACAGCCTGCGGCTCCTCCAGCCATCCCGCGCTGGCGCTGACAGCCGCTCTGCCCTCCACCGTGCCCTCCGGCACGGTCCTGCGCATCGGCGACCCGGCGGTGCAGATCGCGATCCAGGCCGCCGGCTTGGACAAAGAGCTCGCCGCCGACGGCGTCACCGTCAAGTGGGCCAACATCAGCGGCGGCCCGGACAGCATCAAGGCGTTCCGGGGCAACCAGCTCGACTGCAGCGCGGTCGCCGACATCCCCTCGCTGTTCGCGCACTGGACCGGCACGTCGACGCAGATCGTCTTCCAGTCGGTGACCGTCGACCCGCTCGCGCACCCGGTCTACAAACTCGGCGTCGCGCCGGGCAAGGACGTCAAGACACTGGCGGACCTGAAGGGCAAGAAGATCGCCTACAGCCCCGGGCAGGCCCAGGGCGCGCTGGTCCTGCGGGTGCTGCAGAAGGCCGGGCTCACCAAGAACGACGTCACGCTCGTGGACCTGCCCAGCACGGCGAGCACCTACAACCAGGCGCTGGGCAGCCACGCGGTGGACGTCGCGCCCCTGGGCACCAGCACGATCGTGACGTACCTGAAGCAGTACCCGGGTTCCTCGGCGATCACCACCGGCATCCGGGACGACGCCTCGACGCTGTACTGCCTCACCTCGTCGGTCAAGGACACGGCCAAGGCCGCCGCCCTGCAGGAGTACGTAGCCGTCCGTACCAAGGCGCTGCTGTGGGAGAACGCCCACCCGGACCAGTGGGCAAAGCTCTACTACGAGCAGAACCAGGGCCTGAGCGCCGCCGACGCGCAGCACGCGGTCCAAGTGAAGGGTCTGGCCGGCATCCCGGCGACGTGGACGGACGCCGACGCCCGGCTCCAGGCGACCGCCGACCTTCTCGCCGCCGATCAGGGCAACGCGAAGTTCGACGTCTCCACGATCGTCGACACCCGCTTCGCCGGCGTGGAGGCCGCGGCGGCGGGCTCGAACGTGGTCACGGGAGGCGCGTCATGACCAGCACCGCGCTGGACCGGGCCGTCCTGGCCGGGGACGAGCCGGCGCGCGAAGACGTCCGCGTCGTGCGCCGCCGGCTCGGACCGGGTCCCCGGATCCGCTTCGCCTTCTGGATCGGCCCGGCGCTGCTGGTGACCGTGTGGGTGGTCGGGTCGCTGACCGGCTTCATCACCCCGCAGGTGCTCACCGCGCCCTGGGACGTGGCCAAGGAGTTCGGCGACCAGTGGACCCACCACGATCTGCTCGGCAACATCACAGCCTCGCTGCGGCGCGCCGGGTACGGGCTGGCGCTGGGAACGGCGGCGGGCTTCCTGCTCGCCCTGGCCTCCGGCCTGTCCCGGCTCGGCGAGGCGGTCATCGACGGTCCGATCCAGATCAAGCGCGCCATCCCGACCCTGGCGCTGATCCCGCTGTTCGTGGCCTGGTTCGGCATCGGCGAGCAGATGAAGATCATCACGATCGGGCTGATCTCGATGATCCCGATCTACATCAACACCCACAACGGGCTGCGCGGGATCGACGGCCGCTACGCCGAGCTCGCCGAGACCCTGGACATCCGGCGCGGCACGTTCCTGCGGCACGTGGTGCTGCCCGGCGCGCTCCCCGGCTTCCTGCTGGGCCTGCGCTTCGCGGTGACCGCCGCGATGCTCGGTCTGGTCGTCGTGGAGCAGTACAACTCGCTGTCCGGCATCGGCCACATGATGACGCTGGCCCAGGAGTACGGCCAGACCTCGGTCATCGTCGTCGGCCTGGTCCTGTACGGCTTCTACGGTTTCCTCGCCGACGCCGCCGTCCGTCTGGTGGAAAGGAAGGCACTGTCATGGCGACGGACGTTGGAGGGCTGACCACCGCTCCGGCCGGGGTCGCGGTCCGCGGCCTGTACCGCAGCTTCAACCGGTCCGGCGGCGTGCTCAACGGTCTGGACCTGGACATCGCGCCGGGGGAGTTCGTCGCGCTGATCGGGCGCTCCGGCAGCGGCAAGACCACGTTGCTGCGCGCGCTGGCCGGGCTCGACCGGGACGTCGAGGGCTATGGCCGCATAACGGTTCCCGAGCAGGTGTCGGTGGTCTTCCAGGACTCCCGGCTGCTGCCGTGGAAGCGGCTGCTGGCCAATGTGACGCTCGGCCTGGAAGGCAGGGACGCCGTCGAGCGCGGGCTGCGGGCGCTGGCGGAGGTCGGCCTCGCCGGCCGGGAGCAGGCCTGGCCGGCCGAGCTGTCCGGCGGCCAGCAGCAACGCGCCGCGCTGGCCCGCTCGCTGGTCCGCGAACCGCGGCTGCTGCTGGCCGACGAGCCTTTCGGCGCGCTCGACGCACTCACCCGCGCCCAGATGCACCGGCTGCTGCGCAAGCTGTGCCAGGCGCACCAGCCGGCGGTGCTGCTGGTGACCCACGACGTCGATGAGGCGATCGTGCTCGCCGACCGGGTGATCCTGCTCGACGACGGGATCGTCGCCACCGACCTGCGGATCGACCTGGAGCAGAGGTCTGCGGCGGACCCGGGCTTCGCCGTGCTGCGCCAGCGGTTGCTCGACGCGCTGGGCGCCACCGGCGAGCACCTCGGCTCCGACTTCATCGCTCCCGGCACGCGCCGGGCTTCCTGAAAGAGACACGCTTCTCCATGAGCACAGACAAGACCGGCAAGAAGCTCCATCTCAACGCGTTCCTCATGGACACCGGGCATCACGAGGCGTCGTGGCGGCTGCCGGAGTCCGATCCGTACGCGGTCTGGGACGTCGAGTACTACAAGCGCGTGGCGCGGATCGCCGAGCGCGGCAAGCTGGACTCGATCTTCTTCGCCGACAGCCCGGCTCAGGGCCACGATCCCACGCGGCGTCCGCCAGGCAAGCTCGAACCGACCGTGCTGCTGACCGTCATCGCCGGCGCCACCGAGCACATCGGGCTGATCGCCACCGCGTCCACCTCGTACAACGAGCCGTTCAACCTGGCCCGGCGCTTCGCCTCGGTGGACATCGCCTCCCGCGGCCGGGTGGGCTGGAACATCGTCACCACGGCCGGCGCCGACGCCGCCCGCAACTTCGGCCTGGACGACGTGCCGCTGCACAAGGAGCGGTACGACCGGGCCGATGAGTTCCTCGACGTCGTCACCAAGCTGTGGGACAGCTGGGCCGACGACGCGACGGTCGCCGACAAGGAGGCCGGCGTCCACACCCTGCGGGAGAAGGTGCGCGCGATCAACCACCGCGGCCGGTTCTTCCGCGTCGACGGTCCGCTGAACTCGCCGCGCCCGCCCCAGGGCTGGCCGCTGCTGGTCCAGGCCGGTTCCTCGCAGGACGGCAAGGAGTTCGCCGCGGCCTGGGCCGAGGCGGTGTTCACCGCGCAGCAGACGCTGGAGGATTCGCAGGCCTTCTACTCCGACCTGAAGGCCCGGACGGCCGCGCACGGACGCGACCCCGAAAGCATCAAGATCCTGCCCGGCATCGTGCCGGTCATCGGCGACACCGAAGCCGAGGCCCGCGAGATCGAGGACCACCTGGAGCGGCTGATCGACCCCGAACACCAGAAGCGCAACCTCGCCGCCCGTTTCAAGCTGGACCCGGACGCCCTCGACCTGGACCAGCCGCTGCCGCTGCACCTGCTGCCGAAGGAGGACGAGATCGAGGACGCCAAGAGCCGGTACACGCTCATCGTCGACCTGGCCCGGCGGGAGAACCTGACCGTGCGCCAACTGATCGCCCGCCTCGGCGGCGGCCGCGGCCACCGCACCTTCACCGGAACCCCGGTGCAGATCGCCGACACCCTCCAGCACTACTTCGAGAACGGCGCCGCCGACGGCTTCAACATCATGCCGGCCGTCCTCCCCTCCGGGCTGGAGGCGTTCGTCGACAAGGTCGTCCCGATCCTTCAAGAACGCGGCCTGTTCCGCACGGAGTACGAAGGCGCCACGCTGCGCGAACGCTACGGACTGGCGCGCCCGGCCAACCGGATCCACGATGTGGTCGACCGACGGGTGGGTACCGCTTCGTGACCGCAGCCCTCGTCAGCTCCGAGAAGACAGCGCCCAGCGGCGGCGAGCCGCCCGATGCCAGATGGCTGCGACGGCTGGCCGGCTACTGTCTGAGGCACCGCACGGACCTGGTCGCCGCGTACGGAGCCGCGCTCGTAGCCGCCATCGCGACCGCGGTGCTGCCGCTGGTGCTGCGTCACATCGTCGACGGCGTCGACGACCGCTCGCTGCGGATGACGCCGTGGCTGCTGGTCCTGGCCGGGCTGGGACTGCTGCGGTTCGCCGGCAGCTTCCTGCGTCGCTACTGCTCCGGCCGGCTCTCTCTCGGCGTGCAGTACGACCTGCGCAACGACGCCCTGGCCGCCCTGCTGCGCCTCGGCGGCGGCTACCAGGACGAACTGCGCACCGGCCAGGTGGTGAGCCGGTCGATCTCGGACATCACCCTCATCCAGCAGCTGCTCCAGATGTTGCCGAACATGACCGGCAACTTCCTGATGTTCTTCGTCTCGCTGGTCTTCATGGCCGTGCTCTCGCCGGTCCTGACGCTCGTGGCTCTGGTGGTGGCACCCGCGCTGTACGCCATCGCCCGGCATAGCCGCAAGGACCTGTTCCCTGCCAACTGGCACGCGCAGCAGGAGGCGGCCGAGGTCGCCACCGGTGTCGAGGAGGCCGTGACCGGCGTCCGCGTGGTCAAGGGCTTCGGGCAGGAGGAGCGCGAGATCCGCGAGCTCGAAACCCGGGCGCGCCGGCTGTTCTCCTCCCGGGTGCGGGTGGCGCGGCTGACCAGCCGCTACAACCCGGCCCTGCAGGCCGTGCCCCCGCTGGGCCAGGTCGCCGTGCTGGCGCTCGGCGGGTGGCTGGCGCTGCGCGGCGACATCACGCTCGGCACCTTTCTGGCGTTCACCACCTACCTGAGCTCCTTCGTGAACCCGGTCCGCCAGGTCGCCACGCTGCTGACTGTGTGGCAGCAGGCGCGCGCCGGCGTCGAGCGGGTGCTGGACATCGTCGATGTCACACCCGGTATCGCGGACCGCCCGGACGCCGCGGACCTGCCGGACGTTCCTCTCGCGCTGGAGTGGGACGGCGTCGTCTACGGGCACGGTGAGCAAGGCGGCAGGCCGCTGCTGAACGGCTTCTCGCTGCGGGTGGAGCCCGGCGAGACCCTCGCGCTTGTCGGCGCCGCCGGTTCCGGCAAGTCGACGGCGGCCTACCTCATCCCGCGCTTCTACGACCCCGGGGAAGGTTCGGTCCGCATCGGCGGTGTCGACGTACGGGACCTGCGGTTGGCGTCGTTGCGCTCCCGCCTGGGGTTCGTCTTCGAGGACAGCCACCTGGTCGCGGGCACCATCGGGGCGAACATCGCCTTCGCCGAACCGGACGCCCCGATCGAGCGGATCCGCGCCGCGGCCCGCGTCGCCCGCGCGGACGAGTTCATCGACACCCTGCCGGACGGCTACGACACCGTCGTCGGCGAGCAGGGCCTGACCCTGTCCGGAGGGCAGCGGCAACGGATCGCGCTGGCCAGGGCGATCCTGCGCGATCCGGCCGTGCTGATCCTGGACGACGCCACCTCGGCGATCGACGCGCGCGTGGAGAAGGAGATCCACGCCGGTCTGCACGGGGTCACCCAGCAGCGCACCACGCTGATCATCGCTCACCGCGCCTCGACACTGGAGCTGGCTGACCGGATCGCCGTCCTGGACGGCGGCCGGGTCGTCGACATCGGGACCGCGGCCGAGCTCCAGGAACGCAGCGCGGTCTATCGGGCGCTGCTCTCCGGCGAGCCCGCACCCGGCGAGCTCGACATCGACGCCGCCGAAGCGGCCGGTCCCTACCGGCCGGGCGGGATCACCGAAGCGCTGTGGCAGCGGCCTGCCGACGACGCCGAGGCCGGCGAAGCGGTCGGGCTGCGGGTCGCGCAGGCTTTCGCGGCGCGCGCCGCCGGTGCCGGCCACGGCGGCGGCCGGGGCGCGCTGGGCGGCGGCGTCCTCGGATCGGCGCCGCCGACCCCGCAGATGCTCGCGCATCTGGAGCAGGTACCGCTGATCGACCAGGATCCTGACATCCGCTCCGACCAGGCGCGGTCCGCCGATCCCCACTTCGGGCTCGCCTCGTTGATCCGGCCCTTCCGCGGCGCCCTGCTGCTCGGACTGATCCTGGTCGCCCTGGACGCGGCCGCCGAGATCGCCGTGCCGGTCCTGGTCCGGCACGGCGTCGACTCCGGTATCGCGCGCGGGTCCGAGCGCGCGCTGCTGCTGGTCTCCCTGGTGGCGGCCGCGATCGTCCTGGCCGACTGGATCGCCGGGGTGTGCCAGGTCCGCGTCACCGGCCGTACCGGTGAGCGGCTGCTCTACACGTTGCGGGTCAAGACCTTCGCCCAGCTGCAGCGGCTCGGGCTCGACTACTACGAGCGGGAGCAGGCCGGGCGGATCATGACCCGGATGACGACGGACGTGGACTCGCTGTCGAACTTCCTGCAGACCGGGCTGGCGACGCTGGTGGTCAGCGTGCTCACGGTGTTCGGTGTCCTGATCGCGCTGCTGGTCATCAACGCCGGGCTGGCGTTGGTGCTGGTGGCCGCCCTACCGGTGCTGGCCGCCGCGACCGCGGTCTTCCGGCGGCGGTCGGTGCCGGCGTACCTGGACGCCCGGGAGAAGGTCAGCGCGGTCAACGCCGATCTGCAGGAGAACGTGACACTGATCCGGGTCACGCAGGCGTTCGGGCGCGAGGCGTACAACCACCGGGCCTTCGCCGTGCGGGCTTGGGCGTTTCGCGACTCGCGGCTGTACGCGCAGCGGTTGATGGCGACGTTCTTCCCCTTCGTGGAGTTTCTCAGCGTCGTCGCCAGTGCGGCCGTGCTTTTCGTGGGTGCGCGCCAAGTGCGTTCCGGGGCGCTCACTGCCGGGACGTTGATCGCGTTTCTGCTCTGCGTCGACCTCTTCTTCTCGCCGATCCAGCAGCTCTCCCAAGTCTTCGACGGCTATCAGCAGGCTGTGGTCGGGCTGGGACGGCTGCGGGCGTTGATGCGTACGCCCTCTGCGACGCCGGCGTCTCCGGACCCGGTCACGGCGTCGGAGTTGGCAGGGGAGATCGAGTTCGACGACGTGGGCTTCGGTTATCGGACCGAGGCCGACGGCGCCGAGCCGCGCGAGGTGTTGCACGGCATCAGCTTCCGGATCGCCGCCGGCGAGACCGTCGCCCTGGTCGGGACCACCGGCGCCGGCAAGTCGACGATCGTCAAGCTGGTCGCCCGGTTCTACGATCCCACCTCCGGGGCGGTGCGCGTCGACGGCGTCGATGTGCGCGACTACGACCTCGGCCGGTTCCGGCACCGGCTGGGCATCGTGCCGCAGGAGTCGCACATCTCCGGCGGCACCGTGCGCGACGCGATCGCCTACGGCCGGCCCGACGCCACCGACACCGCGGTGGAGGCCGCGGCCCGGGCGGTCGGCGCGCACGAGATGGTCGCCGGGCTGCCCCACGGGTACCGCACCGACGTCGGGGAGCGCGGCCGGACGCTCTCGGCGGGGCAGCGGCAGCTGCTGGCGCTGGCCCGCGCCGAGCTCGTCGACCCCGACATCCTGCTGCTCGACGAGGCCACCGCCTCCCTGGACCTGGCCACCGAGCGCCGGGTCGCCCTCGCGACCGCCGCGCTGACCCGCCGTCGCACCACCATCGTGGTCGCCCACCGGCTCACCACCGCCATGGCCGCCGACCGGATCGTGGTGCTCGGCCACGGCCGGGTGCTCGAGGCCGGTCCGCATTCCGAGCTGCTTCAGGCCGACGGGCCCTACGCGCGGCTGTGGCAGGCGTTCCAGAGCACCGGTCCCACCGCTGACATCGACGTGTTGTCGCAAGCCCAGTCTTCGCAAGCCGAGTCTTCGCCAGCCCAGTCTTCGCAAGCCCAAGGAGAGAATCGATGAGCATCCCCCTGCGTCCGTTCGGACGTACCGGCGTCAAGGTCAGCGCGCTCGCGCTGGGCACGATGATGTTCGGACCCCGCGGCAACCCGGATCACGACGACAGCATCCGGATCGTCCACCGGGCCCTGGACGCCGGGATCAACCTGGTCGACACCGCGGACGTGTACAGCCAGGGCGAGTCCGAGACGATCGTCGGCAAGGCCCTGGCCGGCCGCCGCGACAGCGTCTTCCTGGCCACGAAGTTCCACGGCCGGATGGGGGAGGACGCCAACCGCTTCGGCAACTCCCGCCGGTGGATCGTCAAGGCGGTCGAGGAATCGCTCGCGCGTCTCCAGACCGACCACATCGACCTGTACCAGGTGCACCGTCCCGAGGACGACACCGACATCGACGAAACCCTCGGCGCGCTGTCCGATCTCGTCCACCAGGGCAAGATCCGCTACATCGGCACCTCGACCTTCGAGCCGTCCGGCATCGTGGAGGCCCAGTGGGTGGCCGAGAAGCGCGGCCGGGAGCGGGTGGTGGCCGAACAACCCCCGTACTCGGTCCTCGCCCGCGGCATCGAGCGCGAGGTCCTGCCGGTCGCGCAGAAATACGGACTCGCGGTGATCCCCTGGAGCCCCCTGGCCGGAGGCTGGTTGACCGGCAAGTTCCGCGTCGGCGCAGCGCAGCCCGAGACCAGCCGCGGCGCCCAGCAGGGCCGCTTCGAGATCGGCGACCCGGCCAACGCCGACAAACTCCAGGCGGTCGAAGCCCTGGCCCTCCTCGCCGAGGAAGCAGGCATCTCACTGGTCCACCTGGCGCTGGCGTTCGTGCTGGAGCACCCGGCCGTCACGGCGCCGATCATCGGCCCCCGCACGTTCGAGCAGCTCGAAGGACAGCTCGACGCGGCATCCCTGCGGTTGGCACCGGACGTCCTCGACGAGATCGACAAGATCGTGCCCCCGGGCGTCACCCTGTCCGCACGCGATGCCGGATATAACCCGCCGTCGGTCACCGACTCCGCCCGTCGGCGCCGTGCCTGACTTCAGGCTCGTGTAGCCGAGTTCGGACCTTTTTTCGGCGCCCCTGGCTGATGTGTGGGTGGCCTCTCAGGGGCGCAGTTCGGTGGCAGGTATCTGAGTAGCGTCGGCGGCCGGCGGTTGTTAGTGTCCACGACCGTGCGCCGGTCCGAGTCACTGCGCACGCGTTGGGGCTGGCGGGTGGCGGCCGCGTTTGGTGGGCGCCTGAAGCCAATGTCAAGGGCAGGGCCTCCGGCGGCGCCTTCGCGGCGCGCTACCTCGCTCCGGGGAGGGGGCGCCGCGCTGTCTGCTGCCGGACGCTGCTTGTGGTCGCCTCAGTCCCGGATTCCCCGTCGCGTCGTCGCCGTAGACGGAATCATTTCGGCCTGGCGGTGTAAAGTCGCATCGCTTTTACTGTGGTCGAGAAACGCTGGGCTTGACTGCTTCGTCGAATCGCCGACATCTCAGGAAAAGGCTGCGGTGCTTTTCACAAGCATTGCGGTCGGACTGGCATCTCAGCGCGGAGTAAGTGTTGCGCGATAGGTCGGGGACCTCCTCCCCACAGGGGTGTTGTCCCGGATCCCTCGTCGCTGTCGGCGGGCTCTGCCAATCATTGTGGACTGGCGGTGTCAAGTCGAACGAAAATGGACCCCAGCAATTGCGATCCGACTTGATTCCGCCAGGCCGCAATGATTCCGTCTACGGCGACGACAGCGGCGAGGGATCCGGGACAAAGGCGACCAACACTCAGACCGCCGCCGACCAGCCCGACCCAGCCCGACCCCCCCGTTGCAGAGTGCCCCCGCCGGAGGCGCCTGCCCTTGACGTTGACTTCAGGTGCCCCTCAAACGCGGCAGGCAGCCGCCAGCCCCAACGCATGCGCAGTGACTCGGACCTGCGCGTGGTCGTGTCGCTCCACCACCGCCGGCCGCCAACGCCACGCGGACACCCACCCCCGAACTGCGCCCCCTGCGAGGCCATCAAACCATGCTCGAAGACGTAAAAAGCTTATAAAAACCCACCAACCAACCGCACCCGCCTCCGCCCCGCCACGCACACAAAAGTCATGAGCGCCCTGTTTCCCTCCCGCGCCCGCGCAGGCGCGGGAGGTGTCATCTGCCGGTGTTATCTGCCAGCGTCGTCCGCCAGGCGGTCACGCGTGGCGCGAGCCGGCGGCTGCGTACGCGCGGACGTCGGCGTCGGAGTCGGTGCGGGAGACCGCGAGGGCTTCGGCGACGGCGGGATCACCGTGGTCGAGCCGGAGCAGACCGAGGACTGCGGCGCGGCGTACGTCCGCGTTCGGGTCCCGGCTCAGGCTGATCAGAGTGCTGCGAAACTGTTCCCGGTCCAAGGATTCGGCCGCAAGGCTTGGCGTTGAACCTGGTGCAGATCCGGCGGTCGCAGCAGCCGCGCCGAGGGCGAGCGCGGCGCCCTTGCGGACCTGCCAGACCGGGTCGGCGGCCGATGCTGCGAGAACCGGCGCGTCGAGCAGTGTGACGACGCCCAGTTCGGCCGCCGCCTCCAGAGCCGCGGCCCGAACCAGTGGATCAGGGTCCTTGGTCAGCGTGAGCAAGCAGTCAGTGGCTTCGGTCAGGTCCGCGGGGCGCGATGAGGTGAGACCGCGGGCCACGGCGATCCGGACTTCGCGATCCGGGTCGGCCGCCGCGCCGGTGGCCAGAACGTGTTCGTCCAGGGAGACCAGTGCCCGGACGCCGGCAGCCCGGACGGCGGCGGACTCGTCGCCGAGCGCGTCAGCGAACAGCCTTGGATCGCCGAGCCGCAGTGCACGCAACAGATCCACAGCCGTGGCGCGAGCCAGATCAGTGGGCAGCCGCGCGGCGGCTGTGAGTCCGTCGCGCAACCGCGAGTCGGGCACCAAAACCTCGACGAGCTCGACGAGCCCCGCCGCCGCGGCCCGTCGGACCTCCTCGTCGGTATCGCTGAGGAGCCGCACCAGCAGCGGGCCGGCTTCGGGCGGCGCCGCCTCGGTGAGCACGCCTATCGCCGCGCGACGTACATCCGGAGCCGGATCGTCGAGGAATTCGGGCAGCCAGTCCACCGAGGAGTCCTGCTCGGTGAGAGTCAGCAGCCTGAGAATGCGCGAATGCGCTGAGTCGTCAGCGCTGGGAACGGCGCCCGCACTGGCACCGGCACTAGCACTGGCGCCGGGAACCGCACCCGCACCCGCACCCACACCGGCACCCGCACCGCGAGCGACGCCGTCCGCGGCCGGCGCGAGGCCGCCGGCCCGGCCGAGTCCGGGGTCCGCCATCAACGGCCCGAGATACTCCACGTCGCGGCCGACCGGCGGCTCGAACTCCTCCACCGGCACCAGGTACGGTGCGACCGGCCGCCGCAGGAACTCCATCTCGCCCTCGTCACCCTTGCGCAGGTTGAGATGGGCGAACCAGTCCACGTCGTCGCGTTCGGGCAGGTCGGCCCGGTCATGGTAGAGACCCCAGCGGCTCTCAGTCCGCACCAGCGAAGACTTCGCGGCCATCAGCGCGCAGTCGAGGATGAACGAGACCTCGGCGCAGCGCATCAACTCGTGCGGCGTGCGCGCCCCCATCGCGGCGACCTCGCCCGCCATGCGCTCGAAGGACTCGACCGCGATCGCGAGCTTGCGGCCGGTCTTGGGCGGTGCGACATAGTCGTTCACGAAACGCCGCAGCTTGTACTCCACCTGCGGCTGAGGCGGTCCGCCCGAATGGCGCAGCGGCCGGTAGACGAGGTCGTGCGCGGCTTGGATCTGGTCGGCGGGAAGCGGACCGTCGAAGCGTCCCTCTGTCTTGACCC
Source organism: Catenulispora acidiphila DSM 44928 (assembly GCF_000024025.1). Taxonomy (GTDB): domain Bacteria; phylum Actinomycetota; class Actinomycetes; order Streptomycetales; family Catenulisporaceae; genus Catenulispora; species Catenulispora acidiphila. The sequence continues at coordinate 4,282,731 of NC_013131.1, forward strand.
GTTCGGCGGCATGAGCGCCGGCGAGGTCGCCGAACACGAACGCGCCGATCATGTAGTTGTGCGGAACGCAAGCCAGGTCGCCTGCCGCGTAGAGCCCGGGCACGGTCGTGGCGGCGTTCTCGTCCACCCACACGCCGGACGCGGAGTGCCCGCCGCACAACCCGATCTCCGAGATGTGCATCTCGACGTCATGCGACCGGTAGTCGTGGCCGCGGTTGGCGTGGAAGGTACCGCGGGTCGGCCGCTCGGTGGTGTGCAGAATCCCTTCCAGCGCACTGATCGTGTGCTCCGGAAGATGCGTGGTCCTGAGATACACCGGACCCCGCGCCGAATCGACCTCTCTGGCCACCTCCGCCATCATCGTGCCGGACCAGTAGTCGCAGTCCACGAACCGCTCGCCGAGGGCGTTGACCTGATAGCCGCCGAACGGGTTGGCCACATACGCGCACGCGGGACCGTTGTAGTCCTTGATGAGAGGGTTGATCTGGAAACACTCGATGCCGCTCAACTCGGCGCCGGCGTGATACGCCATCGAGTATCCGTCGCCGGCATTCGTCGGATTCTCGTAGGTGCCGTACAGGTATCCGCTGGCCGGCAGGCCGAGCCGGCCGCAGGGCCCGGTCGCCAGGATGACCGCGCCGGCGCGGACCGTGACGAACGCGCCGCTGCGGGTGTCGAAACCGGCCGCCCCGACCGCCCTGCCGCCCTCTGTGAGGACCCTGACGGGCATGACGCGGTTCTCGATCCGGATCCGCTCCCGCATCGAGCGCTCGCGCATCACCCGGTACAGGACCTTCTTCACGTCCTTGCCCTCGGGCATGGGCAGCACGTAGCTTCCGGAGCGGTGCACCTTGCGGACGGCGTACTCGCCGTGCTCGTCCTTCTCGAACTTGACCCCGTACTTCTCGAGCCGCTGCACCATCGCGAACCCGCGGGTCGCCGTCTGGTGGATCGTGTTCTGATTCACGATCCCGTCGTTGGCGCGGGTGACGTCGGCGACGTACTCCCGCGGGTTGGCCTTGCCGGGGATGACCGCGTTGTTCACCCCGTCCATGCCCATCGCGAGCGCCCCGGAGTGGCGCACGTGCGCCTTCTCCAGGACCAGCACCGAGGCGCCGGCTCCGGCCGCGGTCAGCGCCGCCATGGTGCCGGCGGTCCCCCCGCCGATCACCAGGACATCGCAGTCGAGCTGGGTCGCCTCGTCCACCGCGGGAATCTGCATCACGAGGCCACCTCTGTCGGATTCGTTGCCGTTGCCGCTGTCGCCGCCGCTGCCGTCAGGTCCTCGGCGTCCGCTGCCACCACGGGCATCGCGGGCGCCCCCGCGCTGTTCATCAAGGCTGTGAGAACCCGGGCACGCTGGCCTTCGCGGGAAGCCGTCGCGTCGCGGGGACGCTGTACCGGGATGACGGTGTCGATCCCGGCACGTCCGAGGACGATCACCCGGTCGCCGATCTCCAGCGCCTCGTCGACGTCGTGTGTCACGAACACCACGGTCGGGCCGCCCTGCCGCCACACGTCCACGAGCAGCGCGCGCATCGCGGCCCGCGTCGCCGGGTCCAGCGCGCCGAACGGCTCGTCCATCAACACCACCGGAGGGGCACCGATCAGCGCGCGGGCCAACTGCACCCGCTGCCGCATCCCGCCGGACAAGCGGCCGGGCAGATGCCTGTCGAAGCCGTCCAGGCCCACCCGAGTGATCCACTCCTCGGCTCTCGCCTTGCGTTCGGCTCTGGGCACCTGCCGCACGGCCAGCGGGAACTCGATGTTGCGCCGCACGTCGAGCCACGGCAGCAGCGCGTCGTCCTGGAAGACCATCGCCCGGTCGGACCCGGGCCCGGTGACCGGCACGCCGCCCACACTGATCCGGCCTCGAAGGGTGGGCAGCAGTCCGGCCAGACCGCGCAGCAGCGTCGACTTGCCGCAGCCGGACGGGCCGACCACGGTAAGGATCTCACCGGCGCTGACTACTAGATCCACACCGTCCACGCCACCGAGCACGGCGCGGCGCCGGTATCCGAGGACGACGTCGTGCAGCCGGATCTCGCAGCCCGAGCCCGGACCCGCAGCCGAAGGCGAGCCCGCGCCCGAGCCGGGATCGGAGCCGAAGCCGACGCCCGCGAGCGATGACGTGCTCATCGCGACCCCTCCGTCCCGCGCGGCAGCCACCCGGTGACCCGCCGGCCGGCCAGTTCGACCGCCGCGGCGGTGGCGCCGCCGAGCAGGCCGATCGTGAGCATGCCGACGACCACAGAGGGATAGTCGACCACCGTGTACGCCTCCCAGGTGCGGTATCCGATTCCGTACTGGCCCGAGATCATCTCCGCGGAGATGACGCAGATCCAGGCGACTCCCATGCCGACCGACAGGCCGCCGAAGACTCCGGGCAGCGCACCGGGCAGCACCACCCGGCGCAGCACCGTCCAGCGTCCGGCACCGAGGGTGCGCACCGCGTCTTCCACGACCGTCGGCAGGGCCCGCACGGCGTGCCGGGTCGAGACCAGGATGGGGAAGAACGCCGCGGTCGCGGTGATGAACACCATGCCCTGCTCGTTGCTCGGGAAGGCGAGGATCGCGATCGGCACCAGCGCGATCGCCGGGATCGGGCGCACGACCTCGAGCAGCGGCCCGAGGATGTCCTCGGCGAATCGCGAGCGGGCCAGCGCGATGCCCGTGCCGATCCCGGCGAGCCCGGCGATCAGGAATCCGCCCAGGATCCGCAGCAGGCTGGCGGCTATGTCCTGGTAGTAGACCGCAGTGCCCAACTGGTGCCGGAAGTCCGTGGCGACGGCGCCGGCCGAGGGCAGGTTCCCGAACCGGATCCAGAAAGTCACCTGGTGCGTGGTGAGCAGTTGCCACGCCAGGATCGCGGCGCCAAGCGACACACAGCGCAGCAACCGGCGCCCGGCTTTGGTTCGCAGTTCGCCATCGCGCCTTTGGCGGGTTTCGGCCCGATCCGTCTCGGAGCTGTCTGACAGGCCCTCTGACGGCGTCCAGCCGGGCAGGCTCCAGGGATCGTCCTGAACCGGGCTGGGCAAGATGCTGCGACTGCGCCGTCGTGCGATGTTCGTGGTCGGCACGGGTTTCTCCTTCCCGGACTCCCGGACGAGGTGTCCGGAACTCCTGAATCAGGCCTGCGCGAGTGCGGCGGCGTAGCTCACGATCGCCGAGCCGTGGTGGGCCGCGAGGTAGGCGTTCGCCTCGTCCTGGGTGGTGAAGGGCTGCAAGTGCGAAGTCGCGGGGTTCGCCGGGTCGCTGACCCAGATGTCCTTGTCCGCGAACCAGAGCGTTCCGTACGCCGCGTCGGGCACGTACGTCGTGTCGATCTTCTTGCCCTGGGCTTGGGCCTGCCGCACGAACCGCAGCGCGCAGGTCGGCGTCGCCGCGGGATGCGTGGACTGCTCCCCGGTGAGCCAGACCTGGGACGCGGTCGGCGAGCCGGCGGCCACGGTCAGGCCGCAGCCGGTGTCGGTCCCGGAGGCCGTGCTCGGGTTCGCGGTGGCTGCCGTCGCGGTCGAGTATCCGGTGCCGTACGCCTTCTCGAGGTAGGAGCCGTTGATGAAAGAGCCCAGATTTATCGAGTTGAGTACGCCGATCGACTTGAGGAAGGGGACATCGCCGCTCATCGCCGCGGTCTCCTGCGGCTTGAGCGTCGGGTCGAAGGTCACCAGGCCGTCTTCGCCGATGTAGAGGTAGACGACCTCGGGTGCCAGACCGGTCGTCGCGGCCACCGACAGCGACGCTTTGACCGGGTTCTGCTGCAAATAGCGCGTCGTCTGGATCTCGGCCTTGAGGAAGGCGTCGACGACGCCCGGCTGGCTCTTCGCGTACGACGTGCGCACGACCACGCCGTGCAGCGTCGGCACGTTGAGGGCGCCGCCGTCGTACAGCACCTTGGCCTGTCCGGCGTAGACGAGCTGTGCGGGCCACGCGGCGAACTGCGACAGCGCGGCGACCGAGCCGGCCTGCAGGGCCGAGGCGCCCACCGAGGGCTGCTGGTTGACGACGTGCACGGCGCTGGCGGGATTGAGCCCGTCGTTCTGCAGGGCCCTGACGAGGGTGCCGTCGGCGGCTGAGCCGACGCTGGTCGAGACCGCCTTTCCGGCCAGGTCCCGCAGCGAGGTCGCCGGCGAGTTCTCCGGCACGACGACCTGGTTGAGCGCACCGCGCAGGTTGAACCCGGTGGCGGCGATCATCTCGGTGTCCGTGGAGGCCTGCCGCTGCGCGGTCGAGCCGTTGATCAGCAGCGGGTAGTCGCCCATCGAGCCGATGTCGATCTTCCCGGCGACCATCTGCGTCGTGATCGGCGCGCCGGTCGCGTAGTCCTGCCAGCTGATCGTGTACTTCTTGCCGGTGCTCTTGCCGAGCGCGTCGAGTTGCTGCTGGAAGTACCCGAGCGAGCGCAGCAGTGTCCCGGCGTTGATCGTGTCGATGGTCTTGGACTGGTACCCGACCACGACGTTGACGGTGTTCCCCGAGCTCCCCGTGGAACAGGCGGCGGACGACGCCGCGGCTGCGAGCACGGTCAGTGCCAGCGCCGTGCGACCCACGGCGGTGGTTCTCCTCATCACAGTCTTCTTCTCTCCCTGTGTCTCGGTGCCGTCAGCGCAACAGATAAGGCATGTTCACGGTCACCGCGCCGGTCGGGCAGCGCGCCGCGCACGGGCCGCAGTACCAGCATTCGTCGACGTGCATGTAGGCCTTGCCGGTCTCGGCGTCGATGGCGAGCGAGTCGAGGGGACACACCTCGACGCACAGGGTGCAGCCCTCGATACACAGGGACTCGTCGATCGTGACGGGCACATCAGAGCGCGAATTCTCGATAAGTGGCATGGGGGTACTCCCAAAGTGGCTCGGGCTGCCGGATTCAAGGCAGGAGGGAAAGCTGCTCAGCGCTGGGCGGTCGTCAGCGACACGGGCGACACAGGGCGCTGTTGGTGTGTCCGAAGTCGACGTACGGCCTGGTCACCAGATACAGCTGAACGATCGCGGGATACGCGGCGCGCACGGCGTTCACGCGGCCGCGTCCGTGTCTGTGTCTGTGTCTGTGTCCGTGCCCGCATCCGGCACGGTCACGGTGGGCCGGACCAGCCGGCCGCTCATCCGCATGCGGTCGCCGCGGAAGCGGATGTACTCCAGGTCCACCGGGCGCCCGTCGTCGAGCCGGGTGAGCCGTTCGAGCATCAGCAGCGCGGAGTCGCGCGGCACTTCGAGCAGATCGGCACAGTGCGCGTCGGCGTTGACCGCCTCCAGGCTGATCTCGGCCTCGCCGAGCCGCCGCCCGGTGATCCGCTCGATCAGGCAGAAGATGTCGGTGCGCTCGAGGTCCTCGGCCAGGATCGGCTCGCCGATCTCCGGTGCGAGGTACGTCAGGTCCAGGGAGAGGACCAGGCCGCTGACACTGCGCAGCCGCTCGATGTAGACGACCGGCGCGCGGTCGGGCAGACCGAGGTGGCGCGCGATGGACGGCGGCGCGGTGGCCAGTCCGGCGGTCCGGACCTCGTTGGTGACCGGGCCGTGCGCGCCGAGGGTCTCGGCGAGGCCGAGCAGCATGTCCAGGCCGTGCGGGTACTTCTCAGCCGCCACCCGCGTACCCAGTCCCGGCACTCGGTCCACCAAGCCTTCCGAGCGCACCAGGTCCAGCGCCTCCCGCACGGTGTTGCGGGTCGTTTCGAACTCGCGGATCAGCGCGTTCTCCCCCGGAAGTATCCGGTCGTGGTACGCGCCGTTGAGAACCTGCTGGCGCAGCACGTCGGCGATCTGCCTGGCCTGGTCGGCACGCCGCCGCCGAATGGTGGGAGGAGTGCCGGCGACGATGGAATGGCCGTTCACCGAGGCACTCACTCCTTTCTTGGGCCGGCGTCGTTAGGAGAACCGCAGAGGCATTGTTCACGCTCCTGGAAATGCTAGTTGCAGATCAGGCCGGTTCGGTCTCGTTTCGGTTACGCCACCTCCTGTCGCGCTCCGCCAGTCAGTGACCTGCGGATACGTCGTATTCGGCGGCCAATCTGCCACCGCCGGCGTCCACGATGTGAGCTGGGGGAGAGGGAGAAGGCGGCTCGAGAATTCTGCGGTCTACGAACCTTTCGGTATTACGAATAAGTCCCTAGTCCGCACCTTTCCCGGCACGATCGGCTCAGCGATCAGCGCTCGACGATGATGGCGGCCAGATCTCGGGGCACGCCGCCCAGGCGCCGCTTGTAGTCCTGGGCGCCCTTCAAGAAGTCGAACCGGCAGTTCGCATCGAGGGCTTGTTCGACCAGGTATGAGACGAGGACGACCCCTGGAGCCAGGCCGACCGCGGCATCGGAGATCAGGGCCGGGTCGTATGCCATGTTGTAGAGGTACGTCGTCGTGCGGTGGCGCAAGACGATGGCCGAGGCCAGCCGTCGGTCGCCGGCGCACAACTCCACGACGTGTCCGGAGCCGCCCAGAGCTAATTCCCCGAGCAGGTCTGCCAACAGCCGTCCGTACTCCTCGACGAAATCCGCGGTGGCGGTACCGGCGGCGGACTTCCAGACCAGCAGCCGGTCGAGCGCTTCCGGCAGCGTTCCCGGAGTCGAGGCCTCCAGGCGCACCTCGCCGACTTCCTCGACCAGGCGGTTGCGCTTGCGCAGGACGTCCAGGCGCCGCTTGGAGTTCAGCAAAGTGAGGTACCCGTGGGGAGCTCCGTCGATGCCGGGCGCCTGATCATAGGTCTCGACCCGAGCCGTGGGCACGCGGCACAAGACCGCCTCGATCAGCTCCCGGGCTGTCACTTCGGCGGGTGTCAGACCGCCCAGGCGCGCTGAGCTCCACTCCGCTCCCTCGAGAACCCATCGCGCCAAGGCTTGCGCGACTTCCTTCTCCCGACCCTCCGCCGAGACCGGACCCATGTAGTCCACCACGTCCTGGCCGCCGGCGAACGACAGCAGACCGCCGGACAGTTCGAAGGCGCAGACGCCGACCGTTCTGAGCCCGTCGACGACCTCGACGGCGAGCAGTTGCGACCCAGGGCTCTTGATTCGCGTGTCGCGCCACCACGGGAGCAGGAAGCGGCGGCTCTGGAACGGCGTCCCCGCCTCATCGACGAGAGAGTCCCAGGAAGGATCCTCCAGCAGGACCGTGCCGGACCGGGCCACGATTTCGACGTCGTTCATTCTTCTACCCCTGACTTGGGTCGTCGTGGAATCGGATACTCCTCGCAGAACGAATCGGTCGCCGGGCAGTGGGACTCACTTGCGTCCGGCCCACTCCTTGGCCAGCAGCCGGTAGGAGTTCACGCGGTCCGCGTGGTCGTGGGTGATGGTCGTGATGATCAGTTCGTCGGCTCCGACCGCGTCCCGGAGCGTCTCCAGCTGGTCGGCGACCTGTTCCGGCGTGCCCACGAACTGGGTCTGGACCCGGTCCTCGACCAGAGCCCGGTCTTCCTCGGTCCAGGCGAACTTCCGGGCGTCCTGCGGCGTCGGGAACTGGATCGCGCCCTCACCGGTGCGGATGCTGCGGACCCAGGCGCCGTAGCCGGTCGCCAACTCGCGCGCCCTCGCCTCGGTCTCGGCGACCACCACGTCGGCGGAGACGCTGATGTAGGGCTGCCCGAGTGTCGCAGAAGGCTGGAACGCTGCCCGATAGCCTTCCGCGGCCTCGATGACGGTCGCCGGGCTGACGTGATAGTTCGTCGCGAACCGCAGTCCGCGCGCGCCGGCCGTCTCGGCGCTGACGCCGCCGCTGCTGCCGAGGATCCACAGTTGGAGGTCGGCGCCCTCGCCGGGGACGACGTGCGCCTGCTGGCCGTTCGCGTCGGTGTAGGTCCCGGCCAGCAGGGCCAGGATGTCGTCGATCTGCGAACTGTATTCCGGGGTCTCGGCGTTCGGCTGCTGAAGCAGGGTCCTGTGAAGGGCGAAGCGCGGCGAGTTTAGCAGCGGACGGAAGTCGAACGGCTTGGGGATGCGCAGACCGTTGGCCGTGTAGCCGTCGACGATCGCCGAGCCGGCGCCGGCCAGCGCGGGCACCTTGGGCTGGAGCGAGGTCTTGGATCCGCCCGAACGCCCGAGCCCGAGATCGAACCGCCCGGGATGCAGCGCGTCCAGCAGCCCGAACTCCTCGACCGTCGACAACGCGGTCCGGTGGCCGAGCTGTACGGCGCCGGAGCCGAGGCGGATGGTCTTCGTCGCGGCGGCGGTCAGCGCGAGCACGACGGCCGGCGCCGTCCCGGCGACGCCGGGGTTGAGGTGGTGCTCGGCGAACCAGTAGCGCGTGTAGCCGAACAGCTCCGCCTTCTGCGCCAGGTGAATGCTGTTCTGCAGGGCTTGCGAGGCGGTGGAGCCGGAGCTGATCGGCACGAGGTCCAGGACGGCGAGCGGTGTGTTGGCCATGATCAGACCCCTTCGCGGGCTGAGACGAGTTCGAGCACTGGCTTGTCTTCGGGTTCGCGGCCGGGTTCGGAACCCGGACCGGACTCCCACTCCCAGGGGGGATCCGGGATCTCCCGCCGCAACACCGGGGCGATGTCGGACTGGAACAGCTCCAGCGAGGCTCGGTGCGCCGACAAGCTCAAGCCGCTCGGCTCAGCCTGGAGATGCAGGACGCTGTGTCCGAACTTCTCGTGATACCGGTGGACCTTCTCGATGATCTGCTGCGGGCTTCCGACCAGCGCCGAGCTCCGCTCCACGAAGTCCTCCAGGGTCGGGAAGACCGGCTCGCCGCCCAGGCGCTTCACCATCGCCAGATGCCCGGCGAACACCGGCGCGTAGTCCGTGACCGCCTGCTGGGACGTCCGCGCCGCGTAGAAACCGGCACTGCCGGCGCCGACGGCGGCCAGCGCCGGATCGTGGCCGTAGAACTCCCAGCGCTCCCGGTAGTAGTCGATGAGCTCGGCGTACGGCTGGATCGGGTTGGTCACGTTGGCTGAGAACAGCGGATCGCCATACCGCGCCGCCAGATCCACCGACTCCCGGCTGGTCGCGCTTCCGTGCCAGATGCGGATCGGCTGCTGGAGCGGACGCGGCCACACCTCGGCGTCCCGCAACTCCGGCCGGAACCGTGGCGAGGCGGACACCTTGTCGTTGCGCCAGATCCGCCGGAACAGCTCGTAGGACTCTGCGTTCCGATCCCACTGGTCTTCAGGAGTGACATGGAACAGCTCCCGTTGCGCCGAGCCGTTCCCCTTGCCGATGATCAGCTCCAGCCGCCCGCCGGACAGGTGGTCGAGCGTCGCATAGTCCTCATAGGCCCGCACCGGGTCCAGCAGGCTCAGCGTCGTGACCGCGGTGAACAGCTTGATCCGCGACGTCAGCGCGGCGATGTGCGACAGGACGACCGTCGGCGAGGAAGAGATGAACGGGCGCTCGTGGCGCTCCCCGACGCCGAACCCGTCGAAGCCCAGTTCCTCGGCGAGCACGGCGGCGTCGACGACCTGGCGGAACCGTTCGTTCGTCGAGGTCTGTTCGCCGCTGATCGGATCGGGGGCGTGGACGATCAGGGATATGGTCAGGAACCTCATGCGGTCACCGACTCCAGCGTGCGGGCCGGTCGGGCGGGTCCGAGGCCGAGATGGTCGCGCAGCGTCGTGCCTTCATAATCGGCGCGGAACACGCCGCGCTCCTGGAGGATCGGCACGACCTTGTCGGCGAAGGCGTCCAGGCCGCCGGGCGTCACATGCGGCACCAGGATGAAGCCGTCCGCGGCGTCGGCCTGGACCAGCTCGTCGATCTCGGTGGCGACGGCCTCCGGCGTGCCGACGAACGTCTGCCGGGCCGTGGTCTCGATGACCAGCTCACGGATCGACAGGTTCCCGGCTTCGGCCTTGGCCCGCCACTCGCCGGCGATCCGCAGCCGGTCGCCGAACGCGCGGACGCTCGCCCGGCCGCGCGAGACGGTCTGCTCCCCGGCCTCGGGGTCGACAGCCGGCAGCGGACCGTCCGGATCGAGGAAGCTCAGGTCCCGGTTCCACAGCTGCTCCAGGAACTTGATCGCCGTCGCGCCGCTCACCTGCGCGCGCCGCACGTCGCGGGCCAGATCGACGGCCTCGGCCGCGGTGTCCCCGATGACGAAGGTGGCGGCCGGGAGGATCAGCAGATCGTCGTGGGCGCGCCCGTACTCGGCCAGCCGGCTCTTGACGTCGGTGTAGAAAGCCTGGCCGTCGTCAAGCGTGCTGTGCCGGCTGAAGATGGCGTCCGCGCTGGAGGCGGCGAACTCCCGGCCCGCGTCGGAGTCCCCGGCTTGGAAGATCACCGGACGGCCCTGCGGGGAGGTCGGCACGTTGAAGCGCCCTGAGATGTCGAAGTGCTGGTCCTGATGCCGGAAGGACCCCGCGTGCGGGTCGGACAGGAAGGTCCCCGCTTCCTTGTCCGCCACGATCCGGGCGCCCTCCCAGGAGTCGAACAGCTCCCACGCCGTGTGCAGGAACGCCTCGGCCCGCGAGTACCGGTCCTGCTCGGCGAGGAACCCGCCGCGCCGGAAGTTCTCGCCGGTGAAGGCGTCCCAGGAGGTCACGACGTTCCACGCGGCGCGCCCTTCGGACAGGTGGTCCAGGGACGCGAACTGCCGCGCCACTTCATAGGGCTCGTTGAAGGTGGAGTTGATCGTGCCGGTCAGGCCAATCCGGGTGGTGACGCCGGCCAGCGAGGCGAGCACGGTGAAGGTGTCCGGGCGGCCGACGACGTCCAGGTCGTAGATCTCGCCGCCCTGCTCGCGCAGCCGGAGTCCCTCGGCCAGGAACAGGAAGTCGAACTTGGCGCGCTCGGCGGTGCGCGCGAAGTGCTCGAAGGAGCTGAAGTCGATGTGGCTGCCGGCCTCCGGATCGCTCCAGACCGTGGTGTTGTTGACGCCGGGGAAGTGCGCCGCGAGATGGATCTGCTTGACGGGCTTGGTCATGGATGCGCTCTTTCTCAGGCTATTGCGAAGGAGGAGTCGGCGGCCTCCGCTGCCGGCTCGCCGGCAGAGACAGAAGCTGAGACAGAAGGTGAGACAGAGGGTGAGACCGTGGTTGAGACAGCGGCGGACGCGTATCGGTTCGCGGGCCGTTCCAGACCCAGCAGCCCGCGCAGGGTGTCGGCCTCATAGGAACGGCGGAACAGCCCACGGCGCTGAAGTTCGGGGACCAGGCCTCGGGTGATCTGCTCCAGGTCGTGGGGGACGGTCGCCGGACGCAGCCGGAAGCCGGACAGCCCGGCGCGATGCCAGTCGGCGAGCAGGTCGGCGAGCTGTGCGGGGGTGCCGGCGAAGATGTGCGCATCGCTGGTGAGCTCGCTGCCCGCGACGGCGTCGAGGCGGGCACGGCGGTCCCGTGCGGCTGCCTCGGTCTCGTCGAGGAAGACCAGGACGTCGCCGAATATGTGCAGCCTCTCGGCGGCCCGGCCCGCCAGTTCCTGCTCGTGCCGGATCTCCTCGACGATCTCCGCGGCCTGGTCGGCGTAGCGCGGCGTGACGAAGCCGACGTCGGCGGCGCGCGCGATCAGCCGATAGGGGACGGTCGCGTGGCCGAGCGCCGTGACCAGCGGCTGCCCCTGCGGCGGCCGGGGCGTGATCGAGGGGCCCTTGACGCTGAAGTGGGCGCCTTCGAAGTCGATGTAGTGAAGCTTGTGCCGGTCGATGAACCGGCCGGTGGCCGCGTCGCGGATCTCGGCGTCGTCCTCCCAGCTGTCCCAGAGCCGGCGCAGCACCTCGACGTAGTCGACGGCCTCGTCGAAGAGCTCTGCGGTCAGCGCCTGGACCTCCGGCGTCTCGAAGTCCTCAAGCCGGAAGGGCGGGAACGTCCGGCGCCCGAACAGGTCCGCCTCGAAACCCCGGGCCGTGACCTGGATCCGGATGCCGGCCCGGCCGGTCGAGGCGTAGTCGAGCGTGGCGATCGCCTTGGACAGGTGGAACGGCTCGGTGTGGGTGACCACGCCGGTCGCGACCAGGCCGATGGTGCGGGTCACGGCCGCGACGCGGGCCGCGATCAGGACCGCGTCCAGACGCCCGCGGACCTGGTCGGTCCGGTCGTCGGCGCTGTGGTAGTCACCGGACTGCACCCCGAGGGAGTCCTCGATCGTGACGAAGTCGACCAGGCCGCGCTCGGCCTCGGCGACCTGGTCGGCCCAGTAGCGGGCCGAGAACAGCTCGGAGGGGCGGGCGTCGGGCTCGCGCCAGGCGGCGGGGTGCCAGCCGGCGTCGTTGAGCGCGATGGCCAAATGGAGCGGGGCGTTTGCGGGCATGCGGAATTCGCTTCCTGCTCGATGGGACGCAGAGAGTTGAGACGGCAGGGGAAGGTGGCGCCGGATTCAGCCGACGAGAAGGGTGGTGTGGTGTGGCCCCGTGCTACCGGTGCCGGGTCACAGACCCAAACACAGACACAGACCCAAACACAGTGCGCTGGCGATGCGCTGAAGGTCGATGTGACGACGCGAGAAGGTGCCGACGGCTCGGTCCATGTCCGTCCCCTTCCCCTGACCAGAAGCATTTACCCTATAGATCTTATGGGGATAGTAGAGCACTGGAAACGGCTCTTGTATCCAGTCCCCGACGGGTTTCTCGAATACTGGACCGCCGGGGGTCGCGACCGGCTCTACTCGGCCGGCACCCGGATGCCGCCGAAGACCACGGTGCGGCGCAGCCGGAATCCGAGCGCCTCGTACAGGCGGATCGCGGCGGTGTTGTCGGCTGCGGCGTGCAGGAACGGGATCTCGCCGCGGGAGCGGATGTCGTGCGCGACGGCGAGCACCAGCCGGGCGGCCAGCCCGCGGCCGCGGAAGTCGGCGTGCGTGCACACGGCGCTGATCTCGGCGTGGCCCGGCGGGTGCAGCCGCGTGCCGGCCATCGCGACCAGCCGGCCTTCCTGGCGGATCCCCAGGTAGGTGCCCATCTCGATGGTGCGGGACCGGAACGGCCCGGGCTTGGCGTGCTCGACCAGGGCGGTCATCTCCGGGACGTCGGCGGCCGTGAGCCGGACCGCCTCCGGATCGGAGGCGGCGGCGATGCCGTCGTCGACCAGCTGCACGCCGGGCAACGCCATCACGACCTCCCAGCCGGGCCTGTCCGGTACGGCGTCCGACGCGGCGGTCAGGATCCCGCCGGGACCGAGCAGCTTGGCCGCGTCCCGCCAGTCCGCCTCGGTGGGACGCGGCGGCAGCGAGGTGAAGAACGACATCTCCGGCGGATAGCGCAGCACGTCGCCGACGCGTTCGGCGAACTCCGCGTGCGGTCCGAGCAGCGCGTGGCGGGCGGGATCGTCCAGGACGTGAGACAGATCTGACGGATCAGGGGCTTGCTTCGTCATGATGGCAAGGTACACAATCCCCATAGTCCGAATAGACATTGTCCACCGGGGAGATCGGCTACCGTGACGGCGACAGCGAGGTGATCCGCATGCGGGCAATGTACTCCCAGCTCCGGGTCCTGCGGCGCCACGTCGACCTGCTCCGGGTGAGCAGCGCGCTGTGTCCGGGCGCGTCCCAGGCCGTCTGAGACTGACCGCGAGCACTCGCACAGCCCTCCTTCTCCCGCCTTCTGCGACGGCGCGCCCCCTGCGACGCGGCGTGTTTCGGTGCACCCCGACACCAGCGAAAGCACACAGCCATGACCTCCGAAGTCTCGGCCGAGATCCCCGCGGGGATCTCAGCTCCCGCGCCATCGGCGGCCGTCGAACGGGACGCCGCCGCCGTATCCGGACCCGACCACCCATCCACCGACGAGCAGCTTCTGTCCGCCAAGCTCGTCCCGCTGCGCCGCCCCGGTCAGTGGATCTCGGCGGCCGTCCTGCTCGTGCTGCTGGCGATGCTGGTCAACACTCTGCTGACCAACCGGCGCTTCCAGTGGGACGTGGTCGGCCACTATCTCTTCCAGGCCTCGATCCTGCACGGCCTGGAGCTCACGCTCTGGCTCACCGCCGCCGTGCTGGCCGCCGGCTACCTGATCGGGACCGGCGTCGCGGCGATGCGGCTGTCGCCGAACCCGATCCTGAAGTCGCTGAGCTTCGGCTTCGTGTGGCTGATCCGCTCCCTGCCACTGCTGGTACAGCTGCTCTTCTGGTATGAGATCGCCTCCCTGTATCCGAGGCTGTCGTTCGGGATCCCGTTCGGGCCGGAGTTCGCCGGCGTCAAGACCGCGCACCTGTTCAACGGGGTCTTCGCCGCGTTCATCGCGCTGACGCTCGACGTCGCGGCCTTCTCCTCGGAGCTCATCCGAGGAGGCATCCTGGCGGTGCCGTCCGGACAGGTCGAGGCCGCGCAGGCGCTCGGGCTGGGCAAGGGGCGGATCTTCCGCAGGATCGTGCTGCCGCAGGCGATGCCGTCGATCATCCCGGCGTCCGGGAACCTGCTGATCGGGATGCTCAAGGCGACGTCGGTGATCAGCGTCATCGCCGTACAGGACCTGCTGTACTCCACGCAGCTCATCTACAACGAGAACTTCCAGGTCATCCCGCTGCTGCTGGTCGCGACGCTGTGGTACATCGCGCTCACGACGGTCCTGTCCATCGGCCAGTACTTCGTCGAGCGGCACTACGCCCGCGGCACCGACCGGCGCGGCGACACCGGGTTCCCCGGGTTCCGGCAGGCGTTCACCGCGAATCTCCCGCTGTTCGGCAGAGCCGGACGGCCGGCTCGCGCGAAGGCGGCAACGCCGTGACCGGGACACCGTTGGTCCGCATCAGAGGCCTGAAGAAGAGCTTCGGCGCGCACCGCGTCCTGGACGGGATCGACCTCGACGTCCGCGAGGGCGAGGTGACCGTGCTGCTCGGGCCCTCCGGCTCCGGCAAGTCGACCCTGCTGCGGTGCGTCAACCACCTGGAGCGGCCGGACGCGGGCTTCGTCGAGATCGGCGGCGACATCATCGGCTACCGCCACGACGGCGGCGGCAAGCTGCACGAACTGCACGGCAAAACCGTCACCCGGCAGCGAGCACAGGTCGGCATGGTCTTCCAGCAGTTCAACCTGTTCCCGCACCTGACCGTCCTGGAGAACCTCATCGAGGCTCCGGTCTCCGTGCGGGGACTCGCCAAGGCCGACGCCGTGAACCGGGCTGTCGACCTCCTGGCCCGGGTAGGCCTGGCCGGCCGCGAGGGCTCCTACCCGCGCCACCTGTCCGGCGGCCAGCAGCAGCGAGTGGCGATCGCCCGGGCACTGGCGATGGAACCACGAGTCCTGCTATTCGACGAGCCGACCTCAGCCCTGGACCCGGAACTCGTCGGCGAGGTCCTCGCCGTCATCCGAGACCTCGCGCACAGCGGCATGACAATGATCGTCGTCACCCACGAAATCGGCTTCGCCCGCGAAGTCGCCGACACCGCAGTTTTCCTGGACGGCGGCCGGATCGTCGAGTCCGGCGCACCCGCCGCCGTCCTTGACCATCCCACCCACGACCGAGCCCGGGCCTTCCTGTCCGCGGTCCTGTGAACCGGACCTCGCCGTGACCGACGTGGCTGTTTCGTTGCGAGAGCCCAGATAATGCGCGCAAAAGCGCCGATCCGCCATGACACTTCCGATTCCGGTCCCTAGATTCCCCAGTGACCAGCGCCCGCATATTCATCCTGACCCACGAGCAGGTATGCGGGCGCGGTCGAATCGATGTCGGGCCACACCTCGGAGGTAGTCGATGAACAGACCGACCGGACGACGCATCGCAGGCGTCCTGGCCACCTCGGCCGCTCTCGTCGGCGGGACGCTGCTGGGTACAACTCCGGCGCATGCCGCCTGGGGGACCACATATCCGGTGTCCGTCCAGGTCACTTACTACAACTCGACAGGCGGGGCGACCCAGATCGGCCGGGCCGACGGCTGGGTGCAGTTCGACGACGGCGGCAACACCTTCCGCTACTCGTTCAACGTGTGCCGCCAGTCCTCGTACACCTGGCCCCGCCTGCAGGTCGCGGTCGACGCGGGATACGCCGGCCCGACCTGGACCGAGGTCTTCCTCGAGAACTACAGCTTCCCCAACGGGAACCCCACGACGCCGACCGCGCCGTGCTACGGCGACACCGACGTGGTGTCCGGCCAGGACACATATACCAACCCGTGGAACGTCGAGTTCGTCGTGACCGGCGACTACTACGGCGCCTCCGGGCACGGGTACAAAAGCTCCAACTACACCGTCGGCGACCCGTACTGATCCCGGCCCGACTGTGACCGCGTTCGCGATGCGTCAAGGGCCGATCGGCAGCCACCGCACCGGCGATGCCCGGCGAATGTGGACGAGCACATCGAATGCGGCGGTGAGGGAGGTCACGGCCATGTGTTCAGCGGCGTCACGAGATGGATCGTAGACGCCGCTGATGACGCGGATCTTTGCCGCGTCGTCCCAGCGGCCGACCGGCGCGGCACGCAGGTCCAGCCAGTACGCCGGCCGGTCCGCCGCCTCGCCGAGCACGACGTCGATCAGGTCCGGAGCCGGATCCGGGACGACGGCGACGCCAAGATCCCCGTGATGGAAGCCGATGGCTACGGAGGCGTAGCGTGTGCCGAATCGGCTTCGCAGCAGGCTGCCGACGGTGGCTTGCGGACCGCGCTCGGCCCGTACGTTCCCAGTAATCGACAATCACGTCGGCCCACACGTCCGCCTCGCCCGCGTAGCTGCCGCGTCCGGCGACGCTGCGCCGGAACCTTCTTGTACGGATATAAGCGCGCTTGAAAATCCTCCGCGGTGCGCGGCGACGATCCAGAGCCCCGATGGGCCAGGTCCATCCGTCACGCAGGGGCGTTCACGCTGGCGGCCGTCATCGGCAGCTAAAGTCGCGCCGCCGGCAAGTCCCCGGCCGACAGCCGGACGACACGGTGTTCACCGCCGCCGGGATCGACGTGATCCGCACCGGTGTCCGGGCACCCCGCCAAAACGCGGGATGTGGAACATCTGCTGCGGCTGCTGCGTGAATACGAGGACCACTACAACGGGCACCGCCCGCACCCGCTCCGAACGGCTTGCTCCCAGCAGCGCGATCCGGCTCCGCTCACGCCCGGTTCACGCTCCCATTCGCAGGCGGTAGCGGCATTCTGTGAACCAATGCCCTTCATAACGAGCGGCGGCAAGGCCGCCTCATCGTCGGGCCGCCGCCAAGCACGTCGCGCTCACTCATCTCATCGGCCCGCGCGAGCGACCGAATGACAGCGTCAGGGCGCTGATCGCCGGCGACGTGGGCAGCAGCGTCGCCCTCGGCCCGTGATCGATCCGGCCGGAGCCGGAATTCTCAGAAGATCGCGATAGTCATCCGACCATTGGCGTTTTCAAGGCGCCGCTCTTTGGTCTATTCCACTGTGAATCGCACACGCTCTGGAGTGCGGTTGTCAAAACATCGGAGCTCTGTGAAACTTGGCGGCCATGCACCGCCTGCTAAGGAGAGGACAGCATTATGAGCACTGCGTCACTCCCCGGTGATTCGTCCGGGCCCGGGTCGGGGGTGGATCGCCGCTCGCTGCTGAAGCTCGGCGGGGTGCTCGGCGCCTCCCTCGCGATCAGCGGGCTGCCGGTCTTCACCTCGAAGGCGCGGGCCGTGACCCGGCCCGGCGCGCTGAGGCTGGTCCCGCCGGCCACCGCCACCCGGCTCTGGTACACCTCGCCGGGCAGCGCGGCGAACATCATGCAGGAGGGACTGGCGGTCGGGAACGGGCGGCTTGGGGCGATGGTGACCGGCGACCCGGCGTCGGACGCGCTTTACCTGACCGACATCACGCTGTGGACCGGGGGCGCCAACGCCAGCCTCGGCAGCGACGGCCAGTTTCCGTACGGCGTTGACAACTTCGGTTCGTACCAGTCGCTGGCCCAGGCGCACGTCTCCGTCCCGGCGCACGCGCTGTCGGCCGTCTCCGGCTATCAGCGGGTGCTGGACCTCAGCAACGGGTATGTGTCAGCGTCCTACCAGTACAACGGCGTCACGTACACGCGTGAGGTCTACTCCAGCAACCCGGACGACGTGCTCATCGTGCGGCTCAAGCAGAGCGGCGGCGGCAGCTACACCGGCAGCGTCTCGCTCAGCGGCACGCACGGCGAGACCACCAGCGCCGATCCGGCAGGTCTCACCGCCTCGTTCAGCGGCACGCTCGCCAACGGCCTGAAGTACGCGTGCGCGGTCGCGGTGACCGCCACCGGCGGCCGGGTCGCGGTCTCCGGCAGCAGTGTCACCTTCACGTCGTGCAGCGAGGTGATCCTCGTGTTCTCCGGCGGGACGAACTACAAGCCGGACCGCACTGTCGGCTACAAGGACAGCACCCTGATCCCGCTGTCCGTCGCCGTCGCCAAGGCCCACGCCGTCGCCGGCGTCAGCGGCGACTCGCTGCTGGCCACCCATGTCGCGGACTACCAGGCGCTGTACAACGCCACGACCGTGAACCTCGGTACCTCCAGCACCGCGCAGCGCGCCATGGACACCCCCTCTCGGCTCACGGCGCGCGCTGCGTCCGGTGCGGCGCCGGACCCGGAGCTGGAGGCGTCCTACCTGCAGTTCGGCCGGTACCTGGCCATCACCGGCTCACGGGGGTCGCTGCCGACGAACCTGCAGGGACTGTGGCTGGACAACAACAATCCGGCGTGGATGAGCGACTACCACACCGACATCAATGTCCAGATGAACTATTGGCTGCCCGACCGGGCCGGGCTGGGATCCTGTTTCGACGCGTTCGCGAACTACTGCGTCGCGCAGCTGCCGGGGTGGACGGCCACGACCCAGAGCCTGTTCCAGAGCTCGACCAACGGGTTCCGGAACAGCAGCGGCAAGGTGGCCGGCTGGACCGTCGCGATCAGCACCAACACCTGGGGCGGCGGCGGATGGTGGTGGCACCCGGCCGGCAACGCCTGGCTGGCCAACGCCCTGTACAGCCACTACGAGTTCACGCTGGACGCCGGCTACCTGCAGCGGATCTACCCGCTGCTCAAGGGCGCCTGCCAGTTCTGGCAGGCCCGGCTCGTCACGGATCCCGGCACCGGCAAGCTGATCGACGACGCCGACTGGTCGCCCGAGCACGGGCCGACGAACGCCAAGGGCATCACCTACGCCCAAGAACTGGTGTGGCAGCTCTTCCAGAACTACACCGCGGCGGCGGCGAAGCTGAACCAGGACGCCGCCTACGCCGCCACCATCGCCGGCCTCCAGGCGAACCTCTACCTGCCGCAGGTCAGCCCCACCACCGGCTGGCTCGAGGAGTGGATGACGCCGGACAACCTCGACACCTCCGACCTCACCCACCGTCACCTGTCGCCGTTGGTCGGCCTGTTCCCCGGCGACCGCGTCACCGCCGACCAGAGCCCGGCGGCGCTGCTCACCGGCGTCACCAACCTGCTGACCGCGCGGGGCATGAACTCGTTCGGCTGGGGCATGGCCTGGCGCGCGCTGTGCTGGGCACGGCTGAAGAACGCGGGCATGGCCTATCAGGCGGTGACGACCGTGCTGCGGCCCTCGGTGAACTTCAGCAACGGGGCGGCGATCAACCTCTTCGACATGTACAGCTTCGGCAGCAGCTCGGTGTTCCAGATCGACGCCAACTTCGGCACCCCCAGCGCGATGATCGAGATGCTGGTCTACCACCGCCCGGGCCTGGTGGAGCTGCTCCCCGCGCTCCCGGACGCCTGGTCGGTCGCCGGCAGCGTCACCGGCGTCCCGGTCCGCGGCGCGATGGCGCTGGACATGGCATGGTCCGGCGGGCAGGTGACCACGGCGACCCTGCACGGCACGCCCGGCGCCGGCACCACCGTGAAGTTCGGCGCCTGGTCGCAGGCGGTGACCATCGGCAGCGGCGGCACCGTCACGGTCGTCCCGCCTCCGCGCGCGACGGTCTTCAACCTGGTCAATCGCCGCAGCGGCAAGGCGATCGACGTTCCCGGATCGTCGACGACCGCCGGCACCGCCCTGATCCAGTACACGCTGCACAATTCGCCGAACCAGCAGTGGAAGTTCGCCCCGGCCGCGACCGGCTACACGGTCACGAACATCAACTCCGGCATGGTCGCCGACGTCAACGGCGGAAGCACCGCCGATGGCACCGCCATCGTCCAGTGGCCCGCCAACTCGGGCACGAACCAGGAGTGGACGCTCGCCGACGCTGGCAACGGCTACGTCAAGCTGGTGTGCGTCCGCAGCGGCAAGGTGCTGGGGGTCAGCCAGGACTCGACGTCGGACCTGGCCGGCATCACCCAGCAGACCGACACCGGCGACATCAGCCAGCACTGGCAGCGCATCGCAGTGCGCTGATTTCGATACCGCGGCGCGCACGGACCGGCGGCGAGGAACTCCTCGAGGTGTTGGGCGGCCTCCCCGGCGTGGGTAGCGGCGGCAACGTCGCCCCAAGGTCAGTCCTTGCCGTGAAGCTGTGTGCTTCCGTCAAGAAGCCACGATCACGAGATCGACCAGGTCCAGGTCCGGGCCGCATGAGTGCCCAAGCTCGCCGGGAGGGTCGGTTTCGCGTGTTCGACTGTGGCCCGGTCACGCACCGACTGGAGCGTGACCGGGTCCAGTTCCTACGCCGACCACACTGGGCGGTTACTCGCCGTCGACACCGGCAGCGACTCCGCCGGAGATGTGAGCATGGTCGACAAATCCAATCCCTCAAGACTTCCAAACGCCGGCGGTCAGCTCGCGGATACCAGAGTCCACTGCTGGTTGGTGCTGGTACTGCCGGCGTATTGGCCGAGGTCGGAGCCGTTGGAGGTGCGGCCCATGCCGTCGAGGTACAAGCCCGTCGCGCGGTTCTGGAAGCGGGCGCTGCCGGCGGTGCTCACCTCGGTCCACTGCTGGTTGTTGCTGGTGGAGCTGCTGTACTGACCGGCTGCTGAACCGTTGGTCGTGCGGCCCATGCCGTCGAGGAACAGGCCGGTGGCGCGGTTCTGGATACGGACGTAACCCCCGCTGCTCACGATGGTCCACTCCTGGTTGGTGTCGCCTGTGACGCAGCTGGACTGGCTGGCATTGGTACCGACTGTGGTACTGCCCAGACCGTCGACGCACAGGCCGGTGGCCACGTCACGGATCTGGTCGTACGTCCCGCCGCCGCCACCGCCGTTGCCGATTCCCCACGCGTACTGCAGCCGGTCCAGCCCGGAGGCGTTCACCAGCGTCAGCGCGATCGACGCACCGGTACCGGTCTTACTGGTCAGGCTGTACCAGTCGCCGTCACGCAGCCCCGGCCAGTACACGCTGCCGACGCCGAGCTTGCGCAGCTCGCTGCTGACGCCCCGGACGTAGGCGTCGAAGAAGTTCCCGCCCGGCACGTCATAGTTGATCGTGTCGTAGTGGACGCCGTTCTTGCTGCCGGGACTCATCGGCGCGCCCCACTCGGTGGCGACAGTCCGGCTCGCATAGCTGCCGATCTCGTTCGCGATGCCGTTCGCCCAGTCGGACTCGTTCGTGGATGTTCCGGCAAAGAACGTGTAGTAGTGCACTGCGAGCAGCGTGTTCGCCAGCCGGCTGTCGCCGGCGACTCCCGCGATGTTCGTGGCGTCGCCCGTACCGTCGAGGATGACCTGACCGCGCGGGACGGCGGGATACCTGGTCAGCCAGGTGTTGTAGAAGTTGTTCAAGTCCGTGGAGCTGTAGCCGTAAGGCTCGTTGATGACCTCGAAGTACACGTTCGGGTTGCTCCCGTACGAGGCGACGACGGTGTCCCACATCTGGTTGAACGCCGCCGTGCTGGTGGGCTTCCCGCCGCTGTAGGCCCAGTAGGCGAGGATCACCTTGCCCTTGGTGAGCGCCGCGTCGATCGCGCCGGTGTAGGTGCTCCAGTAGGTCGAGACGGTCGGCTCGTTGATCGGCATCCGGACGGTGTTCGCGCCGGTGATCGTGTCGAGCTGGCCCACGACCTGGGCCGCGACCGTCGAGGCGGAGGCGTGGGTGTCGGAGGCGTTGAGGCCGGAGGGGTACAGGACGCCGTTGACGAAGTTGTCGCGCTGGTCGGCCCAGTTCACGCCTTTGAACTGGGAGGTGGAAGCGGCCGCGGCGGTGGCCGCGTGCGCCGGGATCTGCCCGGCCGCCACCAGACTCGTGGCGGCGAGCGCGCCCGCCGCGAGAATTCGGAGCTTGGCGGCCAGGCTTTTGCGATCTGGGTTGTGCTCGGACGACGATCTCATCGGTTCACCTCTCGATTAGTGGTGCGATGACGTGCCGGACATTCGCCCACACCACGTAGAGCACGGGTGCGGGAGCCAGGAAAAGACCGACCGCCGGCTTGGCGAGGACCGCTGCGAGCAGCACGGCCAGTGCCGCCGAGTTGGCCAGACTCAGGTACCACTTGCGGATGCAGAGATAGGCGCACGCCCACAGGAGGCGGCTTTTGCGAGCCCGCCCCGCCGAGGTCGCGGCGCTCGCAACATCAGCTGTCGCCGCGAAGACCCACACAGTCGGCCTCATGGCGGCGACCAGCACGGTCGGCGTCACTGCGATGACCAACGCGATCAGCACCGCGAGCAGCGGCGTGGCCGCGGCCAGGGACGTTCCGACGGCGAGCTGGAGATCGGCCCCGAGCACGATCGCCGCGGCCGAAGCCGCGACGCCGACGAGCAGCGACCGCCCGAAGCCCGTCCGGTACGCGGACCAGAACGTCCGCACCACGCGGTGCTCGCCGCCGGACAGCGCTTCGAACGCGGCGAACGCTGCTGACGCCGCCGGCGCGCACAGCGCCGACAGTCCGACGAAGAACGGCCACGCGGCCAGCGGCGACCCGGTGAACGCGAGCGCGAGCAGCACCGGCAGCACCGCGGCCGCCAGACAGATGTTGAGGAGCAGCCCAGCGCACACCGTGCTGAAAAGCGTCTCGTAGGGGATACGGCCGGCGCTGGTCGCGGTGGCGGCGTGCGTCACGGTGGCGGCGCGGGTCACCTTCGCGGCGCGGGCCAGGCCGGCGGCCTTCCCGCCATCAGTACTCATCACGACCTCAGCCCTTCATTCCGGACGTCGCGATGCCCTCGATGAAGTACCGCTGCCCGAGCAGGAAGATCACCAGAATCGGAAGCACGGACAGCACCGAGCCGGTCATCATCATCGCGTAGTCCGCGTCGTACTGGCCGACGAAGGACTGGAGCCCGAGCTGCACCGTCCAGTGGTTGTTGCTCGTCAGGTAGATGAACGGCCCCATGTAGTCGTTCCAGGTGTTCACGAACGTCAGCAGCGCCAGGCTCGCCAGCGCCGGACGGGACAGCGGCAGGATGATCCGGGCCCAGATCCCGTACTCGCTCAGGCCGTCGACGCGCGCCGCCTCGCAGAGCTCGTCCGGGATCGTCAGGTAGTACTGGCGCATCAGGAAGACGCCGAACGCGCCGAAGGCCTGGATCAGGATCAGCGACAGGAACGTGTCCGTCAGGCCCGCCTTCTGCATCATGATGTACTGCGGGATCATGTATGCCTGCCAGGGCAGGGCGATCGTCGCGACGTAGACCACGAACAGTCCGTCGCGGCCCCGGAAGCGCACCTTGGCGAACCCGTAGGCCGCGAAGCTCCCGGTCAGCACCTGCAGGAACGTGATCACCGTGCTCAGCAAGACGGTGTTGCGCAGGTAGGTGGACATCGGGATCTTCGTCCAGATGTCGGTGAAGTTGCGCCACCGGACGTCGTGCGGGATCCACTGGATCGGGATGGTGAAGACGTCGTTGTTGCGCTTCAGCGACGAGCTGACCATCCAGACGAACGGGACCAGGATCACCGCCGCCGCCGTGATCAGCACCGCGTAGAGCGCGACGCGGGCGGCGAGGGCTCGCGGGCTGCGCGCCGCCTGGCGTCCGCCGCCGCCGGTGCCGGACGGTCGCCGGCCGGCGGGGCTCGTCGTCGCCGTCGTCGTCATGAGCGCTCCCTGCGATTGTTGAACCAGAACTGAGTCAGGGTGAGGATCAGGACCAGGAAGAACAGCAGGACCGAGATCGCCGACGCGTAGCCGAAGTCGCCCTCGACGATGCCCTGCCGGTAGATCTGCTGGGAGAGCACGAGCGTCGCCCGGCCCGGGCCGCCGTTGGTCATGACGACGATGAGGTCGAAGATCTTGAAGCTCTGCACGGTCAGCAGGACCAGGACGAGGAACGTCGTCGGCCGCAGCCCGGGAAGCGTGACGGCGCGGAACTGCTGCCACTTCTTGGCGCCGTCCATCGACGCGGCCTCGTACTGCTCCCTGGGGATTGTCTGCAGCCCGGCCAGGAAGAGGATCATGTAGTAGCCCATGTCTCGCCAGACGCTGGTCAGGATCACCGCGGGCATCGCCCAGGCGGTGCTGCTCGTCCAACCGGGTCCGTGGGCCACGCCGAGCAGCTGCAGGAACTGGTTCACGGGCCCCGACTGCGGGTTGAAGAGCATGTTCCAGACGAGCGCGACGGCGACCATCGACGTGATGTACGGGAAGAACGCGGCGGCGCGGAAGAAGGCGATGCCGGGCATCTTGCGGTTGAGCAGCAGCGCCAGGCCGAGCGAGGCCAGGATCGTCAGCGGGACGTGGCCGCACGCGTAGTACAGGGTGTTCTTCAGCGCGACCTTGGTGGAGTCGTCGTTCAGCAGCCGGCGGAAGTTCTTCAGCCCGAGCCATTTCGGCGGGTTGTAGGAGTCCCAGTTCGTGAACGACAGGGCGAAGGTGGCGATCACCGGGATGAGCGTGAGCGCCACGAAGCCGAGGAAGTTCGGCAGGATGAAGCTCCAGCCGATCAGGGTGTTGCGACGTTGGCGCCGGCGCGCGCGCGGGTCGCGCCGGGACGTCGGGGGCCCGGCGCTCGCCGTCGCCGGTGCCGCGGTGATCAGGTCAGCCATCGGTATCCTCTCCCGGCGGGGAACTCCTGCTCCCCGCCGGAACCGCCCAGGGTCTGGTCGACCGGGTCCTGGTGACCCCGGTCTGGTCGAACGGGTCTGGTCGAACGGGTCTAGCTGACTTCGTTCTTGACGCGGGAGCCCATCTCCTTGATCCCGGCGTCGATGGACTTCTGCTTGGTCATGACCAGCTGGTGCTCCTCGGTGAGGATCGCGTCGATCTTCGAGGACTTGTCGCTGGCCGGCATTTCCAGCACGACCTTGTCCGGCTTGAACGCCTTCTTCGAGACGTCGTCCGTCGGCATCCCGGTCAGCGCGAAGTAGTCCTGCCGAGTCTGGTCGGACAGCAGCGAGGGCACGACGCCGATCGCGGTGATCGCCTTGGCCCCCTCGGGACCCGCGGCGAACTGGACGAACTTCTCGGCCGCGGCCGCGTGCTTGGCCTTCTTGTTGACGGCGAACGCCGTCGGCGAACCGAACGTGGTGACCGTGCTCCCGCCCGGCCGCTGCGGCATCGGCGCGATGGCCCAGTCGACGTCGGTGTCGCCGGACTTCTTGTCCGCGAGCAGCTTGGCGATGAACCACGTGCCCATCGGCAGCATCGCGGCCTTCGAGGTCTCGAACACCGTCGCGTACCCGGTCTTCTGCGTGGTCGCGGTGGCGAAGTCGAGCGTCGCGCCCGCGTCCTGGATCCCGAGCGCCATCTTGTACTGGTCGGTGAAGAAGCTGTAGTCGTCGCCGAGCAGGTTCCCACCGGTCTGCGCGGCCGATATCGCCTGGACCACCGAGCGCCAGATGTGGTGGTACGTGCCGTAGACCTTGTCGCCGCCGGAGCCGGTGGTGACGGACTTGGCCAGGTCGCTGTACTGGTCCCAGGTGAGGTTGTCCGGAGCCTGCTTGCCCGCCGCGGTGAAGAGCTTCTTGTTGTAGAACAGGACCCAGAAATCCTGCCGATAGGGCAGGGCGTAGTACTTGCCGTCCTTCGTCTTGTAGCTGTCGAGGCCGTTGAGCGTCGCGGCCGCACCCGAGGTGGCGATCGAGGTCAGGTCCTTGAGCTGCCCGCGCGCGGCGTAGAGGGAGTAGTCGCTGACCTGCTTCATCGTGATGACGTCGGTGCTGTCGCCGCCGGCGAGCATGGTGGTGACCTTGGTCGGGTAGTCGGCGGCGAGGATGTCGACGGGCTTGATGGTGATGTTCGGGTTCGCCTGGTGGAAGGCGTCGAACAAGGCGTGGAACTCAGGGGTCGAGGCCAGGCTCCAGACGCTGACCGTCAGCTCGACCGGGGAGCTGTCGGCGGCCGCCGCGCCGGCGGGGGAACTCTTGCTCGAGCCGCACGCTGCCAGGGGTGCGGCGGCTGCCGCGGTGGCGCAGAACGTGAGGAACTTCCTTCTGTCCATGAGGATTCCCTTGATTGTCAGGCGGATCAGGCAGACATGAGGTGGAGGTCGGGCAGCGGTGCACTGGTGGTGACTCCGTCGGGCCAGGTGATGGCGACGGTCGGCGCGCGCTCGGAGCCCGTGAGGACGACGCGCGGTGTGACGCGGCCGCCGTTGAGGGCCAGGGCCGCGATGGTCCAGGTGGCGGCGCGCGGGGGTGTCTGGAGCCAGGGGGTCGCGGTCCATTCACCGAGCGGTGTGGCGTCTTCGAGGCGGTGGACGCCGGCGGTGGCGCTGGTCGCGGACTCATCCGCGAAGCCGACGTCGCCGACGACGCCGACGACGGTCGAGGTGTGGCCGCCGCCGACGGCGCTCGCGCTCGCGGGCGAGACGCCGATCGTGGCGGCCGGAGGCTCGCCGGCCGAGATCGGCCAGCCGCCGATGCGCAGGGCGGCCACGTCGGACCAGCCGGGCGCGTCGGACGGGTCGACGTACACGCAGCGCACTTCCCATGCGCCGCGGACGATGGAGACCGTCGTGACGACGGCCGCGTCGCGGGCCTCGCCGTGCCGGCCCGAGCCGTGATCGGGATCCGGTCCGGCGGCGCCGGGCGTGATCCAGTGGCAGCGGGCTCGTGAGGCGAGTACCGCCGCACCGTCGAGCGCTGCCACGCCGAGCGTCTCGAACCCGCTCCGGTGCGTGGCGTTCCCCGCGCCGTCGAGCAGTACGACCGCCTGGTCGAGCGGCGC
Organism: Catenulispora acidiphila DSM 44928; assembly: GCF_000024025.1. Classification (GTDB taxonomy): domain Bacteria; phylum Actinomycetota; class Actinomycetes; order Streptomycetales; family Catenulisporaceae; genus Catenulispora; species Catenulispora acidiphila. Next base: position 4,309,508 of record NC_013131.1, read on the forward strand.
GTCCCAGCCCTCGTCGAGGAGGATCGGCGCGGTCCCCGTCGAGTACCCCAGCCGCGCGTACAGCGGCGAGTCGCCGGTCCGGTCCCCTGGCCGCGCATGGTCGGTGCCGTGGTTGTAGACGCGCACCACGCCGTCGGCCTTGGTCGAGCTCAGGGCCCAGCCCGGGGCGGCGATGACGGCCAGCTGGTCGGCTTCTTCGACCGGCAGCGGCTGTTCGGTGCTCGTCCACACGGGGTGGTCGGCCGGAAGCGCAAGGCCGAGCATGCCCTTGGCGGCCCAGTACGGCGAACCGGTCCCTGAGTAGTTCTGCGCGATCGGCCGCCAGGCGTGGTGCCAGCCGAGCGTCAGGAGGCCGTCCTCGTCCGGCGCTCCGCGATCGACGAAGTGTTTGACGATTCCCCCGGCGGCCCGCCGCAGCAGGCCCGGATCCAGCGCCCCGGTCTCGGCGAACGCCCCGACCCAGAACGGTGCCGCCGCCGCGAAGCGGTATGTCAGGCTCCTGCCCTGGATCAGCGGCGAGCCGTCCGCGCCGACCAGGCGGACCGCGTCGAGGAGATATCGGTCGAGGTGCTCGGTGTAGGCGGGCAACCGCGGGGCGGCGAGCCGCTTCGCGCCGGCCATCCGGCTCCACAGGATCGGGTACAGGTGCAGAGCCCACCCGCAGTAGTGGTCGTAGCTGCGCTCGGCACCGTCGGAGTACCAGCCGCCCTCGCGGACGAACGAATCGTGGACGGCCAGGTCGGACTCCATGTCCTCCAGGGACCACGGACCGCCGACCGACGCCAGGAACTGCTCGACGACGATGCGGAACCAAACCCAGTTCGTCCTCGGATAGTCCTGGTCCCCGACCACCTGTGCCAGGTAGTTCACGACGCGCTCCTGAACGCCCGCGCCGAGGCGGTCCCACAGCCACGGCCGCGTCATGTCGAGGATCAGCGCGATCGACGCCGCCTCCACCTTGGCCTGGCCGTGCTCGCTCGGCGACGTCCAGCGTTCCGGCGACGACGGGTCGGTGCCGGCCGCCACGCCGCTCGCGTAGCGTTCCAGCAGGTTCAGCGGGTCCCGGCCGCGCTCCCCGGCGACCCGGAAACCCGCCAGCAGGAAGGTCCGGGCGAAGCCTTCGAGGCCGTCGATCGCCGTTCCGTAGCCGCCGGGCGCGCCGGGCGGCGTTATCAGGGCTTTGGCCGGTGAGGCGTAGCGGTCGGCCGCGAGAAGCATGCGGTCCGCCAGGGCGGTCCAGTCGGCACGAGTCCAGCCGGTGTAAGGCGAGATGTCGGCGCCTGGCAGGTACTCGTCCGACAGGGGTGGATTCGGCACCCTCGCGCTCATGCGCTCACCGCCAGCACTTCGCGCGTGACCGCGTCCAACGGTGCTTCGCCGCGGACGAACCGCTCCAGTTCGCTCAGGGCCTGCGCGCTCATCCGCCGGGTCTCCGTCCCCAGCGAGCCGGCGATATGCGGTGTGATCATCACGTTCGGCAGGCTCGGCAGCAGCGAATCGGCCGGCAGCGGCTCGGGGTCGGTGACGTCGAGGATCGCGTTCAGCCGGCCCGACGCGCACTCGCGCTCCAGCGCGGCGGTGTCGATGACCGAGCCGCGCGCCGTGTTCACGACAGTCGCGCCGTCCGGCAGCAGGGCCAGCTCGCGCGCGCCGATCGACCCCCGGGTCTGGGGCAGCTCCGGCAGGTGGAGCGACAGGATCTCCGAGCGCTTCAGCACCTCGTCGAGCTCGACCAGCTGTCCGCCCGCCGCGGCCACGGCCTCCGAGTCGGCGTACGGATCGGCGACGAGCACGGCGGCGGTGTCGAGCGCCCGCAACCGCTCGAGGACCCGGCGGCCGATCCGCGAGAAGCCGACGATCCCGATCGTGCGCCCATAGTTGGACAGGTCCTCGCGGTCGCCGACGGCGTACCAGTCGACGGGCTTGAGCCGGGACTGGGCCGCCAGGACGTGTGCCTGCTTCCCGGCGAAGATGATCGCGGCCAGGGTGTACTCGGCCACCGGCGTCGCGTTCGCCTCGGCGGCGCTCGTCACCAGGACGTCACGCCGCCACACGGCGTCGGAGACGATCGGCCGGACGCTGCCGGCGCAGTGGAAGACGGCCCGCAGCTTCGGCGCCGCGTCCAGCCGCTCTTCGGTCAGGACCGGGCAGCCCCAGGACGTGAGCAGCACCTCCGTCTCGGCGAGGCGGGCGCGGACGCGCGGCGTGTCGAGGTCGTCCGTCCAGACCGGGTCGCCGAGCTCGGCGAGCGCGCGCAGGCGGCGCAGCTCCTCGGCGCCGAACTGGAGCCGGTAGGTGTCGGGCCGCATCACGAGCAGGGCCTCGGGACGGTGCATGGTCGGGTTACCCCTCCTGGTTTTTTCGATCAGAGGCGATCGCTTGCGTTTCGCTTCTGTGCGCTCGATCGATGACCGAGAGTAGACCGTGGGAGAAAGGCCAGCACAAGAGTTCGTTACCGAGCTGTAACCTGAGAATCGTGGAGCAACAGTGAACTACTGTGATCGAATCTGATCAGATGAACTTGTCGCCCCGGAGCACGCGGTACGGTGCTGCGGGGACAATGGGAAGGCGAGTGCTGATTCGCCCAGTCGCTCGCCCGCCGACGCACACCTGCTGACTCGTTGATTGCTCGCTGCTGAGGCAACCGCCGAGGCACCCGAAGAACCGACGCCCCCGGGAGACGCCCCCTTGACCGAGCCCGAGTCGCCGATGCTCCCGGCCGAGCGCCGCGAAAGCATCCTCGGCGAGCTGCGCACGCGCGGTCCGCTGCTTCGCGTCACCGACATCGCCCGGACCCTGGGCGTCAGCGCGGTGACCGTGCGCCGGGACGTCGCCCAACTCGCGGACGACGGCGTGATCGAACGGGTCCACGGCGGCATCCGGCTGCCCCGGGCCGCCGCCGCGCGGCCGAACAGCGCTCCCGGATCCGGAGCCGCCGCCACCGGAGCGGCCTCCTGGCCGGCCGGCACCGCATTGCCGGCGACCGGCGTGGTCCTCGAAGACCCGGGTCCGGCGTCCGGCCCCGAAGAAGCGGACCTCCCGCCGGTCGGCATGGTCGTGCCGTCGCTGGACTACTACTGGCCGCAGATCATCCGCGGCGCACGAGACCTGGCCCGGACCAACGGCCTGCGCATCGTCCTGCGCGGCTCGTCCTACGTCGACGTCGACGACGTCCGCCGCCAGACCGAATGGCTCCTGGCGACGGTGGGCATCCAAGGTCTGCTCATCGCCCCGCCCACGGACGGCGAGGCGGCAGCCGACCTCATCGCCTGGCTCTGCGCGCTCCCGATCCCGGTGGTCTTCATCGAACGGACCGCGACGATCGGCCCGTTTCACGAACACGTGGAATCCGTGACGACCGACCACGCCTACGGAGCAGGCCTCGCCGTCCGGCACCTCGCCGTCGAGGGCCACCGCCGCGTCGGATTCCTGGCCTCTGCGACAAGCCCGCACACACGAGTGGTCCGGCAAGGATGGTTCGAAACCGCCACAGACATCGGGCTCGACGTCGAAGCCGCCCCGGAGGCGATCACCCCCGACCACCGGCAGCCGGACTGGACCGACCACGTGGACGCATTCCTCGACGCGGCCCTGGCCAGCGACACCAAAGCGGTGCTGGTGCACTCCGACCGCGAAGCGATATCGCTGGTCGCCCGCTGCCAGGAACGTGGCATCGACGTCCCGGGCGACCTGGCCGTCGTCGCCTATGACGACGAGGTCGCCGGCCTCGCCGACCCGGCACTGACCGCGATCCGGCCGGCGAAGCCCGAACTCGGCCGCACCGCGCTCCGCCTGCTGGCCGAACGAATGCGTGACGGACCCGCCCGCCCGGTCCACCGGGTGCAGATCAGCCCGCGGCTGGTGATCCGCGACTCCAGCATCGGGCGGACGGCGCGCTAGCCCGGTTCTGCGCACAGGATCGGTTCGGATGCCGGTCGTGCACCCCGAACAACCGGCTCTCTACCTCGGGCTTCGCGGACCGGCAGCGCCGCCACGCCCATCCGACCGGCCTGTCGCTACACCAGAACATCTGGACCTCTTGTCGGCCGGTCACAGGACGAGTCGTTATGAGCTCTGAGGCTCCTCGCGGCCGAAGGCGCCCGGTCCGGCGTGGAAGAGCCCGATCAACAAGACGCCGACGCTGACGCCGGCGAGCGCCGGCCACGGGTGACGAGTCAGGTGTGCCGTCGCCAGCAGCACGGTGCCGATGACGAGGCCTGCCCAGCCGGCGACGAGGTTGGGGACCGGCCCGTTCCCGAACGCGCTGGGGTAGCGCCGTTTGGTGATGCCGCGCAGGAAGTGCGGGAGCGCGTTGCCGGCCAGGACGCCGCCGAGGAAGCCGAGAGCGATTGTCTGCCACATGTCACAGGGTCCTTATTGGCTAAGGGGTCCGGCGGGCCGGTTGGGTTGTGCGGGTCGGGCTTGGAGTGTGGGGAGCAGTACCGTGTCGACGAATCGTGCGAGAAACGCGTCGTCCAGCGGCTCGTCCGTGACGAGCAGCCGGTTGACCAGCACGGCCGAGCTGATCTCGGCCGCCAGTTGGCAATCCGCGGTCTCGGGGATGTCGCCGCGGGCGGCGGCGCGCGCCAGTACCGCCGCGAACACCTCACGCTTGTAGTCCAGGACGTTCTGCCGTACCGTCCGGGCCAGCTCGGCGTCATGCCGCATGGCCAGGAGCAGCCCGAGGACCAACGCAGCGTCCTGCTCTGCGAGGTTGGCGCGCAGCGAGCCCAGCACGGCTAGCAGGTCTTCGCGCAGACTCGCGCCCTCCGGCGGGAGGGCGATCGCAGAGCGCGCATAACGTCGTACAGCCTCGGCAACCAACTCCGCCTTACCCGGCCAGCGCCGGTAGATCGTCGCCTTGCTGGCGTGCGCGCGTTCGGCGACCCCGTCGATCGACATCCGGTCGTAGCCGACGTCGCCGAGCAGCCCCATCGCCGCCAGCAGGATTGCTTCCTCGCGTCTGTGCGCCCGGCTCTCAGTCATCGCCACGACGCTCCCCATCGAAACGGTGTCGTACACATTGATGGAAGTGTACGACACCGTTTCGATTTACGGGAAGGATCACCAGTACCCTGACTTGTGAGCCGATGCCGTGCCAAGTACCTTGTGACGCATGGAACCTGGTGGTGCCGCCAAGGCAATGAGCCAGATGCGGCGGGGGGTCCTCGAGTTCTGTGTTCTCGCGCTGCTGCGCGACGGTCCGCGCTACGGCGTGGAGCTGGTGCGGGAGCTCAGCTCGGTGGACGCGTTGGTGACCAGCGAGGGCACCATCTACCCGTTGCTGTCCCGGCTGCGCCGGGAGCAGCTGATCGCGACAGTGTGGCAGGAGTCGCCGTCCGGGCCGCCGCGGCGGTACTGCCGGCTGACCGAGGCCGGGGAGAAGGCGCTCGCGGAGTTCACCGCTGAATGGGGTCGGTTCCGGGACGGCGTGGAGTACTTCCTTACTTCGAATGGGGGCGAACAGGCATGAGTACGGGCGCTGATGAGCTGGTGGCGGAGTATCTGCGGGAGTTGGAGCGTGAGGCCGCGCGGCTGCCGTGGAACGCGCGGACCGAGCTGCTGGAGGATGTGCGGAGCCACATAGAGGTGGTGCGCGCGGAGGCCGGTGACGTGGGTGGGTCGGGTGTCTCGGACGACGCGTCGGGCGTCGCGGGCGCCTCGGGTTCTCCGGACCCTTCGGGCTCATCCGCAACCAGCGGCGACGAGGAGGCGAGAGTCATCAAGGTCCGCGAGATCCTGGCCGCCCTCGGCGAACCGCGGGAGATCGTCGACGCCGCGGCCGCCGACGAGGCGGACAGTCCCATGCCGCGGCTGGTGACGCAGCCCATGCCGCCCATCGTCCCGACCGACCCGATGTCCGCGTACGCCGACCCCCTCGGCGGGCCGCCGTACCCCCTCGGCACCGCCGAGATCGGCGCGGTCGCCCTCCTCCTCGGCGGCTTCCTGCTCGCCGGCTTCGGCTGGCTCCTCGGCGTGATCCTGCTGTGGACCTCGCCGCGCTGGAACGTCCGCGAGAAGCTGGTCGGCACCTTCGTGCTGCCCGGCGGCCTCGGCTTCCTGCTGCTGGCCCTCATGACGCCGACGAGCACGCAGTCCTGCGTCAGCGGCCCTGGGTACAAACACTGCACCTCCAGCGGCTGGACCCTGCCGCAGTGGGCCAGCTTCGTCATGGTGACACTGTGCCTCCTGCTTCCCATCTGGACGTCCGCCTTCCTCGTCCGCAGTGCCCGGCGCCGCAGCGGGACCTCACGCCCCGGCCGCGACCGCAGCGGCACAGTGTTCGCCATCGGCGGCGGCGCGCTGGCGGTCATCCTGATCGGCGGCTTCGCCTTCGCTGTCTTCAGCGGCTCCAGTAGCAGCAGCGGCGTCACGCCCTCAAGCCCGGCCGTCAGCTACTCGGCCTCCTCGGTCCAGGAGCCGACGGCGCCGGTGTCATCGAGTTCTGCTTCTCGCTGAACAACTCAGAGGCCGGGTTGTTCGACGTCTGCCGGCCACCGGGCGCCGCACCGTCCACGGCGGCGAGCCGCGAACGCAACCACCGCAGCTGACGGGCGGTGTGCACGGCGTCGCCGCCCTCATGATGGTTGAACGGGTAGACATGTATCGTGCGGTCCGCGGCACCGTAGTGGTTGTAGGCCGCGAACACGGTACTCGGCGGGCAGACGGTATCCCGCAGGCCGACGCCGAAGTGCGCCGGGGCGACAGCCCGACGTGCGAAGCCGACCGCGTCCACATACGACAGGGTGCGCCGCACCGCTGCTTCGGCATCGCGGTGAACCGACAGGTAGCTCACGATCTCGCCATAAGGCGTGCTGTCGGTGATGTCGATCGCCCGCTGGATGTGGCACAGGAAGGGGACTGACGCCATCACCGCGGCCACATCCGGCACGAGACCGGCGACGGCGAGCGCCAGCCCGCCCCCCTGGCTGTTGCCCACCACCGCGATCCGGCCCGCGTCCACACCCGGCAGAGCCCTGACGGCGTCGACCGCCCGCACGGCATCGGTGATCAAGCGCCGGTAGTAGTAGTCGTCGGGGTGCAGGACACCGCGGGTCATCGGTCCCGGACCACCCAGCGCCGTCGCGTGCGGGTCGGGAGTCCTACCGCCGGTGCCGTACTGATCGCCCTGTCCCCGGGTGTCCATCAGCAGGTGCGCGTAGCCGGCCGCGGCCCACGTCAGCCGCTCGTGCGGCAGGCCACGGCCGCGACCGTAGCCGAGGAACTCCACCACCGCCGGAAGCGGATCGCTCACGCCCGCGGGCCGGCAGTACCAGGCCCGAATCGGATCGCCGCCGAATCCGGGAAAGGCGACATCCCAGGTCTGGACGAGTTCGAGGTCTGTGGGTTCGGGCTGGACGTCGAGCAGTGGCGGGCAGCCGTCGGCGGTGTTCAGGGACCTCTGCCAGAACGCGTCGAAGTCGGCGGGCTCAGGCACGTCCGGAAGATACCGTTCAAGTTGGTCCAGTGGCAGGTCGAACAGGGCCATGAGCTCCCCCTCGGCATCGGTCTTCAGGTGGTTGGGTCAGCGTCGGGTCAGTGGTGGATCATCGCCGGCTGCGCCCGAGCCGGCCGGCACGGCTGCTCAGACCTGGATCTCGATGTGGATGGTGGTCAGCGCCGGATCGGTCCATGCCGCGACCTCCAGGTTGCCGTACCGATCACCGACAGGCCGCCGGGCACGTCGATGGGCGACTGGTGCGGCGATCGCGCCGAACGTCGCGATCGGCGCCGCCGCCGGGCCCGATCCCACCCTCGGTCCCCGAGCCGCCATCGATACCTCATCAATGCTCACCGAAACTTTCGGCCAGATTAGCAGCGGATCAGGCCGCGAAGGCGACCCTTGACACCTCCGTCGAGGCTGCCTAGCGTACGGCAGCAAATCCCCCGAAACATCTTCGAAAGTTTCGAAGACTTGGTTCGCATGTGGAGTCACCGCGCCCGTCGCCCTTTATCAGGCCCCGGCGTTCGGCGGTCACCGCGGAGAGGACGGCATGACCAGTCAGATGTCCGCCGACACGGATTCGGCGCCCGGCGTCCCTCCGTTATGGCGCAATCCCCGACTCACGCCGCAGGAACGCGCCGACGCCCTCATCCCTGTGATGACTCTCGAGGAGAAGGTCGCGCAGTTGGCCGGGGTATGGGTCGGCGCCGATGCTTCCGGCGGCGGCGTCGCCCCGCATCAGCAGGACATGGCCCCCCTCGCGTGGGAGGACGTGATCCGGCACGGGCTGGGACAGCTGACCCGGCCGTTCGGGACGGCTCCGGTCGATCCGGTGGCCGGGGCCCGGTCGCTGGCCGCCTCCCAGGCGCAGATCGCCGCTGCCAGCCGCTTCGGGATCCCGGCGCAGGTGCACGAGGAATGCCTGACCGGTTTCGCGACCTGGGGCGCGACGGCCTACCCGGCGCCGCTGGCCTGGGGCGCGTCCTTCGACCCGGAACTCGTGGAGCAGATGACCGGCCGGATCGGCCGCTCGATGCGGGCGGTCGGTGTCCACCAGGGGCTGGCTCCGGTGCTGGACGTGACTCGCGACTACCGCTGGGGCCGCACCGAGGAGACCATCGGGGAGGATCCTCATCTGGTCGGCGTGATCGGCGCGGCCTATGTCAGAGGCCTGGAGAACGCCGGGATCGTCGCGTCGCTCAAGCACTTCGCCGGCTACTCCGCCTCCCGCGGCGGACGCAACCTCGGCCCGGTGCCCATGGGACGCCGTGAGCTGGCCGACGTCGTCCTGCCGCCGTTCGAGGCGGCACTGCGCCTGGGCGGCGCCCGCTCGGTGATGAACTCCTACTCCGAGATCGACGGGGTGCCCGCCGCGGCCGACGAACAACTGCTGACCGGGCTGCTCCGCGACCAATGGGGATTCACCGGCACGCTTGTCTCGGACTACTTCGCGGTGCGCTTCCTTCAGTCATTGCACGCGGTGGCCGGCGACGCGGCACACGCCGCGGATTTGGCCCTGCGGGCCGGCATCGACGTGGAACTTCCAACGGTGGACGTCTTCGGCACGCCGCTCACCGAGGCGGTCCGCGCCGGCGCGGTCGAGGAGGCTCTGATCGACCGGGCTTTACGCAGAGTCCTGATCCAGAAGGCGGAACTCGGCCTGCTCGACCCGGACTGGCGGGCGCTGCCCGAGGAGATCGAAGCCGGTCCGGTGAGCCTGGACAGCGAGGAGGACCGCGAGATCGCCCTGCGCTTGGCCCGCCGGTCGGTAACGGTGCTGCGCAACGAGAACGGAATCCTGCCGCTGATGCCGGACCGGCGCGTCGCGCTGATCGGCCCGGTCGCCGACGATCCGATGGCGATGCTGGGATGCTATTCCTTTCCCGCGCACGTTAGCGGTAACACCGAACACGGCCTCGGTCTGGAAATCCCCTCGCTCCGCGAGGCGCTCAGCGCGACGATCGCCGACCTGCTCTACGAGCCCGGATGCGCGATATCCGATGACGACACCTCCGGCATCGCCGCCGCGGCCGGCGTGGCGGCCGCGGCCGACGTATGCGTCCTGGCCGTCGGCGACCGCGCCGGCCTGTTCGGCCGCGGCACCTCGGGCGAGGGCTGCGATGCGGCCGACCTGAATCTGCCGGGGGTGCAGGCCGAACTGGTCCGCGCCGTTCTCGCCACAGGAACACCGGTGGTCCTGGTCCTGCTGGCCGGCCGGCCCTACGCGCTCGGCGAAGACGTCGCAGACGCCGCCGGCATCGTCTACGCCTTCTTCGCCGGCCAGCTCGGCGGACAGGCGATCGCCGAGGTCCTGACCGGCGCGGTGAACCCCTGCGGCCGGCTTCCGGTCAGCGTCCCGCGCGATTCCGGCGGTCTGCCGGTGACCTATCTCGCCCCGCCGCTGGGCCGCCGCTCGCAGGTCTCCTCGGTGGATCCGACGCCGGCGTTCCCGTTCGGGCACGGCCTGAGCTACACGACGTTCGCCTGGAGCGGCGCCGCGGCCGACAGCGCCGAATGGCCGGTCGACGGCGAGGCCACAGTCCGGATCACCGTCAGCAACAGCGGCGAGCGCGCGGGCACCGAAGTCGTCCAGCTGTATCTGCACGATCCGGTCGCGCAGACCTCGCGACCCGTCGTGCGACTGGTCGGCTTCGCGCGCGTCGATCTGGCGCCCGGCGAGAGCGCCGAGGTGGCCTTCGAAGTCCCGGCCGACCTCGCCTCGTTCACCGGCCTGCGCGGCACCCGCGTCGTGGAGCCCGGCGACGTCGAGCTGCGGTTCGGCCGCTCCAGCGGCGAGGCGGCCGCGATCGTGCCGCTGCGCATGACCGGTGCCGAACGCGAGGTGGGCCCGGGCCGCCGTCTGACCTCACCTGTCCGCGTCGAGCGCTCGCCGGCGCCCGCGCCGTCGAAGCCGGGGAGATGAGCATGGGCATCGCCGGCACCGTCGATCCACCACCAGGGCGCGAACGGGCCCGGCCGCTCCGACCGCGGCGCAAGACCTGGCGCCGGGCACTGCGCCGGGACTGGCAGCTGTATTCGCTGGCGGTCCTGCCGGTGGTGTTCTTCGTGGTCTTCCGCTATCTGCCGATGATCGGCAACGTCATCGCCTTCCGGCGCTACGTGCCCGGCGGCAGTCTGTTCGGCGAGAAGTGGGTCGGGCTGCGCTACTTCCGCATGTTCATGGGCGACCCGGAGTTCTGGCACGTCTTCGGCAACACCATGATCCTCGGCGGCGTGACACTCCTGTTCACCTTCCCGTTGCCGATCGTGCTGGCGCTGCTGCTGAACGAGGTGCGCTCGGCCAAGCTCAAGCGGTTCGTGCAGTCGGTGTCCTACCTGCCGCACTTCCTGTCGATCGTCGTCGTCGCCGGCCTGATCATGCAGCTGCTGTCGGTCAACGGCGCGGTGAACCAGGGGCTGCGCGCGGTCGGCCACGCGCCGATCCCGTTCCTGCAGCAGCCCGAATGGTTCCGGACCATCTACGTGTCCTCCGAGGTCTGGCAGGGCCTGGGCTGGGGAACCATCCTGTATCTGGCGGCCCTGACCACCATCGACCACCAGCTCTACGAGCAGGCCCGGATCGACGGCGCGAACCGCTGGCGGCAGACCTGGCACGTCACCCTGCCCGGCATCCGGCCGATGATGGTCACGCTGCTCGTCTTGAACATCGGCACTTTCATGGCGGTCGGATTCGAGAAGATCCTGCTGCTGTACAACCCGCTGACGTATTCCACGGCCGATGTCATCCCGACGTATCTGTACCGGGTCGGCGTGGTGTCGGGCAGCTTCAGCTACGGCGCGGCCATCGGCCTGTTCGAGTCGGTGATCGGCCTGATCCTGGTGGTCGCGGCCAACCAGATCTCCCGGCGCGCGGTGGGGACGGGGCTGTGGTGAGCCTGAGCGATGTGCGCCAGGCACGCGCGAAATCACGCTCCGCCCCCGTGGAGACCGGTCGGGGCTACCGGGTCTTCCAAATCATCAATGCCCTGATCCTCACCGGCGTTGTCATCGTGACGCTGTATCCGTTCGTGAACATCGTCGCGCAGTCCTTCAGCTCCGAGAGCTCCATCACCTCCGGACACGTGAACCTCCTGCCCCGGGGCTTCAACCTCACCACCTACAAGACGGTGATGTCGGACTCGGCGTTCTGGGAGAACTACCGCAACACGGTGGTCTACACGGTCCTCGCCACCGGCGTGTCGATGGTGCTGACCACCTGCTACGCCTACGTGCTGTCCAAGAAGCACTTGAAGGGCCGCAAGGTCCTGATCGCGATCGCGCTGTTCACCATGTTCTTCAACGGCGGCCTGATCCCGAACTACGTGCTGGTCAGCGATCTGGGCCTGCGCAACAGCGTCTGGGCGATCGTGCTGCCCAACGCGATCAGCGTGTTCAACCTGCTGGTCATGAAGTCGTTCTTCGAGAACCTGCCCGCCGAGCTGGAGGAGGCGGCCGCGGTCGACGGCCTGAGCACCTACGGCATCCTGGGCCGGATCGTGCTGCCCTTGTCCAAGGCGGTTCTGGCCACGATGGTCCTGTTCTACGCGGTCTCGTTCTGGAACTCGTGGTTCTCGGCGTTCCTCTACATGGACCGCTCCAGCCTGTTCCCGGTCACCGTCTACCTGCGCAACCTGATCGCCGGCGCCTCCGGCGGCGCCGACCAGTCGGCCGCCAGCGACACCGCGCTGCAGATCGCCTCGAACATCCAGGCCGTGACCATCGTGCTCACGGTGCTCCCGATCCTGGTCATCTACCCGTTCGTCCAGCGGTACTTCGTCAAGGGCGTGATGCTCGGCGCGGTCAAGGGCTAGCCGCCGTCCCCGATCACCCCCGCACCACCGACCCCAAGGAGTTCTCCCGTGAACCAGATATCCCGGCGCGGCTTCCTGAGCGTGTCCGCCGGCGTGGCCGGTCTGTCCCTCGCTGCCTGCGGGGGCGGCGGCGACGGCGGTTCGAAGCCGAGCAGCAAGCTGACCGCGAACCGCACCGGCGCCATGGCGAAGTACGGCGTCGGGGACCAGTTCAAGGCCACGGTCCCGCTGTCGTTCTCGGCCATGCTGCTGAGCAACGCGAACTACCCCTACAAGGCCGACTGGGAATTCTGGTCGGAGCTGACCAAGCGCACCAACGTGACGCTGCAGCCGACGGTGATCCCGGCCAGCGACTACAACCAGAAGCGAAGCGTCATGGTCAGCGCGGGCAACGCCCCGACGCTCATTCCGAAGACGTACCACCCGGACGAGGAGGCGTACATCTCCGGCGGCGCGATCCTGCCGGTCAGCGACTACCTGGACCTGATGCCGAACTTCCAGGACAAGGTCGCCAAGTGGAACCTGGCCGGCGACCTGGATCAGCTGCGCGAGGCCGACGGCAAGTTCTACCTGCTGCCCGGACTGCACCAGGACGTGTGGAAGGACTACTCGCTGGCCATCCGAACCGACATCCTCAAGCAGCTGAACCTGCAAGTCCCGCAGACCTGGGACGACCTGACCACAGTGCTGCGCACGATGAAGCTGACCTACCCGGACCGGTACCCGTTCTCCGACCGCTGGAGCACGGGGAGCACGACGCCGCAGCCGGGCGCCAACAACCTGCTGGCCATCCTCGGCGAGGCCCACGGCGTCTGGGCCGGCTGGAGCTACCAGCACGCGAACTGGAACGCCGACGCGGGCAGGTTCGAGTACACCGGCGCCACGGACCAGTACAAGGCGATGATCCAGTATCTCAACACCCTGGTGAGCGAGAAGCTGCTGGACCCGGAGAGCTTCACCCAGAGCGACGATCAGGCCCGGCAGAAGTTCGCCGACGGCCAGTCCTTCGTGATCAGCGCCAACGCCCAGGAGCTGGTCAACCACTACCGCAAGGACATCGCCAAGATCTCCGGCGCCACGGTGGCCAAGATCCCGGTGCCGATCGGCCCGATCGGCGCGGCCAAGACCGGCTACCGCACCGAGAACGGCATGATGATCTCCAACAAGGCCAAGGACGGCAAGGACTTCGTCGCGCTGATGCAGTTCATCGACTGGCTCTGGTACTCCGACGAGGGCCAGATGTTCGCCAAGTGGGGCGTGCCGGGCACCACCTACACCGGCAGCGTCGACGACGGCACGTTCAAGCTGGCCCCGGACGTCACCTGGGCCGGGGTCAACCCTTCGGGCACCAAGAACCTCCAGGTCGACTACGGGTTCTTCAACGGAGTGTTCGCCTACGGCGGCAGCACCAAGCTGCTCGACTCTCAGTTCCCCCCGGAGGAATTGGAGTTCCAGAAGGTGATGGACGCGCGCAAGACGCTGCCATTGGCCCCGCCCGCACCGCTGAGCTCCGACGACCGTGAGCAGGCGACGCTGTGGACGACGTCGCTGAAGGACTACGTCGACCAGGAGACGCTCAAGTTCATCCTCGGCAAGCGTCCACTCTCGGAGTGGACGGCCTACGTCTCCGAGCTCAAGGGCAAGAACAGCGACCAGTACATCAAGCTCGTGAACCAGGCCTACCAGGACTTCAAGAAGAACCACGGCTGAGCCCGGATCCGCAGACGCAGACGCAGACGCAGACGCAGCCCAGACAAGGAGCACATCGGTGCCGGATCCCATCATCGTCCCGGAGCGGTCCGCCGGCCGGCTGAGCCAGGCCTGGCGGCAGTGCGTCGGCACGGGTCGGTTCGAGCTGGCGCTGCGCCGCGACTACCAGGACTCGCTGGCGCTCATCCAGCGGGAGGTCGGCTTCCGGCACATCCGGGGCCATGGCCTGTTCAGCGACGGCGTCGGCGTGTACCAGCCGTACCGGTATCAGGGCTCCGATCACGTCCGCTACGCGTTCGGGTACGTGGACCAGGTCATCGACGCCTACCTCGACCTCGGGATCCAGCCCTTCCTGGAACTCGGGTTCATGCCCTCGGCGCTGGCCTCGGGCGACCAGACGGTGTTCTGGTGGAAGGGCAACGTCACTCCCGCGCGGTCCTGGAGCGCGTGGGCGGACCTGGTGCGGGCCACCCTGAGGCACCTCGTCGACCGGTACGGCCTCGACGTGGTGCGCCAGTGGCCGATCGAGGTCTGGAACGAGCCGAACCTGAAGGACTTCTGGCAGGGAGCGGACCGGGAGGCGTACCACCGGCTGTACGAGGTGACGGCGCGGGCGGTGAAAGAGGTGGACGCCGCCCTGCAAGTGGGCGGTCCGGCCATCTCTCCCGGCGCGGACGAGTGGCTGGCGCCGTTCGCGGAGTTCGTCACGGCACGCTCGGTGCCCGTGGACTTCGTCAGCCGGCACGCCTACACCTCGGGTCCGGCCCAGCACGTCCCCTTCGGCGTGCACCAGAGGCTGCTTCCGGCGCGGCATCTGCTCGAACAGTTCGCCGCGCCGCGCGAGCACCTGCGCGGCACGGCGCTGGCCGGGCTGCCGGTACACATCACCGAGTTCAACTCCTCCTACCGGCCCGACAATCCCGTGCACGACACCGCGTTCCACGCCGCTTACCTCGCCCCGGTGCTGGCCGAGGGCGGCGACCACGTGGATTCCTTCTCCTACTGGACGTTCAGCGACATGTTCGAGGAGGCGGGGGTTCCGACCTCGCTGTTCCACGGCGGATTCGGGCTCCTGACCCACCGCCAGATCAAGAAGCCCGCCTTCCATCTGTACGCGTTCATGGCGCGCATGGGCGAAGAAGTGCTGGCGCGCGGCGAGGACCATCTGGTCTGCCGCCGCCCGGACGGCACCGTGACGGTGCTGGCCTGGGCTCCGGTGGAGGTCGCCGGCCGCGAGCCGGCGGCGGCCGGACATCGGCTGCGCTTGTCGGTCCCGATCGGGACGGCGGCGCGCTCGGCCTTCGCTTTGCGCTCCTCGGTCAGCGAGGACGCGGGCAACGCGTGGGCGGCGTGGAGCGAACTCGGGCGGCCCGCGTCGCCGACCGAGCGGCAACTCAGTGTTCTCCGTGAGACCGCCGAACCGTCGCGACGGCACGAAGCCCTCCCCGTCGCGGGCAGCCGCGTCGACCTCGACCTGGTGCTGGACCGCCATGAGGTGACGCTGATCGAGATCAGTGCCGTGCACGACCAGACGCCACCGTGGTGGGACGAGCGGCGGCTGGTCGGGTTGCCCGGCGACAGCGACAGCAACTACGAGACGGAGGACGCCCGATGAAGCACGAGGCCACCGCGGACCGGCAGTTCGGCGAAGGTCCGCTGGCCCGCGTCACCGCCCCGATCTACAGCTTCCTGGTGCTCGACCTGCTCCTGTTCGCCACGACCCTGCCGACCCTGATCGCTCTGGTCGTCCTGCGACGGGACGCGAGCAACGCTCCACTGGCCATCGCCTGCGCGCTCCCGGTCGGTCCCGCGCTGTCCGCGGCGCTCTACGCACTGTCCCGCCGATCACCGGATCTCACGGATCTGCGTCCGGCGGCGGCGTTCTGGCGCGGTTACCGGATGAACGCCGGCGGCGTGGTGCGAATATGGGTCCCGTATCTGGCCGGGATGGCGCTGATCGCCGAGAACCTGTCCCACGCCGAGGCCGCCGCGGTGCCGGGATGGTGGCGGGCGGCGCTGGTGGTCCTCGCCGTAGCCGCGACCCTGTGGGTGATCAATGCCCTGATGATCAGTTCCCTGTTCGCGTTCCGGACGATCGACGTCGCACGCCTTTCCGCCTACTTCCTCGGCCGCACCCGCGGCGTGACGCTGGGGAACCTCGGCATCCTGATCGCCGCCGCGGCCGTCGTCGGCATCTCCTCCGAGGCGGTGCTCGCGCTGTTCGCGGTGCTGTTCGCCGCCGCGCTGCTGCACGTCTGCTCACCGCTGACCGACCAGGTCGAGAAGGACTTCACCGCGTGAACCAGCCCGTGACCCCGGCAGGCGAGCTGATGGCTGACTACCACGCCGCGTGGCTGCCGTGGGAGGCGTTCAGCGCGATCGGTTCGCGCAGGTCGGCGATTCATGGCGAAGGGCTGTTGGCCGACACCGTCCGGCGAGAGGTTGAGGACGCCTGCGCGCGCTTCGGCGGCGCCACCGGTGCCGACGAAGATGCCGAGCTCGTCCTCGCTCTGTATTCGTGGTCTGCGTTGCCCGCCGCAGCCGAGAAGCTGCGGAACTCAGTCGCGGAAGACCCGGGCGACGAAGGCTTCGTGCTGGCCCGGCAGGACGGAGTCACCGTGCTGCTGGCAGGCGGGCCCGCCGGCTTGTTGTATGGGTTCTTCCACCTGGTGCGACTCGGCGAGGCGGCCTTCGGCGCGGACCATCCGCCACGGACGCATCGTCCCGTGATGCGGCGCCGAATGCTCGACCACTGGGACAACGTCGCGGTGCACGACGTGATGGGGCAGGTCGAGCGCGGCTATGCCGGCGGATCGATCTTCTGGTCCGACGGTGCGCTCACGAAGGACCCGGCCCGCGTCCGCGCCTACGGCCGGCTGCTGGCCGCCAGCGGCGCCAACGCGGTCTCGGTCAACAACGTCAACGTGCACGCCGTCGAAGCGCGGTTGCTCACCGACCGTCTGGACGACGTCGCGTCCGTGGCCGACGAACTGCGGCCGTACGGAATCGGCGTGTACTTGTCGGTGAACTTCGCCTCCCCGATCATGCTCGGCGGCCTGCCGAGCGCCGACCCGCTGGACCCGGCGGTCCAGGACTGGTGGGCCAGGACCACGGCGCGCGTGCACAGGCGCATTCCGGATTTCGGCGGCTACGTGGTCAAGGCGGATTCCGAAGGCCAGGCAGGGCCCTTCGCCTACGGCCGCAGCCATGCCGAGGGCGCGAACATGCTCGCCGCCGCCCTGGCTCCGTACGGCGGCGTCGTGTACTGGCGCGCGTTCGTCTACAACCACCGGCAGGACTGGCGCGACCGCTCCACCGACCGGGCCCGGGCGGCGTACGACCACTTCGCCCCGCTGGACGGGCAGTTCGCCGACGCCGTGATCCTCCAGGTGAAGTACGGCCCGATCGACTTCCAGCCGCGCGAGCCGGTCTCACCGGTCCTCGCGGCCATGCCGAACACGCGGCTGGCCGTGGAGGTACAGGTCACGCAGGAGTACACCGGGCAGCAGCGGCACGTCTGCTACCTGGCACCGCTGTGGCGCGAGGTGCTTGGTTTCCGGCCTTGGGGCGCCTCCGGGGCGACTGTCGCCGACGTGGCCGCCGGCACAGGCCCAGGCGGAAGCCCAGGCGGAGGCGGAGGCGGCCTGGTCGCCGTCTCCAATGTCGGCGACGACCGCTTCTGGACCGGACATCCGCTGGCGCAGGCCAACCTGTACGCATTCGGACGCCTGGCATGGGATCCGTCGCTGGACCCGTCCGCAATCCTCGACGAGTGGATCGACCTCACCTTCACCCGCGGCGCCGACGGCGTCCCCGACCAGCTCCGCCACACCCTGCACGCGATCATGGACGACTCCTGGCGCACCTACGAGCACTACACCGCGCCGCTCGGCGTGGGCTTCATGGTCAACCCCGGCGACCACTACGGCCCGAGCATCGACGGGTACGAATACACCCAGTGGGGCACATACCACTTCGCCGACCGCAACGGCATCGGCGTGGACCGCACCCAAGCCACCGGCACCGGCTTCACGGCGCAATACCCGCACCCATGGTCGAGCACCTACGAGTCACCGCACGACTGCCCCGACGAACTCCTGATCTTCTTCCACCACGTCCCATACACCCACATCCTGCACACCGGCGCCACAGTCATCCAGCACATCTACGACACGCACTTCGCAGCCACCCAGCGCGTCCACGAGATACGGTCGCAATGGCAAAAGATCCACAACGTCGGCCTTGTCGACTCAGACCTCCACGCGCGCGTCGCCGAACGCCTGAACGAGCAGGCCCGCAGCGCCGAGGAGTGGCGCGATCAAATCAACTCGTATTTCCTCCGCAAATCAGGAATCAGCGACGCGCTGGGCCGGAGGATCTACTGACGGTCGAGGCCGACGCCGAGGTAGTGCCGAACATGTCGTCCTAGCAGGTGGGGGAGTGGTCGGTCTTCCGGATTGCGGTGGTCTGTGTGTGCTGATGGTCTGCACGCCGTGGGCGTTGTGGTGTCAGGACGACTGGCTGTGTTGGTGCGTTTCGCGTATCTGGTGGTGACGAATGCGTTCGCCGCGTTACGGCTGCTTCCGCTGAGTGATGGTCAGAAGGACATCGAGATCCTCGCTCTGCGGCACCAGCTCGGTGTGTTGGAAAGACAGCTGAACGGTGGCCGGGTCCACTTCGAGAAGCCGCGTCACGAACCCAGACATACCGGTAGTCCCAGTTACGCTCGCCACCGACCTGCTCAGGCAGGCTCGCCGTCGGAGCCGCCACGATGGCGCCGGTCGGGATGTAGGTGAGCAGCTTCAGCAGCAGCGCCGAGCGGTTGACCATCTCACGCCATCGGCCGTGGTGGCGCGAGCCCGAAAGCCACTTTCGCCAGAACGCCGCCGTCGCCCGGAACTGCTCCTCTGCCTCGCCGTGCGGGCAGGCGCGGGGCGCGATACTGCGGTTGATCTGGTCGAGGGCGAACACGGTGGATTCGCCCTCGCGGAGCTTGAAGTGCGCGAGGGCGATGCCGGTGATCCCGCCGCCGGCCGGCCGGCCCACTCTCCGCGGGCTGCGGCAGCCCCCCGGCTTACGTTTGCGCTGTACGTCGGCCGATGCCTCTAATGGAGGACGGGAATGGCGCGTTCCCAAGCATGCCGCTCATGGAGCGGATCCACGTGGAGGCAAGCTGGTGGACACGATGATGGCGTTGCGTGCGCACAGCCGCGGGGGACCCGAGCAACTGGTCTACGAGCGGGCCCCGAAACCGGCGCCGGCGCCGGGCGAGGTCCTGGTGAGCGTGCATGCCGCAGCGGTCACTTTCGCGGAGTTGGGTTGGGAATCGATCTGGACCCGCGAGGACGGCACAGACCGCACTCCGATCATCCCTGGCCATGAGGTATCGGGGACCGTCGAGGAGACGACCGGCGGCTCCTCCTACGAGGTCGGCGATGAGGTCTACGGACTGATCGGCTTCGACCGAGACGGCGCTGCGGCTGAATACGTGTGCGTGCCCGAAATCGGTCTCGCACGCAAGCCGAGTAGCGCCACCCACGAGCAAGCCGCGGCCATGGCTCTGTCCGCCTTGACCGCCTGGCAGGCGCTGATCGACCACGCGCGGCTCCAGCCGCAGGAGAAAGTCCTGATTACCGGTGGTTCAGGCGGTGTCGGTGTCTACGCGGTGCAGATCGCGCGGGCTCGCGGCGCGGAGGTCACCGCTACCGGTGGCGCAGCAGGGCGCGAACTGGTCACCCGCCTCGGGGCGCACCAGTACCTCGACTATGCGGCCGGGCCAGTCGACAGGGAGCTTTCAGGGTTCGATGTCGTGCTCGACGCGGCGGGTGCCGGAGACGGCGAAGCGCTCTACCGCGTCCTACGCCCCGGCGGCAGGATGATCTTGCTGGCTGCCCCGCCGAACGCCGACCGCGCGAAGAAACACGACGTGGACGCAACGTTTTTCGTCGTCTCCCCGAACGGGGGAGAGCTCGCCCACCTGGCTTCGCTCGTCGACGAGTCGGTCCTGGAACCGATCGTCAGCCAGACTTTCTCGCTGGCGGACGGCCGTAGCGCGTACGAAAGCGGAAAGCTACCGCACCCGCCCGGCAAAACCGTCATCATCGTGCCCTGATTCCCTCCGATCACCGCCAGCGGCGCCGGGCGTCACGCCCCGGTGCCTGGCGAAGGCGCATCGTCCCCCCGCTGTTCGGGTACCTCGGCATCCACGCGATCACCCCACAGACTCCGCAGACCGCACAGGGCCCGCAGGTCCCACAGACCCCTTTGAGCCCACAGACCCCACAGACCCCACAGACTGCTCTCACGGTCTGAGACGTTGCGGAGCCGGCAGCGCGGACATGGCGGAAGCCTCGGTGCTGTGTGGCCGCTGCCGGCTTTCCGGGCTAGCGTTTTGACGGCAGCGGCCCGCACGAAGGAGGACGACGTGGCGGCGGCTTTGATCGCGGTGAATGTCGGGATGCCCAAGGACGTCCTCTGGCACGGGAAGACGGTGCACACAGGGGTCTACAAGCGGACCGTGTCCGGGCCC
The DNA here is from genome assembly GCF_000024025.1 of Catenulispora acidiphila DSM 44928. GTDB lineage: Bacteria > Actinomycetota > Actinomycetes > Streptomycetales > Catenulisporaceae > Catenulispora > Catenulispora acidiphila. The sequence continues at coordinate 4,330,002 of NC_013131.1, forward strand.
AGGATGGTGCGGCGGCTGAACATCGACGGAGACGGTCAGGGTGATCTGGGCGGCCACGGCGGGGAGATGCGGGCGGTGCTGGTCTACCAGCTCGACTCCCACCGCTTCTGGGCTGACAAGCTGGGGCGCGATGACCTGGGGCCGGGCAGCTTCGGGGAGAACTTCACCGTCGAGGGGCTGCCGGATAGCGAGGTGTGTATCGGGGACCGGTATCGCATCGGCACGGCCTTGTTCGAGGTCACGCAGCCGCGAGTGACGTGCTATCGGGTGGGCCTGCGTGTCGGAGAGCCGCAGATGGCGGCGCTGTTGGTGGCCCATCACCGGCCGGGCTTCTACCTGCGGGTCATCGAGGAGGGCGAGGTGGAAGCCGGTCAGGAGATCGTCAAGGTCTCCACCGGCCCGGAAGCGATGACCGTCGAGGAGATCGATGCGATCCTCTACCTTCCTGGGCATACCCGTGATCAGGTTGAGCGGGCATTGCGTATCCCGGCACTGAGTCCGGGCTGGCAGATGTCCATGCGCACTCTGCTGGAGCAAGCCCAGAGGGGAGCGGCAACGTCTTCAGGTAGCGCCGGACTCACGAAGGCGTCCAGTGCTCCGCCTCCCGCCTGGACCGGATTCCGACCCCTGACGATCTCGGACGTCCGTCCTGAGAGTGAGAGCGTGTTCTCCCTGACGCTGGCTTCCACCGATGGCTCTGCTCTACCGGCTGCTCTGCCCGGCCAATTCATCACCGTGAAAATCCGGCCCGAAACCGATGGTTCACCGCTGATCCGCAGCTACTCGATCTCCAGCCCGGCCGGAGCGGGCTCGTATCGGATCAGCGTGAAGGTCGAACCGCACGGCGTGGCGAGCAACTACCTGCACGGGCACATCGGCCCGGGCGATCGTCTCGACATCGCAGCACCTCGTGGCACGTTCCGCATGTCTGACGGCGACGATCCCGTCGTGCTGGCCTCTGCCGGAGTGGGAGTGACTCCCGTCCTGGCCATGCTGCACTCGCTGGCAAACGTCCGCTCCCGCCGTCAGGTGTGGTGGCTGCACACGGCACGGAACAGTGCCGAGCATCCCTTTGCCAAAGAAGCCGGCAGGTTGATCGCAGGGCTTGAGAACGCTCGCTCGACCATCTATTACAGCAAACCGCTCGCCACGGACCGGCTGGGCGTGGACTACACAGAGGCTGGTCGTCCTTCGAGCGAGCGAGTTCTGCGCCTGGGCCTGCCGAGCGATGCAGACGCCTACATCTGCGGGCCGGTTGCCTTCATGAGCGGTATGGCCGAGTCACTTGTCAAAGCTGGCCTGGAGCCATCGCGCGTGCACACAGAGAGCTTCAGCTCCGGCCCGTCGATCACTCCAGGGATCAAGGGCGCACCGCCGGCGGCGCCGCACCAGCCCTCGGGTCCACCCGGCGGCGGGCCAACCGTCTCATTCGCTCGCAGTGGCCTGTCAGTCCCCTGGAACGAGGGCCAGGATTCCCTTCTCGAACTCGCCGAAGCATGCGACATCCAGGTTCAGTGGTCCTGTCGCACCGGCGTGTGCCATACCTGCGAACTCGCCTTGCTGTCGGGCAGCGTGGGCTACTCACCGGATCCACTCGAACCACCGGCTGATGGCAACATCCTCATCTGCTGCTCCCAGCCCGCCCAAGACATAGTCCTGGACCTCTGACCGGTTCCGAGCGAGTACGAACCGCGCTGGATCCCGTCGGCGGCGCCACTTGAGGATCTCCAGCATGGGATTCCCCAGTACCGCTGCCGAGGCCGGGTTCTGCCCGGTCACCAGGTTGCGGTGCTCGACCATGTACGGCTCCCACATCGGACCACACCCACGAGCGGATCGCGCTGCGACTGGACGATCCCGCCGAGACCGAGCACGCGCGGAAGCGGGTGTCAGGCGAAACCACCATGCCTTACGTCGAGGACCACCTCGACGAAGCCGGCGGCGCTTTCCTTCCCGGCCTTGTCTGGTGCGACTGGTCTTCGCGCCTCGTCAGGGAAATCCCGGTGGCGCAGTCATAGTCCGTTCATCAGGATCACTCGATCTGCCACAGCCGGATGGTCGAGTCGGTGCTGCCGCTGGCCAGGATCTTCCCCATCGGGTGGAACGCCACCGAGGCGACTTGGCCGGTGTGGCCGATGAGCGGTGAGCCGATGGGCTTGGCCCGGGTCGGGTCGCTGACGTCCCACAGGCGGATCGTCTTGTCCCAGCTGCCGCTGGCCACCGTCCGGCCGTCGGGGCTGTAGGCGATCCCCTGCACGTGGTCGGTATGGCCGGTCAGCGGAAGGCCGATCTCAGTGGCCTGGGCCGGGTTGCTCACGTCCCAGAGCCGGACGGTGTTGTCCCAGCCGGCGCTGGCCAGGGTCTTTCCGTCCGGGCTGAACGCCACTGCGGCGACCGAGTAGGTGTGGCCGCTGAGGGGTCGGCCGGCGGCGCGAGTCCGGGCCGGGTCGCTGACCTCCCACAGCCGGATCGTGAAGTCCCAGCCGGCGCTGGCCAGGATGGTTCCGTCCGGGCTGAACGCCACGGCGTTGACGGCGTTCGTGTGGTCGGTCAGAGGTGGGCACGCGGGTGCGAGGGCGGGCGGGTCCGCAATGTTCCACATCCGCACTGTCCTGTCATCGCCGCCGCTGGCCAATGTCTTTCCGTTCGGACTGAACGCGACGGTGTTGACCTTGTCGGTGCCGATGACCGGCCGGCCGATCGCCACGGCGTGGAGCGGGCTTGCCACGTTCCACAGCCGGATCGTCTTGTCCCAGCTCGCGCCGACGAGGGTCCGGCCGTCCGGGCTGAACGCCACGGCGTTGACGCTGTCCGTGTCGCCGGTCAGATACGGGCCGACTTGAAGGGGCGTGGCGGGGTTGGCGACGTCCCACAGGTGGATCGTGTGGTCGTAGCTGCCGCCCGCCAGAAGCGTTCCGCTCGAGGCGAACGCCACCGCCTCGACAGTGGCTTCGAAGCCCTTGAGGGGTGCGCCCAGTGCGGTGGCGTCGGTGACCTGTGTTGGCGTGGTCGTGGGGATCGTCGGGGTTGGTGTCGGTGTCGGTGTCGTCGGAATCGTTGGGGTCGGGGGGAGCGAAGATCTATCTGCGCCGGGTGACACCGGGCTACCGATCTTCTCCTGACTCCCTCCCGGACCCGAGTCCGGCCACAGCGCCGCGACGATTCCCAAGCCGGTCGCTGCCGCCACCCCCGCAGCCAGCATGGCGCGACGGCTGGGCAGGCGGCGATGCTCCGGGTCGAGGTCGGCGACGACAGGCGGGTGCGACTCCTGAGAGTGCTCCTGATAGGCGGCGTTGCGGGCGAACGGGAACTCTCCGCCCTCGTTGACGACCAACTGGGTCGGCATCGGAACCGGCTGGCCGATCGGGGCGAGCGCGAGCCTTCGGAAGCGTTTCTGCAGCTCGGGGAAGATGCGCATCGCTGCGAGGTGGGCCGGCGCGCCTTCGATGCCGTGGGTGACGATCTCGGCGAGGTAGCCGGTGAAGTAGGTCAGCCCGCCATCTTCGAGCTGGTAGAGGGCTTCCTCGTTGCGCCGTGAGGCGGTCACCGTGTAGCGGCTGCCACGATATTCCTGCGTTGCGCGCGATACTTTGTCTTGCACCGCGCGCGATACCTTGTCCTGCAATGCGTTGGCGGCGCCCTGCGTGTTCGAGGCGGTTCCGGCGTAGCAGCAGTCCAGTATCTCCACCTGCGTCGCGTTCGTCAGATGTCTCAGCTGCTCACGCACTTCGTTGAGGAGTAAAGAGCTCTGCTTTTTGCGCAGGGGATCGTCTTTCGTGTCGCTCATGGCCAGCCCGAGCTTTTCGCCTCCGTCGATCAGCAGGCCGTGGCCGACGTAGTAGAACAGCACAGTATCGGTGATCTGCTCCATTCTGGCTTGCAGGACGTCGGTGATACGGGCGAGCAGATCATGTTTGTTCTTCTCGTCGTGCAGGATGAGCATCCGGTCGTCGGTCCAGCCGCACAGATCGCTCTTGAGCAGCTGTTCCATCGCATCCAGGCTCCTGCGTGCGGCCGGAAGCGGCCTGAGACCCGAGTCCGAGGCATAGGTGGAGGTCCCGACCAGGATGGCGAAGGAGCGCGACCGGTCGAGTGGTTCCTTCTTCACGACAACCGCCACAGGTCGATGGTGGAATTGACACAGCCGGCCGCCAAGCCCCGGCCGTCCGCGGTGAAGGCCACACTCGAAGCCTGGTCCTGGAACGCGGCCAGGTCCCGCTGGATCTCGCGGGGGTGGACCGGATCTGTCAGGTCGTAAAGCTGGACAGACCCGTCCGCACTGGCACACGCGAGCAACGAATCCTGGTTGAAAGCGAGCGCGTTGACCCAGTTCTTCTGAGACTGTGGCAGCGGGTCGAGCATCTTCGGCGCGCTCGGTGTCGTCACGCCGTAGAGTCGGACGATCCCGCTTTGCTTGCCGGCGGCCAGAGTTCTGCCGTCCGGGCTGAAGGCGAGTGACCGTACCGGGCCGTCCGCGCCCTTGATCAAGCTCAGCTGGCGCGGAAGCGAGGGGTCGCTGATGTCCCACAAGCGGACGGTGTCGTCGTAGCCGCCGCTGGCTACGAGGTATGGGTGCGGGCTGAACACGGCTGTGTTGACCGCTCCGTCATGGCCGGTGATGTCCGATCCCGCGCTGTAGACGTTGTCCGGGTCGCCGGTGACCCAGAGCGAGACGAAGCCCTGTTGCGAAGCCGAGGCGAGCATGCTCCCGTCGGTGCTGAAGGCGACCGAACAGCCGTCGCCTGAACCGCTGCTCACCTCTTTGAGGAGGCGCGGCGTCGTCGGTCCGGCCAGGTCCCACAGCAGGATCTGGCCACCGCTGGTCCCGGCGGCCAGGATCTGCCGACCGGGCAGCGGACTGAAGGCCAGCGAGTAGACGCCGTATGCGGGCCCTTTCGCGCTGAAGCGACTGCCGATCTGCTTGAGCTGGGTGAAGTCGTCGGCGTCCCACACCACGACGGCGCCGTTCTGGTCCGAGACGGCCAGAAGGTTCCGGCCGGTTCGGCTGAACGTGGCGGCCAGCGCTTGGGGACCCCCGAGGGTGAGGGGTGATCCGGCGACCGGGACGGCCTGGGTGAAGTGGTGCGGGGCGGCGGTCGTGGTCGTAGGCGTGCCCGAAGGTGTGCCACCTGTGCTGCCCGTGGTGCCCGGTCCGCCTGTGCCCGCCGTACTGGGGTGTGGAGTCGTCGACGGCGTGCTCGATCTCCCTGCGTCTTGCACGGTGCCCGGGACGGGAGGACGCCGTTCTTCATACGTCCATGTGGCGAACGCGGCGACGCCGGCCAACGTCGTGCTCGCCGCGGCGGTGAGCACCGCGCGGCGGGACCATTGCGGATTCGCCTCCGGGCTGGGGCTGGTCCGGCCTGGATCCGTTTCGTCTTCGTCCGGGCCGGTGCCGTCGCCCCGGAAGGCCGTGTTGCGCGCGAACTTGAAACGGTCAGCCAGGTCGAAGCTGGCTTTGGTCGGCTCGGGACGGCCGAGGTGTCCGTCGCTGATTCGTTTGAAGCGCTTGACCAGACCATCGTGGACATCGTCCATGGTGAGCCAGCGCCCTGCTTCCCGGTTCCCCTCACTGAGGACCTCCTTGAGGAAACCGGTGAAATAGGTGAGTCCGTTGTCGCCGAGGGTATAGAGCGCCGTCTCGTTGTGGCGTGACGCGGTCAGGATGTAGTGGCCCTTCGCGTCCGCTGCCGCCGCACGGTCGACTTGTTTGGCGAGGTCTCCGGTACTACTGAGGATGTTCGTCGCGGTGCCGGCATAGCAACAGTCCAGGATCTCGATTGTTGTCCTGTACTGGAATCTGGCCAGCACCTCGCGCACACTGGCGGGCAGCAGCGAGGAGATCTTGTGCGTCGCGCTGGACGCCGTCGTCCCGCTCAGGGCCATCCCCAACTGGCTGCCGCCGTCGATGAGCAACCCGTGGCCGACGTAATAGAACAGCACGGTGTCATTGACCTCCCCGTCGTGCCGGGTGAGGACCGAGTCGATCTCGATGAGCAGATCCCGACTGCTGGTCGGGTTGTGAAACACGTGAACACGGTCCGTCGGCCAGCCGCCGTACTGGTCGCTCTTGAGCAGCTTCTCCATCACGTCGAGGCTGTTGGCCGCAGTGGGAAGCGGTTTCAGATTCGGGTTCTCGACCCCGCTCGCGGCGTCCCGGAAGATGGACGCGCCGACCAGGAGGGCCACCGAACGCGAACGGTCCGGGGCGCCGGCCTCAGAGTTCGGTGTCATCGCCCCTCTTCGCGCGCAGGGCGGCCTTGACCCTTTCCACATCCGCGGCTGCGTGCCGACTGCGTACCTCGATCGCTTCCTCGTGCTCGTCCACCTTGATCTTGATGGTGGCGACCTTCGACTCGATCCAGGCCTTGACCAGCCCGAACGCCGCTCCACCCCCGCCGGTTCCGAAGACGAGCTCCAGGATTTCGCGGCCGGCGCTCAGCTCTCCGGGCCGCGTCGGGAGCGTGCGCGAGGACACAGTGAAACTCGCATGGTCCGATAGCAGTCTGCGCAGCGAACCGAGGTCCGCCGGGTTGTCGAAGTAGATCTCCACATCGCCCTTCACGGCGACCTCCGTATCGTGTTCGCGCATTGCGGTGAACTGGGAAAAAGAAGACAGAAAATGCCGTCGACCTGTCGAGCACGCTGCGGTGTTCAGCCATAGGCGCACAGGTCGACCGGACTGCATTTGTCCGCGTCGCCGGTCGAGACATTGCCCTCGCCGGCGGCCGAGCCCGGCCGGGCCCAGATGCCGGAGCCGGCATCGTGGCTGGTCTTGTTGCCGGAGACGGTCACGGTGTCGGCCGCGGTGTAGATGTGGATGCCGCCGAGGACCTGATTGCCGCCCGGATCGGCGACCTTCGGCCCGGGCCGGTGTCCGCTGTCGGTGACGATGTTGTCCTTGACATCCACCTCCTGCGCCACCGGGCTGGAGTCCTGGACCAAGATCGCCGCCGAACCCTCGTCGGCGAACGTGTTGCCCGACACCGAGTTGCCGACGTCGCCCTGCTGGAGGTCGTAGAACATGCCGATGTTGTTCCCGGTGAAGTGGCTGCCGGTGACGCTCTCGTAGGCCATCCCCTGGATCTTCAGCCCGGTGTCGGAACCGGTGAACGTGTCCGCGCTGAACAGGTCGCCTCCCGCCGCGTTGCACATGTCCACCACCGGGCTGTCGGTGAAGACGCTCGTGCTGACCGTGGTGCTGCCGACGAATTCCAGACTCAGCGCGGAGTCGTCGAACCGGTCGTCGGTGATCGTGGCCTGGACCTGGATGCCGTCCGAGGCCTCGTCGATGTTCACCGCTGCTCCGTCGAAGGCTGATCCGGTGATCTGAAGTGAGCCGGCCAACGCGCCGTGCGTGTCGAGCCCGGCGCCGTCGGACTGTTCCACCTTCACGTCGCTGAGGGTGAGGCCCTGGACCGTCGTGACGCCCAGGGAAACTGCCGCTCCGCCGCCGGCGCCGTCATGGGTGAAAACGACGCGGTACAGCGTGGGCGAGGTCGCTCCGTTCGGACCGACCTTCACCCCGCTGCCGAAGCCGGTGATCGTCCCGTTCTCGATCAGCGCCCCAGCCACGGATCCGCTGCCCGCCAGGGTGATCCCGGCGCCTTTCCCGGAGCCGGACAGCGTGTGCCCGGCCAGGTCGATCGTGACGCCTTTCGCGCTGATGGTCAGGGCGTCGCCGGCACAACGCAGGTCGGCCTCCACGACGACGCTCTTGGTCACGGTCTCGCCGCAGGAGATGTTCGCCGGTGTGCCGGTGCTGCGGGTGGGGCTCGGGCTGGGGCTGGGAACCGTGCTCGGACTCGGGCCCGGACCGGGAGATCGGCTGGACGCGTGCGTGGTGGGAATCCTCTTGGGCGGGGTGGTGGAGGTGGCGCTGGCTGTACTCGGCTGTGTCCTGCTCGCACTGACGCTGTGTGACGCGCTGCGGGCGGGGGTGGCCGTACTCGCGCTCGTCGTCGGCGGGCTCGTACTCGGCCGGATGTCGTCGGTCGGCGGCGGCGCGCTGGAGGGCGGCGGAGCCTGCGTGTATTTCACGATGTCCTGGACGGTCCCGTCCGGCGCCAGAGTACCGGCGCGGCTGGAGTTCGGGTCGTTGAAGAAGAGCACTCCTTCGGTGTCGAAGAGCTCGAAGGGACCCCGCAGCGCCAGGAGCGGGACCTCGAAGGGTTTGGCCGCCGCGCTGGGATCCACGATCCACACGCCGCCGGTCGAATAGTCCGGGACGAAGACGCGTCCGTCGGCGGCGACCGCGGTACCGAGCGTGTCGAGGCCGGCCCCGACGCACCGGCCGGGCGTACCACCCCCGGAAGTGATGCACTGGCCCGGACCGCAGCCCTTAGTGAACGTGCAGGTCTGGTATGTCCCTTGCGAAGAGGCGGTGACGAGCAAGGCAGTTTCGCCGGCTGCTCCGGTTGCCTGCAGGCCCGTGCTGTCCGCCGTGCCGAGGGACAGTGTCGCTTTGGTGGCGCCGCTCGAACTCAACAGGTACGCCTCGTGGGTCGAGCTGTCGACCACGACCGGTCGTTCGTCGGCGAGGGTGAGGACTGCGGCGCCCGCTGTGAAGCCCGGAGTGCGGGTTCCGTGCTCCGTCGCGGTGAACCACGTCAGCGTGCCGCTCACGCCGTCCAGAACCCAGAGCTTCCCCTGTCCGTCGACGAGCGCGGTGTATTCGGCACCCGCGGCTGCGAACCGTTCCGGCGAACCGAGTTGCCGCAGCGAGGAAGCATCGTAGGTACTGACCATCCCGTCGGTGCCGTCCACGACATACAGGGTGTCGAGGGCGGTGTAGAGCCGGACGAGCGAAGGATTGTCGCCGCCGCCGAGGGATTGGACGACGGACTTCCCCTTCAGGCTGCTTCCGTCGATCCGGGTGACTTGTCCGGTCAACTGGTCGACGGCGTAGCCGGTGCCGCCGACCTGTCCGGCTGCGAACGGATCGCCCAGGTGGCGGGCCACCGGCACGTTGGTCACGGGCTGGGCCGCTATCCCGTCCAGCAGCGTCAGCTTGCCGATCTGTTGCGAGTCGACCCACGCCTGCCCCGACTCCAGAGGTACCTGCGTCTTGGGGTAGGCGTCGTGGCGGCCGACGAACACCACCAGGCCCGCGATCGCGGCCGCGACCGCGAACCAGGCCGTCGTGGTGCGCGCCCTTCGCCTTAGTGTCAAAGGCTTGATGCTCGCGCGATAAACCCGGCGCGTTCCGGCGATCAGCCGCGAAGTGCTTGTCGCCGCCGGACCGCCACGGCGTGTCACGCCTTTCATCGTTGTCCCTTCTTGCCCCGCGCAGCCCGGTCACGTCGGCGGATCATCCGGGCAGCGCCGGATATCCGGCTGAACTCGCTGCGGAACTCCCGCTCCACGGTCAGCGCGTCTTGTGCGTCGGACTCCGACACAGGGTGCGGTGCGAACACCGCGCGATCGGTCAGCGGCGCGAGGGTGGCCAGCGACTCGGCGGCCCGGCGCCGTATCCGAGCCGTTCGTCCACGACCGAGCGGCTCGCGGGCGGCCGCCGCCTCGGCGGTGCGTGCCGCTTCGACGACGGTCTGCGTGGGCGGGATCGGCACCCCGGCCCGCCCGAGCCGGTCGCAGATCTCCAGCCACGCGCCGGCCACGCGGTGCGAGGGTCCGCCGCTCAACCGGGCCCGGCGCCGCCGGCGTCGCGTGGACGCGCGGATGAGCGGGACGGCTGCTGCCGCGCAGACCAGGAGGCCGACCCCGGTTCCGGCGACCGCCCGCCACGGAAAGGCTGAGTGCTGTCGCGGAGCCACCGGGGGCACGATGGGGGTGGGTGTCGCCGACGGGACGCTCGTGATCGGTGTCGGTGGAGGCGGTATCGAAGGCGTCGGCACTGTCACGGCCACCTCCAGGGGTTGCTGATCAGGCAGCCTGAATCCGCGGTTCGGATCGGTCGGGTCGAAATCGACCCAGCCGTGGCCTTGGAAGTAGACCTGGTCCCATGCGTAGGCATCAGCCGTCGTCACCGTGTACTGTGACGCGTTCACGCCGGTGAGGGCGTAGCCCACGGCGATGCGTGTCGGTAGCCCCGCGGATCTGGCCAGGACGGCGAACGCCGAGACATGCTGCTCGCCGTATGCTGCGGCGGATTGCGGATCCTCGGCGTCGAGCATGCGTTCCAGAGCGGCGTAGGACTCACCTGGCTGCGCGTTCACGTTGTACGGCAGCTGGCGCAAGTACCGTTCGATCGCCACGGCCTTTGCATAAGGGCCCTGATAATTAGACGTGATCGTCGCCGCCAGCGCCGACAAGTCCGGTGGTACGGAAGGCAGAGCCAGATACGGCGCGTACGCGGAGCCTGTGCCGACCGGGGCGTTCTCCAGCGCGGAACTGGATGGACTTACTGCGGAGGTGACCTTGTAGGACACACCGGAGAGCTTTGCGGCGTCGGTGACCAGCGTTCCCGAGACGGTGTCGAAGCCGACCACGGCGTCGGTGCCGAAGCTCCCGGTGATGGTGGACGGACGGCCGATCGTCGGCAGGAACGGGCCGCTGAGACCGGTGAGCGAGATCTGCTCCGTCAGACGTGTCGCATCGGGCTGGACGGGGCCGGGCGCCAGGTCGGGACCGGAGACCAGGTAAGCGGCGGAGCTGCTCCACTGCGATCCGCTGAAGCTGTCGAGTGCGGCGCACTGGATCAGGTCGATTCCGCCGCCGAGCCCGTCATCGCCGGCGGCGCCGGTGTTCGTGGCGCGTGAGGAGAGCCGTTCGCCGCCGTTCGCGCCGGATATCCTCACACTGAACAGGTCCTCCGCCTGCGGGCGCTGGAGTTGCGCACGCACCTCGGCGAGCGGGTTGACCGTCGGATGCAAGGACAGCGCCGACCGCACCAGCGTGGATGGATCGAAACGCTTGCCGTCCATTGGCAGCGCGCGAGCGCCGAGGGTGGCGATCACCATCACGACGAGGACGGCGACGGCCTGGATGGGAGCCGGATTTCCTGCGCGGATGCGCATCGGCCCGGTTCGCAAAGCATGCGTGCGCAGTGCGCTCAAGACGAGTACGAGCACGAATAGCCCTGCGCACTGTGCGAGGTGTGTCGTGGGCTGGACCCCGGCGAAGAACAGGGCGACCAGCTCGGCCACCATCAGCGCCGCGGCAGGCGCCAGGGCCACCCGGGTACGCCTGGCGAGTATCAGTGCTGTGAAAGCTGCGGTGTAGGTGACGGCATACGGATCCATGACCAATCGAGCTGTCGTCCCGGCGGGGGCGCCCACCGAGAGCATCGCCGCCCAGCCGCCGACCAGCGCCTGCCTGCCGACGCGCAGCGTGGACGTCTGTGGCAGGCCGTGTGTCAGGGTGTTGCCGAGCACGATATACACGGCGCTGACCGCGAGTCCCGCGGCGCCCACGGCGGCGATAGCCAGAGGCCGTCGAAGAAACACCGCACACAGCCAGGCGATGACACCGCCGGCGATCGCGCCCTCCGCCAGCCGTATGACGGCGTTGCCGGAAGCGAAAAACGACCCGTACGGTACTGCCGTGAGCGCTGCGCCTGCGATACACAGCAACGCCGCCAGCGGGCCCCGGTTCGATGGCGACGGCGCCGGCGCGCCTCGGGGATCGGCGGCCAGGGGCGGCGTCGCGCGGCTCAGCCGCGTACCAGGCGCTTCCATTGCCCCACAAGGTCCTCACTGGTCTTGATGCGAACGCATTCGACATCCTTGACACGGGTCACAGGTACCTTTTCGCCGACCTGGACGACATAGGCGGCCTCAAACCTCTGCCGGGCCCGGCTCAGTGCCGTCGCTGTACGGGTACTGAGAAAGCCGGTCACCACGCCGAGTACGACCGGGCCGGCGTTCTCCGATCGGAACGCCGCGCCGCGTCGCGCGACGTCTGCCCGGCCGCGTCCCAAGCCGGCCAGCACGGCAGCCAGATCAGGGCCCTGTTTCAACGGCATCTGCTCGACGTCGCACAGGAGCTCCATCGCGGCGGTGGCGCTGGCGGACCGGCCCGTGCGCCGCAGCCGCGCGACCGCGGGCCCGCACACGGTGCGCAGTTCCAAGGCCAGGCCCGCTCGCCGCGCGGCGACCGCCAGCGAGGCGGCGACCCGCACCGCGTGCTCGAAATCCTCTGCGTTCAACGAGAGTGCGCTGTTGTCCAGCACGATCAGCTGTTCGGCCTCGTCCGGCACCTCCAGGCGCCGCACCAGCGGCTCCCCGCGCTTCGCCGTGGCGCGCCAGTGGATGAGCCGTAGCGGATCACCGGGCTCGTAGTCGCGCAGCGAGTGGAAGTCGTACTCGCCGCGGGGTACCCCGACCGTGCCGCGGCCGACGCGCGCGTCCGGGCCCAGGATCGGCGCGATTCCGCTGTGCCAGCGCGGATACACACGGATCTGCGTGTCCTGACCGTCCAGTTCGGTTCTGCGGACCAAGCCGATCGGATCGGTGTTCGCTGCCGGCGCGCGGCTGACCGTCAGCTGTCCGCGTCGCGGTGCGACGAACGTGTAGGTCCCGTCGTGTTTCTGTGCGGCAGCCAGTTCCGGGATTTCCAGTCCGTAGGCGTCGGCGCCCACCTGCTCCACGGCGACCATCGGCCGGCTGGTACGCCGCCCGTGGTTCCGTACGTGCACGGTTGCCTCGACCAGCTGCCCGTCCTCGGGCCGTGCGGGTGCGTACTCACTGGTCGCGACCAGGTTGGTTCTCTTCGAGGCAGCCCAAGCGATCGCGATCGCCAGTGTTGTCGCGCAGCCGATGGCCAGGAGCAGCAGTTCCCGGTACCGGCTCACCGCCCCGAGCACTCCGAGCAGTGCGGCGGCGAAGGCGACGGCCACACCCGATCGGGTCACTGCGGTCCCTCAGGCTTCTTGCAGTCCACATCGGACGGCCCCGGCAGGTTGGTACTGGCGAGGATGTCCCGGACCAACGCATCGGATGTCTTGTCGGTCAGATCGGGGTCCATCAATACCCGGTGCGCCAAGACGGCGGGCGCCACCTGTTTCACATCCTGAGTGACGGTGTAGTCCCGCCCCATCGCCGCGGCATGGGTCCTCGCGGCCGCGACGAGCGCGATGCTTCCGCGCGGACTGGCGCCGAGCCAGACTCCCGCTCGGGGATTGCGGGTGGCGTGAACGACCTCGACAGCGTATTTCTTGAGCAGCGGCGCCACGTAGACCTTGCGGGCCTGACCGATCATCCGAAGCGCCCTGGCCAGATCCACCACGGGCTCGGGCTCCGCGGACGACTCGGTGGCGGAGGGCTCGGCGTCCACCAACTCGTCGGTGACCACCTGGACCTCGTCGTCGACGGTCGGGTACTCCATCGACAGCATCATCATGAACCGGTCGATCTGCGCCTCCGGCAGCACGTAGGTGCCCTGGTGCTCGACCGGGTTCTGCGTCGCCACGCACATGAACGGGCGCTCCAGCGGGCGCGTCTCCCCGTCCGTGGTCACCTGGCGCTCGGCCATCGCCTCGAGCAGCGCCGACTGCGTCTTCGGCGAGGCCCGGTTGATCTCGTCCCCGATGACGATGTGGTTGAACACCGGCCCGTGTTCGAATTCGAGCACGCCGCCCTGCCGGTAGACGCGCGACCCGGTCACGTCGGAGGGCAGCAGATCCGGGGTGAATTGGATCCGCGCCGGCCGGATATCCTTGATCGACTGCGCGATCGCCTTCGCGAGCGACGTCTTGGCCACCCCCGGAACACCTTCGATGAGCAGGTGCCCCTCCGCGAAGAAACAGATCAGGGCGAACCGTACATTCTTGTCGTTGCCGCGGATGGCGGCGCGGATTCTCGCTTCGAGCCGATCGAAGTCAATTTTGAAGGATTTCTCCACTGCCCCATCCCTTGATCGCCGCCTCAGGCGGTCGCCCCACCCGGCCCGACGTGGCCGGTGCCATACCCTGCGCGTTTCGATCCGGATGCCGAGAAGATCCCCACGAATATGGGCTCTGATAAAGATTGTCGCATGTCCGGCCCGGCTCGCACATCTCGAAAAGGTGCGGCGGAGTTGCGGGCTTACCCTGCCTTCCGCGTTCTGTCGGATTGCGGGTAGGACTGCGCCTAATCATCGGGGGGTTACATGCGATACTTGCCATACCCGCGTCTTTTGAATGCAAGGCCGCAGGCAAGCTCGGTCCTGCGTGCGGACCATCACCAATCGGCCGGCGCGTGCCACCCGATTCTTCTCGCTGATATCGGTTTTTACAGAGTTCTGTCGGTTGCGACCGCAAGCGTCGAATTCATACTGCTTCCGCGGTTTCGTTCCAGCGTGGCGTGGCGTCGATGGCGGTGCGCGTCAGCTGACCCGCCGGTTCAACTGCCTTTGCGAAGCAAAGCTGTGATCTTTCGGCCAGAGCCGGCATCAAGACGTCCCGAGGGCGTCTCGACTCCCAGTGCGGACGCCAGCTCCGTGCCGAACACATCAACTGCGGCCTCGACCAGGACGGAGAGCTCGGAAATCGCCTGGCGTCCTGCGTGCCATCCGATGAGGAACACCGCGATGCCGACCAGCACGCATGGCCACCACCATGGACCGATCGCTGCGTAGAGCAGCCCCCAGCCGGCAAGCGCGCCGGATCGCGACCACGCCTCTGTCGCTCGTGTCACCTCCTCGCGGATCGCAGGCGAGAGGAGGAGCCACAGACGCGGCCACGTGCTGGCGAGGTCCAAGCCGTACTGGGCCCGGACCCTGGCGTCGACGGCAGCGATGCGATCGCCCATCCACGTCGGTCGTTGTGGTTCGGCTGGGCTGATCGATGCACGGACCCGGGCGAATCGCTCATACTGGTCCCGATCTCCGCGGCGTTCCGCAGTTGCGGCCGCTTGTCTCGCGGACTGCCAACGGCGACGTCTGGAGGCGGTGAGCGATGCTGACCCGATCCAGTTGTCGGCCAGCCAGAGCGCCCGCACCAGATGGCCCAGCGCCCTGTCCACGGAACCGGCGACCACTGCCCCGATGAAGAAGGCGGCGGCCAGCACGCACGTCGTGACCCACCCGTCGGCCTGGAGCGCCGTCGTCTTTCTCACGAACGTTTTGGCCAGACCCGCCGAATCGTGGTGGCCACCTCGACCATCACCATGCGCCGTGCCTTCGCTGGTACTCGGGTGCCAACGCCAGTTCTACCAGCGTTTTCACCGCGCCGTCCGTGCATAGCACCGCGTCTGCCAGCTCGAATAGCTCATCGCGCCGCGCGGTCAGCGCGTCGTAGAAGCCGCGGCGGAACCCGGCCGATACCGCCAACCGGCCGCAGACGATCGCAGGTTGCAGGACACTGGGCACGGCGGCCCCCTTCGTGACACTGGGCATTCTTCGCAGAACCCATAGTCACGCGGAGGCCGTCGCCCTGTCCGGGGACTCGTCTAACACGCCGCCACTGAGCTGCATCAGGCCGTCGCCGCATCGCAGAACAGGAACATGCCCTCAGGGCATTGATCGATTTCTGACCTTAAGCGACAGGCTTACACCCAGTCACCGCCGATGATCCAGTCAGTGCGATTGCCGGACGGATGACGGCTCCGCAGCGCGCAGTACGGCGCGCACGCCGATTCCCCTTCTCGTATCAGCCGCGCTGATGCCTGCCCACCTCCGGCGGCAGCCGCCGACGTCCTCCTGACCTTCTGATAAGGAAGTCCCTTCTGTGAGTTTGATCGATGTCGGAGCCACACGCCTGGCGCGCAACGGACTCCATTTCGCTTTCTACGGCCGGGTGTCCACCGAGGACAACCAGGACCCCGAGGCATCCCGCAACTGGCAACGCACCCGCGCGCTCGGGCTGATCGAACCGCTCGGTCGCCGGCCTGCGGAAACAACTCGCCGACTGCGAGCGCAAGCTCACCCAGTACTGCGCGCTTCTGGATGAGGGCGCCGATGCTGCCACGGTCGCCATATGGATGCGCGAAGTCGAAACCGAGCGTATTGGCGTCCAAGCCAGGCCGCGTTCGATGGTAGGGCAACAAAGTATGAGCCCGGAGGAGATCACGGCCATCGTTCACGCCCTCGGCGACCTCATCAAAGTCCTGAACGGCGCCGACCCCGCAGACAAGATCGGGATCTACGAACAGCTCGGACTCCGGCTGACGTGCAACCACGGCGCCAACGCTGTTGACGTAGAGTTGGAGACATTAAACGGACCGGGCATGGAAGCCCGGTCCGGAGAATATGTGCATAATTCCAGTGTCCGAAGGGCGTTCGACTCCATAACCCCACGAAATCCCTAAGGTATTCTGTGGCGATCTGAAAATGGCATATTCCATACCGTAAAGCCTCTGGTGAAGGCCCGCTTTGCTCAAATCGCTCGGCCACGCTCCGGACACTTGACTGTCTCGCTTCCGCGTCTCGGCGCAAGCGGAATGAAAGTTTAAGACAGCGATCTTTTCGCTCCGTACGCGGCGTACGAAGATTGGAAACAAAGCATCCTCGAGTGTCGCGGGGCAACGGTTGCGTTCGCCGTCGTCCGAACGGCCCTGGGTGCATGGACTCTGCTCGAGATGCGGGTATCGCTGGTGGCATGAGCGTTTCCGAAAGGTCGTCCAGTGAGATGCACGCCTCCCGGCCTGACGCTGTCGCTGATGCGGCGCCGCCGCTGGTGCGGCAGATCAACGACGGCAGGTGGCTGGACCAGCGGGAGGCCGAGGAACTGCGCTCCGAGTTGTTCTTCCACCGGGCGGTCCACGCATATCTGACGATGCTCCCGGCGCTGAACGTTATCGGGATGCGGGACGGGTCCGAGGGTGCGTTCGGTGCCGGGTATCACGTGCTGCCGGTGTGGAAGGACCGGATGGACAGCAGGACGTGGGTGCCGACCCCGAACGCGGACGTCATCTACTCGATGGGCTACCTGGACCTCGGGGAGACCGGGCCGTTGGTGGTGAACGCCCCGGCGAACGTGATCGGGATGTTCACTGACTTCTTCCAGCGCACCATCACCGACGTCGGCGCGATCGGGCCGGACCGGGCGCGCGGCGGGCTGTACCTGCTGCTGCCGCCCGGCTACGACGGCCATGTCCCGAACGGGTACTTCACGTTCCGGTCCTCCACGTTCAACGTGTTCCTGTTCTTCCGCACGATCATGGGCAAGGGCGACGGCGGGCCGGATCCGTCGGTCGGCGCGGCCACGGCCGAGCGGACCCGGATCTATCCGCTGTGGGAGGAGGAGAAGGACGTCCTGCCGATGCAGTTCCCGAACGCGAGCGGCGTCCGGGTGAACATGATGTACCCGACGGACTTCTCCTACTGGACCATCTTGAAGGAGTTCGTCGACTTCGAGCCCGTCGGCGCGATCGTTCCGGAACTGCGCGGCGTGCTGGCCTCGATCGGCATCGTCAAGGGCGAGCCGTTCGCCCCGAACGCCTGGCAGCGCGAGCAGTTGGAACGTGCCGTCCGGGTCGCTCCGCGGATGACGCTCGCCCTGGCCCAACTCGGCCGGGACGACCAGCGCAATCTCTACTACACCGACCGGCAGTGGGAGCAGGCTTGGTGCGGCGGCACCGCGGAGTGGATGCAGGCCAGCTACCTGGACATCAACGCCCGCTCACGGTTCTTCCAGTACGCCTATTCCTCGGCCCCGGCGATGGTCGTGCATAGCACCGGCGCCGGCTCGAAATACCCGTACTCCGCCCGCGACGCCGACGGGGCGTTCCTGGAGGGCGCGAAGACCTACCGGCTGCACCTGCCGCCGAACCCGCCGGCCGACCTGTTCTGGGCAGTGACCGCCTACAACATCACTGACGGCACCATGCCCGAGACCGAGCAGCTGCTGCCGTCCACGAACAGCTACTACGACATCCCCAAGAACGATGACGAGTCGGTGGACGTCTGGTTCGGTCCGCGGAAGCCCGACGGCGTCGCCGACCACGCTTTCATCCAGACCGTGCCCGACCGGAACTTCGTTGTGGCGCTGCGCCTGTACGGCACGGCGCCGGCCTTCTACGACCAGACCTGGAAGCCGGACGACATCGTCAAGGCATGACGTCGTCGTCCACGGCCGGTCAGCCCTGACGCCGTCGGCCTGAGCGGCGCCGACGCCGATGCGTCGGTCCCGCCGATGGAGAAGCGGAGGTTCGGCAGTGCTGTGGGAGGCGATTCCGACCGCGCTGGTCGCGGCGTTCTCCCCGAGCATGCTCCTGATCGTCGCTGGACTGCTCGACCAGAAGCGTCCGTTGCGCAACGCCCTGGTGTTCCTGACCAGCGCGGCGGCTGTGACCCTGATCGCCGGTTTCGTCATGTACGCGCTGCTCCACAACACCGGCTTCGACGACACCCGCAAGCACCGCACGGTGCCGCCGACCCTCGACATCTTCCTCGGCGTGCTGATCCTGCTGTTCGGCTGGTTCGTGGCGCGCCGCCCGCCGGCCGAGCCGAAGGCGGCCCGGCAGCGGGAGGGACGGCTGCTGGTCGTGGTGGGGCTCGGCCTGTTCATGGGCTCGCCCTCGCCGTTCTACCTGGCGTCGATCCATTCCATCGCCAAGGGCGCCCCGGGCCCGGTGCTCGGCGTCGTGGACGTCCTCGTCATCGCGGCCGTGGTGCTCCTGCTGGCCGAGGTGCCGATCATCTGCTACCTGTATGCCCCACAGCGCACCGCCACGACTTTGCGGACAGTCAACGGCTGGCTGGCCCGCCACGGCCGGGCCATCGCGGTGGCCGCGGCGGTCGTCGGCGGCGCGTACTTCGTCATCAGCGGCCTCATCCGGCTGCTGCGGTAGCCGATCGCCCGGATGTGCGGTTCGCATACGGCTGCTCTTTCCGTCGGCGGCTTCCCTCTCACCGCAGCGAGTCGTCCGCAACACTCTGGAAGGTCTGCGCCGCGGTATCGGCGTCCGGAAAGATCTCAGCTGGACGTCCCAATTCCGGCGCCGCCGTGCCCGGGTCGTGCCGGCGCACGTGTGCGAACCACACGTCGACGTCTTCGCGTTTCAGGCGTGCGACCAGTTCCTCGATCGCGTCCTGGCTCGGCAGGCCCATTCCGTAGCTGGCGGACAGGTCCAAGACGACGGTTCGCGGCTTGGGGTTCGCGTTCGCCACATGCGCCAGTACGTCGTCGGTGACTCTTTGCGTGTTGCCGAAGAACAGTTGCGCGTCTGGTCGGAGCACCAGCAATCCCGGCACTGTTCGGGCGTCGTCGTGCAGCGTGATGTCGCCCCAGACCCGTCCGGTGCCGACACGTCCGAGTTCGGCGAGCCGCGGTCGTGACGAATAGGCGATGAACAACACCAGGGACAACACCACCGCGATGACCAGACCGGGCAAGAGATCGAAGACGAGGACACCGAGCAGCGCGGTGGCGGCCACGGCGAAGGACATGCGGTCCCGATGCCAGTAGCGGCGCAGTTCGGCGACCTTCAAAAAGCTGCGTACGGCGACGATGATGATGGCTCCGAGAACCGGCTCGGGCAGATCGGTGAACAGCGGCGTCAGCAGGAGGCCGGTGATCAGTACCGCGACCGCCGCCACCACGGACGTCATCGGCGTCGAGGCTCCGGCCGCTTCGGCCGCCGCCGACCGGGAGGCGCTGCCGGAGACGGCGAAGCCTCGGAACAGGCCGACGGCGGCGTTCGCGGCGCCCATCGCCGTCATCTCCCGGCCGGCGTCCACACGCTCGCCGTGCTTGGCGGCCAGTCCCTTGGCGATGCTGAAGCTCTCGGCGAACACGATCAGCGCGACGCCGAACGAACCGGCGACCAGCGCCGTCCAATCCGAGGACGACAGGTGCGGCCACGACGGCGTCGGCACGGCCCGCGGGATCTTCCCGACCACATCGACGCCATGGTCCTGGAGATTCAGCGCCGCGGAGACCGCGATCCCGGCCAGCAGGACCACCAATGCCGCCGGCAGCTTGGGCACCGACCGTTCCAGCGCCAGCAACGCGGCGATCGCGATCACGCCGACCGCGATCGAGGTCCAGCTCCAGTCCGAAGCGTGCCCGAACACGTGCCAGAGCCGCTGGAAGAAGTCCCCGTCTCCGGTCGGGACACCGGCGATCTTGCCCAGTTGCCTGACCATGATGGTCAACGCCATGCCGAACAGGAACCCGAGCAGTACCGGCTCGGCCAGGAAGTCGGCGACGAAGCCGAGCCGGGCCACACCGGCTGCGATCAACACGGCGCCGGCGATCAGTGCCAGCGCCGTCGAGAGCGTCGCGGCCTTGGCCGGATCGCTCGACACCGCCGAGACCGTGGACGCCGACAACACCGCGGCAGCCGAGGTCGCTCCGACGATCAGGTGGTTGCTGCGCCCGAACAACGCATAGGCGAGCAGCGCGACAGGCGCCCCGTAAAACGCGTTCTGGACCGGCACGCCGGCGATCTGCGCATAGGCCACGCACTCAGGCACGATCAGCGCCCAAGCCGTCAGCGCCCCGATGGTGTCCGGTGTCAAACGGCGCCGGTCATAGCCGCGGAGCCAGGCGGCGACCGGCCAGTCCCGGTCACCACGCTCAGCCCTCCCGGATTCCGTCACCTCAATCGCCGCCCGCTTCTGCCAGGCCCTGGCCTCGTGGCGGCCGCGTCGGAGCACGGTCTTTCTCTGGCTGCCACGGATTCCACTGCGCCGGCCACGCGCCGTCGCTCAGATGATCCGCGCACGAACCGGACTCGGTGATGTTTATACTCCGCCGCCGGCTTGGCCGTCTCGAGTTCGGCGACCCACGCGCGCGAGTCGCTGATCGCCGCGCGATCGACGGTGCTTCCGTCGCCCGGTGCCGGTATCGGACCGGATCCCATCGGTGCTCCTCGCCGTCGTCGGTTCCCACCTCGTGATCGATACCGCGATCGGAGCGGGTCTAGGCTGCGCCGTCCGAGTGGCCGGAGCCGCCGGCAATCGCTTCGGCGGTAGTCCGCAGCGTCGGCTCGGCCGCGAAGTCGTCGCCGGTCGCGCGCACCAGCCGGAATGACAGCTCCGGGTGGTCGATGACGCCGCCGGTCGAGCGCATAGAGGTCTCCCGTAGCCGGGCGTGTCGCTCCTTGGCGTTCATCAGCAGATCGACGACGGCCTCGGCGATCGCGCGGCGCCTCGTCGGATCCTCGGACGGTACTTCGAACGCGACCAGGGCACTGAGCGCCTTCGGCTCCAGTCGCTCTACGCTCCCGGCGGACGACGTGGCCGGCGCCGGGCGGGCGTCACCCGGCATCCGTGACACGTCATGTGTGGTGATTGTTCACAGCGGCGCCACTCATCGGTCACGAATGATCTCCGCCTCGGCAGCCGGGTTCTTTCTTAATTAGCCTATGAAACTTCCTATCAAGCTCCGCTGGGCGGCCGTGGCGGCGAGCGCCGTGGTCGGGTCGGCGGCGATCGGCCTGGGGGTGGCCGCTGCCGCGGGCGGTCCCGCCGCGTCGACCGGCGGCGGGCAGAGCTACTCCGCGGTCTGTCCGGCCGCGGACGTGGTCACGCCCGCGTTGAACAGCAACCTGATCGAGAACCCCGGGGCCGAGGACTACACGGCCCTCACCACGCTCGGCGAACCCGCTACCGACCTGCAGTACGCGCCCGACTGCTGGGTGAGCACCTCCCCGATGGGCGGCCAGGGCGCCGTCCTGGAGTCGGCGGCGTCCTCCGCGGTGCCCGGCCAGACCGGCAGCCGCACCTTCTACGGCGGCTACGACTACGACTCCCCTCAGGTCTCGATCGTGGGCGTGACGACCACGGCCACCCAGCTGATCGACGTGAGCTCGCTCGGCGCGGGCACCCGCGCGTACACGCTGACCGGCGAGATCGGCGGCTACACGACCCAGACCGACTACGCGACGGTCACCGCCCGGTTCGAAGACGCCGCCGGCGCCCCGCTCGGCTCGGCCGTCCTCGGCCCGGTCGACCCGGCCCAGCGCACCAACGTCACGAGCCTGATTCCGCAGGCGGCGACAGGCACCGTGCCGGCCGGCACCGCCCAGATCCTGATCACCGTCGCCTCGACCGGCGTCAGCGCCGGGTACGGCATCGACGGCCGCGCCGACAACCTGAACCTGACGATCTCCTCCGGCGACTCCGGCCAGAGCTACACCGTGCCGTGCCCGGCCTCCGACACGGTCACCCCGGCGCTGAACAGCAACCTGATCGAGAACCCGGGCGCCGAGGACTCCACCGCGGCGACCGCCCTCGGGGCACCCGCCGGCGACGACCAGACCGTCGCTGACTGCTGGACGAGCGCCTCCCCGCTCGCTGCGCCCGACGGGACGCAGGAGTCGAGTCCCTCGACCAACCCGGGCGTCACCGGCAGCCGCGTGTTCTACGGCGGCACCAACCCGAGCACCGTCGCGGTGGCCGGCGTGGTCACCACCGGCAGCCAGGTCATCGACGTCAGCTCCCTGAAGGCGGCCGGCCAGCCGTTCAAGCTGACCGGCAAGGTGGGCGGCTACTCGACCCAGAGCGACTACGCCGAAGTCGTCGCCACTTTCGAGAACGCTTCCGGCGCCAGCCTCGGCACCGCCCAGATCGGTCCGGCGACCCCGGCCGACCGCGCCAACGTCTCGGAACTGCTCCCCGACGGCGCCTACGGCACCGTCCCGGACGGCACCGCGAAGATCCTCGTCACGATCATCACGGGGGGCGTCAACGCGGGCGCGAACAGCGACGGCACGGCCGACGACCTGAACCTGACGATCGGTCAGAACGCGGTCGGCCAGAGCTACACCGTGCCGTGCCCGGCCTCCGACACGGTCACCCCGGCCCTGAACAGCAACCTGATCGAGAACCCGAGCGCCGAGGACTCCACGACGGCGACCGCACTCGGCGCGCCGCTCGGCGACGACCAGACCGTCGCGGACTGCTGGACGAGCGCGTCCCCGCTCAGCCCGCCCGACGGCACGCAGGAGTCGCGCACCTCGACCTACCCCGGCGTCACCGGCAGCCGCGTGTTCTACGGCGGCACCAACCCGAGCACCGTCTCGATCCCCGGCATCAGCACCACCGGCACCCAGTCCGTCGACCTGAGCGCGCTCGCCGTCGGCGGCCAGCCGTTCAAACTGTCCGCCGACCTCGGCGGCTACTCGACCCAGGGTGACTACGCGACCGTGACGGCGGCGTTCCAGGACACGAAGGGCGCCACGCTCAGCACCGCCAAGATCGGCCCGGTCACCGCGGCGCAGCGGGGCAACGCCTCCAGCCTGATCCCGCAGGCCTGGTACGGCGATGTCCCCGCCGGCACGCAGAAGGTCGTCGTCACGATCGCGACGGTCGGCGTGAGCAGCGGCGCGAACAGCGACGGCACGGCCGACAACCTGAACCTGACGATCGGTCAGAGCGCCGTGCCGAGCGGCCCGGTGCTGCAGACCATGCCGTACGCCTCGGTGGGCGACGACACGGGCACGCACGTCGACCCGGGCAGCGGCGCGGTCGTCCCGAACGTCGTGCCGGGCGCCCTGGACCGGCCGGCCGGTGTGTCGGCGTTCAAGGGCACCGTGGACGTGTCGAACACCGGTGACAACGTCGTCTCCGCGCTGCAGAACGGCTCCACCTCGGTCATCGCCGGCTCGCTGGAGGCGTACGGCGAGCACGGCGACGGCGGCAAGGCCACGTCCGCATCGCTGTATCAGCCCTCTGGCAGCGCCACGGACGCCGCCGGCGATCTGTTCGTCGCCGACGCCGGCGACAACGTGGTGCGCGAGATCGCCGCGAACGGGACGATCAGCCGCTTCGCCGGCACCGTCCCCGGCGGCTCGTGGTCCGGCGCCGGCCTCGGCGGCCTGGTCCCGCTCGACCATCCCGAGGCCGTCGCCGTGAACGCCGCCGGCGACGTGTTCATCGCGGACACCTACGCCGACCGGGTGGTCGAGCTCACGCCGCGGGGCCTGCTGCTGCGCCTGATCGGCACCGGCCGCGCCGGCTACTCCGGCGACGGGCGACCGAGCCCGCTCGCGCAGCTGAACCAGCCGATCGGGCTCGCGCTCGACGCCCAGGGCGACCTCTACATCGCGGACTCGGCCAACAACGTGATCCGCCGCGTGGACGCGCGCACCGGGATCATCACGACCGTCGCGGGCGACCACGCGGCCGGCAAGGCGGCCGGCGGCCTCGGCGGATTCTCCGGCGACGGCGGGCCCGCGACCTCGGCGCAGCTCAACGACCCGCAGGGGGTGGCGGTGGACGGCGCCGGCGACCTGTTCGTCGCGGACACCTTCGACAACGCGATCCGCGAGGTCACCCCGGACGGGACCATCAGCACCGTGGTGAACTCCTCCGCCGCTCCCGGCGGGGAGAGCAGCGGCGCGGCCCCGACCGCCTCGCACCTGAACACCCCGTACGCCGTCACAGTGGATCCGTCCACGGACCTGCTGTACATCGCCGACACCCGCAACAGCGTCATCGCCCAGGTGATCGGCCTGGCCCGCGCCGGCCACGCGCCGGGCCCGGTGGCCCCGCCCGCGTCCTGACGCCGACCCGCTCCACGAAGAGAGAGACCATGAACGACAAGAGCAGTTCCGCTTCTCCGGCGGTCTCGCGCCGCCGGTTCATCACGGGCGCGGCAGCCCTGGCCGGCGCGGCGGGCATGGCCGGCGTGCTGCCGGAGAACCTGGCCAGGGCCGCGGCCGCGAAGCCGGGGCAGGGCAGCTTGTCCCAGATCAAGCACGTCGTGTACGTGATGATGGAGAACCGGTCCTTCGACCACTACTTCGGCACCTTCCCCGGCGCCCGCGGGTTCGGCGACCCGACGGCCATCCGGCTGCCGAACGGCAACTCCGTCTTCCAGCAGCCGGACCCGGCCAACCCCGACGGGTACCTCGAGCCCTACCACATGTCGACCATCACCACCGGTGCCGCGGCGGTGCCCTCGCTCTCGCACGACTGGCGCGACCAGCACGCCTCGTGGAACCAGGGGGCGATGGACGGGTGGCTGAGCACCCATCTCGCCTCCGACGGCGAGGTCAACGGCTCGTTCACGATGGGCTACTTCACCCAGGAGGACATCCCGTTCCACTGGGCGCTGGCGCAGTCGTTCACGCTGCTCGACAACTATCACTGCTCGGTGCTGGGCCCGACGGACCCGAACCGGCTCGTGTGGATGTCCGGCACGAACGACCCGCAGGGCCTCAACGGCGGCCCGGTGCTCGAGACCGTCACGCCGAACCCGCTGACCTACCCGTCGGCGGCGGAGATCCTCCACCAGGGCGGCTACAGCGTCAAGACGTACTTCTCCGGCGCGACCAGCGGATTCAACGTGTTCTCCTGGTTCGCGAACTTCCAGAACAAGACGACCCTGCCCGCGGCGCTCTACAACGCGGTGATGAGCGGCGGCACGCTGTTCGGCGACGGCACCGTCGGCGGGGTCGGCAACCCGGCGAACCCGACCGCGGCGGCCGATCCCGATCTCGGGTTCGAGGAGGACTGCGCCAACGGCGTCCTCCCGGACGTCAGCTGGCTGTTCATGCCGAGCGAAGCCGACGAGCACCCGCCGAACCTGCCGGCCGCCGGCGCGCAGTACCTGGCGTCCAAACTGGAGGCGCTCGCCTCCAACGAGGAGCTGTGGAACTCGACCGTGTTCGTGCTGAACTACGACGAGAACGACGGGTTCTTCGACCACGTGCCGCCGCCCGTCCCGGACGTGCGCCAGTACCCCGAGGAGTTCGTGAAGATCCCTTCCCCGAAGGGCACGCCGGGCGGCGGCCTGCCGGTGGGCGGGGGCTTCCGGGTGCCGTGCATTATCGTCTCGCCGTGGACGGTGGGCGGCCGGATCTTCTCCGAGGTCTGCGACCACACCTCCGGGCTGCGGTTCATCGAGGCGATCACGGCGGCCGGCGGCCTGTCCGGCCACGGCGCGGTCACCTTCGCGCCGATCAGCCGATGGCGCCGCCACACCTTCGGCGACTTCACCGGCGCACTCCGGTTGTCCAAGCCGCAGCCGGCACCCGCCAACACGCAGTTCGACGCGGACACCACGGCAGCCAACCTCGCCGCCCAGACGACCGCCTCGAAGCAGCCGATGCCGGCCCGTCCGGGCGCGGACCAGACCTGGCCGCGGCAGACACACTGACGCGTCAGGGTCCTGCGGCGCCGGGAACTCGGCGCCGCAGGACCCGCGAGGCCGGGGCGGGAGCGCCGGTTGCAGTTGACGACGCCCCGAGGCTGAGGCGCGGGCGGGACACTGGCGCCGGGCTCGATCCCAGGGCTGAAATCAACGATCAGTCGTCAACGCTTAACATCTCGCGCTGCCCGTCGGCGCGAATCACCGCGATGCTCTCACTCGGAGGTCGAACAGCGAGCCCCCTGGGCTGGCTTCATCGCCCCGGCCATAGCCGACCACTTCTGGGGAAAGGGACCCGGCCGCCGTCGGCGGCCGGGTGAGGCGGAATCAGGGAACCGTGATGGTGCCGGTCAGCGGGAGGTTCCTGGACGAGTCGCCGACGAGGATCTGGTAGGCCCCCGACGTCGTCGTCCAGCCGCCGGCCGAGTCCGCCCAGTGGGCCAGGTCATGGCTGCTCACGGTGAACTGCACGGTCTGGCTCTGGCCGGGGGCGAGGCTCACCCGGACGAAGCCCTTCAGCTGTTTGGGCGGCTCGCCGGTGGACGAGGGATCGCCCACGTAGAGCTGCGCCACTTCGGCTCCCGCCGTAGTCCCCGTGTTGGTGACCGTGGCGGTGACGGTGCTGGTGTTTCCAGAGAGGGCGCCGACGCTCAGGTTCGAGAACCCGAAGCTGGTGTAGGAGAGCCCGTATCCGAAGGGGAAGAGAGGTGTCTTGTTCTGCGAGTCGTACCAGCGGTAGCCGACGTCGACGCCTTCGGAGTACTGGACCTGGTTGTTCGTGCCGGGCCACTGCGCCGTGGTGTGCGCCGGTACGTCGGCCAGGCTCGCCGGGAAGGTGACCGGCAGCTTACCGGACGGGTTCGCGTCGCCGAACAACAGGGCAGCGATGGCGTTGCCCGCCTCCTGGCCGGCGTACCAGTTCTCGAAAACACCGGCGACCGAGCCCAGCCACGGCATGGTGACCGCCGAGCCGGTGTTGAGGACGACGATGGTCTTCGGGTTGGCCGCGGCCACCGACGAGATCAGCGTGTTCTGGTTGCCCGGGAGGTCGATGTTCGAGATGTCGCTGCCCTCGGACTCCCCGTAGTTCGCGAAAACGATCGCGACGTCGGAGGCCTTGGCCAGGTTGACCGCGCGGGTGACGCCGGCGGCGTCGGTGCCGGCCTCGTAGGAGACGGTCACGCCGGAGCCCGCCCGGTTCGTGATGCCGGTCAGCGGGGAGACGGTGCCCGAGCTGCTGACGCCGGCGCTGCCGCCGCCGCTGGTCTGCACGCCCGAGCCGCCGTCGTTGCCCAGCACGGCGATCGAGTGCGTCGTCGAGGTGGACAGCGGCAGGAGGCTGTTGGCGTTCTTGAGCAGGACGGTGCCTTCCTCGGCGACCGTCCGCGCGGTGGCCACGTGGGCCGGCGTGGTGACGGTCGCGCCGGTCGAGCCGCTGGGCGCCTTGTCGAAGAGCCCGAACTCGAACATCTTCGTCAGGACCCTGCCGACCATGGTGTTCAGCGTGGCCGTGGTCACCGTGCCCGCCGTGACGGCCGAGGACAGCGCCGTGCCGAAGTAGCCGCTGCCCGGCATCTCCATCGTCAGGCCGGAGTTCGCCGACGCGACGGTCGAGTGCGTGGCGCCCCAGTCCGAGGTGACGAACCCGGTGAACGCGTCCTGCTGGTACAGCGCGGTGTTGAGGATATACGGGTTCTCACACGCGTAGGTTCCGTTGATCGTGCTGTACGAGCACATCACCGAGGACGCGTTGCCCTTGGTGATCGCCGCGTTGAACGCGGGCAGGTAGATCTCCTGCAGCGTCTGGTTGTCGACGATGGCGTTGTCGGCCGGGCTGTTGCGGTTCGTCTCCTGGTTGTAGACGGCCGCGTGCTTGACCTGGGCCATCACGCCCTGACTCTGGATGCCCTGGATGTTGGCGGCGGCTATCTGGCCGGCCAGGTAGGGGTCCTCGCTGAACGTCTCGAAGGCCCGGCCGAACCGCGGGTCGCGGACGATGTTGACCGTCGGGCCGAGAGCGACGCTCACGCCCTTGCCGGCGAACTCGGTGCCCTCGGTCGCCCCGTACTGGTTCTCCAGCGCGGTGTCCCATGTCGCCGCCGCCGCTACGGGCGCGGGCAGCTGGGTGACGCCGCCGAGCCCGTCGCCGACGCCTTGGGGACCGTCCTGCAGATTGAGGCCGGGGACGCACAGGGCCGGGATCGGTGCGACGACCCCGACGTACGCGCCGCCGACGCCGTGCAGCAGCGAGATCTTCTGGGACTGGTTCATGGCCGCGATGACCTGGCTGACGCGCGTCGCGACCGGAGCCGCGGAGCCGACCCACGGGCAGTTGGGGGGAGGCGGGGTGCCGGTGCCGGTGAGGACCTGGAACTCCCAGAGCGAATAGCCGTACGGGGTGGCCCTGGCAGTACCGTACATGCGGACGTACCGGCCGGTGCCCGTCACGTTGAGCGACTGGGTGCCGCCGGGGCCGCTGGTGGTCGAGTAGACCGTCGTCCAGGTCGCCGCGTCCTGCGACGTCTGGATCTGGAACGCCGAGGCGAACGCGGCCTCCCACGTCAGGTCGACGTGGCAGATCGGCTGGGACGAGCCCAGGTCCACTTGGACCCACTGCGGGTCGCTGAAGGCGCTCGACCAGCGGGTACTGGTATCTCCGTCGAAGGCGGCGCTCGCCGGCGTCATCGCGTTCTCGGTCGACGAGGCGGTGGCCGGCCTGCCCTGCGCGGCGTTAGCCGGTCCGCAGGTTCCGCCGGTGTCACCGGTCGTTCCGTAGACCTGGAACTCCCAGAGCGAGTAACCCCACGCGGTTCCACGGGCGGTGCCGTACAAGCGTATGTACCGGCCGGTGCCTGTGACGTTCAGGGTCTGGGTTCCACCGGTGCCCGTGGTGGTCGAGTAGATACTCGTCCACACGGCGGCATCAGGAGAGGTCTGGATCTGGAAGGACTTGCCGTAGGCGGTCTCCCATTGCAGGACGACCTGGCTGATCGTGTCACTCGCACCGAGGTCGACCTGGATCCACTGCGGGTCGCTGAAGGCGCTGGACCAGCGGGTGGTGGTGTTGCCGTCGACGGCGGCGCTCGCCGGAGTCCCGGCGTTCTCGGTGGAGGACGCGGTCGCCGACTTGCCTTGCGACAACAGCGTCGTGCCCGCAGCCGAAGCCTTGCTCGGCACGGCCAGCTGGGTACCGCCGACCAGTGCCGTGAGGATCGCCAGGACGGTCAGGAGGGTGAACAGCACCCTGAGTCTTCCGTGACGTCGCGATGTGCCAGGACTCGAGCGGGCCATGGAGACTCCTTCTCTTGGCGAGCTGACGTCAGTAGTCGAAGTCCCCGTGGTGACGCGCGGTATCGGGAGAGCGCTCTCCCACCCCTCAAGTGAGATATACGCTCGCGTTTCGGGGTTGTCAAACAACCCTGATACGGCCGCCGGCACGATGGCCGACTGCGTGAAAAGGCTCATTTGACGCCGAGGTGTGCGCGCTCTGTGACGTACCACCGGGCACTCGACGAGCGGCTTCGTGTGGCCCGGGTGTGGCGGGGCGGGTTCTAGGGGTGGTCGCAACACCTGAGTAGGGGAGTAGATCGTGCGGGAGAGGCGGGAGCTCGGGAAGCGCGCCTAAGAGGGACAAGCGTGATCGGTATCTTCGGTTGATGGCGCAGCGATTGAGCAACGCCGCTGCGTGTCGCGAGGTGGGGGTCAACCCCAAGACCGGCTATCGGTGGAGATGCGGTCGCAAAGTTGTCGATCGGGCTGGGCGTGAGCGTGTCTATGCACCGATCACCGATCACCGATCACCGAACAGCGTGACGGCGACGAGGTCTTGTCGCGGTTCTTGTCCGAGGACGAGCGCATCGCCATCGCCGACTTGCTGCGTGCCGGCAGGTCGCTGCGGGCCATCGCGCGGGAGTTGGGCCGTAGTCCTGCCACGGTCAGCCGGGAGGTCGGTCGCAACAGCCATCCCCGCACCGGCAAATACAACCCCTTCTACGCTCAACAGCGGGCTGCAGTGCGGCGGGCGCGGTCCAGAGACGGCAAGATTCGACGTGATCCGGAGCTGAAGGCATATATCCAGCCGCGCCTCAACCAGCGCTGGAGCCCGGAGCAGATCAGCCGAGCCCTGCGTGAGGTCGAAGGGATCGCTGATCAGCGATCCCGGCCGGGCGTCCGGTACGTCACCAGGTCGTGCGCTGCTTGGCGAACACAGCGCACGACCTCCCGCGTCCGATCTGTCAGGGCGCGGGAGACCGCGGCGGGGTATCAGAGGCCGAACGCTTCCTTGGTCTTCTCCCGCTGCGAAGGCGCCACGCCGCGCATGACCTCGTAGCTGCTACCGTCCGTGGTCGACACGATGATGACGTCGTGGCCCTGAAGCTCCTCGACGGTGGCGATGGCGTCGCGCGACAGGGAGATGTTGTCGTTGAAGATCAGCCGGAACGGGACTTTGAGACGGATCGTCTGTTCGTCGAAGTCGTCCACGGCCCAGCGCTTGTTCTCGGACTTTTCCTCGGACTCGTCCTCGGTCTTGTCGTCGGTCTTGTCGTCGGTCTTGTTCTCAGTCATGCCTGCTAGCGTGGCGTCGGCGGAGAACTGACGGCGGTACAGGTAGGCCGTTCGGGTGTGTCGCCTGAGTGCACCGCCACGTCCGGTGCCGGGTCGAAAGCGTGGTCAGACCTGGTGGATCACCGTGTCGTGTGCGAAGGCCGCAGGTAGAGATTTCTGATCCGCGCAGTGTGGACTCAGGTCCAGCACCGCTTGGTGGGGTGCGTCAACGCCGCGGATCAGGTCGACGGTCAGCGTGTCGGCCTCGGCCTCGGCTGCGCCGCGGAGTGCGGCGTGCAATGAGGCCACTGAGCGCAGTTCGCGGCCGCCGGCGTTGATGAGGACGTCGCCGGTTCTGATGTCGGCGCGGTCGGCGCGGCTGTCCCGGTCGACGGCCTTGACGAGCAGCCCGGCGATTTCGGGGAGGCCGACGGCGCGCCGGATTTCGATCGCGCGGTGGGCCGGGGTCAGGGAAAGGCCCAGGCGCGGCAGGGCGCCGGTGGAGACCGACCCTTCGAAGGCGACCAGCAGGAGGCGCAGCAGTGCGGACAGGGTTTCGCGCTGTTCTGAGTCCAAGGCGGCGAGCAGGCGGCTCTCGGTGCTGAGGTGGGCCGGAGTGACGCGGTCCAGGAGGTCGCGGCCGGCGGGGGCGAGGCTGACGAGGGTGTTGCGGCGGTCGGCCGGGTCCGGTGCGACGGCGACAAGGCTGCGGTCGGCGAGGCGTTCGATGCGAACGCTGATGGTTCCGGAGGTGAGACCCAGCTCCCGCATGAGGCGGCGCTGGGGGACGCCTTCGGGCTGGTCGAGCTGGCGCAGAGTCGCCAGGGCGATGTAGTCAGGGCCGTTGAGTCCGAACTCGGCGAACGTGGCCTCGACTTCGGCCTCGATGATGCGTCGAACCCGGCCCAGGCGCTGCACCACTGCTACCGGCGACAGGTCGAGGTCGGGCTGGACCTGGGCCCAGCCCTCCAGGAACCGGTCGACGGAGTCCTGCAGGCCGACGGAGTCCGTGGCGGCCGCAATGGCGGCGGCGCCGAGGAGGCCACCGGCAGGGACGTCGGCGCCGGGTCCGTCTGCGGCGGGGAGATCAGTAGACAACGGCATGCCTCGGAGCTTACCGTCTAGCCAATGGCTTTGGCCCAAGGTATTTGCCAAAACCTTCTGCGCAACCTTTTCCCACACCTGCCCAGTGAGGATCCGAATCCATGGACCTGCAGTTGCACGACAAGCGTGCCCTCGTCACCGGAAGCACGAGCGGCATCGGCCGGGCGATAGCCCTGGGTTTGGCCCGCGAGGGCGTCGCGGTCGTCGTCCACGGCCGGGACGCCGAACGCGCCCAAGCTACCGCTGAGGCCATCATCGCGGCTGGCGGCCGGGCGGCCGTCGTCCTGGGCGATCTGACCGACGACGCCGCGGCGGCCGCGGTCGCCGAGGAGGCAGCCGGCGCGTTCGGCGGCGTCGACATCCTGGTCAACAACGCCGGCGGCCTCGGCGCCGACGGTTGGTCCGAGGCTTCGGCCGAGGACTGGATCAGCCTCTACAACGGCAACGTCGGATCCGCGGTCCGCCTGATCCGGGCCCTGACACCGTCGATGAAGGCGAACGCCTGGGGTCGGATCATCCAGATCGGCAGCGCCGCCAACCCCAACCCGATCCCGGCCCGCGCCGCGTACAGCGCCGCCAAAGCCGCCCTGGCCAACCTCACCGTCAGCCTCACCAAAGAACTCGCCGCCACCGGCATCACGGTCAACACCGTCAGCCCCGGCCCGAGCCGCACCGACGGCTTCCGCGACCTGGCCGCCGGCTTCGCCGCCCACCACAGCCTCGGCGACGACCTCGAAGCCGCGACCCGCAGACTCCTTGACGGGCCCCTGGCCAGCCCGTCGGACCGCCTGGCCGAACCCGAGGAGATCGCGGCCCTGGTCGCCCTCGTCGCCAGCCCGCTTGGCGCCTCGGTCAACGGCGCCAACCTGCGCATCGACGGCGGCCTCATCCCGACCGTCAACTAGCGACCTGTGTCCAGAGGGAGGTAAGCCGGAACCGGCGCGTGCCAGGCGTCGGCGCTTGTTTGCCGACGGCCCGCCACACCAGCACGGCGGTGCGCTGCGGCCAGTCCTTTGGGACCGGGTTCCCGGCCAGGGTCCGGGTGTCGATGGCGGTGTCGCGGATTCTGCCTGGGGCACCGGCACAAACTCCAGCCTGCGGAGACCTTTTCCTATGCACGGCTGTGTTGTATCTCAACAATACAATTCTGTACCGTATTGAAATATGACGTGGTCCGGCTGGATGCCCTGCCGCCGGACGCCATCCAGCGCCGTCTCCGATCTGGCATCCGCCAGGTCACGCGCATATCAGCACACGTACAACGACTGGTTCAACCGGAGAGCGCACCATGATCGTCGAATACATCCGTTACCTGATACCCGCTGACAGCAGCGAGCAGTTCGAGTCCGCCTATGCCCGCGCCGCCTCAGCCTCGCTCGCCGTGGCCCCGCAGTGTGTGGAATATGAACTGGCCCGCTGCACGGAAGCTCCCGACCACTACATCCTGCGCATCGTCTGGACCTCCGCGGACGACCATCTGCACGGCTTCCGCGGCGGCCCGCACTTCGCGGCCTTCTTCGCCGAGATCAAGCCCTACGTGACGGCGATCGAGGAGATGCGGCACTACGAGCGCACCGCCGTGCGCGGCCAGGGCGGATCGGTTCCGACCATGTTCGACTGGCTCGGCGGCGCCAAAGCCCTGGAGCGCCTGACAGACGTGTTCTACGACCACGTCCTGGCCGACGAGGTGGTCGGGCCGCTGTTCGCGCACATGGACCCGGCCCATCCACACCACGTCGCACTGTGGTTGGGCGAGGTATTCGGCGGTCCGTCGCGCTACACCGCCGAACGCGGTGGCTATCACCACATGATCACCCAGCACCTCGGCAAGGCCATCACCGAACCGCAGCGCCGCCGCTGGACCAACCTTCTGATGGACGCCGCCGACGAGGTGGACCTGCCGTCCGACCCGGAGTTCCGCGCGGCTTTCGCCTCCTACATCGAGTGGGGCACCCGCCTGGCGCTGACCAACTCCCAGCCCGGCGCGACCCCCTTCACCCATGCACGGGTCCCGCACTGGGAATGGGGCGCCGGCATCACCCCGCCCTACCGGTCCGCCGCATCCAAGGCCGCGTCATGACACAGCCCTGTGCCACCGACGAGCGGCAGGGACAACTGCCGGCCGCCTCGGTCCGGGCCGCAGTCCGAATACCGCTCCAACTGCCCGACGGACTGTGGACCGACGGCGAGGCCTTCAGCTTCAACGGCCTGGCCGACGGCCAAGAGCACCTCGCCGTCGGGCTCGGGAACCACCGGGGCACGGACGTACCGCTGGTGCGGCTGCACTCCGAATGCCTGACCGGCGATGTACTGGGTTCAGCACGCTGCGACTGCGGCCCACAACTCGCCGATGCCGTCGACCAGATTTCCCGGACCAGCGGATACCTCATCTACCTGCGTCAAGAAGGCCGCGGCATCGGCCTCTACAACAAGCTCGACGCCTACGCGTTGCAAGACCAGGGCCAGGACACCTACGCGGCCAACGAGTCCCTGGGCCTGCCGGCGGACGGCCGCGACTACGGCGCCGCCGCCCAAATGCTGCACGCCCTGGACGTACGGGAGATCAGGCTCCTGTCGAACAACCCCGACAAGCAGGCCCAACTCGCCCGGCACGGCATCGTGGTGCGCGACCAGGTCCCGACCGGTGTGTTCGTGACCACCTCGAACACCCGCTACCTCCAGGCCAAGATCGACGTCGCCGGACACCAGATCGCGCTACGCGCACCCACGGAGCACGGGGGAGGTGTACCGGCGTGACCCTCAGGGAGAACCGAAGCGTCCCTGTGGCGGCGCGGCGCGCGCGGTGAGCCGAGGCGCACGACCTGATCATGAGCGTGCTCGGCGGTATGTCGAAAGGCGAGCATAATCGCGTCAAGATCCGGGTCCGCTCCGCCATGTCCGCCCAAGCCAAGATCGAGGGCAGATACCTCGGCGGTCGACCACCCTACGGCTACCGCCTGGCCGACCTGGGCCCACACCCCAAGCGGCCAGCAGTCCAACGGCAAGTCGCACTACCGGTGCCGGTACCCCAAGGAGTACGCACTGGCCAACCACGTGCAGCACCCGGACAACGTCTACGTCAAAGAAGAGGACCTGCTCCCGGTCATCGACCAGTGGCTCGTCAAGCTCTTCGCCCCGCACCGCATCGGCGACACCATCCGCGCCATGGCCGACAACGCCGCCGCCCTCGCCGAGCCCGCCCCGGCGGCCGATCCCGCTGCGGACGTCGCCGCGAAGATCGCCGATTGCGACGCCAAGCTCGACAAGTACCGCGCCGCGCTGGATGCCGGAGTGGATGCCGAAACCGTCGGCGGCTGGATCGCGGCGGTGAAAGCCGAACGCGCCCGCGCCAACCCTCAGGCGCGACTCAGCGAGGAAGTCATCAAGAACCTGATTCAGGCGCTCGGAGACATACGAGCGGTCATCGAGAACGCCGCGCCCGAGGCCTACGCCCCGGGCACAAAAACGATTAGGGCCGAGATGAATCTCGACCCTAACAATCATGGGGTTATAGGTAGTGTCCGAGGGGGGAATTGCCCCATAACCCCAAGAAATGCTTCCCGATTCTCCTCTGAGATTAGCGTCGAGGACGCTTCGAGTCGAGTCCTTGGCGATCCAGTTGCCGTTCGCAGCTGGGCGCGCAGCCATGGACTGCAAGTTGCTGACCGCGGCCGCTTGTCCGGCGCAGTGATCAAAGCATGGCAGGTTGCCCAGAGCTGATAGGGCGTAGTGCAATCGAGACGAATCGTTACCGGGAAGTTGCGCAGACTTGGGCCTAGGTTCGGGGGCCGCCATATGGCGGCCCCCGAACCTTCGACGAGGCGTTCACGATGTCCCGTTCCCCACGCCACCCGACCGGATCCGACGTTGGCAATGGATGTCGTTCCGCATGCCACGATCGCGCCCTGAGCCAAGACCGGCTTCTGGAATCCTAAGGCTTCCACGCCTCCTTCTCGTAATAGTTCAGCAGCTCGATCTGAATGGACGCGCGACCGAAGTTGAGTCCCTGGCCCCGGTATCTCTTGTGCCGCCCGAGGGCTTCCTCCATTGATTTCTGATACTTCTCTGCATTGCTTCTAACTTTACGACGCTTCGCATGGAGGGCTGTATACCCGTAGCGTGCTGCCAGCCGGGTTCCTTCGTCGGTGATCACTGGATTGGAAAGGGTGTCGAGCCAACGTTCCAAGTTCGCGTGACTGGTGTCCCTGAGCACGCCTTCGACGAAGAAGGGAATACGTTTGGCCACGTTTGCCGGAAATTCGGCGGCCTTGGCGGGCGCACCGCCGTGGGCTCGGGTAACGATGTTGCCTGCCGTTCCACCAGCGACAGTTTTTGTGGCAGCTCCGCTGGCAAGCGATTTCGCCACAGTCCCGGCGGCCACCAGCGCGCCGATGCCCCACCAAATAGCGATGCCCGTCAGGACGAGGACGACAAGGTAAATTGTCAGACAGGCGACAGTCGCCCTTCGCCCCGTCCAGTGATTCCAGTAGGTAATTCGCTTCCATGGAATACCGAAGGCCGCTGGTATCACGATCAAGCCCAGTATGATGAGGAGGGGCACGACCATCACCTCCGGTCGCGTAATCGCTTTCATTATAGTAGTCAAGAGCTGTGTCGCGATTTGACGAGGCGGTCAGACGTTGGGCCGGGTCCACCCCCGCGGGACCAGGACCTTCGCTCAGTGCTGATGACTACCTACTGATTCGGCAAGGTCTTCTTGACTTCCTGGTCCGACCCGACGCCGATCTCGATGACGTCGATCGGCAAGAAGCCGCTGACGAAGCGATAGCCCGAATGGCGTATGCCATCGCCGAGGGACGGGTCGATACGGGCAAGTCGCCGGCAGGCTATCTGCTTGTCATCGCGCGGCATGTTCTCGTCGATCGCTATCGTGAATCGGGGAGGGCCGCCGTTGTCCGGGGTCGACTGGGCGCCGAGAACGGCGACGATGCGGTCGTGCGGCTTCTGGATCGCTTGACGACTGTCGACCAGGTGCGTGCGGCGCTCCGCCGCGCCGCCCGTCGTCGCGACACCACTACTGTCACAGTCATCACCACCTGGCTGAATCTTGCCGCGCAGCACGGTCGTGGGCCCACGTCCAGGGAGGTGTCGGCGCAGGTCGGAGTGTCCAAGACAGCCGTCGCCTATGCGCTGGAGCGATTTCGGGGTGACCTCGATCGGGTTCGGGAGAAGGAGCAGTGAAGACCCAACTTGCCAGAGCCTCTCGCTGCTACGTACTTGTGATGTGACCAAATTGGTCACCAGATCAACGTGCAAGGAGTCCGGCCATGGGTTTCGGGAGAGGTGGACGGGTGAGCAAAGAGGAAGTCAGTGAGGCCCTGGAGGCTGTGGCGGCGCATCGTTCGGAGCTTGCCGGCCTTGGCTCGCTACCTGACGGGCTGCAAGAAACAGTCCTGCAGATGCTTCCTCTCGGCACACGTCTCGCACTGGAGACCTACAATCTTGTGGACGTTTCCCCGGTTACTTCTCGTAGCGTGCAGATCCTTCGCCTCAACCCATTGGGAAAGGCTGTCCTGAAACAACTGAAGAAGGGTGATGATCCTGCTCCGTCCTCACTCGACGAGCTTCTCGAAGAAGATGCGGACCAAGAAGTCGCCCTCGTCGGCCTGACCCCCGTCACGGTGCGTGTCGAGCAAGTCCGGGGCTGGCGAGACAGTGTTGCTGAGGATTCGCCCTTCACCGAATGGCAAGACGTTTCAGAAGGCCCGGTTCCGGTTGCCGTCGAGGTGGGTGAGGAGCTGGCGGCGACTGTGGTGGCCCATCTCGCTCTGGAGAAGGCGGGTTCGACTGTCGTGGTTTGGCAGGAATCGGGCCTGGCGTCAGTGATCGACAGGAGGACCGGCGAGCCACTGCCACATCGAGACCGTCCGCTGGCGATCGCGGCCCTGGACGAGACGATCGAGGCCGTCGAGTCACGTCTTGCGGTTGCTCCCAATCCGTCCGGCAGTCCATCGGCCTGATGGCCTGAGGGTGCCGACAACCTCGGCGAGCTGTGATGATGCGGTGCTGTGGCGTTGAAGCTTGTGTATCTCGCGGCGAGTCGCTTGTTCGCTTGGACCAGGCTCGCGGCGCGGGATTCGACGGCCAAGGACGTCGAGATTCTGATCTTGCGGCACCAGCTCGCAGTCGCGCAGCGCCGGGATCCACGGCTGGCCCTCAAGCTCACCTGGGCCGACCGTGCGTGGCTGGCTCTTCTCGCGGGCTGGTTCCCAGGCACCGGATCGGCCGCATCCGCTGGATCGTCACGCCCGAGGCTGCTGAGATCCTTCCGTGCAGACAGCACCGTTTCGACGAGCCCCATCATCGATCAACTGGACGGAAGTCCCAATTTGTCGAAGAACGCTCGGTTCCGCTCAGTGGCCGCGTTGACAAGACGGTCGAAGCTCACCACTTCGATGTATGCCTTGTACGGCTCGTTGTAACCGAAGTAACCGAGTCCGTCGTGGGTGGGACGCAGGCTCGCATATTTACACCGCTGCACCATCGTCGGCGTGAGATCGGCGATGACGTAGCAGAAAGCGGGCGCCTCATGCGTCTCGGGGATCTGCCGCCCTGATGCGGTCTTCACGCCACCAGCGCGCACACGGTTCACATATTCCAGACATTGCTGGATCGGGTCTTTGTCCTCCGACGCGTCGTTACGCATCGGCCGCTTGATCTCGATTACGACGATGGACGGCAGCGGGAGCGACTCGCCCTCTGAGGCCAGCACCGGGGAGCCGACGAGCCGAGTTGCGAGCACATCGGGCTCCATCGTGGACTCGGATCCTGTAATCGGCATGCTCTTGAGCGTCTTGTCGGAGGCAAGGTAGTCGTGGAACGCAAGCCCCTCGTCGATGATCCACAGGTTCGAGGCGTCGGTGCCAATCCCGTTCGAGTCGGCCCGCATCGGGATGAGCAGCGAGTGGATGGCGTCTTCCCTGCTGTACCTGCCGTGGTCGTCGGACCTGATCAGTCTGGCGAGCACGTCGAGGATCACTCGTCGGCGCGAGACGTACGCGGCCAGGTCGGACTGGTTGATGTCCTTCACCGTGTCCAGATACCGAGCGAGGCGTTCGGCGTAGTCATCCGACCGAGAGGAGCCGGCTTCATCGAAGACGGCCTGACCCTCGGCAATCGCGGCGGCTTCGAGCTTCTGTAGGCTGCTGTGCAGCAACAACTCAAGGTCGTGGTCCTTGATGGAC
Source organism: Catenulispora acidiphila DSM 44928 (assembly GCF_000024025.1). Taxonomy (GTDB): domain Bacteria; phylum Actinomycetota; class Actinomycetes; order Streptomycetales; family Catenulisporaceae; genus Catenulispora; species Catenulispora acidiphila. The sequence goes on from NC_013131.1 coordinate 4,368,774, forward strand.
GGATCCACGGACACGCCGAGCGACTCGATCCGCGACAGAACTGGCCGGTACCTCGGCGCACGGTTGCTCACGAACTCGTTGACGCGGACCTTGCCTTCCTCGCGCGCTGCACTGAGCGGGGTGGCGAGGATACTCTCGACTTCCCTGAGCACGCCCTCGCGGATGTCCTCCAGCGACACGTCTTCGAACAGCGTCGCGCCCGGCACACGCTCGGCAATGTCGAAGCCTGTGCGGTCGGCCCGGACGTGGTTGTCGAGAGAGCCGGAAGATAGGTAGCAGACGTAAGTGAATGGGGAGGATGCTTCGTCCTTGAGTCGGCCGTAAAGCCCTGGCACCTTGCTCGTGAGGTTCTCCTCCATCACCACGCGGCTCGCGGCGCACCAGTACAGCCGTGGCGTGAGACTGCGTGTCGAGGACTTGAGGCGAAGGTTAATCATATCGAACTTCTCACCTTTGACGTCGATAGAAGTTATCGACATCGTAGAGAACACAAATTCGTCCATCAGATCCTTGAGCGAGACCGTCTCGTCGTCGTCGGTCACCGTAATGTCAGGCGCGCCGCCTGGGCGGAGGAAGTACCAGATACAGTGCTCGAACGTCTCGCGAGCGATGGCGTCGACGGACTTCACCGCGTTCTGCTGGAACGGCTTCTTGAACCCTTCGAGGTTCACGATCGTGCCGACATTGCTTAGGCCGTCCGCTTCCCCGTCCAGCTCCACCTCCCCCTCTACGGAGAACCGGAACTGCCGTCCGTGGAGGCCACCGGCTTCGTCCTCATAGGCGCTGCAGACCGAGACCCTGTCGAAGGCCTTGAGCCAAAGCAGGCGTCCCACACCACGGCAGCCGATGGCGGCCTTGTGGTCGCTGTCCAACGTCTCGAATGACGTCATGTTCGCCGAGGTGAAGCCCACCCCGTTGTCCTCGACGCTGAAGGCGACTATTGGCTTCAGCGCCACACGCCCAGGGCCAGCGGGACCAAAGTCGAGTTCCTCCTGCTGGCTGCGCTGGATCCTGACGCTCAGACGACCACGCTCGACGTCGTCGCCGAATCGGGCGTCGATCGCCTGAATGCCGTTAACGACAGCCTCAAGGAGCGGCAAGAGCGCATGGCTCTTCGGCAGGCTCGTGTTCCGGACTCGGCCAGCCAGCGACGTGGTCAGCGCCATGGTTTTCTCCTCGCTCCGACGCCGCCCACCCTATCGGTGGGCCCGGTGGGGAGCATGCTCGGCGACGGAGATCCTCACGGCGTGGCCTCCCGGTCGACCTCGCCATCGCCCCAGTCCGTCACCGACCCCTCAATCGCCGACATTCTCGACAGCGTGGCATTGATGGTCAGTAGGCGGAACGCTACGTCGTCGCTGGCACGCGCTTTCGGACGCCAGTATTGCCAACGTCCACGACCCCTGAGACACCAAGTACAGAGCCGACTTGGCATCTGACCAGTGCAAACAGGCGGTGCTCCATGGCGAGAAAGCAGGCTGTGCGACCGGCGCTGTTCCCGGTTTCGGCGCTGCAGTCGGCGCCAGCACACCGAACGGTCTCCGCTCCCACCGTGGTGCTGGCATGTCCGGTAGACCTGGAGGACCTGGCATCCTGGGCCGCTGCGCATCAGGCTCGTCCGGCACGCCTGGTCACCGGCGGGCTTCGGTTCGCGTTCTACTGGCGGTGCTCGACGGAGGACAACTAGGATCCTGCGACCTCGCGTTCCTGGCAGCTGGGACAGGCACTGTCGACGATCAACGGCGAGGGCCGGATCGTCGTCGAGTTCTCCGATGTGGGTAAGAGCCGGTTGATATCACCGTTCCAGCGTTCCGGCTCGGCGGCGCTGTTGGCAGCCTTAGAGCGACCGCCACTTGATGGTATAGGGGAGTCGGCGGCTGGTTGGTCGGGTGTCCCAGCGGTAGCGGTTGCGGGCTTGGCGGATGAGTGCACGGACGGTGACGAACGCGGCGGCGAGGTAGAGGTAGAAGTCGATGATCTCGCCGTCGCGTTCGAAACAGCGGCGGATCTTGCCGTAGCCGTTCATCCAGCTCTGGCTGCGTTCCACGACCCAGCGTTTGCCGACCTGGATCGGAGCCGGCACCCCCTTGGCGGCTATCTCGCCGATCAGGTGGTGCTCGTCCAGGACTTTGCGGCACGGTTTGCCGTTGTAGGCGGAGTCCAGGTGGATCGTGGCTCTGTCCGGTAGGTGTCCGACCTGCTGTTTCGCTGCCTCGATGGTGGGTTCCAGCAGCTTTGAGTCGTGTCGGTTGGCGCCGGCCGAGGCCAGGCCGAGCGGAACGCCGTCGCCGTCGACCAAGGTGGAGCGTTTCAAGCCCTGCTTGGCGCGGTCGACCGGTGAGGGTCCGGCCTTGTCGCCTTTGCATGGGGCTTTGGTGTGGCAGCCGTCGGCGGACAGGTCGTGGAGGTCCAGGCCGATCATCGTGTCGTAGGCGGCCAGCACAATCCGGTGGAGTTCCTGTGCCAGGCCTATGTGGGCCCATTGCTTGACGCGGCGGCGGATGGTGGTCGCGGAGCACCCTTGCGAGGCGATCCGCTCGTACCCCGAACCGTGGACCAGGGCGTCCACGACGTGCCGGAACACGACCAGGTCCGGTATCCGGCGGCGGTGGCATCCCCACGGATGGGCCGGGTCGAACTCGGGCCGCTCGGGCAGCAGAGCTGCGAACTGGTCCCACAACGCATCGAACAGAGATGATGGGACTGCAGGCACGGATCCTCCGGCGGTTACGAAGCGTAGAGAACTCCGAGATCACCGGGATCCGTGCCTGTCTGTCAATCCCCTCAATCACTTGCCGTCCACAGCCAGCTGCACCCCATCAAGTGGCGGTCGATCTTAGCCGATCCGGACCGCGGCTTTGACGCGGTGGTGATCGGCTCGCACGAGCGGGCGTTCTCCGGCAACCAGTACTCCCTGGTCGCACCACTGTTGGCGCTGCATGGGGTGCAGCTGTGGATGCCGGAACTCGGCGGCCGGGTCGACCCCGCGCTCGACACGATCGAGGACCTCATGGCGCTGCTCGGGATCCTGTCCCGGCGCGAGGTTCAGCGGGCCAGGCGCCGTGTCATCAACGCGATGACCGTCCAGGTCAGCGAGCAGGGTCGGTACGAGGGCGGCCGGGTGCCGTACGGCCTGAGGCTGGTCGAGGCTGGACCGCACCCCAACCGGCGTCTGGCCCGGCGCGGTATCTGTCTGCAGAAGTTCGACACCGATCCGGACACGGCACCGATCGTCGCGGGGATCTTCGCCAGGCGGTTAGAGGGATTCAGTCTGGCCCGGATCGCCCGGGACCTGAACAACCAGCACATCCCGTGCCCGTCGGCCGAGGACCCCGAAGCCAACCCGCACCGCACCGGCGCCGGATGGACTTTGGGCACGGTTCGGGAGATCCTGCTGAACCCCGTCTACACCGGACGCATGATCTGGGGCCGCAGCCGCACCGACCGCGACCTGGCTGATGCCGGCAACACCGCGCTCGGCCACCGCGAGGTCCGGCGGCGCAACGGCCCCGAGCAGTGGGTGATCTCCCAGCGGCGGACTCATTCCGCGATCGTCAGCGACACCGACTTCATCGCCGTCCAGAACCTGCACGCCGAACACGCCCAAGCGACGCACGACTACCGGCTCAAAGGGCTGCTACGGTGCGCGATCTGCGAACGCGCCTTCGAAGGACACTGGGTCAACGACACCCCCGGCTACCGCTGCCGGCACGGACACCGCAGCGTCAAGGACGCAGCGACGCCCCGGCCGAAGAACGTCTACCTGCGTGAGGACCGCGTCCTGGCCAAACTGCCGCTGCTCCACCACAGACTCACCGCCGCCGAACCGGCCGCGGCCATCACCGGCGCCACTGCCAGCGCCGCCCGCGCCGTATCGCCCAGCCCTGAGGAGGTGATCGACTACCTGCGCGCGCACGCGATCGTGCTCCGCTTTGACCGCAGAACTCGGACGCTGGAGACCAGCAGCGAACACCCGGTGCGCATCACCATCTGACCGGACCGTCACCGCGAACAACCACGGAAGGAGAACCCGAGCACGTCGCTTGAGCTGTCCCACGACGGCCGGCGACAAGACACGCACTGCGACGGGAGGTGATAAGAGGCACGACCAGCGCCCGGGATAGCGCGAGAATAAGCCCGGGTGCCAAAAAGTGCTGCCCTAAGGCAGCCCGATATGGGGTAATTGAGTGTCCGAGGGGGGTTTTATTCCATAACCCCACGAAATCCCTGGGCATTCAGTGATTATTTGCACCTGGCGGGTTCCGCCGCGTAACACTGCTAGTGGAGGAGCTCTTTGGCCAGAGTGTCGGTCACATTCCGGACACTTAGAGTGTCCCGCTGGGCGGCGTCGCAGTCAAGCGGATCCAGCCTTTTCGAGCGAGATCTCTTCCGGCGCCGTGAGGCCCTCCGCATTTCTCGCGATCGGCACGAATGATTGAACGGCTCCAGCGCTCGGAAATGCATCTGCCGTTTTGCCGAATGTCTTTACGAAGCCGCTTAGTCGTGGAAGGTGATCGGATTCTTCAGCGACCCTAGCGTGTGGAAATGGCGGGCGAGCCACTCGTACGCGAAGTTGGATGATGGTCGCGAGCTGCCGAGTGGGGTGGTGTCGTCCTCGAGCATCGGCAGGTGGCAGGCGGTTCGTGATCCCGGGCGCGGGCCTTGGGGCCGGTGCCAGTACGGCCAGCTTCCGAGTGAGGTTTCGGCTCGAAGTTCGACGGGCCCGGGTATGCGGGTCGTGGCTGGGGTCCTGGACCCAGGCGAAGTTCAGGCCGACCGGGTGGTGGTGGGTGCCGGGGGTAGGTGATCGTGCCCTCGACGCGCGCGGGCAGGAGGCTGTTAAGCCGGAGGGCCGGCCCGAAGCCCGGGAGTTTTCCACCAGGTCGCGGTATCCGGCGATCGCTTCGATGAGGATCTCCGCAGTGGTCGAGACGGCGAGTTCGGTGGAGTACCCCTGCCAGCGCAACCGCCGTCCCGCAGGGAGATCGCTGCAGGTGCTCGCCGTCCGGTCTGCCACTGCTCGTTCAGCCAGATGACGTCCGGCGACTTGGATGTGTAGCCGCCGCGCTGCCCGGTGGAGGAGACGCTGGTGTTCACCGTCTCCATCATCGGGGCGACCTTCTCGCGGAGTGCATCGAGCGGGATCGTGTCGCGTCCCAGCTGCACTCCGGCGTCGCTGATGGCCAAGCTCGCGAGGATTCACAGGCGCTCGTGGTTGATGCGGGTGCCGGCCGAGGTGGGCAGGGCCTGGCGTTGGATCACCTCGGTGAGGGTCTTCAGGATACGGTTGCGGTCCCAGTGCCATCGGCCGTAGTCGCCGCAGGGTTCGGTGAACATCTGCGAGGCACGCCACCCGCCGGGGCGAAGGTCGCGCAGGTGGGTGAAGTCCGGTAGCGAGACCATCGCGGGGATGGTCTGGCCCCAGTGCTCTGGCAGAGTCATGTATCCGGAGGCGAGGTGCGTGCCCCATTGCACGAGGCGGTCCTCGCTATGGTGTGCCAGCGGCGTGGCCAAAGAGCCGTAGCCGTCGAGCAGCGCCTGGAGCGCTTCGCGCAGCCACAGCCCGGCGGCAATCGCCGAGTCGGCCTGAGTGTCGCTGCTCGTGCCGGGTCCTCCGGCGTTTCGATCCAGGTTCGACGGGGCTTCGTGAGAGCCAGCGTTGGCGTTCCGGCAGGTGGCCTCCGGCTCGATCTCGTCGAGGATCCAGGACAGCGCTGCCGGATTGGTGCAGGCTACTCGGCACAGCGGCTGCTCCCGCTCAGCCGAATCCGGGCAGGTGGCGACCGCGGATGCGATTGAGTAGCGCCAGGAGGGGAAGGAGTCGCGGCTGGCAGCGGCTTCGATCTCGAAGGTGCCGGATGAGATCGCCGGTGCGCCGAAGTGCTGCTCGAAGACCGGGAGCGCGAAGCTCAAACTGCCGTCGTGCTCCACGACGAGCCGGGTATCGGTCAGCTGCCAGACCTGCGCCTCGTTTCGATCGCGGTCGGCGGTACCGGCTCCTGCGCTTGCAAGTCAAGACGCCCAATCGGGACAGCGCTTGCCACACGCCGCGCTCGGCCGGCGCCTCTGGATGATGGTCTTCGGGTGGTCGTGCAGCAGTTGCAGCCGGGTCACGTCCGCGTCCTGACCCGACGCCAGTCGGGTAGCCAGCGCCAGGATCGTCAGAGGCCGCCGCAGCAGGTCGGTCGTCTCGGTGTTCCGCTGCCGCCATGGCAGCTCACTGTCGGATGCGATCTTCATCAGCTGTGCGTCGCGCTCCACAGTCCACGCTTCGACGTCCAGACAGACGGTGCAGTCCGTCGCGCCGTGCCCGGCTGGGTGGTTGCGAGGATGGCGGCCTTCGGCCACACGCTGACCATCTCGCGGGCCTCACACACAGCCGTTCGGCGTCGACTGGATCGATCCGATCCAGATCATTCAGCACCACCCGGCACACAGCCCTCGAGTCCTGACCCAGCCGAAACCGGACCGTTTCTTCCACGCCATTCTTCGCCTCACGCGCCTCAAACCAAACTGGGACGGACACCGCGTCATCGTCGCGTGCCTGCTGAACTCCCTCATCGAGCCAACGTGCCGCCTGCTCTGTCTTGCTGGCGCCCATCGGGGTGACAAGAATCCGCAGTTGCCCGGCCAGCACGGCCACGACGCCGTCCGGCAGCTCTCTTATCCATCGCGGCACCTGCTCAACCCGATCGGGCGCCACGGCTTCGAGGCGCTCGACACGCGCGGCGTGCAGGCGGCGGTCGACAAGATCAAGCGCCTCGGTTTGGGGCGCTGGCGAGGTGAGAACGGCAGCCGGTCCGCAATTGCGTCCGCGACATCCTCAGGGGTGAATGAGGTCCGGGCGACCTCGGCGGCCTGCTCATCGGTCATGTTCCAGCCTTGCCGGAGGCGCTGATGCTCGTCGCGCTGAGCCTGCTTCCACTGCCGCAGCATCGGCTCGGGAAAGTCGTCGGGCGTGTCGTCGATCTCGGAATCGTGCGGGATGCACAGCAGAAGGAGGCTTCCCGGGCTGCGGTTCTCCTCGTTAGACATGGCGCCGTTCCACTGCGGACCGCCTTCGCCGCGGGCGTGGGTGTGGGCGATGCGGATGTTCAGCTGAGTCTTGCCAGACTCGAAGTTCTGGCTCGCGACATTCGGGTTCCGCGCAGCGGAACGAGGTTCCGTGGAGCTGCTTGACCGTTCCCGGCGGCGGCTTCGGATGCTCGATCGGCTTGTTGGATGCCGCGTTCTTCGCCACCTCTCCATCGTCGCAGGCGCCGCCCACGGCAGCTGCTGGTCAGTCGTCAGCGGTCAGGCGCTGGCGTTGAGGCATGCCGATCTGACGCCGCCATGGTCAGCCCTAGCCGAGCGAGATGGGGCGGTGGCTGGCAGGGGTTTCCCTCCGGCGAGGTAACGGGACTACAGAAAGACGGAGGCTAGGTATGGTGGTCTCCAGCGAACCTGCTGCGCACGGCCAGGAGATACAGCGATCCAGGGGGGTTCGATGAGCACGGAGGCACAGAACCAGGATCCTGCGTCCGAGGTGTCTGCGGCGGTCGCGGCACAGTCGGGTTCCGTCGCACAGTGGACGGGAGCAGCGCAGACCGTTGCCAAGCAGGCGTCAGAGCCCAAAGTCGCGACTGAGACTGCAGTGGTGGCCGACGCTGCTGCGGAGGCAGGTTCGCGAGGCGCGCTTAGGACGGCAAAGCCTACGTTTGAGATCACCTTTGAATTGCGGAGAAGGGCTCTCGACCGGCCCGTTCGCGAGCCGGATGCGGCCGACGGCGACGACGCACAGCCGGACCAGCGATGACCGACATCTCACAGGCCGATCAGGCTTCCCTCTCCACCTCGACTACACCGGCGGGACCGGATTCGGCTGCGTCTGCGCTCGCACGAGCGAACGGGGCGATCGCTGAGTTCATCGGGCAGCAGGTCGAGTTGGAGCGAGTGCAGCGCGAGTCGTTGGAGACACGGGCACGGGCGGTCATCACCACGTCGGGCGGGATGGTTACCATCCTGCTCGCACTTGCCGGGCTTGCGGCGAAAAGCGGGACGCAGGTACTGCCGCATGGCGCTCGCGACTGTGCTGCAGCGGCAGTGGTCGGGTTCGTGCTCTCGTCGATGGCGGCGATGTTGCCCTCCTGGCCTCGGCGGACGCTGCTGGTCAGTACGGACTCGATGGACGAGGCGCTGCGGCAAGTGGGTCAGATGGCCGAAGAAGACCTTGCGCGCGCCTTCTGCGCCGCGCGTGTCCGTCATATCGCGATCGCCCGGGACATCAGCGACAGGATGGCTGGCCTGCTGCAAGTGGCGCTGGGTGTGCAGTTGCTCGCCGTTGCACTGCTGGCGACTGCAACCTTCTGGACGGTTCTGTTCGCACGCTGACCTAGCTCGAATCGAAGGTGGCTCCGGATGGATATGGGCGCGGGTCTGGGTGACAGCCATTCGGCGGTGCTGCAGATCGACGGCGGGCTGGTGCGTTTCAAGGCCGGCGCGGGGTCCGTCGCGCAAGAGCACAGTGGCCTGACGTACCGCGCGCGTGAAGCGCTTCGGGAGCTGCGGGAGCTCCGCCAAGGCACCGATGCGGTGTGGTGGGAGCTCGGGCTCGGGCTCGGGGAATCCTTTCTGGACGGGCCGGTCGGGGTTGCGCTGGCGGCCGAGCTCGGGCGCGCTGCGCAGACCGAAGTACCGTTGCGGCTCGCGCTTGACATCGCCGAGCCAGCATTGGTGAACGTGCCGTGGGAAGCAATGGTGCTCCCGGAGAGGTGTGATCGGTCGCGGCGACAGATCCCGCTGGCGCATGACAGTGCGGTGCAGGTTTTCCGGCTCGTGGAACAGGAGTCTGCGACGGGGACGGCGGTCAGAGCGACACCCGGAGTGGTAGGCAGGACCGCAGGCGGCGTTGCCGGCGGGCCGGCAAGGCTGCCGCGGGATGCCGGATCAAACGGAGCGCCGCTGGAGGTGTTGGTGGCAATCGCGTTCCCGGAGCGCAGCGGGCTGGACCGGCTGGACTACGAACGGGAGCTTGTGCTGGTCCAGCGGGCGATGCGGCCGGCGATTGAGACTGGCATGGTGTCGCTGCGGCTACTCACATGGGGGACTGCGGACTCGATCGGCGCCGCGCTGCGTGAGCGGCCTGCAGACATCCTGCACATCTCGTGCCACGCCGCGCCGGGCGTCCTCGCTCTGGAGACGGTCGACGGTGAAGAGGACTTCGTGGACGCCGGGACGCTGGTCTCGCGAGTGTTCCCGCAGGACCGACCAGTCCCGATGGTTGTGCTGGCGGGCTGTTCCAGCGCGCTGGGCACGGTGGACGACGTACAGGGGCCACTACCTGGCCTGGCTCACGCGCTCGTGGCTCGAGGAGTCGACGCGGTGGTGGCGATGACCGCGGACATCTCGGACGACTGTGCCGTCGAGTTCACTGCGGGACTATATGCGACGCTGGCGCAGGATCCAACGTTGGCGCCGCTAGACGTCGTGACCCAGACCCGGGCTGCATTGGCACCTTTGCCACCGCGCGAGCCGGGGATGACGGAGCCGCAACAAGAACCGGCCCGAGAACGGGGGCGAGAGCAGGCTGACAGAAACGGCCGAGAGGCGAGGACGACGCTGATTCCAGCCTTGTTCCTCAACTCGGCGGGGGTCGGGCTGAGGAATGTGCAGGCTGGGAGTGCTTCCGTGCCCGGGGCGGCGTCAGAGCCGGGGCTAGGATCTGGGGTTGGGTTCGGCGCAGGACTGCGGGCCAGCTCGCGCTCGGAAGTCTTGGGTGGGTGGAATGAGGGCTCTGGCTTTGTCGGGCGGCGCACGGAGCTGCGCGGTCTTCTGCGTATCTTGCGGTCGGATCTGCCGCGTGTGATCTTGTTCGGGATGACCGGGATCGGCAAGAGCGCGCTGGCCGCTGAGCTCATTACGCTCCTCGACCCGGGGGCGTGGGTGGTCGTGCCCCTGGATGCAGGGGCGGCTGCGGACAGTGTGGTCAGCACTCTGCTTGGGGTGTTAAACAGGGTTGGCGCGTTGGGCAATCCGATGCTCGAGTCCTGGCTTTCCGATCCGGATACGCCATGGATCAGGCGTCTGGATCTCGTAAGTGAGAACGTGCTGCCGCACACCCGCGTGCTGCTGATGGTTGATGGGGTCTCCTGTTCAGGCGATCCGGCGACGGGAGCGTACGCAGCAGAGCCTGCGGAGCTGGGTTGGTTTCTGGACGCTTGGTCGCGACTCGGGCCGAACGCGGGGCTACTCGTCACGTGTCGTCATCCGATTTCATTCGAGACGCGTGGTAGGAAGCTGGTGCAGCATTGTCTACTCGGGCCGTTGTCGGCGTCCGACACGCAGACTTTTCTCTATCAGCATGCGCCGCAGCGGAGTGCTCTGTTCGCGAAGCTGCCCGATGCTGGGTTACTCGGCGGCCATCCTGCAGCGCTTGGGCTCGTCGCGAATGCCGTGCGCAACGCCCAGGACCCGACCGCGCTGAGCCCAGAGGTGATCCATCATGCGCTGAACGAGACAGCGCCGGCTCTCGACGAGGTCTTCGAGCTGTTCGCGGGCCTCGATGCCGGGCATCCAGTGCGCCAGCTGCTTGTTGGCGCGTCGGTATACCGGGGGCCGGTACGGCGTGAGGCCTTGGAGCAGCAGCTTGCCTTGACGGATCAAGCTGCTACGAATCCGGAGCGCACGACGCGGCTGACCGTAGCCTTGGAGAATGTTCTGCGCGAGGCCCAGACCGAGGACGTATCCGAGCTGTGGTGGGAGGATGGAGAGCCGTTACAATTCTCTGAAACGCTGCTCGCGGACCTCGAGGATGCACAGCGACCAGTCGTAGATCCGTCATTCCCTGAGGTGCTACGTAGCGCGCTGGGCACCGGACTCATCTTCGGGTCTTATGACAACCGGTCCGGAGTGGAGAATCAGAACGGAGCGGACGACGGAAACGAGGCGAACCGCGAGCCGTTCAAGGTTCATCCATGGGTGGCCGCGCAGATTAGTGCGCTGGCCGACCAGGCTGAGGTGGACGCCGCTCGCCGCCGGGCTGCGTCCTACTGGCGCCGCCGACTGAACATGGACCTGGCGCGCGGGCACCTGCCGTCGCTAAGCGAAGACGCTGAGCGTCTGTTGGAGCAGTTCGACGCTCTAGGCGACATGGCCGCAGCCAAGGAGCCGCTGCTGAGATCGGTGAGCCTGGCGTACCTGCGCGGGACCGGGGGCTACGAGCAGTTGCGAGAGCGTTGCGAGCTGGGCCTCGCGCACCTGCCGCTCGAACCGAAAGAGACCGTGGTGTTGCTGCTCCTGCACAGTGTCGCCTGCTACGCGATGGGTGACGAGGCCACAGGGGCGTGCAGCAGCGAACGAGCTGTCGAGGCAGCACGGAGCCTGCCCATGAACTCGCCCACTCGAGTGCAGACCGTCATCATGCATACACGCAACCTACTGAGACTGCCGCAACGGGCCGGCGAAGTCGCGACACTCATCGATGAGGCTGCGGAGGGCGCACGGGCCTGCGGATACGACCTCCTGGATGGAGCCGTTGACCATCTGCGGGCGATGCTGGCAGTCAGGCGCCAACAATTCGACGAATGCGACCAGTTCGCTCGCGCGGCCTTGCACACGGTCGCCGGGGTCGCACCTATCTGGTACACCCGGGCGGTGCAGTGGGAGGACGTCGTGGACCTCTCCGAGGCGTTGAGGTTGGGCGAGTTGGCCGGGGCGGCAAGTGATCAGGCCATCCTGGCGGAAGGCCTCGGGATCGCCGCCGACACAGCCGAACTGGGCTGCCTCGGCCTGTGCGCCGCCATAGCGCTGGAGCGCGGCCGGCTCGATGAAGCGGCCGCGTTCATGGACAGGGCACGGCAAGTGGCCGACCGCACTCCTCTACCCGGCCAGCTTCCGCCGATTTACGCCCTAGACTCGACCATCGCCCTGCTCCAAGGCGATATCTCTCGGGCCGGAGAGCTGTGCCGAGCCGGTGTGACCTCGGCTCGGGCGTTCGATGACCGAGTGAGCGAGACCCGGTGCCTTAACCTGCTGGGCCAGATCGCCATGCACGGCGGCCAGGCGAACACCGCGCTGCGCGAATTCGGCGCGGCGTACGCCTGCGGAATCGGCACCGTGGCGGACGACCAGGCCAGGGTCTCAGCAGTGTTCTGCGCCTTCGTCTACACGACGATGGAGGATCCGCGTGCGCGGGACTGGCTGGACAAGGTCGGCGACACGCTGCCCACTGATCCGGGGGCAAACTCCCTCGCACAGTACATGATCGGCCAAACCGCCCTGGTCGAGGGCGACTTTGCAACAGCCACGCGGCACGCGCAGGACATGCTCCGCGTCATCGAAGAGGGCGACTATCCTCAGATCTCTTGCATGGGGAAGCTGCTACTAGCGCAATGCGCCGCCGGGCGCGACGACTGGGACGCCGCTGGAGAACTGTTCAGCGAGGCGATCGACGCCTCCGAGGTATGCGACCAGCCTTTGCTAAGGTTCGACGTGCTGCTCAGCGGAATCGAGATGGTCCTCACGATCGACGAGCCGGTGAGTGTTGGCGACCTCGACGCGCTCGATGAGATGGCGCAGGAGGCAGAGGCGATTGCGCAGGGGGCGGATGCGCCAGGACTGATCGCCCGGGTCTTGCAGGCCCGGCAACTGATCAGGGGCCGCAGACGCGGCCCGCTAGGGTCCGGCTTTGCCGGTCCGCTGCTCAGGGCGAGCCGTGATGTCGGGGACGCGGAGGCCGTCGAGAACGCAATCGTGGCGCAGTTCCACGAGGCGCTCAACGCTGAGCGGTTTGAGGAGGCCTCGGAGCACCTGGCGTGGCTCAAGTCGGTCGTCGAGGCCGGCAACGAGGGCAAAAGGCTCTTGCTCGGGTTGATGGAGGCCTCGCTTGACCTCGAACAAGGGCGTCTCACCGAAGCCGAGGAGCGTATGCTGCAGGTCTACGCCGCAGCCGACGCGGGCGGACCGGACATAGCCGAACTCGCCGCGATGGCTGCGGGCCTGCTGGCCGCGATGGCCGCAGAGACCTCGGATCTCCACAAGGCAGAATGCTGGCAGGCGACTGCGTTAAGGCATCTAATCACGGGCACCGCAGAGTGGTACCAGGAACTCGACGGGTTGAAAGATATGGCCGAGGAACGCGCGGCAGCCGACCCCGCCGCCTGGTGGCAGAACCTGGAAGCGATCGCCGACGACGCTGTGGCCCGTCACCCCGCGCTTCCCGACCTCGCCGCGGCGGTCCACCAGATCTTGGCCAAGATCGCGGATGACCACGGGCCCGCAGCACAGCGGGAACGCTGGCTGCGGCAGGCGTTAAGTCTGTGGCCGACGGACGTGCCGGAGCACTCCGATTACGGGCCCCGGGCGACCAGGCACGCTTTGGCCCGGCTGCTCGCGCGCGACGAGGAGACCCTCGACGAGGCGACCTCGCTATTGATCTACAACCTGTGCCGTTCCGAGGAGGACGGAAGCGGCTACCACGACCCATTCGACGAACTTCTTCTCGGCGTGCTGCGGCAGTACTGGGGCGAACCGGTATTTGCTGCGAAGCTTGCCACGCAGGCAGACGCCGAGCAGCAGGCTCGGATTCTCGCCGCCACGAGTGACTGGGGAAGTGCTTCCGACCAGATGTAACGCACGGCCGCCGCGTTGCGCGCCGACCTTGCGCCTGCCGAGAACTGTATCCGCGCAGGTCAACAATGCACGGGATTGGTTGTCGGTGCCCGGTCGGTGATGTGCCCCGGGTTCTGTGGAGTCGGGATGCTGGACAATCGTTCTTCCACCAGGCTTGAAGGCTACTGCTCCGTAGTTGGCCTGAGGGTGCCGACAATCCCTGCGAGCTGGGATGATGCCATACCGTGGGGTTTAAGCTGATCTATCTGGTCGTGACCCGGATGTTCTCGTGGCTGTGGTTGGCCGAGCGAGATTCGGCGGCGAAGGACGTCGAGATCCTGATGCTGCGGCATCAGCTTGCCGTCGCACAGCGTCGTGATCCGCGTATGGCACGAAAGCTGACCTGGGCCGATCGGGCGTGGCTGGTGTTGCTGGCCGGGCTGCTCCCCCGTGGCCTGTGGGTTCGACAACTCCGCCAGCGGCTTGAGCTGGGCCGATGTGGGTTGCGCCCACCTCGTCGTGGATGATCGTCAGTGTGTCCCAGCGCCTTGTGTACTTGATGTTCGTCCGGATCCTTGACTGGCTGGTGCTGCTGACTCGCAGTGACGCGGCCAAGAACGCCATGTGGACGATCGCGTATTTCCCTGAGGCTGCGATCACGCAATTCCCCAGGTCCCCGCTGTGAATCAGGGCTGCAGTCCGGACCGGTGCCGTTCGGCGGCCTGGGCTGGCGTGTCGTAGTAGCCGGGTCTGGCCAGAAGCACCGTGGTGAAGTAGTGGCCCTGTGCCTCGAGTGGTTCGTCGTCGGCCTCGAACGGTCGCCACAGACTGAGCAGGAGCTCGGGTGCCACGAACGATGCTGGGTCGTCTTCGGCAGGCTCGACCGGAGTGTGTTGGCGTAAGCGCTCGACGACCTCTCGCGCCGGCAGAGTGAACAGGTCGACGTCCCTGAACCGGACGGTGTCGGCGTGGATTTCCGGTCGGGCGAGTTCGATTGCTTCCAGACGGTCACGCATGCAGCTGATGCTGATCATCAGACCACTCGGCCTGAAGATGTGCTGCCCCGGACGATCGGACTGGGAGAGCGAGTCTGCATCGCGCAATAACAGCAAGGCGGCGTCGGCCTCTGCGCGTGAGATGCCGATGCGCAGCGGGCCGACGCCGTGGGGCGGATCGAGCTCGAAGTCCATGCGTGGATCATGGCAGAGTCGCTCATCGCTGAAGAAGCCGTCAAACGGACATCCCTGTCCGCAGTGGGTCTTCGGCGTTACCGCTTGACTTTGGCAGCGGGCGTCTCGGGTGTGTGGACCGTGTCGGTGGAGTTCTTGGGCCGCTTGTTGGGCCGGTAGCTGGGGCCGTTCATGATGACCTGGTGGCTGGTGTTGATCAGCCGGTCCAGGAGTGACTCGGCGACGACGGGGTTCGGGAACAGCGGATACCAGTCGGACGGGGCACGGTTGCTGGTGATGATCAGGCTGCGGCCCTGACGTTCGCTGACCAGCTCGTAGAGGTCGTCGGCCTGGGGTGCGGTCATCTGGCGCATGGCGAAGTCGTCGAGGATGAGCACGTCGGGCCGCACCAGTTCCCGGACGCGCTTGTCCCAGGTGCGGTCGGCGTGTCCGCCGGCCAGGTCGGCCAGCACGCGGCTGGTCTTGGCGAACTGGACGGCTGCGCCTTGGCGGACCGCGAGATGTCCCAGCCCTTGGGCGACGTGTGTCTTGCCGACCCCGACCGGCCCGAACAGGATCACCGACTCTCCGGCGTGCAGCCAGCGCAACGCGGACAGGTCTCGGATCTGGGCGGCGGGCAGCTTGGAGGAGGCGTTGAAGTCGAACTCCTCCAAGGTGACCTGCTGCTCGAACCGCGCC
The DNA here is from genome assembly GCF_000024025.1 of Catenulispora acidiphila DSM 44928. GTDB lineage: Bacteria > Actinomycetota > Actinomycetes > Streptomycetales > Catenulisporaceae > Catenulispora > Catenulispora acidiphila. The sequence continues at coordinate 4,384,229 of NC_013131.1, forward strand.
TTCTGCAGCCGGCGCTGGAACGCGACGGTCTCCCGGCGGGTGATCTTGTCCTGGCAGAGCACCTGCAGGAACTCCAGGTGTCCGAGCTCCCCGCCGTGGGCCTGGATGAGCCGGGCGTCCAGGGTCTCCAGCATCCCCGACAGACGCAGGGCCTTGAGCGACTCGCGCAGGGCATTGCCGATCGGGTTCATCGGGCACCGTCCTCGGCGTCGTCGCTGATCTGGGGATGGACCACGTCGTCCGTCACCCCCATGGCCGCGTCAGCGGCGAACAGCCCGGCCGGGCCGTGCAGGAACGCCGCGGCCCCGGCGTCGCCGGTCTCCGGCTCGGGGTCGGTCTCGGTGCCGGCGATCAGGACGCCCTTCACCGTGCGATAGGACGGGTCCCCGACCGTGATCGCCTTGGCGCAGGCCGCCTCCAGCCGCTGGTCGCCGTACTTCTTGCGCAGCCCGACGACGCCTTGGGCCGCGCGCAACCGGTAGAGCGCGTTGACCTCCAGCAGGCCATCGACCAGCTCGCGGCAGGCGTCGCCGACCTCCGATGCCTGGGTGCGGCACCAGACCGGGGTCCGCATCTGGAAGGCGATCTTCTCCGGCGGGTAGTCGTTCTTGTCGGTGCGCTTGCCCTGCTCCAGCGCGGCGTGGGTCTTCACCATCTCCCCGTCCAGGAACACCTGGACCATCGTGGCCGTCGAACGAACATCGACGCGGCGGCCGATCAGCTTCCACGGCACCGAATACAGGGTGCGGCCCACGCGGATGTGGATGTCCGGCCCGACCGTGGCCGTCGACCAGCGCGCGAGCGTGAACGAGGCCTGCGGCAGCGGCAGCAGTATCTGCGCCTCGGCGGCCTCGAACACCGAGATCGGCGAGGCGCCGCCCAGCGGCCGGCATGCCCTTCGCCCGGCGACCGTCGTCGACCACGCCACGGCATCGGCCTGCATCTGCTCGATCGAGGCGAACTCCCGACCGGCCCACCAAGAGTCCCGGATATAGGGCATCTGTCTTTCGACTCTGGGCTTGTCCTTCGGCTTCACCGCGCGGGCCGGGTCCACCAGCGCCCCGTAGTGCGCCGCCAGCTCGGCATACGCCCGGTTGATCTTCGGGTCGTAGAGGTCGGGCTTGTCGACTCCGGTTTTCAGGTTGTCCGGGATCAGGCGCTTGGGCACCCCGCCGAAGAACTCGAACGCCGCGACATGCGCCTCGGTCCAGGAGTGCTGGTCCATGCTCAACACTGGCCGCACGAACATGTGCCGCGAGCACGGCAGCACCATCACGAACGCCCAGACCCGGTGCCGTTTCCCAGAGCGCGGGTTCGTCCACTGCCCCAGGAACCCGTAGTCGATCTGCGCCTCGGAGCCTGGCTCGACCTCGTCGCGCAGCACCGTCACCTTCGCCCGGTCGGCCTGCTCCGGCATCGTGGCATGCACCCAGCGACGGAAGGTGGCCACCGACACCGTCAGGCCCCGCTCATCGCGCAGCCGCTGGTGGATCGTGGACATGTTCACCGTCCCCAGCAGGTCCTTCACGAACTCCCGGTGCGGATCGATATCACCCCAGGTGATCTGCCGCAGCGTGCGGTCGGTCATCTCCGGGAACCAGCTGCGGATCAGCTTCGACCAGTCCTCCTCGGCCATCGGCGGGCCGCCCGGCACGATCCCAGACCGCTCGGCTGGCTTCAGATACTTCCGAACCGTCTTCGGATCCACCCCCAGCGACGTGGCCACCTCGCTCTTGGAACGGCCCGCATACCAGTGGACGAAAATCTCGACAATGTCGACCACCCTGAACGTCCTCCTCGCCATCCGGCTGCCCATCGGCCTTGGAAACCGTGGGGGCGAGCGGGACGACGAACGCCGTACTTCGCGACCCCGTCCCTCCCGACCCGAGGCCGTGCTACCCATGGGGACGAAGAACGTGCGGAACGAAATATGACAAACCTCTGAAACCACCCGTGCGTGCGGATTCGGCCCGTGGACCACGAACGGACCTCAGACCTCCACACCTACGGGACGAACGACGCCGAGGTGGGGAAATACGTGATCGCGATCATGAATCGCTAGGGAAAAACCTGATCGCCGACACGCCAAGATCCTCGTGTTGCGCCACGAGGTCGCCGTCCTACGCCGGGCGAATCCCAGGCCGCGCTTGGACTGGACCGACCGGGCGATCCTGGCCGCTCTCATCAGGCTCCTGCCCAAAGCGCTGCGCGGGCGCCGGATCGTCACACCGGGCACCGTGCTGCGCTGGCACAAGCGGCTGGTCGCCCGCAAATGGACCCAGCCCTGTGCCGCAGGCCGGCCCCCAATCAGTGGCGATCTCGTCGCCCTGATCGTGAAGATGGCGACCGAGAACAAGTCCTGGGGCTACCAGCGGATCCAAGGGGAGCTACGCCGCCTGGGACGCCGAGTCACCGCCGCCACCATCCGCAAGGTCCTGCGCGCGCACCGCCTGCCCCCGGCACCGCGCCGAGCTGACGACCTGACCTGGCGAACGTTCCTACGAGCCCACGCCGATTACTGGTCTGCGACTTCTTTCACGGCGACCTGGTGAACCTGCAGCGGGTTTACGTGTTCTTCGTCCTCGACGTCCGCAACAGGTTCGTTCACATCCTTGGTGTCACCGCCAGCCCGACCGCCGCCTGGACCACGCAGCTGGCCCGGAACCTCATTGCTGATCTCGGTGATCGGGGTGAACCGCTGCGCTATCTCATCCGTGACCGCGACGCGAAGTTCACCACCGCCTTCGACGCGACCTTCGCCTCCGAAGGGATCGAACCGGTTAAGACTCCTGCGCAGTGTCCTCGAGCGAACGCGTACGCCGAGCGCTTTGTGCGTACCGTCAGGGCCGAATGCACCGACCGCATGCTCCTGGTCAGCAAACGCCACCTCCGCCACGTCCTCGAGGAATTCGCCGACCACTACAACCGCGGACGCCCGCACCGCTCGCTCGACAAGCGAGCACCCACCGACGATCCCGATATCGTTCCGTTCCCGGTCCCACTGGGCCAGATACGCACCCGAACGGTTCTCGGAGGCCTTATCACCGAGTACGAACGAGCTGCGTAGAGTCACAGGTCACGGCCCCGGCAGAGTTTTTGAACCCCACAGGCGCTGGCGAGGTCCGCGCGGCGGCCGCGACGGCTTGGGTCGCGTGCTGCAGTTCCGTTTCGGCGGCCTCCAGCAGGCTCTGCCGGCCGGCCGCGAGCCAGCCGACGGTGACGGCCACGGCCAGGGCGGTGGTGAACAGCGCGGATCCGGTCGCCATCGCCAGGACGGCCATGACCGACGCGAACAGCAGCAGACGGCCCTGGGCGGTGGATGAGCTCAGCATCGTGGTAGGTCCTTCGAGGGTAACAGCCGCACTCGGCAGCCTGGGTTGGTGATGTCGGCGCCCACCGTCACGGTGCGCTCCGCGTCAACCACCCGGTCCGGCTGCCCAGGCGCGCACCGCCGCGGCCTGTTGTACCGCCCCCGGCTGGAGTGGCTGAGAGATATGCGCCCGCTACGTCGCCTCCACGTCCCGCACCAGCGCCTGTGACGCGATCAGCGTCTGGATGTGCCCTTCGGCCACACGCAGCTCAGCGATAGCGATGCCGATCGCCGCATAGTGGTCGCGCAGTGTCCCCGGCTCCGGGGGGGTCCACGGCCGTCCCAGCACGGTGGTCAGCCGGGACGCTGTCTGCACGCTGCGTTTGACCGCGTTGGCCAGCGCGGCACGGCGCTGCGTCTCGAACACGGCCCAGGGCGCTCCGGCGGCAAATTCCGCCCCGGACTGTCCGCAGGCACGCCGCAGCATCGAGAGGCGCGACGCCGGGGCCGCGTTCATGGAAGCGCTGTCGCTCGAAATTTGCCATTCCCGGCAACCATCGCCGCCCGTGAACGAGAACCCAACAAACGGCGATCACCATCTGGACTAGCTCCGATACGGTGGTTACGTCACGCCCGGCGACGGCAAAATGGCCGGCCCGCAACCGGCTCCGTGCGCGCAACAGACCGACGGTGGAGGGACCCAGCCTGCGACGGCCATGTTCACCTCGATCAGCTGTTGGGCACAGGCCGCCAACAGCGCCAGCCGCAGTCACTCGGACCCGCAGGTGAAGCTTCACAGTGTTCTGGCCCGCAGGAACTCGGCTGCGGATCCACGACAGCTTCCGTAGCCTTAGCGGCCATGGGGCACACCTATCACCATCACCTCGTTCCGCAGATGTATCTGCGGAACTTTGCTGACGCTGGCAAGCTGAAAGCCGTCGCCCGCCAGCCACCACATCGCTCACACACCTCCTCGGTCAAGAACGCGTGTAATGAAGTGGGCTTCTACGAGCTACCGCCCGAAGAGCTGAGCCAGGACGACCCGCTCCGCGACGGTTGGGACCCAGAGTTCGTCGAGAAGTTCCTGTCGCAGGTCGAAGGAGATGCAGCCCCGATCATCGAGGCGATGGTGGCGGGAGACTTTCCGCTGTCCGCAAAGGACCGCAACGTGATGTCCCTCTTCATCGCCCTGCAAGTGACGCGGGGCTGGGCGTTCCGCGACCGTGCTCAGCAGACAGTTGAACGGCTAAGCCCAGATGTGCTGCAGATGTGCATGCGTGAAGAGGCGATCCGCGAGCGGCTCACTGCCGAGGGCAGACCCGTGAATCGACGCGCCATCAAGAACATTCAACGCCAGCTGGCCGAAGTGCCAGCGATCACCCTCCCTCAGGGGTCCCTGGTGGCAAGCGCGATCGAGCAAGCAGTGGAGACTTGCCGGCCGGTGATCGCAGGCCGCCCGTGGCGGCTGCTCCGGTTCGACGAAAACGTTCTGCTGACAAGCGACCAGCCCGTTGGGCTTTGGGCGCCAGGATCTCCGACATCCGTCGGGCTCGCCACCGCCAAGATGACCTACATGCCGCTCAACCGCAACACTGCCATCGCCGTCGCGGCCAGCGGCCCCGAGAAGATCTCCTTCCCGGGCCCAGCTCGCGCCCGGCAGGTCAACGATGCCGTCGCACGACGTGCCCGCCGATGGATCTTCCACCACCCCGACGATGACCCCCTCAAAGAGCTCGTCCTGCCGCCCGTCGAGGAGGTCACCGCCGAGATCGTCGCGCAACGCAAGAACCCCGACGGCACGACCGAGGAGATCGTCCGGATGACGTCGCGACCAAAACAGTCGCTGTGAGATCGGCCATGGACTGACGAGACTTCCTCGTCTGCCCGGCTGGTCATCTGCCGCCGGTGCACGACGCGGGGTCCGGCCGGAACTATCCCGGCGGACCCGGTGGCCTTGCGGTTGCGGCGCGCTCAAGCCGCCGTATCGCGACCGTGGCGCCTTGGCGAGCGCAGCATTCGTCACACGCGCAGTCAGCTTGGGGGTTCGCTCCGCTGGTCGCCCTCGGCGGGGACGTCCACGACCACGGCGGCGGCGTTGTCCGCATACCGGCCGCCAGTGCGCGCCGCCCAGCGCACGAGCCGTCGGGCCGCGCGGGCGGGCTGGGCTTCGTTCTGGAGCGCGTAGATGATCGCGGCCTCGGGCAGCGGCCCGTAGGTGCTTGGCGGCATACGCCCGCTCACCGGGCGCGGTCGGCCCGAACGCCGCCCCAATCACCGCCCGAGTCCCGGTCTCCACCAGGCACATGAGCAACAGCACCGGATACCCGGCGAACCCCGTCCGGCACTTGACCTTCCCGAACCGCCACCGGTTGCGCGCCGAGTCCGGGACCTTGATCGACGAGCAGCCGTCGAAGGCCACCGTCCGCAGACCGCGATAGCGCACTCCGGGCGTGTGCGGCTGCGCCAACGGACCGGCCAGCACCCCGAATAGGGCTTTGACCGGCGCCGGGCCGATCCGGCCCCACAGGTCACGCAGCGCCTTCTCCGACGGCGCCGCCACCGGCAACCCGTTCAGCCCCGCGATCAGCTTGCCCCACACCCCGGCCAGCCCGACCGTCTCGAACAAGCCCATCGCCAGCACCAGGTAGACCCCGACCCGGCTGGGCAGATCACGTAGCCGCTGCTGGACCGCCCCTGTCTCCTCCAGCACCGCGTCCACCAGCTCGAACGGCACGACCTGCGTCAACTCGCCCAGATGCCCGGGCGCGAACACCCCCTTCGCGACCGTGATGGCGCGAGCGAACGTGACAGTGGCAGACTTCGATGGCAACGAGACCTCTGATCCGGAGCAGTCCTGGAAGACAGCCCCGGTCTATCAGGGGTCTCGTTCTCTATGCGCTGGTCAGCCCGTCAGCACGCACCGCTTGACGAGTTATCCAATTCCTTAACTTCGCGGCTTGCGTCAAGACTGAACCCACCGGGGCCACTTCAAGCGCTCATACCGACCCACCCCACCCCCTCCAGCCGGAGCCACACGAAAGGCTGAAACGGGGCCAAATCAGTTGCCCAAACTCAGAAACAAGTCACGGTCGCCGAACTCATTCTTCCCGCTCAAGCAGTTCCCGCAATCGAGCCACTTGCACCTCCCACTGCTGGGTCAGCCGTATCCCATTCATCGTCCTTGTCCAATAGCCGTTCCGACGGCTCTCCAAGTACGACCCGGGTAGCCAGAGATGCATCAGCTGGTCAAATACCGTCTGCACGACTTCCCTGCGTCCCGCCGGATCCAAGTGCTTCCTGGCCATCCGATCCGACACGAGCGCGACCGTCGAGATGAGCCACTTGTGCCGGGCCACGTCCTCGCAAAAGCGGACGATCGAATCGAGCGGCTCGTCGGAAGGCGCGGTGAAATGCAGTACAGGGCCGCGGGTCTCCGATAAATTGGCGTGGATCTTGCTGAGCTCGGAATCGCGGAGCACGGCTGTCCAGTAGAGGCGGTCGCCTGCACTACGGAAGGCGATGACGTGATCGAGGCGGCGTGAGCTCTGGACATCGTCCACCAGGCGGTCCGCGATGAGGGTAAGACCGAGGTCCGGGGGTTTCGACAGGGGAGCATCGATCAGGACGCGCAGAGTTGAATCGTCGACGACCGCCGTTCCCGGGGCAGCCAGTTTTTCACCCCAGGGACGGCGGCCTGCCGTCGACATCGGCACCACGGCCACCCAAGCCGAGCCTTGGACAATCCGCCCGCCGTAGACGACAGCCCGACCGACTGCGGTACCTAAGATCGCCCGGTTCGGGATACCGAGCACCCCCGAGTCGATGCCAGCTACTCGATGCGCCGACCAAGCCAATGGGACCGGACGTACTGTCTGCTGCACATTACCGATCCGCGTGACAACACGCTGTGGCACTATCCGGAGGATCTCCGCACTTCTCGCCAATGGCAGCGCGCCACTGTGCTGGATCAATGCCGTGCTGACCACCCCGAAAAGATGGGAGGGTGCGCGCGCCTGCCCCGAGTCGGACGCCGGCAACAGGAGACCCGCCACGTCCGGCGGTTTCTGCCACTGCCCCTCGAACTCCTGCCCTGTCTCCGCTGGCTCTTGCCTCGTCACAGAGTCTCCCAGGCTTGGTGGTCACTCAGCCGCCGAGCCAAGCTCGCGTATGCCTCCACCGTGTCCTGACGGGCGATCTGAACGCTCGCGACGTCGAAGCCCGTAATGATCTGCTCCCGCAGCTTCAGTACCGGATCGAAGGGCACCGTCCCCAACACGGCGCCGATCCCCAGTTGCTGCTCAGCGGCGAAGTTCCGCAGCTCGGCGTCCATCTCCGCCTGCCACGCCTGCTGAGCCACTTGCCCGAAACGGCCTAGGCTCGCCTTGTCGGCCACGATGCAACGGACGAACCGGAGGGCGCGCTCCACTGCCGCGGGGTCTAGCCCGGTATGGCGTGCGGTGTCCAACAGCCCTGAGGGGCCATGCACGAAGTCGCCCGCAGCATCCACGTGCAGCCGCGTCCACTGGTGGACCACCAGCCAACGCGCGACGATGTTCCGCATCTCCGGACGAGCCATGACCTCCAGAACCAGGTCGACCGCCACGGTGCGGCCACTGCCCAGATCGACGACGGTCACCGAGTACTCCGACTCCGTGCGCAGGAAGAGCTCCGAGCACCTTTGAACAATCTCTGCGGTTCGCCCGAACCACCTCGCACCGCGATCACCCGGCAGCAGCACCAGCCGCCCGGCCCCGGGAGGCCGATTACGCAGAGCAGCTCCCGCCGTCCGGGTCGCGACATCCAACACCACGGGCCGAGGGCCGCCCCCAAGCAGGAACGAGCGGACCCCGTCCCGGGTCACGCCTCGTGCCGCGGCGTCGATGTCGAACGTCGCCCCGGCGGACGGCCGGCCGAAATCGAAGTCCAGGTACGCAACATCCTCACCCTTGAGAGCCAACTGATAGGCCATGTTGCAGCCGGTCACCGTCTGTCCGGCGCCGCCCTTACCCGCCGCCGTGAACACCAGCATCGCTGTCACACTCCTGTATGGGTGTACGCGGCCCAGCTCAGCGGGTCGTCCGGGAAGTCGTGCCGCATCTCATCGACGGCCCCGTGCAGAGTTCGGGCCCACTCGCCGATCTTCGGACCGGTACTCGGCGAGTCGGACCGACTCGCCGTCATGTTTGTGAGTGCAAACGCATGTGAACCGAGCTTCGGCCACAGCGTACCGATCGCCTGCCGGAACCCGGCCAGATGAAGAGCACCGGTAACCGGGACGGTCTCCTCGACACGCACACGCGGCGTCGGGGGCGAGTCTATGCCGACGAGCAACGCCAGCCCCGCGCTCACACGCTCGTCGGCGATCTCGCTGATGGTCAGCGCTTTGACTCCGTGTCCAAGTGTCACGACCTGGCTGAGCATGGGATTGAGAAGGTCCGAGTGAGAGCCGTGAGGAAACACAGCGACCGCGCAATGTCCGAGGTCGCGGACATCAACGGGGGCGTGTGGCTTGCTGGGTTCAGGAAAGACACGCATGCCTGAGAGAAGCCCTGCAGGAGGACGCTCGACAGCTTCCAAGAGGCCGCGGATCGTCGGCGCGTAGGAGGACACCACGCGGTCCATTACTCCAGAGACGCCGGGCGTCCGCCGAAACTCAGAAGCCGCGTGGATCGGCAGGCGGGCCAAGGGACCGAACGTGCTCCACCAGATCAGCGGACTCTGCGTGTCTGGCGCCGTAGGTTGCAGTCCCAGCGAAGCGAGCACGGGCTCGGCGAGGGTGTCCCACAGCCAGTACAAGATGTCCGACACGGCGAACGCCACGTGCCGCCGGACGTCGGATCGTTCACCGGCCGAGAACGCCCGTGCGTACGCATCAGCCAGCGACGCGGCCTCCGCACACACCCTCTCCTCGCTGAGCCCGGGCAACGGCACGACCGTTACCGAGCTCGACCCGCCCCCGATGATCAGCGCGTCACAGCGCGTTGGCGCAGTGTTCACCAACACAATGGGGCCCAAGCCCGCCTTGTTGACGCGCCTTACAAGGTCTCCGAAATCAGTAGCCTGCTGTGGCGGATTCGGCAGCACCGAGCCCCGAAGCATCTCCAGCAACTCCACGGCACGCTCCGGACGTCCCGCGTCGAGGGCCGACGCCACAGCCTCGCCGACCAGCCGCGCGACCGGCAAAGCACCGCGGGGTGGCGGAGACGGCAGCCGGAGCAAGTCGATCGCGTCCTCGATGAGTGACAACGCGTGTGCGGGAGGGCCCACCAGGGGGGCCAGCCGCCGGCAGGCGTTGCTCCGCACTACACGCGGCACGTTGTCATCGGAAATGACAGCGTGCAAATAGAAAGAGGCGCTGTCCCGGTCCGGGGGTGACGCTTCGGCGAGCGCTGATCCGAGGTCATACATTCGTTCCGCCGCGGTGGGGTCGTCGAACGGGATGTCCTTGAGCGCACGGCGGGCTGCCGAGACGGCGTCGTCGGGCTCGTCACCGGAGAGCAGGCTTTCTGTGAGGTTCAGGGTCCAGAGAATCTCCCGGCGCATCGAAGGTTCGGGCGGGTTGGCCAGCACGGCGTGCCGGAACGCGGCGGCGGCGTCCATCATCGCGCCGAGGTCGCCGGACCGGCGGGCGAGCCTGAGCAGGGCGTCGCCGAGGGCGAAGTGCCAGGTCCAAGGCTGCCGGTCGGTGGAGGCTCCACTCGGGACGCAGTCCATGTACGCCTCGATGCCGTCGACCAGGTCGACGATGTCGCCGGTCTGATCGGCCAGCAGCACAAGGGCCGCGCCCAGCGCCGACATCAGCTCGCCGTACCGCCGGCCGCCGGGCGGCTCCGCGGTCGCGGCGGCGCGAGCCGCCGCGACCATCGCCAACGCGTCGTCGACGCTGGGCCGGGGCCCGTCTGGCAGCCACTGCCCGACCCCGTACCTGACCTCCTCGGGCCGCTCTCCCAGCCGCCTCATACCGGCGGCCGACAGGCTCGCGAACGGCAGTCCTTCAGCGAGCGCCGGGCCTGTCCCCGAGACACCGGTGAGGGCGGTCCGGTCGCCGCCGAGCCGGTCGCGGCGGCGTTCCAGGTAGGCGGAGACCTCGTCGTGGACGAGGTCTCGGACCTGGCGGGTGTCGCGGCGGTACTGGCCGGTGAGTATGGCCTCGCGCACGCCGGGGACAAAGTCGAACACGGCCTGGTCCGCGGATTCTGCTTCCTCGGACGACGCGGGAGCCTCGCGGTGCAGCAGGTTGCCGAGGAACACCTCGGCGAGGTCCCCGCGGGAGGAGCCAGGAACCATGGCCCGCTGGACGAGGCGGGCGATGGGGAGGGTGACCGGTTCGACGGCCGAGAGCAGGCCGGCCAGGCGCCAGGCCGAGCCGGAGGAGGAGAAGCGGAAACGGCGGATTAGCTCTTGGGGATCCGGATCCGTGGCGACGGGATCGGGTTCTCGGTCCAGCTCCACCGTTGCGATGGCCCGGCGCTGCTCACCGGCGGGTCGGGGGCGGTCTGCTTCAATCACCAGGGCCGCCGTCCGCGCCCACCGGCCGTTCCCCGCGGTCAGCCCAGCCCAGGGCCGCAGATCTTCGGCCTCGAGCGTCAGGACGGGGATCACGGTACGGCCGGGACGCGCCGAACGCCGCCGCGACGGTCCGGTGAACGTCTGCCACCGTGCATTCGGGGCGCCGGGCCTCGGGGCCTGGATCATCGCGGGAAGCGGTGTGGCGCCGCCCCTGGACCAAAGACCCGAGGGCAGCAAATGCAGGATCGCGACCGGGGAGGTGCGGGCCCATTCGGCCAGCAGACGTTGGGCGGCCCCGGTGTGCCACATCGGTCCGACGGTGTCCGTCAGGACCAAGATGAGCTGGCGGCCGGTGGGGTCGACGATGTCGCGGGACCGGAGCGCAAGGCCCTGGGCTGCTGTAGCGGTGTGTCGGCGCACCTCCACCGTGGTTCCATCGCTGTCGGGGCGTTCGGTAAATCTCCAGCGGCGAACGTCCCGGAACGCCCCGAGGCGGACCATCACCTGATGCAGCTCGTGGATCTCCGACCGCCATAGGGCCATCGACGGGCTGTCGGCCTGGACGAACGCCAGGCGCAGCCAGCGGGAAGGCCGGGGCCGCAGCGCCGGGAGCAGCATGCGCTCGTCCAGACGTCGGGCCACAGTGGCGTCCTCGTCGAGCTCGAATTCGGTGTCGGAGGGGACGTGGCGGTTTAGGGCGCGCAGCGCCCGCATCAGGTCGAGCGTATTGGTCAGCCCCGGCTCGCCGGGGCCGCGGACGAGCGCCGCAGCCTGCGTCCCGGGGCTGCCGATACGGGCCGGACTGTGTAGGCCGCCGCGGACAGTGTGGCCGGGGCCGGAGCTTGAGACGTCGCCGGTCGGCTGCGGCGCGCGCGGCTCTAGACCTGCGTTCCCATCGCGCGAACGGCCCGCGTCGGCGTCAGGTTGTGTCTCAGGTTCCTGCTTGTCACCGTCAGGGCTCTGTGCCGGATCCGAACCAGGCGCCGGCACGGTCGCTGTTCCCGCGTTAGTGTGGTCGTCGCTCACCGTGATGACAGAAGCCAGCCAGAGGATGTCGGCCAGTTCCTCCGGCCGCGGATCCGGGGCGCCGCCTTCCCGGATCAGCTCCGCCAATTTCGGGATCACCCGGCGTCCGGCCCCGTGAGCCGGTGCAGCGTGGCGTCGGCCAACGAAGCGAGATCCTCCGGTGCGGTCCACGCCCCGGCCAGCCGCATCTGGACGGCGTTGAGCAGCTGGTCGGTCGCGACCTCACCGGACCGCCGCCGCTCGATGAAGGTGGAGATCAGGCCGCCAGGAGCGGCCGCCTCGGCCGCCGCCTCCGGGCCGATGCGCTGCTCAACAATGCTGCGAAGCTTCTCGTCATCGGGGCGCCCGATGTTCAGCCGGATGCAGCGGCGCAGGAACGGCGCCGGGAACTCACGCTCCCCGTTGCTGGTGAGGACCACGATCGGGTAGGCGTGGCAGCGGATCCAACCCCGGGACACGACGGAATGACCGTCGAAATCACTGGTGCCGACCTCGACGTCGGCCTCGTGCGCGGCCATCCGGGACAGTTCAGGTATCTCGAACTCGCCGTCCTCCAGCACCGTCAGCAGGTCGCCGGGCAGGTCGATGTCGCCCTTGTCGATCTCGTCGATGAGCAGGACCCGGGGGCGGCGAGTGGGCAGGAACGCGGTGCCGAGCGGGCCGAGCTGGAGGTAGTTGCCGATCGCGTCGGGGCGGGGTGTGCCCTGCCGTTCCGGACGGTCCGGAGATTCTCGACGATCCCCGTCCCGGCTTCCCAGCTTGTCCTGCCGCACTCCGGTGACCATCGCCTCGGCGGCTTTCCGCTTCAACTCCCTCAGGTTGGCGTCCTCCAGCCGCCGGACGGCGTCGTAGCGGTACTGCCCCTCTCGCAACGTGCTGCGACTGGTGATCGCCCACCGCAGGACCGGTCCCAGGCCGAGGTCCGCGGCGATGCTGAATGCCAGCGTCGACTTGCCGACCCCGGGCTCGCCGGTGACCAGCAGCGGCCGGCGCAGCAGCAGTGCGGTGTTGACCACGTCGACGTCGGGGGCGTCCACGAGGTAGCCGGCGCCGCGTTCCCGCTCTCTGGCGTAGCGCGGCTCGGCCAGGTCCGGCACGACGTAGCCGTCGTCGACGACGCCGTCGAAGGTGCGCCAGCGCGGCTGATTCTCCGCCAGGAGCGCCAGGCGCTTCGAAGCGGGGCCAGATCCCTTGTAGATCCACCAGTTCTTCACCGACTGACTCCGCTTCTGTTCGTCCCGGCGCTCATGGCGCCCCCGGCGAGCGCAGTCCCGCGTCGCTCAGCAGTTCCCGGTCCAGCGCGTGCCCCGGGTCGTCCCACAGCAGCACCACAGTGGAGCGGAGCCGAGGGTCCACCGTCGAGTCGGTCCGTAATTGCTTCACTGTGGCCGGTAGCTGGGATACGTCGTCTATAGGCAGCAACTCCCGCAGTGACGCCGGTGCTCGGTCGTCATCCGCCCGGTCCGGCCGCCGCCAGACGATCACCGGCATCCCAGCGTCCAGCGCGGCCCCCCAGCCGTCGGCGTGGCCCGGTGAGACCGCGTCCACAGCCACGCATACCGGATGCTGCCCGGCGGACCACTTGTCAATCAGCGCGTCCAGTCTCTCCAGGTCATCGACGTCCACCTGGCTCAGCCAGACCGTGGCTTCGGCGCAGGTGCCGCTGTTGGCGACGAACCAATCCCAGCGACAGCCCCACAGATACGCCAGGTTGAGGTTGCGGCGGGCCTCCGGACAGCGCACCACCACTTCGAACCGACGCCCCAACTTCCAAGGGCGACGCAGTCCGGCGGACATCGACCACTGGTCGAACCCCTCCTCCAGGAGGAACGCCTCGACCGCGAACTCGACCCGCCGCAGGCCGAAAGGCCTGGAGGCCCCGGCGGTGCTGGTACCGCCCAGGCCGGTCAGGTGCTCATCAAGGATGTCCCGGGCCTTGTCTAGCGTCACACGCTTGCGGTGCCCCTCGCCCTCTGCGGGTTCCAGGCACTGCCAGCCGGCGGCCCGCAGCCAGATGTCGAGGAAGACCTGGTCCTCGTGCTGGGGGTCCTGATCGAGGCGGACCATCAGGGTGGTGTTCTCCGAAGTGAATACCGGAGGTTCGGGTGGCTTCGGCAACGAGTGGCGATTGCAGACCTTGGCGACCCAGGCGGACAGTGCGCCCGCACGGTGCCGCGCCGCCGGATCCTCCTGGGCGCGGAAGCCCGCAGCGAGAGCATGGACGAACGCGACAACCTGCGGCAGACCGTCGGTGCGGCCCTCGTACTCGTCGAGGTCGCGGGCCCAGGCGGACAGGTCTCCGTCCGGCATGGCGTAAGGGGCCTGCTCGGCGGTCTCGCCGGTGCCGAACGACCAACGGAAGGCCTGTTCACACCATGGCTCCGGGGTGACGCCAGCCAGCTGACGTTCCAAGTCCCGCCAAGCCTTCTCGTCGAGACCATCGCGCCGCGCCGTGGCGCCTGCGGCGGTCTCGTGCCAGATATTCGAGTCCTGCCAGCCCGCATAGTGCATGCGGACCGGGGTTTGCCAAGCTTCGCCAGCCGCACGCAGCTCCGCGAAACGGTTCTGGACAGCGGTGACCGTTGTGTGCACTGCCGCGTTCAGGGAGTCGAGACTCGCATCGGCGAGTTGGGCCATCAGGACCTCGGAGAGCTGGCCGCTGAGCCGGTCGGCCTGGTTCTGGGCGGCCTCGCCGACGCGGCAGGCGTACAGGACGGACTGGTAGCAGGCACGCCGCGCCGGGTGGGGCGGGTACTCCATGTCCGCGAGCCGGAGCCGACGGTCGGTGGCCGACAGACGGCAGGCATCGACGATGATCACCTGGCGCTCGAACCGGCCTGCCGGGAACACCTCGGAGCGCAGCCAGGCGAGGGTGTCTTCCAGTATCAGGCAGCTCGGATCGTTGGAGGTGGTGTCCGAGAAAGGCAGACAGAGCCGGTCGCGGTCGTCGACGATCCCGTGGCCCGCCCAGAAGAACACCAGCAGACGGCCGACGCGGCGCGGGAGTTCGTTTCGGATCACCGCGGCGACAGTGGCGCGGTCCGCAGGTCGTGCCGGGACCGGCGGGACGGCGACGTCCTCCGCCCCCTGCTCCCCGGCCGGCATCGCGGCCGCGACGCGCTCGGGATCAGGGCTCGTCAAGAGTGAGATGTTGTCGAACGGGACACCCTGGCCGATCAGCCACGCTGCCATCCGGTGCGCGTCCTCGACCGCGCCGGGCAGTCGCCAACGACGGCCGAGGCCCGGATAGTGCTCGATACCGACGACGATGGCGTGTACGTCCTCGGGCGCCGTCGGAATCGCTAAGTCCATGCGATCTCCTGGCAAATCCGTTCATAGACGCGGTCCAGGTTCCAATACGCGCTGTGAGCCGCGGGGAACGGCTGCCGGCAGTCGACCTCGAAGTCCTCGACGCCCTCCGGGCCGAACACCGGCGCAGCCAGATAGGACAACAGGTCGCGGCGATCGTAGACGTTGAGCCACTTGGGCATACGAGCCAACGCATCCGCCGTGTCGGCGCTGTCGAGCGGCAGACTGTGCAACGCGCCCAACTCATACAAGAACGGAGCCTGCGACCCCACCGTCACCAGCAGCCGGACCTGGCCGAATTCCCCTGGCGTGGCGGCGGCAAGCAGGTCGACCAGGGCCACTCCGCCGAGGCTGTGGCCCAGGACGATCGTATGCTCGTCGCTGGCGAATATCCGTGCTCTGAGGAAGTCGCGCAAACCGTCACCGTGGGCCTGGTAGTTCAGGATGTCGCCGAGCATCGGGACCGCTGCCTCGGTCAGCCCGTTCCGGAAGACGCGCAGCAACGGCTGCGTCGTCACGTTCAAGGCACGCCTGCCGAGGAACTGTGCCGTCTTCGACACCCGCCCGGATCGCTCCCCGGCGCCCAGCGCGGCGACCAGCAAGTCCGCCAGTCGGTCCAGCTGAGCGCCCGTCGGCGCGGATTCATCAGCGACGGTAAGTAACAACGCCAGCAACGCGCAGGCCACCGCCTCGGCCAAGTCTCCCGGCGCTTCAGCGCGCGCCACGGCGGCCTTGCCGAGCTCAGGCGCGGCGCGGAGCCGCCGCATGGCTGGCTCCAGGTACGGGGCCAGGCCCGTCTCGGCAAGCAGATCGGCGAGTTCCCCGGCGGGACTCAGCGCGGTGAGACGGGACAGAACGTCTGCCCCGGGTGTGTGGAAGCTGGGCGGCAGCACCTCGTCGTCAGGACCCGGCTGCTCGAACTCGGCCATAAGCTGGAGCTGGGCGAAGGGATCCTCCTGGAGGATCTCCCAGAAGCCGACCAGTTCTTCATCGGGGTCGTCTATGGCGGAGTAGTCGGGTGCGGCGCTCAGATAGGCGGGGATGGATGCGCCGCCAAGGGCGAGCTTCGCACCGTGCTTTTCGCCCCAGAAGCAGGACTCGACGACGAGATCGGGCCGATCCAGCTTCGCGAAGCCGCGGCAGACCCGGTCGAAAAGCGCCGGGTGTTTGTCCCTTACTCCGGTTCCGTGCACAAACAAGACTCGCGTCAACGTGCGGCCCCCCACATCGCCAACTTCACACCGTGACCGCACCATACCAAAAGGTCAACAGCAGCGTAGGGAAGTCGATGCACCGGGGTGGGTTCGAGGCCAACGGGGATGTCGTGAGCGCTGCTGCGTCCATTGGACGCTCGATCGATCGCAGACACCTGCCGAATCGGCCGTCGATGATGTCACTCGAACACACCCACATACGTCCGCGTACCGCCTCTCGTGCGGAGCGCTTGTGAGTGATGATTGTCAGGATACTGCCAGACTTGGCAGCGCAACCCGTGCAGTCCACAGTCAATCCGAAGCAGCGCGCCGTCTTATTAGGGGGACGCAGTGACTGGGCTCGAAGCTGTACTCCCTCTGGCTGGCGTCGCGCTTGGCGCTGCTGGCTCCTACTGGACCTCGAGCGCAGGCGATAGACAGCGGTGGCACCGACAGCAGCAAAGCCGCTGGGACCTGCATCGCAAGGATGCGTATGTCGAGTACGGCTACGCGGTGAAGTCCGTGTCCGAAGTAAGCAAGCGAATGGCGGCGGCTAGAGAGTTTTCGGTGTGGGGGTTACGGGGGTTGTGGATCAAGGCCGGTCTTCGCGAGGAGGCCGGTCAGGAGGTCGGGCCGGTACTGCATGTGCCGTAGCCGCTGCTTGACGAGCTGCTGGATCTGGTCGATGTCGCGTTTGACGAGGTTGACCAGCCCGGACTTCATCACTGCCCACACGCCCTCGACCGGGTTGAGCTCGGGGGCAGACCGGGACGCGATCAGTGCACGTATGGTCGCCGACTTGTGCCGGTTCAGGTTGTCCCAGACCAGCACGATCGGGGCGTGAAGCCGCTGGTGGGCGGCATCCATCAGGCGGATGAAGTCCTGCTCGTCGAAGCCCTTCTTCTCGTTCTTCCAGCCGTGATAGACCAGGCTGCGATGGATCAGTCGGACCCGTGGTCGGGCCGCGGGACGGAAGGCGAGTAAGGCGACGAGGTTGACCCGCTTGGTCCCGGCGTTCGAGATTTTCACCACCGGGGTGACGCCGCGGCGGCCCCATGTGCGTCCGCGCGGTGGCTTGAGCCCTTGGCCTGCCTCGTCTTCGAAGCAGATGAACGCGCCAAGGGCTACGGCCGTGCTTTTATGTTCGGCCACGTCTCCTTGCGCCAGGCGGCGATCGCGTGCTCGTCGCGTTCGACCGCGCGGCGGGCCGGAACCTGCCAGCTGGCCCCGATCCGGGTGAGCATCTCGTGCAACGCCCCAGAAGAGCGGAACCGGACACCGAACCGGGTCCGGATCAGCTCGGCAATCCTGGAAAGGGTCCACCGCTGGTCGAGGTAGCCGTGTGCAGCCGGACCCGCCTCGATCAGCGCCATCAGCTCCCGCTGCTGGCCGGCGGTCAGCAACGGCCGGTGCCCGGCAGCTCCTTTGGAGACCAGCGCGTCGGCACCGCCGGTCTGCAACGCGTGACGCCACCGGTTGGCCGACATCTTCGTCACCCGGAACCGCCGTGCTACCTGCTCATCACTCTCACCAGCGGCGATGAACTCGGCCGCTGCCATCCGCACCTGCTCGCGCCGCGCCCTGGCCGCCGCATCGAGCCCACCACCTTGCGCATACCTCGTGACCACGACATACCGCGCGAACAGCAGTGTGTCAGCCTGGCGTTCCGCCAGCGAAACACCCAAGCAGAGAATTCTCTAGAGGTTTCACGACGCGAACCGAACCTCTCGACCCTGCCGAGGGCATGGCCGAGCTGTTGGTCCTGTCCAGGGAGCGCGCCGCCAAGTGGGAGTCTCTGCTCTTGCTGGGCAGTCCCGAGGCGATCGCGGCGGCGCGTACCTGGCATCGAGTCGCATGGACCATGGAGTGGGTAGCGCGCGGGACGATCACCGACCCCGAGGCGTGGGATCGGGCGCTGGAGGAGTTCACGATTGCGCGCGAGCAGTTTTACCAGGCCGCGCGCGCCGATCTGGGGATAAGCGGGAACGACCCGCTAATAGGCGCTCACGGAACTGACCAGCACTAGGCTCGGGGACGGGACGTATTCAAGCAGAATGGACCGGCGCGCCCCGGAGCGTTCGAGTCCCTGAACGTTACTTCGCAACAGGGCAGAGCCTGTCGATCGCTCAGCCAGCCGTTGCTAATAGAGGCTAACCCGCCATGGGCCATGGTGGCGCTGACCTGCGCTTTGAACCGCCTACTGGTCTCCATCCAACGCATGTGAGACATCACACATGGAAGCTATAACTGCGCAGCCGAGCATTGCCGCCGACTGAAATGAACACCGGCAAGGTGAAGTATGAGCACGCCTAAGTTGCGGTTGGTCCCACCGGTCGAACAACCAGCTGATGGCCTGCTTCGGTCTTGGGCGCAGCGAAACTCTGACAGGACGACCCCGGAAACGCCGCCTGCCGTCGGCCAGCTGCGATTCGCGTTCTACGGCAGGGTATCGACCGAGGATCATCAGGATCCGGTCTCCTCCAGGGCGTGGCAGCGTACCCGGGCCGAGGCGCTGATCGCCGGCGCGGGACGAATCACTGTCGAGTTCTTCGACGTCGGGCGCAGTCGGGTGCTGCCTTGGGCTGCACGGCCGGCCGCCGCAGCGCTGATCGCCGCGCTGGCCGACCCGGATCGCGAGTTCGACGCGATCGTGGTCGGCGAGGCCGAGCGGGCGTTCTACGGCCCCCAGTACGAGCAGATGGCGCCGATCTTCGCCAGACACGGCGTGCGGGTCTGGGTGCCCGATGTCGGCGGCCCGGTGGATCCAGAGATCGGCTCGCTGGAGGAGTTGATGGCACTGCTTGGGATCTTGTCCAAGCGGGAGATCGTGCGCGCGAGAATCCGCACCGTGACGTCGATGACGATACTGACTGAGAAGCAGGGCCGGTTCCTCGGCGGCCGTGCGCCCTTTGGCTATCGGCTGGTGCCGATCAAGCCGCACCCGAACCCCACGCACGCGCGCTGGGGCAGGATGCAGCTGGGGCTGGCGCCGGACCCGACCACGGCGCCGATCGTGGAATGGATGTTCGCCCAGCGGCTGGCCGGGATGAGCTATGCCCGTATCGCGCGTGCCTTGAACGACGCGCACATCCCGACGCCGTCCGCGGCCGATCGGGAACGCAACCGGCATCGCGCCGGACTGGCATGGACCGTCACATCCGTCGCTGCCATCCTGACCAACCCTCGCTATACCGGACATGAGGTCTGGCAGCGCACACGCACCGATCACGAACTCATCGACCCGGCCAACACCACGCTCGGCCACCGGGACCAGGTCCGGCACAACCGCCCCGACCAGTGGATCATCTCCACCGACATCGCCCACACACCACTGGTCAGCACCGCCGACTTCATCGCCGTGCAGGGCATGCGCGCACGTCCGGATGCAGCCAAGCATGAATACCTGCTGGCCGGCCTCCTCATCTGCAGTGCCTGTGGCCGGCGCATGGAATCGTGCTACGCCAACGACCACCCCGGCTACCGCTGCCGCCACGGACAAAACAGCGCCACCAGCCCGCAGAACCCGCGGCGTCTTACCTATGTCCGCGAAGACCGAGTACTGGAACACCTCGCAGCCATGCTCATCCGACTCCGGATGAGCGAACACACCGACGACCCGCCCAGGAGGCCCATACACGAACCCGCAACGCCGACGGCCAGCGAAACCATCACGTTCCTCCGCCACAACGCGATCACGCTGACCTACAACTCGGATGCCAAAACCCTGACCGCCAACACCCCGGAAAAGGAGAGCATCGCGATCTGACACTCACGACAACGCCACAGGTTGACCGGGGCCCAATAGCACCCCGCCGACCAGGCAGAACACAGCCACAACAGAACACCCGCCCTCGGCCGAGACCAAGAACGGGTGGCGTGGAAAAACGGCCAAAACCGGCCGAATATGTACAACTTACGTGTCCGAGATTCCATAACCCCACGAAATCCCTGGGTATTCCATGGCGATCTGCATCTGGCATATTCCACACCGTAACGCTCCTGGTAGGAGCTTCGTGGGCCTAGGTTAGTTGGTCACGGTTCGGACACTTAGAGCATCTCGCTTCCGCGCCTCGGCGTCAAGCGTTACCGGATTATTGGCGCGAGATCTTTTCGGGTGCTGCGGGCAACTGACGGGGGTCGAAAAGGAAACCGCTTATCGCTGTGGACAGCGTACTCCACAGAGTTGTCTTATGCATTCTCGATGTACTATTCGCTTCTATCAGCGAGGGCCGGTCACTCGTGGAAGGTGGTCGGATCCTTCAGCCACCCGAGCGCGTGGAGGTCTCGGGCCAGCCATTCGTAGGCGAGGTTCGTCGAGGGCCGCGTGTTGCCGAGCGGGGTGATCCCGTCTTCGAGCATGGGGATGTGGTAGGCGGTTCGTGATGCCGGACGCGGGCCCTTGGGCGTGTGCCAGTACGGCCTGCGTCCGGGCTCGTTCTCGGTCCTGAGCTCGACGGGTGTCGGTGCGCGGGGATCGAGGGCCGGGTCTGGAATCCAGGCGAAGTTCAGGCGCGGAGGGTATTCGCCGGGGGCCTCGGAGTACGTGATCGTGCCTTCGACGCGCGCCGGCAGGAGGCTGTAGAGCCCGAGGGCCGGCCCGAACGCGGGGAGGTTGGTCTCCACTAGGTCGCGGTAGCCCGCCACCGCTTCGGCGAGGATCTCAGCGGTCATCGAGACGGCGGTGTCCGGTGAGTATCCCTGCCAGCGCATCCGCGGCGTCCCGACCAAGTCGGACGGCGGCCAGGGGCGCAGGAGTGCCTCGCCTTCCTGATGTGCCAGCTGCTCGTTCAGCCAGATGATGTCAGCCGAGCTGACGGTATGGCCGATGTGCTGCCAAGTGGCGGACACCGAGGTGTTGACCGTCTCCATCATCGCGGCGACGGCCTGCCGGAGGTCGCCGAGAGCGATGGCGTCTCGTTGCAGCCGGGTTCCGGCAGTGCTCATGGCGAAGTCGGCGAGGACCCACAGCCGCTCGTGCGTGAGGTGCGTGCCGACGGAGGTGGCGAGGGTTCGGCGCTGGATGGCATCAGTCAGGGTCGCCAGGATTCGGTCGCGTGCCCACTGCCATCTGCTGTAGTCGCCGGCCGGCTCGGGGAACATCCGAGACGAACGCCAGCCGCCGGGGCGTAGCTCGCGCAGATGGGAGAAGTCCGGCAGCGACACGACGGCCGGGGTTGTGTTCTCCCAGTGTTCGGACACGGTCAGGTATCCGGCATTCAGGTGCGCGCCCCACTGCAACAGACGGCCTTCGTGGTGCGGTGCGAGGGAGGCCGCGAACGGCCCGTAGCCTTCCAGCAGCGCCTCGAACGCCTCGCGCAGCCATGAGGCGGACGCGATCGCCGGGTCGGCTTCGGCGTTGTCGCTGTCTGGGTTCGCGGCGGTCGGGGCCGAAGCGGGCAAAGTGTCCTGAGTCCTCGTGGTGACGGGGTGGTGCGACTGGTTGGGCTTGATCTCGTTCAGGACCCAGGAGAGCGCGGCGGGGTTGGTCCGGGCCACGCGGCAAAGCAGCTGCTCGCGCTGTGCGCTGTCGGGGCGGGTCGCGATCGCGAAGGCGATCGCGTACCGCCAGAATGGGAATGATGCCCGGCTGGCCGCCGACTCGATGTCGAATGTGCCGGAGGTGATCGCGTGCGCGCCGAAGTACTGCTCGAACGCCGGGAGCGCGAAGCTCAGCACGCCGTCGTGCTCGACGACCAGTCTGGTGTCCGTCAGCTGCCAGACCTCAGACTCGTTGCCGATGGCCTCCGCGGGTACTGGACCGTGCTCCTGCAGGATCCGGATCGCCAACCGCTCGAGCGCCTGCCACACCTGCGGTGAAGCATCGCGCGGGCGCCGACTCTGCACGATCGTGCGTGGCAGGTCCCGCAGTAGTTGAAGACGTGAGACACCCGTGTCCCCACCGGCAACGAGCCTGCCGGCCAGCGCGAGCGCCGTAAGCGGACGCCGTACGAGCTCGGTCGTCTCAGGGCTCCACAACCGCCACGGCATGTCAGTCCCGGAGGCGACCCTCATCAGTTCCGCGCCGCGCTCGATGGCCCATGCCTCGACCTCCATGCACACAGTGTGGTCGGCGGTGACGCCCGGCTGCGCCGTGGCAAGAATCGCCACCATCGGCCATACACCGACCATCTGGCGGGCCTCGCTCAGGAGCCGATCGGCATCGACCGGGTCGATCCGCTCCAGATCGTTTACCACCACGCAGCAGACGGCCTTCGGGTCCTGGCCAAGCCGACTGCGGACGGCGTCCTCCAATCCGTTCACGGCCTCGCGCGCCTCAAGCCAGACCGGAACAGCGACCGCGTCGTCGTCGCGCGCGTCCTGCAGCGCCGCCTCGAACCAGCGCGCGGCCTGCTCGGTCTTTCCCGCTCCCATCGGCGCCACCAAGACCCGCAGCTGTCCGAGCGGTACCTCGACGGCCGGGTCCGGCAGGGCGGCCGTCCACCGCAGTACGTCCTCGACCCGGTCGGAAGCCACCATGCTCAGCCGTTCCCGGCGGCCCGCATGGAGCCGTGCGTCGGCGAGATCGAGCGCTTCGGTACGCGAGCGCTGACGCGGCGAGAACGGCATCAGGTCCGTGATCGCGTCCACGAGCTGCTCGAGGGTGAAGGACAGGCGCGTGACCTCCGCGGCCTGCTCGTCGCTGATCTCCCAGCCCTGCCGGCAGCGCTCGTGCTCGGCGAGCTGGGCGCGCTTCCAGCCGCGCAGGAGCGGAACTGGGAAATCGTCCGGGGTATCGTCGATCTCCGAGGCGTGTTTCTGACATAGCAGCAGAAGGTTGTCCGCGCTTCGGTTGTCGTCCTCCGTCATCGCCGCGTCCCAGCGAGGGCCGTTCTCGCTCCGGGCGCAGATGTGCGCGATCCGGCTATTCAGCAGCGTCTGGCCGGTGGCGGAGTTTTTCCGGTACAGCGGCTCGCGGCAGTCCGGCTCGGCGCAGCGGAACGCGGTGCCGTACAGCTGCTTCGCGGTCGCGTCGGTCGGCCACGGGTGTTCGACCGAGTTCGATGACTGCCTTTTCGCCATCTCGACATTCTCGCAGGTACCACCCACACAACCGATCGCAGACGCGGCCCGCGCTGTGATGAAGGCACGGGCTCGGCCTGATCGGACGGCAAGGCTGTGTCACGGCTCTTCGGTGTTGGATGCTCGCGAAGCGCCCCGGCGGATATCCACCTTCGTCCAGGATGGGTTCCATGGACGCCAATGAGCTCTATCGCGACAGCACGGTCGACGGTTCGCCAACGGCCCCCGACCTGCTCGACCGTGCCAGGTACGCCGAGCACCTGGTGAAGCTCCTGGACCGCGTTGCCGACGGCGACGACTCGAGCGTGCTCGCGTTGATCGGGCCGTGGGGTTCGGGTAAGTCCAGCGTCCTGGAAATGGCTACTGCCCATCTTCGCTCGGGCGGTGGCGAAGAGACATGGCTCATCGGTGAGTGCAACCCGTGGGCCTATGCCGACCAGGAGTCGCTGATCCTCGGGTTCTTCGCGGAACTCCGCGCGGCGCTGCCCAAGGGCGACCGCTGGAGCGAGACGCGGATGCGCATCGGCGAGATCGGTGCTTCCGCCAGCCGCCTGGGCAAAGTGGGTGCCTTCGTCAGGATGGACGCGAGCGGACCGGTCGACGCAGTGACCGCGTTGATCGCAGGCGACAACGGAGCGGCCGCGATCAGGAAGCGGGCGATCGAAAGTCTGGGGGGCGTGGGGCGGCCAATCTTGATGGTTCTTGATGACCTGGACCGGCTCACGCCCAGCGAGCTGCTGATGGTATTCAAGTTGGTCCGACAAGTCGGGCGTCTGCCGAACGTCTACTACCTCTTGTGCTACGACGAGCAGACTCTCCTGGACGTCCTGAAGCGCACGGAGCTGGTCGGAGGAGACATCCGGCGAGCTCAGGACTACCTGGAGAAGATGGTCCAGATCCGCCTTGACCTCCCCGCACTGCGCAACCCTCAGATCACCTCCTTGACCGACGCGGCGATCGACGCGGTCGTGCGAGAGAACGGCGTCAGACTGGACCGGCCGCAAACCGACCGGATCGGCACCGCTTACCACTCGCATATGAAGGACCGTTTGTCGACCCCGCGTGCCATCCGACGCTTCTTCGCTCAGGTGAACGCCGCGTACGGGGCAGTCGGCGAAGACGTCGACTTCGTTGACTTCATGCTGATGACGTTCGTGCGCACCGTTGAACCCGCGGCGTACGCCATGCTCCACCGGCACAAGGACCTCCTTGTCGAAGGCGGGTTCACCGTGCCTGGCTACCTCGAGAATCAAAAGACACCGCAGGAACGCGCCAAGGCATGGACGGACCGGCTTCGAGGCGCGGGCGTCGCGGAGGCGGACATCGCAGGGCTGCTCAAACTGCTGTCACTGATGTTCCCTCCACTGGATGCTGCGGTCAGCGGATCGTCCGTCAAGCGCGGTGACCTGGAAGACATCTGGCGCCGCCTCGGTGTCGGCCACGCCGACTTCTTCGACCGGTATTTCAGCTTCGGCGTCCCCCAGGAGGACATCGCCAACAGCACTGTCGCCGAGGGACTGCGCCAACTGAGCGTGGGGCAGCCGGGCGACGAGCTGGCTCAGTTGACCGCCAGCCTGCGTAGCGACACCGACCGGGTCGTTCGCAAGGTCGACGCGATGCTCGGATCACCCGAAGTGAATCCCGGAGCGCTACTTTCGCTCCTTGTCGACGTGTACGAGCACGTGCCTGAGCCGATCGGGTTCCTTAACGATGGCGGGCGGTTCGGTCTCGCGTCCCTCGGTGGAAAGCTGCTCGCCGCCCTGGGAGCAGCAGCCGACCGCGACCTGCTCAGTGGGCTGGGAACCAGCAGCACGCGTATGGAGTTCCTCGCGGTCGCAGCCGAACGCCTTCCCACGTCCGAACCCGCACGGGTGATAGTCGGGCAGATCATCCACACGCGGCTCGAGGCCGCCGACGCCTTGGACGGAATGCCGGACGAGCTTTTCAACCTCATCTGGCCTTGGGGTCGAACCGATCTGGAAGGGTTGCGTACCTGGATGCGCGACCGCATCGAATCCGGCACCTGGCCTCTTGCCGCTGTGATCGCAAGGTTTGTCACAGTCAGCTGGGCTACCGGCAACGGCCCACCGCGCAGATCGATTGCGCAGTTCAGCCTGAAGGATGTTGATGCCATCCTCGGGCTCCCCTCCGTCTTGGCCGAGCTCGCCGACGAGATCGAGTCTGCCACCGGCGACGTCGATGTGTTCGACGCGGACCCGACCGCGGAGAACCGGCTGCAGTATGCATTGGGGGTGCTGAAGACAGCGCGTGACCGTGGGGCGGGCGAGTGAGGCCGCCGTGCGACTGCCACTTCGTGGATCCGACGAGCCTGGCACAGGCGCACGGCCAGCATGTTGTACGCCTTGCGAGTGGTACGTGCAGCGGGTTCTTGCCTCGGTCGGAAAGGCCGGGCGCATACCGTCAGATGTGCGCCAGGACCTGCCGGACGTCGCAGCCGAGCGCGGCGGCGAGTTGAGCGAGTTCGTCGGCCGGCAGCCAATCCCGGTTCGGGTTCCATGCCTCGAGTTCGAAGCGCGCGAACCCGCACGGCCAGTCGTAGTGCAGATCGTTGAGGGACACATCGGCGGCGCAACACGGGACCGTCACGGCGAGGTTCGCGAACCCGGTCTCGACGCAATCCTCCAGCAGGTCAGACCACCACTCGACGCCGATCGCGTTCTGGCAGGCGGGGCATTCGATTCGCTCCAGGTTCGCGCCGCAGTCGATGACAGTGACCTTCTCGTGCCAAGTGATCCGGTACTCCGTGGTGACGAAGCCGTCGAATTGAGGTACCAGCCGGCGGAGGACCGCCATGGCGGCGTCCGCAGCCTCGGCCATGGGCTGCCAGTCGGGGTCCGCCGGAATGATCGACAAGATGTTGTCACTCATGATCGCTGCCTTGGTGATGAGCGCCATCGTGACGGTTCGTAAGAGCGTTAAGATCCAGTGGCTTGATCTTGATACGCCGAACGATCGCCGCGATCTCGTCTTCATGCTCGGTGCGTTGGACTGCTGCAGCGTCCAAGTCAAAGACGGTCACCGGCAGTTCGTACACGTGCCGCGGCAACCGCGTGAGCGGAGCGCCGAAAGCCAGGTCGCCGATCACCGCGTCGCCGAAGCTCTCGGTCGAGAAGGGAAACACCGACACCGTCTCCCACTCCTCATCGCTCAGCTTGGGCCACCGATCCCGGCTCCAGAACGGAAGCTCCACCTGGCTGCGCTCGCCGCGGTCGATCCAGACCTCGCCGGACTCGCTGACAGCGCCGAACTCCCGGATCAGACGACCGTCCTCCACCGCACGCAGCCATACCCGGTCGACGACGTTCTGCATCACACCGGCGACACACCGGGCTGTCGGCATAAGCCCGGCGATCTGATCGACAACAGGAGAAATGTCGCCGGGTTCGGCCTCGAACAGTCGTGGATCGCCGATCATCATTGAGACGCCTTACGGGGAGCACGTGCCGACCGTCCAGGTCATCCGAACGAACGGGGGATCAGCCCCGCGCCTGCGGGGAGCACAAGAAGGCGGCGCAGGAGTTCGGGAACCAGTGGGGATCAGCCCTGCGCGTGCGGGGAGCGCGCTCCCGATCACGTCGCCGAACACCTGGAGTCGGGATTAGCCCCGCGCCTGCGGGGAGCACGAACCCCAGGCCAGGGACAGCACACTGCCCACGGGATCAGCCGCGCGCCTGCGGGGAGCACGACCAGAATGTCGCGTGGAACTCGGGATACCGGGGATCAGCCCCGCGCCTGCGGGGAGCACACGATGCCCGCGATGATCAATAGGAGGCTGCCGGGATCAGCCCCGCGCCCGCAGGGAGCACCTACTGAAGGAGTTGACATGACAGCCCGCGCCGGGATCAGCCCCGCGCCTGCGGGGAGCACTCCGAGGCCGTCATCACGTGCGCCCACAGCAGGGGATCAGCCCCGCGCCTGCGGGGAGCACCGATGGCGGCGACGAACACGAGGAATTCCGCTGGGGATCAGCCCCGCGCCTGCGGGGAGCACCACACAGCCGACGGAACCCTGGTCGGCATGCAGGGATCAGCCCCGCGCCTGCGGGGAGCACGCCCGCGCCCGCGAGGCCGCCGGCCTCGACGTGGGATCAGCCCCGCGCCTGCGGGGAGCACTCGTAAACTTCCATGATATGGGTCGGACTGGCGGGATCAGCCCCGCGCCTGCGGGGAGCACAACGAGCGCGAGGGCCAGGAGGAGTCCGCGGAGGGATTAGCCCCGCGCCTGCGGGGAGCACCATCCGAGTACTGACCTTGAGGACGGACCAGTGGGATCAGCCCCGCGCCTGCGGGGAGAGCCTGAGCGTGAGCTGGCCTGTCATCGACATGACGGGATCAGCCCCGCGCCTGCGAGGAGCACCGACTTCATGGACCTGGAGTGCACATGGTGCGGGGATCAGCCCCGCGCCTGCGGGGAGCACGTCCACGCATGCCAGTACGAACAGGTCGTGCGGGGATCAGCCCCGCGCCTGCGGGGAGCACCGAAGGTCCCGGCCGGGTGGCTGGGATCTTGGGGGATCAGCCCCGCGCCTGCGGGGAGCACAACAGCGCGTTCAAGGAGGGCTGGATCCCGCCGGGATCAGCCCCGCGCCTGCGGGGAGCACGCATCCCACATCCACGGCCGACCGCGGCCGCAGGGATCAGCCCCGCGCCTGCGGGGAGCACGTCATGCGAACACAGTGGCAGAGATATCCGACGGGATCAGCCCCGCGCCTGCGGGGAGCACGTCACGCTGCACCTGGTTGATGCGGCTGAACAGGGATCAGCCCCGCGCCTGCGGGGAGCACCGAGGTGGAGCCCGCACGGCTCCGCAACCGAAGGGATCAGCCCCGCGCCTGCGGGGAGCACTCCTGCCCTTTCAAGCCGAAGGTGTTCATCGCGGGATCAGCCCCGCGCCTGCGGGGAGCACCGTGACTACCCGCTCGGCCGCAGTGGGGCCGGGGGATCAGCCCCGCGCCTGCGGGGAGCACCACCCGGACCGTGAACGACTCCTCAAGCGGGCGGGATCAGCCCCGCGCCTGCGGGGAGCACTCAGCGAGTTTCGGCGTGTTCAGCAGGGTCTTGGGATCAGCCCCGCGCCTGCGGGGAGCACTCTACGGCGGTTACCGCCCCTGACGGGGCAGAGGGATCAGCCCCGCGCCTGCGGGGAGCACGCGGCAGACGGCGTCAACTACTACTACGGCCTGGGATCAGCCCCGCGCCTGCGGGGAGCACCCAGGGTGCTAATGGTGCCGATGAACGCGCTCGGGATCAGCCCCGCGCCTGCGGGGAGCACCCGAAGCTTCCGCGTCGAGACATGCGATCCCGGATCAGCCCCGCGCCTGCGGGGAGCACAGGCCGTGGGTACGTACGACCGGCGGCTGCCGGGGATCAGCCCCGCGCCTGCGGGGAGCACCTCAAGATCTCCCCCGAGGTCGGGTGGTACCTGGGATCAGCCCCGCGCCTGCGGGGAGCACTAGACGTCGGACTGCTCGGCCTGCAGGCGCAAGGGATCAGCCCCGCGCCTGCGGGGAGCACTCGGCGGGCTGGTCGTCGTCCTCGTCGGGACAGGGATCAGCCCCGCGCCTGCGGGGAGCACCGTTCGTGAACGGGCCGCGTTGCGAGCTGATTAGGGATCAGCCCCGCGCCTGCGGGGAGCACCTGGAGCCACTGATCGGCGCGCTGGGGACCGCAGGATCAGCCCCGCGCCTGCGGGGAGCACCAGGTCGTACGTTACAGCCGTCCCCTCCTCTCGGGATCAGCCCCGCGCCTGCGGGGAGCACCCCGCGCTCAGCGGGAGCCGGGGACGCTGCCGGGGATCAGCCCCGCGCCTGCGGGGAGCACAGATGCATGCAGTCGTCGTAGCTCAGACCGCCGGGATCAGCCCCGCGCCTGCGGGGAGCACCTCGGCATCTCCAAGGCCACCGCCCACCGCTCGGGATCAGCCCCGCGCCTGCGGGGAGCACATGGCGTTGAGTTGCGCGTTGAAGTCGGAGGCGGGATCAGCCCCGCGCCTGCGGGGAGCACCCGGCGTCGGTTCAGTCGTTGAGGCGGTAGCCGGGATCAGCCCCGCGCCTGCGGGGAGCACCCGTCAACGGCGTCACCATGCTGAACGATTTCGGGATCAGCCCCGCGCCTGCGGGGAGCACCGCTCAATGAACTCGTGGTCGCGGACGGCCTTGGGATCAGCCCCGCGCCTGCGGGGAGCACCTGTGACCAGTCCATGCGGTCGAAGTCCGAACGTGGATCAGCCCCGCGCCTGCGGGGAGCACCTTTTTGCCGTCTGGAGCAGCGCGAACTGGATCCGGGATCAGCCCCGCGCCTGCGGGGAGCACAGAACCCCCCGACGTCCGGGCGACGTCGGGGGGGATCAGCCCCGCGCCTGCGGGGAGCACTAGCCATACACCTGCGCAACCCTTTCGGCACTGGGATCAGCCCCGCGCCTGCGGGGAGCACTTCCTGATCAAACGGGACCTGGACGAAGCGCTGGGATCAGCCCCGCGCCTGCGGGGAGCACTTGCCGGCGCCCTGGCCCACCAGGCGCGTCTCGGGATCAGCCCCGCGCCTGCGGGGAGCACCCCGAATGCCTGGACAGCGAAGGCGGACCGCTGGGATCAGCCCCGCGCCTGCGGGGAGCACTCCGGTGCAGGTCGGTACGGAAATCCCCGCTGGGGATCAGCCCCGCGCCTGCGGGGAGCACTGTCGGCCACGTCGGGCCCCTTTCGTTTCGTGGGGATCAGCCCCGCGCCTGCGGGGAGCACTACGACGCGATCCTGGCCAGGCCGCCGTGCCAGGGATCAGCCCCGCGCCTGCGGGGAGCACAGCCCATTCGCCTCGGCGTAGCGGCGCACCTCGGGATCAGCCCCGCGCCTGCGGGGAGCACAAGCTGTGGTTGTCGGCCGCGCGCTGGGCCCAGGGATCAGCCCCGCGCCTGCGGGGAGCACCTGAAGGCGATGATCCGTGTCCACGGGCCCGCGGGATCAGCCCCGCGCCTGCGGGGAGCACCAGCCTGTCGTAGGCCTCCAGCGCACGCTCGGCGGGATCAGCCCCGCGCCTGCGGGGAGCACGCATCGACGACTTCGACAGCACGGCCGACCTGGGATCAGCCCCGCGCCTGCGGGGAGCACCGGGGCCGCGTCGGTCCAGATCTCCAACAGCGGGATCAGCCCCGCGCCTGCGGGGAGCACATCGGATCGTCGGCACAACCCCAGTTCCTGACGGGATCAGCCCCGCGCCTGCGGGGAGCACCGGAGACACCGGTTCTCCGTCCGGAAGATGTCGGGATCAGCCCCGCGCCTGCGGGGAGCACGGCCGAGGGTGCGGACGGCGCGGTATTGCAGGGGGATCAGCCCCGCGCCTGCGGGGAGCACAACGGCGTCACCAGCAACTACAACTGGGAGGCGGGATCAGCCCCGCGCCTGCGGGGAGCACCGAACCTGCTGCAGGTCGCCCTCGAGCAGGCCGGGATCAGCCCCGCGCCTGCGGGGAGCACATAGCAACTCAGGACACTGACACGGTAAGATCGGGATCAGCCCCGCGCCTGCGGGGAGCACCGTTTCGTTGTAGATCGACATCCGCGAGTAGAGGGATCAGCCCCGCGCCTGCGGGGAGCACTCGGAATGTTTTCAGGCCTTGAGGTGATCTTGGGGATCAGCCCCGCGCCTGCGGGGAGCACGCTCCGGGGTCAGGTGGGAGTCCGGCGCCCCGGGGATCAGCCCCGCGCCTGCGGGGAGCACCTCAGGTCCCTTCCTAGGCGACAACGTGTGTTGGGATCAGCCCCGCGCCTGCGGGGAGCACACATCAAGGGACTACCTGAAGGGAGTGCGCCGGGGATCAGCCCCGCGCCTGCGGGGAGCACGATCGACGCGGAGATGGCGGTGTCGCTGTGACGGGATCAGCCCCGCGCCTGCGGGGAGCACGCCGGTCCGGCGCCGGTGAGCCGGAGTCCGCTGGGATCAGCCCCGCGCCTGCGGGGAGCACTCTGCTTGACGTGCTTGTCTATCGGGCTGAGATGCGGCTGCCGTTGGGTTCCGCAGATTCGGGCATACGTGTCAATCGGGAAGTCGAGCGAGGCGGAGTAGCCGCTAGTGCGCAGCAGTGCCCTCAGACTATCGGCGCCGGGCCGGATGACGGTCTGGCGTGCTCGGCAGGTTCGCCGCCATGCCGGTGCGCGGCGCGACCCCGGCGGCTGCGCAGCATGCAGGTGGTAGGTGACTAGCTTCTACGGTGGGACGGCCGCAGCTCCCGGCCGGTGGTGACGGCGATGCCGAACAGCACGGTCAGCGCCGCCTTTCAGCAAGGCCCAACTGTGTCGCGCAGATCCAGGGAGGCGATCGTGTCTCCCGAAGCGGCGACGACGCCTCTGAGGACTGTGTTCTCCGACCGCTTCAGAGGTGCCACGGGCTGCAGGCCAGGGGCTAGCTCATCGATCACCCAGTCCATCAGCGCGGCCCTGTCGCGGACTGGCAAGCCGTCGCTTACCTGCCACGATCCGGGCATGCCGGGCGGCTGGACCAGCATGTGCGGCGCGTCGTCGCGGCGGGCGTCCAGGTGCAACGGAGGGTCTGGGCTTGGTTCGGGAACCGGTCAACATGGCGATTCCGTCTGCGGGAGCCGGCGTCGGCACATCGTTCAGCAACCTGCTCAATATCGCGCAGACTGCCGACCGGTGGTTGTTAGCCAGGCCACCTAGATCAAATGACAAGGACACTAACTTCGAACACTGGTACCTTCTCAGGGTCTTGAGATGCTTGCACCTCGAAGCTGCCCGAGGGTGAGCTTGACCCGCTTCCCCGGCCGAGATCGTCAGCCAGACGCTGATCATGGCGTGGCGCGCGTTGAAGAAGATGCGGCGTAATCCGGAGCAGTTCTTTGATGTGACGATTCAGCCGCTGCTGTTCACGGCGATGTTCGCCTACATCTTCGGCGGTGCGATTTCCGGCGGGGTCAGTGCGTATCTGCCGGTGCTCATTCCCGGGATCGTGGCGCAGACGGTGCTGACGACGTGCATGTCGACGGGGGTGCAGTTGCGGGAGGACATGGAGAAGGGGGTGTTCGACCGGTTCAAGTCGCTGCCGATGGCGCGGATCGCGCCGCTGGCCGGGCCGATGATCGCCGACCTGCTGCGGTACCTGATCGCCGCCGGTTTGACGTTCGTGGCGGGTCTGATCATCGGCTACCGTCCCGGTGGCGGGGTGGTGGGGGTGGCCGGTGCGATGGTGCTGGCGATCGTCACCGGGTGGTCGCTGGCGTGGATCTTCACGTGGCTCGGCACCATTACCAAGAGTGCCAAGTCGGTGCAGGGCATCTCGATGATGATCCTGTTCCCGTTGGCGTTCCGGTCGAACGCGTTCGTGCCGGTGCAGACGCTGCTGAACTGGCTGGCCGACCTCGTAAAGGTCAACCCGGTCTCGCATCTGGTCTCCGGCACCTGCGCGCTGGCCAACCGCGGCGTGATCAGCGGTGAGGTCGGCTGGACGCTGCTGGCGTGCGCGGTGGTCATCGCAGTCTTCGCACCGTTGTCCATGCGCGGCTACCGCCGCCACCTGTAGCACCGGGAGAAGTCCTCGGCGGCTCCCGGTTTCCCAGAAGCCGCCGAGGACTCCTTTCCGGCCGGTCGACGAAGCGCGGGTTGTCGCGTGCGGTCAGCCTGCGTCCGGCGGGGACGGCAGCCGACCGACGAGGGTGAGCAGCACGCGGTCGAGATCGTCGGGGCGCAGACCCTCATCGGTGCGGGCGGCGACATGTCCGTCGGGACGAACCAGCAACGCTCCGTCGGCGGGCGACTCGGTGGCCTCGGCCCAGTCGCCCTCGACCGGAACCAGGTTCGCGGCCTGGCCGATCCGGTGTACTGAGACGGTCAGGCCGGTGCGTGCCGCCGCGGACTGCGCTGCGCGGTCCCAGTCATCGGTCGTCGCCGTCGTCACGATGGCGAAGCCCGGACCGCACAGATCGAGGGTGGAGACCTCTGCGTCGCCGGACTTCAGCCACATGTGAGGTAGCCGGGTACCCGATTGCGCGGTGAGTTCGTTCACCCAGCCCTGCTCCTGTGTGTCGGCGCCGGGACACACCGCGGAGGAGGCGTAGCGATAGCGCGTCATGATGGCGCCGCTGTCGATGTGGCGAGCCACGTCGTCCCGGTTCTGGTGGGTGGCGATGCCGTATCGGGCGAGGAAGTCGGTCCGCGCCCGGGCTTGTTCCGCGGCCAGGACGGCGCGCGGGCGCCGCTCGGTCTGATACGTGTCCAGCAGCGGGGAGTCGGCGTGCCCGGCCAGCACGGCGGCGAGTTTCCAGGCGAGATTGTGTGCGTCGGCGATCCCGGTGTTCGCGCCGAAGCCGCCCCAGGGCGCGTGCCGGTGCGCCGCGTCGCCGGCGAGCAGTACCCGTCCGCGCCGGTACTCGTCAGCGACGTGGACTCCGTCGTCCCAGGTGCTGGCGGCCAGGATCTCGACGTCGAGGTCGGATCGGCCCACCGCCGCGCGGACCAGGTCGGCGCAGCGGTCCGGCGGGTAGTCCCGCAGCGTCTCGGCGCGGGGATCGTATTCGAGGTGGAAGGACCACTCGTCGGTGTTGTTCTTCGCCAGGATCAGGGCCCGTACGTCGTCGTTGACGATCTCGCACTGGCTGAAGGTGCGGCCCTGGACCGTTTCGGCGAGGTCGACGCGGGCGTAGGCGTTGACGTAGTGGTGCAGTGACGGCAGGGACCAGCCGGCGATGCCCAGGGTTTCCCGGATGGGACTGCCTGCTCCGTCGGCGGCGATCAGGTAGTCCGCGGTGATGGTGTGGCCGTTCACCGTGGCGGTGACATGATCGGCGTCCTGTCGCAGTTCGAGCAGTTCGGCGCCGAAGTGCACGTCGGCACCCCGCTCGCGGGCCAGGTCGGCGAGCACCGGTTCCAGGAGCACCTGGGGACAGAAGCAGAATGATGACGGGCTCGGGTCAGCGCCGATACCGCGGCGCACGCCGTCCATCGGCAGATCGGTGGAGTCCATCAGCGTCTTGCCCATGCGGGCTCCGCCGAACGCGCCGGCCTTCAACGCACTGCGTGCCACATGCTGAACGTGTTCCTCGATGCCGATCTGCCGGAACAGTTCGACGGTGCGTACGTGGACGCCGCGCGAGCGGGGCAGCTCGGAGGGGTGCTCACGGCGTTCGACCAGGACGCAGTCGACTCCGTGGTAGCGCAAGAAGAGCGCCGCGGACAGACCGACCAGGCCGCCGCCGACGATGAGCACGGGGGTGTGGGAGGTGTCTTCGAGTGATGGCATGGATGTACCCCTTGGAAAGATTGATGCTTCCAGCTATAACTTTACACTCGACAGTAACTTTCTAGTCAAGGGTAGACTGCGGGCGAGGAGGCGGATCGTATGACCACCGAGCCGATGGGGCTGCGCGAACGCAAGAAGCATGAGGCACGGCTCCGCATCGCGGACGCGGCGCTGGAGCTGTTCGCGGCCAAGGGGTTCGACCATACGACGGTCGCGGAGGTCGCCGCCGCCGCGGACGTGTCGGTCAAGACCGTGTTCAACTACTTCCCTGCCAAGGAAGATCTCTTCTTCGACCGCGCCGAGGAGGTGGAGCAGCGCTGGCTGGACGCCGTCGCCGACCGGTCGCCCGGCGAGTCCGTCCTCGCCGGTCTGCGTCGCAGGTCCCTGAGTCGCTTCGATCAGAACGCGGACGGCTCGGCGTTCCGTTTCCGCCGAGTGATGGCCGGTAGCGCGGTCCTGCAAGGCCGCGGCCAGCAGATGTGGGCCGCCCACGAGGACGCCATCGCCGCGGCTTTGGCCGAGGCGATGGGTGCCGCCGTAGACGATCCGACGCCCCAGGTCTTGGCGAGCCAGGCCCTCGGCACCCATCCGCTGGCCTTGCGCATGGCCGAGCGGTGGAGCGACGCCGGGCTCGCGGCCGAGGAGGTCCAGCGTCGGGTACTGGACCTGATCAACCGGTGGTACGACGTGCTGGAGGAGGGGATCGGCCGCTAGTCCGAGCGCGTCGCGTCGGTGAGGGCGCCGACCTCGGTCCGCGAGTGGCCCGGCGGTCTTTGCGTCCCGGTCGCAGGGCCCGGATTCGACCTCGCGCTCGGCCGCGTGGCTGAACGTCGCACTCGGACCGGCGATGCGCACCGCCATGCCGACCTGGCGGTGTGGCCGGCACCGCACACAGCATCAGGCGGAGGTGGCGTCAGACCGGTCCCCGGGTCCGCCCTCAGAAAGCGAATCCCGTGGTCAGCAGCGGCAAATGCCGCTCGTACAGCTCCGCCAGCTCCTCTTCCCCGCCGCCTTCCACCCAGTACCGCACCACCGTCGTGAACACCGCGATGATCGCGGCGGCCGCGCACCGCACCTCCAGGTCGGTCGCCTGCCGCTCCGCGCGCTCGGCGATGATCTCGGCGATGACCTGCTCGCTTCGTTCTTGGTCGGCCACCGATCGGGCCCGGATCGCCGGGTCCGTGAAGCTGATCCGGGTCCGCAGCAGCAGTTCGTCGCGGTCCTTCTGGAGCATCTGGCCCAGCGGACCCTTCAACGCGTTGAGGACCGCCTCGACGATGGGCTCGTTCGCGGGGCGGGCGCGCAACGCGTCAGCGAGGGCGGGGTCGTACTCGTCCTGGAGGACCACGTCCTCCTTGGAGGGGAAGTATCGGAAGAACGTGCTGGGCGAGACCTCCGCCGCTTCCGCGATCTGGTCCACCGTGGTGGCCTCGTAGCCCTGCTCGGCGAACAGGCGGTAGGCCTCCCGGCGGATGCGCTCGCGGGTCTGCTGCT
Organism: Catenulispora acidiphila DSM 44928; assembly: GCF_000024025.1. Taxonomy (GTDB): domain Bacteria; phylum Actinomycetota; class Actinomycetes; order Streptomycetales; family Catenulisporaceae; genus Catenulispora; species Catenulispora acidiphila. The sequence continues at coordinate 4,420,353 of NC_013131.1, forward strand.
TCTTGCGTTCCCGCAGGCCGAGGTGTCCGCCGGTGGCCTCGTGCGTCGTCATGCGATCGATTCTGCGGGTTCGGCCACCGTTCCGGAAACCTGGCCGGCGCCCGGGGCGCCGGCGTGCCGCGGGAGGAAGGCGGCGGCCAGTCCGGCGCCGAGCAGGGCGATCACGCCGCAGACGAGGAGGACCAGGCTCATGCCGTGGACGAAGGACGCGTGCGCGTTCACGGCAAGTCCGGCGTCGTGCAGCTGCCCCGCGAGGGCGTCGGCGTCGGACACCGAGTCGCGTGCCGCGTCGGCCTCCGATGTCGGCAGCCGCCCGGTGTGCAGCCGGGCCAGGTAGCCGTAGCTGAGCAGGCTGCCGAGGCCCGCGACGCCCAACGCCGACCCGAGCTGCTGGATGGTTTCCAACAGGCTGGTGCCGGATCCGGTTCCGTGGTCGGGCAGCGTCCCCAGGACCAGGCTGGTGGCGGGCACCACTGCGAGCCCGAAGCCGAGGCCGGTCAAGCCCAGCCAGCCGGCGGCGAAGCCGTAGCCGTCGGCGGCGCCGGTGGTGGCGCCGAACAGCACGCCGGCCGCGAGCACCAGCAGGCCCGTAGTGACGACCAGCCGGACGCCGAGCCTGGGCAGCAAGAATTCGCTGAGCGCCGCCGACAGCATCAGCCCGCCGATGAGCGGCAGCACCCGGATACCTGTGCCGAAGGCGTCGTTCCCCAGCACGGACTGGAGGTACTGCGGCACCACGAACAAGATCCCCATCACCGCGAAGTTGACGAAGACCGCGATCAGCGTCCCCCACCGGAAGCGGCGGTCGCCGAACAGGGCGAAGTCGACCAGCGGATGCGGGAAACGGCGCTCGCGGACGACGAACCCGGCCAGCAGCGCGGCAGCGGCGGACAGCGAGGCCAGGACGGACGGAGCAGTCCACCCGTCCTCGGAGATCAGGATCGTGCCATAGACGAGCGCGGTGATGCCGAGGCCGCCCAGCAGGGCGCCGAGGGTGTCGAACGGCGGCGCGGCCGACGTCCGTTCGGCATCGCGGGGCAGCAGCCACAAGCCGGCAGCCAGCGCCACAACGGCGACCGGGACGTTGAACAGGAAGACCGAGCCCCACCAGAAGTGGTTGAGCAGCCAGCCGCCGACCACCGGTCCGACGGGCATGCCGAGCGCCGTGGCGGCGGTCCAGACGGCGATGGCCCGGGGCTGCTCGTCCTTGCTGAAGACCCGCGGCAGGATCGCCATCGACAACGGCAGGATCGCGGCGGCGCCCAGACCCAGGACCGCGCGCGCCGCGATGACCGCGGTCGGCGAGTCGGCCAGTGAGCCGACCAGGGAAGCGGCGCCGAACACGGCTATGCCGGAGAGCAGCAATCGCCGGTGGCCATAGCGGTCGCCCAGCAGACCGACCGGAAGCATCGCCACTGACAGAGCGAGCAGGTAGCCGCCGCTGATCCACTGCAGTTGGGCGCTGTCAGTGTGCAGATCGCCCGCGATCGTCGGCAGGGCCACATTGATGACGGTGCCGTCGAGGCCGACGATCAGGACGCTGAGGGTGAGGGCCGCGAGGGCCGGCCAGCGGCGCGGGGACTGTGAAAGATCGAGCGCAGGCATCGGACCTCCCAAGGCGTGGTTACGTGATGGGAGTGTAGCTTCAAATGAAAGTCTCCTGTCAATTCCTAGTTGGCTCCTATTTGGTTGTTCGCTGTCAGTCATGGCGCGCAACGACGGGCGGCGATGAACCCCTCTGGCAAAGGTATGGCTTACCTAATATAGGGTTGCCTAACCTTATTGCTTGCCGGGCTCGCGCCTCCCGAACTGGATCGGTCTGATGCTTCCTACCTTCGTCATCGGTTTGCGAGAGGGACTGGAGGCCGCTCTGATCGTCGGGATCATCGCGGCGTTCGTGAGCCGGCAGGGGCGGCGGGACCTGTTGCGGTGGATGGCCGCGGGCGTGGCGACCGCGGTGCTGCTGTGTGTCGCGGTCGGCGTGGTCCTGGAGATCGTGTCGGCCGATCTGCCGCAGCGGCAGCAGGAGGGCCTGGAGACGGTGGTCGGCGCTCTGGCCGTCGGCATGGTCACGTACATGGTCGTGTGGATGAAGCGGCACTCGCGCGAGCTCAAGGCGCAGCTCGAAGGACTCGCGGCGGAGGCGATGGGCCGCGGGACGGCCGGGCGCGCGATGGTGGTGATGGCGTTCCTCGCGGTGCTGCGCGAGGGCTTCGAGACCGTGGTGTTCCTGCTGGCCGCCTTCCACGAGTCGGGGAACACCGCCGGCGCCGCCGGCGGGGCGGTCGCCGGGATCGTGGTCGCGGTGGCGCTCGGATACGGGATCTACCGCGGCGGTGTGCGGCTGAACCTGTCGAAGTTCTTCCGGGCCACCGGGATCGTGCTGGTGCTGGTCGCCGCCGGGCTGGTGGCCACCGCGCTGCACACCGCGCACGAAGCGGGATGGCTGGACGGCGGCCAGCAGGCCACCGTCGACCTCACCAGCGTGGTGCGGCCCGGTTCGGTGCGGTCCGCGCTGCTGACCGGCATGCTCGGGATCCAGAGCCGGCCGGTGCTGGCCGAGGTCGTGGGCTGGTTCGCCTACCTGGTCCCGATCGGGCTGTACGTGGCGTGGCCGCCGAACCGCAAGCTCGCTCGCAGAACCCTGATCCGCACCACCGGCGGGGCGGCCGTCGTGGGCGCTGTCGCCGCGGTCGGCCTGGTCTTCGCCCTCCCCGCGCGGCCGGTGACGAACCCCGCCAGCGGCAGTGCGGCGCCGAAGGCACAGTTGGTCGGCGGTGCGGGCGGCGCGTCCGCCACCGCGGCCATCCGGGTCGAGCTCGGCGCGCCGCTCGCCGGACAGGGCACCGCCGCTACAACCGTCAGCGCGAAACGCACCGGAACCGAGCAGCACGAGGGCATCAGTACCGACGTCTACACCGCCGCGAGTTCCGGGCCCGACGCCACGCGTCCGACCGCGGTCTCCCTGGAACAGGCCGCGGCGCTCAACGGCGGACGGCTGCCGCTCGGCGTGCGCGGCACCGGACAGAACAGCGCGGCCGCGACCGGAACCGTGCACGTCTCCTACACCGACAGCACGGCCCTGACCTTCTGGATCGAACCGCGCACCGGCCGGATCGTCGATCTGCGATGGACCGACACCACCCGCGCCACGCTGACCGGCACCGCGGTCGGCGACGTACCGCTGGACCAGCCGATCGCCACCGCGGACCACGGCCTGACCCCGGCTGCGGCCGGAGCCGCCGCGGCCGCCGCCCGGCACGACCGCTCCAGCCTGGACGACCGCTCGGCGGTGCTGGCCGGCGCGTGGCTGGCCGGCACCGCCGCCGTCCTCGGGGCGGTGTGCGCTGCCGTGCTGGCCGTGACGGAGCGCCGCGATCGGCGCGCACGCGTGGCGCACGTCACCGCCGAACCGTCCGCCACACCGTCGGGATGACGGTAGCGTGGGCTCGCTCTATATTAGGTAAGCCTTACCTAACTTCGAAGCCCACGATCGCTGTCGCCCCCCGATTCCCGCCAGGAGAAGCCTTGAGAACCTCGTCTGCCACCTCCGCCCGCCCGCGCGCCGCCCTCATCGCGGTGGCCGCCGTGGCGCTCACCGCCGCCGGCGCCCTGGCCGGCTGCAGCAGCTCCTCGTCGTCCGGCAGCTCCTCGCCGTCCGGCGGCACGGCGAAGGCGGCGGACAGCTCCAAGCCCGCCGGCGACCCGCACAAGGCGACCGTCACCATCACCTCGGCCGGCGGCTGCGCCGCGGACAAGGTCAGCTTCCCGGCCGGCGAGGTCACCTTCGACATCACCAACAAGGACGCCACCGCGGTCAGCGAGGTCGAGCTGCAAAGCGGCCAGCGCATCGTCGGGGAGAAGGAGAACCTGCCGCCCGGTTTCTCCGGCACGTTCGCGGTCACCGTCGACGCCGGCACGTACACGCTGTACTGCCCCGGCGCCACCAAGGAGAACACGCCGATCACGGTCACCGGCCAGGCCTCCACCGGCGCGGACACCAACACCAGCGCCCTGCTGGCGAACGCCACCAAGGAGTACGCATCCTACGTCACCGCCCAGATCGGTTACCTGCTCCAGACCTCGCAGGCGCTCCAGACCGCGCTCCAGGGCACCGACCTGACCGCCGCCCAGCAGGCCTACATGAAGGCGCGCCCCTACTACGAGAAGATCGAGCCGGTCGCAGAGTCCTTCACCGTGGGCACCGACAACCTGGACAGCGACATCGACGCTCGCACCGACGACGTGCCGGCCGACCAGTGGACCGGCTTCCACCGGATCGAGAAGGGCCTGTTCGAGGACAAGAGCCTGAACGGGCTGGCCGCCTACGGCGCCGGCCTGGTGAGGAACGTGCAGAAGCTCCAGGGCCTGACCACGGGCCTGGCCTACAAGCCGTTCGAGCTCGCCAACGGCGCGCAGGAACTGCTTGACGAGGTCTCCAGCTCCAAGATCACCGGCGAGGAGGAGCGCTACTCGCACATCGACCTGCTCGACTTCCAGGCCAACGACGAGGGCGCCGAGCAGGCCTTCGCCGACCTGAAGCCGGCGCTGGCCAAGATCGACCCGACGCTGACCTCGAACATCTCCGACGCCTTCACCTCGCTGGACACCTTGGTGGACTCCTACCGGACCGGCTCCAACGCCTCCGGCTTCGCGCTCTACACCTCGCTGAACGACGGCGACAAGCAGAAGCTCGCGGCCGCGGTGAAGGCCGTGCAGGAGCCGCTGTCGCAGGTGGCTTCGAAGGTCGCCAAGTCCTGACCGACCCGGCACACGCAGTACCCACAGCCCTCGCCCCGGCCGGTCCTCCGGCCGGGGCACCGTGACGATCAAAGTGGATGGGACAAGCAGTGGACGACGAGGCCACGACCGAGACGGCGGCGGAACCCGGGACGGCCAGCCGGCGGCAGGTGATCGGCCGGGCGATCGGCGCGGCCGGAGTGGTCGCGGTCGGTGGCGTCGGCTACGGCGTCGCCCGGGCCACCGAGCCCGGCGGCAGCCCTTCCCCGCCCGCGTCCTCGGCTTCGGACATTGTGCCGTTCTACGGCGCCAACCAGGCCGGGATCGCCACGCCGGCCCAGGACCGGCTCGCCTTCGCAGCTTTCGATGTCACCAGCGGTTCGGCGCAGGCCTTCCAGGTGATGCTGGGAACCTGGGCCGCGGCCGCGGCGCAGATGACCAAGGGCCTGCCGGTCGGCGCGGTGGACAACAACCCACAGTCCCCGCCGATCGACACCGGCGAGGCCGACGGACTGAGCGCCGCCGGATTGACGATCACCGTCGGGTTCGGGCCCTCGCTGTTCGACCACCGGTTCGGTCTGGCCGGCAAGCGCCCGGCGGCCCTGGCCGACCTGCCGACCCTGCCCGGCGACGGCTCCCTGCAGCCCGCGCGCAGCGGCGGCGACCTCTGTGTGCAGGCCTGCGCGGACGACCCGACCGTGGCGTTCCACGTGATCCGCAACTTCGCCCGGCTGGCTCGCGGCACCGCGGTCATCCGCTGGTCCCAGCTCGGATTCGGCCGCACCTCCTCGACCTCGGACAGCCAGCAGACCGAGCGCAACCTGATGGGCTTCAAGGACGGCACCCGCAACATCAAAGCCGAAGCCGCCGACGATCTGCGCGACCACGTCTGGGTCGGCTCCGAGACCGACCAGGCCTGGATGACCGGCGGCAGCTATCTGGTGGCCCGCCGTATCCGGATGCTGATCGAGTCCTGGGACACCGACTACCTGTCCGACCAGGAGAACGTCTTCGGCCGGTTCAAGACCTCCGGCGCCCCGCTCACCGGCAAGTCCGAGTTCGACACACCGGACCTGGCCGCCAAGCACACCGACGGCACCCCGGTCATCCCGCTCAACGCCCACATCCGGCTGGCCGGCCCGGAGACCAACAACAACCAGAAGATCCTGCGCCGCGGCTACTCCTACACCGACGGCATCGACTCCGCCACCGGCCTGCTCGACGCCGGCCTGTTCTTCCTCGCCTACCAGAAGGACCCGCGCCGGCAGTTCGTCCCGATCCAGACCCGGCTCGGCCACCAAGACAACCTGAACGAGTACATCCGGCACACCGGCAGCGCGCTGTTCGCGGTGCCGCCGGGAGTCTCAGCCGCCGGAGACTGGTGGGGGAAGAGCCTATTCGCGTGAGCCGCGCGGAAGGTGGTGCGCTACGTCGGCACGCCAGCAGGCGTGCCGACGAAGCGCGCGAGCATCGCCAAGTGACGGCCCGAGGCCAGCACGGGTCCTGCGGTGAGCCTAGTGGGCGCAGGCATCGTCTCGTGCCAGGATCGCTTCGGATACCCGGGGAAGAGCGCCAGATCGGGCTCCACCCAGCTGCTTCGGATCGCCGCGAGCCAGCGGTACAGCGCTATAGCTTGCTGACACCGCACCATTCGCAGCATTATGCGATGAGCGCATTGGTCGCGGACGGGTCCAGCGGAGTTCCAAATTCCCCGACTGCCGCCTTCTGCGTTCCTGCCAGTCCGGACAAGGACATCAGACTCTGGGTGAGCCCAAGGGCCGCCCTTAAGGGTCACGTGTTGGTGTCAACGTCGCTTTGAGCTGAGTTTTGCTGTATTAAGTATCCTGCGAAACGAGATCTCTGATACATCCGGAATGTCTAGAAGTCGGGTGTCGTAAGTCTCGTCGTGTCTGAATCTGTCACTGTAGCCGGTGGTCGCGCGATTGGGCTGTTCGTGCGGGGTCATCTGGGAGCGCTGACTCGCTGGAGCTGACCAAGCTGGTGGATGCGAGTCTGGCCCAGGCTCGCCGGACGCAGCGTGGGTTGCGGTTATTGCCGTCGGGGGGCGTATGTATTTGGCGTTGGCGATGGTGTCCGCAGGTGGGGTTGGCCGAGGTGCGGGTCTGGTTGACAGCAGAGCTGTCGCAGCAACTGACCGGGCCATCGGCAAAGGCACCGACTTCACTCTGGTGTTGACCGACTCCACCCAGGGCTGGAGCTACATTGTCAACAAGACGCTGAGCAACCCGGCCCTGGCCTCGGCCGAGGTCATCGCCGAGGCGCCGTCCAGCGGCTCCGGTGTCCTGCCGCTGACGAACTACGGCACCGTCAACTTCACTGCGGCCGACGCCAACGGCGCATCCATGGCGGGCCAGAGCCCGGACCCGACCACCATGGCTAGCGGCAGCACCACCAAGGCGACGGTCTCATCGATCTTCAGCTCCAGAGCCTTCTCCGACACCTGGCACCACAACTGACGAGTCGGCCGGCGCACGCCCGAACACCCTCGGACGGACACCGCCGACAGGGCGCCCATGACCGAGCACCGATGACCTGGTACTGGCCAGTCGGAGCTTCACAACGCGGCGCTGGTACCCTTGCCCCTCTCGCGGGAGCACCAGGGTCCCCGCGCGGTTAGAACGATTGCACCGCCAGACTCTGGCCCTCGAACGTCGCACCCCTCCGTGTGCGGAGAAAGCCGTTCAAGAACATTGATTGCCAGCGTCGCGGACGTACCACCTCCGCACACGCGGGGAGCACCTGGCCAGTCACCTGTTAAAGCTCCCCGTTCCGGGGATCGGCCCCGCACCTGCGGGCAGCACGCGGTGCGCTCATTCCACGTCGACGTCCGGGGGATCAGCCCTGCGCCTGCGGGGAGCGCATTGCCGACGTGCTTACTGACCCGGCGACGACGCGGCGGTCGTTGGTTCCAGAGATTCAGGCATACGTGACATTTAGACTCGTTTTAGCTGTTTCCGAATCGCCGTCGCTGTGCAGCTTTGCTCCAGCCGGTCTTGGCTGGCTGCGACGTTGCGGCCGGTCGTTCGGTCGGCCGGTGGATGAGGGTGAGGCCTTCGTGGTCGACGGGGTGCCAGGCGTGGTCGTGGGTTCGGAAGGCGAAGCCTTGTTCGTTGTCCGTCGTGTATGCCAGCAGGGCTCTGCCTTTGCCTGCGTGGCTTGTGACTTCGTCCCAGAGGAGGTCGCGGACGCGGGCTGAGGGGCTGCCGATGAAGACGCCGGCTGAGATTTCCAGTAGCCAGCGGGTGAGTAGGCCTCGTAGCCCGACCGGGCACAGGGTCAGAACGATGACGGTCATCGGGGGAGTCCTTACCAGGTTGTGCCGAGTTCGTCGGCGTAGTTTCTTCCGCCTTCGACTTCGGTTTCGCGGTCGGACTGGAGTTGTACCTGGTCGAAGAAGCCTGTGTCGGTGGCGTCGCTGCTGCCGGGTTCGTTGTTCGGTGTGGTGAGTAGCGCTTTGACGTCGTCGACGCACCGTTCGAGCAGTCGCGTGGTGCGGATCTGCTCGCGTAGGGCGCGGCGGGTTCGTGGGCCGATGTCGGTGCTGTCTTCGGCGGCTGTGTCGAAGGCGACGGGGATTCCGATCTCGGTCTTGTACAGGTCTGCGATGTCCATGACGAAGGACAGTTCGTGCCCGGAGTGGATGAATCCGAGTCCGGGAGAGCAACCCAGCGCGGTGATGATGGTGTGGGCGACGCCGTACATGCATTGTGCGGCGGCGGTGATTGCTTGGTTGATGGCGTCGCCGGCGTTGAAGTTGCCCGGTGTGTATTGGCGGCCGTGCCAGGGCACGCCGGTGCGTTGTGACTGTTGTCGGTAGCAGTCTTTGAGTCGGCGGCCTTCCATGCCGAGTAGTTGTTGGCGCATGAAGCCGGAGGGGTCCTCGTCGGGGAATCGCATGCGGTACATGGCGCGTGCGATGTCCAGGCGTGTGCGGCGGTTCGCCCAGAGGGTTGCTTGTGCTTCCACGAGTGCGGATGATCGGTTGAGGGAGCGTGCGGCTGCGTAGAAGCGGGCGCCGTGTTCGCCGACCCATGCCACGTTTGCTCCGCAGTCGCCGAGTACTGCCATGGCTTGGTGGGTGATGCGGGTTCCGGGGCCGAGCAGGAGGGTGCCGATGGTCGCCGACGGGATGTGGGTGATCCCGTCGGCGTCTTGGGCGGTGATGGCGTTGGCGTCGCGATGGACGGTACACCGTTCCAGATAGACGAAGCTGACCCGGTCGGCGATGCGGGGCAGTTGGTAGGGAGTTGACGAGCCGCGTTGGGCGGGTCCGGCCATGTGTTACTGGGCCGGGGCGAGGGTCATGAGCCCGCAGCCGTACGCCTTGGCCTTGCCCAGGCCTGTAGTGAGCACGGCGCGCACTTTGTCGGGGTCGTCGATGCGTAGCCTCCCGTCGTAGGTGACGGTGAGGATTTGGACGTTGTTTATTTTGCTGCTGCGTGCGGGGTCCTTCTTGGTGAAATCCAGGCTTCGGCGATCATGGACGACGACTTGGTACTCGTCCATGTCTGTGGGCCTGGGAAGTTCCTTCGGCTGCTCGCAGATGGTGAATCCGGCCCGCTCCTGCTGTTTGAGCAGCCACCCGAGTTGGTGGCGGACGGTGATGTGCGCTGTCCGCTTGGTTGGCTCGCCGTCCCTGGTGCGGATGCTGTGGACCGGGTTGGCTGTGAGCCGAAAGGTCCAGATGTCGCCGGCGGTGAGCTTGTCGAGGAACGGTGCGTAGGCGAAGCTGTCCCAACTGCCGGTGGTGGGCCAGCCGGCCTGCTCGACGATGTGGGTGAGGTCGGGCCTGTCCGGGCTGACGATGTACAGCAGTACCTGGTTATTGGCGTTGCGGTCCAGGCGCCACAGGACTCGCGGACTGTTGCCGTCTGGCAGAGCGGGCACATTGGCGAACGATTGCATGACCGCGGCGTGCAGGATCTGCGGTGAGGTGAGCAGTCGCCGGGCGCCGGTGCGGGCGGTGTTGAAGCGAAAGCGCGTCAGGTACATCAGACGGCCTCCAGTCCGATCGTCGGGTCGTGTGCGGGGTGAGCTGTTACAGCCTGGCGGGGTGGGTTCTCACGGACCTGTTTGCCGTGGGGGTTCGTGATCTCGATCGTTTCATTGTGGTACGCGCGCAGGTCGTACCTGCGGTGACGGGGGTTGAACGTGACCGGCTGGTCACGCTGCAGGTCCGAGCCGCGCGTGCCGGGAGCGACCTCGATCTGCATGTCCAAGGCAACGCGCGTCCGGCGTTCACGTCGCTGATACCACTCGGAGGCGAGCCAGGGTTCCTGACGCAGCACCTCGTTGAGTCCCAAAGTGCGAACGCCTATATTAACGGGTTGCGATGGCGGGCAGGAACGGCGGCCCAGGTAGGGCAGGAAGTGTGGTCTCTTGATGGCGGCGTGCAACGCTTCGATCAGCTGGTCATCGCCCTCGACGGCGGCGAGAAACACCGCGTCGGCGAGGTAGAACCGGTACGACAGCGGCATCGACACCCCGGTGTCGCCGTGGTGTGCGGTCTGAAAGTCTCGAACTCGCACGCCCGGCTGATCGGCACGCACTCCGAACCGCAGCGCCGCCAGATCGGAAAGATCGGCGTCGCGTTCCCAGCCCAAAGCGGCGGCCAACAATCCGACCACTGCGCTTTTCGTCGGTGTCGATGTTGTCGTGCGCCACGCGAAGCGGCTGGCTACGCCCCAGGACTGCAGGGGTCCGGCAAACCGCAGAGCCAGCGTGCTCATGCGTCAGATGCCAGCCGAGTCGTGACTGCAGCCCCGACAGCGGCGACAAGCTGGCTGATCGACACCGGATCGCCGGCCTGCTCAAGGGCTTCTGTTGCCGAACCCGCGCAGACGACCCAGGAATCAGTACCCTCCTGCAGGTCGTAGGCCTGCTCGAGCTTCGGGATGTAGCTGGCCAAACGCTCGCATGCCCCTTTGAGATACCCGCCCTGGTGTTCGCCGGCGCTGATGGCTTCCTCGAATGCGGCGGCGAAGCTGATTGGGCGTGAGGCGCGTAGCTTGACCAGGACCACGTCGGGGACTGTGTGGTTGCCGAACGTGTTGACTTTCCCGGTCGGCATCGACAGTGCGAATCCCCGGATGAAGGCCTCGACAGCACGCCGCACGGGCTCGGTCTGAGACTCACCTTCAAGTAGCCCGGCACCGAGGTTGTCGGCCAGCCGGTTCACATCGACTGCCGCATATCGGTAAAGCGTTGCCGCGTTGAAGTCGACGATCCCAATCATGCCGGCCCCAGGCTCGGCCTCGGTGCTACGGTCGTCGACGGCGGTGAAGTAGTCCGACTCGTTCTCCACGGCGTGCACGCTGATTGCGTGTGCGACTTGTGCTGCGGCGTCGACGTTGATGTCCGTGGCGTCGGCGACCATGCGGCCGAACAGCGCGATGTCGACCGAGTGGCGCGTGTCGGCGGCTTGCCGGACCCGGTTCTTGAAGTCTTTGTCTTTCAGGAAGGCCGTGATGTCCTTGGAGCCTTCCACCCCGAGGCGTGCCAGGTTGTTGAGCTGGCTTTCGCTGAGGAACATCAGGTAGCCGGTCTCCGGGAGTGCGGCCGTAGCATCCTGATCGCTTTTGACTGCTGCTGACTTCCGCTTTGGGACCTCGCTTTTGGCCCCCGTCGCAGCCTTGATCACCTCGACTGCGACAGCCACTGCATCGCCGGGGGACAGGGACGGCTCCAGCGCGGTCATCCGGTTGGCGATCTGTTCGGCGACGCGCTTGGTCCGCACGCCCAGTTCGGACGGGTCCAGCAGATCTCCGAATGCTTGACGGGTGGCGCGCTTCCAGGCCTGGCTGGAGACACGTGCCCGGCGCACACCGCCATAGACGGCGGTTTTCGGGGAGCCGGTGTCGTCTCGGTTCAGGTTGCTCGGCGGGACGGTCTGCAGGATGTGGATATCGAGGATGACGCGAGTCATGAGGCTTCCTTTGTCTGCTCGGTTCCTTGAGTGTCTGGCGTGCCCTGTTGTGCTCGGGCGTGGAAGTTCCGTCCCCAATCCCTGCGGACTCTGGCTCGCCGATCAGGCATTTGCCAGTGATAGATCTGTTCGGCGAGCGCGGCGTAGTCCATCGCTTGCGTGTGCTGTCGCAGAACAAGGACGACATCGCGCAGACGCTGCGCGAGTGTGTCCAGGGAGGTGGCCGTGCCGATTCGGACGAAGCGGCGCCGCAACGGCTCGTCGATGTCATCGCCGGGCATCAGAGCACGGACAGCTCGTCCCAGCTGTGGCCCACCCGCGACATGCATCGGCGAATCGCGGCGTGACTGCTGATGCACCGCCCAGAGCGTTACTGCGATGTGCACGGCGTTCTCAGCGCGCAGCCGCTCGTTTTCCCTGCGATCGGGGATATCCGTGTAAAGCCGATCCGTGCCTTCCAACCCCCACAGGTCCGGGACGGCGTGGAGTGGCTTGCCCACACCGCGCCGAATCCGCGCTAGAGCGGCCACGGCCTCTGGACGGTCGTTCAAGTAGCCGCCCTGCAACTTGCGGATATGGGCGTTGGCGATCTCCTTCACGAGCTCGTGAATCGGTGGCGGGCCCGCCGGGGCTGGAGCGTTGACTGTCGTGGCGCTGGTAGTGGTCATGCCGGGTCCTCCTGTATGCCTACGGGTTCGCCGGGATCGGTTGGCTTCTTACCGAGACGGCTACTGAGCGCCTTGGCGATGCGGCCTTTGAAGTACAAGTCAGCCAAGGAATCGTCCATCCAGCGCTCCCCGCGGGTGGTCTTCACCATCCGGCCCTGTGCGGCTGCCGAGCCAGCTGAGTCCAAGAGCATCTGGCCCTGCACTGCGATGATGTCGTAGACCCGCCCCTGCCACACGGCGCGCATAGCGGCCGGGTCAGTGCTGTTGCCCAGGTCCAGCAGCCAACGGCGGTACGGGCCGTCAAGGGCCCCGAACGCTCGGTCCCGCGCGGTGACGCGTTCTGGTTCCGGGTCGAGTCCCGCGGCCCGGGCAAGGTCGCTGGCCAGGTCGCCTAGAGCGGCAACTGCGGAGTCCGCGTCCTTGACTGCTGTGACGGCGGCTTTACCGAAGCGGGGGTCGTCTTCGTGGAGAAGCACGACGGCCATAGTCAGTTCATCGCTGACCACTTCGTCGATGATCGACTGTTGTGTTCCGTACACGGCGCCTGATGTACGTACTCGTATCAGTCCGCGGCTTGGCAGGTTGCCGTGGTGGGCCAGCTCGCCGAGCCAATCCACGATCTTGGGGCGGTAGTGGGAGGCCGGTTCCCCAGTCTGGCTGCTTCCGCTACCTGCGCTCCCAGCCAACAGAGACTCGATCCCCCGCCAGGCGGCACGCGTGGGATCATGCTGCTGCGGCATGTAGACCGTGGATAGGCCGAGTTTCTTCTCCTGGGGCTTGCTTCGCCGCCAGCCTGTCATCGGTTCCACGCCATGCTTGTTGTGCGCAGTGAGTTCGTCGCCGTAGGTCAGCACAGCCCCAGTGACGCCGCGGGTGTCATACTCCAGCCGGATACGCCGCGACTGCCAGGTATACAAGTCGCGTAGCCCAGCAGGAACACGGGGTTCAGCGTCAGCATGGTCGCTCCCGGCCCTGCCGTTTGTACCTCGCCACGCGGGTACATCTTGGGCGGAGGTGACCTGCAGATTCGTGGTGTCTGCAGGGATGAGGTTGAGCAGCAGGGTCTGGCGCAGCGTGTCGCCTTCGGCGAATACCCCGCCGAGGTTGCCTAGCCAGGCGACACCTTGCGGATACCGCTTGCCGTTCACCGCTTTGGGATCGCCGACGACACCCGACTTGATCCCCGAGGTGTCGAACGCTTGTGTGTGAACCAGCCATCTGGCGGCCTCAGCGAAACTGAGCTGTTCGACACCGGGCATGCGCATGGTGAGGAACGGATCACCGTCCGGCACGTCGGCCACGATCTTGTTGAGCGGCCCTACTTCACCTTTCGCTGTCTGCAGCCCGGGAACTTGATAGAAAGGCGTGGCAGGGTGCAGCAGATCGAACCGCTCCCTGTGGCTGTCCAGATAGGCTGGCACCGCTGCGAACGGGTCATCCGAGGTCCACAGGTCCTCCCAGTCCTGACCGTCGCGCGGCCCGTCTACCGCGTCATATAGGACGGCCAGTAGCAGACGTAGCAGCGCAAAGTCCTGGGTCGGAAGATCCCCGACCAACCTGCGGATCAAGTTCGACTGGGCGAACACATCTCGCAGCGACAGCACACCCTGCATACCGTCGGCGTACAACACCGGGAGCCACGGCGCTGAGGTCAGATCGAACGAAGCCGTCTTGTCATCCGAGGCCTCCTTGTCCCGTACTACAGCGGCATGCGGTTCACCAGGCATCACCATCTCCAAACCGTCATCCGGGTTGTAGGACAACTCGTAGCCGGCCAAGACGGTCCGGCACTCCTCATCAAGCACAAGAAGCAACTCGCCTTGCAGCCACGAGCTCTCCTTCGCCTGCCAGGCCTCGTGATACTCGCGCTCAAGTTCCCGAAGCACCCGATCGAACATCCACGGTTTGGCGAACAACCCGGGCAGACGCAGCGCGCTGGCGGCCGCCGCTCGGGCTGCGCGCGGCGGCGGCACAGCTTCCGTCGGCAGCTCGAGCCCTCCACGGCCCCGATCCAGCCACGGCAGCGTCCGCAGGACACCATCGCTGCCTCGTTGGACGACTAGCACCTCGATCGTCTCCGGGCTGTCGCGAACCTGCGCCCGACCAGCCCGGGTATCGTCCGCATCGCCAACGCCGCCGTCGATCCACCCGATGAGAGATCGCCCCGGCCCGCGGACCTCGTCGAGGCAGAATGCCATGGCCCCCTCGCGCTGCTGCACTATGTGCGCCATGTGCTCGGCTTGCGCGGCGTCCATAGCCTCGCCCCAACCCGTCGGTGCGACAAAACTCTGCGCATACGCGCACTGAACCAGGGGATTGATGTCACCCGGCAACGTCAGCGCGCTTCCTGTCAGGTACGGCTGCAGGACAGCCAGGCTACGCAGCAACGGGTGCAGCCCGTAGACCGCCACCGAACCTGCTATCGGTGCCGACGGAATACCCGCCCAATCCACCCCGGTCACCAGACATCGAGCCGTGCGTAGGCTGGGCGGACGCTCCGATTGCTCCGGACCGCCGCGATGATGTCGGTGCACCCGTCCCATCCTCTGGAGAACGAGGTCGATGGGTGCGAGATCGGTGACCAGCAAATCAAAGTCAATGTCAAGTGATTGTTCCGCGACCTGGCTGGCCACAACGATGTGTCGTCGTGGCCGTGCACCGTCGTGGCCGAACCGAGCCAGTAGATCGGCATCTTTACGCGCCCGGTCCAGGTCAATGAACCGCGAGTGCGCCACGGTCACCTGCCCGGCGCCGAAGCGTTCCCGCAGCTGCTGAGCCGTCTGCAAGACCCGGCCGACAGTGTTGCGGATGATCAGCGCGCAACCCCCGTCGACCAGCTCAGCCTCCAAACGATCGGCAAGTCGGCCCAAGTCGTCGTCGAACGCCTCCACATTCACGTCGACGCGGCGACCCTCGGCCGGCTCGGTACCGACCGCCTGAGCCGGCGCACCTATCGTCACAGCTGTCAGGACCGGGTACGCTTCACGGGCATCCCGCAGCGCCTCCGACGTGATGCCGCCGTAGGCCTCGACGAGAGCCTGCCGACGGTCGGCCGGCAACGTCGCTGACAACAACACCACCGGGACCCGGTAGGCGCCGAGCCAGGACAGCACCCGCTCCAGATACACGCTCATGTAGGCGTCGTAGGCGTGCACCTCGTCGATGACGACGACCTTGCCCGCCACCGCCAGATGTCGCAGCGCGAGATGCCGCGACTTCAAGCCCGTGAACAGCAACTGGTCGATCGTGCCGACAACGAACGGCGACAAGATCCCCTTCTTGCGGCCACGAAGCCACTGATGAGCCACCATATCCGCCGAGCCTGCTCGCCTGTCGCGGCGAACATTGGCCTCACCGGCGTACCCGTCCGCGTCAATAGAGGTCAGCCTCGGTGCAGCCCGCAGAAACGAGGCGAAGGCGTCATCCAACGCCGCCTTTCCATGTGCCAAATGAACGGAGGCAACGCCTTCGCGCGGCACCTGGCGAAGCCAGTTCACCACCCGTGCAAACATCGCATTGCTGGTGGCCTGTGTCGGCAGCGCCAGAAATACCCCACCCGCGCCACTCCGGGCCGCCAAGATTTCCGCAGCAAGAAGCGCAGCTTCGGTCTTCCCTTCCCCCATCGGCGCCTCGATGACCAACAGGCCTGGCGCGGCATTAGCAGACGCCAACTGCACAGCCATCTGCTGGACCGGACGCAGCTGCGCGTCCGCCGGCAGCCCGAACCGGCTAGCAAGCAAACCCTGCATGCCAGGCATCAGATATTTGGGCGCCCACGGTGCTGGCAACTCCAGGCCCCGCCAGGCCAACTCAACGCGCTTACCAGGATCGATCGCCGCCTCGCCCGTTCCCAGAGCCGGATAAGGGAACAGATCGGTGTTGCTAGCGATCCAGTCAGCAACGATGACCAGACCAGTCAGCAGTACCTGAGCCTGCTGCGAAAGCCTCAAACCGCGCCAGTGCGCCAGACGACTCGACGCTCCGGTCATCACAGCACACGCATCAAGCAGCTCATGCTGCGATGACTTCCATATGCCCTCGCTTGCCCCAGGCGTGCGAAGAAGTTCCGGATACGCATCAAGATCATGAAGCTGCGAATAGCTCGGGGGCACCCCGTGGTGTCCACCCGCAATGACCGTAAACGCATCGGCGGATCGTCCGGACCAACCATGCCGCTCCATGAGCCACTCACGCAGCAGTACCTGGCCCGCGAGCCCATGCGGCGCCACCCGTCGGTCGTCGCCGAACTGCGTGCGTGTCGGCATATCAAGGCCACATTCACGCATTGCCTGTGCGAGCGGTTCGCACTGGCAGGCAAATGCCGGCGTTAGCTTCCCTATGTCGTGGGTTCCTGCGAGCCATACCGCCAGAGTCCTGCCATCGACCAGCCCTTCCGGAAGGCCCTCAGCAATAAGGCTCTTAACATGGTCAGGAAGCCATTGGTCCCACAGGTGTTCAGCGATCGCCGCAGAGTCCGCAAGATGCCGAATCAGGGACAGACTTTGCCCTGAATCCGGGTCGGACTTTGCCCATGCCGATCGCGTTGCTGCGGACAGGTCCTCTGCGGCGTTACGCAACCCACCATCCCCCCAACATCTCGTGCTGCCGACATTGAACACGAGTAACGACACGTGCACAGCGAGTTCGCCAAAATGCGACCTTTGAGGCTCCCGGCGCCTGGTTATTGATCGAAACCGGGCGCGACGTGTCAAACGGAGTGAGGTGTCGCGCCCGGCCTCTATGGATGGCAGCCGAAGGGCTACCTTGCGATGCGGACCGGGCGCAGTAGGGCAGGTCGGAACAGGCGAACGATGATTGCGATAATGATCGCGATGACCACCACGGCGCGGGTTTCGGCATCGATCGGCCAGGGCGAGCCTGTGCCCGCGCAGATGGTAGCCGTCGCGACACCAAGCAGCTTGTTCTCGGCCGCGACGACGTTGCGACACTTGCGCTGGTCAGCGGGTAGTACCATGGAGCCCTCCTTGATTGAACGCAGGGAGATATGAGCCGGCCCCCACTTCACACCTGCGGGGCCGGCTCTCTACGTTAGCGGCCTGTGACTCGCTGTGGATGCGCTTCGGCTACTTTCGTTCGCCGCGAACTTTCGTACCTCAAGTGTGCTGGATTCCAGCCCACACAGTTGGGGCGAAGCGAGCTGTGCCGCCACCAGCAAGAAGGCGGTCGGGTCAAGCTGCATGGTGCAGGACAGTCTTAGGGGTAAAGCCCTACATGCGTAGGGAGCACGATTCGCGCGGTGTGCTGGATTCGATGCCTACACAGGGATCAGCCCCAGAAATGCCGGGGAACACTGGCCGCCGTGGCCAACATGAGCGCTGGGGGCGTTGCTTCCTTGCAGAATAGCGGCCAGACGCAAGATACGCCGGTTGATCAATGCTAGTGCTGTGTCACGCTGGCTGGAGGGTTGGCTACGGTGAGTTCGCGGATCGCATGTGGGTATTGATCTCGCCCTTGCTGTCGGCTCCAACAATTTCGCCAAGCCGCTCGGCTCAGCCCTGCGTGCGGGGAGCACCGGTGCGCCGGCGGCGTTGAGCGCCCCGCGAAGTGATCGGTCTCGCATTCACGGGGAGCGCGTCGGCAGGGAGCTGCGCGCCTGGTCGGCCGAGGGATCAGCCCCGCATGCGCGAGGACCACCGCCTACCGAGGCGACCTCACCGCCCTTCGCGAGGATCAGCCCCGCATGCGCGAGAACCACACCTTGCGGGACATCGAGCCCTGCGTGCGCAGGGAGCACGCCACGGACTGCTCCGCCTTGCCCGGGCCGAGGGGATCACCCGTACGCGCGGGGAGCACGCCCTGGGCGAGCGTGCCATGCTGCCGCTGTGGGGATCAGCCCCGCACACGCGGGAAGCACGAGACCTCGCACTCCGATAACGCGGACGCCCTGGGACCAGCCCGACGGCGCGCGGGGAGCACGACAGCCACTGCGCGACAGAGTACGTCGCGCCGGGATCAGCCCTGCACGCGTGGGACCACACGGCCACGCCGACCAGCAGCATGCCGATGGCGGGATCAGCCCTGCGCGCGCGGGAAGCACTCCCGTACAGGGACGTGCAGGTCACCAGGCGGGGGACCAGCCCCGCACGCGCGGGGAGCACCTAAAGGCCCTGCCGGACAAGCTGCGCAAGGCGGGATCAGCCCCGCACGCGCGGGGAGAACTCGAACAGTCCGGTGTTGAAGTGCTGCGGGCTGGGATCAGCCCCGCACGCGCGGGGAGCACATGTGGAAACTCGGCATGCTGAAGTGCAGCTGGGGATCAGCCCCGCACGCTCGGGGAGCACCTTACCGGTTCAGCTGTCCACTGAGCGCATCAGGGATCAGTCCCGCACGCGCGGGGAAGCACGACCTCTGGCTCTTGCCGAGCGCGCTCTCGACGGGATCAGCCCCGCACGCGCGGGGAGCACCGCGACGCGCAGACGTACAACGCCACCGACGAGGGACCAGCCCCGCACGCGCGGGGAGCACGAGCCACTGATCGTGCAGGCGAAGCCGATCCAGGGACCAGCCCCGCATGTGCGGGGAGTACCCCCGGCACGGCTAGTTTTCCAAACGGCCGTTGGGACCAGCCCCGCACGCGCGGGGAGCACAAGCGCGCGGCGCAGGAGTTCGGCACACAGTGAGGACCAGCCCCGCACGCGCGGGGAGCACTGGAGATCGAACTCCATGCGGGCGATCCCGGCGGGACCAGCCCCGCACGCGCGGGGAGCACGAAATCGGTGGTGGCCGCCGGGATCCGCAGCAGGGACCAGCCCCGCACGCGCGGGGAGTACGTTCTACCGGTACTGCCAGTACCGGTCGCACCGGGACCAGCCCCGCACGCGCGGGGAGTACGAATCCCCCCAAGGAGTCCGGACCCCTCTTTTGGGACCAGCCCCGCACGCGCGGGGAGCACCACCTGACGTGCGCCGATGGAGTAGATGCGCAGGGACCAGCCCCGCACGCGCGGGGAGCACATCGGCGACCTGGCGCACGCGATCGAGTTCCCGGGACCAGCCCCGCACGCGCGGGGAGCACCTGCTGGTTCGGGACTGCATCAGGCTTCGGAGAGGACCAGCCCCGCACGCGCGGGGAGCACGCTGCGTGACCTGCTGACGTACGCGATCGTAGCGCTGTGGTCCTTGGGTTCTATGGATCTACGCATTTATGTCATTCTGCTCTTCCTGCCTGCTTCCGAATCACCGCCACTGGGAGGCTTTGCTCCAGCCGGTCTTGGTAAGTGATGAGAATGCGACGAACCGTTCGGTAGGCCGGTGGATAGGTGTGAGGCTTTCATGGTCGATCGGATGCCAGGTGTGGTCGTGGAGTCGGAAGGCGAAGCTCTGCTTGTTGTTCGTCGTGTAGGCCAGCAGGGTTCTGCCTTTTCCTGCCGTAGCTTGTGACTTCCTACCAGAGCAGGTCTCGGACACGGGTCGAAGGGTTGCTGATGAAGATGCCAGCTGAGATCTCGCGTGGAGCGGTTTGGCGGGCCACGCAGACGGCCGGACACAGGTCAGCACGGTGATAGTAGTAGTGGGATCCTCGTTCATGTAGTCCGCTGAGAACGGCAAGGCACCGGTTGCGGGGTAGTACGCCGTCCCGCCCAGCGTGGACATTTCCGCAGCCGGTGAAACCCGCAAGCATTGCGCCTGCTCATGAGCCCTGAATGGGGAGTACCCGAAGATCGTGCGCACGTCTCACCGGGTTGTAGCGGAAAGCGCGCACGCGCGATTACGCCAGCAGTATGTTTTTCGGCTTGGGATCCCGGAAAGAGGACGCCAGCGGCGTGCACGGCGATCAGAGTGGAAACGATGCCGCTGGTGACCGAGGGCGTCGCAGCGGACTGCAAGCCGCGATGACCTCGGCGAACGAGGGCCCCGTGACGTAGACCATAGCCAGCCACGGGTCCCACGGGTCGAAAGTAGTCGACTTCGGATCTGCGCGTCCCGGCATCGATCGCGGGTGGCCGTGTACGGACCGGTCACTTGCTGAGCAGTGGTGATTTCGTGTGCGAAGCGGGCGTATTGACCGGGCGTCAAGCGGCACTATTTTGGACCGGACAGCTTGTCGGCTGCGGGTCGGCTCCATGGCATCCGCGGAAAGTCCAGCATGGGGATCCCCAGCCGCTTGAGGGTATGGAAGCCGAGCGCCGTGAATACCGCAGGTACAGCGGCCTGGGCTTCGACTGGCAGTCCGAGTCGGACGGCGCCGAGCCAGACTGTCGCGACCAGAATCGCGAACGATCCCCAGCCCGCCCAGACCCAACCGAGGCCATCACGGACGGACGGCTGCGCAGTCATCGTGATCACCTCAGCGTCGTTGATCAACGTTGGATCGACCGGCAGCAGGTCGTATACATCGCCGACATGTGCCGCGTGCCGCTGCAGGACGGACGACAACAGCTCCGCCAGCCTACGGCGATTATCATCTGCCTGACCCGCCAGGAACTCGCTCGAGGAATAGCGCAGTTGAGCCACGAGGCGAGCACTGGCTGTCGTAGCCGCGTTGCGTACTCGGCGCTCACTTCGCGGGATGCCGAATCCGGCGGCCCGATCGATCGCGCGGCACACGAGACTTACAGACCGTGCCAAGCGCACCGCCGTGGGTTCGCCGCCACCTCGCCGGCCGGTGTTGGGTACTAGTAGGAGCTCCACGGCGTTGACGGTGAGCTCCGCGATATGGTCTCGCGCATTCGATCGGGCGTCCAAGGAGAGGTCCACTACCACTGTGATGACGAATAGCAGTATCGTGGAAATGGTGGCATCCGTTAGATACACCGCGGAGGCGGCATCCAGTATGAGTGCGGGAGCCCACAGAAGCGCGACGCCTTGGCGGGCTTGCACACGCCGTAGGACTGCGCCATAGATGTCGACCTTCGTGGGGAGCTTGTCTCGACAGATCTGCAGGCCCTGGAGTGCGGTCGCTGTCGGCTCGGCGACGGCTAGGGCCAACCGCTTTGGGCGGCGGCCGAGAACAGGGGTTCTGGCGATCCAGGTCCCTGCCCGTCGGGATCCGACAGCGCCGCAGAACATGGTCGCGAACGTGGTCAGGGTGACGTAGGCGGCAGCCAGTGCCAGAAACAGTTCGCCTTTTTGATTTCGTGCGGCCGCTTTCGTCGAGACCGCAATTGCTGCGTGTATCACGTTGCCCCCAGGTCGACGGACGTAGTTCAGATGGTGCCAGCCTCTTCCGACAACCCGAACCTGCGGGGAGCACCGCTGGTCGGTCGCTTCGCTGGATCGGCCTTGCGTCTGCGGGGAGCACACCCCGGTCCCGCGGGACCGGTTCATAGAGGCGCGATCAGCCTCGCGCCTGCGGGGAGCACAACAACGCTGAACAACTAGGATCCCGCGGCCGGGGATCAGCCCCGCGCCTGCCGGGAGCACCGCACCAACACGATCTGCTCGCGCGCCTCGCAGGAATCAGCCCCGCGCCTGCGGGGAGCACGCGTAGGGCTTGGCGAAGCCTCAGCCGATGCCGGGATCAGCCCCGCGCCTGCGGGGAACACATGGGTCTCGACTTCACCGATAAGGGCGCGACGGGATCAGCCCTGCGCGTGCGGGGAACACCCGGCGGCTACGGGAGCCGTGAACTCGATGGCGGGATCAGCCCCGCGCCTGCGGGGAACGCAGCCCGATGTCCTCGTAGAACCGCAAGGTTGTGGTCGGAACACCGGCTCGTTCGGCGAGCTGGGAGATCCGCATCGTGGTCATGAGCCGACCGTAAAGCTTCGACACGACTCGAAGGTCAAGCCCGCGTCTCCAGCGGCAGGTCACGCTCGGCGTTTCGCCGGCCCACGACTGAGCCAGCGTGCCATGACCGCGAGTACACCTTCGTCACCCGCTGGGCCAACCTTGTCGGACAATCTCGCGCGCCGATGTCAGCCGAGGTCGGCCAGGATGGCAACTTTCTCATGAGCAGAGGCTTGTGGGGATGAGTCGCTCCTGTTACGGTCGCCTCAAAGTTGTTGGACAATCGACGCGCTGGACGCGTAGAGCGTCACACACGGCCCCTGGAGGCAGAGTTGTCTACCCAGCAGCGTGACCCCGGTGCGGAGGCGCTCCGCTTCGAGCACGTCACCCTGGAGTTCGCCGGGACGCGCCGGCCGGCCATCGAGGAGGTCTCGTTCCGGGTGCCGCGGGGGAAGATCGTCGCGGTGATCGGGCCGAGCGGGTGTGGCAAGAGCACGATCCTCAACCTGGCCGCCGGGTTGCTCGCGCCCACGCGGGGCGAGGTGTACTTCGACGGCGAGCGGGTCAGCGCCGTCAACTCCGAGGCGGCGTACGTGACCCAGCAGGCCAACCTGCTGCCGTGGCTCAGCGTGAAGGCGAATATCGGCCTGGCGCTGAAGTTCCGCAAGGTTCCCAAGGGCGAGCGGAACGATCGGATCGCTCGCTGGATCAAGATGGTCGGTCTCGCTGGATTCGAGGAGCACTACCCCCGGGAGCTTTCCGGCGGGATGCAGAAGCGCGTCTCGATCGCCCGGGCATTGATCTACAACCCTTCCATCGTGCTGATGGACGAGCCCTTCGGTCCGCTGGACGCCATCACCCGGCTCAAGCTCCAGCAAGAGCTCCTCAACCTGTGGCAGGAGCAGGAGGGGACGCTCATCTTCGTCACCCACGACCTCAACGAGGCGATCTACCTCGCCGACGAGGTCATCGTGATGTCCAAGGGACCCGGGACGGTGCGCCAGGTCCTGCAAGTCCCGTTCGAGCGGCCGCGCGCCATCGGCTCGCTGGTCGAGTCGCCAGCGTTCTCCGAGCTCTACAACGAGCTCTGGGGGCTGTTCAAGTCGGAGATCGATCTGTTCGGCGGTGATGTGCCCGTGCAGGCGGGCGCCACCGCCGGCTGACCGTCCGCCGCAGCTATCCGCTGTCTGACGATTCGTCACATCGTCACGCGGCCATTCCGTCGTGCCGCAAATCGGTCGAGTGAGGTTCATGCGTTGATAATCATCAAGGAAGAGATCGCCGTCCCCAGCCCGCGGGCGCGGGTCTGGGAGGTGGTGTCGAATCCCGAGGACGTCGTGTCCTGCATCAGCGGCGCCGAACTCGGCGCGGCCCACGACGACGGCTCCTTCGACGGCGCCTTGACGATCAAGTTCGGGGCGATCAGGGTCAAGTTCGCCGCCCGGGTCCGGGTGGAGCTGGACGAGGCCGAACACACCGGCCGCCTCTCGGCTCGCGGAGGGGACGGGCAGGGCGCGACCCGTTTCCAAGCCGAAGCCGAGTTCCGAGTCGTCGAAGGCGACGGGGCTGGCGAGACAGGCGTAGGCAGCCGGAGCGCGCGCGTCGCCATGACCGGCACCGTGACCCTCACCGGCAAGCTCGCCTCGCTGGTCGAAGCCGGGGCCGGAGCCGTGGTCTCCAGGATGACCAAGGACTTCACGGCGAAGCTCGTCTGGAAGTGCACCGAGACCGAGCTGGCACCCTCGCTTGCGTCCGCGCTGACGCTGGTCGAACCGGCGGAGGTCCGCGTTGGACTACCGAGCCGGATTCGCGCGTGGTTCGCCCGGGTGGTGCTTCGGCGGCCGCCCGCACTCGCCATCGCAACCGTACAGAACACCGTGCAGAACGAGGAGATCGGCAGCGGCCATGGCCCGACTGAATAAGGTGATCGACGCTCTGGCGGCCGGGCGGCATGTGTTCGCCTCCTTCGCCGCGCCCGAGCCGTCCGAGGCGCTGGCGTTCGCCACCAGCGACTACGACGCGCTGATCTTCGAGACCGAGCACAAGCCTTGGGACGGCCCGGCGCTTCGCGACAGTCTTCAGTATCTGCTGGACCGGCGCCAGATTCGTGAGTCTGATAATCCCGCGCCCGGGATCACCCCGCTGGTCCGCATCCCGGTCAACGGCGCGGAGCTGGCCCAGTGGCACGCCAAGCAGGCGCTGGACATGGGTGCGTTCGGCGTGGTGTGGCCGCACATCTCCCGGGTGGCCGAGGCCCGCAACGCGGTCGCGGCCTGCCGCTACCCCAGCCTGCCCGGCAGCCCTCGCCACGAACCGGTCGGCCTGCGCGGGGACAGCCCGGCCGCCGCCGCCCGGTACTGGGGGATCACCAATCAGGAGTATTACGCGCGCAGCGACGTCTGGCCACTCGACCCGGACGGCGAGGTCTTGGTGGCCCTGATGATCGAGGACCAACTCGCCATCGAGAACCTGCCAGACATCCTCGACCAGGTTTCCGGAGTCGGCCTGATCATCGTCGGCGAGGGCGACATGAGTCAGGAACTCGGCATCCCCCGGCAGTACGACCATCCGCGTATGGCGGAGTGCAAACAGCAGATCCTCAAGATCTGCGGCGCGCGCGGAGTCGCGGTCGGCCATCCGCATGTGACCGCTGCCAACGTCGAGCAGGTGCTGGCCGACGGCTACCGGTTCCTGGCCTCCGCACCGGTGCGGACCTTTCCCGGCCTTGCTCTGGGCCGATCGCTCACTGCCGGCTGACTGCACGGCCGCTGACCCACCGCCGACCACCCCGAGAACTTCGGAGCGTTCCATCCATGCTTATCGATTGTCACGGCCACTTCACCACGGCTCCGCCCGCACTCGGACGATGGCGGGAGCGCCAGATCCGCGCGTTCGAGGAGTCCGGCGCGCGCGTGTCACCTGATGAACTCCACATCGAGGACCAAGAGATTACCGCCGCGATTGAGCAGGGTCAGCTCAAGCTCCAGGTGGAGCGCGGAATCGACGTGGCGCTGTTCTCCCCGGGCGCCGGGAAGATGGCCCACCACCATGGCGACGAGCGGACCAGCCTGGACTGGTCTCGGGTCAGCAATGATCTGATCGCCCGCGTGTGCCGGCTGTTCCCCGAGCGGTTCGTGGGGGTGTGTCAGCTCCCACAGTCGCCAGGAGAGGCGTTGGCCTCATCCATCAGAAGCAGTGCGGATGAACTCCAGCGCTGCGTACAGGAGTCGCACTTTGTCGGCTGTCTGCTGAATCCGGACCCGTCGGACGGCTACTGGCAGGCGCCGCCACTCACCGACAAGGTCTACTACCCGCTCTACGAGAAGATGGTGGAGCTGGACGTCCCGGCGATGCTGCACGTCGCGATGTCCAGGAACCCGGCTGTGCAGGGGACCTGTGCGCACTACCTCGCCGGTGACACCGCAGCGTTCATGCAGTTGTGCCAGTCCGATCTGTTCCGCGACTTCCCGACGCTGAAGCTGGTCATCCCGCACGGCGGCGGCGCGGTTCCCTACCACTGGGGCCGCTACCGGGGCTTCCTCCAAGACCAGGGCCGTCCGCCCCTGGAAGAGCTGTTGCTGAAGAACGTCTTCTTCGACACCTGCGTGTACCACCAGCGCGGAATGCAGCTGCTGGTGGACGTCGTCCCCGCGGAGAACATCCTGTTCGCCTCCGAGATGATCGGCGCCGTCCGCGGCGTGGACCCGGAGACTGGCCACCGGTTCGACGACACCAGGTACCTCCTGGATTCCATTACCGCATTGGGCGACGACGACCGCCAGGCGATCTACGGCGGCAACGCGCTGCGGGTGTTCGGACGGCTCGAAGGCGTGCTCGCCTCACGTGCCACGACGGCGAAGGAGGCTGTCGCATGAAGGTCTACGAAGCACTCGCCGAGGCGTTTGTCGCGGAGGGCACCACCGACGTGTTCGGCATGATGGGCGACGCCAACATGCACTGGATGCACGCGCTCGCCCAGCAGGACGTGCGGCTCTACGAGGTCCGGCACGAGGGCTCGGGCCTGGGCATGGCGGACGGCTGGGCGCGCACCGCCGACCGGCCCGGCGTGGTGACCACGACCAGCGGCCCGGGCGCCGCGCAGCTCGCCACCTCGATGATCGTGGCGAGCCGGGCCCGCACCCCGCTGGTGGCCTTCTGCGGCGAGACCGAGTGGGGCGACGAGGGCGCCGTGCAATATCTGGACCAGCGGCGATTCGCCGCGGCGATCGAGTGCGAGTTCGTCCACGTTTCCCGTGCGGACTTCGCTCAGGAGGCCGTGCAGCGCGCCTTCTTCCTGGCTCGCACGCAGTCCCGCCCGGTGATGCTCAGCGCACCGATCGACATTCAGCAGCAGGAGTTCGATCAGGGCGCGCCGTACGTCCCCTCGACCGAGCTCATCGGCACCTCGCGGCTGCTGCCCGATCCGGCGCGGGTCCAGCTGGTCGCAGGTCTCGTCCAAACCAGCAAGCGGGTGGTGGTCATCGCCGGCCGGGGTGCGAGGCGCTCGGATGCCGGACGGGAGATCCTTCGCCTTCAGGAGCGCACCGGCGCTTTGCTGGCGACCACGCTGCAGGCGAAGAACTGGCTGTGCGGCGACAGCGAGTTCCACGTGGGCATCTCAGGGCTCTTCGGCAGCAAGGTGGCGATGGAGCTGCTCCAGGAAGCCGACTGCGTGATCGCGGTCGGCGCAAGCCTGAACAGCTACACGACCGAGCACGGATATCTGTTCCCCGACGCGAAGTACGTGCAGATCGACACCGCGCCGCATCTGGTCATGGGCAACGGGAGAGCGGCCGACTGCTACCTCCAGGCCGACGCTGCCACCGCCCTCGTGGAGCTGAACCGGGTCCTGGCCGAGCGCGCGGTCCGAACGGAGGGCTTCCATACCGCCGACGTCAAGCGCCGCCTGGACGAAGCGTTGGAACCGCCGGCCGAGTACCACCGCGAGCCCGGTCTGCTTGACCCGCGCGAGGCGATCCGCGTACTGGACTCCGATCTGCCCGGCGAGATCGGCCTGGTTCTGGGCAGCGGGCACCAGACGGACTTCGGCACCATGCTCTTCCAACGCTCGCGAGAGGTGCTGTCCAACTACGGCATGTTCGGCGCAATCGGCCAGGCCCCGCTGCTGACCATCGGATCGATCATCGCCGACGGCAACAAGCCGGCGTTCGTGGTGGAGGGCGATGCCAGCTTCCTGATGCACCTGTCGGAGTTCGAGACCGCAGTCAGGTACGGCGTTCCCATCCTCGTGGTGGTGATGAACGACGAAGGTCTGGGCGCGGAATATCACAAGGCTGCGGCCAAGGGCCTGGACCCGAACCTCGCGGTGATCTCGACGCCGGAACTCGGCGGGGTCGCCGAGGCACTCGGCGGCAGCGGCGCGACGGTCCGCACTGTCGAGGAGCTGAAAGCTGCGCTGGCCCGGTATGTCGCGGCGCCTGGACCGACCGTGATCGATGTCCGGATCACGCGGGAAGTCCTCAGCATCCCCTACCGCCGCCTCCAGTACGGGGAGGACGTCTGATGCCCGCGCAGTCCGCGCCGCCGAAGCTGACCGTACTGCTCGGAGACTACCCTCACACCCGGCCGTTGAAGGACGGGACGATCCAGGTGCCGGGAGTGGAGTTTGTCTTTCCCCGAGTGGTCCCGCTGTACGCGGCGTTCGCGCGGATGGTTAGGACCTTGGAATTCGACGTCTGCGAAATGGCTCTGGCGACCTATCTCCAGGCGCGGGAAGCCGGCATACCGATCACGCTGCTGCCGGTGGCGATGATCGGGGATACCCACCACCAGTCACTGACTCGCCTGCCCGGCGCTGCGTCGCTGAGCCCGCGAGACCTGGTCGGGCAGCGGGTCGGGGTGCGCAGCTACAGCCAGACCACCGGCTTGTGGGTGCGCGGCATACTGCGCGAGGAGTACGACGTCCAGGCCTCCGACGTCACCTGGATCACGACCGAGAGCCCGCACGTCGAGCAGTACCGGAACCCGCCGAACGTCCATCGCTCCGCGACCTCCGAGAGCGTGCGCGACCTGCTGCGGGACGGAGACGTGGCGGCCGCCGTGCTCGGACCGCGAGCGATCGGCGCGCAGGGCACCGGGCTCGTCCCGCTCATCGAGGACCCGCGGGCGGCCGGCGCGGCCTGGGTGGAGCGGCACGGCACCGTTCCGGTCAACCATCTGGTCGTGGTGCGCGACGACGTGCTGTCCTCCGCACCCGAGTCGGTGATGGCGCTCTACCACGCCCTGGAAGCGTCGATCGAGGCCACTGCGGGCGAGCGCGACGAGTCCCCGGCCGGACATGTGGTGTCCACCGGCTGGAGCGACCAGCTCATCAGATCCCTGCAGATCGCCGGACGCTACGCCCGCGAGCAGGACGTCGTGCGCTCCGCGGTGGACGTCGCGCAGATCGAGAAGGAATGGCGGCGCAAGAGCAGTTCTTCGGCCTATGAAAGTGCCCTGATTCTCACACCGCGGCTGCGCCCCTCCGCGCCCACCCGCGAACCCGCCGAGTGGACCCCCGATCTGCTGAGCAAGGTCGAGTGGCGCAGACGTGCGGCGGCTGAGCCGTTTCGCGGTGTGGCCACCTCCGACGGTGTGCGGCCCGACCTGTTCCCTTTGCGCAGTACCGGAGTCGATGTCAGCGAAGCGCGTCAGGCGGCCGAGGGCTATCTGAGCTCCCTGACCGAGAAGGAACTCCTCGTCGGCGGCCTGCCGATGGACGACGTGACCTGGCGTCACTGGGCCAACGGCGCACGCTACTTCCTGCGGCACGGCCTGCTGCTGGAAGACCTCGACGGGCCTAAGCGGCAAGCGGCCCTGGAGGTCATGCGGGCCAGCCTGAGCGAGGCCGGCTACCGGCAGGTCCTCGACATGATGCGGCTCAATCGGACCGTCGGCGAGCTGCGCGGCGAGGAGGACCTGCTCAACGAGTGGCTGTACTGGTTCAGTCTCTACGGGGAGCCCGAACTCGGCCGTCCGTGGGGCTGGCAGCTGGACGGCCACCACGTGAATGTCAACTGTGTGTTCGTCGGGGACCAGATGACGCTCACCCCGACCTTCCTCGGCGCCGAACCGGTGACCGCCTCCGCCGGGAAGTTCGTCGGCACGACGGTGTTCCGTCGGGAGGAGGCCGTCGCCCAGGAGCTGTTCGACAGCCTGACCGCCGGCCAGCGCGGCAAGGCGGTGATCGCCGACAAGCTTCCGGACGAGGTGTTCGTCGGCGCGTTCCGGGACAACTTCGAGCTCGACTACCAGGGCCTGCCCCTCGGCGATCTGACGCCGAGCCAGAAGATCATCGCTGCCGAACTGCTCGGGCTGTACGTCGGCCGGGCCAGCGACGGACACGCCCGGTTCCGGATGGAGGAGGTCCTCGCCCACGAGGGCGACACCCATTTCGCCTGGGCCGGGCAGGGCGGTCCGGACGGGGTTTTCTACTACCGCCTGCACAGCCCGGTGATCCTGATCGAGTTCGAGCATATGGCCGGGGTGATGTTCGCCAACGATGTGCCATCCCGGAACCACATCCACACCGTTGTCCGCACGCCCAACGGCAACGACTACGGGATCGATCTGCTGCGCCGGCACCACGAGCGCTTCCACCAGCCGCCGAACGGCACGCGATCGGGCAGCGCGGCATAAGGGACGAGGAGTCGAAGATGAAACTGGTCATAGGCCGAGATGACGTCGCGGAGGCGGCGCTGGCCGCCGCCCGCCAGACCGGGACGGACGCCGAACGGCTGGACTTTATACCGGTTCACAAGGCGTCCAAGGGCTTTGTGAACAGGGCCGCTGCGGACGTCTGCGAGGTGGCGATCGTGACGCTGCTCCAGGCGGTCGCCTACGACAAGCCGGTGGTGCTCCTGCCAGTGACGATGCTCGGCCGTACCCAGCACCAGACCTTGGTGACCATGGGCGATCTGAAAGTCGGAGACCTGGCCGGCCGCAGTGTCGGTGTGCGCTCCTGGAGCCAGACCACCGGCGTGTGGGTGCGCGGCTTCCTCACCGAGCAGTACGGCATCGACTTGCGCGAGGTGGACTGGACGGTCTACGAGGACGGTCACATCGACGAGTACGCCGATCCGCAGTGGGTGAAGCGGGCGCCGTCCGGGGCCAAGCTCCAGACGGACTTCCTCGAAGGCCGCCTGGACTTCGGGATCATGGGCAACGAGCTACCCGCCGACGACCGCATCCGCACGGCTATCGAGAACGCCCGCGAGGTCGCTGCCGAATGGTCGGCCGTCAAGGGCTTCCTCCCGCTCAACCACCTCGTAGGCGTGCACGCCGAGGCGGCCCGGAAGCATTCCGCCGCGATCTGCGCGATGTATGACGCGATGCGCGCGACTCTCGAGGACCGGTCGGCCGCCGCCAGTGGGCCGGCTTCGAACCCGGTGGGCTTCGAGGCCCTGCGCGCCTCGGTCTCCCTGGCCGCCCGATACGCGCTGGAACAGGAAGTCCTGCCGCGCCCCGTGGACTTCGACGAACTGATGGCGCGCTCGTGCGACGCCTTCGGCGTACCCGCCTCGCGGCTCGGAGGCTGACCGGTGGCGACCACGGAATTCGCAGCACAACGACCGGAAGACAGGTGGGCGAGCACATGCAGAAGTTGAGGACGGCCTTCGGTGACTACCCGCATGTGCGGGCACTGCTCGACGGCGCCGCGCCGGTGGCCGGGTACGAGATAGAAGAGGTGAAGGTCGAGCCGATCATCGGCGCGTACCGGCGGATGATCAGGGACCTGGAGTTCGACGTCTGCGAACTCGCCCCCGTCTCCTACCTGATGGCCCTTCAAGAGGGCGTGCCGCTCACCGCGGTGCCGGTGTTCCTCAATCGGCGCTTCCACCACGGGGACATCCAGTGCGCCGCGCGCTCGGGCGTCCGCGTCCCGCGCGACCTGGAGGGACGCCGGGTGGGAGTACGTGCCTATACCGTGAGCACCGGCGTGTGGGTGCGCGGCGTGCTCCAGGAGGACTACGGCGTCGACATCGACAAGATTACCTGGGTGGTCGACGACGATGACCACATCGAGGGGTATGCCCCGGCCAATGTCGAACGCGTCACCGACGGCCGCTCGCTCGGCGAACTGCTACGGGCCGGCGAGATCGACGCCGCGTTCACCGGTAACGCCGGGACCGGGCGTGCCGGAGCGCCGAAGGTCGGTTGGACGGCGGCGGCGTCGGCGCAGACCGGACCCGCGGCCGAGGGCGCGGACAGAGCCGAGGGCCCCTACCCGCTCTTCCCCGACGCCGAAGCGCTCGGCGCCGACTGGTATCTGCGCACCGGGATCTACCCTCTGCACTCGGTGATCGCCCTGCGCTCCGAGCTGGTGGACCGCGATCCGAGCCTGCCCACCGCCCTGTACTCGGCGCTGGCCGACAGCAAGAGCCGGCAGGCAGCGGCCGATCCGGAGTGGTCCGCGGTGCCGCGGCTGGCCCGGCAGGCTCGGCAGATCGGCGGCGACCCCGTGCCCTACGGTGTCGACGCCAACTGGACGAGCCTGGAGGCGGTCGTGCGCTTCGGTCGCGACCAAGGCCTGCTCGGAGCCCACTTCCCGACCTCGCCGCGCAGGCTCTTCGCACGGGGCGACTACCCGGACGCCTGAGTGTCCCGGCCCGCCCGCGGGGCCCACCCCCTCCGCACAACCGCCGAACCCGCCGCACAAGGGAGCTTGACCCACGATGGACGTCATCGACACGCACTGCCACGTCATCTCGCCGGACCTGGACG
Source organism: Catenulispora acidiphila DSM 44928 (assembly GCF_000024025.1). Classification (GTDB taxonomy): domain Bacteria; phylum Actinomycetota; class Actinomycetes; order Streptomycetales; family Catenulisporaceae; genus Catenulispora; species Catenulispora acidiphila. The sequence goes on from NC_013131.1 coordinate 4,452,119, forward strand.
CTTACCCGCACGCGCCCATCGGCGGCAAGCAGTCCGAATGGGCCGCGTCCCGGCCGATCACCGCCGAAGGCATGGTGGCCGCGATGGACGAGGTGGGCATCCGGCAGTCCGTCCTGGTGCAGGCCACCACGAACTATGGGTACGACAACTCCTACGTCGTGGACAGCCGGCGGCGCTATCCGGAGCGCTTCATCGCGGTGGGTACCTTCGACCCGCTGGCGCCGGACGCCGGTTCGCGACTCAAGGCTCTGACGGCGGACGGAGGCCTATCGGGGGTGCGGCTGTTCACCAGCGGCAGCACCGTCCCGACCCAGGGCGAGTGGTTCGCGGCACCGGAGACTCACGAGTTCTGGCGGACGGCCGAACAGACCGGTGTCCCGGTCTGCCTGCAGATGCGGCTCGGCCCGGCCACCACGCAGCTGGTGGATGTACTCGGCCGGTTCCCGGAGGCAAAGGTGCTGCTGGATCACTTCGGCTACCCGGACATCGCCGCCTCGCCGCTCCGAGCCGGCCAGGAGGTGGCGAAGCTGGCGAAGCACCCGGGGCTGTATCTGAAACTGACCCACCGGAACCTCGAACGCCTGCAGGACGTGGGCGATAAGGCCGTCGAATTCCTCCAGCGGGTGGTTGAGGCGTTCGGATCCGAGCGGATCGCGTGGGGCTCGAACTGCCCGGCCGCCGAGCAGTCGCTGCCGGAACTGCTCGGACTCGCCGAGGGAGTGCTCGCTGTCCTATCCGACGAGGCGCGGGCGGATATCTTCGCTGGCACCGCACGGCAGCTGTATCCCGGGCTCGGCCCGGCGGCGGCGTAGCGGATGGCGGTACCCACTCCCGACCTGTACCTACTTTCGATCTAAGGCGATGACCATGGTTGAGACCGAGAACGACGGCAACGGCAACGGCACGGCCGCCACCCGGCAAGAGCAGGCCTACGAGGAACTGCGCTCGCTGCTGCTCTCGGGTGCCATCGAGCCCAACACGCGGCTCACCGAGGCCGATCTGACCAGCAGGTTCAACGTCTCACGCAGCACGATGCGCGCGGTCCTGGTGCACCTGGCCCAGGAGGGCTACGTCACCAGCGAGGTCAACCGCGGGGTCCGGGCCAGGAGCTTCTCGCCCCAGGAGGCGCGGGACATCCTGGAGGCCCGGGAGGTCTTGGAGGCGGCGCTGGCGGCGAAGGCCGCGGAGCGCGCCACCGAAGAGGACATCAGCAGGCTGCGGGAGACCCTCGCAGCCATGCACGAAGCGCACACCGGCGGCGACCAGGTCGCCTACGTACGGGGAAACCGGCTCTTCCACCAGCAGGTCAAGGCGGCCGCCCACGCGCGGACCCTGGCGCGCGCGTACGACACCCTGCTGTACCCCATGGTGATCCGGCAGTACCGCGACATCTCCAGGCACCATCCGCGCAGCGGCTCCTTCGAGGAGCACCAGGCGATTCTGCTCGGCATCGTCACCGGCAACCCCGAGGCGGCAGCCGCCGCGATGCGCCATCACGTCAGCGCCGCGCGGCACGCGCTCGTCCTGCCTGAATCAGCCGAATCAGCGCAATCCACCGATCCACTTTCCTGATAACTCAATCGGTTCGGCGACAGGAGTCACCGTGAGAACCCAGACTCGCTCCACCCGCATATCCCACGCCATCGCTCTGGCTACGGCCGTCGTGCTCGGCGCGGGGCTGCTCACCGCGTGCGGCAGCTCCTCGTCCTCGTCGGGCTCAGGCGGCGACACGGTCACCGTCGGCGTCAGCAACAACATCTTCGACGTGCCGATTCGGCTGGCCGACTCCAACGGCTACTTCGCCAAACAGGGCCTGAAGGTCAAGTACGTGACCATCACCGCCTCGACCGGATCCTCAGCTCTGCAGTCGGGATCCGTCCAGTTTCTCAACGACAGCCCGACCGCCTTCCTGTCCGCCATCAGCAAGGGCATCCCGCAGACCGCGATCGCCGCGAACGCCGGCGGGAACCCGCTCGGCCTCATCGTCAGCACGAAGTTCGCCAAGGCGCACCAGCTGACCGCTGACAGCACCGCGGACCAGGCCGCCGCAGCCCTGGCCGGCTCCACCGGCGGCGCCAGCTCGGCCAACACCAAGGGCGAGGCGAGCATCTACCTCAAGAAGTACGGCGTCGACCCTGGCAAAGTGAAATGGGTCTCCCTGCCGAGCCCGACCGCCGACAACGCGGCCCTGAAGAGCGGCCAGATCGACTGGTTCGTCACCTCCGAGCCGGCTCCGCTGCAGATCCAGGAGACCGGCGACGGCATCGTCGTCGCGGACTCGACCAAGGTGCCCGAGTGGTCCTCGGCGCAGGCCGGATACGGGCAGTTCGTCGTCGCCAGCAACAGCTACCTCAGCCAGCACGCCGCCACCGCGAAGAAGTTCGTCACCGCGGTGCAGCAGGCCACGGCATACATGAACGCGAACGTCGTCTCGCCCCCCGTGCTGACCGCGACCCAGGCCGCGTTGCCCGGAGTGTCCGCCACAGCGCTGCAGGCCAGTCTCCGGCAGGTCGAGTGGCCGGTCAGCGAGGCGATGAGCCCTGAGGGCTGGACCAAGGTCCTGGCCTTCATCAACTCCCTCGGCGCGGTGTCCCAGAAGGCCGTCATCTCAGACAGCGACTGGACCAACAAGTACCTGCAGTAGGCCGCGGCAGTCCGCTGCCGGGCACGCCCGATCAACCGTGACCCGATCAACCGTGATGGGAGCAGGCGATGGTGGCTGCCACCAGTAGTGCAGTGAACGCAGAAGAGAGCAGGACGGCGGCGTCGAAGCCGAGCAAGCGCGTGGACGACCGATGGCGGGAGACCGCCCTGGTGTGGTCATTGCGGCTGGCGGTCATCGCGCTGTGCTTCGCCCTGTGGCAGGTGATGAGCGGTCCGGTGCTGCCGGAGTACGCGGTCAGCAAACCGACGCAGGTCTGGCGCGCGCTGCGTGCGCTGCTCAGCTCCTCGTCCGGGTGGACCGACATCGAGACCACGGCTTTCGAGGTCGTGGTCGGGTTCGCCATCGGAGTGGCGGCCGGGATCGTGATGGGGCTGGTGCTGGGCTCCTTCCGGCTGGCCGGGCGGGTGATGGAGCCCTTGGTCGCCGCCGTCAACGGCGTGCCCAAGATCGCCCTCGCGCCGCTGTTCGTGCTGTTCTTCGGCATCGGCTCCTGGTCGAAGATCTACATCGCCGCCACCGGTGTAGCCTTCGTCGTCTTCTACAACGTCTACCTGGGCCTGCGGCTCAGGGAGCGAGAGCTGGTAGAGATCATCCAGGTGATGGGCGGCCGCCGGCACCACGTGCTCAGCTACGTCACGATCCCCACGCTGGCCGCGCCGTTCTTCGCCGCACTGAAGACCGGCGGGCCGCTGGCCATCCTCGGCGTCATTGGCGGCGAGTTCATCGCGGCCTCGCAGGGTGTCGGGCACGAGTTGTTCAACTCCGCCATGAACCTCGACGCGGCGGGCGAGTTCGCCAGCCTGGCCGTGCTGATGGGGATGACGCTCATCCTCAACTCCGTGCTGACCACGCTCGACAAGTACGCACTCAGACGCTTGGGTCTGGCGACCCGCCGTCAGTCGGGAGCAAGTTCATGATCTCTTACGAAACGTCGCGAAGGCGGGTGCTTGGCGTGCTCGGCGTCTCCGCTGTGCTGGCCGCGGCCGAGCCGTTGTCCGGCGGCATGACCAGCGCGCAGGCGGCAGAGCCGAAGTCGCAGTCGGCTAAGGGGTCTGTCTCGGCGCCGCGCGGATCGGCGCAGGAGTTGGTGTACATCGGCACCTGGCAGGGCAGCCAGATCTACGCCGCGCGGTTCGACACCGCGAGCGGAGAGTTGACGCCGGTCGGACCGGTCGGGGCGGCGAACGCGGACTGGTCGGTCCCGCACCCGAGGCTGCCGATCCTCTACGCGGCCACGATGGACGAGGGCGGCGTCGTCTACTCCTTCGCGATCGATCCGGTGACCGGAGTGCTGACCGAGACCGGCCGGGTGGCTACCGGCGGCGCGGGCCTGGGCGGCGGCGGAGTGGCATATCTGGGTATTGATGAGCCCTCGGCCACGCTGCTGGTCTCCAACTATGAGGGTGGTCTGACGGCAGCCGTGCCGATCTCGCCGACCGGGACGCTCGGCGCGCCGGCCTCCATCGCGCAGGACGTCGGCTCCGGACCCAACCCGCGGCAAGCTGGTCCGCATGCGCACCACGTGGAGATCGCCCCGGACGGTCGGTTCGCCCTGGTGTCGGACTTCGGCGCGGATCGGGTGTTCGTCTATCGCTTCGACCGGGCCACTCGGATCCTTTCCGCCGGCGGCTCCGGTGGTCCCTACTTTTATGCGACGGCGCCGGGTTCCGGCCCGCGCCGGGTCGCATTCCACCCCGGGCACCGCAGCGCCTATCTGCTCAGCGAGCTGACCGCAGAGCTGGAAACCCTGAACTGGGACGGCGCCACAGGGCAGCTGACAAAGCGCCAGAGCTTGTCGCTGGTCTCTTCAGGCTTCACTGGCACGCCGAGTTCCTCCGACCTGGTTGTCAGCACTGACGGACGCTTCCTCTACGCCGGAAACCGCGCCGAGAACTCCCTGACTGCCTTCGCGGTGGACCCGCGCACGGACCTGCTCACCGAGGTCCAGCGGATCGACTGCGGCGGAGTGAAGCCGTGGGGCTTCTCGATCCATGCCGATGGCCGGTGGCTGCTCGTTGCGAACGAAGCCAGCAACTCAGTCAACGTATTCGGCATTGATCGACAGTCAGGACTGCTGACCGACACCGGGCACTCGATCTCCGTGCCGAATCCGGATTCCATCACGTTCTACCGTTCCTGTCCGTAAGAACCCGATTCTCTACGAAATGGAAGCAGGTACAGCACATGGCAACCGAAGAGAAGTGCCCCTACTCCGGGCGAGGCGTAGGCCGTAGAGGCTTCCTCGCTGGCGGTGTCGCGGCCGTGGGCGCCGCGCTCGTGCCCCAGCCCTTCGCGGTCGCCGCCGCGCGCCGCGGCAAGCTGGGCGTGATGCTGATGAACCGGATCGGCCCGTCAACCTCGACGCTGTACATCGCAGACATCGACGGCAAGAACGAGCGCCGACTCCTTCAGAACTCGGCCTTCGACCGGCACGCGAGCATCACGGCCGACGGCAAGACGATCTATTTCACCACGGAACGAGCTGGCGACGGCAACTCCAGCATCTACTGGGCCAGCCTCAACGGCTCGGGCCAGGGCGTCGGCGTCCAGCCGTCGATCACCGGCAGCGCGGTCGACGACACCGGCGTCCCCTCGCCGGACGGCACCAAGCTGGCTTTCATGTCCACCCGCTCGGCCGACCATCTGGCGCAGATCTGGGTGAAGAATCTGAAGAGCGAAGCGCTGACCAACCTGACGGGCACTGCGGCGCTGAAGGGTGGTTCGAACAGCCCTGACGGGCACTTCCGGCCCGCCTGGTCTCCGGACAGCCAGTGGATCGCCTTCTCCAGCGACCGCAACACGGCCTGGACCGGGCACGGCAACGGCACCGGCTGGGAGCACACACAGGAACTGAGCATCTACATCATCAAGGCCGACGGCACCGGCTTCCGCCAGGTCGCCACCAAGCCGGGGTACTGCCTGGGATCCCCGAGCTGGTCGCCCGACGGCACCAGGATCGTCTATTACCAGCTGACGCGAGAAGACACCTGGGCCGCGCACCGTCCAGAGGACATCGGACAGTGCGAGTCCCAGATCTGCTCAGTCAATGTGGCGACCGGTGCTACCACGCAGCTCACCTCGACGGCCAACGTCCTTAAGGTCTCGCCCCGCTACGTGAACAACACCGAGGTCGGCTACCTTATCAAGGGCGGCCCTAACGAGGGAATCGCCTACGTCAACGGCACCCTGCCGACCGTCCTGCGCGCCGGGATGCGCTCGCCGATCTGGACGCCCGACGGCAAGTCGATCATCTACGACGTCCCGGACGCCGACCCGGTCCGCACCATCGACCAGACGTTGTACAGCTGGGACTCGGACTGGGACTACCGCTTCATGGACGTCTTCCCGGTACTGTCCAAACAGGGCCGCCTGGCCATCACACAGAAACAGACCGGCGCCGCCATCTCCTCGATCGTCACTATGAAACCGGACGGCACCGACCAGGTGACCGTCTACAACGCCGCAAGCGACGGCGATCCCATCCTGGAGGCGGAGGGACTGGTCGGCGCCTTCCGACCCAGCTGGTCCCCGGACGGCCAATGGCTTGCCTTCGGCATGGGCGGCTGGTTCCAGATGCGCGCCACGATGACCGCGGTCGTTTACCGGGTCAAGTCCGACGGAACGGGCCTGGAGGCGCTGACCGACGGCTCCACCAACGCGGGCTTCCCGTGCTTCTCGCCCGACGGAACCAAGCTCCTGTACCGCGTGTGGGGCGCCGAGGACGGCCTGCGCATCCTGGACCTCGCCACACGCACCACCACTGCGCTCACCGACTGGCCGGACAACGTCCCGGACTGGTCCGACGACAACGTCATCCTGTTCACCCGCAAGACCAGCGCGACCAGCTTCGACATCTGCACCATCAACCCCGACGGAACCGGCCTGAAACAGCTGACCGTCAGCGGCGCCAACCACGCCCACGCAGTCTGGAACGGCACCGGCCGCATCCTGTACAACAGCGGCGACGCTGGCTTCCGCGAGGAAGCAGCGCTGTATGACGACACATTCCAGCCCTACGGGCAGATCTTCAGCATGAACGCCGACGGGTCCGACAATACGATGCTGACGGACAGTCAGTGGGAGGACTCGATGCCGCTATATCTCACGAACGCGGTGCTGAACGGCTGATCTTCGGGGCAGTGCAGACCCCGCGTCCGAGCTGTCCGAGCCTCGCGCACCGAAGCGGGCATCATGGTTGCATGGAACTGGCTGTTGACGATGTCGTCGAGCTCGCCGAGATGCTGTGGTTCATCGGCGACTGGCTCGGCGGCGCGGACGAGCAGATGCTCGCCGCGTCGTTCCGGCGGTTCATGGACGCCGATGGCTGCGACCTGGCCGAGCTGCGCTCGGACCTGGCCAGGTTCACGTTCCTGATCGACGGCAGCGATGGCGAGGACCTGTTCGAGCCCGAGCATCAATGATGCCCGCAGCTCAGAGCTCCTCTTCATTAGGACGCTTCAGCAGAAATAAGTTTCGCCGAGTAGTCTCAAGGGCGACGACAGCGCAGACTGATGGCTCGCTGATCGTTGGAGTGTCTAGCGCTAGGCGGCAGAGCAGCCCGTTGACACTGCAGACGTCGGGCTGCCCTGCCGGTGCTACCTCTGAAGGCCCGGCCCGGACCGCGAATCCGGGTCGGGCGTCAGCGGCCGTCCCACAGCTGAACGAGGGCGGCGGCTGTCTGGACGGTTACGGACAAACCCGCCAGCACGACGAACCACCGCGACCTACGCCAGCGGCGCGGGTCGAACCTGCGACGCTTTTCCAGGCCTTCTGTCTTGTTTCCGTGTCCCGGGTCCTGCTGGTTCACGGGCGCCTCCTCCCCTGTTGTTGGGCGGCCCCTGGCACTTCCAGGAGGCCTAGGCGCCCGTGGATTTCCCAGAACCGCTCTGGAGGAACGAAGCGTGGGGACAGCCTAGCGCCGGCAGAGTCGAGTGCCCGTTCTAAAGGGGCTACTTATCAGTGGGTGGATCGAACACCAGGTCAGAGGATTTGGCCTGGACTCAACAATACTTATCCGGTTTCATCAGGACTCGAAGAGAATCAAAGCGACTCGGCGTGACTCGATCTTTGGGGGCGGTGTGGCCGCGGAGGAAGAGAAGATGGGTGAGCCATCACCTGCGGACTCCTTGGAGATGTTCGCCGCCGATCTGCGCGAACTGCGGATGGCCCACGCTGCATTACAACGGGGATACGCCCAACGTGGGGGATATGGACGCTTTCAGGCGGGATGGCGAGTTGACGGCACAGACCGCTTTCTCCAGCGTCCCAGCCGCTCAGCGATCTATGCGGCACTGAGCGGCAAGACCTTGCCTCAGGCGCCAACGCTGCTCGCGATACTGGAGGAATGGGGTGAAGAACCCGATTCTCTCCTGGATTGGCTCAAACGACGCGATGCGCTCCAACGACAGCTTGCTACCTCTGTGCAGGGGCGCGGTGGCCGCCGGATACCGCCACCCCAACCTTTCAACAGCCGTGCACGCGAGCTCAGGGATTACATGCAGGAACTGCGCAAGGAGAGCGGCTGGACCATCGCTGCCATCGCGCAACATGGAGGCGGAAGCCCGGTCACGCTCGCGGCGGCGCTACGCGGTCCACGCCTCCCCAGCTGGAGAACTATTGAGCTGTTCTTGCTGGGGCTCGATGTCAATGAAGACGACGTCCACTTCAACAAGTACGACGGCGAGCCTAGCTGGGCTGATTCCGACTTCTTGCTGGCTCAGTCGGACGTGGTCCTGCGGTTGCGGGGGCTATGGCTGGCGGCTCGGGCCGCCGCGAGGGGCGAAGCCGATCAAACCTCGACGAGGACAGACAGCCAGGTTCGTTAGAACATGTCTGAGAAGTCGTCACGCGGGCAGATTGGAGTAGAAGGGTGTGATCTGCGCGGGGGTGGCGATGAGCGGGGCGCGCGCTCGGTATCCGACTGACTTGAGCGACACCGAGTGGGCGCTTCTGGAGCCGCTGATCCCCCGGCGAAGCCAGGTTGCCCTGTGGCTCACCCGCGTCGTGAGATCGTCAACGCCCTAGCCTATTGGGCGCGGGCTCGATGCGCCTGGAGGCTTCTTCCGCACGACTTTCCGCCGTGGCAGACGGTCTACCACTACTGGCGGTTATGGCGGATCGAGGGCCGGTGGGAGCAGATCCTGGCCGAGTTGCGCGAGCCGGAGCGGTCCCACAGCGGACGGGACCCGACACCCAGCGCGGGCGTTATCGACAGCCAGACTGTGCAGGCCATCGAGTGCTCGACGGCTACGACGCCGTGCTCAGCGGGTTGAGTCTGCCGTTTATTTCAGAGGCCTGCGAGGGCAACGTCAACCGCATCAAGAAGATCAAGAAGGATATGTACGGCCGAGCGAACCTGGACCTGCTCTGCGCCCGCATACTCCATGATCATTGATCCCGTCCGACCCCAAGATCTGTGCCAGAACCACTTCAAACCGCTACAGACGCTTAGGCACAGTATCGATTCCCTGACTCCCAGAGGGACCAGCCCCGCATGCGCGGGGAGCACGAGTTCACCGGGCCGGCCAGTACCACGTTGGCGGGATCAGCCACGCATACGCAAGGAGCACTTGTTCACGGTGTTCAAACGGAGTCGGAGAACGGGATCGGCCCCGCATACGCGGGGAGCACCAGCGGGAACGACGCTGGGAACCACGGTCGCGGGGATCAGCCCCGCATACGCGGGGAGCACGCGAGACCGAGTACAACTACAACGGCGGGGACGGGATCAGCCCCGCGCCTGCGGGGAGCACGCGCCTACCTTACGATCACGCAGCCGACCGAGGGGATCAGCCTCGCGCCTGCGGGGAGCACCTGCGGGTCGAGGTTCGAGCACATGATGCCGATGGGATCAGCCCCGCGCCTGCGGGGAGCACGGGACCGCGACTTCCGGCGGGTACCCCTCGCCGGGATCAGCCCCGCGCCTGCGGGGAGCACTCGATCGGCGGCCTGAGCGGCGGAGGCCAGACCACCGCGCCCCAGGGATCAGCCCCGCACCTGCGGGGAGCACGGCAAAGGCACTGACCACCCCGAGCTCGTCATGGGATCAGCCCCGCGCCTGCGGAGAGCACGCATTGCGTGCCTGGCAATTCTTTATCTCACGAGGATCAGCCCCGCGCCCGCGGGGAGCACACCTTGAACTTCGCCCCGGACATCAGGGTTTGGGGATCAGCCCCGCGCCTGCGGGGAGCACTCCCGGCCCTTGGTCTTGGCGCTGCGGTAGTCGGGATCAGCCCCGCGCCTGCGGGGAGCACCTGATCGCCGAGGCCTACGACGACGGATCGGGGGGATCAGCCCCGCGCCTGCGGGGAGCGCTGGACTGCGTGTCGCATTCTCACTCGCGCCGCGGGATCAGCCCCGCGCCTGCGGGGAGCACTCGTCGTCCAGGACCAGCCGCGCGTCCGCCTCAGGATCAGCCCCGCGCCTGCGGGGAGCACTCGCCGTTCATCGTCGTCGGCAACACCATCACGGGATCAGCCCCGCGCCTGCGGGGAGCACCTCAATACGGCTCATGCCGGGACCTCCGTCCAGGGATCAGCCCCGCGCCTGCGGGGAGCACGTGGTGTGATCAGAGGGCGGCGGCCGGGACCAGGGATCAGCCCCGCGCCTGCGGGGAGCACGGCGGTGCCCGCGCTCCGGATCGGTGCCCATCGGGATCAGCCCCGCGCCTGCGGGGAGCACGCACTCGCGGTCTACAAGCACACCGATCGACTGGGATCAGCCCCGCGCCTGCGGGGAGCACGACAAACGACACCGGCGGCGCCCACAGCCGCGGGGATCAGCCCCGCGCCTGCGGGGAGCACCGCGCCGCAGCGTCACGGGTGATCATAGAGGCGGGATCAGCCCCGCGCCTGCGGGGAGCACCAGCCCACATCGCCCGCCATGATCCCGCCCGCGGGATCAGCCCCGCGCCTGCGGGGAGCACCAGACGGGCGTGAGCATGTAGAACGCGCTGCCGGGATCAGCCCCGCGCCTGCGGGGAGCACCCCAGGTTGGTGATGAGACCGGCGCCGGGCCGGGGATCAGCCCCGCGCCTGCGGGGAGCACGGACCACTCGCGGCGGCGACCCGCTTACGGCCGGGATCAGCCCCGCGCCTGCGGGGAGCACACGGAGGCTGATCCCATGACCCGCAAGCCCTGGGGATCAGCCCCGCGCCTGCGGGGAGTACGCCCGGCAGGACTACCTGTCCGACCCGATCACGGGATCAGCCCCGCGCCTGCGGGGAGCACATAGCAACTCAGGGCACTGACACGGGAAGATCGGGATCAGCCCCGCGCCTGCGGGGCGCACCTGACCGACACGCAGCCAAGCCGACTGCCTGCGGGATCAGCCCCGCGCCTGCGGGGAGCACCTTCTGTGAACACCGCGGTGTCCTCCGATGTGGGGATCAGCCCCGCGCCTGCGGGGAGCACGAGCTGAAGGGCGAGTTTGACTCCCTGACCCAGGGATCAGCCCCGCGCCTGCGGGGAGCACGCAGACGTCGACGAGCGAACCTCCGAGCCCGAGGGATCAGCCCCGCGCCTGCGGGGAGCACTCGGGGACTCACCGGTAGACCTGGGGACCCTTGGGATCAGCCCCGCGCCTGCGGGGAGCACCCCGGGATCGACACCCGCGGGCCGGGCCGGAAGGGATCAGCCCCGCGCCTGCGGGGAGCACGTGACCTGGGGTCCCTTGTCGGCCGGCGACCCGGGATCAGCCCCGCGCCTGCGGGGAGCACCCCGACGTCCGCACGACCATCCGCAGCGTCTCGGGATCAGCCCCGCGCCTGCGGGGAGCACCGGCCGGAATCGTCACGGGAATCCCGGGTGACGGGATCAGCCCCGCGCCTGCGGGGAGCACCGGTCTTCAGGACCGTACGTCTGAGCTGGCCTGGGATCAGCCCCGCGCCTGCGGGGAGCACCTGACACGGCGTGTCGCGCAGCTCGAGGCGAAGGGATCAGCCCCGCGCCTGCGGGGAGCACTCCGGCAACGCAAGGTCGCCGAAGGTGTCAGCGGGATCAGCCCCGCGCCTGCGGGGAGCACCATCCTGTCCTGCCTAGCGGGAACGCGGTTACGGGATCAGCCCCGCGCCTGCGGGGAGCACTCTCACCAGCCCCCACGCGACACCCCCGAGTCGGGATCAGCCCCGCGCCTGCGGGGAGCACCGGCCCGGTCTGCGGTACGCGGCGGGGAACCCGGGATCAGCCCCGCGCCTGCGGGGAGCACCTGTTCATAGCTGACCTCTCGGACCGTTTCGCGGGATCAGCCCCGCGCCTGCGGGGAGCACACCCGCCACGCTGACCACCGCCCGGGCCGGCTGGGATCAGCCCCGCGCCTGCGGGGAGCACTCTGCTTCACGTGCTTGTCTATCGGGCTGAGATGCGGCTGCCGTTGGGTTCCGCAGATTCGGGCATACGTGTCAATCGGGAAGTCGAGCGAGGCGGAGTAGCCGCTAGTGCGCAGCAGTGCCCTCAGACTATCGGCGCCGGGCCGGATGACGGTCTGGCGTGCTCGGCAGGTTCGCCGCCATGCCGGTGCGCGGCGCGACCCCGGCGGCTGCGCAGCATGCAGGTGGTAGGTGACTAGCTTCTACGGTGGGACGGCCGCAGCTCCCGGCCGGTGGTGACGGCGATGCCGAACAGCACGGTCAGCGCCGCCTTTCAGTTGACGTCGCCGGTTCTGGTGGCTGGCTGGATGGCGAAGGTGGAGACGACGAAGCAGACGAACCGAAGCGCCTGGGTGAAGACGTGGCAGCGGGCGGAGTCCTCAGCGCGGGGCTTCATGCCGTTTCACAGAAGGGTTCGACGAGCCATGTAAATGCGAAAGGTGCGATAGATGTTAAGTCGCGTATTCAGTACATGACACAGGCTACTGCGATGGAATCTCATCGCGCGATCGAGAACTCGACACCTGCCCGCTGTCTCGGACGCCTTTGAGCGCTTGCGCCCGGCCCGGCTGCACCGTGACGTCGCAGACTGCGACGTCAACCCACCTGAGCCCCGCGAGGAGCAGCTTGCGCTAGCCGCGTCGATCTCCCAGGGTCAGCCTTTAGTACTTCTCATGCTGGTGCGAGCGGCGTCTTGACGATCATCGCCGCGGTCGGGCGCGTCGCGCTCCACAACGACAAGCTCCGACTCATATGGCGCGGCGAGCCGCCCTGGCAGGATGGTCGCCATGCGAATCCTGATCCTCGGCGGAACGTGGTTTCTCGGCAGGGCGATCGCCGCGTCGGCGATCGAGCACGGCCATCAGGTGACCGTTTTCAACCGGGGCCGTTCCGGTGGCGACCCTGACGGGGCCGAGGCGATCCGGGGCGATCGGGAGTCCGAAGACGGCCTGAAGCGCCTGGCTGGGTCCGGGCCGTGGGACGTGGTGGTGGATCCCTCGGGACAGGTCCCGCGCGTGGTTCTCGCGTCAGCGCGCGCCCTGGTCGGCAGCGGCCGGTATGTCTTCGTGTCGTCGGTGTCGGCATACGCCGGCTGGCCCATCGATCCCCTGACGGAGACCTCGGCGCTGTTGGAGTCACGCGCGGACGCCGGTCCCGAGTTCGGGTACACCGACCCCCGCGGCTATCCCACCCAGTACGGATTCGCTAAGGCCGGCTGCGAGCAGGCCGTCTTGGACGTGTTCGGCCCGGACCGCGCCACCATTCTGCGGCCCGGCGTCATCCTCGGACCTTGGGAGTACGTCGGTCGCCTGCCATGGTGGCTCCGCCGGGTCGCCGAGGGAGGCCGTGTCCTGGCCCCCGGCGACCCGAACCAGCTGATCCAGCCCGTCGATGTCCGTGACGTGGCGGACTTCGCGACCCGTACCGCCGAGCACGATTTCGGCGGTGCATTCAACGTCACCGCTCCTGCGAACCACACTACCTTCGCCGGGTTCCTCGAAGCCTGCCGCCAGGTCACGGGATCAGACGCGGAGTTCGTGTGGGTAGGCGACGACCAACTGGCCGCCGTCGGGGTTCGGCAGTGGACGGAGATTCCGCTGTGGCGATCGGTCGGCGCGTTCCCCGGGACGTGGAAGGTGTCCTCGGCGAAGGCAGCGGCGTCCGGCCTCTCTGCCCGCACCATCCGGGCCACGGTGGCAGACACCTGGCAGTGGCTTACTTCCGGCGGGCAAGCCGTCGCCAGCGCGCGGGCTTCAGAGCTGGGCATCGATCCCGAGAGGGAAGCCGAAATACTGGCCTGCGCCGGACGTTAGGACCTGCGAGGTGGCAGCGCCGGGGCTATGGCTCCGGCCGACCCGGCTGCAAAGGCCTCGATGCGTGCTCCGAGGTCGAGCGCTTCGGACGAGCCCTGATAGGCGGGCAGCGCCAGGGCCTGTCGAGCCTTCACCAGCCGCTCTGTCACGCCGTGGACGCGCTGGGGCTGAGCGAGGTCGAATACGGTGCCTAGCGTGTCCGTCGCGCTGTCGAGTTCTCCGCTGAGGATCAAGGCGTGGGCAAGCTCGATCCGGGCCTCGACGGCGACCTTCGGCATGCGCACGATCCGCGCGCCTGTGTCGTAGAGCTCGATAACCTGCCGTGCGTGCTGCGCGGCCGGCTCCGCCAGCTTCAGGCTGACATACGCCGAGCCCAGACAGCGGCGCAGGCGAGCGCCATCGAAGCTGAACTCCCCACCGATGTCGTCATGCAGCTCGCACGCCGGTGAGTCGCTGTCGGCCGCAGATAGCGCGAGCCGCGCGGACTCGCTTGCGGAGGCGGCGTTGCCGAGCTGCGCGTAGGCCCGCGCGCCGATCGCGTGCAGGCGAGCAGTCGGCGTGCCCGCTGGCGCTGTTGCCAGGCCCTTGGCGACCAGTTCCAAGGCCGCCAGCGGGAACTCCGACCAGTTCGCGATCAGGGCCCGCATGCCCATTGCCCACGCGCACAGTCCCTCATTCCCGACCATCCGGCCGTAGATGAACACTGTCCTGGCCTGTTCGGATGCGGCGTCGGTGTATCCGAGGTCGAAGGAGACGGTGGCCAGGATGCCGCACGCCTGCCCGGCGGCGACGTACAGCTCGGATTCCTGCGCGGGCCTGCCGGTGCGGTCCAGCAGGGACAGTGCCAGGTCACGGATCCGTTTCGCCTCAGCGAACGACTCGATCGGTGCCTTTTCCGGATACTCCCTGGCGACCTTGGCGACATCCTCTTGGAGCTGCTCGATCGTCGTATCGTCGACGGCTCGAGCGGCGGCGTAGGCGGCGTGCTCGGATGATTCGTGTGCAGCCATGGTGATCTCGCTTTTCAGGTTGAACGCTTGTGCTGGCTCCTGGAGATTGGCTTCGCTGGCCGGACCCAGCAGCACATCGACCTCCACGGAGAACATCCGCTGCAGAACGGTCGACGCGTTCGGGTATGGACGTGTTGTCAACCCGCCGCGGAGCCACCGCTCGAACTGCGTCCGCGACACCGAGAGCGCCGCCATGCGGGGATCGTTCGTCTCAGCCGCGAGCGCGCGTGCGGCCTCCTCGAAGTGGCGGCGGAACGTCTCGTATGTTCGCCAACGACGCTCAACGACAAGCACGCGAAGGGCAGTCGGTTCGCCTTCGGGCATGAGGCTTCTCCAGGGCAAGAACTGTCGGTCCTGCGTGCTGATGACAGTTCAAGTCCTACCCGTAGATGGCGGAGGCTGTACCGCGAAAATCGTAGAGGGCACACAGACGGCACTTCGCAGTGCTCGACGGCACTTAGACGGCACAGCCCCGCGTGGCGTGGGCGATCACCATGGCGCCGGTGAGGTGGGCGGTGAGCGCATCGAGGCGGTCGGACACGAACGCCCTCGATGGCAGTTCGACGACGTGCGGATGTGGCGATCCAGCGCGGACGCGCCGGGGACGCCGCGTCGAGGTCATGGCGGCTGCTCCGCGCTCGACGACATCCGCTCGGCGAGGTCGAGCGCGGTATTCCACGAAGCCAAGGCCTCGTCGGCCCTTGCCTGGGCTGCCGGGCAGTCGCCGAGGTCGGCGTGGGTGAGCATATGTACACGCGGAACTGAACCGGATCCCAGGAGCTGAAGGCGGCGTGGTGACAGGCCTCGGTTCCTGCGTGGTCCCCGATCGCGGTCAAGGTGCGGGCGGTGTAGGAAATCGATGGTCCCGCCTGCCAGCGCCGGACTATCCGCGTCGCGCAGGCTGAGCTGGGCGCGGGTCAACGTGTCGGCGGTACCTCCGGGATAAGGCATCGGCCAGGTATACAGCGGTGCGGCCGGCGGGCTCGGTGTCGGCGACCCAGTGCGCGACGGCGGACCTGTTCGTGGACAGGACTTCGCCGTTTTCTGCTGCGATCCGTCGCACCGCGCGCTACAGCGTCTTATCCAATGCCGGCCTCGGCGATGACCTCGCGCAGGCGCTCATTGGGCTGGCGTGACCTCGTGACCATGGCGGTGGGGGTCCGTCCGAGGGCTAAGCCGTGTAAGTGCTCTGGCTTACTCTCCACTCGAGCTGCGGCCAGCACCTCTTCGTTTACTGGTGGTGAGTCAAGAAGGCATACAGAAGGCACTCCCCGACCTCTTGCGAGACGCAAGAAGGTACACCGGCGGGAGTCGAGACGGACATGCGATTCGCGGCACCTTCATGGAGCGCTACCCACCGTTTTCGACAGGAGCCTGCGATGGACACGAATCTGGCCGCCAAGCCGACGTCCGCGCGAGCATGCCGCTCGACGCGACCCGTGGTCTTCTTGCGCATCGTCAACGGTTCTGGCGCCGAGCTACTGCCGTTCAATCACGCCGAGGCTGCTGGAGGAGGTGACCGCGCTCGCGCTGCCGGCGCATGGCGATCTGGAGCACGGATACGGCTGGCAGGTTGCCGACGCCATCCGGCGCCGCGCGGAGTCGATTCTCCCTTTAGCCGCGCCGACCCGGCCCGCGATTTCCTTCACAACTCCGGTGATCATGGAGCTGTGGTGAGGACCCGACGAGGACGGCTACCGCCGGGTCCGGACCTTCACCGAGTTCTTCGACGACCCGTACGAAATCTACCTCGCGGTCTGCTGCCTGTGGGGCGTCGAGGAAACCGGTCGCGGAGCGCGAGCCGCCTACATCTACAGCTCGGATGGGACCACGCTCTACCGCGTGGACGAGATGGCCAAGACCTGCTCGCAACTGCCATCGGCCCTGATTGCCGCGCTCGCGGCAGCGAGGCGGGACCGGTCCACCACAGATCCGCTTCCGGATGAGCTCCAAGGAATCCGCGTGCTGAGAAGCGGCAGCACCGCACAAGCCGGTGCGCTCGTCAGCCCCTGACGATGGGCCGTCCGCACTAGACCGCGAATTCTGAGGAGGAAACCGTGCCGTCCGAGGCCACGCCACTTGCCAGCCGCGCTGAGGCTTCGGACGCCACCCCAGACATCACCGCCGAGCGGGAGGAGCACGGCGGACGCTCCAGAGCGCCCATCCACAACCCGGTCGGGATCCTTAACGCCAACGTCTCCGCGTTCGGGCACCGCATGGTCGCGGGCATTGCAGCAATCCCCGAGCTGCCTAAAGAGCAGGACCGAGAACCGTGGAACGGCGCCGTCGCTCAATTCGACGCCTTCGCTGCGGGCAGGGCACACGCAGCCGAGGAGACCACAAGCCGGACGATCGCGACTACCGTGGCCGCCGCCGCCGAGGTCCGCACCGCCATCCACGCCGGGCACGACATCGTAAGCCGGATCGCAAGCGTGCAGCTCGTCGGCCCGCAGCACGACAGGTTCTAGCGATGAAGGCACTAGTCGTGGTCTCGAGTCGAGGACGGCGCGCCCGCCAACGACCAGCCGTGATCATCTTCGGACTCAGACGGCTGTTACCGACTCCGGCATCAGAACAGAACCAGGAGATCGGACTCGGCTCACGCCCCGGCGACAAGGACTGGCTGAGACGCGAACGCGTCTTCACCGCGGACTACGACATGGGTGAGTGGAGGCCGTCCACCTCCTCGGATCTCGTTAGGAACCCGCGATAGCGCCGAGATTCTCGGCCGACCAGATCACCGTGCCTGCCCGTGACCCGATCTCCCGCAGTCATCTGTGATCGGGCAGGCGCGGTGCATCAAGACCACGTGGTTCGCAAACTGCAGGCCACGGGGGCACAACCAACAACCAGAACAGGAGCACCGCATGACCGCCAGCACCGAAACCATCGAGCGGCCCACCATCGCCGCCTTCACCACCGACACCGAGAGCCCGTTCGCCGACCTGGACATCACGTTCTTGGAGACCGGGCCATCCGCGGCCCTGCTGGTCGCCTCGACCGACGACAACTGCGGCAGCTCGTGCCCGAACGCCTGCACCACCTCGTCCAGCTGACAACCGTCGCGGGCCGCACCGACCGGTGCGGCCCGCCCCACCGCCGCGCGATGGAAGGAGACCACTGACGATGTCACCCCGCTTGTACCACAGTGCCGACGCTGTGATGCTCCGGGCCGCCGCGCGTGTTGCGGTGCCGCTCCCGCCGTGGCCATTCGCACCGGACGGGCAGCGCGAGGTCACCGTCGAGCAGTGGCGCGCCTGGCTGGCCGAGGTGTGGTCCGACACGGCGACGGCCGAAGCAGTGCAGTACGCCAGCCCCGTGCTCGCCGAGCGTGTTCAGGCCGCGGTCGGCGGAGCCGTGCTGTCCGCCAAGCGTGCGCGACGGGCGGCGCTCTCACTGGCCGGGTACGCCGTGCGCGCCAGCTCCCGCGCAACCCCGTTCGGCACGTTCGCTGGCGTGACCAGCGCGGCGTTCGGCCCTGCCACCAGCGTTCGAGTCGGCCTGCACCACCGCGCCGAGGGCCGGATGGACCCGATCTTTCTCCAGGCCGCCATCACGAGACTGGAGTCGGACTGCGTCCTGATGGCCGAGGTGAAGGTCTGCGCCAACACGCTGTGCCGCGTCCACGACGGCCGGCTGATCGCCCCGGCGTCAGGGACCTCGGAGTTCTCCCTGCGGCTCACCGGCGCACTCGAACTCGTCCTGGAAGCCGCCGCCGTCCCGCTCACCTGCGCAGAGCTCGCAGGCAAACTGGCCGCGCAGTTCCCCATAGCAACTGCAGAACACACCGCCAAGCTCCTGGAAGACCTCTTGCATCACCGAGTCCTGGTCTCCGAGCTGCACGCACCGGCCACTGACCCGGATCCGCTCGGTCATCTGCTGACGGTCCTCACCGCAGCCGGGGCCGATCGTTCGGCGTCCGCTGCCGCGCTGCTGCACGACCTGGAAGACCTGCGCCAGGCCGTCGCCGGGATCGGCGACGCCCTCGACGCTGACGAGCGCAGCCAGCGCAGCCGGGCCGCGCTACACGCCATGAACCGCGCGGTCCCCGAGGCCGGAGGTCATCCGGGCGTCGACCTGCGAGTGGACGTCGACGTGACGCTCCCCGCAGAGGTCGCTTCCGAGATCGAGACCGCCGCGACCTGGCTGACCCGCCTGGCCGCCTACCCTGCCGGGACACCGGCGTGGGCGAAGTACAAAGCGGCGTTCGCCGACCGGTACGGCGAGGACGCCCTAGTCGGTGTCCTGGACCTGACCGACCCCGACACCGGCCTTGGCTTCCCGGTCGAGACGGCCCCAGCGACCTCTGGCCGCGACCGCGCTCTTCTCGCCCTGGCCGGGACGGCGGCGCTGGAGGGGACCCGTCGGATCAAACTCACCGCAGACCTCGTCAACACCTTGGAAGCCGCAGCGGGAGGACCGGCCAACCAGATCGGTCCACACCTGGAGATGTGTGTCCAGGTCCTCGCCGTATCGGCCGAGGCGATCAACCGCGGCCAGTTCCGCATCCGAGTTCTGACCGCATCCCGCGCGGCTGGGGCCATGGCCGGCCGATTCCTTCCCTTGCTTGACCCCGGCGACCGCCTGCGGTTCACCCAGCTATACGCGAGCCTGCCGACAGTGCAGGAAGGCGCGGCTGCCGCGCAGCTGTCGTTTCCTCCTGCCCGCATCGCCGCCGATCTGATGACCCGCACCACGCCGATCCTGCCGACGGTCATCAGCGTCGGCGAACACCGCCCCATCGGCGGCGTACTGCGCCCCGAAGACCTCGCGGTAGGACTGCGCGACGGCAGGCTGTTCCTGGCCTGCCGCGCGACCGGACAGCCCGTCGAGCCGTTGGCGACGACAGCGGTGAATCTCCGCATGCCCGTCCACACCGCGCCGCTGGCCAGGTTCCTCGCCGAGATCGCACGGTCCGGATGCGCCCAGGTCACCGGGTTCGACTGGGGAGCGGCGCTGGCGTTGCCGTTCACTCCCGAGCTTCACGCCGGACGCACGACCCTGATTCCTGCCCGGTGGCGGGTCGAGGCCGCCGAGCTTCCCGGACGCCAGGCGAGCCTGACGGAGTGGACGCGCGAGCTGCACGCCCTACTTCACCGCCGCCGCGCACCGCTGCGCCTGACGCTTGCCGAGGCCGACCAGCACCTCCAGCTCGATCTGGAAACCGGAGTCCACGCGGCTCTGCTTCGCCAAGCCGTCCATCGCGCCAGCCACGCCACACTCCTCGACTCTCCACCAGCGGACGGCAACGGATGGATCGGCGGCCTGGCCAACGCCCTGCTGGTTCCCATGATCGCGACGGAGAACCGACCATGATCGGCAGCAAGACCCAGCAGTGGCCGGGACAGTCACTGGCCGAAGGCGCAGCCGGAATCGCCCTGCTGTACATGGAACGCGGCGACTTCGACGGCGCCAGGGCCCTCATCGACCGTGCGGTGGCCGGCGGCGTCAGCGTCGCCGCCAACGCCAGCCTGTTCTACGGCGCACCAGCCCTGGAGTTCGTCCTATCCGCCGCCACCGCGCACGGCCTGCCCGTCCCCGCCTTGAGCGCGGTGCAAGCGGCCACCGACCGCATCGTCGCCGCGCGTCTGGAGGCGGCGGTGGTTCGCCGATCGCGCGGCGAGCTGCCGAACCTCTCAGAATTCGACCTCATCAGGGGCCTGGCTGGGTGCGGGGCGCTTCTTCTGCACCGCGGACAGGAGCCCCCGCAGCTCGCGGCTGTACTTTCCTACCTGGTCGACCTGACCCATCCGATCCGCGACGACGGGGAGGAGCTGCCGGGCTGGTGGGTCCCGACCGGCCCGAACGGCAAGCCATCAGAGGAGTTTCCCGGAGGCCATGGCAACAACGGGATGGCGCACGGGGTGGCCGGGCCGCTGGCGGTGCTCGCGCTCGCAATGCGCGCCGGGGTGGAAGTCCCCGGGCACCGCGAGGCCATCGAGCGGATCACAGCCTGGCTGGCCGTCTGGCAGCGCCCGTACTGGGTCACCCGCGAGCAGATCCGCACCCGGCAAGTCAGCGCCGTGCCGGCGCGGCCCTCTTGGTGCTACGGCGCGCTGGGCCTGGCGCGCGCTGAACAGCTGGCGGCCCTGGCCTTGGGCGACCGTTCTGCCGCTGCGGCGGCCGAGAATGCGGCCTACGCAGCCCTGACGGACCCGGGCGTTCGCGACCTGACCGGCGACGGCTCGCTGTGCCACGGGTGGGCCGGGCTGATCACTACTGCTGCGGCGATCGCCGAGGACTGCCCCGGACCTGCGTATCTGGCCGGCCCCATCGCCTTGCTTGCTACAGAACTGTCTGCCGCCGAAGTGGCGAAGGACGGATTCCTGGAGGGCAGCGCCGGAGGCGCCCTCGCTCTTCACCGCTTGAACAACGCCCCAGCCACCGGCTGGACGCGCGCACTGCTGATCGACTGACCGATTGCACAGGGAGAACCCATGGAAACAACGACCTGGACACACGCGACCGTGACGCTCGGCGTGCACGGCCTGACCCCGGCCACCGCTGGCGCCATGTCGGCCGCACTAGAGTCAGCAATCGAGGACGGCGACATTGTCGGCTTCCACTTCCTGCGTAAGGACGGCGGGATGCGGCTGCGCGCGGCCGGTCCCAAGGCCGCCGACCGGTTGCCGTCCGTCCTGGACGGCTTGGCGGACCGTGGCTTGATCGCGGGGTGGATCTTCGGGATCTACGAGCCGGAGGTCGAGGCGTTCGGCGGCCCGGCCGGTATGGACGCCGCCCACGACCTGTTCTGCGCCGACAGCCGTGCCGTACTGGCCCACCTCGCAGCGGTGCAGGCCGAAGGCCCGGGGGCTCGGGAGGCCGCTGTGCTGCTGCTGTCCACGCTGCTGCGCGGCGCGCAATTGGACTGGTACGAGATCGGTGACGTGTGGGCCAGGATCGCCGCCGAGCGACCGCCAGTCGACGCCGTGCCGGCAGGTGCCCAGCTGGCGCAGTCCTGCGCCGCGATGCTGGCCCTGATGCACGCCGACGCCGCGCACGTGAAGGTCGGGACCGGATGGGACACGCGGGTCCGGGCCTTCGCCGACGCCGGAGTCCGCGTGCGTGCTCTGGCCGACGACGGAACCCTTGGCCGCGGCCAAACGCCAGAGGTCGGGCTGCGAGCGGTCCTGGCCCACCACGCGATCTTCGCGCTCAACCGAGCCGGACTGACTAGTGCGCAGCAGGCCGAATTGGCGCTGCTGGCCAAGACGGTCGTGTTCTCGCCGCCGTCCGACGTGTCGCCCCCTGGTGCCGCTGCTCCCGCCGGTAGCGTCGTCCAGATGGAGTCCACCATCACCCCCACCGCCGCCGACCAAGCCTCCGAACTGCGCGCCACCCTGGTCCAGAACCTCAAGGACGCGGACGTTCTGTCCGACCCGCGCATCGCCGACGCGTTCCTGGCCGTTGAGCGCCACAAGTTCCTGCCCGGCGTCGACCTCGCTACCGCGTATGCCGACGACGCTGTCACCGTCAAGACCGCTGACACGGGCATCGTCATCTCCGCCATTTCCCAGCCCACCATCGTGGCGACCATGCTCCGGCAGCTCGACCCGCAGCCCGGGGACCGCGTCTTGGAGGCGGGCGCGGCCACCGGCTACAACGCCGCGTTGATCGGAAACCTGGTCGGCCCCGACGGGTACGTGTGGACGATCGACGTCGACCAGGACCTCATCGACGGTGCGAACGCCCACCTGGCCGCAGCCGGGGTCGGCAACGTGACTGCGGTGCTGGGTGACGGTGGCGTGGGACTCCCCGAGCACGGTCCGTACGACCGGATCATCTTCACTGTCGGCGCGGGCGACGTGCCAGCCGTGATCCTGGACCAGCTCGCGCCCGGCGGACGCCTGGTTATCCCCGTGCGTATCCGGGGCGGGGTGTCCCGCGCGATCGCGCTTCAGCACAACGGCGACCAGTGGGTGTCGGTGTCCTCGGAGATGGCCACGTTCATGCCGCTGCGCAAGGGCATCGCCGACGACGAGCGCGTCATCACAGCCTTGAGCGATGACGGCGGCGTGACCCTACACACCTACGCCGAGCAGAACGTGGACACCGCCGCGATTACCAAGGCGCTGGACTACCCGGGGTACGAGGTGTTCAGTGGCGTGAAGTTCCGCAAGGGGACGACATGGGAGTGGCTGAACCTGTGGCTGACGTGTGCCCTTCCCAGTGGCATCTCCCGCATGCCGGCATCCGGACCGGAGGTCGAGTCCGGGAAGATCCGTCCGCAGTTCCCGTGGGGCTCGATGGCCGCCGTCGAGGCTGACACCATCGCCTACCTGTCGATGCGTGAAGGCCAGGACGAGTCCGGCCGCTTCTGGGAGGCTGCGGTCATCGGCCACGGCCCGAACGCTGCGGCGCTGGCCGAGGCCACGGGCGAGCAGATCCGGGCCTGGAGCGAGGGACATCGCGACACCGTTCCCACGTTCCGCGTCGCCACCGGCCCCAGCCGGGAAACGCTCCACGGCCGGTTCACGGTCGCCAAGCCCGGAAGCCGGATCGCCCTGGACTGGGCCTGACATGCCGGTCGACGCGATAGCACGCCGATTCCCGCTGGTGAGCCGGGTCAAGCCGCCGGGCCGGCCTCTGGCCGCCCGCGTCGCGGCCCTGGGGCGCACCCGGCGGGAATCGGCGCCGGACGACCACTACCAGCAGATCGCGCTCGCCTCAGAGGTGTTCAACGTCGCCGCTCTCATCGCCTCGGACTGCGGCATGCCCCAACAGGCCCGCGACCTGTGCTGGCGTCAGTACGCGGTGTTCAACGCCGCCCGGCCGCTGAGCCCGCAGCTGGCCAAGCTCGCGCTTCAGCCGGTGCTGAACATCCCCCGGCAGATGATCCGCGACGGCAACGGAGTCGGCGCGTACGACGTTCTCCAAGAACTGCTTCGCGCAGCACAGGAGCGTCGGCAGGCCGACGTCGCCGGGTACCGGATCGACATGGCCGACGTCACCCGCGACCAGGCGGACCACCACGCGGTCTGCACGCAGCTGTGGGCTGCGCTCGCGGCAGATGGAAGCCGGGCTCTGGCACAGGCCGGGCGCTGGGGCGAGGCCGCGGCCGCGCTCGCCGCACACAAGTTGGTCGGCAACAGGCTGCTGGACGGCCGCCAGATCGCGGTCATCTCGCTGCTGGAAAGGGGTCTCGTCGATCAGGCTGTGGCGATGGTCGACGCCAGCGCCATCACCGAGTCCTGGGAGAAGACGGCCGCGGTGGTCCTGCGTGCCTACTGTGCCGCCTGGATGCCTGAAGGCGATCGGCACGTCGATGTTGCCGTGGGCGAGGCACTGACCCTCGTGGAGATCGCTGAGCCTACGACGGTGGTGTTTCGCGTACGCCTCGGGCTTACTGCACTCGACATCGCACAAGGCCGAACGTCGCTGGCGTCGCGCCTCCAAGCCGCTGTTATCGTCGCCGCCTGCACCGACGCCTATGCAGCACGAGAGGTTCTTGGCCGCGAAGCGAGCCACAGTTCAATGACCGCTCAAGACGTCAAAGCATTGGCTTCTATCGTCGACGCTTCTGGGTTCGGGCGGGGTGTGATGCCGCAGGAACAGGCGAGTCAGATGATGGAGTGCGTCGCTTCTGCCGAGGCCGACCTGCGTTCCCTCCTGGCTCGCCAACGCCGATAGCCAGCGCCGAGAAGAGTTTCGTTCGTATTCTGCCAGTCTGGTGTACGACATCGTGGCCCCAAGGGTCCGGGCAGCTTGCAACATCTCCTCTTCGTCCTGACGGCACCGCTCGCGACTAGGCAGGCACCAAGACGTTCGGCTCAACCAGGGAGACGGGCTCTCATTCCCAGTGTTCGAAACTAATGCGGGGACGCCGGGACCGAACCATCTCCAGCCTTCGTATCCAGCGCCGAGCAATGACCAGGAGTGCGCGGGTTCTCATCGACAAGTGCGACGGCTCAGCTCGCGATGACCGTAGCCAGCGTCCCCAACAGCAGTACCAGGCCAGCGGCAACAGCTGATAGTGCTGGCCGCGCCAAGCGAGCTGGCGGACCATGACGTAGGCAGCGGCGGAGACGAACGCGATCGTCCTACCGCGCAGCAGTGTGTGCCCCGCCCCAGAATTCCCAGGTAGCCGCCGACCAGCCCAGAGAGCTTCACGTTGCCCCAGTGGGCGGAGCCAGATCAGACGCCTTACTGGGTCCGTTTCAGTTCAGAGTCTCAGAGTCAGCGATTTATACCGCATTTGGTCAGCTCCATACGGTCTCGCTACTGCGTGAGGTCAGCGAGGGCCGGGTGGTCGTCCAATGCCGGCAGTCCGTAGATGTACAAGGTGCTGAGCACTGTCAGGAGCGGCGTGAACGGGCCTGAGATCATCAGCGGGGTGGTGTCGTCGAAGGCCATGACCATGCGGTAGGCGGCCGGCTCGGGGTAGAACTCGGTGACGCCGCTGTAGTAGAAGCTCATCCAGCTGCCGTAGACGCTGCAGATCAGGCGTTCGTTGGTGGCGAGCACACGGGTCTGCTGGACGTCGCGCCAGCGTTGCATCGCTTCGGCCTGAGCTCTTTGGCGCTGTTGGCGGTTGCCGATCGCGGTCAGGGCGTAGCCGGCGAGCACAAACCCGGCGGACCCCCAGAAGAAGCCGTTGGCCTGGGTATACGAACCGTCTCCGCCGTAGAAGCGGCCGTAGTGTGCTGGGACGTCCAGGTACACCTCTTCGCCGTCATTCAGGACGATGCCCCATAGCTTCAGAGCTGGCGGCCGGTTCCCGGCTTTGAGATCGGCGGCCAGACGGCGGCCGTCGAGCCATGCCTGGTTGGCCGTGGCCTGGAGCTGTTGGTGGTGAAGCTTGGCGGTGAACTGTCCGCGTGAACGCTGCCGGTCTCGCCGGGACTGCGCTGCGAAGTAGATCGCCGAAACCATTGCCAGCACGAGCACACAGAGCGCGGCAAGCCAGCCGAGGATGAACCCGCCCGCGACGTGATGAGTGGCCTTGTATTCGGTGGTCTGCCCTGCCGCTTTGTCGACCGCGACCATGACGGCCAGTGCGGCACATGCCACTGCTCCCGCGGCGATCGAGCGCCAGAACCGCTTCATGCCCCCGCCTTTCCTGTTCGAGCCTTGACCTGGAGGTCCGTGCGGCGCAGCAGAAACCCTGTCCACGACGTCAGGATTAACCTTTCGGCCTTGCTGCTTCGTTGGCTTGTTGTAGTGGCTCGAACGCTCACGAGTAGACAGAGTAGCGACTCGTCCGAGACCCAGATGCGTTAGAGCCGCCGGTCCTGGGGGATGAGGCGGTGGCATTTGGGCGTGCGAACCGCGCTGGATGCTGTGGAGATCGACTCGGCAGGGCGGTGGTCTGAGTCGTGATATCGGCCGCGTCCGCCACGGAGGTCACGGGCATGTCGGTGTTCTCGGCCCACAGCCGGGGTCAGCTGTGCTCCTGACGGCAGGCCAGGTTGGTAGCGCTAGAGGTGGCTGCGCTCGTCGTGGGACTCGGCGCCGTCGCTGCCGCCGTATTAATCGTCGAATTCGCCGTTTTTGGCACCGTCGATGAAGCATTGCCATTCGAACCGTGAGAAAGCCAGTATCGACCCGGAGGGATCTTTGCTGTCGCGGACCTCGCGGCGACCGTCTGTGTGGCTCCGCATCTCTACGCAGCCACTGCCGCTACCGCTCGCCTGGGCCTTGCGCCATGCGCCCCATTGGTCCATTGGTCCATTGGTCCATTGGTCCATTGGTCCATTGGTCCATTGGTCCATTGGTCCATTGGTCCATTGGTCCCTGCAGAATTATCTATGCTGCCATCGTGAAAGTGGGGGATGTCGGTCGGCATGTTATTTCCCTTCATCCGAAAGTGTTTCCAGCGCCACGGTCGCGCCACCATGGTGAAACTAGACGAGCTCGGCACCATTGGATAGGCCCTCGATAGGCAGTCCCAGCGCAGCGTGCAGTGATGAAGCCCAGCGCTCGAAGTCAGCGGCTTCATCCTGGCGCCCCAAGCTGCGGTATGCCTTCGCCGCGCCAGCGATGGCCCGGGCCTCGTTCACTCGGTCGCCGAGCGTGCGCTGGATCACTGCGGCACGCTGGTAGTAGGCCAGGGCCTCGTCGGCGCGGTCGACCGCCTGTAGGGATCTGGCGCGTGCGATGAACGCAGCGCCTTCAAAACCACGATTGTCCAGTTCGTCGGCGACTTCGATGGCCAGTGCCGCGTAGCGCTCAGCTTCGGAGGCATGCCCGGTGCTGAGCTGGGTGTTGCAGATGGAGATGAGAACGTGGAAGCGACCGACGGCGTCGCCGGCGTCTGTATGCAGCATGAGCGACTGTTGGAATGCTGCGAGCGCCTCGTCGGCGTCCCCGGTCGCGAGCCGGACACATCCGATTCCCTCGACGGGGTAGCCCAGGAAACTGTTTAGGTGCTCGGTCCGGCACAGGTCGATCGAGGCTTGGAACGTGTTCATGGCTGCTTCGAAATCACCCGCGTCATGCTGCAGGAACCCGATGAGGTCCAGAAGCCAGGCTTGTCCGTGGAGATCTTCGCGTTGCTCGTGGATCGCGAGGGCGGCGTTGTAGTACCCGGAGGCCTCATCGAGGCGGTGTGATTGACGGCACGCCATTCCTAGGGAGGCGAGCAGCGCGGCTTGACCGACGAGGTCGCCGCTGCGTTTGGCGGCGGCAAGGCCGGGACGGGTGATCACGAACCAGTCGTCGAAGTATCCGTTGTCGGCGTATACGAAGCTCAAGGCTGCAGGAAGCTGCCATGCATGGCGGTCGAGTCCGAGTCGCTCCGCCAGGCGCACCGCCTCGATCAGGTTCGCGCGTTCAGTACGGAACCAGGACAGGGCCGATGGATAGTCGGAGAACGACGGAGGTGCCACGGCGGAGTCGGGGGCGTCGACCGGCGCGTGATGCGCGGCCTGCTCATAGGGCGCCGAGGCACGGACGGCCTCGGCGCCCTGGACGTACCAGTCCAGCAAGCGGCCCAGGGCTTGGACATTCTCCTGGTCGGTGTCCGCCTCGTCTGCTTGGTCGGCGGCGTAGGCGTGCAGCAGGTCGTGGACCTGGAATCGGTCCCGGTCGAGCTGCGTGATCAGGTGTGCGGCAGCCAGATCGTCGAGCAATCGTGCGGCGGCGCGTGGTTGTACGCCGGCCAGCGCGGCCGCCGCACCGACGGCAAACTCGGCGGTCGGGTGCAGGCCCAGCAGCCGGAACATCCGCGACGCCGGTTCCCGCAGTGCGCGGTAGGACCATGCGAACACCGTCCGCACCGCGTCCGCCTCCGCCGCGTCCTCGGAGGACAGGGCGTCCCACATCGAGGATTCGTTGCGCAGATCCGCGATGAGGTCGGTCAACGGCATCCGGGGCCGGGCAGCGGCGCGTTCGGCGGCGATCCGCAAGGCCAGAGGCAGCCTGGCGCACAAGCCGGCCAACTCCGCGACGTCCGCCTCGTCGTCGGCGCGCTGAGCGCCGATCGCGGTGGTCAGCAGCATGACCGCGTCGTGTTCGGCGAAGACGTCGGCGGTTATTCGGGCAGCACCCTCCCTGGCGATGAGAGCGGACAGCCGACTGCGCGACGTGATGAGGGTGACGCAGCCCGCCGCACCGGGCAGCAAGGGTCTGACCTGCTCACTGTCGGCGGCATTGTCCAACACGATCAGCAGTCGCTTGTCCGCGACCAGCGATCGGAAAAGCGCGGCCCGTGCATCGGTGTCACTTGGAGTCATAGCCGCAGGAACCCCGAGCGCCTCGATGAAGTGGCCGAGGATATCTGCCGGTGCGGCCGGTGATCCTTGATCGAAGCCGTGTAGATTCGCGTGCAGCTGGCCGTCGGGGAAGCGATCGCGGTTTCGGTGTGCCCAGTGCAGCGCCAGCGAGGTCTTGCCTACGCCTGCCGTACCGGAAACGACCATAACAGGACCCTGAGTGCCTGCCACTCCTTCCTCGCTGCCGGCCTCGGGTGCCGGCGCCAACGCGTCGTCGAGTGCTTTGAGATCGGCCACCCGGTTCACGAAACCTCGCACGTCCCCCGGCAGCTGTCTCGGAGTTGGTGCCGGTGCTCGCGTCGCGGAGTGGAAGTGGATGTCGCCGCTGATGTCCCGCGCCTGTATGACGTCGCGCGCCGAACCGCTCATCTCCGACTGCGTGTTGTCGTGACTGCTCACCGCGCGGGATCCCCGTTTCGTCGTTGGTGAGATTGAGCCGGACCGCGAGGTTTTGATCGCCTAGTTGAAGGTGATGTTCGCGTGGGGGAAATCACGCCCCTGGACGACGCGTTCGGCGGATCCCGACACGTTGTTCATCGTGTTGTCCGAGCCCACGATCGACTGATGCCATGCGCTTAGATCTCTGGCCAGGGCCGGGTCCTTCTCAGCCGCGGCGGTGAGTTCGTCGGCCAGCGCTGCCGCTTCTTCAGGATTCGTTGGCTGTTCGGGAGCTTGTCCGCGGTGGCGGGAGACGATGGCCTTCAGCGCGTCCCATGCTTTCGAACCGGCCTGGGTCGCCGCGCTGTCGAGGAGCTTCGTCAGCGCGGCCGAGACCATGGCCGGGGTGAGTATGGAATCCATGGCGGCCTTTCGGGGGCGGGAGCGTGAGTTCTGACATCCTACGCTGCGTGCTTGAACTCTGTCGGAGCGCGTACGCCGGACGTTGTGCGGTCGCGGTGGCTGTGGAAAGTCTGGGTCCTGTCACCGTACGCTGACCCTGTGGCAGAAGGAGACGAACAGACGGACCCGCGGGTGGTCGGCAACGACGTCTCCGGTTCAGTGCACAGCCTCGTACAGGGCCGAAGCTTCGACAACGCGACGATCAACTTCTTCGGTGGAGTGTCCCGGCTCCCGTTGAGTGCCCCCGCCATGCTGCCGCCGAGTCACGGTCCTTACACCGACCGGCACGCGGTGCACGAACGCCTGGACCAACTCGCCGATCGGGAGGTCGGGATGGTCCAGCTCGGCGGTGTGGCCGGTGTGGGTAAGTCGTCAACAGCGATGCGGTATCTGCGCAGCCGCAGCGAGCGCTATCGCGGAGGCGTCTACTATGCAGACCTCGGCGGCGGTCGCGCCGGGCGCGGAGTGTCCGTGGCCGAGGCGCTGGACGGCTGGCTCGTCGCGAAGGGCGTGCTGTCGAGCGAGGTGCCACCGAGTCTGGCTGCGCGCTCCGCGCTGTTCCAGCGGATTACCGCCGATGAGCCCGTTGCGGTCCTGATCGACGATCCGGCGAGTGCGGCGCAGGTCGCGGCGCTGTGCCCGACGTCTCAGGGCAGTTTGATCATGGTCACCGGGCACCACGAGCTCGCCGGGATCCGGACATCCCACAGTGCGGAGTTCCTGCGCGTGCCCATGCTGGACCATGCATTCGCCTTGGAGCTGCTCACGGACTTGGTCGGGGAGGATCGAGTCCAGGCCGAACAGGCGGCCTTCGATCAACTGGCGGCGTTCAGCGAGGGTCATCCGCTGATGCTGCGCGTCATCGCCGCAGAGCTGAGCCGTGGACGGTGGGACAGCGCGGGGGAGTTGGCACAGCGACTGGCCGACACTCGTAGCCGTCTTCGCGCGTCGGACCAGATCATGTCATCGGGGGGTGACTACTCCGTGAACGCAGCCCTGGAGTTGAGTGTCAGAGGTCTCCCTGAATCCGGACGGGCCCTTCTGCGTGCGCTGGCATCCCATCCCGGATCCGAGTTCGGTCCAGACCTGATCGACTTCCTGGGTTCGGACTTCAGCACGTTGGCAGATCTGGTCGAGTCGGGTCTGGTCACCGTTCTCCATGAGCCTGGAACGCC
The DNA here is from genome assembly GCF_000024025.1 of Catenulispora acidiphila DSM 44928. Taxonomy (GTDB): domain Bacteria; phylum Actinomycetota; class Actinomycetes; order Streptomycetales; family Catenulisporaceae; genus Catenulispora; species Catenulispora acidiphila. Next base: position 4,482,700 of record NC_013131.1, read on the forward strand.
CCGCTCCTCGCGGCGCTGGCGCCTGCACACGCTGGTGCAGGATTTCATTCGGCGTGAAGAGGCAGCCGACTCGGTGGCCTACGTCAGCAGCCAGAAGGCGATCATCGGTTGGTACTTGCGGCGTACTGCGGTAGCTGATCGAGCCCGCTCTCCCCGCTGGCATGTCGGGCCCGATTTTGACGATGAGCCGCCCTTCGGCGATGTTGACGCCGCTGTCAGTTGGCTGGAGGCCGAGCAGGCGAACCTCCGAAGTGCGGTGGTCGCTGCGTCAGAACTCGGCGACGACAACACGGTGTGGCAGTTGTGCGAGGTTTTGTGGGGTTTGTATTTCTGGAGCAATCCTTTCGGGGACTGGATCGACACTCACCACCTCGGCATCGAATCGGCGGTGCGTCTTGGCAACCGGGCGGCTGAGGCGCGCATCAGGCTGCAGCTCGGGTTCGCCTACTACAACCAGGACGACATAGAGCAAGCCGCTGCAGAGTTCGCCTCCGCCTTGTCGCTGGCTGAGGACAGCGGAATGGTCAAAGTGCTTGCGGCCGCGATTGAGTCCGCCGGTTTGGCTGATTTGCGGCTCGGACGTCCAGCCCAGGCTCTTGACCGCTTCGAGGAGGTGCTCGCGCTGGTCGAAGCCGATCCTGAGACGGGCCTGGCTGCTGTCGCCAACGCGCAGCGGCATCGGGCCAGGGCTCTCGGCGCACAGGGCCGTTACGCGGAGTCGATCGCCGTTTTCACCGACCACGCGATCCCCACTTACCAAGCCGAAGGGAAGAGCAGCTACAACGTGGCTCGGACCCTCGTCGATCTCAGCGATGTGCTGATCGCGGCCGGTCGTGCTGATGAAGCCGTGGAGCACCTGCACCTCGCGATCGCGGAATTCGGGCGTCTGCGCAATCCGCTGCAGGGTGCGGTGGCTCTGATCGCGCTTGCCTCCGCGTACGAAGCGTTCGCCGACGTCGGCAACGCGGCGGACGCTTTGACTCGCGCGGCGGAGGTCTATGAGGCGCTCGGTTCTCTTAAGGCAGCTGACGTCCGCGCTCGTGCCCAGGCACTGCGAGGGGGAACCGAGCGCTGAACGATCGGCGGTCGCGGGTCACAGCGTTGAGGAACCGCGAACGATCTCGTCGTAGACCAGGGACGCCAGCATTGACGGATCCGCGTCCGGGGCGGCGCGGCGGGTGATCTCGGTGCCGTCCCGCAGGCTGATGTGGCAGACGTCGCCGTCGATCACACCGGCCACGGTCAGGCCCGGCAGACGTTCAAAGGCGCGTCTCGCCCAATCCGAGGGGGCGCCGAGCGACTCTCGGACCATGACGTCGGCCATCTCAGCGGCACGACCGGCCGGGTGTGTCGCATCGACGACCACGTGCCCACCGTCCCGCGGCCCGATGGTGTGCGCGACATTCAGCGGGAACCGCTCGACCTGGCCGACTTCAACCGTGGCCACCAGCGGCGACACACGCTGCTGGCGGTGATGGAATACGGGGACCGGTTCCGGTACGGCCGGCCACGACGGTTCATCCAGACCCAGGCTGCGGTAGAACAAGGTCCTGAGAAGAGCCAGCGAGCGCCCCGGGCAGGAACTCGCGCGGCCTGTCGCGTCGGTGTACCGGGCAGGTTCGTACGTGGTGATCAGTTTCTCGATCTGGTCCCGTAGGAGTGAGGCCGGTTGAAGGCGCGGTGCTGTTTCAGCGAACTGTGCGATCGGCGACTCGGGATCCACAGCGTCAGCCGGATAGGTGGCGAGGATCGTGGGTATCCCGAGTGCGGCGCCATAGAAGGTCACCGAACCGTGGTCGCCGACCACAGCGTCGGCGGCGAGCAGTGCCGCTCGCCAGTCCAGCGGCGGCACGAGTATCAGCCCGCTTCGTCGCGCATGGGTCAGGACGCGCTCGATCTCGGATCTGCCGTGCGCGTGGATGACGTTCGGATGGATCACGGCAGCCACCGCGTAGTCGTCCACCGGTAGCTCCGCCACCAGCCGTTCGACGAGGTCGACGTGCCGGCCGAACAGGGACTTCCGGCCCCACGTGGTGTTCACTATGACCAACCTGCGGTTCCGGAGCCCGAGAGCCGAGCGGTAGAGGTCTCGGTCTCCCGCGCTTTCCAGCAGTCTGTCGAAGCACGGATCACCGGCGACGACGGCGGTGGACACGGCAGCCGGAGCACTCTTGCGAAGGCGGTCGAGCTGTTCTGCATGGGACAGAATCTGGGCTGTCGCTATCGGCTTGCCCTCATGCAGGAGCCAGGCATCTGATAGGCCGAACACCGACCGGCTCCCGGCTCCCGGCTCCCGGCTCCCGGCTCCCGGCTCCCGGCTCCCGGCTCCCGGCTCCCGGCTCCCGGCTCCCGGCTCCCGGCTCCCGGCTCCCGGCTCCCGGCTCCCGGCTCCCGGCTCCCGGCTCCCGGCTCCCGGCTCCCGGCTCCCGGCTCCCGGCTCCCGGCTCCCGGCTCCCGGCTCCCGGCTCCCGGCTCCCGGCTCCCGGCTCCCGGCTCCCGGCTCCCGGCTCCCGGCTCCCGGCTCCCGGCTCCCGGCTCCCGGCTCAAGGTATTTATTATATCCCATACCATGGGGAAGTATAACTATTGGTGCATGGAGTTCCCACAGTGGCCCCCCGTGGCTCGCGGATATGGCCAGACCGAACTGCTTGTTGCAGGCTGTTGCCCAGTCGAGCCTGACGAGTCCGTGTTCTGTGAAGAGCGTGGAGACGCCGTCTCGAAACGGTGATGAGCCTGGACTAGTGAACGCCAGTCCGAGACGGGAATCGCTGGCGAAAGCAGGCAAGACATCTAGGAGCCGTGTCGCGGAGGTGACATTGTGGACTACCAGTAGGACGGACCGGTCTGTATGCCTTTGGAAGGTGTTCCATGCATCAGCGCCTTGTCCGTATGGAACGCGGTCCCATTCTGGCAAGTCCACCTGCACCTCGCTCCTCGTCAATGGTCCAGACACCATAGCGCGCGTGGGCCCGGTCCGCGGTTCACGTCGGGGTGTGAGCGGGTTGCGAAGGCCCAGACGACCTGCTCCAGGTCGGTGATGTCGACGTCGTCCTCGACCAGCAGGATCTTCGGTGCGTTCACTGAGGGCTTGCCGGTGGAGATGATGTCCGCGATCTTCTGGACGAGGTCGGTCGAAGACTGGTCTGTGGCGGTGTGCCAGTCCTGGCGGACGGCCAGGGTCAGCCAGTGCACGGCTGCTTCGTAATTGTGCCAGGCGGAGGAGATGGGGAGGTCTGCTTCGCGCAGCAGATAGAGGATCTCGTTCGAGCTGCGGGCCCGATTGTCGGCAGGTCGCGACGAGCCTCAGCCCGGTGGCCCGGGTCGCGCAGGCAGGAAATGCTGCTGAGCCCGACAGTGCAATGTTTCCTGATCGGTAAGCTGGCTGGCCGCCGCGGTTATCCGCGCTGTTACAGCCAGCTGGCCTCCTCAGCGATCCGCCGGACCGCGTCGACCCGGTTCCTGGCATCGAGCTTGGCGACCGCGAACCCGAGGTAGTTGCGGACCGTCCCATGGCTCAGGAACAGCCGGCCTGCGATCTCCAACGGCCGCGCACCGGTACCGACGCCGACGGCTCCTTCCTCGGCGTCGCCACGGCCCGCGCGGTCGCCGAAGTCCTGTCCGAAGGCGGACACGACACCGAACCGGTCGGCGAAGTCCTCTTCGTTCCCCAGCCGGTGCACGCCGACAACGACCTGGCCGGCGCCCTGGCCGAACTGGTGGGGCAACCCCCTCAGGCCTGCCGGTCCTGGACGAGACCGGCACCTGCCTGTCCGGATGGATCACCCATCAGGCCGTGCTGGCGGCAGTCCATCGAGGTCCAGCCTGATCCCCACCGGGCACCGCGCGGCGAGTGGCACGGATCCGACCACACGGGACCCGCATGGCGACGGTCGGCGTCCCCTCAATCGGCGCTGCCGTCCTGCTCCCCCGCGTCGCCGGGCGGGAACTGCTCGCCTGGCGCGGCGGCAGGCAGGGGCGCCGGCCCGGCGTGCAGCTGGTGACGTAACCGCTGCACGGCCTCGCGCATCTCATCGGCCGCACGCTGCGGCGTGAACCACTCGGCATCGTCCCCGTGCTCGGCCTGAAGCAGGTGCCCCGGGTCGTGCAGGTCGCCGGCTTCCATGTGTTCAGCCCTTCAAGGCAGGTCGCCACGCCGTAGAACGCGTTTGCGTGGTGCAAATAATAGTCATCGGCGCAGAGCTGCCCGCCAGATACGGAGAGCAGGCGGGTGTCCTTTGTTCTTAGGTGTCCGGTCCTGCTCCGCGACGGTCGAGGTTGGTCTGCAACCGCCTAGGCAGGCATGTTGTCATCGATCTGCTCTCGCGCGTACAGCCGGCGCAGCTTTGCGGACGGTGAGGCGGCTTACGCAGAGACTGGTCAAGGACTCCACGAGTCCTGGGGCGAGCCGATTCCAGGTCGCACCGTATGTTGGCAGCGCCGACCGGATCGGGCCCATAGCAGTCGTCGCGGTGTTGGCCATCGCCAGCCCGTAGCCGACGCCGAGCTGCTAAGCCCTGAGCGAGGCTGAGGATCGTTGCTGCAGACCCCATCCAGGCCACGCAGCCCGGGCCGCGAGCGGCTGGAAAAGCCGCAGCGGTATCCCAGTCGGGGCTTGTCTCTTAGGGCCTGTTTCAGAAGTGGATCAGGAGTCGTGGTCCGTTGGGCGGGCGGTCAGCCGGCCCAGCCGCGGGTCAGGGCGAGTTGGCCGGATCGGTGCGTTTCGCGTTGTTCGATCACCCACAGCTCGGCCTGCCGCACGGATTGGGTGAGTGGCTTGTCGGTGGTGTCAAGCACGTGAGTGCGCCAGCAAGGGTGCTGCGCGGTCCACTTGCTCCAGCGGTGCCAGGCCATCTCCGGCCAACTGTCACCGGTGATGACGTCGGGTCGGTGGCGGGGATCGCGGGCATGCCCGCGGTGCCACGTGGCCCAGCCGAGGAAGGCCTCAACCGCGGGTGTGTTCCAGCGGCCGGGATCGCGCTGTGCGAGCCGGCCGCGACGAACCTGGTCGGTGACGTCGACCAGACACACCGCGATTCCGTCCAGCAGCGGGGACGAGGGGGCAGCCAGGATTTCGCCCAGCGGGGACTGCCCGGTCAGCAGTAGATCGATGCCGCGGTCCTGGTACTCCAGCGCGCGACGCACCCACAGTTCGGTCATGCGATGGCGCCAGTGGCGGTCCGGGTGCTGTGGCACGCCAACCTCGTCGAAGTCGTGCACGGCGACACCGCGGAGACGGTCGGCCACGGCGAAGGCGAGGGTGGTCTTGCCCGAGCAACTGGACCCGGTCAGCTTGAGCAGCATCCGGCCAGGGTGCCAGGCCGGGCTTGATCTCCTCGAATGGATTTCAGTCGGGCGATCACAGCCACTCGTCGATACTGGCGATGACGACGGTGGCCTCGTAACGGACGGCGAGCTTGGCGTATCGGGTGGCGATGCCCCGGTGCCGCTTGAGGCGATTGATCCCGCACTCCACGGCGTGGCGCTCCCGATAGTCGATCTTGCAGAACTTTGGGGGACGGCCGCCGCGAGCACCGCGCTTCAAGCGGTGCCGGATCTCGTCGGCCTTCTCCGGGATCCTGCACGCGATCCCATGTCGCCGCAATACTCGCGATTCGCCCAGGAGCCGTAGGCCTTGTCCGCCCGAACCTTGTCCGGCTTGGTGCGCGGACGGCCCGGCCCGAGATGCGGTACCCGGATCTGCCCCAGGACGGTCTGGAACAGCGGGGAGTCACCACGCTGCCTGGCGGTGATGACCAGCGCGAGCGGCTTCTGCCCCTGCTCCACCGCCAGATGCAGCTTCGTGGTCAACCCGCCGCGTGAACGGGGCGAGTCCGTGGTCGTCTGGCTCGACGTCGACACCGCCGGGTTTGTCCCGCTGCGGGTCCCCCTTTTCCTGGCCCCGGCAGCGTGCTGATGGACCCGAGCGATTGCGGAGTCGACGCTGACATCCCAGGTGATCAGGCCCTTTGCGTCGGCCTCGGCCTGGACCCGGGTGAGAATCCGCTTCCACGTTCCGTCGCGCTGCCACCTGCGCAACAGTCCGTAGACCGTCTCCCACTCGCCGTACCGGGCCGGCACGTCCCGCCACGGAGCACCGGTCCGGGTCCGCCACCGAATCCCATTGATGAGCTGTCGCTTGGACCAGACCGGAGGCCGCCCCGGCTTCTTGCCGCACGGCAACAACCGCTGATCATCGCATAGTGCTGATCACATTCTGAAACAGGCCCTAAAAGTTGTTGCGTAACTCCTGTCGGGGCGGCGCGTTGGTCAGTGCGTGGGCGGGATATTGCGGGCTGAGCCGGTGTGGATCGAGCTGTTCACTGGGTTGCGGGTGCGGCAGTTCCGGAAGCTGGTGAAGGTGGTGCGTGAGTGGGGCGGCGCGCACTCGCCGTGGGGTCGGCCGTGGTGCCTGTCGTTGGAGGACCGGGTCCTGCTTGTGGCCGTGTACTACCGGACGAACCTGATGATGCGGCAGCTCGGGGCGCTGTTCGGGTGCTCGGCTGGCACGGTGTGCCGGACGGTGGAGCAGGTCGGCCCTTATCTGGCGCTGGAACCGGCCCACCGCAGCGCACCGGCGGTGGACCGGTTGTGGATCGTGGACGGCACGATGATCCCGGTCCGGGATCGCAAAGTCGCCGCCTCGTCCCGGAACTACCGGTTCTCGGCGAACGTGCAGGTCCTCATCGATGCCGACACCCGCCTGGTCGTCGCCACCGGCCGTCCGGTGCCCGGCAACACCGCCGAGACGCACGCGTTGCGCCGGTCGGGGCTGGCCGAGGTCTGTCAGGGAGCAGACGTGCTGGCTGATGGGGCGTACTGGGGCACCGGGTGCATGGTGCCGTACCGCAAACGTACCGGCCGGCCGCTGCTAGCGATCCAGGAAGCCGACAACGCCGAGCACAGACGGGTCAGAGCCTGAGTGGAACACACCTTCGCCCGGTGAAGGACGACAAGATCCTGCGAGACCGCCGACAAAAAGGCGACGGACTGCACCACGCCGTCCAGGCCGTCGCCCACATGCGCAACCTGGCAATAGCCGCCTGAGCCGCACGAACGCGCCCCCGCCAGCCATCCTGCAGCCAGACTTACGCAACAACTTTTAGACGAGTCGGCCGCTGAAACGAGGGCCACGCTTTGCACCCGTCACTGCGAGTGCCATCGACAGTAGGCTGATGCCGATGAGGACGCTGAGCGACTTCGTGAATACTGCTTGGTCTCCTTCAACGGCCGATTGGAATCCGCGTAGTTCCCAATAGCCTGGGGTCCAAGGTGCGATGTGGGCGACCCAGTGCGGCAGGATTGCTAGAGGGACGAGGCTTCCGCTCAGGCAAGTCACGGTGAGTGCGCCGATGTCGGCGATCGCCGAAAGCTGGCTTGCGGTTCGAACCCAGGCTCCGATGGCCAGTCCCAGGCCCGTCACGCATAGGCCCCAGACCACTGTCAGGAGTAGAAGGCGCCAGGTCCCGGCCGCGACATCGAACCCGTATACCGCGGCGGCGAAACTGAACAGCGCCGCCTGTTGGACGGTGAATAGTGCCGTGAGCGGAGCCGCCTTGCCGCTCAGGATGGCGAGCGCGCCGGTCGATCCGGCGCGCAGCCGGTCCCAGGTGTGCCAGGACCGTTCGGACAGCAGGTTTTGGCCGGCGATGTCGAGGGCGAGCAGGGTGAACATCACTACCGTGCCCGGTGCCTCCTGATCGATCGCCGGGCCGGTGAAGGTGTCGATCCGCTGGTAGAGCGGTCGCAGCATGGTCAGGAGCACCATTGCCATCATGGTATAGGAGAGCATTGTTCCAGGCTCGCGGGCCAGCAGTCTGGTGGTGTGTCGGGCGATGGCCGAGGACTGGCGTACGGCGTGGGCGATCGATATGGGCGGGGCAGAGCAGGGTAGGGCTTCAGTGGACACGTTCGGTCTCCGTCGCGGTGCGGGTTAGGTGCCGGTAGAGGTCATCGAGGGTGGGTTCACGGATCTCGACACGCTCGACCTGCTCGGATCGGTCACCCAAGGACGTGAGGATCCGGGTGAGGGTTTGAGCGGGCCGGTCGGTGGTGATGCGCAGGGTGCCGTCCACTACCTGTTCGTCGAGTGCGCCCGAGGGCTCGGCGGCGAAGCCGATCTCCAACAGGCTCGGCAGCCCGGATAGCAGCTTCCTGCGATCCCCGCGGGCGATGATCCGACCTGTCTGGGCCACGGCGATGGTGGCATCGAGCTCTTCGAGTTCGGGCAGGTAGTGGGTGGTGTAGCAGACTGCCGCGCCCTGCGCGGCACGGTCGCGGACCACGGCCAGCAGCGCCTGCCGGGTGGTTGGGTCGGCGCCGGCCGTCGGCTCGTCGAGCAGCAGGACCGCGGGCCTGTGCAGCAGCGCTGTGGCGGCCTGGGCGCGTCGTTGCTGGCCGCCGGAGAGCGTGGCCACCGTGCGGTCGAGGACTTTCGTGAGCATCATCGAGGCAGTGATGTCGTTGATCTCCGCACGCAACCTACTGCGTCCGATGCCGGCGAGCTGGCCGTAGAAGCGAAGGTTCTCGCGCAGGGTCGCGGTCGGATACAGCGCGATTTCCTGCGGCGCGAGTCCTACCAGCGCATGGGCCGCGCGACAGTCCGCGTCCAGTCCGCCGATGCGGACACCTCCGGCGTCCGGGTGCTCGAGCCCCGCGCAGATCCGGGCGAACGTGGTCTTGCCCGCGCCGTTGTGGCCGAGCAGCCCGCAGATCTCGCCGGCTTCGATCCTGAGATCGAAGCCGGCGAGTGCGATCTGGTTTCCGAAGCGTTTGTGCAGGCCGCTGGCCTCCAGCATGGCGCCTCCCAAAGTATACGGCGTATATATACAATGAATCCTAACGTAGGAGAGCGACGACAGGAGCACGTGTGAGACCACCGCGCATCAGCCGCGCCCAAGTCCTCGACGCAACCTTCGACCTTGCGTCGGAGGCTGGTCTGGCAGCGGTCACCATGCGTGCCGTCGCCGCCCGGCTCGACGTCACGCCGATGGCTCTCTATCGGCACGTCGGCGACAAACAGGGACTGCTCGACGGTCTGGTAGAGCGCCTGATGGCCGAGATCACGGTGCCCGATGTGGCGCCGGAGGAGGATTGGCGTGCTGTGTTGCGGTCCATGGCACGCAACATCAGGGCTGTGGCACGCCGCTACCCGGACGTGTTCGTGCTGCTCTTCCAGCGGCGCGCCGTCACGGAGGGCGCCCAAGGCCCGCGGCAGGTGGTGTTCCGGGCGCTGCGTGCGGCAGGTGTTCCTGAGGGAGAACTCGCTGGCACGGAGCGCATGCTGTCCACATTCGTCTACGGATTCGCCGCTTCAGAGGCCGGAGGTCGATTCGCCGGTCTCAACATCGAGGCCGAGTTCGACTACACGGCGGGGCACGTCGAGAAGCTCATCGAAGCGCTTGCCGCAGACAGCCGCTGATTCGCGCCATTCACAGGTTCGCCCTGGTGGACTGCACGTAATGATCAAACTTTCAATGATCGCCACAGTTTTGCCACGGTATCGGATAGTATCGGCATCTAATGCGCATACACTCCATAAGGTCTGTGAGCCTTAATCCAGCACCGACTGGCCCGAAAGAATTCAGGGCCGGGTTGGCGCTACTGATAATTGTGTGCGCCATTGTGTTTGCTGATGCGCTGACACCTGCCTGGTTCCACTCCCGGTCGCTGCTCTTGCTGGTACCGGTTGCCGCAGCACTTACCTCCTCGGTCTTGATCACCACGCTCACGGTCGCCGGCGCCATGGGCGCCTTCGCCTACCTGGGGTGGTCCAGGCCAGGCGCGGCATTCACCAGCGGATACGTCATCTTGTTGGTCGGCTGCCTTGTCGCCGCCTTGTTCGTCGCGGCTGTGCGCGAGCAGCAGCGGCGCCGGTTGGTTGTCTCCGATCAGGTCGCGCGAGCCGTGCAGCGTGCGGTGCTGCGCCCGCTGCCGAGCATGGTCGCCGATCTTCGTGTCGCTGAGGCCTACCTGCCAGCAGCCGAAGGCGCGCTGATTGGCGGAGACTGGTACGACGTGCAGCCGTCTCGCTATGGCGTGCGCGTGGTGATCGGAGACGTGAGCGGGAAAGGGCTTGACGCCATTGACGCCTCCGCCGCGCTTCTGGGCACATTTCGCGATGCGGGATATCACGAAGCCAGCCTCCAGGAGGTGGCGCGGCGTCTGGAGGTTTGCATGCAGCGCCACAACGTCTGGGCCCGGACCGTGGAGGGACGTGAGTACGACGGGTTCGCGACGGCGCTGTTGCTGAACTTCAGCGACGGCCACATGGACGTCATCGACTTCGGCCACGTACCCGCGCTCGTGGTGAACGTGCGGGATGGAGCGCCTACCGAGGTCGAATTCGACTCGGCGCTACCGCTGGGCTTGGGGGAGTTGGCCGTTGGGCCGCCGGCTGTGAAGCGTTTGCCCTTCAGGGTTGGCGACCTGCTGGTGCTGGTCACCGATGGTGTGACCGAGAGTCGTGACGTTGTCGGGGATTTCTATCCCCTGATCGATCGACTGCGGGCCATGGCTGTTGACGGGCCCGGGCCCGACCGCTTGTGCGACGCTCTGATCGCGGACGTGTCCCGGTATCGGCGCAGGGGACCCGCTGATGATGCCGCGATCATGGTCATCCAACGCGAGGCCGCGGTGATGATCGAGCAGGACTCGGACGCTCGAAGGCTATACGAGGCGCCCCCGATGGACTGGTGAGGACCGCGTCAGCTGTACTCGCTCTACCTTCAGCCATCCGGCCCGGCTCTTGGCTTGCCTATCGATTTTCGATAGATTTCGATCGGAGATCGATGGAGGGATGGGTCATGGGGATGCTGACAGTGCGTGTGCTGCGCGCCGTGCTCGCGGTACTGCTCACCGGTGCGGTGCTCGTGCAAGCGTTGATGGTGTGGGCTTTGGCCAGTGGAAGCGACCCGGAGGACGGGACGCTTCCACTGACCGCGCTGCGCGTGATCACGATTCTGGGCATCGGGACGATCCAGGTCGCCCTGGTCTGCGTTTGGCGGCTGGTGGTGATGGTGCGGCGCGGAACCGTGTTCTCACACGCCGCCTTCCGGTACGTCGACGGTGTGATCGGCGCGATCGTCGCGGCCGCCCTGGTGTGGTTCACGGTCACGGCCGTCAACGCGCCTCGCCAGCGAGACGACCCGGGCGTCACCGGCATCATGGCCGGCATCGGAGTGGGGATCTTGGGAGTCGCGCTCATCGTGCTCGTGCTGCGGATGCTGCTCGTCCAGGCCGTCGCCCGCGACGGCGAGGCGGCGCAGCTGAAGGCCGAGCTCGACGAGGTCATCTAATGCCGATCGTCGTCGACATCGACGTGATGCTGGCCAAGCGGAAGATGTCGGTGGGCGAACTCGCGGACCGTGTCGGGATCACGCCCGCAAACCTGGCGGTGCTCAAGAACGGCCGTGCCAAAGCAGTGCGCTTCACGACGCTCGCCGCGCTCTGCGAGGCGCTCACCTGCCAGCCGGGCGACCTGCTCCGCTGGGAGGCCGATGACGCCAGGGGGGATGAACCGGGGTCGCTGACGCCAGCGAACAACACAAGGGGCGCTGTGGATCAAGGTGTGATTGCCTGAAGAGGTGAGGCTGTGGCGTCCCAAGGGTGAACGGGAACTGGTTGTTCCCGTCGCCCTGGCTGGGGCGGCGACGTCTGGGCCTGGGCCGCCTGACCGGGTTCCGGAGCCCGCTGTGGGGCGGATCGGTGGGGGATTACTGCTGGCCGGCTCGCTTCTCGTCGCGGGCGTGACCTTGTTGTCCTATATGCGGGACCGGGATCTTCCGCCTCCTGATTCACGCCCCATCTCGCTGATCTTGTGTCTACCCGCCGTGATCGTGGGAGTCTTCCTCGTTCTGAGCCGCGCGTCCGTGCCCGGCTGGTTGGTGAACATCGCGCCGGGCCTGGCGGCGGTGTTGATCTGTATCCCGACAGTGGTGGACGGGCGCCCCGGACCCTTGGGCCCGGTGTTGTTGACCTGGACCGTGGTGTACTCGGCCTACATGCTCGCGATCCATGTCGCTTGGATGACCATGGGGGTGGTCGCGGCATCGTTCGCCGCCGCGGCGTTCGCCAGCCGCGGAGTGGACGGCACCGACCTGTGGATCGCGGTGACCTCCGCGATTTTGGTGGTGTTCATGCTGGTCATCCGTCTACGAAGCCAGTCGGATCGGCTGAGCGCACAGCTGATCGCGCTGGCGCGCGCCGACCCGCTCACCGGTCTGGTCAACCACAGGGGCTTTGAGGAAGCGCTGGGCAGGGCCCAGGTGCGCCACTCGCGGGATGGTCGGCCAGTGTCGCTGCTGGCCATCGACATCGATCGGTTCAAGGACGTCAACGACACGTGGGGTCATCCCGCCGGCGACGCGGTGCTGCAGGAGTTGGCCAAGCTGCTCGCCGCCTACTTCCGCAGCGGCGACGTGATCGCCAGGGTCGGGGGCGAGGAATTCGCGGTCCTGATCAGCGACTGCGGCGTGCACGAGGCGCTCAGGCGCGCCCAGGGTTTGCTGGGGCGCGTCCGCGAGGATTCGCTGACGTGGGACCACCGGATCACGGTGAGCATAGGCGTGGCGACGGTTCCCGATCAGGTCGAGGATTTCGATGGTCTGCACCGTAGCGCCGATCGCGCTCTGTACCGGGCGAAGAAGGCCGGCCGCGACGGGGTGGTCAGCGCGAACAGCGGCAATCTCGTCACCGGTTCGGATGAGGCGGACGCGGGGCGCCGGAATCCGTTAGTCCGATAGCTTTTCCTGATCTGGGGTCTTGCCCTTTACGCGATGCGCGCATCCCTTATCACGCGACAGCATCGGTCGGTGAGAGCGAGTTCGGATACAGGTTGAGGCACACCTTGATCGGATGTCGAGCGCGTCGTGTGGTTGTTTGACAGTCCGAGACATCGTTGACCAGGCTGCCGCGCGCTTCAATCCCAGCCCTAAAGTTCGTCGTTGCCGTACTAGGTTGGCTGCGCGGCGAGCCGGCCGTGCTCGACAGGGGTGCCTGTATGAAGGGATTGATAGGGGGTCAGGCGGGAGTCGAGCCGGCGCAGGATTTTCGTCCGACACCGGCGTACAGCGATGTCGTCCGGGGTGAGGGCGCCAGGTCCATGGCCGGACCAGGCTGGCCGGGGTTTATGAGTTCGTAGCTGTCGAGCCGGTTCCGGATTTCGCTCTCGGTGCGGAACGCCATGGGGGAGGTTGCACTTTCGAATGCTGCTTTCCCGGAGCGCGGCCACGATCCGAGCGGGGTGTCGGCGAGCAGTGCGTGTCTGTGTGGCGACGATCGGGTCGTAGCCGACGTAAGCGACGCGGGCGGTCGGGATTCGATTGCAACGCGTTTTGTTGAGTGTTGCGCATGGTCGGCAGACCGGAGCCGATGTCCAGGAACTGGCGGGCGCCGCACGGGTCAGCCAGGTGCTTTACTTCCCGGCTGAGGAAGCGCCGGTTCTCGAGCGCAGTGCTGTGTACCGAGGTCTCGCCGATCCGCGAGTAGAGCCGGGCATTGGCTTGGCGGTCGACGCGGCACTGATCTTTGCGGTGCAGGGCCTCGTCGTACGTACGGGCTAGCGTCGCAACACCGAGCGAGACCCCCACCAATTCGTCAGCAGTCACCGAGGTTTCTCATGTCAGGAGGGGCGGCCTGCCCGCGAGGTGGTCTGGAACCGGAGAATCAGGTGGCCACACCTCACTAGGTGCTCTGAGAGTCGCGCCTGCGTTCACGCCGTCTGGGCCTAATGGAGGGCCCTGACGCGTTGGGAAGCGGTTGCTGCGGTGGTTGGCGGCATGGATGGGGTGAGTTGGCCGCTGGACTGTGCTGGAGTATCGACCGGTCCTCGCTCAGGGCATCCATTTCAGAATGAGCCACCTACTTCGCAGGCATTTTCTCGCGCCAGACAGTCTCGGTCCGTAATGCCACCGGGGGGCGTTCGAAAGCTAGTGCTGCGTCAGGCAACGTTCGCCCTGTCGGCGTGGTGAGTCTCGCCGACGGGGCGGATGTATCAGACTTGGACGATGGCAGAACGGGTCCAGGTTCGTGAGATCGATGACGACGAGGGTCGTCGGCTACTGCGGATCGTGCGGCGGGGTGCCGGTTCGGTGGTGACCTGACGTCGGGCGCAGATGGTGTTGCTGTCGGCACAGAAGATGCCGGTGGCGAAGATCGCCGAGGTGACGTTCACCAGCGAGGACCGGGTCCGGGACGTCATCCACAACTTCAACGCCGATGGGTTCGACTCGCTGTACCCGAAGTACGTCGGCGGCCGACCGCGCACGTTCAACCTGCCTGAGCGGCGGGAGATCAAAAAGCTCGCGAAGTCGAAGCCGGTTGAGCACGGCCTGCCGTTCTCCACGTGGAGCCTGTCCAAGCTCGCGGACTTCCTGGTAGCCGAGGGGGTGGTCGACGACATCTCCCACGAGGGCCTGTGGGTCCTGCTCCGTGACGAAGGCGTCTCGTTTCAACGCCTGAAGACCTGGAAGACCTCCAAAGACCCGGACTACGCGGTGAAGAAGGCCCGGGTCGAGCACCTGTACGCGATCGCCGACGGCGAGGTGATACCCGAGCCTGGCGAGCCGACGGTCGTGTTCTGCCTGGATGAGTTCGGGCCGCTGAACCTGATGCCGCACCCGGGCCGGCACTGGGCCGCGATCGCTGGCAAGAACAAGGACCCCGACCGAGAACCACGACCGCGCCGCCGGGCCACCTACAACCGGAACGACGGCGTCCGGCACCTGTTCGCCGCCCACGACCTGACCCGGGACCGACTGTTCGGGCACGTCAAACCTCGTAAGAAGCGCACCCAGTTCTTGGAGCTCTGCCGCTATCTGCGCAGTCTCCACCCCGCAGATGTACGAATCGCGATCGTATGCGATAACTACTCGCCGCATCTGACGACCAAACGCTGCCGCAGAGTGTCCGGTTGGGCCGAGGCCAATAATGTCGAGATCGCCTACACCCCGACCAACAGCTCATGGATAAATCGCATCGAGGCCCAGTTCACCGCGCTGCGCTACTTCGCCCTGGACGGCACCGACCACCGCAGCCACCGTGAACAGGGCAGCATGATCCGCCGCTACATCATCTGGCGAAACCGTCACGCCGACGACACCCGGCTACGCCGAATAGTCGCCAAGGCGAACGTGGCCTGACCCGCGCGGCAGGACTCACGCTTCCGGCAGATACGCATCACCGGACTGCGGATCCCACAAGGCCAGGCGGTACTCCTTGGCGAGGTTCCCGATCACCTCAATTGCCGGAGTGCAGCGCGAGAAGCTCAGGTTCATGAACACATGGTCAATGCCCACCGCCAGGGGTGTCGACATCCACGGCGAGTCCGGACCGTAAGGCGGACGATCGGGGAACGTCGCTCGAACCCGTTCATAGAACCCGACGATTCGATGATCGAATTCCCCCTCGACATGACTCCCCGACCGACAACGCTCAAACATGGCCGGAACAGCCACGGCGTCGGCTGAGTCGTCCATAGCAAAGACCGCAAGATCGAAACTCACAAACGCCATCATCCACGGTCCACGCACAACCGATCCACAGGGCAGACGTTGCCTGCTACGGCACTAGCTAGTCCTGGCAGTCGCGCGCCGCGATCAAGATACCAGTCCAGCCGCTCCTGGAGACCGGGGTCTGGCTACTCGGTTCCGGTCGGGTGTGCGGCGCGCCAGCTCTGAGCGCGGCTCGGCCGGCGAGCGTGTCGTCCCCGCGGCGGAGGCAGCCACCGCCACACACTCGCCGGCCGAGCGCGTCGAGGGAGGACTCGACTCGCGCGTAAACTCACCGCGATTAGACGAATACCCCGCGCACGCGGCCCACCAATCCCGTAGGCGTCAGGGAAATCAGAGTCTTGCATAGCAGTTGTTGGATCCTGGTTGCCTCCGGTTGAGGTCGGACAGGATGGTGGCCATTGGGGTGGTGTAAACGATCTCTGATCAGGCGGTCTTCCAGCCGCGGCGCAGGAGCGCGGCTGACCCGGTGAAGGTAGCGATGCTGTCGGTGCTCAGTAGCTCGGGCATGGACGCTTCCGACAGGTAGCGGCGGTCAGCGACCTTCCACTCGCCGTGGAGTTCGGCCAGGACTGCGCCGGTCAGCCTGGCCAGGGCGGCGGAATCCAAGCAGCCGGACAGCCAGTCGCGGAACCCGCGCAACCCGTGAGAGCCCAGATCAGCCTCGGCGAGGTGTATGTGCAGCTCCTTCGGCGCCTGGCAATACAGTGTGGCAGCATCCAGCATCCTGCACCGCCGACAGTTTCCCGGCGTATTCCAGACGACGGCGAACCAAGGCCATTGAGGCGCTGAACTTGGTCATCTTCTTGTTCAGCGCAGTGCCGTCCAGGTCGCGGAATACCCGCTGCCGGTATTCGACCTCTTCCGTACTGCGCCGCGGTCGGCCGAACAGACCGGTCAAGTCGTATTGGTCCAGCCCGGCCAGTACCGAGGCCACGGCCTCATCCAGATGCAGATCAGCGAAGAACGCCGTAGCACCCTGACCGGCATCGGCAGTTCAGGACCGGCCGGGGCGCAGGGACAGGATGCTTGTGAACAGCGTCGCGGCCAGCGGCCGCGGGCTCGGCCCGGCAGCGGCCGGTGGCAGCAGCTCGTTGCCCGTGGTGAATGTGCGCATGGCGGCCTCCCGATAAGAAATCGGTGGAGGCCATCAGCACCGGCTGGTGCGGTTAAGGGCGAGCCTCGTCGCCTCCGAATATCACTGTCCCCCGACACCGTCCGAATACGCGGTCCAGCACGATCGACGTGTTCGGCGCGGAGTTGGGAGCTTCACCAGGAGCACAGTGCTTCGGCCGCTACAGCAATCAGGCGATCGCTCCGGGCGCTCGCGGTGACCTGGTGCTGACGAGGCAGGCCGACAAACCAGGTCGCGGGTCCCTACCGCCACGTCCCGGCCGAGTGTTGTTCTCGGTGCTGGTGATAGCCGCGGGGTCACCGCCCGCCACCCCTAACGGCCCGGTCGCCGAGAAACCACCCGGCCGGCTCAGCCTGCCAACACGCCGATAGGTGAGACGCACCACTGGCAGAACACCGTACTCACGCTATGCTGGCTGGGTATCACCACCGGCGGTGGGGCCCGCCGTATAAACCGCCGTCCTTGCGACGGCCAACGGTCCCTACTTCACCTTCAGCGACGCCATATTCGGCGCCGTCGACCGAGAAGTAGGAGCCGTGCGCATGACCTCCGACGTCGATCTGACACCGGCAGACAACCTCCCCATCGATCCGGACGCGGCCAAACTCGAGCGCCGCTGGGCCGGCGCGCCCGCCTCGGAGCTGGGCGCGATTGCCGCCGGCGGCGCGTTGGGCGGGCCGACCCGCTACGGGCTGGGCCTGGCGTTCCCGACCGCGCCGCACACCTTCCCGCTGACGACCTTCGTTATCAACGTCTCCGGGTCCTTCGTGCTGGCGCTGCTTCTGGTGTTCATCTTGGACATCTGGCCGCCCAGCACCTATGTGCGGCCGTTTTTCTGCGTCGGGTTCCTAGGTGCCTACACCACGTTCTCCACCTGGATGGTCGACACCGACCGGCTCATCGCCGCCGGCACCTGGGGCCCGGCCGCAGGGAACCTCGCCGGAAGCCTGATCGCCGGGGTGGCGGCCACCAGCCTGGGTCTTCTGTTGGGCCGTGGCATCGCCGAGCGGCGCCACAAAGACCCGCCCGAGGACCGCCTCTCCGCTCTTGCCACGTCCCAGAAGATCGGAGGACGGCCGTGAAGCTGTCCGGACCCGCACGGCGCCTCTCCATCTTCATCGGCGAAACCGACCAGTACCACCACCACGCGCTCTACCACGAGATCGTGACCCGAGCGAAGGAAGCAGGACTGGCCGGGGCCAGCGTGTTCCGCGGCATGGAAGGTTACGGCGCCACCTCGCGCATCCACACCACCGCCATCTTGTCGCTGACTGAGGACCTGCCACTGATCATCATCATCGTCGACACCACCGAGAAGATCGACGCCTTCCTGCCGCAGCTGGACGAGCTGATCGGCGAGGGACTGGTCATCATCGACGACGTCGAGGCCATCACCTACACCGGCCGCAGCCTGGAAACGCCCCGCGAGGGCGAGGCCGACCACCGCAAGCACCGATGGGGCCACTCGTGATCACCCTGATCGCCGTCTCCGTTGCCGCCGCGATCGGCGCCTCGGCTCGCTACCTGTTGGACAAAGCCCTCACCGGCCGATGCGCCTCGACCCTGCCGATCGGCACCCTGACCATCAACATCACTGGCGCGTTCCTGCTGGGCCTGCTGACCGGCCTGGCAGCCCACCACGGCATGCCGAAGAACGCCCTGACCGTGCTCGGCACCGGATTCTGCGGCGCCTACACCACCTTCTCCACCTTCTCCTATGAGACCATGCGCTTGGTCGAAGACGGCTCGATCGCCGAGGCCACAACGAACGTCGCGGTCAGCCTGACCGCCGGCATGGCCACCGCAGCCGCTGGCCTCGGCGCGGCGCTGCTGCTGTGAACCCACCCCACGCCGGCCAAGCGCCCAACGGCTACCGCACCTCAACTCCATGGCTGTCCCCAGCCCGGCACGAGCAGCCCACCAGCGCCGCAGGAACGTGCTACGCCCGCCCGCACCGCGCAGCACCACCCCGGCCGCCTTTAAACCGCGCGAGATGGTCATCGCCGACTGGTCTGTGAGCAGCCGAATGTGCTCCACACCGACCCCCGCACGCCGGTACAGATCTCGGACCAGCGTGTCGGTCGACGCCACCGACACCGGCAGCCGCCGCCACAACAACGGCCCCGCCTCACCGACCGAGTTGAGTAGCAGCGAGCTGATCACGCGCTACGCCGCAATGATCGACCAGTTCGGCGTTTACAGCATCGAAGAGGCAGGCTGGATCGAGATGACCGAGGCCCTGGGCGACCGGGTCCAGTTGGTTGGCGAGACATCTTCGTCACCGACGCCGGCACCATCACAGCCGCGGCGGCCCGCGGCATCGCCAACTCCGCACTGATCAAAGCCAACCAGATCGGCACCGTCACCGGCACCCTGGACGCCCTGGCCGCAGCCCGTACCGCCGGCTACACCGCGATGATCTCCCACCGCTCCGGCGAGACCTGCGACGACTTCATCGCTGACCTGGCCGTGGCCAGGCCAGGGGTTGCGGGCAGATCAAATCCGGCGCCCGCGCGCGGCGAGCGGCTGGCCAAATACAACCGGCTCCTGGCCATCGCCGCCGCCAACTCCGAATTCCCTGCCCGCCACCGCTAAGGGGAAACACACCATGACCGCCACCACGAAAAAGCGCCACCAAAGCAGCCCCACAGCCAGAGCTCGCCACGTCGCAGAGTCCTTCAGCAGTCGCCTTGCAGCGGCTGACCGGGCTCTGGCCGCACAGGCTGTCAAGCACCGAGGACCGGCTACGGTCGCCCTGGCCCGCGCGCTCAGCGACGGCGCCGAGCCTCACGTCATCTACCCGGTGCTGGCTATCGGCGCTTTCATCTCCCGCACCGGCGCAAAAGACGCAGGCCGTGCCGCACTCACCATCGCCACCGGCATGGCCGTCCGGCGAGCCGTTGCCCAGGCAGTCCGTCGGTCCCGCCCACCAGCTTCCCGCTGGCTGGCCGAACCCAACGGGTTCTCGCTGCCCTCACGACACACCGCCGCCGCCGCCCTGGCCGTCGGCGCAGCCTGCCAAGCCATGCACATCCCCAGTTCGGCCCGAACCTGCGCCGTCGCCGCTGCATCGGTCGGCGTCGGCGCCTCCCGAGTCATCCTCGGCGTGCACTGGCCCGGCGATGTTGCTGCCGGCTGGCTACTAGCCAAACTATGGCTACGAATGTTCGAACGCACCGCCCCGCCCATCACCGCCACCTACCCAACTCGGTGACCAGCGATGCGACTCCGCTCGCGTCCGACAGCCGGTGCCGGAGTAACGAAACCCTCGACCGTGAGCCCTGCCGACGGCGCGCTCGATCTGTTCGGCGACAATCGGCCTTTTGATCTCAGCCTTCTTGCTGCCAATCCCGAGACTGGGCTCAAGCTCGCGGTCCGGGGCCGCTTCTCGAAGCTGATTCCGGCGTCCTCGATGAGCTCGCCGACGAGGGCGTTGAGACCAGTAGACATATCCCGGGATACGGCCGAGTTCTCCGCTCACGGGGTGATGGCGGGGCCGAACAGGTGAGACGCCGAATGGGCGATCGGCGCCAGGGGCCCGCTGTAGCCTGTCTGTCGCCATACCTGCTGTGACGTGGGAAAACGGCATGCAGTCATGCCGGTCGATCGGCTTCCGGCAGATTTATTGCGATCCCATGCGTTCGGAGGTTTTCCGTCCAGGGGGTTGGGTTCGGTCGGGAGTTGGCAGGACGCCAAGCGGTGGTCCCAAGCCGAGGACCGGTGCCTTGAGAGGAAGCGCGTTCGTGGCCGAGCAGTCGACGTTCACTGTTGCCCAGTTGATCGATCAGGCGGAGCGGTTCGACGTCCCGGAGGTACAGCGCCTTTTCACCGCTCGACCCGAGTGGGTCGTCCTGCTCATTGACTCCCTTTACCGAGGGATCGGGGTTGGCGCGCCTCTCCTGTGGAGTCCGCGCGAGGGTGCCCCAGATTCCCGCTATCGGTGTGAATCGACAGCCGATTATTGGATTATCGACGGGCAGGGGCGCCTTACTGGAACGCTGGCCGCCTTCGGGATCCGGCCGCCGTGGATCGCCGGCGAGCAGTGGGAAGCCATGGGTGGTCCGGAGCGCGAGGTGGCGGTGGCGTTCACCCCGCTCGGCCAAACTAATTTCGTACAGTACAAGCCTGGTGAGCGTTGCCAGATCCGGCTTCGCGATCTGCTTGATCCGGGGCCAGGGGGACTGTCAAAGCTGCTGCGTGAGACGACTGGGACTATGCCGGACGCTGTGATGATCGAGACGCTCGCCGTACTCGCTCAACGGTTGCGCGATGCGGCGTTCCATGTGTACTGGCAGGACGGTGGTCTGCGCAATGTCGTCGACGCGTTCATCCGGCACAATCAGAGGGGCTCGGGGCGATTCCTGTCCCGTGAAGAGTGTGACCTGGCAGTTCTGGCCCTATCGTGCCCAGGGCTGCAACGGGACATCATCGACCCGGCTGTGGCTGATGTCGCCGCTGCCGGCTTCCCCCTGACTCTGGATCGGCGCCGCATCTTCGCAGTCATGAAGGTCCTGACGCCGGTGAAACTACGCATGTGCATGGCGGACAACCCCGATCGGCTGCGGGCTGTCGCATATACCGCCGTAGCCGGGGCCCGAGCTGTAGCCGAGTACCTATCGCGCTGCGGGATCGCGGGCGACGAACTGTTCGCCCGCCGTCCACTGGCGTTGGTACTCGCGACGTTGTTCGCCCGCTTCCCGCAGTCTGCCTCACGCGACTTCGCCCGACGCTGGCTGGCCCAGGCGCTGGCCTCAGGACGATACGACTTCGGAGGCAACCAGTTCGCCGACAGCGACGCCTCCGCGGTCGCCCGCTGTACGACTCTGGACGACGCCGAAACCGTCCTGGCGGCTCGGATCGCGCAATTCACTGAACCGCAGCTTGACCCGGAGGACCTGACCACCAGCCACTCCGCCGCCGGCAAGGCCTGGACACTTTACGCTCTGGCCTGCCACGCACAGACCTGCGGCCCGGTCAGCGATCTGGCCGATCCCACGATCGGCGCCGGCGACCCGGCACTGCAGTTGCACCCCTTGTGGCCACACACAGCCAGCAGGACTCGCCGCACCTTGGCCGCCTACGCGATGATGACCGAGGCCAGCGCGGAGCGCATCGCGGCGGTCGGAGGGTTCACCGTAGATGCCTACCTGGACCTTCGTTGCTCGGACCAATCACTACACGCCCAACAAATCTGTCGCCCCAGCTCCGATACCGACGTCGAGGAAGTGGTTCGTCACCGGACGGTCGCCCTCGTCGACATGATCGGCGGCTTTCTAGCGCGACTTGAACCGCTGGCACCCCCACCCTTGGTCGGCGCGGACGTTGCACTGCCACGCGCGCTGGAAACCGCGTGAGCCATACCCATACTCCGAAGCCGCCAGCGGTTGTCACCAACGGCGACGGAGCCTCCGTCCTTACCGCGGCGGGGAACTGGCTGTCCGATATGGCTCCTGGATCGCAAGGCTCAGTCGTATCACTGGCCGCCGGATACCTGAGCATCCACGGCCTGATGCTACTGACCGGCCGGCTGAGGGCTCTGCTGGACAATGGGGCAACGCTTCGGCTGCTGTTCGGTGTCGCCCCGACCGGCACGGCAGCCGTCACCGTCGATGCTGGGGACAAGGACATCGCCGACCTGCCCGAGCTGCTGGCCGCGGACGAAGGCGCGCTGCGCGCCGAGATCGCAGGGATCCCGATGTCAGCGGCCAACGCCAGCCGCCTGGCTGACTTGCTCAGCGTGCTGTCCCACAAGGATGTCGAGATCCGACGATTTGAGCGTGGCTTCTTTCACGCCAAGGCTATTGTCGCGGACTATCCAGTTGGCGCGGTTGCCCTAGTCGGTTCCTTCAACCTGACTCGTGGCGGCATGCTCAGCAACATCGAACTCGGTGTCGGTGTCGCTCGTTCCCAGGGCCGGGCGGTGGCCGAACAGGTCCACGGCTGGTGGAACCAATCCGAGCCCTACGACCTCAACGAACTCATCTCCACTCTGTTTCTGCTGGCTCCCATCGAACTCGTGTATCTACGGATCCTCTCCGCGCTGTTCGCCGAGGAACTCGCGGTGTGTGCCTCGCCGATCGGGCTTACCGGTTTCCAGGAGGCAGCGGTTGCCAAAGCGCTGCTCACACTTCGCCACCGTGGCGGCGTGCTGCTGGCTGACGACGTCGGCCTTGGCAAGAGCTATATCATCGCCGACCTCGCCCGTCGTGAAACGATCGCCGAAGTAGGCACTGCCCGGATCGCGCTATTCTGCCCCGCGCACCTGAAACCCATGTGGCTGGCCTACAAGAACCGTTGGAATCTGCATGTTGACATCCACAGCTACAACGCTCTGTCTGATATGTACAAGAAGGTCCGCCGTGGCGGCGGAGTCTGGCATCAATATTCGATGATCATCTGCGACGAGTCGCACTACTTGAACAATCGCGACCGCAAGCGTTACAAAGCACTGGTAGACCTCCTTGCGGCCAAGGGCAGACGCCCAAAGATCATCCTGGCCACTGCCACGCCAGCCAACAACAGTGGCGAAGATTTGGCAACGCAACTCAACCTCGCCTGCCCGTTCCCAGAGACCGGACGTCCCCGCGCCCATGGCTGGTCGCCGTGGCCGACCGTGCGCATGTCCAGAACTCGGCTGTTCGACCTGTGCCGCCATGCGACCAAGCTGCCGAAGCCCGTCTTGAGGGACCTCCACGCTGAGATCGATGCCCTCACCGTGCGGCGCACTCGCCCGTTCATCAAGGCGACATGGGCCAGTCCCGCCAAAAGCCTGCAATTCCCTGTCGTGCGGCAGCACGCCCTCTACTACCAACTCGGCGACCAGATGCGCGACCTGTTCGCCGACGTGCTGGACGCAGCAACCATCGGGCCGGCGGCCAAGGACGATCAGTTCCGAGCCGCCATGCGAGACCTGCGCGGACCGACCGCGCGGGTCAGGCCACTGACGCTGGCGGCGTTCATGCCCCAGTGCTACGCACTCGACGAGGCGCCGCCATTGTGGACCGATCTCCTGCCGGCCCTGATGAAGATCGCCCTTCTGAAACGGATCGAATCTTCCACCGCGGCCTTCGCTGTCACCGCCGCTGTCCTGGCTCAACGTACCCAGGAAGCAATCGACGAGCTCGATCGGCGTGACCGCGTCCGCATTACCATTGGCCGCGAACGCCGCGATCGTTTGCAGGACCTCATGGCTGCGCTGCTCGACCAAGGCGCGGACCGGGAGCGCATCGACGCCATCTTCACAAACCTGCTAGATGGGGACAGCAAGCTCGGACCGGCAGGCGGCATCCCGCACTCGATGTACCGTGCCGCGCACCGATTCGACCGCGAACGCTTGTCGCAGGACCTGCAGGCCGACCGGGACACGCTCGAACAGTTCGCTGCACGCGCCGCCGCTGCGACGGCCGCTGGCGATCCCAAGGCCGACGCGTACACCACGTTGCTGGACGCCATCGCTGGTAAGACGCTCACCTTCGCTGCGGCCCGGGCCACGACCGCCGACCTGGGATTGCGTATCGATGCCCACCTCGGCGCCGGCGGCGCGCCGCACTACGCTGGACGTTTCGCCACTATCGGTACGAAAGACCCGCCGACCAAAGCAACAGTTGCACGGATCCTGGCTGGCTACTGTCCCAAAACCGCCTCCGCAACGGAGGCCCTTGGGACTCGCCGCTCCCGTGACGAGTACGACTTATTGCTGGCCGGCGACGGAATCTCCGAAGGCGTCAACCTCCAGCAAACCCGCGTCATCATCAACTACGACCTGCCCTGGGCCCCCGGTCGACTCGCCCAGCGCATCGGACGTGCCGATCGCATTGGCTCACCCCACAAGGTCATCGACGTCTACACCGTTCTGCCAGACCAGGTGCTGGACGCTTACCTGCGGCTAATGGACACCCTTGCCGCTAAGGCCGAAACTGCCGCCGTCCTGGTCGGCTCCACCACCGCACTGTTCCCCGGAGCTGCCATTCGGCCGCTGAACTTCACTGCCATGTACGAAGATCTCGTCAAGCCCGACAGCGAGCCCGTCATCGATGTACCGCCGTCAGAAACGCGCCGAGCAGTTGCGCGGCGCGCGCACGATGAACCGACGGTCGCTCGCCGGTTGGCCGAAGCGACCACATGGGCCGGAGCAATTCACCCTGAACCTGCCGATGACCCAGTCGCAGTCTTCTGTTTTGAGCTGCACGGCGTCGAAGGTCAGGCCGCGGTGCCGGTCCTGTGCCTGGTTGGAGCCGGACGCCGCCTCGGCTTCATCACTACCGACCCCGAAGTGTGCTTGGCCGAGATCGAGGTTGATCCCACAGACTGGATGGAGCAGGTCGCAGCCGGCACGCATACCGACCTGCGAGTGCCGACCCCACCTGCTGCCCACCAGCTCATTTTCGAGCTGTGTGCACGGGCCAAGTCAGACCTGGCGTCCACCTATGGAATCGACCACGATCACCTCGACGAACGTCTCCGGCTCGTCGGCTGGATCCTGCGCCCCGACAAGAACATGGCACGGGCCGCCCGTGACAAGTGCTGCTACTGATGCGGCCGAATGTAATCAACCGCCCCAGTGCCGAACACGTCATCGTACCGGGTCAAGGTGATTTTGTCGGCGGCATCGAACGCTGTATGCGGCGTTCCTCTGAGGCGCTGGGCCAGCTGCGTAGCGGGGAGGCGGCGGGGACGACGGTGGTGCGAAGTGGACCTGGACGGCCGGGCGCTGCGGATCGGCTATCAGAGGTGATGCCAGGAGGGGGTTTGACGCTCTGTCCAACCAACACGAAGTCGGACCAGCGTTGTGGCGTTGGGCTCGTTGGCTGTACAGGTGCTGCGTGCCCTCGCCGGGACCTCCGCCGGTGGACAGCCCGAAACTCCACGGAGGCCGTCGACGACGTCGACCGGGTCTCCCGAGGTCGGGCTGACCGCGTCCCGGTCACTGACCGCGGTCGCGGCGTGTTCCCTGGACGACGTCGAGGACTCCCCGTCCCTGCCGCAGTTTCGTGCGCTGGTCGTCCTCGCTCGCGTGGGGCCTGCGACTGATCCAGCTTGCCGAGCAACTGGCCGTAAATCCTTCGGCTGCGATGCGCGTGGCCGAACGCCCCAACAGTGCTGGGATGATCGACCTCTCAACCCCGACGACCGCCGCCGCGAGTCGATCCTGTCCTTGACCGCTATCGGCCGTCGTGTCGTCGAACCAGTCACCGACCGCCGACGTGCTGAGATCGCCGATATCGTCGAGCGGATGCCGGAAACGCACCGTGATCGCTCATCGAGGCGATGCAAGCCTTCAACGCCACGGGCGGTGTGCCGCTGGCCGGACATGACCCCATCCCGCTGGGCTGGCAGGAGCAGCCAGGTCGACTGTCACGTAGCGAGCCTGGCTGGCATTGCCACGGGTCATTTAGATCCTCGGGTTTTCACCGGATGGTGATGGGGATCTGGACGGTTGTCTCGTCCACGTCGTCGGTGCGCAGGGTGACGGCTAGGCGCCAGGTGCCGGCGAGGGGGAGGGAGGCGTTGCCGATCAGGTGGCCGGCTCCGGCGGTGCGCAGCGTCATCGGCAGCGGGCCCAGGGCGTGGGAGGCGAGGGTGAAGGATGCCTGGACCTGGAGGACCTGTTGCTGCTTGCCGGTCGGGCCGAGGGTGTAGAGGTGGACCGTGTCGGAGCCGGTC
Organism: Catenulispora acidiphila DSM 44928; assembly: GCF_000024025.1. Taxonomy (GTDB): domain Bacteria; phylum Actinomycetota; class Actinomycetes; order Streptomycetales; family Catenulisporaceae; genus Catenulispora; species Catenulispora acidiphila. Next base: position 4,509,004 of record NC_013131.1, read on the forward strand.
TTGGCCGGGTCGACGGTGACCTGGACGGTGCCGCTGCCGCCGGGACCGCCGGTGTCGAACGCGGCGGAGGCGCTGGCCGGTCCGGCGGAGGCTGCGTGGGCGGTGCGCGCGGGTGGGGCGTTGACCAGGGCGGCGGTCAGTGCGAGGACACAGACTCCCACGCCGACCTCGCCGGCGACGGAACGGCGCAGGCGGGAGATCGCGGCGCGGTCGGTGGTCCCGGTGTTTCGGTCCTCGCGGTGTCGGGCGATCCAGGTGCGCGCCAGGTAGCCCAAGCCGATCAGGATGGCCACGCCGAGCAGCTTGAGCAGCAGCAGCCTTCCGTACGCGGTGCCGGTGAGCGCGGGCACGGAGCCCACCTGCCGCCAGCTTTGGTACGTGCCGGTGCCGACGAGCACGATCACGCACCACAGCGCCACCGGCGAGAACCGGCGCACCATCCGTGCCCGCTCGCTCGGCGTTTCGCGGCCGCTGCGGCGTAGGACGATCGTGGCCAGGATCGTCAGCCCGCCGAGCCAGACGGCCATCGCGCACAGGTGCGTGACGTCGACCGGCACGGCGAGCGCCACCTGGATCCCGGTGCTGGCATGTCCGGACACGGCCCAGGTCGCAGCGATGCCCACGGTCAGCAGCGCACCGGCGACCGCGACCAGAATCCGGGCTCGTCGCGAAGCGTCGGGCAGGCGGGTGAGGAGCCAGGCGAGCAAAGCAGCGGTGAGCGCCAGCAGAATCAGTCGTATCGACAGCGCTGCACCGAGGCGCGTCGACAAGGTGGTGCGCAGCACACCGGTGTCCAGCGCGCGGTTGATGTCGAAGCCCGCACCATAAGGGCCCTGCAACACCAGCACACCGGCGGTGGCCACAGCGAGGCTGCCCCACGCCGACGCCACCAGGATCCGCACCGCTCTGGTGCGTGCGCCGTTCGGCCACCACGCGAACAGGAACACCGCCGCGCCGACCAGGACGGCGAACGCGGCGTAGGCGACGAAGCGCGCGACCCCGTAGAGCGCGCCGACCGTCTTGCTGCCCGAGGTGCTCAGCGTTGTGGAGTTCACTGTCGAGGCGGAGGCTTGGCCGACGCTGAACGTGAACGCTCCCTGCACGGGATGGGAGTCGTCGGAGATGACGCGCCAGGACACCGTGTACGTGCCCTGTTTCAGTCCGCTCGCCAGATCGACGGCGACCTCGTCGGCGTGGCCGGTGGGGTGGGCTGGGCTGCCCTCGTCCACTCGCGCGCCGCTGGGGTCGAACACCCGCAGGGCACCGAACTGGAGGGACACCGGCTCGTCGAAGGTCACCGACGCCTGACGCGGCGCCGAGGCGACGGTCTGCCCGTCGCCGGGGGAGGTCGCGACCACCGTGGCGTGCGCGAAGGCGCCCTGCGCGGTGAGCAGGATCAGACAGATGACCAGGGCCGGAATCGCCAGCAGCCGACGGAGCACAGCGGACACCTCAACCCGGAGGAGTGGACGTGGGGGCGGATGTGGAGGTGGCGCCTGAAGTGGAGTCGGAGCTCTTGCGGCGCGCCCTCGACACGCCGAACGCGCCCACCGCCAGCCCGGCGACGCCGACCACGATGCCTGCGGTCCCCAGCGTCCGTGCGGTTGTGTCACTGCTCGCTGAGTTCGGTGTTACCGGGGCGGCGGTGACCGACGGTGTGCTGGCCGCAGTGTCCGCGGTGTCCGAGGTTTGCGAGCCGGAACCGGGCGCGGTCAGCACCAGGACCGGAGCCGGATGCTCCGGCGCGGGCTGACTGGGCTGCGCCAGATCGATCCAGCGCACCACGTCGCCGTTGGAGTACGTCTGAACAGCCTTGAAGACCAACTGGTTCGTGTCGTCGGGCAGCTTGCCCAGCATCACCCGGAAGCCCTGGTACTGCCCCGGCGCCGTTGCCCCGCCGGTCCAGGTGAGCTTCGAGACGGCCTGGCTGACGGTGCCGTCGTCGGCGGTGACGGGTTTGGGCAGCGTGGAGTTCGTCACCGCGACCGTCCAGCCGGGAGTGGATTCGGGCAGCACGCCGGTGACGGGGTGGTCGGTGGGGAAGACGACTTCGACCTTCGTGGTGGTCGCCGTGGCCTCCTCGTCGGGGACCCGGAAGGTCAGCTCCACATCGCGGCCGCCCTTGGCGGTCGCGTCGGGCCCGATGGTGACGTGTGCCGAAGCCGCGCCGGCGGAGCCGAGAATGGACAACGCTGTGCCGGCTAGGACCGCTGCCAGCGGTTTCCTGGCTCTGACAGCGCGTGAGGATCGTTGATGACCTGACATCAGGCTTCTCCTTTCCATGCTCCAATCCGATCCGGCACGCAGTCGCCAGGCAGGGTGTCGGCCGCGTCAGCCGGCGGTCGGAGCTTTGGCGCCGATCCGGTGTGGTCGGATGATGAGCGGCGTCAGCGTGGCCACGGCGGCGGCCTGGCTGATCAGGGCCCAGACTTTGTCGGCGTACCAGATCGGCTCGTACATGTCGGGGAGCGGGCCGATGGCGCCGGGGTTCGCGTAGCGGTACAGCAGGATCGCCGCCAGGCCCGCGGCCGCGGTCAGCCAGGCGAAGGCGTCGCCGGGGCGGCGTCGCCACAGCACCACCAGTACAGCAGCGGCGATCGCGGCGGCTGCCTCGATGCGGAACAGTGTGCCCTGGCTGATGACGGAGGAGGTGACCGGGTCGTAGCGGTGCGCCAGATTCAGGTGGATCCCGGCGTCGACGGCCAGGCCGGCGGCGGCGACCGCACGCAGGACGATGGGCAGGAACGGCATCAGAGCCTCCCTATCCGACTGTCAGCGTGCCGTGCATCGATGCATGGATGCTGCAGACGTATGGATATGTGCCTGCGGTGGCCGGAGCCGTGATCGTCGCGGACTTGCCGGGGTTGATGGCTCCGGTGTCGAAGGCGCCGCCGGAGCCGGCTGTCAGGGTGTGGGTCGTGGAGTCGTGGTTGACGACCGTGATGCTCTGTCCGGGATGCACGGTGAGGTTCGCCGGGCTGAACGCGAAGTTGTCGATGACGATCTGCGCGGCCGTTGTCGGTGCTTGACTCGGGGCTGTGGTCGTCGAGGGCGCGGACGGCGAGGCCGGGCCCGTCGTCGAGGGCGTGGTGGGGGAGCTCGGCGGTGTCGTGGGTTGCGAGTTGCCGGTGGACGCGGTTGAGGAGCAGCCCGCAGCAGCGAGAAGCAGTGCCGCGGCCGGGATCGCGACGCGTCGCAGGGTTCTGAGCATGGCACTTCCCTTCTACTTGCCGGTCCAGCAGCCCAGGATGTCGGTGGTGACCTCGTAGGCGACGTCGGCGCGGCTGAGTTTGCTCGGGCCGGATGCCGCCGCCAGTCCGGTGGCATCGACGTGCAGGGTCTTGTCGTCCTTCAGGACCACGACGTTGCCCGCGGCGTTCTGGAATCCGGGGTTGCCCAGGCCTTCGCTGCCGGTGAGCGGGGTCGTGGAGCCCAGCTGGCGCTGGAGTGTCGCGAGGTAGGTGTTCGCGGACGCGGTGTCCGGGGACTCCTTCACCGACAGCACGAGCGTGCCGGAGGCGAGGTGGTAGGTGCAGGTGTAGAGGTGATCGGTCCAGGTGGTGGTCGTCGTCGGAGCCGGCGAGGCGGCGAGGATCGTCTCCACGGCGCCCTGGATCTCCGTCCCGCAGACCATCAGCGCGGATGCCGACGGACCGGCCGCGGACGAGCCGGCGGTGGGAGCCGTTGTGGCTCCGGCCGCTGCCGACGGGCTGGACGACGTGCTCGGAGCAGAGGCGCCTGGAGCCGCTGTTTTCGCCGACGCGCAGCCGGCCGCCATCGCCGCCGTCACGGATACGGCTGCGAGCAGTCGCAGTGCCCTCATGATGTCTTCCCGCCCTTTCTCGGCTAGGCCGGGTGGATCGCGGTCAAGCTGGCGTAGACGACGATGTCGTCCAGGTAGTGCTGGTTCTGGAACGGTCCGGCGCAGGTGATCAGCCGCAGCTGCGGGTTGGTGGTGTTGCCGTAGACGGTCGCGGTGGGGAAGGCGCTCTTGGCGTACTTGTTGATGCCGTCGATCCGGAACACGGCCACGGTGTCGTCGCTGCGGCTGACGTCGACGGTGTCACCGGGACGCAGCGCGCCCAGGTTGTAGAAGACGCCCTTGGCGCCGGTCGTGCCGTCGATGTGTCCGACGATGACTGACGGTCCCACCTGGCCCGGTGCGGGGGAGTAGCGGTACCAGCCCGGAATCGAGGGGTCGGTCAGCGGCGGTGTCTGGATGGTGCCGTCGGAGTTCTGGCCGAGTTGGATCAGGGTGTGGTGCACGCCGATCTCCGGGATGCTGATCGCGGTGGGTGCGGCGGTTGGAGTGGCTGGAGCGGCTGGCTTCGTCGGTGCTGCGGGCGTTGCGGGCGTTGCGGCGGGCGAAGGCGAGGCCGGCGCTGGTGAAGTGCTCGGCGTCGTTCCGGCGCTCGCCGCGTTCGGCACTCCCGCAGCCGGCAGCGCGGCCGAAGCCGGAGGCTGCGGCGGGTGGTGCTGCGCCGCGAACCCGAGCGCCAGCCCTCCCGCCGAAGCCAGCAGCAGGACGGCGGCCGCCGACGCCAGCAGACGCCGGCGGCCACTTCCGAACAGCCTTGTCAGCCAGGACATGACCGCTGCCTACTTCTGGTCGGCGTTCCGGCGCCGCAGGTACAGCGCGCCACCAGCGGTGGCCGCCAGGCCGGCGCTCGCGGCGAACATCCACGGCTGCTGCAGACCGGAGGTCCCGCCGCCGCCGGTGTTCACCCCGCCGCCGGGCACCGCAGCCATCTGCGACACCTGCAGCGGACCGCACAGCGCCGGCGAGGTCGCGGCCAGCGGCAGCGAGGGCACCAGATCACTGGGCTCGGCCTGCGCCTGGGCGCTCAGCGTCGTCGGGTCCAGACCGTGGACCACGATCACGGCCTTGCCGGACTCGATCGAGGACACGGTCGCCGAGTCCAGGGTGATGGTGCGCGAGTAGTCGAACGACCCGCCGGACGGAGCGATCTTGACGTCGGTGCCGGCCGCCGGACTGGTGTCGCCGCTGACGGACAGGGTGGTGCCGATGCCGCCGTAGAACGGCGCGCCCTCGGTCGTGCTGATCACGCCGTCGCCGTTCTTGTCGGCGGAGGTGCCGCTCGGGCAGGCGCCCGCCGCGCCGATGTGGATGTGCTGGACGTGCGGGTACGCCGCGCCCATGAAGGTGGTGGCCAGCCCGTGCACGTTCTCGGTGATGACGGCCTTGTCGCCGGTCAACTGGAGCATCAGCGACCCGGAGCCGCCGGCGTGGTTCAACGGGTTCAGCGTCGCCATGTAGGTGGCGCTGCCGGACGACTGCGCGCTCGCGGTCGACGCGGTGAAAGCCAGCGGGAACGCCAGCAGGGCCGCGGGGGCAGCGGCCAGCGCCATGATCCTGGTCGTTCTTTTGGCATGCGTCATCGTGCTCTCCTCCAGCTAGTGGTGCTGATGACGTCTCTGACCTGTGAACAGGTGCTGCCCTGCTCAACCCAGGGACATAAGGAAGACATGCGCCGAAGCTTTACGGCGGCTCGAATCGACCTTCTCCAGGGATTCGGAGACAGTGCGCCGACGGATTGGTCGAAGTTTGAATGCGAGGAGAAAACATTCTTTGAGGCGCTTGCGCCATGCCCGACGATGCGCCGATCGCGCTGGTGGCCACGCTTTTTAAGCGGGCATCGGCAGCAGCATGATCGGCGTGGTCGTCGGCTGAGCCGAACCACCGGTGGGTTCGACGGTGAGCCCGATGGTCTGCGCGTCGCCGAGGCCGCGTGCCAGGACCGAGTCAGAAGACCGAGACCCCGGCGGCAGCAGTCCGCCGGAGCGGGTTCCCGACGGTCCCATCATCCACAGCTGGTAGGTGTGGCCCGGTGATAGCTTCGCCAGTCCGCTGACGGTGATGGAGGCTTCGTCGTTGGATCGGGAGAGGAGTACCGTGCCGGTTCCGCCGGTGCTCACGATCACCCTGCCGGTATGGACGTCAGGCGCGGACAGCAGTGTCGTGATCGTGATGTTCTGCTGGTGGGCCTGGTCGATCCGGTGCTGCTGGTCGTCCATCCGGACGCCCAGTACTGCTGTGACCGCGGCCAGACTCACGGCCAGGCCCCAGCCCAGAGCGGTGAACCAGCGACGCTTGGGTCGGGTGACGGCTGGGCGTGCCGGGGCGTGGACGATGATCGGGGGGATCTGCCGGGTAACGGCGATTCGTGCGTCGACCGCGGTCTTCAGCCGGGCCGGTGGGGTCTGGGCCGTGGCCGAGGCCAGCAACGCCGCTGTCTCCTGCAGCTCAGCCACTTCCTGCGCGCAGGTGGCGCACTGGGCCAGATGGCGTTCGAAAGCAGCGCGCTCTGCGGGTTCCAGCGCGTGGCAGACGTAGGCACCCGTCAGTGAGTGGACTTCCGGGTCCATCGTGCTCATCCTCCCACCCCCAGACAGTCTCGGAGCCGGGTCAGACCGTCGCGCAGCCGCGTCTTCACGGTACCCAGTGGGGTATCCAATTGGTTCGCGACCTGCGAATACGTGTATCCGCCGTAGTAGGCCAACGTCACAGACTGGCGCTGCAATTCCGTCAGGCCTTCCAGGCAGCGGCGCACTCGCTGCCGGTCCAGTCGCGCCTCAACGGCCTCGACGACCTGGTCGAAGGGCTGCTCGACCATCAGCTCGGCGGCCCGCGCTTCCCGGCGGGCGGTCGCGTCGGCCGATCGCACCCGGTCCACAGCGCGGGCGTGTGCCATGGTCAGTGCCCAAGCCCGCGCCGAACCACGGGTCGGATCGAAACGGCTGGCGGTACGCCAGATCTCGACCAGAACCTCCTGCGTGACCTCTTCGGCCTGCGCGGGATCGCGCAGCACCCGGCGCGCCGTTCCGAGAATCGGGCCGGCAAGGTGCTCATAGACGGCGTCGAACGCCTCGCGATCGCCGAGCGCGACGCGGTGCAGCAACGTCTCGACCGACGGCCGCTCCTCATCGAGGCTCTTCGAACCGGCACGTCCGAGCATGGGCTGTCGTCTCCAGTCCTGGAAGCCATCGGCGTCGCGGCACCGCTGTGCGTCCTCCGATTCTCGCCTCACGGACCCTATTCGGTGCCGGATACGGCTCGGATTGGTCCCGGAGTGTCTGGCGCCGACCATGATGTCCGGAAGTTGGCGCTGCCGACCAGGACAGCCGGCTGGTAGGCCGGCGACTCACCCGAACGAGTGGTTGTTGATGGGGTGCGGGTGGACTTTCAAGTCGCACCAATCCAGCGGACTAGCGGCGGCGAACGTATGCCAGGCGTCCGTTTCCGTTCGGGCGCATGGAGAGATGGGGCGTGATGGCTGAAGAGCTCATCGATACCCGGTTGTTGGAGCAGTTGACCGAGGAATCGCAGGACTTGAACAGCGACGCGGTTCGGATCACGCGGGAGGCGCTGGCCGAGTACGCGCAGGCCGGGCCCGAGCCCGAGCTGCGGCGCCGCAGGTGGCGTCGGGGCGGTGCGCTCGCCGGGGCGGCGGCCGGCGGCGCGGTGCTGCTGGGCGCGGCACGCGCGGCGGCGGCCAGTCCCAGTGACGACATCATGGCGCTGCAGACGGCCGCGTCGATCGAGAATCTGGCGGTGAGCGTCTACACCACCGCGGCCGGACTGCCGTTCATCAAGAACGGCAACGCCACGGTGGCGGCATTCATCGCCAAGACGACGAGCCAGCACACGGCACACGCGCAGGCCTTCAACGCGGCGGCCACCCAGGCCGGCGGCAAGGCTCAGACCGCTGCCAATCCGAAATACGCCGCTGTGGTGCAGCAGATGCTGCCCTCGATCAAGGCGCCCGCCGATGTCGTCAAGCTGGCGATCACGCTGGAGGATGTCGCGGCCCAGACCTACACCGCCAACGTCGCGCAGGTCAGCACTCCGGAGCTGCGCAAGCTGTTCGGCTCGGTGGCGCCGGTCGAGGCTCAGCACCGGGCCACGCTGCTGGCCGTACAGGCGCTGCTCGCCGGCGGCGCACCGGAGCTGATCGCCATCCCGACCGACGTGGCGAAGCTGCCGGCCGCTGCGGGCAGCGTCGGATTCCCCGACGCCTTCTACCCGACCAAGAACGCCTCGCCGATCAGCGAAGGGGCCGTGAAGTGAGCACCGTCAACGGTGGCTGGGAGCTGCCGATCAGCGAGGGCGAGCTGTCCCGCATGACCCGGGACCTGGACCAGGCGCACCGCGAGTATCTGCCGTCGATGCACGCCGCGGCCGCCGACCTGTCCGAGCAGCTGCGCGACTCCGACGTCCTGGCCGAGGCACGACAAGAACAGCTGCGCGTGGCCTCGCGGCGGCGGTTCCTCATCGGAGCCGGCGGAGGCGCCGCCGCCCTGGCGCTGGCGGCCTGCTCCAGTAGCAAGTCGACCAAGGCGGCCCCCGCCCCTGGCAGCAGTACCGCCCCGACGCCCTCGACGCCGATGTCGTCCTCCTCCAGCGCCAGCGTCTACACCGGAGACCTGAAGGTGGTCGCGCTGGCCACCGCGCTGGAGAACCAGGCCGTGGCCGCCTACACCGCGGCGCTGGCGGCGGCGAAGGCCGGCAAGCTCGGCACGGTACCGCCGGCGGTCGGCACGTTCGCGACCACCGCGATGAGCCAGCACACTGACCACGCCAAGGCCTGGAACGCGGTCCTGACCGGCGCCAAGGTGCCCGCGATCACCGACGTGCCGCTGTCCAACCAAGCGGCGACCCTCGCGGCTCTGGGCGCGGTCACCGACGTCGGCGGCGTGGCCAAACTGGCCCTGCAGCTGGAGCAGCAGGCCGCTGAGACCTACCTGTTCGCGGCTGCGAACGTCACCAGCCCCGGTGGCATCGCCACCGCCGCAAGCATCGCGCCGGTAGAGGCCATGCACGCCGCCATCCTGAACTTCGTCATCGGGCAGTACCCCGCCCCCGACGACTTCCTCGGCACCGACAAGGCCGCCAGCCCCACCCTGCTGACGGTCTGACGGAGCCGCCGCCGGGTCACGGATCGGGCCGGCGGCACAACGGTGGTGCGCCGTCCCCGCGCTCACGGCGGCGCACCATCGCCCTGCACGCACACTCTCAGATCCCGGTCACATCCGAGGATCACTCACCCGATTAAGTAAGACAGGACGCTGCTGTGTTCCGCCTCTCCGGCAAAGCCGCCGCCGCGATGTGCCTGGCCGTGGCGACCGCGTGCGCTGTGACCGCCTGCTCCGACAACGGCTCCCACCCGGTCGCCGCGCCGAACAGCGTCCCCGCCGTATCGAATTCCAGTCCCAGTTCTGGTGAAACCGGCGTTTCGAACGGCGCCGCACAGGTCGTCATCACCAACTTCGCTTTCAGCCCGACGACCCTGACCGTGACGCCCGGCGAGACGGTCACCGTGCTCAATAAGGACTCCACCGCTCACACCCTGACCGCCACCGGCAAGGCGTTCGACACCGGCGACATCACGCCGGGCAAGAGCGGGAGCTTCATCGCACCGACGATCCCTGGTACGTACTCTTACATCTGCATGATCCACCAGTTCATGCATGGCACGCTCACCGTCAAGTAGGGACCTGCTGATGGCTGCCGCCCTGAACGGCTGCTGCGGCAATCCGATTCCGAACCGGTTCCGAACCTTCCCCGTGGGCGGAACACAGGAGAGTCCTGATCCGGGCAGCGGTCTCGGGTCCGGCGAGCGCTTCGAGGGCCAGGTGCGGGAGTTGGCTCGTCCGATGGGCGAGCAGGCATATCGCATTCTCGGCGACCGGTCGCTGGCCGAGGAGGTCGTGCAGGAGGCGTTGCTGCAGATGTGGCTGCATCGCGACGGCTTCGACTCGGCCCGCGGCTCGCTCGGGGGATGGGCGCTGGCCATCGTCCGCCATGTGGCGGTCGACCGCGTACGCAGTGAGCAGGCCGCGGCACGGCGCGAGGCGTTGTTCGCCGTCCGCCACGCGGCCACCCCGTACGACGAAGTCGTGGACGCGGTCGAGCGCGTCCAGGACTACGCGCGGATCCGCACGCTGTTGGACGACCTCACCGCGGTGCAACGTGAGGCGATCCGCCTGGTCTATTTCGACAACCTGAGTGCCGCTCAAGCCGCCGAGCGCCTCGGAATCCCCGTGCCGACGCTGCGAACCCGTCTCCGTGACGCACGCCAGGCGCTGGAGTTGATACTCGGCTCCTGATGACTCGCAGGTTGACAAACACACAACCCCTGTTTGTGTCATCCTCACACCTTTTCGGCCGAATAGGCGATCTGGCAAGCACACGGCAATCAACGGCGCTGTCTGCCCCGAACCACGATCGGGTGCTCTTGTCAGGGTGCTCCTTCACACGCACACGCCTATTCGACGGGGAGCTCGTCCATGGCTCGCAGAAGCCGATTCAGAACACTCATTCCTGGCCTAGCCGCCGCCGCCTGCGTCGCGGTGCTCGCCGCGGGTCTGGGCGCCGGGGCGCCGACCGCCTCGGCGTCCAGCCACCGGGAGGCGCCGCTCATCGCTGGCGACCCTCAGGTGGACAACACAGACGTTTACGCGTTCTCCAGCCCCGACCGGCCGGACACGGTGACCTTCCTGGCGAACTTCACGCCGTTCGAGGAGCCGGTCGGTGGTCCGAACTTCTACCCGTGGGCCACGGACGCGCAGTACGACATCCACGTCGACTCGCACGGCACGGGAAAGCCGGACCTGACGTTCCGGTACACCTTCACCAACGAGGACCACCGCGGGACCGACACGTTCCTGTACGACAACGGTGTGGTGCGCTCGCTCGACGACCCGCACTTGCTGTTCCGCCAGCACTACAAGCTGGAGGAGATCAAGGCCGACGGCAGCAGCAAGGTCCTGGTGGCCGACGGTATCGCCGCGCCCTCCGACACCGGCGCGGTCTCCATGCCCGACTACGGCGCCCTGCGCCGCCAGGCGGTCACCGGTTTCGCCGGCGGGCAGACGCTGGTCGGGCAGGCCGCCGACCCGTTCTTCCTGGACCTGCGGATCTTCGATCTGCTGTACGGCAAGAACTTCTCCGAGGCCGGGCACAACACCCTGGCCGGCTACAACGTGAACACCATCGCGCTCCAGGTGCCCAAGAGCGAGCTGGCGCTGGACGGCAATCCGGCCCGCAACCCGGTGATCGGCCTGTGGTCGACCGCGCAGCGGCGCACCATGAAGCTCACCCCCGGCGCGCAGACTCCGACCGGTGGCTGGGTGCAGGTGTCACGGCTCGGCAACCCGCTGGTCAACGAGGTCGTGGTCCCGGCCGCGCTGAAGGACGCGTTCAACGGCCTGACCCCGGACAAGGACCACACCATCGCCCCGGTGGTGCAGCGGGTGCTGGATCCCGAAGTGCCCAAGCTGGTCCAGGCCATCTACGGCATCCCCGCCCCGGTGGCGCCGCGCACCGACCTGGTGGAGATCTTCCTGCAGGGCATCGCCAAGGCCACCGGCGGTCCGATCCAGGCTGACCTGAACTCCCAGCTGCTCAACGCCGACGCGAACGCCGCCGCGTTCACGCCCGCCGAGGAGCTGCGGCTGAACATGACCGTCCCGGTCTCGGCGCGCCCCAACCGGCTCGGCGTGATCGGCGGAGACCTGCAGGGCTTCCCGAACGGCCGCCGCCTGAACGACGACGTGGTCGACATCGCCCTGCAGGCGATGGAGGGCGCGGCCCGCACCGGGCAGATCGTGCAGCCGCTGGCCAACGGTGACGGCGTCAACCGGCCCGACCGGCGGGTCTCCGACCGCTTCCCCTACGTCGCGCTGCCGTACGACCAGGCGGTGAACACCGACCGCGACCGGCACGGCAACTACCGCCACGCCGGCGGTATGGGCGGTCTGCTGTCCGGTCTGTTCGGCCGCTGACCCCCGCATGACCCCCGGGGCGTGGCGGCATCGGACCTTGTTGCGCCGCCACGTCCCGGGCCCTTCCGCCCTCTGCACGGAGTGAGAGATGAAGAAGAAGAGGCTGGCCGTCATCGGTATCGGGGTGGCGACCGCCGGCATCTCGGTCCTGATCGGCCAAGACTTCCATGACGTCGCGCCCGCCTTATGGCCTGCCGCCGTCGGAGAACCGGCGGAGCATCGCGCCGCCACCGACGCCATCACCCAGGCGATCGCCACAGCACAGGCAGCGCTGAAGGACACCCCGAACGATGCCGCGCAGTGGGCGACGCTGGGCAGCGCCTACGTCGAGCAGGGACGCGCCACCGCCGACCCGTCGTACTACCCCAAGGCCGACGGAGCCCTGCACAGATCCCTGACACTGAGCCCCGACCAGAACCTCCAGGCCATGGTCGGCATGGGCATGCTCACCAACGCCCGCCACGACTTCGCCACCGCCAAGGACTGGGCGGACAAGGCATTGGCCTTCGATCCGGACAACGCCACCGCGGTGGGCGTCCTGGTCGACGCCGAGACCCAGCTCGGTGACTACGACGCGGCTACCGCCGCGGCGCAGCGCATGCTCGACCTGCAGCCCGGCGTCGCCTCCTTCACCCGCGCGTCCTACGACGCAGAGCAGCATGGCCACGACGCCATCGCCGCCGAGGCCCTGCGCCGTGCCCTGGGCGATGCCACAGCCCCCGCCGATCTGGCCTTCTGCCACCACTACCTCGGAGAGCTGTCGTTCAACGCCGGCGACCCGACCACCGCGCTGCGCGAATACCGCCAGGGGCTGCACGACGACCCCACCTACACACCCGCGCTCGCCTCGGCCGCCAAGGCCGAAGCAGCTCTCGGCGACACGGCTGGCGCGCTGCGCGACTACGCTGAGGCCACCGCTCGGCTTCCGCTGCCGCAGTACGTGCTCGAATACGGCGAACTTCTCCAGTCCCTGGGCCGCACGAGCGATGCGGCGGCGCAGTACACGCTGCTGGACGGGGAGCAGAAACTGTTCGCGGCCAACGGTGTCCTCGACGACCTCACCACCGCACAGGTTCTGGCGGACCATGGCGATCCTGCGCAGGCGGTGGAGCACGCGCGCACCGAATGGGGCCGTCGGCACAGCGTCCTGGTCGCCGATGCCTTGGCTTGGGCTCTGCACAAAGCTGGCCAGGACGGGGAAGCCCTTACCTACGCACGTCAGGTCGCCGCGCCCGGCTGGCACAATGCGACGTTCGCCTATCATCGGGGCGCGATCGAGGCGGCGCTCGGCATGACCGGCGCAGCGCGGGCTGACCTGGGCACGGCGCTGTCCACGAACCCGTATTTCTCACCGCTTCAGGAGCCGCAGGCCAAGGCACTCCTCGCGCGTCTCGGGTCGTCTTGATGCGCCGCCGACCATACCGGGCCGCCGCCTGGATCAAGGCGTCTTGCGCCCTGACCTTCGCCCTGGCCGCGCCGATCCTCGCCGCCGCCCCGGCTTCCGCCCACCCGCTGGGCAACTTCACCGTCAACCACTACAACGGGATCACGGTGCGTCCCGACCGCATCGACGACCTCTCCGTCGTGGACAGCGCCGAGATCCCGACGCTTCAGGCCCAGGCAGGCAGGGATGCCTCACCGGCGGGCGTTGCCCGTTCCTGCACCGAGGTCGCCTCACACGTAGCGGTCACCGTTGACGGGCATCGCGTGAAGTGGGTGGTGACCAGCAGCGCCCTGATCTTTCCGCCGGGTGCTGCGGGACTGCCGACCAGCAGACTCACCTGTGCGCTGACCACTGCGTTCACGGCCGGAAAGAGCGTCGCAGTGGTCGATGACCAGGACCCCGATCGCATCGGCTGGCAGGAGATCACGGCGATCGGAGTCGGTGTCCACCTCACTGACTCCACGGTCCCCACCCAGACCATCAGCGACGAACTGCGCCACTATCCCAACGATCTGCTCGCTTCGCCGCTCGGCGTGCGGGATGCCTCCTTCACCATCGGCTCCGGTGGAAACGCCGCGCTCAGCGCGCCCGCCGGATTCGTGGTCAGCGGCGCGGGCCCGGCGAGTCGTGCACTGGAGAAGCTCAACACCGAAGTCGACTCGCTCATCGGAGTCCGGCACCTCACTGTGGGCGTTGCGGCGTTGGCGATCCTGCTGTCGGTCGTGCTGGGCGCCTCCCACGCGGCCCTGCCCGGGCACGGCAAGACCGTCATGGCCGCGTATATGGCCGGACGCGGGGGAGGGATTCGCGACGCGGTGATCGTCGGCGCCACGGTCACAGCGACCCATACGTCCGGAGTGATCGTCCTGGGCCTGCTGCTGAGCGCTTCGGCGGGGCTGGCGGGGGAGAGCTTGCTCGCCGTGCTCGGCGTCGTCAGTGGGCTGCTGATCGTCTCGATCGGCGCCGGGTTGCTGCGCACGGCGTGGCGGGGTCGAACCGCACACCATCATGGCCATTCCCACGGCCACAGCCATTCCCATCACCACGACCACGGTGGCGCGCATGATCACCACCCACACCATCACCATGAACACGACGACGACCGATCCAGCCAACCCGATCGTGCCCCACGGCGTGCCGGCCGCCGCGCTCTGATCGGCATGGGCGTCGCCGGCGGCCTGGTTCCCAGCCCGTCCGCGCTGGTCGTCCTGCTCGGCGCGGTTGCCCTCGGCCGTACCGTGCTCGGGATCATCCTGGTCCTGGCCTACGGCCTCGGCATGGCGGCGACGCTCACCGCCGCCGGCCTGGCACTGGTCATGCTGGGGCACCGGATGCGGCGGGAGCGACATGCGCGCTTCGCTACGGCGACCGCCTGGCTCAGCCGGTCCGCACCGGTGGCGACCGCAGGCTTGGTGCTGGTGGTGGGTTTGGGATTGACCGCGCGATCGCTTGCCGGCGCGGCGTGACGCCCGGGCGGTGAAGCACCACAGCACCAATCCGAGGAGCCCGCGGCGACGAATGCCGGTTAATGACCGTCGCCGAAAGGACTCACACGTGGAGCAATCCCTGGACAACCCAGCCGTCGGCGTCACCGCGGCGCGCCAGTCTGTACCGTTCGCCGTGGACGCCCAGCCTGGTGGTGGGCTGCTCTGAGCGAAACTGGCCTAGCGGTAGTTCCGCTCGGGGACGGCCCGATTGCTATCGACAGTCCGCTACCCAGGCGGTCACGTTGAGCATCGGCGGACCGCACGATCGGGGAGTCTGCCAGCACCACCAGGCCCTGGCCGGCTGCAGAGCGACGGACCCTATCCGGGGCGGATGAGATTATGTGGTGTATGGATATGCGAGGCGGGCGCCATGGAGGGCTTCTGAGTATATTTCGCCCCGACGACCGAAAGCGGTCATGACACTCTTGCGTATCGACCTGAGCATCACTGAACGCGGGCCAAGGCTGACCTTGGCCGGTGAACTGGACTTCCATACAGCACCTGAAGCCCGCGAGGCCTTGCGGCTGCTGACCCTGAAACAGGGCGGATACCTGGTCCTCGACCTCGGCGACGTGGCCTTCTTCGACTCGTCTGGCGTGGCCACCCTCGTCCATGCCTACCGGCTGGCCACCCAGGCGGGCGCGACGTTGGAACTGGTGCGCATTCCACCCAAGATCGCGCGGGTTCTGAGGATGGTCGGCGTCTATGACCTGCTGAACGCATCCGGACCGACTGCGGTTACCGCCCCGGCCGATGAACAAACCACCTGATCGACAGCCAGCCCTGGGCCACCCCCGCTACGCCACCATGCATTGATTCGCGCCTGCACCGACTCGACACGGCCTTCGGTTGGGTACTAGTAGCGATCCAAAGATGGTCTAACGCTCACCGCCTGCATGGCCGTCACACACGGCCGCACACTGCGCCGCCGTCATCGCGCTCGTGACCCACCACGCCACGACCGCCGACATGACACGACCACGCCCCGAGCCGTGGGCAACGAGCACCATCGCCGGCGCCGCCGACGGTGGCCTGATGTCTAGCCCACTGCTCTCGTGGTCCCGCTCGGCGCGGTGGCCTCGAACCGCCTTGGCGCTAGGAGCTGGTCGTCGCGTATCGGCCGAGCATGGCCGAGGGCCTCAACGCAGCGGGATCGGCGTTGATCAAGCTGAGCGATTGCCTCCGGTCGTCGCCACGACCCCGTCGGGACCGGATTAACCATACGGACGCTGCCAGTCGTCCAGTTGAAATGCGTCTACGAGCAATCCGGAAGTGTTCAGGCAACGAACACCGGGGGAGAGCCATTCGCGGTGACCCGACAGGGAGAGAACTCAGATGACCATCGACTCGGGCCGGACGGCCCCGCTGAGTTCCGTCGCGGCCGACAATGGCGTGGCGTCCACGTTGTCCGGCATGTTCCTGCACCTCACCGGGACGCCGCTGCCAGTGAGGCTGCGAGCGTGGGACGACAGCGTCGCCGGAGCACAAGACGGCCCCGAAGTAGTTCTACGCTCACCAGCTGCGCTACGCAGGCTGCTGTGGCACCCGAGCGAGCTCGGGCTGGCCCAGGCCTACGTCACCGGCGAGCTGGACGTCATCGGCGATGTCACCGAAGGGCTGCGCGAGATCTGGCGCGTCGTCGGCCGGGAAGACCTTGGCGCGCCGACCGCGCTGCGAGCGTTGCGGCCACGGACCCTGTACCAGGCTTGGCGGCTCGGCGCGGTAGGCCGGCGGCCGGCGCCGCCGACAACCCAGGCGGCGATGGACGGGCGCCTGCATTCGAAGTCACGCGACCAGGACGCGATCGCCTTCCACTACGACCTTTCCAACGACTTCTACGCGCTGATCCTGGACAAGTCGATGGCGTATTCGTGTGCGTATTGGCCCGCCAACCAGCCTGCACTGACGTTGGAGCACGCACAGACTGCCAAGCTGGACCTGATCTGCCGCAAACTCCAGCTGCAGCCGGGCCAACGACTCCTCGACGTCGGCTGCGGCTGGGGAGCGTTGGTGCTGCATGCCGCCGAGCACTACGGCGTGCACGCCGTCGGCATCACGCTGTCTGCTGCACAGGCTGCGGTGGCCCACGAACGGATCCGCGATCGAGGCTTGTCCCATCAGGTGGAGATCCAGACCCGGCACTACCAGGATTTCATCAGCCCGGCGCCGTTCGACGCGGTGGCCAGCATCGAGATGGGTGAGCACGTGGGCCAGGCGGCCTATCCCGGGTTCGTGCAGCGGCTGCGGGAGCTGGTCACTCCCGGCGGACCTCTGTTGATTCAGCAGATGTCGCGGCGCGATCGGGCTCCAGGCGGTGGAGCTTTCATCGAATCCTTCATCGCCCCCGACATGCATATGAGGCCGCTATCTGCGACCTTGGCGATGATGGAACAGGCCGGTTGGGAGGTTCGGGACGTGGAGGCGATGCGTGAGGACTACGTCCGCACGGTACGGCAGTGGCTGACCACTCTCGAAGCACGCTGGTCGCAAGCAGTCGACCTCGTCGGCGTCGAAACCGCCCGGGTATGGCGCCTCTACTTGGCCGGCGGGGCGCTCGCTTTCGAGCAGGGTCGCATGGGTGTGGACCAGATCCTGGCCCGATCCGCCGGAGCCGGTTCTTGAAACCAGCCGCCATCGGAACCTGACGCGGTGCTCGCATACGGTGAGGGCGCTAGGCGACTGAAGGACAGGTGCGTCCGTCTGAAAAGACTCGCGTAAAGCCGTCGTCAGCGGCCAGGTTTCTTGCCTCCACGGCGCAATTTCACGGCCCCTAGGACGAGCGCAAGCACGAAAACGACTACACCGATGATCAGAAGATAGAGCAGGCCTTTGGCGACGGTACCGACGATTCCCAGCACGATTGCGAGAATCACCAGCAGCAGCAATACCACCATCGTGGATCTCCTTGTGGTCAGCGACGGGCCAGGCGCCGTTCGCCGGCGGCGCCCGGGGTGTAGGTCAGCTCGTAATGCACGAAGATCGGCTGCTCGTCCTCGACCGGCAGCTCGTCGTCGGTGCCGATCGCCGGCGAACCCTTCACCTGGGCCTTCGGGTGGGCGACCTGCACGTAGCCTGGCCCCACCACCGCCCCGGTCAGGGGTACGAAGACCAGGCGGTGTCGGGTGGGCAGCCCGACAGTGACCGCGGCGAAGTACGGTTCGTCGGTCGCGACGTCCACATACACGGACTCCAGCGTCCCGATCTTGTGCTTTCCCGGGTCGACCACGTCGTGGCCGCGCCACTCTCGGATGTCGCCTACCTCGATCACAGCGGCCCTCTCAGTCATGCGGCGGTGTGATCTCTATCCTGCCCCGGCCAAGGGCATACATCTTGGTGACAGGGCCGCAAGCGGCGGGATTGGCCCAGGGCGCCCGCGATCATTGGCGTCGCAGTGGTGAAGCCCCGGTAACGCCGCCGCATTAGAACAGCGTCGATGACGAGCACCGACAGGGTGCATACGCCCGAGCGCTGGGTGGTCGGGCGGACATTCGGACGTCCGCGAAGCGCGCGACGACCTCAGTCATTCCGGTCAACTCCAGGACCCGGTCGACATACGCATTGAATCCGATCAACGCGAAGAACGCCTGCTGCTCGGCGGTGTGGCGATGCGCGCGCATCACCGTCTGGAGCCCTATTGAGTCCATGAAGGTGATCCCGACGCAGTCCAGAGCCACCGCCGACAATGGCGTGAGCTGCACGGAAAGTTCGTTCCACAGAGCGTCGGCCGTTCTCGGCATGCGCGGGCCTCGCTTCTCCGCTCGACCCGGCCCCACGCCCGCGTCTGGAGGATCCGCGACAATCTCATCGCTGTATCGCCAGGGCCAAAGGCGAAGGCTTGCTGGGGGAAGTCGAAGGGCTCCGCGTCAGCTTGGATGGTGCCGAGGACAAGCTCGGCCAGATCGACCGCCGCATACCGAGGACCGTTGACCTCGCCATGCCCACCTTCAGCCAGATCGCTGACCGCGCGAACGGCTAGGCAATCAGTGCACAATCGACCTCTCGACCTGACCAAGACCCCGGCGAGCTTCAGCCCGCCGACGCAGGCACCCCTTGGGCCACACCATCAGGAGGAACCAGTGTCATATCCGCAACTGCTCACCCCTGAGGAGAAGCTGGCCGAAGCGAAGAAGCTGTTGAGCCTCCCGCATATCGTCGTGATCTGCGGCTCCACCCGCTTCATGACTGAGATGGCCGAGGCCGATCTGCGGGAGACCGAAGCCGGGAAGATCGTCGTCAAGCCGGGCTTCGACATGAAGTCGCCGCACGGACTGTGGTCCGGTCCTGTCGAGGCCGAGGCGCTGAAGGTTCGGCTCGGGGAACTGCACCGGGCGAAGATCCGGCTCGCTGATGAGGTGCTCGTAGTCGGCGACTCCATCGGAGACAGCACCCGAGCCGAAATCGCCTACGCCCGATCGCTGGGCAAGCCCGTGCGGTTCACGCACCCCGACGTCGACCCTGGCGCCTGACCGTCTCGCAGTGGCTCGGCCCACCGTCGCCAACACCGATCTACTGCGCCAGGTCCACGACGTGCTGCGCACATCCCGAATTCCCGCCCAACTGGGAAGCGGACTAGGAGTCCATCGATACCAGGCCCGTATGGGCGGGGATCGTGGCGTGTGCGGACACAAGTTGGTTCAGCCGCCATTCGAATACGCAGGATAGATCAGAAGGCAGGCTCTCCGGCCAGCGTGAGGCCAGGGGCGGCAACCAAACCCGGCTCGCCAAGTTCGGCGGAAACCGCCGACGGAAACTCCCCCGAGGTTGAAGCCAACCACAGCAAGAGCGGCCCGACCCGCAGTCCGTCCTGAGCTCGATGCCGAAACGGGTGATCCAGGTCAACCGTGTAGACAGTCCGCCGCCCTGTCCGCGTTCTGATGATGTACCCGGCAACCTCCAAATCCGCCAGGATCGATTGAGTCGCACGCTGGCTGAGGCCTGCCTCCTCGCTCAGCTCACGAACCCGTGCCTGCGGATTCCGCGTCACCGCGACCAACACATGGCCGTGCCCGGTCAGAAGTGCCCAGGTCCGAGCGTCAAGGGAAGTCACGCCTCCATCGTAAATGCTGCATGTTGGTTCATGTATAAGGTTGCAGTAGTTGCCTACCGCCAGTGCCGATTTCGATCCGGGAGGCAAGTATGTAGGCGGTAGTCGGAAAGCCGAGGTCAGTTGTCGTCTGGAGACTTCATGTGGATTACCACGGTGCGTCGCACGCTCGCGTCGATCATGGCCGGTGCGCGGTGCGCGGTGCGCGGTGCGCGGTGCGCGGTGCGCGGTGCGCGGTGCGCGGTGCGCGGTGCGCGGTGCGCGGTGCGCGGTGCGCGGTGCGAGGTGCGCGGTGCGAGGTGCCGGGCCTCGCCGAGACCACAAAGCTGACGCCCCATCAAGAGGTTTAAGCTCTTCGGGCACCATAGCGCAAAACCCCAGCTCAGAAGCTTGAACTGGAGATGAGCTACGGGGTGCGCCACAGGGAGTTGAACCCCGAAGCCCGCAGATTAAGACTGCCATGGACGGAGCCTTCTCACCGAAGGTGGCGTCCGTCTCACCCGGCCGCGGGACTGTTTCACTGCCGCAAAACGGCCTGGACACCGTCGGCGAGGCCGGCGGCGTCGGCCGCGCCGAAGGCGACACGCTGGAGCAGCATCCCGTGCAGCAGGCCCATCACAGTGCGCGCGGCCAGATCCGCGTCCACGGTCGCGGGCATCGAGCCGACGGCCTGGCCGCGCCGTAGCGCCTCGGCGATGCTGCGGTGCACGCCTTCGAAACCCTTTACGGCGCCGTCGCGGACCTCTTCGCTGCGAAGGATTTCCGACCATGTCTGGACAGCGCAGCGCAGTAGCTCCTCAACCGGCACCATGCGGCCCGCCGCGTCCGTCACTGTGTCCTGTTCGATGGTCCTCAGCGCCGCGGCGACCAGATCGGCGACGGTCGGCGCGTCCGTGGCTTCGGCCAGGCGCTGGACCGGCTCGAAGACCAGCCGGAACGCGTCGCTGGCGATGGCGAGGATGATCTCCTCCTTGCTCGCGAAGTAGCGGTAGGGCGCTCCCGCCGACAGGCCGGCCTCCGCGGCGATCTCAGGCATCGACGTCTGGTGGAACCCATCGCGGGAGAAGCAGCGGCGAGCCGCGGCGATGATGTCGCCGCGCTTGGCCGCTCGGCGTTCGGGGCTGATGCGCGGCACCGGCGTCCCCTTTCAAAGTGAATGGTCGTTCATCTTGACCTCCCCTACGTCCCGGGTCCATGGTAATAGTGAAGGCTCATTCACGGAACCGTGGATCCCGGTAAGACACGGTTGAACAGGGAGGCACTGACATGAGCACGACACTGAAGATCGCCTCGTACCCCTACGAGCACACCTAGGCGCTGTTCGACGGCCGGGTCCGGATCGATGGCGTGGACGCCACCTTCGAGACGGCGCCGCTGGTCACGGACATCTTCCGGCCCATGATCGAAGGGCGGTACGACGTCGCAGAGCTCGGGCTCACCTACTTTCTGCGGACCTTCGACCCCGACGACCCGCGGTATCTGGCACTGCCGATCATGCCCAACCGAAACTTCCGGCACTCGGCGGTCTTCGTCAACACGGCCAGCAGTATCCGTACCCCACAGGACCTTGCGGGCCGGACCATCGGCGAGTTCGCGCTGTACGGCCACGACCCGGGCGTGTGGGTCAAGGGCATCCTGGCCGAGGAATACGGCGTCACACCGGAGCAGTGCCGCTGGGTCATCGGCGGCACCAACCACCCGATTCCGGCCTTCGACTGGCTCCCTCAGCCGGTACCCGCCGGGGTCGACGTCTGCCGCGCTCCCGAGAGGGCGACTTTGGACGCGATGCTGAAGGCGGGCGAGATCGACGCGCTGATCTCGGTCGACGTCCCGCAGTCCGTGATGCAGGGTTCGCCGAGGACGGCCCGGCTGTTCCCCGACTACGACGTCGTAGAGCGGGACTACTTCCGGCGTACGGGAATCTTCCCGCCGATGCACATCGTTGCGATCCGCACCGAGGTCGCTCAGGATCCTGATGTGGTGCGAGCTGTCTACCGCGCGTTCTGTGAGGCGAAGGACCTGGCCGCGCAGAGGTACCTGGATGAGGCGGTGAAGCAGCACATGGGTGTCATGACGCCTTGGTTCAGCAAGCTCTTCGCGGACAACCGCAGCCTGTTCGGAGACGACTGGTGGCCGTACGGGGTGAAGGCTAACCGGAAGGCCGTCGACACTTTCCTCCGGTACCACTATGAGCAGGGCCTATCGGGGCGGCTGCTGACGTGCGAGGACATCTTCGTGCCCGAGCTGCTCGCGGTGTGAGGACGGTGCGACAACTACTGCACCGCTCGTTGGCGACGATGACAAGCATGCTCGACCCTCGTCGTCGAAGAAGACCGCGAGCGCGTCAGTGGGGAAGTCATCGGCGGTCGTGCGGAGAGATGGATTTCCAGTTCTGCGAACGTGCGGATTAGGCGGCCTGTGGTCACCTTGGACATGACCAAATCAAAGAACCCGCCTTGACGTTCGCCGGTAGGACCGGACGACACCTTAAGCCACCAACGCCCGTGCGGAGGCCAGCGGGTTCGAGGGCTGAGACTTTCCATGCGTTCACTGGTTTTTTTCCCATCCCCGTGCCCGATGCCGTTATGGGGCCGTCCTGGTGGTGCCGGCCGGTCTGGTGAACGCCAGCCCTGCGTGGGCGACTGATTATCTGGTGCATTGGAACCACTTCCGGCTTCGGTAGCAGCTCGTCGCAATGATGCCATGCTGTTTGGCCTAGGCACCGATGCGCACGGCATCCTTAGGTGCTTAAGGGTCGCAGCTGTGCGGTGACACTGATCGAGTCCGGGCCGATCCCAGACAGGTGTCCTGCCAGATCTGAGCCGTGATTTGGCGTCGCGAAATGATGGATTTCGGCTGCGAGGCGAGCGGGTGGAGAAGATCAAACTCTTTGCGTGTAAGCAAAATGCTGCGGCCTTGCAGCAAGACCTCTCGGTTTAGTACATCGATGTGGAGTGGTCCGTGACTGATAACGCGATGCAAAACCGGCGTGGGCCTGACCTGGGACATTACCGCTTCAATTCTGGCAATCAGCTCTCGATAGCCGTATGGCTTAGCAGGGTAATCATCTGATCCAGCTTGCAGGCCAAGTACCTGGTCGATTTCATCGGAGCGCGCGGTGACGGTGGCGATCGCGATATCGCTGATCGCGCGGATGACGCGGCAGATCTCCAGGCCATCTATGTCCGGCAGCTCGAGAGCGCGGAGCACTCGATCGGCTAGGCGGTACTCGACCAGTGCTTCAGCGCTGGTCTTCACAGCCTCGACGTGATGCTCGTGTCGTCGCAGGAGGTCGGCGCAAGCGACGTCTGGTTCGACGAGCAGGATGGAAAGGTGTGCGCTGGCCAGCGCCGAACACCGCGGTGACGCTCGGCGCGAAGTTCGTCTCCAACAGCTACGGCGGTGGCGAGTCCAGCGCCGACACCGGCTACGACAGCACGTATTTCAACCACCCCGGCGTCGCCATCACCGTCAGCTCCGGCGACGGCGCCTACGGCGTGGAGTACCCGGCAGCGTCGAAGAACGTCACCGCGGTCGGCGGCACAGCGCTTAAGCGCGACTCCAGCGCCCGCGGCTGGAGCGAGTCTCTGGGTACACCAAGGCCGGCGAGGGCACCGGCTCGGGCTGCTCGGCCTATGACGCCAAGCCGTCTTGGCAGAAGGACACCGGCTGTGCCAAGCGCACCGTCGCGGACGTCTCCGCGGTCGCCGACCCGGCCACCGGCGTCGCGGTCTACCAGACCTACGGCGGCAACGGCTGGGCCGTGTACGGCGGCACCTCGGCGTCCTCGCCGATCATCGCCTCGGTCTACGCCCTGGCCGGCGCCCCGAGCGCGAGCGTTCCCGCCGCCGACGCCTACGCCCACACCTCGGCGCTGAACGACGTCACCACAGGCAGCAATGGCAGCTGCTCGCCGGCCTACCTGTGCACCGGCGAGATCGGCTACGGCGGCCCCACCGGTTTGGGCACGCCCAACGGGCTGACCGCCTTCACCGGCTGACGATCCATACGCGGCCGTCCCTGCACGGGGTCGGCTTCGTGAAGCACTGAAGCACGCTGTCTGTAGTGGCGCAGCCTTGCTGCGCCGCCACAGGCCTTCGTATGTGACTTATGTGGGTAGTGGCGCAGCTTTCTACGACGCCTAGTCAAGTTGTGTGGTCCGAACCACCTACAGAACACCTGCGGTCGGCAGATACTGGAACTTCGGGATGAGAGGTTTGCCGAGGAGCCGGCAGTGCCGGTGAAGCAGTACAGGCTGACGTTTGTCAGCAGAAGATCGCGGTCGGTGGCTCCGTGCGAGTCCGAGCGCGCTGCGATCGTCAGCCAGTGGAGCGCCGCCTCGAAGCTGTACCAGCACGACGCGATCGGCTGGTCGGCCGCGCGCAGCAGGTGCATGATCTCCGCCCGGCCGCGACGACGGGCTGGATGGCGCGCCGTCGCGCTAGGTGATCTCGGCCCGTGGATATTGGGACGGCCGCCGCCCTCGAAGCAAAGACAGCCGCCGACGCGAGCAGATGCGAGTCGACTACCCCGCTGCCACAGGCAGCCAGCATCGTGAACGAATCTGGTGCCAGGCACGGGCTCGGGGCAACTGTCGACTACTGCCGCACATCCTTCCGACGTGATCGGCGTGGCCTGTACCACTGCTTTGCAAAGCGTCGCGATGGCGGCACGCTAGATGAGGAAGCCCGTCATGGTCCGCGGGGGGTCGAGCATGACGGGCGTTTCTTCAAGATAGAGCGGCGATGGTGGCTTGTCACTGTCTCGGAGACGGCTCTATCTCAGGTCTCTGGGATGTCCAGCGGGGCTTCGGCCTCCCAGCGGCTGTGGGGTCAGTGCGTCGCCGGGCAGGTCCGACTCATCTGCGAAGCCTTCTGGTTCCCAGCGGAGTAGGTCGCCTGGCTGGCATGTGAGCGCCTCGCAGAGTGCTGCGAGTGTTGTGAAGGCACTGCCTTTGTGTGGCCGTTCTTGAGCACCGCTAGATTGGCGGCGTGATCCCCACGCGGTCTGCGAGTTCGCCCACGGACATCTTGTGCCTGGCGAGCATCACATCGATTTCCACGGCGATCGGCATTAGATCACCTCGTTTAGCTCGGCTTGCATCCGCACTGCCTCGACATCGTGGGCGGGCCGCGTGGGCGAGCAGCGTCCGCAGCACCAACACGATGAGTGCGACGCCAAGATGGCCAAGCCGATCCCGGCCATGATGCCGGTGATGCCCGGGTCATCCCGCTGGCCCGGCGCGTTGATGGCCGTGACCGTGAACCAGGTCATGTCCGCTGGTGTGGTGTAACTGACCTTGAGCTGGGCTCTAGCGCATGGGGAGCCATCGCAGGACGTTCGTAGGGAAGTGTTCGAGGTTTCCCGACGGGCGGCTCTGCGATGGTTCTCCCAGTCTGAACTCCTGGACCTGCTGGCGTCACTGCGTCCGTCCAACAATGTGGACATGGTTCGCACCGCGTTGGAGCGGATCTTGCAGGAACTCATCGAGGCTGAGGCCACTTGCGACGATCGACGCGGTGCCGTATCAGCACAGCGCGCAGCGCACCACCGGCTCGGAAGAAGGCGGTGCTTGTCGCGCTGCTCGGCGTTGCAGTCACCACCGGCTGGCAAATCAGTCCGACGCTGCCATGGAACCTGGTCACCGATCACCTGTAGGCCGCGCAAGCCGCCGAGGTCGCGCCGCCATGCACAGGCCCGACGGCGAACGCGCCGGTGCCGCCATTCGCCCGGCGCCTATTGCCTGATGTAGGCCGAACAATGCCGCGGCTGTCAAGCACCGCAGCCGTAGAGCTTTCTCACGCCACTGATCCGGCTCTGCCTGAGGCCCCGTGACCGTCGGGAGCGAGGCCTCAGGCAACCTTTCGTCGTTTCTGGGCTTCCGTGTCGGTGGCAGTCCGTCTATTGCGGGGTGAACGTTGATGCGGCTTGTGCCTTGCCGCGGCAATCGACCTCGGCGGCAACGTTCATGTCGGTTGAGACGCTTGTGTTCAAGCTAGGATCGATGGCATAAGTGATCGTGGCAGTGCCCTTTTTGGCGGCGAGGTTGAACGTGTCCTCGTTGGGTGCCTTTGGGGCGTTTCCAGGCGGCATCGGAATGCCAGCGAACAGTTCAGGGTATTTAGCGAAGGCTTGAGCCACTGAGGTGTCGGCGCCTGGCGCGATCCGTCCGTTGGGTGTGTAGTCGCTGAGTCTCCACCCGTCGCCGCGATGCGACATGGCTGCGTAGATCTCGCAGTCGCCGGACCATTGTCCGTTCCATGAAATCGTGATAATTGCGTATGATCCGTTTGAAAAGTTCGCTTTGTTACTAGCTGCGAGCTTCTGTTGTTCGCTCTTGGCCTCGCTACCTGTGAGGACGCGCACCGTGAAGCTACCGCTTACAGATGACGGCTTGCTATTAGAGCAAGACGTTACAAGAAATCCGGGGCCGCAGAAAATGCTGGCCACGGCGATAAACCTAAGGGCGCGTCCTCGCAGCATAGTAGGTTATCTCCTGGTTCCTAGCAGATGTTGTACGACGAGCTGTCCGCGCCGTAGGCCTGCCACTGCTCGCTCGTGTTGCTGTAGTTGGCGGTGATGACGGGCCCCGAGGAGGACACGGAGATCGAGACGCCGTTCAGCGTTGTGCCGCTCCAGCCGTGCGAGTAGTGCGGGGTGAAGAAGACGTTGGCGCAGCCGAACCCGCTTCGGTCGAAGACCAGTGTTTCGAAGCCGTAGTGGGCGAAGCTGTCGTTGGGGACTCCGATGATGACGGCGTTGTCGAACCCGAAGCCGCGACCGAGGTTTCCCCCGCCATCGGACGAGTTGGACGTCTTCTCCCCGAAGTTGTTTCCGTACCAGCCGGCAGTCTGCGACATGACGCGGATCGAGTTGCTGGCGCCGAGGGCGAAGCCGTCGGAGTGGTCCTGCGTGTTCATGCCGGAGTAGCTGGTCCAGTTCCAGTTTCCCGTCACGACGTTGTCGTTGTAGGAGGAGCTCCAGTACACGCTCGGCGTCGGCATGTTCACGTAGTTCCGGCTGGAATCGTTGGGCCGTATCTGTGCCACGGGCGTCCCCGAGAGCGGCGTGAGACCGAAGCATGCCTTCAGGCCCGCGTCGATGGTGCTGTGCGGTGCACCCCCCAGCGTCATTTTGGCTGTGTAAGCCTCGATGGCGCTGGCTTCGGGGCGCGGCGGCTTGGCATTCGCGCCGACCACCACGCAGCCGAGGGCTGCCGACACCGTGGTGCTCGTCCTCCCGGAGGTCGCAGCGCTTGCGTTCCCGGCCATCGCAGTGGTCACGCCGGCCGCCAAGGTGGCGACGGCAACAAGCGTTGCAGGTAGTCTTGTGCTTGTCCTCACGGATCCTCCAAAAGACGTGACTGGACGTGGGGATTTCGGCGGTCGGGTGTCCTACCACCCGGCCGTCTCCCCTAAAGCAGAGATCTGATGATCTCGCGCAGTCAGATTCTCAGTACCCTGAGTATCTGTCAACGTCAGATGAGGCGGATTGACTTGGCCTGCCCCGGCTGGGTCCGTGAGGACTAGACCTATTTCAAAACGCGCGCAGAGCGTCAATTCGTCTCGCTGATACATCAGACCCCTGTGATTCACATCACACTGTGGTGAGGTATCGGATCATAGATCGCAAGGCGTTCCGCGTGACGTCACCAGTGTCTACGGCCTTAAAAGGCCGCGATGGCAAGACGCCCCGACCTTGCCTGCAATCTCAAGATTAAGAGTCGCGACGGTTGGGAGATCGGCGATTGAACCAGAGGCGCGCGTCCGCGAGACGTCGTGG
Organism: Catenulispora acidiphila DSM 44928; assembly: GCF_000024025.1. GTDB lineage: Bacteria > Actinomycetota > Actinomycetes > Streptomycetales > Catenulisporaceae > Catenulispora > Catenulispora acidiphila. The sequence goes on from NC_013131.1 coordinate 4,536,566, forward strand.
TAGTCGCGCTTCAGCCGCAGTTCATTGAACGGGCGGGTTTCTGCATCAGCTCCTGGTCCGGTGGGTGCGCACCGTCATCAGCCCAGGGTGCGAGGGCTATGCGATTCGTAGCTGCGACCGCCCACCCTCTGGCTGTTCTTGCGACGCGTACTTGCGCATCGTTCCATTAGTCGCGGAAAGCTACACTTCGACCTCGCGCTCACGTCCGTGTGTTACCCGTCCAGTGACGCTGTCTGTAGCGGGTTTCATTTGGCCCGGGAAGAGCGCACGTTGGCTGCCTAGGAACGGATCGCGGCGTGGTTACGGACCCATGCCCCTCGGACATACGCTGCGCTACCCGGCCCGGCGGATCCGTCCGGAGCCGAGGAGGCGGAGGCCGCCGTGGGCGTTCTGCCGCTCGACGTTGAGGGGATGGGACCACGTCCGTGGATTCCCGCGTGCGCGTTTGACAGGTTCGATTGGCACACATGGAACTTCATCGACGTGCCGATCGGTGCTCTGGGATGGAACTCCCACGGTAGCCATTTCACCGCGCCTCAGGAGCCGGGGGAGACGTTCACGGAGTGGATCGAGGGCATCGTCGACGAACTCTATGGCGCCCCAGTACATGTGGGAATCCTCCGCGCCGGAACGGTCGACGGGTGTCTGTTGTGGAGGGACACGGGGATACCCGTCACATACCGTCGGGGTGGGTGCCGGTCGGGCCCGCGTAGAACCATGACAATGCCGCTCGCCGGTGGTTGGGCCGAGACCTGCGATAGTGCGCCGCAGCCTACCGTCCTGAATGAACATGATGGGCTCGGGAGACCCGGCGCGGTGTCCGGCCCAGAGCGTGAATCAGTTCCAGGCCGAGCAAGAAGTCGTGTGCTTGGGCCCACACGATGTGAGCTATGGGGCGGGAGCGCACATAGGCCAGTTCCCAACGCTGGATGGAGTGGTGGCTGACGCCGACGATGTCAGCGACCTCCTTCTGGGTTCTGTCGCAGGCGATGCGCTGGCGTCTGATGGGGGTGGCTAGGCGTCGCCGTACGAACTGCTCCCAGGATTCGTCAAGGCGGGGACGCAGTAGGGTCTTCACTGACGTGCCGTTTGGTGCGATGAGTATCAGCCGTAGGGCGAGCGCCCGAGAGCACTGCATCAGGTGTGTCAACGCTTCGCCAAAAATGACCCCCGGACGCTCTCCGAAAACTGACCCCGCCTGGTCATGCTGCACCGCTGTCCGAACACTCGCGGGCGGGATACGCCACGATCAACTTCGTTCGACAGCGATCGCCAACATGTCGCCTCCGTGAGCCGGCTGGCCGCCGGGCGACGCCCGGACTCCCCGCGCAACGTTTAAGGCTCAAGTGTGAGCGGACGTGACATTGTCCCCGCTGGCGGAAATGAAGGGTCCCCACCTGCGGACATGAAGACCACCCATTGATGGACTCTTGACCTCCCCACCTGTCCTCGGGGGCCGCTTGGCAGAGTGGCCGCCTGTGAAGACGAATGAGGAGATCATGGAAATACTGGCTGCATACGACTTGACGGGCAGTTACCGCAAAGCAGCCGAGCTGGCCGGATGCGACCACCACACGGTGCGCCGCTACGTCCAGCTGCGTGGGACCGGGATTGACCCGTCGACGCGGATCCCGCGCACGAAGATGATCGACGCCTTCATGCCGAAGGTCGAGGAACTCATCGAAGCGTCGCGCGGCCGGATCGGTGCCGACCAGGTCCACAAGAAGCTCGTGGCGATGGGCTATGACGGCACCGACCACACGACCCGCCGCGCGGTGGCCGCGGCGAAGGAGTCCTACCAGGCCGGGCACCGCCGAGTTCACCGGCCGTGGGTGACCGAGCCGGGGATGTGGATGCAGTGGGACGTGCGCCATGAGGCGCCGTGTTTCCGACGGAGGTGGAAGACCTTTCCCGGCTGGGTCGTCGCAGCGATCTGGCTGAAGCTGAGGGCAGTCTGACCCGGGAGGTGCCGGGGAGGGCGGGAAGCAGCCCTGACAACGACGGGACGGGCCGGTACTGCCAGACGGCTCGGGCCCGGCTAGCGAGGCGGGTAGGTACAACGCGAGTGAACCAGTGGTCGACCTTCCGTAAGGAATGCCGCCGGCTCCAACCTGGTGGATGTGGGCCGGAATGCAGTGCGCGTCGGCGGGTGTCGAACAAGCCGACGACTTCGGGTTCGGATGTCTCAGTCGGGCTCGGAGGCCACGGCGAATGTCTGCGGCGTAGTCGTGGCGATGCTGCCGGAAGAAAGCTGGGTGCCGCCCCCGCCGATCGGAACACGGTGAACATGGGAACCGCGCTGCGGCCCCCCGGTCCGCGCGCATCCGGCGCGTTGCCCGGGAAGGCCCACCGTCGGCTGACGGCCGCTGCGCGGGGCGGAGTCCTCGTAGTAGTCCGAGGGCGGGAAAGCCGTCCGCATGGCGAAGGAGGACAGCGAGTCCGCAGCAAGCGGACTGGAAGGGCAGGAGTGCGGTGGTGAATACTGCCGAGCCGCTCCCGGACGTCGATGACGCCTGGATGCGGGTACTGAGGATCCAGTGCAAGCTGCACCGGTGGGCGACCGACGACCGGTCGCGCACGTTCGATGATCTGTTCAACCTCGTCTGCGATCCCGCGACGCTCGTCATGGCGTGGGATCGAGTTCGGGGCAACAAGGGCTCCCGCACGGCTGGGATCGATGGCCGGACCGTCAGCAGGATCGAAGGTCAAGGCGTCGAGGAGTTCCTGGCCGGACTGCGGGAGTCGTTGAAGTCCGGGGAGTTCTGGCCGGTCCCGGTGAAGGAGCGGATGATCCCGAAGGCGAACGGCAAGCTGCGTCGCCTGGGGATCCCGACCGTCGCCGACCGGGTGGTGCAGGCGGCTCTGAAGCTGGTTCTAGAGCCGATCTTCGAAGTGGACTTCGAGCCGTGTTCCTACGGCTTCCGTCCCAATCGGAGAGCGCACGACGCGATCGCCGAGATCCACCACTACGCCTCGCGTGGTTACGAGTGGGTGTTGGAAGGGGACATCGAGGCGTGCTTCGACAACATCGACCACACGGCCCTGATGGGCCGAGTGCGCGAGCGGGTCGGAGACAAGCGCGTGCTGCGCCTGATCAAGGCGTTCCTGAAGTCCGGCATCTTCTCCGAGGGCCGCGCCGTCAGGGACACCCGCACCGGGACGCCCCAAGGCGGCATCTTGTCGCCGTTGCTGGCCAATGTCGCGCTGGCGGTGCTCGACGAGCACTTCGCTCAGGTGTGGCAGGAAACCGGCCGGACCTGGGCGGCCAGGGACTGGCACCGGCGTCGCGGCGGAGCGACCTTCAAGCTGGTCCGCTACGCCGACGACTTCGTGATCTTGGCTTATGGTTCCCGGCAGCATGTCGAGGACCTGACGGCCGACGTCGCGCAGGTGCTGTCCACGGTCGGTCTGCGCCTGTCGCCGACCAAGACCGCGGTCGCCCACATTGATGAGGGGTTCGACTTCCTTGGGTTCCGCATCCAGCGGCACCGCAAGAGGGGGACGGACAAAAGCTACGTCTACACCTATCCGAGCAAGGCCTCGATGCAGGCCGTGACGAGGAAGGCCAAGGCGATCAGCAGACAGAGTGTCGAGCACCCGCTTGAGGACGTGCTCAAGCAGCTGAACTGGCTGTTGAAGGGGTGGGCGGGCTACTTCCGCAACTCTGCGGCCAAGGCGAGTCTGAACTACCTGGGCTACTACACGTGGCACCGGGTCTGGCGATGGATCCGCCGCAAGCACCGCAGGGTCCCGTGGAAGAAGCTCAAACGCCTCTACCAGGGCAGTCAGGTCGGTGCGACCTGGTGGCCTGAGCACAACGGGATACATCTGTTCAACCCGGCGACGGTGGAGATCGTCCGCTACCGCTACCGGGGAACGCGCATCCCGAATCCGTGGAGCAGGTACGCGCAACTGGCCGACCGGTAGTCTGCCGCGTGGCCTCGTGGAGAGCCGGATGCCCGGTCAACGGGCACGTCCGGTTCGGAGGGCGGCCCGAGGAAACGGGCTGGTCGCAAAGCCAGCACCGCGCCTCGGGCCGACCCTACTGGGGCGAGGGCCCGCGCCTCGGAGATCGCCGCACGTCGCCGTGGTGCGCGTGGCTGGCCTGGTCGCGGTTCCGGGTGGTGATCCCGGTGCTGGACCGGACGATCCCGACGGTCGCGGCCTGCCTGGACGCCACGTTCCGGGCGTTCGGCGGGGTGCCGACCTACTGCCTGACCGGCAACGAGAAGACGGTGACGACCGCGCATATCGCGAACATCGCGGTGCGGAACCCGGACATCGTGCCGATCGGCCGGTTCTACGGGACGGTGATCGGCACCTGCATGCCCGCCGACCCGGCCAGCAAGGGCGGGGTGGAGAAACGGTGAAGATAGCCAAGCGGGACATCGTCCCGACCACGACGAACCTGCGCGGCAGCTACGTGTCGTTCGGTGAGATCGAGGCGGCGTGCGACGCGTTCATGGCCGAGGTCAACGGTCGGGTCCACCGCGAGACCCGGCGGATCCCGCTGGAGATGCTCGGCGAGGAGCGGTTCCGGCTGCACCAGGTGCCCGAGCACCCCTACACGCAGGCGTTCGGCACCACCAGGCAGGTCCACGACAAGGACTCCACGATCCGGGTCGAGCAGGTCCGCTACTCGGTGCCGCACCAGCACGCCGGCCGGCAGGTGTTCGTGCGCTGGCACGGCGACGAGCTCGTCGTCACCGGCATCGTCGACGGCACCCCGGTCGAGATCGCCCGGCACCACAGGTCAACGCCGGGGAACCCGGTGATCCTGGACGAGCACTATCCGGAGTCCGCCCGCGGGGCCAGGACGCCGAAGCCGACGAACGCCGCCGAGGAGGCGTTTCTGGCGATCGGGCCGGGCGCGGCTTCGTGGCTGGAGGAGGCGGCGGCCGAAGGCGTGCGCGGAATCGCCTCCAAGATGGCCGAGGCCGTGGCGCTGGCCAAGCTGCGCGGGCAGGGCGCGGTCGACCGCGCTTTGGGGACGGCGGCGATGGCCGCCCGGTTCGCCGAGGGCGACCTGCGCTCGATCCTGGACCACCAGTCGTTCCACGACGCACCGGCCGCGACCAGCCGCGCCGGCGAACAGCACAGCCTGCAGCCGGGAACCTCGGCCTGGTCAGGATTCGGGAATCCAGGATGAGGCCGTTGCGTCCGCGTTCTCCCAGGCCAGCGGAGCATCCCGCCCGGGGGCCGCCGTCACCTTCAACGACTGCGGGTGCATGTCGTTGGGGTTGTCGACCACCGTGAACCCGGCCGCGGTCAGGATCTGCACGACCGCGGCGTTCATCGCCTGCCTGACCGCTCCCGCATGCCAGATCGCCGGATCCTCGAAACGCCGGTCGGCCACGGCGCCGACGATGCGGTCGGTCAGGCGGTCGGAGCACGCCCAAGACAGAATGACGCCGCCGGCGGTGTCGTCGCCCTCGTCAACCTCGACGAGGACGCCGTTCACGTCACCGTGCAGGCCGTGCTCGTCGTTGCCGACCGTCGGGAGGCCGGCGATCGCCAGCTCCTCTCGGACCCAGGCCGCGACCCGCTGCCGCTCGGCCAGTTCCTCACCGCTTGCCTTCTCGAACACGCAGGCACTTTAGCCAACCGATCACCACTGAACAGGAAGAACCCAGCTCCATGACCGAGCTCTCCCTCCTGCCCGCCGTCCGTCCCAGGCCCTCAGCCCCGGCCTCCGCAGTCGCCGCGACCTCCGGGGCCGCGTTCGACGAGGCCGTCGCGCTCACCAGGGCACTGAAGCTGCCGCACATCCGCCGGGCGATGACCGACATCATCCCCACCGCCAAGGCCCAGCGCTGGGACCCGGCCGAGGTCGTGCGCGCTTTGCTGGCCGAGGAAGCTGCCGGCCGCGCCGCCTCCAACCTGCGCACCCGCCGCCAACGCGCCTCGTTCCCGACTGGCAAGACCTTCCACATCTGGAACGAGGACGCCTACTCGATCCCGATCCCGACGCAGTCCGCGCTCCGCACGCTGGAGTGGATCGGCCGGCAGGAGAACCTCTGCGTGGTCGGTCCTTCGGGCACGGGCAAGAGCCACTTCACCGAGGCCCTGGGCCAGGCCGCGGTCGACGCCGGGATGACAGTGGCCTGGTTCACGATCGAGGACCTCGGGGGCCTGGTCCGCCGACATCGCGTCGACGACTCGGTCACCAAAGCCTTCGCCCGCCTAACCAGGACCGATCTCGTGATCGTTGACGATATTGGGCTATTGCCGGTCTCCGCCGACGCAGCCGAGGGCTTCTACCGCCTGGTCGACGCCGCCTACGAGCGCAAAAGCCTGGCCGTCAGTTCGAATCTTCACCCGTCAGGCTTCGACGAGATCATGCCCAAGACCCTGGCCACCGCGACCGTCGACCGGCTCCTGCACCACGCACACGTCGTCGTCACCGCCGGAGACAGCCACCGGCTCTCCGAGGCTGTCAACGGCAACGGGGTCGTCGCACTCAGCTGAGGCTCAGGAGTCCTGGGGAATCTTGATGTCCGCGCGGGGCGAAGTCATGTCCGCATGGGGAAGATACGTGTCCACGGACCGCCCAGCTGGAGAGATCTCGCGTCCGTCAGCGTGTTACCTGAAACGTCCGCAGTCGGAAGCCACTACGTGGCCATTGACACTCAAGCCCGAAATCCTGGGGTGCCGCCCGAATTTGTCGCTCTAAGGCGGCTTCGATCAGACTGTCACCCGGACGACGGCCCCGACCCTCCCAGTAGTCGACATTCAAATCCTGCGCGGCCGCGTAGTCGTGATTGCTAGCTGCAAGCTGCCGCACCAGCGATGCAAGAGCGGGAAGCTCGAAGTAGTCGAATGCTGATGCCACCACTTCCATCCGCTCGGGCGAGTAGCGATTGATCGCCTCGTCAAGACTGTTGCTCTTCAGCTCGGTCTCCAGCCGTCCGGCTTGCCGATCCCCGGCGGGCCCAGCAGGATCACGTTCTCGGCCTTGGCGACGAACGTGCCGGTAGCCAGGTGCGCCAGCACGTCGCGCCGCAGCGAGGGCAGATGGTCGAGGTTGAAGTCCTCCAGGGTCTTGACCTGCGGGAAGTGCGCGGTGCGGATCCGCATCACGGTGCCCTTGGACTCCCGGTCGGCAACCTGCCCTGCAGCAGCGCGGCCAGGTATTCCTCGTAGGACCAGGTCTGATCGCGGGCCTGCTCGGCCAGCTCCTCCCAGAACGTGCCGATCGTCGGGGTCTTCAAGACTCTGGTCAGGTAGGCGATCATCGACGGCATGCCGTCCGTCTTGTCGTTGACCCCGACCCGCTTACACGCTTCCTGACTACTCACGCCTTGATCCACGAGACGGAAGTATTCCTCCCGCTCACGACTCAAGGGCTTGCGCCCCTGCGATGAGCGGTCCTGCCGGATTCGGAAGTCCATCGCATCCCCTGGCCTGGGATGTTGCGACAACCACTAGAACTCAAGGTGCGGTCCACCGGGCCGATCCCGACGTACTCCGGCCGGATCTGCGCCAGCCGTTTGCGCAGCGGCGGCATAGAGTACGGCCAGCCGATCCGCTCGGCGATCACCGGCCCCGGCATCCGAGGCCGCTCCGTCAACAGCGCTCGGATCTGCGGCTCGAACTGGTCGACCACCGACCCGCGAGCGGCTCGCTCGTACTTCGGCGGCCGGTCCGAGTTCAAGGCGGCCCGCACGGTGTTCCGCGCGACCCCGAGCCTGTGGGCTATCTCCTTGATGGGCACGCCCTCGGCACGGTGCAGCCGGCGTATCTCGGCCCAGTCCTCCACTTTCAACACCTCCCTAGCGTCAGGGGGTCAACTTTCAAAGATCGCTAGGGGGTCAGTTTTCACGAAGTAGCGACACAGGTGCAGCGTCGAAGTTGCGCTAAGTGAAGCGGTTGTTGCCAGGTACTGCTCGGTGGTGTGGTGGCTATAGCCGACTACGGCTATCGGGAGCCGGTCGAGGCGCCGAGGCCGGCCCGGCGGCTCGGGGCGGGCGCTGAAGATGCGGTCCTACAGCACGTTGTGCCGAGATCGGCAAGGTCGTCATGAAGCACGAGTGGGTGCCTCGTCGAGGGTCGGCTCAGGAGCTTGTTGCTGTCCGTGCTTCGAGCCATGCCCGGACCAACCCGGCGTATTCGACCAGCCATGGAGGGGCGCCTTCGACGTTCCGCCGCGACCAGGTCTGGTTCAAGAGGGAAGCAAACAGGTTGGTGTGCTCCGGGTCTGCGCTGCTCCACAGCGGGAACCGGGCCAGCCACGATTCGGCAGCCTGTGGGCTGTGTCCTGCACGGATCAGCCACGGCATCATGAAGCCGAACTCCAGCCAGGAGGCGCCGCGCGATACGAACGCCCAATCCACGATGCGGACCGCGCCGTCGACAGTGATCAGTACATTGTCTGGGCTCAGATCGCAGTGCACCAGGCCATCACTGGCGAACACTCCAGCACGGTCGTCCAGCGCCCGGTACCGATCTTCAACCCGCAGTTTCACCGACGGCGGGCAATCCCGCGTGGCGAGTTCTTCTACTGCGACGGAGATCGGCTCCAGGTCTGGGGAGCCGGGTGCGTAGTCGGCGTGGCGCCCGTGCACGAACTCGAAGCCGACGATCCGCCAGCCGGCCACATCGAACCGCCACAACAGTTCAGGGGCGTACGGCCGGACCGCGTGCAGAACCTCGGCCTCGTTCAGCAGCGACCAGGCCTCGGCGCCTCCGCCGCGCTGGTTTGGGAGGAGGCGGGCGCCCTTGATGAACGCCCGCCCCCGGCTGGTGCGCAGTTCCCCGACCACGTCGGCGTGATTGCCGAGAACAGCGGGGATGAACTCCTTGACCGGCCCCGCCAGGTCGGCCAGCTCGGCTAGGACCTGATCGGGTAGGTCGGTGAAGGTCGCGCGCACCATGGGCCTTCCTCTATTCGCTAACGGTCTTGGGGGCCATCATCGTTGAGCTGGCGGCGGTGGAGGGGGAGGTTCGCCTTTCGGGTCGCCAGGTGGTCTGTTCTTCATTGCCGGCGTTCTCCCCTCAGTCCGGGTTGCAGGGGACCGGCGGGTTGGGCGGGCAGCAGGATTCGCCGGTTTCCCACCACAGCATGTCCACTCGGTAGCCGGTGGCGTGCAGGATCGGGATGGTGCGCTCCATGGCCGCGCCGGAGCTGATGTCGTCCAGCCTGATCGGCACGTGGTGTAGCCGTCTGCCGTTGTTGTGGTCTTGCTCGAACTGCTCGTATTCCTGGGTGTGCATCAGCAGGTCGTGCCAGAACGGGTCCACCGACACGTCCGGCACGATGCGCACGCCGGGGTTGTCGCACACTGCCTTGAGGTACAGCAGTGCCTGGCGCACGCCGTCGGCCGCGTAGAAGCGGTGCACGTGGTGGTGTTCGGTGGCGTAGCGCACGAGTTTGGCGAATGTCTCGGCGCTCACCAGCTCGGCGGGGTCACGCCCGTCCCCAGCTCGCACAGCTGGAGGTCTTTCGAGGGCGACGGTCACGTGGACTTCCTTCCACTCGTTGATGTGAAGGGCCTTTCGCCTTGTCGTGGCGGAAAGCCTGCTGTCCCGGGCGTGCGGCCCGGCGGTACCCCGCCACCGAATCGTCAGGATCGATAGATCGATGGCGGGAGCCTTGGTGGGAAAGCGTGATCGAGCTGGTCCGACCGATGGAGCTGTATGCCGGTTGGTGGCTTTGGTTTGAAGGGCCGGCAGGTCCAGGCTGGTGGCGGTGCTCAGCGCCTGGCCGAGGCCCCACGAGATCCCGGAAGGGCCCGGTGGGGACTGTGACGCAGACACATCACGGCGTCAGCAGCTCCAGTTCGCTGCGCAGGTCATCGGCGGCCGGGTCGACGATCCCGCGCAGGTCCAGCAGAGCCTGCTCACGCAGTTGCGTAGCCTCGTCCGCGGCTCCGGATGCGTTCTTGGCCCTGGCCAGGTGGTAGCGGGTGCGGGCGGTGGCGAACGGCTCGCCGGCCCGGAGGCGGAGCGAAAGCGCGGCAGCGTGGTGCTCGACGGCCTGGTCCAGCTCGCCGAGCCGGGAATGTGCCTTGCCAGCGCCATCGAGGGCGTCGGCGGCGTTGTAAGGGGCAGGACCGGCGAATTGCAACGCCAGTGCACGTTGGAAGGCGCACAGCGCATCGTGTTCGTGCGCCTGGGCCAGCAACAACTCCCCGTCGACCAGCGCGGTGGCGATACGCTGCGGTACGTTCTCGGGCCCGTTCACGATCGATGCCTTCAGCGCCGCCAGGTGTTGGCTGGCGTGGTCGATGTCACCGGCGCCGATGTAGGCGTTGACCAGTTCCAGATGCGCGTCGCGCAACCACTGCGGGTCGGCGTCGCAGCCCTGGAGCTTGTTCAGCCCGACGAGCCCGCCTTCGATGGCCTTGTCCCACTGGCCGCGCTGGGCGGCCACCCAGGACCGGTTGACGTACGCCAGTCCCGCGAGAGCAGCCTCAACCGCACCCTCACCGCAGCGAACGAGCACCTGGCCCAGGATGTCGTCGGCCTCGTCCAATTGGCGGGCGGCCGCGTGCGCTACGGCCAGGCGACTCAACGCCGCGTTCGAGCCGACGGCGTCGTCGAGCCGGGCGAACAGCCGCGCAGCTTCTCGGTAGTCCACCACTGCTTTCGCTGGTTGACCGGCCACCTTGTACCCGCCGCCGCGGTTCAGCAGTGCCTGCGCCTGAGCGTGCTCATCGCACCAGCGACGCGCGGAGGCCAGTGCCAGGTCCGCCAGTATCACCCGCCGATCGACATCGTGCACGAAGGCCATCACCTGCTCCAGGCCCCGCACCACACGGCAGCTGTCCTCATCGACCTCATACAAGCGGGCTTGCAGCAGTACCTCGTAGATCCCATCGGCGTTGTCCCGGTACCACGCCAGGGCATCGTCGAAGGTCTCGAACACCGGCGCGCCGTCGACGACTTCATCGCCGGGCAGCGGCGGCAGCAGGATCTGCGAGACCAGCCGGACAGCGTTGGCGACGCGTGCGTAGCGGCCGATCTGTGCCTTCAGCACCATCCGGGCCGCGTCGGTCATGACCGCCGTATGCGATCGATCTCCGGTGGAGGTCAGGTGCTCCAGGACTTCTGCGGCGGCATTGGCCTGCTCCGGTGTCAGCGTGGTCGACATCTGCTCGGTCCCCTCGATGTGGTGGTGTCGGATGTGGTCGCCGGCTCGATGTCCGGCATGGCCTACCTAGCGCAGGTCGTCATGCCACCCGCGGGTTGTGCGTGCGATAGGCGTTGTTGCCCTCCCGCCCTTTCACCGGCAGACAGGCCGGTTGCGGGCGGGGCTGGTGCGCCGCCGGGCCGGGCGCGCTCACACCGGCCCGGCGGAGTTCAGAGTCGTGGCGGGATCAACAGGCCTTCTCGATCCCGCCGCCTGATCCGACCGGTTGCGGCGTCGGGTTGCAGAAGGAGCCCGCTGTTTGTCCCGGTGCACGGATGGACCAGTGATCGTGTCTGATCAGATGGAAGGCCACGATCGAAAACGTGACTACAAGCATCACCGTGATCCTCACGACGGGCCTCCGGTGCGGGCTGCTTCCATCGCCGGTTGGTGCTGGGGCCTGTCGCCGCGGTTCTGTTCAGTGGCGCGGCGTCGCGGCAGGAAGCTGGGTGGGTACAGCAGCATCAATGCGCCGGCGCTGATGAAGACGTAGAGCACAGTCCGGTTGCCGGTGATGGTGGCGCAGTCGAAACAGGCGTGGGCGAGGATCAGCGGCGCCACTCGGCCCGTGCGCTCGAACAGGCGGATGTTGACCAGGGCGAATATTGCCGCCCCCAAGCCCGGCAAGCCCATGTACAGGTGGATGCCGACCCGAGCGAGGACGGCGACAGCGTAGATCTCGTACCTCGGCCGGCCGGCGCGGTGGAGCAGCGCATACAGCCAGGCGGTGCAGATGCCTTCCTCGACGACGGCGTTCACGCACGCCACAGCGATCCAGAACCAAAAGGATTCGACCATCCCGCTGCCAGGGCCAACAGGGCCGACCAGCGCTGGCGGCTTGAGCCCGTACAGGATCAGATTGACCGCGGCCAAGCTGCCGAGCAGGCCCAGCAGCGAGGTGCGCGCTAACGCGTAAAACTCGGTGATGCTGCGGTGCTTGCGGCCTCCGATGCCCAACTCGGCCGGTTCCGGAGCGGCCAGGACCACCGCCAACGCTCCAGCCAGTGCGGCGCTGCCGACCAACTCCACGATCCGCGGGGTCAGGTCGTCGCTTTCCAGCAGTTGCACATGGCGCAGCGCCCATTCCACCGGAATCAGTGCCGCAGCGATGATTCCCAAGGCCGTGACACGGCGCCCGGGACTGTTGAACACGACTATCTGCTTGCCGCGTTCCGATGTGATCAGCGCGGCGCAGATCATCAGCGCTGCCAAGCCGGCGAGCACGGCAGGTACGACATCGGCACCGTTCTGATGGCGCAGAATCGCCGCCATCCACGCCTCAGGTAGGGCGTGATAGGTGTACAGCAGCAGCGCGGTCCAGGTGAACGCTGCGGCACCGAATACCGCTGCATACACCGCGAGGATGGCGGGGTAGGCGTATGTGGCGCGTATCGGCGGTGGCGCTGCGGGAGTTGGAACGGACATCAACATCTTTCTTAGGTCGTAGGGACAACGGCAACTGGTGATCGGAGGAGGAAGCTCCAGCCGATCGCCGCCACCGGCGGTCGTCCGGTTTTTGGCATGCCTGCATCGACTTCTGTCGCTCGGTCGGTCTTAGGTGTCGCGGCCGGACGTGGGCCGATCGTGTGTGTCAGGTGCCGTTGGTGCGGCGCAGCATCGGGTACATGTGTGCCCCGGAGGGCAGGATGATCGGGTCGTCGAGGTCGGTGTAGCCGTGGCGCAGGTAGAGCTCTCTGGTGGTGGCGTCGCTGGCTTCCAGGTAGGCGGCGCGGGGTGGGTCTTCGGCGTCTAGGTGGTCGTGGTGCGCGGCTAGTAGTGCGGTGCCGATGCCTTGGTGTTGGTGGTGGGGGTCGACGGCGAGGATGGCTAGGTGGTCGTGGGCGGTGTCGTGGGGGTGGTGCTCGGCCAGCAGTGCGTCGAAGATTCGGAATCGGTCGACCCAGATGCCGGTGGCTGCCGGCAGGCCGGCGTCGTAGCCGGACGAGTCTGGTTCCTCGTTGGGGGTCGAGGGAAGCCACAGGGCGACTGCGGTGAGTTCGAGGGTGGTGTAGACGCGTCCGCGGGCCATCGCCTCGTCGACGAACAGGCGGAAGTAGCCGGGGAACAGGCGGGTACGCCCCTCGCTGTCAGGGATCAGCCACACCGAGGGTGCCAGGTCGTGGAAGGCCCGTGCGATCACGCGGCTCAGTGCGGTGGCGTCCTGCGGCTGCGCGGGGACGATCTGGTGCCGTGGGCTCATTGCGTGCTCCTCGTAGTCTTCGCAGACGGCGTCGTCGAGGTCCCGGCGGTGGTGGTGATGCTGTGGGCCATTGCGGCGCTGCCCAAGCCGATGGCTGCGTAGGCGTCGGGCTGGCGGTGTTTGAGCACCAGCGCCCAGCCGGCGCCGACGACGGCGGCGATGCCGAACAGCCCGGGCAGGATTTTGGTGGGCAGCGAGCCGGGTGCGACGTTGAGCAGCACATCGAAGTGTTCGATGCACAACCACGCCATCACCGCCAGTAGCACCGTCGCGGCTGTCGGCGCTACCAGGCGCCGCCACACCGGCTCGCCAGCGGGCAACGTCCAGAAGTAGCGGACGACCGCGGCCGAGGTCGCCGTCAACAGCAGCAGAATCCCGACACCGCCGGTCGTTCCGCCCCAGAAGAACAGTTGCCCGACCGGATCCCAGTGCAGGCCCAGCGCCATCAAGATCGCCGCCGCACCCAGCAGGCTCTGCACGATGGAGGCCGCCCGGGGCGCCCCGGTGGAACCGGTGGTGCCCATCACCGCCGGCAGCACCCGCTCCCGGCCCAAAGCCCACATGTATCGGCCGACCGCGCTGTGGAACGCCAACGCCGCCGCGAGCAGGCTGGTCAGGAACAAGCTGCGGCCGATGCTGGCCACGGTTCCCGGGGCCATCGCGAACAGCATCCCGGTGCCGTCTGGGCCCTGAGCTGTCGGCACCACCTGGTCGCCGTAGTGCACGACCAAAGCCCAGGACGCGGCAGCGTAAACAGCGGCGATCACGGCCAGGGAGATGTAGGTGGCCGTCGGGATCGTGCGCTGTGGGTCGCGTGCCTCCTCGCTGAACACCGGTCCCTGCTCCACCCCGACGAAGCCCAGCACGGCCACAGCCAGCACCGCACCCAAGCTAGAGGCATGCAGGCTCCTCGGGGACAGCGCCGCGAAACTGACACCGCCCGCCGCCGGGTGTGTCAGACCCCGTATCGTCACCGTGGCGATGACCACCAGCTCCAGGACCGACAGCACGCCCAACACCCGGCCGCTCAAGTCCACCCGCGCCAGCCCCAACACAGTCACCACCGCCCACGCGCCGAACGCCCACACGCCCCACGGCAGGTGAACGTCGAAGTTGTCGGCGGCGAAGGAGGCCAGTTGCGGCCCGATCATCCCGTACAGCCCGACCTGCAACAGGTTGTAGGCGACCACCGCCACCAACGCCCCGGCCACCCCGGCAGGCTTGCCCAGGCCTTGGGAGATGAATGAGTAGGCCGCCCCGGCGTTCGGGATCCTGCGCGCCATCGCCAGGTATCCGATGACGAACACAGCCAGCACCGCCGCGACCACCAGGAACGCGGCCGGCACACTGGTCAGGCCGGTCGCGGCGAACGCCGAGGGCACCACCCCCTCGGTCACGGTCAACGGCGCGACCCCAGCGAGGATGAAGAACCCCACAGCGGGCGCACCCAGCCGTTCTTTGGCCAGCGCCGCCGACATCTTGCTCGGGGCCGGAGCCGAAGCCGGTGATGGTATCGACACAGAACACTCCCTCTTGGAAATCAACAGGCTTAGTAGGGTGATGGGCTAGGCGGTCAGCCTTTGCGCTGGCTCGCCACAGCGCTGCCGACCGCGGCCGCGGTGTGGGCCACCAGCTCCACGAGCACCGGATTGAAGACCGCCAACGGCGAAAGCGTCTGCTCCAGCAGCCCCGGATCGGTCAGCAGGTGGCGGATCTCCCACAAGTTCGGGTTGTCCAGACCGGTAGCGCGGGTCAGACCGAACAGCACCAGATCGGGCGCCGTCGCCGCACCGTTGTAGATCTTGCGTGTCACATCAACCGCCGGCCAGCTGGCCGCCTGCGCATCGACCGGCAGCCACCGGCCGGGCCTGCCCGGCACCTTGAACCGAGGCTCGTGAAACTGGGCGACGCCCGAAGCCCGCAACCGTCGCCCCACCAATTCGGTCGACTCCAAGCTCAGATAGTCCAGCCAGTCACGCACAGGACGGGGCGCCTCCGCCTCCACCTCACTGCACAACCCAGCGAGCAATAGAGACCGCGGACGACGGTTGGCGGTCAGCACCAGGGTGCCTTTTTCGATATCTACCCCTCTGGTGAGGATCAGCTCGCACAGCAGCGCACCCGCCAACCCGACCGCGAGAATCCGCTCCGACAAACGGGGCCGGCCAGACGGGTCATCATTGGCCATCAGGAAGAAGTCGTTGGCCACGAACCCGGTCTTGACCTGCTGCAACTCGACCATCAGACCGTCACCACCGTGTGCACGGAGCGATCTTCGTCGGGCTCGGGGATGATCTCGATCCGAGTGCGCCGCGAGTCCGGCCACTCCCAGAAGAACCCGGTCCGCAGATCGCCATCCATCACCACATCAGGACTGCGACACCAGCGCCGGAAAGTCGACTCCGCGGCCGCGCCGCAGATATTTCGCACGAACACTCCGCTGATCAGGATCACGTAGCGCTCAGACGTAGCCGCCGAGTCGAGCAGAGGCTCCGGAGCGACCCGATGAGCCAGCGCACAGGAGGTCATCATGAGACCCCTGACTCGGCGCTGTCGGAGGCCTCGGTGACGCGATAGTGGGACCTGCCCAGGTACTCGGTACAGGAGCCGGTCTCGATCCGGTCTCCGGCGATGGGCAGGGAGAACGCGGCGTTGATATCCATCGAGACTTCACGGTCATCTGCCTGCTCCCTTAGACACTTGCCAATCTCCTCGCGCGTGCCGGTGAAGTTCTGCCTTCCGTCGATGCGTTCCTCGCGCACTGCACTTGTCCTTCGGATGCCAGGGAGTGGGGCAGTGCTGACGCGATCGGCGATAGTGGCTGCGGCCTGTGCGATGGTCTCGGCGGGAATCTGTGAGCACGTCCACGCCGCAGCGCTGATCCGGTAGGCGGAACGCCGGTCCGCTCCGTACAGGAAGGCGGCTTCTGCCCCGGCACCGGTGGCTTTCGTGCTCCACAGGCAACAGGCGATCAGGTAAGCGTTGAACGGGTCCTCCGCCAACACCGCGAAGGACCGGACGCGACGACGGCCGTGCTGGTCCGTCGGCCACCACAGCTCGACGGTGACCAGGATCGGGTGCGGGGTGTTCGGCCAGACTGGAGCGGCCAGGGGGACCACCGCGTACGAGCGTCGTGGGTGTGAACCGGGCGCAACCCAGGCGAAGCCGCTGGCCACGTCGCCGGTGACGTCGAGCAGTGGTGTGTTGATGATCTGCTCCAGCAGTGCTTCAGCGCGGCTTCGCCGAATCAGCTCAACTCCGGCGCCGTTGACGACGTGGAGAAACACGGTTACGACTGGGGCGGAGAGAGCGGCGTCGCGTTCATCAGTTACACGCGGGGGCATCAGATACCCCATTTATGCTGCCGACGTTGGGCGTCAGCTTCGGTGGCTTCGGTGAGGCTGAAAGTCAGGTCCTGAACTTCGTTGCGCCAGGCGGCGCTTCCGCTGACCAGGCTCCCGAAGATCTCAAACCCGTTGTCGGCCGCTCGTCGCAGAGCTGCCTCGGCATGGACTTCGTCGAGAAGCTCGCCGGGTTCGGCGCCATTGCAGCGCTTGATGAACTGCCGAACCGCCGGTTCGGTGGAGGGGGTCATGTCTCCACCTTGACGTTACGGTCAGTGATTTTCCAATGACAGTTCTGTCATGAGGTTGCGCTAGCTGTTCGACTTCTCTGCATCCCAGGCGTCGCCGATGATCTGTTCCAAGTCGGAGCGTGTCGGGATCCAGCGGAGCGTCGTCAACGCGCGGGTGGTGTCGGCTCGAAGCTCTGGTGCCTCTGGCGCTGGCGGGTTGTGCTTCGCGGGAATCTCATGCCCTGTGATCTTCCTGGTGATCTCAATGATCTGAGCCACTGTGGCGGGAGTCGCACCAATGTTGAAGATATCGAACTTACCCGGCTGCGCGGCGCCGATCGCGAGGCAGAAAGCGTTGGCCAAGTCGGCGATATGCACGTAGTCACGGATCGCGCTGCCGTCGCCGTTGACCGTTACCTCGTCGAACCGCCCGCCGGCGACGGCTACCACCTTGGGAAGGATGCGAGTCAGGTCGGGATCAGGGTGCCGGCCCACCGCACCTGCGATGTTGAAGGCGCGCAGGCTTACTCCACCGATGCTGCCTTTCACAGCGGCGTCGCGTACGGCCATGTCCGCAGCCAACTTCGTCTCGCCGTACGGACTGGTCGGCGCGGGTTCGCAGTCCTCACCGATGGGCTGCTTTTCTGGAGTGCCGTATACCGCGGCTGTAGAAGCATGGATGAATGGCATGACGCGTCCGGTGCTGGCTACTGCCGCAAGGAGGTGCTCCGTCCCCACCGTGTTGATCATGGCGTACTCGCCCGGCTGGGCGAACGACTCGCGGACTCGAGTCAGAGCGGCTAGATGTGCCACCGCGTCGACGCGGTCGACGGCTGCCATCAGCTGGTTCGAACTACGCAGGTCTGCGACGACGATTTGCACTCTGCCGGAAGGTTGTGTCCTGTTTGGTTGCGTGGTCATGGCCACGACCTCATGACCGGTATCGAGCAGAGCGCGGGTTACAGCGCGACCTACGTACCCGAATGCCCCGGTGACCAGTACCCGCAAGACGGCCCTCCTAGCCCTTCAACAACAGGTCTCGATGATGCCACGCAAGGTATAGACACGCCGCTGCGGCAGGGGCCAAGCGCTCCTCGGCCAACAGTCGGGTGATGTTGTCATTGGTGAAAGCGATTCCGGCTTCGGGGCGGGCAGGATCGGTGCCTGTCACCGTGCCTTCATTGTTGCGCCCGACTATCCCGGCGAACACCTGGTCGTACACATCGGCGTCGAATACGGCCACAGCCAGAATCTCGCCGGCCAGTGTGAGTGGATCCAAACCCAAACCGAAGCACCAGGTGCGGATAGATCTTTCCCAACGTGCCTGATTCAAGGTCCGATAGGGCTCGGTGTCAAAGTAGTCGATTGGCTCGCCGGAATCGCCGTCGGCCTCCGGATCACCCAGAAACTCCTCAGCGAACTCGCGCATCATGTTTCGCCAAAGGTCGAAATCGTTGGCCTGATCCCATGGCAGCACCGTGGAGGGTTGGAACACTCCAGCCGGCATGACATGGATCAGGCCGCCGGCCAACGCCACATTGGTGGCCTCGCGCCGATGTAGCACGAACGTCGCAGACCCGTCACGAGTCCGCCGCAAGGTAAGAGTGTCGATTGAGGGCAGAAGCGGGCGGCGTGCCAAATCGAAGGGATCGCTGATCAGCGATCGGAACGGCAACTGGCCCAACATCGGGTTGGCGTCCGCAGCCGTGAGCTCATGAGCCACGGCCTCGCATACATCGACCATCTCGAAGTAGGAGGTGTATCCGAATTCCATCCGGCCGCGCCCATCCGCCCAGGCCACATCCAGCAGGCGAAAGCTGCGGCGGTTGACGAACAATGCGGGCCGGTCCACTAACCTGATCGCCTCAGAGTACCGATGGTGCCGACCTCCACGTACAGAGCGTGGCCGTACAGCCGCCGACTCAGGCTCGACCCCGGTGACGACAGGTGCAGTGGCGTCGGAGCGCCACAACAAGGTGATGGCGTCCAGATCGACGGGTGCCGAGGCGAGCCAGTCCCTACGAGTCAGTAGCGGAGTGCTCCCGATTTGGTGGGCATCCGGGTACAGGGCGGCCGCTCGTCGGCTCAGCTCGAAGCGGTGAGCGTTCAGCGAACGCCGGTGCGAACGCCATGCACGTTGGTCCATCAGCACTTCGCGCGGTGTGGAGGCGTCTCCTCCGGCCAACGTGCCGGCTGGCTGTCCATCGGCGAGGCCCAGCTCCGCTTCAGGTAGCCCGAGTACCGCGGCGAACCGGCGCAGCTCCCCAATGTCGCGGACGAAACGCTTGCCGCGCTCCAGCATCGACAAGTAGCTCTGGTCGCAGTTCAGCAGATCTCCTAGCTCCGCCTGCGACAGATCATGCCGAGTTCGATACGCCTTCAACACATCGCCTAGATCAGAACTGTCCGGCGGAGCAGTGCGTACTGGTGGCGAGAACAGCCACCCATCAGCGCTTGAGGAGACGGTCACGATACTCAAGGTAGCGTCGAAACCTTTGCCCCGGCGCCGGATGACCGGCTATTACAGAACTGTCATAGCTGGCTCCTCGGGCTGCTCGTGTTCGCAACATTGGGTTGCCACGCGGCGGTGTAGCCCGCCTCCGGCAGGTGCAACTCCAGGACTTCCCGATCTGCGAGCTGGGGCTACACGGTGTTCAACGCTGAGCAACCAAGCCCGGCCCCGACAGACTGTGGCCGTGGAGGTATTTGTGCTCGCAGGGTGCTCGGTTTGTGGCTGCGTGATCAGCTGACGCCTGCGGCGCTCTTCAACCGTGCGACTTGCAGGTCGGACAGGCGGAGGAGTGTCTCGCTGGCCTGGGGAAGGGGAACGATGCCGAGATTCACCGTTCCCGTTTCCAGCATCAGCACGACCACTGGGCCGACACGGACCACGTAGGTGGTGTCCACCTCCGTGTCGGACTGTACGCTCGCCCTCGTGACGTAGCCGACGCGGTCGTCGCCGACCATCTGCGGGATCGCGGTGAGTGTCGTCGGAGTCGGCTCGTTCTCCTCGGTCTCGGTGAATGTCTTGCAGCCCTTGAGCCCCGCGGTCAGATCGGCCATCAGTGCCGAGGCCTTATCGGCGGACGGCATCACCTCCACGGCGTCCTGGATCATGGTGACGCCGTGGGCCGAGTTGAGCACCCGGCGGAGGTCGACGGTCGTGCCGTACTTCGTGGACAGTGCGTTCTCTGCATCACGGAAAGATTGGCATGCACTGTCCCCGGTGGTCACAAGAGCCGGCGTGTCCGTGGTGGACCTCACGTCTTCCGAGGCGTCGAAGTTATAGCCGGGCTGGTCCTTGTCGGTCAGCAGGAGGCTCTCGACCTGATCGTCCGTCAGGGCGGCGGCCGAATGACCGTTGCTCTTGCCTGAGCCGCCGCAAGCCGTCACCACCAGGACGGCCGCCGCGGTGACAGCGACCGCGGAGACGTACTTGATCCCTATATGCATGCTGGCATAGTGCTTTACGACGCCTCAGACTGATCATCTACCCTCCGCGCGCCGATCACGCATGGCTTACGCGGCAGCGTCAAAGCCATCTGCCGGTCGTAAGCCGCGTACGCGGCTTACGACCGGCAGATCGGCAGCAGGAAACAGCGGCACATGGGTAGACAGGGCATCCGGGTCACCCTTGGCCACCACCGCAGCGACGATCCAGTCCAGCCGTTCAGGGTCGGTGATGCCGTCCTCGATGGCCTTCAGCACTGCGTGGCGGATGGTGCGGGACTGCGCTGCTGCCCCACGGGTGTCGGCCCTGTCGACAGGCTCAGCCAACTACACAATGACGGCACCCCAGGTGGAGCAGCAACTCCTTTGCAAGGCGTCGACTCGGTCCGAGGGCAGCCCGCCTACGGTGGAGCTGCACACCGACGGATCCGGGCGGGCATGAGTATTACTCGGCGAGACGCGGTTTTCGCGCACTTTCACCTTCAACCTCAGCGAACTTGAGGCCACCATCGTTGAGCTGCCGTCCCTTCTCAGGGCCTACGCAATTTGGGCTGGCGCTGGCGGAGATGCCGCGATTTCTGTATGGCTGTTTGGCGGCCCGGCACAGATAGATCTTCAGGAGAACGGACAGTATGTTCATCTGCCGTCGTCGCCCGCAGAGACTGCGGCTCCGGTCGACCAGCTGGGTGGCGACTTCCAAGGTGCCGGCCACGCTGCCTATCCACTGGTTCGGGACCTTGTGCAGGACATGAACTTGGCGGAGCCAACAAACATCCACCTCGACGGAACTCTGAAGGTCCGACACAGGAAGCGGCGCTGATAGCTCCTCAAGCAACCGCGGCCCACGCCCGGAAGAGCCGTGGGCCGCCGGAGCGGGCCGCGGGAAATACGTGGAAAGGGTCAGAGGCACAAGGTCCCGCCGCAGGTCAGGCGAACAACCCAGCCGTCTTGTAAACGGGCAGGTTGAGGTCGCATATGCCCATCGCTCGGCACATATACCGGAGTCGGGTCGGCGCAGCGCGCGGTGGATGCTGGCTGGCCAAGGTCGGCGACATGGTGAGGGTGCTGAGCTCGAGGGTTCTAGCTGATGATCACGGCGGCTAGCGAGCCGAGTAGCAGGGCCGGGCCCAGCGGAAGCGCATGACTCCGTTGTTCGTGTCGTACAAGTAAGCGGACCATGACGCACAGCGCCGCTAGGCCGAAGGCAAGCATCATTCCGCGCCATGTCGTTTTCCAGCCGAGGAATCCCAGGCAGAGCCCTAGAAGTCCGACAAGTTTTACGTCGCCCCAGCCCAGCGAGTCCGGCGGCGCCACGAGTGCGACGGCCAGGAAGATCACGTACAGAAGCGCCCCGGCCGCTAGCGCCCGCCACAGGGCTCCAGGGCCGGAGGCGCGCCAAGCGGCGAATGCCAGAAGCGCCACGGTCAGCGGGTAGGCGGGCAGCACGATGCGGTTGGGCAGGATGTGAGTCGTGGCGTCGACCGCGGCGAGCGCTGGGGTGATCGCCGCGAGGTACAGGTAGGCCGGCACGCGTGCCTGCAGACCGAACCGTGCGCCGACCAGCGCTCCGGCCACCGCAGCGGATGTCACGATCAGCGCAGCGACGACCCGTGGGAGCCCATCCGCGGAGCTGTCGCCGTCCGGGCCTTTGGCAATAGCCAGCCGCACTGCTCGCGGCGCGTATAGTCCGCCGACGGTGCCGACGGCCGCACCCAAGGCGATAGCCGGGGCGTCTGTTGTCAAGTGGCTCATCTGCAGCTTTCGGGCGAGTCGGCATCGGTAACGATCGACGCCGACCTGATCACGGGGGGATCACGATTCGGCGCGCCGCTACCGTTGTGTCCGTATTTGAACGTATCGGGAGCATAACTTGCTCCTCGGGGCCACTTTCGGAAACGCCGGAAACCTGCCTAGCCTGACCCGAGTCCGATATCGGACTAGACCACATTCGTCACGTAACGGGGATACGAAATGGCTCGTCACCATTTTGGCTGCCGAGTGGCCGTCGGCTTCGCCGTCGGCGCGGCACTTCTGACTGCGGCTGGGTGTGCCAGCGGCGCTTCCAAGTCATCGAGCGCTTCGTCTGGCACGGCACCCAGCTCCGCGGGGAGTCAGCCCGCGACTGCCAGCGCACCGGGCAGCACCGGATCGTCCACGCCGACCGCGTCGGCATCGGTGGACCAGTCCAGCCCGCAGGCGCAGGCTGCTATCGCCACCTACAAGGCGCTGTGGGCAGACGTGGTAAAGGTCGAGGCCACCATGAACGACCAGGACCCGACGCTGGCAAACCACCTGACCGGCGGCGCGCTGTCGTTCTTCCAGCAGGCGATCCACATCAACAAGCTCGACGGCTACGTAGCTAAGGGCGAGCCGAAGTTGCTCCACCCGACGGCTAAGCAGATCATCGGCTCGGGCGCTGCAGCGAAGGTGCTCGTCGAGGACTGCGTCGACGACTCCGGGTTCAACCTGTACACAAGTGACGGGACATTCGTCCACAACGGTCATCCAGGCGGCCGGCGCTTGACCCAAGCCCTGGTGGAGCGGTCTGACGGGGTCCTGAAGGCGTCCGCGTTCGCGTTCAGCGCGCCGGGCACATGCTGACCCGGATACGCCGCCGGTCAGCAGTAATGGCGGGTGTGCTCATAGCCTTCACCGCGCTCGGGGCGTCCTCGGCGCTCGCTGACCAGGGCGTCCCCGTCGGGGGCGGTGGTGGAGGCGGAGTGACCTGCACTCCGGGCACCGGTTCCTGCACGATCGATGTCAACAATCCCGGCAACCCAGGGACCACACCCTCGCCGAGCCAGGGCTCCGGTAGCGGCGGAGGATCGGGTGGCTCGAGCGGTGGTTCGGGAGCGACCTCGACTCCGTCGCCGGAACAGACCCTGATCAACGGCGACTGCACCTATGCCGCCGACCCGTCGTACGTGCCGCAGCCTGGTACGGAATCGCATGCAGGTCAGAAGGGCGCCTGGTACCTGATGACCTGCCCGGACGGGATCAAGACCGGCGGCGACCCGAACAAGCCGGTCGCCACAACGACGCAGAAGATGGTGTGGCTGACGAACCCGCCGCCGGCGGCCCTGATGCTGCCGACCCCGGCGGCGCTCGCCGATCGAGCGCGGAGTCTGCTGACGCCGCCGAAGCCGCAGATCGGCTCTAACCCGCCCGTTGGGAGCCCGCAGATGGTCGGAGTCCCAACCTGGGCGTTCCTTTCCCGCAGTCTGTGGGTCCCAGTATCCGCGAAGGCGGAGGTGCCGGGTGAGTCGGTGACGGCCACAGCGACGCCGGTCTCGGTGGCCTGGGACTTCGGAGACGGCAAGTCGATCGTATGTACTGGCCCGGGGTCGCAGTTCCCGCCGGGCGCCGATCCGAAGGCATCCTCGCCGGACTGTGGCCACACCTACCGGATCTCCTCGGGTAACGCGCCGGGCGGGAAGTTCCAGGTCACGGCGACCATCATCTGGCGCGTCGACTGGGTCGGCGGGGGTCAGGCTGGAACGCTGAACGACCTGACGACCACGGCGACGGTCCCGGTCACGGTGAATCAGTCGCAGGCGATCGTTACCGGCACCGGGTAGGCCTCGGCATTTCATTTATCAGCACCGCGCGGCAGTCCCGCCGCTCGGTCCGCACCTCCTCCTTCGATTCTGTGAAAGGGCATGACGTACATGGCTACCTCCATGCCGAAAATGGCCCCGGTGAAGATCTCCGGACGTCTGGGCGGCTCGGCGAAGAAGGCTGAGCCGCGTCTGTCGCCGGCGGCGAAGCGCCGCAGCGTGCCCTACGCAGTCCTCGGCGGCGCGCTCGCGGTGGTGTTCGCGGTCGGGTTCGCGGCGACCTCGCTGAACTTCGGCGGGAAACAGTCGTATCTGGCGGTGGTGAAGCCCGTGCGCGCCGGGCAGGTCATCCAGGCGTCCGACCTGGCCACGGTGCAGGTGGCCACGAATGCAGGTCTGGGTCTGATCCCGGCCTCAGCGCAGAACTCGGTGGTCGGGCAGGCTGCGGCGCTGCCGCTGGCCCCCGGTGCGCTGGTGACGCGACGCGAGGTTGGCCCGGCCAGCTTCCCGCCTGCCGGGCAGCAGGTGATCGCGGTGGCGGTGAAGACCGGGCAGTACCCGATGGAGCTGGCTCCCGGCGCGCACGTGATCGTCGGCACCGCTCCGGCGTCCGGCAGCTCGGGCACCGCGACGGTGACGCCGCTGTCGGCCGCGCCGAGCGCGGTGGTGCTGTCGATCACACCGGGCACGGACTCCGGTACGGGCTCGGTGTCCTTGCTGGCCGATGCTGGTTCTGCTTCGGCGATCGCGGCGATTCCGGCCGCGCAGGTGCAGCTGGTGCTGTCCGCTCCGGCGGGGAGCTGATCGACGATGCTGATCTCGCTGGGATCGTTGAAGTCCTCACCGGGCGTGACCACGGTCGCCGCCGCGATCGCGGCGATGTGGCCGGGCTCGGGGGCTGGGGAGCCGATACTGCTCGAGGCCGATGCCCGCGGCGGTGACCTGGCCGCCCGGTTCAAGCTCGGCCAGGAGCCGGGTCTGGCCTCGCTGTCGGTCGCGGCGCGCCGCAGCAGCGACGCCTCGTTGCTGGCCGAGCACGTCCAGGAGCTGCCCGGCGGGCTGAAGGTGGTGCTGGCGCCGCCGCCGGCGGAGAACGCGACGGCGGCGATGAAGATGCTCGCCAAGGACGCCCGCGAGTGGCTGTACGCGGTCGCCGGCCAGGACGACCTGGCCGTGGTCGCCGACCTTGGCGATCTGGCTCCAGAAGGACACGGATGGGCCGTGGCCGGGTCCGCGGACGTGTTGCTGCTGGTGGTGCGCCCAGTGCTGGAGGAGCTGACCCGGGTCATCAGCGGCGCCGAGCAGCTGCTGGCGCGCTGCCAGGCGACCGACACCCGTCTCGCCCTGGTCACCGTGGGGCCTGGGCCGTTCACGGTCGAGGAGATCGAGGAGTCGACCCAGCTGTCCGTGCTCGCCGAGCTGCCCGATGACGCCGCGGCGGCGGCGATGCTGGCCGGCCGCCCCGATCCGCGCGGGGCCCTGTCGAGGCTGGCCGCGCGCAGCGGGATCGCCGGGCTGCCGCTGGCCAAGGCCGCCGCCGAACTCGCGGCCACCTTGGCCGCTGAGCACCTGCGGACCGTGAAGTCCGACACCGAACCGCGAGACGGCGCAGAAGACGGCGCCGAGGCCGAGCCGATCGGAGTTGTGGCATGAGCGTCGCGACCTTCGAACGTGAGGCGCTGACCGATGACGAGCAGCACCTGGTGCGCAAGCTGCGCGCCTCGGTCGGCGCCCGGCTGGCCGAGCGCGTCGGCGACAACTCCGGGAGCGTCGAGCGGGAGCGGGTCGGTCGGGAGCTGATCGACGACGCGTTGATGGCCCACGCCCGCGCCGGGCTGGCCGGCGGCGGCCGGGACGTGTTGGACGGCCAGGCCGAGGCCAAGGTGAGCCGGGCGGTGTTTGACGCGCTGTTCGGCATGGGCGGTCTGCAGCGTTGGCTGGACGACCCGTCGGTGGAGAACATCACGGCCAATGGCTTCGACCATGTCTTCGTCCACTACTCCGATGGCAGCAAGGTCCCGGTTGGGCCGCTGGCCGCGTCCGAGGAGGACTTCGTCGACCTGCTGCGTACGATCGCGGCACGGGCCGGCACCGAGGAGCGGATCTTCGACCGTGCGCATCCGCAGCTGAACATCCAGCTGCCCGACGGGTCCCGGCTGTTCGCGGTGATGGCAGTGTCCCGCCGGGTGTCGCTGACCGTGCGCAAGCACCGCCACATGGCCACCTCGCTGCGGGAGCTCGCGGCCCTGGGCATGTTCGACCTCGACATCGCCGCACAGCTGGAGGCCGCGGTACGGGCCAAGCTGAACATCCTCATCTGCGGCGCCATGGGCGGCGGCAAGACCACGGTGCTGCGCGGCCTGGCCGCGTGCATCGGACCGGAAGAGCGGCTGGTCACCATCGAGGACACCTACGAACTCGGGCTGGAGCAGGCGCACCCCGACGTGGTGGCGATGCAGGCCCGCGAGGGGAACCTGGAGGGCCAGGGCGCCGTGTCGCAAGCCGAGCTGGTGCGGATGTCGCTACGGATGAACGCCTCCCGCGTCATCGTCGGCGAGGTCCGCGGCGAGGAACTGGTGCCCATGCTCAACGCCATGACCATGGGAACCGACGGCTCGCTGGGCACCATCCACGCCTCGTCGTCCAAGCAGGCGTTCGACAAGATGGCCACCTACGCCATCCAGTCACCGGAGCGCCTCGACCGCGCGGCGACGAACCTGCTGGTCGGCACCGCCCTGCACGTCGTGATCCAGCTGGGTCGGCTGCGCGACGGCACCCGCGTACTGTCCTCGATCCGGGAGATCACCGGCGTCGGGGACAACGGCGAGGTCACCAGCAACGAGGTCTACAAGCCCGGCCGCGACGGCCAGGCCGTACCCGGAACCGGCTGGACCGCCGGCACCGCGCAGCGCCTGATCGACGCAGGGCTGGATGAGGATGTGCTCACGCGTTCGGCGCGCGCGGGGTGGTCGATATGAACTCCGGGCTGCTGACCGCAATCCTGTGCGGCCTGGGCGTGGCGGCGGGAATCACGCTCATGCTGCGCGGCCTGATCGGCGTGCCAGCCGACGCGGAACCGAAGAGCCCCGGCGCCGAGGAGCTGCTGGAGCGGCTGAAAGCACCAGGCATCACCCGCAGGGTGCTGATCTCGGCCGCCGCAGCGGTGGCCGTTGGGGCGTTTACCGGATGGCCGGTCGCGGCGGGAATCGCCGCGCTGGCCGCCTGGGCGCTGCCGGGCATGTTCGGCAAGGACGGCGCCGCGGCCGACGAGCAGGCGCGTATCGAAGCGATCGCGACGTTCACCGAGGCGCTGCGCGACACCCTGGGCGCGGCGGCGGGTCTGGAGCAGTCGATCCTGGCCGCCGCGGCCAACGCGCCAGCTCCGATCCGCGCCGAGGTCGCAGAGCTGGCGGCGAACCTGAAGGCCGGGACGCGGCTGGACGAGGCGCTGCGCACGTTCGCCGCGGACCTCGGCGATGCGACTGGCGACCTGGTGGTCGCAGCTCTCGTACTGGCCTCCCGCCAGCAGGCACGCAACCTCGGCGAAGTGCTGGGCGAGCTTGCCCGGTACGCCCGGGAACAGGCCGCGCAGAGCATGCGGATCACCGCCGACCGGGCTCGCACCCGCTCCTCGGTGCGGATCATCGTCGCGTTCGTCTTCGCGGTGGCTGGGGTGCTGGTGGGCATGGACGGCTCCTACATGACCCCCTACAGCAGCCCGGCCGGGCAGATCGTGCTCGCGGTGGTCGCCGGGGTGTTCGGCGTCGCGTTCATGTGGCTGCACAAGATCGCCGCCACGAATCAGCCGACCCGGTTCCTGACCCGCCTGCAGACCAACCCGACCGATGAGGGGGCCACACGATGATGACTGCTCTGATCTGCGGCGGCGGGTTCGGTCTCGCCGTGGCGGTGCTGGTCTACGGGCTGTATCCGCCCAAGCCGACCCTGGCGCAGGCCATGTCGGCATTGTCCGCGAGCACCGCCCCAGCGCCGATCCTTGCCTCGAAGGCCGACGGCTGGGTGGCCCGCGCCGGAGCCCCGCTGGCGGGGTTCCTCGGCGGGCTCGGCCTGCCCGGCGCGCGGGCCCGCAAGGACCTGGCGGTCCTGGAGCGCTCGACGTCAGCGCACCTGGCACAGAAGGGCATGCTCGCTGTACTCGGTCTCGGCGCTCCGCTGGCCATGGCCGCACTGATGTCAGCGGCCGGGTCGCCGCTGGGCTGGCTGCTGCCGCTGTGGCTGTCGGTCGCATTCGCCGCAGCCGGGTTCCTGGCTCCGGACTACGTCATCCGTGCCGAGGCCGCCGAGCGCCGCAAGGACATGGTCCGGGCCCTGAGCGCGTTCCTGGACCTGGTCACGCTGTCGCTGGCCGCTGGCGGCGGGGTCGAGGCGGCATTGAAGGAAGCCTCGCTCGTGGGCGACGGCTGGGCCTTCACCGCGCTGCGCAAGGCCCTGGCCACCGCCGAGATCTCCCGAGTGGCCCCCTGGCAGACCCTCGGTCAGCTCGGCGCGGAGCTGGACGTTCCGGCGCTGGGCGAGCTGGCCGCTTCGTTGGCGCTTGCCGGCTCTGAGGGCGCGAAGGTCCGCGCGTCGCTGTCGGCCAAGGCCGCCACGCTGCGCGCGAATGGCCTGGCTGAGGCCCAGGGCGAGGCGAACGCCGCCAGCGAGCGGATGAGCTTGCCCGTGGTCGTCATGGGCTTGGGCTTCATGCTCCTGATCGGCTACCCGGCCATGGCCCACGTCATGAACGGCCTGTGAAAAGAAGCGATGGAGACGGCGATGCGGCAGGCGAAGGAGGGAACCCGGATGCCCACTCAGGCGCGCACCAGTCAGCGCCCGAGCCGGTGCGTGCTGCTGGTCGGACCCGCGATCGCCGCCGCGCTAGCCCTGCTAGTCGCCTTCGTCGCCGCCGTGCTCGAACCGTCGGCGTCGGCATGGTCTCTGCTGCGGCTGGTCGCGTTGCTCGCAGCGGGCTGGATTCCGATCCGGCTGGCCCGCGAGGCGGCAGCGTACTGCGCCGAAGACGCGGGGCGGCCCAAAGACCGCGCCGTGCGCGTCGCGAACCGGAGCAGCGGGGTGCTCGACGTCCCCGCTGTGTCCACCCACAGCTTCGGCCGGGCACTCGCGCCCGGCCGGGAGGCGTTGCCGTCCGGCAGCACGCATATCTGAAACACCAAGGAAAGGCGCAAGAAGATGTCTGAGCTCACCCCCCTGAAGATCATGTTCCAGGGCTACCTGGCCCGGTTCAACGAGCTGCGCAAGGAGGAGAACCGCGAGTCCGGGATGGGCACCGTTGAGCTGATCGTCATCGCCGGAGCCCTGGTGCTCATTGCGATCGCCGTCACGGCGATCCTGAAGAGCAAGGCCACCGGCGCCGCGAACAACCTCAATCTCTCGCCGAACCAGTGAGGCGTCCCGGCGCGAACCTCGCTGTCACCAGGGGGCCGTCCCGCCTCGCCCGGCTGCGCGAGCAGCCCGAGCGCGGGTCGGTCACCCTGGAGATGGTGTTGGCCTTCCCGCTGCTCCTGCTGATCCTCCTGGTGGCGCAGTTCACCATGTTCTACTTCGGTTCCGAAGCCGCACACACCGCCGCCAGCCAGGCTGTCGCTGTGGCCCGTGCCCAAGGCGCGACCTCCGGCTCCGGGCAGGCACAAGGTCAGCAGATCCTGGACCAGGTGGCCGGCGGCACCCTGCCGCAGCGCTCGATCACCGTCACCCGAGGCGCGGCCGAGGCCATCGCGGACGTCACCGGAACCGTCCAGTCCCTGATTCCGGGGTTCCACCTGCACGTCTCCGCTCACGCCGCCGCGCCCGTTGAGGCGTGGACCAAATAGCACCCCGTGACGCGCTCGATCGCGCGTCACTCGAACGACTTCGATGGGAGGACGCGGTGACGCGACGACAACCTGCGCCCCGGCATCGCGCGCCGAGCCGATGGGCGCGCTTTCGCGCCCGCCCCGAGCAAGGGTCGGCATCACTCGAGCTGATCCTGCTCACCCCGATCTTCATCCTGTTCCTGCTGATGGTCGTCGCAGCCGGCCGCCTGATGGACACGAAGATCCAGGTAGATCAAGCCGTGCATGCCGCAGCCCGCGCGGCCAGCTTGTCGATGACGCCGGGCGGAGCCGACACCGCGGCGTCCAGCGCGGCGGCGCAGGCGCTTTCCGGGGCCGGGATCACCTGCTCGCCGATGACCGTGAACACCGCCGTAACCGGCACCGCGCCCGGCGGCACCGCCCGCGTCACGCTCAGCTGCACCGTCGGCCTGGGCGATGTATCCGGGCTCGGTGTCTTTCCCGGCCACGAGACCATCACCAGCTCCTTCTCCTCGGTCATAGACACCTACCGATCAACCCCGGATCAGCCATGAAGCGCGCACTGGACCTCGCACGGCACCGCTGGCGGTCGCTTCACGCTCCCGAGCGGCGCGAGGACGGCATGGTGACCGCGTTCACCGTCGTAATCGTTATCGCCTTGATGGTGTTCGTCGGGCTCGCCTACGACGGCGGCCGAGCCCTGGACGGGCGGGTCAAAGCCCTGAACGAGGCCCAGGAAGCAGCCAGGGCCGGCGCCCAGGCCCTCAACCTGGGAGCTCTGCGCGCCGGCGGGACCGCAGTGCTGGACCCGGAAGCCGCGGTCGGCGCCGCCAAGGCGTACCTGGCCGGAACCGGTGATGCCGGGACGGTGGACGTCGCCGGGACCACGGTCACCGTCTCGGTGACCCACGTCCAGGCGACGAAGTTCCTCGGCCTGGTCGGCGTCGGCTCCATCACTGCGCACGTCACCGCCAGCGCGAGAGCCGAACAAGGAACCTGAGCACCGGCCACACCCGGCGCGCACCACGAGCACGACGAACAGCAGCGAGGAACGAAGGCGATTATGGCGATACTCCAGGCGCTCGGCGCAACCGCGCGCGGCATCACCCGCGTGGTGAAGGCGCTGCTGGCCGCCGCGATCACCATCGGCGTGCTCGCCGGCATCCCGGCGGCCCTGCTGCACTACGCCGGGGACCCGATCCCGCACTCGGTACCGACCATGGACGCGGTCAAGCACACCCTGACCAACCCCATGACCCCGCAGATGCTGCTCAAGGCCCTGTCGGTCGTCGGCTGGTACCTGTGGGCGATCCTGGCCGTCAGCTTCCTCGTCGAGCTGGTCTATGCCGCACGGCGGGTCAACGCCCCGCACATCCCCACCCTCGGGCCGACCCAGGCGCTGGCCGCCGCCCTGATCGCCGCCATCGGCATCACCACCCTCCTGCGTGCCGCCCCCGCCCACGCCGCCGAAACCTTCTCGGCCTCCGCTCCGACTGGCGGCCGGGTCGCAGCCACCGCACCCGCGCTCGCCGGGACCGGCAGTCTGTCCACCGCGCACCTCGCGGTCGGCAACGCCAGCTCGGCCGCGCCACGCGAAAGCGTCCACACAGTGAAGCCCGGCGAGTCGCTGTACTCGATCGCCAAGGAAGACCTCGGCAGCGGCGACGACTGGCCGGCCCTCTACAAGATGAACGCCGGCGTCGTCCAAGCAGACGGCGACCAGCTCACCAACCCAGACCTGATCCGCCCCGACTGGAAGATCCGCATCACGCCGCCCAGCGCCGATCAGGCTCCCGCGACCACTAGCACCACCACCGCCCCGCCCACCAAAGCTCCCGCGCCGTCGGCCCCGAAGGCGTCCGCCCCGGCGACGAGTGGCCCCAGCGCGCTGCCTTCGCCCGCTGCTTCGCATACTGCCGCCCCATCCCCCGTCACCCACGCAACGCCTACGAACGACGACCACCGGCAGGGCGACCGCGCCGCGAAGCGCCACGGCGGAGTCGCGGTCTCGCTGCCCGACGGCGGAGCCATCGGCATCACCCTCGCCGTGGCGCTCGGGTCGGCGCTGGTCCTGGCCCGGCGCTGGCGCACGCGGCGCGCCGACCCGCGCCTGCCGATCGCCGAGCCGCCGCTTCCCGGGGCGCTGCTGGCCGCCCGCCGTGCCCAGCGGTCCCTGGCCGCCGCCCAGCACAGCCTGGCCGCATCGCCCGAAGACGCAGTCCACGACGAGGAACACGACGACCTCTTCGACGCCAAGGGGATCGAAGACCTTGACGAGGACGCCTTCGGCGCTGATCAGAACCTCATCGGCGACGACGCTGACAGCTGGGACGACGCCGAGGAGCTGGACGAGTTCGGCGCGCCGGCCGGTCCCTTGCCGGAGCCTACGGTGACGCGCTTTGCCGAGCCGCTGCCGCCGGGCTCGATCGGCGCCGCCGAGCGCGACGGCGTCGAGCTGCCGCTGACCCCGACGGGCACCGGCCTGGGCCTGGTCGGCCCCGGAGCCGCCGGGGCCGCCCGCGCGATCGCCGCCTCGGTGCTGTCAGCGGGCTCGCCCGAGCGCACCGCCGACCTGGCCAGGCTCATCATCCCGGCCGCGGACCTGGCCGCGCTGCTCGGCGTCGACGAGTCCGAGCTGCCAGCCATCACCCGCGGGCTTCCCGAACTATTCGCCACCAAGGACCTGGCCACCGCGATCGGCGAAGCCGAAGTCCACGCGCTGCTGCGCACCCGGCTCCTGGAGGAGTACGAGCAGCCGGACCTGGACGCGCTCGCCGCGGCGCACCCGGACGTCGAGGACTGCCCGCCGCTGGTGCTCATGGCCTCCCCGGCGCGCGCTCTGAGCGCGCAGATCGCCGCCCTGATGAACACCTCCGCGTGTCTGCGGATCACCACCGTCCTGCTCGGCGCGCACCCGGACGGGCCGACCGCCTTCGTCGAAGCCGACGGCACCGCCACCGGCCCCGCTGTCCGAGACTGGTCCGGCGCCAGGCTGTGGAACCTGAGCGCGCCCGCCCTGGCCGACATCCTGGACCTGCTCGCCCGCGCCGCCGGCCACGATCCCGGCACTCCGGGCGGCCAGGCCGAACCAGACGACTGGCCGGAGACCCCCCCGGCCCACGACGCCGCAGAGCGCGCGGCGGCCGACGAGAACGACGGCGGCGAGGCGACGATCACCGTCCTGCCCGTGCGCCCCATGCCGGACCGGCAAGCCGACCCGGTCGGCGACGACCACGAGGAGCGCACGCTCACCGACTCCCCTGTGGCAGGTGCCAACACCGCATCCCTGGCCCCGGTGACCATGCTGCCGGTGCGGCCCGCCCCGGACAGGGCGCTCGCCGACGCGGCGCGAACCAGCGCCGACGTGCGCGCCGAGGCGGCGCTGACGGCATGGAACGAAAACCCGATACGGATCAACGTGCTAGGCGGACTGAACATCACCGCAGGCGGGCAGTCAGTGTCCGGGCTTCGCACCTCGGCCCGCGTGCTGGCCGCGCTGCTAGCAGTCAAGGGGTCCGCGGGCGCCAGCTCCGAGCAGATCGACGCGATGTGCTGGCCCGACGCCAACCCCCAGGAGATGGACCGGATCGCCAAGTGGCGTGCCGACGGCCTCAACTCCCTGCGTAAGCGCCTGGCCGCGGCCATGGGCCAGCGCAGCCCCCGGCTGGTCCTGCTCGACCGGGCCACCGGCCGCTACCGGCTCAATCCCGAGCTGGTTGCCACCGACCTGGGCACGATCGCCGAGCTGACCGCCGCCGCCCGCAGCGCCGGTGACACCGAGCAGCGCCTGGCGCTGCTGGCCGCCGCCGAACCGCTGTGCCGCGGAGCGCTGCTGGACGGAGAACTCGGCGACAATTTTGACTGGAGCGCGGACTTCATCGCGACCGTCGCCGACGAGCAGGTCGCCGTCCTGGCACGCCTCGCGACGCTGGCCGCTGATTCCCGGCCGGACCAGGCCCTGGCGGCGCTGGAGAAGGCCGCCGCGTTCACCGAGGACAACGAGACGCTGTACCAGCAGATGTTCGACATCCTCGCTGAGGCCGGACGGCACAGCGAGATCCCCGGCAAGCTGCGAACCCTCGAGGCGTACGCCGACTCCCTCGGGGCCGGCGTCTCGACAGCGACCCGCGAAGCAGCGGCGCGCGCGATGAAGCGCCAGCCGCAGCAAGGGGTCCGCCAAGGGCACTGATCCGCGCGGCTACCGCTTCCGCGACCTGCCCGAGCGCGAAGGGCGGTCTTTCAGGCCATAGCGTCGCGAGGCGGAAAATCCGGGCGGCTCGCGGCTGCGCGCGCGAAGATGAGCGCCATGAGCAGCAGCACGCCGAGCGACTGGTCGCCAGCAGACAACCCGTACTCGATCGCGGTCTCCGAGTCGCAGTGGTGGCGCGCCACGGTCGCCGTGACGGTGGAGCGCATGCACGGCGAGGACATCCACGTCGGGTGGTTCAGCTCGCGGCAAATCGACGCACGCACACTCGCTGTCGCCCTGCGCCAACTGCTGGCCGCCGAGAAGCTTGAACAGATCGCTTTGAAAGAGCTCGGGATGGACACGGCTGTCGGCGCCGCCCTGACGCAGGCCAGGCTCCGATTCGAGGACGCGCTACCGGACATCAAGCATGTCCGCGACGGCATCACCCACTTCGAGGATTGGTCCCGCGGGCAGGGGCGAGGTCCGCAGCGCGTCGCCCGCGACGCCGGCACCCTGCCGCGCGAGGTGGCCCGCGACCACTGGAGCTTCGGCTACGACCCCGTCACCGACACCGTCACGATGGGCCCGTACACGTTCTCCGTAGCCGCCGCGCTCCCAGCAGCCAGCGAGCTGTGCGATGCCATCTACACCGCCGCCCGTGCCGTCGACGCCAGGAACACCGCCCAGATCAGGCAGCAGGCGATCCGCGCGCTCACCGACGCCGGAGTCAGCTGTGAACCGCCGACAGGCCCCGTGATCGTCTCCCCGGGCGGCGACTTGCGGATCTGGCTGTCTGTGGTTCTCGCCGTCGTCCCGGAAGGCGAACGGATCGGCCTCGCCGAGAAGGTAGCCGCCGCGATCACCGGTGCAGGACTGTGCCTGGAGTCCACGACGTTCCCGCAAGCACAAGACATCGCCCGGCGGATGGCGGAGGGCGAAACCCTGCAGGTCCGGCGTCAGTGAACCGTGGCGCCCGCCGTCTGGAAACCACCGTCCGCACCGTTGCCCGGCCTCGGGCACACCGCACGGCGCGCTGTGCCGGGACAGCGGGAACGGGGGCGGACGGTTCAGGACGCGGTCGGGCCGCGTTCAGGGCGGGGAAGTGCCCTGAACGCGGTCCGACAGCTGCGCGCGGCGGTCAGTGTGGGGCGACGCCGTCGGCATGGTCCTTGCAAGGATCGCCGCTCTCGAGATCCGTATGGAGCGTCATGATCGCGTTAGCGGGCAACCGCAGTTGCTCGGCCCAATCCGTCGTGTTGGCCAGGCGCACGACGGGAATCAGCTGCCCGTCGTGGGCGAGGATCAGCTCGGCGTCGACCGTCTCGGCGTCGGCGCGGCGCAGGCGGATGTAGACGTAACCGTCCCAGATCTTCGACACCTCGTCCTCGGTCGCCCAGCGCCCAATGAACCGTTTGAGGTGGCTGTCGACCTCGTCGATGGGGTTGTCGATCTCGGTGACCAGCACCACGGCCGCACCATCCGGGATGTCCGCGCCGATCGCGTACAGGTCGAGATCGGGCTCGCCGTCCGGTGCTGTCGGTTGTTCATCGGTCGTCATGGGTGGCGTTCCTCCATGGGGTAGCTCCGTCGCGGCGCGCGGGCGCGCCATCGTCCGCACGGTCGACGGCCGCGCGCAGCTCCATGGACGCAATGTTCCGCATAGACATCAAGTCTTTGCCGATATCTTCATGCCATCGTGGGTGATGCACGGACCTAGCGGTCGTTCGACAGATGTCGGAGCATGGTCGGACGCGGGCAAACAGGGCCCTGACCTGCCCGAGTTGACAGACGTGCCAGATCGAGCGTCCATGGACGCCGACCTCGGCAACGGCGAGACGCGAATCGCGCCGGGGACGCCCCGGCCGGGGCATGACCGACCTCCCTTCTGCACTGAGACGAGATCCGCCATGCCCAAGAAGATGACCACCGCCCCCGCGCCCGCCACGACGGACACGCCGCTGACCGCTGACGCCCCCGCCCTGACGCCTGCGGCGTCGACCGTGCTGAGCCTGCTGGACGCGCACGACGGGACGACAACCGTCGACCTGGTCGAGCGCACCGGGCTCGGGCGTTCGACCGTCACCAAGGCCCTGGTCGCGCTGCACGAAGCGGGCCTGGCCGTGCGCCAGGAAGGGGGCCACGAAGGCACCCGCCGGATCGCCGACCGCTGGTTCGCCGCCCCCGGCGCGACCGCTGACACCGCCGCCCCCGCCGACGCCGAAGGACAGGCCGACGACGACAGCGTCGCGGACCCCGCCGAAACGATGGACGGGGATGCGGAGGCGGACGACGCCGACGCGATCCCGGCGCCGCCGCACGACGCCGCCGAAGAAGACGCGACCACCACAACGCCTTCACAGTCCCTGGCGGCGGACATCGACGCCGCGCGGACCGAGCCCCTGTCGGACCAGCAGCCCGACGGCGCCGACGCCGACGCTGAGACCGAGACGGAGTCGGGCGCCGAGCCGGTCGAAGCCGAGCCTGACCTCGACCCTGCGGACGCCGAGGCCCAAGACGACGAACTTTCCGAGGCCGAGCCGACAACCCCCGACGACATCGAGCCCGAGACCGGGCCGGACACCGACGAAACAGCCGCCGAACCTGCCGACGGTCCGACCGAACACGCCGAGACCGGCGGCGACAGCCCTAACGCATCCGAGGCTTCCCAGAAAAGCGACTCGCCGTCCGACGCCGCCGACCAGGACACTGACGTGATCCGCGACACCGACACCGACGACGCCGCGCCCGCACCGGAGGCTGCGGAAGACGCGCCGTCCGCCCCGCGCCTGGGCAAGGGCGAGCTGCGCGCGCAGGTCGAGGAGCACCTGCGCGAACACCCCGACCGGGCTTGGACGCCCACCGCGATCTCGAAGGTCCTGAACCGGTCGGCAGGGGCCATCAACAACGCCTGCGTGAAGCTCAGCGAGTCTGGGGTGGTCACCGCCTTCACGGACAAGCCGATCCGCTTCCAGTGGAAGGACCAGCAGGGCGCCGACGCCTCCTGACCGACGCGGCGGAACGCCCCGACGGTGGGCGCGGGACACAGGTCCCGCGCCCACCGCTTCGCTTCTGGCGCGCCACGGCCCGCCCCTACGGGCGCGGGGTGAGCACGCGCAGCTTGGCCACGAATCGGTGCATGTGCGGGTCCAGCCCCGCCAGCTGCTCGTCCAGCACCTGGAGCGGGTCCACCCAGCGCATCCCGGCGAACTCGCGCTCGTCGGGGCGAAGCCGTGGATCGTCGCGGTCGACCGCGACCAAATGCCACAGGCTGACGTCGGTGTGCGGCTTCGGCGGGCGGGTCGGGGTCACCGTGACGAACAGCGGCGCGGTTGTAGGGTCCGACGATTCATAAGCACTGTCCGGGCCATGACCTGGGCATTGCTAAAGATCACTTGGGTGGGCGGAGAAGCGGTCCGGGTGATCATGGGCAATCGCGGGGCAGTTCTCCACCGGTCTGGCCCGACCGGAGCATGCACCCCGGCGGCGGACTCCTATAGCCGCCGCCGGGGTGCATGCTCCGGCGCCGTTCACGCCGCGCCCGACCGCCTGTTCCCGGCAACCGGACGCTCCGGCACGTTGGCGGGGAGGATCAACCGCCGCGCGTGAGCGTCGGCGAGCCAGTTCGCCCACCGGGTGATGAACTCCTCCAAGTCCCCGGCCTTCACCTCCGTGAAGGGCCAGGCGACCTGGTGAACGGCAGTCGACAGCCCTAGCGCGGGCCGCGGGGTGGCGTCCGGGCCCATCGCGAACGGCGCAGCCGCAGCGTGCCCGGGTCACCCACGCGGCTTCGCCGGTCGCCGTCGTGGCCGCGGGCCAGGGCTGCTCGCCGCAGATGATCCCACGATCCGGGGGACACCCGCTCGTCCCGTTGGCGGCTCCGATCGCCGACCAGGTCGGCCGGCCGCTCGGCGGGGCCCTCGTCGTCTTCACCGCGCCGCCGACCGACGGCCCCTTCACCTGGGGCAGCTTCGACGCGACCGGCACGCAGACCGTCACAGTATTCGCCGGTGACATGACCGGCGTGGCGCTGTCCGGCCAGCTCTCCCGGCCGTCCACCGACTTCGCCGGCCGCGACGGGAACTTCGAGATCACCGCGGCGGCACCCGGCGTGCCGGGGATCGTCGCGCGGTTCCTGCCGGAGACGCGGAAGGCCTGGATGTTCCGTCCCGTGAGGTTGGGGCCCGGCCGGGGCGCACGCGGGCTTTACCAGAACATTGATTCAATCTCGGCTCGGTGTTAGCCCCTAT
This sequence comes from Catenulispora acidiphila DSM 44928, assembly GCF_000024025.1. Classification (GTDB taxonomy): domain Bacteria; phylum Actinomycetota; class Actinomycetes; order Streptomycetales; family Catenulisporaceae; genus Catenulispora; species Catenulispora acidiphila. The sequence continues at coordinate 4,574,727 of NC_013131.1, forward strand.
ATTTCGACGGCGGTCCATGGGTGATCGTGAAGCGCGTGATCACCCATGGACATGTGAATCAGGAGTGGGCCGACATCGCGTTCGTGCTCCCGGCGGGCGGCGAACTCCACCCCCACGACCGGATCGCGGTGTTGCAACACTACGGCCGCGTCGTCATAGCCACCGTCCCGGAAGACGACGCCGACGAGGTGCGCGCCATCGCGCACGGCAGCCTGGTCGCCGCCGGCCGGCGGCACGGCGACGTGGACGCGGCGACCTGGCACTCGCTGGATCCTGCTGAGCGCCTCGCCCTCGAGGGCTACTGGCTCAACCACTCTGAGGAATACCGGCGGACCAAGGACGAACGGCCCGGAATGGGGGCCGCCTGGGATCATCCGGACTTCCTGCCACCCGACCCGCCGGGAGGGGTGGACCTCACCGCCGTGGCCGAGATGAACCACCGGCTGCGCGGATCGGTCGCCATCGGGCTGGTGATGGTCAGCGGGCCCGACGATCTGGCCTTCAGCGACGACCAGAAGGCCCGCGTGCTGGCGGAGACCCAGACCGGCCTGTCCTGGTTGGGCTGGATGTGGCAGCTGAAGCGGGTGCGGTACATCGTGGACGTCTACACCCCCACCATCACGACACCCGCCGACCCGTCGGCCCCGGACAGGGAGAAGGAGGCGGTGTGGCGCAATCCGGCGATGAAGGAGATGAAGCAGAAGGAGGGGAAGGAAGGCGTCGGTGAGTTCGCGGAGTCGTTGCGGAAGAAGCACAGCACGGACGGCGCGTACGTAGCCTTCTTCATGCACTACCCCGCCCTGAATTTCGCCTACGCGGAGCCGGGCTGGCCGGAGACGGTCATGCAGTACTCGAACGGCCCCTGGACGCCGTACGGGATCGACCGGGTCTTCGCGCACGAGACGTGCCACATCTTCGGCGCGCCGGACGAGTACCGCGAGTCCCTGTGCCGGTGCGGGGGGAGTCACGGCTACTACCACATGCCCAACGACAACTGCGACAACTGCGACGGCCCCCACGAGTTCTGCATCATGGGCCGCAACTGGTACGACATGTGCACCTGGACTCCGCGTCATCTCGGCGCACCCATCTGGTGGGTCAACGGACAGGACAAGATCTTCTCCCCGGTGGCGGTCTCCGAGGGCGTCATCTACTACCAGGGCACGGACAGCTACATCTACCGGGTCAAGACCGACGGCAAGCCGGCCGTCAGGTTCGACAAGGAACAGACGTCGGCGACGCCGTGCGTCGTCGGCAAAGTCATTTACTATCAGGGCACGAACTACCGCCTGTACCAGGTGACGACCGACGGCACGAGCGGCGGCAGCATCGGCGAGATCAAGCTGATGGGATCGCCGGTTTACAGCGACGGCTACCTCTACTACCGGGGTACGGACAACTATCTGTACAAGCTGCGCATCGGCGATACCGAAGGCGAGCGCATCGCCAACAACAAACTGCTGTCACCGCCGGCCGTCGGCGGAGGATACATCTTCTATCAGGGTACGAACTACTACCTGTACAAGGTGCGCATCGGCGAGACGACCGGCACGCGCGTCGGTGACGGCGAGTTGCTGTCGTCGCCGTTCGTGAGCGACGGCGCTGTCTACTTCCAGGGCACGAACAACGGCCTCTACCGGATCCCCTTCGACGGCAAGGTCTCCCAGCAGCTCGGCGAGTGCCGTACCCTGGCGACTCCGTTCGTGGCCGGCGGCTGGGTGTATCACCAGGGCACGGACTGCCTGCCGTGGCGGGTCAAGACCGACGGCACGGGCCGGGAGATACTGACCGGCGCACCCATCCGGTCCAGCCCGGTCGTCGCCGACGACGTCGTCTACTTCGAGGGCAACGACCTGCTGCACGAGAACCACCTGTATATGATCAACCTCACGTGACCGCGGCGCCCGCGTAGGCGCGGAGGACCCCGGGCCGCGCCGGCCCGGGGTCCTTGTGGCTGTCGGGAGTCTCAGCTCACCGATGACGTCACGACGGCTGCGTCCACTTCTGCGCGCCGGTGCCCTTGCACTCGTAGAGCTGGACCTTCGTGCCGTCGGCGGTGCCGCTGCTGGTGACGTCCATGCATTTGCCCATGATCCCGAGGCTGCCGTCGGGCTTGACGGTGAACTGCTGGGCCGCGCTGCCGTTGCAGTCCCGCAGCTGGATCTTCGTGCCGTTGGTCGTGCTGCGGCGGTCGTCGTCGGCGCACTTGCCGGCGATGCCCGAGCCGATTGCTCATGGTCACCGGACATTGCTCGGCTAGTGCTCATGATCGGCGGACGTTGCTCAGGGATTTTCGGATCCTACAGCGGTGCCCGCCCACGGCACCGGGACCGCCGCGACGCCCAGCTCCTCGACGCATTCGCGGGCGACCGTCGTCCATGGCGATTCACCGGGCTCGCAATGCCCGCCGGGCGGCAGGTCCAGGCCCGCTTTGCGGTGCGCGACCATCATCAGCGCGCCGCTGGCCGCGTCGTAGGGTACGAAGTACGACACCAGGTGCCGGTCCGGCTCGTCCGGGGGCCGGGTCCGGTACAGCGGCGCGCCGCTGCCGATCCACTCCAGGACCGCCGCGCGGTGGTCCGCCTCGATCTCGTCCGACGGCTCGATCAGGGAAACGGTGCGGGCGAGTCCTCGGCGGGCGGCGTCCATTCCGGTGACGGTATCCGATGCCGGCCACGGTGCCGCCCGCGCCGTCAGGACTGCGACGCGGCCGACGGCGGGTCCTCGGGGGCCAGCCCGGTCAGCTCCCCGATGATGCGGCCGTGCCACAGCAGCCACGGCTCGGGCCAGTCCGGCACCAGGTTCCACAGCAGGTCCACGCGCGCCGGCCCGCAGGCGCCCGGCTCGATCGCCTCGGCATCGTCCAAGTGCAGGACGCACCGGAAAACCGTCCCGGCCTTCGGGTCCCCGATCATCATCTCCGGGTACGGATTGGGCAGCGGCCCGGTCAGCCCCTCGGGGTAGAACCTCGCTGTCGCCCGTAGCACCGTCACGTATCCGATCATGGCGGAGGTATGTCCGTTCGGCGATCCGGGCCCGGCGTGCGTTCCGTTCGCGGCCCGCCGGACGAAGGCGGGCGTGCCGAGCAGCCGTCGCGTCGCTCCCGCGCCTTGTCGGACCCGGCCGGTAGCCTCGACCCTCCAGGCGATCGAATATATGTAGGGGCTGACGTGGCGTCCACGCACAACATCGGTGATCTGCGACTGCTCGCGGGTATTCCGCAGCAGGCGACCTCGACCACGTACGACGTGCTGGTCGGCGCCGATCGCGAGCCTGGAACCCTCACCGTGTCCACCGCCGGCGACGCCGGGATCGTCGCAGTCGACCTGCGGGTCGGCAAGCACGGCTCGGCGCTGGCCGCGCTCGCCGAGGCGACGGCCACAGCGGTCACGCTCGGCCTGCAGCATGGCGCGCCGCCGGTCGCCTTCACCGGCAAGGCCGACCGGATCGGCATCCAGGTCGTGCCCGCCGACGCCTGAGTGTTACGAAGGCCGATGGGTGGCCATCATGAGGGCCGATAGTTGGTGGCTCCTTGAAAGCACTCCCGGCTGGGTGCCTTGATAGTTACTCGAGGCGGGCCGCCTCAACGTGACTATTCGTCCGGTCAGCTGTGACCGAAAAGCTCAGCAATGTTAGCTGCGATGACGATTCTTCCATTGGATGGTGCGAGCAGCCGCTCGAGCCAGCCATGGGTTGGCAGTAACGGCTCGACGCCGATACGGGCGCTCCCACGCGCCTCGCCGCGCCCGTCTTCCCACAGCGCCACATATCTGCGGAAACGGTCCGCCAGCAAATCGAAGAGCTGCACAGCAGCACCGTGGTGAAGCAGCGTAATGCTGTCTCGTGACGCTTCGGCAGCGGCCTCCTCCACTTCCAGTACTGGGCTGAGCAGGCAGCCTGTCACATGCGTCTTTGGGGCACGCTTACGTTCCACCTCAATCTGACCAAGCAACTGGTTTACATCACCACGCGGGATCTTCTCAGGACGTCCAGTCTTGACCTCCCAGACGCGACGTTCGCCGCCCTTGGGCACCGTCCACAGCCACCTACAGTCCGTTGCACTCTGCTCCGTCTTGGGCGGCCGATTCCCGTGGACGCCGCACAACCGGGCGAGGGCGACGAGCGCCTCGCACTGCTGGTCGTGGTTCCCGGTCATCAGTGCCCGTGCCGCGTTCAACTGCCTCTCGATGGCAGACGCGCCGCTCTCACGGACCCACTCGTCCCATACGAGGAACAGATCGTCCAGGCCCGGTTGCGTCGTGGGCTTTCGGCCGTCTAGTTCGTCGGCAGTGCGTGCAAGACGGCGGAACCACGCTGTGTGCGGACCAGCGGCGATCGCCTCACGCAGTGCGCCGTGAGCCTGCGCGAGGTCCTGCGGCCGTCCGCGATCAAAGTGGGCATGGGCCTCGATGTACCGCCAGAAGGCGGCGTTTTCGCTCTCGCCTGCAGCCGCGAGTTCTGCTGCCGCCGCCTTGGCCGCGTTGGCGGCAGCGCTGTGCCCGCCCAGCCATAGTTCGGCGGACGCAGTGGTTTCATTGTCCGCGCTATGCACTTCGGCCGCGCCGCCTGCCGCACGTCCTGGACGACGTTTGCGCGGCCCGGCGCCGGTCCCGCCGTCGTCCGCCGACGAGTCCGACTGCGGATCCCAGAACTCCTCGCAGGCGGCACGGGCTCCGGCCCATCCCTCGCCATGGCGAGCGAGTGCTTCCCGCACGACAGGCTCAGCGTCCGGGGTGATTGAGCGTCTTACGATCGGGTCGGCAAGCAAGTGCGCAAAGGCTGGGTCAAGGGCCAAATAGAGCGCTCGATCGGTTGGCGTGCGGTTGGCACGGCCGAGTGCCTGAGTGATCCGCTGACCGACACGGTGGCGCATGAAGGAGGCATCTCCGAGATACGCAACCGCAAATCGCTCGAACTCACTGCTCGCCTGCGGGACAGTCGGCAAGACGACCAGACGGCACAGGTCCTCGGCTAGGTCGAGCCCGTCGTATCGGCCGGCAGTGACCAGATGCCCTGACGGAGCGGCCCGCCATGCCTCGAGAACCTCGTCTCTGCCGCCTCGCAGGCTAAAGACCGCCCCTCCGAGGCCACGCAGGCGGGATTCAATCGCGTCGGCTTCGTTATGGCTCGCACACAGCCACGCTGTCCGACCTCCGGCAGCCGGGACCTGACTGAGGGCAAAGTCAAATACTTCTGGATCCAGGCTCCTCGCGGAACTTGGGTTCAAGACGAGGCGTCGGCGCCCAGTGCTGGCTGCTGGCGTGGGCTCAGCGGTTTGAAGACGGGCGATCTGCTTGCCGCCGATGCGCCGCTGAAGGTCGTCCATCGTGCCGAGGGTGGCTGAAAGGTACAGCCGCTGCTTGGCCTTGCTGTACCACGGGTTCAACGATGTGGGCGGATGATACGGGCGAATCTCGAGTGTCGAGGGCCCAACCAGCACGCCGCATCGCGGCAAGCGGTCACGTACTTGCTTCCACGCGTACGTCGCCTCCTTCCCGCTAGTGAAAGGCGACGACTGGATCACCCCGGCCGCGACGTTGGCGATGGCCGCCCAGTCGTTGAACGCGATCAGTTCCGGCACTGTCCCCGGAAGTGCGGTTCCGTCGCGCATCGCCCGCAAACTCGAATAGCTGTCGGTATGCGCAAGGACCAGATCGCAGAGCGCCTCGTAGAGGGCGCCTCCTTCTCCGTCATCGTTCGGAATCCGCAGCGTATACATGCCGGTCAAAGGCTGCTCGGCGAGGTGGGCATCATCGAAGATCACCAGGTCGGCAGGCTGAGGTACCGGCTTGCCATTGAAGTAGACCCAGTAGTTCATCACGGCTATGGCCTGTGCCTGGTGGTAGTCGTCCAGCGCTTGCCCGCCGTACTGACCGCCGGAAAATCGGACGGTGTCGAGCCCCAGGGCATCCGCTTCTCGCTGCACATGAGCGGCGAGCTGGCGTGTACCCGCCAGGTAAGCGACCGACTTGCCCTCGTCGAGCGCAAGATCGGCAACGAGGAGGGCCACCAGCGTCTTGCCGTCGCCGGTGGGCATTTCCACTGCGAGATCGCGTGTCGCTGTATGGGTGGCGGCATACTCTTGCAGGACCAGCCGCTGGCCGGTGCGTAGCTTGGTGAACTTCGACGAGGCGAAGGCGGCCAGACGGGCTTCGAAATCAACGTCGAGCGGCGCCACAAGCTCACCTCGGTCTTGTCTAGGTCCACAACCCCTCGCGGCTGTGACGGTAGAACTACTTTATGTTCTTGAGCGCACCGGGGCTTCGCCATTTCACTACGGCTGGTGCGGCGATTCCAGGTGTGTGCAGTGCAAGTTGGGGCACTGCACGGGAGGGACGGCAGGTGCGGACGAACGAGGAGATCACCGGCTCGCCAGCCTTGACTCACTTGTCGAACGTGCCTGAAGCGACAATTACGTGATGGGCCGCAAATCGGAGCGAAATCGGGTCTTCCGGGCTCCCCGGAAGGCCCGGGTGGATCATGTTTGCTGCCCTTGGCGGAATCGTTCGGCCCTGTCATCGTGCTCGTGCGCATCAGTTTCGTACATGGAGGCGACCCTTCTTAGAACTACCGCGGTCTGGGGCCAACTGTCAGAGAACGTCGTGGCCTGCGCCAGATACCTCTCAGCCAGCGCTCGTTCCTGCCTGCCGCCGTCCTCCGGATCGCGCGAGGTCATTCCGCGGTCGTTATAGAGCTGTGCGGCGAGACTCCGCTCGACTCGCTCGCTCTGTAGCTCTTCGAGCAGGTCTCGTACCGGCTGACATGGCCAGGTGCCGTCGTCGTCGGCTGGCGCGCTCGCCAGCATCTGCCCGACCAGCATCTCGGCGATTCTTCGTCGGCCAGACGCGGTAGCGAGTTCGAGGACCCGGGCTACCCACTGCTGGAGGGCCGCAGGATCAACTCGCCCGTCCGGGCCGATCCCGGGGAGTCGATCAATGGACGTCAGGAGTGCGTATCCGTTCGTCGCCTGCTGTACCTGCTCCTTGGTGAGCGTTTCGTCTTCCGGCTCGGCGCCCTCGCCCTGGCTGTCTTCGTCGTTCTCCTGCGCATCCGTTGCTCGCCAGGTGGACGACATGATCTGCACGAAGAGCTCCGGCTCGGCGGCCAGCGCTTCGCGAAGGCGGCCGGCGGGCGGCTGGAATCCCAGACCGGAGAGAAAGACCCATTCCAGCTGGCCGATTTCGGTGCTGCGCTGTGGATCGGTGTGCAGGTGCAGGTATTCGAAGAGCGCCCGGAAGTCGTACTCGCCGACCAGCCCTGTCTCAGGGTCCGATTGGTAGGTGTCGGCGAACTGGCCGAGAAGGCGAATGAGCAGATCTGCAGAGGTGTCGCCAAGGTCGTCCAGGTAGATGACGACGAGCTTCAGTGCCGCGGCTACGCGCCCGGCCTGCGCCAACTGGCTCGCTGCCTCGCCGACGTGGCCAAAGTCCCGCCCCAGGCCGTTGATCGAGAAATACTTCCAGAACGCCTCCGCGACCGGCGTCCCGTGGGCTTCGGCGACCTCCCACGCCTTCGGGTAGTCCCGCGACGCCAACAACGCCACTGCCGCCTGCTCCGGCGTGAGTTCCTCAGCGAGGAGCCCGTCCAACCAGGTCCAACCATCCTTTTGGAACTGCCGTGAGAGCCAGCCCTCGATCAACGCCGTGCCGGCCGGGTCCGCCGGGATCATGGCGACGAGTTCGGAACGGTACTTGTCGCCTGCCACCTCGGCCAGGCACACGCCGACTGTCCTCGCGTCGGCGGCGGTCGCCGCGACCTCCCGCACTGCGTCGATTCCGCGCTCTTCAATCTCAGTGATCGCCGCGATCCGCTTGTCCTGCACGGCGGAGTCGTATGCAGGGTCGCCGAACCGGCGGTGTTCAGCTAGTTCCGGCATCTGCGTCGCGAACAGCCACCGGTGCCGTTGGACCGGATCGGAGGGGGCGAGGGCCCGTTCGATGTCCTGGAGTGCGTCCACCTCATCGACTGGCAACGATCCCGGCTTGCCGGCGCGCGAGCGGTGGTGAGTGATGAGCTCCCGTAGGGATTCCCACAAATCAGCCCGCCCGTCATCGCTAAGTGTTCCATCACCGACCCGCGTCGCCATCGCCTCCCGCAGGCGCTGGCGATCGCTTTTCGGCAGGAACGGGAAGACGTCGAGGACCTGCTGCCATCGTCGTACGTTGTCGCCGGCGTCGAGGATGAGCCAGTTGACGAGCGTCCGAACACAGTCCAGCCATTCATCTGCGGTCACCGCGACGGGTTCCTGTGGCTTCCAGTCGCGGAACTCAGGGTTCGGTGTCGGGCCGTGCAAGTCGAACTGGGACGGGAGCAGCGTGAGCATCAGCCGCCATGCGACGTCGGGATGGCGGTCTCGTAGCCTCTCGATGACCGCCATCCGTCCCGCAACGGGCACCGTGGTCTCGGGGTACTCCAGACACAAGACCGTGACCAGCGAGTTGAACGGGCGACTGGACAGAGACCCGCCAGGATCGATCTCCGCTAGCCGCGCAAGTTGCAGGACCACGCGGCCGAAGTGGTCTGGAGACCAGGCAAGCGTTTCCAACGCCCAGAGCAGGTGGTGGTGGCGCGAGAGCTCCCTGGTAACCGAAGTCGTCGTGCTGTCGGTAAACATCGTGGAGATCACCGGGACGGCACCCTGGCTCGCATTTCGCAGCCCATCCAAGAAGGCGTCGGGCGCCGCCTCAGCCAGCAGCGGCAGTAGCCCGGCCAGCGAGTTCCATGTGTCTCCGGTCGTATCTGCGTTGGCTTCCCGCAGCAGGTCGCCGACGAAGCGGGCCGCCCACTGAGCGCCATTGGTCCCGTGACCGGTGTCGATCACCTGTCCGTGGACTCCGAGAGCTGCCAGTGTCGTTGCAAGACCGCGGCGCAGGTCGGCGGAGTGCGTCGGCGACTTGCCGACGGCGCCGGCGGACCATCGGTCATCCGGGCTCAAGTCGAGCGCCGGGTCCCGTTCCAAGAGTGCCCTTCGCAGCACGGGCTCGAGCCGGTCCAGGTCGTCTTGGCGGACGGTCTCGCACAAATGGATCCACGCATCGTGCATGTTGGTCAGCATCCAGATCGAGCCGATCTGGGTGACGAACGGGTCGCTCGCGCGGTTCAGCCCTGCGACAGTTTCGCGGAGCGTGTCGTAATCCTCGCCGGTCAGATCAGAAATAGCGGCTCGGTCTGTGTCGTGAGTCTGGCTCCAGCGCCCGGCCAGCAGCAGACCACGCAGCGTGCGCGACGGGCCCGATGCCCATGAGGGCGTGTGAAGTTCGGGCCTGCTCGCCAGGCTGCGGCGCATCGCGAGCAGACTTGTCCGAGCCAAGCGGCCCGCCTGCTCAGCGGACCCCTCGCCGAGCCCTTCAGCCCGCAAGGCAACGGCCGCGGTGCGCGAGTCGATGGGCGGCAGGTCAATGTCGGCGGCTGCGGTCACCGGGATTAGGACGTGGTGGGCAGCCCCACGGGCCGCCTCGGCGGCGACGTCGGCGGTCGTCGGCACCAAGATCAGCGGTCCAGGTCGCTCCGCCAACGCGCGCCAACTCGTCACCTGGTCGACGAAAGCCGCGCGCGACAGCCACCGGGAGTCGCCTGCGCTCGCTTGCCTCTCCAACACCGCGGCGATGAACGCGAGGACCTCATCCAGGCTAACGCCCCTGATTGTGGTGATGGAGGGAGTGCCCTCCAGTCGGTCCTCCAGCGCCTGGACGGCTCGGTCTCGGCCCGCGAGCACTGCGCCTGTCGGCAGTACTGGGGTGGTCGCACCTGCCCAGCCTCGCCACCACGTCTCGACGGCCCGGTATCCGTGCGGCGCGAGGTTGAGCATTTCCGATACCCACGAATGCGTAACGGGGGCTGATTCGAGCCACTCCTCGATGTCATCGACGCCGTAGCCGATTACATCTTTCCACCGCCGATCGCCGCGCTTCCCTGCCGCCCACGTCCGGCGGTCGGGCCACGGCCGGAGCATTGCCTCGATATATACGGCATCGGAGACGGGCGAGCCGTCGGGCGTGCTGGTCCGCTTCTCGTAGTCGCCGTCCGCCTTGGCGGCGATGCCGCTCTGCCCGACCGATAACTCCCACACAGACAGGCCGGCGGGGACGAACGTATTGCCGGCTACGGCACGAACCGAACCGTCCCAGCTGCCCGCCGAAGTTCCCGATCCTGCAGGGAAACCTAGCCGGACTGCATCCGGGACAGTCTCCAAGATCAGCCGCCGAATGAGGCGCGGGAACTCCCCGGCCGCGACGATACTCGGCCAGCGCAGCAGATCGTCACGAGTGGCAAGTCCTGGCCGGGCCATCGAATCCTCCATTCGTAGGGCTCGGATGAAGCGTAGTCGCTCGACGACTCTGCGTTTGTCGCATGACACCGATGTCACCGGCCCCGAGGCAGCAGTCGGCAGTGTCCGACAACGCGAGACAGCGCCACGAGCATTCACACCGCTCGACGGCATGATCGGCATCGCCAATTGGCGATCTTCATCACCGCCAACTAAGGGTCTTCGTCACACTGAGCCCCCGGGAGCGCGTGCCGTGCGCCTTCAGGTCAGCGTCGTCGTCGCGCCCGGCGGCGGCAGTGGTGTGATCCGCTGCCGAAGCAGCTCCAGGCGCTCAGCAGCGTCGCGGCACCGCAGCCCGAACACCAGGCGGTGCTCGTCGCGGGCGTTGCGCCGGTCGTCGAAGCCAATGCCTTCCGGGAGGACGCGGCCGAAGGCCCGCGCCAGCGCCGGATACGGGTCCTGGCCGTGCCGGAAGTGCGGCAGCGGATGCACGACGAGGTGCCGCCACCCGTCGCGGTGACCGTCGTCGCCGGGATCGTGCCGGACTTGCGCGACCGTCCCGCCGAGGACGTCGGCGAGGTCCGGGATCGGCGGCCAGTGCCGATCAGCCCAGGACCCCTGCCGCACGCGCCCGATGCGGGCCCATCCGGGTATCGCGTCGAGCTGTGCGCCAGCGTCGACGAGCAGCCCGATCTGGGCCGTCACCTCCGGCCAGTCGGCGCGGTGCGGATCGTGGGAACCAAGAAGGAGTCCCGCCCACTGCGCGAGCAGGTCCGCGCGGTCGCCGGTCAGGGCCCGCACCGAGGCCACAGCCGCGTCGTGCGGCCAGCGGCGGTGCAGCACAAGGGACATGTGCCCGGACAGGCGCGCGATGGTGAGCCCGTCGTGGTCGCCGCTGAACCCGCCCATGCTTCGATCGTACAAACTTTCGATCGCGCGGAGCGTACCGGGGCCTATCGTGCCGGGAAGTCCTCAAGCTGCTCCGGCCGATCCGCCTCGCCGCGGACGGGGCCGGGCGCGGCGGTAGAGGGTGCTCTCATCCCTCGGGGAAGTAGGTCTTCACCAGGGAGAGGTATCGCTTGGCGAAGCCTTCGGCATCGGTGAGGCCGTCGGTCTGCTCGGCTATCGAGTACATGATCACGTAGCTGAGGGCGTCGGCGCCGGGGCTGGCGTCGCCGTACCTCCTCGCGAGCGTCCTTGCCACGGCGATGTTCCCCGCGCGCTGCCCGTCGGACAGCGGGTTGGGCTCTCCGTGCTCGGCGCGCAGCCGGATCACGGCGTCCAGGAACTCGGACTCGGATTCCCGTACGGCGTCGTCCGCGGCGGTCATCCTGACTCCCGGAGAGGGGGCTCGTCGCCGATCAGGCCGCTGCCGGCTCGGTGCCCGCTGCCTTGGTCGCAGCTGGCCTCTTCGCCACCTTCGCGGGCGCGACGGGGGAAGGGGCGGACGCTGCAGCCTTCACGGCGCTCTTCACGTCGCGCGGCTCGCGTTCGGTCATCGCGGCGGCCCGCTGCTCACTCACGCCCTCCGCGATGATGGCCGCCAGGCGCCGACCGCTGTCGGCGTGCAACTCCTGGATCTTCGTCGTCAGCTGGGCGATCTCGGCGTCGTTCGCGGCGATCTCGGCCACGCTGTCCAGCACTCGCTTGCGGCGCTCGGTCTCGATACGGCGGCGCTCGGCGTCATCGGCGTCGTACAGCGAGGCGGCTTTGTCGCGCGCTCGTTTGCGCGCTGACGCGGGAGTGGTGCCAACGGCCATAGTCAACACGCTAACCCGAAAGATCCATTTCCTACGATTAATGCCGTCCGGACGGGTTCTCGGCCTCGCCGGTTTCGGGGGCCGCGTCGAGGCGGCAGCGAGCGGCGATGGCGTCCTGCGCTGCGGTTCAGGCCCGGAGGCCGAACGGGTGACGGCCTCGCCCCGTCGGAGGCTGGCGAGTTCCTGCTGCGCGGCTCCACGCGCCGGAGAAGCGCGTCGGCCGACGGCCACCGACCACGAGGGCGGTGGCCGTCGGTCGGAGCCGCTCAGCGGCGGCGCTTCGGCTGCGCGGGGCCGGGCAGCAGGCTGGCGAGGAAGGCGGCGTAGTCGTCTTCGCGTTCGGCGTCGGGATTGAGGTCGAATGGCACCAGCTGAGTTCCGAAGACGGTGCGCAGGATCAGCGTGGCGCGCATGACGTGCAGCGAGCTGCCGTCGTGGGCGCGGCCGACGCCGAACGTGCTGATGACCTCGCGCCGATCCGGCTGCTGGGAGGGCCGGGGGATGTCGTCGATCGGGAGCTTTTTGGCGGCCTCGACCGGGATGGTCACCGATCCCATCCAGGACTCGCCGGCGAGCAGGATCGCCGAGGGGCGGTCGGTGCGGGCGATCTGTGCGGTCTGCTCGCGGTCGATGACGCCCTGCGGCATCTCCACCAGGCGTGCGGTCCCGGCGTCCGGGATGAACCACAGGGCCGGGACGACTCGGCCGTTGGCGGTGAAGTGCTGCTCGGCGATCCCGTGGAACCCGGTGGCGATCCCTTCGAGCTGTTCGGCGGTGATCGGCATGTCAGCCACCTTCCCCGATGCGGTCTCCGCCGGGCGGGAGGCCGGGGTCGGGCGGCGAGGTGTCGCCCGGCGCCTGGTAGCGCTGGGCGTGTGGGTCCCAGACCGCCTCGGCGATCAGTCGGTTGAGGTCTTCGGTCGCGCCGGGTGTTCCGGGGGCCGCCGGAGTCCAGCCGTCGGGGCCGGGCACGGCGAACCAGCCGAAGTCGCGGCACTCGGCGATGCCGGGGTGCAGCCCGGTCCACACGGTGCGGCAGTCCAGTCGCGGGTCGGTGCGGCAGCCGCGCGTCACGGTGCAGCGCGCGTCGCGCTGACGTCCGGTCGCTGCGCACCAGCCGATGTCGCACGCGTCGGTGTGCAGGTGGCCTCGGCACACGCCGCAGCTGGGGCAGTGGTGCTGCTCGCCGGGTGCGGCGGCGTTTCCGGTTGGGGCGTTCGCAGGCGTATTGCCGGCGGCGAGCGCCACAGCCAGCAGGGCGGCCAGTCCGTCGTCGCGGATGCCGGTCTTCAGGTCGACCGCCTCGTGCAGGCCGTTCCCGGTGCGGTCGATGCGGGTGCGGCGCAGCAGTTTGATCGGGCCGTCGTCGCCGAGCCCGGCGGCGGTGGTGAAGATGGCTTCGGTGGCGTTCGGGTCGTTCGCGGGCAGCGGCATGTCGTCGAACGCCATGTCGACCAGGATCGTGCCGGGGATACCGGGCTCGGATTCCCAGACCTCGCCGGTCACCGCGATCCCGGCGGCTCCGCTGTCGCGCACGATCGCCGCGAGAACCTCGGCGGCCGGGAGCCCTTCGGGGAAATAGTAGAAGTGGGCGGGTCCTTCCGGCGGCACGAACAGCGCGGCCATGGTGGCGATGCCGTCGGTGCGATGGGCCTGTTCGGCGGCGTCGTGCAGGGCGCAGGTCGCCTGGTGGAGCCGTTCGCGGCTGATGGTCATCGTGAGGTCCGTCCTGATCTGGTGCGGGTGGATGGCGGCGGCGCGGGCTTGAGCGGGGCTGGTTCGAGGTCCGCGGCCCGGTGGCGGTCGAGCGTCACGACCCCGCCTCCGGCGTGCGCTTCGGAAGCAGGCCGGTCAGCCAGGTGATCAGCCCTGCGAAGTCGTCAGGGTCGGCGGGCGCGCCCTCGCGCGCCGACAGCAGCACGTCGGGGCCGTCAAGGCTGGTGAGGATGGTGCTGCGCAGCGCCTTGGTCAGGTCGCGTCCGGGCCAGATGGCGAGCGTCACCACCGCCCGACCGAAGTCGCCGACCAGCCGTGCGGCGGGCGTCGCCTGGTCCGGCTGTGGTCCTGCGTCCGGTTCCCTGGGCGTCAGGTCGACCTCGACCTCGGCGACGCGCGCGATCGCGGTGAGGACCACGGCGACCGCGCCGACCCGCTCGGCGTGCGCGCGGACCGCCTCTCCGGCGGCGTCCTGGCCGATGCCCTGCTCGAAGTCGACCAGATGGGGAACGCCGTCGGCGGCGAACAGCACCACCTTGATCGGGGTGGTCCCGTGGCGGCGCCAGTGCTCCTCCGCGGTTTGGTGTACTTCCAGGCTGCTCATCGCCAGGAACCCCGGTGTCAGCAGTGTCATGACAAACTCCTTACATTGTGGGTATGGCTCGGCCAAGCCGATCCCGGCCGAGTCAAGGGCGTGGAAAGGTCAGAGAAGGACGTCGGCGAGGCGCTCGCCGATCCACCGGGCCACGTTCACCGGGACCGCGTTCCCGGCCTGAAGCCGCACGTCGGCAGCAGTGCCGCACAGGATGTACTCGTCGGGGAATCTCTGGGTTCTGGCCTGCTCGCGCGAGGTGATCATGCGGTAGGTCAGATCGTGGATGCTCAGCGGCGCGCCGGGTTCCCAGTCTTCGGGGGCCGCCACGATCGCGTGGTGGTAGCCCTGGGCGGAGACCGTGGTCAGCGGCTCCCACCCGGATGCGGCGTCGCAGTGGTTGCGGTACTCCATCACCGCCAGGCGGCGTCCGCCGTCCGGGCGCAGGCAGCGCGCGCCGTGGCGGCGGGTGGCATCCGTGGTGAGGTAGCGCAGCGCCGCCTCCAGCCGTAGCGTCGTGGAGGGCTTGCGCGGACCGGACTTGGCCGCGAGGGGCTCGCCGAGGTCGTCCAGGTCGAAGGCCTCGGCCGCCGGCCTGACGTGCGGGCGCACGATGCTCCCGCACAGCGAGGGGCACACGTAGTCATAGGAGTGGCCGTGACGCCCGACCGGATACGGGCGGCGGGAGGCGGCGCGGCGCCAGCGCTGCTCGCCGCGCACCGTCCTGCGGCAGGTCGGGCACCAGGAGGCCGGGCGCGGCGACAGGTCCGGAATCGGCACGTCGAGCCTGGTGAACACAGCGTAGATACGGTCCCGCAGCTGGTTGGCGGCCGGGTTGTGCTCGTCGCCGACGTGCGCCGCGGACACCGACACCAGCTGGAACCGGTAGCCGAGCAGGCACATGCCCATCACCCACCAGCCGAACAGCTCCCAGCGGGTGACGAAGTCGATGACGTTCTCCACCACGATCGCGCGATACCGGTGGTACTCGGCCGCCCGCATCACGTCCAGCGCGGTGGCGCGGGTGCGGCGGAACTTGCGGTTCCCCAGCGGCCTGCCGTACCGGTCCACGCCCATCGGGCCGCCGTAACGGGAACGCCGCCCGGCCGGGCTAACCTCGGTGCAGATCACCGACGCCCACAGCACATCCGAGGACGGTAGGTCGGACATGGCCAGGTGGGCGATGTCGGCCAGCTCGTGCTCGGTTCCCAGCCCCGCCCAGTTCGCGATCAGCGACTCGATACAGACGGCCTCGTGGTTTCCGCCGTACAGCGGCAGGAACCCGGCCTCCCACAGCCCCAACGTGTCGCCTCCGCCGCCAGCCAGCAGATGCGTGCTGGTCAGCCCGGTCTGCGGTCGCACCTGGCGGTAGGCGGGCGGCAGCCACAGCTCCTCGTCCGGCGGCGCCTCGAGAACGGCGGCGCTCACGGCGCGGACCCGGTTTCCGGGGCCGCCTCGGGGGCCGTCTCCGCGCCGAGCGCCGCTTTCAGCAGGGCGATCCAGTCCGGCAGGCTTTCAAGGACCGGCCAGGCGTGGTCGTCTTTGGCGCGCTCGTACTCGCCTTGCCGGCGCTCGTCGACGTCGCCGTCCGCGGTCAGGTACTCGGCCAGCTCTTTGTGCCAGGCAGTGTCGTAGTGCTCCATCGCGCGGACGACGCTGGCGACGGCGGCGCGGTCGAATCGGGGTTCGGTCATGGTTCTGGCTTTCGGGTCTGCGCGGCGCGGCATGGCGCGCCGCCGTGCGATCGGGGTCGGTGTGTCGGCGGCGCGCGGTCAGTCGCCCCGGCGCGGGGCCGGGATGCGCGCGGCGCGGCCTCGGCCGGGCGGCTGGTCGCGGCGCCATCGCCCGAGGCCCGCGACGCGGTCCGGGTCGGTGTGGGCGCTGATCCCGCGCAGCGTGGCCAGCAGGCCCTTGGCCAGGGTCAGGCGCAGCCGATCCGGGTCGTAGCCGACCGCGCCGTGCAGCGGCACGTCGGTATCCTGGTCGTCGACGTGGCGGGTGTGCGGGTCGGCGAGGTAGCCCCGGACCCCGGATATCGACCACTTGCGGACCGCCAGGAATACGAAGCCGTGATGCCGCAGGTTGGGGCACTGCGCCATGGCCAGCGGGATGCAGGTCCGGCAGACCGGAGGATCAGAGGTCTCATACTCGGTTCCGGGGCCGTGGTCGGCGAGGTGCTCCTCCCAGATCATCTCCGGGGCCATCCAGACCTCGCCGATGCCGCCGCACACGCCGCAGCCCGCGCGCTCCATCACCTCCTTCTGGCGGGGGATGCTCATCCCGAGGAACAGCGGCTCGCCGATCCCGGGGGTGTTGGGCATCCGCCCCCACAGCACCCCGTGCGGCCGGACCTCGGCGCCGGGGGTCTCGTCGCGGTAGGCCAGGTACGGCTTTCCGCCGCCGGGCGGCTCGCGCAGCGCCAGGTCCGGGTTCCCGGTCAGCGTCACCGCCTCTGAGCTCCACTGCGTGGTGTACGGGACGGTAAGACCCCGGTAGGTCAGCGGCGCGGCGCTCAAGACTGGGCCTGCACTCGCGCGGTGCCCGCGTAGTCGAAGAACACGACGACCTCGTCGTCGCCGACGCCGACCGTCAGGTGGACGTCCATCTCGCTGGCCTGGTCGGGCAGGCTGTGGAACCGCTTGAAGTCGGCTTCGGCGGCGTAGAGCATCTTGTACAGCTCGACGTACGACGTCGGGGTGCCGAGGGTGAACCGTCGGCGGGTGGTGGTGGTCTCGCTTTGGCTGAACTCGGCCATCGCGCGTCTCCTCGTGGGTTCGGGGTGTGTCGGGCATGGGGGCATCGCCGCTTGTCCTGCGGGA
The DNA here is from genome assembly GCF_000024025.1 of Catenulispora acidiphila DSM 44928. Lineage (GTDB taxonomy): Bacteria > Actinomycetota > Actinomycetes > Streptomycetales > Catenulisporaceae > Catenulispora > Catenulispora acidiphila. Next base: position 4,591,881 of record NC_013131.1, read on the forward strand.
TGGTTTTCGGGAAGGCGCCGCGCGGGCGGGGCGGTAGGCGCGGCCGTGGCGGCGGCGCGAGTCGTGCTTGTCGTGCGGGGTGGGTCAGCGGGCGGGTTCGCCGGTATCGGTGCGGCCTGTGGCCCACAGCCGGGCGAGGGGCTCGAGGTGGTCCAGGGCGTCGCGGTGGCGGTGGGCGAGGATCGCAAGCTGGTCGCCGCGTCCGGTCAGCACCTGCTCGGCGCAGCGGCCGTCGGCCAGCTGGGTGGCGGCGGCTTCCAGATCGGTCTGGGTGTGCCGGATGGTGCGGGTGAGCTGGAGGTCGCGCTCGGCCAGCCGTAGTGCCGCCAGGTGCAGCAGGCGGGACAGCAGGTCGGTCTCGGGGGCCTCGGCGTCGTCGCGCAGCCGGGCCAGCGCGGCGGGCGTCTTGAGGTGGCGGATCAGGATGCGGTCGACGGTCGGGTGGTAGACCGAGGCCGGGGCGGGCGTGGTGGGCATGTCGTTGCTCCGTCAGGCGTCGGTGTCGCGGGATTCGGCGGCGGTCAGGTGGTGCTTGATCCGGCAGATGACCTCCCAGGCGGCGTGGGCGCCGACGGTGCCGGGCAGGTAGAGGTCTTTCAGCGGGACCTGTCCGGTGTTCAGCGTCGGCTCATCGACCCGAGTGAGCTGGAATCCGGCGGTGAGCTGCCCGGGGGCGTCGCTGATGGTGGCGATGAGGTCCAGGTGGTAGCCGAATGCGCCCTTGGCTGCCGCCTGGCCGGCGATCCAGGCCACCGCCTCGGCGGCGTCGGTCTGGTCGAGGTCCCCGCGGAAGTCCGGCCAGCTCCCGCCCCGGGACTCGGCGGTGGTGAGGGCCGCAACGTAGACGGCCTTGTCTTTCGCTTCCTCGAAGGTCTCCTTCGACAGGTTCAGCAGCTGCTCGGCGGTCATGAGGTGATCGATGGTCATCGGGGCTCCCAAAGTTGCTGTGGTGGCGGTGGTGTTCGGTGCGGGTTCGTTGTCTGTGATCGAGCTGACCGGTCGCGGTCGCTCAGTGTGCGGCGTGGTGCGCGGCGGCGGCGATCACCTCGCCCGGGGTGGCGGCGGTGGCGATCAGAGAGCACTCGGTGCCGCCGTGCGCGCCTTTGACCGTCCAGGTCGACAGCTCGTCGGTGGGCATCGGGAACCGGAAAGCGGCCCAGAAACCGGTCGGTTCGTCGTCGACGGCCGGGCCGATCCAGGACTCCAAGCCCGCGATCGAGACCGACAGCACGTGCTCGGGGGCCAGCGTCCATCCGGTCGCCGTCAGCGCGGCGGCGTGGTCTTGCTCTGCCGGAGCGGTCAGGGCGGCGCGGGCCATGGCCAGCGCGGTCGCCACGGGCACCGGTCCGCCGCCGACCTGCCACAGCGGGTCCTCGGTCTCCTGCGGAGCGCGCGGCGCATACAGGGTGATCATGTGGCGTCCGTCGCGTTCGCCGTGCGCGGACAGCATCAGCTGCGTGTCGGGGCTGTTCCAGATCCTCGCCTCGGGGTCGAAGACCTGGGCGGGGTGGTCGGTGCTGCTGATGGTCCAGCCGTATTCGGCAAGCGCGCGGCCGAGAGGGTCGGCGGGGTGTTCGGGATGCATGGCAGTGGCCTGTCTTTCGTGGAGGTGGTTAGGTCAGGGCCAGGGCGGCGATGACGGCGGCGGGCGTGCTGTCGTTGCCGGTCCAGGTCTGGTTCTCGGTGAAGTCCGGGGCGCAGGCGAGGATCCATCCGCGGGCGGGCGGGTGTTCCAGGCTGCTGCGCAGGCGGCGGGTGCCGTCGGGGCTGTACCAGGTGAGCTCGTCGCCGTAGGCGGTGTGGGCGTCCAGGCTGGTGGTCCATCCGGCTTCGTGGAGCAGCTGCTGCACGGGGCGGTTCTGCTCGCCGGCCTCGGGGTGCTGGCTGAAGGCGTGGGCGGCGTCGATGGCGGCCAGCGCAGCGGCGATGCTTCCTGCGGCGGTCAGGTCCGCCCGCCAGCCCGTCCCGCACAGGTCGGCGATCACCGGGCCGGGCCAGGCGCGGATCGCGACGCGCAGATCGTCCTCGGGATGGGAGAACTTAGCCAGGCGCGGGCTCGGGCCGTCTTCGGGGGCCGGGCCCAGCAGCTCGCGGGTCACGACCGGGTCGGTGTTCCAGCCGCGTCCGGTCAGCGTGGCGGAAAGCTCGGTGAGGAACAGGTCGTCAGCGGTGCGGGAGGTGCCGGTCATCGGCGTGTTCTCCTTTTGCGGGGCGGTGGTCGGTCAGCGGGTGCGGGCGTAGGCGGTGACGGCGGCGAGCATGGCGGCGGTGTCGTCGCCCTCGGCCGTGCCGTCGGCGGCGTAGACGGTGACGGGTTCCTCGTCGCCCGGGTAGCCGTCCCAGCGACCGGGGTAGTGCAGGGCCCACCAGCGCGCTCGCGGGGCGTCGGACAGCGGCAGGCTGGCGTCGATGTCGCTGATCAGCACGGCCGAGCCGTCGCGCAGCACGATGCTGATGGCGGCGCAGCCCCCGGCCAGGTACTCGATGCCGGGCTCGAACCCGGCCTCGGCCAGGGCGTCGAGGATGTCGCGGCAGGCGGTCCGGGCGGCGTCGAAGGTGAAGGCATCGCGGCTGCTCGGTGCGGCGGGGGTGGCGGTCTTGGTCATGGCGGGTTCCCGTTTCTCGAGTGGTCAGCGGGTGAGGATGTAGGCCAGCGCCGCGCGCAGGGCCTTGTTGCCGCCCTTGTTGGGCTCCCACCAGTGGTGGGTGTGCGCGGCCCAGGCGTGGGCGGCGACCGTCGGGGCGACGGCGCCGGTCCAGCCGTCGGTCAGCAGCGCATACCAGGAGGCGAGTTCGTGGCGTTGTCCGTAGGCGTGCTCGTCGTCGGCGGTCAGCAGGACGCTGATTCGGCCCGGCCCCTCGTAGGTGAGCCGGAGCCGAACCAGGGCGGGATGTCGGTGCCGGTGTGGACGGTGTCGATCTGGAACCAGGCGCCCTGGTACGGGGCGAGGTCGGTGCTGCGCAGGGTTTCCATGGCTCAGTCCTCGTTCGCGCCGGGCGCGGCCGGGGTGATCGCGGCCAGGTAGTTACTGACGTTCCGGCGGATCAGGCGGGCGTCGTTGGCGGTCAGGTCGGCCGGGAGGTGCAGGCGCATCGAGCGCTTGCGAGGCAGCGGGATCTCCAGGTCCAAGCCGCCGTCGCAGGCCGGGGTCCAGCCGGGGGCAGCGCCCTGCTCGGCGCGGGCGTGCCAGCGTTCGGGCTCGGCCATGTAGCTGCAGAACAGATGCAGGGCTTTGCGGAACGATCCGGCGTACTGCCGCCGGGTGGCCCTCGAGACGGACTCGCTGTTCTCGGCGGCCTCGAAGACCGCGATCGCGTGATCCGGGTTGAGGACTGAGAGGTCCTCGGTGGCGTGCTCGGGCAGGGCCGACAGGATGCGGCTGGCGCCCAGGCGGTAGGCGGCGGCGCTGGACTGGGTCAGCAGGCCGGCGGCTCGGGCGAAGTCCAGGAAGTCGAGCAGGTCCGCGGTTCGGGCTCCGGAGCTTTCGGTGGCTGGGCCGGGCCGTGGCGTGGCGGTCATGGTCGCAGGTGTCCTTTCGGCGCGCGGCCGGGTGCTAGTCGGTGAGGGTGGCGATCAGGGCGGCCATGTGCCGCGCGTCGCTCAGATAGGTGTCGAGCATCACGGGGACGCGCAGATTGGGCCCGCTCTGGTAGCGCGCTGCGATGGTCTTGAGTTCGGCCAGGGCGGCGGCGTGAGCGTGCAGCCATTCGCGGCTGACGTGGCATTCGGTGCAGGTCAGCTCGTCGGCCTCGGCGAACACGTAGCGGATCGAGCGCGACGGGCCGTAGGCGTCGGTGTCCGGGCCCTTCAGCCACCAGGGCCGCTCGTAGGGCTCATAGGCGGTGTCGGTGCGCGGGTCGATCCGAGCGTGGGTCCAGTAGGAACGCTTGTCGCGGTGGCGGTTGTAGGTGCTGATCCGGTGCCCGAGGTGGTCGGTGAGGAAGTCCACGGTCGTAGCGAGCAGGCTGTCTTTGTTGGCGGCGGCCAGGGCGCTGGTCATGGTCGGTGCTCGGCTTTCGTCAGTGCGGTGGGTGCGGGTGCTGTCAGGCGGTGAGGGCGGCGGCGGCGATGGCGGCGGCCGGGGTGCGGCAGGTGGCGTCGACGTCCTCGAGGTGGCGGCTGGAGGGGTGGCCGGGGCGCGGTCGGTGGATCAGCCAGGTCGCGTCTTCGTGGTGGCACGGCGGCAGGTACTCGACCTCGCGGGTGCGGTCGGGACTGATCCAGGCGCGCTCCAGCAGGCTCTCGCCGTCCTCAGTGCGCAGTTCGCGGGCCAGGCGCCATCCGGCGGCGGTCAGCCTTCTGGCCGTCGGTGTCGCCGAGCGGGATAGGGAACAGGCGGCTGCTCATGCGGTGATCGAAGGCGCTGACCTCGACACTGAGGCCGCCTGTGGGATCGGTGAAGGCGGTGCGCGATCCGGTGCCGAGGATCCCGGCGTCCTCAGTTCTCTGGGCGGCCAGGGTCCATCCGGCCTCGGTCAACGCGGCGCGGACGATGGCGGCCTCGTCGGCGGGGGTGGTCGTCATGGTCAGTGCTCTGCTTTCGTCGGTGCGGCGGGTCAGTCGGACAGGGCGAGGGCGGTGATGGCGGCGGCGGGGGTGGAGGCGCTGGCGGTGATCCGGTGCTGCCTGCCGCCGTCGCCGGGGCGGGACAGGATCCAGCCGCCGTCGGCGCCGTTCCCGTCCGGGTCGGGGTCTGGCGTGGTGAAGGTCGCCCAGCGCGTGTCGTCGGGGCTGGCCCACTGGTACTCGGCGAAGCTCGGGCCGAGCACCTCGAAGCGCTGCAGGGTCCATCCGGCTGCCGTGAGCCGGTCGCCTACGGCCTGGCCGACAGCGGCATCCTCGGCGCCTTCGGCGGGGGCGGCGGCGATCACCACCTCGGCGCTCAGCCATCCGGCGATCACGTGCCAGGCAGCGCCTCCGCCGGGAAGGCGGGCGGTGGACAGCAGCGTCACCTCGATCCCGTCCTCGGGGTAGGCGTGGGCGCGGGCCTCGATCGCTCCGGCAGGGTCGGTGAGGTGTCGCAGGCCGGCGAGGTGGGCGGGGACTTCTCTGTTCGGTTGAGGCGTCCATCCGGCCTCGGTAAGGGCGTCGGCCCAGGCGGTGAGGGTCTGCTCGGTGTCGGTGCTCATGGTCAGTGCTCTTCGTTTCCGGTGTCGGTCGGGCGGGTGCTGGGCGCGGTCAGGGCGGTGATGAAGGCGGCGATCGCCTCGGAGGGGACGTGGCCGTCGAAGTAGGCGGCGAAGGAGTTCTCGGTACGTCGGTAGGGGTCGGGGTTGCGATAGGCAATCCGCCACAGCGGCGCGATGTGCGGGGCGTCGGCCTCCGGGCCGAACTCCACCGACAGCTCCCGGTCGGGGCTGACCCAGGTGGAGTTGTCGCCGGAGTCGTCCTCGTAGCAGGTCCATCCGGGCTGCTTGAACGGGGCGAATGCCGTCTGGTGTTCGCCGCTTCCCGCCCGGGGGCGGAGCCGCTTCCGGAGGCGGCGGTGATCGCCGCGAGGGCCGGTACAGCGGCTCGGCCACGCTTGGCTCGTGCAGTATTTCCTCGAGGTCGGCGTCCTCCGCATCGTCGACCAGGTGGATGGTGGCGATCCGGATCGCTGCCTCGCCGGTGTCGATCCGGTGATCGATGGTCGTGATCGGTCGCAGGGTGTTGAGGCGGCGGCGGGCCTGCTCCTCGGACGCAGCCTCGACATGGGCGGTGGCGTTGAGCTGGAACTCGAAGACGTACGTGGGCATGGAGGTTGCTCCTGGTGTGCGGGGTGTTCAGTCAGTCAGGGCGAGGGCGGCGATGACGGCGGCGGGCGTGTGCAGGCTGATCTGGGTTTCGGCGTGCTTTCCGTCGGGCCCGGGGCGGCCTACGAGCCAGTAGCCGGGTTCGAACTTGTTGCCGGGCAGGGGTGGGACACGGTGCGGGCGCGGTCCGGGCTGTCCCAGGCGCGCTCCAGTACGCGGTCTTGCTCGGTGATGTCCTCGCGTCGTGTCCAGCCGTGCGCGGGCAGCGTGTCCTCGACGCAGGGCGACCGGCAGGGGGACCTCGTGCAGTTCGGCCATCCAGCCGGGTCGTCGTCCGGGCCCGGTGGTGGACGCCGAGTCGGCGGACAGGCTGGCGATCATGTCGCCGTCGGGGTAGCGGGAGGCGTGGAGGTGCAGGCGTCCGTCGGGGCTGGCCAGCTCGTGGATCTGGCTTCGCCATTGCGGCTCGGTGCGGACCTCGCAGGTGTAGCTCCAGCCGGCGGCGAGCAGGCTGCTCGTCAAGGCTTCGGTGCGGTCGGTCGTCGCCTCGGTGGCGGTGTCAGTGGCGGTCATCGGGTTCTCCGTTCGAGGTCGGGGCGGGCGGGAGCCCGCCCCGTGGCGGGTTCAGCGGGTGGCGGACAGGGCCTTGGCGGCGGCTTTGCCGATCTCGGCTCCGGCCGAGGCGGGGTCGGCCAGGCTCAGCACGTGGCATCCGTTCAGCGGCGCGGGGGCGTAGCCGTCGGCCAGGGCGATCCAGAGCACCGCGCAGCCGGAGGCGATTAGGCGGTCGACGCGGGCCTGGGCTCCGGCGCGTTCCTCCCAGACGAAGTGGCCGTCGGAGACGATGACCAGCAGGCGGGCGGCTCCGGGGCGGGTGAGGCCCAGTCCGCCGTCTAGGGCGTCGATCGCGGTGCAGACCTTCTCGGCCATGTCTTCGGCGCGGAACTCGGTGACGGCGGTCGGGTTGGTGCCAGGGCGGGTGATCGGGGTGACGGCGTTGCCGAAGGCGACGGTGGCGGTCTTGCAGTCGGGGTTGGTCACGGCGATGGCGCGGGCGGTGATCCAGGCGGCGGAGGCGACGGGGGCGGCGGCGTCGTACATCGAGCCGGAGATGTCGACCGCGATTCCGACTCGCAGCGGCGGGGAGGGCTGGTGGCGGCGGCTGGTGTGGACCCAGGGGGTCGCCGTCGGTATCGCCCCGGCCGCCTTCTGCGCGTCGTGGGCCAGTGCGCCGCGCATGCTGAGGCGTCCCGGCGGGGTCGCTGAATGCGTGACGGTCTCGGTGCGCTCGCGGTAGGCGGCGGTTTTCAAGGCTCGGGCGAGTTGGGCGGCGGCGGCTACCTCGGCGGGGTACGGGGCGCGGGTGCCGGAGACCGGGGTCCTGGTGCGCCTGCGCCCTCCGGGTCCGGAGGCGGGCCCGAAGATCCGGCCGGAGACGCGCTCGGCGCTGGCGCTGGCGGCTGCCTCGCTGGCGCGTTCGGCGGCGGCGGCCGAGGCGAGGGCGATGATCTCGGCTTCGAGTTCGCCGTCGGCGGCGATGCGGGCGGACACTGCCGCCATCACCGCGCCGACCGCCTCGGCCAGCGGTCCGGGTATTCCGTCCGGTCCGGGCTCGCCGAGCCCGGGGGCGGGTGCGTCGGAGTCGACTCCGACCAGGTCGCACCATTCCCGCCCGAGGTCGATCATCGTTTCGGCGTCTTCGTCGTCGCACTCGCGGGCGGCGGTCCAGATGGCGCGCAGGTCTTCCAGCACCTCCTCGCCGAGGATCTCGGCGACGTGGGCCTCGAGGGTGGCGACGTCTTCGGGTTCGAGGATCCCGGCGTCGGCGCGGGCCAGGATCAGCCCGGCGGCACCCGCCGCCGCCCAAGACGTCGCCTCGCCCGGGGCGGGGTCGATGTTGGGCAGGATCAGGGTGGAGGCCGAGGCGCGCAGCCATTTCGCGTCACCGGGGCGGCGGGCGACCAGGGCCGCCTCGCAGCGCGACTCCTCCAGCATGATCGCTACCTGGGTCGCGGCCTGCTCCGCGCCGTGCGGCACGTCCCAGACGCTGTGCGCGGCGTGGCCTCCGGCCTCATGGCAGAACACACCCCAGGCGGCGGCGTACCGTTCGCGGTCGGCGGGGTCGGAGGCGTCGATGGTGGCGGGGTCGATCCCGGTGAACAGGCCGCTTTCCAGCTCGATCGCCGCCTCGCGGGTGGCGAACAGGCCCTTGGCTCCGGAGCGGGTCCTGGGCTGCACGCTGACGACCAGGTCGTCGCGTCCTGCGATCTCGGCGGCCTGCTCCGACAGCTGGGCGGACACCGCCAGCCAGGCCAGTTCAGTATCGGTCGGGTCCGGCGCGGTCGGGTGCTGCGGCCCTGTGCTCATCGCGCCGCCGTCGGTGTCCCAGGCGGCCATTTCCAGGTCGGAGTCGTCGGGTGTGGTCGGGGTGCGGTGCAGGTGGGCGGCGAGGCTGGACATGGCGCGTGGTTCCGTTCGGGGATCGGGAGGCGGGGCGGTTAGAGCTGCTTGCCGAGGGCCAGGGCGGTGACTTTGCGGCCGAGGACTCTGGCGATCACGTCGGCGACCAGGGCGCGGTCTTCTTCCGGGGCGACGCCCAGGAGGTTGGCGTAGGCGATGTCCGCGCCGAGCAGGGTGTAGACCTCTTGGAAGGCTTTGAGTTCGCGCAGTTGCGGTGCCCATCCGGCCAGGCCCTTGGTCTGCCGTTCGGCCAGGTTCTTCGCGATCTGCACGGCCTTGGGTTCGACTTTGAGGAACAGGGCGAGGTCGTAGTCGGAGCCGACCTGGATCTGTACGCCGAACCGGGAGGACAGGGCCTCGGTGAGTACGGCTCCTGCTACACCGGGGTTGTGTCCAGCGATTACGTAGAAGCCGGGGGCAGCGGTGATCGTCTCGCCTTTGTGCGCCTTGACAATGATCTGCTTGCGGCCGTCCATCGCGGGGTAGGCGGCTGCGAGGACCTTGGGTGATATGAGGGTGGCGTCGTCGATCAGCAGGGGGCGGCCTTCCTGCATCGCGATCACCAGGGGCCCGTAGACGAACTGGTAGGTGCCGTCCTCGGCCTGGGTGTACTCGCCGATGAAGTCGCCGACCGTGGTGTCTCCGTCCCCGGCGATGGTGATCAGGTCGTCGAAGGCGGCCTCGATCACGGAGGTCTTTCCGGTGCCCGGGGGTCCGTAGAGCAGGGCGGGTACCCCGGCCTCGCGCAGCGCGCGCAAGGCAGTCACGTCGGTGTGCTTGCCGAGGGCGCGCGGGTGGTACTGCTGGCCGTTGGGTCGGGTGATCGGTTCGGGCCTGCTCGGGGCGGCCTTGGCCGCCTTCGGCAGCGGAGGTGCGGTCGTGCCGCCGGGGGCTGGGGTCGCAGGTCCCGTCCCCCGGGCGATGGTGGCGGTTCCGGCGGCCTTTTCGGTTTCGGCGTTCGCCTGCCAGCGGCGGGGTGCCTTCCCGACCTGTACGGCCTGCTCGAGTTCGACCAGCTTGTTCAAGGCGTTGCCGATCGCGCCGCCGGAGTTGCCCAGGATCCTGGCCACGTCGCCGACCGACATCTCCGCGCCCGGGGTATCGGCCAGGACTCGGGCGACCTGCATTCTCAGGTAGCCGGGGCGGGTGTGGCCCGAGGCGGTCAGCGATTCGGGGTCCGTCTCCGAGTCAGAGTCCGGGTCCGCTTCCGGCGCGGAGGCGGCGGAGTCCTCCTCGGAGGCCGGCGGAGCGGAGTCCTCCTCCGAGGCTGGCGCGGCGGGGTGCTCCTCGAAGTCGGGGGCGGTGTCGGCTATGCCGGGCGGGGCGAGGGTCGGGGTGCTCATGGTGGCGCGGTTCTTTCTGGCTCGTTTTCGGGCAGGCTCCGCCCCCACCGGGGAAGGCGGCGAACGGTGAATCAGGGGTTTGGGTGGCGCGATGCGCGCGGCGGGGCGGATTCGCCCGGCGAGGGAGGTCTACAGGGCGGCGATGTAGGCCGCGACGGCGGCGGCCATCGGCGCGGGGTCGGGGTTGTCCCAGGCGTAGTACGGGGCGTCGATGAAGTCGTCGTCGGTGTTGTGATTGGCGACCCATCCGGTCGCCGATTCCTCGGGCCACCGCAGATCAGGGAGGAACTCGGGCGCGCCGATCCAGATGTGTGACCCGTCGGTGCCGGGCACGATTTCCAGGAGGTAGCCGCGACCGTCGGGGCTGACGACCCGGGCGCTGACGCCGTGAGCGTGTAGGGCGGTGATGGCGGCGGTGACGGCGGGGTGTTCGTCGTCCGGCGACATGTATTCGTAGGGTCCGCCCGGCCCGAACGGCGCGGTACACATGGGCCCGCACTTCTGTCCGGGTTCCGCGCCGCATTCGTCGCACGCCGGAATCACGGTTTCCGCCATCGCGCTAATCCTTTCATTCATGGCATTGCATTGTTCGGGTGATGTGCGTTGCTATTTCTTGCCTGATTTTGACAAGGCTTACGCCAGGTCAGAGTCTTTCTGGGGTTTCCCGGCGATGTTCCGGGGAACTTTCTTTCCGGCTTCCCGGGCTGATGATCTAACCCTATCCCGGCATTCGCTAAGAGCCGAGTCGGTGTTTCCGTCTTTCTTTTGTGCCGGTTCGCTATTCCCGCTTCGGGCTTCCCCCCGGGCACATCACTAATATAGCTCGACTTCCGGCCCTATGACCAGCGGAAATGCGGCTTGATAAGTGTCGTTGTTTTGCATTTTCTCGACGCTTTCCAAGACTCTTTAGCGATGTTCCCTCTGAAAGTATCGAGGTGCGCAGTTTCGGCCTACGAACGGCGCCGTTCGCGCCCCGCGCGCCTATTTTTCGCATGCCGTTCGGGGCGCGCGCCTACGGTTGCCCGGTTCGCGCGCCGCGCGTGGGGTGAACCGCCGCGCGGCGCGCCGCCCCGCCGCCCGTGCGCGGATTGGCCGTCGATGACCGGATCAGCCACTTTCATGGCTTGCGCCGGTTTCGAGCGCGCTCACGGTCGGTGACGAGGCGGCCTCGCGGCTGGCGAGGCGCGGACCTGGCCGCGCCGGCTTTGCGGGCAAGGCAGGCGTCGGCAAAGGTTGGGGCTTGAAGGGGTTGAAGAGGGGTTTTAGAGAAGGGGTTTACAAGTGGGACGAGGAGGGTGAGCAGGCCGCTGGGCGAGGAGATGAGAGTGAGGCGAGGACGCGGGGATGAGAGGGCGCCGGGCCGCCGTACAGAGATCGGGATTAGTTACTTCTACCGATCAGTCTGGTCGTCTCGCACGTGCGTTAATAGGATCTGACCTGCATCGAAGGCGGATTTGGGTGATCCATTCACAGCAGGATCACCGAACGGATCACTGATTGGATCACTGAATGGATCACCAACTGGACTGGGGAATCGGTCAGGAGTCTGATTCACTCGGTCTCGTCCCGCCTTCCCGGAGCCCCCAGTGCGGCGCTCTGACCAGTCCTCGATCGGTGGCGTCTGCCGTGGCGTCCGGCGGCGAATACCGCAGGGCCCTGGCGCCTGCCGCCCCGACTGCCGTAGCCTCGCTCTAGGCGAGGTCGCAGGCCGGCGACAGGCTGGGGAGGCCCGCGGAGGCCGTCGCCCCGCCCGGATGCGCACTGCGCAACCGGGGCGGTCAGGACCTGGCTGTCGGCCGGGTCGCGGCGAAGAAATCGGGCCACTGGTAATCCTCGATCCGCACCGCAGATCCGGTATTCGGCGCATTGATCATCTTACCATTTCCCACGTATATTCCAACGTGGTGCGCGAATTGCGGGTTCCCGAAGAATACCAGGTCGCCGGGTTCCAGCGGGGTTCCGGGAGGGAGTATTTTCCCGGTTTGGTATTGGTCGGTGGCGACACGCGGGAGTGATATTCCGGCGGCGGCGTAGGCTTGTTGGACGAGTCCGGAGCAGTCGAATCCCTGGCCATGTGCGGGCCCGTTGCCGCCCCATTCGTACGGGACTCCGAGTTGGGCCATCGCGTAGGCGAGGACTTTCTGCACGACCGCCGAGTCCGAGGCGGCAACGGGGGCTCCGGCGTCCCCGATCGTCGTGGAGTATTGGGCGGCGTAGCCGAGGACGTCTTTCACGTAGTCGTCGGAGTGGTTGTAGGCGTAGATCGCGCCGTGGATGTCGGTGCCGTTCTGCGCGCCGTTGGCGCACAGCATTCTCGCTGCGGCGTATACGGCGTCGATGGGGTCCCAGGGTGTCGGTGGGTCGGCGCCGCCGGGCGGGACGGGCTGGGCGTACTCGTCGAAGGTCGCGGGCAGGAACTGCATCGGCCCGACCGCGCCGGCGCTGGACACCTGGTCTTTGGCGCGGCCGAAGTCGGACTCGGCCTTGCCGATGCCGGCCAGCACCGTCCAGGACAGCCCCGGGCAGGTCGCGGCGGCCTGCATGTCCAGCACCAGGTACTGCGCGGGGATGTCGGCCCCGGCGGTGGCCGAGGGCGGGGAGTCCGAGCCGAGGCCGAACGCCGAGGCGACACCGGCGGCGGCTCCGGCTATCAGGATGAGGACCAGCAGCAGCGCCGCGCCGGCGGCGCCGGCGAGCTTAGCCACGGCTGTGCTCCTTGCCCGTCGCGTCCGGGGGCAGCGGGTTCGGCGGGTTGAACAGCCTTCCGGTGCGGGCGGCGTCGGCGTCGCGGTCGGCGGTCGCGTGCCCGGCGGCGCTGGCGTAGGCGGCGAGTTCGATCAAGTGCAGCCGTCGGGCGGTGCGGGCGGCCAGTTCCCACACCGGGCCTGCCGGGGTGGTGTCTTCGGTGGCGGCGGGGGTGGCGGTGGCCACCGGGACGGTCGGCGGGTCCAGGGCGAGCATGCGGTGCAGGGCGCGCTCGCGGTTCGGGGACTGCAGCCAGAACAGCACCGGGGTGTCGATACCGGTGACCGCCGCGAGGCGGGCGTAGCCGTCGAGCTTGCCGACGACCCGCTCGAGGTTCTCGCTGCCGGTGTCGTACTCGAGGAAGAACTCCGCGGTGCGCAGCTTCCCTCGCGGAGCCGGGGCCTTCCAGCGGCCGAAGGCGTCGGGCCGGGCCAGGTCTCCGTACAGGTGGAAGCAGGTCAGCTCCGACCACCAGGAGACCAGTTCGCCGTCGGCGTCCGGGCCGATGCGGGAGGCAGCGGCCAGGTGGGAGTAGACCTCGTTCACGCCGACGGTGTGGGCCAGCCGCGGTGAGTAGGCGACCCCGAGGCTGCGGGAGCGGTGGTAGCCGAGCTGCTTGATGGTGACGCCGGCCTCGGCGGCGAGCACCTGGGCGCCGTGGGCTCCGAGGACGTAGTGCTCCGGCGCGGAGCCGATCGCGCGCAGCGGACGGAACCGCTCGATGACGCGCAGCTCGTTGGCCAGGATCGCCAGGCGCCGGTTGGCGATGCGCGGCCCGTCGAAGGCGATCCTGGCGATCTGCGGCCCGGTCAGTACCTGGTGCTCGCGCAGGGCGTGCAGCAGCCACCGGTCCCGCGCGGTGAGCCGGGCGGCGAGTTCGGCCAGGGCGGCGCGGCGGGCGGCCGGGGCCGGGTCGCGAATGACGGCAGCGGGCAGGTAGTCCGGGTGCGCGGGCGGGGAGGGATTCGGGACGGCAGGGGTCAAGGACATCTCCTATAAGAGGTGCGATTCGATGCAGGGACCGGGAGGACGGCGGCCCCGGAAGCCGGGCGAGAGTTATGCGGCGCGCGGACGGCCCGCGTCGGGGTCTTCGGCTGCGGCGCTGGTGTCTGGGCCCTGACGGTCCGGTTTCGGGCCGGAGCGCGCGGCTCCGGCGGGCCTGCCGCCGCGCTTCTTGGGACCGGTGGCGATACCGGGGCGGCGGGTGCTGCCGGGAGCGTGGCCGAAGGCGTTGCGGGCCGAGGCGCGGATCAGGTTGTCCCGTCCGGCGATCGGGGCCGGCAGCGGCTGGGTCCGCAGCGTGAAGGCGGGCCGCTGCTGGGAGCCGGTGACCAGCCGTGCCGCGGCCTGGAACGCGCCGAGATGGGACAGGTCGTGCTGAAGCAGGATCGGGGTGGTGTGCCGCTCCAGCAGCCGGGAGTCTTCGGGGCTCGAGTTGAAGAACAGCTTCGTTCTAGCGTTGGCGGAGATGCCTTCGCGCAGGTCGTTCGGGAGCTGGGCGAGGTTCTGGTGGGCCAGGGTGAGCGAGAGCCGGTAGCCGCGGGCCTCGGCGAGCATGTCCTCCATCGGATACGGGAGGTTGAGGAAATTCTGGAACTCGTCCAGGTAGAGGCTGCAATCGCGGCGCAGGTGCTGCGGCAGCTTCGCCCGGCGGGACGCGGCCTGCCACACCTTCGCCACGACGAAGCTGCCAAGCAGCTTGGCGGTCTCCTCACCGATGACGCCCTTGGGCAGGCGCACCAGCAGGACCCCGCCGTCCAGGACCTTCTCCATGTCGAAAGAGCTGGGGCCGTCGGCGATCGAGTCGCGGACGAACGAGCGGAGCAGGAACGCACGCAGCTTGTTCATCAGCGGCCCGACGTGGTTCGCCCGCTGGGCGTCGGACAGCTGCTCGTACTGGGACCAGAAGCCGCGAAGCACCGGGTCTTTCAGTCCGGCGGTCATACGCCGGCGGTAGGCGTCCTCGCCGAGCAGCCTGGGAATGTCCGCGAGGGAGACGCCGCCGGTCGCCGCCTCCGGCGCGTGTAGAAGCGTCAGGCATGCGCTGCGCAGGTTGTCGTCGGTGCGCGGGCCCCAGAAGCTGGAGAAGATCCGGCCGAACAGCCCGCACAGGTTGTCGACGATCATGTCGACCTCGTCGGGCCGCTCCAGCTGCAGAACGTTGAGACTCGGTGGCGCGGAGGCGTCGTCGGGATCGAAGACGACGGTGCGGCCGACCGCCGATTCGGGCAGGCGGGCCAGAATGTCGTTGACGAGGTCGCCCTTGGGGTCAATGACCACGACACCGCGCCCGGCGGCCACGTCGTCGAGGATCATGTGGGTCATCAGGGTCGACTTGCCGGAGCCGGTGGCTCCGAGGATGTGGACGTGCTGGCGGGAGTCGGCCACCGCGAGCCCGACCGGCCTGGGGTTGGCCGATTCGGAGACGCCCAGCGGTTTGACCGGCGGCACCGAGGCGTCTGCGTCCGGCCCGGTGGGCGTGAGGATGCCCGGCGGCGGGACGGCGGTGCGGGCTCCGGCGCGCTCGACGCCGGGGGCAGCCGGGTCGGTCGGAAGGTGCGCGATCGCCGCCAGCTCGGCGACGCCCAGCAGGCTGCCTCGCCCTGCGAACCGTCTGCTGTTGAGGCACTTGACGGAACCTGACAGCTTCTTGCGGGCGAACCAGTTCTGCCCGGCGAACATGGAGAACGCGCTCGCGATCGCGTGGGCCCGCCCGCGCAGCCGCGGACTCTTTGCGGTCTCGCCGCTCGCGGTGGACGAGGCGGCGTACAGCACGCGCACGTCCCACAGCCCGCCAGCGAGCTTGGCTGAGGCGGCGCGCAGCTCGGCGGTCTTGGTCGGGTCCGCCGGGACGCCCGGGATCCGCGCCGGGAGGCGGGAGGCGGTGCTGTTCGCGCCAGGGGTGACGGAGTCCAGGATCCTGGACAGCGGGCTGGCCGAGCGTCCAGTGCGCATCGCGGTCAGCTGACGTCGCGCGCGGCGGGTCCGGCGCCCGGTGACCGGGCGGGCCAGGATCTGAACGGCGGTGTGCTCATCGCCGGACAGCCCCGCGCACGCGCCCAGCAGCGGGCGCAGCGGGTCGGAGTCGTGGTTCGTCTCGATCGGCAGCAGCTCGGTGCGCGCCGGGCGAAGACGGCCGCCGGTCGCCGCAGCCGAGGCGGGAAGCAGCGCCGCGCTACTTGCGGGCTGGGTGTCGGTGGCCGCGCCCGGCCAGGCCGAGGCGATGGCGCGGTCGACCATCCCGGGCGGCACCACGCCCGGGACCCAGATCGAGATCCGCAGACCGGCGCGGGTCCAGCCGTATTCGAAGGCCAGGTGCGGCTGCCCGGATAGCAGCCGCCGGCGCGCTGGGCGCAGCAGCCCGAGCAGGTGCGACCACAAGGCGTGCGCGCCGTCGGCGTCGACCTTCGGCGGGGCCATCACCGTGATCAGCCGGGCGTTCTCGGTGAACCTCTCGTGGACGGCGCGGCGGTGCCGGGCACGGGCGAACAGGGCTGTGGCGATGACGGACAGGGTCAGCGGCCCCCAAAGCGGGCCATAGGAAAGCGCGAAGCGCCCGGCGGTACGGCCCAGGTGTGCGAACTCGGCCCCAGGGTGGGTGATCAGCCGCGCGATCAGGCCGGAGGCGGCGTGCGGGCTTGGGACGGACGGGCTCGGCGTAGGTGCGGCGGTGTGGTGCAGGATCAAAGGAGCATCCCGTCAGGGTCGTCGAGGTCGGCAGTGGTGAATGCGAGGTCTGATTCCTCGGCGTCGGGGTCTTCGCTGTCGGGGTCGAAGTAGCCGTCCGGCTCGTCCTCACCGACGAGGTCGGCCGGATTGGTCGTCGCGACCGCGTACTCGGTTTCGGAGGCGACAGCGGCGAAGGCGACCCGCTGCTCGCCGGCAGCCAGGAGTCCGGTTCCGACCGGGGCGGCGGCCAGGAAATCCCGCTCGCCTGCGGACAGGTGGAAGGCGTCGGCGACCGCGTCTAGCGCCTGCGGCGCCTGACGGAGCAGGATCTGCGTGCTGGCGTTGGCGACGACCGCCCGGCCCAGATCCGTGGACAGCACATCGGCGGTGTCCTGCGTGATCACGGCGAGACCGGCCCACCACTTGCGCGCGGCCTTGGCCATGCGCAGCAGAAACTTCGCGCCCTCCGGCTCGCGCATCAGCAGCCACGCCTCGTCGACCACGACCAAGCGCCGGCGGCGCTCGCGCGAGGTGACCTGCCGCCACACCGTGTCCAGGACCAGCAGCGTCCCGACCGACTTCAGCTCCTCGGGCAGGTGCCGCAGGCAGAACACCTGAAGATGCCCCGACGGAGCCGTGGTCGTCGGGCCGTCGAACAGCCCGGCCCACGAGCCGGTGGTGAACGGCTCCAGCTTCGCCGCGAGCGAGACCGCTGCCGGGTCTGAGTTCGCGTGCAGCGCCTCGGCCAGATCCGACAGGATCGGCGCCTGCCGCTTCCAGGTGCGCGGGTCGGCGGTGATGCCGACGGCGGCGTATGCGGCCAGGACCGCCCGGTCCAGCGCGGCGCGCTCGGCCGGGGTGAGCGGCTCCCCGACGAGGACGGTGATGAAGGTGTGCAGG
This sequence comes from Catenulispora acidiphila DSM 44928, assembly GCF_000024025.1. Lineage (GTDB taxonomy): Bacteria > Actinomycetota > Actinomycetes > Streptomycetales > Catenulisporaceae > Catenulispora > Catenulispora acidiphila. The sequence goes on from NC_013131.1 coordinate 4,608,734, forward strand.
AACAGCGCGCGGCGGACCAGGGCGTTGGACTTGCCCGCCGACTTCTCGGCGTTCTCCGGAAGGTCGAACGGGTTCAACCGCACCCCGTCTGCGCCGAGGTCGAGGTACGCGCCGCCGACGAGTGCGGCCAGGCGCTCGTACTCGTTCTCCGGGTCGACGATCAGGACCTGGACCCCGCCGTAGAGGCTGCGCAGGATCTCCAGCTTGGAGAAGAACGACTTCCCGGCCCCGGAGCGGGCCAGCACGATCGAGTTGTAGTTGTCCTGCGCCCACCGGTCGTAGATGACCAGCCCGCTCGAGGCGGCGTTTACGCCGTAGAGGATGCCGTCCGGGGCGGCGGTGTCAGTCGGGTCGATCGGCGACAGGTCGGGGCTGGTGAACGGGAACGCGGAGGCGAGGCTGGCGGTGTCGAAGGTGCGGCGCAGCTTGATCGCGTCCACGCCCAGCGGCAGGCAGCTGGTCCACCCAGCCAGCGCCCGGAACGAGGTCGGCTGCATCTGCAGCAGCAGCCCCGAGGCAAGCGACTTGACCGCGGACGTCTGCTCCGCGAGAGCCTTCTCGGACCCGGCATACACGGTGAGGTACAGACCGACACGGAACAGGCGACCTTCGCCGCGGGCGAGTCGATACGCGAGTTCGGTGGCGTCCTCGGCGGCGGCTTCGGCGTAGGGGTCGGCCAGGCGTCCCTTCTCGAAGTCCGATCGTCGGCCGGACTCAAAGCGCGCCCGCTGGCGACGGAGCCGCTCGGCGGCGACCTGGGTCTCGATCGGCTCGATGTGCAGCGAGACGTCCAGCCGTCCCGGGTAGGTCAGCAGCGGCTCGAGCCAGCCGGGGCCGACCTCGGAGGGGAAGCCGGTGACCGCGAAGCTGGCGGCGTACATCTCCCCGATGCGCAGATAGCGCGGGGCGACCTGCACCGACTCCGGCGCTGGCATCGCGTCCAGGGCACGGACCGGCGCGCTTGCGCCTTCCTTCTCGCGCCGTATTCGAGCGCGGCTGGTGAGCGTCATCGCTCGGTCTCTCCTTCCAGGGGTTCGGCCTCCTGGCCCGCGCCGGTGGCGTCGGTCAGCAGGTGGCGCAGGCGCTCGGATTCGAAGGCGCGCACCGGGATCTGCGCGCCGGACAGGGCGCGGGCGGCCTCGTCCACGCGGCGGTGCAGCCGCATCGGCGCCGAGGCGTCGGGGCTGGCAGCGCTTGTCTTCCGGCCGCGTCCGGTGCGCGGCTCGCGCGCGGCCAGCAGCACCTGGCGGTGCAGGACATCGCGGCGGCCGGCCAGGGCCTCGAGGTAGTCGGCGTGCTCGGCGGCAGCCTGCTCGAGCGCCGGGTGCGGCAGGCTGGGAGCTGCGGCGCGCAGCTGGTCCACCGCGCCGGACAGGTCCAGGCGGTGCGTGCGCACCAGCAGCTGGACCGGCGCTGTGAGGCCGTTGAGCCAGCGGCCGAACGCGGCCACGAGGGCGTCCTGCTCGCCGGCGGTGCGCAGCGCGAAGTTGACCGTGCCGCAGGCGGCCAGCGCCGAGAAGCCCTCGGCACCGAGGTCGAACACGCCGGTCTCGTCGATCCCGCGTGCGGGCATCGTCATCGCTGCGGGCGCCGGTCCGGCCTTCGCGCGGACCGCCTTGGGCAGGAACTCCGGCAGCGCCGGAGTCTGCTCCTCGCCGCTGGGCACCAGGTGCTTCTTCGCCCGGCCGTGGCGCAGCGCAGCCAAGACGAAGCGGTCGGCCGTCAGCCCGTCGCGCTTGCCCAAGGCCAGCCCGATCGCGATCGCGGCGATCGGCGCAGCCGGAGCGATCAGGTAGGCCGAGGGGACCTTCGGCAGGGCGGCGTGCGCGGTCATGAATCCGGCCCACACCAGAAGCCCCGTGGCGGCCAGGACCACCACCTGGCGAGCGGTGAGCCTGGCCACGATCACGTCCGGGCGGTCCACGTCGGCCGGGATACGGGTGGCGTAGCGTGCCTGTTCTTCCTCACGCATCGCGGCCACCTGCCGCGCGCCGCTGCCGGGCGGCCGACCGGCGCGCCCGCAGCGTGATCTCCCGTGCCGGATCGATCCGGGTCGGAGCCGAGACGATGAGCCGGTCGTAGATCAGCTTCTGCAGGGAAGGGCGCGGCTTGCGGTGCCGGCCCCGGTAGGCGCCGTGCGCGCTGGAGGCAGGGCGGTGGTTGGTCAACGGGAACCTCCTGGTGTCGTGGGTTTGCGTGCGGCGGCGCCTCGGCCGGAGGCGTTCTTCGGCGCGGCCATCGTGGTCGGGGCCTTGACCGGAGCCGGGCGCGCTGGGGTCGCGGCGGCGGGGGTCTTGGCCGCTGGTCTGGGCCGCGCGCTGCTCGTGGCAGCCGCTCCGCTCGCGGAGGCTGCGGCCGGCGTCCGGGCCGGGGCTGCCTTGCGTGTCGGTGCGGTGCGGCGCGAGCTGCTCGCTGCGGCGGCGGCTGCGGCAGCAGCGGCCGTCGCCCCGGTCGACGGGCCGGACGAGGGCCTGGGCCGTCGGGCTGGCGATGTCGTCGAGGGCTTGCTCGGGGGCGGGGTCGGCGCGGCCGGAGATGCGGCCGGGGTGATCTGGCCGCTGCGGTCGAACAGCGCGGGCTGGCGCTGCGCGGATCGCGGCGGCGGGGGCGGGACGAACTCCGTCAGGGTCGAGGGCGGACCCGGGCGAGGTGTCCTGGCCACCGGAGGGAACAGCCCCGGCTGCACCACGCGCGGCTTGGGCTTGCTCGCGGTCTCGGCCTGCCGCTTGGCAAGGCGGTCCTGCGTGCCCATCGGCAGCGCTGCGACCGGGCCGGGCGAGGCGGCCACCGCCGGGAGTGCGCGGGTGCCGACGACCTCTCCGGCGATGACGCGTGGGGAGTTCGGCTGGACGCGGGTGACGGTGACCGTCGCCCGGCCGCCCGGCCGGGGACGCGGACCTGCGGGCACCAGCGGCCCGCCCGGACCCCTGCCGCCTCCGCCTCGCCCGCCGGGACCCGTCGGGCCCGGACCGCGACCGGCGGACGGCCGTCCGCCGGAGCGCTGGCGCCGGCCTCGAAGACCGGCCGCGCCCATGAGCTTGTAGGTCGCGATGCCTTTCGCCATCGCCAGCAGCTGGGAGCGGCCGAAGATGCTGCGGCCGACCCAGAACGGAATCTTGATCAGGATGAAGAACAGGGTGATGAACACGAGCAGGTCGGTCAGGCCGCCGCCGGTCGGGAACCCCAGCGCGGTCTGCCCGCCGGGGTCAAGGAAGATCCGCAGCGCGGTGACGAGCGTGAGCGACTGGCCCAGCTGGATCGCCAGGGTGCCGATCACCGCCCGCCACCACAGCCGGGCCATCCCGTCGGTCTGCGGCAGCGCGTGGCAGGCCAGCGCGACCGGCGCGGCCACCGCGAGAAGCACCATCAGCGCGACCCGCACCATGTAGGTCACGAGCAGCACCACGGCCATGACGGCGGCGACCAGGCCGAGGATCGCCAGGAAGATCCCGCCTGAGTTCAGGATCGACCCGGTGATCATGTGGGCCAGGGCGGTTCCGGCCGCCTTGGGATCCAGGCCCTGGCCCATGATCCCGGCCGCGAGGGAGTCGGCGAGATGGATGATCAGGCCGAGGACCGCGAGGCTGGCGTTGCCGACCAGGAATCCGGCGAACAGGCGCGGGGCGATGTCCTTCATCGCGTACCGGGTCTGCAGCGTCTCGTGGGTCATCACGATGACCCCGCCGGCCAGGACGAACAGGACGTAGAACCCGTTCGCCAGCAGCGCCATCGTGGTCCAGATCTGGCCCACCCGCGGCATCGTGGTGACGTCCGGGGTGCTCAGCACGGTGGAGCCCAGCAGGTTCAGCACCGGGTTGAGGGCGTCGGTCACCAGAGAGGCGAACCAGTCGTTGATCGCCTTCTCGATCTGGCCGGGGATGTCCCAGAAACTCGGGTCGCTGTTGCCTCCGCTCGAGCTGGTTCCGCCGGATGCGCCGGGAGCCGGGACGGTGTCGGTCGGGGTGGGCGCGCCTGGCCCCAGCACGATGCCGGGACCCGACGGAGACGGGCTCGGCTGTGGTGCCGGATCGGCGCGGATCGGGGCGGCGGCGACCGGTGCCGCCGCCTTCTGCGCGGTCGCGGCAGAGGCCGCCGGGATCGCGATCATCAGTGCCGCGATCGCGGCGAGGAGCGCGGCGAACGCGCGGGCGGCGGGCCGGGCCGAAGCCCGGCCGCCCACGCCCCCGGCGCGCGGGGGAACGGACTTCGGCTCGGTGGTCATCTCAGCCGCCGACCAGGCCCTTGAGGACAGTCACCACGACCGGCGCGAGGACCGCCAGGCAGTAGCCCATCCCGGCCGACTTGAAGCAGGTCTTGGCCTTCTCCACCTCGGCCGGATCGCCGGCGGCAAGGACGTAGCGGACGCCGCCGATGGTGAGCATCAGCGTGGCCAGCACAGCCAGGATGCCGATGAGCCAGTTGGTGACATTGCTGATGACGGTCGGGATGTCGGCCGCCGCCAGGTACTGCCCGCCGTCGCCGGAGACAGCGGCCATCGCCGGGCTCGCGCCGAGCGCGGCCAGAAGCGCTCCGGAGGTGACGGCTGCCGCGATGCGCAGGTGCCGACGACGGGGCCGGGCCGACGAGGCCGCTATGTCCGCGGGCTCGCCCGTTTCCGGGCGCGCGGAATCGATCTGCTGGTGCATGGGGTGGGTCCTTTGGTGCTTGTGCGGGGAGGGGATGTGCGGCTGCGCGCCGGGGATTCCGGGGCGGGCTCGGCGCCGCGAGCGAGGAGGCTCGGGGCGGTCTGGAAGGCCGAGGTTTTGCCGCGAGAGGTGAAGCGGAACTGCGATCGCCGAGGGGTCCGGTCAGGCCGCCGCGCGCACGACACTCGCTCCTTCTCGGATGAGGTCGGTGTCAGGCAGTGGAGGGGTCAGCACCACGCGGAAGGTGCGGCAGGCCCTGGGTCTCGGAGCCGGGCGGAAAGATCCCGGCACATCATTAGTCCAAAAACAGGCCCGGATTTTCGGGCCGAGGCCGAAGAACTTTTTGACAGTCCGTCAGATCGCTCCAGAGGCGAGCGCCTCGACCAGCCGGGCTTCGGCTGCGGCGCGGCGATCGAACAGCGTCGTGGTCGCCACCTTTAGCTCTGCGCCGACGTCGGCCAGGTTGCGCTCTTCCAGCCGGGTGCGGCCGATGTACTCCGCCTCCTCGGCCGTGATCACTCCGGCCCGCACGGCGCGGGCGAGCACGATGTCGGGGTGTCCGACCGGGAAGCACGGCGGGCCGGAGACCAGCCCGTCAGCCGACAGGTCGGCCATGTCCCCGGCGGCCTCGCGGTAGGGGATGCGCGCCATGTTGAACGCCTTGTTCGCCAGCGCGCCGGCCACGCTCTCGATGCCGGCGTCGTCCAGGTCGATCGTGCGCAGTGCGATCAGGAATCCCTCGACCATTTCGGCCTGCACCTCGGCGGTGTCGGCGCCGGGGAAGCACGCCTTGAGCATGCCGGCCTTGGACATCAGCGCGGGCCCGGCCAGGCCGCAGGCGACCACCGTCCATCCGGAGTTCTTGGTGCGGGTCTGCCGCACGATCTCGGCCCAGATGTTGTTGGCGATCGCCGCATCGGTTTCGACGTCCCACAGCAGCTCGGTGATTTCGTTCAGATCCATCACTGACTCGGGCGCGGCGTCGGTGGCCGGGACGGCCAGGTACAGGTGCTGCGGGTCAATGCGAAGCAGGTCGAAAGTCTTCTTCAGGGATTTCAGCGGAAGAGTAGTGGCGGCCATTTCGGCGCTCCGTTCATTCGGTGCGGTTGGGATGGCCACATCGAACGATTCGCGATGCGCAAAAAGTACGCACGAAATACGCACGGGCTGCCTTCGAGCGGCACTTCCAGCCTTTAGAAGCCCGTGCGTATTTCGTGCGTAAAACCCGGCCGACCAGGGTTTTGCGCACGCCTTGCCGCACGCTCAAGCACGCTGCCGCCACGCCTAAAAGATCTTGAAATTGGCTGGCTGGCGCCCGTGCTCGCGGTCCCGCGCCCGGACGGGATCCTGGGTCGGGCCATGGCCGCGCGCGACGTCGCAAGCCGCGCTCGCGCCGTGCGCATTCCGTGCGTATTTCGTGCGCATTTGCTGTCTGAACTGCGGCTAAGCATCCAGCGCACGGGGAAAGCGCGCGGACTGGCCGCATCGGAGCCACGGGTGGCGAGCGCGTCGCGCCCCGAGCCACGCGACAAGCTCGCCTCTCGGCGGCTCGTCGCACGCGAGGATGGCGGCACGCCGAGGACGCGCGGCTGGACAGGCTCGGACGCGGGCCATGCCGACGTCGCACGTCATTGCCGCTTTACGCACGCGCCTTTCAGCTCAGCCGCCGGGGAATGCGCATTTCCCCACGGTGTGAACTGGATCACATTTTGACTTGCGGCCGAAAATCCGGGGTCTTTTTTGGACTAATGAAGTAGGTCAGCACGACGCGGTGCCGCACGACGCGAAAACGTCATGACACAGCACCCGCACAGCGCCCCGGGAACCCTCGGCGACGCGCATCCCGGCACCAGCGGCCGGAGTACTGAAAGCACCAATCGTCCCGCCAGGCGGCAGCGGATCCGCGGCTGCGGAGTCCCGCCGAACGTCTGGTTCGCCCCTCACCCCGACACCCGCCAGCCCACCGAAGACACCGGCTCCCAGACCCCCGACTGGGTGCTCGCCGAGATCATCCGCCAGTTCACTACGCCCGACCAGAACTACCTCGTCAGCCACCTCGCCTACCCGGGCTGTCTGGGCGGCAATACCGGCTTCAGCCACATCCCCGGCTTCGTGCCGATCGACGATCCGGTTGCGGCGGCGAACGCCGACTTCTATAGGCGCTACGCCCTGCACGTCGTGACCCCGGTGCCCTCCGATGGCGACTGCGGCGGGGAGCGACGCTGGCACGGATCCACCCCCGCACAGGCGTACCTCGCACGCCTGGAACACAAGACCAAGGACGCCCGGGACCACCTGGAAGTCGGCGGGATCTTCGCCGTCCTGGTGCCCCGGCCCCGCCCCGGTGCGGACTTCGCCGACGACACCGGAGCCGTCATCGCCGCGGCGCGCGACGCGGGCCTGGACTACCTGCAGCACATCGCCGTGGTCGACGCCTTCATCGACGACGAGGGGATCACGCCGACCCTCGCCGAGGCCGATCTGGACGCCTTCTACTCCGCCCGCGCGGCGGGACTTCCGGTCCACGCCCGCGCCCATCAAGACCTGCTCATCTTCCGCAAGCCCGAACAGGACGACGACCTTGACTGACAGCACCACCACCGCCCCGACCGGCCGCACCCCGGCCCGCAGCCTGTCGGGGATACCCACCTCGATCTGGGTCACCGCGCAGCGCAACTCCCGCGCCCAGCGCACCGGCCGCTACACCCCGGACTCGGTCGCGCACCCGGCCAAGATGCTCCCGGACATCGCCGCCTACGCCATCTCCACCTACACCCAGCCTGACGATCTGGTCGTCGACCCGATGTGCGGAATCGGCACCACCCTGGTCGAGGCGCTGCACCTCGGACGGCGCGCCCTGGGCGTGGAGTACGAGGCCCGCTGGGCCAAGTACGCCGAGGCCAACATCGCCCTGGCCCGCGCCCAGGGAGCCGTCGGCACCGATGCGAAAGTGATCCGCGCGGATGCCCGCAAGCTGGCGAAGGTCGCGCCGCCGGAACTGCTCGGAACCGCCGCCCTGGTCATCACCTCCCCGCCCTACGGCGCGGCGGTCCACGGCCAGATCAAGGCCACCGCCGAGACCGGCGAGAAGGGCGTGCAGAAGTTCGACTACCGCTACTCCACCGACCGCGGGAACCTCGCCCACGTCGGCCGCGAGGAACTGGTCGCCGGCTTCGCCCAGATCCTGTCCGGCTGCCGGGAACTGCTGCGCCCCGGCGGCGTGGTCGCGGTGACCGCCCGGCCCTGGCGGGAGCACGGGGAACTGGTCGATCTGCCCTCGGAGGTCATCGCCGCCGGGGTGGCGGCGGGCCTGCAGCCGATCGAGCGGTGCCTGGCCCTGATCGCCGGAGTCCGCGACCGGCAGCTGGTCACCCGGCCGAGCTTCTTCCAGCTCGCGAACATCCGCCAGGCCCGCGCCGCCGGCGTCCCGATGCACCTGATCGTGGCGGAGGATGTCCTGCTGTTCCAGGCGCCGGGACCGGCTCTCGACGGCCCTGAAACCGAGCCTGGCCGCGCCTGGAAGCAGGCCGACGGCGACGGCGGTTCGGGCGAGATTCCGGAGATCGTGTGAGCGCCGGAGCCGAGATCTGCCAGGGCCGACCTGCGCTGTGCCCGCGCTGCGAACACGACCTCATCGACGACCCCGCCGGGCCCTGGTGCCGCACCTGCCACACCGCCCAGACCGGGGCCCGACGGCACGGCCCGTGCCCGATCCCGGCGACCGCGACCGGCAACACCCCGCGCACGAAGGGACTGCGGCTGTGCCGGGCTCACGCCCGCCGTCTGGTCGATCGCGGCGGCCCCGACGCCGTTGTCCGCGACACCTGACACCGCCGTAACTCCTTGACCTGTCCAGCCCGTGAAGGAGCGCGCAGGCACCGCCTGATCCGACCCCAGAACCCCCGCCCCAATGCACCCCGCACCGCCCGCAAGGAGCACCACTTGATCCGCCGCACCACCCTCGGCACGACGGCCGCCGCCGTCGCCACCGCCGGCCTGCTGGCCGCCTCGCTGTCCGCCTGCGGCAGTGACCACCGCCCCGCCCCGGCAGGACGTCCCAGCCACGCGTCCGCCCCGGCGACCGGGACACCGTCCACGGCCTCGACACCGTCGGGACCGACCGGTCCGGCGCTGCGCGCCGTGCTCCCCACGAAGGCGGACCTGGCTGCCGGGATCAACGTCTCCGGTGTCTACGACACCGGTACGCAGTTCACCGCCGAGACCGACCTTCCGGCCCCGTCGCTGCCGACCGCCGACTGCACCGCCGCCCCCGCGATCGACGCCGACGTCCTCACCGGCGACTACCGCGCTGCCTACGCCAGCGAGGAACTCGACAACGCCGGCAACTCCCTGCAGCTCGTGGTCGCCGCGACCAACCCCGGCGACGCGGCCAAGCAGCTCGCCGAGATCCGCGCCTTCGCCAATCGCTGCGCCAGCTTCGCCGCGCCGGACTCTGCCGGCCTGTCCGTCGGCGGCACCGTCGCGCTGGACTCGTTCGCCGGAATCGGCGACGAGGCAATCCGCATCCGGGTCGCCGCCGCCGGACCGGACGCGGCGAAGTACTCCCAGCCCGAGGTCCTCCTCGTCCGCGTCGGCGACACGATCGCCGCCGTCTCCGACGCCGACCAGACCCGCAACGAGGCCGCCACCGTCTCGGCCGCCCGGCTCCTGGCCGACCGCCTCACCGGCAAGTAGCACCCGCCCGAACTCCGGCCCGATCCCGCTCCCACCGCTGCCGCAACTCCCGCAAGGAGAACTGCTTGAACCGCCGCACCACCCTCGTCAAGACCGCCGTCTACCTCGCCGCCGCCGGCACGATCACCGCAGGTGTCAGCGCCTGCGGGAGCAGCCACCCGGCCGCGCGCTCCGGCACCGCCGCAACGGCTGTGAAGAGTCCGGCAACCAGTACGGCACCGGACCTGACCGCCACCGGCACCGCCCTGAAGGCGCTGCTCCCGGCTGGCGCCGACCTCGCCTCCGCCGTCACCGTCACCGACGCCGCCGACAGCGGCCAGAACTGGACCGACCCCGACGCGCTACCGGCCCCTGCCCTGGTCGGCGCCGACTGCCTCGTCGTCCCACAGATCACCGCCGACGAGGCCACCGCGGACTACCGCGCCGCCTACGCCCAGGAGACCCTGGCCGCGCACGGCGTGCCCATCGCGCAGATCGTGCTCGCTGCCACCAACCCCGGCGACGCCGCCCGCCAGATCGCCGAAGTCCAGTCGCTCACCGAGCGCTGCCAGACCTTCAACGCCCCCAACGCCAACGGCGCGAGCGTCGGCGGAGCCGTCTCCGCCACGGAGATCTCGCACCTGGGCGATCAGGCGCTGGACGTCCGCATCACCGCCACCGGCCCGGACGCCGCGAAGTACCAGCAACCCGAGCTGATCCTGGTGCGCGTCGGCGACAAGCTCGCCGTCATCAGCGACGCCTACCCGGACGCCGACAACGGCTCGGCGCTCAAGGCCGCCACGGTGCTGGCCGCGCGCCTGACCGGCCAGCCGGTCTAACCCACCTCGCCCCCCGGCCGGACCACCGGCCCACCCCTCGGGGTCCGGCCGGGCCTTCCTCCCTGCCTTCCGCATCCTGCATTTCGACCATCTTGGAGTCGTCCTTGACCGCGCTCGCCGCCGCCCGTCCCGCCATCGTCCGAACCCTGGCCGCCACTCTCGGTTTGACCGCCGTGTGGGGCCTGGTCTCCGGACTCACGCAGCACCACTTCGCATACGCCTGCCTGTTGGTCGGCCTCGTCCTCGCCCGCTGCCTGACCAAGGCCCCGGCACCGCGCACCGCCCTGCTCCCGGTGATCGCCGCCGCCCTGGCCTTCGCCGTCGGATTCGTCGGCGACTTCCTGGCCGTGGCCATCCAGCTGTGGGTCCACTACGACATCCCGGCCGGCGTCATCTTCGACCACTCCGGCGAGCTGTTTAGCAACGTCGCCGACGGCCACTCCGCGATGGACTGGATCTTCTTCCTGCTCGCCGCGATCGCCGCCGCCGGCCTGACCGCCGGCCGCCAACTGTCCGGCGCCGACCCCTTCACCCGGGCGACCTCGACCTCGTCGGCGGCTGACCGGGAGTCCTCCGCCTCACCGGCCGCCATCTGCGACTTCCGCTCTGAACCGGCGGCCCAGGCGCCGCCGCGCCCACCCCGATTCCCTCTTGAACAGGACTCCCATGGCCTTCGACACCGACGCCTACATCCGCGACCTCGCCGCCGTCCACGGCCTGGCCCCCAAGGCCGGCGACACCGACCGCGCCGACCTCACCAGCCGCGCGGTGCGCGCCGAACTGGAGGACATCAAGACCCGCACCCAGGCCCTGCACGACTGGTCGGCGGCCGTCGTCGCCGACCACGACGCCGCCAAGCCCCACACCGCCGAAACCGCCGCCGTCGGTGCCGCGGCGCGCCGTTCCCGGCCCGCACGCCGCCGTGCCGCCGCCCGCCCGTCCGCGCGGCCCCAGCGCTAGCCACGACCCGCCACCCCTCAGGAGACCTATGACCACACAGCACCACCAGAACAGCCCCCACCCGACCAAGCCCCCCACGATCCAAGCCCTCTCCATGGGGGCCGGAGTGCAAAGCTCGGCACTCCTTCTGATGTCCGCCCAGGGACTGCTACCCAAGCTCGATTACGCCGCCTTCGCCGACACCGGCTGGGAACGCCCCGAGACCTACGCCGCCCTGGACCGGCTGGAGAACGAGGTCGCCAAGCCCGCCGGAATCGAGATCGTCCGCCTGTCAGCCGGCGACATCCGCCGCGACGCGCTCGACCCGAACTCACGGTTCTCCACGATGCCGATGTTCATCAAGAACCGCGACGGCTCCAAAGGCATGCTGCGCAGGCAATGCACCTCCACCTACAAGATCAAGATCTTGCTTGCGGAGGCCCGCCGACGCCTCGGGGCCGAGGTCTTCGACGACGGGCGCATCGGCCGCGTCAAGCGCAGCCAGCACCTGAACATGTGGGTCGGAATCAGCTCCGATGAGTTCCACAGGGCCAAGGACTCCGGCGTGAAGTACGCCGTCAACACCTTCCCCCTGCTCGAGCTGGGTCTCACCCGCGCCGACACGCAGGCGTACCTCGACTCCCACGGGTTCGCGGCCGTGTCCAAGAGTGCGTGTGTTGGGTGCCCTTACACCTCAAACGCTGGCTGGAGAAATCTGAGGGACAACCACCCCGAGCAGTGGAACCAGGCCGTCGAGTTCGACCACGCCATCCGCGAAGGCTCCGCCCGCGCCAACGCCAATGGCCGGCCGCTGCTCGGCCAGGCGTTCCTACACCCCTCGCTGCAGCCGCTGGACTCCGCGTCGATCGACGCCCCGCCCAAGCGCCGACACCTGCGCCTCGTCGGCGCCGACGAAGCCGACAACTGGGAGGACGGCGACCCCGACGGCTGCTCACCGTGGGCCTGCCGCTCCGGACGACCGGAGACCCCGCCGGGCTCCTCGGAGGTGGCCGCTTGAGCCTGGCACGCGCGGGCAGCGCGCCCCGGCTCGGCAGCCTCTGCACCGGGTACGGCGGACTTGATCTGGCCGCGAAGGCGGTGTTCAGCGCGCGGCCTGTCTGGTTCGCCGACAACGACCCGGACGCGGTCCGGGTGCTCAAGCACCACCACCGGCGGGTGCCGAACCTCGGCGACATCACGGGGCTCGACTTCGCCGATCGTGACGCCGTTCCGGGCGTCGACATCCTCACGGCCGGGTGGCCGTGTCAGGACATCTCGATCGCCGGACGCGGCGAGGGACTGAAGAAGGGAAACAGGAGTGGACTTTGGTTCACCGTCGCAGCCGCCGTTCGCGATCTACGACCCGATCTCGTGCTGCTGGAAAACGTTGCTCAGCTCCGAGGGCGCGGGCTCGACCGGGTCCAAGCCGACCTGGCCGGCAGCGGGTACCACACGGAATGGCTCAGCCTACGAGCAGCCGAAGTTGGCGCCCCGCACCGACGAGCCCGCATGTTCATCCTCGCCTGGCAACCCGGCGAGCCCGCGCAGCGGCTCCTTGAAGCTGCTGCCCACACCCCAGGCCCGCGACGGCGACGGGCGGGGAGCGTCCAATCCTGTTGCGCGCCGGGCGGGGGGTCACTCGGTCGGGCTGGACGACGCGGTATCGGTGCTCACGAGCCCGCGCTCGGAGGTGGTGCTGTTCCCGACGCCCAGGGCCTCGGACGGCACGAAGGGCTCGCCGAACCAGCACGGGTCCAAGGGCGATCTGATGCTCACCTCGGCGATCGCGAGGCTGGCCCGGCATCCGGCCGTGCCCGTCGAGGACCTGCCCGAAGCGGCCTGACCGGGCACTCGTCCTATCCGTGGGGTGTCTACGCCGACGCGGTCCGGCGCTGGGAGCACATCGTCGGCCGCCCGGCCCCCGATCCGACCGAGCCGGGACGCAATGGCCGCCCGCGTCTGCGGCCGGAGTTCACCGCCTGGGTGATGGGGCTGCCGGCCGACGACTACCTCGCCGCAGTCCCGGACGTCTCCAGGATCGCCGCGCTGCGACTGGCCGGGAACGGAGTCGTCCCGCAGCACGCCGAGACGGCGTTCCGCGAGCTGGCCTGCCGGGCTTGCGGCTGCGACCGGCACAGCGGAAATACTCCGTGAGCGGCCCGGGCCCCACGCCCCGGCGCAAACGAGGAAACCAAGCCGAGATCACCGTGGCCGAGGTGCTTTTCACCCCCGAGGAGCCTCAGCTCACCCCGGCCGCGGCCAGGGCACTGCTTGAGCTCCTACTCCACGCCGCCGAGCAGGCCGAGTAGCAGTCAGGCTCCGCCGCCGATCGAGCGTCGGCGAGCCCGTGTATAAGTTTGGCCGCCCGCGAAGAGGGCTCCTTAAATCAAGGACTTGAAGTAAGGGGGGAACACGGCTACCACTGGTCCAGCCCGATTCGCGGGATTCATCCCGCATTAACCGCAGAAACGACAAAACGGGCCCGGTGGCCTCGATCGAGATCGAGGCCACCGGGCCCATACACACCCACGTCTTGAAGAGGTTTCCACATGAGTCGAAGCGACTCCGACGGCGCGCGGATACGCGCCGTCTTCTATCACCGAGTCGGCAGCGGCACCCCCGGCGACCAAGACGCCGCCGTACTGCGGCAGGCCGCCCGCATCGCCGAGCTGGCGCAGCGACTGAAACTGCAGGTCGTCGGCGTCTACACCGACTTCGCCGTCACGCGAAGCACTCCGTGGCCGGCGCGTCCAGCGGCCCGCAAGCTCACCCAGAGGCTGGCCGACAAGACAGTACGCGCCGAGGTGGTCATCGTCGAGGACCCGCACCACGCCATCGGCCCGGCCAACATTCCCGCCGCCCTGAAGGCGATCGGCATCCCGGCCTGCACACCCCGCGAAGCGCTGCACCCGGTCACCGCCGACGACCTCGTCATCGCGATCGCCGCACGGATGTCCACCCCGCCGAGCCCCACACGCCGCGCCCGCCGGTTTCCCATCTCCGACCGGCGCCGCTGACACGCGCTTCACACACCTTTAGAAAGGCACACTCCTGTGAGCTTGATAGACGTCGGAGCCCCGCGCCTGGCGCGCAACGGGCTGCGCTTCGCCTTCTACGGCCGGGTGTCCACCGAGGACAACCAGGACCCCGAAGCCTCCCGTAACTGGCAGCGCTCCCGCGCCCTGACCCTGATAGAACCCGCCGGTGGCGAGATCGTCGCCGAGTACTTCGACATCGGCATGTCCCGCTCGCTCCCATGGAAGCGGCGGCCCCGTGCCAACGACCTTCTCGCCGACCTCACCAAACCCAATCGAGGCTTCGACGCGATCGTGATCGGTGAACCGCAGCGCGCCTTCTACGGCGGACAGTTCCTCCTGACCATGCCCGTGATCAGCCACTACGGCGTGGGCCTCTGGGTCCCGGAGGTCGGCGGCGCCATCGACCCCGACTCCGAAGCCCACGAGCTGATCATGGGCGTGTTCGGCGGCATGTCCAAGGGCGAGCGCACCCGCATCAAGATCCGTGTACGCACGGCCATGGCCGCCCAGGCCAAGATCGAGGGCAGATACCTCGGGGGCCGCCCGCCCTACGGTTATCGGCTGGCCGACCTGGGCCCGCATCCGAACCCCGCCAAGGCCGCGGACGGCAAGCGCCTGCACCAGCTCGAAGCCCACCCAGACTATGCCCCGGTCGTAAAGCGGATCTTTGCCGAGTACCTGCGCGGACGCGGGTTCTACGCCATTGCCGAAGCACTCACCCGCGACGGCATCCTCTCCCCGTCACAAGCCGACCCCGGCCGCAACAGCCACCGCACGGGCGAAGGCTGGAGCAAAGGCGCGGTCAAGGCGATCCTGGAGAACCCCCGCTACACCGGACGACAGGTGTGGAACAAGCAGCGCAAAGACGAAGTCTTGCTCGACGTCGAGAACGTCGCCGAGGGCTACGAGACCAAGCTGCGCTGGAACAAGGAGGGCAGCTGGGTCTGGTCGGACAAGGTGGTCCACGAGCCGCTGGTGTCCGTGACGGACTTTGAGGCCACCAAGAAGGTCCGCGCCGCCCACGGTCACGACCGCACCAACCGTGAGCGGACACGGACGCAGCACTTCTACGTCTTCAAGAGCCGCCTGTGGTGCGGGCTATGCGGGCGCAAGATGCAGGGACAGCAGAACCACGGCAAACCGAACTACCGCTGCCGGTACGCCAAGGACTACGCGCTGGCCAACCACGTACAGCACCCGGACAACGTCTACGTCAAAGAAGAGGACGTCCTGCCGATCCTCGACAAGTGGCTGATCAAGCTGTTCGCCCCGCACCGAATCGGCGACACGATCCGCACCATGGCCGACAATGCCGCCGCGCTCGCCGAGCCTGCGACGGCCCCCGAACCGGACGCCGATGCCGCCGCAAAGGTCGCCGAATGCGACGCCAAGCTCGAGACCTACCGCGCGGCACTGGAAGCCGGAGCCGACCCGGTCACCGTCAGCGGATGGATCGCGGAGATCAACGCGAAACGCGCCGCCGCCGTGGCAAGCTCCGCCACCGGACGCGCCCGCGCCAACCCCCAGGGGCGGCTCAGCGAAGAAGCCATCACGCTCATGATTCAGGCGCTGGGAGACATTCGAGAGGTCATCCAGAACGCCACGCTAGAGGACAAGGCCCGCGTGTACGACCAGCTCGGCTTGCGCCTAACCTACGCCCCAAGTACAAAGACCATCAGGGCCGAGATGAATCTCGATCCCAATGGTCGTGGGGTTATGGTAAGTGTCCGAGGGGGGACTTGAACCCCCACACCCTTAACGGGCACTAGCACCTCAAGCTAGCGCGTCTGCCATTCCGCCACTCGGACGAGTTTCGTGAGCTGATGTGCGGCTTTCGCCGCCTTGATCGGCTCGCGTTGGGTCAACCATATCAAAAGTTGGGGGTGCTGTTTCACCGCGGTTCGTGTGGCGGTGGGTGGGGCGGGTGGGCTCACCCTGACGGGTGATTGTTCGGACCTTTGGGGCGGGGGTTGGGGGTGCGGGGGGTGGTGCGGGGTTAGCTTCTGGTGGGTGCCGCTTACTTTCTGTGCAGGGATGGTGCGTCATCGGGAGTGTCTGGGAGTCGGAGTGGGGTCCTGCGCGGGCCCGGGAGCGGTTCTTCGCTGGTGAGGGTGTTGGCGAGGGAGTCGCTGGTGGTGGTGTCGGTTCTGGCGGCGGTGGGTTTGGTGCCGGGGCCGGTGCTGGTTTTGGTGTTGGGTCCGGCGGTTCTGGTAGGGCCGGTGCCGGGCAGTGGCGTGGTGCGCTGAGCGGCGCGTTCGGTGGCGCTGGCGGTGCGGGTGGTGCTGGTAGTGCCGGTGAGGCGGTAGCCGCTGGTGCGGTTGGCAGAGCCGGTGCTGGGAGCGGCGGTGCCGGGGGACCGGTGCGGTCGGGGATTCTGGCGTCGTGGCGGCGGTGTCGGGCCGGTGGGTTGGGGCCCGAGGATGTCGATCTGCCGTATGAGCCGGACACCGGTACTGAGGAGTCGCTGCTGCGGGCTTCGGCGCCGGTGTTGGAGCGGCTGCACGCGCTGTTGATCGATACGCCGGTGTGCGTGGTGTTGAGCGATGCGGCGGCTCGGATTCTGGTGCGGCGGGCGGGTGAGCCGGGGTTGAACCGGCACTTGGACGCCGTGCAGCTGGCGGAGGGCTTCAGCTATCACGAGGCTGACGCCGGGACCAATGGCATCGGGACGGCTTTGGCCGAGGGGCGGCCGGCTGTGGTGCTCGCGGGGGAGCACTTCGCCGATCGGTTCTTGGCGTTCGTGTGTGCCGGGGTGCCGATTCGCGATCCCTTCAGTGGACGGATTCGGGGCGTCGTGGACCTCACGTCGTGGCGTCGGGATGCCAGTCCGCTGATGGCGGCGCTGGCGGCGGAGGCCGCGGAGAACATCGAGCTGCGGCTGCTGGAGCAGTACTCGGCGAAGGAACGGGCGTTGTTGGCCCAGGCACGGCGGGCCGGTGGGATCACGGTCGGCGGCGGCTGCGGCGAGGGCAGCACCAGGAGCGGCGACGTCGGCGAAGCGCGGCGGACCCGGGGTGAGCTGGTGCTCGCCACCCGGCAGCGGCACGGCGCCGACCCCGGCCACGGCGACCGCCGCGACCGACAGCTCGTACGGGGCAAGGCGGCCGAACTGGTCGCGGCGGCCAGACGCGACGTGGTGACGATCGCGTTGCCCGGCGGCCGCCACGCCAAGTTGACGGCCCGCACCGGTCGCACCGCGGCCGGCACGGAGGTGGTCACGGTGGAAGCGGAGATGACGAGTGCCCCGGAGATGACGACGGGTGCTCTGGATACGGCAAAGGAAATGTCTTCGGATGCGTCGACGGATATGCCGATGGATATGCCCATGGGTGTGTCGGTGGGTGTATCGGTGGGTGTGTCGACCGGCGAGCTGGAGACGGCCGCTGATGCGCTGGGGATGACAGCCGAGGAACTGGAGACGGCCGGCGGTTGCGAGACCGCTGGTGCTGCGGCGAGGTTGCCGGCTGCGAGGACGCCGGATGGGATGGGCGGCGCAAGCGGTTCGGGTGGCTCGGAGCACCATCAGGCGCAGATGATCGCACTGCGGATTGAACCGGTGGAGATGGCGATGTCCGGTGTGCAGGCGGGGAGGGAAGCCAGATCAGTCGGGGAATGCGTTGCGACACAGATCAATAACAGCCTCCCGCACCCGACCGCCCCAGAACCAGAAGCCGAGCCCGGCCGCGACCCTCAACCAACGCCCCCTACATCAACCCCACCCCCAGCCTCCGGCCACCAAATCCCCCGCCCCGCCGGCGCCACCACCCCCCACCCCTACCCTGGCGCGCCGAATCCCGAGCTGGTCATGGTCGGGGAGCCGACCGTCGGGCGCATCGCGGTCGCCGCGCGCCAGCGCCTGGCGCTCCTCCTGGATGCCAGCGGCCGGATCGGCACCACGCTCGACATGGAGCTCACCGGTGGTGAGCTGGCCGAGATCGCGCTCCCGGACTTCGCGCAGCATGTCGCGGTGGACCTGGCGAGCTGGGTTCTGGACGGCGAGGAGTGCCTTCCGCCCGGCAGCGAAGTGAAGTTGCGGCGGGTTGCGGTGCGCACCGTCCGGCGCGGCAAGGTGCATCGTCCGGCGGGCGCGCATGTCGCCTACAACGCCGCCACCGCGCAGGCGCGCAGCATGGTTCAGCGGCATCCGGTGCTGGACGCGCAGCTCACCGCCGCCACCGCCGGGAAGCGCTGGGTCGCCGAGGATCCCGACAGCTCGGTGATCGCCGCGCCGATCATGGTGCAGGGCATCGTGCTCGGCGTGGCGTCCTTCTACCGCCTAGGGAATGCCGATCCTTTCGACGAGGACGACCTCCAGCTGGCCGGTGACCTCGCCTCGCGCGCGGCCGTGTGCCTGGACAACGCGCGCCGCTTCGCCCGGGAGCGTGCGATGGCGCTGGCGTTGCAACGCAGCCTTCTGCCACGCGCCTTCCCGATGCAGTGCGCGGTGGAAGTCGCGCATCGGTATCAGCCCGCGCAGGAGGGTGTCGGCGGCGACTGGTACGACGTCATCCCGTTATCCGGTGGGCGGGTGGCGCTCGTCGTCGGCGACGTCGTCGGGCACGGCATCCACGCCGCGGCGACGATGGGACGGCTGCGGACCGCCGTGCGCAACTTCTGCGCGCTGGACCTGCCGGCCGAGGATCTGCTCAGCCAGCTTGACGCGCTCGTGGAGTCGATGGACGCCGACGAGGCCGAGGACCAGCGCGGTGTCGGCATCATCGGCGCGACCTGCCTGTACGTGGTCTACGACCCGGTGACCGGGCTGTGCTCGGTCGCGGCAGCCGGGCACCCCTCGCCGGCCGTGGTGGCCCGCGACGGCTCGGTGGAGTACCTGGACCTGCCGACCGGCCCGCCGCTGGGCCTCGGAGGATCGGCGTACGAAGCGGTCGAGCTGCCGATCGACGAGGGCAGCATCCTGGTCCTCTACACCGACGGCCTGGTCGAGAGCCGCGAGCAGGACATCGGCGACGGGCTGGAGCGGCTGAGCGCGGCGCTCGCCGGACCCGGACGCGATCCGGAGGAGCTGTGCGCCTCGGCGATCGGCGGTCTGCTGCCGGAGCGCCCCGCCGACGACGTCGCCCTGCTCGCCGCGCGCGCCCGGCGCACGACGCCGGATCGGGTCGCCACCTGGGACGTGCCGATGACGCCGGAGTCGGTGGCGTTCCTGCGCGCCGAGGTCTCCCGCCAGCTGCGCGCCTGGCGCCTGACCGAGCTGGTCTTCACCACCGAGCTCATCGTCAGCGAACTGGTGACGAACGCGATCCGGTACGCCACCGGCCCGGTCGAGCTGCGCCTGCTGCGTGACAGGGCCCTGATCTGCGAGGTCGCGGACGGCAGCAGCGTTTCCCCGCGGTTGCGCCGCGCGCAGACCTTCGACGAGGGCGGACGCGGCCTGTTCCTGGTCGCGCAGCTCTCACAGCGGTGGGGGACCCGGTACACCGCGCGCGGCAAGGTGATCTGGTCCGAGCAGCCGCTGCCGGCGAACGGCGACTACTAGCCGGCGACGCCGCACGCACGGCGCCTCCGCTCGCGGCGAGAGACCCTTCCAGCGACCAGCTGCACTCCTCCAGCGAGCAGCAGCACCCTCCGGCGATCAGAACCGCCCCAGCGAGAAGCAGTACCCTGCCTCACGAAGCAGCCCCCTCCTCCGCCGGTTTTTCCGCCGGATAACGCCTGGTGAGACCGCCGATCCGGCCCTCCCACGCATATGAGCCAGGCATTGACAGCACCTCGTCACAGGTGTTTCATCCGGGTTACCGCACTGTTTGTTGATGCCGATAACAAACGTGCCGCTGGCGACCAGACCGGCCGTCTCGCGGCTGCGCCTCCCTCGGCGCGCCGACGTCACCTCCTGCACAGCTGCCCCTGTTTCCGCATGCCCTGGGAGGCACCATGTCCAGAACGGCAAGACCCCGGCTCGGCCGGGTCCGAGTCCTGATATCGCTGGCCGCGCTGTCCGCGTCCGCGGTCGCGACCTACGCGGCCGTGCCCGGGGCGCAGGCCGCACCGGCCGCGTCCGCGGCGTCGGCGGCGTGTCCGTGGGTGGGATCGACCGCGCCGATTCCGCAACGGGTGAGCCAATTGCTGGCGGCCATGACGCTGAACCAGAAGGTCCAGCTGATGACTGGATCCAGCGGCTCGAGTTACGTCGGGTTCACCCCGGCGATCGGCTCGCTGTGCATCCCGGCGATGAACCTGGAGGACGGTCCCGCCGGTGTCGCCGACGGCATGACCAACGTCACCCAGCTGCCCGCGCCGGTGGACGTCGCAGCCACCTTCGACACCTCCGCCGAGCAGAGCTTCGGTCAGCTGATCGGCGCTGAGGAGGCGGCCAAGGGCACCACCGTCGACCTCGGTCCGACCATCAACATCGTGCGCGACCCGCGCTGGGGGCGCGCCTTCGAATCGGTCGGCGAGGATCCCTATCTCAATGGTCAGATGGGCGCCGCCGACATCCGCGGCGTGCAGTCCACCGGCACGATGGCGCAGGTCAAGCACCTGGTCGCGTACAACCAGGAGACGAACCGCAACTCCCCGTCGGACAACGTGATCGCCAGCAACCAGACGCTGGAGGAGATCTACGACCCGGCCTTCCAGACCTCGGTGCAGAAGGGCGCCGCGTCGTCGGTGATGTGCTCCTACAGCACCATCAACGGCACCTACGCCTGCCAGAACCCGACGGTCCTGAACACCGTGTTGCGCAACCAGTTCGGCTTCGGCGGCTTCGTGACCTCCGACTGGGGCGCCACGCACGCCGGCGCCGCCTCGGTGAACGCCGGGCTCGACCAGGACATGCCGGGTG
The DNA here is from genome assembly GCF_000024025.1 of Catenulispora acidiphila DSM 44928. Classification (GTDB taxonomy): domain Bacteria; phylum Actinomycetota; class Actinomycetes; order Streptomycetales; family Catenulisporaceae; genus Catenulispora; species Catenulispora acidiphila. The sequence continues at coordinate 4,629,672 of NC_013131.1, forward strand.
ACAACACCTACTACGGCAGCGCCCTGATATCCGCCGTGAACTCCGGCCAGGTGTCGCAGGCCACGATCAACACCGCGGTGTCGCGCATCCTGACCGAGGAGTTCGCCTTCGGGATGTTCGACAAGCCGCCGACAGGCTCGCCCGGCGCGACCGCGACCAGCTCGGCGAACCAGACCGCCGGCGAACACCTCGCCGAGCAGGGCACCGTGCTGCTGAAGAACTCCGGCAACGTGCTGCCGTTCGGCTCGGGCGACACCTCCATCGCCGTCATCGGCGCGGACGCCTCGACCAACGTGCAGAGCGCCGGCGGCGGCAGCGCGTCGGTGAACTCCAGCGGCACGGTCACGCCGTTGCAGGGCATCACCAGCGCCGCCCCGGCCGGGACCACCGTGTCCTACGACTCCGGATCCTCGACCAGCTCGGCGGCGGCGCTCGCGGGGAGGTCGAGTGTCGCAGTGGTCTTCGTCAGTACCAACGAGTCCGAGGGCAGCGACCTGTCGGGCATCGACCTGTCCAGTGCGAACAACTCGCTGATCTCCGCGGTGGCGAACGCGAACCCCAACACCGTCGTGGTCCTGAACACCGGCTCGGCGGTCACCATGCCGTGGCTGTCCTCGGTCAAGGGCGTGCTCGAGGCCTGGTACCCGGGCCAGAGCGACGGCACGGCGATCGCGAGGATCCTGTACGGCACCACCAACCCCTCCGGCCACCTGCCGGTGACGTTCCCGACCTCGCTGTCCCAAGTCCCGGCGAGCACGAGCGCGCAGTGGCCGGGGACCAACGGCCAGGTGCAGTACTCCGAGGGCGTGGACGTCGGCTACCGCTGGTACGACAGCAAAGGCCTGACACCGCTGTTCCCGTTCGGATACGGCCTGTCCTACACCAGCTTCTCCTACTCGAATCTGCAGATCAGCTCCCTGCCACAGGGCGGCGCGGCGACCGTGACCGCGACGGTGACCAACACCGGGTCCCGGGCCGGAGCCGACGTCGCGCAGCTGTACGTGAGCGACCCGGCCGCCTCCGGCCAGCCGCCGCGCCAGCTGGAGGGCTTCGCGCGCGTGAACCTGCAGCCGGGTCAGAGCCAGACCGTCTCCTTCCCGCTGACCGAGCAGAACCTGCACTACTGGAGCACGAGCACGAACAACTGGGCCACCAGCACCGGCAACTACGGCGTCGCCGTCGGAGACGCCGACTCTGCCAGTGCCCTGACACTGTCCGGCACGCTCGCCGTCGCGGCGAACCAGCTCGGCCAGCCGGTCAGCGTCACCAACCCGGGTCCGCAGGAGGGCGTGGCCGGCGCCGCGGTCTCGGTGCAGGTCACGGCCGGTGACACCACGGCCGGTCAGACCGCGGCGTTCACCGCCGCCGGGCTGCCGGCCGGGCTGGCGATCTCGTCCTCCGGGAAGATCACCGGCACGCCGATCACCGCCGGTACCAGCACCGTCGATGTCACCGCCAAGGACGGCAACGGAGCCACGGCCACCACGTCCTTCGTGTGGACGGTCGCGGCCTCCTCCGGCGGCGTTCCGACGACGCCTCTGGTCGGTTATCAGGGCTTGTGCTTGGACGTGGCCGCGGCGAACAACGCCGACGGCACCGCCGTGCAGGTCTACACCTGCAACGGGACCAACTCCCAGCAGTGGACCGAGGAAGCCGACGGCACGGTGCACTCGCTCGGCAAGTGCCTGGACATCGCCGCCGGCGGTACCGCGAACGGCACCGCCGTGGATCTGTACACCTGTAACGGAAGCGGCGCGCAGCAGTGGCAGCCGCAGACCAACGGCACGTTGCGCAACCCGGCGTCCGGCCGGTGCCTCGACGACACCGGCTCGGGCCTGTCCGGGACGAAGACCGAGATCTACGACTGCTCCGGCGCGGCGAACCAAGTGTGGAAGTCCCCGGCGGGCACGTCCACCGGTGGCGGCGGCGGCAGCACCGGTCCGATCACCGGCTACCAGGGCATGTGCGTGGACGTGCGCAGCGCCAACAGCGCCGACGGCACTCCGGTGCAGGTCTACACCTGCAACGGCACCACCGCGCAGCAGTGGACGGTCGAGTCCAACGGCAGCCTGCAGGCGCTGGGCAAGTGCCTGGACGTGAACGCCGCCGGTACCGCGAACGGCAGCCTCGTCCAGCTCTACACCTGCAACGGGACCGTCGCGCAGGTCTGGCAGGCGCAGAGCAACGGCGAGCTGGTCAACCCGCACTCCGGCCGGTGTCTGGACGACACCGCGTCGGGCGGCTCCGGGACCCAGCTGCAGATCTGGGACTGCACCGCCAGTGCGAACCAGAAGTGGCAGCTGCCTTGATCGGCTAAGACAGTTCGCTGATTCACATCGGCCCGCGCCCTTTCCCGAGACGGAGGGGCGCGGGCCGATTCGGTACCGGCGCGTTTGTAAGAGCTGACAACAAGCGCGGGATCGCTTGCTGGCAAACAGATCTCAGACGGACACCGTGACAGGTCTCAGACGAACGCCGTGACGCTGTACTGATTCAGTGCCACCGTCTGCAACCCCTCCAGCACCCGGCTCAGCCGAGGCTGCCCCGCCTCCCCGCTGCGCGCCAGCGCGTACACGCTCCGCGTGACCGGCGCGGTCAGCGGATGCAGGCTGACGCCGCGGGTGTCGGCGGGCAGCGCCATGCGGGGCACGAGCGCGACGCCGGCGCGCGCCGCGACCAGCGCGGTGAGCACCGAGAAGTCGGTGGCCGCGGCGATCGGCGACGGGACGAAGCCGGCCGCCCCGCAGGCGCGGCGGGTGAGTTCGTGGCAGTAGGTGCGGGGATCGGGCAGAAGCCAGCCCTCGTCACGGAAATCGGCGAGCTCGGCAGGTTGGTGGGGCGTCAGATCGTGCGCCGCGGCGGTGTCCGGATGCAGCGCCAGGTACACCGGTTCTTCCATCAGCCGATGCTGTTCGCAGCCCGGTGGGAGTGGACGCGGCAGGAGGCTGTAGGCGTGTGCGACCGCGATGTCGGTTTCGCGGCGGCGCAGCATCTCCACCGAGACGTCCGGCTCGGCTTCGGTGATGCGCAGCTCTGGTCGCATGGCGCCGACGTCGCCAACCTCAGCCTCGCTGTCCTGCGCCAGCAGCTGCCACAGCGGCGGGAGCAGAACTCGCGCCGCTGAGGGGAACGCGGTGATCAACACCGTCCCGCGCTGCCCGGCGCGCAGTGCCTGGAGTTCGGCGTCGGCGGCGGCGAGGTTGCCGAGGATCACGTCGGCGTGCTCGACCAGACGCTGACCGGCGTACGTCAGGCGCAGGGTGCGGCCGTGCTTCTCCAGGAGTGGGACGCCGGCTTCCTTCTCCAGCGCGGCCAGTTGCTGCGAGACGGCGGGACCCGTCAGGTGCAGGGCTTCGGCGGCGGCGGTCACGGTGCCCTGGACCGACAGCTCCCGCAGGAGCCGTAGCCGACGGACGTCTATCATGAAGCCCACCTTTGGGAACAGCGAAGAAAGAGTAACTGGATCTTCCCTATTCTAGGCGCGAGGCTGGACGCGTGAACACTGCGCTCGTCTCTCCTCGCGGTCTCGCCCTCGGCGCAACCGTCGTGCTCTGGGCTTCGGCGTTCCCGGCGATCAGGGTCGGCGTGCCGGGGTTGGGCGTTGCCGGGCTGTCGCTGGAGCGGTTGGTGGTGGCGTCGGTGGCGCTGGCTGTGGTCGCGCCGTTTATGGGAGTGCGGCGGCCGCGTCGGCGGGACCTGCCACGCATCGCGATGTGTGGGGCTGCCGGCATGAGCGTGTACCAGCTGCTGCTCAACTGGGGCGAGGTCCATGTCGCGGCGGGGACTGCCAGCCTGCTGATTTCCGTCGCGCCGGTCTTCAGCGTTCTGCTTGCCGCCGCGTTCCTGGGGGAGCGGGTCACGGCGCGCGTCGTGACCGGCAGCTTGATCGCCTTGGGCGGCGCCGCGATCGTCGCCGTCGGCGGCGGCTCGGCGCGGGTCTCCACGAGCGCGCTCGTGGTCATCGCCGCCGCCATCGTGCAGGCTACCTACCACTTCGGGTCCAAGCCGCTGCTGAGCCGCTACTCAGGGTTCGAAGTCGCCTGCTACGCGATGTGGAGCGGCACGCTGTTCCTGCTGCCGCTGCTCCCGGCAGCCTGGCACGCCACCTCCCACGCCACCGCCCCGGCGCTGGCCTCCGCGCTCTACCTCGGCCTGGCGCCGTCCGCGCTGGGCTTCGTGACCTGGGGCTACGCGGTCGCGCGGTACCCGGTGGCGCTGTCGACCGCCGCGCTGTACCTCGTACCGCCGGTCACGCTCGCGGTCGCGTTCGTCTGGCTCGGCGAGACCCCGCAGCCGCTGGAGTTGCTCGGCGGGCTCGTCGGCATCGGCGGCGTGGTGCTGATTCAGCGCCGGGGGCGCGGAACGCTTGCCAGACAACAGATCCAGCCCGCCTCTGTACCTACCCCTGCTCGGACGACCGGCTGAGCGCGACCACCGACCGGCCCGCGCCGGCGACGATCTGCTGGAGCGCCAGCACATGGCCGTCGAAGGCGGTGCGGCCGGCGGGGGTGAGGCGGGCTGAGGTGCGGGGACGTTTGCCGACGAAGGCTTTGCGGATCTCGATGTAGCCGGCGTCGGCCAGGGTGGTGAGCTGTTTGGACAGCGCTGAGTCGGACAGCTCGACGCTGTCGCGCAGGACCGCGAAGTCTGCCCAGTCCGTCGCGGCGAGGAAGGCGACCAGCGATAACCGCGTGGGTGCGTGGATCAGCTCGTCGAACTTGGGCGTGGTCATCGACGGCTCCCGGAGCGGCGTACCAGGAACGCCGCCTCGTAGCGGACGAGCAGTTGGCCGCCGATGGCGAACAGCGCCGCGGTCAGCGCGGCGGCGATCGTGATGGGGTAGGGCACGTCGGCCGCTTTCAGGCTGAGGGCGGTCGTGATCAACACGGCGATCAGGGCTGCCAGGAACGTCGCCAGACCGATCAGCGTCCTGCGACCGGCGCCCGGGCCGGCCAGGCCGCGGCGGGGTGTGGCGGCGCGCGCGGCGCGAGACACCGGTCGGTCGATGGCGAACGCGCCGACCAGGTAGGCGGCGACGCCGATGGCGACGACCGCGCCGTGCCCGGACTGGAAGACGGTCGCGAGCGCGGTGATCAGAGCGGCGTGAGCCCACCAATACCAGCGCGGGAAGACCTTGCGGCGGATCACCTGCTCGCGACGCAGGTCGATCTCGGCGAGGGCGCGCGCGGCGTCGGCGGGCTCGATGGGCTCGATGGGCTCGTTCATTTTCCCTCCCGGAACTACTTTCCTACTAGGAAAGTAGTCGGAGATCCCACGGCCCGCAAGTGACGTCGGCCCGTGAACCCTTCGTCGTGTGCTGAAACGACCCGCAGCCGCAGGCAACCCAACCGTTTCCCACCCTCGTCGATAGGACGGGGGAAAAGGGTTCCCACGGAGGGCAGGGGGCGGATGCGCGCTTCGGAGGAGGCGGAGTTCGACGAACTCGTCGCCGGGCGGGCGACCTCGCTGCGCCGCACCGCGTATCTGATGTGCGGGGACTGGCATCAGGCGGAGGACCTGGTGCAGGTCACCTTCATGAAGCTGCACGCCTCCTGGCACCGGATCCGGCGGCAGGAGGCGTTCGACGCCTACCTGCGCAAGACCCTTCTGCGGGCCCTGATCGATGAGAAGCGGCGCGCGCGGTGGCGGTGGGAGGCGCCGACGGACATGCTGCCGGAGGTCGCCGATCCGGCGCCCCAGCCGGACGGAGTGCGCGACCTGCTGGTCGCCGGGCTGAGGCGGCTGCCGCCCCGGCAGCGTGCGACGCTCGTCCTGCGGTACTTCGAGGACCTGAGCGTGGAGGAGACCGCCCACGCGCTCGGCTGCTCCCCGGGGACCGTGAAGAGCCAGACGTCCAAGGGCCTGGCCGCCCTGCGCGTCATCGTCGACCCGGTCCACCTCGCACGGACGGAAGAACTCGCGTGAACGACCCGGATTGGCTGCAGGAGCTGTTCACGCGTGCGCGCCTCGACGAGGAGCCGCTGTGGATCCCGGACGTCGCCGCGATCAAGATCGGCGGCCGGCGCCGGCGGCGGCTGCGCGCCGTCTCGGTCGGCGGCGGGGCGCTGTGCGCGCTGGCCGTGACGACCGCCGTGGTGGTCGGGCTCGGCGGGATGACCCTCGGCGGCGGGGGCGGGCTGATGACGGTGATGCCGCACTCCTCGAGCGTCTTCCACTACGCCTCGATCGCCGTTGCCGACTCCCAGAAGGCGCCCTCGACCGTCCTGCCGGTCTCGGTCGTGAACAAGGCCTCGGAGCTGATCGACGTCCTGGACCCCGGGCACGCGTACCTGCGCAGCATGGGCTCCGCCGCGTCCGTCCCGCAGTATCGGACCGTCAAAGACAGCGCCTCGGCGGTCAAGGGCGTCACCGCGATGACCGCGACTTCGGTCTACGCCACCGACGGCACCGTGCCGCCTCGGAACTCCGACAAGCCGAACGGCAGCCTGGCGGCCACGGTCGCGCTGAACGCGCAGCAGCTGGGCCGGTACACCCACGACACGCCGGACGTCAGCACCGACAGCGTCCCATGCGGCTACATGCTCCAATACGTCTTCCAGAACACCCCGCCGACGCCGCGGGCACACTGGTCGAAGTGCACGTCGATCCCGCTGTCCGACGGCTCGAAGCTCGACAGCTCCTCGACGCCGAACGGTCAGGGCACGGTGACGGTCGCGATCCGGGAGTACCCGGACAACGCCGGCGGGATGGTCGTCGTCTGGACCGACTACGCCAACGGCAGCACCACGCTCACCGATCCGGCCCGCATGAACCAGGCTCCTGATCCCTCGGTGGTGCTGAAGCCCAACCCGATCACCGAGACGAAACTTTCGGCGGTTCTGGCCGATCCGCAGTTCGGGGTGGCCGACCAGTCCTCGGTGGACGGAGAGGCTCCCGAGCAGTTCCTCAGGCCCGGTGACCTCAGCACTCACGCCTCCTACGACCCGAGATCGTCCGGCGATGGCTCAGGCGATCTGCCGATGGACAACGGCTGCGCGTACAAGGACGTCAACCCGTTGGTGAGGCGAGGACGGGTGGCGGCGTACGCGGTGGCCACGCCGGGCGGAAAGCCGGTGACGGTCACGGAGTTGGAGTATCCGCTGCCGCTCGGGACCGGACCGTCCACCATGGCCACGGCACGCAGTCAGGCAGCCGGCGGATGCGATAGCAATGGTCTGCTGTACTCCAAGGACACGGTCGAGGACCTCCCGACAGGGATCGGCGACGAGGCCTTCGTGGAGTACGGCGTCGGGACCAACGCGGTCACCGTGTGGGAGCGCTTCGGGGACACGATTCTGCGGGTCGACGTCACGCAGGATCAAGGCATGCCCGACCTGTCGGCGCCGGCGGACCAGGTGTGGCTGCAGAATCTCGCCAAGCTCACCGCGTCGCGCTGGACCGCCAGGAACTGACCGTCGTCGTTCGCGGGACGCACTATCGCAGAAGCTCTGAAAATGCTCTGAATTTCCGTGGGCATGCTCGGCCTCGTACGGGGGGTGCAACCGAGATCCACGGAACATCCGGAAGGACAGCAGAGTGAGCGATTCCACGACGGTCGACGGCGCCATCTACGACCACCTCGTCATCGGAGCCGGGCCCGCCGGCCTCCAACTCGCCCGGCACCTGAAGGAATCGGGGAGCCGGTACACCATAGTGGAAGCCGGGGAAGCCGCCGGCACGTTCTTCGCGACTTTCCCGCGCCACAGAACCCTGATCTCCTCCAACAAGCCGCACACCGGGACCACCGACCCCGAGCTCAACTTGCGCATGGACTGGAACTCGCTGCTGTCCGGCGACCCGCAGCTGCTGTTCACCCGCTACACCGAGCGTTACTTCCCGCCCGCGGACCTCTGGCGGCAGTACCTCGCCGACTTCGCCGCCGCCTCCGAGCTGAACATCCACTACAACACGCGCGTGGTGCGGATCGAACGCCCCGAGGCCGGCGGCCCGTTCACCGTCACAGCCCAGGACGGCAGCGTCCGGCGCGCGGCGATCGTCATCGTGGCCACCGGTGTGTCAAAGCCCTACATCCCGCCGATCCCCGGCATCGAGCACGCCGAGCAGTACGCGACGATGACCGTCGACCCGGCCGACTTCACCGATCAGCGAGTACTGATCCTGGGCAAGGGCAACTCCGCCTTCGAGACCGCGGACAACCTGATCGAGAAGGCCGCGGTGATCCACGTCGCCGGTCCGGACGGCGTGCGCTTGGCATGGAAGACGCATTACGTCGGCCACCTGCGCGCGGTGAACAACAACTTCCTCGACACCTACCAGCTCAAATCGCAGAACGCGATCCTCGACGGCGAGGTGCTGAGCATCACGCCGAAGCCCGGCGGCGGGTTCCTCGTGCGGTTCTCCTTCGTCCGCGCCGACGAGGTCGTCAAGGAGCTGTATTACGACCGGATCCTGTGCTGCACCGGGTTCCGGCTGGACACCGAGCCCTTCGCCGAGGAGTGCGCGCCGGCGCTCGTCATCAAGGACCGCTTCGCTGAGCTGACCTCGGCGTTCGAGTCTGTGAACGTGCCGGGTCTGTACTTCGCCGGGACGCTGATGCAGCAGCGCGAGTTCAAGAAGGCGACGACCGGCTTCATCCACGGCTACCGCTACACCGTCAAGGCCCTGAGTCGCATCCTCGACCAGCGTGGCGCCGGCGTGGTCTGGCCGAACCGGCCGATCGCCGCGACGCCGCAAGCGCTGGCGGACGCGACGATCGAGCGCGTCAACCGCAGTTCCGCGCTGTGGCAGCAGTTCGGCGTGATGGCCGACATCATCCTGCTGCCGGGCGACGGCGGGGGACAGGCGCACTACGTCGACGAGGTTCCGCTGGGGTACGCGCTCGACGGCGGGCTGGCCGACCCGGACGCCGGACTCGCCGACGACGGGCTGCTCGTCTCTGTGACCCTGGAGTACGGACCCGACCACGACAAGGTGGACCGCTTCGACGCGACGGTCAAGCGCCCCGCGCAGGACGACGCGGACGAGGCTCACAACGCCGCGTATCTGCACCCTGTCTTGCGCGTCTACCGCGACGGGAAGGCGCTGGCCGAGCACCACCTCGCCGAGAACCTGGAGAACCACTGGGACGGCGAAGCCTCGCACCGCGCACCCCTGGTGGCGTTCTTCGAGAAAGTGGCGACGCTGTGAGCGTCGCCGCCCCGGAAGCCAACGGTGCCGCGCGCCCGGAGGCCTTCGATCCTGGGTCCGGCCTCGAAGCGATGCTGACCGTCCGCGAGTTCGAGGCCGTGGCTCAGCGCAAGCTCGACCCGGTCCACTACGACTACATCGCCGGCGGCTCGCGGGACGAGGTCACCGTGCGCGCCAACGAGGACGGCTTCGGCCGACTCAGCCTTCTGCCACGCGTGTTGCGCGGCAGTGCGCAGCGCGATCTGTCCGTCACGCTGTTCGGCGGACAGTCCTCCATGCCCGTGCTGATCTCGCCGACCGCCTTCCACCGCCTGGTGTGCGCCGAGGGTGAGATCGCCACGGCGCGCGCCGCCGCTCGGGCGGGCACGATCATGATCGCGAGCATGGCGAGCACCGTCGCTGTCGGGGAGGTGGCCGCCGCCGCGCGTGCCGCCGCCGGCGACGGCGACCCCACGCTCTGGTTCCAGCTTTATCTGCAGCCTGATATGGACGACACCACGGCGTTGATCGCGCGGGCGACCGACGCCGGCTGCCGGGCGCTCGTGGTCACCGTCGACTCGCCGGTGCTCGGGGCGAACGAGCGCAATCAGCGCAACAACTTCGACGACCTGCCGCCCGAGATGGCCTGCGAGAACCTGCGCAATCTGCGCGGCGACGAGCCGGGGAACGTGCGGCAGATCGCGATGTCGCCGGAGCTGTCGTGGGAGCACATCGACTGGCTGCGAGAGCACACGCGATTGCCGATCCTGCTCAAGGGCGTCCTGCACCCCGAGGACGCGCGGATCGCGATCGCTCACGGGATCGACGGTCTGCTGCTGTCCAATCACGGCGGCAGGCAGCTCGACACCGTTCCCGCGACGATCGACCTGCTGCCGGAGTTCGTCGCGGCGGTGGACGGCAGCGTCCCGGTGCTGCTGGACGGCGGTGTGCGGCGCGGGACCGACGTGGTCAAGGCGCTGGCGCTCGGCGCGGCGGCGGTGGGCGTCGGGCGGCCGATCGTGTGGGGGCTGGCGACCGCGGGGGAGGAGGGCGCCACGCGGGTGCTGGAGCTGCTGCGCGACGAGGTGGACCACACGGTGGCGCTGTGCGGCGCGCGCGGCTTGGCGGACCTCACGCCCGACCTGGTCCGGCCGGCCGCCGGGAGTCGTCGGTGAGCGAGACGGCCTGGAGCTGGTCCGCGGCCGGGGTGCTGGTCGTGGCCGTTCTGGCGAGCCTGCCGTACTGGCTGCCGGGCATCGTCGTCGCTCTTCGAGTACGTATATTCGCCCTCGTCAACGGTACCGAGGGGATACCGGTGCCGGGGAAGCTGGTGCGGACCGACGATTTCAAGCGCGTGTATGCCGATCCGGCTGCCAACGGACGCAGCCGGGGAGCGGCGCTGTCGGACCTGTTCTGGTACTGGCTGGCTCCCGGTCCCGAGGTCCACCAGGAACATCTGGAGCCCGGACCCCGCTACGACGACGTCGCGCGCACCACGCGGCGCACGATCGCGCGGCTGCGGAAGGACGACTGGGTGGAGCTGGTCGCGCGCTGCGCTCGGCAGGAGTTCGATCGGCTCGACGGTTCGGTGGGAGCTGGAGCTGGAGCTGGAGCGGGATCCGGAGTCGGAGTCAGGGTCGGAACCGGAACCGGAACCGGAACCGGAACCGAAACCGGAGTCGGAGCTGGATCCGGAGTCGGTGCTGGAGCGGGGTCCGGAGTCGGAGCCGGCGCGGGAGCCGGAGCCGGAGCCAAAATCGGCGCTGGAGGAGGAGTCGGATCCCGTCGGGCGCGCGTGGTGCGGCTGCGCGACGCGATGATGCCGCTGTGGGCCTCGGTGTACTACGAGGTCGTCTTCGGCGAGCCCTGCCCGCCGGATGCGCGCGAGCTGATCGTGGCGAACGCGAACGACGTCGTCAGTGCTCTGAAATGCACGCGGCTGCGCCACATGCGACGGCGGGACCGGCTGACGCGTTACCTGCGCGGCAAGATCGCCGACGGCGCCGTGCCCTATGGTCTGCCCGCCACGTTCACCGAGCAGGAGCAGGCGTACTACCTGCAGGGCACGTACTTCAACACCGCCGTGGTGCAGATGTCCGAGGGCATGGCGCATCTGCTGCTGGCGATCGCGGCCCGGCCCGAGTTGCAGCGGCGGCTGCGGACCGATCCGGCCGCGCAGACCGAGCTGCTCGACCGGGTGATCGAGGAGACCCTGCGCGTCTACCCGTTGTTCGGCGTCGCGCACCGCATCACCTCGGCGCAGATCGCGCTGGGGGAGACGGCGATCCCGTCCGGGTCGGTGCTGCTGTTCAACTACGCCGAGTACCACCACGCCGGCGGGCCCGACGCGGCCGAGTTCGATCCGGACCGCTGGTTGCGCGAGCACCCCGAGCATGTGAACCACATCCCGTTCGGAGTCAGCGCGAACCGTCCCTGTCCGGCGCGCGGGATCGCGCCGCTGACCATGCGCGTCGCGGCGGCCGAAATGCTGCGGCGCTACGCGCTGTCCACGTCCGTGGGCCACACGCGCTCGCTGCCGAACCGCGGACCGTGCCTGCTGACGCCGCTTGCCCCGGACCAGCAGGGGGAGCCGCCGCGGCTCGCCGCTCGGTTGGCGTTGCTGCGGGTTCGTGACCGCTGGGAAGACGTCTGGCGCAGTCTGGTCCAGCTCGTGCTCGGCACGTACATGGTCTGGGACGCGCGCCGCCTTCGGTTGTGCCGGAACTACTTCGCCGCTCAGGAGGCCGAGCAGTGAGTGCCAGTGCCCTGTCGCCCCGCTTCTTCATCGCCGTCGTCGTGATCCTGTTGTTCTGCCGCCTGATTTCCTGGTCCATCGGCAAGGTCGGGCAGCCTCCGGTCGTCGGCGAGATGGTCGCCGGCGTGCTGCTCGGGCCCTCGCTGCTCGGCGCGGTCGCTCCGCGCCTGGAGAACGAGCTGTTCCCGAACGCGCTCAAGCCAGTGCTCTACATCGCCGGGCAGATCGGCTTGGTGGCGTTCATGTTCCAGGCCGGTCACGAGTTCCGGGCGCATCTGGATCGGCACATCGCGCGCGCGGCGGCGACCGTGTCGGGGGCGGGGATCGTCGTGCCGCTGGCGTTCGGCGTGCTGCTGGCGATCGGGGCGCACGGCCGTGTCAACATCTTCGTCGACGGCGTCTCGCCGGTGGTGACGGAGGCGTTCGTCGGCGTCGCGCTGGCCATCACCGCCTTCCCGATGCTCGCGCGGATCATCACCGAACGAGGGCTGTCCGGGACCCGCTACGGATCGCTCGCGCTGGCCGCCGGTGCGATCGACGACGTGGTCGCCTGGTGTCTGCTGGCCGGTGTGCTCGCCGTGGCCACGGGACATCCCAAGCCGATCCTGGTCGCCCTCGGCGGGATGGTGGTGTTCGGCTTGTCCGTGTACTACGCCGCCCGGCCGCTGCTTGCCAGGACCCTGCGACAGAGCGGGTCGGTGAGCGACGGGCAGGTGCTGGTCGTGGTCGCGGTGTTGTTCCTGGCGGCCTGGTTCACCGACGAGATCGGGCTCTACGCGGTCTTCGGCGCCTTCTGCGTGGGCATGGTGATGCCGCGCGACGACACCGCCGAGCGTGCGGTCGGGACCATCAGCACCAGCAGCCGGATCATCTTCCTGCCGATGTTCTTCGTCTACTCCGGTCTCAACACGCGTTTCGGGCTGCTGGGCAAACCGGCGCTGCTGCTGTTCTCGCTGTTCGCGGTGATCCTCGCCGTGGCCGGCAAGTTCTGGGCGTGCTGGCTCGCCGCCCGGCTCAGCGGGCAGGACCAGGCGACGGCCGTGCGGCTCGGGACGCTGATGAATGCCAGAGGTCTGATGCAGCTCATCGCGTTGAACGTCGGGCTGCAGGCGGGCATCATCAACAGCGAGCTGTTCACCGCGCTGGTCCTGGTCGCCCTTGTCACGACCCTGATGGCTTCGCCCGCGCTCACGCTGCTGGACCGGCGGCTTCCGGTCTCGGAGGAGGCCGGGAGCGCCGAGCCCGACTCCCAGCTCGCCGCGGCGCCGGCGTGATCCGGCATTCAGGACGAGACAGAGGCCTGAGATCAATGTCTGACATAATGCGGCAGCATGGCAGCGGAGACGCCGCAGAAAAACAGACTCCTGATCGTCGAGGACGACACCGAGCTCGCCACGCTGCTCACGGCCCTGATCGAGGGCGAGGGCTTCCACGTGGACACCGCGCACGACGCGCAGCGCGGGCTGCATCTGGGGCTGGCGCACGATTACCGGGTCATGGTGATCGACCGGCGGCTGCCCGGGATGGACGGTCTGGACCTGGTGGCCGGGCTGCGGCGCCGTGCGGTCACCGCCCGGGTGCTGATCCTCACGGCGCTGGGCGCGCACGCCGAGCGCGTGCGCGGGCTCGACGGCGGCGCCGACGACTACCTGACCAAGCCGTTCGACGTGCATGAGCTGCTGGCGCGGGTTCGCGCGCTGGACCGGAGGTTCTCCGACGCCTCGGATCTGCTCCGGCTCGGCGAGGGGTACCTGGACCGGCAGGCGCGGGACGTCGCGCTGGCGGACGGGACGCGCGTCGCGCTGTCGGGGCGCGAGTTCGACCTGTTGGACACCTTGGCCGCACGACCGCGCGCCATCCATTCGCGATCGCAGTTGCGGGCCACGGTGTTCCCGGACACGGCGGCGGAATCCGTTGTCGACACCTATGTGTACTACTTACGCCGTAAGCTCGGCCGGCAGATTGTGCGGACCGTTTACGGCCTCGGCTATCGGATAGGCATGCTGTGATTCTCCGACGGTCCGCTCCGGCGCGCGGTCCTGATCGGCGCGTGCTGACGCGGGCCGCGGCGGTGCTGGCGTGCCGGATCGCTTCGGGGTTCTTGGTCGCGCTGGTGCTGCTTGGTTTCTGCGCGTATCGCGTGGTGCTTGACGAGCAGCGGACGCAGGCTCGGCATCAACTGAGTATGGCGCTGGCCATGGACAATCCGGATGTCGCGATTCCGTGTGTGTGGTTGTTCGAGGTGCAGGGTGCGAGTGTTCGGCATGCGCAGCAGATTCCGGCGGGGTTCCCGCTCGCGTCGGCGGTGAACGGCGCGCAGGACGGTGCGGCGCCTTCGCTGACGCATGTCACGGTGAGCAAGACCGACTTCGATGTGCTGACCGTGCGGCGCGGCGGGGTGGTGCGGCAGGCGGTGTTCGACACCTGGTATCAGCAGGCTGATCTGGATCACTTGGTGCGGGCGTTGCTGCTGGTCGGGCTGATCGGGGTGGTGATGGCCACGATCGTCGGCGCCTTGTTGGGGCGGCGGTCGATCGCGCCGCTCGGGGACGCGCTGGAGCGTCAGCGGCGGTTCGTGGCCGATGCCAGTCATGAGCTGCGCACGCCGCTGACGCGGTTGCACACGCGCGCGCAGATGTTGTTGCGGTGGCAGGAGGAGCAAAGGCAGGCCGAGGCGTTGCCGACCGAGGTGTCGGACCGGCTCGGCGGCGAGCTCAGCGCGATGGTCGGCGCGGCCGGCGAGCTGAACGAGGTGGTCGAGGACCTGCTGATGTCCGCCGGCATGCGCACCGACCCGACCCGCTGCGAGCGCTTCGACCTGGCCACGCTCGCCGCCGAGGTGATCGAGGCCGAGCGCCCCCGCCTGGGCTCGCGCGTCCTGGTCCTGCACACCGTTGGCGACCACCTGGCGATCAGCGGCGCCCGCTCCTCCCTGCGCCGCATGATCTCAACCCTGGTCGACAACGCCATCAGCCACACCGGCCCGACCGGACGCATCGAGATCTCCCTGCGCCCAGCCGGCCGCGCCATCGTCGAACTCGAAGTCACCGACGACGGCACCGGCTTCGACCCCGCCGACCGCGACCGCATCTTCGAACGCTTCGCCCAAAGCGGCAGCCCCGCCGCCCACCACTTCGGCCTCGGCCTGGCCCTGGCCCGCGAGATCGCCACGGACCACGGCGGCACGATCCGCGCGGTGGGGCAGCTGGGGGAGGGCGCTAGCTTCACGGTGCGGCTGCCGGTGCGGGGGTGAGGGTGCGATAGAGTGTCGGTGCGCTTAATTGATGGGCTTTTATAAGCTTTTGCGGCTTCGCGCATGGTTTGAATGGCCTCGCAGGGGGCGCAGTCCGGTGGTGCGTGGCTGATCTGCGCTGGCGGCCGGTGGTCTTTTACGGGCACGACCGCGCGCCCCTCGCTGCCAGCGGTGGGCTAGCCGAGCTGAGCCGGATCGATCTTTTCGACCTCGATGACGTCGGCGCCGTAGCGGGCGGCCAGTGCGGACTTCCACGCGGCGGGATCGGTGATCCCGATGTCCACGAGGCCGTTCTGGCAGCCCCAGCTGTTCAGCGACAAGCCTCGGGACTTCCAGTACCCGACGTCCTTCGAGACTTTGGACTGCACGGCGTCGCATTGCACGGCTGAGTACTTGGTGTCGATGAAGATCATCTTCGTGGTCGGGGAGGCGGCCTGGGCCGCGGCGTCCAGCGCCGGGTTGGGGACGCGGTAGACCAGCACCGCGTAGGGGGTCTGGTCCTTCGGGCCCACCGGTTGCTGGAGCGCGATGCCGCTGTACCACTTCGCGTATTTCAGGCTCACCGCCGTTTTGACCTTCTGCACCGCGTCGTCGAGCGCGTTCTGGCCGGGCGGATCGCCGGACGGCCAGAGGTCCTGCGTCGGTATGGTCGCAGAGCTCGGACTGGGACTCGGACTCGAACTCGGGCTCTGACTCGGCGCCATCGGTGCGCTTCCCCTGGGCGGCGTCGGCTTGCTCGCACAGGCAGTCAGGAGCACAGCCGCCGCGAACGCGACGGCAGGCGCGGTGAGGTGTTTGAGGGCGGTCACCCATCTTGGACGTCGGCGGCCCGGTGCCAGTTCCCTGAAGGTAGCCGGCTGATATCGCCCGTTCCTCGACAGGGTTCGTGAATCCTTTGTTGCGCAACAGAAACACCGCGCGCGCTCTACCACTGGTCTAGCGAAAGAACCGGTTCCGGAACCAGTTCCGGAACCGGTTGCGTCTTGACCCAGAGGTTAACGGCGTCGCAACATTCAAGCCTAGAGAGCGCTCTCACAGGGTTCGCCACCCCAGCCCCACCCTGCCCCACCCCCATTCAGGGTCCACCGACCAGTCCGGCTCGGGCCGGTCGCAGTGCGGCGCAGCCTTGCCGTACGCGACTGTGCCCCGGCCGGCACCGAGTAGCTCTCTATCCCACTGGAGGGACTTCGCCCATGCTCTTCACCGCGCGCGCCGGCCGGGAGGCCCGGCGCTCATCCAGACCACCGCGGCAGCGTTCGCTGCTGGCCGTGGTCGCCTTGATCGCCGGCAGTCTGACCGGCGGCCTGGCCGTCACGGTGGCCTCGGCTCCGTCGGCGGCGGCCGACACGGCGCCGCCGCCGCCGAGTGGCTGGAACACCGTGTTCAGCGACAACTTCGCCGGAGGCGCCGGGACCGCGCCGTCGTCGGCCAACTGGTTCTACGACATCGGGACCGGCTACGGGACCGGCGAGCGGGAGCAGACCACCAACTCCACCAACAACGTCTACCTCGACGGCAACGGCCACCTGGTGCTCAAGGCCCTGAACAACGGCGGGACCTGGACCTCGGGGCGCATCGAGAGCACGCGTGACGACTTCCAGGCGCCGCCCGGCGGCGAGCTGGAGATGAGCGCCTCGATCCAGCAGCCGAATCCCGCCAACGGGCTCGGGTACTGGCCGGCGTTCTGGTCGCTGGGCGCGCCGATGCGGGCCGGCGGCGGCTGGCCGCAGTCCGGCGAGATCGACATGATGGAGGACGTCAACGGCCTGAACGAGGCCTCGCAGACCCTGCACGACTCGGCGAACAGCCCCGGCCACCCGCTCATCGCCTGTCCGGGCGCGGGCTCGGGCTGCCAGACCGGCTACCACACCTACTCGGTCATCATCGACCGCACCAACACCAGCGCCGAGCAGATGCAGTTCCTGATGGACGGCGTGGTGGAGAGCACCATCACCGAGGCCTCGGTCGGCACCGCCGCCTGGCAGGCCGCCATCGACCACGGGTTCTTCATCATCTGGGACCTGGCGATGGGCGGCAACTACCCCGACGGCGTCTCCGGCACCACCACCCCGACCGCCGCCACGACCTCCGGCGCCTCGCTGAGCGCGGCGTGGGTCGCGGTGTACGAGAAGGGCGGCAACTCCACGCCGACCGGCACGCCCGTCTCGACCGGCGCGGTCAAGGACGGCGCGGGCCTGTGCCTGACGAATCAGAACTCGCTGAACACCGAGGGCAACCCGCTGTTCGCCACGGCCTGCAACGGCAGCGCCGGCCAGTCCTGGTCCCCGTACACGGACAACACCGTCCGCGTGCAGGGCGGCTGCCTCGACGTGGTCGCGGCGGGCACGACCAGCGGCACGAACGTGGACTGGTACGCCTGCAACGCCACCAACGCGCAGAACTGGACCCGCCAGGCCAACGGCGAGCTGCTGAACCCGAACTCCGGTCTGTGTCTGACCGATCCGGGCGGCAACGCCGGAACCCGCCTCGACCTTGAGGCGTGCACCGGCTCCCCGCAGCAGACGTGGACGTTCCCGACCGGCTCCGGCGGCGGCGACACCGTGACCGTCACCAACCCCGGCGGCCAGACCGGCACCGTGGGCACCGCGGCCAGCGTCCCGATCCACGCCAGCGACTCCGCTTCCGGGCAGACCCTGACCTACACCGCTTCCGGTCTCCCGGCGGGCCTGTCGATCAACGCCTCCACCGGCGTGATCTCCGGTACGCCGAGCGCCGCCGGCACGTCGAACGTGACGGTCACCGCGACCGACACCACCGGCGCGGCCGGATCCACCAGCTTCAGCTGGACGATCAATCCCACCGGCGGCGGCGGTACCTGCGGCACGACCAACCTCGCGCTGAACCAGCCGGCGACCGCCTCCTCGGCGGAGAACGCCGGTACACCGGCGGCGGACGCGGTCGACGGCAACGCCGGGACCCGCTGGTCCTCGGCGTTCTCCGACCCGCAGTGGCTCCAGGTCGACCTCGGCTCGTCCACGTCGATCTGCAAGGTCGTCCTGCAATGGGAGACCGCTTACGGCAAGGCCTACCAGATCCAGACGTCGAACGACGGCACGAACTGGACGACCATCTATTCCACCACGACCGGCACCGGCGGAACCGAGACCCTGAACCTGTCCGGCACCGGCCGCTACATCCGCATGAACGGCACCGCGCGCAACACGGCATACGGCTACAGCCTCTGGGAGTTCCAGGTCTACGGCTCGAGCTCCGGCGGCGGCGGTACCTGCGGTACGACCAACCTCGCGCTGAACAAGCCGGCGACCGCGTCCTCGGCTGAGAACGCGGGCACTGCTGCCGCCGCCGCATTCGACGGCAACGCCGGGACCCGCTGGTCCTCCCTGTTCACGGACCCGCAGTGGGTCCAGGTGGACCTCGGTGCCACGCACACGCTGTGCAAGGTCGGGCTCTCCTGGGAAACGGCCTACGCGACCGCGTTCCAGATCCAGACCTCGAACGACGGCACGAACTGGACGCCGATCTACTCCACCACCACCGGAACCGGCGGGACGCAGAGTCTCACCGTCTCCGGCAGCGGACGCTACGTCCGGATGAACGGAACGGCGCGCGCCACGCAGTACGGATACAGCCTGTGGGAGTTCCAGGTCTTCGGGAGCTGATTCCCGAGGCTGAGACCTTCTGAGCACAACAAAGCCGGCCGGGCGCGAGTGGATCGCGCCCGGCCGGCCTCGTCGCGTCGTGGCGCGCGACGTCTTCCCGCTGCGTTGCCGTTGCAGTGCTGTTGTCGCTGTCGTGCCGCTGCCGTGCCGCCTTCGCTAGTCGCCGGCTCCGGACCGTCCGTACCAGTCGACGCACACCACGACCACGTCGTCGTCGGCGTCCACCGACCGGTGGCTCGACACCTCGCGCAGGATCGCGGTCGGCACGTCCTCGGCCGGGAGCAGCCCGGAGGAGTTGATGCCGCGCTGCAAGGCCGCGTGGCCGTAGACCTCGCCGCCCGGCGAGACCGCCGCGTGCGCGCCGTCGCTGACGATGACCAGCCGGTCGCCGGGCAGCACCTGGAACTTCTGCGGGGTGTACGCGGTCTCCTCGAACATGCCCAGCGGCAGCTGCGCGTCGACGTCGATCCGCTCGACCGAGCGGCCGCGGCGCAGCCAGATCTGCGGCGAGCCGGCGTCCACGACGGTCACCTCGCCGGTGTCGTAGGCGAAGCACAGCAGCAGGGCACTCACATAGAGCTCGCCCTGGTGCTGCGCGTACACCGCCTGGTCGGCCAGCGCTGCCTGGTCGGCCAGGTCCAGCCCGGCACGGCGGGCGTTGCGCAGGCCGTTCACCGCCAGCGAGGTCAGCAGCGCCGCGCTGATGCCCTCGCCCATGCCGTTGACGACGGCCAGGGTCAGATCCGTGCTGGTCGCGGCCCAGTCGTAGCTGTCGCCGCGGATGGCGTAGGCCGGTTCGAGCTGCGCGCCGAGGGCGTACTCGCGGCGGCGGCTCGAGCGGCCCGGAAGCAGCTGCCACTGGGTCTCGGCGGCCAGCGTGAGGCGGGTGGCTCGGCGAGCCTGCTGGTAGCGGTCGGTGTCGCGGTCGGCGACGACGATCTCGTGACCGAGCAGCCGGGCCACCGCCTGCAGCGTCTCGACCTCGGTGCTGTCGACCTCCACGGCACGCGCGGAGCCTTCGGCGCTCGCACCGTTCGCTGTGTTCTCGGCGGTCCCTGTGTTTTCGGCGTTCTTGGAGGCATCGGAGGCATCGGAGGCATCGGATCGGGTGACGTCGGCCGGCAGCACGGCGCTGAGCGTCCCGTGCCGGTCGCCGCGCACGGTCACCGGGACCGTCACGATCGTGGTGCCGTCGCCCTGCCGCTGGAACTGCGGCCGCTGGCTGGCGAAGGCCTTGCCCTCGACGCTGGCGTGGATGGGCAGCGTCCCGGACCGCCCCAGGCCGCCGACGGGGGCGAGCACCCGCAGCGCGTAGTCGGCCAGGTACACCTCGACACCGCTGACGCCCATGGTCAGCAGGACAGCGCGCACGGCCTCCGGCAACGCTTCGGGGTCGGCCGAGCGCAGCGCGCGCTCCACGGTCGGATAATCGATCACTTCGGTTCCTGATTCTAGGGGAGATGGCGGCTGGTCGCTTCGGCTCGGCAGTGGCACAGTGGTGGCGTGCACCTGGATCCACCACCGCCCGAGACGGTCGCCGAGACGGCTGCCGCGGTTGTGGAGTTGCTGGACGCCCTGCACGGACGGGGCATGGAGTCGCTGCCCGGCGGTCCGGTCCCGCCATCCCAGCTGCGGGCGCTGCGGGCGATCGAGCGGTCCGAGGGGATCAACCTGCGCGCCCTCGCCGAAGCCCTGGGCACCCGGCCGCCGGCGACCAGCCGGTTGTGCGACCGCATGGAGGCCGACGGGCTCGTGCGGCGCACCCCCAGCGCCAGCAGCCGCCGCGAGGTCGAGCTGTGGCTCAGCCCGCGCGCGCGCCGAGTGCTCGCCGAGGTCCGCTCGGCGCGGGTGCGCGAGCTGCAGGAGATCATGCAGACGCTGCCGCCGGATTCGCTGGCGGGGCTCTCGACCCATCTGGGCCGCCTGCACGCGGCGATCGAGCAGCGGCTTGGACCCTCGGAAGGCGGCGAGTCGCAGGCTGGCCAGAGCAGTGCAGCCTGAACGTCCACGCGCCTCCCTCCCGCCGCTGCCGTACGCACCGCGTCGCGTATAGCGACCGCGGGTGCGGTGCGCCGCGTCAAATGTTGCCACATGTAAACGATTAATTCTAAAGTCGATGCGGGCAGCTTTTGAGCCGCCCGGGTCGTCGTCGTCCACGCCACGGGCCGCCGCCGTGCTCCCGCCGCCAGATGGGCCGTCGTGCCCCCGTACCGCAGGATCGTGACATGAACACCTTCGGTCACACGGTCGCCGAGCACGGCGACCATGTGCGGCTCGCGCTGATCGGCGACGTGGACTTCGCGGCCCATCCGACGCTCATCGCGCAGCTCACCACCCTGGTCGGAGTCGGGCGCGCGGTCGTGGTGGACTGCTCGGCGGTGACCTTCCTGGATTCGATGGGCCTGCGCGCGCTGGTCGAGGGCCGGCGCGCGGCGCAGATCGCGGGGGTGGGCTTCGAGCTGGCCGACCTGTCCCGGCCGGTCCTGCGGGTGATCGAGCTGTCCGGAACCACCGAGTTGTTCACGATCCGCGGGCCGATAACCGAAGAGTACGGGCCCTGACATGCCGGGTCCGCCGCCGCTTCGCCGTGCCGAACGGGGTGCCGCGGAGCCGCGCGGGGGTAGATGATGACTCAAGTCGGCAGGCCGAAACGTCACGGCTGGTTCAGGGAACGGCGCTCAGGCGCGAGGCAGGAAGAGACAGGACGGCTGATGGACGACAGGGCTGAGCGTGCAGCCTCCACCGTGCGGATCGGTATGCCGGGCGGGGCGGAGGAATCCGAGGCGCCGGGCCTGAGCCAGCTCCTGGCCGGGCTGACCGCGGTGCGCGACGGCGACTTCGGCACCCGGCTGCCCGAGGACGGCGACGGGCTGCTGGTCGAGATCGCGACGGTGTTCAACGGCATGGTGGACCAGCTCTCGCTGTTCACCTCCGAGGTGACCCGGGTGGCCCGGGAGGTCGGCACGGACGGCCGGCTCGGCGGCCAGGCCGAGGTGCCGGGGGTGTCCGGGACCTGGAAGGACCTCACCGATTCGGTGAACGCCATGGCCGGGAACCTGACGACCCAGGTCCGCGACATCGCCCAGGTGGCGACCGCGGTGGCCAAGGGCGACCTGTCGCAGAAGATCGACGTGGACGCCCGCGGGGAGATCCTGGAGCTGAAGAACACCTTGAACACGATGGTGGACCAGTTGTCCTCCTTCGCCGACGAGGTGACGCGCGTGGCGCGCGAGGTCGGTACCGAGGGGCGCCTGGGAGGCCAGGCGGACGTCAAGGGCGTCTCCGGGACCTGGAAAGACCTCACCGAATCGGTGAACTTCATGGCGAACAACCTCACCGACCAGGTGCGCTCGATCGCCGAGGTCACCACCGCGGTGGCCAAGGGCGATCTGTCGCAGAAGATCACGGTCGACGCCCGCGGCGAGATCCTGCAGTTGAAGAGCACGATCAACACGATGGTCGACCAGCTCTCCGCCTTCGCCGACGAGGTGACGCGCGTCGCCCGCGAGGTCGGTACCGAGGGCATGCTCGGCGGGCAGGCCCAGGTCCCCGGCGTCGCCGGGACCTGGCGCGACCTCACCGACTCGGTGAACTTCATGGCGGGCAACCTCACCGCGCAGGTGCGCTCCATCGCGCAGGTCGCGACGGCGGTGGCCAAGGGCGACCTGACGCGCACCATCGACGTCGACGCTCGCGGGGAGATCCTGGAGCTGAAGAACACCTTGAACACGATGGTGGACCAGCTGTCCTCCTTCGCCGACGAGGTGACCCGAGTCGCGCGCGAGGTCGGTACCGACGGCCGCCTCGGCGGTCAGGCGGACGTCAAGGGCGTCTCCGGGACCTGGAAAGACCTCACCGAATCGGTCAACGTCATGGCCGACAACCTCACCGCGCAGGTGCGCTCGATCGCCGAGGTCACCACGGCCGTGGCCAAGGGCGACCTGTCGCAGAAGATCCGCGTCGACGCGCGCGGGGAGATCCTGGAGCTGAAGGAGACCATCAACACGATGGTCGACCAGCTCTCCGCGTTCGCCGACGAGGTCACCCGCGTCGCGCGCGAGGTCGGGACCGAGGGCAACCTCGGCGGCCAGGCGACGGTGCGCGGCGTGTCCGGGACCTGGAAGGACCTGACCGACAACGTCAACGTCATGGCCTCCAACCTGACCGGCCAGGTGCGCTCCATCGCGCAGGTCGCCTCCGCGGTGGCCAAGGGCGACCTGTCGCAGAAGATCACGGTCGAGGCCAAGGGCGAGGTCGCGGCGCTCGCCGAGGTGATCAACACCATGGTCGACACGCTGTCGGCGTTCGCCTCCGAGGTGACCCGCGTCGCGCGCGAGGTCGGTACCGAGGGCACGCTCGGCGGCCAGGCTCGCGTCTCCAACGTCGCCGGGACCTGGAAGGACCTGACCGACAACGTCAACTTCATGGCGAACAACCTGACCAACCAGGTGCGCAACATCGCGCAGGTCACCACGGCGGTCGCGCAGGGCGACCTGACGCGCAAGATCGACGTGGACGCGCGCGGGGAGATCCTGGAGCTGAAGACGACCATCAACACGATGGTCGACCAGCTGTCCTCCTTCGCCGCCGAGGTCACGCGTGTCGCGCGCGAGGTCGGCAGCGAGGGCCGGCTCGGCGGGCAGGCCGAGGTCGAGGGCGTGTCCGGGACCTGGAAGCGGCTCACCGAGAACGTCAACGAGCTCGCCGGGAACCTGACCCGGCAGGTGCGCGCGATCGCCGGGGTGACCAGCGCGGTCGCCGAGGGCGACCTGACGCGCTCGATCACCGTGGACGCCTCCGGCGAGGTCGCCGAGCTCAAGGACAACATCAACTCGATGGTGAAGTCCCTGCGCGAGACCACCCGGGCCAACCACGATCAGGACTGGCTGAAGTCCAACCTGGCGCGGATCTCCGGTCTCATGCAGGGCCGCCGGGACCTGGCGGTGGTCGCCGAGCTGGTGATGGACGAGCTCACCCCGCTGGTCGGCGCGCAGTACGGCGCGTTCTTCCTGGCCGAGGACGCCGCCGACGGCAGCGGGATCGAGCTGCGCTTGATCAGCTCCTACGGCGACCCCGGCGACGACCGGCCGACGCGCTTCCGCCTGGGTCAGTCGCTGGTCGGGCAGGCGGCGCGCAGCAAGCGCGTCATCGCCATCGACGACGTGCCCGGTGATTACGTCGCGCTCGGGTCGGGGCTGGGGCGTACCGCCGCGGCGAGCCTGGTGGTGCTGCCGATAGCGGTCGAGGACCAGGTGCTCGGGGTCATCGAGCTGGCGTCGATGCACCGGTTCACGCCGGTGCACCGGGCGTTCCTGGAGCAGCTGATGGAGACGGTCGGGGTGAACGTCAACACCATCGTCGCCAACGCCCGCACCGACGAGCTGCTCGGCGAGTCCCAGCGTCTGGCCGCCGAACTTCAGGCGCGCTCGGGCGAGCTTCAGGTGCGGCAGGAGCAGTTGCAGACGTCGAACGCCGAGCTGGAGGAGAAGGCCGCGCTGCTGGCCAGCCAGAACCGCGACATCGAGACCAAGAACCTGGAGATCGAGCAGGCGCGGCAGGAGCTGGAGACGCGCGCGCAGCAGCTGTCGCTGGCGTCGAAGTACAAGTCGGAGTTCCTGGCGAACATGAGCCACGAGCTGCGCACGCCGCTGAACAGCCTGCTGATCCTGGCGCAGCTGCTGGCGCAGAACTCCAACCGGAACCTGACGCCGAAGCAGGTCGAGTACGCCGGCGTCATCCACTCCGCCGGCTCGGACCTGCTGCAGCTGATCGACGACATCCTGGACCTGTCCAAGGTCGAGGCCGGGAAGATGAACGTCGACCCCGAACGCGTCTCGTTGCAGCGGCTGCTGGACTACGTCGAGGCCACGTTCCACCCGCTGACGACGCAGAAGGGCCTGGAGTTCAGTGTCCGGACCGCCAGCGGGATGCCGGGGCAGATGCTCACCGACGACTCGCGGCTGCGGCAGGTGCTGCGGAACCTGCTGTCGAACGCGGTGAAGTTCACCGAGACCGGCGGCGTCGAGCTGAGCATCGAGCCGGCCGCGCCCGAGGAGCTGCCTTTGGGCGTGCGCGACAGCGGTCCGGCGCTGGCGTTCCGGGTGAAGGACACCGGGATCGGGATTCCCGAGCAGCAGCTGGAGACGATCTTCGGTGCTTTCCAGCAGGCCGATGGCACGACCAGCCGCAAGTACGGCGGGACGGGACTGGGGCTGTCGATCAGCCGGGAGATCGCGCAGCTGCTGGGCGGCGCTATCACCGCGCAGAGCGCGCTCGGCGAAGGCAGTACGTTCACTCTCTATCTGCCGATCGAGCATCCGGACTGGGCTGATCCGCCGGCTTCGGACGGTGGTCAGTTCGGCGACGCCGCGACCGGGCAGGTTGTCGCCGGGGAGCTGGTCAAGACCATCTCTGGAGCTGGTGGCGGCGCCTCCGCGGGGTCGGGGTCTATGGCGTCCGTCGGGTCTATGACGTCCGTCGGGTCGATCGGGTCGATCGGGTCCGTCGGGTCTAACGGGTCCACGGGGTCGATCGGGTCCGCCGGGTCGATCGCGTCCGCCGGTGTCGCCGCGGGCGGCGCGCGTCGGCCGGGATCCGAGCGTGCGGTCACCGGGACCTCGTCCCGGCGCCTCCTCGTCGTGGAGGACCGGGCGCGCGGGTTGTTGTCGCTGGTCGCCGAGAGTGCGGCCGAGGACCTGCTCGCCGGACGGGAGCGGCTGGGCCCGCAAGCCCGCGTGCAGATCCGGACCGCGGTCGGGGCGCAGGAGGCGGCGGCGATGCTCGCTGCCGAGCCGCACCACTGCGTGGTCCTGGAACTGGACATGGCGCAGGACGGCGCGGCGCTGTTCCTGCAGGCGCGTACCGCGGACCCCGCCCTGCACTCGATCCCGATCCTGGCCCACCACAACAGGACACTGCGAAGCGACCAAGAACGCCTGCTGCGCGCGCACGCCGAGCTGTACCCGCTGGAGCTGCTCCCGAGCCTGGACGAACTGCGCGAGCGCATCGTCCTGCACTTGGGCGCCGAGCACCCCGACGACGTCGTCCCGCTGCCCCAGCCCGGCCGCGAACGCCCCGCCGAACTCCCCGACAGCGGCGGCCTGCTGGCCGGCCGCAGCGTCCTGGTCATCGACGACGACGCCCGCAACCTGTTCGCCCTGACCGGCATGCTGGAGATGCACGGCATGCGCGTCGTCGACGCCGAGGACGGCGTCAAGGGCATCCAGGCCCTGCAGAACGACCCCCGCATCGAGGTGATCCTGATGGACGTGATGATGCCCGAAATGGACGGCTACGAGGCCACCGCCCGCATCCGCACCATGCCCGAGCACGCCGACCTCCCCATCATCGCCGTCACAGCCAAAGCCATGAACGGCGACCGAGAAAAGAGCCTGGCCGCCGGCGCCAACGACTACGTCACCAAACCCGTCGACGCCGCCGTCCTCATCGAGAGCATCCAACGGGTCCTAGGCCTGTGACCCCCACCGCGGCACCCCCGCCAGAAGGAGCCCGCCCCGTGAACCAGGAGCGGCCACCGCACAACGCCCACGGGGAGGACGACACGGCTGGTCCGGGCGGGAGTCAGGCTGCTGATTCGGCTGAGGCGGCGGAAGGTGCGCGAGCAGGTGACTCGGCTGATGCCGGAGCGCAGGCTGCTGATTCGGGCGAGAGTTCGGTCGGAGGGCAGGCGGAAGGCTCGGCGGAAGCTGGCGCGCAGGCTGCTGGTTCGGATGATAGATCGGTCGGCACGCGGGCAGATGGCTCGGCTGATGTCGGAGCGCAGGCTACTGATTCGGGCGAGAGCTCGGTCGGAGGGCAGGCGGATGGTTCGAGCGAGGCTGTCGGCGCGGCTGAGGGGTCGGTCGGTGCGCGAGCAGGTGGCTTGAGCGAGGCCAGTGCACGTGCTGCTGATTCGGCTGAGGGGTCGGCCGGTGCGCGGGCAGCTGGCGTGAGCGAGGCTGTCGGCTCGGCTATGGGTGCTGCCGGCCTCGTGGGCGCTGATGCGATCGAGACCAGTGCGCAGGCTGATGCGGCGTTGGCTGCGGCTGCTGCGTTGGCGGCCGGGTTGCCTGGGACTGATCTGGTGGTCGGTGCGGGGGCTGGTGGATCGGCTGATGTTCATGCTGCTGGCTTTTTCGGCGCTGATGCAATCGAGACCAGTGCGCAGGCCGATGCGGCGCTGGCTGCGGCAGCGGCTGCTGGTGGCGGCCAACGATCAACCACCTCATCCGCTCCTACCTCCGCCGCTGCCGGTGCCCGCGTCCCCGCCGCCGGCATCGGTCGCCTGGCCGCGACCGTCAGTCGCCTGCAGAATCTGCTCAATGATGCCGAGGCTGACGCCGATGTTCGGGTGCTGATCGCCCTGGCGCGCGGCATTCTGATGGAGCGGCTGCGGGTTGCGCCTGCGGCTGCCGCTCGTCAGCTTGAGGAGCTTGCTGAGCGTAGTGGGTTGCCGGTGCTTGAGCTTGCTGCCGATATCGTCAACGAGATTGCCGGCGATCCGGTCGGGCACGTTTCCCACGTCGGGAATGCCGACCGCAGCTCTTACGGCTCCGGTGCGCTTTCCCTGAACGTGCGTCTGCGCGCGGCCGAGGCCGGTGTGCTCACCGCCTCTGATGTGCACGCCGCCGCCGGGTCGTTGCATCGGCAGGCGCTGGCGCCGTTGGGTGCCGTGGCGCTCGCGATCTGGGCGTTGGCTGCCGATGGGTCGCTGCTGCTCGCCGGGTACTCCGGCTTCCCTGCCAACGAGGCGCGTAGTTGGCATCACACGCCGCCCGGCGTCGAGACCGCCGCTCAGCGTGCGATTCAGACGCGTGCCATCCACTGGAGCACCGGGCCCGTCACCCTGCGCGCGCCCAGCATCGGGGAGCGCACTCTGGGCGAGGAGGCCACGCGCGTCGCGATTCCGGCGCAGCTCGGCGGACGGTTGCTCGGCGTGCTCGAGGTCTGCTGGCCCGGGCCGGTCGGTGAGCTGCCGCAGTCCGTGCACCGCCAGCTCGACGCGCTCGCCGAGTTGTGCGCGCACACTCTGGACGTGATCCCCGCCGCCGACTCGGGAGCTGGAACCTCCAGCGCGTCAAGCGCCGGCGCCACAGCCAGCACTGGCTCCGGCTCCATCGACCCCGGCCTGAAAGACCTCCTCGCAGGTCTCCTCGAGCCGGCGCTCATCCTCCAGCCGCAGCACGACGAGGCGGGCCGCCTCACCGACTTCCTCATCGTCCACGCCAACGAGCGCTTCATCGACCCCGTCGGACGCCCGCCCGCGGCGATCCTCGGCCTGCCGTTCCTGCACGCCTACCCGATGGCGGCCGAGGACGGCGGGCTGTTCGAGCGCGTCGAGCACGTCCACGCCACCGGCGAGCCCTTCCACCACGACCGCATCGTCCTGCGTTCCCTGATCGCCGGCATCACGGTCTCCACCTCCCTCACCGTCGGCATCAGCCGCCTGGGCAACTGCCTGGTCCTCACCTGGCATCCCGAGGACGAGGAAGCCCGCCTGGCGCGCCTGCTCCAGCACGCCCAGCGCCTGGGCCGCATGGGCGGCTTCGAAGAGAACCTGCTCACCGGCGAGGTCATCTGGAGCACCGAACTGCTCGAGCTGTTCGCGCTGCCCGGGACCGCCCAGCCCGTCCCGATCCGCGACCTCGCCGCGCACGCGCACGCCGACGACGTCGCCGCGATCTCCCGCTTCATCCGCACGATCCTGCACCACCGCAGCCCCGCCTCCACCGCCTTCCGCCTCCTGCGCAGCGACGGAGTCCAGCGCTACATCCGGATCGTCGCCGAACCGGTCCTGGAAGACGGCACGATGACCGCCATCCGCGGCGCCTGCCAAGACGTCTCCGCCCAGCACTGGACGGAGATCGCCCTGGCCGCCACCCGCGACCGCCTGGAGCACACCGAGCGCGAGGTCGAGGAAGGCAACCGCCTGACCCTGCGCCTCCAGCGCGCGATCATGCCCGTCGCGCCGACGATGATCGATGCCTGGGGACTGCAGATAGCGACCAGATACCGCCCCGCCGAGAAGGGCCACCTGGTCGGCGGCGACTGGTACGACGCCGTCGTCCTGCCGAACAAGCGCATCCTGCTCGTCGTCGGCGACGTCGCCGGGCACGGCATCGACGCCGCCACCGAGATGGTCGCCCTGCGCAACGCCCTGCGCGGCCTCGCGGCGACCGGCGCCACGTCCGCGCAGATGCTCAACTGGCTCGGCACTGTCGCTCACCACATGTCCGGAAACGTAGTCACCGCAACGGTTGTCTGCGGTATCTACGACCCCGAAGACCGCACCCTGCGCTGGTCCCGAGCCGGTCACCCGCCACCCCTGCTGGTCCGCGACGGCACCACGATCGTCCCTCCGATGCCCGAGGGCGTGCTCCTCGGCGCCTTGGGCGACGCCCGCTATGGCGAGCAGACCCTGCAACTCCAGCCCGGCGACACGCTGCTGCTGTTCACCGACGGACTGATCGAGCGCCGCGACCGCGACATCGAGGAATCGCTGCACGACCTGCTCGCCCTGGTCGATCCGAGTATCGACGCCCTGGAGGAGCAACTGGAGCACCTGCTCCTGCACAGCAACGCCGACACCGACGACGACACTTGTCTGATCGGGGTGAAGGTGTGCTGAGCCGCCGAGCCGAGCCGCCGCGCCGCTGACTCGCTGAGCCGCTGAGTAGGCAATCAGGCGGTCAACCACGACAGATCCGGGCGGCGCAGCCACGCGCCGTCCGGATCGCCCATCCCCGATCGCCATCCACTGAACGCCGATCGCCCTACACAGAACCCTGCTACTGAACCACGAACCCGATCGCCGCCAAACAGTGCGCCTTGTTGTTGTCAGCCGCGGCGACAGCCCCGAAGAACCCCGTCACCTCTTGGCTCTGCGGGCTCGGCGCCTGCAGATCGAAGCGCTGGACGTTCGTCGCGGACCTCCCGGTCCCGTAGACCGCGCTCACCGCGCCGCTGCGCCGGTGGAACTGGATCTTCGTGATGTACCGGCCGCCGTACCACGTCCCCCACTCGCCGGAGACGCCGACCAGCGGGTCGGTGACGTCGAAGGTCACCGTGGTCTTCCGCGCGCTGTCGGCCGGCACGCCGTTCCCGCCGCGCAGCGGATCGACCTTGCCGTCGGCGTGCGTGGCGCGGATGCCGTCGACGATCTCGCCGTGGTAGACATCGATGCTCGAGATCCGCTGCTTCGAGGAGGTGTCGTCGAACGTGGTGCCCGGCGCGCCGGCCGGGCCGAGGCGGAACGCCGGCGCCGGCGGGTCGTTGTCCAGCGTCCGCGCGTGCGGTCCGGCGTACCGCCACAACGGCTCCCAGTACACCTTCAGCAGCTCGCTCACCGCGTCGGGACCCTCGATGAGGTAGTCGAACTCGGCCAGCGACCCCGGGTAGAGGTTGTCCGACCCGACGACGTACGCCTCGTCGTCGACGATCATCAGCTTCGCGTGGTTGCCCGGCGCCGAGGGCACCTTGTTGTAGATGTAGCCGCTGGCGTTGAGCACCGACATCGCGGCGCTGCCGATCACCCCGTGCTTCGGCGGCTCCTCGCTCAGCGGCGGCTGCTTGAGCGTCGCGGTGTATCCCTCCTTCGGAAGGTTGGGCCACTTGTACGTGTCGCCCTCGATGTTGTCCCCCGGGGGAACGAGGTTCGTGTAGTAGAACGGCGCGACGAACAGCCGCTTCAGCGCCTCCTTGCGCGCGCCGCCCGGGTCCGGCAGCACGGCGTCGGTCGCCACGTCGTGCGTCATGTAGTACTTCAACAGGTCGAACGTGCGCACCGCACCGGACCCGAACGAGTACTGGTCGCCCTCGGCGCCGGCGCCCGCGTCCAACGGCGAGACGACCACCTCCACCTTCAGCGACTTGTTGGCCAGCAGCGCCTCCAGCACCCACTGGCAGACCACGTGGTCCGACCAGTTCTTCTTCCAGGCGCTGATCAGGTCCATCTGCGACATCTTGATCGAGCGCTTCGCGTTCAGGATCAGCTGCTTCTTCATGATGTCCGAAGCACCCTGGAAATCGGTGCTGCTGCGCCAGTACTTGCCCAGCGCGAGCATCCCGGTCGTCGCCTTGTACTCCTTGAGCCCGGCGAACGGCGGATGCACGACCCGCAGCGGGAAGCAGTCCTGGACCAGCTCGGGAAGCTGCTGCAGATCCTGCGTGTGGAAGTCGTGCGGCGGCGGGGGCGGAGGCGGCGGGGTCGGCGGGGGAGTGGGGTTCGACTCGTGCCACCGCACCAGCGCCTGCTGCTGCTGCGCCACCCACGCCGCGGCTTCCCTGCCGGTCAGGGGGTTGTTCGGCCGGGACTTGGCGGGGTTGCGGCCGTTCCAGACCACCTTCACCGGATCCAGCTGCTCCTGCGTCAGCAGGTCTCCGCCGACCGCCCACAGCTGGTCCAGGTAGCCCTGCGCACCGGCGGCGCCGGGACCGTGGACGATCGCCGACACGTCGTGGACCGGCGGGTAGCTCCGGAACAGGTCCATGTTCAGGTTGTGGCCGCCGGCGAACGCCTCCAGGCCGTCGGTGACGACGATCTTCGAGTGGTTCCAGGTCATCTTCGACCCGTCGCCGCCGAAGAAGTCGGCGCCGAAAACCTTCAGCTGCAGGGCGTCCAGGAACCCTTCGCGCAGCGCGTAGAAACGTCCCAGCCAGATGTCCGGCATCCGCTCCCAGGCATGACCCCGGTCCCGCACCAGGCGGACCAGAGCCTGCTTGAAGAGCGTGTAGTTGGTCGGCTCGCCGATCGGCACCAGCGGCGTCTGGCCGAACAGGAACCGGAACTGCGTCGGCGCGGTCCGGTTCATCCGCGTGCTCAGCGCGGTGTCCATGGCGCCGATGACGATGCCGGCCCAGTCCGGGTCCGGGGTGTTCAGCGACGAAAGGTCGCACCGGTACCGGGCTTTCTGGATGACCTCCTCCAGCGCCGTCTGGTAGTCGCCCTGCCGGGTCCACGCTTGCGGCATGATCGCCTGCCCGAACGGCAGACCCCACACCCGCGGCGTGTCCATGAGGCGCACGTAGTTACGTCCGGTGCGCTGGTTGTAGTAGTTCCGGATCTCTGCTTGCACACTGTCGATCTCGCTCATGTCTTCCCCCCTCGCCTCTACAGAAAGGTCCAGTCGACCCAGCCGGCGCCCGTGCGGGCGGCGGTCACGGGGTACGGCTGCCGGTATGGCGGATCGCCCACGACGTCTTCGAGGTAGTACGTGTTGAACGGATTGCGCCCGGATATCGACGAGACCTGACGCACGTACGGCCGCCCCGGCCGCACGCTGTCGCGCAGCGGTCCGCCGGCCATGTTGTCGAACACCGCCTGGTCGAGGTTGATCTGCTGCCGCAGCGGCAGCGAGTAGGTGTCGACCCCGGACTTCACCTTGAACTCCGAGCCCCAACTGGTGAGGTAGGCGCGCGCGAGCCGGTAGACCAGCTCGGGCACCCGCGCGGCGCTCGCGTTGACGTCCGCGGCGTTGTACTCACCGTTGCTGGTCATGTTCCCCGCGACCGTCGCGTGCCGTCCCCGGCAGGCGAACAGCCGGTATCCGGTGGGCTGCCCCATGCCGCTCTTGGCCGGCGCCAGCGGATCGGTGAGCTGGTAGTTGTCGGCGAGCTTGGTCCAGCTGCCGGTGCCCAGCTTCAGGGTCTGCGAGGTGCCCGCCATCTTGGCGTTGGGCCGCGGCACGACGCCGTCGAAGCCGGTGTCGAGCATGTCCCAGGCGGTGACGCCGACGTACTCCACGACGTTCGGCGGAAGCTGGGTCAAGATCCCGTACCAGTTGCCCGGTCCGGGAACGGGGTCGATCGCCAGGATGCGCACCGGGACGGCCTGCACCTCCGGCGAGCCGTACGCCTGCAAAAACCAGGCGGCCATGACGCACTCCACCGCGCCGCGGCTGTGCCCGATGAAGTTGAACGCCTTCGCCCCGCTGCGTGCCGCCAGGTTCGCGGCGTGCAGCGCGAGCGCGGCGGCGTCCCACCCCGACAGCGCGGACACCCTCGAACGCTGATCGCCGCCGGAGTACGGCTTGGCGTCCTTGAGCAGATCGGCTGGCGCCCTGAGCGGACCGTCCAACACCAGTGGTTCGCTGTTGTTGCGCGGCACCGCCCAGTCGTTCTCGCCGACGCCGCGCACCGTCACGCTCGGACTGGTCGCGGTCAGACTGCCGGTGAGCTCCTTGTGGATCCGGACCGGGATATAGCCCGTCGCCGGGTCGTAGATGTCCTTGTCGCTGCCGGGACGTGATACCTCTCCCTCGTCCCGTGTGCACGATGTTCCGCTGAAGCACACGGTGAACACATTGCCCATGAATTCCCTCCCGTTCCTCCGGCCGGCACTCGCCTGCCACGAACGGGGTCTACCCGGCATATAGCCCTATACCGGGCATCAATTCACAGTTCACTGTGACGGGTGACGTGTGCGGCGGCATCCTCTCGACAAGGGGGAAAAGCAGGCCTCTGTTTTCAGCGCGGAATTGCTTCGGCGGCATCGTTTTTCACGGACGCGCCGCGACCGGCCGCACGCGCCGCACGCGTGCGCCGGCGTCGGGATGCATGCGCAACGCGGTCACCGTCACGCTCAGCGAGAACAGCGCGAGGATGAGGAACGCGACGGTGTAGGCGGTCCCGGCGCTCGGCGCTCCCGGCAGCAGCCGTCCCAAGGGTCCGCCGGCGCGCAGGGCGATGGTGCTCACGGCGATCGCCAGTCCCGCGGACATCTGGAAGGCGGTGGCGGCGATGGAGTTGGCGTCGCGCATCTCCTCCGGGCCGACGTCGCTGTAGGCGATGGTGCTGAACGCGGTCAGCGCGACCGAGCGGGCGATGCCGCTGAGCAGGATCAGCGCGCAGGTGAGGACGATCGGCGTGTGGGCGGTGAGCAGCCCGGCGGCAGCCATCGCCGCCGCCATCACCAGCGTGGAGGCGACGAGCACCGGACGGAAGCCGAAGCGGTTGAGCATCGGTGTGGTCGCCGGCTTGATGCCGATGTTGCCCACGAAGATGAACAGGACCACCGCCCCGGACTTCACGGCGCTCCAGCCGAACACGTTCTGGAACAGCAGCGGCAGCAGGAACGGTCCGGCGCCGACGACGAGCCAGAACACCGAACCCCCGCTGACCGACGTCCGCAGCGTCGCGATCCGCAGGACCCTGAGATTCACCAGCGGCGCCTCGGTCCGCAACAGGTGGCGCGTCGCCGCGGCGAGCAGGACGACCGACACCACAGCGGTGGCGATGGCGGTGGCCCAGGAGATGTCGGTGTCGGAGAACAGGTGCGCGGCATACGTGAGGCCGCCGAGCCCGAGGCACGTGAGCACGACGCCGAGCCGGTCCAGCCGCGGCGGCCGCTCGGTGGGCGCCGCCTCCACGACGCGCCAGGCGATGGCGAACGCCACCACGCCGAGCGGGATGTTGATCCCGAACAGCCACGGCCAGGAGGCGTAGGTCGTGATGAGCCCGCCGGCCAGCGGCGCCACGACCGGAGCCATCAACCCCGGCCACACGATGTACGCCATGAGCCGCAGCAGGTCGGATTTCTCCGCGCCGGCCAACACGATCAGCCGTCCGACCGGCACCATCATCGCGCCGCCGAAGCCCTGCAGGACCCGCATGGCGATCAGCACCGGCAGCGTCGTACTGAGCGCGCAGCCCAAGGAGGCGGCGGTGAACACGGCGATCGCGGCGAGGAACACCGGCCGCGTGCCCCACCTGCGGGTCAGCCAGCCGCTGAGCGGTATCAGCGCGGCGAAGGTGAGCAGGAAGGAGGTGATGACCAGCCCGATGGCCGAGGAGCTGACGTGCAGGGACCGGGCCATCTGCGGCGCGGCGGTGGTGACGATGGTGCCGTCGAGCATCTCCATGAAGAAACACCCGGCGACCAGCAGTGCTTTGGCGCGGTGAGATTTGTCGATCATGCGGGGTGCTCTCTGCGAGGCCGGGCGCGGGAGCCCCGGGAATGCCTTTAGAGTAGACGCAACGTTGCGTCTACTCAAGCGCATCCCCGTCGGGCCCGGTCTGTCGGGTCAGGTCGTGGCGTTCGCCGCCAGCAGCTTGCCGAGCACGTCGACCGCCCCCGGCAGTTCGCGCCGCAGGTTCGCCAGGTCCAGGCCCTCGTCGCCGACGACGGCCAGCAGCGCGTTCTCCCCGATCGAGGCGAAGACGACATGCCCGCCGGCCGCCCGGATGACCGACTCGCGCAGACCTCCGAGCCCGACGTGCGCGGCGGTGCGCGTACCCAGCGCCACGCCGGCGGCGCAGAGCGCGGCGAGCGATTCCTGTTCCCCCGATCCGTTGTCGGACTCGGAGGCGACGAGCAAGCCGTCGGCGGTGGAGATGATGCTGTCGGTGATACCCACGACCTTTTCGCGCAGCGCTCGCAGCTCGCTGACCAAGGCAATGGACGATGTCGGTGGCTTCACAGCATGCTCCTCGGCATGGGCAGCCGTGCGGCTGTATGTCGCGCGGCCGATGTGGCGGTCGGCAGTTCGGCAGGTGGCAGAGGTCGGTATGGGGTTGAGGTCGTTAGGGAGGTAGACAGGTGGGCGGATTCGACGGTCAGGGAAGGCGTTTGAGGATGGTCAGGAGATGGAGCACGGTCTGCTCGGCAGGCTGCGTCACAGCCGGCGCCGTGCGACTGGGACTCTGAGACGGTACGCGACGCGGCAGGGCTGCCTGTCGGGTCGCGGGCGGCGCTTCAGGCTCGCCGCCGGGCGCTTCGGGCTCGCCTAAGGATGCTTCGGGCTCGCCTTCTCCGTCCTCTTCCACTTCTACCAGCTCTGCGCCGTCGTCTTCACCGCTCATAAACTGTCCCTCCCGCCTGTGTCCTCACTTGATCGGTCGCGACGAATCCGGCGCGGCAACGCCGTCGCCTTCTCGTCTGTCGGGCGCTCCACCGGCGCGACGCGTCGCGCCGTACTCGGGGGAGCCGTGGTACGCGGCGCTTCCCATTCCAGCAGGCGCCGCGCACGAAGGCGCGTGATGTCGAGCATCGCCGGGTATACCCCGCAGCCCAGAAAGAACGCGATGTCCCGCGCGGTCCGCCGGCCGTTCGCCGCGAGCAGTACGGCTTGCTGCCGCGCGGTCAGCAGCGCCGGGTCGATGCGCGCCGCCGGACGGCAGCGGGCGCCGGCCAGCTCGGCGAGCGATCCCCAGCTGCGCGTCAGGGCATTGATACGGCGCGAGGTCTCGTCGGCGAGCCCGCGCGGCGACTCGCCGGGACACGTCACCAGCTCCGGAGGGACGGCGGCGTCGTGGACGGTCCAGCCTTCGGCCGGATTGAGCGCCATGGCGAAGGCGGCGTCGTAGACCGCGCCGATGCAGACGGCCTCGAGTTCGCCCTGGCCGATCAAGCCGAGGTCGATGAGCACCGAGTTCAGGTCGCTGACTTCGTCGGTGGCGGTGGCGGTGGCGGTGGTTGTGGCTGCGGCTGTCGCTCGGCGCGTGATCGCGGCGGCCCAGCCGTCCTCGTCGATGCGTCCGGAGCGGATGAGAAGCGTCTCGACGGACGGGGCATTCGGCGTGTCCACCGCGATCACGAGTCCGCGCCGCAGATGAATCGTCCCGCCCGGCGTCCCGGACACCTCGACCGCGCCGGTGAAGTCTTCCGCCAACAGCTTCACCAACAATGCCGGAACGTTGCGTGGCGCCTGGCTCATGTCAGGATGCTCTCTGCCAACGAAGCGGTTTCCCTGACAGCCAGGGCGAGATTCGCCCGCTCGCGCTCCAGGGCGAGGACCAGGACCACGCTGTTCAGCGGCGCGCGACCCGGCACGGCGTGCACGATCTCGTGCAGCCCGCTGGTGGTGACCACGACGCTCTCCAGCTCGCCGGCCGCCCCGGCCTCGTGCAAACCCTCTGCGATCAACGTGGTCAGCTCCGCGGTCTCGTGCGCCTCGCCGACCGCCGAAAAGTCGCCCGACGCACGGTATGCCAGACCCGTGACCGCATCGACCAAAGCAGCCCCGATCACTCCAGGAGATTCAAACGCTGCGGAGAGCGACATTTCGAGTCTGGGCACCGGAACCCCTTCACTTCGCGATATGTGTCACGTTACTTTAGTCGTCAACCGGACTAACCGCGAGGCTCGCATCCTTTATGCCGCGAGGTCGTGATCAAGAGTCGTGAACTGAATTCGGGAGGAAGTCCGATGAACATCGAAGGCGCACTGAAAGAAGCGATGGCGGTCGACGGCGCCCTCGGGGTCGCCCTGGTCGACTACGACAGCGGCATGTCGCTGGGTTACCTGGGCGGCGGGCCCGGCCTGGACCTGGAGGTCGCCGCGGCGGGGAACACCGAGGTCGTCCGGGCCAAAATGCGCACCCTGGCGCGGCTCGGACTCAACGAGACCGTCGAGGACATCCTCATTACGCTCACCGGCCAGTACCACGTGATCCGCCTGCTCCCCGGCACCGACGTCGGGCTGTTCCTCTACCTCGCCCTCGACCGTTCCCGGGCAAACCTGGCCCTGGCCCGCCATGAGCTCAAGCGCATAGGGTCCCAAATAGAGGTCTGAATGGCTGCGTCTTAACAGAAGCGGGCCGATAAATGCGACATGTCGGACGGGGATATCCGCGATGAATGTCCCTAATTAATCGGCCCGACTATTGAGCGCGCGGGTCGATGCCGCCACTGTCGGGACCCCGCGCGAACACGCTATGTGAGAGCCCATATTCACTGCGCGGCGAGCAATCGGGTCGCCGCGACGGCCGAAGAGACCGTCGCGGCTGTGCTGGCTACGACGGTCCCTTCAGCGCCTGCACCGCACCCGCCTTCGGCCGCGCGCAGGGAGCCGCAGCACCCTGATCTTGCTGTCTGCTGTCTGTCGTCTGCTGTTACTGCTGCTCCCGCAGGTCGCTAAGCGGCGGCGGGAACCGCGCCGTCGTCCACGCTCAGCTCGTCGATGGTCGGCGCCGATCGCGCCTTGACCGCCGGGATGATCAGGGCCGCGAGGGTCGCGAGGACCGCCGCGGCGGCGAGGAGCCAGAACACGTGCGTGTAGCCGGCGTCCTTCGGCAGGGGGTTGGCGGCGGTGACGCCGGTGGCCAGGACGCTCGCCGCCACGCTGCTGCCGAACGCGCCGCCGATGGTGCGGATGTTGGCGTTCATGCCGCTGGCGACGCCGACCTGCGCGGCCGGGACCGACTGGACCACGATCGCGGACATCGAGGCGAACGCCAGGCCGATGCCGATGCCGAGCAGTCCGCACGCCAGGTAGATCTCCCAGCCCTGCGAATGCCCGAAGGCGAGGGCGGCGAAGCCGGGGATGCTGACCGCGCAGCCGAGGACCAGCACGGCCTTCAGCCCGATGCGCTTGGCCAGCGGCGCGGCGGCGATGCCGAGCAGGAACATGCCGATCGTCATGGGCAGCAGGTAGACGCCGGACTGCGTGATGCTGGCGCTGAGCCCGTAGCCGGCCGTGGCGCGGGGGGTCTGCACGAGCTGCGGCAGGAACGTCATCACCGTGTACATCCCGACGCCGAACAGCAGCGCCACGACGTTGGTCGTCCACACCGCCGGCAGGCGCATCATCCGCATGTCGATCAGCGGCGCGCTCGACTTCAGCTCGGTGAGGATCCACAGCGGCAGGCAGACCACCGCGCCGAGGAACAGCCCGATCACCTTCGTCGAGCCCCAGCCCCAGGTCGGGCCCTCGCTGACGGCCAGCAGCAGCATCACGAGCCAGGCCGAGAGCAGGACCGCCGCGCCCCAGCTGATCTTCCCGGGCGTGCGCACCGGGGATTCCGGCACGAAGCGCCAGCAAGCGACGGTGGCGATCGCGGTCAGCACCATCGGTATCCAGAACAGCCAGTGGTAGTTCAGGTGCGTGACGATCGGGCCCGCGATCAGCAGTCCGAGACCGCCGCCGACGGCGACCGTCGCCGAGCCGAGACCGATCGCGGAGTTCACCTTCTCCGGCGGGAACTCGTCGCGGATGATGCCGAAGGACAGCGGCAGCAGTCCGCCGCCGAGGCCCTGGATCGCGCGCGCGATGATCATCAGGGCGACGGAGTGCGACAGCGCCGCCAGCCCCGAGCCGAGGGTCAGCGCGAGCAGCGTGAGGACCAGCATCCGCTCCTTGCCGACCTTGTCGCCGATGCGGCCGAGGATCGGGGTGGCGACCGAGGCGGACAGCAGGTAGGCCGTCATCAGCCACGTCGCCGTGTCCTGCGTCGTGTGCAGGGCGGTGATGAAGGTCGCCAGGACCGGGGCGACGAGCGACTGCAGGACCGCGTAGGCGGAGATGCCGATGAGCAGGACCGCGAAGATGACGTTGTAGTGGGGACGCGAAGTCTCCGCCGGGCGTCTGGGCATGATGCGACGGCTCCAGATCGGAAGAAGGGATCGGGCGTCGGACGATGCGCGCCCGGCGACTCGATCACCTTAGCGATAAGTGGCGCGACGCGACAATAAAGCGGAAGGGTGGCGCCGCTCACACGGCGGGTGGCGGTTGGCGGGGTGCGCGAGCGCCTTCGTGCTTCTGCCGATGCTCGCGTTCATGCCAGCGCCGACGTCTGAGCCCACGTCCCCGAGCTCACGCCCCGAGCTCGGCCTCCGCCGCCGCGAGCCCGATCCGCGCCGCGGCCCGGATCGTGTCCTCCAGCGACGGCCCGTACTCACCCGGCGCGCGGCAGACGTAGTGCCGCAACCCCTGGTGCATCGCCGCCAGCAGCATCGAGGCCTTGACCTTGACCCGCAGGTCGTCGGCCGGCTGCCCGAGGCGCGCGCCGAGCACGACCGCCAGCGGCGCCACCGCCTCGGAGTAGCAGCGGCTCCACACCGCGTCGAGCAGCGGCTCGGTGTGCGTCAGCCGGAGCAGGTCGATGACCAGCAGCAGCCGCGTCGGCGAGGTGTCGCTGAACCAGCGCGTGTCGTCGGCGGCCTCGGCCAGCGGACGGTCGGCGGGCCAGTCGCGCACGTACGAGGCGAACCGGTCCAGACCGAACGAGAGCAGCGGCGCCGCGCACGCCTCCTTGCTGGGGAAGTAGCGCCACAGCGTGCGCGTCGCGATGCCCGCGGCCTCGGCGATCTGCGCGACCGACGTCGCGTCCAGACCCTGCTCGGTGAACAGGCGCACCGCCGCGAACGCGATCTCCAGACGGATCTCGTCCTTGCGCGACTCGGTCAGCGGCGGCCTGCCGCCCCGCTTCGTCGGTTCCGCCGCGGTCGGCGCGATCGGCGTCTCGGCCATGGGTCGTGCCTTCCGTGCTGACGCTCCGTGTCCTGAAGACACCATGTTAATGGCGCATTGCGACGAATAGACAAGCGGGCGCCGTGATCACGCTCACTCGGACCGCCAGCGCGCCCTGTGGAAGATCGGCTCGACCGCCACGACGCAGAACGCGTGCATGGGCTTGTTCGTGCCCAGCGGATCGAAGAACCCGACCATGTCGCCGAGGAAGCTCTCGCCGTCCCGGTGGACGTGGCGGTCCCGCGCGACGAGGTCCCCGACCTCCGTGAGCCAGTCGCCGATCCAGAACAGGATCTCGGCGCGCGCGATGACGACGATCGTCGCGGCGTGCTCGGTGAAGCGGGCCGGGTGGCGATCGGCTCGGCGGATCAGGTCGTCGGGGCGGTCCGAAGATCGTGCCGGCGGAGCGGTCACCGTCAGCGGCGTACTGCTCTGGCGCATCCTGTGCCGCAGCGCCGGCCAGCCGGACGGCCGCAGTCCCGTGTCCTCGCGAGCCAGCAGCACAGGCAGCGGATGGTTGTCGGAGGCGGCTCCGGTGGCCATCGCTGGGGCGTCCGGCGGGACCGGGATGTGGATCGCGCTGTGCGGGCTCGTCGCGGCGATACGGAACAGCGCGCCGAGGCGAAGAAGATCGGCGCGGTTCGCCTTCAGGTGTCCGACCTGGAGGTAAGGAGGATAGACGAAAGTGTTGCGGAGCATAGGACCCGTGCTCAGGATGCGGCTCAGCCCGGATCCCGAATCAGCGACCGTATGGCTCGTCAACCGCAACCGCATGCGGCCGCTGCTATCCCCTGTATCGCCGCCGTCCCCCTGACTATCGCCAACCCCCATGCGCCATTTCTACCGGAGGTGAGCATTCTCCGTCGGCACTGTTTGATGCCCGGCGCCGCTGTCCGCGCCCAGCCCGGCAAGCAGTCGCAACCCGTCCTCGGTGGGACTGCCAGGAGCGGCCGTCATCACCAACAGCTCCATGTTCGATTCGCCGGGCAGCGCGAAGTTCTCCTGATGCAGTTCCAACAGCCCGACCAGCGGGTGATGGTAGACCTTGCATCCATGCGTGCGGGCACGCACATCGGCGCGCGCCCACAGCCGGCGGAAGCGCTCGCTGCCCATCGCCAGCTCGCCGACGAGCGAGGCCAGGCGCGGGTCGTCGGGGTACCTGCCCACGGCCAGGCGCAGATGTCCGACCACGTCGAGGGTGCAGGTCTCCCACTCCGCATAGAACCCGCGCTCGGCCTCCTCCAGGAAGATGTGCCGCGCGACGTTCAGACCCGGGATCGGCCGACCGTACAGAAGCCCGGCGAGGCGGTTCCCGGCCAGCACGTCCAGCCGGTGGTCCATGATCAGCGCCGGCGCGTCGGCGACCAGGTCCAGGACGCGCAGCAGCTCCGGACGGATCCGCGTGCTCGGCGTCTTCGCCCGGCGGCGGGGCTTGCGGGCGAGCCGGTAGAGGTGTCCGCGTTCGGTCTCGTCGAGCCCGAGGACTCCCGCCAGCGCGTCCAGGACCTGGTCGGAGGGCTGCGTGGCGCGGCCCTGCTCCAGGCGTACGTAGTAGTCGACGCTGACTCCGGACAGGTGCGCGACCTCTTCGCGGCGCAGCCCTTCGACCCGGCGGCGGCTGTCGGTGGGGATGCCCGCGACGGCCGGATCGACCCGGGAGCGCCGGGTCCGAAGGAAGCCAGCAAGATCGTCCATGTCTCCCAGTATGACCGTCGCCATGCGCGTGAGGTGGTCCGGAAGGTGGTCCTGCGAGTACCAGGAACTCCAGACCGTGGGAAGAGGAGCCCCTGAATGTCGGGCGTCGCAGTGCCCAGAATCGGTGGCACCCGATCCGAAGGAAAGGCCATGAAGAACCCCATGAAGACACTGATCGTCCACGCGCACCCGGAGCCGAAGTCGCTCAACAGCTCGCTGAAGGACATCGCCGTGTCCACCTTGACCGCTGCCGGGCACGAAGTACAGATCAGCGACCTGTACGCGATGAAGTGGAAAGCAGCCGTCGACGCCGAGGACTACGGCCCGGATGCCTCAATCCCGCTGAAGGTCGCCGCGGACTCCGGCCGTGCCTTCGACGCCGGGACGCTCACCCCGGACGTGCGCGCCGAGCAGGAGAAGCTGCTGTGGGCCGACACGATCATCCTCCAGTTCCCGCTGTGGTGGTACACGATGCCCGCGATCCTGAAGGGCTGGGTGGACCGCGTGTTCACCTACCGCTTCGCCTACGGCGTCGGCGAGCACAGCGACACCAAATACGGCGAGCGCTTCGGCGAGGGCACGCTCGCCGGCCGCAGGGCGCTGCTGTCGGTGACCGCCGGCGGCCCGGAATCGCACTACACCGCCCGCGGCATCAACGGCCCGATCGAGGACCTGCTCTTCCCGATCCAGCACGGCATCCTCTACTACCCGGGCATCGACGTCCTGCCGCCCTTCGTGCTCTACGGCACCGACCACACCACCGACGAGGACTTCCCCGCCATAGCCCAAGCCTGGAAGCAGCGCCTCCTCACCCTGGAGTCGACCGAACCGATCGCCTTCCGCCGCCAGAACTTCGGCGACTACGAGATCCCCTCCCTGTGGTTGAAGGAAGGCCTGGAACCCGCCGGCCGCAACGGCTTCGGACTCCACGTGCGCGCCTGACACCGGCAACGACTACAGCCGCTGCCCCGCTCACGCGCGCACTTGCCGATCACGCGCCCCGACCCCGCGGCCGCCAACCCCTACGACGCAAGGTTCGCCGCATGCGCAGTCATCACAGCCTGCACCACGTCATACAGCGCCGGGCTGTGCTGCGCGCACTCGCCGACCACGCGACCCGACCCCGCCGCCGCCAACCCCTACGATGCAAGGTTTGCCGCGTACGCAGTCAGCACAGCCTGCACCACGTCGTAGAGCGCCGGGCTGTGCTGCGCGCACTCGCCGACCACGCGACCCGACTCCGCCGCCGCCGACCCCCTACGACGCGAGGCTCGCCGCATACGCAGTCAGCACAGCCTGCACCGCGTCATACGGCGCCGGGCTGTGCAGCGCGCACTCGCCGATCTCGCGTCCCGACCCCACCGCCGCCAA
Organism: Catenulispora acidiphila DSM 44928; assembly: GCF_000024025.1. Classification (GTDB taxonomy): domain Bacteria; phylum Actinomycetota; class Actinomycetes; order Streptomycetales; family Catenulisporaceae; genus Catenulispora; species Catenulispora acidiphila. The sequence goes on from NC_013131.1 coordinate 4,672,697, forward strand.
CCCGAACCCCCTACGCCGCGAGGCTCGCCGCGTACGCAGTCAGCACAGCCTGCACCGCGTCATACGGCGCCGGGCTGTGCTGTGCGCGCGAGGTGACCATCGCGCCCTCCACGCCGGCGATGACGGCGTCGGCGAGGGTGCGGGCTGCCGGGTGCTGGAGGCCGAAGGCTTCGAAGTGGTGGGTGAGGCGGTCGGCCATTTCGGTGAAGGAGCGGCGGCTCACCTCGGCGAGGTCGGTGGAGTCCTGGGTGGCGCCTTCGGTGACGAGGGGGGCGATGGCGCAGCCGCGGGTGTAGCCGCTGGCGGTCATGCCCTCGCGGCCGAGGCTGAGGTAGACCTCGACGAGTTGCGCCGCGCTGGTCGCCTGGTCGGCGGCGCGGTCGATCAGCTCGACCTGATCGCGGGCGTGGGCTGCGGCTGCCGCCGTCGCCAGCTCCGCTTTGCCGCCGGGGAAGTGGAAGTAGACCGATCCGCGGGGGGCGCCGCTGAGAGTGAGCACGTCGGAGAAGGCGGTCGCGGTGTAGCCGCGCTCGCGGATGAGCTGCTTGGCGGCCTGCACCATCTTCTGTTTCGCGTCCGACCGCTGTGCCATCGCTGTGCCGTCCTGTCGCTGCTGGTCATGTCGATATGTATGATGGCCTACATAGTACCGCACGAGAGGACACGGATCATGCCCTTCGTCGACATCTCGCTCGTCCGCGGCACGTCGCCCGAGTACCGGCGCGCAGTCTCCCGCGCTGTCCACGACGCGCTGGTCACCGAGCTGACCATGAAACCCGACGACGACTTCCAGCTCATCCACGAACTCGAGCCGTCCGCGATGGTCTTCCCCCGCGACTTCCGCGGCGGTCCGCGCTCGCGGGACTGGACCGTCATCCGCATCACCGACGGCCTCGAGCGCGGACCGCAGGCCAAGCGCCGCTTCTACACGACGCTGGTCCGCCTGCTGGGCGCCGACCCCGGCATCGACCCGGCGGACGTCTTCGTGATGATGACGCTCACCCCGCCGGAGAACTTCTCCTTCGCCGACGGCGTCATCGGCACCGACGTCGTCGCGATCGAAGCGCTCGACGCCGCGGCGCAGAACCCGGGCTCCCGGGAGTCCTACACGAAGGACGAGATCGCCTACGCCATCACGCAGCTGTTCGCGCACCGCGACACCAGCCGCATCCTGCCGATGCTCCGCGACGACTACGTCATGTCCCTGCCCGAATCCCTGCCCTACGGCGGCGACTACACCGGCCGCGAAACCTTCGAGGACTTCTTCGCCAAGACCCCCGGCGGCGCGGACGTGTGGGAATCGTTCAGCAGCCACGTCGAGCAGGTCATCGAAGCCGACGGATACTTCGCGGTCCAGCTGACCAACACCGCGGTCCCCAAGGCGACCGGCGTCCCCGTCGTGCTCTACAACCTGTGGCTGTTCGAGGTCACCGGCGGCCGCATCGGCGGCATCCGGCTGTACGCCGACACGGCGCGCGTCCGCGGATAAGCAGGCCGAGCGATGCCCTCGAACCCTTGTCGGTCAAGGGTTGTACGTTTCTCGCCATGACTCAGGGGACGACCTATCTGGAGCTGTCCGAAGACAGCGGCAGCGCGCACAAGTTCTACGAGGTGACGGTCGCCGGCACCGTTGTCGACATCCGCTACGGCCGCATCGGCACCGACGGCTCGCGGCAGACCTCGACGTTCCCCACGATCGAGAAGGCTGAGGCGGCGGCTGCCAAGAAGATCGGGGAAAAGGTGCGCAAAGGCTACGCCCCGTCGGTGATGGGTGCCCGCGCCGCGCGCAGCATCACCCGGCGCGCGGTCGTCTCCGCGCCCTCGACGGCGCGGGCGACGGCGCCGGTGTTGTGGCGGTTCCGGACCGCCTCCAGCGCGTTCGGCATCCACATCGACGGCGACCGCTGCTGGGTCGGCAACCAGTCCGGCGACGTGTACAGCCTCGGGCACGACGGGCAGGTGCTGTCCCGGTTCTCGCTGCCGGACGGCGTGAAGTGCCTGGTCGCCGACGACTTCTGGATCTACGCGGGCTGCGACGACGGCTCCGTCTACGACCTGTCCGGCAAGATCCCGCACGCCGCCTACCGCATCGACGAGGACGTCGACATCTACTGGCTGGACATCCACGAGGGCGTCCTGGCGGTCTCCGACGCCGGCGGGCGGCTGGTCGTCATCGACCACGAGGAGGAGCACCAGTGGTCGCGCAACAGCCCGGGCACCGGCGCCTGGATGGTCCGCGGCGACGCCGAGGCGATCTACCACGGGCACAGCGCGGGCGTCACCGCCTACGCCGCCGACGGCGGCCGCGAGATCTGGAACACCAAGACCCCCGGGTCCGTGCTGTTCGGCTGGCAGGAATCAGACCACGTATACGCCGGGACCGGGCGCCACGTCGTCCACAAGATCGCCAAGGCTGACGGCCGCGCCCTCGCCGAGTACCGCTGCGACACCGCGGTCTACTCCTGCGCGACCGCCCCCGACGGTCGCTACGTCTTCGCCGGCGACAGCGCGTCGTCCGTCTACTGCTTCGCCGCCGACGGCACGCGCCTGTGGAAGCTCGGCACGGGCTGCGGCTCGGCGCTGTCGATGCAGTACCGCGACGAGCGCCTGTACGTCGTCACCACCGACGGCTCGCTGGCGTGCATCGACGCCGCCGAGCCGGCGATCGCGGCGGCGCAGGGCGGCGTCGTGCCGACCGTGCTCGACGTGAAGGCGAGCGCGGCCCTGCCGGTCGCCACCCCGGCCACCGTGGTCGCCACCACCACCGTCGCCGGCTCCGGCACGGTCGTGGAGTGCATCGACGACCACGGCCGGGTCCGCGTGCGGGTCGTCGGCGCCGGCTTCCAGTCCGGCTGGAACGTGCAGTTCCCGCGGGACATGCGGGTGGTCGGGGCGCGCTACGTCGTGGAGGAGGTCCACGAGGCCAGCCGCGGGTTCTACCGGGTGCGCGGGGAGATCAAGCGGCTGGTCTGAGCCGCGGCTGGCTGCGTCTGACAAGGTGCTCCGTGCCGGAGGTGCCCTGTGTCGGACAGGCAGGTCTGACGGTCCTGCGCCGAGCGTCAGTGTCCGCCGGTCCCGGTGCTCCACAGGGTCGCGCCGGCGGAACTGACGATGACGGTGTTGCCGTCGTTCTGCACCGTGAGGTGCGCGCCGTTGTTCCCGGCCGTGTTGCTGGCCCACAGCGGCGCGCCGCCGGTGTCGTAGATCACGAAGTTGCCGTCGCCCTGCAGGACGGCCTTGGCGGCGGCCTTCCCCACGGTGTTCGACGCCCACAGCGCCGCGCTGCCCTGGTAGAGCACCAGGTTGCCGTCGCCTTGCAGGATCAGCTTGAACCGGCCGTCGCAGGAGAGCGTGGACTGGTTCGCGGTGAGCTGCTGGTTGGCGGTCAGCTGGCCACACCCGCCGCCGGTCCCGCCGCCACCGCCGTTGGTGCCGCCGGGCGCGGTGGGACGTGTCGGGGTGAGCGCGATCTGTCCCTTGAGCATCCTGCCGCCGTCGTTGGTCAGGCGCATGTAGTAGTCCGCGCTGCACGCCGTGCCGTCTTCGTCCAGGGAGAGCAGCCCGGAGTTGGTCGGCACGAACGCCTGGGTCGGCGCGGTGTTGAGGATCTGGTTGCCCTCGCCGTACTCGTCGAACATGGAGATGTAGATGCCCTGCGCGCCGACGCGCACCATGTTGTAGAACTGCGCCCACATGAAGTCGCCGTGCGCGCGCTGGCGGGCCGACAGGTCGCCGGGCAGGACGCACGGCTGGTAGTCGATGTTGTGGGAGTTGCAGTAGGACTGGTCGCCGACGTTGACGTTCGTATAGAAGTTGTTCGAATCGTTGACCGAGCCGATGCGCCCGACCATCCACGGCGAGATCATGTTGAACGCGGAGTAGACGCCGCTGTATCCGGAGCGCGAGTCGTTCACGCCGGTGCGCCAGTACGTCGGCACGCCGCCCATCACGTAGCAGCCCTGGCTCTGGAACCACTGCACGACCGACAGGCAGTCGGCGGCGGACCAGGGGTGGTTGGCGTCGTTGAAGCCGAAGCCCCAGATGCCGACGACCGGCTTGCCGTTCTGGTGCGCGTACGCCGGGGACGAGGCGTACTGCTTCATCACGTTCGTCCAGTCGGCGGGCATCTCGGTCTTCATGTTCGTCCAGCCGGAGGCGTCGTACATGATGTAGAACTTCCGGCCGTACTGCTGCGCGGCGGTGTTGACCTTCGCGGTGACCGCGTTGCGGGTCGGGCCCTCGCTGCCGTTGGGGTTGAAGCGCTGGAGCGCCGCGGTGTCGCAGCCGTTCTGCTGCATCAGCGAGAAGTGGGCATTGACCGTGGACTGGTCGTAGGAGGAGAACAAGTTCGGCGCGGAACCGTTGCCCAGATTGGCGAATCCGGTCCGGTAGCCCGCGCTGTAGACGCTCATGTCGGGCCACGCCTTGAGGTTCTGGTTACTCGGCGAGGGCGCCTGCCCCTGGTTCTGGCTCCAGTGCCACCAGGCGTTGATCGGCGCTCCGTCGCCGATGCAGGCGAACCAGCCCTGGTAGCCGACGGTGATCTTGCCGACCACGTCGCCGGCGGGCGAGGCGGCCGGCGCCGCCGCCGGCGCCGGACCGGCGAACGCCGAGGTCAGTTCGGTCCCGGCCACGGTGGCCAGCGCTGCGCCGCCCAGGGCTGAGGACAGCAGGGTGCGTCGGGAGAGCGTCATCGTTTAGCCTCACTCGAATCAGGGGGTTGAGTGTGGGTACCCGGACGTCAAAGTACAGCGGTATTCTGCGGAAATCAGTCAAGGTTTTGCCAAAAAAAGGCTCGGATATGACATTCGGAGTCGAGGGCGGTGTCCTATTAAGTTCAGGAAGTCGCGTTCTGTAAATAAAGAGTTTTGACGCGCTTCAGCAAACCGCTCAGGACACCGCCGCTTCGGCTGATCGCCTTATTCCGCCGGGCCGAACCAGCGCTCCAGTGCCTCAGCGCTCCAGTGCTTCGTGGAGCGACTGCTCGGATTCCGCGGTCCAGGCGGTGAATCCGTCCGGACGCACCAGGACCGCAGCATCGCAATTTTAGGGTGCGCCGGCGAGCCGATCCCCGTCGTCAGTGCGCCGGTACACCACACGTCGGCCGACTCGCGTGCCCTCGATCAGGCCTGCGTCGCGCAGTATGGCGATGTGGCCGCCTGTCGTCCCGAGGGAGATCTCCAGCAGTGTCGCGAGTTCGGTGGTCGTCGCGGGGCGGCTCAGCTCCAGCAGGATGCGCGCCCGCACTGCGCCGATCAGCCTCTCCAGCGCACCGGCCCGATCCGGCGCCGGTCCCGCGCTTTCGACCGCGACGCCGCGTGCCGGGTAGACCAGGGCGAAGGCGGCGGGGGGCGCTTCGCAGAGCCAGGTGCCGCGCGAGAGGCTGACCGGGACGAAGAGCATCCCCTCGGCGCCGACGACGCGGTCCGCCAGCGGTCTGTTGCTGAACCGGATCGCGTCGTCGTCGACCCACTCGCTGCGGCGGTTCATGCTGCCCAGCGCCTTGGACCACCCGTGCACCGCCACGAGCCCGGCACGATACGTCACCTCGCGCTCCAGCAGAGCCCTGCGACGCGGCCAGTCCGGCAGCACGTGGTCCCGCCAGACCACGCTCATCAGCTGCGCGCACCGTGCGGCGAAATCAGTTCCCGCCAACCAATCCAAGCCGTGCGGGACCTCGGCATGCTGCTCGGAGAGCTCAAGCTGAGCGCGGATCTCGGCATCGGAGAAACGCCGTGCCACCTCAAGCTCTTTCGCCATCGTGGTCCGCATCCCACCCGGCGGCGGCAAAGTGACGAAGTCCGGCAGCCAACCCGAGGTGGTCAGCAACCGCGCCAGCCCAGCGGTGAACCGGTCCGCCCCCACCCGCGCACGAAACGCCGGAGCATGCCGCTCATGCCACGCCGCCATCCACGGATCAAGGCACGGATTCGCCAGCAACCGCATAGCGCCCAGCGTCTCCGCCATCGGCGACAGCGCGAAACGCGACCTGGACAAGGCACGCGGCGACAACCGCAGCAGCGTCATCTTTCGCCTCCATCCGAAGGGTTAGCATTCCACACCCCCCGCCCGGACACTGCCGGCCATGCCCAAAACCCGCGCCGACCCGCCCTCGAACCCGCACCCGCAGCGGGACCCGAAGCCGCAGCCGAACCTTCACCCGCGCCCCCAACTGCACCTGCTCCTCCTCCGCCCCGACTTCCGCTACTTCTTCACCGGCCAGACGGTCTCGCTGCTCGGTACCGCGATGTCGCCGGTGGCGCTCGCCTTCGCCGTCCTCGCCGCCTCCCATGACAAGGCCACCGACCTCGGCGTCGTGCTCACCGCGCACATGGTCCCGATGCTGGTGTTCCTGCTCGTCGGCGGGGCGACGGCCGACCGGTTCGCTCGCCGCACCGTGCTCGTCTGGGCGAACCTCGGCTCGGGACTCACTCAGGGCGCGGTCGCAGCGCTGCTGCTCACCGGCCACTTCTCGCTCGTCCTCGTGGCCCTGCTGGAACTGCTCAACGGCGTCCTCGCTGCCTTCACCACACCGGCGCTGCGCGGCTTCGTGCCCGAACTCGTCGAGCGGCACCAGATTCAGCAGGCGAACGCGCTGCTCAGCTCGATGCGCAATGCCACGAAGATCTTCGGGCCGAGCCTGTCCGGGGTCCTGGTCGTCGCGATCGGCGGCGGTCCGGCCATCGCCTTCGACGCCGCGACGTACCTGTTCGCAGCCATCTGCCTGCGCCTGCTGTCCTCGACCAGCCACCCGAAGAAGGCGGCCAGGACTGGAATCCTCGCCGACATCCGCGAGGGCTGGGGTCAGTTCCTCGGATTCCGCTGGGTCTGGACGGTGTCGGCGACCTTCTGCCTGATGAACCTGGTGCAGACCGGTACCTGGCAGATCCTCGGCCCGGAGCTGACGAAGAAGACGAGCGGCGTCGCGGCCTGGGGCTTCGTGCTCAGCGCCCGCGGCGTCGGACTGCTGGTCATGAGCACGCTCCTGACCAGGCTGACGATCCGCCGCTTCCTGGCGTTCGGCCAGGTCATGAGCGCGCTTGGCGCAGTACCGCTGCTGATCCTCGGCGCGCGCCTGCCAGCGCCGTTCCTCATCGCAGCCGCCTTCGTCGCCGGTCTCGGATCGGCGGTCGCGAGCGTCAGCTGGGACACTTCGCTCCAAGAGCATGTGCCGCCGCAGTCTCTGTCCCGCGTGTGCTCCTTCGACGACCTGCTCTCCTACGCCGCGATCCCCATCGGCCAGCTCAGCGTCGGACCGCTCGCGGCAGCGTTCGGCGGCTTCCGAGTGGTCACCATCGCAGGGTCCATCTATGCCGCCGCGGCGCTCTTCCCGCTCGCCTTCCGTCCCGTGCGGCGTCTGACGCACATCAGCGCGCAGGACCCAGCGCGGTGACGCAGGACCGAAGCGCCACGGCGAGATCGCGGCGCTGACCCGCGTCGAGCCCGGCGAGCATGCGCTCCTCGATGGCGGTGACCGCGGCCTCGCAGTGCCGCAGAACCGAACGGCCCGCCTTGGTGAGTTCGGTCTGAAGGATGCGGCCGTGGTCGGGATGCTGGTGACGGATGACCCAGGCGCGCTGCTCGAGTTCGCGCAGGTTCTCGTTCATGCTCTGCGGGGTGATGAACGCACGCCGTGCCAGCTCCGCGTTGGACAGGCCCGACTCCTGATCGAGGGCGGCGAGCACGGCGTACTGGCTGATCGTGGCGCCGTGCGACGCCAGCGCGCGGGTCATCTCCGCGTGTAAAACCGCCTGCGCCTGCTTGATCAGAAAACCCGGGCGCTCGTAGTCGTATCCCGGTCCGTTCGCATCAGCCACGGACGCTCCATCCTCTCCTCGGGTGCTCCGAATATCAGGTTACCTTGCATTGCTCGCCGCCCCGGCTTAGGCTGATGTCAGGTAACCTGATACTCGTCAGGTGGTAAGGAGTACAGATCATGGCCGCCCTGGGACCTTCGTTCCTCGCCCTGCAGGTACGCGACTTGCAGGCATCCGCCCACTTCTACGAGCAGCACCTGGGGCTGACGCGCGCGGCCGTCTCCCCGCCGCACGCAGTGGTCTTCGACACCCAGCCCGTGCCCTTCGCCGTCCGCGAACCCGCGGTCGACCTCGACGCCGTGGACAAGCTCGGCTGGGGCGTCGCACTCTGGCTCAAAGCCGAGGACGCGGACAAGATCCACGACGCCATGGCCGCCGAGGGCGTGCCGATCGTGACGCCGCCCTTCGACGGACCGTTCGGCCGGACCTTCACCTTCGCCGACCCCGACGGATACGCCGTCACCCTGCACAGCTGAAGGTCATCCCGTGATCGCGGCGCGCCCAAATCCCTGTCCGACACGCCCGACACGCCCGACAGTTTCGGGCCGTGCGGCACGCTTTCCGCCCGCCGCACGGCCCGCCCCCCGCCCCCCTTGCGTCCGTCAGCTTGTGGCGAGCAGCTCCAGCGTGTCGACCACGCGGTTGGAGAAGCCGTACTCGTTGTCGTACCAGGCGACCACCTTCACGTGGCGCCCCTCGACCCGGGTCAGCGCGGAGTCGAAGATCGCTGATGCGGGGTTGCCGACGATGTCGGAGGAGACCAGCGGGTCCTGGGAGTACTCCAGGATGCCGGCCAGCGCGCCCTTCGCCGCCGTGCGGTAGGCGGCGAGCACGTCCTCGCGCGTCACGTCGCGGGAGACGGTGGTGTTGAGCTCGACGATCGAGCCGACCGGCACCGGGACCCGGATCGAGTCGCCCGAGAGCTTGCCGTCCAGGCGGGGCAGCACCAGGCCGATGGCCTTGGCCGCGCCGGTGGTCGTCGGCACGATGTTGACGGCGGCGGCGCGCGCCCGGCGGGGGTCGCGGTGCGGACCGTCCTGCAGGTTCTGCTCCTGGGTGTAGGCGTGGACCGTGGTCATGAAGGCGTGCTCGATGCCGGCCAGGTCGTCCAGGACGGCGGCCAGCGGCGCCAGCGCGTTGGTCGTGCACGAGGCGTTGGACACGATCGTGTGCGCGACCGGGTCGTAGGCCTCGGTGTTGACGCCGTAGGCCAAGGTCACGTCGGCGCCGTCGGACGGCGCGCTGACCAGCACCTTCCTCGCGCCGGCGTCCAAGTGCGCGTGCGCGGCCTTGGCGGCGGTGAAGCGGCCGGTCGACTCCAGCACGATGTCGACGCCGAGCTCGGCCCACGGCAGCTGCCCCGGGTCCCGCTCGGCGAGCACCGCGATGCGCCGGCCGTCAACGACCAGCGTGTCGCCGTCGGCCCTCACCGGGCGTCCGAGCCGGCCGGCGGTGGTGTCGAAGGCGAGCAGGCGTGCCAGGGCGGCGGGCTCGGTCAGGTCGTTGACTGCCGCGACCTCCAGGTCGCTGCCCCGCTCCAGGAGGGCACGCAGCACATTGCGGCCGATGCGCCCGAAGCCGTTGATGGCGATGCGAGTCATGGGTGATGTCCTCTCTGTTTCCTAGTCATCACGAGTCTCGCCACCAGCGCTCCGAGGTGGCAGTGGCGTGGGCGCCATTGTTCGCAAGGATCGCGCCACACGGGAGGACCGTGATTTACTCGCCGCGCGTGAAGGTCCGCCGGTACTCGCTCGGCGTCGTGCCGAGGATCCGCTGGAAATGCGCCCGCAGGTTCGTGCCGGTCCCGAGCCCGACGTCGTTCGCGATCTGCTCGATACTGCGCTGCGACCGCTCCAGCAGCTCGCGGGCCAGGTCGACGCGGGCACGCGTGACCCACTGCATCGGCGTGTAGCCGGTGTCCTCCATGAAACGCCGGGAGAACGTACGCGGGGAGACCGCCGCGTGTTCGGCGAGGGATTCCAGACTCAGCGGATCGCCGAGTCGACGCAGAGCCCATTCGCGCGTGGCTGCGAAGCGTTCGCCGAGCGGTTCGGGCACGCTGCGCGGCACGTACTGCGCCTGCCCGCCGCTGCGATACGGCGCGGCGACGAGCCGGCGCGCCGCGTGGTTCGCCGCCGACACCCCGAGGTCGCCGCGCAGGATGTGCAGACACAGGTCGATGCCCGACGCGGCGCCGGCCGATGTCAGGACACTGCCTTCGTCGACGAACAGGACGTTCTCATCGACGCGGATCTGCGGATGCTTCTGCGCGAGTGTGCGCGTGTAGTGCCAGTGGGTCGTGGCGCGCTTGCCGTCGAGCAGCCCGGTCGCGGCCAGAGCGAACGCCCCGGTGGAGATCGCGGCGAGCCGCGTGCCCCCTTCGTGCGCGGCGATCAGTGCCGCCACGACGGCCGGCGGCGGATCGTCGCGGTCGGGAGCGCGGTAGCCGGGGATGAAGGCGATGTCCGCCCACGCCAGCGCCTCCAGACCATGCGCGACGTGGTACGCCAACCCGTCGCCGCCGGTCACCAGCCCGGGCGCGGCACCGCACACCCGGACCTCGTACGGCATGCTCGCGCGCGTGGTGAACACCTGCGCGGGAATGCCGACATCCAGCGGCTTGGCACCTTCCAGGACGAGGACGGCGATGCGGCGCAGGCGGGCCGTCGGCATGGACGGCAGGCTATCCCATGGTGATCCCGCCAGATCGGAACGATCGTCCACCCGGGGCAACGCGGCGAGCAGCCACTCCTCGGTAGAGTCCGAAAAACCTCGGGCGGCCTCTCAACTTCCGTGGCGCCGGAACGGTCTACCCAATGTGCGGACCGGGATCTCCGGGCGTGCGGGGCGAGGGAAGGAGAGCGAGGTGCCGCCGAATGGCGCTCACCGAGCATGAGGAGCAGGCGTTCTGGCAGTTCGTGGCGAACCGGCGGCAGCACCTGGTCCGGACCGCGTACCTGCTCGCCGGAGACCACGGCCATGCCGAGGACTTCGTCCAGGACGCGCTGATCCGCGCTCACCGCAACTGGCGCCGCATCGAGCGTGCCGATCAGCCCGAGGTCTACGTCCGCCGCATCATCGTCAACCTGGCGAACTCCTGGTGGCGCCGTGCCCTGCGACACCGCACGCACGTCGCCTGGGAGCCGCCGGACCGGCCGGACGAGCGCGACGGCCACGCCGCGGTGGAGCGCGAGGACGAGCTGTGGCGCGCGCTGGCCACCCTGCCGGCGGGCATGCGCGCCGTGGTCGTCCTGCGCTACTACGAGGACCTCTCCGAAGCCGAGACCGCCGCCGTGCTCGGCACATCGCTCGGCACCGTGAAGAGCCAGGCCTCGCGCGGGCTCGTGCGGATGCGCGCGGCGCTGTCCGAGTCCCGCGCCGATCTGGCGACGCGATGAGAAACCCGATGAGAAACCCGATGAGAAAGGAGTCATCCATGAGGGACGAGGAGCCCGGAGGGCTCGGCGGGTTCGCGGACGAGGTCTCCCGCATGCTGCATGCCAGGGCGCTACTACACCAGGAACACACCGACCCGGTCGGGATCACCAGGAGGAACCTGAAGATGGCTAAGCAACGTCGGCGTGCGGTGCTCGGAACGACCACGACGCTGGCGGTGACCGGCGGTGCGGTGTTCGGCGTCTACGCACTGTCCGGGCATGCGCAGGACAACGGCGGGACTCGCAGCGTGGGGCAGAACGTCGCTGCCGACTACACCGGGGCGGCGACCTGCCCGGCGACCGCGAAGGTCCCGGTGGACGTCCCGCGCGGCGCGACCACCACGCAGATCGCGAACGCGCTGTTCACCGCCGGTGTGGTGGCCAGTCCGCAGGCGTACGTCGATGCTGCTGACCGGAATCAGGGCTCTGTCGGCATCACCGCCGGAACCTATGCGATCTGCCCGCAGATCTCCGGCGCCAACGCGGTGCTGGAGCTGTCGAAGAAGTCGAACCTGTCGGACGCCTCGCAGATCATCGTGACCTCCCACGAGTGGTCGAAGGACGTCATCGCGAGCTTGGTCGACAAGCGGAAGTGGAAGCAGGCCGACTTCGACGCCGCGATCGCGAGCAACACGATCGGGCTGCCGGCGTGGTCGGTGGACTCCACGAGCCACAAGTTCACCGCCGAGGGCATGCTGGAGCCGGGGACGTACTCGATCACGTCGTCCGACACGCCGCAGAGCATCCTGTCGCAGATGGTCGCCAAGCGGATGACGTATTTCAAGAGCATCGACTTCGAGAACAAAGCTGCGAGTCTGGTCTGTGGCGCCGCGAAGTGCACGCCGGAGCAGGTGCTGACGATCGCCTCGATCGCCGAGGGCGAGGTCGCCGAACCCGGTGACGGCGCCCGCGTCGCCGAGGGTGTCTACGCGCGCTTGAAGGCCGGGGACTATCTCGCCGTGGACTCCACGGCGCTGTACGCCATCGGGCACCTCCCGGCCGGCCAGCTTCCGTCTGCCAAGCAGGTCCAGGATCCGAACAACCCGTACTCGACCTACGCGCCGCACCACGGTCTGCCGCCGACGCCGGTCTACATCACGTCCGACGACATGATCAAGTCCGCGCTCGCGCCGACCCACGACGGCACCTATTACTGGTGCGTCACCTCAACCGGTGCCCGCTTCTTCACCAAGGGCCAGGAGACGCAGCGCGATCAGGGCTGCTCGTAACGAGGACTATGTGGCGGCACGCCAGACGAGATGTCTGACGTGCCGCCTCGTTGTCGTCCCCTTATTCAGGGAGCTGACGAACTTCCAGCGCGGTCCGCAGCGCGTGCGCTTCTTCGTGTGAGAGCTGCTCCAGGAAGTGAACGAATGACACCGTTTGGTTGTCACTGGTCGCCAGCGCGTCGCACATGAGGCGCGCGGTGTAGTACTCCCGGGAGCCGACGGCCTCGTAGGCGTAGGCGCGGCCCGTGCGTTGGCGGCGGAGCCAGCCCTTGCGGCGCAGCTTCTCCATGACGGTGAGCACCGTGGTGTAGGCCAGTTCCCGGTCGGTGTTCAGGTCGGAGAGGACATCACGGACCAGGACCGGGCGATTGTGCCGCCAGACGCGGTCCATCACCTGAGCTTCCAGTTCGCCGAACTGCCGCAGAGCCACGACAGGCAGCGTAAACGAGTCGCAGAAGATTGTCGTGCGTCAGTGCGACTTCAGTATCTACTAGGTGCGGTAGTAGCTTTGATTTCATGGCTGTGCTGGACGAAGCGGATGCGGTAGGAGCGCTCTACTGTTGCGTTCCCAGGCGGGGCGATGAAGATCAGACGCCTGTTGACGTGCAGGAACGGCAGGGCCGCAAGTACGCTGCGGGCATCGGGATCACAGTGCCCGCACACCTGGTTTTCGCAGATCAGCGCCGTTCGGTGTGGAATCCGGGCAGTGTCCGACCCGGGTGGTCCGCGCTGCTTACGGCCGTGCGTAGTGGTCGCGTGCCGGCGGTCGTGGTGATCAAACCGGCGATGCTGGTCCGCCACCGCTCGGCCGACGCGGTCGAGTTGCTGATCGCCGCGCAGGAGCACGGCGTTGAGCTGTATTCCATGGGCGACGCCTTGGATCTGTCGGATCCCGAGGGTCGCGAGACCGCTTTGTCCCAAGCGCGCCAGCACGCCGGCAAGGCCGCGTCGCTGTCGAAGACGGTACAGAAGCTGCGGCGTCAGAATGCTGATGACGGTCGTCCGCACGGCGGCGGGCGGCGTGCCTACGGATACGGGCCCGGCATGCGCCCGCTGATCATCGACGAGGCCGAGACGGTCCGCGAGATGTACGCGCGCTACCTCGCCGGGGAGAGCCTGCGCGCGATCGCCGGCGACCTGAACACCCGCGGCATCCCGACCGTGACCGGCGCCAAGTGGACCACCGGCGGCGTCAGCCGGATCCTGGTCGCCCCGCGCTACGCGGGGTTGCGCGTCTTCCAGGGCGGCGTCGAGTCCATCGACGGCTTGCGGCAGGCGGTGTGGGAGCCCTGCGTCGACATCGAGGACTGGCGCCGCGCCCAAGCCGAACGCGCGGCACGCAGCGCGGCAACGGACCACCGCCCGCGCGCGGATTACCTGCTGACCGGACTCGTGGTCTGCGAACGCTGCCGCGACCACATGGTCGGCTCCATCGTCGGCGACTACCGCATGTACGCCTGCCCCTCCAAAAACAAGCCACTACCCGACCGCTGCAACCGCTACATAGCCGCCAAGTCGCTGGAGGACCACGTCCAGCAAGCCGCCGTCGACCTCCTGGAGAACACCGGCACCACCCCGGCACCCTCCGACCTCCCCGTCACCGTCCGCCGCGGCCCGGTGGGCACCCCCGGCCACCCCGACCGCTTCCGCACCGGCCACGGCCGCGTCGAGACCCAAAGCGCCAACGTCCTCGAAGGCGTCATCACCGGCCCCGAAGCCCCCGCCGCCTGGCAACGCCTCCCCGAACCCCGCCGCCGAGCCCTCCTCCGCTACCTGTTTGCCTCCATCGAAATAGGCGCCAAGACCACCAGCCGCAGCGTCTTCGACACCAGCCGCATCAAGATCCTGCCAGGCGTCCCGCTGAACGAGCGCCTGGTCGAGGACGCTTAGCGCTCGGCGGTCGCAAGTCCACCGGTCACAGATCCGGCGGTCACAGATCCGGCGGTCACAGATCCGGCGTGAGCCGACCAGCTTCCGGCGAGCACCCCTCGGCGAGCCAGAACATGTAGCCGCGCAGGTAGCGGTCGAGCCCGTCGTCGATGAAGGCGATGAACTCGCGGAGCCCGTGCGCGGCGTCGTGGTAGTGCCCGCGGTACTTCGGATGCGCGTTGGCTTCCCACTGCACCGCGAGATCGACGGCCCACGCACGGATCTCGCCGCGCTCGCGCCACCAGTCGCGGACTGCCTCCACGGTCCAGTGGTCATCGCCGTCGCAGGCGTAGCCGCTGTACAGCTCCAGCCGGGCGGCGTTCACCACGGCTTCGGTCCCGGCCGCGTTCACCGGCTGCCGGTAGACGAACTCCCAGCCGAAGCCGCCGCCCAGATCGTCGTCGTAGGCGATGTGGTCCGGTGCGTCCAGGCGGCCTGTCTGCAGGCTGTCGGTGCTCGCTGAGTAGAACGGTCCCGGAACGTTGCGCGGCTTGCGCTCGGCCCACTTGCCGGTGAACGGGTCGCGGTCGTCGGTGTCGACGAGCCGGCGCGCTGTCGGCAGAGGGTTCCAGTAGGTGATCACGTTCGGCTCCGTAGGACGAAAAACCGCGGGTGGCGGACCGTCGACCGGCCCGCCACCGGCGGCTCAGGGTGCTGGTGCTAGTTGATGTTCAGGGCAGTGTCGTCGATGACGAACGAGGTTTGCAAGGACAGGTCCTCGCTGCCGGTGAACTTCAGGGTGATGGTCTGGCCGATGTAGCTGGCCAGGTTGAAGGAGCGCTGCGCGTAGCCGGTGTTGTGGTTGAGGTTGGTGTAGGTGGCCAGGGTGCCCAGGACCGAGCCGGAGGCGTTGAGGACCTGGACCGACAGCTTGTCGTAGGCGGTGCTGGTGGTGGTCTCCGAGGTGTCGATGTGGAGCCAGAAGGTGAAGTTCGCCGTCTTGCAGGTGGCGGGGATGCTGACCTTCTGGGACAGGGTGTCGGTGTGGGTGGTGCCGTAGCCGTCGAGCCAGGCCTTCCAGGAACCGGTGTGGGCCGGCTCGGAGGAGCTGCTGTCGATGACGCCGGCGCTGGCGGTCCACGGGGAGGCGCTACCGGTTTCGAAGCCGGGGTTGCCCAGGAGCTGCGTCGCGGTGCATCCGCCGCCGCCGGTCGGGTTGACCGTCCAGGAGAAGGTGGTCGAGCCCGACGCGGTGCCCGAGGACGCGGTTACGGTGACCGACGAGGTGCCGGTGCCGGTCGGCGTGCCGGTGATGGCGCCGGAGGAGCTGATCGACAGGCCGGCCGGAAGCCCGGTCGCCGAGTAGGTCAGCGACTTGCCCGCCGAGTCAGATGCGGAGATCTGCAGGGTGCTGATGGCAGTGCCCTGAGTCGAGGTCTGGTTGCCCGGGTTGCTCACCGAGACCGTCTCGGTCCCGCCCTGCGGGTTCACCGTCCACGTGAATGACGTGCTGCCCGAAGCGGTCCCCGAAGACGCCGTGACGGTCACCGACGAGCTGCCGGTGCCGGTCGGCGTGCCGGTGATGGCGCCGCTGGAGCTGATCGACAGGCCGGCCGGAAGCCCGGTGGCCGAGTAGGTCAGTGCCTTGCTCGCGGAGTCAGTGGCCGAGATTTGTAGGGTGCTGATCGCGGTGCCCTGCGTCGAGGTCTGGTTGCCGGGGTTGCTCACCGAGACGGTCTCGGAGCTGGTGCCGCCGGTTTGCAGGCCTGCGATGCCGTTGGGGGTGCCGATGCCGGTGGGGCCGTCGTAGCCGGTTTCGGCGGTGCACAGGTACGCCGGGCTGCAGGAGGAGGCGTCTTTGCCGGTGGTGACATCGTAGAAGTTGCTGGTGTGCTGGTAGATGTCTTGGGCCGGGTTGGCGCCGGCGTTGCCGGCGAGGGCGTACATGGCGGCGACCATGGGGGAGGAGGCTGAGGTGCCGCCGACTTCGTTCCAGCCGCCGTCGCCGTTGTAGGTGTCGTAGACGGCGACGCCGGTGGCGGGGTCGGCGTCTGCGGCGACGTCGTTGTCGATGCGCTTGGAGCAGCCGGCGGGCATGTTCAGCGCGGTCTGCCAGGAGGGCTGGGCTTCATAGGCTGAGCAGCCCGAGCCGGTGCCTTCTGAGCCGGTGGAGGTGTTCCAGACTGATTCGGTCCAGCCGCGGGTGTTGGAGGCGGTGGATAGTGCGGTGCCGCCGACGGCGACGACGTTGGGGGAGGTCGCCGGGTAGGAAACGCCGTAGTCGGAGTCGCCGGCGGAGACGGTGGTGACGGTGCCGGTGGCGTGTTTGAAGTAGGTGTTGTCGCTGGAGGGGTCGGTGGAGGATTCCGAGCCGCCCCAGGAGTTGGATATGTAGGTGGCGCGGGCTGCGGCGGCTGCTTGTGCGATGTACAGGCCGTCGCTGGAGTCGTCTTGGGCTTCGACCAGGACGATGTTGCACAGGGGGCAGATGGCTGAGGCCATGTCCATGTCCAGGGCGGCCTCGACGGTCCAGTCGTCGCCTGAGGGCGGTGCTGAGGGCAGCGGGGAGGTTTGGCCGTTCTGGTTGATCTTGGTGAAGTTTCCGGCGGGCAGTCCGGCGGCGGAGCGGTAGGCGGCCAGGTCGGCTGCGGCGGTGGGGTAGTCGTAGGCGTCGACCAGGGCGATGGTGCGCCCGGCGCCGTTGGAGGCCGCGGCCGAGGTCAGGTTGTAGGCCGACTGCAGCTGCGAGGGCCCATAGCCGACACCGGACGGAATGGAGTTCGGCGAGACGGCCGAGGGCTGCACCGCGTTCCGCTTCAGGGCGAAGCAGGATTGGTGTCCGACGACGATGACCGACGGGCACGCGTTGGTCGCGCCCGAGTTCGCAGCGGTGAGGGCCGGCTGTGAGGCGTGCGCGGAGCCCGCGGCCTCAGCGGCGATCAGCGCGGCGGTCGCCGAGGTGACAGCCGAGGAGGAGGGCACGGCGGAGGCGGTGGCCCCCGACGCGGTGCCGATCGCGAGCGCGCCGCCCATGGCGACGGCTGTTGCCAGGCCCGCGAACGCGCGCAGGCGTGAGCTGATTCTCACTGGGGTGGTTCCCCTCTCGATACGTGGGGAGGTGGCATGAACCTGTACGGCCACCATGAGGTAGAGGCGGCGGCGGCACCGGGGGGACGAACAAGAGGCGCCGAAACGGCGCCCGATCCAGCCGTGCCGTGGTGTTACGCCGTGCTCTGGTCGACGAAAACTACAGTGCGTAGTGCTGACCGAACGGTCGGTCCCTGAGGCCTCGAGTAGGCAAGTTAGCGCTGCGAAGTAGGGAGGTCAACGGCGATTCGGGCATACCCCCGAAACTCTTTATCCTGCCTTCACCTATGCGTCCCTTTTGCGTGACCCGCCCCCATATCAGACCTCACAAAAGGCGGTCACGAGCCTGTCAGCACCGTGAGATCAGAATCCTGAAACTCTCACCGTTCGGCCGACCCGGACGATCGCGGTTCAGCGTCAGCGTCAGCGCCGGCGGAGGACGAGACAGCCAGACTGGGCGCCGCGACCTGATCGGCACTCAGCGTGGCAACAGCCACCCCGCAGGGCTCTGCGGGGTGGCTGCGGTCAGAAACAGGCGGCTTTGATCGCGTCGCCTGTTCCTGTGAGCCGTCGGGGAAATCCGCGCCGCGATTACTTGGTGAAGATTACTTGTTGAACTTGTGGGAGATCCGCGCGGAGGCTCGGCCGAGTTTCCCCTTCGCCTTCATGCGGGTGTTCCCGGTCGCCGCGCCGACGACTTCCTGGGTCTTGCCCTTGGCGGCCTCGCGGCGGTGCTTGAGGGCCGCCGTACCCTTTTCCGCGGCGTGCTTGATCCGGGCTCTCACTTGCTCGGTCTTGCCCTGGGTTGTCAACCGCCTGTTGTTGGTCACGCGGCCGAAGATTTCCTTGATCCTGCCCTTGGTCGTCCGTGCCGACTGCTTAACTTTGCCCTGAGTCGTCATGGTCGTCCCTCCTGTCTTGAATACCCTTATAACCAGTCCATCGGAATTCACGCAGGAGGTTTTCTTCTCGCCAGGGGAGCGATCATGCATCGCTCATCCGAAATCCGCCCGATGCTCTTCAGCCCATGCCGCATATGTGCGCGCCGGACGTCCGAGCACTGATGCGACATCGTCGGTCAGCCGAGCGTTGCCACCCTCGGCGATCAACCGCTGTCCGCGCATCGCGACGTCCACGAACTCCGGATCGCGTCCTGCGGCGAGCATCTGTTGCCGCGCTACATCCAGCGGCACATCCACGACCTCGATGGTCTGCCCGAGCACCGTGCCCAGAGCCGCCACCTGATCCGGCGCGCTCAGCAACTCCGGCCCGGTCAGCGTGTACGTCCGGCGCTCGTGCCCCGGCGCGGTCAACGCCGCGACCGCGACCTCGGCGACGTCACGCGGGTCGATCACGCCCTGAGCGCCGTTCCCGGTCATATTGGCGACCGGCTGCCCGGCGCGGATCATCGGGACCCAGGCCAGCGTGTTCGTGGCGAAGCTGCTCGGTCGCAGAATCGTCCACGCCGCCACGCCTGCGCGAAGCACATCCTCGCCCGGAAGATGCCAGCCGCCGACCCGCGAATCCGTGTCCTCGCCGGTCCCGATGGCCGACAGCTTCACCACTTTCCCGACGCCGTGCGCCCGCACCGCGTCCAGCATCGCCAGATCGTGACGCTCGATCCACGGACCCGGCGCGTCCAGCAGAAAGACCGCGTCGACTCCGGCGACCGCCGCATTGAGCGAACCGGAGTCGTTGAAGTCTCCGCGCACGACCTCCGCCGGCAGGCTCGCGCGCTCCGGGCTCCGCGTCATCGCCCGCACGCTTTCGCCGCGCTGGGCAAGGATCCGGACCACCTGTGTACCTACAGTGCCTGTCGCACCCGTGACAAGGATCATGCCGATCACTCTTCCGCCCGACCCCCGACCGCCTATAGGAAAGATCGGCACGCCGTACCAGCCGGCGCCACTCGTAGAGTGGTCGGCGTGGAAGCGATGATCCCGACGCCCGCGCTACGGCCCTGGATCGCCGACGTGACGCTCATGCGCCCCGACAGCGCACTGCCGCTGGTGCACCTGCCCGACGCCTCGACCACGCTCGTCTATCGCAGGACCGGTACACACGACGGCGACCTGATCGCCGTCGGCCCGCGCAGTCAGGCTGCTTACTTCCCCGGCAAAGAGCTGCCGCTGTGCATCAGGGCACGAATGCGCCCCGGAACAGCCAGGCAGCTGCTCGGCGTGCCGGTCAACGAGCTGCGGGACCAATCCGTGCCCCTCACGGACTTGTGGGGCGAGCGTGCCACCCGCCTCCAAGACCGCCTCAACGAACTGACCAGCCCCGACCCGATCCTGCGCGGCATCGAGAACGCGCTGCTGGAAACCGCTGAGAACGCTGAGAACGTTAAGAACGCTGCCGATTCCCGCGACCTGGTCCTCGGCCAAGCCCTCGAAGCGCTGTCGACCACGACCGAACACTTCGCCGCGCTCGCCCGCCGACTATGGGTCAGCGAACGCCACCTGCGTGACCTGTTCACCGATCGCGTAGGACTCTCGCCCAAGCACTTCGCCCGCATCCAGCGCGTCCGTACCGTGCTGGACCGGGCCGGCTCGACGAAGTGGGCGCAGATCGCCTCGGACACCGGCTACTACGACCAGTCCCACATGACGGCCGACTTCCACACCCTCATGGGAGTCTCACCCGCCGCCTTCCGCGCCGGCCGCCTCCCCGCCGAGCAGCCCTGCGCCGCCTGAGGCCGCCACCCACCTGTCGATCCGGGACCAGTTCTCCTCGAGCCAGCCGACCCGGGCCGCCGTCTCGGTGGGAACCTTCGCCGCCGGCACGGACCACCAGGTGATCTCGACCGGCTCCCGCAAAGGAAGCGAGCGCACCACATGGGCCGCCGATTGCAGATGCTCCAAGCCGGTGTGCGCCACGAAGACCACGTCGGACTCCGGCGCCGCCTCGATCGCGGCGAACAAGCCGTCGGGGTGCGGAGGCAACACGTTCTGGAGCTTCTCGGCGTGTGCTGCGGCATGAGCCAGACCGCGCCGGCGCAGTCGGCGGATGGCGTGGATCCGGCGGCTCGGCGTGAAGTTGCCGCCCTCCGGGAAGATCAGCAAGGCGTCCGTCGGGTCCATCCCCTCGGCCAGGTCGCCGATCCGGGCGGCGGTGGCGCCCCGGTCGTCGGGCTGCGGGTTGATGAAGGCGTGCGGGATCCGGGACAGCAGCGCGTCGATCAACGGATCCCAGGACAGCGTCTGCTTCAGCACCACGCGAGGCAGGCGGCCGTAGTCCGCGAGCAGGATGTGCGCCAGCAGGAACGCGCCGCCGATGCCGCCATGGCGTCCGCACACGATCAGCGGACCGGCGGGAAGCTTCAGTGAATCAGCGTCCTGCTCGCCGCCTTCGTCAGCCGAGGACCTGGTGAGCACGACATCGAGCCCGCCGAATCGGTCCGCCGCCGATCGCAGAGCGTTGAGCGCCGTCGTCAGTGCCTGAACGCGCTCGCGTCGATCCCGCGCGGCGTCCCGATTCACGAGGAAGTGCACCCAGCGCCACGCCGCGACCGCCAACCCCGCGATCTCGGTCCTCGCGTAGACCGCCGCGATCGCCACGACCCGCCGCGCGCGCCCGAGCCGTGGCCGCCACGGCGCGGACAGCACAGTGAACAGCGCGGCGCACAGCCCGCCGATCAGGACCACGACCGTCGCGGTCAGCAGCAGAAGAACACCGAGAATCCGCCGACCGGCCGCGCGCACGACGCGCATCCGGGGCGGCGGAGGCGAGGCGACAGGCGATCCGGTCACGGCGCGCACCACGGCTTGCTCATAACGTGCCCCTTCGGTCATGACGCACGCTCCGCGAGATAGTCCGCAGACGCCTGATACGCCCGCTCGATGCGCTCCTGAACCAGTCCCAGCCCGCGCCGTCCGTATCGCGGCCGCAGATCGGTGCGACCGCCCGGAGCGCCGGTCGGCAGCACGTGCACCTCGACGCCGTCCACCGGATGGCTCAGGGCGTGCACGAGCCGGTGCCGGCGGGCGATCTCGAACGCGACCACGGCGACCTCGCGCGGCGTGCGCGGCGGACGCAGCGGCTGGTCCAGGCGCCCGACGTGCAGGACGTAGACCGTCCCGGCGCCCGAGGCCAGCGCCCGATCGACCGGCACGCTGTCCACCAGCCCGCCGTCCAGGAAGTGCTCCTCGCCGACCGGCACCGGCGGCAGCAGCCCCGGCACGGCCGAGGACGCCAGGACCGCCTCGATCAGCGGGCCGTCGCTGAACCAGTGTTCTGCGGCGCGTTCGATCGAGGCGGCGACGCAGGAGAACGGAACCTCCAGATCCTCGATCTGCGTGTCGCCGAACTCCCGTTCCATCAGCCCGCGCAGCGCTGCGTTGGAGAACAGGTGAGTCCGGCTGCGCAGCGCGGTCCCCATTTGGGCGAACAAGTTGTCCGCGAACACCCCACGCTCGCGCAAGGAGACCCACAGATGCTCTAGGCGCGTCACCGCGTCCGGTCGCGGATCGGCGGCGATCATCGCCCCGTTCAAGGCGCCGACAGAGGAGCCGAGGACCATGTCCGGCCGGATCTCGCGCTCCAGGAGCGCCTTGAGCATGCCGACCTCGTAGGCGCCCAGCGGTCCGCCGCCGCCCAGTACGAAAGCCACCGGTTCGCTCATCACGCCCGCACCTCCTGTGATCGGGGCTCGCCGCCGGGGTGGCCGCGTACCCAACGCGCTGGGAAGCATGCGCGTCTTCGTTCCAAGGAGGACAATCGGAGTTCGGAAGTTTGACCCGCCCTGCCGGGGTTACTGCGGCAGATCATGAGTACGCCTCAGCAGCGATACGACAATGACATGAGCGCTGACAGCACCACCGAGACGACCAGCAGACCCGGGCCCGACCCGAAGTGGTGGACCCTGACCGCTGTCTGCCTCGGCACGGTCATGCTCCTGCTGGACGTCACGATCGTGAACGTCGCGCTGCCGCAGATCCAGAGCTCGCTGGGCGCCTCCTTCTCCGACGTGCAGTGGGTCGTGGACGCCTACGCGCTGACCCTGGCCGCGCTGCTGCTGACCACCGGCTCGCTGGCCGACCAGTACGGACGGCGCCGGCTGTACCTGATCGGCCTGGTGCTGTTCACCGGCGCCTCGGTGTTGTGCGGGGCGGCCCAGTCACCGCTGATGCTGGAGTTGTCCCGTGGTGCGCAGGGGATCGGCGGGGCGGCGATGTTCTCGGTGTCGCTGGCGCTGCTGGCCACGGCGTTCCGCGGCAAGGACCGGGGCGTGGCGTTCGGGGTGTGGGGCGCGCTGACCGGCGTCGCGGTCGCCGCCGGGCCGGTCGTCGGCGGCGTGCTGGTCTCCGGGCTGTCCTGGCGGTGGATCTTCTACGTGAACGTGCCGATCGGGATCGTGGCGCTGGTGCTGACGGCGACGAGGGTCCGCGAATCGCGGGAGGAGCAGGCGCGCAAGCCGGACTGGGCCGGCTTCGTGACGTTCTCGGCCGCGCTGGCGGCTCTGGTCTACGCCCTCATCGAATCCGGCCGCGCCGGCTTCTCCGACAGCACGGTCGTGGCCTGCTTCGTCGCCTCGGCGGTGCTGCTCGCGGTGTTCCTGGCCGTCGAACTGCGCAGTCCGCATCCGATGTTCGACCTGGGCCTGTTCCGGCTGCCCACGTTCCTCGGCGGCGACATCGCGGCGTTCGCGATGTCGGCCGGGATGTTCGCGATGCTGCTGTATCTGGTGCTGTATCTGCAGGACGTGCTCGGGTACAGCGCCCTGCAGACCGGCGTGCGGCTGCTGTTGCTGTCCGCCGGGGTGCTCGTCGCCAGCGCCGTGTCCGGACGGTTGAGCGTCAAGGTCCCGGTCCGTTTCCTGATCGGACCGGGTCTGGCGCTCATCGGCCTCGGGCTGGTGCTGATGCGCGGGCTGGACGCGACATCGTCCTGGACCCACCTCATCCCCGGCCTCATCGTCGGCGGCATCGGGGTCGGGCTGGTCAACCCGCCGCTGGCCTCCACTGCGGTCGGCGTCGTGGAACCCCGCCGCGCCGGCATGGCCTCCGGGATCAACGCCACGTTCCGGCAGGTCGGGATCGCCACCGGCATCGCGCTGCTCGGCACGCTGTTCGCCAACCGCCTCACCTCGGCGGTCACCGCGCTGGCCGCCCCGACCCCGCTGGCGTCCCACAGCGCCGAGATCACCGACGCCCTGCGCAACGGGGACGCCGCCCGCCTGTTCGCCACGACGCCGCCGCAGCAGCGCGGACAGCTCACGCAGATCGCTCGCGGCGCCTTCACCACCGGCTTGAACGAGATCCTGCTGGTCGGCTCGATCACCTGTTTCGTCGCCGCCGTACTGGCTATAGCGCTCATCCGGACCAAGGACTTCAAGCGGGACCACGAGTGATGACGTGGAGTTGCTGGTACACCTGGTAGTGCCGATCTAACGGAGGTCCTCATGGCCGGCCGACTTCGCAGAGAGCATGAGCCCGATCGTGACCGCGATTCTGATCGCGATGCCGATCAGGATGCTGACGTCCAGATCTCCAAGCCCAAACACAGCAGTGTCGGGCTGGAGGGCATCGCCGAGTCCCTGCGCTACACCCTGGCCGAGAGCGGCCCGGTCCGTGGCACCAAGACGCTGCTGACGATGAACCAGGTCGGCGGTTTCGACTGTCCCAGCTGCGCCTGGGGCGACCCCGCACCCGGGGAGCGCAAGCACGCGGAGTTCTGCGAGAACGGCGCCAAGGCCGTCGCCTGGGAGGCCACCCGCAAACGCGTCGACCGGGAGTTCTTCGCCGCGCACAGCGTCGCCGACCTGCGGGAACGGGACGGCTACTGGCTGGAGAAGCAGGGCCGGCTGACAGAACCCATGTATCTGGCTCCCGGCGCCGAGCACTTCGCGCCGATCGCCTGGGACGACGCCCTCGCCCTGGTCGCCGACCGGCTGCGCGCCATGGACGACCCGAACCGCGCCGTGTTCTACACCAGCGGACGGACCAGCAACGAGGCCGCGTTCGTCTACCAGCTCCTCGCGCGCCGTCTGGGCACGAACAACCTGCCCGACTGCTCCAACATGTGCCACGAGTCCAGCGGCGCGGCGCTCGCCGAGACGATCGGCGTCGGCAAGGGCGTCGTCACGATGGAGGACATCACCGAGCACGCCGACCTGCTGATGATCGTCGGGCAGAACCCGGGCACGTGCCACCCGCGCATGCTCACCGCGCTGGAGAAGGCCAAGAAGCGCGGAGCCCGGATCGTCGCGATCAATCCGTTGCCGGAGGCCGGTTTCGGCCGCTTCCACAACCCGCAGACCGTGCGCGGACTGGCCGGACCCGGAACCCAGCTGGCCGACGCCTACCTGCCGATCCGGATCAACGGCGACCTGGCGTTCTTCAACGCCCTCAACCGAATCCTGCTCGATAGGGAGGAAGCCGCGCCGGGGACGGTGTTCGACCACGACTTCATCGACCACTCCTGCGACGGCTTCGAAGCAGCGCGCGACACCTGGCGCGCGCTGGACTGGCAGCGCGCCGAGGAGTTGTCCGGCCTGTCGCGCCGCGTCATCGAGAAGTGCGCCGACGAGGTCATGGCGGCGGACAGCGTCATCGTGTGCTGGGCGATGGGACTGACGCAGCACCGCAACGCCGTGGCCACCATCCGGGAGATCGTCAACTTCCTGCTGCTGCGCGGCAACATCGGCCGTCCGGGCGCCGGTCCCTCGCCGATCCGCGGGCACAGCAATGTGCAGGGCGACCGCACCGTCGGGATCTGGGAGCAGATGCCCGACAGCTTCCTGGACGCCCTGCGCGAGGAGTTCGGCTTCGAGCCGCCGCGCGAGCACGGCTGGGACACCGTCGACTCGATCCGGGCGATGCGCGACGGGAAGGTGGATGTGTTCTTCGCCGTCGGCGGCAACTTCGCCGCCGCGACCCCGGACACCGCGGTGACCGAGGCGGCGGTCGCCAACTGCGGGCTCACCGTGAACGTCGCCACCAAGCTCAACCGCACGCACCTGTGCCACGGCACCGAAGCCCTGCTGCTGCCGTGCCTGGGACGTACCGAGCACGACGTCCAAGCAGGCGGCGAGCAGTTCGTCACCGTCGAGGACTCCCTGGCGATGGTGCACGCCTCGCGCGGGCGCCTCATGCCGGGCTCGCCGGAGCTGCGCAGCGAGATCAGGATCCTGACGGACCTGGCCGAGGCGCTGTTCGGCGACGACCTCGGCTGGCCCGAGATGGGCCGGGACTACCGGGTGATCCGCCGCCACATCGAACACGTCGTCCCCGGGTTCCACGCCTTCGAGGAGCGCGTCACCCAGCCCGAGGGCTTCATGCTGCCCCGCGCCCCGCACGACACCCGCACGTTCCCCACCGCCAGCGGCAAGGCGCGCTTCACCGCCAACCCGCCGACCGCCGCCGAGGTCCCGCCGGGCCACCTGCTGCTGACCACCATCCGCTCCCACGACCAGTTCAACACCACCGTCTACGGCCTGGACGACCGCTACCGCGGCGTGAAGGGCGGCCGCCACGTCGTGTTCCTCAACGAGAGCGACCTGAAGGCCTTCCACCTCAGCGACGGCGACCTGGTCGACCTGGTCAGCGTCTTCTCCGACGGCGAGCGGCGCGCCCCGGGATTCCGGGTCGTGCCCTATCCCATCCCGCGCGGCTGCGCCGCCGCCTACTACCCGGAGACGAACGTCCTGGTGCCGCTGGACTCGACCGCCGAGACCAGCAACACGCCGAACACGAAGTCGATCGTGATCCGCCTGGAGCCATCCGAGGCGCGGTCGTCTGAGGCTGATGACCAGCTGATCATGTCGCAGGAGACTCAGGGCTCTACGGTCTCCGGTCCCAGCTCCTGAACCTGATAGCCCTCCGGATAGCTGTGCGCCGTGCCGAGCGTGATGTACGGCTCGGTACGCGGCGCCTTCCACGCCTCGGCGCTCGCGCGCAGCCGAATCAGCCCACTGACGAGCAGACGGACCGGCAGCGCGGGTGTCGGGGCGCCGACGGCTTCGCGCAGCGGCGGCGACAGCAGCGTATCGGCGACCGGACCTGCCAGACCTTTGAGACGCTCGGGCAGCCGGCCGGCGAACAGCCCTCGGGTGGCTGCCATCAGGGCCTCGGCAGCCGCAGTGTGCGCGAAGTGCTCGGCTTCATAGGTGTCGAGGACGTGCTCGAAGCCGGCGTAGCTGGCGGGGATGTCGGTGACGTGCATCAGCTCGCCGAGCCGACGGTAGAACTCGACCGTCGCCGTGCGCTCGTGACAGCACAGCGCGCGCCAGCCGCTGCGGTCGATCCACCGCGTCGGAACGACGACGAACGTCGCCAGCACGTAGCGGTAGTCATCGGCGCCGATGGTGAAGCGGCGGTGGATCTGGTTCAGGCGCTTGACGGCCGCGCGACCGCGCTCGGCTTCCAGGCCATGGGTTATCAGCTCATACATGAGCAGCCCGGTGTCGTCCGCGCGCTTGCGCGTGCGCTCGGTCATCTCCCCGGTCGAGTACAGCAGTTCGGCGATGGCCGGAATACCGAACGTCCGATAGAAGGCGAGATTCAGGCCGAGCATGGTCTCCCAGCCGAACTCGAACTGGGCGACCGTCCGGTAAATCTCCTCATGGTCGCCAACCGGATCCAGCGTACGGAGATACGTCAGCCGGTCCAGATCGCGGTTACGCATGGGCTCGGATGCTACCGCTGCCCGCCGCCCCGCGCCCGGCGGGGTGAAGAACCCGGCGGCGAAGATCAGCCCGCGAAACTTTCGGTCCGCGCGGGCTACGGCATGTAAGTGGCCTGCGCGGCATCGTCGTTCGCGGCGGGTGTCGTTGACGCGTTACAGGGCGTAACTCCACGATCTGGTGACCCGTACGGGTTCGGGGTCACCACGAAACAGGAGACTGACATGCCCCTCGATCGCAGGCTCAGGGCGAGATCGGTCGCCCTGACCGCCGCCACGGCTTTGTCCGCGCTGTCCATCGTCGGAGCGGTCGCGGCTCCGCAGGCGTCCGCCGCCACCGCGGTGTCGGTGACCGTCAACGGCACAGCCGGGCTCGGTACCATTCCCGGCGGCGCGATCGGCCTGAACACCGCCGTCTACGACAGCTATATGAACGACACCCCGATCCCGGGTCTGCTCAAGGCCGCGGGAATCAATGCTCTGCGCTACCCGGGCGGTTCGTACTCTGACATCTACAACTGGCAGACCAACGTCGCGCAGGGCGGCTACGACGCGCCGAACACGAGCTTCGCGGACTTCATGGGGACCGCGAAGGCTGCCTCGGCCAGCCCGATCATCACCGTGAACTACGGCACCGGGACACCGGCGTTGGCCGCGTCCTGGGTGCAGAACGCCGCCGTCACCAACAAGGACGGCGTCGCGTACTGGGAGGTCGGCAACGAGGTCTACGGCAACGGGACCTACGGCGCGAACTGGGAGACCGACGCGCACTGCCAGACGTCCTCCGGAACGCCGGTCACCGTCGGCAGCGAGCCTTCGCAGACCTACGGTTGCGGTCCCTCGGTCTACGCCAACAATGTCCTGAGTTACATGTCCTCGATGAAGGCGGTCAGCTCGAACGCCCACGTCTGCGCGATCCTGACCACGCCGGGGTTCTGGCCCGACAACGTCACCAACGCCACGACCAGCCCGCTTCCCTGGAACCAGACCGTGCTCACGGCGCTCGGCGCCAAGACCGACTGCGTCATCGTGCACTACTATCCCGGCGGCTCGAACGCGGCCGGGATGCTGACCGACACCAGCGACATCTCCGGGATCATCTCGACGCTGCACTCCCAGATCAGCCAGTACGCCAAGGTGAACCCGGCGAACGTGCCGATCCTGGTGACCGAGACCAACTCCAACGTGGACATGGACACCCAGCCCAACGCGCTGTTCGCCGCCGACATGTACATGACCTGGCTGGAGAACGGCGTCGCGAACGTCGACTGGTGGGACGAGCACAACGGCCCGGGGACCAACCCGCCGAGCGTCGTCAACGGCGCGCAGGACTACGGCGACTACGGCATCTTCTCCACCGGCGGCAACAACAGCGGCGTGACCGAGCCGGCCGCCGAGACCCCGTTCGGGCCGTACTACGGCATCGCGATGCTGTCCAAGCTCGGCGGACCCGGCGACACGATGGTGAACAGCACGTCCTCCAACGCGCTGGTCCGCGTCCACGCGGTGCGGCGGGCCGGCGGGAACCTCGATCTGCTGATCGACAACGAGGATCCCACCACCTCCTACTCGGTGAACCTGGCTTACAACGGGTTCACGCCAGCCGGTAGCCCGACGGTCTTCACCTTCGCGAACAACGGGAATTCGATCACCAGTGCGACGCAGAGCTCTGCGTCGTCGGTCACGGTCGCTCCGTACACGCTCACGGTCGTACAGGTCCCGGGCAGCGGCGGGGGAGGTGTGACAGCACCGGGAGCGCCGGGGCAGCCGGTCGTCTCCGGGCTGGCGTCGAGCACGTCCGGCAACACCACCGGCGTGGCGACGCTGACCTGGCCAGCAGCCACGGCCGGCACGTACCCGGTCGCGTCCTACCAGGTCTACCGGCAGAACAGCGGCGGCGGGACAACCCTCGCCGGCACGACCACCACGACGACGCTGAATCTCAGTGGCCTGACGATCGGCGCGGGCTACACCTATGACGTGGTCGCGGTGGACTCCCACGGCAACCCGTCGCTGCCCTCGCCACCGGTGACGTTCACCGTGCCACCCCCGGCGACCGCGAGCTGCGCGGTGCACTACGCGGTCAGCTCCTCCTGGTCCGGAGGCTTCGGTGCCGCGATCACGATCACGAACCGCAGTGCGACCGCCATCAGTGCCTGGACCCTGAAATTCACCTGGCCCGACCCCGGCGAGGCGGTGCAGAGCGGCTGGAACGGCACCTGGAGCCAGAGCGGCTCGGCGGTGACCGTGGTGAACGCCGCATGGAACGGCACGATCGCAGCCAACGGCGGCACGGTGAGCCTCGGCTTCAACGGCGCGGACACCGGCCAGGACCCGGCGCCGACCGTGTTCTCGCTCAACGGGACGGTGTGCGCGAACAACTGAGCCGCGAACAGCATCACCCCTGGTCAGCTGGGCTGCCAGGGGTGATGCCGCGGTGCGGTGCGGTCGATGCGGCGCGGTCAGGGCGATCAGGGCGGTCGGCGCGGCCGAACCGACCGCCGCCTCAGCCGCGCCGCCTGCGCATCTCGATCCGCGAGCGAGTGAACCCGGCCGCCCCGGCGGCGGCCAGCAGCGGCAGCGCCACGACCACCACGCCGAGGTACAGCCAGGGCGGCGCGAACTGTGTCTGCTGCGCGTTCAGCAGGTTCTCTGGGTTCGCGGCGACCTGCTGTGCCTGCGACTCGATGATGGCCACCGCCGGCAGCAACCCGAACGCCACTCCCAACACCGAGCCGAGCCCGGCGGTGACCGCGGCCTGCGAACCGGCCAGCAGGCGCCGGACCCGCGGACGTGCGCCGACCGCCGCCAGCGTCTCCAGGTCGGCTTGCGCGTCGGTGATCGCCAACCCGGTGGCCACCGCCGCCGCCCCGAGCATCACGATCCCGGCGACCGCCGCCAGGGCGAGCACGCCGACCCAGGTCTGACTCTGATAGCCGCGCTCGACGTAGAAACGCTGCTGGATTCCCGCTGCTCCCACCAGATCGTCGGCCTTCTGCTCCTCCTTGCTGGTCGGCATCCGCGAGTCGTCGAACAGAAGGGCCATCGGTGCGTACTTCACCCCGAAGCCGGCGAACGCCTCCGGGGAGACGATGGCCGAGACGTCCGCGCGCGGGCTGTTGACGAACGCCGCCGGCAGCGTCGCCGTCGCGGTACTCACAGGACACTGCGTCTGCTGCTGATCGCACCCGGAGTTGAAGGTGAACGCCACCGTCGGCTTCGCCCCGGCGGTGGCGAGGTCGTACTTGTTGAACACCACGGCGCCGCCGGCCTTCAGCGTGTCCTCGGCAGCCTGGTCCGTGTGGCCCAGCAGGAGCCGCACCAGATCGGGACCGCCGGCGACCACGGTGGAGCTGCCGGTGAAGAACTCGAGCACGCCGCTGAGGCTGGGGCCGCAGCGTGCGTCCTTGGCCATCGCCGCGCCGTTCAGCGCCTGCGGGCAAGCGTTCTCCGGCAGGCGGGCCACCGTCGGCGAGGGCGGCGAGGTGTCGCCGCCGCCGTAGCCCACGCCCTGCAACACCGCGGACTGCGTCGACGGCAGTACCGCGTTGATCTGCGTGGCCAGGCGGTTCGCCACCGCCGGCGTGACACCGTTGCCGTCACCGAGTGAGGCCGTCGCCTGACCCATGCGCAGCTGGCTGGTGTAGTAGTGCCGCTGCTGCGCGTCGTCGGAGCTGATGACCATGGCGACCGTCGTCGCCCCCGCCACCGCCGCCATGATCGCCGCCACCGCCGGAGCGGTCCGGCCGCGGTTGCGGGCGCTGTCGCGCAGTGCCAGCCGTCCGGTCAGCGGCAGCGCGCGAGCCAGCTTGCCGGCCCACGCCACCAGGACCGGCGTGCACGCCACCAGACCCAGCTCGGCCAGGAACACCCCCGCTGCGACCATTACCGCGTTGCCGTGATGCCAGGCGCCGAACAGGATCAGGGCCGTGCCGAGCACGACGCCGATCAGCCCGACCAGCGGCAGCTTCCATGGCGTCGAGGACTGCCCGCGCCGTCCGGTCAGCGCGACCAGGACGTCCTGGCGCGCGGTCGCGATCGCCGGAGCCACCGCCGCCGCGAGCCCTGTGCCGACACCGACCGCCGCGGCAGCCAACAGCTCCAGCGGCTTGAGCCGGAACCCTCCCATGGTCTGCTGCGAGTAGTGCCCGAACCACGGCAGCACCGCCGCCGCGCTCGCGATGCCGACCACCGCGCCGATCACCCCGCCGGCCGCCCCGAGCACCACGCCGTCGGCCAGCACGATCCGGCGCAACCGCCGGCCGTCCGCCCCGGCCGCGCCGAGCAGACCGAAGTCCCGTCTGCGGCGGCGCGCGCTGACCGCGAACGCCGGCCCGGCGAGCAGCACCACCTCCAGCAGGACGATGGACAGCCCGATCGCCGCCACGGCGAGCGTCGCGCCGTTGTTGCCGGCGTCGGAGAAGACGCCGCTGGGGTACGCGGTGTAGTAAGGGACCTGCGATCGCGGCGGCGGATCGGCCAGGAGGCGCTTGGATTGCACGGTGAAGCCTTGTGCGTTCAGGCGCTGTGTCAGACTCCAGTCGACGCCGCCGGGGACGGCGATCGCGAAGGCGGTCTGACCGGCCGACTGCTGCGTGGCGAAGACGCCCGGGTGGGCGAAGACGATGTCGTCGTACGGGTCTTCTTTGCTGGTGTAGATCCCGCTCACGCGGACGGTCTTGGCCGGCAGTGGATCATCGCTGCCTTGGCCGTCGGCGGTGCCGACCGGGCGCACGGCGATGGTGTCGCCGGCGTGCTTGTGGAGCTTGCCGGCCAGCGAGCTGCTCAGCGCGACCTCCTCGGCGGAGGCCGGAGCGCTGCCGGCGACGCGGTGGACGGTGCCGGCCAGCATCGGGTCGGCGATGTCGGCGTCCTGCAGCTGCCCCCAGGCCCGGCCGGCGTCGTTGACGATCTGCACCTGCGAGCCGTAGAGCGTTTCCGGCTGCGCGATGTGCGATCCGGCGGGCAGCAGCGCGGACAGGTTCGCCACGCTGGCCGGCGACGTGCGCAGCTCCGGCGACGTGCGCAGCTCCGGCAGCGTGTTCTGGTTCGCGTCGCGCACCGGTTCCGCACCCCGCATGTCAGGGGTCTGGTACATCGGGACGCTGACGTCGGTGACGAGCGCGTCGTAGCTGCCCATCTGCCACACGGCCTTCTGCTCGGCCGTGATCTGCGAGCTGCGCCACAGCGTGTCGGCCGCCGAGGCACCCGCCACCGGCAGCGCGAGCATCGCCACGACCAGCGCCGAGCGCTTCTTGTTGCGCCATGCCTCCCGGCGCGCCACCCGCAGCGCGAGTCCCCAGCTGCTCACGCGCGGGCCTCGCCGATCAGCAGGTCCTCGGCGCGCTGGGAGGGTGCGGATTCATCGACGATGAGGCCGTCGCGGATGAAGACGATGCGGTCGGCCCAGGCGGCGTGGCGGGCTTCGTGGGTGACCAGGACGCCTGCGGCGCCTTCGTCGCAGCGCTTTCGCAGCAGGCGAAGGACCGCCTCGCCGGTCTCGGTGTCCAGCGCGCCGGTGGGCTCGTCGGTGAGGATCAGACGGCGATCACCGATCAGTGCCCTGGCGATCGCGACGCGCTGCTGCTGCCCGCCGGACATCTCGTCGGGAAAGCGGTCGGACTCGGCTTGCAGACCTACTTCTTCGAGCGCTGCCAGCGCTTCGACGCGGGCTTTGCGCGCCGATATGCCGTCGAGTTCTCGTGGCAGGGCAACGTTTTCGGCGGCGGTGAGCGCCGGGATGAGGTTGTAGTCCTGGAAGACGTAGCCGACCGAGCGGCGCCGGATGGCTGCCAGCTGCGGCTTGCTCTGGGAGGACAGGGGAGTGTCCTCGACCAGGACGTCGCCGCCGGTGGGGGAGTCCAGCCCGCCGGCGAGCGAGAGCAGCGTGGACTTCCCCGACCCCGACGGACCCATCACCGCCACCAACTCCCCGGCGCGGACGACGAGGTCGACGCCGCGCAGCGCGTGGACTTCGGCCGCGCCTTTGCCGTGGGTGCGGGTGACCCTGCGCAGTTCGAGGATCGTGTTGCCGGTCATATGGATTTCCCCTCCGTGGTGGCGACGACTGGTGCGGCGGTTTCGTGCGTGGTGCTGCTGTTTCCGGTACGTGTGGCGGCGCTGGTACTCGCTCCGTTGTCGGTCCCGTTGTCGACGCCGTTGTCGACGCCGTGCGACCGACCCCGGCCCTCCCGCGCGTGCCGCAGCACCCGCGCCTCAACGTGGTCCAGCCACCGGATCTCCGCCTCGCACTGGAAGATCATCGACTCCAGCACCAGCGAGGCGGCCAACTCCCCGACATCCAGCCGCGCCTTGACCCGCGTGTAGTCCTGCAACGCGGCCAAAGCATGCTTGCGCTGAGCGTGCACGATCCCCGGCACATCAACCCCGTCCACCGTCACGGCGAGCGCCAGCTTCACCGCCAGCTCATCCCGAGGCCGCTCCGCCCGCGTCACCGGCCGCGCGAACCAAGCGAACAACTCATCGCGCCCAGCCCCGGTGATCCGATAGAACACATGATTCGCGCCATCCTGCCCAGCAGGCTCCACCAACCCATCCCGCTCCAACCGACTCAACGTCGTGTACACCTGCCCGATATTGAGCGGCCACGTAGCCCCCGTCCGCTCCTCGAACTCAGCCCGAAGCTGATAGCCATAACGATCGCCATCAGCAAGGACAGCCAAAAGAGAGTGCTTGACGGACACGTCACCACCCCCTTGCATACTCAGTATGGTTGCGGGTCACGGCTATATAGATACCCGGTATGCATCCCAGAGGCAAGTGCCCAGCCGTTCCGCTGCGAAGGACCAGCGGCTAGGCCAGACGCCGCGCCATTTCGCGCATGACATGTGCGGGGAGCGCCGGGTTGCGAGCGGCGTCGCGGGCGGTGCGCTCGTCACGGGCTTGCCTTCCCGCCTCCTCGTGGAGCTCTTGCGGGATCATCGATGAGCCGTTCCACCAGGTCTAGGGTGGACTGCGGGTCGTCGCAGGATTCGGCCAGCTGCACGACCAAACAGCGCCTCGCCTTCTTCCATAAAGATCAGATAACAGGCCCTAGGCGAACCTCAAAGGGGTGCGCACCATCCACTCGCCAGCGCCATGTCTCCCCGAACCCCTCATCAAAGACCGCACATGCCAGCATTGAGCCCCAACCAAGGCGGCCCGCGCCAGCACCTTGCCCCTTCCGCCAAGCCCTGGCCAAGGCCGCCCCCGCCAACACCGAGCCCCTCCCGCCAACCCCTCACCGCGCCGCCGCGCCGCCCCTCACCGCCCCGCCAACACCGTGCCCTCCGCCAAGCCCTCACTGCACCGCCGCGCCGCGCGCCAAGCCGCCCCTCACCGCCCCGCCAACACCGTGCCCTCCGCCAAGCCCTCACTGCACCGCCGCGCCGCGCGCCAAGCCGCCCCTCACCGCCCCCGCCCACCAGCCCCAAGCCCCCGCCCCTGCCCCTTAGCCTCCAACATCAACAAATCCGCCTCCCGAAAAGCCTCCGCCAACCCCTGCCCCGCCAGCGCCGTGAGCCCCATCGTCAGCGACACCGGCGTGCCGGGCGCGAGGCCGGCCCAGTCGTGTGCGGCGACTGCTGTCCTGAGGCGGGCCACCACCTCGCGCGACTCGCTGAGGCCCGTGCCTGGTAGCACGATCACGAACTCGTCCCCGCCGTACCGTGCAAGGAAGTCCCCGGCGCGGAGTGCGCGCGACAACACCGCCGCCACCTGCTGCAGCACCTCGTCTCCGACCAGGTGCCCGTGGACCGTGTTCACCTCCTTGAAGCCGTCCAGGTCGGCGACTCCCAGGACCCCTGCGCCGCCTCGTGCCGTCAGCTCCGTGACGTAGCGTTCCAGGTGGCGGCGGTTTGGGAGGCTGGTCAGGGGGTCGGTTTGGGCCTCGTCGGCGTAGCGGGTGACGTTGCGGCGGAGTTCGTCGAAGTCCAGGCGGGCGGTGATGCCGTCGACGAACAGGTCGTAGACCTGCTCGCTGGCTCGGGCGAGGAGGTAGGTCACTTCGCGGTCGGCGGCGTGGGCGGCTGCGTAGTTGCCGGAGGCGATGTGTGCCAGTGCTCTGAGGCGGGGGACTTCGGCGCGGCCGAGGCGGGTTTGGGCCGTTCGGGCGTCGCCGAGGAGGTCCAGCGCTTCGCCGGGCTGTCCCTCGGCTATGAGTAGTGCCGCGTCGCCGAGGCGGGACAGCTCGATGCTCTCGGGGAATTGCTCGTGGCGCAGGCGCAGCAGGCGTCTTGCGTCTCCTTCGTACTTTCCGCCCAGGACCGCGTAGCGCGCCATCGCGTAGCCGAGGTAGGGGACCTCCATCGCGATGAGGTTGTCGGCGTTCAGTCGATCGACCAGGTCGCCGAGGACCGCCTTGGCCGAGCCGGTCTCGCCGCGCTGGTCCAGGAACACCGCCTGGCGGACGCGGATCTCCGGGTGCGCGGTGAGCTTGCGGTCCTCGGCGGTGCCGAAGCGGGCGATGTCCTCGGCGTGGCGTTGGGCGGCGACGGCGTGGCGGTGGAAGCCGACGAGTGAGTAGGTGACGGCCATCGAGATCCAGGGTCGGATGGCGTCGCGGTCCGCGGTCGTGGCCTCCAGCGCCTGGGCGCCGCGGACCAGGTCGGTGATGCAGCGTTCCAGCGAGCCCTTGCGGTAGGCGAAGAAGGCCGCGAAGGCGTGGAACTCCCCGACGTCGGCCGGGCGGGCGCCCTGCTCCTGGATGAGGGCCCAGGCCGCGTCGATGATCGGCGGGCACTCGCGCAGGTGGTCCATGTTGAGCAGCGCGGACAGCTTCGCCAGCAGGACGCCCAGCACTTCGGCCGGCTCGGTGAGCTCGGCGAGCAGCCGGTCGGCCTCCTTCACCGCCTCGGCCTGCCGGTTGGCCCAGTTCAGCCGGGCCACCGCCAGTCTGGGCTCTTCAGCTCTCATCGCCCCCGCCCCCCGAGTATGGTGAGGACCTGCACCTTTCCATCATCAAATAGGCTCCGCGCCCGCGCCACGGCATGCACCCCGTCCCGACTCGCGTCCCTGCCGCCATCTGAGGGACCCTGGAGGGGTGAACGCCACGCGCTCGATCGCGCGGTGTCGGCGTGACGGGTTGGAGGCGGCCTGACCGTTCATGGTTGACGACACGTCCCACGAAAGCGCGAGCACCGCGGATCCTCCGCCCAACCGCCGGAGCCTGGAGCAAGCCCAGCCGCCCCGGCGCCATCCCGTCGTGGGCGTCGCCACGGCCCTGCTGCAGGCCGACGGCCGCATCGTCCACTGGAGCGCCGCCGCCGAGGCGATGCTCGGCTACTCCGCCGCCGAGGCCGAAGGCGCCCTCGCCATCGACCTGCTCGGCTCCGAACGGCTCCGCGGCGACATCCTGACCATCTACGACGCCATCTTGCAGGGCGAGGACTGGACCGGCGTCTTCCCGGTCCGCCAGCGCGACGGCAACGTGGCCCAGCTGGAGATCCACACCTACCGCATCGACGCCGGCAGCCCGCCGCCGATGGTCCTGGCCACCGCGGTGGACGTGCGCGCCGTCCGCGAGGTCGAAGCCGACCTGGCCGTCCTGGACAGCTTCTTCAGCCAGTCCCCGGTCGGCATGGCGGTCTACGACACCGAGACCCGCTTCGTCCAGCTCAACGCCGCCCTCGCGGCCGCGCACGGGATCTCCGTCGCCGAACACCTCGGCCGCCGCGTCCGCGACGTGCTGCCCGGCGAGGAGGGCATCCGGGTCGAAGCGCAGGTCCGGCAGGTGCTGGCCACCGGCGTGCCGATCGCCGACGCCCGCTGGGCCGGACCGACCAACGGGGACGCCGAACACGGCGACGCCGTCCACGACCACACCTGGTCGGCCTGGTACTCCCGGCTCCAGGACGCCTCCGGCCGGGTCTTCGGCGTCAGCTCGACCGTCATCGACGTCACCGAACGCCACGAGGCCGAGGAACAAGCCGCCCGCGCCCGCCGTCGCCTGTCCCTGCTGGCCGAGGCCAGCGCCGCGATCGGTGCGACCCTGGACGTCCGCCAAGCAGCGCGCGAACTGGTCAAGGCGATGGTCCCGGAGATCGCAGACGTCTGCGGTGTCCACGTCCTGGAGCATCGCTCCCAGCCCGAATCCGTGGCGGCGCAAGCGGATCCGGAGGCGTACGTAGCTCGGAGGGTGGCTTTCGACGCCGTCAGCGAGGACTTCCCCTACGACGACGTCCCGATCGGCCAACTGTTACGGCTCGACCCGAAATCCCCGTACTCCGAAGCGCTGCGCAAGCGCCAGACCGTCGTCGTCGCCCCGTCCGAGATGCCCTCGATCATCGCCAACCCGACCGGCCGGCTGAGCACGTACTACGCGCGCCGGGCCCAGACCGTGCGCGTCTCCCCGCTGGTGGCACGCGGCGCGGTCCTGGGCTTCGTGTCCTACGCGCGCGGTGCTGTCCGCGAACCCTTCGACGACCAGGACATCACCCTCGGCGAGGACCTGATCGCCCGCGCCGCCACCGCCTTCGACAACGCCCTGCTGTTTCAACGCGAGCGCGAGACAGCACTGGCCCGGCAGGAGACGCTGCGCCAAGCCAACGCCGCCCAAGGACGCCTGGCGCTGCTCAACGACGCCAGCGTCCGCATCGGTACCACGCTGGACCTGCAACGCACCGCCGAGGAACTCATCGAGGTGGTGCTGCCGCGCTTCGCGGACTTCGCAACCGTGGACCTGCTCGTCTCGGTCATGCGCGGCGACGAACCCGCCTCACCGCTGCCCGGTGAGCCGGTGGTCGTGCAAGCCGTCGCCGTCGCAGAGTCCTTCCCCTCCGGACTGACAGAGGTCGCTGACGCAGTCGGAAAGACCTCCACCCGCGACGCCGCCAAGGGCTACGCACGCAGCCTGCGCAGCGGACGTCCCATGGTGATCCCCATCGTCGATGAGGAATCGCTGGCCTCCCTCGCCTCCTCCCCGGAGCGCGTCGCCGGAGGTCTGGCCGCAGGTATCCACTCCTACCTGATGGTTCCGCTGCTCGCGCGCGGCGTCGTGCTCGGCGGCGCGGAGTTCATCCGCATGCAGGACCGCGAGCCGTTCGGTCGCGCGGACGTCGCGCTGGCAGAGGAACTGGCGGCGCGCGCCGCGCTGTGTATGGACAACGCGCGCCTGTATCGCAGGGAACGTAGAACCGCGCTGACGCTGCAACGCAGCCTTCTGCCACAGAACGTGCACCACACGATCGGCATGGAGATCGCGCACCGCTACCTGCCCAGCAGCCGGGTCAGCGAGGTCGGCGGCGACTGGTTCGACGTCGTCCCGCTCTCGTGCGGCCGGGTGGCGCTGCTGGTCGGCGACGTGATGGGACACGGCATCCGGGCCGCGGCGACGATGGGGCAGTTGCGCACGGTGGCCCGGACGCTGGCGACCTTGGACATGGAGCCCGAGCAGGTGCTGACCCGCCTGGACGCGACTGCCGCCAACAGCGGCGACGACCAGTTCGCGACGTGCGTGTGCGCGGTGTACGACCCGGTGGAGCGCTCCGGCGTGATCGCCTCGGCCGGTCACCTGCCGCCGGTGATCGTGGCGCCGGACGGGACGACCACCGTGCTCGACGTCCCGCCGGGACCGCCGCTGGGGGTCGGGGGCGTGCCGTTCGAGAGCGTGGAGTTCGTCCTGCCCGAGCGCAGCGTGATGGCGATGTACACCGATGGTCTGGTCGAGCGCCGCGGCCGCGATCTCGACGAGGGGATCAGCCTGCTGCGACAAGCGCTGACACAGCGCGACCGGCCCTTGGAAGAGGCCTGCGACGCCGTGCTGGCGGCACTGGTCCCCGGCGGCGCCGAGGACGACGTGGCGCTGATCATGGCCAAGACCGTCTCGCTGGCCGGGGACCGGGTCGCCACCCTGGCGCTGTCCGGCGACCGCCGCATGGCCGGCCAGGCGCGCAGCTTCACCCGCGGCAAACTCCGCGACTGGGGACTGGCATCCCTCACCGACCTGGCCGAACTCCTGGTCAGCGAACTGGTGACCAATGCCCTGACCCACACCGGCCACCCCCGCCAACTCCGCCTGTTCTGCGACCGCACCCTCACCGTCGAGGTCGCCGACTCCGACCCCCGAGCCCCCACCGCCCGCGGCTTCACCGACTACGAGGAAAGCGGCCGCGGCATCCAACTGGTCGACGAACTGTCCCGCCGCTGGGGCAGTCGCATCACCCGGCACGGCAAGGTGGTCTGGTTCGAGCTGGAGATCCCGTCCGGCGCGCCGACGGAGCATTAGACAGAGCATTAGACGCAGCACTAGCAGGAGAAAGCGCCGCCGCGCGGTGGGCAAGACCACCGCGCGGCGCGCAGTGCTGCTGCAGGTCCAAGCGCTAGCGCTCAGCGCCGATCGTCGTGTCCTCGCCGTGCCCGGTGTGCACGACCGTCTCGTCCGGCAGCACGAACAGCTTGGCGCGAATGGACTCCTCCAGCGTCGGAAGATCGCTGTACGAACGCCCCGTCGCCCCGGGCCCGCCGTGGAACAGCGTGTCGCCGGTGAACACACACCCGAGTTCGGCCGCGAACAGACACACCGCGCCGGGCGCGTGCCCCGGCGTGTGCAGCACCTGCAACGCGACATCGCCGATCGTGAGCGTCTGACCATCGCTCAGATCGGCGTCCCACAGCGTCGCCTCCGGATCCTCCGGTCCGCCGTGCACCAACTCCCACAACGGACGGTCGTCCGGGTGCAGCAGGATCGGCGCGCCGGTGCGCTCCCGCAGCTCCGGTGCGACGCGCACGTGGTCGTCGTGCGCGTGCGTGCACACGATCCCCTTCACCCGGCGCCCGCCGACGACCGCGAGGATCCCCTCGACCGAGTGCGGGGCGTCGATGACCACGCACTCGGTCTCATCGCCGATCACCCACACGTTGTTGTCGACCTCGAACGTCTCGCCGTCCAGCGTGAACGTCCCGGAGGTGACCCCGTGGCCGACGCGCACCGCCGTCACAGGATCACCACCGAGCGCAGAACCTCGCCGCGCTGCATGCGCTCGAACGCCGCCTCGATGTCCGTCAGCGCGATCTCCTCGCTGACGAACGCGTCCAGGTCGAGCTTGCCGCGCTGGTAGAGGTCGACGAGCACGGGGAAGTCGCGGCTGGGCAGGCAGTCGCCGTACCAGCTGGACTTCAGCGCGCCACCGCGCCCGAAGACGTCGATCAGCGGCAGGTCCGGGATCCGCATCTGCGGCGTCGGCACGCCGACGAGCACCACCGTGCCGGCCAGGTCGCGCGCGTAGAACGCCTGCTTCCACGTCTCGGGACGCCCGACCGCCTCGATCACCACGTCCGCGCCGAACCCGCCGGTCAGCTCCTGGATCGCGGCGACCGGATCGACGGCCGAGGAGTCGACGGTGTGCGTGGCGCCGAGCCGGGTGGCTGTCGCCAGCTTCTTGGCATCGATGTCCACTGCGATGATCGGATTCGCGCCGGCCAGCGCCGATCCGGCGATCGCGGCCACGCCGACCCCGCCGCAGCCGATCACCGCCACCGACTTGCCGCGCGTGACATTGCCGGTGTTGACGGCCGCGCCGATGCCCGCCATCACCCCGCAGCCGAGCAGCCCGACCGCCGCCGGGCGCGCGCTGGGGTCCACCTTCGTGCACTGACCCGCCGCGACCAGCGTCTTCTCGGCGAACGCGCCGATGCCCAGGGCCGGGGTCAGCTCCGTACCGTCCTCCAACGTCATCTTCTGCTTCGCGTTGTGCGTGGCGAAGCAGTACCAGGGCTCGCCGCGCCGGCACGCCCGGCACTGCCCGCACACCGCGCGCCAGTTCAGCACCACGAAGTCCCCGGGCTGCACCTCGGTCACGTCCGGACCGACCGCCTCCACGATGCCGGAGGCCTCGTGCCCGAGCAGGAACGGGAACTCGTCGTTGATGCCCCCTTCCCGGTAGTGCAGGTCGGTGTGGCACACCCCGCAGGACTGCACCCGGACCACGGCCTCGCCGGGCCCGGGATCCGGCACGGTGATCGTGACGATCTCGACCGGCGCGCCCTCGGACCGGGCGATGACTGCCTTCACCTGCTGCATGGCACTCCTTCGGGTAACGCTGACCGCGTTTGCGGCGATGGTTAGTGATGATATGGACACCCCGATCACGCGGGAACCACGCCACACCGGAGCACGCGTATCGTGGTCGCCGCATCCTTGCGGGATAACGTTCGGGAGGGGTTCCGCAGTTCATGACGGTCGAACATTCCGCCCTCGCGGGCTTGGACGAAGTCGCCTGGGACTCGCTCGAGCACGCCTACGGCCCGGCCACCGACGTGCCCGAGCTGCTGCGCGCGCTCGTCAGCGGGGACGAGGAGCAGGCCGCGGAGGCGGTGTACGAGCTGTACGGCACCATCTGGCATCAGGGCTCGGTCTATCCGGCGACGATCCCCGCTGTGCCGTTCCTGGTCCGGATCGCGGTATCCGGAGCCGCGGGCGCTCAGACGCCGGAGTTGTTGGGGCTGCTCGCAGACATCGCGAGCAGCTCGGATCCGCGTGGCGTTGAAGATCGTGACGCGGTGCGCTCGGCGGTCGGCGCGCACACTGAAACGATTGCCGGGCTGCTGGAGCATCCCGATGCCCCCACGCGCGCGGCGGCGCTGTTCGTGCTCGTCCACGCGTCGTCGCCGTCACGTATCCGACCCCTGATTCTTCAACGCTGGGATGCCGAAACCGAGGCGTTGCCGCGCGCCGAGGTGCTGCGCGCGATGATGCGCGTGGACTCCGAGACGGCTGCGGTCCTGGCTGGCGGGGTGCTGTCGGCTGGCGCCTCGGGCGATTTGCCGGGCGACGCTGTGCTTCGCCTCAGCGCGGCGCTCGCGTGGATTCGCGCGGGACGTGCAATGGACGAGCGCGTACGCGACGCCGCGCTGAACGGCGAAGGGGAGCTGTTCGACCAGTTCATCACCGCGCTGGCCGAGCATCAGGGCACGCATTCCGCGATCGAACTGCTGGCCGAGGCGCTGGATCGCTCACACGAAGCGCCGATCGAGGTCGCCGAGCAGTACGTGTCGACCGCCAGATTCCTGATTGTGAACTATCGCAGCGCACCAGCGTTGCTGGCTGAGCCGCTCGCGCGGTTGCTGGATCGACCGGATTTGGCGCGCCGCGTCATCGCGGTGCTGGAGCTGATCGGGCCGGATGCTGTCGGTCCCGCCACTCGAGACCGTGTCGCTGCACTGGCTGCCGGTGCCGATGGCGACGCTGACGACGGCGTCGACGACGAAGCCCTCGCCTGCCTCACCCGCTGGAACGACCCGATCGTCCC
This sequence comes from Catenulispora acidiphila DSM 44928, assembly GCF_000024025.1. Lineage (GTDB taxonomy): Bacteria > Actinomycetota > Actinomycetes > Streptomycetales > Catenulisporaceae > Catenulispora > Catenulispora acidiphila. Next base: position 4,715,002 of record NC_013131.1, read on the forward strand.
CAGCCTGCTTGCCCGCGCGCTCGGCGACCATCCGCAGATCTTCAACGGCGTCACCGAAGCCACGCCACTGCCCTTCGACGCCGACCTCCTTACCGCGATCCGTCACCGCCTCGCAGAGATCTGCGACGCCGCGCACGAACCGTCCCCTGACGCCGGCAACCTGTTCGCCGCCGTCCAGAACCGCAACGAGCCCATCCACCTCGCCAAGATCCTCACCTCGTGGGGCAGCAGCGCGAACCCCGCCGAACCCGAGCTGACCCGGCTGCTCGCCGTCAGGCCAGCGGTGGCAGCCAAAGCCCTCGCCGCCATCGGCGCGCGCTCGCTCGAAGCGATGGCGATGCTGCGGCGCGTCGCGGCAACCGCCGACGACGGCGATGCCATCCGCGCACGCCTCGCAGCAGCACAGGCCATACGTGTCCTGACTCAGGACACCGATCCGCTCGTCGCTGCCGTCCACTTCGGCCTGACTGCCGAGAGTAAGAACCCTGACGACCGCGCCGCCGCAGCCGAAGCCGCCACAGAACTCCCGGAGCACACCGACCTCCTCGCCCCGCTCCTCCTCCAGGTACTGGACGGCATCCCGGTCCCGACCCCCAGCCTTCCGGCGCACCAGGCACGAATGAAGCTCGGGCACGCCCTGTGGCTGCTGACCGGCCGGCCCGAATCCCTGATCGACGTCCTGCGCGGCACCCTGGACCTCGCAGGTGAGATGTTCACCGCGTGGACCGTCGTTACCGCCGCCGACCTCGCCGCCGAACTCGGTCCGGCAGCCCGCGAACTGGCTCCCGCCCTCGAAGCCGCGTTGGCCGAACCGGTCTCCTGCGCGGCTGCCGCGCAAGCGTTACTGGCTGTCGACCCCGAAGGCCCGTGGGCCTCCGGCGCGCGCCGTGAAGAGCTTGCCGACCGCCTCCTGGGAACCTTCGAGGCGACCAATTCGCCCGTGCCTCGCAGCCGCGCCGTCGATGTCCTGCAGATCCTCGCCGGCCACGGCCCACTGCCTGCGACCGTGGCGGCGAAGCTCCGCACCTACGCCGAGCAAGACGAACGCTTCCCGATCGGCGTCCAGGATCTCGAACACCTCCGCGCCGATGAGGAGCTTCGGTCGCGTATTCGGGCTTTGCTGTCAATCAACCCTTCGTGACCGTCAACGTCACCGAACCGCTGATCCCGTCCGACGTCACCGTGACGGTCGCCGTCCCCGCGTGCCACGCGTGCACGGCGCCGGTGACCGGGTCGACCGTCGCCACGTGCGGATCGGAGCTGCGCCACACATGCGAGGCCGGATCGGCGATCGGCACGCTGAGGGCGGGCAGATCGTCGCCGGTTGGCGTGGTTCCGGTCGCGGTCAGCTGCGTCGACTGGCCTGCCTGCAGCGTGCTCGCCGGGCTGCTCACCGTGATGCCGGCCAGCGTCGGGATCGCCGCGAACTGCACGTCTCCGTTGGGCAGCACATGGAAGAGCCCGTAGTTGTAGAACCCGCCCTCGGCTGGCGGCGCGTACGCCTCGACACCCGCGTCGGCGACGACGAAGTTCGGGATGCCGCCGGCTGTGTTGTGGCCGGTCGGGTCGAGCAGGTTCTCGGCCCAGCCGCGCGCGTGGCCGAACAGCGTGATGACGTGCGTGTGCGGATGCGTGTCCTGATACTTCTGGACCAGCGTCTCGAACATCTGCGCCTCCCAGCGGTCGGCGAACTGGCTGTCCTGCTGCGGATGCGGGTCGTAGGCGGGGACGTGGCTGACCACGAAGACCACCGGCGAGCGGTTCGCCGACAGCTGGTCGGCCAGCCACTGGTACTGCGGCGGGTCGCCGGCCGGGACCTGGTACGGGTCCGAGGGCAGAATGCCGATGTGGGAGCTGTCGGTCACCAGGATGTTCGCGGCACCCTGGGTGTAGCTGTAGTGCGTCGCGCCGAACAGGCTGGTCCAGTTCTTGTTCTCCGGGTCCGCACCCTGGGTGATCTCGTGGTTGCCGACGCCTTCGTGGTACGGCACGCCGGTACCGTCCAGCAGCGATTTCAGATACGTCAGGTTGGCGGTGCTGCCGGTGTCGCTCATGTCGCCCATGGTCTGCAGCGACAGCGCTCCGGTCTGGCTTGATGGCAGAGCCTTGATCTGTGTGCCGTCCTGCTTGAGTACGACGCTACCGGTGGAGTTCGGGTCGTCGGCGTGCGTGTGGGCGTCATCGAGTGCTGCCAAGGTGGTGCCGCCGGCACGGAATTTCGCCGGGTCCTCGGTGAACTGAAGCCACGACGGATTGTCCGGGATCGCCACGTATGGCGGCGTCACGAGCGGTCGCGGCGAGTACAGGGCTTGCAGGTCACTGACATACAGGTCACCGGACAGGGTCTGGGTCGGGCTGATGACCAGGAAGTCCAGGAACTTGACGCTCATCGGGAACTGCAATCCGGCAGGCAGGTTGGCGACGATGAGCTGCCAGCCGTCGTAGGTCACCGTGGACGGGTAGAAGTCGACGTATTGGCCGTTCACCTCGGTGTAGGCCTCGGCGAGCGTGAGGTTGCCCAGACCCAGCGGAGTTCCGGAGCCGCCGGTGCCCGATCCCTTGATCCAGATCCCGACGCCATCGGGTAGCTGCGTCTCCCCGGCCGGCGGGAACGACTCGCTCACCGTGGGGGAGAACACGACCTGCTTGACGCCGCTGCCCGCCGGGATGTCGTACTTGACGTCCATCGAGCCGGCGTCGGTGGGCAGCCGTTTGGTTGTCGTGGACAGCGAGAGGCTGCCGGTCGCGCCGCCGTGGGTGTTCACCGCCCAGTTGTTCACGTCGGTCATCGTGTCGACCATTTCAGTGCGCTGACCCACCGCGATGGAGGTGGTCGCGCTCGCGCCGTCCACGCTGGCGGTGACGGTCACCAAGCCTTCGTCGTCGGTCGCCGCGGTGAACAGTCCCGTTGTGGGATCGACGCTTCCCAGGTTCGGCGGGGAGGCGGTCCAAGCCACCGACGCGGGCAGCAGCGAGACCGGCTGCTTGTCCCGCGTCGTCGCGCTGACGGAGAGCTGCTGAGTTCCGCCGTTGTTCAGGTCGGCGGTGGCTGGGCTGAGGGTGAGCGAGGAGAGGTGGTCGGTCACGCGCAGCGGCACGGAGGAATGAGCGCGGCCAGCTGTGGCGACCAGTTCGCCGGTGCCGGGCGTGCCGGACGCCGTCAGGGTCGCGCCGTTTGTTCCGGTACTGATACTCGCCCTTGAAGACGGATGCACTGACAGCGTCACCGGATCGCTCGCGGGATTGCCGAGCGTGTCTACCGCATATGCCCCGACCGGGACGGTGCTGTTCGTCAGAACCGCCAGCGGGGCGCCGGAATTCGCGACGGCGCGGACTGCGGGAGCGGGATGCGGTTCGGTGCTGTAGAAGAAGAGTCCGTTGGCGACGGGGCGCTCGTGGCCGTCCGAGGGCGTGTTGCTGACGCTGACCTGCTGCTGCCCCGGCTGGCGCGCGACCATCTCGCTGGAGCCGCCGGAGTCGAAGACCATGGCGTTGTAGGCGCCGTGCGCGATCATCCAGCCGGCGAGCTGCGGCCGGGTCAGACCCTCGGCGGCGTCCTCCGGCTGGTGGCCGTCGAACACTGCGACGATCGCGTGCTTGCCGTCCTTGGTCACGCCCATACCGGTGACCGGGTTGTTGACGTTGTTCTCGCCGCTGCCCTGCACCGGCACGGCCATCGTGCCGTTCTGCACGAGGATGGCGCCGCCGGACAGCGCCTGGCGCGGGGCGTTGTCAGGGCTGATCGACTCCGCGATCGTCACGCGGTCGCCGGGGTGCGCTGTCGCTGTCAGCCATTGGCCGGCGGTTCCTGAGCCGACCAGGTCTTCGGTACCGGCGGGTACCTGGGTGATGTCCGTGACGTTCGGCGTCACCGCGTCGATGATCAGGACACTGGCATCGGCCGGGTCGCGGTGTCCGGTGGCGACGACCGACGCCGGGATCTTGCCGCTGTCGCCGAGGTCTGGTGTGATGCGCACCAGGCCGTTGGCGGACAGGTCCGCGACAGTGTTGACCGAGGTGATCGGGTGGCTCGCGGCGCCGTCCGTCGCAGTGCCCGAATACGCCTCGGCGCCCATGCCGATCGAGCCGTCGGCGCGCACGACCACGTTCTGGTTCCACGCCGGGTTCGGGCTCTTCACCAGCCGGCCGTCGATGACGACCATGCCGTGCGGGCTGCCGGAGCCGTAGATGTCGAAGAAGTCGCCGTTGATGCCCGCGACCGCGCCGGTGCGGTTCGCCATCGAGGAGGGGACCTCGTCGGCGGCGTCGTTGATCTCATTGTGGGACTCCACGACGCCCAGGCGGACGTTCGGGTCGGACAGGTCGACGTTCAGCTCCGTGGAGTGCTGCACACCGCCGACCGTCTGGTAGGTGTCGGTCTGGTAGTCGATACCGCGGGTGATCTCCTGCTGTGCGGTGTTCGAGGCGGTGACCACCAACGGCCACTGATCCGGCGTCGGCGGCAGCCAGGGCCGACCGTCTCCGCCGCCGCTATGTGCTGCCGTGTCGTCGGTACCGCTGGTCTGCGCGCTCGCGCCTCCGGTACCGGCCAGCGCGCCGCACACCAGCGCCGCGACCACGGTGGCCGACACCGCGAGCCGCCTTCTTCTCCGAACCATCATTCCGCTCCCCTCGGCACGAACCGTCCACCACGGGCCATCGGCTCAGGCTCGCCGAACTACGTGTCCTGTTACGTGTCCTGACAATGGCACGATGCGGCACAACCGGCTAACAGGTTGGTAAGCGCTGTCCATCCACGGCGGGCATGACGCGCTGATCCAGCTCACCGCATCGCAGGTAGCTTATTCACCCGGCTCGGTCGGGTTCTCGCGCCAGACGTATTCCGGCGGCTGGTAGGCGGCGAAGCGCTCCAGGAGCACGTCGAGATCCGTCTCGACGATCAGCATGTCGCGGTGCGGCTGGTGCAGGAAGCCCTCGCCGGTCATGTGGTCCAGGAAGGCGACCAGCGGGGTGAAGTAGTCGGCGACGTCGAGCAGACCGACCGGTTTGGTGTGCAGCCCGATCTGACCCCAGGTCCAGATCTCGAACAGCTCCTCCAGCGTGCCCGAGCCGCCGGGCAGGGCGATGAAGGCGTCGGCGCGCTCGGCCATCAGGGCTTTGCGCTGGTGCAGGTCCTCGGCGATGTGCAGCTCGGTCAGGCCCTCGTGCGCGACCTCCCACTCATAAAGCGAGCGCGGGATGACGCCCACGACGCGTCCGCCGGCCCGCAGGGCGCCGTCGGCGAGCGCACCCATCGTGCCGACGCGGGCGCCGCCGTAGACGACGGCGATGCCGCGCGCGGCAAGGGCGGCGCCGAGCTGCTCGGCGTGGTGGAGGTAGCGCTCGCCGCGTCCGTGCGACGAGCCGGAGAAGACGCAGATGCTCAGCACTCTGCGATTGTACGTGGGTTGACGGGTTGGTGGGGTTCTGACCTGGCGGGGCGCTGCTGGTTTTGGGCGGCGTGACCGTTGGCCGGGTCGTTGACCGTCCGGCGTCTTCTGTGGCGGCTGGCGAAAAATTTCGAAGTTCTGTCAGAATATTGCGCTGCGGTGTCGCATCTCGGTACTCTCACCGGCGTGACACGCCAGGTTCGGCGCACGTTCAGGCACGCCACCCACCGGGTGCGCACGGGGTTGCCAGCGACGTTGGTGACGACGGCTGCCGCGCTCGTGTTCGCGACGCTGGGGTCCTTCGTCGCCGCACTGGCGCACTCCGAGCCGCCGGTGGTGGTGCGCGGTGCACCGGTCGCCGACCGGGTGGTGCGGTATCTGGGGACGTACGGGCCCGACGGCGTGGGGGAGCAGGACGCGGCGGTTGGCGCTGCTGCGCGGCGGTTCTTGGGGGACGTGCCGGGGGCGGTCTACCGGATCGACGCTTCGCCGACGCTCACGGTGAGCGGCGGTGGTACGGAGCCGTTCAGTGACGCGGCAGTGGCGATTGCGAGCTCTGATGTAGCCGCGCACGCAACGCTGACTGCCGGGCGTTGGCCGGTGGCTGCTGCTACCGGTGCCAATGCCAGTCTTAATTCCAGCCTTCCGGCTAGAGGTACGAACACGCCGAATTTCCCTTCAGTACCCGTGGAAATCGGCCTCCCGGACTCACTGGTAGGCGCCGAGAATCTCCACCCCGGATCTGCGCTCACTCTCGCCGCAGGCCGACCCGCCACCGTCGTCGGCGTCTATCACCCCGATGGCACCGCGTTCTGGCAGGCGCTTCCGCCTCCCGCGCTGGCGCAGATCACGGCCAACCCTGCGCAGGCGCTGGTCGTCGCCCCTGCCGCGCTCGCTGGCGCCGACGGTCTCGGCCAGGCCGGCACTGCGACGTGGATCGTCGATCCCCAGCTAGACGGCGTGTCCGCGGATCGGCTCTCCGCTCTCATCGACCGTGCTGACGTCGCGATCGTGCACCAGGATGCTCCCGCGCTACCTGGTGCCGCGCCGATCAGCCCGGCGATCATCGTCTCCTCGGCGTTGCCGGAACAGCGGGCGGTCGCGCGGCGCACGACGGTCGCCGGGGAGGCTGAGCTTGCTGTTCCAGCTGGTGTCCTGATCCTGCTCGCTGGGACTGCGATGGTGCGTGCGGCGCGGACCGTGGCTTCGCGGCGGCGTGCGGATCTTGTGCTGGCGCGGGGACGTGGCGCTGGTTCGGCGAAGCTGCTGGTCGCTGCTGGTTTGGAGGGTCTTGGTCTCGGGGTGCTGCTCGTGGTCGCGGTTCCCTTTGCCGCGCCTGCTCTGGCGCGGCTGCTTGGCGTCGTTACAGACGTCAAAGCCCTTACTTTCCCTTCGACGGCACTGCTTGCAGCTCTCATTACGCTCGCCGCATCCGTTGCTCACGCTGCTCTCGCCGTCGCTGCCGCGTGGCCCGATGCGGTTGAGCGTGCGCCTGGTGCCGCCATTCGGCGTCGGAGTGCGCGCGTCGCACGGTTCCAACGTGCCGGGACTGACCTGGTTCTGGCCGGTCTCGCCGTCTGGGGTCTGATCCAGCTCCATCACTACCGCTCGCCGTTGGCTAGCCGAATCAGTGCTCAGACAGTGGCGGGCGGCAGTGCGGACTCGCTGGACCCGGTCCTGATCCTGGTTCCCGTCCTGGTCACCGGCGCCCTGGCGGTCTTGGCGCTACGGTTGTTCCCGCTGCTCGCTCGGCCGTTGGATCGGCACGCCGGGCGACGGCGCGGGTTGACCGGCGCGTTCGGCGTCTGGCAGGTCAGTCGGCGGACCAGTCGCCTGACCGGTGCGCTGTTGCTCATGGTGATGGCGATATCCGTTGGTGCTCTGGCTCTGACTGCCACGGCGATGCGGACGCGGAACGCCGGCGACCAGGCGGCGTTCGCGGTGGGGGCGGACGTGAGGGTCGATGGCTCTGCGCTGCCGCCCTTGGCGCGGCGTGCTGCGTATTCATCAGTGCCCGGAGTTACTGCTACGACGCCGCTGTGGTCCACCGCGGCGACCTCTGCCGACAGCTCCCACACCGCTGCGACGTTGATCGGGGTGGATCCGCACACCGCTGGGACCGTCTTGGCATTCGGTCCAGGTACTGCCGATCCGGCGGCACGCAGCGCGCTCGCTCACCTCGGCGGCACTCCGCTCAGCGGCATGACGTTGCCCGGACGCCCCGTCCGGCTGACCATGGCGACGAAGACCACCATCTCCGACGGTGCGCTGCCAGCCGGATCCGAGCTCGAACTCACGCTCGTGGACGGCTCCGGGTTGGCCCTGACCCGATCTGCTCCGCTGACTACGAACGACGCCGGATTCGATGTGTCTGGCGCGGGTCCGCTGACCTACCCGCTGCGTGTCACGGACATCAAGGCCCTGACTCCGATCTCGACGACTACGCACCTGGTCCACATCGACGTCCTCGCCATCACCGGTACCGACGCCGCTGGCGTGCCGACCGGTCCGGCTACTTCGCCTGACGGGAGCAGTTGGCTGGTGACGGCGGCGCAATCTGGCCTGCCTGGCAACAGCTCTGACACCGTCGCCTGCTCGGTCCCGGTGGCGCAGCCTGGTTCTGAACAGGGGTATGGCGGCGTGTTGTGCGAGACGAAGCCGTCGACGCAGGCCCTGTTCACGCTCGCGTTCCTGAGCCCGGGGATCGACGCCACCGGTCCGACGGCGCCGCAGCGGCGTGAGCCGTTTGTCGTGGACGCCGCTCTTCCGGTGCCGCTGGCCGACGGGATGGCTCGGGCGTTGCCTGCGGTCGTCGACCAGGATCTGCTCGACGAGACGGGGACGCATGTCGGCGACACGCTCACCGTCACCGCTGACAACGCACCTGATAGCAGCAGCCTGATTCCGGGCGGGTCCGACACTCCGCCGCAGCTCAGCCTGCATATCACTGGGGTCGTCGTCGCCGTGCCGGGGCAGCGCGCGGGTCCGGCGGCGATTCTGGACCTGGCGACGCTCGCCGATCAGCTTCCGGGTCTCGGGCTCGATCCGCCGACCGATGCGACGTGGCTGCTCAAGACGGCGCCGGGCGGTGACGCAGAGGTCGAACATGCCTTCGCCGCGCGTCCCGATCTCGGTACGCCGGTGTTGCGCAGTACGGCGGCGGCTGCTGTGCGCGGTGACGTCTTTCGGTCCGGCTCATCAGGGCTCTTCACTGCGTGCGTGTTTCTCGCTCCTTTGTTCGCGCTGCTGGGGTTCGCGATGGACACGGTCATCTCGATCCGCGAACGCTCTCGTGGCTTCGCCGCGTTGCGGGCTTTCGGCGCGCGCCCTCGTGAACTGGCTTCGGCGCTGCTGATCGAGCAGGGGGTCGTCGCCGTGTTGGCGCTGCTAGCGGGCACGGTCATCGGCGCGGGGGTCGCGGCGATTACCGAACCGTTGCTGGCGACGTCCTCCGACGGCTCGGCGGCCCAGCCGGCCATGACGGTCCTGATTCCCTGGCTACGTGCCGGCGGTCTGGGCCTGGCGACGGTCGCCGCGGTCGTGGCGGTGCTGTCCGGCATCGCGCGCGCCGCCGCCGCGCTCGACCTGGCCAGGGTGCTGCGTGCGGGGGAGGACGTATGAGGGTTCGTGCGGCACTACGCGAGATGCGCCTCGACGCCGCCCTGCTCGGCTGCCTCGCCGCGATCATCGCCATCAGCACCCTGATGGTCAGCGCCGGCCCGGCGTTGGTCGCGCGCCTGGACGACCGCTCCCTGCGTCAGAACGTCACGACGGCGGCACAGCAGGGGCGCGGCGTCAGCGTGACGCTCAACACGATCGGCCTGGACACCAGCGCCCTGGGCACCGGCGCCAACACCTTCTCCGACTTCACCAACCAGCTCCTGAAGCCGCTCCCACCCTGGGCCCGCCCCATGCTCGGCACCCCATCAGTCGACATCGCCACCCCCTTCACCCCCGCCACCGCCCCCGGCATCACCACCCTCGGCGCCATCCCACCCCAACTCCGCATCGAGTACACCAACCCCATCCCCGGCGGCCTCCACTACACAGCCGGCACCCCACCACCCCCCGGCCCCCTCCCACCCGGCACCCCCATCCCCATAGCCATCTCCACCGCCACCAGCACCGCCCTCCACCTCACCCTCGGCGAAACAATCACCCTCGGCCAACCCGGTCCGGGATCCGCCGCCACCTCAGCAGCGAGCTCGGCGACCAGCCCCAACAACTCGGCGAGCGCCGCCACCCTCGCTGGTTCGACAGCGGCCTCAGGCTGGTCTGCCGCTCCTGCCAGCCCGACCCGCGCTACCTCCGCAAGCTCTGCTGTCGCCTCAGGCCGACTTGCCGCCCGGACCAGTTCGACTCGCTCAGCCAGCTTGGCTGCTTCGGTCAGTTCGGCTGCCGGCTTGGCGAGTGCCGCCGATTCGGGTGCCACTTCTGGTAGCTCGGAGGGTGTCTCAGCCGCCGCTCCATCACCGCGTGCCGGTGGCTCGGCTGTGTTCGCCACTGCCGCTGGTCCGGCTGCTGCGACCATTGGTGCTCGCGTTGTCGGCATTTTTGAGCCTGTTGATACCTCGGCGGCGGCGACTAGCAACTTTTGGTACACGCATCCGTGGTTGCGGGCGCCGGTGGCGGGGGTGGGGGCGGCGGTTGGGGGGTTTGCGCCGTTGGTTTTGCGGGGTGCTGTGTTGACGAGTGCGGCGGGGGTGGGGGCTGCCTTGCCTGTGGGTGCGGGTGCGGCGGCGACGACGTTTGTGTTTCCGCTTGCGGCGGGGGCGTTGAGTGCTGATGGTGCTGGGGCTTTGGCGGTGCAGTTGGGGCGTATGACTGATCCGGCTTTTGATGATCCGTGTGGGCCGGCGCCGCGGGGGCTGCCGGAGTTGTGTGGGCCGTTCATTGTGACGCGGGGCGGGTTGGTCATTGCTGCCGACATCAAGGCGACGTTGGATCAGTTTGTTGCGGCGCGGGCTGAGGTGTGGGTGGTGGACTCGTTCTCGCTCGCGAGTCTGGCGACCGTGGCGCTGATCACGCTGTTCAGTGCGGCGCGGTTGGCGGTTGGGCGGCGGGAGCGGGATCTTGCGCTGCATCGGGCGCGTGGGGCGACTGTCAGGGATCTGATGACGGTGCGCGCGGTGCATGGTGCGGTGGTGACCATTCCTGCGCTGGCCGTTGGGTGGGTGGTCGCGCGGATGGTGCTCCACGTGGGGCGGCATCCTGTGCAGAGCAAGGGTCCTAGCGCTGCGTGGCTGCTCGCGGCGATCGGTATCGCGGGTCTCGTGCTGCTGCCGGCGCTCACTTGGGCTCGGAGTCGTCCGCGGGCTGCCGTTGTCGACCGGGCTGTGGTGCGACGGCGCCGGTTGGCGGTTGAGGCGGGTCTTGCGGTGCTCGTCGTTGCGGCGGTGGCTTCGCTGCATAGCCGCGGGATTGACGGGCTGCGCTCGGTGGGCGTGGACCCGCAGATCAGCCTGGTGCCGGCGCTGCTTGGGGCGGTGGGTGCGGGGGTATTGCTGCGTGTGCATCCTGTGGTAATTGGTTCCTGCCTGCGGTGGGCACGACGGCGTCGGTCGGCTGTGCCGGTTCTGGCGTTCGCGCAGGCGCGGCGAAGTGTTGGGCTCGGAGCGGTTGGGCTGCTCGTGCTGGTCCTCACCCTTGCCGGGCTGGTGTTCGGTGGGCTGGTTACCAGGACAGTCACCGGTGCTCATGCTGATGTTGCGAAATCGGTCGGTGGTGACGCGGTCATCTCTGGCCGCGGTCTGACGCCGAGAGTGCGGAGCGACGTTGCCGGAGTGGCGGGGGTTCGGCAGGTTATAGCTGAACAGGCGCTGTGGGTGACGCCTGATGTTCCAGCCGGTGCTGCGCCGATCAGGACTATCGGCGTAGATGTCAAAGCCCTGATGCAGGCTGATCCCGGCTCGAAGCTGGGGAGGCTGCTGGCGGGTCCCGGGCAGCCGGCGTACGCCTCGGCCGCAGCGATTCAGCACCGTAGCGCCGCCATGATCCAGGCGGGGTCGACGACGTTTGACGTCAAAGCCGTCGACACGCTCAGCGCCGACGACCTCCGCGTGATCGGCACCGAGCTCGACGGGCTGGCGCCGGACGCCCCGTACCTCGTCGTCCCGCTGACCGTCGCCGCCAAGCTGACCGCCGACACCGATCCCGACACGCTGGTGATCGACGGTCCCGGCGTCGCCGCATCCGACCTGCGCGCCGCGCTCCCGGCGAACGTCGCCTACCAGATCCAAACCCGCAGCGACCTGGCAGGCAGCCTAGATGCCAGCACCCTGACAGACTCGCTCAACCTCGTCGCGAACTCCTGCGCCGCCCTCGCCTCGGCCTTCGCCCTGCTCGCGGTCGTGCTCGAGCTGCTCGCCGGTGCTCGGGCGCGCGGCGAGGCGGTGTCGTTCCTGCGGACGATGGGGCTGCGCAGCCGCGCCGCTACCGGGATGCTCATCGTGCAGCTGCTGCCGCCGGCGTGTCTGGCGGCGCTGGCGGGGGTGGGTCTCGGGGTGCTGATTCCGCCGGTGCTGGGGTCGGCGCTGCGGCTGCAGGCGGTCACCGGCGGTGCGGCGGAGCCGACGGTGCGGGTCGACTTCGCGACCGCCGCCGCGCTCGGCGCCGCGATGGTCGCGCTGGTGCTGCTCGCGGCGCTGATCGACAGCCGGTTGGCGCGGCGGCGCAAGCTCGGATCCGTGCTGCGCTTCGACTCCCGATAGTCCGACCGCTGGAAGGTGACCATGACCGCCTCGAACGACAGGCACGAGCTGCCCGAGCCGCACGACCTGCACGACCTCGAAGCGCAAGCCGCGCGCCCCCGCCGTCAGTACGGCCACGACGCGCACATCGTCTGCGACAACCTGGTCCGCATCTACCAGACCGAAGGCGTCGAGGTGCAGGCGCTTCAGGGCCTTGACCTGCTCGTCGACCGGGGCGATCTGGTCGCGGTCGTCGGCGCCTCGGGCAGTGGCAAGTCCACGCTGCTCAACATCCTGTCGGGCCTGGACACCCCCACCGCCGGCGGCGCCCGCGTAGCCGGCTGCGACCTGCTGGCGATGAAGGCCAAGGACCGCCTCCGCTACCGGCGCGAGGTCGTCGGCTTCGTCTGGCAGCAGACTGGCCGCAACCTGTTCTCCCACCTGGACGCCCTGGACAACGTCATGCTCCCGATGAGCTACGCCGGAACCCGCGGCGCCGCCGCCGAGCGCAAAGCCGGCGAGCTGCTGGACCTGCTCGGCGTCGGGCACGCCCGCGACCGCCGCCCCGCCGGGCTGTCCGGCGGCGAGCAGCAGCGCGTGGCGATCGCCGTGGCGCTGGCCAACACGCCTGACGTGCTCTTCGCCGACGAGCCGACCGGAGAGCTGGACAGCGCGACCGCGCACCAGGTCTTCGAGGCGCTGCGGACGGCGAACCGCGAACTCGGCGTGACCGTGGTCGTGGTGACGCACGACGCCGACGTCGCCGGACAAGTGCGGCGCACCGTGGCGATCCGCGACGGCAAGACCAGCTCGGAGACCGTGCGAGCGGTGGCAGTGGACGAAGACGGCGCCGAACGCCACGTCGCCGAGGAGTACGTGATGCTCGACCGAGCCGGACGGATGCAGCTGCCCCGGGAGTACGTCGAGCGCCTGCAGATGCGGGACCGCGTACGGGTGGCGCTGGACGAGGACCACGTCAGCGTCTGGCCGGCGGCAGATGCCGGAAACGATGGTGACGCCGGGGATGAACGCGAAGCGAGAGAGCCGGTCCCGGCTGAGTGAATCAGTGTTCAGCGATACCGGAACGCGGTTGCGCGACTACACTTATCGCGTGGAGCGACCGCGGCGCATCCGGCATCTGTGGGCAAGATGGCTGGTCGCGTTCATCTTCTGGGCGATCGCCCCTCCGCTCCTGATGTGGATCGTGATGCGGCACGACTACCGCGGCCGGAATCACCATTCGCTCGGCTACAACGTGGCTGGCGACCTCATCGCAGCAGCGGTCATAGCCACCTTCCTCACCGTGATCGCCCCGCGGTGGGATCGCGCCGCGTCGCGTCGGCGTCCCTCGGCGACCAAACCGAACAGACCCGCCGATCCTCCCGCCGTTCCGCCGGGCAGAAAGCACAGCGAGTGAACGGAACGGACACATCACCTGTTTGAGGGTTCTGACTCAGCGAGCCTGACGTGTGTTTGCCTTCCCCGGTCCTGGAGATACGTGGTTCCTACCGACGATCGAGAGGATTTGCCAGATGCAGGCCACCCTCGAATACGTGATAGGCAGCCGGGTCCGGTGTGCCGGGGACGAGTGCGGCGAGGTGGAGTTCGTGGTCGTCGACCCGGTGGCGGACAAGCTCACCCACCTTGTGGTGCGGCCGGACGACGGCGGGCAGGCCCGTCTGGTGCCGGTGCACATCGCCGTCCCCGGTCCGGAGGGCGTCGATCTGAACTGCACGCGTGCCCGGTTCGAGGAGTTCGAACCGGCGCTGCAGACCTATTTCATGCCCGACATCGAGCGCGTCGGGCCCGCCCGCGAGGAGCGGGTGCTGGCTTGGCCGCTGTACGGGCTGGTGATGACCCCGACCGCGCTGACCGGTTTCGTGCCGGGCGTGGATCCGCAGCTGGCTGCCACGACCGTGGAGCACATCCCGGCCGGCGAGGTCAGCGTGCGCCGCGGTGAGCGCGTGCACGCCGACGGCGGCGGCGAGGTCGGGCGCGTGCAGGGTCTGGTGGTCGCGCCGCCGGACAGCGAGGTGACCCATGTGCTGCTGGACGAGGGGCACCTGTGGGGACGCAAGCGGGTCGCCATCCCGATTCAGGACGTGCTCGGGATCGACGCCGCCGGCGTGTCTGTCGGGCTGACCAAGGAGCAGATCAAGGAGCTGCCGCCGGTGGACGTCGACGGTCTGGCGGCGGAGTCGGGTGAGGATGAGGGCGACGGCGAGGGTCAGCAGGCGCCTGCGCAAGGCGGCTGAGCCCGGCGGCTCAGCCAACCGCGTCAGGACCGGGGCGGCATGACCGCGCCGGCCCTGGGTAGGCGGAACCGGAGCAGGACTGATCGTCCGGCTGAACAGGCCCTGAAACGTAAACGGCGGAACCATCATGCAGAAGCTTTCGCTCGAAGCGCTCTCCCGGCAGCACCTGGAGCGCGCCGCGTCGTCCTCGAACGGCCGCAGTTCTCAGACGGTGTACGGCGGCCACGAACGCGTCCTGCGCCAGACCCTCATCGCCCTGAGCGCCGGCAGCACGCTGGCCGAGCACGAGAACCCCGGTGAGTCGACGATCCTGGTGCTGCGCGGCCGGATCCGGCTGGTCTCCGACGACGCCTCGTGGGAGGGCATGACCGGTGACCTGCTCATCGTGCCCGATGCCCGGCACAGCCTGGAGGCGGTGGAGGACGCGACTTTCGTGCTCACCGTGGCCAAGGCGCTGTAGCCCGATTGGATCAAGGAAACGCGGCGCAGAAGCGGAAATCGGCTGCTCGCGCGCCGCTGTTTGGGTGCTGAGGCCCAGGGCACACGGACCCGAACCTCGGAGATCACTTCAAGGTCAAGACGTCAGCCCTAGCGAAGGAGGCGACCATGCCTCGCGGACAGTGGAGTGCCAAGCGCGAGCGGCAGTACGAGCACGTGAAGGAGAGCGTCGAGGATCGCGGCGTACCGGAGTCGAAGGCCGAGGAGATCGCCGCCCGGACCGTGAACAAGGAGCGGGCGCGCCACGGCGAGGCGAAGACCTCCAGCAAGCTGTCGAAGGAGGACATCTCCTCCGGTCGGCGCGGCGGACTGCGCTCGCACAAGGGTTCCGGTGGCCGGACCTACGACCAGCTGTATCAGGAGGCTCGGAGCCGGGGCGTCAAGGGCCGGTCCAAGATGAACAAGGCCGAGTTGGAGAAGGCGCTCGGCGGCCGGTGAGAGCTCGAAAGGCTTGAAGGGCTCGAAAGGTTCGAAGGGCTCGAACAGCGTCACCCGACCGGCGGCACGCTCCGCGTCGTCTCGGAGAACTCCTCCGCGATGGCCGCCAGCCGCCGCCGGTCCGCCTTGGCCTCGGCCTCGCGCCGGTGGGTGGCCTCGGCGAACGCCGAGCGCTCACGCTGGAGCAGATCGGGCAGCTGCGGGTGGACGTTCCCCTGGTGTCCGGCCCGGTCCAGCTGGTCGACCCAGGTCGCCTCCACGATGTTCTCGGCCTCGCGTACCGCCGCGCGTCCCCGCAGCTTGCGGACCGTGCGCTCACCTGCGGCCTTCGCTCTCGCCGCGCGATACCGGCGCCACGCTTCCCAGCCGTACATCTGCTGCCACCTCCCTGACGCCCCACACGTCGCCGGCATGCCGTTCACTCCGCGTGCCCGCGATCCTCCGAGGTAAACGCTCTGTGACCGGCGCGCGCGGCGGTGCGGGTCGCTGCCGCGCGGCGGTACCGATGTCTGCCACGCGGCGGTACCGGTGTTTGCCCCGCGGATCATCGGGCAACCGGTCGAAATGACCGGATTGAACCTGGCGCGCAAGCTCATCGAGGCACACCTGGTCGACGGCGAGATGTCGCCCGGCTCGGAGATCGCGGTGCGCGTGGACCAGACACTGACCCAGGACGCCACCGGGACGCTGGTGATGCTGGAGCTGGAAGCCCTCGGGCTGAGCCGGGTCCGCACCGAGGTCTCGGTCCAATACGTCGATCACAACCTGCTGCAGGCCGACGAGCGGAACATGGCCGACCACCTGTTCCTGCGCTCGGCGGCGCAACGCTTCGGCCTGTGGTTCTCCCCGCCGGGCGGCGGCGTGTCGCATCCGGTGCACATGCAGCGCTTCGGCGTCCCCGGCAAGTCGCTGATCGGCTCGGACTCCCACACCTGCGCCGCCGGCTCGCTCGGCATGCTGGCGATCGGCGTCGGCGGGCTGGAGGTCGCGCTGGCGATGGCGGGGGAGCCGCTGTACCTGACCATGCCGCGGATCTGGGGCGTGCGCCTGACCGGCGAGCTGCCGGACTGGGTCAGCGCCAAGGACGTGGTGCTGGAGATGCTGCGCCGGCACGGTGTGAAGGGCGGCGTGCACCGCGTCATCGAGTACCACGGGCCCGGCGTGGCGACGCTGTCGGCGATGGACCGGCACGTCATCGCCAACATGGGCGCCGAACTCGGCGCGACGGCGACGGTCTTCCCCTCCGACGACCGAGTGCGGGAGTTCCTGCGCGCCGAGGGACGCGAGGACGACTTCGTCGAACTCGCCGCCGACCCCGACGCCGAGTACGACCTCACCGACGAGATCGATCTCAGCACCCTGGAACCGCTGATCGCCAAGCCCAGTTCGCCCGGCTCGGTCGTGCCGGTGGCCGACGTCGCCGGGACCGAGGTGCACCAGGTGGTCGTCGGCTCCTCGGCGAACCCCGGGCTGCGGGACTTCGCGGTGGTCGCCGCGATCCTGCACGGCCGCCACGCCGACGCGCAGGTGTCCCTCGACGTCAACCCGACCTCGCGGGAGATCCTCGCCGACCTGACGAAGTCCGGCGCGACGCTGGACCTCATCCGCGCCGGCGCGCGCCTGCACCAGACCGGCTGCCTGGGCTGCATCGGCATGGGTCAGGCTCCTGCGAAGGGCCGCAACAGCCTGCGTACCTTCCCGCGCAACTTCCCCGGCCGCTCCGGGACGGACGATGACCAGGTGTGGCTGTGCTCGCCGGAGACGGCTGCCGCGGCGGCGCTGACCGGACGCATCACCGATCCGCGCACGCTGGGGTTCGCCTACCCGGCCGTGGAGCTGCCGGAGTCCTCCTCGGTGGACGTCGTGGTGCTGGAACACCCGCTGCCGCCGGGACTGGCGAAGGAGGTCGAGCTGGTCAAGGCCGAGAGCATCGGGAGCCTGCCGGAGCTGGACCCGCTGCCGGACCGGCTGGACATCCCGGTCGTGCTGAAGACCGGCGACAACGTCTCGACCGACGAGATCCTGCAAGCCGGAGCGGCGGCGCTGCCGTTCCGCAGCGACATCGTCAAGCTCGCAGAGTTCTCATTCACTCGGCTGGATCCCACGTATCCGGAGCGTGCGCGGGAAGCCGGCGACCATGTGGTGATCGGCGGCGAGAACTACGGCCAGGGCTCCTCCCGCGAGCACGCCGCGCTGGCGCCGCGATCGCTGGGGCTGCGTGCCGTGATCGCCAAGTCCTTCGCCCGGATCCACGCCTCGAACCTGGTGAACTTCGGGGTGCTGCCGCTGGAGTTCGCCGATCCGGCGGACTATGACGGCGTCGAGCCCGGAGACGAACTCCAGCTCGAGGACTTGAGCCGGCATCTGGCCGACGGCGAGTTCACTGTCAGCAACCTGACGAAGAACACGACGTTCGGCGTCCGTCACCGGCTCTCGCCGCGGCAGATCGCGACGATTCTGGCCGGCGGACGGATTGCCGAGCATCTCGGTGGTAAGCACGGAAACTGATACAGGCCGGTGGAAGAGTGAATATCGGCTGCTACCGGCTGCTGCGATGAACGGACGCGGACGCGCTACCAGCCGATGACGCGTCTGTCGTCCTGGGCTTCGCGAAAGCGCATCCGCGTGGCGCACAGCCAGTCATCCAGCTGCTCCGCGAGCAGATCGCGCGACTCAGAGTACGTATCCAGTGCGACGGCGCAGGCGTGCTCGGCGTTGGCGAACCGGCGCGCGGTCTCCTCGATCGCGGGTGGGTCGCCCGACAGCTCGGCGGCGCGGAGCCGGTCGGCGAGCTGCTCGCGGACACGCGTGCAGATGTCGACCGCGACGTGCGCCTCGTACTCGGCCAGCAGGAGCTGCCCGATCCAGGCGTCGCTGACCGCCTGCTCCGCGCTGCGTACCGCGGCACGCTGATCGGTGCCGTGGCGGTCGTGGTGGGCGTGGTTGATCCCCATGTGTTGTCACCTCCCTGTGGCATCTTCGGGTGCTGGCGGCAGGTTGGTCCGCCGTGAAGACGCCAAGACTTCCGACTTGACCATTCTGCTCGGATCGAAACGGGGGAGTACGCGGTTTTCTTGTGTTTCGGGACAGTGAAGCGCCGCGCCGGACGTGCCCTGCGTCGCAGGATACGTCCGGCGCGGTGAAGGAGATCCTAGAGGCGAATCCCTGAATGTTGAGGTTATTGGCGGCGGGGGTGGGCTCAGTCGCTCGGCGCCGTGGCGTTTCGCTCCGTGGCGTTTCGTTCCATGGCGTTTCGCTCCACGCTGCTTCGCTCCACGGCGTGCGTCGCGTGTCGCCGGCTGTAGCCGAAGTAGACGACCAGCCCGATCGCCATCCACGCCCCGAACCGGATCCAGGTGTTCACCGGCAGGTTGAGCATCAGCCACAGGCAGGACAGGATCGCCGCGATCGGCACGTACGGCACGGCCGGCGTCCGGAAGGCACGCGGCAGGTCCGGGCGGGTGCGTCGCAGGATGATGACACCGAGGGAGACCAGGATGAAGGCGGCCAGCGTGCCGATGTTCACCAGCTCGGCCAGCGCCTTGAGCGGGATGACGGCGGCGAAGCAGGCGACGACCAGACCCAGCAGGATCGTGGACCGGTAGGGCGTCTTGAACTTCGGGTGGACGCGGGAGAAGGACTGCGGGAGCAGGCCGTCGCGGCTCATGGCGAAGAACACTCGGGACTGGCCCATGAGCAGCAGCAAGGTGACCGAGGTCAGACCCGCGACCGCGCCGGCGCTGATGAAGCCGCTGAGCCAGTGCGCGCCGGTGGCGTTGAAGGCGTCTGCCAGCGGCGCCTTCTCCGACAGCAGGCTGTACTTCTGCATACCGGTGACGACCAGCGTGACGCTGACGTACAGCACCGTGCACACCGCGAGCGAGGCCAGGATGCCGCGCGGCAGGTCCCGCTGCGGCTTCTTGACCTCCTCGGCGGCGGTGGCCACGACGTCGAAGCCGATGAAGGCGAAGAATACGACCGCGGCCGCGGTGAAGATGCCCATCACGCCGAACGCGCCGGGGGCGAAGCCCAGGTGCTGGATGAGCGGCTGCGCGCCGCCGGTCTCGGTGCTCGCCGCCTTGCTCGTCGGCGGAATGAAGGGGTGGTAGTTCGAACCCTTGATGAAGAACAGCCCGGCGACGATGACCAGCAGCACCACGGCCACCTTCACCGCGACGATCACGGTGGTGAACCGCGCCGACTGCTTGACGCCGACCACCAGCAGCGCCGTCACGGCCAGCACCAACAGCGCGGCCGGGAGGTTGAGCCCCCAGTGGTTGTCCGTGCCGCCGCCGATGGAGGTCGGGAAGTGGATCCCGATGTCACTGAGCAGCGTCTGGATGTATCCGGACCAACCCACTGCGACCACGGCAGCACCCAGAGCGAGCTCCAGGATCAGGTCCCAGCCGATCAGCCAGGCGGGGAACTCGCCAAGCGAGGCGTAGGAGAAGGTGTACGCCGAGCCGGCGACGGGCACCGTCGAGGCGAACTCGGCGTAGCACAGCGCCGCCAGAGCGCACACGATGCCCGCGGCGACGAATGACAGCGCGACAGCGGGTCCCGCGTACTGCTTGGCAGCGGTCCCGGTCAGCACGAAGATCCCGGTGCCGATGATGACACCGATGCCGTAGACGGTCAGATCCAGCGCGGACAGCTCACGTTTGAGGCTGCGCTCGGAGTCGTTCGTCTCTTGGATGGTGTCTTCTATGCTTTTTGTCCGTAATAGGCCTTTCGCCGCGTTCTGTGTGTTCATGGAGCCCGGCTACCCCGAAATCGCGAGCACTATCGTCGGTGATCTGAGTTTTGGACGGGGGATCAACATCCCGTATGGGAACAAATAGTCGAGCGCTCGACCGTCTGCGGGTTACGCCTCGGTACGGTACTGTCAGGGGCCGTAGATTGCTGCGCGCCGAGCGCGCCGGTACGGGCGTCAGCGTGCCGATTTCGCTTCACCTCACCCAAGCTCTGGTTCCGCCGTAGACGATTGAGAAGACGGATGAATGCTGAGATAGCGCTGTGGTGCACGGCCGTCGCCCTCGTCGTCGCGATAGCGGCAGCGGTCTATTGGGCCCGCGGCGCCGCTCGGCTGCGGACGAGGATCGCCGGATTGGAAGAGGCCTGCGAGGCTCGGGATGCCGCGGTGGCACAGCTGGTTTCCGCGACGCTTCCCTCGGCATCGGACGTCCTGAGTGATTCCCCCGCAGCCAGTTCGGCTGTCGCCGTGGCTCCGGTCCTGGACCGCACCGCCTTCGCCGGGGATATCGGAGTCCTGACACAGCGGTACACCACCGGCATTCGCGACATGCAGCGCGACGTCGCCGAAGCAGTGCGCAAGCGCGTCGAAGACGAGGCGCATCAGACCACTGAGTCCGCTGTGCGCTCCTTCGCCGAGACCGTGGTGAGCCTCGGAGCGAACCTGAGCAAGGTCGTCGCCGAGGCGATGCGGCAGCACCGGGGCGACGCGACCTTCGAAACCCTGACGCTCATCGACCACACCGTCCAGCAAATGATCCGACAGGCCCAGTCGTACGTTGTGGTCTGTGGCGGCCTGCCCGGCCGGCGCTGGCCGGCCCAACCGATGACTGACGTGGTACGCGGCGCGATGGGACGGATCCAGGACTACCAGCGGATCCGTCCGCGCGAACTGCCTCGTCAGGTGGTCGGGCAGGCCGTCGAACCCGCCGTGCACGCGGTCGCCACGCTGCTGGACAACGCCGCGCGCTACTCCCCGCCCGGATCCTTCGTGGACGTCACGTTCCAAGAGGGCCACCACGGCGTCACGATCATCGTCGACGACGCGGGCGTGGGCATGAACAGCGAGCAGCTGGACGCCGCACGCCGCATCCTGTCCGGCCAGGAGCCGGTCGACCTGCACCGCCTCGGCCCGCACCCGAAGATCGGCTTCCCGACGGTCGCCGCGCTGAGCCGGCGCTACGGATTCCAGGCGTCCATCGACGGATCCGGCAGCCCGTTCGGCGGGACGCGCGCGGCGCTGTTCATCCCCGAATCCCTGCTTGCCGCAGAAGTTCCGATCGACCAGGGCGAGGCGCCCGAGGCGGCGCCGGCCGAGGTCATGGAGACGACCGACACCGGGCTGCCGCGCCGCAAGCGGCACATCGCCACCGTCGACACCCAGCCGCTCCCGCCGGTGCTGAGCGCTTCGCCCCCGCGCGCCAGCATCGCCGCGGCTTGGCAAAGCGGAGCCCACAGCACCGGGACCGGCGGCGACACCCGCACCGGAAGTGGCTCCGGCAGCGAATCTGGCAGCACCACCGGCACTGGTACCCCCACCCCCACCGGCGCCGGCACGGACCGCGACACCGGTACCGGCCGCCAGGACTCGCCCTCCGACCCCGCAGAAGGGACTCGATAGTCCGTGAGCACCACCGCCCCACCCGCTGACGGGAACAACAAGCTGACCTGGATGCTCGACAGCCTGGACATCGAAGGGGTGCGCTACTCGGTCCTCATCTCCGGAGACGGGCTGCGCATGGCGCATTCGGACTCGATCACCCGCGACGAGGCCGACGCCTTCGCCGCCGCCGTCAGCGGGGTCCAGTCCCTGGGCAAGGCGCTGGCCGTGATGTGCGGGGACGAGGACAACCGGCTGCGGCAGAACCTCATCGAGTACGACCAGGCGCTGGTCCTGGTCACCGCCGCCGGCCAGAACGCGATGCTGGGGGTGTGCGCCGAGCCCACGGCCGACGCCGGGCTGATCGTCCACCGGATGAACGATCTGGCCTCGCGCCTGGGCAACGAGCTCACCAGCGAGACCCGCCGGCCATGACCCGGCCGCGGCGCGACCCGGATCTGGTGCGCGCGTACGTCATGACCGGCGGCGCCGTGCGCCCCAGCCGGGAGATGGGGCTGGTGACCCTGCTGGTCGCGCAGGACGTCGCGGTCCAGGGCCTGGCTCCCGAGCAGCGCCGCGTGCTGGGCATGTGCAGCCGGCACGGCGCGCTGTCCGTCGCCGAGATCGCCGCCCACCTGGACCTGCCGCCGTCGGTCGTCACGATCCTCGCGGCCGCCCTCATGGACTCCGGGCACCTTGCCGTCCCCACTCCGATCGCCGACGTCCCCGAGGTCGACGTGCTGAAAGAGGTCCTCCGTGGGCTCCGTCAACTCATCTGAGGTCGCCTACCTGCCCGGGACCGTCACCAGGTCCGTGAAGCTGCTCATCGCCGGGCACTTCGGGGCGGGCAAGACCACTTTCGTGGGCAGCGTCTCGGAAATCCGGCCTCTGCGGACCGAGGAGCCGATCACCGAGGCCAGCCTCGGCGTCGACGACCTGGCCGGACTGCCGAAGAAGACCTCGACGACGGTCGCCATGGACTTCGGCCGCCGGACCTTCGGCGACGTCGCGCTGTACCTGTTCGGCACGCCGGGACAGCAGCGCTTCCTGCCGCTGTGGGACGAGCTCGCCCGCGGCGCCGCCGGCGCGCTGGTGCTCGTCGACACCCGGCGGCTGGACCACGCCGACGAGATCCTCAGCGCCGTGGAGAAGCGCGGCCTGCCCTACACGGTCGCCGTCAACCAGTTCGACGGCGCGCGCCGCTACCCGCCCGAGCAGATCCGCGAGGCGCTGGACCTCGCCCCGACCACGCCCCTGACCGTCTGCGACGCGCGCGACCAGGCCTCCTCCGCCAAGGCGCTGATCGTGCTCGTCGAACACCTCACCAGCCGACCGGAGACGTTCGCGTGACCACTTCGACAGCACCCGAGGGCAGCTCCGCGGGCTCGCCCTTCCCGATGTACACGCCCGAGTTCGCCGCCGATCCGCACGGCGCGTACGCCGAGATGCGCCGCGCGCACGGATCGCTGGTCCCGGTCCTGCTCGACCCGGAGGTCCCGGCCACCCTGGTGATCGGCTACCGTACGGCCATCAGGATCCTGCACGACCAGGAGCGCTTCCCGGCCGATTCGCGCCGCTGGGAGCAGGGCGTCTCCGCCTCCTGCCCGGTCCGCCCGATGATGGAGTGGCGCCCCAACGCGCTGCGCAGCGCGGGGATCGAGCATGCCAGGTACCGCAGCTCGAACGTGTACGCCCTGAACGGCGTCGATCTGCACGGTCTGCGCACAGTGGTCCAGGACGTGGCCGCCGGGTTGATCAATGACCTGAGTCAGTCCGGCAAGGCGGATCTGATCACGCAGTACGCCTTCCCGCTCGCCTTCCAGGTTCTCAACACCCTGCTGGGCTGTCCGCCGGAGATCGGCGAGCGGGTGGCGATCGGGATGGCGAAGATCTTCGAGGGCATCGACGCCGAGGCTGGCAACGCGCAGCTCGCCGCCGCGCTGGCCGAGCTGGTCATGATGAAGAAGGAGCACCCGGCCGACGACGTCACCACGCGGCTGCTGCAGCACGAGTCCGCGCTGGAAGTCCCGGAGATGGTGCACCAGCTCGCCTGCATCTACGGCGCGGGCATCGAGCCGCAGCAGAACCTGATCGCCAACGCCCTGCTGCTGATCCTCACCGACGAGCGGTTCTCAGGGGACGTGCTTGACGGAAACCTGACCGTCCGCGACGCTCTGGACGAAGTGCTGTATCAAGACCCGCCGATGGCGAACTACGCCCTGTCTTTCCCGCCGTATCCGGTGCAGATCGACGGGGTGTGGCTGCCCGCGGACCAGCCGGTCGTGATCAGCATGTCCGCGTGCAACAACGACCCCGCCATCGCCTCCGACCACCGCACCGGCAACCGCGCCCACCTCGCGTGGAGCGCCGGCCCGCACGCCTGCCCGGCCCAGTCCGCCGCCTACCTGATCGCCCAGGCCGCCATCGACCAGATCCTCGACGCCCTGCCCGAGATGGAGCTCGCCGTGCCCAAGGAGGACCTCGTCTGGCGGCCCGGACCGTTCGCGCGGGCGTTGGCGTCGCTGCCGGTCGTCGTCCCGGGCTCGCCGTCGAATCCGCTGCGTTGAACGCAGAGCCCTTACTCCTGCGTTGAACGTGGTGCCAGCCCTCGTTCTTCTTGACCGCCATGGAAGGCCCTCAGCATGGATCAGCATGTCCTGACCCTCGACCCGACCGGTACGAACCGCCACACCGAGGACGCCTATCTCCGGGCCCACGGTCCGGCCACGCGCGTGGACCTGCTGGGCCAGGAGGTGTGGGCGATCGCCGATCCCGCCGTGCTCAAGATGCTCCTGGTCGACTCGCGGGTGTCGAAGGACGCCGCGCGGCACTGGCCGAAGTTCCCTGACGAGATCGTCGGTAAATGGCCGCTGACGCTGTGGGTCGGGGTGAACAACATGTTCACCGCCTACGGCGCCGACCACCGCAGGCTCCGTCGCCTGGTCGCCCCGGCCTTCGCCGCCCGCCGCATGGCGGCGCTGGCACCTCGGATCGAGGAGATGACCCAGGCGCTGCTCGACAACCTGGCGGCGACGCCGGCGGGGGAGAGCGCGGACCTGCGCGAGCAGTTCGCCGTTCCGCTGCCGATCCAGGTCATCAGCTCCCTGATGGGGCTGCCGCTCGAGGCGCAGCAAGCCTTCCGGGGTCTGGTGGACGCCGTCTTCGACACGAAGCTGTCTTCGGAGGAGGCCACGGAGAACGCCGTGAAGCTGTACGGCGTCCTGGCCGCCCTGGTCGCCGAGAAGCGCGAGAACCCCGGCGACGACATGACCTCCCTGCTCATCGCCACGCGCGACGACCAGGACGAGGAAGGCGACGGCTCGGCGCTGACCGAGCAGGAGCTGCTCGACACGCTGCTGCTGGTCGTCTCGGCCGGATATGAGACCACTGTCAATCTCATCGACCAGGGCATCACCACGCTGCTGGCGCACCCCGCCGAGCGCGCCAAGGTCGATGCGGGCACCGCGCGGTGGCGCGACGTCGTGGAGGAGACGCTTCGCTTCGAAGCGCCGGTGGCGCACCTGCCGCTGCGCTACGCGGTGGAGGACATCGAGCTGCCCGGCGGCGTGACGATCCGTCAGGGTGAGGCGATCCTCGCCTCCTACGCCGCGATCGGCCGCCACCCGGACCTGCACGGCGAGAGCGCGGACGTCTTCGACGTCACCCGCGCCGGCCAGGACCACCTCGCCTTCGGGTACGGCGTGCACTTCTGCCTCGGCTCGCAGCTGGCTCGGATGGAGGCGGAGATCGCGCTGAGCATGTTGTTCAGCCGGTTCCCGGACCTCGCGCTCGCGCCGGGTACGGAGTTGAAGCCGCTGGGGTCGTTGATCTCCAACGGACATGACGCGGTGCCGATCGTGCTGGAGCCGGCGGCACAGTAGGCGGCTGCCCGCTCAGTCCAGTTCTCCTTCCGACAGCCGCCGCACCGACCAAGCTGCGACCAGCGTTGCGGCGGCTAGAGGAAGCCACAGTACGGCTGCGCCGTGCGCGGCCAGGAAGGTGATGACCATCGGGGCGATGGCCAGTCCCAGGCCGTTGGACAGCTGGAAGCGGCTCAGCGCACGGCCCAGGACCGGCGCCGGGGTGATCGCCATCAGCAGTGGGCCGACGGTTCCGGCGTACATGATCTCGCCGACGGTGCAGAGCACTGATACGGCGCCGACGGCGGGTGCGGCGAGTCCGTGGCCGAGCGATGACGCGAGCAGGAAGCCGATGTAGGACACTGATACCATCCCTCCGGCTGCTGCCAATGCGACGCTGCGCGGCCAGCGTGCCAGCCAGACGGTCACCGGGACCTGGAGCGCGACCACGAGCGCGGTGTTGGTGACGAAGATCCCGGCGGCCCAGGCGGGCGAGGCGTGCAGCATCTTCACCACGATCAGCGGCAGCGCGATCTCGGGGATGATGAGGCAGAACGCGTAGATGACGTTCGCGGGCAGCAGGACGCGCATGCCCGGAGCGGTTGCGGCGTGGACGCCGGATTCCTTTGCGGACGTTGGCTGCGCGCGAATGCGGACCGACCAGGCGAGCAGCGCCGACACCATATAGCTGGCGCCGGTCGCTGCGGCCAACCACCGCATCGCCGCCGGACCACCGGCGAGGCATGCAGTGGCAGCCAAGGCGCCCAAGCCCATGCCGGCGTTGCGCAGCGACCGGGCGGCAGCCACCGCGGCGTCGCGTTCGCGGCCTGTCGCGATAGTGGCGATGAGGGCGGAGTGCGCGGTGGGCATGGTTTGGTTGCCGATGCCGAGGAACAGGGCGGCTGTGGTGAAGACCGCGACGTTCCCTGCTGGCGCTGTGAGCAGCACGATCGTGCCCAGGACCCGGATCAGCATCGAGGCGGCGACAACCGTGCTGCGCGCGCCGTGATCGAGCCACCGGCCGGCCAGCGGAGCGACACAGAGTCCTGCGATGATGCCGACGGTCATGGCGGCGCCCGAGACTGGTGCGGACAGGCGCAGGACATTGATTCCGTAGAGGAGCAGGAAGGGGCGGAGCATGCCGCTGCCGAAGGAGTCGACGAGGAGCGCGACCGCGTAGCGGGGACCGCCGGAGGCGCGAAGCAGCGCGCGTGCGCTTACGCGGGGTCGGGGGGAGGCGGCAGGTTCCGGGTTCAGGCTGGTCTTTTGCGGTGCTCGTGCGGGCGCGCTGATGGTCATGGGTCAACCGTGCGGTTTGCGCGCTGTGCGGTCACGTCAGTTGACGAAAGCCGTCAACCGACGTGCCGATCAGTACCGCTGCCAGTGACAATGGCTGTGTGACCTTACGCATCGACATCACCGGCATGCCGCCCGAGCGGCTGCGGTTCGCCGTCTCTCCGCTCGCCGAGCTGACCGCGATGCTGCACGCGCTGGCCGGCACCGCGCACCACCCGCGCTTCGCGGCGTGGGCAGCCGGAGTGCGCGGGACCTTGCGGCCTGAGCTGGCCGAGCGTCTGCAGGAGGCCGAGTTCCTGTGGCGCTCCTCGCGTGCGGACTTCCTGCTGCCGGCACGGCCGAAGGCGAGCCTGAAGGAGGAGTTGGACGACGTCGACGCGATCGGCGATGAGGCGTATGTCCTCTCGGCGCTGGTCACCACCTGCGGCAGCAACCGCGTCCACTTCGGCGACGCCTCGCCGCTGACCGACGCGACCGCGCGCGAGCGTGCGCTGGACCTGGCTCAGGCGCGCGGCGCGGTCCAGGAGGCCTTCGCCGAGCGGCTGCTGTCCGACCCCGGCGCGGTGCGGCGCAGGGTACGCGAGACGCTGGAGCAGTGCGCCGAGGCCTTCTTCGACGCCGCCTGGCCCGACGTGGCCGCGCGCCTCGCGGCAGACGCACAGGTGAAGACGGATCTGCGCGAGCGCGACGGAATCGGGGCAGCGCTTGCGGCGGTCTCGGCCGCAGTGACCTTCACCTCCCGCAAGGACGGCGACCAGAGCATCGTCGTGGACAAGCTCCAAGACAACGCCACCAGCGGACAAACCGCCGGCGTGACCCTCATCCCCAGCGCCTTCGGCAGCCCACACCTCGTCGCCGTCCACGCCCCCGGCTGGCGCCCCGTGATGCAGTACCCAATCGCCGAACCCGGCGCCCCAGACCACGCAGTATCGATGGACGCCATCGAGCGCCGACTTCAGGCACTGTCGCACCCGGTGCGACTGCGGTTGCTCAGGACACTCGCCAGAAGCCCGCACACCACTGGCGAATTGGCCGACGCCTGGCAGCTGACCGCGCCCGAGGTCTCCCGCCACCTCGCAGTGATGCGCAAGGCCGGACTGTTGGTGACCGAGCGACGAGGCCGGTACGTCTACTACTCCCTCGACACCTCCGCCCTCACCGCGCTCGGCACGGATCTGCTGTCGGCGGTGCTGCGCTAGTGCTGTGACCGGGATGGTTCGCCGGGTTATCCGTTGGCTGCGTCTCGGCTGGTCTTGTAGGTTTCCGGGCCATGAGTGACGTTGGCGTGACAGAGATCCGGCTCGCTGATGCGGCTGACGCGGCGGTGATCGCACACATCCACATGGCTTCGCGGGCGGCGTCGATGCAGTACCTTCCCCCGCAGAAGCGCAGTCACGAGCAGGTCACCTTGTGGATCAAGGACGTCCTGCTCAAGACCTGTCGCACGTGGGTCGCGGTGCGTGATGCGGAGATCCTCGGCTATGCCGCCCTTGAGGGCGACGTGCTCGAACACCTCTATCTGCGGCCGGACGTCCGCCGCCAAGGCATCGGCACGCTGCTGCTCGACGAGGTCAGGCGACACAGCCCTGACCGCCTGACCCTGCACGTCTTCGAGCAGAACACTGATGCCCGCGCGTTCTACGAAGGTCACGGCTTCACCGTCCTGGACACCAGCGACGGCCGCCGGAACATGGAGAATCTGCCCGACATGACCCTTTGCTGGACACCGAATAGTGTGCAGCGGCGCCGTTCACGCTCGTGAGGAGAGTGGTGCCGCCCGAGGTTCGAAGCGTGATAGTTCGGCGAGCGCGGCGTCCAGCGCGGTGAGCGCCAGGCTAGCCGGTGAGCTGGGTTGCGCCTCGATTCTTCGATATGGCGCGCCTGGTTTGCTGCCGAGTGCGCGGCGGATCGCGCCGACGTTTGCCGCTACGGCGCGGCGCAGTGGTTCCCATGCCGGTTCGGTGTCGGTCTCGGCGTCTATGCTCGCGAATATGCTGGCGAGCGTTCTGACTGGCTCGACGCATGTGTGCATCGCATCGATGGTGTCGGCTCGCAGTGCGGCGCCGGTGAGCATTCGGTGTGCACGCAGTGGTTTGGCGATCTGCTCCAGCTGAGTCACTGCGTGCTGGAAGTGGGCTTGGCGGCGTCGGATCTCGGTGTGGTCGCCGCGGGGCGAGCTGAGGAAGGCGCTGAGGGCTGCGAGGGCTTCGGCCGTGCGTCGCTTCAGGACGTCCCCGGTGCGGACCGGCAGTACGTACCAGGATGCTGCGATGCCGAGCGCCGCGCCGAGCAGGATGGCCTCGAGTCGCGTTTCGAGCAGTGACGGCGCGTTCTGTCCGAAGTAGCCGTACAGCAATGACAGGACTGCGGTCACGCTCCCTGCCCAATACACGTAGCTGATCTCGCGCAGCCAGCTCGCCACGCCAAGGACCGCGAAGATGATGACGACCGACCAGCGGTCGCCGGGTGGGAAGGCGCCGGCGATGGTGGTCGCGACGACGGTTCCGACCGAGGCGCCCGCCGCGCGCAGCACGCCCTTGTGCAGCACGTCACCCCGGCCGCGTGCGCCGCTGCAGACGATGAACGCGGTGAGAACGGCCCACGGCCAGTGGTCGTGGAAAGCCATGTGGCCGACGGCGAAGGCGCTGCCCAGTGCCACAGCCATCTGGCATGCCATGCGGGTGCTCGCCGGGACGCGTTTGGCGCTGGATGGCGTGATGAGGGAAGGCGGTGCCGGTGGGCGGGGGCGCTGCTCGTGGAATCCCATTGCTGCGGCGCCGACTTGGTACACCGCGACCCAGAATGCTGCGACGAGTGCGATGAGCGCGCACCACAGGTCGTAGCTCGCTGCGTGTGAGGTCACGCCCTGGCCTTGCGTGACCAGCAGTGTGATGAACGGGACGACGACGACCGTCCCGGCTTTGGTGGCACGCGGTCCGAAGCGCCGGATCCAGATCGTGGCAGCCATCGCGGCGGTGAAGGCGGCGTCGCCGAACAGCGGGAAGCGGTGGAGCAGGGAACTGACTTCCGATGCGCTCGCCGCCGACGCGACCAGGACCGCCGTGCCGATCAGCCGGTCGCCGGGATGGGCGCCGCGCTGGACGCGTCCCAGGATCATCGTCATCGCCACGGCGGCGATGACGATGTCGAGGTGCAGGTGTGCGCGGTGCTCGATCCAGACCGCCGAGCCGAACGCCGACAGGACGGCGGCCATGGCGATGGCTGCGGCGCGTAACGCGGCTGGTGGCAATGTAGTACGCAAGATTTACTACCTGAGAGAGACGGATGCCATGTCAGCAAGAAAGAACCACTGTCAGCATCAGCGAGATAGTAAGTGATAGCGTACGACTATGACAACCGCTGCGAACGAGCCGGACGACCTGCTCGACGCCGCCACCGTGATCCGCCAAGGCGCCCTCCGCCTGGCACGCCGCATCCGCGCCGCCCGCTCGGCCGGGGCGCTGAGCACCAACAAGATCAGCGTGCTGAGTCACCTGGCGCGGATCGGCCCGTCCACACCGGGCGAGGTGGCCGCCGCCGACCACCAGCAACCCCAGTCGCTGACCCGCGTATTCGCAGACCTGGAGCGCGACGGCTTGGTGCGCCGCTCCGCCGACACCGGCGACCGCCGCCAGTCGATCATCTCGATCACCGACGCCGGCATCCAGGAACTCCAGCGCGACGTCGCCGAGCGCGACGCGTGGCTCGCCGGCGCCCTCGTCGCGTTGACCGAGACCGAGCGCCAGGTGTTGCTCCTGGCCGCCGCGCTGATGGAGGGCATCGCGGACAGCTGAGGCGGCGCAGCGCCGGCTTAGGGCAGGATGTCTCGGGTGAGCGAAGCTGACGGACCCGCCGCCGACCCGAAGACCCGCGACCCGAAGACGCGCGACCCGAAGACGCGCGACCCGAAGATCCGGGAGGCGCAGATCCGGGAGGCGACGATCGCCGACGTGCCCCGGATCGTCCCGTTGATCGAATCCGCCTACCGCGGCGACTCCAGCCGTGGCGGCTGGACCACCGAGGCCGACCTCCTGGACGGTCAGCGCACCGACGAGGCCGACGTGACGGCCGCGGTGACCGACGCGGGCAGCCGCATGATCCTCGCCGAGGACGGCGACGACCTGCTCGCCTGCTGCCTGGTCCAACACCGCGGCACGTACGCCTACTTCGGCATGTTCGCCGTCAGCCCGACCTCCCAGGGCACCGGCCTGGGTAAGCGCGTCCTCGCCGTCGCCGAGGACCTGGCGCGCGACGACCTCGGCCTGACCACCATGCACATGACCGTCATCCGCCAGCGCGCCGACCTCATCGCCTGGTACGTCCGGCGCGGCTACAAGCAGACCGGCGAGATGCGGCCGTTCCCCTACGGCGACCTCCGATTCGGCAAGCCTCGTCGGGACGATCTCGAATTCGAAGTGCTGGTCAAGGAATTGGTCTGAATCGGTCTGACCCGGGGGGCGTCGGTCGGCACCGCGTCCGCCTCCGCCACCGTCACCGGCGCGGCTCGAACCGCTCGATGCCCGGTCCGTAGACGAACTCCCGTGCCTCGGCGATGAATTCCTGGGGGAAGCCGAGGTCGAACGACGTCGCTTCCTCCAGGCGCCGCACCGCGTCGGCGGGGAGGCGGACGTCGAGGGCTGCGACGCTGTCGTTCAGCTGGTCGACGGTGCGGGCGCCGATGATGGGGTGGATCCAGCGGTGGTGGGCGCGGGTCCAAGCCACGGCGGCTTGGGAGGAAGTGATGCCGAGGTCGTCGGCTACCGCGTCGAGGGTGGCGGCGATGTGCAGGTCGTGCTCAGTCAGTTTGTCGCGGCTGGTGCGAGAGCCTTCGGTGGCGCCGTGGCGGGTGAACTTGCCGGTGAGGACGCCGCGGGCCAGGGGTGCCCAGGCGGCGACTGAGAGGTTCAGGGATTCGGCCATGGGCAGGAGTTCGCGCTCGATGCCGCGTTCCAGCAGGCTGTAGTTGAGTTGCAGGCCTGCGAAGGGGGTCCAGCCGCGGAGTTCGGCCATGGTCTGGGCACGGGCGGCGACCCAGGCGGGGGCGTCGGACAGGCCGAGGTAGAGGACCTTGCCGGAGCGGACGAGGTCGTCCAGGGCGCGCATGGTCTCCTCCAGCGGGGTGTGCGCGTCCCAGATGTGGACCCAGAGCACGTCCAGGTAGTCGGTGTTCAGGCGGCTCAGGCTGTCCTCGACCGAGCGTCGCAGGTTCTTGCGGTGGTTGCCCGCAGCGTTGGGGTCGGTGTCGTCCATGCTCAGGGTGTATTTCGTTGCCAGGACGAAGCGGTCGCGGTCCGTGCCGAGCAGTTCGCCGACGATGCGCTCGCTGGAGCCGTCGGTGTAGCGGTTCGCGGTGTCTATGACGTTGCCGCCGGCCTCGGCGTAGGCGGTGAAGATCTTCCGGCAGTCCTCGACGGAGACGCCCCAGCCCCAGTCCTCGCCGAAGCCCATCGTGCCGAGGAAGGCCTCTGAAACGCGCAGGCCGGTGTTCCCGAAGGTCGTGTATCGCATGACCGCACCCTACGCACTCACTAGACAGCTTGTCTAGACGCATTGTCTAGACGCCCTGTTCATGGCGATCGCTACCATGACGTCCATGGCCCACGAAGCGACACCGCCCCGCAGAACCGCAGGCCGAGCGGGCCGCGACGACCGGGAGGTGCGCGAGGCGATCCTCGTCGCGACCCGCCGCCTGCTCGACGAGCGCCGCTTCGACGAGCTGAGCGTGGCCGACATCCTGACCGCCGCCGGCGTCGCGCGGGGGAGCTTCTACTTCTACTTCGCCGGCAAGAACCAGGTCCTCGCCGAGCTGACGCGCCGCGCCGTCGCCCTGGGCCACGAAGCCGCCGAACCCTGGCTCGCGAGCACCGACGACCCGCGCGAGACCATCCGCCACGGCATCAGCGAGGGCGCGAAGCTGTGGCGCGCCGAAGCCCCGGTCCTGCGGGCGATGGTCGAGAACTGGCGCAGCGACGAGGAACTCGGCGAGCTGTGGCTCAGCCTCATGAGCAGCTTCACCGCCGGGACGGCCGAGCGCATCGCCGCGGACCGAGCTGGTGAAGAGCAAGGCGCCGGGGAGCAGACTGCCGGAGAGCAAAGCGCTGGAGAGCACACTGCCGGAGACCGAGCCGCCGGAGAGCAAAGCGCCGGAAATCAGAGCGTTGGAGGCCGAGGCGTCGGGGAACAGACTGTCGGAGAGCAAAGCGCCGTAGATCGAGGCATCGGGGAGCACACTGTCGGAGAGCAAAGCGCTGGGGCCCTGGCCGCTGGAGAGCAAACCGCAGGCGGGCAAAGCGATGCAGGCGCTGTTCCTACCTCTAGCGTCAACACCGACGACCTGGCCGCCGCCCTGACCTGGCTCGGCGAGCGCCTCTACTACCTCGCCGCGATCGGCGTGGAGCCGTTCGCCGACGAGGACGCGTTGGTGGATGTGCTCACGCACATCTGGATGAGCGTGCTGCATCCCGCGGCGAATCTTTAGGAACCTGTCAGGAAGTTCGATCTCCCTGTTGCCATGCGGGGTGACCTGCATAGAGTTCGCGGGTGAGCGCCTACATCCTCATCGTCGAGGACGACCCGAAGCAAGCGGAGCTCATCCGCGTGTCGTTGCAGAGCGAGGGGTACCGTACGGCCATCGCCCACGACGCGCCGAGTGCGTTTCGCAGCGTTGAGGACTGCCCGCCGGACCTGGTCGTCCTCGACCTGATGCTGCCGGGCGCCGACGGGCTGACCATTTGCCGCTGGCTGCGGCGCCGGGGCGAGACGCCCGTGCTGATGGTGACCGCGCGCTCCACCGAGGATGATGTCCTGGCCGGGCTCGACGTGGGCGCCGACGACTACATGACCAAGCCCTACAGCCCTCGTGAGCTGGTGGCGCGCATACGGACGGTCCTGCGGCGCTCCCGTCCCGCTGCCACAACCGCTGCGATCGCCACGGCTGCGAACGCCACCGGCGCGAAAGAAGCCGTGCTCCAGGTCGGCGGACTGCTCGTCGACCCGGCCCGGCATTCCGTGCTCTGCGACGGACGCCCGGTGGCCTGCACTCCCGACGAGTTCGCCGTCCTCGCGGCGCTGGCGGCGGCTCCGGGCCGGGTCTTCACCAGAGCCCAGCTGCTGCGCCACACCCGCGGCTTCGACCGCGCCTCCACCGAGCGCGCCGTCGACGTCCACGTGCTGAACCTGCGCAAGAAGATCGAGGCTAACCCAGCCCGCCCGACCCGCCTGCTGACCGTCTACGGCGTGGGCTACAAGCTGGTCGGCGCCCGCTGATGGCCGCGCCGGTCCCGCTGTATCGCAGCCTGCTGGTACGGCTGCTCGCCGCGTCCTGTGTGATCGCCGGCTGCGCCATCGCCGCCACCGCGTGGATCGCCGCCTCGACCGCCACCTCGGCGCTGGCCCGCCAGCAGGGCCAGACGCTCCAGACCGACACCGACATCGTCTCCCAGCTGAGCGGCTACGCCGTCGGGCACACCGACTGGACCGGCGTCGCACCCCTGCTGCGTCAACTGACCGAGCGCTACCAACTGCGCATCGCGCTGGTCGGGACCGACGGCAAGATGATCAGCGACTCCTCCGCGCAGCCGGCGCCGCTGCCGCCCAGCGATATCGCCACCATCGATCCGCTCAGCTTCGACACCTCCACGACGCCGGGGGTGCAGAAGCCGGGACTGGACCCGCGCGTCATCGGCCCGTACCAGCTCACCCCGGACGAATCCAACACCCTGCGGCAGATGGCGGACAAAGGCCTGCTCTGCCTGACCAAGTACGGCGGGCAGGCACAGTTGGTCGAGCTGTTGTCGGGCAGGTATGTGCTCCAGCAGAGCGGCGCGCCGCAGAGGGCCACGGACATCTGCGGAAATCCCAACCAGTACGTCGTCCCCGCGACACCGACCGAGGTCAAGCCGCTGGCGGATCTGGCGGCGGCGACGTCGGCGTGTCTGGTCCACGAGCGTCTGCCCGTGCCGCCGAATCTGAGCGTCACCACCGCTTTTCAGGTGCAGTCCTCCCAACCGGCGAGCGCGTCGATGAAGCCCGCCCAGCAATGCCTGCAGACGGCGCGGCGGGACCAACTCCGCCCCTACGTCGCCGCACCGGCCCAGCTCTACCTCGGCATCGGGACCACCGCGCGCGAGCACTTCGACCTGTCCGGACCGAACCGCTCCAAAATCATCTGGACCGCGGCCCTGGTCCTGGCGGTCACCGTCGCGGTGACCGCGCTCGCCGGGCTGCGGCTGGTCCGGCCGCTGCGGGCGCTGATCTACACCGCGCGCCAGGACCCCGCCGACTTCGCCCGGGCGCCGGTCACCACCCGGGACGAGACCGGATACCTGGCGATGGCGTTCAACCAGCTCACCGAGCGCCGCGAGCAGATGGACGCCCAGCGCAAGGCGATGGTCGCCGACATCGCCCACGAACTGCGCTCCCCGCTGACCAACATCCGCGGCTGGCTGGAGGTCACCCGCGACGGGCTCGTCGAGCCCACCCCGGACCTGATCACCTCCCTGCACGACGAGGCCGTGGTGCTGCAACGCGTCATCGACGACCTCCAGGACCTCGCCAGCGCCGACGCCGGAACCCTGCGGGTGCACCCGCAACCGATCGCCGCCCTCGACCTGCTGCAGCAAGTCGCGCTCGCGCACCGAGCCCAGGCAGCCGACCTCGGGATCACCGTGGAGGTGCACGCCGAGCCCGGGCTGGACGTCTACGCCGACCCGGAACGGATCCGCCAGGTGCTGGGGAACCTGGTGTCCAACGCGGTGCGGCACTCGGCGAGCGGCGCTCACGTCACTCTGACGGCGCGCCCCACTGCGGACGGCGTCGAGCTCAGCGCGCAGGACACCGGTTGCGGCATCGCGCAGGCGGACCTGCCGTACATCTTCGATCGGTTCTGGCGCTCGGAGAAGTCGCGCAACCGCGGCACAGGCGGCAGTGGGCTGGGGTTGGCGATCGCGCGTCATCTAGTCCTAGCTCATGGAGGCACGATCACCGTGGAGAGCTTTGTCGGGGTCGGGACGACGATGACGGTGCGATTGCCACCGCCGTGCTGACAAGTTCCGAACAACGGCTCGCCAGGCTTTCCTCATGGCTCACCGAAAATTTGTGCGTTCAGTGCTGATGGCGGTTCCTCTTGTTGCCGTCGGCAGTATGTCGGTGGCGTGCGCCTCGATGCATTCTTCGAATACTGCGAATGCCGCGGCGATACCGGAGGAACAGGCTGTAGCGGCGGTCTCGACGCAGATGCCGAGTGCCCCGGCGTCGCCGTCGGCTTCTGCCAGCGAATCGTCATCGGCCAGTCCTGTCGTGAGCAGTCTGCCGGGCCTTGGTTCGCACACTCTGGCGGCGGTCCCCGCCTCAGCCCAGCAGGTGGTGCTTGCCGTGGGAGGCGGCAAGACCTCCTCGGACGCGACGGTGCAGCTGTTCACGAGAGTGCCAGGCGGATGGCAGTCAGCCGCACCCGCATGGCCGGCCCACAACGCGCTGCACGGCTGGACCGACGAGCACTACGCCAGCGACCTGAAATCCCCGATCGGCGTCTACAACCTCACCGACGCCGGCGGTCTGCTGCCCGATCCCGGAACCAAGCTGCACTACACGCAGTCCTCGCACTTCACCATCAACGGAACCGGCTTCCGCGACGAGCCTTTGGCCGGCTCCTACGACTACGTCATCGCCATCAACTACAACCGCGCGCCGGGCA
Organism: Catenulispora acidiphila DSM 44928; assembly: GCF_000024025.1. Taxonomy (GTDB): domain Bacteria; phylum Actinomycetota; class Actinomycetes; order Streptomycetales; family Catenulisporaceae; genus Catenulispora; species Catenulispora acidiphila. The sequence continues at coordinate 4,751,474 of NC_013131.1, forward strand.
CCTCGCCGATGGACCCGACCATGCCGATGGGCGCCGGCCGAGGCGGCGGCATCTGGCTGCACGTCGACCACGGCGGTCCGACCCACGCCTGCGTCAGCGTGCCCAAGGACGACATGAAGCAGCTGCTCCTGACGCTGGACCCGGCGCTGCACCCGGTCATCGTGATGGGAGACGGAGCCTCGCTGGCTCGCTGAGCCGGCTCGGGTGCTACTCCTCGACCTCGAACGCCAGCAGCCGCGCCAGCGCGACGCGCGAAGCCACACCCAGCTTCCGGTAGACGTTGCCCATGTGGCTCTCGACGGTCCGCTCGCTCAGGAACAGCCGCGTCGCGATCTGGCGGTTGCTGTGCCCGGCGCCGACGAGCAGCGCTATCTGGCGTTCGCGGTCGGTCAGCACGGTCAACACCCTGGCGCTGTCATGAGTACCCGATCGCGAAGCGGCGGACGTGCTCTCGCCGACCGCATTCGTCGGGGCGTCGTTCACCGCGGCCGCCGTTTCCTCCGCCGACTGCACGCATCCACCCGGCGCGCGCCCTGCGACCTGCCCGCGTACCCGCTCCAACTCGTCGCGCACCCAGATCGCGCCGCAGCCCGCAGCCTGCGCCGTCGAGCGGGCCAGCGTCGCCAGCGCCTCCTCGCGCCGACCCAGCATGACCAGCGTGCGGGCATGGAACACCGCGGTCCGCGCCTGCTCCACGAGCCGACCAGCCTGCGCGAACGCCGCGACGGCACGCGTGAAGTCGGCGTCCGCGGACTGGTGATCGCCGCGCAGCGCCGAGAGCAGACCCCGGGCACGGACCGCGTGCCCGCGCTGACCGGGCAGATCCAGCTGCTCGGCCTGCACAACCGCCATCCGCGCCAGTTCCTCGGCGCGATCGGTCTGCCCCAGCCGGATCAGGGCACTGATCAAGATCTCGGCATACTCCGGGACCAGAGGCGCGCCCAGCATGCGTAAGTCCGGACCGCCTGCGCGCAACACCAGCTCCACGCAGCTCGCCGCGTCACCGTTGGTGAGTTCGGCATGTCCGCGCAGCATCAGAGCATTGCGTGCCCACCAGCTGTTCACGGCGCTCCCGGTGAACAACGCGGTCGCCGCGCGCGCCCCGGCCAGCGCCGCGTCTCCCTTGCCGCGCGGCGACATCCACACCTGGATCGGCGCCTTGATCGCCAGCACGATGCCCAGCAGGTGGTCGCTGCCGACCAGGCGCGCGGCGTCCTCGGCGTTCTGGACCTGCTCCAGCGCCTCGGCCATGCGTCCGGTGAACATCGCCACCAGGCACTGCCCGAGCAGCACGTGCGGCAAGCCGTGGCTCTGCCCGGTCCGCCGCACGATCGCCCGACCGCGCGCCAGATGCCGATCGGCGTCGGAGAACCGCTCCAGCAGCATCTCGGCCCAGCCGAGCATGCACAGCGTCTCCCGCTCCCCGGCCAGCACGCTGTCAGGCATGCCGTCCACCATCGCGCTCGCCGAATCCGCCGCCGCCCGAGCGATGTCGGTGTGCCCGACGCAGATCTCGCCGAACGCGCTGAACGCCAGCGCGGTCGCCTCATACAGCCGGTCGCCGGTCTCGCGCGCGGCGTCCAGAGCCCAGGAGATGTCGGCACGCGCCGCCGGATAATCGTTGGCCAGCAAAGCTGTCAGGCCCAGTTCCAGACACAGGCCGATGCGCTGGGAGGACGTCTTCGTCCCCAGACGCGCCACCTCGGCACGCAGCAGCGCGATCGCCTCGGAGTAGCGGCCCAGGCGCTGCTCGGCGTGCGCGCACAGGACCACCGCCTCGGAGCGGTTGACCATCGTCGCCTCGGAGGCGTCCTGAAGGATCTCGTGCAGCAGGTCCCGGCTCTCGGCGAACCTGCCGCCGAGTCCTAAGGCGCGCGCTACCAGGAAGCTGAGTTCGAAGCGGCGCCGCAGCGAATCCTCGTTGTGCGGCAACAGGTTCAGCGCGACGCCGAACCAGTGCGCCGCCGTCAGCGGAGAGGTGCTCATCGCCTCTTGGCCGGCCTGGCAGAGCACTGTTTCGTACTCCGGCGACCAGGCGGTGGCGCAGTGCTCGACGTGGTGGACCCGCTCGGAGGCAGACGCCCCGCGCTCGGCGAGCAGTGCCAGGGCTCTGCGATGGATGTCCACGCGCCACGTCGGCGCCGACTGGTCGTAGATGACGCGGCGCACCAGCGGATGCCGGAAGACCAGCCCGGGACCGGAGGGGACCTCGCGAATCAGATCCCGGCTGACCAGGCTGTTCACCGCGCACTCCACCTGGCTCAAAGCCGGGCCGGCCATGACCGCGGTCAGCAGTTCGGGGGTGAACGGGTCTCCCACGACCGCTGCGGTCGAGGCGACGGCCAACTCGTCCGGAGACAGGGTCACGGTCTCCCCGAGGATAAGCGCTTCCAGCCGGCTGGAGGCGTCGCCACCCTCGCGCCGGTTCGGGTCTCCCGGACGCCGCCGGTAGCCGTTGCTGCGGTCCAGCGTCAGCAGGTACAGGGGATTGCCGTGGCTCTTCTCGTGCAACTCGACGCTGCGGCGCGTTCCGTTCCGGTCGCCGAGCAGCCGCGCGGAATCGGCCAGCGACAGCGGACCGAGCTCGATCCGGGTGACCGTGCCGTGATCGGTGTCGCGGGCTAGCGCGTAGCGAAGTTGTGCCGGCGCCTGGCGTTCGCGGTGCGCCACGACGATGAGCACCGGTCCGGCGATCGGGCGGCGGCTGAGGAAGGCGATGAAGTCGATCGAGCCCGGATCGGCCCAGTGCACGTCGTCCAGCAGCACCAGGACCGGCTGATCCGCCATCGACGCCATCACCTGCCGCAGCGCCTGGAAGAGCCGGAAGCGGTCGATGTCCGGCGCCGACCGGGCCCCGGGCGGCCGGTCCGGCGCCGGCACTTCGCCGGCGCCCGGCGGCAGCCCTTCCAGCAGGCGCGCCAGATCCCCGTGCTCGGACAGCGCGTCCAGCAGGATCTGGAAGGGCATCTCCTGCTCGAACTCCGTCGCCCTGCCGGAGAGCACTGAGATGCCCTTGGTCAGCGCCGTCTCCCGGATCGCGGCCAGCAGGTACGTCTTGCCGATGCCCGGCTCGCCGACCACCTGCAAGAACCCGCCGGTGCCGGCGGTCAAGGCGTCGAAGGCGGCGGCGACGGCCCGCATCTCCTCGTCGCGGCCGACGACGAGATGCGGTGAGCCGAGGTCGTGATCCTGAGGTCGGGACATGGCGCGACCCTTCCTATTGAAGACCTCTGATGAACCGGCGGAAGCCCCAGAATAATGGCGGCCGGATCATGTGTCCTCCTAGGGAGAATCGCTCTCACCCAATGGGAATTCACAGCTCCCGAACATGCGGCAACACCTCGTCGACGAACAGTCGCAGGCTTCGCCGCATCGTCGCGCCGTCCTGTCCACCGTAGTCGATATTCCACAGACACACGTCGGCAGAAAGTACCTGGCGCAGTTCCTTGATCTGCTCGACGACCGACTCCGGAGAGCCCACGACCGCCACGCCGTCGTGCCGCAACTGGTCCTGACCGATCCGGCCGAACGCCTGTTTCATGTTCTCGTAGCCTTTGTAACTGCTGGAGGACACGCCGGTCCAAGCGTTCGCGGCCTCGGCGGTGACGTCCAGGTACTCCTGGATGTGCGGGATCGCGGTGTCGTAGGCCTCTGCGTCGGTCTCGGCGACGTAGAGCGGGACGCTGAACGCCACGCGCGGGCGCACATCGGTGCCGGCATGGGCTTCGGCGAAGGTGTCCAGGTACAGCTGGATCAGGTCGCGCGACCAGCCCAGCTCGCTGCGCAGCGGCGGCGGGGAGATCAGGACGCCGAAGCCCTGCCGCGCCAGCCACTGGAAGCTCTCCGGCGAGCGGATCGCCGCGCCCCACACCGGCGGATGCGGGCTCTGCACCACCGGCGGCAGCGAGGTCGCCTCGGTGAAGGAGAAGAACTCGGTGTCCTCGCTGACCCGCTCCTCGGTCCACAGCCGCAGCACCGCGCGGATCGTCGCCTCGAACCGGTCCCGGCTGGAGTCCAGCGGCACGCCGAGCGCCTGGAACTCGTACGGCAGCCACGCCCGGGCGAAGCCGACGTCCAGCCGCCCGCCGCTGAGCGCGTCCAGCATCGCGGTGTGCGCCGCGAGCTGCACCGGGTGGTGGAAGGCGGGCAGGACGCAGCCGGTCATCAGCCGGATGCTCGTGGTCTGCGCGGCCACCGCCGCCAGGAATGTTAGCGGGCTGGGGCAGTAGCCGCCGTAGTTCCCCAGGTAGTGCTCGGTCATCTTGACGTAGTCGAACCCGGCCTCGTCGGCGAGCCGGGCGATGGCCAGGACATCGGTGTAGTAGTCGCCGGCCGAGCGCTTCTCCGGACGGCAGTCCGGCAGGAAGGACACGCCGTGGCGGATGGTCCTGGTGGTGGTGCTCTGCTCGGTCGCAGCGGCGGTCTGGTCGGTGGGGTTCGTCATGATGCGGATATCCCTTCAGAGGTGGGAACGTCGTCGGAAACCGTGGTGAGCGTTGGAGATGGCTGACGGGTCAGGAAGGCGAGCGCCGCTTCGGTCATCGCGGCGATGCCGGTCCGCAGAGTCCGCACCGGATCGGGGGCGAACGCCGCGCTGTGGTTGGCCGGCACGTTCGCGGCCTTCTCGACCAGCGACGTCCCGGCGGCACGGCTCCAGACCTCCGGTGCGGTCGCACCGACCATCCAGTAGACCGACGGGACCGGATCGGCCGAATCGGGCAGCGTGAGCAGCGGGAAGTCGTCGGTGGCCAGCGACGGCGGCAGGGTGAGCACGTGCCCTGATCCGAAGCGGGGCAGATGCGCCTCCCGGACGATGCGGCCGGCGACCGGATCGTTCACCCCGGCCGGGGACGCGGAGAGGACCGACAGCTCCGGCAGGCGAGGGCATCCGGCTCGGCGCGCGTGCTGCTGCGCGATCCGCACCAGGTCGGCGACCGCCTCCTGGAGCACCGCTGTGGTCGGCGCGCGCACGCTGATACCGAGCGTCACCTCCTCCGGGATGACGTTGGGACGGCTGCCGCCGCAGATCGTGCCGACGGTGACGGCAGCCGGCAGGCGCGCGCCGATCCCGGCCGCGTCCAGCACGATCGCGGCGGCCACCGGCACCGGATCCACCGCGAACTGCCGCAGTCCGGCATGACCGCCGCGACCGTGCACGCGCAGCTCCAGCTGCCGGCTCGCGGCGGTAACCGCGCCCGGGGCATGTGCGACCCAGCCCGCCGGCAGCGGCGTGAGGTGCTGCGCGAGCGCGACATCGGGGCGGCCGCAGCGCTCGTACAGTCCGTCGGCGAGCATCGCGGCGGCGCCGGAGAGCTCCTCCTCCGCCGGCTGCCCGAGGACGATCAGCGTTCCGCGCCAACTGCTACGATGCCGCGCCAGCAGCTCTGCGGTTCCGGCCAGGCACGCCAGGTGCGCGTCGTGCCCGCAGGCGTGCATCGCTCCCAGCGCCTCGTCGGCGGCGTAGGCGAGCCCGGTCTGCTCGGCGATCGGCAGCGCGTCCAACTCGGCGCGCAGCAGCACCGCCGGCCCGGCGCCGTTGTGCAGCACGCCGACCACGCCGTGGCCGCCGACACCGGTCCGCACCGTGAGCCCGCATCGGCGCAGCCGGTCGGCGAACCGGGCCGCGGTGCGCTTCTCGGCTCCGGCGAGCTCAGGGTACTGATGCAGGTCGAAGTAGAGCTTCAGGGCTTCGTCGAGCATGGCGTCCTCCTGTCGGCCAGGTGTCGGCGTTCTGTCGGGTTCGGCGACAGCGGCTCCTGACGTAATGGACTCGTCGGTCCGGCAGGAGCCGGGCGGACCGGATGGAAAGCTTGGGAGGCACACCATGGAAACCTTCGACACCCCCACCTCGGGCACCCTGGTCTCGCTGGCGATGGAGCTGACGGCGCTGGACTCGGAGACCTTCGAGATCCAGGACTACGCCGAGTACGACGGTCTGATGGGTGCGGCGGGCAAGGCCCCGGTCGGCGGCGTCCAGGGCGGCGGCGACGGCAACCACGCCACCAGCACCAGCTCCACCAGCACCTGCTCGACCTGCTCCACCACCAGCTGCTGCGCGTGAGGTCCGCGGTCGCGGTGCCCGCCGGAGACCGGCGGCACCGCGACCGGGCTTTCGCCCCAGGCGCGAGAGGCCGTCACGGAAAGGGATGCGGCACCATGTGCAGCTCCTCAGCGGTCAGGTCGCTCTCGCGCAGACCCGCGTGGCGCAGCGCCGAGAACATCCGCGGAGCCCGCAGCGCGCGCTGCCGCCCCCAGCCGAAGTCGATCGGCAGCAGTCCCGGCGCGATGACCCGGACTCCCGACAGACCGGCTGCCTGCTGCTCGGCGCTGGTCTGATCGACCACGATCACGTCCGATCCCCGGCGTGCCACCTCGTCCACCAGGAAGCGGACGTCGTCGGCCAAATCGTCGGTCGCCGGACGGACCCGCAGCCACTCGTGGTAGAGCTCTGCGACAGGCATCGGATCGGCGTGGCGCGTGTAACGCCAGGCGTGCTCCTGCATCTCCGGCAGCCCGAACAGCGCCGGATGATCGGCCAGCCCGCTAACCAGCGAGAAGTCCCGCGTCATCGCGACCAGCTCCTCACGGCGCGCACGCACCCGATGCCGCATCGAGGGGATGTAGGTCAGGATCTCGCCGAGGGCGGCCTCCACCGCCGCCGCCGGGTCCATGCCCGCCCCGGCGGCGAAGGAGAACAGCCCGTCGCCGCCGTCCCGCCGGCGCGCCACGCCGGTGACGACCGGTACCGGCAGGTCGATCCGGTTGTCGAACAGGCGGACGTCGTAGCCCTGAAGCCGAGCCCGGCTCAGCATCGCGCGCGCCGTGCGGTCCAGCGAGCCGGTGTCGATCTCGGGCAGCAGCGCGCCGCCGTACCAGGCGAGCAGGAAGGCGTCGCGCTCGATCAGCTCCAGCAGACCGAACAGGACCGCCTCGGTCAGGCATCCGCCGCTCGCGCAGCCGTTGGAGCACTCGAAGGAGAACAGCTCCGCGCCGCCGTCCCAGCCGTAGAACGCCAGGCGCACCGGGACCAGCACGGACCGCTTGTCGCGCAGCGAGTAGCCGGGGACCCACGGGATCGTCCGGTCCGGGTCGAACGGCGTGAGGTGTTCGTCCTGGAGGTAGGAATCGGCGCTGTAAGCCGTGCAGTCACTCGGATTCAGAGCTCGGTCGGCGAGTTCGGTGTAGCTGCCGACGACCAGCCCGGGCCGCCTGCGCATCGTCCCGGCGTGCCGTTCCAAGCCCTCGAACACCGCCAGGCGGGCGCTCGCCGCGTAGGAGTTCGCCTGACCGCTCCAGCTCAGGTCGTGCAGCCCGGTCGGTCCGCGCACCGCCGCCGAGCCCGCGACCGGGGCGGTCGTCGGCGAGGCCAGCGCGGCCGACGTCGCCGGTGCGAGCACTCCGCAGACCGTGTTGACCAGCGCTTCGACCGGGACTGCGAAGTCCTCGGGATGGCGCAGTCGGTACGCCTCGGCGCTCGGCTTGCGCGGTGCGCCGAGATCGAGGTCCGGCGGCTCGGGGTCGAGGTCCCCGCAGCTGGGGCAGCGCGAGTCAGGCAGCAGCGCCGCGGCCGTCATCATCAGGGTTCGGATGTCGATACGCCAGACCTTCGGCAGGTCGCCGGCCGGGACCAGCTCGGCGTGCCGGAAAGCGGCCCACGCGGCGGCGGCGAGCTGGTCGCCGACGTCCGGCCACACGCCGGCCCGGTGCGCGCCGGGGCTGGTTTCGAGCAGGTCGCGCTCATGCACCGGCTGCATGCGCTGCAGTCGCAACGCCAGACAGTGCCCGCATCCCCGCTCAGACCTCTGCGACCGCGCCGACCGCGCCGACAGCTCCGACCGCTCCGATCGCGCCGACCTTCTCGGGCCGATGAGAACGGCCCGCGAGGTCAGGAAGATGTCCGCGTCGCGCAGATCCGGACGCGCCTCACCGGCCTCGCGCAGCGGCGAGCGCTCAAAGGCCAGCAGGTCCTCGCCGCCGAGTTCGACGACCGTCGGGACCTTATCGGGCCCGCGACCGTCGCGCGCCGCGTACTCGCCGAGCAGCCGGGTCAGCTCCTCGACGGGAGTCAGGGTCCTCATGCCTCACGGCTCCAGCGGAAGTACCGCGCGGCCAGCCCGGCGAACAAGGCGGTGAAGCCCAGCAGCGCCGCGCAGGACACCAGCACCGTGGAGATCCCGCCGGTCCCGCCGACCGGTCCGACCGTGCCGTTGACCAGGTAGCGCAGCGGCAGCACCCAGGAGACGTCCTGGATCCAGCGCGGGCTCAGGCTGATCGGGTAGAACGTGCCGGACAGGAAGGCCATCGGCGTCATCACGCAGTTGGCGATCGCCGCGATCGCCTCCGAGGACGAGGCGACCACGCTGACCAGCAGTCCCAGCGCGAAGAACGCGGTCACCCCGGCGAGGATCGCCGGGATCGCCAGCACCGCCCGGCCGGACAGTCGCAAGCCGAACACCGGCAGCATCGCCACGCCGACGAAGAACACCGCCTGCACCAGCGCCACCGCCACGGCGACCAGGAACCGTGATCCCATGACCGTGGGCAGCCGGGTCGGGGTCATGCGGATCACCCGGAGCACCTCGGTGCTGCGCCAGTGCATCAGGGTGTAGGCGACGCCGAACAGCGCCGAGGTCGCCACCGCCCAGGACAGCACGCCGGCCGCGGTGGAGGCGATGAAGCCGCCGCCGCCGACGGTCTGGTCGCGGAACAGCACGCCGAAGACCACCAGGAAGATCAGCGGGAAGGCGAAGGTGAAGAACAGCGTCACCTTGTCGCGGTAGTAGGAGCGGGCGATGGCCACGCTCAGGGCACCCAGCGGGGTGCCGGAGGCGTTCGGGTTCCCGGCGCTCATGCCGCGAAATCCTTTCCGGTCAAGGCGAGATAGACGTCTTCCAAGGACGCGGTGCGGGTCCTGATGCCCTGCACCCCGGCGATCTCGGTGACCGCCGACAGAACCAGTCCGGGAGCACGGGTGGCGATGACGGTCGAGGCGCCCTCGGTCCGGGCCTCCTCGACACCGGGCAGCCCGCGCGCCGCGCCGACGCTGATCCGCTCGCAGGGCACGAACACCCGCACCGGCTGGTCCAGGGAGTCGACCAGCTCCAGCGGGTCGCCGACCGCGACCACCCGGCCGCCGCTCATGATCGCGACCCGGTCGCACAGCGCTTCGGCCTCGTCGAGCTGATGGGTGGTGTAGACGATGGTCTTGCCCCGGTCGCGGATCTCGCGCATCAGGTCCCACAGGTCCAGCCGCGCCCGCGGGTCCAAGGCGGCGGTCGGCTCGTCCAGGAACACCAGGTCGGGGTCGTGGACCAGCGCCGCGGCGATGCCCAGGCGCTGCCGCTGCCCGCCGGAGAGCCGTTCGACGCGGGTCCCGGCGGACGCCGTGAGCCCGAACCGCTCGATCGCCTCGCGGGCCGCGCGGCGCGGCGCACCGTAGAGGGCTGCGACGGTCTCCAGGTGCTCCAGCGCGGTCAGGCGGGTGAAGAACGCCGAAGCCTGGGTCTGCACGCCGATCCGCAGCAGCACCCGGGAGTCCCGCTGCCAGGGTTCGGCGCCGAGGACCGACACCGTGCCGGAGTCCGGACGGCGCAGACCCTCCAGAATCTCGATGAGCGTTGTCTTTCCGGCGCCGTTCGGACCGAGGACGCCGAAAAGCTCGCCCTCGGCGACGCTCAGGGAGACGTCGCGGCACGCGGACACGGCGCCGTAGGTCTTGCGGACGTGCTGCACGACGATCGCTGCCGTCGCGGAGTCTGTTATCGCGTCCATGCGCACCTTCTCGCGGGTGGACAGGCTGGTGGACAGGCGGGCAGGAAGGGGGAGTGGTTCGGTGGCGACCGGTTCCGGCGTCTCGACCGGGGACGGTGCCTCCGTCACCTGAGCCGGACGCTTGCCACGCAGGCGTTTCACCAGCGGTGGCGCGACGTTGAGCAGCACCAGCGCACCGATCACCAGCCAGCCATACGGACTGGGGAACGCGCTGAGCAGGTACCAGCACACGCCGGAGACAGCTGGCAGCACGAAACCGGCGGCGATGAGCGGATAGCAGAGGTAGGCGACGACGGCGCGCCTCGGGTAGCGCCGGGCTGCCGGGTTCCGGTGAACCAGTTGGCTGATGTAGACGCCGCTGGAGACCGCCAGCCGGGAGATGTTCAGCGCGTGGCTGAGCATCAGATAGCCGTCCAGCGGCGGGAGCGGCAGCAGGTTGAACAGGATGCCGGCGGTCTTGTACATCAGCAGCATCGCGATCGCGGTACGTGTCGCGTCGCCGGCGGGAAGCGCTGCCCACAACACATAGAACGGGACCTGGAAGGCGACATCCGCCGCGACCCCCGCCGCAGCCGTGGCTACGCGCCGCCACCGGGACCGGAACAGCGGCATGTCCTCGACGGTGCAGTAGAAGCCCAGTGCCGGCAGCCGGTAGCGCAATCCGACCTCGGTGGCGCGGCCGCCGAAGCGCTCGCCGATCACGCCGTGACCGAGTTCGTGAATCAGCAGGCTCACACCGTAGAGACTGAAGACCATCGGGATCAGCGACGGCTGCTTGGCGAAGTGCCAGGACTCACGCGCCAGCTCGCCGACGTGCGCCAGGATCACCGCTTCGACCGCGATCAGCGCCAGCACCACCGGGATCGCGACGCGGCGGGTCAGAACCGGCCGCAGCACGCGCAGCAGGAAGCCGATCACGGGCTCGGGGTCGAACATCACGATGTCGCCGGCCGGGAATCCCTTCTTGGACTCCCGCTTGACGCGCTTCGCCGCCGCGGCTGGCTCCGCCGCCTCGCCACCAGAGAGCAGACCCCTGCTGCCGAACAGGCTCAGCAGTTGCAGCCACGCGGTCTCACCGAGCCGCTTGTCGAACGCCGCGGCGTAGTCGACGCCGATCGCGTCGAGGGTACGGATTCCGTCCAGACGCTCTAGGACGAAGTGCTCGCGTGGTCCAAGCTCGTATCGGGCTCCGGTGCTGGTGTTCTTCACCGGGTACACCAGTGCCGCGCCGCGCAGCATGCCCGGTCCGATGGCGACGTGTGCCGCGCGGGCAGGGCTCTGATCGAGCCAGGTGGCGGTCATGACGCGGCCTCCGGCTCTGACTCCGACTCCGACTCCGACTCCGACTCCGGGGCAGCGTGCTCCGCCTCGCGCAGCGCGCGGGCCAGGATCCGGCCGAGGAACGCCTCGTCGGTGAGCGTCATGCCGAGCCGGTTGTTCGTCATGTGCAGGTACGGCAGCAGCAGACGCCGCGCCGCCGCGCCCGCGTCGGTGATCACCTGGTTGTCGGAGCCGTCCCAGGACTCGAACACCAGCGCGCCCGCCTCGGCCAGCGCGCCGATCCGTGCCCGCACCTCGATGCAGTGCTCGGCCCAGGCGCCCAGCACGCCGGGCAGACTCCCGGCGGCGCCGCGCGCGAACGCCTCGCGCACCGCGGCGAACCGCTGGCTGATCCCGGGACCGGTCTTGTCGTAGGCGCTGTCGTAGTCCTCGTCGGTCACGTCGCCGTCGGTGTCGAAGGCACGGCGCCAGAAGCCGTGGTAGCCCTCGAAGAAGTCGGCGCACGTTGCGGCATCGGCTTCGAACGCCGCCGCCGTCACCATCATCAGCTGTGCGGCGATGCCCAGCCGGATGGAGCGCAGGTGCGTGTTCATCGTCCGCAGCAGGTCCACGACCAGGTCCGAGGAGTGCTCGAAATGCCACTCGGCCACCGCGACCCCGGCCGCGCCGCCGTACTTGCCGTACTCTGGCTCGTACGGCTCACGGCTGTGGGTGTTGTTCTCCCGCAACCGCATCCGGCCGTTCTCGTCGAGGTAGACCGCGCGCTGCTCGTCGGTGAACTCGAAGTCGAACATCTTGGTGTAGACGTCGGACAGGAAGTCCGGGTCGGCCGAATACAACGCGGGCCGCCTTCGCAGGTACGCGTCGATCGCTGCTTCGGCACGCTCCAGGACCGTCTCGGTCGCGGCTTCCGACGACGGCTGCAGGCGCAGCCGCAGATGCGTGCCCTCGACCCAGTAGTTGATGAAGAACCAGCTGGAGAGCAAGCCGTCCTGGCGCAGTCCGGCGATCAGAGGCCTGATGGACTCGGTGAGCATGGACAGCCGGACCGCGCCGTAGAAGATGTGGACGGCCTGCCACGGCCCGGGTTCGGACGGCGCGTCCGGGGCGGTCGCCGGCTCGGCGGCGAGCGTGGTCATGGGGTGCCTCCGGTGAGGGTCGGGTGCGTGCGGCGGATCGTCGTCTCGACGGCCAACTCGGCGACGTGGTGGCCTGGAAGGTGGGGAAGGCGCGGAAGGTGCGGCGCGGCGGAGGTGACCGTGAGCTGGTCCGCGGTCGGGGACATCTCCTCCAGGCAGAAGCCGCCGTCCTTGACCGCCGCGTCGAGCAGGCCCAGGCACACGGCGCTGGTGAAGTCGACCAGAGCCGGCTTGGCGCGCTGCCCTTCGGCGTCGTAGCGCGCGAAGACCTGATCGGGCAGGGAATGCGTGCGCTGCCAACGGCGCCAGGTGAGCAGCCGTTCGGCGGTGTCGGCACCGGGACGGTGGACCGGGAGCGCGGAGGCGGGGAACGTCCACTGCCGGCGCGCGATGACCACTGTCCCGAGCCGGACTCGGGGTCGGGTCGTGACGCCTTCGGGCGTCTCGGTACTCGGCACTCCGTCCCACACGTTGAGCCGCGCCAGCGACGACGGCGAGAACAGCAACAGGAAGCGGGCGATCGCCGGGAGCACCATCGGCAGCAGATAGCCGAGGTAGACCGGGACGACTTCGCGACCCAGGCGCCGGGACCGCAGCATCAGACGGTCGGTGTCCGCGTCGTGCTCCAGATAGAGGTCGTCCATCGCAAGCTGCGCCTCCGGCGGCAGCGAGGAGCGCTCGTCCGGGCAGATGATCTGGTAGTCGGTGAGCCGGCCGTGCAGGTTCAGGTTGGTCCCGACGATGCCGCCGGCCACCTCGGCCAGTACCGCGCCGTCCGGGGCGACGGCCTGCGAGGTCTGGCGCAGCCCGCCGGAGAGCCCTTCGGCGCCGACGTCCTCGAAACAGTGCGAGAAGCGGGAGAACGGGAAGTGCAGCCCGCCGAAAGAGCGGTTCAGCGCGGCGATCGGACCGTTGTCGGTCCGGCCGACCTGAAGGAAGTGCGCTTCCGGACGGAACCGGGAGGTGAACGGTGCGATCCGGGCGGCGAGGTCAGCCAGGACCGCCTCGGACAGGACGACTTCGTCCCCTGCTTCGCTATCGCCTGCCTCGCCTTCTTCGCCCCGCTGACTGATGTCGCGCATGTGCTCGGCGAACTCCGAGCGGACCGCGTCCAGGACGGCGAATTCGGGCTGTCGCAACCAGTTCTCGTACGGTAGGTAGCTGCCGTTCTCGTCGAAGGAGCGGCGCTCCTGCGTCAGTCGCACGTACTGGTCGTAGATGTCCTCGTGGAAGTCGCGGACGAATCCCGGGACGTCGTCGCAGCGCCCGCCGACGCCGTAGCGCGCCAGGAAGAAGCCACGCAGCACCAGCCGGTGTGTCAGGACCATGTCGAACAGCGGCAGGATCTCGCTCAGTGCGCGCAGCGGCTCGGCGAAGCTGTCCATCCATTCCGAGCGGTCGTACGTCGCCGGAGCTTGACCTGCGCGGACGTCCTCGTAGACCAGCGTCCTGGGCAGCGTGGTCTCCGAGGCTCCCAGCGCCTCGTGGACCTCTTCGAACCCGGCGCGGATCCGCTGAAGGATCTCGCGCCTGGTCGCCAGATCGGCGTTGGCGAAGCCGTCCAGCTGCGCCGCGATGCCTCGCAGCCGTGCGGACAGCTCGGCGGCCCACGCGCGATCCAGCGTCAGCAGCCGATCAGCCAGGTCGCGCAGCGGATCGCGGTGGTGGATGTCGATCCGCAGCGCCGGGACGCGCAGCAGCCCGAGTTGCATGAGGCGGCGCGCGTAGGCGTCGCAGTCCTCGACCGGCGCGTTCACCGCCGTGCTCAGCCTGCTGATGAACTCCGCGTAGCGCAGGTCCGGCTCGTCGGCCAGGACGTCCAGGATACCCTGGAGCGCCGCGCCGTGGCGCAGGAAGAACAGGTCGTCGTGGACGATGTCGAAGCTGACCGCCGCGTCGTCGTCGCCGCGGATGGTCGTGTGGCGCATGTAGCGCAGGCGGTCTTCCTCGGCGTACCAGCCGGCGGTCAGCGTGACCGGGAGGTCGGCGCGCACCGTGTCGTCGGCGGCGATCAGGTCGGCGAGCCGAGCCAGCACGGCGACGTTGATCCGCGGGTGGTCGGTCCAGTCCGCCGCGACGGCGAGCGAACCGGCGGCTGGACCGGCTGGATCAGCTGACCCGGCTGACCCGGCCGCGCCGGGCGTATCAGTGAACTCACCCAGCGCCACGCCGGTGAAGCTGCTGAACGGACTGGTCTTCCCGGCGACCTTGTAGAGGTACTCGACCAGAGCGCGCTGCGTGCGCCGATCGCGCTTGCCGAGTTCGCCCGGCGGCTTGGCGAGGAAGCCGTCGAGTGCCGCGTCCAGCGACGGCGAGGCCAGGAGCAGCCCTTGCCGAAGCCGAGGCTCCACAGCCAGCTGCCGCAGCGTCTCGCGGACGCCTGCTTCCTCGGCCCGAAGTATCCCAGGGCCCTGCGCAAGGCGCTGCTGCCACGCGCAGTGGTCTCGCAGCCAGGACGCCAGGGCGTCCCGGGTGGCGTCCGGCATCGGCAGATACAGCGCGGCCTGCGGGTCTTTGACCGGCTTGGCGTTGAACACCTGGCGCCGGATGGTGAGCAGGGCGCGGCGGTCGGTCTCGTCCTCGTTGTCGCTGATGGCTTCGTGCAGCAGATCGCTCAACGCGGCGCCGGACTCGGCCAGCCGGCGCTCGTCGGCCAGGATCGCGTCGGCCCAGGCGATGCTCGCCGGGCTGCGCAACGTCTCCAGCGCCGTGAACGGCAGACCCGCCACGCGCAGCATGAAGCGCCGTCCGAGCTCCCAGCTTCCGATGTCCTGCGCGGGCGTTGTGGCGACGGGCAAGGTGACAGTCACAGCTGATCCCCCTCAGCCGATCTCGTAGCGGAAGTCGGCAGGCCGCTCGCGCTCCCGGCCGACCATGAGGATCAGCAGCGGCGCCTCGTCGGTGCCCTCGAGCCCTAGCTCCTCGACGTAGGCGGGGTTGTCGAAGCCCAGCGCCGCGCCGCAGCCGAGCCCGAGCCCGGCCGAGGCCAGGTAGACCGCCTGCGCGATCGCGCCGACCACGGCGTTCACGAGGCGGTACCCGCGGTCGCCGACGCTGTCGTACAGCGCGTCGGCGCGCACGGACGGCACGATCACCGCACCGGCCTCTTCGAGGTTGTAGTTCTCCAGGAAGTACGTCGGCTGCAGGAAGTCCGCAGGCGATCTGTCCGTCACGCGCAGCAGGCGGTTCGCGGCGGGGTCGTACTCATAGGCAGCCGGCGCGACACCACGGACGTGGTTGACGAAGACGTAGAACTTGGCCAGCTCCAGCCCGCGCTCCGGTTCGGCGACGTCGCACGCGAACGCGGCGGCTTGCGAGGCGGCCGCCAGGATCGCGGCCAGCTCGGCGCCGGTGGTCGGGACCGCGCCGCTGAACCGGCCGAAACTGCTGCGGCGTGCCCGGAACGCCTGCCGGGCCGGCGCCGGCGGCAGGGGTTCGGGCAGGTCCACGACCGGACGGTCCTCCGGCGGCCGGTGCGCGGCAGCCGGATCCAGCGCCGGCGGTTCGGGCCGGGGCGCGGGCGTCATCGTGGCCTGATGGACCGCGATGTTCAGGTCGAAGGTGCGCACGCGGCGTGACCGCTCCTGCTCGCTGAGACGGACTCGAGGCGGGTACTCGGGATTCTCGCCTGTCTTTACCACTGGCCCGGTCCAGGGCAGCGGCACGACCGCGAAGACGCCCTCCTGCTCCGGCGGTACCCCGAGCAGGTCCCCGAGGCGCCGGTCGTCGAACCAGAACGCCGGGGTCAGGTGCAGACCATGGTCCGCCAGGAACATCTGCCAGCTCTGCAGAATCGTCCCGACGTCCATCGTGACGGCGTGGTAGCAGAAGTTCTGGTACTTGAAGGCGTTCTGCCAGAACTTCAGACCGAGCACCAGGAACTGGTCGGTGTCGGTGGGCACGGACTGCGGTGCGTCTCCCAACGCGGCACGGATCTCAGCCGTCACATCGCCGGTGAGCAGCCGGCGCATCTCGTGATGCGGCGGCGAGTAGTGGTAGAGCCCGGGCAGCACCGGGCCGCGCGCGCCGGAAGCCCAATAAACGCTCACCGGATACAAGCCGCCGCCGGAAGCGGTACCGCGCCACCAGTTGGCGTCGGCGTAGTCCGGCAGCGTGACCAGGTCGTTGTTGGCGTGCGGAGCCAGACGGCGCCCGAGGTAGCCGTAGGAGTGACGGAGCATGTCCGCCAGCAGCGGGACCGAGAAGCCGCCGGGCTGGTCGCCGCGCTGGTTGCCGGACTGGTCGCCAGCCGGATCGGGCGTCGGCACCGATTCCATCGGCAGCGGCAGCCGTTCGGCGTCCGGGTAGTACTTCAGATGCCGGGGCTTGTCGCCCCAGTCCGGTTCCAAGCCGATCGGCTCCATCGGCACCCGGGCCCGGTTCATCACCGTGCGCAGATAGTCGTGGGCGGTGCCCATGAGGAGGTCTCCTAACTGTCCTGCGAACGCTTCAGGGGAAGGGGTGCGGAGCGGGGTTCGGCGTCGTGGCGCCGGTGAGGGCGTGCAGGCGCGGCATCAGCGGCGCGCGCTGCCGGGTCCAGCCGAAGTCGATCGGCACGAGCCCCGGCACGATCACGCCGACCGTGGACAGACCCAGGCGGCGCTGTTCGGGCGCGGTCTGGTCGACGACGATCGTGTCGAAGCCCGCCGCCGTGACGTGCCCGACGCATGCGGCGAGGTCTTCGCGCAGGTCGCCGGTACGCGGCGGCGCTTCACCGAACGCCTGCTTCAGCGGCAGTAGAGCGGCGCGCGGCGCGTCGAGCAGGAAGGAGGCATACTGCGCCATCTCCGGCAGTCCGTAGAGCCGGGAGTGGTCGTGCAGCCCGATGACCTGCGTGAAATCGGCTGCCATCGCCCGCAGCTCGGCTTCGTCGCGCTCGGCTCGGCGCCGGGCGTGCAGCGCGTCGGTGGCGATCTCGGCCAGCCCGGCGGCCAGCGCCTCCTCCGGGTCGAGGGCGGCGCCCGCGCCGAAGCACAACGCGCCCAGACCTGGGGTGCGGCGTACCGCGACCGCGGTGATGACCGGGACCGGGAACGCCAGGCGGGTGTCGAAGAACCTTGCTTCGTACCCGTACATCGCCAGGCGCTCGACGAGATGTCTGGTCTCGGCGTGCTCGCTGGTGCGGGGATCGAGCTCGGGCAAGCTCTGGCGTCCGAACCACGTCAGTAGGAACGCGTCGCGTTCGATCAGCTCCAGCAGTCCGGACAGGACGGCTTCGGCGACGGAGCCTCCAGAGGCACAGCCGTTCGAGCACTGCTGCACGAAGCGCTCGGCGTGCGGCTCGCAGTGGTAGTAGCTCATGACGAGCGGGACCAGGATCTCGCGGTCGTCCCGCAGCGAGTACCCGCGGACCCAAGGGATCTTGCGGTCCGTGGCGAACGCCTTGGTCTCAGGGTCCTGTTCGTAGAACTCCGGCGCGTACATGCCGCAGTCGCGCGGATCGAGCGCCGGCACGGTGAGGTCGTCGAAAGCGGCGACCAGCGGCGGTTCCTGGCCGCGCGGACGCAGCCCGGCGTAGCGCTCGAAGCCCTCCAGGACCCCGGTTCGCAGGCTTCGACGATAGGTGTCGCGATGCCCGCCCCAGAACACCTCGTACAGCCGGCCGCCCGCGCGCTCGGCGATGACGCCGAGGACCGAGGACGTGGTCGGCAGGTCCAGCTCCTCGATCTTCACCTGTCCCAGCACCCCGCACACCGGGTTGACCAGCGCGTCGGCCGGCAGGTCGAAGGCGTCGGCGTCCCGGACCCGGGACGAGCCGGGCTTGGAGCGCGGAGCCGGCGGCAGATCGGCGATCGGTGTCCAGGCGGTCTGGTTGGCGCGACCGGTCTGGTTGTCGCAACTGGCGTGGCTGCGGCAGTCCGGGCAGTCCGGATCGGCCATTACCTGGGTTCGCAGGATCCTGGCTTCGACAAGATCGAGTTGGTAGACGAAGGGCTCTGCGGTGCTCGATCCGGTGCTCGGCGCCTCGTCGATCAAGTGCAGGAGCAGCGCGGCGGTCGCGTCGAGCGCGAAGTCGGTGAGCTGCGGCGGCATTCCGGCGGCGTGCGTGGGACCGCCGATCTCCAGCGCGTCGCGGACCAGGGGGTCCCGGATCCGCTGCCAGCGCCGGGCCAGGCAGCGTGCGCAGGACTGCTCGCCGAGCGGTCCGGCGATGATGTGGCGTCCGGTGAAGTGGAGCGGGATCGAGCTGTTGTCCATGCCGCTGCTGGTTTCGGGGGCGGAGATCGGGCCGTCCAACTCGTCCCGCACGCCGAGCGGCGCGACGACGGCGTCCAAGCCGGTCCGCTGCCGCAGCCCTTCTTCGAAGCGGGCGCAGGCGGACGCCCACGGGAGCACGGACACCTCAGCGCCGTCCGGTGAGCAGGACGCGGACCACGGTGATCCCCGCACGGGACAGGTCGTCCGAGCCGATCGGCGCCGCGTAGGCGTCCCGGTCGGCACGGCGCAGGGCGTCGAGGGCGTCGGGCCAGGCCGAGGCGGCGTCCAGTGAAGGGCGGATGTCGCCTTCGACCGGCAGTGCGAAGGGATCCAGGGCCCTGATGAGCGGATCGCCGCCGTCCACCGGCACGCCGGGTTCCTGGCGTCCCAGCTGGACGCGTCCGACGAGGTCGCACAACGCTTCGCGGGCCGCGCGCCGCCACGCGACGTCGGCGCTGATCGCCCACACCGGCCGGTCCTGCGCCTCGTCGTGCGCGCGGGCGGCGAGCACGTGGACGCCGGAGTCCGGATCGCTCAGGTCGAGCAGTTCGACGCCGAGGTCCAGGTTCGAGGCGGACTCGGCGAGGAAGCGGAGTTCGGCGTCATCGTCCAGTCCGGGGAGTTTGACACGCGCCGCCGGGCGGTCGTGGCTCAGGACACTGCGAAGCGCGTCCAGGCTCAGCGCCGTGGACAGGGCACGCCCCAGGGCTTCGGCGGTCGAGCGACCCGCACCGGTACCTGCGGCTGTCCGCAGGTAGACGCCGTCGCGGTTGGCGGGACCGAAGGTGCGCACGGCTCCCGCCGGGACCAAGACCTCCGTCCCGGACAGCAAAGACAGGGCCTTGATACGTTCGGTGGTGTCGGCGGGGATGCCGCTGCCCGAGGCGATCGCCAGATCTGTTGCCTCGACACGGATCGGTGCGTCGTCTGTGGCAAGGCGGGGCGGAACCACGTGCTCGGCGTAGATCTCGGCGGCACGGTGCAGTGCGGACAGGCGCGCGCCGACGACGTGGTGGACGTCGAAGGCGGTGACGGCGCGGCGCTTCGTGTGGTCGAGCCCGAGACGGATCCGCGCCGCCTTGACCGGCAGCTGGGTGATCGTGTCGTCGTCGAACGCGGTGAACACGCCGACGGACGGCCGGACCAGCACCGAGCGCGCGGTCAGCTCGTCGTACATCTCGTCGGCCTGGTCGGCGTCGGCGACCGTGGTGGCGCGCGGCGACTCCGGCTCGACGGCTTCGAGGGCTTCGACAGACTCAGCGGTCTCAGTGGATTCGATGGACTCACCGGTCTGCGAGCAGTAGGGACAGCGCGGATGCGGCGACAGCGGCTCGGTGGTGCAGTCCATCGAGTCCAGGTCCTGGACGATGACCTGCTCCTCGGTCTCCGGCGGCAGCGCCCCGGTGGTCAGCCGGAAGACCTCGAAGGCCAACAGGTTGCCGAGCATCGCGGCCAGCGGACGGCTCGGCGCCGAGGTGGTGGCCGACGGCACGATCAAGCTGCTCCACATGTCCGCCGCCGGTCCGGGCGGCTGGTTGGCGCCGAAGCGCAGCGCCGCGCAGACCCAGCAGCCGGGGCGGGCGCCGCGGGTCAGCGGTCCGACCAGCGCGCGGTCGCCGACGACCGCGAGCGGCAGCAGGCTGACGCCCTCGGGCACGCCGGCCGCCAGCAGCGCTGTGGTCTGGCGGATGCCGGAAGTCGTGACCACCACGTCGTAGCCGCGCAGGTCCTCCCACGTCACCTCGCCTTCCGGCAGCGGCAGCAGCCTCACCGCGCAGCCGGCGGCGGCCAGCTGCTCGACCTCCGCCGAGAGCTGGACCGAACCGGAGGCGGCCACGGAACCGGCCGCGCCGCCGCGCACCGCGACCGCTTCGGCGCCGTTGCGGATCAGGCTCAGCACGCACCACTGCGCGACAGCATCGTCGCCGAGCACTGCGACGTGCGCGGTGCGGAAGCGCAGGAAGCGCTCCACGGCTTGCCCGGCGTAGTGGTCCACGTAGTTGATCTGCGCGGCGAAACGCTCGGCGACGGCGGGCGGCAGGCGTGGCGCGTCCGCCTGCTCCGGCGGGACGTCGCGGGCGAAACCCCGCTCCAGCATCGCGGTGACCAGCTCGGCGACCATGCCGCGCGGTCCGTCTCCCAGGCCGTCGCAGAGTTCGGCGACGCTGTGCCGACCGGTCAGGCGCGGCACGATCGCGCAGGCGAAGCGGTAGGCCGATGCCGACGCGAGGTGGAACCCGGCGTGGGAGTTGTGGAAGAGCACGCCGGTGGGCGTGCGGGTGTAGAGCACGTCCTGCTTGACTCGCGGGCGGGTGCCGGAGACCTGATCGTAGGCGGTGGTCACAGCACTTCTCCTATTCGGATGCGCGATTCGGCCCAGGGCCGCGGGGTCAGTTCCTCGCCGCGCAGGATCGCCAGCTCCAGTTGCTGGAGCGGTCGCCCGGGGAAGACCCCGAGCTCCTCGCCGAGGTAGTCCTTGATGCTGCGGTACTCCCACAGCGCGTCCGCCTGGCGCCCGGTGCGGTACAGCGCCTCCATCAGCTGCTCGCGGAAGCGTTCGCACGCCGGGTAGGCGCGCGTGGCCGAACGCAGGTCGGCCAGGATGTCGCGGTGGCGTCCCAGCCCCAGCTCGACGTCGAAGCGGCGCTCGGCGGTGCGCAGCCACTCCTCCTCCAGCACCGGGACCTCGTCGCGGTGCAGCGCCTCGGACTGGACGTTGGCCAGCGGTCCGCCCTGCCACAGCGCCAGGGCTCTGCGAAGGTGGCGCAGCTCGGCTTCGGGCTGCTCGGCGCTTCCGGCGGCGGCGGTCAGCTCCCGGAATTCGGCCAGGTCCAGCGTCGCGGCGGTGACCGGCAGCCGGTAGCCGCCGGGCAGGGTCTGGATGATGGTGTCGTCGGCGCCGAACTTCCGGAATATCCGGCGCAGCCGAAGAATGTAGGCCTGCAGGGTCGCTTTCGTGGTGTCGGCGGCGTTCTCGCCCCACACCGCGTTTTGCAGATAGTCGACCGGTACGACTCTGTTGGGCCGCAGAAGCATCGCCGCCAGAAGGGACACCGGTTTCGCCGTCGGCAGGATCACCGTCTGCGCGCCGTCGTCGATGCTTACCGGCCCGAGCACGGTGAAGCGCACGGTGATCCGGTCAGGTCGATCGCTCATGGCAGCAATCCTCAGTGGCCTGAGGTGCCCGCATCAAGGCTGCTGACGTGCAGGAAGGTGTCAGTTCTCTGCGGTGCTCGCAGGTTGCTGCAGATATGCGGAGTGACAGTGGACGCCGGCATTCGGCAGCGCGATGGTCTTCCTGCACAGGAACGCCGATTCCATTACCCAGAAGGCAGGTTGCCGATGCGCAGAATTGTCACCGTGCTGGCTTCGTCGGCTGCGGCGGTCAGCGTCGCCGCCGTGTTGGCGGGCACCGCGATCGCCGGGTCCGCGGCCGTCGCCGACAAGGCGAAGACCCAGGCACCGGCGCCGGCGCCGAGCTCCCCGACGTTCGGGGGCTTCGGCGGCGGCTCGTTCGGGGGAGGGGGCTCGAGCGGCAGCTGGTAGGCGGACGGCTGCGCTCGGGCGGGAGGTACGTACGTGGCGCGCGGGCCGGCCACGTACGTACCACGGGTGCCGGGATGTGCGAGGTACGTGGGTACTGCGTGGCGAACTCCGTGCTGGACCGGATGTGGGGCGGTCGGCCGCGGGCCGAGAATCCTCGCGGACGCAGGCCGGGATGGCGGCCCGCTGAGCACGAGGAGAACCCCATGACCACCTCCACCGTGACCGAACAACTGATATCGCTGGCCGAGCAGGCGCGGCACTGGCAGGACACCCTGGTCCGGGCGACCGCCGAGATCGCGGCGCTGACCACGCCGCCGCGCGGTGACGCCACTGAGCCCGACACTGCGGGGGTGCGTACGGCGCTCGCCACGCTCGCGGGGACCGCCGGCCAGACCGCGTGGCTGCGCTCCGGAACCCCTGTTCCGCACCGGGACGGAGACGTGGTTGCCGAGGCGTTGCTGCGTCCGGGAGATCGGGTACGGGCTTTGCTCAGCGTCGCCGAGCCGCAGGACGCGGTCGGGAGCGCGGCGCCGTGTTGGGCGAATTCGAAGGCTGAGATCCACGCGGTCGGCTGCGCGCCCTCGGCGTCCGCGCTGCCGGAAACACTGCCGGCGTACGATCTCGTCCTCGCCGACCGCCGCGTCGCCATGGTGATCAGCGCCGAGGCGGACGGGTCGTTGCGCGCGTACACCGTGATCGAGCCGGTCGTGGCGATCCTGGGCACGGTCTGGGACGCGATGTGGGCGCGATCGCTGCCGCTGGCTTCGGCGCTGCGTATGGATGTCGTGGCGCGGGACGACGTGAAGGCGGCGATCCTGGGCTACCTGGAAGCGGGCGCGAAGGACGAGGTCATCGCGCGCGCCTTGGGGATGTCGCTGCGGACGTGCCGCCGCCATATCGCCGAGCTGCTTGCCGCGGCGGGTTCGGTGAGTAGGTATCAGGCGGCGTCACGGTTCGCCCGCGCCGGGCTGTGTTCGGTGCAGTGACGTCGGTCGAGGCTGCCACCTGATCGATATCCCTTTGCGGAGATCCGCCGAGCCGGTCAGGATCTTGCCATGACGACCTCTGCCCGCGATGGCCGGGCCGGCATCGATGCTTCCCTGGTCAAGCGCCTGATCTCGGCGCAGTTCCCGCACTGGTCGCAGCTGCCGGTGACCCCGGTGGAGTTCGACGGCTGGGACAACCGGACCTATCGGCTCGGCAGCGACATGACCGTGCGCCTGCCGACCGCCGCCGGCTACGTCGCGGGCGTCGCGAAGGAGAACGAGTGGCTGCCGCGGCTCGCCCCGCACCTGCCGCTGCCGATCCCGCAGGTGCTCGGCGCAGGTGTGCCGGGGGAGGGCTACCCGCATCCGTGGTCGATCCGGAACTGGCTGCCGGGCAGCACGCTGGAGTTCCAGGACCTGGCCGATCCCGTTGAGTTTGCTACCGATCTGGCCGCGTTCCTCCGTGCACTGCAGAACTGCGACACCACCGGCGGCCCGCTCGCAGGCGCCCACAGCTTCTACCGAGGCACGTCGCCTGCCTACTACGACGCCGAAACCCGCGACTGTCTGGCTGATCTCGAGGGACGCATCGACGTCGGCCGCGCCACCGAGGTCTGGGAAGCCGCCGTGAAGTCCGCATGGCACGGCGCGCCGGTCTGGTTCCACGGCGACATTGCCACCGGCAACCTGCTCGTCCAGAACGGACGGCTGTCCGCGGTGATCGACTTCGGCACGAGCGGTGTCGGCGACCCGGCGTGCGACCTCGTGATCACCTGGGTGACGCTCACCGGCGCCGCACGGGAGGCGTTCCGCGCCGCGGTCGCGCAGGACGCCGGGACGTGGGCACGGGCTCGCGGCTGGGGACTGTGGAAGGCGATGCTCCAGCTCAGCGGCAGGTCCCACACGCACCCGGATCAGGCTCCTGAAATCGAGCGGGTCATCAATGCCATCCTCGACGACCACGATCTGCACAGCTGAGGACATTTTTCGGCTCGGTGCAGGGAAGGCCCAGGACTGGACCTGCCCAGCTGACCGCCGAACCGGAGATCTGATGACCGCTCTGCCCCGCTCCGCGCCCTCGACGCAGGACACTGACGCCCACGGCATCGTCGCCTTCCTCGACGCGATCGACGGTCTGGACGGGACCGAGCCGCACAGCGTCATGCTGCTGCGGCACGGCCAGGTGATCGCGGAGGGCTGGTGGACGCCGTATCGCCGGGACGAGGTGAAGCAGCTCTACTCGCTGAGCAAGAGCTTCACCTCCACCGCGGCCGGATTCGCTTGGGCGGAAAAGCTTTTGGACCTCGACGCCCCGGTCGTTTCCTACTTCCCGGAGCTGGACGCGGAGGTCACCGATCCGCGCAGCCGGTCGATCCTGGTGCGGCATGTCGCGACCATGTCCGCCGGGCACACCAGCGAGCAGTGGAACCGCGCGGTGGAGACGGACTACGACGATCCTGTGCGCGGCTTCCTGCTCGACCCGCCGGACGGCACGCCGGGCGTCACCTTCGCCTACAGCCAGTCGACCACGTACGTGCTCGGCGCGATCATCCAGCGCGTCACCGGCAGCTCGCTGCTGGAGTACCTACGGCCGCGCCTGTTCGATCCGCTGGGGATCGGCGAGGCGTTCTGGCTGCAACACCCGCCGGGACGCGACATCGGCTTCGCCGGACTGCACGTCACCACCGACGCGATCGCGCGCCTCGGTCAGCTGTACCTGCGCGGCGGGGTGTGGGAGGGGCATCAGTTGCTGGCGCCGGAGTGGGTCGCCGAAGCCACGCGCGCTCAGGTCGACAACAGCAACTGGGGCGGACCGACCTCCGATTGGGCACAGGGGTACGGCTTCCAGTTCTGGATCGCGCGCCACGGCTATCGCGGCGACGGAGCCTATGGGCAGTTCTGTGTGATCCTGCCCGAGCACGATGTGGTCCTGGCTTGGACCGGCGAGAGCGACGACATGCAAGCGGTGCTCGACGCGGCGTGGACGCACCTGCTGCCGGCTTTCGCCCGCGAGGGCTCGGCGGCTGCGGATGCGGCGCTGGCACAACGGTTGACCGGGCTTGAGCTGCCGTTCCCGGACGTTGACGAGGTCGCCGACGGCGAGTTCACCATTGCCGTCTCGGCTTTGCGAAAGCTCGAGCGGATCAGCCTCACGGCGAGGGAACTGACGCTGCACGAGCAGGACGGCGTCAGCACGAGACTGCCTCTGATCACCGGCGCCTGGCCGCCGCCGACGGGGAACCTGACGGCGCGTGCGACGCGGACCGATGCGGATACGGTGACGGTGCACCTGCAGTTCACGCAGGCGCCGCACAAGCTCGTCATCACGGGCGATCTGCGCACCAACACCTTCACAGCCGTGTGGCGCACGGTCCCGCTGATGAGCCGTTCGATCACCGCGCTGTCGGCGATCGCCGATCCTGCGGGGCGGGACAGTTTGTGGCCGCGCAAAAGCTGATGCGGCGCCGACTGGGGAGTCGGCGCCGCGGGTGTCAGACCTCTGTTATCAGCTCGCTGTGCACACTGGAGTCGGTGCCGGGTTGGTCCCGTTGTAGCTCGCCTGGAATCCGAACGACGTCGTGCCTCCCGGCGCGACCACCGCGTCGGAGCTCACCGCGGTGAACGTCTCGCTCTGCCCGCTGTGGGCTTCGGTGGCGTTCCAGGCGTTGCTGACCTGCTGGCCGCCCGGCCACGTCCAGGTGACCTTCCAGCTGTGGGTCGCCGCGGTTCCGGAGTTGGTGATCGTGACCGCGGCGGTGAAGCCGTTGTTCCACTGGTTCGACACCGTGTACGCCGCGGTGCAGCCGGCGTTGCTGCCGCCGCCCTGCGTCGTCGCGGACACCGCGGCCGAGGCCGCCGACAGGTTGCCGGCTGCGTCGTACGCCTTGACCGTGTAGGTGTACGCGGTCGAGGGTGTCAGTCCACTGTCGGTGAACGTCGTGCCCGCCGACGTTCCGGCGAGGGTGCTGCCCCGGTAGATGTCATAGCCGGTGACGCCGACGTTGTCGGTCGAGGCGGTCCAGGACAGCGCTACCGAGCTGGAGGTGGTGACGGTCGCCGCCACGTTGGTCGGCGCGGTCGGCGGCGAGCTGTCGCCTCCGCCTCCGCCGCCCCCGCCGCCGAAGGCCGGTGCCTTGATCGAGGTCAAATAGCCGTCCTTGACGGTGTCCACCGAGTTCCAGTCGTCCTTCAGGATGCCGCCGGTGTCACCGGAGTCCGGGTTCCAGGACCAGAACGTCCACTGGTAGGAGTCGCCGCCGTAGGTGCTGGTCGGACGCAGGTAGGAGACCAGCGTCTTGAGCCAGACCTGGTCGGTCGTGGCGGACAGCGTCGTGCCGAACTCGCCGACCCACACGGGGGCGATGTTCTGGTTGAACAGGTAGCCCCAGTTCTTGTCCCAGATCCCGGCCATGTTGGAGGGGAAGCTCGGGTCGGTGAACCACGGCTGGCTGGCCACGCTGGTGGCGTAGTCGTGGGCCGAGTAGACGACCCGGTTGGCCACCGACAGCTGCACCGGATACTGCCCGGCGCCCTGTAGGTTGCCGCCCCACCAGTAGGAGCTGCCGTTGAAGGTCTGAACACCCTCGACGAAGATCAACAGGCTGGGGTTGACGGACAGCACCGCGTTGCCGCCGCGCTCGGCGGCCAGCCGCCAGTCGATCGTGGTGTCCCCGCAGCCCCAGCACGCCGGGTCGTGCGGCTCGTTGTGCAGGTCGATCCCGACCACCGCCGGGTTGCCCTGGTAGCGCGTGGCGATGGCTTTCAGGTCGTTGATCCACGTCGATTCCGGGACTGTGGAGGTGTACCACAGCGCCGACTGCCCGCCGGCGTCCGGACGGTGGCGGTCCAAAATCACCTTCAGGCCGATCGAGCCGGCGTAGTCCACGATCTTGTCCATCACCTGCAGCGAGGTCAGACCCTGCAGGTCGGTGTTCATCTGGTAGAAGTTGATGCTGTTCGGCATCGTGCCGGGCTTGAAGATGTCGTCGCTGTAGGGCAGCCGGATCGTGTTGTAGCCCAGCGATTTCATCTGGTCCATCATCGACTTGTAGTCCCGGCTCCACAGGCCGTGGACGACGTCGTTGCTGGTCTCGAAGCCGAACCAGTTGACGCCGGCGATGCGGACCGGCTGGTTGGCCGAGTCCAGGATCTCCCGGCCGCTGGTGTGCCAGTATCCGGCGCCTGCCGCCGCTGTCGCGGCCGGGGCGGTGCCGGTGGTGCCGGCGGTGGCGGCGGTGGTGTGGGCGGCGGCGGCATCGGTGCGCGCGGTGGCCGGCTGCGCGGCCACCCCGGCGAAGGTCATGACCGACGCCGCGATCAACGCCGCGGCCATACGCCGTCCCGACAAACTTCGAAGCCTGATTCGGCGCATGACGACTCCCGTCGAGTGGTTCGTGGTCTGTGGCCTGTGCCGTTCACTACAGGGCACGAACATGGCCACGGCAACCGACGGGCTGCGCCGCGATTCCGCGTACGGGACAAAACTGCCCGTCAACAGCGGTGAATCCGCCGAATCCGCGCTTCGCCGCCGTCGAAACTTTCATCGACGGCGGAAGCCTTGACGGGCCGCACCGCCAAGCCTAAGCTCCCACAGCATCTCATATATGAGATCTGACGAACTCTTCTGGAGCCTCGATGTCCGATCTGGCCCTGTCGTCCCCCACGGGACCGCAACCCGGCGCACTGCCGTCCCGCACCGAAGCGGTGCTGGAAGCCGTCAAGCACGCCATCCTGACCGGCGAGCTGAAGCCCGGGCAGCCGCTGGTCGAGATCGAGCTGGCGGCCAAACTCGGGGTGTCGAAGACGCCGGTGCGCGAAGCGCTGAAGACGCTGGCGGGAACCGGGCTGGTCATCATGAGCCCTTACAAGGGCGGCGCGGTACGGGAGATGGACCGCTCCCACGCGCGTTGCATCTACGACATGCGGCTGCTGCTGGAACCCGTGGCGGCCGGCCGGACCGTCGCCGCCCGGGGCGACTGGTCGGCGGCGCGGCGTGCGTTGGAGGCGGCGGACAAGGCAGCCGACGCAGCCGAGCGTTCGTTGGCCAACCGCGTGTTCCACCGCGAGATGTACCTCGGCTGCGGCAACGCCTTGCTGGTACGGACGTTGGACGATCTGCGCGACCAGACCGCGCTGGTGTCGGCGGCGGCGTGGGCCCAGCGTCCCTCCTGGGAGCGGGAGGCGGCCGAGCACCGGGCGATCCTGGCGGCCGCCGAGCATGGGGACAGCGATGAGGCAAGGAACCTGATGCGCAGTCATATCAGCTCGTTCGTGGCGCGCAACTTCCCCGAGAACGAAGCCTGAGACACCGGGGATGACCCCACGAGAGGAGCAGATATCCATGACCACCGCACCTGATGACGTCACAGCGTCTGAGGAGGTGACTGCCTCGTCGCTGGCGGATTTGCGAGCCCGGCTGGCGACGGTGGTGGCCATCCCGGTCACCCCCTTCACGCCGGACGGTGATGTGGACTGGGGCGGGCACGCCACCGTGATCCGCCGCCTGGTCGACGACGGTGTGCAGGCTGTGACGCCCAACGGGAACACCGGTGAGTTCTATACGCTCAGCGAGCCGGAGAAGCGGCGGGCGGTGGAGTCCACGGTCGAGGCGGTGGACGGTCGCGCCGAGGTCGTGGCGGGCGTCGGACTGGACATGGCGAGCGCGGTGGACGCCGCACAGCACGCGGCGCGCGTCGGCGCCAGTGCCCTGATGATCCATCAGCCGGTGCATCCTTACCGCTCCGCCGAGGGGTGGATCGAATACCACCGGGTGATCGCCGATGCGGTTCCCAGGCTCGGCGTCATCCTTTATGTCCGTGACGAGCGCGTTGCCGGAGAGCACATAGCCACGCTGGCTCGGCGCAGTCCGAACGTGATCGGGGTCAAGTACGCGGTTCCGGATCCGGTGCGATTCGCCTCCGTGGCGCGCGATGCCGGGCTTGAAACGTTCGCGTGGATCGCAGGGCTCGCCGAACTGTCCGCTCCGGGCTATTGGGCGGTCGGGGCGAGCGGGTTCACGTCCGGACTGGTCAACGTCGCGCCCCGGTTGTCGGCGGCGATGCTGGACGCGCTGCGGGGCGGTGACTTCGCCAAGTCGATGCTGCTGTGGGAGACGGTGCGCGAGTTCGAGGAACTGCGCGCCGCCGATGCCAGCGCCGACAACGTCAGCGTGGTGAAGGAGGCGTTGGCGCAGCTCGGGTTCATCGACCGCGACGTGCGGCCGCCGTCCCGGACGCTGCCGCAGGCGCTGCGGGACCGGATCACCGTCGTGCTCGAGCAGTGGCGGGTCGGGGGATGGCTGTGAGCGCGCCGCAGCTGCGCAGCGCCGCCTGGTTCGGCGAGGGTGCGACCGGCGGCCACCTGCGTGCCTTCAGCCACCGCTCGCGGATGCGGCAGCTCGGCTACCTGCCCGAAGAACACCTGGGCAAGCCGGTCATCGCGATCCTGAATACGTGGTCTGACATCAATCCCTGCCACATGCACCTGCGGGAGCGTGCCGAGCAGGTCAAGCGCGGGGTGTGGCAGGCCGGCGGGTTCCCGCTGGAGTTCCCGGTGTCGACGCTGTCCGAGACGTTCCAGAAGCCCACGCCGATGCTGTACCGGAACCTGCTGGCGATGGAGACCGAGGAACTGCTGCGGTCCTACCCGGTGGACGGCGCGGTGCTCATGGGCGGCTGCGACAAGACGACGCCGGCGTTGCTGATGGGCGCGGCCAGTGCTGGGTTTCCGGCCTTGTTCGTACCTGCCGGACCAATGCTGCGGGGACACCACCGGGGCAAGACGCTCGGCAGCGGGACGGACCTGTTCGCGTACTTCGACGAGTACCGCGCCGGCCGCGTGGGGGAGTGCGAGATGGCCGAGGTCGAGGGCGGTTTGGCGCGCTCGCCGGGGCACTGCATGACGATGGGCACGGCGTCGACCATGACCGCGTGCGCTGAGGCGCTGGGTATGGCGCTGCCCGGTGCTTCGTCGATTCCCGCGGTCGACTCCGCGCACCACCGGATGGCAGCCGCCTCCGGGATGCGTGCGGTCGCGATCGCGCTGGAGGGCGTGACGCCTCAGCAGGTGATGACGCGCGAGGCGTTCGAGGACGCGGCGGCGACGGTGCTCACCCTCAGCGGGTCCACCAATGCCCTGATTCACCTGATCGCGATGGCCGGGCGGCTGGGCGTCGAGCTGCGGCTGGACGACTTCGACGCGATCGGGGAACGCGTCCCGGTGCTGGCCGATGTCCGGCCGGTCGGCAGGTTCCTGATGGAGGACTTCTATTACGCGGGTGGTCTCAGGGCCCTGTTGCGCGAGCTCTCCGAGGTCCCCGGGGTGCTGCATCCGGACCGGCCGACGGTAGCCGGGGTCCCGTTCGGCGAGTACTACGCCGACAGCCAGACCCACGACCCCGAGGTGATCCGTACACCGGCGAACCCGGTCGCGGACCACGGCGGTGTCGCCGTCCTGCGCGGCAACCTCGCGCCGAACGGCGCGGTGATCAAGCACCTGGCCGCCGAACCGCACCTGCTCACGCACAGCGGACCGGCGGTCGTCTTCGACTCCTACGCCGACCTGCAAGCCCGCATCGACGACGAATCCCTCGCCATCACCGAGGACACCGTCCTGGTCCTGCGCGGCGCGGGCCCACTCGGCGGACCCGGCATGCCGGAGTACGGAATGCTCCCGATCCCCGCCTACCTGCTGAAGCAGGGCGTCAAGGACATGGTCCGCATCTCCGACGCCCGCATGAGCGGCACCAGCTACGGAACCTGCGTGCTCCACATAGCGCCGGAATCCCACGCCGGCGGCCCCCTGGCCCTGGTCCGCACCGGCGACACGATCACCCTCGACGTCCCAGCCCGCACCCTCCACCTCGAGGTCGACGACACCGAACTAGCCCGCCGCCAAGCAGCCTGGCAGCCACCGGCACCCCCCTTCGAACGCGGCTACGGCTCCCTCTACGCCGCCCACATCACCCAAGCCGACCAAGGCTGCGACTTCGACTTCCTCGCCCGCCCCGGCACGAACCCGCTGCCGGATCCGCACTGACGCACAGCAGCGCGATCGCACAGCCGCACAATCACGCAGCCGCACCACGCTGGACCCGCGCGATCGCACCAGATCAGCACACGAACACCGACCAGCATCCGCAACCAGCACCTGCACGCCGCACACCGAGCAGACCTCGAACACTGATTCAGCGCCGCAGAGCACCTGAGCAGTACCAGCACACCGCACCTGAGCAGCACCGCGCACCGAGCAACACTCGCACCACGCTCACCGAGCAGAACTCGAACACTGAGTCAGGACCAAGGCACCGAGCAGCACCCGCAGAGCGCCTGAGCAGCACCGCACACCGCGCAACACTCGCACCACGATCTTCGAGCACCACCCGCACAACCGCACCTGAGCAGCACCGCGCACTGAGCAGCACTCGCACCACGATCTTCGAGCACCACCAGCACAACCGCACTTGAGCTTCCGCGCATCGCACACCGCACGCCGTACGCGCACCACTTCACGGTCGCCGCCTCGGGCCCGGTTTCCGCCCGTCGGCCTCCGCAGCATCGCCTCGTCGCACTTCGGCGGCGTCGGCTTCTGACACTCACCAAGCGAAGGACACTCCTATGTCCGCTATGTCCGTGCGCAAAGACGCCATGTCTCGTCGTACTCTGCTGGGCTCGTTGGCGGTGGGCGCTGCCGCCGCGCCCTTGGTCTCCGCGTGCGGGGCGCCGGGGTCTTCGGGTGCTGCCAAGGCGGCGCCGCCTAGTACGTTGGCGAGCACGCCGTCCAAGCCGGTGTCGTTGAACATTCTGGATGTGGCTGGGAATCTGCAGCTCACGCAGCCGATTCTGGATGCCTTCAAGGCTCAGCATCCGCAGATCGTCTCGGGCATCACCACCAGTACCGGTACCGCGCCGGAGTTGGCGCCGAAGGTGCAGGCGCAGCAGCAGGGCGGGAATGTGCAGATCGATCTGGTGCTGACCGGGACCGACGGGTTGGCCGCCGGGATCGAGAAGCAGCTCTGGTACAACCTCAAGCCCTACTACGACACCTTCTTCCCCGGGCTGATGGCCAACTACAACCCGGCTGCCGCCTCCATGGCCTCGCTGGCTCAGGACCAGGGCATCGAGCTGGTCGTCACGCCCTCCGGGCCGCTGCTGGAGTATGACCCGGCCAAGGTCGCCACGCCGCCGACGACGCCGGACGCGCTGCTGGCGTGGGCGCAGGCGCATCCCGGCAAGTTCCAGTACGCGCAGCCGCGCAACTCCGGTCCGGGGCGGACGTTCCTGATGGGGCTGCCGTATCTGCTCGGCGACTCCGACCCGAGCGATCCGACCAATGGCTGGGCCAAGACCTGGGACTACCTGGCGCAGCTGGGCAAGTACGCGGCGAGCTATCCGACGAAGACCTCTGCGACGATGACCGCGATCGCGCAGGGTACCGCCTGGATGATCGCCTCCACCGCCGGCTGGTACATCAACCCGCGGGCCACCGGGACCGTCCCGGCGGGGATCAAGGTCGTCAAGTTCGACAACCTGACCTGGGTCAGCGACGCGCAGTTCGGCGTCATCCCCAAGGGCATCCCGGCCGACCACCTGACCGCGGTGCTGCGGCTGCTGGCCTTCGCGCTGACGCCGGAGCAGCAGGCGGTGACGTACGACCAGGGCTACTTCTACCCCGGCCCGGCGGTGAAGGGCGTGACCCTCGCGCAGGCGCCGGCCGCCTCGCAGCAGGTCGTGCAGAAGTTCGGCGACCCCGACTTCGACACCTGGACCTCCTCCGGGCCGATCCGCAACTCGCTGCCCGCCCAGGCGCAGGTCACCGCGTTCGACTTGTGGGACAAGAAGATCGGCGCGGCGAAGTGACGATGACCGCCGCGACCTCTGCCTCCCCACCCTCGCCGCGCGCCTCCGCGCCGCGCCGGCCCGACTCCCAGCTGGGCCGGCTGAGCCTGCGCGGCGTCAGCCGGGCCTACGGCGCCCACACCGCGCTGCACCCGCTGGACCTGGACATCACCGGCGGCGAGTTCATCGCGCTGCTCGGACCCTCCGGCTGCGGCAAGACCACGGCGCTGAACTGCCTGGCCGGACTGCTGCCGCTGACCGCCGGCGAGATCGAGTTGGACGGCCGCCGCGTCGACACGCTGCCGCCGGAGAAGCGCGGCTTCGGCATGGTGTTCCAGAACTACGCGCTGTTCCCGCACCTGACCGTGCGCGCGAACGTCGCCTTCGGCCTGAAGATGCGCGGCGTGGCCAAAGCAGAGATCGAACGCCGCGTCGCCGAGGTGCTGAGCCTGGTCCAGCTCAGCGAGCACGCCGCCAAGCACCCGGCGCAGCTGTCCGGCGGCCAGCAGCAGCGGGTCGCGATCGCCCGCGCCATCGTGACCGAGCC
The DNA here is from genome assembly GCF_000024025.1 of Catenulispora acidiphila DSM 44928. Classification (GTDB taxonomy): domain Bacteria; phylum Actinomycetota; class Actinomycetes; order Streptomycetales; family Catenulisporaceae; genus Catenulispora; species Catenulispora acidiphila. The sequence goes on from NC_013131.1 coordinate 4,784,778, forward strand.
GGCGCTGGTGCTGATGGACGAGCCGTTGTCGAACCTGGACGCGGCCCTGCGCCTGACGATGCGCGGCGAGATCCGGCGCATCCACCAGGACTTCGGGCTGACCACGGTGTACGTCACGCACGACCAGGAAGAAGCGCTGTCGCTGGCAGACCGGCTCGTCGTGCTGCACGACGGGCGCGTCAGCCAGATCGGCACGCCGGCCGAGCTGTACGAGCGCCCGGCCGATCCGCACGTCGCGGCGTTCATGGGGTATCGCAACCTTCTGCCGCTGCGGGTCAGCTCGGTCGACGGCTCGACGGTGGTCGCCGAGGGCGACGGGCTGCGCGTGGTCGGCACGGCGGCCGGCGAGCCGCTGCTGGTCGGGCAGGACGCCCTGGTCGCGATCCGGCCGGAGGACTTGCGACCGGCAGCCGAGGGCGAGAGCGCCGTCGGCGAGGCGGTCGCGGAGATCGTCGAGTACCACGGCCGCGTGCTGCACGTGGAGGCGGCGACCGCCGAGGGCCGGCGGCTGCACCTCAAGGCGCACGAGTCGGTACGCCCCGGCGATCGGCTGCGGGTCGCCGTGGACGCCGAGCGGGCTCTGGTCTTCCGGTCTGAGGGAGCGTTGCTCCTGGAGGTAGAGACAGAGGCTGCAGGCGTTACGGCACAAGGCGAACCGGAGGCGCAGGCCTCATGACCGCCGCCACGACCACCCCGACAGCCACTCCTTCCAGCCCACCGAAACGACCCGCGCTGCGTCACCGCCTCGCCGAACGCGGCGTGGACCGCACGCTGCTCCTGGTGCTGCCCGGAGCACTCGCGCTGCTCGCACTGTTCTGCTACCCGTTCCTGTACGGCTTGCAGCTCTCGTTCCAACCAACGCACGGCGGCGTCCTGGGCGACTACCAGAAGTTCTTCAGCGACCCGTTCTCCCGCAAGTCGATCTGGGCGACGTTCTCGCTGGCGATCCCGGCCTCGCTGATCAACGTCGGCGCCTCCATCCCGATCTCCTACCGGATGCGGCGCGACTTCCGCGGCAAGCGGATCATGCTCGCGGTGCTGGTCGTGCCGATCACCCTCGGCACGGTGCTGACCGCCGAGGGCATCCTGGAGTTCTTCGGCCCGGCCGGCTGGTTCAACAGGACCCTGCATCTGCTGGGACTGGCCGCCTCGCCGATGAAGCTGACGATGAACTACACCGGCGTGCTGCTCTCGCTGATCATCAGCGGCTTCCCGTTCGCCTACCTGCTGACGCACTCCTACCTCTCCGGAATCCACCCCAGTCTGGAGAAGGCCGCCGCCACCCTCGGTGCCGGCTGGTGGCAGCGCTTCCGCCACATCACCTTGCCGCTGCTGCTCCCCGGCCTGCTGACCACCTTCAGCCTGACCTTCGTCATGGCCTTCGCCGTCTTCCCCTCCGCCCTCATGGTCGGCGACCCCGACGGCCACACCCACGTCATCTCCATCGAGGCCTACGAGGCCGCGCTGGAACGCTTCGACTACGCGCAGGGCTGCGCCGACGCCATGATCATGACGGTCCTGATGCTGGCGGTGATCGGCGCGCTGGCCGCGGCCCGGTCCCGCATGTACCGGGGCGCGACGGGAGGTAAGGGATGAGCGCCTCGACCGCAGCGGTGGCCGACGCCGTGGACACCGCCGCCGCGGGCCGCCGCCGTCTGGCGCTGCGCCCCGGTACGTGGGTCACCTGGGGAGTGCTGACGTTCTTCCTGCTGAACCTCACCGGGGTGATCGCCACGGTGCTGCTGAACTCCTTCGGCAGCCGGTGGTTCGACTCCTGGCTGCCCGGCGGCTGGACCAGCCACTGGTACTCCGACGCGTGGAAGGAGTTCAGCCTCGGGCGGGTCCTGGGCGTCACGCTGGAGGTGACGCTGCTGGTCGTCGCGATCTCGCTGATCCTCGGCGTGCCGGCCGCCTACGCACTGGCGCGGCGGGACTTCCCCGGCAAAAGGGCGCTGAACCTGCTGTTCGTGCTGCCGATCCTGGTACCGCCGATCGCCTACGGCATCCCGCTGGCGACCATGCTCTACAAGGTCCACCTGGCCGGGACGCTGACCGGCGTGGTGCTGGCGAACCTGGTGCCCTCGATCCCGTTCGTGGTGTTCACCATGACGCCGTTCATCGAGCAGATCGATCCCCGGATCGAGGCGGCGGCGCGCGTGTGCGGCGCGAAAACGCCGACCGTGCTGGGACGGATCCTGGCGCCGCTGCTGCTGCCGGGGATGCTGGCCGCCGGGATCTTGGTGCTGGTGCGCACGTTCGGCATGTTCGAGTTGACCTTCCTCACCTCCGGGCCGACCAGCCAGACGCTGGTGGTGACCCTGTTCTCGGCCGTGAACTCCGCCGGCATCCGCTCGACGCAGTCGATCGACGCCATGGCCGTCGTCTACACCGGCTCGATGGCGGTGCTGCTGCTGATCGCGCTGCGCTTCGTGAATCCGACCCAGCTGGTCGCGCGGTCCGCGGACTGAGGAAAGAAAGAGGCCTGACATGCCCGAAGTGCTCGTCACCGGCGCGGCTGGTCGGATCGGCAGCTACCTGCGCTCCGGTCTGCCGCTGCGGGGCTGGCGTCTGCGGTGTCTGGACCTGGTGGAACCGCCGGAATCGGACGGTCTGCCATGGTCGATCGCCGACATCGGCGACGCCACCGACTTCGCGGTGCTGGCGAAGGCGATGGACGGCGTCGAAGCGGTCGTGCACTTGGCGGGCATCCCCACCGAGGCAGCCTTCGCCGATCTGCGGGAGGCCAACCTCTTGGGCACGTATCAGGTCTTTGAGGCGGCCCGGCAAGCCGGCGTGCCGCGCGTCGTCTACGCCAGCAGCAACCACGCGGTCGGATTCCACGAGAGCGGCTCGCTGCTGACTACCGGAGTCAGAGCCCGTCCCGATTCGCTATATGGGGTAACGAAAGTCTTCGGCGAGGCGCTGGGCTCCTTCTATGCCGACCGCTACGGCATGGACGTCGCAGCGGTTCGCATCGGCAGCTGCTTCGACCGGCCGCCGGGGGAGCGGGCCCTGGGAACCTGGCTGAGCCCGCACGACTCGGTGCGTCTGATCGACGCCCTGCTGCGCGCGCCCTCGTACGGCTTCCAACTGCTCTACGGCATCTCGGCGAACACCCGAGCCTGGTGGGACCTGACCCCGGCGATCGCGCTGGGATACCGCCCCGAGGACGACGCCGAGGTGTTCGCCGAGGAGATCCTCGCCGAGTTCGGAACCCTGCCGGACAGCGATCCGGACCGTCGCTTCGTCGGGGGGCGGATGGCGCTGGGATGAATCCTTCTCTGGTCCCGCTCTACCCCTCGAGCCCGACCTCGCGCAGCAACCGGGTCCCGTCGTAGGCCGCCGTCAGCTCCAGCGCTGGGACGACGGGACGCTCGTTTAGGCTGTTCAGGCATGCGGCGATGGAGTTCGCCACCGGCAGGAAGGCGTTCAGCGCGCCGTTGGCCCGGTCGGCGCTCCAGAGCCGCTTCAGCTTCAGGGGGACCACGAACAGTCCGGCCGGGTAGTAGATGCTCAGTGCTGTCGTGGCCCACTTGGATTTCAGGACCTTGACATCGGTGGCCTGCTGCGTCAGCGAGTCGATGACGACGCGTGCGGACTGGTAGGCCTGCTCCAGCCAGTAGCGGGCGTCGTCGGTGCGGCTGAGGGCCAGCCACACCAGCGCCAGGTGGAGTTCGACCAGTGTCCGCTCCTGGACCGAGGAGGCGAGCGGCTGGGCGTCGTAGAAGCGGTCCTTGGCGGACTCCAGCAGCCGGTGGCTCTCCTGGTCGCGGTCACCGAGGCGGTGTGCCTCGCTCAGCAGCAGGCGTCCGGCCCGGTAGGGGCCTTCTTTCAGGAGCGTGACGTTCGCGTCGATGCTGTGCAGGACCCGCGATTGCTCGTCCTCGATGGCGTAGAGCGACTTGACGAGGTCCAGGACCTGATCGCCGCCGGGTACCGCGGAGTTCAGCGCCCCGGACAGCGCCGAGTGCACAGGTCCGAACTTCGCGACGCTGGCAGCGAGCCCGAACCACTTGGCGGCGGGATCCGGTCCCGAGAACGCCACGGCCGGAAGCTCCTCGTGCTTGCCGGCGCGCTGCCGCGTCCATTGGGCGACCTTCAGCAACTGCTCGTCCAGCCGCGAACCGGCGCTGGTCGGCGCGTCCGTCGGTCCGTCCACCCAGAACCGCCACCCGACAGGCGCCGCAGGCCACGAGGGATCGGGCTGCCACCCGGGATCGGGGATCCAGCCGTCCGGCGGAGCGGGCCAGCCCGGCGGGACGTTGAAGCGCATTGATGTGCCCATGACGATGTGCCCGCCCTCGCAACGAGACGCCCCGTGGCTTCGATCCGGATTCGGATCGGGAGCCAAGGTAGCAGGATCACCGTCCCGCGTCGGCGGATGCGGGGGTTCACCCTAATCGCAGCGTGACCAGGCACTCTTCACCGGTTGGCGAGGCGCTGCCGGCGGTCGGCGCCGGCGGCGGGGAACGCGGCGACGAGCTCTTCTTGCGGCGGAGCGTGAAATCGGCGATGGTCTATCCCGCCGCTGCGGGAGGCGCCGCGGGATCGTGGTCTCTCCACCGCAGCGGACCAACAACCTCTTGACGTGCTGTCGCCGGTCTGATGCCGGTCTGGCACCGGTCTGGTACCAGTCTCCGGCCGGTGCTCGGGCGGTCGTGACCGAGCCGGGCCGTGCTCGTTCTCCACGGTGGAACAAACCCCCCTGTCGTGGTGAAACCGAGCAGAAAGCCGTCCACATGCGGACCGACGTCCTTCCCGGCCAGGCGAACCCACCAGGATCGCGGGGCGGGCCGGAATCGGCGGCCGCGCTGGAATCGGCGCTGGTGCTGCACTACCCGCGCCTGGTCCGGCTGGCGTATATGGCGCTGCCCGGCGAGGGCGAGCGCCATCATCGAGCCCTGACGGCGCACGGGATCGTCCAGAACACGTTGCCGCGTACCGAGTTGCCGCCCGCGCTGCGTTCGCTGACGGCTCGGCTGCCGATCCCGAAACCGCGTCGGCGTACGCGGCACGTCCCCGGTGTGGCCAACGATGCCGCCACCGACGCCGCCTACTCGACGCTGCGTCTGGCGGTCCTGCGCGAGGTGTTGTGGGCGCCGCGGCGCCGCTGGCCCGGATTCTTGGCTCTGGTGCTGCGGCCCAGGGTCTGGGGACTGCGGTTGTTCCCGGTCGGCGGCGGCTCTGAGGAGTTGCGGCTGGCATCCGCGCTGCGGGACGCCGACCCGGTCGCGCGCGCCGCCTATGTTCTGCTCACGTTGGAAGGGCTCACCAACCGCCAGGCTGAGGCGGAGCTCGCAGCGGCTGGAGCGGAGAACTGCCGCAGCGGTGTCGCTGCCGGTCAACGCATGGCCCTGATGTACCCGGCGCAGGTGGCGCTGTCCGGTGAGTTCGACCCCTGCACCCTACGGACCGGGCCGGTCGATCTGCCGCGGCGGCGACGCCGGATCCGGCTGGCGGCGGCGGTGCTGGCGTGCGGCGTTCTTGGTGCTGGGACTGCGTTTGCGGTCAGCTTGGTAGGGAGCGGCGGTGGTGACGGCCATCCGGGGGCCGCGGCCACGCCTTCGGTCGTGGCGACGCCGCACGGCACCGTCACCCTCGCTTCCGTCCCCGCCGATCTGTGGCTGCACACCGCGCGTCTGGACTTCAGCGCCTGGTCCGATCGCAGCCAGTCCGGCGCCGACGGCGCGGCGGTGGATCAGGCGCTCGCGGCATGGACCGGTTCGGAGCCCGGTGTGGCGCAAGCGGGACCGGGAACCTCCGCCGAGGCTCCGGTCGCGCCGGTGCGCCTGCTGTGGAACGGACGGCTGGACGGCGCGACCGTCGTGCTGCTCGCCGACGCCACCCGGCTGGCCCGCTACACCCGCCCCGACCACCCGAGCGCCGCCGATCCGGTGCGGCTGGACGTGGCGCGCGCCGACGATTCGGACGTCACCTCCGCCGGCGCCGTGCTGCTGCGCTCGACCGCCGCCGGGGACCGCTGGCTGGTCGCGCCGTGGGTCGTGGAGGTCACCACGCGGGACTTCCGGCAGCCGAACACGCTGGCGCGGACGGTCGGCGTCGTCAACGGCGTCACCGCCGAGGTGCCGCGTCCGCCGGCGAGCGGTTGTGCCAGCTGGCCGGCGCTTCAGCTGCGCTCTTCGCCGCTGGTCGCCGAACACCATGCCTTCCTGCTCACCGATCTCGGCGGCGTCACCGGCGCGCACCTCACCTTCACTCCGGCGCCTTCGCACGCTGCCGCGCAGTCGCCGCGCGAAGCGACCGGCTCTGATGCGCTGGTGGCGCTGTCCCGGCTGGCGTGCGGTCTGCCCGCGCTGCGGAATCAGGACACGAAGCAGGTGAACACCTGGGAGTTCGCGCTCCAGCCGCTGCCGCAAGGACAGGGCACTGCGACCTGGGTCTGTACGCGCGCCGATCACTGGGACGGGACCGGTTCGACCGCGACCGAGTTCCTGGCGCCGGGAAGCGCGCCCGCCGAGCAGACCGGTGCGCAGGCTCAGGGGCGCGCGTGCAGCCGGTTCTCGCAGCACATCGTCGCCGACACCCGGTGGCGCTCGCCGCAGGGCAAGCAGTATCTGCTGGTCGCCGGGTCGCGGCACGTCACGTCGGTGCAGGTCGGGTCGGCGACGGTCGCAGTGCCCGACCACACGGCGGCGCTGCCCGGCGCCGGTGCCTCGCCGACGATCACCGGTGTGCTGGACATCGGCGGGACGGTTTCGCCTCTGGCGCGGTGAGGGTCTTGACAGCCCTACAGGTCTAGTCCAATCTGCGTCCTAGCCGCAGCTCCGGAGCAGCAGCGCATCCGCCCACTCGCCATGTAGTGCTGCCTGGAGGACGTTTGATGCTCAGGAATCTCAGTTCTCGCCGACGACAACTTCTCGCCTCCGCCGGGGCGGCGGTCGGCGCGCTCGCGCTCGCGGGAGCAGCCGCGGGCCTCGCGACGAACGCGACGGCCGCCACGGGCGCGCCCGCCGCGGCGCCGGCGGCGTCCGGCAACCTGCTGACCAACCCCGGGTTCGAAACCGGGGACTTGTCCGGTTGGACGTGTGACGCCGGTACAGGAGCCGTCGTCGCCTCGCCCGTGCGCTCCGGAACCCATTCGCTGGCCGGCACGCCGTCGGGGTCGGCCGACGCGCAGTGCACGCAGACCGTCTCGGTGCAGCCGAACACGGCGTACACGTTCTCAGGGTACGTCGAAGGGTCCTACGTCTACATCGGCGTGACCGGCGGCACCTCGACGTGGACGCCGTCGGCGACCAGCTGGCAGCAGCTGTCGGTGGCGTTCACGACCACCGCGTCGCAGACCTCTGTCCAGGTCTACGTCCACGGCTGGTACGGGCAGCCGGTGTACCACGCCGACGACCTGGCGCTGACCGGCCCGGCCGGACCGCCGCCGACGACTCCGCCGACGACTCCGACCACACCGCCCACGACGCCGTCCACGACGCCGACGACCGTGCCGACGTCGAGCACGCCCACGACGCCGACCAGCTCCACGCCGAGCACCCCGCCGAGCAGCTCCTCCTCCGCGCCGGGCGGCACGACCTGCCCGGTCAAGTCGCGCCCGGCGGGCAAGGTGATCCAGGGCTACTGGGAGAACTGGGACGGCGCGCTCAACGGCGTGCACCCCGGGCTCGGCTGGATCCCGATCAACGACCCGCGCATCCAGCAGCACGGATACAACGTGATCAACGCCGCGTTCCCGGTCATCCTGTCCGACGGCACCGCCGAATGGCAGGACGGCATGGACACCAACGTCAAGGTCGACACCCCGGCCGACTACTGCGCGGCGAAGGCCTCCGGCGCGACGATCCTGATGTCGATCGGCGGCGCGGCCGCGGGCATCGACCTCAACTCCAGCACGGTCGCCGACAAGTTCGTCGCCACCATCGTGCCGATCCTGAAGGCGTACAACTTCGACGGCATCGACATCGACATCGAGACCGGCCTGACCGGCAGTGGCAGCATCAACACCCTGTCGACCTCGCAGGCCAACCTCGAGCGCATCATCGACGGCATCCTCGCCCAGATGCCCTCGAACTTCGGCCTGACCATGGCGCCGGAGACCGCCTACGTGACCGGCGGCAGCGTCACGTACGGCTCGATCTGGGGCTCGTACCTCCCGATCATCAAGAAGTACATGGACAACGGCCGCCTGTGGTGGCTGAACATGCAGTACTACAACGGCAGCATGTACGGCTGCTCCGGCGACTCCTACCAGGCCGCGACAGTCCAGGGCTTCCAGGTCCAGACCAACTGCCTGAACAGCGGCCTGACCATCCAGGGCACCACCATCAAGGTCCCCTACGACCACCAGGTCCCAGGCCTGCCCGCCCAACCCGGCGCCGGCGGCGGCTACATGACCCCGTCCCTGGTCTCCCAGGCATGGAGCAGCGTCGGCGGCCAAGTCAAGGGCCTGATGACCTGGTCGGTCAACTGGGACGGCTCCCTGGGCTGGACCTTCGGGAACAACGTGAAGGGGTTGGAGGGACGCTGAGGTTAGGGGTGATGTCGAGCTGACGTCACTTTGCGGTGCGGGGTTCCACGCCGGTTGGTGTGGGACCCCGCTTGCGTTGGCGTTACGTACGCCCGGGATGCAACCGCTGCTGCAACAGCCGCCGCTCGGCGTCGGTCGGTGCCAGCTCCAACGCGGTTTCCAGGCTTGCCCTCGCTTCCGCGTCGCGTCCTACCTTGGCGAGCAGGTCGGCGCGGGCCGCGTGCAGGAGGTGGTAGCCGTCGAGGCGTCCGGAGGCGGTGAGGGTGTCGAGGTCGGGCAGGGCGGTCTCAGGGCCCTGTGCCATTGCTAGGGCGACGGTGCGGTTCAGGTCGACCAGGGGGCTTGGCGAGACGCGGCGGAGTTGGTCGTAGAGGCCGACGATTTGCGGCCAGTCGGTCTTCTCGACGGAGGCTGCGGTTGCGTGGCAGGCGGCGATGGCTGCCTGGATCTGGAAGGGTCCGGCTCGGCGGCGGCGTAGGGCGCTCTCCAAGATTGCCGTGGCTTCGTCGATGCGCTTGCGGTCCCATAGGGAGCGGTCCTGGTGTTCCAGCGTGACCAGTTCGCCTTCGGCGTCCAGACGTGTCGCGAGGCGCGCCTCCTGCAGCAGCATCAGGGCCAGCAAGCCCTGTGCCTCGGGCTCGTCCGGCATCAGCGTGGCCAGGACTCGCGCCAGTCGGATCGCCTCCGTGCTCAGGCGCGCCTTGTGCTGCTGGTCGCTGTAGCTCTCGTTGTAGAGCAGATACAGCACGTGCAGGACTGCGGGCAGGCGATCGGGCAGCAGGTGGGCCGGCGGGACGCGGAACGGGATGACGGCGTGCGCCACCTTCTGCTTGGCGCGGAAGATGCGCTGGGCCATGGTGCGTTCGCTGACCAGGAAGGCGCGTGCGATGTCGGCGGTGCTCAAGCCCGCGAGTGAGCGCAAGGTCAGCGCTACTTGCGCGTCGAGGTTCAGTGCCGGGTGGCAGCAGGTGAACATGAGCTCCAGGCGCTCGTCCGGGATTTCGCTGTCGCGGGTGTAGGGCGGCGGCGCCTTGGCTTCCAGGGCTGCCCACTGGCGCAGCTTCGCCGCCTCGGTGGAGGCGCGCCGGAAGGTGTCGATGGCGCGGTTGCGGGCGGCGGTGGTCAGCCAGGCGAGCGGTTGGCGGGGGATGCCTTCGTCGGGCCAGCGGCGCAGGGCTTGGGTGAAGGCGTCTTGTGCGCACTCCTCGGCCAGGTTCCAGTCGCCGCCGGTGAAGCGGATCATGGTCGCCACGATCCGGCTCCAGCTGTCGGCGTAGAGGGCGGCGATGACTTCGCTCGCCGGTTCGTCGGTCATCGCCGCCTCCGCCTGGTGTGGGTGCTCGCCTGCCGTCAGTCGGACAGCACCATCAGTCGACCCAGAAGGGCCGCAGCTCGATGACGCCGTGCCAGGCCATCGGGTGGCGCGAGGCGACCTCGACGGCCTCGTCCAGATCGGCGCACTCCAGCACGTCGAAGCCGGCGATCAGGTCCTTGGTCTCGACGTAGGGACCGTCGGTGAGCAGGACCTCGCCGTCGCGGACGCGCACGCAGGTGGCGTCGCTGCCGGGCCGCACCCGGTCGCCCATGAGCCGGATGCCCTGCTCGTCGTTGTCCTTGACCCACACGTCGATGTCGGGAGCGCCGGCGATCTCCTCCTCGGGCTTGTCGGGGTCCACGCACACCAGCATCAGGTACCTCATGTGTCTGCTCCGTTCACTGCTCGTCGGACGGCGGCTCGCGCCGTTGGCATCGGGATGACGAACGGGCACGCGGCATTACTACAGGCTGGCGGAAAAAATCTTCAGTCGCTACTCCGCGTGCACCCCTGGCACGCTCCGGGCGCACCGCGGGCACACCCCGGGCGCACCCCGGGCGCACCTGGTCGGCACCCTGGCGGCCACGGGCCCGGGTCGGTGCCAGGGTTCGCCCCTGGGGTGAGGCGCCCGGGATGCGGGGATCGTTGGCGGCGGGTGCCGACCGGCATCGCGCGGGGTGCAGGAGCGGACGGAGCGGGACGATGGTGGACTTCAAGCTCGAGGTCGTGGTGCTGCCGGTGGCGGACGTGGACCGGGCCAAGGACTTCTACGCCGGGATCGGGTTCCGGGTGGACGTCGACTTCTCCGGGCCCGGCGGATTCCGGGTCGTGCACCTGACGCCGCCCGGGTCGACCGCCTCGCTGATCATCGGCAGCGGGGTGACCGACGCGGCGCCCGGGTCCGAGCGCGGCGTGCACCTGGTCGTGGACGACGTCGTCGCCGCCCGCGAGGAGCTGCTGGCGCACGGCGTCGAGGTCAGCGAGGTGTTCCACGACGCCGGCGGCGTCTTCCACCACGCCGGGACCCTCGACCGCCTCGCCGGACCGCACCCGGAGCGGCAGTCCTACGGCTCCTTCGCCTCCTTCACCGACCCGGACGGCAACACCTTCGTCCTGCAAGAGGTCACCACGCGCCGCCCCGGCCGGATCGGGCACGTCGTCTACCGCACGACCGCCGACCTGGAGCAGGCGCTGCGCGACGCCGAGGCGGCGCACGGCGAGTACGAGGGCGAGCTCGGCCACCGCGACGAGGAATGGCCGGCCTGGTACGCCGCGCACATGGCCCGGGCCGCCGGCCTCGGGGTCTGAACACCGGAGTCTGAACGCTGAGTCCGTACGCCAAGGTCCGAACACCGAGGCCCGAGCGCCGGACACGCCACGACAAGCAAAGAAAGAACTGGGGAGGCATGGAGTCCATCGGCATGGCGATGGTGGGTCGGGAAGCGGAGCAGGCCGAACTCGCGGCGTTCGTCAAAACCGCCGCGGGTCAGGCGCTGGTCCTGCGCGGGGAGACCGGCGTGGGCAAGAGCTCGCTGCTGGGCCACGCCGCCGCGGTGGCCGAGCAGGAGGGCTACGCCGTCATCCGCGCCTCGGGCGTCGAGGCGGAGTCCGAGCTGCCCTACGCCGGGCTGCACCAGTTCCTGCACCCGCTGCTGGCCGACGTCGCCGACCTCGACGATGGCAGCCAAGAGGTCTTCGACGCCGTCTTCGGCCGCGCCGACAGCGACCCGCCGTCGGTCATGACCCTGGGCATCGCCGTCCTGAGCCTGCTGTCCCTGGCCGCCGCGCGCAAGCCGCTGCTCCTGGTCCTGGACGACGGGCAATGGCTCGACGACTCCAGCGCCGACATCTGCGGCTTCGTCGGCCGCCGCCTGGCCGGCAGCCCGGTGAAGCTGCTGGTCGGCGTCCGCACCGACATCGCCTCGCGCTTCGACACCGCCGCGCTGCCCGAACTCCCGATCGCCGCCCTGAACGACCAGGACGCCGCGGCCCTGCTGACGCAGCGCTTTCCGACGCTGGGCAAACAGATTCGGCGCCTGGTGTTGACCCAAGCCCAAGGAAACCCGCTGGCGTTGCTGGAGCTGCCGGCACACCTCGGCGGCGCGGCGATCCAAGGCGAGCCGGCGCTGGAAAGCCTCGTCGGCGACCTCGGCATGCCGCTGCCCCGGCGGCTGCAACGCCTCTACGGCAGCCGCATCGCAGCCCTGAGCGATGCCATGCGCGCCGAGCTGCTGATGGGAGCCCTCGACGGCGCCGGCGCCGGAGCCCGGCTCAGCCGCGGCGAGGCCGGAAGCGGACCCGGCGCGCGCTACCGCATGCGCGACGCCGACGAAGCAGTAGCCGCCGGACTGCTGGAGATCGAACCGGCCACCGGCGACTTCGCCTTCCGTCATCCGCTGGTGCGCTCGGCGGTGGTGCAGATGGCGACCCCCAACCAGCGCCGTGCAGCTCATCGCGCCCTGGCCCAGATCCACCGCGAGCACCTGGAACGCCGCGCGACCCACCTCGCCGCCGCGACCGTCGACCCCGACGAGGAGGTCGCCGACATCCTGGAGGCGGCGGCCGAGTCGGCGACCAAGCGCGGCGGCGCCCTGGCCGCGGTGGCGTGGCTGACCCGCGCCGCCGAACTCAGCGTGGAGCACACCAGCCGCTCCCGGCGGCTGGCTGACGCCGCGTTCGTCGCCGGGCACGCCGCGCGCCTCGGTCAGGCGCACCGCCTCGTGCAGTACGGACTCGCGCCGGGTTCGACCGACTCGGCGGCGTCGGTACTGGCCTCGGCGTATCAGGCGCTGTATCAGGACGGCGACGTCCTCTCCACGCACCGCCAGGTCGCCCTGGCGATCCAGAAGCTGCGTGACACCGGTCCCACCGAAGCCGACGAAGTCCTGACCCGGCTGGTCAACCTCCTGCTGGCGATCAGCCAGTACGCCGGGGACCGCGCAGCCTGGGAACGTACGCAGGCGCTCCTAGCCGATCTGGGAGACCTGATCACCGAACGCTCACGCCTGTACGGCGACACCTGGAGCGACGTGATCCGGCACGGCGCCGGCAGCGCCGAGGTGATCGAACAGGCTGCTGCGAAGGTGGCGGGTCAGGAACCGTGGGAGGTCACGCGCCTGGCGGTCGCGGCATATCACCTTGACATCCTCAGCCGCTTCCGTCCGCACCTGCGTGGCATCGTGGACCGCGAGTTGGAGACCGGCGCTGTCGCCAGCGGCATGGTCATGCTCCACCTGATCATGCTGGACCAGATGGCGGTCGGCGAGTGGGACGGCGCGCAGGACACCGGACGGCGCGTGCTGGCGCTGGCCGTCGAGCACGGTCACGAGCTGTTCGCCACGCAGAGCCGCGCCTACCTCGCCCAGCTCGCCGCGCTGCGCGGACAGCTGGGACCGGCGCGCGACTTGCAGGCCGAAGTGGACGCTTGGGCCCGCCCGCGCGGACTCGGCTTCCTGACTCAGCTCGCTGACTCCGCCGGCGCGACGGCTGCGCTGAGCGCAGGCGACTACGAGACCGCCTACCTATACGCCATCGGCATCACGCCGCCGGGGGAGTTCCGCCCCTATGCGTATCAGGCTTCGCGGACGCTGCTGGACTTGGTCGAAGCCGCCCGCCACACCGGGCGCACTGAGCAGGCGCGGCAGCATGCCCTGGCCGCACGCGACGCCGACCTGCCGAAGATCTCCCCGCGTCTGGCGCTGCTGACCTACGGCGCGCTGGCGATGACCGCCGACGGCGAACACGAGGCGGCGGAGATGTTCGCACTGGCCGAAGCACATCCCGACGCGGCCCGGTTCCCGTTCGAGCTGGCGCGCATCAGGCTGGCGCACGGGATCCGGGTACGGCACGTCGAGGGTCGTGCGGCGGCGCGGCGATATCTGGTCCCGGCGGCGGAGGCTTTCGAGCGGTTGGGCGCTGCGGGCTGGACCGAGCGTGCGCGCGCTGAGCTGCGCGCGACCGGCGCCGTGCCGCGCGCCTCGATGCTGAATCTGGCGTCGCTGACCTGGCAGGAACGCCGGATCGCGGATCTGGCGGCCAGCGGGCTGACGAACAAAGAGATCGGCAAGCGGATGCACTTGTCGCCGCGCACCGTCAGCTCCCACCTGTATCGGATCTTTCCGAAGCTGGGGATCACGACGCGCGCCGCGTTGCGGGACGCGTTGAGCCGGACGGAGGAAGGTCCGCAGAGTTGATGCGCACGGAGCTGAAGTCCGCGGACCCGCCGGTGTCCGCGGGCTCAGCCCTGCTCGGCCGGGCTCGTGATCCCGTTGGCCGCCAGCCACGCCAGCACGTAGTCGGCGACGGCGGGCCAGCCGCTGTCGAAGACCAGCGAGTGCCCTCTGTCAGCGAACTGCTTCAGGTCGGTGACGGCCGTGGAGTCGCCGTAGAGCTTGTAGGTGGCGCGCGTGACGGCGTCGGCGACCATGCGGTCTTCCTGGCCGGAGATGAGCAGCAGCGGTCCCCGCGTCGCCGCGTCGACGACAACGCCCTCGCCGGCCGCCACGTCGCCGCCGCTGCGCATGGTGTCGTCCAGCCCGAGGTCGACAAGCAGCCGGCGCGGAGCCGGGACGACGTAGCGGGCATACAGCTGCGCGGCCTCTTCCTCACCGACCGCGTTCGCGATTGTGTGGCGGAACAAGGGTTGCAGGAGCTGTGTGTAGTCCTCGGACTGCGTCCCGGCCTTGTCGCTGGACGGTGGTGCCAGCGGCAGCGGCAGCGGCAGCGGCGCGATCGCGACCGCGGCTCGTCCCAACCCCGCGTCCAGAAGCTGCCGGGCGATGAGCCCTCCGACCGAGTGCCCGATAAGCACCGGCGGCCGGTCCTGCGAGCGGACCGCCTTCTCGTAGTGCGCGGTGAGCTCCTCCAGACCGAACACGCCAGATGGTTCCGCGGGGACGTGCACGTCGTAGCCGTGCGCGGCGAACCGTTCCGTCCAGCCCTCCCAGGACGACATGTCCACCCCCACACCGTGGATGAGGACTACGGGGATTCGATTCACGGCCCGACCTTCCGATTGCGCACGACGACCGCCGGGGCTGCGGCAGCTCGTTCAGCGTCCATCACCGGTGGCCGGACGGGAAAGAGTCGGATGACTGAATGTGGCAGTCGAACGCGAGGTCAGCGTGTCTGGACGTCATGTGACTGATGTGCCCGGCGAGGATGGCGCCGCAGGGTTGGGGCGACGGCAGGACATCCAGGAAGGACTAGATATGATCAACAGGCGGACGTTCACCAAGGCGGTCGGGCTGGGCGTGGGAGCCACGGCGGTGACGGCTGTGTCGACCGGTACCGCATCCGCGGCCCTGGCGAGCGCGTCCAGCGGGTCCAGCGGATCCAAGGGTCCCGGCGGGACCGGCGGCAAGGCTCCGGTGATCCCGACCATCGCTCCGGGCACGCACACCACCTTCTCGGACCTGAAGCAGGTCCGCGCCGGCGTCCTGGACATCGGCTACGCCGAGACCGGCCCGAAGCACGGTCCGGTGGCGATCCTGCTGCACGGCTGGCCCTACGACATCCACAGCTTCGTGGACGTCGCGCCGCTGCTGGCCGACGCCGGCTACCGGGTGATCGTGCCGTATCTGCGCGGCCACGGCTCCACCACGTTCCTGTCCCCGGCGACCGCGCGCAACGCGCAGCAGTCGGCGATCGCCCTGGACATCATCGCGATGATGGACTCGCTGCACATCCGCAAGGCGGTCGTGGCCGGGTTCGACTGGGGCTCGCGCACCGCGGACATCATGGCCGCGCTGTGGCCCGAGCGTGTCAAGGCCCTGGTATCCACCAGCGGCTACCTGATCACCAACGTGGCGGCGCAGAAGAACCCGCTGCCGCCCAAGGCCGAGCAGATCTGGTGGTACCAGTACTACTTCGCCACCGACCGCGGACAGACCGCGATGCAGACCCCCGCCGACCGCAACGCCCTGTGCCGCCTGGTCTGGGACGACGTCTCGCCGACCTGGGCCTTCGACGACGCCACCTTCAACCGCACCGCGGCGGCCTTCGACAACCCCGACTACGCCGCCATCGTGATCCACAACTACCGCTGGCGCCTGGGCCTGGCCGACGGCGAGCGCCGCTACGACCGCTACGAGCAGTTGCTGGCGGCCAAGCCCACCATCGCGGTGCCGACCATCACCATCGACCCGGCGCTGGACCCGTTCATCGCCTCCACCGACGGCACGGGCTACCGGAACTTCTTCACCGGTCCCTACGACCACCGCGTCTTCACCGCCATCGGCCACGACGCACCCCAGGAAGCCCCCACGGCGTTCGCCCAGGCAGTGGTCGACGCCGACCACATGTGAGCAAGGAGCGGAAGTGAGTGATCCCAGCGTGCACGAGGTGTCCGGCGTCTCGACCCTGCGCCGGCACGACCATCACGACCATCACGGCCACCACCACGGCAACGATCACGACCGCGACGCCGCCGACGCGCGCACGGCCCGCTTCGGCGCGCTGCCGGACCGCGTCGCGTTCGAGGACATGGTCCAGGAGCAGCCGGCTCTGCCCGCGAACCAGGCGGTGGACTCCTACGACGCCGACGGTCTGAACGCCAGGTTCTCGTGCCTGGCGGTGGACCTGGGGCTGTGAGCGACCTCCCGACGCTCGAGTGACGCGTGCCGCGGCCGGTTCCAGGGCCGGCTGCGGCACGCCGCTGTCATAGTGGAGACATGGTGAAACGCACGTACACCTCGCCTGTCAGGGCCGCGGGGGCCCGGGAGACCCACGCCGCGATCCTGAGAGCCGCGGAGAGCCTGTTCGTGGAGCGGGGTTACGTGCAGACCACGGTCGCCGGCATCGCCGAGCGCGCCGGCGTCGCCTTGAACACCGTCTACACCAGCGTCGGCGGCAAGCCGGCGATCGTGGAGGCGCTGGCGGTCGAGGGCACGGAGGACGAGGGGATCCAGGCCTCGTTGGCCGCCGTCCACGTCGCGACCGAACCCAGGGAAGTCCTGCGGCTGACGGCCGAGAGCACGGGCGCCATCACGCGCCGGCACGAAGCGATCCTGACCGTGTTGTTCGACAACGCGACCGCCGATCCGGCGGTCGCCGCCGCGGCCGAGCAGGCGATCAAGCGCTACCGCGAGCACCTGAGCGTCATCGCCGAGCATCTGGTGGGCCTCGGCGCGGTGCACACCGACGAGGTCAGGACCGAGCAGGTTCTATGGTTCTTCTTCGGGCAGACGGCCTGGAAGACGGTCCGCGGATTCGGCTGGAGCTGGACCGAAGGCGCCGAGTGGCTGACGGCGCAAGCCGCATCGGCTCTGCTGCCTTAAGCCTGCGCCGCGGCCGAAGACATCAGCCTTCTGCTTCCGCGACTCCCACCAGCGCGGCCACCACCGCCCGCACGACCTCGCGCCGCTCCTCACGATCGGTGACCTGCACCAGCGCCATCACGTCCGGACTGGTGAACTCCCAGAACGCGGCCACGTGCAGGATCAAGGCGAACAGCACGTCGGCGTCGAAGCCGCCCCGGATGACGCCGCCGCGCAACGCCCGCTCGATGAGCGCGATCCGTCCGGCGGCATCGTTCCCGGCCGCCGCGTCCGGCGGCAGGTCGTCGTGCTCCAGGCGCCGCCAGGTGTTCAGCCGCGACAGCTCCGGATGATCGACATAGGCGTCGCACAGCAAGGCGGCGGCGCCGGGCAGGTCCTCGACGTCCAGCGGCAGCCCTTCGACGGTCTGCCGGACGGCGTCCTCCCACACCGCGTCGAACAGCCCGGCCTTGCTCTTGAAGTAGTGGTAGATCTGCGCCTTGTTGGCCTGCGCGGCCTCGGCGATGCGGTCGACCCGGGCTCCGGTGAGCCCGCGCGCGGCGAATTCCGCACGTCCCGCGGCGATCAGGCGCTGCCTGGTGGCTTCGGCGTCGCGCTGCATGAGTGCCCTCTTGTTCTAACTAACCGTTTGGTTGATATGCTGCCGCCGTGCCCTTGCTCCACCCCGCCGGCTCAGCTCGGCTCCAGCGTCCCGAACCGCAGCCCGTCCCGGCTCCGGCCGACCAGCGCCGTGTACGGATGGCGCCGCCAGCCGCGGCAGCGCGCGGCCACGCCGATCCGCTTCGCGCCGTCGGGAGAGACAGCCACGCACACTTTGCGGCTCAGACGCGCACCGCAGCGCTCGCACACGGTCCGCTTCGCGATGAACGCATAAGCCTGCTGAGCGATCCAGACATCGGCAGCGGTGAGGGCGGAGCCAGTGTCAGCGCTGGCATCGGCGCCGGCATCAGTGCTGGCATCGGCATCGGCGACCACGTTCGGGACGGCCGAGAGCTCCGCGGCGTGCCACGGCCCGGCGAACATCGAGGACAACTCGGTGAGCAATATCCAATCCATGCCTCCACGCTCTCCCGGCGGACCCGTGTCTCGCCCCCGTGGAAGTCCCTGGCCGCGATGCACCAGGGGACCGGTCCAGCCACGAACATCGGGGAACGACCGTGAAACTGCTTGGGCGACGCGCCGAATGCGCGCACCTGGACGCGCTGTTCAAGACGATGCGTGACGGCGGCAGCGACGTGCTCCTGCTCTCCGGCGAGGCCGGCATCGGCAAGACCGCGCTGCTCGACTATGCCGTGCGTGCCGCCGCGGACCTGCGGATCCTGCGAACCTCCGGCGTCGAGTCCGAGATGGACCTTCCCTACGCCGCCCTGCACCGCCTGTGCCTGCCGCTGCTCGACGGTGTCGACCACCTGCCCGCGCCCCAGGCTGAGGCGCTGGCGACGGTCTTCGGGACGCGTGCCGGTGAGACACCTGGTCCGTTCCTGGTCGGTCTCGGCGTCCTCAACCTGCTCGCTGAGGCGGCGCGCGGCGGTCCGCTGCTGTGCGCGGTGGACGACGCGCACTGGCTCGACGACGCCTCCGCGCAGGCCATCGCCTTCGTCGCGCGCCGGCTGCGCGCCGAGTCGATCCTGATGCTGATCACCAGCCGCGGCCCGATCCCGAGCATGCGCGGGCTCGCCGAGTTCGGCGTGGAAGGCCTGGCGCCGACTGCCGCCGGCGAGCTGCTGGACTCCGTGGTGCGCTGGCCGCTGGACGACGGCGTCCGCGCCGCGATCCTCGCCGAGGCACGCGGCAATCCGCTGGCGCTGCTGGAACTCCCGCTCGCCTCGCCCGACCGGCTCGCCGGCGGCTTCGGGCTGCTGGAAGCCACGGCGCTCACCGGACGCATCGAGGAGAGCTTCCAGCGCCGGATCTCCGAGCTGCCCGCGGACTCCCAGGAGCTGCTGCTGCTCGCCGCCGCCGAATCGGCCGGCGATCCGGTGCTGATCTGGCGTGCCGCCGCAGTGCTCGGACTGAGTCCGGAGGCCGGGGGAGCGTGCCAGGACGCCGAACTGCTCACGATCGGCGTGCGCTTCGCCTTCCGGCATCCGCTGGTGCGCTCGGCGGTGTACCACGCGGCGTCGCCGGACGCCCGGCGCCGGGTGCACCGGGTCCTGGCCGAGGCGACGTCCCGCGAAGCCGACCCCGACCGGCGTGCCTGGCATCTGGCTCAGGCTGCTGAGAAGCAGGACGAGGCGGTCGCCGCCGAGCTGGAGGCGTCGGCGGATCGCGCGCAGTCCCGGGGCGGGCTGGCTGCCGCCGCCGCGTTCCTGGAGCGTGCCGCAGCCCTGACACCGGACCCGGTACGGCGTGCCGAACGAGAACTGCTCGCCGCGCGCGACAAATACCACGCCGGTGCTCCGGAGGGGGCGCAGATCCTGCTGGACAAGGTGGAATCCGGTCCGCCGGACGAGCTGCGCTCGGCGCACGTCCGGCAGCTGCGCGGCCACCTGGCGTTCGTCACCGGCGGCGCGGTCCGTGCCCCGAGCCTGCTGTTGGAGGCGGCGCGGCGCTTCGAAGGCCTCGATCCGGTCCTGGCGCGCGAGACCTACCTGGACGCCATCATCTATTCGCTGCGGACCGGCAGGTTCGCCGAGGGCGTCACGGTCACCGAGGTGGCCAGGGCCGCGGTCGCCGCGCCGGTCCCGTCCTCGCCGCCGCGAGCTCGGGACGTCCTGCTGGACGCGTTCGCGGTGCTGTACACCGACGGTCACGTCAAGGGCGTGCCTTTGGTGCGGCAGGCGCTGGAGGGCTTCACGCTGGAGGGACTGTCCGTCACGCAGGCGACGCGGTGGTTGTCGCTGGCTTGCTACGGAGCTTTCGCAACGTGGGATGACGTGGCGTGGGAGAAGCTCTCGCAGGAGAACGTCCGCCACATCCGGGAAACCGGAGCGCTGGGCATGCTGCCGGTCGCGCACTCCCAGCGGATGCTGGCGCACCTGCACGCCGGACAGTACCAGGCCGCTGCCGATCTGCTGGAGGAGTCCGACGCCATCGTCGCGGCGATCGGCGTGGACCGTCCCGCCTACGACGTGGCGGCGGTGGCGGCGTGGCGCGGTCAGGACGAACAGGCCACTGAGCTGCTGCGCATCGCTGAGAACGCCGCCGCCGAACGGCGCGACGGCAACGGGTTCACCTTCGTGAAGTACGCCTTCGCGGTCATGTACAACGGCCTCGGCCGCTTCGCCGAGGCGCGCGAGGCAGCACTGGCCGCCGCCGCGAGCCCGACGGGATCGGCGTTCGCGTTCTGGGCACTGAGCGAACTCGTCGAGGCGGCGCTCCGCTGCGGCGACCGAGCCCAAGCCGAGCAGGCGATGGAACAGCTCTCGACGACCACCGCACCCAGCGCGACCGACTGGGGTCTGGGCACCGAGGCGCGAGCACGTGCCCTGCTCAGCGACGGCGCCGAGGCCGAGGCGCACTACCGGGAGGCGATCGACCGGCTCGGGCGCAGCCGCGGCGTGGTCGACCTGGCGCGCACCCATCTTCTCTACGGCGAATGGCTACGCCGGCAGGACCGGACCGCCGACGCCCAGGAGCAGTTGAGCACCGCGCACACCCGGTTCGTACAGATCGGCGCCGAAGCCTACGCCGACCGCGCCCGCCGCGAACTCGCCGCCTGCGGAATCGCGGTCGCCGGTCCCACCGCCCAGAAGACGCTCGAACTGACCGAGCAAGAACGCCAGATCGCCCGCCGAGCCCGCGACGGCCGTTCGAACACTGAGATCGGCGTCGAGCTGTTCCTCAGCGCCCGCACGGTCGAGTGGCATCTTCGGAAAGTGTTCAGCAAGCTGGGTATCAGCTCACGGAGGGAGCTACGGACGGTGCTTCCGTAGCTTTCGCGAGACAGTCAGGGCTCACTCAGGGTCGACGTCGGGGTGCGTGAACCGCACGGGCTTGCCCAGCGATCGGGCGTAGGCGATTTCGGCTCGGGTGCTGTCTCCGATGGAGTCGCCGACTACGAGCACCTCATCAGCGAGCCGGATCTTCGCCCGGTGCAGTTCACCGAGCCGAACCTTCAGCGCCTCGGCCTCGACAGGATCGGACCACAGTCCGTGCGGCGACTTCATGTCGAAGCCCGGTTTGACGACGATCTTCCCGGCTTTGGTCTCCCGCAGATCGGCCTCGGTCATCTCGGTCATGAAGCGGGTGGAGCCGCAGATCACGACGATATGCGGGAGGCTCAACAGCTTCTTCGCTTCGGCGAGCTTCTCCTCGGGCGTGAGCAGTTGTCGATATGACACTGGTTCCTCGACTCCTTGGAGTAGATCGTCTAGGGGCTCAGTGCGTCGCCGAGTTCGCGGCGCGAGGTGATGCCCAGCTTGGCGAAGACGTTGCGCAGGTGCCATTCGACGGTGCGGGGGCTCAGGAACAGCTCCGCGCCGATCTCGGCGTTCGAGTGGCCGGCTGTGGCGAGGCGGGCGATCTGGGCCTCTTGCGGCGTCAGGATCGGGCCGCCGACTGTGCGCCGGCGGACGGTTTCTCCGGTGGCGAGGAGTTCGCGGCGGGCGCGTTCGGCGAAGGCCTCCATGCCGATGGCTACCGATGCCTCGTGGGCGGCGCGCAGCTCTTCGCGCGCCTGGGCGCGGCGGTTCTGGCGGCGCAGCCACTCGCCGAACAGCAGGCGGGCTCGGGCTGCGAAGGTGTCGAGGCCGCCCTCGGTGAAGTGCTCGACGGCCTCGCGGTAGCGGTCTTCGGCGACTTTGGGGGCGCCGGTGAGGGCGTCGGCGAGTGCGTAGGCGCCGAGGGCCCACGGCGTGCCGGCCTGGCTCCAGTCGGCCAGCTGACCGCAGGCGCGCGCCGCCGCCTGGGGGTCGCCGGCCCGGGTCGCGGCCTCGACCAGCTCGCTGAGCGTGCCGTGGTGCACGGCGAAGTCCGGGTACTCCAGACCCCGGTTCGCGGCCTGCAATGCCAGCGGGTAGTCGCCGAAGCCGTTGTGCAGCACCGCGCGCGCGTACGCCGCCAGGCCGATCAGCCGTCCCAAGCCGTGCTGCTCGCCGTCGCGGTCCATGGACTCGGCCAGGTCCAGCGTCGGCTGTTTGTGCCCTTGGTGCGCCGCGACCATGGCTTTGGTGGCCCGGTACACAGCCAGACCCATCGCCTGCTCGGCGGCCGCGGCGTCAGTGAGCAGATCATCGGCCTCTGAGAAACTTCCGGCGTATCCCACAGCGGCGGCTCGGTAGGTCAGTGCCGACGGCAGGATCGAGAGCGTTCCGGTGCTGCGGGCGAAGCGCACCGCCTGATCGGTGATGTCCTGGACCGCCCGCAGGTCGCCCATCTCCATCGCCACGTTCGCGGCGAACCACAGCAGTGGCAGGTCCTTGGTATCGGTGAAGGAGTGCAGCGCCTGCTCCAGCGGCGCGATCGCGGCGACCGGTCCGTCCGCGGCCCAGGAGATCAAGCCGTGCACGATCTTCCCGGCCGCGTCGTCGTCGGTCGGCAGGTCGCGGACGATCGCGGCGGCGCGGCGCAGTCCGTCCGGGTCGTTGCGTCCCGTGCTGAGAGCCGCGCCGAGCGCAGTCAGGGACGTGCGGCGCGCGGCGGCCGGGTCCAGATCGCGCAAGCCGTGCGCCGCGTCCAGCAGTGGTTCGACCGCCCCGAGTCCGGGGTTGACGACGTGCGTCGCCATCGCGCGCAGCCGGGCTGTGGTCGCGCGTTGCAGCGCGTCCAGCTGACCGAGTTCGGCGGCGGCGAGCAGATCGGGGACCCGGACTGGCAGTCCCGAATCGAGGTAGGCCTGTGCCGCTGCCAACGCTCGGCGCGCGCGGCCCTGCGAGTCGGGGGTGAGCGCGGCGGCGCGTTCCAGGAAGGAGCCCGCGGCTGCTCGGCCGCCGCGAGCCAGGGCCCTGTCGGCGGAGCTTTCCAGGGCTGCGGCGACGTCCTCATCGGGCTCGACGGCGGCATGCGCTTGATGCCACGCGCGCCGGTCGGGGTCGCGGTCGGCGTCGGTGGCCTCGCCCAGGGCGCGGTGTGCCGCACGCAGCGCCGCGGCATCGGCGCCGCGCCAGACCGCCGAGCGCACCAGCGGGTGGCGGAAGCGGACCGGGGCGCCCATGGAGATCAGATCCGCAGTCTCCGCAGGCGCCGCAGCCTCTGGTCCGACCTCCAGGAGCTCCAGCGCGCGCCACAGCAGCGGTGCGTCCCCGACCGGTTCGACCGCCGCGACGAGCAGCAGGGTGCGGGTGTCCGGCGGCAGCGCTTCGACGCGGCGGCGGAAGCCGTCCTCGACGCGGGTCGCCAGCCCTGCCGCGCCGTGTCCGCCGAAGCCGAACGCCAGCTCCGCTGCCGAGCGGCTGCGCGGCAGTTCCCGCAACGCCAAGGGGTTGCCGCCGGTCTCGGCGACGATCCGGTCCCGGACGCGGGCGTCCACCGGTCCGGGCAGTGCCTCCTCCAGCAGGGTGCGGGCGTCGGCGTCGGTGAGTCCGGTCAGGGGCAGATCCGGGAGTCCGGTCAGCCCGGGCAGCGCGGCTGGCGCGTGCGGCCCGTCCGGCGCGTCCGGCGCCTCCGCCTCGCCGTCGGCGGTCCGCTCGGCGAAGATCAGCGCCACCGCCTCGGCGTCCAGCCGCCGCCCGACGAAGGCCAGGATCAGGCGTGACATCAGGTCCAGCCACTGCGCGTCGTCGACCAGGCAGACCAGCGGCGTCTCGCTCGCGGCCTCGGCGAACAGGCCCAGGACCGCCATGCCGACCGCCATCATCTCCGGCGGCGTGCCCGAACTCAGACCGAACGCCACGCGCAGCGCGTCCTGCTGGACCGGCGGCAGACCGTCCAGATGTGACAAAAGCGGAGCGCACAGCTGTTGCAGCGTGGAGTAGGCGAAGTCGGATTCGGCCTCGACGCCGGCGGTGCGGGCGATCTGCAGCTGCCCGGACTGCGCCGCGACGTGCTCCAGCAGCGCCGTTTTGCCGATGCCGGCGTCGCCGCGCAGCACCAGCACCCGGCTGCGTCCGTCGCGCACGTCGCGGATCAGACGGTCCAGTTTTTCCAGCTCACGGCCGCGGCCGAGCAACGGGGACCTCGTGGCGCGCGGCATGGACCCATCTTACGAACGATCATCCGCACCGGGTGTCCACACGGCGCGGGCGCCTGGATACCCAAGCTTCCACAGAGGAAACAGGGGCAGACGTCACTACCAAGTCATACCGGCGCGATGCGATTCGCATGGGCTAATCGTGACGCCACGCACTTTCACGGTAGCTGTCCGCTGACGACAGTTGTTCACATCCCGACGTTCGAAAGGTGAGGCCGCGGACCATGGACGACCGCTACGAGGCGTACACGATGCTCGACCGGCATTTCTACGATGCCGTTCGTGGCGTCGGGCCCGCCACGCCCGGCTTCGCTGCCGGGGAGCGGGAGCTGCCGTCCGGGTGGCGGCGCTACGGCCAGGACGACTGGACGGTCGTGGAGCCCACGCCGCTGGAGCTGCCGGCGCAGGGCTGGAAGATCCACGCCTCGGCCGCCCTGGACAGCGCCGAGGAGATACTCGCCAAGGTCTACGAGTACTGCGTCCCGCGCGGAATCGCCTTCAAGTTCCTGCGCTCGCCGGCCGCGCTGCTCGCCCGGGTGTCGAAGTACGCCCCGCGCGGCTACTCCGGCAAGTTCATCACCATCTACCCCTCCGACGACGCCGCCTGCGAGCGCATCCTCACCGAGCTCGGCGAACAACTCGACGGTCTGCCGAACCCCTACATCCTCAGCGATCTGCGCTGGAACGCCGGTCCTCTGCACGTCCGCTACGGCGCCTTCGCCAATCGCTACACCGTCTCCGAGAGCGGTTCGGTGGTGCCGGCGATGGCCGCGCCCGACGGGACGCTGGTCCCGGACCGGCGCACGCCGGTGTTCCGCACGCCGGAGTGGGTGGAGCTGCCGGAGTTCCTGGCGCCGCAGCTGGCTGCGCGCAACGCCGTGACGCTCAACGACATGCCGTACAAGGTGGAGCGCGTTCTGCACTTCTCCAACGGCGGCGGCATATATGTCGGCCGTGACACGCGCACCGGCGACGAGGTCGTGCTCAAGGAGGGGCGGCCGCACGCCGGACTGGACGCCCGCGGCGCCGACGCCGTGCACCGCGTCGAGCACGAGTACGCGATGCTCAAACGCCTGGAGGGCATACCCGGCTTGCCGCATGCCAGGGACCTGCTTTGGGTCGGCGAGCACCGCTTCCTGGTCATGGACTACATCGACGACGGCGTCCCGTTGAGCCGCACGATGGGAGTCCGGTATCCGCTGACCGACCACGCGGCGACCGATGAGGACCGCCAGCGCTACACCGACTGGGCTCTGGACATCCACCGCCAGGTCAGCGAGACGCTGGACGCCATCCACGAGCGTGGCGTCGTCTACGGCGACCTGCACATGTTCAACGTGCTGGTGCGCGCCGACGACTCCATAGCCCTGCTGGACTTCGAAGTGTCCTGCGACGCCGTCGAGTCGGTCCGTCCCGGTCTGGGCAACCCCGGCTTCAGCGCGCCGGCGACGGTGACCGGCGTCGACCGCGACCGCTACGCGCTGGCCTGTCTGAGCCTGGCGCTGTTCCTGCCGCTGGCGAACATGATCTGGCTGCACCGTCCGAAGGCGCGCGACTTCGCCGCCGTGATCGCCGAGCAGTTCCCGGTCCCGCACGGCTTCCTCGCCGAGGCGGTCACGGTGATCACCGGTGTCGACGACCGTGCCCGGCCGCCGGCGCTGAACGTCCCGGTCCGGATCGAGCCCGAGCCGCACGACTGGCCCGCGATGCGCGCCGATCTGGTCCGCTCCATCGAGGCCAGCGCCACCCCGGAGCGCGACGACCGGCTGTTCCCCGGCGACATCAGGCAGTTCGCACTCGGCGGGCTCGGGCTCGCTCACGGCGCGGCCGGCGTGCTGTACGCCCTCGACGTCACCGGCGCCGGACGCTTCCCGCAGTATGAGGACTGGCTGCTGCGGCACGCCAAGGACCCCGGCGACGGCGCGCGCCCCGGCTTGTGGGACGGCATGCACGGCGCCGCCTTCGCCCTGGACCACCTCGGCCACCGCGCCGAAGCCCTGGACATCGTCGAGTCCTGTCTGCGCGACAACTGGGAGGCCTATGCCTCCGACCTCGCCGGCGGCTTGTCAGGGATCGGACTCAACCTGCTGCACCTGGCCGAGCGCACCGGCGAGAACGGACTCGCCGAAGCCGGTCTGCGCGCCGCCGAGATCGTCGCCGAACGGCTCGCCGCCCCGGACACCGCGCCGACCGTCTCCGGACGCGACGGCTTCCACGCCGGGCTGATGCGCGGGCACTCCGGGCAGGCGATGCTGATGCTGCGCGCCTTCGACACCGTCGGCGACAGCCGGTTCCTGGACTGCGCCGCCGAGGCCCTGCAACGGGATCTGCGCCGGTGTGTAGTCCGGGACAAGCAGGCCATGCACGTCGACGAGGGCTGGCGCACCCTGCCGTACTTGGACGTCGGCAGCATCGGCATCGGCGTGGCGCTGGACGCCTATCTGGCGGTCCGCCCCGACGACGAGGACCCGAAGTTCGCCGAGGCCGCCGAGACCATCCCCGTGGCCGCGCACTCCCCGCTGTACGCCCTGCCGGGCCTGTACTCCGGGCGCGCCGGGATCATCCTCTACCTGGCCGGCCGGACCCCCGAGCGTCACCGCGACCCGCTGCTCGCCGCCCAGGTGCGGAGCCTGACGTGGCACACGCTGCCCTACGGCGGCGGCACGGCGTTCCCCGGCGGCGGGCTGATGCGCCTGTCCATGGACCTGGCCACCGGGACCGCAGGGGTCCTGCTGGCCCTGGGCGCGGCCCTGCACGACGAGCCGGTGCACGCACCGCTGCTCGCCCCCAAGACTCCCGTGCCGTCCGGCGCGGGGCAGCCAAAAACAGGAAGGTGAAGAAGATGACCGAGGAGATGACTCTGCTCGACCTGCAGGGCATGGAGCAGACCGAGACCGACAGCTGGGGCGGCAGCGGCCACGGCGGCGGCGGCGACTCGGGCCTGAGCGTCACCGGCTGCAACGGCCACAGCGGCATCAGCCTGCTCTGCGACCTCTGATCGACCACCCTGCGGGGTGATCGGACCGGCCCGCGCGGCCGGCCCACCACATAGCGCGGCGGCCCCGGACGGCTGACATTCGCCCGGGGCCGCCGACGCGAGGTCGGTACCAGCAGGACGGCCGCGGCAGCCCGTCGGCCACCCGGCACCCCCGCCCTACCCCCTATGACACCCGATCGTTGAGGCGGCGTCCAGATGAGCGGCTCCACAAGTGCTGTACGGCACCGCGATGGCCCGCTGCCCGGGACCGGAGCGGCGGCGGTATGAGGGAGTTAGAGTGTGGCGGTGCGGCGGTGATTGAGGCCGCGCGCGGTTGCGGTCGCAGTCGGAGTCGGACTGGCGCGCTGAGCGACGACCTTTGCGATGGCCGCCTCGGGCTGGCTGCCTCCGATCCCACTGGCGGCATGTTCTGCTTCGCGAGGGCTGTGCGGCCCTGCATGAACCTGCACGCGAGTGCCGCTCGCAACTGCGGTGGCTGGCTGGCAGTTGCGGGTGTCGGCGGTCGGGGTCGGGCCCGCGCGCTGAGAGATGTGCGCGATGGTCGCCTGGGACTGGCTGACTCCGGTCTGACTGGCGGCATGTTGTGCTTCGCGAGTGCTGTGCAGCCCTGCATGAGTTTCCGCGCGATTGCCGCTCGGAACGGCGGAGGCTGGCTGGCAGCTGCGAGCGTTAGCGGTCGCGGCCGGGCTGGCGCCCTGAGGGATGTGCGCGATGGTCGCCTGGGACTGGCTGATTCCGGTCCGGCTGGCGGCATGTTGTGCTTCGCGAGTGCTGTGCAGCCCTGCATGAGTTTCCGCGCGATTGCCGCTCGGAACGGCGGAGGCTGGCTGGCAGCTGCGAGTGCCGGCGGTCGCGGCCGGGCCAGCGCGCTCAGCGGCGTGTCGGGCATCGCGAATGCTGCGCAGACCGGTACTAGCCGCACTCAGAATGTTGCGTGCCGCCGCCAGCCGACGATCGGTCCGGCCGCATGAGCAGTGCCTACGCGAGCGCGGTCCGCCATGGCGGAGCTTGGTTGCCCACCATCGGTCTGGCAGCCCTGGGCTCCACCGCCGTCACGCTGGCCGTGCCTGATGTGCTCGGCGCCGCCATCGACGCTGCGGCGACCGGGCACAGCGTCGCCGGGCGGCTCCTGCTCGCCGGCGGGTTGATGGTCTTCGGCGTGCTCTGCGACATGACCGCGGGCTACGCCGCTGCGGCCTGTACCGCCGGTACCACCGCCTGGCTGCGGTTGCGGATGACGCGGCGGGTGCTGGATGCCGGGCCGGCCGCCAGTGGGTCCTTCGCCTCGGGCGATTTGCTGGGGCGGGTGTGCGGTAATGCCGCTGATGCCGGGCGGGCCGGGCCGGGTGCCGTCACCGCGCTGACCGCGGTTGCGCCGCCGGTGGGGAGTCTGGTGCTGCTCGCTGTCATCGATCCCTGGCTTGCCGTGGCGTTCCTGGCCGGTACCGCCGGGGTCATCCTGGTGCTGCGTTCCTTTACTCAGGGCACTTCTCGCGTTCTGCGGACCTACTTGGAGATTCAGGGTCGGATTGTCGGGCGGCTGGTCGAATCGCTGGGCGGCATCCGTACCATCGCCGCTGCCGGGACCGCTGCCGCTGAGCGCGATCGCGTTCTGGCCGAGTTGCCCGACCTGCATGCCGCCGGGCGCGCCACCTGGCGGGTCCTGGCGCGCTCGACGTTCCAGGGTGCCGTGCTCGGGCCGGCCACGCTCGCCGCGGTGCTGGCTGTCGGCGGTGTGGAGCTGGCGCGCGGCCGCATGACGCCCGGCGAGCTGTTCGCCGCCAGTCGCTACGCCTCCATCGGTACCGGGCTCGGCGGCCTCACCTCGGTGTTCGCCGCCGTCGCACGTACCCGGGCCGGTGCGGCGCGCGTCGGCGAGCTGCTGGACCTCCCAGTGGTCGAATACGGCGATCAGGCCGTTCCCGAAGGCAGCGGCGAGTTGACGTTCCTGGCCGTGTCCTCCGGCGTCCTGCGCGACATCGACCTGACGGTCCCCGGCGGAGCCGCCGTCGCCGTGGTCGGTCCCTCCGGCTCCGGCAAGTCGGCGCTCGCCGCGCTCGCCGCCCGGCTCCGCGACCCCGAGCAAGGCAGCGTCCTGCTGGACGGCGTGCGGCTGCCAGAGATCGCACACGACCAACTCCGCGCCGCCGTGGGCTGTGCCTTCGAGCGCCCGACGCTCGTCGGCGCGACCGTCGCCGACGCCGTCGCCCCAGGACTGCCGCGCGAACGCGTGGAAGCCTCAGCGCGGGCAGCCCGCGCGGACGCCTTCGTCCGCCTCCTGCCCTCCGGCTACGACACCCCCCTGGCCGAAGCGCCGATGTCCGGGGGAGAGGCGCAGCGGATCGGGCTCGCTCGCGCCTGGACCGCCGACCGCCTCCTCGTGCTGGACGATGCGACCTCCAGCCTGGACACCGCCACCGAGGCACT
The DNA here is from genome assembly GCF_000024025.1 of Catenulispora acidiphila DSM 44928. GTDB lineage: Bacteria > Actinomycetota > Actinomycetes > Streptomycetales > Catenulisporaceae > Catenulispora > Catenulispora acidiphila. The sequence continues at coordinate 4,814,361 of NC_013131.1, forward strand.
CATCAGCGACGCCCTGCTCGGCGGCGCGCGCGGCCGGACACGGCTGATCGTGACGCACCGCGCGGCGACGGCGGCACAGTCCGATCTGGTCGTGTGGCTCGAGAACGGACGGATCCGGCGGGTCGGCAGCCACGCCCTGCTGTGGCAGGACGCTGCCTACCGGGAGGTGTTCGCCGCATGAGGGGACGCGAGATCGGCTTCGCTTTCAGCACAGTGCGGCGCTCCTCTGTCATCGCGCTGTGCTGCTGGTCCCTGCTGGAGGTCCCGTCCTCGGCGCTGTCCGGCATCGCCGTGGCGCACGCGCTCGACGACGGCTTCCTGCGCCACCGCACCGGCGTCGGCCTGACCTGGATCGCGGTGCTGCTGGCCGCCGCCACACTGGCGGCGCTCGGCGCGCGCCGCGTCTTCGCGTTGCTGGGCAACTTCGTCGAGCCGCTGCGTGACGTCCTGGTCCGCCGCGTCGTGGACGCCGCCGTGACGCGCGGCGTGGCAGGCGAGCGTGACGGCGGCGCCGCGGCCCGCCTGACCCGCCAGGTGGAGACGGTCCGCGACTCCTTCGCCGGCATCATCATCGCCGTCCGCGGGTTCGTCGTCACCGCGCTCGGGACGGCGGTCGGCGCGCTCGCGCTGGGTCCGCTGGTCGCGGTGATCGTGATGCCGCCGTTCGTGGTCGGGTTCGGGCTCTTCCTCGGCGTGCTGCGGGTCGCCGCCGAACGCCAGCGGGCCAGTGTCCTCGGCGAGGAGAAGGTGGCCGCTGCCGCAGGTCCGGTCCTGGCGGCGGTGCGCGACATCGCGGCGGGCGGAACCGAGCGCTACGCGGCCGATCTGGTCGGCGGGCCGGTCCTGGTGCAGGCCGGCATCGAGCGGGCGCTGGCGCGGGTCGCCGCGCTGCGCCAGCTGTGCTTCGCCATCGGCGGCTGGCTGCCCGCGCTGCTGTTGCTGATGGCCGGTCCGGCGCTGCTGCGGCACGGGCTCACCGCCGGCGATCTGGTCGGCGGGCTGACGTTCGTGGTCTCGGGCATCCAGCCCGCGCTGCGCGGCGTCATGTCAGGGCTCGGTGACAGCGGTCTGCGATTCTCGATCACGTTGGCCCGCTTGCTGCAAGCCACCGAACCGGTGCCGCAGCCGACGTTCGCCCCGGCCGAATCGCACACCGACTTCGCCGGTGAGGGGCTGGCGCTGCGCGGCGTCACCTTCGCCTACGGCCCGGCCTCCGAGCCGGTGCTGCGCGATCTCGATCTGACCGTCGAACCCGGCGATCATCTCGCGGTCGTCGGGCCCAGCGGGATCGGCAAATCCACCATGGCCGCCCTCATTTGCGGATTGCGGCCGCCGGACGCCGGAACCGTTTTGCTGGGCGGCATTGATGCGGCGAGCCTGCCTCCGGACCGCCTTGCGGGAATACGAGTTTTGATTCCTCAGGAAGCCTATGTATTCGCCGGATCGCTTCGCGAAAACCTTGCGTATCTCGCGCCACAAGCGTCCGACGATCGCATCACCGCCTCCACCGAAGCCGTGGGCGCCGACGCCCTCCTGGCCCGCCTCGGCGGCCTGGACGCGCTGCTGGTCCCCAACGAGCTGTCGGCCGGCGAGCGACAGCTGCTGGCGCTGGCCCGCGCGCATCTGTCGCCGGCGCCGCTGGCGGTCCTGGACGAGGCGACGTGCCACCTGGACCCGGTCGCCGAACGCCGTGCCGAGCAAGCCTTCGCCGACCGCGGCGGCACCCTGATCGTCATCGCGCACCGGCTCAGCTCCGCGCTGCGCGCCGAGCGGGTCCTGGTCTTGGACGGCGTGCGCGCCGACGCGGGAAGCCACGAGGAGCTCAGCGAACGCTCCGCGCTGTACCGCGAGCTGCTGGCGCACTGGTCCGCCGGCTCGGAGCCGGTCCCGGCCGCCGGCTCAGATCCAGCCCTCGTCGCGGGCGATGCGCACGGCCTCGATGCGGCTGCGCGCGCCGGTCTTGGAGATGGCCCTCGACAGATAGTTGCGAACAGTGCCGTTACTTAAGAACAGCTCCGCGGCGATGGCCTTGGTGGGCGAGCCGTCCATCGCCTTCACCAGCACCTCCCGCTCCCGGTCGGTGAGCGGGTTGTCGACCGCGGACAGCGCGGCCACCGCCAGCTCCAGGTCCAGCACCGGTTTGCCGTCGACGATCCGGCGCAGCCCGTCGATCAGCTGCGCGGGGGAGGCGTCCACGGTCAGGAAGCCGGTCTGCGGCGCCAGCCGGGTCAGCGCTCCCAGCGTCGCCGCCCAGCGCTCCACGAGAATCAGGACTTTGAGGTCCGGACGGCGTTCGCACAGCTGAACGCACATCGCGTCCACCGGCGGCACGCCGGGAAGTTCGGCGTCGAGCAGGATGACGTCCGGCCTTCGGCGCCGTACGGCCGGCCAGACGTCTTCCAACCGTGTGGGCCGCACGACCACCCGGAAGTCGCCTTCCCGGACCAGTAGTGCCGCCAGACCCTCCCTCCACAGAACAGACCTTTGCGCCAGCGCGATCTCGATCAACGTCGCCCCCATCCACAGCCGTTCGCGGTCCGTCGTCCCCGGGTGGCACCGGACCCGCTCGCCGATCACGTTCCGCCCCCGCGCAGTGACGCTCAGCCTAGCCAATCAATACTGTTTCCGAAAATGCCGTAGGGCGAAATACCTGTGTGCTTCTTGGCCGATTCACGCTTTTGACTATGCCCGCGCCCACCTGCTACGCGGCGGAATGCACGGCGGTTCGCAGGACCGCGTTCGGCGTTATAGGGGGCGCATTCTTGGTCGCTCTTTATTTCGAATAGTGAACGATCCGTCCCCGTCATGTCAGTGCCCTGATTCAATCCGCACTGGACCCGGTCCGTTACCGACCGGAAACGTCCTGCGGCGGCTATGCCGCCAGCCCTGCCGGAGCCGGCTGCGCCAGCAGCCTCCGGATGTCCCGCACGGCCTCGCGCCCGGCCCGGTTGGCGCCCACGGTGCTCGCCGAGGGCCCGTAACCGACCAGGTGCAGCCGGGGTTCCAGAACGACGCGCGTTCCGTCCATGGTGATGCCGCCGCCCGGCGCGCGCAGATGCAGCGGGGTCAGGTGGTCCAAAGCGGCGCGCCATCCGGTGCACCACAGGATCACGTCCGCCGCTACAGATCGGGGAGGCGCGCCGAGGGATGCGGTGTTTTCGGTGTTTTCATCGCTTGCGGTGTCTATGGGGTCTGCGATGCGCGCGGCATCGGCGGGAGCGGTGGCGTCCGGGGCGTCCCAGGCGATCCCTTCCGGCGTGATCCGGTCGAACATCGGCAGCCGCTGGAGCACTCCGCTGCGCTGCGCCTCGCGGATCGCCTCGGTGACCGGCAGACCGGTGACGCTGACCACGCTCTGCGGCACGAGCCCGGCGCGCACGCGGCGGTCCACCATGGCGACCACCTCGCGTCCGTACTCCCGCGTGAACGGCTCCTCGCGGAACACCGGCGGCCGGCGCGTCACCCAGGTCGTCGTGGCGCCCGCCTCGGCGAGTTCGGCGAGCAGCTGGATCGCGGTGATCCCGCCGCCGACGACGACCACGCGCTTGCCCGCGAACTCCTGCGGGCCGGGGTAGGTCGCGGCGTGCAACTGGCGGCCGCGGAAGGTTTCCCGGCCGGGGTAGTACGGCCAGAACGGCTTGTTCCACGTGCCTGTGGCGTTGATCACTGCGCGCGCCGCCCACGTCTGGGCGCCGCTCGCGGTGTCGGTCCGGACCAGCAGGCGGTCATCCGGTCCGGAGCGCACGGCGCTGACGGCCGCCGGACGGCGCACGGCGAGCTGGAAGCGTTCCTCGTACTGCGCGAAGTAGCGGGGGACCGCCACGGAGGCCTGCTCCTGCGGCGAGGGCGGCTCGAAGGCCATGCCCGGCAGGTCGAAGATGCCGTTGACGGTCTCCATCCGCAGCGAGGGCCAGCGGTGCTGCCACGCGCCTCCCGGTGCCCGATCCCCGTCGAGGACCACGTAGCCAGTGTCAGGCGCGAAGCCGGCTCGGTGCAGGTGGTAGGCACTGGACAGTCCGGCCTGGCCGGCACCGATCACCACGACGTCGGTCATCCGCGGGTCCTCGTTCACGGAGGGTGGAACAATCAAGCGGCCTCAATCCTTCCTGCGGCGTCGGCATCGGCAACGGCATAGGCGTCGGCAGACAACCGCGCCTCCCTCGCCGCGATAGAGGTTCTGCTCCAGGTCACCGGCAGTGTCGCGGCCTTGCGATAGAGAATCGATAGCGGCGCGTAAGCCGAAAGCCGAACGATGGCCGTGCCGCCGCGTCGGCCACCGCAGTCAGCCGGCGCGGCGACACATGCCCGCACCCCCCCCGCAGCCCCCTCAGCCCGCCCGCTCAGCGGAGGCGGGCCCGGCGTCGGTCGCGAAGTCGGGAATGCGCGGCGGCATCGCGCCGGAATCCTGGAACGTGCAGAAGGAATGCGGCGAGATGAACAGCGCCAGCTGCAGATCCTTGTGGGCGTCGGTGACTCTGAACTCGACGATGGCGCGCGGGTGCAGCGGGACGCTGCCCAGGCCGTGGTAGTAGCCGTCGAGGTCGAACACCAGCTGGTAGGTGCCGCGGCCGGCGGGGGCGGGATGCAGCTCCAGGCGGCCGTCGCCGCCGGTGCGGCCTGTGGACAGCTCTTGCCACCCGGCCTCGCTGCGGCGCCGGAGCCGGGCTGAGAGCTCGGCTCCGGGCACGCCGAAGGCGACGTCGATGACGAGGATGGACAACTTCACCTGAGAACCATCGCCTTCAAGCGGGGCCGGAGTCGCGCATGTGCTCCGGCTCTTCGATCCGGGGTCTGAGCGATGTGGGGGTGAAGCTTATGGTCGGGACCGTCCCTATTGCCGTGGCATCGGGACGGCATCGCCCGGCTCGGGCGGTCAGTCCAGACAGAACTCGTTGCCTTCGATGTCCTGCATCAGAAGGCAGGATTCGTTCTCCTCGTCGGCCGCCAACAGGCGGACCCGCGTCGCGCCGAGGGCGGCCAGGCGCGCGCCCTCGGCTTCCAGCACGGCGACGCGCTCGGCGCCGGCGAACCCGGTCGCGGTGCGCACGTCCAGGTGCAGCCGGTTCTTCACGACCTTGCCTTCCGGGACCGGCTGGAAGTACAGGCGCGGGCCGACCCCGGTGGGATCGACGCAGCCGATCGCCGGGCCCACCTCGTCGGCCGGCACGACGTATCCCAGGACCTCGCACCAGAACCGGGCCAGGGGCTCGGGTTCGGCGCAGTCGAAGGTGACTTGGAACTGCTTGATCGATGGCACGGCGCCAGCTTAGTGGCGCCGGGTTGCACGCCTGCGAAGATCACCATCGCAGTGTTCGAAATCCCGTTCGATAAGCGACAGTTGGTGAGCGGATAAGCCCTCTGCGTAGCTTCGCCACCGCCGGGCCCGCCCATACCGAGGACGGATCCCGAGCGACTTCTGACGAAGGGTGCACTGCGATGACCGCCATATCCCCCCGGTCCCGCCACTCGCGGATCGCCGCCGGTCTGCTGCTGCTCACCGCGGCCGCCGGAACGACCGCCGCCGTGGCCGGGCCGGCCGCCGCGAGCCTGGGATCCTCCACCGCCGTCACGCACTTCGCCGCCGCGGCCGACCCGACTTCGAGCTCGGCCGCCGCGCCGGACAACACTGTGTGGGACTGAGGGGACTGACGCGGTCTGATGGGGACTGACGGGCCCGACAGGGCTGCCGAAGGGCCGAGGAGGGCCCACGGCGGCTGACGACGGCTGTGGCGGCGGGTCAGACCCGCCGCTGCCCGCATCGCGGGAACCGGCGCTCGCGACGCCGGTGCCGGAAACGGCGCTCACGCCGAGGGTTCTGTCACCTGAACCACCATCGCGGCGCCACCGGGATCACCGGCTGAGCCATCGTCTGAACCGTCACCCGAACCACCATTTGAGCCATCACCGGAACCACCATCCGAACCACCGCCGGAGCCGCCGCCGGTGACCTCCGCCAGCAACGCGGCGATCTCCCCGGCCAGATCCTGAGCCTCGTCCACCGTCAGCGCGGTGACGACCGTGGCCGCCTGCCACCAGTCGCCCACCGCCCCGGAGACGTCGCCGCGCTCGTCGCGGATCCGTCCGCGCAACACCAGCGCGTGCGCCGAGGCGAGCCCGGAACCCAGCGCCTCGACCGCGTGGTCGGCGTCGTCGGCGGCCTCGGCCAGCAGCCCGGCCGCCAGCTCCGCCCGAGCCAGCGTCAACGCCGCGCGTCCGCCGAGGATCTTGTCCCCGACCGCCTCGGCGGCCTCCAGCGCCTGACGCAGCACGTCGACCGCCGGGCCCGGACGTCCGTCCTCCGCCTCGGTCGCGCCCAGACCCATCAAGGCGTGGCACTCGCCGATGCGGTCGCCGGTCTCCCGGACCGCGGCCAGCACCTGTTGATACGCCGCGCGCGCCCGATCCATGTCGTTGCGATGGCGATACATGTGACCCAGACGCAGCTGTACTTGTGCTGCGACGCGGCGCACGCCGGTCTCGGCGCAGATCAGCTCGGCGCGCGTCAGCAGGTCGAACGCCGCGCTGTCGTTGCCGCGCGCCAGATGGACCTGCGCGATGCTGTTCAGGACGTACGCCTCCGCGACGCGGTCTCCTGCCTCGCAGAACGTGGCGAGCGCATCCGTCCAGCGTTCCAGCGCACGGTCCAGATCGCCCTCGCGGCGGTCCAGCACCGCGACGTTGCGCAGCACCAGCGCCGCGCCGTACCGGTCGTCAAGCTCCTGATAGATGGCGGCGGCCAGCCCGAACTGATGCCGGGCGCCGGCGTTGTCGACCTCGAACATGTGCAGCGAGCCCAGCGAGTAGCGCATCGCCGCCTCGCCGCGCCGGTCGCCGGCCTGGATCACCGCCTCCAGCGCGGTCTCGTGGGTCTCGCGCCAGTCGCCGTAATAGGACCGCGCCTCGAACAGCGCGACCGAGGACAGCGCCAGACTCCACGCCTTGTCGGCGAGCCCGCGCGCGGCGGCCTGGCGCACCGCCGCCACCAGCGACAGCCGCTCGCGCTCGAACCAGGTCAGCGGGTCGGCGATCAGCGGCGCCACCGCCTCCGGCGGCAGCGGCCAGGTCGTGGCGGTGTCGGCGGGCAGCAGGTGGTCCCCGGAGTACTCCCGCTCGTGCGCCAGCTTGGCCAGGAAAAGGTGCGCGCCGATCAAGCGCTCCAACGCCTGGTGGCGATCGCCTGGCGGATCCTCGGCCAACAGCCGCTCGCGGGCGAAGGGGCGCACGATGTCGTGGAACCGGTAGCGCGTCGGCTCGCCGTCCGGACCCTGCTCGATGTCGATGAGGTAGGCCTCGGTCAGCTCCTCCAGCAGGTCCTCCGCGCGCCAGACGTCGGCGTCCAGCAGCGGCGCCGCGACCCAGGCGGCGAAGTCCGGTCCGCCGAACAGTGCCAGCCGCCGGAACAGGCGCCGCGCGTCCGCCGACAGCCCGGCGTAGGTGACCGAGATGCTGGCGCGCATCCCGACGCCTTCGTGGTTCAGCTCGTCGAGCTGCCGCGATTCGTCGATCAGCCGGTCCACCAAGGCCCGCACGCTCCAGTGCGGACGTGCGGCCAGCCGCGCGGCGACGATGCGCAGCGCCAGCGGCAGATGTCCGCACAGGCGGCACAACTGAGCCGCCGCCTCGGGTTCGGCGTGGATGCGCGCGGGATCGGCGACCCGGCTCAGCAGCGCCACCGCGCTGTCGTCGCTGAACGTGCCGACCTCCAGGCGCACCGCCGCGGGCACGCCGGTGAGCCGCCGCCGGCTGGTGACGATCACCGAGCAGCCCGATCCGCCCGGCAGCAGCGGCTGTACCTGGTGCTCGGTCATGGCGTCGTCGAGTACTACCAGGACGCGCCGATCGCCCAGCAGATTGCGGTACATCTCGGCGCGCTCCTCCAGGCCGTCGGCCAGCGAGGGCCCTGCGACGCCGAGGGAGCGCAGGAAGCGTTCCAGGATGTCCGCCGGCGCGACCGACTGGTCTCCGTCGCGAAGGCGCGCGTAGAGCTGGCCGTCGGGATAGGACTCGGCGAGCCGGTGCGCGACGTGGACCGCGAGCGTGGTCTTGCCGACGCCGCCTTGGCCGTACAGAACGGTGACCGGCAGCGCCGCCGGGCCGTCGAGGGTGTGGACCACCGGCATCTCCGAGACGATCTGCGCGATCGCCTTGGCGCGGCCGGTGAAATCCGGGATGGCCGGCGGCAGGAGCCGCGGCGTCGGAGGCTGGGCACGGGTTGTGGGACGGCGCGCGGCGGGCGTGGCAGGGTCTTGCGATGGGACGGGTGCGGTCGAAGGCTGCGATACCGGCGGGGGCGGCGCCTCGGCTGCGGGCTTCGGCGTTGTTGTCGGCGCCGATGTCGGTGTCCGCGCCTGCGCCGTCGTGGCCGACTGAGATGGTGTCGAAGCCGCTGCCTGTCCGTGGACCTCGCCGTTCAGAATCGCCTGCTGCAGCCGCCGTAGCTCCGGACCGGGCTCGATCCCCAGCTCCTCCTTCAGTGTTCCGCGTGTGGCGCGATACACCTCCAGCGCGTCGGCCTGCCGTCCGGCGCGATACAGCGCGGTCATGAGCAGCAGCCGGAAGCGTTCGTTCAGCGGGTATTCGTGGCAGACCCGGACCAGTTCCCCGACCAGATCGCCGCGCGTCCCGGCCTCCAGCTCGGCCTCCAGGCACACCTCCAGCACGTTCAGCCGGCGCTCGTTCAGGTGCGCCACGCTGTGCTGGACGACGTCCCCGGCCACGTTGGCCAGCGCCGGTCCCCGCCACAGTGACAGGGCTTTGCGGAACTCCGCGGCGGCCTCGGTGCGCCGGCCCTCGGCCAGCAGCGTGTGGCCCTTCGCCGCGATCTGCTCGAACAACCGCGCGTCCAGCACGTCGGTCCCGAGATGGAACAGGTAGCCGGGATTGCGCGTCCGGATCCGCTCGGGGTCGCCGAGCAGCCGGCGCAGCGCCGAGACGCAGATCTGGATCTGCGCCCGCGCGGTCGCCGGCGGCCGGTCGCCCCAGACCGCGTCGACGAGGCGCTCGACCGGGATGATGGTGTCGGGCTGCACCAGGAACATGGCCATGACCGCTTGTTCCCGCAGCCCGCCGAGCCGTATCGGCACCCCGTCGTCGACGATCTCCAGGGGTCCCAGAACACGGAAGTCCATACCGCCGCTGTCAGCATTCACTGCAAGTCGACACTTTGTCTCTCCCAGGACCCGGTGGACCGCTGGAGCCGACCCCGTGGTGCTGCCGCGCCGGACATCACTGCGCCTGATCGTGCCGACGGCGGCGCAGCGTGTCAAGGACGTCAACTCTCGGATACATCCGCCCAGAATAGCCCTCTGAGACACCACCGCCACCGGGTGCGCAAGAAGCAATTCCGGCCAGGGGCGCCCGAGATGCTTAGCCACGCGAAGTACACGGTCGGCGCCCGGTCCGCCGCCGGGTCCGAAGCCGTCTCAGGACCGGACCATCAACCTGTTCCGGCCATAAGTTCACCATCTGCACAGTTCGCCGATACCGCGCAACCACCACCCGGGTAAGGGCCCTGTGTCACCAGGTGGAAAGGAACTGATCATGTGTGGGATAACCGGCTGGATCTCCTACGAGCGGGACCTGCGTGCCGAGGCGGACATCCTGGACCGGATGACGGCCACCATGGACTGCCGCGGCCCGGACGACCGCGGTACCTGGATCGACGGTCCCGCCGGGCTCGGGCACCGCCGACTGGCCATCATCGACCTGCCCGGCGGCCGGCAGCCGATGACCGCCGAGGCGGGCGGGGACATTGCCGGGAAGCAGAGCATAGTGATCGTCTACTCCGGCGAGACGTACAACTACACCGAGCTGCGCGCCGAGCTGGCCTCGCGCGGGCACCGCTTCAGCACAGAGTCCGACACCGAGGTCGTGCTGCGCGGCTACATCGAGTGGGGCGCGGCGGTCGCCGAACGGCTGAACGGGATGTACGCCTTCGCGATCTGGGACGGTCGGGACCGCAAGCTGCGCCTCGTCCGCGACCGCATGGGAATCAAGCCTCTGTATTACTCGCCGACGCCCGACGGAGTGTTGTTCGGCTCCGAGCCCAAGGCGATCCTGGCCAATCCGTTGGCGCGGCGCGCGGTCGGGCTGGACGGACTGCGCGAGCTGTTCGTGATGGTCAAGACTCCAGGGCACGCGTTCTGGGACGGGATGCGCGAGGTCGAGCCGGGCACTGTGGTCACTATCAGCCCCGAAGGCGTGCGCACCGACGTGTACTGGACGCTGGAGACCCGCGAGCACACCGACGACCGCGACGCCAGCGTCGCGCATGTCAGGGAGCTGCTGGACGACATCGTGCGGCGCCAACTGGTCGCCGACGTCCCGCGCTGCGTCCTGCTCTCCGGCGGCTTGGACTCCTCTACTCTCACTGCGCTTTCCGCCCAGCAGCTTGCTGAGACAGGGCAGAAGATCCGCAGCTTCGCTGTGGACTTCGTCGGGCAGGCGAAGAACTTCGTGCCCGACCCGATCCGCGCCGACCCCGACACCCCCTTCGTGCACGCGGTCGCCGAGCACTCCGGGACCGTCCACCAGGACATCGTGCTGGACGCCGAGGCGCTCACGGACCTGGACGCGCGGCGCACCGTGATCCGGGCCCGCGACATGCCCGCCGGCCTCGGGGACATGGACACCTCCTTGTATCTGTTGTTCAAGGAGATCCGCGACCACTCCACGGTCGCGCTGTCCGGGGAGTCCGCCGACGAGGTGTTCGGCGGCTACCAGGACTTCTTCAACGAGGACGCCCGGCGCGGCGGCACGTTCCCCTGGCTGGTGAAGTTCGTCGAGAACTTCGGCGACGACCTGTCGCTGCTGCGTCCAGAACTTCAGCAGGCGATGGATCTGCCCACCTACGTCGCGGACTGCTACCAGACGGCGGTGGCGACGATCGAGCGCCTGCCGGGGGAGAGCGACTTCGAGTTCGGGATGCGGCGGGTCTGCCACCTGTACCTGACGCGCTTCGTGCGCTTCCTGCTGGACCGCAAGGACCGGCTGAGCATGGCGGTCGGGCTGGAGGTGCGCGTCCCGTTCTGCGACCACCGGCTCGTGGAGTACGTGTACAACGCGCCGTGGGCGATCAAGTCCTTCGACGGCCGCGAGAAGTCGTTGCTGCGCGAGGCGGCGGCCGACGTCCTGCCGCGCTCGGTCTACGACCGGGTGAAGAGCCCTTATCCGTCCACCCAGGACCCCCGGTACGCCATCGCCCTGCGCGCCCGGGTCGCCGATCTGCTGGCGCAGCCCTCGCACCGGGTGTTCGACCTCGTCGACCCGGTCGCGGTGCGCCGGATGGTCGACGACTCCGGACCGGCGATCATGCAGGCGGGTCGCCGGGGGTTGGAACGCACGCTGGATCTGGCGCTGTGGTTCGAGATGTACCAGCCGGAGGTGTCGCTGACGGTCTGAGGTGCGATGGTCTGAGCTGTGGGCGTCTGGGATGTGGCTGTCTGAGCTGCTGCCGACTCAGATGTGACCGTCTGGGACACGTTGACCCGGTACCGGTCCCGCAGTACTTTCACGGGAGTTAACCACCTTTACTATAGCGATGGCGATGTGGTGACCTGATGAGAGTTCTGATGTTCCGGCGCGCGCGGCTGGCGCTGCTGGCGGCCGGGGTCGCGCTCGGCATGACCGTGACCGGTGCGGCCGGCGCGGCCGGGGCTTCGTCCTCGGCCGCTGCCGCCGCCTCGTTCCCGAACGTCGTGGTCCCGGTGCCGGTGTCGGAGACCGCGAACGGCTCGACCTTCACGCTCGCCTCGGCGGCGACGCTGACGGCCGACGACGCGAACGTCGGCGGCTACCTGGCCGGGATCCTGCGGGCCTCGACCGGGTACGCACTGCCGCTTACCGTCGGCGCCGCGGCGCCCGGCACGATCGCGCTGTCCCTGTCCGGTGCGCCGGCCACGGTCGGCGCCGAGGGGTATCAGCTCACGATCAAGGCGAGCTCGGTGCTGCTCCAGGCAAACTCGGCGGCGGGGTTGTTCCACGGCGTGCAGACGTTGCTGCAACTGCTGCCGGCTCAGGTGATGAGCCCGGCGAAGGTGACTTCGGTGGCGTGGAAGGCGACCGGCGGCACGATCCTGGACTATCCGCGCTTCGGGTATCGCGGGGCGATGCTGGACGTGGCGCGGCACTTCTTCACCGTCGCGCAGGTCGAGCACTACATCGACGAACTGTCGCTGTACAAGGTGAACTACCTGCATCTGCACCTGTCGGACGACCAGGGATGGCGCATCGCGATCAACTCCTGGCCGAACCTGGCGACCACCGGCGGCTCCACCGAGGTCGGAGGCGGCGCCGGCGGCTACTACACGCAGGCGGACTACACCACGATCGTGAACTACGCCGCGTCGCACTACATGACGCTGGTCCCCGAGATCGACACGCCGGGTCACACGAACGCCGCGCTCGCCTCGTACGCGGCCTTGAACTGCAACGGGGTCGCGCCGCCTCTGTACACCGGGACCGACGTCGGCTTCAGCTCGCTGTGCGTCTCGCTGCCGCTGACGTACACGTTCCTGGACCAGGTCGTCGGCGAGCTCGCGGCACTGACTCCGGGCCCTTACATCCACATCGGCGGCGACGAGGCCAGCTCCACGTCGCAGAGCGACTACACGTCCTTCATCACCAAGGCGCAGCAGATCGTGGGCAACCACGGCAAGGCGGTCATGGGCTGGCACAACATCGCCGCGGCCACCCTGGCGCCGTCCACGCTCGCGCAGTTCTGGGACACGACGAAGTCGAACTCCGCGCTGGCTGCCGCGGCGGCTAAGGGCACGAAGATCGTCATGTCCCCGGCGAACCACGCCTACCTGGACATGAAGTACACCAAGAAGACGACGCTGGGCCAGAACTGGGCCGGCTACGTCGACGTCAACGCGGCCTACGGCTGGGACCCGGGGAACTACCTGTCAGGCGTCAGCGCCTCGGCGATCGCCGGCGTCGAGGCGCCGCTGTGGTCCGAGACGCTCGTCACGTCGGCGAACATCGACTACATGGCCTTCCCGCGCCTTCCCGCGCTGATGGAGCTCGGATGGTCGCCCGAATCGACCCACAACCAGACGTCGTTCGACGCCCGGCTCGGCGCGCAGGGACCCCGGTGGCACGCGATGGGGGTGGATTACTACAAGTCGACGCAGGTCAAGTGGCCGAGCGGGTCGTGACGAAGGCGGTGTTGCAGGCGGTGCCGGCAGGGGCGCGTTTTAGAACCCTGTCGCTCTGATCGCGCCCCACCGGGATGATCTCGGTGTGGCGCGTGGGAACTTGGGTGATGCGCAGTGGCGGGTGCTGGAGCCGTTTTTGCAGCGCGGCGCCGAGGTACCGGCACCACGCTGCTGTGGGCGATCCTGGCAGAGCTGGACGTGGACGGCCGTGGCGTCGTCTTCGGGCGCGGCGTCAAGGCCGACGCCTGGCAGTACGCTGACTCCCGTGCCCGACGAGCGGGCCCGAAAGGGGGGACGACGATCATGACGACGCAGCCCGGAGGCGCTCCGGCGCCCTTGCCGCCCCTGGCGGTATCCGTGTTCGTCTTAGCAGGACCCGGACTCGGCCCGGCAGGCACATCGAAGACCGTGTTCCAGCAACTCGTCCAGATGACCAGCGAAATCCAACCGGCGCAGCCCGCGACAACGCCCCCGCCCACCGGCACCACCTCCGGCGTCACGCACACCAGAGCACCCCTGGGCACCGCACTGCCCCCCACCGTGACCCTCAAGCGCCGCCTGGACGCCGACACCAGCCCGTGGCAATGGCACCGAGCCGCCTCCCTCGGCCTCGCCGAAGCCATAAAAGACGTAGCCCTGGAGATGTACACCGCCCCCGACTACGCCGCGGGCAAACCCCCAGCCGCCACCTGGCAACTCCCCAATGCCTGGTGCGCGAAGGCCACTATCGCCACCGAGACGACCGGCCCGAACGGCCAGAACGGCGTCGTGTACGAAACGGTGGAAATCTGCTGCGACGCGATCCTGCCGGCGGGGGCGTGACGCTGCCGCTCGATCGCGGCGGTTCGTGACCACATAGCGCACAGGCGATCTTCGTCCGATTCCACGACTCAGAGTCCCGGAATTCGTCCGGGCGCACAAGGACGCCGACGGCTCGGCGCGGGCACTGTGGCCATCATGGGAACAACTGAAGGCCTCGACGCCTCGACGCTGGAGCTGCACCGGCGCGTGGTGGTTGCCGATACCCACAATGACCTGCTCTGCTCGGTCGTGCTGCGGCCGGTGGCGCAGTGGTCCGATTACTTCCGCGCGCAATGGTTGCCGCAGTTGCGGGCCGGCGGCGTGGACGTTCAGGTGCTGCCGGTGTTCATCGATGACTCCTTCCGTCCTGAAGGTGCTCTGCGCCAGACGTTGCGGATGATCGAGGCGGCGCACCGGATTGCCGAGGGCAACGCCGATGAGGTCAGCCTGTGCCTGGATGGCGCCGACATCGATCGCGCCCTGGACGCCGGGCGGATCGCGCTGGTCCTCGCGCTGGAAAGCGCACCTGGCATCGACGCCGACATCGAACTGCTCACCACCTTGTACCGCCTCGGTGTCCGCATCGCCTCCCTAGCGCACTTCGGGCGCACGCCGCTCGCTGACGGCTCGGCGGAGGACGCGGCCGGGAGCCGGCTCACCGCTGCCGGCGTCGAGGCGTTCGCGGAGATGGAACGCATGGGCATGGTGTTCGACGTCTCCCACCTCGGTGCGGCGGGCGTGGACCATGTCCTGGAGTTGGCGACCCGGCCGCTGCTCGCCACGCATTCCTCCGCTCGCGCGCTGTGCGACCACCACCGCAACCTCACCGACGCGCGCCTGGCGGCCATCGCGGCCGGTGGCGGCGTGGTCTGCGTGAACTTCTTTCCCGGCTTCGTCGATGCCCACGAGCCCTCCGTGTCCCGCCTCGTCGACCACATCGAGCACATCGGCAAGGTCGCCGGTACCGACCATGTCGGCATCGGGCCGGACTTCGTCGTCGAGGTGCTGCGCGACGTGACGCCTGGCGGCGTGGAGATCGGCCTGATGGCCGGCTGCGATCCGTTCGACACGCTGCCGGGACTGCCCGGACCTGCGGGATTGCCGCTGCTCACCGCCGAACTGCTGGCCCGAGGCGTGGACGAGGCAGTGATCGCCGCGACGCTCGGTGGCAATGTCCTGCGACTGTTCCGCGCCGAGCTCGGCGTGCCCGCGGAGCGTCGGGGAGCCGCCGCGTGAATGTCATGACACTGCCATCCATGATCGCCGATCTGGAAACGCTCGTGTGCTGCGAATCCCCGACCGCCGACCGCGCGGCGACCAAGCGCTGCGCGGAGCTCTTCGCCGAGATGGGAGCGCGCCTTCTGGGCTCGGAGCCCGAGTGGTTGGAGCACGGGGGAGCGGCGCAGCTGCGCTGGCGCTTCGGACAAGGCGACCGCGTCCTGCTGCTCGGCCACCTGGACACCGTCTGGCCGCACGGCACGCTCGACCGCCTGCCCTTCGCGCTCGCCGACGGCAAGATCACCGGACCCGGCTGCTTCGACATGAAAGTCGGACTCGTGCAGATGCTGCACGCGCTCGCCGCTCTGCAAGCATCCAGCCCCGATGCGGTGGACACGTTGGACGGCGTCACCATCCTGGTCACCACCGACGAAGAAGTCGGCTCCCCGGCAGCCCGCGCCCTCATCCAGGACGAGGCACGCCGCAACCAAGCGGTGCTCGTCCTGGAAGCGAGCGCCGACGGAGCGCTGAAGACCGCGCGCAAAGGCGCCGGCTGCCACCGCCTGCACGTCCAGGGCCGCGCCGCCCACGCCGGGCTCGAACCCGAACGCGGAGCCAACGCCGCCGTCGAGCTGGCGCATCAGATCCTGGCGATCGTCCAGCTCGCGGACCCGGCGCTGGGCACGACCGTCACGCCGTCGCTGACCAGTGCCGGAGACTCGGCGAACACCGTGCCGCGCGCAGCGCGGGTCGCCGTCGACGTGCGGGCGTTCAGCGCCGAGGAGCAGCAGCGCGTCGCCGCCGGTCTGGAAGCGCTCCGACCGCGCCTGGAAGGCACTTCGCTGCGCGTGGAGCGCGGACACGAGAGCCCGCCTCTGCCGCCGGAAGCCTCCAGCGACCTGTTCGCTCGTGCCCAGCAGGCGGCAGCCCGGCTCGGCATGGATCCGTTGCGCGGCATAGCCGTCGGCGGCGGTTCCGACGGCAACTGGACGGCAGCCGTCGGCACGCCCACCCTCGACGGTCTCGGCGCGGTCGGCGGCGGCGCGCACGCCGAGGACGAGCACGTCCTGGCCGAGACGATGCCCGAACGCGCGGCGCTGCTGGCCGAACTCGTGGCCGACCTGCTGGGAGCCCGTTCGTGAGCACAGCGCTGAATCCGATGCTCTCGGCGGGCACCGCGTCAGTCACCATCAGAGAGCTGACAGAACCGCGGGACCACGACGCCGCAGCAGCCCTGATCACCCGGATCTGGTCGGTCGGGCCCGGCCAATCGCTGATGCCCAGCGGCTTGATGCGCGTGATGGGCTACGAGGGCTGCTACGTCGCCGGGGTGTTCGACGACTTCGACGACGCGGGCAGCGGTCGGCTGATCGGCGCGGCAGTCGGCTTCCTCGCGATGGACGGCGAAGCACGCGGCGTCCACCTGCATTCGCACATCGCCGGCGTGCTGCCGGAGGCGAAGGGGCGCCACGCCGGGTTCGCGCTCAAGCTCCACCAGCGTGCCTGGGCCCTGAGCCGCGGCATCGACCGCATCACCTGGACGTTCGACCCGCTGGTGCGCGGCAACGCCTACTTCAACCTGGTGAAGCTCGGCGCGCAGGTCTCCGGCTACCTCGTCGACTTCTACGGCGACAACATGCCCGACGGCGTCAACATCGGGCAGGGCAGTGACAGGCTGCTGATGAGCTGGGATCTCCAGGCGCCGCGTGTCGTCGCGGCGGCGAATGGGGATCGGGTCGAGGAGCTAGACGTGGAACCGCTGATCAGCGGAGACAGAGTCCTGCTTTCCGATACCGCGCAAGCCGCTGTCACCTCGCCTCTGGACACCCCCGGGCCGGTGCTGTGCGCGACGCCCGCCGCGATCCAAACCCTGCGCGAGGAGGCGCCCGAGCAGGCGCGGCGCTGGCGGTTCGCCGTCCGCGACGCCCTGACCGGGGCGATCGCCGACGGCTACCGCATCACGGGCTTCACCCGCTCGGGCTGGTATGTGCTCGACCGCCGCGAACCGGACCGCAACGACTCGGACCGCAACGACTCGCACCGCAACGACTCGCACCGTAACGAAGGAAAGGAAGACCGGTGAAGATCTCCGGCGTCGAACTGCGCCGCCTGACCATGCCGCTGCGCAGCCCGTTCGAGACGTCCTTCGGCGTCGCGACCGAACGCGACATCCTGCTGGTCCGCGTCGCCACCGAGGAGGCGGACGGCTGGGGCGAATGCGTGGCGATGAACGATCCGCTCTACTCCTCGGAGTACACCCAGGGCGCCCACGACGTCATCACCCGCTACTTCCTGCCCAAGCTCGCCGCCGCGCCGCGCGTCACCGCCGCCCTCGTCGCGCAGATCCTGGCGCCGTTCAAAGGCCACCCGATCGCCAAGGCTGCGGTGGAATCCGCAGTCCTGGACGCCGAATTGCGCGCTGTCGGTACCTCCTTCGGCGACCACCTCGGCGCCGTGCGCACCTCGGTACCGGTCGGCGTCTCGGTCGGCATCATGCCGAGCGTCGCAGAACTCATCGATACTGTCGGCGGCTACCTGGACCAGGGCTATCGGCGCGTCAAGCTGAAGATCAAGCCCGGATGGGACGTCGAGCCGGTCCGCGCGGTCCGCGAGCGCTTCGGCGATGAGCTGCTGCTCCAGGTCGACGCCAACACCGCCTACACCCTCGGGGACGCCCAGCGCCTGGCCGCCCTGGACCCCTTCGACCTGCTGCTCATCGAACAGCCGCTGCCGGAGGACGACCTGCGCGGGCACGCGGCGCTGTCCCGGCTGGTGAAGACCCCGATCTGTCTGGACGAGTCCATCGTCTCGGCGCGCTCGGCGGCGGACGCGATCGCGCTGGACGCGTGCCGGATCGTGAACATCAAGCCGGCGCGCGTCGGCGGCTACCTGGAAGCCCGCCGGGTGCACGACGTGTGCGCCGCGCACGGCGTGCCGGTCTGGTGCGGCGGCATGTTGGAGACCGGCATCGGCCGTGCCGCGAACGTCGCCCTGGCGGCGCTGCCGAACTTCACGCTCCCCGGCGACATCAGCGCCTCGGAGCGCTACTTCACCCGCGACATCACCGAACCCTTCGTCCTGCGCGACGGCGGACTGGACGTGCCGCAGGGTCCCGGCCTCGGGGTCACGCCGGATCCTGCGCTGCTCGAGGAGTTCACCACCGCCAAGCACTGGTTCGGCTTCTAAGACTTTCACGACTGCCGCGACATCCACTGAGGGGAACTGACCCATGACCGATCTCAACGGCCTCCTTCCCGACCTGATAGCCCTGCTCGACACCGCCACCCGGGAGAACCACGTCCCCGGCGCGGCGGTCGCGGTCAGCGCCGGCGATCAGGTGATCGAACTCGCCACCGGCGTGCTGAACCTGAACACCGGCGTCACGGCGACGCCGGACTCGCTGTTCCAGATCGGCTCGATCACCAAGACCCTCACCGCGACACTGACCATGCAGCTCGTCGACGCCGGTCTGGTGGACCTGGACGAGCCGGTCCGCACCTACGTGCCCGAGCTGGCGGTCTCCGACCGGGAGGCTGCCGAGACGGTGACGGTGCGCCAGTTGCTGAGCCACACCAGCGGTCTGCCCGGGGACGTTTTCACCGACTTCGGCCGGGGCGACGACGCCGTGCTCCGCTATGTCGAAGGGCTCAAGGATCACGAGCAGATGTACGAGCCGGGCCGGATGTACTCCTACTGCAACGCCGGATACTCCGTGCTCGGACTGATGGTGCAGCGCATCAGGGAACTGCCGTCGTGGGAGGCGGTGCTGCGCGAACACCTCATCGCCCCGCTCGGCCTGACGCATGTCGCGGCGCTGGCCGAGGAGGCGCTGCTGTTCCGCACGGCCGTGGGCCACCTCGACGACGGGAAGAAAGTCGCGCCGATCTGGCAGCTTCCGCGCTCGGCGGCGCCGGCCGGTGCTTCGACCTGTGCGCGCGCCCGGGACCTGCTGACGTTCGCCCGCATGCACATGAACGGCGGTCTGGCCCAGGACGGCACGCGGATCCTGAGTGAGGAGTCGGTCGCCGCGATGCGGGAGCAGCAGGTGGCGCTGCCCGGCAGCGGCAACCTGCTGGGCACCGGCTGGGGTCTGGGCTTCGGGCTGATCGACCGGCCCGGCGGCCGGGTGGTCGGCCACAACGGCGGCACCATCGGGCAGTCGTCCCAGATGCGTTTCGTCCCCGACGAGGGCGTCGCGTTCGCAGTGCTCACCAACGGCGGCGACGCGCTGCCGGTGTTCCAGGCCGTGGAACGCCATGTGTTCGGCACCCTCACCGGGATTGAGCCGCAGAGCCCTGACACGCCGCCGCACTCGGCCGTCCCCGTCGACGCCAAGTCGTTCCTGGGCAGCTACGCGAACGCCGGCCAGCGCGTGGACATCACCCAGCACGACGACGGCAGCCTGCACGCCACGCTCACGCCGCAAGGCGCGCTCGTGGCGCTCTCCGGACCCGATCCCGAGCACAAGCCGCTGGTCGGCTACACCCCGGTCTCGCTGCTGGACGCCGAGCCCGAGCGCGGCATGTACATGGAATACGTCATCGCCGAAGCCGATGAGCGGGGTCGAGCCACGCACCTGCTGCTCGGCGGGCGCGTTCACACGCGCCTGAGCGACGCCGACTGAGGCTCCATTTCACCCCAGACCGCAACCCACCTCACCACGGAGGAAGACCAGCCGCGGCCACACAGCGATATCCCCTGCCCAAAAACAGACCCGGTCCCCGATGGTTGATCGCGACGAGCGCCGGGCAGCGAGAGCGGCAGCAAGAGCAGCAGCACCCAGTTCGGGGCGACATCGAGACGACATCGATCCCGCCCTTGATCATTCCCCTTCGGCGCGCGCCGACCTAGGGTGAGCTTCGTGCGTACACCTGCCGATGCCACCTCCCGCGCCGCGCTCGGGCGGGTCTTGGACTACCTCGGCACCACATTGCTCGACCTCGCCGCCGGTGATCCGGGGTGTGCACCGGAGGTCGGGGGTGTCGTCATCCATGATCCGCTCGATGAGCCCGCGCTGCCGCCGGGTGCGTTGGTGCTCGGCGTCGGCGTGCGCGGGACGGAGCAGATTTGCGAGCTGCTGAAGCGGATCGCGGCTGATGGCGGCGTCGGGTTGATCGTGCGTGCCCCGGCTGAGGTCGATGAGCAGGTGCGCAGGACCGTCTCTGAGACCGGCACTGTGCTGTTGGGTCTGGTCCGTGGTGCGTCCTGGACCCAGCTGACCTCGCTGCTGCGCACTCTGCTGGCTGAGGGCGAGGTCGTAGCCACCGAGGCGGAGACGATCGGCGGTGTTCCGGCCGGGGATCTGTTCGCGTTGGCCAATGCGATCAGTGCGTTGCTGGATGCGCCGATCACGATCGAGGACCGGAGTTCGCGGGTGCTGGCGTTCTCTGATCGGCAGGATGAGGCGGACCAGTCGCGGGTGGAGACGATTCTGGGGCGTCAGGTTCCCGCCGACTACGCGCGGTTGCTGGAGCAGGGTGGTTACTTTCGGGAGTTGTACCGGCACGAGCGGCCGGTGGTGATCCGGGCTGAGGCGTTCGGGTTGCCGACGGTGACCAAGGCGCGGCAGGCGATCGCGGTGCGCGCGGGGGATGAGATCCTGGGCTCGATCTGGGCCGCCGTCGCCGAACCGCTGGCGCCGGCGCGTGAGCAGGCGTTCGTCGAGGCGGCGAAGCTGGTCGCGCTGCATCTGCTGCGGGTGCGTGCCGGCGCCGACGTCGAGCGGCGGTTGCGGGCCGAACTCGTCGCCATCGTGCTGGAAGGCGGTCCGGGTGCGCCGGATGCCGCGGCACGGCTCGGGTTGGCGGGGCGCGCCTGCGTGGTCGCGGCGGTCGCGGCTGCCGCTGCGCCGGAGGGTTCCCACGCCGAGGGCGCGCGCGAGCTCGCCCGGTTCGAGACGGCGCGGCAGCAAGCGCTGGACACCCTCGCCGTCCATCTCTCGGCGGTGCAGCACGGCTCGGTCGCGGCGCTGCTCGGCGGGGTCGTCTACGCGGTCCTGCCGGTCGACACCGCCGACGAGCAGGCAGCCGAACAGCGGGTCAGTACCGTGTTGAAGGAATATCTGGAGCGCACCGGCGCGGGCGATCTCGTCGGAATCGGGCGTATCGCTCGCGATCTGCACGCTGTGCCGAGGTCGCGTCAGGACGCCGACCGCGTGCTGCGCGTGCTGCGGCGTCGGCGATCGCGGCGCACGCTGGCAAGCCTTTCGGAGGTCTACGCCGAGGCGCTGCTGATCGACGTGGCAGCCGCCGACGGCCACCGTCCGTCAGGTCCGGTCGCCGGGCTCGCGGCATACGATCGCGAGCACAACAGCAGCCTGGTGGCGACGCTGACCGCGTGGCTGGACGCCTTCGGCGACGTCAACGCGGCGGCTGAGGCCGTTCACATCCACCCGAACACCTTCCGGTATCGGCTGCACCGCATCGCTGAGATCGGCGATGTCGATCTCAGCGACAGCGAGTCGCGGTTCGCCTTGATGCTGCAGCTGAGGTTGCTGGATTCGTAAGAGCCACAGCCATCTAGCCGCGTCAGATGAACTTGACGTCAGTCTCAAGTACTCTCGCCTCATGACAGACACAGCCGAGTTGCCGGTGCGCCCGGGCTCGTTCGAGGACCTGCAGGAGCTGATCGGCAAGGAGATTGGGCCGACCGAGTGGGACACGGTCTCCCAGGAGCGCATCGACGCCTTCGCCGCCGTGACCGGTGACAACCAGTGGATCCACATCGACCCGGAGCGCGCCGCCGCCAGTCCGCTGGGGACCACCATCGCGCACGGGCTGTTCACACTCGCGCTGGGACCGGCGTTCTCCTACCGGCTGCTGTCCTTCGCGGGCTTCGCGCATGGTCTGAACTACGGCTACGACAAGATCCGCTTCCCCGCGCCGCTGCCGTCGGGCACGCGCGTGCGCATGCGGCTGACGCTGCAGGGCGCGGACCGGGTTCCCGGCGGGATCCAGGTGCGGACTGTGCAGGTCATCGAGGCTGAGGGGATCGAGAAGCCGGTCATGGTCGCCGAGGCGCTGGCGCGGATCGTCGAGTAGGGATCCGCCTCACGCTGAGCGCCGTCCGTACAGGGTTATTCCGGCTTCCCGCCAGTTTCCATACGCGATCGGACACCCCGCGCGATATCGTCTGCCGACGGTCCGGCTGATCAGTGCTCTGAGTGACCGACGGGGAGGGGAATCCGCCGATGTCGATATCCGAGTCCCCGCATCGCACGAAGATCTTCCTCGGCGCTGTCGCGGTCCTGCTCGCGATCGCCGTCGGCGCGGCGGTCGTGGCGTATCAGGGCCGGCCGACGGCGCGCGCGGGCGTCAAGGGCGCGGTGGTCCTGGACCAGTCCGACAGCCTGGACACCGGTTCGGGGTACTTGCTGTACAAGACGACGGTCGCCGGTCCCGACTTCGGCACTCTCGCCGAACGCAAGCTGTCTGCGGACTCCAGCGGCGTGGTCGGCGTCCCGACGCTGTCCAACATCCAGTGCGACCGTTCCTACACAGCGTCCGGAATCCTGTTGTGCCTGCGCGCCGACGAGAATCTGGTGCGCGTCGCCTCGGTCGAGGTCTACGACACATCCCTCAAGCTGATCAAGAAGGTCCAGGCGGCGGGCATCCCGAACCGCGCGCGGCTGTCCGCCGACGGCCGCATGGCCGCGTGGACGACCTTCGTCGCCGGCGACGCGTACGTCGGACCCGCGTTCTCCACGCGCACCTCGATCCTGGACCTGAAGACCGGGGCGCTGACCGCTTCGCTGGAGAGCTTCGCGGTCACGTTGCAGGGCAAGCCGTATCACGCGGTCGACGAGAACGTGTGGGGCGTGACCTTCGCCGACGACAACACCTTCTACGCGACCCTCGGCACAGCCGGCCGCACCTGGCTGGTGCGCGGCGACGTCGCGGCACACACCCTGACCACGCTGACCGACAACGTCGAATGCCCGTCGCTGTCCCCGGACGGCACGCGCGTCGTGTTCAAGAAGCGGGTGTCCAGCGACGCCTGGAAGATGTGGCACTTGGAAGTGCTGAACCTGGCGACCATGACCGAGACGCCGCTGGCCGAGCAGCGCAGTGTCGATGACCAGGCGGCGTGGCTGGACGACCACACGGTGATGTACGCGGTGCCGCAATCCGGGAGCTCCGGATACGACGTGTGGTCCACGCCGGCGGACGGTTCCGGCAAGCCCGTGCTGGTGGCACCGAACGCTTTCTCGCCTTCGGTGACATCCGGGTAGCGCCGCCGGCTGGGACCACCGTGTCCTCAGTTCGCCGCGGTGAACCGCTGCCGCCGGTACGCCGGCTTCTCGATCTCGTCCAGCATCGCGACCGCGTAGTCCTCGGCGGAGATCGTCTCGCCGGCGGGAGAGTCAGACTCGGTCTTGTAGGAGCCGGTGCGCTCGCCGGGCTGGATCACCGGCGCCGGGCTGAAGAAGGTCCAGTCGGCGCTGTCGCCGAGCCCGCGGATGTAGTCCAGCGCCTCGGCGCCGATCAGGGCCTCGGGCTTGTACAGGTCGGGGAATTCCGGGTCGTCGACCAGGCGGGCGCCGTTCACCAGCAGCGAGCCGGCGCCGCCGACGACGATCAGGCGCGCCTCGCCGACGGTCTCGGCCAGGGTGCGCAGCTGCGCCAGGAACTCGCGCCGGTCGCCGCCGGTGCGGCTCGGGCCGATGGCCGAGACCACGACGTCGGCCGCGCCGGCCACGCGCCGGGCCAGGTCGGCGTCGCCGGCGTCGCCCCGCACCGCGCGCACGCCCTCGGGCAGGTCGCCGCCGGAGCGGGTGACGCCGGTGACCTCGTGGCCGCGGGACGTCGCCTCGGCGACCACCCGGCTGCCGATCATGCCGGTCGCACCGTAGACCGCGATCTTCATGGCTGTGTCTCCCTCGTTGTGGTTCGTTCTCGAGGAGACAGTAACCATTGGTTACTGATTACTTCAACGTGCTATAAGTACCTCATGGTTACTATCGCACCTCCCCGGCTGGTCGACCGGTACCGCGCCGGGCAAGAGTCCGGCGAGCGCGGGGACCTGTTCGACGCCGACTGCCCGACCCGCCTGCTGCTGGACCGGATCGGCGACAAGTGGACCGTCCTGGTCGTCCTGCTCCTGTCCGACGGCCCGATGCGCTTCACCGAACTGCGCACCCGCCTGGGCCGCGTCGCCCCGAAGGTGCTGACCCAGTCGCTGCGGCGCATGGAGCGCGACGGCCTGGTCACCCGCCAGGTCTTCGCCGAGGTCCCGCCGCGCGTGGAGTACACGCTCACCGAGCTGGGGCACTCCCTGGCCGAGCCGATCGCGGTGATCGGCGACTGGGCCGAGGTCAACATGCCCCGGCTCACCGCGGCGCAGCAGGCGTACGACGCCGCGCACGCGACCGACGGCGACCGCTGAGCGAGCCCGGGGTCGGTTGAGACCGGGAGCCGGCTCGCTCGGCACGCGCCCCGCCGCTCAGCACGCGCGCCACCGCTCTTACGCGGACATCAGCTCCTACGCGGGCATCGGCAGCAGCATCACCGGCGTGGTCGTCGGCTGCGCCGAACCACCGGTCGGCTCGACCGTCAGCCCGATGGTCTGCGCGTCGCCGAGCCCATGAGCCAGCACCGAGTCGAAGGCCTCGGAACCGATCGGCACCAACCCGCCGGAGCGGGCTCCCGAAGGACCCATCATCCACAGCTGATACACCTTGCCCGGCGAGAGCTGGCTGAGCCCGCTGACCGTGATCGCGGCCTCGTCGCGCGACCGGGAAACCAGAACCCTGCCGCTGCCGCCGGTACTCACGGTCACGCTGTCGCTGTGCGCGTCGGGCGCCGCGAGCAGCGCGGAGATCGTCGTGCTGCGCTCGCGCGCCTGATCGATCTGATTCTGCTGGTCGTTCAGCCGGACGCCCAGCACCGCGACGACCACCGCCATCCCGGCGGCCAGACCATAGCCGAGCCCTGTGAACCAGCGCCGCCGCGGCCGGGGTGCGGCTTGCCGCGCCGGGGTGTGGTCGATGATCGGCGGGATCTGCCGGGTGACCGCGATCCGCGCGTCGACCGCCGCCTTCAGGCGTGCCGGCGGGGTCTCGGCGGCGGCGGAGGCCAGCAGCGCCGCGGTCTCCTGCAGCTCGGCGACTTCCTGCACACAGGTCGGGCACTCGGCCAGATGACGCTCGAACGCCTCGCGTTCGGCGGGCTCCAGCGCATGGCACACGTAGGCACCGGTCAGGGAGTGGACCTCAGGATCCATCGTGTTCATCCTCCCACCCCCAGGCAGTCGCGGAGCCGGGCCAGGCCGTCGCGCAGACGGGTCTTCACAGTTCCCAGCGGGCTGTTCAACAGGTGCGCCACCTGCGAATAGGTGTAGCCGCCGTAGTATGCCAACGTCACGGACTCACGTTGTAATTCTGTGAGGCCCTCCATGCAGCGCCGTACGCGCTCGCGGTCCAGGTGCGCCTCCACCGCCTCGACCACCTCGTCGAACGGCGGCTCGACCATCAGCTCGGCGGCGCGCGCCTCGCGGCGGGCCGCGGCGTCGGCGGACCGGACGCGGTCCACGGCGCGCGCGTGCGCCATTGTCAGCGCCCAGGCGCGGGCCGAGCCGCGGTTCGGGTCGAAACGGCTGGCGGTGCGCCAGATCTCGACCAGCACCTCCTGCGCCACCTCCTCGGCCTGCGCGGGGTCGCGCAGCACGCGGCGCGCGACACCCAGGACCGGGCCGGCCAGCTGCCGGTAGACCTCGTCGAAGGCTTCGCGGTCGCCGAGTGCCACCCGGTGCAGCTGCGTCTCCAACGTCGCCTGCTCCTCGGCAGCGGACCTGGAGCCGGCACGTCCGAGCATGGGCTGTGGTCTCCAGTCCTCGAAGTCGGTGGGGGCGCGGCGGTGCGCTGTCCGTCCCAATTCTCGCCTCACGACAGCTATTCGGTGCCCAGGCCGCACCGGATTGGTCCAGACGGGTCGCATTTTCGCAGTTTCCCCGAGACCGGCTCGCCGCCATCCGATCGAGTGACGCGCCGCGGCGCGCGCCAATCCGCGGCGCGAGCTGTTCCGAAGCGGTGGCATGAGGCGCTTGGGCGGGACGATCGGTACGGCTGCGGCACGCGTGGCGTCGTGGGGGAAGGCGCGGGCGCTGCCCGGCGCGGCGATCGGACTGATCACGGCCGGTCTGGCGGTCGGGGTGGGGGAGTCGGCCGCGGTGTGGTTCGGACCGCGGACAGCGCCGGCGATCGCGGTCGGCTCGGCGGCGATCGACCTGACGCCGACACCGCTGAAGGAGTACGCGGTCCGGAACTTCGGAACCGACGACAAGCTCGTTCTGCTGACCGGGATCTACGCCACGCTCGGCGTGATCGCGGTCGCTGCCGGGATCGTCGCGCTGCGGCGGCTGGGTATCGGGATCGGTCTGGTCGCGGCGTTCGGGGCGGTGGGTGCGTGGGCTGCGTTGTCCCGCCCCACTTCTGCGGGCGGGGATGTGTGGCCGTCGTTGCTCGGGGCGGCGGCCGGTGGTGTGGCGATGGCGGTGTTGGTGCGGAGTTATCAGTATCAGCCGAAGTCGCCGTCTTCTCCTTCCCCTTCCCCTTCTCCTTCGCCCTCCCCTTCCTCGCGCCTGCCGCTCTGGGCTCAGAATCGCCGCGGGTTCCTGGTCCTGGCCGTCGGCGGTGCCGGAGCGGCCGCCGTCACCGGACTCGTCGGACGCGTCGCGGTGGACCGGCGGTATGACGTCGCGGTGAAGCGCTCGCGGGTGCGGATCCCGGCGCCGTCCGTGCGTGCGCCGGCACTTCCGGCGGGCGTGCACCCGAACGTCGCGGGACTGTCGGACTTCATCACGCCGAACCCCGGCTTCTACCGCGTCGACACCGCGCTGGTGTTGCCGCAGGTGGACCCGGACGCCTGGACGCTGCGGATCCGCGGGATGGTCGACCACCCTCTCGAGCTGTCCTTCGCCGAGTTGCTGGCCCGGCCGCTGATCGAGCACGACCAGACGCTGTCGTGCGTCTCCAACGAGGTCGGCGGGCCCTACGTCGGCACGGCGCGCTGGATCGGCGCGTCACTGGCCGATCTGTTGCGGGAGGCCGGTATCCGGCGCGGTGCGGACCAACTGGTCGGACGCTCGATCGACGGCATGACCATCGGCACGCCGGTGGAATCCGTCCTCGACGGCCGCACCGGGCTGCTCGCGGTCGCGATGAACGGCGAGGCGCTGCCCATCGCGCACGGATTCCCCTGCCGCATGCTGGTCCCCGGCTTCTTCGGGTACGTCTCGGCGACCAAGTGGCTGGTGGACCTGGAGCTCACGACCTTCGCCGGCTACGACTCCTACTGGGTCCAGCGCGGCTATTCGCAGACAGCGCCGGTGAAAACCGCGTCGCGCATCGACGTGCCCAAGCCGTTCGCACGTGTCCCGGCCGGCGCCATCACCGCTGCCGGGGTGGCTTGGGCCACCCATCGTGGGATCGACGCCGTGGAGGTCCGCTCCGACGGCGGTCCGTGGAGGCTCGCGCGCCTGGCTCAGGCGGACACGCCGGATACCTGGCGGCAGTGGACGTGCGAGCTGACCTTGGAGCCGGGTCTGCACAAGCTCGAGGTCCGCGCGACCGACGCCGGCGGAGCCGTGCAGACCGAGGCGCGCGCCGACACCTTCCCCAACGGCGCCACCGGCTGGCATTCGGTGGTGATCACCGCGACCTGACGCTGCCGGGAATCAGACCTCGACGATCGTCGAAATCCTGAAAAACATTGACCAATCCGGAACGTCCCCAGCCACGAATACCGATCGTCAGCAGCACCCAGACACACCCCGAACATCGAATCAAGGAGCTGAATATGTTCTCCACCCGGAGCAAGACCGCCGCCGCCCTGCTGTGCTCGGCGGCGATCGCGGTGAGCGCGAGCGCGTGCAGCAGCAGCGCCAGCAAGACCGCAGCCGCTTCGAGCACCTCCTCCTCCAGCATGGCGTCCAGCACGACCCCGGCCGCCGGCTCCACCAGCGCCACGACCTCCTCGGACACGAGCACGGCCGCCGGCAGCACGGCAGCGTTCGGCAGCGCCTGCTCGGCGGTCCCCACCACCGGCCCGGGCAGCTTCACCGGCATGGCCACCGATCCGGTCGCCACCGCCGCCTCCCACAACCCGGTCCTGTCCACGCTGGTGACGGCGGTCGGCGCGGCCGGCCTCGGCGACACCCTCAACAGCGCCCAGAACATCACGGTCTTCGCCCCCGCCAACGACGCCTTCACCAAGATCCCCGCCGCCACCCTGAAGTCGGTCCTGGCCGACAAGGCGCAGCTCACCAAGATCCTGACCTACCACGTCGTCTCCGGAAAGCTCACCCCCACCCAGCTCGCCGGCACGCACACCACCCTCGAAGGCGGCACCCTCACCGTCACCGGCTCCGGCCAGTCCTTCCAAGTCAACGGCGCCAACGTGATCTGCGGCAACGTCCAAACCGCCAACGCCACCGTCTACATCATCGACACGGTCCTGACGCCCCCCACCAGCTGACGCCCCCCAGCCGGCGCCTCAGCGGCGTGCGCGCGGTGGACGGATGACGCGCCGTCCACCGCGCCGGCGCGCGGTACGTGCTTCTGGCTTTGTGGGCCGGGGCGCGGGTGCGCGGCTGAGTTGGGGTTGGTGCGGTTGGTTGGTGGGTTTTTAGAAGCTTTCTTTACGGCTTCGCGCGGGTGTTGATGGCCTCGCAGGGGGCGCAGTTCGGTGGAGCGTGTCTGGGTTGCGTTGGCGGCTGGCGGTTGTGGGTGCTCCGAAAAGATTGGCAGAGCCCGCCGACGCGACAGTGATGATGGTGGTGGTTCTGCAGCCGGTCGGGTTGTCTCACGACGCGACCGACACCCGCCAGCCCCAACGTGTGCGCAGTGACTCGGACCGACGCGCGGTCGTGAACAGCCTCCACTTCCGGCCGCCAACGCCACCCAGCCACGCGCCACCGAACTGCGTCCCCTGCGAGGCCATCAAACCATGCTCGAAGACGTAAAAAGCTTCTAAAAGCCCACAAACCAACCGCACCCAACCCCTCACACCCCACCCACTCTCACCCACCCATCCCACCCGCGCATCAATCAGAAGCGCCCGAAATCCGCTTCGGCGGCCGCGGAATGAAGCCGCTGGTGCGCGCCACGTAGTCGGCGTAGCCGGGGCGGGTGTTCGTGAGGTGTGCCTCTACCATGGGTTTGCCGCTGCCGGAGGTTAGGAGCCAGGTCATCAGGGCTGGGGACAGGATGGTCAGTGGCACGGGCCAGGCGGCGGCGCCGATGAGGAACAAGCCCCACCATACGCAGGCGTCGCCGAAGTAGTTCGGGTGGCGGGTGTAGCGCCAGAGGCCTTCGGACATCAGGCGGCCGTGGTTGGCGGGGTCGGCTTTGAAGCGGGCCAGCTGGTAGTCGCCGGTGGCCTCGAAGCTGATGCCGAGGAGCCAGAGCAGGAGGCCGATCACGGCCGGCGTCACGCCCCAGGCGGAGCCGCCGGTGGCGACCAGCCCGACCTGGACCGGCAGCGAGATGAACCACACCAGGACTGCCTGCAGCAGGTAGACCTTGGTGTACGCGACCAGCGTCGGGTTGCCGCGCGCCTTGCCCAGCATCGCAGCATAGCGCGGGTCCTCCGGGGCGCCCCAGCCGCGTCGTGCGATGTGGATCGAGAGCCGCAGTCCCCAGACGATCGTGCAAAGTGTCAGCAGCCAGCGACGCCAACCGTCGCCGTGCTCGGTGGTCATCGCCGCGGTCACGACGGCAGCCAGCGCGAAGGCAGATCCCCATACGGCGTCGACGTATCGGTGACGCTGTCGAGCAACACCGGCGACGAACACGGCACTGAACACGATCACCAGCACCAGGAGAACTACCCCCGAGACGGCGGCGAACGACCCCACTGATTCGGACTGCATCCTCAACGTCCTCCGGTCTTTGCCATAGTCGCCTCAGCCGCCATATCCGACTTAGCGCCAGGCCGAGGCCGAGGCCGAGGCACCACCGGCAGCCCGCGCAAAAACAGCGCGACGCCCTGCCGCCGAATCCGTCCCGCGACCGCGAGCGGCGCCAGCGGATGGCGCGCAACCATCCGCAACAGCTCCCTAGCGGTAGCGACCCGCCGCACCCCGTGCACGCTCGCCACGAACGGCGGCGCACCACCGGGCAGATCCAGCCGGATCGAGATGCTCAGCCGCTCATCGGGCTCCGGAACCCGCATCCGGTAGACACCGCCGTCGATCGGCAGGAACGGCGAGACGTAGAAGTCCTTGGCGACGTCAGCCCGACCGCTCTCGTCAGGAAAGAGCAGGTAGGAGTGCCGTCCGCCATACGTGTTGTGCACTTCCGCGACGACGCAGACCAGCTGGTCGTCGGCGTCGCGGCACCAGTAGACGGTCAGCGGGTTGAACACGTACCCGAACACCCGCGCCGCCGTCAGCATCAGCACCCTGCCACCGTCGAGGAACACGCCGCGATCGGCGAGGAAGTCCTCAAGACCCGCGCGGATGCTGATGTCGGTCCCGGTGAAGTGATCACCGGGGACGAACCCGGCGAGCGCCCTCAGCGGACCCGGTAAGCGAGGCAAATCGTCGAGATCGACCAGCCACAAGTACGAGCCGTACGTGAAGTCGTTCGCGACAGCGCCGCGCCGCACATGCCGGATCCGGCACTCGTACAAAGCCGCCGCACTCACCACGTCACCCCGAAAGCCTCGGCCGCCGCCACCCCCGAAGCGCAGCCGTCCTCGTGGAACCCCCAGCCGTGATACGCCCCGGCGAACGCGGTATGCCCGGTCGTCAGCTCCGCCAGCCGAGCCTGCGCCGCGACCGACTCCGGCGTGTACACCGGGTGCTCGTACCGCATGCGGTCGATCACCGCCGCCGGATCGATCCGGTCGGCGGCGTTCATCGTGACCAGGTACTCCACCGGCGCGTCGAGCCGGTGCAGCTGGTTCATCGCGTACGTCACCACGGCCCGGTCGGTCGCACCGGTCGCACCGGTCGCGCCCGCCACGCCGCCCCGGGCACACGAGGGCAGCAGATAATTCCAGGAGCTGTACGCCGCACGCGTCGAAGGCAGCATCCGGGCATCGGTGTGCAGCACCGTCTCGTTGACCGAGTACGGAATCGCCCCGAGTACGGCCGTCTCCGTCGCGCTGGCGTCGGCGAGCAGCCGCAGCGCCTGGTCGGAGTGGGTGGCGACGACGACCTTCGCCACCGTGTGCACCTCGTCGGCGTCGTCACGGATCGTCACGCCGCCCCCGGTGCGGCTCAGCGACCGCACCGGGGTGCTCAAGTGGACGGCGTGCAGGTTCTTCACCGCTTGGTCGACATACGTCTTCGACCCGCCGCTGACCGTCCGCCAGCTCGGCGAACCGGTGACAGCGAGCATGCCGTGATGATGCAGGAACTGGAACAGGTACGCCGCCGGGTACCTCTCGGCGGTCTCGCGCCCGGAGGACCACACCGCCGAGACCAGCGGCAGGATGAAGTGGTCGGCGAAGAACCGCGAGTAGCCGCCCGCGGCCAGGAACTCGCGCAACGTCGTCCCCGACGCCGCAGGTCGGGGCGTGTCCTGCAGCAGCTGCCGGGCCTCGCGGTGGAACCTGCGCACCTCCAGCAGCATCCGCACGAACGACGGCCGCAGCGCCTGCCCCGGCGTGGCCAGCAGCCCGCGCGGGCCCTTGGCGCCGGCGTACTCCAGCCCGCAGCCCTCACACCGCACGCTCATCGACATCTCCGTCGGCTGGGTCGCCACGCCGAGCTCGTCGAACAGCCGGATGAGGTGCGGATACGTGCGCCGGTTGTGGACGATGAAGCCGCTGTCGACCGACCGTATCCGCCCGGAATCGGCCACCTCGTGGGTGTGCGCGTGGCCGCCGAGGCGGCTGTCGGCTTCGAACAGCAGCACGTCGTAGCGGCGCTGGAGCAGGTAGGCCGCCGTCAGCCCGGCGACGCCGGACCCGATCACCGCGACCCGCTCACGGTGGCTGCCGTGGCTGTCCCGATCTGATGCCGAACCGGTCACCGGTACCTCCCTCAGCGATGTCTGAACAAGAGGTATTCGGTGCCGGAGCCGGTCCGGATTGGCGGATCTGGAAGAAGGGGCAATCCGGACCGCGCCCGGCACCGAATACCCATCGGGAGCACCCGGACGCGCGCGCCGGACCGATGCCGGCGCCCCGACCTGCTGGAATGGAGCGGTGAGTCAGTCAATGCCCTCGTCGTCGCCCTCGTCTTCGTCGTCGCCCTCGCGATCGTCTTCGCCGTCGCAGCCACGGGCCGCGGTCGCGCTGTTCACCCGCGACCTGCGCGTCCACGACAACCCGGTCCTCGCCGCGGCGGCGGCCTCCGCCGACGGCCGGGTGGTGCCGCTGTTCGTGCTCGACGGCGGCATCCTGCCGCGGATCAGCGAGACCCGGCGAAGGTTCCTGGAGGAGTCCCTGGCAGACCTCGACGCCGCGCTGCGCGCTCTCGGCGGTCGCCTCGTGCTCCGCTCGGGGGACGTCGTCGCAGAGGTCTGTCGGGTCGTCGCCGAGGTGGACGCGGTCGAGGTCCACTTGGCTTCCGACGTCACCGCCTACGCCCACGAGCGCCAGGACGCACTCGCCGCGGCGTTGCGCGCGAACGGCGCGGAGCTCCATCTGCACGACCAGGTCCACACCATCCAGCCGCCCGGCGAGCTGCGACCCAACGACCGCGACCACTTCTCGGTCTTCACGCCCTACTGGCGGCGCTGGGCCGAGATGCCGCTGCGCGCCCCGGCCTCCGCACCGCGCCTGACCGTGCCGGACATCGCCGGGCTGGAGCTACCGACAAGCGCTGATTCCACGCTGTCCGGCGGATTACGCGGCGGCGAGACACAAGGGCGCAAGCGCGCCAAGCAGTGGCTCGGCAAGGCCGTCGAGGACTATGAGGACATCCACGACGACCTCGCCGCCAACGCGACCTCGAAACTGTCGCCGTACCTGCACTTCGGCTGCGTATCAGCGACCGAACTCGCTGCTCGCGCCAGCCGCGACCACCCCGGCTCCGGCACTGAGGCGTTCCTGCGGCAGCTGTGCTGGCGCGACTTCCACCACCAGGTCATGGCCGCACGCCCCGACGCCGCGCACACTGACCTGCGTCCGCGCGGCGCGTGGGTCGACGACCCCGAAGCGCTGGACGCCTGGACCGCCGGTCGCACCGGCATCCCGATCGTCGACGCCGGCATGCGCCAACTCGCCGCCGAGGGCTGGATGCACAACCGCGCGCGGCTGATCACCGCCGGGTTCCTCACCAAGACGCTCGGCATCGACTGGCGCTCCGGCGCCGCGCACTTCGCGCACCACCTGCTGGACGCCGACGTCGCCAACAACATCCTGAACTGGCAGTGGGTCGCCGGGACCGGCATGGACACCCGTCCCAACCGCGTGATGAACCCGCTGCGGCAGGCGACGCGCTACGACCCGTCGGGGGAGTACGTGCGGCGCTACGTGCCCGAACTCGCCGATCTCTCCGACGCGGCGGACGTCCATCAGCCCTGGCGCCTCGGTCCGGTCGCGCTGAAGGAGCTCGACTATCCCGCGCCGATCGTCGAAGTCGACGGCGGGAAGGTCGGCAGGCGGCTGGCGGAGCCAGGAGACGCGCTGTTCTAAGCGCTCGCTGAGCCCTGGAATCGTTACTGCTGAACGTTTTCCGCCTGTGCCCGTCCTGCTTCGGTGAGGCGGGCCAGCGCGGCCAGATGCCGGTCGAACGCGGTACGTCCCTCGGCGGTCAGCGACAGCCAGGTGCGCGGTCGTCGGCCGACGTGGCCTTTGCGGATGCGGACGTATCCGGCCTCTTCCAACGCGGTGGCCGCCTTCGACAGCGTCGGTCCGGCGATCGCACAGGTCTCCGCCACCGTCCCGAACTCTGCCTCGGCGCAGCCAGCCAGGAACGCGGCGAGCTTGAGCTTGGGCAGCGTGCCGAACGCCTCGTCCGGCTCGAGCACGTCGGGGTCGGGTGCGCCAGACTTCGTGGTCATCGCGCTGCCTGGTCGGCCAGCCGCCGCCAGGTCGCCGCGCCGAGCAGCAGCCCGACCGCGATCTCCAGCCAGCCCCACTGCGCGATCACCACAGCCACCATCGCCGCCGCCATCAGCGCCCCGAAGAGCCCGGCCGTGCGCAGCTGCCGGCGCCGGGTCGCCGGATCGACGGCGCAGGCCTCGAACTTCGGCACCACCCCGGACCGCCGCCATCCGGCGACCACCGCCAGCATCGTCGTGAACGTGAGCACGACCAGTGCCGCTCCCGTCAGCCCGACGGCGCGCGAGGCGGTGCCGTGGAGCAGGTAGCCGGTCCCCATGAGGGACAGCGAGGCGGCGTAGCCGACGCCGACGGTCGGCGGGAACCACGCGGGGAAGGGACGCCGGTCGGCGGCGGCGCGCAGGGAGGTGGCGGTGTCGAGCGCGATGGCGGGGGTCAGGTCCTCGGTCATGGTTTCACTCTAGCATCTACTTTCCATTTGGAAAGCAGATGCCGATCCGAGGGGCCCGCGGCGGGGAACTGGCCAGTGCTGGCGCGGCTCGCTCAGCGGTAGAGCGGCAAGCTTCCGCTGAGCCGCTGGACCGCCTTCTTCGCGCCGACGACCGCGACGCCGACATACACGTGGTCCTGCGACCCGGTGACCTCCATGGACTGCATGTAGGAGCCGTAGTCCCGAGCCGCCTGAGCCGCGGAGGTGAAGTCGACGAGGAAGACGTCGGGCTCAGCGAGCGCCTTGGTGACGATGCTGTGTAGGACCTGCGCGTCGGCTTTGAGGATCGGCAGCGGGACTTCGGTGATCGCTTGGTGCACCTGGCCGTCGCGGTCCTTCACGTCTGGTCCGAGCGCTGATTCGCCGTAGGCGTCGCCGATCGAGAGCGCCAGGACCGCCGCGGCGTTCATCGCCAGGCCGGTGGGCAGCGCGTCGTCGATGACGATCGCGCACTTCTCGAAGCGCGGCAAGGTGGTGTCGAGCAGCGGCATGAGGGACTCCTCGCGGTGTGCTGTCAGGCAGAGTTGATGGTCGGTGATCTCGGCGTTCGGACGAACCACCACCGGATCTGATGGCCGACAGTAGCTCGGCATGCGGCTTCAGTGCTCAAGATCCGAATTAAGTTCTGCTAGGTTGCCGATGTGACCGAACTGGACGCCATTGATTCGGCGCTACTGGCGCTTTTGCAGAACGATGGACGGCGCACGAACCGTGAGCTGGCCACCCTGCTGAACATCGCGCCGTCGACCTGCCTGGAACGGATGCGCGCGTTGCGCCGGCGCGGGCTGATCGTCGGGTACCACGCGCAGGTGGATCTGGCGGCGATCGGACGGCCGCTACAGGCGCTGATCGCGGTGCGCGTGCGTCCGCCGAACCGCGCGGTCATCGACGGGTTCAGGGCGTTCGTCGAGGAGCTGCCCGAGGTGCTGTCGGTGTTCGTCGTGTCCGGGGGTGACGACTTCCTGATCCATGTGGCGGTCAAGGACACCGATCAGCTGCAGGCTCTGGTGCTGGACAAGCTGACGCGGCGCAAGGAACTCGCGGACGTGCGGACGTCGCTGGTGTACGAGCACTTGCGCAAGACGGAGATCGCGCCGCTGTGAAGCGCGGGAAGCCAGTTCGGCGGCCGGTTCGGGACGCTTACGTCCCGAGCCGACCGCCGTGCCGGTATGCCTGACTGGTTCGCATCACAGGCGGGGCGTCACAGGCTGGTGGCCGTGATGTCGCCGGCGGAGGCGGTCGCCTTGATGGTCAGGGCGGCATCGGCGCCGTCGCCGTTCTTCAGTGCGTTGGTGATCCGCCCGCGGGAGGTACCGGCGTCCAGGGTGGCCGAGACGCCGCGGGCGGCGTGCACGGTCACGTTTCCCGCCTCGGTGCGCAGCTCGACGACGCCGGCGACCGCCTCGGCGATCGTGATGTCGCCGGTGCCGTTGCTGATCTGCGCCGAGCCGGTCAGGCGCCCGATGGCGACCGAGCCGCTGTGCACGGTCAGCCGCGCGCCGGCGACCTCGGCGAGGTCCACGAGGCGGTAGGCGCCGTCGAAGACGACCTCGCCGAGCGGTCCGGTGCCGTACAGCTCGGCCGCGGCGGCCTTGCCCTCGACCCGCGAGCCGGCGGGCACCTGCACCGTCACGTCCACCGAACCGGAGCCGAGGAACCGGCTCGCCTCAGCGGTCGTGATGCGCAGTATCCCGTCGCTGTACTCGACCGCGGTCTGCTCGGCGGCCTTCACATCCCGCTTCTTCGAGGACTCAGCCGGCAGCACCTCGACCGTGGACTCGGCACGCTCACCGGCGACCAGCCGCACCCGGCCCGCCGGGATGTCCAGCACGACGAGAACCGGCTCGGGGGTGGCGAAGGTGTTCATGGCATTCTCCTTGCTCAGCGCCGCGAGCCCCATCGGCCCGCCGTCGTGTCTTCACTTTCGGCGGACGCGCTGACACGGACCTGACCCGAGGCTGACTCGGTCCTGACTCGGACCTGACTCGGTCCTGACAGCGCCGCTGACGCGCGGAAAAACCGCTGGGATCGGGCACAGCGCCCGATCCCAGCGGTGGTTCGCACCTGATCACACCATCGTCAGCACCCTCAGTTGGTCTCCAGCACCTCGGCGAAGGCGAGGATCACGCCGCTGGTCGCGTGCTGCTTCGTGGCGCCGACGAGCGGACCGGCTTCGGCGGCTGCCGCGCTGGCGGCCGCGTAGTCGGCGAAGTACAGGTCCAGGAGGCGGTAGGCGGGGGTGGCGCTGCCGTCCTCCTTCGGCCAGACCTTCGCGGCCTCCAGGCGGAGCAGGCCGGGGAGCTTGCGGGCCAGGGCGAGCTGGTCGGGGTAGGCGGCTTCGAACGCCTCGGGGTCGGCGGGGTTGGAGTAGACGAAGGTGATCTTGGTCTGGTTGACGTGCTCGGTCATGGCGACCTCCTGGTTGTCAGCTTCGAGGAGCGCGAGTGGGCCGTGCGGAGGTTGTTCCGTAGGGTGGGTCCCTCTCACTGATTGACGAGCGTATTCAGAGGAATGAGCAGGTACCATGACCGCTCCGCCGGAAAACCTTGCAGATCGTCCAGCGGCGACGGATTCGGACCTGCCGCACGACCTGCTCTCGGAGCTGCTGCGCAGCGTGCGGCTGACCGGCGAGCGGATCGTCGCGTACACCCCGTCGCCGTTGTTCTCCGTCGAGTTCGCGGACCGAGGCAGCCTGCACATCGTCGAAGAGGGCGAAGTCACGCTGCGGATCGAGGGCTCCCCGCACGTCGAGCACCTGTGCGCCGGTGACTTCGTCCTGCTCCCGCGCGGCGACGCGCACTCCATCAGCGATGCCGGCCTCGGCGGCAGCCCAGCCGGTGGCGACGCCGACCGCCGCCCCGCGCGCTGGCTGTGCGGCACGTTCACCATCGGCGACCCGCAAGCCAGCCACCTGCTCGGCAGCCTCCCGGCGGTGATCATCCTGCGCGGCTCCGGCGGCCCGGACCTGGAAGCCCTCGAAGGGCTCGAAGTCGCCCGCCGGATGATCGTGCTGGAGATGCAGTCGCCGTCGCAGGGCTCTGCGGTGATGGTCGCGCGCATCCTTGACCTGATCTTCATCCAGATCATGCGCACCTGGGCCGCCGGCGCGGACGTCGAGCCCAACTGGCTGGCCGGCGCCTTCGACCCCCAGATCGGCCTGGCGCTGAGCGCCATCCACCGCGACCCCGGCCGCGAATGGACGGTCGAGGAGCTGGCGCGCGCCTGCAACCTGTCCCGCTCGTCCTTCGCGGCCCGCTTCGTCGAGCGCGTCGGCAAGCCGCCGGCCACCTACCTCGCGCACGTGCGCCTGGACGCCGCCACCACCCTGCTCCGCGACACCTTCCTGCCGGTCACGCAGGTCGCCGAGACCGTCGGCTACGCCTCAGAAGCCGCCTTCAGCCGCGCGTTCAAGAACCGCTACGGCACGCCGCCGGCGCGCTGGCGGCGGGACATCCGGTACCCGCTGAGCTGACGCCTTTCGCCGGGCGCCGTCGGCGCGAGATCATGGGTGTACCGACAGCGTCGGCGCACAAGGCACAAGCCACAAGGGGGAACGATGGGCTTTGACAGTGCCGTCCCGTACCCGGGCGTGACAGGCAGCCGACCGCAGGTGCGCGTCGACCTCCTGCTCGCCGGTATCGCCGCAGCCGTCGGCGCCGCCATCGTCGTGGCTGCCGCGGTGGTTCCCGTGGTCACGCTCCAATCCCCACCGGCGATCGCGACGGCCTCCGCGGGCTACACCGCCACTCCAACGCCCTCGAGCCCACCGGTGATGAAGGCACAGCCGCGCGTCACGCTGCTCGCGCACGACGGCTTCGCAGCCCTCGGACTCGCGGCGATCCCGCTGGTGGTGGCGCTCGGAGTGGGTCTGCTGCTCTGGTACGCCGGTCCTCGCGGTTCGCGCCCGGCGACCTCGACCGCCTGGGTGCTCGCGGTTGTTCTGACGGCGGCTGCCGTGGTCGGCTTCGTCACGATCCTGATCGGCGTGGTGGCGATCCCGGTCGGCGTGCTGCTGATTCTCGCCTGTACGCAGATCACCTCGCGGGGGAGCGGAAGCCCGGCATCCCGACCAATCGCATGAGCCGCTCAGCGCGGGATCCCGGCGGCGAAACGCCGCCGGCACGAACGAACCCCCGGACATGTTCCGGATCACCGTGAGATGTCGGCTCTCAGTTGGCTCGGAGCTGAACGCGACTGCGGCCAAGCCGGTCGTCCCGCCGGGCTCAGCAGCCGCAGGAGCGCCTCGGTCGGCGCCGCCGGATTGGCCGCGACGCCGCGAGCCCAGGCGATAGCCATCTCACTGTCCATGTCCGCCAACCCCCCGCCCTCTCATCCCCGCTGCCGAGGCGCGGCCAGCGGCGCCGCCAGCACCACCCGGGCGGCGCTGGCTGCGATCACCTCATCGTGCCACGGCCGGACTTCGATGCGGGTGTCGCGGACGGCGGGGAGGAGGTGGTCCAGGAGTGCTTCGTGCAGGGGGTCGTCGAGGAGGTCCCAGATGGCGGTGATCTCGCCGATGATGATGACGCTGCGCGGGCCGAGCAGGTTGACCACGCCGGCCAGTGCGCGGCCGAGGAGGGTGGCGGCGTTGTGGAGCAGCTGGACGGCGGCCGGGTCGCCGTGGCGGGCGGCCGTGCCGAGGTCGTCGAGGTCTGATTCGGCGGGCAGGATGCCGGCTTCGTGGGCTGTCCGGAGCAAGGCCTCGGTGCTGACCAGCGATTCCAGGCAGCCGCGGTTGCCGCAGACGCATTGCGGTCCATCCGGCTGGACCGGCATGTGTCCGAACTCGCCGGCGGCTCCTGCGGCGCCTCGGTAGGGCGCGCCGTCCAGGACCATGCCCAGCCCGATGCCCTGGCCGATCGCGGCGAGCAGGAAGTCGGCCTCGTCGGCGCCCGGACCGTAGAGGCGTTCGGCGGCGGTCACCGCGCTGATGTCGTTGTCGACGAACACCGGCACGCCGAGCGCTTCGCGCAGCCGCGCCGCCAGCGGCAGACCGGTCCAGCCCAGCCGCACCGACATGCTCAGGGTTCCGGTCTCCGGCTCGACGATGCCGGGCACCGCCACGCCGACTCCCGCCAGCGGCAGTCCGCGCCGTTCGATCTCCTCGATCTCCGAGCGGATCAGGGCGGTGAGAGTCTCGACCGCGTCCGGGGAGGCCGGGTCGAAGGCGTGCCGGAAGCTGTGCACGACGGTGGCGTCCAGGCGGCTGGTCACGCCGGTGACGTGCTCGTGCGCGACCTGGATGCCGATGGTGTGCGCCGATCCGGGGACCAGCGACAGCGGGACCGAGGGACGTCCGCCGCCGCCCGCCGACGGTCGCGGCGCCTCCTCGACCAGCAGTCCTTCAGCGAGCAGTCGCCGGGTGCCCTGGGTGATCGTCGCAGGGCTCAGCTCCAGCATCTCGGCGATCTGCGCGCGGCTGAGCGGACCGCGCCGCGCCAGCAGCGCGAGCACCGCGGTGCGGGTCATGTCCCCGGAGATCGAGCCGGCACCCCACCGCATATCAACCACTTTCTGAAAGGGACGATCGCGCGCCACGTCGTTGCCCGTGCCGCGCGCGCTGATGGGGAAATCGTAGTGGTCCGGAGCCGTTCGCTCCGCGAGCCGCCCCTTGACAGTGCCTTCGGCGCGGCTCTAGCTTCCCTCCAGTTAATTTACACCCGAATTAATTGAGGGAGTACCTGATGCGTCATCCCCTCGTGCGCTTGCGCCGCACCACTCTCGTCCTCGCGGCCGGCGCGCTCGCGGTCGCGGCGACCAGCGGTTTCGCCGCCTACGCCGCGGCTGCCAGCCCGGCTGCGGCCGCCGCTGCCACCCAGAGCGCGCCGTCAGCCGCCGCCCCGCCGAGCAGCTTCCACGGCGTGAACTGGGCCGACCCCCGCGACAACTACGCCAGCGACGCCGTCGTCCCCAGCGGCCTGAGCGTCACCGACGACTACCGCACCGTCTACCGCACGACCCAGAAAATGGTCGACGGCTTCCGCACCAACCTCGGTGCCAACACCCTGCGACTCCCGATCAACCCCGCGAGCGTCGGCACCGCCTGGTGGAAGTCCTACCGCGCGACGATCGACGCCGCGACCGCGTCCGGCGACAAGGTGATCCTCAGCTACTGGGAGTCGCCGACCGCGAAGGACGGCAAGATCGACGACGTCGCCACCTGGAACCAGATGTGGGACACGGTCACCGCCGAATACCGCACCAACCCGCGCGTCTACTTCGAGCCGATGAACGAGCCCTTCGGCTACACCCTCGACCAGTGGGTGCAGGTCTGCACCGGCTGGCTCGCCCAGCACGCCGACGTCCCGCGCGATCACGTCGTCATCTCCGGTACCGGCTACAACGACAACGTCACCGGCGTCGGCGCCACCCAGGCCTTGAGCGGCACGCTGCTCTCGCTGCACTTCTACGGCTACTGGGCCAGCGCTACCACCGAGGCGGACTGGATCAGCAACCTGCTTCCCCGCATCGGCGGCTACGCCTCCCGCACCATCATCGACGAAGCCGGCTCCCCGATGACCGTCGGCCTGAACTACGGCAACCACAACGGAAACGTCTTCACCGCCTACTTCGCCGCCGTCACCGACATCGCGCGGGGGATGGGCATGGGGATGGTCTACTGGCCCGGGCTGCGAACCGGCGACTCCTACTCGATAGAGAGCCTGGATGCCAAGGGATACCTGCAGAACAACAGCGCCAGCGGCGTCGCGCAGCTGAAGTGGGGCTACGGCCTGGGCACCGTCCCGCCGGTCAACGACCAGCCGCCGGCGCCCGCCGGAACGCAGGTCACTGAGACCGCCTCGGGCCGCTGCCTGGACGTCCCCGGCTACTCCACGACCAGCGGAACCCAGCTCGACCTGTGGGACTGCAACGGCGGCGGGAACCAGTCGTGGGACTACACCGCCACCCACCTGCTGACGGTCTACAGCACCAAGTGCATGCAGGCCGGCACGGGAACCGGAACCGTGACCGCGGGCGCCGCAGTCGTCATCGAGGACTGCACCGGTCTGCCGGCCCAGCAGTGGACCGTCGCGGCGAACGGCACGATCGCCAGCGCCGCCGACGCCAGCCTGTGCCTGGACACCACCGGCTCGGCGAGCGCCGACGGCTCCACGGCGGTCGTCGCGGCGTGCTCGGGCTCGGCGAGTCAGAACTGGAAGCTCGGATGAGCCGCACGCGGGCCTGATGCCAACTACGATGAAGGGAAGCATCGCCTGAGAGCCATCTCAGCTGATGCTTCCCTGGGCGGGCACGGCGAGATCGGGTGGAAACGCCGGTGACGGCTGGTGTCGAGGACGGCCTCCATATCGAGCGGCACGTCGGCGCGGTCCTGACCGCGGTGGCGGTGACCGCTCGCGCGGTCGCGTTGGTGAGCGCCGTCATCAGCCTCGTCGTCGGCTTGCAGGAGAGGCAGTTCGCCCACGCCCGGCTCGCGGTCGTCGCCTACGTCGCGGTCGGTCTGTGGTCCCTGATATACCTGGCGCGAGCCCGC
Organism: Catenulispora acidiphila DSM 44928; assembly: GCF_000024025.1. Classification (GTDB taxonomy): domain Bacteria; phylum Actinomycetota; class Actinomycetes; order Streptomycetales; family Catenulisporaceae; genus Catenulispora; species Catenulispora acidiphila. The sequence continues at coordinate 4,856,475 of NC_013131.1, forward strand.
GGCGGTCCGCCGGCGCTGTGGGCCAGCACCATCGACATCGCGGTCCTGGCCGCCGCGATGCCCGCGCTCCGGGTCGCCGGGCGCCCGGGCTACTTCGACAACGTCAGCAACTCGGCGCTGGAGCCGTTCGTCTCCGCCGTCCTGGTCGGGGTGGCGATCCACGCCTCGACCCGGCGCACCCTGGTCGCCTGCGCCGTCCTCGGCGCCTCCTACCTGGCGACGGTCACCACCCACCTGTCGGTCGTCAAGGTGACCAACGCCGGCGGCGACCTGGCCTGGCTCATCGGCATCGCGCTGGTCTGCCTGGTCGGCGCGCGCCGTCTGCACCGCGCAGCCGCGGCTGTCGGCGCCGGCGCGCGGTCGGTGGTGACCGAGCGGGAACAGCTGGCCGAGGACCGGGGACGCGATCTGGAGCGCCGCCGCCAGCTGGAAGGGCAGCGGCGGCGCCATCTGGAGCTGCATGACGGACCGCTGGCCCTGCTGACCGCGATGTCCCGGCCGGCGCCGGTCGGCCATCCGGACGCCCGGGTCCGGGAGCGGTGCGCGGCGAACGCCGACCTGCTGCGCGGTCTGCTGAGCGAGGAGGACGACACCGGCTGCGAATCAGTACCCGAACTCCGCCTCGGTCTGGTCGGCGCCGGAGCCGACTGCGCCGCGCTGGGTCTGCGGGTGCGCTTCCAGTTCGGTTCGCTGCCCGCGCAGGTTCCCGAGCCGGTCGTCGAGGCGATGTGCGGGGCGACGCGCGCCGCGCTGAACAACGTCCTGGCCCACGCCGGGACCCGTACCGCCTGGGTCACGGTCGACGCGGCGGCGGACAACGCGGAGGCGGTGACCGTGGACATCGTCGACTGCGGCAGCGGATTCGACCCCGGCACGACCGCGGCGGGCGTCGGGCTGCCCGCGGCGATCGGCGGCCGGATGGCCGAGGTCGGCGGCGCGGCCGGGGTGGACAGCGTGCCGGGGAACGGGACGTGGGTCCGGCTGCGGTGGCCGGCGTGATCCGGGTCGCGGTCGTCGACGACGACCGGCTCGCCCCGGCCGGTATCAGGGCCCTGCTGGCGGCGCAGCCGGACATCGAGGTCTGCGCGGTGCACACCACCTTGGCCGGGCATCTGGACGCCGCCGTCGAGGCCGACGTGGTGCTGCTGGACCTGCTGCTGCAGGACGGCGTGCCCCCGGCGCGCAACATCGCCGCGCTGGTGCGCGCCGGACGCACCGTGCTGGTCATGTCCGTGCACGCCGACCACCAGCAGGTCTGGGCCGCGATGCAGGCCGGCGCCGGCGGCTACCTCATCAAGGACGACGACCCCGACCAGCTCGCCGAGGCCATCCGGACCGTCCACGTCGGCGACGTGGCGATCACCCCGGAGCTGGCGTTCGTCATCAGTCTCAGTCCGCCGCTGCTGTCCCCGACCGAACAGCAGGTGCTGCTCTTGCGCAGCCGCGGGCACACCTACGAGGCGATCGCGCACCGGTTGAACGTGGACAAGTCCACGGTCGCCACGCTGCTGCGCCGGGCCGGGGACAAGTTCGCCAAACGTGCGGCCAGGCAACGGATTCCGTAGCTGTCCCTACCTCTAGCCCTCGTCCCGGCCGGCGCGCCAGAGCGGCGCTTTGTCACACCGGTGCGACATTGCCGCAGGCCATCGCGGGACCGACCATGGCGGTGTCAGCCACACCATGGAGGAGCACTCATGCGGATCAGGAAAGCCTTCGCCACCGCAGCGGTACTGGCCGCCGCGCTCGGACCGGTGCTCACCGCGTCCACGGCGAGTGCCGGCATCAGCCCGCCGCCGCACAACAACTGGGCCTGCTACGGCTACGGCACCGGCGCGACGTACCAGGAGGCGAAGACCGAGGCCCAGCAGGACATGATCGGCAACAGGACGATCGGAGCGTGGGTCTACACCAGCGGTCAGAACGCCGACGGCTCGTACTGGGTGAAGATCTCGGCGGACTGCACGTTCGTCGAGTAGGTCCCCAGGCGCGCGCGAGCCTGCCGAGCACCGGATCTCGCGGTGCTCGGCAGGCTGCTGCCGTATCTCTACTCGGCCGCCGCTTCAGCTTCGGCCAGCCGCCGGCGGTCGGCGGTGATGACCGCCTCGGCGGCGGCGCGGTCGGCCCAGGTACCGGGGCTGGCCTGGCGGCCGGGCTCGGTGTCCTTGTAGATGTCGAAGAAGTGCCCGATCTCGTCCAGACGCTCCTGTGCCACGTCGCCGAGATCCTGGATGTCCTCATAGCGGGGGTCGCCCGCCGGCACACACAGGATCTTGTCGTCCTGGCCTCCCTCGTCACGGGAGCGGTAGACCGCCACCGGACGGACGGAGACCTCCACGCCGGGGAACGCCGGGTCGTCCAGGAGCACGATGGCGTCCAGCGGGTCCCCGTCCAGCGCGAGCGTGCCGGGGATGTAGCCGTAGTCGGCCGGATAGCTGGTCGAGGTGAACAGCTGCCGCTCCAGCCGGATGCGGCCAAGGCGGTGGTCCATCACGTACTTGTTCCGAGAACCTGCCGGTATCTCGATCACCACGTCGAATCGCATCATGGTCTTCACGTCGAGGGCGGTACCCGAGATCAGCCTCGCGAACCGTCCCGCGGCCGGATCAGCTCGCGACACAGGAAATGCCGCCGAGCGGTTGGTTCGCGCCGTTGACCACCATGCCCCACGACGTCGCCGCACCCGGTGCCAGGGACCCGTTGTACGACACGGAGTTCGCGGTCACCGCCTGCCCGGATTGCGTGGCGGTCACGTTCCAGGAGTTGGCGATCGTCTGGCTTCCGGCGAAGGAGAAACGCACCGCCCACTGCGAGGAGGCGACCTTGCCGGTATTGGTGACCGTGAACGCGAGTTGGTAGCCGCTGGACCAGGAACCTGTCACCGAGGAGGTGACCGAGCAGCCGGAGGCGGGTGCGGAGCTGGAGGGCGAGCTCGGCGGGGTCGACGGTCCCGATGAGCTCGGCGAACTCGGCGGAGTGGACGGACTCGAGGCGCTGGTACTCGGCGTCGTGCTGGGACTCGAACTCGGCGAGCTCGGTCCCGAACCCGGCGTCGTCGTGTACGGGACCTGTGTGTAGGCCGCGCTGCAGCTGCCCCCGCAGGAGGACGGCAGCGAGAAGCTGTAGACCTGACCGCCGTTGATCAGATTGTCCGAGGCGTCGGTCACCCGGATCTGGTAGCTGGAGCCGGCGGTCGCGGTCGGCGCGATGATGTACGACTGCCCCATGTCGCTGTCCATCGCCGCCGAGACCCAGGTCCCGGACGCCGACAGGTACTGCACGCCGTGGATCCCGTTCGCCAGGTGCGAGACCGAGATCGCCGGCCAGTACACCTGCGCGCCCTGCATGAAACCGATGTTGATGTCGCCGCTGTAGCCCGGAGCGCTGATGAACTGCCAGCTCACCTGGCGGTTGTTCCAGTGGTTCAGCAGGTCGCCGACCGCGGAGCCGTTGAGCTGGAAGCGGTTGATCGAGTCGGTGTGCAGGTCGATGTGGTACGGATCGTCACGGCACCAGGCGTTGGAGTCCGCGCAGCTGTCGGCGACCAGCATGTTCAGCGTCGCGCCGTTGTACTTGTCGGCGACCCACGAGCCGTTGCGGCAGAACGGCTGGTTCGGCGCGCCGTCGTTGGTGCCGGTGCACAGGTCGCCGATGCTGACCTTCACCCAGCGGCCGCAGTTCAGACCGTTGTCGAACATGCCCAGGATGCTCGCCTGTGCCGGCGGCACCGGACGCGTGAACTGGTTGTAGTTCCCCGGGGTGTTGAAGACGTTGAGGGCGATGAAGTCCTGCGAGTCCAGGTTCGCCTGCGGCACGCCGCAGCCGCCGTAGGGCGCCCCGAGCCCGTCGAAGTGGGTCGCGTTCCCGGTCACCGGGGACGACGTGCCGCCCACGCCGAGCGCCTGCGCCGGGCTGGTGAGCACCGCGGCGGTCAGGGCGACGACGAGCGCGGCGGCGGCGGCCACGGCGGTGCGCACGACGGCGCGGCGGCGGCGGGACGGTGGTGCCGGTCTGGGGCTGCGCACGATGGCGGCTCCTGTCGATCAGGTCGGGTGGGGGTCTGGTCGGGGCGGGCCCGGTGGCTGCTCGGCAGTCATGGCCCGGAAGCCCGGTGGCCGCATCTCGGCAGTGGCATGGTCCGCCGAGGGCTCGAACAGCGTCAAAACCCTGCGACACGGCCGCAGGTCGTCGGCGCCCCGCCGCGAAACTTTCGCCGAACCCCGTCCGCGGTGCGGCGTGCCTGTTCATCTCAGTACGGGCTCTGACATGCCCGTTCGATTTCCTTCGACGAATCAGCCGCCGCGGGGAGTTTTCAGAGCCGGGTAACGGTCCGCGTCGCCAGAGCTACGCTCCGCCCGAAACAGTCCGCACAGTCCGCCGCATCCGTGGAAAGGCGAGCGATGTGAGCAGAAAGATCCCCAGGAAGGTCGCCGGCGTGCTGCTCGCGCTGGCCGGCCTGATCGCGACCGTCACCTTCGCACCGACGGCCTCGGCGCACGGGGCGCTGATGATCCCCGGCAGCCGGACGTTCTTCTGCTACGAGGACGGCCTGACCTCCACCGGCCAGATCGTCCCGCAGAACCCGGCCTGTCAGGCGGCGGTGGCCCAGAGCGGGACCACCCCGCTCTACAACTGGTTCGCCGTCGGCAACCGCAGCGGCGCCACCAGCGGCGGCACGGCCGGCTTCATCCCCGACGGCAAGCTGTGCAGCGGCAACAGCAACTACTACGACTTCTCAGGGTTCGACCAGGTCAGCACCGCTTGGCCGGTCACGCACCTGACCTCCGGCGCGGACATCACCATCAACTACAACCGGTGGGCCGCGCACCCCGGCACGTTCAGCCTCTACATCACGAAGGACGGCTGGGACCAGACCAAGCCCCTGACCTGGGCTGACATGGAGCCGGCGCCGTTCTCCACGGCCACCGACCCGACCAACACCGGGACCGTCGCGACGCTGCAGAGCTACTACTCCTGGAACGCGAAGCTGCCGGCGAACAAGACCGGGCACCACATCATCTACTCGGTCTGGGCCCGCTCGGACAGCTCCGAGACCTTCTACGGCTGCTCCGACGTCGTCTTCGACGGCGGCACCGGCCAGGTCACCGGCATCGGCGCGACCGCACCGCCGCCGGTCTCAGCACCCTGCAAGGCGACGTACTCGATCACCAACTCCTGGAGCGGCGGCTTCCAGGGACAGATCACCGTGACGAACCCCGGAACCACTCCCATGAACAAGTGGACGGTCGGCTGGGTGCTGGCGGACGGCGAGTCCGTGGTCAGCGCGTGGAACGGGACGTTGTCGCAGTCCGGCTCGCTGGCGTCGATGAAGTCGGCGGACTGGAACTCCCAACTCGCGGCCGGGGCGAGCACGTCCGTCGGCTTCGTCGCGAATCAGACCACTGCTCCCGCACAGCCGGAGAGCCTTTCCTGCACGAGTCCGTAGGCGCGCCATGCCTATGTCGGTTTCCTCATCGCTGCGGCGCGCGCTGGTGTTGGCTGTCGCCGCCTGTGTTCTCGCTGCCTGCGGTCACTCCTCGGGCGCCAAAAGCGTGAGCGGCATGGACATGAAGGGCATGGACGGCGCCAACGGCATGAACATGAACATGGGCGGCTCCGGCGACGACATGCCGGGGATGGCGGAGCCCAGCGGTCCGAAGATCGTCGCCGCGGCAGCCTCCGACAACGGGCTCCACGGCGCGGTCGGCGGCTACTCCTACGTCGCCGACGCCTCGACCGTCGCCGCGGGCTCCGCCGTGCCGTTCACGTTCCATATCAACGGTCCCAGCGGCAAGGCCGTCACGCGGTTCCAGCCGTACGAAGGCCAGCTGCTCGTGTTCTACGTCGTCCGCACGGACCTCGGCGACTTCCGTCAGCTGACGGCGTCGATGCGTGCGGACGGGACGTGGACGGTGCCGCTCCCGGCGCTGCCGGCCGGCTCCTACCGCACCTACATCACGTTCGCGGCGCCGGACTCCAGCGCCGGAACCCCTTTGTCGTACTCGCTATCGCAGCCGCTGACGGTCCCCGGTAGCGCGGCGGGCGTCACACTGCCCGCCGCGTCCGACACCGCGACCGCCGACGGCTACGCGCTCCGGCTCACCGGCTCGCCCCACCAAGGCGGCGAAACAGGCCTCGGAGTCGCCGTCACCAAGGACGGCAAGCCGGTTCAACAGTTCGACCGGCTCCTGGACGGCTACGCGCACCTGACCGCGTTCCACAGCGGCGACGCGGCGTTCGCCCGGGCGCTGTCCACCGGACGCTCCGCCGGGGGCGCCAGCGGTGCGGGAGCCCTGACCGCACAGATCCTGTTCCCCGAGCCCGGCGCGTGGCGGCTGTTCGTCCAATTCCAGACGTCGGGAGTCGTGCACACGGCGGCGTTCACGGTGGAGGTGCCCTGATGTACCGCAATCGCGCTTTCCTACGCAGCGTCCGCGTTCTCGCGGTCGCGGCTGCGGCTGTGCTGGCCATGTCGGCCATGTTCGTACTCGGATCCAGACCCGCCGAGGGCGCCGGGACCGGCTGCACGGTCGCCTATCAGGTGAATCAGTGGAACACCGGCTTCACCGCCGATATGACGGTCACCAACGGCGGTCCGGCGGTGAGCGCGTGGACGGCGACCTGGTCGTGGACCGGGAACCAGCAGGTCACGTCCGGATGGAACGCGCAGGTCAGTCAGAGCGGTCAGCAGGTCACGGCGACCAACGAGCCGTACAACGGCTCGGTCGCGGCCGGGGCGACGGTCGCCTTCGGGTTTCAGGGCACGTATTCCGGCACGAACAGCGCGCCTGTGAACTTCGCGTTCAACGGCGTGGCGTGCAGTGGCCTCGGCACGCCGAGCTCGCCGTCGAGCACGCCTTCCACGCCGCCTTCCAGCTCGCCCTCTAGCTCACCGTCCACCTCGCCCTCTACTTCACCCTCCAGTTCACCGTCCAGCTCGCCGTCCAGTTCGCCGAGCAGCGGACCGTGCCCGGCGACGGCAGTCTTCTGCGACGGCTTGGAGAATCAGAGCTCGACCACACCGTCCGGCCGCTGGTCGATCGCCACCCCGAGCTGTTCGGGGACCGGCACCGCCGCGATCACCACCGCGCAGGCGCACGCCGGGCTGAAGTCCCTGGAGATCGACGGTCGCGGCACGTACTGCGACCACGTCTTCGCCAGCGACACCACCGACATGGCGAGCGCCGCGCCGACCTGGTACGTCCGATTCTGGATCAAGCACACCGCGCCGCTGCCGACCAACCACACGACCTTCCTGGCGTTGAACGACTCCGCGCACGGCAACACCGACCTGCGGCTCGGAGCCCAGAACGGCGCGCTGATGTGGAACCGGCAGTCCGACGACGCCACGCTGCCGGACCAGAGCCCGAACGGGGTCGCGCAGAGCGTCACACTGCCGACCGGAGCCTGGGAATGTCTGGAGTTCTCCGTGAGTGGCAGCAACGGCCAGATCCACACCTGGTACAACGGCAGCCCGGTCGCGGGCCTGACCGAGGACGGCGTGGCGACGCCGGACACCGACGACCAGTGGCTGGCTGGGAGCGGAGCGTCCTGGCGTCCGCAGCTCACCGATCTGAAGCTCGGCTGGGAGAACTACAGCAACGGCGACGACACGCTGTGGTTCGACGACGTGGTGTTGAGCACGAGCCGGATCGGATGTTGAGAGTTTCCATCCCCTGATAAACCATCGATCCCGAAAGGAACCACCATTTTGAGAGTGGGGAGAGTAGGTACGCTCGCCACGGCCGGGCTGCTCGCCGTGAGCGGCGCCGTGGCCGCCGTGCCGGGCGGCAGTGCCGCGGCGTCCGCGGTCACGGCGGCGAGCTCGACCGCTGCCGCCTCGTCCGTCAACGTCAGCGTCAACACTTTGGAAGGCCTCGGCACGATCCCCGCCACCGGCTACGGGTTGAACAGCGCGGTCTGGGACAGCCAGATGAACACCCCGTCGGTGCAGGGTCTGCTCGGCCAAGCCGGGATCGGGATGCTGCGCTACCCCGGTGGTTCCTATGGCGATATGTACCATTGGCAGACCAATACCGCTCCCGGCGGCTACGTGGCGCCGGGCACCGACTTCGACTCCTTCATGGGCACCGTCAAGACCATCGGCGCGCAGCCCATCCTGATCGCCAACTACGGCACCGGCACGCCGGAGGAAGCCGCCGCCTGGGTCCAGTACGCCAATGTCACCAAGGGCTATGGCGACAAGTACTGGGAAGTCGGCAACGAGAACTACGGCAACGGCTACTACGGCAGCGGCTGGGAGGCCGATGACCACAGCAGCAAGAGCCCGACCACTTATGCGCAGAACGTCATCCAGTACAGCAAGGCGATGAAGGCGGTCGACCCCACGATCAAGGTCGGCGCCGTGCTGACCATGCCCGGCAACTGGCCCGACGGCTCCGTGGCGACCGGCGATTCCGCTGACTGGAACCGCACGGTCCTGTCGATCGCGGGCTCGGCGGTCGACTTCGTCATCGTGCACTGGTATCCGAACGGCACCGGTGCCGCCACCGCGCTGACCGAACCGGACCAGCTGCCCGGGGAACTGTCGCAGCTGCGCAGCGAGATCAATGAGTACGGCGGAGCCAACGCCTCCCGTCTCGGCGTGGCGCTGACTGAGGTGAACGCCGGCGTCGACGAGGACACGCAGCCTGATGCGCTGTTCGGCGCGGACACCTACTTCACGGCGCTGGAGCAGGGCGTGTTCACGGTCGACTGGTGGGACACCCACAACGGACCGACGCAGATCAGCACCGCACCCGACGGCGCCACGGATTACGACGACTGGGGTGTGCTGTCCAGCGGCACGTGCGTGGGCTCGGTCTGCGAACCGGCGATGAACACCCCGTTCCCGAGCTACTACGCCATCAGCATGCTGAGCAAGCTCGGACATCCGGGAGACCAGATGGTCCGAGCCGGCACCGACCAGCAACTCGTCGCGGCGCACGCCGTGAAGCAGGCCAACGGGAACCTGGCCGTGATGCTGGTGAACAAGGACCCTGCGAACGCGTACACGGTGAACCTGCACTACTCCGGCTACACGCCGAGCACCGCGACGCCGACCGTCTACACCTACGGCGACGAAGCCAGCTCGATCACCTCGGCGGCGCAGGGCAGTAGCGCGGTCCAGACCTTGCCGCCCTACTCGATCGAGACTGTCGTCCTGACTCCGTCCGGCAACCATGTCAGTACTCTGAAGGCACCGGGCTCACCGGTTGTCTCCCAGGTCACCGATACGCAGGCGACGGTGAGCTGGACTCCCTCCAGCGGCGGCACCGCCACCCGCTACGAGATCTACCGGCAGTTCGGCACGACCAGCGAACTGCTGGCCGAGTCGACGTCCACCTCGGCGACGATCGCCAACCTGGTTCCCGGCACCGGCTATACGTTTAACGTCCTCGCCACGGACCAGAGCGGCAACCTGTCTCCGCCCTCGGATCCGCTCACCTTCACCACCGGCACGCCGGCCGCCAGCACCTGCGCGGTGGACTACCAGGTCACCTCGGGCTGGGGGAGCGGCTACGTCACCGCGATCACCGTCACCGACACCGGGCCCGCCCCGATCAACGGCTGGTCGCTGACCTTCACCTTCCCCAGTACCAGCGAAACGCTGTCCTCCGGCTGGAACGCCACCTGGACCGGGACCGGCCAGAACATCGAGGCCACCAGCCTGAGCTGGAACGCGAACCTGGCGGCGAACGGCGGCAACTCCGCCAGCATCGGGTTCGTCGGGAACAACACCGGCGCTTATCCCTCGCCGGCGGCGATCAGCTTGAACGGGACGGTCTGTAGTACCACCTACAGCTCCTGAAACCGGGGATAGAGCGGCTGCCGAGGTCGATGCCTCCGACCTCGGCAGCACTACGCTTCGTTCGGCTTTCAGTACAGTCGGAACTGGCGGGATAGTCAGTGTGCCGATATTCGTGTACTGAGCTGCGGCTGCAACGCCGCCTGCACCGCGACCTCCTCGATCTCCCGGACCAGGCTCTCGATCTGGGCCGGCGACATGCCGTGGGTGTCGGCCTCGACGGTGAGCGTGACGGCGTCGGGGCCGTCGTCGACGTGCAGGAACAGCCGCTCGACCGGATCGTTGCGGCGCTGGATCCAGGTGAAGCGGCTGGCGGCGCGCACCTTGGCGAACTCCTCGGCAGTCACCGCTGTCTCCGGCGCGGGTACAGCCGAGTCCATGCTGCGGCGGTCGTTCAAGAAGGACGCGATGTCCAGCTCGGCGCCGCGGTCCCGACCGGTGCTCTCCACCAGCTCATTGAGTTGCTCGGGGTCGAAGTAGCTGTGCTTGAGCGCGTTCATCGCCGCCGGGCCCGCGCGTTCGATCACGTCCTCGACGGTTCCGTCGGCGACGTCGAGCAGCACGATTCCGGCTTGCGCGGCGTGGCAGACGACGTCGGCCAGCTGATGCCGGAAGCGGTTGCCGATGACCGGGCGGAACAGCGCCGGGTGCACGCCGGTGACGTGCGCCAGCGCGATTCCGTATACCGCGAACAGGATCCGGGTCGGGTCGGCGCCGGTGCGTTCTCGGATCGCCGCCAGCGCCGGGCGCAGCGCGGGGGAGTAATACTCCGCGCTCCAGAAGCGTGGACGGCGCGGGTCCCCCGAGGGCGGGAACGTCGGCGTCGGCATCACCCGCAGGATGTCGCCGAAGTGTCGCATGGCTCTGTCACTGTGCCGGCGGCCGGCGGCCGAGGTCTGCCATTCCGTCTGCTCCAGCTGTTGGAGCCCGGACGGCTTCTCGCGCGACCGGGTCGCGACGTCGCGCAGCATGGTCTCGGCGCCGCCGCCGTCCAGCGCCAGGTGGTGCATCGCGACGGCCAGGCGGACCGCCTCGCCGCCCTGCCGCACCACGCCCATCCGTACCGGCCATTCCACGCGCAGGTCGTACGGCAGGTGTTGGTAGTGGTCTGATATCGCGGTGGCGAGGGCGTCGGCGGCCTCGGGACCGCCGTCGGGGTCCGCGTCGAAGACGTCCAGATACGTGGTTCCGGACGACGACAGCTCCTGGCGCAGCCGGCCTTCCTCATCGAAGCGCAGCAGGGTACGCATCGAGGGGAATCGGCTGTGCAGATAAGCGAGTTCGTCGGCGATCGCCTCGACCGGCGTGCCGGGATCCACGGGGCGCCAGCCGCCCAAGGGCAGCCAGTTGCCCTGCCGGGTCATGGACTGCCAGATCTCGTGCTGCCCCCACGTGAGCTTGGCGACGCCTTCCCCGTCGCCGGCGAACTCCACCGCCACGCGCTCGACGGGCACCGGCACCGGATCGACGGCGGATCCCACCCCGGGCAGCCGCGCCCCGGCGATCTCAGCGACCTGATGCAGCCAGGTCTCCGTCCGCCGCCGCTCGAGCTGATCGGCCGGCAGATCCCGGTCAGCGCCCAGAACCAGCACCCGCCGCACGGTAGCGGCCTCGGCAGCACTGAGCGCGGACAGCACCGCCGCCTCATGGTCGTCATCAGGATCGGCGCCAGTCTCCAGCGCCAACAGGACATCGGTCTGCACGCGTCCACGCAGCCGAGCCGAAGCGACCAGGCAGTCGCGAACCGACGGCGCGACCTCCAGGATCCGCTTCTCAACCTCTGCCGGACGCAACAGGCGGCCCTCGCCAAGATCGACGGGGTCATAGGGAACGAAAGCGGGCTCAGATTCCGGGGTTCGCCCGCGGGCCAGGTGCGAGCCAAGATGCATAGCGCATCATATCCCGTTCATATCAGCAGTCATCGATAACGCGGCGACTTCCCACCGGGTGAGACGCGCCCGCTTCGGGCGATGGTGATTGGTGGGGGTGTGGGAGGGGTGTGGGCAGGCCGGGTTGGTGCGGCTGGTTTGTGGGTATTTAGAAGCTTTCTACGGCTCCGCGCGGGTGTTGATGGCCTCGCAGGGGACGCAGTTCGGTGGCGGGTATCCGGGTATCGCTGGCGGCCGACGGTAGTGGCTGCTCACGGCCACGCAGCGGCCTTCGGCTACAGCGGCTTAATCATGACTGCGCGTGCGTCTCGGTGGGAGGCAATGACGCGGCGTCCTACCGTCAGCTCTGATGTGGTCAATACGGCGAGGGGGATCCGCTGGCCGGTGCTGCTGCGGAGCAAGGTCGAGGCGTCGACGCTCAGTGTGGTCGGCTTGGTCGGCGTGGATGCCTCGTTCTCGATGCGCACTGATGCCGCGTCCACTGCTGCGATGCGTCCGACGATTGCGGCGGGAGCGCCGGGGTTCTGGAAGCGCACGTCGATGGATAGTCGCAGGGTCTCGCGGGAGCGATTGGGCAGGCCGGTGTGGACCAGTGCCTCGTGCATCAGCACGACGTCGCCGGGTTCGTATGCCGCGCTTCGCCACAGGCCGTCCAGCGGCGGCAGTTCGTCGACCGGCATGCAGCCCTGGCGGTGGCTGCCGACTGCGACTGCTAAGCCACCGAGATCCTCGTTGATCGGCATGAGGGGGATCCAGGCGGTGGTCATCTCGAAGCCGGGGTTGAGCAGCGCGTCTTGGTGAATCTGCGTCGTGCCTGCGGGCGGCATGATGCGGTAGCGCGCCAGGGGAATGAATCCGACTGGCGCGCCGGCGATCGTCGCGAAGAAGGCGGCGATGTCGGGTAGAGCTACCAACTGCTCCCAGAGTCGTTGCGTGTTCAGCGAATCCTGAAGGCGGCTGTCCTCGCCGGCCGTCAGCGGCATGCCGGTCTGAGCGAGACCCTGTTCGACGACAGTGCGCAGTACCTGCCGACCAGTGGCCAGGACCGCCGACTTGTTGAGGACGCCCCGAAAGAACAGGTATCCCTCGTCGTCGAACAGGGCTCGGAGACGCGGCGGATCAGCGAGATGGCCGTTCGCTTCGCGCAGCCCGGGTATCGAACCGCCAGCCACCGCCGCTGTCACCGCCACGTCTCCGATCAATCGCGCCTGCCAAAGCGGGCAACGGGATTCTTCAGCGTTCCGACCAACTGCAGCGCGCTGGACGGATCGGTGAGATCCACCATCTGCTGGTTGTTCCGCAACTGCAGCCGGTTCAGACACGACAAGGCGAACTCTGGCGCGAACAGATCGAACTGCTCGAAGCGTTCCGCCAACTCAGGCGTCGAGTCCTGATAGTCGCGAATGCACTCCGCGACCGTCCGCCAGAAGACGTCCTCGTCCAGAACCTCGCGCTCGACCAGAACCGCGTTGAGATACCGCAGGAAGCAATCGAACACATCTGTGAAGATCGACAGCAGCCTGACATCCTTCGGCACGTCCACCCGAATCCGCTCCACGGCGGGTGTCAGCGCCATAGAAGGATCCATCACCGCGATCTCCTCGGCGATGTCCTTGAAGATGACTCGCTCCACCGCCCCGTCATCGAGCACCAGGATGACGTTCTCCCCGTGCGGCATGAACACCAGACCATATGCATAGAACGCATGCAGTAACGGCGTCAGATGCGCATCCACATACCGCCGCACCCACACCTCCGGCGCCAGCCCCGACTCCGCGATCAGCGCCGCAGCCAGCGACCCGCCCTCGCGATCCACGTGCAGCAGGCTCGCCATCGTCGCCAACCGCCGTCCCGGCTCCAGCGCCGGCACCGGGCTCTCGCGCCACAGCGCCGCGAGCATCTTCCGATACGGCGATGACTTCTCCGTCGCCGCCTCGAACTGACGGTGCCGATACCCGACCGCCGCGCGTTCCCGAATCACCGTCAGCCGCGTCCGCTTCAGCACGACATCGCCCGCGATCAGCCCGGCCAGCCAGTCGTTGATCGCCGGCGTCGCCTCCATGTAGGCCGCCGACAACCCCCGCATGAAGCCCATGTTCAGCACCGACAACGCCGTCTTCACATAGTGCTTCGACGGATCGCTGGTGTTGAAGAACGTCCGAATGGACTGCTGCGCCAGATGGTCGTCATCGCCCGGACCCAGGCAGACCAGCCGCTGCCGCGCGATGTCCCCGGCGAACGTCACCGCCAGCTTGTTCCACCACTGCCACGGATGGACCGGGATCAGCAGATAGTCGCTCAGATCCAACCCCAGACCGGTCATCACATCAGTGAACAGACCCAGCAGCTCCTCGCCGAGCTCCGCCCTGATCAAACTCTCATAATCCGTATCCGCACACGCCGTGAAAACCGCGTGATCACGATGCGCAGCGACCCAGATCAGATGGACCGGATGCGCTGCCTCCGGCGCGTACTGCCGGTAGTCGTCGACCCCGAAGCCGATCCGACCGTTCCCCGCGACGAACGTCGGATGCCCCTCGGTCATCTCTGTCTCGATCCGCTGGAAGTCAGCGCGCGCCAGCTCCGTCGCCGAGATCGGCGGCTTGCTCAGCTTGTACGCCGTGCTCGCCAGCGTGGAGCCGATCTCCTCCAAATAGACTGGCAACACTTGATCGCTCAAGCCGAGCGCGCCGCGCATCTCGACGCAGAAGTCTGCGACGTCCACCGGCAGCGCCTCGCCGCCCGCCCCTAGCCGCTCAATGCTCTCGGCGTCGACCTGCCAGTGGTTCAGCGCCAGCACCTTGGCGGTGAACCGGTACTGAACGCTCTCGTCGTCGCTGCGCACGACGAACCCGTGCTCGGTGCCGTTCACTCGGTCCGGCGTCAGCAGCCGCTCATGGGAGAACTCTGCGATCGCCTTGCGCAGCAGAAGCCGGTTGGCACGCTCCCAGTTCTCCGGAGTCAGGTGGCGGACGGCGTCGCGGGGGTTCACAGGCTCGCTCCTAGGCGCGGGAGGGCAGAGGTGGCGGATTGGAAGTCGTGCCAGGTGCAGACGCTCAACAGCGCCTGCTTCTCGGGCTTGGCGATCGGGCCGACGACACGGAAGCCGACCGCCGCGTTGAGCGCGTGGACCGCGGTGTTGCGCACGTCCGGCTCGACGACCACGCGCAGCGCGTCCGGGTCGGCGAAGATCCACGCCAGCACAGCGGTGATGACCGTACGAGTGAAACCGTGGACCGGCGTGTCGGTGGGCGCGCACAGGAAGTGCATGCCGACGTCGCCGTCCTCGGGCTCGTACAGCCCGACCAGCTCGACGTGGCCGGGGTCGTAGCGTTCGGCGAGGAACGCCGGATTTCCGTCAACCAGACCGAGGAACGCTTCGTGATGCGGATGCTCGGATATCCGTCGGTATTCCTCGCGGACCTGCTCGACATCGAAGTCCTGCATCAGCCAGAACGCCGCTTTCGGATGCGTGACCCAGCGATGCAGCATCTCCATCTCGGCGTCGGAATCCACATCGACGGGACGGAAACTGATCATGTGAGCAGCCCGTCCGGCGCGCCGAACTCCTGGAACGCGATGGTCTTCTCCACCGGGTAGTAGTCCCGGCCGAGCATCTCGCTGATGATCCAGGAGTTCCGGTACGCGCCCATGCCCAGGTCGGGGGAGGTGATGCTGTGCGTGTGGGTCCCGGCGTTCTGCAGGAAGATCTCGCGGCCGGCGACGTCGATCGTGTAGTTGCGCGCCACGTCGAAGCGTCCGCCGCCGTCGAAGCGGAGGCGGTCCCGGACCGGTTCGAGAAACGCAGGGACCTGATAGCGATACCCGGTCGCCAGCACCAGTCCCTGCGTCGCGAGCGAGAAGCCGCGGTCCTGCTCCTCGTGGTGCAGATCGAGCATGTACGTACCGCCGGCCTCGTCGTAGGACGCGCCGCGCAGCTCGGTGTTGGTCACGAGCCGGGTCGCCACCTGGCCGCGAACGCTCTTGAGGTAGAGAGTGTCGAAGATCTCGTTGATCAGCACCGCGTCGATGCCCTTGAACAGTCCCTTCTGCTCGGCCTCCAGGCGGTACCTGGTCGCCTCGGGCAGGGCGTGGAAGTAGTCGACGTAGTCCGGCGAGGTCATCTCCAGCGTGAGCTTGGTGTACTCCAGCGGGAAGAACCGCGGCGAGCGCGTCACCCAGCTCAGGTGGTAGGTGTCGGCTCCGGCGTCGGCGAGCAGGTCCAGGTAGATCTCGGCCGCGCTCTGTCCGCTGCCGATGACCGTGATGCTCTCCTTGCTCTGCAGGAGTGCCCGGTTGGCCAGGTAGTCGGCGCTGTGCACGAGGTCTCCGCCGATTCCGCGGCAGGGTTCTGGGATGTGTGGCGGAGTTCCGGTGCCCAGGACCAGACGCCGCGCGCGGTGTTCGTTGACCGCGCCGTTGTCAGTGCCGACGGAATGAACGACATAGCAGCCTTCTGCTTCGTCGTACTCGACACGCGAGACCGTCTGACCGAAGCGGATGGTGCGCAACCGCGCCGCGGCCCAGCGGCAGTACTCGTCGTACTCGGCGCGGACCGGATAGAAATTCTCCCGGATATAGAAGGGATAGAGCCGCCCTGTCTCCTTCAGGAAGTTGAGGAACGAGTACGGCGACGTCGGATCGGCCAGCGTGACCAGGTCCGCCATGAACGGCGTCTGAAGCGTCGCGGTCGGCAGCAGCATCCCGGGATGCCAGGCATAGCCGGCTTCGGGACGGGCTTCCAAGAACAGTCCATTGAGACCCTCGATCGGGTCGGTGAGGCACGCCAGGCCCAGGTTGTAGGGACCGAGCCCGATGGCGATGAAGTCGTGCATGCTCACGAGGTCCTTCTCCGGCGCTCGACGTATTCGGCTGCGTGGTCCGCGATCAGGTCCAGGACGTGCGCGATGTCGTCCACCGTGGTCTCGGGGTTCAGCAGGGTGAACTTCAGGTAGTGCCGGTCGCCGACCTTGGTCCCGGCGACCAGCGCCGCGCCGGAGGAAGCCAACGCTTCGCGGGCATACAGGTTCGCGCCGTCGGCCAGGTCCCGCGTCGCGCCCTCCGGCGGCAGGTAGCGGAACACCAGTGTGCTGAGTTGCGAGCGCGTCACCACCTCGAACCGGGGATC
The DNA here is from genome assembly GCF_000024025.1 of Catenulispora acidiphila DSM 44928. Lineage (GTDB taxonomy): Bacteria > Actinomycetota > Actinomycetes > Streptomycetales > Catenulisporaceae > Catenulispora > Catenulispora acidiphila. The sequence goes on from NC_013131.1 coordinate 4,873,297, forward strand.
GACGGTGAGCAGGACCCAGGCTTGCGCGGCACGGTCGATGACCTCGTCGAACAGGTCGCCGACGGCGTCCGGACCCATGATCCGCAGCGTCATCCAGAGCTTGAGCGCGTCGAAGCGGCGCGTGGTCTGGATGCTCTTGTCGACCTGGTTGGGGATGCGCTGCTCGACCATGCGGGCCGGGTTGAGGTAGTCGGCGTGGTAGGTCGCGTGGGACAGGGTCGCGCGCTCGCGCACCACGAGGGCACTGGAGCTGACCGGCTGGAAGAAGGACTTGTGGAAGTCCACGGTGACCGAGTCGGCGCGCTCGATGCCGTTGAGCAGAGCGCGCCGGGAGCGGGAGACGAGCAGACCACAGCCATACGCGGCATCGACGTGGAACCAGGCGCCAGAGTCCGCGCACAGCCTCGCGATCGCCGGCAGCGGGTCGATGGATCCGAAGTCGGTCGTCCCGGCGGTGGCCACGATCGCCATCGGGATGAACCCGGCCCAGCGGCACTGCTCCAGCTCCCACGCCAGCGCCTGCGGACGCATCCGCTTGCGGGCGTCGGTCTCGACGGTGACCACGGCGTCCGGGCTCAGCCCGAGCATCTTCGCCGACTTGCGGACGCTGAAGTGCCCGGCTTCGGAGACGAAGATGCGAAGCCGGTCCATGACGTCGCGGGAGGCGCCGAGCGCCGCTTTCGCCAAGGCTTCTTCCCGAGCCAGCAGCAGCGCCTGGAAGTTCGACTGGCTGCCGCCGCTGGTGAAGATGCCGTCGGCGGACGTCCCGAAGCCGATCCGTCCGGCGGTCCAGTCGATCAGCCGGCGCTCGATCAGCGTGCCGCCGGCGCTCTGGTCCCAGGTGTCCAGCGAGGAGTTGACCGCGGTGAGGACCGCCTCGCCGAGCAGCGCCGGGATGACCACCGGGCAGTTCAGGTGTGCGAGGTAGCGCGGGTGGTGGAAGTAGACGGCGTCGCGCAGGTAGACGTCTTCGAGCTCGTCCAGCGCCGCGGCCGTGTCCTCGAGCGGACGGTCGAGATCGATGCCTGATATGCCCGGGGTGAGATCGTCGGGGGAGACGCCGGTGAACGGACGATCGGTGCGGGCTATGCGGTCGGCAATGCGCTCGACGCCGTCGGCCATGGTGTGCCGATAGCGGTCCAGGGTCCGGTCGTTGAACAGGTGGCGGGCGGCGTCATCCACGGTGGGGGAGAAGATGGCGCGCGCGGTCGCGACGGCGGAGGCCTGAGGGCTCACAGAGCTTCCTCCGCGTTCTGCGCGGCTGCTTCAGAGCTTTCGGTTGCTGTGCTTTCGGCTGCGGAGATCTTCTCAGTCCGCAGATCCTCCTCGGTCGCACCCAAGCGCCAGTACCCGGAGAACTCCACGAGTCTGCGGTCGATGCCGCGCTCGCCGACCAGGTGGCGTCGCAGGGTCTTGACCATCCCGGACTCTCCGGCGAGCCAGGCGTACGGCGCTCCGTCGGGGAAGGCCGCGCCCTGAATCTCCTCGATCAGCAAGGCTCCAGGACGCCGTGCCGTGTCGCGGACCAGCCAGGTGATGTCGGCGTCGGCGGCGCTGACCAGTTCCTGGGTGTCCTTCAGATCCGGGACCTCGATCCAGGCTCGGGCGCGCAGACCGTCCGGCAGCCATTCCAGGATCGCGGCGGCGGCCGGAAGCGCGGTCTCGTCGGCGGCGATCAGGACCCAGTCGGTCTGCTCCGGTAGCTGGAAGCCGATACTGCGGTTGTCCGCGAACGCCGGTCCGAGCAGCACGACCCGGTCCCCGGGCACCGCTTCGGCAGCCCAGCGTGACGCCGGTCCAGCCGGAGTGGACGACGAGTTACCGGTGCCGTGCACCACGAAATCGACGTCCACCTCGTCGTGCTCGCGGTCCTGGGAGCGGACGGTGTAGGAGCGCATGATGGCCCGCTCGTCCTCCGGCGTCGCCCGCCACTGCGCGAACCAGTCGTCTCCGGCATCGAAGGGGACTGATGGCGCGTACTGTCCCGGCTGCGGGAGGAACAGCGAGAAGCTCTGGTCCCGGCCGCCGCCGTCGAAATCGCGCAGCTGCTCGCCGCCGAACGTGACGCGGATCATCGACGGTCCCAGCCGCCGGGTGGCGAGCACGCGCGCTTGGAAGAAGCGGAATGCGCCGTGCACGAGCGGCGAGGCCGACGCGGTTTCGGCGAACAGCGCTGGGGACGGCGCGACCGAGGAGATCGCCGAAGCCGCCGCCGAGGCGGCCAGCACCGCGGTCACTGAGGAGGACGAGGTCATGGTCGTCAGCTCACCTTCTTCGCATTCTGAATGGCCTTGGCGAGGGTTTCCAGCAGGGGAGCGGCGCCGGCGTAGGAGAAGCGCGGGACCGCGTCCCAGGGCGTGACCTGGCCGGCCTTCACCGCCGGCAGCGCGTTCCAGGTCGGCTTGGAGGTCAGCGCGGCGGGCTGCAGGGCGGTGGAGCGGCTGTCGAGCAGGATCAGGTCCGCCGCGTACTTGTCGGCGTTCTCCCAGCTCAGGCTTTCGAAGTAGTCGCCGGTGTCGAGCTTGTCCGGGACGATGAGGTCCACGCCGAGTTCGGCGAAGTACATCAGGTCGGCGGCGATCTTCGGGTTGGAGGCGTAGAACGTGTTGGGGCTGCCCGAGGCTGCCAGGACCTTCAGCCCGCCGGCTGCCTTCGCCGCGGTGCGCAGTGTTTCGGCGGCGGTCTCGAAGCGGGTCTTGGCGTCGGTGACCTTTTTGGCGCTCAGATCCGCGCCGAGGGACTGCGCCAGGTCGGCGTAGCGCTGGATCGGCGTGGGCAGCGAGACCCGCGCCACGTTGATCGCCACGCTCGGGGCGAGCTTGGCGATCTGGTCCTTGCTCTCGTCCGGGACGTACCAGAGCGCGCCGGGCTCGTACATGTGCGTGACGAGCAGCTGCGGGTTGAGTGCGGCGTACTTCTCGACGTTGAACTCGCCCCAGGCGTTGCCCAGCACGCTCACCTTGCCGACGTCGAGGTCCCCGGCCTGCGCGGTCGCCTTGCCGTCGGGCTGCGTCGTCTCCCCGAAGACGCCGACGATCTGCCGGTCGAGCCCGAAGTCGACGAGCGCGGCGGCGGTGCCGGTGAAGGCGACGACGCGGGTGGGGGCGGAGGCGGCTTTCACCACCTGCTTCCGGTCGTCGGTGAAGGACCAGGGCCCGGCGGAGCCGGTTTTCGCCGCGGATCCCGAGCCCGACGCAGGGCTCGAACCGCTGCCGCTGCCGCCGCTCCCGCAGGCTGCGAGGGCGGTGGCGACGGCGCCGCCGCCGACTGCGGCCAGGATGCCGCGACGGGATAAAAGGGAGGAAGTTGGCGAGTAAGGCATGAATGTCGCTTTCTCGGGATGGGGAGCGCTTTACCGGGGCAGCGCCCTCGGCTCGACGAAGTTAGGTTAGCCTAACCTCATCACTCGCCCCAGGGGGTCGCCCTCCCCGCGTCGATCCGGAGCCCGGTCTTGTCCGCCACCGCACCACCGCAGACCCCTGAGACCATCAGTGCGACGCCCCGCGCCCGACCACCCGGCGCGGTTCGCCTGAGTCGGGGCGCGGGCCTGATCGTCGCGGCCGGGCTGCTGCTCGCCGTGGCCGTCCTCAGCATCTGCCTCGGCGCGAAGTCGCTCTCGCTCGCCGACGTCTGGCACGGCTTGTCCGACCCGGGCTCCGCGTCCTACACGGTGGTTCATCAGATGCGGCTGCCACGCACGCTGCTCGGGCTGCTCGTCGGACTGGCGCTGGGACTGGCCGGCGCGGTGATGCAGGCGCTGACCCGCAATCCGCTGGCCGATCCGGGGCTGCTGGGCATCAACGCCGGTGCGTCGGCCGCGGTCGTCACCTCGATCTGGCTGTTCGGGATCGGGACGTTCGACGGCTACATCTGGTTCGCCTTGGGCGGTGCGGCGATCGCGACCACCGCCGGATATCTCGTCGGCGGTGGGCGTTCGGCGACGCCGGTGCGGCTGGCGCTGGCTGGTGCGGCGCTGAACGCCACGCTGTTCTCCTACGTCAGCGTCGCGATGCTGCTGGACTCCGCGTCGCTGGAGGCGATGCGGTTCTGGACGGTCGGATCGTTGGCGAACGCGACGCCTTCGACGGTCGTCAGGGTTCTGCCGTTCGTCGCCGTCGGGTTGGTGCTGGCGCTGGGATTGGCCAGGCCGCTCAATGCTTTGGCGCTCGGTGAGGACTCGGCGCGGGCTCTGGGTTCGCGGCCGACCGCGGTGCGCGCGGTGGCGATCGTCGCGGTGACGCTGCTGTGCGGGGCGGCGACGGCGGCGTGCGGGCCGATCGTGTTCGTCGGGCTGATGGTGCCGCATGTGGTGCGCACCATTACCGGTCCGGACCTGCGGTGGCTGCTGCCGTACTGCGCGGTGCTGGCGCCGGTCGTGCTGCTCGGGGCGGACGTGCTCGGGCGGATTCTGGCCCGGCCCGGGGAGATCCAGGTCGGGGTCGTGACCAGTGTGGTCGGCGGTCCGGTGTTCTTGTACTTCCTGCGGCGCGCGAAGGCGGTGCGGGCATGAGGGTTCTGCGAACCACTGCTTTGTCAGTGCGGTATCGGCCTCGGGCGCTCACCGCTTCGGTTGCCTGCCTGGTGCTCGCTTTCGCCGCCATGGTCATCACGCTCGGCAGCGGGGACTACCGGATCCCGCCGGGTGAGGTGCTGCGCACGCTGGCTGGTGGCGGCACGGTGGCTGACCACTTCATCGTGGTTCAGTTGCGTTTGCCGCGCGTGGTGACCGCGCTGCTGGTCGGAGGTGCGCTGGCGCTTGCCGGAGCGGCGTTCCAGTCGCTGGTCCGCAATCCGTTGGGGAGCCCGGACATGCTCGGGTTCACCGAGGGTGCGGCGACCGGTGCGCTGGTCGTGGTGGTGGCCGGCGGGAGCAGTCTGGCGCTCGCGGGCGGGGCGATGATCGGCGGTGTCGCGACCGGGGTCGGGGTCTACGCGCTCGCTTGGCGTCGCGGGGTGCACGGCTATCGGCTGATCCTGACGGGCATCGGGGTCTCGGCGATTCTGAGCGGGGTCAACGGCTATCTGATGACCAAGGCGCAGTTGATGGACGCCGCGCGGGCGATGCTGTGGCTGACCGGGAGTCTGGACGGTCGCGGGTGGAGCGACGTCGTGCCGTTGGCGGTCGCGATGGTGGTGCTCGTGCCGGTGGTCGTCGCCGGATGCGGCAGGGCGCTGCACATCATCGAGATGGGTGACGATGTGGCGCGGGCGCTGGGGATCTCGGTGGAGCGCGTGCGCCTGATGACGCTGGCCGCCGCGGTCCTGCTCACCTCGTTCGCCGCGGCGGCGGCCGGGCCGGTCTCGTTCGTCGCGCTCACGGCGCCGCAGTTGGCCCGGCGGCTGACCCGCGCGCCGGGACCCAACCTGATCCCGTCGATGCTGCTCGGGTCGGTGCTCCTGACGTGCGCCGATCTCGTTGCCCAGCATGCGGTTCCCGGGCGGCAGCTGCCGGTCGGGGTGGTCACCGGGGTGCTCGGCGGCGGCTATCTGATCTGGCTGCTGGCGGCCGGACGACGTGCCGGACGGATCTGACCTGTGCTGCCTCGACTGCTGCCTCGACTGCTGGCTCGACTGCTGGCTCGACGTTTCAAGGAGACGATAAAGATGATGACCGATGATGTTCAGACTGTTGAGGCCGTTGACACGACCGCGGTCGCCTCCCGGCTCGGCGCTACCGGCCTGACGCTGGCGTATGACGGCCGGACCGTGGCCGAGGAGCTGTCCGTCGCGATCCCGGACCGGTCGTTCACCGTCATCGTCGGTCCGAACGCCTGCGGGAAGTCGACGCTTCTCAGAGCACTGTCGCGGTTGCTGAAGCCGCGCGCCGGGACGGTCGTGCTGGACGGCGCGGACATCGCCTCGATGCCGACCAAGCAGGTCGCCAGGATCGTCGGGCTGCTGCCGCAGTCCTCGATCGCGCCGGACGGCATCACCGTCGCCGACCTGGTCTCCCGTGGCCGTCACCCGCATCAGGGGTTGCTGCGGCAGTGGTCGCGGGAGGATGAGCGGATCGTGGCCGAGTCGATGGCGGCGACCGGTGTCTCTGACCTGGCCGAGCGGGCTGTCGATGAGCTGTCCGGTGGGCAGCGTCAGCGGGTCTGGACCGCGATGGTGCTGGCGCAGCAGACGCCGCTGCTGTTGCTCGACGAGCCCACGACGTATCTGGATATCGCGCATCAGATCGAGATTCTTGATCTGTGTGCGCGGCTGCACGAGGAGGAGGGGCGCACGCTGGTCGCGGTGCTGCACGATCTCAACCAGGCGGCGCGGTACGCCACGCACTTGATCGTGCTCTGCGACGGTCGCGTCGCGGCGTCCGGACCGCCCGCGGAGATCGTCACCGCCGAGCTGGTGGCGGCGGTGTTCGGGCTGACGTGCCGGGTCATCGAGGATCCGGAGACCGGGACGCCGTTGGTCGTGCCGGGAGCGCGCCGGCGGGCGTCGATATATCGGACCGAAAATGTTTCGGACCCCGATATGAATGGCTCCAGAAATAGTGGTTCTCCGAAGCCTTAGAGGCGTCCATATATCGGACAAGAAATAGACGGGAATGCGAGACCGTGCCACTCTCTAGCCATGTCCCGCGATGGAGTGGCCCTGGTGGGTAGGCCGTACGTCGATTTCGGGCGCCTGTCCAGCGCGTGCTGTCCGGCGGCCGTCTGAGCCGCCTGCCCTTGTCGCGGGCCGGTTCACGCACTTCGTGGCGTTGATCGGCCTTTTCTTTCTCCTTCCACATTTCCAGCGGCTGCGCCCAGCCGCCCGCCGGTGTGCCCGGCGATCCTTTTCGGGAGCCTTCCTGTGAGAGACATCAAGACTCTGATTCGTACGGTCGCGGCGGTCGGTGCCGCCCTCGGGATCGTCGCCTCGGCCGCCGCGTGCGGGTCGTCGAAGAGCTCTGCCTCGAGTACGAAGGCCGCGGCCGTCTCCAGCGGCTCGGCCGCCACGCAGGTGCGCCTGGGCTACTTCGCCAACGTCACGCACGCCACCGCCGTGGTCGGCGTCGCACACGGCGACTTCGCCAAGGCACTGGGCTCCACCAAGCTCTCCACGCAGGTCTACAACGCCGGACCCGCCGAGATGACCGCCGTCCTCGGCGGACAACTGGACGCCGCCTACGTCGGACCGTCCTCGGCCCTGTCCGCCTTCGTCCAGTCGCACGGCGAGGCCCTGAAGATCGTCGCCGGCGCCACCGAAGGCGGCGCGGAACTCGTGGTCAAGCCCTCAATAGCCTCCGCGGCGGACCTCAAGGGCAAGACCCTCGCAACGCCGCAGAAGGGCAACACCCAGGACGTGGCCCTCCGCTTCTGGCTCAAGCAGCAGGGCCTGACCGCCAACCCGGACGGCTCCGGCGACGTATCGGTGAACCCCCAGGACAACGCCACCACCCTCGACCAGTTCAAGGCCGGCCACATCGACGGCGCCTGGCTCCCCGAACCCTGGGCCTCCCGCCTGGTCGAAGAAGCCGGCGCGAAGGTCCTCGTCGACGAACGCAGCCTGTGGCCCAACAGCCAGTTCTCCACCACCACCCTCGTCGTGGCGACCACCTTCCTGACCAAGCACCCCGACACAGTCAGGGCCCTGATAGACGGCCAAATCGCCGCCAACACCTGGATCACCTCCAACCCCGCCGACGCCCAAAAACTGGTCAACAGCGAACTCAAGCGCCTCACCGGCAAAGCCCTGACCGACGCCGAAATCCAGCGCTCCTTCAGCGAACAGAAGGTCACCAACAACCCCGACGCATCAACCCTCCAGACCTCCCTGGACCACGCAGTCGCAGTCAACCTCCTGAAGTCCACCGACCTCCACGGCATCTTCGACCTCTCGATCCTCAACGCCGAACTCACCAAGAACGGCCAGCCGACCGTCTCCGACGCCGGACTGGCAAAGAAGTGACCACCGCGCGCGAATCCCTGCGAGAACCGGTCGAGGAAGGAGAACCGGCGCCGGAAGCCGCCGAGACATCAGAGACTGCCGAATCCGCGGCGACTGCGCAGGAAGAAGAACCGGCGATCGCCAAGCCCGAGCCAGAGAGCAGCGAGCACGAGATCACCGAGTCTGAGACCTCTGGACCCGAGAACCCCGCGACCGAGGCCGCCGAGCCGGAGCTTGAGACCGCTGATTCTGAGACCATTGATTCTGAGATCTCTGTGCCTGAGACCGCCGATCCAGAGATCACCGAGCCAGAGGTCTCCGGGCCTGAGCTTGGGACCGCTGATGCTGAGACCTTTGCGCCCGAGTTCGCCGAGTCTGAGGCCGCTGAGCCAGAGACCACCGGGCGTGAGGTTGAGACCGCTGGTTCTGGGATCTCTGTGTCTGAGGCTGCCGAGTCTGAAGCCTCTGAGCTCACGCTCGCCGAGGCTAAGACCACCGATGCGCTCGAGGATGTCGAGGCCGGGCTTGATGCGCTCGAGACCAGTCCTGTGCATGAGACCGGGTGGCTTGTCGCCGTGTTGCGTGCCGTTTATCCGCCGGTGCTGGCGATTCTGCTGATTGTGGCGGTGTGGCAGGTGCTGTATGTGGCGAAGATTTGGCCGGATTGGAAGTTGCCGGGGCCTTCGGAGGTGTTCACTTCGCTGAAGGGTGCGTTCTCGAGTGGGGATGCTTGGCCTTCGGTGGGGCACAGTGTTGAGCACGGGGCTATTGGCTTTGGTGCCTCGGTGGCTATTGGGACGCCGTTGGGGTTGCTGGTGGGGCGGGTTCGGGCGGTGCGGGCGGGGCTGGGGCCGATTTTGTCGGGGTTGCAGTCGTTGCCTTCGGTGGCTTGGGTGCCGCCGGCTTTGATGTTCTTTGGGCCGAAGCCGGCGATGCTTTATGCGGTGGTGCTTGCGGGGGCTGTGCCTTCGATTTCGGTGGGGGTGGTTTCGGGGCTTGATCAGGTGCCGCCGTTGTACTTGCGGGTTGGGCGGAATCTGGGGGCTCGGGGGTTGGCTTCGGTGCGGTATGTGCTGCTGCCGGCTGCGCTGCCTGGCTACTTGGCTGGGTTGCGGCAGGGGTGGGCTTTCTCGTGGCGTTCGTTGTTGGCGGCGGAGATCATTGTGGAGTCGGCGGATCTGGGGCACTCGCTGGGGTTCCTGCTGAAGAACGCGCAGGATTCCAATGACATGGCGGGGGCGTTCGCGGCGATCGTGCTGATCCTCGCGGTGGGTGTGGCGGTCAACCAGTTGGTGTTCGTGCCGTTGGAGCGCAGGGTGCTGCGGTCGCGGGGTCTTACCTGAGCCGGATGTGTGACGCTCGTCGCGTCGGGTCCTGATGAATGCATCGGGATCCGACGCTTTTTTGTGCTGTCTCATGCGTTCTCGAATATCAGGCAGCGCACTTCCGGGATGCGAGACTGTTCGTATATTCGTTGACGGAGGTGCAGTTCAGCTGTCATTCTCATGCTATGAACCAGGGCCGACTTCTTGTGGCTCGCCGTCACGTCGATCTGCGACGGACCGCGAGCGCCATCTGTCCTGACGTCCCGTAGCCTCGCTTTCCTGGGTAATTTCTGTTCGGTTCGCGCCGCCGTTCCGGCGCATCCTTTGTCGCTGTCAGCGCTCTGCTGAACGGCTTTAGCGCGTCCGCGTTTTCTCGCCTTTTCAAGGAGCTTCGTCATGCCCTCGATCCTGGCTGTCTCCGGCAGCCCGTCACCGGCCTCGCGCACGGTCGCCGCCCTCGACCACGCGCTGGCCCGGCTGACGGCGCACGGCCACACCACGACCCACCTGGCCGTCCGCGACCTGCCGGCGGCGGACCTGCTGGCCGGAGCGCGCACCGCGCCCGCCGTGCGGGAGGCGATCGCCGCGGTCGCCCACGCCGACGGCGTCATCGTCGCCACGCCGATCTATAAGGCCTCGTACACCGGACTGCTGAAAGCGTTCCTGGACCTGCTGCCGGAGAACGCGCTGGCGGGCAAGGTCGTCCTGCCGGTGGCCACCGGCGGCACGGTCGGCCACCTGCTGGCGATCGACTACGCCCTGCGTCCCGTGCTCACCGCGCTGGGCGCCGACCACGTCGTGCCGGGCCGGTTCCTGCTGGACGCCGACATCATCCGCGGTGAATCAGGGGACGCATATCTGGTTCCCGAGGCGGAAAGGCGGCTGACGAAAACCCTTGACCGGTTCACCGAGGCGCTGACCCGCCGTGACGTCGATGTTGATGTTGATATAGATGTCGAAATCGATGCAGACGTCGACATCGAAACCGCAGCCCTGGCCCTGGCCAACGGCGTCGCCGTGGCGGTCGCGCGATGAGCTCGTTCGCCACCGTCCCGTACAGCCGCCGCGGATTCCTCGGCCTGGTCGGCACCGCCGCGCTCGCCGCCGGCTGCGGCTCGGGCGCAGCCGGCTCGGCCAAGAAGACCACCAAACTTCGCTACCAGGGCTCGGTGGGCACGGTCACGCCGCCGGAACTCGCCGCAGACCTCGGATATCTGGGCCCTGTGACGCTCGACTGGGTCGGCAACACCACCAGCGGTCCGCAGGACATCCAGTCGGCGGCCACCGGGCAGACCGACTTCGGCGGAGCCTTCAACGGCGCGGTCGCCAAACTGCACTCCGCCGGCGCCCCGATCACCGCCGTCATCAGCTACTACGGCGTCGATCAGTACTCCTACAACGGCTTCTACACCCTGGAAGGCAGCCCGATCGCCTCCGCGCCCGACCTGTTCGGCAAGAAGGTCGGCATGAACACCCTCGGCGCGCACTACGAGGCGGTCCTGGACATCTACCTGAGCCGCAACGGCGTCTCGGACAGCGACGCCAAGAAGGTCGAGCCGCTGGTCGTGCCGCCGGTCAACACCGAGCAGTCGCTGCGCGCGCACCAGATCGACGTCGCCACCCTCGGCGGCATCCTGCGCGACAAGGCGCTCGCCGACGGCGGCGTGAAGCAGCTGTTCACCGACTACCAACTGCTCGGCACGTTCAGCGCCGGGACGTACGTCTTCCGCAACGACTTCCTGGCGAAGAACCCTGACACGGTCCACGCCTTCACCTCCGGCGTCGGCAAGGCGATCGAGTGGGCCCGCACCACACCCCTGCCGGAGGTCGTCGACCGCTTCACGAAGATCATCAAAGCCCGCGGCCGCAACGAGGACACCTCGACCCTGAAGTACTTCAAGTCCTACGGGATCGCCGGCACCGGCGGCGTCGTCGCCGCCAAGGAATTCGACACCTGGATCACCTGGCTCGAACAGCAGGGCCAGATCCCCAAGGGCAAGGTCAAGGCCACCGATGTCTACACGAACAAGTACAACTCCTTCGCCAACGGCGGCAGCTGAGATGCCCGGGACCAAGGCGGAGAAGATCCGCCTCGAAGCCGTCACCAAGACGTTCGAAGTACGCGACGGCGGCACGTTCACCGCGCTGGAAGACGTCACGCTCGACGTGGCGCCAGGGGAGTTCCTGGTCGTGGTCGGACCCAGCGGCTGCGGCAAGTCCACACTGCTGGATCTCGTCAGCGGCCTGACGAAGCCCACCGGCGGCCGGATCCTGCTGGACGGCGCGCCGGTGACCGGTCCCGCGCTCGACCGCGGCATCGTCTTCCAGCAGTACGCGCTGCTGCCGTGGCGCACCGCGCTGCGCAATATCGAGTTCGCCCTGGAAGCGCAGCCGCGCCTGGACCGGCTCAGCCGCAAGAATCGCGTCGAACGCGCTCGCGAGTACTTGGATCTGGTCGGGCTGTCAGGGTTCGAAGACCGCTACCCGCACGAGCTCTCCGGCGGCATGCGCCAGCGCGTCGCCATCGCCCGGGCGCTGGTCGCCGACCCGGCAGTGCTGCTGATGGACGAGCCGTTCGCGGCCCTGGACGCCCAGACCCGCGAGCAGCTCCAGGAGGAGCTGCTGCGGATCTGGCACAAGACCGGCACGACCGTCGTCTTCATCACCCACGGCATCGACGAGGCCGTCTACCTCGGGCAGCGGGTCGCCGTGATGACCTCGCGGCCCGGCCGGATCAAGCAGGTCGTCGAGGTGCCGCTCGGGGACCGGCAGGCCGACGACGACGTGCGCTCCAGCCCGGAGTTCGCCGCCCACCGCCATCAGGTGTGGAGCCTGCTGCGCGACGAGGTCACCGCTGTCAGGGAGGTCGTTTCCGTTGGCTGAGATACCTTTCACCCCGACCGTCCAGCTGCTCAAGCGGACGGTTCCGACACCGCTCACCAAGGTCTTCGCGGGGTTGGCGGTGTTCGGCAAGCGCACCGTCGCGATCGTCGCCTTCCTCGCCCTGTGGGAGATCGCGCCGCGCGTCGGGCTGGTCGACCGGACCTTCCTGGTGCCGTTCTCCGAGGCTGTCAAAGCCCTGATCGAGCTGGCGAAGGACGGCCAGCTGTGGGACAACACGCGTGCCAGCCTCGTGCGCTCGCTGTCCGGCTTCCTCATCGCGATCGGCGTGGGGGTGCCGCTGGGACTGCTGATCGGCTGGTACCGGCCGGTCGCGGAGATCCTCGGACCGCTGCTGGAGCTGTTCCGCAACACCGCGGCGCTGGCGCTGCTGCCGGTCTTCATCCTGCTGCTCGGTATCGGTGAGACCTCGAAGATCGCGATCGTGGTCTACGCCTGCACCTGGCCGATCCTGCTGAACACGATCAGCGGGGTGCGCAGCGTCGATCCGGTCCTGATCAAGTCGGCGCGCTCGATGGCGCTGCCGCCACACCGGCTGTTCGCCAAGGTGATCCTGCCCGCCGCGCTGCCGACGGTGTTCACCGGCATCCGGCTGGCCGGCGCCTCCTCGATCCTGGTGCTGGTCGCCGCCGAGATGGTCGGCGCCAAGGCCGGGCTCGGATATCTGGTCAACGCCTCCCAGCAGAACTTCGCCATCCCCGACATGTACGCCGCGATCATCGCCATCGCGGTGGTCGGGCTGGTCTTCAACCACCTGCTGGTGCTGCTGGAGCGGCGGCTGACCCGCTGGCGTCCGGCTTCCGGCGCCTGACGCCGACGACAACGAACACCGAACCCTGAGAGAACCCAGACATGACCACTGACCAGCGACACCTGCACCTGAACGCCTTCCTCATGGCGCCCGGGCACCACGACGCCGCCTGGCGCCACCCGGCCAGCCAGCCGCACCGGGTCACCGACATCACCTACTTCCAGCAGCTCGCGCAGACCGCGGAGCGCGGCAAGTTCGACTCGATCTTCTTCGCCGACGGACTGGCGCTGTGGGGCGGCCGGACCGGGGGCAACGTCTCCGGCGGGCTGGAACCGCTGACGGTGCTGCCCGCGATCGCCGTGGCCACCACGCACATCGGTCTGATCGCCACCGCCTCGACCACCTTCAACGAGCCCTTCCACCTGGCCCGCCGCTTCTCCTCGCTGGACCACGTCTCCGGCGGCCGCGCGGGCTGGAACATCGTCACCTCCGGCACCGTGAACGAGGCCAACAACTTCAACCTCGACGAGCACATCGACCACGCCGTCCGCTACCAGCGCGCCGCGGAGTTCCTGGACGTCGCCACGCGGCTGTGGGACAGCTGGGCCGACGACGCGGTGGTGCTCGACAAGGAAGCCGGGGTGTACGCCGACCCCGAGCGGCTCCGCGAGATCGAGCACGCCGGCTCGTTCTTCAAGGTACGAGGACCGCTGAATGTCCAACGCTCGCCTCAGGGCTGGCCGCTGCTGGTGCAAGCCGGGTCCTCCGAGGACGGCAAGGAGTTCGCCGCGCGCTACGCCGAGGCGGTTTTCACCGCACAGCAGACGCTCGCCGAGGCGCAGCGGTTCGCCAAGGACGTCAAGGCACGGGCCGCCGCCTACGGCCGCGAGGGTCTGCCGGTGATCCTGCCGGGCATCTGCCCGATCATCGGCGCCACCGAGGCCGAGGCGCGCGCCCTGGAGGACGAGCTCACCGAGCTGCAGGTCATCGACTACGGCCTGGGTCAGCTCTCGAACATGCTGAACCTCGACCTGGCCGGCTACGGGTTGGACGAGCGGCTGCCGGAGGACGTGCTGCCCAGCGAGGACCAGGTCAACGGCAACAAGAGCCGCTTCACGCTGGTCGCCGAGCTCGTGCGCGGCGAGCAGCTGACCATCCGGCAGATCATCGCGCGGCTCGGGGGAGGGCGCGGGCACCGGGTCGTCACCGGCACGCCCGAGCAGATCGCCGACGCGCTGGAGTCCTGGTTCCACGCCGGCGCCGCCGACGGCTTCAACATCATGCCGCCGATCCTGCCGACCGGGTTGACGGACTTCGTCGACCACGTCGTGCCCGAACTCCAGCGGCGCGGGCTGTTCCGCACCGAATACACCGGCACGACCCTGCGCGACCACTACGGGCTGTCGCGCCCCGCAGACCACTTCTCCGAGCGCGTGCTCGCCTCCGCCTGATCCGCAGAACGAAAGGAAGAACAGCCATGACAACCACTCCGACCGACTTCGACATCCGGCGCATAGGCGGCCGCATCGGCGCTGAGATCACCGGCGTGGACCTCGCCGGCAACCTGGACGAGGGCATCCTGAAGGAGGTGAAGGCGGCGCTGCTGGAGCACAAGGCGCTGGTGTTCCGCAATCAGAACCTTGATGACGAAGGCCAGCTCCGCTTCGCCTCGCAGTTCGGCCCGCTCACCAGCGCGCACCCGACCGTCCCCGGCATCGCCGAGCAGCCGCAGATCCTGCCGGTGGACAGCGAGCGCGGCGCGGCGAACGTGTGGCACACCGACGTTACGTTCGTGCAGTCGCCGCCGAAGGCCTCCACGCTGCGCGGCATCGTGATCCCGCCCTACGGTGGCAACACCCTGATCGCCAACACCGCGGCGGCGTACCGCGACCTGCCCAAGCCGCTGCGCGACCTGGCGGACACGCTGTGGGCCGTGCACACCAACGACTACGACTACGCCGGTCCGAAGGGCGACGACGAGAAGCGGCAGCAGTACCGCGACGTGTTCGTCTCCACGAAGTACCGCACGGCGCACCCGGTCGTGCGCGTGCACCCCGAGACCGGCGAGCGCGGGCTGTTCATCGGCGCGTTCGCGCAGACCATCGAAGGGCTGAGCACGACCGAGTCGAAGGACGTGCTGCGCCTGCTGCAGGCGTACGTCAACCGGCCGGAGAACGTGCTGCGGGTCCAGTGGAACCCCGGCGACGTGGTGATCTTCGACAACCGCATCACCCAGCACTACGCGCCCGACGACTACGACACGCTGCCCCGCCGCCTCAACCGCGTCACCATCGCCGGCGACGTCCCGGTCGGCATCGACGGGTCGAGCAGCCGCATCCTGGAGGGCGACGAAGCGGCGCACTACACGCCGGCGACGGCGGCGTCCTGAGCCGCTTCGTCACAGTGGGAAGGCGTCAGCGGGTAACCGTCACAGCGGTGAACCGTCGACGAGCGCGACCTTTCCCGTGAAGTCGACCGTGTAGAGCGAGATCCCCAGCGCACTCCGTACCTCGGAGGGGACCCGCTGTGCGAATCGGACGACCGTCCCGGCCACCACGAGCGCGTACGTGGTGGCCGGTTCGCCCTTCATCCGGCGCAGGAGCTGGCCGTAGCCGGCGTCCAGGTCGGTGCTCGAGTCGCGGGTGAAGCCCTTCGCCTCGACGACGAGCCGTCGGCCGTCGGGATGCCGGGCGTCGATGTCCGGGTAGTCCCCGTGCGCGGGAAGCCGTGTCAACTCCCAGCCCTGCTCGGCGAGCCACTTCGAGAAGACCTCGACGACCGTGGCTTCGGAGCCGGAGCCGTTGTTGGGGCTCCACATAAGCGCATCTGACATGTCCACAGGATATGGCGGCGTGATCACTTAGGCCGGGTACTCGACGCCGACTTGTGCCCGCACGGTATCCATGGTCCGCATCACCGTCAGCGTCTCCGACCACGGCGCCAGCGGGCTCTGCTGGAGCCCTTCGCGCAGGCAGCGCTGAGCCTCGATGGCTTCGTGCACCATGCCTCCGGCGAGGAACGGCTCCTCGATCCGCTCGAGGAGGTCATCGCCCCGGTAGAGGGAGAACGAGGTCGGGGAGGTGAACCCGCGCCCGAACTCGATCCGGCCCTCGGTCCCGGCCACCGTCGCGCTCCACGTGCCGTCGGCGGAGATCGAGCAGGTCAGCGCCGCGACGGCGCCGCCGGGGTGGACCAGGGTGACGGCCGTGGTGTCGTCCACGCCCTCCGGGGTCAGCGTGGCGACCGCCTGCACGACGCTCGGCGAGCCCAAGACCAGCTGCGCGAAGGCGAGCGGGTAGACGCCGAGGTCCAGCAGCGCTCCGCCGCCGAGTGCGGGGTTGCGCATGCGGTGCTCGGGACCGCCGGTGAAGCTGATCGAGAAGTCCGACGTGATCAGGCGCGGCTCGCCGATCGCCCCGGCGCGCACCATCTCGACCATGCGCAGGATCGCCGGGACCGTGCGCGTCCACATCGCCTCCATGAAGAAGACGCCCGCGGCCTCGGCGCGCCGGAACAGGTCCTCGGCCTGCGCGGCGTCCAGGGTCAGCGGCTTCTCGCAGAGCACGGCCTTGCCGGCGTCCAGGCACAGTGCCGCCGCCTCGTGGTGCGCCGAGTGCGGGGTGGCGATGTAGACGATGTCGACCTCGGGGTCCGCGGCCAGCTCGGCCCAGGAGCCGTGGGCGCGCGGGATGCCGTGGCAGTCGGCGAAGGCCTGCGCCGCCTCGAGCGAGCGCGAGCCGACGGCCACCACCTCGGCGTCGTCGAGGGTCTGCAGGTCGGCGGTGAAGGTGGCGGCGATGCCGCCGGTCGCGAGGATGCCCCAGCGGATCTTGGTCTGCGTCACGGCGTCAGCATAGCGGCGCACCGGAGCCGGCCTCCGGGGGTGATCACCCTTCGGAAACCGGCGCCGGTGCTGTCATTCAGGCCTTGTCCCTACCTCTGGGCGAAGATCGCTCAGGAGATCTCCGCTCAGGGATAGCTGACGACGTCGGACGGACCGCCGAACGCCGAACTCACCGCCTTCCCGGTCCCGTTGACGACCGAGTCGATCCCGCCGGAGCCGTTCAGGAACACCGACAGCACGTCGTGCAGCTTCACCCCGGAGTTCTGCGGAACCTGGAACGCCATCGAGTTGTGGATGTCCACGCCCTGGTTGAAGTAGCTGTAGCTGCCCATTCCGTAGCCCTGGAAGGAGGTCACCGAGTTCGGGATGTACAGCGCCGGATACCCCTTCTGCGAGGCCGAGGCCATCCACGAGGCCTGGTTGGGCACCTCGTAGGGGTTCTCGTTCTGGAAGAAGACGACCGTCCCGCTCTGGCCGTTCCAGTCGACCTCGTTCTGCTGGAAGTGCTCGACCGCCAAGCCGTAGGCGGTCACGTTGCTGCCGTTGACGATCAGACCGGTCGGGCTCTGGTCGCCGGTCCAGGTACCGGCGCCCGCGCCGTGGTCCGCGCGCCAGATCCAGACGTCGTCCAGCAGCGAGTCGTTGCTGTTGTCGACCAGCGGCGTGGTCACCGAGCCCGCGGTCGCGCCGCCGACGCGGAAGAACACGTCGTCCAGCGACACCGGGTCGGAGTCGTGGCGCGTGGCCGAACCCGCGGTGCCGACCTGCAGCAGCGAGGGCGAGGTGGTCGGGCCGGCGTCGAAGAGCAGGCCGGTGAGCGTCACGCCGCTCACGTCGGCGACGCTCAGGGTGGTGTTGCCGTTGGTCGGGATCAGCGTGGCGAAGCCCAGACCGACGATCTGGGTGTCGGGGTGGGTCACCGTGATGGTCGACGGGACGTGGTAGACACCCGGGGTGAACAACAGGTTGTCACCGGCGTTCAGGGCGGCGTTGATCTGGTCCACGGTCGCCGAGGGCTGCACCACGAAGAACGTGTTCAGCGACAGCGACTTGCCCGGGGTCTGGCCGTTGGTCCAGGTTGGACCGTTGGAGTTGGTGGCCAGGGAGGGCACGAAGACGTTGTAGTTGCCGCCGGAGTCCTGGTACAGGTACGGCGCCTCGCGCGTGACCGGGCAGGTCCCGAGCGTGGTGTACGGCGCCGGGCCGCCGGACAGGCCGGAGTTCGACGCGAAGCTCTGGGCCGGCGCGCCGGGGTCGCCGCAGAACACCTGGTTCCAGACCCCGTTGCTCCAGCCGTCGAGCGCCGAGTCGCGGGTGATGTACTGCTGCTGCGAGCCGTTGGTGACGGTCCCGCCGGTGAACTGCGAGTCGGCGATGAAGCCGCCGGAGGCGTAGCCGGGCCCGCCGACGCAGTAGTCCATCAGGCTCACGTTGCCGTTGATGTGCACGCGGCGCATCGGCGCGGCCTGCGACACCGCCCAGAAGTCGTCGCCGGCCTGGCAGCCGGACATGCCCGTGACGTTGATCGACAGGTTGCTCAGCGACCGCCAGAAGTTCGTGGTCGCGTTGCAGGTGCCGCCGGAGCACTGGTTGTAGGAGTCGACGGTGCCGTTGATGACCACGGCGTTCGGGTTCTGTCCGAGCCCTGCGACGGCCTCGTAGAAGCCGACCGTGAAGATCAGCGGGTTCGCCGCGGAGCCATACGTCCCGGGCTGGAACAGCAGCTCGTACCGGCCGGTCCCGAACTCGCTGGGGACCTGCTGGTCGGAGATCGAGTTCAGCGTGGACTGGATCGAGGCCTGCGACATCGACGGGCTGAACACGATCACGTTGGAGCCCAGGCTGCCGCC
Organism: Catenulispora acidiphila DSM 44928; assembly: GCF_000024025.1. Lineage (GTDB taxonomy): Bacteria > Actinomycetota > Actinomycetes > Streptomycetales > Catenulisporaceae > Catenulispora > Catenulispora acidiphila. The sequence goes on from NC_013131.1 coordinate 4,891,843, forward strand.
GGTCGGGGGCGGGGGAGTGCCGCCGCCTCCGCCGTTGGTGCCGCCGTAGACGCCGAACTCCCACAGCGAGTAGCCGTAACCGGTGTTACGCGCGGTGCCGTACATCCGGATGTAGCGACCGGTGCCGGTCACGCTGAGCGTCTGCGTGCCGCCGGGACCTGCGGTCGTGGAATAGATCGTGGTCCACGTGCTGGCGTCGTTCGAGGTCTGGATCTGGAACGCCTTGCCCGAGGCGGTCTCCCAGTTCAGCGTCACCTGACAAATGCTCTGCGAGCTGCCCAGATCGACCTGCAGCCACTGCGGGTCGGAGAACTGCGACGACCAGCGCGTGCCGGTGTTCCCGTCCACCGCAGCCGTGGCCGGGGTTCCGGCGCCCTCGCTCGAGGACGCGCTCACCGCCTTGTTCAGAGCCAGATTCGTACCGGTGTCACAGGTGGCCGCTGCTGCCGGCCGCGCGCCGAACGACGGCACGCTCAACGCCGCCAGCAACAGCGTCAGTACAACAAACAACGAGGCCCGTGGCCGGGCCCAAGCATTACTCATGTGCTCTCCAAGGCGTGGGGATGGTGAACCGAAGAGAGCGCCCTCGGGGAGTAAAAGTGGCGTACGTGTTACCGACTGTCAATACGGTGTCGGTTACGGAACTGGTTTCGGAACTGGTTTCGGAACCGCTACCGAAACCAGTTCCGGAACCGGTTCCCCCTTGACACTCTCCGGCAGAGGGCTGACGATTCAGGACCGAAGGGGCGCCCTCCCCACACGGTCGAAATCACCGCAGCCACCCGCGTAGGAGGGTCATGATTCCCGCACCAAGATTTTCACGGAGATCCAGATCATCGGCACTGTTGCTGGTCCTGGCCATGTTGATGGCCGTTCTGTCGGTACCGTCGCTCGGGGCGGGGCGGGCCAAGGCGGCCAGCTGTGACACCGGCACGAACCTGGCACTGAACAAGAACGCCACCGCTTCCTCGATCGAGGGCGCCGGAACCCCGGCCACGGCTGCGGTGGACGGCAACACCGGCACGCGCTGGTCGTCGCAGTTCTCTGACCCGCAGTGGCTCCAAGTGGATCTCGGTAGCTCGCAGAGCATCTGCCAGGTGACGCTGAACTGGGAGACCGCCTCGGGCAAGGCGTTCCAGATCCAGACCTCCAACGATGCCGCTACCTGGACCTCGATCTACTCCACGACCACCAGTGCTGGCGGGACGCAGACGCTCAGCGTGTCCGGCACCGGTCGTTACATCCGGATGTACGGCACCGCGCGTAACACCGGTTACGGCTACTCGCTGTGGGAGTTCGGCGTCTACGGCAGCTCCAACGGCGGAGGCGGCACCCCGCCGCCGCCGAACTGGAACCTGGTCTGGCAGGACACCTTCGGCGGCAACTCCGGAACCGCTCCGTCCTCCGCCAACTGGATCGAGGACACCGGCCACAACTCCGCGGGCGGACCCGCGGACTGGGGTACCGGTGAGGTCGAATCCGCCTCCTCGTCGACTGCGAACGTTTCCGTGGACGGCAACGGCCACCTGAACATCACTGCCCTCAAGGACGGTGCGGGGAACTGGACCTCCGGCCGCATCGAGACTCAGCGCTCTGACTTCGCCGCCCCGGCCGGCGGCATGCTGGAGGTCACCGCGACCATCAAGCAGCCGAACGTGGCCAACCCCGCCGGCTACTGGCCCGCTTTCTGGGCGCTGGGCAACGGGTCGCGCACCGGCTCGGGTACCTGGCCGGCCATCGGCGAGACCGACATCATGGAGAACGTCAACGGTCACCAGACCACCTCCTCCGGTCTGCACTGCGGGACCGCGCCGAACGGTCCGTGCAACGAGTCCAGCGGGCGTGGCAGCGGTCTGCGAACCTGCGCCGGCTGCCTGAGCGCGTACCACACCTACGCCGAGGTCATCGACCGGACGCAGTCCGACGAGCAGATCCGCTTCCTGGTGGACGGCCAGGTCACCTGGACGGTCAGCGAGAGCCAGGTCGGTGTGACCACCTGGCAGAACGCGGTGGACCACGGCTTCTTCCTGATCCTGGACCTGGCGGTCGGCGGCTCCTGGCCGAACGCCGACTGCGGCTGCACGTCCCCGACCGCGGCGACCACCTCCGGCGGCACGCTGAGCGTCGGGCCGATCGCCGTCTACAGCACCACCGGCTCGGCGCCGACCCCGTTGCAGCCCCCGGCACCGGCCACCGGGTCCAGCACCGTGAAGGTCACCGGCAGCCAGGGGAACTGGCAGCTGAATGTGAACGGCGCGCCGTACCAGGTCAAGGGTGTGACCTGGGGTCCTGGCAACCAGGCCGGGGACGGCTACCTCGCCGACGCCGCGTCCATGGGGGTCAACACCATCCGGACCTGGGGTACGGATGCGTCCTCCCAACCGCTGCTCGACGCGGCGGCGGCGCGCGGGATCAAGGTCATCAACGGCTTCTGGCTGAATCAGGGAGCTGACTACGTCAACGACACCGCGTACAAGACCAACACCCTGAACAGCATCAAACAGTTCGTCACGCAGTACAAGAGCCATCCGGCGACCCTGATGTGGGACGTCGGGAACGAGGTGATCCTCACCTCGCAGAACTACACCTACCCCAACGGCGCCACCGTGGAGCAGGAGCGCGTCGCCTACGCGCAGTACGTCGAGCAGATCACCCAGGCGATCCACGCCATCGACCCGAACCACCCGGTCACCTCGACCGACGCCTGGACCGGCGCCTGGCCGTACTACAAGCAGTACACGCCGAGCCTGGACCTGCTCGCCGTGAACTCCTACGGCTCGGTGTGCAACGTGAACACCGACTGGGTCAACGGCGGCTACACCAAGCCCTACATCGTCACCGAGGCCGGCGACGCCGGCGAGTGGGAGGTCCCCAACGACGCCAACGGCGTGCCCACCGAGCCCACCGACCAGCAGCAGCGCGACGGCTACACCAGCGCCTGGAACTGCATCGCGGGCCACCCCGGCATCTCCTTCGGCGGGACCCTGTTCAACTACGGCGTCGAGAACGACTTCGGCGGCGTCTGGTTCAACCTGCTCACCGGCGGCTGGCGCCGGCTGTCCTACTACGCGGTCAAGCAGGCCTTCACCGGCCAGGCGCAGACCAACACGCCGCCGGCGATCACCTCGATGACGCTCAGCAACACCGCGAGCGTCCCGGCGGGCGGGCAGTTCACCGTGAACGTCGCCTCGACCAACCCGACCGGCGACGCGCTGAGCTACAACGTCGCCCTGTCGAGCAAGTACGTCAACAGCGCCACCCCGTTGCAGTCGCCGTCCAGCTACACCCAGACCGGTCCCGGCGCCTTCACCGTCACCGCACCCCAGACGCTCGGCGTGTGGAAGGTGTACGTGTACGTCTACGACCAACACGGCGGCGTGGGCATCCAGTCCGTGTCCTTCCGCGTGGTCGCACCCCCGGTCTCCGGCACCAACGTGGCACTGGGCAAGGCCGTCACGGCCTCGTCCTTCCAACCCGCCAGCAACGGCCAGACCTTCGTCCCCGCCAACGTCACCGACAACAACTGGACCACCCGCTGGGCCAGCGACTGGAGCGACCCCCAGTGGATCCAGGTCGACCTCGGCCAGTCCACCGCCATCAAGCACATCCAACTCGGATGGGAGTCCGCCTACGCCAAGGCGTACCAGATCCAGGTATCCAACGACGGCACCAACTGGACCACCGTCCACACCACCACAACCGGCGCCGGCGGAGTCGAGACCTTCGACGTCACCGGCACCGGCCGCTACGTCCGGATGTACGGCACGCAGCGGGGGACGGCGTACGGCTACTCGCTTTATGAGTTCGGGATCTATGCCTGAGCTCCGCGCCGCTTTGCTGATCTGCTGATCCGCCGATAGCACAGTGGTAACCGGTCCGGCCCTGAGCGATGTGCTCGGGGCCGGACCTGATCGTCTCGTTGAGCAGGTCCAGAGAGGCCCCAACGAGTGGCGGTTCAGCATCGTGGTCGAGAAAGTACGGCAGGCTCTGAGTCCCCACCGCATGCGCGCAAGACCTGCCCCGAAGGTCCCTTGTCTGCCTAGAGGGACCCTCGGGCAGAGGTCAGCTCTCTGATTGGGGATCGGCGATTCCCAGCACCGCGAGCAACGCAAAGAAGCCACGCTGCGCCTGTGGCTTCCAGGGCATGAATAGGACTTCTTCGACCCGTGAAGCGTCCGCGAGTAGCCCTGCCTGATCGGCCCACGCGGCGGCGGCCCGTGCAGCATCGGGGCGCGCTGCTTCCATCTCGCCGTGGTACTCCGCCTCCAGCTGGTTGACCCGGGCGTGATCCGCGGGGCTCCCGTCTGGATCCAGGCCGCCGACCTCCTCGTCGACGGTGCTCCAGGCACGAAGGTGGGCCGCGTAGTCCGAGTTCAGCCAGGCCTCCCAGCGGCCGGCGGCGCTGATGCCCTGGATATGGCCCATGTCGCCTTCGAAGACCAGGCATGCCAGCACCGGTCCGCCAGCGGCATGGGCAAGCTCGGCCAACTCCCCGTCAGCAGCCGGCGTCCGGACGCAGACCGCGCGCCAATTGTCGCGCAGCTGCCAGTCATCGCTGACCTCTTCGTCCCAATTCCAGAACTGGGCCAATGCCTCGACGAAGGTCTCACTCTCACCCCGTCCGACCAGGATCTCTCCGTGGAATCCCACGCTCACATCCTACGGGCGAGGTTCATACGCATCGGCCTCGAGCCATAGCCTGGCTCTGTGACGCCCAAGGGTTTCGACTCCGCCGAATCGCACGACCAAGCGAACGTGCTCCCGGATGCGCTCACCATTCTGACCCGGACAAGCTGGGGCGACCTTGAGCATGCGCAAGGGTCCGCTGGCGACATCCCGGCAGGGCTTAGGCGTTTCTTAGACGACGGCATTACAGCCAGGACGCACGCGGTCGCGAAATATTTGGAGGTCGTGAACCACCAGAACAGCATCTACTCGGCCACGACGTCCGTAGCGCTCTACGTCGCGGCGCACTTGGCCGATCAGCGAACCGCCGCGTTAGAGATCATCTGCCAGGATGGGCAGCTTCGACCTCTCCGAGCCGTGCTGATCGACTGGCTGGGTCTTATTGCGGACGATGTCAGCGACGAAATGCTGGCGGTCGGACTCGGCCATGGCTTCCAGGAACTCCCGGCGGAGATGCGTCTTCGCTCAGCTCGTTCTGCCATATTCCAAGTCGTCGTCTCTTACGTCAACGACCCACTAGTGATCGTCCGAACCGCCGCAGTCACCTCCGCGCTCCTGCTGCTCGACACGCCCGAAGAACGTCGACGGCATCAAGCCCGGTTGGCGCCGGGCGTGCATGGGGTGCTGGAACAGAGCGACGACAGGTACCACCGCGCCTGTGCACTGGACAGCCTCGACATCTGGGGCGTGGACACCCGGCAGCTGCGGGCGGACGAGCCGTCGAGGCCGTATTCGCCTCGGCTTCCGCGGGCTTGGGCCACTTATGGTGGTGATGTGGACGACCTACCGCTCTGGCTTGTGTTCCGCACTGCCGTCGCCGATCGTTTCCAGACCGTACCCCGCGGGCCGCAGGCAGCTTCCCTCTTTACGGACCGTATGCATCTCGGCCGGGACGATCGCGGATTCTGGCGCGACTTCTCCAACGACATCCTTCATCAGGACACGTGCGGACCTCATACCGCTGACGGCGTCCCGTTGCTCGCGGCGATCGCCGCCGCCGACCGGGTGCCGCCCCGCCACCGCTTCGATGCTGTCGAGCTCTTGGTCGACATCGCAACGGTGACTGAGCGGCACGAGGCCGAATGCTGGCCGGACCCGCCACCGCACGCCGATTTCCTTAGCGAGCCAGAAGCGCGGGTCGCGGTTCACGCTCACGTCCCGGAACTGCTCGCGCGCTGGGGTTCTGAGTGCCCAGCGGTCCAGATGGCGCTGGCCGCGCTGGCCGTGACCTTCCGTACCGAGCGAACGTATCCCGCGCTGGCAGCACGCCTTCAACGATCCGTGGATCAGTACCCTGCGGGCACCGACATCGGCGACTACGTGCGGCTCATCCTTGTTCTGGCGTCCGGCGACGACCGCGAAACACTTGATGCGGTCGAGAGTTTCACCGATGCCTACTGGAGAGGCACACCACGCGAGGCGCCGCTACGCGGCCGGGCACTCCATCTGCTCAGACAGATGCTGGTGAAGGCCAAACCAAGCGTGCCGATGACCACCGCCTCATAACAACCCGGCGAGCCGATACAGCACCAGCGACCCGGCGACCGCGACGTTGAGGCTCGCGCCGGTGCCGACCATGGGGATCTCGACGGCGAGGTCTAGGAGGGCTACGGCGTCTGGGGGGATGCCGTCGCGTTCGTGTCCGAGGACTAGGACTGTGCGGTTGCGTGCTGGGGGGAGGTCGGCGAGGCGGAGGGCTTCGTCGGCTAGTTCGGCGCCGACGATGGTGGTGTCGGTGCGGGTGTGTTGGTGTGTCAGCCAGCTGAGTTGGTCGCCGGTCCAGTGGATGCAGGCGGGGTGGCGGAGGGTGTTGCCGCGGGCGAGGGCTTCGGGGACCCAGGGGAGGCGGGGGACGGCTAGGCATGCGCCTACGGCGTCGCAGGTGCGGAGCAGGGTGCCGAGGTTGGCCTCGTGCATGGGCCACAGGGGTGCGGCGATGAGGTGGTCCCAGCAGCTGTGGGAGCGGCGGCGGCGTTCGGTGCGCAGATCGCGGGGGGACTTCACCCGCGCGGCCGACGGGCTCACCAGGTGGGCTTCTGCGGCTCCGGCAGAGAGGGCAGAGACAGAGAGGATATCGTGGACTTCACTTCGGAGTTCACTTCGTGGTGGCGCTTCGCGGCGCGCCGACGCTCGTGGCGTTTAGCTGAAGCGGATGATGACGGCGCTTCCTGCCTGTACCGTCACGTTCGCCGCGCCGTGACGTACCGACACCGACGTGTGCTGCGGTGTCGGGAACGCGCCGTGGGCCCCGACCTGCTGGCCGCCGAGGGTGATGTCGGTGGTCGCGGCCAGGCCGGCGGGGGAGGTCGTGCTCAGAGTCGTCGCGGTTCCGCAGTGCAGGTTCCGCAGGCCCAGAGCCAGGTTCACCGTCGTCGCGCCGTGGCTGGCCGGGTCCTGCACGTTGTCCAGGACGATGGTCAGGTGCCCGCTTTCGCGGACGGCGTAGGCGCGGATGTCGGCGGAGTCGGGATTGTCGAGCGCCACGAATTCGCCGCTGCCCACAAGCTCGGTGGCGAGCAGGCCGTAGTACAGGGGGCGCGGGGTCAGGTCGCCGGTCGTCGGGCACAGGGGGGTGTACGGGTCGCAGCCTGCTGCGTTGGTTCCGTCCATGAACTCCGCGCTCGTCATGCCGTCCTGGGCGAGCAGCAGGTTGTAGTCCAGGGACCACAGTGCCGAAGCGAGTGTGTCGCTGACCCCTGCCGTGCCGGCGCACACCGTCGAGTTGGTCTCCGTCATGGCCGCCGGCACGTGCAGCTGCCGCGCCGCGCTCAGCGCCGCCTGCGCGTTGGTGTTCTCGTACTGCACCGAGGCGGTGCCGAGCAGCTGCGGGATCGTCGCGACCTGGCCGCCGCAGGCGCTGGTCGGGTAGGTGTGGTCGCTGATCAGCGAGACGTCCGGGTGGGCGGCGTCGGCGGTGGCGAAGGCGCCGAGCCAGGAGCTGTGGTTGGTCTCGGCTTCGGGACCGGTCAGCGGCATGCCTGGAACGGCGGCGCGGATGGCCGCGGCGTACGTCTCGAAGTCGGCGTGGTAGGCGTCGGCGTCGGCCTCGTAGAAGTTGGGCTCGTTGCCCACCTCTATGGCCAGGAGCGAGCGTCCGAAGATCTGCTGCGCGTACTTCGCCTCGTCGGCGGCGCGCGGCGCGTCCGGGTGCTTGAGGTTCACTGCGAGGATCACCTTCCAGCCGGTCGCGTGCGCGATCGCCGCCAGCGACTGGAGCTTCGCCGGCGTGATCGTGCCGGACGTCGCCCAACTCGGCGCGGCCTCGTTGGTCGACGTCCAGAACGTCCCGTCGCCGGAGTTGCCGCCGACCCGCAGCGTGCCGCTCGGACCGAGGGTCTTGAGGTACCCGGCGAGGTCGGTGGCGGAGTAGTCGTCGGCGGCGACGGTCGCGGCGCCGAAGGAGAGCCCGACGAAGCCCGCGCGCAGCTGCTGTCCGACCTGGTCGGGATGGACGGCGATGGCCAGGCCGGCGGCGGCCGGCTGCGCCGGACCCCCGGCGGCCTGCGCGGTTCCGGAGCCGGTCAGCGCGGCGGCGAGCGAGGCGGCCGCGAGGGTCGCGGCGGCGACGGCGGCACGGGTACGAGTGACGGTCTTCATGATCGGTGGACAGGCTCCTGCCTGGACGTGGGGCACCGGACGGACGAGGAGATCGCGACGAGCGCGGTTCACAATCTCGTACGCGTATACGGGCCCGCACAAGGAGTTGGCAGGTAAAATTTCAGCTGGGTGACCAGGATTCACATACCTGAACGCATCCCGAAACCTCAGAACCCTGCCGCACCTGCTGGTTCCAGCCACTTGCTCCAGGGAGTGGTGGCAGTTTCGCCGAGCGGCGCCTACCGATTGGCGGGAACGAACCGGATCATGTTCCAGGACACCGGCGGGAGCGAAGCCGTCAGCCGACGTCCCTCGATGCTCGCGCCCTCAACGCTGATCGGCGCGACCGCCTGCGGCGTCTCGATCGAGTTCACGGCGTCGAGGTCCTGCTCGCCGCCGAGGTGCAGGTGCTCGGTGACCACCAGGTCGCCGAAAGCCCGCAGGTCGATCTCCAGGCGGGCCCGGTCCTCGGTGTGCCGGTTCATCGCGAACACCGTGAGCTGCCCGCTTTCGCGGTCGTGCGTAGCCACCACGTCGACCAGCGGTACGTCGCCGTGCTCGGCGGTGTCGTAGAGGTCGGTGGCTGTCTCCACGCGGAGCACGTCGCCGACTGCGTGCCGAGCGGTGAGTGCGAAGGGGTGGAAGATGGTCTGTGCCCAGGCTGGGCGGTCCGGTTCGGCGCGGATCGGGCCGATCACGTTCACCAGCTGCGCGAGGCAGGCGATGGCGACCCGGTCGGCGTGGCGGAGCAGGGACATCAGCAGGCTGCCGAAGACCACCGCGTCCTGCACGGTGTAGGTGTCCTCGATCAGTCGGGGCGCCTGTTCCCAGTCCAGGTTCGTGTGGCCGGCGAAGCGGCTTTCCTGCCACAGGTTCCACTCGTCGAAGGAGAGGTTGAGCTTCTTGCGGGACTTCTTCTTCGCGGAGACATGGTCGGCGGTGGCCACCACGCCGTCGATGAAGCGGTCCATGCCGGCTGCGGCGGCCAGGAAGCTGGCGCGGTCCTGGCCGTGTTGCTCGTAGTAGGCGTGCAGGGAGATGTAGTCCACGTAGTCGAAGGTGTGCTCCAGGACCGTGGACTCCCAGGAGCCGAAGGTCGGCATGAGGGCGTTGGAGCTGCCGCAGGCGACCAGCTCGATGCCGGAGTCGACCTGGCGCATCGCCTTGGCGGTCTCGGCGGCGAGTCTGCCGTACTCCTCGGCGGTCTTGTGGCCGGTCTGCCACGGGCCGTCCATCTCGTTGCCCAGGCACCACAGCTTGATCGCGTGCGGCTCCTCGACGCCGTGCTTGCGGCGCAGGTCGGACAGGTACGTGCCGCCCGGGTGGTTGGCGTACTCCAGCAGGTCGCAGGCCTCTTGGATGCCCCGGGTCCCCAGGTTCACCGCCATCATCGGCTCCACGTTCGCCAGCTTCGCCCAGGCCATGAACTCGTTCAGGCCGAACTCGTTGGTCTCGATGGAGCGCCAGGCCAGGTCCTGCCGGCGCGGCCGCTCGGAGACCGGCCCGACGCCGTCCTCCCAGCGGTATCCGGACACGAAGTTGCCGCCGGGGTAGCGGATGACGCTGATCCCGAGGTCGCGGGTGAGTTCCAGGACGTCCAGCCGGTTTCCGTCGGCGTCGGACTCGGGGTGTCCGGGCTCGTGGATCCCGCCGTAGACGCAGCGGCCCATGTGCTCCACGAAGGAACCGAACAGGCGGCGGTCGACCGGCGCGACGCGGAAGGCCGGGTCGAGGGTGGCATGTGCTGTCAGCAAGGGATGGTCCTTTTACTTGATACCTGTTGCGGCGATGCCCTCGGTGAAGAACCGCTGGGCGAGCAGGAAGGCGACGGCCAGGGGCGCCAGCGAGATCGCGGCGCCGGCCATGAGGGCGGCGTGGTCCACGCCGGAGGTGCTGGAGAACAACGTCAGCGCGGAGGGCAGGGTCCGCATGTCGGTGCTGCTGGAGATCACCAGCGGCCACAGGAAGTCGTTCCACAGCGCCATGAACTGGATGACGAACAGCGAGGCGAGCGCCGGCCGCGCCAGCGGCAGGATGATGCGCCAGTAGATGCGCAGCGGACCGGCGCCGTCGACGCGCGCGGCCTCGTCCAGCTGCCGCGGGATCTTCACGAAGAACTGGCGGAGCATGAAGATGCCCAGGGCGCTCACCGAGCGCGGGATGATCAGGCCCTGGAAGGTGTTCAGCCAGCCGAGGTGGAACACGGTGAGGAACAGCGGGATCAGCATCACCTGGAACGGCACCATCAGCGTGAGCAGGATGGTCCAGAAGACGAAGTTCTGCCCGCGGAAGCGCAGCCGCGCCAGCGCGTAGGCGCACAGCGAGTCGATGAGCAGCAGCAGCACGGTCGTGCCGCCGGCGAACACGATGCTGTTCACCGCGAGCCGGAAGAACGGCAGCTGGGTGAACACGGCGTGGAAGCCGGAGACCGACCAGCGGTCGGGCCACAGCCGCGCCGGGTCGGCGTACAGGTCCGCCGGGGTGCGGAAGGCCACCCCGAGCATCCACAGGAACGGCACGACCGTGGCCAGCGCCGCGATCGACAGGACCGTCCACGCCAGAACCCTGGCGGTGGTTCTGGCCGTGCGCAGCACCGGGGCGGCCCAGGACGGCGCGGCGGTCAGCGCGGAGGCGTCGGTCAGCTCAGTCGTCATCGCGGTACCTCAGCATTCGGAGTTGCACGACGGACACGGCGATGATGATCAGGAACAGCACCCAGGCGATCGCACTGGCGTAGCCGAGCCGGAAGTCGACGAATCCGCGCTGGTAGAGGTACATGACGATGGACTCGGTGTGGAACAGCGGACCGCCGTCGGTCATCACGTACGTCAGGTCGAACAGTTGCAGGGCGTTGACCGTGCCGATCACGACCGTGAACAGGATCGCCGGACGCAGGGCGGGCAGTGTGACGTGCCGGAACCGCGCGATCGCGCCGGCGCCGTCCAGCGTCGCGGCCTCCAGCAGTTCCCTGCTGACCCCCTGGACCCCGGCGAGCAGGACGATCATCGAGAACCCGAAGTTCTTCCAGATCCCGACCACGATCAGCGCGGGCAGCGCCAGATGCGTGTCCTGCAACCAGGCTTGTGTGGGGAAGCCCAGCTTGCCGAGCCAGCCGTCGACGAGCCCGACCTGCGGGTCCAGCAGGAACTTCCAGACGATGCCGGACACGGCCAGCGAGGCGATCGTCGGGAAGAAGAACGCCGAGCGCAGCAGCATCGTGTACCAGGTGGTCCGGCGCAGCCACTGGGCCAGCGCCAGGCCGATCGCCACCTGGCCGACGACGACGAAGACGGCGTACACGAGCGTCACCTTCAGGGCGTTCCAGAAGCGTGAGTCGTGAAAGAGCTCGGTGTAGTTCCCGAAGCCCAGCCACTTGTGCGAGCCGTCGCCGATCGTCCAATCGTGCAGGCTCATCCAGCCCGACTGGACGATCGGCCACACGATGAACACGGCGGCCAGCAGGAACGCGGGCGCGACGAACAGGTACGCGGGGTTGAACCGGGACCGCCGGCTCCTGCCCCGGCGCTCCGGTCCGCGCGGCCGCGCCGGGGCGTCGGCCGCTGGTTCGGCGAGATGTGCCATCGATTGCCTTCTTCTCCGTCGTCAGCGGCGCTACCGCGTCAGCTCTTGCAGCCGGTGAGCTGGTTGATGGACTTCGCGGCCGCGTCGGCCGACTTCTGGGCGTCCGCGCCCCGGGTGAGCTGGCCCAGCAGCGGGGTGTAGATGTCGGTGTCGATCTGCGAGGAGGTGGGGAGTCCGGCCAGGTAGAGGCGCGCGGTCGGCAGCCCTTGGGCGAACACCGCGACGTTGGGGTCTGAGACGGTGACGTCGCTGCGCGCCGGCGGGTAGCCGGAGCCCTTGGAGAAGGAGGCCTGCGCGGTCTTTCCGGTCCACCAGCTCAGGAACTCCAGCGCCTGCTCCTTGTGCTTGGTGTTCTTGGCGACCATCATCGGCACGGTCGAGGCCAGGGTGACCGGGCCGGAGGAGCCGGCCGGGACCGGGGCGATGCCCAGGTCGATCCCGGCCTTGCGGAAGCCGTCGGCGGCCCAGGGACCGTTGAGCTCCATCGCCGCCTTCTTCGCCGAGAACAGCGTGTCGGCGTCGGCGCCGGTCTGGCCCACCGGGCTGACGTGCTGGTTCTGGACCATCCCGGCCCAGGTCGACAGCGCCTGCACGCTGGCCGCGGAGTCGATCGTCGCGCAGCCGTCCGGGCCGACGATGTCCCCGCCGTTCATCCACTGCAGGATCGGCCACATCTCGATGGTCTGGTGGTCGGCCAGCGAGATGCCGTACTGCGTCGGGCTCGCCCCGCCGAGTGTCAGCTTCTTGACGTCGGCGACGAACTCCTCCGAGGTCTTCGGCGGGTCGGTGATGCCGGCGGCGGTGAACATCGTCTTGTTGTAGTAGAGCGCGACGGTCGCCAGGTTCGCCGGGACCGCGTACAGGTGGCCGTTGACCGTGAACGCTTTGGTCACCGCGGGCGGGAAGGCGCTGGCGTTGATCTGGCTGTCGGCGGCGCCCACCGAGGAGTCCAGCGGCAGCACCGAATTGGTCTTGATGTAGTTGAAGATCACGCCCGGGTCGAAGTTCGGCGTCGCCAGGTCCGGGCCCTGGCCGGTGGCCCACTCCGCCGGCAGCTTCTGCCCGATGGCGTCCCAGGGCTGGATGTCCATGGTGACCTTGATGGTCGGGTGCGAGGCGTTGAACTGCGAGACCAGCGCCTGGTAGGAGGGTCCGTCCGGACCGGTGAACCCGGTCAGCACCGACAGCTTCACCACGCCGCCGCCCGACCCCGACACGGAGCCGGAGCCGGCCGGGGAACTGCTGCCGCAGCCCGCGGCGGTGAGCAAGCCGGCGGCGGCGACGGCCGCGGCGGCGACTTTCACATGCGTCTTCATGGCTCCTCGATGTCTGTGTCGAATCTCTGGATCTTGTCTATGACTTGTCTGCCTCGCGGCATACGGCGCGGGCGTGTGAGCCCCGTCACGGAAGGCGAAATCGGGGTGGGCTCAGTTCTACATCGTTGTCTACAACGTTGTAAAGGCGTACGCTGAGGCGATCGGAACTCACGGGAAGGGCGGACCCGACAGGTGCCCCCAACACTGAAGGACGTGGCCGAACGGGCCGGCGTCTCGATCAAGACGGTCTCGAACGTGGTGAACGGCTACGCCTTCATCACGCCGGCCACGCGCGAGCGGGTCGAGCGCGCGATCGCCGAGACCGGCTACCGCCCCAACCTCGGCGCGCGCAACCTGCGCAAGGGCCGGACCGGCTTCATCGTGCTGGCCGTCCCGGAGCTCGACAATCCGTACTTCGCCGAGCTCACCGGCCTGGTGATCACCGCCGCGCACCGCCGGCAGTGGACGGTGCTGGTCGAGCAGACGCAGGGCTCCCGCGAGCGCGAGCAGGCGGTCATCACCTCGATGGGACCGCAGCGCATCGACGCGGCGATCCTGAGCCCGCTGGCGATGGAGCCCGCCGATCTGCTCAGCGCCGACCCCGGGACCCCGCTGGTCCTGCTCGGCGAGCGCGACATCCCCGGACCCGCCGACCACGTCGCGATCGACAACGTCGCCGCCGCGCGCACGGTCGTGGAACACCTCGTCGGCATCGGCCGCCGCCGCATCGCGATCATCGGCGACCAGCCGGGCAAGAACGGCGGCACCGCCGCGCTGCGCACCGCCGGCCACCGCCAGGCCCTGGACGCCGCCGGTCTTCCCCCCGACCCGGAGCTGGTCGTCGCGGTCGAGAACTACCAGCGCGCCGACGGCGCCGAGGCGATGGCGCACCTGCTCCAGCTCCCCGAACCGCCGGACGCCATCTTCTGCTGCAACGACCTGCTCGCCATCGGCGCCATGCGCGCCGCCGCCGAACGCGGCGTCTCGGTCCCGCACCAGGTCGCCGTCGCCGGGTTCGACGACATCGCCGAGGGCAGCTACAGCCTGCCCTCGCTGACCACCATCGCCCCGGACAAGGCGGCGATCGCCGAGGCCGCGGTGGACCTGGCCGACCGCCGCGTCGACCCGATCCGCGGCGGACGCGGCGACCGCGACGCCGAGCCGCAGGACGTGCGCGCGCCCTTCGCGTTGAAGGTGCGCGAGAGCACGGCCGGGAGCGCGGCTGGGAGCGCGCGCTGACTGCCGACCGGCGGCGATCGGCTGTTCCGCGACCGGCCGCTTGCCAACTGACTGCTCTGCGACCGGCTGTTCGGCGACCGGCTGCTCCGCGACTGGCTGCTCGGGGACCGGCTGCTTGGCGACCGACTGCTCCGCGAGCGGCTGCTTGGCGACGGGCCGCTTGCCAACCGACTGCTCCGCGAGCGGCTGCTTGGCGACTGGCTGCTCCGCGAGCGGCTGTTCGGGGACCGGCTGCTTGCCAACTGACTGCTCTGCGACCGGCTGTTCGGCGACCGGCTGCTCCGCGACTGGCTGCTCGGGGACCGGCTGCTTGGCGACCGACTGCTCCGCGAGCGGCTGCTTGGCGACGGGCCGCTTGCCAACCGACTGCTCCGGGAGCGGCTGCTTGGCGACTGGCTGCTCCGCGAGCGGCTGTTCGGGGACCGGCTGCTTGGCGACTGGCTGCTCCGCGACGGGCTGCTTGCCAACCGACTGCTCCGCGACCGGCCGCCGACCTACTCGGCGATGCCCCGGGTGAGCACGACCAGCGTGATGAAAGTGCGGTAGAGGCGCAGGAGATCGTCGTCGGCGAGGTGGACGACGGTCGGGTCCGTGTTGTCGGGCTCGACGCGTTCCAGCCACGTCGCCATCTCGGCGAGGTCTGGGTTACGGAGGCGGACTGTGAGGACCGAGGGAGTCTCGATGTGGGCGGCGGGTGCGCTGCCGGATTCCCGCAATGCGGTGATCGCCTCCCGTGCCGTCTCCTCGATGAGCCGGGTGGCGCGCGCTGGATGGAGGCTCTCGGCGGCGAAGCGTGAGACCGACTGCTTGACCACGGCGGCGCGGGCTTCGGGCCAGAACGGCCGCAGTTCGCTGGCGGTCGTCTGGTCGCCGGTCACCAACACCACCGGGACGTTGAGGCTGTGGGCGACCAGCGAGTTGATGCCGGACTCCCCGGCGAGCGCGCCGTTGAGCCTGACCTCGGCGATCGCCGCCGGGTTGTAGGTGTGGGACAGCGTTGCCGGGCTGCCGGACGCCGAGCCGTGGTAGGACACGAAGAAGACCGCGTCGAAGGACTCGTCCAAGCCCTGCATCATGTACAGCGGCTTGTGGTGCCCGGACAGGTAGGAGGCTTCTCCGTGCAGCTGCTCGGGACGCAGGTTCGCCATCCGGCCGTGGGAGTCGTTGACGAGGAACTCGTGGGGTCCGCCGGCCCGGTTCGCGCCGTCGATCGCGGCGTTGACCTCGTCCTGCAGCAGGGCGCGGTAGTGCTCGTAGTCGTGCTGGCCGGGGCGGCACTGGTCCCAGTTGACCACCCCGGCGGTGCCCTCCATGTCGGAGGAGATGAAGATCTTCATCGGCTGCCGACCTGTCTCAGTGTTCCGCCATGGATTCAGTGCCTGACCTGTCCTACCTGCCCGAGCAGGACGGCCAGGTCGTCCGGTCGGGAGAGCATCGGCCAGTGGCCGGTCGGCAGCGGGTGCAGCTCGAGCTTCGTCATCAGGGCGAAGATCGGGTTGCCGGTCTCGGCGAGCTGCGCGACCTGCTCGGGGGTGAACGTGCAGGTGATCGCCGAGGCGGGTACCGGCATCGGGTCGCCGGGACGGTCGAGGGCGTCCGTCGTGGTGCGGAACGGCTGCGGACTGGCGAGTCCGCGCACGCGTTCCAGCTCCGCCTCGCTGATGCCGGCCAGGTTCACCGGGTCCTGCTCGGCGTCGAACGGCGGGGGCGGCAGCAGCCAGCCCTCGCCCTGCTCGGCGACCTGCCGGCGCTGCGCGTCCTGGGCCTGCGGCGGCAGGAAGTCGATGACGCCCAACCCCGAGGGCATCGGACCGGAGTCGACGTAGACCACTCGGGTGATCAGCTCGGGAACCTCGTCGATCACCCCGGTGACCGGCATGTTCGCGCCGCTGTGCCCGACCAGCACCACCTCGCGCAGGCCGTGCTCGCGCAGGTAGGCGACGATGTCCGCGATCTCGGTCCGCAGGTCGGTGTCGGGCTTGGCCTCCGCGGCGCGCTCGGCGATCCCGGGCATGGTCAGGGCGTGCACGGTGTGCCCGTCGGCGCGCAGCCGCCCGGCGACCGCGTCCCACACCCACGAGCCCAACCACAAGCCGGGAACCAGTACGAACGTCGCCATCTTCCCCACACCTCCCGGATCCGCCGCCGTTGCCGTCACCACCGACGATAGACGTCGCCCCTGACAAGTACCGCCGATAGTCTGGCCGGACCAACCAGCGTTCTCGGGAGTTCCATGACGAACCGGCAGCCGCCGCGGGCCCGCCTCACCGGCGCCGCAGGGCTCTTCTTCGACTTCGACGGCACCCTCGCCGGCATCCAGGAGGACCCTGAGACCGTGACCCCGGTCTCCGGCGTCATCCCCGCGTTGACGGCGTTGGCGCAGAGGGCGAAGGTGGTCGGCATCGTCTCGGCCAGACCGCTGTCCTTCCTGGCCGAGCACTTCGACGAGGTTCCGGGACTGCGGCTGTCCGGCTTGTACGGCCTCGAATCGAGCATCGCCGGGGAGCGCTTCACCGATCCGGAGGCGGCCGGCTGGGAACCGGCGATCCGCGAGGCGCGCGAGCGTGCGCAGGAGGAGCTCCCCGGGGACGTGCGCATCGAGGACAAGCGGCTGGCACTGGCCATCCACTACCGCTCCGCGCCGGAACTGCGCTCCGGCATCGAGGACTGGGTCAGCGCGACCGCTGCCGCCACCGGGCTCGACGTCCGCATCGGCCGCATGGTCGTCGAGCTGGTGCCGCCGGTGCGGCGCGACAAGGGATCGGTGGTCCGGAGCTGGTGTGAAGGCTTGGACACGGCTTGGTATTTCGGGGACGACATCGGCGACCGCGCCGCGTTCGAGGCGCTCGCCGAGCGGCAGCACGACAATCCCGGGTTCACCGCGGTCCGGGTCGCGATCGTGAACAGCGAGTCGGAGCACGGACTCGCCGAGCAGGCCGACGTGGTGCTGGACGCGCCGAGTGCGGTCGTGGGCTATATCGAGGACCTGCTGGACGTGTCGCGTCAAGGGTAACGCATTTAATTGACACTCTGCGGCATCGGATGCTTTAAACGCCGGTGAACCAAGTGGCGTTATGCCTGATCAACGCCTTGCCTGGGAAATGTTCGCCAGCGACCTTGCCGCGCATAACATCGTGGGTTTTATATGCATCCCATGATGCGCCCAGTCCGCACGCTGCTCTGTACCGCTCTCGTCCTCGCTCTTGCCCCGGCCGCCGCCTACGCCAACTCGCCCGCGAGCGCACCGACCGCCGCGCCGCCGGGTGCTGCCCAAACCGGGCAGCCGATTTACCTCGACACCCACTACTCGTTCGCCGAGCGGGCGGCGGACTTGGTGTCGCGGATGACGTTGCCGGAGAAGGCCGCGCAGTTGCAGACCAACAGCGCGCCGGCGATTCCGCGTCTGGGCGTGCAGGAGTACACGTACTGGAGCGAGGGGCAGCACGGGGTCAACACCTTGGGCGCCGACTCCAACCGCGGCGACGTTACCGGAGGCGTGCACGCGACGAGCTTCCCGGTGAACTTCGCCGCGACGATGAGCTGGGATCCGGCGCTGACTTATAAGGAGACCACCGCGGTTTCCGATGAGGTGCGCGGGTTTCTGGACAAGTCGCTGTGGGGGACCGGGCAGAACAACCTGGGACCGTCGGCGAGCGACTATGGCGCGCTGACGTTCTGGGCGCCGAACGTCAACATGGACCGCGATCCGCTGTGGGGGCGTACGAACGAGTCCTTCGGCGAGGACCCCTACCTCACCTCCACGATGGCCGGCGCGTTCGTCGACGGCTATCAGGGCCAGAGCATGACCGGGCAGCAGCAGACCCCTTATTTGAAGGTCGCCGCCACCGCCAAGCACTACTCGCTGAACAACATCGAGGACAGCCGGCACACCGGCAGCTCGGACACCACGGATGCGAACATCCGTGACTACTACACCAAGCAGTTCGCCAGCCTGGTGCGGGACGCGCACGTCTCGGGCATCATGACCTCCTACAACGCGGTGAACGGCACGCCGTCCCCGGCGGACACCTACACCGTCGACGAACTCCTGCAGGCCACCTACGGCTTCGCCGGCTACACCACCTCCGACTGCGGCGCGATCGGCGACGTCTACGGCGCCGCCTCCCACGGCTGGGCTCCGCCGGGCTGGACCAGCAACGGCACCAGCTGGACCAACAACGCCACCGGCCGGCAGATCTCGGCGGCGGCCGGCGGGCAGGCCTTCGCGATCCGCGCCGGCACGCAGCTCAACTGCGCCGGCGGGGAGATGACCGCGCAGAACATCAGCGCCGCCATCGACCTCGGGCTGCTCTCGAACGGGGTCGTCGACGCCACCTTGACCCGGCTGTTCACGGTGCGGATGGAGACCGGCGAGTTCGACCCGGCGGGCAAGGTCGGCTACACCAAGATCACCAAGGACCAGATCGAGTCCCCGGCGCACCAGGCGCTCGCCGAGCAGGTCGCCGCGAACGACATCGTGCTACTGCAGAACGGCGCGGTGTCCGGGACGTCGGCCAAGCTGCTGCCGGTCGACCCGGCGAAGACCGACAGCGTCGTGATCGTCGGCGACCTGGCGAACAAGGTGACGCTCGGCGGGTACTCCGGCGAACCGACGCACGAAGTGAACGCCGTGCAGGGCATCACCGCGGCGGTCCAGGCCGCCAACCCCTCGGCGACCGTCACCTTCGACGCCTGCGGGACCGGAACACAGATCACCACTCCGGCGTCCTGCTCGGCCGCGACCCAAGCGGCGATCAAGAGCGCGAGCCTGGTGCTGGTGGTCGCCGGCTCCGACCTGAGCGTGGCCGACGAGGCCAACGACCGCAGCACCCTGGCTCTGCCGGGCAACTACGACTCGCTGATCAGCCAGGTCTCCGCGCTGGGCAACCCGCGCACCGCGCTGGTGATGCAGGCGGATGGTCCCTACGACATCCAGGACGCGCAGAAGGACTTCCCGGCGATCGTGTTCAGCGGCTACAACGGCCAGAGCCAGGGCACCGCGCTGGCGCAGGTGCTGTTCGGGCAGCAGAACCCCGCCGGGCATCTGGACTTCACCTGGTACTCCGGGGACTCCCAGCTGGCGCCGATGGACAACTACGGGCTGACTCCCTCGCAGACCGGCGGGCTCGGGCGGACCTACCAGTACTTCACCGGTACGCCGACCTACCCGTTCGGCTACGGCCAGTCGTACTCCAGCTTCGCGTACTCCCACGTGCAGGTCGGTCCGCAGAACACGAACGCCGACGGGACCGTGCACGTCTCCTTCGACGTGAAGAACACCGGAACCGTCGCCGGTACCACGGTCGCGCAGCTGTACGCCGCACCTCCCGGCGCCGGGACCAACGACACCACGCGCGAGCAGCTCGCCGGATTCCAGAAGACGAACACGCTCAAGCCGGGCCAGAGCCAGCACATCTCCTTGTCGGTCAAGGTCTCCAGCCTCAGTACGTGGGACGAGAGCAGCCTCAAGCAGGTCGTGGCTGACGGCGCGTACCAGTTCCGGGTCGGTCCGGACTCGGCGACGACCGCCGGTTCCGGCACGGTGAACGTGCACGGCACGATGACGCCACACGTGCAGTCCGTCGCCGTCCAGCCCGACCAGGTGGTCTTCACCGCGGGCCAGACGCTGGACCTCACCGGCGCCAACCCCTGGATCGCGCCCGACACCAACGCCTCGCTGGAGCAGAACCACGCGCCGGCGGCGAACATCGTCGAGGCGGCGAACGACGACCAGTCCTTCGCCGACCTGGCGCACTCTCATGTCCGCTACAGCACCAGCGACCCGAAGGTCGCCACGGTCAGCGCCGCCGGCGTGGTCACCACGCACGCGCCGGGCGCGGCGACGATCAACGTGACGGTGAACGGCGTGACCGGCACCGCCCCGATCGTCGTGCGGGACCCGTTCACGCTCCAGGCGCCGGCGATCGTGAAGCCGGCGACCTCGATCACCGCGACCGAGACGTTCACCAACTCCGGCGACAAGGCGGTGCGCGATGTGCGGTTCGGTCTGACCACGCCGTCGGGCTGGACCGCGACGGCGAACTCGCCGGTCTCGGTGTCCAGCGTCGCGCCCGGCCAGACGGTGACGGCCAGGTGGAGCGTCGCGGTCCCGGCGACAGCCAGCCCGGGGACGCAGACCGAGCTTGATGCCACCACCACACTGACCGGCGCGGCCGGTTCCTACACCGAGAACTCGGTCAGCGCAGTCACGGTGACCTCCGGCGCCACGCCGCAGCAGGCCACGCCGGTCATCACCGGGACGAGCCCGGCGGCCGGGTCCTTGCAGGTGGTGCTGAACAACCCCTCGGACACCGCGACCTCGGTGACGGCGGTCAAGTGGCAGCTCGGCAGCCTGTCGGGCACCGCGCCGGTCAGCGCGACGATCGCCGCCGGGGCGTCGACCACGGTGACGGTTCCGGTGACCGGTATCAGTTTCGCGACCATCTACCCGCTGACGGTCAGCAGCGTCATCTCCGGCGGCTTGGCCTCGGAGCCGCTGAGCGGACACGTCACGTTCCTGCCGGTGGTGAACAAGTCCCTGGGCAGTTCCTGGACGCTGGACCAGGTCCAGGACGGTCCGTCGGTGAACCTGTCGACCTCCGCGGACGGGACCTGGGGATCGTTGGACGGCTCCCTGCCGTACGGCGGCGATTCCTACCTGTCGGGCAAGATGTGGTTCGACTGGGACGCTCAGAACCTTTACGTCACCGCCGATATGACCGAGGCTGCGTTCTCACAGACCAATACCGCCGGGGACATCTGGAAGGGCGACAGCATGCAGGTATCGGCGACGTCAGGGATTCCGGGATCGTCGGTCGCCACGAGCGATGAATCCCTTGAGGGACACTACGAATACGGCGCTGCTCTGACTCCTGCCGGGTCGCAGCTCTACCGCTGGATCAGCCCGTCGCAGGGTGCCGGTCTGGTCACCGACGCCTCGGTGAACGTCACCCGGGACGAGGCGAACCACACCACGCTGTACGAGGTGGCGATCCCGTGGAGCGATCTCACCTCGCTGGCGCCGACGGCGAACAGCGTGTTCTCCATCTCGGCGATGTTCAACAACGTGGACACCGGCGTACGGAACGGCTACCTGCAGTGGGGCGGCGGCATCGGCGACAACAAGAACGTCGCCGAGTTCAACATGGCGCAGCTGATGCCGGCGGCCGGGTCGTGAGCGGGGACGGCAGCGGGCTCGTGAGCGGGGACGGCGAGAGCAACAACGGCAACAGCGGCGGATCCTCGACGCTGCGGATCGGCTTGATCGGGCACGGCTTCATGGGGCGGATGCACTCGCTGGCGTGGCAGAGCGTCGGTCGCGCCGTCGAGGTGCCGCTGGTGCCCGAGCTGATCGCGATCGCCGGACGGAACCCCGGATCGGTCGCGAAGGCGGCGCGCGCCTGGGGGTGGCAGTCCTGGACCGACGACTGGCGCACGCTGGTCGCCCGCGACGACATCGACGTCATCGACATCACCACGCCCGGCGCGCTGCACGCCGAGATCGCGCTGGCGGCGCTGGCCGCGGGCAAGCACGTGCTCTGCGAGAAGCCGTTGGCGAACACGCTGGCCGAGGCGCGGGAGATGACGGCGGCGGCCGAGGAGGCGGCGGCGCGCGGCGTGCTGTCCATGGTCGGGTTCAACTACCGGCGCACTCCGGCGCTCGCGCTGGCGCGGGATCTGGTGGCGCAGGGGCGGCTCGGCGAGATCCGGCATGTGCGGGCCGTCTATTTGCAGGACTGGATCAATGATCCGGAGTTCCCGCTGGTCTGGCGGCTTCGTAAGGAGGAGGCGGGGTCTGGCGCGCTGGGCGATCTCGGCGCGCATCTGGTGGATCTCGCGTACTTCCTGACCGGTCGGCGGATCACGGGCTTGAGCGCTCGGACTCGCACCTTCGTCGAGGAACGGCCGTTGGCGACGTCCGCTTCGGGACTGAGTGGCGCGGCGGGGAGCGAGCGCGGCCGGGTGACCGTCGACGACGCGGCGGTGTTCTTCGCCGACTGCGAGGGCGGGGCGCTGGCGACGTTCGAGGCCACGCGGTTCGCCCCGGGGCGCAAGAACGCGATGCGGATCGAGGTGAACGGCTCGGAGGGCAGTGTGGCGTTCGATTTCGAGGCGATGAACGAGCTGCAGTTCTACGACGCGACCTCGGACGCCGCCGGGGCGGGCTTCTCCCGCATCCTCGCCACCGAGCCGCAGCACCCCTATTTGGACGCGTGGTGGCCGCCGGGCCACGGGTTGGGCTACGACCACACGTTCGTCAACCAGAAGCGGGACCTGATCGAGGCGATCGCCGCCGGGAAGGCGCCGACGCCGTCGTTCGCCGACGGGCTGTACGTGCAGGGCGTGCTGGCGGCGGTGGAAGACAGTGCTCGGAACAGGTCCGCGTGGACTGCTGTGACCCAGGAGGCGTTGTGACGCGACCCATCACCTTGTTCACCGGCCAGTGGGCCGACCTGCCTTTCGAGGAGGTCTGCCGGCTGGCTTCGGAGTGGGGGTACGACGGCTTGGAGATCGCCTGTTGGGGCGATCACTTCGAGGTCGATCGGGCGTTGAAGGAGCCCGGGTATGTGGCCGGGCGCAAGGAGTTGCTCGCCAAGCACGGGCTCGAGGTCTACGCGATCTCCACGCATCTGGTCGGGCAGGCGGTGTGCGACGCCATCATCGACGGCCGGCACCAGGACATCCTGCCGGCGCGGATCTGGGGCGACGGCGACGCCGAGGGCGTGCGGACGCGGGCTGCCGCCGAGCTGGCCGATACCGCGCGGGCGGCGGCGGAGCTGGGCGTGCAGACCGTCATCGGCTTCACCGGCTCGCCGATCTGGCATCTGCTGGCGATGTTCCCGCCGGTGTCGGCCGATGTGGTCGAAGCCGGGTATGCCGAGTTCGCGCGGCGGTTCCACCCGATCCTGGACGTGTTCGACTCGGTCGGGGTGCGGTTCGCGCACGAGGTGCATCCGAGCGAGATCGCGTACGACTACTGGTCGACGGTGCGGGCGCTGGAGGCGGTCGATCACCGGCCGGCCTTCGGGCTGAACTTCGATCCGAGCCACTTCGTGTGGCAGGACCTTGACGCCCCCGGCTTCCTGTACGACTTCCGGGAACGGATCTACCACGTCGACTGCAAGGACGCGGTGCGGCGACTCAACGGACGCAACGGGCGGCTCGGCTCGCACCTGCCGTGGGGCGATCCGCGGCGCGGGTGGGACTTCGTGTCGACCGGGCACGGGGACGTGCCGTGGGAGGCGGTCTTCCGGATGCTGAACTCGATCGGGTACGCCGGCCCGATCAGCGTCGAGTGGGAGGACGCCGGCATGGACCGGCTGGTCGGCGCACCCGAGGCGCTGGCGTTCGTCCGCGGCCTGGCGGCGATCGAGCCGCCGCGCGCCTCCTTCGACGCGGCGTTCAGCCAAGGCGCCTCCGGCTGAGCTGACACGGTGGGGTGACGGACGCGGCGACGCGGCCGCGATACGTCACCCCACAGCACATCCCTGAGTTAGGGTCGCGTGCTGTGTTGCAGACGAGGAACAACGGAGCAGGGCCCTACGGCGCCGGCGTCACCCCGCGCCTGGCGATCGCCACCAAGCCGAGCCCCGCACCGATCACCACCCCCGACACCAAGCTCGGCGGCCAGCCGGTCTGGCTAGCCGCCCCCGCCTGGCCGCTCGACCGCGTCTCCGGCGAGCCGATGCGCTTCATCGGGCAGTTCCGCGTGCCGGGCGCGGGGGTGCGGCTGGCGTACTTGTTCATCACCGATGAGGACGGGGACGCCACCACCGCGGAGCCCTTCGGCGGGCGCAACGCTCTGATCGTCCAGCCCGACGGCCGCGTGCCCGCCGGTATCGAAGTGACTGCCACGGCGACCGGCCCGACCCTGTGCACACGAGGCCGCAGCTGGAACGAGTACGTCCCGGTCGAGCTCCTGGGGGAGCACGTCGAACTCGCGCCGGCGCAGGAGGCGGCGCTGGACGCTGACATCGCCTATGACGACGCGTTTCGGCGCGGCGAGCCGAGCCAGCTTCCTGACGGCGGGGAGTACCCGTGTAGCTATGTCGGCGGCCGCGCGCGGTATCCGCAGGCGCACTTGCCGCTGCCCCTGGACGAGAGCTGGGACTTCTTCCTCCAGCTCGAGGATGGCGAGGGGTGGGACGGGGAGCCCTATGCGCTGAATTTCGGTGGCGGCTATGGGTTCTTGTTCTTGTCCGCGGATGATCGGGAGGGCGCGTTTTTCTGGGATTGCAGCTGAGGCGGCTGACTTTGCCTACCGCGCTGACGCCTAGCGGCACATCCCGCTTCGCCGTTCAGCGAGCGCCGATCAGCCCTTGTCGCCCGCGCCCGCCGAGCCGGACTTCACGCTCTGTCGCTGGGCGCGGCGTTCGGCGGCGAGCTCGAGCTTGACCTGCTTGGCGAGGTCGGGTTGGCGGCGGGAGGTGATGATGCGGCGGACGCCGAGGCTGAAGGAGGCGGCTTTCACCAGTGGGCCGCCGGCGACTGCGCCGGCGATGGTGGTCACCGCTGAGACGTTGTCGGTCAGGGCCTCGATGTTCTCGCTGATGGCGGCGACCTTCACCATGCCGGCGTTACCGGTGTTCGCAGCCTGTTCCGCCTCCTCGATCAGCGGCAGGGCGGCGGTGGTGAGTGTGGTGAGCGTGCCCTTCAGTGTGAGCAGTAGCTCGGTGACCTGCACCAGCAGGAACGCCAGGAAACACGCACCGATCACCACGAAGACCGCGAAGATCAGCCCGACGATCTGGGCACCGGACATCTTGAAACTCCCGTCGCCGGACTCCGTCGAAAAGGCTGGCTTTGCAGCATAGACGCTAGCGGTCGGAAGCCGTGGGCGCTCGCCAACCGAGAGATGATCGGCGTGTCGGGACGGGGCTGTCGGCGGGGCGGTGCGTGTCGGCGGGGCGCGCGGGGCAAGGCGTCGGCGCACCGCGAGCGAGCTGTCACTCTTCCGTAAGGCCGATATGTCCGATTTCGGCGCGCCGCGGGCGGGTCGGCTCCCTAGCCTGGCTTGCATGAAGGCGTTCTCCTCCGGACTGCGGAGCCCGCGGTTGACCAGCCAGCTTGGGGTGTGGTTGGGCGGCATGTTCGGGGTGTGCTTTGTCACCGGGTTCATCAGCCATGAGATTCAGCATCCGGCTTCGTGGTTCTGGTGGCCTGCGCGGCCGGTGTGGCTCTATCGCGTCACCCAGGGCTTGCATGTGGCCACCGGGCTGGCGTCGATCCCGTTGCTCGGGGCGAAGTTATGGGCTGTCTTTCCGCGGCTGGTGAATCTGCCGACGGTCAAGAAGTGGACCCGGGTGCGGGACTGGGCTCAGCTGGTCGAGCGGGTCAGTGTGCTCGTTCTGATCGCCGCCGCGCTCGTGCAGGTCGTGTCCGGCGTGCTGAACATCGCGCGGTGGTATGCGGCGATGGGGTTCTTCTTCACCGTGTTGCACTACTGGACCGCGTGGATCGCGATCGGTGCGCTGCTCGTGCACGTCGGGGTGAAGCTGCCGGTGGTGCGGCGGGCGTTGTCGGCGCCGGTGCGTCCGCTGCGGAAGCCGCCGACGGGGCTGACGCGGCGCGGTCTGCTCGGCACGGTCGCCGCGACGTCCGCCGTGGTGACGATCGCGACCGTGGGGGAGACGGTGCGACCGCTGGCCGGTGTCTCCGTGCTCGGCGACCGGGATCCGCGCGTCGGGCCGCAAGGGCTGCCGGTGAACGCCTCCGCGCTGGCGGCCGGGGTGCGCACCGTCGCCACCGACCCCGGTTGGCGGCTGGAGGTGAGCGGCCCGGCGCGCACCGTGCGGCTGAGCCTGGACGACCTCGCCGCCATGAAGCAGACCACTGCCACGCTCCCGATCGCCTGCGTCGAGGGCTGGAGCTCCAGCGCCGACTGGACCGGCGTGCCGCTGCGCGACCTGGTCGCGATGGTCGGCGGCGACCACGGCAGCCAGGTCACCGCCGTGTCCCTGCAGCGGTTCAGCGCCTACGCGTCCTCTGTCGTCGCGCCGCCGCACGCCCGCGATCCGCACACCTTGATCGCGCTGCGCCTGCGCGGCGAGCCGCTGCACGTCGACCACGGCTACCCGTGCCGCCTCATCGCGCCCGACCGGCCCGGTGTCCTGCAGACCAAATGGCTGGCGCAGCTGATCGTGGGGAGTCCGGCATGATGTCGAAGCCTGATATGAGCGGTATGGCGTGGCTGCGGCGGCTTTTCGTCGGCGCCGGGCTGGCGATGATCGGCTTCGCCCTGTTCGGCGGCGGTGCGCCTAGCCTGGGAACGTCGCCCTACCTCACCTTCGTCGTCAAGGTGACGCTCGGGGTCCTGCTGCTCGTGCTGCCCCTGACGCTCGCCGTGGGGTGGCTGATCGGCAGGACCGTGCCGGTCGTCGCGCGCCCCGTGGTCCAGGGCGCCTGCATCGCGACCGCGCTGATCGTGGCGATCGCGCTGCCCTCGCTCCTGGGCTACGGACGCGACGCCGCCATGCCCTCCGCCCTGCCGCGCGACTACGCCACCGGACTGTGGACCGTCCTCGCCGTCGTCTGGGCGGCCGCCATCGTGCTGATCGTCGTACGGATCGTGCGACGCCGAAACCCCTCCTGAAGGAGCGCCTCCATGACCGACCAGCAGCCCATCGACGTCCTCGCCATCGACGTCCTCGCCGCCGCCGACCTCGGCGACGGCGACGCGCACACCGTCCCGGCCAAGCTCACCGGCTGGTCCGACGCGATCACCGTCTTCCGCGACGGCGACACCTACTACGCCCTCGACGACACCTGCCCGCACGAGAAGGCCTCGCTCGGCGAGGGCTGGCTGGAGAACGGCGAGATCGAGTGCCCGCTGCACCAGAGCCGCTTCAGCCTCAAGACCGGCGCCGTGACCTGCCTACCGGCGACCCGGAACGCCCGGACGCACAAGGTCGAGGCGATCGCCGGCCGGCTGTGGCTGACGCCGGGCCAGTCCCCGACCGACGCCGGCTGAGCGGCGTGCGTCCACAAGGCGGACCCGGCGCCCGGCGGGTCCCCGAGCACGTGGCGGTCATCGGCGCCGGTCTGGCGGCGGTGAGCCTGTGCGCCGCCCTGCGCGCCGGCGGCTTCACCGGACGGCTCACCGTCGTCGGTGACGAGCCCTGCCATCCCTACGACCGGCCGCCGCTGAGCAAGCAGTTCCTCGCCGGGGAGCGCGACGCCGCCGAGATCGCGCTCCAGCCGCCCGAGTGGTACCCGCGAGAGCGCATCGACCTGCGCGCGGGCGTCGCGGTCGCGGCGTTCGACGCCGATACCGGACGCGTGAACCTCGCCGACGGCACGACGCTCCTCGCCGACGCGATCGTGCTCGCGACCGGCGGCCGGGCCCGGCCGCTGACCGTGCCGGGCGGCGAGGCGGCCACGGTCCTCCGCACGCGCGCCGATGCCGAGGCGCTGCGCGACCGGCTGGCTCCGGGAGTACGGGTCCTGATTGTCGGCGCCGGGCTGATCGGCGCGGAGGTCGCGGCGACCGCGACACACCACGGGTGTCAGGTGACGCTCGTCGATCCGAGCCCGCTGCCGATGGAACGCGCGATCGGACCGCACGCCGCGCGCGCCCTGCACGCTCAGCACGCCGCGCACGGCGTCACCGTCGTGTGCGGCGGCGTAACGGCGATCGAGGCGGGGCAGGCGGTGCTCACGACCGGGCAGAGCGTGCCGGCGGACGTGGTCGTGGCGGGCATCGGCATCGTGCCGAACGTCGAACTCGCCGAAGCGGCTGGACTCGACGTCGACAACGGCGTGCTGGTCGACGCCGGGATGCAGACCAGCGTGCCGGGTGTCTACGCCATCGGCGACATCGCGCGGATCGGGGGAGCCGTCAACCATGGACAGGCGGTTCATGATGGACCGGTTCATGAGAGATACAGAGCAGAACACTGGGACAACGCCCGCCGCACCGCCGAAACCGCGGCGCGCACCATCCTCGGGCAGCCGCCGGAAGCGCCGCGCGCGCCCTGGTTCTGGACCGATCGCTACGGCACGCACCTGGAGATGACAGGGCTCTACGACGCCGCCGCCGAAACCGTGCCGCGCGGCGCCGTCGAAGCCGGCGACGGGACCGTCTTCTACCTCCGCGACGGCCGCTGCGTCGGCGCGGTGTCCCTGAACCGCCCGCTGGACATCCGCGCCGCCCAACGCTTCATCGACCGCGACACGCCGGTGGAGGCCGCTTTTCTGGCGGACGAACGGTCTGACCTTCGCAGACTCCTGATGCCGAAAGTTCACTGCCCCGGGTGATTGACCGAGCACCCCGCGCTTCATACGGTGCGCCTGTGACGATTCCCACCGAAAACATCGGTAGCATCCCGCGCTCTCCCGAACTGTTGAACGCCCTGACATCGCACGCACAAGGCTCGCTCCCGGACTCGGCGCTGGCCGAGCTCCAGGACCAAGCCGTGGCCGATACCATCCGCCGGCTCGAGGAGGCGGGCTGCCCGGTCCTCACCGACGGCGAGCAGTCCAAGCCGAGCTTCGCCACCTACCCGATCGCCGGCTCCACGGCGCTGGACCCGGACGGGGCAATCATCCCGTTCGCCGACGGCCACCAGCGGCAGCTGCCCGCGCTGACCGCCGGACCGTTCCGCTACCAGACCCACGCCGACACCTACCTGCGCGCCGCGCAGCAGCACACCGCCAAGCCCGTCAAGCAGGCCGTGATCGCCCCGTCGGCGCTGAGCCTGCTCTACCCGGCGAACGGGATCGAGGGGTATTCGCAGGCTGACTTCCTCACCGATCTGGCCGACCAGGCCGAGGCGGACATCCGCGGCTGCCTGGACGCCGGGGCGCACGTGGTGCAGCTGGACTTCACCGAGGGCCGGCTCTCGCTCAAGCTCGACCCCTCCGGCGGTCTGCTCAAGCAGTTCATCGCGGTGAACAACCAGGTGCTGGACCGCTTCACCGACGCTGAGCGGGCGCGGATCGGCGTGCACACGTGCCCCGGCGGCGACATGGACTCCACGCACAGCCTGGACGTGGACTACGCGGACCTGCTGCCCGAGCTGTTCCAGCTGCGCGCCGGGAACTTCTACCTGCAGATGGCGAGCGAGCCGGACCCCGAGCGGGTCTTGAGCATCGCCTCGGAGCACGTGCGCCCGGACGTGCGTGTGTTCGTGGGCGTCATCGACCCCATCGACCCGCAAGTGGAGACCGCCGAGCAGGTGCGCGACCGGGTGCTGGCCGCGGCTCGGCACATCCCGGTCGACCGGCTCGGCACGTGCGACGACTGCGGGTTCTCGCCGTTCGCCGACGACACGTCCACCTCCCGGGAGACGGCGTTCGCGAAGATCGCGGCGCGGGTCGCCGGCACCGCGATGGCGGCGGAGCAGCTGGGGGTCTGACGGCTGGGCGGCGATGACAGTGCGGCGATCGGCGCGGAGGTGGCGCCGGTCGCCGCTTTCGCGTCTCAAGTGCCGGTTGCCGAGCGTCGCCGTCAAGAGCATGATTCAGGGTGATGAAGCCAGTGACTCAGGGCACGAACACCGTTACGTGGTTTGCCGGTCCTCTCGTGTTCGTCAACCATTCAACCGATCCCCAAGCGGTCGTCATGCTCGGCGCCTAGATTTCACAGCGCTGACACGGCTGGAGATTCTCGGGGCCTCAGTGGGATGGGCCCGGCGCCGGTGGTTCTCGGCTCGACGGCGAAGTCGAACTGCTTCCTACCCAGTGAGGGAATCATCCAATGCAGGTAACGCGCCGCAAGGTGCAGAAGGCGAGCGCTTTCCAGCGCGCCGCCGGTCCGTCCCGGCACCGCCTGTCCAAGGCGGCTGTCGTGGCCCTCGGTCTGGTCGTCACCAGTGCCGGGGTCGGATCGGCTTCCACCCGGCAGCTCGGCCACCAGCAGGTCGGCCAGCTGACCAACAAGGGCGAGGTCATCGCCAGCGACCAGTACATCAACCCGATCGGCTCGCGCCTGGTGGTGAACCAGGGCAAGATCATGGGCGCCACCGTGAGCCCGGACGGCACGCACGTGGCCGCCACGATCACCGACGGCACCGGCGCGATGGTCATCATCGACCTGCGCAGCTACCAGGTGCAGCAGGTGATCGGCAAGGCCGCCACCGGCGTGAACCTGGCGATCAGCGGAAACGACGTCGGGCAGACCTCGCCGACGTACTCTCCCGACGGCAAGTCGGTGTGGGTGGGCCGGGCCAACGGCTACACCAAGTTCACCGTGAAGCCCGACGGCACGCTGGCCACCCCGGTCGACGTCGCGATCCCGGCGGCCGGCTCGGCGCAGGCGCTGTCCGGCAAGGCGGTCTTCTCCGCCGACGGCGCGACGGTGTACGGGGCGGTCAACGGCCAGAACCGGGTCGTGGCGATGGACGCCGCCACCGGCGCGATCACCCAGAGCTGGACCACCGGCATCGCGCCGCGCGGCATGGCGCTGGTCAACGGCAAGCTGTACGTGAGCAACGAGGGCGGCCGCACCGCCGTCGCCGGCGACACGACGATGAACTCCTACGGCACCGCGGTGCCGGCGAACCCGGAGACCGGCGCCTCGACGACCGGCACGGTCAGCGTCATCGACACCGTGAACCCCACGGTGCCGGTCGGCAGCATCACCGTCGGCACGCACCCGACCGCCGTCTACGCCTCGGGCGCCACGGTCTTCGTGGCGAACACCGCCGCGAACTCCGTCTCGGTCATCGACACCGCCAAGAACAAGGTGGTCCAGACGATCGCGACCCAGCCCTGGACCGAGGCCTCGGTCGGCTACGAGCCCGACGCGATCTCCCTGACCCCCGACGGCCACCTGCTGGTCAGCCTGGGCCGGGCGAACGCGGTCGCGGTGTACCGCTTCAAGTCCGCGCAGCAGCCGGTCAGCTACGTCGGCCTGCTGCCGACCGACTACTTCCCGGCCGAGGTGGCCACGGTCGGCAACCAGATCGTGGTGGCCAACACCCGCGGCGTGGACGCCCTGCGCCCGACCGTCGCCGCCGGCCACGGCACCCACGACACCACCAGCAGCCTGACCCGCTTCAAGCTGCCGACCGACCAGCAGATCCGGGACTACACCGGCAAGGTCTTCCAGTACAACGGCTGGACGCCCGATTCGGTGAAGGTGGCCTCCAAGCCCAACCAGCAGGCGAAGAAGGCGGTCCCGATCCCGGCGCAGATCGGCGACCCCTCGACGATCAAGCACGTGTTCCTGATCGTCAAGGAGAACCGGACCTACGACCAGGTCTACGGCGACATGCCGCAGGGCAACGGCGACTCGACGCTGACGCAGTACGGCGAGGCTGTCACGCCGAACCAGCACGCCCTGGCCGAGCAGTTCGGTCTGTACGACAACTTCTACGACGTCGGCACGAACTCCGCCGAGGGCCACAACTGGCTGATGCAGTCGGACGACCCGGAGTACACCGAGTCCTCGGCCGGTGAGTACACCCGTAGCTACGACACGGAGAACGACGTCCTGGGCCACCAGGAGTCGGGCTTCATCTGGACCGGCGCGAAGGCGGCGGGCAAGAGCGTCAAGGACTACGGCGAGTTCCAGTCGATCGAGAACAAGCCGGCCGGCGCGACCTGGCAGGACTACTACTGCGACGCGCAGACCATGTCCGCCACCGGCGCCCCGAGCCAGTACCCGATCCAGACCGGCTCGGCGATCCCGTCGCTGAACGACGTCTCGGTCCCCGGCTTCCCGCTGTTCGACCTCTCGGTCCCGGACGTGTACAAGGCGCAGGTCTGGAAGCAGGACTTCGAGAAGAACGGCCCGGCCAACCTGAACATGTTCTGGCTCTCCGACGACCACACCGGCGGACCGCCGAGCCCGGCCGCCGAGGTCGCCGACAACGACCTCGCGGTCGGCCAGATCGTCGACACCATCTCGCACAGCCCGTACTGGAAGGACTCGGCCATCTTCGTGGTCGAGGACGACTCCCAGGCCGGTCTGGACCACGTCGACGGCCACCGCGCCCCGGTCCAGGTCATCAGCCCCTACGCCAACCACGGCACCGTGGACTCCACCTACTACTCGCAGATCATGATGGTCCGCACCATCGAGCAGATCCTCGGCATCAAGCCCATGAACCAGCTCGACTCCGCGGCCACCCCGATGACCTCGGCCTTCACCACCAAGCCGAACCTCACCCCCTTCACCACCGTGCCGAACCAGACCTCGCTGACCCTGGGCCTGCCCACCCAGCCGGCCTGCGGCGCCAACGTCCCGGCGGGCCAGACCACCGCCTCCGTCGCCAAGGCCAGCGCCGCCGCCACCGCGGTCCCGGCCTCGGAGACCGCGGTCGCCGCCCAGTGGAAGTCCTGGGCCGCCCTGCAGCACCTGACCGGCCCGAACGCGATGCCGGACTTCGCCAACCCCCAGCTGATGAACCGGTACACGTACTACCAGAACAACGGCTGGACCAAGGCTTACCCGGGCGACAAGAAGATCCTCGCGCCGAACGATGTTCCGGGTGCCTTCCTGCCGGGTTCGGCTGACTAGCTCGTCGGGCGGTTGAAGCGCTGATGCGCTGAGCCGCTGCTCGACTGCTTGATTGCTCGACTGATTCACGAGGCGCCCGGCCGGGTTTGCGGCCGGGCGCCTCGCTGCGCGCGCTGACCCCCTTGCTCCAGGCGCTGGCTCTGTAGGCTTCGGCCGTCTCGGGAGGGCGGATGCGTGGCTGATCAGACTGAGCAATCATGGCGGCTGGAGCGGGGCGACAGCGTGGTGGCCGAGCTGGTGCTGCTTGGGTTCGACATGCCGTGGCGGCTGTGTCGGGTGGTGCCGACGCCGGGCAGCGAATACGCGACCGTCAGGTCGATGAGCGATGCGGCCGAGGCGGCGATCATGGCGGGACGGCATGAGGACGGTGTCCGGCTGTTGAGCGAAATCCGGCAGCCTGGCTTCCGCTTGGTTCCGGTCGATGGCGGTACCGCGATCGACGACTTCCTCCTGTGGTTCGACGGAGAGGGCGCTCGGCTGCGCTTTTAGACCGGCTGTCGCCAACGATCAGCTCGCTGGCGAACTCCGCGAAGCCCTGTATCGCAGCCTCCTTCTTGCGAAGCCAGTATCAGTTTTTTGCGCAACTTCATCTGAGTATTGCGACACCTGCGCGAAATCTATACGGTGACCCACGCATGGAGAGGAGTTGCGATGAGACCACATCGCCCCACCGTGCGCGGCCTGCTGCCGCGCCTGCTCCCGTTCGCGCTCGTGCTGGCGCCGGTGACCGCGTTGGCGGCGCCGCGTGATGTCGGCTTTGATCCCGTCACCGCTGCCGCGGCGGCGGTGGGGGCGAGTCAGGGGTTCACCAGTTTGGAGGCTGAGTCCGGGACGTTGGTCGGGGGTGCCTCGGGGGTGGCTTTGACCGCGCCGCCGACGACCGAATACTCCAGTGCCGCGTTGGAGGCTTCCGGGCATGCCTATGTGCACCTGGCCTCCACTGGGCAGGGGGTGCAGTGGACGAATACGACCGGTGCGCCGATCAGCTTCCTGAACGTCCGGGCGTCGATCCCGGACGCGCCGTCGGGCGGCGGCATCACCTCGACGCTCGACCTGTACGTGAACGGCGTCTTCCGGCAGGCGCTGAACGTCAACTCCAAGCAGACCTACATCTACGAGGGCACCAACTACAACAACAGCGACGACAAGAATCCCGCCGACGGTGATCCGCGGGTCTTCTGGGACGAGTCGCACGCCTTCCTCACCGGTGCCGCGATCGCTCCCGGCGCGACGTTCTCGCTGGTGAAGGACTCTGCGAACAGCGCCTCGTACTACAACGTGGACGTCGTCGACGCCGAGAATCCGCCGGCGCCGATCGCGCAGCCGGCGAACTCGATCTCCATCACCAGCTGTGGCGCGGTGGCCGATAACGCCCCGACCAACGGCAGTGCGGACCCGGGGGCGCAGGACAGCACCGGCGCCATCCAGAACTGCATCAACCAGGCCCAGTCGCAGAACAAGACGCTGTGGATCCCGCAGGGCACGTTCTACCTCAAGGGCACGACCGGCTTGCAGGCGACCGGGATCACGATCGCCGGCGCGGGCATGTGGTACAGCACCGTCTACCGCGACGTGCCGCTGCCCAACAGCCAGCCGCTGGCGGCGGTGTTCTCCGTGACCTCGTGCACGGTGCAGAACTTCCACATCGACTCCGACGCCACCAGCCGGGGCACCGTGGGCGGCGACGGCGGTGCGATGGACACCACCGGGACGAACTGGGTCGCCGACGGTATGTGGAACCAGCACACCGAATCAGGGTTCTGGGCCTCCGGGACCGGCGGCACGGTGAAGAACAGCCGGGTCACCAGTGAATGGGCCGACGGCATCAACCTGAACAACGTCTCGCTGACCGGCACGGTCGGGAACAACATCACCGCGACCAACAACTTCGTGCGCGGGACCGGCGACGACGCGATGGCGATCAACTCCGTCGCCTACAACGGCTCCACGACCTACACCCCGATGTCGAACGTGACGCTGACCAACAACACCCTGATCGCGCCCTGGGGCGGCAAGGGCATCGGCATCTACGGCGGCAGCGGGCACCACGTCCAGAACAACTACATCAGCGACACGGCCCGCTACATCGGCCTGGGCGCCGGGCGTTTCGGCGTCAACGGCAGCGACTTGCACGGCGCGACGGTCTCCGGCAACACGGTCGTGCGCTCCGGCGGCGACGCCTACAACCAGGGCCAGCCGGCGTTCCACATCGGCAACGGCGGCGACGGGCAGAACACCGGCGTCGTGGACAGCGTCAACGCCACCGGCAACACCATCGTGAACTCCCTCTACGACGGAGTCGGCTTCTCGCAGTCCACGAACAGCACCTTCGCGAACAACACCATCACCTCGCCGTGGCGCAACGGCATCGTGATCCAGCCGCCGTTCTACCCGGCGCCGACCGGCTCGGCGTCGATCACCGGCAACACGGTCTCCGGCCTCGGCGGCGGCCTGCAGCCCTACATCAACAACTCCGGCGGCTTCACCGCGACGCTCAGCGGCAACAGCTGGCAGGGCGGCGGAGGCACGCCGCCGCCGACCGAGGGCCCGTACGGCGGCACGCCGGCCGCGGTCCCCGGCACGCTCCAGGCCGAGAACTACGACACCGGCGGCGAAGGCGTCGGCTACCACGTCACCTCCACCAACGGCAGCGGCAACACCTACCGCGCCGACGGCGTGGACCTGGAAGCCACCTCCGACACCGGCGGCGGCTCCGACCTCGGCTGGACCTCCGGCGGCCAGTGGTTCCGGTACACGGTGAACGTCGCCAGCGCGGGTCCGTACGCGGTGAGTCTCCGTGTCGCCGCCCCGTCGGCTGTGACCGGCGCCCTGCACATCGCGAACGCCAGCGGCACCAACCTCTCCGGCGCGGTGAACCTGCCGCAGACCGGCGGCTGGCAGACCTGGAGCACGGTGACGGCGATCGTCACGCTCCCGGCTGGGCAGCAGGTCCTGACGGTGAACGAGGACACCGGCGGATGGAACCTGAACTACCTCGCCCTGGCGACGGCTGGCGGCGGGAGCCCGCCGCCGAACCCGAACCTGGCGCTGAACCAGCCGACGAGTACCAGCGGCTCGGTCCAGAGCTACGGCTCGGGGAACGCCGTGGACGGCAACACCTCGACGTACTGGGAGAGCACGAACAACGCCTTCCCGCAGTGGGTCCAGGTCGATCTCGGGTCCGCGCACAGCGTGGGCCGCGTGGTCCTGAACCTGCCGCCGTCCTCGTCGTGGGGTGCGCGCACGCAGACCATCCAGATCCAGGGCAGCACCGACGGCACGAACTACACCACGCTGGCGGCATCGAAGGGCTACACCTTCGATCCGGCGAGCGGGAACACCGCGACCGCCACCTTCACGTCCGCGACCGTGCGCTACGTGAAGCTGACGGTCACGGCGAACACCGGCTGGCCTGCCGGGCAGCTCTCGGAAGTGGGGGTTTTCGCGAGTTAGGGTGAAGGGGTGACCGTACAGCTGTGTACCGACCCCGATGAAGCGGTCGCCGGAATCGCCGACGGTTCCACCATCCTCGTCGGCGGTTTCGGCATGGCCGGGATGCCGGTCACGCTGATCGACGCGCTCATCCGGCAGGGCGCCGCGGACCTCACCATCGTCTCGAACAACGCAGGCAACGGCGATACCGGGCTCGCGGCGCTCCTGGCGAAGCGCCGGGTGCGCAAGGTGATCTGCTCCTTTCCCCGCCAATCCGACTCCTACGTCTTCGACGGGCTGTACCGCAGTGGCTCCATCGAGCTCGAAGTGGTGCCGCAGGGAACGCTGGCCGAGCGCATGCGGGCCGCCGGCGCCGGAATCGGCGCGTTCTACTGCCCGACGGGAGTCGGGACGCTGCTGGCCGAAGGTAAGGAGACGCGCGTCATCGACGGCCGTACCCACGTCCTGGAATACCCGATCCGGGGCGACGTGGCGTTGATCGGCGCCCACCGCGCGGACCGGATGGGAAACCTGGTCTACCGCAAGACCGCGCGCAACTTCGGGCCGGTGATGGCGACAGCTGCGACACTGGTCGTCGTGCAGGTTCGGGAGGTCGTCAACACCGGGGCGATCGATCCCGAGACCGTGGTGACGCCGGGCATCTACGTCGATCGCGTGCTGGTCCCGCCGCTGCCCGGCGAGGCGAGCGCGTGAGCGGTCCGCTGGACAAGCAGGAGATGGCCGCCCTGGTGGCCCGCGACATCCCGCACGGAGCCTTCGTCAACCTCGGCATCGGTCTGCCGACCCTGGTCGCCGACCACCTGCCCGCCGACTCCGGCGTGGTCCTGCACACCGAGAACGGCATGCTCAACATGGGCCCGGCGGCGCACGGCGAGGACATCGACCCCGACCTCACCAACGCCGGCAAGGCGCCGGTGACCGAGCTGCCCGGCGCGTCCTACTTCCACCACGCCGATTCCTTCGCGATGATGCGCGGCGGCCACCTGGACATCTGCGTGCTGGGCGGCTTCCAGGTCTCGGCGTCCGGCGATCTGGCCAACTGGCACACCGGGGAGCCCGACGCGATCCCGGCCGTCGGCGGGGCGATGGACTTGGCTATAGGTGCGCGCACGGTGTTCGTGATGATGTCTCTGTTCACCAAGAGCGGCGAGCCCAAGCTGGTTCCGCGGTGCACGTATCCGTTGACCGGATTGGGATGCGTCGACCGTGTCTACACAGACCGCGCGGTTTTCGACGTCACTCCGCGGGGTGTCGTCGTGCGCGAAGTCTTCGGCACTACTGTCGAGGAACTCGCTGATCTCCTGGAGGTGCCGATCCGATGACCGACCGGGAACAGGCCGTGACCCAGGAGGTGCTGGCCAGCTTCGCCGGGACCGCCGATCCGCGGCTGCGCGAGATCCTGGACGCCCTGGTGCGGCACCTGCACGGCTTCGCCCGCGACGTGCGGCTCACCCAACCGGAGTGGGAGGCGGCGATCGGCTTCCTCACCCGCGCCGGGCACATCACCGACGACCGGCGGCAGGAGTTCATCCTGCTGTCCGACGTGCTCGGGCTGTCGATGCTGACCGTCGCGATCAACGAGCCGGAGACGCCGGGCGCGACCGAGGCGACGGTGTTCGGGCCGTTCTTCGTCGACGGCGCGCCGGAGGTGGAGCTCGGCGGGGATCTGGCACGGGGCGCCGCCGGGACGCCGTGCTACGTGTCAGGGCGCGTACTGTCGGCCGACGGCAGCGCGCTGGACGGCGCGCGCCTGGACGTCTGGGGCGCCGACGAGGACGGCTTCTACGACGTGCAGTACTCCGGCGACCGCTCCGCAGGACGCGGCTGGCTGCGCACCGCGCCCGACGGCGGCTTCCGCTTCTGGACCGTCCTGCCCACGCCGTACCCGATCCCGCACGACGGTCCCGTCGGCGATCTGCTCACCGCCGCCGGACGCGGACCGATGCGTCCGGCACACCTGCACTTCAAGGTCACCGCGCCGGGGCACCGGACGTTGATCACGCACATCTTCGTCGCGGGCGACCCGTATCTGGACCGGGATGCGGTGTTCGGGGTGAAGGACAGCCTCGTGGTGGATGCCGAGCATCACCAGGACGGCGAGGCGCCGGACGGGACGCGGCGTGAGGGTGAGTGGACGAGCATGGCGTACGACCTGGTGCTGGTTCCCGACGAGGCCGCCTGATCCTTTGCCTTCTCGCCTCCGCCGAGGCTCAGGTCTCGTCCTCGGGGAACGTCCGGGCCACGAAGGAGCTGATGTGGCTGCGCATCAGATCCCTGACCTCCTCGGTGTCGCCGTTTTCGGCGGCGGCCAGGATCGCCCGGTGCTCGGCCGCCTCGCGCTCCCAGGAAGGCCGCTGCGCCCACGCCGCCGCCGAGACCAGGGCCGTCTGGTCGCGCAGGTCGTCCAGGGTGCGCACGAGCAGCGGGTTGCCGCAGGCGAGGTACATGTGGCGGTGGAAGGCGCGGTTGGCCAGCGAGCGGCCGGCTGCGTCGGTGGACTCGTCGGCGGCTTCCAGGGCGGCGCGCGCCGGAGCCCAGTCGCGGTGGACGCCGACGCTGCGGCCCGCGGCGGTCGGCTCCAGCAGGAGGCGCATGTCGTATATGGAGCGGGCGTGGGCGCGGTCGATCTCGCGGACGGTGGCGCCCTTGTAAGGGCTCATGGTGACCAGCCCGGTGCCCGCCAGCGTCTTGAGGGCTTCGCGGACGGGGGTCTTGGACACGCCGAGTTCGCCGGCCAGGTCGGTCTCGACCAGTGCCTGGCCCGGCTTGAGTTCGCCGGTCAGGATCGCGTGCTTGATCGCTTCCAGGACGGCCTCGGTGCGGGAGGGCAGGGCGCCGGGGCTGGATCCGGTGGGGGAGAAGAGAGCTTCCGGCATGGTGGCTCCTGGGGCGCGCCGCTGAGAATCAGATATCGGATATGAGATACGAGGCGAGGGTAAGGGCGGCGTGGTCCCGCGTCAAGGGCGCCGGTGGCTTTGCCCGCTCTGGCAGGGTTCGAACTATGCTCGGCATTCATATATGAGAACTGATGGTTGGAGAGGCGGCGACGTATGAGCACCCCGAGTGGCCCGAGCAGCTCCCCGAGCGCGGACGCGTTCCCCGTACCCGCTGACGAACGCTCCTTCGAGGACTATCGGCCGGGCGCGGTGTACGAGTTCGGCAGCGTGACGGTGAGCGAGGAGGAGATCATCGTCTTCGCGTCCCGATATGATCCGCAATCCTTTCACGTCGACCCGGTCGCCGCGGTTCAGGGACCCTTCGGCGGTCTGGTCGCCAGCGGCTGGCACACCTGCGCGCTGATGATGCGGCAGTTCGCCGAGCACTACCTGCCGACGGCCGCGAGCCTGGGCAGCCCCGGCGTGGACGAGGTGCGCTGGCTCAAGCCGGTGCGCCCCGGCGACCGCCTGCACCTGCGGCTCGAGGTGCTCGACACCCGCCTGTCGCGCTCGGACCCGCGGCGCGGGATCGTGCGCACCTTCGCCGAATTGGTCGACGAGCTCGGCGAGCCGGTGCTGAGCATGACGGTGGTGAGCCTGATGCGCTCGCGCGAGGGCGCCGGGGAGCAGCCCGCGTCGCCGCCCGCGTCCGGGTGAGGCCGAGGACAGGACCTCGTAGAGTGGCTGCCATGAAGTACCTGCTGCTGATCTACGGCAACGAGGAGAAGTGGGCTTCGATCGCGACCGAGTCCCTGGACAAGGAGATCGCGAAGCAGGACGCCTGGAACACCCGCCATCTGGCCTCCGGCGAGCTGCTGGCGGCCTATGGCCTCGGTGGCGAGAGTGAGGCGCAGCTGGTGCGGCGCAAGGACGGCGCGCCCTTCGCCACCGACGGTCCGTACCTGGAGTCCAAGGAGTTCGTCTGCAGCCTCTACGTCATCGACGTGGAGTCGCCCGAGCGGGCCCGCGAGATCGCCGCCGAGATGCCGTGGGCGAACGTGCAGCCGATCGAGATGTGGCCGATCCTGCACGACGTGTTCGACGACAGGCACTGAGAGCTTTCCACGGCGGAGCGTGACGGCTGCCGGCCCGGCTTACCCCCTCGATGAGAAGCCGGATCGGCGGCCGCTGCCCTGCCTGTCGCTTTTACTTCGGCGGGATATTCGCGTTGCCCCGGAACAGGTTCTCGGGGTCGTACTGCTGCTTGATCCGGACCAGGCGCTCCCACGTCGCCGGCGGGTAGGCCTCGTGGATGCGGTCCATCTCGTCGTCGTAGAGGAAGTTGACGTACGAGCCGCCGCCGCTCCAGCCGCGCATCATGGTCCCGAACTCCACCGCCCAGGCCTTGTGCGTCTCCTCCTCGGCCGCGTCCAGGTAGACCACCGCGGCGGTGGCCAGGAACGCGCGGTCGCGGTGGGCGAAAGCGGTGGCGTCGGCGGGCACGCGGGCCATCGCGCCGCCGAGCGCGCGCAGCTGGCAGGCCGGCATCGCCGAGGTCGGCATCCGCAGCCGGGCCAGGATCTGCTCGGCCTTGTCCGCGTCGAACTCGTCGAGGAAGGTCGTGCGGCTCAGCGCCATGGGGTGGTAGTCGGGATCCTCCATCATGTACACGGCCGAGTACGGCATCGGGGCGACCATGTCCATCAGCGGCTCGGCCAGCGCGCGGAACGGGGCGACGGCCTTCTCCCCGTCCTCCGGGCCGCCGACGTAGACCAGCATCGCCATCGCGACCATCTGTCCCCACAGCTCCTCGGGGACCATCGGCATCGGCGGCGCCGGCATCACGTTCAGGATGCTCGACAGCTCCTCGGGCGCTTCCAGCGACAGGCGCATGTAGTCGGCGAGGAGTTCGGCGGTCGCCGGCAGGACCAGCAGCCCGCCGTAGACCGCGCTTAGCTTGTGCAGCCGCAGCTTGAGCCGGGTCACCACGCCGAAGTTTCCGCCGCCGCCGCGGATGCCCCAGAACAGGTCGGGGTGGTGCTCGGCGTCGACGAGCAGATGCCGGCCGTCGGCGGTGACGATCTCGGCGGCCAGCAGATCGTCGACGGTCAGCCCGAAGGCGCGGATCAGGTAGCCCAGACCGCCGCCGGTGACCAGGCCGCCGAGGCCGACCGAGCCGGTGTCGCCGAAGCCGGTCATCAGTCCGTGCGCCTCGGCGGCCGCGGTGTACTCCGCGGCGGTGGCGCCGGGCCCGGCCCACGCCGTGCGGTTCGCCACGTCGATGTCGACGGCGCGCAGGTCGTGCAGGTCCAGCACGATGCCGTCGTCGACGAGGCAGTGCAGGCTGTGGCCGCCGCTGCGGACGGCCAGCGGCAGGCCGGTGGTGCGCGCCGCGGCGAGCACGATGGCCACGTCGGCGGCGTCGGCGACCCGGACGATGACCGCCGGGCTGCGGTCCCAGCCTCCGAGGAAGGGGCGCCGGATCTCGTCGAAGTCCGGGTCCGACGGCCACACGACCCGGCCCTTGACCTGCGACAGTGAAATGGACAGTTCTCGCATCGGCTCATCCTTCGTTCGGCGTGCCCGCCTGATGGGTCCGGCGGCGTCCTGGGCACTTCAGACCCCGCTTGACCTTTGGTCGGAGCCGGCGCGGAGAAAGCGACACGAGGGCACGGGCATCTAGAATGAGCTGGTGCGTTCCGACCAACGCCTGGAGGATCTGCTCGCCGAGCTCAGGCCCGCGGTCCTCGGCGCCCTGGTCCGACGGCACGGGCAGTTCGACGGCTGCGAGGATGCGGTGCAGGAGGCGCTCGTCGCCGCGGCCACGCAGTGGCCAGCCGAGGGCGTTCCGGACAACCCGCGCGCCTGGCTGCTCACCGTCGCGGGGCGCCGCCTCACCGACTATTGGCGCAGCGACCACGCGCGCCGCACGCGCGAGGCCACGGTCGCGGCCATGGCGGCGCCGGAATCCGCGTACGCTCCGGCGCCGGACGACGAGGAGCGGATCTCAGCCGACGACGACACCCTGATGCTGCTGTTCCTGTGCTGCCATCCGGTGCTCAGCCCGTCCTCGCAGGTGGCGCTGACGCTGCGGGCGGTCGGCGGACTTACCACCGAGGAGATCGCGCAGGCGTTCCTGGTCCCGCAGACCTCGATGACGCGCCGCATCTCCCGCGCCAAGCAGCAGGTCAAGGACGCAGGGCTGACGTTCCGCCTGCCGCCGCAGGCCGAGCGTGCCGAGCGGACGCGCGCGGTCCTGCACGTGCTGTACCTCATCTTCAATGAGGGCTACACCGCCACCGCCGGTCCGGATCTGCTGCGTCCGGACCTCACCGCCGAGGCGATCCGCCTGACCCGGCAGGTCCACCGCGTCCTGCCGGAGAACGGCGAGGTCGAGGGTCTGCTGGCGCTGATGCTCCTGACCGAGGCGCGCAGCCCGGCGCGGACGCTGGCCGACGGGACTCTGGTCCCGATGGCCGATCAGGACCGGTCGCTGTGGAACGGCGATCTGGCCGAGGAGGGGTTGGCGTTGGTGGTCGAGGCGCTGGCTCGGCCGGGCGTCGGTCCCTACCGCTTGCAGGCTGCGATCGCTGCGGTGCACGTGGAGACGCCCGCCGACGGCACGACGGACTGGCCGCAGATCCTGGCGCTGTACGACCTGCTGGAGCAGATGGCGCCGAACGCGGTGGTCCGCCTGAACCGGGCGGTGGCGATGGCGATGGTCGAGGGGGCGCGCGAGGGACTGCGGCTGCTGGAGCCGCTGGAACAGGACCGATGGATGGCGGGCAACCATCGGCTGAGCGCGGTGCGTGCCTACCTGCTGGAGATGGACGGCGATCGCGCCGGCGCGCGCGAGGCGTACCGGACGGCGGCGCGACAGGCGGCGAGCGGGCCGGAGCAGCGGTATCTACGGGAGCAGGCGGAGCGGTTGGGCGCCTGAGGGGTGCTCGGAACCCGCTGGTCGCCTGAAGCGGCACCGGGCTCCGGGCCGCTCAGCGATCGAAGTAGAAGCCTGCGTCGAGGTCGGCGAGCAGGGTGGGGTGGGTCGGCTCCCAGCCGAGCAGTTCGCGGGTCGCCTCGTTCGGCATCTTGACGTCGATGGCGATGAAGGGGAACGCCTGGAAGTGCTCAGCGGCCTGCTCCGCCGACATGCTGACCGCCTCGATGCCCAGGTGGCGGGCGACCGACTCGGCGATGGTGCGGACCGGGACGCCGGCCTCGGTGGCTCCGGTGACCTGGGCGCCGGCCGGAGCCTTGTCCACCGCGAGCGCCCAGACGCGGGCGACGTCGAGGGTGTGGCCCGCGGACCAGGTGTTGGTGCCGTCGCCGACGTAGCCGGCGACGCCGGTCTGGCGGGCGATGCGGAGGTACTGCGGAATGAATCCGTTCCGGTCGCGCCCGCTGTGCGTGACGTTCGGGACCGCGACCAGGACGGTGCGCACGCCGCGTTCGGCGTATCCGTGGATGGCGAGCGCGACCTTGGCGCGGGGATTCGGGTGGTTCGCGAGGTCCTCGACGCGGCCCGTGCCGATGCCCAGGAAGGCCTTGCCGGTGTCGGCGAGTTCGCCGCAGATCGCGTGGACGACCTGTTCGTCCTGTGCCGCGACCTCGGCGAAGCGGCCGGAGGCGATGCCGTCGTGCTGGAAGCCGAGGTGGACGACCGCGTCGGCGCCGCGGGCGGCCTCGCGCAGGCCGTCGAGGCCGGTCAGGTCCCCGCGGCGGGCCTCGGCGCCCATCGCGCTGACGGTCGCGGCCGCCGCGTCGGAACGGGCGAGGCCGACAACGTCGTGACCTGCGGCGATGAGCTCGGGAACGACGGCGGAGCCGATGTGGCCGCTGGCACCGGTGACGAAGACGCGCATGAGGATCTCCTCGGAAAGGTGATGTGACTGGGTAACATCACAGTAGCACGAGCGATGTTACCCAGTCACATCACCTAGGATGGTCCACATGGCTCGATGGGAACCGAACGCACGGGAACGGCTGGTCCGCTCCGCGGTCGAACTGTTCGCGGAGCAGGGATACGAGGCGACGACGGTCACCGAGATCGCCGAACGGGCCGGAGGGCTGACCAAGACCACGTTCTTCCGGCACTTCGCCGACAAACGCGAGGTGCTGTTCGCCGGGCAGGAGATCCACGGCCGGATCGTGGCCGAGGCGATCGCCGAGGCGCCCGCATCGGCCACCCCCCTGGAGATGGTCGGCCTGGCGCTGGACGGGCTCGCATCCTCGTTCACGGAGGACCGACGGGACATCGGGCGCAAGCTTCGGACGGTCGTCGCGCACAGCGCGGAGTTGCAGGAGCGCTCCGCCGCCAAGCGGGCGGCGCTCTCCGAGACGATGGCGCGGGCACTTCGCACGCACGGCGTCTCGGAACTCGTTGCCGATCTCGCGGCCGATCTGGGCGTGCGTGCGTTTTATAGAGCGTTCGACCAGTGGGCATCGTCAGCGGATTCGCGGACTCTCGTCGAGTATGTGCCAGCGGTGTT
This sequence comes from Catenulispora acidiphila DSM 44928, assembly GCF_000024025.1. Taxonomy (GTDB): domain Bacteria; phylum Actinomycetota; class Actinomycetes; order Streptomycetales; family Catenulisporaceae; genus Catenulispora; species Catenulispora acidiphila. Next base: position 4,936,544 of record NC_013131.1, read on the forward strand.
CAGTGAGTTGAAGACGGCTGTGTCCGTGCTCGAATAGCCGCCTGTGGCCGGGGTCGCACGCCGGCCGCTCGACCTGTCTGGCCGATTGATTGGCCGCGACCCCGACCTGCCGAACCACGTTCGCCTGCGGACGGTTCCGGGCGGCGTGTTCCGGCCATTCGTTCGGTGACTGTCTCTCGGGACCGCCGCATGCCCGATGGTGGGTGCGTCGAAGCGGTCGTTCGTCCGAGAGGCGGTATTCCCCATGTCCGGTTTTCCTCAGTGGCCTGATCACGAGGCGGTCCTGATCCGTACCGGTGCGCGTTCCGGTCTGCCTGTGGTCATCGCGATGCACTCCTCGGTGCTCGGTCCGTTCGCCGGAGGCTGCCGGATTTGGCGGTATCCACGCTGGCAGGACGGTTTGGAGGACGCGTTGCGGCTGTCGGCGGCGATGACCGCCAAGTTCGCGGCGGCCGGGTTGGCGCGTGGCGGCGGCAAGTCGGTGGTGGCGATGCCGGAGGGGTACGAGCTCACGCCGGCCGCCAAGCGTGCCATCCTGCTCGATGTCGGCGACGCCATCGAATCGCTGGACGGCCGGTACGCGACCGGGCCCGACGTCGGTACCTCGCCGCAGGACATGGTGGTGATCGGGGAGCAGACCAGCCATGTGTTCTGCAAGCCGGCCGAGGAAGGCGGCAGTGGTGATTCCTCTCCGGCCACCGCCGAAGGGAGCGTTGCGGCGCTCAGCGCGATCGGCGCGTGGCTGGATGGCGGGGACAGCCCACGTCTGGACGGGCTGCGTGTGGCGGTCGTCGGGCTCGGCAGCGTCGGCGCGCGGATCGCGGCGCTGCTGTCCGAGGCGGGAGCCGAACTCGTGCTCAGCGATATCGACGCCGCCAAGAAGGCGGTGGCCGATCGCCTCGGCGCGCGGTGGTGCGAGGATCCGCATGAGGCGCTGACCGCTGATGTCGACGTCGTTGTTCCCGCTGCGCTCGGCGGCGTGCTGACCGAGGAGATCGTGCCGGAGCTGCGGTGTCGGGCCATTGCCGGGCCCGCCAACAACCAGCTGGCGGTGCCTCAGGTCGCTGATGCGCTGCACGAGCGGGGGATCGCCTGGGTTCCGGACTACATCGCCAGCGCCGGCGGCGTGATCCACGCGATCACCGTCGAGTTGGACAAGCGGACTGAGGAGGAGGCGCTGCTACGGGTCCGCGGGATCGAGGACACGGTTGCCGGGCTGCTGCAGAGTGCTGATGATCGCGGGGTCGCGCTCGCGGTCGTCGCCGAGGAGATGGTTCGCGCGCGGCTCGGCGCACGGTGAGGCACACCTGAAGCCCACCCGAAGCCCACCTGAAGCCATCGTGCGAGGCCGACTGCCAGGATTCGGAGTATGGATCAGCTCGATGCGGAGATCGTCCGCCTTCTGCAAGCCGACGCCCGGCAGTCGAACCGCGAACTGGCTCGGACGCTCGGCGTCGCGCCCTCGACGTGCCTGGAGCGGGTCAGGTCCCTGACCCGGCGCGGGGTGATCCGCGGCTACCACGCCGAGATCGACACCGCCGCCCTCAACCGCGGGGTCCAGGCGCTGGTCGCGGTGCAGATCAGGCCGCTGAGCCGCAGCGTGATCGACGCGTTCTCCGACTTCGCCTCGGCGCTGCCGGAGGTGCTCAGCACGTTCGTGCTCTCCGGCGGCGACGACTTCGTGCTCCACGTCGGCGTCCCGGACCTGGACCGCCTGCACATGTTCCTGACCGACCGGCTCGCCAAGCGCCGCGAGGTCACCGGCTTCCGCACCTCGGTGATCTTCAAGCAGGTCCACCAGGCGGTGCCGGAGCGCCTGCCGGACTGAGCGGCATGTGAGGCTGAGCCGCCGAGCGCCTCAGCCCAGCAGCGCCAGGCTCGCCGCCGTACCGGCCAGCACGACCATGACCAGCACGATCAGCACGATCTCCTTGGCGCTGACGATGCTCACATCGACGCTCTGCTTAGCCGGTCGCTTCTGGGATGCCATGCCTGATGCCTTTCGCAGGTCGATATCGCGGCAACCCTAGCTTGGCTGTTTGTGGGGCTCGCAGTCGGGGCGGGCCCGGCCGGGCCGGCTTCACCCGCCTCACCCCTGCTTGGGCGCCGCCGCCGAGTTCCGCAGCCACGACAGCGCGGCGGCGACCAGGCACAGTCCGATGATCATCAACGCCCAGAAGAACACCAGGAAGTCCGCCAGCGTCCCGACCGGCGGCGTGGTCGGCATGCCGTTGCGGATGCCGGGGATCGCGAACAGCGTCGCGGCCAGCGCCGCCAGCGTGGTGAACTCCACCTTCCGCAGCCGGATCGCCCGCACCACCATGGCCACGTTCACCACGACCAGCAGCCCCAGCACGGTCATCAGCCCGAACGCCATGATCAGCACCGAGCTGGAGCGCCGCGCGTCGACGTCCAGGATCACGTCCCCGGGACCGGCCTCCGCGGACATGGTCGGCGTCAGAGCCCAGTCGTCGGAGGAGGAGGCCCATCGCGTGAGCACCGGGACCGGGGCGCCGTTCTCATCGCGGACGTGCACGTCGAGGGTGAAGGAGTGGCGGTCGACCGGATAGGTGTCGGTCTCCCCGATCGCGTCCAGCGTGGCGTCGGAGATCGGGATCGTCTGCCCCGCGGTGTACTTCTGGTTCTTCGCCCCGCCGACGTCGTCGACGAGGATCGACAGCGGTTTGGCCAGCGTGTTGTGCCCCGTCCCGGCCCAGGAACCCGTCGGCGTGAAGTTCAGGCGCATCTTGTAGGAGTTCATCACCGGATCGACGGTCAGCATCGTGGCCTGCAGGTCGATGAAGCCGTCCGCCGGGGCGCCGCCGATCGGGGCGAAGGCCTTGTGGTGCGCGCCGCCGGAGTGCACGAAGCCGACGATGACGTACGCGTACGCCGCGGTGAGCAGGGTCAGTCCCACGATCGCAGCCGCGATGCGGTTGCGGCCACTGGTCTGCGGAGTGATGTCGTCCATACAGGCCCTTCTCGCTAAAAGATCTTCACGAGCCTGTCAACCGACGCTGTCACCAGCGGTGAGATGGTGGTCGCGCCACAGGATTTTCACTCGAACGAGGGATGTCCGGCGCTGCTCGACGCGGCGCCGACCCTACTTCGCCCGCCGCGCCGTGATCAGCCGCTCCCGGTCGAACATCGGCGCGATGAGCCGGTAGGCGCCGATGTCGAGCACGAGCAGCCCGACTGCGAACAGCAGCGCGACCTGGAACGTCGGCGTGATGACGTCGAACGCCATCAGCGCGGTGATCGCGAGCGGGGGCAGGCTGGCCAGCGTTCCCAGCTGCTGCGCGACGCGCACGTCGTTGGCGCGCACCGACACCGCGAGCCCGGCCCAGATCGCCCAGCCGGCGAGCAGTGGGACGAACAGGACCTGCGCGAGGATTCGCGGGCCCTCCAGGACCGCGTCGGCGATCTGCTGGTGCGCGAACAGCTTCACCATCAGTAGGAAGATGCCCAGCATCGCGTAGGCGATGGACACCGCCGGGATCAGTGCGGCCAGTGCCTTGCCGATGAGCAGTTCCTCGCTGCGGACCGGTGTGGTCAGCACCGGTTCCAGGGTGCCCTGCTCGCGTTCGGTGACGATCGAGGTCGCCGCGATCGTGGCCGGCAGGATGACCGGGACCAGCAGCAGGAACAGCATCGTGGAGCCGACGCGGGCTTGCAGCGCGGTGTGGTCGACGTCCGTCGGCGCGGCGAAGATGTTGATGATCGGGTTGACCAGGAAGACGATCGGCAGGACGGTCATCGTGCCCAGGACGAAGCGGTTGCGGCGGTAGTCGGTGATCTCTTTGCGGACCACGGCGCGGACCCGCGTGGCGTCGATGCGGCCGGACCGCACTGCCTGGATCGCTTTCAGCGCGCTCATCGCTGACTCGCCTCCACATCCTCGTTGACGAGTTCCAGATAGACGTCTTCCAGCGAGTGGCGGGACTCGCCGACCGACAGGACGTCGGCTTGTGCGTGGACCAGGGCTCTGACGACCTCGGGGGCGGCGAGCGTCGGGTCGCTGACCGCGAGGCGGTAGGTGCTGGTGCCGGTGCTGGTACCGGTATCTGTGCTGGCGTCGGAGCCGGTGCGGCGCGGACCGCCGCGGCCGTCGCCGTCGTTGTCCCAGCTCTCGACGCCCGGCAGCCCGCCGAAGACGCGCTCCGGGTCGGCCAGCGGCGCGGCCGTCGTCACCACCAAACCCTTGTGGAACAACTGCTCGCGCAGCTCCGAGGGCTTGCCGATGGTGCGCAGCGTGGTGTTCAGGATCGCCACGCGGTCGCACAGCGACTCGGCCTCGGCCAGCCGGTGCGTGGTGAAGAAGATGGTGACGCCGCGGTCCCGCAGGCCGCTGATCAGGTCGTGCACGCCGCGTGCCGCGACCGGGTCCAGGCCGGACGTGGGCTCGTCCAGGAACAGGATCTCCGGGTCGTTGAGCAGCGTGCGGGCCAGTCCGACGCGCTGGCGCAGTCCCTTGGACAGGCTGTTGCAGGTGTCGTTGGCGCGGTCGGTCAGGTTGACGGACTCCAGCGCGCGCTTGATGCGCTGCTCGCCGTTCGCCAGGTGGTAGAGGCCGACGAAGTACTGCAGGTTCTCTTTCACCGAGAGCCGGCCGTACAGACCCGGCGCCTCGGTCATGATCGCGATGCGCTTGCGGATCTCGACGGCGTTGGCGGCCTCCAGCGGGATGCCCGCGACGGTCGCGCGGCCGGAGGTCGGGGTGATCAGGGTGCCCAGGCTGCGGACGGTCGTGGTCTTGCCGGCGCCGTTCGGGCCCAGGAAGCCGAAGACCTCGCCGCGGCCGACGGTGAAGCTGACGTCGGAGTAGGCGGTGCGGGAGCCGAAGGTCTTGGTGAGTTTGTCGACGACGAGGACGGGGTCGTCCAGCACCGCGGTCATGGGCGCTCCTCGGGGGTGGTCGGTTCGGGTTCTGGGGTTGTTTCGGGTTCTGCGGTTGTTTCGGTGGCGGGGTCGGGCGTGTTGGCTGGCGGGACCTCCGGGTCGGGCGTGTCGCCCCGCGCTTTCGGCGGGCGTCCGCGGCGGGGCATGCCGCCGACGTCCGACGGCAGCCGCCCGGCCCGGGACAGGGCTTGGCGCAGCACGTACTCGATCTGGGCGGTGGTGCTGCGCAGCTCGTCGCCGGCCCAGCGGGCCAGGGCGTCGTGGACGGCCGGGTCCAGGCGCAGCAGGATCTGCTTGCGATCGGCCATGCGCGGTATGGAGGCCTTCCTCGTGGGGAGCTTGGGGGAGCTTGTCGGGGCTGTCGGGGCTGTCGGGTCGCGAAGAATAGTCTAGCAAAGTGATATCACTTTTTTCACCCGACCCCTGCGCGCCATGGAAGGCCGGTGGCGCCGTTAGGCCATCCGTGACCCCAATTCCGCCGCCCGCGACAACCTGACAGGGGTCTGACCCCGTTGTGGGGGAGACGATGGAAAGATGATCTCGGTGGTCGAGGGAGGGAGCGGTTGTGAGGATACTGATCGTCGGTGCCGGGATAGGCGGGCTCAGCACGGCTTTGAGCCTGCACGCGGCCTGGGTGGGTGCTGATATACGGGTCATCGACAGCGTGTCCGAGCTGCGTCCGCTGGGCGTCGGCATCAACCTGCTGCCGCACGCGACGCGCGAGCTGATCGAGCTCGGGCTCGGGCCGGAACTGGCGCGGATGGCGGTGCCGACCGCCGAGGTGATCGTGATGGACAGGTTCGGCAACCGGATCTGGTCCGAGGCGCGCGGGCGGGGCGCCGGATACAACTGGCCGCAGTACTCGGTGCACCGGGGCGAGTTGCAGACGATGCTGGCGGAGGCGGTGCGCGACCGGCTCGGGGCGGGGAGCGTGCAGACGTCGACCTCGCTCGCCGAGCTGCGGCAGAACGGTGACAGGGTACTGAGTCGTCTGGTCGGTAGGGACGGCCGGGACATGGGGACGGTCGAGTCGGACATCGTCATCGGCGCCGACGGGCTGCATTCGACGGTTCGTGCGCAGCTGCATCCCGAGGAGGGCGCGGCGCGCTGGAGCGGCGTCATGATGTGGCGCGGGTGCGTCGAGGGCGAGGCGTTTCTCGGCGGGAAGACCATGATGTGGGCCGGGTCGAATCGGGCGGCGAAGTTCGTCGTCTATCCGGTCTCGCCGCCGCGTGGGGAGAGTGGACGTGTCCTGATCAACTGGGTCGCCGAGGTGCGGGTCGACGACGCCGCCGCGCAGCCGCCGGACTGGAACCGTGCGGGCGACCTGGCTGACGTGCTGCCGCATTTCGAGGGCTGGACGATGGCGGGGGTGGACGTGTGTGGGCTCATGGCCGCGACGCCGAAGGTCCTGGAGTATCCGATGGTCGACCGCGATCCGTTGCCGTTCTGGGGACGCGGCCGGGTCACGCTGGTCGGGGACGCGGCGCATCCGATGTATCCGATCGGGTCCAACGGCGGCTCGCAGGCGATCTTGGACGCCCGGCATCTGGCGCATCTGCTGGCGCAGCATGAGGGTGATCCGGGCGCGGGGTTGGCGGCGTACGAGGAGGTGCGGCGTCCGGCGACGGCGGCGGTCGTGGCGGCGAATCGGAGGTTTCCGATGGACCGGATTCTGAACGTGGTGGCGGAGCGTGCGCCGGAGGGGTTCGGCGAGATCGGGGAGGTGTTGAGCGAGGCGGAGATCAAGGAGATCGACGAGGCGTTCCGGAGCACCACCGGGTTCGACGCCGACGCGCTCAACGCGCGAGCTTCGCTGTCGGTGCGCTGAGGAGCCGGCCTTTCAGTTCTCTCTTCTCAGCCCTCACTCTTCTCAGCCCACGCCGACCGGCTGCGGCGGTTCAACGGTGGTCATCGGCCGCGTGAATGCCCGCAGCTGCGGCGTCTTCACGACGATCAGCGCGAGCGCGCCCAGACACAGCACGCCGCCGCTGACCAGGGCGACTGATCCGGACGTCGCGGCGGCGGTCAGACCGGCGCGCAGGTTGCCCAGCTCCGGCCCGGCCTGCCCGGCGATCTGCTCGGCGGCGGCGACCCGGCCGAGCATCTCGTTGGGCGTGTTGAGTTGGACGACGGTGCTGCGCGAGACCACCGCCAGGGTGTCCGCGGCTCCGGCGACGCCCAGGCACGCCAGCCCGAGCCAAGCGTTCGAGACCAGGCCGAGCGTCAGCAGCGCGGCGGCCCACACCGTCGAGCCGAGCAGCATGACGGCGCCGGGCCGCGGCAGCCGCGTGAACGTCCCGGAGAACACCGACGCCGTGACCCCGCCGACCGCGATCGCCGCCAGGAACAAGCCCAGCGTGCGCGGATTGCCGCCGAAGCGCTCGGCGTTGAGCAGCGGAAACAGGCTCACCGGCATGGTCAGCACGGTCGTGGCCAGGTCGGTGAGCAGCGCCCCGCGCACCGGCGCGGCGTGCATCAGGTAGCTGAGACCGTCGGCGACGCCCCGCAGCCCAGCCCGCGGCGCCTGCACGGCCCGCATCGCCATCCGCGGCAACCGGAACGCGCCATAGAAGGCGACGCCGAAGGACAGCGAGTCGACCAGATAGCACCCGCCGACCCCCGCCGCCGCAACGACCAACCCCCCAACCGCCGGCCCCACCATCATCGAACCCTGAAAAGCGATCCGATTCAGCGCGATCGCCGCCCCAAGCTGCTCAGTCCGCACCAACTGCGGCAAGAACGTCCGAGCCGCCGGCCCACTCCCCGCCCCGAACAACGACTGCCCCGCCACCACCAGCAACACGCCAACCACCGGAAACGTGCCGAACAAAGCCTGCAAAGCGAGCAACGCCGAGCACGCCCCCTGCCCAGCAGTACACGCCAGATAAAAGCGCCGCCGATCAAGCCGATCAGCCAAAGCCCCCGCAAACAACCCGAACGCCACCAACGGCACCGCCTGCGCCAACCCAATGGCCCCAGTCCAAGCAGCACTCCCAGTACTCCGCCACACCTGAAACAGCACCGCGACAGTGGTCATCTGCCCACCAAAACTCGAACAGACCCCACTCACCCACAACCGCCGAAACGCCACCGACTCCCGCAACGGAGCAGTATCCGCAAGCATCGCCCCCACCCGCCGACCCACCCTCGACCACCCGCCACGCCCCACCCCCGGGCGCGGCACGCGCCAGAACCCGCCCGAGCCAGACCGCGACTCGCCCCGCAGAGACCCCGCCGAACTCTGCGACATACCCGGACCCCGCTGCAGCGCGCTCTGCGATGACCTCGCCGAGCGCTCCGGCGCGCCGCGATCTGGTCGCAGTTCGCGCTGTGGTGACTTTGGCTCGTGCTGCGCGGTGCTCGGACCTGGCTGTCGCGTGCTCTTGGGTGACCTCGGCGAGTGCTCCGGTGCGCTGTGATCTGGTCGCGATTCGGTCTGCGGTGATGTCGGCGCCTGCTGTGCGGCGCCCAGACCTGCCTCCGATTCGCTCTGCGATGACCTCGGCGGGTGCTGCGCGGCGGCCGGACTTGGATGCGATTCAGCCAGCTGCGACACCGGCGAGCTGATGCGCTGATGTTGCTGCGGCGCGGGCTGCTGGGACTTCGGCTGGCTGGCGTGTGATTCGTGCTGGTGCTCCGGCGAGTTGGCTCGCGGGTCCTGCCACGCCTGGCTCCCTCGCGCTCGTCGCGGCTTGCCTATTCGCCACGCCATGCGGGGTCCTCCCTCAGGCGCTCGGTGATTCGGTCGTGGAAGCTCTTGCGGGCTAGGGCTTGTTCGATGTCGGTGACTGCTTGGGTGATGGGGTAGGGGATTTCGGCTTCTAGGTCGGCGAGGGTGGCTTCGGTGGCGCGCCATTCGGCGGCTAGGCGGGGGGCTAGGTGGCGGGCTTTGGGGGTGAGGTCTACGTGTTTGGTGCGGGCGTCGGGGCCGGGGGTGGTGCGGACTAGGCCGGCGGCTTTCATGGCGGCGACTTTTTGGCTGAGGGCTGAGTGGGTGCGGTCTACTGCTTCGGCTAGTTCGGTGATGGTCATGGGGCCGGTGCGGTAGAGGCGGAGGAGTTCGCGGACCCAGGTGGGCTTGACGCCTTTGATGGCGGCGTCGGCGTAGACCTGGCTGATGGCCGCGTCTATGGAGGCCACCAGGGCGTGGAGGGGGCGCCAGAGGCTGGTGTCGGTGGGGTCGTCGAAGGGCTGGTCGGCGGGGTGGTCGGCAGCGGGCTGGTCGGCGGAGTGGTCCGCGAATGGCTGGTCGGCGGGGGGCATTGGGGAATCGTAACAGTGCTTATAGAAGTGCTGTTGTAATTATTCCCGGCGAGCCGTCACTCTTGGTGGTGGTGCGATCACTATGTTGAGCACAAAGTGGACGACAATGGCGGACGACAGGAAAGGTGGCCCGTCCGGTGACTGCCCTCGGAGGAGATGCCGGGTCCGCCGGGGGGTCCGGCCGCTCCCTCCGCGGTCGCACGCCGATCCTCGCGGCGGCGCTGCTCTCGGTGGTCCTCGCCCTGATCTGGGCTCGCTACCTGGCCGGGGTCGGGGGAGACCTCGCCGCGCAGTGGTCCTGGGCCGATTTCGCCGCCAAGTACCCCGGCTCCGCCTATGACCTGGCCTGGTACGGCGGCATCCATCCCGCGTCCTACAGCCTGCTCGCCCCGTTCCTGATGGCGGCCGTCGGGGTGCGGGCGGCCGGCGCGTTGTCCGTCGTGATCTCCGCGGTGCTGCTCGCGCACCTGCTTACCAAAGCCGGGCTGCGCTGGCCGTTGCCGGTGGCGTTGTGGGGGACCTTCGCGCTGTGGTGCGACCTGGCAGCTGGCCGCGTGACGTTCGCGATCGGGCTCATGTTCGGCCTGGCCGCGGTCGCTGCCGCCGGGACCGAGCGGACGCCCGGGTGGGTCCGCATCGCCCTGGCGACCGCGCTGTCCTTCCTCGCCGTCTGCGCCAGTCCGCTGGCCGGGTTGTTCGTCGAGGTCGCCGCGGTGGCCCTGCTGCTCACCGGACGCCGCCGCGCCGGCCTGGCGCTCGGCCTCCCGGGACCGCTGGTCGTGTTGCTGACCAGCATCTTGTTCCCGTTCTCCGGGGTGGATCCGGTCGAAGGCTCGACGGTCATCGTCACCGCCGGCTGCGCGCTCGCCGTGGCCCTGCTGGCGCCGACCGGTCCGGCCGCCGCACCGGTGTGGCGGGTGGTCCGCGTCGGAGCCCTGCTCTACGCCGCCGGCGCCGGCCTCACCCTGCTCATCGACACCCCGCTCGGCAGCAACGTCGAGCGCCTCGCGCTGATCTTCGGCAGCGTCGTCTTCCTCGCCGCGCTGTGTGCCCGCGGCGACCTGCCGTGGCCGTGGCCGAAGTCCCGGCCGAGGCTGAGCATGCGGCTCCGTCTCCGGCTTCCCGGACTGCGCACCGTAGCGCTGCTCATCGCGTTCCTGATCGCTGGCTACTGGACCGTCACCAGCGACATCGTCGGTATCCCGATGCCCTCGTCGCGCGCGCAGGGCGCCGGGCTCGTCGCGGAGCTCAAGAGCCTGCACGTCGAAGCCACCGGCACGCGCGTGGAAGCCATCCCGATGCTGAACCACTGGGAATCCTGGGGTCTGATCGACGTCGCCGAACTGGCCCGCGGCTGGAACCGCCAAGCCGACGTGCAGCGCAACCCCCTGTTCTACGACGGCGGACTCACCGCCGCCGGATACCACGACTGGCTCCAGAAATGGGCCGTCGGCTACATCGCAGTGCCCGTACTCCCCGCCACCGAACTGGACTACTCGGCGCGCGCCGAGGCAGCCGTGGTCGCCACGAAACCCCCATGGCTGCGCCAGATCTGGCAGGACTCGACCTGGCGCCTGCTGAAGTTCACCGACGCCGTCGCCCTGGTCTCCCCGCCGGCCACCGTCGTCGAGACCGACGCCGCGCACATCGTCCTCGACGTCCCCGCGCCCGCCACCACCACACCGGTGACGGTCCGCGTGCAGTGGTCACCCTGGCTGCGCGTCTCCGGTCCCGGCAACGCCTGCCTCGGGAAAGACGGCGAGGACTGGACGCAACTCCAGGTCAGCGCCCCCGGGCGCTACACGATCGACAGCGACTACGAACTCCCGCGCGGCTCGGAGTGCCCGAGCTCGTAACTCAGCAAGAAGTGCTCGACCAGCATGTCGATGAACCGGTCGTCCACCGGATCACCGGTCATCAGGACCCGGTGGTAGATCGGCCCGACGAGCAGGTCCACCGCCGCCGGCACGTCCACGTCCGCGGGCAGCTCGCCCCGCTCGATCGCCCGGTCCAGCGGCGCGCGGTCGCGCTGCCGCTGCTCCTCGAGGTACTGCGTGCGCAGCCTCTCGCCGAAGGCGGCGTCATGCTGGGCGTGGCCGATCAGGGCCTTGAAGACCGCACCGGCGTCGTTGGTGGTCAGGAAGTCCGCCAGCCGCCGCAGATGCGCGCGCAGATCCTCCGCCAACGTCTCGTGCTCCTGCGGAGCCAGATCCCGCGCGGCGTCCTCCAGGAACGTGTCCAGCAGGATGTCCGTCTTCGAACCCCACCAGCGGTAGATCGTCTGCTTGGCGACGCCGGCAGCCGACGCGACGCCCTCGATCGTGACGCCCGCGAACCCCTTCTCCACGAGCAGATCGTCCGCTGCCTGGAGCACGGCCCGCCGCGCGTCCTCGCTGCGTCCGTGCCGGTTGCCGTGGTGGCGCTGTTCGGCCAACCGAGCCACCTCCTCATTCGCCGTACCGACGTGATGCCGTGCCCTGATCGTGAGGGACAGGATAGAGCCGTCCGCTGTAGACAAGACGCAACGTTGCGTCTACTCTACCGGACATGACCTCGATCAGCACCCCGAGCACCCCGAGCATCCCAAGCGCCCCCAGCACCCTGCGCGACCCCCGCGTCGCCGAACCCCTCCGCCGCCTGTTCGCCGCCGCGCAGCAGGACGACGCCGCCTACCAGCGCGCCCTGGCCCGCAGCCCCGAAGGCTTCACCGACACCGACGCCCAACAGCGCGCCGACGCCTGGTCGGAGATCTACATGCCGATCTCCGCCGACGCCGGACGCCTGCTCTACACCCTCGTCCGCGCCGTGAAGCCGCGCACCGTAATCGAGTTCGGCATGTCCTACGGCATCTCCACGCTGCACCTGGCCGCCGCGGTCCGCGACAACGGCGTCGGGCACGTGGTGACCACCGAGATGTCCGCGGCGAAGATCGAGGCGGCGCGCGCCACATTCGAGGAAGCCGGACTGCGGGACGTCGTCACCATCCTTCAAGGCGACGCCCTCCAGAGCATCCCGAAGCATCTGGACGCCGACGGCGCCGGGTCGGACGTGGACTTCGTCCTGCTGGACGGATGGAAGGACCTGTACACGCCGGTCCTGCGCGCCCTCGAACCGCACCTGGTCCCCGGCGCCCTGGTCATCGCCGACGACACGAGCTTCGACTCGGTCCAGCCCTACCTGGCCTACGTGCGCGACCCGGCCAACGGCTACGAAGGCGTGACGTTCCCCGTTGAGGACGGCATGGAAATCAGCTGCCGCCTATGACCAGCCGGGCGAGGGCCTCCGCGGACGGACTCCCGGGCGCCGCCTGGTACACGATGATCACCTGCTGCTCGGCGCCGCCGACGGTCAGCGCCTGCCGCCGCAGCGCCAGCTCCCCGACGATCGGATGCGCGAACCGCTTGAGCTCGTCACGCGAAGGGCGCGCGTCATGCCGCACCCACAGGCGGCGGAAGTCCTCGTCGCCCTCCAACTCCGCAATGAGCTGAACGGTCTGCGGGTCGCGCACGTCAGCCTCCGCCCGCAGCGCCGCGACGGTCTGCTCCGCGATCTGCGGCCAATCCGGCAACAACCGGCGCACCTGCGCGGAGAAGAACATCTCCCGCGCCAGGTTGCGCCCCGGCTCGTACATCGCGGCCAGCGCCCTGGCCGGCTTGTTGGCGGCCAGCACGTCGAAACGCCTGTTGCGTACGTAAGCCGGAGTGTCGGCCCACGCGTCGAGCAGTCGGTGCACGTCCTCGCTGACCTCGGGCTCGGCGGAGGGCTCGCTGTCCGGCGCCGCGAGCGCGTAGAAGTGCGCGGAGGCATCGGCGTCCAGCTCCAGCGCCCGAGCCAGCGCCGAGAGCACCTGCGGCGAGGGATGCCGGTCGACGCCCTGCTCCAGCCGGGTCAGATACGGCTCGCTGATCCCGGCCAGCCGCGCCAGCTCCTCGCGCCGCAGCCCGGCGACCCGGCGCCGTCCGGACAGCGCCACCTCCCGGTCCGACGGCGCGATCCGCGACCGCCGAGCCTTCAGGAACTCTCCCAACAGGTTGTCCGAACCCATGGCGCGAGGGTAACCCCGCGGGGGTGCTGGTTGCAGATCAGCGGTCGGCGGACGATCGAGCTATGAGCGATCTACGCATGAATACAGAGCGAAACACGAAGACATGGTTCATCACCGGCGCGTCCCGCGGCTTCGGCCGGATCTGGGCTGAGGCAGCCCTTTCCCGCGGCGATCGTGTCGCGGCGACGGCGCGCCGTCCGGAGTCCCTGCAACCGCTTGTCGACGTCTACGGCGACGCCGTCCTCCCGCTGGTGCTCGACGTCACCGATCGCGCCGCCGCCTTCGCCGCGGTCGCCCGGGCCGCCGAGACCTTCGGTCGCCTCGACGTCGTGGTCAACAACGCCGGCTACGGGCTGTTCGGCATCGTCGAGGAGGTCACCGAGGAACAGGCTCGCGCGCAGCTCGACACCAACCTGCTCGGTCCGCTGTGGGTGACGCAGGCCGCGCTGCCGTATCTGCGCGAGCAGGGCAGCGGCCACATCCTGCAAGTGTCCAGCCTCGGCGGGCTCGCCGGCTTCCCGACGCTGGGTCTGTACAACGCCTCCAAGTGGGGTCTGGAGGGCATGAGCGAGGCGCTGGCTCAGGAAGTCGGCCCGCTCGGCATCCACGTCACGATCGTCGAACCCGGTCCGTACGGCACCGACTGGTCCGGCGGCTCAGCAGTGCACGCCGAGCCGATGGCGGCGTACGAGCCGATCCGCGAAGCCCGTCGCGCCGGCGCCACCACCCGCGCGCCGCAGGACCCTGCGATGACCGCCGAGGTCATCCTGGAACTGGTCGACACCGAGGAACCGCCTCTTCGGCTGTTCCTCGGCGCCTACCCCTATCCCGTCGTCGAGGCCGCGTATCGCAAGCGGTTGGAGACCTGGGAGGCCTGGCGTCCGCTGGCCACCAAGGCTTGATCCGCTAGAGAATCCGCCACAGGTGGTCTGCGGACCCGTTGTCGTCGAACTGCACGACGTTCGCCGAGTCGGCCGTGGACGTGTTCGCCACGCCGAGCACCAGGCCGCTGTTCTTGTTCTGGATGCGGAACCACGGACCGCCGCCGGGGCGCAGCCGCCACAGGTGGTCGGCGGTGCCGTTGTCGTCGTACTGCACGACGTTCGCCGAATCCGTGGTCGCCATGTTCGACACGCCCATGACCTTGCCGGAGTTCTGGTTCTGGATCCGCCACCAGCCGCCGGAATCGCTCAGGAAGGTCCAGCGGTGATCGGCGGTGGCGTTGTCGTCGTACTGCACGACGTTGACCGAGTTCGCGGTGGACATGTTCGCCACGCCGAGGACCAGACCGCTGTTCTTGTTGACGATCCGTACCGGCCCGTCGGGAATCAGGGTCCAGAGATGGTCCGCCGTGCCGTTGTCGTCGTACTGGACCACGTTCACCGAGTCGGCGGTCGACATGTTGGCGACGCCGGCGACCCGTCCGCTGTTGACGTTGCGGATGCGCATCCGGCCGTCGCCGTTGTCGATCAGGGTCCAGACATGGTCCAGGGTGTTGGTGTTCTCGAACTGGACGACGTTCGCCGAGTTCGCCGTCGACATGCCGTCCACGCCGAGCACCAGACCGCTGTTCGCGTTACGGATGCGGACGTTCCCGTCGCCGTTGTCCAGCAGCTGCCAGACGTGGTCGGCGGTTCCGCTGTCGTCGAACTGCACGACGTTCGCCGAGTCGCCCCAGGACATGTTCGACACGCCCATGACCTTGCCGCTGTTGGCGTTCAACAGCCGGAAGTAGCCGCCGGGCTGGGAGAAGGCGTTGCCGCTGGAGCCGGCGGCGGGGAACGCGGTGATCCGCAGCCGCGCCGCACCCATCGGGATCAGGGTGACGTTGGTCGTCCCGGACGTTTGGAAGGGTCCGGTCGGCAGCTCCGTGGCGACGTTCTGATCGTCGGTGGTCCACTTGGCGATCTGCGCGGCCGGTGCGGTGATGCTGACCGGCACGCTCTGCTGCGTGAACGGGTT
The DNA here is from genome assembly GCF_000024025.1 of Catenulispora acidiphila DSM 44928. Taxonomy (GTDB): domain Bacteria; phylum Actinomycetota; class Actinomycetes; order Streptomycetales; family Catenulisporaceae; genus Catenulispora; species Catenulispora acidiphila. Next base: position 4,951,716 of record NC_013131.1, read on the forward strand.
CGCTGGCACAGCGCCGCCGGCGGCGTGGAAGGACAGAGCGCCCGCCGGGTTCGCCGCGGGCAGCGAGAGCCCGTAGTTCCAGGGCGTCGTGGCGTGCACCTCGTACTCGGGGAACTCGGAGTTCCCGGCGAACTGGACGTAGTTCTCGCCGATCTTCAGCGAGTAGTCCAGCGCGCCGTTCGACACCGACAGCGCGCCGCCGATCGCGCTCCACGTCCTGACGACGGGAGTGGAAGGCAGCTGGATCGTCACCGTGTCCCCGGTGTGCCAGGTCCGCGAGATCGAGGTGTAGGCGGGTCCTGCCGGTGCGCTCACGTGCCCGCCGTTGACCGCGACCGCCGGAGCCGAGCACCAGCCCGGGACGCGCAGGTACAACGGAAACGTTGCCGGGGCGGACATGGTCAGCGTCAGCGTCACGGACTGCGTGAACGGATACCCGGTGGATTCGGTGATGGTGACCGAGTGGCCGCCGGACACGTTTGCGGTGACCGAGCAAGGGGCGTACATCACCGCGCACAGACCGTTGTCCGGCGTGGCGGCCCACAGCTCCTCGGTGAAGTACGGCCAGCCCTGGCCGTAGTTGTGCGGGCAGCAGCGGTACTGGTCCACGCCGGGCATGTACGCCTGCATCGCCCAGGCGTTGCTGAACTGGCCGTGGGTCTTCGCGGTGTTCGACAGGTCCACGCTGTTCGCCGAGGTGATGTAGTGCGTGCCCTTGCCCTGCGGATCCAGGGTGGCCGGCAGCATGTTGAACGCCAGCTGCTCGCAGCGGTCGGCCCAGACCGGGTCGCCGGTGAGCCGGTTCAGCAGCTCGTGGCTGGCCATCAGCTCCACCACGCCGCAGGTCTCGAAGCCCTGGCGGGGGTCCGCGTAGCCGATCCGGCCGTTCTCGTCGCCGGTGAAGCCGCCGCCGGGGAACTGACCCCAGCGTCCCATGATCGACGCATAGTTCTGATACGCGTTCTGCGTCATGCCGGACTGGCCCGAGCGCAGCGCGTATACCGCCGGTTCGCGGAAGCCCTGCGCCAGGTTGACGTTGTGCGGCGTGGGCAGGTTGTTCAGCCAGTTCGCGCTGTTGGCGTGCATCGTGTCGGCCAGGTTGAGCAGGAAGGCCTCCCCGGTGCGGTTGTAGAGCCAGTAGACGACGTCCAGGCCGTCGGCGACGCGGAAGGAGAGCCAGTAGGCGGAGAACACCGAGCCGGGCTGCGCGTTCATGAACCGGAGGAACGCGGTCATCGCGTTCAGGACCTGCTGGCTGCCGGTGTACTCCTGGTAGCTGCGCAGCGCCTGGAGCAGGGGCAGGTACGGCCAGAAGTCGGCTTGGCCGTTCTGGTTGGTGCGCAGGTAAGCCGGGCCGAAGAAGCCGTCGGCGGCTTGTGTGGCCAGGATGCCGTTGATCCAGTTAGCGGTGTCGGCCAGGACTGCGGCGTTGCCGGTGACGTAGCCGAGGTCGCCGTAGCCGCGCAGCCAGTAGGGCACCTCCTCCCAGCCGGTCTGCGACGGGTTGAGCCAGCCGGTGGTCGACTTGTTCAGGAAGTGCGAGGTGTCCTGGTACTTGCCGCACAGACCGTCCACCTGGAGCTGGAGCTGTCCGGCGAGCCAGCCGGAGGCGCGCACGGCGCCGGGCGGCAGGCGCAGCAGCGCGGTCGGCGCCAGGGGAGCGGCGTTCGGGGAGTACAGGCCGCCGCCGGCCGGCGCGAGACGAGCCGTGGCCGCCGAGGCGGAGGACGCCAGGTACGGACCGGTGGTGAGTGCGGCCGCCGCGAGGGCGCCGGTGCGCAGCACGGCGCGGCGGGAAAGCGGCAGGGAAGGCCGCGGCGCATGGGGCAGGGACATGATGAGGCTCCGGTGGGTAGAGCAGCCCTGATTCAACGATGTAATGCCTCATTCAGGCACCAGAGCGCGCATGCGTCAAGACCCTGCGTTGAGTCGAGGAAAACGTCGTCGGACCGTCCCGGCGGGGAAACCGCAGCTCCAAGCCATTGAAGAGGGCTGAGAACGGTTTTGCCTCGGGTGAGAAGAGGGTTGACACACCTTCGCCGGACGTGCATGACTAGCGTTACATCGTTGGAAACACCGCACCACGGAACGCGACCCCGATTCCCCCGTGACGAGGATGTGACCATTTCCCATGCGTCCCATGCGCCCGCGTGTAAGAACACTGACCAGGCCCGCGATAGCCGCGGCGGTCGCCGCCGCCTGCCTGGCCGGCACCGCCGCCTGCGCCAAGTCGGCGCCCAAGGCCGCCGCCTCCGGCGCCACCTCGACCGGGACCGCGGCCCAGCAGGTGGTCGCCACCTCCGCCTCCGGTCCGGGCTGCACGTCCCAGACCTACGGCGGCGGCGTGGCCCAGCTGAACCTGACCGACCCCTCGACGATCGTCGGGTTCTCGCAGTCGGAGTCCACGAGCAATCCCTTCCGGTCCACCGAGACCGACTCGATCACCAACCAGGCCAAGTCGCTGGGGGTCAAGCTGATCCAGCGCAACGCCAACGCCGACGTCAACGCTCAGAACTCGCAGATCGAGGACATGATCGCGCAAGGCGCGAAGGTGCTGATCGTGGCGCCGGAGAACTCCGACGGTCTGGGCCCGGCGCTGGCTGAGGCCAAGGCGAAGAAGATCCCGGTGCTGACCATCGACCGCACCGTGACCGGCACCGCGTGCAGCGACTTCATCGCCTTCATCGGCTCGAACTTCTACGGCCAGGCCCAGATCGCCGCCGACGACCTGGCCACGGCGACCGGCAGCCAGGCCAAGGTCGCGATCCTGTCCGGCACGCCGGGCAACAACGTCACGACCGACCGGACCAACGGGTTCCAGGACCAGGTCAAGGCCAAATACCCGAACATGACCGTGGTCGCCTCGCAGACCGGCAAGTTCGACCAGACCGACGGGCAGTCGGTGATGGCCCAGATGCTGCAGGCCAACCCCGGCATCACGGCGGTCTACGCCGAGAACGACGAGATGGCGCTCGGCGCGATCCAGGCGATCACCGCCGCCGGCAAGAAGCCCGGCAAGGACATCAAGATCGTCTCCATCGACGGCACGCAGCAGGCGGTGCAGGACGTGGCCGCCGGCACGATCTACGCCGACGTCGAGACCAACCCGCGCTTCGGTCCGCTGGCCTTCTCCTCGCTGCAGGCGTTCTTCGGGACCTCCGGGGTCGCCAGCAAGGTGATCATCAAGGACAGCCACTTCACCCAGGCCAACGCCCAGCAGGCACTGTCCGGCGGCCAGGTCTACTAAGAGCGGGTGGCGCGGGGATCTGCGACGTCTGAGATTCCTGGGTCCACTGAGGAGGAACCGTGCCGACAAGGCCGGATGAACCAGACCCCTCCGCGCTGCCGGAGGCAGGAGCGCCCACGGGCGCTCCTGCCGCGTTGCAGGCGCGGCAGGTGGTGAAGAGCTTCGGCGGCGTCCACGCCCTGCGCGGCGCGGACCTGCTGGTGCGCCCCGGCGAGGTGCACGCCCTGATGGGGGAGAACGGCGCCGGGAAGTCCACCCTGATCAAGCTGCTCACCGGCGTCTACCGTCCCGACGACGGGGTCGTCGCGCTGCACGGGACCGAGCGCTCCTTCCGCACGCCGCTGGAGGCGCAGGCCGCGGGCATCTCCACGATCTACCAGGAAGTGAACCTGGTGCCGATGATGTCGGTGGCCCGGAACCTGTTCCTGGGGCGCGAACCGCGCCGGTACGGCCTGGTCGACGTGCGCGCGATGAACCGGATGGCCGGGGAGATCCTGGTGCGCTACGGCGTGCGGGTCGACGTCGCCGCGCCGGTGCACACGCTCGGCTTGGGCGCGCGGCAGATGGTCGCGCTGGCCCGGGCGGTGCGGACCGACGCGCGTGTGGTGATCATGGACGAGCCCACCTCCAGCCTGGAGCCGCGCGAGGTCCAGACCCTGTTCGGGGTCATCAGGACCCTGCGGGAGCAGGGCGCGGCGGTGGTGTTCGTCAGCCACCGGCTGGACGAGTTGTACGAGATCTGCGACCGGGTCACGGTGCTGCGCGACGGCCGGACCGTGCACACCGGACCGATGGCGGCGCTGCCGCGCACCGAGTTGGTCGCGCTGATGCTCGGGCGCGCATTGCTGGCCGCGCACGAGGGCCGGGTCACCGCGTTCGCGCCGGACAAGGCGCAGCGGCGGCCGGCGGCGGACGACGCGGCGCTGGGGGATCTGCTTCCGGCGGCACGGGGGCGCTGGGGGCGGGGTCGGGACCGTCAGGCGGGCGGTCCCGATACCCCGGCTGCCGGGCAGGCGGCGCTGAGCGTCAGCGGGCTGACCGACCGGCACCGGCTGCGCGACGTCAGCTTGGAGGTCGCCTCCGGCGAGGTGGTTGGCTTGGCCGGACTGCTCGGCGCGGGACGCAGCGAGACCGCGCAGGCGGTGATCGGCGCGCATCCGGCGTCCGGCACGGTGGCGGTGCGCGGGCGGCAGATCCGGCGGCGCAGCCCGCAGGCCGCGGTGCGGGCCGGGATCGCGATGCTGGCCGAGGACCGCAAGGCCGAGGGCGTCATCCCGGGGCTGTCGGTCCGGGAGAACATCGTGCTGGCGGCGCTGCCCCGGCTCTCACGCGCCGGGATCGTCTCCACCGCGCGCCAGGACCGGATCGTCGAGTTCTTCATGACCCGGTTGCGGATCAAGGCCTCCAGCCCGGAGCAGAAGGTCCAGGACCTGTCCGGCGGCAACCAGCAGAAGGTCTTGCTGGCGCGGTGGATGTGCCTGAACCCGCGGGTGCTGCTGCTGGACGAGCCGACCCGCGGCATCGATGTCGGAGCGAAGGCGGAGGTACAGACGATCGTCGATCAGCTTGCTGCGGAAGGGGTCGGGGTGCTGCTGATCTCCTCCGAGCTCGACGAGTTGCTCGAGGGCTCGGACCGAGTCGTGGTGCTGCACACCGGATCGGTGGCGGCGCGGCTGGAGGGCGAGCAGGTCACGGCGCCGAATCTGATGCGCGCGCTGGCCGGGGAGCGGCCGGAGGGCCAGGAGCTCGACGAGTCTGATTCGCCCAGCGGGTCCGAACCCGGGGGAGCGGACGACCGCGAGGAGGGTGCGTCATGACCGCCGCCGTCATCGAACCCGTGGACGGCGCGGGTGCCCGCGACCGGATCCTGGATCTCGCGCAGAGCTACGGCGTCTACGCGGCGCTGGCGGTGCTGATCGCCGTGGCGACCGCGATGAACGGCGACTTCATGTCCACGTCGAACTGGCGCGTGCAGCTGTTCCAGGCTGCCCCGACCGTGCTCGTCGCGCTCGGCATGGCGCTGGTCATCGGTACCGAGGGCGTGGACCTGTCGGTCGGCGCGACGATCGCGCTGGCGGCCTCGGTCATCCCGCTGTACATCGGCTACGGCCCGGTGCCGGCGATCGCGCTGGCGCTGGTGCTCGGCGCGGCGGCCGGACTGGTCGGCGGCGCGATGGTCGCCTTCGCCGGGGTGCAGCCGATCGTGGCGACCCTGTCGCTGATGATCGGCTTGCGCGGACTGGCCGAACTGCTCAACGGCGCGACCGCCAAGCCGGTGGCCGACGCCTCGATCCTGGACCTCGGCGAGCAGAGCGTGGCCGGGCTGCCGCTGATGGCGTGGCTCGCGCTGGCGGCGACCGGCGTGGTGGCGTACACCGTGCGGCGCACCACCTTCGGCCGCCAGCTGGTCGCGATCGGCGACAACAAGCGCGCGAGCCTGCTCGCCGGGCTGCCGGTGAGCCGCGTGCTGGTGACCGTGTACGTGCTCTCCGGAGTGCTCGCGGCGCTGGCCGGCGTGCTGATCGTCGGGCACGGCGCCGAGGCCGACCCGGCGAATCAGGGACTGAACATGGAACTGAGCGCGATCACCGCGGTGGTGGTCGGCGGCACGCCGCTGTCCGGCGGCCGGGTGCGGGTGCTGGGCACGGTCGCCGGCGCGATGTTCATGCAGCTGGTCTCGGCGGTGCTGATCCAGCACAACGTGCCGACCTCCACCACGCAGATCGTCGAGGCCGTGCTGATCTGCCTGGCCGTCTACGTGTCCAGAGAGCGGGGGACGCGATGAGCGTGCGGACGTCGGAAACCATGGCGCCGGTGCCGGCTCCGCCGCCGCGCACCGGCCGCGACGGACTGCTGGAGACCCCGCGCGAGCGCTGGATCCGGCGCGCCGAGCGGCGCGGGCCGCTGGTGGTGCTGGTAGCGGTGTGCGCGGCGGCGACGATCGCCTCGCCGTCGGACGCGTCCTGGTCGGACGTGAGCACCATCCTGGGCAACAACGCCTTCGTCTGGCTGCTGGCGCTGGGGATGACCTTCGTCATCACCACCGGCGGCATCGACCTGTCGGTGGGATCGCTCTACGCGCTCGGCGGGGTGCTCGCGGCGCGCGGCTCGGCGCACGGACCGTGGCTGGCGATCCTGCTGCCGCTGGTGGTGTGCGCGGCGTGGGGCGCGGTGCAGGGGGTGCTGGTCGCCTATGGCGGGATGGCGCCGTTCATCGTCACACTGGCCGGACTGCTCGGCGCGCGCGGGCTGCTGCAGGCGCTGACGAATCAGGGCTCGACGACCTACCTGGTCCCGACGCACTCCTGGTTCCGGCATCTGGGCGCGGGGACATGGGTCCCGGTGGGCGTCGTGGCAGCACTGTTCGCCCTCGGCTGGATCCTGATGGAACGCACCGGCTACGGCGCGACCCTGACCGCCATCGGCGGCAACCAGGACTCCGCGGTCCTGCTCGGCCTGCCGGTGGCGCGCGCGAAGGTGCTGGTCTACCTGCTGTCCGGCACCCTCGCCGGCGCGGCGGGCGCACTAGGCGGCGCACGCCTGGGCTCCGGCGTGACCACGATCGGCCTCGGCTACGAACTCACCGCCATCGCCGCGGTGGTCATCGGCGGCACCCTGCTGACCGGCGGCTACGGCACGATCGGCGGCACCGTCTGCGGCGTCCTGCTGCTGGCGGTGATCCACCACCTGATCGACCGCTACCTGTCGCAATACGGATCAGCGATGACGGACGCGGTGAACGGCGCCTTCCTCGCCGTGGTGGTCCTGGCCCAGGCCCTGCTCGAGCGCTCGCGCCGACGATGACCGGCGCGGCAGCGGGGTCGGGGGCGGAGACACGAGCGGGGGCGGAGACGGGGTCGGAGACAGGGTCGGGGGCGAAGACGGCGGCGCACGGTCGCCGCGCCGGTCCGTCGGGCGGGGCGTGCCCGGCGGCCGTGGGAGACGCGTGGCCGGGCCCGGTGGAGGCCCGGCCCGCGTTCGGCGGGGGGCGGTGGCGCGGGGTGATGGAAACCGGGTCGGCGCCCGGCACATCGCGGCGCTCGAGAACACTGGCCAGCTCGGCGATCGGCACACCGCAGCACCCGCCGCTGCCATCGCGATGGGCAAGTGAGTTCCGGTTCGCGATCGGCAGCGGTCGGCAGGGCTTGATGTGCTTGGCGGCCGGCACATCGCGGCGCTCAAGAGCACTGGCCAGTTCGGCGCCCGGCATACCGCAGCATCTGCCGCTGCCATCGCGATGCGCGACTGAGTTCCGGGTCGCGATCGGCAGCGGTCGGCGGGGCTTGAGGTGGTCGGCGCTCGGCATACCGCAGCACCCGCCGCTGCCATCGCGATGGGCAAGTGAGTTCCGGGTCGCGATCGGCAGGGGTCGGCAAGGCTTGATGTGGTCGGCGGTCGGCAGATCGCAGTGTTCGCCATCACCGCCCCGGCCCGCCTTCCTACTCCCCGCTGCTCTCCCGCACCACCAGCCGGTGGCCCGGCTGAATCAGCCGTCCCGGCTCCCCGTAGCCCTCCGCGATGCGCTGCAGCAGGGCGTCCACCGCGGCTTCGGCGATGCCGGTCTTGTCCGGCGCCACCGTTGTCAGCGAGGGGATCGCGTACTCCGCCTCTTCCACGTCGTCGAAGCCGACCAGGGCGATGTCCTGTGGCACGCGCAGTCCCGCCTCGTGGATCGCGCGCAGTGCTCCCAGGGCCATCAGGTCGTTGAAGCAGAAGACTGCGTCGGGTCGCTCTGGAAGTTTCAGCAGGCGGCGCATCGCGGCGGCGCCGTCGGGGCGGAAGTAGGCGCGGACCGGGGGGCACAGGGCCGGCTCGGCGGGGAGTCCGGCTGCTGCCAGTGCTTGGCGGTAGCCGGCCATGCGCTGCTGGGCGGTGGCGCGGGGGCTCGGGTCCTGCCAGCCGATGGCGGCGATGCGGCGGCGGCCGGCGGCTATGAGGTGGTCCACGGCTTCGCGGGCGGCGGTCACGTTGTCGATGTGGACGTGGTCGCAGACCAGTCCCAGGTCCGCTTCGCCGAGCAGGACCAAGGGGATCTGGCGTTCGCGGGCGGCGAGTTCGTGCTGGTCCAGACCCAGGGGGCTGAGGATGACGCCGTCGATCATCGGGTCGCCCAGGCCGCTGGCTATGCGCAGTTCGGCTCGGGGGTCGCCGGCGGTGTCGTCCATCAGGACCGTGCAGCCGTGGCGGCGGGCGGCCGCGATGACCTCGACGGCCAGCTCCGCGAAGTACGGGGAGGGCAGTTCGGGGAAGGCCAGGGCTATCACGCCGCTGCGGCCGGTGCGCAGCTTGCGGGCCGCCACGTTGGGGATGTAGCCCAGCGCGTCGATCGCGGCCTGCACTCTGGTCCGGGTCGCGGCGGCTACGTGCACCGTGCCGTTGACCACGTTGGACACCGTCTTCACCGAGACGCCCGCGGCCTCGGCGACGTCCTTCAGCCGCGGCGCGGATCCGGCGCCGTTCGTCCCGCTCGTCGCCTCGCCCATCGCCCCACCCATGTGATCTGATGTCAGTGTTCCAACGTTAGAATAGCTCATTTCCTGACAATCTACACAAGACATCTTCACAAGACTCTGATGCAGACGCCGAGGAGCACCCCGTTGCGATCTTCAGCCCTCCGACCTTTCGGCATCCTGCCCGACGGCACCGCGGTCGACAGCTGGCGGCTGACCGACTCCTCCGGAGCCCAGGCCACGATCCTCGCCTACGGCGCCACCCTGCAGGAACTCACGACGCCGGATCGTGACGGTCGGATCGCCAACGTCGTCCTCGGATTCTCCGAGTTGTCGGACTACATCGAGCGCGCCGCGTATTACGGCTGTGTCGTCGGACGCTACGCCAATCGGATAGCCGGCGGCACCTTCGCCCTCGACGGCCGCGAGATCCGCCTGCCGCTCAACGACGGCCCGCGTCCCAACACCCTGCACGGCGGCACGCCCGGCTTCGGCGCCCGCCTGTGGACCGCGCCGGACGGCATCGTCGAGGTCGGCGACGCGAACGGTGCCGACGGTGCTGCCGGTGCCGACGGCGCCGCTGGCACCTCGCTCACCCTCACCCGCGTCAGCCCCGACGGCGAGGAGGGCTTCCCCGGCGAGCTCACCGTCAGCATCCGCTACACCCTCGCCGCCGGCCGCCTCACCCTGGACTACCGCGCCGAGACCACCGCCCCGACCGTGCTGAACCTGTCCAACCACGCCCGCTTCAACCTCGCCGGCGAGGGCGTCGGCAACGTCCTGGACCACGAACTGACCGTCGCCGCCGACGGCTTCCTCCCGGTCGACGAGGCGCTGATCCCGCTCGACGGCGCCGCCCCGGTCGCCGGCACCCCCTTCGACTTCCGCACCCCGACCCCGGTCGGCGCGCGCCTGGCCGACCCGCACCCGCAGCTGGAAACCGTCGGCGGATACGACCACTGCTTCGTCCTGCGCGGCGGACGCACAGCGGTCCCGCGCCCCGTCGTCACGCTCCGCGACCCGGCCAGCGGCCGCACGATGCAGATCGCGACGACCGAACCGGGCCTGCAGCTCTACCTCTCCTCCGAGCTCGACGGCACGCTGACCGGCCTCGGCGGGCGCCCGTATGAGCAATACGGCGGCATCGTGCTGGAGACCCAGCACTTTCCCGACTCCCCGCACCGTCCCGACTACCCCTCGACAGTGCTCCTACCAGGGCGTTCCTTCACTTCGACGACGGTCTACGCCTTCGGCGTCCGCACTTGAGCGGTTCATGGAATATCCCGGCGCGGACCGCGTTACAGCACAACGGGCCCGATCGTTCATCGCACCGTCAACCCCGCGAAGAGCGCTGGAGGAACATCATGAAGCCTGCAACCCACCCCGACTACCACGCTGTCGTCTTCCGCGACCAGGCTGCCGGATACGCCTTCCTCACCCGGTCGACCGCGACCAGCGGGCAGACCGTCGAGTGGGAGGACGGCAAGACCTATCCGGTCATCGACGTCGAGGTTTCCTCGGCGAGCCACCCCTTCTACACCGGCAACAGCCGCGTGGTGGACACCGCCGGACGCGTCGAGCGCTTCAACCGGCGCTACCAGCGTCCGACCAAGGGCGAGTGAGTCCGGCTCCCCTTGTCATGCAAGGCATCCGAGCACTCCTTAGAATTCCGTTGAGGAATCGGGGCGCCCGAGGTCAGGGTCGCGTATAACGATCCTGGTTTATGTCCCGCTTTAGCGGGTCGGGTCGAAGGGGTGCCATGGAGGACAAGCAGACGATCCCGCTGCCGCCGGAACCGTCAGCTGCGGGACGCAGGCGCACGATCGCCATCGCGGCGGGGGCGGTCGTCGCCGTCGGGGTCGGCGTCGTGTCGGTGGTGGCTGTGGCCGGCGGCTCGTCCCAGCCCCACAAACCCGCCCTCGGCGCGGCGGCCGCGATCAGCAGTCCGGCGCCCTACGTCGCCGATTCCGACGGCGGGTACTCGCAGCAGCCGCAGTTCACCTGGTCGCCGCGGCCCGGAGTGCCTTCGCCCTCCGCGCCCACGACCGCTCCCGTGTCCTCCACGACGCCGCCCAGCGCGCCGCCGCCCTCGGGACCGGTGACCGTCACCTCGCACGCGCCCACCACGACGCCGCCGAAGACCGTGACCAAACCGCCGGTCTCGACGGCCACCAGCGCACCGCCACCGCCACCCGCGACGAGCAAGGCACCGACTCCGTACCAGATCAGCGGTACGGTCTCTTGCGTGTCCGGGCACTCGGTGGAGGGGGTCTGGGTACAGGCCTCCCAGGGCGCGGGCTACTCGCCGTGGCAGGGCATCGGCAACGGTTCGACGTCGCGTTACTGGTACACGCTGCCCTCGACGATGGCGTTCTCGCTGCACGTCGGCTGCGGCGGGACGACCGCTTCGTGGGCCGTGGCGGTGACCACGCCGGACGCGTCCGGACCGGTTGCGAACTTCACCTGCCACGACATCGCCGGGCAGGCGGAGTACGGGAAGTGCGACTTGCAGTAGCGATGCAGTAGTGAGTCGCGAGTAGCAAAGTAATCAGTCGCCTGATATACCGCTCTCAGGCGTCCAGCCGCAGCAGTTCCCGTCCCGCGCGGATCACCGTTTCCCGCACCTGCTGCGGATCGTCGAGTTCGGCGGCTGACAGCGCGCCGTCGTGCAGCAGCACCAGAACGCGCCCCGCGTACTCCGGATCCGGATGCCCCGCGCGCTCGGCGAGCCGCGTCACCGTGTCCTGGAACCAGGCGCGGTGGTCGGCGACGGCCACGCGGATCGGGTCCTCGGGGTCCGGGTATTCGGCCGAGGCGTTGATGAAGTGGCAGCCGCGGAAGCCCGCGGAGCACGTGACCTGGCCGATCAGCTCCAGCAGCGCCGCGGCACTCTCCTGCGCCGTGCCCTGATCGAGCGCTTCGGCGACCGCTGCGCGCAGGTCGTCGTCGGTGGCCCGCAGGTAGGCCTCGACCAGGTTCTCCTTCGCCGGGAAGTGGCGGTAGAAGGTCGCCCGCGTCACGTTCGCCTCGGTGACCAGGCGATCGACCGGGACCGTGTGGATGCCCTCGGTGTAGAAGAGCCGGCGCGCGGTGTCCAGCAGGCGGTCCTTCGGGCTCGGCGCGGTGTTCGGCATGCCTCCGATGGTAGTGGACGGAACGTTCTGTTGACTTCGGTCCGCGGGCCCGCCTAGAGTCGGACGAAAGGAAGAACGAACGTTCTTTCCGCTGAGAGGATTCGACTTCATGTCTTCCCGCTTCGCCACCTTCCTGGAGCGCAACGAGGCCTTCGCGGCCACCGACGCCAAGCTCCGCGTCCCCGAGATCCCGTTCATCCCCTTCCGGCAGGTCTATCTGCTGACCTGCATCGACCCCCGAGTCGAGCCGGCCGCGATCGCGGGTGTGGACCTGGGAGAGGCGATCATCGCGCGCAACATCGGCGGCCGCGTCACCGACTCCGCGATCAACGACCTGGCCTGGGTCTGCCACCTGCACGAGAACAAGACGCCCGACGCGGACTGGTTCGAGGTCGCGATCCTGCACCACACCGACTGCGGCTCCGGCCTGTTCGCCGACCCCGACCTGCGCCGCTCGTTCGCCGAGCGCGGCGGATACGACGAGCGGACGGCCGCCGCGCTGGCCGTGCTCGACCCGGCCGCGACGGTCCGTCACGACGTCGAGCTGCTGCGCCGCGCGCCGGTCCTGGCCGGGAGCATCGCCAAGCTCAGGATCGGCGGGTACGACTACGACATCAAGACCGGTGCGATCACCACGGTCGTGGCTCCGTAGCGAAGACGTGGGCGACGTGGGCGACGTGGCCGGCGTAATCGCCTGGCGTCTTGGGAGAGGCGGTCATCTGCGAGGACAATGGAAACCGATGTCGTTGCCATCTTTGCGTTGGTACGCAAATATGCGATTCACTGCGGGTGTCACCTTCGACAAGCCGGCCCGGGCGGAGCCAAGTGTCTGAGCAGATCCACGAACACGCCGAGCACGATCACGGCGACGGCCACGGTCACGGCCACGAGCGCGGCCATGGCCACAGCCACGGCGTCGCGCTGGACGCCGACCGGCGCTGGCTGCTGATCGGGCTGGCGCTGATCCTCGGCTTCATGGCGGTCGAGGTGGTCGTCGGCGTGCTCGCGCACTCGCTGGCCCTGCTCTCCGACGCCGCGCACATGCTCACCGACGCCGGCTCGATCCTGCTGGCGCTGTTCGCGATGCGGCTGGCGGCGCGTCCGGCGCGAGGCGGCTACACGTTCGGCCTCAAGCGTGCCGAGATCATGTCGGCGCAGGCCAACGGCGTCACGCTGCTGGTGCTGTCGGTGGTCCTGGCCTTCGAGGCGGTACGCCGGCTGATCAACCCGCCGGAGGTGACCGGCGGCTTGGTGCTGGCCACCGCGCTGGTCGGCGTGGCGGTGAACATCGCGGCTGCGTGGTCGATCTCCAAGGCGAACCGCACCTCGCTGAACGTCGAGGGCGCCTTCCAGCACATCCTGACCGACTTGTACGGCTTCATCGCCACCGCGGTCGCCGGCCTGGTGGTCGTGCTGACCGGCTTCGCCCGCGCCGACGCGATCGCCACCCTGGTGGTCGTGGCCCTGATGCTCAAGGCGGGCCTGGGTCTGGTGACGGCGGCGGGCCGCATCTTCCTGGAGGCGGCGCCCGCTGGCGTCGACCCGGATGAGGTCGGGGACCAGATGGCGGCGGTCGAGCAGGTGATAGAGGTCCACGACCTGCACATCTGGGAGATCACCTCGGGCCAGGCGGCGATGAGCGCGCACGTTCTGGTGGTCCCCGGTGGCGACTGCCACAAGGTGCGCCGGGTGCTGCAACGCCAGTTGCTCGCCGAGCACGGCATCGGCCACGCGACGCTCCAGGTCGACCACCTCGGCGACGCCGAGGCCGAGATACTGCAGATCTCACACACGGTGCCCGACGGAGATCTGGGGCACTGCGAGGACAGCCATGGTCCGGTGCATCGGACCGGGCCGCACGATCACTGATGCAGTGATGCCAGCGCGCTCACCGCAGCCGCGAGCTCCGCGCGCCGCGGCGGACCGGAGACCCGGTGCGTGATGCGGCCGGTGCCGTCGAGTAGCAGGACGGTCGGGGTGCGCAGCACTGTCAGGCGGCGGGCGAGGTCGAGGTGTTCCTCGGCGTCGATGTCGAGGTAGGCGACGGTGTGCTGGTCGGCGAGTTCGGTGAGGACGCGGCGAGTCGGGCCGCAGTAGCGGCAGACCTTCGAGGAGAACTGGACCAGGGTGGCTCGGGGGTCGAGGTCGATGCCGAGGTCCGCGGCGCTCAGTCGCTCGGCGGTCGCGGATTCGTCGCGGACCGTACCGTCGCTCCGTTTGCGCCACAGTCCGAACGCCGACGCGGCCGCCAACGCGCCTACGGCCGCCGCCACTCCCGCCAGATCCATGCTGGACACAGTGCCGCCGTCTCGAGGGTTATTCCCGCCTTGTCCGGTGCATGAGACGCACGTTCCCTCGCGGCATGCGGCCACCTACCGTGGCCTGATGACGGAATCGCAGGTCACCAAGCGCTCCGGTGCCCAGGGCATCGACGTCCGCGGGCCGAGGTTCGGCGCGACCGTGACCACCGTCGTCCTTATCATCGTGCTTCTTACCGGGAGCGGTTGGCTGCTGGCGGCGCAGGCGCTCGTGTTCGCGGTCGGTGCGTTCGCCGGGCTGCGGCGCGCGCCGTACGGCTTGCTGTTCGCGCGCCTGGTCCGTCCGCGCCTCGGGCCGCCGACGGCGTTCGAGGACGAGGCGCCGCCGCGGTTCGCGCAGGGCGTGGGCCTGGTATTCGCGGTGGTCGGGGCGGTCGGCTATCTCGCCGGTGTGCCGGCGCTGGGCATCGCCGCGACCGCGTGTGCCCTGGCCGCGGCTTTCCTCAATGCGGCATTCGAGTTCTGCCTCGGATGCGAGATGTATCTGCTGCTGGTGCGGCTGCGGGGACGAGCCGCCTGACCTCGGCACTGGTGGGACTGCCATTGCCCCACGTTTGCAATACCGCGCGCGCTTCCCTAGGGTCCTGACCAAAGTCAGCGGCCTGTTCTTCCATACAACCGCTGACAACACGCGCTTTTATGGAGTACGAGCCCATTGGGCTAGGGGGGTAGATTCATGTCCACTCGTCCTCGTATACCCGTGTCGGTCGGCGTCGCCTGCGCCGCGCTGCTGCTCGCGGGATGTTCGAGCTCTGGCACGATCGGCGCGGGCACGACATCGAGCACTGGCGGGAGTGTCACCGGCGGGGGCATCACCGGCGGCAAGACCGGAGGATCCTCAGGCGCGACCGGCACCGACTCCGGCTGCGCCCAGGCGATACTCGCCATCCAGGGCGCTGAGAAGGCCCAGAACTCCGCCAGCCCGCAGACCCAGCTCAAGGGCGTCCAGACCTCGATCGGCCAACTCCGCTCCGCCGCCCAGACCACCCGCAAGCCCGGCGGCAAGGACGCGATGAACAAGGTCGCCGACGACCTCCAGACCATCATCAACCAGGCCGAAAGCGGCCAGACCCCCAGCACACAGCAGGCCCTCAACGACGCCCAGGTAGTCGCGACCATCTGCGGCGTCTGACCCCGACCGGCCTCCCGCCGACTTCTTCGCGCGCCGCCGGCTGTCCGGCGGCGCTGCTGGCGCCGGCTGCACGATCTGCCCGAGCTGCCAGTCCGCGCGGGCATGCCCAACCTGCTGATCCGCCGGTCTGCCGGTTTGTCTGAGCTTGCCGGTCTGCCGGTCTGCCCGATCCTTCTCGAGCCGGTCCGCCTTGCCCGCCCCGCCGCACCGCCGCGAGTGTCCGACCCCGACCTACCCGACGCGCACCCCGTCCAGGAACAGAGCCACCATCTGCGTGCCCAGCTCTCGGCGCGTCAGTGGGCCGTCGGGGCGGAACCAGCGGTGGATCTGGACCACGCTGCTCAGGAATGTGTTCGTGATGACGCTGGCGGCTACGTCGGCGCGGAACACGCCGGCTTTCTGTCCTTCCTCGATCAGGTCCTGGAAGAGGTGTTGGTAGCGGCGGCGTTCGGCGCGGACGGCGGCGGCGTGTTCGCCGGCTACGAGGTGCATGGAGCGGGCCCAGACGGTCAGGGGTTCGGCGTGGTCGTCCATGTGCGCGAAGAGGTCGGTGACGGCTAGGTGCAGGCGGGCGTCGGCGGGGGTGTCGGCGGCGGCGATGGTCTTCAGGCGTGAAGTCTGTTCAGCGAGCAGTTCGCGGTAGATGCTGGTGAGCAGTTCCTCCTTGGAGCTGAACCAGTGGTACAGCGCGCCCTTGGTGACCTGTGCGGCCTCGACGATCTGGCGAGTGGTCGTGGCCTCGTAGCCCTGGCGGCCGAACAGCTCCGTGGCCGCGGCGACGATCCGGTCCCTGGCCTCGCCGCGCGGCACCCTCGTCCGATCCTGCTCAGCCATGTCGCTCCTCGTCAGGCCCGTGATCCGACCCATTGACTTCGGGGGATTCCAGACGATACTAAGCGCCAAACATACCGGGCGGTCGGTCTGTGACCGGGAAGTGGGAAACTTCATGACCTTCAACCTCGCGACGATCCTCCGCGAGTCGCGGCTGGCCTCTCCGGGCAAGCCGTTGTGCCACAGCCAGCAGGCGACGCTCACCTACGAACAGGTCGACGAGGCCTCGGGCCGGATGGCAGCCGCGCTGCTCGCGCTCGGTCTGCGCCGCGGCGACCGGGTCGCGGTGCAGCTGCCCAACCTGCCGGAATTCATAGTCAGCTACTTCGGGATTCTGAAAGCCGGGCTGATCATGGTCCCGCTGAACCCGTTGCTGAAGGGGCGCGAGATCGCCTACCACCTGCGCGATTCGGGATCGACGATCCTCGTGGCCTTCAGCCTGCTGGCGGCCGAGGCGGTCGCAGGAGCCGAAGAAGCCGGCGGTACCGCGGTCTACGTCGTGAGCCCGCCCGGGCACGACCAGATCCCGCCCGGCACGAAGCCCTTCGCCGAGCTGCTGGACGCCGCCGACACCGGCGACATCGCGCCGACCAATGCCGACGACACCGCCGTGGTCCTCTACACCAGCGGAACCACCGGCAAGCCCAAGGGCGCCGAGCTGACCCACTTCCAGCTCTACATGAACTGCACCGTCTCCGGCGACCTGTTCGGCATCCGGCCCGACGACGTGAGCCTCGCGGTCCTCCCGCTGTTCCATGTCTTCGGCCTGTCCAGCGTCCTGAACGTCGCCGTCCGCAACGCCGGCACGATGGCGCTGGTGCCGCGCTTCGAGATCGAACCGGTCCTGGACGCGATGGAGAAGCACCGCTGCACCATCTTCTCCGGCGTCCCCACGATGTACTTCGCGCTGCTGCACGCCGACACCGCCGAGCGCGACCTGTCCGCGCTGCGCGTCGGCTGCTCCGGCGGCGCGCCGATCCCCGGGGAGGTGATCCGCGCCTTCGAGGAGAAGTTCCCCGGCGTGGTGATCCTGGAGGGCTACGGCCTGTCGGAGTCGGCGAGCACGACGACCTTCAACATCAGCGCCGAGCAGCGGAAGGTCGGCTCGATCGGCAAGCCGGTGTGGGGTGTGGAGACCCGGGTGGTCGACGACGCCGGCCGGACGCTGCCGCCCAGGCCCGAGCACGTCGGCGAGATCGTCATCCGCGGCCACAACATGATGAAGGGCTACTGGGGCAACCCCGAGGCGACCGCCGAGGCGGTCCGCGACGGCTGGTTCCACACCGGCGACCTCGGCTACGCCGACGAGGACGGCTACTTCTACATCGTCGACCGCAAGAAGGACATGGTCATCCGCGGCGGGTTCAACGTCTACCCGCGGGAGGTCGAAGAAGTCCTGTACACCCATCCGGCGATCGCCGAGGCCGCGGTCATCGGGCGCGCCGACGAGCGGCTGGGGGAGGAGGTGGTGGCCTACGTCGCGCTCAAGGCCGGGGCGCACGCCGATGAGCAGGACGTGATCGCGTTCTGCCGAGACCGGATGGCGCCCTACAAGTATCCGCGCGAGGTGCGCTTTCTCAGCGCTCTGCCGGTCGGCCCGACCGGAAAGATCCTGAAGAAGGAACTGCGGGCGTGAGCGCCGCCCGCCGGTAGCAGACCTGGCAAGACCGGTTTCTCCACCAAGCGAAGGAGCATCTGTGTCTAGCATCGCCGCTGACGCCGCACCGGGCGTCCTGAACCGCCTGTGGCGCCGCGATCTGGCCGCCTATCCGGAGTCCGCGCGCCGCTACGCCTATCTGGGCATCGTCGTGCTGACCACCATCGTCCTGTACTACCTGCTCTACATCCAGTACGCGGTCGCGACGTCGATCATCACGCACTACCACATGACCTTCACCTACTTCGTCTGGATGTCGGTGATCGGCAACGCCGTCGGCGCCGCCTCCTCGCTGCTGGCCGGGCTCGCCGACCGCTGGGGGCGGGCGAACCTGGTGGTCTACGGGCTGCTGGTGGCCGGCGTCCTGGTCATGATCCTGCCCAGCACGTCGAGCAAGGGCGCGTTCCTGGCGCTGTTCGCCGCGCTGTTCTTCGTCGAGGGCATCATCCTGGTCGCCACCCCGGCGCTGATCCGCGACTTCTCCCCGCAGCTGGGGCGGGCCACGGCGATGGGCTTCTGGGCGATCGGACCGGTGGTCGGCAGCCTGGTGGTCACCACCGTGACCAGCCACACGCTGGACAGCTCGACCTGGCAGGACGAGCTGCACTACTCGGGCATCAGTGCCCTGATCGTCTTCGTGGTGGCGCTGTTCGCGCTGCGCGAGCTCTCCCCGCGGCTGCGCGACCAGATCATGGTCAGCATGCGCGACCGGGCGCTGGTCGAGGCGCGTGCCCGGGGCATCGACCCGGAGCAGGAACTGACCGGGCACTGGCGTCAGATGATGCGCCCGGGCATCGCCGGTCCGGCGTTCGCGATCAGCGTGTACCTGCTGCTGTACTACGCGCTGGTCGGCAACCTGGTCATCTACTTCTCCTCGGTCTACGGCTACAGCGAGCAGCGCGCCAACGCTGTGGCGAACTGGTACTGGGCGTCCAACGCCGTCTCCTTGGTGGTCGCCGGGTTGATCTCCGACCGGCTGAAGGTCCGCAAACCCCTGATGATCGTGGGCTGCGTCGGCACGATCACCACCACGGCGGTCTTCGCCCTGCTCGCCACGCACGCGCACACCGGCTACTACACGTTCGCGATCGTGTTCATGATCGGCGGCGCGCTGGCCGGCGTGACGTACGCGCCATGGATGGCGGCGTTCACCGAGACCGTCGAGGAGCGCAACCCGGCGGCCACCGCGACCGGGCTGGCCGTGTGGGGCTGGATCCTGCGCGTGGTGGTCGCGGTGTCGGCGGCGTTCACGCCGGTGGTGGTGACGTCGGTGACGCCGGTCGTGGACCACGGCGCCGAGGTGGCCGCCGCGCAGGCGCAGGCCGGACCGGCGCTGGCGATCATCGCCCAGCACCCGGCGACCTTCGCCGAGCTGGCCAAGTACCCGCCGGACCCGGCCGCGATCCCGCCGGCCGTGCTGGCGCAGGCGGTGTCCCAGGTGGGCCTGGCGAACCTGCAGACGGTCCAGCAGGCGCAGCCGGAGATCGCGATCCTGCAGGCGCACGGCACCGAGGTCGCCAAGGCGGTCAAGGACGGTCCGCACCAGTGGCAGACGTGGTGGTGGATCGCGCTGGCCGGGCAGGTCGTGTTCCTGCCCTTCGCGGCCGCCATGCGCGGGCGCTTGAGTCCGCGCAAGGCCCGCGAGGACGCCGAGGCGCATGCCCAGGCGGTCGAGCGGGAGCTGGCGAGGTTGCAGGAGGCTCCGGCTCAGTGAGCTGATACGAGCTTCGTGCGCTGATACGTCGACGGGCCGCCCTCACGCTGAGTCTGAGGACGGCCCGTCGACGCGATCACGGGGTGTGTATCAGACCACGACGGTCACACCGCGAACAGCCAGAACCACTGCGTCTGGTCCCCGGTGTTACAGGGCACCGTCGTGAGCCACTGCGCGGAGCCCTTGCTCGCCAGACAGGTCCCGCTCTGCTGGTTCTTCAGCACGCCGTAGTTCGCGTGGCCGGGGATGCTGGTGAAGGTCCAGACCTGGAACGGCGCGGTCAGATGCGCCTTCAGACCGGCTACCCCGTTCCAGTCATCCGAGATGTCGACGTCGGCGGAATTGTGCTCGTCCACCTGAAGGACCTTCGTGCCGGCGCTCTCGGGCTTGTCGTTGGACTGGATGACCATCGTGCCGTCCGAGTAGCTCCAGACGGTCCAGGTCTGGGCGTTGGAGTGGTTGGTGGGCCAGATGTCCACCTGCTGGCCGTCGTTGAACTTGTCCATGTTCAGGTCGACCGAGGCGTTGGCCGAGTAGTTCAGGATGTTGGTCGTCTTGCGCTGGGTCGGCGGCTGCGGAGGCGCCGGGGTCTTCGACGGCGGCGGAGCGGCGGCCTTGGACGTGGAGGCCGGCGGCGGGGCGACGGACTTGGAACTGCTCGGCGGGGGCGGCGGCGCGGCCGAACTCGTCGTCGGCTTCGGCGACGGGGTGCTGGAAGGCGCCGCCGGCGTCGGCTGGATGACGATGACCGTCGGCGCGGTCGCGGCGGCCGGCTGCGGCGAGGCCTGCGCGCTGGTGGCGAAGGACGGATGGATCCCGAACCACAGCGCGAGGATCGCCGCCGCGGCGGCTGCGAAGAACATCAGCAGCCGCTGGAGCCAGCGGGGAAGCAGTGCCGATTGCAGGTAGGTGCCCTGAAGGCTGACCGGCTGCCCCAGTCCTGAGGGGGTGACGGTGACGTTGTATTGGTGCTTTGCCTTGACGCCGAACCACAGCAACCGCCCCGGGCGGACGCTGAATTTGCTGAACTGCGCGCGTCCCGGCTGCAATCGCAGCGCTGCGGTGCGGATGTCCACTTGCAGGTTGGAGTTGGTCGAGGTGGTCGACACCGCTGCGCTCGTGACGACGTTGCTGTAGTTGTCGACGGCGAGGCGGACCTTGCCGCGATGCCAGCCGCGCGTGGTGGACGGCAGGAGCTCGGCGCGCAGATCGGCGAACTCTGCGATACGCAGCACGCCTTCGATGGCGAAGGTGTTCTCGCGGCTCTCGCGCGGCGTCACCTTCACCGCGTACGGCTGCGGGCCCGCCTGGGCCTCGGCGCTGCGCGGCGGCGTGAACGTCAGCTGCGCGGTGCCGGTCGTGCCGGGATACAGGCGCAGCGTCTGCGGCTCGATGCTTCCCCACTGCCCGGGGTCGCCGGTCGCCTGCAGGTGGTACTCCTCGACGATGTCGCCGGTGTTGCGCACGGTGATGGTCACCGTGGTCTCGGCACCCGGTTCGACGTCCGCCGTCACCGGGTTCAGGTCAACCCACACGAATCGCAGCTCCCTGCCAGCCTGCGCCCGCGTGCCAATGCGCGGGCGGCCCTGACCTGAAACCTTACGGGCCGGTCAGAGCAGGTCGATGCCCCTGACGGGAATCCCGGACCCAAGGCACTGCCGGTGCCGTCCGTACGGGCAGACGGCAGTGCCCTCGCGTCCGCCGATCAGAGGGCGAACAGCCAGAACCACTGGTTCTTGTCCCCGGTGTTGCACGGCGCCATCGTGAGATATTGCCCCGAACCCTTGCTGCTCAGGCAGGTCCCGGTGTGCTTGTTCTTCAGCACGCCGTAGGCGCCGTTCGGGTTGTCGGGGTTGTCCGGGACGGAGGTCAGGGACCAGTCCTGGTAGTCGCCGGTCAAGTGCGCTTGCAGGCCCTGCACCCCGCCCCAGTCGTCGGAGATGTCGACGTCGGTGGGGCTGTCCGGTTCCACCTGCAGGACCTTCGTGCCGGCGCTGTCCGGCTTGTCGGTGGACTGGATGACCAGGTTGTAGCCGTCTTCGGGGTACAGCCAGACCGTCCAGCTCTGGGCGTCGTTGTGCAGGGTCTGCCAGAGCTCGACCTGCTGGCCGTCGGTGAAGTTGCTCTGGTACAGGTCGACCGAGGCCTTGCTCGCGAAGTTGAGGATGTTGGTCGTCTTGATCTGTGCCGGCGGGGTCGCGGGCTTGGAGCTGGACGCCGGCGGCGGGGGAGCGGCCTTGGAGCTGGACGCGGGCGGCGGCGGGGCGGCCTTGGACGTGGACGCCGGGGGCGGCGCGGCGGCCGAACTCGAGGGCGCCTTCGGCGTCGGGGTCGGTGTCGGCGTCGGGCTGCTGGACGGGGACGAGGGCGGCGTCGGCTGGATGACGATCACGGTCGGCGCGTTCGCGCTGGTCGGCTGGGGTGAGGCTTGAGCGGTGGTGGCGAAGGAGGGGTGGATGCCGAACCAGAGCGCGAGGATCGCCGCCGCTGCGGCTGCGAAGAACATCAGGAGCCGTTGAAGCCAGCGGGGAAGCAGCGCCGATTGCATGTACGTGCCCTGAAGGCTGACCGGTTGTCCTAGTCCTGAGGGCGTGACGGTGACGTTGTACTGGTGCTTTGCCTTGACGCCGAACCACAGCAGCCGTCCGGGGCGGACGCTGAACTTGCTGAACTGCGCGCGTCCGGGTTGCAGGCGAAGGGCTGCGGTGCGGATGTCTACCTGGAGGTTGGAGTTGGTCGAGGTGGTCGACACCGCGGCGCTGGTCACCACATTGCTGTAGTTGTCGACGGCGAGGCGGACCTTGCCGCGATGCCAGCCGCGGGTCGTCGAGGGCAGGAGTTCGGCGCGCAGATCGGCGAACTCTGCGACGCGCAGGACGCCTTCGATGGCGAAAGTGTTCTCGCGGTCTTCGCGCGGCGTCACCTTCACCGCATAGGACTGCGGCCCGGCTTGTGCCTCTGAGCTGCGGGGCGGGGAGAAGGTCAGCTGCGCGGTACCGGTGGTGCCCGGATAGAGGCGCAGCGTCTGCGGCTCGATGCCGCCCCAGCGAGCGGGATCGCCGGCGGCCTGCAGGTGGTACTCCTCGACGATGTCGCCGGTGTTGCGGACGGTGATCGTCACCGTCGCTTCAGCGCCCGGTTCGACGTCCGCCGCCACCGGGTTCAGATCAACCCACACGTCCGCTGCTCCCTAGCCCGCCCCGCGCCCGCCCCGCGTGGTCGGGCGACCTCGACCGCGCACCTTACGGGCCGGTCAGAGCCGGTGGACGCCGGTGTTGAGGTTCACGGTCCCAGGGCACTGACAGCGCCGCCCGTTCGGGCAAACGCCAATGCCCTCGCGTCCGTCCGTGCGGACCTACCGGCCGGGAGCGGCCGTCGCCCACTGTGGTGGCTGAACTTTTTTGCCCGAGTACGGTTTTCGACCCGAGTACGGTTTTCGAGGAGCATCGACCATGCCGACATATCTGTCGCCGGGCGTCTACGTGGAAGAGGTGGCCAGCGGCTCGCGGCCCATCGAGGGCGTGGGTACCTCGGTCGCGGCCTTTGTCGGCCTCGCGCCGCGGGGCGCGCTGAACGCGCCGACGCTGGTCACCAACTGGTCCCAGTACGTCGCGGAGTTCGGTGAGTTCACCGAGGGCTACTACCTGGCGCACTCGGTGTACGGGTTCTTCAACAACGGCGGGACCGTCTGCTACGTGGTCCGCGTCGGCGGCACCGAGGGCGGTCTGGCCGGTCCGGGCAGCGCCGACGGCCGGACCGGGCGGGGCGTCAGCGCCGGGCACCGGGGCGTGGTGACCGGCGCCGAGCGCCAGGCGCTGACCGCCGGCGAGCCGGTCAGCCTCGGCGGCTTCAAGGTCGGCGCCGCCTCCGGCGTCTCGGGCCAGGTCTCGGTCGAGGTCGCCGACGTCCCGGCGGGCGAGGGCGACAAGGGCGCCGACGCCGGCGACCGCTTCCGCCTCGTGGTCAAGGTCGACGACAAGGTCGCCGAGACCTTCGACGTCTCGGCCAACAAGAAGGCCGGCCGCTCCTACGTCACCACCCAGGTGCGCGAGCGCTCGAAGGTCATCATCGTGGAGGAAGCCGGCTCCGGCACGCTGGCCCGCCCGGAGAACCAGACCGTGCAGGTCCCGACCGCGGCCGCCGGCGGCGCCCCGGCCGGCGCCGAGGTGGCAGAGCCGGTGTCCACCGGCTCCTACATCGGCGACTCGGCCGACCGCACCGGCTTCGGCGGCCTGGAGGCGATCGACGAGATCACCATGGTCGCCGTCCCGGACCTGATGTCCGCCTACCTGCAGGGCACCATCTCCGAGGAGGAGGTGAAGGCGGTCCAGACCGCCTTGATCGGGCACTGCGAGCTGATGGGCGACCGGGTCGCGATCATCGACCCGCTGCCGAACCTGAACGCCCAGCAGATCCGCACCTGGCGGCAGACCGGCGCCGGCTACGACTCGCACTACGCGGCGATGTACTACCCGTGGATCCGGGTCTTCGACCCGGCCGCCGGCAAGTCGATCGCGGTCCCGCCGTCCGGCCACATGGCCGGCGTCTGGGCCCGCAGCGACGCCGAGCGCGGCGTGCACAAGGCGCCCGCGAACGAGATCGTGCGCGGCGCGGTGGACCTGGAGCTGCAGATCACCAAGGGCGAGCAGGACCTGCTCAACCCGATCGGTGTGAACTGCATCCGCGCCTTCCCCGGCCGCGGCATCCGGGTCTGGGGCGCGCGCACCCTGTCCTCGGACCCGGCGTGGCGCTACCTGAACGTCCGCCGCTACTTCAACTACCTGGAGGAGTCGATCCTCTCCGGGACGCAGTGGGTGGTGTTCGAGCCGAACGACCAGGCGCTGTGGGCCCGCGTGCGCCGCAACATCTCGGCCTTCCTGGTCAACGAATGGCGCGGCGGCGCGCTGTTCGGCTCCCGCGCCGAGGACTCCTTCTACGTCAAGTGCGACGAGGAGACCAACCCGCCGGAGTCGGTGGACGTCGGCCGCGTGATCTGCGAGATCGGCATCGCCCCGGTCAAGCCCGCCGAGTTCGTGGTCTTCCGCCTGGCGCAGATCTCCGGCGGCGGCAGCGAGCTGGAGGAGTAGGCGACAGCCCGCACCGACTTTCGACCTCTTATCAACCGCAGCAGCGCCGCACCGCAGCGCATTAAAGGAATCGGATCACCATGGGTTTGATGAACGGCGACTCCGCCGCCGCGCACAACTTCGCCCTCCAGATCGACGGCGTGCAGGTCGAGTACCTCGCCGAGGTCGGCGCGCTCCAGCTGGAGCAGGACGTGATCAAGCACGTGCAGAACAACCCGCAGGGCAAGCCGGTCGTCCGCATGATGCCGGGCATCTCCCAGGGCGGCACGGTCTCGGTGACCCGCGGCCAGACGCAGAGCTCGTCGTTCACCAACTGGATCAACGAGTCCCTGGCCGGGAACATGGGCTCGGCGCGCAAGAACGCGACGATCATCTACATGGACTACATGAACAACCCGATCAAGCGCTACGACCTGCGCAACGCCTGGTGCTGCAAGGTCGAGACGGCCGGGACGAAGGCCGGCGAGGCCCAGGTGCTGACCGAGCAGGTCACGATCACCTTCGAAGAACTGGTCATCGCCTGATGAAGCGTTCCCTGCCGGGGGGTGCGGCGGTGGCGCCGGGGGTTTCGGCTTCGGTTTCGGCGGCCTCGGCGGCTTCGGCCGAGGCCGGGGCGGCTGTCGGCGTCATCGACGGCGCTCCGGCGGCGCCGACCGGTCCAGCCTCGGTTCCGACATCGCCGTCCAGCGTCGACACCCTCCGCACGGAATTCGAGTTCGAACTCCCGCGCGGCTACGTGGACGACGCCGGCGTGGTGCACCGCCGCGGCTCGATGCGGCTGTCCACGGCGCGCGACGAACTCGTGCCGCTGCGGGACGTCCGCGTCCGCGAGAACCCGGCCTACCTCTCGGTGGTCCTGCTCGGCCGGGTGATCACCCGCCTGGGCACGCTGCCGATGGTGCACGACGGCATCGTGGAGAACATGTTCGCCTCCGACCTGGCCTTCCTGCAGGACTTCTACGAGCAGATCAACGCCGAGGGCCACACCCTGGCCTCCGTGACGTGCCCGAACTGCGCGCAGGACTTCGAGATCGACCTCGGCGGGAGCCGCCTGGGGGAATCGTGACGTACGCGGCCGACCAGCTCCGCGACGAGGTCGCGTACGTCGCCTACCACTTCCACTGGGCCCTGGACCAGATCCTCGACCTGGAGCACGGCGACCGGCGCGCCTTCGTGACCGGCATCGCCGGCCTGAACGCACGCGCAGCGGAGGAGTGAGCCGACCCGATGGGGATCTTCTCGCGGCGAGGGCGGGGTGGGGTTGATGCTGATGCGGTGTCTGGCATGAGCACTGGTGGCTCGGCTTCGGGCACTGCTTCGGCGGCTTCGGGTACGGTCGCCGGTGCTGTCACGCCTTCGCGCGCGGCAGTCGTGCAACGACGCGAGTGGGCAGCCGTGCCGACGATGCGAGGTGTCAGCCGTCCCGCTGCGGGCGGTGTATCGGAGTCGGACTTCGGCGCGCGCCTCGCGACGTGGCAGAACCCTTCGTTCCAGCGCGAGCCGCGCCGCCAGGTCCGTACCGATGCGCCACACGGCCGCCTGGTCGCACGCGCGATCGCCCGAACCGGCGCCCCCGACTCACTCGAACTCCCCGCACTGAACCTCCCCCTGACCACGCCGGTTCAGCGAAGCCTCGAGGAGCCGGACCCCGCGGCGGCACCGATCGTGCAGCAATCGGCGATCCGCACACCGAAGCCGCCATCCGCATCCGCAGCGCGCACCACCCCCACCCGAACAGCTCGACCACGACTGACGGCCGCGCCCGATGCCATTCAGCGGAGCACGCCACGACGGCAGACGCCGAACCCGCCGACGACGACCAAGCCCCTCCTCGGAGCCGGCAAGCTCGCGGGTAAGGCGGACGCACCGGCGGTGCAGCGCGCGAGCCGCCCCGAGCCGGTACGCCCGGTCTTCCGCCGCGATACGCGCCGAACTCCAACCGCCGACGCGATCCAGGACTCGGCGATGCGGGGTTCGGCTACTGGTGCACCGATCCAGCACACGCAAGCTGCCGATTCTTCGGCGATCGCGACCCCGGCCCAGAATCCAGCAGCGACGTCACCGATGGCTGACCCGGGCCCGCGATCGGCCATCGATGCGCCGATCCAGAGAGCCACAGCCACACCCGCGAGCCCGCCAACCGCTGGCCCGGTTCAGCCGGCGGGAGTCGGTGCGCCGATCCGGCGGGCGACTGCCGCCGGATCGGTTTCGGGTCCAGTGGCGCCATCGCCGATCGCGGATCTGAGCGAGGCTTCTGCAACTGCTGGCCATCAGCCGGTTCAGCGCTCCGCTGCCAACGCGCCGAGCCAGAGTGCATCAACCGACTCGCCGACCTCAGCTCCGAGCCAGAGTGCATCAACCGACTCGCCGACCTCAGCTCCGAGCCAGAGTGCCGCAACCAACTCCCTGACCGCACCTTCGATCCAGCGCGCGGCAGCCAGCTCGCCCACCGCGAACCCGATCCAGCGCACGGGAGCCGGTTCGCCGACCGCGACTCCGATCCAGCGCGCGGCAACCGGCTCTCCGAGCGGGGCGGGGATGGAGAGCACGGCAGCCAGCTCACAGACCGCAGCTTCGAACCAGGGTCCCGCAACCGGCTCGCCGACCAGGACTCCGAACCAGAAGGCGGCAGCCAGCTCGCCGACTGGGGCTCTGAACCAAGGTGCCGCAGCCAGCTCGCCGACCGCAGCTCCGATCCAGCGTGCCGGAGCCGGTTCGCCGACCGCAGCTTCGAACCATGGTTCCACAGCCAGCTCGTCGACCGCAGCTGCGAATCAGAGTGCGGCAGCCAGCTCGCCGACTGGGGCTCCGAGCCAGGGTTCCGCAGCCAGCTCGTCGACCGCAGCTCCGATCCAGCGTGCCGCAACCGGCTCGCCGACCGCAGCCCTCAACCAGGGTGCGGCAGCCAGCTCGCCGACCGGGGCTCCAAGCCAGGGTCTCGCAGCTAGCTCGCCGAGCGGGGCTCCGAGCCAGGGTCCTGCAACCGGCTCGCCGACCGGGGCTCCAAACCATGGTTCCGCAGCCAGCTTGTCGAGCGGGGCTCCGAGCCAGGGTCCTGCAACCGGCTCGCCGACCGGGGCTCCAAACCATGGTTCCGCAGCCAGCTTGTCGACCGGGGCTCCGAATCAGAGTGCTGCAATCGGCTCGCCGACCGGGGCTCCGAACCACGGCTCCGCAGCCAGCTCGTCGACCGCGGCTCCGATCCAGCGGGTGCGAACCGGCTCGTCGAGCGCGGCTCCTATCCGGCGTGTGGCGACCGGTTCGCCGAGCGCAGCTGCGACGGAGAGTGCGGCGGCCAGCTCGCGGGCCGCAGCCCCGATCCAGCGTGCGGCAGCCAATCCGCCGAATGCAGCTGCGATCCCGGGCGTCGCTACCGGCTTACCTAGTGCGGCTCCGATCGAGAGTGGAGCAGCCAGCTCGCCGACCGCAGCTCCGATTCAGCGCGCGGCGGCCAATTCGTCGGGCGCAGGTGCGATCGAGAGTGCGGCGGCCAGCTCCTTGGCAGCGACTCCAATTCGGCGCGCGGCGGCCAATGGGCCGGGTGCGGGTGCGGGTGCGAGCGAGGGCGCCGCGGCCGGTTTGTCGAGTGCAGCTCCGATTCAGCGTGCGGCGGCCGATCTGCCGAGTGCAGGTGCGGCGGCCGGCTCGTCGACGGCAGCTCCGATCCAGCGTGCGGCGGCCAATTCGTCGGGCGCAGGTGCGAGCGAGGGTGCGGCGACCGGCTCGCGGGCCGCAGCCCCGATCCAGCGCGCAGCAGCCAATTCGCCGAGCGCAGCTCAGAGCGAGGGTGCGGCGGCCAGGTCGTCGACTGCGGCTCCGATCCAGCGTGCGGTAGCTAATCGGTCGGGTGCAGGTGCGAGCGAGGGTGGGGCGGCTGGCTCGCAGGCCACAGCTTCAATTCAGCGCGCCGTGGCTGATCTGCCGAGTGCAGGTGTGACCGAGGGTGCGGCGGCCGGCTCCTCGACCGCGACTCCGATTCGGGGCGTGGGAAGCAGCTCGCCGAGCACACCTCCGATCCACCGTGTGGCTAGCGGCTCGCCGATCGCTGCCCCGATCCGGCGCGTGGCAACCAACTCGCCGACTGCGGCTCCGATCCAGCGTGTCGCAACCGGGACGTCTATTGCAGCTCCGACCGAGAGTGGGGCAGCAGGCAGCTCATCGACCGCTGCCCCGATTCAGCGTGTGGCAAGCAACTCGCCGACTGCGGCTCCGATTCAGGACATGGCAGGCAGCTCGCCGAGCGCCTCACCGACTCAGGGTTCAGCGTCGTCGGCCGCAGACTCGAGTCAGCCTTCAGGCGCGCCTGTTGCGAGTCCAGTTCAGGGAAGCGCTTCGTTGGGCGCCACCCCGATCCAGCGTGTGGCATCGACTGGCGCACCGGCTCAGGGCTCGGTAATAGGGTCGCCGGGCGCCATCTCGGTTCAGCGAGCGGCATCAGCTGCATCCCAGCAGCGCGCCCCCGAAACCCGCGTACAACGCGCCGTCCCCATCCACCGCCCCGCCTCGCCGACGGCCACGCCGCTGCCGCTCCCGATGGCGTTCCGTGCTCCGGCTGCGCCGCCAGCGCCGCCGATTCAGCGTGCGGGGGCCATGACCTCGTTCCTTGCCGCCGCCGCGAACGGTCAGGCGCGGGATACGCGGCAGCGCTTCGGTGACTCCGTTGATGACCAGGTGGGTGGGTTCACCGACAAGATTGCCGATATTCGTGATGCTGCTTCGCTTATTCGGGATCCTTCGCAGTTGGGGCAGGTGGTCAAGCAGCGGGGGATGGAGATGTTTGCTGAGCACAATCCCATTGTGGGGGGTTTGCTTGGTTATTCGGGTGGGGGGCAGGATTCTGGGTTTGGCGGGCGTGGCGGTGGTGGTCGGGGGCGGGGGCGGGGTGAGCATCAGGAGATGGAGCAGCTTGCTGAGAAGCTGGTTGCTCCGTTGGCTCGGTTGTTGCGGACTGAGTTGCGGATGGATCGGGAGCGGATGGGGCGGTTGCGCGATTCGGGACGTTGATTCAGTTATTTGGCCGCTGCGTAGGACGAAGAGGATTGACGAACGCCATGACCACCGCCGCTCAGGATCCGGGTTCGAGCCTGTTTTTCAAGCTGACCATTGATGGTCAGGATCTTGGTTTGTTCAACCAGTGCGAGGGCTTGTCCGCCGAGGTGGAGGTCTATCAGCACAAGGAGGGTGGGAACAATGGGTACACCACCTTTCTGCCGGGGCGGGTCAGTCATGGGAACATCACGATGACGCGGCCGTTGACGCCGGACAGCGGCAAGATCGCGGCGTGGATCTCCTCGATCGCCACGGGGATTCAGCGGCCGACGGCGCAGATCGCTGCTTTGCGGGCGGACGGGACGCTGGTGGTGCAGTGGGGGTTGCTGGACGTGCTGCCGGTCAGCTGGAGCGGGCCGACGCTGGATCCGACCAGCAACACCGTGGCCACCGAGCGGTTGGTCATCGCCCACCACGGCTTCACCGAATCGGGAGCGTGATCCTGCCATGGCCGTGCAGCCCGGAGTCAGCCTCGTCAAGGCCTCGCTGACGATCAAGGAGCCGCCGATCGGTCCCGCGCTGGAGCCCGGCGGGACGATGCGGGAGATCAACTTCCAGTTCAACCCTGAGACGCTGACGCTGGCCAAGAGCGCCAACTGGAGCAACACCCCGCTTCCCCTGTTCAAGTACGTCAGCATCCCCAGCTTCGGCGGCGCCGATCCCTACACCCTCACCTTCCAGCTCTTCCTCGACTCCTCGATGACGCCGGCCGGCACCAAGGTGCAGGACGACGTCGAGGCCCTGCTCAAGTGCTGCGAGGTGACCGACCAGTCGATCGCCGCCTTCCAACCCTCCACGCCGTGGGTCTTCTTCCAGTGGGGCAGCTTCTCCACGGTCAGTTTCAACGCATATGTGCAAAACATCTCTGCTAACTACACGTACTTCGACCCCTCCGGGGTTCCCTTGCGGGCCACCTGTGATCTGACGATCACTCAGATCCCCGGCCTCACCCTGGGTCAGAACCCCACCTCCGGCGCCCTGTCCGCGCACCGCTCGCATCGCGTGCGCGCCGGAGACACCCTGCAGTCCATGGCCTGGTCCGAGTACGGCGACGCCACCGCGTGGCGGACCATCGCCGAGGCCAACGAGATCGACGACCCGATGCGGCTGACGCCGGGCGCCGAGCTGCTCATCCCCGCCCCCGACCAGGTGCGGAGGTGATCCGATGACCTTCGGCTCCTTCTCCTCGGTCCCCAAGGTCGAGATCGGCGGCACGCTGCCCCGGCTCCTGAAGGCCTCCCTGGACTCCTGCTGGGTGGAGTCCACCCTGAACGTGCCCTCCACCTTCCACATCGCGTTCAAGGACAAGACCCGCCTGCTGATGTCCACCAACGCGCAGCTGAAGATCGGCGCGCCGGTGACGATCTTCGCCGTCGCCGGGCTCATCGGCGAGGACCAGCCGCTGATCACCGGGCAGGTCACCGGGATCGAGGCGGACTACTCCGGCGGCGACTTCTACACCGTCATCCGCGGCATGGACCACGCCTTCAAGCTGCTGCGCAAGCGGCGGGTGGCGCTGTACAAGAACATGTCCGCCTCCGACATCGTGCGCCAGGTCGCCGGGCAGCACGGGGTGGCGATCGGCAAGATCGAGTCCACGCCCCCGCCGCCTCCGGACTCCCAGACCTCCCAGCCCAACGTCGACGACTGGACCTTCCTGCAGAGTCTGGCCGAGCGCGCCGGCAAGGTCGTGTACTTCGACAACAAGGGCCTGCTGCACTTCCGCGCGCCGGTCAAGGCCGTGCCGCTGACCGGGCTCAGCGCCGACAAGAGCCCGTACGTGCTCGAATTCGGTGCCAACACCCTGCGCTGCCGCTCCGGCTTCACCGCCGCCGACCAGGTCTCCATGGTCAGCTCGCGGGGCTGGAACATGGTCACCAAGCAGACCCTGATCGGCCGGGCGCAGGCCGCGGCGAACCCCGACGTGCTGGCCGGACTGAGCCCGGCGCAGGTCTCCCGGCCCTTCGGCACCGGCACGCTGGTGGAGACCGGCACCCCGTATGTCAGCCAGAGCGAGACCGACTCGGCGGCCAAGTCCCTGGCCACCGACGTGACCTCGTCCTTCGCCGAGCTCGAGGTCGCCGTCCGGGGCACCCCGCAGCTGCTGCCCGACAAGTCGGTCACCCTGACCAAGGCCGGCACGCCCTTCGACGGCGCCTACACCGTCACCGGCGTCCGCCACCTGTTCGAGCACGGCACGTACGAGACCTGGGTGTCCATGACCGGCCGGCAGTTCCGCTCGCTCTACGGCCTGGCCTCCGGCGGCGCGCACGGTCCCGGCGGCACCGGGCAGCGGATGAGCGGCGTGGTCAGCGGGATCGTCACCGACATCCACGACCCGCTGCGCATGGGCCGGGTCAAGCTGCGCTTCCCCTGGCTCGACGACGACTACGTCAGCGACTGGGCCCGCACCGTCCAGCACGGCGGCGTCAGCGTGCACGGCGGTCTGGAGCCGGCCCACGGCGCCGACCACATCCCCGCCGGCTCCCCGGGCTCCGGCGGCTTCATCGGCTACGCCGTCAACGACGAGGTGCTGGTCACCTTCGACCGCGGCGACTTCGACCAGCCCTACGTCATCGGCGGGCTCTACAACGGCGTGAACAAGCCGACCCGCTTCACCGAGGACAACCTGGTCTCCAAGGACGGCATCCCCAACGTGCTCGCCGTGTCCTCCCGGCGCGGCAACCGGCTGGAGCTTCTGGACGACGAGCTCGGCATGAAGGCCGGGGTCAAGGTCCTGACGAGCGACGAGAAACAGAGCATCGAGCTGGACAAGATGACCAAGACCAGCACCGTCAAGAACTCCGTCGGCCCGATCATGGTCGAGAGCAACGCCCCTGACGGCCGGGTGACGATCCGCAGCGGCGCGGCCAGCATCACCCTGACCGCCGAGGGCACCGTGAACATCGAGGGCGCCACCGAGGTCAGCGTCTCGGCCGGCGCGATGCTCTCGCTCAAGGCCGCCGAGCTGAACCTGGCCGCGCCGGTCACCACGGTGGAGTCCGCGGAGATCAACTTCGCCGGCGCGTCGTTCTCCGTCGAGGCGGCCGAGATCACGCTGACCGGCAACGTGGCCATCGTCGGCGAGGGCACGATCGACGCCCAGCAGATCGTGGTGATCTGAGTGGGTGAGCGCTTCGTCGGCTCCGGCTGGGGCTTCCCGCTGCGCGTGGACGCCGGCGGCCGCATCGGCCTGGTCTCCCACGACCAGGAGATCGAGGAGGCCATGCGCCTGGTGCTGGCCACCGCGCCGGGGGAGCGGCCGATGCGCCCGGAGTTCGGCTGCGCCGTGCACGACCTGGTGTTCGCCCCGGTCAACGAGAAGACCGTGGGCCGCATCCAGCACGAGGTGCGCTCCAGCCTGGACCGCTGGGAGCCGCGCATCTCGGTCACCGGGGTCGAGGTCACCGTGGACCCCGACCGCCCGACCGTCCTGTACATCGACGTGCACTACCAGCTGCGCGGCACCAACAACCCGCGGTCCCTGGTGTTCCCCTTCTACGTCATCCCCGACCACGAGGGACCGGGAACCACGACAGCCCCAGATACGGAAGCAGCCTGACATGGCTTTGCCCTCGCCGAACCTCGACGACCGCCGGTTCCAGCAGTTCGTGGACGACGCCAAGCGGTACGTCCAACAGCGCTGCCCGGAGTGGACCGACCACAACGTCTCCGACCCCGGCGTGACGCTCATCGAGGCCGTGGCCTACATGGCCGACCAGCTGGTCTACCGGCTCAACCGGGTCCCGGACAAGAACTACCTGGCGTTCCTGGACCTGTTGGGGATCAACAGGTTCCCGCCGGCGCCGGCGCGCGCCGACGTCACCTTCCGGCTCTCCGCGCCGCAGCCGAACACGGTGCTGGTCCCGGCCGGCTCGCAGATCGCGACCCTGCGCACCGAGTCCGAGGAGGCGCTGGTCTTCAGCTCCGGCGAGCCGCTGCGGATCGTGCCGTGCTCGCTGACCGCCGTGGTGGTGCAGAACAACGGCGCGAGCCCGACCGACCGGACCGTGGACGTGCTCGACGGCAAGGACGTGCCGGCGTTCTCCCCGGCTCCGGCACCCGGCGACGCGCTGTACTTCGGGCTGTCCTCGCCGGTGCCCTCCTGCGTGGCGGTGCTGCGGCTGAGCAGCCAGGTCGACGGCGTCGGCGTGGACCCGCGCCAGCCGCCGCTGGTCTGGGAGGCGTGGTCGGCGGACGGCTGGATGGCCTGCGAGGTGGACTCCGACGAGACCGGCGGTCTGAACCGGCCCGGCGACGTCTCCCTGCACGTCCCCTCGCGGCACATCGTCTCGCGCCTGGCCGGGATCGAGGCGGCCTGGCTGCGCTGCCGGGTCCTGGAGCCGCGCGCGGCGCAGCCCTTTTACGCGGTGAGCCCGAGCCTGCGCGGAGCCTCGGCGCGCACGATGGGCGGCACGGTCCGCGCCCTGCACTCCGAAGCCGTCCGCGACGAAGAGCTCGGCGAGTCCTCCGGCGTCGCCGGGCAGCGTTTCCACCTGTCCCGCACGCCGGTCGCGGTCGACGACCCGATGCTCCAGCTCGACACCTCCGACGGCGAGGGCTGGCAGCGCTGGGAGCTGGTCGACACCTTCGCCGGCTCCGGTCCGGACGACCGGCACTTCCAGCTGGACCCGGTCACCGGCGAGATCGCCTTCGGTCCGGCGCTGCGTCAGCCGGACGGCAGCGTCCAGCAGTACGGCGCGGTCCCGCTCAAGGGCGTGCGCATCCGGGCCACCGCCTACCGGATCGGCGGCGGCCGGGCCGGCAACGTGGCGCGCGGTGCTCTCAGTGTCCTGCGAACCTCGATCCCTTACGTCTCGCAGGTGGAGAACCGCGAAGCCGCACGCGGCGGCGTCGACGGCGAATCGGTGGCCGAGTCGAAGGTGCGCGCGCCGATCTCGCTGCGCGCGCAGGATCGCGCGGTGACGGTCCGGGACTATGAGGAGCTGACCCGCCGCGCCGCTCCCGAAGCCGCGCGCATCCACTGCCTGTCGGTGGACGAGAAGACCAAGCTCCACGGCAAGGAAGCCGGGATCGGCGCGGTCCGGCTGCTGGTGGTCCCGCAGGCGGTCCCGGACGTCGGCGGCTTCCTGCGCTTCGAGCAGCTGGTGCCCGGGGACGAGCTGCTCAGCCGCATCGCCGCCTACCTGGACGACCGGCGCCCGATCGGCACCCGGCTGGCCGTCGGACCGCCGTACTACCAGGGCGTCACCGCCGCGGTGACGCTGCACGCCTTCCGCGGCGCCGAGACCGACCAGGTCCGCACCGGCGCCGTCAACGCCCTGTATTCCTATCTCGACCCGCTGACCGGCGGACCGACCGGGGAGGGCTGGCCGTTCGGCCGCTCGGTGCACTCCGGGGAGCTGTACGCGGTGCTGCAGCGCGTCCCCGGCGTGGAGATGGTCGACGAGGTGCGCCTACACCCGGCCGACCCGCTGACCGGCAAGCGCGGCGACTCCGCCGAGCGGATCGAGCTGGACCCCTCGGCGCTGGTGTTCTCCTACGACCACCGGGTGAAGGTGGTCGGCGGATGAGGGGCGCGGCCGACGGGCTCGGCAGCCCGTTCCCGCTCGGCGAGCAGCTGCCGAGCGTCTACGCCGACGACGATTTCGCGCAGCGTTTCGTCGGCGGTCTGGACGACCTGTTCGCGCCGATGTTCTCGGTGCTGGACAACCTTTCGGCCTACCTGCGGCCCGAGCTGGCGCCGCCGGACTTCGTGTCCTGGCTCGGCGGCTGGGTCGGCGCGGAGCTGTCCGGGGACGAGTCCGACCCGGACCTGCGCGCCGCGGTGTCCGGCGCGGCCGGGCTGCACCGCTATCGCGGGACCGTGCACGGCCTGGCCGAAGCCGTCCGCCTCGGGTTCGGCATCGAGCCGACCATCGTGGAGAGCGGGGGCATGTCCTGGTCGGCGCGTCCGCTCGGGCCGTTGCCGGGGGAGCCCGAGCCGGCTTTGCAGGTCCGGCTCACCAAGGCCCAGGCCAGCTCGGTCGATCTGGCTCGCCTGCAGGCCCTGGTGGCCGCGGTGCGGCCGGCGCACGTCCCGTACTCCGTTGTCGTCGAAGAATCCTGAAAGGTAGCGTTACGCGCCGATGTCCACCGATCTCAGTGAGCTGACCTGCCCCGACTGCGGTGCGCGCGAGCAGCGGGAAGCCTTCTGCGACAGCTGCGGGGCGGCACTGACCCGGGCCAAGCCGGCCGTGGTCGGCGCCGGGGCGCCGGCGGCTTTCGAGGAGTCGCCGTCCGGGGAAAGTGCGGGGAGCGCAGGGAACACAGGCAGCACAGGGAGCGCCGAGAGCGCAGCCGGCGTGGCGGCGATTCCGTCGGCGCGCTCCGGCGAGGCAGCGGCTCCGGCTTCGACCGCCGAGCACGATTCCGCGCGCGCTCCCGGGCTCCACCTCGTCGTCGACGAGGCGGACACCGTGCCGCTGGACGAGGTCGCGCGGGCCGAGGCGGAGCGCCGAGAACTCGCCGAGGCCGCCGCCGAGCGCGCTGAACAAGCCGAGAAAGCCGAACGAGCCGAGCGCGCCGAACGCGCCCGCGCCCTGCTGGTCCCGGTCGCCGACCAGACCGAGCCGCCGCCCGGCATCGTCCCGGTCCTGCCCGGCAAGCCCGACCCCATCGCCCCGCAGCGCAAGAACGCCGAGGCGCTGGAAGCCCTCGACGCAGGCATCGAATGTCAGTGGTGTGCCACCCGCAACCCGCCGGAGCGGCACTTCTGCCGGCGCTGCGGCCAGCGCCTGGCCTACGCGCCGGTGGAGGCGCGCCGTCCGTCGTGGTGGCGCCGCGTGTTCTTCTTCTGGCGCAACCGGCCGCTGCCCTTCGCCGGCCAGCGCCCCCGGCTGCGGCGCGGTCCGGGGCAGGCGATCCGCCCGGTGGTGTGGGCGATCGTGGTGGTAGTTGTGATCGTCGTCGTGGTCCAGGAGTATTCGCCGGTCTCCAAGAACGTCCGCGACCACTTCGCCAAGCCGAACGAGATCTCCAACTGGACCATCGGCGCGTCCCACGAGGATCCCAACCACAAGGCCAAGCTCCTGCACGACACCTACTCCGACACCTGGTGGGGCAGCGGGTTCTCGCCGCAGAACACGAACGGCGCGAGCGTGACCGTCACCTTCTCCCAGCCGGCGAACCTGCTGGACCTGGGGATCACGCCGGGCGCCGGCACCGCCGCGGACACCTTCGGCGCGCAGGGATCGCCGGAGACCATCGAGGCCGAGCTGATCCCGATCCCCGGCAAGGGCGCGCCGATCAAGAAGACGTTCACCCTCGACGACCAGCCCGGTTTCCAGAAGGTCCAGCTGCGCGGCGACGACATCCGCCAGGTGGTGCTGACCATCACCTCCTCCTACCCGCCCACCGCCGCCGACCCCGCCAAGGCGGTGGAGACGGCCGTCACCGAGTTGGAGTTCTACACGCGCCACTGACGATCCCGGCGGCGCCCCGCCGATAGGCCGTCGTCCCCAGCAACCTCATAATTCTCATCATCCGCCCGGACTGTCCGCTCACGTCCTCCGTGCCTGGTCGTCAGTGATCAAGGTACGGATGCCGGCGTGGGCGTTCCCGTGGTGTTCCGTTGAGGTCCGTTGGTTTCGCACCCGGTGCCGTGATGTCCTTGCGGGCGGCGGCAGCAGCCGCCCCGGCTTCGGCGAACCTGGCCGGCGAGGGTGAGGGGGGACAGTCCTGTGCGACGTGTCCAGACCGTGGTGATGGCCGCCGATCCGGTGCTGCGCGCCGGCATCGTCAACCTTCTCGACCGCCGCAGCGAGATCGAGCTGCTGGCCGAGGACGGCCCGGGCCGCGACCCGCTGATCGTGATGTGCGCCGACGACGCCGCCGAGCTGTTGGAGGCCGGACCGCAGGCGGCGCCCAAGCCCGCGTACACCGTGCTCGTGGTGAGCCGGATGAACAAGGCGCAGCTGTTGGAAGTGGTCGAACTCGGGGTGACCGCCGTGGTCTGGCGCCGCGAGGCGACCGCCGACCGGCTGGTGCGCGCCGTCCAGCTGGTCGACCGGGGCGCCGGCGACCTGCCCGCGGACCTGCTCGGCGGGCTGCTCGGCGAGGTCGGCCGGGCCCGGCGGGCACGCGGCGCCGGGACCGAGCCGCTGCCGATGGGGCTGTCCAGCCGCGAGGTGGACGTCATCCGGCTGGTCTCCGAGGGCATGGAGACCAAGGAGATAGCGGCGAAGCTCTGCTATTCCGAACGCACCATCAAAGGCGTGCTGCACGACGTGATGACGCGGCTGGAGTTGCGCAACCGGGCGCACGTCGTCGCGCACGCGGCCCGCGAGGGCTACCTGCGCTGGACCTGAGGGCGCCGCGTGCTGCCCGTCCGGACATCGCGCAGTGCCCGGCACGCCGTACCGGCGCACCTGGCAGCCGCGCGGAGCGGGCACGACGATGAATTGGCTGTGCCCGCCGTATCGGCGGAGCCCGTCCCGGCCCGGCGGCGGCAGAGAGTGGAAGAGAACCGAGTTTGATCCCCGAAATCGACGAGGCGCTGCGCAGCCTGCTGCGATCCGCCCTGCCCGACAAGGGCGTGGACATCGCCTTCGACGCCCCGACCCGGGATTGGGCCGCGCGTCGGAACACCCCCACGGTCGACGCCTACCTCTATGACATCCGCGAAGACCTCACCCGGCGCGAGCGCGGCGTCGTGGCGATCCGGGACGAGCGGGGCATCGTGGTGCGCCGTCGCCAGCCGCCACGCTATTTCCGGCTTTCCTACCTGGTGACCGCCTGGACCAAGCGCGCCGAGGACGAACACCGGCTGCTGGCCGTGGTGCTCGGCTGCCTGCTCACCCACGACTCGCTGCCCATCCCCGATGGCCCGGGACAACTGTCCGCACTCGGATTGCAGATCCCGATGACCGCAGCCACTCCGCCGCAGGAGTCGCGCTCCATCGCCGACATCTGGTCGGCGCTCGGCGGCGACCTCAAGCCCTCCCTGGACCTGGTGATCACCGCGCCGTTCCCGGTGGGCCCGGAGTTCCCGGTCGGGCCGGCGGTCACCGAGGGCGCCGGGGTGCGCAGCCACCGGCTCGACGAGCCGGAGGCCGAGGCGCCGCTGCGGCTGCGCCGCTACGGGAAGATCGAGCGGTGAACGCCGAGGCCAAGGCCGCGCGGCACTGCCTGGATCTGCTGGCCGAGCAAGTCAGGATCCTGGTCGACGTGCGCTCGGCGGTCGACCCCAGCGCCGAGGATCCGTTGCGGGGCTTGCGTTTGTCGGCCGACCAGGTCGGCTGGCTGCTGGAGGCCGGAAGCCTCGATCCGACGCGCTCGGGCGGCGCGCTGGCTGCTCTGGACGATTTCGAGGCGGACGGGGATTTGATTCCGGCGGCTGAGGGATGGCCGCGCTTGGCTGAGCTGGCCGAGACTTTTGAGCTGACGCCACTGGATGTGGCGGTGTTGGTGCTGGCACTGGCGCCGGACGTGGACCGGGTCTTCGAGTCCTGTTACGGCTACCTGAACGACGACGTGACGCGGCGGCGCGCGACCGTCGGACTGGCGCTGGACTTGTCCGGCCGCGAGGCCTGGGATCCGGTGGCACGCGCTCGCTTTTCTGCCGGAGCGCCGTTGGTGTCCGGCGGTCTGCTGGAGCTGGAAGACGCCGATCAGCCGCTGCTGTCGCGGACTCTGCGAGTGCCGGACCGCGTGGTGGCTCATTTGCTGGGTGATGACACGCCGGACGACGTCCTGCACGGCTTGACTCAGGCTATTGATTCTTTCGCTGAGGCGCCCGACGCCGCGACCCTCGCCGAAGTCGAGCGGCGCCCCGGCTTGGTGGAGCTGCTGCGTGCCGGACCGACGCTGATCCAGTTGCGTGAGCAGCGTAAAGGCAGCGCGGACGCGGTCGCCTTGGCGCTGTTCGCCGCCGCGGGTCGTCCCGCGCTGCGGATCACGCTGACCGAGAAGGTGCTGGCGCGCGCCGACCAGATCGTTCCCGCCCTGATTCGCGAAGCCCGGCTGCGCCGCGCGGGCTTGGTGGTGCTCCTGCCCGAGCCGGTGGATCCCGGACCGCTGTGCACCGATCAGGTCCCGGTCCTGCTGGTCGGTGAGGCGCGGCGGGAGTCCGGCGGCTGGCCGGTGCGTCCGCTGGTGGTGGACGTCGAGTCCCCGGCAGGCGGCTCGCCGGAGTGGATCGCGCGCTGGCGTTCGGAGCTGGGACCGCTCGCGCCGGGGACCGATCTGGAGGCGACCGTCGCTCCGTTCCGGTTGACCGCGACCGGTATCGCTCGGGCGGCCGGGACCGCCCGGGCGCTGGCCGCGCTGGAAGGTCGGCAGCCGGACGAGACCCACATCCGTCGCGCCGCTCGGCAGGAGAACGCCCGAGGTATGGGACCGGGCGTCCGGCACGTGGAACCGGCGGTCGGCTGGCCGGATCTGGTGCTGCCGGAGACCGAGGGCGCGCGGCTGCGCGAGCTGGTGGACCGGGTTCGCAACCGTGATCGGGTCTTGGGCGCTTGGGGTCTGCGGACCGGCGGCGGCCGGGGTCGCGGCGTGGCGGCGTTGTTCGCCGGGGAGTCCGGGACCGGCAAGACGCTGGCGGCCGAGGTCGTGGCCGGTGAGCTGGGACTGGACTTGTACGTGGTCGAACTCAGTGCCCTGGTGGACAAATACGTCGGCGAGACTGAGAAAAACCTGGAGCGGCTGTTCGCCGAGGCCGACCGGGTGGACGCGGTCATCCTGTTCGACGAGGCCGACGCGGTCTTCGGCAAGCGCTCGGAGACCAAGGACGCGCACGACCGCTACGCCAACATGGAGAGCGCGTATCTGTTGCAGCGCCTGGAATCCTTCAACGGCGTCGCTCTGCTCACCACCAATCTGCGCGCCAACATCGACGACGCCTTCACCCGCCGCTTCGACCTGATCGTCGATTTCCCGTTCCCGGACGCCGCGCTGCGCAAGGCGTTGTGGCAGCGCTGCCTGGCCGGGTCCGTGCCGTTGGAGCCCGACGTCGCCGACGGCTCCGCGCTGGACGCGGTTGCCGACCGTTTCGAACTCGCCGGTGGCGCCATCCGGGCTGCCGCCACCACCGCCGCGTACTTGGCAGCGGCCGGCGGACGCCGAGTCGGCGCGGAGGATCTGCTGACCGGGGCGCAGCGGGAGTACCGGAAGATGGGCCGGCTGTCGCAGGAGGACTTGGTGGGCCTCGAATTCTGACCGGAGACAGCGGTATCAGGAGGCGAACCTCAACGTTCGTGCCGACGGCCGCCGACTCGCGCAACCGTATGAGCATACTGAGATTAGAAGCATCTTTCCTGGACGGAGCCTCGCATGCGAGATCAGGACGCTGGTAAGGCCAAGGCTGAGGGCCGCACGCAGAGCGCCCCGGCGCGCTCGGCGGCGGGTCCCTCGGCCGACCCGACCGGGATCTTGACGTTGCAGCGAAGCATCGGGAACGCCGCTGTGGTCCAACTGCTCGCGGCGTCCGGCGATGGGTATTCCCAGGAGCAGCACGAACACGGTCCCGGCTGCGGGCACGGCGGCTCCGCGCCGGTCCAGCGCTCGGAGGTGCAGTCGGTCCTGTCCTCGGCGGGTCAGCCGCTGGGCGGTTCGGTGCGCACTGAGATGGAGACCCGGCTCGGCGCCGACTTCTCCGACGTGCGCCTGCACACCGGGACCGCCGCACGCCGCTCGGCCGCCGAGATCGGGGCGCGCGCCTACACCTCCGGGAACCACGTCGTCATCGGCGACGGCGGCGGCGACAAGCACACCCTCGCCCACGAGCTGACCCACGTCATCCAGCAGCGCCGCGGTCCGGTCGCCGGCAGCGACAACGGCAGCGGACTCACCGTCTCCGACCCCTCGGACCGCTTCGAGCGCGAGGCGGAGGCCAACGCCACGCGCGTGCTGGGCATGCCGCTGGCTCCGGCAGCGAA
Source organism: Catenulispora acidiphila DSM 44928 (assembly GCF_000024025.1). Classification (GTDB taxonomy): domain Bacteria; phylum Actinomycetota; class Actinomycetes; order Streptomycetales; family Catenulisporaceae; genus Catenulispora; species Catenulispora acidiphila. The sequence goes on from NC_013131.1 coordinate 4,993,214, forward strand.
TACGGGGACTGCGACCGATGCGGTGCAGCGATCGGCTGCCGCTGGAGGCGAGGCCAACGCCACACGGCTTTCAGGCATGTCGCTGGCTCCGGCGGTTGGTGCTGCCGACGCGCCGGGCGCCACCGAGGCGGTGCAGCGATCGGCTGCCGCCGAAGGCGAGGCCAGCGCCACACGGCTTTCGGGCATGCCACTGGCTCCGGCGGCTGGGGTCGCCGACGCGCCGGGCGCCACCGATGCGGTGCGGCGATCGACCGCCGCGGAAGGCGTCGTGCAGCGCGCGCCGGGAACGCTTCTGGAGCGCGGCGGCAAGGCGGCGAAGAATGCTGCCGCCTCCGTGCGGCGGGGCGCCGCCAAGAGCGGGCCCACCGCGGATACCGCTGGTGGTGTGTTCGCCACTGCCGGGGGCACCGGCGGGGACTACGGCATCGCCTCCGGTATCGGTGCGGCCGGGCTGGTCAGCGGCGTGCTCGCGGTGCCGGACATGGTCGGGTCGGTGTTCGGGTTCTGTGAGGAGTTCCGGGCGTGGCTGCTCGCCACCGGTGAGGAGAAGGCCAAAGCCGGCCATCGGCTCGTGGCGACGATGGCCGGTCTGACGTCGAACTCCTCGGCGGTCGGCGGCGGGCTCACGTCGGGAGCGGCGAACCTGGCGCCGGCCGCGTCGTCGGTGCCGCTGGGGCAGGCCAGCGGCGTCCTGGGGATTGTCAACGGCCTGATCACCGCCGTCAACAGCTCGATGAAGGCGCACGAGGCGATCAAGCAGACCAAGGCGCTGCGCGGCGGGGACGGCGCCAAGGACTACAAGGCGATGTACAAGCACTTCCAGGACCTGCAGAAGGTTCTCGAGCACAACCACGACCTGGCCAAGAAGACCATGTACGAGCATTTCATGGAGGAGCTGGCTCCGGCTCGGCAGCTTCCCGCGCCTGAGAGCAGGGTCCGGATCGCCGCGCTGAAGGGCCGGTACGAGGAACGCCTGGAGGCGTGCGACCACCGCTACGCCCTGGCGAAGCTGACGGTGCACGACAACCTCGTGCGCGTCGAGGAGGCGGCGAACCTCCAGTCGGTCAGGGAACTCGGCGAGCGCAAGGGCGAGCGCCGCTCGGTCCGCCAGATCCTCACAGCGCTGAGCGGAACCCTGAACATCTCCGTCGGCGCGCTGGCGATCGCCGCCGTCGCCCTCGGCCTGACCGGCGGCGCGATCCCCATCGCCGGCCAGGCGATCGCCGGTCTCGTCGGGCTGATCGGCGTCGGGCTGCTGACCTGGCAGGTCGTGAACAAGGTCCGGGCGAACCTGAAGCACCTGGAGAGCGACCCGGCGTTCCAGGACCACACGCAGTGGGGCATCTTCGCCGAGGCCATGAAGATCTGGAAGCCCAAGCTCGCCAGCTCGCGGGACAAGGCTGCGGAGACGCTGCTGGACGCGCTCAAGAACTCTCAGTACCCGGAGAACAAGGCGGAGGCCGAGCGGCTGGCCAAGGCGCTGCGGCTGAACCCGCAGGAGCTGGTGGCGATGCCCGAGGCGAAGGAAGCGCTGGCGAAGATTAAGGACAGGCTTGCCTCAACCTGAGGCCGGGCGGTTTGAGCGGGCAGTCCGAGGCGCCCGGCGGTTAGGGTCGAAGTCGACAGGATGTATCAGCCCCTGTCGGTCTCGACCGGAAGGAGGCCGCTGTGGCAGCGTCTAAAGGGCGTCCCTCGGGGCTCATGTTGATGGTTTTCATCGCCGGCGGGCTTTTGATGGTCGGCGCGATCCAGGCGGGCAACGCCATGCTCGTGATCATCACGCTCCTGCTCATGGCGGTGAGCGTCGACGCACTGCGGCGGCGCTGAGGGCGCCGCTGGAGCCGCTATGTGGGTGAACAGGGTTTCAACCTCTTCAGGTCGGTTACTCGGCGACCATGACCGACGAGCCCTACTGGACGACCACCGGCGGCAGGACCGACTACCCCAGGCTGGACGGCCGGGGCAGAGCCGACGTGGCGGTCATCGGCGGTGGGGCGGCCGGGCTGTGGACGGCCTGGGAGCTGGCACGCACCGGACGGCGCGTGGCACTCCTGGAGGCCGGCCGGATCGTCGAGGCCGCGAAGGGCGGCGGCGCCGGACAGGCATCGGTGCTGCAAGCCCTCGCCCACAGCCGGATCGAGCGCGCCGCCGGAGCCGAGGCGGCGCGCTCCTACGCCGAGGCGCAGGCGCGGGCCGTGGAGCGGATCGCCGAGGTAGCCGATCGGCTCGGCGTCGAGTGCGAGGTGGAGCGGCGAGCGGCTTATCTGTATGCCGACGACGAGGCTTCCCTGGCGGATCTGCGCGCGGAGACCGCTGCCGCGCATGAAGCCGGAGTCCCGGTTGTCGACGGCGTGGGGATAGGCGTCGGCGTCGGCGTGCCGTTCGCGGTGAAAGGCGCGGCGCACATCGCCGACCAGCTCCAGTTCCATCCCTCCAAACTCCTCACGGCGCTGGCCGAGGACCTCGTCCGGCTGGGATCGGCAGTGTACGAACACAGCCGCGTCGTCACCGTCGACGTCGGAGAACCCTGCGTCGTCATGACCGAGAGCGGCGCATCGGTCGCCGCCGAGCACGTGGTGGTCGCCACCGGCTTCCCGATCACGGCGACGAAGGCGGTGCGGCGCGCGCTGCGTGCCCGGCGTGAGCTGCTGCTGGCCGGGGCGATGCCGGCCGAGCTGGCGCCGGAGGCGACGTACGCCGCCGTCGCGGAGTCCGGCGTGTCGGTGCGCACCGCACCGCTGGGCGACGGGCAGCGCCTGGTCGTCGTCGCGGGGGAGAAGTACGAGCCCGGCTCCGGCGGAGTCGGCGAGCGGTACGCGCGGCTGGCGGCGTGGGCCGCCGAGAACGTGGGTCTGAGCCGCGTGGACTACCACTGGTCGGCGCAGGACTGCCAGAGCGAGGACCACCTCCCGCTGATCGGGCGGGCTTCGGCGACGGCGGACCGGCGGTGCCTGTGGGTCGCGACCGGCTCGGCGGGTTGGGACGCCGGTACCGCGGTGCTCGCGGGCGGCCTCATCACCGCCGGTATCCGGGGTCAGCGGCCCGCTTCGTGGGCGGCGGCGTTCGCCCCGGCGCGGTGGGAGAAGGCCCTGCGGCCGGAGGACGCGTGGAGCGGCCCGGTGCGGTCGGTGGTCCGGCACCGCGTCGAGCCCGACGAGCGGGACGCCCTCGACGCGATCCGTCCTGGCGACGCCGCGGTGGTGGACGTCGGCGGCGAGCACTGCGCGGCATACCGGGACGACCACGGACTGCTGCACCTGGTCTCGGCGCTGTGTCCGCACCTGGGCTGCACCGTCGGGTTCAACGACGTGGAGAAGACCTGGGAGTGCCCGTGCCACGGCTCCCGGTTCGCCATCGACGGCGCGTTGTTGCAGGGACCGGCGGCCGAACCACTCGCCCCGGCGCGTGCCTACTTGGCGCTCGCGGCGACGGAATGACGGCGTGGCGCAGTGGTGGCGGCATAGTGGCGCGACGGTGGCGGCAAACGAAACGGCAGGGGGAGATCACCGGACGGAACGGGGCGTGATGCTCGCAGCGGGCAACTGACCCTTTCCCCGGACGTTTGGCAGGCTGTGATCGGGTAACCAAGGGGAAACCCATGGACCCCATGGGAGGTTGACCGTCCAGCACCTGGAGGATGTCGTGCTGTCTCTCACCGATCGGGCCGCGGCCGCCATTCAGGTACTGACCACGAGTTCCGAACTGCCCCCGGAGACCGCCGGTCTGCGCATCGTCGCGGCCGACCCGAGCCTGAACGGCAACCAGGACCAGTTCTCGGCGGTCCTGGCCACCGGTCCCGACGCCGGCGACCAGGTCGTGGAGTCCGGTCCGGCGCGCATCTTCCTGGAGTCCACGGCCGCCACGGTCCTGGACGGACGGGAGTTGGATGCCACCGTCGACGTGGACGGGAGCGTTAAATTCGTCGTGGGTCCGGGCGTATAGCGAAAATTCACCTGTTTCGGCGGCTTTGCCGTTCTTGAATCGACCCCGCGTTCCTGGGCAACAGGGCTGTCATGAAGCTCCTCGCCTACGCCGACCGGGCCGTGGCCCTGGTGAACACGGACGACCACGGGACCGGCCGAGACCGCCTGCAGTCGAGCGATGACGTCTACCGCCTCCTGCCGCAGGGCTGGCGCGTGACCCCCACCGCCGCCTCGGCGGGCCTGGACGAACTGCGCGAGGCCCGTCCCCGGCTGCGGCGGGTCTTCGAGCTGGCCGCCACCGGGCGGGTCGAGCGCGCCACCGAGGCGCTGAACAAGCTGCTGTGCGACTTCCCGGTCTCGGCGTCGATCAGCGACCACGCCGACGGCGACTGGCATCTGCACCTCACCGACGAGCCCCACGGGCTGGCTCGCTCGTACGTGACCGGGGCGGCGTTCGGCTTGGCATACACCATCGCCGAGCGCGGCCCGGACCGGCTGGGGTTGTGTGAGGCGCTGCCGTGCCGCGCGGTGTTCGTGGACACCACGACGAACAGCTCACGGCGGTACTGCTCGGACCGGTGCGCGACGCGGGCGAACGTCGCCGCCTACCGGGCTCGGAAGCGGGCCGACGTCTTGACCTGACCCGGTCTGACCCGGCCTGACCCGACCTGAACCGACCTGGCCTGACTCGAGCTGACCCGGCCGGCGGCTAGGCGCCCTCGGCGAAGGGATCGGCGATCCCCACGTACCGCGTCTCCAAGTACTCCTCGATGCCCTCCAGCCCGCCCTCGCGCCCGATCCCGGACTGCTTCACCCCGCCGAAGGGCGCCGCCGGGTTCGACACAATCCCGGTGTTCAGGCCGATCATGCCGGCGTCGAGGCGCTCGGCCAGGCGCAGGCCGCGGTTCAGGTCCTTGGTGAAGGCGTAGGCGACCAGGCCGTACTGCGTCTCGTTGGCCAGGGCGACGGCCTCGTCCTCGCTGTCGAAGGCGATGATCGGGGCGACCGGTCCGAAGATCTCCTCGCGCAGGATCTCCGCGCCGGCGGGGATGTCGGTCAGGACCGTCGGCTCGTAGAAGTAGCCCGCTCCGGGGAGCTTGTGGCCGCCGGTGAGGACCTTCGCGCCGCCTTCGACCGCGGCGTCGACCAGGCGCTCGACCTTGTCGCGGGTCTCGGCGTCGACCAGCGGGCCGATCTTGACGTCCGGCAGCGTGCCGCGCCCGAGCGTGTGCTCGCGGAAACGGCTGGTCAGGCGGTCGGCGAAGACGTCGGCGACGGAGCGCTCCACCAGCAGCCGGTTCGCCGCGGTGCACGCCTCGCCGCCGTTGCGCAGCTTGGCGAGCATGGCGCCGTCCAGCGCGCGGTCCAGGTCGGCGTCGGCGAAGACGATCAGCGGCGCGTTGCCGCCGAGTTCCATCGACACCCGCAGCACCTGCTCGGCGGAGTCCGCGATCAGCTGCTGCCCGACCTCGGTCGAGCCGGTGAAGGACAGCTTGCGCAGGCGCGGGTCGCGGATCAGCGGGCCGGTGACCGCTCCTGCGTGCCGGGTCGGGATCACGTTCACCACGCCGTCGGGGACCCCGGCCTCGATCAGCGTCTGCGCGAGCAGCAGCGAGGTCAGCGGGGTGAGCGCGGCCGGCTTGAACACGACCGTGCACCCGGCGGCCAGCGCCGGTCCCAGCTTGCGCGTCCCCATCGCCAGCGGGAAATTCCACGGGGTGATCAGCAGGCACGGTCCGACCGGCCGCTTGGCGACCAGCAGGCGCGCCGCTCCGTCCGGCGCCGTCTGGTACCGCCCGGCGATCCGGTTCGTCTGCTCGGAGAACCAGCGCAGGAACTCCGCGCCGTAGGCGACCTCGGCGCGCGAGTCCGCCAGCGGCTTGCCCATCTCCAGCGTCATCAGCAGCGCGAAGTCCTCGGTGCGCGCGGTGACCAGGTCGAACGCCTTGCGCAGGATCTCCGCGCGCTGACGCGGCGCCGTGCGCGCCCACGAAGCCTGCGCGGCGTGCGCGGCGGCCAGCGCGTCCTGGCCGTCGGCGGCCGACGCGCTGGCGACGGTCAGCAGCACCTCGCCGGTCGAGGGGTCGCTGACGTCGAGCGTTCCGCCGTCGGACGCCTGGCGCCAGCGTCCGTCGATCAGCAGTCCGGTGGGCACGGAGTCCAGAAGCCGGCGCTCCTGCTCCGGGGAGATCGCAGTCACCTCCCCAGCCGACCACGGCCGCCGCCGCCCCGCGACCCTGGCGGGCCCGAACGGCGTCGCCGGCCTGGGCCGGACGTTGCACGCCGCGCCGCACCGGCCCGATGCTGGACGCGTGAGGAACCCAGACGCAGCAGGCACAGGCCGGGACAACCGCTTGGCGACCACCGCCCGAGGAAACGCGGTCCTGACCGATCCGCGCCTGAACCGCGGGACCGCCTTCACCCTCGCCGAGCGCCGGGCCCTCGATCTGGTCGGGCTGCTGCCGCAGGCCGTCGTCACGCAGGAGAAGCAGGCCGCGCGCGTCTACGAGCAGTTCCGCTCCGAGCAGACCGCCCTGGAGAAGTACGTCTCCCTGAGCAGCCTGCGCGACCGCAACGAGGTCCTGTTCTACCGCCTGGTCACCGAGCACCTGGCCGAGATCCTGCCGATCGTCTACACCCCGACCGTCGGCACCGCGATCGAGCACTACAACGCCGAATACCGGCGGCCGCACGGCGTCTACCTGTCCGTGGACGCCCCGCAGGACATCGAGCGCTCGCTGGCGGCCGCCGGGCTCGGCCCGGACGACGTCGACCTGATCGTGGCCACCGACGGCGAGGCGATCCTGGGCATCGGCGACTGGGGCGTCGGCGGCATCGACATCGCGGTCGGCAAGCTCGTCGTCTACACCGCCGCCGGCGGCATCGACCCGCGCCGGGTGCTGCCGGTCATGCTCGACGTCGGCACCAACCGCCAGGAGCTGCTGGACGACCCCGGCTACCTCGGCAACCGCCACCCGCGCGCGGACCGGGAGACCTACGACGCGTTCATCGACGCCTACGTCCAGACCGCAGGTCGCCTGTTCCCGCACGCGCTGCTGCACTGGGAGGACTTCGGCACCACGAACGCCCACCGCGTCCTGGACCGCTACCGCGACCAGGTCTTCACCTTCAACGACGACATCCAGGGCACCGGCGCGGTGACCCTGGCCGCGGTCCTGGCCGGTGTCGCCGCCAGCGGGCAGCCGCTGCGCGAGCACCGCATCGTGGTCTTCGGCGCGGGCAGCGCCGGGATCGGCATCACCGACGACCTGCGCGAAGCCCTCACCGCCGACGGCTTGTCGCCGCAGGAGGCCACGGCGCGCATTTGGTGCGTCGACCGCTACGGCCTGCTGACCGACGACCAGGACAGCCTGCGCGACTTCCAAGTCCGCTACGCGCGCCCCGCCGCCGAGAGCTCCGACTGGGCCCACGAGGCGGACCAGGACGGCGTGACCCTGGCCGAGGTCGTCGACCGGATCCACCCGACCATCCTGATCGGCACCTCCGGGCGCGGCGGGGCGTTCACCGAGGACATCGTGCGCGCCATGGCCGAGCACACCGACCGGCCGCTCATCCTGCCGATGTCCAACCCGACCGACCTGGCCGAGGCGACGCCGTCGGACCTGCTGACCTGGACCGCGGGGAAGGCGCTGATCGCCACCGGCAGCCCGTTCGACCCCGTCGAGCACGACGGCACCACCTACCAGATCGCCCAGGCGAACAACGCCCTGGTCTTCCCCGGCCTCGGTCTGGGCGCCATCGTCGCCCGCGCCACGCGCGTCACCGACGCCATGCTCGTCGCCGCGGCGAACGCCGTCGCCGGACGCGTGGACACCGGCACGCCGGGCGCGCCTATCCTCCCGCCGGTCCCGGAGCTGCGCGAGACCTCCGTCGCGGTCGCTGTGGCGGTGGCGCGCGCCGCCGCCGAGGGCGGCGTGGCCGGGATCGAGGTCGGCGACGACATCGAGGCGCGGGTGCGCGAGGCGATGTGGCAGCCGGTGTATCCGGAGATCGTCGCGGTCTGAAGGCCGCGCTCTCCTCCTCGCCGCGTCCGCCGTATATTCGAAGGGTGGGGCTGAGGAGCGCCGGAGATGAACGAATCCGCGATCTATGAGTTCGGGAGCAAGGTCTACTGCTCCGATGCCGACTGCGGAGAGTTACTGCAATTCGTCGTCGAACCGGACGTGCCGCGCCTGATCGACCTCGTCGTCTGCTCCGTGTTCGACGGCGCCGCCCGGCTGGTGGCGCCCGACATGGCCCGCGTGCTGCCCTACGGCATCCTGCTGGGCTGCGACAAGAGCGCGTTCGACCATCTGCCGGCGACGCCGGTGCGCGGCGCCGGGCATCCGGCGGTCATGCGTGCCGTCCCCGACGCGCAGACCCGGATCCGGCGCGGCGACCACGTCCAGGCGCTCGACGGCGACGCCGGACGCGTCCTGGGACTGGTGGTCCGCACCGAGGACGAGGCGATCACCCACGTCCTGCTCGCCGCCGGGCACATCTGGCACCGCAAGCATGTGGCGGTCCCGGTGGACTACGTCGCAGGGCTCGGATTCGCCGGACTGGACGTGCTGCTGACCAAGGACCACGTCGCGGACTTCGCCCTCTGAGACATGATCCCTCTGAGACATAACCCCTTTAGAACATGACACAGTGGTGGTCATGCCGTTGAGTGCCTACGAACTCCGCACCTCGATCGCCGTCTCCGACATCGACCAGGCCGTCGCGTTCTACGAAGGCAAGTTGGGACTGCCGCTCATCCGGTCCGGACCGAGCGCCAGAATCGCCGGAGGCAGTCGCGTCTACGCCTCCGGCGGCGGTCCCGCGCTGAACGTCTACCAGTCCGCCACCGCCGGGACGACGGCGGCGACGCTGGCCGTCTGGTACGTCGACGACCTGGACCGGATCGTCGACGAACTCACCGCCTCAGGGGTCGAGTTCACCCGCTACGAGCAGTTCGAGCACGACGCCAGGGGCATCACCCCGCGCGCCGGCGGCGGACGCATCGCCTGGTTCCAGGACCCTGACGGCAATACGTTCGCCCTCGAATCCGACGTCTGACATCGAGTCTGAGCTGTCGCCAGGCTTGAGTGGCTAGTCGGCCGGGGGACCGGTGCGCGTCAGCTGCACCATCTCCGCCGTGGCAGCCGCCATCCGCCGCTGGTCCTTGTCCGCCTCGGCCGAGCGCTTGCGCGAGGCGCGCAGGAACGACGCCCGCTCGCGCTCCAGGATCAGCCGCACGGTCGGGTCGGCGTGTTCAGCCCGGTCCAGCCCTTCGATCCACACGGTCTCCACGAGGTCCTCGGCTTCGCGGACCAGGGCCCGACCGCACAATTCCTCCAGCAGGCGTTCACACGCCGCCTTCTGCCTGGTCGAACGGTACCGACGCCACATTGCCGGGCCGAACATCATCCACCACCGCCTCGTCACACTCGGGCCATGGGCGACTCTCATCTCGTCGCGTCCGGATGCCCCGGATTCTGCGATGTAAACGCCACCGGCGCCACTCGGAGCCTTGTTCTCATATTGCTCTGACACCAGTGCGACCTGTGAGAACACCGGAGAGCTCGTCGGCGCTGCCGTTCGGCCATTCGGACGATCCGGACGCTTGCTCACAAGGGGCATCCGAGGGGCTCTCGAGGGGCTCTCCGGCGGGCTCTCGAGGGCGGCGTGGCGCGGCGTCATTCCGGCCGTCCCCGCCGTGCGGAATCTGGCCTACGGTTGGCGGATGACGGACTTCGGCGCATACCAGTACGAGATCTACTTCGACGGGCTGCGCGGTGTGGTGCCGCACTTCCCGATGACGTATGAGGGCTGGGAGGAGCGCGCCCGCGCCACGCTGTCCCCGTCGCTGTGGTCCTACGTGGCTGGCGGTGCGGGAGATGAGCACACGCAGCGCGCGAACGTCGCCGCCTTCAGCCGCCGCGCGCTGGTCCCGCGGATGTTCGTCGGCGCCAAGCAGCGCGACCTGTCGGTGTCGATGTTCGGTCTGACCCTGCCCTCGCCGCTGATGATGGCGCCGGTCGGCGTGCTCGGGCTGTGCGCCCAGGACGGGCACGGCGACCTGGCCGCGGCACGCGCCGCCGCGCGGACCGGCGTGCCGATGATCGCCTCGACGCTGTCGGTGGACCCGATGGAGCAGGTCGCTGCCGAGTTCGGCGACACGCCCGGCTTCTTCCAGCTCTACACGCCCACCGACCGCGACCTGGCCGCGAGCCTGGTCCAGCGCGCCGAGGCAGCCGGGTTCCAGGGGATCGTCGTCACGCTGGACACCTGGGTCACCGGCTGGCGCCCCCGCGACCTGTCCACGTCGAACTTCCCGCAGCTGCGCGGGCACTGCCTGGCCAACTACACCAGCGACCCGGTGTTCCGCGCCGCGCTGCCCAAGCCGCCGGAGGAGGACCCCGGCGCGACGGTGATGCACTGGGCCGGGGTCTTCGGCAACCCCCTGACCTGGGACGACTTGCCGTGGCTGCGGTCGCTGACGACGCTGCCGCTGATCGTCAAGGGCCTGTGTCACCCCGAGGACGTGCGCCGGGCGCGTGACGGGGGAGTGGACGGGATCTACTGCTCCAACCACGGCGGTCGCCAGGCGAACGGCGGGCTGGCGACGCTGGACGTCCTGCCCGAGGTGGTCGAGGCGGCCGACTCCCTGCCGGTGATCTTCGACTCGGGCGTCCGCAGCGGCACGGACGTCGTCAAAGCTCTGGCATTGGGCGCCAGCGCGGTCGCGATCGGCCGTCCCTACATCCACGGCCTGGCGATCGGCGGCGTCGACGGACTGGTGCACGTGCTGCGCAGCCTGCTCGCCGAGGCCGATCTGCTGATGGCGGTCGACGGCTACCCGACGCTGGCCGACCTCACGCCGGACGCGCTGCGGACGGTTGGGTAGGCCGGTAACTCGGTGAGTCGGGGTGCGCCGGGTCAGCCGCGCGGATCCACGAGCCCGACATCGTAGGCGATGATCACCGCCTGCACCCGGTCGCCAGGTTGGTCGGCCCGGCCGCCACCACGCGCACCAGGCAGCACCGGCCGGCACGAGCGCGCTGGTCGGCGGCACGACCGCGATCTACGTGGACATCCAGTCGGCGGTGAACCACGACTACGGCTGGTGTTCCCGGTCGCCGCCGTCATCATCACCCTGATTCTCGGCCTGGTGCCGCGCTCGGTCGTCGCGCGCCGGTAGGGCTGCTCCGGCGGCGCCTGTTTCGCCTGCTCAGCTCGTCGGCTCCGCCCATCTTCGAACACTGCTACTATCGCGAATAGGTTGGTGGCACACACCCCCCGAGTGCCGACATCAACCAATGTGGGGAGTCCCGTGACGGCTGCTTGCCGTTGCGGGGCTCCTCTTCCTTTACCGGGTGAAAACGGTCCGGGTAGTAGTCGCATACAGGGTCCTTACTTTCGTGCCCTGACACTCCTGTTTTGTCGCAGGTTTTAAGCCGAATCCCGCTGCACCACCGCCGGATCGAACAGAATCCGCTGCGGGCCGCGCGGCGCTGATCCGTTCAGCCGTCCGAGCAACAGGCGCCCGATTGCCTCGCCCTGCTCCCTGGGCCGGTTCGACACCGTGGTCAGCGTCGGCGTGGTGAGCGCCGCGATGTCGATGTCATCGAAGCCCATCACCGCCACGTCCTCCGGCACGCGCAGCCCGCGCGCCTTCGCCGTGTCCAGCGCACCGAGCGCCACTACGTCGTTGGTGCACAGGACCGCGTCCGGCGTCTGCCGCAGCGTGAGCAGCCGCTGCATCGCGCGGGCTCCGCCGTCGCGGCTGATCTCTTCGCGGACCACCAGCGACGGTGCGTACGGCCTGCCCGCCTCGCGCAGCGCGTGCCGGTAGCCCAGCACGCGGTTGGCCGGGGAGCCCACGCGTTCGGCGCCGGTGATGAACGCGATGCGCTGGTAGCCGCGGCCGATCAGGTATTCGGCCGCGATCGTGCCGCCGGCGACGTCGTCGGAGCTGACCACGTCGATGCCGGGGCGCGTGGTGCGACCGCCCAGCAGGACCACCGGGATGCCGACCTCGGCTGCGGCGGCGACGCGGCGGTGGTCGGCTTGGTAGTCGGCGAAGGCGAGACCGTCGACGCGGCGGGTGATCATCTGCTGCACCGCCGCCTCCTCGGCGGCCGGGTCGGCGTCGGTGCTGGTGACCAAGACCTGGAGGCCCGCCGGGCCCAGGACGTTCTGCAGGCCGCGGGCGATCAGCGGGTAGAAGGGGTTGGTGATGTCCGGGATCACCAGCGCCACGGTGTCCGTGCGTTGCAGGCGCAGGCCGCGGGCCAGGCGGTTGGGCTCGTAGCCGAGATCGGCGATCACCTGCTGGACCCTCGCCGCGGTCGCCGCCGCCACCGGCCGCTGGCCGGACAGCATGTGCGAGACCGTCGTGATGCTGACCCCCGCCTGAGCGGCGACGTCGGTGATGCTGACGTGCCGCCGGCGGCCCTGCTGCGCCACTGCGCTCTCCGATCGGTCGGGGCGGGCTGATCCGTTGACACCGTGGTGAGGCCCGTGGAAGTCTGCTGGGACCACGATACAAAACGTTTTGCGTTCTGAGAGGAACAACGAACACCGTGACCGACGCGAACCACTTGCTCGACCCCTCCGGAGCCCTTCCGCAGACCCGACCCCCGTGGACCTCCCGCGACAGCCTGCGGATCACCCGCGTGCGGGCGATCGTCACCGCCCCCGAGGGGCAGCCGCTCGTGGTGGTCCGCGTCGACACCTCCGACGACGGCCTCTACGGCCTGGGCTGCGCCACCTTCACCCAGCGCTACGCCGCCGTGGCCGCCGCCGTCGACGAGCACGTCGGACCGCTGGCCGTCGGCCGCCACCCGGCCGACATCGAGGACATCACACGCCTGATTCACTACTCCTCGTACTGGCGCAGCGGACCGGTGCTCAACAACGCGCTGTCCGGTCTGGACCAAGCGCTGTGGGACATCGCCGGCAAGCGCGCCGGCATGCCGGTGTACGAGCTGCTCGGCGGGCGCAGCCGATCGGCGGTCGAGGTGTATTCGCACGCTGCCGGCGGCACCATCGAGGCGACGCTCGACCAGGCGGAGGAGCTGCTGGCCGAGGGCTACCGGAACGTGCGGCTCCAGCTCGGCGGTCCGGGCCTGGGCACGTATGGCGCGCCCGGCACGCTCGGCGGCTACCCGCGCTCGCCACATCCGGACGGCTGGGCCGTCGAGCAGTATCTGCGTGACGCGCCGCGGCTTTTCGCCGCTGCCCGCGAGCGCCTTGGCGACAGCGTCAACCTGATGCACGACGTGCACAGCCGCCTCACTCCGAAGCAGGCCGTCGTGCTGGCGCGCGCCCTGGAGCCGTATCGGCTGTCGTTCCTTGAGGACGTCATCGCCCCCGAGCTCTACGACCGGCTGCCCGAGGTGCGCGCCGCCTCGCCGGTACCGATCGCAGTGGGCGAACAGATCGGCTCGGTGCCGGACGCGGTGCGGCTGGTGCGCGACGGCGGCGTGGATCTGCTGCGCCTGCACACCTCCGCGGTCGGCGGGCTCACCCCGACCCGCAAGATCGTCGCGCTGTGCGAGCTGCTCGGCGTGCGCACCGCGTTCCACTCCCCGGCGGACGTCTCGCCGGTCGGCGTCGCGGCGAACCTGGCCGTGGACATCTCGACCCCGGCGTTCGGCTACCAGGAGTCGCACACCTACAACGACGCCACGCACGAGGTTTTCCCGGGCACGCGGGTCGTCCGCGAGGGGCACTTGTACCCCGCGGAGGAGCCGGGGTGGGGGATCGAGATCGACGAGCGTGCGGCGGCGAAGTTCCCGCCGGTGAAGTTCCTGCACGAGCGGTGGTCCTCGGGTGTGCGGCGCCCCGACGGCGGGCTGGAGGCTCCGTGAGCGCGGAGTCGGCTGAACGGTCGCAACCCCCGGCGCCCCGGCGGGTCCTGGTCACCGGCGCCGCAGGGCTCGTCGGCAGGGTGCTGACCCGTGCCTTCGCCGACCGCGGCGTCGCGGTCACCGCCCTGGTCCTGACCGACCCCGGCGATCTGGCGGAGCTGGGCGCCGACCGGGTCGCGGTCGGTGACGCGTCCGACGGGGGGCTGGTGCGCGAGGCGCTCGCCGATGTGGACGCGGTCGTCCACCTCGCCGCGCTGCCGACCCCCATCCACGGGACCCCGCTGGAGGTGTTCGGCGGTAACACGCGGGCCACGTTCACCGTGCTGGAGGAGGCGGGCAACCAGGGCGTGCGGCGTGCGGTGATCGCCAGCAGCCTGTCGATCCTCGGCATGCCGTGGGCGCGGAGCACGCTGCATCCGGCGTACGTGCCGATCGATGAGGACGCGCCGCTCCAGATCGAGGACCCTTACGGGCTGTCCAAGCAGGTCGACGAGGCCACCGGGGAGATGATGGCGCGGCGGCACGGGATGGGCGTCGTCGCGCTGCGCATGCCGTTCGTCAGCGATGCCGAGCGGGCGGCGCATCGGCTGCCGGAGTTCACCGCCGATCCGGCGCGCGGCGCGGCCGAGCTGTGGACGTACCTGGACGTGCGCGACGCGGCCCAGGCGGCGTGGTTGGCGTTGACCGTTCCCCTGCAAGGGTTTCACAAGGTGTTCGTAGCAGCGCCGGACACGATCGTGCCGTATCCGACTGCTGATCTGCTCCGGGTCTACCACCCCGACGCCGAGGTGCGCGCGCCGTTGCCGGGGCGCACCGCAGCGCTGGACCTGAGCGCGGCCGAGCGGCTGCTCGGGTTCCGGGCGCAGCACCTGCTCGAGGTGGAGCCCCGGCCGCTCGAATCGCCCGCCGGCGCACCTGCTTCCTAGACTGGCTGCATGGCGCGGCTCAACGACGAGGTCGGGGCACTCCTGCGGGAGTACGCCGACCTCATCCTGCTCAGTGGCGGCAACGCTTTCCGGGCACGTTCCTACGAGAAGGCCGCCCGCTCGGTCGGCGGCTATCCGGGGGACCTCGCGCACCTCGACGAGGCCGGGCTGCGGGCGATCCCCGGCGTCGGGGACTCGACCGCCGAGAAGATCAGCGAGTACCTGGCCAGCGGGCGCATGGAGGCGTTGGAGAGCCTGCGTGCCAAGATCCCGCCGGGCGTCCGCGAGGTCACGCAGATCCCCGGCGTCGGTCCGAAGACCGCCGTGCTGCTCTACCGCAAGCTCGGCATCAAGTCCGTCGACGAGCTCCGCAAGGCTGCCGATGCGGGCAAGCTGAAAGGGCTGCCAGGACTCGGCGAGAAGACGGTCGAGAACATCCGGCACGGCATCGAGCAGCTGAGCCAGGCCTCCGGCCGCACGCTGCTGAGCATCGCGCTGGACCTGGCCGAGGACCTGGTCGCGGAGCTCGGCGCCGTGCCGGGGTGCAAGAAGTGCGACTACGCCGGATCGCTGCGGCGGATGCGCGAGACCGTCGGCGACATCGACATCCTCGCCACCGCCAAGGACTCCGCGCCGCTGATGGCCGCGCTGCTGGCCCGGCCGGAGGTCGCGGACGTCATCGGCAGCGGGACGACCAAGACCTCGATCCGGACTGACAAAGGCTTGCAGGTGGACCTGCGCGTGGTGCAGCCGGCGGAGTGGGGCGCCGCGCTGGTCTACTTCACCGGCTCAAGGGCACACAACATCAAGCTGCGCGGACGTGCGGTCAAGGAAGGGCTCAAGCTCTCCGAGTACGGGCTCTTCGACGTCGAGAGTGGGAAGAAGCTGGCCTCCCGCACCGAGAAGGAGGTCTACGCGGCCCTGGGTCTGCCGTGGATCCCGCCGACGCTGCGCGAGGACCGCGGCGAGATCGAAGCCGCCGCCGACGGCGCCCTCCCGGACCTGGTCCAGCTCAAGGACCTGCGCGGCGACCTGCACACGCACACCGACCTCACCGACGGCCTCGCCCCGCTGGAGGTGATGCTCCAGACCGCCGCCGACCTCGGCTACGCGTACTACGCCGTCACCGACCACGCGCCGAACCTGGCGATGCAGCGCATGACCGACGACAAGATGCTGGCCCAGCGCGCCCGGGCTCGAGACCTGGACCGCGAGTACAGCGGAATGCGCGTCCTGCACGGCACCGAACTCAACATCGACGCCGCCGGCGACGTGGACTGGCCCGCGGACTTCCTCGCCGGCTTCGACCTCTGCGTCGCCTCCATCCACTCCTCCTTCGGCCTGGACCGCGCCGCCCAGACCAAACGCCTGATCCGCGCCTGCGAGAACCCCCACGTGAACATCATCGGCCACCCCACCACCCGCCTCCTGGACCGCCGCCCGCCCATCGACGCCGACCTCGACGCCGTCTTCGCCGCAGCCGCCCACACCGGCACCGCCCTGGAACTCAACGCCTCCCCCCAACGCCTGGACCTCACCGACGACCAAGCCATGGCCGCCCAACGCCACGGCGTGAAGTTCGCCATCAACAGCGACGCCCACTCCACCCCCGCCCTGTCCAACCGGCGCTTCGGCATCGCCACCGCCCAACGCGCCTGGCTCACCAAGGACGACGTGATCAACACCTGGAGCCTGACGCGCCTGCGCGCCTTCCTGCGGAAGCCGGCGGTGCGCGGCGGGGGTGGGTGACGAGCGTTTTTCGGCCGCGTTGGCGGTGGGCGGTGTGGGTGCCCACGTATACCGCCGGCCGCCAGCGTGGGATGCGGCGTTCCGCCGAACTGCGCCACCAGCGAGGCCTTCTTCGACCCGCGCGAAGCCGTAAAGAGCTTCTAGAACCCACCAGCTGACCGCACCCGCCTACCCACGCGCACCCGCGCCCGCGCCCCACCTGCTCGTGGCCTCCTCCCTCACGTCCCCACCGCCGCCGCCAAGTCGGCGATGATCTCGCTGGCGGTGAGCGGTTCGATGCCGCCGAGGGGGAGGGCTTCGGTGCGGGCGCCTCGGCGGCCGTGGCTGTCGGTGGGGCTGAGCCAGATGTCGGTGATGGTTTGGCGGGGGGTGTCGGCCAGGCGGCCTTCGCGGTAGCCGGGGGTGATGCGGACGATCAGGATGCGGTGGTGGGGGAGGCGGCGGCCGGTCGCCACGGTGCTGCCGGAGTCCCAGAGGGCGGCGCCGCCCCAGCCGGGGCTGCGGTGCAGGGCGAGGAAGCGGTCGGTGGCGAGGTCGGCGTCGCAGAAGCGGTCCAGGCGGGTCGCTGTGCGCTCGGCGGGGGTCAGGGTGAAGAAGGGGCGGCCGATTTGGGGGAAGGGTTGGATGATCTCGTAGTCGTGGCAGATCTCGGCCCAGCGGGGGAGGTCGGCGCCCAGGTGGAGGGGGTGCACGACGCCGATCGTGCCGCAGCTGCCGGCCTCTCTTGAGTTGAGCACGAAGCGCTCGTCGGCGACGTCCGCGAACGTCCCGTCCTCCGCGATCCGGAACGCCGCACGCAGCGCCCCCTCACCATCGAACTCGCCCCACACCAGCCGCCGGCCGAGCAACCGCAGCAGCGGATGCTGGACGAACACCGCCTGGAACTCGCCCTCCGACCAGCGCCGCCCGCCCACCATCGCCTGCTCCAGCCGCGCCGCCTGCCGGACCGCGAACGTCTTCGCGTCCTTCTTCAGCTCGGTGAACCGCCGCTGCGCCGCAGCCGCCAGTACCGCGTCGTCCTTGGCCGTCGGCTTCGGCAGCGACGCCCGGCGCTTGCCCGCGCCGTCGGTGACGAACGGCGCCAGATACTCGTCGAACCCGACCGTGAACCGCCGCGCCCCGAAGTCCACCTCCAGCGTCCCGTCTCGCCCGGCGCCCAGATCCAGGACCAGCTGGTCCTCCAACTGGTCGGCGCTCAGCCCTCGCGCCGAAGCCGCCTTGGCGACCCGCCGCGAGGCCTCGGCCCGCAGCGCGGCGAACGTCGAACGCTGCGATATGTCGTAGACCTCGCGCAGCCCGGCCTCCCCGCCCGCGGCGATCAGCACGTCCAGCCCGCCCGCCGCCCGCGCCGACCCGCCCTCGCCCGGCCACGCCCGCACCAGCGGCGCGAGCCGCCGCGCGGTCTCGCCGTCCCCGAACCACAACAGCGTGTCGAAGGCCCATCCGAGCTTCTTCGTCGGGAACCCCGCCCCGGCCCAGTTCTCGAACAGCCCCCACGCGAACTCCGCCAGCGACCGTGCATCGCAGGCCTCTTTCACGATCTCGATCCCGCCATACGGTGCGACCTCCCGGCGCGAGGAGATCGTCAGCATCTGCACCACGACCCGCACCGCCGACGCCGGCAACACCGCGCGCCGCCCCGCCAGCACAATCCCAGGCAGCGAAGCCGGATCGGCCCATAAGGGCACCGCCGGCATCGACTTCGGAAACGTGTCCAGCCCGCGCCGCTCCAGCAGCGCCCGCGTCGCGACCGCCGCCTCCGGGCTCGACTCCCCGGCGAGCGCCACGACGTCGGCCCAGCCCTGCCGCGCCACGAAACGCACCGCGGCCTCGGCGACGCGACGCTCCGGCCCGGCCGTCCCGAGCGCACAGACCAGCAGCTGACGCACCGCCTGCCCGGGATAGCGGCGGAAGAAGACGTCGGCGGCCTCCGAGTACGGCTCGTATTCGGAGTTCAGCCACTCCGCCATGGTCAGCACGATCTTGTTCTGATTCCCCGCCTCGTCCGGCGACGGCGCCGGCTCGGGAATCGCGGTCGGTCCGGCGGTCTCCCGCGCGGGCCACCGGAAGAACGGCACCGGCGTCGGCAGGTTCTTCAGCGCGATCGGTTTGCCCGCCTCACGATCCGCCCACGGTGGTACCACCAGGACGCGCGGCAGGTCACCCTCCTCGGCCACCGGAACCGAACCACCGCCGGCGCCGTCAGTACCCCCGCCGCCTCCGCCGCCGGACCCGGCAACCCCCGACGGACCCAGCAAAGCCTCCACCCGCCGCCGCGCCGCCTCCGAAAGCCGGCCCAACTCCTCCCGCGCCAACGCGGGATCGGCCGCGACATGCAGCCGCAGCACATAGTCCACCTGCGTCGCCGGCTCAGCCTCGGCGACCAACCGCAGCACCCGCCGCGGGAACCGCTTCGCCGCCTCCAGCAGCGCAGCCTGCGCGTCCTTCGGACCCAGCTCCCCGATCAGGGTGTTGACAGCCAGCTCGCTCGGCAGCTTCGGCAGCAGGTTGAGCGCGTGCCAGCGGCTCCCCTCCAAGCAGCCGACGAGGAATTCGTCGGCGCCGGCGCCGATCGTGGCCAGGAACGTCGCCTCGGCGCGCCGGTCGTCGTTGACCCACTCCCAGTGCCGGATCTTCCGCCCCAGCTCCCGCGCCTGCTCCCGGGTCGTCACCGCGAGCATCAGGAGCCTGGCGACGTGGTGCTCGTCGTCGCCGTCCTCGCTGCCCTCGCCGTCCTCGCTGCCCTCGCCGTCCTCGGCGTAGTCGGCGATGTCCGCCGAGCACCACTCCGGCCGGTCGAGGGCGAGGACCGCCATCGCCGCCCGCGACGCCGGGACCGGGAACTCGTCCCGCAGCTTCTCCGCGGTCGCGATCGCCTCGCCGTACTCCTCGTCCGTGCCCGAGCGCACCAGATCGAGCAGCCGCAGCATCAAAGGCCAGCGACGGTCGCGGAGCGTGCTGTCATACACGCTGCCGCGACTCCAGCTCTGCCGGCTGAAGCTCACGTCCTCGGCGCTCAGCTCGGCGAAGAAGCGCACAGCCGCCGCCGGCCCGTCCTGCGCGACGAGCCGATCGATGCTCCGCCACGTCGCAATGTCCTGCGGATCTGGGGACCCGGCGGTCGAAACCGCCTCCAGGACAGACCGATCGCAGCGCTCCCGACGGATGACTCCGTGCTGGAACTTTCGCGGCAGATCGAACCTGTCCTCGGGATCCACACTCATGCCCAGAGCGTAACGAGTCCGGCGCGCGCCGGAACCGTGCGGGAAGACATCCCGCACGGTCGCCAGAGGAACGCCGTGCTTCTCAGCCGTTGGTGCACACCTGTCCGTTGAGGCTGAAGGAAGAAGGCGCCGACGCGTTCCCGGTGTGGGTGGCCTGGAATCCGAAACTGGCCGAGGAACCGGGTGCGATCGCCGCGTTGTAGCTCATGTTCGTCGCCGTCACCTGACCGGAGGAGGGACTGATCGTCGCGTTCCAGCTGTTGCTGACGGTCTGCCCCGACGCCAGCGTGAACGTCAGCTTCCAGCCGTTGACCGCCGCCGATCCGGTGTTGGCGATGGTGATGTTCTCGGTCAGCCCGGTGTTCCAGGCGCTCACCACGTCGCTCACCTTGCACGCCGCGCTACCGCCGCCGCCCGGGGAGGAGCTGGAGGTCGTCGGGGGAGTGCTAGGCGTCGAGGAGCTCGGCGAAGTCGACCCCGAGGAGCCGCCCAGGGCCGCGATCGAGGCGTTGAACGCGGGCTTCGGCTGGTAGTTCTGGTCGTACATCGTCGCGGCGCCGTAGCCGGAGAACGTACCGGGGATCCAGGAGTCCGCGTCTCCCACGCCCCACTGCGAAACGCCGACGCACCGCGTGACCGCCAGACAGTCCCCGATCACCGCCGAGTAGTCGCTGGCCTGCTGCTGCAGGTTGGCGCTGCTGGCCGGCAGCTGGATCCGGTCGTCGAGCTCTGTCACCGCCACGTCCAGGCCCAGGGCTGCGAAGCGCTGCATGTTCGCCTGCATCGTGGAGGGCACCTGGCCCAGGATGAAGTGGCTCTCCAGCCCGATCCCGCCCAGCGGCACGCCCTGCGCGAGCAGCGATTGCGCCAGGGAGTACATGGCGTTGCTCTTGGCGTTCTCGCCCTCGATGTTGTAGTCGTTCAGGTAGAGCTTGGCGTTCGGGTCGGCGGCGTGCGCGGTGCGGATGGCGTCGGCGATGTAGTTGGTGCCCATGGCGTTGTAGAACGCGTCCTGGCGCAGTGTGCCGTCTTCGTTGAAGGGCTCGTTGACGACGTCCCAGGAATAGACCTCACCCTTGTAGTGCGTGGCCTCGGTGGTGATGTGGGTCTCCATCGCGGCCTGGACCTGGCTGGACGGCAGGCTCGAGACCCACCCCGGCAGCTGGCTGTGCCACACCAGGTTGTGGCCGCGGACCTTCATCGAGTGCGCCTGAGCGAAGGCGACCAGCGTGTCGCCGGGACCGAAGTTGAAGCTGCCGTTCGAGGGCTCGGTGGTGTCCCACTTCATCTCGTTGCCGGGCGTCATCATGTCGAACTGCGAGGTCGCCACGCCGACGAGCGCGGAGTTGGACAGGTTCGACTGGACCAGCGCGGTCCCGAAGTACTTGCCCTTGGCCTCGGACAGCTGCTTCAGCGAGGTGTCCGCGGCGCCGGCGGGTCTGACCAGGGCCAGGCTCCCGGCCAGCGCGCAGCTGGCGATCACCGCGAGCGCGGCGGCCAGTCTGCGGTTGGTGCGGTCAGTGCGGTCAGTGCGGTCGGTGTGCATGGGGGGACGTGCTCCTTCCACTGCCAAGTGGGGTACGGATGTCGTCGTCCAGCCGTCGCGCCGCCGATGATCCAGACATGGACAAGGCCTGGTGATCGAGAGTCAGGGGTATGCGACGGCGGCTGGACGGGTCAGAGTCTGCGCGCGGCGCGCGAGAGTGTCAATCGTTATCGATATCGTTTTCGGCAGCCGGTATCCTGGACGGTGTGCAGACGGACCCGATCCCTCCCCGCGTGACCATCCGCGATGTCGCCCGGCAGGCCGGAGTCTCGGTCGCGACGGTCTCCAAGGTGCTCAACGACCGCTACGGCGTGTCCGTGGACACCACGGCCCGTGTCAAGGCCGTGATAGAAGAGCTCGGATACGAGGCGAGCCTGGTGGCGCAGAGCCTGCGCAACCACCAGACCAACGTCATCGGGATCCTGGTGGCCGACCTTGAACCTTTCAGCGCCGAGCTCCTCAAGGGCGCCGGCGACGCGATCCGCGGATCGGGCTTCGAGCTCGTGGTCTATTCCGCTGGCGGCCGCGCGCGCGACCAGGTGGGCTGGGAGCGCCGCTACCTCTCGCGGCTGTCCGGCACGCTGGTGGACGGCGCCGTCCTGGTCACCCCGACCGTGGTCGACCTGCACTACGGCGCGCCGGTGGTCGCCGTCGACCCGCACACCGGACCCGGCGGGCGCCCGACCGTGGACTCGGACAACCTGCGCGGCGCCCACGCCGCCGCCGAGCACCTCCTGGGCCTGGGCCACCGCCGCATCGCGATGCTGACCGGCCGCCCCGACCTGCTCTCGGCCCAGCTGCGCGAGCGCGGCTTCCGCCAGGCGATGGCCGCCGCCGGCGTCGAGGTGGACGAAGACCTGGTCCGCCTCGGCTCCTACGACCCGGACACCGCCGCCGAGCAGGCCGCCCGCCTGCTCGCCGAGCCCGACCGGCCGACCGCGGTGTTCGCCGCCAACGACCTCTCGGCGATCGCCACGATCGAGGTGGCGCAGCGCAGCGGGCTGCGCGTCCCGGAAGACCTGTCGGTGGTCGGCTTCGACGACATCCCCGAGGCGACCCGCTGCACCCCGATGCTCACCACGGTCGAGCAGCCCATCCGCGAGATGGGACGGCGCGCGGTGGAGCTGCTGATCGGGCTGGTCCGCGGCGAGGACGAACCGGAGACGACCCACATCATGCTGCCGACGCGCCTGGTGGTCAGGGCCTCGACGGCGAAGCCCGACGCAGGACTCTGACAGCCGGCACGAACACGCCGCCTGGCCGTCTGGCCGCCTGGCCTAAGAAGTGCGCCAGGTGGCGGTCCGACCTGCGCAAGTACGTCGGCGCGCACCCGACCTGATGGCCAAGCGCGCTGTCCGGCAGTCTCACGCTGCTGCTGCCTCCTGCGCGGCCTCAGCGCCGTTTCCAGAGGTGGCGGAGCCCCAGCCTCGATTTGATAACCCTTTTAATAACGGTTCCGCTAAGGGGTTTACGAAGTGGACACGCCTGCGTAATCTCATGCCTCACCGAGCCCCGGCGGCTCGGGGAGCACGTTCATGAGACACCGCTAGGAGCCCACCGAGATGCGACCCCGCCTGTCCGGCGACCTGCGCCGTGCGAACCGCGTGGAAGTGATGCGGAGCTTTTACGGCGGCCGCACGCTGACCCGGGGCGACGTCGCCGCGCAGCTCGGCGTGTCGGTGGCGACCGCCGGGACGATCATCGGGGAGCTGACCGCCGCCGGGCTGCTGGCCGAGACGCAGAGCCCGCGCTCCGGCGGCGGCCGTCCGGCCAGCCAGCTGACGATGCGCGCCGGGGCGCCCTACCTGGTCGGCGTGGACCTCGCCGAGACCTACGTGATCGCCGAGATCTTCGACCAGGCGATGACGCGCGTCGGGCACTTCCAGACCCCGGTGGCGCCGACCGACGACGACCCGGATTCGGTGGTCGGGCACGTCGTGGACAGCGTCCAGGGCGTCATCGCCGCCCTGGACGGCGTCAGCGCGGCCGACGTCGCCGGGGTCGGCGTCAGCCTGCCCGGCCAGGTGGACCGCGAGGGCGGGGTCTCGGTGCACGCGCCGAACTGGGGCTGGCACGGCGTGCCGTTCACCTCCCTGTTCCACAAGCGCTGCGACCTGCCGGTCCTGCTGGACAACCCGCTCAAGGCGATAACCCTCGCCGAGATGATGTTCGGCGAGGCCGGCGACCACGACGACGCCGTGGTGGTGAACCTGGGCACCGGCGTGGGCCTCGGCGTGGTCGCCGAGGGCCGGCTGCTGCGCGGGCGCACCAACACCGCCGGGGAGTGGGGACACACGATCCTGGTCGCCGACGGACTGCCCTGCCACTGCGGCAGCCGCGGCTGCGTCGAGGCCTACGTCGGCGCCGCCGCCCTGCTGGACCTGCTCACCGACGTCGATCCGGACAGCCCGCTGCTGGTCCCCGGCGACCAGGCGGCGACCGTGGCCCGGCTCGCCGAGGCCGTCGCGAGCGCCGATCCGGTCGCGGTGGCGACCCTGGAGCGCTTCGCCCGACCGCTGGGCATGGCGCTGGCCAACGCCGTGAACATGCTCAACCCCGAACTCCTCGTGGTCGGCGGCTGGGTCAGCGCCGCCTTCGGCGAGCCGCTGCTGGCCGCGGTCGAGCCGGTGGTCAAGCAGTTCTCCCTGGCCGTCCCCTACGACGCGGTCACGCTGGCCGCCTCCCGCATCGCCGACAACCCGGTGTCCCTGGGCATGGCGGTGCTCGCCTTCGAGACGTTCGTCCTGCCCTAGTCCGCCTAGCACCCCCCTCGTACGAAGCGAAGCAAGGAGCGAAGAGAAGACCATGGCGTCCCCACCTCTGGACCTCGCCCGCCCGGGCCCGCGCCGTCCCGCGCGGCGCCGGCGGTCCCTGGTCGGCTGGCGGTTCGTCAGCCCTTTCATGGCCTTGTTCGCGCTGGTCTTCCTCGCCCCGATCGGCTACTCGATCTATCTGAGCCTGTACAAGACCAAGCTGATCGGCGGCACGCAGTTCGTCGGCCTGCAGAACTACAGCGACGCCTTCGGCGACTCCCAGTTCTGGACGTCCTTCGCCCGCGTCGCGCTGTTCCTGGTGGTCCAGGTCCCGATCATGCTCGGACTGGCGCTGCTGCTGGCGCTGGCCATCGACAGCGGCCGGCTCTACGGGGCGGCGTTCTTCCGGATATCGGTGTTCCTGCCCTACGCCGTGCCCGCCGTGGTCGCCACGCTCATGTGGAGCTTCATGTACGGCACGCAGTTCGGGCTGGTCCGCGACATCGACAAGCACTTCGGCGTCACGCTGCCGGACCCGCTGTCCCCGCACCTGATCCTGGCGTCCATCGGCAACATCGTGACCTGGGAGTGGGTCGGCTACAACATGCTGATCCTGTACTCGGCGCTGCGGGTGGTGAACCCCTCGCTGTACGAGGCGGCGGCCATCGAGGGCGCCGGACAGTTCCGCCTCATCTGGTCGATCAAGCTCCCGGCGCTGCGCCCGGCGCTGGTCATCGCGACGATCTTCTCGATCATCGGCAGCTTCCAGCTGTTCAACGAGCCCAGCATCCTCAAGCACCTGGCGCCGAATGCGATCACCACGTTCTACACGCCGAACTACTACGCCTACTCGCTGTCCTTCGAGGGCCAGCAGTTCAACTACTCCGCGACCGTCGCCATCGTCATGGGCGTGGCCACGATGATCGTCGCCTACGCCGTCCAGCTGCGCGGCATGCGAAAGGCGGTCTGAGCCGTGACGAGCGAGACGATGCGGCGCGGCCGTCCCCGCAACTCCACCCCGCCGCTGCGGGCCAAGGCCCGGCGCGCGCCGCACCTGCGCCGCAAGAGCCTGACGCTGACCGTGCTGTGCGCGGTGATGGTCGTCTACACCCTGCTGCCGCTGGCGTGGCTGGCGATCAACGCGACCAAGAGCCAGCAGAACCTGTTCGACTCCTTCGGGCTGTGGTTCAAGGGGTTCGGCTTCTTCTCCAACATCGGCGACACCTTCAGCTACCAGCACGACATCTTCGGCCGCTGGCTGCTCAACACCCTGATGTACGTCGTGGTCGGCGCCGGCGGCGCCACGCTGCTGGCCACGCTGGCCGGCTATGGCCTGGCCAAATTCGACTTCGCGGGCAAGAAGGCCGTGTTCGCCGTGGTCATCGGCGCGGTCGCGGTCCCCGCCACGGCGCTGGCCGTCCCGACGTTCCTGATGTTCTCCAAGATGGGGCTCACCGACACCCCCTGGGCGATCATCATCCCCTCGCTGATCTCGCCGTTCGGCCTGTACCTGATGTGGACGTTCAGCTCCGAGGCGGTCCCGGCCGAGATCATGGAGTCGGCGCGGATGGACGGCGCGGGGGAGTTCCGCACCTTCTTCTCCGTCAGCCTGCCGCTGCTGGCTCCCGGCATCGTCACGGTGCTGCTGTTCAACGTGGTCACCACCTGGAACAACTACTTCCTGCCGCTGATCATGCTGAAGAACCAGAACTGGTATCCCCTGACGCTGGGCCTGAGCACTTGGAACGACCAGGCCCACACCGCCGGCGGCGAGGTCGTCTTCAACCTCGTCATCACCGGCTCGCTGATCACGATCATCCCGCTGATCGCAGCGTTCCTGCTGCTCCAGCGGTACTGGCAGTCGGGCCTGAGCGCCGGAAGCGTGAAAGGTTGACGGCGCCCCGGCCCGACCGCGGAACCCCTCAGATGCAGAAAGAGAAGGGAACGGCAATGACGATATCCCGTCGACGCGGCGTCCTGCTGGGCGCGACCGCGCTGGCCGTGGCGCTGGCCGCGACCGCGTGCTCCAGCTCGGCGAGCAGCGGTGGCAGCGGCAAGACCTCCTCCGGCTCCTCGCAGGCCGCCACCGTCACCGACGCCGACCTGCAGGCGGCGCTGACCGCCGGCGGGAACCTGACGGTGTGGGCCTGGGAGCCGACCTTGAAGAAGGTCGTCGCCGACTTCCAGACCAAGTACCCGAACGTGCACGTCAACCTGGTCAACGCCGGGACCGGCAACGACGAGTACAAGGCGCTGCAGAACGCGGTCCAGGCCGGCAAGGGCGTCCCGGACGTCGCGCACATCGAGTACTACGCGCTGCCGCAGTTCGAGCTGACCAAGTCGGTGGCGAACCTGGACGAGTTCGGCGCCGCCGCGCTGAACGGCACGTTCACCCCCGGGCCGTGGAGCTCGGTCCAGGCCGCCGGCGGCGTCTACGGCCTGCCGATGGACTCCGGACCGATGGCGCTGTTCTACAACCAGACGGTCTTCACCAAGTTCGGCATCACCACGCCCCCGGCCACGTGGGACGAGTACATCGCCGACGCCAAGAAGATCCACACCGCCGACCCCAGCGTCTACATGACCAACGACACCGGCGACGCCGGCTTCACCACCAGCATGATCTGGCAGGCCGGCGGCAAGCCCTACTCGGTCAGCGGCACCACCCTCGGTGTGAACTTCGCCGGCGACGCCGGCACGCAGAAGTTCGCGACCGCCTGGCAGCAGCTGCTGGACGGCCACGACCTGGCGCCGATCAGCTCCTGGAGCGACGCCTGGTACCAGGGCATGGCCTCGGGCAAGATCGCCTCGCTGACCATCGGCGCCTGGATGCCGGCCTCCCTGGAGTCCGGCGTGAAGTCCGGCTCCGGCCAGTGGCGCGTCGCCCCGATGCCGCAGTGGACCGCCGGGGGCAAGGTCACCTCCGAGAACGGCGGCAGCTCCCTGGCCGTGATGAAGGCGAGCACCAACCAGAAGCTGGCCTACGCGTTCCTGAAGTACGCCACCGTGGACGAGGGCGCGCAGACCCGCGTGGACAACGGCGCCTTCCCGGCCACGGTGAAGCAGCTGAACTCCCCGGACTTCCTGAACAAGACCGACGCCTACTTCGGCGACCAGAAGATCAACCAGGTGCTCGCACAGAGCGCCGCCGAGGTCGCCCCGGGCTGGTCCTACCTGCCCTTCCAGGTCTACGCCAACAGCGTCTTCAACGACACCGCCGGCAAGGCCTACATCGGGTCCTCCTCCCTGGCCGACGGGCTGAAGGCCTGGCAGGACGCCTCGATCAAGTACGCCAAGGACCAGGGCTTCACCGTCAAGTAGCGCCTTCCTCGCGCTGACGGCCTGACCTGCGTCGGGACCAGTGCGGCCGTGCCTTGCCGGGCCCGGCCGCGCCTGGTCCCGCCGTGAAGAACCACAGGGAGCTACACGAACGTGGCAGTACTCGACATCACCGGCGACGGCTTCAGCCTCGACGGTCAGCCCTTCCGGATCGTCTCCGGCGGCCTGCACTATTTCCGAGTCCATCCGGCGCAGTGGTCCGACCGGCTGCGCAAGGCCCGCCTGATGGGCCTGAACACCATCGACACCTACATCCCGTGGAACCTGCACGAGCGGCGCCCCGGCACGTTCGACTTCGGCGGGATCCTGGACCTGGCGGCGTTCCTGGACGCCGCCGCCGCCGAAGGGCTGCACGTCCTGCTGCGGCCCGGGCCGTACATCTGCGGGGAGTGGGAGGGCGGCGGGCTGCCGTCGTGGCTGCTCGCCGACCCGGATCTGGCGCTGCGCAGCACCGATCCGGCGTTCCTGCAGGCGGTCGAGGCGTACCTCGACGCGATCATGCCGATCGTGCTGCCCCGGCTGGGGACGCGCGGCGGACCGGTCATCGCCGTGCAGGTGGAGAACGAGTACGGGGCGTACGGCTCCGACACCGCCTATATGGAGCGGCTGTACGAGGCGCTGACGTCGCGGGGTATCGACGTACCCTTCTTCACCTCCGACCAGCCCAACGACCTGGCGGACGGCGCGCTGCCCGGCGTCCTTGCCACCGCGAACTTCGGCGGCAAGGTGACCGCCTCGCTCGCGGCACTGCGTGCGCAGCAGCCGACCGGACCGCTGATGTGCGCGGAGTTCTGGAACGGCTGGTTCGACTACTGGGGCGGCACGCACGCGCAGCGCTCCGCCGAGGACGCCGGCGCCGCGCTGGAGGAGATGCTGCAAGCCGGCGCTTCGGTGAACTTCTACATGTTCCACGGCGGCACCAACTTCGGATTCACCAACGGCGCCAACGACAAGGGGACGTACCGCGCCACGGTCACGTCCTACGACTACGACTCGCCGCTGGACGAAGCCGGGGACCCGACGGAGAAGTACCGGCGCTTCCGCTCCATCATCGGCAAGTACGAGACGGTGCCGGACGAGGAAGTCCCGGAGCCGGGGGAGAAGCTGGCGCCGGTCTCGGTGGCTCTGACCGGGCGCGCGGCGTTGTTCTCCGAGGCGAGTTTGGCTTCCTTGGGCGTGGCGCAGAACTCTGAGACACCGCTGACGATGGAGCTGCTCGGTCAGGACTTCGGTTTCGTGCTCTACGAAACCCGGCTTCCCGCGGCGGGTCCGGCGACGCTGACGTTCGACGAGATCGGCGACCGCGCGCAGGTGTTCGTCGACGGTCAGCCGGTCGGCGTGCTGGAGCGCGAGCGGCACGAGCATGTGCTGTCGTTCCTGGTGCCGCGCGCCGATGCGCAGCTGCGCGTGCTAGTGGAGAACCAGGGTCGGGTGAACTACGGCCAGAAGCTCGCCGATCGCAAGGGTCTGATAGGCGCGGTCCATCTCGACGGCGCGCCGCTCACCGGCTGGACTTCGCGTCCGCTGCCGCTGGACGACCTGACCGGGCTGGCCTACGCCGAGCTCGACGGCCCGGCGGTCGGACCCGGCTTCCACCGAGGCACGTTCGACCTCGACCGATGCGCGGACACCTACCTGCACCTGCCCGGCTGGACCAAGGGCGTGGCCTGGATCAACGGCTTCAACCTGGGTCGCTACTGGTCGCGCGGCCCGCAGGGGTCGTTGTACGTGCCCGGACCGGTGCTGCGTGCCGGAACGAACGAGCTGGTCGTCCTCGAGCTGCACGGCGCGCGCGCCGCGGCGGCCGAGCTGCGGCCGGTCCCGGATTTGGGACCGACGGAGCTGTGAGCCCGACGGGACCGTGAGACCGGCGGGGCCGCTGTTTGTGAGGGACGGCGGCCCTGCCAGAACTCTGCCACCGTCCTGCCTGCTGCCCTGCTGCTGCGCTGCCGCAACCGAGCCCTTTCGGCGTAATCAGGTCACGAATGGAGCAACCGGACTTGATCTTCCCATAGCCGCGTTGCGAGCCTGAGCGCTCTGTCTTCGCAGGGAAGGGCGTTCCACTCCATGACCGGTCTCCGTCTTCGTACTCCCCGTACCTCCCGGACTCGGCGCACCGCTGCCATCGCGTTCGCGGCCACCGGCATCCTCCTCGCCCCCTCGGCGGCCGTCGCCTCGGCCGCCTCCGGCAAGCACCACGCCGAGCACTACGCCGGGCACTACGCCGAGAACCACACCGTTCACACCACGCGCACCTCGACGAACAACAGCCAGCAGCTGCCGGTGCAGACCAACAACGGCTACAACGCCGCCTGCGGTCCCGCCGCCGACGTCGAGGCCATGTCGATGGCCCTGGGCCTGGTCGGCATCGGCAACGTCGCGCTGTACACCGGCGCCGGGCGGACCGGCACGGGCTGCGACGTGATCACCGGCACCGGCCTGCCGATCGGCACCGACTTCCAGATCATGGGCATGACCGCGGCGAACGTCGACAACCGGAGCGACGAGCCGGTGGCCGTCTACTCGGACACCACGGACAACCTCGACGCCGTCGTGCCGGCCGGCACAGACAGCGACATCACCCCGGTCGACGTGAACTTCGCCGCCTACCCGCAGGGCAGCACCCCGCCGCCGGACGACAGGGGTCTGATCCCGGCCGCGGTCTTCCAGTTCCCGACCGGCGGCGCCTGAGCCCCGGCTTCTGCTTCGGCTTCTGCTTCACCACCTCGGGCACGTCGGCGCGCGCCGACGTGCCCGAGGTTCATCGTTTTCTAAAACGCTTCAGAGTGGCCTCACTATGCCCTCGCACCTCGTGCGTGTCAACGTCGCCGACACCTGATACCCGGGTCTTGACACGTCTGCGGCGCTGGAGCATATTCACCTCACTGAATCGGTTTATCTGCCGAGCGCCCACTGTCACCTTCATCCAGCAAGGGAGCTTGATCGATGATGCGCGGACCCAGATCGAGGTGGAAGGCCCTGATCGCCACCGGCGCCCTGACGCTGGCGTTCGCCGGCACGGCGGGCGTCGCGCAGGCCACTCCCGCCAAAGCCACCCCCGCCAAGGCCAAGCCGGCGGCGACCAAGAGCGGCCCGATCTCCGTGGCGTACGTGGAGGTCAACAACAACAGCATGCTGAACGTGGGCAAGTACAAGCTCGCCACCGGCGGCGCCAACGTCTTCGACATAGCCGTGATCTTCGCGGCGAACATCGACTACGACGGCTCGAACGCCTACCTGTCCTTCAACCCGCAGGTGCAAAGCGTCCTGGACAACGTCGCGACGCAGGTCCGTCCGCTGCAGGCCAAGGGCATCAAGGTCGAGCTGTCGATCCTGGGCAACCACCAGGGCGCCGGCTTCGCCAACTTCCCCTCGCAGGCGGCCGCCGCGGCCTTCGCCAAGCAGCTGTCCGACGCCGTCACCAAGTACGGCCTGGACGGCATCGACTTCGACGACGAATACGCCGACTACGGGGTCAACGGCACGCCGCAGCCCAACGCCAGCTCCTTCGTGTACCTCATCCAGGCGCTGCGCAAGGACATGCCGAGCAAGCTCATCACCATGTACGACATCGGCCCGGCCGCCGACAGCCTGACCTACAACGGCACCGACGTCGGCCCGCTGTTCAACTACGCGTGGAACCCGTACTACGACTCCTGGATCGTGCCGGACATCTCGCTGCCCAAGAGCCACCTCTCCCCGGCGGCGATCGACGTCACCTCGACTCCCTCCAGCGACGCGGCGAGCCTGGCCCAGCAGACCGTGAGCGGCGGTTACGGCGTCTTCATGACATACAACCTGGGCGCCCCGGACATCCACACCTACATCTCGAGCTTCACCAAGGTCCTCTACGGCAGCAAGGCCGTGTACAGCGGCTGAGATCGGCTGAGGTACCACCGAAATCTCGCGGTGCGGGCTCCTAGGCGGGAGAGCCCGCACCGCGGCTTTTTCACGCTTTATCGTTGCCGGCGTTGGTTTTCTCGCCGGCCCTGTCGTCCTCGTCAAACAGCAACAGCCGCTGCAAATCGGCGAGATGCAGAGTCGGTCCGCTCAGCGGCGCCTGCGCCGGATCGGCCCGCAGACCGGCGATGAGCAGGTCGGCGTGCCGGTGCGCGAGCGCCAGTTGCGCTTCCTCGCTGAACCGCCCCGGCAGCGGCTGCGAGAACCGCACGACGAGCAGCCCGATGTCGGCGAACGCCGCGTCCTCGCGCAGCCGGCCAGCCTTGCGCGCCTCGTCCAGCAACTCCTCGATGAGCCGCGCCACAGTGGTGCGCGCCTGCTTGATCTGCGGCTCGTCCAGGTCGACGGCCTCCAGCAACGCCGGGACCACCGCCGAGGTGCGCAAAGCGATGACCGCGTGGATGTAGGCGGCCAGGGCGTCCATCGGGTCGGCGTGCTCCCGGCGTGCCCGCTCCACCACCTCGGCGGTCGAGGTCAGAGCATGCAGGACCACCGCGTGCATCAGGCTGCCGCGGTCGACGAAGTGCCGGTAGAGCG
Organism: Catenulispora acidiphila DSM 44928; assembly: GCF_000024025.1. GTDB lineage: Bacteria > Actinomycetota > Actinomycetes > Streptomycetales > Catenulisporaceae > Catenulispora > Catenulispora acidiphila. Next base: position 5,025,031 of record NC_013131.1, read on the forward strand.
TGGCGATACCCACGTCGGCGCGCCGCGCGATCTCCTCCAGCGAAGCCTCCGGACCGCGCTCCACGAACACGTCCCGAGCGGAGGTCATCAGCCGCTCGCGATTGCGGCGTGCGTCGGCTCGCATGCGGACCCCTTCCGGTTGGGACCAGCGTGCCGTGATCTCCTGCGCCCCGTGCGCGCCCCCTGCGTCACACGGCGACCTGCGGTTCCCGCACGTCGGTGATGAACATGTGCCCGGGGGCGTGGGTGATGGCGAACGGCGGGCGGGAGGCGACCACCGCGGCCTGCAGCGTCACGCCGCACGCCCAGAACATCGGGAGGTCGCCGGGCTGGATGTCCGCCGCGTCGCCGAAGTCGGGCTTGCTCAGGTCCCTGATGCCGAGTTCGCCCGGGTCGCCGAGGTGGATCGGGGCGCCGTGCGAGGTGGGCATCAGGGTCGTGATACGGAAGGCGGTGCCGATCAGTGCCGAGGGGACCGGGCGCATCGAGACCACGAGGGGACCGTGAAAGCGGCCTGCCGGGCGGCATTCGCGGTTGGTGACGTACATCGCGACGTTCCGGCCGGGGTAGCGCCATGGCAGTCCGGCGGATGTCAGGGCACTGTCGAAGGTGAAGCTGCAGCCGGTCAGGAAGGTCACCGAGTCCTCGCGCCAGACGTCCGTGATGTCGGTGGGTTCGTCGACCAGGCGGCCGTCGCGCCACACCCGGTAGAGCGGGAGATCGGTGCGCAGGTCGGCGTCGTGGGCCAGCGGGGTGTGGCGCGAGCCGGTGTCGGTGACGTCGAGGACCGGGCACGGGTCCGGGTTGCGGTGCGTGAACAGCAGCACGTCGTAGGCCCAGTCGGCGGGCACGACCAGCAGGTTGGCCTGCCGGAAGCCAGGGGCGAGCCCGGACGTCGGCCCGCTCACTCCCGAGCGGAACCCGGCGCGCACCTCGGCGGCTGTTTCGGGCATATCCGCACGGTAAGCCGATCCGGCTCGCTCGACAACACGGCGTCGCGGGCGCGCGCTGCCGGTGCGGCGCCGGCCACCGTCGCCGAAGCGATCACTCCGGGTATCCCAGCTGCACGTCGTGGCGGCTGTCGATCCGTCCGTCCACCCGCACGGCGCTGGCCACCGGCGGGTAGCCGCTGGCGATGAGCGTGTACTCCCCGGCGTCGAGGTCGGCGAAGGCGAAGGAACCCTCCGGGTCGCTGTCGGCGGTGGCCACTACGTTGCCGGCGCCGTCCATCAGCATCACCCGGGCGTCGGCGAGCGGGGAGTCGGTGGACCAGGCGCGGACTGTGCCGCTCAGGCGGACCGCCGGGTGCAGCTCGAGCTCGGCGCGGGTGGTTCCGTGGCCCTCGATCGTGATCGACAGGGCTGCGGGGCGGTGGCCCACGGCGTTGACCGCCAGGGTGAGCGGGCCGGTGGGCAGGTCGCGGAAGGTGTGCGTGCCGTCCTCGCCGGTGCGGCGGCTGGTGAGCAGGTCGCCGGCGGCGTCGGTGAGCATCAGGGTGGCGCCGCCGATGCGGCTGCCGTCGGTGGCGTGGACCGTCACCGCCAGCCGTCCGCGCTCGGCCAGCAGGATGTCGTGCCGGACGCTGTGCTCGCGCGCGGTGATCGTCGAGGCCTCCGGCTCCCGTCCGTTCGCGGCGACGATGAGCACGTACGCGCCGACGCGCGGGACGCCGAGCTGGTAGCCGCCGTCCGCGCCGCTGCGTGCCCGGCCCACCTGGCGACCCTGCGGGGACACCGCGGTGATGGCGGCCAGCGGCATCGGGGCGCCGTCGCGGTCCCGGACGCGGCCGTGGATGAGGACGCCGTCGCCGTTGTAGGGGGAGGGGATGTGTGCCGGGACGGCGTCGTGGAGGGGGAGCAGGATCTCTGTGGGCTGCTCAACTGGGGCGAGGACTTCGGATCCCGCCGTCGTGGGAACAGCGGCCGCAACAGAGGGTACAGAGGGCATCGGAACGCCGACTCTGAAGCTGATCAACGCGAACGACACGATCGCCGCGGCGAGCATCAGCCCGGCGGCCCACCAGAACGCGGTGATGTAGCCGTGCACCTGAGCCTGTGTGTGCAGCATCGCAATCTGCTGCGATGTGGCGACCGGATCGGGGGAGTGCTTGGCGGAATAGCTACGGGTCGCGCTCAGTGCCAGGGTACTGAGAAGCGCCGTGCCGACCGCGCCGCCGACCTGCTGCGAGGTGTTGACCATGGCCGAGGCGACGCCGGCGTCCCGGGGGTCGACGCCGCCGGTGGCGACGTTCATCGCGGGCATGAACGCGCAGCCCATGCCGAGCCCGAGTGCGATCGTGCCGGGCAGGATCCAGGTGTGGTACGAGCCGCCGACCGTGATCCGGGTCAGCGCGAGCATGCCCGCCGAGCCGAGCACGAAGCCCGGCGGCATCAGGTAGCGCGGCCGCACCCGCGTCATCAGCCGCGCGCTGATCTGCGTCGCGCCGATGAGCATGCCGCCGACCATCGGCAGGAACGCCGCGCCGCTGCGGATCGGCGACATGCCCTGCACGGACTGCAGGTAGTAGGTCAGGAACAGGAACGCGCCGAACATCCCGACGATCGCCAGCCCGAGCGAGAGGTACGCGCCGCCCCGGTTGCGGTTCCACACCACGTGCAGCGGCAGCAGCGGCGCCTTCGACAACGCCTCGGCGATGACGAACAGGACGAGCGCGACCCCGGCGGCGATCAGCAGGCTGACGGTGATCCGCGCGTTCCAGCCGTCGGACTCGGCGCGCGACAGACCGTAGACGAGACAGCCGAGCCCACCGGTCACCAGGAAGATGCCGAGGAAGTCCAGGCGCCCATGATCGTGGCGCCGCGCCGGCTCCCGGACCGTGATCGCCGCGCCGGAGAACGCGATGACGGCGAACACGACGTTGACGAACATCGTCCAGCGCCAGCTCAGATACTGCGTCAGCAACCCGCCGAGCATCAACCCGACCGCCGCACCACCCCCGGCGATCGACCCCCAGATCCCGAACGCCTTAGCCCGCTCGGCAGGCGCAGTGAACATCACAGTCACCAGCGACAACGCCGACGGCGCCAGCATCGCCCCGAAGCACCCCTGCAAAGCCCGCGCACCGAGCAGCATCGCAGTGTCCGCAGAAGCACCACCCAGCGCCGAGGCCAAAGCGAACCCGATGACCCCGATCTGGAACGTCCGCTTTCGCCCCAACCGATCCGCCAACCGCCCCCCGAACAGCAGCAAGGCACCGAACGGCAACGCGTACGCAGTGACCACCCACTGCCGATCCGCATCAGAGAAACCCAGATCACGCTGCGCCGAAGGCAGCGCGATGTTCACCACGGTGCCATCAAGCACCACCATGAGCTGCGCGAGCCCAACAAAAGCCAGCGCCTTCCATCGACGCGGATCCACAAGCGAAGAAGCACCATTGGTAGAGGACATGGGAAAGCACACCTATCGCAACAACGCCAAGAAAACATCAGGATGACCACCACGAGGTACCACCCCGCGGAATTTCGCAACGACACCACAAGCACCGAGAACGCCCCGCGCCTCAGCCGCCTATTCGCGCATTCCCAAGCCCCCGACATATGGCGCGGCCACGAAACACGAACACCCGCACCACCTTCCCCAATACGAAACGACCGCGTACCACAATAGTGGGAGATGGCCTTATTGACGAACTCTGTGATAGCGGGGGTGGTTATCGCAGTTAGCGGGGCATAGATCGGCGCCGGGCAGGCTCAGCGCCGGGTGATGAGGTCCGAAAGCCGCCGGTTCCGCGAGCCGACTGCGGCTAGCCTTCCGATCCATGTCGGAAGCCAGCCGTGAAATAGTCCTGAACGCCTGGAAGACCTTCGCCAGCCACGACGCCGTCCAGATCGAGCCGGTCTTCACCGAGGACGCCGAATGGCTGGCGCCGCCCGGCAACGCCACCGCCCTCGCGCTGGACTGCCCCAGCCACATGATCGGCCGCACAGCGATCGCCGGCTTCCTTGCCAACGACTTCGGTCGCCTGTTCGTCGCCGACGTCGAGGTCACCTTCCGCGGCATCCACGCCACCGACGACCTCGTCGTCATCGAGGAGACGATGCGCTCGACCCTGCCCGGCGGCGGCCACTACGAGAACGACTACTGTCTCGTCTTCGAACTCCGCGACGGCCTGATCCACCGGGTACGCGAATACATGGACACCAGCCGCGCGCATCGCATGGTGTTCGGCGCCGGTGGCATCTGATCCGGCGGAGTTCAGGTAGGTCCCAAGTCCCATCAGCGGCAGGATCTCGCTGCTCTCCAGGACCTCGGACGTTCACCCGCGCCCGATGTGGGCGAAGGGTTGCATCCGCCGCAGTGTATTGACCCCGCCCCCGCCCGCCGCCGCGTCGTTACCAAAGCTTTGGATTCTCGTGGATTCAGCGCCTTGAATCTTGCTTAAGGTCGCGTACAATCCACGGAATACCAAGGGCGCCTGGGGCGTCGGCCAGGGAGGGCATGGTGTCGAGGCGAGTTGGTGTGCGGCGGTTGGGATGGGGGCGGGGTGCTGTCGCGCTGGTTGTCGCTGTGGCGGGTTGTGTCGCGGTGGTGGCGCCCGCGCATTCGGTGCCTGGTGCCGTCGGGGCTGGTGGAGGTGGTGGTGCGGCTTCGGGTGCTTGGCTGCCGACGACGCCGGATCAGTGGCCGCTGGTTGTCGACGAGGCCGTGTCGCCGAGTGTGACGCTTACTCATGGTGTGCAGCAGCATTCTGATGTGCTGCGGACGGTCGGGGGTGCGCAGCGGGCGCAGGTGATGGATGTCGACCTCGCTGATCCCAATGTGCGGTTGGGTGTTGTGGAGTCTCACGATCATCTCACCGATGCTGCTGATGAGGTCCCGTCTTCCATGGCGCACCGGACTGGGGCGGTGGGCGGGGTGAACGGGGACTTCTTCGAGATCTATGGCAGCGGGCGGCCGCTGGGCATGGTCGTCATCGACGGTCGGCTGGTGAAGAGTCCTGATCCGACGTGGAACGCCGACCTGTGGGTGCGCCATGACGGCAGCATCGGCATCGGCACCGAGACCTACGCCGGCAGCCTCACCGATGGCGCCGCCACCGCTGCGATTACCGCCGTCAACGCTGTGAACAGCCTGTCCGGCAACGCCATCGTGCGCGTCACCCCCGATCTGGGCACCCCGTCGCCGATCGCGGCCTCGACCGTCGTTGCCGGCCACCTCGGCGCGGACGGCACCACGCTGCTCGTCGACTCCGTCACCGCCGGCGTGACCACCCTGCCGCAGCTCGCCGCAGGGACCGAGGACCTCGTCGGCTCCGGGACCCAAGCCGGGTGGCTGTCGCAGAACATTCATATGGGCGACCAGATCGCTGTCAGCGAGAAGATCGGTCCCGACCCCGACGTCGTCCAGGGCCTGTCCGGCGGCGCGATCCTGGTCCAGAACGGCCAGCGCGCCGTGCCGCTCCAGGGCTCCGGCGAGAACAACGTCGACAACCCGGTCACCGCGGTCGGCGTCAGCCAGGACGGCAAGCACGCCGTCTTCGCCGCCTTCGACGGCCATCAGAGCGAAGACGTCGCCCAAGGCCTGACCCGCCCCCAGATCGCCGGCTGGATGACGCAGCACGGCGCGTACAACGCGATCCTGTTCGACAGCGGCGGCTCCACTCAGATGGTCGGCCGCCTTCCCGGACAGACTCAGGCTTCTGTCTTGAACGTCCCCTCCGACGGCCACGAGCGCCCCGTCGCCAACGGCCTGTTCATCTACAGCACCGAGAAGGCGCCCGGCACGGCGGTCAAGGCGGTCGTCAACAACGGCAAGCCGCTGACGGCGCTGGCCGGAACCACCGTCCCGCTCTCCGCCTACGGCCTGGACGCCGCCGACAATCCGGCACGCGACGCCGCCAGCCTCAAGGTCTCGCCGGGCAAGATCGCGACCGTGAATGGCAGCACCCTGACGTTCACCCGCCCCGGTCACGGCGTCCTGCACGTGACCGCCGGGCACGCGCAATCGACCATCCCGCTGACCGTCGTCGACAGTCTCAAAACCCTGACTGTCACCCCGAACCAGGTCGATCTCGACAGCGGCGCGACACAGCTGATCACGGCCGCCGCCACGGCGCCCGACGGCAGCCCTGTCGACCTCCTCGCCGAAGCCGTGAAGTGGAGTGTCGACCCACCCGCGCTCGGCACGATCGCCCCCGACGGCACCTTCACCGCGGCGCCCACCGGCTCCGGCATGGTCACCGTCACCGCGAGCGCCGGCGGACGCACCGCCACCGTCAGCATCGCCGTCGGCCGCTCGACCACGAACGTGGACCCCCTCACCGACGCCTCGAAGTGGTCGATCACCGACGCCTACATGAACGTCTACCCGCGCAAGGTCCCCAGCCCTGGCACGCACAGCACCTCCGACGGCTCGATGTCCTTCGACCCGGCGACCAAGGCCCAGCTCGGTGACGCAGGGTCCTTCGACATCCACTACGACTACCCCTACGTCAGCAAAACCCTCGACCTGAGCGTGTATCTCAACGACCCGAACAGCGAACAGGTCCCGCTCCTGAACGGCACCCAGGCGCCGATCGGCCTCGGCGTGTGGGTCAAGGGCAACCCCGACCTCGCCTCGCGCCCGGGAGCCGGACTCGCGCCGGGCATCGTCACCCTCAACGTGGGCATCTGGCAGTCCACCAGCCAGCCGACCAGCTTCTACCCGACCGGCGTCACCTTCGACGGCTGGCAGTACGTGGTCGCCCAACTCCCGCCGGGCCTGCAGTACCCGCTGCGCATCAACTACCTCGGCCTGGTCGTCATCAAGCCCGGCCCGAACCTGAGCGGCGACGTCCACCTCGCCGACCTGCAAGCGGTCTACTCCCCGCGCCCGCCGGTCCCGCCGACGTACACGGCGATCCCGAAGAACCCGTCGTGGCTGAGCTTCACCGACGTCGGCTCGTTCAAGCCCGGCGGCACGAGCATCGCAGCCTTCGACGACGCGCACACCACGGCGGCGAACCCGGCCGCCACCGGAACCGTGGCGATGAAGGCGATGCCCGGACTGCTGGCGAACCTGCCGACCGCCGCGAAACCCTCGATGGTTCAGGCACTCGGCGACATGTCCGACGACGGACAGCTGCCGGACCTGACCAATCTCAAAACCCTGCTAGACGGACTTGGCGTGCCATACCATGACGCGGTCGGCAACCACGAGATCACCCAGGGCGCGACGCCGGAAAACGCCAACTTCGCCAACGTCTTCGGCGCCACGCACTACGCCTACGACCAGGGCGCGGCGCGCGTCATCGTCACCGACAGCGGCCACATCGGCATCACCGCCTCCGACCCGTATCAGACGGTTGATACCGACGAGTCGCAATACCTGTGGCTGGCGCAGCAACTGACGCAGAACACGCAGAAGGTCGCGATCGTCACCACGCACGTCCCGGCGTACGACCCGCACCCCCGCGCCGACAGCCAGTTCTCCGACCGCTTCGAAGCCGAGATGTACGAGCGGCTCGTGCAGCGGTATCAGCAGACGCACCCCGGCGTCCACGTCATGATGCTGTTCGGCCACGCCCGAGGCTGGGCTGAGGACGTGCGGCTGCCCGACGGCACCGAATCGCCCGACGGCATCCCGAACTTCGTCGTCGCCGACCTCGGCGCCCCGCCGTACGCGCCGGAAGACCAGGGCGGCTTCTACAACTACGGGCTCTTCAACGTCCTGCCGAACGGCACGGTGCAGTTCGCGGTGCAACCGCTGCTGGCCTCGATCGCGGTCACGGCGCCCGCACCACAGCTGACACTCGGCGCCAAGGAGCAGCTGAGCGCGGTGGGCACGTCGCTGACCGGGACGGACGCCCCGGCGTTGCAGGTACCGATCGCCGATCCGGTGTCGCGGCACTGGACGTCGTCGGACCCGCGCATCGCCTCCGTCGACCCGTCCAGCGGCGTGCTGACGGCCCACTGCGCGGGGACCGTGACGGTCGCCGTGACCGCCGGCGGCATCACAAGCACCGCTTCCGTCACCGCGAAATAGGCGAACAAGCGAACTAGCGACAAGCGACAAGCGAATAGACGAGTAGGCGAGGTAGCGATGACAAGGGTTCCCAGCCGCAGGAGTTTCCTGGCGACGTCGGGCGGACTCACGGCCGCGTTGGCCGGCGGCGCGATGCTGATCGGCAGTTCGCCGGCGGCAGCCGCCGCGCCGGCTGGGAACCCGTACCCCGCTCCGTGCGCCGGCGATCCCGCGCACCCCAAGCGCCAGCTGCGGGGCGCGTGGATCGCGAGCGTGTCGAACATCAACTGGCCCTCGGCTCCCGGATTGACCGCCGAGCAACAGCAAACCGAGCTGACCGGCCTGCTGGACGCCGTCGTCCGGATGCGCATGAACGCCGTGTATTTGCAGATCCGTCCGGCCGCGGATGCCCTCTACGCCTCGCCCTACGAACCCTGGTCGCAGTACCTGACCGGCACGCAGGGACAGGATCCGGGCTACGACCCGCTGGCCTTCGCCGTCGCCGAGGCGCACAAGCGGAACCTGGAACTACACGCCTGGATGAACCCCTACCGCGTGTCCACGCAACCGGATCCGAGCCGGTTGGTACCTACGCACCCGGCGCGCGTGCACCCCGACTGGTGCGTGGAGTACAGCGGCGAGCTGTACTACAACCCGGGCGTCCCGGCGGTCCTGGACTTCGACGTCCAGGTGATCACCGACGTCGCGACCCGCTACGACATCGACGGCATCCACTTCGACGACTACTTCTACCCCTACCCCGTGGGCACGGCTGACTTCCCGGACGACGCGGCCTACGCCGCCTACGGCGCGGACTTCCCCGACAAGGCCTCCTGGCGCCGGGCGAACGTCGACAAGCTTGTCAGCACCCTGCAACGCGAGCTGCGCGCCGTGAAGCCCTGGATCAAGTGGGGGATCAGCCCCTTCGGCATCTGGCGCAACCAAGCCACCGACCCCCTGGGCTCGGCGACCAACGGACTCCAGTCCTACGACGCCCTGTCCGCCGACACCCGCGGCTGGATCCAGAAGGGCTGGCTGGACTACGTGGCGCCGCAGCTGTACTGGAACATCGGCTTCCCGGTCGCCGCCTACGACGTCCTGGTCGACTGGTGGTCCAAGGCCGTGGACGGCACCGGCACGCAGCTGCTGATCGGCCAGACCGTCTCCAAGATCGGCACCCCGACCCCGCCGGCCTGGCTCGACCCGAACGAGATGCCGAACCACCTGATCCTCAACCGCCGGTATCCCGAGGTCGCCGGCGACATCTTCTTCAACATCACCAAGCTTCTCACCGACCCGCTCGGCTTCCAGACCCGCCTGATCGACGACCTGTACGAATACCCGGCACTGGTCCCCGAAATGTTCCGGCACTCCGGCCCAGCACCAGAGCGCACCGCACTGACCGAGGCCCAGCCCACCTCCACCGGCACGCGACTGCGCTGGCTCCACCTCGGCCGCCCGCACGGCGTCGAAGCCGCGTACTACGCGGTCTACCGCTTCGACGGCCGCCCACCACAGCCCGCGTGCGACTTCACGGATGCGAAGAACCTGCTCGGCACCGCCCGCGCAGTACCGGATCTCTTCAACGGCTGGACCGACACCAGCGCCACCTCAGGAAAGCAGTACACGTACTACGTCACGGCCCTGGACCGCTCGCACCACGAGAGCGCGCCGAGCAATCCGCAGGTGGTGGGCCGGTAAGCCCGACTTGCCCGCCTTGGCCGCGTTGACCGTCTTAGTGGTGCGACAATAGCTCTGTGATCACGATCGCGCCCGAGCAGTTCGAGGAGTTGGTCGGCCAAGCGCTGGATTCCATTCCCCCGGCGCTGGGGCGGCAGATTCGGAACGTGGCGGTTGTCGTCGAGGCTGAGGCGCCGTATTCCGGGCTGTTGGGCCTGTACGAGGGCGTGCCGCTGACCGGGCGGGGGGAGTGGTACTCCGGTGTACTGCCGGACCGGATCACCATCTACCGGAACGAGATTCTCAAGATCTGCCACAGCTATGACGATGTGGTGCGGGAGGTGCGGGAGGTGCGGACGACCGTGATCCACGAGGTGGGGCATCACTTCGGGATCGACGACGACCGTCTGCACGAGCTCGGCTGGTAGCGGGTAGGCGCGGGCCGCGGTGGCTCAGCTCGGCCATCCCAGCTACGGTCATGCGGAAATCAAGCGTGCATGATTGATTTTTTCTTCCCGGCCTGCCAGGCTCGCCGAGGGCGGGGACGCCCGCAGCGGACACCACCGGGAGGCGCGATGGCAGTGCTGGACGATCTGCTCGAAGACCTGGCCGCCGAGAGCGGCGCCCTGGACGCCCTGCTGGCACCGCTGGAGGACGCCGCGTGGCGCACGCCGACGCCCGCGCCGGGCTGGACGGTCGCGCACCAGATCGCGCACCTGGCCTGGACCGACCGCGTCGCGGCGCTCGCCGCCCGGGACCCCGAGGCGTTCACCGCGATGCTGACGGCCGCCCTGCAGGAGAGCGGCACAGCGTTCGTCGATCAGGAAGCTGAGCGCGGCGCGCAGCAGAGTCCCGCCGAGCTGCTGGCGGCCTGGCGCGCCGACCGCCACGACCTGGCCGCGGCGCTCCCCGCGGTCCCGCCCGGCGGCAAGCTGCCCTGGTTCGGCCCGCCGATGGGCGCCGCGACCATGGCCACCGCGCGCCTGATGGAGACCTGGGCCCACGGCCAGGACGTCGCCGACGCCCTCGGCGTGAAGCGCGAGCCGACCGCCCGCCTGAGGAACGTCGCGCACCTGGGCGTCCGTACCCGCGATTTCGCCTACATCCAACGTGGTCTGCCGGTCCCGGACAGCGAGTTCCGCATCGAACTCACCGCGCCCGACGGCAGCCTGTGGACCTGGGGTCCGGAGACGGCGGCAGAACGTGTGAGCGGCCCGGCGCTCGACTTCTGCCTGCTGGTCGCCCAGCGTCGCCACCGCGACGACCTCGCCGTCCAGGTCGTCGGCGACCAGGCGGACCAGTGGCTGAACATCGCGCAGGTGTTCGCGGGCCCGAGCGGGTCCGGTCGGAGCAAGGGACAGTTTTCATGAGTGCCGCCAACAGCGTGACCAGCCTGTCGCAGAATCCGGATATCCTCCGCATCGGCAACGCCTCCGGTTTCTACGGCGACCGCTTCTCCGCGGTCCGCGAGATGCTCGAAGACGGCGAGCTGGACGTCCTGACCGGCGACTACCTCGCCGAGCTGACCATGCTCATCCTCGGCCGCGACCGGATGAAGCACCCTGAGTCGGGCTACGCCAAGACCTTCCTGCGCCAGATGGAAGACGCCCTCGGGCTGGCGCTGGAGCGCGGCGTCAAGATCGTGGTGAACGCCGGCGGGCTGAACCCGGCGGGCCTGGCCGACAAGCTCCGCGAGCTCGCACAGACGCTCGGGCTGGACGCGGCGATCGCGCACGTCGAGGGCGACGACCTGCTGCCGCGCGCAGCAGAGCTCGGATTCGCCGGGGCGCTGACGGCGAACGCCTACCTCGGCGGCTTCGGGATCGCCGAGTGCCTGCGCGCCGGCGCCGACGTCGTGGTCACCGGACGGGTGACCGACGCGTCGCTGGTCGTCGGCCCGGCGGTCGCGCGCTTCGGCTGGCAGCGCTCCGACCACGACCGCCTCGCCGGCGCCGTCGCGGCGGGTCACGTCATCGAGTGCGGCGCGCAGGCCACCGGCGGCAACTACGCCTTCTTCACCGAGATCGCCGACCTGCGCCGCCCCGGCTTCCCGATCGCCGAGGTGCACGCCGACGGCTCGGCCGTGATCACCAAGCACGCCGGGACCGGCGGCGCCGTCAGCGTCGGGACGGTCACCGCGCAGTTGTTGTACGAGATCACCGGCCACCGGTATGCCAACCCTGACGTCACCACGCGCCTGGACACCGTGACCCTGGCCCAGGACGGCCCGGACCGGGTCCGCATCAGCGGCGTCGTCGGCGAAGCCCCGCCGCCGCAGCTCAAGGTGGCGCTGAACAAGCTCGGCGGCTTCCGCAACGAGGTCGAGTTCGTCCTCACCGGCCTGTCGATCGAAGCCAAGGCGGACTTGGCGAAGGAACAACTGCTAGCCGGGCTCACCACCGCGCCTGAGTCGCTGGAATGGACGCTGGTGCGCACCGACCAGCCCGACGCCGACACCGAGGAGACCGCCAGCGCCCTGCTGCGCTGCGTCGTGCGGGATCAGAACCCGGACACCATCGGACGCGCGTTCACCGGCGCCGCCGTCGAGCTGGCGCTGTCCGGCTACCCGGGCTTCCATGTGACGGCTCCGCCCGGCGCGGCCTCGCCCTACGGCGTCTACACCGCCGCCTACGTCGACGCCGCCGAGGTCACCCACGTCGCGGTGCTGCCCGACGGCGAACGCGTCACCATCGCACACCCGGACCTGACGCTGGAGCTACAGACAGCGCCTGATCCCCTTCTCCCAGAACGACTTCCCGCCGAGGAGACCCACCTCGCCCCGCTCGGTCTGGTCTTCGGCGCGCGCAGTGGCGACAAGGGGGGAGACGCGAACGTCGGCGTCTGGGCTCGCAGCGACGAAGCGTGGCGCTGGCTCGCCCACGAACTCACGGTCGAGCGTTTCAAGGTTCTGCTTCCTGAAGCCGCCGATCTGCGCGTCACCCGCCACCTGTTCCCGAACCTGCGGGCCGTGAACTTCGTGGTCGAGGGCATCCTCGGCGCCGGTGTCGCCTCCCAGGGCCGGTTCGACCCGCAGGCCAAGGGTCTCGGCGAATGGCTGCGCGCCCGCAACGCCGACCTCCCGGTCTCCCTGCTGAAAGGAAGCGAGCAGTGAACCGCCTGTCCGGTCCTGCCTGGTCGACCGAGGAACGCAGGGCTCTGAGAGCGACCGTCCGCAGGTTCACCGAGCAGGAAGTCCTGCCGAATCTGGACGGCTGGGAGCGCGCCGGTGAGCTGCCGCGCGAGCTGTCCAAGAAGGCCGGTGCGCTGGGTCTGCTCGGCGTCGCGCATCCGGTCGAGGTCGGCGGCGGAGGCGGCGACCTGATCGACGCCATCACCGTCAACGAGGAGATGCACGACGCCGGCGGTTCCGGCGGCTTGTTCGCATCCTTGTTCACCTGCGGCATATCCACGCCGCACCTGGTAGCCGCGAACGATCCCGAGCAAATCGAGCGCTGGGTCAAGCCGACGCTGGCGGGGGAGAAGATCGGGGCGCTCGCCGTGACCGAACCCGGCGGCGGCAGCGACGTGGCCCGTATCCAGACCACGGCGCGGCGCGACGGCGAGCACTTCGTGGTGAACGGCGCCAAGACCTTCATCACCTCCGGCGTCCGCGCCGACTACGTGGTGGCTGCCGTTCGCACCGGAGACTCAGGCGCCAGCGGCATCTCGTTGCTGGTCGTCGAGAAGGACACACCGGGCTTCACCGTCAGCCGCCGGCTGGAGAAGCTCGGATGGCTGTGCTCTGACACCGCCGAACTGGCGTTCCAGGACGCCCGCGTCCCGGTCGAGAACCTCGTCGGCGCCGAGAACAGCGGGTTCTTCCAGCTCGCCGAGCACTTCTTGTCCGAACGCGTCGCGTTGGCCGCGCAGGCGTACTCCCACGCCCAGCGCTGCCTGGACCTCGCCGTGGACTGGACGCGAAAACGCCAGACGTTCGGCAAGCCGCTGATCGACCGGCAGCTCGTCCAGAACACCCTCACCGAAATGGCCCGGAAGATCGACGTGGCGCGCACCTATACCCATGCCCTGATAGACCGGTCCCTCGCCGGTGAGAAGGACCTGATCGCAGAAGTCTGTTTCGCCAAGAACACGGCGGTGGAGACCGCCGAGTGGGTGGCGACGCAGGCGCTGCAACTGTTCGGAGGCCTGGGCTACATGCGCGAATCAGAGGTCGAACGGCACTACCGCGACGTCCGGATCCTGGGCATCGGCGGCGGCGCGACCGAGGTGATGAACGGGCTGGCGGCGCGCGTGCTGGGCTTCCGCTCGTGACCGCGCTGCGCACGGCGCTGGACGCCGCCTCCGCCGACCACCTGGCCCACACCGAGGCGATGCGCGCCAAGCTCGCCGAGATCGAGACCGAGCATGCCAAAGCTCTGACCGGCGGCGGCGAGAAGTACCTCGCGCGCCACCACGACCGCGGCAAGCTGCTCGCCCGCGAGCGCATCGAGCTGCTGCTGGACCCGGACTCCCCGTTCCTGGAGCTGTGTCCGCTGGCCGGCTGGGGCAGTGAGTCCACGGTCGGCGCGGCGCTGGTCACCGGCATCGGCGTGGTCTGCGGCGTGGAGTGCCTGATCGTCGCCAACGACCCGACCGTGCGCGGCGGCGCGACGAACCCCTGGACGCTGCGCAAGTCCTTCCGCGCGCACGAGGTCGCCGAACAGAACCGGCTGCCGGTGATCGCGCTGGTCGAGTCCGGCGGCGCGGACCTGCCGACGCAGAAGGAGGTCTTCATCCCCGGCGGCCGCACCTTCCGCGACATCACCCGCGCCTCAGCCGCCGGCATCCCGACCATCGCCATCGTGTTCGGCAACTCCACGGCTGGTGGCGCCTACATCCCCGGCATGTCAGACCACGTAGTCATGATCAAGGAGCAGTCCAAGGTCTTCCTCGGCGGTCCGCCGCTGGTGAAGATGGCCACCGGCGAGGAGTCCGACGACGAGTCGCTCGGCGGCGCCGAGATGCACGCCCGCACCTCCGGTCTGGCCGACTACCTCGCCGCCGACGAGCACGACGCGATCCGCATCGGGCGGCGCATCGTCAGCAGGCTGAATTGGCGCAAGCAAGGCCCGGCGCCGCGCGCTACGGTCCTGCCGCCGCTGTTCGCCGAGGAGGAACTGCTCGGGATCGTCCCGCCGGACCTGAAGACGCCCTTCGATCCGCGCGAGGTGATCGCCCGGGTCGCCGACGGCTCGGACTTCGACGAGTTCAAGCCTTTGTACGGCTCCTCGCTGGCGACCGGCTGGGCCGAGATCCACGGCTACCCGGTCGGCATCCTGGCCAACACCCGCGGCGTGCTGTTCAGCGAGGAGGCACAGAAGGCGGCGCAGTTCATCCAGCTGGCGAACCGCTACGACACCCCGCTGCTGTTCCTGCACAACACCACCGGCTACATGGTCGGCAAGGAGTACGAACAGAAGGGGATCATCAAGCACGGCGCGCAGATGATCAACGCGGTGTCGAACTCCACGGTCCCGCACATCTCGGTCCTGATGGGCGCCTCCTACGGCGCCGGGCACTACGGCATGTGCGGCCGCGCCTACGACCCCCGCTTCCTGTTCGCCTGGCCGAGCGCGAAGTCCGCGGTCATGGGACCGGCGCAGCTGGCCGGCGTGATCTCGCTGGTGATGCGCGGCTCGGCGGCGGCCAAGGGGCAGCCCTTCGACGAGGCCGCCGACGGCCAGATGCGCGAGCTCATCGAGGCGCAGATCGAAGCCGAATCGCTGCCGCTGTTCCTGTCCGGACGCGTCTACGACGACGGCGTCATCGACCCGCGTGACACCCGCACCATCATCGGGTTCTGTCTGTCCGTGATCGCCAACGCCCCGGTGCGGGGCACCGAGAAGTTCGGCGTGTTCCGTCTTTAGAAGGGCTGGAAGGACTCTGCTATGGCTGACTTCACGACGGGACCGCTGAATTCCGTCCTGGTCGCGAACCGCGGCGAGATCGCGCGGCGGGTGTTCGCGACGTGCCGCCGGCTCGGGTACGGGACTGTCGCAGTATTCTCCGACGCCGACTCCGAGGCGCTGCATACGCGGGAGGCCGACGTCGCCGTCCGGTTGCCCGGCAACACCTCCGCCGAGACGTATCTGCGCTCTGATCTGCTCATCGAGGCGGCGCTGGCGTCAGGGGCGGACGCCGTTCACCCCGGATACGGGTTCCTGTCAGAGAAGGAAGACTTCGCACAGGCGGTCGTCGACGCGGGGCTGCGCTGGCTCGGCCCGCCGCCGTCGGCGATCGCCGCGATGGGATCGAAGGTCGCGGCGAAGAAGATGATGGCCGCCGCCGGGGTTCCGGTGCTGCGGGAGCTGAGCGCGGACGAGGTCGCCGAGGCGGACCTGCCGGTGCTGATCAAGGCTTCGGCCGGCGGCGGCGGACGCGGGATGCGCGTGGTGCGCACGCTGGCGGAGCTGCCGGGGCAGTGGGAGGCGGCGCAGGCTGAGGCGGCCTCGGCGTTCGGCGACGGGACGGTGTTCTGCGAGCAGTACATCGAGACCGGACGGCACATCGAGGTGCAGATCCTGGCCGACGCGCACGGCACGGTGTGGGCGGTGGGGGAGCGGGAGTGCTCGATCCAGCGGCGGCATCAGAAGGTCGTTGAGGAGGCGCCCTCGCCGTTCGTGCAGGCGCATCCGGAGCTGCGCGCGCAGCTGTTCGCGGCGGCGCGGGACGCTGCGGCGGTCATCGGATACGTCGGCGCCGGGACGGTGGAGTTCCTGGTGGCGCCGGACGGGTCGTTCGCGTTCCTGGAGATGAACACGCGGCTGCAGGTCGAGCATCCGGTCACCGAGCTGACCTGCGGGCTGGACCTGGTCGCCTGGCAGCTGCGGATCGCCACCGGGGAGGCGTTGCCGGACGCCGGCGAACCCGGCGCGCGCGGCTCGGCGATCGAGGTCCGGCTCTACGCCGAGGACCCGGCGAAGGACTGGCAGCCGGCGTCGGGAACGCTGCACGCGTTCGGGATGCCGGGCGTCGCCTACGAGTTCGAGGTTCCGGTCGGACTGAACGAGCCGTTGCTGCGGCTGGATTCGGGCGTCGAGTCCGGCTCGGTCGTCGGCGTGTACTACGACCCGATGCTGGCCAAGGTGATCGCGTGGGCTCCACGGCGCGCCGAGGCGGCGCGGCTGCTGGCGTCCGCGCTCGCGAAGGCGGAGATCCACGGAGTCGTGACCAACCGCGACCTGCTCGTCAATGTGCTGCGACACCCGGCTTTTCTAGCCGGGGACACCGATACGGCGTTCTTCTCTACCTACGGGCTCGACGTCTTGGCGGCGCCGTTGGCATCGCCGGAGACCGAGCGCGTCTCGGCGCTCGCCGGGGCGCTCGCGGTGGCGGCGGCGAACCGGGCTGAGGCGACGGTGCTCGGCGGGTTGCCGAGCGGGTGGCGGAACGTGCCGTCGCAGTCGCAGCGGCGAGTGCTGAGCGCCGGCGAGTCCGAGTACGAGGTGCGCTATCGCTTCGGGCGCGATGGTCTGGTCGCCGAGGGGTACGACGGGGTCGCCTTGATCTCGGCCACTCCTGCCGAGGTGGTCCTGGACATCAAAGGCCTGCGACGGACGTTTCGGATCGGGCGCCACCCCCACACGGTGGTCGTCGACTCGCCGGCGGGCTCGGTGACGTTCACGCTGGTTCCGACGTTCACCGACCCCGCCGACGCAGTCGCCGCCGGATCGCTGCTGGCGCCGATGCCGGGCTCGGTGGTGCGGCTGGGCGCGGCGGGCGTCGGCGACGCGGTCGCGGCGGGGCAGCCGATCCTGTGGCTGGAGGCGATGAAGATGGAGCACCAGGTGTCCGCGCCGGTCGCCGGCGTGCTGAGCGCGCTGCCGGTGTCGGTCGGCACCCAGGTGGATGTCGGGACCGTGCTGGCGGTCGTCGAGGAGGTGGGAGCGGGATGAGCGGCGTGAGCGGCACGAGCGGCACGAGCGCGAGCGGCACGGGCGAGACCTTGGTGCGGTACGAGGCGGCGGGCGGCGTCGCGACGGTGACGCTCGACTCGCCGGCCAATCGCAACGCGCTGTCCTCGAGGCTCGTGGCGCAGCTGCACGCGGGCTTGCAGGAGGCGGCGGCGGATCCGGGCGTGCGGGTGGTCGTGCTCGGACATACCGGCAACACCTTCTGTGCCGGAGCCGACCTGTCGGAGGCGACGTCCGGGCCGGTGGATCCGGAGGGCCCGGTGGCCGGGCGTGCGCGGGCGCTGGCGGGACTGCTGCGGGCGCTCGTCGAGCTGCCGAAGCCGGTGATCGCGGCTGTGGACGGGCACGTGCGGGCCGGCGGGATGGGACTGGTCGCGGCGTGCGACCTCGCGGTGGCCGGACCGGCGGCGACATTCGCGCTGACGGAGGCGCGGCTGGGTGTCGCGCCGTCGATCATCTCGCTGACGGTGCTGCCGCGGCTGACCTCGCGAGCCGCCTCGCGCTACTTCCTGACCGGCGAGAAGTTCGACGCGGCGCGCGCCGAAGCGCTGGGCCTGGTCACGCTGGCGGCGCCGGACGTGCCGGCTGCGGTCGCCGAGCTGGTCGCGGCGCTGCGTCAGGGCTCTCCGCAGGGTTTGGCCGAGTCGAAGAAGCTGGTCACCGCTGGGGTGTTGGCGGCGTTCGATGCCGATGCGGACGCGTTGGCGTCGACCTCGGCGCGGCTGTTCGCCTCGGAGGAGGCGCGGGAGGGGATGACGGCGTTCTTGCAGCGGCGCCCCCCTACCTGGGCAGAATAAGCGTTCCGCCGATCGGCGCACGCGCCGACCATTCACCCGACCACCACTCACCGGACCACCACGACAGGCGAGCAACCCCTGATGCGCGAACCTCAGCAGGACCGAAGCCGGGCGACCCGCCGCCGCCTGCTCGAGGCGTGCGTGGAGTGCCTGGCCGCCATGGGGTGGAGCGCCACGACGGTGGCGGTGGTCGCCGAGCACGCGGGGGTCTCCCGGGGCGCCGCCCAACACCACTTCCCGACGCGCGAGGATCTCATCACCGCCGCGCTGGAGCACATGTTTGACGAGCGCATCGAGTCGGCGCGTGCCGAACTCGCCGCGCCGAGGGTCGTCGTCACGACCGAGATGGTGGTCTCGCGTCTGGTCGAGCACTTCACCGGCACGTTGTTCAAGGCGGCGTTGCAGGTCTGGACCGCCGCCGCGGCCGACGAGGCGCTGCGGGAGCGCGTAGTTCCGCTGGAGCAGAAGTTCGGGCGAGTCGCGCATCGGATGGCGATCGAGGCGCTCGGCGTCACGGACGAGGACGAGACCGTCCACCGCCTCGTCCAGGCGACGCTCGACCTGGCGCGCGGGCTCGGGCTGGCCGACGTGCTGACGGACGACTCGGCGCGTCGCGGGGAGGTCGTGAAGGCCTGGGCAGCGCATTTGGACGCGGTGCTGCGGGCCCGGCGAAACGTGGCAATCATGTGACTGAACTGGGGGTATTCTCACTTCGCCGACCCACAGGTGGTCGGCTTGGGGAGGAACCGGGGATGGAATCTGAGATAGGTCCCGACGAGGGCGATCCATCGCGCCCGACGGAGCCTGCTGGTGCTGACGGCGGTGTGTCTGAGGGTGTGCCTGAGGGTGCGCCTTTCACGGCGTTCGAGACGGACGCCGGCGATCCTTTGGCGCCGACTGACAACGTGCCCTTCGCTGCGGTCGAGCCGGCGCCGCCTCCGACGGTCGTGTCATCGATGCCTGCGCCACCGATGTCGCCTCCGCCTCCACCGCCCTATCCGCCGCAGGCATGGCCCGGCTACGGTCAGGCGCCGACCGGTCCCTACGGCTACCCGCCGCAGGGTGCCCCGCAGTACGGCACGCATCAGTACGGCACGCCCCAGTACGGTTCCCCGCAGTTCGGCTACCAGCCCTACGGCTATGGCTACGGCTACCCGCCCCAGCCGCCCCGCGGCACCAACGGCATGGCGATCGCCGCCCTCGTCCTGGGCATCTGCGGGTTCTTCTTCGTCACGCCGATCCTCGGTCTGATCCTTGGCATCGCCGGTCTCGTGACGGTCAGGCGGACCGGCCAGAAGGGCAAGGGCCTGGCGGTCAGCGGAATCGTGCTGTCGGGCGTGTGGATCGCCCTGTTCGCGGTGCTCATCACCGTCGCCGTGATCAACATGCCGGACCCGCCGCGCCGGGACGTCAACGGCACGGTCGTGAGCCCCGGCTCGGTCTCGGTCTTCAGCCTGCACCCCAAGGACTGCTTCACCATGCCGGCGGGCGTCATCGGATCCACCAAGAGCCACCTGCGGAACCTCACCGTCGTGCCCTGTTCGACGCCGCACGACAGCGAGGCGTTCGGCTCCTTCACGGCGGCCGGCGACTCCTACCCCGGTACGGACGCACTGCGCACCGACGGCAACACCAAGTGCCTGCACCTGCTCGACAGCTACGTTCCGGACCCGTTCTCACTGCCGAGCGACACCCGCATCCAGTTCGTCTACCCGAACAGCCAGGCCTGGGGCGACGACCAGCGCCGGGTGAGCTGCTTCCTGCAGTTCCCCGCGCCCACGATGACGCAGTCGGTGTACCACGACCCCGCGAGCTACACCGCCGACCAGCGCCGCTTTCTCGCCGCGGTCACCCCCCTCGCCGACGCCATCGGCGACCTGAGCGACACACCGCAGGACGCGGACCTGTCGGTGCTCCGCCAACGCGCCGACGCCATAGCGACCGCGACGCAGAACGAGGTCTCAGCCCTGACCTCAGCACCATGGCCCGACACCGTGCAGACCACCGTGAACTCCCTAGCCGCCAGCCACCAGAACATGGCACAGCTGTGGACCCAGGCCGCGAAAGACACCGACCTGACCACCTTCAACCAAGACAGGCGCCGAGCCGACATCGCCTACGACCTCCCAGAGATGACATCACTCCGAACCACCCTCGGCCTCGCGACAACCAGGCCGACAGGCGGCGCCACGCAGAAGACGGTCTGAGCCGACGAAGCGGCGAGCCCGACGCGACGACATGTTCGTCGTGTCGGGCTCACGTCGTGCTCGGGTCAGATGTCGACTTCGCTATGCCTCGGCACCGGCCGCCGCAGCAGCCGCAGTCACCGGAGCCAGCCGCCGCCACGGGAGCCGCCGCCGCAGCCATAGAAGCCACCCGCCGTTGCAGCCGCCGCAGCCATGGAAGCCAGTCGCCGCCGCAGCCGCCGCAGTTCTGGAAGCCAGCCGCCGCCACAGCCCCAGCCCCCTAACCCTCAGCCCCGCAAGACCCCCGCACCACCAGCCGCGTCGCCACCTGCAGCGGCGCGTGCGCCGTGCCGTCGTCGGCGTCCAGTGCGTCGACGAGTGCCTCGACTGCGCCTGCGCCGAGTGCGACGCGGTCCTGGGCGACGGTGGTGAGTGTCGGGCGGACCAGGGCTGCGGCTTCGATGTCGTCGAAGCCGACTACTGCCATGTCGTGGGGGACGCGGAGGCCGGCGTCGGCTAGGGCGTGCAGGGCGCCGATGGCCATTTCGTCGCCGGCGGCGAAGATCGCGGTGGGCGGGTGCGGGAGTTCGGTCAGGCGGCGGGCGGCTTCGTAGCCGCTGGCGAGGAAGAAGTCGCCGTCGACGATGTGGTGCGGGTTCGGTTCGAGGTTCAGGCGGGCCATCTCCTCGCGGTAGCCCGCTAGGCGTTCGGTCGCGGGCATCATGGTCAGCGGGCCGGTGATCGTGGCGATCGCGGTGTGTCCGAGGCCGTGCAGATGGCGGACGGCGGTCGCGGCGCCGGCGCGGTTGTCGGAGGTGACGTACGTCGTGCGGTTGCGGTGCAGCGGCAGGTCGATGCCGACGCAGGGTGTGCCCGCGTCGACGAGTGCTGTGATCGCCGGATGTGTGGCGTCGACGCCCATCATGATGACGCCCGCCAGGCTGTGCTGCTGGGACGCCCGCAGGTACAGACCGACGTCGCCGGGGCTCGCGGCGCCGGCCGTGGAGAGCACCATCAGGTGGTACCCGGACTCGGCGAGCGTCTGCTTGATCCCGACGAACAGGTCCAGCAGGAACGGATGCCGCCGATCCTGGTTGGTATAGCCGGTATCCCAGATCAGCCCGATCATGTCCGAGCGCCGCCGTACCAGCGTGCGCGCCGGCTGGTTCGGGGAGTACCCGAGCCGCTCGGCCATCTCCAGGATCCGTCGCCGGGTCTCCGGACTCACCTCGGCCCGGTCGTTGAGGGCGCGCGAGACGGTGGCGGGGGAGACGCCGCTGAGGCGTGCCAGCTCGCGGATGTCCACCATGGGGCGACCCTAGCGGAAGACAGCTTGTTGCGATAGATCGTTATGTGGGAGTGCGGAAACGTATCCGCGCAGTACACGCGCGTTATTACGCCGTCGCGGTCGCGCGAGGGCGATCAGCGCCGCCGGGCAGATCGATGCCCGGCGGCGCCGCTTTCAGGGCTGAACCGTCATCGCGAAGACATGAATAGCCGGGTCGCTCGGAACAGTAACGGTCTTCACCGTCTTCGTCGCATCAATGGCGATCGAGTTGTAGAACACGTCGTAAGCGGTCCCGAAGTTCGCCGGTCCGCTCGGCGTGTTCCGGTGATCGGTGACGATCGCCGGCGTGGCGCCGTAGCCGGTCGGCGACGAGCAGCACCAGTTCGGGAAGCCGAGACTGCCCGTGCTGGACGTGCCGTCGGTGTACGCCACCGTGACGGTGTCGGTGCTGAAACCCGCCTCCGAGCCGAGGAATCCGAGCTTGGAGCCCTGCCCGGCGAGGTTCACCATCACCCCGCTGCCCGCCACGTTGTCGTTCGTCCCGGCCGCTGCCGACGGCCAGGTGAACGTCGTGCCGCCGGCGCTGATCGTCGCCCCCGGCGTGGCGCCGGCTGTGGCGAGCGACTGCGCCGAGTAACTGTCGCCGTCCCCGTCGAAGTTGCCGGGCGCGGTGTTGGTCTCATCGGTGATCGCGGTGTTGTTGAACGCGCCGGCCAGCGTCGGGAACGGCGTGTTGGTGACGTTGGACAGGTCCGCGCTGTCGGACGCCGGTCTGCCGCGATCGCGGTAGGCGACGGACGTGGTCAACGTCGTCGTCACCTTGCCCGGCGGTGGAGCGCTGGCGGTGACGACGAACGTCGCCGTCGCCGACGTCCCCGGCTTGACGTTCTTCAACGACACCGAAGCCGGCGTCGCCGTCCAACCGGTCGGCAGCTTCAGCGTGACAGAGGGCTGCTGCGCGTCGAAATACCCGTGATTGGCGAAGGAAACGCTGACCTTCGTGGGTACCCCGGCGGCGAGCGGTGCGCTGCTGATCGTCGCGGCGGTGTGGATCGGCAGGTGCTTGTCGCCTCCGGGGTGCACGCGGTAGATCACCGTCGAGTGCGGTGCGAGGGACGCCGAAATGGTGCCGTCGCTGGCGCTCGTGGCCTTGCTCACCAAATCGGTCAGCTGGAACGGCGCGCCGCGGCTCGGCAGGCCGATCTTCGCCGCGGTCGTGGTGACCGTCTGCGCCGTGTCGCCCTTGTTGAACAGCACGACCGACACATCGCCGTCCGCGAGCGGCTTGGCCAGCACGTCGTAGCCGGTCCCGGACTGCACGATCGTCCCCTGCGCGCCGAGCCGGTCCTGGTCCACGGCCACGACATCGGGGTTCGAAACGATCCCCACCTCGGCCGGGGTCAGCTTCGACAGGTCGGTGGACAGCAGGATCGGCGAGGCCATCTCGGCCCACAGCGTCATCTGGGTCTGCTCCTCGGTGGGGGTCAGCCCGCCGTTGCCGATCTCCAGCATGTCCGCGTCGTTCCAGTGCCCGGGACCGGCCCACTGCGCCAAGCCCGGGGTGTTGTCCTCGCTGTAGTTCTCCAGCACGCTCGGCCAGGCGTCGTAGATGTCCGAGCCGAAGCGCCACAGGTTGCCGTGCTGGTAGAGCCAGGTGAGCTCGTCGGTGAAGTCCGAGCCGGAGCAGCAGACGTAGGCCGGGGCGGACTCGGAGAACAGCATCGGGCGGTGCGTGTTCAGCAGCGCCTGGCTGGCCTCGGTGTAGACGATCTGCGCGACCTGGCTCTCGGTCTTGCCGGGGAACTGGTCCATCGGCTCGTAGCAGTAGTCGAGCTTGAGGTAGTCCACGCCCCAGGAGGCGTAGAGGTCCGCGTCCTGCTGGAAGTGCCCGTAGCTGCCTGCGGCGCCCTGGCAGGTGTAGTAGCCGGCGTCCTCGTAGATGCCGAACTTCAAGCCCTTGCTGTGGATGTAGTCGCCGAGCCATTTCAGACCGTGCGGGAAGCGGGTGGCGTCGACCTGCAAGTCGCCGTTTGCGTCGCGGGTCTTCTGCATCCAGCAGTCGTCGATGTTGACGTAGTCATAGCCGAGTTTGTTCAGGCCCAGCTTGACTATTTCGTCGGCGGTCTTGGTGAACAGCGCCTCGTTCATGTCGCTGTTGCATTCAAAGCCGGCCCAGTCGTTGAAACCCATCGGCGGGGTCAGCGACAGGCCGTTGTAGGAGGGGTGGGTGTTGATCGCGGGAGTAGCTGCCGTGGTGCTGGCCGAGACCGCGGGCGCGGCAGCGGTCACGGCGCCGAACACCATGACGGCCGCGGCGACGGCTCCGAACAGGCTCCGGCGTGGGGCGGTGCGGGACATATCACCTCCGAGGGAGAGAGGACTGATCTCGCCGAGTCACCGTAAGAAGTGCGGGCGCCGCGCGCAAGTGTTTGCCAGGGGTCAGTTTCAATCAGTTCCGCGCAGCGTTCGCGCAGGAGCGGCCGTCGCGGGATATCAGGCCTCGACGATCGTCGGCGTGTCGGCGAGACTGATCTGATGACGCGGTGGGGTCGGCTTTGGCAGCGTATGACCCGGCTTTTCGACGTGGACGCGGTGCCGGTGACCGTCGTCGACGACATGGCGCCGGACCCGGCGGGCTGGAGCGCCGGCTACGCCGACACCGCCGAGACCGGCTATCGCACCGTGGCACGCCGGCTGCCGATGCTCGTGGTGACCTCGTTGCGGTTGGCGGCCGAAGCTTCCAAGCCGCGCACCATCGCGCTGCTCGTGGTGCAGACCGCCTCGTCCTTCGCCGGGGCGTTCAGCCTCTACGCCACCACCGATGTTCTGGCGCCGCTGTTCGGCGCCGGCGCCACCCCGGACAAGATCCGCGCGGCGCTGCCGTCGATGTTCGTGGTGCTGGTGCTGACGGCGTCACGGTCGTTGTGCGACTCGGTGGCCAAGGCGTTCGCGGCGCAGCTCGGGCCGATGATGGACGCCAAAGCCAGTATCCGGCTGCAGGAGCTGTGTACGCGCGCCGAACTCGTCGCGTTCGACAAGGCCGATTGGGTCGACGCCTCCCAGCGTGCCGACCGCGGGTCGATCTCGGCGCGCAGCATGCTGGTCATCACGCAGCAGGTGTTGCAGAGCCTTGCGACGCTCGTCGGCGTCGCCGGGGTGCTGGCGGTGCTGCACCCGGTGCTGGTGCCGCTGCTGTTGCTGTCGGTGGTGCCGCGCTGGTGGGCCGCTGTGCGGGTGGCGCGGTTGGACTACAAGGTGTTCGTGCGCTGGGTCGAGGGGCGGCGTCGGCAGAGTCTGCTGATCGGGCTGTCGGTGACGACCACCTCGGCCGCTGCGGTGCGTGCGCTGTCGCTGTCCGGCTACCTGGTCGAGCGTTACCGCCGGATCACCGATGCCTACCTGGCTGAGCGGTTGCAGCTGGTGCGGGCCGAGACCTCGTCGATGATCGCGGGCAATGCCATCGCAGGGTTCTTCACCGGCATCGTCTACGCGGTGCTCGCGCTGCTGTTGTGGCGGCAGGCGATTCCGCTGGCGGTCGGCGGGACAGCGTATCTGGCGGTGAGCCGGGTGCAGCAGGCGTTGCTCAGCTTGGCGATGGATATCAACGAGCTGTATGCCGAAGGCCTCTACCTGGAGGACTATCGCTCGTTCTGCAACGACGCCGCCGGACATCTGCCGCCGCTGGGAAGCGAGCCGGCGCCGGCGGAGTTCGAGGAGATCGTCGCCGAGGATGTGGTGTTCGCCTATCAGGGGGCGAAGACGTCGGCGGTCGCGGGCGTCTCGCTGCGGGTGAAGCGCGGGCAGGTGGTGGCTTTCGTGGGGGAGAACGGCGCGGCGAAGACCACGATGGCGAAGCTGTTGGCGCGGCTGTACTTGCCGGATTCAGGGCGGATCCGCTGGGACGGCCACGACAGCGCCGCGATGGACGTGGAGACGCTGCGCTCCCGGATCGCCTTCATCGACCAGGACCACACGCGCTTTCCGTTCACGGCTGGTGAGAACATCCGTATCGGGGAGTGGACCGCTGATTTCGAACAGACGCGGATCGAGGAGGCGGCACAGCACGCCGGGGCACACGAGTTCATCAGTGCTCTGCCACGCGGCTACCACACGCTGTTGGAGCGGAGCCTTAGCGGCGGGCTTTCGGTCTCCGGTGGGCAGTGGCAGCGGCTGGCGTTGGCGCGTGGCTTCTTCCGGCGCGCGGCGCTGGTGATCGCCGACGAGCCGACCTCCAGCCTGGACGCGGCAGCGGAGGCGGCGTTCTACCGTCGGCTGCGCGAGTACGGCGGGACGATCGTGATGATCACGCATCGGTTGGGGAACGTCGCCGAATGCGCGGACTACATCTACGTGTTCGCCGACGGGCTCGTTGCCGAGCAGGGGACGCATGCCGAGCTGGTCGCCGCAGACGGTTGGTACGCGCGGTCTTATCGGCTGCAACGGCAGAGCTTTGAGAAGGGCGACCGCCTCGGCGAGCCGGTCGGACCGGTTGGACCGGTTGGACCGGTCGAGTCGATAGAGCCGGTCGCGTAGGTCTCGCCGAGGCCGAGGCCGAGGCTGAGGTTGAGGTTGCGGCTCGGGCTTGTGCCCAGATCGGTCGTCACAGCGGATCGTCGAGCACCAGCACCGACGGCAACGCACTGCCCGCACCCATACGCAGCAGCTGATACGCCACGCCGCCGAGCCCGGACATCATCGCCGGGGAGAAGGCGTCGCGCGCCATGCCGCTGATCGCGCCGTTCTGCTCCAGGCTGGCGACGATGCGCGCCTCGAAGCCTTCCCGGTCCACGCTTGGCGGCGCGAAGCCGTCCCGCAGCGCGGCGTCCATCAGTTCCCAGACACCGAGTTCGCCATGGCACAGCGTGTGATTCCAGCCCATGCCGTGCCCGAGGGCGGCGTTCGCGGCGCGCCGCAGGAGGTCCTCGACGCCGTCGGCCGGCCAGCCGCGACGAAGCAGGTCCAGCTGCGTCAGGGCGATCCCGACCGAGCCGTGGCACCAGGCGTTGGCGGTCAGCCCGGGTTCGATCTCGCGCAGGTCGCTCCAGCCTCCGACCTCCGGCACATAGCAGGACTCTTCGAAGGCGAACGCGGCGCGTGCCGTCTCGGCCGCGCGGGCGTCACCGGTCGCCAGCGCGAGCCGGGCCAGGGCCCAGCCGATGCCGGACGCGCCGTGCGCACAGCCGCCGAGGCCGCCGGGCCAGCGCAGCGTCGGCCATGTCATGCCGACGTCCTTGGCGATCGCGGCGTCGCACAACACCGTGCCGACGTGCGTGGCGATGTCGGTCCAGCGCTGCTCGCCGGTCGCGGCGCTCAGTTGTAGCAGCGGCACGATGGCGCCCGCCGGACCGGCGCAGACTTCGTACTCATCGGCGTCGCCGATCGCCTCGGGGATCAGCGCTGCCAGAGTGCGCGACCGTTCCAGGGCTTCGTCGCCGACCACGCCGAGGCGGCGCAGCGTGAGCCAGGTCCACAGCTCCGAGCCCAGACCGACCCACCCGCCGGGCTCGCGCGGCCGCATCGCGACGCCGTCGGCGCGCAGCTTCGCCGCGTGGTCGCCGGCCAGGCGGATGGTCTGGATCGTGGCGTCCAGGAGTGCGGGCAGATCATCAAGGCGGTCCGCGCGTCCGGCGTCGGATTCCCGCTCGTAGGCGGCGAGCAGTAGCGCGACGCCGGGCAGCCCGCTGTACAGGTCCGGACTGAGCGGCTGGACCACCCAGCCGGTGAGGCTGAGCACCGGCGCGATCCAGGTCGCGGTGCCGTCCGAGCCGCGGGTCGCGGTGTCGCGGACCTCGCGGACCAACTCTGCCGCCAGAGTCCTGCGACGCTTATCAAAGTCCTGCGTACTGACGTCTGTGGGCGCACGCAGTCCCTTGCTCGGCGTCCAGTCGGCATTCAGATACGCGCTGACCAGCGTCGCGCGGATGATGCCGCGATCGAACTCCAGATCCGCGCCGCGCCAGCGGGTCAGCGCGTCGGCGACCAGGTCCTGCTCCGGCAGCCAGTGCGTGCCGCCGGGTCCGGTGAGCCGCCCGGAGCGGGGCGTGGTGCCGAAGTAGGGGATGTCGCCGGTCAGCAGGTCGGCGATCTCCGCCGCGACCACGTCCGGATCGCCCGGCGCCGCCGGGGACTGCCGCGCCATCTGGACGAACAGCTCGGTGGCGCGTTCGACGGCGGCGGGTTCGCCGTGCAGCGAGACCGGATGCCAGAGCATGCGCGCGACTTCTTCGTAGACGTCCGTGGCGCGCAGCACCATGCGGATCTGACAGTCGCTGAACACTGACATCGCCGGTTCCAGGATGCCTGCGGCGTCGGCTGCGGCCAGCGCGGCAGAGCCCTCCTCGAACCCGGCGGCGACCGTCTCCCAATGGTCGGCGAGGTTCGGCTTCGGGCTGGGCAGACTGGCGGCGGGCTGGGGTGTCGCCTGGGCGAACCCGAGGCGTGCGCGGTCGGTTCCGGCGTCCAGGATCACCGGGACTTGCCCGGAGGGTTGCTCGTCAGGCAGCGCGCCGACAGAGGAGGAGTCCACGCCGCGCCAGCCCAGGGCGGCACCCCGGTTGGGGAGCATGCCGACGCGCAGCACGGTCTCGTCCACGAGCTTGGACGCGGTGTCGACGGCCTGGCCCATTCCCGAGGGCGGACCGGCGGGGATGGTGCTGAACAGGGTTTCGCAGTCCACGACGATCGGGACCGGACCCGCGGCGATGACGTTCTCGGTGTGCAGGTCGCTGCCGCCGAGCAGGCGCATCACCGCCAGCCAGTGGCCGACGCCGCGGTAGAAGGTGGTCAGCTCGGCGTCGGAGGCGCAGTAACGGTGCGGGATGAACTCGCTCCAGCCATAGCCGTCGCGCACGACGACCTCTGGGACGCGGATGCGCGTCGCCACCGGGACGTCGGGGAGCACGGTCTGGAGCAGGTGAGTCAGGGCTTTGTCGACCTCGACCGGCCGGGGCTTGTAGACGACGGTCGCCTCGGCGAGTTCCAGGATCGCGACGGACTGCCCGCCGCGATGGCTGTCGCCCGCGCCGAACGTGACGTGTCGTAGCTCGCCGGGGTCGATGGCCGTGAGCGTCCGCAGAGCTCTGCGATCGACGGCGAACCGCTCGGCCAGGGTCGCGGCGGCGTCGGCGCGCCGCTGCATGACGGTGTCCAGACGCTGCTGGAGCGTGGGATAGCGGCTGCTCAGGGAGTGCCAGAACGTGAGGCTGTCAGCGAGGTTCACGAACTCGTCCCAGCGTCCGGCCGAGTCCTCGGCGGTCAGCCGCCCGGACAGGCGCGCGGCGTTGAGTTCCAGAAGCAGGACTCTGCTGACCTTGCGGTGGACGGTCTCCAAAATGGCGCGCTCGGCAGCCTCGGCGATGGCGGCGCGCTCGGGGTCGGACAGGTCTTCGACGGCGGCGAGCCGGGCCGCCAGGCCGGCCGAGACCGGCGCGGCCAGGCAGCCCAGTGCTCCGGCGAACTCACCGGAGAAGCGGGAGGTCACCTGCGGTCAGCAGCACTCGCCGCCGCGCGAGGCGGTGCAGGAGCTGCACGTCCCGCGGGTCAGGATGACCACGGCGCCGACGATGTCGGCCTCGGCGTACTTGCCGCCGGTGAACAGCGGGCCCGCGGGGCTGTCTTCCGTCGAGCCCAGCCAACCGCTGAGGATCGCGTCGGTGCGGTCGAGGATTTCGTTTTCGGACATGCCAAACCTCCGAAGGTGGCGGGAAGGTGGTGGGGCGCGAACCTGGGATCACCATCTGGTTCGTGCTCAATGTGTTCTGTATATATCTCACTGTGCGGACTGACAAGCGGAAAGATACGGAAATTTCCACTCGATCCGACCCTGACAGAGTCCTGACATGCAGCGAGGTTGACCATGGCTGATCCGTCGGCTCCGGAGCGCGAGGCGATGCGTGCGTTGGCCGCGCGAGTGGGCGATCGGGCCAACGCGCTGGCCGCTGAGGGGTGCGTCGCGGAGGTCCCGGCACTGTGGGAGACCGCGATCGCCGGTCTATCTGACAAGTCGTCACAAGCATTGATCACGCTCGCTTATGCCTGGTACCAAGCGCTGCACGGGGAGGTCGAGCACGGGGTGCGGCTGGCGGCGGATCTGCGCGATTGTGCTGTGTCATCGGTGCGGTCCCAGGTCCGAGTACTGATTCGCAACCGTGTGCGGGTCGAGCCGGAGGTGGTGGAGCGGACGTGGCGGGCGGCGACCGGGATTCCGCTTCCTGCGTGGGCGTTTCTCTCCGACGCGGACATCGATGACGTGGCGGAATGGATCGCGGCGTCGTCGTGGGAGGAGTCGAGGGCGCTGTACGGCGCGCTGGCCGGTCGGGTCACATCGCAGGATATTGAGTACGTACTTGACGAGATCGTGTTGGGAGACGTCCGGCTGCGGACCGCGGTCTCGGTTCACCGGGCGGTTCTGGTGCTCGGCGGTGATGTCGGGTACCGCTGCCTGGGAGATCTGCCGGAAGTGGCTCGGGTTGCCGGTGCGGCCATTGTGGCGCGTGACTGGAATGTCTTGCGGGCGTGCGGGACGGTCGAGCTGATCGTGCACGGTCGGGCGTTCTTGGGCGGCGTGCACGGGGTGATTGCGGAGTTGATGGCAGCCGGCGATATGGCGGTCAGTCCCGCGATGGCTGAGCGGGTCGCCGCCTTGGCGCGGGACGCCCAGCCGTGGGAGCGCCGGCAGGTCGCCGCGGATCTTGCCGCGACCGGAGACGTCGCGATGCTCGGGCTAGTGGTGGGAACGGACGCTGAATCCCTTGACAGGTAACGTTCCCTCCAGTTTCCTACCAGGCCATTGACAGGTTCGCAGAGTACTTCGACACTCCCAATTGTGAACGTTCCCCACCAATCGGTCTGGCTCCGCCGGGCCGCAGTGCTCCTGTTCGCCCTCTGCCTGAGTTCGGCAGGCTTCATGCACGGCACCGCGCGTGCCGCGACCCCGACCGCGACCCCGACCGCGACCGCGGCCGCGACCGGACTGGCCGCCACCTTCAACAACACGGGGATCAGCGACGATGCGGCGCCGGGGGGCGCGAACCTGGACGCGGCGGGGGCGAGCTTCTCGGCGGAGGCGCTGGCGGCCGACGGCTGGGCGCCGGGTGCGGTGTTCACGCTCGCCGACGGCGCGACCGTGACCGTTCCGCAGATCGCGCCGGGACAGGCCGACAACACCGTCGCCACCGGGCAGACGTTCGCCGACGCCGGGTCCGGCGGCGCGCTGGATCTGGTCGCGACCAGCACGAACGGCGCGACGACCGGAACCGGGACGGTGACCTACGGCGACGGCACGACGCAGAGCTTTGCGATGGCCGTGCCGGACTGGTGGCACGGGACCGTCGCGATCGCCGCGGTCGCGCCGTACCGGAACTCATCCGGCGGCCGGCAGGTGCACCAGGTGAGCCTGTTCCTGACCTCGGTGCCGCTGATCGCCGGCAAGGCGGTGGCGACGGTGACGCTGCCGAACGCGACCGGCGGCGCCAACGCCGCGCTGCACGTCTTCGCGGCGGCCTTCGCCCCGACCGCGCCGGTGGCGGGTCTGGCGGCGGCGTTCGACAACGTCGGGATCAGCGATGACGGCAACCTGGCCGGCGCGAACCTGGACGGCAACGGGAACAGCTTCTCCCAGCAGGACCTGATCGCCGCCGGCTGGTCGCCGGGCGCGCGGCTGGTGTCCGGCGCCGCGACGCTGGCGCTGCCGCAGGTGGCGGCGGGACACGCGGACAACGTGGTGGCGAACGGTCAACGGATCACGTACTCCGCCTCTGGCAGTGCCCTGAGTTTTTTGGCGACGAGCACCGACGGCACCGCGTCGGGCTCCGGGACGCTGACGTACAGCGACGGCAGCACGCAGAACTACACGATGGGCACGCCGGACTGGATCGTCGGCGCGACGGACACGATGGCGGTGTCCTTGCCGCACTGGAACAACGCTGGCGGGCAGACGGCGACGTCGGCGAAGCTCTACGTGGAGTCCGTGCCGCTGGCGGCGGGCAAGACGCTGGCGTCCTTGACGCTGCCGACTCTGGCGTCGCCGCCGGCCGGCAACGGGCTGCACGTCTTCGCGCTCGGCGTGCGGCCCTTGGCCGGGTCGTGGAGCGGGAGCTGGGCCGCGGCGGCTGACGACGGGCTCGTCCCCGGGCCCTGGACGAACCGCACGCTGCGGATGGTGGAGCACTCCAGCGTCGGCGGCGGGCAGGTGCGGGTACGGCTGGACAACGCGTTCGTGGGCGTACCGGTGGACGTCGGCCATGTGACGGTCGCGGTGCAGAGCAGCACCTCGGCCGCGACCGGCACGCCGGCCACCCTGACCTTCCACGGGAATCAGGCCACGACGATCCCCGGCGGCGGCCAGGCACTCAGCGACGCGGTGCCCTTCACCGTCCCGCCCGACGCGAACCTGCTGGTGAGCATCTACTTCCCCGGCACGGTCCAACTGGAGTCGGTCCACAGCCTCGGCACGCAGGACATGTACTCGACCGCCGACAACACCGGGGATCAGACCACTGACGTGGGCAACTACCCCTCGAGCATCACCTTCGGCTTCTGGACCCTGCTCTCCGGCCTCGACGTGATCCCCAGCGGCACCCCGACCGGCACCGTCGTAGCCCTCGGCGACTCGATCACCGACGGCGTCGGCTCGACCTACAACGGCAACAACCGCTGGCCCAACGACCTCTGGCGCCGCCTGGCCGCCAGCCCGTACCCCCACCGCGGCGTCCTCGACGAAGGCATCAGCGCCAACCGCGTCGTCACCGACGACTTCACCGGCGTCCAAGGCACCGGCGACGGCGGCATCAGCGCCCTGAGCCGCACCGACCGCGACGTCCTGAGCCAGAGCGACGTCAAAACCCTGATCATCCTCGAAGGCGTCAACGACATCAAGGCAGGTACCCCAGCCACCGCGGTCATAGCCGGCCTCAAGCAGATCGCCGCCCAAGCCCACGCCCAAGGCATCACGGTGATAGGAGCCACCATCACCCCCTTCCAGGGCTACAGCGGCTGGACCAGCGCCTACGAAACCCAACGCGAAGCGGTGAACACCTTCATCCGCTCCAGCGGCGGCGCATTCGACGCCTACGTGGACTTCGACGCAGCGATCCGCAACCCCGCGAGCCCGAACGCACTGCTGGCGACCTACGACAGCGGCGACCACCTGCACCCGAGCGCGGCCGGGTATCAGGCGATGGCGAACGCGGTCGATCTGTCGAAGCTGTGAGCGCGGCGAGGCTGTGAGATGACAGAGCGGGGCTGGCGTGCTGAGTGTGCGCCGGTGGCGGCAGCCAATTCAGGCTGCCGCCACCGGATCACTTCAGTGGAATCGCGGGCTAGCTGTACTGACCACGGAGGTTGGTGACAGGGGTCACGGCTGATTGAGCTTGATATGGGTGAGGGCCTTCTGGCTGGGTGTGGATTGCGACGTCTACACCGACCAGAAAGGCCCTCATGGTCCACCGTAATGCACCGCTGTCCGAGACCGAACGACGCGCCGCACTACCCGGCTGGCTCCACACCTACAATCACCACCGCGGACACACCGCGCTGAAGGGCTCACCACCAGCCAGCCGCATCCCCAACCTCACGGGTCAGTACAGCTAACCGAGGCGTGCCTCGATGGAGGCGATGATCTTGGGGCGGAGGTCGGCGGCCTTGATGACTTCGTCGACGGAGCCTACTTGGACGGCTCGTTGGATGCTGTGGACGCGGTCGAATTCGGTGGCTACCTCGCCGAGTTTTTCGGCTCGGACGGAGGCTCGGAGTTCGTCGAGTTCGGCGGCCAGGGCGGCTCGGTCGGTGCCGGAGGCGGCGGTGACGCGGGATTCCAGGTCGCGGATGCGGGGGTCGTTGGCGGTGCGGGAGTTCACGTCGCCGGAGAAGACCACTGCTGCGGCTGGGGCGCCGCCGAGGACTGAGGCGTAGGAGCCTTCCAGGGCCAGGACCGTCATGTTCGGGTTCAGTGCCTTGGAGAAGACCACGAAGGCGCCGCCGTGGTAGCGGGAGATCACGCAGAAGACGATCGGGCCCTCGAAGTTGACGATGGCGCGTCCGATCTCGGCGCCGTACTCCAGCTGGAGCTTGCGCATGGATTCCGGCGAGCCGTCGAAGCCGGAGAGGTTCGCCAGCACCACCAGCGGACGGTTCCCCGAAGCGGAGTTGATCGCGCGCGCGACCTTCTTAGACGACTGCGGGAACAGCGTGCCGGCGGTGTACGTGTCCGGACCGTCGGTGGGCGGGAACCCACGGCGCGGAACGGCTCGCGACTCGATACCGACCAGGCAGACCGGCAGCCCGCCGAGATGCACGTCCTGCACCACCGACGTCTCGGCGCCCGCCATCCCGGCCCAGCGCTCCAGCACCGGGTGGTCCTGGTCCGACAGCGCCCGCATCACGGTCCTGATGTCGAACGCCTTCTTGCGGTCGGGGTTCGCGGCAGCGCTGAAGATCTCGCCGACGGTCGTGAAGTCCGAACCGGCGAACGTGTGCGGGAAGCTCGACACATCGCGGTCGTACGGGTCGTCGGTACCAGCGCGCCGCGGCGAGGTCTCGCCCGGCGCGATGTAGGTGTGGTCGTAGTGAGACATGAGCACGTCGCGAGCGGCAGCCAGGCTAGGCGCCCAGTACTGGGCCTGCCCGTTCGGGCCCATGACCCGGTCGTAGCCGCCGATGCCGAAGTTGTCCTCGGCCGAGACACCGCCGGAGAAGTCCAGCGCCTGCTTACCGGTCAACACCATCGCAGAGTCCGGAGTCATGACCAGAACACCACGCGTGTGCATCAGCATCGTGGCTTCGGCGTTCCAATAGGGCTGCGCACCAACGTTGATGCCGTTGACGACAACGTTGATCTCGCCGCCATCCTGCGTGAACTCCACAATCCGCTTCAGCGCAGCAGCCACCCAGTCCATGTTCTCCGTACCGGACTGCATCGAGATGCGAGCGCCGGAGGACAAGGCGTACCACTCGACAGGAACCTTCATCTGCTCAGCAAGGTCCAGCGCGGCGATCACCCGGCGGCACTCAGGCTCAGACAGCGCGCCCAGAGACTTCGTGGGGTCGCCCAACAGCAGCACCCGCGTCACCCCCTGACGGTGCCGCCGGGTCTTCGTGCTGATGACGCCGGCCACCATCGCCGCGCTGTTGCGCCCCTTGGGCCGGTCGACCGGGACCAGGGTGTGCGCCTCGTCGAGGTCGTGCTCGGTGAAGTCGCCGAGGGAGTCGACCAGCTCGTAGGGGTACACCGTCCCGCGGCTGGCGGCGCGCATGACCTTCAGCCGGTAGTCGTCCAGCGGCTCGATCGGGCTCAGGGTGGGTTCGCCGACGTTGAGCGAGGGGTTGCCCGCGGTGTCGAAGCGGACCCGGACCGCGATCTTGATCAGCTCGCCGGTCTTCCACGAGCGCTGCCGCCCGATGAGCTCGATCTCCTCCAGCCCCGCGCCGACCGTGGAGGGCAGGATGCGCTGGGCGATCAGATACAGCTCCGAGCGCTTGATGTCCGACACCGGCCACAGGTAGACCACGACCCGGTTGGTGCTGAACCGCTTGTTCGAGGGCTTGCGCAGCTGCGCGCGGCGGATGGAGTCCACGCACGCCGCGATCGCGTCCTCGGCGGTGGGCAGCGCGACCAGGCGGCCGTCGTGCTCGCGCAGCTCGGTCAGGTCGCGTACCTGGGTGAAGGCGACCAGCCGGTCGTCGGCCGGGTTCTCCCGCGCCACGCACTGATACAGGTACACGTCCTCGTCCGAGGACGGCAGGCGCGTCAGGTCGAACTTGTTCAGCCGCTCCAGCTGCATCCGCTCGGCGATGAACGGGTGCAGGCCGCGGATCAGCCGCTCCTCGGTCAACCCGGTGGTGGAACGCCGGAAGGTGAAGTGGTGGTGCATCACCGAGTTGCGGCGCCCGGCGACCGTCGCGGTCACCCGGCGCACCTGCTGCGGCAGCGGATGCGCGCTGATCACGCGCTGCAACGCGGTCGCCGCCTCGTCGGTGTCCGGCTGGTTCTCCCAGAGCAGGTAGATGTCGGCGTCCAGGGCGCCGGCGGAGGCGGCCAGCTCGGCCAGGCCGTCCAGGGCGTCCCCGAGCCGGTCGAACGGCACGGCCGCCGACGCCAGCTGCGAGCCGTCGTGCTCGGCGACGATGAACGGGTTGCCGCCGACCTCGGTGGTCCGCACGCCGGTCAGACCCTTGTTGCCGTAGTAGCGCCGGGTCAGGACCTCCAGCATCGCCGAGTTGTCCAGCTCGGTGTGCACCAGGCGCTGGGCCAGCAGCCGGACCAGCGGCTCGGTGCTGCGGACCATCTCGGCGACGCGCTCGTCGCGGTCCTCGGCCCGCGGGTTCTCGTCCAGGTATCGCAGGTTCTTACGGATGGCGGCGTAGACGCGGGCCCGGTTGCGGCGCAGCAGCGGCTGGCCGAACCACGCGTAGACCACGCCGCGCGCCAGGTCCGCGACGTTCGGGAAGCGCACCTGCGTGGCCGCGATCAGCCGCTCCAGCGCCAGGCCGGTGGGCTCGCGCAGCAGCTCGTCCGGCGGCAGCTCGCGCAGCCAGGCCCGCATCAGCGCGGCGATCACGGTGGCGTCCGTCGCAGAACGCTGACGCGCCAGGAAGATGCGGAACACCGCCGCTTCCAGCTCCGGCGAACGGTCCAGCTCGGTGACGCCGTAGTGCGCCAGCACCTTGCGCAGCGCGGCCTGGAAGGACTCCGGCAGCCCGGCGCGCTCCACGTCCAGGCTCTGCAGGTAGGTGTGGAAGTACTCGTGCGCGCTGTGCAGCTGGCTCTCGCCGTTGCTCTCCTCGGCGGCAGCCGCGGGACGGTTGCGGCCGAGGTCCGCGAGGTCGGCGAAGACCTCGATCAGGCTCAGCTCGCCGGACAGCGGACGCAAGCCCTGCTCGACGGCGGTGGTGCGGGCCTCGACGTAGCCGGCGAGGATGCGGTCCTCGTCGTGCGGGTCCACGTCGAAGCCGAGCAGCAGACTGCGAAGGTCCTCCTGGCCCTGCGCCACGCGGGCGCGGACGGGAACCTCGGCGGGAGCGGCGGGCAGGTCCAGCTCGGCGGCCTCGGTCGGCTGCGCGGAGGCGGAGGCGGCGGCTTCGTCGGCGTCCTCCTCGACGATCTGCTCCAGGCGGAGCAGAGGGGCGCCGGTTTCGACCTGGCTGCCGACGGTGACGGCGAGTTCTTTCAGGCGGGCTTTGAACGGTGCGCGCAGCACCGTTTCCATCTTCATGCTTTCCAGCACCACCACCGGCGCGCCGGCTTCGACTTCGGCGCCGACCTGCAACGGGGTGGCGATCACCAGCGCCGGGGCAGGAGAACGGATCACACCGCCCTCGTCAAGGGACACGCGGTGGGTGACGCCGTCCACCTCGACCTGGTGCACCGAGCCGTGGGTGGCGGTCAGGAGCCGGAAACGTGAGCCGTTGACCGCGATCTGACCGGTGTGCCGGTCGAAACGGTCCAGGACGACGTCGGCGGTCTGGGACTGCGCGCCGTGCCCGTCGCCTGCCTCTATCCCCACGCGGAACCGGTGCGCACCCACGCGCGCGACCCGGACTTTGTAGCTGACGCCGCGCAGTTTCAGGTCCAGCGGTCGGCCGGACTCGTGCTGGACTTGGGGGCGTCCGCCGGATGCGGTAGACAGCAGCCGGGCACGCTCGACCCGTTCCTCGTCTTCGTAGGCGTCGATGGCGGCGGCGGCCAAGGCGACTGCGGCGTTGCGGTGGGAGACCAGGCGGCCTTCGGCGCGGACCCGGTCGATCCAGCCGGTGTCGGCACTCGCGTCGATCACCTCGGGCTGGTCCAGCAGGTCCAAAACGAAGCTCTTGTTGGTGGTTCCGCCTTCGATCACCACCGAGGTTTCCGCCATCGCGCGCCGCAACCGGCCCAGGGCCTCGTCGCGGTCACGGCCGTAGGCGATCACCTTGGCGATCATCGAGTCGAAGTCGGCGGGGATGGTGTCACCCTCCGACACGCCAGTGTCGACGCGAATACCGGGACCGGCAGGCAAGTCGAGGCGTGCGATGCGCCCCGGCGAGGGCGCGAAGTCGCGGTCCGGGTCCTCAGCGTTGAGCCGAGCTTCGATCGCGTGCCCGCGCTCAGCCGGGGGACGACCCTCCAGCTTCCCGCCGCCCGCGACGTGCAGCTGCGCCTTGACCAGGTCGAACCCGGTCGTCAGCTCGGTGATCGGGTGCTCGACCTGAAGCCGGGTGTTGACCTCCAGGAACGCGAACTGCTTGTCACCAGGGTGGTAGAGGAATTCGACGGTCGCCGCGCCTCGGTAACCGACCCGCACCGCGAGACGCTCAGCCGATGACTTCAGCTCAGCAGCCTGCTCAGCGCTGAGCACCGGCGACGCCGACTCCTCGATCACCTTCTGATTGCGGCGCTGAATCGAGCAGTCGCGGACGCCGAGCGCCCACGCCGTGCCCTGACCGTCGGCGATGACCTGCACCTCGACGTGCCGAGCGCCGGTGACCAGACGCTCCAGGAACACGATGCCGGAGCCGAAGGCGCGCGCCGCTTCCTGGCTGGTGCGCTCGTAGGCGTCGACGAGTTCGGATTCGTTCGTGATCACGCGGATGCCGCGTCCGCCGCCGCCGGCGGTCGCCTTGAGCATCAGCGGATAGCCGATCTGCCCGGCCGCCTCGATCGCCGTCTCCAGCGTCTCCACGGCGCCGCGGCTCCACGGAGCCACCGGGACGCCGACCTCCTCGGCGATCAGCTTCGCGCCGATCTTGTCGCCGAGCTGGCGCATCGCCTCGGCATCGGGACCGATGAACGTCACGCCGATCCGGTCGCAAAGCTCTGCGAACGCCGGATCCTCGGCCACGAAACCCCAGCCGACCCACGCCGCGTCCGCGCCGGACTCCAGCAGGGCGTGCTCCAGCACCTTCAGATCCAGGTACGGACGCGCGGCGGCCGGGCCGAGATCGAAGGCGATGTCGGCCTCGCGGACGAAGGTGGCATCGCGGTCCACGTCGGTGTGCAAGGCGACGGTCTCGATCGGCGTCGCGCTTTGCGCGCTCAGCTCCCGGACCGCGTGGATGAGCCGCATCGCGGCCTCACCACGGTTGACGATGGCGACACGACTGAACACCGGCCGGAGCCCTTCCTCTATTCCAAGGCACCAGTCGTGCGACCGGATGTGGGCTGGCCGGTTTCCCCGCGCAGTCGTTGGTGTCGGCCGGACGAGCTGGTTGTGACTGGTCGGAGTGTAGTGCAACGGGGGTGGGGGTCCGTGGAGCGTGAGGTGGAGGGCTGGCTACCGGTCAGTAGGGTGCCGGTCGTCCGGCGTGGCCATGGCGGTGCTGCGGGACTGGCAGGCGAGCCCGGGCTGCTGCGGATGACGATCGTCGCGGATGTCGCCGACCCTGAACGCGATGTGCTGACGCCGAGGGAAGCCTTCATCGAGGGATATGCGGCGGGACGCTTAGCGCGGCTCTCGGTCCCGCACCCAAGCGCGATACCGCTCCGGCAAGCACCGCGCGCACGGCCGGTAGCCGGCGGCGAGCGCGGTGGGCTCGTCGGCGAAGAAGACCCGGTGCGGTGTGTAGTTCCCGGCGGCGATGTGGCGCAGCGCTGAGGGGCAGTCGAGGCGGCCGTAGATGCGCAGCCGCCGGTGGCCGCCGAGCGTGCCGGGCGTCGGGCTTTCGTAGGGGAGTGCGTCAGAGCCCAGCAGCGTCCACGTCCGAGCGCTCATGCCGCGTCGTGGAACACCAAGCCGAGCGCGCGGCGCTGTCCGGAGCGCACGGTGCTGACACCGTGCCGCACCGGTCCGATGGACCAGCCGCGCGAGGAGCGGACCGGGCGGTCGCGCGTGGTGAAGATCAGCGCGTGGCCTTGGGGGAGCGGCGTGGCGGTGCCGCGGGATTGGGCGCGCGGGCGCTGCTCGACGAGGAGGAACTCCCCGCCGGTGTAGTCCGTGCCGTAGGCGTCGAGCCCGATGACCGCCTGGAGCGGGAAGAGCATGTCGCCGAACACGTCGCGGTGCAGTGCGTTCCAGTCGCCGGGACCGTAGCGCAGCAGGATCTGTGCCGAGCGTGCCTGGCCGGCGGCGTGGCACCGCTCCAGCCATTCGTCCAGGTCGTCCGGCCAGGGCGCCGGGCGTCCCAGGCGCTCGGCCCAGTCGCGGGCGATCGGTAGCAGGTGCGGCCACAGTGCGCGGCGCAGCGCGGCGATCGGGGCGGGCAGGTCGTGGGTGAAGTAGCGGTACTGGCCGGAGCCGAAGCGGTGGCGTGCCATGTCCACGGTGGTGCGGAACAGCTCGGGGCGGTCGTAGAGGGCTGCGATGCCGCCGCACTGCTCGGGGGTGAGCAGCCGCGGCGTCGGGGCGCAGCCGGAGGAGTCGAGCTCGGCGGCGATCGTGGGCCAGTCGGCGTCGGTCAGGGCAGGCATGGGGGATTCCTCTCAGACCAGCAGCGGGGCGATCGCGCCCTCGGACGCCAGCAGCCACTGCTTGCGCTCGACGCCGCCGGCGTAGCCGCGCATCGATCCGTCGGCGCCGACGACGCGGTGGCACGGTCGCACGATCAGCAGCGGGTTCGCTCCGATCGCCGCGCCGAGCGCCTGGACCCGGTCGCGCGGGAGGCCGAGCTGGGCGGCGAGTGCGCCGTAGGTGGTGGTCGTGCCGTGCGGGATCGTGTCGAGGGCGTCCCAGACGCGGCGCTGGAAGTCGGTGCCGGTGATCGTGGCGGCGAGGTCGAATTCGATCCGGGTTCCGGCGAAGTACTCCTGGAGCTGCCGGGTGACCTCGGCGAACGCTTCGGCGTCGGCGACCCAGCCGTCGCCGATCTTCGGCGCGGAGCGCTGGCCGTCCATCGAGACGGACGCCAGGCGGACGCTGCCGTCCGGGGTCCGCTCGCCGACGAGCAGCAGCGTGCCGATGGGGCTTTCGATGTCGGTGTAAACGTTCATGCGTCCAGTCTGAGCCGGACCGGCGCTCAGAACTGGCGGGATTCGGACACGGCGCCGAGGAGCTGGTCGACGGCTTTGGCGGAGATCTCGACCGGGTCGTCGTGGGTGTCCAGGCGCAGGTCGGGCGTTGTCGGAGCCTCGTAGGGGTCGTCGACGCCGGTGAGGCCGACGAACTCGCCGCCAGCGTGGCGCTGGTACAGGCCTTTCGCGTCGCGGCGTGCGCAGACGTCCAGTGGCGTCGCGACGTAGACCTCTAGGTAGGCGATGCCCGAAGCCGCATGGAGATCGCGGACTTTCGCGCGGGCGGCGGCGTACGGCGCTATAACCGCGACCAGCACGATCGCGCCGTCGCGCGCCAGCGATGCGGCGAGCGCGCCGATCCGGCGCACGTTCTCGTCGCGGTCGGCGCGGCTGAAGCCGAGACCTGCCGATACGGTGCGGCGCAGGTCGTCGCCGTCCAGGATCTCGGCGCGTTGTCCGCGCTCGCGCAGGCGTGTGGCGACGGCAGCGGCGATGGTGGTCTTGCCCGAGCTGGGGAGCCCGGTCAGCCACACTGTCGCGCCGCGCGGGGTGTCGTCGCTGATCACCGGGGGAGTCTATGCCTGCTACCGTACGGCGAATGCGCATCCTGATAATCGGAGGCTCGGGCTACGTCGGCACATTGATGCTTCCCGGGCTGGCCACGGAGCATGAGATCCGTGTTCTGGACCTGGTTCCGCCGCAGGGGGATCACGAGCATGTCGCTGGCAGCGCGACGGATCCGGCGGCGCTGGCGGCCGCGCTGGAGGGCATGGACGCGGTCGTGCACGGCGCGATGGGGCGGCGCTCCGAGAGCCACTGGCCGCACCCGGATGTCGCGAGCGCCTTCGAGGTGAACGTCGCCTCGGTGTACGCGACGCTGGAGGCGGCGCACGCTGCGGGCGTGAGGCGTGCGGTGCTGATCGGGAGCCTGTCGGTGTTCGACGAGGGGCAGCTGATCGAGCGTCAGGTCGATGAGGAGACGGCGCCGGACGCCGCGGACGTCTACGGCGTGACGAAGCGGCTGGCCGAGCAGGTGGGGCGGATCGCCGCCGAGGCGCACGGGATGACGGTCACCGTGCTGCGGCTGGCTTTCCCGACGCCGGACGATGTCTGGCCGCGCTGGGCGCTGCCGGTCGTCGACGAGCCGATCGAGATTCGGCGTGCCGATGGAAGCTTGGTTCCGGCGCTGGCTGGTTCGGACTTGTCGGCTGCGGTGTCCGCGGCTTTGAGCCGCGATGACGGCGGTTACGACGTGTTCCACATCGTCGGCGCGGACGACTCGGGGCGCGGTTGGAGCACGGCGAAGGCGCGCGACGCGCTGGGGTGGGTCGCGCGGCGGCGGTATCAGGGGTAGCAGAGGGCTGCTTTGCGGTCAGTCAGTGGCCAGATCCAACCGCCACACGTTCGACCGGATGAAGTGCCCCTTCGGATACTCGAACTCCGAATCGCCCCTGAGCTCGAAGCCCGCCTTGCGGCACACCGCGTTCGACGCGCCGTGCTCGACCGAGGGGAACGCGTACAGCCACCGATGCCGACCGTCGGCGCGCGCCGCCTCGGCCGCCGCGAGCGTCGCGGCCATCGCCAGCCCGCGTCCTTGGAACTCCGGCAGGATGGCGTAGCCGGTCTCGTAGGCGGGCTCGCCCTCCCACTCGTGGTCCCAGAAGCCGGTCGACCCCGCGACCTGCCCGTCCGGCAGCACCACCAGGAACATGGTCCCGTTCTTCGCCGGATCGAGGTACCGCCGATGCCGGTCGGCGAGCTTCTCCGGGCTCTCCGGCCCGCCGAGGTGCTCGGTCATCTCCGGCGTGTTCTGCCGGCGCAGTACGGCGAAGCCCGCCTCCGACCACGGTTGGAGGCTGACCTGCGGGGCGGTGTCGATCGAGTGCATGCCACCCACGCTACGCCCGGCCACTGACAAGTGGCTCACTCCGCTCAGCTCACTCCGCTCAGCTCACTCCGGTCAGCTCATGCCGCTCAGCCCATTAACGTTCATCGGAACAGAAGAGCCCTGCCCGAACACCGCAGTGTCCGGAACAGGGCTCAGCCTCAGATCTTCTCAGCTGTGCAGGTCGAACCGGTCCAGCTCGAGCACCTTGCCGAAGGCCGCGGCGAACTCCGTCGCGAACTTCTCCTTCGCGTCGTCGCCGGCGTAGACCTCAGCCAGCGCCCGCAGCTCGGAGTTGGAGCCGAACACCAGGTCGGCGCGAGTGCCGGTCCACTTCACCGTGCCGGAGGCGTCGCGGCCCTCGAAGGTGGTGGAGTCGGTGTCGGCGGGCGTCCAGGTGGTGTCCAGGTCCAGGAGGTTGACGAAGAAGTCGTTCGTCAGGACGCCGGGCTTGTCCGTGAAGACGCCCGCGGTGCTGCCACCGTGGTTGGCGCCGAGGACGCGCAGGCCGCCGACCAGGACGGTCAGCTCCGGCGCGGACAGGTTCAGCAGGTTCGCCTTGTCCAGCAGGAGGTACTCCGCCGGGAGGGTGGCGTCCTTGCCGAGGTAGTTGCGGAAGCCGTCGGCGCGGGGCTCCAGGTAGTTGACCGACTCCACGTCGGTCTGGTCCTGGGTGGCGTCGGTGCGGCCCGGGTGGAAGGGCACGCTGACGTCGAAGCCGGCGTCCTTGGCGGCCTTCTCCACGCCCGCGGCGCCGGCCAGGGCGATCACGTCGGCCAGGGAGACCTTCTTGCCGCCGGCCGCGCCGTCGTTGAAGGCCGAGACGACGCCCTCGAGCTTGGCCAGGACCGGCGCCAGCTTCTCCGGCTCGTTGACCTCCCAGCCGTTCTGCGGCTCCAGGCGGATGCGGGCGCCGTTCACGCCGCCGCGCTTGTCGCTGCCCCGGAAGGAGGCGGCGGCGGCCCAGGCGGTGGTGACCAGCTGCTGGACGGTCAGGCCGGTGGCCGCGATGCGCTCCTTGAGCGCGGCGGCGTCGGCGGCGTCGATCAGCGGGTGGTCGACGGCCGGCAGCGGGTCCTGCCACAGGAGGCGCTCGCTGGGGACCTCAGGGCCCAGGTAGCGGACGATCGGGCCCATGTCGCGGTGCGTCAGCTTGTACCAGGCGCGGGCGAAGGCGTCGGCGAAGGCCTGCGGGTCGTCCTTGAAGCGGCGCGAGATCGGCTCGTAGATCGGGTCCATGCGCAGCGACAGGTCGGTGGTGAGCATGGTCGGCTGGTGCTTCTTGGCCGGGTCGAAGGCGTCCGGGACGGTGCCGGCGCCGCCGTTGTCCTTCGGGCGCCACTGGTTGGCGCCCGCCGGGCTGTGGAAGAGCTCCCACTCGTGGGCGAACAGGATCTCGAAGAAGCTGTTGTCCCACTGCGTCGGGGTGTTGGTCCAGATGCCCTCCAGGCCGGAGGTGATCGCGTCCGCGCCGACGCCGCTGCCGTGGCTGCTCTTCCAGCCCAGGCCCTGCTGCTCCAGCGGGGCGTCCTCGGGGTCCGCGCCGACGGCCTCGGACGGGCCGGCGCCGTGGGTCTTGCCGAAGGTGTGGCCGCCGGCGATCAGCGCGACGGTCTCCTCGTCGTTCATCGCCATGCGGCCGAAGGTCTCGCGGATGTCGCGGGCGGCGGCGACCGGGTCGGGCGTGCCGTTCGGGCCCTCGGGGTTGACGTAGATCAGACCCATCTGGACTGCGGCGAGCGGCTCCTCGAGCGTGCGGTCGCCGGTGTAGCGCTGGTCGTCCAGCCACACCTGCTCCGGACCCCAGTAGACGTCGTCGTCCGGCTCCCAGACGTCGGGGCGGCCGCCGGCGAAGCCGAAGGTCTGGAAGCCCATCGACTCCAGCGCCACGTTGCCGGTCAGGATGATCAGGTCGGCCCAGGACAGGGACTGGCCGTACTTCTTCTTCACCGGCCACAGCAGGCGGCGGGCCTTGTCCAGGCTGGCGTTGTCCGGCCAGGAGTCCAGCGGGGCGAAGCGCTGCTGGCCGGTCCCGCCGCCGCCGCGGCCGTCGTGCACGCGGTAGGTGCCGGCGCTGTGCCAGGCCATGCGGATCA
This sequence comes from Catenulispora acidiphila DSM 44928, assembly GCF_000024025.1. GTDB lineage: Bacteria > Actinomycetota > Actinomycetes > Streptomycetales > Catenulisporaceae > Catenulispora > Catenulispora acidiphila. Next base: position 5,069,757 of record NC_013131.1, read on the forward strand.
TGAACGGGCCGTAGTGGCCGAAGTCCGCCGGCCACCAGGGGCGCGAGTCCGACAGCACGGCGGCGATGTCCGCCTTCACGGCCGGCAGGTCCAGCGTGTTGAACGCCGCGGCGTAGTCGAAGTCCGCGCCGTTGGGGTTGGCCACCGCCGGGTTCTTCGCCAGGATCTTCAGATTCAGACGGTTCGGCCACCACTGGCGGTTGCCGCCGCCGGCGGTCGGGTGGGCCGCCCTTCCGTGCTGGACGGGGCAGCCGACACTCGCCTGGGCGCCGTGATCGATGTCGACGTCGATGTCGCCATGGTTCTCAGACATCTGAGAGGAGTCCTTCCGGGTTCTGGCGGTTCACGCTGTTCGGATGTTCTCTGCGGATGGTGTTCGGGGTTCTGCTGAGGGCTAGCCCTCGGGTCCGGCCGGGACGGCGCAGCCGGGGCACAGCCCCCAATAGACGACCTCGGCCTCGTCGATGGTGAAACCGTGGTCGTCGACCGGATCCAGGCACGGCGCGGCGCCGACCGCGCAGTCCACGTCCACGACCGTGCCGCAGCTGCGGCAGACCAGGTGGTGGTGGTTGTCGCCGACCCGGCCCTCATAGCGCGCCGGGCTGCCGGCCGGCTCGATCCGCCGCACCAGCCGGGCGGCGGTCAGCGCGTGGAGCGCCTCGTAGACGGCTTGCAGCGATACGTGGCCGACCCGCGCGCGCACCCCGGAGGCGATGGCGTCGGCGTCCAGATGGTCGCCGCCGCGCACGGTCTCGAGCAGGGCCACACGCGCCGCGGTCACCCGGAGTCCGGCGCCGCGCAACTCCTCCGCGGCGGTCGGCGGGTGGGATGCGGTCATGGCTTCAACCTATCGGGCTAGAGACGAACAATTCAAGATAACGAACCTTGCAAGTTTTGGCGTGTCGCCGTGGGCCGTGCGGGGGACGGGTCGTCAGTCCCCGGCCTCCAAAAACGTCAGCACGGCCCGCACCCGCCGGTCCCCGGCCTGGTCCGGCGGCAGTCCGAGCTTGCCGAAGATGTTCCCGATGTGCTTGCTCACCGAGCGTTCGGTGATCACCAGGGTCGCGGCGATGGTGGCGTTGTCCAGCCCTTGTGCCATCAGGGACAGGACTTCGCGTTCGCGCGGGGTGAGGGAGTCCAGGGGGTCGCGGCGGGTCAGCAGTTGGGAGACCACCTCGGGGTCCAGTGCTGTGCCGCCGGCGGCGACGCGTTCCAGGGCCTCCTGGAATTCCTCGACGCGGGCCACGCGGTCCTTGAGGAGGTAGCCGATGCCGCCGGCGCCGTCGGCGAGGAGTTCGGCGGCGTAGGTTTCCTCCACGTACTGCGACAGGACCAGGATCGGTAGGCCGGGCAGGAGTTTGCGGGCTTGGATCGCGGCGCGAAGGCCCTCGTCGCGGAAGCCCGGGGGGAGGCGGACGTCCAGGATCGCGGCGTCGGGGCGGTGCTCCAGCAGGGTCGGGACCACCTCCGGGCCGCTGCCGGCGACGGCCACCACCTCGTGGCCGACGGTGGTCAGCAACAGTTGCAGACCCTCGCGCAACAGGACGTTGTCTTCGGCGATCACAAGCCGCACGGCAGCTCCACTTCCACGGTCGTGCCGGTCCCGTCGGTGCGGCTGTCGATACGGGTGACGCCGTCCAGCGCCGCGACCCGGCGGCGGATGCCGGCCAGGCCGCTGCCCCCTGCGGGGTCCGCGCCGCCGCGGCCGTCGTCGCGGACGCGCACCGTCAGATACGGGCCATCATGCCGGACCGAGACCCAGGCGTGCGCCGCGCCGCTGTGCTTGGCGACGTTGGTCAGCGCCTCGGCGACCACGAAGTACGCCGCCGCCTCCACCGCCGCCGGGCAGCGCCGGTCCGGCTCCGGGATCTCCACCGACACCGGGACCGGGCGTCCGGCGGCCAGCGCGCGCACCGCCCCGGCCAGCCCGCGGTCGCTCAGGATCGGCGGATGGATGCCGCGGATCACGTCGCGCAGCTCGGCCAGCGCGTCCTCGATGCCGGTGCGCGCGTCCAGCATCAGCTTCCTGGCACCGCCGGGGTCGGCGTCGAACCGCTGGTCGGCCAGGCCCAGCCGGAGCGCGGCGCTGACCAGCTGGGCCTGGGTGCCGTCGTGCAGGTCGCGCTCGATGCGGCGCAGCTCTGCGCCGTGCGCCTCCAGGGCCTCGGCGCGGGTCTCGGTCAGCGACTCCACGCGGGCGGCGAGCTCGGTCCGGCGGGTCGGGCCGAGCAGGCGCTGGGCGTACCAGCCCTCGAAGCGGGCCAGCCACGGCTGCAAGAACAGCTGGATCACGATGAACAACGCCGCCGACCCCACCGGGTAGGCGATCGCCTGCGGCCAGGTGTAGATCTGCAAGATGGCGCCGAGCGTGCCCGGCGGCTGTGTCCACCACCAGAACGGCAGCGCCAGGTTCCACGGGATCGTCAGCCACATCTCCACCGAGAACACGGTGACGATCAGCCCGACGAAGCCGTGCACGAACATCCAGCCGATGTCCCGCCACACCGCCGTGGAGCGCATCAGCGAGAAATACTGCTGATACGGATTGATCGCCTGCGGCGTCGCCGGCTCCAGGATCGGCTGCCCCAGGACCTTCGCCGCGCGGCGCCGCTCGACGTTGGTCAGGGCCCGGATCCGCCCGGCGACCCACGGCAGCCCCGGCACGCCGAACGCCAGCAGCAGCGCCAGCGGCAGCAGGCAGACGCCGAGCAGCGCGGGCAGCGCCGTGCGCAGCCCGGCGACCAGGTACCAGGTCGAGCGCAGGCTCCGGGCGAACCGGGCACGGATCTTCATCGCCTCCCACTCTAAAGGCCTGGTGGCGCCGCGTCCGCCCGGCTGGCCCCACCGTGATGGTGGAGCGCGCTACACCCCCAAGAGGGGACCTTGACGGCTGGGGCGCGCGGAGATCCAAAACTAGCGTCGGAGACGTGCTTTCCGTCCTACCCGTCCTACCTCAGGAGCGTCTATGACCGCCCCTCACGCCGTGTCCGCGACCTCGGCCACTGATCCCTCCGGCCACGGCGGCGCCGCCGTGACCCTGGAGCGCGTGACCAAGACCTACGGCCGCGTGACCGCGCTGGACAACGTCAGCTGGGCGTTCCGGCGCGGCAGCTTCACCGCGATCATGGGCGCCTCCGGCTCCGGCAAGAGCACGTTCCTGCACTGCGCCTCCGGGCTGGACCGGCCGACCTCCGGCACGATCCGCCTCGGCGAGACCGACCTGGGCAAGCTGAAGGAGACCGCGCTCACCGAGCTGCGCCGGGACCGCGTCGGCTTCGTGTTCCAGGGCTACAACCTGGTGCCCTCGATGGACGTCCAGCGCAACATCACGCTGCCGCTCACGCTCGGCGGGCGGCGCGCGGACTCCGGCTGGCTCACCGAGATCGTGCACCGCGTCGGGATGGCCGACCGGCTTGGCACCAAACCCTCGCAGCTGTCCGGCGGGCAGCAGCAGCGGGTCGCGGTGGCGCGGGCGCTGGTGACCCGGCCGGAGATCGTCTTCGCCGACGAGCCCACCGCCGCCCTGGACCCGCGCACCGCAGGGCACGTGCTTCGGCTGCTGCGCGAGGCCGCGGACGCCACCGGGCAGACCGTGGTGCTGGTCACGCACGACCCGACCGCCGCGGCGTGGGCCGACAGCGTGGTGTTCCTGTCCGAAGGGCGCATCGTCGACGAACTGGCCCGCCCGACCGCCGCGACGGTCCTGAACCGCTGGGAGACGCTGTGAGGAAGGGCATCGCCTTCGGGGTCGCCGCCGCGCTGGCGGTGGCGGCCATGGTGCTCGGCGCCTTCGGGGTGCTGATCGAGTCCGGCGCGCGGGCGCACGGCACGCTGGAGCGCTACGCCTCGGCCGCCGCGGTCGTCCACGGCGAGCAGAGCGCGACGTACTCCCACGGCAGCGGGGACAACAAGGATTCCGAGAGCCGGCCGCTCGTCGAGCCGGCCCGGGTGCCGCTGGCACAGGCCGCGCCGCTGAAGGCGGTGGCCGGGGTCGGGAATGTGGTCGCGGACTTCTCGGTGCCGGTGGTCGCTGCCGCAGCGTCTGGCTCACCTGGTTCGCCCGGCTCCACGCTGACCGGTCACGGCTGGGACTCCTCGAAGCTGGTCCCGACCGCTTTGTCCTCCGGGCATGCCCCGGTTTCAGCGCACGATGTCGTGGTTGATGCGGGTTCTGCGACCCGGCTCGGCGCCCACGTCGGCGCAGACGTCCGACTCCAGATCGACGGCGCGCCGCAGGACTACCGCGTGGCGGGGATCAGCTCCACCGGTCCGTCGGCGACGGTGTACTTCACGCAGCAGCAGGCTGAGACGCTGTCCGGCCATCCGGACCGTGCCGACGCGCTGGTCGTGCTGCCCTCCGCCGGCGCGCACGTCTTCGCCTCCGCGCTGCGCCACGCCGCACCCGGACTGGACGTCGCGACCGGCGCGGCGCGCGGCGACGTGGAGAACCCGGCGATCCAGGCCGGCCGCACCGACAACCTGGGCGCCGCCGGCAGCCTCGGCGGCGCCGGTCTGCTGGTGGCATTGCTCGTTGTCTCCGGGCTCCTGGAGCTTTCGGTCCGCGACCGCACCCGGGAGCTCGCGGTGATGCGGGCGGTCGGCGCCACGCCCCGACAGGTGCGGCGGGTCATCGTGCGGGAGATGCTGAAGATCGCGGTGCCCTCGGCGCTGGTCGGGGGAGTGGCCTCGCTCGGGCTCGGGGCGTTGCTGAAGGCCGTGATGACGTCCCAAGGCGTGCTGCCCTCAGGTTTCGCGCTGGCACTGAGCCCTATCCCGGTGTTCGGCTCGGCGCTGGTCACCGTGCTCGCCGCTGTCGGCACCGGCTGGCTCGCCTCCCGGCGGGTGTCGAAGATCAAGCCGGTGCAGGCGCTCGGTGAGGCCGCCGTCGAGCCGACCCGGCTGCCGCGCTGGCGGGTCATCATGGGCTTGGTGTTCCTGGTGCTGGGCGCGGGGATGCTGGTGCTGGCGTTCACGGCCGGCGGGCAGGCGGCGTCGTCCTCGATCGCCGGGCTCGTGATCTCGCTGATGTGGGGCGTGGCGCTGCTCGGACCGTGGATCGCGCGCGGCGGCGTCCGGGTGCTCGGCGCGCCGCTGCGCAGGCTTTCGCCGATCGCCGGGGACCTGGCTGCCACGTCGGCGCGCGCCGCCGCCGTGCGGATGGCCGCTGTCATCACGCCGATCGCGTTGGCGCTGTCCTTCGGCGGCACGCAGCTGTTCGCGCAGACCACGAGCGCGAACGCCACCTCGGCTGAGGCGCGCGAGGGCATGCACGCCGACCGCGTGCTGACCTCCTCAGGGCCCGGAGTCCCGCACGCCGTCTACGACGCGGCGAAGACGCTGCCGGGCGTGACCGACGTGACCGCGGTGAAGCGCACCACGGTGGTGATGCCGGTGTGGAACCTCGACACGTCGCTGCAATCGCTGTCGGCCCAAGGCTTGGAGGGCGGCTCGGCGACGACGCTGGATCCGAAGGTCACGGCCGGATCGCTCGCCGGGCTGAACGAGCCGGGCACCATCGCGCTGAGCTCGATGGTCGCGCACGACACGAAGGTCGGCGACACGCGCCAACTGTGGTTGGGCGACGGCACGCAGGTGACGCTGAAGGTGGTCGCGCTGTACGACCACGGGTTCGGCTTCGGGGACGTGCTGCTGCCGCGCGATCTGGTGGCGGCGCACGCCGCGACCACGCTGGACGACTACGTGCTCGTCGACGGTCAGGGTGACCTCAGCCCTCTGATGAAGCAGTTCACCGGGCTGCGCACCGCGACCGCCGCCGACTATGGCAGCACCCTGACCGAGCAGGCGCACCGCGACGGTCTGATGGGCTTGATCGCGGTGGTGGCGATCGCCGGCTTCATCCTGGTCGGGGTGGTGACCACGCTGGCGGTGGCTACGGCGTCGCGTCGCAGAGAGCTGACACTGCTGCGGCTGGTCGGCGCCACCCGCGACCAGGTGCTGCGTGCGCTGCGACTGGAGACAGTGATCATCCTCGGGGTCGGGACGCTCGTCGGGGCGGCGGTCGCCGGGGTGACGCTGGTCGCCTTCGCCGCTGGCGTCACCGGCTTGCCGATGCTCTCGATACCGCCGCTGACCTGCGCGGGGATCGTGGCGGCGGTGGCGATTCCGGGCGCGGCCGCGGTGCTGGTGCCGGGGCGGCGGATCGTGCGGCGGCGCTCGCCTCGGATCGAGTGACACGGTGGGGCGAGGATGGCGCGGCGTGCGAGCGCGGTTGCTATGGTGCACGTGAACCGCCTCGCCCCCGTCGTGCGTTACACCGACATACGCGTCGCAGGGGCGTGATATGCGCGGCGTGTCCGTCAGGAGGATTCCCGCAGCCTCCGTTCACTCCCCAGTGGTGACGGGCACGCCGCTCCTCGAGGGCGCAAAGATCCGCCCGAAGATGGCTCTTGTACCCTCACGCCGTCCCTCCTACAGTGCAGCGACCTACCGTGATCACGCGGCGCTCGCCGCTGGAGGGGGTGCGCCCGATGGGACAGCGTTCGAAGCGTGCGATGCCCGGGGAGGCCGACTACGTCGTGGTCGGCGCCGGGAGTGCGGGGTGTGTGCTGGCCGCACGGCTGGCCGGGAGCGGGGCGCGGGTGGTGCTGATCGAGGCCGGCGGCTCGGACCGGACGACGCTGGTGCGCAAACCCGGGCTGATCGCCGCGGTGCACAGCGTGCCGCAGCTGAAGGCGCGGCTGGACTGGGGCTACTACTCGGTGCCGCAGAGCGACGCGCTGGAGCGCAAGATCCCGCAGACGCGCGGCAAGGTGCTCGGCGGGTCCGGGTCGGTGAACGGGATGCTGTTCGTGCGTGGGAACGCCGCGAACTATGACTCCTGGGCCGCAGAGGGCTGCGACGGGTGGTCGTACGCGGACGTGCTGCCCAGCTTCAAGAAGCTGGAGAGCTGGGAGGAAGGCGAGACCGAGTTCCGCGGCGGCGCCGGACCGATTAAGGTGCGGCGGCAGACGGACGTCACGACCGCGACGCTGGGCTTCATGGAGGCGTTCGCCGACACCGCCGGGGTGAAGGTGCTCGACGACTACAACGGCGAGTCGCAGGAGGGCATCGCGATCGTCCAGCAGAGCGCGCACGACGGGCTGCGCTACAGCTCCTCGGTCGGCTACCTGGACGACCACGGCATGGCGCAGCTCGACGTCGTCACCGGGGTGACGGTCGCGCGGGTGGTGCTGGAGAAGGGACGCGCGGTCGGGGTCGAGGTCGTCGGCGAGGATGGTGTGCGGCAGGTGGTGCGGGCCACACGCGAGGTGGTGCTGTGCGCCGGGGTGTTCGGCTCGGCGCAGCTGCTGCAACTGTCCGGGATCGGACCGGCGGAGCATCTGCGCTCGGTGGGCGTCGAGGTGGTCCAGGACCTGCCGGTCGGGGACAACCTGCACGACCACCTGTTCGTCCCGATGTGCTTCCTGATGCCGGAGGCGCGGAACAAGGGGACGGCGCCGTACTTCGCGCGCGGCTTCGTGAAGGAGATGACGCGCGGCGGGACGTGGGTCGGGCGGACGGTGTTCGAGTCGGTGGGGTTCGTACGCAGCCCGAACGCCGGCAGCGTGCCGGATTTGCAGATCCACGTGCTGCCGTGGTCCTATCCCGGACCGAACCAGGACGCGCCGATCCGGCACAAGGCCGACCCGCGGCGGACGCTGACGGTGATGCCGACGCTGATCTACCCCCACAGCCGCGGGACCCTGCGCCTGGCATCGGCCGACCCGCTCGCCGCGCCGCTCATCGACCCGGCGTACCTGCGCGAACCGGCGGACACCCAGCTGCTGCTGGACGGGATGGAGATGGTCCGCGAGGCGATGGCGCACCGCTCACTGTCCGGGCGCGTGCAGGGCGAGAGCTCGCCGGGCACGGCGTACGCGAACCGCGCGGCGCTCGCCGCCGAGCTGCCGAACCGCGCGACGACGGTCTACCATCCGGTGGGCACGTGCCGCATGGGCGTCGACGAGCGCGCGGTGGTGGACCCGGCCCTGCGGGTGCGGGGGGTCGAAGGGCTGCGGGTCGCGGACGCCTCGATCATGCCGAGCATCGTCGGCGGGAACACGAACGCCGCGGCGCTGATGATCGGCGAGCATGCGGCGGGGCTGATTCTGGGGTGAGGGCGCGGGTGTCCTGGACCGCGTGGGCTGAAGCCCGGCTCGGAGCGTTCCGAGCCGGGCCTCTGTTGTGCGGTAACGCTTTCTCGCCTTGTCCGGACCTACCGCTTCCAGAACGGCGCGCGCCGCGGCTTGGTCGTCGGCTCCGAATCTGACACTGCCTGCTGCACCGATTCCAGGAACGCGATGGCACTCTGGCGGCGCTTGTCGAGCGGCTTGTCGAACGGCTTGTCGAGGGCAGTCAGGGTGCTGAGGAGGTCACCGGCATCGGCGGAGCGCGTGGACGACAGGCGCGGGGCAAGCTCGCGCAGCTCCGTGGCGAATTCGGTCAGCAGCTTCTCCTGGGCCTCGGCGGTGTCGTTCGCGGCGGCCGTGAGGCGGGGGAGCCAGGTCGCCGCGAGGGCGCGGAGTTCGTCCGCGGCGGAGGTGGATTCCTTCAAGAAGTCGGGCAGGGCAGCCATGTCGTCCGCCGAGTCGACCGAGATCGCGGGCTCCGCCAGCGGCGGCAGCAACGGCCGCGCCAACGGCTGGACCGACGGCGGGACCGACGGCATCGGCGCACCGGGAGCCGGCATGGCGCCGCCGTACCCCGGTCCGCCGCCGGGCGCCAACGGCCCGGGCTTCGGCGCGCCGACGCTCCGCGCACGTACAGACTTGCGCGACACCCGCGCGCCGAAGTCGAGACTCGAGTAATGGGCATCGGCGGCCGGCGCGGGCATCGAAGCACTGACCGGCAGAGCACCCCCGAAGTCCGCCGCCCAACCATCAGGCAGATCGACCGGCTGCGTGACCTGCTTGTGAGCGCCGCCCGCGTTCACCACCCGACTGTCGACCACCACGAAAGCCGTGAACCGCGACAGCACACTGTGCTCAACCGAGGCAGCAACAATCGCCCGCTCGATCTCCGCCTGCCCGCCATAGGTCGAGACATACCGATCCTCCAGATCACGAATCCGCCCCCGAGCCCAAAACTGCCCAAGCCCCGCATCCGCAGTCCCAACCCCAGCCACACGGCGACTCCACGCGGACCCATCGGCCGCCGTGCCGGTGATGACGATGCCGGGGATGGTGTCAGCCGCAGCCGCATCTTCGCCCGAGCCAGCCGCCGCGCCGCCGACCGCAGCCACAGTCTCGCCAGCCGTCGCCGAGTCGCCGAGCACAGCCGCATTCTCGCCAGCCGTCGCCGAGCTATCGACCGCATCCGCACTCTTGCCAGCCTCTGCCGAGCCGCCGAGCACAGCCGCAGCCTCGCCAGCCGCCGCGCCCTCGACGGCCGCTGCATTCGTGTCGCTCGCCGCAGAATTGCCGAGTGCGGACGCTCTCCCGCCAGCCTCCGCCGAGTCGCCGAGCACAGCCGCACTCTTGCCAGCCTCCACCGAGTCGCCGACCGCAGCCGCATTCTCGCCAGCCGCCGCCGAGCCCTCGATCGCAGCCGTACTCTTGCTGGTCGCCGCCGAGCCCTCGATCGCAGCCGTACTCTTGCTGGTCGCCGCCGAGTCGCTGAGCGCGACCGCGCTCGCGCTAGTTGCCGCGCTCTCGCCAGCCGCCGCATTCTTGTCGCTCGCAGTCGCGCCGAGCGCGACCATCTTCCCGCCGAGTCGCCCGGCTACCACCAGCGGTGCTCCGGCGAAGAGGTCTGGCAGTCGGGTCGGCGTGACCGAGTTCTGCTCTAGCTCGAGGCCGCCGACTCCGGTCAGGTGGAGGCCGGTCACGAGGGGGGTGGCGATGCGGTGGTGAATGGCGTCCATGGCGTCGTCGAGGCGGTCTTCGGATTCGACGAGTTCGCAGTGGCCGCCGCCGAGGGTGGATAGGCGCTGGAGGAAGGCGGCGTTCACGGCGGTGTCGATGCCGACTGTGTGGACGCGGATGTGGGTCAGTTTGGGGCTGAGGGTGGTGAGGAGGCGGTCCTCGTTGCCTACTTGGCCGTCGGTGATGAGGATCAGGACTCTGTCGCGGTCGGGGTTGTCGTCGGACAGGAGGGTGGCGGCTCGGCGGAGGGGTGGTTCCATCTCGGTGCCGCCGCGGGCGTCGACGGTTGCCAGGTGCTGGACGGCGCGGAAGCGGTGGCGGTCGGTTGCTTCGGACAGGCCGGTGGGGAGGCCGTCGGGGGTTTCCATCTGGTCGTCGAAGGTCAGGACGGCGAAGCGGTCTTCGGCGGTCAGGGTGTCGACGATGCGGGCTGCGGCGCGGCGGGCGGCGGTCATCTTCCAGCCGCCCATGCTGCCGGAGCGGTCCAGGATCAGCGCGACGTCACGCGGGCGGGTGGCGCCGGTCGGTTCCGGGGGCAGGACGGTCAGCAGGAATGTGCCGATGTCAGTGGGCGTCGCTTTCGCGGATTCCTTCGCGACCTCGTTCGCGGACTCGCTGTCCCATGCGACGGCCAAGGATGTCGCCGCGCCCGAACCGCCGTACCCCAAGCGCAGCACGAAGTCCCGGTCGGCGCGCGCCCCGGGGTTCAGCCGCACCAGATATCGAGAGCCCTCCGACTCCTCCACGCTCACCCCGTGCAGGCTCGACGTCAGCCCGGCCAGCGGCAGCCCCACCGGGTCGACCGCCACTTCGATCGACAGCCGGACCGGGTTCGGGAACCCGGGCAGCAGGATCGGTGGGCTGATGCGCGAGGCATCGGGTACCTGGTCGGTGTCCGACGCCGTGCCGCTGCCCACCTGCTCCCCGGGCAGGTCGGCGCCGGGGATGTAGCGCGGCGCGACGACCAAGGGGAACCGGAACGTGGCCTGTCCGTCCTCATACGGCAGGCGCCCCGACAGCGACGTACGGATCACCACGCGCTCGCCGGGCATGATGTTGCCGACCCGCAGCGTGAAGACGCCCGGGCGCTCCTCCTCGGCGATCGAGGCGCGCTGGCCCGCGGAGATCGCCGCGTCGTAGTCGGCGCGCGCCGCCTCCCGCTCCTTGATGACGCCCTCGATCACGCGGTCCGCGGCCTCCATGCGCAGCCGCGTCACCGCGGCGCGGTCCGGCAGCGGGAAGATGTACGTCGCCTCCAGCGGCACGTCGTACGGATTGCGGAAGCCCTGCGCCAGCTCGGTGCGCACGGCCAGCCCCGCCACCGCCGAGCGCACCTCGATCAGCTCCAGCGGCAGGTTCCCGCGCTCGGTCCGCAGCGCCCCGAGGCCGCCGTCCGGCTCCGGGCGCGGCGCTTCCTCGACGACGTCGACGACACCGGTTTGAACAACAGTCATGGGTCGTTCCCCCTCGTAATAGTGCGGATCTCAGGTCTCGGACAGGCCGAGGCGCTCCAGCAGGTCCAGCAGCGGCCGCGACGCTTCGGCGATCGCGGCCCGGGCGGCGGCGTCCGGCACACGGCCGGGCGGCAGGAGCAGGGTGACGTCGGGCGCCAGGCGAATGCCGTGGACGGGCACTGCGATGTCGGAGACGGCGTCGGTGGTAATGGGTGCTGCGGTGATAGGTGCAGCGGTGATGGGTTCGGCAGGTGAGGCGGGTGCGGCGGATCTGGCGAGCGCGTCGTGGTCGGCGAGCGCGCTCGCTGCGGGTTCCTCGTCAGCAGGAGTCGATGCCACCGGCGCCACCCAGAACCGCGCCCGGGTCTGCGCCTTCGGCTCGGGCTTGCGCTCAGGCTCGCCCGCGTCCTGCGTCCCCTCGACCCGAGTGATCAGCTCCTCCAGGTCGGCGGGCAGCAGGGCGATCTCCTCGATCGCGCTCTCGTCCGCGCCGAGCAGCCGCTCCTGCACCGCCGCGACGGTCAGTCCGTCGGCCTGCAGCCGCTTGATGGCGACCAGCTGGGCCAGGTGCGAGCGGCCGTACAGCGCGGTGCGGCCGCGCATCGCCGCCGGGCGGCCGAGCAGGCCGATGGAGGTGTACCAGCGGATGGTCCGCACGTCGGGCACCTCCCTGATCCGGCCGTTGGGTTGGGTCGGTGCCCCGGCCGCCAACGCCGCCGCGGCCAGCCGCGCGAGCCGGTCGATGGTCCATGCCGCCGAGTCACCGTTCACGGGACTGATGATGACACTGTCATATGACAGTGTCAACGTCGCTGACGTGTCCTGCCGATGTGTTCAGCCGACGTGTTCAAGCCGATGTGTTCAAGAGGGGGCGCCGTTGATCGCGCACCAGGGCGCTGATACGGTCCCGCATGTGGCAGTGAGCCCCCGGTTCCGTGCGCCCGTGCTGCTCGCCGCCGTCGTCGCGGCGTTGGCGGTGGGCGTCGTCGAGATGCCGGGATCCCGGGCGGCGAGCGTCGGCTCCGCGCCGAGCGTGGACGTCGCCTCCTATGTCGTCGCCGACTACGCCACCGGCCAGATCCTCGCCGAGCAGAGCCCGCACCGCGAGCTGTACCCGGCCAGCACCCTTAAGGTCCTGACGGCCGACACCCTCATCCCGCGCCTGGACCCGGCGCGCACCGTCACCCCGAAGGCCGCCGACTTCGCCGCCGAGCCCGACGGCAGCGTGGTCGGCATGACCGCGGGCGTCACCTACTCCATCGCCGACCTGTGGCGCGCGACGTTCGTGGAGTCCGCCAACGACGCCGTCGCCGAACTCGCGCACCTGTCCGGCGGTCTCAGCGCCACGGTCGCGGCGATGCGCCAGGAGGCCAGGAGCCTGGGCGCCCACGACACCACGGTCCTCGACGCCGACGGCTACGACCAGGACGGCCAGCTCACCAGCGCCTACGACCTGGCGATCTTCGCCCGCGCGGGCCTGCGCCTGCCGGCCTTCCGCGCCTACTGCGACCTGAAGCAGACCACGTTCCCCGGCCCGAAGGGCACGACGCTCACCCTCGTCGGCCACGACCCGATGATCAAGAGCTACCCGGGCATGATCGGCATCAAGGGCGGCCTGACCACCAAGGCCGGCCACACCTACGTCGGCGCCGCGACCCGCGACGGCCACACCGTCATCGAGACCCTGATGCTCGGCGGCACAGACGTCTTCGACCAGGCGGCGCGCCTGATGGACTGGGGATTGCAGGCCGACGGGAAAGTCAAGCCGGACGGAATGCTGCCTGGCGGGTCCAAGCCTTCCGCGGCTCCGCCGCCCACGCCTACGCCTTCTCCCAAGCCGACGCCGACCCCAACTCCGACCCCTGTGCCGACTCCCATCCCGACACCTCCGTGGACATCGACTCGGGCACCCCTCCGCGCCATCACGCCGCAGCCAGGATCGCAGCAGGCGGTGACACTGGCATTCAGCGTCACGGACGCCGGCGGCTACTCGCCCTTGCCATCGCGCAGATCGCAGGCCACTGCCTCCCCCTGGTCAGGAGCGGCGTGGATGGGCACCGCCGCGGCCGTGGCGGCGCTCGCCGTGCCGCTGGGCGCACACAGCGCGCACCGCACACGCCGCGGTCGCAGGCGCTAGGGACCCCGACCCCGCGAAGATCAGTGCTCTGACCACCGAGTTCCTGCGCGTCATGAGCCTGCTCCCGGTGGTCCTGAGACGCGGCGAGCATGTCGTCGGCGTCTCTGGTGCGGGACTGTTGCGCGGGCTGCTCAGGCTCAGGCTGAGCCGAAGCAAACGGCGCCCGGTCCCGAAGGACCGGGCGCCGCTCGGCGCCGGAGCCCGCCCGAAGCGGACGCGGCCGCCTACTGCCCGTTCGCGTTGAACCCTATGATGGCCTCACCGGCGGTGTAGTACACCTTGCCGCCGCCGGCCGTCAGCGTGGACACGTCCTGGCCGCTGAGCAGCGCGTTGGAGTAGGACCAGTTGCACTTGCCGGTCTTGGCGTCGACCGCGTACAGCGCCTTCTTGTAGTCGGTGACGTAGAGCTGGCCGTCGCCGACGGCGAACGCGCCGTCGATCTCGAACTGGTCGGAGTCCGGCAGCGAGGACTGCCACAAAAGCTTGCCGTTGCTGGCGTCCGCGGCGACCAGCAGGCCGTCGGCGGTGACGTAGACCCGGCCGCTGTTGTCGGTGAAGGGGTGGTTCGCCAGGCTCACGCCGGTGTCGATGCTGCCGAGCTGGGTCGCCCAGACCACCTTGCCGGTGGCCGGGTCCAGCGCGGTGAGCTTGTCGCCGCCGGTCATCAGCAGGTTGTTGGTGTAGGCGAAGGGGTCCGAGCCCGCGCCGCCCATGACCGCGCTCTTCTGCGAGACCTGCCAGACCTTGTTGCCGGTGGTGACGTCCAGACAGGTGATCGTCGCGTCGGTGTCGGCGGTGGCCGAGTCGTGGGCGGTGAAGATGTACTTGCCCGACGGCGGCACGTGGATGGCGCCGATGTCGTTGGTGTTCTGCTTCCACACGACCTTGTGCGTGGTCTTGTCGACCGCGTACAGCCCGTCGCCCTGCACGTTGACGTTGGCCGAGACGATCACCAGGTTGCCGATGACGCCGGCCGCGCCCTGCAGCTGCCAGTTGCGGTCGACCTGCGGGACCTGCCACAGGATCTTGCCGGTCGGGACGTCGATCGCGAACAGCGGGTCGCCGCCGGTGTTGTCCAGACCGGTGGTGTACAGCGTGGTGCCGTTCGGGTCCATCGCGGTCAGGATGCCGATCGTGCCGCTGCCGCACTCGATGTCCGGCCATTTGGTCTGGCCCTGGCTGTTCAGACCGTGCAGTTTCTGGCTGCCTTCGAGCACCAGCACGTTGTTGGCCAGCGCGCTGCCGTAGACCTGGTCGGTGGTGGTCTGCTGGAAGGCCGGTTTCCCCTGCGGCGCCCCGCCCAGCTTCTGCGAACCGGGAGTGTTCGGGTCCTGCACCGAGGGGTTGCTGGTCGGGGTGGTCCCGCCGGTGGTGGACGGGGCGCTGCTGGTGTCCGCCGAGGTGGACGGGCCGCTGCTGGTGGGTCCGCCGGTCGTGCCTCCGGTCGCGCCGCCGGTGGTGGTGGCCTGCTTGTCGCTGGAACCGCCGGACAGGGCTATCGCCGCGCCGCCGCCGCCGAGGACGACCACGCCGCCGCCGATGATCCCGAACAGGGCGCGGCGGCTCATCTTGCCGGCGCTGTTCGGGTTCTGCTGCTGGTACTGCATCTGCTGCTGCGGACCGCTGTTCGGGCCGGGACCACCGTAGGGACCCACGCCGACCATGCCGCTCTGCGCGGTCTGGGCGTAGGCCGGGGTGTTGCTGTTGCCGTACGGGGGAGTGCCGCCGCCGCCCTGGTAGCCGGACTGCTGGTTGTATTCGTTTCCGGTGTTGCCCACGTGCGCGGACGGACCGGAGTTGATGCCCATGTGGGTCATGACGCTGCTCGCCTGCACGATCGCGTCGGTGTAGTGCGGGGGCAGCCAGCCGCCGGTGGTCGGCGCCGGGGCGTTGGCGTCCAGGTACTCCAGAATCTGCTGGGTGGTGGGCCGGCGCGCCGGCTCCTTGTGCAGACAGGCGGCGATCATGTCGCGCAGCGAGTCCGGCACCCCGGTGATGTCCGGCTCCTGGCTCACCACGCGGTACAGCAGCGCCGGCGTCGGCCCGTCCCCGAACGGGCTGCGCGCGGTCGCGGCGTACACCAGGGTGGCGCCCAGGGAGAACATGTCGGTCTCCGGACCCACGCGCACCCCCGAGGCCTGCTCCGGCGACATGAAGCCCGGCGAGCCCATCACGGTCCCGGCGGTGGTCAGCGCGGTGCCCTCGGTGGCGCGGGTGATGCCGAAGTCGATGACGTACGGGCCGTCCAGGGCCAGCAGCACGTTCGCGGGCTTGAGGTCCCGGTGGATGATCCCGGCGCGGTGCACCGCGGTGATCGCCTCGGCCAGGCCGGCGGTCAGGGTGCGCAAAGCGGGCTCGGGCAGCGCCCCGAAGCGGCTGACGGCGTCCCCCAAGGAGATGCCGGCGATGAACGCGGTGGCGAACCAGGGCACGGACGCTTCGGTGTCGGAGTCCACGACCGCAGCGGTGAAGGCACCGGAGACGGACTTGGCGGCCTCGATCTCGTTGCGGAACCGCTGGCGGAACTGCGAGTCGTCGGCCAGTTCGGGCCGCACCGCCTTGACCGCCACCGTCCGGCCGCCGGTGGAGCGGCCGAGGTAGACCTTGCCCATGCCGCCGCTGCCGAGCACGCCGAGAATGGCATATGGGCCGATGCGTGTCGGATCCCCCGCTTCCAGCGGTTGCATTCGCTGACCCCCATCAAGATCTCGTTATCGTTTGCCCGAGCCGGACAGCAGGATAGGCCGTCCGCCTGGAAGGATTCACCCCAGCCCCCGCAGTGAACCGTAGCCCCTTCTCGGGCGACAGCGTCAACCTATTGCAGAAGTGGTCATCACGGCGCTGCTTGGAGCAGTGCAGATCAGCATGCTCTGGCGCTGGCGCCGGTCGCGAAGGCGACCGGGTGGACCCGGCGCAGGCGCGGTAACGGTTTGGGATCGGTTCGGGGCACGATTGGCCACGGTCCTGCGATACGCGGTGTTCACCCTGGTTCGCCCCCCGCGGATCGACGATCGAGCTGGCCGTAGATCGGACGTAGACGCCGGGTGTGGCACAGTGGCCCAACCGTTCCTCCCCCCGGAAGGAAACCCGCCCGATGGCCACCCGGCGTCACCCCGTCTTGCCGACGCTCGCCCTCGCCGCCGCCCTCGGCGCCTCCGCACTGGCCACCACCGCCGCCGCCGAACACGCCATGGCCCGCCCTGACGGAACCCACACCGCCAAGGCTTTCCCCAGCAGCCACGGCGAGGTCGGGGACTGGAACACCATGGTCCCCGAAGGCGGCCACCCGGCGCCGTCCTGACGGCGCCGGCGACTCGGCCGCCCCGCTGAACGCGGCCCCACCGGGGTTCGGCGGGGCGGCCGCGCGGGTGTCGCATCACTGTCGACAGCAGTGGTGGAACCCGCGCCGGGGCAGCCGGTGCGAGGGCTGCCCGCATGCCGGCCGGCCGGCGCTTGTCCCGCGCCGCGTCCGGTACGGCAATGCTTTGAGTGCGCCTGGAAAAAGGGCGCGCATGACGTGTGCGCGGTGACGCGGATCGGCGCGCGGTCGCGTCCCGATCCCGCCGTGAACCGGCGGCCGCCAGTGTCACCCAAACATCCACGACCGAACCGCGCCCCACCCGCACATCGGTCAGAGGCGGCACCGAAAAGCCCCGCGCGTCGCCGTCAGCCCGGCGGCGCGTCCAGCTCGTCGAGCAGCGCCCGCACCGCTCGCTGATCCGCCACGCGGCCGTCGAACTCGAACTCGGCCAGCGCGGCGTGGGCGTGATCGCGGGCGGATTCGTCCGCGCCGAGCTTGTGCAGTGCCTTCGCCAGCTGGAATCGGGCGCGGGCCGCACGGTCCAGGGCGCCCAGCGCGGTCCAGTCGATCGCTGCCGTCTCGAACCGCTCCGCCGCCTCGGCCGACCGCTCCAGGGCGGCCAGCGCCAGGCCGCTGACATAGCGGGTCTGCGCCTCTGAAGCCGCGTCGCCGCGTTCGTGGGCCGAGGCCAGCATTCCGTCGCAGTCGGCGAGGACTTCGGCGGCGCGTCCGGCGCGCAGGCGGGAGACCGCCATGTTCAGCAGCGAACTGGCCTCGCCGCTGCGGTGTCCCAGGGACCGCGCCAGCGCCACCGCCTCGCCGAACAGGCTCGCCGCCTCGTCGTACGCGCCGCGGCCGTGCGCGATCACCCCCAGGTCGTTCAGCACCTGCCGGGCGATCACCGGGTCCTCGGCCAGGGTGCACAGCTCCAGCGCCCACCGGCCGTGCTGCGAGGCCTCGTCCAGCCGCCCCGCCGCCAGCGCGGTGTTGCCCGCCAGGAACCACGCCCGGCCCTGCCCGCGCACGTCCCCGGCTCGCTCCGCGGCGCGCGCCAGGTCCTGCACGGCCGCCGCGGTCCGGCGTCCCCACGGTCCCGGACCGAAGGGACTCATCGCTATCAGCAGGTTGATGGAAGCCGGGATCAGCTCCCGGTACTCCGCGGCGCGCGGGCCCTCGCGCAGCGCCTCGGCGGCGATCCGAGCCGTCAGCTCCGCGGCGGTCGCGGCCTCGCCGCGCGCCCAGGCGCGGGCGGCGGCCGGGGAGTCGAACGCGAAGTCGCCGATGCCCTGCGGCGCCAGCGTCTCCCGGATCGGGTCGCCGGGGACCGCCGTCTCGAAGGCCGCACACGCCCCGGCGAGCAGGAACCGGGCCAGCCGCGAGCGCGCCGCCAGCCCTTCGGCCGCCGCGCGGTCGGCGTCCCCGACAGCGCCGTGCGCGAAGTCCCGCAGCAGGCTGTGATGCCGGTACCGGTGCTCGGCCGGCGATTCCAGCATCGCCACGTCGACCAGCGACTCCAGCACCGTCTCGGCGTCGGCCACCGGGAGCTCTAGTACCGCGGCCGCGGCGGGCAGCCCGATCTCCGCCGCCTCGACCGCGCCGAGCAGCCGGAAGGCCTGTGCCTGCGCGGCGGTCAGCTGCTGGTAGCCGACCTCGAAGGCCGGCGCGACCGCCAGCTCCCCGATCCGCAGCTCCCGCAGCCGCGAGCGCTCGTCCGCCAGCCGTCCGGCCAGCGAGGCGACGGTCCACGCCGGGCGCGCGGCGAGCCGGGCGGCCACGATCCGCACCGCCAGCGGCAGCCGTCCGCAGGCGTCGACCAGCAGGCGCGCGGCCTCCGGCTCGGCGTGCGGACGCTCCGGGCCGGCGACCCGCCCGAGCAGCCCGAGGGCTTCCTCGTCGTCGAACACGTCCAGCCACACCTGCGCCGACTTCGGCAGCGCGACCAGCCGGGCCCGGCTGGTGACCAGCACCGCGCAGCCGCCGGCGCCCGGGAGCAGGGGTCTGACCTGCGCGGCGTTGGCGGCGTCGTCGAGCACGACGAGCAGCCGGCGGCCGTCGAGCAGAGTGCGGAACAGCGAGGAGCGCGCGGCCGTACCCTCCGGGATCTGCTCGGTCGCCACGCCGAGGGCGTGCAGGAAGTCCTCCAGCACGGCCTGCGGCGGGACCGGCGTGGCACCGGTGCCGCGCAGATCGGCGTAGAGCTGGCCGTCGGGGAAGGCCGGGCGCGCGCGGTGTGCGACGTGCAGCGCCAGCGTGCTCTTGCCGACGCCGCCCATCCCGGCGATCGCCAGCACCGTCGGCGTGGTGCCGGCGGCGCCCGCGCTCAGCTCGGCGCCGAGGCGTTCGGCCAGCGCGCCGCGCCCGACGAAGTCCGGTTCGGTCGGCGGCAGCTGCGCCGGACGCGGCACGACCGGATTCTGCGGGCCCTGACCCGGGACGCGCCGCATCCGCGACGCCGCGGCCGCCGTCGCCGCGGCTCCGGCCGGCGGGCTCGGCGGACCGCCGGCCAGCACCTCGGCGTGCATCGCGCGCAGCTCGGCGCCCGGCTCGACGCCGAGTTCGCCGATCAGCAGCCGCCGCGCCGCGGTGAACGCCGCCAGCGCGTCGGCCTGCCGTCCGGACTGGGACAGCGCCCGCATCAGCAGCGCGTACAACCGTTCCCGCAGCGGGTGTTCGTCGGTGAGCGCCCGCAGCTCCGGCACGCACGAAGCGCCGCGTCCCAGCTCCACGTCCAGCGCGATCCGCCGCTCCAGCAGGCTCAGCCGCAGCTCGGCGAAGCGCCGCCGCTGCCGTTCGGCGAACGGTCCCGGGACCCCCGCCAGCGGCACCCCGGTCCACAGGTCCACGGCGCGCCGCAGCAGCTCCCGAGCCTGCTCCGGCTGTCCGGCAGCGCTTGCCTTGTCGGCCTCGGCGGCCCAGTGCTCGGCGCGCTCGGCGTCCACCGGCAGGCTGTCGCCGCTGGACCAGTCGATCCAACCGGACTCGCGGGACCCGCTGGACCCGCCGGGCTTCTCGCCGGTGGGGGAGGCGCCAGGATCTTTGACGCCGTTGACAGCGGCGGCGGAAGCACCGGCCGGCGCGGCGTTTCCGTTCGCGCGCCCTCGTGCGGAGCCTGCCCCGCCGCCACCGCCGCCGAAGGGCGGCAGAGCCAGCCGGTAGCCGCCGGCCAGCGAGACCAGCACTTCCGAGGCGGCGCCGTCCGCGGCGTCCGGATCCAGGACCCGCCGCCAGCGCCAGGCATACGTGCGCAGGATCGAGCGCGCCCGGCTCGGCGGCTGGTCGCCCCACAGGGCGTCGATCAGCTCCGCCGAACTCGCGGTCCGCCCCGGCAGCAGCAACAGCGCGGCCAGCATCGCCTGCTGCTGCGGGCTGCCCGTGGCCAGTTCCTCCTCGCCGCGGCAGCCCCGCAGCGGGCCGAGGACCTGAAACCGGATCGTATTCACGTTCTGACCAGATCCCTGTGCTTCTCTTGTTTTCCGCTGGAGCCGGTTTGAGCAGCGGATACAGAGCAGGCTAAGAGGGGCGACCCGGCGCGGGCAAGAGACAGTGATCATCATGGGCGGCCAGGTGCGCCGGAGCTCTCAAGCGATTGTCACTCCGGCGGGCCCGGCGGCCCGGCGGGCCGAGGCGGTCCCGGCGCGACCGGCAGGACCAGCGGCGCGGCCGCGGGCCCGGCGCCGGGCGCGGGCTCGTCGTCGAGCACCGGGCGCAGCAGCTCGGTGTACCGGTCCAGGGCGGCGAACAGCACCCGCAGCGGTACGTCCGGGCGCACCGCGCGGTCGATGAGCTCCTCGACCTCGGTCCGGCCCATGGCGGCGATGGCCGCTTCCCTGATCTCCACGCTTGGCAAACGCCGGGTGCCCGCGCGCGTTACGCGCGGTTCCGCGGTTTGTTCGCCGCGACAAACCGGGCCCGCCCCGGGTTGTGGCGACCACCAGCGATTACTCCGAAAGCGTGGCGCGCGCGGCCTGTGGACGGGTCCTTTTGTTCCCGCCCACGGATCGTCTGATAGTCACGCCCGCTCGCGATCGAGGTCGCGACGGTGTCCGGAAGCCGGGGCTGGCGCGCTGGGTGTACCAGCCCCGGCGGCTTGGGGGGCGTGGGGACGCGGGGACGCTGCTCACCGCGCCGCCTCCGCCAGCGCCCGCAGCAGCTGATCGGTGGTCGGCGTCATGGCACACACCTCGGCCGCCAGCATCAGCGCCGCGCGATGCTTCTCGGGACTGAAGTCCGCGACCGCGTCCGCGACCAGGAACGCCTGCACATCCCGGCTGAACGCCTCCACGCAGCTGGTCAGACACCCGATGTGCGCGTAGACCCCGCAGACGATCACCTGGTCGCGCCCGGTCTGCCAGAGCACGTCGGCCGGCGGCGTACGGTGGAACGCGCTGTGCCGCCGCTTCGTCAGGACCTTGTCGCCGGGCCGCGGCGCCAGCTCGGGCACGATCGCCCGGTCGGGCTCCAGCTCCTCGCCACCGGGCTGCGCCGCGAAGACGACGGGGATTCCGGCAGCCGCGCACGCCTCGCGCAGCCGCACGGTGTTCGCCACCAGCGTCGCCAGCGGATCGCGCCCGGCCGGGAAGAACCGCAGGAAGTGCTCCCGCATGTCGTGGATCAACAGCACCGCCCGGCCCGGCTCCGGCGTCCACGCGACGCGCTGCACGGGCAGCTCGCCCTCGGCGGGCAGCCGATAAGGCTCGATGGGCTCGATCCCGGACGCGCTCAAGCTCTGATTCCCTCTTCGGCGGAAACAGGTGACGAATCAGGACTCTAAAGAAGATCTCAGTGCTCTCACACCCACCCGTTCGGGTAGGTGATCTCCGCCGCCTTACCCGCTGCCGGCGCGCGGCGCCGCCTACCCCAACGGGCAGTTGTCGCTCATCGCCGGCCCGGCGAAGCTGATGCTCATGAGTCGACTCACCAACGGCGGCCAGCTCACCGAACACGGTGACCTGCTGGTCTGGCCGTCACCTCCCGGCGTGGGGTTTCCAGCCTGCGTCCGGCGGGTCACCGGATTGGCGGAGGGCGAGCCGCCGATCGTGGTCCCGCCGTCGGGCAGCCGGGGTGTGGAGTCGCTCTGCGAAGACCGGCTCGCCGCCCCGGAGTTCGTGGCGGGTCTCCGGACGCTGATCCCTCCGGCCCGGGCGACCGGGCCAGGCGGACCGCCCGGCGGGGTGGCGTTCCCCGCTGGGCGCGGCGGCGGGCTGGTCACCAGCAAGGCGGTGTTCCCGGCGATCGCCGCCGGGAACACCGCCCCGGTCACCGACACCCCTTTGACCGCCAGGGTCCCGATATCCCGTCATCGCCGGGCCCTGGCCTGTACTCCGACCGGGCCCGGCCCGGCCGCCGAACAAGAGGTCTGAATCGATGCGCGCGGACGGATTGGCCGGCAGGACGGCCCTGATCACCGGAGCGGGCTCGGGCATCGGCCGGGCCGTCGCCGTGGCGCTGGCCGCCGCCGGCGCCCGGGTGATCGTGGCCGGCCGGACCGCCGCGACGCTGGAGCAGACCGTCAAGCTGGCCGACGAGGCGACCGCTGTGTGGGGCGGCGAGTCGCTTGTGCGCGGCCAATCCTGGGCGCCGGCCGTGGCTGCCGGCGCCCAGGCCCATATCGCCGACGTCACCGATCCGGCGGCGGTGCGGGCGTTGCTCGTCGCCGTCGAGCGCGAGCACGGCGGCCTCGACATCGCGGTGAACAACGCCGGGCGCCCTTCTTGGGGTCCGGTCGCCCGGATCGCCCCCGCCGAATGGGACGCCGTGCTCGGCGTGAACCTCACCGGTGTGTGGCTGTGCCTGCAGCACGAGCTGGACCTGATGCGCCGCAGCGGCGGGGGAGCGGTGGTCAACATCGTCTCCCGCCTCGGCATCCCGACGCGCGAGGAGAATCAGAACGCGTACGCGGCCAGCAAGGCCGCTCTGAGCATCCTGACGCGTACCGCGGCGCGCGAGTACGTCGGCTCGGGCATCCGCGTCAACGCCGTGAGCCCCGGCCCGACCGACACCGCCATGACCGTCTGGGACCAGGAGACGCCGGCCGAGCGCGACGAGCGCGTGGCCCGCACCGTCCCGATCGGCCGCCTGGCCGCGCCCGCCGAGATCGCCGCCGCCGTGCGCTGGCTGGTCTCCGACGAGGCCTCCTACGTCGTCGGCCACGACCTGGTGGTCGACGGAGGGCTGAGCGCCTGACGCGCCCGGCCGACCCCCTCACCCGGCAAGGAGACGCACGATGCTCGTCCTGTCGTTCCCGGGAGGCTGCGAGGGCGCCGTGCGGGCGCCCGAGCAGCTGCCCCGCCGTCCCGGCACCCCGGTGGAGCCCAGATGACAGCCGACGCCACCCTGAGCGACTGCCACGGCGGCTTCGAGGACCGCTCCGGGCAGTTCGACCTGCTCGGCCGCTCCTGGACGCTGCTGCCCGGCGTGTTCGCCCCGGTCCACACCACCTCCACCGCGCTGTTCTCCAGCTGGCTGCCGTTCCCGCCCGGCGGGGCGTTCCTGGAGATCGGCTCCGGCGCCGGGGTCACCGCGGTGACCGCCGCGCTCGCCGGCTGCGCGCACGTCACCGCCGTGGACATCTCCCCGGCGGCGGTGGCGAACACCGCGGCGAACGCCCGGCGGCACGGCGTGGCCGACCGTGTGCGGGTCCTGAACAGCGACCTGTTCGAGGCGCTGGACACCGGCGAGCGCTACGACGCGATCTACTGGAATTCCAACGTGATCGACGCCCCTCCGGAGTTCGAGTACCTGGAGGAGCTGCGCTGGGCGTTCTTCGACCGCGGCTACGCCACCCACCACAGGTTTCTGACTCAGGGCCCTGATCTGCTCCGTCCCGGCGGCCGCATGTTCCTGGGCTTCAACACGCTGGGCAACAAGGAACGGCTGCGCGTCATGGCCGACGAGCTCGGGCTGGAGCTGGCCACGTTCCGCCGCCGGCCCGGCGTGCTCGGCGGGATCCGGGTCGAGCTGAGCCTGCTGGAGGTGCTGGTCGCCTGAGGGCGCCGGGCTTTTCTAGCCCGGCGCGCCGGAAGCCAGCACGAACCGCGCGATCTCCACGCGCGACCCGATGCCCAGCTTGCGGAAGATGTTCCGCAGGTGGAACTTCACCGTCTCCGGGGAGCAGCGGATCCGCTTGGCGATCTGCTGGTTGGTCAAGCCCTGCACGACCAGCCGCGCCACGGTCTGCTCGCGGCGGCTGAGGACCGACCACTCCTCGGCCGTCGCGCGGTCCTGGCCGCTCTGCGGGATGTCGGCAGCGAGGAGCGCGACGGCGGTGAGGGCTGCATCGGCGGGGGTCGGTTCGGTGGCGGTCGGCGCGTTGTCGGCGCCCGGCTCGGCGCCCCGGTCGGCGCCGGTCGCCGGCAGTTCTGACAGCGCTGGCAGCGCCGACAGCGCCGGCGTGAACCGCGGGTCCACCCGCTCGTTCAGCTCCGCCCACAGCGACATGTACTTCTCCCACCGGGCGGTGTCGCCGTGCCCGAGCGCGACGCCGGCCAGGTTGCGGTAGCCGGCGGCCTCGATCTCCCGCCACCCCGAGCCCAGACCGAGTTCGACAGCGCGCTGATAGCGGTCACCGGCCTCGTCCAGCCGGTTCGCGGCGAAGGCCGCCATGCCCAGATTCAGCGACATGGCGGCTTGGGCGCGCAGGTTCTGCTCACGCTGCGCGGCGGCCATCCCGATGTCCGCCATGCGCGTCCACTCCCGCAGACGGCGCCGCTGGTGGTAGTAGCCGCGCAGGGCGTCCGGGACGGTCCAGCACACCGCCGGGTCGCCGAAGCGCCGGTGGTGGCGGACGAGCGCCAGCAGGTTGTGGCGCTCGGCGTCCAGCCAGGCCAGCGCCGCCTCGCGGTGCGCCGGGGCGATCTCCTGGGAACCGGTGCCGATCGCGGAGTTGCCGGAGGTCGTCGCCGAGGTGCCGTCGCAGGGTTCTGTTTCGCTCGCGGGCAGCCGCACCATGCACGGGTTCACCAGATCCGCGGCGGCCCGCAACCGCGACAGGACCCAGCGCAGATGCCCGGCTTCGGCAGCGCGCGCCGTCTCGGGGTCGTCGTCCGCGGCGAGCCGGTCGGCGGCGAACAGCCGGGCCAGCGAGTGCAGGCTGTAGCGGCCGGACTCGGACTCCGGGCGGACCACGCTGCGGTCGGCCATCCGGTCCAGCGCCTCCTGCGCCTCCTCCCGGCTGATCCCGGCGACCTGCGCCGCCGCCTCGGTGCAGAAGTCGAAGCCACGCAACAGCGCCAGCCGCCGGAACACCTTGCGGTCCCCGGGTTCCAGGGCGTCGTAGGAGGAGGTCAGCACACCGTGTACGGTGATGTCGCCGGCGGTCAGCCGTTTGAGCCGGCGGCGCTCGTCGCGCAGCTGGTCGCAGAGGTCGTCCACGGTCATCTGCGGCCGGGACAGCAGCCGCGCGGCGGCGATGCGGATCGCCAGCGGCAGGTGTCCGCACAGCGCCAGCAGGCCGTCCACGTCCTCCGTGCCGGTCCAGCGCGCGCCGAGCACCCGGGCCAGCATCGCGGCGGCCTCGGCGTCCGGCATCGGCCCGAGCCGCAGCGGCAGCGCGCCGGCCAGCCCGCCGAGCCAGTTGCGGCTGGTGACGATGGCCAGCGCGTCCGGGCCGGTCGGCAGCAGCGGCCGCACCTGCGCCTCGTCGGCGGCGTCGTCCAGGACCACCAGCGCGCGCTGCCCGGCCAGCGCGGTGCGGAACATGCCGACCAGCTCGTCCCGGTCCTCCGGCAGCGGACCGGCGGCGCCCAGGGCGCGCAGGAAGCGGCGCAGGACGTCCGGTACCGGGGTCGGGGAGCCGGTGTAGCCGCCGAGATCGGCGTACAGGTGCGCGTCGGGGAAGGAGTCGCCGGCCAGCCGTGCGGCGCGGACCGCCAGCGCCGTCTTGCCGGTACCGCCGGAGCCGGTCACCACGAACAGCGCGGCGGTGTGCGCCGGGAAGGTAGCGGGGTCGGTCAGCGCGGCCAGCTCGCCGAGCCGGCCGGTGAAGTCGGTGGTGTCCGGTGGCAACAACCGGGCGCGCGTCGGCGCCCAGTCGAGAGCTTCCCGCATGGGCCCCCCAGGCAAGAGGTCTGATTTCACCTCGTTGTGCCGAGGCGTGCGTCGTCCGAATCAATGTTCAGATCTTGTGAAGAGTATCGCACACAGCGTGATCTTTGACTACTGAGGATGACCTGAGAATCGCGCACAGTGTCCGGATCGGGCCTGGCAGGAGGTGTCAACCGATCATGAACGTGGCGGGAATCACTTTCTTCGAACCCTCATCCGGTCCCACATTGCGGTTCCCGATCCCGCCGGGCACGGCCGGCTTGGAGAACGTCGCGCCGAGCGTCGCAAGGAACTTGCGTCCCGGCGCCCAGCCCTCGACGACGTGCGCACTGACCTGCACGAAGTCCTGCTCGGCGGCGGCGGCCGACAAGGCCTGCGCCACAGTCCGCCCGATCCCGAGCCGCCGGAACTCGGGGCGGATCAGGAATGTGCCGATCCCGACCGAGGCGCTGTGCGGGTAGCGGCGCAGCGCGTCCACGAAGCCGACGATCTCCCGGTCGGCCTCGATCACCAGCAGCACCTTGTCGTCGAACTCGTGGCCCTCCGGCAGCGAGTAGTAGGCGCTCTGCACGTCGCCGGGCGCCGAGGGCTGGCCGGTGGCGGCGACGAACCAGTCGTCGGAGGCGGCGAAGACGGCCAGCACCGCCTGCTCGTCGGCGGGCTCCAGATCACGGACGACGACCGGGTGGCCGTCCACGGAGAGATCGATGCGCATGGCGTCAGTCAAGCACTTGGCGCAGGGTGCGGTCATCCGGGCGGCCGGAGGTGGGGGTGGTGGGCGGTGGGTGGCAGGTGGCGGGGGCGAGTGGCGGAAACCAGTTTCGCCGCCGCGGGTGATCGGCTAGCCTGGCGCCCATCACGTCCGCACTCTGCGCAATCTGCCGGTGCGGACCATCGCAGGCTTCGAAGACGGGGAGGGATCATGGCACGCGGCACCAGTGCGCTCGTGACGTCCCGGCACCGCTTCGAGGTGATCCTGGTGTCTTCGCCGGCTCGGCGCCGGCTGCGCGGCCTGCGCTGAGACACCTCTCGGGACTTCTCTCTCCGCCCCAGGAATCTGGGGTCTGATACGCCTGCGCCGGATTCCGGTGCCGCGTCGTTCCCGGGTATCGCGCTGTTCTGATTCACCGATGTACAGCGAGTGCGAAGGATTGATCCATCATGCGTGCCGAATCGACCCGCAATTCCCTGTCCCTGGTCCGGAATCTGGGCATCCTGGCCCATGTGGACGCCGGCAAGACCACCGTCACCGAGCGCGTGCTGTTCCTGACCGGCGCCGTGCACAAGCGCGGCGAGGTGCACGAGGGCACCACCGTCACCGACTTCGACTCCCAGGAGCGCGACCGCGGCATCACGATCTTCGCCGCCGCCGTCAGCTGCGACTGGGACGGACACCGGCTGAACCTCATCGACACCCCCGGGCACGTCGACTTCTCCGCCGAGGTCGAGCGCTCCCTGCGGGTGCTCGACGGCGCGGTCGCGGTATTCGACGCGGTCGCCGGCGTGGAGCCGCAGAGCGAATCGGTGTGGCGGCTGGCCGACGGCTACGGCGTGCCCCGGATCGCGTTCGTCAACAAGATGGACCGGACCGGCGCCGACCTGGACGCCGCGGTCGCCTCCATCCGGGAGCGGCTGCATCCGGTTCCGCTGGCGGTGCAGATGCCGATCGGGAGTGAGGGCGAGTTCAGCGGCGTCGTCGATCTGGTCGGTATGCGGGCTCTGACATGGGCAGACGGCTCCATGGTCGAGGGCGCGGTTCCTGACGCGCTGGTCGAGGAGGCCGTGCGGCGTCGGCGGGTTCTTGAGGAGGCTGTGGCTGAGCGGAGTGCGGCGGCGCTGGAGGAGTTCGTCGAGGCTTCGCAGCTCTCTGCGACGGCGTTGGCGGCGGCTCTTCGGGAGCTGACGCTGTCCGGCGAGGTCGTCGTGGTGCTGTGTGGTGCGGCGTACAAGGATCGGGGTGTCGAGCCGCTGCTGGACGCTGTGGTGGCTTATCTGCCTTCGCCGGTGGATCAGGCTTCTGATCAGCCTGATCAGCCTGATCACCGTTCGCCGGATCAGCCGTTGGCGGCGCTGGTGTTCAAGGTGCAGTCGACCGGTACCGGACGGCTGACGTTCGTCCGCGTCTACTCCGGCACGCTGCGCAAGGGCGATGCGGTGCTGGACGTCGGCGCCGGACGGACCGGGCGCGTCGGGCGCATCCTGCGGGTGCAGGCCGACCGGCACACCGAGGTCGAGCAGGCGGTGGCGGGCGACATCGTCGCGCTGGTCGGACCGAAGCACGCCGTGACCGGGGCGACCCTGGCCGCGCCGGGCTCGCCGGTCCTGCTGGAGGACTCCGGCCCGGCGGCGTCCGAACCGGTGGTGTCGGTCGCGGTCGAAGCCGAGCGCAACGCCGACACCGGCCGCCTGGCCGCGGCCCTGGCGCGCGCGGTCGAGGAGGACCCGTCGCTGGCGGTGCGCACCGACGGCGAGACCGGGCAGACGCTGCTGTCCGGGCTCGGCGAGCTGCACCTGGAGGTGGCGGTGGAGAAGATCCGACGAGAGAGGGGGATCGCAGTGAGCGTGGGACGTCCGCAGGTAGCCCTGCGCGAGGCAGTGGCCTCCGGCGTGTCCGGCTTCGTATACCGGCACGTCAAACAGGACGGCGGCTCCGGCCAATGGGCCCACGTGGTCCTCGACGTCCGCCCCCTGACCGGCACCCTCGGCGACACCGGCTTCACCTTCGAATCCCACGTCACCGGCGGCCGCGTCCCCCGCGAGTACATCCGCGCGGTCGAAGCCGGCTGCCGCGACGCCCTCGCGGCCGGACCCCTCGCCGGCCACCCGGTGACCGGCCTGCACGTAACCCTGGTCGACGGCGCAACGCACGTGAAGGACTCCTCCGAGCTCGCCTTCCGCGCAGCCGGCGCCCAAGGCCTGCGAGCAGCCCTCCGAGCGAGCACCCTCGCCCTGCTGGAACCGGTCGCGGAACTGACCGTCACAGCACCGGAGGACACCGTCGGCGCAGTCCTCGGCGACCTCGCGGCCCGCCGCGGCCGCGTCACGGACACCACGAGCCGCAGCACCGCGGCAGTGGTGACCGCCACGGTCCCGCTGGCCGAGGTCTTCGGCTACGCGACCCGGCTGCGAAGCCGAACGCAAGGCCGCGGAGCCTTCACGATGCGCGCGGCAGGCTATGTGGCGGTGACCGGCTAGCGGAGGCGAGACTCGGCCGGTCCGTTCTTCGGGACGGGCCGGCTGAGTTCGGTGATACAGATAACAGGCCCCGAGAGAATATATCAAAGGTCTACACAATCACGTTGCGGGACCACCCAATCGGATCGGCGCCGGCAAGCTCCGCGAGATGGCAAAGGTCTACACGGTCACGCGGCGGAACTACTCGACCGGATCGGCGTCGGCAAGATTCGCGAGCTGGCAGAGCGGTGCCGGGTCGAGTGCGTCTGAAACAGCCGTGCCCGCGGCCGGCAAGGCTCGGCTACGGTCACGGAGTGCTGTTCGTGCGAACCGGCTCGGGCTGCTGAGGCTTGGGGCGGAACTTGTCCTCGAACATTGCCGGCGGTGCGCGAGCTTGTGCATCCCAATGCCTGACCCGATGGACCTCAATCGGTGCGCTGCGACACGTCCCCGGGCTGCTTCGCCGAGGAGACCAGCCCTTCCGGTGTCGGTGGCCAGGATGGCGTCGAGGGATGTTGCCGGCCTGCGGGTTGGGCGGCGAAGGTGGTCAGGATGTTGTCTGTCATGCGTGTGATCACCTGCTGGGCTGCGGGTGGGGTCGGCGCTAGGTGCAGGCAGTCCCCGTTCAGCACGCACGGCCAGTAGGTCGTGCCCGCGTTGAAGACGCCGGCTTGCGATGGCGCCACGTAGTACGTCGTCGTGGCCATCTCGGCCGCGCCGCTCTTCGTGCGTAGCGGCATTGCGGCCAGGACGTCTACGTCGCGTGGCGTCGTCGGATTGTTCACGTCGACTTGGTCGTACTCGCCGCCGATGGTGTTGCGGAGGACCTCGCCGGGTGTCACGCCGGTGCCGGCGAAGATCCAGGACTGGGCGTGGAGGACGCGGAGTGATCCGGTCGCGCCGAGGTAGCCGTACCCCTCGCCGACCAGAGCGGCCTCGGGTCTGTTCAGCGGTGGGTCGGCCCAGTTCACCGTGGCCTGCGACGGGTCCTTGGCGGCCACCGGGTCGCCCGCCGCCGTGCGGCGCAGGACCATGCGGCGGTCCGAGCCCAGCGGCGAGCTGGTCAGCCGGACCGCGGTGTAGACCGAGTTGGCGCCGAAGAACGCGATGTTCACGCCGGCCTGGCGTGCGGCGAGGGCGCCGTCGTACATGCGCTTGGTCCAGTACTCGGAGTGGCCGCCGATGATGATGCCGTGGTGCTGCTTCAGCTGTGCGGGGTCGGCATCGGCGTCGACGTCGGTGAAGTAGTCGGTGTCGATGCCGAGCTTTTCGATCTCCCGGACGATCGGCAGCTCGTACTGGTACGCCGAGTAGTACCCGCCGTCCTGATACGGACGGTCGAAGCTCAGCTCCGTGCTCGGTGCGGCGGGGAGGTTGCCGTACGCCGAGTGCCCGCCGAAGGTGTTGTAGGCCTGATACGTCAGCACGCTGGCTTGGTAGCCCAACGGCGCGTCATCGCCGTCGGCCCGAATCACCAGCGGAATCGACGACGCCGTCTGTCCCGGCGCCCGCACCACCAGCAGGTAGTACCCGGGGACCCACCGCCCGGTGACGGGGAAGGTCAGCGTCGCCGCCCACGGCGCCTCGGTCAGCAGACTCGGATCGCTCACCGTGGCGCTCACCTGAGGCCCGAGGCCGAGATTCCGCGACTCCCAGACCAGCCGCCCACCCGCGCCGCCGTAGTACCCCATCCGGTAGGCGGACAATGAGGCTCCTGACACCCGCTCGGGCGCACTCAGGTACGCGGTGACCGTGTCCCCGCACCGCGCGCTGGCATGGTTCAGGTAGCCGTTCACCGTCCCGGACACGGTGTGCTTCGCGTCCTGCCACGCCGTCGTCCCGCCGAGCGCGTTCTCCGCACGCAGCCATCCAGACGTGAGCTTGCCCGCCGGGCAGTTGTCGCCATCAGGGC
This sequence comes from Catenulispora acidiphila DSM 44928, assembly GCF_000024025.1. Lineage (GTDB taxonomy): Bacteria > Actinomycetota > Actinomycetes > Streptomycetales > Catenulisporaceae > Catenulispora > Catenulispora acidiphila. Next base: position 5,100,640 of record NC_013131.1, read on the forward strand.
TGCTGGTGCTGGAACTGGAACTGGAACTGGTGTCGATGCTGGTAGTGCTGCTGCCGCCACGAGACACCTCACCGTTCTGCGCCCCGGACACCGCCGCCGCGTGATGACACGACATCAGAGCCATGACACACGCCATGACCGCAATCACAGCCAAACCCGCGCGTATAACCCGCCCGAAACCCCGGTCCTCCCCGTTTCCGGGCATGCCAAAATAGCCCCGCATGTCCCCATGACTCCTTACGCCGTCCTGCTCACCAGGCGTTCAACGGGGCTGCTGAGGGCCCCTGTAAAAACACCAGAGTGAGCGACGGGCTCAGGAGGTTGCCGTGCTGGAGCCAGTCAGCTCCCGATCCCCTCCCACCCGCGCCGTACCGGAGCCTCGCCGAGGGCGCGGGAGTCGCGGCTGCGGTAGACGATGTACGGGCGGAAGAGATACTGGATCGGGGCGCTGAACATGTGGACCAGGCGCGTGAAGGGGAGGAGGGCGAACAGCAGGAGGCCGATGACCGCGTGGATCTGGAACACCACCGGTGCCTGGGCCATCAGTGCGGTCTTGGGCTGGAGCCAGGACAGGCTGCGGGCCCAGGGGGCGATGGTGGCGCGATAGTCGTAGCCCTCGTGGAGGCCGGCGTGGGTGAGTTTGGCGACCAGGCCCATGATGATCGCGGCCAGCAGGACCACGTACATCAGCTTGTCGTTGCGCGTCGTCGCGCGGAACACCGCCGGGGTGGTGCGGCGGCGGTAGATCAGCATCAGGATGCCGATGACGGCCAGCGCCCCGGCGGCGGTGCCGGCGAACAGCGACAGCAGGTTGTAGCCGTGCTCGGTGAGGCCGAGGGCGTCGGTCCACGCCGACGGCACGAACAACCCCATCAAGTGCCCGACCAGCACGAACAGGATCCCGTAGTGGAACATCGGCGAGGCGATGTTCAGAATCCGCCGCTCGTAGCTCCCCGAGGAGCGCGTCGTCCACCCGAACTTGTCATACCGGTAGCGCCACACCAGCCCGGTGATCAGGATCGCGATGGCGATGTAGGGCAGCGCGCCCCACAGGAACGTCTGCACGTCATGCTCCTAACGGTCGGGCGCCAGTACAGGCAGCAGGTCGAGATGGCCATACGGACGCAGCGCCGCGGTGTCCGGATCCAGCCCGACCGTCTCGCGCGGCGGCCCGGCGGCAGCCAGCGCCCGCGCGGCGGCGCGATCCTTCGGCGAAGCGCCCGGCAGCGTGGAACAGACCGCCTCCACCACCGCGGCATACGCGGTCCCGTGCTCCGCCAACGCCAACCGCAGCAGCTCCAACCCGGGCCGGTGACGCACCAACAGCCCGAGGTCCCCGCTCACCGCGCTGAACTCCAGCACGACCGGCAGATAGTCCGGAAGCTCCGCCTCGACGAACTCGAACCCCGCCTCGCGGAACGCCGCCTTGAGCTCCACCAACGACATACCCCGACGCCGCGTGTCCCCGTCCAGCCACCACGTCAGATACAGGCTGTGCCGGTTCTTGAAGTCGAACACCTCGACGTAGTGCGCAGTCGCCTCCGCCGCCGGCATCGCCGAGGCCTGATCCACGAACGTCACCAGCGTCCGCGCCGCCCCACCGCCGACCGCCGCGAGCGCCGACCGCACCAGCGGCAGCCGCTCCCGCCAGGCCGCATCGGGATAGTCGAGCAGGTGCGCAGCCGCCCGAAGCACCACCTGCTCCCGCCGCCCGATCGGGGCGCCGTTTCCGGAAACCCTGCCCATCACACCTCCTCCTGCCGATCAGCCTTCTGCCGCCGCCGCATGGCATGGAAGTTCTCCAGCGAGATCAACGGCAGCGCCTTCTTCCCCGAGTCGTCGCCGAACGGCCCGGGCACGCCGTCCGCCGCCTCTTGGCCCTCGTCGTAGTCGACGCTGCATCCAGACGCGAGCGCCGCTTCCTCCATGGCGTGCGCATCGGCCATCGCCGCCGTGGGAATGACGTAGCGCTCCTCGTACTTCGCGATCGCCAGCAGCCGGTACATCTCCTCGATCTCCGTCGACGGTTCCTCAGGCGCCGTCCCTAGGTTCACTTCGCGCATATACGCGCGCATCGCAGCGAGCCGCCCGAGGGCCGATCGCACCGGAACGACATCTCCGGCAGTGAACAACTCGGCGAGATATTCGATCGGAATCCGCAGCGCGTCGATGGCGCCGAACAGGTTGTCCCCGTCTTCGCCGTCGTGCCCGGATTCGGCAATGGCGTCCACGACCGGCGACAGCGGCGGGATGTACCAAACCATCGGCATCGTGCGGAACTCAGGATGCAGAGGCAGCGCCACTTTGTAATCGCAGATCAGCTTGCGAACCGGCGAGCGCCGCGCGGCTTGCATCCACTCATAAGGGACGCCGGCGCTCTCGGCGGCACGCGCGACCTCTGGGTCGTTCGGATCGAGGAATACTCCGAGCTGTGCCTCATACAGATCTCGGTCATCCGTCGTCTCGGCAGCAGCGGCGACACGATCGGCGTCATAAAGCATGACGCCGAGATACCGCAGCCGCCCCGGACACGTCTCGGAACACACCGTCGGCAGCCCGACCTCGACACGCGGATAGCAGAACGTACATTTCTCTGCCTTACCGGTGCGATGGTTGAAGTAGATCTTCTTGTAAGGGCACGCGGTGACACACTGCTGCCATCCCCGACACCGATCCTGATCGACCAGTACAATTCCGTCCTCGGCACGCTTATAAAGCGCACCGGACGGACAAGAAGCGACACACGCCGGATTAAGACAATGTTCGCAGATGCGCGGCAGATAGAACATGAACGCCTGCTCGAAGGCGAAGCGCACCGTCTCCCCGACCTTCTCGCGCATTTTCTGCACGATCGGATCCTGCGACCCGTGCTCTGTGGTCCCGCCGAGGTTGTCGTCCCAGTTGGCGCTCCACCGGATCGTGTCCATCGGCTTGCCGGTGAGCAGCGACCGCGGCCGCGCGACCGGGTAGTCGTCGCCGAGTGGCGCCTGCTGGAGGTTTCCGTAGTCGTACGTCCAGGGCTCGTAGTAGTCCTCGACCGTCGGCAGTACCGGGTTGGCGAAGATCTCGGCGAGCTTCCTCAGCCGTCCGCCCTGCTTCAGCTTCAGCCGTCCGCGCCGGTCGAGTTCCCAGCCGCCCTTCCACTTCTCCTGGTCGGAGTAGCGTCGCGGATATCCCAGTCCGGGGCGCGTCTCGACGTTGTTGAACCAGACGTATTCCATCCCGCGCCGGTTGGTCCACGTCTGCTTGCACGTCACCGAGCAGGCGTGGCAGCCGATGCACTTGTCGAGGTTCATCACCATCGCGATCTGGGCCATGACGCGCATCAGTACTGCACCTCCTGCGAGCGGCGGCGGATGACGGTGACCTCGTCGCGCTGGTTGCCGGTCGGCCCGAGGTAGTTGAACGCCCAGGACAGTTGCGCGTAGCCGCCGATCAGGTGCGTGGGCTTGAGCATGACGCGAGTCAGGGAGTTGTGAATCCCGCCGCGCTTGCCGGTCTTCTGCGTCTTCGGCACGCCGACGGTCCGGTCTTGGGCGTGGTGCATGTAGACGGTCCCCTTGGGCATCCGGTGCGACACGATGGCGCGGGCGACGACGACGCCGTTGCGGTTGACCGCCTCGATCCAGTCGTTGTCCCGCACGCCGATCGACGCGGCGTCCTGGTCCGACATCCAGATGACCTGCCCGCCGCGCGAGAGCGAGAGCATGAACAGGTTGTCCTGGTACTCGGAGTGGATGGACCACTTGTTGTGCGGTGTGAGATAGCGGACGGTGACCTCGTTCTGCCCGTCGGGCCCGAGCCGTGGCTCGCCGAACAGCTGGTTCATGTCCAGCGGCGGCCGGTAGACCGGGAGGGCTTCGCCGAATTCGTGGATCCAGTCGTGGTCGAGGAAGAAGTGCTGCCGTCCGGTGAGCGTGTGCCAGGGCTTGAGGTGCTCGGTGTTCAGGGTGAAGGGCGCGTAGCGGCGTCCGCCGGATTCGCTGCCGGACCATTCCGGTGAGGTGATGACGGGTACCGGCGCGGCTTGCGTGTCGGCGTAGGTGATCCGCTTGCCTTCGTGTTCGGCAGCCAGGTGCGCGAACTCTTTGCCGACGCGCTTCTCGAGTTGCCGGAAGCCTTGGACGGCAAGGCGTCCGTTACTGGTGCCGGACAGGCGCAGGATGGTGTTGCAGGCTTTGACACCGGTGTCGATCAGCGGACGTCCGTCGGCCGGCCCGCCGCGTGCTGTGCCGTTGAGGGCTTTGAGCGCGGTGACTTCTTCGTCGGGCACGAATTTCAGGCCTTTGACAGGCAGCCCGAGCTTCTCCACGTTCGGTCCGAGCGACGCCATTTTCGCGGCGATCGCGGTGTAATCGCGTTCGACGGCGACCAGGGCGGGCATCGTCGTGCCCGGCATCGGTTCGCATTCGCCGAGCCGCCAGTCCAGGACGACGCCGCCGGGCTGGGCGATCTCTCCGGGAGTGTCGTGTTGCAGAGGCGCGGCGACGATGTCGTGGCGGGTATCCAGGCGTCCGACAGCCAGTTCGCTGAGGCGTTTGGCGATGGCGTGGAACGCGTCGAAGTCGGTGCGTGCCTGCCAGGGCGGGTCGACGGCCGGGCTGAAGGAGTGGATGAACGGATGCATGTCCGTGGAGGACAGGTCGTGCTTCTCATACCAAGTGGCTGCCGGCAGCACGACATCCGACAACAGCGCGGAGGACGTCATCCGGAAATCCAGTGACAGCAACAGATCGAGCTTGCCTTCGGGCGCTTCCTCATGCCATTTCACGTCGCGAGGGCGCACGTCTTCGTGTGCTTCTTCGGCGCTGAGCGAGGAGTGGGTCCCCAACAGGTGCTTGGCGAAGTACTCCGCGCCCTTGGCAGAGGAGCCGAGCAGGTTGGCGCGCCACAACGTCATGATGCGCGGCCAGTTCTGCGGCGCGTCGGGGTCCTCGCAGGCGAAGCCGAGCCGTCCGGCTTTCAGCTCCTCGACGACGTGCGCCGCCGCCTCCTTGCCGGCGGCTTTCGCCTCGTCGGCGAGGTCCAGGGGGTTCCGGTCGAATGTCGGGTAGGACGGCATCCAGCCCAGGCGTGCGGCGCGTGCCAGGCAGTCGGCGCCGGCCATGCCGTTCATCGCGCCGGAGGCGAGCGGGGAGGTGAGGACTTCGGTGCGGAACTGGTCGTAGCGCCACTGATCGGTGTTCAGGTAGAAGAAGCCGGCGCCGATGGCTTGCCGCGGCGGGCGCGACCAGTCGTTGGCGGAGGCCAGGGTGGCCCAGCCGGTGGAGGGGCGGCATTTCTCCTGGCCGACGTAGTGGGCCCAGCCGCCGCCGTTGCGTCCTTGGCAGCCGGTGAGGGTGAGCAGCGCCAGGAAGGACCGGTAGATGGTTTCGGAGTGGAACCAGTGGTTGGTGCCGGCGCCCATGAGGATCATGCAGCGGCCGCCGGATTTCGTGGCGGTGTCGGCGAATTCGCGGGCGATCTTCACCGCGAGCCGGGCCGGGACGGAGGTCTGCGCCTCGGCCCACGCCGGCGTGCCGGGGGCGGTGGCGTCGTCGTAACCGGTGGGCCAGATGCCGGGCAGGTCGGCGCGGGCGACGCCGTACTGGGCGAGTAAGAGGTCGAACACGGTGGTGACGAGCGGTCCGTCGGGGCGCAGCCGGATCGCCGGGACGCCGCGGGTGTGGATCTCGCCGCGGCCCTGGCCGTGCGCGCCGCCGTCGGTGTCGAAGCGGGGGAGCAGGACCTCGGCGCCGATGGCCTGCGGCAGGCCGAGCAGGCTCAGGCGGGGTTCGACGTCGCCGAGGTCCAGATTCCAGTGGCCTTCGCCGCTTTCGCCCCAGCGGAAGCCGATGGAGCCGTTGGGGACGACGGGGTTGCCGGTCGCGGTGTCCAGGACGACGGTCTTCCAGGCGGCGCCGTCGGCCGCGGTGGCGTCGCCGTCGGCGCTGCCGTCGAGGTCGGCGGCGCGCAGGAACTTGTCGGGGACGTAGTAGCCGCCCTTGTCGTGCTCGCTCAATGTGACCAGGAACGGCAGGTCGGTGAACTGTTTGACGTAGGAGTCGAAGAACTCGTTGCGGGTGTCGACGAAGTGTTCCTTCAGGACGACATGCCCCATGGCGATGGCCAGGGCGGCGTCGGTGCCGGGGTGGGGGTGCAGCCATTCGTCGGCGAACTTGGCGTTGTCGGCGTAGTCCGGGGCGACGACCACGACCTTCTGGCCGCGGTAGCGCGCCTCGGCCATCCAGTGCGCGTCGGGGGTTCGGGTGACCGAGACGTTGGAGCCCCACATGATCAGGTAGGCGGCGTCCCACCAGTCGCCGGACTCCGGGACGTCGGTCTGGTCGCCGAAGACCTGCGGGGAGGCGACGGGGAGGTCGGCGTACCAGTCGTAGAAGGACAGCATCGTGGCGCCGATGAGGGAGTGGAAGCGGGCGCCGGCGGCGTGGGAGACCATGGACATGGCCGGGATGGGGGAGAAGCCGGCGATGCGGTCCGGGCCGTGTTCTTTGATCGTGTGCACGTGCGCCGCGGCGATGATGTCGACGGCTTCGTCCCAGGTGGCGCGCACCAGGCCGCCTTTGCCGCGGGCTTGCTGGTAGGCGCGGCGGAGTTCGGGGTCTGCTTGGATCGCGGCCCAGGCGGCGACGGGGTCTCCGCCGGCGGCGGCTCTGGCGGCACGGAACTGCTCCAGCAGCACGCCGCGGATGTAGGGGTGGCGCACGCGGGAGGGGGAGTAGGTGTACCAGGAGAAGGAGGCGCCGCGCGGGCAGCCGCGGGGTTCGTATTCAGGGCTGTCCGGGCCGACGGAGGGATAATCCGTGGCCTGCGTCTCCCAGGTGATGATGCCGTCTTTGACGTAGACCTTCCAGCGGCACGAGCCGGTGCAGTTGACGCCGTGGGTGGAGTAGACGATCTTGTCGTGGCTCCAGCGGTCGCGGTAGAAGACGTCGCCGGCGCGGCCGCCTTCGTAGCGGACGCTGTGCAGGTCGTCGGCGGTGCTGCCGCGGCGGAAGTATTTTCCCGCCTCGAGCAGGAGCGCGTCGGGCTCCTTGGATCCGTCGCGCGGCACCGGGCCTCCTCGGGGCTGTGTGATCGCTGTCCCCCTTGGTGGTGACCCGTGCGGGGACGGCGAACCGGTCGATCACCTGTCCGGAGCAGCGCGGACGCCAGTTGTGCAACCCACGGGTTGCGCGTCGGGCGGCGATGTGCAACTCTGAAGTTGCACGTTAAACATCGAACACCCGAGCGAAGGAGCACATCATGACCACCGCCATTCAGGACCGCATCGAGCGCGACACCCTCATCGCCGCCTCCCAGGACCGCGTCTGGTCCCTGGTGACCGAACCCGGCTTCTGGGTCGGTCCGACCGGCGCCACCGCCGCCCCCGGCCAGACCACCGTCGCCCACCACGACGAGTACGGCGACTTCCCGGTCCAGGTCGAGACCATCGAGCCCAAGCGCTACATCTCCTACCGCTGGGCCAGCGCCTACAGCGGCGAGGACCTCCGCGAGGGCATCACGACCCTGATCGAGTTCACCCTCACCCCCGAGCCCGACGGCACCCGCCTGCGCGTCGTCGAGAGCGGCTTCGCCGCCCTGGACGGCACCGACGACACCCGCCGCGGCGCCCTGAAGGACAATACGGAGGGCTGGAGCCAGGTGCTGGACGCGTTCAAGAAGCGCGCCGAAGAGGCGGCGTGAGGTCGCAGGAGGTTTCGATGGACGCGGCGGGGAGCGGTGGTGGCGGGGTCGCGGGCATCGTGGTCGGCGGCGCTGCCGACGCCGAGAACACCGGTGGTAGCTCCGGTAGCTCCGGCGGCCTCGCCCCCGAGCCGGTCGACGAGGTCCTGGCGGCGCTCGCCGATCCGACTCGCCGCCGTCTGCTGGACCTGATCTCCGCTCGGGGCGCCGCTTCCGCCACCGAGCTGGCCGGCGAGCTTCCGGTGACCAGGCAGGCGGTGGTCAAGCATCTCGCGGTGCTCGACGCCGCCGGTCTGGTCGTCGGCCGCCGCTTGGGGCGCGAGGTCCGGTACGAGGTGCGGTCGGCGGCGCTCGACGCGACCGCCCGCTGGATGACCGCCCTCGCCGCCGACTGGGACCGGCGCCTGGCCCGCATCAAGGCGGTCGCCGAAGCGGCTGAATCAGCGGAAGCAGCGGCGCGCGACAGCACCGGCTGAGCGTGCCGAGCGTATACATATCGCAACACTCTGTTTACCAAGGCCCTTGCCCCGAAAGCGCCGGTGGCGTGCCGGTTCGCCGATGGCGCCTGGCTGCCTTTCTTAACGAAGATTTCAGGTCGGCCTGCCATCATTTTGTGCTCCGGTGATTCGCGCTGCTGTCGACAGCGCGAATCACCGGAGTTTTGTTTGACCGGACCAGCAGTTCAGACAGACACCGGCGCGTCGGCGCCCCAGCGTCCCACCGCGTAGCGCACCGCGCCCACCACCGGAGCGTCGGTGACCACCGTGATCGGGCCGGGAGCGCGGTCCCGGACCCGGTCCAGCAACCGCGGGTGCCCCGCCGCCGCGACCGATCCGCCGAGCAGCACCGGCGGCGCCTCCAACCCCAGCGTGCGGGCCGCCGAGGTGGCCATGCCCGCGATCTCGTCGGCGAGCAGGTCGATCAGCCACCCCGCGATCTCGTCCCCGGCGTCGGCGGCGGCGAAGACCGCGGGCGCCAGCTGGGCCAGACGGCGGTCGGACTCCTGCCCGCGGTGGATCGCCAGGACCACGTCCAGCGCGCGCGGTCGGTCGAAGTGCGTGGTGACGGCGTCGAGCAGCGTGGTCGCCGGGCCGCGTCCGTCCTCGGCACGCACCGCCCAGAACAACGCGGCACGTCCCAGATCCCCGCCGCCGCCCCAGTCGCCGGACTCCCAGCCCAGACCGGGGAACGTCGCGGTGCGGCCGTCGGGGGCGACGGCGACGCAGTTGATGCCGGTGCCGCAGACGACTGCGACTCCCTCGCGCTGTGGCGAGCCCGCGTACAGCACGGCGAAGGTGTCGTTGGCGACGTAGACCTCCTGCGCCCAGCCGCGCGCCTCGACCTCCGCCTGCAAGGTGGTGATCTCCTCGGGCAGGTCGGCGCCGGCGAGGAAGGCCGCGATGCCGCGGACGCGGGGTGCGGCTGGGGCGGTCGCGGTGCTCGTCGTGCTAGCGGTGCTCGTCGTGCCGACGCCACTCGTCGTGCCGCCGACACCCTCAGCCTCCAGCACTTCGCCCACCAGCACCTCGCCCACCAGCGCGTCCAGCACCGCCATCGCCGCCGGCACGCCCGCCACCTGCGGCCGGAACGGCCCGCCGATCGCCTGGCGCACCTGCGTCCCGTCAGCGCGGACCAGGCGCACGTCGGTCTTACTGTTGCCGCCGTCCACCGCGAGAAGCAGGTCGGCGTGGCGTCCGTCAGCGGTGCTCATGGGCGGCACCCTACCGGGACGCGGCGATCTTGCCTCACTCGCCGCTCGGCGGTACCTTCGCCCGAGGCGGCAGAGCCAGCGGACTGATCCCCACCATCGTCAGCCCAGCCCGCGCGTAGCTCAGGAACACCGAGCGCGCCGCCCGGCACACCGCGCACCGCGCCCGCTCCCGCCGCCACACCCCGGACAGCTCCCGCCCGAGTTCATCGGCGTACTCCTGGAACACCACCCGGTCCTGATCGGCGACGGACATCAACAGCTCCTGACGGCAACTAAGAAGTGTGATCTGAGTTACAGCCATATTGCTGACACCCGTCAAAAAGGTCAACGACCAGTGACGACACGACTTCGCCCACGGAACTCCGCAACGACCTGCTCGCCATCCCCCACGACGTCAGCCTCGCGATCAGCACCGCCACCCACCCCGCCGCCCGCACCCCCGCGCGTCACCGTCACGTCATAGATCCCACTCCGCCCGAACACCACCCGCTCCACAGCCCGCGCCGTCAACACATCCCCCTCAGCCACCGCCGCCAGAAAGCTCACATCCGCCCCGGCGGCAACCGTCACCGGCCCACGACTGTTGCAAGCCAGCGCAAAAGCAGTATCGGCAAGCAGGAACACATAACCCCCGTGCCCGATACCGTGCCCATTCAGCATCGCCGCACCGACCCGCATCCGAGCCACAGCCCGCCCCGGCGCCACCTCGACCAACTCGATCCCCAGCCCCGCAGACGCCTTGTCGGCATCGAACATCCGACGCGCGGCATCCAGCCCGGCAGCTTCATCTTCGGAGTACATACCAGCGACTTTATGACGCCGCCGCCCCCTCGCCCTCCACGACCACCCGCAGCTCGGCGTACGCCGCGGCGAGCGTGTCGACGTTGTAGTGCGCGTTCAAGCCGCTGGGATTGGGCAGCACCCACACCCCGGTCTCCCCGAGCGTGAGCTCCTGACGTCCCATTACCGCCTTCGGCGCGTCGAAGGCGACTCGGTACGCACCGATGCCGACGATCGCTAGCCAGCGTGGCCGGTACTCGGCGACCTTCGCGCGCAGTGCCTCGCCGCCGGTGCGGTACTCCTCGGCGCGTAGTTCGGCGGCGCCGGCGGTGGCGCGGGGGACGACGTTGGTGATGCCCAGGCCGAGGGTGATCAGGTGGTCTTGCTCGTGGGGGGCTAGTTGGCGGGGGGTGAAGCCGGAGCGGTGGAGGGCGGGCCAGAAGCGGTTGCCGGGGCGGGCGAAGTGGTGGCCGGTGAGGGCGGACAGGAGGCCGGGGTTGATGCCGCAGAACAGGACGTTCAGGTGGGGGGCGATGACGTCGGCGAGGGTGCGGCCGTTCGCGGCGGCGAGGTCTTCGGGGGTGTAGCGGGCCATTGGTGCGTGCCGTTGCCTTTCCTCGCGGGTCGCGCGCGTCGTCCGGTATGACCGACCGTACGCGATGCCGGTGACGCCTGCCGTGCCCGCCGTGCCCGCCGTGTCCCACGGTGCCCGCGCCTCGCCGCCCGTGCGCCACCGTGACTGTCGGCAGCGGGGGAGTAAGAATCCTGAGTATGTCTGACCTTCCTGTGCTGAACACGTCCGACCCCGCTTACGCCCACGACCCCTACGCCGTGCTGGCTCCGATCGCCGAGGCCGGGCCGGTCGTCCGGACCATGGTCGACGGGTTGGCGGTATGGCTGGTGACCGGCTACGACGAGGCGGTGGAGGCGTTGTCCTCGCCGCGGATGAGCATCGACGGCATCAAGAACTCCGGGCCGGAGGCGCGCGAGGTGTTCTGGGCCGGCGCCGCGGACCGGGGTTTGCAGTCGCACATGGGACGGATGGATCCGCCGGATCACACGCGGCTGCGCGGTCTGGTGCAGCAGACGTTCACGCCCCGACGTGTCGCGGCGCTGGAGCCGTGGATCCGGGGGATCGTGCGGGAGAGGATCGAGGCGTTTCCCTCCGGCGACGCCGAGGTCGATCTGATGGCCGCCTTCGCCCTGCCGGTGCCGATCGCGGTGATCGCCGAGCTGCTGGGCATCGATGTCGCACAGCGATCCGACTTCCGGCACTGGGCCGACACGATTCTGCAGGCCAGCGAGCAGCAGGAGCAGGTCGCGGCTGCGGCTGAGGCGGCGCGCCGGATCATGGAGATGTTCGCAGCGCTGGTGGCGCAGCGCCGCGCCGCCGTCGGCGAGGTTTCGCTGGACATCTCCCACGAGGGCACGCTGATCGACGGTCTGATCCGAGCCCACGACGACGGCGACGCGCTGAACGAACGCGAGTTGCTCTCCTTGCTGTTCCTGCTGCTCGGCGCGGGGTACGAGACCACCGCCAATCTGATCGGTAACGGCATGCTGACCTTGCTGTCCGACCCCGCACGCCTGGCCGCCGTCCAAGCCGATCCGACCTTGCTGCCGGTGGCGATCGAGGAGTTCCTGCGCCTGGATCCGCCGGTGAAGGTGGTCTTTCCGCGCTATCCGCTGGCTGACGTCGAACTCGGCGGGGCGTTGATCCGCGCCGGCGAGCCGGTGTTGGTGCACTTCAGCGCGGTCAGCCGTGACGAGCGCCGCTTCAACGATCCGTCCGTCTACCGTCCCGGTCGCGGCGCCGACCGTTCCGAGCCGTCGCATCTGACGTTCGGCTACGGACTGCACCACTGTCTCGGCGCCCCGCTGGCGCGACTGGAGGCGCGTATCGCATTCGATGAACTGCTACGGACATATCCGGACATTGAGTTGGTGGGACCGGTCGAGAAGCTGCGGCGGGAGCACAGCCGCCTGTTCCGCGGGCTGTCGGCGCTGCCCGTGCGGCTGGGGGAGAGGGCACTCTGACTGGTGTCAACACCATGATGACAAGGTGTCCGGACGTTAAAATGTCATAACATTCTGTTGACCGGCTGCCCGGGCCGCAGGAAGCTCGACCAAGTGGCCACCACAAGCACCCGTAGCAACGGAGGCTGGCATGACACTGCTGGGGCTGGTCGGCGTCGGGCGCATCGGGGCCTTCCACGCCAAGACGCTGCACGGCCTGCCGGACGTCGAGGTGGTGGTCGCCGACGTCCAGGCCGGCCGGGCCGAGGAGCTGGCCGCCTCCCTGGGCGTGCGGTGGGCGCCGGACATCGGCTCGCTGCTGCGCACCGATCTGGACGCGCTGGTCGTCGCGACCTCCACCGGCAGCCACGCCGAGCTGATCGAGCGCGGCGTCGCCGCCGGGATCCCGGTCTTCTGCGAGAAACCCGTCGCCGAGAACAGCGCCAAGACGCTGGAGGTCATCAGCAGCGTCGACAAGTTCGGCGGCCGCGTGCAGATCGGTTTCCAGCGCCGCTTCGACGCCGGCTACGTCGCGGTGCGCGAGGAGGTGCAGACCGGGGCGCTGGGGCGCGTACACACCTTGCGGGCGCAGACCAGCGATCCGGTCCCGCCGCCCGCCAAGTACATCGCGACCTCCGGTGGGATCTTCCGCGACTGCAGCGTGCACGACTTCGACGCGATCCGGTGGGTGACCGGCCGCGAAGTGGTGTCGGTGTTCGCCTCCGGTTCGGCGCGCGGCGAGGCGTTCTTCGCCGAGTTCGGAGATGCTGACACCGCTGCGGCGGTGCTGCGGATGGACGACGACGCGCTGGCCTCCGTGACCGCGACGCGGTATCACGGCGCGGGGTACGCGGTGACGCTGGATGTGGCCGGAACGCAGGGCAGCGTCGGCGCCGGATATGACGACGGATTGCCGTTGCGACCGGTCGGGGTTCCTGACGCCGGGTCGGATGGAGCCTTTCCCAAGGGACCTGCCTATGCCGGCTTCATGGACCGTTTCCAGGAGGCCTACGCCGGGGAGCTGCAAGCCTTTGTGCAGTTCGCGCAGGGGCGGATCGAGAACCCCTGCCCGGTCGGCGAGGCGCTGGAAGCGTTGTATGTAGCCGAAGCCTGCGACGTCTCGCGAGCGCAGAATCGGCCGGTGACGATCGCGGAGGTACGGCGATGATCGCGGACCGGATCGCCGGGGCGCCGATCTCCTGGGGCGTGTGCGAGGTTCCCGGGTGGGGGCATCAGCTTTCTGCCGAGCGAGTGCTGACCGAGATGGCCGAGGCGGGGCTGCGCGCCACCGAGTTCGGGCCGGACGGGTTCCTGCCGGAGGATCCCGGCGAGCGGCGCGCGCTGCTGAAGGAGTATCAGCTTTCTGCGGTCGGCGGGTTCGTCCCGGCGGTGCTGCACGAGGCTGGGCACGATCCGTGGCCCGGCGTGGAGGAGGCACTGGGAGGCTTCACCGCGTCGGGTGCGGACCTGCTGGTCCTGGCGGCGGCGACCGGCGCGGACGGCTACGACTCGCGTCCGGTGCTCGACGCCGTGGGCTGGCGGCGGCTGTTCACGAACCTGGACCGGATCCGGGCGCGTGCCGTGGGTCTGGGCATCCGGACCTGTCTGCATCCGCACGTCGGCACGATGATCGAGACCGGCGGCGACGTGGAGCGGCTGCTCGAGGCCTCCGACACACCGCTGTGCCTGGACACCGGACATCTGCTGATCGGCGGCGGCGATCCGGCCTCGCTGGCGTCGCGCGCGGCGGACCGGATCGTGCACACGCATCTGAAGGACGTGGACGCCGCGCTCGCCGAGCGGGTGCGCGGCGGCGAGCTGACGTACTACGACGCGGTGCGTGCCGGGATGTACCAGCCGCTGGGGCGCGGGGACGCCGATATCGCAGGAGTCGTCTCCGCCCTGGAAGGGAACGGATATCAGGGCTGGTATGTACTGGAGCAGGACACCGTGCTGGACGCCGAGCCGGGGCGCGGGGACGGGCCGGCCGCCGATGTGCGCGCCTGCGCTGCGTTCCTGGAGGGCCTGGCATGAGCTATGACGTCATCACGATGGGGCGCATCGGGGTGGACGTGTATCCGCTGCAGGTCGGGGTCGGGCTGGAGGACGTGGAGACGTTCGGGAAGTTCCTCGGCGGCAGCGCCACGAACGTCGCCGTCGCCTCCGCGCGCCACGGACGCCGCACCGCGGTCGTCACGCGCGTCGGCGCCGATCCCTTCGGGCGCTTCGTACGGCGCGCACTGCGCGGGTTCGGGGTCGACGACGCCTTCCTGGCCGAGGTCGAGGGACTGCCGACACCGGTGACCTTCTGCGAGATGTTCCCGCCGGACGACTTCCCGATCTACTTCTACCGCTGGCCCAAAGCCCCCGACCTGATGATCGCCCCCGACGAGCTCGACCTGGACGCGATCGCCCGCGCGGGCGTCTTCTGGGCGACCCTCACCGGTCTGTCCGCCGAACCCAGCCGCTCAGCCCACCACGCCGCCTGGCAGGCCCGCGCCGCCAAGCCGCACACCATCCTCGACCTGGACTACCGCCCGCAGTTCTGGGACACCCGCGCCGCCGCCGGACGCGCCGCACGCCTGGCCCTGCCGCACGTCACCGCAGCCGTCGGCAACCTCGACGAATGCCTCACGGCGGTCGGCGAGCGCGACCCGCACCGCGCAGCCGACGCCCTGCTCAGCATGGGACCGAAGCTGGCAGTGGTGAAACTCGGCGCCGAAGGAGTCCTGGCCCGCACCGCCGACACAACCCTGGAGATCCCGGCACCCACAGTGAAAGTCCTCAACGGCCTCGGCGCCGGCGACGCATTCGGCGGCGCCCTCTGCCATGCACTGCTCGAAGCCTGGCCACTGAAGCGCGCACTCCACTTCGCCAACACCGCCGGCGCCCTGGTCGCCGCCCGCATCGAGTGCTCAACGGCGATGCCGGACACCGCGGAGGTCTTGGCGGCACTGGAGGCCGGGGATGCGTGAGGGGGCGGCGGACGGCTGGCGGCGCGATGGGGATGGTGGCGGCTCGGCGGCGCGTGGTGGGCGGCGAGGTGGCGACGGGGACCTTGTGGCTCGTGCCGGGCAGGGAGTTGGCGGCGGCGACTTCGTAGCGCGCGCTGAGCGGCGAGGTGGTGGCGGCGATCTCGTGGCTCGCCTCGGGCAGCGAGTTGGCGGCGGCGATCTCCTGGCTCGTGCTGGGCAGCGAGGTGGGTGGGGCGACTTCGTGGCGCGTGCCGAGCAGCGAGGTGGCCGTGGCGATCTCGTGGCGCGACCCGGGCAGCGAGGTGGCGGCGGCGATGTTGTTGTGTGCGTCGAGCATTTGGCTCGCTGCGACGCGTATGCCGCACAAGCTGAGTGTTCTCGTCGTGAGCTGCATGTCGCCCTCGCCAAAGCTGTGCCTCGGCCTGGATGCCTTGTTGTGCCGCGTGCTCCAACGATCGTGGAGGTGGTTCATGGTTGAGGTCGGGGAGATTCGGCGGTTGCGGCGGGTGCGGGTGGCGGAGCCGGAGGCTATTGCGGCGGCGGCTTCGGCGCGGCGGCGGCGGGGGGCGCTGGTTGATGGCGGGGGGCGGTTGATGCTTATTGCCGCTGATCATCCGGCGCGGGGGGCGTTGGGGGTGCGGGATGATCCGTTGGCGATGGGGGATCGGCGGGAGTTGCTGGAGCGGTTGGTGGTCGCGTTGGGGCGGCCGGGTGTTGATGGGGTGTTGGCGACCCCTGACATCGTGGAGGACCTGCTGCTGCTTGGTGCGTTGGAGGACCGGGTCGTTGTCGGCTCGATGAACCGGGGCGGGCTCGCCGGGTCGGTCTCCGAGCTCGATGACCGCTTCACCGCCTACGATGCCGCTGCCATAGCGTCCTCCGGCCTGGACGGCGGCAAGATGCTGCTCCGCATCGACCTCCGCGACCCGGACACCGTCTCCACGCTGGAGGCGTGCGGCCGCGCCGTCTCCGAGCTGGCCGCGCGCCGCCTGGTGGCGATGATCGAGCCCTTCATGGCCACGCGCGCCGGTGACGGCCGGTTGCGCAACGATCTGTCGGTCGCCGCCGTCGTCCGCGCCTGCGCGATAGCCGCAGGCCTGGGCTCGACCAGCGCCTACACCTGGCTGAAGCTGCCGGTCGTGGAGGAGATGGAACGCGTCCTGGCCGCCACCACGCTCCCGGTGCTGCTCCTTGGTGGCGACCCCGACGTCGCGCCGGAGGAGACGTACGCCGCCTGGGAGAAAGCCCTTGCCCTGGAAGGGGTTCACGGCCTGGTCGTAGGTCGAGCCCTGCTCTACCCGCCGGACGGCGACGTCGCCGCGGCCGTGGACACCGCCGCCGCGCTGGTGAAACCGGGGGTGCGGGAATGAGCACCGGAAACGCTGACAGCGCCGGCAGCACCCGCCCCACCCGCCGCCTCACCGTCGCCCAAGCCCTGGTCCGCTTCCTCGCGGTCCAGCACACCGAGCGCGACGGCACCGAGCACCGCCTCATCGAAGGCGTCTTCGGCATCTTCGGTCACGGCAACGTCGCAGGCCTCGGCGAAGCCCTCCTCGGCCTGGAACTCCAGGACCCGGCCCTGCTGCCCTACCGCCAGGCCCGCAACGAGCAGGCCATGGTCCACACCGCCGCCGCCTTCGCCCGCATGCGCGACCGCCTGTCCACCTACGCCTGCACCACCTCCGTCGGGCCCGGCGCCACCAACCTGGTCACCGGCGCCGCCCTGGCGACCGTCAACCGCCTCCCGGTTCTGCTGCTGCCCGGCGACGTCTTCGCGACCCGCCCCGCCAACCCGGTCCTGCAAGAACTGGAAGACCCGCGCAGCCTCGACATCTCCGTCAACGACACCTTGCGCCCGGTCTCCCGCTACTTCGACCGCGTCAACCGGCCCGAACAACTCCCCGCCGCGCTCATGGCGGCCATGCGGGTCCTGACCGACCCCGCCGAGACCGGCGCCGTGACCCTCGCCCTGCCGCAGGACGTGCAAGCCGAAGCCTGGGACTGGCCCGAAGAGCTGTTCCAGCACCGCGTCTGGCACGTCCCCCGCCCCCGCGCCGACCTGGCAGCAATAGAGCGCGCGGCGGCAGCGATCAAGAACTCCCGCCGTCCCCTCATCGTCGCCGGCGGTGGCGTCACCTACTCGCAGGCCACTGACACGCTGCGCACGTTCGCCCACGCCGCCGGCATCCCGGTCGCCGAAACCCAAGCCGGCAAAGGCGCTCTGGACGAATCCGACCCGCTGTCCCTCGGCGCGATCGGCGCGACCGGCACCCAAGCCGCGAACCTCATCGCGGCGCGCGCCGACCTCGTGATCGGCGTCGGAACCCGCTTCTCGGACTTCACCACCGCCTCGCACACCGCCTTCGCCGACCCGGACGTCCGCTTCGTCACCGTCAACATCGCCGCCTTCGACGCCGCCAAGCACGCCGGCGTATCAGTGGTCGCAGACGCCAGATCAGCCCTCGAAGACCTCACCGCCGCCCTCGACGGCTGGCGCACCGAAGCCGCCTTCCACGCCGAGATCGCCGACGTCCGCGCCCGGTGGGCCACGACCGTCCAGGGCGCCTACCGCTTCGCCAACGTCCCGCTGCCCTCGCAGATCGAGGTCATCGCCGCCGTCAACGACGCCGCCGAGCCCGGGGACGTGGTCGTCTGCGCGGCCGGTTCGATGCCCGGCGACCTGCACCGGCTCTGGCGCACCGGCGGCGACCCGAAGTCCTACCACGTCGAATACGGCTTCTCCTGCATGGGATACGAGATCGCCGGCGGCCTCGGCGTGAAGCTTGCCGCGCCCGAGCGCGAGGTCTACGTCCTGGTCGGCGACGGCTCCTACCTGATGCTCGCCCAGGAGATCGTTACGGCCGTGGCCGAGCGCGTGAAACTGATCGTGGTCCTGGTCGACAACGCCGGGTACGCCTCCATCGGCGCCCTGTCCGAATCCCTCGGCGCCCAGCGCTTCGGCACCGCCTACCGCTACCGCGGCGCGTCAGGACGCCTGAACGGCGGCCCGCTTCCGGTCGATCTCGCCGCCAACGCCGCGAGTCTCGGCGCGAACGTTGAGCGCGCCACCGACATCGAGGAGTTTGTCGCGGCGTTGGACCGGGCCAAAAAAGCCGACCGCATCACAGTCGTGCACGTCGCGACCGATCCGATGGCCGGCGCGCCCGACGGCGGCGCGTGGTGGGACGTGCCCGTGGCACAGGTATCAGACCTGGAATCCACTCGCGCGGCCAGAACGGGGTATGAGGAGGCGAAGAAAGCTCAACGCCCGTACCTGTAACGCCACAACGGAATGTGGAGGAGGCACGTATGGCACCGAGAACACCTTCCTCGATCGGCCGGCTGCTCACCGCGGCGCTGGCCACGCTGCTCCTGATCGCCGGCTGCTCGTCATCGAGCTCGAAGCCGAAGACCGCCGCCGCCGGCGGCGGTTCCTGCCCCTACACCTTCGCCGTCATCACCCACGGCGACAACGGCAACTTCTGGAGCGTCGTCTACAAGGGCGCCAAGGACGCCGCCAAGGACACCGGCTGCAAACTCTCCGAGACCTACGGCTCCCAGCAGCAGGGCCAGGCCCAGCCCGACGACAACGCCGAGAACGCGCAGATCCAGAACGCGATCAACGCCAAGGTCAACGGCATCATCGTCTCCGACCACGCGCCGAGCGTCATGAACTCCACCCTCGCCGCCGCCTCCGCCGCGGGCATCCCGGTGGTGCTGGTCAACGCCGGCTGCGACGACACCGACATCGCCGCGGCGAAAGCCATCACCTGTGTCGGACAGCCCGAGCAACTCGCGGGCAAACAAGCCGGGCAGCGCTTCGCCAGCGAAAACGCCTCCAACGTCCTGTGCGTCATCCACCAGTCCGGGCAAAACCTGCTCGACCGCTGTGACGGCATCGCGCAGGGTCTGGGCGTCGGCCAGAAGTGCTCGACCGGCAGCGCACCGGCTGCCGGACCTGCTTGCACCGAGCTGATCCTGTCCACGCCGAACGCCGCCTCCAACCCGCAGCAGGCCGTCGGCCAGGTCACCGCCTACCTGCAGTCGCACCCCGGCGTCAACGCGGTGATGACGCTGAACAACGCGATCGGGCAGTCGCTGGTCGTCGCCAAGCCGGCGAAGGTGAAGATCGCCACCTTCGACCTGTCCAGCGACGTGCAGAACGACCTGCAGGCCTCCCCGCCGACCCTGGACTTCGCCGTGGACCAGCAGCAGTACCTGCAGGGCTACCTACCGGTGGAATTCCTGTTCCTCTACAACAAGCACGAGGGCAACTCCGTCGGCGGCGGCACGACCGTGGCCAGCGGACCCAAACTCGTCGACAGCACCACCATCAAGTCCGTGGCAGCCGCGATCGCCGCCGGGGACGACTGATGACCGGTTCGGACATCGCGGTGGCCCGGCCCGGTGAGGCCGGGCCACCGCCCGCCGACGGATCCGACGGCGGCCAAGCGGACCAGCACGGCGACGGCGCCGGGAGGGCCGGCAGGCTGACCAGCCTTCTGCGACGCCCTGCCCTCGGCGCGCTGCTGGGCGCCATCGCAGTGTTCGTCGTCTTCACGATCACCGACAGCACCCCGCAACACCTGTGGCTGACGCAGACCGGATTCGAGGCCTGGGCTCAGCAAGCGGCGTTCTTCGGGATCATGGCGGTGCCGGTCGGGCTCTTGATGATCGGCGGCGAGTTCGACCTGTCGACCGGCGGCATGACAGGGTTCTGCGCGATCATCATGGCGCTGCTGGTCGGCAACGAGCATTGGAACGCCTGGGCGGCCGTGGCGGTCACGTTCGCGTTCGGGGCGCTGATCGGGGCGGTGAACGGGCTCGTCGTGACCCGCTCGGGACTGCCCAGCTTCATCGTCACGCTGGCCACGTATTTCGTCTTCCGCGGCTTGTCGGTCGGCGGGGTCCTGAAGGTGAACCACGGCAGCACCAACATCGGGCTGACCGGTACTCACCACCCCGGACTGAAGAGCGCCAAGGACGTCTTTGGCGGCTCCTTCGCGCACAGCACCGGACTGCCGGCCGGATATCAGACTGCGATCTTGTGGTTCGTCGGCGTCACCGTCGCCGCGGTGTGGCTGCTGGGGCGAACCCGGTTCGGGAACTGGGTGTTCGCCGTCGGCGGCGATGCCGACGCCGCCCGCAAGGTCGGCGTGCCGGTGCGGCGTACCAAGGTGCTGCTGTTCGTGGGGACGTCGAGCGCTGCGGCGCTGGTCGGCGTGATCTCGTTCCTGCAGAGCAATACCGCGGTATCTGAACAGGGCGTCGGGTACGAGTTCTACTACATCATCGCCGCGGTCGTCGGCGGCTGTCTGCTCACCGGCGGGCACGGCTCCGCGATCGGCGCGGCGTTGGGCGCCTGCATCATCGGGATGGCGCTGCAAGGCGTCATCTACTCCGGCTGGGACAGCTCGTGGGACTTCACGTTCCTCGGCGCGATCCTGTTCCTGGCCGTGGCCGTCAATACCCTGACTCACCGGCGAGCGATGAGGGCGCGCAGATGACGACGCTGCTGGAAGCCGACGGCGTCGGCAAGTACTTCGGGAACGTGCGCGCGTTGAGCGGCGTGTCGCTGTCGGTGCGTGCCGGGCAGGTGACGTGCGTGCTCGGCGACAACGGAGCGGGCAAGTCCACGCTCATCAAGATCCTGTCCGGGGTGTTCACTCCCGACGAGGGCGAGGTGCGCATCGACGGCGCCGCCGTGAAGTTCCACAGCCCTCGCGACGCCCGCGCCGCCGGTATCGCCACGGTGTTCCAGGACCTGGCGATGGTGCCGCTGATGGCGATCTGGCGGAACTTCTACCTCGGGTCGGAGCCGACCAAGGGGTGGGGACCGTGGCGGCGTTTCGACGCGCGTGCCGCGCGAGCCAGCACGCGTGAGGCGTTGTCGGCGATGGGGATCGATCTGCGCGACCCGGACCAGCCGGTCGGGACGCTCTCCGGCGGGGAGCGGCAGTCGGTGGCGATCGCGCGCGCCGTGCACTTCGGTGCCAGGGTCCTGATTCTGGACGAGCCGACCTCGGCGCTGGGGGTCAAGCAGGCCGGGGTGGTGCTGCGGCGGGTCGTGCAGGCACGGGAGAGGGGTTTGGGCGTCGTTTTCATCACCCACAACCCGCATCACGCGCATCCTGTGGGGGACCGGTTCGTAGTGTTGAACCGTGGCCGGTTGCTCGGGGACTTCGCCAAGAACGAGATCAGCCGGGACGAGTTGGTGCGGCTGATGGCCGGCGGCGCGGAGTTGGAGACGCTCGGGCATGAGCTGGAGCGGATTCCGGGGATCGAGGTCGAACCGGAACCGGAGCTGGAATCTGATCCGGAACAGGAATCTGAATCGAAACCTGACATGCACGCGCAAGACTCACAAGAGGAGTTGGATGGGCACCGATCGCACCAACCGCACGACCCGCAAGCCGGTCCGGCGCCGGCTGAAGCGCTCGATGAAGACGGCTGATCGAAGGACTCTGAGGAACCGGCCATGCCCCTGCCCCGCCCCGCGACCCTCGGCGCGATCCGCGTCGCCCGGGAGGCCGCCACCTTGATCCGCCGCTCGGCCGCGCCGCGCCGGCTCCGTTTCAAGACCTCCTCGGCCGATCTGGTCACCGCCACCGACCTGCGGGTCGAGCGGCTGGTCCGGGCCTGGCTGAAGGCCACCCATCCCGAGCACGCGGTCGTCGGGGAGGAAGGCGGGGGACTGGCCGAGATGGACCTGTCGCGACCCACCTGGTTCGTCGACCCCGTCGACGGCACGACCAACTTCGTGCGCGGCATCCCGCACTGCGCCTGCTCCTTGGCGTTCTGGGACGGGCAGCGGATCGCTTTGGGCGTGGTCGCCGACGTCGCGCGCCGGCGGATTTACTGGGCCGAGGCGGGGCGCGGCGCGTATGAGGGACGCCGGCGGCTGCGTGCCTCGCCGGTGCGTCGGCTGGACCGGGCGGTGCTGGCCACCGGCTTCCCGCCGACCCGGTCCTTCGACAGCGACGACAACCTCGCCGAGTTCTCCTCGGTGTTCCGGCAGTCGCGGGACGTGCGGCGCACCGGGAGCGCGGCGATCGATCTGGCGTGGGTCGCCGCCGGGCGGCTGGACTGCTACTGGGAGCAGCGGTGCGGGCCGTGGGACTGGGCCGCCGGGGTGCTGCTGGTGCGGGAGGCCGGGGGGAAGGCGACGACGTACGCGGGGCTGGAGTGGCATCCCGGGGACGCGGATCTGGTGGCGTCCAACGGACCGGTGCATCCAGCGCTCGTGGAGTCGTTCTGCGAGGCGCGCGCGGCGGCTGGGTTCCCGGCGCGGCCGCCGCAGCCGTCGTTCGCGCCGGCGCAGCCCGTGCAGCCCGCGCCGTCGGGGGCGTCAGCCGGGTAGCTCGCGCAGCTTGCGCAGCGGGGAGCCGAGCAGGAACAGGACGTTGCAACACGCGCCGATCGTGGAGATCCACAGGGAGGCGCGCATGCCCACGGTCGTGGCCAGCCAGCCGCCGGTCAGCGCGCCGAGGGGACGGATGCCGTAGTTGATGGTCTGCAGGACGCCGGAGATGCGGGAGCGCAGGTCGTCGGGCATGACGGCGGTGATGTAGGCGTTGCCGCAGATGTCCAGGACCATCACGCCGAGCCCGGAGAGGAATTCGTAGGCGAACAGGGTCGCGACGATCAGCAGCTTCGGACCCGAGGCCAGCACGACCAGCACGTGCGGTGCGGCGAAGCCGAGGAATCCCAGCGTCATCCCCATGCCGATGCCGATCCGCGCCACCACGCGGCTGGTCACCGCCGCGCCGACCAGCCCGCCGATCGCCCCGGCGCCGAGGGCCAAGCCGAGCAGTCCGGCGTTGATGTGCAGGTACTTGGTCGCGTACAGGATGAACAGCGCCTGGAAGATGAAGTCGAAGAAGTTGACGGTCGCCACCGCCCCTTGCAGGGCCCTGATCCCCGGCGTCGCGGCGATCCAGCGCAGCCCTGCCAGAAAGCCGCCCTTGGACTGCCGATCCGGCACCGGCTCGACCGGCCGAATGCGGCTCAGCGACACCGCCGAGACCAGGTAGCTCAGCGCGTCGGCGACGAGCGCGAACGGCGCGGTGAGCAGCTGCACGGCCAGGCCGCCGAGGCTAGGCCCGGAGACGTAAGCGAAGGCCCGGCTGCCATTGCTGAGCGAGGACGCCTGCATGAGCTCCTGATTCGGAACCATCGCCGCGAACAGGGTGTTGTCCGAGATGCTGAACAGCACCGCGAGCATCCCCACGACCACCTCGGCGACGATCAGCTGCGCCAACGTCAGCACCCCGCAGGCATAAGCAACCGGCACCGAGAGCACAACCAGGAACCGCCCGACATCAGCGGCCAGCATGATCCGCCGCCGACTCGGCCGCCGATCGACCCAAATGCCCGCCGGAATCGAGAGCAGCAGCGCGGGAATCATCGGCGCCGCGGTGAGCCAGGACATGGCGGTGGCACCCGCGCCGAACAGCAGCACCGCCGCCAACGGCATCGCGATGCGGTGCACCTCGTCACCGACGAGCGAGACACTGTGCCCGAGCCAGAACCGCCGAAAGTCACGCCGCTGCAGCACGGCGGGGATGCGGCGATGGAGCGAGCTGGGGAGCACGCGGGATATCGCGCCGGTGGTGGGCGCCTCGGCGGATGCGGCCTGGCCGGGAGTACGTATGGTGGCCGCCGACTGCGCCTTCGCTTGTGCTCGGGTGTCGGCGGTCATGACAGACCGCCTTCCGTGGCTGTGTCTGCGTTTGTGTCAGTGCCAGCGCGTGTGTCTGTGCCGGGCGCGGCATCGCCGGAGATCTCGGCATCGGGCTGCCGGTCCCTGCGGAACGCGATCCGCAGGATCTGCACCAACTCCGCGCCCTCTGGCCGGGTCTCCGGTGCCACGTTGCGGCTCAGATATCGGTCGATCAGCGCGTCGACGCCCGCGTTGAGCTCGCGGAGCTCCTCCGGCGTCAGGTACAGCAGCATGTCGCCGAACTCTTCGGCGTCCCGCCACCGCTCCGGCACGACGTCGGCTGTCTGCTGGGCGCGTGCCACATCCTCGAAGTAGAACTGCGCGAAGTAGGTGCGTAGCTGGGTGGCGGCTGCCTGGACGGCCGGATCCGCCGAGGTGCGCGGCACGTTCGTGAATTGCGCCGTGGCGCGCCAGGGTTTCTGGCGTCCGGGTCCGGGGACCTCCTCGACGATGCCGTACTTGGCAAGCATGCGCAGGTGGTAGCTGCAGCTGGCCACCGATTCGCCGGTCAGCTCCGCGGCCCGGGTCGCGGTCAGCGGGCCCTCGGTCCGCAGGAGACCCACCAGCTCCATACGGGTGCGGTGGGCGTAGGCGCGCATCGCCTGCGGATCGTTCAGATGCAGGACGTCATCGTGCTCTGAGTCGGTCATGCATCTAAAGATAGCTTTCTAAAGAAACCTTTACAAGGCTCCTCGCGATGTGGGGCGCACCACCGGCTCAGGCCTCGAAGGTCACCACCTCCACCTGGAACGGCGCCTCGCCGAAGAGGGCGACCGCCGCCCGATAGCCGCTGGGTACCGGGACCGGTAGGACGCGGTGCCGGTGCGAGCTGGCCGGTTCGACGCATGCCACCAGGTCGCGTTGCAGCACCGCTGCCTTCGTGTTCGCCCAGCCCAGGCCGCCGGCTACCTTCGCTGCCGCCTCCTTGCGGGTCCACAGGCGCGCGTAGCGGTCCGTCTGCTCCAGGAGGTCGTGGCCGCCGGCGACGTAGCGGGCCTCGAAGGGCAGGAAGTAGCGCTCGGACATGTCCACGGGATCGAGGCCCTCGGCGAGTTGGCGTACGTCGACGCCGACTTCGCGGTTCGCTGCCACCGCCAGCAGTGCCAGTGCGCCGTCGTGGGCCAGGCTGATGTGCGGGCCGCCGTCGGTCAGGGCTGGTTTGCCGTTGGTGTCGGCGGTGAAGGTCAGGGACTGTGGCGCGATGTCCAGTTCGCGGCCCAGGATCTGGCGGCGGGCGCCGTGGGCGACGAGGTAGCGCAGCTGGTCGCGCTCGTGCAGGAAGTCGGCGGCTTGGGCCCGCTCGCCGTCGTCGAGCAGGCTTTCGTAGCCCTCGGCGGTCTCGGGAGGGGTGTCGGTGCTGATGATCCAGACGCGGATCCGGTCGGTCATGGGCGCACCGCCGTGCGGGCGGGGCGGGTGACGTGGCGGCTTGCGAGGGCGCGGACGTCGATCAGGCGCAGTGGAGCGTCTTTTGGTGTCCCCATGGACTTCACGTTTCCGAGCGGTGACGCTCCAAACGCGCCGCCGGCCGCTCTGCGGCGGGCGCCGTGACCAGGGTCTGCGGCGGCGGCAGCGATTTGTTGTCAGTAGGTCGCAATAGTCTGCATTCCATGAACGAAACCGTCCTTCGCCAGATGCGCGAGAGCGACCTGCCGGCGCTGTTCGAGATCCAGTGCGACGCCGAGGCGCAGGTGATGGCCGCGTTCACGAGCACGGCGAACGATCGCCAGGCGTACCTGGACAAGCACCGCAAGCTGCTCGCCGACGATCGCATCGTGCAGGTGGTGGTCGAAGCCGACGGCGAGATCGTCGGCAGCGCGGCGGCCTTCCCCCTCGGGGAGGAGATCGATGTGACGTACTGGATCCGGCGCGATCACTGGGGACGCGGCCTGGCCGGCGCGGCGTTGGCGGCCGTGCTGGAGCAGGTTCCGGTGCGCCCGGTGTTCGCCTCGGCCGCGTCCGACAACCTCGCCTCCCAGCGCGTGCTGGAGCGCGCCGGGTTCCGGCAGGTGGGACGGCAGCGGGGGTTCGCCGAAGCGCGCGGACAGGAGATCGAGGAGGTGATGTTCCGGTTGGACTGACAGGCTTATAGTCGAATCCTGATGACAAGTACGGGCGCTGCCGACGCCGCTGACCACGCCACGAATCCCGCCACGAATCCCGCCACGAATCCCGACGCAGATGCCGGCTCCAGTTCGGACGCCGGCGTTCCCGCCGACCTCGCCCCTTCCACCGAGCCAGACCCTGACCCAGACCCAGAACCCAACCCAGACCCCGACCCCGCCTCCGAGATCGAGGCGGCGCTGGCCGAGGCCGAGCAGTGGTTCGTCCGGCACGGCGTGCCGCACTTCGTCGAGGACCGGTACGCCGTCACCGGCCTGCCCGCCTTCCTGCGGCCGTTCGCCGCGGGCATCCGGCTGGCGCGGCTCGGCGCCATGCTCGGCTACTGGACGCTGCGGCGGGTCCTCGCCGAGGTCCGCGAGGTCGGACACCTGGCGGTCCGCGCCCTGCCGCTGCTCGCGCTGTTCGGCATGGTGATCTTCTTCAGCGGCGACTTCTGGCGCATCGCGGCAGCTCTGAGCACCGGCTGGCTGTGGGTGACCGCGGCCTTCTTCGTGGTGCTGATCCAAGCCTTCCTCGTCGCGCGGCTGCCGGAGGAGACCGGCACGCTGCCGCGCGCGTGCACCCCGGACCGGATACGCGCCAGCTGCGCCGCCACCCCGCTGGCGGCGTTCGCCGAAGGCGAGCCGGACCTGGCCACCGACCCCGCGCTCGGGCTGGGGCAGCGTCGCAACATGTTCATGTACCTGCTGCTCACCCAGACCATCCAGATCAGCCTGCTCAGCTGGATGGTGTTCTTCTTCTACGTGGTCTTCGGCGCCATCGCGATCCGCCCCGAGGTCCTGAAGGACTGGTTCGGGCAGGTCCCGCCGGACGCGCAGCTGTGGGGGATGACGCTGCCCGTCAACAGCCAGACGCTGCACGTGGCGGTCCTGCTGGCGGGCATCAGCGCCCTGTACTTCGCGATCACCGCGCTGACCGACGCGGTCTACCGGCGCGAGTTCTTCGACCGGACGCTGGCCGAGCTCGACAAGGCCATCCACATGCGCTGCGCCTACTTGACGGTGCGCGGCAAGAGCTGACTTCCGGCTGGCACTACGGCGGCACGGCACTACGGCGGCACGGCACTACGGCAGCACAGCGGCACAGCAGGTCGCGCTACTTCAACAACCGCGACATCCGCCGGTCGGCCAGCGGCTTGCCGCCGGTCTGGCACGTCGGGCAGTACTGCAGCGCCGAGTCGGCGAAGGACACCTCGCGAATCGTGTCGCCGCACACCGGGCACTTCTCGCCGGTCCGGCCGTGCACCCGCAAGCCCGACTTCTTCTCCGACTTCAGGTCCTTCATCGGCAGCCCGCGCGAGCGCTCGACGGCGTCGGTGAGCGTGCCGATGATCACCTGGTACAGGTCGGCGACCTCATCCGGCGTCAGCTTGGCGGCCAGCTTGTAGGGGGACATGCGCGCGGCGTGCAGGATCTCGTCGGAGTAGGCGTTGCCGATGCCCGCCAGCACGCTCTGGTCGCGCAGGAACCCCTTGATCTGGCGGCGCTCGCCGTCCAGCAGCCCGGCCAGCACCTCGGCGGTGAACTCCGCCGACAGCGGATCGATGCCCAGGCGCGCGATGCCCGGCACCTCAGCCGGATCGCGCACGACGTAGACCGCCAGGCCCTTCTTCGTGCCGTACTCGGTCACGTCGATCCCGCTGCCCGCCGGCTCCTCCATACGCACCCGCAGTGCCAGCGGTCCCTTGCCCGGACGCGGCGGCGCGGTCGGCAGCTCCTCTTGCCAGCGCACCCAGCCGGCGCGCGCCAGGTGCAGCACCAGGTGGACGTCCCCGACGCTGAAGTCGAGGAACTTCCCGTGCCGCGTCACCCCGGAGACCACCTGGCCCTCCAGCGCCGACAGCGGCGGGTCGTAGGTCTTGAGCGCCTGGATCGCGACCGGCGTGGCTGCCGCGACCGCGTGTCCGGCGAGGTGCTCGTCCAGGAACGCGGCCAGCGCCTGGACCTCCGGCAATTCGGGCATGACAGCAGTCTGCCCGCTGCGGCGGCGCCGCGCTCGCCGGGAACGGGCCGAATGCGCGCGGATCTGCGCGCCTTCCTTCTCGCCGCCTCGCGGGTGCGGCGGGTGAAAAAGCGCGCGCCACGCGCGCGGTTCAGCGGTTTGGCGTGCGCAGGCCGCTAGATTCCGGGCATCCATTACGGAATCGGGAGTAGTTGTGCGCAAGTGCGTGTCAGTGGTCGCTGTGGCGTCCGCCGCCTTCGGGGTGGCTGCGTGTTCCTCTCCCGGCCAGCACCGGGAGGCGGCCGGGGCGGCACAGCCGCTCAGCTCTCCCGCCTCGT
Organism: Catenulispora acidiphila DSM 44928; assembly: GCF_000024025.1. Lineage (GTDB taxonomy): Bacteria > Actinomycetota > Actinomycetes > Streptomycetales > Catenulisporaceae > Catenulispora > Catenulispora acidiphila. Next base: position 5,128,933 of record NC_013131.1, read on the forward strand.
CGGGGATGCCGGATTCGCCGGTCGTCGCGCGGTCCGGGCAGGTGCACGCCGCGCCGGCTGCCGCTGCTCCGGCAGTGCCTGTGGCGTCCGGTGCCGGCGCTGGTGCCGGCGCCGACGCGGCTGCGGCGTTGGGGGGCGCTGAGCAAGATCCAGCAGCCGGGCCAGGCTGTCGGGCACGACGTAGCCGCGACCGGCGGTGTCGGCGTTCCCGTCCTCATCCCGTCCGGTACCACCGACGTCGCCCCGCGGCCCGCGCACCCGCACGTCGGCGCCGCAGCTCCTGCGCGCTCGGGGGCAGCCGCCGCGATGGCGCCCGCGTCGCCGCGCCCGGCACCGGCTCCGCCGACAGCGCAAGACCCGAACCTCGGCTACGACCCCAACGCCGCCGCGACGGCGCAGATCGTGAACGCCGTCGCCGCCGCGCAGCGCGACGGCAAAGCCGTTCTGCTCGACTTCGGCGCCAGCTGGTGCACCGCGTGCCGCGCGCTGGACAAGGCGATGCACACGCCGAAGGCGCAGGCCGTGCTGGCGCATTCGTACCACGTCGTGAAGATCGACCTGGGCGATGCCGACCCGCAGCACATGTCGCTGGCCACGCAGTACGACGCGCTGGGCACGTTCGGCATGCCGCTGCTGGTGGTCCTGAACCCCGACGGCACCGTGCGCGCCGACTCCGCGCACACCGGCCAGCCGAAGTACACCGAGGCGGACATGGCCGCCTGGCTCAGCCAGTGGGCCGGGCGATGAGGTCCTCGACCGCGCTGGTCGTCGCCGCGCTGTCCGGCGTCCCGGTGCTCGCCGCGCTCGCCTTCGCCGGCGCGGTGCACCGGCATCCGCACGCCGTCGGCTTCACCGACCAGGGCGTCAGCGTCGCGATGCACCTGACCGGCGACGGCAGCGAACTGCTCACCACGTTCACCCCGCAGCGCCCCGGCTTCCACCTCTACAGCGTCGGGCTCCCCGCCGACGGCATCCAGGGCCTGGGCCGTCCGACGCGCGTGGAGGTCGGCGGCGCGCTGCGCAGCCGGGGACCGCTGACCGCGCAGTCGCCGGTACGGATGCTGGCGATGCAGGGTACTGATGTGACGTTCCCGGTGTATCCCGACGGTCCGGTGACCACCGCGCTGCCGGTCGACCTCGACGCCAAGGGCGGCGCGAAGGTGCTGGTCAGCTACGCGGCGTGCAGCCCGCAGGAATGCCTGATGCCGGTGAGCGGGCATCCGGTGGAGCTGACGGCCTCGGCGCTGTCGGCCATGCGAGGCTGAGGCTCAGGGCGACGCGGGCCCGGTGCGCACGCTCGATCGCCTGACCCCAGTACGTTCCGGCGAGCATCAGGGCGGCTCCGGCGACGGCCGGCGCCGCCAGGTGCTCTCCGCCGAGCGCCACGCCCGCCGCGACGGCCCACACGGGCTCGGTTCCCAGCAGGAGGCTGGCGCGGCTGGCCGAGGTGCGGCGCACTGCCCAGGTCTGCGCCACGAACGCGAATACGCTGCAGAACAGGGCCAGATAGGCCATCTCAGCCCACGTGCTCGCTCCGGCGCGTGCCAGTTTCGGCAGCTCGGTGGCGGCGGGGATGGCGAACAGCGCTGTCCCGACGTAGGTCTGGACGACGGTCAGATTCAGCGGCCTGATGTCGCTGGTCGCGGTCAGGCGTCCGACCAGCGCGACATGCCCGGCTCGCACGACTGCGGCGGCGAGCATGAGCAGGTCTCCGGCGCTCGGCATGTGCAGGCCTCCGCTGCCGCTCATCAGCAGTCCGACCGCGACGACACACAGTCCCGATGCTGCGAAGTAGCGCGCCGGCAGTGCCGCGCCACGACGGTCGAGCAAGGGCGTGAGGATGATCGTCAGGCTGATGATGAGCCCGGCGTTGGCGGCGGAAGTGTGGGCGACGCCGTAGGTTTCGATGATCAGGACACTGGCTTGGGTCAGTCCGAGGATCGTGCCGATGCGCAATTCCGTGCGATGTGGACGCAGCTGGCGCCTCGCGGCCAGTAGCGCGGAGCCGGATATCGCCGACAGGGCGTATCGCGCCAGCAGTACCGCCAGGACTGACGTCGCGGCGGCAGCGGACTTCGCGGCGAGGTAGCTGGAGCCCCAGACGAAAGCCACGAGTAGTAGTGCGAGGTCCGTGCGGTGATCGGTGCGGTGGGGAATCGGGGAGGTCACTCGGCTATGGTCGGCGCGCGCCGTCGGTGTAGTCGAGGACGTCATTCTCAACCAACCATGAAGTTTCTCTACACTTTCGCTCCATGGATGAACGTCAGCTGCGGATTCTGCGCGAACTCGGCGAGTTGGGGAGCGTCGCGGCGGTGGCTGAGGCGCTGCTGGTCACGCCCTCGGCGGTGTCGCAGCAGCTGCGGTTGGTGCAGCGCAGCGTGCCGGTTCCGCTGACCGAGCGTTCCGGGCGCCGGCTGGTGCTCACCGCCGCTGGGCAGGCGCTCGCCGACGCCGCGATCGAGGTCGAGGCCGCGTTGGCGCGGGCCCGGCAGGCGGTGGACGAGTTCGTGGCCGAGCCGGCGGGGACGGTGTCGGTCGCGGCGTTCCACAGTGCGGCGCTGGTGTTCTTTCCCCGGCTGCTGCGTGCACTTGCCGAAGCTGGATCGCCGGCTCTGGCGCTGGCCGACCAGGACGTGGCGCAGGAGCAGTTCCCCAAGCTGACCCGCGACTACGACCTCGTCCTGGCGCACCGCTTCGATCACGCCCCGCCCTGGCCGCGCACCGTCACGGTGACGCCGCTGCTGCACGAGCCGCTGGACATCGCCCTCCCGACCGGGCATCCCTTGGCCGCCAAGGCGCGCCTGACGCCCAGCGACGTCGCCGGCGAACCGTGGGTGTCGGTGCACGACGGCTATCCGGTCCTCCCGCTGGTCGAGGCGATCGCCACCGCCGCCGGCCGCCGCCTGGAGCTGCGCCACCGCGTGAACGAGTTCACCGTCGTCGCCGAGCTGGTCGCCGCCGGCAACGGCGTGATCGCCCTCCTGCCACGCTGGACCACGCGTCCGCACCCCGGCGTGGTGCTGCGCCCGCTGGCCGGCGTGCGCGCCCGCCGCCACATCGACGTGCTGCACCGGCCCGAGGCCGCCGCGCGACGTGCGGTGCGCACCGTGCTGGGGGAGCTGCGGCGGGTGGCTGCCGAGGTGCAGGAGTAGGGGGACACGCCGCTTCCCCGCCACTGATTCGAATCCGCACACCGCTCACCCGCCCCAGACACCCCACTCACCGCACCGGGGCAACCGTTCACCGCACGCTAGCCACCGATGGTCCGGCTCACAGGTCCGCGGCCATGGGCAGGGCTCGTGTCGCTCCTTACGGTGACAGGGACGCGGCCGGTAAGGCCGGCAGCGTCGTCAGCCAAGGGAAGGGACGCACCTGCCGTGAGTGAGACCTCCAACACCGTCACCCCCGCCCCGTCCTCGTCGGGCATCATCGCCGATCCGGCTCCGCTGGGCCTGGCCGGCTTCGCCATGACCACTTTCATTCTCAGCGTCATCAACACCAACATCATCTCCGAGAAGGGGGGCGGGGACGTCGTCCTCGGCCTGGCCCTGTTCTACGGAGGTATCGCGCAGTTGCTGGCCGGCATGTGGGAGTACCGGCGCGGCAACACCTTCGGCGCCACCGCGTTCTCCTCCTTCGGCGCGTTCTGGCTCAGCTACTGGGCCATCGTGCACTGGAGCTCCGGTGAGGACGCGCACAAGACGATCGGGCTGTACCTGTTCGCCTGGTTCATCTTCACCGGCTACATGACGGTGGCGGCGCTGCGCACGAACGGCGCGGTACTGGCGGTGTTCGCGCTGCTGACGGTGACGTTCCTGCTCCTGGCCATCGGCGCCTGGCAGAACTCCACCTCCGGGCCGGCCGGGTTCACCAAGATCGGCGGCTTCGTCGGCATCGTCACGGCGCTGGCGGCCTGGTACGCCTCGATGGCGGCCGTGGCCAACGAGACGCACAAGAGGCAGATGTTCCCGACCTGGCCTCGATGAGCCGGGGGGAATAGCGTGGAACGAGGACCGCTGTGCGGTCCTCGTTCCCTTCCGTCGCGACGACAGGGGCTCGGAGACATGACTGACGACACTGACGACGCTGCCAACGCTGTCAACCAAGAGACACTGTCCAACCTGCTCAAAGAGAACCGGCGCTTCCCTCCGCCGCAGGACGTGGCCGACCACGCCAACGTCACCGCCGAGGCCTACGCCGAGGCCGACGCCGACCGCGAGGCCTTCTGGGCCGCTCAAGCCGAGCGGCTGCACTGGGAGCAGCCCTGGACGCAGGTCCTCGACTGGTCCGAACCGCCTGTCGCCAAGTGGTTCGTCGGGGGCAAGCTGAACGCCGCCTACAACTGCGTGGACCGGCACGTCGAGGCCGGCAACGGCGACCGTGTCGCGATCCACTTCGAGGGCGAGCCCGGCGACTCCCGCTCCCTGACCTACGCCGAGCTCAAGGACGAGGTCTGCAAGGCCGCCAACGCCCTGGTCGAGCTGGGTGTCGGCGCCGGGGACCGGGTCGCGGTCTACCTGCCGATGATCCCGGAGGCCGCGGTCGCGATGCTGGCCTGCGCCCGCATCGGCGCGGTGCACTCGGTGTGCTTCGCCGCGTTCTCCCCGGAGGCGCTGCGCGGCCGCATCGAGGACGCCGGCGCCAAGCTGCTGATCACCGCCGACGGCTACCATCGGCGCGGATCGGTGGTGAACCTCAAGGCCAACGCCGACGAGGCCGCCGCCGCCTCGCCGACCATCGAGAAGGTGCTGGTCGTCCGGCGTACCGGCCACGACGTGCAGTGGGAGCAGGACCGGGACGTCTGGTGGCACGAGTCGGTCGACCGGCAGTCCACCGACCACACCGCCGAGGGCTTCGACTCCGAGCATCCCTTGTACATCCTGTACACCTCGGGCACCACGGGTAAGCCCAAGGGCATCCTGCACACCACCGGCGGTTATCTGACGCAGGCTTCGTACACGCACCACGCGGTGTTCGACTTGAAGCCGGAAACTGACGTGTACTGGTGCACCGCCGACGTCGGCTGGGTCACCGGGCACTCCTACATCGTCTACGGGCCGCTGGCCAACGGCGCGACCGAGGTCATGTACGAGGGCACCCCCGACACCCCGCACCAGGGCCGCTTCTGGGAGATCGTCCAGAAGTACAAGGTCACCCTGCTCTACACTGCACCGACCGCCATCAGAACCTTCATGAAGTGGGGTTCGGCGATCCCGGCGAAGTTCGATCTCAGCTCGCTGCGTCTGCTGGGCTCGGTCGGCGAGCCGATCAACCCCGAGGCGTGGATCTGGTACCGCGAGAGCATCGGCGGCGGCCGGACCCCCGTCGTGGACACCTGGTGGCAGACGGAGACCGGGGCGATCATGATCTCCCCGCTGCCGGGTGTCACCGAGGCCAAGCCGGGCTCGGCGATGCGGCCGCTGCCGGGCATCTCGGCGAACGTCGTGGACAAGGACGGCAACATCGTCGGCAACGGCCACGGCGGCCTGCTGGTCCTGGACAAGCCCTGGCCCTCCATGGCCCGCGGCATCTGGGGCGACCAGCAGCGCTTCATCGACACCTACTGGGCCCGCTTCGCCGACCAGGGCTACTACTTCGCCGGCGACGGCGCCAAAAAGGACGAAGACGGCGACCTGTGGCTGCTGGGCCGCGTCGACGACATCATGCTCGTCTCCGGCCACAACATCTCCACCACCGAAGTCGAATCCGCCCTCGTGTCCTACCCCGCCGTGGCTGAGGCCGCAGTCGTCGGCGCCAAGGACGAGACCACCGGACAGCGCATCGTCGCCTTCGTCATCCTGCGCGGTGGCAACGAGGAGCACGAGGAGCTGGCCGAGACGTTGCGGGACCACGTCAGCAAGGCCATCGGGCCGATCGCGAAGCCGCGGCAGATCATCGTTGTGCCGGAGCTGCCCAAGACCCGGTCCGGCAAGATCATGCGGCGCCTGCTGCGCGACGTCGCCGAGGACCGGGCGATCGGCGACACCACGACGCTGGCCGACTCCACGGTCATGGACCTGATCTCGGCGAAGCTCCCGCACGCCGACGAGGACTGAAAGGGCTAAGGAGAGCGAAAAAGGTCTAACCCCGCGGCAGGACCGACCGCACCGCCTCATCGCTGCGTCCGACGACGGCATGCCCGTCGTCGGCGGTGATGATCGGACGCTGGATCAGGATCGGATGCCCGGCCAGGGCGGCGATCCAGCGCTCGCGGTCGGCCTCGCCGTCCCGGGACCACTGCTTCACGCCGAGGTCCTTGGCGACCTGCTCGCCGTCGCGCACGATGTCCCACGGCTCCAGACCCAGCCGCCGCAGCATGTCGCGCAGCTCCGCGGCGGTCGGCGGCTCGTCCAGGTAGCGGCGGACGGTGTACTCGACGCCGGCGGCGTCCAGGGTCTCCTGGGCGACGCGGCACTTCGAGCAGCGGGGGTTGATCCAGATCTCCATGCCCAGACCGTAGCCGAACCAGGGGGCTACTAAGAGCGTGCGCGGATTGGTAGCAGGGCGGAAAATCGGCGGAGCTCCAAGCCTGGCCGCACCGGTGCCTTGCCGTGCGCTGCGCTTACAGCAAGCCGATCGCCCACGACCGACACCGGGTCGAGGGCGATCGTCCGGCGCGCCCAGACTTGTTCCCGCCGAGTTTTCCGTGCGCTGCGGCGGCTGCGCCACCTCGCCAGACCAGCTACCAATCCGCGCACGCTCTAAGCCCTGCCGCCCTGCCGCAGGTACAGGTCGCGCATCAGCCCGATCTCGCCGCCGTGGTGCGCGACCTCGTCCAGGGCGTGCAGGACCAACGCCAGGTAGCTCGCCTCGGCGTACCCCTGTGCCTCGGCGTGCTCGCCCATCGGCGCCAGCAGCCGCGCGTCGCCGAGGGCTTCGACGCGCGTGGCGAAGCGGGCCCAGTCCTCTTCCATCGCCAAGATGCCCAGATCGGCGGTGCCCGGCCAGGCGTAGCGGTCGCCGAGGTCCGGGACCTTGTCGAAGAAGCCGAGGTAGTCGCGCAGGCAGTCGGAGCCGATGTGCCACATGCGCCAGGCGATCGTCGTCACCGGGGTGGGCGAGGTGGATCCGCTGGATCTGCCGGAGGCGCCGGAATCGGGCAGCCGCGCGTCGGCGCGGAAGACGCCGTCCTCGGTGGGGCGGACCGTCATGCAGTCGGCGACCGGCTGCCACTGGTACTCGGCGTCCGTCAGACCCTCCAGGCGCGCGAACGTCCTGGACCGTACCTCCTCGAAGGTCTGGAGCAGGTCGCTGGTGACCGGGTCGTGCGAAGCCATGGTCGAATCCTAGGTTCACCGCTCCCGCACTGCCGCCGCGTAGTGCGCCGGAGGCACTCCGAAGGCCGCGGTGAAGTCGCGTGTCAGATGGGACTGGTCGGCGTATCCGAGGTCGGTCGCCAACGCCGACCAGTCGACGTCCTCGCGGTGGGCGATGCGCTCGCTGGCCTCGTAGAGCCGGTAGCGCCTCAGGAACCACTTCGGACCGATGCCGACGTGCTCGGTGAACGCGCGCTGGAGCGTTCGGACGCCCACGCCGGCGGCGCGCGCCAGGTCCTCCACCCGGGTCAGGGCGCGGTCGCCCACCGCCATCTCGGCCCACTCGGTGGTGGTCTCGCAGTCCTGCCGCTCGGCCGGGACACGGTCGGCCAGGGCGGCGTCGGCGGTGGCGGCGATCTTCTCGCCGGGCACGCCGAAGTCGCCGACCAGCGGTACCAGCAGCGCTTCGAGGTCGGCCAGCGCCGGGACGCCGGCCAGCGGGATCTCCTGGTCGGTGAGCGCGCTCAGCGGTCCGTCGAAGAACGGGGCGAACGCGGCGGGGCGGAACATGATGCCAAGGACCCGCCGCTCGCCTTCCAGCGTGATCGCGAAGCGCCCGGTGTCCACGCCGGACACGATCGCGCGGTCGGCCTCGATCACCACGTTGACCACCGGATGGACCAGCACCTGCTGCTCGTGCCGCACCCCCGGCGGCAGATGCCACGTCGAGAGCCAGTAACGGTCGACGAACCGCGCCACCTGTCCGGTCGGGGCGAACCGGTCCAAGCTGAACGCGCTGCGCGCGGCAGCCGGGTTCACGATGCCGCGGCTGTCGTCCTGCACCGGTTTGACCTGGGGTTCGGGCACGAGACCAGGCTAGCGGCGGGATCTGACGCATTTGTTCAAGACGCGCGGGGCGCCCGGTCATAGCGTCGGCATATGAGCACCATTCACAAGCAGTTGACCGAAGCAGCAGACCAGGCCGCGACCATCGTGGCGAACACCGATTCCAGCCAGTTCGGCGACAAGACCCCCTGCACCCAGTGGGACGTCAAGGAGCTGCTGAACCACCTGATCCTGTGGACGGGCTACTCCTTCGAGCGCCGCGCCCGCAGCGAGCAGGTCGGACCCGACCTCACGGAGCGCGACTTCGCCGCCGAGCCCGACTACGCGGCCGCCTACCGCGCGCAGCTCGACCGCGCCCTGGCCGCCTGGGCTCCCGCCGAGGTCTGGGACAGCGAGATCGACACCGGCGGCGGCAAGACCCCCGCCCCCCAGATCGCCGAGATGGTCCTGATGGAGATGGTCCTGCACGGCTGGGACCTCGCCACCGCCACCGGCCAGCCCTACCAGACCTCCGACGAGATCGCCGCGACCGTCGCCAAGGCCGTCGCCGCCTCCGCCGAGATGTACCGCCAGTACGACGGCTTCGCCGCCGAGGTGAAGGTCGGCGCGGACGCGACGCCGCTGGACAAGGCGCTGGCGGAGTCGGGCCGGAAGGCTTAGCGGTTCAGCGCTAGGTCTAGGTCCTAGGCCCGGGTCCGGGTCCAGTCCAGGCGCGCCGCGGCTTCCTGCGAGCCGCGGCGCGCTGCGCTACCTGCCGGCAAGGACCTCCGCCACAGCCTGCAGGCTCACGCGCGAGACGCCGTACCCTGCGACCCACGCCGCGCCGCCAGGGTCGATGTGCGCGACGCCGAGGTCGACGACGATCGCGTCGGGGCGCTCCTTCACGAGGCGGGCCACGCGGTCCAGGTCCTCGGGGGAGCGCTGGATGCCGCGGACGACGACGACCAAGGGTTGGTCGGCGGGGATAGCAAAGCTGCCGGTCGCAGCGGCGGCGTCGATCGTGTCGGAGAGCTTTGAGTTGGTGGTTCCGGGCAGCAGCGTGGCCAGGTGGTCGGCCATGCTTCGGGGGAGATCCACCTCCACCACATGCGGCGCTGATTTCAGTGGCAGCGCACCGTCGTCCGCACGCAGCACCGCGACCGCGCGGCGTGCTGCTGCGAGTCCGTCGCCGAGTGGCGCATCAAACACAGAAACCGAAGCGTCCCGAGCCTCCCGTCGCCACGCGGCGAAACCCGCCACCTTCTCAGCAGCCTCCACCAACCGCGCCTCGCTCAGCGTCCCGTCTCGCAGCGCCGCGGTGATCGCGTCCGTGATCGCAGCCAGGTCGGCGTCGGTGGAGTCGCTGTCCACGCAGACCATGTCGATCCCCGCGACCAGTGCGCGCACCGCCGCGCTGGCGAGCCCGTAGCGCTCGCGGACCGCCGCCATGCCGATCGCGTCGCTGACTGCCAGGCCGTCGAAGCCGAGCTCGGTTCGCAGCAGTCCGCCGATCACCGCCGGGCTCACCGATGCGGGGTGCTCGGTGTCGAACTCCGGCATCAGCAGGTGCGCGACCATCACCGCCCGCACGCCGGCGGCCACCGCCGCGCTGAACGGCGGCAGGGTGTCGTGGCGGAGTTGCTCCAGTGTCGCGGTGACGGTCGGGAGTCCGAAGTGCGAGTCGATCACGGTGTCGCCGTGGCCGGGGAAGTGCTTCGCGCATGCCGCGACGCCCGCCGTGTGCAGTCCCCGCACTGTCGCCGCGACGTGCCGTGCGACCAGTGCGGGGTCGGCGCCGAAGGAGCGTGCGCCGATGACCGGGTTGCGCGGCTCGGTGTTCACGTCGGCGACCGGTGCGTAGGTCAGGTCGATCCCCGCCGAGTGCACCAGGGCGCCGATCGAGCGGGCCGTGGCCTCGGTCAGCGCGATGTCGTCGATCGCGCCGAGTGCCAGGTTCCCGGGGTAGGAGGAGCCGGTGGCGGCTTCCAGCCGGGTGATGTCCCCGGCTTCCTCGTCCACAGCCACGAACACGTCCGGATTCTCAGCGCGCAGCTCGTTGGTCAGCGTCCGCGCCTGCTCCGGCGACTCCATGTTCGCCGCGAACAGAATCACCGATCCCAGCCCGCCGGCCAGCCGCCGCCGCAGCCAGTCCGGCGGTGACGTTCCCACGAACCCCGGCTGCAGCACGCGGGCGATCACCACATCGAGCTCGGACATCAGGACTCTCCATCGCGCGGATACAGCAGGTACGGTTTGCGCTCCACCTCGGCGAACCGGCGCGCGGGCTCGCGCCACCGCTCCAGGATCTCCTCGGCGGAGCTGCCCTTGTTCAGCGCCGTGCGCAGCTCGTCGGAGCCGGCCAGCAGGTCGAAGTGCTTGTCCCGGAACCTCAGTCGCCCCAGCCAGCCGTCGCGCAGCGCGCACAGCACCGCGACGCCCACCGCCAGCGGATCGACGGCGTCGGGGTCGGTGACGTGCAGCTGCGCCCCGCAGATCTGCTGCCCGGCATACCGGTCGAATGCAGGGGTCGCATACGCTTCGCGCACTGTGATTCCGGCAAGCCCGGCAAGCCCGGCCGGCGCGGCGGCGCGTAGCCGTTCGGCGAACCCGCGGTCCAGCCACGGCGCGCCGACGAGTTCGAACGGCGTGGTGGTCCCGCGCCCGACCGAGACGTTCGTCCCCTCCAGGAAGCAGGTCCCGGGGTAGAGCAGGGCACTGGTCGCAGTCGGCAGGTTCGGCGACGGCGGCACCCACGGCAGCCCGGTCGCCGGGAACAGGTGCGCGGCGTTCCAGCCGGCCAGCTTCACGACCTCCGGAGTCTCGACGCCGAGGCGGTCGGCGAACAGCCGGCTGAGTTCGCCCATGGTCAGTCCGTGGCGCACCGGGATCGCGGCTCGACCTACGAACGAGGCGAATTCCTGGTGCAGGACCGGCCCTGCGACCTCCCGCCCGCCCAGCGGATTGGGCCGGTCGAGCACGCACACCGGCACGCCGACCATCGCCGCGGCGGCCATCGCGTCATAGAGGCTGGACTCGTAGGTGAAGAACCGGGCGCCGGAGTTCTGCAGATCGATGGCGAGCACGTCGATCCGGGACTCGGCGAGCATGCCGCTCAGGTGCTCGACGCTGTGGTTGTAGGTGTCGTAGACCGGCAGCCCGGTGCTGGAATCCGTGGCCGAGGCTTCGGATTCCCCGGCTTGCGCCGTGCCGAGCACACCGTGCTCGGGACCGAACAGGGCGCGCAGGTCGGCTCCGGCTTCCAGCAGCGCGTGCGCGCCGTGCCGGCCGTCGGAGGTGATCGCCGCCGGGTGGGTCAGCAGCCCCAGACGCTGCCCGGCGAAGGGCTTGCCGCGTCCGACGCCGGGGTCGACGAGGCGTTCCAGCCCTGAGACGGTCATGCCGCGACCGACTTCTCGAACGCCCAGAACACCCGGCCCAGCGTCGCGCCGACGGTCTTGGAGTAGTACCGGACCGGTCCGACCCAGCCGATCTCGGCGACCTCGATCCCGGCCTCGCGCATGTCGGCCAGACAGCGGCGCAGCAGCACGGCGCCGATGCCCAGGCCGCGGGCCGCCGGGTCGGTGCCCATCGGCCCGAACATGGCGAAGCGCTGGATGCCGTGCCCGGCGAAGCCGAGGAATGCGCCGTCGCGGACCGCCACGTGCAGCCGCGGCAGCTCGTGGCGCAGCGCCATCGCCGCCTCCTCGCCCCACGTCCCGCCGAACTCCCGGTCGGACCAGACGCGCAGCGCCTTCTCGTCTTCGGGGCGGCCGCGGCGCACCTCGATGCCCGCGTCGGTGAGGCGCTGCTCGTCCCGCTCGGTGGCCAGATCGGCCGCGGCGAGCTCGACCAGCATGTTGTTGCAGTCCAGCAGGCGCTCGTAGCCGGCGGACGCGGCCAGGCACACCGCCGGGGTGTAGCGGACGTCGATGCCGGGCCAGGCGAAGTACGGCGGGTTGCCGCGGATGCGCAGGCGGGTCACCCCGGCGGCGGTCAGGCGGCGCTCCAGTTCGGTGAGCAGAGCTCTGCCATGGCCGCGCTCGCGGTGTTCGGGTCCGACGGCGAGCAGCTCGACGTGGCCGGTCGCGGGGACGTCGTCGTGCGCCGGACGCAGCGAGCCCAGGGCGAAGCCGATGATCTGCCCGGCGTGCTCCGCCACGACGCGGCAGCTCTCGGCGCTCGCGGACCAGAGCAGGTCCACGACCGCCTCGGCGTCCGCGTCGTGGGTCAGACTCGCCCGGGCCAGGACTCTCAGGATCGGCAGGTCTTCCGGGACTGCTTGGCGCATCGCCACCCTCTTCGTCATTTGCTAACGTCTTCAGGCATGCTGACGGTGGAAACCTACCACCGGCGTCGCAGGGGAAGGAACCTATCGATGAGCACCGAGCCCGGCGAGATCGTCTCCCATGCCGTGGGCAGCGGCGTGGTACCCGGCGCGGTGCTGGCGTACGGCCGTGGGACCGACGGACCGGTCCACGTCAGCGCGTTCGGCGCCGGCGTCGGCCCGGACACGGTCTATGACCTGGCCTCGCTGACCAAGGTCACGGTCACGCTGCCGTGCGTGCTGCGGCTGGTCGAAGCCGGCGAGATCGGCCTGGACGACCCGGTGGCGAGGTACTTGCCGGACTTCGGCAAGGAGCAGGTGACCATCCGGCACTTTTTGACCCACACCTCCGGGCTGCCCGCGATCCGCGAGGTCTGGCGGCTGCCCGGGAGCGCGCACGAGCGGTTCGCCGCGGTGCTCGCCGAACCGCTGGAGTCGCCGGTGGGGACCGTCGTGAAGTACTCCGACCTGGGGTTCATCATGCTGGGGCAGATCGTCGCCGACTTGACCGGCAAGCCGTTGCAGGAGGCGTTCGGCGAGCTGGTCGCCGCGCCGCTGGGGATGACGTCGACCGGCTATCTCCCCGCCGGTCCCGCCGCCGCGACCGAGGCGAACTGGTTCGACGACCCGGAGCGTCAGGACCCGAAGTCCGGCGTCGTCCACGACGAGAACGCCGAAAGCCTCGGCGGCGTCGCGGGGCAGGCCGGTCTGTTCGGCACCGCCTCCGACCTGGCGATCTACCTGCGCGCCGGATGGCTCGCCGAAGACAGTCCGATCCTCACCCCGGCCACCCGCGCCGAGGCGCTGCGCTGCCAGACCGAGGGACTGGACGGCCGGCGCGGGCTGGGCTGGACGCTGCGCGGGGACTCCTTCGACTTCATGTCCGACCAATGGCCGCTCACCGGAGCCGGACACTCCGGCTTCACCGGGACGAGCCTGGCCTTCGATCCCGTGGCGGAAATCTGGTGTGTGCTGCTGACCAACGCGGTGCTGTACGGCCGGGGCAACCGGGCGCGGCAGCTGCGGCGCTCGCTGCACGGCGCGGTCGCCGCCGCGTTCGGCGTCGCCGAGAAGCCTGATGACGTGGGCGAAGACGGTTCAGGGAGATCCCTCAACAGCAGTGACGGCGACCCGGGTACGGGCTTTAGGATCACAGCATGAGCACTGGCGCGAATCGGGCATCCCGTGGCGGGCGCGGAGCGGGCTCCGGCGGTGCGGCGGTCGCTGCGGCCGGGGTGTCCGTGCCGCTGATCGAGGCCGGGCCGCCGCCGACCGTGCTGGTGCGGATCAGGGCTCTGCTGCCGACGCTGCCGCCCTCGGAGCGGCGGGTCGCCGAAGCGGCGGTCGCCGATCCGGCGGGCGTGGCCGCCAAGACCATCAGCGAGCTGGCCGCGGACTGCGACACCTCGGAGACCACGGTCATCCGGTTCTGCCGCGCGGTCGGGCTCAAGGGGTACCCGGAGCTGCGGATCGGGCTGGCCGCCGCGGCCGGGATCGAGGACGCCGCGGTCGGCGCGCACACCGCCGGCGGCGACATCGGGCCCGGCGACTCGCTGGCCGACGTGGTGACCAAGCTCGGCTACGCCGACGCCCGCGCGGTCGAGGACACCGTCGCGCAGCTGGACCTGGAGGTGCTGGAGCGCGCGGTGGACGCCGTGGTCTCGGCCGGCGCGGTGGACGTCTACGGCATCGGCGCCAGCGCCCTGATCGCCCTGGACCTGCACCAGAAGCTGCACCGCATCGGCCACCGCGCCTTCGCCTGGCCCGACGCCGAAGCCGCGCTGACCTCGGCGGCGCTGCTCGGACGCGGCGACGTCGCGATCGGCATCTCGCACACCGGCGCCACCCCGGCGACCGTCACCGCCTTGGCTGAGGCGCACGACAACGGCGCCCGCACCATCGCCATCACCAACTTCCCCCGCTCGCCGATCACCGACGTCGCCGACCTGGTCCTGACCACCGCCGTCCGCGAGACCACCTTCCGCTCCGGCGCCATGGCCAGCCGCATCGCCGCCCTGACCGTGGTCGACTGCCTGTTCGTCGGCGTCGCCCAGCGCAACTTCAGCCGCACGACCCGCGCCCTGGAGCGCACGCGGAGCGCCGTGCAGGGCGCGCGGGGGCGATGAGCTGCCGCATGGGCGGGGTGGCTGAGGGCAGCGCGGACCGGCTTGGGCGAGGCGCGGATCATTGACCGGTTGGGGCGAGGCGCGGATCGGCGGACTGGCTAGCGCGAGGCGCAGATCCGGCGGACCGGTTGTGGCCACAGCGGTCTGACTGAGCGCAGATTCCCGGATCGGTGGTGGCTGATATCCGACCGCTGATCCGCGCCGATCTGCGCCGCTCTGCGCCAAGGTGTGCCGATGTGCGGTCGCACCGCGCGCGGCTAAGCGCCGACCGGAGAAAACCCGGCGGCGATCGCGGCGCGGCGCAAGGCTTCAGAACCCTGTCGTCGCGTGCCCCCCAGCAGCCCCCGCGCGGGGCTCAGGTCCGCGCGGAGGCCGCCAGCGCTGCCCGCACCTGTCCGTCGGCGGCGGTCAGCGCGCGCCGGGCGTCGTCCGGCGCGACCGCGCCGAGCAGGCAGACCAGCGCCGTCTTCAGTTCGCCGTCGGCTTCGGCCAGGGCGGCGGCGCAGGCGTCCTCGGGCAGGCCGGTGGCCTCCGTCAGGATCGTCAGGACGCGGCCGCGCAGCTTGGTGTTCGTCGGGGCGAGGTCGACCATCAGGTTCGAGTAGGTGTGGCCCAGGGCGATCATCGCGGCGGTGGACAGGCCGTTGAGGATCAGTTTCTGGGCGGTGGCGGCCTTCAGGCGGGTGGAGCCGGCGACGGCTTCCGGGCCGGTGTCGGGTCCGAGGTGGACGTCCGCCTCGTGGGCCAGGGCCGCGTGCGGGTTGGCCGAGATCAGGGCGGTGAAGGCGCCGGCCTCGCGGGCGGCTCGCAGGGCGCCGGCGACGTAGGGGGCGCGGCCGCTGGCGGTCAGGCCGATCACCACGTCGGCGGCGGTGACCTCGGCGGCGTCGGCCGCGCCGCCCTCGGCGGAGTCCTCGGCGCCCTCGACCGGGATGGTCAAGGCGCCCAGGCCGCCGGCGATGTGCGCGACGACCACGCCGGCGGGCAGGCCGAAGGTGGGGATCAGCTCGGCGGCGTCCATCACCGCCACGCGGCCGGAGGTGCCGGCGCCGAAGTAGTGCACGCGGCCGCCGGCCCGCAGCCGGCGCACGGTCTCGTCCACGACCTCGGCCAGCGCCGGCAGGACCGCGGCGACCGCGGCCGGGACCCGGGCGTCCTCGGCGTTGAGCAGCCTGAGCACCTCCGCCGTCGGCACGGCGTCGATGTCCGCGGTCGCCGGGTTGCGCTCCTCGGTCGGCGCGGCCACGCGCTCGGCGGTGGGCGGGGTCAGAGGGCTCATGCGTGGCGTTTCCTCTCGGGGGCGGCCGGCGTCGGTGGAAGGATCGGCGCGGGGTCGTGCCGTTGGCAAGTTACGGAATGAACGCGATGTGCGCAACTCATTGACGTAGGTCGTTGCCCGGTCCTACGGTCTGACAAACCGACGCGGCCGAGCCGTGTCCACCACCATCACAGGCGTCCCACCGACCCGAACGGAGATGTCAGGACCATGTCCCGACCCAAACCACTGGTCGCGGCCCTAGCCGTCGCGACGATAGCGGCCACCGCGCTGTCGGCGTGCTCCAGCTCCTCGGCGAAGAAAACCAACGGTGGCACCGGTGGCGGTACCGGCGGGGTCTTCACCAGCATCGACGCCAACAACAAGATCACCGCCGGCGCGCCGATGAACCCGTACAACGCCGCGCCCAACATGTTCCTGGGCTACAACATCATGGAGCTGGGCTTCACCAAGAACGACCCCGCGGACCCCAACGCCCTGCTCCCGGGTCTGGCCGCCAGCTGGACCGCCTCGGACACCGGGCTCACCATCCAGCTGCAGCCCGGCGCCAAGTGGTCCGACGGCACCCCGGTCACCGCCGCGGACATCAAGACCTCGCTGGCCATCGCCTACACGCAGGGCACGGCAGGTCCCGTGGCCGGCGCCGGCGGCACCGTCGTGGCCGGCAGCAACTTCGAGGTCTCCGACGTCAAGGACCTCGGCGGCGGCAAGATCGAGATCGACCAGCAGCCCGGCGTGAAGAACCTGTACTTCCAGCGCCTGGTGCTCACCTCGACCATCGTCAACGACAAGGTCTACGGCAGCCAGCTCCCAGCGGACATCTGGACCCAGATCGCCGCCGTGCAGGGCACCGACGCCGCCGCGGCGTCCGCGGCGTCCACCAAGCTGGCCGCCGAGGGCAAGACGATCGCCGCCTTCGCCCCGGCCAAGGACATCTCGGCCGGCCCGTTCGTGGAGACCCGGGTCAACCCCGGCGAGGCGCTGCTGGACCGCAACCCCTACTTCTACGCCGCGAGCAAGATCTCGCCGAAGCAGGTCATCCTGCGCAGCTACTCCGGCAACCAGCAGATCTGGGGCTACATGAACGGCGGCGAGCTGGACTACGCCCCGTACACCTCGATGCCCACCAACATCCTGAACCAGGTCCTCAAGGCCGGCTACACCCGCATCGACGCCCCCAGCTACGTCAGCGCCTCGATCGCGTTCAACGAGAAGCAGGCGCCGTACAACCTGACCCCGGTGCGCCAGGCGCTGGCCTACGTCATCGACCGCGACGCCGTCACCAAGGTCGGCGAGCCGGTCGGCGGCATCGCCGCCCCGACCACCACCGGCCTGGTCGGCTCGCAGTCCGACACGATCTTGTCCGCCGACCAGAAGGCGGCGCTGAACCCCTACAAGCCGGACCCGGCCAAGGCCGCGTCCCTGCTGCAGGGCGCAGGCTTCACCAAGGACGCCTCCGGCCAGTGGCACCTGCCCGACGGCACGCCGTGGAAGATCACGCTGCAGACCGTGAACGGCTTCTCCGACTGGATCGCGGCCTCCACGATCGTGGCCAACGAGCTGACCCAGTTCGGCATCCCGACCACCGCGGCGATCACCGCCGACTTCGCCACGTACCAGAAGGAGATGGGCGCCGGTAAGTACGCGGTCGGCTGGTGGCTGGTCGCCCTGGGCCCGCAGACGGACAAGGCCTACGCCCGCATCTACGGCTCCGCCGACGGCTTCAGTGTCGCCAACGGCCAGGCCACGCACAACGACAGCGCGGCCGGCAACTGGGAGCACACCCCGGCGACCTACACCGTCAACGGCCAGAGCATCAACCCCGGCCAGCTCGCCGCGCAGCTGTCGGTGACCCCGGTCTCCGCCCAAGGGCCGATCATCGCCCAGCTGGCAGCGGCCACCAACCAAGAAGTGCCGATGATCCAGATCTGGAACTACACCCACGTGATGTTCACGCTGGACAAGCGGTTCACGAACTACCCGAAGACCGGGCAGGACGATCTGCTGGCCAACCCGCCCGGCGTGTGGATGATGCAGGGGTACGTGCAGGGCAAGTAGGGCCGGTCAAGGAACCAAGTAAGGACTCTGGGAAGCAGAACAGGGCCAGGACGATGACGCGAAGTTCGAGAGGGAGGGGAGGAAGATGACGGGATTCGCCCGGCGGCTGGCCGGCAAGCTCCTGGCCGGACTGGTGATGGTCTGGGTCGTGGTGACGTTCACGTTCTTCCTCGTGCACGCGCTGCCCGGCAAGCCCGGTGATGTGCAGTACGAGCAATACATCATGATGGGGATGAACTCCGAGCAGGCGTCGGCCAAGGTGCAGGCGGTCTACGGCTTCACCTCCCACGCGCCGCTGCTCTCCCAGTACACCGGGTACCTCGGCAAGCTCGCGCACGGGGACCTGGGGCAGTCGATCAGCTACTCCGGCGTCCCGGTCAGCCACCTGATCTGGTCCGCGCTGCCGTGGACCGTGATCCCGGTGCTGTCCGGGCTGCTGGTCAGCTTCCTGATCGGGGTGGTCGCCGGCATCTTCGCCGCGGTCAAGCGGTCCAGCCGCTGGGGCGGTCTGCTGACCGTCTCCGGCTCGCTGGTCGCCGGCGTCCCCGCCTTCGTCCTGGCCCTGCTGCTCCTGGTGGTGTTCCACACCGAGTGGAACCTGCTGCCCGACGCCGGCACCAGCGACATCCAGTACACCCCGGGCTGGAACCTGCCCTATATCGGGTCGGTGTTCCAGCACGCGGTCCTGCCGGTGTGCACCTACGCGCTGCTCAGTTACGGCGGCTGGCTGCTGGCGATGAAGTCCTCGGTGGTCTCCGTGCTCGGCGACGACTTCATCCTGGCCTCCGAGCTGCGCGGCATCACCCCGGTGACGCGGGCCCGCTACATCGGCCGCAACGCCATCCTGCCGCTGTTCACAGTGCTGGCGCTGTCCTTCGGGGTGATGTTCGCCGGGTCCTTCTTCATCGAGGACACCTTCGACTATCCGGGGCTCGGCAACCTGCTGCTGAAAAGCATCGGCACGCGCGACTACCCGGTGATGGCCGGGGCGTTCCTGCTGATCACCGTGTCCATCATCATCGCGAACATCCTCGCCGACCTCTGTTACACCCTGATCGACCCGAGAGTGAGGCGCTGAGATGACCGCGACAGTCAACCTCGCCCCGGCCGGCCTCAAGCCCCGCACGCGCCACCCGGCGTGGGCGGCCTTCCGCCGGGCGGTGACCCGCAAGCCGGGCCGCCTGGCCGGCCTGATCATCATTGTGTTCTTCATCCTGCTGGCGATCTGCGGGCCCTGGTTCTACGGCTCGCTGTCCGTCGACCCGAACGAGCTGTACGCGCCGCCCAGCGCCAAGCACTGGCTGGGCACCGACTTCGCCGGCTCCGACGTGCTGCAGGAGGTGGTGACCGGCGCGCGCTACGTGCTGGCCACCGCCGCGCTGTCGGCACTGTTCACCAGCCTGTTCGGCGTCACGGTCGGACTGGTCGCCGGCTACCAGCGCGGCATGACCGACAGCGTCCTGATGCGTCTGACGGACTTCGTCCTGACGATCCCGGGCCTGCCGCTGCTGATCATCCTGTCCACGGTGTGGAGCTTCGGCAGCCCGTGGGAGATGGGCCTGGTGCTGGGCATCACCGGCTGGGGCGGGGTCGCCCGGGCCGTGCGCTCGCAGGCGCTGTCGCTGCGCGAGCGCGGGTTCCTGGAAGCGGCGCGCGGTCTGGGGCTGTCCCGGCGGCACATCATCGTCAAGGAGATGCTGCCGAACATCGCCCCCTACGCCGCCATGCAGCTGATGCTGTCGGTGATCGGCTTCATCGGCGCCGAGGTCGGCCTGTTCTTCCTGGGGCTGGTGCCGTTCTCCAGCACCAACTGGGGTGTGATGCTGAACCAGGCGGTGTTCTCCGGCGGGGCGATGGAGACCTCCTCGGCGCTGATCTACCTGCTGGCGCCGCTGGTCTGCATCCTGCTGCTGACGCTGGGCATCGTGCTCTTCCTGGACGCCATCGACGAACTGTTCAACCCGCGGCTGAGGGAGCGCGTGTGAGCGAGGTACAAGTACGCGGCCTGACGGTCGAGTACCAGACGACCGCCGGCTGGCTGCCCGCGGTGGCCGACGCCGGGCTGGACCTGCGCGCCGGGGAGATCACCGGCCTGGTCGGGGAGTCCGGCTCCGGTAAATCCACGCTCGCGCTGGCGCTGCTGAACGCGGTGCCGGCGCCCGGGCGGATCGCCGCCGGGAGCGTGGAGGTCGCCGGGGTCGGGGACGTCACCAAGCTGGGCGGCAAGCAGCTGCGCAAGGCCCGCGGCGGCGCGATCGGCTACGTGTTCCAGGCCTCGCAGAACTCGCTGAACCCGCTGACGACCATCGGCCGGCAGCTGCTGGACCTGGGACGCTCGCACGAGGTCGCCGACCTGCGTGCTCTGATAGCCCGGGCCAGGGACCTGGCGGACCGGATGGGCCTGGACGGCCAGCGGGTGCTGGACTCCTACCAGCACGAGCTCTCCGGCGGGATGCGCCAGCGCATCGGCATCGTCTTCGCGCTGGTCCTGAACGCCAAGGTGCTGATCCTGGACGAGCCGACCACCGCGCTGGACATGCTCTCCCAGGCCTCGGTGCTGGAGATCGTGCGCAAGGTGCACGACGAGAACCAGCTCAGCACCCTGATCATCACGCACGACATCGGCGCGATCTCCGAGATCGCCGACCGGCTGGCGGTGATGTACGGCGGGCGGATCGTCGAGGACGGCCCGCTGCTGGACGTCCTGCGCCGGCCCACGCACCCCTATACCAAGGCCCTGATAGGCGCCACGGCGCGCATCACCGGCGACGTGGAGGCGGCGCGGGCGCTGCCCGGGCGGCCGCCGGACCTGACCACCGTGGCGCGCGCCGGCTGCGTCTTCCGCGACCGCTGCCCGTTCGCGGTCGCGGTCTGCGCCGAGGTCGAGCCGGAGCTCGCGACCTGGGAGTCCGGGCGCCGCCGCGCGTGCCACGTCGAACCGTCCACCGTGCTCTCCGGGACCGCCGGGGCGCCCGCCGCCGTGGGAGAACCGGCATGATCCAGGCCCGCGGCATCACCCGCACCTACCAGACCCACGGCGCCTTCACCGGCGCCCGGACCGTGCCGGCGCTGCGCGGTGTGGACTTCACGCTGCCCGACGGCGGCGCGGTGTCCTTCATCGGCGAGTCCGGCTGCGGCAAGACCACGCTGGGGAAGATCCTCACCGGACTGGAGACCTTCGACGGCGGCGAGCTGATCGTGGACGGCGTCGCGCTGTCCGGGCTCAAGCCGCGGCAGCGGGAGAAGTACTTCCGCAGGATCCAGATGATCCATCAGGACCCTTATTCGGCGCTGAACCCGACCCGCACGGTCGAGGCGACGTTGCGCGATCCGCTGCGGATGCGCGCGAAGGAGAGGGGCGCGAGCGGCGGCGGGGGCGGCGACGGCGAGGGCGAGGGCGGCTGGCGCGCGCGTGCCGCCGAGCTGCTGACGCTGGTCGGCCTCGAGCCGGCCGCCGTCCTGCCGAAGTACCCGCACCAGCTCTCCGGCGGGCAGCGGCAGCGCGTGGTCATCGCCCGGGCGCTGACCGTCGACCCGGAGGTGCTGATCGCCGACGAGGCGGTGTCGATGATCGACGTCTCGATGCGGCTGGGCATCCTGAAGCTGCTGCGCGATCTGCGCAGCCGGCTGGGGATCTCGCTGGTGTTCATCACGCACGACGTCGCCACCGCGCGCTACGTCGGCGAGGGCGGCGAGCTGCACGTGATCTACCGCGGCGAGGTGGTCGAGCGCGGGCTCACCGACGAGGTGATCCTGGCGCCGGTGCACCCCTACACGCAGTGCCTGCTCTCGGCGGTGCCGATCATGCGCGGGCTGGAGGAGCCGGGCCCGGACCGGACGGCGCCGACGACGGCGCTGGACGAGCGGACGCCGACGCCGGGGTGCTTGTTCGAGCCGCGGTGCCCGTTCGCGCAGGATCAGTGTGCTGAGAAGCATCCGGTGCTGGTGCCTTTCGGGCTAGACGCGGTGGGGGAGTCGGGCGCTGTGGGGGAGTCGAACGCCGCCGCCGCTGGTCCCGCCACCGATACCGGCTCCGAGAACGGCTCCGAATCCGGACACGTCCACGCCTGCTTCTACCCGGAGTCCCGGCGGGTGGTCGGCGTCGAGGTGGGAGCCGGCAGCGCGTGAGAGTCTTGGGACTGAGCTCCGGCACCTCCCACGACGCGATCGACGTCGCGCTGGTGGACTTCCGCCTGGACGGCGAGACGCTGGTCGGGCGGCTCGAGCACGTCGACCACGTCCCGTACCCCGAGGACCTGCGCGCGCAGATCGTCGCCGCGCTGCCGCCGCACCCGACCGACCTCGGCGCGGTCTGCCGCCTGGACACCGGCATCGGCCAGGCGTTCGCGGCGGCGGCGTGGCAGGCGGTGCAGGCCGCCGGTCCCGTGGACCTGGTCTGCTCGCACGGCCAGACCCTGTTCCACTGGACCGAGGACGGCCGGGTGCTCGGCACGCTGCAACTCGGGCAGCCGGCGTGGATCGCCGAACGCCTCGGCGTCCCGGTGGTCTCCGACGTCCGCGCCGCCGACGTCGCCGCCGGAGGTCAGGGCGCACCACTGGTCTCGCTCCTGGACCTGTTGCTGCTGCGCGGCCTGCCCGGCCCGGTCGGCGCACTGAACCTCGGCGGCATCGCGAACCTGACCGTGGTCGCCGACCCGCCGGTGGCCTTCGACGTCGGACCGGCCAACGCCCTGCTCGACGCCGCCTGCCGCCAACTGACCGGCAAACCCTACGACCGCGACGGCCGCCTCGCCGCCGCCGGCCTGGTCCACCCCGGCCTCCTCGCGGCCCTCATGGCAGAGCCCTACTACACCCGCCGCCCCCCGAAGACCACCGGCAAGGAACTCTTCCACGACGCCTACCTAGCCGCCCACATCGAGGCCTTCCCCGACCTCACCCCCGAAGACCTGATGTCGACCCTGGCGACCCTCACAGCGATGACAGTCGTCGACGCAGTCCGCTCCCACGCCATCGTGACCCTCGCCGTCTCCGGCGGCGGCGCCGAGAACCCCGAACTGATGAAGCGCATCGCCAAACGCCTCCCCGACGTCCACCTGGTCCGCTCAGACGCCTACAAAGTCCCCTCCGACGCCAAGGAAGCCATCGCCTTCGCCCTGGTCGGCTGGTTCACCGCCCACGGCCTCCCCGGCACGATCCCCGCCTGCACAGGCGCCGCCAGCGAACGCGTGCTGGGACGCATCAGCCCACCGGCGCGCGGGGCGCTGGCGCTGCCGGAGGCGGTGGAGAAGGCGCCTCGGGCGGTGCGGTTCGGGGGGTAGGGGGAGGGGGTGTGCGTTTGGATTGGTGAGTTTGGCTGGCTGCGGTTGGTTTGTGGGTTCTAGAAGCTTTTTACGGCTTCGCGCGGGTGTTGATGGCCTCGCAGGGGGCGCAGTTCGGTGGTGGGTGTCCGGATCACGTCGGCGGCCGGCGGTTGTTCGTGTTCACGACCGCGCGCGGGTCCGGGTCACTGCGCATGCGTTGGGGCTGGCGGGTGGCGGCCGCGTTTGAGGGGCACCAGAAGTCAAAATCAAAAAAGCCAGGGCCTCCGGCGGCGCCTGCGCGGCGAGCGGCACTCGCTCCGGGGAGGGGGCGGTCGCGCTGTCCGGCGGCGGTTGTTGCTTGTGGTCGCCTTAGTCCCGGATTCCCCGTCGCGTCGTCGCCGTAAACGGAATCATTTCGGCCTGGCGGAGTAAAGTCGCATCGCTTTTGCTGTGGTTGAGAAACGCCCGACTTGACACCGCCAGTCCGAAAAGATTGGCAGAGCCCGCCGACGCGACGGGGAATCCGGGACACAACCCCGTATGGTGTGGAGGATCCACCGACGTGGGTGGCAGGCTGCTGCTTCATCTACTCGCCGACACCTTCGGGAAAGGCAGTTGCGCTTTTCACCGGCATCGCGCCGGGACTGGCAGCCTGCAAGTGGTGAGCATTCTGCGATAGGCGGGGGACCTCCTCTCACAAGGGTGTTGTCCCGGATCCCTCGTCGCTGTCGGCGGGCTCTGCCAATCATTGTGGACTGGCGGTGTCAAGTCGAACGAAACAGCACCACAGCAATTGCGATCCGACTTTACTCCGCCAGGCCGCAATGATTCCGTCTACGGCGACGACAGCGGCGAGGGATCCGGGACAAAGGCGACCAACATTCGAACCGCCGCCGAGCCGCCCAACCCAGCCCCGCCCCCCGTTGCAGAGTGCCCCCGCCGGAGGCGCCTGCCCTTGACCTTGACTTCTGGTGCCCCTCAAACGCGGCCGCCACCCGCCAGACCAACGCATGCGCAGTGACTCGGACCCACGCGCGGTCGTGTCGCTCCACCACCGCCGGCCGCCAACGCGACCTAGCCACCCACCACCGAACTGCGCCCCCTGCGAGGCCATCAAACCATGCTCGAAGACGTAAAAAGCTTCTAAAAGCCCACAAAATAACCGCAGTCAGCCGACGCTCCGCCACCCACACATAGGCCTCGCTCAATGGCAGCCGCCTTCCGCCGCCCTCGCCTTCGCCCCGCTGCCCGCCGCCTGCTGCCCGCCGCCTGCTGCCCGCCGCCTGCTGCCCGCCACCTGCCACCTGCCACCTGCCGCCTGCCGCCTGCCGCCTGCTGCCTGCTGCCTGCTGCCCACCGCCCGCTGCCCGCCACCTGCTGCCTGCTGCCTGCTGCCCGCTGCCCACCGCCCGCTGCCCGCCACCTGCCGCCGCCCGCCCTCCGCCGCCGCCCCGCGCCCGAACTCTCGATCATCCGCATCCCACATGAGAGAGTCGGATCATGCGCTCACCCCTGGCACCTCCGGCCCTGAAGCCCGGCGATCGCGTCGCCGTTGTCGCGCTCAGCGGGCCGCCGGGGCGGCAGGAGCTTGATTTGGGGCTGGCGGCGTTGCGGAGTGTGGGGTTGTTGCCGGAGGTGTTCGCGTCGGCGCGGTCGGTCGGGCCTTATCCGTATCTGGCTGCCGATGACAAGGTGCGGGCTGCGGATTTGGCGCGGGCGTTGGGGGAGCCGGGGTATGCGGCGGTCATCTGTGCGCGGGGTGGTTATGGGGTGCAGCGGGCGTTGGAGTTGCTGGACTGGGATGCCGTCGGTGCGCCGGAGCCTCGGGTGGTGGTCGGGTTCTCCGATGTCACGGCGCTGATTGAGGCGGTGCGCAGTCGGTTGGGGTGGGCGTCGGTGTATGGGCCGATGGTGTCCAGCGTGATGTTCCGCTCGGGGGTGCCGTCGTTCGAGGGGTTGGCGCGGCTGTTGCTGCAGCCGCAGAAGTGCACTGAGCTGGCGTTCGCCGATACGCGGGTGCTGGTGCCGGGGGTCGCGGAGGGGGTGACGGTCGGCGGGACCGCGAGCCTGCTCGCCACCTCGCTGGCCACGCCGTTCTCCGTCCCGGCGCGCGACGGCATCTTGTTCCTGGAGGACGTCGGCGAGCTGCCCTACCGCCTCGACAGGGTCCTGACCCAGCTGCGCCGCACCGGATACCTCGACGGCGTGCGGGGCATCCTGTGCGGCACGTGGGACGACTGCGGTCCGCTGGCCGACGTCGAGCAGCTGCTCGAGGACCGGCTCGGCGACCTCGGCGTGCCGGTGCTGCTCGGCGCCGACATCGGACACGGGGTGTTCATGCAGTCGCTGCCGCTGGGTGTGCGGGCCCGGTTGGACACCGCGGCGGCGACGCTGACGTTCCTCGACCCGCCGCTGACGTCAGGGGCTTGACGCCTGGGAACGGCGCATCAGGGGTGTGCGACCATGGCGCGTGCCAGACTGGACATATATTCCCCTGAAGTCGCTCGCCGGGACCGTGCTGGGAGTTTCCCGCTCGCGGCGCTGGGCGTTGCGTGTGCTGGCAGCGGTGGTCGCCGCACCGGGCGGACGCGCCTTCGTCGCCTTCGTGCTCGGCCGGTTCCGGCGCCCGGACGGGGTCCAGGTGGGTGCGGTGGTGCCGGCCAGGCACGCTCGGGACGCGCTCAGGGTGCTTCCCGCGCTTGGTGCGTCGGTCGTCGAGGTTGATCCTGGCGTCGAGATCACTGTCATAGACGACCCGCGCATAGGCACCGCCGTGGCCGCCCTGTCGGCGCCGGGCGCGACCGTCATCGCCGGCCCAGCCGTGCTCCTCGACGCCGGGCCCGCGTGGTTCCGCAGGGTTCTGGAGGCGGCGACGCCGACCGCGCCGGCGCAGCCGTGGCGGGACCTTCCGCGAGATCCGCGCCGCTGGCCGTCGTGGGTGTGGGGCGTCGTGGTCGGGATCGGCATGGTCTGCGCGGGGCTGGGCGCGGCTGTGATCACGCTCGGTCCGGTGCTGCTGTGGTACGACCGCGACTACCTCGGGCTGACCACGCAGGGGCTGAACCACATCGACCACGATCTGGTCGACTTCCTGCAGCACGACCGGCTCACGATGGCCGGGACGATGGTCTCGATCGGCGTCCTGTACGCGGGATTGGCGTGGGGCGGCATCCGGCGCGGCTGGCTGTGGGCCCGCGACGCCTACCTGATCTCCGGCGTGGTCGGCTTCCCCACGCTGTTCTACTTCCTGAGCACCGGGTTCGTGGAGCCGCTGCACCTCGCGGTCGCGGTGGCGCTCTTCCCGCTGTTCCTGCTGGCGGTCTGGCGCTCGCCGGCGGTCCCGCGCTGGACCGTCCGGTCCGACGGACCCGAGCGGCTGCGAAGGCGGGCTCTGCTGGGCCAGCTGCTGATGATCCTCACCGGCGTGGGTCTGCTCGCCGGCGGCGCCGTCATCTCGGTGGTCGGGATGACCGGCGTCTTCGTCCCCACCGATCTGGAGTTCCTCGACACCGACACCGCGCACCTGCGCGCCGCGAACCCGCATCTGGTCCCGTTCATCGCCCACGACCGGGCCGGCTTCGGCGGCGCGCTGCTGTCCGCGGCGATCGCCGTCATCCTGCTGAGCATGTGGGGCTGGCGCCGCGGCGAGGCCTGGGTCTGGTGGACGCTGCTGCTCAGCGCCGCCGCCGGATTCGGCCCGACACTGGCGATCCACTTCAGCATCCACTACACCGACCTGAGCCACCTGGCGCCGGTCTACGTGGGTGTGGTGTTGACCGCCATCGCGCTGATATTGGCGCGGCCGTTTCTGTGCGACACGGGAGGCGAATGACCGCACCTGCCACTCGTCGTCCGCCTCCCGCGCCGCATACCGCCGCCTACCGGTTCAGCACCGCGTCCTCGTGGTCCGTCAGCAGCCGCGAGCGGATCAGGAACCTGACCCCCTCCGGCGCCTCCAGCGAGAACCCGGCGCCGCGCCCCGGCACGACGTCGACCGTCAGGTGCGTGTGCCGCCAGCGCTCGAACTGCTCACCGCCCATCCAGAACGTCACCGGCTCCGTGATGCCCTCGACGGCCAGCCGCGCCATCAGCACGTCCGACGCCCCGGTGCGGAACTCGCCCTCCAGGTAGCACATCGGCGAGCTGCCGTCGCAGCAGCCGCCGGACTGGTGGAACATCAGCGGTCCGTGCGTGGCGTAGAGCTTGCGCATCACCTCGGCCGCGGCTTCGGTCACCGCGATCCGTGACGGCGGCTCGGTGCCGGTGCCGGTGCCAGTCCCGGTCCCAGTCCCAGTCCCGGTCTCGGTGCCGACGCCGCCCGCGCCGCGCGCCTCCTCCGCCATCAGAAGAAGCCCATCGCCTTCGCCGAGTAGCTGACCAGCAGGTTCTTCGTCTGCTGATAGTGCTCGAGCATCATCTTGTGGTTCTCCCGCCCGATGCCGGAGTTCTTGTACCCGCCGAACGCCGCGTGCGCCGGGTACAGGTGGTAGCAGTTCGTCCAGACCCGGCCGGCCTGGATCGCCCGACCGGCTCGGTAGGCGGTGTTCATGTCGCGCGTCCACACCGCCGCGCCCAGGCCGTAGAGCGTGTCGTTGGCGATGCGGATCGCGTCGTCGTAGTCGTCGAACTGCGTCACCGAGACGACCGGTCCGAAGATCTCCTCCTGGAAGATCCGCATCGCGTTGTCGCCCTCGAAGACCGTCGGCTGCACGTAATACCCGCCGGAAAGCTCGCCGCCGAGGTCCACGCGCTCGCCGCCGATGAGGATCTTCGCGCCCTCGCTCTGGCCGATCTCCAGGTAGGACAGGATCTTCTCCAGCTGGTCGTTGGACGCCTGCGCGCCGACCATGGTCTCGGTGTCCAGGGGGTTGCCCTGCTTCATGCGCTCGGTGCGGGCCAGGGCGTCGGCCAGGAAGTCGCCGTAGTGGCCGCGCTGGACCAGGGCCCTGCTGGGGCAGGTGCAGACCTCGCCCTGGTTCAGGGCGAACATCGCGAAGCCCTCCTGCGCCTTGTCGTAGAAGTCGTCGCGGGCGCGGGAGACGTCGTCGAAGAAGATGTTCGGGCTCTTGCCGCCCAGCTCCAGGGTGACCGGCTTGATGTGCTCGGAGGCGTACTGCATGATCAGCCGCCCGGTGGTGGTCTCGCCGGTGAAGGCGACCTTGGCCACCCGGCCGCTGGAGGCCAGCGGCTTTCCGGCCTCCACGCCGAAGCCGTTGACGATGTTCACCACGCCCGGCGGCAGCAGGTCGGCGATCAGGCTCATGAGGTAGTGCACGGACACCGGCGTCTGCTCGGCCGGCTTGAGCACCACGGCGTTGCCCGCGGCCAGCGCCGGCGCGAGCTTCCAGATCGCCATCAGGATCGGGAAGTTCCACGGGATGATCTGCGCGACCACGCCCAGCGGCTCGTGGAAGTGATAGGCGACGGTGTCCTCGTCGATCTCCGACAGCCCGCCTTCCTGCGCCCGGATCGCCCCGGCGAAGTACCGCAGGTGGTCGATCGCCAGCGGGATGTCGGCGGCCAGCGTCTCGCGGATCGGCTTGCCGTTCTCGAAGCTCTCCGCGAGGGCCAGCCGGTCGGCGTTGCTCGCCATCCGGTCCGCGATCCGGTTCAGGACCTCGGCACGCTCCGCCGCCGACGTGCGTCCCCACGCCGGCGCGGCGGCGTGCGCGGCGTCCAGGGCCCGCTCGACGTCGGCGGCGGTGCCCCGCGCCACCTCGCAGAACGCCTGCCCGGTGATCGGCGTCGGGTTCTCGAAGTACTGCCCGCCGGCCGGCGCGACGGCCTCACCGCCGATCCAGTGCTCGTACCGGGGCTGATAGCTCATCAAGGCGTCGGGCTGACCCGGCGCGGGGAAGACGGTCATGGCGGACCTCCAGGTGGTCGGCGTCTCGGGGGAGGGACGGGACGGGCCGTCGGCGGTCGGCACGGCGGCACGGCGGCACGCGCGTGACGCTAATCCGGAGATCGTGCGGGTTCACCCGGTGTACGGGGATCTGCGTATAAGTGTTTGAAACGTCTGAGACGCCCGCCGGCCGAAATTCGGATGCGGCCTCCGGAAACCCGCTGCTAGCCTCGGCGCTTCTAGTGCCGTCCGGCTGGTGAGGTCGCGATCATGAATCCGCTTCGGGAGAAGCCGTTCCGGCGTTTCTTCCTCGGCCAGTCGATCTCCGTCACCGGCGGCGCGGCGACCCAGATCGCGCTGTGCTTCGCGGTCCTGCAGATCACCGGGAGCGCGCGGGACCTGAGTCTGGTCGTCAGCGCCCAGATGATCCCGACGATCGCGCTGCTGCTGATCGGCGGCGGGATCGGCGACCGGATCGGGCAGGCGCTGCTGCTGCGGGTCACGCACTTCGGGCTGGGGGTGACGCAGGGCGCGATGGCGTTGTGCCTGCTCACCAAACAGCCATTCGGCTATCTCATCGCTCTGGCATTCGCCACCGGCGTGCTGTCGGCCTTCGCCGGGCCCTCGCTGAGCGGGATCGTGCCGCAGCTGGTCGGTCCAGCGGGGTTGCAGAAGGCGAACTCACTGCTGGCCAGCGTGCGCAACGCGGCCATGGTGCTCGGGCCGACGCTCGGCGGTGTGCTGGTCAGCACGATCGGCGGCGGCTGGGCGCTGGTCGCGGACTCGGCGTCGTTCTTCGTCGCCGGCGCGATGTTCTGCTTCGTGCCGGTGGGGGACCGGCCCGTCCTGAGCGACCGGAAGCTGTTCACCGAGCTGCGGCAGGGGTGGACCTATTTCCGGTCCTCGTCCTGGATCTGGTCGATGACCGCCGCGTTCACCGTGTCGGGCTTCCTCCAGATGGGTGCCGGGCAAGTGCTCGGGTTGGTGCTGGCCAAGCAGACCTTCGGCGCCGAGGGCTGGGGCGTCATCATCAGCTGCCGGGGAGCGGGGCAGCTGATCATGAGTGTGCTGATGATCCGGGTGCGGGTCCGGCGGCCGCTGCTGGTCGGTCAGGCGGTGATCACGCTGCAGGCGATGCCGTATCTGCTGCTCGGGCTGAACGCGGGCGTCGCGGCGGTCGCGGCGGCGTCGTTCGTCGCGGGGTTCGGGGTCACGTTCGCCTCCGTCGCCTGGGACACCTCGCTGCACACGTACGTGCCGAACGCGATGATGTCCCGCGTCGTGTCCTACGACCAGTTCGGCAGGTCGCTCGCCGTCCCGGCGGGGCAGCTGTCGATCATCCCGATCGCCGACGCCTTCGGGACGCGCCACGTCATGGTCGCCACCGGGGTCCTGTTCGCGGTGACGATGGTCGCCCCGCTGCTGTTGTCCTCGGTGCGCCGGGTCGGGACCGGGGACCTCGACGAGGCTCCCGATCCCGCGGTGGCGGTTCCGGTTTAGATCCCCTGGATCAGACGCTCGGGTACTCGTAGAACCCGCGTCCGGCCTTGCGGCCCAGGCGTCCGGCCTCGACCATGCGCAGCAGGAGCGCCGGCGGGGTGTACAGGGGCTCCTTGAACTCCTCGTACATCGCCTCGGCGGCGAGCTTCACGGTGTCCAGGCCGATCAGGTCCGACAGTGCCAGTGGACCCATCGGGTGCGCGCAGCCCAAGACCATGCCGGAGTCGATGTCCTCGGCGGAGGCGAAGCCGCCCTCGGCCATCCGGATCGCGGCCAGCAGGTAGGGGATGAGCAGGGAGTTCACCACGAACCCGGCGCGGTCCTGGGCGACCACGGCCTGCTTGCCCAGCTGCTCCACGAAGGCCACGGCGCGCGCCTTGGTCTCCTCGCTGGTGGCCAGCGAGGGGATGACCTCGACCAGCTTGAGCACCGGGACCGGGTTGAAGAAGTGGACGCCGACCACGTTGTTCGGGCGCGTGGTGGCCGTGCCCAGGCGCATGATCGGGATGGAGGAGGTGTTGGAGGCCAGGATGGCGTCCTCGGGCAGGATCAGGTCCAGCTTGCTCAGCACGGCGGTCTTCACCGCCTCGACCTCGACGACCGCCTCGACCGCGAGCTGCCGGTCGGCGAACTGCTGCAGGTCCTCGGTGAAGCGGATGCGGCCCAGGGCCGCCTCGGCGTCGCCCTCGCTCATCTTCCCGGCCTTGACCGCGCGCTTGAGGGACACCGCGACGCGGTCGCGCCCGCGCTTGAGGCCCTCGGCGTTCTCGTCGGCGACGATCACGTCCAGCCCGCTGCGTGCGCAGACCTCCGCGATGCCCGACCCCATCTGGCCGACACCGACCACTCCGACTCGTTCGATCACCGATGCCTCCGGTTCCGGTATTGCGGCTCGTGCTGCACTTGTGGTGCGTCCCACAGCGTATCTGTGGCACCGAGTGTGGATAATCGAGGGTACCCAGTACCCAGCCGAACCCTACCCGGCCGAACCCCTTATCCAGCCGAGTACCCAGCCAGTCCAGGGAGCGAGAGATGGCCGCCGACTTCGACCTGTTCAAGGTCTCCGAGGAGCACGACCTGTTGCGGGAGGCGGTGCGCTCGCTGTGCGAGGAGAAGATCCTCCCCTTCGCCGCCGACGTCGACGAGCACTCCCGCTTCCCCCAGGAAGCCCTCGACGCCCTGGTCTCCTCCGACCTCGCGGCCGTCCACGTCGCCGAGCAGTACGGCGGCCAGGGCGCCGACGCCCTCGCGACCTGCATCGTGATCGAGGAAGTGGCGCGCGTGTGCGCCAGCTCCTCCCTGATCCCGGCGGTGAACAAGCTGGGCTCGATGCCGGTGATCCTCTCCGGCTCCGAGGAACTGAAGCAGAAGTACCTGACCCCCCTGGCCGCCGGCAGCGGCATGTTCTCCTACTGCCTGTCCGAGCCCGACGCCGGCTCCGACGCCGCCGGCATGAAGACCCGTGCCGACCGCGACGGCGACGACTACGTCCTCAACGGCGTGAAGCGCTGGATCACCAACGCCGGCGTCTCGGAGTACTACACGGTCATGGCCGTCACCGACCCCACGGCGCGCTCCAAGGGCATCTCCGCCTTCGTCGTGGAGAAGGGCGACGAAGGCGTCACCTTCGGCGCGCCCGAGAAGAAGCTCGGCATCAAGGGCTCCCCGACCCGCGAGGTCTACTTCGACAACGTCCGCATCCCCGCCGACCGCATGATCGGCGCCGAAGGCACCGGCTTCGCCACCGCGATGCGCACCCTGGACCACACCCGCGTGACCATCGCAGCCCAGGCACTCGGCATCGCCCAGGGCGCCCTGGACTACGCATCGAACTACGTGAAGGAACGCAAGCAGTTCGGCAAGCCCATCGCCGACTTCCAGGGCATCCAGTTCATGCTCGCCGACATGGCGATGAAGCTGACCGCGGCCCGCCAGCTGACCTACACCGCCGCCGCCAAGTCCGAGCGCGGCGACAGCGACCTGACGTACTTCGGCGCGGCGGCGAAGTGCTTCGCCTCAGACGTGGCCATGGAGGTCACGACGGACGCCGTGCAGCTGCTCGGCGGCTACGGCTACACGAAGGACTACCCGCTGGAGCGGATGATGCGGGACGCGAAGATCACGCAGATTTACGAGGGTACGAACCAGGTGCAGCGCGTGGTGATGGCGCGGCAGGTGCTCGCTGGTGGTCTGAGCTTGTAGTTTCGGTTTGCAGGAGTCCGGGAGGGTTTCCTCCCGGACTCATCGAGCAGCTCGACGTCGCCCAAGGATTCAGAGCCGATCGGCGGTGCTGTCCAGAGCCAGCCTGACCCACACGGACTTGCCGTTCCGGCGCCTCTCCACACCCCAGGACTCGGCCAGCCGTCCGACGATCAGCAGACCGACCCCGCCTGGGATGGAAGCGTCGGAGGAACTGACGCGGGGCACTCGGTCCGCCACTCCATCAGCCACGTCGATGGTGATCTCCGAGGCGTCTTTCCGGATGCGCACGGTGACCTCGGTGCCGGCGTGCCGCACCGCGTTGGTGACCAGTTCGCTGGTGATGAGGGCTACGGCCTCTTCCGATTCCTGGAGCTGCCACGCCGAAACCGTCTCCACCACGAAGTCCCGGGCCAGCTGCGGCGCGGACGCCTGCGGAGGCAAAACCAGGCTTCGTTCGGTCCATCCGCTTCCGCTCACCGGTTCGTCACCGATCTTGGCTCCTTGGTCGAGACGTGACGTAGCGAGTCACGAGGGAGCCTCCACGGTAGTACTCCGTGATTCGTGACGGCGCTGAGCCATGTCTGGAGGAGTCGGATGGCGATGGCGATCTGGCTAAGAGGCTGCGCCGTCCGTGGCCGGTTCGCGCTCGTCATGGGTGTAGGCGAACAAGTCCCGCAGGCCGGCCAGCTCCAGGACGCGCATGACCGGTTTGGAGGGGTTGGCCAGGGAGATGGTGTGGCCGGTGTCGTTGAGCATCTGCCGGACTTGGACCAGGAAGCGGACGCCCATGGAATCCATGAAGGTGACCTGTCGGCAGTCCAGGATCACATCGGCGTCCTTGCCGGCCCAGATCTCGGCCTCAGCTCGCAGGCGCGGGTAGACCGCCAGATCGATCTCGCCGGTGACAGTGACGACGATCTGCTGCTCGGCCTGTCGTGCGGTGCAGGTGAATTCCATCCGTGTCTCCAACCCCTTGAAAGGACGCGGGTCCTGCGCGACGCCTCGGCGTCGTGGTATCCAGACTGCGCTCGGAACGAGAACCTGTCAATGAATACATGAAATTTATATCATGGTTTTCGCAGGGGTCACGGCCTGCCGTCGTCCCGGGCCCATGTGACGATGGGGTCGGGGACCTACCGGCACGTCCCGGTGGCGGCGCCGATGAGGAGCATCCATGGTGAACAACCTGGCCATACGCCTGGAACACGCTGTCGAGGCTGTCGGGAGGAACGAGTCGTTGGGAGGCGTCAGCGACCGCTGGGCCGGCCTCGCCTCCACGCTGACCCGGGACCGCAAACTGAAGAGTCTGCTGTCCGGCAGCTGGTTGGGACATCCGCTCCACCCGTTGCTGACGGACCTGCCGATCGGTGCGTACAGCATGGCCTCGATCATCGATGTCACTGCTGGCGGCGCCGGGGCCGCAGCTGCCCGCCGCCTGGTCGGGCTGGGGTTGATCACCACGGTGCCGACCGCCGCGGCTGGTGCTTCCGACTGGTCCGACACGCACGGTCCGACTCAGCGGGTCGGTCTCGTGCACGGCCTGCTGAATGTGACGGCGACGCTCACCCAGACCGCGTCGTGGGTAGCGCGACGCCGTGGCCGGCGCGGGACCGGAATGGCGCTGAGCGGGCTGGGCCTCGGCCTCACGGCTGTCGCCGCCTATTTGGGCGGCTACCTGTCATACAGCCGCGGTGTCGGCGTCGACCACACCGCGTTCCAGCCGACCGTCGCCGAGTGGACCGACGTCGCGGCGGCCGGGGACCTGACCGAGGAGCACCCGCTGCGGGGTGAGGCCGATGGCGTGCCGGTGGTGCTGGTCAAGCTTCGGGGCGCCGTATACGCGCTGTCCGCCACCTGCACCCACGCGGGCGGACCGCTGGACGAGGGAATGATCGTCGACGGCGATTGCCTGCGCTGCCCCTGGCACGGAAGTGTCTTCCGGCTGGCCGACGGCGGCGTGGTGCGCGGTCCTGCGGCGGCTGCCGAACCGTGCTGGGAGGTCAAGGTCGAGAACGAGCGGATCCAGGTGCGGTCCGCACAGCCTGCCGGGAATCCATGACCAACCGCATCTACACGCTGGGCCACTCGACGCGTGACTTCGCTGAGCTGCTGGAGATGCTCCGGGCCAACGGAGTCACCCGCCTGGTCGACGTCCGCAGGTTTCCCTCCTCCCGTAAGCATCCGCAGTTCAACGCCCCCGCGATCGCCGAGGCTCTGCCGCCGGACATCGGCTACGGCCAGATTCCGAAACTGGGCGGCCGGCGGTACACCCCCCGAGGCGTGCCGAGCCCGAACGGCGCCTGGCTGGTCAAAGCCTTCCGCGACTACGCCGATTACATGGCGACGGACGACTTCCGGGACGGTCTCGACGAACTCCTGCGGCTGGCTGCGCACGAGACCCCGGCGATCATGTGCAGCGAGGCCGTGCCCTGGCGCTGCCATCGCCGGCTGATCACCGACGCGCTGATCGTCGCCGGCGCGGAGGTGCGGCACATCATGTCACCGACGAGCACCAAGCCGGCGGTCCTGGACCAGCAGGCGCGGGTCGAGGACGGCCGACTGACTTATCCTCCGCCGGCGGACGCGGCTTGCCCGGCCTGAGCGAGCTGCGGACTTCGACGTCATCAGCTGAACGTTTCTCAACTGCCCGCCCGCCCTCGGACGCGGTCCCGAATACGGTCGTACCACGTCACGAAAGGCGTCCTGAGCAGCGGGTTCGGCGCCTGGTCCGGCTTGTGGGGATGCGGCCGCGTCGGAGCGCCGCGTTCGACCCGCTCCAGTTTGGACCCCAGCTGCCGCAGGACGTCGGGCTCGCACGCGCTGCGCAGGCGGGGCATCAACTTCTGCTCGTCCTCCTCGATGTGTTCGGCGATGTCCTGCTCGAGTTGCGCCATGGACATGGCGTCGTCCTGCGCGGCCCTTCGATGACCGTCCAGCACTGTCAGGTGGCGCTTGATCGCCGAGCAGATCCGGTGCGGGCGTGCGGTCGCGTCCTGGCCCAGCGCTTGTGCCGCGAAGGGATAGAAGATCCGCTCTTCGGCGCTCGTGTGCTTGGACAGTTCTCGAACCAGGGTGTCCGCGGTCTTGCGGCGCTGGCGGTCCGTGGTCGCACCCCGGTAGTCGCCGAACAAGAGCCTGATCCTTCTGTGGTCGCTGCTCAGCAGCACGATCGCGTCCATGCCCGGTCCGTCCCTTCGCGCCTTTCGGAAAGTCCGCAGAGCGGACGCTCGTCCGGCACCATGTGTGCCCTGAACCGGGAGGGATCAAACGGGATATTTATGAAGATATCGGGCGAATGGTCCGCGCGGCTGGGGGTATGCGATCGTCTCGAAGGAATGAGGCGATGATGAAAAGGAACGACGCACTCGTCCTCGGAAGCGCCGTCACCTGCCAGGACGACGCCCGGGCCGAACTGAGCGGGCTGGTCATCGACTCCACGACGCTCCGGTTGTCGTCGATCGTCGTCGGCGGGACGGTCGAACCGGCCCGGCTGGTGCCGTTCGAGCTGATCTCCGGCCTGGACCGGGACACCACGCGGATCTCCTGCACCGCCGCGTCGATCCAGGGCCTGCCACCAGCGGAAACCGGCAAAGTGCTCGACGTCACCGAGAACACCGGCGGGTGGGGGCTCCTCTCCCTGATCTACGCGACCGACTCGCTGCCCCAGACCTACTTGCGGGCCCGCGAAAGGGTCCTGGCCAGCGACGGCGCGGTCGGCCGGGTCCACGGCTGCACGATCGATGTCAGGAAATTTCCTGGACAGCTGACCGCGCTGCTGGTGAACGTCGGCGACGCGGTCGAGGACCGCGTCATCGCCGCGCCGACCAGGGCCGTCACCAGCATGAAGGGCCTCGTCGTCCTGGACATGACCAAACACACGGCCCGCGCCCTACCGAGGTTCGCGCCCTAGCCGCACCATCGGCCACGACCACTCCGGGCCGCGATCGAAGGCTCGGGCAAGGAACGGAGCTTGTCATGGATGCGAACCGCTCGCCGGACGCCGCCGGCTCGGCCCGAACGCCGTGGATGATGGTGAGCGCGGTCATCCTCGCCGCGGTCTTGTTCGGGATAGCGCTCATCGTGGGCAACGGCGTGCTCATCATCGTCGCCATAGCGGTCGTCGTGCTCGCCGCACTCGGCGCCGCCGTGCTGCCGGGCCGCGCCGGGAAGCCCATCTCCTTCACGGAAGAGTTCCCAGCCAACACCGTCGGCCCGCGCGCGACGGTCGACGGGGACTCGACCCCGCCGATCAACACCAGCCAGCACCCCGAGCGCATGACGCCCGGCATCCCGATCCGCGAAATGGAGGCCTGGGACGCCCCGGAACCGCCCGACGACGATCGGGTCTTCCCTCAGTACGTCAATCTGCCGCCGGAGGAACGCCTCCGCAGCAAAAACGGCGCCACCTACATCGAGAGGCGGCAGCCGGTCGCGGCCGAAGACGCCGAGGACGAGGAACGCGAGAACTGAACAGCCGCTGCGAGCCCATGTCCGCCCATCGGCTGAAGCACGGAATCAAGGAAGGTTCACCGGGATGGCTCTGGTCGATCGAATCGCGCAGCCGTGGGGAGAGCGCACGCCCTACCGGCCGGGACAGCCGTGGCCCGCCCGCGTCGATACGTTCCTCGACTCAGGCGTGCAGGAGTCGCAGGTACAACGGTGGGCGCGGTCCGCCTCGTTGCTGCATTCCAATGGCGACGCCATGGACATCGCCGTCGCGGACGGACGGATCGTGGGGGTGCGCGGACGGGCTGCCGACCGGGTCAACCGGGGTCGCCTCGGACCCAAAGACCTATACGGCTGGCAGGCCAACAATTCGCCGGACCGGCTCACCGCCCCGCTGATTCGCCAAGACGGCCGCTTGGTCGAATGCGGTTGGGACACAGCGATGCAGCGGATCGCCGAGCGGTCCCGCCAGCTCCTGGAGTCCCACGGACCCGGGGCGATCGGCTTCTACACGACCGGGCAGTTGTTCCTGGAGGAGTACTACACCCTCACGGTGATCGCGCGGGCGGGCATCGGCACCAACCATCTCGACGGCAACACCCGTCTGTGCACAGCGACCGCGGGGGAGGCGCTCAAGGAGTCGTTCGGCTGCGACGGCCAACCGGGGTCCTTCACCGATGTCGACCACGCCGACGTCATCGCGTTGTACGGCCACAACGTGGCCGAGACCCAGCCGGTGCTCTGGATGCGGATGCTTGACCGCCTTGACGGTCCCGAGCCGCCCCGCCTGCTGGTCGTCGACCCGCGCCGCACAGTTCCCGCGGAGCGGGCGGCAGTCCATCTAGCGCCGAGGCCGGGGACGAATCTGGCGTTGATGAACGCACTCGTCCACGAGGTGATCCGCCGCGGTGCGGTCGCGCGGGACTTCGTCCGGGACCACGCCATCGGTTTCGACGACCTGGCCGCGGCGGTCGCCGACTGCACCCCGGACTGGGCCGCGGCGATCTGCGACGTGCCGGCCGCCGCCATCGGCCGCGCCGCCGAGCTGATCGCCGGTGCCGAGAAGCTCACCTCGACCGTGCTGCAAGGCTTCTACCAGTCACATCAGGCCACGGCTGCCGCCGTCCAAGTCAACAACCTGCATGTGCTGCGCGGCATGCTCGGCCGCCCCGGGTGCGGCGTGCTGCAGATGAACGGCCAGCCCACCGCGCAGAACACCCGCGAGTGCGGGGCGAACGGCGACCTTCCCGGTTTTCGCAACTGGGCCAATGCCGAGCACGTCGCCGAACTGGCCGACCTGTGGAACGTCGAAGCGGAGCAGATCCCGCACTGGGGACCTCCCACCCACGCCATGCAGATGCTGCGCTACGCCGAGCAGGGCAGCATCAAGATGCTGTGGATCAGCGGCACCAATCCGGCGGTGTCGTTGCCGGACCTGCACCGCGTGCGGTCCGTGCTGTCCCAGGAGCGGCTGTTCACCGTCGTGCAGGACATCTTCCTCACCGAGACCGCCGAGCTGGCCGATGTGGTGCTCCCGGCGGCGACGTGGGGGGAGAAGACCGGGTGCTTCACCAATGCCGATCGCACCGTCCACCTCTCGGAGAAGGCCGTGGACCCGCCCGGGGCGGCGCGCCCGGATCTGGACATCTTTCTGGACTACGCCCAGCGCATGGAGTTGCGGGACAAGGACGGACAGCCGCTGATCGCCTGGACGGATGCCGAGGGTGCGTTCGAGGCGTGGAAGGCATGCAGCGCCGGGCGCCTGTGCGACTACACCGGACTGTCCCACGGCCGACTGCGCCAGGAACCGAGCGGAATCCAGTGGCCCTGCACCGAGGACCGTCCCCAAGGCACCGAGCGGCTCTACTCCGACGGACAGTTCTGGGCGCGGCCCGCGGAGGCGGAAACCTACGGCAAGGATCTGGAGACGGGTGCCGCTTTCACCGAGAGCGACTACCGGGCGTGGAATCCCGAGGGCAGATCACTGCTGCGCTCCGCGGTCTATTTCCCCGCGCCGGAGGTACCCGACGAGGAGTTCCCGTTGTGGCTCACCACCGGCCGTACCCTCTACCACTTCCATACCCGCACCAAGACAGCCCGAGCACCTCAGCTCAACAGGGCCGCCCCTGAGGTGTGGGTCGAGATGTCTGCCGGCGAGGCCGAACGGCGCGGACTGGCCGAAGGCGACCTGGCCGAGATCAGCAGCGCGCGCGGCAGGCTGCGCGCCCGGGTCCGGGTGGCGCACGTCCGCGACGGCGTCTTGTTCGTTCCCTTCCACTACGGGTACTTCGACGTCCCCGGCGGCCCGCCCGACCGGCGGAACCAGGCTGGCTCGGCGGCCAACGAGACCACCATCACGGCGTGGGACCCGGCTTCCAAGCAGCCGTTGTTCAAAGCGTGCGCCGCCCGGATCGCAGCAGTCGAAGGTGCCGCCGTTGCTTCTGCCGAGGCCTCATCAGCTCCGACCACGACTGCGTCGGCTCCCGCAGGCCGGTCGGCGAACCTGGTGCCGCCGACCATCGGCGGACCGGACGCGCTGAGCACCAGCACCAGCACTAGCACAACCACCAGACAGGACTGATGGGTATGAAAGCGGTAGCCGAACTCGTCGATGAGCTACACCAAGGCGAAAACGACATGGTGGGACGTCTTCAGCGGACGGCGCACCAGCACGCCGCCGACTACGACGTCCGGCACGGCGCGACCCACCTGTCCGAATGGTCGAAGGATCACGTCTCGCGTCTGGCAGAGGCGGGTCGACGCTTCGGACTGGAGCTCTCCAGCACTACCGACGTCGACGGCGAAAGCGTCGTTCAGCAGACTCTCGACAAGACGGCCAAGGCGCTGCGGCACCGCCCCGAGCCCGCGCTGCTCCTGCTTCGAGACTTGCGCGAGCTCCACCTGTGCGCCGCCGGCAACAATCTCGGCTGGACCATGCTCGCTCAGGCGGCCAAGGCACTGCGCGACAAGGAACTCGTCCAGCTCACTGACGACTGCCAGCCGCAGACTGTCCGCCAGATGCGTTGGACCGAGACTCTGATCAAGGAACTGTCTCCGCAGGCGCTTGCCAGTATGTCCTCCGAGTCCGGAGAGAATTAACGGATTTCCGCACAGAACCTCCGTAATCGCGCCACATGTTAAGGGAGTCGAGAGCGGGTACCAGCGTCGCCATGCGCTACGTTCTGGGACGGCTGCTGGGCGAGGGGGCGACCGCGTGCGTGTATGCGGCGACAGACACGACGCTCGAGCGCGAGGTGGCCGTCAAAGTGTTCCGCGATCCCGACGTCGGACAGGCGCAAGCGGCGCGGTTCCCGGAGGAGATCAGGATCCTGACCTCCCTCGTGCACCCGCACTTGCTGCCCCTTTACGACGCGGGCCAGGACGGCGACGGTCGACTCTTCATGGCGATGCCGCTCGTGTCCGGGACCACACTGGCGCGGGCGATCGCGCGCGGTCCGCTGGCGCCGCGCGAGGTGAAGAGGATCGGGAAAGCTCTGGCGGATGCTCTTTCGCACGTCCATGTCCGCGGCATCGTGCACCGGGACGTCAAGCCCAGCAACGTCCTGCTCGACGATGACGGTACGCCGTACCTGGCCGACTTCGGCTTCGCACACGCCCATGACGGTCCGGTTCTCACCGCCAGCGACTGCGTTGTCGGCACGGCCGGCTACCTGGCTCCCGAACAGGCCGCAGGGTTCGCAGTGCCGCCGGTCGCCGACGTTTATGCCCTGGGCTTGGTGCTGCTCGAAGCTTTGACGGGAGAGCGGACCTACCGCGGCACGCCGCTTGAGCGCGCCGCAGCCAACGCGTTGCGTCCGCCGACGATCCCGGCGCGGCTGGGACCGGGCTGGCTGAAAGTGCTGCGCGCGATGACCGCCCAAGACCCGGCGATACGCGCCACTGCCGGCGAGGCCAAGACGCTGCTCGACCTGGGGGAGGACGAACTGCCCGAGGTCACTGTCTCCGACGCCACGATGGAAGTCGCACCGGTCATACCGAAGTCGGCGGACGCCCCGCTGCCGCCGGCACCGGACGAAGCGAGCGCCGCGGTCAAGCGGCCGGCATCCCAGCGCCGCCGGGTCAGAGTCGGCGCGGTGGCACTGACCGCATGCGCGGTGCTCGGGTTCGGCGCGGGAGCGAAGGTGCTGGCGCACGGCTCGGAGGCGACGCCCACTCAGGCGCCGACGGGTTCCGGCGCCGGAGCGGCGACCCCGCGGCAGATCGCGGTCACCGCTCCGCCCACAGCATCTACCTCGGGTCACAGCCCCGTCGAGATGCCGATGACGGTCCTGGCCTCGGCGCCGATTTCGGATCCAGCGACTCCTGCGAAGCGCCCGGACGCCGCCGTCGTGCCCTCGCACCCGCAGCAGCAGCAGCAGCCGGCGGCGGCGGACCGGCAGA
This sequence comes from Catenulispora acidiphila DSM 44928, assembly GCF_000024025.1. Classification (GTDB taxonomy): domain Bacteria; phylum Actinomycetota; class Actinomycetes; order Streptomycetales; family Catenulisporaceae; genus Catenulispora; species Catenulispora acidiphila. The sequence goes on from NC_013131.1 coordinate 5,170,453, forward strand.
AGGCCACCCCTCCAGCGAAATGTCCCCCCGGCCATAAGGGGAATGGCCACGACAAGCACAAGTGCTGAAGCTGCCCTCAAGCCGACGCGGCCAGGGGTGGCGCAGCCGCCGGCCTACGTGAAGTCGATCTCGTCGGCCGCCAGGATCTCGGCGCTCATGTTGCGCTCCATCATGGCCAGCGCGGCCTGTCCCAGGTCGGCGTCGATGTGGGCGACCGCGTCGCGCGCGACCACGACCGTGAGATGCCGGATGTGCGCGTCGAGCGCGGAGTACATGACGCACTGCTCGGTGACCTGGCCGCAGAGCACGATGCGGCGGGCACCGAGCTGGTCGAGCAGGTACTCCAAGGGCGTCTGGTAGAAGATCGAGTGGCGGGCTTTGAGGACGAACAGCGACCTCTCGTCCGGGCGCAGCGGCTCGACCAGGTCCGCGTGCGGGCCGCGCAGGGCGGTGTCCAGGAGTTCGTCGCGGTTGGAGTTCCAGCGCCCGAAGTTGTCGTTGACGTAGATGACGTCGGCGTCCGCGTCCCGCGCGCGGCTGATCAGCCGCTGCACTGCCGGGACGGCTTCACGCGCCGAGGGAACCAGCTTCTCGCCGTCCTCGTGCTCGTAGGTGCTGATCACGTCGATCACGATGAGTGCGGTCTTGGACATCGCCGAACCGATCTGCGCGTTGCGGGTCTTCAGACGCTCGAAGCAGCGTCGATGATCGCGTTCCTGCTGCCCGCACTCCGTGGGGGTAAACGGCTGGACCCGGGCTGGACCCGTCAGATCAGATCGCACCTCACCGGACCAGGCGGACCAGCGCCGCCACCGCGGCCGCCGTGAGGACCACCACCAGGAACGGCGCCTTGCGCCAAGCCAGTACGCCGCCGGCGGCGACCCCCAGTGGTCGGGCGAGGTCGGCGAAGCTGCGACCCTCGGTGAGGCCCGAGAGCAGGACCAGTGCTGCCAGCAGGACGACCGCGGAGGTCTCCAGGAGACGCTGTGCCCGGGAGGAGAACGTGATCCGGGCGTGCAGCATCGGGCCGACCAGCCGGAAGGCGAAGGTGCCGATTGCCAGGGTGGACATGGCGGCGAGTACGAGGGGCAGGCTGGATTTCACGCGACGGACCTCTCATGCCTGAGGCCTCCGGCGAACGGCACCCCGACCAGCGCCAGCAACTCCGGCAAACCCACTGGCAGGAAGGCGAAGGCGGCCATGGCTACCGCTCCGCCGACGAGTGCGGCCCGTAGCGTGTGCCGGTCGCGGAGTGCGGGCAGGATCAGCGCGAGGATGACGGCTGGGAACATCGCGTCCAGGCCCAGCGCGTCGGTGTTGTGGACCAGGGCGCCGAGAAGGCCGCCGGCCAGCGCGCACAGCGGCCAGACGGCGACGATTCCCAGACCGCACAGCCAGTAGGCGGCGCGTTTGCGGGGAAGGTCGTCCTGGGACAGCGCCAACACCACGGTTTCGTCGTTCAACAGGTGGGTGCTGGGGATCCGGCGCCAGCCGCTCTCGATGACGTCCGGCACCGCGAGCCCGTACGGGATGTGGCGCGCGTTGACCAGGAGTCCGGCCAGCGCGCCGGCGAAGGGATCGCCTCCGGCGGCGATGACCCCGACGAACAGCAACTCCGACGACGCCGCGAGGACCAGGAAGCCGGTGAGGACCGGCAGCCAGATCGGAAGGCCCGCCGCGACCGCGGTCGCGCCGTAGGAGACGCCGATCAAGCCGACCGACGCGCACATCACGGCGATGCCGCGGAGCAGGTCGCGGTCCATCGTTCTCCACATCGAACGCATGTAAGATACATTGAACGATGCCGAGGCGTTCGTCAAACTGGACGCCGTTCTATGAATCGAACGCAGATGGCGATGATCAGTATCAGTCAGGCCGCCGACGCGGCGGAGCCTCAGGATGAGGCAACACCCGGAAGCGCTTCGGCGCCGGCCGCCCGCGCCTCGATGCAGGCTCTGTCCGCGGCACTACGCCGTGAGCGTCGGCGCGCCGACCTGAGCCTGAGCGAGGTGGCCCGACGCGCCGACTTGTCGAAGTCCACGCTGTCCCAGCTGGAGTCCGGGATCGGGAATCCGAGCCTGGAGACACTGTGGGCACTGTGCACGGCCCTGGGCATCCCTTTCGGCCAGCTCTTCGACCCCCCACCGCCGCGTACCCAGGTGATCCGTGCCGGGTCGGGCGCGGCGGTGGCCGCCGAGCAAGCCGACTATCGCGTACTGCTACTGGCCACCTGCCCGCCGGGCGCGCGCCGGGACGTCTATCGTGTGGAGGCCGAGCCCGGATCGGTGCGCAGGTCCGATCCGCACGCGCCCGGCGTCGTGGAACACGTGGTGGTGTGCGCGGGGCGCGCGTTGGTAGGGGTGGCCGAGGAGCCGGTGGAGCTGGGCCCGGGCGACTACATCGTCTATCCCGGCGACGTCCCGCACCTGTTCGAGGCATTGGAGCCCGGCACATGGGCGGTCACGGTGTCGGAGCACGTGTGAGTTCTCTGACTATGAGGAGCACGCAATGAGCCCACGGGACCAGATCGTCCCCGCGCAGCCGCAGGACGCCACCGCACTGAGCCGCGTGATCGCACGGGCCTTCCACGACCTGGCACCCTCGGTGTGGCTGATCCCTGACAGCGAGGGGCGTACCCGCCTGTTCCCCGGCTACTTCCGCCTGTTCGTCGACGAGGCGATGGCCCGCGGACGCGTCTACACCACCCTCGAACTCACCGCGGTCGCCCTATGGCTTCCCTCGACCCCCAACGAGGAACCAGACTCGTCCGGCTACGACGCCGGCCTGCCGTCAGCCACCGGCATCTGGGTCGACCGATTCCGAATCTTCGACGCACTCCTGGCCGAGCACCACCCCCACGACACCGCCCACGACCACCTAGCCATCCTCGCCGTCGACCCCCACCACCAGCACCAAGGCATCGGCAGCGCACTACTAGCCGCGCACCACGACCACCTAGACGCCGAAGACCCACCCCGCGCCGCCTACCTGGAAGCCAGCGACGCCACCACCAGAGAGCTCTACCTCCGACACGGCTACACCGACCTCGACGACCCGATCATCCTGCCCTCCGGGGCACACATGTACCCGATGCTGCGCCGCACCAACGGCAGCTGACCAGGGCTCTACGATGGACCGCGTTCCGCCGCGCTCAACATCGCAACCCGTACGGAGATGCCGGTCGTGGCGAATTCGCTCGGCCGCCGCACCTGTTGGTGCAGCGGCCGACGGCGTTTTTGGTCGAGCCTCAGCCCGGGACCACGCATTCGAACGCGTGCAGATACGGGTTCACCGGTCGCACCTCGTCGACGCGCAGGCCCGCCTCGGTGAGCAGGGTCTGCAGGCTGGCGCGGGAGTGCTTGGCGCCGCCGACGTTGAGGAGGAGGAGGAGGTCCATTGCGGTGGTGAAGCGCATGGAGGGGGTGTCGTCGACGAGGTTTTCCACGACGACGACGCGGGCTCCGGGTGGGGCTGCTTCGACGACGTTGCGGAGGGTTCTGCGGGTGCTGTCGGTGTCCCATTCGAGGATGTTTTTGATGATGTAGAGGTCTGCTTGGACGGGGACTTCGGTGCGGCAGTCTGTTGCTATGAGGCGGGCTCGGGGGGACAGGGTGCCTGCTTCGTGGAGGCGGGGGTCGGCGCGGGCTATGACCTGGGGGAGGTCGATGAGGGTGCCGTGGATTTCGGGGTGCTTCTCCAGGAGGCTGGCCAGGACGTGGCCTTGGCCGCCGCCGATGTCGACGACGCTGGTGATGCCTTCGAGGTTCAGGAAGCCCACGAGGTCGGCTGCTGATTGCCGGCTGGAGTGGGTCATCGCCTTGTCGAAGACTTCGGCTGATGCGGTGGCGTCTTCGTGGAGGTAGGTGAAGAACTCCTTGCCGTAGACGTCGGGGAAGATGTTGCGGCCGGTGCGGACTGCCTCGTCGAGGTGCGGCCAGAGTTGCCAGGTCCAGGGCTCCGTGCACCACAGGGCGATGTAGTGGAGGCTGTTCGGGGACTCCTTGCGGAGCTGCCAGGACATGTCGGTGTGCGCGTAGCGGTCCTCGCCGGCGTCGGTGAAGACTCCGTAGCAGGTCAGTGTCCGGAGGAGGCGGCGCAGGGGTCCTGGTTCGGCGTGGACTGCCTTGGCCAGGTCCTCGACGGTCATCGGTTCCTCGCCGAGGGCGTCGGCGACTTCGAGGGACGCCGCCGCGCGGACGGCCGCAGCGCATGCCGCGCCGAAAATCAGTTCGCGTAGTCGCATCGCGGACTGGGGGGAGGAAGGCGCGGGAGAGAACTGCGGGGAAGGAGGGTTCGCGATGGTCATTGGCCGTCTCGCTCCTGAGTGTGGACTCCCCGACCCGAAGAGGTCAGCAGAATGACAATCACTTTATGAGAGATCGGCCGTGGGCTCCGCTTCTCGAGCCCGGATTGCCACCCTCTGGGTGACAGGGAGCGGCGACGGCCGATTTCGACGTGTTTGTTCGAGCCGCGGGGCTTACCGTGGATATATGTCGCTCATACCGTGGTGGGCGCTGCTGACTTCTGGTGCAGCCCCGGTGATCCTGATCGGCGGCTGGACGGCCGCGACGGCCCTCCAGCCCACGGGCTTCGACCCCTTCTCCCAGACCATCAGTGCGCTCGCCGCCTACGGGGCGACCGACCGATGGCTGATGACCTCGGTGTTCGCCGGCATCGGGGTGTGCTACTTCGTCACGGCGTTCGGGCTCAAAGGGGTGCGTCCGGCGGGGCGGCTGAGCCTGCTGCTCGGCGGCGCGTGTTCGATCGCGGTGGCGCTGTTCCCGGAGCCGGGCCACGGCGACACCACGACGCAGCACGTCGTGGCGACCGGGATGGGCTTCGCGACGCTCGCCGTGTGGCCGCTGCTGGCCGCCGAACGCGGGCCGGCCGCGCCCTTGCCGCTGCGGCCGGCGGTCTCAACCATCTTCACCGTGCTGGTACTGGTCGCCGCCGCCTGGTTCCTGCTCGAACTGCACGGCCACGGGAACGCCGGGGTCGCCGAGCGCGTGGTCACCGGCCTGCAGGCGCTGTGGCCGGTGGTTGTCGCCGCCGGGCTGCGGCGCGCGGCCGGTGAGAAGCGTCGCCAGCAGGCCGAGGGCGAACCCGCTCAGCGCCGGGACCGGGAGCCCGCCGTCCGGCGCGAACCCGTCCACGGCGAACATGGCCAGGCTCTGCGCGGCGGCGCCGATCCCGACCACCAGCAGTACCGGTGACCACCAGCCGACCGGCCCGATCCCGCCGGGCAGCCGCAGCATCGGCCGCTCGGCCCAGCTGACCGCCGCGACGACCGGGATGAGCACCAGCGTCAGCAGCACCAGCCAGATCGCCTTCTGCTCCCACCACTGCGCGCTGCCGATGGCGGCCTGCCCGAATACCCCAGTGGGGTACAACACCAGCGCGACCAGGAGCGCGGGCACGAAGTGCCACAGGTAGACGTTCATGACCACGCTGTTCAAGCGCCTGATCCGCCGCCACAGGCGCGGGCCGGCCAGCCGCCGGGTGAACCACGGCTCAGCCGCCAGCACCAGACCCGACTGCGCCGCGGCGAACGCCAGCAAGGCGACCGACGGCGGGTTCGTGTTGCCGGACCCCACCATGTCGACCTTGAACGCACCGGACGCCACCAGCCCCACCAGCAACGCCGCCCCGACCAGGGACAGCACGTACGGACGCCGGCGCGGCGAGGTGAGCGTGCCGTCCAACCAGAAGAAGCCCCACTGGTGGATGCCGCCCCACACGAACAGGTAGTTGGCGTATCCGACGAAGTGCAGGCCCGGCGCCAGCCTGACCACCTCGACCAGCCCGGTCGCCACCGCCATCGCCGCCGGCACCGCCAATCCCCAGCGCCGATGCGCCGCCAGCAACACCGGCGTGAGCGCGTTGAGCAGCAGGTAGACCGGCAGGAACCACAGGTGCAGCGCCGTCAGCCAGGCGATCTCGCGCAGCTCCGCCGACGGTACTTCCGCCGCCTGCGCGATCAGCACTCCGACCAGCGCCACGACGATGTAGGCCGCGGTCGGCCACATCAGCCGCATCACCCGGTCCCGGACCCACCGGGTCCAGGTCTGCCCCTCGCCGTGGTGCAGCTGCCACGAGCCGGCGTTGACGTAGCCGCCGACCAGGAAGAAGACCGGCATCACCTGCATGGCCCAGGTGACCCAGCGACCCCAGCGGATGTAGTCGATGGCATCGACGCCGGACAGCCGGCCCTGCTGGTAGGTGACCGAGACCAGCAGCCAGTGGCCGTAGACCACCCCGCAGATGGCCACGACCCGCAGCAGGTCCGCGTAGCGATTCCGCGTCATGTGTTCAGGCCAGCCTTAGTCGGTCCCCGACGATGGAGTTGAGGATTTCCCGACACCGCCAAGGCGAAGGTATCCCAGCGAAGGTATCCCAGATCATCGCGCACCAGGGACACGCGCGCATCGCAGACCATTGCGTGTCTTCGATGATGTGTCTTCGGCGATCGGGGCGTCCGCTACGCCGCCTCCGCATCCTCACCATCAGGCTCGTACAGCGCGAAGACCGCCCCCTGCGGATCGCGCAGCGTCGCGACGTAGCCCGTACCGGGCAGGCGGAACGGCCCGGCCAGGATCTGCGCGCCCAACTCCGCCGCCTGTTTCGTCGTCGCCGCGGTGTCCTGCGTCTTGAAGTACAGCAGCCAGTGGGCTGCGACGTCCTCCGGCACGCCGGTGGCGTTCATGTCCTGCACGCCGCCGAACTCGCGGCCGGCGGCGCTGAGGTGGGAATAGGCGTCGCTGCTGACCGACCAGCCGAGCAGGGACTGGTAGAAGGCGCTCGCCGCCGGGACGTCGCGGGTCGCCAGCTCCACCCAGCAGGCGGCTGCCGGCTCGTCCCAGAGGCCGAAGCCCTGGAAGGCGCGGGGCTGCCAGACGGTGAACATCGCGCCGGCGGGGTCGCGCAGCACCGCGAAGCGGCCGCTGTCGAAGATGTCCATCGGCGCCATCAGGACCGCGCCGCCTTCCTCGGCGGCTCGGCCCGCGGTGGCGTCGGCGTCCAGGACAGCGAAGGAGACGGTCCAGGCGACCGGTTGGCCGGGGGCGTAGAGCGGCGACAAGGCGGCGACCGGGACGTCGTGCAGGGCTGCGATGGTGTAGCCGCCCGCCTCGGTGCGGGGGTCGGTGGTGACGGTCCAGCCGAACAGGGTGCTGTAGAACTCGCCGGACTCCGGGACGTCCGCCGTGCCCAACTCGGCCCAGCAGGGGGCGCCGATCGCCGCTTCGGTCGGCTTCATGGGGTCTCCTCGCCAGGGTCCTGAGCCGGGCTCCGCCGCCCGGTCGCGAGCCAGGTTCGCAGGTCGCGGCAGCGTAAGGGAACGGATTCGGGCGAGGCGTCATCCGTTCAGCGCAAGCGATTCGTGTCGGCGGGTCCTGATCGCCCAGAGTTGGGCCCGTCTTCGGCAACCTCGGGCGGACGGATGGGGACCTTGGCCACACGGCTCTCGGCAACGGCGGCAGCGATCGGGCTGGTGGGCGGGGTGCTCGCCACGTCGTCGGCGGTCGCCGCGGTACCGTCGGCGCCCGCCGCGCCGGCCGTTCCCGCCTCGGGCTCGATCCCGTTCTCCGTCGCCGACCCGGACACCGCGCCGCGCCCGGTGGTCACCGTCGCGATCGGCGGCGTCCCGCTCCTGCTCCTGCTGGACACCGGCTCCACCGGCATCCGCGTGGCCGCCGACAAGATCCCCGGCAAGGCGGTCGCGGTCACCGGACCGGCGGCGGCCTACGGCTACGGCAGCGGCATCCAGCTGCACGGCGACCAGGCCGACGCCGACGTCGCCATCGGCGAGAACCACACCGGTCCGCTGCCGATCGAGCTGGTCCGCTCCACCGACTGCTTCACTGACAAGCCGGACTGCCCGGCCGCGCACGGCGTCAAGCCGGCGATGTTCGGCGGGGTGCTCGACGGCATCATGGGTGTCAGTCCCGAGGAGATCTCCGGACTGGTGAATCCGTTGTGGGCGCTGCACGACGCCGCCGGGAGGCACCTCGGCCGACAGTTCGCGGTGCGGTACGACCCGGCCCAGGTCAGCGGCGAGGTCATGCTGAACGTTCCCGCTGCCGGGTACGGTCTGGTGCAGCTGCCCCGGACGCCGGACGCCGGCAGCCATCACCGGGGCGCTACCAGCGGTTACGACGCGCGCGCCTACGTGAGCTCATATACGGGCTCGTATGCCTCCCGCGCGGGCGCGCTACGGGATGGCGCCCCGGCGACGAACCGCCCCGAGGCGGCCGCCCTGGCGATGCCGCCGTCCTGGAACCCGCGCGCCGTGCAGACCTGCGTCGAGGGCACCGGGCTGCGCAAGACCTGCGGACCGGCGATGTTCGACACCGGCACGCCCGAGTTCGCGCTCAACGTCCCCGGTGGTCCGGCCGGGGTCTGGCCCTCCGGGCGCTCACTGGTCGTCGGCGTTCCGGCGGCGGGCTGGTCGGCCGCCTACAGCACCGGCGCGGGGAACGGCGTCACCGTCGCCGACGAGCCCTCGACCGCGGCTTCCGGCACGCTGATCGGGCTCCCGGCGTTCGCCAAGGGTCCGATCCGCTTCGACCTGGAGGCCGGCACGGTCGGCTTCCCGGTGGCGGCGGCGTCGAACGTGGCGAGCGCGGCGACCGTGCCGCAGCAGCGCGGGCTCGTCGAGGCCGCCTTGGCGCCGGCTGCCGTCCAGCCGACGCCGACGCCTCCGCCGTCCACGCCGAGTCCCACGCCGAGTCCCACGCCCAAGCCCAAGCACGTGACCCCCAAGAAGAACTACCCGCGGCTCCCCTTCCACACAGGCAAGAAGGCCCGCAGCCTCCCCGATACCGGAGTCCCCATGTCAGCAGCCCTCGGCGCCGTCACCGCCCTGACCGCACTGCTCGCCGGCATCGGCACCGTGCTGGCGGCCCGCCGCCGGCCCGACCACGAGTCCTGATCCGGTGTCCGGCTGCCGGACCCGGAGCGCGGGATCGTTGCGGCAGCCGAACAAGGACCACTTGTGGCCGTCGCAGAGGTCGTAGACCGGCGCGCGCCGGCTCGGCGTGGCTGAGGCGGCCGATGCGGCGGCACTGACCGGAGCCAGCGACAGAGCGACGACGGACGCGGCGGCCAGGCGCGCGGCGCTTCGGGGGTTGATGAGTGCTCTCATACCCTCCAGGGTCCCGATCCGCCGGGCTCTATGCCGCATCCGTTGCTCCGAACGGATGATCTCGGGAATGATCACCCGCGTGGCGTGGTTCGCCACAGGAGGACTGTCGTCTCCCAGGAGGGGTGCGTAATGCGGATTCTCGTTGTCGGAGCCGGAGCCACCGGCGGGTACTTCGGCGGACGGCTGGCGCAGGCCGGCCGCGACGTGACGTTCCTGGTCCGCGAGGGCCGTGCCCGCACCCTGCGAGAGCGGGGTCTGCGCATCGTCGGGCTCGGCGAGCAGACGGTGCTGGAGCCCCGGCTCGTCACCGCCGACACCATCGACGGTCCCTACGACCTGATCCTGGTCACCGTGAAGGAGTCCGGTCTGACCGGCGCGGTCGCGGACCTGGCGCCCGCGGTCGGTCCGGACACCCTGATCGTGCCGGTGCTCAACGGGATGCGGCAGATCGACGTGCTGGTCGAGCGGTTCGGCGAGCAGGCCGTGCTCGGCGGCATCGCCTACGTCATGACCACGATCGACGCCGACGGCGACATCCTGCGCCTGGCCGGCATGCACCGCCTCGCCTACGGACGCCGCGACGGCAGCGTCGACGACCAGGTCCGCGCCGTCCACGCCGCCTTGTCCGACGCCGGGTTCGACACCGCGCTGTCCGAGCGGATCCTGGGGGCGATGTGGTCGAAGTGGACCTTCATCGCCGCGCTGGGCGCGGTCTGCGTGCTCGGCGGCGGCACCGTCGGCGAGGTCGGCGCGGTCCCCGGCGGCACGGCGCTGGCCGAGGCCGTGCTCGCCGAGGCGGCCTCGGTCGCGGCGGCGGCCGGACACCCGGTCTCGGAGCAGGAGATCGGCGTCTACCGGGGCATGCTGACCGCGCAGGGCAGCGACGACACCTCCTCGCTGTTCCGCGACCTGTCCGCCGGGCTGCCGGTCGAGGCCGAGCAGATCTTCGGCGACCTGGTGGCGCGCGCCGAGGCGCTGGACGTCGCCGTGCCCTCGCTGGCGGCGGTGGCGGTCCGGCTCCGGGTGCACAATGCGCGCGTGGCCAAGGAGTAGTCGGCGTCTCCTAGACCGGCGTGATTGGTTAGCCTCCTTCCTTATCAGGGGTGTTCTTGTCAAGGCACTCTTGGCAGGGACGGAGGGGGCTTCGTTGTGGGGAAGGTCGGTGGCCGGGGGCGGCGCGCGGCCGGGGTGCTGATTCCGGTGGCGGTGTGCGTGGCGGCGTTCGGATGGGGGCTGCCCAAGCTCGCGCCGTATCACGGGGTGCTGAGCACCCTTCGAGAGCTGACATCCGGATGGGCAGTCCTGGTCCTGGCCGCCGCTGCGGTGAACCTGCTGGCCAACTGGCTGTTCATCGCCGCCGCGATCCCCGGGCTGCCGCTGCGGCGCGCGGCGGCGGTGAATCTGGCCTCGACCGCCGTGGCGAACACGGTCCCGGCCGGCGGCGCGGTGTCGGTCGGCGTGAGCTGGCGGATGCTGTCCAGCTGGGGACTGAGCCGCCGCTCGTTCGCGGTCTACACCGGGGTCACCGGCGTGTGGAGCACGCTGGCCAAGCTGGCGACGCCCTCGGCGGTGGTGCTGGTGCTGGCCGCCAGCGGACGGCTGACCTCCGGGAACGGCGCCGTGGCGACCCTGTGCCTGGGCGCGGCCATCTGCGCCGGGGCGTTCGTCGCCGGGGTGGTGCTGGTGCGCCGGTCCCTGCGTGACGAGCGCGCGGCGCAAGCCGTCGGCCGCGGGGCGCAGCGCTGGGCCGACCGCCTGTTCCGCCTGGTGCGACGCACCGCACCGACCACCATCGCCGCCGCGGTGGTGCGCTTCCGCGACGACGCGGTGGAACTCCTGCGGGTACGCAGCCGCCGCCTGACGCTGGCCAGCATCGGCAACGACCTGGGCTGGCTGCTGGTGTTCCAGACATGCCTGCTGGCCTGCGGAGTACCGCAGTCGCAGGTGCCCTGGAGCCGCTGCCTGGCCGGGTTCGCACTGGCGCGCGTGCTCTCGGCGGTCCCGGTGACGCCGGGCGGCGTCGGCGTGATCGAGATCGGACTGACCGCCTATCTCGCAGCCGGTCTGGCGGCGCCCGAGACAGCGCGCGTCACGGCGGCGGTGCTGCTGGCGCGAGCACTGACATACGTGCTGCCGATCTTGTTGGGACCGCTGGCTTATGCCGGGTGGCGGCTGCGGCGGCCGACTCCGGGTGTGGAGTCGGCCGCCGCTGACGGTTAGGCGGGCGCCAAGCCGGTGGCTCAGACCACTGCTGCCGCCAGCGCCTCGCGTCGGCGCAGCCGCTGGGCTCGGGCTGCCGCCGGGTCGACGATCGGGACGGCGTTCAGGAGGGTGCGGGTGTACTCGTGCTGGGGGGACTGGAACAGGGTTGCGGCGTCGGCGAGTTCGACGATCTTGCCGTAGCGCATCACTGCTACGCGGTCGGCGACTTGGCGGACCACGGCCAGGTCGTGGGCGACGAAGACCAGGGTGAGGCCGTATTCCTGCTGGACGTCGCGCAGGAGATCCAGGATCACGGCTTGCGTGGAGACGTCCAGGGACGCCACTGGTTCGTCGCAGACCAGGAGTTTCGGGCGCAGGGCTAGGGCGCGGGCTATGCCGACGCGTTGGCGCATGCCGCCGGAGAACTCGTGGGGGAAGCGGTCGTAGGACGCGGGGTCCAGGCCGACCTTGGTCATGAGGTCGGCGACGGTCGCGCGGATCTCAGAGTCCGAGGACTGTCCGGCGATGCGCAGGGGATCGGCGATGGTCTCGCCGACCGAGCGGCGCGGGTTGAGCGAGGACAGCGGGTCCTGGAAGACCATCTGCAGGTCGCGGCGCAGTGGCCGCAGCCGGCGCTCGTCGAGGGCGGAGATGTCGGTGCCGCTGAAGACCACGCGCCCCGCCGAGGGCTCCAGCAGCCGCACGAGCATGCGCGCCAGGGTGGTCTTGCCGCTGCCGCTCTCGCCGACCAGGCCGAGGGTCTCGCCGGCGCGCAGCTCCAGGCTGACGCCGTCCACCGCGCGAAGCGGCTCGGTCCGGCGCCCGAAGACGGCGCCGCCGCGGCGATAGTGCTTGGCGACGTCTTCGATGCGGACCAGCGCCTCATCTGGACGCGGCGAGTCGGCAGCCGACGAATCGGCAGCCACCGGATTGGCAACCACCGGGTTGGCAACCACCGAGTCGGCAGCCGACGAGCTGGCAGCCACCGAGTCGGCGGCCACCGGGCTGGCAGTCAAGGAATCAGCAGCCACCAGGCTGGCAGCCAACGAATCGGTAGCCGACGAATCGGCAGCCACCGAATCAGCCGTCACCGAATCGGCAGCCGACGAATCGGCAGCCACCGAGCCGGCAGCCACCGAATCAGCCGTCACCGAATCGGCAGCCACCGAGCCGGCAGCCACCGAACCGGCGTCCCCGCCCCCCGACACCCGAACCCGCTCCGGCAGCGGCGAATCCAACCGCGGCATCGCCGCCAGCAGCCCTTGCGTATAGGCATGCTGCGGATCCAGCAGCACCTGCTCCGCCGAGCCGGTCTCCACCGCCGCGCCCTCGTGCATCACCACGACCTCGTCGGCGGTGCCGGCGACCACGCCGAGGTCGTGGCTGATCAGGACCAGCGCCATGCCGGTCTCGGCGCGGACCTCGTCGAGCAGGTCCAGGATCTGTGCCTGGACCGTCACGTCCAGCGCGGTCGTCGGCTCGTCGGCGACCAGCACCGCCGGACGGCAGGCCAGGGCCATGGCGATCAGCGCGCGCTGGCGCATGCCGCCGGAGAACTCGTGCGGGTGCGCGCGGTAGCGGCGTCCGGCGTCGGGGATGCGGACCTGCTGCAGGACCTCGATCGTGCGGGCGCGGGCCTCGGTGCGGGAGGCCTTGGTGTGCAGGCGGTAGACCTCGGATATCTGGTCGCCGATGGTGTGGAAGGGGTCCAGGGCGGTCAGCGGGTCCTGGAAGACCATGGCGATCTTGGAGGCGCGCAGCTTGCGGACCTCGGTGTCGGTCGCCGAGACCAGGTCCACGCCGTCGACCAGGACCTGGCCGGAGACCCGGGCCGAGGTGCCGCGGTGCAGGCCGAGCAGGGACAGCGCGGTGGCGCTCTTGCCCGAGCCGGACTGGCCGACGATGCCCAGCGCCGCGCCGGTGCGGACCGTGAAGTCCAGGTCCTTGACCGCGTGCGTGACACCGCCGCCGCGGACCGGGAAGTCGATGCTCAGGCCCTTGACCTCCAGCACCGGGTTCGCCGCGGTCGTGCCGGCGTTCGTCGCGGTCATGCCAGCTCCACTCGGGGGTCGATCGCCGCGTACAGGATGTCGGCCGCGGCGTTGGCCAGGACGTAGACCGCGCCGGCGGTGAGCGTCACGCCGACGATCACCGGCAGGTCGGTGCTGCCGACCGCGCTGACCAGCGCCTGGCCGATGCCCGGCAGGCCGAACATGGTCTCGGTGAGCACCGCGGAGGTCATGATCCCGGCCAGGTCGATGGCGGCCATCGTGACCAGCGGGGTGAGTGCGCCGCGCAGCACGTGCCCGGTGATGACGCGCCGCTCGGGCAGGCCGTAGGCGCGCGCCGTGCGGACGTGGTCCTCCCCGAGCGTCTCCAGCGTCTGGGCCCGGGTCATGCGCGCGTAGGCGGCGGCCTGGATCAGCGCCAGCGCGAACCACGGGAGCAGCAGGTTCTGTGCCCAGCCGGCAGGGTCCTGCGTCAGCGGCACGTACGTCGGGAACGGCAGCCACTGCAGGTCGGCGCAGAACACGATGAGCAGTACCAGCGCCACCAGGAACACCGGGGTGGCGTAGCCGACCAGGATGACGGCGTTCAGCCCGTGGTCCAGCCAGCGCCGCCGGCTCAGGACCGTGACCAGCCCGGCGCCGATGCCCAGCAGCAGCGACAGCGCCATCGCGCCGAGCGCCAGCGAGGCCGAGACCGGCAGCGCGGTGCTCAGGATCGTGGTCACCGGCTGGTCGGTGGCGAAGGAGTAGCCCAGGCACGGCGCGGGGCAGTGCTGGACGCTGGGCCCGGAGGAGAAGTCGCGTCCGGCGAAGATGGCGTGCAGGAAGGACAGGTACTGGTCCGCCAGCGGCCTGTCCAGTCCCATCGAGGACTTCACGACCGCCAGCCGGTCCGGCGTGCAGCCCTTGCCGCAGGCCAGCAGCGCCGGGTCGGAGGGTCCGGCGTAGAAGAGCCCGTAGACGATCGCCGACAGCGCCAGCAGCACGATCGCCGCGCCGATGATCCGGCGGACCAGGTAGCCGATCACGGCGCGACCTCCGTGTTGCGCGGGTCCAGGGTCCGGCGGACCCCGTCGGCCAGCAGCGTGAACGCCAGCAGGGTCAGGAACAGCGCGCCGCCGGGGACGAGCACGTACATCACGTCCGGCCGGAACCACGTCGTGCCGGCCGAGAGCATCTGTCCCCAGGACGGCGTCGGCGGCCGCACCCCGACGCCCAGGAACGACAGCCCGGCCTCGGAGATCATGTTCGTCGGCACCAGCAGCGCGGCGTAGGTCAGGATCGGCGTCACCAGCCCGGGCAGGATCTCCCGCCGGGCCACGCGCAGCGGCGGCGCGCCGGAGAGCTTGGCGGCGGCCACGTAATCGCGGGTGCGCAGCGACAGCGCCTGCCCGCGCGCGAGCCGTGCGGTACTGCCCCAGCCGAGCACGGCGATGACCACGGCGAGGATCAGCGGCCGCGGCACCGAGCCCGGGACGATCGCCATCAGCCCGATCGCGAACAGCACCGACGGGAACGCCAGCGTCAGGTCGGTCAGCCGCGACAGCACGGCGTCGGTGGCCCGCCCGCCGAGTCCGGCGGCGATGCCGACCGAGACCCCGATCAGCACCTGCAGCACGGTGGCGCCGAGCGCGACGCCCAGGGAGATCCGGGCGCCGTAGACGAGCCGCGCGAACAGATCGCG
Source organism: Catenulispora acidiphila DSM 44928 (assembly GCF_000024025.1). Lineage (GTDB taxonomy): Bacteria > Actinomycetota > Actinomycetes > Streptomycetales > Catenulisporaceae > Catenulispora > Catenulispora acidiphila. Next base: position 5,185,490 of record NC_013131.1, read on the forward strand.
GCCGGTCTGCGGCTCCACGCCGAACCAGTGGCTCGCGCTGATCCCGCCGAGCGAGCCCAGGGGAGTGCCGCCGCTGGCGGAGTCGACCAGCTCCGGGTGCAGGGAGGTGGTGTTCTGGCCCTCCAGGGCGGTCAGCAGCGGCGCGAAGAGCGCGACCAGCACCATCACCGCGATGATGGCCATGCCGGTAGCGGCGGCCTTGTCCTTGCGCAGGCGCCGCCACAGCGCGCCGCGGCTGCGGGGGACGGGCAGCGGCGGCGACGACGGGCCGGAGCCCGCCGCCGCCTCGGTGAGGATGGTCAACGCAGCGGCCTTACTTGACCGACACGCGGGCCAGGTCGTACTGGCCGCGCCAGCCGTCCGGCACCGCGTCCTTGACGTTCTTGCCGAACAGGTAGACGTCCTTCTCGTAGAACAGCGGCACGGTCAGCGCCTGCTGCCCGAGCTTGGCGTCCAGCGCGCCCCAGCGGGCCTGCGCCTGCGCCGGGTCGGTGATCGCGTTGATCGCGTCGATCTCGGCGTTCACGCCCGGGTCGTTCAGCTGCGCCATGTTGAAGTTGCCGCCGCTGTCGATGATCTCGCGGCCGTCGAAGATCGGGATCAGGAACGGCGCGCCGGAGGGCCAGTCGGCGCCCCAGTACTGCAGCGAGACGCCGGGCTCGCTGCTGGGCTTGCCGGTGACGTCCTGGTAGCTGTCGTCGTCCACCGGGTTCAGCTTCACCGTGATGCCGGCCGCCTTCAGCGCGTCCTGGATCGCGGTGGCCTCCTTCGGCCCGAGGTTGTTGGCGTCGTCGGACTGGTGGAACAGCGTGATCGTCAGGCCGTTGGGATACCCCGCCTGCGCCAGCAGATCCTTGGCCTTCGCCGCGTCCCCGGTCGCGCCGGCCGGGAAGTCGTCGTAGGGCTGGTAGCCCAGCGCCTTCTGCGGCGGCAGGAAGGTGGTCGAGGCGCCGGCCACGGCGGTGCCGCCGGCGGCGTTGACCGCGGTGGTGCGGTTGATCGCGTAGGAGACCGCCTCGCGGACGCGGATGTCGTCGAACGGCTTCACCTTGGTGTTGAACGCCAGGTAGGTCGTCGCCGGGAACTCGCCGCGCGCCACCCGCTTGGCCAGCGAGGGGTTGCTGTTCAGCTGCGCCAGCTGGTCCGGGCCGATGGTGGCGTCGGTGGTGACGGCGTTCGCGTCCTGGCCGCTGCCGGTGGCGATGCGCTGGTTGATGACCGCGGGGTTCAGACCAGAGGTGACGTCGATCTTGTCCGGGCACGCGTAGCGCAGCGGGTCGCTGGCGGCGGACCAGTGCGGGTTGCGGACCAGGTCCAGCGTCTTGCCCTTGTCGTAGCTGGCGACCATGTAGGGCCCGGAGGAGATCGGGTGCTTGTCGTAGTTGACGCCGGTGTCCTTGGCCTTGGGCACCGGGGCGAACTGCGTGGCGGTGGCCAGCAGCGGGAAGTCGCCCTCGGGCTTGCGCAGGTGGAAGATGATCGTCTTGGCGTCCGGGGTCTCGATCGCCGCGATACCGTTCGGGTCCTTGTACGGGCCCTGATAGTTCGAGGCGTCGACCAGCCAGTCGCGCAGGTACGGGGCGCCGCCGGGCAGTTCGGGGGCGAAGGAGCGCTCGATGCCGTACTTGACGTCCTGCGCGGTGATCGGCGTGCCGTCCTCGAAGAAGATGTCGCTCTTAAGGTGGTAGGTCCACGTCTTCGCGCCGTCGCTCGGCGTGCCGAGGTCGGTGGCCAGGTCCGGCGCGGGCTTGGCGCCGTCCTGCCCGGGCTGCCGGTTGCGCGTGGTGAGCGTGCGGAACAGTAGCGAGGGGATGTTGCCGCCGCCGGAGGTGTAGATCCGCGCCGGGTCCATCTTGCTGATGCTGTCCTGATTCAGGACTTCCAGGGTGCCGCCCTGGCAGGTCTTGGGGTCGAAGGCGGCCGAACCGGCGGTGCCGGTCGAGGTGTGGCCCGCTGACGACGAGCACGCGGCCGCCCCCGCGGCGACCAGCGCCAGGGCAGCCGAAAGGACGGCTATTCTCCGCATGGGAAAACCTCTCCGGGGAGACGAGGAAGACGAGGGAAAGCAGTGCGCGCCGACGCGGGCGGGCACTGAGGAGAAGCGAAGCGCTTGAGCACAGGGGTCCGCGGCAGATCGCGCGGAGAGGGCCGGTTAACGGCTACAGAGGATGTCCGCGACGCAGTGGTTCGTCACAGCGAGCAGCGCGCGTTCCAAGAACGCCATGCGGGCCGTGATGATCGGGGACATGTCTAGAAGGTAGGTCGGGATTCGGGCGAGGGTCAAACCGGTTCGGTATATGGACAAGACCTTGATGCGATCGTTACATGGGGGTGCCCGGGCCGAGATCGTCCGACGCCGGCATCCCATGGGCATGAGGCCGTTATGCCCAGGCGATGTCAGGGTCATGCGATTGGATCAAGCGCTTTGGCGGGCGATCAGTCCCGCTGCGCGATCGGTGCCAGGGCGCTGGTGAGTTCGGCCGCGGCTTCGTGCACGTAGACCGGGAAGTCCGCGCCGTCCGGCTCCTCGGTCCAGCCGGCGAACGCGGTCCGGAACACCGCGATGCCGACGTCGGCGAGCAGCCGCGCGGCGGTGCCGGACGCGCCGCGTTCCTGAAGCGCTTCGGTCAGGGAGTCGGTGACGGCGGCGAGCTTGGTGCGCTCGCGCTCCTGGAGTTCGGCGCTGCCGGCGACGACGCGGCGGCGCTCGGGGGAGCGGGGGACGTTCCGGGCCAGGATCGTGCCGGTGTCGGCGAGTCCGGCCAGGAGCGCCTCGGCCGGACCGAGCGCGGGGTCGGCGTCGCGCACCGCTTTGGAGATGACCGCCGGCAGCCGGTCTGAGCCGGCGAACAGCACGTCGCGCTTGTCGGCGAAGTAGCGGGAGAACGTGCGGCGGGTCAGCCCGGCGTGGTCGGTGATGTCGCTGACGGTGACGTTCTCATAGCCGCGGTCCAGGAACAGCGCGAGCGCGGCCTCGCGCAGGCGGTCTTCGGCACTCGGCTCCCAGCGCGGCATGGCCGCAGTCTAGCAGTGATGACACAGTGAGACATCGTGCGCTACCGTGATGTCTCAGTGAGACATCACGGCGGCTGTCCGTCCCTGAGGCAGCCGCATCGCACAGCAGGAGGACGGATCATGGCACTGACCGGACACCGGGTCGTCGTCATCGGCGGCAGCTCGGGCATGGGACTGGCGACGGCCCGGGCGGCGGCGCTCGCCGGCGCGAGCGTGACGATCGCCTCGAGCGACAAGGGGCGCCTGGACGCGGCGCTCGCCGACCTGCCCGACGGCTGCGCCGGCGTCGTGGCCGACACCACGGACGAGGACGCCGTCGCGGCGCTGTTCCAGCAGGTGGGCCGCCTGGACCACCTCGTCTACACCGCCGGCGACGCGGTCGCGCCGCACCCGGTGGCCGAGCTGCCGCTCGCCGAGGCGCGCCGGCGGCTGGACGTGCGCTTCTGGGGCTCGGTCGCGGCGGTGAAGCACGCGATCCCGTACCTGAGTCCGACCGGCTCGATCTCGGTCACCTCCGGCACCGTCGGCGTGCGCCCGGTCCCCGGCTTCGCCCTCGGCGCGGCCGGCGTCGGCGCGATCGAGGGTCTGGCGCGAGGCCTGGCGGTGGAGCTGGCGCCGATCCGGGTGAACGTGGTCCGCGCCGGCGCCATCCGCACGCCGATGTGGGACCGCGTCCCGGAGACGCAGCGCGCGACGATGTTCGCCGCGATGGCGAAGCGGACCCTGACCGGCACGATCGGCGAGGCGGAGCAGATCGCCGCGACGCATCTGTACTTGATGGAGAACGAGTTCGTCACCGGGACGGTGATCACGGTCGACGGGGGTTCGGTGCTGACCGGAAGCTAGGCCGGGAGCCAGATCGGTAGCGCGATCAGCTACACCTGCTTGCGCATCACCATCGACGCCACGGCGTAGCCGCTGCGCTCGTACAGCGCGATCGCCGCGGCGTTGTCGCTGACGACGTTCAGTCCCAGGGTGCTCTGTCCCTCGGCGGCGATGAGCTTCTCGACGGCGGCGAGGATCGCGGTGCCGTAGCCGCGGCGCCGGTAGTCGGCGAAGACGTTGAGGTCGTACAGCCATGCCGATCGCGCCGTGCCGGCGGCCTGGCTCGGGTCCGGGCCGACCCAGGCGTTGCCGACCGCCTCGCCGCGGGCGTTCTCGGCGGTCAGCAGGTGGTGGCCGGCGGTTTCCAGGCCGTCGGGCAGGTACTTCGCGGTGCCGTGCGCGACGCGCTCTCGGGCGAGTTCCTCCGGCATGGCACTGCTCAGTACGCGTACCGACTCCGCCTCGCGCTGCTCGGTCGCGGCGCGGTACTCCTCGGCCGTCATCGTCCGCAGCGTGACGTACTGCGCGGTCATGTCGTCGTCTCCGTACGCTTCCATCCGCTCATCCTCGCAGCGGGTGCGCGGTGGGTGCCAACCCGGCGACGTGTACGTGCCTTGATTCCGCGCTTAAGCGGACGATATCGTCCGCTTAAGCGATCAAGAGCGGAACGGAGTTCGCCATGAGCATGGCCTACGTCTCACAGCCCGATCAGCAGCAGAAGCTCGAATGGCTCGACGGGGGGACGCTCGCGATGCTCCTGGACGGGGCGGCCACCGATGGGAACCTGATGATCGGCCGCTTCGACGTCGCCGAGGGCGAGGCGCCGCCCTACCACGTGCACACCCGCGAGGACGAGGTCTTCCTGCTGATCAAGGGGACCGCGCTGGTGTGGTGCGACGACCAGGAGTACGAGCTGTCCGAGGGCGGCGTGGTCTACCTGCCGCGCCGGCATCCGCACGGCTACCGCATCACCTCCAAGCGTGCCGACCTGCTGATGATCAACACGCCGGCCGGCATCGAGGGCATGTTCCGCGCCGTCGGCCGCGACCTGAGCACGCCGCGCCCCGAGGGCTTCGAGATCAAGCCGGACCCGGCGGTCTCCGAGCAGTACGGCAGCGCGATCGTCGGACCGCCGCGCTAAGGAGCGAGTCCTCACATCACGAATCACGGCGACCGACGGCCGCGCCGATGGCGGCCGTCGGTTGACTTCAAGCGCTTGAGGTGTGGTCAGCTGCCTTCATGACGGCATCGGCATCCACGGCGTTGACCATCCAGGAAGTGTCCCGGCACACCGGTCTGAGCGAGCCGACCCTCCGCTATTACGAGGAAGTCGGCCTGGTCGGTCCGATCGACCGGGACGAGCGCAGCGGCCACCGCCGCTACCGCACCGCCGACCTCGACACCGTCGAGGTGCTGGCGTGCCTGCGCGCGGTCGGCATGGGCATCGACGACATGCGCGCCTACCTGGCCAACCGCCGCATCGGGCGGACCCGGGCGGGGGAGCAGCGCGATCTGCTGCTGCGGCACGCCGAGCGGGTCGAGGCCGAGATCGCCGCGCAGCAGGCGCGGCTGGGCTACCTGCGGGAGAAGGCAGTGCTGTGGGACGCCCGGGCCAAGGGCGATGCCGTCGCCGAAGCCGCGTCCACCGAACGGATGGTGGCCGTGATGGAGCGCTTGGAGGCAGTGCGATGAGTAATCCGACCAACCCTGTTCTGGTGACCGGCGGGTCCGGCTACCTGGGGACCCACGTCGTCGCCGCGTTGTTGCGCGAGGGCCGGCCGGTGCGCGCCACGGTGCGCTCGCTGAGCCGCGAAGCCGGTCTGCGCGAAGCGGTGCGCCGAGGCGGCGCCGACGACGCCGGCCTGGAGGTCGTCGCCGCGGACCTGATGGCCGACGACGGCTGGAAGGCGGCGGTGGCCGGCGTCGAGGAGGTCCACCACGTCGCCTCCCCGATCCCGGTGGCGCAGCCGGCCGATCCCGACGAGCTGATCGTCCCGGCGCGGGAGGGCACGCTGCGGGTGCTCGGCGCCGCGCGGGACGCCGGCGCGCGGCGCGTCGTGCTCACCTCGTCGTTCGCGGCGATCGGCTACACGCCCAAGCCCGACGCCGACTACACCGAGGCCGACTGGACCGACCCCGACACGCCGGGGCTGGCGCCGTATCCGCGGTCCAAGGCGATCGCCGAGCGCGCGGCGTGGGACCTGATGGCCGGCGCCGCCACCGAACTCGTGGTCGTCAACCCGACGGCGATCTTCGGCCCGACCCTGAGCCCGGTCCTGGGTGCCTCGATGGCCCTGATCAAAGCCATGCTCGACGGCACGATGAGCGTCGCGCCCCGAGCCCGGTTCGGCGTCGCCGACGTGCGCGACGTCGCCGATCTGCACCTGCGCGCGATGGCGGCGCCGCAGGCCGCGGGCAAGCGGTTCCTGGCACTGACCGACGGCCCGGCGCTGAGCTTCGTGGAAGTCGCCGCGATCCTGCGCGACCGGCTCGGCGACCTCGCGGCGCTCGCCCCGACCGCCGAGGCCGACGGTCCGGAGCCGCCGCGTCCGGTGATCCACAACGACCGGGCGCGCGAGGAGCTGGGCTGGCGTCCGCGCCCGGCCGAGGCCACGATCGTGGAGTCCGCGGAGAGCCTGCGCGATCTCGGTTTGCTCGACCGGTGACGTGGCACACGGGACAGAATCCCGGTCTCACCTTCAATTAGCTCTGTCACAGAGCTAAAATCGAGGCATGACGGGTACCACCGAGCCTTCGGAACTGGAGAACCTCCTGGCAGGCCTGAATCGGCTGATCCGGCGCCGGCTGCGCGCCGGGCTGCCGTTGCCGCGCCTGCGCGGCGCCGAGGTCGAACTGCTCCGCCTGGTGCGCGGGCATCCTGGACTGCGGGTGTCCGAGGCCGCCAAGGAGCTGGGACTGGCCGGGAACTCGGTGTCCACGCTGGTCAAAGGCCTGGCGGAACTCGGCATGCTGGAGCGCTCCGCCGACCCCGGCGACGGCCGCGCCACCCTGCTGCACACCACGCCCGAGGCGGAGAAGCGGCTGCAGGAGTGGCAGGACCGGCGCTCGGTGCTGGTCCGCGCGCACATCGAGCGGCTGTCGCGCGCGGACCGGGCCGCACTGGACGCCGCACTGCCGGCACTGCGCGCGCTGACCACTTCGCTGCACGAGGAGGCCGAGAGCGGCGCCGTCGCCGACAGCGTCTAGGTCCCCGAGAGCGCGGAAGAGGACATGCGACCGCCGCCTCCGCGCTGCTCGGACGCCTCGCCGAGCACCTCCCAAGCGAAGGCGCAGTAACCGCGCCGCCGAGAACAGGCGGGTCTGCGATCACCGACGGAGACTGGTCGGGATGCCATTTCCGAAGGAGGACCCGTGGCGACCCTGACCGTGTGGAAGTTCGACGATCCCGACGGCGCCGAGCAGGTGCTGCAGGAACTGGAGGGCCTGCAGAAGCAGGCTCTGCTCAAGGTGCTCGACGGCGCGGTGGTGAGCTGGCCCGCCGAGGCCAAGCGGCCCAGGACCTCGCAGCTGGCGGACATGACCGGCCGCGGCGCCCTCGGCGGCGCGTTCTGGGGCTTCCTGTTCGGGCTGCTGTTCTTCGTGCCGCTGCTGGGTCTGGCGATCGGCGCCGCGGCCGGCGCGCTCGGCGGCTCGATGGCCAACGTCGGCATCGACAAGGACTTCATCGAGCAGGTGAAGGTGAAGGTCACGCCGGGGACCTCGGCGCTGTTCGTGCTGTCCGCGGACGAGGTCGGGGACCGGGTCCTGCCGACCTTCGAGCGCGCCGGCGCCGAGCTGATCAAGACGAACCTGTCGGCCGAGCAGGAGGCGCAGCTGCGCGAGGCGTTCGCCGAGGACGAGGAGCAGGCCAAGCCCACGCCGGCGGCGACCGGGACCTCGGCTCCGAAGCCGGGTGCTCCGGCTGCTCCGGCCGCTCCCGCCGCGCCCTCCGCCCCGGCGGCGAAGCCGGTCCCCAAGCCCGGGCCGAAGCCGGGCCCGCCGCCTTCGCAGGCGCGCGCGGCCGGTGCGGCCGCCGCTCGGGACGCCGGAGGCGGCACGGGTACCGCGTCCGGTGCCGGCGGGGCGAAGGGCTCAGGGTCCGGCTCGTCGCCGAAGAGCTGACGAAGAGCTGACATCGTCGAAACCCGGTCCGGTCCGGCCGCTGCGTGAGCGGCCGGACCGGACCTTCGTATACGGGGACGTATACCGTGGCGGGAATGAGCTTCCGCCTGGCTGCGTACGCCGTCTGCGTCGACGATGACCGAGTCCTGCTGGTGCGCTGCGTGTCGCCGGCGACCAAGGAGAGCACCTGGAGCCTGCCCGGCGGCCGGGTCGAGCACACCGAGGACCCGATCGACGCGGTGATCCGCGAGGTCGAGGAGGAGACCGGCTGCCAGGCGGTGGTCGAGCGGCTGCTCGGCGTGGACTCCCGCGTCATCCCGATCGCCGACCTGCGCGAGCCCGGTCCGGTCCCGCACCAGAACATCGGCATCTTCTACCGGGTCCGCATCACCGGCGGCGATCTGCGGCCCGAGCCGGACGGCGACGTCGCCGAATCGGTCTGGACCCCGCTCGCCGACGTGCCGGGGCTGCGCCGCTCCGGCCTGATCGACGTCGGCATCGCCCTGGCGCGAAGCACGCCGGCGACCGGGCACGTCGCGCCGGTGCCGGTCGGCGGGTTCGTCCAGCACTGACAGCGCGGCGCGCGCCGGGCATGCACGCCGCGCCGGATCGCGATTGAATCAAGGATCGCCCTGCCGATCCCGTGTGAATGGAGAGCCATGGAAGCCCCGGATGAGAACGTCGTAGAGGCCGCGCAGGAGATGGTGGCCGAGGGAGCACCGACCTTCGCGCACGGGGCGGCGCCGGCGGTCGGCGACGACGGGACGGCCGACACGATCGACCCGCCCGACGGCGAGGTGTTCGACGTCATCGTCGTGGGCGGCGGACCGACGGGGGAGAACCTCGCCGACCGCGCGCACGCCGGCGGGCTCAGCGTGGCCGTCGTCGAGCACGAACTCGTCGGCGGCGAGTGTTCCTATTGGGCGTGCATGCCCAGCAAAGCGCTGCTGCGGCCGGTCGCGGCAGTCGCCGACGCCAGGCGTGTGGACGGCGCCAAGCAGGCGGTCACCGGCGAGCTGGACGTCGCCGCGATCCTGGCGCGCCGCGACGAGTTCACCTCGAACTGGAAGGACGACGGCCAGGTCGACTGGCTCGCCAAGGCCGGGCTGTGCCTGGTGCGCGGACACGCCCGGCTCGACGGCGAGCGCCGCGTCGTGGTGCGCACCCCCGAGGGCACCGACCGGATCCTGAACGCCCGGCACGCTGTCGCCCTGTGTACCGGAACCCAGGCGTCGGTCCCCGATCTGCCCGGCGTGGCCGAGGCGAAGGTGTGGACCAGCCGCGAGGCGACCAGCGCCAAGCACGTGCCCGGCCGGTTGGCGGTGATCGGCGGCGGCGTGGTCGCGGTGGAGATGGCCGCCGCGTGGCGTGCGCTCGGCAGCGAGGTCACCCTGCTGGTGCGCGATGACAGGCTGCTGACCGGGATGGAGCCCTTCGCCGGGGAGCTGGTCGCCGAGAAGCTGGCCGAGGACGGCGTGGACGTGCGCTTCGGCGAGTCGGCGACGGCTGTGCGGCGGCAGGACGACGGAACCGTCGACCTCACCTTGGCCGGCGGCGGCACGCTCACCGCCGACGAAGTCCTCTTCGCCACCGGCCGCCGCCCCGCCACCGCCGATCTCGGACTGGACAGCGTCGGACTCAAGCCCGGCAGCTGGCTTCCCGTCGATGAGACCGGATTGGTGCAGGGCGTCAGCGGCACGTGGCTGTACTCCGCCGGCGACGTCAACCACCGCGCCCTGCTCACGCACCAGGGCAAGTATCAGGGCCGGATCTTCGGCGGCGCGATCGCCGACCGTGCCTTCGGCCGGGAGTTGGACACCGCGCCCTGGGGTCGCAGCGTCGCGACCGCGGATGTGCGCGCGGTGCCCCAGGTCGTGTTCTCCGACCCCGAGGCGGCGGCGGCCGGGCTCACCTTGAAGCAGGCGCAGGACCAAGGGCTGAACGTGCGCGCCGTCGACTACGATCTCGGTCAGGTCGCCGGCGCAGCGCTGTACGCCGACGGTTATCGCGGCCGGGCGCGCGCCGTCGTCGACCTGGACCGCGAGGTGCTGGTCGGGGTCACCTTCGTCGGACCGGGCGTGGCAGAGCTCGTCCACTCCGCGGCGATGGCGGTCGCGGCCGAAGTGCCGCTGAGCCGGCTGTGGCATGTCGTGCCCGCCTACCCGACGCTCGGTGAGGTCTGGTTGCGCCTGCTGGAGACATACCGGGGCTGATACCCATAGGGCTACCCATGCCCACAGATATAGCGATGTAGTGAAGACCCGCAGTCGAGGTGGTCGGGACCGATGCCGGTTCCGGCCACCTTTGTCGTGTATTTGTCGTGTGTTCGCCGTGGGCGCCTCTTCGGGCCCAGATAACGGTTTTGAGCCTCCCGGTCGGCCTGACCAGCATGGGAACGTTAACAGGAAAACCGGTCCCTCAGGACCCATAGTCGCAACTCAGAAGGCTTGCTAACGTTACCGCCGTCACCTTCAGACCCCGTTCGAGATCAGCTCACTCGTGGAGGGACGGTGCCCATGGCGCGCCGTGTAAGTGTCCGACGAAAGATGGCCAAGGCGGCTGGTGCCGCCGTATTGACAGGGGCCTTAAGCGTTGCAGCTGCCTTGTCCGGATCGGCGGGCACGGCGTTCGCCGCGACCGGTCCGGACAAGGGAGTCTCCCCGGTCGCGAACCCGGCGGCGGCGGTGAATCCGTTCCTGGCCACCGGCGACGGCGGAGCCGGCGGCCAGGCCGACGACTTCCCCGGCCCGGATGTGCCCTTCGGCATGATGCAGTGGGGTCCGGACACCACGCCGGACCGCCCCGAGGGCGGCGGCTACTACTACAACGACTCGAACATCTCCGGCTTCAGCCTGACGCACATGTCGGGTCCGGGCTGCGGGGCGTTCGGCGACGTGCCGATCCTGCCGACGGTCGGCGCGCTGCCGGCCAACCCCTCGAGCGTGTCGGCGCCGTTCAGCCACGACGCGGAGTCCGCTTCCTCCGACTACTACTCGGTGACCACCGGGACCGGCGCCTCGGCCGTGAAGACCGAGCTGACCGAGACCGCGCGCTCCGGCATAGGCCGGTTCACCTTCCCGGCCGGCGCACAGTCCAACCTGCTGTTCAAGCTGACCGGATCGCAGAACGGCGACTCGGCCACCAGCGCGCAGGTCGTCGGGCCCAACGAGATCAAGGGCTCGGTCACTTCCGGCCACTTCTGCGGCGCGAGCAACACCTACACGCTGAACTTCGACATGGTCTTCGACCAGCCGTTCACCGCGAACGGCACGTGGACCGGCAGCACCGTCACCCCGGGTACGGCGCCGGCCGCCGCGAAGACGACGCAGAAGGCGAACACCCAGGCGAGCCCGAACACGGCGCCCGGTTCGAGCCCGACCGCCTCGCCGAGCCCGAACCCCACCGCCTCACCGAGCCCGAGCGCCTCGCCGAGCCCGGCGGCCGGCAGCTCGACCGGCGGCTCGACTCCCGCCGCGCCCAAGGCCAAGCCGGGCGCACTGCCCGCGCCGACCCTGCACGGCGCGATCCCGGCCGCCCCGAAGGCGGCCACCCAGAAGCTGGCGGCGAACGCCGCGGCCACCGGTCCCGACGGTCTGTACCTGACCTTCGACACCAGCAGCGACCAGGTGGTCCAGGCCAAGGTCGGCATCTCCTTCACCTCCGGGCCCAACGCGCAGGCGAACCTGGCGGCCGAGCAGACCGGCTTCGCCTTCGACGCGGTCCACGCGGCCGGCGTCAAGGCCTGGAACGCCGAGCTGGGCAAGATCCAGATCGGCGGCGGGACCGCGGCGCGGCAGCAGGTGTTCTACACCGGGCTGTACCACTCCCTGCTGCACCCGAACATCTTCTCCGACACCAACGGCCAGTACGTCGGGTTCGACAACCAGGTGCACACCGTCCAGGCCGGGCACATCCAGGTCGCGAACTACTCCGGCTGGGACATCTACCGGTCGCAGGCGCAGCTGGAGGCGATCGTCGACCCGGCGATGGCCAGCAACGCCGCGCAGTCGATCGTCAACGACGCCGCGCAGAACAACGGCATGATGCCCAAGTGGGCGATGAACAACGGTGAGAGCTACGTCATGGTCGGCGACCCGGCCGACGGCGAACTCGCCGACTACTACGCCTTCGGCGCGCACGACTTCGACACGGCCTCCGCGCTGAAGTACGCGCTGGCCGAGGCGAACACGCCGAACAACATCCGCCCGGACCTGGCGGACTTCGAGAAGTACGGCTACGTCCCCTCCGACGCCGCCAACACCTGCTGCAACTTCTACGGGCCGGTGTCCACGACCGAGGAGTACGGCGCCGCCGACTTCGCACTGAGCCAGTTCGCCGGAGCGCTCGGCGACAAGGCCGACGCCACGGCGCTCCAGACCCGTTCGCAGGACTGGCAGAACCTGTTCAGCCCGGCGACCGGCCTGCTCGAGCCGCGCACCACCAACGGCCAGTACCTGCCGACCACGCTGAGCTCCTCGGACAACTACGTCGAGGGCGACGCCTCGCAGTACCGCTGGCAGGTCGGCTGGAACCCCAGCGGTCTGGTGACGGCCATGGGCGGCGGCCAGGCGGTCCAGAAGCAGCTGGACACCTTCTTCACGCAGCTCGACCAGGGTCCGCCCTCGCCGTACGCGTTCCTGGGCAACGAGCCCGACATGGGCGTGCCGTGGCTGTACGACTACACCGGCGCGCCGTGGAAGGCGCAGAAGATCGTCAACGACGTCCGGACCCAGATCTTCACCGACGACCCGAAGACCAGCCTCGGCGGCAACGACGACCTGGGCACCACCTCGGCGCAGGGCGCGTTCTCGATGCTGGGGATGTTCCCGGAGGCCGCGGGCAGCGCCGACATGGCGTTGAACAGCCCTGAGTTCCCGCTGGAGATCATCCACCTGGCCAACGGGAAGGCCATCACCGTGAACGCGCCCGGCGCGGACTCGGTGAAGAACTTCTACGTGCAGAGCATGAAGCTCAACGGCTCGTCGTGGCACTCGGCGTGGCTGCCGGCCGCGGCGTTCACCCACGGCGCGACGCTCGACGTGAAGATGGGCTCGACCCCGAACAAGAGCTGGGGCGCCGGCAAGAACGACGCGCCGCCCTCGCACACCGCCGGGCAGCAGCCGGCCATCGGCTACCTGTCCGACCAGCAGCTCCGGGTCACCCCGGGCAGCAGCGCCACCGTCACGGTGTCCGCGCAGGACGTCGCCGGGGACCACCAGAAGATCTCGGTGGGCGCCACGCCGCCGGCCGGCTCCGGTCTGACGGTGAAGCAGTCCTCTTCCACGCTGCACCTCTCCCCGGCCGGGCACGACTCGCTGAAACTGACGATCAACGCCCCGGCCACGGCGGCGCAGACCTTCTACACCGTCCCGGTCCAGCTGACCGCCGACGGCAAGGCGCTGCCCCCGCTGAAGCTGACGGTGCTGGTCGCCCCGGCGGGCAGCCTGCTGGCCTCCTTCGACAACAACGGCATCGCCGACGACACGCAGATCACCGTCACCAACTTCGACGGCTCCGGCAACAGCTACTCCGCGCAGGCTCTGGCCGGCGCCGGGCTGACCCCGGGCCAGCCGGTGACGGTCGGCGGCATCACCTACACCTGGCCGCTTCCGGCGCCGGGCAACCCGGACAACGTCGTGGCCGCCGGCCAGAAGGTGAACGTGTCCGCGGCCGCCGGGACGCAGGAACTCGGTCTGCTCGGTTCGGCCGACGGCGGTCCCAGCCAGGGCGTCATGACGCTGAACTACTCCGACGGCAGCACCGCGCAGTTCTGGCTCGGACTGTCGGACTGGACGCTGGGGGCGGGCAAGAGCAAGCCGTCCTTCGGCAACGGCGACGCCGCGACGCTGTCCTACCGGGACTGCTCCAGCTGCGCCGGCGGCAAGGACACCACGGCGACGCACGTGTTCTCCACGGTGTTCCCGGTCGACCCGGCCAAGACGCTGACCTCGGTCACCCTGCCCAACGGGACCGACCAGGGCCGGCTGCACGTCTTCGCCGTCGGGACCTCCACGACCGCGCCGACCGGTGCGGTGACCACCTCGGCCACCCCCTCGCCGGCCGCGGCCGGGCAGCAGGTGACGGTGCACGGCTCCGGCTTCGGCGCCACGCAGGGCACCGGCTACGTGGCCTTCAGCGACCAGGGCATCAACTGGGGCGCGCCGGGCAACAGCGCGGCGTTCACGGTCGACTCCTGGAGCGACACCGCGGTGACCTTCACCGTGCCGACCCCCAGCGGGACCAACGGCATGTTCCACGTCTACCCCGGCTCCAACGCCGCGGTGACCGTGGTCAACGCCGCGGGCCAGGTCTCCGACAGCCAGGTGCTGCCGATGACCCCGACCGCGAACCCGGCCGACTACTTCGACAACATCGGAACCTCGGCCGACAGCAACCAGCAGTGCGCCGACTTCGACGGAGACGGCTACAGCTACTCCGCCGACGCCCTGGCCGCCGCCGGTATCAAGCCCGGAGGCACCGTGACCTCCGACGGTGTGACCTACACCTGGCCGAACGTCCAGCCCTGCGGCGCGGACAACATCCTGCCCGCGGGCCAGACGATGCTGGTGACCGGAAAGGCCGGCGCCACCAAGCTCGGCCTGCTCGGCTCCTCCACCAACGGCGGCTCCGCCGGCCCGATCACCCTCACCTACACCGACGGCACCTCCACCACCCAGACGCTGACCTTCAACGACTGGGCCAGCGGCGGCGACACCACCGACACCGCGATCGCGACCATGCCCTACCGCAACAGCGACTCCGGCAGCTCGCAGTCGATCACGATGTACGTCTTCTCCACCACCGTCCCGCTGGACACCACCAAGACCCTGGCCTCGGTCACGTTCCCGAACGTGGCCTCCAGCGTCGGCAGCAACACCACCGCGATGCACGTCTTCGCGGTCTCCGAAGGCTGAGGAGCAGCAGTCCCTCGCTCCTCGGCGCTTGATTGAACAGCTGGTCCCGGCCCGGATTCTCGGGTCGGGACCAGCTGTGTGTCCGGGGTTTGTGGTACTCAGCGCGGTAATCAGCGCTGCCGGTCCGGGCTCCACTCATAGACGTCCGGCGAGGACGTGAGCACTTCGCGCGGCCAGGTCTGGTGCACCCGCGCCAGCCGCTGTCGCAGGTCGCTGACCCACTCGGGACGGATCGGGACCTTCATGACGATGTCGAAGCGATCAGTCTCGTGGACCCGCACCGCCACGCGCCGGTTCCGTTGGACGCGCAGCTCGATGCCCGGACCCCGGTCGCCCGCGATCACCGCGGTGGAACCGGCGCCCAGACCGCCGTCGAGCGCGCTCTGCCACTCGGCGAGGTCCGAGGGGAGCAGGAACAGCGTCGTGGCGTCCCGGACCTTGTCCGAGGACACGATCAGTGTGGCCCGCAAAATATCGTGACCTGTCAGCACTCCCGGCTCGAAGCGTCCGGTGACCCGCACCACGCAGCGCTCGCCGGCAGTGCCCGCCAGATCGATCAGGTCTATCGACCCTGCTGGGTCTCCCATTGTCGCCCCGCCCCCACGTTCCGCCTCGCGCATCAAGCCGGCCAAGCCGCGAGCGCCACGTCGGCGACGCGCTGGAGGTCCTGTTCGCTGGCGCCGTCGCGGGCTTGGGTGGACATGCCTTGGATCACTGCGGCGTAGAAGGTTGCCAGGGCTGGGGCGTCGGTCTTGGGGGGGAGGCTGCCGGCTTGGATGTCGGCGGTGATGCGGTCGGCGATGGCGTGCTTGGTGTCCTCGCGGTAGGCGCGGAGTTCTTCGGCGACGTCTTGGGAGGCTTCGGAGGTGTTGGTGGCGCCGTCGATGACCAGGCAGCCGGGGGGGTGGTGGGCGTCGGTGTACTCGGTGGCGGCCAGACGGAGCATGGTTTCCACGACGCCGCGGGCGGTCGGCTGGTCCAGGGCGCGGGAGCCGTAGTCGCCGTGGGTCTGGGCGTAGCGCTGGACGGCGGCGCTGAAGAGCTTGCGCTTGTCGCCGAAGGCGGCGTACAGGCTCGGCGGGTTGATGCCCATCGCCCTGGTCAGGGTGGCGATCGAGGTCGCCTCGTAGCCGTGGCGCCAGAACTCCATGAGCGCGGCTTCCAGCGCCTGGTCGCGGTCGAAGCCTCGGGGGCGTCCCTTGATGGTCGCGGTAGTCACGTCCTCGATTCTATAGCGATCGCTAGGGAATGTGGTACCGTCCTTCTGTATCGACCACTACAGAAAGTGTGGAGGGATCTCCCATGCGCGCTGTCTCCCAGGACTCATTCGGCGACCCGACCGTCCTGCACGCCGTCGAGGTGCCCGTGCCCGCCCTGCTGCCCTCCGAGGTCCTGGTCCGGGTGCACGCCACCGGCGTCAACCCGGTCGACGCCATGGTCCGCTCCGGCGCCTTCGCGATGCTCGGCCAGCCGCCGTTCGTCCTGGGCTGGGACGTCTCAGGGGTCGTGGAAGAAACCGTGCCCGGCGTCACCCGCTTCGAGGTCGGCGACGAGGTCTACGGCATGCCGTTCTTCCCGCGCGCCGGCAACGCCTACGCCGAGTACGTCGCCGTCCCCTCCCGCCAGCTGGCCCGCAAGCCCGCCGCGATCGACCACGACCACGCCGCCGCCCTGCCGCTGGCCGGACTCACCGCGTGGCAGGCGCTCGTCGACGCCGCCGGGGTGTCCGAGGGCGACAAGATCCTGATCCACGCCGGCGGCGGAGGCGTGGGACACCTCGCGGTACAGATCGCCAAGGCCCGCGGCGCGCACGTCGTGGCCACCGCCAGCGCCGCCAAACACGACTTCGTCCTCGGCCTCGGCGCCGACGAGGTCATCGACTACCGCGCCGTGGACATCACCGAAGCCATCAAGGGCATGGACGTCGTCCTGGACACGGTCGGCGGAGCCGTCGGCCGCCAGTCGATCGAGGTCCTGCGCCCCGGCGGGCTGCTGCTCACCATCGTCGACCGGATGGACAGGGAGCTGCGCGCCGCGACGATCGACGCCGGCCGGCGCTTCGCGGGCATCACCGTCGAGCCGGACTATGTCGGACTGGAAGCCCTCGCCGCGCTCGTGGACGCCGGGAAGCTGCGCCCCTACGTCGAGCACGCGATCCCGCTCGACGACGCCGCCAAGGCGCACGAGCTCATCGAGTCCGGCCGCACGCAGGGCAAGATCGTCCTGACGCTGTAGGACAGCAACGGTCTACAAAACTGTAGGACAGCAACAGTCCACAACACTGCCGCCCCGCCGAGCTGCTCCGAAGAGCGGCCCGGCGGGGCGGCGGTTCAGCGGTAGCGGACTACCTCAGCCCTCTCAGTAAGAGAACTGCTCGATCTGGCTCCATCCGGGACCGTACGTGAACCCGGTCCGCGTCTTGGGGTCGATCTGGATGTTCTGCCCCGCGGTGGACGACAGCGGACCGCCGAACCCGTGGGTGAACTCGAACGCCGTCACCGTCTTGAGAACCTTGCCGGTGCCAGTGTCCACCACATCGATCTGACCGCGGGAGTTGCTGTCGGTCAGGATGCCGCCGGGGTGGCCGAAGACCGACAGCGGCTGCGGGCTGGCATAGGCGACCAGCGCCACATGGTGCGCGCTGTCCAGTGCCAGCGCCCCGGCCATCTGCTGGCGCAGCGTGCCGTTGTTGGTCGTGGCGAGGGTCTTCTCGTCGACCATGTCCAGCGCGAGGTGGCTCAGGAAGTTGACGCTGAAGCTGGCGTAGTTCAGCAGCGCCGCCTGGGAACCGTCCTGCGCCGAGGCGAAGTTGGTACCGCAGACCGGGGTGGACCCGGCCGACAGCGACACCGCCTCGGTCGCCTCATTGACGTCGATCACCGCGTTCGCCGCCGTCCCGAAGCACAGCGAGCTGTCGGCGAGGTGCGCGAGCTGGACGGTGCCGGTGCCCGCATCGACGTCGATGCCGTCGTAGTAGGCGCGCGTGGCCTTCGCCGTGGCGTCCGGCTCGACCGGGGTGCCCGGCTTGCCGGAGGCGACGTCGAGGCTGAGCAGCTCGTCGTGGTAGTCCGGCTGGACCCACTGCAGGACCCACGCCTGGTGCCGCGCGGCGTCCACCCGGCCGCCGACGACCAGGCTCGGCGCGCCCTGCACCACCTGCGGCGTGCCGACCAGCGAGCCGTCGGACAGGTTCCGCACCTCCAGCTGGTAGGAGTTCTCATCGACGGTGTGCATCAGGACCACGCGATGCGCCGAGTCGTCCACGCCGATGATCGCGTAGGGACCGGCCTGCGTGGTGTCGGAGGTGATGACCGGACCGTAGGTCCCGTCAGCCGGGTTGTAGTGCCGGACGGACTCGCCGGCGTCGGCGGAGTCGGTCACCACGGCGACCGAGTCCGCGCCCTTGGCGGCGAAGTCCGCGACCTGCCCGTTCGCCGGCGGCACGCCGTCGTCGACGGTCAGCGTCGAGGACGGCGAGGCCTGCCCGGCCGCCTGGCCGTCCCGGCCGATCGGCAGCACCCGGATGGTGTACTGCGACGCGGTGGCCAGACCGATCTTGAGCGCGTCCAGCGAGACCGTGCCGGAGCGCCAGGGGAGCTTCTGGTAGACCACCGATCCGGTGTCGAAGCCGTCGCCGTCGCGGGCGGTGCCGTTCTGCGCGGTGAAGGTGTTCAGCGAGTTCCACAGCGTCGGTGCGCCGGCGGAGATCTCCAGCATCGCGCCGGTGGCGCCGTGGACGGAGTCCACCGAGTAGTTCACGCTGAAGGCCGAGGACTTCCGCGAGACCTCGCTCTGGTGGCCGAACGCCGCCGAGGCGTCGTGCCGGACGCCGGCGGCCAGGGTCGGGGCGTCGGGACGCTGGTCGGCGCCGAAGCCCGCGACGCGGATCGGCGCCGATTCCCCGTAGATCGGGTACTGCGGGTTCGAGTCGTCCTGGATGATCGTGATGCCGTAGATGCCGCCGCCGGAGCCGAACGCCGAGGCGGGGATCTGCACGTCGCCGGAGGTTCCGGTGAGCGGCGCGGTCCAGGCGTTGTTGGAGAGCGGGGCGAGCACCGGGCTCCAGTGGCCGACGGTAGAGAGCGCGAGGGTCGGGCTCTTGACGTTCCGCACGCCGGTGAAGTCGTAGTGCACTGTCACGGCCTGGCCCGCGTTGACGGTCGCCGGGGCGGTCGGCGCCGGCGCCTCCAGGTACGTGCCGTCGGTGGCGCCGAGGGTGACGGACTGCGTGATCGACCCGGTCGAGCGGCCGTGGGACAGGACGTCGAACCGGACGGAGACCGTGCGCGGCGTCGTGGATATCACCGGCAGCCCGGCGGCGGTCAGCAGCTGGGTCGGGGTGAGGCGGATCGCTGGGGTGTCGGAGTCGAAGGTCTTCGAGCCGACGGTTAAGCGGTAGCGGCTGCCGTGACCGGCGTTCACCACGTCTGCGGCGAACGTGAGCGGTCCGACCAGCCCTTCGCCGGTGTCATCGCCGCGCGCGTCCGCCGGACCGGCCAGGTCGATCGAGGCCGGGTCGGTGCTCTCCAGGAACTCCCCGCCCTCCTCGCCGAGCAGTTCGTGGTGCTGCACGCCGAGGCGGACGATGCGCGTCGGACCGGCCTTGGCAGCGGCGTCGGCGGCGTCGGCGCTGACTGTGCTGGCAGCGCTGTCGGCGGCGGTGCCGTTGACGACCGCGTTGGTGTCGTCCCCGTGCCGCGCCGACAGCAGCCGCTCGACCGCCGCGGTGACGTCCACCTGCGGACCGACGTTCAGGTTCTGGTCGATCTGCGGCGGCGTGGCCACCGTGCGGGCAGTGGAGACCAGCAGGTCCCTGATCTGCTCCGGCGTCAAAGTGCGGCCGGTCAGCTTCGCGGCGCCGTCGATGACCGCCGCGGCGGCTGCGATCTCCGGTGCCGAGGCGGACGTGCCGCCGGTCAGGCTCACCCCGGCGGTCTGCGCCGCCGAGCCCTCGGCGTGGAAGAGCGCCGGGATGTTGTCGCTGGGCGCCGACAGGTCGATCCGCGAGCCGAAGCCGGAGGAGAAGTCGCCGCTGCCGGATATCCGGGTCTCCGCGACGGTCGCCGGGCCCGCGGTGCCGACGGACAGGGTGTTGTCGGTGGTGCTGCCGCCGGCGGCGATCGCCCCGCTGTCCTGGACCCGGCTGGGGGTGGTGGACATCGCGTCGTCGTCGATGGTGGTCGCCTGGTGCGCGGAGTGCGCCACGTCGGTCGGGGTGCTGCCGCCGTCCGGGCCGACCGCGGTCGGGGTGTACAGGCGGGTGCCGTCGTTGGCGGCTATGGAGACCGTGATGCCGTACTGGTGCACGATCTGGGCGACCGTGGCCTCGATCGTCGGGTCGTCCTCCAGGTAGCGGCCGGGGAAGCCCTGGCTGTCGGTGCCGAAGCCGAGGCTGGCGTTGATCACGTCGGGCCGCGGCGTCTGCCGGGCGGCGGCCAGCAGCGCGACGCGGATCTGGTCCGGCGTCGGGCTGGAGGGCACGACCAGCCGGTAGCTCGCGCCGGGCGCCACGCCGAGCAGGTCGGTGAAGCCGCTGCCGGTGTTCGCCGGCCGCTGGTCCTGGTGCGGCAGCGGCGCCATCACGCTGAAGTCCAGCATGATCTCGCCGTTGGACGGGTCCTGGTTCTCGGTGGAACCCAGCGGGTTGAGATGCCCGGCGGTGTCGGCGACGTAGGTCGGGATCAGCGGCATGGACGGCAGGTCCAGATAGCGCTGGCCGCCGGAGAGGACCGTGGTCGGGCCGTTCTGCTGCACGTAGCCGTCGCCGGCGTCGGCCATCGCCTGGTCGGTGAGGTCGCCGACGCAGACGTTGGTGATGATCTCACCCTGTCCGGGCAGCTTGTTGTAGCGCGTAGCCAGGTCGCTGTAGGCGCCGAGGGCGTCCACACCGCCGGAGTTCATCCAGCTCTCCAGGGAGGAGGAGATGCCGTAGTTGTCCGGCAGTCCGCTGGTGTTCGCCACGGCCAGCCGCTTGGTGGTCGTCGCCGCGGCGTTGTTCTTGGCGGCGGCGACGATCGAGGCCGGGATCTGGGTCCGGCTGCTGATCATGCTGGTGACGGTGTGGCCGGAGGCGGCGGCAGCGGCGTTCCCGCCGGGCACCGGGTGGTCGGCGGCGGACCAGGTTTCGCCGAGGGCTGAGGCGCCGGCGGAGCCGAAGGAGTACGTGGGCTGACCCGGCCGGGTCGGGGCGCCGGGGCTGCTGCCCGCGGCGGTGGCCGGACCGGCGGGCGCGGCGGAGACGGCGCTGGTGGCGCCGAGCGTTCCGGCGGCCAGGGTGGTGCCCGCGACCAGTGCCGTGATCAGGCGTTTCCGGCCTCGTGGGGAGTCGGAGCGGGGTGGGTGGGGACTTGGCATTCGGTTCCTCACACGCTTCAGTAAATGAACGGTGGGGAACAACCTGGCAGCGTCCCAGGCGATGGCACAAGACAGCCAGCAGGCGTATTCTCGCCACCCGGCGTCTTTGCGCCACCACCCGATGCTCCGGCCCGCGAATAAGGGGACTGACGTGCTGGAATCAGTGGGCCTGCCAGAGCCGTGCGGAACGGTGTACTCGGCCCTCGTTGAGCATCCCGAGTCCGGCGCGGCGCGGTTGGCGGAGATCACGAGGCTACCGTTGAGTAAGGTGCGCGGCGCACTCGACCGCTTGACCGCCGAGGGCATGGCGAGCCGCGCGCCGGGCCGGACGGCGGTGTGGTTCGCCTCGGCGCCGGACGTCGCCATCGGCTCGCTGGTCGGGCGTGCGGAGCAGGAGCTGGTGCGTGTCAGGTCCTTGATGAACGGCCTCATGGACAGCTACCGCGAGGCGGCCCGCTACACCGACCCCTCGCTGTCGGTGGAGGTGGTGCGCGGTTATGAGGAGGTCGGCCGCCGCTTCAGCCACCTGCAGAGCGAGGCGCGCCACCAGATCCGCGGCTTCGACCGGCCGCCGTACCTGAACAACCCCGGCACCAACCACGACAACGCGGCGCGCCGTGCCCGCTCCGGACTGAACTACCGGGTGATCTACTCCCGCGCCGCGCTGGCCTGGCCGGACCGTCTCAGCCAGGACATCCGGCCCTCCCAGACCTTCGGCGAGCACTCCCGCACCCGCCCCACCCTGCCGATCAAGATGGTGATCAGCGACGATCGCCAGGCGCTGATCCCGATCCGCGATCCGGAGGAGGCGCTGACCACGGCGTACGTGATCCATCCCTCGTCGCTGCTGGACGCCCTGATCGCGTTGTTCGAGGCCGAGTGGCGGCTGGCGCTGCCGCTCCCGGAGGTCTCCGAGCAGGGACCGGACGAGGCGACCCGCACGCTGCTGTTGCTGCTGGCCTCAGGCCAGACCGACGAGGCGATCGCCCGCGCGCTGGGCTGGAGTTTCCGCACCACGCAGCGGCGTGTCCAGGCCCTGATGCGGACGCTGGACGCCACGACGCGGTTCCAGGCGGGAATGGAGGCGCGGGGGCGGGGCTGGGTGTGATGGACTGCCCGGGTGTCCGGTGAAGTGATCCTGCCCGTCCATGTCCGCGACCTCACCTATGCGGATCTGCCGCACTGTGGCTGGTCTGGGTCCTCGCTCCACCTGCTCGTGGTGGAGAACGAACTGGACCGCGCGGCGGCCGGAGTGGCGGAGTATCTGGCGGTGTGCGCCGCCAAGACCGACCTCCCGCTGGCGATCGGCGGCATCGACTACGAACTGGCTCCGGCAGCCGGCTCGATCCACCAGCTCGCGACGATGCCCGCGCTCCAGTCCTGCGGTTTGGGCACGACGCTGATGGCCGCCGCCGAGGACCGCATCCGCGGCCGCGGTCTGGTGCGCGCCGAGCTCGGGGTCGAGCAGGAGAATCCGCGGGCGCGGGCGTTGTACGAGCGGCTCGGCTACGTCGTCTTCGACACCCGCCCCGACTCCTGGGACGAGGAGGCTCCGGACGGCACGCTCCGGCGCTACGAAACCGTGTGCGCGATCATGGCGAAGGATCTGCGGGCCTGAGCTGGGCCTAGTCGGGCCTAAGTGTCCTGCCGGGCCGCCGCGCCGCCGAACGCGTGCAGCGCGTCGCCGGTCAGCCGCATCGTGGTCCACTCCTCCATCGCGACCGCGCCGAGCGCCTTGTAGAAGCCGATCGACGGCTCGTTCCAGTCCAGCACGCTCCACTCCACGCGGCTGTAGCCGCGCTCGACGGCGATGCGGGCCAGCTCGCGCAGCAGCGCGCTGCCGTAGCCGCCGCCGCGCGCCTCGGGCAGGACGAACAGGTCCTCCAGGTAGATGCCGTGCGTGCCGTTCCAGGTGGAGAAGTTCAGGAAATACAGCGCGAAGCCGACCGGGGTGCCGGCGTCGTCCTCCGCGATCAGGGCGAAGACGGCGGGGTGCTCGGCGAACAGGGCGGCGTGGAACTGCTCCTCGGTGGCCTTGGCCGATTCCGGCTCGCGCTCGTACTCGGCGAGGGCGGCGACCAGGGCGCGGATGGTCGGGACGTCGGCGGGGGCGGCAGCGCGGATCATGCCGCAAGCCTAGCGGCGAGGGGGGAGTGGGCCGGCTGTCTGTTTGCGGCCACCTGCTTCGTGTAGAGGGTGAGACCGATTCTCACGGAGCACGAAGGAGACATCATGGGCCAGATCGTGGTGACCGAGAGCCTGACGCTGGACGGCGTGATGCAGGCGCCGGCCGGGCCGAAGCAGACCGACGGGAACCCCTTCACCGAGCACCTGCGTAAGGTGCAGAAGTATGTCGTGTCGGCGACGATGGCCGAGTCGCTGCCGTGGGCGAACTCGACGGTGGTGCGCGCGAAGCGGGACGGCGCCGGTTCCGGTGAGGGTGCCAGTGCCAGTGCCAGTGCCGGTGGTGGCGGCGTCCCGGCGGCGGTCGCGGCGCTTCGCGACGGCATCGAGCAGGACATCGCGACGAGGCCTGAGGAGATGGCTGCCATGACCCGCTACCTGCTCTCCATCTACCAGCCCGACGGGCCGCTGCCCTCCGAGGAGCGCCTCGCCGACATCGGCCGCGAGCTGGACGCGCTGAACGCCGAGCTGCGGGAAGCCGGCTCGTGGGTGTTCGACGGGGGACTGCATCCGGCGAGTACGGCGACGGTGTTGCGACCCGGTCCGGCTTCGGGTTCTGGTTCGGGCTCCAGTTCCGGCTCCGGCTCCAACGAGGTGCTGATCACCGACGGACCCTTCGCCGACAGCAAGGAACACCTCGGCGGCATCAAGATCATCGATGCCCCCGACCTGGACGCGGCGCTCGGCTGGGCCGCGAAGCTGACGCGTGCCGTCGGGCTGCCCGTCGAGGTCCGGCCGTTCCTGGGCTGACATGACCTCGGCTCAGGACATCGAAGCCGTCTTCCGTGCCGAGTACGGCCGGGCGGTGGCTGTCCTGGTGCGCGCTTTCGGCGACATCGACCTCGCCGAGGAAGCCGTCCAGGACGCCTTCGCCACCGCCTTGCAACGCTGGCCGGCAGAGGGTCCGCCACCGTCTCCGGCGGGCTGGATCATCACCACGGCCCGCAACCGCGCCATCGACCGTCTTCGCCGTGAAGCGCGCCGCGAGGACCACTATGCCCAAGCGGCGCTGCTGCACGCCGCCACCGATCCCGGCGCCGATCGCCACCCCGCCACCGAATCAGAACAGGAGGACCCGGTGCGCGACGACCGCCTCCGCCTGATCTTCACCTGCTGCCACCCGGCTCTGGCCGCGCCGACCCGCGTCGCCCTGACTCTGCGCCTGCTCGGCGGCCTGACCACCGCCGAGATCGCCCGCGCGTTCCTGGTCAGCGAGCAGACCATGTCCCAGCGCCTGGTGCGCGCGAAGGGCAAGATCCGCGCCGCGCGCATCCCGTACCGCATCCCCTCAGAGGCCGAACTGCCGGACCGGCTGCGCGCCGTGCTCGCCGTCGTCTACCTGATCTTCACCGAAGGACACTCGGCCACCTCCGGGGAGAACCTGGTCCGCGCCGACCTGTGTGCCGAGGCGATCCGCCTGGCGCGCCTGCTGGTCGAGCTGATGCCCGACGAACCCGAGGCCGCCGGTCTGCTCGCGCTGCTCCTGCTCACCGAGGCACGCCGCCCGGCCCGCGTCGCCCCCGACGGCGCGCTCATCCTGCTCGGCGACCAGGACCGCGCGCGGTGGGACAGGGCCCTGATCGAGGAGGGGCAAGACCTCCTGCGCTCGTGCCTGCGGCGCAACCAACCCGGGCCGTATCAGCTCCAAGCCGCCATCAACGCCGTCCACAGCGACGCGGCTCGCGCCGAGGACACCGACTGGCTCCAGATCCTGACTCTCTACGACCGGCTGCTGGCCGTCGAGCCGACCCCCGTCGTCGCCCTCAACCGAGCCGTCGCCCTCGCCGAAGCCCACGGCATCGCCCCAGCGCTGGACGTCATCGAAGCACTCGCCACGCCCCTGGCCGAATACGGTCCCTACCACGCCGTGCGCGCCGACCTCCTGCGCCGCGCCGGCCGCCGGAGCGAAGCCGCCGCCGCGTACGAACAAGCCGCGGCGCGCGCCGGGAACGCCAGCGAGCGCGCGTTCCTGCTGGCGCGGCGGAGCGCTCTGACCGACTCGCCGGATTGATCACCTGGGGCCGTCGCAAAAGCTTGGCATGACCGGCGACTATGCACCATGATGGCGCTCGGTTACCGCTGACGGGGGAGATCAGCCGGGGACGCTTCGCGGATGCGGCATAGCGGCGCGAAGGACGGAGTTCGGGGGGTGTGCCGCAGATCTCGCCGGGTTCGGCGGTGCTGCTTGCGGAGTCCTTCTCGTGTCATCAGTGGGTTCACAGGGGAGAGAACATGTCCGAAGCCGCACCGGTCCACGGCCGGTCGAAGAACCTCGTCCTGGCGGCGATGATCTTCGCGGTCGCGATGACCTTCATCGACCAGACCATCGTCTCCATCGCGGTGCCGGAGATCCAGACCAAGCTGGGGCTGTCGGCGACCGGCGTGCAGTGGGCGGTCAACGCCTATCTGCTGGCGCTGGCCTCGCTGTTCGCGTTCGGCGGCCGGCTGGCCGACACGCTGGGGCACCGCAAGATGGTGACGGTCGGCGTCATCATCTTCGCCGGCGCCTCCGCGCTGTGCGGCGCCACGCCGAAGGGCTCGCTGGCCGAGGCCTGGCTCATCGCCTTCCGGGCGCTGCAAGGTCTGGGCGGTGCGATCATGTTCCCGGCGGCGCTGGCGATCGTCGTGCAGACCTACGAGGTGCGCGAGCGGGGCAAGGCACTGGCCACGTTCTTCGGCATCTCCGGCGCGCTGACCGCGATCGGCCCGATCATGGGCGGCTTCCTCACGCAGTGGACCTGGCGCGCGATCTTCTGGGTCAATCTGCCGGTCGCGGCGATCGCGATCCTGCTCATCGCGCTGTCCAAGCCGGTCACCGACTTCCGCCCGGCCAAGATGGACTACCGCGGGCTCGCGCTGATCACCGGCGGCATCGTCCTGGGCGTCTTCGGCTTCCAGCAGGCTCCGCTGTGGGGCTGGACCAACCCGGCGATCGGCCTCTGCATCGCCGCCGGCCTCATCCTGCTCATCGTCTTCTACCGGGTCCAGCGCCGGACCTCCTCGCCGCTGATCGACATGGACATCTTCCGCAACCGCACGTTCCTGGTCGAGAACATGGTCCTGGGCGTGGCGATGCTGGTGTTCGTCCCGCTGTTCCTGTTCTCCAGCGAGTACGCGCAGATCTCCCTGGGCAAGGAGGCCAAGGACGCCGGCGTGTTCCTGCTCTTCTTCTTCATCGGCTTCGCCGTCGCCACCCAGATCGGCGGCCGCATGCTGGACCGCATCGGCGCCAAGCGCCCGGTCAGCATCGGCTGCGCGGTGGCCGCGGTCGGCTTCTTCCTGTGGGCGCAGAAGGTCACCACGCTGGACTTCGGCAAGCAGCAGTGGTTCATCGTCCTGGCCGGCGCCGGCATGGGCCTGATGCTCTCCCCGGCCAGCACCGACGCGGTGAACCAGGCCGGCCGCTACTCCTACGGCGAGGCCACCGGCATCACCCAGACCATCCGCAACTACGCGGCGAGCCTGGGCCTGGCGGTCCTCGGCACGACGCTGGTGACCCGGATGCGCACGAACGTCGCCGACCAGATGGTCGCCGAGCTGCACGTCCCGCGCGCCGTCGCCGATCAGCAGGCGGCGAGCCTGGCACAGATGCAGGGCGGCAAGTCCTCCGGCGGCTCCTCGGGCGGCGGAACCACCGACCTGTCGCAGATCCCGCACTTCTACCGGCTGGCCTTCGCCCAGTCGACCGAGACGATCTTCTACATCATGGCCGGGATCATGGCAGTGGCCGCGGTCATCGCCTTCGTCGGTCTCCAGGGCGGCGTCGCCCCGCAGACCGCCGACGAGGCCGAAGTCACCGCTCCGGTTCCGACTCCGGGCGCAGCGTAAAGCTGATCCCCAAGGCGATCGCGGTGACGGCGGCGCCGATCCACGCCGTCACCGTGAAGCCTTCGTCGGTGGGGAAGACGGCGCCCGCCGGTGTGTGCGCGGCCAAGAGCAGGGCGCTCAGGGTACTGCCGAGCGAGAACCCGATGCTGCGCACCACCTGGTTGACGCCCATGGCGCTCGCCGTCTCCTGCGCCGGAGTCACCTCCAGGATCACCGCGGGCATCGCCGCGGAGAAGGCGCCGACGCCCAAGCCCAGCAGCGTCATCGACACCAGCGGACCGGCGATGGACCCGCGCGCCACGGCGAACAGCGCGAACGCGCCGATCACCACCGCGGTCGCGGCCGTGACCAGCGCCGGCGCCGACAGATACCTGCGCACCCGCGGGCTCAGGCGGCCCGCCACGAAGCCGACCACCGAGAACGGGACGAGGAACAGGCCCGCGGTGAACGTGCTCAGCCCGAAGCCGTAGCCGGCGACGCGCGGAGTCTGCACGTACCGGGTGATGCACGACAGCAGCAGATACATTCCGACACCTGCCACCAGCATCGCGGCGTTCGCGCCGGCCACCGCCCGGTGTCGCAGCAGACGCAGATCGACCAGCGGATTGACCAGGGCGCGTTCCCGCAGCGTCCACGCCACGAGCAGCAGCGCCGCGACGACCCCGCCGACCGCCACCGCCAGATGGTCCTGCCACAGACTCGCCTCACCGAGGACGAGCAACAGCACCAGCACCCCGGCGGTGAGCAGCAGACTCGCCGCCGCGTCGGGCGCGGGAGCGACAGGCTGCTGCGAGGCGGGGAAGAAGCGGAACGCCACCAGGAACGCCACCGCCGACAGTCCCAGCGCGGCCGCATAGGCGAGCCGAATGCCACCGACATCGGTGAGGTAGCCCGCGAGCGGATACCCGAACCCGACCCCCGCCGTCGAGGCGACCGAGATCATCGCGATCGTCGAGGCGGCCCGCGCCTTGTCCAGATGCTCGCGCGCCGAGGCCATCATCAGCGGTCCCAGCGCCAGCCCGCACCCCTGCGCCGCCCGCCCCACCAGCAGCGGCCCGAGCGGCAGCGGCAGCACCGTCAGGACACTGCCGACCACGATGACACCGAGCGTGCCCAGCACGACCGGACGCCGGCGCGCCCCGGACCCGAGCCGCCCGAGCACCGGCGTCGCCACCGCCCCGGTGAGCAGCGAGACGGTCAGCGTCCACTGCGCCGCCGCGAGCGAGACGTGCAGCGTCGTCGCGACGCTCGTGATCAGCGGCCCGCCGACGCTGCCGACCACCGCCATAACCACGCCGATGAGCAGCAGCGCGCGGGGGAGCGGCGTGGCGGCGGCAGCCTGCGGCTCGGCGCGCGTCCTCTGTCCTATCGGATCGGCGCCGCTCACTGATTGGTCTCGCTGGTGATGTGCGTGAACAGCCCGGGCTGGATCCGCGTGCGAACCCCCTGAGCCCAGGGCTCCTCCAGCTCGCGAAGCTCCAACGCCGCCCCGTTGTTGAGCAGCATGCCGAACGCCAGGAACGTCTTGACCGTCACCGGATCCAGCCCGGTGGTATCGGCGACCAGCCGCCACATGCCCGCGAAGCTCTCCCGCACCGCGTCGCGCACCTCCGGCTCACTCGCCGCCGCAAAGCCCTGCAACTGAAGCAGCAGCGCCGTCCGATCACCGAGCAGCGCGTCATAGGTGGTACCCATCGCCGACAGCGCATCCAGCCCACGCAGCTCCCCAGCCGCCTCCCGCATAGCGCCGGTGAGCTGTTCGAACGCTGATCTCACCACCTGAATGAACAGGGCCCTCTTCGACCCGAACAACCGAAAGACATACGCCTGCGTGATCCCCGCCCGCCGCGCGATCGTCTCGGTGGAAGTCCCATGCAACCCCCCGAGCGCGAACTCCTGAGCAGCAATCGCCAGAATCTGCGCCCGGCGCTCGTCAGCGGTCATCTTCGGCGGTGAGGAAGGCGTCATGCAGGCATGTTACTACTCACTAACAAGTAACTGTGCGGATCTGTACGGTCGTGCGAACCCCGGCACGCGGGCGGAGGATGGACGGAGAAGGTGACGCAATGCACGCCAAGCTCATCGCACTGATCGTGGTGCTGGGGAGCGCTGCGGGCGGGTGTGCCTCGACGGCCACCGGCTCGGCGGCCCAGCCGAGCGGGTCGCCCTCGCCGACCTCGACGCAGTCTTCCTCCGCCAAGCCATCGACCCCTTCCACGCCGACAACCCAAGCCACGCCATCGACGCCATCGGCGCCGCCGACCACGACGGTCACTGTCACGAAACCGCCGCCGGCTCCGGCCGCCACCGCCACCAGCCCCGCGGCGACACCCGCGCCGACAGCGCAAGACCCGGAGGCCGTGGTCTCGGCGTTCTACGCGGCGATCAACGCGCAGGACTACGCCACCGCCTGGAAGCTGGGCGGCAGCAACCTCGGCTCCAGCTACAGCGATTTCGCCGCTGGCTTCGCCGGGACGGCGCACGACTCGCTGACCATCACCGGTGTGCAGGGCAACACGGTCGACGTGCACCTCGAGGCGCTGCAAAGCGATGGTTCGACGAAGGTGTACGACGGCTTCTACATCGTCAGCAACGGCGCGATCACCGAGGGGCGGCTGAGCCAGAGCGCCACCACCGTCGCGCCGACCTCGCCCAGTGCGCTGCCGCAGCGCGGCGAGTTCTGCCCCGACGCGGACGCGGGCCTGACCGCGCAGGATGCCTCCGGCAACACCCTGACCTGCGTCTACGAATCAGGTGCGTTCCACTGGCACTGACGCGCGGCGCTGACCCGCTCGGCGTTCTGCTCCGGGCGCGGTCCACTCGATCATGTAGCGCAGCTGGAGTGTCCGGTGCCAGCGTGCGCCGGGCAGGGTGTCGAGCGCTGTGCGCTTGGACTGGGCCCAGGATGGGATGTCGTCGAAGTTCATCGGCATGCCGTCCGGGCCTGATTTGCCGCCGTGGGCCAGTCGTATGGTCTGCACTATCGGCAGCTGGGCGGCGGCGATCAGCCAGTCCACGGCCGATCGGCTCATCGCCAGTCCGGCCACGGCCAGGCGGCCTCCCGGTTCCAGGAGCGATGCCATGGCCTGGAGCGCGGCTTCGGGGTCGAGGTGGTGCAGGACGGCGACCGAGGTGACGAAGCCGAAGGAGTGGCGGGGGAGGACGCCGTCGCGGACTGCCGCGAGGAAGTCGGCTTCGACCACCTCGACGTCCAGTTCGGCGGTGCGGCGGCGGGCTTGTTCGGCCATGTCCGCCGATGCGTCCAGGGCCACGACCCAGTTCGCGCGCGTGGCCAGCTTCTGCGCGAGCAGGCCGTCGCCGCAGCCGACGTCCAGCGCCGAGCGGCAGTTCGGCGGCATCGCGCGCACGATGCGCGCGTGGTGCGCGACGTTGTGGTTCCAGTAGTCCGTCACATCAGGTCAGACGCGGTTCGGCGGCGGGGCGGTTCGGGTCGTCGTGTAACAACACGGTTACCGGAAGTGCACCAGAATCCGGCCGGCGTTGCCCGGGTCCTCCTCGACGCGCGTGTAGAGCCGCTTCAGCTGCCGCTGCTCGAGGAAGGCCAGGACCCGGCGCTTCAGTGTCCCCGAGCCGCGGCCGGGGATGATCTCCAGGACGTCGACGCCGGTCGCCGAGCAGCGGAACAAGGCCTGCTGGACCGTGCGGTAGATGGCGCGGTCGTCGCGGAAGACGCCGTGCAGGTCGAGGGTCTCCATCGCCGTGGCCTCCCGGGTGGTGGTTGCTCGCGCGGCGTCCATCGTCTCGTACGGCGGCGGTTGCCGACCAACTTGCCGACCAACTTGCCGACCAACTGTGGCTGAGTCTGAAGCAGAGCCTGAGCCCTCGAACCCTCAAGCTGAGGTTGAGCCTCAGCCCGGAACCGGCGCCGAAGAACCCTGAAGTCGACCTTGAACCAGGGCCTTGACCTGGGAGTCTTCGGCGCCACCGAGATGATCGGCATTGATGATTTCGGAAGGTAGCGAGCCAGGTCACGCGGACGGCGCCGTGGGGTTGCCCGCGGCGCCGCGCCTGCGAGCCTGGGCATATGTCCGAACAGCCTCCCGCCGCCGACCGTCCCCGGGTCCTGTTCATCGTCAGCGCCGCGCACCAGCTGACCATGAAGGACGCCACCCTTCTCACCACCGGCTTCTGGGCCGAGGAACTTCTCGTGCCGCACCAGGCGTTCACGCAGGCCGGCTTCGACGTCAAGTTCGCCACCCCGGCCGGCCTGGTCCCGCAGCCCGACCCGCGAAGCCTGAACGCCCACGACGGCGCCGAGCTGGACCACCTCCCGGACCTGCGCACCCCGCTGGTCCTGGACGACGTCGAACTCGACGGCTACGAAGCCCTCTTCGTCCCCGGCGGCCACGCACCCCTCGAGGACCTGGCCACCGACCGCGTCGCCGGGACCCTCATCACCGACGCCCTCACAGCCGGCAAACCAGTCGGCGCAGTCTGCCACGGTCCAGCCGCCTTCCTCGCCGCCCACCGCCCCGATGGCACCCCCGCCATCGCCGGCTACCGCATCACCGCCTTCACCGACGAAGAGGAACGCCAAGGCGGCCTCGCGGACAACATGCGCTACCTCCTGGAGGACAAGCTCGTCGAGCTCGGCGCCGACTTCGTCCAAGGCCCGGCGTTCCACGAGCACACCGAGACCGACCGGAATCTGCACACCGGGCAGAATCCGCAGTCGTCGGCGCAGATCGCCGCGGACATGCTGGAGGCTTTGGGGCGGTAGCAGAGCACAGAGCGCGGCGACGGAGCCCGGGTTGCTGCCCCGGGCTCCTTCGCCGTGCTCGTTGTGGTCCTTGTCGTCGTCGGTGCTCAGTACCGCAGCGCCGCCGCCACCCCCGCGGCGTCCGCCAGCGTCCCGTCCGGCACGAACAGGATCTGCGCGCCGCTCTCCACGGCGTTCTCGACCAGCTGCTCGACGATGTCGGTGTCGACGCCGGGCTCCGGCGGCTCGAAGTCCTCCTTCGGCTGCGGCAGGGTGACCGGTTCGGGGTAGGGGACGGTGGCCAGGTCGCGGCCGTCGCCGCCGATTCTGCCGGCGATCAGCAGGCCCTCCTCGACGAGGAGGCGCTGGACGCGCTTGTCGGCGGTCGCGGTCCAGACCTCGGCCGGGCCGCCGGCGTACTTGTTCTGGGAGCGGGCGTCCTGCAGCTCCGTTACGGCTGCGGCGACCTGCTCGGCGCGGTAGGCCTCGACCGCCGGTGCGACGCGCTTGGCCAGGTCGGAAGGGGTGTCCTTGTCCATGCCGGTCAGGGGCAGGGTGCCGGCGACCACGTCGTGGTGGCCGGTGAGGTCCAGGAACGCCGCGAGGATCTTGTCGCCGCCGATGACGAACAGCGGGAGGCCGTCGTGGGCCTTCAGGGCGCGGCCGAGGTTCTTGTCGACGGTGCGCAAGTACTGCTTCACGTACTCCTCGTGCGCCTCGTACGGCTGCGCGCGCGGGATGGGCCCGGGTACCGCGTCCTCCGGCGAGGGGATGGCCGGCGCGTCGGGGAAGCCGTGCTCCTTCACCTCCCGCAGCCGCGACGCCGCGCCCCGGTACAGCCGGCACATCTCCTGGTCCAGCACCAGCACCAGGTACGGCCACGAACGCTGCTCGGCGGCGGCCAGGTAGCGCGTCAGATACCGGTCGGCGAACTCCACCCGCGGCAGCACCTCGGCATCCGTCGGCACCTGCCAGACCTGCGTCGGATTCGCCGCACTGACGTAGACGACCAGCTCACCGGCCGGCACACCCGGATCCACCAGCTCCGCGACAGCCTCCGGCGACAGCTTCCCATCCCGCAGCGCCAGCCGCACCTCCCGCTCGACCTCGGCATCCTCAGCGAGCTGCCGCTGCGCCTCGGTGCACAACCCGCGCAGCAGAATGCGGTCCTTCTCACTGAAGGGCGCCTTCGGATCGACCGGCATGACCATCGTCACCGCCGGATAAGGACGCGGCGAACGCAGCGTGGCCAGGGTTTCGGGCGTCAGTTCGGAGATGTCCACCCCGCCACTGTCGCGCGCGCTGTCGGCGGGGACCTGTCGTTGAATCCATTCGTGTGGCGGGGCGGATACCCCGCGGCTTCGGCGAGCGGCTCGGCGAGTGCGGCGACCAGCCTCACAGCCCGGTCGCCGCACACCGCCTATTGTGCAGCGACCGCGGTTCCTGCGGCGGGTCCGGTACTTTGGCAGCGTCCTCAGAGGAGTTCACGGCGACAGCTGTCTGCCGGTTCGCGGCGCGGGCGCTACCCGGATGGCCCATTCGGGGCGTCGGATCCGTACCCCGGGAGATGCGATCGGCGAGGATTGCCCTATTGGCGCTCGTATCGGGACAGGGAGCCGCGTTGACGCACGTCGAGCTGCGGCCCGGCTGGCGCCGGGAGGCGCTGCGCACCAGCCTGTGGTGGGTGCCGACGCTGGAGGTCGGGGCGGCGTTCCTGCTGTTCTGGGGCGGGTACCTGCTCGACCGCGCCGCCTACAACGGCACGCTCAAGCTGCCGTCCTGGGTGATCAGCGGCAACGCCGACGCCTCGCGGCAGATCCTGGCGGCGCTCGCCGCGGCGGTCATCACGGTGATCGGCGTGGTGTTCTCGGTGATCCTGGTCGCCCTGACGCTGGCGGCGAACCAGCTCGGACCGCGGATGCTGCGCAACTTCATGCGCGACCGCGGGACGCAGTGGACGCTGGGCACGTTCGTCGGCACGTTCACCTTCGCGATCCTGGTGCTGATCTCGATCGGGCCGGGCAAGCACGGCGACTTCGTCCCGCACGCCTCGATCAGCGCGGTGCTGTTCCTGGCGCTGGTCGACGTCTTCATCCTGATCTACTTCATCCACCACATCGCGGTGCAGATCCAGCTGCCCTACGTCATCGCCTCCATCGCCTCCGACGTGGTGAAGGCGATCGAGGGTGAGGCGGCACCGCCTGCGGGCGGACCGAAGCTCGGGCCCACGCCCCAGGAGATCCTGGCGACGCTGAAGGACGAGCACGGCGTGGTCACCGCATCGGAGAGCGGATACCTGCAGTACGTCTCGCACTCCAAGCTCGTCCGCATCGCCACCGAGGCGGACGCGGTGATCCACCTCCTCTACCGCCCCGGCCACTTCATCGTCGCCGGCCGCCTCCTGGCGACAGTCACCCCGCCGGACGCCGCCCCGCACGTCAAGGAGGCGCTGCGGCGGGCGCACCTGAACGGGCCGTACCGGTCCCTGACGCAGGACATCTCCTTCGGCATCGACCAGCTGGTGGAGATCGCCGTCCGCGCGCTGTCCCAAGCGGTCAACGACCCCTTCACGGCCCTGACCTGCATCGACTGGATCGGCGACAGCCTGCGCCAGGTGGCACTGCGCTGGCACCCGCAGGTGGTCCACCGGGACCGCGCGGGCTACGTGCGCCTGATCCGGACCCAGGCCTCCTACGACCGCCTGGTCCGCCGCGGGTTCGAGAAGGTGCGCCAAGCCAGCGGCGGCGTGCCGTCGGTGATGATCAGGGAGCTGCAAGCGCTGAAGGAGATCATGGCGCAGGCGCCGCGCGTGGAGCAGTACGCGGTGCTGCGCGAGCAGGCGGACATGATCAAGACGTCGGCGGAGCAGTCGATCCCGGAGCCGCGGGACCTGGCGGACGTCGTGAGCGTGTACGACGAGCTGGTGGCGCTGCATGAGCGGTTGTTGCGGGAGACGGGGGATTAGAGGTGCCGCAGCTCCCCAAGCCGGCCGCGTGGCTCGGCTCAGGGAGCTGCGAAGGCTACCGTCTCTTTCTTGCTCGCTCTTACGCGCTCTTACTCGCCCTTACTCGCTCTGCCAGGTGAACGTCGCCTTGGCGAAGTCGCGGGCGGCGAGGTCGTCGCGGCGGATGAGCCAGTACAGGCGGCCGGTGTCGCCCCATTCCATGGCGGCGCGGGCGTCGCTGTCGACCTGCATCAGCATCACCAGCTCCGGGAGGAGGGCTTTGCGGGCGGCCTTGGCGGTGTCGTCGCCGCCGGGGGCGAGGACGTGGGTGACTTCCTTGGTGACCGAGCCGGCCTTGGGCAGGGCGTAGCCGCCGACGCGGTGGTGCGGGGAGTGGTCGCGGCCGAAGGTGGTCAGGGCGTCGTAGAAGCCGTCGCCGTCGGCGTCGCCTACCGTCGGGTACTCGGTGTAGTCGTCGTCGGCGGCCGGGTCCTCGCCCTCGCCGAAGGCTGCGACCAGGGCCGCGTTCTCGTTGTCGGGGGCGGTCGCTATCAACTCGCCGGTGAGCATGACGCGGGGGAAGGCCTCCAGGCCCTCCGGTGCGGGACGGGAGGCGACGCCTTCGGCGTCTTCGGGCACGTAGATGACGCGTGTGCCGCCTTTGATGCTGTCGGGGTCCAGGTACTGCACCGCGTCCTCGCCGACGCCGTTGAAGTAGAAGAAGGACAGCATGCCGGAGTCCGGCACGGGGATGTCCAGTTCCGAGACCGGGATCTCGCCGCAGTCCAGCGCCGCCACGAACGACAGCGGACCGTGGCCCTCCCACACCGGCCACTCCACGTCCGCCGGCAGCAGCGGGTCCCCGCCGAGGTAGCCGACCAGCGGCTCACCGTCGTTCTGCAGGCGCAGGTGGAACCCCGGGCGCAGCAGCTCGATCCACTTCTTGGCGTTCTCCGGGCTGAAGAAACGCCGGCCGGCCTCGGCCAGCGGTGACTCACTGATCTCCATGCGCGGAATGCTTTCAGGTGTCCGCGCGCGCGACAACCCGTTGCGGGATGTTCGTGCCGGAAGCCTAAGAGTTCTGTCCTGCGCCACACTCGGCTCATGACGATCTACCACATCGCCTCGCGAACCGACTGGACTGACGCCCTCACGACAGGCGCGTATCATGTCTCCACTCGAGGTCGCACGGTCGAGCAGGAGGGGTTCATCCACGCCTCCACGGCGCCTCAAGTCGCCGGCGTCGCGAACGCCTACTACGCCGACGCCGAGGACCTCGTCCTGCTCGTCATCGATCCCGAGCGGCTGACCGCGCCGCTGAGGTACGACGCGGTCCCCGGCGCCGACGAGCCGTTCCCGCACATCTACGGACCGCTGAACGCCGACGCCGTCACCGGCACCGCCGAGCTGCGCCGGGATGCCGACGGCCGGTACGTCTTCGAGGGCTGATCCGCGTCGCAGTGCCCTGCTCGATGCGGCTGGATCGCGCCATACCCAGTCAGGCATCGCATATCGGGTGCGGTGGCACGCACTCTGGGGAATGGGTCGAACAAGGTCGAAAAAGACATCGTCCCCCGTCCCCCTCTTCGGAAGGTGTCACCCCGTGTATTCGATGATCCTGGCCGGCGGCAGCGGAACCCGGCTGTGGCCGCTGTCCCGGGCCGCGAACCCCAAGTTCCTGCACCGTCTCGGCGGAACCGACCAGACACTGCTGCAGGCGACCGTGGCCCGGGTGTCCGCGCTGTCGCACCCGGACCAGGTCTACGTCGTGACCGGGGTAGCGCACGCCGCGGCGGTGGCCCGCCAGCTGCCGCGCGTGCCCGAGGACAACATCCTGGTCGAGCCGGCGCCGCGCGATTCGCTGGCGGCGATAG
Source organism: Catenulispora acidiphila DSM 44928 (assembly GCF_000024025.1). Classification (GTDB taxonomy): domain Bacteria; phylum Actinomycetota; class Actinomycetes; order Streptomycetales; family Catenulisporaceae; genus Catenulispora; species Catenulispora acidiphila. Next base: position 5,222,270 of record NC_013131.1, read on the forward strand.
GGCTGGCCGCCGCGGTGATCGCGCGCCGTGATCCGGAAGCTGTGGTCGCCGTGTACTCGGCGGACCATCTGATAGGCAGACAGGAACGCTTCGAGGAACTGATACGCCTGGCCGCCGACGCGGCCGAAACCGGGGCACTGGTGACCGTCGGGATCCGCCCCACCCGCGCCGAGACCGGCTTCGGCTACCTGCACCGGACCGAGCAGATCGCGCCGGGCGTGCACCGGATCGCCGAGTTCCGGGAGAAGCCGTCAGCCGACGTCGCTGCCGGGTATCTGGCCTCCGGCGAGTATCTGTGGAACGCGGGCATGTTCGTCTTTCAGGTCCGGGCGTTCCTGGCCGAGCTGGAGCGGCAGCGTCCGCGGCTGCACGCCGGGATCGCCGCCATCATCGAGGCCTGGGACGGTCCGGACCACGAGATCGTATTCGGCGCGGTGTGGGACGACTTGGAGAAGATCTCCGTGGATTACGGCGTCATGGAGGGCGCTGCCGCGGCGGGCAAGGTGGTCACGGTCCCGGCCGACTTCCCGTGGAGCAACATAGGCGATTTCCACTCCCTCGGGGAGTCGCTGGACGGCGACGCCGACGGGAACGTGGTCCTCACCGACGCGGCGGTGCCGACGCTGCGCGGGGTCGAGGACTCGGTGGTGGTGTCCACGACCGGCCGGGTGGTGGCGGTCGTCGGGCTGCGGGACGTGGTGGTCGTGGACACCGAGGACGCGCTGCTGGTGTGCCCGCGCGACCGGGCGCACGAGGTGAAGCAGGTGGTGGACGGGCTCAGGGCGGACGGGCACGCGGCGCACGTGTGACGGGGTTTGTCTGACAGGGCCCTGATTTTTGACGCAGAGCCCTGAATTTCTAGTCGCCCCCGCTATCGATTCCGACCATCGATCCCTGCTACTGATCCCGCTTACACATTCTCGCCGAGGGCGTACAGATCCTCCGGTACCAGCGTCGCGTTGCGCAGCAGGGCTCGGATCAGGTTGTCGTTCAGCGTGTTGCCGAGCGGTTCGACCATGCCGGGTTCCTTCACGATGCCGCGGATCGCGCCCGGGCCGGTTGACAGGCGGGCGCGCAGTTCGGAGATGCGGCGCTCCACGGCCTTGGCCGTCCAGGGGTGGACCGGGTTGGGCTGGGCCTCGTTCAGGTCGTCGGCGGCCTGCTTCCAGGTGACCGGCGCCGGGTAGGGCTCGCGGCGCAGGTAGCGCTGGCCCAGGGCGATGAGCATCAGGCGCTCGACCGGGGACAGGTCGGTGACGTCGGAGGTCAGGGTGCGGGCCTGGCCGACGTCGCCGGGGCGGCGGCCGGGCGTGCCGACGATGTGCACCTCCAGCAGGTGCGTCCGGCGGTTCGGCGTCTCGATGGTCAGCGGCGTGTAGCCGGGCCCGACGGTCACCTCGTGGTGGCGCAGCACCGGTTCGGTGCCGGGCATCAGGATCGGGCGGCGGCCCTCGTTGCGCAGCCACCACTCGTCGCCGTCGCAGGTGAAGACCCCCGCGAGCCGGCTGACGAACTCGTCGTCGCCGCCGATCACGACGTGCACGTCGGCCTCGGCGCGCCCGAAGTGCAGCGTGAACTTGCGCGGCGGCACCGCGAAGCCGCTGGGCCCGGCCTTGACGAAGATGGTTCCGGCTGGTGCGGGCGGCACGCCGCCGGCCAGGCTCGGCAGATCCTGCGGCAGGACTTGCGGGATGAAGTCCCGTATTTGCATGCTGGCCCATTTCCTCGGCCGGCCCGGCGGCGGGTCCGGCGGCGGTCTAAGTGGTGTCCCCAAGGCGTACGCGATGCCCGACGAGCAGCGTACTTCGGATCAGCGGGGAGGGGTCCCGCCCCCTCGGTGCTCCCATAGTTCCCATGGTGAACACGGATTTCCTCCAGGACGACGACGTCGACAACGAAGCTCCGTACCGGACCTTCGGGCTGGGTCTCAGGGCCCGGCTGCAAGAGCGAGTAGGCATTCGCCGCGAGCACCTTTGACCGGACTGATCGATCTGATCAAGCGGATCGGATCGGCCGGACAAGGGCTCGAACACGCACACGAGGCTTCCGCTGCACCGCCGGCCACGCCGCCGACGGTGCAGCGGAGGGGGTGACTGTCCCACGGCGGGGGCCGCGGGGACAGTCGGCCGGGATCGGCCCAGCCAGTGGCCGATACCGGCGCCAGGGCGGGGGAACTGCCTCACCACCGGTCACGGGGCCGGTCGGCGAGGCGGGGCCGGCCGCTCGGCCGGCGGGGGCCGGGCGGATCGGCCACGGGCGCCGGAGGGGAAGCCGGCACCCGGCAAAGACGGGGGAACGTCCGTCCGACGGTCACGGGGCCGTCCGGCCGGACGACGAGGGGGACAGGTCCCGCGGCGGGGGTCCGCGGGCGCCGGGCCGGGATCGGCGACGAGGCCGATCCCGGCGGCCAGGGGGTCGGGCACGGGGGTGCTTCTCCGACGGTCACGGGGCTGTGCGGCGGGGCGTGGGGGTCGGGTCGGCGGCGGGAGCCGACCCGGAGCAGGACAGGGGTGCTTCGCCGCTCGGCGCGATGTCGGTCGGCGGGGCGAGGCGGAACCAGCAGGGTGCTTCACCGCCGGTCACGGGGCCGGTCGGCGGGGCGCAGGGGTCGGGTCGGCCGGGGGTCGGCCTGAAAGCAGGGCAGCGCGACGCGCCGCCTCTCCGACGGTCACGGGGCCGTGCGGCGGGGCGGTTTCGTCGTGTGCGGCGACGGTTGGGTCGGTGTCTCGGCGGTGGGGGCGACAGGACTCGAGTTTGGTCACCCTTGGTTCCGTGTTCCGGGCAGGTGGCGGGTCAGGGCGCTGCGCCGTCCGGGGGTGAGCAGGTATGGGGGGTGGCGGGGGGCGGTAGGACGATCTTCGGATATTCGCAGGAATCTGTCCTGCTCCGGACCGAGGGAAGTGAACGGGATGCAATGTCATAAACCCGGGCACCGTGCTCGCGCACGGTGCGTTTCCGCACTGCTGGCAGCCGGTGCGCTGCTGGCCGCCGCCGCCGATCACCTCGGCGGTACCTCGGAGCGTCCTGCGGTCCATACCGCGGCGCTCGGCATACCCTCGGCGCTGAGCACGGCGTCCATACCGGCGCTGCTGACCGGGGTGCAGGCACCGGCGCCGGTGGCGCGGCGTGTCCAGCCGGCCAAGACCGTGCGGAAGACGGCCAAGACGACTAAGCCCACCAAGACCATCAAGTCCAGCAAGGCCACCAAGACCGTCAAGACCGTCAAGACCAGCAAGACCCCCGCCCAGCACAAGAGCGCGTCGAGGCCCGCGTCCAACTCCAAGCCCCGCTCGAACTCGCGCTCGCGCCCCGCGCCGGTCCGCCACACCAACTCCTACCTGCTGGCGCACCTGCCCCCGGCGAAGAACAAGAAGGCAGCCGCCGCCGTCCACGAGGCGCTCGCCCTCATCGGCGTCCCCTACCGCTGGGGCGGCACCACGCGCGCCGGCTTCGACTGCTCGGGCTTCACCCAGCACGTCTGGGGCGTCGCCGGCGTCAAGATCCCGCGTACCGTGCGCGCGCAGGCCAAGGCCGGCACCCACATCTCGCTGAACAAGGCCGAGCCCGGCGACCTCGTGGTCTTCTATCCGGCGCAGCACCACGTCGGCATCTACGTCGGCAACGGTCTGGTGATCGACTCGCCGCACACCGGCGCCAAGGTCCGCCCCGATCCGGTGCGCTCCATGCCGGTCTCGGTCGTGGTCCGGGTCAAGGTCTGAAAAGCACCTCGCGCCAGACTCCACACCCTCTCGGGCGGAGTCTGGCGCGAGCCGTAGATCCAGAGCGGCTACACCGTCGTCATCGCGACCGCCTGCCCAGCTTGCCGTCCTTGGCGCTGGCGTCCTTGCCCATCCCGCTCAGCGGCACCGCGGCCTCGGCGGTGTACGGCAGGAACGTGAACGACTGCGTGAAGTACAGCCGCACCTTCTCCGCCGTGTGCGACTCGTACCCGATCGACAGGTCCTGTCCCAGCTGCAGCTGGTAGTCGCCGCCGCGGCCGGACAGCAGCACGCCGCCGGTGATCGCCGGCGCCCAGATCACGTCGCCGTCGATCAGGCGCGCGACGTGCTCGGCGACCGGGTAGCCGTGGTCCACCGCGTCCGAGAGCGCCTGGTAGGCGTCGGCGCCGAGCACCAGGTGGTAGGGCCCTTCGACGCCGGCCAGCTTCAGCTGCGTGGCCATCCGCGCCACGGTGGTCGGGTAGTCGGCCGGGTCCTCGGGCTGGAGCATCGCCGCGTTGCTGGCGAAGGGGCGCAGGCCGGTGATGCCGGCGGCCGCGTAGCCGTCGGCGATCGCGCGGTCCTCGGTGAACGCCGCGATCTTCGCCGCGTCCTTCACCGGCTGCCAGTCGCTGTCCTGGGCGCCGCGCTCCACGTCGTCGATGCCCGTGCGGTCCAGCTCGAAGGGGATGCGCACCTCCACCAGCGGCTGGGCGCTGCGCAGACGCGCGTGGACGCCGTCGTGCGGAGCGGCGATGGCCGAGGTGTGGCCGTCCCCGACCGCGCCGAGCTCCAAGCCCGCCGGGCCCGCGACGTCCACGACGCGCCTGAAGGCCAGGTACCGCAGCACCGTGCGGCGCGCCTCCTCCTCGATCTGCTCCCAAGCGGCGTCGCTGACCGGGGCTAGGTCGCGGTGCAAGTTGTTCATCATCAGCTCCGTTTCAGGCTTCCGAGGCCCAGGGATCCGTCGGTGGGTCGGGGTCGTGCCGGCGGCGCGGGGTCCGCGGCGGGTGAATCCGAGGGGGACGCGTCGGGTGCGGGGGAGTCCTCGCCGGGCGCCGGCGGCGGGTCGTCCAGGAAACTCTTGGCCGGCACGAAGAAGAGCCCTCCGGTGACCGCCGTGGAGAAGTCCAGGATCCGGTCCTGGTTGCCCTCCTCGTCACCGAGGAACATGTTGCGCAACATCTGCTCGGTGACCTCGGGGGTGGCGCAGTACCCGATGAAATAGGTGCCCGCCTCGCCTTCGCGGAAGGAGCCGAAGGCCATGTTGTGGCGCAGGATGTCCTGTTCCTCGCCGTCCGGGCCGACGACCGTGTTCAACGCCACATGCGAGGTCTTCGGCTTCACCGCGTCCGGCAGCTCGATGTTGTCGATCTTGGTGCGGCCGATGATCAGCCCCTGCTCCAGATCCGACAACGCTCGCCAGGCGGCCATGTCATGGGTGTACTTCTGCACGATCACATAGCTGCCGCCGACGAAGTCCGGATCCCGCTCGGCGTCCACCAGGGCCGCCTCGACCGCCTCGACGCCCTCGGGGTTCTCCGTGCCGTCCACGAAGCCGAGCAGGTCGCGGTTGTCGTGGTAGCGGAAGCCGTGGACCTCGTCCACGACCTTCACCGCGCCGCCCAGGCGCCTCAGGACGTGCTCGGCGAAGTCGTAGCACAGGTCCAGCTGCTGGGCGCGCAGGTGCAGCAGGATGTCTCCCGGCGTGGCCGGCGCCGAGTGCCGGGGACCGTCCAGCGCGACGAACGGATGCAGCTCGGCGGGCCGCGGACCGCCGAACAACCGGTCCCACGCCGCCGAGCCGAACCCGGTGACGCACGCCAGCCCGCCCTCCGGATACCCGAACCCCACGGCGCGCGCGTACGCGCTCAGGTCGGGGACCACCTCGCGGACCGCGTCCTCGCCGCCGTCCTCGATGGTCAGCACCAGGAACATCGCCGCCGAGGTCAGAGGGCTGACCACCGGCTGGGCGGCGTCGGCGGGGGAAAGCTTGGGCATCGGGCGGATCTCCTCGCGGCTCGGGCGTCCCAACCCTCCCGACCGTAACAGCCGCCCGATGCCGCCGCCTGTCGGGAGGGGGTCGGCATCAGGAGGCCGAGGCCGACGTCAGTACGTCGCGGTCTGGACGTCGCTCTCCCAATAGGTGACGACCGCCGCGCTGTCGATGTACTGCGACCCCGGCGGCATCGCCACCGACGCCGGCCGGCCCACCCCGCCGCCGCCCGCGCTGGGCTGCAACTGCAGCAGCAGCGCCGGGACGTTCTTGCCGTTCGAGCCCGAGCCGTCCGCCGCGCTGGTCATCACGCCCGCGTACGCCGAGGCGCCCGGGAGCAGCACGATCGCGCTCGCCGGCTTGGTCGCGTCGGCGGCGGGGATCGGCGTCGGCTGCGCCTGGTAGGTGCGCAGCATCGGGTACTTGTTCAGATGACACGGCAGCTGCGAGATGTTCTTCGCCTGGATCATTACGTGGTTGATCGGCTCGCGCAGCGGCTCGATCGTCAGTTTCAGCATGTCGGTCGAACAGTCGCCCGGTCCGCCGGGACCCGGGGAGGTCGGCTTCGGCGGCAACGAGGAGGACTCGGAGGCGGACGCCGCCGAGGACGTCGCTGAGGAGGCTGCCGAAGTCGCCGAGGAGGCCGCGGCGGCAGTAGTCGTGCTCGAGCTCGGCGCCGAGGTCGAACTCGAACCCGAACTCGAAGCCGCCTTCGGCGTGGACGTCGAACTGCCGCACCCGGCGGCCAAGGACACCGCCGCCAGCGAGGCCGCCAGCGCCCCGCCCACCCGTATGCCGATCGGCCGGCTCGCATCAGAGGTGTTCATTTCGAGCAGCATGCCATGGACGGCGGCGCGCGCCGGAACGAACCCCACAACGTTCCGATCACGTCCTTGTGGCAGCCGCCGATGACCCGCTCGCCGACCGTCGCGCCACGATGAGGACCATGACCCAGTCCTTTGCGCACAGCACCCTCGACGCCCTGCTCTCCGACCTGGTCAGCGCCGCTTTGGACGGCCGGGCGCCGACCCGCGAGCAGGCCCTCGCGCTGTTGGCGAGCCCTGATGAGGACGTGCTGGACGTCGTCGCCGCGGCCGGGCGCGTGCGGCGGACGTACTTCGGGAACCGCGTGAAGCTCAACTACCTGGTGAACATGAAGTCCGGGCTCTGCCCTGAGGACTGCTTCTACTGCTCGCAGCGGCTCGGCAGCGAGGCGGAGATCCTGAAGTACTCCTGGATCAAGACCGGCGAGGCCGCCGAACTCGCCGCGAAGGCGGTCGGCGCCGGAGCCAAGCGGGTCTGCCTGGTCGCCTCCGGCCGCGGGCCCTCGGACCGCGACGTCGAGCGTGTCGCCGACACCGTCGCCGCGATCAAGGACGGGACGCCCGACGTCGAGGTCTGCGTCTGCCTCGGTCTGCTCAAGGACGGCCAGGCCGCGCGGCTGGCCGCCGCCGGCGCCGACGCCTACAGCCACAACCTCAACACCGCCGAGGAGAAGTACGCCGACATCTGCACCACGCACACCTTCGCCGACCGCGTCAGCACCCTGCAGGACGCCACCGCCGCCGGGCTGTCCCCGTGTTCCGGCGCCATCTTCGGGATGGGGGAGAGCGACGAGGACGTGGTCTCCGTCGCCTTCGCGCTGCGCGACCTGGACCCGGATTCGGTGCCGGTCAACTTCCTCATCCCCTTCGAGGGGACCCCGCTCGGCGGGCGATGGGATCTGACGCCGGCTCGATGCCTGCGGATCCTGGCGCTGTTCCGGTTCGTGTTCCCGGACGTCGAGGTGCGGCTCGCCGGCGGTCGGGAGATCCACCTGCGGACCCAGCAACCGCTCGCGCTGCACCTGGCCAACGCGATCTTCCTCGGCGACTACCTGACCAGCGAGGGGGCGCCGGGCGCCGACGACCTGGCGATGATCGCCGACGCCGGGTTCAGCGTCGAGGGGCGCCAGGAGACGACGCTGCCGACGGCGCGCGCCGAGCAGGTGGCTTTGCGGCGGCGCGGGGCTGGGACGCAGGTGGCGGCCAACACCTGAGGGCCTGTGCCAACTCGTCCCCGATCGGGCCGGGGAAGTGGCGCGATCCCGACAGATGCCTACGTTGGAAGTATGGACACCAAATGGGGCATCACCACACTTGTCGTCGGCGCCTACCTGCTGGCGCTGGGCATCGCCGGGATCAACGCCAACTCCGGCGGGGTGGTCGCGGTCTTCGCCGTGGTGCTGGTGCTCGGGTTCGTTCTCACCGGCTGGTCGGTGGTGCTGCCGTGGGACGGCGGCAAGGCGCGCGCCGCCGCCCACCGCGACGCGCCGGGACCGGTGCCAGCGCCCTGACGCCGGCCCGCGGTGCCCCCGGCGTGTTTGATGTCTGCCACTGACATGTGAGGCGCGGCGGGAGTAGTTTCCCTGGGGGAGCGTCGGCAGGCAACGAGCCGCCGGCGGGTCCCCCATTACGTTTTGGTGCCCCTCGCGAGGAGATAGACCATGGAACTCGGGCTGCACATCCCCAACTTCACCTACCCCGGCGGCCCCGCGACCCTGGCCGACGACCTGACCCGGGTCGCGGTCACCGCCGAGGAGGCCGGCTTCGCCCGCGTGAGCGTCATGGACCACCTGTTCCAGATCGCCAACGTCGGGCCCGCCGAGTACGACATGCTCGAGGCCTACACCACCCTGGGCTACCTGGCCGCCCGCACCGAGAAGGTCCAGCTCCTGGCCTGGGTGACCGCGGTGACCTACCGCGAGCCGGGCCTGCTGGCCAAGGCCGTGTCGACCCTCGACGTGCTGTCCAAGGGCCGCGCCTGGCTCGGCATCGGAGCCGCCTGGAACGGCGAGGAAGCCGCCGGCCTCGGCCTCCTCTTCCCCAGCACCGCCGAACGCTTCGAGCGCCTGGAAGAAGCCCTGCAGATCTGCCAGCAGATGTGGAGCGAGAGCGACGCACCCTACGAAGGCAAGCACTACAACCTCGCCCGCACCCTGAACTCCCCCCAACCCCTCCGCACACCGCCCATCCTGATCGGCGGCGGCGGCGAAAAGAAAACCCTCCGCCTCGTAGCGAAGTACGCCCAAGCCTGCAACCTCTTCGCCAGCCCCGAACTCGAACACAAACTCGACGTCCTCCGCACCCACTGCGAAAACGAAGGCCGCGACTACGACACCATCGAGAAGACCGTGATGATGCCCCTGAACATCGGCGACAAGGGCGAGAACATCCCCGCCATCCTGGAGCAGATCCGAGGCTTCGCAGCCCTCGGCGTCGCCGAGGTTCACGGCTCGGTGCCCGACGTGTGGCAGACCGAGCGCCTGGAGCTGATCGGCCGGGAGCTGATTCCGGCGATGGCGGAGCTGTAGGGCTGATTCGGGTGGGGTGAGGTTTCCGGTTCTGCTGGTTCCGGCTCGCGGGTTGGGCTGGCAGGGCCGGAGCTTTTGGTTGTCTTGGCGCGAGTGTCTCTGGAGTGTGGATAACAGGCCCCAAGCGCTTTTGCTCAACCACCAGAAAGATCTCACGCCTACGGCACACAGCAAGCGTGAACTGGGTCGGATCCGCGCCGCCTGCGAACTCGGACGTGGCGTCAGACCGGGGTGGCAGTGTGATCGGCATGTCTGCCATCGAAGCCCTGCGCCGCGAGTACTCCGCCGAGGCCGGTATGTTCCTTGACCTCGCGCGCATCTGTGAGCTGAATCAGCTCGCGGCCGGCGTCAAGATCTCCGCTGACAACCCCAGTCGCTCGCCGAGCACATCGCGTCCGGCCGGGGTGACGATCACCGCGCGCGTGCTGCCGATGCGCTTGATCCAGCCGTGGGCTAGGGCGTGGTCGCAGAGTGCTGCGGGGATGGTGCCGGCCAGGTGGGGGCGGCGTTCGGTCCAGTCGAGGCAGGGGCGGAGGGCTGGGCGTCTGCCTGTGGCTGCGACCTTGATGCCCTGGTCGGAGAGCCATTTCTCGCCTGTCGGAGTCAGGCGGAGGCCTTGTTGCCAGTCTATGAGTGCGTGGTCGGTCATGGCGTTCGTGATGGCTACGCCGAGGGTGCCGGCTAGGTGGTCATAGCAGGTGCGGGCGTGGGCTAGGGCTCGGCGGCGGGTGTCGGCGGAGAGGGTGCGGGGGGCGGGGGAGGGGTGGAGGGGGGCGGCTGCGGCGAGGGTTTCGATGAGGTCGGCGATGTGCGGGTTTGCTAGGTGGACGTAGCGGTGGCGGCCTTGGCGCTCTTCGGTGAGGAGGCCGCCGGCGACCAGGGCGTTCAGGTGCTCGGTGGCTGTCGACAGGGCCACGCCGGCGTGGCGGGCTAGTTCAGTGGGGGTCCAGGCGCGGTTGTCGAGGAGGGCCAGGCAGAAGGTCGCGCGGGTGGTGTCGGCGAACAGGCGGGCGATCGAGGCCAGGTCGGTGCCCGCATAGAGCGGGATCTCGGCGGCCACCGGACGCGTCGCGTTCATGCGGCGATTATCGCCGGGCGGTACTTCGGCGGCCACCGAAGCGTCGTCCGCCTACGGTCGGCGCCCATGACCAGCACGATGAGTCCCGCACCGCGGCGGCCCGACGACATCCGCAGCACGGCACCCCTGCTGCGCAACCGCCCTTACCAGGCGGTGTCCTGGTCGCAGACCTGCACCGACTTCGCCGAGCAGTTCCTGATCGTGGCGATCACCTGGGCCGCCGTGCACACCTTCGGCGGCGACCGCCTGGGGTTGGTCCTGGCTGCCTGGGCGGTCCCGCGCGGATTGCTCCTGCTGTTCGGCGGCGTCCTGGCCGACCGCAAGGACCGCCGCGCCGTCGGGGTCGCTGTCGGCATGCTGCTCTGCCTGCTGAATCTGTCGGCCTCCGTTGTTACTGGGCGCGATGAGTTGTGGGCGTGGCTGGCCCTGGCCGTCTGCCTTGGTGTCCTGGACGCGGTCCGGCTGCCCCTCGGCTCCTCGCTGCTGCCGCTGATCGTCGGCCGTGAGCGCCTGGTGGAGGCGAACCGCTGGGTCAGCCTGCGCGAGTGGGGCGCGATGACAGGCGGACCGGCGCTCGGCGGCGCCCTGGTCGCACTGCTCGGAACCGGCAGCACGCTGATCACCGCAGCGGTCATGTACGCGCTCAGCAGCATCCTGCTGGCGCAACTCCCATCCCTGCGTCCCGACGAGGAGCAGCCCCGCGAACCGGTCCTCGTCGAGCTGTCCCAAGGGCTCGCGATCGTGCTGCGCCATCGCCAGCTGCGAACCCTGCTTCTGGCATTCGCGCTGGCCAACCTGTTCATTCTGGGTCTGGTCGGGGTGGGCATCCCGCTGTTCGCCAAGGAGGTCCTGAAAGCCGGCCCGCAGGGTCTTGGCGTCCTCGCCGCGGCCTTCGGTGCCGGCCTCGTGCTCGGCACGCTCCTGTGCCATCGCCTGCCCGACCGCTGGCAGAGGTCTCAGCAGATGATCTTCGCCTTGTTCATGCTCAGCGACTGTCTGCTGGCCGTGGTGGGACTGGCGCCGAATCTCCTGCTCGCGGCAGCGGCGTATGGCGCCTCCGGACTGGTCGCCGGTCCTCCCGCCACGTACTACCGCGCGCTCCTGCAGACGCTTCCGCCGGCGGAGTACCTGGGACGCGTCACCAGCATCGCGCGCGCCACCTCCTTCGGGCTGGAACCGGCATCGACCGCCGGTGTCGGTGCACTGTCCGCACGCCTGTCGGCGAGGACGTTGTTCGTGGTCGGAGGCTGTGCGGCAGCGGTCGTCGACCTGATCGGCCTCACGCTCAGCAGGCATCGGAATAGAGAAAATTAGATAACAGGCCCCAAACTTCTTCTCACATCTGACTCACCACGGCCGTCACCACAACCTTTCAAGGAGCCGCCTCCGGCGGCACTCCTCTAGGACAACCAACCGCTTTGCGAACTCGGGGGAGTCCGCCCCGAACCGCCGCCCCACGATCACGTCACCCGCCGGCCATCCCCGTACCACCTCGCCGCCATGCTCCCGACGCTTGCCTTCGCTGTGATGACGCTGAGTTCGTCTTCTGCCCGGGTACGCTCCCGGCGCGGAGGGCGGCGCCGAGTGTAATCCCCGGGGCGTCGTCGGAATTCGCGTGATGATCTCTGTTGATATCCTGACATCGGCCAGGCCGCGAACCCCCGCGCGCCGCCCTGCCGACGGCGAGGATGCCCGAATGGATCAGCCGGTGTCCGGTCTGGACGCCCTTGCGGTGTATGACGCGTCGGCGTTGGCACCCGCTCCTCGAACGCTCATCGACATCCTGCACGCGACCGCGCGTGCGCACCCTGACGCCACCGCGCTGGACGACGGCCGCCGGGCCTTGGACTACTCCGCGCTGCTCGTGGAGGCCTCGGCGATGGCCGCTCGGCTGGGCCGGGCGGGTGTCGGTGCCGGGGACCGGGTCGGGGTGCGGGTCCCGTCGGGGACCGTCGATCTCTACATCGCGATTCTCGGGGTGCTGACAGCCGGCGCCGCGTACGTGCCGGTGGACGCCGACGACCCGGACGAGCGTGCGCAGCTGGTGTTCGGCGAGGCCGGGGTGCGTGCGGTGATCGGCGAAGGTCTGCGCATCGCGGCCGAGCCGGCCGAGCCGGCCGAGCCGGCCGAGCCGGCCGAGCCGGCCGAGCCGGCCGAGCCGGCCGAGCCGGCCGAGCCGGCCGAGCCGGCCGAGCCGGTCCAGCCGGTCCAGCCGGCCGAGCGAACCCAGCCGGTCGAACAAGCTGAGCACGCCGCAGCCGCTCCCGCGTCCCGCCGCCCCCCAACCCTCACCGACGACGCCTGGATCATCTTCACCTCCGGCTCGACCGGCAAGCCGAAGGGCGTGGCCGTATCGCACCGCAACGCCGCGGCGTTCGTGGACGCCGAGGCCGGCCTGTTCCTGCGCCAGGCGCCGATCGGCACCACCGACCGCGTGCTGGCAGGGCTCTCGGTGGCCTTCGACGCCTCCTGCGAAGAGATGTGGCTGGCCTGGCGCAACGGCGCGTGCCTGGTCCCGGCGCCCCGAGCGCTGGTGCGAAGCGGAGTCGATCTGGGTCCGTGGCTGGTGGAGAACGGCATCACCGTCGTCTCCACAGTTCCGACCCTCGCGTCGCTGTGGCCTGCCGAAGCGCTGACGGACGTCAGGTTGCTGATCTTCGGCGGTGAGGCGTGTCCGCCGGAGCTGGCTGAGCGTCTGGCCGTGACGGGGCGCGAGGTGTGGAACACCTACGGCCCGACCGAGGCGACGGTCGTGGCGAGCGCCGCGCTGCTGACCGGTGAGAGTCCGGTCCGTATCGGGCTGCCGTTGGACGGCTGGGAGCTAGTGGTCGTCGACGACTCCGAAGAGCCGGTGCCGATGGGCGGCTCGGGGCAGTTGGTGATCGGCGGCGTGGGGTTGGCGCGGTATCTGGATCCGGAGAAGGACGCTGAGAAGTACGCGCCGCTGAAGTCGATGGACTGGGATCGGGCGTATCGCAGCGGGGATCTGGTGCGGGCCGATGCTGAGGGTCTGGTTTTCCTGGGTCGGGCCGATGAGCAGGTGAAGCTGGGTGGCCGCAGGATCGAGCTGGGCGAAGTCGATGCCGCGCTCCAGGCGTTGCCGGGGGTGGCGGGCGCGGCTGCCGCGGTGAAGCGGACGGCTGGCGGCGCGGAGATTCTGGTCGGCTATGTGGTTCCGGCCGAGCCGGGTTTCGATACGGCGGCGGCGCGGGCGGCGTTGGGCGAGAAGTTGCCGGCGGCGTTGGTGCCGAGGATCGCGGTGGTCGAGGAGTTGCCGGTGCGGACGTCGGGCAAGGTGGATCGCAATGCGTTGCCGTGGCCGTTGCCGGGGGTGGAGGAGCCGGTCGAGGCGGCGGAGTTGACGGTCGCGGAGGATTGGCTGGCTGAGCCGTGGGCTGCGGTGTTGGGCGAGCGTCCGGTGCGTCCGGAGGTGGATTTCTTCGATTCGGGTGGCAGTTCGTTGGTGGCGGCGCGGTTTGTGTCGATTCTGCGGTCGCGGTATCCGACGGTGACGGTGCGGGATGTGTATGACCATCCGACGTTGGGGGAGTTGGCGGCGCGGCTGATGGCGTTGGCTCCGGAGGCGGTGGGTCTGGTCGCGGAGTCGGTGCCGGATGTGGCGCCGGTGAGCCGGGGTGCGCAGGCGGTGCAGGTGGTGGCGATGCTGCCGTTGGCGACGGTGGGTGCGCTGCGGTGGCTGACGTTGTTGGCGGCGTTGGGGAATCTGGTGGATGTGCCGTGGGCGCCGCGGGTGTCGTGGTGGTGGGTGGCGGCGGGGTTCGTGGTGTTCGTCTCTCCGCCGGGCCGGATCGCGGTGGCGGCTTCGGGGGTGCGGTTGTTGGTGCGGGGTGTGCGGCCGGGTGAGTATCCGCGGGGCGGGTCGGTGCATCTGCGGTTGTGGGCTGCGGAGCAGTTGGCGTGGCGGGTGGGTGTGTTGACGACGGTGACGGGCCCGTGGAACACGGTGTACGCGCGGGCGTTGGGGGCGCGGCTGGGTCCGGGGGTGGATTTGCATTCGCCGCCGCCGGTGACGGGGATGCTGCGGATGGACGCGGGGTCGTCGGTGGAGCCGGAGGTGGATCTGACGGGGTTCTGGGTGGACGGCGGCCGGGTCCGGGTGGGTGAGTTGCGTATCGGTGCGGGGGCGTCGGTGGGTGCGCGGTCGTTGTTGTTGCCGGGGGCGCGGATCGGTGAGCGGGCGCGGATCGCGCCGGGTTCGTCGGTGGGCGGTGTGGTTCCGGCTGGTCAGGAGTGGGCGGGGTCGCCGGCGGTGCGTCTTCGGAAGGCGGAGCGGCCTCCGGGGTTGGCGCGGCGTTCGCGGGTGTGGACGCTGATTTACGGCACGACCGCGGTGGGGTTGGCGTTGTTCCCGTTGGTCGCGGCTATTCCCGCGTTGCTGATCGTGGCGGGGTTCGTGCATGACACGGCGACGGTGTGGCAGGGCTTGGGGTGGGCTCTGGTGGGGGTGTTGCCTGCGACGCCGGTGTTCGTCGTCTGTTACGCGCTGCTGACGCTGGTGTGTGTCCGGGCGTTGAGTGTCGGGATGGTGGCCGGCGATCATCCGCTGCACAGCCGTCGGGCGTGGCAGACGTGGGCGACGCTGCAGTTGATGGCGATGGCGCGGGTGTGGCTGTATCCGCTGTACGCGAGCATCCTGACGCCGTCGTGGCTGCGTGTTTTGGGCATGCGGGTGGGGCGTGGCGTGGAGATGTCGACGGTGTTGGCGGTTCCGGCGATGACGACGGTGAACGACGGCGCGTTCCTGGCCGACGACACGATGGTCGCGCCGTATGAGATGGCGGGCGGCTGGCTGCGGGTGGGGCAGGCGCGGATCGGCAAGCGGGTGTTCGTGGGGAACTCCGGGATGGTGGCGCCGGGCCGCAAGCTGCCGAAGGAGAGTCTGGTCGGGGTGTTGTCGGCGGCTCCGCACAAGGCGAAGCGGGGCAAGTCGTATCTGGGGATGCCGCCGGAGCGGCTGCGCCGTCCTGGTCAGGATGTCGATGACGCGTTGACGTACAACCCGCCGCGGCGGTTGAAGGCAGCGCGCGCCGCGATCGAGGCGGCGCGGGTGGTGCCGATGATGGTGACGGCGGCGGTGGGGTTGTCGGCGGTGGCGGTGGTGACGCAGGTGGCGCGCAGTTGGGGCGTGGCTGCGGGGGTGTTGTTGGGCGGTGTCGTGTTTTTGGCCGCAGGAGTCGTGGCGGGCGCGGTGGCGGTGGTGGCGAAGTGGGTTTTGGTGGGGCGGATCGGGGTGTCGGATCAGCCGCTGTGGAGTTCGTTCGTGTGGCGCAACGAGTTGGCGGACAACTTCGTGGAGTTGGTGGCGGCGCCGTGGTTCGCCGAGACGTGGTTGGGCACTGCTGCGTTGAACGTGTGGCATCGGGCAATGGGGTCGCGGGTGGGCCGGGGTGTGTGGTGTGAGACGTATTGGTTGCCGGAGGCGGATCTGATCGTGTTGGGGGATGCCTCGACGGTGAACCGGGGGTGTGTGGTGCAGACCCATCTGTTTCATGATCGGGTGATGAGTATGGATGTGGTGCGGGTGGAGGCGGGTGCGACGTTGGGTCCGCAGGGTGTGATTCTGCCGGCGGCGCAGATCGGGGCGCAGGCGACGGTGGGTCCGGCGTCGTTGGTGATGCGGGGTGAGTCGGTGCCGGCGCATACGCGGTGGCAGGGCAATCCGATCGCGCCGTGGCCGGAGCAGGCGTGAGCGGGGAGGTGGCGGCCGGCGCGCGCCGTGCGGGTTCGGGTGCGGCATCGGGCGCTGGTGCGGGGTCGGGTTCGTCGGGTTCGTATTTCCCACGCCGTGGCGATGACGGCTATGTGGTGGAGCACTATGAGCTGACGTTGGACTATCGGGTGGCTTCGAACCGGTTGTCGGCGGTGGCGGTGGTGCGTCTGTGGGCGACGTCGGCGTTGTCGGTGGTGGTGTTGGATTTCGCCGATCTGCGGGTGGATCGGGTGATTTTGCAGGATGGCCGGCGGCTGCGGTTCGAGCATCGCAAGGAGAAGTTGCGGGTGGTGCTTCCGGCGGCGGTGGCTGCTGGGGAGCAGGTGGTGTTGGAGGTGGTGTATCGGGGTGCGCCGCGTCCGACGTCGAGCCGGTATGGGGGGTTGGGTTGGGAGCAGTTGGCGGACGGGGTGTTGGTGGCTTCGCAGCCGACGGGGGCTCCGTCGTGGTTTCCGTGTAATGACCGGCCGGATCAGAAGGCGACGTTCCGGGTTCAGGTGACGACGGCGTCGCAGTACCGGGTGGTGGCGAACGGCCGGTTGGCGGGGGTGGCGCACAGCGGGTCGTCGTCGACGTGGACGTTTGTGCAGGATGTGCCGATGGCGACGTATTTGGCGACGGTGCAGATCGGGCCGTATGCGCGTCTGGAGTTGTCGGGGGAGGCCGGCGGGGTGCCGTTGGCGCTGGTGGCTCCGGCGCGGCGGTTGGAGGCGGCGCGGGCGGCGTTGGGGTCGCAGGATGCGATGGTGGCGTTGTTCGGGCGGTTGTTCGGGCCGTATCCGTTTGACGCGTACACGGTGGTGGTGACTGATGACCGTCTTGAGATTCCGGTGGAGGCTCAGGGTGTGTCGCTGTTCGGCAGCAACCATATGGTCGCCGATTGGGATGGGGAGCGGCTGATCGCGCATGAGTTGGCGCATCAGTGGTTCGGTAATTCTTTGACGTTGGGGGATTGGCGGGATATCTGGCTGCATGAGGGCTTCGCGTGTTATGCGGAGTGGTTGTGGTCGGAGGGTTCGGGTGGGCGGTCGGCGGATTGGCACGCGCGTTTGTGGCATGAGCGTTTGGCGCGGTTGCCGCAGGATGTGGTGTTGGCTGATCCGGGTCCTGCGGATCTGTTCGATGACTGGGTGTACAAGCGGGGTGCGTTGACGTTGCACGCGCTGCGGTTGTCGGTCGGGGATGAGGCGTTTTTCGGGGTGCTGCGGGAGTGGACGCGGCGGTTCCGGCATTCGACGGTGTCGACGGCGGATTTCACGGGGTTGGTGGCGTCGCGGGTGGAGCGGGACGTGGCCGGGTTGTTCCAGGCGTGGCTGTTCGGGACGGCTTTGCCGGAGTTGCCTAGGGCGCCTCGGTAGCGGCGCAGGGTGCGGGACTGCGTGCGCGGGGCATCTGCCCGCGCGGAATATTCAACTTTCAACTACCGTTGGAGCCGGGTGACCGTGAACCGGCCCCGATCCGACCCCTGGAGGCTGCCGTGCCTGCTGTGACTGTAGAGAACCCGCTGGCGCTGCCCCGTATCGCCGCTGTCGCGCCGGATGCGACGCCGCGGCCGGTGCTGGCGGTGGCGACCGCGCCGAGCGGTTTCGAGGGGGAGGGTTTCCCGGTGCACCGGGCGTTCGCCGGGATCCGGTCGGAGTATCTGGATCCGTTCATCATGATGGATCAGATGGGCGAGGTGGAGTACGCCGCCGGGGAGCCGAAGGGCACGCCGTGGCATCCGCACCGGGGTTTTGAGACCGTCACGTACATCATCGACGGCACGTTCGTGCACCAGGACAGCCATGGCGGCGGCGGTGTCATCACCGACGGCGACACGCAGTGGATGACGGCTGGTTCGGGTCTGCTGCACATCGAGACTCCGCCGGAGAAGCTGGTGCAGAGCGGCGGGCTGTTCCACGGCATCCAGCTGTGGGTGAACCTGCCGGCGGCGAAGAAGTGGTCGCCGCCGCGCTACCAGGACATCCGCAGCGGCCAGGTGGGTCTGGCTTCCTCGCAGGACGGTGGCGCGCTGGTGCGGGTCATCGCCGGCGGTATCGACGGGGTGCAGGGCCCGGGCAGCACGCACACGCCGATCACGTTGGCGCACCTGTCGATCACGCCGGGCGCCCGGGTGGAGCTGCCGTGGCGCAAGGACTTCAACGCGCTGGTGTATGTGCTCAACGGCCGCGGCACGGTCGGTGACCAGAGTCGTCCGGTGAAGTCGGCGCAGGCCGCGGTGCTGGGCGCGGGCGATTCGATCGTGATCGCCGCCGATCAGCAGCAGGAGGGGCGCCACCCCACGATGGACGTGATCGTCCTGGGCGGTGAGCCGATCCGGGAGCCGGTGGTGCATTACGGCCCGTTCGTGATGAACACCGAGGATGAGATCCGTCAGGCGCTGCTGGACTTCCGTTCCGGGAAGATGGGTGTGGAGCCCACGGAGGCGATCCCGCACATCCAGCCTGGTGACACGCCGCCTCCGGCGGTCTAGAGCGGCAGGCTTCCAGGGCCCGCGGAACCCCCTGAACGGGTTCTGCGGGCCCTCGTTGTGCGGCCGGACAGCATAAAGTCGCACCAGTGGCCACAGCAGGGAAACTTCTTCACGTTCGTCTCACCTTCGGTTCAGTAGACTCTCTGCGATTCGCCCCGCCCGCCACCGGCCAGCGCATTCGAGCGGCTCATGCTGCCCTCACGTACGTGCGGATCACCGAACACTCGTCGACTTCATAGGTGAGGGATCGTTGAACCGTCTCGTCCTCATTGGCGCCATGCGAGCGCGCGTCCGGCAAACCCAGCCGGCGGCGCTGCTGGCCGTTCTGGCCGTGGCGCCGGCGCTGGTGGTCACCGCGTGGCTGATCGCGACGTTCCCGCTGGTGTGGATGCACCAGTTCCGGCCGTGGACGGCGTGGCCGCTGTCGATCGTGCTGGCGGCCGTGCTGCTGCGCTTCGGACTGCCGCCGGCGATACGGGCCTCGGCGACGCTGCGGGTGCCGTGGTGGGTGCTGGGCGCGGTGCTCGCCATAGCCGGGGTGTTCATGGTGTTCGCCGGCGCCACCCACAGCGAGCAGGTGATCCTGCACCGGGACAACGGCTCTTACGCCGAGATCGGCTACCAGCTGGCGCACAACGGCCGGCTGGACAATCCGGTACCGGCCGGGGCGTTCGGCGGCTCGGCCGGGGAGATGACCTACGACAGTGCGGCGTTCTACCGCGTCGGCGGGCAGATCGTGCCGCAGTTCATGACCGGGTGGCCCTCGATGGTCGCCGCCGGCTGGTGGGTCCACGGCTGGACCGGCGAGCTGCTGATGCCGGCGCTGGTCGGCGCCGCCGGGCTGCTGGCGATCGCGGGCCTGGCCGCACGGCTTGCCGGGCCGCGCTGGGCGCCGCTGGCGGCACTGGTCACCGGACTGGCCTTCCCGGTGTTGAAGAACTCCCAGACCACGTTCTCCGAGATGCCCGCGCTGCTGCTGCTGGTCGCCGCGGTCTACCTGCTCGGTGACCTGCTGGTCGCCAGCGAAGCCGCCGAGAAGAGCTCCACGCAGCTGCGCACGATGGCCTTCATCGCGGGACTGGTGCTCGGCGTCGGCGAACTGGTCCGGCTCGACCTGGTCCTGGACCTGGCGCTGCTGATGCCGGTACCGGCGTGGATGTGGGCGCGGCGCCGCCCCGGCGTGGGCGCCTGGCTGCTCGGCGCCATGTTCGGCCTCGGTCTCGGAGCCCTCGACGCGCGCCTTTTGACCTGGCCGTATGTGCTGGGGAACAAGGATTCGGCGAAGTTGGCCACCGAAGCGTTCATCGTGTCCTCCATCGTGTCGTTCGCCGTGGCCGCGGTCGTTCGGCGCTGGGGTATGCCGCAGCGGCTGTGGCGCCTGGTGCCGGCCGCCGCCGCGGGCGTGGCCGGCGTGCTGGGGCTGGCGCTGGTGGTGCGGCCGTATGTGTCGACGGCGCGGTCGAACTCCCCGTCGTCGCAGTATCTGGAGTCGCTGCAGCAGCTGGCGGGTCTGTCACCGGATGGGACACGTACCTACGCCGAGCAGAGCCTGCGCTGGGTGTCCTGGTATGTGGGCTGGCCGCTGCTGGCCGCGGCTCTGGTCGGCGCGGTCGCGCTGACCTGGCGGGTGCTGCGCGGAGATGAGCTGCGCTGGCTGCCGGCGCTGCCGGTGTACATGGTGTCGGCGGCCATTCAGCTGTGGCGGCCCTCCATCACCCCCGACCACCCTTATGCCGACCGGCGCCTGGTGGTTGTGATCCTGCCGGGCATGGTGCTGCTGGCGGTGTGGACGGCCGCGGCCGCGACGCGGGCGGTGGCCGGCTGGATGCACGGTCGGCAGAAGAACACCGAGCGCCGCTCGCTGCTGACGCCGGTCGCCACGGCCACCGTCGCGGCGCTGGTGATCTCGGCGGCGTTCGTGGTACCGGCGGCTGCGGCGAGCGCCCCGGTCGCGACCGACCGGACCGAGTTGGGCGAGGTGGCGGCGTCGAACGCGGTGTGCCGGACGCTGACGCCGGACCGGGACACCGTGGTGCTGCTGGACGGGATGTGGATGGCCACGATACGGATCCAGTGCCACACGCCGGTGGCGATGCTGATCAACGCCGACGAGAACAGCCTGGCGAAGGTCAGCGCGGACATCGCCGCCTCCGGTCGGGTGCCGGTGATCGCCGCCTCCGGGCAGCAGACGCTCACCAACAACGGCTACGCCGTGACCGACGTGCACTCGGGCCGTGGTCACCTCGACGCGGCAGGACCAGCAGGCGATCGTGCACCGCCCGACCAAGACCATTCCTCAGCCCGGCATCGAGTACTGGTACGTGCGGCCGGACGGCAACTAGGACCGGCCAGACTGCCGCCAGCCGCCAGCATCCGGCCATCCGGCATCCGGCATCAAGCAAAAAGTCACTCGGCTCCGGTATCCGACCAGCGCGACCAGCGCGCGCCCGGCCGGACACCGGAGCCGGTCTCTCACATCCAGCTGCGGCGCGAGGCCGGCATCCGTGCGGCACCGGATTCTTCCGGTACCACTCCGAGCAGCTGGTGGATGCCGATGCCGCCGTCCTCGAAGCCGAGGGCGGAGCCGGCCATGTACAGCAGCCACACCCGGGCCCGCCCCACGCCCACCAGCTCCACCGCGCGGTCCCAGTTCTTCTGCAGGTTCTCCACCCACGCGCGCAGCGTCAGCGCGTAGTGCTCGCGCAGCGCCTCCACGTCCCGCAGTTCGAACCCGGCCTGCTGCATCGCGGCCGCGGTGACGCCGGCGTCCAGCAGTTCCCCGTCGGGGAAGACGTACCGGCCGATGAAGCTGCGGCTGCTGATCTTCGACCCGCCGGGGCTGGAGATGGCGTGGTTCAGCAGCCGGCCGCCCGGGCCCAACAGCGCGAACAGCGTGTCGAAGTACTCCGCGGTCCGCTCGGTACCGACGTGTTCGAACATGCCGACTGAGGAGATGGCGTCGAACCGTTCCCCGCTGAGGTCCCGGTAGTCCTGCAGCCGGATCTCCACCTGGTCGCTGACGCCGGCGGCGGCGACGCGCTCGCGTGCCAGTTCGGCCTGCGCCGCGCTGATGGTGATGCCGACGACGCGCGCCCCGTAGTGGGTGGCGGCGTGGATCGCCATGGAGCCCCAGCCGCAGCCGACGTCCAGCAGCCGCATGCCCGGGCCGCGGTCCAGGCCGAGTTTGCGGCAGATCAGGTCGTGTTTGGCGGCTTGGGCGTCGGCGAGGGCCATGGTGGCGGCCGGTCCTTGGCTTCCGTCGTCTTCGGGGGAGACGAAGCGGGCGCAGGAGTAGGTCATCGATTCGCCGAGGACCAGCTCGTAGAACTCGTTGCCGACGTCGTAGTGGTGGCTGATGGCCTGCGAATCGCGGCGTTTGCTGTGCAGCCGTCCCTTGGGGTGTGCTTCCTGCTCCGGCGGGGCGGGTCGTCCGCGCAGGGCGCCCATTTTCGCGGCGGCGCCGAGTGCTTTGAGCGCCGCTTGGGCGCCGAGGCTGGCGTCGTTCGGCGCGCCCTGTTGCAGGGTGCGCAACACGGTGAAGATGTCGCCGCTGAAGTCCAGGTCCCCGGCTACGAACGCCCGGACCAGTCCCAGCTCTCCGGGTGCCCACACCATGTGGGCCAGTGCGTCCTTGGAGCGCACGACCACGGCTCCGACGGTGCGGCCGGTTCGGGGCGCCAGTGAGCTGCCGTCCCAGAATTCGAACCGGACCGGCGGCGGCGCGGTGCCGAGCGCGGCGGTGAGCAGGGGCCTGAATACGGCGGCGACGGTGGTATTAGTACCCATACAACTATCTTGCATCGTAACAAGCGCCGGAGCGCTACAGCCGCGCCACCTTGTGGTCGATCGAGCCACACCCTTGGCCGAATCGCCGGGTGTGAGGTGGCGCGCGCCGTGGTGCTGTGACGAACCAGACAGCGGTGTAGCGGACCGCCGCGGGGTGTACCAGACAGCCGGGTGGGCGCGCCCCTACCCTGGGCTTATGGGAACCCATGCACGCGCTGAGCGCGCTCACCTCGCCCAAGTGTTGACCGATGCCGGTCCGGATGCCCCGACGTTGTGCCAGGGGTGGACGACGCGGGATTTGGCGGCGCATGTGGTGGTGCGGGAGCGGCGGCTGGATGCCGCCGGCGGGATCATGATGAAGGCGTTGGCGCCGCGGCTGGCGCGGGTGCAGGCGGAGTTCGCGGCGCGTCCGTGGCCGGAGTTGGTGGAGATGGTGGCCGCCGGGCCGTCGAAGCGGTCGCTGTTGGGGGTGGCGGCGGTGGATGAGGCGGCGAATGTTGTGGAGTTCTTCGTGCATTGTGAGGATGTGCGGCGGGCCAAGCCGGGGTGGGAGCCGCGGGTGCTGGATCCGGAGTTGGCTGAGGTGTTGTGGAAGCGGGCTTCGGGGATGGCGAAGCTGGTGGGGCGGCGCGCGCCGGCGGGTTTGGTGTTGCGGCGCCCGGATGGGCAGACGGCGGTGGCGCATAAGGGGGCGCCGGTGGTGACGGTGACTGCTGATCCGGGGGAGTTGGTGATGTTCATGTCGGGGCGGCAGGGGCATTCGGTGGTGGAGATGGAGGGTCCGGAGCAGGCGGTGGCGGCGGTCCGCGGCGCGAAGTTCGGGCTGTGACCCATAAGCTGTCCGGCATGGTGGTGCGGGTGGCGACGTGGAATGTGAATTCGGTGACGGCGCGGGTCGAGCGGCTGGTGGGCTGGTTGGACTCGGCGAAGCCGGATGTGGTGTGTCTTCAGGAGTTGAAGACCACCGATGAGGCTTTCCCGGCCGGGCAGTTGGCTGATGTGGGGTATCAGGCGGCGACGTGGGGGACGGGCCGGTGGAACGGTGTGGCGATTCTGTCGCGGCTGCCGATTGCTGATGTGTGGCGGGGTTGGCCGGATCTGCCGGATTTCGACGGGGTCGCCGAACCGCGGGCTTTGACTGCCACCTGTGGTGGTGTGCGGGTGACGTGTGTGTATGTGCCCAATGGCCGGGAGTTGGGGCATCCGCATTTTGATTACAAGCTGCGCTGGTTGGATTCGTTGACGGCGTCGGTGGCTGAGCCGGCGCGGGGGGAGTTGCCGTATGCGGTGTTGGGGGATTTCAACATCGCTCCGACCGATGCCGATGTGTGGGACATGTCGTTGTTTGCCGAGTCCACGCATGTGACGCCGGCTGAGCGGGCGAAGTTGGCCGATCTTGAGGCGCAGGGCCTGGTGGAGGTGCTGCCTCGGGCATTGAAGTACGACAAGCCGTATACGTATTGGGATTATCGGCAGTTGGCGTTCCCGAAGAACAACGGCATGCGGATCGATCTGGTGTTCGGCAATGCGGCGTTCGCCGGGGCGGTGCGCGACGCGTATGTGGACCGGGAGGAGCGCAAGGGCAAGGGCGCCTCGGACCACGCGCCGGTGGTGGTGGATCTCGATGTGTAGCGCCCTGTGGTGACGGTGGTGACGACAGCGCTGACGGCCAGCCGCCGGGGCTTCCCGCGGCGGTGCCTGCCGCGGCGGGTCGCGCGTTCGGCGCAGCTGCGCGCGCCGCGGCGGCCCGGGCCGTGATCCGCTGATCGCACCGATCCGAGCCGAGCCGATCCGATCCGACTGAGGCACCGCGCCTGGCGCGCAGTGCCGCCGACCCCCCTTTTGGACACGAGACGATGGTTTGGCTCCGCCGCCCGGACCCCCGGCGCGACATCGCGGTGTCCGCGGCCGTGGTGCCCGGCGACCCGGAGGCCGGCGGCACGCCGGTGACGGTGACGCCGGCGCATTCGACGTGGACGCAGCGGCTGGTGCCGTACCTGTTCATCGCGGTCATCGTCGGCGCGGACCTGGCCACGCCGAAGGAAGTCACCTTCTCCTCGACCCTGTCGGTCGCCCCGGCACTGTCGGCACTGCTGACCCGTTCGGTGTTCCAGACGATCTGCACCTCCATCACCGCCATCGGCGTCTCGGCGGTGCTGTACACCTATTCGCTGCACGTCGCCGGCGAGGTGGAGGTCGCCGCGTGCGGCGCGATCCTGGTGGTGACGGTCGTCAGCGCCGTCAGCCTGGGCCTGGTGGGGCGGCAGTCGCGGATGCTGGCGAACGTGCGCAGCGTCGCGGAGACCGCGCAGCACGTGGTGCTGCGGGAGGTGCCGCCGGAGCTGACGCAGGTCCGCACCGCGGTGGCCTACCGCGCCGCAGCCGCCGAGGCCCGCATCGGCGGCGACCTGTACGAGGCGCTGTCGACGCGCTTCGGCGACCGGCTGCTCATCGGCGACGTACGCGGCAAGGGCCTGCCGGCGGTCGAGGCAGCCGCCGACGTCCTCGGCGTGTTCCGGGAGGCGGCATACACCGAGGCCGACCTGTCCCGCGTCGCCGACCGCATGCACGCGATGCTGGCCCGCCGCCCAGCCGGCACCGAGGAGTTCGTCACCGCCGTCCTGCTCTCCGTCCACCCCGAACGCCCCACCGTGGAAGTCGTCAACTGCGGCCACCCCCCACCCCTGCTGATGCGCGACGGCCACGTCGCCGCCCTAGCGCCAGCCGAACCCGGCCCACCCCTGGGCCTGTTCGACCTGGCCACCCCATCCGGCAGCGCCTCAGCACCGGCCTCAGCCCGCTTCGCCCCCGGCGACACCCTCCTGCTCTACACCGACGGCACCACCGAAGCCCGCGACCACACCGGCCGCTTCTTCGACCTCCCCGCCTTCCTCACCGGCCGCCCCGCAACCAGCCCAGCGGAGCTGACCCGCCAGATCCTCACCGGCCTGGCAGCACACGCCGGCGCGCGCCTGGACGACGACGTGGCGCTGCTGGTGGTGCGGCGCAAGCCGTATGTGCCGGGGCCGGCGGCGGAGGTTTAGGGGTGGTGGCCCGTGGACTGGTGGGCTTCGCCGTCCAGCTGACCGGTCAGCATGCCGCGTCGGTGCTGGGCGGTGCGGCGCCTATGTGGCTCGGGCGGGACTGTCGGTGCTCTCGGCGAGGCTGAGGCGCATGACGATCCACATCGCCAGCCGCCGACGCTCCGCCGCGTCGCTGAGCGCGGAGTTCAGCGGCGCGCGCATCATCGACGTCACGTCCAAAGGCCCGCAGCCCTGGGTACGCATGAGCCCGTTCTTCCCCCACAGCGGCATCCCGGTGCCGCTGTCCGACGGCGCCGTGTCCCAGTCGGTCGAGGGCATCTGGCAGGCACTGAAGGTGTTCCCCGGCAGCGACGTCGACCCGCGCAAGCTCGACGTGGCGTCCATGACCGGCCTGAAGCGCACCGTCCGCAAGCACGGGCCCGTCCTCGGCCACCGCGCAGGCCTGAACGGACAGGACCTGCTGCCGTACGAGCAGGCCCGCCGCCGCATCTTCCTACCCGCCTACCGCTGGGTACTGGAGCACAACGTCACCGACCTCATCGCCGAGCTGCGCGCCGCAGACGGCGACATCGTGCTGCTGGACTACACCGTCAACGGCGACGTCACCGACACCAGCAGCGCCCTGTCACACGCCGCGCTGATCAGGCTGTATGTCGAGGACCGCTGGCCGGAAGAGCACACCGCATAGCCACCCGGGGTCCGAGCGCGTCCAACCCGATCTCGGCCTCGTGGCGGCGCAGTGCTGCCAAGGGCTCGGGCAGTGCGGCGGGGTCGATGACGGTGAATCCGAGGCGGGCATAGAACGGGGCGTTGAACGGTACGTCGGCGAACGTCGTCAGGGTCAGTGCGCTGTGGTGGTTCGACACGGCCCAGTCGCAGCACGCTTGTACCAGTGCCGTTCCTAAGCCGCGGCGGACGAACGCAGGATGCACCGATAGCTGCTCTATGTGCGGGACGGCGCCGACCAGGTCCAGGCGTGCGAATCCCACCGGTGGGCGGCCCGCCACCAATACTGCGGCGGCGTCGGTGAAATCCGGCGTGTGCGGCAGCGGGAGCGGCTGCGTCTGTGGCAGCGGCCAGATGCCGAACTGTTCGAACACCGCGTCGGCTGCCAGCTCCAGTGCGGCGAGCCCTGCGTAATCCTCGGCGCTGGCCGGGCGTATGGGGAAGAGGCGCTCGTCGGTCACAACCCGAGCGTAAGGGCGAGTGCGATGGGTGGTCGGGCGGCGCGCGCCGCCCGACCACCCCCGGTGAGTCTGGTGAGTCCCTACCGGCAGCTAGGTAGGCGCTACTTGTACCGGGAGGAGTTGTCGTGCCACTCCAAGCACCCTCCCATCCATGCGCGTGCGCCGAGGACGAACCGCTGCAGCTCCGGCGAGGGCACGGCCGCGAGCGCAGCGCGGCTGTGCTCGAAGCCGCGCACCACGTCGTTGTGCAGGGCGACCACCTGCTCGGTGGCTTCGGCGATGGAGCAGTCGCGTTCGGCGGCTAGGAGGAGGACCAGGTTGCAGTCTGGGTCCTCGCCGGCTTCGCGGGCTGCTGATGCCAGGTCGTTTACGAGGACTGCTGCTGTGCCGGCTTGGGTCAGGGCGCGGTGGAACAGGGGTTCGGCGAACAGTTCTGGGGGGAGTTCGTAGCCGCCGACGACGTCGATGAGGATCATGGAGGTGTAGAAGGAGTCGTGTTGGCGTGCTGCTAGGTAGCGCCAGGCCTGGGGGGTGATGCCGGCGTGGCGCCAGGCGTTGTAGGCGTTCCAGGACACGTACATCTGGTGTGTGGTGTGCCGTACGCGCATCACTTGTGCTGCTGAGGCGTGGCGGGTGACGTGTGCCAGTGCCGAGCGCAGGGATACCAGTACCGGGTCGGAGACGACGGCGTCCTGTAGTGGCGGTGTGAACTCCCCGACCGGGGGTGGGGGGTCCAGTGCTGAGGAGACCAGTGCCAGGCGCTCCGGTAGTGCTTCGGCGACGGCGCCCAGGTCGGTTTCGTCGGCGTAGTAGTCATCGCTCGCCCACCAGGCGGCGTTCATCTGTGCGGAGACCAGCAGCAGGTCCGGGTCGTCGCATTCGGGGTGCGCCAGGGTGATCAGCCGGCCGAAGCCGGTCTTGGCGAACTCCTCCAGGTGCCCGGCGTGCAGCCCGATCCGCTCGGCCCAGGCCACCAGACGTGCGTTCACGTCGGCGGCCAGGGCCTCGTCGAGGCGGGACGGCGCCGGACAGTACAGCGGGGAATGCGACCCGTCGCCCCACGCGCGCAGCTCGATCGGTGCCGGCGCCAGCCGCTCAGGATGCTGCGGCGGACGCGCCGGGCTCTCCGGACCCGGATCGACATCGGAGCTGTGCCAGTGCTCCGAACGCGCCTCCGGTGCGGCAGCCTCCCACGGCGGCCGCGCCGGCGGCGGCCCGGTCAGCGCGGCCAAACCCGGCAGCACCGCCGCAGCGCTGCGCCCGGTGTCGGCGATCAGGGTCATGGCGTCTCTCCCCGCATTACTTTCGGTGAAGTCCTCACAGATCCGGGACGTCGCGGGCCCTCAGACCTTGTCGGCGGCGATCATCAGGTAGTGGAAGCTGCCCTCCTTGTACGCGGTCAGGAACGCCTCCTCGATCCCGGTCGTCACGTTCGACTGCTCCCGCAGCTCCCAGTACGGGATCGTCGCCGCCGTCAGGTCCACCACGCTGATCGGGACCAGGCCGTTTTCGACCATCGCCGCGAAGTACTCCGAGCGCGGATGGATGTCGCAGATGTAGTGCGCGTTGATCTGGCTCACCGACCGCGACGGCAGCGCCCCGTAGGCGTCGTTGAAGCAGCCGGTGATAGTGACGTACCGCCCGCCCGGCGCCAGGGAGCGCGCGTGCTCGGCGAACAGCGAGTGCAAGTCCACGTACATCGTCGACTCGTTGTTCCAGATCGCCTGGAACGTGCCGTCGGCGAAGCCGTTGTCCAGCATGTTGCGCAGGTGGTAGTTCACCTTCCCCGACAGGCCCATCTGCTCGGCGCGGTTGTTGGCGAAGTCGACCTGCTTGCCGGAGATCGACAGCCCGTCGACGCGGCAGCCGAACCGCAGCGAGGCCATCAGCGACGTGCCGCCGCGGCCGGACCCGGCGTCCAGCAGCCGCTGCTCGGCGGTGACCGGACCGAGCTGGTCCAGCAGGAACTCGGCCTGCGCCGTCTCCAACCGGTGCATCTCGGCGATGACGCGCGCCTCCCGGTCGTCGGCCGGCGCCTGCAGCACCGACCAGTCGACGTCGCCGATGCCGTAGTGGTGGTGGTAGATACCGTCCACCTCGCCTAAGCGGATGTTCACCGGGTTTTTCTCCCGGTCCCAGTAGTCGGCGACAGACTCCTGGTAGCGGCTGGTGACAGCAGACTGCGAACCCATGGCGAAACCACCCTTCGTAGAGGTACTGCGAGGCAAGGCTGCGTCGTAGGAACAGGGACGGATACAGCGGGTCAAGCAGGTCAAGCCGATAGTGCCGATAGTGCGGATCAAGCGGATACAGCGGAGAAGAAAGCTCGTGTCAGGGCGCGGGGTGCTCGGCGACGGCGTGTTCGCAGACCGCGTGCCAGGTGCGGTGTCCGCCGAGCCACGTCCACAGGCCCGCCAGATATCGGCGAGTGGAAGGATCGGCCGAGCCGGCCAGCTGTGTGGCGTGATGCTGGAACGCCCGCATCGCCTCGTCGTGGACCTGCGCGGCACGCCGCCCCGCAGCGCCTGCGGTAAGACCCTCGGCGCGCGCGATCGCCGCAGTCAGACCCGACGGTGCCGGCGAGGCGATGTCGTGCAGCAACGCCGCCGCCAACGCCGCCAGCCGCTGCGCGCGCCGCAGCTCCGGATCGCCTGAGGACGACGGCGACAACTCGTACCCGTCGACCGCGTCCAGCGCCGCCAACGCCGGGCTGTAGGCGTTGACGTGCCCCAGCGACAGGTACTCCCACGGCGGACGCGGACCGGAGACGGTAGCCGTAGGCGCCGCCGCAGACAACGCCTCGCATTCGGCCCGCACCCGCGCGACCTGATACGGCGAAGCCGGCAATCCGCCGAGCCCGGCCATCGCCGACAGCAGCGCCGGGGCGGCGACACCGGCGAGACCGGCGCGCGCCGGATCGGCCAGGTCCAGGTGGGAAGGCAGGGCGTCATCGGGGACGTCGCAGCCGTCGTAGATCTGCGCGAGCGCCTCGCCGACAGCACCGGCCGGCGACGCAGCAGCAGCCGAAGCAGCAGCAGCGGGGGAGTCCTGCGGCGCCCCGGAGCGCTCCGGCGCGCGCCGCAGCAGATCCGCCTCCGAAGCTCCCATCGCCCCAGCGGCCAGCACCCGTCCGACCGCCAGCAGCCGCGCCGCCACCTCCAGGCGGCCCGCATCGTCGGTGTCCGGATGCGCCAGCACCGCCAGCCGTCCGAGTCCGGCAGCCGGGCCCGGTGCCAGCCCGACGCCGGCGGCCCAGGCGTCGAGGCGCTGCTGCACCGTCTCGGCCAGGCCTGGGTCGTCGCGTACTGCCGGCGGGCAGTACAGCGCCTCGGTCACGCGTGCCGGCCGTCCGGTCTGCGACAGCCGTGAGGCCGCCATGCCCAGTCCGGTGTGCGGCACCGCAGCGATCGTGCCCATCAGTCCCCGTCCCCTTCCGCTTCAGCTTCCGCTTGGCCTTCCGGTGTTCCTCAGCCGCGCGGTGCCGCGACGTCGACGTTCTCCAGGATCCCGATGGCGTCGGGCACCAGGACCGCGGTCGAGTAGTACGCGGTGACCAGGTATTTGATGATCGCCTTGTCGGTGATCCCCATGAACCGGACGTTCAGGCCCGGTTCGTACTCATCCGGGATGCCGGTCTGCCGCAGCCCGACCACGCCCTGCTGTTCCCGGCCCAGGCGCATCGCCACGATGGAGGAGGTGTGGCCGTCGGCGACGCCGATCTTGCCGCAGGGGTAGATCGGGACGCCGCGCCACGCCGGGACCGCGTGTCCGTCGATGAGCACCGGGTCCGGGTACAGGCCGCGTTTGCTGCACTCGCGGCCGAACGCCGCGATCGCCTTGGGGTGTGCCAGGAACATGGTGGTACTGCGGCGCATCGCCAACAGGTCGTCCATGTCATCCGGGGTCGGCGGCCCGGACCAGGTGCTGATCCGCTGGTCGTAGTCGGTGTTGTGCAGCAGCCCGAACTCCCGGTTGTTCAGCAGCTCCCACTCCTGCCGCTCCCGGATCTCCTCGATCGTCAGCCGCAGCTGCTCTTTGACCTGGTCCATCGGGTCGTTGTAGAGGTCGGCGACGCGGGAGTGGACCCGCAGGATCGTCTGCGTCAACGACAGCTGATACTCGCGCGGGGACAGCTCGTAGTCCACGTAGGTGCCGGCGAGTTCGACCTCTCCTTCGTGTCCGGAGGTGACGTCCACGACCGCTTCGCCTTTGGAGTTCACCGCACGGTCGGTGCGGGCCACGAAGGCGTCGATGTGCTCCCGCAGGTCGGCGTTGCCCTCGCGGATGCGGGCGAAGTCAGCCATCGGCATCGCCAGCAGCGTGCCGGCGGTGGTGGCCTTCACCGTGGCGCTCCACAGCGGATCGGCCTGCAGCAGCACCTCATCTCCCAGGTGCGCGCCGTCGGTGAGGACGCCCAGCAGCGTCGGCTCGCCATAGGCGCCGATGGTGCTGCGCTCCACCCGGCCGTGCGCCAGGATGAACACCTCGTCGACCGGATGCCCGGCCTCGGCGATGACCTCGCCGGGGGCGAAGTCCCGCGGCGTGAACAACCCGGCCAGCTCGGCCAGCACCGCGTCGTCGGCGAACCCGCGCATCACCGGGATCTCCCGCAGCGTCTCCGGCACGATCCGGATGTCGTCGGCGCCGCTTTGCACCACCGCCACCCGCCCCCGGCCCACCGCCAGGCTCAGCCGCCGGTTCACCCGGTACGTGCCGCCGGAGACCTCCTCCCACGGCAGGCGCCGCAGCAGCCAGCGGGAGGTGATGCCGCGCATCTGCGGCTGCGTCTTGGTGGTGGTGGCCAGATTGCGGGCCGCATCAGTACTCAGGGACAGCGGCGAGTCCGTGGCGGCGGGATCCTCGGGCGCTTGCTCGGCGGTGCGGTCCGGAGTGATCGTCATGGCCGGGTCCTCCTAGTCATTGCCCGTGCCGGGGTCCGAAAGGGCTCCCTTTTGAACTAAGGCGAACCAAAGCCGGCCCACCAGTGCGCGACCAGGTGGCGGATCACGCGCGGCAGTGGCGCGCGCCTGCCCGAACGGATGGGTTTGCACGAAAGTCCCGCGGCGCTGACGTGCGGCGCGCGCGGTGCTGCGGATTCGCCGGTGTTCAGCCAGCCCGGTGCGGACTGTCGGCCGCGGGGTGGGTGTCAGCCGCGGCGGTCGGCGCCGGCCGCGGGGTGGGTGTCGGTGGCGGCGAGTTCCTCGGCGCGCAGCAACATCTTCTTCAGCAGGGCGTTGACGCGGGCCCGCTCCCGCTCGTCCAGGGCGCCGACGATCTGCCGCTCCACCTCGTCCTGGAAGCGCATGCCCGCCAGCCACTTGGCGTGGCCGGCGTCGGTGAGCTCGACATCGACGCGGCGGCGGTCGGCGGTGCCGCGGATCCGGCGGACCAGCCCGGCCTGCTCCAGGGCGTCCAGGCGGCCGGTGACGCCGGCGGGGGAGAGCAGCAGCTCGGCGGCCAGCTCCCCGGGGGTGGCGCGGCGGTCGTCGCGGGCGGCGAGGCGGTGCAGCGTCTGGAACTCGAAGTCCTGCAGACCGATCTGCTCGACCATGCGGCGTTTGCCGTGCGCGACGTGCTTGGTGAGGTTCTGCATCCGGGTGATGACCGCCTCGACCGTCTCGTCGTACGGCGCTTTGCCGCGCCAGCGGGCCAGGTGACGGTCGACAGAGTCCTCCATGGGGTCAGTATGGAGCGGCACGGCGATGTTTCGCCAGCGAAGGTTCGAGCGAGAAGTATTTCGTTGACGAATGATTCGGTGGCGAAATACTGTGGCGGGTATGACAGCCCCCTCCCCGGAGTCGGATGCAGTCGGCGCGCCGGGCGCGGTCGGTGTGCGCAGACTCATGCTCGGCCGCACCGCCGCCGCACTGGCCACCTCCCTGATCCCCACCACGCTGACCCTGGCCGTCGTGCACGCCGGCAGCGCCGCCGGAGCCCTCGGCGTGATCCTGGCCTGCGAATTCGTCCCCATGCTGCTGCTGTTGCCCGTGGCGGGGGTGTTCGCCGACCGGTTCCCGGCGCGCCGCGTCATCCTCGCCGCCGACCTCACCCGCGCCGCCGCCCAAGCCGGCATCGGCGCCACCCTGCTGGCCGGCGGCGTGAACGTCGCGGCGCTGTCGGCGCTGGCGGCACTGACCGGAGGCGCCGTCGCCTTCGGCACACCGGCAGTACGGACCCTGGTATCGGCCACGGTCTGCGGACCGCAGCGGCAGCGACTCAACGCACGGCTGTCGGTGTGGCAGCAACTGGCGCAGTTCGCCGGACCCGGCGTCGCCGGAAGCCTCATGCTCGGCATCGGAGCCGGCTGGTCATCGCTGCTGACCGCGGCGCTGTTCA
Organism: Catenulispora acidiphila DSM 44928; assembly: GCF_000024025.1. Taxonomy (GTDB): domain Bacteria; phylum Actinomycetota; class Actinomycetes; order Streptomycetales; family Catenulisporaceae; genus Catenulispora; species Catenulispora acidiphila. The sequence continues at coordinate 5,254,972 of NC_013131.1, forward strand.
CCGGATCGGCACTGACCCTCGGCGGGCTGCCCACACCGGCACGCCACAGCGCCACGGTCACGGCCACGGCCACGGCCACAGCACTGGCCACCGACAATGCCGACGCCGACACCTACGCCGATGGCAACAACGCCACCGACAGCCGCGACACCGTGCGGCGCGCGCCGTTCCTGCAGGAGCTGCGCGCCGGATGGACCGAAACCCGCCGCCACTCCTGGTTCATCGCCAACGTCCTGGGCCACGGCATCTGGAACATGACCGCCGGCCTCCTGCTCACCCTCGGCCCGGTCATCGCCGTCAACCACCTCGGCGGCGGCACCGCCTGGGTCATCACCCTGCAATCGGGCACCGCCGGCATGCTCGCCGGCGTCTGGACGGCAGGGCGCCTGCACCTCCAACGCCCCCTGATAGCCGTGGCCCTCGGCGCCTCCGCCTACGCGCTGCCGCTGGCGGCGCTCGCCGCCACCGCACCCCTGCCGCTGCTGCTGGCCGCCTACACCGCCGGCATGTTCGGCCTGGGCATCCTGGATCCGCTGTGGGAGACCACCGTCCAGCAGCGCATTCCTCGGCATGCCCTGGGCCGCGTCGGCTCCTTCGACAGCCTCATCTCCTTCGCCGCCCGCCCCGCCGGACTGGCGCTCGCCGCCCCGATCGCCACAGCCGTCGGCACAGCGCTGCCGCTGGCGGTCGCGGCGGTACTGGTCGGGGGAGCGAACCTGGCAGTGCTGCTGCTGCCCGCAGTACGCGAACACCCCAAGGCTGCCCAGGCCGTACCGGCGCCACTGGTCAGCGCCGGAGCCGCAACGTGATCGAGCACGGGTGGCTGCTCACGGCGCGGCGGGGCGGCGGCCTTGCGCGTATCGTCACCAGCATGACCCGAGGCTCGATCAACCTGGACGGCGCGCTCCAGGACTACGTCGTGGACCACACCACCGCCCTGGATGAGGTGCAAAGAGCTCTGATCGCCCGCACCACCGAGCTGGGCTCGCCGTCCGGGATGCAAATCGGCGCCGAGCAGGCGCAGCTGCTCACCTTGCTGGTGCGGCTCACCAACGCCAAGCACGCGGTCGAAGTGGGGACGTTCACCGGTTTCTCCGCCATCGCCATCGCACGCGGACTCGCCCCCGGCGGCAAGCTGCTGTGCTGCGACGTCAGCGAGGAATGGACGAGCATCGGGCGCGCGGCGTGGCAGCAGGCGGGCCTGGCCGACCGGATCGAGCTGCGGCTGGCGCCGGCCGCCGAAACCCTGGCGGCGCTGCCGGAGCAGGAGTACATCGACTTCGCGTTCATCGACGCCGACAAACCCTCGTACTGGACGTACTACAGCGAACTCGTGCCGCGCATGCGCGCCGGGGGAGTGATCGCGGTGGACAACGTGCTGTGGAGCGGACGCGTCGTGCAGGACGAGCCGGAGGAGGAGTCCACCCGGCTGCTGAAGGAGTTCAACGACAAGGTCGTGCGCGACGAACGCGTCGACGTCGTGATGCTGCCGGTCGGCGACGGCGTTTCTTTGATGTACAAGCGGTAGTCGCCGAAACGGGTACATCAGGACGCGTAATCAGCATTACACGACATGGCTATGGAGTGGCGGAGAGGGCTTGCGGCGGGTTGAGGAGCATTGTGCTTCAGATGCGCCACGCGGCTCGGTGGCGCTGAACGTCAGATCTGCTCTCACAGCAGCCGAAGACGCGCTCCTAAGATCCGTAGATCCGTTGCGCACTGAGCCGCCAGCCATCAGCCGCACACAAGATCGTGCCCAGCGAACCTGAACCATCGTCGAACACTCGCACACCAGTACCTCAACACCCCGCAACACACCTCGCAAAACCCCTCCCGACCCCCTCCTGCGATTGCCCGATAATGTACATTATGTAAAGTTGCCCATCCCCCATGGGGACCGGTCCCCCCGACCCGCAGTCGCGAACGGTCACGTCAAAGGCCTCAGATCAGCCCCTAAACCTCACAGGGCTTCCCAATATCGGCCGAAGACGTGACGCGCCGCATCCAGGTTGGCTACGCTCGTGCCGCGGTTGACGGGCTTTTCACGGGAGGGACGCGCCACAACCATGGCCAATCACATAGCAATCAACACCGGGACGCTTCGCGACATAGGGACCCAACTGGGCCGGCTGCGCGATGAGTTCAGCCACTCCACGGACATCACCGGCGCGGCCGCCGGCGAGATGGGCTCCGGGGACGTCGCCGGTGCTCTGAACAACTTCGCCTCGGACTGGTCGAAGAAGCGGGACTCGCTGACCCAGAACCTGGACACGCTGTCCACCACGGCCACGCAGTCCGCCGAGCACTGGGACGGCCTGGACGCCGACCTGGCCAAGTCCCTGATCAACGCCTTCCAGCAGACTCAGGGGGCGAAGAAGTAATGTCGCGCGACTGGACCAGCTTCGACTGGCAGACCGCCTCCGTCACCCAGGGCGACCTGATCCCCGGAGACCCCTACCAGGTGGCCGCGCTCGGCAAGCGCTTCCGCGACACCGCCGACGCCATCAACAAGCAGGCTGCGAACCTGCGCAACCTGGTCGACGGCCAGGGCTGGGACGCCGACTCCGGCCGCGCCTTCGCCAAGAAGGTCGGCGATACCGCGGACCTGCTGCAGAAGGCCTTCGGCCGGTACAACGAGGCCGCCGAAGCCCTGGGCAGCACCGTGCGCCCGTCGGGACCGCACGACGAGGTCTCCTGGCGCTCCGGCACCGAATGGGCCTCCACCCTGGAGCTGGCGCAGGTGAAGGCTCAGGACGCGCTGAACCGCGGCCGTGCCGCCGACGCCGACTCCCAGTCCGCGGCGCGCCAGCTCAGCACCGCGCAGGGCAACGCGCTGCCCAAGCCGGTCGCCGGCGCCCCGGCGACGCCGAACACGCACCCGGACCCCACCAACACCCCCGGTGCCAACGGCCTGACGCCCGCGGAGCAGAAGGCGCACAACGACAAGGCCGCCGCCGACGCCGTGGTGAACAAGGCCGGCGCCGACATCCAGCACGCCATCGACATCCGCGACAGGGAAGGCAAAGCCGTCGCCGGCGCCATCAACGACTTCATCAACGGCGACGGCCTGAAGAACCCCACCCACCACTGGTGGGACGTGGACTGGAAGGACCTGGTCGCCGACATCGGCCACATCGCCGGCGCGATCGCCGGCGTGTGCGGGATCCTGGCGCTGGCGCTGGCCTGGGTGCCGATCCTCGGCGAGGTGCTGGGCGCGATCGCCCTGATCGCCGGTGCCGTGGCGTTGATCAGCGACACCATCTCCGCCCTGGACGGCAAAGGCAACTGGTTCGACGTCGCCATCGACGTCGTCGGCCTGCTGTCCTGCGGCGCCGGCCGGATGCTGGGCACCGCGGCGAAGCTGTCCAAGGGTGCTGAGGCGTTCAACGCCGCGCGCGCCGGCGGCAAGGGCATCAGCGAGGCGCTGGAGCTCTCGGACATGTCCGCCAAGGACGTGCTGGCGCTGAAGAACGGCAACAGCGTGTTCAAGGTCGCGCGCTCGGAGTTCGGCAAGGGTCTGACCACCGGGCCGTTCAAGGACGTCCTGGGCAAGGTCGGGGACCTGAAGGCCGGGAACCTGAAGTTCGAGGCGCCGAGCCTGACCAGCTTCGGGCCGAACTTCGCCAAGGAAGCCGGCTGGAAGTTCCACCTCGCCGGCTGGTCCAACAGCACCTTCCCGCTGGGTCTGGGGCTGGCGAACCTGCAGATCCCGGAGAACATGAAGTCCTGGGAGCCGGGGTTCATGAACGTCAACCTGTTCAAGAGCGACCAGATCCCCAGCTGGGTGCCCGGTGTCGGCGGCGACCACGCGGGCGTGGGCTGGCTGCACGCCGGCGACTGGAACGCCACCAACTCCGGCATGGAGAACTACGACGCCCAGCCGCTGCGTCCCATCGCCTCCGCTGTGGGCGCCGACCCGGGCAACTGAGCCGACAGCGCACCGGCGCGCAGCCGGCGCCTCTCCCCCGCAATTTAGGATCGAGTCATGGATACGCCAGCGCTGCCGCCCGCCGAAGTCCTCCGGGTCTTGGAGGGCATGTCCTTCTTTCAGAAGCGGGCCTTGAAGAAGGCCGGCTTCAAATGGGACGGCCTGCACCGGCTGGCCGCCGCCACCTACGGCGCCGGTCTGGTCGAGGCGGTGCTGGCGTGCCACACCGACGTCCTGGGCCGGGAGCCGCGTGCCGATGAGCCTGAGAAGGCGCTGGCCGCGCAGCGGCATCCCGGGGTCAGCGCCGCCACCGGCTCTGCCGGGACCACGATGGACGTCTCGGCTTCCGGCCGCGGCCGGATGAACATCGACCCGGAGCTGCTGGCGCAGATGGAAGCCGCGAAGAAAGAGAAGAAGAAAGCAGACAAGGCAGCGAAGGCGGACAAGTCGAACAGATCAGATAGGTCGGGCAGGCCAGATAGGCCAGACAGGTCGGCCAAGGATCAGCGGCAGCGCCCCGGCGACCGCAAACTCCCGTGAGCAGCCGCTGATCCCGCCGACCCTGATCCCGCCGACCCCGATCCGCTGATCCGCTTATACCGCCGACTCTGCCGACTCCAATGACCTTGCCGACTCCGCTGACGAGGGCCTTGACCAGGTCCTGACCGCACCCTCCGATGCGCCGCCGCCGCGCGGTCGCCGCCGGTCTTCCGTCAGCGCCACCCCCCGAGGAAAAGAGAACCCAGTGAGCCAGGACGCTTCGATATCCCTGGAGCAGGGAGCGGAAGCGCCGCCTCCCCGGGACTACCGCGTCGCCATGCCCGAGAGCTGGGAGCGGATCGTCCTGAACCCCCAGACCTGGGACGCCGCGATCGCGCACATCACCGACAAGCAGTTCAAAGGCCAGGACAACGTCCCGCACATCAAAGCCCAGCTGCGCGAGAGCCTGCGGCAGCAGGCCGCCCAGGCTTTGGAGAACGGCGGGCTGGAGCTGTACCTGTCGCTGATGATCGTCGGCGGGCTGCCGCTGCCGGCCTCGCTGGTCGTCACGTTCATCCCGCCGCGCGGCGACACCGCGCCGCCGGCGCTGGAGGACCTGGCGATGGCCTACGCCGCCGACGGCGACGACGTCGGCATGATCACGCTGCCGACCGGTCCGGCACTGCGCCGCAAATGGCAGGAGCTGCCCGACCCGGGGCGGCAGATGGGAAACAACCGTCCCGTGTCCCACCTGGACATCCAGTTGGCCGTGCCCAACTCCCACGCCTTCCTGATGCTGTCGTTCTCCACCCCGATGTTCGAAGTCGCCGAAGCCCTCGACGGCCTGTTCGAGTCGATCGCCTCGACGCTGAGGTGGGTGCGGTGAACGCCACAGTGAAGGGCCGCCGCGTCGCCATACCGCTGCCCAAAGACGGCATCGCACTGCCCGTCGGGCAAAGCGGCGACCTGAAGACCTGGGCCGACTCCATCGCCCACGCCCAACTCGCCGGACAGGCCGGACAAGCCGAGATCGACGGCTTCTCCGACATGCTGCTGCAGGCCACCGCCGACTCCGCGCAGCGCGGAGCGACCCTGGCGATCCTGTGGGTGCCCTACGCCCTGGGCGGTGAAGCCGGCCGGATCGAAGTACGCGACTACGCCACCTCGCCGATGATGCCCGAGCTGCCGGAGCTGTCCGACGTCGTGGACTGGCTCACCTCCCCGGCCGCCGGCGCCACCGACAAACCCGAGGTCGTCTACGGCGAGCTGCCGCTGGGCCCGGCGGTCCGGCTGAAGTTCCAGGTGCTGTCCGACCCCGACGGCGAAGCCGACCTGTCGATCCTGAAGAACGCCGTCTACGTGGTGCGGCCGCGCGAATACGACTGCCTGGTCATGTTGAACGTGACCTGGTACGCCGGGGTGTACACCGACGAGCTGGACGAGCTCGCCGACGCCCTCGCGCAGCGGATCCAGATCCAGTAGCCGCCGCCCACGACCCTTCCCGGCTCGCAACGACTCGACCCAAGACGACACGACACGGCTCGGCGCGCCACACCGCGCCGAGTCCGGCGGCCGCGCGTCACCAGCCTCACCCGCGCCACCGCACCGTGCCGCGCCGACCGTCCCCCGGTCGGCGCGGCACACGTCTTTCCCCGCGCCCCGGTGACTTCCAGCCCGCCGCCGCCCCGGCTGTCCCCGGCATCTGCTTCGATGGGTCAGTGGCCGCGCCGAAACCGTTCACCCCGATCTCCGTCGCCGAAGCGGTCCACCGCTACCGCGACACCCTGCACCTGCGCGTGGCCACCGGGGCGATGTCCCCGGCCACCCGCGACGCCTACGTGCGGGACCTCACCGAAGCCGCCACCCTGCTGGGCCTGGACAAAGCCCTGGACGACGTCGAAGCCGAAGACGTCGAATACGCCCTGGTGCGCATCGCCAACGCCCCCGACCGCCGCTACACCCGCACCCGCAAAGCCGGACCCGGCGGCGAACCCGCCCCCGGCCGCGGCCTGCAAGCCCGCGCCCGCTGGACCGCCGCCGTGCGCGGCCTTTTCGCCTGGGCCGCCGAACAGGGCTACGTCCGCGCCGACCCCATGCCGCACGTCTCCCGCGTCCGCGTCCCCACCCGAGCCGTCGGCGCGCGCCTGGGCCTGACGGTGGAGCAGGCGCAGGCGCTGCAGGAGACGCCGGCGGTCGCGGCCTCCCGCAGTGAGTTGCGGGCCGATCAGCGTCTGACGATCCGCGACGAGGTGATCCTGCGGCTGCTGACCGAGACCGGGCCGCGGGTGGCGGAGGTGTGTGCGGCGAACCTGGACGATGTGCGGCAGCACGAGCTGACCGGGATGCCGGTGCTGCGGATCCGGGCCGGCAAAGGCGGGCGCAGCCGGGATGTGCCGCTGTCGCAGACGCTGGTGAGCATGCTTGAGCAGTATCAGCAGCATGAGAGGCCCGCTCCCCCGGCCGGCGACGCCGAAGCCGACCGCTCTGATGCGGCGCGCGCCTTGCTGGTGACGATCCGGGGGCGGCGGATGACCGCTCGCGATGTGCAGCGGATGGTGGAGCGGCGGGTGAAGCAGATGCCCGCGCAGCTGCGGCGGGCGGTGACGCCGCACGGTCTGCGGCACACCGCGGCCACGGTGTTGCTGCGTCAGGCCGGCGCCGACGTGGGGACCGTCGCCGACATCCTGGGGCACGCCGATGTCGGGACGACCTCGGTGTATCTGGATCCGTCGGCGACGGCCGCGGCGCAGGCTCTTCAGCGCTCGCCGCTGGCGCAGTAGGGGATGCGCTGCGTCAGGGTGCGCCGCGAGGGTGTGTGCTGCCCGCACCGGCGCCGCGCGCGGGTCAGGCGCTTCGGTGATGTCGGGCGGGGGCGGCTAGCGGATGGCGGCGCCGGAGATGGTGCGGGCGATGACCAGGCGCTGGATTTCGGAGGTGCCTTCGAAGATGGTGTAGATCGCCGAGTCGCGGTGCATGCGCTCGACGGGGTATTCGCGGGTGAAGCCGTTGCCGCCGAGGATCTGGATGGCTTCGGCGGTGACCTTCTTGCAGGTCTCGGAGGCGAACAGTTTCGACATGGAGCCTTCGGCGGAGTCGAAGCTCTTGCCGTTGCGGGCCATCCAGGCGGCGCGCCACACCAGCAGGCGGGAGGCGTCGACGCCGGTTTTCATGTCGGCGAGTTTGAACGCGACGGCCTGGTTCTCCACGATCGGCTTGCCGAACTGCACGCGGGTCTTGGCGTACTCCAGGGAGTACTCGTAGGCGGCGCGGGAGATGCCGACGGCCATGGCGCCGACGGCGGGGCGGGAGGCCTCGAAGGTGGCCATGGAGGCGTTGCCGCGGCTGGACTTGCCTTCGCGGGCGCGCGCCAGGCGGGCGTCGAGTTTCTCCTTGCCGCCGAGCAGGCACGAGCCGGGGACGCGGACGTCGTCCAGGACGACTTCGGCGGTGTGGGAGGCGCGGATGCCGTGCTTCTTGAACTTCTGACCCTGGCTCATGCCGGGGGTGTTCGGCGGGATGATGAAGGAGGCGTGGCCGCGGCTGCCCAGGTCGGCATCGACGGTGGCGACCACGACGTGGACGTTGGCGATGCCGCCGTTGGTGGCCCAGGTCTTGGTGCCGTTCAGGACCCATTCGTCCTTGGCCTGGTCGTAGACGGCGCGGGTGCGCATCGCCGCGACGTCGGAGCCGGCGTCGGGCTCGGAGGAGCAGAACGCGCCGAGTTTGACGTCGTCGGCGGTGCCGAACATCTGCGGGACCCATTCGCCGACCTGCTCCGGGGTGCCGTTGGACACCACCGACACCGCGGCCAGGCCCGTGCCGGACAGGGCCAGGCCGATGCCGGCGTCGCCCCAGAACATCTCCTCCATGGCGATCGGGATGCCGAGGCCGGATTCGTCGAACCACTGGTTGGCGTAGAAGTCCAGGGAGTACAGGCCGGCTTTGGCGGCTTCCTGCAGGATCGGCCAGGGCGTCTCCTCCCGCTCGTCCCATTCGGCGGCGGCGGGCCGGATGACGTCGGCGGCGAATCCGTGGATCCAGTCGCGCAGCTCGATCTGGTCCTCGGTCAGTTCCAGGGAGAACCCGGTCATCGTCTCGTTCACTGTCCTTCGGGTCTGTTGAGCGCCGCGCCACTTACGTGGGCACGGTTCGGAGCCGCGGGGCTCGCGCCCGCGCCTACCGACGGGTAACCTCGGTCGCCGCTAGTGTGTTACCGGCGGTAACTTCTGTCAAGATGGCGACCATACCCGCGCATACCCGCGAGGCGCACCGGCGGCACACCCGCACGACTTTAGGAAGGGACCTGATGGCGACCGAGGCAGCCGAATCCCCCACGGCATCGACGCCGCCGGGCCGCCCCGAGCCGCGCCGGCGCGGACCGCGCACCCGCACCGAACTGCTGGACGCCGCCGAGCGCGTGGTGCTGCGCGACGGCCCGTCGGCGTCGATGAACGCCATCGCCGCCGAGGCCGGCATCACCAAACCGATCCTGTACCGGCACTTCGGGGACAAGGCGGGGCTGTACGTCGCCCTGGCCGACCGGCACATCGAGACGCTGCTGGAGCTGCTGCGCGAAGCCCTGACGCGCCCGGCGACCCGCCGGGAGCGCACCGTGGCCGCCATCGACGCCTGGCTGCGCCTGGTCGAGGGCAACCCGGCGCTGTACCGGTTCCTGGTGCACCGCGGCCAAGCAGAGGAGCCGGAAGTGCGCGACCGCGTCGCGATGTTCCAACGCCGCCTCGGAGACGCCCTGGCCATAGGGATCGCCGCGGAACTGGGACTGCCCGAGGACCAGTGGCCGCGCGCCCAAGCCTGGGCCCACGGCATCGTCGGGATGGTGCAGGCCGCCAGCGACTGGTGGCTCGACGAGCAACCGTTCGGTCGCGAAGATCTCACACGGCATCTGGCGGACCTGATCGACGGAGCCTACGCACACACCTAGGCCGCGCCGGCGATCACTGCGCGGCGCGGTGACGTTTAGCTGACAGTGTGTGAGAATTCGGCGCTCACCTGCGGAATCGCCGACGCCGAACCTCAACTGGCGAACAGCTTTTTCAGAAAGTCTTCATAGAACTCAACCCGGCGCGCGCCCAACGCGTCCCATTGGCGTGAACGTTACGGGTCCTGATCCTCAAGATTCCCCCCGCGAGTCCGGGCTTCGGCTCGGCAGCGGTACGTCTCGCCGGCTGCTGTTGGGCGTCGGCGGTGTGATGCTGCTGGGGGGATGCGCGTCCACCGGCAAACCCGTGGCGGTCCGGCCGGCCGGCGCCACGACCCCGACGGCCGGCGGCAGTCCCAGATCCCGCCCGACCACCGGCGGCGCGCCCTTTCCCGGACAGAGCCCGGCCAGCCCCGGCACCAGCCCCGCCGGCGGCGACACCTCCACCGCCCCGGGCGACTCGCACAGCAACGGCTCCGCGCCGCCGGACAGCTCCCCGCCGCCGAGTGCCACCGGACAGGACCCGCCGCCGCCGGCCGGCCACCCGCAGTTCTACGTCCACGAAGGCGACAAAGCCATAGCCCTGACCATCGACGACGGGCCCAGCAGCAAGTACACCCCGCAGGTGCTGGCGCTGCTGGCGCAGTACAAGATCCCGGCGACGTTCTGCATGATCGGCCAGAACGCCGCCCAGCACGCCTCCCTCGTGGCCGAGGTCAGTGCCGCCGGCCACCTGGTCGCCAACCACACCTGGACCCACCCGAACCTGGCCAAGATGAGCGAGGCCCAGGTCACCGCCGAGATCGAGCGCACCAACGACGCCATCACCAAAGGCGGCGCCCGCCAGCCGGTCCTGTTCCGCGCCCCCGGCGGCAACTGGTCCCCGACCGTGTTCTCGGTCTGCGCCAAACTGGGCCTGCGCGCCCTGGACTGGTCGGTCGACCCCCGCGACTGGTCCCGCCCCGGCACCGACCACATCGTGCAGACCGTGATGGGCCACACCCACACCGGCTCGATCATCCTGGAACACGACGGCGGCGGCGACCGGTCCCAGACCGTGGCCGCGCTGCAGCGGTTCCTGCCGCAGCTGCTCGAAGCGGGGTACAAGTTCGTACAGCCCTGACGGGACCTAGAGGATCCCTGTGGACTTGCCCGCGCGGGCGCCGGTCACGATCAGGCACGGCGGCTGCGGTGACGGCTGCGGCGCGCGCCGTCTCAGAACCCGAACTCGGCCCGGATCGCCGCGCCGTGCTCGTCCAGCTCCGGCGCTGCCGGCCGCTCCACCGGGTCGGGGTAGCCGGCCATCTTCACCACCTGGCCCGGCAGCTCCAGGCCGCCGGCGGTGATCCGCATGCGGCGGGCCTGGGTCTGCACGTCGGTCATCGCCTGCCCGATGTCGTTCACCGGCGCGCACGGCACCTTCGCCGCCTCCAGCCGCGCCAGCCAGTTCGCGCAGGTGTCGGCGGCCAGCAGTTCCTCGATGACGGCCGTGAGCAGCAGGCGGTTCGCCGAGCGGTTCGCGTTCTGCGCGAACTGCGGGTTCTGCGCCAGCTCCGGGGCGCCGAGCGCGGCGGCGAAGGACACGAACAGCGCGTCGTTGCCGACGCACACCACGATCTGCCCGTCGGCGGCGGCGAAAGCGCCGAACGGCGCGATGTTCGGATGGTGTGAGCCGATACGGTTCGGCACGGTGCGATCGGCCAGCCACGCCAGGGCGTTGCCTTCCAGGAACGACACCGTCGCGTCGAACATCGCGATGTCGATGTGTGTGCCGCGGCCGTGGATGCCGCGGCCCACCAGGGCGGCCATCACCGCCCCGAAGGTGTAGACGCCGGCGGACAGGTCCGAGACCGACGCGCCGGACTTCACCGGCGGACCCTCCGGCTCCCCGGTCACCGACATCAGGCCGCTGCGAGCCTGGATGACCGCGTCGTACGCGGGCTCGCCGGAGCGCGGACCGGTCGCGCCGTACCCGGACACCGAGGCGTACACCAGCCGCGGGTTGCGGGCCCGCAGCGCCTGCGCGCCGAGCCCGAGGCGGTCCATCACCCCGGGCCGGAAGTTCTCCACCAGCACGTCGGCGCGCGCCGCGAGCGCGGCGACCTGTTCGGGGTGCTTCTTCAGGTCGACGGCGAGGGACTGCTTGCCGCGGTTGACGCGGGCGAAGTACATGGAGCGGCCGTCGGCGGCGAACGGGCCGTAGCGGCGGGAGTCGTCGCCGGTCGCCGGATGCTCGACCTTGATCACTCGGGCGCCGAGGTCGGCCATGATCATCGTGGCGAACGGTCCGGCCAGCACCCGCGTCAGGTCGATGACGAGCAGTCCGGCCAGCGGCCCGGCCGTGGAAGGATCGTCGGCGGAGGGGGCATCAGTCGGGGCATCGGTCGGGGCGTCGGAGGCGCCAGGAGCGGAGACGTTCTGCTCGTCGCGGGGATGGTCGGCGTCGGGGTGCACGGCGGTCATGAATGATCAGCGTGGCATGCCGGGCGGTGCGCGTCGATATGACACGGCTATCGTGCGCCTCACAGCCTTCGGCAAGGGTTGCCGTACCGGCGGTGCGGCGCCGGACCTCACAGCGGTATGACGCCGGCGACGATCAGCAGCCCGGCCAGGAACACCCCGCCGGACAGCAGGACGGCCCGGGTGTTCTCCCAGGGTTGGCGCTGGTAGTAGGCCTTGGGCAGGATCGTGGCGGTGCCGGCCGGATCGGCCGGGTCGTACAGGACCGGGAGGTAGGCGCCGACCCGGACCTTCTCAGCGGCTTTGGACCGCTCCTTGTAGCCGACCCGGTTGCCGTCGGTGTCGGTGAAGGCGATGATCGCGCGGTCGTCCGTCACGATCTTCTGCACGGTTCCCTCGGCGACCACGCCGTCGGTGACGGCGGGCAGGTGCGGCTGCGCGCCCTTGGCGCGGATGAGCGTCAGCAAGGCGGTGGTCGCCCCGCCGAGGATGATGAGGACGACCCCCACGAACATCACATCACCTCTCCTGTCGTCCAAGCGTCGCAGCCCGAACATCTCAGGATGTTACATCAGCTGATGTGAATGAGTCAGTGGAAGCGTATTTACACCAGCCGGAATTTCGGCCCTCTGCGCCTGGCGGTCCGCGACCCTCTCAGCCGCCGACGATCCGCCACCCGATCCGCCACCCGATCCGCCTCCCGGGCCGTCTCAGTCCTGCACCACCGGCGACCAGGCTGCCGGGTCCCCCGGCGTCCCGCTGAAGTCGTACCGCACCCCGCCGGAAGCCCGCAGCGCCACCAGCGACACCGACGTCGTGCCCCAGGTCCGCTCGCCGAATTCGCGCCGCACCAGCAGCGCCCGGTCGTCCAGCGGATCCAGCCCGCCGCCCTCCAGCAGCGGCAGCCACGGCTCCCACGCCTGCCGCGTCGCCACCTTCGGCGCCGGCTGCGGACGCCGCGCGGTCAGCAGCCGCGGCCGGAAGAACCCCAGCCGCGCCGCCATCGCCTCGGTTCCGGGCCCGTCCGTCGGATCGGTTCCCTCTAGGCCGCTGTTCACCACCACGTGCAGACCCGCCGCCAAATCCTGCCGCTGATGCTGCTCGCCGTCCCAGCTGAGCAGAAACACCTCACGCACCGTCGCGCAGATCAGATGGAACGGGTCGTAGCGGGTGAAGTCCAACCGTTCCATGTCCTCGCCGGCGCCGGCGGCGGCGAACCGCAGCGGCAGATCCCCGCGCGAGCGCCGCCCGGCCTCCGGCGCCAGGGGACCGCGGCCGTTGAGCACGCACGCCACGCGGCAGGCGTCCGGATCCACCGCCAGCCACGTCCCGGAAGCCAGCAGATCCTGCCCGCCGATCAGGCGCGGATACCGCGGCCAGTGCCGGCCCGGCGGGATCCACGGCCGGTCGTGGAACTCATCACGCACCCCGGCCAGCACAACCGGGTACTCCGAGGAGGGCTCGACACTCACGATCGCGGTGCACACCCCCTTATCACAGCAGCCTGCGCCGACCTGGGCGAACCCGGGTCCGCACCGGGCTCGGCCAACTGCGGCGATCACGCTGAGCCACCAGGGTGCAAACGGTGTGTGGTTCGGCGATGTTCGGGGTATCCGCGCTCCACAAGACGTCCGCGAAGGCCCGGTGAACCCCCGCCGGAGCTGCGGGGGTGCGAACAAGAAGCGGGAGCCGCGATGACGCAGGAATCCGTGCCCGCGGGCCGCCGGGCCGACACCGCCGGCGACCGGACGCCGCTGCGCGTCCACACCGTCCCGGAACCGTTGAGCGTGACCCACCCCACCTCCGAGATGATCTCCTGGGCCGCTGTCGGCCTCGGCTTCTCCCTGATCGCCGGCACCTTCGCCCGCCTGACCATCCCCGCCGAACTCGCCACCGTGCTGCCCGGCGCCGCCCTGGTCTGGTACGCGCTGCGCCCCACCACCGCGCACTTCCCCGCCCCCGAGCCCTTCGCGCGCCGCAGCACCGTCGCCTGGGCCGCGGTCGCGGTCGCGTTCGGCATCTGGGAGCTGTACGCCGCCGCCCGAGGCTCCACCCACGCCCACCCGACCCTGTCGATCCTCCTGGGCCCGCTCATCGACCCCCCGCCGGCGCGCGCCGCCGGCTACGTCGCGTGGCTGCTGGCCGGGGTGTGGGTGGTGCGCCGATGAGCCCGCGCACCATCACCATCGCCGGATACGTCGTCATCGGCATCGCCGCGGTGATGGTGGAGCTGGTCGCGCGCCGCCCTTCCAGCGGCATCCCGCGGCTGTCGGAGCTGATCACCAAGGTCATGCACGAGCGGTGGGGGCGCGTCGGGATGCTTCTGGTGTGGTGGTGGCTGGGGTTCCACTTCCTGTCCCGGTCCTGACCCCGACTCCGACCCGGTTTCGACCCGGTTCCGACTCTGACTTCTCACCCCGCGCCCTGGAGGCCCTGATGCGGATCCACCTGACCAACGTGTTCGTCGACGACCAGGCCAAGGCCGAGAGCTTCTACACCGGCAAGCTCGGGTTCCTCGTCAAGGCCGACGTGCCGGTCGGCGCGGACCGCTGGCTGACCGTGGTGTCCCCCGAAGCGCCCGACGGCACGCAGCTGCTGCTGGAGCCCAGCAGCCACGCCGCGGTGACGCCGTTCAAGGAGGCGCTGGTCGCCGACGGCATCCCGGCGGCCAGTTTCGCCGTCGACGACATCGCCGCCGAGTACGAGCGGCTCAGCGCTCTGGGTGTGCGGTTCACGCAGGAACCCACCGACATGGGCCCGGTCGTCACCGCGATCCTGGACGACACCTGCGGCAACCTGATCCAGCTGATGCAGATCGCCTACGACGGCTAGGCGCGCGCCGTACCAGTTCGCCCGGACACTCGCGGCCACGACCTGATCCGTCTGGATTCCCCTGGTCACATCGGGATTTCCCTGATCACCGCCGACACCGCCGACACTGCTCGACACCGCCGACATCACCGTTGCCGCGGCCGGAAACGAAAAGCCGGGCGGGCCGTGACCCTGGTCCGAAGGTCGCGGCCCGCCCGAGTGTCGGTGTCGCTGGGGGAGCTTGTCCAACACGGTCCGGCTCGGTGAGCCGGCACACACATCAGACCGCGCCGAGGGCCTGCCATGCCAGTGGCCGGCGGGAGGATCAGCCTTCGGGGTGCAAGGAAGTCCTCTCCAGTTCCCCCGCGTGCCAGCCCGAAGTCCCCCCTCGAGCCGCCTCAAGCCGCCTCAAGCCGCCTCAAGCCCTCTTGGCTTCAGGCGGCCAGCGGCGCCCCGCGCGCCAGCAGGTCCAGGATTCCGGCGGCCGGCAGCGCCCGGGAGAACAGCCAGCCCTGCCCGGTGTCGACTCCGAGGCGGCGCACCGTCTCCAGCTGCCCGGCGGTCTCCACACCCTCGGCGGTCACTGTCAGGCCCAGGGCGTGTCCGAGCGCGGTGACCGTGGCGATGATCTGCTCGTCGGCGCCGCACGGACCCGTCGTACCGGCTGCGCCCGCGGCCGCGCCGACCGCGCCTGCTGAGGCGAGTCCGGCGACGAACGTGCCGTCGATCTTCAGGATGTGCACCGGCAGCCGCCGCAGATGCGAGAGGTTCGAATAGCCGGTCCCGAAGTCGTCGACGGCGATCGCCACGCCCTTGTCGGCCAGCGCCCGCAGCGTCGCCTGCGCCGCGTCGTCGCCGGGCAGCAGCGCCGACTCGGTGATCTCCAGCCGCAGCCGCTGCGGCGCCAGCCCGGACTCGGCGAGCGCCGAGAGCACGTGCCCCATCAGCCGCGGGTCCCGGCACTGGCGCACCGCGACGTTCACCGACACCGGCGGCGCCGGCTGCCCCGGCGCGTCCGGCCACGTCGCCGCCGCCTGGCACGCCTCGGACAGGATGCGCCGGCCCAGCTCCACGATCAGCCCGGAGTCCTCGGCCAGCGAGATGAACCGGTCCGGCGGCACGATCCCGAACCGCGGATGCCGCCAGCGCACCAGCGCCTCCACGCCGGTCACGGCGCCGTCGGACAGCGACACGATCGGCTGGTACTCGCAGTAGAACTGCCCGGACTCCACCGCCGCCGGCAGGTCCGCCGCCAGCCGGTACCGGGCCACGTCCGCCCCGGCGCGCTCGGCGTCGAACAGCGTCCACCGGTCCCGGCCCTCGCCCTTGGCCCAGTACAGCGCCAGATCCGCCGCGCGCAGCAGGTCCTCCGGCGCCGAGGCCGCCGCCAGGGCCTCGACCGCGCCGATCGAGGCGGTGACCGTCAGGTCTCTGCCCTCCACGCGCAGCGGGTCCCGCAGCGCCGCCAGCACCCGCTCGGCGACCCGCTCCACGATGGGACGGCTTGAGGCCGAGCGGCGCGGCGCCTCAGCACCCTGCGGTGCCGCCGGGTCGCCGGACGTCCCGGAACCTGAGCTTGAGCCAGGGCCAGGGCCAGGGCCGGAGCTGGCAGCAGTGCCGTTGCTGCCGTTGCTCCCGTTGCCTGTGGCCGCCGCTGCGGCCGTGCCCGCGCCGTGGTCGCCGTAGTCGACCAGCACCGCGAACTCATCACCCCCGGTGCGCGCCAGCAGATGCCCGCCGGGCTCCAGCACCGCCCGCAGCCGGGTCGCCACCGCCGCCAGGAACCGGTCCCCGGCGCCGAACCCCAGCAGGGCGTTGATCTGCCGGAACCCGTCCAGGTCCAGGCTGCACAAACCGATCCGCTGCCCCGGCCGGGCCCGCGGGCCGGTGCGCGCCTCCAGCCACCGGCCCAGCATCGCCCGGTTCGGCAGCCCCGTGAGCTCGTCCGACCACGGCGCGGAAGAGCGCGGCGCGGCCGCTTCGGCATGCGCCGTGGACGAATTCTGACCGGACACCGCGACCACCTCCATCGCGGACCAGGACGTCTGTTTGGCCTGACCCGCATCGCCGCCTGCCTGCACGGCTTCCGAACGACTACCGAGCGCGATCATAGGACCATCCGGGGGCGCTGTGACGGCGCACACACTCCCGGATCACCTGATCGTGGCCGTACTGTCACACTCCCACCGCACACTTCACGCCCGCGCCGCACCCTCGGCGCGCGCCGGTGGCGCCACAGGGCCACCGCGACGCCGGCGCGTCGGCACCGGACGGCCGCCGGGCCGCGCCCGGCGGCCCTCGGGCAGAATCAAACGCTGTGCAGATCATCATTCGCGAAGCCCTTCCGGCCGAGTTGGCCGCCGCCGGCGAGTTGACCGCCGCCGTGTACCGAGACGAGTCCCTGGCCGAGGCGGCCTATCTGCCGCGGCTGGCCGACGCCGCGGCCCGGCACGCCGCCGACGGCGCGTGGCAGCTGATCGCCGTGGACGAGGCCGGCCGGCTGCTGGGCGCCGCGGTGTACACCGTCGCCGGCAGCGAGTTCGCCGACATCGCCGCGGGCACCGAGGCCGAGCTGCGGATGCTGGCCACCGCCGGCTCCGCACGCGGCCTGGGCGTCGGCGCGGCGCTGGTGCAGGACTGCGTGCGCCGCTCCCGCCAGGAGAGGCGGCCGGCGCTGGTGTTGTCGACGAAGCCGGAGATGACCGCCGCGCAGCGCCTGTACGCGCGCCTGGGGTTCTCGCGGACCCCGGAGCGGGACTGGGAGTACGCGCCCGGCAAGGGTCTGCTGACCTTCCGCCTGGTCACCGATTGAGTCCGGCATGCCTGCCCTGATATCCTGATCGCGTGAAGAGCTTCATGTGTGCCAGCTGGCGGCCGTCCTAGGACGGTTGTTCAGCCACACGCTGCCGACAGGCCGTCCGAGTTTCCGGACGGCCTTCGTTGTTCCCGCCCCCGCGCGGGGATCGGGCGGTCCGGACGCCGACGGCGACCGAATCGCCCGACCCTGTGAGAATCCCGCGAGGAGAACAACGATGAGCATCACTGTTGACGTACCCACCAATCCCGCCGACCAGCCGCGTGTTTTTCCCTCTGGTCCAGCGGACGACACGCACTTCAGCGGTGCGGCCACCGTGCAGCAGAGCGCGCTGGAGGGCGCACTGGAGAGCGCGGCGTTCCTGACCGAAGCCGAGCTCACCGCGCAGCTGGTCGGCGACGCCCGCCAGATCCGGGTCCTCACCGGCGACCGCCCCACCGGCCCGCTGCACCTGGGCCACTACCTGGGCTCGCTGCGCAACCGGGTCCGGCTGCAGGACGCCGGCGCCGACATGTTCGTGCTGGTCGCCGACTACCAGGTCATCACCGACCGCGACGCCTCGTCCTCGATCGCCGACTTCGCCCTGGGCCTGGTCGCCGACTACCTGGCCGTCGGCCTGGACCCGGCCCGCAGCACCGTGTTCGCGCACTCGGCCGTCCCGGCCGTGAACCAGCTGCTGCTGCCGCTGATGTCCCTGATCTCCGTCCCGGAGCTGGAGCGCAACCCCACCACCAAGGCCGAAGCCGCCGCTTCCGGCCGTCCCGCGCTGTCGGCACTGATGCTCACCTACCCGGTGCACCAGGCCGCCGACATCCTGTTCTGCCGCTCCGATCTGGTCCCGGTCGGCAAGGACCAGCTGCCGCACCTGGAGGTGGCCCGCACCGTCGCGCGCCGGTTCAACACCCGCTACGCCCCGGTGTTCACCGAACCCAGGGCCCTGATCTCCGACGCCCCGTCGGTCCTGGGCAGCGACGGCCACAAGATGAGCAAAAGCCACAGCAACACCATCCCTCTCCAGGCCACCGCCGACCAGACCGCGGCGCTCATCAAGGGCTTCAAAACCGACACCGACCGGCACATCGCCTTCGATCCCGAGCACCGCCCCGAGGTGTCGAACCTGCTGCTGATCACCGCCCTGTGCCGCGGCGAGGACCCGGTCCAGGTCGCCGAGCAGATCGGCGCCGGCGGCGCCTCGGCACTGAAACGCGCCGCCACCGAAGCCGTCAACGAGCACCTGGCACCGATCCGCGCGCGCCGCCTGGAGCTGGCGGCCGAGCGCGGATACCTCTCGGCGATCCTGCGGCGCGGCGCCGAGCGGGCGACGGCGGAGGCCGAGGCGACGCTGACGCGGGTGCGGGAGGCGATGGGGATGGCGTATTGAAGGGGACTGGCTGCTGACTGGGGGCAGCCGGGCCGGGTCTTCGGGCGGCGGGTCTTCGGGATCAGCTTCCTGCGAACCCGGTTTCCTTCAGCCAGCCGCGACCTGTCCCACCCGGCTTTCACTCGAACCCATGTTCCTTTCCCGGGTCCCCCGCACGCCCCGCCTGGCAGGCGACCCACCATGCCCGGTGCCAGCATCGGAGCCATGAGATTTCGGCGCGCCGCCTCCTCCGGCACCGCACCCGCCGCCACCGCTGCTGCGCCTGTCGCGCCCGCGCCCGCGTCCGCTCCCGCACCGGCGCCTGCTGCCGCGCCCGCCGGTGACCGCCGGGACCTGAAGCGGCGCGTGATCTCGATCGTGCTGGTGCTGATCGCCCTGGTCCTGGTCTACCTCGCGGCCTCGGCGTACATCCCGCGGTGGTGGTCGCACCGCATGGGCGACGCCATCGACGGACAGTTGTCCACCGGCGCGCTGCTGGGCGTGTGCTTCGGCATCGTGTTCACGATCCTGCCGCTGGGCCTGCTGTGGCTCACCATGCGCCGCCCGATGCGCTGGAAGACCAGAGCCCTGTGGCTGGCGCTCGCGGTGATCCTGGCCGCCCCGAACCTGATGACCCTGGGCGTCGCGATCGGCGGCGGCGGAGGCGCGCACGCCGGCCAGCGCACCATGGACGTGCAGGCGCCGATGTTCCGCGGCGCCACCGCCATCGGGACGCTGATCGCGATCGTGGTGTTCATCGCACTGATCGTCGTCTACCGGCGGCGCGCGCCCAAGGCACCCAGGGCGCCTCAGGCGGCGACGTAAGGGCTGTAGAACAGCTCCAGCTGGATCCCGTCGGGGTCCTCGAAGCTCACGAACTGCCCCATGTCGGTGTCCCGCACTGGCGAGTGCTTCACGCCGAGCTCTTCGAACTTCGCGATCCACGCGGTCAGATCCTCAGCCGTCCCGACCCCGAATCCGAAGTGGTCCAGCCCGGTGGTGGCGTAGTCGAACTCCTCGCCGGAGTTGCCGTCGTGCTGCTGGAACGACACGCACATCCCGTTCGGATGCAGCATGATCGTCTGCCGCCAGGCGTCCCGGTCGGTGACGGCCAGGGTCTTGAACCCCAGCACGTCGGTGTAGAAGGTGACGCTGGCGTCCCGGTCCCGCACCGAGAACGACACGTGCGACCAGCCGGACAGCTCGGGCATACGGCACTCCTGAAGGCTCAGCGGGTTCTCAGTACGGTGATCCACCGCCGCACGCTACCGCACGCCACCGCGCTGGGCACCCGGCCTGGCGCCCGCCCGACCTCCCCGACCTCTCAGCGCCCTTACTAAGCCCTTACCAAGCTTTACCAAGCCTGCCCGGCGACCTGCCGCGTGGTGTGGTTGAGCCGGTTGAACAGGTTCGTCAGCGCCACCATCATCACGATCGCCGCCAGCTGCTTCTCGTCGAAGAACTGCGCCGCCCCGTCCCACACCGCGTCGCTGACGCCCTCGGGGTTGTCCGCCAGCCGCGTCGCCGCCTCGGCGAGGGCCAGCGCCGCCTTCTCCTCCTCGGTGAAGAACGGCGCGTCGTGCCACACCGCCACCAGCCCGATGCGCTCCTCGGACTCCTTCATCCGCCGCATGTTCCCCATCCCGGAGAACACACACGGCGCACACCCGTTGATCTGGCTGGCCCGCAGATGCACCAGCTCCAGGACCGCCGGCTCAACACCCCCGCTGTTCACAGCCTTGTACAGCTGCTGAATCGCGCCACTCGCGTCGAGGATGACAGCCGGGTTCTGGATACGAGCTTCCACTTCAGTACTCCCTGTATGAGTCGAAACACACTGTTTCGTAGAGGTTGGACCGCGTTGGTCCTTCGCCTCTCTGACTCCCGGGCACCAGGGAATGTGACAGTGCCGGATGTGACCTGAGTCACACCCGGCACCGAGAACGCCAACACCGCTTCTAACTGCCCTGCCAGACCGTCACATCCACCACCGCATAGGGATTGGCATCAGTACTGGAGGGCATCCGCCGCACCGTCACCAGCACCAGATGCCCGGTATCGGTGGTGATACAGAAACTGCTGCCCACCGCTATCTGCGACAGCAGCACATCATGCTGATAGCGGGTGTCATTCAGACACGACGTGAAGGACCCGGTATCGGTCGCAGCCAGGATCGCCACCCGGCTGGCATAGAAACGCCCGTCGACAAAACTCCCGGCGAAGAACCCCATCGTGTCCGTGCCATCAGCCGTCCCAGCAGCCGGATGATACGGATCGGTGAGGAAGTTGACGCTGTACCCCGACGCCAACTGTATGCCGACATACGCACCAAGCACCGTGCCAGGCACAACAGTCGACGACGTCGACCCGGACGTGGCACCCCCACTCTCCGACCCCGACCCGGTCGGATCCGACCCGGCACCACTCGGCGTCCCCGTCGGACCCGAAGACACCCCACCAGACCCCGACGCCGACGGCGACAA
This sequence comes from Catenulispora acidiphila DSM 44928, assembly GCF_000024025.1. Taxonomy (GTDB): domain Bacteria; phylum Actinomycetota; class Actinomycetes; order Streptomycetales; family Catenulisporaceae; genus Catenulispora; species Catenulispora acidiphila. The sequence goes on from NC_013131.1 coordinate 5,276,248, forward strand.
CGCCACCGTGTGCGACGACCGCGACGGAGAACCGGCGACCGGCGGAATCGACGCGGCACTGGTGGTGGACGACGGCTTGGAGTTCAGAGCATGATCGCCGAACGCACCCACACCCACGCCCACCGCGAACAGCAGCACCGGGATGCCGATGCGCGCCAGCATGCTCTTCTTCGGCGGCTGGCCAGTAGTGTCGGCGCGCGCCGGGGGGTGGTCTGACGCCGCCACGACCTGACTCAGGGCTGATGTCTCAGCGATCGACTTCGCACTGCCCAACTCATCCGCATCGCCGGCGCGCGCCGCGACCTGCGCGGAGCCTGCACCGTCCTGAGCTTCTGCCGCTTCGCCGACTAACTCTGCTTCTGCTGCTGCCTCTGCACTCGCATCTTCGGCGCCCGCGACCTCGGCAGCCTCCGTCTCGGAATCCGCATCCCCATCCTCGAGGTCCTCGGTCTCGGGCTCGTCAGCTACTTCCGCCTCGCCCTCGCCGGCGTGCTCGGTGCTCTCCGTCACCATCGGTGTGATGATCGAAGGCTCCGGCGGCGCAGGCGTCTCCGTGTCCCCGTCCCCGCTCCCGTCCTCCTCAGCGAGGTCGGCAATCTGTCCCCAGTACTCCCGCCAGGCCTCGACGTCCCCTTCCCACGCTTCGACCAGCGCCAGCGTCACCTCGCGCGTCGGCAGGTGCTCACCCGCGAGCGCCGTGTCGATCTGCTGGGCCGTGAGCCCGGTGCGTTCCCCCAGTTCCTCACCGTCCGGTCCCTCTGCGAAGTCCCGGAGCTCTCGCAATCCCTGCGCCAGCACGGAAACCGCCGACGTCGACGACACGCGCTCCCCTCCCCCTGCTCGTCCTATCCGTCGGTGCCCCACCCTAGTGCCGTGTGCCTCGGGCCACGACCCGGAATCAACGGCTGGACACCGGTGACCGGATCTGTGCGTATTCCCCGGAACCTTGACACTTTCGAGCATCGGCAGTGTGCTGATGCACGGCGTGCGCCCCGCAAATCTTTCAGGATCCAGCAAGGAGGCACCATGTCAACGCCCCGCCCCACGCCCCGCCGGTTCGCTGTCGCCGCCCTGGCCTGCACTCTGGCAGCTCTACCCCTGACATCCAGCACCGCTCACGCGACGCCAACGCCACCGCCCTCAACAGCCCACACGGCCACCGCTGCCAGTACTGCCGCCACCCTGGCCGCCACACCCCCGATGGGCTGGAACGACTGGGCCCACTACCAGTGCTCCGTCGACGAATCCACGGTCGTCGCGAACGCCAACGCGCTCGTCAGCAGCGGCCTGGCCGCCAAGGGCTACAAGACCGTCACGGTCGACGACTGCTGGATGGCCTCCTCCCGCGACTCCGGCGGCACCCTGGTCGCCAACTCCACGAAGTTCCCCCACGGCATGGCCTGGCTCGGCAGCTACCTGCACAGCAAAGGCCTGAACTTCGGCATCTACGAAGACGCCGGCTCCTCCACCTGCGGCGGCTATCCCGGCAGCGGCCAACCCCAAGGCGGCGGCGCGGACCACTTCGCGCATGACGCCGCGACCTTCGCCTCCTGGGGTGTGGACTACCTGAAGCTCGACGGCTGCAACGTCTACATCCCGAGCGGGGAAAGCACCGAGCAGGCGTACCACAACGCCTACACCGCCGAGTCGACCGCGCTGGCGAACGCCGGCCGCCCGATCGTGTTCTCCGAGTCCGCGCCCGCGTACTTCCAGAGCGGCGAGTGGGGCAATCCCACCTGGTTCGACGTCCTGGGCTGGGTCGGCCAGCTCGGGCAGCTGTGGCGCGAAGGGTACGACATCGCCACGTACAACAGCGGCAACCCCACCGCCAGCCGCTGGTCCTCGGTGATGTCCAACTACGGCTACAACCGCTGGATCGCCCGCTACGCCCACCCCGGCAACTGGAACGACCCCGACTTCCTCATCGCCGGCGACCCTGGCCTGACCGCTGAGGAGTCCCGCAGCCAGGTCGCCTTGTGGGCGATGATGAACGCCCCGATGATCCTGTCCTCGGACGTCGCCAACCTCAGCGCCGACGGCCTGGCCGCCCTGGGCAACACCGACCTGATCGCCCTGGACCAGGACAGCGCGGGCCGCCAGGCAGGCGTGGTCTCCACCAACGGCACCACCGACGTCCTGGCCAAGCCGCTGGCCAACGGCGACCGCGCCGTAGCGGTCCTGAACCGCGGCAGCGCGTCGCAGAACGTGTCGACCACCCTGGCCTCGATCGGCCTGCCCAACTGCACGGCCAGCGCCAAGAACCTGTGGACCGGCACCACCACGACCAGCAGCACCCTGACCGCGACCATCCCCGCCCACGGCACCGCCATCTGGCGCCTGGCCCCCTCCGCCGGCTGCGCAGCCGCAGTGCCGACCGGCGAGATCGTCGGCAACGGCGCCAAGTGCGTGGACGTCACCGGCAGCGGCACCGCCAACGGCACGGCGGCGATCCTGTACACCTGCACCGGCAACGCGAACCAGTCCTGGACGCGCCCCGGCAACAGCAGCATCCAGACCCTCGGCAAGTGCCTCACTGCCAACGGCACCACGGCGGGCAGCACGGTCGTGATCTCCGCCTGCATCGGCGCCAGTGCACAGCAGTGGACGGCGCAGGCTGACGGGACGGTCGCGAACGGCGCGTCCGGCCTGTGCCTGGACGTCTACGGCGGCGGCAGCGCCGACGGCACGAAGCTGGACACCTGGACGTGCGGCAGCCACCAGGCGAACCAGACCTGGGCGATGCCGAGCTGAGACACCGCGGCGCGGCGGGGGATCTGCTGTCCCCGCCGCGCCCTATGCCTCTGCGTCACCGCTGCCCGACTGTGCCCGCTGTGGTGTCCTTACTCTTCCTCTTGCCCTCTAACTCTTCTAACTCCTTCTCTTACCGCGTTCCCTGCTCCCGCTGTCCCGCATCCGGCACCCTCCCACCGGGCACGCGCGCCGCCGCCGCACCATCACGTTCTCTCGCCGCCGCAGCGCTATCCCGTTCTCGGGCCGCCGCCGCCAACTCCCCCCGCAGCGAAGCCGCCATCAACTCAGCTTCCCGCCTTGCCTCACGCTCGGCCGCCAGCGCTGCCGCGTCCTGCTGCCACCTTGCCGACACCTGCTCCATCTGCGCGGCAGCACCCTCCGCCGCGGCTTCGGCGCGCGCCGCACGCTCAGCCTCAGCCTGCCGGGCCGTCGCCTCCCGATCGGCACGTTCGCTCTCCGTGACCCGGGCAGCGTGCGCGGACTCCGCATCAGCTCTCGCACTCTGGATCTGCGCGGTCAGCCCGGCACGCAGCGCCTCCAACTCCGCCGCCGCACGCTGCGCCACCGCCTGTGCCTCGGCAGCCGAGGCAGCAGCCTTGCCTTCCGCCGCGGCGATCTGCGCATCAGCGGCCTGACGCACCAGCTCGGCCTGCTCACGCGCCGCCTGCAACTGCAACGCCGCCTCGGCCCGCGTCCGATCCGCCAACTCCGCGGCCTCGGCAGCATCCCTGCGCGCCGCCTCAACCTCGCGCCGTGCCTGCTCCCGCATCCCCGCGATCGCAGCCTCGCCCTGCTCGCGCACACGCGCCAGCTCCTCGGCCGCGTCCTGCCTCAGCGTGTGCTCCTGCTCGGCGTGGGCGACAACCGCCGCGTCCAACGCCTCCCGCGCCACCTCGGCATCAGCCCCGGCCTGCTCAGCACGCGCATTCGCCGCCTGCCCGGCGACTTCGGCTTCGGCGCGCCGCGCAGCTTCGGCCGCAGCCACCTGCTCGGCAGCGGTCACCCGCGCCGCAGCATCCAACTCGACCGAGCGCACCTGCCGCTCGACGTTCTCCGGGTCGGTGATGGCCTCAGCCCGCTCCAACCACAAATCGACCTGCGCCCCCAACTGCCGCAACGTCGCCGCCACCGACACCCCGGACGCCTCGAACCCGGCGCGCGCCGCCGTCACCGGCATCCCGCCACCGACCGAGCCCCCCACACCACCGCCCGCGCCGATACCGAGCCCGCCGCTTCCGAACGCCCCGCCCCCGAACCCTCCGCCGGCGCCGCTTCCCATCCCGGCCCGGGCGCCACCCGCAACCCCGCCGGCGTCTCCCGCCGCACCCCCGACAGCGGCGGCGGCCTCAGCTCGAGCAGCAGCCTTGCGCGCCCGATTGAACGTCACGGCATTGTGCCCGGGGTCGTCGCAGTATTCATGCCGCCGCCCCCGGCTTCCGGGCAGCGTCTCCTTCACCGGCCGCGAACACCGCCCCAGCCGCTCGAACTTGCACAACGGCCGCCCACCGCCACTCAACTCATCGCTCACGCCCCCATCCTCCCGGACCGCGCGCCCCACTCTCACCCGCCACACCGCGCATCCCGTCACACCGCGCATCGGTCTGGCTGCCCCAAGGTCAGGCGTGCATGACCGCCTGGTACAGAGCCAGCATTCTCTCGGCCTGTGGCTCCCAGGTGAATCGCGTCGCCTCGGGTCCGTCGGCTTCGTAGACGGCGGTGTACCGTTCCCGGTTCTCGAATACCTTCCGCAGCGCCGCCGCGGCGCTTTGAGCGTCACCTGCCACGAACACCTCGCCGTTTCCCATCTCGCCGACAAGGCCTGACATGGCTTTCACGTCGCTGACCACGATCGGCAGCCGCGCGTTCAGGTACGACCAGAACTTCGTTGTGACGGTCAATTCCTGGTGCGGAGTGTGCAGGAACGGCTCCACGCCCACTGTTGCAGTGGCCAGATACGCCGTCAGCTCCTGGACCGGCACGTAGTCGAGCAGGTGCAGGCGCTCCCCGCAGTCCAGCGATTCCGCCAGACCTACCAGGTCAGCCACATGCCCTTGGCGCGAGCCGACGAGCATGGCGAAGTGCGCGTGGCTCATTCCCGGCTCCGCCAGCGCCCGCACGATCGCATCCAGACCGCGGACCGGCGCGACCATGCCCGCGTGCACGATCAGGGGCACGTCGGCGTCCAGCTCCAAGTCACCGCGGACACCCGGCACTTCCTCGCCCACGCCGACCAGCGTCGAGCGTTCGGGCATGTTGTTGACCACGGTCGGCACCGTCGAGAGCTGATAACACTCGGCCATCGCGGTGGCGATGTGCTCCGCCGCCGCACAGACACCGTCGACCAGCGGCAGATAGCGGCGTTCCTCGCCGGCCATGACGACATGCCAGCTGGCGTCGCCGTGCCGGATCTCGCCGGGGAAGAACTCGTGGGCGTCGTAGACCAGCTTGACGTCGCGGCCTCTGGAGCGGGCCCGCACCACCGCGCGGGCTGCGACACCCAGCATGTCCGCGTCGTTGGCGTGGATGAGGTCCGGCTCCAGCTCGTCGATGACTGGACCGAAGGAATCCTCGAAGTCGACCAGCCGCGGCTGGGCATCCCACGCCGGAGAGTCGCCGCCGATCCGGGCCAACAACAGGCGCAGACCACTGTTCGGATCAGTTTTGCTGCGCGCGACGTTGCGATCAAACGCCTGCTTGCGAGCCGCCACCCAGTAGCCGAGACCGCGAGTCGCAGCAGCGCGGACGGCATAGTCCGACCGCAACCCAGCCGCAATGATCGGACTAACCGAACCAGACGCCAGCCGCTGCTCCAGCCGCTCCCGCTCCATCGCACTGTTCTCCTGCCGCATCCGCTGCCGCCGATGCTTCACCCTGCTGACCTCCCGCGACCGATAAGCAAAGAACCCACCCACCCCCCGCCGCGGATGCGACGCCCGATACCGCGTCGCCGTCATCACCTCAGCCGCGCGAACAACAGTCGCCCCACCCAGCCCATACTCCTCACGCCCCCCACCAGGCGACCGCCCAACCAAAAACGTCTCCCACCCCCCAGCCGCCGCCGACCGAGCCTCCTTCTGCACCCGCGAATCACCATCCACAAAATTCCCCACAAGCATCACCACCCGCCCCAGCCCACCACCAAAGGACCCCTCACCCGCAAACTCCCGCAACACTCGATCTCCCGCCCCACTGCTCGCACGGAACACATTCATGCGTTGCACGCATTCGACGGCCCACCGGTTGCATCACTCACAGCGTTCGAATGCGCGCACACCCCGCGCGTCCGGCAGCGGACGGCAAGCTCGCCTCCCCAAGAGTTGCGCGTCGCGTCACCATTTCATTACCTTGCAAACCAGGTAATGCAACGCAACTCTGTAAACCTATGCAAGAAAACCGACTCCGCATAATGCTTCTTATGCGGAGTAGCAGGCTGGATTGAATGACCCGGCGCGAGGAGTACGGCGGCAGGCGCTGGCATGAGCGGAGTCTTGCGAGACTGGCCCCGTGACCCTTCCCGCCGGCAAGCTCACAGCGCTGTTACTGGCTGTCGGCTGCCTTGCCGCGTGCGGCGACTCAGGTAACTACCGCACCTATCACGGTGATGTCGGGACGAACGACGTCCAGGGAACCTGGACCGCAGGCTGCGGCGGGACGATTGAGCTCAAGCCCGGTGGCGGCGCCTCGCTGACGAACGTTCCGTCCTACAACGAGCAGGAGAAGTTCACTGACGCGAATGTTCTCTACTCGGGTGACGCACGCTGGACCATCTCCGAAGGGTCTGGTTGGAAGTCCGACACGAATCCGCCGACTCTGGACCTCGTGATCCGGAACTTCAGCAGTCCCCTGCAGTTCGCAACGGTCAAGGGCAAGCTCAGCCTGGCCCTGGACATCGGTCCTCTGGACAAGGACACCTACTGCAAATACTCGCGATCCGCCTGAGCCAGCAGGTAGTTGGTCTTGGGACGAGGCTCCCAAGGGGGTCACGACGCCGGCGTCGTCGGTGCGCTCACCTGATCCGATGCCAGTTCCGCGAGCTCAGCCACGAGGTGAACGCTGCTTCCCAGATCCTGGAAGCCGAGCTCGCGGCTGATTGCGGCCATGCGCTCCAGGTCGCCGGTCTGGGTCGTCACCTCGAGGAGGCCGGGGCGCTCGGCGGCCAGTCGCCGCAGTTGTGCCGCCTTCATCGCCAGGCCCAGACCGTGGCCGCGATGGCCGCGTACTACGGCGGTGTAGTGCTGGATACCGAGCTCGGGTTGAGCCCGGAAAATGTAGAGATCTGTCATGCCCGCCACCTCGCCGCTTTCCTCGTGGACGGCGGCGACCGCCCAGATCTCAGTGCCGGATTCGGCAGCCTCGGCCTCCACGGCGCGGACGAGTTCGGGGGTCCAGTCCGGCTCACGGGTATCGAGCCCGCTCACCTGGTCGCTGATTGCGCGGCGGGCCATCGCGTATGACGCCAGGAGCTCCTCCGGTGCGGCTCCTGTCCACGCCGCCATGCGGTAGCCCAGGGGATCCGGCACGTCCCAGCGGCCGGGCTCGGTCTCGGCGAGCCGCAGCCGCTGGTTGACGAAACGCGAAGCGGGCCTCATTCCCATAGCGACGCACCAGGCCTCGAAGCCGCTGCCGGAGGGCACCGTCCCGAGCACCTGCGACCGGCCGATGGTCCGCAGCTCAGGTATCAGAGCATCGGCGAAGCGGCGGCCCCTCCCACGCCGACGCAGATCCGGCCGGATCCGCACCTGGACGACGATCAGTTGCTCCTTGTCCCGGGGCAGATGCAGCCAGGCGGCGGCGACCATCTCCCCGGCCTCCCGGGCCAGCCACAGCTGCCGCTCGACCTCCGGCTCCGCGACAGGATCGCGGAGTTGCGCCAAGAGCAGCCGGCTCACATGTGGCCCGTCGGGGCGGTCGAAGAGATCGATCGCTTCGAGCAGTTCGGCGACCTCCTCGATTTCGTGATCGGCAGCCGACCGTGCATCGAAGCGCTCGAAGTCCATACCGCCTTCCTACCAAGGTCGGAGACTTCTTTGCTACCAGGTGTCTCAGGACCGGGATGAGGACGTGCCGGTGCTGGAGCGGTTCGCGCGGATCTCGTCGTGGTGGGTTGAGGCCCAGTGGATCAGTTGGGTGACGATCTCATGGAGGCCGTGGCTGAGGGGGGTTAAGGCGTACTCCACGCGTGGGGGGACTTCGGCGTGGGGGGTGCGGGTGAGGAGGCCGTCTTCGTGGAGGTGGCGGAGGGTGTGGGTGAGCATGCGTTGGGAGATGCCGGGGATTTGGCGGTGGAGGTCGGTGTAGCGCAGGGGACTGTCGGCGAGGACGGCGATGATCAGCATGCTCCATTTGTCGCCGACGCGGTCGAGTACCTGGCGGATGAAGGCCATCTGGTCCGCGGGGATGCTCGCGCACGGCCCGATCGCGGACGCCATCTCCATATCGGTGCTGTCCTGCATGGCGCCCATTCCTCTCCGTCGCGCACACCGCTGTGCCTTTTGTAACGCTTCCAATACTGGCGCATCATGGCGTTACGAACAAATGAGAGGAATTGCAGGTCAGGACGTGGATCCGCCCGGCGCGCGCCGCTGGTGTGGAAGGTCAAGGCTGAGCCAGGGCCAGGTCTGCTCGTCGTCATCGTTCAACCGTCACTGCCGTAGTAGTTGAAGGAGTACACCCATGTCCAAAGTGATCGCTGTCCTGGGCGCCGGCCAAGGTCTCGGCACCTCGATCGCCCGACGCTTCGCCGCCGAGGGCTTCCGCATCGCCCTGGTGGCGCGCCGCAAGGAACGCCTCGATGCCCTGGTCGACGAGCTCAGCGCCGGGGGCATCGAAGCGGTCGGCTTCACCGCCGACCTGTCCGCGCCGGAGGAGATCCCTACCCTGATGCAGGCGATCCGCGAGCGGTTCGGCCAGATCGACGTGATCGAATACGGCCCGATCCCCGGCAGCCACTTCACCCCGGCCGCCGAGCTGCGACCGGACGCCCTGGCCCAGGACATCCCGCTGCTCCTGCTCACACCCCTGGCAATCGTCCAAGCCGTACTCGCCGAATGGAAGCAGCGCGGCGACGGCGCCTTCCTGATGACCACCGGCGCCACCGCCGTCCACCCCATGCCCTACTGGAGCGGCGTCGGCCCGCTGATGGCCGCCGCCCGCAACTGGCTGTACTCCCTCAACGGCGAACTCGCCCCCGCGGGCATCTACGCCGGCACCCTGTCCATCGCCGCCTTCATCACCGGCAGCGAAGCAGCGCAGGCAGCCGCCACCGACCCCAAGGCGGCATCCTTCCCCGTCGTCGACCCAGCCGACCTCGCCGATCTCTACTGGGACATGTACGCCAAGCGCGACCGCGTCGAGGAGGTCCACCCCGACCTCAAGACCAGCTGACAGGCGGACTCGCCGAAAATATGTAGACCGGTCCATTGACTAAAACTAGACCGGTCTACATATTATGGAGGCGTCCGCGAAGCACGGCCGACGGAGGAGAGACATGAAGATCCATCACTTGAACTGCGGGTCGGTCCGGGAGATCGAGCGCACCTATGAAGGGCCGGCGGCGGCGCATGCGGTGAACCACTGTCTGCTGCTGGAGACCGATGGCGATGGGTTGGTGCTGGTGGAGACGGGGTTGGGGCTCGTTGACATCGCTGATCCAGACGGGGTGCTCGGTGCTGGGTGGGTTAAGGCATCGCAGCCTGTGTTGGCGGAGCAGGAGACTGCGATTCGGCAGGTCGAAGGGCTTGGGTTCGGTGCCGGGGATGTGCGGCACATCTTCCTCAGCCACTTGGACGTCGACCACTGCGGTGGGCTGCCGGACTTCCCCGAGGCGCAGGTTCACCTGCTGCGTGCCGAGCTGGAGGCCGCGCTGGCGCAGGCGCCGAGTGCCCGCTACCGGCCTGCGCACTGGGAGCACGGGCCGAAGTGGGTTCAGTATGCGCCCGAGGCCAATGATCAGTGGTTCGGGTTCAGCGCGCAGCAGGCCGAGGGGTTGTCGGAGGAGATCCTGATGGTTCCGCTCGGCGGTCACACCGAGGGACACACCGGTATCGCCGTGCGCGACGGCGACGACTGGCTGCTGCACTGCGGCGATGCCTACTACTACCACCGCGAACTCGACGACGAGCCGGAACCGCATCCGCTGCTCAACTGGGTGCAGACCACGTACGAGACCCACCACGACCTGCGGCTCGGCACCCAGGCCCGGCTACGCGAACTGGTCCGCGCCCACGGTGACCAGGTCACGCTCATCGCCGCGCACGACCCGTGGGAGTTCGCGCGCCTCCAGCAGCTCCAGCAGCCGCGGGGCAGCGAGCGCCGCGTTGCGAAAATATAGAGACCGGTCTATTTTGACGTGATGGGCGAGAAAGGCACGCAAACACGAGACTCCCTCCTGGACGCCACCCAGGACCTGATCGAGACCGCGGGCTACTTCGGCACCGGCCTCAACACCGTGATCGCAGCAGCCGGAGCACCCCGGGGCTCGCTCTACTTCCACTTCCCCGGCGGCAAGGACCAGCTGGTCACCGAAGCGCTGCGGCGCGGCGGGCAGGAAGTCAGCGCCCTCATGCGCGAGGTCGCCGAAGCCGCGCCGGACACCGCCGCCGCCGTCACCGGCCTGCTGGACGCACTGGCCGACCGGCTGGAAGCCTCCAGCTGGCGCAAAGGCTGCCCGGTGGCGACCGTGGCCCTGGACATCTCCGCATCCAGCGACACCCTGCGCGAGGTGTGCAGCGACATCTACCGCAGCTGGGAAAGCGCGCTCGCCGCACGCCTGAGCGCCGACGGCCACCCGACGCCGGACGACACCGCCACCGCGATCCTCGCCCTCATCGAAGGCGCCTTGCTGCTCGCCCGCGTCCACCAGCAGCGCGAACCCTTGGAGCGCGTCAAGCGCGTCGTCGCCACGCTGCTGTAGCCGAGGGCTCAGCTCGCACGGCGCCACAGGGACGAGTCGCGCGGCAAAAATATGCAGACCGATCTACTGATTGAGAAGGAGGACCATGCCCGACACGATCGTCTTCGGCGCCACCGGCTTCATCGGCCGCCCCCTCGTCCGCGAACTCCTGGCGCGCGGACACCACGTCGCCGCCGCGGTCCGCGACGCCCGCACATCCGGCGACCGCCTCACAGCCTGGCTCGCCGACCACCACACCGACACCACCCACCTGACCATCGTCGAAGCCGACATCACCACCGAGCACCTCGGCATACCCCCCGACACCCTCGCCGGCATCCGCGACGTCTACAACACCGCCGGCCGCTACGCCTTCGGCCTCACCGCCGCCGAAGCCAAAGCCGCCAACGTCACCGGCGCGCGCCACGTCGTGCAATGGGCCGCGGCACGCCCGAACCTGCGCCGCCTGGTCCACATCAGCGGCTACCGCGTCTCCGGCGCCGACAGCCCGCCGCCGGACTACCGCAAACTCGGCGCGTATGAGGCCTCGAAGATCGAAGGGGACGCGGTCGTGCGCACCCGCGCCCGCGAACTCGGCGTGCCGCTGACCATCGCCAACCCCAGCACTGTCATCGGCGAAGGCCAGTACATCGGTCTGGCCACGATGGTCGCCGACCTGTGGCACGGCCGCCTGCCGGCGCTGCCGGGCGGCCGCGACGTGTTCGTGCCCGTCGTCACCCTCGACCACCTCGTCCAGGTCCTGGCGAACATCCCCGAGCACGAGGCCACCGCCGGGCAGGCGTACTGGATCCTGGACGACACCACCCCGAACCTGCCCGACCTCATAAGGCATATCGCAGATCACCTCGGCGTGAAGGCACCGAAACGCTCCATCCCGGTCGGGCTGCTCCGAAGGCTGCCGCGCGCGCTGACCGGAGCAGACCCCGAGACCTTGTCGTTCCTGTCGACCGACCGCTATCCGACCGCCGCGGCAAACGCGTTCGCCAAGGCCACCGGCGTGCGCATCCCGGCAGTGACCGACGCGCTCAACGACTGGGCCGACCACCTGGTCGCGACCCGATTCGGGACCGTGCCGGAGCCGCGAGAAGAAACACGTCGGGTCCCGGTGCACGACCGCGCACCGGGACCCGACGAACCGCTGCGTTGATCAGCCGATCGCCGCCGCGAACACGTGCAGCGGCGAGGAGTTGCCGACCGGCAGCGTCACCGTCGCAACGGTCTTGCCAGCCTGCAGTGCCACGCTGTCGTAGAAGATCGAGGCCTTCCACGGCGACGTTCCGCTGGAGGTGTTGCCGTAAGCGGAGGTCACCGCGACCTGCGATCCGGGGAACGGCGACGTCGAGGCCCAGTCGCCGAACCCGAGGGTGAACTGCTGCGTGGTGCCGTCGGTGTAGGTGATGGTCGCGGTGCCGGAGGACTGGCCGTTGGCGGCGGCGCCGAGGAACCCGAGCTTGGCGTCGCCGCTGCCGCTGCCGGCAATGGCGAACGAGCGGCCGTCGGCTTCGACGTTGTCGCTGGTGCCCGCGGCGGCGGCCGGCCAGGTGAAGGCGAGCCCGTCGAAGGTGAACGCATCACCCGGGGTCAGCCCGGCGGCGGCGAGCGCCTGCGCGGAGAAGCTGTTGCCGCCGCCGTCGATGTTGCCGGGTCCGTGGTTCGCGTCATCGGTGATGGACACGTTGTTGAACCCTGCGGTCAGCGACGGGTACGCGACGGTGGTCTGCGTGCCGGAGATCCCGGCCTGCGCGCCGCCCACGCTCTCGGTCACGCCGATCACCTGCGACCCCGGCTGCTGAGTCGCCGGCACCGACACCGACCAGGTCGTCGACACCGTCTCACCGGCGCCCACTGTGGCGAACGTGTCCGGGGTGCTGTTGGTCGCCGTCCACCCGGCCGGCAGCGTCAACGCCAGTGCCACGGTGCTCAGCGCCGCCGGCGAGGAGTTCGTCAGCGTCGTGGTCACCGTGCCCGACGATCCCGCCGCCAGCGCCGTCGGCGCGGTGACGGACAGCTGGTCGGACTTGATCGACATGGCGAAGATGTGCATCGCCGGGGTGCCGCCGTGCGGCTGCGCGCTGCCGGGCGGCAACGTGATCGACTGCACGGTCTTGGTCGCGTCCAGGGTGATGGGGAAGTAGTCGATGGTCGCCGCCCACCCGGTCTGGTTCCCCGGCTGGTTGCCGTAGGGCGCGCGGATCGCGACGTCGCCTCCGGTCGGGGGTGTGCCGTTGGCCCAGTCGCCGAACGCGATCGTGTACGGCTGGGTGCTGCCGTCGGTGTAGGCGATGGTGCCGCTGCCGCTGCTGGCTCCCCAGGTGCTGGTGCCCAGCAGACCCAGGGTGGAGCCCGAGCCGGAGATGTCGATGGTCTGTCCGGCGGCGACCACGTTGTCGGACTGCCCGACCTGCCGGTCCGGCCAGGTGAAGGTCAGACCGTCGTGGACCAGCGGCGCGCCGGGGGTGACCCCGACCGAGGCCAGCGCCTGCGCCGAGAAGCTCGCGCCGGCGCCGTCCAGGTCGGCGCCGCCGCGGTTGCTGTCGTTGGTGATCGCGTCGTTGTTGAACGCCGCCGGCAGCGAGGTGAACGGCACCGCCAGCTGGCTGAAGCCGGTGCTGTCGTGCTGCCCGCCGACGGTCGCGTCAGCGTTGATCGTGTACGTGCCGCCGGTGTTGGCCGGCACTGTCACCGACCAGGTGGTGCTGACCTTCGCCCCGGCTGCGACGTGCGCGAAGCTCGCCGGGCTGGTCGCGGTCGCCGTCCAGCCCGAGGGCAGGTCCAGGTTCATCGCGACGTTGCTCACCGCACCGGAGGAGGAGGCGGTGGCAGCGGCGGTGTTGGTGAACGTGGTGGTGACTGTCGAGGTCTGACCGGGCTGGGCGAGCGCCGGAGTGCTCACCGACACCGCGTGGCCGACGACGACCGGTGTGGACCCGGACACGCCGTTGACGGTGACCGTGATGTCCGCGGTTCCCGTTCCGACGGCGGTCAGGACGCCCTTGGCGTTGACGGTGGCGACGCGCGGGTCGCTGCTGCGGTAGCTGACGTGCGCCTTGGACAGGTCGGCGAAGCTGCCGTCGGTGTCGGCGGCCTCGATGATGCCGTCGGCGGTGACGGCCATGTTCCGGTCCTGCGGGACCGAGCCGACGCCGGTGGTGTCATCGGCGATCCACGGGTTCTTGCCCGTCAGGTCAAGGCTCTGACCGACCTGGAAGTCGACCTGGTCCGGCTGCACCGTGACGGTGCTGACGCGCGAGCTCAGAGCGCCGGTCACGGCGACGTCGGCGCTGCCGCGGATGTCGGAGGCGTCGGCGCCGACGCCGAAGGAGTAGGTGCCGTCATACACGACCGACTTCATGGTGGCCGGATCCCAGATGCCCAGGTCGGGGATGTGCGCGGTGATCGTCAGATGCTGGCTCTCGCCGGGCTTGAGCACCTTGCTCTTGGCGAACCCGACCAGCTGCTCGTTCGGGAACGTTTGCCCGGCGACCGTGAACTTCGGCTGCGCGTACAGCTGCGCCACGGTGCTGCCCGCGGTCTTGCCGGTGTTCTTCACCGTCACCGACACGCTCTGGCTGCCGTTGGCGTCAACGCTGCGGCCCTCGGCGTGAACACCGGAGAAGGAGAACGTGGAGTAGCTCAGGCCGTAGCCGAACGGGTAGGTCGGAGTGCCGGTGAAGTACATGTACGTCCGGCCCAGACCGCCGGTCTGCGCCGGGGTCAGGCCGTAGTTCGACATCGCCGGAAGCTGCGAGTCGTCGGCGTACCAGGTGAAGTCCAGGTGCCCGTCGGGGTTCTGCGCGCCGAACAGCACATCGGCCAACGCGGTGCCCTGGCTCTCGCCGTTGAAGCCGCTGAACACGATCGAGGCGAAGTCCTTCTGGACGTCGTCGATCCGCACCGGGCCGCCGGACTGGACCGCCAGCACCATCCGCGGGTTGCCGACCGCCGCGACCTGCGAGATCAGCGAGTCGTAGTTGCCGGGCATCGCGATGGACGTGCGGTCCTTGCCCTCGTCGGCGATCTGCTGGTTGGTGCCGACGAACACGATCACCGCATCGGCGCCGGCGACGTCGGCGAGAGTCTGCGCCGAGCAGGACGCGGCGGCGCTCGCCGTGGTGGAGGTGCCGCAGGCGTCGAAGGTCACGCTCGCCCCGGGGTTGGCCTTGCGCACCGCGGCGGTGATGCCCTGCACCGGGCTGACCTTCAGCGCCGGGTCGCTGGAGTAGTTGCCGAGGGTGACGGCGTTCGCCATGTCACCGACGATCACGATCTTGGCGGTGGCCGCTGCCGACAGCGGAAGCAGCGGCTTGGCCGCCGCTGCCGCGCTGGACGCCGCGCTGGACGCCGCGGGCGGGGTGGTCGACGTGCCGGACGCCGCCGGCGGCTGGTTCTTCAGCAGCACCAGCGAGTTGTCCGCGACCTTCGTCGCCAGCGCCTGGTGCGCCGGGCTCTGGATCTGCGCCTTGGTGATGCCGGTGTACGGGTTGGACCCGGCCGGGTCGAACTCGCCGGTCTCGACGCGCACCGTGAAGATCTTCACCAGCGCGTTGTCGATGACGCCTTCGCTCAGGACCCCGGCGCTGATCGCCGCGGTGATCTGCGCGTAGGTGTTCTCGCCTCCAGCACAGTTCAAGTCAGTGCCCGCGCGCAGCGCATAGGCCTGGCCGCCGGCCTGCGCCGGCACGGTGGCGCCGGTCGCGGTGTTCGTCCACGTCCCGGTGGAGCTCTTGCCGTCGGTGGTCCAGCCCGGCGGCGCCCAGTCATGGCCGCTGGGGAAGCTCTGATACGCGGTGCCGATGGCGCCGCAGTCGGAGGTCACGTAGCCGTTGAAGCCGAACTGGCGCTGCGCGAGCTGGTTGGCGGTATAGGTGTCCGCCACCGACGGGGTGCCGTTGATCGCGTTGTAGGAGGTCATCAGCCCTGAGACGTGCGCGTTCTCGATCAAGCTCGCGAACTGCTTGGTGTAGTAGTCGTGCAGATCGGTGTCGCTGACATTAGAGGAGATACCGGTGCGGTCCTGCTCGACGTCGTTGAGCGCATAGTGCTTCGCCGTCGCCGCGACCTTCAACGTCCCGGTCTTGGACTGCCCGGTCGGAGTGTTGCCCTCATAGCCGTTGACGAACGCCCCGGCCATCGTCGAGGTCAGATACGGGTCCTCGCCGAACGCCTCGTCGGTCCGACCCCAGCGGGGATCGCGGTCCATGTTCACCGTCGGAGCCCAGAACGTCAGGCTGCCGTAGTCGGCGGCCGACGGGCCCAGGTTGTTCTGGTTCACCCCGAACAGCGACTTGTCCAAGAAGCCGCGAGCCTCATCGGATATCGCAGTCGTCTCCTGATAGATCAGGCTCGGATCCCAGGACATGGTGCTGGCGAAGTTCGTCGGGAAGCTCGTGGAGTGCACCGCCCCGCCGTTGCCGCCGTTGTCCTGATTGGCGCCGAGGGTGTTGACACCGTGCTGGCCCTCGCTCCAATACGTGTACTGCTGCACCCCCAGCCGCGGAATCGCCGGGCCGCTGTTGGTGCTCAGCTGCTCCACCTTCTCCGGCAGCGTCATCCGCGACACCAGATCGGCGGCGCGCGCCTGCGCGCTGTAGTGGGTGTCGAGGTAGATCGGCAGCGGCGTCTTCTTCTGCGCCGCCTGCGCCGCCTGCGCGCCGGCTGCTCCCGCTGCTCCGGCTGCTCCGGCTGACGAGGCTGGGGCGGCGGCCACCGCGATACCCAGCCCGAGCGCCACAGCGAGCGTGGCGTGGACGGCCCTTCGCCCTCTGGGCCGGGTGGTGCGTTCGTGCTGTTCCATTGCGCCTCCGAACTGGATGCCTGCTGGAGCACTCGCTGCGCGCCGGGGCGTCCCACCGGCACGGTGTCAGGACCCGGAGAAGCTACGGCGCCGCCCCTCACATTCAGCCGAGTATGCGCGAAAGTCAAGGTCTGCGAAACATCTCGCGGACTAGTTTTGACTAGGTCAGGATTTAGTACGTTGCTATGGTGCTGGCGTGCACTCGACTGCCGGCGACACGCAGGCCGCGCCCCAAACCCCGATCAACCTGCACAACCTGGGGCGGGTCCGCATCCTGCAAGCCCTCACCAGCCACGCCCGGCTCTCCCGCGCCGACCTGGTGCGGCACACCGGACTGGCCCGCACCACCGTCAGCTCCGTCATCTTCGACCTGATCTCCGCGGGCCTGGTCCGCGAGAGTCCCGACGTCCGCGAGAATTCCGACACCGCCGCCGCCGCCGCCGCCGGCGCCGCGCCCGGCCAGCGCACCGGCCGCCCGCCGCTCCTGCTGCGCCTGGAACCGGAGGCCGCCTACGCCGTCGGCCTGGACGTCGGCCACGATCACGTCCGCGCCATTGTGACCGATGTCGTCGGAACGCCCCGCTGGGACCGCACCGAGGCCCTGGCCGTCGACGACGACCCGCGGCGCGCGCTGGACACCGCCGTGCGCCTCATCGCCGAAGCCGTCAAGGACACCGCGGTCCCGCCACACAAGATCCTCGGGCTGGGGTTGGGCATCGCCTGCCCCGTGGACAAAACCACCGGCGGCTTGCACGCCGAGGGCATCATGCCCGGCTGGGTCGGCACCCGGCCCGCCGACGACCTGGCAGAGCGCACCGGACTGCCGACGCAGATCATCAACGACGCCAACGCCGGCGTCCTGGCAGAGCGCCGCTTCGGCGCCGCGCGGGAGGCCACCAACGTCGTCTACGTCCGCCTCGCCGCCGGTATCGGCGCCGGCATGATGAGCGAAGGCCGCATGCTCCTGGGCCACCACGGCCTCGCCGGCGAGCTCGGGCATGTGATGGTCGAGCTGAACGGCGCGGTGTGCCGCTGCGGCAGCCGCGGCTGTTTGGAAACCGTCGCCAGCCCCGCGGCGATCGCCGGGTTGTTGGCGCGCAGCTGGGGACAGCCGGCCGACAGCATCGACCTGCCGGAGCTGCTGCGCCGAGGCGACCGCGGCGCGCTGCGCGTTGTCGAGGACGCCGGGGAAGCGGTCGGCCGCGCCCTGTCCGCGGCGGTACAGCTGCTCAACCCGCAGCTGGTCGTCATCGGCGGCGATCTGGCCGAGGCCGGTGAGGCGCTGCTGGAGCCGATCCGCAGGACTCTGCGCCGCGGCACCATGGGATCGCTGAATCAGCGGCTGCGGATCGTGCCGAGCACCCTCGGCGACAGCGCGGGCGTACGCGGCGCGGCAGCGCTGGTGCTGGACAGCGTGCCGCAGCGCCTCGCGCTGGACCTCCCGGCTCGCGGGGATCTCAGGTAGCCGACGGGCTCGGCGAGGTCTCCAACCCTTGCGTGCGCGCCGCAGCTGCGGCGACGGCTTGGCGCGCGTCGTACCGCAGCAGCGAGGGCACCGCGGCGGCGAGCAGACCGATCCCGGCCAGGCACGCCAGGCCGCCGGAGACCACGGAGACACGCGGGGTGAACGCGGTCGCGGCCGCGCCGGATTCCAAGTCGCCCAGGCGCGGACCGCCGGCGACGACCACCATGTACACGCCCTGCAGCCGCCCCTGCATGCCCGCCGGTGTGGCGACCTGCATCATCGTCGACCGGTACACGGCGCTGACCTGGTCTGCCGCGCCTGCCGACGCCAGCATGAGCAGCCCGACCCACAGCAGCGACACCGCGCCGAACGCGGCGATGGAGGCGCCCCACACCACGATCGCCAGCACCACGCCCAACCCTTGGCGGCTGACCCGGGTCAGCAGACCGCCGAAGCCGGTCACCAGCAGCGCCCCGGCTGCCGGCGCGGCGTACATGAGGCTGGCTGTGGTGGCGCCGCCGTGGTACTGGCCGTACGCCAGCGCCGGATACAACGCCTTGGGCATGCCGAAGATCATGGCATTGATGTCGGCGAGGAACGAGGCGGTGATGATGCGCTCGCCGCGGATGAACCGCAGACCCTCCAGCACCGAGGCCAGTCCGGCGCGCGGCGCGTCGGCGCCCGCGGGCAGCGCCGGGAGCCGCAGCACCGCGTACAGCGCGGCGAAGAACGTCAGCACGTCGATGCCGTAGGCCCACTGGAAGCCGCCGACACCGACCGCGACACCGGCGGCCAGCGGACCGACGATGACCGAGAACGTCATGCTGCCGTAGGACAAGGTGTTGGCGGCGCCCAGTTTCTCGGCACGGACCAGCACCGGCGTCAGCGAGCGCCGCGCCGGGGCGTCGACGGCGGCGAACCCGGCCTGGGTAGCCACGCACACCAGCAGCAGCGGCACGTCGCGCATCCCGGCAGCGGCTTGGGCGAACAGCACGAGGCTGACGGCCATGGTCCCGACCGAGGTGACCAGCAGCAGCTTGCGCCGGTCGACAGCATCGGCGATCGCGCCGCCGTACAACCCGAAGAAGATCAGCGGAATCAGCGCGGTCAAGCTGGCCAGACCCACATCCAGCGAGGAGTGGGTGATCGCGTACACCTGCAACGGGACCGCGACCTGCGTCACCTGCGTGCCGATCGAGGACACCGCCTGCCCGGCGAACAGCCGCCGGTAGGCCGGCGACTCCCGCAGCGGGGAGATGTCGGAGACGGCAGAGCGGGCTATTCGACCCAGGCGCGCGGTAAGACTCACCGCCGCATGCTATCTGTGACACCTCAGCGGCTGATCACGCGCGGGGGGTCGGGGCGGGCCGCGGGCCCGGGCGCCGAGCCGCCGGCGACCGGCACGGTCACCATCGGCGCGTGTTCGGGCTGCAAGCTGTATGCCGGCGACAAGGACGGTCGGGCGAGCGCGTGTGGCAACAGCGGCATCGACTATCCGAAGGCTTCGTTCACGTTGCCGCCGGGTTTGAGATGAGCGGTTTCGGTCTGGGGTTGTAGGCGGGGGGCGGGGCCGCGTGCCCGGCCGGGGTCGTGAATCTGGCGGCCGGGCACGCGGGGGGATGCTGCGCTAGTGCTTGTGGGGTCGCAGCATCAGCAGGTGAGGTTTCCGCCGGCGGTGACGCCCAGGATGGACGTGAAGGATTCGTAGTCGTTGACGCGGTCTTGCATTTCGCCGGTGTTGCCGCCGTTGCATTCGATGTCGTTGATGGCGCGGATGGTGGCGCCGAAGCCGGCTCCTGTTGTCATGGCCTGATGGGAGGTCAGGGAGCCGTTGCCGGTGCCGGTGAACCAGTACCAGATGGCGGTTTTCCAGGAGGTGGCGGAGTCTGTGGCGACGAGGTTGGGGTTGTGCAGGAGGTCGATGCCCAGGGCGTTGCCGGCGGCGTAGTAGTTGAAGTTCCAGGACAGTTGCAGCGGTCCGCGGCCGTAGTAGGCGTAGGTGCCTGCGGGGCAGCCGTAGGATTCGCTGGCGCAGTAGTTGCCGGATTGGTCGATTTCGTTGATGTAGACCAGTCCGCCGGTTTCGTGGTCCACATTGGCCAGGAAGGCTGCGGCTTCCTGCTTCTGCACGGTGGCGCTGCCGGTGGTGGCGAACGCGGGGTAGGCACTCAACGCCGCGACCAGACCGGAGTAGGTGTAGAAGGAATTCCGGTTCGGGAACATCTGGTTGAACTGGGCCTGGCTGACGACGAAGCCGCCGGTCCCGCCGCCGCCTCCGCTGCCGTTGGGCAGGGTCCAGGACTGGTTGGCAGATCCCGCGCAGTCCCAGATCTGGACCTGCGTGCCCGCGCCGCCCCAACCGGTGTCGTCCAGGCACTTGCCGGAGTTGGGGTTGAGCAGCGCGCCGTTGGACTGAGGCTGCCAGACCTGCGCGGCGGTGCCGTTGCAGGAGTACAGGTCGACTTTGGTGCCGTTGGCGGTGCCGGCGGCGTACACGTCCAGGCACATGCCCAGCACCTGAAGGCTGCCGTTGGAGGCGACGGTCCACTGTTGGGCGCCGCTTCCGTTGCACGTGTAGACCTGCACCGGGTTGTACTGCGCGGTACTGGCGCTGCGGTCGTCCAGGCACAGGCCCTGGTAGCCGGTGATCTGGCCGGTGCCGGCGGCTTGGGCGAGGCTGGCGGTGCCGATACCGATGCCGGTGAGCAGGACGACGGCGCCGAGCATCGCGGCGAGGCGGTGCAGGGTGGGCCGTATCCGGGTGCGTGGATGCGGTCGCCGTTGGGATTGTCGGGTCGGTTTCATCCGGTCGGTTCCTTCCTGGGGTGGCGGGTGCCTGAGCGTTGATGACGTTGATGGCTGGTGCTGAGCTCTGATGAACGGCGCGGCCAGCTGGCGCGGTGCGGCGATCGCCCACGGCGGAAAAAGGCATGGGGGTAGCGCCAAGCGGCCCTGCATGGGGTGGTCAGTCGCGCAAAGGGTGTGGCAGAGCTTTAATTCACGACTTAGTTCACGTCAGGATTGAACTCCCGGCGTCGGGGCGGGTCAAGGGTCTAGACCAAAGTTTTGGTCTGGACCACTCGGGTGCCCGTGATACCGCCGTGTAGCCGTGGTGAAGCCGGCGGTGCGTACGTTCCCCCTGTGAGTCCACGAGGGTGTGAAGGGGTGCGAGGCAGATGACATCAGCGATCAACGCCGTGGAGGCGGTCGGGCTGCGTAAGGATTTCGGGACGTTCCGGGCTGTCGACGGGATCGACTTGGAGATTCGGCAGGGGGAGATTTACGGGGTGCTCGGGCCGAATGGGGCGGGCAAGACCACGGCGTTGCGGATGTTGGCGACGCTGTTGCCGATCGATGCCGGGCAGGCGCGGATCTTCGGAGTGGATGTGGCTGCCGAGCCGCATCGGATTCGGCAGCTGATCGGGATCACGGGGCAGTACGCGTCGGTCGATGAGGAATTGACGGCGGTGGAGAACCTGTGGATGTTCGGGCGGTTGCAGGGGTTGCGGTCCGCTGATGCCAAGGCCACTGCGCGGCGGCTGCTGGGGCAGTTCAGTTTGGAGGAGGCGGCGGAGCGGCCGATCGCGCAGTTCTCTGGGGGGATGCGGCGGCGGCTGGATTTGGCGGCGAGCCTGATCACGCGTCCGCCGCTGATCTTCCTGGATGAGCCGACGACCGGGCTGGATCCGCGGACCCGCGGGGAGATGTGGGACACGATCCGCGGGCTGGTCACGGAGGGCTGCACGGTGCTGCTGACGACGCAGTATCTGGATGAGGCGGATCAGCTGGCGGGGCGGATCGCGGTGCTGGACCGGGGGCGCAAGGTCGCTGAGGGTACGCCGGAGCAGCTGAAGGCCTCCGTCGGCAACTCCACGTTGCAGTTGCAGCTGGCTGCGGGCGCCGATCAGGAGCAGGCACGGCAGGTGGTGCTGCGGGTCGCCGGTGTCGAGCCGGTGCTGAGTCCGGAGTCGGGGCGGATGAACGTGCCGTTGGACGACGCCGACCGTGCCGCGGACATCCTCATCGGACTGCGGCAGACCGGGGTGTCGATCGCGTCGGTGAGTGTGGCGCAGCCGACGCTGGACGAGGTGTTCCTCGCCCTCACCGGCCACGGCGCCGAATCCGGTGATGACGACCCCGGCGATGACGACGGCCGCGGCGACGATCGTGGCGGGCCCGGCGACTCCGGCGCGCCCGGCAATAGCAAAAGCATCGGCATCGGCATCGGTAGCCAAGGCAAGCCCGGCACCGGGACCGCGACTCGCACTGGCACTGGCATCGGCACTGGCACCGGGACCAGGACCGCGACATCAACAACCGCATTCGCCGCCGCCGACTCCGCTTCGAGGCCAGCCGCCGCCGATGCCCCAGCCGCCTCCGCCGTCTCCAGGCCAGCCTCCGCCTCCGCCTCCGCCAACGCCCCAGCTGCCATTGCTACTGCCGTCTCCAGGCCAGCCGCCACCGCCGCAGAAGCCACAGCCTCCGCCCCGAAGTCCGCCACCACCACCGCCCGGGAGTCCCAGTGAACACCGCCACCGCGTCCCTGCCGGCGACCAAGCCCGCTGCGCCGCGCCTCGTCGATCCGGCGGCGGCTGTCGCTGCTGCTCGGGCGCATAGCACCGCCGGTGAGATCGCCGGGCAGACGTTGGTGATGGCGTGGCGGGCGTTGAAGAAGATGCGGCGTAATCCGGAGCAGTTCTTTGATGTGACGATTCAGCCGCTGCTGTTCACGGCGATGTTCGCCTACATCTTCGGCGGTGCGATTTCCGGCGGGGTCAGTGCGTATCTGCCGGTGCTCATTCCTGGGATCGTGGCGCAGACGGTGCTGACGACGTGCATGTCGACGGGGGTGCAGTTGCGGGAGGACATGGAGAAGGGGGTGTTCGACCGGTTCAAGTCGCTGCCGATGGCGCGGATCGCGCCGCTGGCCGGGCCGATGATCGCCGATCTGGTGCGCTATCTGATCGCCGCCGGTTTGACGTTCGTGGCGGGTCTGATCATCGGCTACCGTCCCGGTGGCGGGGTGGTGGGGGTGGCCGGTGCGATGGTGCTGGCGATCGTCACCGGGTGGTCGCTGGCGTGGATCTTCACGTGGCTCGGCACCATTACCAAGAGTGCCAAGTCGGTGCAGGGCATCTCGATGCTGATCATGTTCCCGTTGACGTTCCTGTCGAACGCGTTCGTGCCGGTGCAGACGCTGCCTCGCTGGCTGGCCGACTTCGTGAAGGTCAACCCGATCTCGCACCTGGTGTCCGGCACGCGCGCGCTGGCCAACCACGGCCAGCTGTCCGGCGAGGTCGGCTGGACGCTGCTGGCGTGCGCCGCGGTGATCGCGGTGTTCGCGCCGCTGTCGACCCGCAGCTACCGCCGCCACTTGTAGAAACAGTCAGCGAGCCACTGTCAGCTGCCCTCTGATTCCTCAGGCAGCCGCCGCGCCGCCGCCCGGGCCTGCTCCAGCAGGTCCGGCGGGCGGCGATCGGCGTATTCGGCGCTCATCTGCTCCAGAGCGCCGGGCAGCGCCTCCTTCGCGGCGGCGAGGATCCGGTCCCAGGCCATCGTCGGCAGCATCCTGTTGTAGGCGAACCGCTGCGCCAGCGCCAGCAGCCGCACCGCGTCGGTGGCGGCGGCGGCTTTGCGCAGCAGCGCCCACGCGCCCAACGCGAACAGCAGCAGCCCGGCGGCGGGGTAGTCCAGGCGCTCGTTGTCGGCGGTCAGCACTTTCAGGGCACTGGCACGGCACGCCGTGAACTTCGCCTGTCCGCAGGCCAGCTCCTCGGCGTCGGCGGCGTACCAGGCGTGCGCGTTGAGTACCAGCGCGTCGCCGAAGTAGCTCCACAGCTCGGTGCCGGTGCGCATGGCCTCAGGAACCTGCCTCTGGCGCATCCGGGCTGAGCTTTCCCGATACAGCCGCAGCCCGTCGGCGATCTGCCCGGAGGCGAGCAGCAGCTCGGCGCGGCAGATGTGCCGGAAGACGTCGGTGCCGAAAGATGCGGCGCGCATCTCGATGCTGTCGATCCGGCCCAGCTGTTCGGCGGCGCGGGCCAGCCTTCCGGCACCGATGTCACACAGCACCAGCAGGGCCCGCAGCTGCGCTTCGTCGTCGTTGGCGCCGAGCCGCTCGACCACCGGCAGCGCCGCTTTCGCGTGCGTGATCGCAGCAGTGCTGTCGCCGAGCTGCATGGTCAGCTCGGCCAGCAGCGCGTGCGGCATCGCCGTCGTCCAGGGCCCGGCCTGCACGCCGTCGGCGGCGTCGGATTCGGCCAGCGCCAGCACCCGCTCGGCGGCGGCGAGCGCCGCCGGCAGGTCTCCTTCGTTCTCGAAATGGCGGCTCAGCCACAAGCTGGCCACGCCGGCGGTGTGCCGGTCGGCTCCGGCGGCGAGGGCGCAAAGCCGTGCCGGGAACGCCGCGTCGACCGCCGGTGCGCAGGTCAGCAGCACCTCAACCAGCGCCGCCAGGTAGATGTCCTCGCCGCTGGCCGGGCCCAGGCGGTGCAGCAGCGCGAACAGATCCGCGCCGTGATCCCCGGACAGTGCCAGGGCGTTGTTCAACGTGATCGCCACCGCGGCGCGGGTGGCGTCGGCCAGGTGCGGCGGCGGTGTCCAGTCGCTCAACGCGTCCCGGACCGCGCCGCCCAGGACCAGCAGCCGGAAATGCTCACCGCGCATCATCCACATCGTCCCGAGCCCGGCCAGCAGCGTCACCAGCGATTCCCGGTCCCCCTCGGCGATCGCGCCGCGCAGCTCGTCAGCGAGGTTCGTCTCCTCCACGCTGACCGCGTCGATGGCGGCGAACTGCCCGGGACCGGAGAAGGCGAGCCGCTGCGCCGAGACATACCGCACAGCCCACCGGCGCTGCGCGGCGCGCGCCTGGTCCTGCTCCCCGGCGGCGGCCAGCTGCATCCGGCCGAACTCGCGCACCGTCTCCAGCATCCGGTACCTGATACCGGCCGCGCTTTCCCGCACCGTGACCAGCGACTGGTCGACCAAGCCGGGGACGGCGTCGAAGACGGCCGGCGGCAGGACTGCTTCGGCGGCTTGCGGGGTGAATCCGTCGTGGAACAGCGCCAGACGCCGCAGGGCTTGTTTTTCAGCCTCGCCCAGCAGGTTCCAGGACCATTCGATGACGGTCAGCAACCCCTGGTGCCGGTCCGGGGCGCTGCGGTCGCCGCCGCGCAGCAGCGCGAACCGGTCGGCCAGCCGCCGGTCGATGTCCTCCACGGCCATGACCCGGACTTTCGCGGCGGCCAGTTCGATGGCCAGCGGCAGCCCGTCGAGCCGGCGGACGATCCCGGCGACGACGTCGGCATCCAGGCGCGCGTCGGGCCGGGCGGCCAGAGCCCGTTCGGCGAACAGCTGAACCCCGTCGGCCGTGCCGAGCTCGCCCAGGGGGTAGAGGCGTTCGGCGGCGATAGCCAGCGGCGCGCGGCTGGTGGTGAGCACCCGCAGGTCCGGGGTGGCGGCGATGAGGAACGCCACCAGGTCCGCGACCGCGCCGATGAGATGCTCGCAGTTGTCCAGCACCAGCAAGCCCGGCACTTGCGCGAGCTGTTGGGCGATCCGTGCTGTGAAGTCAGCGCGCTGCCTCGGTGTCAGGGCTGCGCGGCCGCTGACCGAGTCCCGCACCCCCAACACCGATCCGACCTCCACGGCCAGGTCCTCATCGGGCAGGACACCGGCGAGTTCGACGAAATACACCGCCGGCTGCTCAGCTTGGCGCGCCATGACCTGCGCCAGCCGGGTCTTGCCGAGCCCTCCGGGCCCGACGATGGACACCACGCGCGAGGCGGCCAGCGCCGTGCGCAGCCGCGCCACGTCGGCGTCACGGCCGATCAGCTCGGTCGCGTCATACCGCAGACCGTGCCGTACCGGCCGGTCCAGCGCCAACAGAGCGCGCTGCACCCGCTGCAGCACCTCGCCAGGGTCGGAACCGAACCGCTCCCGCAGGTCGCGGCGGTGCCGTTCGAACCGCTCCAGCGCCGCCGCCGGACCCCGCACCGCGGCTTCGCTGCGCAGCAGATCAGCGAGCAGCGACTCGTCGTGCGCGGCGTCGGCGTGTGCTGATTCCAGCTGCGGCAGCGCCTGGGCGTGGGCGCCGGTGCGGCTGGCGGCGCGCGCCGCGACGGTGCGGGCGGCGGCGAGCTGTGCGGCCGCGGTGTGACGGATCTCGGCGAGCGGCCCGTCGTCCTCACTGGCGCTAGTGAGGATGACGGCGCCGGTGGCTGCCGCCGCGCTGTCGGCCGCATCCTGCCCTCCGACGACGGTGAGTGCCTGTTGTGCCAGCTCCGCCGCGCGTGCGGCGTCGGTGTCCAGTGCGGCGGTGGCCTCACGCACCAGCCGGCTGAGTTCGGTGCTGTCGACCTCGCCGGGCCCGACGCCGAGCCGGTATCCGGTGCCGTCGCGGACGATCACCTCCGGACCGCAGGCGCTGCGGGTCCGGGACACCAGCACTTGCAGGCTTTTCACACCGTTGCTCGGCGCGGCATCGCCCCAGACGGCTTCGATGAGCTCCGCCGCCCCGACGGCTCGGCCCTGACGTGCGGCCAGGGCCGCGAGCAGCGCTTGCGGGCGCTCGCCCACGACGGCGACGCCGTGCCAGCGCACATCGTCCAGGAGCCTTAGCGCGATACTCACCGCCCAAGTCTAGAAGCGTGCCGCCACCGTGGGTCTGCTCGAGAGAACACGAAGGAGTCGACGAGTGCTGCGTCTGCGTGTCCTGAGTGTGACGCGTGCCCAAGCGCGCAAAATTCAACGGAACTCGCGCAAGAAATCTTGCCGGAGAGAGAAGATCTTCGATGATCTCCTGAAATCGATGCACAGACCTCTTGCTTCGCAGCCCGCCGCGCCCTACGGTCGGCGTCATGTCCACACCCACCCAACCCTTGGCCGCGGCGTTCGCCGTGGTCCTGGGCCTCAGCACGCTCCTCGCCGCCGGGCCGGCCGGGGCGGCTCCGGCGTCCCCGACCAAGGTCACCCGGGCCGCGCTGGACCCGGCTCTGGTCGCCGGACGAGGCGCCGACCTCGGGTTCACCGAGCAGGAAGCGGAGAACGCCGTCACCGACGGCACAGTCGTCGGTCCGGGCACCGACGCCTACACACTGCCCGCCGAGGCGTCCGGCCGGTCGGCCGTGACGCTCAAGCCCGGGCAGTACGTCCAGTTCACCCTGCCTGCGGCGACGAACGCCATCACGGTGCGGTACAGCATCCCGGACGCGCCGAACGGCGGCGGCATCACCGCGCCGCTGGACGTCGCGGTCAACGGGCACGACCACCACACGATGACGCTGACGTCGCAGTACGCGTGGCTGTACAACGAGTACCCGTTCAGCAACGACCCGAACGCCGGGCCGCTGAACCCGGACTGGTGGACCACGGAATGCAGCTGCGTTCCGGACCAGACCACGCCGGAGCCGGTGTTCCCGACACCGTTCCGGGCCAACCACTTCTACGACGAGGAGCGGCTCGCACTCGGGCGCACCTACCGCGCCGGCGACGTCATCCGGCTCACCGCCCCGCTCGGGACGACGGCGGCGGCCACCACGATCGACCTGATGGACTCCCAGCTGGTCGCGGCACCGAAGGTCGACCTGAAGGCGGTGAACGTGCTGCTGTTCGGCGCGGACCCCACCGGACGGCGCGACTCGGCCGACGCGATCGACCGGGCCATCGCCTTCGCGCACCTGGTGCACCTGCCGGTGTACATCCCGCCGGGGACGTTCCAGGTGAGCCGGCACATCATCGTGGACGACGTCACCATCGAAGGCGCCGGCAACTGGTACACGATCATCAAGGGCCACCAGGTGACGCTGAGCGCGCCGGCTCCGGACGGATCGGTGCACACCGGCGTCGGCTTCTACGGCAAGGACGCCTCAGCCGGCGGGTCGCACAACGTGCACCTGTCGGGCTTCGCCATCGAAGGCGATGTGCGTGAGCGCATCGACACCGACCAGGTCAACGGTATCGGCGGCGCGCTGAGCGACTCCAGCATCGAGGGCCTGTACATCCAGCACACCAAGGTCGGCATCTGGCTCGACGGCCCGATGAGCCACCTGACCATCGCCGACAACCAGATCGCCGATCAGATCGCCGACGGAATCAACTTCCACACCGGCGTGACGAACTCGGCGGTGCGGAACAACTTCGTCCGCAACACCGGCGACGACGGCCTGGCGATGTGGTCGGACAAGACCGCCGACAGCAACGACGTCTTCGACCACAACACGGTGCAGACCCCGGTACTGGCCAACGGCATCGCGCTGTACGGCGGCACCGACCTGACCGTGTCGGACAACCTGGTCGCCGACCCGATCCGCGAGGGGTCGGCGCTGCAGATCGGTTCGCGCTTCGGCGCGGTGCCGTTCGGCGGCACGATCACCGTGGCGGACAACACCACGGTGCGGGCCGGCACGTTCGAGCTGAACTGGAAGATCGGCCTCGGCGCGATCTGGATCTACGCCCTCGAGCACAGCATCGATGCGAACATCCAGGTCACCGGCGATGACTTCCTGGACAACACCTACAACGCGATCATGATGGTGTCGGACTTCCCCGTGAAGGACCTGTACTCCATCACGAACGTGCACTTCTCCAACATCAAGGTCGACGGCACCGGAACCTCGGTGGTCTCGGCCCGCGCCGCCGGCGGCGCCACGTTCCAGAACGTGGTGGCGCGCAACGTCGGCGCGGTCGGCGTGAACAACTGCGGATCGTTCCACTTCACGCCGGCCGGCTCGGAGTTCGCGCTGACCGACCTGGGCGGCAACACCGGCGGCGGCACCACCGGTCCGTGGCTGGCCTCCTGGGAACTGCCGAACACCATCACCTGCGACGACCGTCCGGCAGTGGTTCCGCCGCCGGCGCCGTCGGTGTGGCCGTGAGGCTCAGTGCGGCTCGTGTGATGTGAAGTAGGACCCTGCGTCGGCGTGTCCATCCCCTTGCGGGCTGGGCACGCCGACTTCCGGCGCGGTCGCGGTCCAGCTCTCCAGCAACCGCAACCCCTGCGCGCTGACCGAACCCGGCTGAACCGTATACACGCACAACGTCTGCTCGGCATCGCCCGGAGTTTGGAACGACTCGTAGGAGAAGTGCAGCTCCCCGACGACCGGATGCCGGTAGTGCTTCTCCCCGTGGGTGCGCCGCAGCACCCGATGATCATTCCACCAGCCCGGGAACTCCGGGCAGGTGAGCATCAGCTCCCCGACCAGGTCCGCCAGAGCCCGGTCGTGCGGGTAGCGTCCGGCTTCGAAACGCAGCATCGCGACCGTCTCGGCGGCGATCTGCTCCCAGTCCCCGACCCGCTGCCGCGCCTGCGGATCCAGCAGGTAGTACCGGGCCATGTTGCGCTGCGTCGCCGGCATCACTTCGAAATCGGTGATGACCGCCCGGGCCAGCCGGTTCGCGGCCAGCACATCGGTGCGGCGGCCCAAAATGAACGCCGGAACATGATCGAGGGTCTCCAGCATCAGATACAGCCCCGGACGGACCCGCTGAACCCGCGTCGGCGCGCGCCGAGTGGCCGCACCCGAACCAGGAGCCGATGCCAGCAGGTCGGTCAGGTGCTCGCGTTCGGTGTCGTCGAGCCGCAGCGCCCGGGCGATCGCCGCGACCACCTCGGCCGAGGGGTTGCCGGCACGTCCCTGTTCCAGCCGCGTGTAGTACTCGCTGCTGACGCCGGCCAGCCGCGCCACCTCGTCGCGCCGCAGCCCCGGGACGCGGCGGACCCGGCCGTCGAAAGGCAGCCCGGCCTGCTCGGGGGTGATTCCGGCGCGCCGTGAGCGCAGGAACCCGGCGATTTCCTTGACGCGGTCCATGTCTTAAGTGTGGTCCACGCCCGCGCCGCCGCGCCGCCGCAAAGTAGCCCTGCCAGTACCTGCCTGAGCAGGGACAGTTATCGCGCCCCCGACGCCTTCGGCCTCTGGTGTGCTGGATGTGAGCCGAGAAAGCTCGGCCGCTACACCCCTCACCTGCCCCTTAAGAAGGTTCGCACCCATGTCCACGAACACCGTGAACACCATTTCAGGCCCGCTGACCGGTCGCGTCGCCGTCATCACCGGAGCCTCCAGCGGCATCGGCGAGGCCACCGCGCTGGAGCTGGCCGCACTCGGGGCGCGCGTGGTCGTACTGGCCCGCCGTGCCGAACGGCTCGCAGACCTGGTCGCCCGCATCGAAAAAGATGGCGGCACGGCGCTGGCCATCGCCGCCGACGTCACCGACCCGGCCGGGCTGCAGGCCGCCGCGGCGCGGGTTCAGCGCGAGTTCGGCGGCGCGGACCTGGTGATGAACAACGCCGGGGTGATGCTGCCGGCGCCGGTCGAGGAGCTGGCCACCGACCAGTGGCAGCACCAGATCGACCTGAACATCAGCGGTGTGATGAACGTGATCGCCGCGTTCACCCCGCAGCTGGTGGCCTCCGCCGCCCAGCGGGGCGTGGCGGACCTGATCAACACCTCCTCGATCGCGGCACAGAACATCTTCCCCGGCTTCGCCGTCTACTGCGGCACCAAGGCCTACGTCACGCACCTGTCGCGGCAGCTGCGCGCGGAGTTGGGCGCCAAGAAGGTGCGGGTCGCGGCGATCGAGCCGGGCATCGTCGGCACGGAGCTCCAGTCCCACGTCACCGACGCCGGCGCCCTGCAGTGGCTGGCCGGGGCGAAGGAGGCGATGGAATTCCTGACACCGGCCGACGTCGCCCAGACCGTCGGCTTCCTGGCCGCTCTGCCGCCGCGGGTCAACCTGCAGCAGGTCACGATCATGCCGACAGGCCAGCCGAGCTGAAATCCTCCGCCGGAGGTTCGGCCCGCACTCTGAAGCAGAGCGCGGGCCGAACCTCCAATGGGTGAGGCCGGCCGAAACCAGCAGCCGCGCCATCCTGCGCTGCCGCCGGTAGCGCTCAGTGCAGCACTGCCACCTTGGCGGCCGCGGCCAACCCCGGCTGCAGCCGCCGCGCCACATCCACATGGTCACCGGTCCAGATCACCCGCACCGCCGTGGCAGTGGCCTGACCGTCCTGATCGACCAGATCGGTCCGCACCGAATCCACCAGCCGCGCCGCCGAATCCGGCAGCAGCGGCACCGGCGCCGGAATCGGACTGCGCCCGCCAAGGCTGTCCGCCAAACCGCGATACCAGCCGGTGACGCTGTCCGCCGCCTCCAAGATCGCATTGTGCGCGGCGATCTGATCAGAGCTCATCCGGCTGCGCCCGACGTTCCGCCACAACGCCACCACCGAATCCGCAGCCAACCGCAACCCGACCACACCAGTCACCAGCGTCGTCGTGTCAGCCAACGACAACGGCTTCGCACCGCGCTCAGCCAGATAAGTGCGATAAGCATCATCCAGCCGCCGCGCCGAAGCAGCAGCTTCACGGTTCTGCGCCGCAACCGGCTCAGCAGCCGGCGGCGCCGAAGAGCTCGCCGCGTCACAATGCCCCAGCGCGTAGGCGACAGCACCGGACAGATACCGCGCCGCATCGGTGTAAGCCTTCGCCAAAGCCTTGTCCACCGCGGCGGCAGCACCACGCGGCCAGAAGAACAACGCCACCACGATGCTCACACCGCAGCCCAACGCGATGTCCTGAATCCGCAGCAGCACAATGTGCCAGTCCGGGTTCTGCCCGATGTTGAACAAAATCACCAGCGTCACCGTGAACGCCGCCTGCCCCGCCGTGAACGAGATCGCCGCCGGCGCGATCCCCGCGATCAGAATCGCCACCGGCAGCAGCACCCACAAAACAGTGCCGTGATGCCCGATCAGCTGCAGCAACCCGGCACCGATGATCGACCCCAAGACCGTGCCCAGCACGGCGCGCGCCGCGTTCTGCCCGGTGTTCAGCGCGTTGGACCGCAGCACCGACAACGTGCCGAGCAGCACCCAGAAGGAGTGCTGCACGCTGGTCACATCCGCCAGCAGCACCGCGATACCCAACCCGACCGCGCCGCGCAGGCTGTTGTGCAGCCACACCGAGTTCCAGCCCAGATGCGCCGAAGCACGCTCCCGCGCCGAAGCCAACGGCTTGGTCAGCGCGCCGGGCTCGCGGCCCAGAAGCCGGTCAGGCCAGCTGCGCTGGTAGGCCTGCGCGGCCAACTCCACGTTCCCGGCGATCTGCGCGACCGCGAAACCCAGCTCCAGTGCGCGGAAGGAGAAGTCGAGCGTGGAGATGAACGTGTATATCTCCGCGGGGCTGTCACCGACCGGCTGATCCACCGGCAGCCGCGCGGTGGAACTGGCCTCCATCGCCGACAGCGCACTCTGCAACTCGGTCACAGACTTCTGCAGCGGCGCCACATCACCGCCCATGCCGGTGAGCAGCTCCGCGGCACGTTCCAGAACATCAGCGGCAGCCAGGCGCGCGGTACGGGCCGCCGGGTCACACGCCGGCGGCTGCTCGTCGTAGTCGGGCCGGTCGGTCAGGATCGTCACCAGCCACGTCAACTCATCCACCAGCCGCACCAGCGTCCGCGACGACGTCGACAACCCCGTCGGCCGGTACGGCGTCGCATCGAACATCCGGCGCAGGTCGGCGTTGGCGGCAGTGGTCTCATCAGCGGCGATCTGACACGCGCCGAGATTGAACGCCCGCCGGCTGCCAGTGGCGACAGCATCGGCACGAAGCAGCGCCGCGGCAGCACGACACACCCGGGCAGCCGGTCCGCTCAACGGATCCGCCGCAGGACGCGGCCACAACAGAACCACCGCGGGCAACGCCGCGGCAGCGGCGAGACCGGCACCGGCCAACCGGTCCGGCAGCTGCGACAACGGCGCCGGAGTAGCCACCGGCAACACGAACGCCAACAACAGCGCCGTCGCGCTGCCGGCCAGCACCGAGCTGACCACCCCGGAGAACAACACCAGGAACGCCACCGCCACCGTCGCGGCCACCGAAAGCCAGGTGACGCGCGCGACCACCGTCCCGACGCAGATCAACACCGCCCAGGACACAGCCAGCGCGAACTGCGCACGCAACCGCTGGATCAACGTGCCGCTGTAGTCCACCAGCAGCAGCATCGAGAACGACCCGAACGCCGCGAAACTGGCCATCGTCGGCGAATGCAGCAGCTGCGTGCACACCGCGAACAACAGCGGCATCACCACCGCCGTCCGCGCCGCACGACGCGTCGCAGCCAGCGCCGGATCATGCGAACGCAACCATCCGACCAGCGCCGACCTGCGCCGTTCCACCAGGCCCGACCTGCGCTGTTCCACTAAGCCCGCTGACGACATTCACACCTCCGGTGAGCACGTCGGCGGGGCCCCGCGCCACACCGCGCTCAATTGTGTATCACCGCGGCGCCCTTTGGCCCGGCTCGGCGGCGAGATCTTGCGTACCGAGAACCGACAACAACTCCAGCTTCTCCATCGCGTCGGTACCAGGCACCGGACTGAACCACAACAGCCGCTGACTGCCGTCCTCAGTGAGCAGATTCAGACAGTTGACGTCGATGACCCCCAGCGCCGGATGCACGATGCGCTTGGTGTCCATCCGGCGCACCGCCACATCGTGCCGACTCCACAACGCCGCGAACTCCGGACTGTCCCGCAGCAGCTCGGCGACCATGCCGTTGGCGTCCTCATCACCCTTGCCGCGCCGCGCCACCGCCGCCCGCAGATCCGCCACGAACGTCTCAGCGTGCCGCGCGTGATCCTCCGGCGGATACAGCGCACGAGCAGACGGATCGGTGAACCACCGGTACACGAACCCGGCACGCACCCCCACCCCCGACGGCGCCGGACCCAACAACGCCTCAGCCAGCCGGTTCTGCACCAACACCACATGCATGTCGGTGATCACCCGCGCCGGCGTGCCGACCAAACGGTCCAGCAGATCCAACATCCCCGGACTCACATGCGCCGCACCCCCGCCGGCCGGCGGAACCGGACGCCCCGCCAGCTGATACAGGTGATCCCGCTCATCCCGGGACAACCGCAACGCCCGCGCGATCGCCGCCAACATCTGCTCCGAAGGCTGCGCACCCCCGCGCTCCAACTCGATGTAGTAGTCGACCGACGCCCCCGCCAGCTGCGCCACCTCATCGCGCCGCAGCCCAGGGACCCGCCGCCGCGGCCCGGTCGGCAACCCGACATCACGCGGACGGATCCGGTCGCGCCGGGATTTCAGAAAGCCACCGAGTTCAGACAGATCCACCCTCCCAGTCTGGATCACCACCCCGCCGCGAGCCAGGGGGTGCCGACCCCTGGGTAAACGGCATCTGGCTAGCCGAGCCGCAAGGGCGCACCGTTGATGACGGCACCAAGAAGTGAGCAACAGAGCAACGGAGCACACCATGACCACGACCACACCAAACCCTCGCGTCGCCATCGTCACCGGCGCCTCACGCGGCATCGGCCGCGCCGTCGCCGGACAGCTCGCCGCCGACGGATACAGCGTCGTCCTGGGCTACGCCGGCCGCGCCGACCTCGCCGAACAAGCCGTCGCCGAGATCCAAGCCGCCGGCGGACACGCCAGCGCCATCCAGGCCGACGTCGCCGACGAAACCGCCGTCGCCGCCATGTTCGACCACGCCGAGCAGCAGTACGGCGGCATCGACGCCGTCGTCAACGCCGCCGGACAGATGAAACTGTCCACCGTCGCCGACCTCGACCTGAACGACCTCGACGCCATGCACCGCACCAACATCCGCGGCGCCTTCGTCGTCGCCCAGCAAGCCGCACGCCGCCTGCGCCCCGGCGGCGCCCTGGTCATGTTCTCCACCTCGGTGATGGGCACCAAATTCCCCACCTACGCCGGATACACCGCCAGCAAAGGCGCCGTGGAGGCCATGACCCTCATCCTGGCCCGCGAACTGCGCGGACGAGACGTCACCGTCAACGCCGTCGCCCCCGGACCCACCGCCACCGACATGTTCCTCGACGGCAAGGACGAGCAGCTCATCGCCAACCTCGCCGCCCAGAACCCGCTCGAGCGGCTCGGCAAGCCCGAAGACATCGCCCACGTCGTGGCGTTCCTGACCAGCGCGGAAGGCCACTGGGTCAACGGACAGGTGCTGCGCGCCAACGGCGGAATGGTCTGAGCCGAACGCTGAGCCGAACGCAGCGAATTAAAAGAGACAAAGAGACAATCATGAGCCAGCCCACTCACCACACAGCTCCGACCGCCGACGTCATCGTCGTCACCGGCGCCTCCTCCGGCTTCGGAAACCTCGCAGCACGCGCCCTGGCCCGCGCCGGACACACCGTCTACGCCGGAATGCGCGCCACCGACGGACGCAACGCGGCGCGCGTCGCCGAACTGGCACAGCTGTCCGCCGACGAAGGCCTCGACGTACGCGGCATCGAGATGGACGTCCAAGACCAGGCATCCGTCGACGCCGCCATCGCCCGCATCGCCGAGGAACAAGGCCGACTGGACGTCGTCGTGCACAACGCCGGACACATGGTGCTCGGACCCGCCGAAGCGTTCACCCCCGAACAACTCGCCGAGCTGTACGACATCAACGTGCTCAGCACCCAGCGCGTCAACCGCGCCGCACTGCCGCTGATGCGCCGCGCCGGCTCCGGACTGCTGGTATGGGTCGCCAGCTCCAGCACCCGCGGCGGACACCCGCCGTTCCTGGCACCGTACTTCGCCGCCAAAGCCGGCATGGACGCACTCGCCGAAAGCTACGCCGCCGAAGTCATCCGCTACGGCATCGACACCGTCATCATCGTCCCCGGCGCCTACCCCAGCGGCACCAACCACTTCGCCCACGCCGGCCAGCCCGCCGACCCCGACCGCGCCGCCGAATACGACGCCGCCTACGGCGAACTGCGCGACCAGATGGCCGACCGCCTCACCGCCCTTTTCCCCGCCGGCCGCACCGTCGACGAAGTCGCCGACGCCATCGTCGAGGCCGTAGCCCTCCCCGCCGGACAACGGCCCTTCCGCATCCACATCGACCCCAGCCGCGACGGCAGCGACGTGGTGTCCACCGTCAGCGACCGCATCCGCGCCGAGTTCTACCACCGCATCGGCATCGCCGACCTGCTCACCGACCACGCCAGCCGCTGACACACAAAGAAAGAAACCCGACCATGCCCTTCGCGAACTTCAAAGTCCCCGCCGGCACCCTGAACCAGACCCAGAAAGCCACCATCGTCCACCGCACCACCGAGCTGTACGTCGAGATCTACGGCGAACGCGCCCGCGGCGGCACGATGGTCCTCGTCGAAGAAGTCGCCGACGGCGGCTGGGGCATCGGCGACCACGTCCTGACACTCGCACAGCTGACGGAGCCGTCGGAGCCGTCGGAGCCGGCAAGCTAGTGCTCGTCCGCGGCTGATCCGCATACGCCACACTGGACCCCGTGCAGCTCGACGTCCTGATCCTCGGTCCGCTCCAGGCACGCGCCGACGGCGCACCGATCCCGATCGGCGGCGCCCGGCTGCGCACCCTGCTGACCAGACTCGCCCTCGACGCCGACCGCACCGTCCCGGCAGCCGCACTCATCGACGCCCTCTGGAACCACCAACCACCCGACGGCGCCGCCAACGCCCTGCAATCGCTCATCTCCCGGCTCCGCCGCGCCCTCGGCGACCCCGACCTCGTCC
This sequence comes from Catenulispora acidiphila DSM 44928, assembly GCF_000024025.1. GTDB lineage: Bacteria > Actinomycetota > Actinomycetes > Streptomycetales > Catenulisporaceae > Catenulispora > Catenulispora acidiphila. The sequence continues at coordinate 5,312,711 of NC_013131.1, forward strand.
AAGGCACCCCCGGCGGCTACCGACTCGCCATCGACCCCCAAGCCGTCGACGCCCACCGCTTCGAAACCCTCGCCCGCCAAGGCAGACTCGCCGGCGACCCCACCACCGCCCGCCACCTCCTGCGCCAAGCCCTCGCCCTCTGGCGCGGACCCGCCCTCGCCGACACCGCCGACGCCGGCTTCGCCACCGCACCCGCCGCACGCCTCGACGAACTACGCCTCACCGCCCAATGCGACCGCCTCACCGCCGAACTCCACCTCGGCATGCACACCGACGCAATCCCCGAACTCGAAGCCCTCACCACCGAACACCCACTGCGCGAAAACATCACCGCCCTACTCGTCAAAGCCCTCTACGCAGCAGGCAGACAAGCCGAAGCACTCGCCGCCTACGAACACACCCGCACGGCGCTCGCCGACCAACTCGGCATCGACCCCTCCGAACAGCTGGCCACCGTACACCTCGCAGTACTGCGCAACGACCCGCTGCTGACTCCGGCGAACACCGCAGTGCCAACGCCCAGCTCTGCCGAACAGCGACGCACCAACCTGCGGGCCCGCCTGAACAGCTTCGTCGGCCGCGAAGAAGAAGTCGCCCGCATCGGCACGATGCTCGCCACCTCCCGACTGGTCACCCTCGTCGGACCCGGCGGCGCCGGCAAAACGCGCCTCGCCGGCGAAGCCGCGACACGGCTGCCCGAAGACATCGACGTGGCCGACGGCGTCTGGCTCGTCGAACTCGCCCCGGTCACCGACCCCGCCGAACTGCCGCAAGCGATCCTCACCGCACTCGGACACCGCGAAATGCGCGTCCTGCGCAACGAAGCACAAGCCGGGCCGGCGCGCGACGCCCTGACCCGCGTCGCCGAAGGACTCGCCGGACAGCACCTGGTCATCGTGCTCGACAACTGCGAACACCTCGTCGACGCCGCCGCGCACGCCGCCGAACACCTGCTGCAGCACGTGCCCGGCCTGCGGATCGTCGCCACCAGCCGCGAACCGCTGGGCATCGGCGGGGAGAACCTGTTCCCCGTGCTGTCGCTGGCACAACCCGCCGACCCGGACCAACTCGCCGCCGCCGAGCAGGCGCTGGCGTTCCCGGCGGTGCGGCTGTTCGCCGACCGCGCCGGCGCCGTGCGCCCCGGCTTCAGCGTCGAGGACGAGAACGTCGCGGACGTCGTGAAGATCTGCCGCCGCCTGGACGGGCTGCCGCTGGCGATCGAGCTGGCCGCCGCGCGTCTTCGCACCCTGCCGCTGCACGCTGTCGCCTCGCGTCTCGACGACCGGTTCCGGCTGCTCACCGGCGGCAGCCGCACCGCCATGCCGCGGCACCAGACGCTGCGCGCGGTCGTCGCCTGGAGCTGGGAGCTGCTGTCGGAGCAGGAGCGGGACCTGGCCGAGCGGCTGTCGGTGTTCCCCGGCGGCATCACCGCCGAATCAGCCGCCGCGGTGCATCCCGCCACCGCCGCCGACATCGACGACCTGTTGTTCGCGCTTGTCGACAAGTCGCTTCTGCAACCGGTCGAGCCGGACGTCGCGCGCCCCGGCCACACAGACGATGTCGGCCACACAGACGAAGCCCTCGACACCCCGCCGCGCTGGCGCATGCTGGAGACCCTGCGCGAATACGGCATCGAACGACTCGCCGAGGCCGGCACCGTCACCGACGTCCGCCGCGCCCACGCCCGCTACTTCCTCGACCTCGCCGAAGAAGCCGAGCCCCACCTGCGCCGCCGCGAACAACTGCGCTGGCTGGCGCGCCTGGACGCCGACAGCGACAACATCCTCGCCGCCCTCCGCTTCGCCGCCGACATCGGCGACGCCGACACCGCGATCCGGCTCGCCGCGTCCCTGGCCTGGTACTGGTCCATCGTCGGCCAGACCATCGAGGGCCGAGCCTGGCTGGACCTGGCCCTGGCGGTCCCGGGCGAATCCCCGCCCGAAGCCCACGCGGTCGTCAAGATCCTGCACGCGCTCGGCGGACTGTTCAGCGCGCAGGACTGGACCAACCTCTCGGACATCACCAACGCCCTGGCCTCCGTCATCGACGACGCCAACGCCGCCCACGACAACCCGCTGCTGGCCATCGCCGCCTGCACCATCCCGATCATCACCGACGACCTCGAAGGCGTCTACGCCGCCGTCGCGGTCCACGAGTACCACCCCGACCCCTGGGTCGGCGGAATGCTCCACCTCATGCGCGGCATGGCCGCCGAGAACGGCGGCGACCTCATCACCCAGCGCCACGACCTGGAACTGGCCCGCGACCGCTTCGCGCAGATCGGCGAACGCTGGGGTCTGTCGGCGACCCTGGCAGCCCTCGCCACCATGGCCATGGCCGACGGCGACCTGCCAACAGCCATGCGCATGCAGGACGAAGCCCTGGGCCTGCTCCGAGAAATCAACGCAGCCGACGACGCCGCACAGGTACAGATGATGCGCGCCTTCGCCCTCGCCCGCACCGGCGCACTGGACGAAGCCCAAACACTGATGACGTCGATCCTGGACTCAGGCCGGCGCACCCGCTCGCACCCCTCGATCCTGATGGCGTACGTAGGACTAGCCGACATCGCCCGCCAAAAAGGCGAACCCGAAGCCGCATGGGGCTACCTCCAAGCCTCCGACGACATCATCCGCAACCACTGGCACGGACCACCCCAGCTCCTAGCGATGCGCGAAGTCGCCGCGGCCCTCCTCCACCTCCTCGCCACCGACCCCGACGCCACCAAGAAGGCACACGCCAGACTCCAAGAGGCATACCGCCTCGGCTCCGCCGCCCACGACATGCCAGTCCTCAGCCGCATCGCCATAGTCGTCGCCTGCTACACCAACGCCACCGGCGACCCGGCATCCGCCGCACGAGCCCTGGGCACCGCAGTATCCCTCCGCGGCGGCATCGACCGAGGCGACCCAGACCGCGCCGCCGTCACCGACAGCGTCCGAGAGCAACTCGGCGAGGCGAAGTACGAGGCCGAATTCGCCGTGGGGCACGCTTTTACGCGGCTGGAGGGGTTGGCGTTCCTCGGGGAATGCTTGGGGATTGAGGCTGCGGGAGCGTGACCATGTGGGTGGACCGGCAGCACCCTGCGGATCGGCCCCAGTAGCGCCTCGCGGATGTTGCCGTGCGGGGTCCGGCGGCGGCCGGCGCTGAAGCGGGGCAGCCGTAGGATTCGCTGGAATCAGCACACGCCGACGCCGCGCACGACGAGTCGCTGCTCGCTGATCTGCTGCGCAGCGAAGCGCCAGCGCGGCCTCAAGCTCGGCGCGCCGGCCGCAGCCAACGCTGCGCCGACTTTTGTCTCGCTCGATCCCGGCGGACTGCGGCGGCTACGTGGCACCTGCGGCCGCGTCCAGCCTGCCGACGAGGGACTTCTCGCTCGATCCCGGCGGACTGCGGCAACCGCCGATCCACACCCAGGCGGTGTTCAAGAGCGCCACTCCCCCGCTCATCCTGAATCGACCGCTGTTCTTTTAGGAGAGTGCCGCCGGAGGCGGCTCGTTATTGGTTGTGTGAAGTGAGTCGTGAGCTGAGATATGGAAAGAAGTTTGGGGCCTGTTATCTGTTAGATAGTCGAGGTGCGCCGACGCTCTTCCAGGTCGTCGAGGATTGTCGCGGTGGCTGTCGCGCCGAAGCGGGTGGCTCCCAGACGGTTCAGTTCCAGCAGGGCGTCCAGTGTGCGCACGCCGCCTGCGGCCTTGACCTGTACCGCGGCCGAGACGGTCTGGCGCATCAGGGCGATATCGGCGGCTGTCGCTCCCCCAGCGGCGAAGCCTGTGCTGGTTTTGACGAACGCCGCGCCGGCCGCCTCAGCCGCCTGATAGCCCGCGACCTTCTCCTGCTGGGTCAGGTATGTGTTCTCGAAGATGACCTTCACCGGGCGACCTGCCGCCGCCTGCACTACTGCAGCGATCTCGTCCCGCGTGAAGGCGGTGTCGCCAGCGCGCAGGCGACCGATGTCGATGACCATGTCGATCTCCTCGGCGCCCTGGGCGACGAGCTCGGCGGTCTCGAAGACCTTCGTCGCCGTGGTGCTGCTGCCGTGGGGGAAGGCGACGACCGTGCCGATGGCGACCGTCGTGCCGTGCAGTACGCCGCCAGACACCACCGCGGCGACGTCGGCGGGGCGTACGCACACGGAGGCCACGTTGTGCTCGCGCGCTATGAGCAGGCCTGCCTGGATGTCGGCGGGGGTGAGTTCGGGGCGCAGGAGGGAGTGGTCGATCATCTTCGCCACCTCGTCGCGGGTGGGGAGCGGGCCGGTCCAGCGTGGGACGTCTATCGAGGCCACGGACATGTCGTCCTCCTAAAGGCGGTGTGGCGTTGTGAGCTGTCTAGACAGCATATACAATTCTTGTATGGCCGCATCCCAACCGTTGTACGAGCGCATCGAGAAGCAGCTGCGCCGCCGTCTGGCCACCGCCGCCGACGGCGATCCGTTCCCCTCCGAGCCGCGGCTGGCGGAGGAGTTCGGCGTTTCGCGGATGACGGTGCGCGCCGCCCTGGCCGGGCTGGAGCGCGACGGCTTGGTCGAGCGCGTGCCCGGCCGGGGCAGCTTCGTGCGCAAGGGCGCGGCGCATCGCCCCGTCGGCATCCTGCTGAGCTTCCACGACCAAGCGCTGGCCGAGGGCAAGACCCCGCGCTCGCGCGTGCTTCACGCCGAGCTGCGTGAAGCCTCCTCGCAGGAGACCGCCGCTTTGTACGGCTTCGAGAGCGAGCACGCCGCATCAGTGGTCGCCATCAGCCGCGTCCGCCTCTTCGACGACCTCCCGATCGCCGTCGAGCACGCCGTCTTCCCCGCCGCCCTCAGCGCCCTGCTGGCCACCGACCTGGAAACCGGCTCGCTCCACAACGCCCTGCGCCGCCTCGGACGCACTCCGACCCTCGGCTCCTCGGTCCTCACCGCCCGCACCGCCGGCGACGATGCCCAGGAACTCGGCGTCACCCCGACCACCCCGATGCTCGTCGAGACCCGCTCCATCGTCGACCAGGACGGGAGCCCGCTGGAATACACCGTCAGCTCCTACGTCGCTGACCGCTACGCGCTCAAGGTCGACTTCGACGTGTCGCAGTCCTGAGCGACCCGCGAGGCGAATCAGAGCCAGGGCCCATCGAAACTAGAGCCCCGGCGCCTCGCCGAAGTCCGGAATCGCCAGCCGCGCTCCGCCTTGCAACGCCGACTCGTGCGCGACGATCCCCGGCAGCGTGTACCGCGCCGCGACCCACGCGTTCACCGGCGGCGGCGCTCCGGTCGTCACCGCCGTCACGAAGTCGTCGGCCAGGAAGTGGTGGCTGCCCTCGTGGCCGTTGGCGGCGTGCGCGAACTCCTCCGGCAGCCGGCTGCGGTCGTGCACCGGCGCCGAGCCGGAGGTGAACGCGTCGCGCAGGGCCGGCGCGATGTGCTGGAGCGAGGGGTCGTCCGGCGGCAGGGTGGGCTTGGGCTGCAGGTGCTCGCTGATGTCGGTGACGCCGTCGCGGTCCTGCCACAGACTCACCGTGGCGAGCTGCTCCAGGCTCCCCTGCGTGCCGAAGAACCGGAAGCGCGACTCGCGCAGGCGCGAGGGGTAGCCGACGCGGCGGAACTCGTTGGTGCGGAAGCTGCCGCCGCCGGCTGCCTCGAACAGGGCGGTGGCGTTCGAGAAGTCGTTGGCGAACATGCTCACCTCCTTGTCGAAGACTCCGTCGCCGCGGTCGTCGACGACGCCGATCGCCGACACGCTCACCGCGTGCGTCTGCCACGCGCCGAGGATGCCGCCGAGGGCGTGGGTCGGGTACAGCAGCGGCGGGTAGCTCGCGGTCGCCTTCCAGTTCTCGCCGCCGCTGTACTTGTAGGCGTCGTAGAACCCGAGGTCCATGTCGTGCACGTAGTCGCCCTCGGCGTAGAAGAGCCTGCCGAAGGCGTCCTTGGCGACCAGGTCGCGGGCATGGACGGTCGCCGGGTTGTAGTGGCTGGTCTCGCCCATCATGTAGGTCAGGCCGGTGCGGCGGACCTCGTCGATGATGTCGGAGATCTCCTCGCGCGTCACCGCCATCGGCACCGCTGAGTAGACGTGCTTGCCCGCGCGCAGCGCCTGGAGCACCAGCGGACCGTGCGTCCAGCGCTGCGTGAAGATGCCGACCGCGTCGACATCGGAGTCGAGCATCGCCTCGAAGGACGGATACGTCCCTGCCAGCCCGTGTTCGCTCGCGACGCGCTCAGCGCGCTCAGCCAGCAGATCGGTGACGAAGATGTCGCCGACGCCCGGATGGAGCTGCCACAGCTTGGCGAAATGGCCGGAGAACTGTCCGGCGCCGACGATGCCGAGGGAAAACGTCACGGGGGTCTCCTCGATGAGGTTCTGCAAGCGACTGCAATCGTTCCCGCAAATGTAGCGAGCGATATGAAGATCCGCCAGAGCCTTCCTGCTTGCCGGTTCTGAGAACGATTGGTTAGGCTCGGCGCATGGCGGTGACGATCAACGAGGTGGCCAAGGCGGTCGGCGTCTCGACGTCCACCGTCTCGCGGGCGTTCACCGCTCCGGACCAGGTACGTCCCGAAACGCGCGAGCGGGTCCTGGAGGTCTCCGCCGAGCTCGGCTACGTCCCCAACCCCTCAGCGCGCTCGCTGCGCGCCGGCGCCACGGCGACGCTCGGCATGATCATCCCGGACCTCGCCAACCCCTTCTATCCGCCGATCTTCAAAGCCCTGCAACAGCGGGCCCGCCATCTCGGCTACACCACGCTGGTCGCAGACTGCGACGACCGGGAGAGCGCGGAGTTGGACGCCATCGCGGCGATCGCCAACCGCGTGGACGGGCTGCTGCTGTTCGCCTCGGCGCTGCCGGAGGAGCGGTTGCGCGCCATCGCCGCTCAGACGCCGCTGGTCCTGGTCAACCGCGACGTGCCGGGGATCAGCAGCCTGCGTATCGACCTCACCGCCGGCGTCCGGCAGGCCGGCGAACTGCTCTACGCTCTCGGGCACCGCCGCTGCGCGCTGATCGACGCCAGCCGTCCTGGATACGAGCGCGACAAGCTGTTCGCGGAGATCTTCCGCGGTCTGGGGCTCACGGTCGTCGAGCTGGGACCGTACGAGCCGCGGTTCGAGTCCGGCGTGCATGCCGCGACGCTCGTGGCCACCGGCGGCGCGACCGCCGTGCTGGCGCACAACGACCTGGTGGCGCTCGGCGCGTTGCAGCAGTTCACCGCGCTGGGGGTGCGAGTGCCGGCGGACGTGAGCCTGGTAGGCATCGACGACACGCTGCTCGCCTCGGTGTGCACGCCGGCGCTGACCAGCGTGCGCATCGATCCCGAGGAGCTGGCCGCGGCCGCCGCGGAGCTGCTGCTCGAGGCGGTCACCGGGCGCGGCGACTCCCCCAGGCAGGTCGTGATCGGGACACGCCTGGTCTCGCGCGCGTCCACCGGACCCGCGCCGGCGCCTACGAACCGGTAGTGGAAAGCGTCGCGTTCGCGGCGATCCCGGACGGACAGGCGGGGTCGAACGCCGCGGCGACGAGGATCCGCTCCATCTCCCGGACGATCACCTCCTGCTCCTCCGGCGTCACCTTCTCGGTGTCCACGCGCAGCATCAGGTTGAGGGTGTCCGGGACGGGGTTGAGCTCCATGAACGTCTGCGCGTCCGGGACGTCGGTGTGCGGTCCCCAGGTCAGCGTCGTCAGCGGCAGCGCGGCCTCGATCTCCTCCGGCGTCGGGAGCGGTCCGGGGCGCGGCGCGCCGAATTCGCGGCGCAGGTCGTTGAAGTAGCACAGGAGGTCCACCTCCTCGCCCCGCTCGGCGGCCACGCGCGCGAACATCGCCAGCAGGTCGCGCGGATCGAAGTAGGCGTACTTGCCGGCCTTCAGCTGGCTGCGCCAGGCTCGCTGGGCGACGGTGTCGAAGTCCGTGTCGGCGACGTCGACCACGCACAGACACGACGCGAGCAGCGGGGTGACCGACTCCCGCAGACCGGGGCGGAAGCGGTTGCTGATGAACGTCCGGATGGCGCTGGTGCTCTTGCCGGAGACCTTCGCCAGCCCCACCGCGTAGGCGCCGAGCACGATGGACCCGGTGTTCGCGCCGGTGCGCGCGGCGATCGAAGTCGCGGCAAGGTGGCAGGCCTTGGAGTCCAGGGTGACGTCCGACCACTGCGGGTCGCGGGGCTCGTATTCGCTGTCGAAGCGGCGCCCCGGCACCAGCCGCACCATCTTCTCCCAGTAGTCGACCGAGGCCGCGCTCTGCCGCAGCGCGGTGGCGCCCTGCTGCTGCCGCGCCAGCTCGAAGGGCTGCATGCCCTCGCGCGGCGCCAGGTGCGCACCGGTGTCCCGATCCAGGTTCCGCAGGTCGCCCACCAGCGCCTCGAACCCAAGCCCGTCGATCGCGATGTGCGGATACATCGCGGCGAAGTACACCGGGACACCGGCTCGCCGCAGCACGGCCATCTTGACCGGCCAGTCGGCGGTGACGTCGAAGGGCCCATGCTCGTACCCGGACCGCACCGCCTCCGCCGCCTCAGCGGGATCCTCGTCCAGGCCGATGTCGACGATGTCCAGGGCGACCTCGCCGGAGGAGTAGAGCACCTGGACCGGCTCGCCGTCCTCCCGGAACCGGTAGCGCGTCCGCAACGACTGGTTCCGCTCCACGATGAAAGCCAACAGGTTGACGATGTGCTCGACGGTCGTGCCCTCCTCCAGGGGCACAGTCCCGCCGATCATCACCGCCTCCCCCGCGAGCTGCATCATGCGCATGATGTTGCGCTGGCCCCACGTCAGTTCGGACTCGCCCGACCCGTCCCCCGAGAACGGCACCAGAATCCGGTCTCCCACCAGCTCACCATCGATTCTCTGAGATTCCCGCCAGCCCCATCGCGGACGGTTTTCATCGTCCGACAGAGCGGGTTGGGACGTCAATACCCGCTGATGTCAGGGGTCTGGTGATTCATCTCAGCTGAGACGGCTCTCGCGACACGACCCCTTCCACGCAGCCCGTAAACCGCTTGAACACGCTGCGGCACCGCCGTTACGGTCAGCCGTATGTTCTAAAGGCGGCCCAGGTCGAGACACTTCATCAGGCAGGCGACAGCAGTCGATCCCCGACGCTGCGCACTGAGGCCTGCCCGTCTCCCATGCCGCCGACCACCGCTTCCGCAGCGGCGCTTCCCCCTTCCCCATCGACGTCGCGATGGGCGGTCGGCATGCCATCGCGAACTTTTCGAGGAGAATCCCGATGTCACAACGCTGCGATGTCTGCGGCAAGGAGCCCAGCTTCGGCAACCAGGTCGCCCGACTGGGGCACAACGCCCAGCGGCGCCGGGTGCTCGGGCGCTCGGCACGGATGTTCCGTCCGAACATCCAGCCCGTGCGGGCAACCGTCGACGGCCGGCCCGTCAAGCTCAAGGTCTGCACAGCGTGTCTGAAAGCCGGAAAGGTCCAACGCCGCACTTCCTAGCACTCCGCCGGCACGCAACAGTGGCCGCAGGCGCGGGTCCTGTTGCGTGCCTACATGCTCGCGGCATGAAGGTCATGAGGCCTGTTATCTGCCTACCGGAAAGCCTCGACGTTGCGCGCAGCCCAGTCGGCGAAGGAGCGCGGCGCGCGTCCCAGCACTCGCTCGACGTCCGGGCTGATCCGTACCTCGCCGACGTTCGGGGAGCCGATGATGTCGAGGGTGTCGTCGGCCAGCTCGGGTGGCATCACCTGGCTCATGCCCGCCTTGGCCTCCTCGCGGGTCAGCTCGTGGAAGCGGACCGGCGTGCCGAGCGCTGCCGCGATTGCCTCGGTCTGCTGGCGCGGCGTGATGACCTCCGGTCCGGTGAGCTCGTATATGCCGCCGGCGTGCCGGTCGTCGACCAGGCATGCCGCCGCGACGTCGGCGATGTCCGTCGGGTCGAGGATCGGTAGGCCGATGTCGCCGAAGGGGGCAGCGACAAGCTGTTGCGTACGGACTGATTCGGCCCACCACAAGGCATTGGAGGCGAAGCCGCCGGGTCGCAGGATCGCCCAGTCCAGGCCCGACTCGCGCAGTCCGTCCTCCAAGCCGCGCATCGCGATGCGCGTCTCGTCGAAGGGCCGGGTCACCACGCCTTGCGTCGAGAGCAGAACGACACGCCGGACTCCGGCGCGCGCCGCCGTGTCGATGACGGCGGCAGGGTTCGCCCCGGCGGCCTGCAGATCGCCGGAGAGCAGCACGAACATCGCCTTCGCTCCGCTCAGTGCGGGCTCGAGACTGGCGGGTTCTGACAAATCGGCGATTACGTGCCGCACGCCGTCCGGTACCGCTGCGGTGTGCCGCGACACCGCCGTCACCTTCTCCCCCGCCGCTGCGAGTGCCTGCGTCAGCGGTCGGCCCACGTTTCCGGTCGCTCCGGTCACCACGATCATGGAAAGCTCCTTTGTGCGATTCACTGCTCCGCACTGCCGTTGAGTGCGTGATCGCAACGGTAGGAGACTGGCTAACTTTTGATAAGGACGTACCTGAAGGTAAGCTCATGACGTGATCGAAGGCGAGCAGCTCACCCAGACCGATGCCGGGGCACGCTATGACGTGTTTCACACCGACTGCGCCGCGCGCGCCGTGGTCGACCACGTCACCAGCAGGTGGGGTGTCTGGGTGCTGATCGCCCTGCAGAAACACGACCTGCGCTTCTTCGAGCTGCGCGAAAGCATCGAGGGCATCAGCGAGAAGATGCTGGCGCAGTCCCTGCGCGCCCTGGTCCAGGACGGCCTGGTCTGGCGGCACGTCGAACCGGCGACGCCGCCCCAGGTCACCTACGGGCTCACCGACTTCGGCCGGGACGTCGGCGAGCCTTTGGCCGAACTGTTCTGCCGGATCACCCGGCGGTCGCCGGCGGACAGCCCCGCCGAGCGCCGGCTGGCCCTGACGAGCACCGACTAACTGCGACGAGCGCCGACCAGCCGTGATGAGCTCCGACTAGCGCCGACTAGCTCCACCAACGAGTCCCAACGAGCCCCGCCGAGCACCGACTAACGCCCCGGCGCCGGCGCCGTGCTCTCCCGCACCGACAGCGTCGGCGGCAGCAGCGTCACGCCCGAGTTCCCGGCGTCCGGTCCCAGCAGCATCTCCACCGCCTGCCGCCCGAGTTCCTGGGCGGGTACCGGAATCGTCGTCAGGCGCGGCGAGGTCTGCACCGCCACCGGCTCGTCCGGGCCGATCGCCACGATCGACACCTCCTCCGGGACCGTGCGTCCCGACGAGCGCAGCAGTCCCAGCAGCGGCGCGATCATCGCCTCGTTCTGCACGACCAGCCCGGTGGTGTCCGGCCGGTCCTCGAAGATGCGCGCCAGCACGCCGGCCGCGCCCTCGAACGAGGCGTCGCAGGGCCGGTGGACGGCCCGCAGCCCGCGCGTCTGGCACCGCTCCTGGAACCCGGCGAGGGTGCGCTCGGCGAAGCCGGTGTGGCGGCGGTAGACGCCCTCGCTCTGGCCGATGAACGCGATCTCGTGGTGGCCGAGGTCCGCCAGGTGGTCGGCGGCGGTCGCGCCGGCGGCGGCGAAGTCCAGGTCCACGCAGGACAGCCCGGCCGGGTCGGCGGGCAGGCCGATCAGCGAGGCGCGGGTGCCGTGGCGGCGCAGGACCTCCACCCGCTCGTCCTCCAGCTCCACGTCCATCAGGATCACGCCGTCGGCCAGGCCGCTGCCGGCCACCCGGCGCACGCCCTCGGGTCCCTCGTCGTTGGTGATCAGCAGCACGTCGTGCCCGTACTGCCGGGCGGTGGTGGTGACCGCGATCGCGATCTGCATCATCACCGGCACGTACAGGTCGGTGCGCAGCGGCACGACCAGCGCCACGATGTGCGACTTGCTGCTGGCCAGCGCCCGCGCGCCGGCGTTGGGGTGGTAGCCCAGCGCGTCGATCGCCGCCTGCACGCGCACGCGCGTGGAGTCCGAGATGGAGCGCTTGCCGCTGAGAACATAGGAGACCGTGCTCGGCGAGACTCCCGCGTGCTTCGCCACTTCGGCGAGTGTCGCCATCCTGGTCACCTGGTCCTTCGGATCGGTCATGCCTGTCATTGTGGACTGTCTTGCCGGTGCTCCGGGGCACTGGCGCGGAGGAGAACAAGAAGGACACCGTAGCCGGGCAGTTCGGTGTCGGAGACCTCCGCGCTGCCGCGGATCACCACCGCTTCGGCGTTGTGGTTGAGCAGCACGAGCGTGTCGCCGCGTCGGACCGCCTCGACGCCGCGCGGCAGTCCGGCGACCACCGGTTCGACGCCGGATTGGCGTGCCGCCTCAGCGAGGATCCGGTCCAGTCCGTCGGCGCAGGGCTGGACGGCGACGTACCAAGCTGTGCCGGAACCGTGCGCGTTGCGCGTCACCGCGGCTCGGCCGTCCTTCAGAGCGGCGATGACCTGCGCGCCGCGCGGATGCGCCAGCTCGGTCCAGTCCAGGGCGTCGAAGTCGCCGAGGTCGGCGGACTGGCAGAGCTCTGTCTCGCCCTCGTCCAGCGGATGGAACTCCTCGACGAACACTCCCAGCGCCTCGCGCAGCGCAGCGGCCTGATACCCGCCGGGGTGCAGGCGCGTGGTCTGGTCGACGGTTCCGGTCAGGTAGCCGGCGACCAGGCATCCGCCGTCGGCGGCGTAGCGCGCGAGGTGTTCGGCGTCGGCCGTGGACAGGACGTGCAGCGCCGGCGCCAGCACGAGGGGGTAGCCGCTCAGGTCGTCGCTGACCCGCACGAAGTCGACGGCGATGTTCTGCCGCCACAGCGAGGCGTGCCACTGCTTCACTATCCGCTGGTAGTCCACGCGTTCTGAGGGCTTGCCGCGCCAGCTCAGCGCCCACCGGCTCGGCCAGTCCAGGATGATCGCGGCGCGCGCCGTCACGGTCGTGCCGATCAGGGCCTTGAGTCCGTCGTCCTCGGCGAGTTCGCGGCCGTGGTCGGTGACTTCGCGGAAGGTGCGGGTGTCGGGACCGGCGTTCGGCAGCATTCCGGCGTGGAAGCGTTCGGCGCCGGAGGCGGCTTGGCGCCATTGGAAGAACAGGGAGGCGTCGGCGCCGCGCGCGATGGCCTGCAAGGAGTACAGGCGCATCTGACCGGGGCGCTTGTGCTTGTTGACCTGCCGCCAGTTCACCTCGGACGGCGACTGCTCCATGAGGACCCACGGCTGGCCGCCGGACAGGGAGCGCGCGAGGTCGGCGGCGTAGGCGTGATCGGCGCCGGCCTCTGCGCCGAGCGCGGGGTCGGGGTAGGAGTCGACGGAGGCGAAGTCGAAGCGTCCGCGCAGGTCCCACTGGTCGATGGCGGCGTAATCGGGGATCAGGTTGGTGGTGATCGGCAGCGCTGGGTTGTGGCGGCGCAGGATCGCCGCTTCGGCGTCGAAGCAGGCGAGGAGGGCGTCGGACAGGTAGCGGCTGTAGTCCAGGACCTGCGCGGGGTTGAGCATGTAGGGGGCGGCGCGCGGCGGCTTGATCTCGGCCCAGCCGCCGTAGTGCTGGCTCCAGAAGGCGGTGCCCCAGGCCTGGTTCAGCGCTTCGAGCCCCGCGTCGCCGTCGCCGTAGCGCTCGCGGAGCCAGCTGCGGAAGCCGAATTCGCAGTTGCGGCACCAGCACCACGGGCCCGGCTCGTTGCCGACGTGCCACATCGTCACGGCGGGGTGGTGCGCGTAGCGGGCTGCCAGGTCCTCGACGATGGCGTCGGCGCGCTCGCGGTAGACCGGCGAGGAGGGGCAGTACTGGTTGCGGGAACCGTAGCCGTGGACGACGCCGTCGGCCATCACCGGCAGGGTGTCGCGGTACAGGTGGCCGAGCCAGGGCGGCGGGGAGGCGGTCGGGGTCGCGAGGATCGCGCCGAGGCCGTTGGCGTGCACCAGGTCCAGGACGCGGTCCAGCCAGGCGAAGTCGCGCTCGCCGGGGCGCGGTTCGTAGCGGGCCCAGGAGAAGACGCCGACGGTCACGGTGTTCACCCCGGCCTGGCGCATCAAGGCCATGTCCTCGGCCCACACGTCCTCGGGCCATTGCTCGGGGTTGTAGTCGCCGCCGTACAGGAGCCGGCCGCGCGTAGCGTCGTTCAGGTGTGGCACCGAGAGGGCCTTCCGGGTCCGGGACGTCATCGAAGCGCTTCGATGTCCGAAGGTACGGCAGGGGCAGACGACGGCACAAGGCCGGGTCGGAGATCGCTTTCCCCTTGACACCGGCGACTCGGATGGAAACCATCGAAGCGCTTCGATTCCGCTCCGCCCCGCTGAAGGACGATCCCGTGACCCAGGCCTCCTCCGATCCCGGCTCCCGCCCTCTCCCCGGTCCCCTCCCCCGCCCCGGCCACCGTGATGCCGCCGACATCCTGGCCCGGCTGACCCTGGCGGAGAAGATCGCGATGCTGCACCAGCACCAGCCGGCCGTCCCCCGGCTCGGGCTCGCGGCGTTCACCACCGGCTGCGAGGCGCTGCACGGCGTGGGCTGGATCGGGCGCGCGACGGTGTTCCCGCAGGCCGTCGGGCTCGGGGCGACGTGGGATCGGGAGCTGCTGCGGCGGGTCGGGCAGGCGGTGTCGAGCGAGGTGCGCGCGTTCCGTCAGGACACTGCGAAGGCGATGGCGAAGAACGAGGTCGCCGAGAAGTTCCCGATGGTGTCGCTGAACGTCTGGGCGCCGGTGGTGAACCTGCTGCGCGATCCGCGCTGGGGACGCAACGAGGAGGGGTACAGCGAGGACCCGTACGCCACCGGCGAGATGGCGATCGCCTACTGCCGCGGACTGCGCGGCGACGACCCGCGCGTGTGGCGCACCGCTCCCCTGCTGAAGCACTTCCTCGCCTACAACGCCGAGACCGACCGCGACATCGCCAGCGCCACGGTGCCCGAGCGGGTGCTGCACGAGTACGAGCTGCCGGCGTTCCGGCGGCCGATCGAGGACGGCGCGGTCGCGGGCGTGATGCCCGGATACAACCTGGTCAACGGGATCCCGAACCATGTCCACCCGCTGATCGGCTCCGCGTTGCGCGCGTGGGACGCGGAGCTGGCGGTGTGCTCGGACGCGCAGGCGCCGTCGAACCTGGTTGAGCGGGAGAAGTACTTCGATACGCACGTCGAGTCGCACGCCGCCGCGCTGCTGGCGGGGATCGACAGCTTCACGGACAACTCGCAGGACAGCGCGCCGACGATCGAGCGGTTCACTGAAGCTTTCACGCGCGGGTTGGTGTCCGAGGCGGATATCGACGCGGCGGTGGGGCGGGTGCTGCTGATGCGGCAGCGGACCGGGGAGTTCGATCCGGAGGGTGATCCGTACGCGGGGATCCGGGCGGAGGTGATCGCCTCCGCTGAGCACGCGGCGCTGGCTTTGGAGGCGGCGCGGGCGGGGGTGGTGCTGCTGCGGAACGAGGGGGGTGCGCCGCCGCTGGCTGAGTTCTCGGGGGCGATCGCGGTCGTCGGGCATCTCGGGTCGCGGGTGCTGACCGACTGGTATAGCGGGACGCTGCCTTACGCGGTCTCCATTGCCGAAGGGCTGGGGGCGGCTGCCGCGGTTGACGGGTCGGACACGGTGCTGCTGCGGTCGGCGGGTGGGGAGGGCGGCGAGTTCGGGCCGTTCAAGCACGTCGACTGGGGTACGAGCGTGCAGTGCCCGCAGGCTGTCCACACTTTCCAGTCTGTTGATTCAGGCCTGTACCTGACTGTCGGCGACGACTCGGTGGTGGACGCGGCTGCGGCTACGCCGGACGGCTGGGTCGTGCGGGAGCTGTTCGAGCTCGAGCATGTCGCGGGCGGTGTCGCGGTGCGGTCCAACGCGACCGGTCGGTACGTGCGCGTCGGCGCCGACGGCGTGTTGATCGCCGACTCGGACACACCCGAGGAGATCTTCACGCTCCAGGTACTCACCTCAGGCCTCGACGAAGCCGCCCGCGCGGCGGCGAGCGCCGAGCGAGTGGTCCTGGTCGTCGGCAACGACCCGCACATCAACGGCCGCGAGACCATCGACCGCGACAGCCTCGCGCTGCCGCCGCACCAGGAGGCCCTACTGGCCGCGGTCCACGCGGCGAACCCGGCCACGACACTGGTGATCGTCTCCAGCTACCCCTACGCGATCGACACACAGATCCCCACGATCCTGTGGACCTCCCACGCCGGCCAGGAACTCGGCACCGCCATCGCCGACATCCTCACCGGCGCCCACAACCCCTCCGCCCGCCTCCCCCAGACCTGGTACGCGAGCGCCGACGGCCTGCCCGACCCGTACGACTACGACATCATCGGCTCGGAGTGGACATACCAGTACTCCCGCCGCGACCACCTGTGGGCATTCGGCCACGGCCTCTCCTACACGGACTTCGAGTACTCAGACCTGACGCTCACGCGCTCCGACTCGGACTCGGACTCGGACTCGGACTCGACGCTCACGGCAACGCTGGAGGTCACCAACACCGGCACACGCGACGGAGCCGAAATCGTCCAGCTCTACACCCGCTCCCTCGACGGCGACCGCCGCCCCCTCCGCAAGCTCGCAGCCTTCACCAAGCTGCACCTACCAGCAGGCGAAAGCCAGACGGTCACCTTCGACGTGCCACTGACCGAGCTGGCCTTCTGGGACGAGGCAGCGCAGCACTTCGCCATCGACAAGGGCCGCTACGAGGTCCTCGTCGGCGCCTCGTCACAGGACATTCGGACGCGACAGGAGTTCTCGGCGTAAGAGCCCTACCCTGCGTCTATCCCCCGATCAACCTCCAGCGCCGGCCAGGTGACGATCAAAAACGTCGCCAGCGGCCCGAGGAACACCGAGGCCACGAACCAGTTCCAGCCGCTGCGGCCCTTTCCTTGCGCCAGGCCGGCGTTCACCAAGCTCAGCGTGAACCAGCCTGCGCCGGTGCTGACATAGCCGTCCATCCCCGCCCCCGTTTCACCATGGCCGAAGTGCCGGGCGTGCTGCCCGGCACTTGAGCGCCATGTCCTGCTTCCTGTTGTACTCGCTACCTGTTCTCGCTACCCCTTGATAGCCCCCGTCAACATTCCCTTCGAGAAGTGCTTCTGCGGGAACCGGCGTCGCGTCCCCGCCGTCGAACCGGGGTGACGAAACGACTCTGCGGCAGCGTGGCGAGATCACTCCTCCTCAGCCTCGGTGGCCTCGCCGCTCTGGCAGCCTGTGCTTCGTGTAGCTCTGTCCCGCGTGTTACCAATGCCGCCCCGCCTTTGGTGATCTGCGGAAAGACGCTGAGCAACTCGGCTGCGGGAGCAACCATCGAAAACGCGACCGCGCAGGATGTGACTGTCACCTCGGTCACCGTGGGGAATCTGATCTTCCTGCACGTCGCGTCCGGCTGCCGCACCGGCGCCGATGTCGCCGTTCAGCCGAGCGGCGCCGCGACCGTCGTCGACGACGCCCGCGCCTCGGACGGCCGGGACGTCGCGGTGGTGCTGCAGCCCCACCGCGACGCCTTCACCGTGCGTGCCACTCGCTCGCCGACCTCGACATCCCTCATCACCGTGCAGGGTCTCGGGCTGGCGGAGCAGGCCACCGTCACCCCTTGATAGCCCCCGTCAACATCCCCTTCGAGAAGTGCTTCTGCACGAAGGGCGTCAGCACGATGATCGGCACCAGCGACAGCGACACCACGCACATCTGCAAGCCGAGCTGCGAGGCGTTCTGCAGTCCGCCGATGCCTGTGGTGCCCATGCCGGGCATCTGGTTGCCTGAGTACGTGTACTCGTAGATCACCATCGCCAGCGGCCATTTGCGGCTGTCGGGTTCGTACAGCAGGGCGTTGAAGAAGGTGCCCCAGTAGGTCACGGCGTAGAACATCGTCATCACGGCGAGGACGGGGCGCGAGGTCGGGATGACTACTGACCAGAGGAGGCGCCATTCGTTGGCGCCGTCGAGGCGGGCGGCTTCGATCATCTCCGCGGCGGTGTTTTGGAAGAAGGAGCGGATGATGAGGATGTTGAAGACGTTCACCATGGAGGGGAGGATCATCGCCCACATGCTGCCGTAGAGCTTCAGGTCGCTGACCACCAGGAACGTCGGGATCAGGCCGCCGTTGAAGAACATGGTGACGATCAGCATCATCAGGAGTGGGCGCTGGCCGAAGGAGCGGGGGCGGGACAGGCCGTAGGCGGCCAGGACGCTGACCAGCATTGACAGGGCGGTGCCGATCAGGGTCACGAAGAGGCTGACGTAGAGGGCCTGGGAGACGGTGCCGCCGCTGAAGATGAGCTGGTAGTTCTGCAGGCTCAGGCCGTGGGGGACCAGGACCAGGCCGCCGGCGGCGTTGATGGAGCTCTTGGTGGAGAAGCTGGTGATCACCACGGCCCAGACCGGGACGATGACCAGGGCGCAGACGACGGTCAGGACCGTGCCCTTGCCGAACTGGCCGAACCAGGTCGGGCTCTCCTCCCAGACCTCGCGGCCCTTGGCTCGCTTGCGCGGGGCGGTGGTGACGGCGCGCGAGGGGGGCGACTGCGTTAATGAGCTCATTTTCTGTACAACCCGTCCTCACCGAATGCGTGCGCGAGTCTGTTGGCGCCCAGGATCAGGATCAGCGACAGGACTGCTTTGAACAGTCCCGCCGCGGCGCCGTAGCTGTAGTCGGCGCCCATGGTGGTCGCCGAGCCGAAGCCGCCGCCGATGCCGTAGATGTAGGAGTACGTGTCCAGGACGTCCGCGGCGCCCGCGCCGACCGCCTGGCGCTGGATCAGCATCTGCTCGAAGCCGACGCTCAGGGCGTTGCCCAGGCGCAGTACGAGCATCAGCACCACGATGCCGCGCAGGCCCGGCATCGTGATGTGCCGCATCCGCCGCCAGCGGCCGGCGCCGTCCACGGCCGCCGCCTCGTACAGCGACTGGTCGATGGCGGCCAGCGCGGCCAGGAAGACGATCAGTCCCCAGCCCGCTTCCTTCCACACCGCCTGCGCGGTGACCAGGTACTTGAAGGTGTGCGGGTCGGTCATGACGTTCCAGGAGGAGATCCCGTGCTTGTTCAGGAACACGTTCAGCACGCCCGCGCCGCCGAGGAACTCCTGGAAGATCGTGATGACCAGCACGTAGGAGAAGAAGTGCGGCAGGTACACCACGGCCTGGATGAAGCCGCGGACCTTCGAACTGAGCACCGTGTTGACCATCAGGGCCAGCGCGATCGGGAGCGGGAAGTACAGGACCAGCTGGACGAAGCTGATCACCAGCGTGTTCTCGAACGCGTGCCAGAAGTCGGGGTTGGCGACCAGCTGGCGGAACTCGTCCAGCCCGACGAAGTCGCTGTGGACCAGGCCCTGGTAGATGTCGTAGTGCTCGAAGGCCACGATGATGCCGGCCATCGGCAGGTAGTTGAACACCAGCAGCAGCGCCAGGGCCGGGATCGTCATCAGCAGCAGGGACTTGTCCCTGCGCAGCCGGATCCGCCAGGACATCCGCGGGCGCGGGCGGGCGCCGCGGCGGGTACGGGGCGGCGCCGTCGACACGCTCACTCTCAGTTCCCCGTGCCGTACTGCTTGGCGATGCCGTCGTAGAAGTCCCGCAGCTGGTTGCCGCCGGCGTTCTGCCAAGTGCTCAGCGCCGACTGGAAGTCCGCCACGCTCTTGCGGCCCATGCGCACGTCGGTGATGACCGCCTCCAGCGCCGTGCTCGCCTTCGCGGTCTGCGCCGGCTCGCTGATGTTCATCGCGTAGAACAGCGGCTTGTACGCGTGCTGCACCATGTCGCCCTGCCAGGCGGCGTAGTCCTTGGTGATCTGGTTGTAGCCGGCGTTGAACGTCACCGACTGGCAGTTGGCCAGCTGGTCCAGGGTGTCGGTGACGTCCTTGTTGCCCTGGTCGGTGAGGATCGGCGCGCCGCTGGTCATCGTGTAGTCCACGCCTTCCTTGCCGTACCGCGACACCAGGTACTCGGCGCTGCCGAACGGCGCGGCGAGGTAGTTGGCGATCCGCAGCAGCTCCTTGACCTGCGCGTCGGAGAGCTTCTTGTTCAGGTAGGAGAACATCCCGGCGCCCGGATACAGGGGCATCGTCGCCTTGCCGCCGTCGTAGGCGAAGATCTTGAAGGCCTGGCGCTCATAGGAGGGGTTGGCCGCGACGCCGCTTTGCGCGTCGCCCTTGTTCCACGCCCCGGTGCCGTCGGCGGTGATCACGGTCTTGCCGGCCCAGAAGCGGTTCTTGGCCTTCGAGGAGTCGCCGGCCAGCGCGTCGGGGTGGATCAGGCCGCCCTTGGCCAGGCCGTTGGCGAAGTTCAGCATCTCCAGGAACTCCGGCACCTCGTAGCCGTTGACCAGCTTGCCGGTGCTGTCGCGCTTCCAGCCGGTCCGCCCGTTGTTCGCCGGGACGTTGAACAGCTGGTAGAGGAAGGAGCTGAGGTCCTCGAAGGCGTACTGGCCCTTCGCCGGGACGGTGACCTGCTTGCCGACCGCCTTGAGGGTGTCGGCGGTGGTGACCGAGGCGGCGTCGATGCCGGCGGCCTTGAAGATGTCCGCGCGGTAGAACATCGCGCCGGGGATGCTGGCCGCCGAGGTCCACAGCGGGATGCCGTACAGCTTGCCGTTCCACACCGCGGCCTGCCAGCCGCCGGTCGGGATCGCGGCGAGGTTCGGGTAGTCCAGCACCTTGTCGCCGCCGAGGTAGGGCGTCAGGTCCTTGAAGAACTTGTCGACGCCCTCGGCGAAGTTCTGAATCGAGGAGACGTTCCAGCCGGGCACGTCCAGCCAGTCCGGGATGTTGCCGGAGGCGAAGCGGGTCGCCAGCATCGTGGCGAAGGTGGTGCCGTCGGACGGGCTGTCGGTGAGCGTCGCGCCCAGAGCCTGGTTCACCGCCGTGTAGTAGCTGTTCCCCGGCGCCGGGACCGAGCCCCAGATCGGCGAGACCGCCGAGTACGAGCCGCCGTTGCCGACCGCGCCGGTCACCGACTTCGGCGGGCTGGCCGGGTAGGACAGGAACGCCGGGTCGCTGGCCGCGCCGTTCGCGCCGGTGACCGAGGGGATGTCGGCGGTGACCGCGCTGCTCGGCTTGTACGTCGGCAGCACCGCCTGCACCGCGGACTTGGGCGCGACCCCGCTGGCCTTGGTCGCCGCCTTGCCGGAACCGCAGGCGGACAGCAGCGGAGCGGCGGCTATCGCTCCGCCGATCGCCGCGGAGGTCTTGAACACCTGGCGGCGGGAGAAGCCGTTCGAACTCGTCATGGGACCCTCCATCGAAACGGATGTGCGTGAAGTAGTACGGGAGTCGTACGTGAACCAGTACCGATCGTCGAAGCGCTTCAATGTTGCGTTGAGGTTAGGTCAGCCGCCCATTCGAGACAAGGGTGAGCGGTAACATGCGAAGCGCTTCGACAGGGCTCTGATGTCTGTCGCTGATGTCTGTTTCCGTGTCTGTCTCAGTCTTCAAGCGTCAGCACCACGGTGCCGGTCTCGGCGCGGACGACGGCGCCGAGCGGATCCGGCGTCACCGCACCGCCCTCGGCGCGCACGGCGCCGACCCCGGAGAGCTGCACCCTCCAGCCGTTCACGGTACCGGAGGAGGTGACGCGGATTTCGCGGCCGGTCCTGGTCGTGGTGAACGTCGCGAGCACGGAGCCGTCGGCCGCCGGGACGACCGTTGAAACTTCCGCGCCGTCGCCGAGTTCGGACACCCGCAGCGTGACGCCGGCGGCGTAGTCGTACTCCGGCCGGTCCTCGACCGCGCCGATCGGGATCACCGACCCCGGCCGGGCCAACAGCGGGACGCTGTCGAACCCGTGCTGTTCGCGGGCCCAGCGCGGCCCGACTACCTTCTCCCCCGTCACAAGGTGCGTCCACGTCCCCTCCGGCACGTAGTACCGCACGCTTCCGTCGGCGGTGAACACCGGCGCGACCAGCAGGTCGTCGCCGAGCATGTACTGCCGCTCCAGGTGCGTGCACGCCGGATCGTCTGGGAACTCCAGCACCATCGCCCGCATCACCGGCACACCGCCGGCGACGACCTGCTCCGCGCTCTTGAGCAGGTAGGGCATCAGGCGCGCCTTGAGCTTGGTGAAGCTCCGCAGCACGTCCACCGCTTCCTCGTCGAACAGCCAGGGGACGCGGTAGGACTCGTGGCCGTGCAGCCGGCTGTGCGAGGACAGCAGCCCGAAGGCGATCCAGCGCTTGAACACCGCCGGATCCGGCGTCCCCTCGAAGCCGCCGATGTCGTGGCTCCAGTAGCCGAACCCGGACAGACCCAGCGACAGCCCGCCGCGCAGGCTCTCAGCCATCGCCTCGAACGTGGACTCGCAGTCCCCGCCCCAGTGCACCGGGAACTGCTGCGAGCCGACGGTCGCCGAGCGGGCGAACACCAGCGCCTCGCCCTCGCCGCGCCGCTTGCGCAGCAGCTCGAAGACGGTCTGGTTGTAGTAGTAGGCGTAGAGGTTGTGCACGCGCTCGGGATCGGAGCCGTCGGCGTAGACCACGTCGGTCGGGATGCGCTCGCCGAAGTCGGACTTGAAGCAGTCCACGCCCATCTCGACCAGCGCGTCCAGCTTGCCCGCGTACCACTGCCGGGCCTCGGGGTTGGTGAAGTCGACGACCGCCAGCCCCGGCTGCCACAGGTCCCACTGCCAGACGTCGCCGTTGGCGCGCTTGAGCAGGTACCCGGCGGCCTTCGCCTCGGCGAACAGCGGCGAGCGCTGCGCTATATAAGGGTTGATCCACACGCATATCCGCAAGCCGCGGGCCTTCAGCCGCTCCAGCATGCCGCGCGGATCGGGGAACGTGCGCGGGTCCCACTCGAAGTCGCACCAGTTGAACTCGCGCATCCAGAACGAGTCGAAGTGGAACACCGACAGCGGCAGATCGCGCCGCACCATCTCGTCGATGAACCCCCCGACCGTCGCCTCGTCGTAGTCGGTGGTGAACGACGTGGACAGCCACAGCCCGTACGACCACGCCGGAACGCGCGGCGGACGTCCGGTCAGCGCGGTGTACTTGCTCAGGATCTCCCGGGGCGTGGGCCCGTAGATGAGGAAGTACTCCAGCTCCTGACCCTCGACGCTGAACTGGGCCCGGGCCACCGCCTCGGAGGCGACCTCGAAGGAGACCCGGCCGGGATGGTTGACGAACACCCCGTAGCCGGCGTTGGTCAGGAAGAACGGGACGTTCTTGTACGCCTGCTCGCTGGCCGTGCCGCCGTCGGCGTTCCAGCTGTCGACGGACTGCCCGTTCTTCACCAGCGGGCCGAAGCGCTCGCCGAGGCCGTAGACGAAGGCGTCGATCGCCAGGTCCAACTGCTCACGGACGAAGTGCTCGCCGTCGGCGGTGTCGATCGCGGCCATCGCCTTGGCGCCGCTGCCGGTCAGCCGCCTGCCCTCGGCCAGAAAGTCCAGGCTCCAACGCGGGCCCTTGGCGATGCGGGCGGTCAGAGCGCCGGAGGTGAAGGTCAGCGCGTCGTCGTCCTCGGCGATCACCGGGAGCTCCGATTCGCCGTCCATCAGCACGAAATCAGGCTTGCGGTCCTGCCCGGCGAAGTGCGTGACGGCGACCCGGATCACGTCGGGTATCGGCGCGCTGAACGCGACGGTGAGCGCCGGGCCGCGCAACAGGTCGTCGCGGTCGTGGAAGCGGTAGCAGGGGGCGTGGACGACCAGCGAGTCCGGACCGATCTGCCCGTCGAGCACCTGGGCGGGATAGACCGCCTGGACGCCGGGCCGCATCAGCCAGTAGCCATCGGTGAACTTCACGGGACTGCCTCTCGGGTCTTCGGGGTGGAGCGATCGAAGCGCTTCGATCTAGAGCGCCGACCTGACCACCGAGCAAACGTCGGTGCTCGTCGAACTTGTCGAAGCGCTTCAATGGTTCGTCATCGTA
This sequence comes from Catenulispora acidiphila DSM 44928, assembly GCF_000024025.1. Classification (GTDB taxonomy): domain Bacteria; phylum Actinomycetota; class Actinomycetes; order Streptomycetales; family Catenulisporaceae; genus Catenulispora; species Catenulispora acidiphila. The sequence goes on from NC_013131.1 coordinate 5,336,418, forward strand.
GAGGCGTGCCGATGCGCGAAACAACACCTGGCGGAAACTTTGTTGCCCTGGGATCGACGGCGGCGGTTCGCCGGAAAGCCGCGACGGCGGCCGATGTGTGACAGCGAAGGCGTTCGCCATTAATCTGCTCGCTCATGGCCTTCGTCGACATGACCTTGAAGAAGCTCCGGGACTATCTCCCGGCGCGCCCCGAGCCCACCGACTTCGACGCCTTCTGGGCCGCGACGCTCGCCGAGGCCCGCACGCACCCCCTCGCCGCGCGCTTCGAGCCGGTGGAAAGCCGGCTGAGCACCGTCGAGGTCGAGGACGTCACCTTCAGCGGCTTCGGCGGCCAGGCCGTCAAGGGCTGGCTGACACGCCCGGCGAACGCCGCCGGTCCGCTGCCGACCGTGGTCGAGTTCGTCGGCTACGGCGGCGGCCGCGGCCTGCCCCACGAGCGCCTGGTCTGGGCCAGCGCCGGCTACGCGCACCTGACGATGGACACCCGCGGGCAGGGCAGCGCCTGGCAGGTCGGCGACACCCCGGACGACGGACCGTCCGGCAACTCCCACCCCGGCTTCGCCACGCGCGGCGTCCTGGACCGCGACACGTACTACTACCGCCGGCTGTACACCGACGCCGTGCGCGCGCTGGAGGCCGCGCGGACGCATCCGTCGGTGGACCCGGCGCGCGTCCTGGTCGCCGGCGGCAGCCAGGGCGGCGGCATCGCGATCGCCGCCGCCGGGCTGGTCGGCGACCTCGCCGGCGTGGTCACGGACGTGCCGTTCATGCAGCACATCCGGCACGCGACCGAGATCACCGACGGCTACCCGTACAAGGAGATCGCAGAGTTCTGCAAGGTCCACCGCGACAAGGTGGAGCGCGTCTTCGACACCATCTCCTACGTCGACGGCGTGAACTTCGCCGCGCGCGCCAACGCCCCGGCGCTGTATTCGGTGGCGCTGATGGACGACGTGTGTCCGCCCTCGACGGTGTTCGCTTCCTTCAACCACTACGCCGGGCCGAAGGAGATCGAGGTGTATCCGTACAACGGGCACGAAGGGGGCGGCGCCCATCACGTCGCGCGCGCCCTGGAATTCGCGCAGTCGGTGGTCGGCTAGCAGCGCTAGCGCCGGGTAGCCGGCAGCGTCGCCGGCTCCAGCACCCCTTACCCGTCTTGCAGTCAGAGCCTTGTCGACCACGGTGTCGCCGGGGTGACCTGCGGGCGTCGCCAAGATCCCTTGCAAGTTTCAGAAAGATGACGCAAGGGCGTTGACTCGGTACCGGAGCCAGGAGCAATCTTCCTGGTGCGTCACCAGGTCAGCGGCCGCGACCCCGCGCACCCCCGATGATTCCCGACGATGTCGAAAGGCTCATCATCTATGAGTTCGTCCCCACGAACGCGTCCCCGCGGCCGGTCCTCAGGCCTGGTCGCACTGGTCGCGGCGGGAGCGCTGGCGCTCGGCGCCATCGCTTTCAGCACGTCTTTCAATACCGCGTTCGGCGCTCCGTCCGGCTCGGCCGCCGCCGCTGCCGCCGACGCGGCGTCCAACGACGTGATCGCGAACCTCTTCGAGTGGAACTGGCCGTCGGTCGCCACCGAGTGCACGACGGTCCTCGGGCCGAAGGGCTACGGCGCGGTGCAGGTCGCGCCGCCGCAGGACTCGATCCGGCTGGCCGGGTCCACCCACTCCTGGTGGGACGTCTACCAGCCGGTCGGCTATGACCTGAACAGCCGGATGGGCACCGAGGCGCAGTTCGCCTCGATGGTCTCGGCGTGCCATGCCGCCGGGGTGAAGGTGTACGCGGACACCGTCATCAACCACACGGCCGGGGCGAATCAGACCTCGACCGATTCCTACGGCGGCGACTCTTTCAACCCGGCGACCTACACGTACGGCTCGATGGGCTACACGAAGTCCGACTTCCACTTCGACCCGCCGTGCCCGAACTCCGACCTGAGCATCCAGGACTGGAACAGCGTCGCGCAGGTCCAGGAGTGCCAGCTGCTGTCGCTGTCGGACCTGTACACCGAGCAGGATTCCGTCCGCTCCACGCTGGCCGCCTACCTGAACAAGATGGAGGCCTACGGCGTCGACGGGTTCCGGGTGGACTCGGCCAAGCACATCGCGCAGGCCGACATGGCCGCGATCTTGAGCAAGGTGAACAACACCGCCGCCGGCGTGCGGCCGTACGTCATGCAGGAGGTCTACCCCGGCAGTAGCGGGCAGCTCGCACCGGCGGCGTTCGAGGGCAACGGCAACGTGCTGGGCTTCGACTACGCCTACGGCATCCGCAGCGCGTTCCTCGGCTCGATCACGAACCTGCGGACCTTCGGCCAGGGCTTCGAGCCGTCCGGTTCCGACGCGGTCATGGTCGCCAACCACGACCTGGAGCGCAACGGGACGTCGCTGAGCTACAAGGACGGCGCGGCCTACACCCTGGCCACCGAGTTCGAGCTCGCCTACGGCTGGGGCAGCACCCCGTCGGTGTACTCAGGGTTCGACTTCAGCAACAGCGACCAGTCGCCGCCGGCGGACGCCAACGGATTCGTCACCAACACCGTGTGCGGGACCGGGGCGTGGGAATGCCTGGACCGGAACCAGGGGGTCGCCAACCTGGTCGGGTTCCACAACGCCACGCGCGGGCAGGCGGTCGGGAACTGGTGGACTGACAACAACAACGCGATCGCGTTCTCACGCGGGTCGGCGGGCTGGATCTCGGTGAACAACGAGGGTTCGACGGTCAGCTCCAGCTACCAGACCGGGCTGCCGGCGGGGACGTACTGCGATCTGGTGCATGGAAACTTCGCCAATGGCTCGTGCACCGGGCCGACGGTAGTGGTCAGTGCCTCGGGGACGGCGACGGTGAGCACCGCGGCCAAGGACGCGGTGGCGATCGACGTCAATGCGGTGGTCGGGTCTTCGGGACCGCCGTCTTCGTCCTCGTCCGCGCCTTCGACGTCGCCGTCCACCTCGCCTTCCACGTCGCCGTCCTCGTCCGCGCCGCCCGCCGGACAGGTGGCCGAGACGTTCGCGGTGACCGGAGCGCCGAGCACCGCACCGATCTACCTGGTCGGATCGCTGTCTGCGCTGGGCAGCTGGGCTCCGGCGTCGGCGATTCCGCTGACGCAGCACGGCTCGCAGTGGTCGGGGACGGTCACGCTGCCCGCGTCCACGGCGTTCCAGTACAAGTACATCGCCAAGGACGCCGGCGGGAACGTCACCTGGGAGCAGGATCCGAACCACAGCGCGACCACCGGCACTTCCGGCGCGACACTCACCGACACCTGGCACGGCGCGAGTTCGGCCGTGAGCGCCACGTTCTCGGTGAACGCCACGACGTGGGTCGGGCAGAACGTGTATGTGGTCGGCTCGATACCGGCGCTGGGCAGCTGGAACCCCGCGAGCGCGATCGCGCTGTCCTCGGCGGCCTATCCGGTGTGGCGCGGGACGGTGACGCTGCCCCCGAACACGGCGGTCGAGTACAAGTACATCAAGAAGGATCCGGACGGCACGGTCGAGTGGGAGTCCGGCGCCAACCGGACGTACACCTCACCGGCGTCGGGAGCCGTGACGTTGAGCGACAGCTGGAAGTAGCGCGGGTCGGCGTACCCGGCTCAGTGGGCCTTCGCAGTGGCGTGCGAGGGCCCGCTGACCGCCGCCGCGACCCCCAGCCCGATGTACACGCAACCGGCGACGATCTGCTGGCGCCGCACCACCTTCGGCTTGCGCAGCAGCGTCTGCGCGACGCCGCCGGCCAGCGCCGCGTAGCAGCAGTCGCTGACGAGCGTGATCGCGACGACCAGCGTGCCCAGGATGAGCATCTGCACGGCGACCGCGCCGTGTCCCGGGCTCACGAACTGCGGCAGGAAGGAGAAGAAGAACAGCGCCGCCTTGGGATTCAGCACCCCGACCACCACGCCCTGCCCATACAGCCGGGACAACGGCTTGGGCGCCACATCTCCGGTCTCAGAGGGCAGCGACCGGTCCAGCAGCCGCCGCACCCCGAGGTACACCAGGTACGCCGCACCGGCGAAGCGCACGACGTCATAGGCGATCTCGGACGTCGCCAACAGCGCCGAGAGCCCGAAGGCCGCCGCGATCACCAGCGCCTGATTCCCACACGCGACGCCGAGCCCCGAGGCCATCCCGGCCCGCCGGGTCTGGTCCACGCTCCGCGTCACGATGAACACCACCGCCGGACCCGGCACCAGCGCGAAGATCAGCGCCGCACCCGCCACCAGCATGAGTTGCGACATCGTCACCATCAGACCTCCCGAGCCACCGGGCGCGCTGCGGGGTCACCGCGCCAGGGGGGTGATTATGCGCGGTGGGGTGAAGGCGGGCCAGTGATTTTCCACCGCGCGAGAGCGAAAGCACGGCAAGCGCCCTGCGACGGCGGAGCGCATCCTCACGCCGCGATCGGCGGCGGCGCCAGCGGCTCGGAGATCCCCGTCGCGAAGTAGCGCGCCTCGATCGCGTCGAGGGCGACGCGCACCGCGCCGAGCACCACCCACTCGGCGTCCAGGCTGGAGGCGACGACCGGCGGGACCCGGATGCAGTCCCGTTCCAGCTCGGCGGTGAGGCGGTCCAGGACCAGGTCGGCCGAGCGGGAGATGCCGCCGCCGAAGACCACCAGCTCCGGGTCGAAGGTGAGGACCAGGGCCGCGATGCCGCCGGCCAGGGCGCGGACGAAGCGCTCGGTCGCCACCAGGGCGGTCGGGTCGCCGGCGCGGGCCCGGGAGAAGACGAATTCCGCCGTCTGCTCCAGGCGGACCTCTTCGTCCAGGCCTGAGAAGCCCAGCAGGTGGGTCGGCGCCTCGGCCCAGCCGGAGGAGGGCAGGGCGCCGATCTCGCCGGCGGCGCCGGTGTGCCCGCGCAGCAGGCGTCCGCCGACGAAGACGCCGTTGCCGGTGCGGAAGCCGGCGTGGATGTAGACCATGTCCTCGACGTCGCGGCCGGCGCCGCGCCAGCGTTCGGCCAGCGCCGCGGCGCGGCCGTCGTTCTCGGCGACGACCGGGCAGCGGACGGTGTCGGCGAAGGCGGCGGGGATGTCGATGCCGGTCCAGCCGGGCAGCGCGACCGACAACGCGACGCGTCCGGAGTGCTCGATGACGCCGGTACTGGCCACACCGAGCTGGCTGAGCCGAGCCGGTTCCAGTCCAGCGGCAGTGCACGCCTCGGTCAGGGTCGCCTTCGCCGAGGCGAGCCGTTCGGCGGCGGGGGTGGACGGGCTCACCGTGATCCGGCTGCGGCCGCGCACCTCGCCGTCCAGGTCGGCGACCAGCGCGGTGATCGCGTGGGCGCCGATGTCGAGCCCTGCGACGCTGCCGGCTTCGGCCCGGAAGCGGAAGGCGCGCGCCGGGCGTCCGACGCCGTTCGGCTCGGCCGGCGCCACCGCGGCGACCCAGCCGATCTCGGTGAGCTCGTCGGCCAGCGTCTGCACGATCGGCCGCGACAGCCCGGTCTGCCGGGCCAGCGCGGTGAGCGGCTGCGGCCCGGTCCGGCGCAGCGCGTCCACGACCGACAGCAGCCGCAGCCGGCGCAGCAGCACGGCGTCGGCGCCGTTGACACTCAGCTCAGTCATCTTCCACCCCGGACCGTCCCGCCCCACGCCGTCGAATATTCACCATGGCAGGGATAATCAAATCACGCATCGGGCGCCCGCACCAGATGATCTGACCAGACTGTGACCTGCCGCTCGGCGGCTAAATCAGGGCATGGAGGGCGAATCAGGCCACGATTCGTCACGCGGGCTGCGTGCTTCGGGGCGCGGGGGTTGACACGTCCTCGCCTATTAGTAACACTCGCCGCAATATTAATCCCCCGCTCGACGCGATCAGGGTGATGAGACATGGGCATACGCACAGTGGTGGCGGCGTCGGCGGTTCTCGCGCTGGCCACTTCGACGGCCGCTTGTTCGAGCAGCGCGAGTTCCTCGGCGAGCGCCGGCAAGGTTTCCCTCAGCTACGGGGTCTGGGACGCGACGCAGGTCCCGGCCATGCAGAAGATCATCGCAGCCTTCGAGGCACAGAACCCGACCATCACGGTCACCATCCAGCAGACGCCGTGGGCGGACTACTGGACCAAGCTCCAGGCGGCCGCCTCCGGCGGTTCGGCGCCCGACGTCTTCTGGATGAACGGCCCGAACTTCCAGCTCTACGCCGCCAACCACGTCCTGCGGCCGCTGACCGACCTGCACCCGGACACCTCGGTCTACCCCCCGGCGCTGGCGCAGCTCTACCAGTACAAGGGCGTGCAGTACGGGCTGCCGAAGGACTTCGACACCGTGGGGCTCTGGTACAACAAGGCCATCTTCGACGCCGCGGGCGTCGCCTACCCCACCACCGCCTGGACCTGGGCTGATTTCCAAGCGGCGGCGAAAAAACTCACCGACCCCGCCAAGGGCGTCTACGGTGTCGGCGCCAACCTGGAAGGCCAGGAGAACTACTACGACACGATCTACCAGGCCGGCGGCTACGTCATCTCCCCCGACGGCAAGAAGTCCGGATACGCCGATCCGGCCGGTATCGCCGGGCTGAAGTTCTGGACCGATCTGGTCGCGGCCAAGGAGTCGCCGAGCCTGAAGCAGATGACGGACACCGCGCCGCTGAACCTGTTCGAGTCCGGCAAGCTCGCCATGTACTGGGGCGGGTCGTGGGACGCGAAGGCGTTCGCCGCGAACGACTCCACCAAGACCGCCGTCGACGTGACCGCGCTGCCAGCCGGGGTGAAGAAGGCGACGGTCATCCACGGCCTGGCCAACGTCGTCTTCACGCACACCTCGCACCCGGCGCAGGCGGAGAAGTTCGCCGCGTTCCTCGGCTCGCAGGCGGCGGCGCAGATCGAGGCGGACACCGGGACCGTGATCCCGGCGTACAACGGCACACAGCAGAGCTGGGTCAAGGCATACCCGCAGTACCACCTCCAGTCCTTCTTGGATCAGCTTCCTGACGCGGTCCCGTACCCGATCTCCAAGGACACCGCGGCCTGGAACACCCTGGAGACGAACGTCCTGACCAAGGCCTGGGACGGCAGCGAACCGATCGACAAGGCCGCCGGCGACCTCGCCACGCAGATGAACGCGGCGCTGGCCAAGGAGGGTCCGTGAGCGCGGCGGGCGCCAGAGCCAGACGCACCGAGACCGCTTGGGCGGCGTTCTTCCTAGCTCCTACCGCAATCGGGCTGGGCGTCTTCTACCTGTGGCCGGTCTTGCAGACCTTCTACTACAGCTTCACCACCTGGGGTCCGTTCGGCGGCCACACCTTCAGCGGCCTGACCAACTACCGCGCGCTGTTCCACGACCCGGACCTGCGCTCGGCGTTCGCCAACACCCTGTGGTACTGCCTGCTCGGACTGGCCGGCGTCCCGATCGCGCTGGTCCTGGCGGCGGTGCTGGCCCGGCCGGGACGCCGCGGCGTCGGCGTCTACCGCGCGCTGCTGTTCCTGCCGGTGGTGACGATGCCGGTCGCGGTGGCGATCGTGTGGCGGTGGCTGTACGCCGGGGACTACGGGCTGATCAACACCCTGCTGGGCAAGATCGGGATCCACGGGCCCTACTGGATCAGCGACCAGCACACGGCGCTGATCGCGGTGGCCGCCGTCGGGCTGTGGTCCAGCGTCGGCTACACGATGGTGATTCTGATGGCGGGGTTGGAATCCATCCCGCGCCAGTACTACGAGGCGGCGCAGATCGACGGCGCGGGTCCGGTCCGGCAGTTCTTCGCGCTGACGCTGCCGCTGCTGAGCCCGAGTCTGTTCTTCGTCACCGTGCTGTCGGTGATCGGCACGCTGCAGACGTTCGACCTGGTCTACGTCCTGATCGGCCAGACCAACCCGGCGCTGCCGCAGACCAGGAGCGTGGTCTACCTCTTCTACCAGGACGCGTTCGTGGACAACAACCGCGGGTATGCCGCCGCGATCGCGTTCCTGTTGCTGCTGGTCACCGTCGCGCTGACCGGGTTCCAGTTCCGGCTGCAGAAGCGGTGGGTGCACTATGCGTAGCCGCCGGGGATCGATCGGGGCGCACACGTTCCTGGTCGCGGCGTGCGTAGCCATGGCCGGGCCGTTCGTGTGGGAGCTGCTGACCTCGTTCAAGACGCTGACCGAGGCCACGCGCGTGCCGCCGACCTGGCTGCCGCCGCACTGGCACGGCTCCAGCTACAGCTCGGTGTTCGACACCGTGCCGTTCGGCGGGATGCTGGTCAACAGCGTCATCAACACCCTGGCACGGACCGCCGCGCAGCTGCTGTTCTGCTCGATGGCCGCCTACGCCTTCGCGCGGCTGCGGTTCCCGGGGCGGAGCCTGCTGTTCGGGCTGTTCCTGTCGATCCTGCTGGTGCCGAGCCAGCTGCTGATCATTCCGCAGTATCAGATCATCGAGAACCTGCACCTGCTCAACACCCGCACGGCGCTGTTCCTGCCGGGGATGTTCAGCGCGTTCGGGACCTTCCTGCTGCGGCAGTTCTTCCTGGCGATGCCGCTGGAGCTGGAGGAGGCGGCGCGCCTGGACGGCGCCGGACCGCTGCGCGTCTATTGGAGCGTCATGCTGCCGCTGGCCCGGCCGGGACTGATCGCGCTGGGGATCCTGACCATGATCTGGTCCTGGAACGACCTGCTGTGGCCGCTGGTGGTGAACACCGACCCGCACAAGATGCCGCTGTCGGCGGGGCTGGCCTCGCTGCAGGGGCAGTTCATGACGGACTATCCCGGTGCTGATGGCCGGGGCGCTGATGGCCACGATCCCGGTGATCGCCGTCTTCGTGGTCCTGCAACGACGGGTCATCGAGGGCATCGCCCTGACCGGAACGAAGGGATGAGGATGTCGGAGCTGAGGATCGGCGTGGTCGGTGCCGGCCAGCGGGCGAAGCTGGCCACGCACGCGCACCGGCCGGGGGTCGCGCGGGTGGTGGCGTGCGCGGATCCGAGCCCGCGCGGGCAGGCCCACGCGCGGCAGTTGTTCGGCGAGGACGTAGCCCTCTACGAGGACTGGCACGCGCTGCCGGCCGGCGAGCTCGACGCGGTGTTCGTCCTGACCCCCGACCATCTGCACGCCGCCCCCGCGCTGCACTTCCTGGACGCCGGGGTGGCGGTGTTCGTCGACAAGCCGATGGCGATCACCCTCCCCGACTGCGACGCGCTGCTGGCGAGCGCCGCCCGGACCGGGACGCGGCTGTACATCGGGCACAACCTGCGGCATCTGCCGATGCTGCGGCGGATGCGGGAGCTGATCGAGGACGGGGCGGTCGGCGAGGTCAAGGCGGTGTGGTGCCGGCACTTCGTGGGGCACGGCGGCGACTACTACTTCAAGGACTGGCACGCCGAGCGCGCGAACACCACCGGGCTGCTGCTGCAGAAGGGGGCGCACGATCTGGATGTCATCCACTGGCTGGCCGGGGGGTATTCGCGGGAGGTCGTGGCGCTGGGCGGGCTGACGGTTTACGGCGCCAATCCGCATCGGCGTGCTGCGGAGAACGGTTCTGGGTCTGGTTCTGGGTCTGGTTCGGGCTCCGGTTCCGACACGGAGTCACTCATGTCGGATTGGTTCGACGTCGGGGCGTGGCCGCCTTCGCAGCTGCGGGACCTCAACCCGGTCATCGACGTCGAGGACCTCTCGCAGATGCTCACGCGCCTGGACAACGGGGTCTTCACCAGCTACCAGCAGTGTCACTACTCCCCCGACTACTGGCGCAACTACACGGTCATCGGCGATGCCGGACGGCTGGAGAACTTCGGCGACGGCATCGACGGGGACCCGGCGGAGATCCGGGTGTGGAACCGGAAGCGGTCGGGCTACCGCTCCGACGCCGACCTGGTCATCCCCATCTCGGATTCCGCACCCGAAGGGCTGCACGGCGGCGCGGACAGCGCGCTGGTCGCCGAGTTCCTGCGGTTCGCCGCGGTCGGCGGCCCGACCGAGACCTCGCCGGTGGCGGCGCGCGAGGCGGTGGCCGCGGGGGTCGCCGCGACCGAGTCGCTGCGCTCCGGCGGCGTTCCGGTCGCGGTGGCCGCGCCTGATCCGGCGGTCGCCGCACACTTCGCCGAGTCTGCAGGGCACCACCGCCGGGTCTCCTCGATCCCGGCGTCCACCTTGTGAGTCCCTCTTGGGAAAAGGAGAGCACGATGCATCTGCTCCGCACTCTCAGACGTCCTCCCGGCCGATTGCTGGCCGGAGCCGCCGCGTTGGCGTTGGCGGGGTTCGGCTTGGCGGCGCCCGCGGCTTCCGCGAGCACTGCGAACGCTGCGACCGTCTCGACCGTCTCGACGGCTAATGCCGCTCATGTTGCTGGCATAGCGACCGTGCAGCACGTCGGCGTTCCGGCGTACTTCAACCCCAGTACCAGCTACTGGAGCCAGATCGACCAGAGCGGCTCGGCTGTCGGCATCGCGATCGCCAACCCCAACAACGGTCCTGGCGCTTCCTTCGACCAGAGCTACGCGAACGCCATCCAGGCGGCCAGCTCCGCCGGCGTCCGCGTGATCGGCTACGTCGACACCGGGTACTTCGGCACGACCGGGCGCACCACGCGCGGCGGGCAGACGACCACCGCGGCCTGGACCACCCAGGCCGAGGCTGACGTCGACAACTGGTACAGCTGGTACGGCAGCTACGGGCTGTCCGGGATCTTCTACGACGACGCGCTGAACGACTGCGGCACGAACAACGCGCACGTCGCGCTGTATCAGGCGGTCGGAGACTACGTAAAGCAGCACCATGCCGGCGCTCTGACCGCCGACAACCCGGGCACGGCTGCCGACCAGTGCTACGCCTCGGCCGCGGACGTGCTGGTGATGTTCGAGGGCACGTATGCCTCGTACACCGGCTGGACGCCGCCGGCGTGGGAGCTGAGTTCGGGCAATCCGAACCAGTTCTGGCACCTGGTCTACGACACCCCGACCCAGGCCAACATGGAGAACGCGGTCAGCCTGAGCAAGCAGCGCAACGCCGGGTATCTGTACGTCACGAACGACAACCTGCCCAATCCGTGGGACACGCTGCCGACCGGGACGTACTGGAGCGACGAGCTGGCGCAGACCGGCGGCGCGGGTGGTGGCGGCGGCGACAGTACGCCTCCGACGGCGCCGTCGGGGCTGCGGGCCGGGTCGGTGAGCGCGACCGGGGTGACGCTGACGTGGTCGGCGTCGACGGACAACGTCGGGGTGGCGGCGTATGACGTGTATTCCGGGTCTTCGGTCGTGGCGACGGTTTCGGGGTCTTCGACTACGGCGACGGTTTCGAACCTGAGTCCTGGTACTGCGTACACGTTCGCTGTTAAGGCGCGCGACGCTGCTGGGAACATCTCTAGCGCCAGCACGTCGGTCTCGGTCACGACGTCTTCGGGTGGCGGCGGGGGTTCGTGCACTCCGGTCGCGGGTTCGGGCAACATCACCAACTTCTCGGCTTGTATGACCGCCACCACCGAGACGTTCCAGGCGACGTTCACCACGGCGGTCAGCCTGCACCACGTCTTCATCGACAGTGACAACAACCAGGGCACCGGCTTCCAGCTGCCGTCGCCGTCCTCGACACCGCTGGGCGCGGACTACATGATCGAGAACAACATCCTGTACCGCAGCCTGTCGCACGGCTGGAGCTGGACCCCGGTGAGCGGAGTGAGCCCCAACATGACGCACAACGGGAACGTCTACAGCTGGAGCATCCCGCTGAGCGCACTGGGGACTTCGGCGACGACTCAGCGGGCGGTCTTCAACGGCAACACCTTCTACACCGCACCGATCACGTTCAGCCGGGGCTGATGCCCGGCCGGGACGCGTAGGCGACGGCCTGCTCCCACGACGGCTGAGCGGCAGTACCGCCGACAGCTTGCGTGGACAGAGCGCCGCACGCGCAGCCGACGGCGAGGGCCCGATCGAGGTCCTCGCCGTTGAGCACGGCGGCGAGGAACCCGGCGTCGAAGCTATCGCCGGCGCCGACGGTGTCCACGGGCTCGAGCGGCGTGAGGCGCGCGGTGTGAGTTTCGGCAGCGCGGCGGGCTACCGCACCGTGGCGCCCACGTTTCACCACCGGTGTGCCAACGCCGGCCGCAGCGAAGGCAGCCAGCGCTTCATCAACGGTGGCGGCGCCCGTCAACGCCAACGCCTCGGACTCGTTAGGCAGCACATAGTCGCAGACCTCGAGCAACCCGGCCGCAAGCCGCCACCGACCGGCGGGGTCATGATTAGTGTCCAGCGAACAGGTCGCCGCCGCACCACGAAACAACTCGGGAAGCCGAGCAGCCAGCCTCGGCTGCAGGAAGTACGACGCCGCATGGATATGCCGCGCCCGAGGCAGCTCACCCGGCTCGAACTCGGCAAGACACCCCGCAGCCGTGAGAATCGCCCGATCCCCACCAGGCCCACCAAGACAAACGGTCAGCGCCGTAGCCAACTCAGGATGCCGGACAACAGCACCGACATCGACCCCCGCCGAACTCAACGCGTCGAGCACAAAATCCCCGGCAGCATCCCGCCCCACCACCGCAGCCAGCGCAGTAGAGACACCCAACCGCGCAGCACCATGCGCAACGATGGCCGCCGACCCCCCAAGCGCCAGCGTGCCAGACGCCACAAGAGTCTCCGCCTGCCCATACGGCGGAACCACCGGCGCCCCCGCAACCAGCACATCAGGATTCGCATCACCGACGACCAGCAGATCAAAACCACTCATCTGAGACTCCAGAACAAGGCTGCTGATTCAAAAGCACGAGCCCGCTCATCGGCCGCCAGTGCAGACTCTCTGCGCGGCGATCCTCGCTGCTTCTCGCCGCGCTGTGCCTGACCAGTCTGCGAACTCTCCTCACCCCCCACCGCCCCGCGCCGCGAGCGGGCTCCGCCGCAATGGCTCCGGCAGTGCGTCTCCGTGGGCGGTGACCATGGCGTCGCAGAGGTTCCAGATCTGGTCGACGGTCAGGGTTGCGGCTGTGGCGGGGTCTGCCATTGCGGCGTGGCGGATGTGGCGGGGGTCGCCTTCTACGGCGGCGGCTACTACTAGGTCGACTACGTTGAGGAAGTGGCGGTTGGGGGCTGCTAGTTGGGGTGGGAGTGCTCCTACGTGGTGGGGGTGGATGCCGAGGCGGTCGAGGGTTGCTGGGACTTCGACGGCGGCTGCTTCGGGGAGGTTGCTGATCAGGCCGGTGTTGGGGGTGGTGACTTGGATGGTGCGGGGGGTGCCGGTGGCTAGGCTGTGGATGACTTGGGGGGCGTATTCGGCGGCGTCGCTTTCCCAGCCGTTGGCGGGGTCGCCGCCGTCGGTGATGACTTTGCGGAGTTCGCGGTATTCGGCGAGGTTTTCGGCGCTGATGTCGATGTAGTCGCCTACGGGGATGCGGAGGCGGGTGATTTCGGTGTCGTGGCCGAGGTACCAGGGGACGTATTCGGAGGAGTGCTCGCTGGTCTCGGTCGGGTAGTAGCCGAGGCGCTGGTACATGTCGACGCGGACGCGGCGGGCCAGGTCCGGGCTGGCTGCTATGGCGGCGTCCAGGGCCGGGTAGAGGTCGCGGCCTTGGTGCTGCCAGCGCAGGATCCAGGCTTGGTGGTTCACGCCGGCGGACAGGACGTCGACGTCGTCGTGGGGGATGCCGATGATGTCGCACAGGCCGCGGACGGTCCAGTACACCGAGTGGCACAGGCCTGCGACCTTCAGCTTCGGCGCGATCGTGCTCAGGTACTGGATGTTCATGGCCATGGGGTTGGTGTAGTTCAGCAGCCAGGCGTCGGGGCAGACCTCGGCCATGTCCTGCGCCAGGGATCGCAGGACCGGGAAGGTGCGCAGGGCGCGGAAGATGCCGCCGACGCCGAGGGTGTCGCCGATGGTCTGGCGCAGGCCGGCGGCGGCGGGGATCTCGAAGTCGGTGACGGTGGCCTGGTGGCCGCCGACGGCGATCATGTTGACGACGGCGTCGGCGCCGGCCAGGGCGGCGCGGCGGTCGGTGGTGGCCGTGACGGACACCTCGGCGCCGAGGGTGCGCGCGGCGTGGTCGGCCAGCGCGGCGGCGACCTGCAGCCGCTCGGGGTCGATGTCGTGCAGCGCGATGGCCGCGCCGGACAGCTCGGGGTAGGACAGGATGTCGTGCAGCAGCTGCCGGGTGAAGACCACCGAGCCGGCGCCGACGAAGGCGATGCGGATCACGCGGGATTCTCTTTCGGGAGGTCGGGAGGTCGGGAAGTCAGGTGGAGAAGATCAGGCCGAGGCCGTGGATTGGGAAGCAGCCGAAGCACCCTGCGGGCGCAGGATCACCGAGCGGGTCAGATGCCGCGGGGCGTCCGGGTCCAGACCCCGGCGCACCGCCAGCTCCAGAGCCAGGCGCTGCGCCTGGACCAGCGAGGCGAGCGGGTCGAGGTCCTGATGGATCCACATCCCGCCGGTGGCGCCGACCTGCTCGGCCAAGCCGTCGGGGGCGGCGCCGAACATCCAGACCGCGGACTGCTCGTCGGTGATCGCGATCGGGCCGTGCCGGTAGTCCATCGCCGGGTAGGACTCGGACCACGCCAGTGCCGCCTCGCGCATCTTCAGCGCGGCTTCGGCGGCCAGACCGGTGGTCCAGCCCGCGCCCAGGAACGTGAACTGCGTACGGTCGGCGACCCCCTCGGGCAGCGGTTCGCTGACAGCTGAGGCGGCATCGGCGATCGCGCCCGACACGTCCTCGCCGAGGTGCGCGCGCAGCAGGATCAAGGTCGTGGTGGCGAAGCGCGTCTGCACCACCGAGCGCTCGTCGGCGAAGTCCAGGACGACCGCCGTGCCGGCGAGCGCCGGAGCCGGGGAGTCCGCCACGCCGGTGATCAGCGTGGTCGGCGCCGTGGCGGCGGCGAGCACGTCGAGGACCTCGGTCGTGGTCCCGGACCGGCTCAGCGCCAGCACCCGGTCGTACTCGCGGCCGCCCGGCAGCTCGGAGGCGGTGAAGGCGTCGGTCTCCCCGGCGCCGGAGGCCTCGCGCAGCCCGGCGTAGGCCTGCGCCATGAACCAGGACGTCCCGCAGCCGACGACGGCCACGCGCTCGCCGGGCTCGGGCAGGCCCGCCGCCGTGGCGGCCAGGTCGGCGGCACGCTGCCAGCTGCGCGGCTGGTCGGCCAGTTCGGCGGTGACGAAGGAAGACATGGGGCTGACTCCGTTCAGGCAGGGCGAATCAAGCAGGGTGAATCAGGCGTCGTGGTTCAAAACAAGAAGGTGAGAAGGGGCAGGCCGCTCAGCCCTTGAGCCCGGACATGCTCATCGTCTGGACGAACTGCCGCTGGGCGATCAGGAATCCGAGGATCAGCGGCGCGGTCGCCACGACGTTGCAGGCCATCAGCTCCTGCCAGTCGATGTGGTGCGCGCCCTGGAAGTTGATGAGCCCGAGCTGGATCGTGAACTTCGACGGGTCGTTGATCGCGATCAGCGGCCAGAGCAGGTCGTTCCAGGAGTTCAGCAGCGTGAACACCGCCAGGGTGGCCAGCGCCGGCCGGGCCAGCGGCAGCACGATGCGGAAGAACACCCCGAAGGTCGTCAGCCCGTCGATCCGCCCGGCCTCCTCCAGGTCCTTGGGCAGCGACAGGAAGAACTGCCGCATCAGGAACACCCCGAACGCCGAGGTCAGGAAGGGGACGAAGGCGGCGCCGAGGGTGTCGATGAGCCCGAGGTGGGTGAACATGAAGTAGGTCGGGATCATCAGCATCTGCGTCGGGATCATGATCGTGGCGACCAGCGTCACGAACCCCACGGTCCGCCCCCGGAACGACAGCCGCGCATAGGCGTAGCCGCCCAGGGAGCACAGAATCAGATGGCTGACGATCGCGATGCTCGACACGATCGCGGAGTTCAGCATCCACCGCCCGACCGGCGCGTCGCGGAACAGCCGCACGTATCCGCTGATGTGCAGCGCGGACGGGAAGAATCTCGGCGGGAAGCGGTTGATGTCGGCGTTCGAGGTGAGCGAGGCCAGCAGCATCTGCAGCAGCGGCAACAGGAACACCAGGGACAGCGGCATCAGGAGCAGGTGCCAGCGGCTGAATTTACGGCTCATCAGAAGGCCTCGATCTTGCTGCGCCGGGCGTAGGCGAACAGTCCCAGGGTGATGACCAGCGTGGCGCCGAACAGCGTGTAGGCAGCTGCCGAGCCGTATCCGTAGCGGGAGAGGTTGAACGCCTGGTTGTAGATGAAGTACACGATGGTCTGGCTGGCTCCCAGCGGTCCGCCGTGCGTGGTGGTCAGGATCAGCTCGAAGATCTGCAGCACCGAGATGGTCTCCCAGACCCCGACGAACACCGTGACCGGCGCCAGGCTCGGCAGGATGACGTGCCGGAACTGCTGCCAGCGATTCGCGCCGTCGATGCGCGCCGCCTCCAGGCAGTCGGTCGGGATGTCCTGCAGCGCGGCGAGGTAGACGATGACGGAGAACGCCAGGTCGGTCCACAGATAGATCAGGGCTATGACCCACATGACCTCGTGCCGGTTGGCCAGGAACCCCTGCTGCGGCAGGTGCAGCACCCGCAGCAGGTTGTTCGCCAGCCCGAACTGCTGGTCGAAGACGAAGTTCGCCAGGATGCCGGTGGCCGCCGCCGAGACGACCAGCGGCACGAACAGCGCGGTGCGGTAGAAGGCGATGAAGCGGATCTTGCGGTTCAGCGCGATCGCCAGGAACATCCCCAGGACCAGCACCACCGGGACGTACAAGACCGTGAACAGCACGGTGTGGTTCACAGCGGACCTGAAGTCCGGGTCCTGCGCCATCAGACGGTAGTTGTCCCAGCCGATCTGGCGCGCCGGCGTGATCCCGTTCCAGTGCTCGCGGGAGATCAGGAACGCCCAGGCGGCGGGGAACAGCGTCAGGCCCAGGATGATCAGAGTCGCCGGGGCGGCGAAGGACCAGCCGGTCAGGTTGGCGACGACGCGGCGGCGGCGGGCGGTCCACTTGGGTTTGGCAACTGTCGCTGCGTCCCCGACCGCTCCGTCTCCGGCCTCTGCGACCGGGGCGTTCCGCGCGTTCCGGCGCCGGCCCGCGGCCCCGGACTTCTCATGGTCGGAGATCAGGATTCCGTGTTTCATCGGGACGCCTCAGTCCGCTTGCGCCAGCGCGACGTCCGCCGCCTTCGCCGCGTCTTGCAAGGCCGACTTGGGATCCCCCTGACCTTGCAGCACCTTGGCGATCGCCTGTCCGACAGCCTGGGACAAGCCGACGTAGCCGGGGACGGTCGGCCGGGCGGTCGTGGCGTTCTTCAGGTTGTCGAAGAGTGTCTGCGCGCCGGGGTACTGCTTGGCGTAGTCCTGGAACTCCTGGCTGCCGGCCTCGCTGCTGCGCAGCGGCAGGTTCCCGGTGGCGAGGTTGAACTGCGGGTCGGTCTGCGCCGAGGTCAGCCACTGCGCGAACTGGTAGGACCAATAGGTCCGGTTGGCATCGTGGTGGTCGTACAGGGTCCACAGGTCCGGGCCGGATATCGTCTGGTGGCTCGTGCCGTCGAAGGAGGGCAGGTAGGTGACGCCGTAGTCCAGGTTCGCTCCGACGTTGTCCGACAGCTGCCACGGCCCGCTCATGATCATGCCGATCAGGCCGGACTTGAACAGGTCGGCGTACTTCTGGTCGTCCTGCGATAGGTACACGGACTTGTCGGTCACAGCCATCTGCTGCAGGAACGTCAGGGCTGCCACACCGGCGTCGGAGTCGAAGGCGGCCTTGCTGTTGTCGGAGTTCAGGACGGTGCCGCCCTTCTGCCACAGCAGCGGCCAGAAGTGCCAGGTGGTGTCCTCGGTCCCGGAGACGGAGTAGGCGGTGCCGTAGACGTTCTTCGCCGGGTCGGTGAGCTTCTTCGCCGCCGCCCGGAAGTCGTCCCAGGTCCAGGTGTTCGTGGGCTCGGACAGGCCCGCGGCCTGGAACAGCTTCTTGTTGTACATCAGCGCCAGGTTGTCCACGACCGCCGGGAAGCCGATCACGTGCCCGTTGGGCGTCGCGGTCTGCCGCGCCGCCGGCGGGAACTCGTCCCACTTCACCGCCGGGTCCTTGACCTTGTCGGTGATGTCCAGGGTGCGGCCGGACAGCTGCATCTGGGTGGCCCAGCTGCCGAAGTTGTAGGAGATGTCCGGGTAGGTGCCGCTGGTGAAGGCGGCGATCAGCTTCGGCAGCAGCTGGTCGGTGGTCGGCGCGCCGGGCGAGATGTCGACGGTGACGTTCGGGTGCGCCGCGTGGAACTGCTTGGCCAGACCCTCCAGCAGCTTCTCGGGGTTCACGTCCTGTCCGGTCCACACGGTGATGGTGACCGGCTTCGTCGGATCCGCCGGCGCCTTCGAGGACGAGGACGCCGAGGAGGAGCACGCGGCGGTCAGCGCCAGCACGGCGGTGGTGGCGGCCGCGGCGGCCGAGCGAAGGGTTCGTGCCGTTCTTGGATGCACGGGAAGACCTCCAAGACATCAGAGAAGGAGACGAGGGGTGGGGTCATTCAAGGACTCCGCACACCGAACTCACAAGATCCACGCACGTTTCGCTCACCGGGGATGCTCGAACGCGCGCGGAAGGGCGCGTTGAGCAAGTCCTTGGCAGCATCGCCGGCGCGCGCGTAGCATCAGGGGGCATCGCCGCGGAAACGCGACGTCAGAGGTACGCCCATCCGGTATGTCGGCAGCGCCGCGAGCCCGGACCGAGTCGCCAGGACCGCCGGCCGCCCGCGCCGGGGCTTTCCGAGGCGGGGTCGTGCCCACCAGCACTGTGGAGCTCACCGTGAGCCTCATCGATGCCCGATCGGCCCTTCCCCCCGCGCGATCAGCGCACTCACCTCATCCCGGCGCGCCGACCCGCCCCTGACGGGCCCGCCGATGACCGAACTGCAGAGCAAGACCCCGCACGCCATGCACCGCTCCGACCGCGTCACCGCGATCCTGGACCGGCTGGCCTACGGCGGCACCGTGGACGTCACGACCGCCGCCCGCGAACTCGGCGTCTCCGTGGCGACCATCCGCCGCGACCTGACCCTCCTGGACGACCAGAACCTGCTGGTCCGCACCCGGGGCGGCGCGGTCGGCCGCGACGTCGCCTACGAGCTGCCGGTCCGCTACCGCGACAACCACGGCCGCGCCGCCAAGCAGGCGATCGCGCGCATGGCCCTGCGCGCCCTGGCGCCGGGCCGCCACGTCGTGGCCGTCAACGGCGGCACGACGACCAGCGAGGTGGCCCGCCTGCTGGCCACCCGCACCGAGCTGACGGTGGTCACCAACGCGCTGAACATCGCCGGCATCCTGGTCAACCGCCCGAAGGTGAAGCTGGTCGTCACCGGAGGCGTGGCGCGCTCGAACTCCTACGAGATGGTCGGGCCCTGGGCCGAGACCATCGTCGGCCGCTTCAACGTGGACACCGCCTTCATCGGCATCGACGGCATCAGCGCCGCCAGCGGCCTGTCCACCCACGACGAGGTCGAGGCGCACACGAACGCGGTGATCATCGGCCGCGCCCGGCGCGTCGTGGTGGTCGCCGACGGCTCGAAGATCGGCCGCACGCACCTGGCGCACGTCGTCGGCCTGGACGCGATCGACCAGCTGGTCACCGACGCCAGCGCCGACCCGGCGGAGCTGCAGGCGATCGCGGCTCAGGGGGTTGCGGTGCGGATCGCGGAGCCGGTGCGGCGGTGAGGCGGTGAGGGGCGGGGCGGTGAAGGGCGTGGCGGTGATGAGTGAGGCGGTGCAGGGCGGCAGCATGGCAGACCGGCAGCCCGATGATCGGGCTGCCGGTCATCACACCACCGGTCGTTCGCCTCGCTCAGCAGGACCCGGAGAAACTGCTGTGTGCGTCCAAGCCGGTAGCGGCCCGATAGGCGCTGAACCCGGTGTAGGTCGTCGCGTGCCAGCCCCACTGCGCCGTGGCGGCGCCCGCCGCCGCCGCCGCCGAGTAGCGGTTGGCGTCCACGACGTCGCCCTGGCCGGACGTCGACCGGGCGACGGTCCCGATCAGCAGGGTGCCGGGACCTGCGGCGCAGATGGTGTTGCCGGTGATCTGGTTGCCGGACTCGTGGTACTGGATCAGGAACTCCGGCGAGCCGTCGTGGTCGGTGTTGTTGTTCCGCAGCGTGTTGCCGGTGAAGGTGTTCGCGAAGGAGCGGCCGGTCTGCACTCCCCCGCAGTCCTCGCCGCCGTCGCAGTAGCCGCCGGTGGTGATGCCGACGTAGCGGCTGTCGCTGACCGCGTTGCCCTCGACGGTGACGTGGTCGGCGGCTCCCCGGGCGTTCTCGGCGGCCACCTCGATGCCGATGTCGTCGCCGCGCACGCTGTTGCCCGCGATGGCGATGTGCGTGCCGCCGTCGACGTAGACGCCGTCCGCGCAGTTGCACCAGCCCTCGGGCGACCAGTAGGCGGGATTGCCCTCGGAGACGATGTTCTCCACGTCGTTTCCGCTGATCACGCCGTCGCGGGCGCGATTCAGGTCGGTGTAGCGGTAGGAGGGCGGGAGCGTCGGCTCGAAGCCGATGGCGTCGATGCCGATGTTGTTGTCGTCGTGGATGTGGTTGCCGGTGATGCGCCAGCCGTCGACGTTGCCGTTGACCACCACCGATTCGCTCGCTCCGAGCTTGAGGTGGTCCACTTCGTTGCCGTCGATGGTCAGGGTGCTGATCGGCCGGGTCGGGGAGTCGCCGTAGGCGGCGATGCCGTGGGCGTTCATGTCCATGCTGCCCAAGGTGCCGTTGTCGTTGCCCATGGCGTGCACATGGTTGCCGGCGATCGTGACGCCGGTGTCGCCGCCGTGGACGTAGATCCCGATCGGCATCGCGGCGATGTCGGCGCTGCGATAGCCGGTGATCTCCAGTCCGCGCACCGTCACCGCCGTGCTGCCGGCGATGTCGACCATCGCCGAGCGGCCGGTCGGTACGGTCAGCGAGGAGCCGTCGAGGACGGGATGCTCGCCGGAGGCCGCGGTGAGCGTGATGTTCTTCGCGTTGTGCAGGCTGACGCGCTGCGCGTACCTCCCACCGCGCACCACCACCGTGCCGCCGCCGCTGGGCAGCGCGGCGATCGCGTGCTGGATCGTGGCGAACGGTGCGGCGAGGGTGCCGCCTGCTGAGTCGGAGCCGCTGGGCGCGACGTAGACGGTCGAGGTCGTATCGGCCTGCGCGCTCACCGGTACCGCGACCACCGAGAAGACAAGCGCAGACAAGGCCGCGAGGCCCAAAGCATGTGGCTTCATACCGCCCAGAGCCTGGGCACCGCACCGTCGGGCGTCAACGAAAACTCAATCCTCATGAGCGATTCGACCCACTCGCTCACTCCGGCTGCGCGTTTCCCATCCACACCTCGACGCTGCCGCGGGACCCCTGCTAAGAATCGCCCCGAACACGAGAACAGCCACCATTCTCGAGGAGGAATCATGACCCTGACTCCCACCGCCAAGCGCATCACCTCGGCAGCCGCCGGGCTCGCCCTGGTCGCCGCGGCGACCGCAGCCCTGGCGCCGTCCGCGAGCGCGACACCGGCGCTGCCGAGCCCGGCCGCGTGCAACGGCTGCTGGCACCCGAGCCTGCAGACGTCGTGGAACTGGGTGCTGTCGACGGTACCGACCGCGCCGTTCCGCAATGTCCAGATGTACGACGTCGACGGCTTCAACAACACCGCCGCGAACGTCTCCGCGCTGCACTCGGCGGGGATCAAGGCCGTCTGCTACCTGTCCGCCGGGACCTACGAGAACTGGCGCCCGGACGCCTCGCAGTTCCCGGCGGCGGTCCTGGGCAGCGGCAACGGCTGGCCGGGCGAGAAGTGGCTGGACGTCCGCGAGATCCAGAAGTCGAACAGCGCGCTGCGCAAGATCATGGACGCCCGCCTGGACATGTGCCACCAGAAGGGCTTCGACATGGTCGAGCTGGACAACGTCGACGGCTACAGCAACAGCACCGGCTTCTCGCTGACCGCCGCCGACCAGCTCTACTACAACGCCACCCTGGCGAACGACTCCCACGCGCGCGGCATGAGCGTGCTGCAGAAGAACGACAATGAGCAGATCCCACAACTGCTGCCGTACTTCGACGGCGCCCTGAACGAGCAGTGCAACCAGTACAAGGAGTGCACGACCGCGCAGAACGGCGACTACGGCTACGACCAGTACGTCGCCAAGGGCAAGCCGGTGTTCCAGGCCGAGTACAAGCTGGCGACGTCGTCCTTCTGCTCCAAGGACAACGCGAACAACTTCAACGGCGTGCGGTTCGACATCGACCTGGACGACAAGACCTTCCAGGCCTGCCGCTGATCGCGCGGCGCCGGTGCGCACCGGCGTGGGCCGGTGTGGGCCGGTGTGGGCAAGCCGCGCCGGTCCGCGCCGGTCCGCGCCGGTCTGATGAACCCCATCGGGCGGTTACCTCAGTAACCTCCCGATATGCGCCTCCTGATCGTCGCCGGCCTGGCCGTGATGCTGGCGTGGACCTTCGCCGCACGCCGGCTGGCCCGGTGGCACGTCTCCGGTCCGCTGTTCATGGTGGCCGGCGGCGTGGTCGCGGGGCTCGCCGGCGGGACCGGCTTCGCCGCGCGGCTGGACACGCACATCGCGGAGCGAGTCGTCGAGCTGGTGCTCGCCGTCCTGCTGTTCGTGGATGCCACGGTGGTGCGCGACGGGTTCCTGGCCGGGGAGCGGGGCGCGGTGGTGCGGCTGCTGTTCCTCGCACTGCCGCTGATGGTGGCCGCGACCTTCCTCGTCGGGCTGCCGCTGCTGCCCACGCCGTCGTGGGCGGTGGTGTTCGTGGTGGCCTGCGTGGTGCTGCCGCTGGACTTCGCCACCGCGCCGCACCTGCTCAAGGACCGCAACCTGCCGCTGTGGGTGCGGCACGTCCTGACGATCGAGAGCGGCTACAACGACGGCTTGTTCTCCCCCGCCTTCGCCTTCGCGATCCTGCTGATCGGCGAGTCGGGGCACGGCGGCTCGCCGGAGGACGCGCTGGGCCAGGCGTTCCCGGCTGCGGCGTACGCGGTGCTGGTCGGCGTCGGCTTCGGCACGGTCACCGGCACGGCGCTGCGTCGTGCGGAGCGTAAGAGCTGGTCGAGCTCTGAGTCGGGGGGCATCGCGGCGCTGCTGCTGCCGGTGGTCACCTACTCGATCGCGGTGTCGGTCGGCGGCAACGGGTTCGTGGCCGCGTTCCTGGCCGGCATTTCCTACAAGCGCGCCCGAATTGGCTTCCGCGGCGAGCAGGCTCAGCTGCCGGAATCAGAGTTCGCGAACGTCGAGGCCCTGGGCACGGTCGCCTCACTGATCGTGTGGTTCGTCTTCGGCGCGGTCGCGGTCCTGGTGTTCGAGGACGGCGTCCCCGCCTCGGTGATCCTGTACAGCATCCTGGTACTGACGATCGTGCGCATGCTCCCGGTATACGCCGCGATGCTCGGCACCAGCGCGACCCTCCTCGACCGCACCCTCCTCGGCCTGGTCGGCCCACGCGGCACCACCTCGATCGTCTTCGGACTCCTCGCCTACAACGCCACCCGCGACGAGGACGCCGACCTGACCCTGTCCACGATGACGATCGTCCTCCTCGGCAGCCTGCTGCTGCACGGCGTCGCAGTGCCGCTGGCCGCCCAACGACTCCGCTCCGCCAACGGCGCCTCAGTAGACTGAACCCATCGACGACGCGAGCACGTTCCGTCACGGAGCTCGAGGAACACTTGAGCACTTTCGATGACGACGATCCGGACGACATCGGCTTCCTGGTGGGTGTGCTGGCGGTCTTGGCGACGACCTGCAGCCAGGGCGCGGTCGACGTTCTGCGACCTACGTCAGCGAAAATGGGGCGTGGTGCTGAACACGGTTCTGTACACCGAACCGATGGACGCCCTCGCCAGCCGAACCACCGCCGAGATGCGGGAAACGAGCGACGGCGATGAGCCGACAGCATGCCGAGCGCGCCGCAGCCAAAGACAAGCCGTACCGAGAACAGCTGCCATCGATGGCTGATCTACCTCGCAGCGAACTTCTCGACATCGCGCTCAGAGCACCAATCAACGCCGATACGCACTGGAAGAACTCGGGCGGCGAGGCGACCCGACAGTCCTGGACCTCGCCGAGGACCCCGCCTTGCGTAACGCAGCCGGATGGATCCCCGGCGCGCCTCAGGCACTCAAGCATCTGGGCGCCTTGGCGATACCGCGTGCCAGGCGCTGGGTTGCGGACGCCGCCATGGCTCCGCTGGGAATCGACGTCCTGGCTGCAACGACGACGACCTGTGGTCGCACGCCGAGACCGCCGCCGAAGGCCTGGGCAGGCTCCACGTCGCCGAAGCCGCACCCCTGCTGCAAGCGGGATGGGAGCGAACCATCCATTCCCACGCCCGAGCACCATTCCTCGCAGCACTCCACCGCTGCGCACCGCAAGCCGCCCAAATCCTCGCCGATGAGGGGCGCGACGACTGCGAGCCTGCGGTAAGAGAGATCGCCGCCGCCATCGATGAGTCCTGATCGCCCGCCCGCCGCCCGATAGTCGCAAGCGAGGGCATGAGCTCGGCGGTCGCGACCGGTGAGGATCGCGACCGCCGGGTGTGCGCCCTATCTCTGGATTCTGCCGAAGAACCTGGCTCGCAGGCGGTCGAGCAGGATCGCGGCGCCGAGGACCGCGCCCTGGACCACCGTTTGGTAGTAGGTGTTGACGTGGAGGGCGAGGAGGCCGTTGGCGATGAACTCCAGGAGGATGGCGCCGGCGGCGATGCCGACCATGCGTCCTTCGCCGCCGAACAGGGATACGCCGCCGACCACGGCTGCGGCGATGGCGGTCAGTTCCCAGCCGCTGCCGACTGAGGGGTCCGCGACGTTCATGCGTCCTATGACCAGTACGCCGACGACGCCGGCGAGGACGGCGCTGGAGACGTAGGCGCTCGTCACGCGGCGGGCGACGGGGATGCCCGCCAGTCGTGCGGCTTCGCGGTTGCCTCCGACGGCGTAGATCTGCCGGCCCACGTAGGTTCGCTCCAGTGCGAACCAGGCGATGGCGACCGCGCCGAGGAAGAACAGGGCGGGGACCGGTACGCGGCCGATGTAGTACTGGCTCAGGTTGCTGAACAGGGGATCGATGCCGTTGATCGGTGTGCCGGTGGTGATCGCCAGCGCCAGGCCTTGGGCGACGGTGTAGGTGACCAGCGTGATCACGAAGGGCGGCACGTTCAGCCGGGTCACCATCGTGCCGTGCCACAGTCCGACCCCCGCGCAGATCACCAGGGTCAGGACGATCGCCACCGGCGCCGGCAGGCCCTGGTTCACGTTGAACCAGGCGGTCAGGATGCCCGCGAGGCCTGCCAGCGCTCCCACCGAGAGGTCGATGCCGCCGGTCAGGATGACCACGGACTCCCCCACCGCCAGGATGCCGACCTGTGCCAGGTCGCGGCCCATCACCTGCAGGTTGCCGACGGAGGTGTAGGTCGGGGCGTTGGCGGCGATGATCGCGAACACCAGCACGCAGGCGACGATGACGCCGGCCTCGGGTGATTCGGCGAGCTTGCGCAGCAGCCGGGCGGCGGCCGGCTGTCCGCGCGGGGGCGCCTCCTCGGGGGTCAGGGTGCTCTGTACTGTCATGGTGCGTCTCCGTGTTCTGGCACGTCTTGCGACGCGTCCTCCGACACCTCTTCCGACATCTCTTCCAACACCTCGTCCGACATCGGCACGACCGGGGCGGTGCCCGCGGCGGCGGTCATGATGCGCTCCTTGGTGGCCTCGGCGCGGTCGATCACCTCGACCAGCCGGCCGTGGTTCAGCACCGCGACGCGGTGGCAGATCCACAGCAGCTCCTCCAGCTCGGAGGAGGCGACCAGCACCGCCATGCCGCGCTCGGCGGCGCGGTCGATGAGCTCGTAGATCTCGGCTTTGGCGCCGACGTCGACGCCGCGCGTGGGCTCGTCCAGCAGCAGCAGGCGCGGTTCGGTGGCGAA
This sequence comes from Catenulispora acidiphila DSM 44928, assembly GCF_000024025.1. Taxonomy (GTDB): domain Bacteria; phylum Actinomycetota; class Actinomycetes; order Streptomycetales; family Catenulisporaceae; genus Catenulispora; species Catenulispora acidiphila. The sequence goes on from NC_013131.1 coordinate 5,362,235, forward strand.
GGCGCGGCCGAAGATCGCCCGCTGCTGGTTGCCGCCGGACAGGGAGCCGATCGGCTGGTCGACCGAGCGCATCCGGACGTTGACGCTCGCGGTGATCCGCTCGGCCTCGGAGCGCTCGCGCCGGGGACCGAGCAGGCCGCGGGAGCTGATGCGGCGCAGGATCGGGATGGTGACGTTGGCCCGGATCGGGGCGAACACCACCAGGGACTGTTCCTTGCGGTCCTCGGGGATCATCGCGATCCCGGCGGCGGTGCCGTCGCCTGGACCGTGCGGGCGGTACGCGGCGCCGGCGATCGTCATCGTCCCGCCGGTGGCCGGTTGCGCGCCGGCGACGGTGTGGATCAGCCTGCTGCGGCCGGAGCCCATCAGCCCGGCGACGCCGACGATCTCCCCGGCGCGCAGATCGAGGTCGACCGGGCCCAGCCCGTCGGCGGTCAGAGCGCGCAGCGACAGCAGCACCGAGGTATCGGTCGGCTCGTCCTTCGGCCGGGAGTGCGTCACCTCGCCCCCGACCATCTCCCGGATCAGGCGCTCTTCGCTGGCCTCGCCCGGCTGCAGGTCGGCGACCAGGCGTCCGTTGCGCAGGACCAGGACGCGATCGCTGACCTCGCGGACTTCGTCGAGCCGGTGGCCGATGAACAGGACCGTGCCCCCGCGCGCCGCGAGCTCGCGCGCCAGACGCAGCACCTGGGCTCCCTCGACGGGACCCAGCGAGGAGGTCGGCTCGTCCAGGATCAGCAGCTTCGGCCGCCGCCCCCACGCCTTGGCGATCTCGATCATCTGGCGCGTGGGCACCGGCAGGGTCCGCACCTGGCGCCCCACCGGGATCGCCGTGGCGGACAGCCCGATCTCGCCGAGCATCTCCCTGGCTTCGCGGCGCAGCGCCGCCCGGTCCACCAGCACCCGGCGCCGGGACCCGCGCGGACGCCGTCCCAACAGCAGGTTCTCGGCGACAGAGAGCTGACCGACCAGCGGGAACTCCTGGGAGACCATGGCGATGCCGAGGGAGGCCGCGGCCTCGGTGGAGCCCGGCACGAGCGCCGAGCCGTCGATCTCGATCTCGCCGCCGTCGCGCCGCACCGAGCCGGACAGCGTGCCCATCAGCGTGGACTTGCCGGCCCCGTTCTCGCCGACCACGCCGACCACCTGGCCGGCGTACAGATCCAGCTCGGGCAGGTCCAGCACCCGCACCGGGCCGTAGGACTTGTGGACCCCCCGCAGCCGCGCGGTGACCGCGCGGCCGGGGGCGTCGTCGAGCGCTGCCATCGTCAGCTGATCCCCAGCTGCGTCTCGAGCGCCTGGTACGCGGACAGGTCCGCGGAGGTCACCAGGCCGACGCCGGAGCTCAGCGTCGATCCGTCGGACTCCAGGAAGGGCTTGACGATCGCCATCGTCGCGTCCTTGCCGAGGACCTTGTCGGCGGCCAGGATGTAGGCGCCGGTGTAGCCCTGCTGGTAGGGCATCTGGACCACGGTGCCGGAGATGACGCCGGACTTGATGAAGCCGAGCGTCTGGGCGTCGGAGTCGTCGGAGACGATGTGGACGCTGTTGGTCTTGCCGGCGGACTGCACCGCCTGCGCCAGCGCCGGGCCGTCGTAGGAGTAGACCCCGTACAGACCGTTGACGTCCGGGTTGTTGGCCAGGATGGTCTCGGCGTCGGAGGTCGCGGTGGCCGCCGACAGGTTGTCGTTGACCTTCTGGACCACGGTGATGTTCGAGCCCTTCAACGCGTCCTCGAAGCCCTGGATGCGCTGCGTGGCGTTGGCCGCGGTCAGCGAGCCGACCAGCACCGCGACCTTGCCCTTGCCGCCGAGGACCTGCTTCATCGCCTCGCCGGCCTGCTGCCCGGCGGTGTAGTTCGGCGTGCCCAGGTACAGCGAGGCGGCGTCGGTGCCCGGCAGCGGGGAGTCGATCGCCAGGACCGAGACGCCGTGCTGGACGTCGGTGTGGATGGTCCCGGCCGCCGAGGTCGGGTCGATCGCCGAGATCGCGTAGCCGGTGATGCCCTGCGAGCGCAGGGTCTCCATCTCGGAGTTCTGCTCGGTGAGCTTGCCGTTCGGCGGGGCGAAGTAGGTGCAGTGCGAGCCGGACAGGCCCAGGTCCGAGCAGCCCTTCTGGAAGCCGACCTGCCCGGCCTTCCAGTAGTCGGCGGCGACGTTGACCACCATCGCGATGTTCACCGAGGACAGGTCCTTGCCCGCCAGCGCGGTCTTCAGCGCGGCGTCGAGCTTGGCGAGGTTGTCCTGGTTGAAGGTGACCGAGCCGGCGAGCGCCGGCGGCGCGGCGGAGCCCGAGGCACCGGAGGTGCCGGCGGCGGGCGCTGAGGTTCCCGACGCGTTCTTCGAGCAGGCCGCGGCCGAGGCCACGAGCAGAGCGGCCGCGAAGGCGGCGGTGATGCGGAGTTTGCTGGTGCCCATCCTCGTTCAGATCCTTTCCGGAATCGTGCAGAGAGTGTTAGCGGTAACATTCGACGCCGGCGAACGGCGACACATCCGTGGTGCGTGGTGCGTATTTCGGTGAAAGGTGCCGGTCAGGGTGCGGGACGTGCGGTGGACGCACGCACCACCAAGCTCGGGTCGATGGCGGCCACCGGTCCCCCGGGCCGCTTGCCGGCGCCGGGGTTGGCGGCCTTGCCGAGCTTGCTGGGACTGCCGACCTTGCCGATCCTTCCGATCGAGCGGATCAGGGCCAGCAGCGCGCGCCGCCCCAACTCGTCGAAGTCCTGGCGCACGGTGGTCAGCGCGGGTCCGAAGAACTCGGCGTCCGGGATGTCGTCGAACCCGATGACGCTGACGTCCTCGGGAACCCGGCGGCCGGCCGCCTGCAGGGCCCGCATGAGCCCGAGCGCCAGATGGTCGTTGGCGCAGAACACCGAGGTCACGCCCGGATCGCGGACGATCTGCCGCCCGAGGTCGTACCCGGTCCGCGCGGACCAGTCGCCCCCCTTGAACGGCTCGGCCACCTCGGCGCCCCGCACCGTCAGCGCGCGCCGCCACCCGGCCTCGCGCTCCTGGGCGTCCAGCCAGGTCCGCGGTCCGGCCAGGTGGTGCACGGTCCGGTGGCCGAGGTCGAGCAGGTAGGACGTCGCCCGCTCGGCACCGGCCTCGTTGTCGACCGCGACCGCGCTCAACGCCGCGTGCACACCGCATCCGACCGCGACCAACGGCACGTCGGAGGGCATGTTCGCGAGCGCACTGACCGCGGTGGTCTGCGGCGCGATCACGATGATCCCCTCCACCGCCTGATCCCGCAGCCGCTCCACCGCCTCGAACACCGACCGCCGGTCCATGGCCGCCAGGGCGGCGACGGTGACGAAGTAGTCGTGCTGCTTGGCCGCCTGCTCGATGCCGTAGAGCATGGACGCCGGACCGTACAGCGTGGTGTTGAAGCTGATCACGCCCAGAGTGTTGCTCCGCCGCGTGACCAGCGTCCGCGCCGCCGCGTTGGGCCGGTAACCCAGCTCCCTGATCGCCCCCAGCACCCGGTCCCGCGTCGCGGGCCGCACGTTCGGCCGATCATTGAGCACCCGCGACACGGTCTGCTGAGAAACCCCCGCCACCCGGGCCACATCGGCCATGACCGGCGCACGGTCCCCGACGACGTTCTGCACAGAGCTTCACACCTCCCGGGCCGACATGCGGACGAACGGATCCGTGCAAGAGGGCTGGAACAGCCCGATGGCGTGGGCCGGAACGGCCCGATAGCGAGGCAGAGCCCTGCCAGGGCCCTACCATCGCCGAGCATGAGCGTTGCGGTGCGTTGACGATTGTTAGCGCAAACATCCGGAGCGTCAAGAGTCCGTAACCTGATCGCCACCAAGGCGGGATGGGGCTGTGGGGCGGCGGGAAGGGCGAGTGCGGTCGGGCAGTGGGTTTTGAGAAGTCTTTTACGGCTTCGCGCACGGTTTGACGGCCTCGCAGGGAGGCGCAGTTCGGTGGAAGGTGGCTGGCTCGCGTCGGCGGCCGCCGCGTTTGGTGGATGCCTGAGATCAAAAGCAGGCGCGGAAGAAGCACCCTCCACGACCGTCGGCCGCCGGGGGAAGTTACGGCGCTCCACCGAACCGCGCCACCCGGCGAGGCCGTCAAAACCATGCGCGAAGCCGTGAAAATCGCCTGTCAGGCCACCGACAAGCCGCACCCGGCGAGCGTCGGCCGCTCACCCCGCCATGTGCCGCCGGCGCAGCTCCCCGCACAGCCCGACCAGGGCGCGGGCTCGGGCGAACTCGGTCGGGGTGAAGTCGAGGGCTTCGCGGGTGACCAGGAGGGTGCCGCCGCTGGGGTCGGCGAGGGTGATGAGAGTGCCGGCGCAGGCGGGTTCCTGGACTTCGCGGGGGTCCCAGGTGACGGCGCAGTGGCCGAAGAGGTCGTGGAGGGCGATGGGGAGTCCGGCGTCGCCGGCGGCCAGGCGTGCCGCGAGGGTCAGGACTCTGGCGGGGGCGTCGGTGAGGTCGTCGCGGGCGGCGCGGTCGATGAGACCGACCTGTGCGCCGCCGGCGGCGACGGCGGCGGCCAGGGTCGCGGCGTCGACGGCGGGTGGCACGTCCACGAGGAACTCGTCGAGAACTCCTTCGGCCAGGGGGTGGACCTGCAGGCCGACGATGTTGGCGCCGACGGCGGCCAGGCGTTCGCACACCGCGGCCAGACTGCCGGGGCGGTCGCGGACCGCGGCCCTGATGCGCCACAGGTTCAGGTCGTCGTGCCATTCGGCGAGGGCGGTGTCGAGGCCATCGGCGCTGCGGACCGAGACGAAGGGCGTGGTCGCGCGCAGCCGCCCCGGTCCGTGGACGCGCCACCACCACTGCAACACCGACGCCCCGAGCAGCGCGGCACCGAGCGCGATCAGCAGGCTCCATCCGTAGTGCCGGCGTCCCAGCACCTCGGTGAACAGCCCTGCCGTCCCCACGGCGAGGAACAGCACGGCCAGCTCGATGATCTCCCGCCGCCAGCTCCACTCCGGGCGGTGGCGGCGACGGTCACTACCGGGTTCGCGACGAGAAGTCTTCATGCCGCGAGTGTCGCGGAGTCCTGTTGCGTGATCAGGTCCGACGTGTCACAGCCGCGTGAAACCCGTGTTCAGAGGCATCGGCCCTAGATCGTCGAGCGTCCCAGGAAGGTCAGCTCGCCCGGGTCAGGGACGACGATCTCGTGGAAGCCCACCCGGTTGTAGAAAGCCCGCGCACCGGTGTTCGCCGTGGACATCACCAGGTGGACCCGCTTCGCCCCGGCCTTGTCGAGCGCCGCGAACAGGGCGGTCAGCAGTCTCCTGCCATACCCGCGCCCCTGGTAGTCGGGCAGCAGGTCGATGTGCAGGTGCGCCGGGTACTCGGCGAGCGCCGGGTTCAGCATGAGCTCGGGCTGGTGCAGAAACGCGGTCATCACCGCATCCGGCGTGCCCGGCTCCCCGCCCGGCAGCGGATGCCGCTCGGCGACCGTCGGCAGCCACTTGGCCCTGAAGTCGCGGACGAACCGCTCGGTGTCGCTTGTTCCCACCACGTATCCGACAGCGCGCCCGCCGTCGTCGAGCACGAAAGCCAGATCGGGTTCGAGCGTGGCATACGGCCCGGCGAACAGGTCCGGCAGCAGATCCTGATCCCGATAGACACCGCGCGCGTCGCCTCCGGCATCACCGGTCCGCATGCAGATGTCGTACAGCGCATCCCGGTCTTCAGACCGGTATGGACGGATAGCGGGTAAGGACATGGAGCGAGCCTCCTAGTGGCCGGTGCGCACAAGATTCCTCACCGTAGCGCGCGCCACCCACGCGGCGCCCCCGCGTTTCAGCGCGTGGCCTGCTCCGCGACCAACCCCGAGACCCGCGCCGTCCCCAGGTGCCCCTCGTCCATCGCCTTGTACCGGTGCGACCAGGGGTGCCGCATGTCAGGGGTGTACAGATGCGGCGCCGCCCCGTAGCGCTTGGCGTGGTACAGCGCGACATCGGCGCACCGCAGCACATCGGAGAAGGCATCCTCGTTGGCCGGCACCGCTATCCCGGCCGAGGCGCTCGGCACGAGCGTCACCGTCCGGCTTTCGTCCAGCTTCAGATACTGCGGAGCGCCCAGCGCGCACACGATCGCCCGGACGTCCCGCACCACAGTCGCGGCATCGGTCGAGGGCAGCAGCAGCACGAATTCGTCGCCGCCCAACCGGAAAGCCCGCGCGCCCACGTCCCGGCACGCCGCCGCCAGCCGCTCCCCGACGGCGACCAGGTGCGCGTCGCCGACCTGGTGGCCCCAGGTGTCGTTGACCGTCTTGAAGTCGTCCAGATCCAGCAGCGCGGCCGCCGGCGGGCGCCCGGCCAGCGCCGCGTGCTGGTAGTGGTGCCGCGCGGCGTGGCGGTTCGGCAGCCCGGTCAGCGCGTCGTGGTCGGCGAGCCAGCGCGCGTGCGCGGCCTCGCCGGCGGCCCGTCGCAGCCGGCGCCGCATGGCGGCCACGCCCGCGAGGAAGCCCGACGCCCCCGCGGACGGGACCGACAGCAGCGCGACTAGTGAAGGATCCACCGCGGGTTCCCGGGTCTCACGATCGCCGGTGCGGCGCCACGGACGAGCCGTCCGGAAGCAGCTCGCCGGTGTCGTCGAACAGGACCACCCCGTTGCACAGCAGCCCCCACCCCTGCTCGGGGTGGCTGGCGACCAGGTGCGCGGCCTCGCGGTCGGAAGCCTCGGCGGTCGGGCACGGCGGGCGGTGCTCGCACGTGCGCTGGGCGGGAAGGACCGCGGCACGGTGTGCCGGCTCGGTGTCCTTCGTGGCGATCATGATGGCCTCCTGCGTGGCCGGCCTTTCTGCGCGGGTGGGGTCGAAACGGGGTGGGAGTGTGAAAACGCCCACTCATGAGGTTCAACCGTCACCCGGGTGGAGATCAATAAGTATCCAATTTTGCAGGGGTACGTAATTTAATCAACCCCTTTGGCGTTCCCGGCCCCGTAAAACGCTCGCGACGCCGGCCCTGGTGGTCCCCAGTTTCCGCAGCATCCGCGCGACGTGCTGCTCCACGGTGCGCGGGGACAGGAACAGCGCCTCGGCGATGTCGTGGTTGGTCGCGCCGCCGGCGACCAGCTCGGCGACCTGGCGTTCGCGCGGGGACAGCTCGTCGCCGTAGCCGCGCCGTCCGCGTCCGGCGGCCTTGACCAAGCCCAGGTCACGCAGGGTGTGACGGCAGCGCGCGGCATCGTGCGCGGCGCCGAGGCGGTCGTAGGCGGCGAGCGCCTCGGTCAGCCGGACGCCGGCCGCTTCGCCGTCGCCGGAGGCGCTGAGCGCGACGCCGAGCCGCTCGCAAGCTTGGGCCGATTCGTAAGGACGTCCGATGTCGGACCACTGCTGCCGGGCGGATTCGAAGTCGCGCACCGCGGCCGCGGCATCGTCGCTCCCGCGCTTCAGCAAGCCGCGCGCCAGGCACAGCTCGGCAGTGGCTGCCGGAGCGTCCCGGTCCCGGAGTCCGTCCTCGGCGTCGGCGACCAGCCGCTCGGCGGCGTCCCGGTACCCGCACGCCAGCGCCGCCTCGACGGCTGCCGGGACCAGCCCGCTGCCCCGAGCCCACGCACCGGCCCGCCGCAGCGTCGCGACCGCGGGCTCGGCGATCGCCCACGCGTCCTGCTCGGCGTCAGCGGCCAAGCGCACGGCGATCAGCCCCGCCGCCGCGCGCAACCCCGCGGTGACCTGCGACTCCATCTCGCCGTAAGCCGCGGCGGCGGTGAACAGCTCCGCCGCGCGGGCTCGCAGTCCGCGCGCCGCCGCCACTTGCCCGACGGTGAGCGCCTCGTCGGTCTTGGCCATGGCGATGTCCGGGTATTCCGAGCACAGCCCGGTGAAGCGGTTCTCGACGTCCTCCCAGTCCCCGGCCAGCGCGTCGAGGCGCAGCAGCGCGATCCTGCTGTAGCACTCCATGCGCGGGAAGCTCACGCGGGTGGCCAGGTCGCGGCTCTCGTGCAGCATGCGCGCGGCGCGCCGGTCGTGCCCGAGCTCGATCGCCAGCTCGCCGGTGTTGTACAGGGCGCGGACGCTCTGCCGCATCACCTCGTCGTCGGCGCTGGTGCGGGGCAGCTGGTCGGTGAGCGCCCACACGCCGGGGTCCCCCTCCCGGGCCAGCAGCGTGAGCCGGGTGGCCTGCGCCGCGGCGCTCACGGCCGGGTCGGGGCACCGCGCCGCCTCGGCGTCGGCGCGCTCCATCCACTCCCAGGCCCGCACGCCGTTCTCGTCGCGCTCGTTCATCGCCAGCGCGACCATCGCGCGCGCGGCGCGGTCGGGGCGGTCGGCGAGCTCCTCGGCGGCGCGTCGCACCTCGCGGAAGCCGGCGCGGTCCCCGGCGTGGTTGACCATCAGCAGCCCGAGCGAGAGCCGGATCTCGCCCCGGGTCGCGATCGGCAGCTGCGGGTCGGCCAGGATGCGGCGCAGCGCGCGGGCGTCGGTGACGTAGTCGACGCCGTTGACCGCGATGACGCCCAGCGCCAGGGCGGCGCGCGAGCGCCGGTCCCCGGCCACGCCGGGCTGCTCCAGGATCTGGTGCAGCAGCGCCGCGGCGGTCCCGGAGTCGCCGAGCCCGATCGCCTGCCACGCGGCCGCCTCCGCGCGCTCCAGCCAGGCCTGCGGGTCGCCGAGGTGCTGGCTGTGGTGGGCGATCTGGACCAGCGGCGGCGGGGACCGGGTCTCCAGCACGGCGATGGCACGCCGGTGCAGGCGGGCCCGCAGCGGTCCGGGCATCTGCTCGTAGGCGACGCGCTGGGCCAGGACGTGCCGGAAGAAGTAGCGGTCGGTGTCGGTCTCCTGCAGCACCGCGACGCCCAGCGCCTCGGTGAGGCCGCGCGAGGCCTGCTCCGGTTCCAGGTCGGCGACCCGGGCCAGCAGCTGCTCGGCAGCCGGCACGTCCAGGACGGCGGCGGCCTCGACCACGGTCCGCGCCGCCGCCGACAGCGCGCTCAGACGCTCGGTGAACGCCTCGCGCAGCCCGCGCGGCACCTCGGCGTGCGCCAGATCGTCCAGGAGGCTGCCGGGCGGATCCGGGCCTTCGCCGGGACCGCGTTCGGCCAGGGTGATCAGGTCTTCCTCGGCGGCCAGCGGCAGTCCCTCGCTGCGCTGGTACAGCACGGTGCTCAGCTCGACGGTGGCGTGCGGGCCCAGGGCGGCGTGCGCCAAGGCCTGCACGTCCGGTCCCGACAGCGGGTTCAGGTGGATCGCGGCGCCGCTGACGCCGGGCTGGCGGCGGTAGGCCGGGCCGAGGACCGATCCGCCCGGCGGCAGGTCCTCGTTCCGGTAGGTGAGCACCAGGCTCAGCTGCTCGGGCATGTCCCGGGTGAGCAGCAGGAGCAGTTCGCGGGTGGCCTCGTCGATCCAGTGCGCGTCCTCGACGACCAGGACCGCCGGTCCCAGCGCGGCCAGGAACGAGCGCAGGCCGTTGACCAGCTGGAAGCGCTTGGCGTGCGCGTCGGCGGCCGGGCGCGGCGCCGCCGGGAGCCGCGCGGCCAGATCGGGCAGCAGCGGCGCCAGCACGCCGGCGCTCGGCGGCAGGTCGGCGACCGGCGGCAGCCAGTCGCCGGCCTTGCGCAGCGCGTCGATGACCGGGCCGTAGGGGTAGGGCTCGCGCAGCGGGTGGCACAGCCCGGTCAGCACCCGGCGGCCGGCGGCGGCCACGGCGGCGGCCGCCTCGTGCACCAGCCGGGACTTGCCGATCCCGGCCTCGCCCTCGACCAGCACCACCGCCGGGGGATGCCGGACGCCGGCCAGCAGCAGCCCGAGCTCGCGCTCGCGCCCGACGAAGGCGAAGCCCGCTCCGGACCACGCGACGGTCTCGGTGTGGTCCTCGGCGTGCCGGGAGGGAACCGCCACGTGATCACCCGTTCAGATTCCCTCCAAAGTAGAACAAGAGGTGGTCTTCGGCCACGCGGGCTCCCTCCCCGGCCGGCGGCACGGAGCTACCCCTCGGCGGTGCGGGTTTTGAGATCCTCCTCGGTGATCTCCCGCAGCACCCGGCACGGCGTCCCGACCGCGACCGTCATCGCCGGGATGTCGTGGCTGACCACACTGCCGGCGCCGATCACCGAGCCGTAGCCGATCCGGACGCCCGGCAGGACCACAGCGTTGCTGCCGATCCACACCTTGTCCTCGATGACGATCGGCTCGGAGAACCGCCCGAAGTCGGCGCGCCGCGAGGGGTGCACCGGATGACCGGTCGTCGTCAGCGTGACGCTGGGCGCGATCATCACGCCGTGCCCGATCCGGATCTCCACGTCGTCGACGAACGTCAGGTTCACGTTGCCGAAGAAGTCGTCGCCGAGGTGGACGTTGCTGCCGAACCCGGCGTGGAACGGCGGGAGCAGGACCGTGCGCTCCCCGACCGATCCGAGGATCGCCTCCAGCAGCGCCCGGCGCCGGCCGGGGTCGCCGGGCGGGGTGTGGTTGTACTCGAAGATCTCCTCCGTGCGACGCTGCGGAGCCTGGAACGCGGCCTCGGTCTCGGTGTAGACCAGGCCCAGCCGGATGCGTTCCAGGACTTTCTCATGGTGTTGCGACACTTACGGGTGCTCCGTTCCTTGCGAGCATTGACTCTCCTTGGCAAGGCTCGCATATTCCACGGTGGGGAGCTGTCGATGCGACAGATGCCCGCAAACAGACCATCTTCTGCCGTCTGGAGGCGATATGATCGATCGTTTCACCCCGCCCGCCGCGAGATTCCTGCGGCGCTCCGGCGCCCGCGTCGCAGCGCTCGGCGCGGCGTTCGCCCTCGTCCTGGCGGTCACGGCGCCGGCGGGCGCCGAGGCCGCCGGCGCGAGCGCGGCTGCCGGCGCCCGGCCGGCCGCGTCCCCGATCGTCCCGTTCGGGTGCGCGAAGGTCGTCACGGGCAAGGCACACTGCCTGGGGCAGGGGCGGCTGATACCGAACGCCTCCGGGAGCCCGACCAGCTCCGGGCTCAAGCCCGCGGACCTGATAGCGGCGTACAAGCTCGCCGGGACCAACGGCGCCGGGCGGACCGTGGCGATCGTCGACGCCTTCGACGACCCGAACGCGGCCGCGGACCTGGCGGCGTACCGCAGCGCCTACAACCTGCCGGCGTGCACCGCGGCGAGCGGCTGCTTCCAGAAGGTGAACCAGAGCGGGCAGGCCTCGCCGCTGCCCGCCGCGGACTACGGCTGGGCGGAGGAGGAGAGTCTGGACCTTGACATGGTCTCGGCGATCTGCCCCGGCTGCCACATCCTGTTGGTGGAGGCCAGTGGCGCGGACACCGCCTCGCTGACCACCGCCGAGGACACCGCGGCGGCGGCGCCCGGCGTGGTGTCGATCTCCAACAGCTGGGGCGCGGCGGAGGACAGCTCGACGCTTGCCGCCGACGCGCACTTCAACCACCCCGGCAAGGCGATCACCGCCAGCTCCGGTGACAGCGGCTACGGCGTCAGTTGGCCGGCGGCCTCGCAGTACGTCACCGCGGTCGGCGGCACCAGCTTGAGCGCCGCGTCCAACGCCCGCGGCTGGACCGAGACCGCGTGGTCCGGCGCCGGCAGCGGCTGTTCGGTGCAGGAGCCCAAGCCCTCGTGGCAGACCGATTCGGGCTGCGCGCACCGCACGGTCGCCGACGTGTCCGCGGTCGCCGACCCGAACACCGGCGTGGCCGTGTACGACACCGCGAACAGCTGCGGCGGCGGGGCGTTCTGCGACCTGCTGCTGGCCCTGGGCCTGGCCACCGGCGCCGACGGCTGGGTGCAGGTCGGCGGGACCAGCGCGTCCTCGCCGATCATCGCCTCGGTCTACGCGCTGGCCGGGAACACCGGATCGCTCGTGTACGGCTCCCAGCCGTACAAGAACGCCGGATCGCTGTTCGACGTCACCAGCGGGAACAACGGCACGTGCACGCCGGCGTACCTGTGCACCGCCGGGACCGGCTACGACGGCCCGACCGGGCTGGGCTCGCCGAACGGGACCGGGGCGTTCTGAGGCTGCTGTCTTCCGGTTTCCCGCGCGCGATGAATCACGGTGCCGCTCCGGCTTCCCGCCCGGAGCGGCACCGCTGCTGTCAGAACCCCTTCGCCAGCCGGTAGTAAGCCTGATTCCAGCGCTGCTCCCGCGCGAACTGCCGCACCTTCGTCTCGGCGTCGATGACCAGCAGCTCGACCCCGACGATCTCGGCGAGGTCGCGCAGCACCTCGGTCCCCAGCGCCGAGGAGTAGACCGTGTGGTGCGGCGCGCCGGCGATGAGCCATGCCTCTGCCGAGGTCCGCAGATCCGGACGCGGAGACCACACGGCGCGCGCCACCGGCAAATTCGGCAGCGGCTCGGGCGGGGCGATCGTGTCGATCTCGTTGGCCACCAGGCGGAAGCGGTCGCCGAGGTCGGCCAGTCCGGTCACGAACGCCGGGCCGGGCGCGGCGTCGAAGACCAGGCGGACCGGGTCCTCGCGGCCGCCGATGGACAGCGGATGCAGCTCCAGCCTGGGCCGCTCCCCCGCGATCGACGGACAGACCTCGAGCATGTGCGCGCCCAGGACCAGACCGCGCTCGCCTTCCAGGTGGTAGGTGTAGTCCTCCATGAAGGAGGTGCCGCCGGGCAGCCCGGCCGCGGCCGCCTTCAGACCGCGCAGCAGGGCCGCGGTCTTCCAGTCCCCTTCGCCGCCGAAGCCGTAGCCGTCGGCCATCAGGCGCTGCACGGCCAGACCCGGGAGCTGGCGCAGGGCGCCGAGGTCTTCGAAGTTCGTGGTGAAGGCGTCGAAACCGCCCTCGGTGAGGAACTGCCGCAGGCCCGCCTCGATGCGGGCGCCGTAGCGCAGCGAGGCGTGCCGCTCGCCGCCGGGCAGCAGTTCGGGGGCGACGTCGTAGAGGTCTGAGTACTCGGTGACGAGCGCGTCCACCGCGTCGTCCGGGGCGGCGTGAACGGCCTCGGCCAGCGTGTTGACGCCGTAGCCGTTCACCGAGACCCCGAAGGTCAGCTCGGCCTCGACCTTGTCGCCCTCGGTGACCGCGACGTCCCGCATGTTGTCGCCGAACCGCGCCAGGCGCAGCGAGCGCAGGGCGGACGCGGCCAGCGCGGCGCGGGCCCAGTCGCCGACACGCGCGGTGACCGAGGGGTCGGAGACGTGCCCGAACACGGTTTTGCGCGGCACGCCGAGGCGGGTCTGGACGTGCCCGAACTCGCGGTCGCCGTGCGCGGCCTGGTTCAGGTTCATGAAGTCCATGTCGATGCTGTCCCACGGCAGCGCGCGGTTGGCCTGGGTGTGCAGGTGCAGCAGCGGCTTGCGCAGCGCGTCCAGACCGGAGATCCACATCTTGGCCGGGGAGAAGGTGTGCATCCAGGCGATCACCCCGACGCAGTCGTCGTCGGCGTCGGCCTCCAGCATCACGCGCCGGATGGCGGCGCTGTCGGTGAGCACCGGGCGCCAGGCGACCGGCACGGGTATCGCGCCGCCGGCGCCGAGCCCCGCGGCGACTTCCCGCGACTGCTCGGCGACCTGCCGCAGCGTGTCCTCGCCGTACATGCCCTGCGAACCGGTGAGGAACCAGATCTCGGCGGTCATCGGTGTGCGTCTCCTTCGGCGGCGGACCGGTCCGAGGACTGGCCGTAAACGTTCTGATAACGGTCGTACAGGGAGGCGATGTCCTGCTCGCCGATGGGCTGCGGACGGCCGTGCGCGCGGGCCAGGTGGACCGTGCGGGCCACGTCCTCGGTCATCACCGCGGCCTTGACCGCGGCCTTGGCGCTGCCGCCGACGGTGAACACGCCGTGGTTGCGCATGAGCACGGCCGGGGACCTGCTGCCGGCCAGCGTCTCCACGATGCCGCGGCCGATCGAGTCGTCGCCGATCAGCGCGAACGGCCCGACCGGGATCTCCCCGCCGAACTCGTCGGCCATCGCGGTCAGCACGCACGGCACCGCCTCGCCGCGCGCCGCCCACGCCGAGGCGTACGTGGAGTGGGTGTGCACGACGCCGCCGACCTCGGGCATGTTCCGGTAGACGTAGGCGTGCGCGGCGGTGTCGGAGGACGGGGACAGGTCGCCCTGGACGACCTTGCCGTCCAGGTCGCAGACGATCATGTTCGCCGGCGTCAGGTCGTCGTAGGAGACCCCGGAGGGCTTGATGACCAACAGGTCCTCGCCGGGGACGCGCGCCGAGACGTTGCCGGCGGTCCACACCACGAGCTGGTAGCGGACCAGCTCGGCGTGCAGGTCGCAGACCTCGCGGCGGATCCGGGCTATGTCGGTGCTCACTGCGGGGAACCCTTCGTCTCGGAGCCTGTCGCGGAGGCGAGCGCGGCGTTGCGGATCTTGCGCAGCCGGTGCAGCGCGCCGCCGCTGGGCCCGAAGGCGTCGTGCAGGGCGCGGTACTCGGCGAACAGCGCGTCGTAGGCGTCGGCGCGCGCCGGGTCCGGGACGTAGGCGCCGCTCTCCACGGCGCCCATCGCCTCGGCGGCGGCCGGCACGTCCGGGTAGGCACCGGCGGCGACGGCGGCGTGGATCGCCGAGCCGAGCGCCGGCGCCTGATCGGAGAAGGCCACGGAGACCGGGCGGCGCAGGATGTCGGCGTAGAGCTGCATCAGGAAGCTGTTGCGCTTCAAGCCGCCGGCGACCACGAACTCCTCGACCGGGACGCCGCCGGCTTCGAAGGCCTCGACGATGACGCGGGTCCCGAACGCGGTGGCCTCCAGCAGGGCGCGGTAGACCTCCTCGGGCCGGGTCGCCAGCGTCAGCCCGACGATCACCCCGGACAGGTCGTGGTCGACCAGGATCGAGCGGTTGCCGCCCATCCAGTCCAGGGCGATCAGGCCGTGTCCGCCGACCGGCTGGTCCGCGGCGGCGGCGGTCAGCGCGTCGTGGTCCTGGCCGGTGAGCCGGGTCCACCAGGCGAAGATGTCGCCGACCGCGCTCTGCCCGGCCTCGTAGCCGAAGTGGCCGGCGCTGATGCCGCCGTCCACGACCCCGCAGATGCCCGGGACGTCGGCCAGGATCGTGCCGTTGAGCACATGGCAGGTCGAGGTGCCCATGATCGCCAGGAGCTTGCCGGGTTCGACGGCGCGCGCCGCCGGTGCGGTGACGTGCGCGTCGACGTTGCCTGCGGCGACGGCGATGCCGACCGGCAGGCCGGTCCACTGCGCGGCCTGCTTGCTGAGCCCGCCGACGCGGGAGCCCAACGCCGCCAGCCCGCCGGGATACTCCAGGCGCGTGGCGGGGAAGTCGGCGAAGCGCGGATCCAGCGCGGCGAGGAAGTCAGTGGACGGATAAGCACCGTCCTGGAAGATCCCCTTGTAGCCGGCGGTACAGGCGTTGCGGGACTCCGTGCCGGTCAGCTCCCAGACGATCCAGTCGGCCGCCTCGATCCAGCGTTCGCAGCGTTCGTAGACCTCCGGCGCCTCCTGCAGCACCTGCAGCGCCTTGGCGAACTCCCACTCGGAGGACTGCTTGCCTCCGTAGCGCGGCGCCCAGGCTTCGCCGCGCTCGGCGGCCAGGGCGTTGATCGCGTCGGCCTGGCGCTGCGCGGCGTGGTGCTTCCACAGCTTCGGCCAGGCGTGCGGGACGCCGGTGAGGCCTTCGGTCTCACACAGCGGCGTGCCGTCGGCGAGGGTCGGCAGCACGGTGCACGCGGTGAAGTCGGTGGCGATGCCGATGACGGCGGCCGGGTCGACGCCGCCGGCTTCCAGCGCCGCCGGAACCGCGACGCGCAGCACCTCGCGCCAGTCCTCAGGGTTCTGCAACGCCCAGTCCGGCGGCAGCGGGCCGGTGCCGTCGGGGAGCCGGCGGTCGATGACGCCGTGCCGGTACTCCACGACCGCGCTGCCCACTTCGCGCCCGTCGCCGACGCGCACCACCACGGCGCGCCCCGACAGGGTCCCGAAGTCGACACCGACGGCGTACTGCTCGATGTTAGCGGTAACACTCACGCTGACACACTCCCACTCATGGCCGGACGCGATCCCTCCGCGGTTCCTCGGACGCTGGCAGTTGTTGGCTGGATGGGGCTGGTGAAGAACTTAGGCGGACTGTGAAGAACGTTGGAGAACTCAGGACTCACGCACGCCGCGCGGTGCTGCGCCGCACGACCAACTCGGTCGGTATCACCGCCGCGACCGGGGAGGCCGCCGGCGCGGAGGCGCCGATCTGGTCCAGCAGCAGCGCCATGCTGCGCCGGCCGAGAGCGGAGAAGTCCTGCCGCACCGTGGTCAGCGGCGGGGTGAAGAACGCCGCCTCCGGGATGTCGTCGAAGCCGATGACGCTCACCTCCTCCGGGACCCGCCGCCGGGCTTCGTGCAGCGCCAGCAGCACGCCGAGGGCGATGTGGTCGTTGGCCGCGAAGACCGCGCTCACCCGCGGATCGGCGGCCAGCACCTGGCCGCGCTCGTACCCGGAGGCCGCGCTCCAGTCCCCGGGCAAGGGCTCCGGGACCGGCGCCCCGGCGGCGGTCAGCGCGTCGCGCCAGGCCTGTTCGCGCTGGCGGGCGTCGAGCCAGTCGGCGGGACCGGCGACGTGGTGCACCGTGCGGTGCCCCAGGTCCAGCAGGTGGCGGACGGCGGCCAGCGGGCCGTCGTACTGGTCCACCGAGGCCGAGGCGACGGTCTCGGCCGCGGACAGCGAGACCACCGGCAGCATCGCCGGCAGGTGGCGCACCACCTGGTCGGCCGGGACGTGCCCGGGGATCAGGATGATGCCGTCCACGCCCTGCCCGCGCATCCGGTCGGCGGCCTCGGCCACCGAGCGGCGGCTGGGCGAGGCCAGGCCGACCACCGAGACGAAGTAGTCGGCGTCGCGGGCGCTGCTCTCGATCGCGCTGACCATCGAGGCCGGGCCGAACAGCGTGGTGTCGAAGCTGACCACGCCGATGGTCCGCGAGGATCCGGTGGCCAGGGCGCGCGCTATGGCGTTGGGCCGGAAGTCCAGCTGCGCCGCCGCGGCCAGCACTTTGGCCCGGGTCTCGGCGCTGACCCGCGGGTGGTCCTTGAACACCCGGGACACCGTCTGGTGCGAGACGCCGGCCAGCTCGGCCACGTCGCGCAGCCCTGGACGCCCGCCGCCGCGCACCGTCTCGCCGGCGCGCACCCGCTCCCTCGTCAACTCGACCGCTCTCCTCGTCCTTGTGCCCGTCGTCCCCGGCTGTGCGTGCCGTACGCGTCGTTCCGCGCCGGCCAGCCGCACCGAGGCGTTCGCGCAGCTTATCGAGCCGTCCCCGCCCGACGCTTGGCCCACACGTCGAAGGCCACCGCGGCCAGCAGGATCAGACCCTTGACCAGCATGACGCGCTCGCTGGGCGCGCCCAGCAGCGACATGCCGTTGTTGATCACACCCATGATCAGCCCGCCGGTGATCGCCCCGACCACCTTGCCGACCCCGCCGGTCACCGCCGCGCCGCCGATGAAGGCCGCGGCGATGGCGTCGAGCTCGAAGTTGGTGCCCGCGGTCGGACCGGCCTGGTTCAGCCGCCCGGCGAAGACCACGCCGGCGATCGCGGCCAGCACGCCCATGTTCACGAAGATCCAGAAGGTGACCTTCTTGACCTTCACCCCGGAGAGCACCGCGGCTTGGGCGTTGCCGCCGATGGCGTAGACGTGCCGCCCGAAGACGGTGCGCGAGGCGACCAGGCTGTAGCCCAGGACCAGAATCGTGAGCAGGACCAACACCCACGGCAGGTTCTTGTAGCGGGCCAGCTGCACCACGACGCCCAGCACCACGAACGCCATCAGCGCCATCTTGCCGGCGAACAGCGCCACCGACTCGACCTGCTGGCCGTAGCGCAGCTTGGCCGTGCGGGCCCGCCACTGCGAGGCGACTCCGGCGAGCACCGCGAGCACACCGATGACCAGCGTGAACAGGTCGGCGCCGCCGAGCGAGCCGAGCCCGACGTTGCCCAGCACGTTCCCGAGGAAGCCGGTGGACAGCGTGCGGACCTGGTCCGGGAACGGGCCGATGCCCTGGTTGCCCAGCACGGTCATGGTCAGCGCGCGGAAGACGAGCATCCCGGCCAGCGTCACGATGAACGCCGGGAGCCCGAAGTAGGCGACCCAGTAGCCCTGCCAGGCGCCGATCGCGGCGCCGGCGATCAGGGTGATCAGCAGCGCCAACGGCCAGGCCATGTGGTGGTTGACCATCAGCACCGCGGCTATCGCGCCGGTGACGGCGACCACCGAGCCGGCCGACAGGTCGATGTGCCCGGCGATGATCACCAGGATCATGCCGATCGCCAGGACGAGGATGTAGGAGTTCTGGACGATGAGGTTGGAGACGTTCTCCGGGGTCAGCAGCAGGCCGTGGGTCAGGATGTCGAAGAGCACGACGATCGCGGCGAAGGCCAGGTAGATGCCGCTGGCACGCAGGTTGATCTCGAAGCGGCGGGCCGGGCCGGAGCCGGTGGGAGCCGCCAGCTCCGTCTTGCTGGGAGGAGCGATGCTGCTCATTCACTGGTCCTTTTCATGCTCGGGGTGTGGCTCGCCTGGCGTGGCCGCGTCGGCCGGCTCGATGGGCCCGCCCGGCTCGGCGAAGGATCCCGCCGCGGCTTCGGGCTCGGTCTGCGGCGTCGGCTCGGGCACGGTGAGCAGGTCCTCGGCGGTGATGTCCTGGTCCATCAGGGACTCGGTGGTCATCAGGGTCATGAGGCGCTCGGGGGTGGCCTCGGCGCGGTCCAGCACGCCGGTGATCCGCCCGGCCGACATCGCGTAGACCCGGTCGCAGATGCCCAGCAGTTCGGGCAGCTCCGAGGAGATGACCAGGACCGCCTTGCCCTCGTCGGCGAGCCGGTTGACGATCGTGTAGATCTCGAACTTGGCGCCGACGTCGATACCGCGCGTCGGCTCGTCCAGGATCAGCACGTCGGGGTCGGCGAACATCCACTTGGACAGCACGACCTTCTGCTGGTTGCCGCCGGAGAGCTTGCCGGTCACCGCGGTCACCGCCGGCGCCTTGATGTTCAGCTCGGCGCGGTAGCCGTCGGCGACCTTGAACTCCTCGCGCGGGTCGACCAGGCCGGCCTTGGCCAGCTTGGGCAGCGCGGCGGCCGAGACGTTGCGCTTGATGTCGTCGATGAGGTTCAGGCCGTAGCGCTTGCGGTCCTCGGTGGCGTAGCCGATGCCGTGCGCGATGGCGTCGTCGACGCTGCGGACCCGGATCTGCTTGCCGTCCTTGATCAGCCGGCCGGAGATGTCCACGCCGTAGCTGCGGCCGAACACGCTCATCGCCAGCTCGGTGCGCCCGGCGCCCATCAGCCCGGCCAGGCCGGTGATCTCCCCGCGGCGCAGCGTCAGGTTCGCGCCGTCCACGACCTTGCGGCCGCGCTGGGTCGGGGAGAAGACCGTCCAGTCCTCGATCCGGAGCACCTCCTCGCCGACGGCGGGGGTGTGCTCCGGATAGCGGTGCTCCAGGTCGCGGCCGACCATGCCGGTGATGATGCGGTCCTGGGAGACGGTCTGGGTGTGGAAGTCCAGCGTCTCGATGGTCCGGCCGTCGCGCAGGATGGTCACCGCGTCGGAGACCGCCTCGATCTCGTTCAGCTTGTGGGAGATGACCACGCAGGTCACGCCCTCGGCCTGCAGACCGCGCAACAGGTCGAGCAGGTGCTCGGAGTCGTCGTCGTTCAGCGCGGCGGTCGGCTCGTCCAGGATCAGCAGGCGGACCCGCTTGGACAATGCCTTGGCGATCTCGACCAGCTGCTGCTTGCCGACGCCGAGGTCGGACACCCGCGCGGTCGGGTTCTCCTTCAACCCGACCCGCGCGAGCAGTTCGGCGGCCTCGGCGTTGGTGCGGTGCCAGTCGATCAGCCCGCGCCGGACGCGCTCGTTGCCCAGGAAGATGTTCTCCGCGATCGACAGGTGCGGGGACAGCGCCAGCTCCTGGTGGATGATGACGATCCCGCGCGCCTCGCTGTCGCGGATGCCGCCGAACGCGCACGGCTGTCCGTCGAAGGTGATCTCACCGTCGTAACTGCCGTGCGGGTACACGCCGGACAGCACCTTCATCAGCGTCGACTTGCCGGCGCCGTTCTCACCGCAGATCGCGTGGATCCGGCCGCGGCCGACCTCCAGGTTCACGTCCTGGAGGGCCTTCACGCCGGGGAACGTCTTGGTGATCCCGGCCATGCTCAGGATGACGTCGTCCATCCCTGCTCCTCGTCTGGCGATCGGATGGACTACTTCAGCTGCGCGGCCGTGTAGTAGCCGCTGTCGATCAGCACGTGCTGGTAGTTGTCCTTGTAGACGGTGCTGAAGTCCAGGACCTCGGTCGGCACGACCTTGGCGCCGTTGTTGTAGTCGGTGCTGTTGGTCGGCACCGCCTGGTTCTTCAGGACCTCGTCGGTCATCGACACCGCGAGCGATGCCAGCTTGCGGGTGTCCTTCCAGACCGTCGCGTACTGCTCGCCGGCGATGATGGACTTCACCGAGGCGACTTCGGCGTCCTGCCCGGTGACGATCGGGTAGGGCTGCCCGGCGGTGCCGTAGCCGGCGGACTTCAGCGCGGACAGGATGCCGATCGACAGACCGTCATAGGGCGAGAGCACGCCCTGCACCTTCGCGCCGGAGGAGTACGTCTTGGTGATCAGGTCCTCCATGCGCTTCTGCGCGGTCGCCGGGTCCCAGCGCAGGATGGCGACGGTGTTGAAGTCCTTCTCGCCGCTCTTGATGACCAGCTTGCCGCTGTCCAGGTAGGGCTTGAGGGTGTCCATCGCGCCGCGGAAGAAGAACGGCGCGTTGTTGTCGTCCGGGGAGCCGGCGAAGACCTCGATGTTCACCGGAGCGGTCGGCGGCGTCGCGGCGTCGCTGCCGTCCTCCTTCTTGAAGCCGAGCCCGACCAGCAGCGAGGTCGCCTGCTGCACCCCGACCTTGTAGTTGTCGAAGCTGGCGTAGTAGTCGACGTTCGCGGACTTCATCAGCAGCCGGTCGTAGGCGATGACCTTGATGCCCTTGTCGTGGGCCGCCTGCAGCTGGTTGCTCAGGGCGGTGCCGTCGATGGAGGCCACGACCAGGACCTTGGCGCCCATCGCGATCTGGTTCTCGATCTGGTTGGCCTGGGTCGGGATGTCGTTGTTGGCGTACTCCAGGTCCACCTTGTAGCCGAGCTTCTCCAGCCCGGCCTTGACGTTGTCGCCGTCGTGGATCCAGCGCTCCGAGGAGCGGGTCGGCATCGTGACGCCGACCAGCGCGCCGGCAGCCGAACCGCCGGAGGCGGCGGCCTTGTCCGCGGTCTTGGTGCTGGACCCGCAGGCCGCGAGAGTGGTGGCGAGCGCAACACCGGTGACGGCGGCGGCGATCTTGCTGAGGTTCACGTCGCTCCTTCGGATAAGTATCGGGAGGGGGTTCGGTGCACAGGAACGAGTCGCCGCTGTCGACGACGGCTTCGTGGGACGAGAGTGTTACCGGTAACTCAAGGGCTGTCAAGGGCTCGGCGGGAGCCCCGAGGTCAGAAGGGTGCGCTGGTCACAGGCAGGTGTTATCGCTAACATGACTCCGTTCGCGGAGGCTGCGGCGATCCGTGGCGGCAGGACAGAGTCGGCGGAGCCGGAGACGGCGCCGCGAGCGCTCGCCACCGGCTTCGAGGAGTCCTGGATCGGTTTCGTAGGACGTGGTGGCCGCGCTGAACGGCATCCGACGACCACGCCCGGCGTGCCTGCTCGCCGAACTCGCCGCGGTGGTCCAAGGCGTGGTCGGCGGTGTGATCGACATCAGTGTGTCGCCAAGATGGGAGTCCCAGCGGGCGTCGTGGTGACAGCCGGCGCACAAGACAGGGACCCGGCATGACAGACATCCGCATCCGCCCGGCGGCTCCGAACGACGCGGCGGCGGTCGCCCGCCTGCACGCCGACAGTTGGCGCCGCCACTATCGCGGCGCCTACGCCGACGCCTTCCTCGACGGCGACGTCCTGTCAGACCGCCTGGCGCTCTGGGAAGCCCGCCTTGCCGCTCCTGACAATGCCCTGACATTGCTGGCCGAGGACTCCGACGAGCACGCCACGGCGTTCGTCCACGTGGTCTTCGACGACGACCCGGTGTGGGGCAGCCTGATCGACAACCTGCACGTCACGCTGACCCGGCAGCGCTCGGGCGTCGGGCGGCTGCTGTTGGAACAGGCGGCCCAGGCGGCGGCTGACGCCTCGCCCACGCGCGGCCTGTATCTGTGGGTGCTGCGGCAGAACGACGCCGCCCAAGCCTTCTACCAGACGATGGGAGGCAAGATCGTGGAGGAGGCGAAGGTCGGGGCGCCGAACGGGATCGCCGGGCGGCTGGTCGGCGAGCCGGTCAAGCTGCGGGTCGCGTGGTCCGACGCCGGCGAGGTCGGGAGCGGACGCCTCTGACCTTGCTGGACGCGCGTCACGGAGCGGTGTGCTCGAGACTGTCAGGACTGCTGTGCTCGAGAGGGCCAGGGCTGCTGCTCCGCACGACGCCGCGCATCAGGGCTCTGGCCAACGTCGCGCCCGACGCGATCGCGACCACATGCACGACGGCCGCCACGGCCAGGTTCTCCGGCAGGGAAATGTCCGCCGGGCGCGCGATCATCAGGTAGAGCGTGATGGCCAGCTTCCAGCCGCTCCAGGCGAACAGCGATCCCGAACCGATCCAGGCCGCCGCGACCAGGAGCCATCGCGGCGTCTTGGTCCGCTCCCGGGTCCATAGCGCGTAGGTGGCCGCGCCCGCGATGAGGGACCAGGTGCCGTCGACCGCGTAGAGGGCGCGCCAGCTGGCATCGGCCTCGCCGACGTGCGTCACGCCGAGATCGGATCCCACCGCCCAGGTCAGCCAGAACACGCCGACGGCCGCGGTGCCCAGGACCGCCGCACGCAGCCGCCGGGGATCGGCCGGGTCCACGCGGCCGGCGAACGTCGCGGGCCAGCGGCGGCGCAGGTACGCCGGCAGCCCGAGCGCCAGTCCCAGTCCCATGCCGACGAAGCCGATCTCGATCAGCGCGGCTTCCCAGCCGGGCATCGTCGCGTCATTGCTGCTCTTCGGCTTGACGTCGGCGGCGTGCGTGAACAGGGAGCTGAGCATCGCGTACGGCAGCATCGGGACCAGGAACCCGACCGCCAACCACGCGCACAGCACCAAAGGGCGCCCGGGAACCCGCAGTCCCCACGGCCGCACCAGGCTCAGCGCCACCAGGATGCCGGCACTGGCCATGCCGATGGTGACGGTGTTCAACACGACCCAGCCGGCGGTGTTGAACCCCGCACCGATCGGCAGCGCCCCCACCAGGGAGCCGAGCACCCACGATGCTTTGATCACCACGTACGGCGCCAACGCGAGCGCCGCCGCGTACGCGGCGAACCGCCCGATCCGGTCCCACATTTCCATGATTCCTCCCCGTTGCCGACCCCCCGTTCAAAGATCACACCGAATACGGGCCCGCACATCAGACCGCAGGGGTAACGAAGGTGGTGGGAGGGGCATCCTTGGGAGGTAGCAGCCTTGTCATCCCGAAGGCGCACCGAGGCACAGTCGCGCCACCGGACCTGCGGAATACGTGCCGGTGACCGCCGGACCGCAGCCCCGGCGAGAGGCTGCCGTCGCCGCTCAGGGCTCAGGGGCTCAGCCGCTCAGGGCTCAAGGCTCAGGCCACTGTCCCTCGATGAACGCCAGGAACCGTGCCGCCGCCGGAGCCAGCGCCTGGTCGGTACGCCAGGTCAGGCCGACGGTGCGGCGGGCTGCCGGGGTGGTCAGGGCGATGGCGACGGTACCGCTCGGGCCGACCAGCTGCTCGGGGATGACCGCGACGCCGAGCCCCGCGGCGACCAGGCCTTCGATGGTGGACAGGTCGGCGCTCTCGAAGGAGATCCTGGGGACCACGCCGGCCTCGGCGAGCAGGCGGTCGACCAGGGTGCGGAAGCCGAAGCCGACCGGGGTCATGACCAGTTCCTCGTCGGCGAGTTCGCTCAGGGCGACGCGCTTGCGGGCGTGCAGGCGGTGCGTCGGCGGGACCGCCAGGACCAGCCGTTCGCGGTGCAGCGGCAGCCAGCCGAAGTCGCCGGCCGGACGCGGGAAGGTCACCGCGAGCTCGGCGGCGCCGGTGCGCAGGTCGGCGAGGATGGCGTGGCCGGGCTCTTGGCTCAGCAGGACGCGGACGCCCGGGGCGTGGAGGTGGAACGCGCGCAGCAGCTGCGGGACCAGGGAGGTGCCCATCGAGTCCAGGAAGGCGAGGCGGACCACGCCGCCGTCGGGATCCAGGCGCGCCGACAGCTCGGTGGTCAGCTGCTCGTAGCGGGCGAGCAGATCGCGGGCGGCGGCCACCACGAGGTCGCCGTTGGGATTCGGGGCGACGCCGTCCGGCGCGCGCTCGAACAGCCGGGTCCCCAGCTCCGCCTCGACCCGCGCCAGCGCTCGGGACAGCGTGGGCTGGCTGACGCCCAGGATCGCGGCGGTATCGGTCATGTGCCGGTGGTCGGCGAGAGCGACGAACCAGCTGAGATCGCGCAGCAGCACGGCGTCCACGATACGCCGGTCGATACGCATCACGCATCGAGAAGGCCCACTTCATTCATTGGACGCATCGAGCGGGCAGCGCGATCATCGTGCCCGTGACCACAGTCGAACATCAGGGACACCTGCCCGGTACCGCCGAATACCGCCGTGTCCTCACCGCCCTGTTCGCCGCCGGCATCGCCACCTTCGTCCTGCTCTACGACACCCAGGCGCTGCTCCCCGACCTCGCGCACGCCTTCCACGTCTCCCCGGCCGAAAGCACGCTCTCGGTCTCGGCGACCACCGTCGGCCTGGCCGTGGCGCTGCTGGTGTTCGGACCGCTGTCCGAAGCGCTGGGTCGCACGGTCCTGATCCGCTTCTCCATGGCCGCCTCGGCGGTGCTGGCGCTCGCCTGCGCGGCGGCTCCCACCTGGGACTCGCTGATCGCGATCCGGCTGCTGGCCGGGGTGGCGCTCGCGGGTCTGCCGGCGGTCGCCACCGCCTACCTGCGCGAGGAGATGCACCCCTCGGCGCAGGCGCGCGCCGCAGGGCTCTACATCGGCGGGACCGCGATCGGCGGGATGGCGGCGCGGCTGGTCACGGCGCCGATCGCCGAGGCGGCGGGGTGGCGGTGGGCGCTGCTGGCCGCTGCGGCGCTGTCCACGGCGTGCGCGGTCGTCGTCGCGGTCACCCTGCCGCCGTCGCGCCACTTCGTGGCGACCCGGCTGCGCGGCCGGACCGTGCTCGCGATGCAGCGCCGGGCCCTGGCGGACCCGGCGCTGCTGGCTCTGTACGCGCTCGGCGCCTGCGCGGTCGGCGCGCTGGTGGCGGTGTTCAACGCGGTGGGCTTTCGGCTCACCGCCGCGCCGTTCCACCTGGGGGTCGGGCTGGTGAGCCTGATATTCCTGACCTACTCGCTGGGGACCGTCAGCTCGACGGTGTCCGGGCGGCTGGCCGACCGGCTCGGGCGGCGGGCGATCGCGCCGATCGGGTGCGCGGTCGCCTTCGGCGGGGTACTGCTGACGCTGACCGGCTCGCTGCCGGTGGTGATCGTCGGGATCGCGGCGCTGACCGTCGGGTTCTTCGCCGTGCACGGCCTGGCCAGCGGCTGGGTGACGGCGCGCTCGCACGCCTCCGGCGCCAGTCCCAGCCAGGCCGCGGCGTTCTATCTGTTCTCGTACTACGTCGGCTCGTCGGTCTTCGGCAACATGGGCGGCCGGGCCTGGTCGGCCGACGGGTGGCCGGGCGTGGTCACGGTAGCGGGCTCGTTGCTGGGGATCGCTGGAGTACTAGCGCTGGCGCTGCGTCGGATCCCGCCGCTGGTCCCGCCGTCGCCGGCGGCCGTGCCGTGAGCGCCGGGACGGGACCGGCGACCCCGCTGCCGAGGTGGTTGAACACCACGTTCAGGGTGAACGCCACCACCACCGCGATGGTGATCGGGCTGCCGAAGACGATCTGGGCCCAGTCCGGGAACTTCTCGAAGAAGATCGAGTTCCCGAAGCGGTCGGAGGCGTAGGCGGGCAGCAGGGACAGGCCGAGCGAGGTCGCCACGATGAGCAGGTTGTGGTTGCCGTGGAACTCGGCCTTCTTCAGCGTCTGGATGCCCACGGCGGTGACGGTCGCGAACATCACCAGCGCCGCTCCCCCGACCACGAACTCCGGCACGGCGGCCACGAACGCGCCGACCTTCGGGATCACCCCCATCACCACCAGCAGCCCGCCGGTGACCGCGGTGACCCAGCGGGAGCGCACCCCGGTCATCTGCACCAGGCCGACGTTCTCGGCGAACAGCGTGTCGGGGAAGGAGTTCATCGAGCCGCCGAGCAGCGCCGAGAGCCCGTCGGCGGCCAGGCCGCGGGTGATGTCGGCGCCGGTGAGCTCCTTGCCGGTCATCTCGGCGACCGCGATCATGTCGGCGGTCGATTCCGTGTACGTGACCAGCATGACGATGCACATCGAGATGACCGCGGCGGCGTCGAAGCGCGGCGCGCCGAAGTGGAAGGGTGCTGCGAAGCCGAGCCAGTCGGCGTGGCCGACGGTGGACAGGTCCCAGGAGTGGGTGCGAGTACTGCCGGACCAGCTGTGGGTGAACAGGGCCAGCAGCGCGCCGATGGCGATGGCCAGCAGCGGGGCTATCTGGCCGAGGAAGCCGCGCAGGGTGCGGGCCAGGACCAGGATGCCGAAGACCACCGCGAAGGCGACCATGATGTGCGAGACCTGGCCGTAGTGCGGGTCCTCGGTGTCGTGTCCGGCGATCATCGCGGCGGCCGGACCGATCAGCGAGAGCCCGATGACGGTGATGACGATCCCGGCCACCAGCGGCGGGAAGAAGCGGATCACCTTGGCGAAGGGTTTGGCGATCAGCAGCCCGAAGACGCCGGAGCAGAGCATCGCGCCGTAGACGTAGGGCAGTCCCTTCTCGCCGCCGAACTTCGCGGCGATGGTGATCATCGGCGGGATGACGGTGAACGTCGCGCCGGCGACTACCGGCAGCCGCACACCGAACAGCGTGCCGATGCCGACCGCCTGGATCAGCGTGGCGATGCCGGCGACCAGCAGGTCGGCGTTCACCAGCAGGGCGATGGTGGCGGCGGAGAGCTTGAGCGCGCCGCCGACGACGAACGGGACGGCGATGGCGCCGGCGTACATGATGAACAGGTGCTGCAGGCCGAGGACGGCCAGGCGGGGCGGCGGGAGGACTTCGTCGACGGGGTGGACCGAACGCACCGGCTGAACCGGATGCGTCGGCTGGGCCGGTGGTAGCGGGGGTTTGGCACTATCGCGCGTGCCGCTTTCGGAGGTGCTCATGGAGGGGCTCCCTTGGCGTGAGGGGTTTATCGCTGAGCCGTGCGCGCTGTGTGTGCTATTTGTGCTGTGCTTCCGCTGCGTTCGTACTGCGTTTGTGCTGCGTGGATGCGAAGCTAGTCCGCCGCCGAACACCCGGTCAACGACAATCATCGAGTTTTTCGATGGTGGAGCAGGATTCGTACCTTCCCACAATGCAGTTCTCTGCGAAAAGGGAAATGGGCATGGCGATACCCTCGCCGTCGAATTCCTTACGGCGAGGGAATGCCATACCGAGTGTTTATGTGCTATGCGTGCTCCGCCCAGCGAGTGCGGACGGCGGTCAGGCCGGCGTCGGTGAGGCTGCCGAAGGCGCGCAGGCGTGCCACTCCCCCGTCGGGACGTACTTCCAGGCGCAGGTGCGTGACGGGGCGCGCGCCTTCGAGCCGGAAGCGGTGCTTGTAGTCGGGGAGCATGCGGGTCTGCGCGATGACCTCGAACCAGTTCGAGCCCGCTTCCTGGCCTGGGCGATCCGCACCGAGCAGGACGATGTGATCTGGGGCGTTGCCCTTGTAGTTGGCGGTATCGATCTCGATGACGGCCGGGACGCCTTGCGCGACCAGGCGTACCTCTATCCAGTCGCCGGCGTCGTCGCGGCGGCGCGCGGTCTCCCAGCCTTCGCCCATGACGCGGGACTCGGCCGGTTTGATCAGGTTCTCGGGCGCGGAGAAGAACATGTTGGAGGCGGCCACGATGCGCGCGCCGTTGGTCAGGGCGGCGAGATCGACGGGGACACCGGCGAGGAAGACGGGGTCGGGGACGGCTTCGCCGTAGACGCGGAAGCGGGCTATGCCGCCGTCGGGGATCATGGCGAGGCGGACGTGGGTGAAGCGGCGGCCGGTGATCTCCGCCTCGAAGTGCTGCTCGGAGCCGCCGGACAGCGGGCTGGTCGGGACGATCTCGGTCCACTCGGCGGCCAGCAGGTCCGCCGGAGTCGGGAAGCCGGGGACGCTCGCTGCTTCGACGCGGGCGTGGGGCGGGTAGTTGCCGAGGAAGAAGGCGGTGTCGATGGTGACGCCGCGGATGACGCCAGGAAGGCCGAGCCGGACGATCGCCGAGTCGTGCTCCGTGCCCTCGACTCCGGGTCCGCCGGGGCGTCTGCGGCGGGTCTCCCAGCCGTCGACGACCTGGCCTTTGTGGCCGAAGGTGGCGGGTGAGAAAGTCGGCGGTTCGGGGCGGATCAGCGATTCCTTCTCGCCGAAGAACTCGTCGTTGGCCCAGACCACGGCGCCTCCGACGTCCCGGGCGGCGAGGTCGGTCAGCTGGGTGAAGGACGGGGTGTCGCTCATCGGACCTCCGGGTGCGTGAGGAATCCTCCGCGCGGGACGTCGGTCACCGGCTCGCCGCGCAGGTAGGTGGCACGCACGACGCCGTGCAACTCGCGTCCGGCGTAGGGCGTGACAGGGTTCTTGTGGTGCAGGTTCGCGGGGTCGACGGTGAAGGCCGCTTCGGGGTCGAAGGCCACCAGGTCGGCGTCGTAGCCCACGGCGATGCGGCCCTTGCCCGCCAGCCCGACCAGCTCGGCGGGACGCGCGGCCATCCAGCGCGCGACGTCGGCCAGCCCGAACCCGCGCGCCCGCGCACCGGTCCACACCGCCGCCAGCCCGAGCTGGAGCGAGGAGATCCCGCCCCACGCCGCGCCGAAGTCGCCGGAGTCCAGGCGCTTGAGGTCGGGCGTGGAGGGCGAGTGGTCGGACACGACGACGTCGATCAAGCCGTCGGCGAGCGCCGCCCACAACGCCTCCCGGTCGGCGGCGTCCCGGATCGGCGGGCAGCACTTGAACTGCGTGGCGCCGTCCCGGATCTCGTCGGCGCTGAAGGTGAGGTAGTGCGGGCACGTCTCGGCGCTGATGCGCACGCCGTCCGCCTTGGCAGCGGCCAGCCGCGGCAACGCTTCGGCAGCGGCGAGATGCAGGATGTGGACACGCGCGCGGTAGGCCCGGGCGGCATCGATGACATCGGCGATGGCACTGTCCTCAGCCACCGCCGGACGCGAGGCGAGGAAATCGCGATAGCGGACACTGGAAGGCGCGGCACCGAGCGCTTCGGCGTTTTCGGCATGCACGATGAGAAGTCCGCCGAACCGCGCGATCTCCCGCATTGCCAGCCGCATTTCCGCGACACTGAGCTCGGGAAACTCCTCAACCCCGGAATCGGCAAGGAAGCACTTGAACCCGAACACCCCACTGCGATGCAACGGACGCAACGCCGCGCCATTACCGGGAATCGCACCACCCCAGAACCCGACATCGACGAAGCACTTCCCCTCAGCCGCCTTCCGCTTGACCGCCAACGCCGGCACATCCACCGTCGGCGGAATCGAGTTGAGCGGCATGTCGATCAGTGTCGTGACACCCCCCGCCGCCGCCGCACGCGTCGCGGAGGCGAAGCCCTCCCAGCGCGTCCGGCCCGGCTCGTTGACGTGGACGTGCGTATCCACCAACCCGGGCAGCAACGCGGTATCGGCGAGATCGAGATCAACGCGCGCACCGAAAGCAGCCCGATGATCGCCGACCTCCGCAATACGCCCACGCCGAACCGCAACGGCAGCAGGCCGCACACCATCAGGCAGCACAGCACGCGTCGAACGCAGAACGAGATCGAAGGGCCCGCTCACAACGCCACCCCAGCCAGCACATCGGCAGCAAGCCGCTCCAACAGCGGACCGGCATTGAGCACGCACCGATCAAGTTCAGGCTCGATACCACTGAGCGTATAGGCGGCCCGAATCCCAGCAGCCGCAAGCTCAGCCGCAGTCAGGCTGCACACCCCCGCCACCGCGACGACAGGAACACCGACCCGCGCAGCAGCACGCGCCACACCCGCAGGCGCCTTACCCCGCAACGACTGCGGATCAAGCGACCCCTCACCCGTGATGACCAACCGCGCGCCGGCAGCCTTGCCGGCGAAATCGGCGAGCTCCAGAACGATGTCGATGCCTGGCTCCAAGCGCGCGCCAAACAAGGCGAGGGCGCCGAAGCCGATACCGCCAGCCGCCCCCGCGCCGGGAGTCTGCGCGAAATCGGTACCAAGAGCCGCCCCACCCTCGCCGGACACTCGATCGCCAGCCGAAGCAGGCGCAAGATCAATCGCCTCGCCGACGCTGCCAGCCAGGTCACCTGCCGTACCGGAGCCGAAACCCCGATCCGCTGCGGATACCTCGAGCCCTGCCGAAGCTGAGCAGGACACCGCGCCCTCAGCCACCGGCACCGAACCAGAACCCCGACCCGCCGCAGATACCTCGGGTCCTGCCGAAGCCGACCAAGGGACAGCGCCGCCAGCCGCCTCCCCCGCCTCAGCCCTCGCCGCCGCGCCGAAGCCCCGATCCGCCACGGATACCTCGAGCTCTGCCGAAGCCGAGCGAGCCGCTGAGCCACCAGTCACCGCAGCCCCCGGCACTGGCAGCGGCACCGGGCCGGAGCCGTAGCCCCGACCTGCCACCGCGTCCTGCACTACGCGGGCCCAGTTCGCGAGCGCCGCATTGAGCAGCGTCACGTCTTCGGCTGTCGCGCCCTTTTGTGGCCCGTAGATCGCGGCCGCCCCTGACGGCCCGAGAAGCGGGTTGTCGACGTCGCTGGCGATGATCAGCTCGTTGATCGGTGCCAGGTTCGTCAGGTCGATGCTGGCCAACCGCGCTAGTGCGGCGCCGCCGGGTGGCAGCTCGTTGCCTGCCGCGTCGAGGAGGCGGGCGCCGAGTGCTTGGGCCAGGCCGGCGCCGCCGTCGGTGCAGGCGCTGCCGCCTAGGCCGAGGATGATGCGGGTGCAGCCGGCTTGCAGGGCGGCGCGGATCAGTTGGCCTGTGCCGTAGGAGGTTGCTGACAGGGGTGCTGGTTCGCCGTGGGGGAGGCGGCGGAGGCCGGAGGCTTCGGCGACTTCGATGACCGCGGTGTCGGCGCGGACGGCGAAGGCGGCTTCGAGGGGTTCGCCGGTCGGGCCGGTCGCGCGGGTCAGGACTCGGGCGAAGCCTGCCTCGACGGCTGCCTCGACCGTGCCTTCGCCGCCGTCGGCGACGGGGATGGTGCGGATGCCGAGGGCGGGAGCTGCGCGGCGGAGGCCCGCGGCCAGGTGGGTGGTGGCCTGCGCGGCGGTGAGGGAGCCCTTG
Organism: Catenulispora acidiphila DSM 44928; assembly: GCF_000024025.1. Classification (GTDB taxonomy): domain Bacteria; phylum Actinomycetota; class Actinomycetes; order Streptomycetales; family Catenulisporaceae; genus Catenulispora; species Catenulispora acidiphila. Next base: position 5,393,515 of record NC_013131.1, read on the forward strand.
AACTTGTCCGTCGCGAGCAGGATGTGGCCGGCGGTGGACCGGGGCATGGTCACGGCTGCTCGGGGAGGGGTTCGAATTCGCGGACGGCGTTGATCGCCGGGCCGTGGGGGGTGTTGGCTTCGCGCTCGATCATGATCTCGACGAGCACGGGGCGGCTGGTGGCCGCTGCCTGCTTGCGCGCCCACTCCAGGGTGGGGCGGATCTCGTCAGGGGCGAACACGCGGCGTCCCGAGCATCCGTAGGCCTCCATGATCTTGACGTTGTCGGTGCCGTAGTCGTCGTAGTGGATGTCGACCTGGTAGTTCATTTCGTAGCCGGCCGATGCCTGGCGGATCAGGCCGAGGTATTCGTTGTTCAGCATGATCAGGACGAAGGGGACGTCGTACTGCGCGCCGACCGCCAGCTCCTCCACCAGGAAGTGGAAGCCGTAGTCGCCGACGATGCCGACGACCTCGGCGTCCGGCTCGGTGTGCCGCAGCGCGGTTTTCACCCCGATCGCCGCCGGGATCTCCCAGCCCAGCGGTCCGGCCTGGCCGCAGACCTGGTACCGGCGCGGCTGGTACGCCTTCTGATGCTGGCCGCCCCAGATCTGGTAGAGCCCGATCGCGGTCACGAAGTAGGTCGAGGGGTCGAAGATCTCGTTGATCTCCTTGTAGACGCGCGGCGCCTTGATCGGCACGGAGTCGAAGTCCTCACGCCGGGTCAGGGAGGTCTTCAGCGATCCGACCCGGGCGACCCATTGGGCCGGTCCGCGTCCCCCGACGCCCCGGGCCTTCGCCGCGGCGAGCAGCGCCCGCAGGAACAGCTTCGCGTCCGACACGATCCCCAGGTCCGGCTCGAACACCCGGCCCAGCTGCGTGGACTCGATGTCGACGTGGATGAACGTCCGCTCCCCCCGGTACACCTCCAGCGTCCCGGTGTGCCGGTCGCCGAAGCGGGCGCCGACGGCGAGCACGAGGTCTGATTCCAGGAACGAGGCGTTCCCGTACCGCTGCGAGGTCTGCACGCCGGTCATCCCCGCGTACAGCGGGTCGTCCTCGTCCACGGCGCCCTTGCCCATCAGCGTCACCTGCACCGGGATCCCCAGGTAGGCGACCAGCTCGCGCAGCTCCGGCGCGGCGTCGGCGATGATCACACCGCCGCCGGCCAGGATCAGCGGACGCTCGGCGGCCAGCAGCAGGTCCAGCGCCTTCTCCACGCGCGGCGCGTGCGGCTCGACCACCGGCACCGGCAGCGGCGCGTCGAGCTCGGCGTCGTACTCGATGACCTGCTTGGCGACGTCCAGTGGGATGTCGACGAGCACCGGTCCGGGACGTCCCGAGCGGGCGACGCGGAACGCCTCGCGGAAGATCCACGGCGCGGTCGCCGCCTCCTTGATCTGCACCGCCCACTTCGTCACCGGCGTGGCGCAGCCGACGATGTCGACGGCCTGGAACGCCTCCTTGTCCAGCGCCGTGGACACGGCCTGGCCGGTGATCACGATCATCGGGATCGAGTCGGCCATCGCCGTGTACAGACCGGTGATCATGTTCGTCCCGGCCGGACCGGAGGTGCCGATGGCCACGCCGACCCGGCCGTTGGTCCGGGCCCAGCCGTCGGCCATGTGCGTGGCGCCCTCCTCGTGGCGCACGATCAGGTGGTCGATGCCGCCCTCGTCCTCCATCGCCTTGTACAGCGGCAGGATCGCCGCTCCCGGGCAGCCGAAGGCGGCGTCGACGCCCTCGGACTTCAGGACCTGCACCACCGCGTTCATCACGGGCATCTTCATCGGAGTCAGTTCGCCTTTCGTGCGGAGCGGCCGGAACGGCCGGACAGGTTCTCGGCCACAGCCAGCAGCGCGGAGTGGTCCTGGTCGCCCAGGCCCTGAGCGCGCGCGGCCTGGATCAGCGCGGCGACCAGGCTGGTCAGCGGCAGCGCCACCTCGGCCTGCCGCGCCGCGTCCAGGGCGATGCCCATGTCCTTGTGGTGCAGGTCGATCCGGAATCCGGGCTTGAAGTCGCGGGCGAGCATCGAGGCCCGCTTCAGCTCCAGGATCCGGGAGCCGGCCAGGCCGCCGGCGAGCATGTCCAGGCCTGCGGCGGCGTCCACGCCGGCGGCCTCCATCAGCACGATCGCCTCGGCGACCAGTGCGTACGTACCGCCGACGACCAGCTGGTTCGCAGCCTTGACCACCTGCCCGGACCCGGCCGGGCCGCACAGCGCCGCGACCTTGCCGACCGCGTCGAACACCGGACGCGCGGCGGCGAAGACCTCGGGCTCGCCGCCGACCATGATGGACAGGACCGCGTCGATCGCGCCCTTCTCGCCGCCGGAGACCGGGGCGTCCAGCACGCGCACACCCCGCGCCGCACCGGCCTGGGCGACCTCGATCGAGGTCTCGGGGCGGATGGTGGAGAAGTCGATGAACAGCGTGCCGGGCTTGACGGTCTCGAACACCCCGCCCGCGCCGAGGACCGCCGCGGCGACGTGCGGATGCGCGGGCAGCATGGTGATCACGACCTCGGCGCCCTCGATCGCCTCGGCGATCGAGGCCGCGCCGGTTCCCCCTGCGGCGGCGAGCTTGGCGACGTTCGGGGCGTTCAGGTCGTAGCCGGTGACCTCGAACCCGGCCTTGACCAGGTTCGCAGCCATCGGAGATCCCATGATCCCCAGGCCGATGAAGCCTGTCTTCGTGCTCATGAAAGGGATTCCATCCATTCGAAGCTGTCAGTGGTGATGCCGGTGGAGGGCTTGTACTCCAGCCCGATCCAGCCGCGGCCGGACTCGGCGGTGTAGCCGGCCTCGGTCAGGGCCTTGAACAGCGCCGAGAAGTCCAGGGCGCCGCTGTCGGGTTCGCCGCGCGCCGGGGTGTCGGCGATCTGGACGTGCCCGAAGCGATCGGCGTGCGCGGCGATGGTCGCGAACAGGTCCTCGTCCATGCGCGCCAGGTGGTAGAGGTCGCACAGGAAGGCCAGGTTGGTCGCGCCGGTCGCGGCTGAGACCCGGTCGATCTCGGCCAGCGCTGCCGCGCTGGAGGTGATCGGGTACGCCGGGGACTCGATCGCGTTCAGCGCTTCGAGCAGGACGGTCGCGCCGATCCGGGAGGCGGCGGCGGTGGCCGCGGCCAGGTTCTCCAGGGCGGCTTCCTGCTGCTGGAGGTCCGAACCGCCCTCGATCCTGTTGCCGTACAAGGCATTCAGGTTCCGGCAGCCGGTCCGCTCGGCGATCCCGACGGCCACGTCGATGCTGTCGCGGAAGCGCTTGGCGTGTTCGGGTACGGAGACCAGACCGCGCGCGCCGACCGACAGGTCGTCCAGGAAGTTCAGCCCGACCAGGCGGACCCCGGCGTCGTCCAGCGCGCCGGTGAACGCGTCCACGTCCTTATCGGAGGGAACCGCCTCGGTCCCGAACGGCCACCAGAACTCCGCGGCGGTGAAGCCGGCGGCGCGCGCCGCGGCGGGACGGTCCAGCAGCGGCAGTTCGGTGAACAGGATCGAGAGGTTGATGTCGAAGCGGAGCGTCACGGAGCTGCCTCCAGGCTGGCTTTGTACGCACGCCAGTCGGCGTGGTGGGAGATGTCGCGGTAGGTGTGGGGTTCGGCGTACGAGCGGCGCCGGACCATCGACAGGGTGCCGCCGCCGTCTTCGAGTTCGATGACGCCGAGTTCGAGTTCTTCCGGCTCCGAGGGCAGCAGCGAGCGCTCCAGCACCTCCCAGGGCACGTCGTAGAGCTCGCCGACGACACTCACGCCGCCCGAGTCGACGGCCTCGATGGCGGGGAAGGCGTCGCCGACGGAGTAGAAGCGGTACTTCGGCGCGGTTCGCACGACGCCTACCAGCGGCGAGTCCTTAAGGAGGTGGTTCAAGGGACCGCCACGCATGGCGCCGCCGTTGAGGAACATCAGGGTCATGCCGGAACTCCGCTCTCGACAGGGTGGGCCGCGGGGGTGTGGTGGATGGCGGTGGAGACGTCGGCGAGGCTGCGTCCGGTACCGCCGTGCCGAGCCGCGACGATCTCGGCGGCGATGGACAGCGCGGTCTCCTCCGAGGTGCGCGCGCCGAGGTCGAGGCCGATCGGCGCGTGCAGGTTCGCGATCTCGGCGTCGGACAGACCGGCTTCGCGCAGCCGGTCCGCGCGCTGGGCGCAGGTGCGCCGCGAACCCATGGCGCCGACGTACCCAACGGGCAGTCGCAGCGCCTTGACCAGCAGCGGGACGTCGAACTTGGCGTCGTGGGTGAGCACCGCGATGACGGTGCGGGCATCGACGCGCGTGGTCTCCAGGTACCGGTGCGGCCAGGCGACCACGACGTCGTCGGCTTCGGGGAAGCGGCGCCGGGTGGCGAACACCGGCCGGGCGTCGCAGACGGTGACGTGGTACCCGAGGTACTTGCCGACCCGCACCAACGCGGCGGCGAAGTCGATGGCGCCGAAGACGAGCATCCGCGGCGCGGTGACGAAGGACTCGATGAACACCGTGACCGCCTCGCCGCAGTCCTGACCCTCGCCCTCGGTGCCGACCGCGACGGTGCCGGTCGCGCCGGATTCGACCATCGCGCGGGCATGCCGGGCGACGACGCGATCCAGCGCCGGGCTGATGGCGCCGGTGGCCGACCAGGGATCACCATCCACTGCGATCGACGCCCCAGGCGGACCCCAGAGAATCTCAGGAGCCTGCGGGCGGACCGCCAGCGAACGCCCGACCAGCTCCGCCGGACCAGCGACCACCCGCGCCAACGCGACCGGCTCGCCTGCGGCCATGGCGGACAACACCACGCCGACAGCAAGGTCCGGCCGCGCGTTCGGCTCGCCGGCGATCATGGCAGGCAACGCTGTGCCGACAGCAAGTTCCGGCCGCGCACTCGGCTCGCCCGCGGTCATGGCAGGCAACGCTGTACCGACAGCAAGGTCCGGCCGCGCACTCGGCTCGCCCGCGGTCACGGCAGGCACCGCTGTGCCAACAGCAAGGCCCGGCCGCGCACTCGGCTCGCCGGCGGTCATGGCAGGCACCGCTGTACCGATGGCCTGATCTGCTGTGGAACCCTGGTCCGGGAACACCGGCTGGATGAACACTTCGAGCTCCCCGCCGCAGGTCAGTCCCACCGCGAAAGCGTCGTCGTCGCTGTAGCCGAAGGTCTCCAGCACCGGCCGTCCGTGCTGCAGCGACTCGACGCAGAGCTCGTAGACCGCGCCCTCGACGCAGCCTCCTGACACGCTGCCGACCACCGTGCCGTCGGTGTCCACGGCGAGTGCCGCGCCGAGTTCGCGCGGGGCGCTGCCCTTCACCGCGACCACTGAGGCGAGGGCGTAGGGCTTGCCGGCGGTGTGCCAGGCGTGCAGGTCCTCGGTGATGTCACGCATCGGTGCGCGCCTCCGTCAGGTCCTCGGGTCGGATCGGGACCCGCCGCAGGTCCAGGCCGGTGGCGTCGCGGATCGCGGCGGCGATCGCCGGGGTGGAGGACAGCGTCGGGGGTTCGCCGGCGCCGCGCAGGCCGTAGGGGGCGCGGGGGTCGGCGTTCTCCAAGATCTCCATCTTCATCGGCGGCATGTCGAGGATCGTGGGGATCAGGTAGTCGGTGAAGGAGGGGTTGCGGACCTTGCTGTCGCGGACCTGGATCTCCTCCATGACGGCGAGCCCGAGCCCTTGGGCGGAGCCGCCGTGCAGCTGCCCTTCCAGCGACAGCCGGTTCATGATCTTGCCGACGTCCTGGACCAGGTCCAGGGCGACCACCTTGATCAGGCCGAGTTCGGTGTCCACGTCCACGACCGCGCGGTGCACGGCGAAGGCGAGCTGCGTGTGCGAGTTCCCCTGGCCGGTGAAGGGATCCATGCGCTGTGTCTGGTGGTGGTGGTACTCGCGGGTCTCCTCGATCGGGCCCGCCGCCAGCACCTGCTCCAGGGTGGCGATCACACCCTCGGACACCGACACGACCTTCCCGCCGACCAGCGACAGGTCGTCGTACTCACGGCCGCGGTCCTTCGCGATCCGCTCGAACACCGCGTGGCGGACCGCCTCGCAGGCGGTCTTCACCGCGCCGCCGGTCATGTACGACTGGCGCGAAGCGGAACTCGATCCCGCAGTGCCGACCGAGGAGTCGGCGGGATGGATGACCACCTGCTCGACGCCCAACTCGGTCCGGGCGATCTGCGCCTCCAGCGTGATCAGACCCTGTCCGACCTCGGCGGCGGCGGTGTGCACCAGGGCGCCGACGGTGTCGCCGAGCAACTCCAGGCGCACCCGCGCGGTGGAGTAGTCGTCGAAGTCCTCGGAGAAGCAGATGTTCTTCACGCCGATGCCGTAGCCGACGCCGCGCACGACGCCCTCGCCGTGCGTGGTGTTGGCGGTCGAGCCCGGCAGGTTGCGCAGGTCCGAGGTGTCGGCCGGAGCCGGCATCGGCAGCGCCTTAAGCAGGTCCAGCATCTCGGCGACCGGCGCCGGCGCCTCCACGACCTGGCCGGTGGCGAGCTTGTCGCCCTGGGTCACGGCGTTGATCTGCCGGATGGTGACGGGGTCCAGGCCGAGGGCGGCGGCCAGCTTGTCCATCATCGACTCGTAGGCGAAGCACGCCTGGACCGCGCCGAAGCCGCGCATCGCGCCGCACGGCGGGTTGTTGGTGTAGACCCCGTACGCGTCGATCTTGATGTTCGGGACCACATACGGCCCGACGCCGAGCGAGGCCGCGTTGCCCACGACGTTCGGCGTGGCCGAGGCGTAGCCGCCGCCGTCCAGGACGATCTCCACGTCGGCGAACACCAGCCTGCCCTCGGCGGTGGCGCCGTAGGTGTACGTCATCGACGCCGGATGCCGGTGCACATGCCCGAAGAAGGACTCCTCGCGGTTGTAGACCATCTTCACCGGCTTGCCGGTGTGCAGCGCCAGCATCGCGGCGTGGATCTCCATCGAGAGGTCCTCGCGCCCGCCGAACGCCCCGCCGACGCCGGACAGCGTCATCCGGACCTTCTCCTCCGGCAGTCCCAGGCACGGCGCGATCTGCAACAGGTCCCAGTGGATCCACTGCGTGGCGACATACAGGTCCACGCCGCCGTCCTCGGCCGGGACCGCGAGCCCTGATTCGGGCCCGAGGAACGCCTGATCCTGGATGCCGACCTCGTATTCGCCGGTGATGACCACGGCGCACTGCGCACGCACCGCCGCGTCGTCCGGATCCGCCCCGACCCGCACCGGCTGGTGCCGCACGACGTTGCCGTCGGGGTGGATGCGGGGGCACTCGGGGTCGAAAAGCGCGCGCCGGGCGTCGACGATCGGCTCCTGCACCTCGTAGTCGACCTGGATCAGCTTCAGGGCGCGGCGCGCTGTCTCCGGGTGGTCGGCGGCGACCAGCGCCACCGGCTCGCCCTGGTGCCGGACCTCGCCGATGGCCAGCACCGGCTGGTCACGGGTGTCCAGACCGTAGAGCTTGTGCCCGGGGACGTCCTCCTGCGTGAGGACGGCGTAGACGCCGGGCAGCGCCAAAGCGGCGGCGAAGTCGATGGAGCGGATCAGAGCTCTGGGATGCGGGCTGCGCAGTGTCGCGCCCCAGATCATGTCGTCCATGAACAGGTCGGAGGAGTAGGCGAACTCGCCCTTGACCTTGAGGGTGCCGTCGGGGCGCGTCGGGCTGTCGCCGACGCCGCCGGTCACCGTGGACTGGTTCAGATCCCGGGGTGCGCGGTCCGGGGCGCGCGTGGGCATCAGGACACCTCCGTCAGCGAGCGGGCGGCGGTCCGGCAGGCGCGCGCCAGCGCGTCCTCGTCGGCGGTGGTCAGCGCGCCGTCCTCGACGACCGGGCGCCCGCCGACCGCGAGCAGCCGCAGCGGCGCCGGCGGGCCGAAGACCAGGGCGGCGACCGGGTCGGCGATGCCGGCGTGGCCGAGCCCGGTCAGGTCCCACAGCGCGACGTCGCCGAGCTTGCCGACCTCCAGCGAGCCGATCTCGGCCTCGCGGCCCAGCACCCGCGCTCCCCCGGCGGTCCCCAAGCGCAGCGCGGCGCGGGCGTTCAGCGCCTCGGCCGGATCGGAGGACAGCGCGCGCAGCCGCGAGACGTACATCGCCTGCCGCAGCTCCTCCACCAGCATCCCCGACTCCTGCGACGCCGCGCCGTCCACGCCGAGTCCGACCGGCGCACCGGCGGCGAGCAGGTCCTTGATACGGGCGTGGCCCGAGCCGAGGCGGGCGTTGGAGGACGCGCAGTGCGCGGTCCCGGTCTGGGTGTCGGCGAAGCGGCGGATCGCCGCGTCCGACAGGTGCACGCAGTGCGCCAGCCACACGTCCGGTCCGAGCCAGCCGAGCTTGTCGGCGTATTCGGCCGGGGTGCAGCCGTGGGTCTCCAGACAGAACTTTTCCTCGTCGAGGGTCTCGGCCAGGTGCGTGTGCAGCCGGACGCCGTGTTCGCGCGCCAGCGACGCGCTCTGCACCATCAGGTCGGAGCTGACCGAGAACGGCGAGCACGGCGCCAGGCCGATGCGCAGCATCGAGTCGAAGGACGGGTCGTGGTACCGGGTGATCGCGTCCTGACTCGCCGCCAGGATGTCGTCGAGCCGCTCGACCACCTCGTCCGGCGGCAGCCCGCCGTCGCTGCGGCCGCGGTCCATCGAGCCGCGCGTCGGCTGGAAGCGCAGACCGATCTCGCGCGCCGCCTCGATCTCCGCGCCGAGCAGGTCGCCGCCGTCGCGCGGGAAGACGTAGTGGTGGTCGGCGGAGGTGGTGCAGCCGGTCTTGGCCAGCCAGGCCAGACCGCCGCGCGCCGCCGCGCCGAGGGTGTCCTCGGTCAGCCTGGCCCAGATCGGGTACAGCTCGACGAGCCAGCCGAACAGCGCCGCGTCCTGCGCCAGCCCGCGGGTGATCCATTGGTAGAGGTGGTGGTGGGTGTTGACCAGGCCGGGGGTGGCCAGGCAGCCGGTGCCGTCCACGACGCGCGCGCCCTCGATATCGCGCGGCGCGGGACCCGAACCCACGGCGGTGATCCGGCCGTCCTCGATGACCACATGTCCGGTCGCGTGTTCGGTGCTCGCGGCGTCGACCGTGGCGATCGCGGCGTTCTGGATGACGATCGTGCTCATGCCACACCGGCCTTTGTCGCGGCCGCCTCGCGGACGGCGTCCAGGATCTTCTCGTAGCCCGTGCAGCGGCACAGGTTCCCGGCCAGAGCCTCCCGGATCTCCGGGTCGCTCGGGGTCGGGTTGCTCTCGATGAGCGCGTGCGCCTGGACCAGCAGGCCCGGGGTGCAGAAACCACACTGGACGGCGCCGGCCTTGATGAAGCAAGCCTGGATCGGGTCCAGGACGTCGCCGTCGGCGAGCCCTTCGACGGTGCGCACCTGCCGGTCCTGCACCTGCCCGGCGGCCACCAGGCAGGAGCAGACCGGGACGTCGTCGAGGTAGACGGTGCAGGACCCGCATTCACCCTGCTCGCAAGCATTCTTCGAGCCGGGCAGACCGACGCGCTCGCGCAGGACGTACAGCAGGCTCTCGCCTTCCCAGACGTCGTCGGCCTCGGCGCGGCGGCCGTTGACGGTGAAGGTCACTCTCATGGCTGGTCCGTCTCTTCCGTCTCTGTCTGGCTGCTCTGATGCTCGGCCCAGGCCCAGGTCAGGGTGCGGCGCGCCATCACCGACAGCGCGTGCCGGCGGTAGGCGGCGGTGCCGCGGACGTCGTCGATCGGCGCCGCGGCGGCGGCCACCAGCTCGCCGAACCGCCGGGCGACGCGCGGATCCAGGTCGCCGCGGCCGTCCCAGGGCAGCGCGTCGGCGGCGAACAGCTCGGCCTCGAACGCCCGGCGCGGGGTCGGCGCGGCCGAGCCGATACCGGCGCCGACCTTGCGCGCGCCGACGTCCAGCGCGACGGCGAAGGAGCACACCGCGATCACCATCGCGTTGCGGGTACCGATCTTCGAGAACTGCTGCGGGCCCTTGGCCGGGGCGAGCAGGACCGCCTTGATCAGTTCGTCGGCTGCCAGGGCGTTGCGCTTGACGCCGAGGTAGAACTCGGTCGACGGGATCGTGCGCACGCCGCGGGCGGCGGACTCCACCTCGATGACCGCGTCGGTGGCGACCAGCGCCGGGTGCGTGTCCCCGGCCGGGGAGGCCGCGCCGAGATTGCCGCCGACGCCGCCGCGGTTGCGGATCTGCGGGGAGCCCACGGTGCGGGAGGCCATGGCCAGACCCGGCAGCTCGGTCCGCAGCTCGTCGATGATGCGCGTGTAGGGCACGGACGCGCCGAGCCGGATCGTGCCGTCGGCGTCCCGGGACCACTGCCGCAGCGCCGGGATCCGGTTCAGGTCGATCAGGGCGCCGGGGCGGTGCCGGTCGAAGTTCAGCTCGACCATGACGTCGGTGCCGCCGGCGATCGGTACCGCGTCGGGCCGCTCGGCCCGGGCGGCGAGCGCCTCGGCCCACGAGGCGGGGCGTAGGAAGTCCACAGGTGTGCTCTCCGGGTGCGTGGTCGGGGTCAGGTCCAGGCCGGACCGGCGGCGGGGGCGTCGTCGCGGCGGACGTCGCCTTCGATGAGGCCGTAGGGACGGTCCGCGGCGAGGAAGGTCTCGTTCGGGTTGTCCAGGCCGAACGGCGCCGTGTCGTAGCGGAAGTGGTGCTTGTTCGGCAGCTTCAGCCGGACCTCGCACAGTTCCGGGCTCTCCTCCAAGACCCGGGTGCCCATCTCGAACAGCGTCTGTTGCAGCGAGCGGCTGTGCGTTCGCACGAACGCCTCCAGCAGCGCGGTCTTGGCGCGCTCGTAGGATTTGCCCCAGTCGCCGGAGGCGGCGGCGTGCCGCCACTGCGCGTGGATCTCCGTGGCCAGGACGCGGTCGTGGGCTTCGGCCAGCGTCGTGTACTCGTCCTTGACGTAGCCCCAGAACTCCGAGTCGGTGGAGTTCAGGACGGTCAGGTCCTTCACACCCGAGAGGACCCAGGCTGCGGTGCCGTCATAGTGCACGGTGCAGGTCCGGGTGCCGCCGCCGGTGCGGACGAAGGAGTGCGGACCCTGCCCGATGCGGTCCCAGGCGTGCTCGTCCACCTCGACGCGGGCATGGCCGATGCTCGGCTGGGAGTCGACGAAGTGCCGCGCCAGCAGCAGCGCGTACTCCTCGATCTCGACCGCGCCGTGGCGCTGCGCGAAGGCGAAGCACGTGTTCTTCATGGTGTCGGTCGGCAGCACGCCGGAGTTGTCACCGGTCAGGTGGGTCGCGTCCAGATCGCCGGACAGCGCGACCGAGACGGTGATGTCCTTGATCTGGTGCACCGGACCCTGCTTGGTGATCCGGACAATCCGGTTCTCGCACTTGCCGTAACGGTTGTCCCCCAAGACGATGGACATCGGCTAGCTCCCTCGATAGGTCGAGTAGGCGAACGGGCTGAGCAGCAGCGGGACGTGGTGGTGCGCGTCCGGGTCGGTGATCGTGAAGGCGATCGCGACCTCCGGGTAGAAGAAGTCGGCGACGCCGGCGGCCCGGAAGTAGGCGGCGGTGTCGAAGACCAGCCGGTGCGGACCGCCGAGCAGCTCGGCGGCGAAGCGGATGCGGCCGTCGGCGTCGGTGCGCTCGCGCGCCACCGGGAGCCAGCCGTCGGGGCGGGCCACGTCCAGGCGGACCGGGACGGCGGCGGCGGGACGGCCGAGGACGGCGTCCAGGACGTGCGTCGACAGGCTCATCCGGCCGCTCCGATCGGCGTCCCGGGTTCGGGTGCGGGTGCGGGTGCGGCGGTGACTGCGGCGGGCGCGGCGGATGCAGGTGTGGCGGTGGCGGGCGCGGTGGATGCGGCGGTGGCTGCGGCGGCGGATTCGGCTGCGGCCGGTGCGGGTGCGGCTGCGGGCTCAGCAGCGGCTGCCGCTTCGGCGAGGCGTTCCAACCGCAGCAGCACGATCTGCGCGAGTTCGGCACGCACCTCCCGCTGCTCGGCGGCCGCGTCGTTGCCGAGCCGGCGCCGGGCTTCGGCGAGGATCTCCTCGGCGGAGCGGCCGGCCGCGCGGATCAGGAAGACGTGGCCGAAGGCCTGCTCATACTCCGCATTGGCGCGGGTGACCTCCTGCCGGACCGATTCGGCGCTGCCGGCAGCGGCCGACTGCTCGGCGCGCGACCACGCCGCCTCCCGCGACTGCCCCGCTGCCCGGTCGCCGATCCGCGGGTGGGCGTCCAGCGCCTCCAGCACGTCGGACCACCGGAGCGCCTTGATCCCCGCGGTCGCGGCGGAGGCCAGCTCGGCCCAGCCGCCGTAGGGCCGTCCGTCCGCCACGGCCGCGGTCCAGCGGCGGCTCGCGCAGCAGGCCGACAGCTCCTGCGTCGCCTGCTCCGCGGACCACGCGTTCAGCGCGGCCACCGCCTCGCGGCGGGCGTCTTCGGGCATCGGCGTCTCCCTTCCGGACTCCCGGGCTCCGGGGTGCCCCAGCGGCACGACGGTGAGTGAACCGGCGCCGGCCCGGTCGCGGCCACGGGCCGAAACCATGAAGCGGCGGCCGGCTGGCGGCCGGGTTTCGGAGGATCCTCCAAAGACGCCGGTCACAGGGCGTTCCTAGGCTGCGCGGTGCGGAGGTAGCCTCATGGCGATCACGACCGCCCCGGCGGTCCCGACCGCCCCGGGCACCGGCGGCAGAAGGGAGCGAGGATGCGGCTGCGCGACCTGCTGGACACCCCGATGCCCGGGCTGGAACTGCTGACCGGCACCGACCCCCTGCTGGAGCGCGAGATCAGCTGGGTCGCGACCACCGACCTGCTGGACCCGGGCCGCTATCTCAACGGCGGCGAGCTGGTGCTGACCGGGCTGATCTGGCGGCGCGAGCCAAGGGACTCCGAGCGCTTCGCGCGGGCGGTCGCCGAGGCCGGAGCCGCGGCGATAGCGGCCGGGGACGCCTCCGGCGCGCCGATCCCGCGCGACCTGATCCGCGCCTGCCGGGCACACCGCACGCCGCTGTTCCGCGTGCCGACCGAGCTGGCCTTCGCCACCCTCACCGAGCACCTGGCCCGGCACCTGTCCGCCGAGCGCGCCGCCGACATCGGCTCGGTCCTGGAACGCCACGGCCGCCTGGCCTCGGCCTCGGCCGCCGGCACCGCGCTCGCCCCGATCCTGGACCTGCTGGCGCAGGACCTCGGCATGCCCTGCTGGGTCCTCACCCCCGCCGGACGCCCGGTCGCCGCCTCGCACGAGCCGCTGCCGCCCTCGGAGACCGAGGCGACCGTCCGCGAGGCGCTGCGCGCCGGGCAGCTCCCGGCCCGGATCCGCCGCCGCTCGGTGTTCGCCATCAGCTCCGGCTCGCCGCTGACCGACTGGTACCTGGTCTTCGACGGCGACTACGAACGCTGGGACCCCCGGCGCCAGGCGCTGGCCTCCAAAGCCGCGGCGGTCCTGGCGATCGAGCGCGAACGGCTGGCCGCGCGCCGCGAACCGCTGCGCCAGCTCGGCGCCGACCTGGTCCGCCTGATCGCCGAGGACGGCGGCGTCGCCGAGATCGCCGCCCGTGCCGACCTGGTCGGCGTCGGGGCGGACACCGAGGTGCAGGCGGTGGCGCTGGCCGGTCCGGCGCACCACTCCGGCGCGATCCTGCGGGCACTGCTGGAGGACGTCACCGAGGAGCTGCGGCTGCGCGGGCAGCGCCGGGACGCCGCGGCCGACCACGACGTCCCGGTCGCGGAGTTCGCCGACCACGCGGTGGCACTGGTCCCGAACCCTCCGCCGGACGTCGCCGGGCACCTGCGCGACCTGCTCGGCGGCATGACCGCCGGGCTCGGCCGGGAACACCTGGCGATCGGCGTCGGCAGCCGCCGGGCGGCGGGACTGCGCGCGACCGTCGACGAGGCCCGGCACGCGCTGCGCATCGGACGCGCGCGCAGCGACCAGGTGAGCGTCATCGGGCACGAGGAGCTGGCCTCGCACGTGCTGCTGCTGTCCGGGCTGCCGGAGGACGTGCGGGTCGCGTATCGCGACCGGCTGCTCGGGCCGCTGCGGGCGTACGACGCGCTGCACCGCTCCGACCTGGAGGCCACGCTGGAGGCTTTCCTGGCGTGCTCGACGTCCTGGACGCGGTGCGCCGAGCAGATGCACGTCCACGTCAACACACTGCGATACCGGGTGGCGCGCATCGAGGAGCTGACCGGGCGGAGCCTGGCTGACCTGGAGACGCAGGTGGATCTTTTTCTGGCGCTTCGGCTGCGGTAGAGCGGGAGATGTGGTGCGAGCCGATGTCGTCGTGGAAGCGGATGTCGTCGCAGTGATTCTGGCGGCCGGCGGCGGACGGCGGTTGGGCGGACGTCCCAAGGCGCTGCTGGCTCACGGCGGCGAGCTGCTCGTCGAGCGCGCGGTGCGGACGGCGCGCGCCGGCGGCTGCCGCGACGTGGTGGTGGTACTCGGCGCCGGGGCGATTGAGGTACAGCGGCGAGCGGAATTAGCCGACTGTGATGTGGTGGTGAATCAGGACTGGGAGACGGGGATGGGCTCATCGCTGCGTGCCGGGCTCGCGGCGGCACCGGGGTCGTGCCGGGCAGCCGTGATCTTGTTGGTGGATCAGCCTTTCGTGACCGCTGACGCGGTGCGCGCGGTGATCGCTTCCGGCGCGGACGTCGCGGCGGCGACGTACGACGGCCGACGCGGCCATCCGGTGCTGATCGCCGCCCGGCACTGGCCGCAGGCTTCGGCTGCCGCCGTCGGCGATCGCGGCGCCCGAGATTTCCTGGCGCGGCACGAAGTAATGTCCGTACCCTGCGACGGGTCGCTGGCGGACATCGATATACCCGAAGACCTGAAGTTGCTGAACCCTGGCGCAGTTCTGACATTCCGAGGACAAGGGCACCGATGGCGCGTATCAGAAGACTGAGGGACGTGCACCCCACCCGCCGCGGACTCGTCCTCGCGTGGTGGTCGTTCACCGTCATGTTCGGCGGCCTGCGGCTGCTGACCTGGGCCATCCACGTGCATGTGGCGGGGTTGGGGAACGTCAGCGCGGGCGGCGTGCACATCCACCACTATCTGTGGGGGATCCTCATCCTGATCGGCGTGGGCGCGGCCGGGGTCGTCGAGCGCTCGCCGCGGTGGCACGCGTGGCTGGGACTGCTGTTCGGGATCGGGCTGGCGCTGGTGGTGGACGAGGCGGCGCTGCTGATCGAGTTGAAGGACGTCTACTGGACCGGCAACGGCGGGGTGAGCATCGCGATCGCGGTGATCATCATCGGGCTCGCCGGGAGCGTGCTCGCGCTGACCCGCGCGCCGGGCCTGGACGAGGAGCAGGAGAATCAGAAATGGGACGCCGGCGCCGCGGGCGAATAGGCGAAGCGAATAGGCGGATAGAGAACAAGAGTTCGTCAGCGCCTGTACGGACTTCCTGCGGAAGTACACCGAGGGCTTTCCCTTTCTCGAGGCCCAGGCTCTCGAAAGCGGGCTCCGCGCGCGATAAAACAGAGCATTGAGTCACCTCGCGCCTGCGCTCAGCCCGCCCCACTCACCGAAGGAGCCCGCGTGACCCCCCAGCCCACCCCGCACTCCTGCGAGCCCGCGCGGCCGCGCCCGGCTCGCCCGCGCCGCGCCACCGCCGCCCTGGCGGTCGGCCTGCTCACCGCGGCCGCGCTGCCGACGCTGGCCGCCGGCGCGGCGCACGCGGCCGGCGCCGCGGCGCCGCTGCCGCCGGGGACCTACGTCTACGTCGCGAACGCGGCGTCGAACTCGGTCTCGGTCATCGACACCGCGAGCCAGACCGTGGTCGCCACCGTGCCGGTCGGCAGCGCCCCGACCGGGATCGCCGCCTCGGCCGACGGACACCGGGTCTACGTGACCGACTCCGGCTCCAGCTCGGTCTCGGTCATCGACACCCAGGCCGCCTCCGGTCCCGCGGTCGTGGCGAGCATCGCGGTCGGCCGGCAGCCGCAGTCGGCCGCGCTGTCCCCGGACGGCACGCGGCTCTACGTCGGCGACGACATCGCCGGCACGGTCTCGGTCATCGACACCGCCTCCGACACCGTGCTCTCGACCATCGCCGCCGGTCCCGGAGCGGAGGGCCTGGCCGTCTCGCCCGACGGCTCCCGGGTCTACGCCGCCGACACCGGCGGCTCCTCGGTCACCGTCATCGACGCCGCCACCGACACGGTCGTGACCACGGTCCCGGTCGGCCAGACGCCGGTCGGGCTCACGGTCTCCCCCGACGGCTCGCACGTCTACGTCCCCGACTACGGCAGCGGCCAGGTCTCGGTGATCGACACCGCGACCGAGACGGTCTCGGCGACGGTGGCGGTCGGCGCCAACCCGCACAGCGCGGCGGTGAGCCCGGACGGCGCGACGGTCTACGTCACCGACGCCGGCTCCGGTACCGTGTCGGTCATCAGCACCGCGACCGAGACCCTGTCCTCGACGTTCAGCGTCGGCGTGGCGCCGCACGGCATCGCGCTGGCCGTGGCGCCGACCGGCGGCTCGGCGTACATCGCCGAATACGGCGCGGCGAGCGTCTCGGCGGTGAACCTGGCCTCGGACGCCGTGACGGCGACGATCGGCGTCGGCACGAACCCGGTCTACCTGGCGGTGTCGGTCATCAAGCCGCTGCCGACGGCCCTGACCGCCGGCACCGCGCAGCTCTCCCTGCTGCCGCTCGGCGAGGCGAACCTGAACGCCAAGCTCACCAGCGACGGCGTACCGGTGGCCGGACAGAAGATCACGTTCACCGCCTCCGACGGCCGGGTCCTGTGCACCGCGACCACCAACTCGCACGGCAAGGCCGTCTGCAACACCGCGCCCGGACTGCTGGAGTCGGTCGCCGTCCTGCTGACCGGCTACACGGCGACGTTCGCGGGCAGCACCTACTACCTGCCGTCGTGCGCACACGGCGAGACCGCACTGCTGTAATGCCCGAAGACCACGACGAGGAGCGGGCCCTGGAGATCCCCGGGGCCCGCCCGCTGTCCCCCGCCGACATCGCAGCCCTCGACGACCAGTGGGCCCGTGCCTGGACCCCGGCAGAGGTCGCACGCCGCCTGGAGGGCGTCGACCTGCCCTGGTACGTCGCGGGCGGCTGGGCGCTGGACCTGTTCCGCGGACGGCAGACCCGGCGCCACGGCGACCTGGAGATCGGTGTCCCCGCCGCGCGCTTCGGTGAAATCAGCGACCGTTTCCCCGCCCTGGTGTTCGGAGGTGTCGGGCAGAACCGGCTGTGGGAGATCGCGACACCCGAAGTCCTGGCCGCCACACATCAGACATGGCTGCGCGACCCAGCGACCGGCGATTACCTCCTCGACGTCTTCCGCGAGCCGCACGACGGCACGACCTGGATCTGCCGCCACCGCCGGACAATCCGGCTCCCCTACGAGGAAATCATCTGCCACACCCCGGACGGCATCCCCTATCTGACTCCTGAGTTGGTGCTGCTGTTCAAGGCCAAGCACGTGCGGCCGAAGGACCAAGGGGATTTCGAGGGAGTGGCGCCCGAGTTGAGCCCGGCGCAGCGCGCGAGGCTGGCCGAGCTCATCGGACAGGTGTATCCGGAGCACCCTTGGCTCGCGGAGTTGGACCGGTAGCTCAAAGCTGACCGGTGGCTCAGTGCTGACCGGTGGCTCAAAGCGCTTCGATGATGGTCGAACCCCTCCTGGCCGACCGCGAGAGCTGGAAGCCCGAGCGCTGCTCCATCGACAAGGCGATCAGCACGATCGGCACCCGCTCGGCGATCCTGCTCCTGCGCGAGGCGTTCTACGACGACGGACCGCTGAAGGTGGTCGACACGCGGACCGGCTCGCCGGTGCGGGTCCGGATGCAGAACGCTGAGGGCGAGGATGTCGCGCTCGATGAGATGGGGCTGACGGTGCGGCGCGATGAGTGAGTGACCACCAACCGGTGGCAGCCGGATCGCCGCTGACTCCTTCGCTGACAAGGCGCGACAAGGCGCGCGGCTAAGACCCCACCGCCTGCCGCACCCGAGCCGCCTCCCGCGCCAGATAGTCCCGCTCCTGCACGCTCGTCGCAGCGTGCGAAGCCTCCGCGTACAGCCCGGCAGCCAGCGCCGAATCCCCCGCGCGCTCATGCAGATACGCCGCCACCGCACTGCGCCGCGGCACGTCGGCGTCCACCTCGGCGAGCGCCGCCAGCCCCGCGCGCGCCCCGTCGGCCTCGCCGACCGCCACCGCGCGGTTGAGCCGCACCACCGGGCTGTCCGTCAGGGCCGTGAGTTCGTCGTACCACTCCACGATCTGCACCCAGTCGGTCTCCTCGACGTTCGGCGCGTCGGCGTGCAGGGCTGCGATCGCCGCCTGCGCCTGGTACTCGCCGAGCCGGTCGCGGGCCAGGGCGGTCTGCAGGATCGCGACGCCCTCGGCGATCAGCGCGGTGTCCCACAGCGCGCGGTCCTGCTCCGCCAGCGGGATCAGGCCGCCGCCGGGAGTGGTGCGGGACGCACGGCGCGCATGGTGCAGCAGCATCAGGGCGAGCAGGCCGCCGACTTCGGGGTCGTCGTCGGTCAGGGCGATGAGTTGGCGGGTCAGCCGGATCGCCTCGGCAGCCAGGTCGATGTCGCCGCCGTAGCCCTCGTTGAAGACCAGGTACAGGACGCGCAGCACGGTCGCCAGGTCGCCGTGCTGGTCCAGCGGCAGCCCTTCGATGCGGCGCTTGGCGCGAACGATGCGCTGCGCCATCGTCGCCTCCGGGACCAGGCACGCCTGCGCGATCTGGCGCGTGGTCAGGCCGCCGACCGCGCGCAGGGTCAGGGCGACGGCCGCCGCCGAGGACAGCGTCGGGTGCGCGCACAGGAAGTACAGGCGCAGGGTGTCGTCGCCTGCCGGCGCCGAGCCTGCCGGCGGCTCGGCGTCGACGGCCAGCTCGCGCCGCTGCCGGGAGGCCTCGGCGCGGGCGGCGTCGACGAACTTGTGCCACGCGGCGGTGACCAGCCAGCCCTTCGGGTCGCGCGGCGGGTCCTCCGGCCAGAGCTGCAGGGCTCTGATCAGCGCCTCCTGCACGGCGTCCTCGGCCGAGGCGAAGTCCGCGCCGCGCCGGACCAGAACGCTGATCACCGCCGGGACCAGATCCCGGAGCCGGGACTCGTCGAACTCGTTCACGCGGTCGTCTTCGGCGCCTCGGCGCCGAGGAAGGGACGCACCTCCAGCCACTCGTTCAGCGGCTCGCCGCCGGGACCGGGGACGGCGGACAGCTCGCCGGCGATCTCGACCGCGCGGTCCCAGGAGTCGACGTCGATGATGTACCAGCCGGCGATCAGGTCCTTGGTCTCGGCGAACGGCCCGTCGGTCACCGGCGGGCGCCCCTGGCCGCCGTGCCGGACGAAGGCGCCCTCGGCGGACAGCGCCTGCATGTCGACGAACTCCCCGGCCTCCTCCAGCCGGGAGGCGAAGTCGCGCATGAACCGCACGTGCGCGTCGACCTCTTCGGGCGTCCACTGGTCCATCGGCGGGAACTCGACGGCCGGGGTCGGGCCGCCGCGGTAGTGCTTCAGCAGCAGGTACTTCATGGTGGTTCTCCTCAGCGATCAGGGTGTGCGGGACTGGACGGCAGCGCGAGCAGGCAGCCTCATACAGCCTCAGGCGGCCTGCTTCGCGCTGATGTCCTCGGCCAGCTCGACGATGATCCCCTCCGGGCCGCGCAGGAAGCACAAGAGGTACACGTCCTCGTAGTTCTCGACCGTCCCGAGCGGGTCGTAGCCCAGGGCGTGCAGCTCGGCGAGCAGATCGCGCAGATCCTCCACCTGGAAGGCGACGTGGATCAGGCCCAGCCGGTTCGACGCCGGCGCGGCCGGACCCTCCGGGTCGGGAGCGGCGAGGTGCTTGACCAGCTCGATCTGGCTGTGCCCGTCGGGCGTGCGCACGAACACGACGTCCGACATCGGATCCTGGAGCCCGATGACCCGGCCGACCATCGGGCCGCCGACCTTCGCCTCGCCGGCGAACTCCATACCGAGCGCGAAGAAGAACCGCTTCGCGGCGTCCAGGTCCTCGACGTTGATGCTCACGTGGTCCATGCGGCGGATCCTCGGCACGGCGGTTCTCCCTCAGTTTCGCGCGGTCCCTCGTGGCCGCGTCCACCCCTGGGACGGAGCCGGTTCGGCGTTCTCGACACCCGACCGGACCCCACTATCGTCCAACGCACACCACCACAGCCAGCAGGCACAACACGAGAGTCACGCCGACCCCCAGCCATTCGCCGCGCTTGAAGTGCGCCAGCGCCCCGAGCAGCATCATCACCGCGATCCCCACCGCCGCCAACGGCGTCAGCACGGTCGCGACGCCGAGCGCCCTGGGCAGCACCAGCCCGATCGCCCCGGCCAGCTCCGCGGCGCCGATGAAGCGGATCGTCCCCGGTGCGTAGTTCTCCAGCACCGGGGCCTTGACCAGCACCTTCTCCTTCGACTGGAACGCCTTGCCCAGTCCGGACAACGCGAAGAAGGCGGCCAGCACCGCTTGCAGGATCCACAAGAAAATGTTCACGTTCCCGGGACGAGACAGCCCGCCCGGGCGTGACACGCCCCCGGACGCTCAGCGTTTGAAGGCGAGTCCGCCCTCGAGCCAGATCGTCTCCCAGTCCTCGCGCACCGGGCCGTCCGGACGCCATCGCGGCAGCTGCACCACGCCGGGCTCGATGAGGTCGAAGTCGCCGAAGAACGCCTCGATCGCGGCGCGCTCGCGCACCACGAGGTTGGACTTCGCGTTGTCCCAGCCCTTGCGGGCGGCGGCGGAGACCTCGGGCTGGCCGCCGTCGGTGCCGTGGGAGATCACGAGGGCGCTGCCGGGCGCCAGGGCGTCGCGGAAGGCCGCGACGATGCCGGCGGCGTCCTCGTCGTGCCCGACGAAGTGCAGCAGCGCGACCATCAGGACCGCGACCGGCTGGTCGAAGTCCAGCAGCTCCAGGACCTGCGGGTGGCCCAGGATCTTCTTCGGCTCGCGCACGTCGGCGAGCACCACCGCCGTGCGGGTCTCATCGCCGGAGAGCAGCGCGCGGGAGTGGACGGCGACGATGGGGTCGTAGTCGACGTAGGCGACCCGGGCCTCGGGCTGGACCGCGCGCGCCACCTCGCCGGTGTTGCCCACGCCGGGCAGCCCGGTGCCGATGTCGAGGAACTGTGTGATGCCCGCCTCGGCGAGGTGGCGGACGGCACGGCCGAGGAAGGCCCGGTTCTCCGTGACCATGGCGCGCGCGGCCGGGGTGGCCCGCATCACCACCTCGGCGGCCTCGCGGTCCACCTCGAAATGGTTCTTGCCGCCGAGCATGTAGTCGTACATGCGCGCCGGATGCGCCTTGGTCTGGTCGATCTCCGGGGGCAGCCAGTCCGGCAGCAGCGGACCGGTGCCCGGTCCCAGTTCCTCGGTCATACGGTATGGCCCTCCCAGGTCGGTGGCAGCCGAGTGGCGGCGGGTGGTCCGTGCCGCGTCAGGTTATCCGATCGTCGTCGTGCTCTGATATGGCGCCCCCGATACCGCTCCGCCGCCCGCGGTGGCAGCCCGAGCAAGGGGGTCCAATAAGGTGGCAGGGTAATTTCGGGGAACGTATGTTCAAGGAGGAGTGCGATGGAAATCGTGCTGTTCGGCGCGACCGGCATGGTCGGCTCACGGATCGCGGCGGAGGCCGCGGCGCGCGGCCACACCGTCACCGCGGTCTCGCGGTCCGGAGGGCAGCCGGACGGGGAGGGCGTCCAGGTCTCCCCGGCGGTGGGCGACGCGGCCAACCCGGCCCAGGTCGCCGAGCTGGTCAAGAACGCCGACGTGGTGGCCGCCGCGCTGGTGCCGCCGCGCGACGGCTCGGACCCGCGCGCGCCGTTCGCGCAGCTGTACGCGGACTTCATGGCCGGCGTCCGCGACGGCGGCGCGCCCCGCACGGTGATCGTCGGCGGCGCCGGCACGCTGCTGGTCGCCCCGGGCACACGCCTGGTCGACCTGCCGGACTTCCCGGCCATGTACAAGCCCGAGGCGCTGGCGCACGGCGACGTCCTGGACGCCCTGCGCGCCGACCCGACGCTGCCGACCTGGACGTACATCTCCCCCGCCCCGGAGGTCGGGCCCGGGGAGCGCACCGGCAGCTTCCGGCTCGGCGTGGGCGACGAGATCCTGCCCGACGCGAGCAGCATCAGCGCCGAGGACTACGCGGTGGCGTTCGTGGACGAGCTGGAGTCGGGAGCGCATCCGCGCGAGCGGCTGTCAGTCGCCCAGACGGCGTAGACCGGGAACTCACGACGGCAGCCGCCGCGCAGACCACGGCGCACAGAGCGAAGAAGGCTCCTGTCCCCCACGCCTCGGCGGCCACGCCGACGAGCGGGAACAGCAGAGGGCTCAGACCCAGCGTGCACAGGGTCGTCACGGAAGTGACGCGGCCGAGGAACTGCGGGGCGGCTGCCGTTTGCAAGCGTGCGTTGGCCACGACGGTGGTCACGCCGGTCGTGGCGCCGAGGCAGGCGGAGATCGCGATCGCGCCGGCTCGGCCGAGCGTGGTCCACGCGAGCAGGAGCGCTGCGGTGAGCGCCAGGGATGCGGTCAGGGTCAGGCGCGCTCGGCTTGCGCTGCCGGTGTCGCTGACGCTGCCGCTGTCGCTCGCACGATGCGCAAAGGTGGTCGCCATGATCCCGGCGACCGCAGCGCCGCCGACGCTGAACGCGCCGAGGATCCAGCCGGCGGTCGTGCTGCTCCAGTGCCGCTCGGCGACGAGCAGGACCACGGCGACGGCGATCGGGCCGCTGAAGCACATTTCGCTGAGCCCGATGACGATCACCAGGCGGCGCAGTTCCGTGTGCTGCCGGACGTAGCGCAGCCCTTCGCCGAACTGCTCCCATAAGCTGAGTCCGGCTTCCGGCGCTACAGCAGTGCGCGGTATTCGCAGCGTCATGAGCAGCACCAGCGACGCGCCGAACAGCGCGGCGGCTCCCAGGAACGACCCGGACGCGCCGCCGACGCCGAGCATCACTCCTGCCAGCACCGGACCGGCGAGGTTGGCGGCCCGCACTCCCAGGACCCGCATTCCCTGCACGCGCGCCAGCTCATCCGGCGCGACAAGCACCGGCGGAAGCGCGCCGACCGCCGGCATGAACAGCGCGTCGACCGTGCCGAAGCCGACGGCGAGCGCCACCAGCACGCCCAGCTGGACCCGGTCAGCGACCGCGAGCGCCGCGCCCACCACCAGGACGCACCGGACCAGGTCGCTGCCGATCAGCACGCGCCACGGCCCGAACCGGTCGGCGACCACCCCGCCGCCGAGCATCAGCAGCGCCCTCGGAACCGCTCCCACGGCGAGCACGACGCCTGCCGCCACCGGCCCGAGCGAGCGCGAGGCGGCCCACGACAGGGTGACGAAGTAGACGGAGTCGCCGCTGACCGAGCACGTATATGCGCAGACCCAGCGCAGGACGCTGCCGTTCATCAGCGTTCCGGCGGCGGCAGGGCGTGGATGTGGACGGACACCGGCTGCGCGGCGGGCTGTTCGGGCAGGTCGGGCAGGTCCGGCTGTTCCGGCAGGTCGCGGTAGCGGTCGATGACGGCGACGAGGTCCCGCTTGAGGTCGGTGAGCTGGTCCGGCGTCAGGCGCAGGGAGCGTTCGCTGGTCATGGTGACGTTCAGCCATGCCTGGCTCAGGTGCGGGACGTCGGCGGTGTAGCGGCGCAGGGCGTCGCTGTAGGCGAGGAGGGTCGAGTGCAGGTAGGCGCGGCTGTCGTCGCCCTCGCGCGTGGCAGGGTCGTGATACAGCGCCTGGCGGGTGACGCGCCACCAGCGGTCGCGCCGCGTGCCGCGCCCGACGTCCTCCTCGATCAGGCCGCCGGTCGCGAGTTTGCGCAGGTGATAGCTGACCGCGCCGGAGTCGAGGCCGAAGTGCGCGGCGAGGCGGCGGCCGGTCGCGGGACCGTGGTCGCGCAGGTAGTGCAGGAAGCTAAGCCGCATCGGGTGCGCCAGGACGCGCAGCGCGGCGGTGTCCAGGACGGCGTCGCGCTCGGGGTGCGGCGCCAGGGGGTCGGTGCGTTCGGGGTCGGTGCGTTCGGCGGGCATGCACGGCACGATAAAAGGCGAACGCCTCTGTGCGAACCCCCGTTCGCGAAGAAGTGTTCGCCTTTCGTGCCGGCGGCCGACTACCTCTTGATCCCGACCGCCGCGTGTCCGTAGTCCAGCGACCGTTCCTCGTCGGTGAGGTCGTGGTCCGGGCGCCAGCCGGGGATGATCACGACGCCGGGCTCGAGCAGCTCGGTGCCGGTGAAGAACCGCTCGATCTCCTCGCGGTCGCGCAGCACCAGCTGGGAGGTGGCGTTGTTCCAGCCCGAGCGGGCGGCGCCGAACTTGCCGGGCTCGTGGCCCTCGGAGGCGTGCGAGACGACCAGGGCACTGCCGGGCGCCAGGGCATCGACGAACGTCGCGGCGATGGCGTGGGCGTCCTCGGCGTCGGAGACGAAGTGCAGCAGCGCGACCATCAGGACCGCGACCGGCCGGTCGAAGTCCAGGATCGCGTGGACGGTGCCGTTGTCCAGGATGGTCTTCGGTTCGCGGACGTCGGCCTGCACGATCGCGGTCAGCGCCGGGTCGGCGCCGGAGAGCAGGGCGCGGGAGTGCGCGGAGACGATCGGGTCGTAGTCGACGTAGACCACGCGGGCGTCGGGGTGGACCTGGCGGGCGATCTCGCCGGTGTTGCCCGGTCCGGGAATGCCGGTGCCGATGTCGAGGAACTGGGTGATGCCGGCCTCGGCGAGGTGGCGCACGGCGCGGCCGAGGAAGGCGCGATTGACCCGGGCCATGCCGCGCAGCTCGGGCATCAGGCCCAGGGCGACCTCGGCGGCCTCGCGGTCGACGTCGAAGTTGTCCTTGCCGCCGAGCAGGTAGTCGTAGATCCGCGCGGGATGGGCCTTGCTGCGGTCTATCTCCGGGGGTTCCCAGTCCGGCAACAGCGCGCCGCCGTCCTCGCTGATCGACTCGTCGGTCATCTTCGACCCTTCCGGTGGCAAGTGGCGCGGTGGACGTGCCGCGCGTGGATCAGAGTATCCGATGATCATCGAGGACTGATACCTGGTCCGGGGACGGGTCCGCCCTCCGGGCCCGGCAGCGGGGCGCCATCCGGTGCTAAGTTCACCTGTCGAATGATTCGCCGTGTCACGCCGGGAGTTCCTGTAAATGACCCGCAATGCCTTGGTCGCCGGTGTCGATTCCTCGACGCAGTCGTGCAAGGTCGTCATCCGCGACGCCGTCACCGGCGACCGGATACGGCAGGGCAGGGCGCAGCACCCCGACGGCACCGAAGTGCACCCCGCCGCCTGGTGGGAGGCGCTCGGCCAGGCGGTCGCCGAGGCCGGCGGGCTGGAGGACGTCGCCGCGATATCCGTGGCCGGGCAGCAGCACGGCATGGTCTGCCTGGACGACGAGGGCGCCGTGGTGCGCCCGGCGCTGCTGTGGAACGACACGCGCTCGGCGCAGGCGGCGGCGGATCTGGTCGCCGAGCTCGCCGCTGAAGTCAGCGAGACCGGAAATCACGTCCCGACCGGCGAGGCGGCCTGGGCGGACGCCGTCGGCACGGTCCCGGTCGCCTCGCTGACCGTCGCCAAACTGCGCTGGCTCGCCGAGCACGAACCGGCGCGCGCCAAGAGCACCGCAGCGGTCTGCCTGCCGCACGACTGGCTGACCTGGCGCCTGACCGACGGCCGCGACATCAGCACCCTGACGACAGACCGCAGCGACGCCTCCGGGACCGGCTACTACTCCCCCGCGACCGGCGCCTACCGGCCGGACCTGCTCCAGCTGGCGTTCGGACGTCAGCCGCTGCTCCCGACAGTCCTCGGCCCGGCCGAACACGCGCGCATCCTGCAGCCCTCGGCCGGCTTCGCACCGGCGGACTCCCCGCGCATGCGCCTGGGCGCCGCGGAGCTGAACCCGCTCCTGATCGGCGCGGGCGCCGGCGACAACGCGGCGGCGGCCCTGGGCCTGGGCGCGCGCCCGGGCGACGTGGTGGTCTCGATCGGCACGTCCGGCACGGTCTTCGCCTGCTCCGACGCCCCCACCGCCGATCCGACCGGCGCCGTCGCAGGCTTCGCCGACGCCACCGGCCGCCACCTCCCGCTGGTCTGCACCCTGAACGCGGCCCGCGTCCTGGACGCCGCAGCCGCACTACTCGGCGTCAGCCTCGGCGAACTGTCACGGCTGGCCCTGTCCGCCCCAGCCGGCGCCGACGGCCTGACGCTGATCCCCTACCTGGAAGGCGAGCGCACGCCGAACCGCCCCGACGCCACCGGCACCCTGCACGGCCTGCGCCTGACGAACTCAACCCCCGCGCACCTGGCACGCGCGTACATCGAGGGCATGCTCTGCGGCCTGGCCGACGGCCTCGACGCACTGACCGCCATCGGCGTCCCGGTGGAGCGCATCCTGCTGGTCGGCGGCGCGGCGCAGTCGGAGGCGGTGCGGACAATGGCGCCGGCGGTGTTCGGGCGACCGGTACTGGTGCCGAGCGCCGGGCAGTACGTCGCGGACGGCGCGGCGCTCCAGGCGGCGTGGGCGCTGAGCGGGGCAGCCGAGCCGCCGACGTGGGGCACCGGCAAGGCGGAGCGGATCGAGGCGGAGCCGGTGCCGTGGCTGCGGGAGCGGTATCACGAGTATCGGGATGCCTGAGCGGCTTACACCGTCGCATAAATCTGATCGGGTTCCGCGGCACCGGCGCTAGGCTCGCCAGAATGCGCATTCTGATGTTGGGCGGTACCGGGTTCGTGGGGCGGGCTGTGGTCGAGGATGCCCTCGCTCGTGGCCATGATGTGACCATCTTCAGCCGCGGGCGCTCCGGCGCTGGCTTGTTCCCGCAGGTGGCGCGGCTGGTCGGTGATCGGGACGGCGATGACTACGCCGCTTTGGCGACCGGCGCTTGGGACGCCGTCGTGGATTCCTCCGCCTATGTGCCGCGGCACGTCAACAACGCCATGGACGCCCTGGGCGACCGCGTCGGCCGCTACGTCTTCGTCTCCAGCCATGCCGTGTATCCGCGCCGGGGGGTCGCGGCCGGCTCGACGGAGGACACTCCGCGCCGGGCGCCGGTGCGCGATACCGAGGAACTCCTTGAGGAGACCTATGGTCCGCTGAAGGTCGCGTGCGAGGACGACATCCAGGCTCGGTTCGGCGAGCGTGCCAGCATCGTGCGGCTGGGGAAGGTCGCCGGCCCGCATGATCCGCAGAACGGCCTCACCTACTACGTCCGCCGCGCCGCTGCCGGCGGCCGCCTTGCCCTGCCGGGGCGCCCCGAGCAGCCGGTCCAGCTCATCGACTCGCGCGACGCCGCCCGCCTGATGGTCCGCCTCATCGAGGACGACCGCGGCGGTGCCTTCAACGCCGTCGGGCCGGGCACGCCGATCACCCTGGCCGACACGATCCACATCTGCGCCCGCGTCGCCGGCACCGAGGTGGAGATCGTGCCGGTGCCGGAGCAGGACGCGCAGGGCACCTTCTTCCCTCTGATCCGCGACCCGGCCGAATGGAACGTCATGCAGCGGGACCCGGCGCGCGCCGTGGCGGCCGGGATGCCGCAGACGCCGTTCGAGACGACGGTCGCCGACGTCCTGGCCTGGGACCGGGAGCGCGGAACGCCGCCGCTGAAGTTCGGCTTCACGGCAGAGGAAGAGGCGAAGGCGCTGGCTGAGGCGAAATAGCCCCACCTTTTGCCCGGTTTCTCACCGTCGTTCCCCCGCACGTCGCACCGCGGCCACCCCAAACCGATAACTCGCAGGTGCGCAACCCATTTTTGCCTTCAATCGATTGGACTCCACGCGCCGTCTCCCTTATAATTAAAGGCATACAGCCGACGCGATCACAAGGATCCAAGGAGTCAACGATGAACTTCGCCTCGACCTACGAACTGGCCGCCGCCAACGCCCGTCTCGCCGAGCTCCACAAGCAGGCCGCCGACGCCCGCATCGCGCGCCTGGCCAAGAAGGAGCGCCGCCGCAAGGCCGCGTGAGCCGAGCCGCACCACACCTCGACATCCGAACGGGCCGCCCATTTGATCTGGGCGGCCCGTTCGGCATGTTCGGCGTTCAGCGCGCTACCAGCGCGCGACCAGCCGCTACCAGTCGATCGCCTTCCGGTCCCGGAAAAACCCGCCGCTCGGCCCGCCGTCCGGCAGCGTCGCCGCCCACACGATCCCCGCAGCGCCCTCCCGCACCGGCCGCCCGCCGGGACCGCCCATATCGGTGGCGACCCAGCCCGGGCACACCGCGTTGACCAGGATCCCGTCGCCGCGCAGATCGGCGGCGAGCATGCGGGTCAGGGCGTTGAGCGCGGCCTTGGTGATGCTGTATGCGGGAGTGGAGCCACTGGTCATCTCGGTCAGCGACCCCGCGCCGCTCGAGACGTTCACGATCCGCTGATGACTCCCGGCCCGCAACAAAGGCAGCATCGCCTGAACCAGCTGCCAGGGCCCATAGACGTTCGTCTCCGCGGCCTCCCGCACCACCATCAGATCGGCGCCGATCGCGTGCTGCCAGGTGTCGTAGTGAATCGCGGCGTTGTTGACCAGCACGTCCAAGTGCCCGAAGTGCTCGCGCACCTCCTCGACCGCAGCGGCGATGTCCTCGGTGCTGGTGACGTCCAGCCGCACCGGATACGCACGCTCCCCCAGCTCAGCGGCGGTATCGCGGGCAGCAGCCTCCTGCCGAGCACCGATCAGGACACGGTGACCGGCGGCGACCAGCTGCCGCGCCGTCTCCCGCCCCAGACCCCGGTTCGCCCCGGTCACCAGCGCGATCACGCCTGCCGCCCGATGACGACCGTCGCGTCCAGCTCCTGGTCCTGCGCTATCCACGCCTTGAGCCCGGCCTCCCCGAACGCCTCCAGCATCGCCTCGGCCTGCGCCTCGCTGGTCTCGATCAGCAGATGCCCGCGCGGCGCCAGCCACTGCGGCGCCCCGTCCGCGACCCGCCGGTGCACCGCGAGCCCGTCGGCGCCGCCGTCCAGACTCGCCGCCGGCTCGAAGACCCGCGCCTCGGCGGGCAGCGTCGACAACGCGTCGGTCGGCACGTAAGGCGCGTTCACCACCAGCAGATCCACCTTCCCCCGCAGCCGCTCTGGCAGCGCCTCATACAGGTCGCCTTCGTGCGTCGAGCCACGGCGGCCGAGATTCTCCCGCGCGTAGGCGAGCTGCGCGGGGTCGATGTCCGCGGCGTGCACCTCCGCGCCGGAAAGCCGTGCCGCCAGCACCGTGGCGAACGGCGCCGACCCGCAGCACAGGTCCACCACCACGCGCGCCTCGCGCCCGAGGTCGAGCGCCAACTCGACCAGGAACTCCGAGCGCCGCCGGGGCACGAACACGCCCGGCCCGACCCCGATCCGCAGCCCGCAGAACTCGGCCCACCCGACGACGTGCTCCAGCGGCTCGCCGGCGCAGCGCCGGGCCACCAACGCCTCCAGGCGCCGCGCCGGCTCGGCGTCCTCCTTCACGGCCTGCGCCAACAGCTCCGCCTCGTCCTCGGCGAACACACACCCGGCGGCGCGCAGCCTCGCCACGACGTCCTCACTCATGATCACGCCGCTCAGTCTCGCGCAAACACCCCGGACAATGCGTAGGCGGGCGATTTATCAAGGTGTTGGCGCCCAAGGTCGTACCGTTCCGTAGTGGCCGAATTCGCGTGCCCCATGTAGACCTGGATGTCGCGCAGCGGCACCCCGGCGTCCAGCAGCATCGTGGTGCAGGCGTGCCGCAGCGAGTGCGGACTGATCTTCTTCTCGACCCCGGCCGCCCGCGCGCAGGACTCGACGATCCACTCGACCTGATACCGCGTCAGGCGCGCGCCCTCGGGACCGACGAACACCGGCCCGGAGGCAGGAACCGCGCCGAAAGCGGAGTCCCGAGCACGCTCAGCGAGCCAGGCGTCCAGGCAGCCGGCGGCGGGCGGCGCGATCGCCTGGTCCTGCTCCTCGCCGCCCTTGCGCCGCAGCCGTACGACCCGGTGCCCGCGCTGGCTGGACAGGTCTTCCACGTTGATCCCGCACAACTCCGACACGCGCAGTCCCTGATACAGCAGCACAGCGACCACCGCCTCGTCCCGCACGCCGCGCTGCGCCGCCGCCTCCAGCATCGCCGCCGACTCCTCGCGATCGGGCCCGAGCGTCTGCGACTTGCGCGAGACACGCGGCAGGTGCAGCGCCTTGTCCTTGATCGGGACCGGGCTGCTGGACGTGTAGCCGGAGTCGACGGCGTAGGCGTAGAAGTTCCGCACGGCACTGATCTTGCGAGCGAGCGTGGCGGGGCGGGCCCGTCCTTCGTCGGCCAGATGCACGGCCCAGGTGTCCACATGAGCCCGCACCGCGTCGAAGGGATCGACGTCGAACAGCGCGCACCAGGCGAACCACTGCTTCAGATCGACCGCGTACGCCGACGCGGTCGTGGACTTGTAGGTGAGCAGGAACAGCGCCGCGACCTGCTCAGCCCGAGGACCGGCGCCGCCGTGACCGAGCGCTGCCAGAGCGCCGGGGATGACGGAGACGACGACAGCCGAACCCGGCTCGGAGGGCCCGGAAGGCTCGGAGGGCTTGGCAGACCCGGAACGCCCGGCGGGATCAGTGGGCTCAGCCTCGGGGCTCAGGGGATTGCTCACGACTTCATTGTCACTGTTGATCCGTTGCCGCTACTTGCTTTCGCGCGCCTGCCGCCACACGGCGACGGCCTCTTCGGTGTCGACGCGCGGGATCACCACCGACGGTCCGGGTTGCGGCGTCCGCCGAGCGACATCGGAGCGCACGTCGTAATCCGCGATCGCGGTCCGCAAAGCAGTCTCGGAAACAGCGAGCCGATCCTCGATCAGTCCTTTGCGCAGGTCCTGCGCCTCCCGCCGCAAAGCCAGCGGCAACGGCAGCGCGTGCACCCCGACGCGTTCCGCGGCGACCTTCTGCGTGATCCACCAGTCTTCGCGATAGGGCTGGCCGTCGCCGGGCAACGGCTTGCCCACCAAGGGGTTGTCCTCGAAGGCTCCGGCCTTCTCGGCGTTCTCGACCTGCTGGTCGATGCCGGCAGCGAATCGCTCTTGCCAGGTGCTCATACCCCATTATCGCAAAAGGGTTACGGGCTTATCCCAGGGAGGTATCCCCCAGGCTCGCCGCCAAGGTGCGCAGCAGGTCAGCGAGAGTGTCCTGGTCACCCTCGCCGAGTTCGGCCAACAGCCGCTGCTCGTTGGCGACGTGCAGGGGCATCAGCTTATCGATCAGCGCCAGACCGTCCGGAGTCAGTCGGATGCGCACGCCGCGACGATCGTCGGGGTCGCGCACGCGCAGCACCAACCCCTTGGTCTCCATACGATCCACGCGGTTGGTGATGGCGCCGGAGGTGACCATCGCGGTCTTCAACAACGCGCCGGCGGACAGCTCGTACGGCGCCCCGGAGCGGCGCAGGGTCGCCAGGACGTCGAACTCCCAGAACTCCAAGCCGTGTCCGGCGAAGAAGTCCTTCAGCTCCTTGTCCAGCAGGCGTGACAGGCGGCTGATGCGCCCGACGATGCCCATGGGCGTGGCGTCGAGATCCGGCTTCTCCCGGGCCCACATCGCGATGATCTCGTCGACCGCGTCAACCACGCTGTACCGCTCCGTTCCAAGGAATGTGCTAGCTTCTCTCAGCGTTGACTATCTTAATGTTAAGAGAAGTTGGCGCAGAAGACCAGGGGAGACTCCGATGACCGCCACCACCGTATCGACCACAGCACCCGCCACGTCGCCGGCACGCGCCGGCGGCACCGGCAGCGGCGCGGGCACTGGCACCGCGCGCGACCTGCTGCTGTCCGTCCTCGCCCCGGCGAGCTGGGGCACCACCTACGTCGTCACCTCCGAATTCCTCCCCGACCACCGCCCGATGCTCGCCGCGACCATGCGCGCGCTGCCGGCCGGGCTGATCCTGCTGGCGTTCGTGCGCCGCCTGCCGAAGGGCAGCTGGTGGTGGAAGACCGCCGTGCTCGGCACGCTGAACTTCGGCGCCTTCTTCCCCCTGCTGTTCTTCGCCGCCTACCGGCTGCCCGGCGGCGTCGCCTCCACGCTGGGCTCGGTGCAGCCGCTGCTGGTCGCCGGGTTCAGCATCCTGATCCTGCGCCAGCGGCCGCACAGCGCCGTGCTGGGCGCGGCGGTGGTCGGTACCGGCGGCGTGGCGCTGATGACGCTGACGGCGAAGGCCCGCCTGGACGCGCTCGGCGTGCTGGCGATGCTGGTCGCCACGGCGCTGATGGCGCTGGCCGTGGTGCTGGGCCGCAAGTGGGGACGACCGGAGGGCGCCACGCCGATGGTGCTGGCGACCTGGCAGCTGGTGTTCGGCGGGCTGGTGCTGCTGCCGATGACGCTGCTGTCCGAAGGGCTGCCGGACACGCTGACCGCCAGGAACCTCGCCGGGTTCGCCTACATCGGCGTCGTGGGCACGGCCGTCGCCTACACGCTGTGGTTCCGCGGCATCGAGCGGCTGGCTCCGACGTCGCTGTCGCTGCTGAGCCTGGCGAACCCGATGGTGGCCACGGTCGCCGGGTTCGTGGTGCTGCACCAGTCGCTGACGGCGCCGCAGGCGGCCGGGTTCGCCGTGGCGCTGGGCGCGCTGGTCACCGGGCAGATGCTGGTCGCGCGCAGGCGCGCGGCCTAAGGTGGGACCGACAAGGTTACCGACCGGTAGTAAGAAAGGCGGGCGGCGATGGCCGACACCTCCCA
The DNA here is from genome assembly GCF_000024025.1 of Catenulispora acidiphila DSM 44928. Lineage (GTDB taxonomy): Bacteria > Actinomycetota > Actinomycetes > Streptomycetales > Catenulisporaceae > Catenulispora > Catenulispora acidiphila. The sequence goes on from NC_013131.1 coordinate 5,426,054, forward strand.
GGACGCGTCCCGGACCAGCTACGACGTGGTGCTGTTCGGCGCCACCGGCTTCACCGGATCCCTGGTCGCCGACTATCTCGCCGAGCACGCCCCGGAGGCCGTGCGCTGGGCGCTGGCCGGTCGCTCGGCGGCGAAGCTGCAGGCGGTGCGCGACCGGCTGGCCGCGCGCCGTCCGGAGCTCAAGGACCTGCCGCTGGTGATCGCCGACGCCGGCGACCCGGTGTCGCTGCGCGAGCTGGCCGGGCAGACCCGCGTCGTGATCAGCACGGTCGGACCCTACCTGCACCACGGCGAGGCGCTGGTCGCGGCGTGCGCCGAAGCAGGATGCGACTACGTGGACCTGACCGGCGAGCCAGAGTTCGTCGACACCATGTATCTGAAGTACCACGCGCGCGCCGTGGAGACCGGCGCGCGGCTGGTCCACTGCTGCGGGTTCGACAGCATCCCGACCGACCTCGGCGTGCTGTACACGATGCGCGAACTCGGACCGCAGACCGGACCGGTGCGGGTGTCGGGGTTCATCCGGGTGCGGGGCGCGTTCTCCGGCGGGACGCTGGCCTCGGCGATGCTCGCGATGTCCCGGCCCAAGGCGATGGCGCGCACCTCCAAGGCCCGGCGCGCCGCCGAGCCGAAGCAGCCGGGACGCCGCTTCGGGGTGCTGGCCGGACCGCCCCGGCACGACAAGACCGCGCACGCCTGGATCGCGCCGCTGCCGGTGATCGACAACCAGGTGGCGCTGCGCAGCGCCGCCGCGCTGCCGGAGTACGGGCCCGACTTCCGCTACGGGCACTTCGCCGCGGTGCGCCGCCTGCCGATCGCGCTCGGGGCGCTGGCGCTCGTCTCCGGACTGGCGATCTCGGCGCAGGTCAAGCCGCTGCGAGCGGCCGTGGGCAAGGTGGTCAAGCCCGGTCAGGGCCCTGACGAGCGGCGCCGCGCCGGCAGCTGGTTCACGCTGCGGCTCAAGGCCGAGGCCGGCGGGCGCACCCTGGTCACCGAGGTCTCCGGCGGCGATCCCGGCTACGGCGAGACGGCGAAGATGCTCGCCGAGTCGGCGCTGTGCCTGGCCTTCGACGATCTGCCGCCGACCGCGGGGCAGCTCACCACCGCCACGGCGATGGGAGACGCGCTCATCGCGCGGTTGAGCCGGGCGGGCATCACGTTCCGCACGCTGTCCGCACCTCCGACGAGCGCCCCGGGACCCGCCGCGCGCCGGTAACGCAGTGAGTTGACGGCTATACGTCATATACCGTACTTCAACCGATATCAGGGGTGTCTCGAACCATCGCAAGGGTAGGGCTCTGCTTTGACACAGCAATGCCCGACGGGGCGGGAGATGGTGACAAAGATGAAGAAACGACTGATCGGCCTGGCGGTTGCGCTCATCGCACTGCTGGGCGTCGTGCCCGCGGCGTCCGCGTCGACGACGCGGGCCGCGGCGAAGACCGCCGTCACAGCGACAGTGGCGGCGGCTGTGCCGGCGGCACCGGCGGCCGGCAACCCCTGCGGCGGTTCGGCGTACGCCTGCGCCGACGGCAACTTCTACGCCTGGAACGGCAATAACGGGAGCCGCTGCCAGTGGGCGGGCAACGCGCCCACCTTCGGCAACTGCCGGAACACGGACTACCTGATCGCCAACTACGGCTACAAGTGCGCCGGCTGTGACTGGATCCACCTGTTCTACAGCCCGAACTACTCCGGCGCCTACTTCTGCCTTCCGCCCGGCTACGCCTACGGGCAGGCGACGTCTCCCGGCCTGACCTTCAACAAGGGCGCCGGTCGACCCGGATACGGGCAGTCGATCTGGTACAACGCCGCTTCGGCGTCGTGGGGCGCAGCCTGCTGAGGTTGCTGTAGCGGTCCCGCAGCGGTCCCACAAAACACCTGCAGAACACGCGCGGCCGGCCGGGACACTGTGCCCGACCGGCCGCCGCCGTTCTCCGGTGCTGGCACTGGCGCCGGCGCGCCTATGCGCCAGCGCCTGTACGCCTGTCTCCCGCGCCTACTCGTCCGCGCTGGCCCAGCCCTGCAGCACGCCGCGGGCCAACTCGTGGCCGCGCATCATGAAGTGCAGCACCGCCGGGGTGGTCTCCGGGGTGACGCCGAGGTCGCGCACCGAGTCCACGTCCAGGGCGTGCACCGCGAAGTAGTAGCGGTGGCGGCCGGTGCCGGGCGGCGGCCCGAAGCCGACGTACTGGTGCATGCCGAGCTCGTTGGGGACGTGGAACGCTCCGCCCGGCAGCGAGTCGTCGCCGGCGCCGGCGCCCGCGGGCAGCTCGGCGGTGTCGGCCGGCAGGTCGGCCAGACCCCAGTGCCAGAACCCTGAGGGGATCGGGGCGTCGGGGTCGAACATCGTCACCGAGATGCTCTTGGTGCCCTCGGGAACCGGACCCCAGGAGAGCTGCGGAGAGATCTCGCGGCCGCCGGGGACCTCGAAGATCGCCGAGCCGTGCTCCGGTGCCAGGCGCTCCCCGGCCTTGAATTCGGAGGAGGCCACGTCGAACGACGGCACCTGCTCGGAAGTGTCATATGGGGACGACACTCGCATTCACTCCCATCCCACAACATCATTGTCGGGTATTGATTGATCCGTGCAACCCTCAACCCTACCCAATGGCCGGCCGGCTTCCCCGGACACCACCGCCGGAGAGCACTACCGCGTCATCCGCAGCCAGCTTGTTGACATGGCCGCGCACATGTCGCCCGACCAGGCCGCCGCCGAGGTGCCCGCGCTGCCCGGCTGGAGTGTGCAGGACACGTATGCGCACATCACCGGGATCAGCGCCGACATCCTCGCCGGCGTCCCCGGCAATCCGCACGACCCCGGCTGGACCGCCGGGCACCTCTCCACGCGGCGCGGGCACAGCCTGGCCGAGATCTGCGAGGAGTGGGAGGCCAACGGTCCGGGCGTGGAGGCCGCCCTGGACGACCCGGCCCGGCGGCGCTCGGTGTCCGCCGTGCTCGACGCCTTCCACCACGGGCACGACATCCGCGGCGCGCTCGGCCGGACCGAGGAGCGGCACACGCCGCAGGCGGCGTTCGCCACCGCGCTGACGATCAAGATCAGGAGCGGGCCGTGGGCCGAGGCCGGGAACCCGCCGATCGAGTTCGCGACCGGTTCGGGCGGCTGGCGGCTCGGTGCGCCGGACGCGGCGCCGGTCGCCGCGCTGAGCACCTCCGACTTCGAACTCTCCCGGCTGCTGATCGGCCGGCGCTCGCGGGCGCAGATGCTCGCCGCCGGCTGGAGCGGGGACCCGGAGCCGATCGTGGACCTGCTGCCGGCGTTCGGGCCGCCCGTGACCGACCTCACCGAGTAGCCCTCCCGACGAGGACGCCGCGCGGCGCCTAAAATCGATCCGCACGCCACCGTCCGGTGAGAAGAAATCCGCCCCCGGGAGTCGCCCCTTGGCCACCTTCGAGTCCCTCATGGACCTGCTCGAACTGGAGCGGATCGAGGACGACCTGTTCCGGGGCGCCTCACCGGACACCGACGTGCAGCGCGTCTTCGGCGGACAGGTCCTGGGACAGGCGCTGTCCGCCGCCACCGCCACGGTCGAGCCGGACCGGAACGTGCACTCCCTGCACGGCTACTTCCTGCTGCCCGGGGACCCCGCGGCGCCGATCGTGTACGAGGTCGACCGCTCGCGCACCGGGCGGTCGTTCTCCACGCGGCGGGTGGTGGCGCGCCAGCACGGCCGGAACATCTTCGTCATGTCGGCGTCCTACCAGATCCCCGAACCGGGCCTGGACCACGCCGACCCGCGCCCGGACGCCCCCGACCCCGAGTCGCTGCCGGCGATCCCGCCGAGCCCGGCCGACGACGGGGAGGACGCGCTGTGGAACATCCTCTACCGGCGCTGGACCGCCTTCGACATCCGCCGGGTCCCGGACACCGGGCCGGAGCGGCGGCAGGTGTGGCTGCGCACCTCCGCGCCACTGCCCGACGACCCGCACCTGCACACCGCGGTGCTGGCGTACGTCTCGGACCTGACGCTGCTGTCCACGACGCTGATCCGGCACAAGCTGCTGCCGCACAAGGAGGTGCAGATCGCCTCGCTGGACCACGCGATCTGGTTCCACCGCCCGGCGCGCGCCGACCAGTGGCTGCTGTACGACCAGGCTTCCCCGTCGGCCTCGGGCGCCCGCGGGCTGGCCACGGGGCGGCTGTTCACACGAGAGGGGACGCTGGTGGCAACTGTCGTGCAGGAGGGACTGCTGCGGGTCAACCCGGCACCCTGACACGCGCAGGTCGTGTACGTCCCCGTGCGCACCCCGCATCCGTCCTTGTACACGACCTGACATATGCCCCGAACCACCCGGTGCCGGCCCGCTCGCGGCCGACACCGACCGCCTGGCGGCGATCCGCTAGTCTCGACAGCGTCCCCACCGACCCGCCGCCCGATGAAGAATGAGGTCAGCGCGCAGATGTCCGTGTACCAGGCGGCGAAGTTCTTCGTCGAGCCCCTCGTGAAGGTCGTCTACCGCCCGAGGGTCGAGGGCCTGGAGAACATCCCCGCCAGCGGCGCCGCGATCCTGGCCGCCAACCACCTGTCCTTCTCAGACTCCTTCTTCATCCCGGTGGTGGTCCCCCGCCACGTCACCTTCATCGCCAAAGTGGAGTACTTCAACACCCGCGGCCTGAAGGGCATGTGGAACAAGTACTTCTACGCCCGCTTCGCCGGCGCCGTCCCCATCGACCGCTCCGGTACCCGCAACGCCACCACCGCCGCCCTCGAGGGCGCCGTGGCGGTCCTCCAGGCCGGCGGCCTGTTCGGCATCTACCCGGAGGGCACCCGCTCCCCCGACGGCAAGCTCTACCGAGGCCGCACCGGCATCGCCGAGATCGCCCTGCGCTCCGGAGCCCCGATCATCCCCATCGGCATCGTCGGCACCGACCGCGTCCAACCCCCCGGCAAGAAGTTCCCCCGCCTGAGCCGCGTCACCATCCGCATCGGCGCCCCCCTGGACCTGGCCGAGGCCAAGGCCCTGGCCAAGCCCGCCCTGGTCCGCCGCGCGATCACCGACGAGGTGATCGAGCAGATCCAGAAGCTGTCGGGGCAGGAGTACCGGCCGGTGTACGCCTCGGACGTCAAGGAGGGGAAGGCGGCGGCTTAGGGTCGCGGCTGGTCGGTGGTCGGCGCTGATCAGTAGTCAGCGCTGGTCAGTACTCAGCGCTGATCGATGGCGCGCGCCCGGGCTGCGCCGGCAGAAAACCAGGGCCGGTACACGCAACCATCGCGCGCACCGGCCCTCACCTTGTCTCAGCCTCGGCTTCAGTTCTGAAGTCCCGGCCGCAGCCTCAGTTACCTCAAACCATCACGCCGTCTCAAGCCGTGGCGACGCCTCCGGCGTCCCCGCCCGGCTGCACCGAGATGGCGCCCGACAGCACCGCCTGGGCCTCCGGGTGTCCGGCGGCGGCCGCCGCCTCGAACCACGGCAGTGCCGCCTCGGTCTTGCCGCTCTGCTGCAGCAGGACGGCCGAGTTCCACATCGCGGGGACGTGGCCGGCGTTGGCCGCGGCGAGGAAGAGGCGCTCGGCGTCGATCAGGGCGCCGGTCTGGGCGGCGACCACGCCGAGGGCGTAGGCGCCGGAGGGGTCGCCGGCGTTCATCGCGCGCTGGAAGGCTTCGGCGGCGCCCTGCTGGTCGCCTGTGGCGAGCAGGACCTGGCCGTAGACGACCTCGGCGCCCGGGGCGTCGGATCGGCGGCCGCGTTCGGCGGCTGAAAGGGCCTCCTCGACCTCGCCGCGAGCCAGGGACAGCAGGGCGAAGTTCACCTGCGCGTGGCCGTCGCCGTCCTCGGCACCGCGCTTGAAGCAGTCCATCGCCTCCTCGACCTCGCCCTGCATCAGCAGGACGTTGCCGAGGTTGTTCACCGCGCGGACCTCGCCGGCCTGGACCGCCTTGCGGTACCACTCGGCGGCCTGGGCCAGGTCGCCGCGGCGCTGGGCCAGGACGCCGATGTTCGCCATCGCCGAGCCGACCTCGGCCTCGGCGCCGCGGCGGTACCAGAACTCGGCCTCGGCCGGGTTGTCCCAGTGGTTCATGCGGCCCAGGTTGACCGCGGCCTCGGAGGAGCCGAGCGCCACCGCCTGGCTGAGCCAGGCCACCGCGGCGTCGTTCTCGCCGCGCACCGCGAGCAGGGTGCCCAGGTTGTTCGCCGCCTCGGCCTCGCCGAGTTCGGCGGCCGCGGCGTACCAGCGGACCGCCTGGTCGAAGTCGTCACGGGCCTGATACACCAGGCCCAGCCCGAACATCGCGGCGCGGCCGCCGCTTTGCGCCGCCGGCCCGAACACCGCCTCGGCGGCCTCCAGGTTCCCGGCCTCGAAGGCCACGAAGCCCGCGGCCACCACCGGGTCGGCGTCGAACGCCGCCGCCGGCGCCTGGGTCTCCAGTTCCGTCACCGCATCGGCGCCGCCGACCTGGAGCCCGTCGGCCTCATTCGCCCCGCCGCCGATCTGCTGCTCTACCTCGGCCACGCTAGCCTCTCCCAAAATTCGAGCCACTATCCCCACCCGGCGACCGTCCGCCGAGGAACCACCAAAGAAAATCACACCGGCCGACAACCGGACGACAACGGGAGTATCCGGCACGACCCCCGCCGCACGCCAGTCACCACACCGGACCGGATCCGGACAGCGGCCCGCGCGCGCCCTCCGCGAGCCCCGCACGAGACCCGCACGAGACCCGCCCCGACCCCGCCCGAACGCCGAGCAGGACCCGCGCGGCACTGTATCGGGCGCCGCGATCACCCCCGACTCACACCGGCGGACACCGGCCGAACACCAGCCGGACACCGGCCGAGCACCGGCCCGACGCCCGCCGGAAACCGGCGCGACAGACCCCCGCCGACGCGCCGCGCGACACGGTGTGCTTCCAAGCCGCGCCGAGCCCGGAATTCCTCCGCGACCGACCCCCGAACCAGCGCTCTGACCTGCACCGTTACCCCGCACGAGTGCCAACCTGGAGTGTCGCGCGCCGAAGACCGTCAGGTCGTGGATGATATGCGCATGCGTTCCCCCGTCACGCTCCACGGCAACCTGTGCCGCCTGGAGCTCATGCGACCGGACCACATCGACGGCCTGCTGTCCGCGGCCACCGCCGACCGGTCCACTTTCGACTTCACCTACGTGCCGCGCGACCACGACGCAGTCGTCCGGTACGTGGCCCTGGCGTCCTCGGACTTCGCCGCCGGTGTCGCCGTCCCGTTCACCACCATCGCGATCGATCCGCTGACCGGCGAGGAACGCATCGTGGGCACCTCCCGCCTGCGCGAACTCGAATACTGGCGGGCCGGGGTCTGGCCGCCCCGGCACGGCCACGTCAACGCCGACGGCCGCCCCGACGCCGCCGAGATCGGCTCGACCTGGCTGCACCCCTCGGCCCAGCGCACCGGGATCAACACCGAGGCCAAGCTGATGATGCTCACGTACGCCTTCGAGACCTGGGACGTGCACCGCGTCAGCCTCAAGACCGACGTGCGCAACACCCGCAGCCGCGCCGCGATCAGCGCCCTGGGCGCGCAGTTCGAGGGCATCAAGCGGGCCCACTTCCCGGCCGCCGACGGAGGCGTGCGCGACAGCGCCCTGTTCTCCATCGTCCGCGCCGAGTGGCCGGCGGCCAAGGCGAACCTGGAGGCCCGCCTGCTGCGCTACCTGGACCGCGCCACCACCGCGGCGCTGGAGCCGGCCCTGGAGCCGGCCGCGGCCGTCACGACGGTCGAGCCGCACCTGGTCGAACCGCTCCCGCTCGACACCGCGATCGAGACCGCCCCGGTGGCCCCGGTAGTACAAGCGCCAGCCATCCCGGCGGCTTAGAGCTCGACGCACCAGCGGCAAGACCGGCGAGCCTCACAGAGGTTCGTACACGACCACCGACCACCCATCCGGCCCGGTCACCGAGAACCGCACCTCATGCGGACCGGCGACCGGGCCGGCGACGTCGTAGCCGCTCCGCGCCAGCCGCTCGGCGACCCCCGCGGCGTCCGCGACCTTCACCATCACCCGCGCCGCGCCCGAGGACTCCGCGCCGGAGGCCAGCGCCAGCCGCGCGCCGCCGAGGTCGAACTGCGCCCAGCGCTCGCCGTCCACGAAGGTCGGCTCGATGCCCAGGACAGCGGCCAGGAACGTCACACCGTCGGCCATCCGTGCCGTCGGGAACACCGACGCCAGACCCAACGCCTTCTCATCCGCCACATCCGCCACCGCGGCCTCCTTGATCTGGCTCCTCTGACGGCCCGTCAGATTACCGGATCCGCCGCTACTTCGGAGCCCCCGGGATGCCGAGGTAGTGAGCCCAGTACAGCCACCCGACGAACGTCACGGTGTCGATCAGCCCGTGCGCGATCACCAGCGGCATGACCCGCCCCCAGCGCCGGTAGGCCCGGCAGAAGATCAGGCCCATGACCAGGTTCCCGACGAACCCGCCGAAGCCCTGGTAGAGGTGGTACGACCCGCGCACGACCGAGGACATGACCTCCGACTTGGTCCGCGAGAACCCCAGCTGCTCGAAGCGCCGCAGCAGATACCCCAGAACCACGACCTCCTCGGTCACGCCGTTCCGGAAGGCGTCGAGCACCAGGATCGGCACGCGCCACCACACGTCCGGCAGCGTGGTCGGGATCACCGTCGCGTTGAGGTTCAAGGCGTGCGCGCTCACATACAGCGCCAGCCCCGCCCCGCCGATCCCGGCTGCCACCACCGCGCCCCGGGCCCAGTCCCGCCAGCCGCCGGCGAGGTCGAACCCGATCGTGCGCAGCGAGGCGTTCTCCCGCATCAGCAGATACGCCACCAGCGCCACGATCACCAGGCTGAACCCGAGGTCGAGCACCTGGTAGGTGAAGTCCAGCCACGGCCGCGAGGACTCCGAGGCGTTCAGCCCGGCGGACTGCTGGTTCAGCGCCTGCTTCGCGGTCAGCTTGGCGATGATCGACACGAGCGAGTAGACCGCGGACTGGCCGAACGACAGCGCCAGCACCACCAGGACCTCGAACCGCAGCAGCGTCCGCCACCGCGCCTCCGGAACCGGTCCGCCCCCCGCGGGCGCCACGCCCTCGTCCACCACCGCCACGCCGGCTCCTCACCCTCGCCGTCGGCCCGCACCGACCAGACCACTTCCCGAACGCCGCTTCCCGTCCGGCTCTGACGTACCGCATCATCGCAGCCGAACCCCAGAAGTAGCTGAAGCGCGCGATCGATCGACCGGGCGTCACCGTCTCCGAGCGGTGAGTTACCTTCGGGTAACAAAGTGGGTGTGGACACCGGGTAAACCCTGGTGCTCTCTTGTCCACAGGTTCACGACAGAACTACTGTTCCGCAGCAGCGGGACATATACGTCACGCACACCCCTTGACCACGGCAAACGATGACAGGAACGGCGCGATGATCGGACGGTGGACCACCAGGGGTGCGGGCTCAGCCCACCTTCCAGGTGTGCGCCGGGGCGCCGGTGATCATCAGGTCCGCGTACTCGATCGTCAGCCGCTCGAGCGCGGCGGCGCGGTCCAGGCCTTCCTCGCCGACCAGTCGGTGGAACCGGCCGGACAGCCATGTGGACCCGTTGCGCCCGGTCTCGCACCGGCCCTCGATGATCCCCAGGAACTCGTCGCGGTCGCGCGGATCGATGCCCAGGGCGTCCAGTCCGCGCCGCGCCGCCGGCAACAGCTCGGTCAGCACCAGCTCGCGCACCGGGAGCGAGCCCTCGTGCTCGTCCCGGCGCCACTCCAGCTGCGCGGCCAGACCGTGGCGCGCCGCGTTGTGCAGATTGCGGGCGGCGTCCTCGAAGCTCAGGTGGGCCCAGACCGGATCGGGATCCTCCATCAGCGCCTTCACGCAGCCGTAGAAGAACGCGGCGTTGGCCAGCACGTCGACGACCGTCGGCCCGGCCGGCAGCACCCGGTTCTCCACGCGCAGGTGCGGCTTGCCGCGGGCGACGTCGTAGACGGGCCGGTTCCAGCGGTAGACGGTCCCGTTGTGCAGGCGCAGCTCCGGCAGGTGCGGAATCCCGCCCTCGGCCAGGACCTTCTCCGGATCCTCGTCGGAGGACACCGGCAGCAGTGCCGTGAAATACCTCAGGTTCTCCTCGAACAAGTCCAGCGGCGAGGAGATCCACCGCTCCCCGAACCAGACCCGCGGCCGCACGCCCTGCGCCGCCAGCTCCTCCACGCGGAAGTCGGTGGCCTGCTCGAACAGCGGGATCCGGGTCTCGGCCCACAGCTCCCGGCCGAACAGGAACGGCGAGTTCGCCCCCAGCGCCACCTGCACCCCGGCCAGGGCCTGCGCGGCGTTCCAGGCCGGCGCGAAGGTCTCCGGGGAGACCTGCAGGTGGAACTGCACCGAGGTGTTGCAGGCCTCGGGCATGATCGAGGCGAACGTGGTCCGCAGCCGCTCCACGCCGTCGATCTCCACCAGGAAGTCCTCGCCCCGGACCTGCGCGATCTCGTCGTTCAGCAGGAAGTAGCGGTCCTCGGCGGAGAAGTTCTCGACCACCATGTGCGCCTCGTCCAGGGTCGGCAGGATGCCGATCATCAGGATCCTGGCGCCGGCGGCGCGCGCCTGCCGGTCGGCGTAGGCCATCGAGGTCCGCAGCTCCTCGGCGAGCTCGGAGAACACCGTGCCGACCAGCTTGTGCGGGGCGATGTTCACCTCCAGGTTGAACTGCCCCAGCTCGGTCTGGAAATCGCGGCTGGCGATGCGGGAGAGCACGTCCTGGTTCACCATCACCGGGCGGCCGAACGGATCGACCAGGTCCAGCTCGAGCTCCACGCCCATCAGGGTGCGGCCGCGCTCGAAGCGGTCCTCGGCGAGCATGCGGCGGAAGACTTCGAACCCTGCGCGCAGCCGTTCCCTGAACCGCGTCCGATCCGCCCCGGTGAACTCGGTCGCGACCACACGCTCGCCCACAGGCGCGCCCCCTTGCCATCTGTCGCCCGCGGTCGCGCGGGACGCTTACTCACGCCGTCTTCGCACCTCACATTACTGTCGGACATTCAGCAACGAAAGGGATCGTGACCCCCCGTGGCAGGCAGGCATCGGTCCTATGAGGGCCCCGGCAACACCCCCCGCGGCCGCGGCGGCGGCTCCGGCGGATCGTCGTTCCCGACCGGGTTGGTCGCGATCGGCGCGGTCCTCGTGCTCGCCGCCGGCGGCGGCTACGTGTATTACACGAAAAAACACGACACCACGGCGACCGCGGGCAACAGCGGCACGTCCTCGGCGGCCAACGGCTCGTGCGCGGCGCCCACCACGCTGAACGTCGACGCCAACCCCGACGTCTACACCGCGGTCAAGGCGGTCGCCGACGGCATGGCGGACCCGTGCGTGCACGTCAACGTCAGCAGCGCCGAGGCCTCGGCGGTCGAGGCGTTCCTGGCCGGCAGCGCCAAGGGCGGGGACGTCACCAGCGCTCCGGACGTGTGGATCCCGGACAGCAGCATGTGGATCGACATCGCGCACACCGGTGGCGTGAAGTCGCTGGCCGCCAACCCCGCGCCGGTGGCGACCAGCCCGCTGGTGATCGGGATGCCCAAGCCGGTGGCCGCAGCCGCCGGCTGGCCGGCCAAGCCCTTCGGCTGGGCGGACCTGCTGGCCAACTTCAAGACCACCAAGCTGCAGACCGCCGTTCCGGACCCGACCACCTCAGGGCCCGGACTCGCGGCGATCACCATGCTGCGCGCGGCCGTGCTCGGCCCGGCCGGGACCGACAAGGCCAAGCAGAGCCAGGCGCTGCAGAACCTCACGCTGGTCTACCGGGTCATGAGCACCTCGGTCTCCAGCTCGATGAGCGCCCTGCTCACCGGGCTGCCGACGCAGGGTGCCACCGCGGCCGGAGCCGGCGGTATAGCGGCGTTCCCGTCCACCGAGCAGAAGATCGCGGCGTACAACACGGCCAGTCCCGCCACGCCGCTCGTCGCGCTGTATCCCTCGGATATGGGCACGATGATGATGGACTACCCGTACACCATCAGCTCCACCCTGGACGCCGCGCACGCCAAGGCCGCAGCGGACTTCCAGACGCTGTTGCACAGCCCTGCGGCCGTCAACACCCTGCAGAAGGCCGGCTTCCGCGATCCCAAGGGCGCCGCCGCAGGAATCCTCACCTCCGCGAACGGCGTCAACCCGGCGGTACCGGCGCTGGCTCCGGCGGACACCACCCACACCGCCGCCGGCTCGGCGCTGTCGGTGTGGAAGGTGACCAGCGAGCAGACCCGCGGCCTGGTGGTCATGGACGTCTCCGGCTCGATGGGCCTGACCGTGGACGGGCAGGTCGACCCGAATACCCACACCCCGCTGAGCCGGCTGCAGATCACCGCCGCGGCGTGCCTGACCGGGCTGCCGCTGTTCGGCGACAGCTCGCAGCTGGGCCTGTGGACGTTCACCACCAAGAACACCGCGGACGGCGGCGGGACCGTGCACAAGGAGCTGGTCCCGATGGGCCCGCTGTCGGCACCGGTGGGCGCCTTCCCCAGCCGGCGCGCGGCGCTGAACGCGGCGCTGGGACAGCTGAGCATCCAGCCGGGCAGCCGCAACGGGCTCTACGACACCATCCTGGACGCCTACCAGACGGTGCTGACCGGCTGGGCGCCGAACGAGTCCAACGCGATCGTGGTCTTCACCGACGGCAAGGACGACGGCCTGAACTCGATGAGCGCCGACCAGCTGATCACCAAGCTGAACGCGCTCAAGGCCGCGAACCCGAACCACCCGGTCCGGGTCATGATCGTGGCCCTGGGCAGCGGCGTGGACCTCACCACCCTGTCGAAGATCACCGGCGCCGCCAACGGCCAGGCGCTGCACGCCGACACCCCCGCCGACATCGGCTCGGCGGTGATCGCCGGCTTCGCGGGCCGCCTGTCCGACCAGTGACCGCGGGTACCCGCCCGATCACTGCGAGATTCCTCTTAGGGAAGCCGTCCCTAAGAGCAAACACCGACACCCGGAAAGCTCAAACAGAGCTCAGCGCGACGAACCGCTGACAGCCCGGTCACGTCTAGTCAGTAGTGACTACGTGACCGGGCTCGCGCGCCACACCAGAGCACTACATTCCCCGAATGCCCGAGTCACCTCACCGGATTTCCCTGCGCAGTGGCGTGTGACGCGCGACACTAGTGAGCAATGGTTCAGACCACAGGATCAGACCACGCCACGGCGACCCCACCGAAGGGCCGCCCCGAGAACGAAGAAGAACGACCATGACGACGATGACCGCCTCCCGACCGGGCTCCGCGCACGCGTGCCACCACCATCCCTGCTGTCCGGGCGCCGCCGCCAGCGACCGCGACGCGGCGCTGATCGTGGTCGCGCACCCCGAGCAGGGCTGGTCGCTGCTGTGCAACGGGATCGTGCTGTTCGACGACACCGGCGAACTCCTCCCCGACGGCCAGGCGATCGCCCCGCACCGCCCGACGGACCGCGGCGCGGCCTGAGGCCGGACCGATCAGTTCGGGGATCCCCGGGTCCGGCCGCACCGGACCCGCACTGGCACCGGATCCGCACTGACACCGAACCCGCACAGTCCTCGACCGAGACGACACACCCTTAACCCGCCCCCTCACACCCGTCGGCAGCTATTCCGCCCCACGCCGCCGACTCAGGCATGCACCGCCGGATCCCGGATCCACCGGCGATCCGCGAGCGGATCCACCGTCACGATGAGTTCCCTGAGGAATCCCGCCCCGCCAGCGCCGCGTCGAACGCAGCGCGATGCCGCTCGACATAGGCGATGTTCCGCAGGTAGTAGCCGTCGTGCCCCTCGGCGACATGCCGGCCGAACCCCGGATGCCCCGCAGCCGCTTGGCGCCGCATAAATCCGATCAGATGCCTGAGCCGCGCCACCACCATGCCGACCACCGCAGCCCGGTCCCGCGCGCCGAGACCGTAGGCGTCAGCGAAGAGCGCCAGGCGCCGCGCTTGCTCACCGACAACCGCTTCCGCCTCCGCATCCTCGTCGACGAGCTGCACGAAGCGGTAAGCCGCATAGGCGACGTCCCAGACACGAGGCGCGGGATGCGCGGTGTCGAAGTCGATCAGGGCCACCGGACGACCGTCACGGAAGACAGTGTTGTACGGCGCCACATCCCCGTGGCAGATCACTTCGGCCGGCTCCCGAGGCTCGAAGTACCACGAGGCACCGGCCGGCGGCACGAAGTCAGTGCTCGCATCATGCAGGCCACGCAGCAGGAGAGCCATGTCGGCAAGCGCTTCGTCGGAGACGACGACCTCGGACCCCGGCACATCACCGACCACGAAATCGACCACCTCCCGACCCTCGGCATCGAAGCCATGAGCACGCGGCGCAGCGGTGAAGCCCTTCGACGCCAGGTGCGCCAGCAGGGCGTGCACAGTCGGAGTCCACTCCCCCGCTGGCCGGTGGACCCGGTCGCCGATTCTCAGGACCGTGTTGACGCCGCCAGCCATCACCTCGCCAGCCGTTTGCTCGCCAGACGCTTCCTCGCGAAGCATCTCTTCGCCGGCCACCGAGTCCGAACTCATGCCGTCCCTCCCAATTCCGTCAGGATGCCGCGCGCCGTCGGATGGATCCACCGCAGCCATTCGACGACCTTTCCGACTGTGCGCCTCGCCAAATCATCGCGAAGGAGCAGGAGCTTGATCGCCGCGGCGAGCCGGACCAGCGGCAGGTCGTGAGTGGCCAGGATGAGGTCGAGTTCGGTGCCAGATGAGAAGGTCTCTCCCTCCGCCACGTCACCGCGGGCAGCTCATGACCCGGCACGGAAGTCAGCGGAGCTTCGGCCTCACCACAGTCGCGGATCACCATCACCCGCGACGCCTCGCCGCGATCGTCCACGCGTACCGTGATCCGGTGATCGCCCCAGGTGCCGACGTTCCTCCGCACCGTGTTGATCTTGTCGAACTCCGAGACGGTCAGGATCCCGTCGGGCAGATTCACGATCCCGACATGGCTGTCCGACCACGACGCCGCCCGCTCGCGGTCGCCCAGTATCGCGAACAGCTCGTCGTCGTTCAGTGGATCACCGGTGGACCCCACGAACAACAGACCTCTGTTGAGGTAAAGCTCTAAGCTCGCGTCCTTGGACACCGACATTCCCGTTCCACCGACTCGCGCGTGTGCGAGCCCAGATCCTAGATCTTGGTGCCCGGGTCTGACGAGTTCGCTATGGGCCCGTTATCTGTCCCCGGAAACCAGTTCTCATCCCCGCCGGGCCTCCGCTACGATCACCCCCATGTTCGTCACCTCACGTGCGTAAGGACCCACGGTGACCGCCGCGGCCATGGGCCGTGTCGCGGTCCTTCGGTGTCCCCGCAAGTGATCCCACGGTGAGGAACTACTCCCTTGTCTTCGTATATGGCGGTACTCCGCCTGCCCTCTGCCGCGCGCACGTTCGCCACGGCTCTCATCGGGCGCCTGTCCTACGGCACGGTCTTCCTGTCCTTGACTCTCGCCCTCGCCACCGGTCACGGCTCGGTCAGCCGCGCCGGGGAGGTGGTCGCGGTGTTCGCGGTGGCCCTGGCGGGTCTGGCGCCGTTGCGTGCTCGGCTGATCGACCGCCACGGCATCCGCCGCGTCCTGCTTCCCCTGGCTCTGTCCTACGCGACGGCGCTGGTCGGCCTGGCTGCGGCCACCTGGCGCCCGGCAACCCCGCTCTGGCTTCTGGAGTTGCTGGCGGTCGCCGCCGGGTCCGCCGCTCCCCCGCTCGGTCCGACCATGCGCACGCTGTGGCGGACGATGTGTGGCGAGGATCAGGCGCTGATGCAGCGCGCGTTCAGCCTGGACACCGTCGCCGAGGAGGTCATCGGCATCAGCGGTCCGCTGCTCGTCGGCCTGCTGATCCTGGTCGCGAACCCGGCGACCGGCGTGCTGCTCAGCGCGGTCCTGGTCGCGGTCGGGACCGTCGCGATGATGACGTCGCCGGTCATCGGCACCGTTTCGGCGCGGGCCGCGGCTCAGGCCTCGGCCGGGAGCACCGAAGGCGGGAACGGCGAGCGCCGAAAGGGCTCGGGCCGCACTATGTCCCGCAGCCTGTCCCGCATTCTCGACATCCTCGACCCGGTGTCCGCCGCCGCCGGCGTGGGCATCGGCCTCGGCGCGCAGAGCCTGGCGATCGTGGCGTTCGCGGTGCGGCATCATCAGCCCTCGGCGATCGCCTGGGCCGACGCCGGGATGTCCGCCGGCAGCATCCTCGGCGGTCTGGCCTACGGCGCGATCAGCTGGCGGATCTCCAGCCGCGCGCGGCTGCCGCTGCTGACCGCCGCGCTCGGGCTCAGCGTCGCGGTCGCGGCTCTCGCCCCGAACGTCTGGGTCCTGACCGCGATCACCACGGCCTCCGGCGTGTTCGTCTCGCCGCTGATGGCGTGCGCGTACCTCGTCGCCGACGAACTCGCCGACGAGCGCTCGCGCACCAGCGCCGGCATGTGGGTCAACAACGCCTTCAACGCCGGCTCCTCCGGCGGCTACGCGGCGATGGGCCCGGCGATCGCCCGCATGCCGCTGAGCTGGTGCTTCGTGGTCGCCGCCGCGCCGGTTGTGGTGGGTGCCGGTGTCGCGCAGGCTTGGCGTTCGCGAACCGGCAGCCGCCAGGCACAGCCGCTTAGCGACGCTACAGCCGAGACCGAAGCGCTGTCTGTCTAAGCGGAACACATATAGAAGGGGCGTCCCGCAGACCACGAACTCGGTCTGCGGGACGCCCCTTCCTTCAAGCGTCAGCCGCGCTCTCAGTCCTCGAACGCCTCCGGCGCCGGGCACGAACACACCAGGTTCCGGTCCCCGTAAGCACCGTCGATGCGCCGGACCGGCGGCCAGTACTTGTCCGCCGGGTTCACGCCGGCCGGGAACACCGCCTCGGCGCGCTCGTAGCCGTGCTTCCAGTCGCCGACCAGCGTGGCGGCGGTGTGCGGCGCCTGGCGCAGCGGGTTGTCCTCGCGGTCCAGGTCGCCGGCGGCGACACGGTCGATCTCGCCCTTGATCGCGAGCATCGCGTCGCAGAACCGGTCGAGTTCGACCAGGTCCTCGCTCTCGGTGGGCTCGATCATCAGCGTGCCGGCCACGGGGAAGGACATCGTCGGGGCGTGGAAGCCGTAGTCGATCAGGCGCTTGGCCACGTCGTCGACGGTGACGCCGGTCTCCTTGGTGACCGGCCGCAGGTCGATGATGCACTCGTGCGCGACCAGGCCGTTCGGGCCGGTGTAGAGCACCGGGTAGTGCTCGGACAGCCGCTTGGCCACGTAGTTCGCGGCGAGGATCGCGTGCTGCGTCGCGCTGCGCAGGCCCTCGGCGCCCATCAGGCGGATGTACGCCCACGGGATCGGCAGGATGCCCGCGGAGCCCCACGGCGCGGCCGAGACCGGGCCGACGCCGCCACCCTCAGGACGGGGACCGGCGACCGGGTGCAGCGGATGGTTCGGCAGGTACGGCGCCAGGTGCGCGCGCACCGCGACCGGACCGACGCCCGGGCCGCCGCCGCCGTGCGGGATGCAGAAGGTCTTGTGCAGGTTCAGGTGTGAGACGTCGCCGCCGAAGCTGCCGGGCTTGGCCAGGCCGACCATGGCGTTCAGGTTCGCGCCGTCCACGTACACCTGGCCGCCCGCGGCGTGCACGAGCTCGCAGATCTCGGTGACCTCCTCCTCGAACACGCCGTGCGTCGAGGGGTAGGTGATCATCAGGACGCTGAGCGCGTCGGCGTGCTTGTCGATCTTCGCCTTCAGGTCCGCGACGTCGACCGAGCCGTCCTCGCGGGCGGCGACGACGACCACGCGCATGCCGGCCATCACGGCGCTGGCGGCGTTGGTGCCGTGCGCCGAGGACGGGATCAGGCAGACGTCGCGCTGCCCCTGGCCGTGGTCGCGGTGGTAGGCGCGGACCGCCAGCAGCCCGGCCAGCTCGCCCTGCGAGCCGGCGTTCGGCTGCAGCGACACCCGCGCGTAGCCGGTCAGCTCGGCCAGCCAGCCCTCCAGCTGCCCGATCAGCGACAGGTAGCCCGAGGCCTGGTCCAGCGGGGCGAAGGGGTGGATCGCGCCGAACTCGGGCCAGGTGATCGGCTCCATCTCGGTGGTCGCGTTCAGCTTCATCGTGCACGAGCCGAGCGGGATCATCGACCGGTCCAGGGCGATGTCGCGGTCGGCGAGCTTGCGCAGGTAGCGCAGCATCGCGGTCTCGGAGTGGTGCGCGTGGAAGACCGGGTGGGCCAGGTACTCGGTGGCGCGCAGGTGCTCCCCGAGCGCGTCCTCGGTGGCGGCGTCGAGGGCGTGGACGCTGGAGGCCGCTCCCTCTGTCTGGCCGGTCACGCCGAAGGCCGACCACACCGCCCGCAGGTCGGCCCAGTCGGTGGTCTCGTCGCAGGACACGCCGACGGTGTCCTCGTCGACCAGCCGCAGGTTCACGCCGGAGGCCAGCGCGGCGCGCCAGATCTCGGCGGCGCGGCCCGGGACCCGCACGGTCAGCGTGTCGAAGAACGCGGTCGGCACGATCTCGAACCCGGCCTCGCGCAGCCCGGCGGCCAGCACCGCGGTGTGGCGGTGGGTGCGGCGGGCGATCGAGGCCAGGCCCTCGGGACCGTGGTAGACCGCGTACATGCCGGCGATCACGGCCAGCAGCACCTGCGCGGTACAGATGTTGGACGTCGCCTTCTCGCGGCGGATGTGCTGCTCGCGGGT
Organism: Catenulispora acidiphila DSM 44928; assembly: GCF_000024025.1. Lineage (GTDB taxonomy): Bacteria > Actinomycetota > Actinomycetes > Streptomycetales > Catenulisporaceae > Catenulispora > Catenulispora acidiphila. The sequence goes on from NC_013131.1 coordinate 5,444,676, forward strand.
CTGGAGCGCCAGGCGCAGTGCCTGATCGCCGTCGGCGTCGACCGACACGCCGACCAGGCGGCCGGGCAGCGAGCGGGACAGGTTCTCGCGGACCGCCATGTAGCCGGCGTGCGGGCCGCCGAAGCCCAGCGGCACGCCGAAACGCTGCGTGGAGCCGACCGCGATGTCGGCGCCGGCCTCGCCGGGCGAGGCGAGCAGGGTCAGGGACAGGATGTCGGCGGCCACCGCGACCAGCGCGCCGCGCTCGTGCGCCGCGCTCACGATCGCCTTGAGGTCGCGGACCTGGCCGGAGGCGCCGGGGTACTGGACCAGCACGCCGTAGAACTCACCCTCGGGCAGCACCGTGCCGCCGGCGCCGTCGGACGACGCGGACAGGTCGGCGAGCGCCAGCTCGATGCCCAGCGGCTCGGCCCGGGTCTGGAGCACGGCCAGGGTCTGCGGGAAGACGTCGGCGTCGACCAGGAAGCGGGGCGACTTGGACTTGGAGGAGCGCCGAGCCAGGGTCATGGCCTCGGCGGCGGCGGTGCCCTCGTCCAGCAGGGAGGCGTTGGCCACCGGCAGCCCGGCCAGGTCGGCGACCACGGTCTGGAAGTTGAGCAGCGCCTCCAGCCGGCCCTGAGAGATCTCCGGCTGGTAGGGGGTGTAGGCGGTGTACCAGGCCGGGTTCTCCATGACGTTGCGCAGGATCACCGGCGGGGTGAAGGTGCCGTGGTAGCCCAGCCCGATCATGGGGCGGAAGACCCGGTTGCGGCCGGCGATGTCGCGCAGCTCGGTCAGCACCTCGGCCTCCGAGCGCGCCGGCGGCAGGTTCAGCCGCTCGGTGAGGCGGATGGAGCCGGGGACGGCGGCCTCGGTCAGCGCGTCGAGGGAGTCATAGCCGAGCAGGGAGAGCATGCTCGCGGCGGCGTCGGAGTCCGGGCCGATGTGCCGGTCGGCGAACGGGGAGCTCTGCTCCAGCTCGACCAGTGTGGGGCGCGGGGCGCCGGAGGTGGCGGAAGTCGAGGAAGTGGCTGAGGGGGCGGAAGTCCCGGGGAGCACGGCCGTGACCTGCGCGTCGTGGCTGGTCGAGGGCTGGGCGGGCACCGTACCGCCGGACCCGCCGGCGGAGTCGTCACCGGCCATGCCGTGCAGATCCGTGAGCACTGCGGTCACTGTTGTGGCCTCTCAGGCGGACGCTCTTAGACGTCGGGTGGTGGATTCGCGCCTCCCGCGGATCCGTCCTCCCCCTCTGTCATGGAACCTGAGAGTTTCACCGCGGGCGGGCAGGCGCACCTGTCCGACCCGGCGGCTTACACCGTCGGTGAGGGCTGCACTCCAGCTCAGCCCTGCTTTCCAGAGTTGCCTGCTCGAACGGTCCGTTTGCCTGAGAGTTTCCGGGGAGGGTTGCTCCTTCGGCGCCTGTGAGAGGTCTCTCCCGTTCGAGGTAGTCGGCACCTACGACGGTATCAGCGACACCAGCACCAGTTCTAATCCCGTTAACCGTTTGCCGTACCGCCGCGGCCGATGATGGGCTGACCCCGTGACCTCCCCCACCACCGACAAAGCCCTCCTCGCCCTGTTCGACCACCGCATGCGAGCCACCGCCGACCCCGACGAACCCGCAGCCCGCGTCGAACACATCGACGGCATCGTCCGCCAAATAGGCGCACACCCCACGGACTGGCACGGCATCGTCTACGCAGACATCGACGCCACCACCGCCGACGCCGCGATCCAGGCCCAAATCGCCCACTTCCGCACCCTCGGCGCCGACTTCGAGTGGAAGCACTACAGCCACGACGAACCCGCGGACCTCCCCGCACGCCTCCAAGCCGCCGGCTTCGAAGCAGACGAACCGGAAACCCTCTTCGTGGCAGAGATCACACAGCTATCAGGCGCAGGCCTCACCGAAACCCTCCCCGAAGGCATCACCCTCCGCCCCGTCACCACCGAAGCCGACGCCGACCTGGTAGCCGAAGCCGCGAACGCCGCCTTCGGCAGCGGAGGCGACCGAGCCCGAGCCCGCGTCCTAGCCCGCCTGGCAGCCGACCCCGAAACAGTCTGGACCTGGCTCGCCATGGCAGGCGACCGCCCAGTCAGCGCAGCCCGCATGCTGATCCACCCCGGCACCGCCTTCGCCAGCCTCTGGGGCGGCGGTACCGCACCCGAGTGGCGCGGCCGCGGCATCTACCGCGCACTAGTGGCCCGCCGGATGCAGGTCGCAGCGGAGCTGGGGTGCGAATACTTGCAGGTGGACGCCACGGATATGAGCCGGCCGATTCTGGAGCGGCTGGGGTTTCGGGCTTTGAGTGTGACGACGCCTTATGAGTATCGGTTCTGATCAGAGGCTGCTTCGAAGTGATCAGCGTCTACCGGGACCAATCCGTTGTCCGCGAGGCTAGGCCAGGTCGACATTCGCCACCCCGCCCCATGTATCAGACCCCTGTAACCGGGTAGGGCAGTGGCGGGCAGGATGCGGCATGCGCATCCGGGGGTGGGTCAGGGGGCTAGCGTTGAGGACGAATCCACGGCAGCACATCCTGGATACCTGGCGGGCGTTCGCGCGCGAGACGTTCAGCAGCGGGGAGTGGGCTTGGGGCGGTCGCTACCCGTCGAACAGCATTAGCGACGCCGAGCAGATCCTCGTGCTCCTCTACCCCGCGACCGAGGTGCCCGGCTTCCGGCTGGACCGCCCGGACGCCATCGAGGACGACGTGCTCGCGGTGCTCAAGCCCATGGGCAGCGGGCTGGACATCCCGATGCGGATGCTGGAAGCCCTGGAGGACTATCTGGCTCGCTATGCCGACGAGGAGGGCCGCCCGACCTTCGGCGGCGGCTCCTACCTGCTGACGGAGGAGCCCGGCGCCGAGGTGAAGCCGGAGCAGGCGGAGTATGACATCACCGAGTCGTATTCGATCTCCGTCACCCTGTGTCTGTCGGCGAAGGGCTTCCTGCGCGAGTTCCAGCGCACGGTCGAGCGGCGGGAGCTGCAGAGCCGGATCGACGTGGCGGTCACGGCCCTGGACCTGCGCCTGACCGCGGCCATGGTCGGACTGCTGCGCTCCTTCGTCGTCAACGTCCTGAGTCCGGACACGCCGGCCGAAGCCGTGCTGCTGCGCACCGTCAGCCAGGGCAGGGCCGTGGGACGGACCCTGACTCAGGACCTGCGCGGCCAATTGCAGCCGGTCCGCGACAAGCTGCCGGAGCTGACCTTCGGTCTCCCGCCGGAGAACGAGCAGATACTGCGCGACGATCCGGAGCGCTTCTTCGAATGCGGCTGGACCTGGGGGGTGGCGCAGGACGCCGCCGACATCGACCTGCCCGCGGCCGAGGACGTGCGGCAGCCGCAGGGCGTCGCCGAGTCCCGTCCAGTGCTGCACTTCACGGTCAACGCGCTCGACGGCCTGGCCGACCTCTTCTCCATCCGCACCTCCCGGCAAGGCCTGCTGACACCGGAACAGCAGCCCTTGCGTGAGGCGCTGAACCTGCGCTGGGGTCTAGCGTTGCAGTACTGGTCCACGATCGCGACCTTCGGCTCCGCCCGCTGGCCGATCGAGGACGTGCCGTGGCAGTCCACCGACGGCCAGAGCTCGCCCTACTTCTCCGAACTGGTCGTCTCGATCGTCGCCTTGGCCCAGCAGGGCGGCGGCGCCGACGGCACCATCGGGCGCAGCGTGGCGGTTCTCGAAGAACTCGGACAGCGCGGGCTGGTGAGCCGCCGCGCGACCGACGACGACCGCGGCGTGCTGCTGCACGATCCGGGCGTCCTGATGGCCTTGCGGGGATCGGAGGAGGAGGGCCCGCCACTGGCCCGGTCCTACAACGGCTACGCCGCCACCCTGGCCAAGACCGCGCTGCGGGTGGCGAGCGTCAGCACCAGTCGACGCAACCGGGCGCGCCTGATAGAGGTCGCGGACACGGCGGTGGACCATCTGCTCGCCCGGCGGCAGCAGCCTGACGGGCTGTGGGACCACCCGGACAACATCTTCCATCGGTCCGACCCGGCACCCTCCACACCCGCCTGGGACATGACCCACAACGTCGTCGAGGTCTTCGTCGCAGCGTCCTCCCTGGTCAGCGCCCCGCCGCTGGCCGACCAGGGCCAGGTCGACCAGGCCAACGCCAAGATCGCCGAAGCCCGCCACATCCTGGACCAGGAGCGGCTGACCGCGCCCACGGCCGGCGGCTCCCTGCTGCAGAAGCTGCTCCGGGAGGCCGAACAGTCGCTGAACCGCGCCGACTCGCTGGCCTCGAAGCGACCGGCGACCGCTGCGGCGCTCGCCGACAAGGTGCTCAGAGATCTGGACGAACTGGCCTTCGCCCGCCAAGCCGCGAGCAGGAGCGCATGACGTGCTGATATTCGCCACCTCCGACAAGGGAGGCACGGGGCGCTCGGTGACCAGCTGCAACATGGCCTACCGGCGGGCACTGCAAGGCGAGGCGGTCGCCTATCTCGATTTCGACTTCGGATCGCCGACCGCGGGCGCGATCTTCGACGTTCCCAAGGCCGAGCGCGGCGTGGACGCCTCCGGCCTGCACTCCTACTTCACCAAGCACACCGAGGCCCAACAGCTCGACACGGCCCTGCACTCCGACAGCGACACGCTGCGCGACCTGCCCCGCATCTCCGGCGCCAGCCGCTTGGTCCTGCTGCCGGGAGACAGAGACGGCGGAGAGTTCTCGATCAGCGCGGACATGCCCGCCCGGTGCGCGCAGCTGTTCCTCAAGCTGGACCGCGAGTTCGACTTATGCATCGTCGATCTGTCGGCCGGCCGCTCCTACGCCGTCGACCTGGTCCTGGAAGCCACCGCCCGGCCCGAGCTGGCCGCGCTGACCAGCCGCTGGCTGGTCTTCCACTGCTGGACCAAGCAGCACATCCTGGCCGCGCACGGCCTGGTGTTCGGCGAGAAGGGGCTGCTCAAGGCTGGCGAGCGCCGCGGCCACGACCCCCAGAGGCTGAACAACTCCGTGCGCTACGTGCGCACCGCGGTAGTGGACCTGGGAGTTGATCAGGAGTCAGTGACCCGGCCGGCCCAGGGCGCGTGGCTGCGCGCCTATGACCAGAAGCTGAGAGAGCAGGCTGACAAGCTCCGGATGGGCCGGGCCCGCCTGGCCGGGCAGATCCCCTACGACCCGATGCTCCAATGGAGCGAGCAAGTGATCGACGACTCCGACGTAAGCGGGTTGAAGATCGCCAACCAGGCCACCGTACAGGCCTTCGAGGACCTCGCCGCGAGACTGTCGGACGAGAGATTCTGGGAAGGGCTGTGACGGCCGTGGACGTGAGCTACGACGAAGTGACCCAGACCGCGAAGGTGGACGCGGTGCCGCTGGGCCACCTCTCCGTCGAGACCGGGCACCTGTACCTGGACGACTTCGCCGAGGGGGACCGCAAGATCGCCCGACAGCTCGAGCAGGCCGCGCCCTGGCTGGAGGCGGCGGGCAAGCGGATCCGCAAACGGTTCGGACGCAATGCCCGGATCAGCACCTGCTTCCTGGTCGACGACTACACCCCGACTCGTTCAAGTCTGGACCAGCCCACGCCTTCGGAGGTGGTGGACATCGTCACAGCCGCCGCCGACCAGGCCGGATTCAAGATCGACTACCTGGCCAGGGAGGCCGGCTGCGCGGTCGCCTGCGAGCGCCCTTATTCAGGGCCGCGCGACCAGAGCGCGCTGGCGGACATCGTCGCCGGGCTGATCGTCGAGGAAGCCGCGGTCGGCGCCAACGGCTCCCGGCCGCCGACGGTGCAGACCGGGTGGCTGTCCAACGGCGAGCGCTCGCCGGCCGTCGCCGTGGCGATGGACGCGCCGGACTGGGAGCCGCCGGAGGAGTTCGGAAGGTACCGGCATTCGGTGTTCGTCGACGTCGAACTGTGGAACCTCGACAGGTCCCTTTCAGACTCCGAGCGGCAGTACTCATCCGCGCTGCTGTCCTCGGTGTGGCATCTCCTGCGGCTGGGCCTGCTGCGCGATGCTGGAAAGGCCGTCGCCAAGCCATACCGATTCGGTCCTGGCGAGGCCTTCCCCGACCTGTGGTCGCAGCTGCCGAGCATCACGCAGCTGACCCAGGACGCCGCGCCCTTCGCCGCCTATCAGGTCTTTTCCATACTCCCGCCGTACTTCCGCGCGGCCGAACACGCCGCCGAGATCATCATCGACCACCTGCGGTTTGACGGAGCAGTTCTGAAGCAGACCGCCGACCGCGCCCGGGACGAGACGAACCCGGTCACACTGCCCGACAATCCGGTGGGCCGAATCAGCCATCTGTTCTTCGATGACGTCCATGTCACGCACAACGACTGACTACGGCGCGCGTCTGGCCCAGCCCGAGGACGCCACGCGACCGTTCCTGGCCTTGGGCGAGATCCGCACCTGCCTGATCCAGAACCGGGGAACGTTGTCCCAGCCGACGAGCGTGGCCCTGATGCAGCTGACCCCCGGCTCCCCGGTGAGCAAGGTGGACCGGCCGGTGCGGCGCGTGGTTTCTCCGGAGCAGGTCACCGGCGTCGACTGCCGACTCCAGATCGCCCGCGAGGGCCGCGGCCGGGCGATCGGCACGGTGCTGAGCCACGCCGTGGTCACCAACGGCCGGATCCTGCAGGGCACCGCGCATGCCGCGCTCACCAAGGCGACCTCCGACGAGCGCCGCGAGTGGCAGCATTACCTACGGCGCCGGGGCGCGCTGGAAGTACTCGGCTCGCCGAAGCCACAAAACGTCATCGACGGCTACCTGACCGACCTCTCCCCGGCTCGCGGCCTTGACCTGACCTCGATCAGCGACCGCATCATCGACACGGTGCAGCAGAGCAACCTGTTGAACCACAGCACGGCGCTGCGCGCCAGCACCGCAGTGGTCCGCTGGGCCGCCACACTGGCGCCGGACGCCAAGCCGACCGTGGGGATACTCAAAAGCGACCTGTCGAACTTCCACGTCATCCGGCTGAGCGGGACGCCGGAAGACCTGCCGATGCTGATCCGGTTCTGTCAGGAGTTCGCGCTGCACGAGTGGCTGCTCACCACCGTGCAGGACGTCATCATCCCCCGCGCCGAGACGGACATCGCCCGGGACCGGGACCCCCTGGACGCCCTGCTGTTCGCGCTCAACGAGTTGGTGCCGCTATGGATGCCGCCCACCTACTTGAGCCCGGGAATGAAGGCGTTGTGGGACGCCCTCGAGAGCCGGACGCACTTCTCACTCCTGTTCGGGCGTCAGGTCTCGCGGATACGGGACCTGCGAGACCAGGTGAGAATCAGGCCACTGCGGAGGTCCTGAGACTCGCGCCGCACCGCACCGGTAATATCACGAACGTTCATATCAATTGTCACTACAGCGTGTTCACCATTGCTTTGCTGCGACACAATCGCAGGAGCAGCAGGTCACAGGGGGAATCGATGGACAGGCCGCGCCGGGCGGAAAAGCTGTGGTGATCGCCGGACCCGCCGGGGAGGACGCGGCGCCGCTCGAGACGTTCAAAGACAGCCTGGTCTCCGCGGCGAACGCCATCGCCGAGGAACTGGCGCGCGCTGGGCGCCAGGGTCGGCTGGCCGAGGTCGAGAAAGGCATCCTCGAGCGGTACGTCAAGCGGTCCAAGCTGGCACGGCAGCGGTTCATCAAGGCCGGTGGATCGGCGTCGGTGATGCTGGCCCTGGAGGAGTTCCACCAGGCGGACGTCGAGTTCGAACAAGTGCTGGCTCCCGAGGTCGCCGCGTTGCTGGCGGCATATGTGGAGGCCAACGGTCAGAAGTGGCTCAGCGAGAGCGACGCGACCATCATCGGCGGCTCTCTGGAGACGACCGGTGCCGCCCTGCTGGCCGCCGGGCTGCCGCTGTTCGCCGAGAACGCGTTCCGGCAGGCCGGGACGCTCTACCGGAGGTTCAACGACTCCTCGGGTGAAGACCGCTGCAAGTACCTGGCGGCAGCGGCACACCGGGTCTCGCTCCCCCGCTGGAGCGGCAAGCGGCTGTTGGCGGACCTGCAGGCGGTGCTGTTCGGGTACGGATACCGGCCGCTGCGGCTGCTGGTGTGGATCCTGGTCCTGGTCGCCGGCTTCACGGTCTGGCTGCTCGCCCTGCCCCGCACCGGGGGCGCGAACGAGTCCGAGGCCTTCTATGTCGCCGTGCAGAATTTCGTGAACCCGATGGGCCTGGGCGACGTCAGGCTGCTGTCAGGCCCGTGGAAACCGGTCCTGGAAATCGAGACTTATACCGGCGATGTCTTCCGGAACCTGTTCTTCGTGCTGCTCATCCGCCGGCTCTTCCGGCTGTGACGCCGCGAGCACAGTGGGCAGCAGCAGAGTGAGGATCTTGCGCGGCATGCCGTCCCCGATGTCACCCTCCTTGATCTGGCCGGTGTCCTGGAATCCGGCCTGGATGTACAAGGCGTAGGCCGCCAGATTGCCCGGCTCGACGGTGAGCTTGATGGTGTCCATGTCACGGCTGCGCAGCTCCACGATGGACTCGTCGAGCAGCGCGCGCCCGATGTGCTCGCCGCGCCGCTCGGAGTGGACCCCGAGCGCCAGGATCCAGCCCACGCGCGGGTCGTCCATGGCCCGCGTGGTCAGCGCGTAGCCCCAGACCCCCTCGAGGTCCTCGGCGACCAGCCATGCCTCGCCCGAGGTGCCGTAGAGTTGAAGAAGCGCGGAATGGGAGAAACCCAGGTGGCCGAACAGCTGGCTTTCGAGTTCTGCGATACGGTACAGATCTCCCGGGCGCGCCGTTCTCACTGACAGAGGCTCCCCCACCCCGTCCCCTGACTATCGATCTAACCCTTACGCGAACTCCTTGTGCAGAGTCCCGTCGATCGCTTTTAGTGTCAACAGCGACACTTCATCCCTTACCCGCGTCAAAGTGGACTGCCACCCCCGACTCAGTTGCGCGTCACGCTCCAACGCCTTCCAGATCCACTGGGTCGGCTCTGACAGGTAGGCCGTCGGATTCCACATGTGGCCCAGGTAGCTCAGCGCCGGACCCAGCTCGTCGATGGGCCGGGGCGCGCGTCCGGACCGGTCGAAGGCGTTCTTCAGCGCCGCCAGCAGCCAGTGGTGCAGCGCCAGCGTCTCGCAGAACTCGACGATGCTCGGGAGCAGGGCGGTCGGCGCGGTCATGCGCACCCGGAACCCGCCGTCTTCGCCGGCGACGACCTCTGCCTGCATCTCGGCGTCGTCGCGAACCAGCACCGCCCAGCGCAGCCGGCCGGCCTCGGTGCGCATCCGGGCACGGCGGTCCACCTGCGGCACCGCGTCCAGCCGGGACATGATGTGCGCCCCTATCCCGGCGAGGTCCAGCAGACCGGCGCCGGACTCAGTGGTGAGGAACCCGGCTACAAGGTCGGCCGGGTCGGCCTTGTTCACCGCCTCGACAGTTCCGGTGCGCGCGGCGTAGTACGACCACGGCATGCGGCGCGTGGAAGCGTCCAGGACCACGTCCACGCGCGCGGAGCCCTGCAGCACATGACCGGCGGTGAGCAGGGCGCGGGCCCGGACCGTGCCGACGACGCGCGGCTGGGTGCGGCTGGTGGCCAGGGCGCAGTCCACCCCGTAGAACAGGTCGGGGGACACCACCTGGTCCTCCGGGTAGCGACGCGTGGCGGCGCCGACGCCGGGCAGCAGCTTGAGCGCCTGCCGGGCCGCGTCGAGCGGCAGCGGCCCGGAGGTGTTCAGCAGGTTGGTGACGACCACTCCCAGGACCACGGCCGGCGAGTGCCTGGCGGGGGGGTCCAGGGGCGCGCCGGAGCGCGCCATCAGTCGACGCCGTCGAGGAAGTGGTGGCTCACCCGGTCGGCCACGGCGCTCGGCAGCGGCACGCTCTTCTCCGCCGCCCGCACCTGGAGCGACTCGTCCACACCGGGATCGACCAGGAAGTGGTCGACGATGGTGCGCACGGCGTGCTCGATGCCGAGGAAGTCGCTCGGCATGATACTCAGCGCACGATAGGCGTAGAAGGGCTTGGCCGCCGGATTGACCTTCACGATGTCCGGGAACACGGTCCAGTCGTTGGACCACTCCGCCGGCTGGTCGGCGACCGCGAGGGCCGGCGCGCCGTCGTGGCGCAGCAGCCCCAGCCGAATCAACTGCCAGACCGCCGCCAGAAAGGGACAGGAGTACTGCCTCCTCGCCAGCACGACATCATCGTCGGCGCCGGGCTCGGCGAAGTCCCGCCACAGCTCGACGTCGAGGAAGATCGAGTGGTTCAGCTTGCTGAACTCGACCGCGGGCTCCCAGGCGTGGCCGCGCATGGCGGACAGGACCTTGCCCTCGCGCGCCGGCTTGCCGTTGGCCAGCCAGCCGGAGCGCACCGTCGGCGGACGGGAACCGGTGGTGATCTCCGGCTCCGGCTCCTGCAACAGGCGCCGCGCGACGAGCTCGGCGATCCGGGTCCCGTCGGCCCGGACCGCACAGGAGGACTCGCGGGCGAAATAGTCGATCCGCACCCCGGCGTCGGCCGACAGACGCAGCAGTTTCTCGATTATGTCCTTGGCATCCGGCCAGCGCTGGAAATAGTCGTCGATCAGGAAGCAGGTACTCACTCGCGGCTTCTCAGTCCCGCAGACCACTGAGGCCTCGGCGGCGGCCAGCCACGGCCGGACCCGCTCGAACTGCGCCCTGATCGGGTCCTCGCCGTTCTCCAGGTCCTCCATGTAGAAGTGGCCGACTTCCACCGACAGGTGCGACAGCGGCAGGTTCTGTACCGTGGTGCCCTGACTGAGCTCCTGGAAGACCGGTGTCAGGGGCGCGCTTTGCGCTGTCGCAGTCATCAGAAACCCTCCCAGGCGTGGTCGTCGACGACCCTGATGGCCAACTTGTCGAAAGCCTGGGTGGTCGCGGGCTTGGCCAGCCTGCGGTTGACGTCCAGGTCCATGATCACCTGCTCGCGCCACAGCAGCATCGGCTCCAGCGGCGTGGTCCCGGCCAGCAGGTCCTGCCCCAGTCCCCGGCCCTGTGCCAGGGCCTTGAGGTGGTCGTCGCTGCGGACCACCCAGCGGGTCTGCTCCGCGGTGGTCTTCTCCCCGAACGCCGAGGCGTCCGGGACGGCGGTGCGGACCGTGCGCACCAGCCGCATGAAGTCCGCCTGGGCGAAACCTGCCTCCACGGCGCACGGCAGGATGCCGTTCTGCTCGAACAGCAGACCGCCGGCGGCGATCACGTGCTGCGTGGTCCAGCGGTGGAACAGCAGCCAGCGGACGCGGTCGTTGCCCTCCCTGGTCTTCTTGCGCACCCGGGGGGAGATGGCGTTCAGCGACATGTCCAGCGCCGAGGACCGGCCCGCGCTCAGGTCCACGATGCAGACGTCGAACTCGCGCTCGACGGTCTGGAACAGGCTGATGGCCGCCTTGATGTGGTCGTCGCTCAGGTGGAACTCCGCGCCTCCGACGTCCCCGGGGAACAGGGTCAGCTTGCCGGAGCCGGAGGGCCGCTCCTGCAGCGCCGGGCGCTCGGTGACCTTCCGGACGTCGACCCGGGTCGGCACGGTGGTCTGGCCCAGGATGAAGGAGTGCAGGCCGCCGTCCTGGGTGCCGCGCTCCAGCTTCGGGATCTCGAAGATCGCCCCGGCGGTCGGCGACCCGAAGTCGAAGTCCAGGTAGGCCACGTCCCGACCCAGCAGCGACAGCCGGTAGGCCATGTTGCAACTGGTCACCGACCGTCCTGTGCCGCCCTTGTCGGAGGAGGAGAAGATCAGCATCTAGCGGCTCCGCCCGGCGTCCAGATCGGCTTCCTCGAGAGCGTCCAGCAGGCGAAGCGCGCGCTCGGACAGCGCGATCGCGGTACTGGTACGACGGTTGCGCAGTTCACGGGCCCGTTTGATGAGCTGCCCGATCTCCTCCAGGCGCTCGCGCAGCGTGGAGCGGTCGTCCACGTTGGAGCGCATCAGTTCCTGGTTGTAGACGTGGTCGGCCTCGTTGAGCAGGCGCAGCAGATGGTCGTACATCCGGGAGCTGCGCGGCGGTTCCTGCTCGAAAGCCGTCGCGGTGGCGACCAACGCCTCGACCACGCGCTCGGTGAGGTACCAGGAGGGCCGCTCGAAGGCGTACGTCTCCAGGCCCGGCAGGTGGCTGAGGTCGTCCCAGAGCTCGACGGACTCCCCGTCGCGGGTCAGGCGGCGATCGTCCAGGTGGTCCATGGCGGCCTCGGCGACCGCCATCAGCGCCTCGCGCGCCTCGACGTTGTCGGTCAGCTGCGCCGCCTGCAGGGACCGCTTGATGATCAGGGGCGAGTAGTCGGCGGTGTACAGCGCCAGGTGCGAGCCCACCGCCTCCTCGCTGCCGACCAGTCCCTGGCGGACGCCGGGATAGTGCAGCGTCGCGGCCGGGTCGTCCTCGGTCATCCGGCTGGTGATGCGGCCGCGGCGGGCCAGTTCCTGGATGATGCCGACGGCCTTGATCAGGTCGGCGTCGTTGGCGGTCCTGTTGATCAGGTCCTGGATCAGCACCGAGACGACCAGCAGGGAGTAGTAGTCGGACTCCTCGCCGTCGCTGGTGCGCCAGGGGATGTCCGCCAGCGGCCACTGCTCGTCGTCGAAGCGCGCGACCGCGGACCAGTACCGCTGGGTGAGGTCCCAGCGCAGACCGAGGGCTTCGGACAGCGCGCGCTGCTCGGTGGTGAGGATGTTCAGGGCCCTGATGCGGCGGGAGGTGAGGTCGACGATGCCGTCCAGGGCGGACACCGTGAAATACAGCCAGGGGCGGGCCATGGCGTATCCGGGCCTGGAGGACATGTCGTAGTCCGCCGCGTACTCGACGATCTTCCGCGCGTCCTTGGCGATGCCCCAGGTCCAGCCGCACTCGAAGAGCTGGTCCTCGTCGGGCTTGCTCTCGTCGGCCACGCCGAGGCGCACGTCGGTCTTGAGCTGGTTGCGCAGCCGGTCGAACCGGGTCTTCAGACCCTGCTGCAGCTCGGCGTCGGTGGTGTCGCCCTGGCGGAGCATCCCCAGGATCGCCCGGCCCTGGTCGGAGTCCGAGCCGACAGAGTTCACCACGAAGCTGCGCAGCAGGCCGACCATGGCCGCGGTGAGACGGCGGGACGCCTTCTCGTTCAGGTCGACGAGTTTCTCGCGCTGCTTGGGCTGCGCTTCCCGCTCCAGGCGGTCGTTCGCGAAGACCATCAGGGTCAGGCACAGCGTGATCGACATCGAGTAGCCGTCGACGACCTCGAGCTGCAGCAGGATCGCGTCCTCCGGCAGCGGGGTCTCCGGGGACATCGCCCGCAGATAGCTGCCGGCGGCGAAGTTCGGCTCGCCCCGGCCGTCGGTGTGCTTCTCGAAGTACTCCAGCGCCACGTCCACCAGCACCCGCGGGATCCTGGTGGCCTCCCCGAGCGGTCTGAGCGCGCGGAGCACGTCCTGCTGCGTCTTGTCCGGGTCGTGGACCGCGAAGGTCTCGATCTGGGTGATCGGATACAGCAGGCAGAGCAGCTGCTCGGCGTCGGAGATCGCGTTGGACTCGACCCGGCCGCCCCAGGACCACTTCTGGCCGCTGTAGCACTCGGCCAGCATGGAACGCCAGATGTCCAGAATCTGTTTGCGAGGCTGGATTCTCACTATTAAGCCGCCTATTGATGTCGAACCCGGGGACGAGTCGAAGAGGAGCCGACGGCAGAGTTTATCAGTGTTCTTAACCTCAGTATTAACCAGGGTTGCCACGCTCTTGAAGCGCCCTGTCCGTCACGCGACTGCCCAAGTCACAGCATAACGTGACGGAGCCGATGCCGACAGTATCAGTGTGCACCGAATGGCCGCCGGATTTCGGCGGCGGATCAGGGTGCTCACAGCGGACCCGCCGGGCCGGTGGCCGTCATCCGGTCCGCGCTGACCAGCAGCTCGAAGAGCTCTGCTCGGGAAATACCCTCGAAGCAGCCCTCGATGATCACTGAAGCCTGCGGCATGCGTCCGAAGCCGGCATCCGGCGGCCTGAACGCCGACGCCGGCTCCGCCGCCATCCAGCCCAGCGTCCAACACAGGCGTAAGCGGTAGGGCTCTTCGCATTTCGCTATATCGATGATGACAGATTCGGCGCCTGGGGATCCCAGGTTTCGGCAAGTCGGCAATATAAGAGAAACCCCGGTAGCTCGTCGATGACGATCCGCTACCGGGGCGGCTTACTCAACGGCGTCCGCAGCGCCCTGCGAACGCCGCGAGCCGAGCGCGGTTACCCGATCCCCGCCATCTCAGCAGCCTCCACCGCGGCCCGGACGATTCCGATCCGCGTCTCCAGGTCGCCGAATGCGGCGCCGACGCTCAGTGTCGTGACGCCGGAGTCCTTGTACGCGGCCATGCGCTCGGCGATGCGCTCCTTCGGGCCGATGAGGCTTGTGCGGTCGATGAACTCGAAGGGGACGGCTGCTGCGGCGCCGGCGTAGTCCTTGGCGAGGTACTTCTGCTGGACTTCGTCGGCTTGCTTCTCGTAGCCCATGCGGCAGGCGAGTTGGTTGTAGAAGTTCTGGTCCTTGCTGCCCATGCCGCCGATGTAGAGGGCTGCGTACCAGCGGACGAGGTCGGCGCAGAGGTGGACGTCGTCGCCTACGACGGTGGGGACGGTCGGGGCGATGTCGAAGCCGTCGAGGCTGTTCTTGCCGGCCTTGGCTCGGCCGGTCTTGATGTGCTCCAGGTGCTCGGAGGCGTGTTCGGGGCTGAAGAAGACGGGGAGCCAGCCGTCGCCGATCTCGCCGGTGAGTTCGAGGTTCTTCGGGCCGATGGCGGCCAGGTAGACGGGGATGTGCTCGCGGACGGGGTGGACGGTCAGCTTGACGGGCTTGCCGGGGCCGCCGGGCAGGGGGAGGGTGTAGTGCTTGCCGTCGTAGGTGAGGCGTTCGCGGGTCAGGGCCTTGCGGACGATGGCGACGTATTCGCGGGTGCGGCCGAGGGGGGAGGCGAAGGGGACGCCGTGCCAGCCTTCGGAGACCTGGGGACCGGAGACGCCGAGGCCCAGGCGGAAGCGGCCGTTGGACAGGGTGTCCAGGGTGGCGGCGGTCATGGCGGTCATCGCCGGGGTGCGGGCCGGGATCTGGAAGACGGCTGAGCCCACGTCCATGTGCTCGGTGTGGGCGGCGATCCAGGTCAGGACGGTCGCGGCGTCACTGCCGTAGGCTTCGGCGGCCCAGCAGACCGCGTAGCCGAGGCGGTCGGCCTCCTTGGCCACCTGGAGGCTCTCGGCGTCGTTGCCCGCGCCCCAGTAGCCCATGTTCACGCCGAGCCTCATCGCCCACTCCTGTCCGCCGGCCACCCGCCGGTGCATGGAACCGCCGCGCCGCTCGGTCGCGGCGCCGTCGTGAGCCAATATTACTCGTCAGTAGGAAGCGGCGCGATGGTGACGCCGCCCACGCGGTGTCCCCGGCAACCGATAGCGTCACCTGTCATGGAGCAGCGACACCTGGGGCGGACGGGCCTGCGCGTGTCCCGGCTGGGGCTGGGCACGATGACCTGGGGGCGGGACACCGACGAACATGAGGCCGCCGACCAGCTCAAGACCTTCCTGGACGCCGGCGGCACGCTGATCGACACCGCCGACGTGTACGGCGACGGCGACGCGGAGTACATCATCGGCCGGATGGTCGAGGGCATCCGCTCCGACGTGGTCATCGCCACCAAGGCGGTGAGCGTCCCGTTCGGCCCGCGCCGCTTCGACGCCTCCCGCCGCCACCTGCTCAACGCCCTGGACGGCTCGCTCAAGCGCCTGGGCACCGACTACATCGACCTGTGGCAGCTGCACGCCTACGACGCCGCGACCCCGCTGGAGGAGACGCTGGCCGCGCTGGACACCGCGGTGTCCAGCGGCAAGGCACGCTATGTCGGGGTCTGCAACTACACCGGCTGGCAGCTGGCCCGCGCCGCGACCTGGCAGTCCGCGGACTTCAGCCGGGCGCCGATCGCCTCGGCGCAGATGGAGTATTCGCTGCTCCAGCGCGGCGTGGAGCGCGAGGTGCAGCCGGCCGCCGTCGATCTGGGCATAGGTCTGCTCCCCTGGTCCCCGCTGGGCCGCGGGGTGCTGACCGGCAAGTACCGCTCCGGGGTGCCCGCGGACTCCCGGGCCGCCTCGCCGGTGTTCGCGCCGTTCGTCGATCAGTACCTGGACGGCCCGAGCGACGGCATCGTCGACGCGGTGATGATCGCCTCCGACGGCCTCGGCGTGGCGCCGCTGGAGGTGGCCCTGGCCTGGGTCCGCGACCGGGCCGGCGTCACCGCCCCGATCGTCGGCGCCCGCACGGTGGCGCAGCTGCGCGGCTGTCTGAGCGCCGAGCAGCTGACCCTGCCGCGCGAGATCCGCGAGGCCCTGGACGACGTCTCCGAGCCCGACATCGGGTACCCGGAGCACACCTGGCAGCCGGCCCGCCCGCGGCTGGTGAACCAGCACTCGCACAATCAGTGAACAGGATGGATGGAAAGACAGTGACCATGACCGAACCGGACGCACCGTCCCTGGACCAGCTCCTGGCCTCCGCCGGGGCACCGGGCGACCTGGCCCCGCGGGTGGCCGCGACGCTCGGCGAGCAGGCCGCGGCCCGGCTGGCCGCCGACCCGTGGCTGATCCTGGCGGTGCCCGGGGTGCGCCCCGAGGCCGCCGACGGCTTCGCGCGCAGCGTGCTCGGCGGCACCGCCGGCCCGCAGGACCCCCGGCGCGCGCGGGCGGTCCTGGGCTGGCTGCTGGACCGCGCCGCCCTGGACGGCCACACCGCGCAGCCGGCCGACGTGCTGTGCTCGGCCCTGGGCAGCCTCGGCTTCGGCGACCCGGCCGGCGCGCTGCAGGCGGCCCTGGAGGAGGGCGACATGCTCGCCTTCTCCAACGCCGCCGAAGAAGAGGACGAGGACGGCGACGGCTCCGGTCCCGCCGAGGAGTCTGGGTCCGCCGGCACCTCCGGTCTGATGATCAGCCGGGAGCGCTACGCCTTCGCCGAGGAGGGCGTCGGCGAGGCGGTGCAGCGGCTGCTGGCCACCCCCGAACCCCTCGGCGAGGACTGGGAGCGCCTGGACACCTCCGGCGACCGGATCCACGGCGAGCTGCGGGACTCCGTCGGGGCGTACGGGCTGACCCTGGTCGCGACCGCGCCGGGCATCGCGAAGACGGCGCAGATCGCCGGGTTCGCCGAGGCCGCGGCGGCGGCCGGAGTGCCGGTGGCGATAGTCGGTGGGAACGCCGCGAGTGTGCGGACGCTGAACCGGGAGCTCGGCGGGACCGAGCTGACGGTGCTGTCGGTACAGGAGTACCTGGCATCGCTCGGACGGGGCGAGACGGCGGATGCAGACGCGGACGCTGAGAAGGTTCCGGGCCAGCGCGATGCTGACGGCTCCGCAGCTGATGGCGCAGTGCCCGGCGGCTCGGCCGCAGCCGACTCCGAGGCCTCAGGTGCATCCGCGACCGCGAGCGCTGACGCCGACAGCCAGGCCGCTGATTCCGCGGCAGACCAGGACTACGCCCAGGACCAGGACACCTCAGCCGACTCCCCCGAGACCGCGAGCTCTGACACCGCCGAGCCCGACCCGGCCGGCGAGGCAGAACCCGAACCCCCCGCCCCCAAGTTCGCCGATCCCCAGCCCGGTCTGGTCGTCGTGTCCGCGGCGCACCAGATCGACGCCGAGGCGCTGGCCGCGCTGCTCGACGCGGTTCCCGAAGGCATGCGCGTGCTGCTGGCCGGCGACCCCGCCGAGCCGGGTCCGGCAGGTCCGGGCCAGCCGTTCCGGGACCTGGTCGAGACCCGCTCGGACTCGCTGATGGCCTACACCGCCGACGGCCGGGTGCCGCGGGTGCGCGCCGCCGACTCCGAGCCGCATCCGCTGACCGACCTGCGGTTCGCGCTGCGGGAGGGCGAGCTGCCGCCGCCGGAGGCGGACCCGGAGAAGCGGCTGGTCATCGTGCCGGTGCGGGACGCCGGGGAGGCGGTGGCGCGCGCCGTGCAGCTGGCCGCCGACTCCATCCCGCGCACCTTCGGGCTGAGCCCGGAGGACATCCAGGTGGTGACCATCCGGGCCGGCGGCGAGGCCGGCGCCGAGACCGTCACCCGGGCGCTGCGCGAGCGGCTGGGGACCGAGCAGGTCAGGGCGCTGACGGCGCGCGAGGCGCTGGGCGGCACCTGGCCGGCGGCGGTGGTGGTGCTGGACGGGCCTTCCTCCGGCAGTCTGACCCGGGCGCTGGTCTACGGCCTGTGCGGGCTGGCCGAGCGGCACCTGTCGATCGTGCACGGCGCGGGCTCGGCGCTGCCGCAGGCCGTTGCCAACGTGCCGGACCGGCCGCGGCACACCCGGCTGCCGGCCGTCCTCAGGGAGCTGTGAAGCTCGCCGCGACACTAGACACATAAGCACATAAGCATGAAAGAACCGCGCCGATCCCCACAAGGGTCGGCGCGGTCCGCGTTCCAGTGCTTTCCCGCGCGCCTCAGCCGGTGATGGAGTCCATCGCCGGCAGGTAGCCGCCGGACTGGCCGTCGGCGGTCGGGTGGTAGGACTCGGTGACGTCGGTGATGTTCACCGAGTGCAGCCACTCGTTGAAGAAGTCGCACAGCTCGTGCCCGGAGAACTTGCTGCGCACGTCGGCGTAGGAGTCGCCGGCGTTCTTGGCCGCGGTCTGGATGATGCCGTCCAGCGTGTCGGCGGCGTTGTTCAGCGCGGTCCGGTCCGTGGTGGACAGGCCCGGGCAGATCCAGGAGTTGCCCAGGTCGTAGAACTCGGGGTAGCCCATCACGACGACCCGCGCGCTGGGCGCGGCGCTGCGGATCGCGGAGAAGGTGGTCCCCAGCTTGCCCGGGAGCACCGACTTGGCCTGCGCGACCGAGGCGTTGATCGCGCTCAGGCAGGTGCTGTCGGAGTCCAGGACGCAGGTCTGCATCACCGAGGAGAAGCCGACGTCGTTGCCGCCGATGGTGATGCTCACCAGGTTGGTGGACGAGCTCAGCGCCGAGATCTGGCTGTTCAGCACGTCGGTGGTGGTGGCGCCGGAGCAGGCCACCGAGGTGTAGCTCGCCGGGCTGTGCGCGTTGGCCCACAGCTGGGAGTACGCCAGGGTGCTGCGCAGGCAGTTGCCGGAGGAGGAGATGTAGGAGCCGGAGCCGACGCCGGAGGAGTAGGAGTCACCGAGCGCGACGTAGTGCACGCTGCTCGCGGCCGAGGCGTCGGTCGCCATCACGGTGGTGAAAGCGGTCGTCACCGCGGCCAGGACGAGCAGCGCCCGCTTGATCGCGGGACGTCGCGTCCGCGTCCGCTTGTGGGGACGAGGGAGCACAGGGAACCTCCATGTGGGGGTGGATGGGGGTGCGCTGGGATGAGAATGGCACCCCATCAGGACCCTGTGAAGACGAAGTTACCAACGAGTTTTGACGAGCGGGTAACTTCTTGGTTGGCAGGTCAGTACGTTTCAGAACATACCCCTCATCCCGCCTTGGGAATCAACCCCATGATTCGGGACCGCACTCGGCGTGTCAGACGGTCCACCTCCGCCACGCGCAGCGCCTTGGCCGCCAAAACGTAGACAACGACCAGAGCCGTGCCCCCGGCCGCGGCGGCGAGCAGCGAGGCGGCGCGCGCCGACCCGGCGAGCGCCCCGACGTCCTGCGCGGCGGCGTAGCCGACCAGCCCGGCGACGGTCGCGGCCAGCAGCAGCCGGCGGTAGACCCGTGACACGCCCTTGCCGGGTGCGGCCGCGCTGGGCCCGGCGAGGCGCCGCCGCAGCCGGCGCACGGACCAGGCCAGCCCGATCGCCGAGGACAGCCCGGAGCCGGCGGCCATCACCACGACCGGCCAGCGCGTGCCGCCGAGGAATGCGGTCGCCGCGATCGCGATCGCGGCGTTCACCGCGCCGGTGATCAGCCCGACGGTGAACGGCGTCCGCGTGTCGCCGAAGGCGTAGAAGCCGCGCAGAATCACGTACTGCGCCGAGAACGGGATCAGCCCGAGGCCGGAGGCGGCGAGCATGAAGCCGATCCCGTGCGCCTGCGACAGGCTGGTCTGCCCGTAGCCGAACAAGACGGCGGCGAACTGCGGACCGAGGGCGAGGAACGCGAACGCGCACGGCACGATCGCCGCCCCCGAGACCCGCAGCCCGAGCGACAGGTCGCGGCGCACGGCAGCCGGGTCGTCGTCGGCCGCCGCGCGGCTCATCCGCGGCAGCAGCATCGTCAGCAGCGACACGGTGATGACCGACTGCGGCAGGATCCAGATCTGCTGCGCCTTGGAGTAGGCGGCATAGCCGACGGCTTGATGCGGATGTGCCTGGTCCACACCGGTGGCCAGGGACATCACCAGGAGGTTCACCGCCTGGCCGACGAGCATGTAGGCCAGCGTCCACTTCGCCGGCGCGGCAGCCTGGCCGAGCCCCGCACCGCGCCAGTCGAAGCGGGGACGGTAGCGGACGCCCGAACCGGCCAGGAACCACAGCACGACAGCCGCCTGCACGACGACGCCGGCGGTCGTCCCCATGCCGATGAACATGCTCTGCCCGGCACTGAGCACGGCCTGGCCGTCAGCGCCCTGCGCCGCTCCCCCGCCGACCGCGACGAACCCGCCGAACACCGCGACCACCACGATGTTGTTCAGCACCGGCGCCCACGCCGCCGGGCCGAACCGCCCGCGTGCGCCGAGCACCTGCCCGACGACCGCGAAGACTCCGTAGAAGAAGATCTGCGGCATGCAGTAGCGCGCGAAGGACACCGCGAGCGCCCGATGCGCGGCGTCCAGCTTGCCGGCCGACGCCGCGACGATCCACGGCGCCGCCATCGTCGCCACCGCCGTGATCGCGAGCAGCGCGCAGAACACCAGCGTCAGGAAGCGGTTGACGTACGCCGCGCCGCCGTCGGCGTCCCGCCGCATGGCCGCGACCAGCTGCGGCATGAAGACCGCGTTCAGCGCGCCGCCGATGATCAGGAAGTAGATCATGTTCGGCAGGGTGTTGCCGACGGTGAAGGTGGTCGCCAGCACCGAGGATCCGAGCGCCGCCGCCTGCAGAAGCTGGGCGACCATGCCGCCGAGCCGCGAGACGACGGTCGCGGCGGCCATGCCCGCCGAGGAGCGCGCGCCGGCGGAGGTCTTCTTCGCGGGCGGGACAGCCGGGGCGGCGGTGGCGGAGGCGGCGGTCGCGGTGGCGGGGGCGGGGGCGGGGGCGGCGGCGGTCGCGGTCGCGGTCGCGGTCGCGGAAGTCTCCGGAGTCGCGGCGGTCGGCCACCACAGGTCTTCCACCGCCGGACCCTGCACCGGTCCGCGTCGCAGCGGCATCAGCTGGGCGAGCAGGTCCGGGTGCGGATCGGTGATGGCCCGCAGCATCCCGGTGTCCCAGTCGCCCGCGACCGCCGGGATCTCGAAGCGGCCCGCCTCGACGGACGCGGCGTGCGCGTAGCGGCGCGGGTCTGTCTCGGATTCGCTCACTGCCCCCACTTGCTCCTGCTACTCCTGCGGATACCGCTCCAGGATCTTGCCCTTCAAGTCCGCGGAGAGATAACCGCTGCGGTAGTCGTCGCCGACATAGACCCGCAACCCCAGTGTGTGATCGATGATGTCAGAGTCCACGACCACGTAGTGGTAGTTGGGGTTCTTCACGTTCAGCGAGCTGTTGGCGTCCTTCAGCAGCCCCGGCAGCGCGTCCCAGTTCACCGTGTACGGGTCCAGCGCCGGCTCGCCCTCGTCCAGGGTGCTGCCGGTCATCGAGAAGGCGGCCTTGCCGTTGCTGTAGTCGTAAGTGTCGTAGACCTTCGGGTCGTCCTTCTTCACCACGTCGAAGCTGGCGTGGTCGTCGTAGACGGTCATCGACACCACGCGGTTGCTTCCGCTGACCGCGAAGATCTGCTTGATGACGGCGCGGACGCCGGCCGGGGTGAGCAGGTGCTGCGTCGCGGTCGAGGAGCCGCCGCCGGCCGAGGCGGCGGTGGCGGTCGTCGAGGACTGCGACGGCGGCGAGGAACCGGCGACCGCGACCGGGTCGGAGAAGGAGGGCATGGAGAACGCCGGGGAGCTGTTCGCCGGGTCGGCGCCGCCTGTCCGGTTGCCGTGGCTCTGCGCGCGCGTCGTGGCCCAGACCGAGATGCCCATCACGGCCAGCACGGCCACCGTGGACATGGTCGTGAGCCGGAACGCCTTCGACCGGTAGCGCTCGGTGGCTTCGGGGCTCATGCCCGCCGGGTAGGAGGTGGACGTGTTGCCGTAGGGGTTGACCGGCGGATGGCCCGCATAGCCGGCCATCTGGTCCGTGACCGGCATCTGCCCGGTGCCGCCATACTGGATGGTCTGCTGCCAGTTGGTGTAGCCAGTGCCACCGGCGAAGTTGCCCGGTACCTGCGCTTGAAGCCCGGTCACGCTCCGCCCGGCCTCGACCTGCGCCAGCATCGCGTCCAGTTGCTCGGCGGTCGGCCGCCGCGCCGGGTCCGGCACCAGCACCGCGCTCAGCACCGGTCCCAGCGCGCCGCTGCGCACCGGCGGCGGCACATAGCCGCCGGAGACCGCTGCGATGGTCGCGATGGTGGAGTCGCGGCTGAGCGGATTGCGCCCTTCCAGGCCGACGTAGAGCATCAGGCACAGCGACCACAGGTCCGAGCTCGGATCGCCCTCGATGCCGTGCACGCGCTCGGGCGCCATGTACTCCGGCGAGCCGATCAGCATCCCGGTCGCGGTGAGCCCGGGCGAGGCCTCCAGCGCGGCGATGCCGAAGTCGGTGAGCACCGGCGTGCCGTCCTCGCGCAGCAGCACGTTGGCCGGCTTCACGTCGCGGTGCTGGATCCCGGCTGCGTGCGCGGCCCGCAGCGCGCCCAGCACGCCGCGTCCGATGCGCACCGCCTCCGGGACGGTCAGGTCACGCTCGTCCAGCAGGCTGTCCAGCGACCCGCCGCTCACCAGCTCCATCACCAGCCAGGGGTGCGCCAGGTCCGGGGAATCGACGATGTGGTAGATCGTCACGACGTTCGGATGCTGCAATCGCGCCAGCGCCTGCGCCTCCCGCAACACCCGCTCGCGCACGATCCGCTGCCCGGCCGGATCGCTGCCGTGCACCGACGGATCCGGCGAGCGCACCTCCTTCAACGCGACCTCGCGCTGCAGCATCAGGTCGCGGGCCCGCCACACCAGCCCCATGCCGCCGCCGCCCAGCCGCTGCGACAGCTCGAAACGCCCGTCGATCACGTATCGGCCCTGGTCCCCTCCGGTCATGCGGGAAGTCTAGGGTTCAGGACGGACAGCGCTTGCGGGCCGAAACATCGTCACCAAACCGGAATGTACCGCCTCGAGTCCTGCGATATGGCACGGAAGCGGGCACGCAACAGCCGGCCTCCCGCCGGGACGCAAGGTGTTGATGGTTTGACGCGTCCGCGGCCGGAGGCCGGCTGCCGTGATCCGGGAGGCCGCGCCGCCTAGACGACCTCGATCCCGTCGATCTCGTCCTCCGCGCCGTCCTCGGCGAAGGTGTCGAAGTACTCGTCGTCCTCCTCGTCGCCGATCACGTCGAAGCGGCAGACGATCCGCTCGGGGTCGGTGTCGGAGAACGGGTCCTCGAACCACTGCTCGTCGGCGACCGCCTCGGGGTCGGAGGCCAGGACCCAGGTGGTGCCGTCGCCGGGGAGCAGGCCGAGTTCGTCCGAGCGGTTGTGGATCTCGTCGGGGTCGAACACGTCGAACAGCGCGGCCAGCGAGCCGGAGACGGTGCTGATGTCCAGTTCCGGGTCGACCGCCCCGGCGGCCAGGCCGCGCGCCGCGCCGAGCAGCCGGCCCGGGTGCTCGATCTGGTAGTCCCGGCGGATCAGCACGCTGATGGCCTCGGGGTTGTCCGGGTCCGCCGCCGACTCGGGGTACTGGCTCGGGATCTCGAACGGGGTGACCTCGTTGTACGTGTCGTACAGGGCGTCGTCGTAGGACTCGGCGGCGGCGGCCATGGCCAGGAAGGCCGTGCGCACGGCCGGGTCGCTCTCGTCCGACCGGCCTTCCACCGCGGCCAGATGGGCGTCGATCGCGGCTTTGAGGGCGTCGGCGGCCGAGCGGACGTCGGCGGCGGTGGGGGCGGTCGGTTCAGACATGAGGTAGACGGTATCCGGTCTTGGCCGTGTCGGCTCGCAATACCGGCGCGCGCATTCGCAAGAAGGCATGGACTTGTCAGCCCCATGGACGACGCGCGGCCGAACCGCGTCCGGGGCATGGACGGCACGGCGGCGGCTCGGTAGCGTCGCTGCAGGCGAGGCGGTCAACCCGGCCGCCGGGAGGAACGGCAGAACGCCAGGGGGCGCATATGCGCGCGTATCACGTGACCATCGGCGCGTACGAGTTCACCGCGACCGAGGAGGGCCCGCAGGCCGGCCCGCCCGTGGTGCTGCTGCACGGTTTCCCGCAGACCTCGGCGAGCTGGCAGGCCGCCAGCCGGCTGCTGGCCGCCGACGGTCTGCGCACCATCGCCTTGGACCAGCGCGGCTACTCCCCCGGCGCGCGCCCCCTGGAGGTCTCCGAGTACCACGTGAACCGGCTGGTCCAGGACGTCGTCGGCCTGCTGGACGCCCTGCACCTGCCCAGCGCGCACCTGGTCGGGCACGACTGGGGCGCGATCGTCGCCTGGCACGCCGCGGTGGCGCACCCGGACCGTTTCAGGACCTTGACGGCGGTGTCGGTGCCGCACCTGAAGGGCTTCTACGAGGTCCTGGCCGACCCCGGCCCGGAGGGCGAGGACCAGCGGCGGCGCTCGGAGTACGTGCAGCTGTTCCGCATGGACGACAAGCCCGAGGACGTCCTACTCGCCAACAGCGCCCGCGCGCTGCACGACCTGTTCTCCCCGCTGCCGGAATCGGCGATCCTGCCGCACTACGGCGCCCTCGGCCAGCGCCCGGCGCTCACCGCCGCGCTGAACTGGTACCGCGCGATCGACGTGAAGCAGTCGGCGGCGCTGGCGAACGTGCGGATCCCGACGACGTTCGTGTGGTCCACCGAGGATGTCGCGATCGGGCGTGCCGTGGCGGAAAACTGCGCACAGTGCGTCGAGGGCCCGTACCGGTTCGTCGAGCTGAACGGCGTCAGCCACTGGATTCCGGACCAGGCGCCGGTGGAGTTGGCGCGCGCCGTGGTCGATCGCGTGCGCTCTGTGGACAACTGAGCGGATTCGCGGAGCAAACACTCCCCTGCGCGTGAATCCGATCACAATCCCTGTGCGTTGATTCGAGAATCGGTGGTGCTGGTTGGAAAACTGATGACTGTATGACTACGCCGACGCATGAGCCCCGAGACCCCGACCGCGCCGTTCCCGAACCGGAGACCCGGCACAGACTCGACCTGTCCGTCACCAAGATCGCCGCCGGTGCGAGCGCGGCCGCGATCTCCGCCGCCGTCGGCTCGAAGCTGGGCGTGGGCGGCACGATCGCCGGCGCGGCGGTCGCCAGTGTGGTCGCGACGTCGGCCAGCGCGGTCATCGGACACTCGCTGGAGCGCGGGAAGACCGCGGCGCGCAAGGCGATGCCGGTACTGGATCCGGAGCAGTTGGAGACGGCGATCCTGTCGCGGGCGCGGACCGTGCGCTCGGCGCATCGGACGGCGGCGGTCGAGATCGTCGACGAGCCTGCGGCACTCACCCACTTCGACGAGGCGCAGACCCAGCTTTCCCTGACCGACCGGGCTCTGGCCGACAGCGCCGTGGACGAGACAGCCGTGCTCGACGGCGATACCGATATCCACGCCCCGATGGGCCCGCACGCGCAAACCATGCTGCTGGCGAACATCGCCGCCGACACGCCGCGCACCTGGAAAGACCGCATCCCCGGCCGCAAGCCGCTCCTGGCCGCGGCCATAGCGAGCTTCATGCTCGGCACCGGCGCCGTCACCGCGCTGGAGGTCGCCCGCAAGGGCGAGTTCCCCGGCTATCACAGCAACGTCTTCAGCAACGACCCCGGCCAGAGCGGCGGCTCGCACGACCAGCCCGCCCCGGAGAACCCCGGCGGCAACGGCTCGCACGAGGGCTCCACACCGTCGCAGAAGCCGGACTCGCCGTCCCCGACGCCGTCCGGCTCCAGCGACTCGCCGAGCACCACGCCCTCCACGCCGCCGTCCTCCGGCTCCACCCCGGTCACGCCGAGCACGCCCTCGACGAGCCCTTCGACCGGTCCCACCGGAGCTTCCACGACCCCGACGACCTCGCCGAACAGCAGCACGAGTCCGTCCTCCGTGCCGAGTACGCCCGGCGCCCCGACGCAGAGTTCCACCGCCGGCGCACCGGGCAAGGCCACCCCGACCGGCGGCGCCCCGACGGGCTGACCGACCAGATCCGGCGAGAACGCCCTCCGCGGCCGCCGATCATGCAAAAATCAGTCGCCGCCGGGGACACGCCGGCCACCTGAAGGGGATACTCGTGAGTCTGGGCTGGGATGTCTACTCGTGCCGGGTCGACGGCAAGCCGGCGGTGATCACCCTGGACCTGGACCTGCAGGATGTCGCCGACAGCGGCACGCACCCCCAGCGCCTGCACGTGCGCCACGCCCTGCGCTCGCCCCGGGAGAACGGCCTGCCCGACGGCACCGAGAACGACCAGATGTACGCCCTGCAGGACGCGCTGGTGGAAAGCCTCGGCGCCGAGGTGCGCGCGATCTACCTGGCCTGCCTGACCAACGACGGCCACCGCGAGCACTTCTTCCACCTGCCGCCGCGCGCCGACGGCCGCGCCGTCGTGGCGAAGGTGGAAAGCGCCCTGGGCGACTACGAACTGGCGACCTTCACCGAGGACGACCCGGAGTGGCGGTACTACCACGAGTTCTTGTGGCCGGACACGCGCAGCATGCAGTACCTGATGGACCGCCGCGTCGTGCAGTCGCTGGCCGAGAACGGCGACAAGCACAGCGTCCCGCGTCCCGTGGACCACGTTGTGGGCCTCCCGGATGAGGCTCGCGCGCGGACGATGCTCGTCGATGCGCAGGCCGCGGGCTTCACCGGCAGGGTCGAGAAGCGCAACGGGCAGTGGATGGTGCATCTGGAGCGCACCGACGCCGTCGAGCTGGACTACATCCACGGGGTCGTGTGGGAGCTGCACGAGATGGCCGAGCGGCTCGGCGGCTACTACGACGGCTGGGGCTGCGTCATCAGCAGCTGAAGTTGGAGCTGCGGTATGCGGTGTTGCGGAGTGCGGTGCTGCGGTGTACGGCGCTGCGGTGTACGGCGCTGCGGTGTACGGCGCTGCGGCTCAAACATCATCGAGTGTCGGCAGACCGGCCGCCAGCACCTCGGCGACATGCCAGACCCGGCGCTCGGCCACAGCCTGCTCCACCTGGGTCCGACAGCTGAATCCGTCAGCGATGAGCAACGTGTCCGCGGACGCGGCGCGGATGGCCGGGAGCAGGTTCAGCTCCGCGACGGCCATCGAGACCTCGTAGTGCCCGGCGGTGACCCCGAAGTCGCCGGCCAACCCGCAGCATCCGGACACGATGCGCGCGTCCACCCCGGCGCGCGCCAGCAACTCCACCTCCGCCTCGCCGGTGGCGCCGGTGGCGTACTGGTGGCAGTGGATCTGGATCAGGGCCTTGTGACCGCTCCACGGCGAGGCCGGCGGACGCCAGTCGGGCGCGTACCGGGCCAGGAACTGCGCGGGCCCGGTCACCAGCTCTGCGGCGCGTGCCGCGAGCGGATGCGTGGGCAGCAGTTCAGTCAGCTCCTCGCGCAGGGCGGCGGCGCAGCTGGGTTCGGGCACGATGATCGGCAGTCCCGCCTCGACCGCCGGAGCCATCGCCTCCAGCGTGCGGGCGACGACGCGCCGCGCGGTACCGAGCTGTCCGGTCGAGATCCAGGTGAGCCCGCAGCATCCGGTGCGCGGCGGCAGCAGGACACGGAAGCCCGCAGCGCGCAGGACGGCGATCAGCGCGTCGCCGACAGCCGGCGTGAAGTTCTCGGTGAAGGTGTCGGCCCACAGGACAACGGTGCGCGTGCCCGCCAGCTCCCACAGGGCGGAAGTGGACCAGCTTCCTGCTTCAGCGTCCTTCGTCGGGACGCCCGGCTGTGTCCTGGCACTATCTGCTCGCCGCCGCGAGAAGGATCGCACCGCGAACCGCGGCAGCGCCCGCTCCTCGGCGATCCCCCCGAGCCGCTTCAGCAGCGGCGCCAACGGCGAGGCCAACACCCGGTTCACCACGCGCGGCGCGAACCCGGCCAGCCGCGCCCACACCGGCAGCCATCCCAGCGAGTAGTGCGCCGCCGGGCGCACGCGTCCGCGATAGTGCTGCGCCAGCACCTCTGTCTTGTACGAGGCCATGTCCACGCCGACCGGGCAGTCCGTCTTGCAGCCCTTGCAGCCCAGGCACAGGTCGAGCGCGTCCAGGACCTCCGGTGCGCGGTAGCCGTCGCTGACCGTGCGTCCGTCGAGCATCTCTTGCAGCACCCTGGCACGCCCGCGCGTGGAGTCCTTCTCATCGCCAGTGGCCCGGAACGACGGGCACATCACGCCGCCGACCGCACTGCGGCACTTCCCCACTCCCACGCAGCGCCGCACCGCGCGCCCGAAGTCCCCGCCGTCGCTCGCCAGTGCCAGCTCCGGCGGCGCCATCTGCACGACGTGCGGCGCGCGCAGGTCGGCGGCGAAGTCGCGGGGCGCGACCAGGATCGCGGGGTTCAGCACGCCGTCGGGGTCGAACGCGGTCTTGCATTCCTCGAACGCCCGCAGTAGCTCAGGGCTGTACATAGCGGCCAGCAGCGCCGAGCGTGCCTGGCCGTCGCCGTGCTCGCCGGACACCGATCCGCCGTGCGTGACCACCAGTTCGGTCGCGGCGGCGGTGAACTCCGCGAACTGCTGGCGTCCGGAGACGGTCTGCAGGTCGTGGTCGATGCGGACGTGCAGGCAGCCCTCACCGAAGTGCCCGAACACCGTGCCCTTGCGGCCGGCGCTCAGCATGAGCGCCTCGAACCCGCGCAGGTAGTCCGCCAGCCGCTCCGGCGGTACCGCCGCGTCCTCGAAGCCCGGCCACGCCTCGGCGCCCTCGGCCGTCCGGGTCGCCAGCCCGGCGCCGTCCTCTCGGATCCGCCACAGCTGGCGCTGCTCGGCCTCGGCGCGGACCACCCGGGTCGCGTGCGCGCCGGCCAGGTCCGCGACGATCGCCGCCGCCTGCCGCGCGGTCGTCTCGATGAACAGCCATCCGCCGCCGGCCGGCAGCGAGGAGGGCAGCGGACGCTTGCGGCGTGCCGCCCACACGTCGGCCAGCTCCGAGCCCAGCCCTTCGATCGCCGAGGGCTGATGCGGCAGCACGCGCGGCACGTCGGCGGCGGCCGTCACCATGTCCGGGTACGCAGCGACCACCAGCACCCGGTCCCGCAGCACCGGCACCAGCCGCACCTCGGCGCCGAGCACCGCGGCGAGCGTGCCCTCGGAGCCGACGAGCGCCTTGGCGACGTCGAACCCGTTCTCCGGCAGCAGATGCTGCAACGCGTAGCCGGAGACCTGGCGCGGGAAGCGCCCGAGCTCCCGGCGGATGGCCTCGCCATGGCGTTCGACCAGGGCGCGCAGCCGCTCGTCGAGCGCTGCGACGCCGGACGTGCCGCGCCGCGCTGTGGTCCGCGTGCCGTCCGCGAGCAGCAGGTCCAGGCTCAGCACGTTCTCCGACGTGGTCCCGAACGCCAGCGAGCGCGCGCCGCAGGCGTTGTTGCCGATCATGCCGCCGACGGTGCAGCGGGAGGCGGTGGAGGGGTCGGGCCCGAAGCGCAGTCCGTGCGGAGCCGCTGCCGCTTGGAGCGCGTCGAGCACGACGCCCGGCTCCACCCGCGCGGTCCGGGCCTCGGCGTCCAGCTCCAGGACCCGCCCGAAGTACCGCGAACAGTCCAGCACCAGTCCTTCGCCGATGGCGTTCCCGGCGACCGAGGTGCCGCCGCCGCGCAGCGTCACCGGCACACCGTGCGCCCGGCTGACGCGCACCGCCGCGGCGACCTGCTCGGCGTCGCGCGGGAAGGCCACGCCGCGCGGCACGTGCCGGTAGTTGGAGGCGTCGGCGCTGTACTCGGCGCGCCGCCGGGCGCCGGAGCCGACGTCCAGCCCGGCCTCGGCCAACGCCGCGCGCCACGCCCGATCGGGCAGGTCAGAGGCATGGTTCGGGCCGGGCGCGGAGGACTTCGCAAGGGAAGATCGGTCGGGCACGCTCCCAAACTAGCGCCCCGCCGAGCCGCCGGGCGCGGCGTGCCGCATTCCGGGGGCGGAACGGGTGCGGGGCGGGTACGTTCGGAGGGCAAACCCCTGCAAAACCCCGTCAGGTGCAAACCCCGTCAGGCCGATCATGGCCGGGCTCAAGGAGGCCCCGCGCGATGAAGATGACAGAGTACGTCCCCGGCACCCCGTGCTGGGTCGACCTGGGCACCACCGATCTGGAGGGCGCCAAGGCCTTCTACGGAGGCCTGTTCGGCTGGAGCGCGCAGGTCGCCGAGGACCCCGCGGCCGGCGGCTACACCACGTTCCTGCTCAACGGCGAGCAGGTGGCCGGCGCGATGACGACCATGTCGCCGGAGCAGCCGGTGGCCTGGAGCACCTACGTGGCGGTGTCCGACGCCGACGCCGCGATGACCCGGGCCGAGGGCGCCGGCGCCAAGGCGATCGTGCCCCCGATGGACGTCATGGACATCGGCCGGATGGCCATGTTCGCCGACCCCACCGGCGCGGCCCTGGGTCTGTGGCAGCCCAAGACGATGAAGGGCGCCGGCCTGGTCAACGAGCCCGGCGCGCTGGCCTGGGACGAGCTGAACACCCGCGACGCCGAGGCGGCCAAGGCCTTCTACGCCGCGGTCTTCGGCTGGGACGCCAAGACCACCCCGATGGGCGAGGGGATGGAGTACACCGAGCTCAAGCTCAACACCCGCACCGTGGCCGGACTGATGGTGATGGACGACGAGCACTTCCCGAAGGAGACGCCCCCGCACTGGGCCGTGTACTTCGGCGTGGCCGACTGCGAAGCCTCGGTGGCCAAGGTGGGCGAGCTCGGCGGCACGATCGTGGTGCCCACGACGCCGATCCCGATGGGCCGCTTCGCGGTGTGCCAGGACCCGCAGGGCGGGTTCTTCTCGATGTTCGAGTCGTCCGGCGCGTCGGAGTAGTCGTCGCTGAGCGCGGACCTGCCGAGTTGCTTCGAACACTGATCGCCGCCGGTCGTCACGAGTCGTCCTGACCGGCGGCGATCACGCGTCCGATGCCAGCAGGTCCTCGGCGCGCTGGGAGGGTGCGGATTCGTCGACGATGAGGCCGTCGCGGATGAAGACGATGCGGTCGGCCCAGGCGGCGTGGCGGGCTTCGTGGGTGACCAGGACGCCTGCGGCGCCTTCGTCGCAACGCTTTCGCAGCAGACGCAGGACCGCTTCGCCGGTCTCGGTGTCCAGCGCGCCGGTGGGCTCGTCCGTGAGGATCAGGCGACGATCACCGATGAGGGCCCTGGCGATCGCGACGCGCTGCTGCTGACCGCCGGACATCTCATCGGGAAAACGGTCGCCTTCGGCGCGCAGGTTCACCTCTTCGAGGGCTGCCAGCGCCTCCTGCCGGGCTTTGCGGGCCGACATGCCGTCCAACTCGCGCGGCAGGGCGACGTTCTCGGCGGCGGTGAGCGCCGGGATGAGGTTGTAGTCCTGGAAGACGTAGCCGACCGAGCGGCGCCGGATCGCCGCGAGCTGCGCCTTGCTCTGGGAGGCCAGGGTGGTGCCCTCGATGACCACCTCGCCGGTCGTCGGCATGTCCAGCCCGCCGGCGAGCGAGAGCAGCGTGGACTTCCCCGACCCCGACGGACCCATCACCGCCACCAGCTCGCCCGGCGCCACGGCCAGGTCGACACCGCGCAGCGCGTGCACCTCGGCGGCACCCTTGCCGTGCACGCGGGTGACGGCGCGCAGCTCCAGCACCGGGTCGGTTCTCGGATCCCCGCTCATCGTGCAGTGCCCTCCCTGGCGGCAGCGGTGGGTGGTTCTGTAGGTACTGACGCCGCAGAGCCCGCACGGGTTGCCGCCGGCAGCGTCCGCGCGTGCCGCATCACCCGCGCCTCAACGTGATCCAGCCACCGAATCTCCGCCTCGCACTGGAAGACCATCGACTCCAGCACCAGGCCCGCGGCCAGTTCCTCAGGCGCCAGCCGCGTCTTGACCCGCGTGTAATCCTGCAGCGCACCGAGCGCGTGCTTGCGCTGAGCGTGCACGATCGCCGGAACGTCGACCCCGTCCACAGTGACGGCGAGCGCCAACTTCACCGCCAGCTCATCGCGCGGCCGCTCCGCCCGCGTCACCGGCCGCGCGAACCAGCCGAGCAACTCCTCCCGCCCGGCATCAGTGATCCGGTAGAAGACATGCCCCTGCACATCCTCCCCAGCCGCCTCCACGAACCCATCCCGCTCCAACCGAGCAAGCGTGGTGTACACCTGCCCGATATTGAGCGGCCACGTCGCCCCAGTCCGCTCCTCGAACTCGGCCCGCAGCTGGTACCCATAGCGCTCGCCGCCGGCCAGGCCGGCTAGGAGGGAGTGTTTGACGGACATGACATATACGTACCCGGTATGCAGGGCGCGGAGCAAGGCGGGACCGGGCGGTCACGCCTCCATACCGCGCGGCGTGAATCGCCAACCGTTGAAGAAGTCATCGTTCAGGCGGACGGCAAGAAGCGCTGCGACGGATTCGGTCGCATCGAGGTGGAAGGCCACAAAGGGCGCCTGGCGGTCGTCGGTGGCGTAAGCCAGGGTCTTCGCGGATCGCGCGTGCGGGTCGCCGAACGTTATCGAGGCAGGTCCGTATTCGGCGATGACGTCGTCGAGGTTGTGATCGGCAGCCGACCAGGACACCACGCTGTCAACCAGGCGGCTGAACTCCGGGCCGTCCAGTGTCCGGTCCAGGCACAGCCACCCCGACGGAAGGCGTCCTCGCCGTGTTGCGAAGCGACTACATGGATCTCCGGATCGCCGAAGAACTCCCGGAAGAAGCCCGAGGGGTTCAATCGCGCGTTGGTGTCCGGTATCCACATCTTCGGCTCGCCCCGGTCCTCGGCTGCCGCCAGCTGGTCGAGCAGCCGTCCCAGCTCCGCCACGCCCCCGAACCGTGCCGGCTGGCGCACTGCCTGGTTGAACCGATCCAGCAGCTGGTCCCGCGTCAGATGCGGCGCTGTCGCGGGCGGCGTCGGCGGCATGGTGCGGTGTGCGGGCGGCGCGACATCGAGGGACACGCTGCCATTCTCCGGCTTGGCGGGCGGCTGGGCCAGGAGCTCGAAGAAGGCAGCAGCGCCTCGCGCTGCGCTCGCTAATCGAGATGTGTAGTATCCCGGTTATGCAGATGGGCGAGGGCGTCGAATGGGGGTTGCACTGCCTGCTGGCGCTGGCTTGGTTGGAGGAGCACACGCCGGTGGCGACGGGGCGGTTGGCGGAGATCTTCGAGCTGCCGCCGGAGTACCTGAAGAAGCGGTTGCAGCCGTTGGTGCGGGCTGGGATTCTCGCCTCCTCTCCCGGTGCTCGGGGTGGGTATGCGCTGGCGCGGCGGCCGGAGGAGATCACGCTGATGGATGTCGTGGCTGCGGTTGAGGGGCGGGAGGAGGCGTTCCGGTGCACCGAGATCCGGAAGCAGGGGGCGGGGGCGTTGGCTGAGGCTGACGAGTTCGGTGAGCCCTGCGGTATCGCGAAGGCCATGCGGCGCGCTGAGATGGCGTGGCGGCGGGAGTTGGCTGCGCAGACCGTCGCCGATGTCATGGGGCTCGCCTCTGGTGGCGCGCCGGCTCGGGTGCGGCGCTTCTATCAGGACATCACGCTCTAGCCGACAGGCATCTGTCAGGCATCAGTCAGGCATCACTAGCCACTGAACGCGCCCGGTCGGTCGTCGCCGGCCGGGCTCTTGCGAAAGGTAATTCAGGATGTCTAGTGTCTCGATACGATCGGCCGAGGACTCCAGTGCCTCTATCGCTTCCTCGGGAGGAGGCGGTGACGGCGGGCTTGGTCGCACGCTCGTCCTCGCGCTCGGCACGTTCGCGGTGGGCACCGATGCCTTCGTCCTGGCCGGTTTCCTTCCTGACGTCGCAGCCTCCTTGCACACCTCCACCGCGAGCGCGGGGCAGGCGGTGACCGTCTTCGCCGCCGCCTACGCGGTCGCCTCGCCGGTGGTCGCGACGCTCACCGCGCGCTTCCCGCGCCGTCTGCTGCTGGTCGCGGCGCTGATCGTGCTGGCCGCTGCCAATGCGGCGTCCGCGCTCGCGCCGAACCTGCCGCTGCTGCTCGCCGCTCGGGTTCTCGCGGCGGCGGGAGCGGCGGGGTACACGCCGACCGCCGGGGCGGTGACGGCTGCGCTCGTGCGGCCCGAGATGCGCGGGCGGGCGCTGGCGGTCGTGGTCGGCGGGTTGACGGTGGCGACGGCGCTCGGCGTGCCGCTCGGGGATGCGGCCGGCGCGGTGATGGGCTGGCGCGCGGCGCTCGGGCTCGTCGCAGCGCTCTGTCTGCTCACTGCGATCGCCGCGGCCGTCCTGATGCCGACGCTGCCCGGCTCGGCGCCGGTTCCGCTCGCGGCGCGGTTGGCTGCGCTGCGGCGGCCCGGGGTCGCGAGCGTGCTGCCGTTGACCGTTCTGGGCATGGCGGCTGCGTACACCGTCTACGCCTATGCCATTCCGGCGCTGCACGCGCTGGGCATCGCCGATGGCGCGACGGCATGGATCCTTGCGGCGTACGGCGCGGGGGCGATCCTCGGCAACCTGGCTGCCGGTATCGCTGCGGATCGTCTCGGGCCGACGCGGGTCCTCGTGGTCGGATACGCGCTGATGGCGATGACGTTGGCGACTTTCGCGGTGCTCGCGGTGGCCAAGGTGCACGCTCCGGCGCTCGTCGCGGTGCTCGCGATCACATGGGGCGCCTCTACGTGGTGTCAGACTCCGCCGCAGCAGCATCGGTTGTTCAGCGCCGCGCCGAGCGAAGCCCCGCTGCTTATGGCGCTGAACGCCTCGGCGATCTATGTCGGCATCGGTATCGGGACTGCTGCGGGCGGGCTGCTGGTCGCCTCCGGTGCCGCGTGGATGTTCACGATCGCTGCGATCGTGGCGTGCCTCGCGCTCGGATGGCTCGCCGCGACCGCAACCGCAACCGGTCACAAGGCAACCCGCCGGTGGTCTACCCTCGCCAGGTGACCGGCCGACCCCCCATGCCGCGGACCGCAGCGGCTCTCAGCACCTGCGCCGCCCTCCTTGCTCTGGCCGCGTGCGGCGGCGGGAGCAGCGGGACGAAGAGTTCCGTCCCGCCTGCCAGCACGAACGGCAGTAGTTCCGCGCCGTCAGTCCCCTTGTCGCCGGCAGATCCGGCCGCGCTGGAGCGGGTCGTTCCCGAGCCGGCCGGCATCACGGCGGCTGCCGGGACGTTCACCCTGACGAGTGCCACCGCGATCCACGCCTCGTCCGGCGCCGAGCCGGTCGCCGCCGACCTCGCCGCGTATCTCAAGCAGCAGACCGGGCTGGCGCCGGCTGTATCGCAAAGCCCTGATGCGGCGATCCAGCTTGTGCTGCAGCCCAGCGGCGGCGATCCGTCGCTGGGCACCGAGGGCTACACGCTGGTGATCGGTCCGAGCTCGGTCAAGCTCACGGCGGCTACTGACGCAGGGCTCTTCCATGGTGTGCAGACCGTGCGGCAGCTGCTTGTCGGCGCCAAGCTCCAGGACGGGACGATCACCGACCACCCGCGATTCGCTTATCGCGGCGTGATGTTGGATGTGGCGCGGCACTTCTACAGCGTCGCGGACGTGAAGGCTTATATCGACGCCGCCGCGTTGTACAAGGTCAACGAGTTCCACCTGCACCTGACCGACGACCAGGGCTGGCGGTTCGCCGTGCCGGGGTGGCCGAAGCTGACGTCGGTGGGCGCGGCGACGCAGGTCGGCGGCGGCGTCGGCGGGTCGTATTCGGCGGCTGATCTGAAGGAGATCGTCGATTACGCGGCGTCGCGCTACATGACCGTGATTCCGGAGATCGACATGCCGGGGCACGTCGGCGCTGCGGTGTACGCCTACCCTTCGCTGGCGTGCGACGGTCGGCACCACGGTCCGGTGACGAGCGTATCGCCGGCGTACGACTCGCTGTGCACGTCGAGCGAATCAACATACAGATTTGTCGATACAGCGACCAAAGCCGCCGCCGACGCCACCCCCGGCGCGACCTACCTGCACATGGGCGGCGACGAGGCGCAGGCACTGAGCCTGACGCAGTACAACGCCTTCGTCGCGAAGACACAGAATCTCGTGGCAGGGCACGATCGCACGCCGATCGCCTGGGCCGAAGCCGGTACCGCAACCCTGCTGCCGCAGACGGTGCTGGAGTACTGGAACACCGCGCAGCCGCAGCCCTACGTCCTCCAGGCCGCCGCCAAGGGCACCAAGCTCATCATGGCGCCGGGCAACCACGCCTACCTGGACCAGCAGCCGGTCGCCGGATTCCGCGTCGGCCTGCACTGGGCCGGCTACGTGCCGGTGTCGAAGGCCTACGACTGGGATCCGGTGACCGTCCTGCCCGGCATCGCGCCCTCGGCGGTACTCGGCGTCGAGGCACCGCTGTGGAGCGAGACCGTGAAGAACCTCGCCGACGCCGAAACCCTCGCCTACCCCCGCCTCCCCGCCATCGCCGAAATCGGTTGGTCGGCACCGAACACCCACGACTGGCAGCGATTCTCGAAGAGGCTGGCAGCGCAGGCTCCCCTGTGGGACAAGCTGGGGATCGCTTACTACAAGTCGCCGGAAGTGCCTTGGGGGTCGGGGTAGCCAGCTGCCGCTTTCGGGTGGCGGACCCAAACGATCTACGCATTCCGCACGATGCAGGCCTCGAACATAGCCGGTAGTCATGGACGTCATGATCTGGAAGGTCGCCGTGCGTATCGCACGTCGCGAGGCGGTGCGTCACAAGGGGCGGTCGGCACTGGTGGCGGCCATGTTGGCGTTGCCCGTGGCGGGGGCGAGTGCGGCTGACACGCTGTACCACACCACCAAGTTGACCACGGTGGAGCAGGTGCGGCGGGACATCGGGCGGTCCGATGCGCTGGTGTCGTTTGTGGCGCCGGTGCCGATCGAGCAGATGCCGGACGGGTCCGTGCCGGTGCCTCCGCAGGCGGCCGGGATGCTCGCGGGGGCGTTGCAGGGCGCGCAGATCGCTTCGCCGGTGGACGATGGGGCGCTGCCGCCGGGGTCGCGGGTCATCCCGATGCCGGCGCCGCAGGAGTTGCGGATCAGTTCGCCGCAGGGTGCTTATTCGGTGCAGGGCGCTGAGCGGGATCTGGCCAGCCCGCTGCTCGATGGGCTCTATGTGAAGAAGGCCGGGCGCGCGCCAAGC
The DNA here is from genome assembly GCF_000024025.1 of Catenulispora acidiphila DSM 44928. Taxonomy (GTDB): domain Bacteria; phylum Actinomycetota; class Actinomycetes; order Streptomycetales; family Catenulisporaceae; genus Catenulispora; species Catenulispora acidiphila. The sequence goes on from NC_013131.1 coordinate 5,481,843, forward strand.
GCCAAGGGCGAGGTGACGCTGTCCACCTCGATGCTCTCCGAGCTGAACAAGCACGTCGGCGACCAGGTGAGTGCCGAGTTTCTCAGTGCCGGGGAGCAGCCCGGGTCTGACGGTCGGCTGCCGGAGCATCAGCTGACCATCGTCGGCGAGTACGACGACCCCACGCACCTGGACGCCGACCGCCTCGTCGCCTATCCCGGCACGCTGCCCAGCGCGCCGGGCGATCCAGGTCCGTCGCAGTGGCTCGCGCAGGTGCCCGGCGGGCTCGACTGGGCGCAGGTGCAGAAGCTGAATCAGAGCGGGTACTCCGCCGAGTCGCTGCTGGTCGCCGAGAACCCGCCGCCGGATTCCGCGGTCCCGCTGATGCGGCACTACACCGCGGCGTCGGTGGGCAGCAGCCGGCTGACGCAGGCGCTGGTCGCGGTGGGGGCGCTCGGCGTCGTCATGGCGCTGCTGGAGGTCGTGCTGCTGGCCGGGCCGGCGTTCGCGGTGGGGGCGCGCAAGCGGCGGCGGGACTTCGGGCTGATGGGTGCCGCCGGCGCCGATCAGCGGATGGTGCGGGCGGTGGTGCTGGCCGACGGGCTGGTGCTGGGTGCCGTCGGCGGGGTCGTCGGGGCGCTGGCCGGGATCGGGTTGGGGCGGCTGGCGCTGCCGGAGGCTGTGAGTCTCACACACCGCGAGCCGGGGGCGTTCCGGATCGCGCCGGGCGATCTGGCCGGGGCGGCGCTGATCGGCGTGGCGACCGGGCTGATCGCGGCGCTGATCCCGGCCGTCATCACCGGGCGGCAGTCGGTGTTGCAGGCGCTGACGGGTGGCCGGCGCGGGGCGCGCGGCGTGCCGTGGAAGCTCGCGGTGTTCGGCGTGCTGATCCTCGGCGCCGGGATGGCCGCGACCGGTTACGCCGTCTACCAGCCCGGGATCCACACCGTACCGCTGGTCGCGGGAATCGCCGTGTGCGAACTCGGCGTGGTGGCGTGCACGCCGCTGCTGGTCGCGCTGACCGGCAAACTGGGGCGGATGCTGCCGCTGACCGGGCGGATGGCGCTGCGCGACAGTGCCCGCAACCGGGGTCGCACCGCGCCGGCCGTCGCGGCGATCCTGGCCGCCGTCGCCGGCTCGACCGCCGTGGCGACGCTGCTGGCCACCAACGACGCCCGCGACCGCGCGCAGTATCACAGCACTCTGCGTCCCGGGCAGGTGGCGCTGATGTTCGGCAGGCAGGCGGGCCAGACGGGCCAGACGGGGCAGGGAGGCCTGAGCGACCAAGGCAGCCAGTTCGCGTTGTCCTCCAGCGACCCGACCGACCCGAACAGCCCGAACGGACCCGCCGGAGCCGCCGGAGCCGCCGGAGCCGCCGGAGCCGCCGGCAAGCCGATCGACACCGCCAAGGCGATCGCCGCGATCAGCGCCACGCTGCCGGTCCGCTCCGCCGCGGTGATCCCGACGCAGGACTACACCGGCTTCCTGCCGCTGAACATCGTCGTCAAGCGCACCGTGGCGAACGACTGCCCCTTCTTCGGCAACGGAGACGGCGCGATCACCTTCCCCTCGGGCCAGGACAGCGAGTCGATGATCCAGGCCGATCCGCGCTGCGTGGCGGCGTTCAGCGGCGGGCAGGTCGTGCCCGGGGACGCCGCGACGCTGCGCGCGCTCACCGGAACCGTCGATCCGCAGGCTGAGAAGGTGCTCGCCGCGGGCGGCATGGTGGTGTTCAGCCCGTACGACCTCACCGGCGACGGCGTCTCGACCATCGCCCTGCAGCGCAACTGCCCGCCGTCGGACGACAGCGTGCCGGACGTCGTCCGCGACCAGTTCGCGCCCTTCTGCAGCGGACCGGCGCCGAAGCCGCTGACCCTGCCGGCGGCGGTGGCCAAGACCAAGGACGGCAGTGCGGTCAACGGTGTCAGAGCTCTGATTCCGGCGTCGGCGGCGGCCGGCTACGGCATGAAGTACATGCCGTCGATGATCCTGTTCGACACCACGCGCATGCCGACCAAGGCCGAAGAAGAGCGCGCGAACGCCGCCGCCGAGGCTCTGGGCACCACCGCGCTGCTGAAGGTCGAGCGCGGCTACCAGGGCGGCAACGACACCACCATGCTGGCGCTGGCCGCCGTCGCCGCGTTCGTCACGCTCGGCGCCGCGGCGATCTCCACCGGTCTGGCCATCACCGACGGCCAAGCCGACCTGGAGACGCTGGCCGCGGTCGGCGCGCGCCCGCGCGTGCGGCGCACCCTGGCCGGCTCGCAGGCCTCGATCACCGCCGCGATGGGCGCGGTGTTGGGCTCGGCGACCGGTCTGGTCCCGGCGGTGGCGGTGGTCGAGGCACGGTCGCACAGCTTCGTGCAGTCGGCGCTGGAGGGCCGGGCGGACCGCGGCGTCCACGCCCAGAGTTACCTCGCAGTCCCCTGGTGGTTCCTGCTCGGCACGATCGTGATCGTTCCGATGCTAGCCGGGATCGGTGCGGTGCTGGTGACGCGCTCGAAGGTAGAGATTCGGCGACGACGGGGGTAGGCAGGGTCCGGCGCGGGCATTTGGAGAGCGGCCGGATGGCGCGCGCCTGGCGGGCGCGCCATCCGGTTTAATAGATCAAGAATAACAGGGCGCTTCCGCGAAGACACAAGGCGTGACGGGCAGCCGAGTCTGCCCGCCCTCGCAACCGAGGGATATGTACCGGTTGCGAATTCTTACGGCCCTGTAAACGGATCCTCACGACCCGCAACCACTCCGATCATGGAACGTGGACCGCGGCTGCTTGAAGCCACGACGAACGCCGCCCCAGATCTCATCTGTCGAAACAAGTTCACCTAGCTGTAACACGCCACCGCGAACTGTCATCTGTCGGAAACACGCGATGGCGCCGCCGGAAACGGCGCGCCGCGAATCTCCTGAGCGACATCTCTTCGCCGGGGCGCTCGGACCGGCGGCGAGCCCGGTTCGAGGCGGGGGTGACGATGCCATCGGCGTTCAACAGCGGGGACACCGCTTGGGTGCTCGCGAGTTCGGCAATGGTGCTGCTCATGACGCCGGCTCTGGCGTTCTTCTACGGCGGCATGGTCCGCGCGAAGAGCGTTTTGAACATGCTCATGATGAACTTCATAGCCATCGCGGTCGTCACCGTGGCGTGGGTTCTGTACGGCTGGTCGGTCGCCTTCGGCAACGTCGGCGCCGGCAAGGGCGGCGGCAACGGTTTGTGGGGCGGTCTGCACCAGTGGGCGCTGCACGACATCGGGATGGGCTTCGGCACCTCCCCCGGCGGCGGCGCGGCGGGCGGCGGCTCGCTGTTCGGCACGACCGGGGTGCCGACCATCGCCGTCGTGTGCTTCCAGCTGATGTTCGCGATCATCACCCCGGCGCTGATATCCGGGGCGATCGCCGACCGGACGAAGTTCGTCGGCTGGACCGTCTACGTGGCCGCCTGGGTCACGATCGTCTACTTCCCGGTCGCGCACTGGGTGTTCTCCCCCAACGGCTTCATCTTCTGGAAGCTGCACGTCATGGACTTCGCCGGCGGCACCGCCGTGGAGATCAACTCCGGCGCCGCGGGTCTGGCGATGGCCCTGGTCCTGGGCAAGCGGATCGGCTACCGGCGCGATCCGATGCGCCCACACAACGTGCCGCTGGTGATGCTCGGCGCCGGGCTGCTGTGGTTCGGCTGGTTCGGGTTCAACGCCGGCTCCGCGCTGGCGGCCAACGGCCAGGCCTCGATGGTGTTCGTCAACACCCAGATCGCCGGCTGCACCGCGATGGTCGGCTGGCTGATCGCCGAGAAGATCCAGCACGGCACGTTCACCTCGCTGGGCGCGGCCTCCGGCGCGATCGCCGGTCTGGTGGCCATCACCGGTTCCTGCGCCTCGGTGTCGCCGCTGGGCGCGCTGTTCGTCGGGCTGATCGCCGGATTCGTGTGCTGCTACGCGGTGAACCTCAAGCACCGGTTCGGCTTCGACGACTCCCTGGACGTGGTCGGCGTGCACCTGGTCGGCGGCATCGTGGGCGTGCTGCTGATCGGTCTGTTCGCCACCAAGGAGATGGCCGGCGGGTTCATCAACGGCGCGAGGGCCGGCCTGTTCTACGGCGGCGGCTTCACGCAGTTGGGCCGGCAGGCCGAGGGCGCCGGCATCGTCTTCCTGTACTCCTTCGTGCTCTCGCTGCTCCTGGGCTTCGCCGTGCACAAGACCATCGGCCTGCGGATCTCGGCCGAGGCGGAGGTCGAGGGCATCGACGGCGCCGAGCACTCCGAGACCGCCTACGACTGGGGACGGCTGGCCGGTTCGCTGCGCACCGCCCTGACCGACCATGATGAGCACGCGGCCAAGCAGCCGGTCCAGGGTGGGGAGAGTGTGAGCACATGAAGCTGATCACCGCGGTCATCAAGCCGTTCAAGCTCGACGAGGTGAAGAACGCCCTGCGCAGCTTCGGCGTCCACGGCATCACGATCACCGAGGTCAGCGGCTCCGGCCGGCAGCGCGGCCACACCGAGGTCTACCGCGGCGCGGAGTACACCGTCGACCTGGTCCCGAAGGTCCGCATCGAGGTGCTGTGCGAGGACGAGGACACCGACGACTTGGTGAACGTGATCGTCAAGGCCGCCACCACCGGCAAGATCGGCGACGGCAAGGTGTGGGTGACGCCGGTCGAGGACGTGGTGCGGGTGCGCACCGGCGAGCACGGTGGCAGCGCTCTGTAGGCCTCGGCCATGCCGGAGCACGCGGGTTCGGGCCGTCCCCCCGGCAGTCCCGAACCCGCGCTTTCAACCGGTGATCACTTGCGCGGCTGTGCCGGCACTCCTCACGCGAAGCCGATGACCCAGCGCTGCGCGAGGGTCCCGTTGCAGCCCCACAGCTGTATCTGCAGGCCGGCCTGCTTGGAGGCTCCCGGCACGTCCATGCAGTACCCGGTGTTGCGCCAGCCGATCTTCGACTCCACGGACGTCACGTTGGGCAGCGAGGCGGTGTTGAACAGCTCGTTGCTGACCGAGCGGCAGGAGCTCAGCCCGAACGGGGCGCCGTTCTCCGCCGTGATGAAGGCGTTCAGGCACGCGCCGCTCGCCTGGTTGAGGAAGTCGTAGCCACCGTGGCTGTCGCTGATGTACTGCCAGCCCTGCATGGCGCTGCCGTCGCAGGGCTCCTGCACGACCGGGGAGTTCACCACCGGGTTCACCGGCTGCAGGCACATGCTGTTGCCGACGTTCTGGATCGGGTTGAAGACGCCCGCGAAGGGCTTGATGTGGCCGGCGGAGGCCGAGGAGGCCTGAGCCACCGCTCCGCCGCCGGAGACCACGGCGGCGGCCAGGGTCGCCACCGACGCCACCAGGCCGAGCTTGCGGCGAGACACGTTCATGTCGTCGTTCCTCTCTGTCAGGGATCTGAGAACGGTCGGCCGGAGGGCTTCGCACAGCCATCGCCCCGCCCGCTCGCCGTTCACGTTATGGCTGGTCAGGGCTGCTCCAGATCGGGAACGGCTCCCTATATTCGGCCCGAGCACTCCCTATAGACCGCGCCCGGCGACGTCAGGGACTTCCCGGGTCGGCGAATCAGACCTCGATATCAGGGCTCTTGGTACCGTGAGAGGTCCACACGACAAGGGGGAGACGCGTGGGCGAGGTTTCTGCGGGCGTGCCACTGGTGGAGCGGGACTCCCAGTTAGCTGAACTGGTCCGGTACGTACAGGAGGCGGCACAGGGCGCCGGGCGTCTGATCCTGGTCTCGGGCGAGGCCGGGGTGGGGAAATCGGCGCTGCTGGCGGCGGCACGGCGGGAGGTGACCGCCGCGCGGTGGTCGTGGAGCTCTTGCGACGGGTTGTTCATCCCGCAGCCGCTGGGTCCGTTGTTCGACGTGGCCGGGCAGCTTGGCGGCGCGCTGGCGGAGCGCTGCGCGGCCGGCGGCGAGCGCGAGGACCTCTTCCGCGCGCTGGTGCGGGAGCTGGGATCGGCCGGGGTCCCCGACGTGGTGGTGGTCGAGGACGTGCACTGGGCCGACGAGGCCACCCTGGACCTGCTGCGGTTCCTGGGCCGCCGCCTGCGGGACGCGGCGGCGGCGGTGATCGTCACCTACCGCGACGACGAGGCCGGCGGCGACGCGCTCCGGGTCGCGCTGGGCGATCTGGCCGCGCAGCCCTCGACGCGCCGGATCGGCCTCACGCCCCTGTCTGCGGACGCGGTCCGGATCCTCGCCGAGGGCAGCGGATTCGCGCCGGACGCCGTGTTCCGGCTGACCGCGGGCAACCCGTTCTATGTCACGGAACTGCTGCAGGCGCAGACCCAAGGCGTGCCGGCGTCGGCGCGCGACGTGGCCCTGGCCCGGGCCGCCCGCCTGGACGCCTCCGCCCGCGGCGCCCTGGAGACCGCGGCACTGCTCGGCGCCAAAGTCGAGCTGCCGCTGCTGGCAGCGCTGAGCGACACCGCCGGGCTCGACGGGCTGCTGGCGTCCGGACTGCTGGTCGCCGACGGGATGTGGCTGTGCTTCCGCCATGAGATCGCGCGGCTCGCCGTCGCCGAGGCGGTGCCCGCGCATCGCTGTCTGCTAACCCACCGGCGGGCGCTGGAGGCGCTGTCCACGCAGGGCTGCGACGACCAGGCCCGGCTGGCCTACCACGCCGAGGGGGCGGGCGATGCCGTCGCGGTGCTGCGCCACGCCCCGGCGGCGGCCCGGCACGCCAGCCGGCTCGGTGCGCGGCCCGAAGCGGCCGCTCAGTTCGCCCGCGCGCTCCGGTTCGCCGACCGCGCCGAACCTGCCGAACGCGCGGACCTGAACGAAAAGCTCGCCGACGAACTCGTGCTGCTCGACCGCTGCCCGGAAGCCGAGGCTGCCGCACGGCAAGCTCTGGCGCTACGGCGCGAGATCGGCGACCGGCTCGGCGAGGGCGAGGCGCTGGCCCGGCTGTCGGGCATCACATGGAGTCTGAGCCGCAGCCAGGAAGCCGCCGCCTGGATGCGGGCCGCGCTCGTCGTCCTCGAACCGCTCGGGCCCACCGTCGAGCTCGCCGGAGCCTATGCGGCGCTGGCACAGCAGCGCCTTCTGTGCGCGGACTACGAGAACACGATCGTCCTGGCCCGTCGGGCGCGGGACCTGGCCGCCCACTTCGACGCCACCGCCGAGCTGAGCCTGGCGTTGAGCACCGAGGCGGCCGCCAGCGCCAAGCTGGGACGGGAGTGGTCGGACCTGATGCACCACGCCCTGAAGATCGCCCTGGCCGGCCGGCACCACGACCAGACGGCCCGCGCCTTCATCGCCCTGGGCAACATCAGCGAGAACCGGCTCCGGTTCGCCGACGCCGAGCGTTTCCTGGCCGAGGGAATCGCGTACTGCGACGAGCACGACATGACGTACCACAACATCTCGCTGCACAGCAGCCAGATGCACGTGTACGAACGCACCGGCCGCTGGGAGGAGGCCGTGGCCCTGGCCGAGCAGGTCCTCAGGGAGGCCGGCCCGTGGCCGATGGACCGCCACTGCGCCCTGGTCCGGCTCGGCACGATCATGGCCCGGCGCGGCACCGCGGGCTTCTGGCCGTATCTGGACGAGGCCGCCGCGACCTCCGACGCCGAGGGCAAACCGCCCTACCTGATCAAGTCCCGCCTGGCACGGGCCGAGGCCCACTGGCTCGCCGGCGATGCCGCCCAGGCCCGCAAGGCGGCGGAATCAGCGATCGGCCCGGGTACGGTGTGCAGCGCCACCGAACGCGGAGCGGTCGCGGTCTGGCTGCGGCGCACCGGTTCGCAGCGCTCGGTCCCGGGCGTGATCGCCGAGCCCTATCAGCACATGCTCGACGGCGATGCGGAGAAGGCGGCGGCGATGTGGGCCGAGCTGGGCTGCCCGTACGACGCCGGCCTGGCGCTGCTCGACTCGGGAGAGGAGCGGCTGCTGCACCAGGCCTACCGCATCTTCACCGACCTCGGCGCCACCGCCACCGCGCAGCTGCCGCGCCGCACGCTGCGCAGCCTGGGCGTCCGCGCCGTCCCCACCGGCCCGCGCGCCGCCACCCGCGAGCATCCCCTGGGCCTGACCCGCCGCCAGCACGACGTCCTCGGCCTCATCGCCGACGGGCACACCAACGCGCGGATCGCCGAGCAGCTGTTCATCTCGGCGAAGACCGTCGACCACCATGTATCGGCGATCCTCGCCAAGCTCCAGGCGCCGGACCGGGCCGCTGCCGGGCGGATCGCGCGGTCGGGGGTGCGGGCGACGGCGATGTGAGCTGTCACCGCACCGCACCGCACCGCACCGGGCCGATCGCCGATCCGAGGCGGTCGACTGTATCCGTCAGTCTCCAGCCAGCGACGGCGGCAGGTCGCGCACGACGACCTTTCCCGTCGCGTTGCGGGGCAGCGCGTCGACGAACACGACGTCGCGCGGCACCGCGTTGCCGGGCAGGTAGCGGGCCACGACGCCGCGCACCTGCGGCGCGGTCATCTCCGCGCCGGGGCGCACCACGACGTAGGCGGCGAAGCGCTGGCCCTCGTCGGCGTCGGGCACGCCGACCACCGCGGCCTCGCGGATGTCCTTCACCGAGGCCAGCAGGTCCTCCACGTCGCGCGGGAACAGCTGCTCGCCGGCGCACACGATCATGTCGGCGTCGCGGCCGTGGACGAACAGCCGGCCGGAGGAGTCCAGGTGGCCGCGGTCGTTGGTGGCCATGTAGCCCGAGCGGTGCTCCTTGGTGCCGCCGCTGGTGTAGCCCTCGAACAGCAGGGTGTTCCAGACGAAGATCCGGCCGGTGACGCCGCGGGGCACCACCTCGCCGCGCTCGTCGAGCACCTTCAGCCGGGAGTCCATCGGCGGGCGGCCGGCGGTGTTCGGGGCGATGCGCAGGTCCGCCGGTTCGGCGATCGCGGCCCAGGAGACCTCGGTGGAGCCGTAGAAGTTGTAGAGGACGTCACCGAAGACGTCCATGAACGCGGTGACCACCGGCGTCGGGATCGCCGAGCCGGAGGTCGCCACGACCCGCAGCGACGAGGCGTCGTAGGAGTCGCGCAACTCCGGCGGCAGCTCCATGATCCGCTGCAGGACCACCGGGACGCCGAACACGACCGCGCAGCGCCTCTCCTCAATCGCCTGCAGCGCGGCCTTGGGCTCGAAGCGGCGTTGCAGAACCAGGGTGTTGCGAAGCGCCATGCTGATCTGCAACCCGGCCAGACCCCACATGTGGAACAGCGGGGTGGCGACGAGCACTGATTCGCAGGCGCGCAGCGGTATTCGGGAGATCAGGCTCGCCGCCGCGGACAACCCCGGCGGGTTGGCGCGGTAGGCGCCTTTGGGCGCGCTGGTGGTGCCGGACGTCAGGACGATGAGACGGCCCGCGCGCTCCGGCGGGCGGCGCTTGGCGTCCGGGGCGGTGGCGATGACGTCGTCCACCGTGGCGGTCGCCACCCTGCGGTGCGCGGCCGGCTCGAAGGGGCGGCCGCTGCCCGGACCGGTGGACTCCGGCCAGGCGACCAGGAACGGCACGCCGAGCCGGGCGGCGGCGACGTGGTCGGCGAACTCGGCGTCGGCGATGATCGCGGCCGGTTCGTGCGCGCGCAGCACCTCGGCGGTGGCGCGCACGGTCAGGCCGGTGTTGACCAGGACCACGTCCGCGCCGAGTTCGGCGGCGGCGACCACGGCCTCGACGAACCAGGCGTGGTTCCGGCACAGCACCGCCACCCGGCTGCCCGGCGCGGCGCCGAGCTTCTCCAGGCCGTTGGCCAGCCGGACGGCGCGGCGGTGCACCTCGCGGTAGGTCACCGAGCGCCGTTCGTCGACCACTGCGACGCGGTGCGGCGAGCGGGCGGCGGCGGCGCGGTAGCCGCCGGCGACGGTGGCTCCCCAGCGCGCCAGGCTCAGCAGTTGGCGCAGGTTGCGGTCCGGGCGTGCCGGGCGCAGGACCCCGGAGCGGGTCAGGATGCGCATGACGCGCAGCTGGGTGCCCTTCGGGCCGGTGATCTCGCTGGGCTCGGCGCGGTTGGCGGACATGGCGGCGGTGCCCTCCTGTCGGGGTGACGGATGGCTGTGCGTGTGGGCGTGCAGTTTTCCGGTTCCGTTCAGGTGTCGGCCGGCCTGGGCGGTGGCCGGCGGCGCGGGCCTGTGCCGTGGTGGGGTGACGGCACGGGCCCGCGGACGGTGAAGAGCTCGGCAGCCGTTATCCCACTGCAGTGCCTTCATTCACCACTTGATTCACTCTTTAGTGTGAAGATCAGTCCGGGAGCAACCGGTTCACGACCTTGCCGGTGGCGTTGCGCGGCAACTCCTGAACGAAGTGCACGTCCCGGGGCACCGAGAAGCGCGCCAAACCCGCCTTCACCAGGGCCTTGACCTGGTCCTCGGTCATCGCCGCGCCGGGCAGCAGCGCGACGTAGGCGGCGAAGCGCTGTCCCCACTCGGGGTCCGGGACGCCGACCACCGCGCACTCGCGCACCCCGGGCTGCGCCGCGATCAGTTCCTCGACCTCGCGCGGGAAGACGTTCTCGCCGCCGGAGACGATCATGTCGTCGTCGCGGCCGGAGACGAACAGCAGGCCGTGGGTGTCCACGTAGCCGCGGTCGCCGGTGGCCATGTAGCCGTCGGCGGTCTCCTTGTTGGCGCCGTTGGTGTAGCCCTCGAAGAGCATGTCGTTCCAGACGAAGATGCGCCCGACGGTGCCGGTGGGGACCGGCTTGCCGGTGGCCACGTCGCGGATCACGATCTTGGAGCCCAGCGGCGGGCGGCCCGCCGTGGTCGGCGCCTGGCGCAGGTCCTTGGGGTCGGCGATGGAGGCCCAGGAGACCTCGGTGGAGCCGTAGAAGTTGTACAGGACCGGTCCGAAGGTATCGAGGAACCTGGTCACCGCCGCGGCCGGGATCGCCGAGCCGGACAGCGCCACGATGCGCAGCGTCGAGGTGTCGTACTTCTTGATCACGTCCTCGCCGAGGTCCAGCATCCGCTGCACCATCACCGGGACCGCGAACATCGCCGTGGCGCGCTTGGTCTGGATCGCCTTGAGCGTGGCCTCCGGATCGAACCGGCGCTGCATGATCAGTGTGGCCCGCAGCGGCATGCTGATCTGGAGCGCGGCCAGTCCCCAGGAGTGGAACATCGGCGCCGGTACCAGGATGCGCTCCCCGGCGTGCAGCGGGATGCGGCTCAGGATCGAGGCCGCGGCGCCGATGCCCGGCGGGTTGGGGCGGCGCGCGCCCTTCGGGGCGCCGGTGGTCCCTGAGGTCAGGACGATGATGCGGCCGGGCTTGGCCGGCGGCTTGCGGTGGGTGGCCGGGGCGGCGTCGATGACGTCGTCCAGGCTCAGCGCGACGGCCGCGCCGGGCTCGGGCCAGGCGTTGATCCGCAGCACGCCGTCCGGGCAGGCGGTGAGCACGCCGTCGAACTCCGAGTCGGCGATCACCGCCTTGGGCTGCTGCTCGGCGACGACCTGGGTCATCTGGCCGGCGGACAGGCCGGTGTTCAGCAGGACGGCGTCGACGCCGAGTTCGGCGCAGGCGATGAAGCAGATCACCATGCCGGCGTGGTTGCGGCACAGCAGCGCGACCTTGTCGCCGGGGGCGACGCCGCGCTCCTGCAGCCCGTTGGCCAGCCGGGTGGCCCGGGTGACGAGCTGCTTGTAGGTGAGGACCACGCGCTCGTCGATCACCGCCTCGGCGTTCGGGGTGCGCGCGGCGGCGGCGCGGAAGCCGCCGGCGATCGTCGCGCCCCAGGAGGCCAGCGCGCGCAGCTGCCCGACGCTGCGGTGCGGGGGTCCGGGGCGGATCACGCCGGCCCGTACCAGGGTCGCGGCCACCGCCAGGTGGGAGCCGCCGCCGTCGATGGTCGCGCCTGCCGGGCCGGGCATGGTCGGTACCTGCTTTCGTCCGTGGAACCAGGTCTTCTGGGAAGTTACCCTCCGGTAAATTGGAGCCGACGTCAATACCCGCCCCGCGGTGCGGCAGCCCCGGGGCCAGACGGGTGAATATCACGGTATTGAGAATGTACGGAAGCGCGCCGCGGGCCTAGAAAGGAGTCATGCGACCGCTTTTCCCTCGTCCTCGAACCCTGCGACGCCGAACCGCCCGACTGCTGGCCGCGGCCCTGCTCGCCAGCCCCGCGGCGGCGGCTTCGGCACCGGCGGACGCCGACACCGCCCCGGCCTTCTCCTCCGGTGTCAACGACTTCGGATGCCGGCCGAGCGTCGAGCATCCGCGCCCCCTGGTGTTGCTGCACGGGACTTTCGTGAACCCGGCCGAACAATGGCTGATCGGCGGTCCCTACTTCGCGAACCTCGGATACTGCGTGTTCGAGCTTGATTACGGCCAGTACGAAGGAATCCCGCTGGTACACGGGATCGCGCCGATCGAGCAGTCGGGCCGGCAGCTGGCCGCGTACGTGAATCGCGTCCTGGCGGCGACCGGCACGAGCCAGGTGGACATCCTCGGGCACTCCCAGGGCGGCGGGGCGCTGCCGCGCTACTACCTGAAGTTCCTCGGCGGCGCGCCGAAGGTGCACACGCTGGTCGGGATCGCGCCGACCAACCACGGCGGGACCGCCTCGGGCCTGTTCACGGTCGCGCAGCAGATCCCGGGGGCGACGCGGGTGATCGGGACGGCGTGCCCGGCGTGCGTGGAGCAGTTCGTCGGATCGGCGTTCAACCGGCGGCTCGACGCCGGCGGGGACACCGTGCCGGGGGTGCGGTACACGACGATCGTGACGCGCGACGACGAGCTGGTGACGCCGTACACGAACCAGTTCCTGACCGGTCCGGACGTGCACAACGTCGTGGTGCAGGACCTGTGTCCGCTGGACGTCTCGGACCACGTGCTGGTCGGTACCGTCGACGGCGTCGCCTTCCACGAGGCGGCGAACGCGCTGGACCCGGCGCACGCGACGCCGACGACGTGCGCGGATCTGCTCACCGGCGTGGTGGGGGCTGTGCTTTAAGCTCGGCGCTTTAAGCTCGGCGCGTGGCTGACATGGCTGACATGTGGGTGGTCGCCGGGGCTCCGGGCACCGGGAAGTCGACGGTGGCCGCGCTGCTCGCCGCGCGTCTGACGCCGGTTCCGGCCGTCTTGGACAAGGACACGATGTACCGCGGCTTCGCCTCGGAAGTGCTGGCCGCCGCCGGTCGCCCGTACGGCGAGCGCGAAGGCGCCTGGTACGACGAGCACGTGAAAGCCCACGAATACGGCGGGATGACCGCGACCGCCCGGGAGATCCGGGCGCTGGGCTGCCCGGTGATGCTGGTCGCGCCGTTCACCTCGCAGATCCGCGATCCGGCGCGCTGGGCGCGGTGGTGCGCCGAACTCGGTGGCGGGACGGTGCACCTGGTGTGGGTTCGCTGCCAGGTTTCGGCGCTGCGGTCGCGGATCGTGGCGCGCGGGCGGAATGAGGACTCTGCGAAGCTCGCAGACTTCGACGCCTGGGCCGCCGCGATCCGTGCTGACACTCCCCCGCCGGTGCCGCACCACGCGATCGACAACTCCGCGGACTCCACGGACTTTGCGAAAGCTGCCGACTCCGCAGGTCGGCATGATCACCTGCTCGCGGAGATTTCGGCGCTCGCCGAAGCCTTCGCCGCGTAGGGTTCCGGTATGAGCCTGCTGACCGCCGAAGACCAGTACCGCCGCGCCGAGACCTTCGCCTCCCTGCACGCCGGACCCGATGTGTTCGTGATCGCCAACGCCTGGGACGCGGGCACCGCGAAGATCTTCACCGCGCTCGGATTCCAAGCCCTGGCGACCACCAGCGCCGGCATCGCACACTCCCTCGGCCAGGGCGACGGCAGCATCACCCGCGACGTGAGCTTGGCCAACGCCGGCGCCCTGGTCGCCGCCACCCACCTGCCGGTCGCCGCCGACCTGGAGAACGGTTACGGCGCCACCCCGGACCACGTCGCCGAGACCATCCGCCTGGCTGCCGACGCGGGCCTGGTCGGCGGCTCGATCGAGGACGCGCTCGGCGAGGAGATCATCCCGCTGCCGGCGGCGCTGGAACGCCTCACCGCCGCCATCGAGGCCGCCCGCGCGCTCCCCTTCACCTTCACCGTGACGGCGCGCGCCGAGAACTTCCTCTACGGCCGCGACGATCTGAAGGACACCGTCGCGCGCCTGCAAGCCTTCGAAGCCGCCGGCGCCGACGTCCTGTTCGCCCCCGGGCTCACCACCGAGGAGCAGATCCGCACCGTCACCTCCGAGGTCGGCAAGCCGGTCAACGTCCTCGCCGGCGGAGCACGGCTGAACGCGACCGTCGAGCAGCTCGGCGCATGGGGCGTACGCCGCATCAGCCTCGGCTCGAACCTCTCGCGCGCCGCGATGAGCGCCGCCATCGGCGCGGCGAAGGAGATCGCGGAGCACGGGACATTCGGATTCGCCCAGAGCGGGGTGCTGCCGCACGCAGACATCGAGCGGTACTTCGGCTGACAGGATGGCGGCCATGGAGACGAACCCGACCGTCATCACTGCCGACGGCCTGATATTGCGCGAGTGGACCGAGGACGACGTCTCGGTGATGCATGAGCTCTTCGACGACTCCGAGGTCGCCTATTGGACGCCGCTGGAGTCGCCCTTCGACGAAGCTGCGGCTTTGCGGTACTTGCGCAGCGCGCAGTTGGCGAAGCGGGAGAACAAGCGCCTGCATCTGGCGATCACGGTCGACGGCCGGCAGGCGCTCGGAGAGATCCTGCTCGGATTGACCACGCACAGCATCGGCTACGCCGTGGGCACAGCCCATCGCGGGCAGCGGCTGGCCACGCGGGCGCTGCGCGCGGTGACCGAGTACGCCCACAGCACCCTGGACTGGCCGGAGGTGGTCCTGGAGATCGAGCCGGACAACGCCGCCAGCGTCGCGGTCGCGCGTGCCGTCGGTTTCCAGCGCTCCGAGGCGAAGCCGGAAACCGTGACGGACAAAGGCCGGACGTTCGACCTGTTCAGGTGGGAGCACCGGCGGTCCGCGAACAGCTCCAGCTCCAGCTCCGAGGCGTCCGCCGCTTCGTGACGAGCGGCTCTTAGAACAGCGTCGGCGTGTCGTAGAGCAGCGGCCGCCGGCGCTCGACCGTCCGCACGCCGACAGCGTTGGCGCCCGCGGTCGCGTCCGGCGTCGGGACCGTGTGCCGTCCGGCGAGGAGCTGGGTGTTCAGGAGCAGCGGCGTACTGACACCAACACCGACATCGGCATCGCCATCGACGAACACGTGCTTGCCGATCACCGCGCGCACCTCGCCGGCCAGGCTTCCGCTGTCGTCCAGCGCCTCGACCTCGCGGTAGGTCGCCGGGGCGCCGTCGCCGAGCCCGAAGAAGGCGGTGTTGTCCACGAGCGGGCCGTCGGGGAACGCCTCGAGGGTGTGGTCGGCGAGCATCCGCAGCGCCTTGGCGCGCCCCTCGGTGAGGGCTGAGCGGAGCCCGTCGGTCTCGGGCAGACCCCACCACGCCTCGACCTTCGCGCGGCTGCGATAGCGCTCCTTGGCCAGACCGGAGGCGGAGACCGTGATTTCGGCGCGTCGGGCGGCCGGGAGGGTCCCGGTGGCGATGACCGTGTAACCGATCGCGCCCTGCTCCAGAAGCCGGGCCACGCCGCGCTGCACGCCGGTGATGCCGACCTTCAGCATGCCGGGCGCGAACCACGCCAGATACAGCTGGTAGCTGCGGCCGTCGTCGGTGATCCGGTCGCGGGCGATCGCCAGGCCGTGGTCGCGGTTCTGACACGCAGGGCACTGCGCCAGTGTTGCCGCGCCGTCGATTTCGGCGTTGTCGGCACACGGTGTGCGACCGGTGCCCGGCGCGGTCCAGCCGATGCAGCGGCGGCGTCCGGACCAGGACAGCGCCAGGCGCGCGCCGGGACTCAGTGCTTTGAGACGCAGGTCGCCGCCCTCGACGGAGGTGAGGGCTGGCTTTTCCTCGAACCAGCTCAAGCCGATGCACAGCCGGTCGGGTGCCGGAGACGGTGCGGGGACTGAGACAGAGTTCGGATTCGCTTCCACGCCTACCATTGTGACCGAGGCGTGCTGTCCCAGCGCCATCCGGTGCTGCGCCACAGTTCCTCGGACACATGGTTCGCCATGGTCCGCGACTGTAGGCGATGCCTCTGACACTCCGGTCGGCGGCTGCGCCCGCTACTCCCCCGCCGAGAACGCTCCGCGCGCGCCGGCCATGTCTGCCGCGCCGGCAGCCGCCGCGACGTCCGCGGCGTCCACGCGGGGCACGTGCATCCCCTCCAGCAGCACGTCGGCGACCAGCACGGGGTTCCCGCCGGCCAGGATCGCCTGCCCCATGCCGCACATCAGGGCGTCGAAGTCCTCCAGCGCCAGGTCGCCGCGCACCACGCCGGCGTCCTGAGCCCGCCGGACCAGCGCCATCTTGCGCTCGTGCAGGTCCTGCCGGAAGTACACGCACGCGTCGAGCTGGTTGTCGGCCAGCACCTGCACCTGGAAGGACTCGCGCAGCCCGACGTCGTCGCTCATCATCGCCGCCATGTCCAGGATGAACCGGCGCAGGGCGGTGGCCGGGTCGCAGGCGTCCATGGTCCGCTCGGCGCGGCCGATGACCGTGTCGGTGCGGCACTGGACCAGCTCGACGGTCAGCGCCTCCTTGGTCGGGAAGTGCCGG
The DNA here is from genome assembly GCF_000024025.1 of Catenulispora acidiphila DSM 44928. Lineage (GTDB taxonomy): Bacteria > Actinomycetota > Actinomycetes > Streptomycetales > Catenulisporaceae > Catenulispora > Catenulispora acidiphila. Next base: position 5,498,377 of record NC_013131.1, read on the forward strand.
TAGACGGTGCCGACGCCCAGGCCCGCGCGCTGCGCGACCTCTTCCATCTGCAACGCCATCCCGTCGCTGCGGAACAAGTCGTCGGCGGCGGCGACGATCGCCTCGCGGTTGCGCCGGGCATCGGCGCGCAGGGGACGGCTCGTGGGCGGCGTCTGCGACAGGACCATGGTTGAACGGTACACCGCTCTTCAGGTAACCGGAAGATGACCTCCGCTTCCACTTGACAACCGGAAGGCCGGTTCCGGTACTGTCTCGGTGGTAACCGGAACCGTAATTCACCTTCCGCTTTTAGGGGATGTCCTCCATGTCAGCTGCTGCTCCGAACGCAGCCGCGGCCCCGCTCGGCGGCCGCGCCACCATCAACCGCAGCGCGGCGCTGGCGCTGCTCGCGGTCACCCAGTTCGTCTTGGTCCTGGACGCCGGCATCGTCGGCGTCGCGCTTCCCTCACTGGTCAAGGGCCTGGGCTTCCAGCAGGCCGACCTGTCCTGGGTCACCAACGCCTACACCCTGATGTTCGGCGGCTTCCTGCTCCTGGGCGGGCGGCTGGCCGACTACCTCGGCCGCCGCCGGATGTTCATGGGCGGTCTGATCCTGTTCTCCGTCGCCTCGCTGGCCGGCTCGCTGTCGCCGGACCCGGGCTTCCTGATCGGCGCGCGGGCCGTCCAAGGCTTCGCCGCCGCCGTGGTCTCCCCCGCCGCGCTGTCTCTGCTGCTGATCTCCTTCCCGGACAACACCGACGCCGAGAAGGCCCAGCGCAACAAGGCGCTGGGCGTGTGGGGCGCGGTCGCCGGAGCCGGCGGCGCCGTCGGTCTGATCCTGGGCGGCATGCTGACCGACTGGTTCGGCTGGCAGGCCTGCTTCTGGGTCAACGTGCCGATCGGCGTGCTCGCCGCGCTGCTCGCGCCGCGCATCCTGCCCGAAGGCGCGCCGAGCGGTGAGCGCAACGGGTTCGACCTGGCCGGCGCCTTCACGGTGACCGCGGGTCTGGCCGGAATCGTGTTCGTCCTGGTCAACGCGCAGAAGGTCGGCTGGGGCTCGCCGGAGACGCTGGGTCTGGGCGCCGCCGGGGTGGCGCTGCTGATCGCCTTCGTGGTGATCGAGGGCCGGACCAAGCAGCCGCTGGTGCCGCTGTCGATCTTCCGGCGCCCGGTGCTGCGCGGAGCGAACGTCGCCTCGCTGCTGCAGGTCATGGGCCTGATGCCGGCGTTCTTCTTCATGACCCTGTACACCCAGCAGGTCTTGGGCTACTCGCCGCTGAAGTCGGGCATGTCCCTGGTGCCCATCGCGGTGGCGATCATGGTGGCCGCCACGGCCGCCGGGCAGCTGGTGGCGAAGGTCGGCATCAAGCTGACCACCGTGGGCGGGATGGTCGTGATGGCCGCCGGACTGCTGTGGGTCAGCGGGATGCCGGCGGACGGCAGCTACGTCACCGACCTGCTCCTGCCGCAGATCGTCATCGGCCTGGGCGGCGGCATGGCCTGGGTGGCGCTGACCGTGGCCGGCACCGCCGGCGCCTCGGAGGCGGAGTCCGGGCTGGCCTCGGGCCTGCTGAACACCGCGCAGCAGATCGGCGGCGCGCTGGGCCTGGCGATCCTGGCCGCGGTGGCCTCGGCCCGCACCTCGCACCTGTTCGGCACCGGCGACAACGCCGCGCAGGCGCTCTCCGGCGGCTTCGGCACGGCGCTGCTGGCCGGCGCGGGGCTGGGCGTGCTGGGCGCGGTGGCGACCGTGTTCCTGCTCCCCGGCAAGAACGCGATGCCCGCGGTCGACGAGCACGCGATCGAGCTGGCCGAGGAGACCGACCACGTCGCGATCCTGCCGGTGCACGAGGGACGCGCGCCGGAGACGGTGTCGGCGAACTAGCCGGACGGCTGTGATCAGCAGGGCCCGGCGTCGGGGACGACCTGACGCCGGGCCCTCATGGCGTCCGCCGACGAGCACCAGTCGGTGGCGGCGGGTACGGTCGCATCATGTTCGAAAACACGAAGGCGTTCAGCGGCTTCTCAGTGGACGACATCCCGGCCGCGAAGCAGTTCTACAGCGAGGTCCTCGGCATCCCGGTCACCGAGGCGAACGACATGCTCCGCCTGCACGTCGGCGGCGACACCGAGATCCTGATCTATCCCAAGGGCACCGACCACGTCCCGGCGACCTTCACGATCTTGAACTTCCCCGTCGACGACATCGAGGGCGCGGTGAAGAGCCTGGGCGACCGCGGCGTGCGCTTCGAGATGCTGCCCGGCGTCGACGAGGACGGGATCAGCCGGCGCGGCGGGCCGTTGATCGCCTGGTTCAAGGACCCGGCGGGAAACTGGCTGTCGGTGCTGGAGGCCTAGCCAGCGGCACAGCTTGCGGCATAGCCGACGGCACTCGAGGGATATCGCAGACGGCGCGCGGACGGCCCCCCGAGGCCGTCCGCGCGCCGTCGCGCATCTCCATGATCGACTACTTGCCGCCCGGAATGGCGAACCACCCCGCCACGGACGCGGCGAACATCATGTCGCCGCCGACCTTCAGCTTGCCCTTCAAGAACAGCTCCACGCCGCCGGCACCCCCGGTGACCAGGCGCAGGAACGGCACGCCGTCGGCGGTGATGGTGGCGCGCGGGTGCTCGGTGAGCTCCTTGGACGTGGTGCACACGCCGTCCTTGATGGACGCCTGATAGGTGTTCTTGGCGCCGTCCGGGCCGCCGGTGATCACGAAGTGCACCGCGACGGTCTGGCCCTTGGCCTTGTCGGCGCGGAAGTGGTCGCCCATGCGGCGGAAGATCTCGTCGAGCACCTGGTCGCGCAGCGCGCCGTCGGCCAGCACCTCGCGCAGTTCGGCGTCGGAGAGCTGGCCGACCATGCCGGCCAGCTGGTTCGGATCGGCGCCGGCCAGCTCGACGGGCAGTCCGGAAGTCTGCGAGGACTCGGTCATGGCGGGTGGGTTCCCCTCTGGATCGTTACATCATTCTACGGTACGTTCAGTTGCGTCACAGTGTTCACCGGCAGCGCGGCGTCCGCAAGGGGGCAACGGCAATGAGCTTCAACCTGGAGGCGCTCGGCGTCTGGACCGAGCCGAAGCACTTCACCGTCGAGCGGGAGCGGGTCGCCGCCTACGCCGCGGCGACCAACGACCCGATCGCCGAGCACCGCTCCGGAGAGCTGGCGCCGCCGGTCTTCGCGGTGGTCCCGGCCTTCGAGTCCAGCGCGGAGGCGGTCCTGGCGGTCGCGCCGCCGGAGCTGCTGATGATGCTGGTCCACGGCGAGCAGGACTTCTTCTACCACCGCCCGATCACCCCCGGCCTGGAGCTGGTCACGCGCTCGGCGCCGCTGGGGGTCCGGCAGACGTCGGCCGGCGTGGTGCTCGCGGTGAAGTCCGAGACCCGCACCCCCGACGGCGCGCTCGTCAACGAGCAGTGGATGTCCACCTTCTTCCGCGGCGCGCAGGACGAGCCCGGCGGCGGCGAGCAGGCGCCGGGCCACGCGCTGGCGCAGGAGGTGCGCGCCACCGAACCGGTCGGCGAGGCCAAGCAGCACGTGGACGCCGACCAGACGGTCCGCTACGCCGAGCCCTCCGGCGACCACAACCCGATCCATCTGGACCCTGACTTCGCCCGCGCGGTCGGCCTGCCCGGCATCATCAACCACGGGCTGTGCACGATGGCGTTCGCCTCGCACGCCGTGCTCGGCATCGCCGAAACCGACCCTCGCGCCCTGGAGCGGCTGGCCGTACGCTTCGCCAAACCGGTGCTGCCCGGCCAGGACATCAGCACCCGGGCCTGGGCCGCGGGCGCGGGCGCGGTCGCGTTCGAGACCACCTCGGACGCCGGCGTCGTGGTCGTCAAGGACGGCCTGGCACGCTTCCGCCGGCCCTGACCGGGGCGCCGGACCAAAGCGCGGACAAGGCGCCTGACCGAGCAGTAGTGAACCACCCGCACAGCCACCTCATCTATCAAGGAGCGTACATGGGAGTCCTGGACGGCAAGGTCGCGATCGTCACCGGCTCGGCCCGCGGCATCGGCCGCGCCACCGCCGACCTGCTGGCCGCGCAGGGTGCCAGCGTCCTGATCAACGACCTGGACGGCGACGTCGCCGCCGAAACCGCCGCCGAGATCGCCAAGACCCACGGCACCGACACCGCCGTCTTCGCCGGCGACCTCACCGCCGAGGGCACCCCCGAAGCCCTGGTGGCCAAGGCCGCCGACACCTTCGGCAAGATCGACATCCTGGTCAACAACGCCGGCTACACCCTCGACAAGCCGATCCACACCATGACCGACGACTGGTTCCAGCGCATGCTCGACATCCACACGGTCGTCCCCTTCCGCACCATCCGAGCAGCCGCCCCCTACTTCCGCGACCCGGCGAAAAAGGAACGCGAACAGGGCATCGAGGTCTTCCGCAAGATCGTGAACGTCTCCTCCGTCAGCGGCACCATGGGCAACGCCGGCCAAGCGAACTACTCCGCGGCCAAGTCAGCGGTAGTCGGCCTGACCAAAACCCTCGCCAAGGAATGGGGCCAGTTCAAGGTCAACGTCAACGCCGTGGCCTTCGGCCACATAGAAACCCGCCTCACCGCCGCCAAGAGCGAAGACAACACCATGACCATCGGCGGCGAGACAGTCCACCTCGGCATCCCCGAAGCCATGGTCGGCGCCACCAGCTTCCTGATCCCCCTCGGCCGTCCCGGCACCCCCGAAGAAGCCGCGGGCGGCGTCTTCTACCTGTGCTCCCCCTGGTCCAACTACGTGTCGGGCCAGGTGCTGAACGTCACCGGCGGGCAATGGATCGGGATGATGTCCTGACGGTGGCGTAGCGAGCTGGTGCCGGTTGTGAGCGCGTCGAGGAGAGTTGAGATCATCAGCACGACCCCTTGATCGAAGGAATGGAAGATCTCGTGAAGCACATCCGTCTGCGCGACCTGGACGTCTCCCGAATCGGTCTGGGAGCGATGGGCATGTCCCACGGCTACACCGGCGCCGGCACCGACGACGAGCAGTCCGTACGCACCATCCACCGAGCTCTGGAGCTGGGCGTCACGCTCATCGACACCGCTGAGGTCTACGGTCCGTACACCAACGAGGAGTTGGTGGGCCGCGCGCTCAAGGACCGCCGGGACCAGGTGGTGCTGGCGACCAAGTTCGGGATGATCTCGCACACCGGCCGGCCGGAGGGTCCGGACAGCAGCCCGGCCAGCATCCGCACGGCTGTCGAGGGCTCGCTCAAGCGGCTGGACACCGACCGGATCGACCTGTACTACCAGCACCGCGTGGACCCGGGCACGCCGATCGAGGAGACCGTCGGCGCCCTGGCCGAGCTGGTGGCCGAGGGCAAGATCCGGCACATCGGCCTGTCCGAGGCCGGTCCCGGGACGATCCGCCGCGCCCACGCGGTGCACCCGGTCACCGCGGTGCAATCCGAGTACTCGCTGTTCACCCGCGACCCCGAAGCCCGCGTGCTGCCGGTGCTGCGGGAGCTGAACATCGGCTTCGTGCCCTTCTCCCCGCTCGGACGCGGCTTCCTGACCGGCACCATCCGCTCCACCGAGCAGTTCGACTCCAGCGACTTCCGCGCCGACAACCCCCGCTTCAGCGGCGAGAACTTCCAGCACAACCTGCACCTGGCCGACCAGGTCGCCGCCGTCGCCGCCGAGATCGGCGCCACCCCCGGACAGGTCGCCCTGGCCTGGCTGCTGGCCCAGGGCAATGACATCGCGCCCATCCCCGGCACCCGCCGCGTCGCCCGCGTCGAGGAGAACACCGCCGCCGACGCCGTCACCCTGACCGACGAGCACCTCGCCCGGCTCAGCGCCCTGCCGCCCGCCGCCGGAGACACCCACAACGAAGCCGGCATGAGGATGATGGAGCGCTGATCACCGCGACCGACGCGCGGGTCGAACCGGGCCTCGTGCGCCGGTCACCGGGTTCGGCACCGCGAAAACCGCACCGGCCGGGACGCATGCGGGGAGGTCCCGGCCGGTGAAGGGCGCGACGCTGCGCCGCCGGGTCCGGGTGCCCGGCCAGGCGGGGGGCAAACAAGCTGGTCGCGGGTTGCGGCGGTTCGGATCGGGTGTGCGGATCAGGTGGTCGGATCGGGTGCGCGGCCTGCGGGGAGGTTCGGCTACTGAGTGTCGGGGCGCAGCTCAAGGCAGCCGGATTGAGTTTGGCTGCTGCGGATCGGGTTATAGGCGGTTGTTATCCGCAGCGTCCGCGCCCGGTGCGCACGGCCCGAAAGGTCTCACAGGTAGTGGATCGACAGCTTCTTCCGAATGTGTATGACGTGCTGGATCATGCCGGTTTCTTGATCGACGAAGAGCGGGGGCTGACGATCGAATCGTTGTCTGAGACGGTGCGGGTCCGCTGCCGCTCGGACTACAGCCTGCTGCGTCCGGCCATCGACCTTGCGACCGTCAGGCAACGCGAGACTTCGCACGGTTACGGCAACGGCATCCAGGCCGCGGTGACCACTGCCATAGCAGCCGTGCTGGAACAAGCCGGCTACAGCGTCCAGGCCCGCGACTGCGAGATCTTTGTCACCGCGAGCGCCGCCGTGCGGCAAAGGCCATCGAACTCATAGACAGCCGGCAGGCCGACTGCCGTTTCAGCTGCTGGATCCCGGACAAATGCTGACGCTATGAATCTCCGTGATGGCGGAGACCGTTCTAGTACGCCGCCTTCGGCGCCGTCTCGGTCCGCCTCTCATGCGGCGCCGGTGTTGGCGGGGCGGTACCAGCTCGGGCGGACGTTGGGCGTCGGGGGTTCTGCGGCGGTGTACCAGGCCACCGATCTGGTGCTGAATCGCGTTGTCGCGGTGAAGCTCTATCGGGCCTTGGACATGGACGAGGCGCAGGCGGCACGGGCCGCCGAGGAAGCGCGCCTGCTGGCGACGCTCAACCATCCGAGCATCCCTCCGCTGTATGACGCGGGGATCGCCGAGGGGCGGAACTACCTGGTCACCCCGCTGATCAGCGGACCGACGCTGGCGCAGCGGATCCGTCAGGGACCGGTCACGCCAGCCGAGGCCCACCACCTGGCCATGGCGCTGACCGACGCGTTGTGCCACGTCCACGCCCGCGGGATCGTCCATCGCGACGTGAAGCCCGGCAATGTCCTCCTGCCGCCGGGAGGCGGTATCTGCCTGGTCGACTTCGGCATCGCCCGCGCCTTGGGCAGCCAGGAGGTGACCGCGAAAAGCCTCGTGGTCGGGACCGCCGGCTACCTGGCACCGGAGCGCATCCGCGGCGCCACGGCGACCACCCAGACCGACGTCTACGCTGTCGGCCTGACGCTGCTGGAGGCGCTCCTGGGCCGCCGCACCTATGAGGGCACGGCGCTCCAGCAAGTCATGGCCGCGATCGACCGACCGCCGACGGTCCCCGTCACCCTGGGCCCGCAGTGGCACCCGCTGCTGTCCGCGCTGACGGACTCCGACCCCCACCGGCGTCCGACCATGAGCGACGTCTTCGACGACCTGGCCGGCTGGGATCAGAGCCCTGGCCAGCCTTCGCCGGAACAGCAGGTGCGCGCGGAGATCTCCTCAGTCCAGCCGCCGGCGACCCAGCCGATGCGATCGATCTTCTAACTCAAGCCTGAGCATCCGCCGGCCTCAGATCGGACAGCAGCCGCTGTGCCGCGCGAACGATGTGACGAGCGGAAATCCCTGCCGCGTCGAGTTGTTCTGCCGCGCTGCGGGAGTCGGGCATGTGGCGGACGGCCAGGTGGACGAGAGGAGCCTGGTTCCGGTGGTCGGCAAGCGTGGCCATCACGGCTTCGCCGAGTCCGCCCTCGGGGTGGTGGTCCTCGACGATGACGACGGCCTTGGTCCGCGCCGCCTGGGCGACGGTCTGGTGGTCCAAGGGCTTGACCGAATAAAGGTCGACCACGCGGGCCCGGACTCCCAAGCCTTGAAGTTCCTCCTGGGCCTTCAGCGCCTCGTGAACGGTGACGCCGGCGGCGAAGACGGTGACGTCGTCCTCCTCGCTGTGGCGCAGGACCTTGGAGCCGCCGACCGGGAACTCCTCGCCGTGCGGATACAGCACCGGGTACGCGCCACGCGTCAGACGCAGGTAGCTGATACCCGGCAGGTCGGCGACCGTCGCGGTGAGCGCCGCGGCGGCTGTGGCGTCAGCGGGATACAGCACAGTGGAGCCGTGTACCGAGCGCATCATCGCCAAATCCTCCAGCGCCATCTGTGACGGGCCGTCCTCGCCGATCTCGACGCCGCAGTGCGTCCCGGCCACGGCGAGGTTCGTCCGAGAGATCGCCCCCATCCGGATGAAGTCGTGAGCCCGGGTCAGGAAAGCGGCGAAGGTAGCGGCGATCGGCTTGTAGCCGACCGCAGACAAGCCCACGGCGGTGGCGATCATCTGCTGCTCGGCGATGTAGCTCTCGAAGAAGCGGTCCGGACAGACCTTCGCGAACTCGTTGGTGTAGGTCGAGTTCCCCACTTCGGCATCGAGCACCACCAGGTCGGGGCGGTCGGCCAGAGCAGCCAGAGTCGCGCCGAACGCCTTGCGCGGGGCGACTTCGCCGCCTTCCTCGAAGCTCGGCAGCGTCACATCAGCGCCCTGATGAGAGATCGGCTTGCCCTTCTCACTGTCCGGCAGCGGGCCGACCACCCGCAGCCGGCGCACCCCGCCGAGTTCGGCGATCGCCCGCTCGGCCATCTCGGCCGGCAGCGGCTTGCCGTGCCAGTCCGGGCTGTTCTCGATCTCGGAGAAGCCGCGGCCCTTGCGGGTCTTGGCCAAGATCACCGTCGGCCGCGTGGTGGTAGCGGAGCTGTGCAGGGCGGCGTCGATCTGCGCGAGGTCGTGGCCGTCGATCGGGATCGCCTGCGCCCCGAACGCCTCGACCCGCCGGGCGTAGGCGTCCAGATCCCATTCCAGCTCGGTCGGACCGCGCTGGCCCAGCCGGTTCACGTCCACGATCACGGTGTAGTTCGCCAACTCGTGACGGCGCGCCGCGTCCAGCGCCTCCCACACCGAGCCCTCCGCCATCTCCGAATCGCCGCACAGCACCCACACCCGGTACGGCGTGTGCTCGGCCTCCCGCATGCGAGCAGCCAGCGCGACCCCGACCCCGATGCCGATCCCCTGGCCGAGCGAGCCGGTCGCGGCGTCCACCCACGGCAGCTGCGGGGTGGGGTGGCCCTCCAACGCGCTGCCGGCACGGCGGTAGGTGGTGACCAGCACGTCCTCGGAAATCGCCCCAGCGGCCGCGTACATCGCGTACAGCAGCGGGGAGGCGTGCCCCTTGGAGAAGATCAGGTGGTCGTTGCCGGGGTTGTCCGGCAAGTCCCAGTCGTAGGTCAGATGCCGAGCCATCAGCACCGCCATCACGTCGGCGGCGGACATGCCGGAGGTGGGATGCCCGGAGCCGGCGGCGGTGGAGCAGCGGATCGCGTCGACCCGCAGCTGCTGGGCGAGGTTGAAGACATCGGCCAGATCGGTGTTCTGATCGATGGTCTTGTCGATGGGGCTGCCGTGCTCAACGCGCTCAGTCATCAGGACTCCTCTGGAGTTGCGGAAAAACCCTCCGTGCCCAATTCGCCCGGATCGAACCGGGCTTCCGGTGCGCCCGGAGCCTTCACAGCGTGCTGCGTACCAACGCCGCCGCCAGCCGCGGCACGTCTTGCGGCGCCACCGACGCGGCCAACCGGTCGGGGTCCTTGGGAAGTCCGTTCTTCTCCGCGCCGTCGAGGGCCCGCCGATCGAACGCGGGGCACAGTTCCTCCCACTCCCCCTGCGCCTCCCGGCAGAAGATCTCCGCGCCGACCGGCCCGATCCGGGGAAACTCCTGCAGGAGCTGCCGGATCCGTGCCGGGTCGCCGCCGGCTTCCTTGCGCAAGCGCCGCAGGTCGCCGTGCCATCGATCGATGAGCAGTTCCGCGCCTTCGTGCAACGCCGTCGCGGTGCTCTCGTCATAGCGGCGATAGTGCGCGCGCCCGAGGGCGTCGACCAGTTCCTGCCACGAGGCGTCGGCGACTGCCCGCGGGGTACGCCAGCCCGCTGTGAAGATCTCGCGTGCGGCGTCGACGGCGATGTGCGCGGTGATGCGTGCGGACAGCAGGGTACTGAGAACCAGCAGTTGGTAGAGCGGGCTCGGCTTGTCCCTCAGGCGGATGCCCGCCTCGTGGGCGTACGTCTCGCCGCCGGCGGCAAGCAGCCGCTCGGCGCGGTCTCGTACTGTCTTCGACGGTCCTTCAGCCATACGATGGATTCACCTCTCGATGAGCATGAGCGCCGCGAGCAGGACGATCGCCCCGCCGACGGCATATGCGGTGTAGTCGTTGACCGATCCGGTGTGCAGCGCGCGCAGCAGATCCAGCACACGCGGACGGCGCCGGCGAAGAACCTGCCACGCGAGCAGGATGCCGAGCCCGACGCTGAGCAGAGCGATCGTCAGCTCCTGGGGATCGATGTAGGCGAAGCCCGGATGCAGCTGCGTGATGCGTCCGGCCTGGTTCAGCACGGCGGCGGCGTATTGGCCGGGGTTCAGCAGTGCCGAGACCGCCGGATCGACGATGGTGTCCAGCACGTAGGCGGGCAGAACGCCGAACAGCACGCAGCACCCCGCCAGGGTCCCCAGGCTGAAGCGCATGCCCGGGCGCAGGAACTCGCGGCGTTCGTAGTCTTCGCGGCGCGGCTTCAGGAACGCCAGCCACATCGCGCGCGCCAGCGCCGCGATCGTGATCAGCTGCGCGACCAGAAGCAGGACGTAGGGCAGGTACTGATCGCTGTCGCGCAGTCCGGTGTGGATCAAGCCCACGGACACGTAGCCGTTGAAGGGAGGTACGCCGGCGATCGAGGCGACGCCGATCCCGAACGCGACCGTCAGCCCGGGCCAGCTGCGCATCAGGCCGCCCATGCGCGACAGCTCCGTCTCGCCGGTACGGTGCACGATCGCGCCCGCGCACAGGAACAGCAGTGTCTTGAACAACGCGTGGTTGATCAGGTGGTAGACACCCCCGGCCACCCCGGCCGGGTCGGCGGTGGCCAATCCGGCGACGATCACCCCGACCTGCGAGACGGTGTCGTAGGCCAGCAACCGCTTCAGGTCGTCCTGGACCAGGGCGAGGCACGCGCCGACCAGCGCCGAGGCCACCCCCAGCACCATCAGCGCGCCGAGCACCGGGGTGTGCGCGGCGGGATAGATCTGCAGGGCGATCCGGGTGATCCCCACGATGCCCAGGTTGACCATCAGCCCGGAGAACAAGGCCGAGACCGGTCCCGGTGCCGCGGTATGGGCGTCGGCGAGCCATCCGTGGAACGGCACCAGACCCGCCTTGGTGGCGAAGCCCGCGATGAACAAGCCCAGGGCGAGCAGATCGGCTGCCTGAAGCGGTCCGGTGAGAGCAGTGGCGAGCTGGCCGTAGTTCAGCGCGCCGTGCGTGTTGTAGAGCAGACCGGCCGCGATGAAGACGCAGAACCCTGCGATGGTGGTCAGCACCAGGATCTTGAAGGCGGCTTCCAGGGCGGGCGGACGCTCCAGGAAGAAGCCGGTCAGACCGTAGCTGGCCAGCGCCGCGACCTCGAACCAGACGAACAGGTCGACGGTGTCTGCGGTGAGCGCCGCCCCGATCAGCCCGGCGAGCAGCAGCTGGACCAGCGCGGCGAAGCCGCCCAGTTCCCGGGCGCCCAGACCGCCGAGCTCGGACAGGGTGTACAGGACCAGAAGCGCGCCGATGCCGGCGCTCAGCAGCGCGAACGTGAGCCCGAACGGGTCCGCCGCGAAGGCGACGCCCAGCGCGAAGCCGCGCACCGGTACCCAGCCGCCGAGATAGTGCACCAGCACCCGTCCGCCGAACACCGCGGGCGAGACCACGACGAGCAGCGCGAGGGTCCCGAGCAAGAAAGTCAGAGAGCTGACCAGCGCCAGACGCGGGGAGAGCCGGGCGACCAGCGGTGCGACACACGCGCCGGTCAGCGGGATCGCGACCGCCAGCGGCAGCAGGGAGGCCAGAGCCGCGTCGCTCACCCCCGCAGCTCCCTGACGCGGTCGGCGTCCAGGGTGCGGCGGTGCTGCGCGATACGCACCACGACCGACAGGAACACCGCGGTGACCGCCACTCCGATGACGATCGCGGTCAGGCAGAAGTTCTGCAGGACCGGATCGGCGACGTTCCCCGCCGCCAACTGCTCCGGGCTTCGGCCCTTCGGCGGGTCGACCAGGACCGGCGCGGTCGAGCCGGAGCGGTAGGCCATGGAGATGAACAGCACGTAGGTGGAGCTCTCCATCAAGGACAGCCCCATCACCATCTTGATCATGTTGCGGCGCGTCAGGACCGTGTACAGGCCCAGGCAGAACAGCGCCGCGGAGGCGAGGTAGTTGACGACGATCATCGGCGGCTTCCTCCGCTCTGATCAGGACCCTGATTGTCTTCGCCGTCGCTGTCGCCGTCCTCGTCCGGCGTCCAGTCGTGCGTCATGCCCAGCACCGCGAAGACCGCGATCATCAGGCCGGTACCGACCTCGATCAGCTCTCCGACGCTGAACAGCTGCGCGACACCGCCGGAGCGGATCGTCCCGACCGGCGCGAGCGGCAGCCAGTTCGCCGAGAACGAGCCCTTGAGCAGCAGGCCGAGGGTCTCGGCGCCGATGATCAGCGCGGCGCCTGCCATCTCGATACCTTCCAGCAGCCCGGGACGGATCACGCCGGCGATGCGTTTGCGCCCGAAGCCGGCGTAGACCAGCAGCGCCACCCCGAGCATGACGGCGCCGCCCGGGAACCCGCCGCCGGGCGAGTATCCCCAAGCGACCAAGTAGAGGCCGGTGACCGCCAGCACGGGAGCGGCGGTACGGATGGCGGTGCGGATCACGACGCTCATCGCGTGGGCGCGTTCCGGCGCCGGGGAGCCGACGGGCTCGGCGTCAGGGGTCTCGGGACGGCGCAGCCCGGCCGCGCCGCCCACCGCGTCGTCGGGCTCGCCCGCCTCCTCCTTCTCCGCGGCGCGCGCCTGCTCTTCTTCTTGATCGCGCCGCTCGTGCGGGTCCACCTCCGCCTGTTCCCGGCGCCCGGCGGTCTCCTCCCCGAAGTACCCGCGGCGCGGCTCGCGCGGCCGGGAGATCACGATGACGCTGATGACGGCGGCCAGCAGCAGGAACGTCTCCCCGAACGTGTCGAAACCCCGCGTGCCGTAGACGACCTCGTTGACCGGCTCGGACAGCTTCCACCGCGGCAGCGCCACCTCCAGGGCGTAGCGTGCGACCGGCGGCAAGGCGGCATGGTCCCGCTGCAACCGGAGGAAGCCGACCGCCAGGACCGCCGCCATCCCGGCGGTGAGCAGCGCCCCGGCGGCGACCCGGTGGTGCGGCTCGTGGTCGGCGCCGGCCCGCCGGCTCATCGCCGCTCCCGCTCCGCGAGATCGCCGGTGTCGCGGACTTCGGCGCGCGCCTTCCCGATGGCGACCAGATACAGCACCGGCAACGCGATCGACCCGACCACGATCTCCGAGTGCGCGTCGTCCGGGGCGCCGAGGACCACGAACAGCAGGGACAGGAACGCGCCGACCGCCGACAGCGCCATGACCGCGCCGCTGAGGTTCCGCAGGCGCACCACGAGCACGGCGCAGCCCAGAGTCAGCGCGAGCAACAGGTAGTCCATCAGCCAGAACACGGTCATGGAGCCTCAGTCCTCTTCCTGGTCCTGGTTCTGGTTCTCGTCCTGGTCCGCGCGGCGCTCGCGGTCGCGCCGTTCCCGGGCCTCGGCCGCCTCATCGCGCACGGCGCCGTTCCACATGGGCACGCCTGTTTTATAGGCGGCGCGTGCCAGCGCGTGCGAGGCGGCGGGGTTCAGGAGCAGGAGCACGAACGCGGTCAGCAGAGCCCGGCTGGAGTAGGAGCTGAGCACGCCCTCCCCGACGACCAGCGCGATCAGCGCGGGCAAGGCGCCCATGGTGATGGTTTTGGAGGAGCACTGGATACGGCAGTACAGGTCGGGCATACGCAGGATGCCGACGGCGCCGGACAGGGAGAAGCCGAGGCCGACGCAGGCCAGCACGAGGACGATCGCGGTCTTCACAGCAGCTCCCGTTCCAGGTAGCGGGCGAACACGATGGCTCCCAGGTAGCTGAACGAGGCGAACCAGATGGCGACGTCGAGATAGATCGACCGGTCGGTGTAGGCGGCGTAGAAGAACACCGACAGCGCGGCCTGGGTGCAGACGGTGTTCAGCGCCACGATCCGGTCGGCGACCGTCGGTCCCAGCGCCAGCCGGAGGACCACCAGAGCGCCGATGGCGATCTCGGCCAAAGCGAGCGCCCCGTACACCGTGTGCATCAGCCGCGTTCCTCCGGCAGGAAGCGCTCCAGCGGCCCGTTGATGCGCTCGCGCGCCTGCGCGGCGTCGCGCGGCGGGACGTCCACGGCGTGATAGAGCAGCCGTCCGCGGGCGGCGTCGACGTCGACGAGCTGGTTGTCCACGATCAGGGAACTGACGACCCCGACGACCGTGAGCCCGAGCGCACCGCGCTGCGTGGTCGGCACGATGACCATCCCGGACCGCAGCGGCAGCGACGGCGACCAGACGCGCCGGGCCAGGAGCACGTTCGCCCAGACCACCCGCCCCAGGGCGACGACCACGATCCCCGCCACCCGCGCGGCCACGCGGGGATCCAGCAGCCGCCACGGACCCGCCACCGCGCCGAGCGGCGCGAGCGCCACCGCGACGGCCACGCTGACCACCGCTCCCACCGCGATCTGCTCCGCGGTCCGGGTCCACGTCAGCAGCACCCAGACACCCATGCACCAACAGGCCAGCGCGAAGACACGCACCAGGGCGTTGCTGCGCTTGCTCATCGGACTCCTCCGGGCGCCGCCCGCGGACGGCGGCTCGCTCAGGCGCCATACCCGCAGGTGGTCGGCTTGTACTCCGGCACTGCTCCGATCGTGGATGCGCGTGGGAAACCGGCGCCGTCCAAGTCCTGGGCACAGCGAGCGCCCACCGTCGCTCATCTGTAGCATTAAGCATGAAAAAAGGATCAGGTATCCCTCGCAGGAGAACGCCGTGTTTGACAGTTCGCGGGACTGCACGTCCGTCGAGAAGGGCGTCCTGACCCGACTCATCGCCGCCGCCCTGGTCAACGAGACAGTCGCCTGGCTCGACGCCGAAACCCAGGCCGAAAACGAGGTGGCCTCCCTGTGGGGACGCCGCACCCCCGACGAGCACCGGCTGCCCGTCAAGGTCACCACCCGGATGCTGGTGCAGCTCGCCGCGGCCGCCGACACCGCAGTCAGCACCCGGCACGGCTACGGCGCCGGGTCCGGCTGGACCGTGCAGGTGGGACGCGATCTGGCCGAGATCCGCAAACTCATCGGAGCGGTAGAGCCCTGAATCCACTCTCTACATGCCGGTACGCCCCTAACGGCTGCGCCACCGACGGATGCGCATGAACGCCAGAATCGCCGTCACTATCGCGAAGTAAATACGGAGTCGGTCACGCAGGGACAGTGTCGGGCGCTCGCTCGAACTCCCAGCGGGCGGCGCGGACTTGTGGACCTGCCCGGACGCGGTGGCGGCGGCCCAGCGGATCAGGCGGGGCACTGAGCCGGCTGCCCGGCCCGCGCGGGTCGCGATCGCGGCGGCGGCGATCTCCGCGCCGGCGGTCTTCTCTCGGACGCGGCCCTTGACGTCGGTCTTGGCGTGCAGAGCGGTGACGGTCTCGGCCAGCTCGTCGCGGTCGTGGGCGACCTGCTCGCGCAGCTTCTCGACGGTCGCCGGGCGGCGCGCGCCGTTCGCGGTGGGATTCGCAGTGGGATCAGTGCTCATTACCGACCGCCTTCCTTGATCACGGCCACGTCGGCCTTCACGCTGTCCACGGTCTCCTCCACTACGGGTACGACGCGTCCCACCTGCTTCTTGCCGACCAGTGCCAGGACCGCCGCTGTCAGTCCCGCGGCCACGCCGACGATCAGCGCCGCCAGCCACACCGGCATCGCCAGGGCGAGCGCGGCGATCACCGCGGCGGCGACGGCCTGTACCGCGACGAACGCCAGCACGCCCGCGCCGCCGATCAGGCCGCCGCCGAAGCCCAGGGTGCGGCGGTTGCGGGCGAACTCGGCCCGGGCGGTCTGGAGTTCGTCGCGCGCCAGCTGTCCGAATTGGTGCGCGGCTTGCGTCAGCAGCGTCGCCAGGTGCTCGTCGGCGTGCGTCTCGCGCCGGTCGTCGATGCTCATCGTCGTCTCCTTCTTCGGCCGTGGTCCCCCGCGTAACCGGCGTACCGGGCGTCAAACGTCGTTTGACCGCATGGGATGCGGGCAGCAGAGACCCTTCTGGCGTCGACCGGCGCCGGAGGAGGAGACGAGGTGAAGCAATGAGCGACGTGACCAAGTCCGTGGACGTCGAAGTCCCGCTGCGGACCGCGTACAACCAGTGGACGCAGTTCGAGTCCTTCCCGGAGTTCATGTCCGGTGTCATCGCCATCCGGCAGCTGGACGACCGGCACACGCACTGGGTGACCGAGGTCGCCGGCGCGCGGCGGGAGTTCGACGCCGAGATCGTCGAGCAGCTTCCCGACGAGCGCATCGCCTGGCGCAGCGTCGACGGCGACGTGCGGCACAGCGGGATCGTGACGTTCCGGCCGCTCGGGGACCACACCACGCGCGTCACGGTGGACCTGGAGTGGGAGCCGGAGGGACTGCTGGAGAAGGCCGGCGGCGCCATGGGCGTGGACCGCCTTCAGGTCAAGGCGGACCTGGAACGCTTCCGCCAGTTCATCGAGGAGCGCGGCAACGAGACCGGCCAGTGGCGCGGCCAGGTCCCCGAAACGCAGGTCGCCGCCGTGCCGACCGGGAACGCCGAACCGCTGGCCGGCACGGCGGCGCCGCTGGCTGACGCGCAGCAGGCAGCCGGCCCGGACCCGTCGGCCAACGACGTCGTCGACGTCCTCGTCGCGCAGCACGCGCAAGTCAAGGACCTGATGGCGCGGACCGCCGCCTCCGAAGGCGCGGACAAGCAGCGGCTGTTCACCGCGCTCGTGGATCTGATCAAGACCCACGAGAAGGGCGAGCAGCGCGTGGTGCACCCGGTGACCCGCTCCAGCGTCGAAGGCGGCGCCGCGACGGCGAACGCCCGGCTCGGCGAGGAAGAGCGCGCCGACCAGCTGATCGCCGAGGTGAAGACCATGACCGCGGACTCCCCCGAGTTCGACGCCTGGTTCGAGCAGCTGCGGCAGGCCGTGCTGGACCACGCCGAGCACGAGGAGCGCGAGGAGTTCCCCAAGCTGCGCAGGGAACTGACTGCCGCCCGCCTGCACACGATGGCTGAGGAGCTCGTCGCGGTGCAGACCGCGCACAACTGAGGCGCATGGCTGAGCGCAAATGAGTACAGAGCACGACTGAACACTGAGAACTGAACACACTGAGCGCAACTGAGCACTGAAGCGGGCGGCCCGCCGCCCGCGCTCAGTTCTTCCCGACCTCCAGTCGGTCCCGCAAGCTGCCGATGATCTGCGACAGCAGGCGGGAGACCTGCATCTGCGAGACTCCGATCTCGGCGCCGATCTGTGCCTGGGACATGTTGCGGAAGAACTTCATCAGCAGGATCCGCTTGTCGCGCGGGCTGAGTTCGGCCAGCAGCGGCTTGAGGGCTTCCCGGTCGACGACCGAGTCGAAGCCGGGGTCCTCGTCGCCGAGGAGGTCCCCCAGGCTGGCGCCGTCGCCGTCGGCCATGGCCACCGGCACGTCCAGCGAGGCGGTGTGGTGCGCGGCGCTGGCTTCGTAGGCCTCGGCGACCTCGTCGGCCGACAGATCCAGCCGGCGGCCGATCTCCGCCGCACTCGGCGCGCGACCCAGCTGCTGGGTCAGCTCCCGCTCGACAGCCCGCACCGCCAACGCGTTCTCCTGAGCGCGGCGGGGAACGTGCACATGCCAGGTGGTGTCCCGGAAATGGCGCCGCACCTCGCCGGCGATCATCGGCGTGGCGTAGGTGAGGAACGTCGCGCCGTAGTCGGGGTCGAAGTTGTCGACGGCTTTGACCAGGCCCAGATAGGCGACCTGCTCCAGATCCGCCTGCGTTTCACCGCGCAGGCGGAACCTGGCCGCCACGAAGCGGGCATAGGACATGTACTCGCCGATGACGTACTCGCGCAGTGCCTCGTACTCGCTGTCGTCGGGCGACATCTTCCTCAGACGCGCCAGCGCAGCCCGGGCCGCAGCCCGTTCACGGGCCAGTTCCTCCGGGGCGACAGGGATGGGCGCCACGTCAACCGCCGCCCGCGCGGCGCTTCAGGATCTCCACCCGCACCGCCGTACCCTCGACGCGCCAGACGATGTCGTCCACCAGCGCGGACAGGATGGTCCAGCCGAAGTCGTCCTTCCGCGGCGCGACGACGTCGCGGGCCTGGCGGCTGAGCACCACCTGGAGCGCCGAACCGTCGAGGACGAAGCGGCACTCCAGGTCTCCGTCGGGGGCATCGGTGGCCGCTGCATCGGTGGCGCCGTCGGCGGCTGCGGCTCCATCGGCGGTCCGCAGCTCCCGGACCGTGTGGCGCAGCAACAGGCCACCTGCCTCGTCCACCGCCAGACGCACGTCGGCGACCTCCGGCAGGGTGCAGCCGAGTCTGGTCGCCAGGTGCGCGCTGGCCGACCGGATCACGGGCAGGTAGTCGGGATCGGCCGGCACCTGGATCATCACCGTCTCGGCCAGGGCCCCGACCTGCGGGGATACCTGTTCAGATCGCCCTTGAGGATCCATGCCAGCCCACTCTCCGACCCGTCGTGTCCCAGCGGTGCGCCTGCCTTCGCCACCGGCCGGCCAGGCCAGCTTACTCACGAAACTAATAACAGGAGAACTTTTTCATGTATAGATTGACAGAGGTGTCGTGGGCGTCGAAGACTGGTGGCAGCGGCCGTCGCCGGCTCCGCGTGGTCAGCGCGGAGGACGTGGAGAACGTGGAGTACTAGGAGAAGACCATGGAGTTCTCTTACGCTGCGAAGCAGGCCGCGGGCCGCGTGGTCGTGACCCTCGCCGGCGATGTGGACCTCGCCGCCTTCCGGCGCTTCGAGGCGGGTCTGGCCCAGTCCTGGGACGGCTCGACGAACCTGACCATCGACTGCTCCGCGGTCACTTTCCTGGACTCGATGGGCCTGCGCGTCCTCGTGCGCGCCCGCCAGCGCGCGGCCGACCACGACCGCGACGTCACCCTGGCCGCGCCCTCGCGACCGGTGCTCAGGGTGCTGCAACTCGCCGAGGTCACCAGCCTGTTCCCGATCGACGACCGCACCGCCGATGTCGTCGCCGGGGAAGCACCGTCCGGCAGCCCGACCTGACAGGTCGGGGACAAAAGCGGCGACCTTCTCAGATGCCCTCGTGCCGGTCCGCGGCGTCGGCCGGCATGTAGTGGCGGAACACGGCCAACGCGGTCGGGTGGCCCTCGACCGACTCGGTGGTCTCCGGCGCCGGGTGGTACTCCTGCCACACCCCGGCGTCGTCCTTGATGCGCACCGGCTCGGTGAGCACCGAGGCGCTGATCGTGCGTCCCGCCAACGGTCCGCCGACGAGAACGGCGTTGACCGCGCTCTCGATCGGCACTGCTTCTCCTGCGGTCTGTGAACCGTCCATTATCGTCTCTCCTTTTCAGGACAAGGGTTATCGACGGCGCAGCGCCATGATGAGCAGCACGATAATCAGGATGAGCACGACTGTTCCGATACCGATATACATCAGAAGCTTCCTTTTCTCTGGGGTTGGTCGCCTCATGGCCACTTCGAGGAAAACCAAACACTATGAATGCTCATTCGCGTGCTGGCGCGGCCTCAGCCAGCGGCGTCTGGTCGAGGCCGTCGAGCAGGTCGCCGATGGAGGCGAACACCGCCTCGGCGCCGGCGTCTCGCAGCTCCTGCTCGGAGAATCCGCCGGTCAGCAGTGCCACCGACGCGACGCCGGCGCGGCGCGCGGCCTCGCAGTCCCAGGTCGAGTCGCCGATCATCACCGCCCGTCCGGCGTCCGGGACCTTCTCGAGCGCCGCGCAGATGATGTCCGGTTCGGGTTTGGCGGCCTCGACGTCGCTGCTCGAGGTCGCCCCGGCCAGCAGGTCGTCCACGTCCAGCATCGAGCGGAAGTACTTCAAGTCCTTCTCGCCGGCGGAGCTGGCCAGGACCACTGGTGTGCCCCGGCCGTGCAGCTCCTGGATCAGGCGGCGCGCGTCCGGCATCAGCTCGACCTCGCCGATGAGCTCGTGGAAGTGGCGGCTGTGGTCGCGGCGTACCTGCTCGCCGAGCTCGCGCTCGGTCTGCTCCCCCGCCACGGCCGCGACGAGCTGCTCCCCGCCCATGCCGATGTGCCGGTGCAGACGCCAGATCGGCAGCACGATGCCGTGGTCGCGGAACGCCCGGAACCAGGCGATAGCGTGCTGGTAGTTGGTGTCGACGAGCGTGCCGTCGAGGTCGAGGAGCGCGGCGGTGTCAGTCTTCGAAGACGTCATGGCGCTCTCACAGCTCCCGCAGTGCCGGGATCAGGGTCTTGCCGGCCCAGTCCAGGAACGGTTGCTGGGTATCGCCGCCGACCTGGATCAGCGCCACCTCGGTGAAGCCGGCCTCGGCATAGGGCCGCACCGCCTCGACGAAGTCCTCGACGGCGTCCCCGCACGGGATGGATTCGGCGACGTCCTCGGGCCGGACGAACTTCGACGCCGCGTCGAACCCCGCCGTCCCCGGCAGGTCGGCGTTCACCTTCCAGCCGCCGCCGAACCAGCGGAACTGCTCGTGCGCGCGGGCGACGGCGCGGTCGCGATCCGGGTCGTAGCACACCGGGATCTGCCCGACCTTCGGCTTCCCCCGGCCTCCGGCGTCCTCGAACATCGACACCAGGTCCGGCTCCGGCTGGACCGCGATCATGACGTCGGCCAGGCGCCCGGCGAACTCACACGACCGGCGCCCGGACACCGCCAGACCGATCGGCGGCGGGTCGTCCGGCCGGTCCCACAGCTTGGCGGCCTCGACCTGGAAGTGCTCGCCGTGATGGGTCACATAGCCGCCGTCGAACAGCGCCCGGATGATCTCCACCGCCTCGACGAGCATCTCCTGCCGCACCGAAGCCGCCGGCCAGCCGCGCCCGACCACGTGCTCGTTCAGGTTCTCCCCCGAGCCCAGCCCGAGGCGGAACCGCCCCTCGGACAACAGCTGCATCGTCGCCGCCTTCTGCGCCACCACCACCGGGTGGTACCGGAAGGTCGGGCACGTCACGTACGTCATCAGCGGGATGCGCGAGGTGGCCTGCGCCGCCGCGCCCAACACGCTCCACACGTACGGGGCGTGCCCCTGCTCGTCCAGCCACGGGAAGTAGTGGTCGGAGGCGACGGAGAAGTCGAACCCGGCCTCTTCGGCCGCGACCACGTCCCGCACCAGCTGCCGCGGGCCGGCCTGCTCGGTCATCATCGTGTAGCCGATCTTGATCATGCGCTTGCTCGTGCCCCGAAACCCTGCGGGGAAACGGGGCTTTGGCCGGTTCATCCCAGCAAGGCTGGGTATCCGACAGCGCCATGAGGCCTTCGGAGATCCTTCATCTTTTACGAGTGGCCAGGCCGCCGGCACCCCACGGCGCGTACCGCCTGGCCCGGTGCGCCACGATCGAGGACGTCGCCCGCGTCGCGCGCCGCCGCCTGCCGCTGGGTGCGCGGGCCTACCTGGAGAACGGCGGCGAGGGTCAGCACACGCTGCACCGCAACCGAGCCGCGTTCGGCTCCTACACGTTCCGCCCCCGGCAGCCCCGCGACGTCAGCGGCGTGGACACCGGCACCACGGTGCTGGGACAGCGGATTCCGCTGCCGTTCGCGCTGTCCCCCGTCGGCGCGCCGCGCATGTTCCATCACGACGGCGAGCTGGCGGTCGCCAGAGCCGCTCGGGACGCGGGCATCCCCTACGGCATCTCAACACTCGCCAACACCTCGGTCGAGGACGTCGCCGAACAGACTGACAGCCCCCTGTGGTTCCAGCTGTACATCTGGGGCGACCGCAGCAAGAGCAAGGAGGCTGTCGCGCGCGCCAAGGCTGCCGGGTATCAGGCTCTGCTGGTCAACATCGACACCTCGGTGCGCTCCGAACGGATCCCGGAGAAGCACTCCGGACTCGTTCTGCCCAGCCCGCAGCTCCCCTTGAAGACCCTCTTCGAGGGCGCGCTGCATCCGGCGTGGGCCTGGAACTTCCTCACCTCGCCGACGGTCAGCTTCCCGAACATCGGCCCGCCGGACCAGCGGTCGCTGGAGGTGATGTCGGACATGTTCGACGGGACGGTCTGCTGGGACGACCTGGACTGGATCCGCCGGATATGGGACGGGCCGATCGTCCTGAAGGGCGTGACCACCGTCGAGCAGGCACGGGAGGCGGTCGACCACGGACTGGACGCGGTGATCGTCAGCAACCACGGCGGCCGGCAGCTGGACCGTCTGCCCGCGACCATCGACGTGCTGCCGGAGATCGCGGACGCGGTCGGCGACCGGGTGGAGGTGCTGGTCGACTCCGGATTCCGCAGCGGCGGCGACATCGCGACGGCGCTGGCCTTGGGCGCCAAAGCCGTCCTGGTCGGCCGGGCCCACCTGTACGGCCTGGCCGCGGCCGGCGAGGCCGGGGTGCGGCACTGCGTCGACATCCTCGCCCGCGAACTCCGGATGACGATGCAGTTGAACGGCGCGAGGAATATCGCCGAACTCGACCGCGGACTGATCCACCGGCGCGGCTCGGCGGATCCGGCTGCCTCGGCTGCCTCGGCGCTGGATTCGACAGCTTCAGCGGGCTCGACAGCTTCGGGAGCCTCGGCGGATTCGCCGGATCCGGCAGCCTCCGAACGCTCTTCCGCGCATGCCTGATCCGAACCTGGACACACCAGGGCCCATGACTACTTTCGGCTGTCTGCTGTCCTGTGAGGAGTTCACCCCGGAGCAGCTGATCGAGCAAGCGCAGCTGGCCGAGCGGGCCGGATTCACCCGTCTGGCGGTATCCGATCACTATCATCCGTGGATCGACGCCCAGGGCAACAGTCCGTTCGTGTGGTCGGTGATCGGCGCGCTGTCCCAGGTCACCCGGCTGCCGGTGATGACGATGGTGACGTGCCCGGGCATCCGGATCCATCCGGCGGTCACCGCGCAGGCCGCGGCGACCGCCGGCGTGATGTGCGGCGGCGGCTTCACGCTCGGCGTCGGCACCGGGGAGGCGCTCAACGAGCATGTGACCGGCGGGCGCTGGCCACGCTTCGACGTCCGCGCCGAGATGCTCGAAGAGGCGGTCGAGGTGATCCGGGCCCTGTTCACCGGCGAGAACGTCAACCACCGCGGTCGCCATTACACGGTCGAGAACGCCCGGCTCTACACCGTCCCGGAGTCCGCGCCGCCGATCTGCATGTCCGGGCTCGGACCGAAGGCGGCGCGGCTGGCCGGCCGGATCGCCGACGGCCTGATCACCATGAAGCCGCAGCCCGATCTGGTGAAGGAGTTCCGGCAGGCCTGCCCGGACGACAAGGCCAAGCGCGTGATCGGCGGCATGAAGGCCTGCTGGGACCGCGACCGGGACCGCGCGGTGGAGATCGCGCTCGAGCGCTGGCCGTCCGACCAACTGCCGGGCGAGATCAACCGCATCCTGCCCACCCCGCGGCACTTCGAGCAGGCCTCGCAGCTGGTGACAGCTGAGATGGTGGCCTCCGGCATCGCCTGCGGCTCCGACGCCGAGGACCATGTCGCAAGGCTGCGAAAGTACGTCGACGCCGGCTTCGACGAGATTTACCTGAACCCCGTCGGTCCGGGATACCGCGGATTCTTCGACTTCTACGGCAGCGAGGTCCTGCCGGAGATGGGATCGGCGTAGCCGAACAGCTGCCCGACACCGGCCAGCTCCAACACCCGCATGACCGGTGTCGAGGGGTCGGCCAGCGTCATGCTGTGGCCGGCCTCGGTGACCGCCTGCCAGATCTGGACCAGGACGCGCAGGCCCATCGAGTCCATGAAGGTGACCTCCGAACAGTCCAGGACCACGTCGGTGCCCGCGCCGCCCCAGACGCCGGCCTCGGCCTCCAGAGCCGGGTACGCCGCCAGGTCGACGTCACCTGTGACGGTGACGGTGATCTGCTGTTCGGACTGCTGTGCAGTGCAGGTGAATCCCATCCCTGCCTCCAACCCTGGAAAGACGCCGAGCCCTGCCACCACCCCGGGTCCGTGGTACCCACACTGTTCCTCCAACGAGGACCTGTCAACAAATACATGAAACATGTATCGCCTTTTCTCCGCGTCGTGGCTACGATCGATGGCATGACGGGACGTGGCAGAGAAGGGTCGTGGACCTTGCTCACGTCCCACGGCCATGTGCTGGTGGAGATCGCCCGCAACCCCCAAGCCCTGGTCAGGGAGTTGGCCGAGGCCTCCGGCATCACCGAGCGCGCGGCGGCGGCGATCGTGTCGGACCTGGTCGACGCCGGATACGTGTCCCGCGAGCGCGTCGGACGGCGCAACCACTACGCGGTGCACCTGGACCGCGGGTTCCGCCACGCCTCGCAGGAAGGTTTGCGCGTCGGACCGTTCCTGGACCTGCTCACCGAGGGTGAACTCCTAGCCGCCGTGGCGCCGCTTCACTTGGCCGAGGCGACGCTGAACTCGGCGGAGTGAGCCCGAGCGCGAATCCGCCCGTTTAGTCCTCCGAACCCGGGGCAGCCGTGGAACGTCCCCACCGGGAAAGGAGCATGCCATGCCGCGCGGGCAGTGGAGCGACAAGCGAGAGCGCCAGTACAAGCACATCAAGGACAGCGCGAAGGACCGCGGCGAGTCCACGGACCGGGCCGAGGAGATCGCGGCGAGAACCGTGAACAAGGAGCGGGCGCGCCACGGCGAGTCCAAGACCGCCAGCCGCATGTCGAAGAAGGACGTCTCCTCCGGCCACCGCGGCGGGAAGCGCTCGCACCAGGGAGCCGGCGGCCGCACCAAGGACCAGCTCTACGAAGAGGCCAAGCGCCGCGGCATCAGCGGCCGGTCCAAGATGACCAAGGCCGAGCTCCAGAAGGCTTTGGGCGGCCGGTAGTCCCGGCTCGCGGGAGGCGCGTGCGGCTGAGTACCGGCGCGGCCTCGACAGTGCGACCCCACCACCGCTCCGCCGCGGCGTGTCGCGTGTCGCGTTCGAAATCTCAACCGAAGGGCCGATCCATGGCGACGAAGGTTTCCGACTACGTCCTGCAGCGCCTGCGCGACTGGGGTGTGGAGCACGTCTTCGCGTATGCCGGCGATGGCATCAACGGGTTGCTCGCCGCCTGGGGGCGGGCGGAGAACAAGCCCATGTTCGTCCAGTCCCGGCACGAGGAGATGTCCGCCTTCGAGGCGGTCGGTTACGCGAAGTTCTCCGGCAAGGTCGGGGTGTGCGCGGCCACCTCAGGTCCCGGCGCCATCCACCTGCTCAACGGCCTGTACGACGCCAAGCTGGACCACGTGCCGGTGGTGGCGATCGTCGGGCAGACGAACCGCTCGGCGATGGGCGGCTCCTATCAGCAGGAGGTCGACCTGCTGAGCCTGTACAAGGACGTGGCGAGCGCCTACTGCGAGATGGTGACCGTTCCGGAGCAGCTGCCGAACGTCCTGGACCGGGCGATGCGGGTCGCCGCCACCAAGCGCACCGTCACCGCGGTGATCATCCCCGCGGACGTCCAGGAGTTGGAGTACTCCGCGCCCGGGCACGCGTTCAAGATGGTCCCGTCCAGTCTCGGACTGCCCCACTCGACCGCGGTACCCCAGGCGGAGGAGCTCCGGAAGGCCGCGGATCTGCTGAACGCCGGACGGAAGGTGGCGATCCTGGCAGGCCAGGGCGCCCGCGCCGCGAGCCGAGAGGTGCAACAGGTCGCCGACCTGCTGGGAGCCGGCGTGGCCAAGGCACTGTTGGGCAAGGACGTCCTGTCCGACGAGCTGCCCTACGTCACGGGCTCGATCGGGCTGTTGGGAACCCGGCCCTCCTACGAGCTGATGCGTGACTGCGACACCCTGCTCGTGATCGGCTCCAGCTTCCCCTACACGCAGTTCCTGCCGGAGTTCGGTCAGGCGCGCGCGGTGCAGATCGACATCGATCCGGGCATGGTCGGGCTGCGCTACCCGTTCGAGGTCAACCTCGTCGGCGACGCCCGCGAGACCCTGCAAGCGCTGCTTCCCCTGCTGAACGCCAAGGACGACCGCTCCTGGCGCGAGACCGTGGAGGAGAACGCCGCGCGCTGGTGGGAAGTCATGCAGCGGCGGGCGGCGACCGAGGCCGACCCGATCAACCCCGAGTACGTCGTGCACGCTCTGGACGCCCTGTTGCCCGACGACGTCATCGTCGCCGCCGACTCGGGTTCCTCAGCAAACTGGTACGCGCGCCATCTGCGCTTCCGCGGCTCGATGCGCGGTTCGCTGTCCGGGACGCTCGCGACGATGGGTCCCGGAGTCCCGTACGTGATCGGCGCCAAGTTCGCCCACCCGGACCGGCCGGCGATCGCGCTGGTCGGTGACGGCGCCATGCAGATGAACGGCATGGCCGAGCTCATCACCGCCGCCAAGTACTGGGAGCGCTGGCAAGACCCGCGGCTGGTCGTGGCCGTCTTGAACAACCACGACCTGAACCAGGTCACCTGGGAGATGCGGGCCATGGCCGGCGCCCCGCAGTTCGAGCCCTCCCAGTCGCTGCCGGACGTGCGCTTTGCGGACTTCGCGCGCTCCATCGGGCTGGAAGGCGTGCGGGTGGAGAAGCCCGAACAGGTGGAACCCGCCTGGCGGCAGGCACTGGCCGCGGACCGGCCGTTCGTCATCGACTTCCGCACCGACCCGGCGGTCCCGCCGATCCCGCCGCACGCCACCCTCGACCAGATCGAGGCCGCGGCGTCGGCGATCGTGCACGGCGACAGCGACCGCGTCTCGATGATCAAGCAGGGCATCAAGTCCAAGATCCAGGAGTTCCTGCCGGGCGGGCCCGACGGCGACGACGCGTCAGATCACTGATTCATGGTCCGGTCCAAGGCGCTCGAGGCGGAACCCCGGTTCCGTCCTCGAGTGCTGCGCGACTACGCGCTGCTGGCCGACGGCGAGCGCGGGGCGCTGATCGGTCCGGAAGGGGACATCGCCTGGATGTGCGCGCCCCGATGGCACAGCGACGCGGTCTTCTCCACCTTGATCGGCGGCGCGGGCACGTACGCCGTCACGCCGAGCGATCCGCGCTATGTCTGGGGCGGTGCGTACGAGCCGGGCACGCTGATCTGGCGCAGCCGCTGGGTGAGCGGCGACGCGCTGATCAAGTGCCGCGAGGCGCTGGCCTTCCCCGGCGACCCCGCCCGCGCGGTGCTGCTGCGGCGGGTGTGTGCCCGGAAGGGGGCGTGCCGGGTCTCCGTGCTCTTGGAGCCGCGCGCCGCCTTCGGGCACTACGCCGGCACCAACCACCTGAGCCGGCACGACGGGGTGTGGACGGCGCACAGCGGACCGCTGCACTGGCGCTGGACCGGAGGTTGGGACGCCCATACCGAAGGGCACACCCGCCTGTCCGGCGCGATCCTCTCGCTGGACCTGGACATCGCCGAAGGCGGCTTCCACGACCTGGTCCTGGAGCTCTCCGACGCCCCGCTCCCCCGCGAGTCACCCGATCCCGAAGCGCTGTGGCAGACCACTGAGTTGGCGTGGAAACGCAGCGGATCAGACACCTCCGACACCATCGCCCCGCGCGAGGCCGACCATGCCCAGGCGGTGCTGCGCGGCCTGACCAGCGGCACCGGAGCCATGGTCGCGGCGGCGACCATGGCCCTGCCCGAGCAAGAGGAATCCCCGCGCAGCTACGACTACCGCTACGCCTGGATCCGCGACCAGTGCTACGCCGGCATCGCCGCCGCGGCCGTCGGCGCCACCGATCTGCTGGACCGCGCGGTGGCGTTCATCACCGACCGGCTGCTCCAGGACGGTCCCCGGCTGCGCGCCGCCTACACCGTCACCGGCGCCCCGGTCCCCGACGAGTACGTGTTGGATCTGCCCGGCTACCCCGGCGGCACCGACCGGGTCGGCAACTGGGTCAACCAGCAGTTCCAGCTCGACGTGTTCGGCGAGGTGATGCAGCTGCTGGCCACCGCCGCCGGCCTGGACCGGCTGGACCGCGACGCCGCCAACGCCCTGCGCGTGGCCGTCGACATCGTCGGGAAGCACTGGGACGAGCCGGAGGCAGGCATCTGGGAACTGCACGACCGGCGCTGGACCCACTCCCGCCTGTCGTGCCTGGCCGGATTGCGGCGGGCGGCCGCGCTGCCCGGCGCCGGACGAGACCTGCCGCACGCCGCCGCCCTGGCCGATGCCATCCTCGCCCGGACCTCGCAGACCTGCACTCATCCCGACGGCTACTGGCAACGCGCCCCGGACGATCCGCGTCCCGACGCCTCGCTGCTGCTGCCACCGGTCCGGGGAGCGTTACCCGCCGACGACCCGCGTACCGTCGCCACGCTGGCAGCCGTTCGCGCGCAGCTGACGGACGAGGGATACGTCTACCGCTACCACCACGGCGGGCATCCCTTGGGCGATACCGAAGGCGCGTTCCTGCTGTGCGGCTTCACCATGGCGCTGGCAGAACATCAGCAGGGCAATGAAGTACGCGCGATGCATTACTTCGAAAGAACCCGAAGCGCATGCGGGCCCGCGGGCCTGTTCTCCGAGGAATACGACCCCGCACAACGACAATTGCGCGGCAACCTGCCCCAGGCTTTCGTCCACGCCGTGTTTTTGGAATGCGCGGCGAGCCTCGGACACCAGCCGTCTATCCGATGAACCGTCGACCGAACCCGGGAGAATGCCATGTCCACCGCGCACGCACCACGTCGATCCGCCGGACCCGGTTCGGCGCGGCCTGGTCCCGCGCTGGACGCCGCGGCCTTGGACGTCGCGGCGCTGGACGTCGCAGCCCTGGAGCGTGCGCTTCGTGACCGGGTAGACGGCGAAGTCCGCTTCGACGCCGGAAGCCGGGGCGCCTACGCCACGGACGGGTCGAACTACCGCCAAGTCCCGATCGCCGTGGTCGTGCCGTTTCACGTCGAGGCCGGCGCCGACGCCGTGGCGGTGTGCGCGGAATTCGGCGCGCCGGTGCTGTCCCGCGGCGGCGGCACCAGCCTGGGCGGTCAGTGCACGAACACCGCGGTCGTCATCGACTGGACCAAGTACTGCAACCATCTGGTGGCGCTGGACGTCGAGCGGCGCAGGTGCGTTGTCGAGCCCGGCATCGTGCTGGACGACCTGAACCGGCAGCTCGCCGACCACGGCTTGAAGTTCGGTCCCAAGCCCGCCACGCACACCCACTGCACGCTCGGCGGGATGATCGGCAACAACTCGTGCGGCGCCTCGGCGCAGGCCTACGGCAAGACGGCGGACAACGTGCGCCGGCTGGAGATCCTCACCTACGACAGCACCCGATGCTGGGTCGGCCCGACCTCGGAGGAGGACTTCGAGGCCGTCGTCGCCGCCGGCGGGCGCCGCGCGGAGATCTATCGCGGGCTGCGCGACATCATCGGACGCCACCTGGCCGACGTGCGCCTTGGCTTCCCCCACATCCCGCGCCGAGTCTCCGGCTACAACCTGGACTCCCTGCTGCCGGAGAACAAGTTCGACCTGGCTCGCGCCCTGGTCGGCAGCGAGAGCACGCTGGTGACCGTCCTGCACGCCGAGCTGGACCTGGTCGAGGTGCCACCGGCGGAGGCGATGCTGGTCCTGGGCTACGGCGACATCTGCGCGGCGGCCGACGCCGTCCCGGAAATCCTCGAGCACTGCCATCCCACGCAGTTGGAAGCCCTCGACGGGCGCATGGCTCAGCTCATGCGTGAGGAACACGCCCACCTCGACTCCTTGGACCGCTTCCCGGACGGCGAGAGCTGGCTCCTGATCCAGTTCAGCGGACCGACCCAGGACGATGTGGACCGGCAAGCCCGCGACCTGGTCCAGAGCATCGGCCGCAGCGAGGACGACAGCACGGTGGCGTTCTCCGACGATCCGCAGCGCGAGCAGAAGATGCTCAAGGCGCGCGAAGCCGGGCTCGGCGTCACGGCACGACCGCCGGACGGCCGCGAGACCTGGGAGGGCTGGGAGGACTCCGCCGTCCCTCCCGAGCGGCTCGGGGACTATCTGCGCGACCTGAAGCAGTTGTTCGACCGCTACGGCTATGGCAAGGCATCGCTGTACGGGCACTTCGGCCAGGGCTGCGTTCACACGCGTATCCCCTTCGAACTCAAGCGGGCCGAAGGAATCGAGGCGTTCCGCAGCTTCTTGTTCGACGCCGCCGATCTCGTCGCCTCCTACGGCGGCTCGTTGTCGGGCGAACACGGCGACGGACAGGCTCGCGGGGAGCTGTTGCCGCGTATGTTCGGCGCCGGCGTCATCGAGGCCTTCGGCGAGGTCAAGGCACTGTTCGATCCCGGCGACAAGATGAACCCGGGCAAGATCGTGCGTCCGTACCGGGTCGATGAGAACCTTCGGCTCGGCGCCGACTGGCGTCCGCAGGTGCTCCCGACCCATTTCGACTATCCCGACGACGACCACGACTTCACCCGCGCGGTGATGCGCTGCGTGGGCGTCGGCAACTGCCGCACCCACGAAGGCGGGGTGATGTGTCCCTCCTACCGCGCCACCGGCGAGGAGGAGCACTCGACCCGAGGCCGGGCGCGGCTGCTGTTCGAGATGCTCGGCGGGCACAAAGACTCCCCGATCACCGACGGCTGGCGCTCGACCGAGGTCCACGACGCCCTGGATCTGTGCCTGGCGTGCAAAGGCTGCAAGTCCGACTGCCCGGTCGGCGTCGACATGGCCACCTACAAGGCCGAGTTCCTCGCGCACCACTACCAGGGCCGGGTCCGCCCGGCTGCCCACTATTCGATGGGCTGGCTGCCGGTGTGGGCGCGGCTGTCGCGCATCGCGCCGCGCGCGGTGAACGCCGCGCTGCACGCGCCCGGCCTCAGCCGGCTAGGCAAGACAGTGGCCGGAGTTGCCGCGGAACGGTCGGCGCCGGCGTTCGCCGAACAGTCCTTCCTGCAGTGGTGGCAGGAGCGGGGCGCTCCCCAACCGGATCCGGCCGACGCGCGAACCGTCGTGCTGTGGCCCGACACGTTCAGCACCTACTTCCATCCCCAGGTCGCCAAGTCCGCCGTCCGCGTCCTGGAGGACGCGGGGTTCCGGGTCGCCGTGCCGACCGAGGAGGCCGTGTGCTGCGGCCTGACCTGGATCTCCACCGGCCAACTCGCCACCGCCAAGCGCGTGCTGAGCCGGACCATCGCGATCCTGCGCCCCTGGATCGACGCCGGGACCCCGATCATCGGGCTCGAACCGTCCTGCACGGCCGTCTTCCGGGCCGACGCCGTCGAGCTCATGCCCGGGAACCAGGACGTCCAGCGCCTGGCCGGACAGTTCCGCACCTTCGCCGAGCAGCTGGTGAACCACGCACCGCAGGGGTGGACGCCGCCGAAGCTGATCCGGACCGCCACCGTGCAGACCCACTGCCATCAGCACGCTGTCCTGAAGGACGACGCCGACCGGGAACTGATGACCCGCGCCGGCATCGACGCCCACGTCCTGGACGAAGGCTGCTGCGGCCTAGCGGGCGACTTCGGCTTCCAACGCGGCCACTACGACCTGTCCATGAAGATCGCCGAACAAGGCGTCCTGCCCGCCGTCCGAGCCACCGCCCCCAACGCCCTGGTCCTCGCCGACGGCTTCAGCTGCCGCACCCAAATCGACCACGCCCCCACCGACCGCCAAGCACTCCACCTCGCCGAAGCCCTCGCCGCAGCACTAGACGGCCCCCTCCCCGCCCACCACCCCGAGCACATCGCCCCCCGCCCGAACGTCCCGCAAACCGCCGCCCGCCTGGCCTCCGCCACCGGAGCCGCCCTCGCGGCCGGCGCGTTCGCGACGGCGGTCTACGCCGTCATGCGGCGCCGCGCATGACGGCTCATCGAAGTCAACCGTGCTCCGGCCGTGGTGACGTTTGCTGGCGAGGCTGGCTGTGGCAGCCGCTGGTTCGGACGCTGAGATGCCCTCGCGAGCGGCGGGTCGTCGCGCACCGGGCTCGCAGCCGCTGGTTGCCGGGGTTGCGTTAGCCGAACGCGCAGCGGGCGTCGGTCTTGATCACACGGTTGGTTCCGTCGGAGCCGGCGTCCATCAAGCACCTGACTCTCGGTAGCATCATCGGATGCTGATCCTGGTCCGCCATGCCATGCCCGCCTTCGGGCCACAGGCACCACCGCATCAGTGGCCACTGAGCGAGGACGGGCGAACTGCGGCAACACTGCTGGCGGACATCCTCCCGAAGGACTCCCGGCTGGTGGCCAGTGCCGAGCCCAAGGCGTGGCAGACCCTGGAACCGGCTGGTCAGCCCGAACGTGACCCGCGCTTCAACGAGATCTGGCGCACCGAGCCCTGGGGAGGCAACTACCGTCAACGCCGCCGCGAGTATGTCGAGGGCGTCGACCACCCCGAGTGGGAACCGCGCGCCCAGGTCGCCGAGCGCTTCGGCGCCGCCGTCGCCGAGCACCTCGCCATCGCCGACGACAGACCGCTGGTCGTCGCGACCCACGGCATGGCGATGACCGTTTGGTTGACGGCCCGCATCGGGCTGTCGGACCCCGGCACCTTCTGGGCCGAGCTCCAATTTCCCGACGCCCATCGCGTGGACCTGGAAACAGGGACGATCGCTCGCGCCCTGTGATCCCGAGCCCCATCGCTCGACGAACCGCGCACACGCCTACCACGGTTGACTTCGATGAGCCCGCATGATCGGCGAGATGACCCGCTGAACCGCAGAGCCGCAGTCCCCCTCGGGATCGGCGGCTCGAGTGGTCACAGTCCTCGGTGGAACAATCCGTGGAACCCGAACGGGATCGCGTGCGGAACCGTGGCTGAAGCCACCTCCTGGAACGACTGCGCGTCCAGGACCACGAGCCTGGACGTGCCGGCTTCACCGTCGAGTACCACCGACAGCACCACGCCCTCGTCCTCGGCGAGCGCGCCGGGTGCGGGTACGAACACCGGCTCCCCGGGGTAGCTCCGCGGCTGGGACCATTGCTTGCTCTGGCCGCTCTCCACATCCACCTTGACCAGCCCGCGGGCCACCACAGGTCCTACGCTGTCGCCGGTGATCCCGTACGCGTAGCGGTACGGGCGTCCGTTGTGCTGCCCGTGGTGGATGCGCGGGAGTTCCAGGGTGACGTCTGCCAGGCGGCGCGAGCTCACTTTCCCGGTGGTCAGGTCGATCTCGAACCGCGTCGGGTAGGGGAAGTCGCCGGGTACCTCCTTGGCGAGGGCGTCGAGATAGAGCGCGTCGATGACCGAGGCGTCCCGGTAGGCGCAGATGTCGAGGAACAGCTTGTCGCCGTCCTCGAAGGCGTTGATGTGGTGGAAGGCGAAGAAGGGTTCGCTGTGGAACTCCCCGCGCAGTGAGCCGTCGCGCGTGTCGACGACGAGGAAGCGCGTGGTGCCGCGGGCGTTCCAGCGATAGTTGTCGATGAACGGCTTCCCGGACAGCAGCAGTATCAGGGGGTTGACTGTCAGGGGGTACTCCGCGAGCACGACGTGGTTCTCGGTGATCGCGAAGCTGTGCATGTAGCCGGGCCGGGCCACCGGGATCCGGGTGACCAGCTCACGGGTCATGCTCGTCGGCGCTTGCCGGTAGACCTGGTAGAAGCTCTTGCGGCCGAAGGACAGCAGGTAGTTCACCAGGTCGCCGGTGCGCGGGTCCTGATGCGGATGCGCGGTGGTGACCTGGCCCTGGAGGTCGTCGCGGTAGGCGGCGATGCCGGCGGTGGCGAGCGTCTCGGGGTCGAAGAGCGCTGCCAGCGGCACTTCGGTGAGCGCGACCATGCCCTCGGCCAGGGGCGCGACGTTGACGTTCGCGTTCTGCACATCCCGGGTGTTCGACCGGAACCGGGTGAACATGCGGGAGAAGTAGCGCTGGCAGGGATCGGTGGCGAATTCGGTGTAGTCGATCCGGCCGGCGTCGGTGGCCCGCTTGCTCGCGGAGTCGATGAAGCGGTTGGTGTAGGTGACAGCGCCGTCCGCGATGGCGAAGCGATGCAGCATCGCCTGTCCGTCGAACCAGTGCCGGAAGGGGACCTCGCCCCCTTCGAACCGTGCCGGCCCGTTCCGGAACAGGGTCCCGGACAGCCAGGCGGGCAGCTCGCCGGCGACCGGCAGGGCGAGTTCTTCCACTTCGGTGGCCAGGCTGGTGAAGCCCGGGTCGTAGTCGGTGGCCATGAGCTTCCCCTTTGTCCCGAGGTCACAGCGGCAGTCCCAGCGATCGGCCAGGACGACCGATCACATTGACAGGTCACATTGACGTGACACAGTGGACTATGACTCCATACAAGTACCATCCACAATGGACTGTCAAGAGGGCCTGACGAGAACAGGAGACCACCATGAGCCGCACTGTGCCCGAGGTGAAGGCTTACGCGGGTGAGCTGAACAGCACCGCGGCGTCTCTGCTGGGATTCCTGCACGGCGGCCCGGCCAGCGGCTACGAGCTCGTCGGCATCGCCGAGGGCCTGATCGGCGACTTCTGGAGCCTGACCCGCAGCCAGGTCTACCGCGAACTGGCCACCCTGTCCGCCCGCGGACTGATCACCGCCGGTCCCGTGGGCCCGCGCGCCCGCCGCCGCTACGAGCTCACCGAAACCGGCCGCGTCGCCTTCGCCGCCTGGCTGGCCGAACCCCCCGGCCCTGAGCAGATCCGCTACCCGCTGCTCCTGAAGCTCGCCTTCGGCTCCTCCATCGACCGCGACACCCTGCGCGGCTACCTGGTCGAGCACCGCGTGATGCACGAGCGCCGCCTCAAGCGCTACTACGACATGGCCGACAACATCGACGACAAGCTGCTGCGCAGCACCGTCCGCTTCGGCATCCACTACGAGCGAGGCGTACTGGCCTGGATGGATGAGGTAGCCGAGTCTTTGGACGTCCCCGACGCCGAAGAGGGATAGGCGCCGGGGAGGGTGCCGGGGATTGTCGTCGCCTGGCCGACTCCTTCTGCTGATTCGTGCGCTAGATCTCGCTGGATCTCACTAGATCTCGCTAGATCTCCGGAGCCGCATCCTTGTCGGCGGCCAGGGCCTTCGCCGCGATGTGCAGGTTCGCCGCCATCGTGCGGCCGGTCTCGTCGGACCAGTCGTGGCCGCGCTTGGCGTCGAGGTAGTCAGGGCCCTTGCCGGGTCCGAGATGCCAGTACGTCCAGGCGTTGCCGGGGATGGTGTAGCCGATGTCGCCGAGGGCGCCGGCGATCTCGGAGACCACGTGGTGCGCGCCGTCTTCGTTGCCGGTGACGACCACGCCGGCGACCCGCCCGAAGGCGACCGGGCGGTCCTGGGAGTCGGTCTCGCCGATCATCGCGTTCATACGCTCGATGACGCGCTGGGCCACCGAGGAGGGACGGCCGACCCAGGTGGGCGAGGCGATGACGAGAATCGCGGCCTGCAGCAGCTTTTCGTGCACGCCGGGCCACTCGTCGCCGGACCCCTGGTCGGTCTTCACGCCGGGAAGCAGAGTGAGGTCGACGGCCCGCAGGTACTCGACCTCCACACCCTTGCTCTGAAGTTCGTCGCCGACGACCTGGGCCAGCGCGTGGGTGTTGGACGGCTCGGGGGACGGCTTCAGCGTGCAGTTGATGACCAGGGCCTTCACGGGATATCTCCTTTGATCGCGCCCCTGCTGCCCGCGTGCTGCCGACGCAAACGACTTGGCATCGACCGATCCTCGCCGGCGCACCGGGAATCCCCCGTCTGGCCCAGCGTCGCGCCACCGCACGCCGGCAGTGTGCACTCGCTCGTGGTGCCGGTGAGGATGGAAGCCATGGACCCGGTCGAAGCCTTACGGCGGATCGCCTTCCTGCTGGAGTGGCGCGGAGCTTCTCCGTACCGGGTGCGGGCTTTTCACACCGCTGCCGAGGCCGTCCACGGACTGCCGGCGGGTCCGATCGACGCCGACGACGTGCAAGAGCTGCAGGGAGTCGGGCCTGTGACCGCCGAGGTGATCGCCCAGGCCTCGACCGGCGCCGTACCGGCCTATCTGGTGCGCCTGATGACGGATGCCGGGCCGGAAGCCGAAGCCGGCTGGGATCTGGCGATGGCGGGCAAAGGCGACTGCCACCTTCATTCGGACTGGTCCGACGGCGGAAGCCCGATCGAGGAGATGGCTGAGGCGGCCCGCGCCCTGGGCCATCGGTGGGCTGTTCTGACCGACCACTCGCCGCGGCTCACCATCGCCCACGGGCTGAGTCCCGAGCGGCTGCGGCGCCAGTTGGACGTTGTGGCGGAGGTGAACGCGCGTCAGGACTCCGGGTTCCGGCTGCTGACCGGTATCGAGTGCGACATCTTGGATGACGGCTCCCTGGATCAGGAGGAGGAGTTGCTCGATCGGCTCGATGTGGTCGTGGCGTCCGTGCACTCCAAACTGCGCTCCGAGCCCGAGGCGATGACCGCGCGGATGGTCGCTGCGGTGAGCAATCCGCACGTGGACGTCCTGGGGCACTGCACGGGTCGG
This sequence comes from Catenulispora acidiphila DSM 44928, assembly GCF_000024025.1. Classification (GTDB taxonomy): domain Bacteria; phylum Actinomycetota; class Actinomycetes; order Streptomycetales; family Catenulisporaceae; genus Catenulispora; species Catenulispora acidiphila. The sequence continues at coordinate 5,534,826 of NC_013131.1, forward strand.
ATCGTCACCGGCCGGGGTCGCCCGCAGTCCCGCTTCGACGCCCAGGCCGTGTTCGCCGCCTGCGCCCGGGCCGGCACCGCGGTGGAAATCAACTGCCGCCCCGAACGGCGCGACCCGCCGGACGACCTCCTGGCGCAGGCGGCGGAGGCAGGCTGCCTGTTCGCGGTGGATACCGATGCTCACGCTCCCGACCAGTTGTCGTGGCAGTCCTCGGGGTACGCGCGTGCGGCACGGGCCGGGCTAGAAGCAGAGCGGCTGGTGACGACCTGGTCTCTGGAGCGGTTGCGGGACTGGACGAAATGTCTCTGATTGGTCTGCGGCGACCAGGGCATAGGCGCCCGGACAACGCGTTACCTGTGGAGGCACCATGACGTCGTTCGGCTACTTCTTATCCTGCGAGGAGTTCACTCCGGCGGAGCTCATCGAGCAGGCCAAGCTCGCGCAGGAGGCGGGCTTCACCCATTTGGCGATCTCGGATCACTTCCATCCGTGGACCGATGCGCAGGGCAACAGCCCGTTCGTGTGGTCGATGATCGGCGCGCTCTCCCAGGTCACCTCGCTTCCGATCACCACGCTGGTCACCTGCCCGACCGTCCGGATCCATCCGGCGGTCGTCGCCCAAGCCGCTGCCACGTCCAGCGTCCTGACCAGCGGCAGGTTCCGTCTCGGCGTCGGGACCGGGGAAGCCCTCAACGAGCACATCCTCGGCGACCGCTGGCCGCCTTTCGAGGAGCGGGCGGAGATGCTCGAGGAAGCCGTGGGGATCATGCGCAGGCTGTTCACCGGCGGCCAGGTGTCCCACCGCGGCCGCCACTACACGGTCGAGGACGCCAGGCTCTACACCGCGCCGACCGCCGACCTGCCCATCCACGTCTCCGGGTTCGGCCCGAAGGCGGCAGAGCTCGCCGGGCGCATCGGCGACGGCTACGTCACCATGACGCCGGACACCGACCTCATCGAGGTCTTCCGGGAGGCCTCAGGCGGCAGCAAGCCGGTCATCGGCGGCGTGAAGGTCTGCTGGGACACCGACCGCGACCGGGCCGTGAAGACCGTCCGCCGGCTGTGGTCCAGCGAACTGCTGCCCGGCGAGCTCGCCCAGGTCCTCCCGACACCGGCGCACTTCGAACAGGCCAACACCCTGGTGACCGAGAAGCAGGTGGCTGAGAACACAGCCTGCGGCGACGACGCGGCCGCGCACGTCGAGGCGGTCGCGGCGTACGTCAAGGCGGGATTCGACGAGGTCTACATCGGCCAGATCGGCCAGAACCACCGCGGCTTCTTCGACTTCTACGCCAAGCAGATCCTGCCTCGGCTGAACGATCTGCACGCAAGCCAACGGTGAGCCCACCGACCAACCCCCAACCCAACACCCCAACATCCCAAACACCCCAAACACCCCAACCACCTCATGGGAGGCGCGTCATGGACGGCATCGTCCTGCTCAAGGAAGACCACAAGGTCGTCAAAGCCCTGTTCCGCGAGTTCGAGAAGATCAAGGACAGCGCGACCCCGGCGGCCAAGAAGAAGGTCGTGGACAAGATCTGCACCGAGATGGTCACGCACTCCTTCATCGAGGAGACGATCTTCTACCCGGCCGCGCGCGAGGGCGCCCCGGACACCACCGACCACATCCTGGAATCCGTCGAGGAACACCACGTCGTGGCCTGGCTGCTGTCCGAGCTCAAGGACCTCGATCCGAAGGATGAGACGTTCGACGCCAAGACCACGGTCCTGATCGAGAACGTCCGCCACCACATCGAGGAAGAGGAGACCGAGTGGTTCCCCCAGGTCCGCAAGGCTCTGGGTCGCAACCGTCTGGTCGAGCTCGGTGAGCAGATGGCCGCCGCCAAGAGCAAGGCGCCCGCAGACCCCTTGGCTTTGTCGTCCGCACAGAGCTGAACGCCTCGCGAAGGGCATCGGGGGGACGTTGAACGCGAGCCCGATGCCCTAGCGTTTTCTCTCAGGCGCTGCCGCGGAGCGTTTCCCTCAGGCGCTGCCGGGTTCGTTGTTGCGCTGTGCCGCACGCTCGCCGAGCACTGTCATACCGGCCAGAAAAGATCCCTGCTGGCGGGTGTTCTGGACGCCGGGCACGTCGTGCTCCGGAGTCGAGGTCGCACTCGGCAGCAGCCGGGCTGCGACGCCGAGCAGACGTGTGGTCGTGGCGGGAGCCAGCCCATAAGCCCGGCACGCCAGCTTCGCCGCCGGGGTGAACACCAACTCCGGCCGCCGGTGTTCGGCGGCGCGGACGATCGCGCGGGCTGCCCGGTCGGCGCTGCCGGACAGCAGCGGCAGCGACGCGGCGGTGGCGAACCACGCGTATTCGCGGCGGCTCTGACCGGAGAACCTGGCGGCACGGTGTGAACCCGTGCGCATCAGTCCGGGGACGACGGTGGTGACGCTGACGCCGTCCGCGGCGAGTTCGGCTCGCAGACCGCTGGAGAACCCGGCCAGCGCGTGCTTCGCGGCGACGTAGGGCAGCAGGTGCGGGACGGGGATGCGCCCGCCGATGGAGGCGATGTTGACGATGGTGCCGCTGTGGCGCTCCCGCATGCCGGGCAGCACGGCCGAGATGAGGCGCAGCGGTCCGGCGAACATCGTCTGCCAGGCGTTCTCGAAGTCCCGCTCGGTCAGCGCCTCCATCGGGCCCACCTGGATGATTCCGGCGTTGTTCACCACGATGTCCAGCTGTCCGAACCGCTTCTCGACCGCGTCGAGGAGATTCTGGCCGGCGTCCGGATCCCTGATGTCGCACACCGTGCTGGCCGCCTCGACGCCTCGGGCCCGCAGAAGCCGTTCGGCCTCCTGCAGTTCACCGCTGTCGCGGGCGCAGATCATCACCTGACAGCCGCGAGCGCCGAGTTCTTGGGCGATCAACAGCCCCAGTCCGCGCGACCCGCCGGTGACGAGGGCGGTCTTGCCTCTGAAACTGTCATTCCCCATGATTTTCGCTCCTTCAGGTCCCTCTATTTATCTGTATCTATCCGCGCCGCGGAGCAGCCGAATTCGGGTCGGTGCGAATGGGCGGCGCGGAATTGCCGTCCGTGGTGGCCCGAGGCCCGGCGGTGGTCGCGGGGAACTCGTCGCTGAACGACACGGGCACCTTTGCCCCGTGCCCGATGACCCCCATGATCGCCACACCCAACAGGCACGCGACGATGACCGCCGCTCCCACGATCGCCACAGGCCAACTTCCAGCCACGATCCCGCCCCCGACCAGCAAAGCCCCGGCGATCAGCACCCCGACGGCGATCCACGCCCCAGTCCCTTCGGACCCACTGTGCCCTTGCTCGGACATGCGCACCTCCTTCTGCCGAGACTCGCCCGGCGAACAATGACGGGCCGTTCTGCTGCCCGGGGTGGCATGAGACAAACGGTGGTTGAGCGTTGGATTCGAGCCGATCGCTCTCCCAGTGCCTCATCAGTCGCACAAGTCGCAGGGCTGGCAGGGGCAGCACAGGGCAGTCGCCACCCGATCTCGCGTCAGGAGGGATGGTCACCGCACCCTGTCCAATGTAATGTCACACGTCATGTCCCAGACTGAGATCGATGCCCTCGTCGCCGACTTCTTCGGCGCCTTCGACAACCGCGGCGGCGCCGCCGACGTGGGCCGCCTGCGCCGGCTGATGGTGCCGGGCGGCGTGATCGTCAACACCCGCCCGAGTCTGGCCGTCTGGACTGTGGAGGAGTTCGTCGAGCCTCGCGAGAAGCTGCTGGCCCGGGGAGGCCGCCTCGTCGGATTCTCCGAGTGGGAGACCGCTTCGCACACCGAGATCGTCGGCGACCTCGCCACTCGCACCGGTGAATACCGCAAGTCCGGGACGATGGACGGCGCTCCCTACGAGGGCGGCGGGACCAAGATGTTCCAGTTCGTGCGCACCGCCGAGGGGTGGCGGATCGTCGCGTTCTCCTGGTTCGACGAGTCCTGAGGCGGCGGTGGTCAGCCGCCGCCGACCCAGGGTTATCACCGACGGCCGGCCCATTCCCGGCGCACGTCGCTCTCCCTAAACTCCGGGTTACCGGCTCACCGACGGCCTTGGTTCCGGTACCACCCCTCGCGGCCCCCCACCTCATGTCCGCAGGTCCCTTATTCCCGACGAGGGAGCCATGCCCAACCTGAGCGCTTCGGCGCGTGAGATCCCCGTGCCCTTCGAAGGCAAGGGATCAGGAGTCTGCGCCATGACCTGGGGTCAGCAGGCGATCTGGGACACGATCGCGCGGACCGGCCGCACCCTGAACATCGGCGGCGTCATGGCGATGCCCGAAGGAACGCCGGTCGAGGAGATCGCCGGTGTCCTGCGCTTCGCGATGAGTCGGCACCAGTCGCTGCGCGCCCGGTTGCGGCTCGACGACATCGACGACCGAGGGCTGCCCCGCCAGCAAGTCTTCGAAAGCGGCCAGACAGCGCTGGTGGTCCTGGACGTGAGCGACGCCGACGATCCCGCGACCGCCGCCGAGGAACTGCGGATGCGCTATGAAATGACACCGTTCGACTACGAGCACGAATGGCCGGTGCGGATGGCCGTGGTGTGCCGGGGCGGAAAGGTGTCCCACCTCGTCGTTCAGTACTGCCACCTGGCGGTGGACGGCGGCGGCATCGACGCCCTGATCCGCGATCTGGAGCACCTCGACCCCGAAACCGGTGCCGCCACCGCGCCGGTCCAGGGTGCCGAACTGCTCACGCTCGCCGAGAGCCAGGCCAGTGCCTCCGGCCGCCGGCGCAGTGACAAAGCCCTGCGATTCTGGGAAAAGGGACTGCGGTCGATCCCCGCGCAACGCTTCAACGGCTCCGACGACCCGCGGGAAGATCGCTTCTGGGAGATGTACTGTTACTCCCCCGCGATGTTCCTCGCGCTCCAGTCGATCGCCGCGCGCACCAAGGCCGAGACGACCCACGTCGCACTCGCGGCGTTCGCGGTCTCGCTGGCCCGCGTCACCGGCCGCAGCCCGTCGGTGACGCAGGTCCTGGTGAACAACCGCTTCCGCCCGGATTTCGCCGACGCGGTGATGCAGGTCTCGCAATCCGGCCTGTGCGTCGTCGACGTGGCGGACTGCACGTTCGACGAGGTCGTCGGGCGGGCATGGAAAGCGGCCACGGCCGCGTACCTGCACGGCTACTTCGACGAGACCGCGCGGACCAGACTGTTCGACCAGGTCGACGAAGAGCGCGGCGAGCATGTCGACGTCTCATGCTTCGTCAACGACCGCCGCGGACAGAGCGGTCCGCAGCCCGGCGATCCACTGCCGACACCGGAGGAGCTGGCCGCGGCCCTACACCGCACGCGCATGCGCTGGGATCGCCGGATGCCCATGTACGACACGACCATGTTCCTGCACCTCGACGCGGCGCCCGACGCCAACGTGCCCGGCCGCACCGATCCCCACGAGAGCGAACTGCCGGCGGTCTACTTCCAGCTGTGGGCGGACACCCACAAAATCGCACCGGCGGACATCGAGAGGTTCGCCCGCGGTCTGGAAGGCGTCCTCGTCGAAGCGGCATTCGACGGCACCGTCCCCACCAGAGTCGCCGCGATGGGCTAGCACCGGGATCCGGAATCCCCCATTGGAGTCGTCTCTGTACGACGACGTTCAGCTCGCCCGAGCCCCAGCGCTCGGGCGAGCCGGTCGAAGGGACGGGTTACTGCCGGGACCACTGCTGGTTGCTGTGTCCGCTGCAGGTCCAGAGCTCCACCGCGGTGCCGTTGGCGGTGCCCGCGCCGGTCACGTCCAGGCAGAGCCCTGATTCACGGCCGACCACGGTGCCGTTGGAATTGAGGGTCCACAGCTGGTTGGCGCCACCGTTGCAGTCCCAGATCTCCACGCGGGTGCCCGCGGTCGTCGCGTGGCCCGGGACGTCCAGGCACTTGCCGCCGTAGACCTGCAACTCGCCGTTGGACAGGGCCGTCCACTGCTGGTTGGTACCTCCGTTGCAGTCCCAGATCTGCAGCTGTGTGCCGTTGGCCGTGGCTTGGCTGGGCACGTCCAGGCAGCGGTTGGCGGCGACCGCGTGCAACACGCCGGCGGTGCCACCACCGCCTCCCCCACCGCCGCCGGGATTCGTGCCGGTCCCCCAGCCCCATTGCAGCCGGTCCAGCCCGGACTGGTTGTTCAGGCTGACCGTGAGGTTGGTGCCGCTGCCGCCCAACGTGGTGATCCCGCAGGAGGCGTTGTCACACGGACCGGGACCGGTGGTCTGGCTCGGATCCTTCAGGCCGACCCACAACACCGAGCCGATACCCATGCTGCGCACCGTGTCAGTGATCGCATACAGGTAGGAGACGTTGTTGGTGCCGTCCTTGGGACCGTTGTAGTTCACGCCGGTGGTCATCGGGACGCCGAACTCGGTGAGCACGGCACGGCTGGCGTACCCGCACAGGTTGTTCTGGAAGTCGCTGACCCACGCCGCCTCGGTGGTGTGCGAGTCCCCGAACATGCTGTAGATGTGGATCGACAGCAGGGTCCCGGACAGCCGCGAGTCGGCGCCCACCGCGCACAGGTTCCCGTCGGAGTACAAGCCGGGAAGGATCACCCGGCCGCGCGGAACGCTGGGATACCGCGCGAGCCAGCCCGCCTCGAAGTTCGTCAGCTGCGTGGCGTTCATCCCATAGGGCTCGTTCATGACATCGAAGTAGACGTTGCTGCTACTGCCGTACTTCGCTATGACCGTGTCCCACATCTGATAGAAGGAGTTAGTGTCGGAAACCGTCCCGCCCTGCAGCCACGGGGCGATGATGACGTTCATCCCCAGCGCTGTCGCGGCGTCCAGCGTCGCGGTGTAGCTGCCCCACCAACTGCCGGAGGTGGTGGCCGCGTTCATCCCCAACCGGACGGTGTTGGCCCCGAGCCCTTGGAAACCCTTCAGGATCGCCGTCGACTTCGCGTAGGTGGTGGAGTAATTGTCCGCGGTCGACAGGCCCACCGGGATGTTGGGACCGGTGATGAAATTGTCGTTCGGATCCGCCCAGTTCACACCATGGAACTGGCTGATGGTGGCGGCCCGGGCCGGAACCGCGTGCGACGCCTGGGCTACCACCAAGGCGCCCAGGAGCAGGGTCAGCGAGCCGACCGCGCCGGCGATGCGCTGCCATCGATGTCTGTGAGTGCTCATGGTCCCTATCCGAGATTCCACTGTTGGTTGCTGCCGCCGTTGCAGGTCCACAGTTCGACCAGCGCGCCGTCCGCGGTGGACGCGCCGGTCACGTCGAGGCAGAGCCCTGATTGCACGCCGGTGACGGTGCCGTTGGCGTTGAACTGCCACTGCTGGTTGCTCTGTCCGCTGCACGGCCAGATAATTACCTTCGTGCCGGGGCTGGTGCCCTGGCCGTTCGCGTCCAGGCAGTCCGTCGTCCCGCTGTTGGTGACGGTCAGCTGGTTCGACGAGGTGCGCGTCCAGGTCTGGTTGGCCTGCCCGTTGCAGCCATAGATCTGGAGCTGGGTTCCGCCGGTGGTGCTGCCGTTCGGATCGTCCAGGCACTTGCTGGCGCCGTTGGCGTGCAATGCGCCGGTGCCGGTGCCCCCGCTGGTGCCGGCGGCGTATCCGGCGGCGTTGATGTTCGCCTGCACCGCGGCCTCGGTGGCGTCGGAGGGATACCCCGACGTCATCACGCCTTCGTAGAAGGTTCCGGCGGCGCCGTCGCTGTTGTCACCGCCGATGCCCAGCAGAATCGCGCCCTCTTTGTGCATCGGGTTGTACCCGGGAGGACGCGGCCCGCTGTAGAAGGTGGACAAGCCTCCCGAGGCCGCATTGCCGCCGCGGATCGCCCACTGGTTCGCGCCGCCCTTGATCATGGCGGTGGTGAACCGGTAGTTGATCGTCGGATCGCCGGGATTGGGGCTGTTCACGTTGGAGCCGGAGAACAGACCGTTCTCCAGGTCGGCCATGATCCAAGGGCCGTTGCCGGCGCCGGTGTCCCAATAGGAGGCGTTGCCGAAGTAGATCGCCTCCATGGTGCCGTTGCCGTCGTCGTTGTTGGTGGTCTCGGCGTTGCCGTAGTCGAAGCAGCACCCGTTGTTGTAGTGCGTGCCGTCCACCACGTCGTACTCGCCCTCCGGGCTGTCCCCGGTGGCCACCCCGTTGGTGGTGTCGTCGCGGTAGCCGATACCCGTGGAGGTGAACACGCCGTAGGCCTTGTGGCCGCCGACGGTGATCGGCGCCGCGGTGGCGTTCGCGGGGCTGTCGGGGGTGTGCACGTACCCGCCCGCGGGCGCGGGAGTCAGGTTGTTGCCACGCCCGGACTGGTCGTAGATCACGGTGATCACACAGGATGTACCCGCGCAGAACGAATCCTGCGCCGCGGCGTTGGCGACGCCGCCCGCGGAGAGCAGTCCGATGTTCGTGGTCGTGTTGTCCGAGGAGCGCCGCACTTGGTACAGCGGACCGTTGTACGCGGCGGACAAGGCACGCGTCGTCGAGTGCGCGGCCACGCACGGCGTGCCGCCGGCCGCGTAGATGTCACACGGGCCCTGCGACGCGGCGTGCGCCGCACCGGTCATGGCCGCGGTGCCGGCGATCGTGCCGAGCACGACCGTGATCCCGGCCGCCAGGCTGCCGAGTTTTCGGCGGCTCCATGCGCTTGCTTTCATGCCATCTCCCAGTTCTGCGGTGGGCGTGACTCGAAAGGAGTTAGCGCTAACATCCCGGAAGCAGACGGTGGCTCAATCTCTGCCCCCTGTCAAGCAGGCATGGGATGTCCTGCGCGTTTCGCCGCCGCCACGTCTCGGTTCATGCCGGGCGAGCCGTGGCGGTTTGGTCGGCATCATCCGGAAGCCGAGCCGCCGCACCGCTCCGGCGGGCAGGAACTTTCATGACGGCGACACCTCCCTTGACCAGCAGAACATCCCATGTCTTCTTGACAGCCCGCGTGTCGTGCGGCAGCGTCCTGTCGAAACCCACCTGCCCTGATAAGCGCAACACATCCATGATCGGGCTGTGTTGTTACCGGTAACAGGGCACGAAGAAACCCACGACCAGCAGGAAAGGTCATGCTATGAGGTTTCGCACTTGGATCGAGTCACCACAATGAAGGCGCGCGGCATCAGGTCGCGGACGGCACTGTGGCTCTCCGCTCTGGTCGCCGTCTCAGCGGCCGCATACGGGACGCAGGCCGCTGCGACGCCGAGTGTCGCGCGTGCGGCCGTGCAGACCACCTTGTACGCCTCCCCCACTGGGTCGGGATCTTCCTGCTCCCAGACCTCGCCGTGCGCGCTGGCCGAGGCGCGCAGCGTCGTCGAGGGCATGAACGGCTCGATGACCGGCGACATCGTGGTGTACCTGACGGGCGGCACCTACAGGCTCACCAGCACCTTCGCTCTGGGACCGCAGGACTCCGGGACCAACGGGCACACCGTGTACTGGGAGGCTCTTCCGGGCCAGACACCGGTCTTCGACGGAGCGCAGCAGGTGACCGGGTGGTCGCAGTACAACTCGGGCCTGAACATCTGGCGCGCGCCGGTGGCGGCGGGTACGCGGGCCGGGGACCTGTGGGTGGACGGCGCGCGGGCCTCGGTGACCAAGAGCGCGATCAACCCCGGCGGGTTCTCCCAGTCGGGCGCGTCGTTCACGACCTCCGACGGCTCGTATCGCTCGTGGATCGATCCCACCGAGGCGGAGATCGTCGATGACAACCCGTGGCGGCAGCTGCACTGCCCGCTGGCCGGCATCACCGCCAACGGCGGCGGCTCCAGCCTGAACGTGAACCAGGCCTGCTACAACGCCACGTTGAGCAACACCGGCTTCCCGTTCAACGGCGCGGGCTACCCGACGCTGAACCACATCACCTGGATCGAGAACGCCTACGCGTTGCTGAACCAGCCGGGACAGTGGTTCCTCGACAGCGCCGGCGGCAGCCTGTACTACATCCCGCTGCCGGGACAAAACATGTCCACCGCCGACGTCGAACTGCCCGTGGTCCAGGATCTGGTCGACGTGCAGGGCACCCCGGGACACCTGACCCCGATCAACGACACGGCGTCAGGGATCGCCTATTCCGGATCCGGCTGGGGCTCCTCGACCGGCCGCGGGCTCGGCGACTTCCAGAACGACGTGCACTCCACCCAGACCAACGGCGACTCGGTCAGCTACACCTTCACCGGCAGCGGCATCACCGCGCTGACGGAGCTGAACAGCGACGAAGGCAGCATCGGGGTCTACATCGACGGCACGCTCAACCAGACCGTCAGCGCCGCCACCTCGGGCCAGCGAACCGCCGAGGACGCGGTGGTGGCCGTCAGCGGACTGACGCCCGGCAGCCACACGATCAAGCTGGTCAAACAGAGCGGGACCTGGATGCTGCTCGACGGCTTCGTGGTGATCCCGACCGCCGTCCAGCCGGCCCACGACATCACCTTCTCCGGGATCACCTTCCAGCACAACACCTGGCTCACCGAGCTCTCCCAGGGCTACCCGGAGAACCAGACCGGCGTCATGTGGAGCGAGACCAACCCGTGGAATCAGGTCAAGGACCCCGGGATGATCAACGTCGAGCGCGGCAACCACATCACCTTCGCCGGCGACACCATCGCGCACACCGGCGACGCCGGCGTCGACTTCGGCAACGGGACCCAGAACTCCACGCTCAGCACCAGCAGGATCCTGGACACCGCCGTCAACGCCGTGCAGGTCGGCGAGGTCGACGACTACTACCTGACCGACACGGCGCTGATGACCTCCGGGGACACCGTCACCGGCAACTTCATCGAACACAGCGGTGTGGTCTTCGAAAGCACCAGCGGCATCCTGGTCGGCTACACCCGCAATGTGACCGTCTCCCACAACGACGTCGGCTACTCGGCCGCGCAGGGCATCTCCGTGGGCTGGGGCTGGGGCTACGCCTCGCCCTACTGCTCCGGTTGCGCCCACGGCTATGACTACGCCGGGGGGAACCAGGTCTCGTACAACTACGTCTACGACAACGGCCTGGGCGACGGAGCCGGCAACACGGTGATGGCCGAATGCATCTACACCCTGGGCGGCCAGGGCGACGGCAACGGCTCGGTGTGGTCGACCCTGACCGGCAACGTGTGCCAGGACCAGTACATCTACAGCAACTGGGGCACCATCGCCCACGACGAAGGCAGCTCCTACTGGCAGGACCGCGACAACGTCGTGCGCTGGTCGGGCCAGGACTGGATGTACTACGACCAGCCCACCGTCAACAACATCACGGTCGGTCCCACGAACTACTCCGACAACGCCGGCTACCGGGCCGTCGTCCCGAACAACACCAGCTTCACCCAGGCGGCCATCGTTCCCGACGGCCAGTGGCCCGCCGGCGCGCAGGCCGTCATCACCGCCGCCGGACCGCCCGCGCAGGTCGCGCCCCTCACCGGAACCCTGGACGACACCTGCCTGTGCCTGAACTACACCGGGTCCTCCTGGACGTGGAGCGGCGACCGCAGACTCGGCGACTTGGACAACGGAATACACCAAGCCACCGGCAACGGTGACAGCTTCTCCGTGCAGTTCACCGGCACCGGCGTCTCCTGGATCGGGGAGAAGAGCGGCAGCGAGGGCACGGCGGAGATCTACGTCGACGGTGCCGACAAGGGTTCGGTCAACGCCAACAGTTCCCCCACGCAAGCCCAGCAGACGCTCTACAGTGTCGCCGGGCTGGCCGGCGGCACCCACACCCTCAAGGTCGTCAAGACCGGCGGCACCTATCTCCAGGTCGACGCCGTCAACATCACCGGGACGGCCGTCGTCACCGGCGGCTCGGGCGGTACCGGCGGGGGCACGGGCACCTATCCGACCGGCTACCACGCCCTGACCATCGCCAGCAATAACCTGTGCCTGGACAACTATGGCGCTGGTTCCACCGCCGGCGCGATCATCGACCAGTGGTCGTGCAACAGCGGGACCAACCAGCAGTTCCAGTTCGTCCCCACCTCCGGCGGATACGGCCAGCTCCAGATCGAGAACTCCGGCCAGGACGTCACAGTGTCCGGCGGCTCGGCCTCCCAAGGGGTGGCGGGCATCGTGCAGCAACCGGTCAGCACGTCGACCGCCGCCCAATGGCTGCCCCAGCAGCAGTCCGACGGCTCCTGGCAGTTCAAGAACCTGAACAGCGGCCTTTGCCTGGACGTGTACGGAGCGAGCAGCAGCCAAGGCCAGCAACTCGACCAGTGGCCGTGCAAGAACGCACCGGGGACCAATCAGGACTTCAAGCCCTGAGACGGGACCGCTCCGGCTGGACGTCCGGCGGAGCGGCGTGCGGGACGGATTCCCGGCGGGCGTTCGCTCGCCGGGAATCACCTGAGAGCCACCGTCGGTGGAGACTGTCAGGGTTTTGAATCAAGGCTCGGTATCGGTCCGTCGAAGGTCAGCTTGGCGACATAGGCGGCAGCGCTGAACGGCGCGGACTGCGGGAGGGCGATGTGCAGCCCGGCTGCGTCCTGGCGGTAGTCGCTCAGCGGGATGTACGCGTCGGTCTCGGGTCCGATCAGCTCGATCGCGCGCAGCGAGCCGAGGTCGAAGCGTCCTGCTGCCAGCGTGGCGATCGTCAGACCGCCCGCCGGCCAGCCGAGCACGGTCGCGTACAGGATGCGGCCCGGCTTGTCGCGCGTGAAGCGGATGTCCCTGGCGGTACCGGCCACTGGCGGGACGAAGGATCCGCCGCCCATCTCCGTCGGTCCCTCGCCGTAGACGGTCCATGCCCGGGTCTCGTAGACCGACTCGCCGTAGCGACGCAGGTAGTCGCCGATGGCGAGCAGGAGGGTGCGCTGCTCGTCGGGGATGACTCCCTCGGCGGTGGGGGCGATGTTGAGCAGGAGACCGCCGTTCTTGCTCACCCTGTCGATCAGCGAATGCAGGATCAGCTCGACCGGCACATACACGAGATCGGGTTTGTAGGACCAGCTGTCGACGGTGAGGATGTCATCGGTCAGCCAGTACGGATGGGTCAGGTCCTTCGGACCGCCGCGTTCGTAGTCGTAGACCTGGCCCTTGTCGGTGAGGCCGTCCTTGTAGGTGGCCACGACCTCGGTGCCCCACTCGCCGGCGCGGTTGTAGTAGTGGGCCAGGAATTCCAGGACGATCGGCTCCTCGATCTTGTCGAGGTTGACGTCCTGGTAGATGATGTCCGGCCGGGCCAGATCGATGACTTCCTTGAGTTTGTCCAGCCACAGCCGGTCGTGTTCCGGTTTGCTCAGTTGCCCGTAGAGCTTGCGCAGGGACCGCGTGGGCTGCGGCGGCACATGCTCGAAGTAGCCCGTGTAGTGGTAGGCGTGATGCATCGCCACCAGCAGCTTCAGCCCTTGTTCCCGGTAGGCCTCGGCGAACAGGGACAGCAGGTCCAATTGCGGTCCCTTGGCCACCGAGTTCCACTCGTTGACGCGGCTGTCCCACATCGAGAAACCGTCGTGGTGCTCGGCGACCGGTCCGGCGAAGCGCGCGCCGGCGTCGGCGATCAGCTGAGCCCACTCGTGCGGGTCGAAACGCCCGCCGGCCGAGGCGAGCGTCGGCGCGAACTTGACGAACCGGCCGGACCTGTCGTCGGCGCCTTCGATGAAGCGGTGGTACGGCCACGTCTGGGGATCGCCGTAGGTCTCGACGTGGTGTTGCCGCTCCGCGCCGTCGGGATAGTACATCGCGCGTGGATACCACTCGTTGGCGAACGCCGGGACGCTGAAGGCGCCCCAGTGGTGGTAGATCCCGAACTTGGCGTCTTGGAACCATTCCGGTGCTGCGACGTGTCGGTCGACGGAGGCCCAAGTCGGCGTGAAGAGGGTCACGGCGGACTCCCAATGATCTCTTGGTTACGAAAGTTTCTCGCGACCGTACTATCGAACAGAGCATGCGGGAAGGGCCGTAGCAGGCTCCTGTCACTCAGGGTCGCCGCCGACCGCGGCACGAAGCAGCCCAAAGCCTTGCTGTGGCTCGACATCCTCAGTACGTTCCGCGCGAAACATCGTCGCTCGTTTTCGAGAAACATTTTCGCCATGTGCAAGGAGGTCTCGTGCATCGCTCTCCGCTACGCAAGGTTCGAAGGCGTACCGGTCCAAGACTCGCCGGGTTCGCAAGCCTGCTGCTGGCGATCACCGGCATGCTGCTCCCCGCGACAGCGCACGCCACCGCTGGCGCCCCGGCAGCCGCCGGACCGATGCGGTTCCTCGCGGCCATGCAGCCCGGCTGGGGTCTGAGCAACACCTTCGACGCCATCCCCGACCCGACGTCCTGGGGCAACCCGCCGGTCACCAAGGCCCTGATCGACCAAGTACGCTCCGACGGCTTCCACAGCATCCGCATCCCGGTCACCTGGGGCGGCCACGAAGGCGCCGCGCCGAGCTACACCATCGACCCGGCCTTCATGAACCAGGTCAAGCAAGCAGTGGACTGGTCACTGTCCGACGGGCTCTACGTCGTCCTCGACGTCCACCACGACTCCTGGCAGTGGATCAGCAACATGGCCGGCGACCCGACCGGCGTCCTGGCCCGATTCGACGCCACCTGGACCCAGATCGCCGACACCTTCAAGGCAGAATCCGACAAACTCGTCTTCGAATCCGTCAACGAACCCCAATTCACCAACACCACCGATACCCAAGCCGAGGCACTGCTCGATCAACTCAACACCGCCTTCAGCCACCTCATACGCGCCACCGGCAGCACCAACACACACCGCTACCTGCTCCTGCCCACCCTCGGCGACACCCCCACCAAGCCACTGATGGACAGCCTGCTCAACACCATCGAGACGCTCCACGACCCCGATGTGATCGCCAGCTTCCACTACTACGGCTACTGGCCCTTCGCGGTGAACATCGCCGGCGCGACCACCTTCGACACCACCGCCCAACAGGACATGACCACCGACTACCAGCTCGCCCACGACGAGTTCATCACCAAGGGCATCCCCGTCTGCGCCTGCGAGGTCGGACTCCTCGGCTACGACTACACCAAACCCGGCGTCATCGAGCGCGGAGAAACACTCAAATACTTCGAAGCCCTCGGCGACGAATCACGGAGCACCGGCATCCCCACCGACTACTGGGATTCCTACATCAACCGCGCCACACTCCAGCCGCGCGACCCCGATCTGTTCGCCCAAATCCAGTCGAGTTGGCGGGCGTCTTCAGGAACCGCCTCATCCGACATGGTGTTCCTGCCACAAGCCAGTCCGATAGCGGCTCACAGCCTCACACTGAACCTCAACGGCGACACCTTCACCGGCCTCACCCAGGGCGATGTCAGACTTGCCCAAGGCAGGGACTACACCGTCTCCGGCGACCAGCTCACCCTCACCGCATCCCTGCTGACACGGCTGGCCGGCAACGGGCCCACCGGACCCAACGCGACGCTGCAGGCACACTTCTCCCACGGCCTGCCATGGCAGATCAGCGTCATCGTCAGCAGCCAGCCCACCCTGGCCGCCGCCACCGGAAGCACCAGCTCCTTCGCGGTCCCCACGCGGTTCAACGGCGACATCCTGTCCACCATGCAGGCGCAGTACGCCGACGGCAGCAATGCCGGGCCGGCCAACTGGACCTCATACCTGGAATACTCCACGGCGTTCGCCGCGGACTACGCCAACGGCAACACCACATTGACATCAGCGTTCTTCGACTCGCTGACCGACGGCGCGAAGGTCACCCTCACGTTCCACTTCTGGAGCGGAGCCACCGCCACCTACTACGTCACCAAGAACGGCACCGCCGTCACCGGCACGACCTCCTGAACGAGAAATGCCTGCGGGCCCGGACCGGTAGGAGTCACCGGTTCGGGCCCACGCACGTTCACCCCGCCGGCTTGGGCGGCGCGGTACTCCGGCGCACCGTGAGGGTGGTCGCGAGTTCCACCCCGAGCTGCGGCGTTTCCTCGCCTCGGCCGAGCGCCAGCGCGAGCTCGGTGGCCGCTGCCGCCATCTGGCTCAGCGGCTGGTGGACGGTGGTCAGCTGCGGATCCAGCCAGGCCGCCACCGGCAGGTCGTCGAAGCCGACCACGCTCACATCGTCGGGGATGCGCAAACCGGCTTCCCGCGCGGCCTGGTAGACCCCGATCGCCTGCAGATCGTTGGACGCGAACACCGCGGTGGGACGATCGGCCAGAGCGAACAGGCCACAGGCGGCGGCGTAACCGGCTTCCTTGCTGGGCTCCGCCTCGACGGTCAGTTCCGGATCCACCGGCAGACCCGCGGCGGCCATCGTGAAGGCGTACGCGGCCGTCCGGGCATCGAAGCACATCAGTCCCGCGGGTCCGCGGACCATGGCTATACGCCGGTGTCCGAGGCCGATCAGATGCCGGGTCGCCGTCTGCCCGCCCCGCCAGTTGGTCGCGCCGACGAAGGGAACGTCCTCGGGCAGCTCGCTGATCGGATCGAACACGACGAACGGAATCCCGTTGGCAGCCAACTGCTCCCGCTCGGCGTCCGACAGCTGCGCCACGGACAAGACGGCCTTGGGACGGCGGAACACCATGTCGTCCATCGGCTCGGGCAGCGAGTCGTGCAAACCGAACTCCGAGACCGTCACCCCGATCCGGTGCTTACGGGCCACCTGCTCGACACCCCGGATGATCTCCACCGCCCACAAGCTCTCCAACTCCCGGAACACCAGCTCCAAGGTGTTGCTCCGGAACGGAGGCTTGCGATAGCCGTGCTGGATGATCAAGTCCTCGATCCGAGCCCGGGTGTCGTCGGAGACCCCGGGCCGGCCGTTGAGCACCTTCGAGACCGTGGGGACCGACACGCCCGCGCTCTCAGCGATGTAGGCGATGGTGACAGGCCCGTCCCGACGCTTCGCGACGCCCGCAGGCCTCGCCGACCGATCATCCGTCACGGGGTCATTCTCGCACCACGCGCAACGGGGCAGAGCGAGTACGGCTCCTGCCTTGATTCCCCGGCCAGATCTCTCGGTCAGCCAGAACGCT
The DNA here is from genome assembly GCF_000024025.1 of Catenulispora acidiphila DSM 44928. Classification (GTDB taxonomy): domain Bacteria; phylum Actinomycetota; class Actinomycetes; order Streptomycetales; family Catenulisporaceae; genus Catenulispora; species Catenulispora acidiphila. The sequence continues at coordinate 5,551,684 of NC_013131.1, forward strand.
GCCTTGGCAGAGGAGCATCACCGGATCGGGCTAACCGATCTGATGGGTCGGACGGATTCCAGTCCAGGTGCACGAACTCCGCCGTGCGATTCCGACAGCCATCATCGCTCCTGGTCAAGAGCCTAGCCATCGACTGAACGGGCCAACGCCCCGCTATGCCGCAGACGCCTGGTCGATCACACCTTCAGGTCATGCTCCCAAAAATCTGTAGCCGTCGGTGTAGACATCCGGCCGCTGCCTGGGTAGTGTTCCTGTCGTAACCGCAAGAGGCGAAAGGCGCGGCAGACACGAACTGGCGCGAGGCAAGTGCAAGTGCAGGACGGCAATAGGGTTCCGGGGCCAGCAGTGCTGGTGGGCGCCGGGGCCGACGGCCGGGCCGCAAGACAGGGCCCGGGGCTGCCGAGCAGTACCGCATGTGAAGTAGGCAGTACCGCAAGTGCAGTGAGCAGTACCGCAAGTGAAGTAGCAGTACCCCGTTTGGCAGGACACGAAGGAAAAGAGGAACGAACACCATCAGGATCGCCCAGGCGAAGAACGTACCTGGGTGGGCAGTCCAGTCCCGGATGGGAAGGTGATTTCCGGTCACACCTCCGAGATCCCCGCGACAAGCCCTTCAAGGCTGGTGCGCGGAGAAGTAGGCCGACGCATTCTGGTCGGCATGTAGATGGTGTTATATCCCCCAGGGCCCGGTGCCGTACGGCACCGGGCCCCTCCTCGCGTTCACATTCACAACAGACAAAAGAGGTGCAAGTGCCAGGCAGTACCCGCTCCACCCCGGCCGACAGGCTGGACGACGACGACTATCCGGCCTACACAATGGGCCGGGCCGCCGAAATGATCGGCGCCACCCCCGCGTTCCTGCGGGCCTTGGGCGAGGCCAAACTGATCGTGCCGCTGCGCTCCGACGGCGGCCACCGCCGCTACTCCCGCTACCAACTGCGCATCGCCGCCCGCGCCCGCGAACTCGTCGACACCGGCACCCCCGTCGACGCCGCCTGCCGCATCATCATCCTGGAAGACCAACTCGAAGAAGCCCAACGCCTCAACGCCGAACTCCGCCGACACGCAGCAGAGAACACCGCGCCCGCCGAGGGAACATGACCTGAGCCGGCACAGCCGCCGATGCCGCCTCCGGCTACTCCTGCGCGACAACCTAGCGAGTGCAGCGCTGGGGATAGGTTGGCCAGGTGGAGACCTATGAGGATCTGCCAGCAGAGTTGATGACAGAGCGGCTCCGGTTGCGGCAATGGCACTCGTCGGATGCCGAGGAGTACCGCGGGCTGTGGCTTGAGCGGGATCCACGTGTATTGCGGCGAATCGACGCGGAAGGGCGCCCGACAGTCGACGATCTCCGCGAGGGGATCACTCGCAATCCGCAGGGAGCGGAGCCCGGGCTGGGTTTGCTGGCGATCGAGCTGCGGGTTTCGGGGGCGTTCATCGGATACTGCGGATTGACCGTCAACGGAGCGTCTTTCGACGAGCCCGAGATCGCGTTCGAGGTCGCCCGGAGAGCCCACGGTCACGGGTATGCCACAGAGGCTGCGCGTGCGATCGTCGAAGCCGCGGCCCGGACGGGCCGGCGGCGGCTGTGGGCGACCGTACGGGAGTGGAATGCGGCATCGTTCCGGGTGCTCGAGAAGCTTGATTTCCACCGGAGCGGTCGCATCGATGAGGACGCCGAGCATGGCGATTCGATCTGGATGACACGCGTACTCGACCAGGCATAGACGGCGAGGCAGACGCCGGCGCAGCGCCCTGGCCCGCTTCGACCGGACTCGACGCCCTCCGCACCCGAGCCGCTGTCGTCGCCGTCTGCCGAACCGGCCGTGTCGGGCATGACGGGCTATTGACGTCCGGCCGCCCTGTTGGCACTTTCAGTCAGAGAGGTCGAACCGATTCGACCTCGTGCGAAAAGGACTGAGTTGTGGTCAATCTGAGAAGTCGCAAGATGCTGCGGGCTGCGATCCTTGCCGTGGTCTGCGCGCTGGCCTCGCCTGTCGGGCTGGTCGGCTCGCGCGTGCAAGCCGCCGTGGCGGACTCCCCGGCGCGTGCGGCGCCTGCGGCGGTGGCGGCGGCCTCGACGGTGAGCGCGCCGCCGATTGGCTGGGCGTCGTGGAACACTTTCGCCGCGCAGATCAACTACAACGTCATCAAGGGGCAGGCCGACGCGTTGGCGTCCTCCGGCATGGAAGCCGCCGGCTATCAGTACGTGAACATCGACGAGGGCTGGTGGCAGGGTACCCGCGACGCCTCCGGAAACATCACGGTGGACTCGGCAGACTGGCCCGGCGGGATGAAGGCCATCGCCGACTACATCCACAGCAAGGGGTTGAAGGCCGGGATCTACACCGACGCCGGGAAGAACGGCTGCGGCTACTACTACCCGACCGGCCGTCCTGCGGCTCCGGGAAGCGGCAGCGAAGGTCATTACGATCAGGACTTCCTGCAGTTCTCCCAGTGGGGCTTCGACTACGTCAAGGTCGACTGGTGCGGCGGCAACGCCGAGGGCTTGAACGCGCAGAACACCTACCAGGCGATCAGCGACGCGATCGGCCGCGCCACGGCGCAGACCGGCCGTCCGATGGTGCTGTCGATCTGTGATTGGGGCAATCAGAGCCCGTGGAACTGGGCGCCTGGCATGTCCGCGCTGTGGCGCACCAGCGGCGACATCATCTACTACGGCCAAGCCCCCTCGATGACCAACGTGCTGGCCAACTTCGACGCCGCGCAGCATCCGGCCGCCCAAAGCCCCGGCCACTACAACGATCCGGACATGCTGATCGCCGGCATGCCCGGATTCACCGCGGCGCAGAACCGCACCCACCTGAGCCTGTGGGCCATCTCCGGCGCGCCCCTGTTGGCCGGCAACAACTTGTCGACTATGAGCAGCGACACCCGTGCCGTCCTGACCAACCCCGAAGCGATAGCCATCGACCAGGACTCCCGCGGCCAGCAGGGCGTGAAGGTGGCCGAAGCCCAAAGCGGGCTGCAGGTGTACAGCAAGGTCCTGTCCGGCAGCGGCCGCCGCGCGGTGGTCCTACTCAACCGCACCGGCTCGACGGCGACCATCACCGCCCCATGGTCGGCCTTGGGACTGACCGGCGCCGCCTCGGTCCGCGACGTGTGGGCCGCCGTCGACCGCGGCAGCTTCACCGGAAGTTACGCCGCCACCGTCCCCGCCGGCCAGGCCGTCCTGCTCACCGTGACCGGCACCGACGGTACCGGCGGCGGCACCGGCAGCGCCAAGCAGATCATCGGCACCCCATCCGGACGCTGCGTCGACATCAACAACTCCTCCACCACCAACGGCACCCAGGCCCAACTGTGGGACTGCAACGGCCAAAGCAACCAGCAGTGGACCCCCACCGCCACCAAACAGCTGATGATCTACGGCACCAAGTGCCTGGACGCCTCCAACCAGGGCACCACCAACGGCACCCCAGCCGTCATCTGGGACTGCAACGGCCAAACCAACCAGCAATGGACCATCAACGCCAACGGCACCATCACCGGCGTCCAATCAGGCCTCTGCCTCGACGCCTCCGGCGCGGCCACCGCCAACGGCACCAAGCTGCTGCTGTGGACATGCAGCGGCGCCGCCAACCAGAAGTGGACTGTGAAGTAGGGGCGCTCGGCGACTCGGCTGGTTAATGGGTTTCTAGAAGCTTTTTAGACACCCCTGACTGATGTGTGGGTCGGGTGGGGTGGGTGGTGTGGGGTGGGTGGGTGCGGTTGGTTTGTGGGTTTTTAGAAGCTTTTTACGTCTTCGAGCATGGTTTGATGGCCTCGCAGGGGGCGCAGTTCGGTGGAGCGTGTCCGGGTCGCGTTGGCGGCCGGCGGTTGTTCGTGTCCACGACCGCGCGCCGGTCCGAGTCACTGCGCACACGTTTGTGTTGGCGGCTGACGGCCGCGTTTGAGGGGCGCCAAAAATCAAGGGCAGGGCCTCCGGCGGCGCCTTCGCGGCGAGCGGCCTCGCTCCGGGGAGGGGGCGGTCGCGCTGTCCGGCGGCGGTTGTTGCTTGTGGTCGCCTTAGTCCCGGATTCCCCGTCGCGTCGTCGCCGTAAACGGAATCATTTCGGCCTGGCGGAGTAAAGTCGCATCGCTTTTGCTGTGGTTGAGAAACGCCCGACTTGACACCGCCAGTCCGAAAAGATTGGCAGAGCCCGCCGACGCGACGGGGAATCCGGGACACAACCCCGTATGGTGTGGAGGATCCACCGACGTGGGTGGCAGGCTGCTGCTTCATCTACTCGCCGACACCTTCGGGAAAGGCAGTTGCGCTTTTCACCGGCATCGCGCCGGGACTGGCAGCCTGCAAGTGGTGAGCATTCTGCGATAGGCGGGGGACCTCCTCTCACAAGGGTGTTGTCCCGGATCCCTCGTCGCTGTCGGCGGGCTCTGCCAATCATTGTGGACTGGCGGTGTCAAGTCGAACGAAACAGCACCACAGCAATTGCGATCCGACTTTACTCCGCCAGGCCGCAATGATTCCGTCTACGGCGACGACAGCGGCGAGGGATCCGGGACAAAGGCGACCAACATTCGAACCGCCGCCGAGCCGCCCAACCCAGCCCCGCCCCCCGTTGCAGAGTGCCCCCGCCGGAGGCGCCTGCCCTTGACCTTGACTTCTGGTGCCCCTCAAACGCGGCCGCGACCCGCCAGCTCCAACGCGTGCGCAGTGACTCGGACCGGCGCGCGGTCGTGTCGCTCCACCACCGCCGGCCGCCGACGCGACCTAGCCACCCTCCACCGAACTGCGCCCCCTGCGAGGCCATCAGACCATGCTCGAAGACGTAAAAAGCTTATAAAAACCCACAAACCAATCGCACCAGCCCAATCACCGTCACCCATATATAAGCCATGAGCGCCACTTTTACGACTTCGCGCAAGGTGTTGATGGCCTCGCAGGGGGCGCAGTCCGGTGGTACGTGGCTGGGCTGGGCTGCGCTGGCGGCCGGCAGTAGTGAGTGTTCACGACCGCGCACCAGTCCGAGTCACTGCGCACGCATTGGGGCTGGCGGGCGGCGGCCGCGTTTGAGGGGCATCTTTGGGAAACGCACTAGCCAAGTCACGAGCCCCGAAACAGCCCTCCTGCCAACAGCCAACTGCCAACAGCCGACCGGCCCGGTGCGCATCAACTGCGCACCGGGCCGGCCGTGTTCTCCGCAATCAGCGATAGCTCAGCTGGCGCTGCAGGTGAGCGTCGGGTTGGCGTTGCTGCCGCTGTAGGTGCCCTGGAAGCCGAAGGTGGTGTTGCCTCCGGCCGCGATCGCGCCGTTGTAGGCCATGCTGGTGGCGGTCTCGCTGTGGCCGCTTTGCTGGCTGGCGGCGTTCCACATGCTGGTGACCTGCTGGTTGCCGGCCCAGGTCCAGGTGACCTTCCAGGACTTGGTCGGGGCGGTGCCGGTGTTGGTGACGGTGACGTTGGCGGTGAAGCCGCTGCCCCAGTCGCTGCCGATCTGGTAGGTGGCGGCGCAGCCGGAGCCGCCGGTGCTGCCGCCCGAGGTCGTCACCGACACCGCGGCGGAGGCCGGGGAGAGGTTGCCCGCCGCGTCGTAGGCGACCACGGTGTACGAGTACTGCGTCGAGGCGGTCAGGCCGGTGTCGGCGAAGGACGTGGTGGTCGTGGTGCCGACCAGGGTGCCGCTCCGGTAGACGTGGTAGCCCGCCACGCCCACGTTGTCCGTGGACGCCGACCAGGACAGGGTGGCGCCGGTGCTGGTCACGCCGCTGGCGGTGACGTTGGTCGGGGTCGAGGGCGGCGTGGTGTCACCGCCGGTGGAGCCGCCGCTGGTGGTGGCGGTGACCGCGCTGGAGGCCGAGGAGAGGTTGCCCGCGGCGTCGAAGGCCTTGACCGTGTACGAGTACTGCGTCGAGGCGGTCAGGCCGGTGTCGGTGAAGCTGGGGGTGGCCGAGGTGCCGGCCAGCGTCGTGCCGCGGTAGATGTCGTAGCCGGTCACGCCGACGTTGTCGGTCGAGGCGGTCCAGGTCAGCGAGACGCTGCTGCTGGTCTTCGAGGCCACGGTCAGGCCGCTGGGCGCGCTCGGCGGCGTGGTGTCGCCGCCGGTGGTCCCGCCGAGGGCCGGGTAGGCGTTCTGCACCAGCTGCTTGAACTGGAAGGCGAACCACTGTCCGGCCGGGACGTCGTAGCCGGGGATGGCGTCGGTCGGGTAGGTGCCGCCGTTGCCGTCGGTCTGGGTGCCGGCCGGGTCGCAGTGCGGGTCGCCGTGCGAGTGCGAGGAGCTCGGGTAGTCGCCGTCCGACTCCCCCGGGGGCTTGATCCACACGTCGGCGATGACGTGGTCGCCGGAGCCGTAGGGGTTGGCCTGCGGCCGCGCGCCGATGCCCGCGCCGTTGACGTTGCACCAGTCGCCGCGGAACGGCCGCAGGTCGACCTTGTTCGCGCTCACGTAGCTGTTGACGTCGGTCGGGCTGGAGTTCAGCGAGGTGGGCCGGGACGTGCCGCCCCAGCCGTTGCGCGAGGTGTCGATGATCATGCCCACGCTGGACGGGAAGCCGCTGGAGACGAACTCGCTGTACATCGCCTCGTCGTAGCTGTGCTCGTCGAAGTACGGGTTGTACTGGTAGAAGTTCGCCGACTTCAGCGGCTGGCCGCCGACGGTGAGGTTGGAGTTCGGCAGGAACGGCTCGTCGGACGGGGTGGTGTTCGCGGTGTCCGAGACGAAGCCGTCGACCGTCGCGTAGCCGCCGGTCGCGGCCTGCACGACCTTGGCGTACTCAGGACCGGCGCCGGTCATGTTGTTGGGCCAGCCGAGCCAGCCGGAGTGGCCGATGTCCAGGTAGTTGTAGATCTGCGAGCCGATCCCGTGCAGCTTGCCCAGCGCGTAGGCGATGCCCTTCTCGTAGTAGGGCGTCGCGGCGGCGCACGCGGACTTGCTCTGGTTGGTGACCGCGTTGGGCAGCGAGTCCGGCTCGACGAAGTTCACGATCCGCAGGTTGCTGTAGCCCGAGGCGCCCTCGATGGCCACGATCGGGTCGATGTACTGCGACTCGTACTGGGTCAGCCCGGCGTCGGTCGCCGGGATCTCGCCGTTGGAGGCCAGCGCCGCGCAGTCCCGGCCGGGCAGGTCGTAGACGACCACCTCGACCTCCACCGGGCTGGTGGTCCCGGCGGCCTGCGTCTCGGCCTTGTCCAGCTGCGCCTTCAGGCCCAGGTGGCTGCTGTCGCCGGCGATCGCGCCGATGTGGTCCATCCAGATCGCGGTCTGGTACGCGCCGACCTTGGCCTCGGCGGAGCTGCCGTCGGCGGACGCCTGCGACTGGACCTCGGAGACGTAGTCAGGGTTCAGATACGGGCTCGACCCGACGAAGGGGTTGGCCGCGTGCGCGGCTGCCGCCGCTGCCGGGGCTACTGACGTTGCCTGAGCCGCTTGGACGCCCCACCAGGGCATCAAGAGCGCGGCGCCGACGACGAGCGCCAGGGACGACGCTCGGGCCGGATGGCGGTGTGCAACCACTGGACACCAGTCTTTCGGGGGTTGACGGCGGTGACGGCCGGGGGGACGGCCGAGACCGATGGGGATGCGGCGTGAGACCGCCGCGCAGCACCAAGTTACGAGCCAGGAAAGAAGCGTCAACGGTTGGTTTCCGCCTGCGCACGTCCGGCTGGTGGAGCGGGGGATTCCGATGAAAGTTTCGGACTTCTTCACGCACAGTGACCGCCACGGGCGCCGGGCACGCCGCCGTCCGGCAGGCCGGAGCCTGGCCGATGACGGTGCGCCCGGCGCTGCCGGAGCCGGCGGTCCGATCAGCTCAGACTCCACTGCTGGTTGGACTGGCCGTTGCAGGTCCACAGCTCCACCGGCGAGCCGTTGGCGGTGGCGGCGCCGGTGACGTCGAGACAGAGCCCTGACTGGGCGCCGGTGATCGTGCCGTTCGCCGTGACGTTCCACTGCTGATTGGGTTGGCCGTTGCAGGCCCAGATGATCACCTTCGTGCCGGCGGTGGTGCCCTTCCCGTTGGCGTCCAGGCACATCTGGGTGCTGCCGGAGTAGACCGTCAGCTGACCGCTGGAGGTGTGCGCGAAGACCTGGTTCGCGCCGCCGGCACAGGCGTTGATCTGCAGCTGGGTGCCGCCCGCGGTGCTGGAGTTCGGCACGTCCAGGCACTTGCCGGCGCCCACGGCGTGCACCTCGCCGGCGGTGCCGCCGCCGGTGGAACCGCCGCCGTAGCCGGCCGCGGCGATGTTGGCCTGGACCGCGTTGTCCGTGGCGTCACTGGGGTAGCCGGCGGTGATGGCGCCCTCGTAGAAGGTCCCGAGGCTCTGGTTGCCGCCGCCGGAGGCGCAGCAGTCGCCGCCACTGCCCAGGATGATGGCGCCCTGCTGCCGCATCGGGCTGTAGCCCGGCGGTAGAGCGCCGTTCCACAATGTCGTCAAACCTCCGGATTGCGCGTCCCCGCCCTTGAGCGCGAACTGCGAAGTCCCGTTGTTCTTCAGCATCGCGGTGACATAGCGGCTGCTGAAGGCTCGTTGGTTGGCGTTCCAGGACTGGCTGCCCCCGGAGTAGAGCCCGTATTCGAGGTCGGCCTGCACCCACGGCCCGCTGCCCGAACACCCGCCGAACCAGCAGCTGGTGCCGAAGTAGATCGCGTCCATGGCGCCGGCGCCGTCGGCGTGCCGGTCGGTCTCGCTGTTGCCGTAGTCGAAGCAGCACCCGCCGTTGACGTGGGTTCCGCTGGTCACCATGTAGGCGCCTTGGGGCGCGCTGCCCAAGGGCATTCCCGTGGCCGAGCCGTTGTGCCAGTAGCTGTTGCCGGGGTTGATGTACAGCGAGTACGCCTTGGACCCGCCGACGGTCAGCGACTCGCTGGTCGCGTTGGAGGGCGTGTCCGTTCCGCCTGCTCCGCCCGGACCCTGGTAGGCCACGTTGTTGCCGTGGCCGGACTGGTCGTAGACGACGGTGATCACACAGGAGGTGCCCGCGCAGAACGAGTCCTGGGCGGCGGCGTTCGCGGTCCCGCCGGCGGAGAGCACGCCGATGTTCGCCGTCGTGCTGTCGGAGGAGCGCCGGACTTGATAGAGCGGTCCGTTGTACGCGCCGTAGAGCGCCCGAACCGTGCTGTGGGCTGCCACGCAGGGCGTGCCGCCGGCGGCGTAGATATCGCAGGGTTCGGATACCGCGGCGTGCGCCGGTCCGGGCAGGACCATGGCGCCGATCATCATGCCGATGACGACGATCAGCGCGGCGACCAGCCGGGGAAGTCCGATGCCGAGTCTGAGCAGGCGGGGTGCGCTGGAGCTGGCTTCCATCTCTTCTCCCTACTGAAGTGAAACTTTCATCCTTCTGTTGCGGCCTGGGGCAGCCTGTGGCGGCCTGTGGCGGCGATCAGCCGACGGCGATCGCGAAGATGTGCATCGCCGTCTGGTTGATCAGGGCCGTGCCGACGTTCGGGAGCGTCAGATATTTGATGGTCTTGCCCGGGGTCAGCGGGACCGTGTCGGTGTAGAGGCTCACCTGGTTGTGGAGCGCTCCGCTGGCGTTGTTCAGGTAGGGGAAGGTGGCCAGGACGTCGCCGCCGGATGCCGCCGCGTTGGTCCACCAGTCGCTGTAGGCGAGGCTGAACGACTGGGTGGTGCCGTCGGTGTAGGTGATCACGGCGGTGCCGGAGGCGGCTCCGTAGTCGGCCGTGCCGACGATTCCGAGGGTCGATCCGGTGCCGGTGACCGGGATGGTCTGCCCGGTGGCGACGATGTTGTCCGGCGTGCCGGGCGCCGGGGCGGGCCAGGTGAACGTCAGACCGTCGTGGGTGAACGTGCCGCCGGGGGTGATGCTCGGGGTGGCCGTGGCGAGGGTCTGCGCGGAGTAGCTGGCGCCGCCGCCGTCGAGGTTGCCGACGGCGGTGTCGGAGTCGTCGCTGACGCCGGGGTTGGTGGAGGCGGCGGCGATCGAGGAATAGGGGATCGACACGGTGGCTCCGGTCGTGTCGCTGTGGGTGCCGGTGCCGTCGGTGAACGTGTACTGCGCGGTCAGCGCCGGCGCGTCCGCGGTCGGGCTGGCGTCCGCGGGGACGCCGACCGTCCAGGTGGTGGTGATGGTCTGGCCGGCCGCCACGCTGGGGAACGTCGCCGGAGTGCTCGCGGTGGCCGTCCAGCCCGCGGGCACGGTGAGGTGGAAGGCGGCGTTGCGCAGCTTCTCCCCGCCGCTCGGGTTCGCCGAGGTGGTGGTGACGGTGAAGCTGCCGCCGGGCACGGCGACGGCCGGCGCGCTCATCGCGAACGGCTCGTGCACGGCGATCGGCGTCGAGCCGGTGACGCCGTCGACGCTCACGCGGATCGTCGCGGTGCCGACGGCGTGCGTGGTGACGACGCCGGTGCGGCTGACCGAGGCGACCGCCGGATCGCTGCTGCTGTACTTGACGTGCTCGCTGCTCAGGTCGGCGAAGGACTCGTCGTTGTTCACCGCCTCGACGACGCTGTCCGCGCTCGGATGCTGCGCGGCCTGCGCGGTGTCGTCCGCGATCCACGGGTTCTTCCCGGTCAGGTCGAGCGTGTTCCCGGGGGTGAAGACCACCTGGTCGGGTTGCACCGTCACGTACTGGATCCGCGGCTTGATCGCCCCGGTGACCCGCAGCGGGCGGGAGGCGACGGTGTCGGCGGCGTCGGTGGCGAGCCGCAGCGTGTACGTGCCGTCGGTGACGGCGTTCTTCGCGTTCTGCGCGTCCCAGGTCGCCAGATCGGCGATGTTGACGGAGACGGACAGGTGCTGGGTCTGGCCGGGCTTGAGGACGGCCGTCTTCGCAAAGCCTTCGAGCTGCTCAGCGGGCTGCTGCGTTCCGGGCACGCTGGGCGGGGTGATGTAGAGCTGTGCGACTGTGGCTCCCGGCGTCTTGCCGGTGTTGGTGACGTCGAACCGGACGGTGGCCTTGCCCTGAGCGTCGGCGTGGTCGGTCGCCTGGACCTTGGAGTAGGCGAAGTCGGTGTAGCTCAGGCCGTAGCCGAAGGGATAGGTCGGCGTGCCGGTGAAGTACTGGTAGGTGCGGCCCAGGCCACCGGTGTCCGCCGGGTTCAGACCGTAGTTCTTGATCGACGGCAGCTGCGAGTCGTCCTTGTACCAGGTGAAGTCCAGGTGCCCGCTCGGGTTCTGCTTGCCGAACAGGACGTCGGCCAGCGCGGTGCCCTGGCTCTCGCCGTTGTAGGCGCTGTAGACGATGGCGGGGAAGTCGCCCTTGACGTTCTCGATGTCGACCGGGCCGTCGGTCTGCATCGACAGCACGGTGCGGGGGTTGCCGAGCGCGGCGACCTGGCTGATCAGCGAGTCGTAGTTGCCGGGCATGGCCAGGCTCGCGCGGTCGTTGCTCTCCCCCGCGGTGCTCCCGTCGGTACCGACGAACACCACGACCAGGTCCGCGGTCTTGATCGCGGCCTGGGTCGCCGCGGAGCAGGACGCCGCTGCGGTGGCGGTCGTGGAGGTGCCGCAGGCATCGAAGGTGACGGTGGCGTTCGGGTTGGCCGCCTTGACCGCGGAAGTGATGCCCTGCACGGCGTTCACCTGGAGCGTCGGGTCACCGGAGTACCCGCCGAGGGTGACCGTGTTCGCCAGGTCGCCGACGACCACGACGTTGTTCAGGCTCGCGGGGTTCGCCGGCAGCACCTTGGCTGCGGAGCCCGGCATCGGGTCGTTCTTGAGCAGCACCAGGGAGTTGGCCGCCACCTTCTCAGCTAGAGCCTGGTGCTCAGGGCTTTGGATCTGCGCCTTGGTGATGCGGGTGTAGGCGACCTTGTTCGCCGGGTCGAACTCGCCGGTCTGCATGCGCACGGTGAACAGCTGGACGAGGGCATGGTCGATCACGCCCTCGCTGAGGATCTCCGCCTTGATCGCGGCCTCGATGTTGCCGAGTGTGGCGTCGCCGCCGGTGCAGTTGGCATCGGTTCCGGCGCGCAGCGCGTAGGCCTGGCCGCCCGCGTCGGCCGGCACCTGGACGCCGGTCGCGGTGTTCGTCCACGTACTGGTGCCGTTGACGACCGAGACAGTCCATCCCGGCGGTGCCCAGTCGTGGCTGGAGGAGGCGGTGACGTCGCCGACCGCGCCGCAGTCCGAGGTGATGTAGCCGTCGAAGCCCCAGGTGCGCTGCGCCAGCGCGTCGGTGGTGTAGGTGTCGGCCGGCGACGGGGTTCCGTTGATGGCGTTGTACGACGTCATCAGGCCCGCTACGTGCGAGTCCTCCACCAGGCTGCGGAACTGCGCGGTGTAGTAGTCGCGGATGTCGGACTCGCTGGCGTCGGCGGAGTCGGCGTGCCGGTCGTTCTCGTTGTTGTTGAGCGCGAAGTGCTTGGCCGTCGCCGCGACCTTCAGATACGGGCTGGTCGGCGTGCCGTCGATCGTCTCACCCTGGTAGCCGGCGACGAACGCGCCGGCCATCTTCCCCACCAGGTAGGGGTCCTCTCCGAAGGCTTCGTCGGTGCGCCCCCAGCGCGGGTCGCGGTCCATGTTGACGGTTGGCGCCCAGTAGGTCAGGGAGCCGTAGTCGTCCGCAGACGGGCCGATGTTGTTCTGGGCGACGCCCCACAAGGACTTGTCCAGTTCTCCGCGGACCTCGTCGGAGATGGCCGTCGTCTCCTGGTAGACCAGGGCCGGATCCCAGGACATCGTCGAGGACAGATTGGTCGGGAAGCTGGTGGCGTGCGGTCCGCCGGCCGCACCGCCGTTGTTCGAGTCCGCACCCAGCAGGTTGATGCCGTGCTGGCCTTCACTCCAGTAGGTATACGACTGCACGCCCAGGCGCGGAATCGCCGGCGCGCTGTTGGTGTGCAGCTGTGCCACCTTCTCCGGCAGCGTCATCCGCGAGACGAGGTCGGCGGCGCGCTCGGCGAACGAGTAGCGGGTTTGCAAGTAGATCGGTGTCGACCCGCCGCTGCCCGCGGCACCCGCCGCAGGGGGTGCGGGTGTCGCGGCCATGACAGACGCCGCCAACGCGGCGACGGCGCCCAGCGTGAGCACTCGTCGCGATGAACCGATCAAGGTCATGGTGCCTCCTTGTGACGCCGGCGTGGGAAACGCCTTACTTCCAAGGTGGGAAGGCCTCCATGGGCCGGGGTCCGCGCGTTCTTGGAGGCCTGGGACGACTGGGTGAGCCGGGCGCGGCGATGTTAGCGCTAACAGGAAGGGATCCTGGCACTCTCGGAGAGCTTGTCAAGGTTCTCCCTCGGCGAAGGTCCCGCCAGATGGGGGTGTCAGTAACTTTCACGGCCGCCCTCGGGATCCGCAGGCCCTCCGCGCGAGGGGATTGACACCCCTTATCCGGCAAGCCCAGGCTGCGTCTGTTAGCGCTAACAATGTCCTCACATACGTGCGGAAGCGGACTTGGAGCTGACTGGGAGAAAGTAATGACGAACACAGGAAGCATCAGCCGCGGTCGTCGATCCTTGATCGCCGCGCTGGCCGCCCTGGCATTGGCCCTGGCGGCAGCGGTGGTGACGCTGGGGGTGGCGGCCGGTCCGGCCCGGGCCGACGTCACCGGCGCGCTGCGCGGCGTCGGTGCGGGACGGTGCCTGGACGTGCCGAACTCCAGCCAGAGTGATGGAACCTACCTGCAGATCTACGACTGCTCGGGCGGTTCGAACCAACAGTGGACGCTGACATCCGGCGGAGCGCTGACGGTGTACGGCGGGAGCAAGTGTCTGGACGTGCCCGGCAAGGCGACCGCCGCCGGCACCCGGGTGGAGATCTGGACCTGCAACGGCGGGACCAACCAGCAGTGGCGGGTGAACTCCGACGGCACGGTGGTCGGGGTGCAGTCCGGGCTGTGCCTGGACGTCACGGGCGCCGCGACGGCCAACGGCACCGCGGTGGAGATCTGGACCTGCAACGGACACAGCAACCAGCAGTGGACCGGGTTGTCGTCCTCGCCGCCGCCCACGAGCCCGAGCTCGACGCCGTCCACCGGCGGAGGCGGCACCTGCTCGCTCCCCTCGACGTACCACTGGTCCTCGACCGGCGCGTTGGCGACACCGCAGAACGGGTGGGTCTCGCTCAAGGACTTCACCAACGTGGTCTACAACGGCAAGCACCTCGTCTACGGCTCGGACGTCAACGGCTCCGGGTCCTACGGCTCGACGGGCTTCGCCCCGTTCACCAACTGGTCCGACATGGCCTCGGCCACCCAAACCGGAATGAACCAGGGCGCGGTCGCACCGACCCTGTTCTACTTCGCGCCGAAGAACATCTGGGTACTGGCCTCCGAATGGGGTTCGGCACCGTTCATGTACCGCACCTCCAGCGACCCGACCAACCCCAACGGCTGGTCCTCACCGCAGGCCCTGTTCACCGGCAGCCTCTCCGGCTCCGGCACCGGCCCCATCGATGAGACGCTGATCGGCGACGGCACCACCATGTACCTGTTCTTCGCCGGCGACAACGGCAGCATCTACCGCGCCAGCATGCCGATCGGGAACTTCCCGGGCAACTTCGGCTCCAGCTACACCACGGTCATGAGCGACTCGACCGCCAACCTCTTCGAGGGCGTCCAGGTCTACAAGGTCCAGGGCCAGAACCAGTACCTGATGATCGTCGAGGCGATGGGCGCGAACGGCCGCTACTTCCGCTCCTTCACCGCCAGCAGCCTGAGCGGCTCCTGGACCCCGCAGGCCGCCAGCGAGAGCAACCCCTTCGCCGGCAAGGCCAACAGCGGCGCCACCTGGACCAACGACATCAGCCACGGCGACCTGGTCCGCAACAACCCCGACCAGACCATGACCATCGACCCCTGCAATCTGCAGTTCCTCTACCAAGGCAAGGATCCCTCCGCCAACCAGTCCTACAACCTGCTCCCCTGGCGGCCCGGCCTGCTGACTCTGCAGCACTAGCCGGCCCGCCCCCGCCGTCTCCGGTCGCCAATGGGTAGGCGACCGGAGACGGCCCATTGTCGTGGGAGCAGATCTTCGTCCTCTGATGCCGTCCCGGCTGTGGCGCCGCCTACAAACGTCTTGATCCTCGCGCGAAAAGAGAGCACGGTGGACCCGCGGGGTGAGCTATTTCCTGTCAGCACCACTAGGAGACAGAAGCACATGCCACTTCTCGAGGGCGTCGACTGGCACGGCAACATCTTCCTGTCCGGCAAGTGGGTGCGCGGCGGCGGTGGCGACTACGCCGTGGTCGAACCCGCCACCGGCGCGGAGCTCGGCCGGATGGGACGGGCCGGCGTCGAGGACGTCGCGCGGGCCGCGCACGCCGCGGCGCAAGCTCAGCGCGAGTGGGCCGCGCTCCCCCACCCGGCGCGCGCGGCGGTGCTGCGCCGAGCCGGCGACCTGTGGCAGGAGCACGCCGAGGAGATCTCCTGGTGGAATGTGCGCGAGGTCGGCGCCGTGCCCGGTATGGCAGCCTTCTCCCTGCACGTCGCGGCCGAAGAGTGCTACGAAGCCGCGAGCCTGCCCAGCCGTCCGCTGGGCGAAGTCCTCGCCTCGGAGCAGCCCCGGCTGTCGATGGCGCGGCGGGTGCCCGCGGGGGTGGTCGGCGTCATCTCGCCGTTCAACGTCCCGATCATCCTCGGCATCCGGTCGGTGGCGCCCGCGCTGGCACTGGGCAACGCGGTCCTGCTCAAGCCGGACCCGCGCACCGCTGTCACCGGCGGCGCGCTCATGGTGCGGATCTTCGAGGAGGCCGGGCTTCCGGCCGACGTCCTGCAGCTGCTCCCCGGCGGCGCCGACGTCGGCGAAGCCCTGATCACCGATCCGCGGGTCCGCGTCGTGTCCTTCACCGGGTCCACGGCCGTCGGCCGCCGCGTCGGGGAGCTCGCCGGCCGGCATCTCAAGCGGGCCCACCTCGAACTCGGCGGGAACTCGGCGCTGCTGGTGCTCGAGGACGCCGACGTGCAGGAGGCCGTCAACCTGGCCGCCTGGGGCTCCTTCTTCCACCAGGGCCAGATCTGCATGACCACCGGCCGCCACCTGGTCGCCGAGTCCGTCCACGACGCCTTCGTCGAAGCCCTCGCGGCGAAGGCCGCCGCGCTCCCGGTGGGCGATCCGGCGACCGGACAGGTGGCGCTGGGCCCGGTCATCGACGCCGGGCAGCGCGACAGGATCCACGGCATGGTCACCGCGACCGTGGAGGCCGGCGCCGCGCTGGCGGCCGGCGGGACCTACGAGGACCTCTTCTACCGGCCGACGGTCCTGGCCGACGTCCCGATCGGCGCGCCGGCGTTCGCCGAGGAGGTGTTCGGTCCGGTCGCACCGGTCACCAGGGTCGGGTCGGTCGAGGAGGCGATCGCCGTGGCGAACGCCGGCGAATACGGGCTCTCACTCGGCATCGTGACCAGGGATGTGATGCGCGGGCTGGAGATCGCCGAGAAGATCCCCACCGGCATCGTCCACATCAACGACCAGACGGTCAACGACGAGGCCAACGCACCGTTCGGCGGGGTTCGCGGCTCGGGCACCGGCGCGCGCTTCGGCGGCGCGCAGGCCAACATCGAGGCCTTCACCGAGACGCGCTGGATCACGATGCGCGGCCAGGCGCCCGCTTATCCCTTCTGAGGCGCTCGCTCTCCTGCGATGGGGATGCCGACGTAGTTCTGCGCCAGCTCGGCGGCGGCGTGCGGGGACGCCGCGATCCGCGCGAGCTGCGAGAGCTGGAGCCTGGTGTCGAACGCGGACTGGTCCGGGTCGACGTGCAGGGTCGTGGTCATGAAGTACGAGAAGTGCTCCGCGCGCCACACCCGCTCCAGACAGGTGTCGGAGTAGGCGTCGAGGAGCTCGGCGGAGCCCGTCTCCTTCCAGTGCGCGAGCGCGCGGGCCAGGATGATGACGTCCCCGGTGGCGAGGTTGAGGCCCTTGGCGCCGGTCGGGGGGACGATGTGGGCGGTGTCGCCGGCGAGCAGGACTCGGCCGTGGCGCATGGGTTCGGTGACGTGGCTGCGCATCGGCAGCACCGACTTGGCGGTGATCGGGCCGCGCGTCAGCTTCCAGCCGGGATCGGCCCGGGTGGCGAAGCGGCGGTCGAGCTCGTCCCAGATCCGGTCGTCGGACCAGGCGGCCGGGTCGGTGCCGTTGGGCACTTGCAGATACAGGCGGCTGACGGTGTCCGAGCGCATCGAGGCCAGGGCGAAACCGCGGTCGGAGTGCGCGTAGATGAGCTCGTCGTAGACCGGGGGCGCGTCGGCGAGGATGCCCAGCCATGAGTAGGGATAGGTGCGTTCGTAGGTGTGGCGCAGGTCCGCGGGGACGGCGTCCTTGGTGACCCCGTGGAAGCCGTCGCAGCCGACGGCCCAGTCGCAGGTGAGGGTCTGCTCGCGACCGTCGCGGCGGTACCGGACGGCGATGCGGTCGTCGTCGGCGGTTCCGACGGCTCCGACGGCTCCGACGCTGCTCACACCGGCCTCGAAGAGCAACGGCCCGCCATGCGCCAGGTGCAGCGCTATCAGGTCCTTGACCATCTCGGTCTGCGCGTAGACCATGACGCCGCGCCCGCCGGCCAGGACGGCGAAGTCGATGCGCTGCGACCGGCCGGCGAAGCGGAGCTCGATGCCGTGGTGGACGATGCCCTCGCGGTCCATCCGCTCCCCCGCGCCGGCCGCGCGCAGGGCGTCGACGGTGACCTGTTCCAGGATTCCGGCGCGTTGGCGCTGTTCGACGTATTCACGGTCGCGGGCTTCCAGAACCACGGAGTCGACGCCCGCCTGGTGGAGCAGGCGGGCCAGGAGCAGCCCGGCGGGACCGGCGCCGATGATGCCGACGGTGGTGTGCATCAGTGGTCGTCCTTGTGGTCGGTGGTCTCGTCGGCGGTGGTCTCGTCGCTGGTGGCCTCGTCGAGGACTCTGCGGGCGATGGCGAACGCGGCGTTGGCGGCCGGGACGCCGCAGTAGACGGCTGTCTGCAGCAGCACCTCGCCGATCTCCTCGGGAGTCAGGCCGTTGCGGACGGCGGCGCGGACGTGCAGCGCGAGCTCCTCGTGGTGACCCCCGGCCACCAGCGCGGTGAGAGTGACGCAGCTGCGGGTGCGGCGGTCCAGGCCGGGGCGGGTCCAGATCTCGCCCCAGGCGTAGCGGGTGATGAAGTCCTGGAAACCGGCGGTGAGCGGCGTGGCGGCGGCGAGCGCGCGGTCGACGTGGGCGTCGCCGAGGACGGCCCGGCGCATGGCGGTGCCCGCCGCGTGACGCTCGGCGTCATCCGACGGCGCGGCGCCGAAATGTGCGCGCAGGGCGTCCAGGACGGGCCGCGGGCGTTCGACCGGCGCGAGATGGCCCGCACCCGGGATCTCGAGAAGTCCCGCTCCGGCGATGCCGTCGGCCAGCTCCCGCGAGTGCGGCGGCGGGGTGGCGGTGTCCTCGCGTCCGGCGATGACGAGCGTGGGCGCGGTGATCCGGTCCAGCTCGCCGCGAAGGTCGCAGTCGGCAAGGGCTTCGCAGCACGCGGCATAGGCGACCGGGTCGGCGGCACGCTGGTCGGAGATCAGCTTCTCCAGGGCCTCGCCGCCGGGGAAGTCCGACGTGAACCAGCGGGCCGGCGCGGATGCGGCCAGGAATTCCGTGCCTTCGCGACGGACCCGCGCGGCACGCTCAAGCCAGGCCTGCGGCTCGCCGAAGTGAGCGGAGGAACAGACCAGTGCCAGGGAGGTGATCCGGTCGGGATGGCGGACGGCAAGATGGGCGCCCACCGCTCCGCCGATGGAGATTCCCGCGTAGGCGAAGCGCTCCAACCCCAGGTGGTCGGCCAGGGCCAGGACCAGGTCGGCCAGTTCGGCGACGGTCGCCCGCTCGCCGACGAGGGTGGCCGCGGAGCCGCCGTGTCCCGGCAGGTCCCAGCGGATCACCCGGTGGTCTCGGGCCAGGGCTTTGACGTGCCCGTCCCATACGGCCAGCGAGGTTCCCAGGGACGGCGCCAACAGCAGCGGCGGCGCGTCTGACGGACCCTCGATCACGAAGTGCGGCACAAGACTCATGGGCAGTTCTTTCGTGGCGGCGTCGGCGGCGGCATGCGACGCAGGGCCCGGTCCACGAGCGCCTCGGCCGCGCCGAGGTAGTCGGCGGGATCGGTGAGCCTCCGCAGTCGGTCCCGGCTGATCAGGCCTTTGAGTTCCGGGGCATCCGCCAGAACGTCCTCCAGGCTCGTGCCAAGGCTGCCGACCCGATCCGCGGCATCGGCGAGCAGCTGCTTGGCCGGACCCCGGCCGAGGACCCCGCTCACCTCGGCGGCCAGCCGCTCGCTGACGACCAGCCCCCGAGTGCGATGCAGGTTGTCGAGCATCCGGTCGGGGAGGACGCGCAAACCGGCGACGAGTCCAGCAGCGGCCTCCGCAGCGCCACCGGCAAGCCGCAGAAGTTCCCGCAGCGGCTGCCACTCGGCGTGCCAGGCTCCAGCCGGCCGCTCGTCCTCAGCAACAAGCGCACCGAACAGCACCGCAGCCAACGCCGGCGCTTGGCGAGCAGCAGCGGCAATCAGCGTCGCGCGCACCGGATTCGCCTTGTGCGGCATGGCCGAGGAACCACCCGCAGCCCCCTCGGCAACCTCACCGACCTCAGTCCGCGACAACACCAGCACATCAGCAGCGACCTTCGCCATAGCGCCGACGGCGAAGGCCAGAGCACCGCCGAGGTCAGCAACGGGAGTCCGCAGCACATGCCAGGGCAGCTCCGGCACGGCCAGCCCAAGCTCCCGGGCGAACGCTCCGGGAAGATCGATCGCGCTGCCCGGCGTCGGCGAACGTCGCGGTGAATCCTCGGGATGATCGATCGTGCTGCCCGGCGACGGCGTCAGCTGGGACATGGAAAGCCGCGAGCGTCCCGGAGAGTTCTCGGGATAGTCGATCGCGCTACCTGGCGGCGGCGTCGGCGCGGACATCGGAAGCGGCGAGGCTCCCGGTAAATCCTCGGGCTGAGCGATCACGCTGCTTTGCGACGGCGTCAGCTGGGACGCGGAAAGCGGCAAGGCTCCCGGAGAGTCTTCGGGATGGGCGATCGTGGTGCCTGGCGGCGTCGACCCGGACCCTGGAAGGGGCGAGCGTCGCGAAAAGTCTTCGGGATGGTCGATCGCATCAGCCCGCACCTCGAACGCCGCGAGCGTTCCGGCCGCGCCGCCGAGTTGGGCCGGCAGGTGCAGGGTGGCCAGGCGGTCCATGCTGTCCAGGATGAGGGTTCGCCAGCCGGCGGCTTTGAGGCCGAATGTGGTCGGGACTGCGTGCTGGGTGAGTGTGCGGCCGGGCATCGGTGTGTTCTGGTGTGCGGCGGCCAGGGTTGCCAAGGTGTCCGCGGTGCGGCGGAGGTCGTCCTGCACCGTCGCGATGGCGCGTGCGGCGATCAGCATCATCGCCGTGTCGAGGATGTCCTGGCTGGTCGCGCCGTGGTGGACGAACGGGGCAGCGGCGGCGGGGACGGCGGCTGTCAGATCGGCGGCCAGCGGGATGACCGGGTTGCCGCCGGTGCGCGCTCGTAGTGCGATGTCGCGGAGGTCGAAGTTCTCGGCGCGCGCCGCCGCGGTGATGGCGGCCGCGGCCGCGTCGGGTGCCTGGCCGAGTGCTGCCTGGGCGCGGGTCAGAGCGGCTTCGGCGTCGAGCATTGCTTGCAGGAAGGCGGGGTCGCCGGTGGCTTCTTCGACCGTTGTGCCGGCCCAGACCGGTGCGAGCAGGCCGACGTCAGCGGAAGTCAAGGAACACCGTCTCCTTCTCCCCTTGCAGGTGGATGTCGAAGCGGTACACATGCTCGGCCGTCGGCTCGGCTATCAGGGTGCTGCGCCGGTCCGACTCCAGCGCTGCCAGTAGCGCGTCGCTGTCGAGATCGGCGTCGGGCAGGTAGACGCGGGTGAACAGATGGTGCAGCAGTCCTCGGGCGAAGACGCAGACCGACAGGTAGGGCACTCCGCCGGGCGGCAGGGTGCGAAGGACGTAGCGGCCGTCGGGACCGGTGCTGACGCGTCCGAAGCCGGTGAAGGTCAGGCCGTCGCGCCGCAGTGATCCGGGAGCGCCGGCCCGCGAGCCGTCCGGAGCCGGCTGCCAGATCTCCAGCAGGGCGTCGGGGACGGGCTCGCCGGCGCCGTCGCGGACGTGGCCGTGGACGGTGAGGGCGCCGTCGTGGCCGGCCGGGGCGATCTGGCCGCCTTGCGGGAACGGCAGCGCGTAGCCGTAGAAGGGCCCGACGGTCTGGGACGGGGTGGGGTGCATCAGCGTCCTTCTTCGGTCCAGGTGGCGGCGGGACCGTCGAGCACGATGTCCCAGCGGTAGCCGAGCGACCATTCGGCGGCGGACAGCTCGTGCTCGTAGGCGGCGACCAGCCGGTTCCGGGCGGCGGCGTCGGTGACGGACTGCAGGATGGGGTCGTAGGGGAAGAGCGGGTCGCCGGGGAAGTACATCTGCGTGATCAGGCGCTGGGCGAACGCCGTGCCGAACAGCGAGAAGTGGATGTGCGCGGGCCGCCAGGCGTTGGTGTGGTTGCGCCAGGGATAGGCGCCGGGCTTGATCGTGGTGAACCGGTAGCCGCCCTCGCCGTCGGTCAGGCAGCGGCCCACGCCGGTGAAGTTGGCATCGAGCGGCGCCGGGTGCTGATCGCGCTGGTGCAGGTAGCGGCCGGAGGCGTTGGCCTGCCAGATCTCGACGAGCTGCCCCCGCACGGGGCGGCCGTCGCGGTCCAGGATCCGGCCGGTCACGGTGATCCGCTCGCCGAGCGGTTCGCCCAGGTGCTGCCGGGTCAGGTCGGCGTCGAGTTCGGTGACGTCGCTGACGCCGAACACCGGGCCGGACAGCTCGACCGCCTCGGGATCCCGGACGGTCACCAGCGGCTGCTTGGGGTGGCGCAACAGGCTGCTGCGATAGGGCGCGTAGTCGCGCGCCGGGTGGTGGCGCAGCCGCTCGGTGTCCGCGGCTGCGGTCGCATCCGCAGCCGCAGCCGCCTCGGCCCGCTCGGCGATCTCACGAGAGATGTCCTGCTGTGACAGTGCCATACAGTTCCCTACCTTTCCCACCGGACCGGAGCCGCCGTGCGGCGCGCGACCTCCTCGGCGGTGACGCCGGGTGCGGTCTGGACCAGGGCGAGGCCGTCGCCGGTGACGTCCAGGACGCCGAGGTCGGTGATGACGCGGTGCACGCAGCGCCGCCCGGTGAGCGGAAGCGTGCACTCGGCCACGATCTTCGGCGAGCCGTCCTTGGCGGTGTGCTCCATCAGCACGATGACCCTGCGGGCACCGTGGATCAGATCCATCGCGCCGCCCATGCCCTTGACCGTCTTGCCCGGGATCATCCAGTTGGCCAGGTCGCCTCGGGCGGAGACCTGCATGGCGCCGAGGATCGCCGTGTCGATGTGCCCGCCGCGGATCATCCCGAAGGACAGCGCGGAGTCGAAGAAGGCCGCTCCCGGCATGACGGTCACGGTTTCCTTGCCTGCGTTGATCAGGTCGGGGTCGACCTGCGCCTCGACCGGATACGGGCCGACCCCCAGCAGCCCGTTCTCGGAGTGCAGGACGACGTCCACCCCGGCGGGGAGGAAGCCGGGCACCAGCGTCGGCAATCCGATGCCGAGGTTGACGTAGGAACCGTCGGTCAGCTCCGCCGCCGCCCGCGCCGCCATCTCCTGTCTGGTCCAGCTCACGCCGAACGCACCGTCCTCTTCTCGATCGGCTTGTCAGCAGCCTGCTGCGCGGTCAGCGCGACCACGCGCTGCACGAACACCCCGGGCAGGTGGACCGCGTCCGGGTCGAGCTCGCCGGGCTCGACCAGCTCCTCGACCTCGGCGATGGTGATCCGGCCGGCCATGGCGGCCGGCGGGTTGAAGTTCCGTGCGGCCTTGGCGAAGACCAGGTTCCCGTGGCGGTCGCCGCGCGCCGCGCGCACGAGCGCGAAATCGGTGGTGATGCCGTGCTCCAGCACGTATTCGCGTCCGTCGAACGTGCGGACTTCCTTGGGCGGTGCCGCCACCGCGACGCCTCCGTCCGGCGTGTGCCGCCACGGCAACCCGCCTTCGGCGACCGGGGTGCCGACGCCGGCCGGGGTGAAGAACGCCGGGATGCCGCAGCCGCCGGCCCGCAGCCGCTCAGCCAGCGTCCCCTGCGGGATCAGCTCCAGTTCCAGTTCGCCGGCCAGGTATTGCCGGGCGAACTCCTTGTTGTCGCCCACATATGAGCCGGTGACCCGCGCGATCCGCCCGGCCGCGAGCAGGACGCCGAGGCCGCCGCCGTCCACCCCGCAGTTGTTGGACACGACGCTCAACCCCGTGGCGCCCTGCCGGAACAGCGCCTGGATCAGGGTGCCGGGTACGCCGCTCAGCCCGAAACCGCCGACGGCCAGGGATGCGCCGTCGCCTATGTCGGCGACGGCTTCCGCGGCCGAGCGCACCACCTTGTCCATACGCAGCCTTCCGCGCTTGTTCGCTCAGTGAACTTTCCTTCATAATCTGAGGTGCGGTGAGTTTGCATCGCGGGACCGCGCGTGTCAACGCTGGGAGGACGTATGCCGCAGACCGCTGACGCCGCGCCGGTCGGACCGCTGGAACGCGGTCTGACCGTCCTGCGCGCGCTGGCGCTGGCCCGCGGCGACCGACTGCGCGCCAGCGATCTGGTCCGGGCGACCGGCCTGGCCCGCTCCCCCGTCGACCGCCTCGCCACGACGCTCGTGCGGCTCGGCTACCTTCGCGAGCAGGACGGCCGCGACTTCGTCCTCACCCCGAAGGTGCTGGAATTCGGCCTGGCGTATCTGCGCTCCAGCCGACTGCCTCACCGGCTCGGGTCACTGGCCGAGGCCCTCGCCGACGACCTCGACGAGTCCGTGTCCGTGGCCGTCCCCGACGGCGACGCGGTGCGGTTCGTCGTGCAGACGCCGAGGCGGCGCGCGCTGTCCGTCACCTTCCGCGCCGGGGACGCCCTGCCCGCTGAACGCTGTGCGCCCGGCGCGTTGTTCGCTGCGGACTGGGACGAGCAAGGCTTCGAGCGCTGGCAGGCCCGCATGCTCGCCGATCCTGACAACACCGCCTTCCCCGCTCTGCCGGCGGCACAGATCTCCTCGCGCCCGACGATGACGGAGTTCCGCCGGCTCGCGGCCGAGGCACGCACGAACGGCTTCGCCCTGGACGACCAACTGGTCGAGCCGGGGCTGGTCGCCGTGGCGGTACCGATCCGCGACGGATCAGGGCACGTCGTCGGCGCCCTCAGCGTGGCCAGCCACACCAGTCGGCACTCGGCCGCCTCGTTGCGCGAGCGCGCACTGGAGCCGATGCTCCGCACGGCGCGGCGGATGACCGAAGCGCTCGCGACCCACGAGGACCGGCCGGCCGTCCACCGTCCTTCGCGCGACGATTCGCTGGATCCCAAAGGAGAACTGGGCCCGGAGTACCTGCAATCGCTCGCTCGCGGTCTGAGCGTGCTGGCCGCGCTGAGCGTCCCGGGCGGTATGACGCTGACCGAGGTCGCCGAAGCCACGGCACTGCCCCGCGCCACAGCCCGGCGCTCGCTGCTGACCCTGGAAAGCCTTGGCTACGTCGCTACGGACAGCCGCCGCTTCCTCCCGCTCCCCCGCGTGCTGGAGCTCGGCTATCCCACCGTCTCAGCCCGCTCGCTGGCCGACGTGGCGCAGCCGCACCTCGTCGATCTGGTCCACCGCGTGCACGAGTCGACCTCCGTCGCCGTCCTGGACGGTCACGACATCCGCTACATCGCCCGGGTCGCCGCAAGCCGCATCATGTACGTCGACATCACCGTCGGGACCCGCTTCCCCGCGCACGCCACGTCGATGGGCCGGGTCCTGGTGGCGGGCCTCGCCCCCGGACCGCGCTCGGCATGGCTGGACGCAGCCGACCTCGCGCCGTTGACCGCGCACACCGTCACCGCTCCCGACCGTCTCAAAGCCCTGCTGAAGCAGACAACACGCGACGGCTTCGCCCTCGTCGACCAGGAACTGGAGGAGGGGGTACGCTCCCTGGCCGTGCCGCTGTGCGGTTCGGACGGACGGGTCGTCGCCGCCGTGAACGTGTCACTGCACGCCGGGCGGGCATCGCTGCAGGATGTTCCCGGGCTCTTGCTGCCCGCCCTGCGGGAGACCGCCAGGCGGATCACCGAGGACATCGCGCTGGTCTTCGCCCTGCAGCCGATCCCCTCACAGGTCTAGGACGAGCCTGCCGGTCTGAGCCCCCGCCCGCGCTCGCGCTCGGGAGACACAGATCATCATCGTGTCGCCCGCTGCGCGCTCCGCGGCGGTGAGCACCGAGTCGCGGTGGTCGGGAACGCCGTCCAGGACGTCGGTCTCGCACGTGCCGCACGTGCCCTCGGTGCAGGAGTAGAGGACAGACACACCGGCGGCGCGCACCGTGTCGAGGATCGAGGCGTCGGCCGGGACCTGGAGCGTGAGACCGCTGCGGGACAGCTCGATCTCGAACCGCTGGTTCTCGCCGGCGGCGGCGTCCGCCTTGGGTTGGAAACGCTCGACGTGCGGTTCGGGCCAGCCGGCAGCCTGGCAATATGCTTCGACCGCGTCGAGCAGACCGCCTGGTCCGCAGCAGTAGATCGCGGTCCCGGTCCTGGGCGCGCCGAGGTGGTCGGCGAGATCGAGCAGGCCGTATTCGTCCTGCGGACGCAGGACGACCCGGTCGCCGTAACGCGCCAGGTCCTCGACGAACGCCATCGAGGACCTGCTTCGGCCGCCGTACAACAGCGACCAGGGCGCGCCGGCGGCCTCGGCCGCGGCGACCATCGGGAGCAGCGGGGTGATGCCGATGCCGCCGGCGATGAACGCGTAGCGCTCGGCCGTCCGCAGCTCGAAGTGGTTGCGCGGTCCGCGGGCGCCGACGCGGGTCCCGGTGGTGAGCCGTGTGTGGACGTACTCTGATCCCCCGCGCCCGTCCGGCTCCCGCAGCACCGCGATGCGCCACGCACCGGCGCCGGAAGGGTCGCCGCACAGCGAATACTGGCGCTCCAAACCGTTGCCAAGAACCAGATCCACGTGCGCGCCGGGCGACCACGGCGGCAAGGCGGAACCGTCCGCGCGCCGCAGCGTCAGGGAGATGACGCCGTCGGCCTCGTCGCGGCGCTCGGCGATGACGAGCGTATGCACGTGCTCGGTCCCTTGGCTCGTGCTCGGGCGCATACTCATGCTCACTGCGCGGCCAGCTGCGCGAGGATCCGGCGCGCGGCCAGGCCGCCGGCGTCGATACCGATGCTGAGCTCCTGGTAGCCCGCCGACTCAGAGTCCAGGGCCTTCTGCAGGATGTTCAGCGCGACGACATCCTGCATCACCACCTGGTGGTTGAAGTCGCGCAGGAACTCGGTGACCGCCGGGTCGTCGGTGGCGAAGTTCCGCGAGACAGCCCAGAAGTCGTAGACCTGTCCGGGCGCGGAAGGCGTGATCGCGTACGTGATCTCGGTACGGAACAACGGGTTCTGCTCGCCGGCCGGCGTGATGCGGCTGTGCAGGAGGTACAGGCAAGGGGCGAAGTACTCGATGTCCTGCAAGCGCGTGATACGGCCCTGGATGCCGGTCGACTTCGCGTAGAAGGGCGGGCACGCCGCGTCCACCATGTGCCGGGCGACGCGGACGATCCCGGCCTGCTCGTCGGCGTCGGTGGTGATCGGCGTGTCGGCGACCTCGGGGGTCCCGATGTAGCCGCCGTGCAGGTAGGTCTCGTGGGAGAGGTCGAGGAGGTTGTCGACGAGCAGGCCGTAATCGCAGTCGATGGGCTCCATCCCCGAGACCGTGACGAACTCCGGGTCGGCCATGTGCGGAGCCCGCGGTATGAGCTTGTCGTCGGCGAGTTCGGGATCGCCGATCCACACCCACACGAACGAGTCCAGCTCCGCGACGGGATAGGACGCGACACGCGCCGTGCGCGGGATGCGCTGTTGCCCCGGGACGAAGACACAGGTCCCGGACGTGTCGTAGGTGAAGCCGTGGTACCCGCAGACGATGGTGTCTCCGTCCAGACGGCTCTCGGACAGCGGGTAGCGGCGGTGGACGCAGCGGTCTGCGAGTGCCACGGCGCGGCCGTCCTGGCCGGTGCGATAGAAGACGATCGGTTCGCCGAGGATGGTCCGCGCCAGGAAGGTGCGGCCGACTTCGCTGGCGTAGGCGGCGACGTACCACTGGTTGCGGGCGAAAGCTGTGGCCATGGGAGGCTCCGGGGCGAGTGGGGGACGGTGTCGCGTTGAGCGTCGCAACGCCCGCATTCGGCGACAACACGACTTCCGTCAGGCGGAAGCCCCGATCGGCGGCTGCCAGCCCAGGGCGCGGGAGATGCCCGCGCCGGCGACGCGCACGGCCGGGATCAGCGCGTTCGGGCGCGCGCCTTCGGCGTGGACGACCACGGAGACGGACGCGACGACGTCGCCGTGCGGGCCGCGTATAGGCGCGGCCACCGACAGCGCGTCGTCGGTGATCTGCCGCTCGCTGACCGCGCAGCCGGAGTGCCGCACCTCGGCGAGCATCCGGCGCAGGCGCCGCGGCTCGGTGACGGTGTGCGCGGTGAAGGATTCGAGCGGTCCGGCCAGGTATCCGTCCTGGAAGCCGGCCGGGCTGTGCGCGAGCAGCACCAGGCCGACACCGGTGGCGTGCAGCGGCCAGCGGGCGCCGACCTGCGTCCGCACGCCGACCGCCGAGCGTCCGGCGAGGCGCTCCACGTAGACGACCTCCGCGTTGTCCCGCACCGCGAGCTGGACGTTCTCGTGGGTGGCCTCGAACAGGTCCTCCAGGAACGGCATCGCGGCCTCGCGCAGCACCAGGCCGCGCGGGGCGAGCGCGGCGAGCTCCAGCAGCCGCAGCCCGATGCGGTACGCCCCGGACTCGTCGCGCTCGAGCGCGCCCCAGGCCGCGAGCATGCCGACCAGGCGGTGCGCGGTGGGCAGCGTGAGCCCGGCCCGGCGGCTGACGTCGGTGAGCGTCAGCGCCGGATGCGCGTGGTCGAACGCGGCCAGCACGGCCAGGAGCCGGTCGGCGGCGGTCCTGCCGCCGGGTTCGCTCATGGCACCGACCCTAGGGGCGGGGCGGCCTACTGCAGGGTCCTGGCATCGCTGCGGCGCAGCGCGCCGACCACCAGCAGGCAGCTGGCCAGCGCGGCGAGTCCGCACACCAGGTACCCGATCGAGTAGCCGTGCCCGAGCGCGTCGAAGGCCAGCGGCCCGGCGTGTCCGGGCGGCGAGTCCGGCGGCACCGAATTCACCGCGAGCGGTCCGCCTTCGGCCATGACGTGCTGCGCCGCGGCCTTCAGGGCCGGGTCCAGCGAGGAGCGGCCGAGCCGGGCCTGGAACCCGGACGCGGCGTTGCTCAGCGCGATCGCGCCGACCACCGCCGGGCCCAGCGTGAACCCGAAGTCGCGCAGCTGGTTGGTGGTCGCGCTGGCCATCCCCTCCAGCGCCGGCTCCACGGTGTTGACGGCGGTCGCGGTGATCGAGGACACGGTGAAGGCGAACCCAGTGCCGACCAGGCCCAGCGGCAGCACCAGCACGGTCAGCGTCCGGTCCCCGACGGCCAGCGTCGCGGCCAGGAAGTCGCCGGCGGCCATCAGGACCAGCCCTATCGCCAGCAGCCAGCGAGCCGGCATCCGGGCCAGCAGCCGCGAGGTCACCGGGATCAGCACCAGCGTCAGGCCGTTGAGGAGCAGGAACGCGACCGAGGTCCGCAGCGGGCTCTGGTGCTGGATCGGACCGAGCCGGATGGAGGTGGCGTAGGCGGTGCCCAAAAAGCTGAACATGCCGACCACGGCGACGACCGACGCCACAGCGAACCCGCGGTTGACGAAGATGCCCAGCCGCAGCAGCGGCGAGGACGCCCGGCGCTCGGCGACGACGAACAGCACCAGGAACAGCACCGCGACGACGAACCCGCCGACGACCGGACCGGACCCCCAACCGTCAGTCGGTCCCTGGATGACGGCGTACAGCAGCGCGAACAGGCTGACGCCGATGGTGACCTGGCCGCCGAGATCGAGCGAGCGCCCGGCCGGCGACCGCGAGTCCCGAGCGAGCACCAGGCTGACCAGGGCACTGACCCCGGCCACGATCGCGACCACGACGAACGACCACCGCCACGATCCATGGGCAGCCGTAAACCCGCCGAGCACCGGAGCGAGCGCCCCACCGAGCGAGAGCAACCCGGCCCACAACGCGATGAGCCGCGCCCGCTCGCCATGCCCCCGGGTCCCCGCGACGATCATCGCCAACGACGTCGGGAACAACGCCGCGGCGCCGATCCCGGACAACGCCTGCCCGGCCCACAGCAGATGAACGCCATGCGAGGACGCCGACACCGACTCTCCCAGCCCCAGCAACAAGGCACCGCCGATCAGCAGCCGCTTGCGACCGAACAGGTCACCCAGGACGCCGAAGGTGAGCTCCAGAACGCTGACCGGCAGCAGGAACGCATCAGAGATCCAGGTCAGCTCCGACCCGACAGGATGCAGATCCTGCTGAAACAGCCCATTGAGCGTCGCCGGAATCGCAACGCCGATCTGCGCCAGGCACACGGCCAGGCAGCAGGCTATGAGGGTACCGAGCGCCAGAGGCGAGCGCTCGACACCGGTGCCAGTGGGCGGAAGCCCGGTGGTTGCGGACATGATCGGTCCTTAGGAGGTGGGGGAAGAGCTCTGTTGGAGGTGGGCCGCGGCCGGCGTCGGGGCGGCGTCGGGCGTGGCCGGTGGCGGGTGCCGCAGGCAGCTAGCGATGTCGGCGACAGGGTGCTGCCGGTGGCGAGCGATGACGGTAGCTGGCTGCTGTCGGTGGCGAGTGTTAGTCGGCGTCAGGGTGCTGCCAGTGGCGAGCGTTGCCGTCATCAAGCGCGCTGGGCGTCAGGGCATTGAAGCCAGCAAGTGCAGTCGTCATCAGGCCACTGACAGCGGCCAACGCGGTTCGCGTCAGCCATTGCCCGAATCCAGCGCGGTCGGCACCAGCGCGCCGTCCGAGACCGGTGGCGGTGCGGTGTTAGCGCCCGCCGTCGACGAGGCGGGCGGGGCGGTAGTCGACGAAGGCTGTGGTGCCGGCGGGTTGGTCGGCGGTGAGGGCGGCGGCGGAGGTGTCGCCCCAGTGGCCG
The DNA here is from genome assembly GCF_000024025.1 of Catenulispora acidiphila DSM 44928. GTDB lineage: Bacteria > Actinomycetota > Actinomycetes > Streptomycetales > Catenulisporaceae > Catenulispora > Catenulispora acidiphila. The sequence goes on from NC_013131.1 coordinate 5,581,623, forward strand.
GTGTCGATGCGGTGCTCGAGTGCGTGGAGGCCGGCGAGGATTTCGTTGGTGCTGAAGGCGCAGTGGCCTTGGCGGGCGACGTATGCCTGGCGCAGGGATTGTGCGTCGCCGGAGTTTCGGACGCGGGCGGCGAAGGCGTTCTCCTGCTCGACCGGGACCAGTTGGTCGGCGGTGGTGTGCAGGTCGAGGAGCGGTGCGGTGAGTCCCTGGCCCGCGGTCGAGGTCCGCGCCATCCATGCCGTGGCGGCGGGGTCGGCGTGGTAGGCCGGGGCGGCGTGCAGGGCGTTCAGGTCGGCGTTCAGGTTCAGGCCCGCGGCTTGATACAGGGCTCGGACTTCGTCCCGGTGCGGGGAGGAGGCGAGCTGCGCGCGCCAGTCGAGTCCGACGGTGGAACCGCTGTCGCCGCCGGCTGCCTGCTCGATCGAGGGGCGCGAGCCGATGATGAAGGCGAGCTGGCCGGCGGCGATCCATGCCTCCTGCTGGCTTTCCTGGCCGGCGGCGTCGCCCGGCGCCGGCGGGTTCTGGCCCGGCGCCCAGGTCGGCAGGTTCAGGAACGCCGCCGCCAACGCGATCCGTGCGCGGCCCGCGGGTGTCTGCTGCGCGGCTGTCACGGCGTCGGTCAAGGTCGTCGCCACGGCTGCGGCGTCGTCGGGCCCGGAGTAGCCGGTCAGGTGGACGTGGGCGTCGGGCGCGAGCAGCGTCGCCAGGACGACTTCGCCGGCGAGCTGATAATCGTTCAGGTCCAAGCCGCCGGCGACCAGGCCGCACAGGCCGAGCGAGCCGGCGACCCGGCCGTGGGCGTCCCGGACGATCTGGGCGTTGACCAGTCCGCCCATCGACTCCCCGACCGAGACGGTGCGGGCCGGACGGCCGAGGACGGCCTTGGCCGCGTCCAGCGTCTGGAACTGGTCGCGTTCGGCGCTGCCCAGAGCCCACCAGGAACCGTTCGGGTCGTAGGAGGAACCGGCGAGCGCGTACCCAGCGGCCAGCAGGGCGGTCTGGGAATCCGAGCTGGGCGCGTCCTGCGCCACCGTCGGGCCGTACCCGTGGCTGAACAGCAGCAGTGTGCCGTTCCAGTCGGCCGGGACGTCGGCGATCCACGTCGCGCCGTCGGCGAGCGTGCCGGTGTGGTGCCCGGGCGGCGGAGCCGGGGCGGCGGACGCGGCCGAGGGCAGGACCACGAAGGCTGAGAGGGTTGTCAGGACCGTGAGGCCGACGGCGAGGCGCCGGCGCGGGTGCGTGCTCATGGGCGGTGCTCCTTTTCGGGAAGGCTGCGAAGGGAGCGGGACGAGAACGCGACGAAATGTAGGGCAGTTTTTTGGCGGCAGTCAATGGCATGCCGAATATTTGTCCGCGGCACAGCACTCCGGGACGATCAGGCGATCAGGCGATCAGGCGATCAGGGGATCGAGCGATCAGGCGATCAGGGCACTGCGAACCAGCTACCGCAGCCGCAGGGTGTCCAGCGTCCGCTCGGCCTCGACCCGCGCCGAGGCCTCCCGCTCCTGCGCGAGGGCGTGGAACAGCTCCTCGGCCTGAATGGCGGGCCAGTCGGAGGGCAGATGCTCAGCCGGCAGGTGCGGGTCGCGCCGGACCAGCTCCAGCCAGTCGGTGTGCAGCAGCAGCTGGCTTCCCAGCGGGTCCGCCACGCCGGATCCGGGCTGCGACCAGCGCCGCAGGAACGCCTGGTAGTCGGCGGCGATCGCGGCGGTGTCGAAGGCTGTCTCCAGCACGGTCGCGACCTCCGTCGGCTTCACGATCGTGCCGCGGAAAACCCGCAGGTGCGCGTCCAGACCCAGATCGCCGAGCAGGGCGGCGGCGTCCACGTCCGACGGCGCGACCCACAGCCCGTTCTGCAGCGGCCCGAACCCGCCCCACGTCAGCCGGGAGCGCAGATCATGCCGCTCGCGGCGCCACGCCTCGGGCAGCGAGAACCCGATCAGCGTCCACTGCCCGTCCCAGTCCAAGTTCGCCGCGCCTCGCTGCCAGATCCGGTCGTAGCCGTCCTGCAGCACGGACACGGCCCGCGGCGTGAGCGCGAAGTACATCTTGCGGCCTTGGCGGTGGCGCTCCAGCAGGCCTCTGCCGACCATGCGGGTCAGCGTCGAGCGCACCGCCTCCTCGCTGACCTCGACGCGCCCCAAAGCGTCGATGACCGAGCCGGAGGAGATCGCGAGATCGCGTCCCAGGACGTGGATGCCGAAGAACGTCAGCATCAGCGACTGCGGTCGCGGCGAAGACTCGGGACTGCTCACCAGGTCAGGGTAGGGCATCGCCGATGTTCGGCAAACTATTGACGGCAGTCACGACAATGCCTAAGTTGTGCCGCATGATCCTCACCGACAAGGTCGCCGTCGTCACCGGAAGCGGGCGGGGGCTCGGCCTGGCCTATGCCAGGGCCCTGGCCGCCGCGGGCGCCGCGGTGGTCGTCAACGACGTCGACGCCGACGCGGCGCGCGCCGCGGCCGCGCAGATCGAGGCGGCCGGCGGCCGGGCCGTCGCCGAGGTCGCCGCGGTCGGCACCACCGAAGCCGCCGACGCCCTCGTGCGGCGCGCGGTCGACAGCTTCGGCCGCCTGGACGTGATGGTCACGAACGCCGGCGTGCTGCGTGACAAGGTCCTGTGGAAGATGTCCGACGAGGACTTCGACACCGTCGTCCAGGTCCATCTGCGCGGGACCTTCACCTGTGCCCGCGCCGCCGCGGCGCACATGCGCGAGCAGGGCACAGGCGGCCGCATCATCGTCGCCGGCTCCCCGGCGGGCCAGCGCGGCAACTTCGGGCAGACCAACTACTCCGCCGCCAAAGCCGGCATCGCGGCGATGGTCCGCACCTGGTCCATGGAACTGGCCAGGGCGGACATCACCGCCAACGCCGTCATCCCGGTCGCGGCCACCGCCATGACCAAGACCATCGCGGCCTTCGCTCCGCACGTCGAAGCCCTCGAAGACCACGGCACGCCGCTGCCCGACGCGCTGCGCAAGGGCGAGGGCTTCGGTACGCCGGAGGACGCCGCCCCGCTCGTCGTCTTCCTGGCCTCCGACGCCGCCGCCGGCATCACCGGGCAGTGCATCGGCATCGGCGGTGACAAGCTGGCGCTGTGGTCGCATCCGCAGGAGATCTCCGTCGCCTACGCCGACGGCGGATGGAGCGCCGAAGCCATCGCCGCCGCCTGGCCGGTCAGCGTCGGCCGGACCCCGGAGACCGTCGGCGTCCCCGCTCCCGGGACCGGCCTGTGATGGACGCGCCGATGACCGTCGGCGGACTCACCGCCATCGACGTCCACACCCACGCCGAGGTCTCGGCGAAGGGACACGGCTCGCTGTCCGAGGAGCTGGACGCGGCCGCGGGCGAATACTTCAAGACCGAGCACCGCCGGCCGACGCTGCCGGAGATCGCGGCGTACTACCGCGAGCGGAACATGGCCTGCGTCGTGTTCACCGTCGACGCCGAAAGCGCGACCGGGACCCCCGCGGTGCCCAACGAGGAAGTCGCCGAGGCCGCGGCCGCGAACCCGGACGTCATCATCCCGTTCGCCAGTATCGATCCGTACAAGGGCCGGCTCGGCGTCAACCAGGTCAAGCGGCTGGTGCGCGAGTTCGGCGTCCGGGGCTTCAAGTTCCACCCCAACGTCCAAGGGTTCGCGCCGAACGACCGGCTGGCGTACCCGCTGTACGAGGCCATCGAGGCCGAAGGCGCCATCGCCGTGTTCCACACCGGCCAGACCGGCATCGGCGCCGGCGCCAGGGGTGGCGGCGGCATCCGGCTCAAGTACAGCAACCCGATGCTGGTCGACGACGTGGCGGTGGACTTCCCCGACATGCCGATCATCCTGGCGCACCCCTCGTTCCCCTGGCAGGACGAGGCACTCGCGGTGGCGACCCACAAAAGACAGGTCCACATCGACCTGTCCGGCTGGTCGCCGAAGTACTTCCCGCCGCAGCTGGTGCAGTACGCCAATACCCTGCTGCAGGACAAGGTGCTGTTCGGCTCGGACTACCCGCTGCTGACCCCGGACCGCTGGCTGGCCGACTTCGCGAAGCTGCCGATCAAGGACGAGGTCCGCCCCAAGATCCTCAAGGAGAACGCGGCCAGGCTGCTCGGCCTGACCGCCGGTTGAGACAGGGAGCACTGCGATGCTCAACCAAGGCATCGGATCCTGGCCCGCGCGCCGGGCGCGCAAGACGCCCCGCCGCACCGCCCTGGTCCACGAGGACCGCTCCATCACTTACGCCGCCCTCGACGACCGCGTGAACCGGCTGGCCCACGTATTGCGCGAGCGCGGGATCAGCCGCGGCGACCGCGTCGCCTACCTGGGTCCCAACCACCCGGCCTACCTGGAGACGCTGTTCGCCGCCGGAACGATCGGTTCGGTGTTCGTCCCGCTCAACACCCGCCTCACAGCGCCGGAGCTGCGCCACCAGATCGAGGACTCCGGCAGCACCCTGATGGTCTCAACGCGCAGCCCGCAGGCCGATGCCCTCGCCGACGCGATCGACATCCTCCCCGCCGAAGGCGCCGACTATGAGGCGGCGCTCGCCGCGGCGACACCAGAACCCTGGGACGAGCCGGTCGCTCTGGACGACCCGTGCCTGATCATGTACACCTCGGGGACCACCGGCCGGCCCAAGGGCGCGGTGCTGACCCACGGGAACATGGTCTGGAACTGCTTCAACGTGCTGGTCGACGCCGACCTGGCAGCCGACGAGGTCACCCTGGTCAGCGCCCCGCTGTTCCACATCGCCGCGCTCGGCATGACCTGCCTGCCCACGCTGCTCAAGGGCGGCACGGCGGTTCTGGAGTCGGCCTTCGATCCGGCGCGCGCCCTGGAGTTGATCGGCCGGCACCGGATCACCTGCCTGTTCGGCGTCCCGGCGATGTACGAGATGCTCGCCGCCGAGCCGGGCTGGGAGCAGGCGGACCTGTCCAGTCTGCGGAACCTGATGTGCGGCGGCGCGCCGGTCCCGGGCCGGACGATCCGGCGCTACCTGGACCGGGGGCTGGCCTTCGTGCAGGGCTATGGCATGACCGAGGCGGCGCCGGGCGTCCTGCTGTTGGAGAGCCGCGACGCGGCTGAGCACGCCGGTTCGGCCGGTGTGCCGCACTTCTTCACCGATGTGCGCCTGGTCGGCGCCGACGGCGCGCCGGCCGGCACCGATGAGCCCGGCGAGTTGCTGGTCAGCGGCCCGAATGTGACCCCCGGCTACTGGCGGCGGCCTCGGGAGTCCGAGGAGGCGTTCCACGAAGGAGCCTGGTTCCGCTCCGGCGACATCGCCAAGACCGACGCCGACGGGTACGTACGGCTCGTCGACCGGGTGAAGGACATGTTCATCTCCGGCGGGGAGAACGTCTACCCGGCCGAGGTCGAGGACGCCCTGCTGGACCACCCCGACGTCGCCGACTGCGCGGTGTTCGGCGTGCCCGACGAGAAGTGGGGCGAGGTCGGCCGGGCGGTGGTCGTGCTCCGAGGCGGCCGCGCACCCGACGGCTCGGCGCTGCTGAGCCACCTCGACGGCCGGCTGGCCCGCTACAAGATCCCCAAGTCCGTGGTCTTCGCCGACACGCTGCCCCGCAGCGGCGCCGGGAAGCTGCTCAAGGGCCCGCTCCGCACAGCCTACGGCACCGACGCCAACCCGCTGTGAATCCGTCTCAACCCTTTGCGAAAGGCCCGCGATCCACCATGCCCCGCACCGTGACCGGCGTCGCCGGACTCCTCGACCTCGGCGCCGCCGACCTCGGCCACAGCTCATGGCTCGACATCGGGCAGGAACGGGTGAACACCTTCGCCGATGCGACCGGGGACCACCAGTGGATCCACGTCGACCCCGAACGCGCCGCCACCGGGCCGTTCGGAGGCGCCATCGCCCACGGCTACCTCACCTTGTCGCTCCTGATCCCGTTGTGGAGCGAGTTGCTGACCGTCGCGGACATCGGGATGGCGGTCAACTACGGCCTGAACAAGGTCCGCTTCCCCGCCCCGGTCCGCGTCGGCTCCCGCATCCGCGCCCACGGCGCGATCGCCTCAGTCACCGAGGTCAAGGGCGGCGCCGAGGTCGTGGTGGATCTGAGCGTCGAGATCGAGGGGCAGCACAAGCCCGCGTGCGCGGCTCAGGCCGTGTACCGGTTCTTCGCCTGAGCTCGCGCGGCGGTCACGACAACGTCCATGTCTGGTTCGCCTGACCGTTGGTCGTCCACTGGATCACCTGCGCGCCCTGGGCGGTGGAACCACCGGAGACGTCGGCGACCAGGCCGCTGTTCAGGTTGGTGAGCTCATAGCTGGCGTCGCTGGAGGAGGTGTAGCTGCCGACCGGGTCCAGGGCCCACTGCTGGTTGCTGCCGCCGCCGCAGGTCCACTGGTCGAGCGCGGTGCCGGTGGCGGTGGAGCGGTTCGGTACCTCCAGGCACAGGCCGCTGTTCTGGTTGGTGAGGGTGTAGACGTTCCCTGCGACCTGGTGGAGAGTCCACTGTTGGTTGGTGCCGCCGTGGCCGGCCCACTGGATGACCGCGCCGCCGCTCGCGGTGGAACCGCCGCTGACGTCCATCACCATCGAGCTGTTCGCGTTGGTGAGGTGGTGGGTCGAGCCCGACGCCGGATTCGAGCTGCCGGACCAGGTGCCGGCGGCGACATCGAGGGACCACGAGTTCTGCCATCCGACGTTCGCCGTCGTGCCGGACAGCGTCAGGGGCAGCCAGACCAGCTGTGATCCCCCGAGGTTGTTCGGGTTCCAGCGGTCGCCGGCGTAGATGTAGGACGTGCCGGCGCTTCCCGAGACCGGGATGATGTTCGCGGTCTGCGTCTGGTAGGTGTTGGTGCCGGCGGGGGCGAAGTCCTTGAAGGAGGACCAGGAGCCGGACAGCGAGGTCGCCGTGGCGTACACGTTGTCGTTGAGGTTCCAGCCGGTCAGATGCGAGCCGAGGACGAAGTAGGTCCCGTTCGTCTTGACCATCGCGGGCGCCTCGTAGTCGGCGAACAGCGCCACGCTGCCGCCGCTGCCGCCCGCGCTCACGACGCTGAGGTAGTCCGCGGAGAGCTTGTCGACGCGCAGACCGCTGGCGCGGTCCTCGGACAATAGGTAGCCGGTGCCGTCGGTGTCCTGGAACAAGCCGATGTCGCGGCTCTGACGGCCCAGCGGCTGGAAGCTTCCCCGGTAGCTGTACGGGCCGCACGGTGTGCTGCTGGTCGCGACCCCGACCTTCGCCTCGCCGTAGCTGGCGCTGTCGATGTGCATGTACATCACGAAGGTGTTAGTGCTGGCGTTGAACAGGACCTTGGGGCGCTCCACGACGCGGTTCGGTCCGAGGTCGCCGCTGGTCTGCCTGGTCAGGGCCTTGCCTTGCAGCGTCCAGTGCGACAGGTCGGTGGAGCTGTAGCACGGGATGTCCTGGAAGGCGGCGTTGCCCGAGTTCTCCCCGGTCTTGTCCTCGCCGAAGCCGTACCAGGTGGAGCCGACCTTGACGATGCCGAGGCCGTGCATCTGCAGCGCGGTGCCGGAGGTGTCGTTCCACGTCTGCCCGGGCGAGAACTGCGACGTCGCGGCCTGCGCCGAGGTCTGGGACAGACCCACGAGGGACAGGGCGGTCGTCACTGCGGCGATGAGGGCGCTGACGGTGCTGCGCCTTGCTCGTATGGGCATGAGGTTCCCTGGGTGAGTGATGGTGGTCGCCGGGTCGCCCGAGGCGTGAACCCGCGGTTCGAACAATTTCCGCAACGTTCTGACAATCTCAGACACTCTTTCGCACAGAATCAATCTCGCGCGTACCGCTGTCAAGGCCTCGCCGCGGATCTGCCGCCGGCACTCCACGGGACCTGGCTAGCGCGGGCATAAGTATGAAGCTTTCACTCGATCTGCTGCGAGCTGCGCGTCTACCAGGTGCATGAGCCGAAGAGTATGAAGCATCTCGTTGACCCTTCATATGAAGAGCCCTACTATCCCCTCGAAATCGCCCGCGCGAGGCGCGTAGCCGCTCTGGCAAGGCGCCCCAGGCGGTCAAGGAAGGTGTGGCAATGCAGAAACGCAGAGCCGTTTTCGGACCAGTGGCGCTCATGGCGCTGCTGGTCGCCTTAGTGAGTGCACTGACGGTATACGGAGGACTCGGTGCCGCCTCGGCGTCGCCGGGCGCCGCCCCCGCCGCGGCCTCCAGCGGTTGCGGCAAGGCTCCGGTGCTGGCCAGTGGTTCGCACACGATTCAAAGCAGCGGTCAGAACCGCAGCTACATCCTGCGGCTGCCGGCGAACTACGACAGCAGTCATCCCTACCGGCTGGTCTTCGGTTTCCACTGGGTGGGCGGTACCGACAACGACGTCGACTCCGGGGGAACCGACGGATACAACTGGTCCTACTACGGGCTGCGGAAGCTGGCCGATGCGGACGGGAACGGCACGATCTTCGTCGCCCCGCAGGGCATCAACAACGGCTGGGCCAACTCCGGCGGCCAGGACGTCACGTTCGTCGACGACATGCTCAGCCAGTTCGAATCAGGACTGTGTCTGGACACCAGTCAGGTCTTCTCCTCCGGCTTCAGCTACGGCGGGTCCATGACCTACGCCCTGGCCTGCGCGCGGCCGGCGGTCTTCCGCGCGGTCGCGGTCTACTCCGGAGCGAACCTGAGCGGATGCGCCGGCGGCACCCAGCCGGTGGCATATATAGGTCTGCACGGCATCCGGGACAACACCCTGCCGATCGCCAACGGCCGGGCACTGCGTGACACCTTCGTCCGCAACAACAAGTGCACGCCGCAGAACCCGCCCGAACCGGCCTACGGCAGCCTGACGCACATCGTCACCGCCTACTCCGGCTGCCTGCCCGGGTATCCGGTGGTCTGGGCCGCCTTCGACGGCGCCGGCCACGACCCCGGACCCATCGACGGCAGCACCGGCGACGGCTGGCACACCTGGACGTCCGGCGTCGTCTGGAACTTCTTCACCCAGTTCCAGAACGGCCAGCCGCCGAGCAGCACGCCGTCGACACCGCCCTCGACCACGCCGCCCGGCAACGGTCAGGGAGCGCTGCACGCGATCGGCGCGGGCAAGTGCCTCGACGATCCGAACTCGGCCACCACCACCGGGACCCAGCTGCAGATCCATGACTGCACCGGGCAGGCGAACCAGGCCTGGACGCACACGTCCTCCGGGCAGCTGAGCGTCACGGTGGGCGGCAGCACGCTGTGCCTGGACGCCAACGGCAAGGGCACGACCAACGGCACCAAGGCGATCCTGTGGTCCTGCAACGGCCAGAGCAACCAGCAGTGGACGCTCAACTCCAACGGCACCGTCACCGGAGCACAGTCAGGGCTCTGCCTGGACGTCACCGGCGCCTCGAGCGCCAACGGCGCCCTGGTCGAGCTGTGGACGTGCAACGGCGGCAGCAACCAGCAGTGGGCACTGAGCTGAGCACGTTCGGCACCGAAACCGGTTAGGAAGATGCCGCCCGGACAGATCCGGGCGGCATCTTCGTTAGTCGGTTATGAGGGTTCGTCAGCCGGCCGACGTCACGCCGGCTTCCACTCGTACGTCGCGATGCCGTGGCCGGGCAGCGAGTCGCTGAACTTCTGGCCGCCCCAGCTGGTGCTGAAGGACTGCGTCGAGCTGGAGGTGTTGTCGACGATCAGCACGAGCGAGCCGTCCGGATTCTGGAACGCCACGTTGTCGAGGTTCGCGGTGGTGGTCGAGGCGATGCGCTTCGCGCCGGGGAGCACGAACTTGCTGAAGTGGCCGACCGAGTAGTACCCGGCGTCGTAGGTCACGTTCCCGGTGCTCTGGTTGACGGTGACCAGCGGGGTGCAGGCGTTGCAGCCGCCGGGGATCACCGGGCCGTTGTTCTGGTCCTGGACGATGTTCCACATCGTGGCGGTCCGCGCCGAGTTGCGGGTGCTCTGGATGAAGGTCTCGATCGCGTTCTGCGGGTCGATGCCGTCAGAGCATTCGGTCTCGTAGTTGTCCTTGGTCGGGAACGCCGCCTGCATGGTGCTGATGGCGTTCAGGCCGCCGGCGTAGCAGTGCCAGGACGTCCCCGCCAGGTACTTGGCGGCGTTCGCGTTCTGCATCAGCGGCTCGGCGTAGTCGCTGAGCACGTTGGTGTTGAAGTCGGTGCCGAGCAGCGCCGGGGAGAGGTTCGCCTGGGCCAGGGCGGGCCCGAGGTTGTTCGCGATGAAGTCCGCTTCGTTCTGCTCGCTGAACTGCATCCCCGGGTAGGCGGTGGCGTAGGACGGCTCGTTCTGCGGGGTGATCGCGGCGATCGGGATGCCTTGCGCGGCGTAGCCCTGGAGGAACTTCACGAAGTACTGGGCCAGCGGTCCGTAGCTGGCGGGAAGCAGCGATCCGGCGTTGTTGACGTTGTTCATCTGGCCGTTCGTCTTCATCCACCCCGGCGGGCTCCACGGGTTCGCCATGAGCTTCAGGCCCGGGTTGAGCGCGAGCGCTTCCTTCAGGTCCGGGACGATGTACTGCAGGTCGTGCGCGATCGAGAAGTTCGCGAGCGCCGGGTCGGGCCGGGTCCATCGCTGGTTCGTCGCGCCGTTGCAGGCCCACAGCTGCATCAGCGAGCCGTTGGCCGTGGCCGCGCCGGAGACGTCCAGGCACAGTCCGGACTGCACGCCGGTGATCGAGCCGTTGGTGTTCAGTTTCCACTGCTGGTTCGCCTGGCCGTTGCACGTCCACAGGATCACCTTGGTGCCGTTGGCGGTGCCCTTGCCGTTGGCGTCCAGGCACTTGCCGGCGACCTGCAGTTCCGAGGCGCTGGTGTAGGCGAACTGCTGGTTGGCGTTGCCGCTGGTGCAGTCCCAGATGTAGATCTGCGTGCCGTTCGCCGTGTTGCCGGTGTCGTCCAGGCAGCGTCCGGAACCGACGCCGACCGTGGTGCCCGTGGACGCCGACAGGTTGTCGTCGTAGGAGTACGGCTGTGCCGTGGCGGAGAAGTCCGAGGAGCCCATCGGAACCCGCACCCAGCTCATCCCGATGCCCTGGCTCGGGCTGAACAACGCGTTCATCAGGTTCGTGTGAGCCGTGCTGCTCAGCTTGTCGGAGAGCAGCCATGCCGAGCTGTCCGTCATCGCGGCGCCGAAGCCCACGATGCTCTGGAACTTCTGCGTGTTGTCGACGCTGATGGTCCCCGAACCGGACGACGCGGAGAAGCCGAGATCAGTCTGTTGCGTCAGGTGTTGGCTCAGATCTGATGTCGTCAGCCACTTGTGGACCGTCTCGTTGGCGGCCGAGGCCGGCGGTGCCGGCATCACCAGCAGAGCCAGTCCGAGTATGCCGGCCAGCGCGCCGGCAGTGCCGACGCGCCGTAATGCTCGTGGCATCTGTGTCAAGCCTCTCGGTGGGCGGATAAGGGTTCTGAAGTGCGCACAGTCGGCGCGGATGTTTCAGATGTTAGACATAGTCACGGCGGCAATATGTGTCAAGCACATCGGGCAGCGGTGCAGGTCAGTGGCGCGCTGGACCTGGGCAGAAGCGTTACTCGCAATGATCTGACTCTCGGAAGTTTCGTACTCTTAGAGTCAGGTCACCGTTCGAGGGGGATCGCGACGCGTCCCGGGAAGTACGGGGTCTGCGCCTCGTCGAGCATGGCGGCGGCGACCGTCTCGCGGCTGACGCGGGCGGGAAAGAACCGCTTCGGAGCCTGGTCGAGTCCGACGGTCCGCCGTACCGCGCTCGGCGGGCGATCGGCGAACGGTCCGGAGTGGAACACGGTGCCCCCGGCTTCCAGCACGGCGGCGTCGGCGGCGACCTTGTCGGCCAGTTCGGCGCCCATCGCCTTGAGCAGGGTGCGGGTGGCCAAGCCGGCGGCCTGGGCGGACGGGCCCGTGCCGTAGGCGCCGAGCCAGATGACGCGGCCGGGGTGCGCGGCGACGACGGCGCGGGCTCCGGCGGTGAGCGCGCCGGGTTTGTCGCCCTTGGCCACGCCCAGGCCGGACAGGACGAGCTCGCTGCCACGTAGCGCCCGCGCGATGCTGTCGGGATCGCGGACATCAGCGGCGACTCGGGTCAGGAGCGGGGAGTCCGGCACGGTGATGCGGGCCGGGGTGCGGGCGATCGCGGTGACGGTGTGCCCGCGCTCGAGCGCCTGGCGGGTCAGGGCGAGCCCGACCGCGCCGGAGGCGGCGAGGATGGTCACGTTCATGGTGGACCTTTCGGATCGGGGGGTTCTCGGTTTGGTTCTCGGCGCTTCTCAGCGGTGAGCCGGTGCTTCTCAGCGGTGAGCCGGTGGCCGGCGACCTTGGATCAGATCAGGCCACTGTCGCCAACACCTCGACGGTCGCGGCGTGCAGCGCCGGCGCGGTGGCCACGACGGTGTCCGCGCCCGGGCTCCACGGCGTGCCGTCGATGCGGGTCACCACGCCCCCGGCCTCGGTGATCAGCAGGGCGCCGGCCGCGACGCCGGGGAGCACCGGCTCGTACTGCCAGAACACGTCGTTGTGGCCGGCGGCCACCAGCAGCATCGGGAAGGTCGAGGGGACGGTGGCGCGGACCAGCAGGGCGCGCTGGAGCATGGCCGTGATCGATTCTCCGATGCGCCGGTAGGTGCCGTCCTGGTCGGCTTCGGCCTGTCCGGTGACCACGATCGCGGCGTCCAGGTCGGTCTTCGCCGAGACCGTGAGCGGCGCGCCGTTCAGGTGGGCGCCGCCGCCGCGCAGGGCGGTGTACGTCAGGTCGCCGACCGGCTGGCGCACCACCGCCAGCACCGTCTGCCCGTCGCGGACCAGCGCGACGGTCACCGCCCACTCCGGCAGCCCGTGCACGTGGTTGACGTTGCCCTCGACCTCGTCCACCACCCACCACTCGCCGGGCGGCAGCGCGGTGGTCTCGTACTCGTCGGTGAGCCAGCGCGCCTCAGGGCGCAGCGCGGTCAGGGCGGGACGCAGGATGTCGAGCGAGACCTGTCCGTCCGCGGTGCCGATGCGGAACATGTCCTGGCGCCCGGCGGGGCGGGTGGCGGTGGAGTACCTGGCCTCCAGGGCCCGGCCCGCCTCGGCGGCGATCTCGACCACGGCGGCGAGCAAAGCAACAGTCATGGCACAGCCCTTCACATGGGGTTTCGGTGTGTGTCGGGCTCTGCTCGAGCCCTGACACCCCTCACGCTACGAGCCGCGTCACATGATTGCCAGTGCACTGTCGTAAGGCCAAGAGTTACCCTGACGCATGTGGATCTGAATCTGCTGACAGCCCTGGACGCCCTGCTAGCGGAGAACAGCGTCGCCGCGGCCGCCGACCGGCTGCACCTGTCCCCGCCCGCCATGAGCCGCACCCTGGCGCGCATCCGCAAGGCCACCGGCGACGACATCCTCGTGCGCACCGGCCGCGCCATGACCCCGACTCCGCACGCGCTGGCCCTGCGCGAGGAGACCAGAGACCTGGTCGCCCGCGCCACCGCGCTGCTGACCCCCGTCACCGAACTCGACCTGCCGAACCTCGAACGCGGCTTCACCCTGCGCTGCCACGACGCCCTCGTCGCGGCCCTGGCGCCAGCCCTGATCGAGGCTGTCGCCGAAACCGCCCCGAACGTCTCGATCCGCTTCCTCGCCGAACCCTCCGCCGACGCCGCCGACCTCGCCCGCGGCCAGACCGACCTCGAAGTCGGAGCAGCGGCACCTCAGCGCCCAGAGATCGCCGCCCACACCATCGGCACCGACCGCATGGTGGCAGTGATGCGCCCCGACCACCCCCTGGCCACAGGACCCCTGACCCCGCAGCGCTTCGCCGAGGCAGACCACCTCACCATCTCCCGCCGCGGACGCCTCACCGGCCCGATCGACGAGGCCCTAGCCGACCTCGGCCTCCACCGCCGCGTCCGCGCCGCACTACCCACCACCAGCACAGCACTGGAACTGACGGCACGCACCACCCTGATCACCACCGTCGCCGAACAGGTCTGCCGCCCGGCATGGACCAACCTGGGACTACGCGCCCGACCACTCCCGTTCACCCTCCCCGCCGTCCCGGTCATCGTCGCCTGGCACCACCGCTACGACACCGACCCCGCCCACAGCTGGCTGCGCACTCACCTGCTGGCAGTGCTGAAAACCATCCTCACCGCCCCGGAGCCGAATCCGACCCCGATGACAGACGACGCCGGCAGTGAGTGAAGACAGGCGCGCAGATCTAGCCGGCTGTGCGCGCCATGTTCCCGGAACGCAGATACTTTCCTCGACCCGCCGACTTTTCAGATCTGGCGACATCTGCCCCGACTGAGTAAAGGCGGGCGCGCAGTTCCAGCCCGCTGCGCTCGCCATAGTCGCTGAAACGCAGATGTTTTCCTTGCCCCAACTCCTCAGACCTGGCTACATCCGCCCGGCTGAGTAAAGGCGGCGCTCATGACTTATGCGTGGGTGGCGGGGCGTGGGCAAGTGCGGTTTGTTTGTGGGTTTTTAGAAGCTTTTTACGTCTTCGAGCATAGTTTGATGGCCTCGCAGGGGGCGCAGTTCGGTGGAGCGTGTCTGAGTAGCGTTGGCGGCCGGCGGCTGTTCGTGTTCACGACCGCGCGCTGGTCGGGGTCACTGCGCACGCGTTGGGGCTGGCGGGTCGCGGCCGCGTTTGAGGGGCACCTGAAGTCAACGTCAAGGGCAGGCGCCTCCGGCGGGGGCACTCTGCAACGGGGGGTCGGGCCGGTCGGGCGAGGCGGCGGCGGTTCGAATGTTGGTCGCCTTTGTCCCGGATCCCTCGCCGCTGTCGTCGCCGTAGACGGAATCATTGCGGCCTGGCGGAGTCAAGTCGGATCGCATTTGCTGTGGTGCTGTTTCGTTCGACTTGACACCGCCAGTCCACAATGATTGGCAGAGCCCGCCGACAGCGACGAGGGATCCGGGACAACACCCTTGTGGGAAGGGTTTCCCCGCCTATCGCGCAACCCTCACCTCGCGCAGACCGCCAGTCCTGTCACGCGGCGCCCAACAAAGCCAATGCTTTTCCTGAAGACAGCGGCGACTTGGCAAAGCAGCAGCCTGCCACCTGCTTCGGTGGATCCTCCACACCATACGGGGAATCCGGGACTAAGGCGATGACAAGCAGCGTCCGGCAGCAGACAGCGCGACCGCCCCCTCCCCGGAGCGAGGCCGCTCGCCGCGCAGGCGCAGCGCAGTCGCCGCCGGAGGCCCTGCTTCTGACTCTGACTTCAGGTACCCACCAAACGCGGCAGACACCCGCCAGACCAACGCGTGCGCAGTGACTCGGACCGGCGCGCGGTCGTGAACACGAACAACCGCCGGCCGCCGACGCCACCCGGACACGCTCCACCGAACTGCGCCCCTGCGAGGCCATCAACACCCGCGCAAAGCCGTAAAGAAGCTTCTAAAAACCCACCAACCAACCGCACCCAGCCGCCCCACACCACCCACCCCACACCCACCCCGACATCAGTCAGGAGTGCCGTAAAAGCGGGCGCGTTCCCGCCGGTTGTGCTCGCCGCGGTCCCCACCGCGGCGAGCACAACCGGAGCGCGGATGCCTTGCTCGACCTGCCGACTCCTCAGGTCTGGCGGCATCCGCCCCGGCGGTGGCCGGCTGGGCCGGTGCCGCCGAGTGCGGGGGGCGTCAGCTGTGCGTCCATCTCTGGTTGCTGCCGCCGTTGCAGGTCCACAGTTCGAGCAGGGTGCCGTTGGCGGTGCCGGCTCCGGTGGCGTCGAGGCACAGGGTGGACTGGGTGCCGGTGATGGTGCCGTCGGCGTTGAGGGTCCACTTCTGGTTGGTGGCGCCGGTGCAGGGCCAGATGTCGACCTTGGTGCCGGTGGCGGTGCCCTGGCCGGCGGCTTCCAGGCAGTCGCTGCCGTAGACCCGCAGTTCGTTCGCCGCGGTGGCGGTCCACTGCTGGTTCGTGCCGCCGTTGCAGTCCCACAGCTCGACCTGCGTGCCCTGGGTCTGCGAGGCGTTGGGGACGTCGACGCAGCGGCCGGAGCCGCTGCCGATGATCTCCCCGCTGCCGCCGCCGGTTCCGCCGGAGCCCGGGGTGATCGACAGGTTGTCGAACTGCGCGGTCTCGCCCTGGCTGGTGGCGTAGCCGATCTGGCCGGCGCCCCAGGTGCTGCTGTTCGCGGTGCCGACCTTGGTGCCGTCGATGGTCGCCGTGATGGTGCTGCCGGAGAAGCTCAGCGCCAGGCTGTGCCAGCGGCCGGTGCCCAGCGCCGCGACGGTGCCGCTGGCCAGAGTGCTGACCGTGGCGCCGGTGTTCGTGCTCAGGATCGACCACGCTCCGGTGTCGCTGACGCGCAGGTGGTAGGCGTTCAGCCCGCCGGCGCCGCCGTACGACTGGGTGTTGGCCCGGCCCATCAGCTCCGCGTAGCCGGACTTCTCCAAAAGTACATCGGAGCTGACCGTGTAGTTGCTCCAGCTCACGTCGCCGAGCAGGGCGTGCGGGTCAGACAGGGTGTCCCAGGTGATCGGCGTCTGCGGGCTCATCTGCCGCACACACTGGCCAGTGCGACCGCCGCCGCAGGCAGCGACCTCGAACGAACCCTGCCAGTCCATCAGGTACTTGGCTTCGGTACCGGTGGCGTCGCTGTCGAAGGTGTCGCTGTACGGCAGGGCCATGGTGGCCCGGCTGGGACCGGCGGCGGTGCCCTTGCCCTGCCCGGTCGTCGTCGTCACGGAATAGACGTAGCCGGGCTGGACGGTCAGGCTGAAGTTTCCGCCGGACGGGGTGACGTCCGTGGTGTGCACGAAGTAGTCAGCGGAGTTGTTGGAGTTGACGTTGGTCGCCCACACGTGCACCTGCCCGGTGGACAGCCCTCCGGTGACGTTGAAGTTCAGCGTCTGGGCGCTGCCGGCGTCCACCGTCTCGATGATGGTGGAGTAGTCGCTGTTGTTCGGCGACTTGAGCGTCACATAGCTGCCGCTGTTGCGATTGCCGCCTATGTAGCCGCTGGAGGAATCCAGATACTTCCAGCCGGGTTCGGTGAACTGCGTGGTCTGCGCCATCACCCACGCGTTCTTGCCGACCGAGTAGTAGCCGGACCACGGCTGCGGCGCCGCCTCCACACCCATCGTGGGATACGGCAGGTTCGGGGTGATCGCGGCGACGATCGGCCAGTTGAGGTACGCGGTCATGCGTCCGTCGATGTAGCCGCGGTTGATGCCGCGCGCCATCGCCTGCGCGCCGCCGTTGTAGTCGTCGGAGCCGTTCTCGCTGGCCCACAACTGCTTGCCGGACGAACTCGCCGCCGACGGTACCGTGCAGCTGGACTGCGCCGAGCGATAGCCGCACGGATAGTGCGCACCGAGCACACCGACCGCGGAGGCGAAGGTCGGATTGGAGTCGACGTCGTTCGCGATCGTCCAGTCCGAGTCCGCGCCGACGATCTCGACGCCGGAGTAGCCGTTGGCGTTGAGCGCGCTGCGCAGCTGCTCGTACCAGGAGACGTTGTAACCCCGCTCGTTCCAGCCGCCGAGGTAGTCGATGCTCAGGCCGTGCGACTTCGCGCAGCCGAGCCAGGAGACCAGGTAGTTCACCATGTCGGTGGACCAGAAGTTCCCGTTGCCGATCCAGCCGGGCGCACCCCAGGCCAGCCCGTACAGCTTGATGTTGGGGTTCCGGGCCTTGGCCTGCTCGGCGAGCCAGAACTCGTAGCCGACATTGCAGTTCACGACACCGCGGCTGTGCTCGATGCTGGGCTCGGCGCCCGAGGTGGAGTTGGTGTCGCCGCCGATCTCGATCTTGAGCATCTGCGCCGCCGCGCCGTAATCCGGCTTGAACATGTAGTCCAGCGCCTGGCTGCGTTCCGGCTCCGGGTAGTCGATCAGCAGTCTGCTGTTGCCTCCTCCCCCGCTGATCGCCCCGACGCCGTCGAAGGTGCGGCCGCCGGACGCGCCGTTGATGGTGATCGAGGTGGCGGCGTGCGCCGGTGCGGCGACGACGGCTGTCACGCCGCCCGCGACCAGCGCGATACCTGCCAGCGCGGCCGTGGAGACGCGCAGGCGGCCGAGGATCCGGCCGATTCTTGACACGATGATGTTCCTCTCAGGTTGTCGTGCAGGGGTCATACGCTGCATCGAACCGATTCGAGCAGAAGGCTGGGAAACCTGACGTTTCAGCTCAGAGTCCATTTCTGGTTGCTGCCGCCGTTGCAGGTCCACAGCTCCACTAGGGCGCCGTTGGCGGTGGATGCGCCGGTGACGTCGAGGCAGAGTCCTGACTGCACTCCGGTGATGGTGCCGTTGGAGTTGATCGTCCATTGCTGGTTGGGCTGGCCGTTGCAGGGATAGATGATGACCTTGGTGCCGTTGGTGGTTCCCTTGCCGTTGGCGTCCAGGCAGTCGGTGACTCCGGCGTCGGTGACGGCTAGCTCACCGGCGGAGTTGTGGGTGAAGGCCTGGTTGGCCTGGCCATTGCAGGAGTAGATCTGCACCTGCGTCCCACTGGTGGTGGTCGAGTTCGGCACATCCACACACTTACCTGCACCGACAGCGTGCAGCGCACCACCGGCCGGCGGAGGAGGAGTAGAGCCGCCACCGGGCACATACGGGCACTTGCTCTGGTACATCGACACCCCGCTCGGGTCGGCGAGGGTCGGGCACAGGAACTGGGTGTAGCGGGTGTCCTCGTCCAGGAACGTCTTGAGCCAGGGAATCAGGATCCTCATCTCCACCGGGTTGGGGTGGGTGTAGTAGATGTGATCGGCTCCGGCGATCTGGATGAAGTCGCTCTGCGTCGAGGCGGGCAGCGTCGCATACAGGCCGGCGAGGTAGGACGGTGTGACCACGGTGTCGTTCTGGCCGCCCATGACCATGGTGGGCACGGTGTCCGTGGCCATGCTCTGCGACGGGGAGAACGGCGCCAGCGCCACGGCGCCCTTGAGCGAGGGCTGGTGCTCGGTGGCGTAGACGACTCCGCCGCCGCCCATCGAGTGCCCGATCACGCCCAGCCGGGTCGGATCCACCCGGTCGCGCACCGGGCTCTGCGTGGTGAGATAGTTCAGCGCCGCCAGCAGCTCTGTCCCGCGCTGCGTGTCGTAGTCGGTGGTGCTGTTGGTCTCCACGCCGATCACCACGAACCCGAAGGAGGCCAGCCAGGGCCCCATCCAGGCTTCCTCGTTCGCGAACAGCGCGGTGTAGCCGGGCACGATGGCGACCGCGCCCCAGGTCCCCAGGCTGGTGTCGGTCGGGTAGTAGATCATCCCGCCCTTGAAGCCGTAGCCCGCGGGCACGGAGACCTGCGCGGTCGCGAACGGCCCGGTGGAGGCCGCCACGCTGGACAGGGTCGGATCCGGACCGCGCTGGTAGGTGTTCCCCGAGGCGGCGGCCTGGACCCGGGACGCCGCCGGCGCCGATGCGGACGCCGACGCCGACGCCGACGCCGGGGACAGGGTCGCCGCGCCGAACAACGCGGTGATCAGTGCGAGGACGGCCAGGGCGACCCCGCCGGATCGCGGACGCCGTCCGGGTCGGGCGCGCTGCCGCCGAACGTCTTCGGAACGGGATTTCGGGAATGGATTCAAGCTTCGTCGCATACGTGGTCTCCTTGTCAGCCCACGAGGATGACAGCCGGGAACGGCCGACGGCCTCAGCCGTCGGCGGACGCAGCATCGCGAGTCCACCCGGCAGTTTTGTGGCGAACGAAGCTGTGTGCCGATCAGGTAACCCTTGACCGATATCGGTGTCAAGACACGAGTGAAAGTTCCAAGGCCGAGGCGGACTCGCGCCCGGCTGTCAGTGTCCTGGTCTGGACCCATCATCTGAACCTTGACACAGCGCACCGAGTGATGCACCGTCTACCTCGGTGTGAGGGATTGTTAGCGCTAACATTCGCGCGCAACGCCGTCGCGCCGGCGGCGATCACCGGCAGGATCCCGCCACGGCGTCCTGACCCCGCTTTCGACCTTCAGCGACGCCGAGCGGACACCCGGATCCGCACACTCCCACCACCGGAGGCGCTTCATGGACCGAAACAACCGCCGAACACACCTGCGCCGCATATGGCGGGCGACCGTGGCCGCCGCCGTGTCGCTGGTCGCCGCACCCCTGCTCGCCCTCGGCGCGGCGCAGCCCGCCCACGCGCTGAACAACCAACTCGCGCTGACCCCGCAGATGGGGTTCAACGACTGGAACGCCTACGGCTGCAACGTGTCGGAGTCGTTAATCAAGTCCACGGCGCTGGCTATGCACAACGACGGTATGCAGGCCGCCGGGTACCAGTACGTCAACATCGACGACTGCTGGCTCACCCACAACCGCGACTCCTCCGGGCAGCTGGTGCCCGACCCGGCGAAGTTCCCCGACGGGATCTCCGGCACCGCCGCCTACGTCCACTCCCTCGGTCTGAAGCTGGGCATCTACGAGGACGCCGGCACCATGACGTGCGCCGGCTATCCCGGCAGCCTGGGCCATGAGCAGACCGACGCAAACTCCTTCGCCGCCTGGGGCGTGGACTACCTCAAGTACGACAACTGCTACGCCGACGGGGTCCATCAATCCGGCGACGGCGGACCCAGCGCGCAGAGCCGCTACACCACGATGCGCGACGCACTGGCCAAAACCGGCCGCCCGATCCTGTTCAGCCTGTGCAGCTGGGGTCTGGACAGCGTGTGGAACTGGGGCTCCGGCGTCGGCAACAGCTGGCGCACCACCGGGGACATCAACGCCAGCTTCGGCAGCATGCTCTCGATCTTCCACAGCAACGTGGGCCTGGCCTCCCACGCCGGTCCCGGCGCCTGGAACGACCCGGACATGCTGGAGGTCGGCAACGGCATGTCGGCCACCGAGGACCGTAGCGAGTTCAGCCTGTGGGCCGAGATGGCCGCCCCGCTGATCTCCGGGACCAACCTGGCCAACGCCAGTTCCACGACCCTGGCCACCCTCACCAACTCCCGGGTGATCGCGGTCGACCAGGACTCCCTGGGCAAGCAGGGCACCGAAGTGTCCTCCTCCGGCGGTCTGGACGTACTGGCCAAGCCGCTGGCCAACGGCGACGTCTCGGTCGCGCTGTTCAATGAGAACAGCGGCACCGCCACCATCAACACCACCGTCGCCGCCATCGGCAAAACCGGCGCGAGCGGCTACACGCTGACCGATCTGTGGAGCGGCGCGACGTCGACGACCACAGGCGCGATCAGCGCCTCGGTCCCCGGCCACGGCACGGTCATGTTCCGCGTCGCCGGCGGCACCAGCGGCGGCGGTGGCGGCTCGAGCCCCGGCGAGGTGCACGCCGTCGGCGCCGGCAAGTGCCTGGACGTCCCGAACAGTTCGACCACCGGCGGCACGCAGCTGGACATCAACGCCTGCTCCGGCGCCGCGAACCAGACCTTCACCCACAACGGCTCGAACCAGCTGACGGTCTACTCCGGCGGCACCCAGATGTGCCTGGACGCCAACAACAAGGGAACCACCAACGGCACCAAGGTGATCATCTGGTCCTGCAACGGCCAGCCGAACCAACAGTGGCTCGTCAACAGCAATGGCACCATCACCGGCGCCCAGTCCGGCCTGTGCATGGACGTCACCGGCGCCGCCACCGCCAACGGGACACCGGTGGAGCTGTGGGCCTGCAACGGCCAGTCCAACCAGCAGTGGACGCTCAGCTGAGCACTGCGAACAGCCTCACGATCCAGAGCCGATCGCCCGTTCGTCGGAACGGGTGATCGGCTCCTCGTCGCGGTTCATCAGGAGGCCGACACCCAGTAGTTGTTCACCTGGAAGTTCATGCCGCCGCTGGAAGAGGTGATCTCCCAGCCGAACTGGACGTTGCCGAGGGTGACGTTGCCGATCCAGTGCTCGGTGTTCTCCAGCCACTTCAGGACGGCGAGGATGTCGACCGTTCCTGAGGTGGCGTAGCCGGTGTTGAGGAACGAGTAGACGTTGTTGGAGCCGTTCCAGCCCTTGTAGACGTTGAAGTTGTAGCCGCCGACGGAGACGTTGGTGACGTAGGAGCCGATCGGGCCGATCGGGCCGGTCTTGTTCAGCCAGACCATGATCTCGTCGGCGTTGGAGGAGTCCCAGATGTCGTATGCGCTCTCGAAGGCTCCGGAGGAGGGCACGGAGACCGAGTAGCCGGACGTGACCGAGTGCAGCGAGTTGATCGGGGTGCCGACCCACTTGGTGACGTTGGGGTAGGACTTGATGCCGCCGGTGTTGGGCTGGTTCGACCACACTCCCCAGTTGCTCGCGGAGTTGGCCCAGATCGTCTGCGGTCCGGCGCCGCCGCCCCAGACGTCGTTGTAGAGCGTGTAGCCGTTGTTGTTCCAGGATCCGTATTTGTCCGTGGACGACCAGGTGGCGGCCTGCGCCGGCCCCGCGGCCAGGGCGACGGCGGCCGCAGCGGCGGGGACCGCGGTGAGCGCGAGAATGCTCCGGCGCTTGAACGGTGGGAGGAGTCTTGCCATGGGGAGCCTCCAGTTCAGGTGGGGTGCGAGCGACGAAAGTCGAAGCGCTTCGAATAATCAACCCGTTACATCGCCGCGTCAAGACACGCAGAAAGGGGCAGCTGGTAAAGAATCCGTCATCGAACGGCCGCGCAATGTTCGCGAATATCGCTCGAAGCGCTTCGACTGCGCTTCGACTACAGATGGAGCCGTCCCGAGCGGAAGGCGCTGACCTCGACGTCCCCGGCGAGGAACCCCGCCGCCTCGACCGCCCCTCGGATTCCGGGCAGCGCCGCGACGGCCTGGACGTCGGCGGCGGGCACCTCGACGCGCGCCGCCGTGCCCAGGTCGCGCACGCGCAGGTCCGTGACCGGAATCCGCGCTGCCTCCAGCACCGCGCGCACCGCGGTCTCGGCGCGGTCCACGCGCGCCAGGCGGTACGGCGTGACTTCGACGCCGTGGCGGATGCGGCTGGCCAGGCACGGCGTCGCGGGCTTGTCCCAGGTGGGCAGCGACCACGTCCGGCTGATCTCGCGGACCTCTGCTTTGCTCAGTTCGGCGTCCAGCAGCGGAGTACGGATGCCGCGTTCGCGGCCGGCGGCGATCCCCGGACGGAACGGATCGACGGCGTCGTCGGCGTTGGTGCCGGTGGCGACCTGGTCGAGGCCGTGCTCGGCGGCGAGGGCGACGATGGTGTCCAGCACCTCGGATTTGCAGAAGTAGCAGCGGTCCGGGCCGTTGGCGCGGTAGTCGGCGCGGCGCAGTTCGTGGGTGCGGGGCGTCAGGTGCTGCACGCCTAGCGAGTGTGCGAACGCCTGAGCCGGGGCGAGTTCGCCGGCGGCAAGGCTCTCGGAGACCGCGGTGACCGCCAGGACGTCGCCGGGTCCGAGCGCCCTGGCTGCGGCGGCGAGGACGAGGGCTGAGTCGGCGCCGCCGGAGTAGGCGACCGCGAGGCGGCCATAACCGCCGATGATGTCGAGCAGTCTGTCCGCGGCGTTCATGGGGTGCTCCCTGAGGAAAGACGCATCGCCCGTTCGGCGACGGCACGCAGCGGGAGCCCGAGCCGGCCGGCGGCGGCGACGAGGTCGTCGTGCTCGGGTTTGGCGCCGTACGGGCCGTGCTTCACGCTGACCGGGACGCCGTCGACGTGGACTGTCTCGAAGTGCCGTGGCAGGACCGTGCGATCCACGGTGGCGCGGCGGACCCCGAGGGTGCCGGTCTCGGCGAACAGCAGCTCCTGGAGGGCGTCGCAGTCCTGCTGCTCGACCAAGAGGTGCAGGACGTGCCCGGGGCGCCCCTTCTTCATCACCGCGGGGGTCGCCCACGCGTCGAGCGCCCCGGCTTCCAGCGAGCGGGCGATGACGTGGCCGAGGACCTCGCCGGTCACGTCATCCAGATTGGTCTCCAAAACGGTCACGGTCTCACCGTCGCCACCGCCTCCGCCCCGCTGCCGCTCGCCGAAGGTCACGGCGACGACGTTGGGACGGTCGGGCAGACGGCGGGTCCCGAAGCCGTAGCCGGTGGCGCGCACCGTCATCGCCGGAACCGGGTCGAAGCGTGCGTTCAGCGCGCGCAGCAGTGCCGCGCCGGTCGGCGTCACAGTCTCCCCGGGCAGGTCGGTCCCCACGACCACGGCACCGGCGAGCAGTGCGAGCGTCGCCGGAGCCGGAGCCGGGATCAAGCCGTGCGCGCTCCTGACCCGCCCCGTGCCCAGCGGGAGCGGCGCACACACCACGTCGTCGACCCCGAGCGCGTGCATCGCGGCCGCGACGCCGACGATGTCCACGACGGTGTCGTGGCCGCCCAGCTCGTGCAGATGGACGGCGGCCGGATCGGCGCCGTGGATGCGTGCTTCGACCTCTGCGATCGCCCGCAGCGCGGCGACGGCGCGCGCCGCCACCGGTGGCGGCGTGGCCGCCGAGGCCAGCGCGATGAGCTCGGCGGCCCGGCGTTCGGCGGCGTGGTCGGTGACGCGGACGCGGACGCGGGTACCGGTCAGACCGTGGTCGCTGACGCGCTCGGCGGTCAGCTCCCAGCCGGTCAGGCCGGTGGCCGCGACGGCGGTCCGAACCTGCTCCAGCGGGGCGCCGGCGTCCAGGAGGGCGGCGAGCAGCATGTCCCCGGCCAGGCCGGTGAAGGGGTTGATCCAGCAGATCACCGGCGGTCCTCGAGTACGCGGGCGAGCCGGTGGGCGGCCATGGCGGCGCCGAATCCGGAGTCGATGTTGACCACGGTGATCCCGGCCGCGCAGGAGGTGAGCATCGCCAGCAGCGCGGTGACCCCTTCCAGGGCCGCGCCGTAGCCGGTGGAGGTCGGGACCGCGATCACCGGGCAGTGCACCAGGCCGCCGACCACGCTGGCCAGCGCGCCCTCCATGCCGGCGACGACGATCACGGCGTCCTGAGCGCTGAGCTGGTCACGGACCTGCAGGATCCGGTCGAGTCCGGCGACGCCGACGTCGTGGACGGCGCTCACCCGCAGCCCGATCGCGGCGGCGACCGCGGCCGCCTCCGCGGCGACGGGACGGTCGGACGTCCCGGCGGCGACCACCGCGACGCCGAAGTCTCGCCCGCTCGCCGGCCGCCAGCAGAGCAGCCTTGATTCTGGCTGATAGTGCCCGCCGGCCACCTGGGCCAGGACGGCTTCGGCGACGTCCGGCGCGACGCGGGTGGCCAGCACCGGACCGGTGTTGTTCGCCATCAGCGCCGTCACGATGGCGGCGATCTGCTCCGCGGTCTTGCCCGGTCCGTAGACGACCTCCGGCAGCCCTTGGCGGTGCTCGCGGCCGAGATCGAGCCGGGCGAAGCCGAGATCGAGGATCCGGGGCTCCGGGTCGGTCACAGAGCCCTGCCGGCGAGATAGGGAATGGTCTGCGGACCCTCCGGCAGCACGCACAGCCGCGCCGCCGGTCCCGCGGCGGCGAGCGCCTCGGCGACGGTGGCGGAGATGTCAGCGGTCTGTTCCAGATGCGCTGCGGCAAGATCGGCGTCGCTGAGGTGGGACGTGTGCATCACGACGCGGCTCGCCGCCTGGATCCGCGCTTGGATCTGCACCTGCCACTGGTCGGGCACGGTCTCGGTCCGGGCGCTGATGGCCTCGAGCAGCGCGCGCGGCGACGCCGCCGAGGCCAGGACCTCGCGGTAGGAACCGTGGTCCGGGAAGCCGTCGCGGCACTCGGCGGCGCAGACGATCACGCCGCCCGGCTTGAGGACCTGGTAGGCCGCGGACATGCCCTTCACCGCCTGGTAGAGGTTCTGATCAAGCGGGAAGCCGGAGTTGGTGGTGACCACGACGTCGAACGGCGCCCCGACCTCGCGCATCGCGATCCGGCGCGCGAGTGCGGTGGCGGCGGCGTGCATCGGGAGCAGATCGCCGCCGAACGCCGCGACGACCTCCTGCCCGCGGTTGAGGACCACGTCGAAGGCGAAGGTCACGCCGGTGGCCTCGGCGATGGCGCGCACGTCGTCGTGGACGGGGTTGCCGTGGATGACGCCCCAGGTGGCGCGGGGGTCGCCGATGCGGGAGGCGTCGTGCAGGACCAGGACCGTCTCCAGCGCGGCCAGTCCCGGGGCGACCAGCTTGGGCCCGCCGGAGAACCCGGCGAAGAAGTGCGGCTCGACGAAGCCGGTGGTGATCCGGACGTCGGCCTCGGTCCATTCCCGGTTCAGCCACACCGGGACCCCGGCGCCGAAGGTACCCATCCAGGCGAGTCGCCGCCGATCGCGGGCGTCGTGGTTGACGATGCGCACGCTGTCCACGACCTCGCCGCCGAACATGCGCCGCAGTTCGGCGTCGCTGTTGCCGCGGTGGGTGCCGGTGGCGACCAGGATCACGATGTCGTCCAGGCGGACCACGCCGTCCAGTTCGGCGAGGATCGCCGGGATCATCAGATGCCGGGGCTGCGGCCGGGTGCCGTCGCAGGCTGAGATGGCGACGGTCTGGCCGGGGCGCACGCGCTCGCGCAGCGGCGGTCCGGCGACCGGATCGCGCAGCGCGGCCCGCAGGACGGCTGCCTGGTCGGCGGCCACCTCGTGGTGGACGGGCTCGACGACCGTGGTGACGGCGGGGTCCACCTCGATGTCGAGGCCGGATTCGCCGTAGGCGAGCCGGATTCTCATTCCGGCTCCGCCGCCAGCCCGTAGGCGCGGACGGCGGTGCCGCCGAAGACGTCGGCCCGTTCTTCGGAGCCGAGGTGCGCGGTCAGCGACTCGGCGACATGACAGGCTTCGTCATAGGTCGCGGCGAGCAGGCAGACCGGCCAGTCGGAGCCGAACATCACCCGGGACGGGCCGAAGGCCTCGAGCACGGTGTCGGCGTACGGACGCAGATCGTCGATGCGCCAGGTATCGCGGTCGGCTTCGGTGACCATGCCGGACAGCTTGCAGAAGACGTTCGGCTCGGCGGCCAGCTCCCGGATCCGCGAGGCCCACGGCTCGGTGTCCCCCGAGGCGATCGGCGGTTTGGACAGGTGGTCCAGCACGAACGTCAGCTCCGGCAGGGCGCGCACGGTGTCGATCGCGGCAGGGAGCTGATGCGGCACGGTCAGCAGGTCGTAGACCAGGTCGGCCTCGGCGAGCGCCTTCAGTCCGCGCCGGACGTCGGGACGGTTCAGCCACGCCGGATCCGGCTCGCCCTGGACGAGGTGCCGGACGCCGAGGAGCTTGTCGCCGCCGCGCACGCCGCGCAGCGCCGCCAGGACGTCGGGGATCACCGGCGCGGTCAGATCCGCCCAGCCGACCACCCCGGCGACGAGGTCGGAGCCGGCGGCGAGCGCCAGGAAGTCCCAGGTCTCGTCCAGGTCGGGCAGGACCTGGATCAGGATCGTGTGGTCGATCTTGGCCGCGGTGGTCTCGGCGCGCAGGTCGGCGAGGGTGAAGTCGCGGCGGATGGCGGCCGTGCCGGGTCCGTCGAGCCAGGCCTGCGGCCGGTCGGCCAGCTTCCACAGGTGGTGGTGCGCGTCGATGCGGGGCATCAGGCGCGCCCGACGATATGCCGCTGGCGCCCCAGGGCTTCGATCTCGGCTTCGACGACGTCGCCGGGGCTCAGGTACGGGAAGTCGTTGGCGCCGAAGGCGACCCCGGCGGGAGTGCCGGTGTTGATGACGTCGCCGGGCTCCAGCACCATGAACTGGCTCAGGTACCACACGACGTGGAACACGCTGAAGATCATGTCCTTGGTGCGGCCGTCCTGCCGGAGCTCGCCGTTGACCCACAGCCGCATCGCCAGGTTCTGCGGGTCGCCCACCTCCTCCGGCGTGACCAGCCACGGACCCAGCGGGTTGAAGGTCTCACAAGACTTGCCCTTGTCCCACTGGCCGCCGCGCTCGTGCTGGAACTCCCGCTCGGAGACGTCGTCGGCGACGGTGTATCCGGCGATGACGGAGTGGGCGTCGGCGAGGGTGTCCAGGTAGCGGGCGGTCTGGCCGATGACGACGGCGAGTTCGATCTCGTAGTCGGTCTTGACGCTCCCGCGCGGGACGAGGACCTCGTCGTCGGGTCCGACGACGGTGTTGGCGGCCTTCATGAACACCACCGGTTCGGCCGGTGGCGGGGTCGCGGTCTCGGCGGCGTGGTCGCGGTAGTTCAGACCGATGCACACGACCTTCCCGGGGCGGGCCACCGGAGCGCCGATGCGCTGTCCGGTGATGTCCAGCGCCGGGAGCTCTCCGCGCTCCTGCGCGGCATGTGCGCGGGATATACCGTCGCCGGCCAGGAAGCCGCCGTCGATGTCGGCGGTCAGGGCCCTGAGGTCGTAGACCTCGCCGTCCGCCGCGATCATCGCGGGGCGCTCGGCGCCGGGGGGTCCGATGCGCAGGAGTCTCATGTCTCGTCCTCGGAGCCGGCGAGGTGGTCCCGGAACCACTTCTCGGTACTGCTGATGTGCATGAGCGCCGCGGCGTGGGCGAGCGCGGAGTCGCCGGTGGCGAGCGCGTCGTAGATCGCCTGGTGCTCGGCGACGGTGCTGTCGGCGACGGCGTCGTCGACCATGCCGCGCCAGACCCGGGCCCGCACGGTCCGCTGGGAGATGCCCTCCAGCAGGGAGGTGAGGGTCTGGTTGCCGGTCGCGGCGATCACGGCGCGGTGGAACGCCGCGTCGTGCTGGTTCAACAGCTCGACGTCGTCCTTGGCGGCGTACATCGCCGCCAGGTGGCCCTGGACCTCGGCGAGTTCGGCGGCGGTGATCCGCACGGCCGCCACGCCGGTGGCGACCGGCTCGAAGAGTCTGCGCACCTCGGCGAGCTCCAGCTGGGTGTCGCCCTGCAGCAGCTCGACGGCCGAGCCGAGGCCCTCGAGCAGGACCGCCGGCTCCAGGCTGGTCACATAGGTTCCGTCGCCGCGCCGGATCTCCAGCACCCGGGCCACCACCAGCGCCTTGACCGCCTCGCGGGTCAGGTTCCGGGACAGGCCCAGTTCGGCGGCGAGCTGCTGCTCCGGAGGGAGCCGGGATCCGGGGGGCAGCTGGCCGGACTGGATGAGCTCTCGGATACGGGTGATCGCCTTGTCGGACAGGGACATGGGCGGCAGCGTAACAGTGACATCCCATGTCCGGGAAGGACATGGGACGTCCGGGGCGATAACCGCCCTTCTGGCTTATCAGCATCACCAGCTTGTGATACCACCAGTTTGCAGTTTTCTCGCGCAGCCTCTAGACGGGACCCGATTGTCGGCGGTAAATACATCCCATGTCTTCCGGCTCCGAGCACGCCGCGCCCTCCCCCGAGATCATCACCGCTGTCGAGGCGGCCGATGTGCGGTTCCCCACTTCCCTGCATCTCGACGGCTCGGACGCCATGAACCCCGAACCCGACTACTCGGCCGCGTACGTGACGATCCGGACCAGCGGCGGCGGAGCCGGGTACGGTCTGGCCTTCACCGTCGGCCGGGGCAACGACGTCGAGGTCGCCGCCGTACGGGCCCTGACTCCGCTGGTCGTCGGCCTGCCGGTGGAGGAGGTCCTGGCCGACCCGCGCGCCTTCTCCCAGCGGCTGACCGGCGACAGCCAGCTGCGGTGGCTGGGCCCGAACAAGGGCGTCATCCACATGGCCGCCGCCGCGGTCGTCAACGCCGTCTGGGACCTGCACGGACGCCGCGCCGGCAAGCCGGTCTGGCAGCTGCTGTCCGAGCTCTCCCCCGAGCAGTTGGTGGACCTGGTCGACTTCCGCTACCTGCACGACGCGCTGACCCGCGACGAGGCGCTGGAGATCCTGCGCCGCGCCGAGCCCGGACGCGCCGAGCGCACGGCCCGCCTGCTGGCCCACGGCGTGCCCGCCTACACCACGACGCCTGGCTGGCTCGGCTACTCCGACGAGAAGCTGGTCCGGCTGGCCAAGGAGGCGGTCGCCGAGGGCTTCCCGCAGATCAAGCTGAAAGTCGGCGCCGATCTCGCGGACGACGTGCGGCGGCTGCGCCTGGCGCGCGAGGCCGTCGGCCCGGACATCCGGATCGCCCTGGACGCCAACCAGGCGTGGGGCGTCCAGGAGGCGATCTTGTGGATGCGCCAACTCGCGCCCTACGACCCCTACTGGATCGAGGAGCCGACCTCCCCCGACGAGATCCTCGGCCACGCGACCATCCGGCGCGCGATCTCGCCGCTGAAAGTCGCCACCGGCGAACACGTCCACAACCAGGTGATGTTCAAGCAGATGCTCCAGGCCGGTTCGCTGGACGTCCTACAGCTGGACGCCAGCCGGACCGCCGGGGTCACCGAGAACGTCGCGATCCTGCTCCTGGCCGCGAAGTACAAAGTGCCGGTGTGCCCGCACGCCGGCGGGGTCGGGCTGTGCGAGATGGTCCAGCACCTGGCGATGTTCGACTACGTCGCGGTCAGCGGCGGCACCGACGGCCGCGTCATCGAGTACGTCGACCACCTGCACGAGCACTTCACCGACCCCGTGCGGATCCGGGACGGACACTACTTGGCGCCGACCGCCCCCGGGCTGAGCGCGGAGATGTACCCGGAATCCGTCGCCCGGCACCGCTATCCCGACGGACCGGTGTGGACCGGTATGGCCGCCTGACCGTGCACGTGCCCATCCATCATCAACGAGGAAGGCAGCACCATGAGATTCAGGCTCCTGGCCGCGGGTACCGCGGCGGTTCTGTCCGTCAGCGCGCTGACGGCGTGCTCCAGCAGCAAGAACAGTAGCGGCGGCAAAGCGGTCGTCGGCGTGGACTACCCGCGTTCGGACACCGACTTCTGGAACTCCTACATCCAGTACACCCCGCAGTTCGCCTCCCAGCTCGGCCTGTCGATCAAGACCAGCAACTCGCAGAACGACGTCGCCAAGCTCGCCGCGAACGCGCAGGCGTTCATGGCCGAGGGCGTCAAGGGCGTGGTCATGGCGCCGCAGGACACCGCGGCGATCGCGCCCACGCTCAGCCAGCTCGCCGCCAAGAAGATCCCGGTGGTCTCGGTCGACACCCGGCCCGACACCGGCTCGGTCTACATGGTGGTGCGCGCCGACAACCGCGCCTACGGCACCAAGGCGTGCCAGTTCCTCGGCACGAAGCTGTCCGGCAAGGGCTCGGTGGTCATGCTGGAGGGCGACCTGTCCTCGATCAACGGCCGCGACCGCACCGACGCGTTCAACGCCTGCATGAAGCAGAGCTTCCCCGGCATCACGGTCTACGGCGAGGCCACCAACTGGGACGCCGCCACCGCGGCGCAGAAACTGCAGACCGACCTCACGGCGCACCCGGACGTCAAGGGCGTCTACATGGAATCCAGCTTCGCGTTGTCCGGCACGCTTCAGCTGCTCCAGCAGAAGGGCCTGATGGCTCCGCCGAGCGACCCCAAGCACGTGTTCGTCGTCTCCAACGACGGCATCCCCGAAGAGCTGAAGGACATCGCGGCCGGCAAGATCGACGCCACCGTGTCGCAGCCCGCGGACCTGTACGCCAAGTACGCGCTGTTCTATATCCAGGCCGCGGTGCAGGGCAAGACCTTCAAGCCGGGCCCGACCGACCACGACAGCACCATCATCCAGGTCCGCGCGGGCCTGCTGGAGGACCAGCTCTCCGCCCCGCTGGTCACCGCCGACGGCGGCGCATACGGCGGCATCGCGAGCCTGAAGAGCACCGACACCTCGCTGTGGGGCAACCACCTCGGCTGATCGGGAAGGCAGGCGGAGCATCATGACCACCATCCCGCCCGTCGTCCAGGCGACGGACGTCACCAAGCGCTTCGGGTCGACGGTGGCGCTGCACGCCGCGCACATCACCGTCGAGCCGGGACAGACCCACGCTCTCGTCGGCCGCAACGGCGCCGGGAAATCCACGCTGGTCTCGGTCCTGACCGGGCTGCAAGCCCCGGACGAGGGGACGATCACCTTCGACGGACAAGACGCGCCCCGCCTCGCCGACCGGGACGCCTGGCGGCAGCGGGTCGCCTGCGTGTATCAGAAGTCGACGATCATCGGCCAGCTGACGGTCGCGGAGAACCTGTTCCTGAACCGGCACGACCGCCGCCGCGGCCTGATCAGCTGGCGCACCGTGCACCGCCGGGCCCGGGACCTGCTGGCGACCTGGTCGGTGGACGTCGACGCCGGCGCCGCCGCCGCCGGCCTGAGCGTCGAGCAGCGGCAGTTCGTGGAGATCGCCCGGGCGCTGTCCTTCGGCGCCCGCTTCATCGTCCTGGACGAACCCACCGCCCAGCTCGACGGCGCGGCGATCACCCGGCTGTTCGACCGGATCCGCGAGCTGCAGGAGCAGGGGGTCACCTTCCTGTTCATCAGCCACCATCTGGAGGAGGTCTACGAGATCTGCGACACCGTGACCGTCTTCCGCGACGCCCGGCACATCCTCACCGCCCCGGTGGCCGAGGTGCCGCGCGCCGACCTGGTCGCGGCGATGACCGGCGAGGCGGCCCGGGCCGAGCGCGCGGCGCACCCGCGCCGCTTGCAGACCGATCCCTCCGCCGACGGAGCCGGGGACGGAGCCGGAGCCGGAGCCGGGGACGCGTTGTCCCTGACCGGCCTGTCCGCGGCCGGCGCCTACGACGACGTCTGGCTCACCGTGCGTGCCGGCGAGATCGTCGGGCTGGCCGGCGCCGCGAGCAGCGGCCGGACCGAGGTCGCCGAGACCGTGGTCGGCCTGCGCGCCGCGACGAGCGGACAGCTCACCGTCCGCGGACGGCGCCCCCGGCCCGGCAGCGTCCGCTCCGCCCTGGCCGCCGGCGTCGGCTTCGTGCCCCAGGACCGGCACCACCAGGGCTACGTCCCGGAGATGTCCGTGGCGGACAACGGCACCCTCACCGTCACCGAACGGCTCGGCCGCTCGGGGTTCATCGACCACCGGCGCCGCGACGCCCTGGCCGCCGCGCAGATCGAGAACCTGGCCATCAAGACCTCCGGACCCGGACAGAACGTGTCCGGGCTGTCCGGCGGCAACCAGCAGAAGGTGGTCATGGCCCGCGCGCTGGCCTCCGATCCCGCGCTGCTGGTGCTGATCACCCCGACCGCCGGCGTGGATGTGCGGTCCAAGGAGTTCCTGCTCGACAAGGTCGAGGAGACCGCCGCGCGCGGCACCGGCGTCCTGATCGCCTCCGACGAACTGGACGACCTGCGCGGGTGCGACCGCGTCGTGGTGATGTTCGGCGGGCGGACGGTGGCCGAGATGGAGCGCGGCTGGCACGACCACGCGCTGGTGGCCGCCATGGAAGGGATGGGAGCAGGGATGGGAGCAGGAATGGCAGAAGGGACCGGATCCGATGCCTGAGACCACGACCGCGCCCGCGGCCGAGGGAGTCGGTCCGCCGGCGGCGCCGTACCCGCGGCGGATCGCCGTGGCACGGCTGCGCGACTTCGCGCTGATCCCGGCGATCGTCGTCATCGCCGTCATCGGGCAGATCGTCAACCCGGTCTTCCTGCAGAGGGACAACCTCATCAACGTCCTGCAGACCATGTCGGAGATCGCCGTCCTGGTCCTGGCCGAGACGCTGGTGCTGATCGTCAAGCGGATGGACCTGTCGCTGGAGTCGACCATGGGCCTGGCGCCCGGCGTCGCGGCCTGGCTCACCGTGCCCAAGGGCGCCGGCGGCGGCCTGGGACTGCTGCCCGGCGGCTGGGCGGTACCGGTCGCCCTCGCGGTGGGCGCCGCGATCGGCGCCGTCAACGCCCTGCTCATCATCCGGTTCGGGCTCAACGGCTTCATCGTCACCCTCGGCATGCTGATCGTGCTGCGCGGCCTGCTCACCGGGATCTCCGGCGGCAAGACGTTCTTCAACCTGCCGGGCTCGATGCTCTATCTGGGCACCACCGAGTGGTTCGGGGTCCCGGCCTCGGTCTGGGTCACGCTGATCCTGTTCGCGATCGGCATCGTCATCCTCGGCTGGACCGGCTTCGGCCGCTCCCTGTACGCCATCGGCGGCAACATCGACGCGGCCAAGGCCGCCGGCATCCGCACCGACCGCGTGCTGTGGACGGTCCTGGTCACCGCGAGCCTGCTGGCCGCCCTGGCCGGTCTGCTGCTGTCCGGACGCCTGGCCTCCGTGGCCTCGGCGCAGGGCAACGGCGACATCTTCACCGTCTTCGCCGCGGCCGTCATCGGCGGGATCAGCCTCAACGGCGGCAAGGGCAGCATGTTCGGCGCCTTCACCGGCGTCCTGCTGCTGTTCCTCATCCAGAACGTCCTGACGCTCGGCGGCGTGCCGGCGCAGTGGATCGGCGCGCTGAACGGCACGATCATCCTCGTCGCGCTGGTCATCTCCCGCGTCACCGGAGGCAAGGTCCAAGACTAGGGGGACGGTGGCTAGGGGAGCAGTGCCGACTTTCAGTCCGCGGCTGCTTCCCGGAACCGCCTCGGCGCGGCCGGGCTCAAGAACGCCGGCCGCGCCGACGGCCGCGGCGCCGACCCGGTGCTGTCCCGGAACGAAAGCGTCGGCGCGAACAGGCGGTGCCGGGCAGGAGCGTCCGGGTCGGCGATGCGCTCGGCGAGCAGTTCCACGGCAGCGGTGCCCATCGCCAGCGACGGGACGTCGGCGGCGGTCAGCGGCGGATGGAACTCCTCAGCCCACTGATCCGCCGCGACCCCGGCGACGGAGAACGTCCTCGGGATCTCATGGCCCGCGCGCTCCAGCGCACGCTGCACGCCCGGCAACGCCGCCTCATTGACCGTCACGATCGCGGTCGTGCTGGGGCGCGAGGCCAGAATCTCCGCCACGCAGCGCTCGCCGCCGGCGACGTCGTCCTCACAGCAGAACTCCGAACCGGTGACCTCGCGTCGGCCGACGGCCTCCGCGAACCCTTCGCTCGCCCGCAGTGCCGGACCATAACCGGCGCTCACCAACGCGGTCGAGCGGTTGACGAGCGCGATGTGCCGGTGACCGAGGTCGGCGAGGTGATCGACGCAGCGGCCGACCGGCGGCGCGTAATCCATGTCCACCCACCACGTCGCGTCGGGATCGCGGATGCGCCCGATGGTCACGAACGGCACCCCGCTCTGCGCGACTCGCGTGACTCGGGGATCCTCCATGAGGATCTCCATCAGGATGACCCCGTCCACCCGCCGACCGCTGATCAGACGCTCGAACGAGCGGTCGCCGTCGCCGCCGGACGGGGAAAGCAGCACATCGAGGTCCACTCGCGCCGCAGCCTCCACAACGCTGCCGACGAAATCCAACTGCATGGACGTCAACCGTGCCCCGGCGGGCGGGATCACCAGCCCGACCGTGCGAGTCCGCCCCTCCTTCAACGCGCGCGCCGAAGCATTGGGGCGGTAATCCAGCTCGTCGATGACCAGCTGAATCCGCCGCCGCGTCTCCACCGAGACCGGCCGTTTCCCGCTGAGCGCATACGACACGGTGCTGCGCGCCACCCCCGCACGGCGCGCGATCTCTCCGATATCCATGGCCCTCCGCGGCAGGTCGAATCGGTACGCTGAGCCGAAGTCTACGGTTGCCGTAGAAGCTCCGGCATCAGCGCCCGATTCGCCCCGCCACGGATTTGCGGCAAAACAGTTACAGATTTCAGCGGACGGTGAAGTCCTGGTTGCTTCCCGAGGCGTTCTTGCACTGCCACTGGTCGAGTTGCTGGCCCAGGCTGCTGCTGGCGCCGTAGACGTCCAGGCACAGGCCGCTGCCCTGGTTCTGGAACGCATAGCCGCCGTCGGACTGCCGGACCGGAAGCCACAGACTGCTCGCCGCGCCGTTCGGGCTCTGCTGCACGATGTCCGGCTGTCCCGCGGTGGTGGAGCCGCCGGACACCGTCACGTCGTCACCGGAGTTCCGAGCCTGAAGCTCGCCGTACCCGCCGGAGACGGGCACGAACTGGAACTGCTGGTTGGTCTGGCTGTTGCAGGTCCACTGATCGATCGCAGCGCCGCCGGCGCCGCTGGCACCGTAGACGTCCAGGCACAGGCTGTTGCTCCCGATGACGAACTGGTGGTAGCCGCTGGGAAAGCCGGTCGTCTGGCCCTGCTGGATCTTCCACTCCCCCGAGCCCGCGGTGCTGCAAGCGGCTTGGACCAGCCCGGTCCCCGACGCCGTGCCGCCGCCGTTGGGGACGACGCAGAGCCCTGAGTTCTGGTTGACCACCTGGTAGACGCCGGTGGCCACGGAGCGGAGGGTGAACTGTTGGTCGGTGCCATAGCCGCACGGATTCTGCGTCACCGCCGCGCCCGCGGACGTCGAACTGCCCGCGACTCCCACACAATCACCGGGCGTCATCGGACGGACGAAGTACGTGCTGCTGCCGGCCGAGGTCGGGACGAACTGGAACTGCTGGTCGGCGCCCGCCCCGCACGCTCCCTGGTCGAACTGTGCCGAAGCCACGGTGGTGAAGGCGGGGTTCTCCATGCACAGGTTGTCGCCCTGGTTGACCACGCTGCTGGTGAAGCCCTGCGCGTAGCCGGGCAGCAGGTAGACCGCGAAGGCGTCGTGCGCGGCCTGGAAATTGAGCGGCAGCGTCACCGATCCGCCGGAGACGTTCACGATCTGATCGGAGACCACCTGCGGTGCGGTGAGCCCGGACTGGTCCGGGATCCGATAGACGACCGCTTCGGCGGTGCCGTTGTTCGCCAGCCAGGGCACCGATGAGAAGCCGGTGAAGGCCACTGACGCCGCGCCGGTATAGCCGTTGGCATCACCGACCACGGCCACCGCGCGCCGACGGCTGCTGTCCTCCGCCGCGGAGATCGCCGTCGAGCCCACCTGGCCGGAGGTGGAGACCAGCGAACCCGTCAGGTCCGCGTAGGCCCGCATCGCCCACCAGTTGCCGGTGTAGGCCGCACCGCCGCTGGCGTTCGGATCGATGACCCCGGTCAGGTTCGGCGAGATACAGCACTGCCAGTTGCCGCGCATCGCGTTGGTGTACCCGGATTGGGCGAAGCGCGCCAGGTACCACGCGGTCACGCCGGCGGTCTGCCGGTCGGCCGGCTGGTACTCGTTAGCCGACAGCGGGATCGGGCTCAGCCCCGCCGCCGATACCACGCTGTTGAGCGCCTGGGACACCGCGACCGGGTCGTCGACGTCGCCCTCGTCGTGGTTGGTGATCATGTCCGGGACGGTTCCGGCCGCCTTCACGTGGGCCAGCCACGTCTGCCACTGGCTCGCCCGGCTCTGCGGGGTGTACGCGAAGGACGGTCCGACGATCTGCGCGTTCGGGGCGACCCGCCGGATCTCCCGATAGGCGGTGTCCCACATCTGGAAGTACTGCGTGCTGTTCACACCCCGGGTCCAGAAGACCGAGATGTCCGGCTCGTTGTCGATGTCGAAGGCGAACTTCACTCCCGAGGCCTGCAGCGCGCCGACCGTGGAGTCGATGAACGAGGCCCAGTTCGAGCAGTCGCCGTTGTCGCAGGGGTAGCGCGTGTTCGAGGGCTGGCCGCCGTTCAGACCGTAGATGTCGGTCATGAGCACCTGGTACTGCGCGTGATACGGCGGCTGGGTCAGCCGGCGCGCCTGGGCGATGATCGAGGCCACGTCGGCCTGCGAGGCCGAGCCGTACTGGTAGCCGTCCTTGATCCAGCCGCCGGAATACCATCCGCCGCCCCGGTGGGCCGTGACGCCGAGCGGTTCCAGGTACTGGTCGGCGGGCTGTGTGCCGTCGACGGTCAGGCCGTACAGGAAGCCCTCCCCCACCCCGGTGGCCGAGTGCGTCGGGCTCGCCAAATTCACGCTCAGCGCCTCACCCGCGGCGGCCTGCCCGCGGGCCGGCGAGAACGACGGGACGGCCAACGCCAGCATCACCGCGGCCGCCGCGGCGAGCCGTCTCATTCCTTGTCGAACTCTCATCCGAGGTTTCCCTTGTCGAATCGGTTCGGCGCCCGGCCGAGACCGGCCGGGCGCCTTCTCACAGACCCCTGATAAGACTCAGTTGAGGGTCCATTGCTGGTTGGTGCCGCCGTTGCAGGTCCACAGCTCCACTAGGGCGCCGTTGGCGGTGGATGCGCCGGTGACGTCCAGGCACAGTCCGGACTGCACGCCGGTGATGGTGCCGTTGGAGTTGAACGTCCATTGCTGGTTGTTCTGGCCGTTGCAGGGATAGATGATCACCTTGGTGCCGTTGGTGGTGCCCTTGTTGTTGGCGTCCAGGCAATCGGTGACCCCCGCGTCGGTGACCGTGATCGCTCCGGCAGAAGTGTGGGTGAAGGCCTGATTCGACTGGCCGTTGCAGTCGTAGATCTGGACCTGCGTCCCATTGGTGGTGCTGGCGTTCGGCACGTCCAGGCACTTGCCGGCGCCCACCGCGTGCAGCCCGCCGCCGGATGGGCCCGTGCCGCCGGTGGTGTATCCGGCGGCGACGATGTTGGCCTGGACGGAGTTCTCGGTGGCGTCCGAGGGGTAGCCGGAGGTCATCACGCCTTCGTAGAAGGTGCCGTCGGAGCCGCGGCTGTTGTCGCCGCCGGTACCGAGGATGATCGCGCCCTGCTTGCGCATCGGGTTGTAGCCCGAGACGTTGGGCCGCGGGCCGCTGTAGAACGTGGACAGGCTGCCGGATTGCGCGTTGCCGCCCCGGATCGCCCACAGGTTCGCGGTGCCCTTGATGATCGCCGTGGTGAACCGGTCGGAGATGCTCGGGTCGTTGGCGTTGTAGCCGGCGTTCTGTCCGGAGTACAGGCCGTTCTCCATGTCGGCCATGATCCACGGACCGTTTCCGGAGCCGTAGCCCCAGACGCGGATGTTGCCGAAGTAGATGGCTTCCATGGTGCCGTTGCCATCGTCGTTGTTGTTGGTCTCGGCGTTGCCGTAGTCGAAGCAGCAGCCGCCGTTGTAGTGGGTGCCGTCGAAGATGGCGTATTCACCCTCGGCCTGGTCGCCGGTGGCGATGCCGTTGGTGGAGTCGTCCCGGTAGCCGGTCCCGGCCGGGATGAACACGCCGTAGGCCTTGTGCCCGCTCAAGGTGACCGGGGCAGCCGTGGCGACGGCGAGGTTGTCCGCGCCGGGCGCGGCGCCTCCGCCGAGCGCCTGGGTGAGGTTGTTGCCCCGCCCGGACTGGTCGTAGATCACCGTGATCACACACGTCGTGCCGGCGCAGAAGGAGTCCTGCGCCGCGGCGTTGGCGAAGCCGCCCGCACTCAGAACACCGATGTTCGACGTGGCGTTGTCCGAGGACCGGCGCACCTGGTAGAGGTTGCCGGAGTAGGACCCGTACAACGCCCGCGTCGTGGAGTGCGCCGCCACACACGGCGTGCCGCCCGAGGCGTAGATGTCACAGGGACCCTGCGTGGCCGCCCGGGCGGGCGTGGCATTGGTCATGCCCGTGACCAGAGCACCGGCCACGAGGAGCACCGCCGCGGCGAGGAATGTTAACGCTCTCAGCCGGTGATGAGCTGGCGGACTGTCGGACAGTCGTGCGCTGTGTGCCATCTGAGCTCCTTGAACGCGACTCGTCTGGGGGGAACACGCCGTTCTTCCGACGCCTGCGGCTGCCGGTCCGCGGCGGCGAAATGTTAGCGCTAACATCCCTGCCCGCACTGATCGCCCGGTGGACGTTCGCGGGAGGGGTCTCGGCGGTAGACGGTGCTGCACGTTGCGTGTCCTGTCAAGAGCTCTCTGGTTGCCGGCGGTCGATTTCCGGAAGACTGCGGAAGTTTCACAGTTACTTGACACGCACACCGAGACGGGTCTTTGGTAGCAGTCGCAGCTTCGCCCACCACGGATGCCGGGCCGATCATCGCGAAGCCGCACTCCCGTGATGTCCGACCAACGGAGTCCGAAGATGATCCCTGGCAGAATCCCGGCACGGCGCGGGCTCGCCCGCGGCCTGGCCATGACCGCGGCAGCCGTCCTGGCCATCCCCGTGGCAGCGGCTCTCACCGTCCAGCCGGCCACCGCGGCGACCTCCTTGCGCGGCTTGGCCGAAGCACAGAACCGGTATTTCGGCACCGCCCTGACCGACGGCGACCTGAACAACAGCGCGGAGACGAACATCGCCGGGCCCCAGTTCGACATGGTGACGCCCGGCAACGAGATGAAGTGGGACACCACCGAGCCCTCGAACGGCTCCTACAACTTCGGTCCCGGCGACCAGATCCTGTCCTGGGCGCAGGCGCACAACGACCGGGTGCGCGGCCACAACCTGGTCTGGCACAGCCAGCTGCCGGGGTGGGTGAACAGCCTGCCGCAGAACCAGGTCCAGGGCGCCATGGAAGCGCACATCACCACCGAGGCGACGCACTACAAGGGCAAGCTCTACGCCTGGGACGTCGTCAACGAGCCCTTCAACGAGGACGGCAGCCTCCGCCAGGACGTCTTCGACAAGGCGATGGGCACCAACTACATCGCCGACGCCATCCGCACGGCGCACGCCGCGGACCCGAACGCCAAGCTCTACCTGAACGACTACAACATCGAAGGGGAGAACGCCAAGAGCGACGGCATGTACAACCTGGCCAAGTCGCTGCTGTCCCAGGGCGTGCCGCTGAACGGCATCGGCTTGGAGAGCCACTTCAT
This sequence comes from Catenulispora acidiphila DSM 44928, assembly GCF_000024025.1. GTDB lineage: Bacteria > Actinomycetota > Actinomycetes > Streptomycetales > Catenulisporaceae > Catenulispora > Catenulispora acidiphila. Next base: position 5,621,794 of record NC_013131.1, read on the forward strand.
CGTCGGCCAGGTGCCCTCGACGATGCAGGCGAACATGCAGCGCTTCGCAGCCCTGGGCCTGGACGTGGCGGTGACAGAGCTCGACGACCGCATCCAGCTTCCGGCCAGCTCGGCGAATCTCCAGCAGCAGGCCGCCGACTACGCGAACATCGTCAAGGACTGCCTGGCCGTCAGCCGCTGCGTCGGCATCTCGCAGTGGGGCGTGGACGACGGGAACTCCTGGATCCCGGGCACCTTCCCCGGCTACGGCGCGGCCACCATGTACGACCAGAACTTCCAGCCCAAGCCCGCTTACAACTCCACGGTGAGCGCTCTGGGCGGCGGCTCCACGCCTCCGCCGCCGAGCGGAGGCGCGCTGCACGCGGTGGGCGCGGGCAAGTGTGTGGACGTGCCCAACTCGACCACGACCAGTGGCACGCAGGTGCAGATCTACTCCTGCGACGGCCAGGCGAATCAGGCCTTCACCCACAACTCCGCCGGTGAGCTGGCCGTCACCGACGCCGGAGTCACCGACTGCCTGGACGCCAACGGCAAGGGAACCACCAACGGCACCAAGGTGATCATCTATCCCTGCAACGGCCAGCCCAACCAGCAATGGACGATCAACTCCAACGGCACCATCACCGGCGTCCAATCAGGACTCTGCCTCGACGTCACCGGCGCATCCACCGCCAACGGCGCCCTGGTCGAACTGTGGACCTGCAACGGCGGCAGCAACCAGCAATGGACCCTGAGCTGAGGGGCTGATCGGACCGCCGCGAGGTCAGCCGAACAGCCGGCGCTGGATCTCGCGGCGGTAGTCCTCCAACGTGTTCTCGATGTGGACGGCGGCCGCCAGCGCCGCGGCGTCGGGGTCGCCGTCCCGGATCGCCCGGTAGATCGCGGCGTGCTCGGCGACGGCCTCCGCGGCGTGGCCGCCCACCGAGCCGTGCAGGCCGATGATGCTGGACTGGCGCTGCAACCGGCGCGCCTCCCGCACCGCGGCGAGCAGGAACGCGTTGTGCGACGCCGCGGCGATGCCGAGGTGGAAGTCGTCGTCGCCGCGGTCGAACAGCTCCGAGCGCGCGGTCAGGTGGCCCTGGCGGCACAGCTCGGCCGCGGTCTCGATGACCTGGAGCTCGGCCGGCGTGGCGTGGGTCGCGGCCAGCCGGGCGGCGGCGGACTCCTGGATCCGGCGGAACTCGAAGAGCATGTAGACGTGGTCCAGATCGGTCGGCAGGAAGAACCCGCCCCAGCCGGCCGAGCCCAGCATCCCCTCGTCGTCGGCGACGTAGAGGCCGCGGCCCTTCTGCGCGCTGACCCGGCCGAGCGCGGAGAGGATCTTGACCGCCTCCCGGACCACGGTCCGGCTGGTGCCCAGCCGCGCCGCCAGCTCGATCTCGGTCGGCATCCGGTCCCCCGGCCGCAGGCCGGACTCGGCGATGAGCTCCAGGATCCGCTCGGCCGCGAGCTCGTATCCCGGCCGATAGGAGCCGCCGCCCCGGGCACCGTCCTCGTCCTGCGATGTCACGCTCACCATGCCGGAAAACCTACACCTCGACCGACAGTGGTCGGCGATGTGTATGACTCATAATCCTGGGGCTATCGCTTTAACGCAGGTAGAGACGCTAGCGGTAAAGAATCTTGATGATAAGCATGCTCATTCTCTTGACGGCGCCGCCTCCTGGGACTCTGATGACAGATCAAAGTCAGACACATTTCGTCACCCACACGAGAGGAAGGACCGTGATCCCAGGAATCCGCCGACGCGGCGGCCGCTCCCGCCCCGCGCTCCTGGCGGCCGCCGTCACGCTCGGCGCCGCCGCCTTCGGCATGCCGGCGATCTCGCACGCCGCGACCGCCGCGACGCTGTACGTCTCCCCCACGGGCAGTGGAACCGCCTGCTCGGCCGGCGCGCCGTGCTCCATCACCCAGGCGCAGTCCTCGGTCCGCTCGATGAACACGTCCATGAGCGGCGACATCGTCGTGCAGCTGGCCGGCGGCACCTACCGCCTGTCCGCGCCGTTGGTCTTCACCACTGCCGACTCCGGAAGCAACGGACACAACGTCATCTGGCAGGCCGCGTCCGGCGCGGCGCCGGTACTGTCCGGCGGGCAGCAGGTGAGCGGCTGGACCCTGCACGACTCGGCGAACAACATCTGGTCCGCGCCGGTGCCCTCCGGCGCCGACTCCCGGCAGCTGTGGGTGGACAACACCCTCGCGCCCCGGGCCGCGGTCCCGATCTCGCGCAGCGACGTGCAGATCACCGCCGGCGGCATGACCATCGTGAACTCGAACCTGAACTACCTGGCCTCGCTGCCGGAGCAGAACCGGATCGAGCTGGAGAGCCAGAACTCCTTCACCGACCGGTACGCGCCGGTGTCGAGCATCAGCGGCACCACGATCACGATGCAGCAGCCCGCCTGGAACAACAACAACTGGGGATACGACACCCTCGCCAAGCCCTTCGCCGGCGGCCAGGTGTACTTGGAGAACTCGTACTCGTTCCTCAAGAACGCCGGGCAGTGGTTCATAGATCCGCAGGCCGGCCAGCTGTACTACAAAGCCGCCTCCGGCCAGTCGCCCAGCAGCCACGACGTCGAGCTCCCCCGCCTGACCTCGCTGATCCAGATGAGCGGCAGCTACAGCGCTCCGGTCTCGCACATCACGTTCCAGGGCCTGGCCTTCGAGCACACCACCTGGCTCACGCCGGGCAGCTCGATCGGCTACGCCGACCAGCAGACCGGCACGTTCCTGGCCAAGCAGTACTCCCAGCCGTCCAACTTCCTGACCTCCTGCCAGTCCGGGTGCCAGCTGTTCGAGGCCACCCGGAACAGCTGGAACCAGGCACCGGCGGCGGTCCAGGTCTCGGCCGCGGCGAACATCAGCTTCACCGGGGACACCTTCACCCACCTGGGCCAGGTCGCGCTCGGCATCGGCAACGACGCGGACGCGGTCGCCTCGGGCGTCGGGCTCGGAGCCTCCGGCGTCACCGTCGACCACAACACGTTCACGGACGACTCCGGCGCCGGGATCGCGGTCGGCGGCGTGCAGCCGGACGCGCACCACCCGTCCAACCCGGCGATGACCGTGCAGAACGTCACGATCACCAACAACCTGGTGTCCAACGTCGCCGAGGACTACAAGGACATGCCCGGCATCCTGTCGACGTACGCCACGCACACCGACATCGAGCACAACGAGGTGTCGAACCTGGCCTACGACGGCATCGACGTGGGCTGGGGCTGGGGCATGAACGACCCCGGCGGCAGCCAGGACTACGTCAACCGCGGCACGTACAACTACCAGCCGATCTACACCACCCCGACCACGCTGAAGAACACCGTCGTCAGCTACAACAAGGTGCACGGCACCAAGAAGGTCTTCCACGACGGCGGCAGCATCTACAACCTGTCGGCCAACCCCGGCGGCGTGATCGACGACAACTACGTCTACGACAACCAGAACACCGTCGGCCTGTACCTGGACGAGGGCTCCCGGTACCTGACGCTGACGAACAACGTCGTACAGGACGCCGGCGTCTGGGCGTTCACCAACGCCAGCTCCACCAACAACACCAACGACAGCACCTTCTCCTACAACTGGTACAACTCAGGCGCGACGAACGTCGCCACCGGCTCCCCGCACAACAACGTGCTGACCGGCAACACGCAGGTGAGCGGAGGCTGGCCGACGGCAGCCCAGCAGGTCATCAACAACTCCGGCGTATCCGGCAGCACCACTCCTCCGCCACCGAGCGGAGGCGCGCTGCACGCGGTCGGTGCAGGCAAGTGCGTGGACGTGCCCAACTCGACCACCACCAGTGGCACGCAGGTGCAGATCTACTCCTGCAACGGCCAGGCCAACCAGGCCTTCACCCACAACTCCACCAGCGAGCTCACCGTCACCGACGCCGGAGTGACCGACTGCCTGGATGCCAACAACAAGGGAACCACCAACGGCACCAAGGTGATCATCTATCCCTGCAACGGCCAGCCCAACCAGCAATGGACGATCAACTCCAACGGCACCATCACCGGCGTCCAATCAGGACTCTGCCTCGACGTCACCGGCGCATCCACCGCCAACGGCGCCCTGGTGGAGCTGTGGACCTGCAACGGCGGCAGCAACCAGCAATGGACCCTGAGCTGAGACGCCGCCTTCCTGAGCCCTCACATCGAATCGGTTCGTCCACCATCACATCTCGGAGGTGAATCAGTGTTCAGATCCATCGTCACAGGGGTCCGCAGACCCCTGCGCCCCTTGCTGATGCTCGCGTTCGCGGCGATCCTGGCCGTGGCCGGAATCCAGGTCGGAGCGGGCAAGGCGCGCGCCGCGACGTCGCTGCCCTGCGACGTCTACGCCAGCGGCGGCACGCCGTGCGCCGCCGCGTACAGCACCGTGCGCGCGCTGTTCGCGTCGTACAACGGGCCGCTGTACCAGGTCCAGCGCGCGTCCGACAACAGCCGTACGGACGTCGGCCTGCTGGCCGCCGGCGACTACGCCAACGGCGCGGCGCAGGTCTCCTTCTGCGCCGGCACCTCGTGCACCATCACGAAGATCTACGACCAGACGTCCCACCACAACGACATGCCGATCTCCTCGGGCGGCTTCTGGAAGGGCCCGGGACCGAACGGCTCGGACGTCGGCGCGGACGCCTCGGCGCTGCCGGTCACCGTCAACGGCCACGCGGTCTTCGGCGTCAAGGTCCACCCCGGCGTCGGCTACCGCATCGACAACACCGTCGGCGTCCCCACCGGAGCACAGCCGGAGGGGGTCTACATGGTCACCTCCTCCAACTACTACAACTCGCAATGCTGCTTCGACTTCGGCAGCGCCGAGACCGACCACAAAGACGACGGCAACGCGACCATGAACGCCATCGAGTGGGGCAACGCCTGTTGGTTCGGCGGATGCACCGGCTCGGGCCCGTGGGTCGAGGCCGACCTCGAGAACGGCATGTTCAGCACCAACCGCGGTCCCAACAACGCGGACAACCCCGGCGTGAGCCACCCGTTCGTCACCGCCTGGGAGAAGAACAACGGGACGTCCAACTTCACCCTGAAAGACGGGGACGCGACCACTGGAGGTCTGACAACGACGTATTCGGGAGCGCTACCGAACAACTACTCCCCCATGAAGGTGCAGCCGGACGTCGAACTGGGCACCGGCGGCGACAACAGCAACGGCGGCCAGGGCGAGTTCTTCGAGGGCGCGGTCACGACCGGCTTCCCGTCGGACGCGACCGAGAACTCGGTGCAGGCGGCCATCACCAGCGCCGGCTACTCGGCGCCGGCTCCGCCGCCCGGCGGCGCGCTGCACGCGGTCGGCGCGGGCAAGTGCCTGGACGTGCCGAACTCGAGCACCACCGGCGGCACGCAGCTGCAGATCTACTCCTGCAACGGCCAGGCCAACCAGTCCTTCGCCCGCACCTCGGCCGGCGCGATCAGCGTCACCGACGCAGGGGTCACCGATTGCCTTGACGCCAACAACAAGGGCACGACCAACGGCACCAAGGTGATCATCTATCCCTGCAACGGCCAGAGCAACCAGCAGTGGACGTTCAACTCCAACGGCACCATCACCGGAGTGCAGTCCGGACTTTGCCTAGACGTCACCGGCGCATCCACCGCCAACGGCGCCCTGGTCGAACTGTGGGCCTGCAACGGCGGCAGCAACCAGCAATGGACGCTCGGTTAGCCAGCCCGCCAGTCACCAGCGCTCTGATGCCGACGACTCCGGTCGTCGGCATCAGAGCCGATACATGGGATGTATGGGGATATCAGCAGGGGTCATACATGTGGCCTTGGAAACTCAGCCTTGACGTTTCGGCGACTGCTTGGCACCTTCAATCAGTGAACCGGCCATAGACATCCCATCAATCGCAGCCTGATGCCGGGCAGCCTGTGGGGATGAGCACCGACCCGAAGCCTCTGCGCCGAAAGGACTCGCTGTATGTCCTCCTCTCCTCACCCCATCAGCCGCCGCTCCCTCCTCGCCGCCGGAAGCGCCGGCACAGCCGCCGCGTTCGGCCTGCTGCGTTTTGCCCCCTCCGCGTCCGCCACCGTCGGCCCGCAGAGCTACACGGCCGCCTGGCCGTCGGTGGATCAGCACCCGCCGGCGCCCGAGTGGTTCCAGGACGCCAAGTTCGGGATCTACTACCACTGGGGCGTGTTCTCCGTCCCCGCCTTCGGCAACGAGTGGTACCCGCGCAACATGTACAACTCGGGCTCGGCCGAGAACCAGCACCACATCGCCACCTACGGGGACCCGTCGGTGTGGCCGTACCACAACTTCATCCTCGGGGCAAACGACAAGTCGGGCCACTTCACCAAGTTCGCGCCCAAGCTGACCTCCGCCGGCGGCAGCTGGGATCCGAACGCCTGGGCCCAGCTGTTCAAGAACGCCGGCGCGAGGTTCGCCGGTCCCGTGGCCGAGCACCACGACGGCTACTCGATGTGGAACAGCCAGGTCAACGAGTGGAACTCGGTGAAGACCGGTCCGAACCTGGACCTGGTGAACCTGCACGCCCAGGCGATCCGCGCGCAGGGGTTGAAGTTCATGACCTCCCTGCACCACGCCTACCACTTCCAGGGCTACTACCAGTACGTCCCCCAGCAGTCGACCGCCACGCTGCAGAAGCTGTACGGGCAGACGGGGACCACGGCAGAGAACCAGCTCTGGTACAACAAGCTGGTCGAGGTGATCAACGGCTACCAGCCGGACCTGATCTGGCAGGACTTCGACCTGAACGGCGTCCAGGAATCCGAGCGCCTGGCCTTCCTGTCGTACTACTACAACAAGGCCGTGTCCTGGAACAAGGACGTCGTGGCCACCTACAAGGACGGCTTCGACACCTCCGGCGAGGTCTTCGACTTCGAGCGCGGCGGTCCCGGCGGCCTGCTCACGCCGTACTGGCTCACCGACGACTCCATCTCCTCCTCCAGCTGGTGCTACACCGTCGGCATCGGCTACTACACCGGCCAGGCACTGCTGCACGCGCTCATCGACCGGGTGGCCAAGGGCGGCAACATGCTGCTGAACATCGCCCCGATGGCCGACGGCACCATCCCCTCGGGCCAGCAGAGCCTCCTGCTCGGCATGGGCGACTGGCTCGGCCGCTTCGGCGAGGCGATCTACGCCACCCGCGCGTGGACCTCCTACGGCGAGGGTCCCACCGCGATGGGCGGCGGGTCCTTCTCCGGCCCGAAGGCGGGCACGCCGCAGGACGTCCGCTTCACCCGCAGCAAGGACAACACTGTCCTGTACGCCACCGCCCTCGGCTGGCAGGGCAGCACCATGACGGTCACCACGCTGAACTCCAACCAGATCAATCTCAGCACCCTGGTCTCCGCGCAGCTGCTGAACAACGCCGCGGGGACCTACGTCAACCTGCCCTCCCCGGTCCAGGACTCCGGCGGCCTGCACTTCTCGATGCCCTCGTCCAACGCGCCCTTCTCAGCCCTGGCCTACACGGTCAAACTGACCTTCTCCGGCCAGATCCCGACCCTGGGCGGCGGCGGATCCGTCCCGACCGGCTGGTCGAAGATCGTCAACGGCGCCACCGGCCTGGTCCTGGACAGCGGCGGCAGCGTCGCCTCCGGCTCGAACCTGAAGCAGTGGAACTACGACGGCAGCACCAACCTGCAGTGGCAGCTCGTGCCGCTCGGCGGCGGCTACTACCGCATCGTCAACAACACCAACGGCATGGTCGCCGACAGCTGGGGCAACACCGCCAACGGCGCACCGGCCCGCCAATCCGCCTGGAACGGCGGCAACAACCAGCAATGGAGCCTCACCAGCGCCGGCAGCGGGCGCTACCACATCGTCAACCGAGGCACCGGCACCGCGCTGGACGGCTCCGGCAGCACCACGGCGGGTTCCACCGCCGTCCTGTGGAGCCCCAACTCCAGCCCCAACAACGCGTGGTCGATCGTCGCGATCTGACCACGGACGACTGCCGGCGGCGGGACGGGCATCTCCCGCCGCCGGCGCCTGTGTTGGTGCCCCCGCCCCCGCCCCCGCCCCTACCCCGCAGGCAACTTTCGGCCCACCCCGGCGAAACCTTGCAATGATGCGGTGATCCTGGTGTATGAATAGGGCGTGGCGGACGAGGAGACATACGTGGCGGAGCCCGAAGGCCAACGGGGAACCGGTCCCGTGACCATCGCGCATATCGCGGAGACCGCAGGTGTCTCAGTGCCCACCGTGTCCAAGGTCCTCAACGGCCGGTCCGGGGTCTCCGACCAGACCCGGGCGCGGATCGAGGAACTGATCGAGCAGTACGGCTACCGCAAGCCTCCCGCTAAGGGCAACGACATCCTGGAGTTGGTGTTCCACGAACTCGCCGGCATGCGGGCCGTGGACGTCATCCGCGGTGTGGAGCAGGTCGCCCGCAAGCACCGGTTCGGCGTCGTGATCTCCGAGTCCGGACCGGGCGCGGCCGCGGGCTCCGCCGTGGACGAGCTGGTCGAACGGCGTCCGCGGGCCGTGCTGGCCGTGGCTCAGCTCTCCGAGGACGAGCGCAGCTTGCTCAAGACCCGCGGCATCCCGTTCCTGGTCCTGGATCCGGCCACCGAGCTGCCGGACGACGTGCCCTTCGTCGGCGCCACCGACTGGCGGGGCGGGCAGACCGCGACCCGGCACCTGATCAAGCTCGGCCACCGGCACATCGCCGTCATCAGCGACCCGCACCACCTCCCCTGCCGCGCCCGGCTGGCCGGCTTCCACTCGGCGATGCAGGCCGCCGGGCTTCCCGTGGAGCCGGAACTGATCGCCGACGCCCCGCTCACCCGCGAGGACGGCCACGCCGCCGCACTCAGCCTCCTGACGCGCGCCGACCGACCCACCGCGATCTTCGCCGCGAACGACCTCCAGGCACTCGGCGTGTACCGCGCCGCGCGCGAACTCGGCCTGCGCATCCCCGAAGACCTGAGCGTGGTCGGATTCGACGACCTGCCGGTCGGAGCATGGGTCGAACCGCCGCTGACCACCGTGCACCGACCGCTGGCAGAGATGGCATCCGCCGCCGCCGAACTCGCGCTGAGTCTGGGGCGCGGCGAGGAACCGGCGCAGATCGGCGTGGAGATGGCGACCACTCTCACCGTTCGCGAAAGTACCGCGGCACCGGCGACAGCAAGCTGACTCCGGGCAGCGTCAGCCCACCAGGCTGCTCGGTCGTGGAGTGGTGCCCAAGCTCGCAGGACCCATCAGGGTTTTGGCGAGAAAGTTTCTCGGATGGTGTTCCGATAATTTCTCAGGCACGCTAGCGGCGTGTCGAGCCTTCGGTCAGCGCCTCGGCGAGGATCGACGTCGAAGCGCTTCGAAATGCTTCGGTATTGTCCTGGACAGGCTAGAGTCGCCAGAGATAGCCTTCTATCGCACGGATCCGGCGCTTCTGTCGACATCTCGTCGAAGCGCTTCACCACCACTCGTCCCGGCAGGCGGCCGACGCCGTGCGCCATCCCGCTGATCGGCCGCCGCCGAGCGGCACTTCCCTGATCCGCGAGGCCCGTGTCCTGGGACGACGTCCGGGCGCGGCTGGAGGAGAACTCATGGTGACCATCGCCGAGGTCGCGCGCCGAGCGGGCGTCTCGCCGTCGACAGTTTCGTATGTGCTGTCGCGAAAGCGTTCCATCTCCGAGGACACCCGGCGCAAGGTGGAGGCGGCCATCGCGGCGCTGGGCTACCACCCGCACGCCGGCGCCCGCGCGCTGGCCTCGAACCGCTCGAACGTCCTCGCACTCATGGTGCCGCTGCGCAGCGACATGTACGTGCCGGTGATCATGGAGATCGCGATGGCCGTGGCCACGGAGGCCCGCGAGTTCGAGCAGGACGTGCTGCTGCTGACCAAGGACGAGGGCACCGGCGGCGTGCGCCGGATCGCCGGGAGCGGTGTGGCCGACGCGATGATCCTGATGGACGTCGAGCTCGACGACGACCGGGTCCCGGTGCTCCGCGAGACCGGCACGCCGTCGGTCCTGATCGGGCTGCCCGCCGACACCGCCGGCCTCACCTGCGTGGACCTGGACTTCGAGGCCACCGGCGCGGTGTGCGTGGACCACCTGGCCGACCTGGGCCACCGTGACATCGCCCTGATCGGCGAGAGCGAGGCGGTCTACCGCCGGCACACCGGCTTCGCCGCGCGCACCCTGACCGGCTTCCAGCGCGGCGTCGCAGAACGCGGACTCCGCGCGGTGCACCGGCCGTGTGAGGGCACGTACGAGTCCGCCGCCGGCGTCCTGGCCCGCATCCTGGAGGAACGGCCGACCACGACCGGCTTCGTAGTCCAGAACGAAGCCGCCATCGCGCCGCTGCTGAGCCTGCTGCGGCTCGCCGGCCGCGTCGTCCCCGAGGACACCAGCGTCGTGGCAATCTGCCCGGACCAGGTAGCCCTGCAATCCTCGCCCCGGCTGACGAGCGTCTCGATCCCCGCCGAAGAAATGGGACGCCGCGCAGTGCGCCAGGCGATGGCGCAGTTGGAGGGCAATCGCCGCTCGTCCCTCACGCTGCTTCCGCCCCGGCTCACCGTCCGCGAATCCAGCGCGGCCGCACCGGCGGTCTGAGTTTCCCCGGTAGCGAGTCGCAGCGCGGCCTGTCTACAGGGTGGCCGCGACCGTCGACCGGACCTCGACGGTCCCCCTGCCGTGGTCGAGCACGAAGACGTATTCGCCCCGCCGCACCGCCTCGACTCCTTCCGGCAGACCGGGGAGAACCGATTCGACGCCGGCTTGGTCGCAAGCGAGGGCGAGCAGGCGCGCCATCACCCGCTCCTCGGGCAGCGTGGCCACGTACCAGGCGGTCCCCGCGCCGTAGGCGTTGCGCACGATCGCGGGGATTCCTGTCAGCGGTCCCGTGGCGATCTCGGCGAGCGCCGTGCCGGCGCCGGTGGCCAGCCACTCGGCCCAGGATCGCGCGCTGAAGTCGCCGAACAGTTCTGAGCGCAGGGTGAGCGGTTCGTCGTCCGGCAGCGGCCAGTACTCCTCGATGCGCAGTCCCAGCAGGTCCCGGAACGGCGCCGGGTACCCGCCGAGGCGGATGCGCTCGTCGGGGTCGGCCACGCCGGAGAACGGGCCGACGACCAGGTTTCCACCGCGCTCCACGTAGCCGATGACGTTGTCGGCGGCAGCGTCACAGACCTGATAAAGGTTCGGTGCCACGACGAGTTTGTACCGGCTCAGATCGGCTTCCGGATGCACGAAGTCGACGGTCACGTTCGTCTTCCACAGCGGCGTGTAGTACTCGCGGATGCGGTCGACGTAGCGGAATCCGCTGTGCGGCTGGTGGTCCAGCTCGACGGCGCGCCAGGAGTCCCAGTCGAGCACGATGGCGACCTCGGCGGCCACCTTGGCGCCCAGGACGCCGGTCAGGTCGCCCAGCTCCTTGCCCAGGTCGCACACCTCGCGGAAGATCCTTGAATCAGGGCCGGCATGCGGCAGCATCGCTCCGTGGGTGCGTTCGGCGCCCTGCTGGGAGGCGCGCCACTGGAAGTGCAGGATCCCGTCGGCGCCGCGCGCCACCGCCTGCAGGGACCACAGGCGGTTCAGACCGGGACGCTTGGGCGTCGCGACGTGCCGGAATCCGGCGCGGCCCGGGGTCTGCTCCATCATCAGCCACGGCTTGCCGCCGCCCACGGAGCGGATGAGGTCCTGGGCCATCGCCCCGTCGCGGGCAGCCCGCGGGCTGTTGGGGTCCGGGTAGGAGTCCAGCGCGGTGAAATCCTCCTCGGCGCCCCACCGCCACAAGTCCGTGGCCTTGAAGAAGGTCATGGAGTTGGTCGTGATCGGGATGGCGGGGTTGGCGCCGCGCACGATGTCGCGCTCCGTCGTGAAGCCCTCCAGCAGCAGGTCGGAGGCAAAACGCTGATAGTCCAGGTCCTGGGTGGGGTTGATGACGTACTGGACCTGGCGCGGCGGGATGACCTCGTCCCAGTCGCCGTAGCGCTGCGACCAGAAGGCGGTGCCCCAGGCTTCGTTCAGCCGGTCGAGGTCCCCGTATCTGGCCTGGAGCCAGCGGCGGAAGCGCACGGCGCACCGGTCGCAGTGGCAGACGGTCCCGAACTCGTTGCCGATGTGCCACATCCGCAGCGCCGGGTGGTGCGCGTAGACCGATGCCAGGTCGGCGCAGATCGCGTCGGCGAAGGCCCGGTACACCGGAGAGGACGGACAGTAGGCGTTGCGCGAACCGTACGTCCGGATCGTCCCGTCCGGGTTGCGCGGCAGCGTCTCGGGCCAGCGGTGGCCCATCCACGGCGGCGGCGACGCGGTAGGGGTGGCCAGCCCCACGCCGATGCCGTTGGCGTGCAACAGATCCAGCACCTCGGTGAGCCAGCCGAAGTCGCGCTCGCCGGGCCGGGGTTCGAGCAGGGCCCAGGAGAAGACGCCGACCGTGGCCAGGTTCACCCCGGCCTCGCGCATCAGGCGCACGTCCTCGTCCCAGACTTCGCGCGGCCACTGTTCGGGGTTGTAGTCGCCGCCGAACAGGATGCGGCCGCCGGTGGCATCGCCGAGCGATGGCATGACGCATCATTCCTTTCCGCCTGTGATGGGCTCAGCCCTTGATGGCGCCGGTGAGCATGCCCTTGGTGAAGTGCTTCTGCAGGAAGGGGTAGACGGCCAGGATCGGGATGAGCGTGAGCACGACCACGGCCATGGAGATTCCGAACGGCGAGGCGACCTGGTGCTGGACCGTGTCGCCGGCACCGGCGGTGCCGACGCCCGGCATCTTCGCGCCGAGGTTGACGTATTCGTAGAGCACGTAGGACAGCGACCACTTGTTGTTGTCGAACGGCATGTACAGCAGGGTGTTGAACCACGAACCCCAATAGCCGACGGCATAGAACAGGGTCATCACCGCGGTCACCGCCTTGGTCGTGGGCAGCACCACCGACCACAGGATGCGCCACTCCCCGGCGCCGTCGATCCGCGCGGCGTCGATCATCTCCTGGGCGGTGGCCTGGTAGAAGCCCCGCATGATGAGGATGTTGAAGACCGACAGACAGCTGGGCAGGATCAGCGCCCAGTAATTGTCGTAGCCGTGGAGAGAGGTGACCACCAGGAAGCCGGGGATCAGACCGCCGCCGAAGAACATCGTGAAGATCATCGCGCCCAGGAAGAACCGGTGGCCGAACGAGCGGACCCGGGACAGCCCGTAGGCGCACAGGATGCTCAGGACCATCGACACCGCGGTGCCCACGACCGTGATCCCGACGCTGACCACCACGGCGCGGGTGACCACGCCGTTGGAGAAGATCTCCCGGTAGGCGCTCAGGCTCAGCCCGTCCGGCACCACGACCAGGCTGCCGCCGGCCCGGGTGATGGCGCCCTCGCTGGAGAAGCTGGTCAGAATGATGGCGTACAGCGGCAGGACCACGGCCAATACGACGACGGTGAGGACCACGCCCTTGCCGAACTGCCCGACCAGGGTCGGGCGCTCCTCCCAGACCGCGCGGCCCTTGGCCCGCTCGCGGGGGACGTTGCCGGACGGAGGCTCGCGCCGACCGGGTGCGGAGGCGGTAGACAGTGCGCTCATTTGCGGTACAACCCGTCCTCACCGAACTTGTGCGCCATCTTGTTGGCCGCGAAGATCAAAATCAGGGAGATGATGCCTTTGAACAGGCCGGCCGCCGCTCCGTAGCCGAAGTTGCCGTTGCCGATCCCGTAGAAGTAGGCGAACGTGTCCAGGACTTCGGCGTGTTGGGCTCCGACCGCCTGGCGCTGGATGAGCATCTGCTCGAAACCGACGTTAAGCGCGTTGCCCAAGCGCAGGACCAGCATCAGGACAATCATGCCGCGCATCCCCGGCAGCGTGATGTGCCACATCCGCCGCCAGCGGCTCGCCCCGTCCACCGCGGCCGACTCGTACAGGGCCGGGTCGATGGCGGCCAGCGCGGCCAAGAAGACGATGATCCCCCAGCCGGCCTCCTTCCACACCGACTCGAAGGTCACCAGGTACTTGAACGCCGACCCGCTGGACATGATGTTCCAGGTCGCCATGTGGTGCTGGCGCAGGAACTGGTTGAGCAGGCCGGCGCCGCCGAGCATCTGGTTGAAGACGGTGATGACCAGCACCCAGGAGAAGAAGTGCGGGAGGTAGACCACGGCCTGGATGAAGGACCGGAGCTTGGTGCTGATCACGGTGTTCAGCAGCAGCGCCAGCGCGACCGGGATCGGGAAGTACAAGACGAGCGAGACCAGGCTCAGCACCAAGGTGTTCTCGAACGCGTGCCAGAACGCCGGGTCGGCCATCAGGTCGGTGAAGTTCTTCAGGCCGACCCAGTTGCTGTGGAAGAACCCGTAGATGGGGTCGTAGTACTCGAACGCCGAGATCGTCCCGAACATCGGCAGGTATGCGAAGACCAGCAGCACGAGCATCGCCGGGGCGATCATGAGCAGCAGAGACCGGTCCCGCCGCAGCCGCGCCCACCGGCTCAGCCCGCGCGCCGGCCGAGCCGGAGCCGGGCCGGCGTTCTCCCGCCTGCCCGGCGGCGCCTCCGGCCGAGGCCTCGCTTCCTCCGGCACGGCCGCGCCGTCCGCCATCACCGCCATCTGATCCACTTCCCATCCCGGTCCCAGTCCTGGTCACGCACCGCAAGGGGTGCCGGCCGCCGCGACGTCGCCCCCTCAAGCGCGCGCGGCGGCCGGACCCAGGGCCGGCTAGCTGAGGCCCTTGTCAATAAGGTTCTGCTGGTACCAGGTCCCCAGGGCGTCGCCGCCGCCGCTCTTCCACCGGGAGTACGCGTCCTGGTAGTACGACACCGGCTGCTTTCCGTGCGCCACCGCCTGCGTCGCGTCCCACAACTCGGTCTGGGCGGCGGTTTTGGAGAACTGGCTGGGCACGCTGATGTTCAGGTTCCAGAACATCGGCTTGTAGGCGTGCTTGGCCGCGTCGGCGCACCAAGCCTCCATGGCCTTGGTGACGTCGGGGTACCCCGCGTTGTAGACCGCGGTCTGAGCGGTGCTGAAGAAGCCGAATATGCCGTCGGCCGCCGTGTTGGAGCCCTCCTTGGTGAACACCGGTCCTTCAGGGCCCATCGTGTAGTGGACGCCTTCGACTCCGTAGTTGAGGAGGTTGTACTCGAAGGACCCGAACGGCGCGGCGAAGAAGTTCGCGATCCGCAGGCACTCCTTGATCTGCTCCGGGTTCAGATTCTTGTTCAGATAGCTCATCCAGCCCGAGGAGCCGCCCAGGCCGATACTCGGGGTCGAACCGTCGGAGGAGAACAGCGGGAACAGCGCGCGCTGGTAGCCGGCCTTGCCCGCGGTGCCGTTCTTCGCGTCCGGGCCGCTCAGGCCGGCCATGCCGCCGGCCTCGATGTACACCTTGCCGGCCATGAACCGGCTGGGGTTGCTGGTGTTCACTCCGGCGATCGCGTCGGGGTGGACCAACCCGGCCTTGGCGATCTTGTTGGCCCAGGCCAGGCACTCCAGCATGGCGGGGTGCTCGCCGACGTTCTTGATCTTGCCGTTCTCCAGGTACCACCCGCCCAGCGGCACCTTGAAGACCTGGTAGAGGTACACCAGCATGTCGTCGAACGCCCACACGCCGCCGCCGGGGTTGTTGATCTCCCGGCCGAGGGCCTCGAAGTCCTGCGCGGTCTTGACGTTCGGGGTGATGCCCTTGGCGTCCAGCAGGTCCTTGCGGTAGTAGATGGCGCCGGCGAAGCTCAGGCTGTCGGTCTGCGACGGGATGCCGTAGAGCCGGTTGTTCCAGATCCCGCACTTCCAGCCGCCGCTGGGGATGGCCGCGAGATTCGGGTACTCCAGGACCGCGTCGCCCCCGAGGTAGGTCGTCAGGTCGGCCAGCTTGGTGCCGACCAGGCCGCCGGTGTCGAAGGTGGGGTTCAGCCAGCCCGGGATGGACAGCCAGTCCGGCAGCTTGTCCGCGGCGATCAGCGGCGGGATGACGGTGTTGTAGGTGTTGCCGTTGGCCGGCTGGGAGACGAAGGTCGCGCCGAGCGCCTTGTTCACCGCCTCGTAGTAGGAGTTGCCGGCCGGCGGGACCGGGTTCCACGACGGCGCGACGCCGGCGTACCTCCCGCCGGAGCCGACCTGGCCGGTCACCGTCTTCGGCAGGGTGCTGGGGTACTTCAGGAAACCCGGGTCGGTCATGGCGCCGTTCGTGCCCGGCACGGACGGGATGTCGGGGGTGACCCCGCCGGACAGCGGCTTGTACGTCGGCAGCACGGCCTGGATCGCCGCCTTGGTGCTCGCCCCGCCCTTGCCGCCGTTGTTGCCGCAGGCCGCCAGCAGCGGGGACAGCCCGATCGCGCCGGCGGCGCCGGCGGAGGCCGCGAGGAATCCGCGGCGCGTGAAGGCGTTGGTGCTCGACATTGAACTCTCCAGTCAACGAGATGGTCCGCGCCACCGACACGGCCAGTCGGCATCTGGCGTGTCCGGGCGGCCGCAGGTGGGTGGTCCGGGGTCGGCTGGTGCGGGCCCTGGGCTGACGCACGGTCACCGAGCACTGTCGAAGCGCTTCAATATTGCGATGAGGTTAAGTCAGACTTACCGACCGCGCAAGGGTCGATGGTCACGTTTCCGTAGCAGCGAGGCCACCAAAACGTTTTAGACATCCCATGTTCCTGGTGCGGCGGGTGCGCCGCGCGACGGCGTCGCGGATTGGTCTAAGCCACTGTGAGCTGCATCGTTATCGACCATGCGGGATACCCAGGGGGTTGACACGTCTGTCGATTGATGGGACTTTCGAAGCGCTTCGACGAGCGCGACCGCCTGCCGTCGGCCGCCGCCGGTTTCTCCCAGCCCGGCAGCGGTTCCCCCGCGGTTGTCCGCACCGCCCCCGAGGAAAAGGTCATGCTGTGACTGACGTTCCCCATGCCGCCGTGAAGGCCGCCGCCTTACTGGCGAAACTGTCCGCGGCTGAGAAGATCGCGTTCCTGCACCAGCAGCAGCCCGCGGTCGAGCGCCTCGGTCTGGCCGCGTTCCACACCGGCTGCGAAGCCCTGCACGGCGTGGCCTGGATCGGACGCGCCACCGTGTTCCCCCAGGCGGTCGGGCTCGGCGCCACCTGGGACCGGGACCTGCTGCGGCGGGTGGGAGAAGCGGTGTCGACCGAGGTGCGGGCGTTCCGTCAGGACACGGAGAACGCCTTCCGGGCCAACGACGTGGCCGACAAGCACCCGATGGTCTCGCTCAACGTCTGGGCGCCGGTGGTGAACCTGCTGCGCGACCCGCGCTGGGGACGCAACGAGGAGGGCTACAGCGAGGACCCGCACGCCACCGCCGAAATGGCCACCGCGTACTGCCGCGGGCTGCGCGGCGACGACCCGGCCGTCTGGCGCACGGCTCCGGTGCTCAAGCACTTCCTGGCGTACAACGTCGAGACCGAACGCGACATCATCGACATCAAAGTCCCGCCGCGCGTCCTGCACGAATACGAGCTGCCGGCCTTCCGCGGTCCGATCCTGGCCGGAGTGGCCGCCGGGGTGATGCCGGGCTACAACCTCACCAACGGCGTCCCCAACCATGTCCACTCGCTGCTCAAGGACGCGCTGCGAGCGTGGAATCCGGAACTGGTCGTCTGCTCCGACGCCCAGGCTCCGTCGAACCTGGTCGACCGCGAGAAGTACTTCGCCACGCATGAGGAGTCACATGCGGCAGCCCTCAAGGCCGGCGTGGACAGTTTCACCGACGGCGGTCCGGACTCGCGGCTGACCGTCGAGCGTTTCACCGGTGCGCTGTGGCAAGGGCTGATCACCGAGGCCGACATCGACGCGGCGGTCGGACGGGTGCTGGCGATGCGCGCCGCGACCGGCGAGTTCGACCCCGCCGTCGACCCCTACGCCGGCATCCGCGCCGACGTCATCAGCTGCCGGGCGCACAACGACCTGGCGCTGGAAGCCGCCCGCGCGGCGATCGTCCTGCTCAAGAACGAGAACGAGGCGCTGCCGCTGGTCGTGCCCGAGTCCGGCGCGAGCGAGGAGGGTCTGGCCGTCGCGGTGATCGGACACCTGGGAAGCAGGGTACTGACGGACTGGTACAGCGGCGAACTGCCCTATGCCGTCAGCATCGCCGACGGCGTGCGCACCGCCTTCGGCGACCGGGCGGTGACCGCGGTGGACGGCGCGGACGTGGTCAACCTGCGGGCCGGCGAGGCGGAGTTCGGGCCGTTCGCCCGCCAGGACTGGGGCACGAGCGTCCAGTGCCCCGTCCCTGTGCACACGCTCCAAGCAATCGAGAACGGCAGGTATCTGACACTCGCCGGCGACGGCGACACCGATGTGCTCGCCGACGCCGCGACACCGGACGGCTGGGTGGTCAAGGAGCTGTGGGAGTTCCACCAGACCGACGACGGGCAGCGGCTCGTACGCTCCAACGCCACGGGCCGCTACCTGCGCGTCGGGGACGACGGCCGCCTGGTCGCGGACGCCGACTCCGCCGAGGAGGCCACGGCTTTCGTGATCGAGACGGTGACCTCCGGCATCCGCCAGGCGGTGGCGGCGGCTGCCTCGGCACAGCGCGCGGTCGTGGTGCTGGGGAACGACCCGCACATCAACGGACGCGAGACCATCGACCGCGACGGGCTCGCGCTTCCGCCGGACCAGGAGGCGCTGCTGCGCGCGGTGCTGCAGGCGAACCCGGACACGACGCTCGTCCTGGTATCGAGCTATCCCTACGCGATCGGCTGGGCCGCCGAGCATGTGCCCTCGATCCTGTGGACCGCACACGGCGGGCAGGAGGCGGGCAACGCCGTCGCCGAGGTGCTGACCGGAGCGTTCAACCCGGCGGGACGGCTGCCGCAGACGTGGTACGCCCCCGACGCTGATCTGCCCGCGCCGGACGACTACGACATCATCGGATCGGGCTGGACATATCAGTATTCGCAGCGGGAGCACCTGTACGCGTTCGGCCATGGCTTGTCGTACACGGATTTCGAGTACGGAGAGCTCGTCCTGACGGTCCGGGAAGATCAGCGGGGATCGTTCACGATAGCGGCCGAGACGCTGATCACCAACACCGGAGCCGTCGCAGGTCAGGAGGTCGTGCAGTGCTATTCGCAGGCCCTTGACGCCTCGGTACCCAGTCCCCTACACCGCCTGCAAGGCTTCGAACGGATCGAGCTGGCTCCTGGCGAATCACGCACCATCGCCTTCGAGGTACCCGCGGACCGGCTGTCGCATTGGTCCGAGGAACTCGGCGCTTTCCGTCTGGAGAGCGGGGACTACGAGTTCACCGTCGGCCGGTCCAGCGCCGATCTGCCGTCTCGGGCGACGGTGAGACTGGGTGCTCCTTGATGCCAGGCCTTTGACATACCTGTGACAGACCTATGACATACCTGCCCCGAACGCCGCCGGTCGGCGTGCCGGCTCGCACCCGGCGCGCCGACCGGCGTCTCGTCAGGGCAGCAGCCGGCCGAGGCCGGGCTCCCCGTTCACCCCAACGTCCATTTCTGATTGGCGGCGCCGCTGCAGGTCCACAGCTGGACCAAGGCGCCGTTCGCGGTACTCGCTCCGTTGACGTCCAGACAGAGCCCTGACTGCACTCCGGTGACCGTGCCGTCGGAGTTGAGGTTCCACTGCTGGTTCGCGCCGCCGTTGCAGGACCAGGTCTCCACCTTGGTGCCGGGCGAGGTCTGGTGGTTGTAGGCGTCCAGACACAGGGTGGTCCCGTTCATGGTGACGGTCAGCTGGCCGGACGAGGTGCGGGTCCAGGTCTGGTTGCTCTGGCCGTTGCAGGAGTAGATCTGCGGCTGGGTGCCCGGGGTCGTCGAGGAGTTGGGGACGTCCAGGCACTTGCCCGCGCCGACCGCGTGCAGCGCGCCTGTCGTGCCGCCTCCGCCGCCACCGCCACCGTTCGAGGAATCGACGGTGATGTTCGAGTTGCCGCTGCTCTGGTAGCCCTCGGTGGCCAGGATCATGTAGTTGTACTGGCCCATGTTCATGCCGTGGCTGGCCCAGGCGTCGAAGAAGTTGCCGGTGGTGATGGTGCCGCCCACCCGCTTGGCCTGCCGGACGGCCCAGTACTGGTTGAACGTCGCCGTGCCGATGATGGAGGGGGCGTTGTACCGCGTCGTCTCGTAGATGTCGTAGGTGCCGCCGTCACTGGTGACCGTGCCCTTGTAGGTACCGGTCGGCCGGTAGCTGCCCCAACTGTCGGTGATGTAGTACTCGACCAGCGGGTTGGTGGTCCAGCCGTACAGCGACAGGTAACCGTTCCCGGAAGGGTTGAAGCTCCCGGAGTAGTTCACGGTCCGGCGTCCGCCGGTACTCCAGCCCTCGCCGGCGACGAAGTTTCCGGCGTTGCTCCAGGAGGTGCTGTAGTTGCTGCCGGAGCCGAGCGTCATGCAGGCCGAACCACTGCCCTCGGTCCAGAACGAGTAGTAGTAGCCGTTATTGCTACCGGTCTGGCTGTTGCACAGGGTCGAGGCGCTGGCCGTGCTCGGCAGGAACATCCCGAACGCCGCCAGGAGCACAACGCACAGGGTCGTCAGGAGCCCTCTTCTATGGCGCATGTGGTCGGTGTAGTCGACCTCGCATCCGGCGGCGACCACGGCGCGGCGATCGAACAGGCTCATGGACACACTCCTTGCAGACACCCGACGGAGATGGGATCGCTTGACCCGACGCGGCATGCGACACCACTGCGTCAAGCTGCCACGGGCACTGCGGCGTCTCAAGGCCTCACCACTGCGCCGGCCCGGTCGATCGGCGTGCCGGTGAGGCCGCTGAAATGCGAGAACAGGCGGCTTCGCAGGCCTCGAAGGCCCCGGCGGACCTCCCGCGCACGGTGAAAGTTTCACAGCACAGCCCAGGGTTCACCGCTCCGGGACGGGACATGGACATCCCATGAATCGGTGTGATTTCTCGACCGGAGATGGAACCGGTTCTCAGCGGCTCAGAATGCTCAGCCACTCACGCAGCAGCGCTGCTTCGGTGGGTCTGAATCCGGCGTCCACGACGGGGTCGGCACCGCCGCCGTCGCCGACGGCGGCCAGCAGCGCCAGGGCCCGGTCGGCGATCACCGTTCCGGCGTCGGCTGCCGGCTCGGTGCTGACGATCGAGTCGATGACGGTGTCGCGCAGCCCGGTGAGCGGTGCCGGGTCGCGCTCGCTCTCGGGCTGCGCCAGCAGCAGGAGCACGGCGCCGGTCGTCGAGGCCTCGATGGCCCGGGCCGCCGTCTCGACGGGGACGCGGAGCCGGCCCTGCTCGCGGGCCCGCTCCAGGAGCCGGCGCAGGATCTCGCCGTTCTCCTGGGCCGCGGCCGGGCGGCGGCCGGGGCGCAGGTTGCCGTACATCAGGGCGTAGAAGGTGGGATTGCGCAGGCCGAACTCGACGTGGATGTTCCAGCCGCGCCGGATGTCCTCGATCGCGTCCGCGCTCGGTTCCAGTCCCCGCTTCTCGGCCAGGTAGCTCTCGAACACGTAGCTGCCGAGGGCGTCGAGCAGGCCGTCCTTGTCCCCGAACAAGCGATACAGCGCGGGGGTCTGCACCCCGGCCGCGGCCGCGACCGCCCGCGTCGAGATGCCGGCCGGGCCGTGTTCGGTCAGCAGATCGGCGGCCGCCTTCAGGATCGCCTGCTGCTGATCGTGGCGTTCCACACCCGTCTCGGGCCCGCCGGGGTCGCTACGCATGTATCGATGGTATCAAGTTTCCGGTGACGTTGACACTGACGCTGTCACCTGCCTACGGTTAACAGCGTCATCACCACGTCACCTCGGTGAATGACGCGTCATCGATCATCGCTAGGAGATCTCATGAGCCCTTCCATACCCACCGTCCGGCTCGGCTCGGACGGTCCCGCCGTCGGCGCGCAAGGGCTCGGCTGCATGGGGATGAGCGAGTTCTACGGCGACACCGACCAGGACTCGGCCCGCCAGACCCTCGAGGCCGCCCTGTCCGCCGGTGTCACCTTGTTCGACACCGCCGACATGTACGGCCGGGGCGAGAACGAACGCTTCCTCGCCCCGTTCCTCCGCGCCCACCGGGACCACGTCGTCATCGCCACCAAGTTCGGCAGCGTCCGCGCCGCCGACGGGCCGATGTCGGTCAGCAACGACCCCGCCCACATCCGCCGCGCCGTCGAGGCCAGCCTGACGCGGCTGGGCATCGAGGTCATCGACCTCTACTACATGCACCGCCGCGACCCCGCGGTCCCGCTGGCCGACTCCGTCGGAGCGATGGCCGACCTCGTCCACGCCGGCAAAGTCCGCCACCTGGGCCTGTCCGAGGTCACCGCCGACGAACTGCGCGAGGCCCACAGCCACCATCCGATCAGCGCGGTGCAGGCGGAGTGGTCCCTGTTCACCCGGGACATCGAACGCAGCCTCGTACCCGCCGCCGCCGAACTCGGCGTCGGCGTGGTCGCCTACTCCCCCCTCGGCCGCGGCTTCCTCACCGGCGCTGTGCCCAGCACCTTGGCCGCCGACGACGTGCGCACCCGATTCCCCCGCTTCACCGGCGAGAACGCCGAGCGCAACGCGGCGCTCCTGCCCCCGATCACCTCGATCGCCGCCGCCCGCGGCGCCACACCCGCGCAGGTCGCGTTGGCGTGGCTGCACCAGCGGCGCGCCACACACCGCCTCCCCGTCGTGCCGATCCCCGGCACCCGGCACCCGCACCGCTTGAAGGAGAACCTCGCCGCCCTCGAACTCACTCTCACCGCTGAGGAACTCGCACGCCTGGAACCCCTCGCCGCGCACGTCGCCGGCGACCGGTACCCCGACATGGCCGAGACGTCCAACGCCCGCGAAGCCTGACCGGCCGACCACCCCGACGACCTACTGCCAAGCACAGCCAAGCGCTGTAGGTACTGCAAGCACAGCCAAGCACTGACACCGAGTACGGAGCACCCACCATGTCCAGCATCACCGTCGGCATCGCCTACACCTCCGGCTACGGCCACACCCGCGAACTGGCGAACGCCGTCGCCGAGGGAGCCGCATCGATACCCGGCACGCGCGTCGCGATGATCGACGTCGCCGCCGTCACCGACGACGATTGGCAGACCCTCGACGGGTGCCACGCGATCGTCTTCGGCAGCCCGACCTATATGGGCAGCGCCTCCGGCGCCTTCCACGCCTTCGCCGAAGCCACCTCCGGCCGCTGGACGACCCGCGCCTGGCAGGACAAGATCGCCGCCGGATTCACCAACTCCGGCTCCATGAGCGGCGACAAACTCCACACCCTGCAGTACTTCTCGATGCTCGCCGCCCAACACGGCATGCACTGGATCAGCCTCGGCCTGCTCCCGGGCTGGAACACCACCACCGCCAGCGAGGACGACCACAACCGCCTCGGGTTCTACCTCGGCGCCGGCGCCCAGACCTGGAACGACCAGGGCCCCGACGCCGTCCACGCCGCCGACGTCTCCACCGCCCGCCACCTCGGCCGGCGAGTGGCCACCCACACCCGCCGGTTCGCAGACGCCTTCGACCCCGCCGAGGTCGGCGCCGCCACAGCCGGCTGAGGCTGCGAGGCGTTTGGCATCACCGTCAGCGCAGGACGACGACCGGCATCGGGCGGACAGCACCCGATGCCGGTCGTCGTCCCACACTCCATCGAACCGATTCGCACCGCGCATCGACGACGAGTTCGACGGGAGGGTGGTGAGGGTGGGAGCGCGGCAGGACGGTCGACCTGTGTTCGTACCCTGAGTTCTGCTACCGCTCGCGAAACTTTCTTCCGCTCCCGCGCCGGGCCCACCACCCGTTATCGCCTGTTGACATGCCACGCAGCCCCGATTCGGTGCCCAGGGCCGGCAGGCGCGGCTTTCGTGCTGATTCCTGCCAGAGCACCGAACCGATACGTTCCCACTGCCGGCACACCGTTTCCCCGCCATGCGCCGTAAGGCCGTTCGGGGAGAACCAAGACATCCGCCTGCCACGGCGGATCCACACGGAAGTGGTGAACCCGCATGCCCGACCTCAGGTCGCTGCCGCCCATCGGCGTGTCGCTGTACCGGATCGTCATCGGATTCCTGATGGCCTGCCACGGCGCCTCCACCTTGACCGGCTTCCCGGTCAAGGCCACCACCGGACACACGGTCTCGCCCACTACCTGGCCCGGCGGCGTCGCGGCGGTGCTCCAACTGGTCTTCGGGATCGTGGTCATGATCGGACTGTGGACGCGGCTGTCGGCCGTCATCCTGTCCGGGACCATGGCCTACGCCTACTTCTCCGTCCACCAGAAGCACGCGCTGCTGCCGATGGCCAACGGCGGTGAGCCCGCTGCGCTGTTCTCCTGGGCCTTCCTGCTGATCGCCATCGTCGGCGCCGGACCACTGGCCGTGGACGCACTGCTGACGCGGTCGCGCCCAGGCGGCGCGGAGCCCGTCGGAGCCGATGTACCGGCTCGCCGCTTCACCATCGCACGCTGATCAGCGGACTCAGCGTCCGTCTTCGAGAACGCGGACGACCACCGCGCGCGCCTGTCCTCAGCTTACGGGCGCGCGCGGTGGGCTCTGGGTGGCGTCAGGGTGGGCTCAGGGTGGGCTCAGGGCGGGGTCAGGGCGGGGTCAGGACAGCGTTCCGGTGACGGTGCTGCCGGACTTGGTCACGTAGTACGTCGCGGTGGCGCCGCTCCAGAAGTGGAAGGTGAGCGTCACGCGCGCGCCGTCGGTGAGCGCGGCGAAGTAGGCCGGGGTCAAGACGATTGCGTTGTTCGCGTAGTCACCGGAGAACGCCGAGCCCGACACCGTCGGCGGACCGTAGGCCTGGTACGCGGTCCAGGCGGCGGTACCGGCGTTGGTGCCGTCCGCGTAGACGGACTGCATCATGAAGACCCTGTCGCCGTTGAACTGCGTGGGGACGGCGAGCGGATCGGTCGCCGTGCCGGTCGCCGCGGACAGCACAGGCTGGGCGTTGGTCACGACGTTGATCTGCCACGGCAGTCCCGCCGAGAAGTGCGCTGACAGCGTGGCGTTCACCCCGTAGTTCTGGGCGCCGACCAGCTTGGTCAGCAGGGCGGCCTTGAGGGTGAGCTTGGTGCCGCTGACGGTGTAGTCACAGCCTTCTTGCAGCCGCCGGTTCCCGTCGTAGAGCCCGGTGAAGTGCAGACCGTTCGGGCTGAGCGTCAGACTCTCGTCCGCGATCGGGCTCGTCTTGGGCACGTACAGCGTGTCGTTGGACGCGGTACCCGAGCGGGTCTTCCAGCTCGACGCCGCCGCGGCGAACGTGGTTGGCTCGATCAGCTGCAGGCTGGTGCGGTCCAGGATGCGGCCGCCGTCGTCCCAGTAGCTCAGGGTGATGCCGGTGGTGCGCGCCTCGTAGCCCAGCAGCTCGTAGTACTTCAGCATCTCGCCGGTCTCCAGGCCGCCGAACCCTCTGAAGTCGTTGTAGAGACCGACCTCACCGGCGTAGACCGGTATGCCCTTGGCCACGAACTCGTCGTGCATCAGGGTGAAGGCGTTCAGGACGTCCTGCTGCGAGGTGGCGTCGAAGGTGTCGACGCCGGCGATGTTCACCCCGAACGGCCAGTAGCCGTAGTAGTGGAACGAGGCGATCAGGTTCGGGTCGTGCAGCGAGGCGATCTCGGAGGAGAGGGCGTCCTCTGACGCCTTCTGGGCGGAGTCGCCCAGCGTCGACAGCATCAGGAAGCGTGTGGCGTTCGCGCCTCCTGAGCCGCGCACGATGTGGAAGAAGTCCGTCTGGAGCGTGTTGAGCAGCGCTTCGCCCTGGTCGTCGGTGACGCCGGTGAACTCCTGCTCGTTGTCGGCTTCGAAGACCACCGAGCGGGGCTCGTCCTTGAGCGCGTTCGCGATCTGGGTCCAGATCGCGTCGTAGTGGGGCTGCACCGTCGGGTCGGTGGGCATGTTCGTGATCCACTGCCACGAGTCGTGGTGAACATTGACCACCACGGACAGGCCGTCGGCCCGGGCCCAGTCGACCACCTGCTTGACGCGGGCCATCCAGGCCGGGTCGATCAGGTAATCGGGGGCGGCGCCCTCGTGTCCGCTCCAGGTCACCGGAAGGCGCACGCTCTTGTATCCCAGAGACTTGATCTTCTGGAGCAGCGCCTGGGTGATCGGCGGGTTGCCCCACGAGGTCTCGTCGGGGATCGCGTCGAGGGAGTTGCCGATGTTGAAGCCGGGCTGCATGGCGGCGACGCACTTCGTCGCGGCGTTCGTCGGCGCGGCGACACTCGGCGCGGCGACGGCGGCCGGACCGGCTGTCGCGGCGTTCGCCGGGAGCACCGCCCCGGAGACACCGGCGAAGAGCACGCCGACGACTCCGGCGACGACCGTACGGGACCGCCACCGGGTTCTGGACAAGACAACGAGCCGCACGAGACCTCCTGGGTGGAGTGGATCCGGGGACAGCGAGCTTGGGAGTTGAGGATCTTAATGCTTTCGCTATTATGGCGAGAAAGTTTCGCACTCGTGGCGCGACGGACGCTACTAGCCACTCGACGCGAGGGCAAGCACCCAGAACTGATACCTCTGATGAATAACGCTGTTTCTCCGCAACGATGGGGAACGAAAGGGTCCAACTCCCTGGATTGGTCTGACGGATTTCCTTGACCGAGGACTGTCTCGGGTGAAACATGTGCGTGACCGGACACGTTGATGCTTCCCAACAGTTTCGGAGATCCCCGATGACGAACCCTGTGTCCCGACGCGCCGTGCTGTCCGGCACGGCGGCGGCAATAGCCGCCACGAGTCTCACCGCCGGCGGCGAGAGCCCTGCCGCCGCCGTACAAACCGCTGCCGCGCAAGCCAATCCGCTGGTACCCCTCCGGATCCCGAAGCTGGACCAGGGCATGTGGCAGCAGCCCGACGCGACCATCCAGTGGCTGCGCGACACCCGGCTGGGCATGTTCATCCACTGGGGCGTCTACGCCGGCCCGGCACACGGCGAGTGGTACATGCACTCGGCCGCGATCACTCCGGCTGCCTACCAGAACTTCGTCACGCAGTCCTCGCCGCAGCAGTTCACCGCCGACGCCTACAAGCCCTCCGACTGGGCCGCCCTGGCCAAGCAGCTCGGCGCCGGCTACACCGTGCTGACCGCCCGACACCACGACGGCTTCGCGCTGTGGCCCAGCACCTACCCCGCCGGCTGGAACGCCGGACAGGCACCGCTGAAGCGCGATTTCGTCAAGGACTACGTCGCTGCGGTCCGCGCGGCAGGTCTGCGGGTCGGCCTGTACTACTCCCCGATCAACTGGCGCTACCCCGGCTACTACGACGTCACCGGTACCAACTGCGCACCCAACCCGTGGGGCTACACCACCGACCCGGCGCACCACGAGAACGCGCGCCTGATGAAGGAGGAGGTCTATCAGTGCGTCAAGGAACTGGTGACCCAGTACGGCGCGCTCGACGACATCTGGTGGGACGGCGGCTGGCTGGCCGAGCAGGGCAGCGACGCCGACGCGTCGTTCTTCTGGGAGCCGGGCCGCTACCGGGACTCCGGTAACGGCTGGCAGGTGGACGCCGCCTACGGCGCCACCGAGACCGGCACCGGACTGCCGCTGGGACTCGCCGGCCTGGTGCGCCAGAGCCAGCCGACGGCGCTGGCCTCGCCCCGGTCGGGCTGGGTCGGCGACTACGACGTCGACGAGGGCGGCTCCGTGCCCGCCGGCCGCCTGCGGTCCGGCCACCTGGTGCAGAAGACGTTCAGCGTCGGCAGCACCTGGGGCTACAACTCCGACGGCGCCGTGATGAGCCACGCCTCGGCCATGGCCTTGCTGGTCAACAGTTTCATCCGGGACATGTGTGTGCTGATCAACGTGGGACCGGACCGCCACGGTACCGTCCCGGCGAATCAGGCCGCCCTCATGCAACAGCTGGGCACGTTCATGAAAGCCAACGGCGAAGCGGTCTACAACACCCGCGGCGGACCATGGGACCCGGTGGACGGCCAGTACGGCTTCACCTTCAGCGGACAGACCGTCTACGTCCATCTCCTGCCCGGCTACTCCGGAAGCAGCTTCACCACGCCGGCACTGGGCGATGCCCGCGCCGTCCGAGCCTACGACGTGGTCTCACACGCCCCGCTCACCCTCGGTACCGGTTCCGGAAACCAGGCCACGATCAGCGGTATCGACCGCACCCGCTACCCGGACGACACCGTCGTCGCGCTCGTCCTGGACCGGACGGTCGTCCCCGCCGACATCGCCCTGGGCCGCACCGCCGGCGCGGACAGCGTCGAGACCGCCCACGGCAACCTCGCCTCCCACGCCGTGGACGGCGACACCTCCACCCGCTGGTGTGCGAGCGACGGTGCCGCCGGCCACTGGCTGACCGTGGACCTCGGCGGCGTCCACACCGTCACCGGGGCGCGCGTCGCCTGGGAATTCGGTGGACACCGGTACGGGTACCGGATCGACGGCTCCACCGACGGCACGTCCTGGACGACGCTTTCCGACCAGAGCGCGACCGGCAGCACCTCCCAAGTCCAGACCGTCGCCTTCACCGCGGCCACGCGCCACCTGCGGATCACCGTCACCGCCCTGGACGCCGGCTGCTGGGCTTCGATCCGTTCCTTCGAGGTCTACGACCGGGCCTTCTACGATCCTTCGCTGTAGGTGATCAGTCCCAGCGACCCCAGGTAGGCGAACAAGGCTTGGGGGACGCTCGACCGGTGGAGCTCGATGTTGCGCGCCACCTGCCGAGAGGTCCGCATTCCGAGCGTGACGTTGACGACAGCGGGGTGGGTGAACGGAAAGGCGATGGCCGCGGCGGGCAGCGTCGTCCCATGGGCTTCGCAGACCTCGGCGATCATCCGGGCGCGGTCGACGAGGTCTGCGGGCGCGTCGCCGTAGTCGTACTTCATCCCGGCGCCCGGCCGGTCGCCCGCCAACAGACCGGAGTTGAAGACGCCGACCGCGACGACGCTCTTCCCCTGCTCGATCGCGGCCGGCAGCACGTCCTCCAGGGCGCTCTGGTCGAGCAGGGTGTACCGGCCGGCCAGCATGACCACGTCCGCGGCGGTCTCCCGCAGGAAGCGGGTGAGCATCGCGGACTGGTTCATGCCGGCGCCGATCGCGCCGACGACGCCCTCGTCGCGCAGCTGCGCGAGGGTGGGCATGGCCTCGTCGGCGGCCTGCTGCCAGTGGTCGTCGGGATCGTGCAGGTAGACGATGTCGAGGCGGTCCGTCCCGAGGCGGTCCAGGCTCGCTTCGATGGAGCGCAGGACGCCGTCCTTGCTGAAGTCCCACTTCCTGCGGACTGTGTCCGGGACGGCGAAACCGTCGCTGTCACGGCCGGTGGGGTAGTCGTTGGGGACGAGCAGCCGCCCGACTTTGGACGACAGCACATACTCGTCTCGAGGGTGGTCGCTCAGCACGGCGCCGAGGCGGCGTTCGGACAGCCCGAGTCCGTAGTGCGGCGCGGTGTCGAAGGAGCGGATCCCGGCGTCCCAGGCCGCGGCGACCGCGGCTTCGGCATCGTCGTCGGAGACCGGCCGGTACAGGTTCCCGATGACCGATCCCCCGAACCCGAGCTCGGTCAGGGCCAGCAGCGTGCCCGCGATCGTCCGGCGGTTCATCGGCCCAGCCAGCCGCCGTCGACCGGCAGGATCGCGCCGTGCACGTAGGCGGCGGCGTCCGAGGCGAGGAAGACGGTCGCGCCGGCGAGGTCGTCCGCGTCTCCCCAGCGGCCGGCCGGGATGCGCGAGAGGATCGCCGCGCTGCGCTCCGCGTCGTCCCGCAGCGCCTGGGTGTTGTCCGTGGCGATGTAGCCCGGCGCGATGGCGTTTACGTTGACGCCGTGCGGAGCCCACTCGTTGGCCAGGGCTTTGGTCAGACCGGCGATGCCGTGCTTGGCGGCGGTGTATCCGGGCACGGTGATACCGCCCTGGAAGCTGAGCAGGGAGGCGGTGAAGACGATCTTGCCCCGGCCGCGTTCGACCATCCGCTCCCCCACCGCGCGGGTGAGGACGAACTGCGCCGAGAGGTTCACCTGCAGAACCAGAGCCCAGTCGGCGTCGGAGTGCCGGGCGGCGGGAGTGCGGGCGATGGTGCCGGCGTTGTTGACCAGGATGTCCACCGGGCGTTCGCGTCCGGCCAGGTCCGCGGCGAGCGCCGCGACGGCGGCGGGGTCGGAGAAGTCGGCCTGGACCGCTTCGAAGGCACGTCCGGCGGCGGTCACGTCCTTCTCCACGTCGCTGCCGGCGCCCTCCAGATGCGCGCTCACGCCGATGATGTCGGCTCCCGCCTCGGCCAGCGCGCGGGCCATGGCCCGGCCGATGCCGCGGCGTGCTCCGGTGACCACGGCCAGGCGCCCGGTCAGGTCGAATCGGTTCGATGTCATGCCGCAGCCTCCGGTGAGGTGTTGCCGCAGTCCACGAGCACCTTCACGTCGCCGCCGGATTCCAGGGACGTGAACGCGTCCAGCGCGTCGACCAGCGGCACGATCCTGCTGATCAGCTGCTCGGCGGGGATGGTGCCCTCGTCGATGAGGCGCACGGCGGTCTCGAAGTCCTGACGCTCGTACAACCGGGCGCCGATCAGTGTCAGCTCTCGCCAGAAGAAGCGGTGCAGATCCACTGCCCGGGGTCGGGGATGGATGGCCACCAGGCACAGGCGACCGCGCACCGCCAGCACGTCCACCGCCGTCTGCACGCCGGCCTCGGCGCCGGAGACTTCGAAGGCGATGTCCGCCCCCGCGTCCTGCGTCCAGTCGCGGACGCGCTCGGGCACGTCGTCGGCGCCGGGGTCCCACGTGTTCAGGCCCAGCTGCTCGGCAAGGCGGCGGCGCTGGGGGTTCGGCTCCACCACCCGCACCTCGCCGCCGGATGCCCGCGCGACCAGCGCGATCAGCAGACCCACCGGACCGCCGCCGACCACCACGACCCGATCGCCGTCGCTCACACCGGCGCGGCCGACGTCGTGCACCGCCACCGCCGTGGGTTCGACCAGCGCCGCACGGTCCAGCGCCAGCGACTCCGGCAGGCGGATCAGCGTCGAGGCGGGCACGGTCCAGCGCTGCTGCATCGCGCCGGGCGAGTCGATGCCGATGAAGTCCAGGTTCTGACAGATGTGGCGGTGGCCGTTCAGGCAGGCCGGACATGTGCCGTCCCAGCTCAGCGGCATGACGGTGACCGGGTCGCCGGGAGCATAGCCCTCGACCCCGGGTCCGACGCGGACCACATGGCCTGACATCTCGTGCCCGATCACGGCGGGCGCCTTGACCCGTCCGTCCATGTCGCCGTGGAAGATGTGCAGGTCCGTGCCGCAGATCCCCACATAAGCCGGAGCCAGCTCCACCTGCCCGGGACCCGGCGGCACAGGTGCGGCGGGACCGGTGGTCAGCGTACGAGCAGCGGTGTACCGCACCGCCAGCGAAGTCATCGTGTCAGTGTCCTTCTGTGTCAGGATTCTTCTGCGGTCGGGCTCGGGTCGTCGCCGAGGTGCCAGATCTCCGGCAGGTCCGCCCACCGGCTGCCGGTGGCGGAGTCCGGCCAGGGCACCTGGCAGGGGTCTGTGAAGGTCCACCAGCGTTGTGTCTCGGGGTCGTCCTTGATGGTGTCCAGGTCGGCGGCGAAGTCCTGACCGTGGTACTCGTAGTAGGCGAAGAGCATGTCCCCGTGCAGGAAGATGCTGTAGTTCCGGATGTGCGCCGCGCGCAGTGTGCTCTCGACCCCGGGCCAGACTTCGCTGTGCAGGGCGAGGTACTGCTCACGCAGCTCCGGCAGCAGCCGGGCGACTTGGGCGATCCGCTGCATGTCAGGCCTCCTCGGCGTCAAAGGGAGTGCGGTACGACGGCTGTCCCGTGCGCAGCTCCAGGCTCAGCGTCAGGCGCACACGCGTGGAGCGGGGCAGCTCGACGGTCACCCAAGGACCGCCGACCTGCAGCGACTCCGTGATCTCCATCGGCTGCCGGTGTCCGTAGTCGTAGAGGTCGCCGATCCATGCGGGGTCGTCGCACGCCGTGTAGGCGACGGTGGCGATGGTGTGCTCGGCGAAGGATCCGGCCTGCACGATCACCGTGCGCGCGTACTCCGGGTCGAGGTTCACCAGCTCCACGACCGTCGCCTGCGGATCGATGCTCGACACCAGCGCCGCGACCGAGGGCGGCAGTCCGGGACGGCGCGCCTCGGCGTCGTAGTAGCGCACGCGCGCCTGTTGCAGTCCGCCGTTGTACAGCACCTGCGGTCCACCCCAGGTGAGCTGGACCAGCGCTTCGGTGGCGACCGGGTTCGACTGCTGCCACAGGTGGATGTCGGCCTCGGGCACGTCGATGTCCCGGTAGCGCTCCATGCGCGTCAGCCGGTGGCGGATCTGGGCTTGGGCGGTGGCCAGGATGCGTTCGGGGTAGCCGGGGTCGTCGCCGGCGAGGAAGGCGAACCAGGCTTCCTCGTGTCCTGATTCCTCCTTGCTGCGGAAGGGGCGGATGGTGCTCCAGTCGATGCCGGAGGCGGCGCGCAGCTGCTCGATGCGCTCGCGGTCGGCGGCCGAGGCGCTGTGGTGCCACAGCGCGGCGGGCACGACCAGGGGCATCGGGTTGTAGTCGAACCATCCCTGGTCGCCGTGGCGGTAGGGGACGTGCAGCGTCGGGGTGCGGACGTCCTCGAGCAGCTGGATGGTCCACTTGGACTGCAGGCTGGAGTCCGCGTCCTGGAAGGCCATGGTCTTGCCGTGCGCGATGACCTCGTCGAGCGTGGAGCCCACCAGGTCCAGGTAGGAGTCGTCGCCGGTGGCCGCGGCCGCGGCCAGGGCCGCGACGGCCGCGGCGGGTCCGACGCTGTGCCAGCCGTGCGGCCAGTTCCAGCCGTAGTGGCCGCCGTACCAGCGCCCCTCCAGCAGGCCGCCGACGGTTCCGTCGGGCGCGACGTTGTCGGGCACGACGCCGCCGTTGGCCGCGGCGCGCTCGCGCCACGCGCCGACGTACTCGACGATCCAGTCCCGGTAGCGGGTCTCGCCGGTGAGAATCAGGGCGTTGAGGGCGAGGTTGGTGGCCGCGAGGTTGACCGCGGTGTCGCCGACCCCGGTGCGCAGACGCATCTGCTCCCCCAGCCGCGGGTCCGCGTCCAGCGGCGGGGTCTCGGCGCCTTCGGGCAGGATCCAGTTCAGCGGGAAGCCGTACATCTCGGCTTCCTTGGGCAGCCAGGGGTAGCTGCCGGTGTCCGACAGCCCCTCCCGCTCCGGGTCGCTGCCGTTGTGCGGGCGCTTGATGATGCGGTGTTCGGCGTCGTAGTTGCCGTGCGCGGGGTCGACGTAGAGCTCTGCGAAACGGACCGCCCGCTCGCGCCAGCGGTCGGGCGCGGCCATGCACAGGAAGTAGAACAGCAGCAGGCTCTCGCCCTGGTGGAACCAGTCGTATCCGCGCTCGTACTCCTCGCGCAGCATGCCGAGCGCGGTGAGCTGGCGGGTCACCCCTTCCCAATGCCGCTCCGAGGCCGCCAGCAGGTCGTCGGCGCCGCCGAGCAGATAGAGCTGAGGCCAGTTGAAGAAGACCTCGTAGAAGTCGTCGCCGCCGTCCCGGGTGGAGAGCGTCCCGTGGTATCTGAGCTCACCGCCGGGTCCGGTGAAGTCCTCGGCGAAACGCCGCCACGACCGGTCCAGCAGATCGAACAGCTCACGCTGTGCCGGCGCCCAGCCAGGCGGCTCGAGCACCGGCACCGAGGCGGTGATGACGGGATACATACAGGTTTCTCCGTTTCGGGGCGGTGGTCAGCCCTTGGTGGCGCCGGCGAGCATGCCGGTCACGAGGAAGCGCTGGGAGAACAGGAAGACGATGAGGACCGGGGTGATCGCCAGCAGGGTCGCGAGCGCGAGCTCGGGACGCTGCACGGCCAGGTCCCCGACGGTCGGGTTGAACTGCGGCACGTCGTCGAGCAGCGTGCCGAGGCCCACCTGGACCGGCAACTGGCTGCTCTGCGGCAGCATGACGTAGGGCAGGAAGTAGTTGGTCCAGTTGGCCACGAAGCTGAAAAACCCGACGAGCGCCACGATCGGAGTGGCCAGCGGCAGCGCGACCCGGCGGAAGACGCCGAACTCGCTGCAGCCGTCCAGCCGCGCGGACTCCAGCAGTTCTCTGGGAAGCGCGGTGCTGAAGTAGATGTAGGCCAGGTACACGCCGAACGGATAGAACGCGTAGGGCAGGATGATCGACCACATCGACCCGATCAGGTGCGCGGCGTTGACTTCCAGGAACAGCGGCACGACCAGCGTCGCGTTCGGCATGAGCATCACCACGAGCGTGCCGACCAGCAGCACGCGGCGGCCGCGGAACTCGGTCATCGCCAGCGCGTAGCCGGCGGGGACCGCCACGGCCAGCGTGATCACGAGCGCCAGGAACGAGTAGAGCGCCGAGTTGCGCAGCCACTGGAAGATCGCGTCGTCCTGGTAGGACGTCAGCGCGTCCCAGTTGGCCCGCAGCGCGTGCCAGGACCCGAACGACAGCGGGTTGCCGTGCACGAGCTGGTCGTCGGTCTTGGTCGCGGCGAGCACCAGCCAGAGCACCGGCAGCACGAAGAAGACCGCGAACAGCGCGAGCACCAGGGCGGGCAGCGGATTGCGGGTCCGGCGGCGGCTTGTGCGGCGCGCGGGTTCCTCCTCGGCGAGCGGCGCGGCCTCCCACGTGCGCAGAGCGGCCAGGGCCGGGTGTCCCTCAGTCGGCATCGAAGAACCCCGATCTGGCGACGAACAGCGCGGCCACGACCAGGCCGACGAGCAGGAGCTCGACCGAGATGGCCGCGGCGGTGTTCACGTCGTTGTTCTGGAAGGCGAAGTCGTAGGACAGCTGGTTCAGGGAGTAGTCGCGCCCGGCGACGCCGACGCTGGCCTGGGCGAGCAGTTGCGGTTCGACGAACAGCTGGGTGCCGCCGGCGAAGGTGAGGATCACCATGTAGACGATCCACTTGCGCAGCATCGGGATCTGGATCCGCCTCGCGGTCTGCCAGGCGGACGCGCCGTCGATGCGTGCGGCCTCGATGACCTCGCGCGGGATGTTGTTCAGCGCCCCGTGCATGACCACGATCCAGCCGCCGGCGCCGGTCCAGAAGGCGATCAGGGTGAACAGGACCGGCAGGTGACCGGGGGCGACGACCTGGCCGAAGGTGGCGAACCCCATAGCCCGGAGCAGGAAGGCCACCGGGCTCACCGACGGGTCGAGCACGAACAGCCACACCATCACCCCCGCCGCGCCGGCCAGCGCACCGGGGATGTAGTACAGGAACCTCAGTGCCTTGCTCACACCGCGGGCGGACAGCTCATACAGCAGCAGCGACAGCCCCACGACGAGCACGACCAGGGCCACCAGCCAGAACACCAGGTACAGCGCGACATGCTCGACGGCCGGGACGAAGCGGAAGTCCGCGGCGGCCCTGGAGAAGTTCGACAGACCGCTGAACCGGGCGTTCCCATCGGTGAACGCGAAGTAGACCGCGTAGCAGGTGGGCACGATGCCGAAGGCGATCAGCAGCACCACGTAGGCGGCGACGAACCCGTGGCCGGCCCGGCCGGGCCACAGCGCGCGCAGTGCCCCGCGCCGCGCTGTGGTCCGGCCGGTC
Source organism: Catenulispora acidiphila DSM 44928 (assembly GCF_000024025.1). Lineage (GTDB taxonomy): Bacteria > Actinomycetota > Actinomycetes > Streptomycetales > Catenulisporaceae > Catenulispora > Catenulispora acidiphila. Next base: position 5,657,185 of record NC_013131.1, read on the forward strand.
GTCGCGGTGGGCGAGCTCACTTCGTCGCCACCTGGTATCCGTCGGCCTTGGCGTGGTTCACGATCGAGTCCTGCCAGGCCGGCAGCAGCGAGACGATGGTCTTGCCGGCGTTGACGCCGGGGGTGACGGTCGCGGCCCAGACCGCCTCCTGGCTGAACTGCCCGTAGCCCCAGCCCGCCCAGACCTGGTTCGCCGCGGCGGTGAGCGGCGCGGTGATGTCGTCGGCGTAGTACCCGGAGGACTGCTGCGCCGCCAGCCACGTCTTGGCCGCCGCCGTGTACGCCGGAAAGCCCGGCGCCAGCTTGCCCTGGTAGTCATCCGAGGTGGTGACCCAGGTCACGAAGTCGGTCGAGGCCTTCAGGTTCTTGCTGTGCGCCGAGACCAGCCAGGTGCCGCCGCCCACGTTGCCCACCGACGGGCTGGAGTCGCCGGACCACTGCGGCATCGGCGCCACGCCGAGCTGCCCGGCCGGGGTCTTGAACGTGCCCTGGAACAGCGCTCCGCCGTACCACGACGGGCCGGGCATCATCAGGATCTTGTCAGCCTCGTTCTTGTCGAAGTCGGAGCTGAACACGCTCGACGTCGACAGGGTCTTGTCCTTGATCAGGGTGTCCATCAGCGTGGCCATCTTGGTGCAGGCCGCGCTGGTGGCGTCGACCGTGACCGCCTTGGGCCCGGTGATCTGGTTGGCGCCGCACTTGCCCGCCCACAGGTAGATCTCCGGAGCGAACGTGTCGCCGGCGGCGCCGACCAGGTAGCCGGGGTGCTCGGCGGCGACCTTCTCACCGAGGGCCTGGTACTGCTCCCAGGTCGTGGGGACCTGATAGCCCCACTGCTTCATCAGCTTGTCGTTGTACCAGAGCACGGTCTGCGACAGGTCGTTGCGCAGGCAGTAGACGGTGCCGTCCACGGTGCACGGGGCGTTGGCGTCGGTGGCCCAGCCGTCCAGGGTGGCCTGCGGTATCAGACCCTTGTTCAGCGGTGCGGCGAACCCGGCCTGCACCGCCCAGCTGGTCTCGTTGTTCTGCGAACTGAAGACCACGTCCGGCCAGCCCGAGCTGGTCCGGTTGAACAGGGACACCTTGGTCTGCAGGTAGTTGGAGCCGTTGGCGTCCCCGTCGTAGGTGACGATGTCCATCTTCACCTCGGGATGGGCCTTCTGGTACAGCTTCGCGGCGGCCAGCCGGTCCGAGTCGACCCAGACCGTCAGGGTCCCGCCGGTCTGCGCCGCGGTCTTGAAGCTGCCACCGGTGCTCGGCGTGTTGGCCTTTCCACTGCTCGTGCCGCAGGCGGCGGCGCCGAGGGCGAGCAGGGCTCCGAGCGCGAGCAGCCCGGCACGCCGACGCGGCCGGCCCGGGCCTGGCGCGCCGATGGCGCGGAACTTCACTGTCATGAACGACTCCCTGCGCTGGGGCACCGCCGAGCTGAGGCTCGGCGGACCGGATGGGGATATGTGTCGTACTCATCGAATCCAGGCGGCTCGGTGCGAGCCGCCGCGCCCGTGTTGCGGATTGGTTACCGGTAACACATGCCGGGCGCCGTCCTGTGGCACACATAACAGCTGCCCAAGGACCCATGCGTCAAGAGGGGCGACGCACTTCTCTTCAAGATTTTTCGAAGACCGCACTGCCGTGACCACGACTATGACCTCATTGATCACCATATGAACCTGACGATCACCTCAATGAGTAGGATCTATCTAGCTCGATCCCAGCCTCACATGTATGCTCCTTGGCACCAGCCGAGGGCGAAGGAGAACACGTGGACGGCACACCCGTCTTGGCGGAGGACGGTGCGTCCGCGGGAAGGCAGGGCGAGGCACGGACCGACGCCTATCGTCCGGGCTATGAACTGATCGCCGAGCAGATCCTCCAGCTGATCGCCGCGTCGCAGTTGCAGCCGGGCGACCGGATGCCGACCGAGAACGAGCTGGCCGCGCGCCTGGGCGCCAGCCGCACCGTGGTCCGCGAAGCCGTCAAAATCCTCTCGGCCATCGGCAGGGTGCGCGCGCAAAAGGGCCGCGGGCTCTACGTCGCCGACGACGAGGGCATGCTGGGCTCCTCACGGTGGGGCGGTTTCTTCCTGCCGACGGACCTGGACCACGTCTACATGCTCTTCGAATTCCGGCGCGTCCAGGAGACAGCCGCCAGCAGCCTGGCCGCGACCAAGGCGACCCCGGCCGAACTGCGCGCCATCGAGGCGGCGGCACTCACCTGCGAACAGGGCCACCTGACCGGGCAGCCCGCCCTGTTCGACCGCGGCGACGACGACTTCCACCTCGGCATCGCCACCGCCTCGCACAACCCGTTCCTGCTCACCGCGGTCCGCGAAGCCCGCCGGTTGCAACGCCAGTCCAGCACCATCGGCCTGCACGGCGCGATCGGCGGCCACGCCGCGGAGGCCATCACCGAGCACACCGCGATCTACGAGGCGATCCGCGACGGCGATGCCGAGGCGGCGGCCATCGCGGCCGGCGTGCATTTGGACAAGACCCTTGAGGACTATCGCGGGGAGATACAACGGCGGCTGTTCGGCTGACGGCAAAAGCTTCCCGAGCGCTCCCTCAAGCGCCCGGGAAGCCTCTCGACTTCACTGCTCTATGAGCAGGTGTCTACGAGCACGCGGCTACGAGCACGCGGCTCCGTTGACGGTGAAGCTCGAGGGTGAGGTGTCGTTCGCGGTGAACGTGCCCTGGAAGCCGAACGAGGTGTTGGCTCCGGGGGCGATGGTGCTGTTGTAGGCGGCATTGGTCGCACTGACCGCGGCGCCGCTCTGGGTGGCGGTGGCGCTCCAGGCGTTGGTGATCTTCTGGTCGCCGGGGAAGCTCCAGCCGACGGTCCAGCCGTTGATCGCCGCCGTACCGGTGTTGGTGATGGTGACGTTGGCGGTGAAGCCACCTGGCCATTCATTGGTTCTGGTGTAGGCGACATGGCAGGTGCCTGTCGTCGTGCCGCCGGTGACGGTCCAGGTGAAGCCAGCCGAGCCGGACGCGCCGGTACTGTCGGTGGCAGTCACCGCCACGGTGGAGCTGCCCGCCGTGGTCGGGGTACCGGTGATCAGGCCGCTGCTGCTGATCGACAGCCCGGCCGGCAGACCCGACGCCGAGTACGTCAGCGTCTGGCCGGAGCCCGAGTCAGTACCCTGGATCTGCAGGCCGCTGATCGCCGTACCGACCTTCCCGGTCTGGGAGCCCGGGTTGGTCACGGTGACGGTGTTGCCGCTCACCACGCCGGCTGGGATCACATACGTCACCAGGGAGCGGCCCGGCACAGTCGCGGTGAAGGCGCCGCCGGCGACCGTCGTCGTGCCCTGGGCTGCGACCTGGTTCGCATTGTTGGTCAGGTACGGGGTCACGGTGGCGCCGTTGGCCACGCCGGTATTCGCCAGCGAATAGGTGAGCGCGTCCGAACCGCTACCAGTATTGAGCGCCACGATAGCCAAGGAGCCGTCGGTGTTCTTGTACGCGCTCAGGTTCACCGCACCATTGGAGCTGCTCGCCCCGATACGCACAGCACCAGGATGGATGTAGCGGCTGTAGTTCGCGAACGCCCACAACCGACCAGTCGGAATCACCGAGCTGCCGTTGATCTCCAACAGCCCCTCATTGTCACCGTTCTCCGACGGGGTGGTGCTACCCCACCAATACAGGAACGCGTTCAGGTTCGCACCAGTCAACCCCTGATTGATGTGCTGAGCCCACGCCATCCCGGACGCATCGGAGCCGTCATCCCAGGCAGAGCTGAAGCCCTCAAAAGTCGACCACTCAGTCTCCCACGACTGCTTGGTCCAACCAGGCAACGGCGAAGTCGGCGCCCCACTGTAGCCGTGCCCGCCCACCATGCCCACCGCAGCCAACGCCGTCGGATCCGCCTCAATCGCCGCAGCATACTGCCCAGCCTTCGGCCAACCAGTCGCCGCACAACAAGTGACCTGGGTAGCCAGCCCCGAGCTCCGCAAAGTCGGCCCGAGCACATCGACCACACTGGCCATCTGCGCCGGACTCATCGACATGCTGTCGTAGTTGGTGCTGTAGTCAGGCTCGTTCGACGGACCCAGATAGGTCAGCGGCACACCCGCCGCCGCGTAGTCCCTGGCGTACTGCACCAGATAGTTCGAATACGCCTGACGCCAATCACCACTGGAGCACGAAGCCCCGGCCGACCCACAAACCTGACCACCGCCGGACACCGAATTGTTGGTCTTCATGAAACCTGGGGCGCTCCAGGCATCGGCGTAGACGTTGGTGACGTTGTAGCGGGCCTTGATCTGCTGGGCGAACCACAACTGGCCCATGTCCTGGTTGATCTGCGACAGCGGAAGATAGTTCGGCGTCGCACCAGGGCCGCCAGGATTGGTCGGCTCGATCGTGTTGCCGGAGGTCGCACCAATCTCGTTACGCAGAATGGTCAAACCCGCACCGGTCGTCGGACTGTACAGATCGGCCAGCGCCTGCTGCTGCACCGAGGAGGAGGCATTCATCACCGCCGCCGCCTCACCAAACGCCTCCGAGGCACCGAACCCAGCGATCGTCTGATACGTCGTCGCTCCGTTGATCGTCGCGGTATCAGCCGCATACGCAGCACCGGACGGAACCACAACCGCCAGCGTGCACGCGGCCACGACGCTCAGGCTGGCGGCGAGCGACACGATCTTGCGGCGATCAGTGCGTCTTGTCAGTACATGCACGCTCATACTCCATTCCACTCCGGGGTTCGGTCGAGGTCGGTGCTACCCGAGGGTCCATCGCTGGTTGCTGCCACCGTTGCAGGTCCAGAGTTGGACGAGGGCGCCGTCGGCGGTCGAGGCGCCGCTCACATCAAGACAGAGTCCTGATTGAACGCCGGTGACGGTGCCGTTGGCATTCAAGGTCCACTGCTGGTTTGTCTGGCCGTTGCAGGAATACAGGATCGCCTTGGTGCCGTTGGTGGTGCCCTTGGCGTTGGCGTCCAGGCACAGGGTGCTGCCGCCGACGGTGAGCGACAGCTCGTTGGAGGCGTTGTGCGTCCAGGTCTGGTTGGCTTGCCCGTTGCAGTCGTAGATCTGCTGCTGAGTCCCCAGCGTGATGCTCGAGTTCGGGTCGTCCAGGCACTTCCCAGCGCCGACCGCGTGCAGCGGACCGGTGTTGCCGGTGGTGGTGCCGCTGCCGTCCAGGCCCATGAAGTGGATGGCGTAGGCGGCCATCTGCGTGCCCTGGATCGGCAGCTGGTGTCCGGCGCCGACGATGCTGTACGCCTCGACCTGCGTGGTGCCGGAGGCGTTGTTGTAGCGGGTGCGGTTCCAGTTGGCGACCGGGGTGTCACTGGACGACGGAGTCTGACTCACCCCGTCCACGTTCGTCCACTGCTTGATCTCCTCACCCAAGTTGTTGTAGTTCAACGTGGTGTCGGCGGTGCCATGCCACAACTGCATCCGCGGACGCGGACCGGTGTAACCCGGATCCCCGTCATTGCGCACCAGATCACCCCACTGCTGCGCGGTCATCGAGACCTGACCCCCGGCACACGGCCCGTTCCAGCCGCGCACACTGCCGGTGTAGAAGCAGTGATACGGCACACCCATGAACGCCGCACCGGCCTTGAACACATCCGGGTAGTCGGCGAGCATGACGTTGGTCATCATCCCGCCGGAGGACTCCCCGGTGACGAACACCGAGTTGGCATTCCCGCCGTAGTGCTGCTCGGTGTAGGTGATCATCGACATCAGACCCACCGGATCGCTGCCGCCGTTGCGTTTCAGCGCCTGATCGGAGGACACATCCCAGCAACTGCCGCTGGGGTTGGTCTGCGGGTAGATCACGATGAACCCGTACTGATCGGCCAGCTTCCCGAAATCGGTACTGGAGTACATGTACGACGCAGTGCCCTGACAGCCGTGCATCGCCAACAGGATCGACGGGTTGGGCTTGACGCTGTTCGGCACATACACATACATCGCCAAGTTGCTCGGGTTGGTCCCGAAGTTCGTCACCTGCGTCAACGACGCGGCGGCGGCCTGGGGCGCGGCAGGCAAACTCACAGCGACAGCAGCCGCCACTGCCGCGAGCAGACCGAGCAGGCGGGTTTTCAGAGAACGCGATCGCAGCATGAGACCTCATAGTCCGTGGACGGATGTCAGCGCTATCAGCGAGTCAGCCCTCTCCGGGGACGACTCGTCAACGCCGTCCGGACCTCCACGCGGCGGAGCTGGGTCGAATCGGTTCGTGTCACGGAAGTTTCACCGATAGACCGTCAGACCTACCGGGTACTGTCATCGAGGGCTATGCTCCCCTCAGTCCGGGCGAACCGGTTCGACGATTGACGCCGTCTCCGGAACGGGCCGGCGCCACGGCCCGGCGACGTCCTCCTCAGGGCACGCACTCGCCTCCCCCACCCCCCGTCAGGAGAAGCTGTGACGCACCGCCTGATGCACCATGCCACTGCCCGCCGGGCGCGAGCCGCGATCGCCGCCTTGGCCTTGGTCACCGCGGCGGCGACAGCCGTGAGCACCGCCCCCGCCCACGCGGCGACGCCCACGCTCCAAGTGAACGCCAACCAGCCGTTCCGCACGGTCACCCATGTGGCGACCGGGTCGCTCTACGGTCTGGCCACCGCGACCGTTCCGGCCGACAACCTGGTCGAGCCGCTGCACCCGAACACCTTCGTCCAGATGCCCGCCGGCGGGCACCAGCAGGGCTCCGGCGACATCCTGAAGGTGGCTCCGGAGGCCGCCAGGGCCGGAGCCAAAGTGGTCGACCGGCTGTCGGACTACTACGCGGGATGGCCGTACCAGTTCAGCTGGAGCACCTGGTCCGGCGCCGTGCAGAGCCAGATCCAGCAGGTCCAGGCCTCCGGCATCACGAATCTGGCCGCTTACGCGCTGTGGAACGAGCCGGACGGCACCTGGCAGTCCGCCAACGGCACGTTCGAGAACTTCTGGACCACGACCTACCGGCAGGTCCGCTCCCTGGCGCCGAACGTCCCGATCCAAGGGCCGAGCTTCTCGGACAACATCAGCGACATGCAGAACTTCCTGAACAACGCGGTCGCCACCAACACCGTGCCGGACATCATCGCCTGGCACGAGCTGGAGAACTCCTCGAAGATCGCCGGTGACGTGGCGACCGTGACGAACCTGGAGAAGAACCTGGGGATCACCCCGCGGCCGATCGCCATCGAGGAGTACGCCGCGCCCTCGCAGGTGGGCGTGCCCGGAGCCCTGGTGGGCTACCTCGCGCAGTTCGAGCGGCTCGGGGTGAACAACGCCGAGCTGGCGTTCTGGAACCAGTCCGGAGCGCTCGGCGACCTGCTGACCGGGCAGGGCGGCAGCCCCAACGGCGCGTATTGGCTGTACACCTGGTACGCGGGGATGACCGGGAACATGGTCACCACCGTGCCCTCCGGCGGTCTCGACGGTGTGGCGTCGGTCCCCGCGGCGGGCAATCAGGTCAACGTGGCGTTCGGCGGAGGCAGCGGCTCCACCGCGGTCACCGTCAACGGGCTGGGATCGCTGTCCGGGTTCTCCGGCAGCTCCCAGGTGACCGCGAGCCTGCAGTACACGCCCTCCCCCGGGCGCACCGTCGCGGTGTCGGGACCGACGACCCTCTCGCAGGGCACGTACCAGGTGGTCAACGGATCGGTCACCATACCGGTCTCGATGACCTCCACCTACGGCTACCACCTGGTCCTCACCCCCGGCGGCGGCGGATCGCCGACGCTGGATGGCACCTACCAGATCAAGAACGTGAACAGCGGCCTGGCCCTGGACACGCAGAACGGCGGCACCGCGCAGGGCACCCTGGCCGTCCAGGCCACCCCCGGCAGCGGCAGCACCCAGACCTGGAAGCTCATCTCGGCCGGGTCGGGCCTGTACAAGATCCAGAACACGGCCGACGGCCTGCTGCTCGGCGTCACCAACGAGAGCACCTCCGCCGGAGCCGACGCCCTGATCTGGGGCGACAACGGCACCCCGGACCACCTCTGGTCGGTCAACGCCGCGGGCAACGGCCAGTACAAGATCGCCAACAGCCACAGCGGACTCCTGCTGGGCGTCACCAACATGAGCAAGTCCTCCGGCGCGCTGGTCCTGCAGTGGAGCGACAACGGCACGGCCGACCACCTGTGGACGCTGAACGCACGCTGACACACCCGCCGGTGCGCTGACTGCGGTCGCGCACCGCCCCCTAGAACTCCGCCGGGCTGAGAGCGGTCGCTCGGCCCGGCGGAGCCCATCGGCGCTCAATGCCGCGAGAACTGAACCCCGGCGGGCTGGATCACATCCGGTTCGACGGGAAGGGCAGCCGTCGTCACCTGCTGCCCGAAGATGTCGGTGATTCTGACCGCCTTGCCGCACCCGGCGCCGTTCGCGGACAAGAAGTAGTTGTAGCTGGCGCGCGGCAGTTGCTGCCATCCGCTGCCGGCGGCGACTTCCAGGCGGGCGACCGGATTGCGCTCGCCGATGACCTGGATGCCGCACCAGTACTGGCTCGAGCCGACTTTGTAGCGGATGGAGACGTTGCCCGCCGCTGCCGGACTGACAAGCTGCCAGGTGACCGAGATCCGGCCGGCTTTGGGATCGGCGAGCTTGGCGAAGGCTTGCTGACTGAGGTCAAGCTGCCCGGGAGCGCACGGATAGGGGCACTCGTTGGTGATCAGGACCGTGATCGTGGCTCCGTTCGCGGCACGGACGAGAACGTGGGCTCCGCAGGCTTCGGAGTTCTGGTAGTCCAGTTCGTTCATCGCCGCGATCATCATGTCGGCGGCCGGTCCGAACAGGCACGCACCGTCGCCGTCCGCGGCGCTGTATTCGGTCGCGACGCCTTGATAGGTGACGCCGGGCTGAACCCGTCCCGCCAATGAGGTCGCCGTCGGGCTTGGCGCACCGCCGTGGGTCGGGGTGGCAGAGGTCTGCGACGTGGTGGACGTCTTTCCAGGCGTCTTGTGCGCCGCGGCCACGGTCGGGGACGAAGCTGACGACGCGGTCCCCGACGCCACCGCCGGCGCGGACGGCTCGGCGGAGGTCGGCGCGCTGTTCGGCGTCGCTGTCATGCCGGATCCGGTCGTGGCGAACCCGGTCGCGGCGGGAGGTGGATCCGCGGTGTGCCGCGACGACGAGCCCATGGCCAGACCGGCGATGAGTCCGGCGACCACGAGCAGCCCCGCCGCGGTGGATATCGGCAGCCACCTGCTGCGGTGCGTGGTCGGATGCGTAGCCTTCACAGGCTCCCCTTCGAGCGATCGGATACCTTGCACCTATCAGTCCTTCGATCCTGGCAAAAGGTTGCCGTCGCTGCGCGATCAGCCTGCGATCGGAGTCAGGGTGAAGGCGAATTCCGCCGAGCCGAGTTCAAGCCGGTGCTGCGGAAGCACTCCCGGGCCGACCGCGGCGCTGCCGAGCCCTTGCACCGCGTGGTCGGTGTGCAGGTGGATGGATGTGTCCGGGGTCAGGTCGCTCTGATGGCGTGCCGCCGCCAGCGCCTGATCGCTCCAGCGGCGGGCGGCGAAGTTGAACACCGGGTCGCCTTCGACGCGCACTCCTGTCCCGGCGGGGTCGGTCAGTTCGATCCAGCGCGTCTCCATGCGGTTGCCGTTCTCCTGCGGGCGGACATACGGGATCTGCAGCTGGTCCACGGTTGCGTCGAACCGTCCGATGCGGGCCGCGCAGCGGGAATCAGGGTAGGCCTCGCCGGGTCCCGCGCCGAACCAGCTGACTTGGGACCACCGGGCCGGCAGCAGCCATCGCAGCCCAAGCCGCGCCAGAGAGGGCGCCTTGTCCCGGCGGACCAATTCGGCGTACTGGTCGGGCGGGAGGGCGGGATCCACCATCGCCTCGCCGAACACGTCGCCCCGCTCGGGCCAGCGGCCGACAGGTTCGGTCCGCACCCGCACCCGCAGGTTTTCGCCCTCGGCCTGCCACCGATACGTCGTGAGGTATCCGCTGACCGAGGCGGCAGCGGCGCTTCGCACCACCACTGTCAGGGCGTCATCGGCGACGTGCAGTGAGACGGTCCGGTGGCGCAGGCGGTGCAGCCCGCGCGAGTGCCAGTACTCGGCATCGTGTTGCGGCCAGCCGCGATCGTTGTCGGTCGGCGCGCGCCACAGGTCCAGGCGCGGGCCGTGGACCGGTTGTCCGGCGAGGCTGAGCAGTGTCCCGGAGTCCGGGTCGAAGAGCCCGGGACCGAGGGTGATGTGGTGCTCGGCGCGGACCGGGTGAACCGCGGCGCCGACCGGCGCCGGTTCCGGCGCAAGTACCGGTTCGAGGTTGGAGGCGAGCTGGGTCTGTCCCCAGGCGATGGGATGTCCTTCATCGGCCCACGCCGTCTTCGCCACGAGGTCGGCCCGGACGGTCAGCCAGAACTCGCCTCCTTCGGCCGTCGGCGGCTCGGCCGGCACGGGCACCGCGACGTCGACACTCTCCCCCGGCGCCAGCGGCGGGACCGGCAGGACGCCCTCGGCGGCCTCGATCCCGTTTCGCTCCACCGACCAGGTGAATCGCAGGTGGGACGTGTCGATGACGTCATAGCGGTTCTCGATCTTCACCGACGCCGAGTTCTCGCCGGGTGCGATGCGCGATGGTTCGATGCGCACCGGTTCGATGACCTTGCGGTATTCCAGGAGTCCGGGCGAGGGCGTGCGATCGGGGAAGACCAAGCCGTCGCAGATGAAGTTGCCATCGTGCAGGTCCTCGCCGAAGTCCCCGCCGTAGGCGAAGAACTCGCGGCCTCGCGCATCGGCGGTTCGCAGTCCCTGATCCATCCACTCCCAGATGAACCCGCCCTGCAGGCGTGGGTACCGGTCCCACAGCCGTGTGTACTCGGCCAGCGCTCCCGGGCCGTTGCCCATCGCGTGGCCGAATTCGGTCAGCAGGAATGGCATCTGATTGCGCGGCTCGTCCGCGGGGTCGCCCTCGCCGTCGGCAGCCGGATAGAAGCTCTCACCCGGGCGGAGTTCTCCGCGACCGATCCGGGCGACGTCGGCGGGAGTGCGGTACATCTGCGCGTACACGTCTGTGAAGCGGGCGAAATGGTCGGCCTCGTAGTGGATCGGCCGGGACGGGTCCCGCTCGCGGGTCCACGCCGCCATCGCCTCGAGGTTCACCCCCTCGCCGGCCTCGTTGCCCAGCGACCACAGGATCACGCTCGGGTGGTTCTTGTCGCGCTCGACCGTCCGCGCGATGCGGTCCAGGTACGCCGCCCGCCACCGCGGATCGTCCGAGGGGTTCCGGTCCCAGCGGACGGTGTCGGCGTTCTCGAAGCCGTGCGTCTCCAGGTCGCACTCGAGCACCACCCACAGACCCAGCTCGTCGCAGAGGTCGAGGAAATAGGGGTGTGGCGGATAGTGGGAGGTGCGTACGGCGTTGATGTTGTGCTGCTTCATCAGCTCCACGTCGGCCCGCATCGCCTCGCGCGTCAGGACCCTGCCGCCGTCCGGGTCGAACTCGTGCCGGTTGACACCGCGCAGCACGATGCGCCGTCCGTTGACCGTCAGCACTCCTGATTCGGTGATCGCGATGCTGCGGAACCCCAGGCGGACCCGCACCTGCTCCTCATCGGTGCTGATGACCGCCTCGTACAGATAGGGGTCTTCAGCGCTCCACGGCCGCACGCGGTCGAACTCGAAGACCCCGTCGGCCGGCAGGTCGTGGACGTCGAGTCCGGCGATGCTCACCCGAGCCGGGCCGGCCGCGTCCGCCTCGATCCGCAGCCGCCCGCCGCCGGTGACCGCGTCGAAGTCGGCATGGACGAACACGTCCCGCAGCCCGCCGTCGGGCCGCGCCACCACCGACACCTCGCGGAAGATCCCCGACATCCGCCAGGTGTCCTGGTCTTCCAGGTAGGTGCCCGAAGAGTACTGATGCACGCGGACAGCCAGCACGTTGCGCCCGGCACGCAGCGCGGCCGAGGCCTCGAACTCCACCGGCAGCCGGCTGCCCCGGCTCACCCCCAGCTCCACGCCGTTGAGCCAGACCCGCGCACACGAGTCCACGCCCTCGAACCGCACGACCGCGGGACCGCCTTTCCAGGAAGCAGGCAGCTCGAACTCGCGCCGGTAATCACCGGTCGCGTTCTCATCGGGCACGAACGGCGGATCCACCGGAATCGGATACGAGATGTTCAGGTAGGCGGGATGTCCGTACCCGTGCAGCTGCCAGTGCGACGGAACCGCGAGCCGGTCCCAGTCCGCGTCGTCGAACTCCGGCTCCTCGAATCCATCCGGCTCCGCCACCAAGATCGGCGAGAACCGGAAGGCCCACTCACCGGTCAGATCCAGCCGAGCGGCATCGGAGTCCACCGCGGCACGGGCCGGAGCAGCACCGTGACCCGGTGAGAAATCCTCGAAATACCGCTCTGCCATGCTGCGCCTCCATCCTTGTCGATCCGCGAAACTTTCGCGACCGTACTATCGAATACGGCTTGCGGGAAGGGTGTTCAAAGCGCTCTCGCCGTGTGCGCGCTTCCGGTCAAATGCGGACTGAGCGGACCGAATCAGCGCGCTGACATCGCCAGCCACTCACCATATGAGCCTTCTCCCGCAGGAAAGTGTCGGAGTCTCTGTGCTTTAGATTTCTCTTCCTGTCGCTGCTGGTTCGTGCTGCATGGCCCTCCCCTCCTCAGCCCTCTGCCATGGGATGTCGGGTACATCATCGCAGCCTGACAGATGAAACTTCCGACCGGCAAACCACCGTCGAACACCGGCATCCCATGATCGATGTTCATTTGACGTGCACATATCCGCGCCGCGACCGAGGCCGAACGGCCGCACGCCCTCCGCTGTGCCTGGACGCATCCCTCGGTTCGAGCTACAAGACATCCCATGTGTGTCAGGCGACGGCAAAGCTTCACCGTCGACGGAGCCACGTGCTCCTGACCCGGTGATGCAAGGGCTTCCCGGGCGCTAGTGGGAGCGCTCGGGAAGCCTTTGAATTTGCCGTGAAGCACCTCGATGAACGACCGAATCCCTATTCGGCAGAGTTTCGAAAATGTTTCGATAATCGATCATCAGAATACGAAGCCTCCCTGTAACTTTCACCGCCAAGCCCGAGGTTCCCGACTCCGCGCATGACCGAACCCTGAGGTAGACGAGCCGGACAGGGCATTGCGGCAGCGTTCGAGACTTTTCGAAACTTCCAGCCGTTGACGCCGCCGCGACTCCTCTGAAACGGTCGCCGAAATATGGCCGCCCATCATCGGCACGCCGCCTGATCCGGTACGGGATGAATTCATGTCCGCCGTCCGGCGGCTGGAAAGGGAAACCTCATGGATATCGACACCGGCGCACCCCACCGCGCCAATCCGCCGAGACCGGGCCGAGCGGGCTCGCCCGACCGCCGCGGACTGCGCGGAGCCCTGGCCGTGGTCACCGTGGCCGCGATCACCGCCGCGGCGGGCGCGCTCCTGCTCGGCGGTCAGGCCTCCGCCGCTCCCACGACGCTGCGCGCCGGCGCCGAGGCGGACAGCCGCTACTTCGGCGTCGCCGTCGGCCAGCAGGACCTGGGCAACGGCACGGCGAGCAACGTGGCCGGCTCGCAGTTCGACATGGTGACGCCCCAGAACGAGATGAAGTGGGACACCGTCGAGCCCAACAACGGGCAGTTCAACTTCAGTCCGGGCGACGCGATCGTGAACTTCGCGACCTCGCACAACGAGCGCGTGCGCGGACACAACCTGGTGTGGCACTCCCAGCTGCCCGGCTGGATGAGCAGCCTGTCGGGCTCCCAGGCGAAGTCGGCCATGGAAGCGCACATCACCGGCGAGGTCTCGCACTTCAAGGGCAAGATCTACGCCTGGGACGTCGTGAACGAGCCCTTCAACGACGACGGCAGCTTCCGTCAGGACGTGTTCTACAACGCCTTCGGCGGCGGCGCGCAGTACATCGGCGACGCCATCCGCACCGCGCACGCCGCCGACCCGGCCGCCAAGCTGTACATCAACGACTACAACATCGAAGGCCAGGGCGCCAAGAGCGACGCCATGTACAACCTGGCCAAGACGCTGGTGGCGCAGGGCGTGCCGTTGGGCGGGATCGGGTTCGAGAGCCACTTCATCGTCGGGCAGGTCCCCTCCAGTCTGCAGGCGAACATGCAGCGCTTCGCAGCCCTCGGCCTGGACGTGGCGATCACCGAGCTGGACGACCGCATGCCGACCCCGGCCAGCAGCGGCAACCTGCAACAGCAGGCCACTGACGACGCGAACATCGTGAAGGCCTGCCTGGCGATCGCGCAGTGCCCGGGCATCACGCAGTGGAACATCAGCGACGCCGACTCCTGGATCCCCGGCACGTTCCCCGGCTACGGCGCGGCGACGCTGTTCGACAACAACTACCAGCCCAAGTCGGCGTTCAACTCGGTCATGACCGCGCTGAGCAGCGGATCCGTCCCGCCGACGTCGCCGACGTCGGGCTCCTCCTCACCGCCGTCGACGTACGCGAACCTGGCAGCGTCGTTCGACAACGTCGGGATCAGCGCGGACGGCAACACCGCGGCGGGCAACCTGGACGGCGGCGGCTCCAGCTTCTCCCAGACCGCGCTGACCAATGCCCATGCCGGTCCCGGCGCGCAGGTCACCTCCTCCGGGGTGACCTTCACGATGCCCGCGGCCGCCGCCGGCAGCAACGACAACACCGTGCCGCAGAACCAGATCATCACCATGTCCGGCACGGGCACCCTGGGCTTCCTGCTCACCTCCAGCTACGGACCCGCCACCGGCACCGGGACCATCACCTACACCGACGGCAGCACCCAGAGCTACACGCTCAGCTCCGCCGACTGGTGGGCCACCACGCCGGCCGGCGGCAGCGCGCTCGCGGTCAGCTCGACGTACCAGAACCGCCCGGGCAACACCACCGCCACCCAGAGCGGCAACATCTTCTCCCAAGCCGTGACCCTGACAGCGGGCAAGACCCTCGCCTCGGTCCAGCTCCCCGCGGGAAGCCCCGTCGCCTCCGGCACTCCCGCCCTGCACATCTTCGCCATCTCCACCACCGCCGGCACCTCCGGAGGCAACACGGTCACCGTCACCGGACCGGGCAACCAGTCCGGCACCGTCGGCACGGCCATCAGCGCCGTCCAGATCCAGGCCACCGACTCCGGTACCGCGCAGACCCTGACCTACACCGCCACCGGACTCCCGGCCGGCCTGTCGATCAGCAGCACCGGCCTGATCACCGGCACCCCGACCACCGCCGGCAGCTCGACCACGACCATCACCGCCACCGACGCCACCGGAGCCGCCGGCTCAGCCACCTTCACCTGGACCGTCACCGGCGGCGGCACCACCACCGGCGTCTGCCACGTCACCTACGCCAAGACCGCCGAGTGGGCCGGCGGATTCACCGCCAACGTCACCATCGCCAACACCGGCACCGCCGCGATCAACGGCTGGACCCTCGCCTTCACCTTCCCCGGCGACCAAAAGATCACCAACGCCTGGAACGGCGCCACCAGCCAGTCCGGCGAAGCCGTCACCGCGACCAGCGCCGCCTACAACGCCTCCATCGCCCCCGGCGCCACCACATCGTTCGGCTTCCAGGGCACCTTCACCTCCAACGACACCGCCCCGACGACCTTCACGGTCAACGGAGCCGCGTGCTCCTGACGCACTGAAGTAACCAACCTGGGCGTCCGCACCGTCCGCCAGCGGTGTGGACGCCCATGGGCAACGACTACCCCGCGGTGCCCGTGGCGGCGAAAGTCAGCGTCTGCGGCGCACCGCCGGCCAGATACGAGGCGGTCAGCGTCGAGCTGTACGTCCCCGGCGAGCCGGCGGCGAAGGCCACTGACACGATGCAGCTTCCGCCGGCCGGGACGGTGCCGCCCTGGCATGTGCCGCCGGTGATCGGGAAGTCCGCGGCGTCGGAGCCGGTGACCGCCAAGCCCACCAGCGGCACCGATCCGTGGTTGATCAGCACGAAGTCGTGGGACGCCGACATGGTGCCCGCGGCCTGGTTCGGGAAGGCGTAGGCGGCCGGGGCGACGCCGACGGCGATCCCGGTGCCGTGCAGCGTCACCGTCGCGGTACCGCCGGGATTGCCCGAGACGGTCAGCGTCGCGGTGCGGTCGCCGGTGGCGCCCGGAGTCAGGTGCACGCTGATCTGGCAGCTCTGCTTCATCGCCACGGTGGCGCAGCCGTTCGCGTCCACCGTGAAGTCGGCCGCGTTCGCCCCGCTCAGCGCGACGGTCACCGGCCCTGAGGTCGCGACTCCGTCGTTGCGGACGGTGACGGTCGCCTCGGCGCTGTCGGTGCCCGTGACCACGCTCCCGAAATCGGGCGGCGAGGACAGCGCGAAGTGCGCCGAGGGGGTGCCCCAGCCCTTCAGCATGGTCTCGGCACACGGCACTTCGAACTCGGACGGGCAGGCGGCGATGTCGCCTTGGTGATAGTTGGTGTCGGTGGCGTCGAATCGCAGGGTCACGGTGCACGAGCCGCCGATGGGGAGCGGACCGCCGCAGGTGGTGGCGGAGATCTGGTAGGAATGGTCGCCGGTGGACTGCTCGAGGAAGAGGTAGACCGAATCAGTGGCCTGCAGGCCGGTGTCGGTGACCGTGAAGGTCTGGAACGCCGAGGTACCGATCGGCACGTTGGCGAAGTCGTAGACGGCCGGGCTGAGGGTGAGGACCGGCGGGAAGACCGATTCGCCCTGGAGCGCGGAGGTCGCCGTACCGCCCGGGCCAGCGGTCGCGGACAGGGTCGCGGTGTCGGTGTCGGCAGCCTCGTCGGCCTTGAAGCGGACGTACGTTCGGCACTTGCCGCCCGTGGGCAGAGCCGGGCCGCACGTCGTGCTGATGACCGTGAACGCCGCGGCGTTCGGCCCGCTCAGTGCGACGGAGACCGGCCCGGAGGTGAGGCGGCCGGTGTTGACGACGTCGAACTCCTCGACCGACGAGAACTGGTCGGATGTCACCGTCCCGAAGTCGTAGGTCGCCGGGGTGATCGTCAGGTGGGCCCGGTCAACGGCGGTGGCGCTGAGGGGTACGGTGAACGTGCCGCCGGGACTCGCCGTCACGGTCAGCACGGCGGTCGCGTGACCGGGGGCGCTCGACGCGAAGTGGACGGTGATGGTGCAAGAGCTGTCACCGCGGACGCCCGCGGTGCAGGTCGTGCTGTCGATGTGGAACAGGGGTGCCAGCGTGCCGCTCAGGGCGGCGGTGACCGGGCCGGAGT
Source organism: Catenulispora acidiphila DSM 44928 (assembly GCF_000024025.1). Lineage (GTDB taxonomy): Bacteria > Actinomycetota > Actinomycetes > Streptomycetales > Catenulisporaceae > Catenulispora > Catenulispora acidiphila. The sequence goes on from NC_013131.1 coordinate 5,674,319, forward strand.
TGATGTCCCCGCTGTTGGTCAGGGTGAAGGTCTGCTGCGGCGCGTCGTCGGTGCCGACCGTGCCGAAGTCGAACGGCATCGGGCTCAGGCTCAGGTGCGTCGGCGTGGGACCGGCACCGGACATGGTGCCGGTGACCGTGCCGCCCGGCGTCGCGGCGATGGACACCGTCGCCTGGTCGGCGCCGTAAGCGGTCGGCTGGAAGGTCACGACGATCCCGCAGCGCTGGCCGCCGGCGAGCTTGCCGGTGCAGCCGGTGATGTGGAAGACGCCGGGTTGGGCGCCGCCGAGCGTGACGGTCAGCGGACCGGAGTCGGCCTGGCCGGTGTTCTCCACGACGAACTGCTGCGCCCTTGAGGTCGTGCCCACCGGCACGTAGCCGAAGTCCAGGCTCGAAGGGACGAGCATCAGCTGAGCCGGCGTCAGGCCACTGCCGCTCAGGGGTGCCGAGGCCGAGCCGCCCGGGTTCGCGGTCGCGTCGAGTGTCCCGGAGCGGATACCGCCGCCCTTCGGAGTGAAGGTCACCGTCGCCTCGCAGGACCCGCCGATCGGCAGCCCTCCACCGCAATTGCTCCTGGTCACTGCGAAGTCACCGGGGTTCGCGCCGCCGAAGGCCAGCTTGATCGCCCCCGACGGCGCGACCCCGGAGTTGACGAAGGTGAAGGTCTGAGCCGTCGACGCCCCGATGGCGACCCCGCCGAAGGCCGGCGCCGTACCGACGGCGAGCTGGGCGGTCCCCCCGATGCCGGTCACATCGGCCGTCACCGTGTCCGAGGGCCCGTCGCCGACCTGCAGCTGCGCCGAGCGCCGCCCGAGCTGCCCGGGCCGGAAACTCACGTCGACCACGCAGGACTGGGCACCGGCCAGCGGGTTGTGACAGGTGGTGCCGTTGATCTGGAAGTCGGCCGGATCGTCCCCGACGATCCGCGCCTGGAGCGGCCCTGAGGCGGTCTCCCCGTAGTTGACGACCGTGAAGGCGATCGGCGCCGAGGAGCCGCCGACCCGCACGACACCGTAGTCGTGGTACCCGGAGAAGATCTCAAGCTGCGCCGGCGTCGCCGCCGACACCGCCACCTGCGACGCCGCGATCGTCAAAGCGGTGGTGAGACAGAACACTGTCATCAGCGCCGCGACACACCGCCGCACCCAACCCGCGCCCCGCGCACTGCCCGCAGGCATGCGAAACCGCCCGTTCATCCCCAGCCCCCCTCGGCCCGACACCCCGGTGGCACCATACGTGCCGAGGAGGCACCGTAGTGGTCAGGCTTCGATGATCGCCATCTGAGAGGGGCGGTTGTAGGGACTTCCCGGCATGCGGTTCACCCTGGGGAGCGCACAAGCGCACAAGCGCACGAGCGCCCGGGCTTTGAGGGCCGGGCGCTCGTCGTCTGTCGAGGAGATCTATAAAGCTCGTGCTGCCTGGTGCGCTCTGGCGAGCTCGACGACGGGCAGATATCCGTCGCGCACCAACGCCTGGGCTCGCGTGGAGTAGTTGTCGGGGTCGTCGGGCACGGTGGTGGCCAAGCCGTCGACGTACCGGTTGAACATGCAGAACGCCGCTGCGATCAGCACCGTGTCGTGGATCTCCAGATCGGTCGCCTCGACTGCGCGCGCACGGTCGATCAGCTCGGCGGTGACCTCCTTACCGTTCTGCTGGACGGCTGCGGCAATCGCCAGCAGCGCCTTGAGCTTGTCGCTGATCGGGGCGGTCCCGAGATCGGCACGGATGATGGTCAGATCGAGGCCGTCGGGCAGTTGGGCGGAGGTGAACGCGGCGTGCGTCGTGGCGCAGTAGCGGCACTCGTTCAGCTCGGAGACGTGAGTGGCGATCAGTTCGCGCTCCCACCGCTCCAGGCTGCTCGGTGCGCGCAGCAGAGTCTCCGCCAGCTCGGACAGCGGGCCCGCGGTCTCGGGCCGGTAGAAGAACAGGGAGCGGATTCCGGGCTGGTCGTTGCCAACGTCGATGTGCGGCATGGTGGGACTCCCGTCAGGTCAGTACGTCTACAGGAACCGGCGGGGTCACCGGGGCGTCCCGGAAGGTGTCGCAGATCTGCCCGCGCTCGCGGCGCAGGTGGTACAGGGCCATGGCGAAGATGGCCGAGCCCATGACGTTGGCCCAGAAGTGCCACCACACGCGATAGGTGGTGGCTCCCGGACCGGGGGTCAGCTGGCCGAACCAGGTGGACAGCCCCACCGCCTGCTTGGCGCCCAGCCACACCGACACCGTCAGCGACAAGTGCTCCAGGCCGTGGATCCCCTGCATCCACACGCCCATCTTGCCCCACCAGCGGGTTCGGGTGTTCCGGGCCCGCCGGCTGATGACCATGACCGCAGCCAACCCGGACAAGAAGATGAAGTTGCCGACCAGGTGCAGAATCTCCATCCCCAACGTCGGACGCGACTTGTCGATCTGCCCGAAACCCCGCGCCAACCCGGTACCCCACGGCGTCATCCACGCCGGCGCCTCCGGATGCCAAATCCAGTACACCGCCTGCGCCACATGCTCAGTCAGATGCCCGATCTGACCCACAACCCCGATCAGAATGACCGCCATGCTGACCTTGTAGACCCGCATACTCTTGCCCTGACGATCGGCGAACGCCAACCCGGCCACCGCCGCCCACATCACCACAGCCCACACCAGCAGGCCCACAGCCCCCAACGTGTCGAGCATCGGCACTGAATGGCCGCCACTCATGTTCATCCCCGGCATATCAGGCATGTTCGGCAAAGCCTTCTCCCCTCCCGATCCCACCGCGCGAAATATCAGAATGCTGACCGCCACCGAAGGCGCGGGCAGGTCCGGTGCGCCATCGCGCCCCGGTTTCCAGCACAGTAGAAACGAATTCCGGCAGCCGCTTCTTCGAACGTGCCCTGCGCCGACAGGGTCTCCGTCAGGGAACGACGGTCAGCGTCAGGGTCCACTGCTTCGGCGGTGTGCCGGTGCTGACGCTGGTAAAGGTGACCGTGCCCGAACGCAGGAGTCTGATGAGGTCATGGCGCGTTCCGATGGGCGCGACCTGATCGGTGACCGTCGCCACGGACGGGTCGGACGTAGCCGGCGCACTCCAGGTGACGCCGCGCAGCGCGAGTAGTTCGATCTCCACGGTGGTGTCCATGTGAAGACAGGCGCTGCGCACTGGGTTGTCGGTGGTGGGGACGACCACGGCGAAGGTCCCCGACAGGCATGTGCCAGAGGCGGAGGTCGCAGCCGGAGTCGAAACATCCGGCGAGGAAGTCGGTGCGGACGATGCCGCGTGCTGTGTCGAGGAGCAGCCGGAGAGGATGGCAGTCCCAAGGATCGCAACAGCGGTCGTCACCCATTTCGCGAGGCCGGCCCATGAGTGCCGAAGGACGTTCATGGCTGGACTCCCACCTGGCAGGATGCGGTTCCGGCTGTCCAGGATTGGACGCAGTGGCCCTGGCGTGAGTTCCGGTCCGCGGCCGAAAAGAGCGCGGCGCCCCCGTGGTTAGGGGGCGCCGCGCTGTTCATTTCGGAAGCGGTCCGAGCGCTACTGCACCCGGATCTTCCAGATGCCGCGTCCGTGCGTGGCCGCGTACAGGTTCCCGTCCGGGCCCAGCGACAGTTGCAGCGTGGCGTTGGTCGGCAGGCCGTCGCCCAGGATGCTCCAGCGCGAGTTGTGCGGGCCCTGGTAGAACACGCCGAGGTCGGTGGCCAGCGCGATGCCGCCGTGCGGGAGCAGGACGATGGAGTCCGCCGGGACGTCCGGCAGGTTCGCCGAGATGTCCTTCCAGGTCGCGCCGCCGTCGTGGCTCTCGTAGAGGTGCCCGATTCCCGCGCCGGGACCCTCGGTCCAGGCCCGGGAGAAGCCGCTGACGCCGACGTAGACGTGGTTGGCGTCCTTCGGGTCGATCGCGAGGGAGGACAGGTAGCGGTTGGGCAGCGAGGTGCCGTCGGTCGGCAGGGTCAGCTGGTGCCAGCCGGTGCCGTCGGCGTTGCCGACCGCGATGCCGCGGGTGAAGCCGACGCTGTTGCAGCCGCCGCCGCACCAGGCCGCGTAGATCTTGCCGCCGGAGTCCGCGACGGCCGTGGCCAGGTTGCCGGCGCCGAGGTCGTAGACGTCGGTCCAGTCGGAGGTGGCGCGGATGGCGAAGCCCTTGGTCTGGACGGCGACGTGCTGGCCGCCGGCCACCCAGGTGTTCGGGCTCTGGGAGTCGGTGGTGAACGGGGCGGTGAAGCGGGCGGTGCCGTTCACTCCGTCGTTCGGCGGGACGTTGTACTCGGTGCTCGTCGAGTAATCGATGCTGACGTTCTGGCCGCAGTCGTTGGTGACCCAGATCGACAGGTTGGTGTACTCCTCGGCGATGTTGCAGCCGTTCTTCGGGTCGACCAGCGTGTCCCCGCCGTCGCCGCCGAAGTTGGAGCCCATCACTTTGTCGCCGCTGCGCAGGATCGACTGGCCGTTGTCCTGCAGACCGCCGGAGACGGCGACGCCGTGGCCGGACGGGTCGGCGCCGACGCCCACCGAGTAGTACTGCAGGGTGTCGATGCTTCCGTCGTTGAGCGACTGCCAGTCCGCGGCGTGGCCGCCGGAGTCCAGCACGCCGGCCACCGGCCGCTTGTACACGCCGCCGTCGTTGCCGACCACGACGTAGCTCTTGCCGCCGATGCCGCCGATCGCGACCGCGTGCTGGTCGGAGTGGGTCGTGGGGCTGCACGTGCCGGTCTGCTCGGTCGGGTCGATCGACCAGCAGGGGTAGGTGAAGTTCCAGTACGGGCCGACCGTGTTCCAGGTCGTGCCGGCGTCGTGGGACTCGTAGACCTCTTCCAGACCCATGTAGACGTGGTTCGGGTCGGCCGGATCGACCTGCAGGAACTGGTTGTACCAGGCCTGGACGCCGGGGTTGTAGGTGGCGCCGGTCTCGGCGGAGCCGGAGGCCTCCAGCTTCGGGGAGTCCGCGACCAGCTTCCACGGACCGAACGGCGTGCCGTCGGAGACGTAGACGCCGCCGAGCGTGGACTTCGGGCTGGTGATCTTCGTCGGGTCCTGGTTGATCGCGTAGAACTTCGAGCCGTCCTTCGACCCGGCGAAGGTCACGGCGCCGACGTTGGCCGCGGCGGTCGGCAGGTCGCCGAGCGAGGTGGTGATGCGCGTCCAGGTACCGCCGGACTTGGTGTAGAAGCCGTTGTAGGCATCACCGCTGCGCCAGCCGATCGCCGCGATCAGCTTGCCGGGGTTCTTCGGATCGGCGGTGATGTCGTTGACGATGTTCTTGTACGGCGCGGCCGGGTCAGCGGCCTGAGAGGCGCCGGGCAGGTAGGTGGGGTTCGGCGCGAACTCCAGCTTCCACGCGCCGCGCAGGTCGCTCAGCGAGTGCGACCACAGACCGCGGGTCGTGGCCGCGTAGACCGTGTTCCCGATGAAGCGGATCTTGCGGATGCTGGTGGACTGCAGCTCCGTGCCGCCGACGCGGTCGCGGGTGGAGAACGTCCCGTTCTGCGGGTGGGAGAGCACGTACACGCCCGAGCCGGTGAACGTGTCCGAGGCTGTGTTCGCCTCGCCGGTGGCGTACCAGAGCCGGCCTGAGGAGTCCAGTTCCAGGTCGCCGGTCGAGGCCGCCGGGAGCGACTCGGAGATCGGCGTCCACTTCCCGCCGCCGGTGGAGGACCGCCACACACCGCCGTTGGCGCCGCCGGCATAGACGTGGCCGGCGTTGTCGGCGGCCATGCCGGTGATCCGGCCGGTGACGTCGCCGGCACCGCCGGAGGAGTTCGAGTCGTAGTCGCGGTAGCGCGGGTCGTCGGCGTTGTACGCCGTGGTGGTGACCGGCTTCCACTCCGGACCGGAGTGCGGCAGGGACTGCATCTGCTGCCAGGCGGCGCCGTAGGCGCCGGGCGCCACGACACCGGGCGCACTGCGCGCGGCGAAGTACTCGTTGTCCGCGGCGCTCGGGTCGTCGACCCCGCCGTCGGGGTCGCCGGGCGGACCGCTGACCGCGTCAGATCGAATGCCACCCGTAGAAGCGGTGGACGTGCTGATCGCGTGCGGCCGATTGTGGGGATGCGTACCGCTGGCGTTCAGAGTGTTCGCGGCGGACGCCTGCGGGCCGGCCAAGGCCACTGTCAGGGCCGCACAAGCCGCTCCGATCGGGAGCAGTCGTCGGCGTATGGCTGTTCGCATGCCGTGGGATCCCTACCTGTTGGGGACTGGGTATGGCGGTGCACGGCGCAGTGTGCCAGCCGAGCGGCATGTTAGTCAGTCCTCGGATTATCAAGATTCTATAAAGTAAGAACCTTGATCCACTTCTGTCAAGAGGTCCTCACCCGAGCAGCGCGATGGCGCAGGCCAGGACAGCGCAGTAAGCGATGCAGTGCACTTGGTACGCGATGCGATCGGTTCTTGGAGTACGCGGGTAGAGCGTGAGGGCTGCGGCGGACCAGCTGGTGACGATCACGAGGGCGTCGCAGATCGCCGTGCTGGACGCGGTATGGCGGGTGGGGGCGAACAGGAGGATATGGATGGCGAGCGGGAGGACGAGTGATACGGCCACGAACCAGATGCGGACCGGCCAGTGTCCGATGATCAGTGGCAGGGTGGTGCGTCCGACGCGCTGGTCGCCGTCCATGTCGCGGACGTCTTCGATGCGCATCGGCAGGTTGAAGGCGATGGTGAGGATGAGGATCCAGGTCCAGCCCGTGTGGTCGATCGGTCCGGCCAGCGTCCAGGCCATGGCGAGCTGGGACAGGATTCCGGCGATCATGGCGAGCGGTTTGACGTAGAGGTAGTGGCGCGGGGTCGATATCAGGTTCAGGCCGATGGCAGTGCCCTGCCACAGCAGAACCCACGGCAGTGTGCCTGTGACCATGCCGAGCGCCGTGTAGAGCGCCATGGTTACCCAGAAGCGCCGCAGCAGTCCCCGTGGGGTTGTCAGGCCGGCGGGGATCGGCCGATACGGTTTGTTGAGCAGGTCCTCCGCACCGGCGCGGTACTGGTTGGAGGCGTCGAAAACGTAGAGGTACAGCGCGAACATCACACAGCTGAGGGCTAGACGTGTGGCGAGCTCCGTACCGGTGACCTTGTAGTGGACACAGGCCGCCGTCGTGAACAACAGGCCCGGGGTGAAGGCCGCGATGGCGTTGTCGACGGTGAGCCGCGCGGTGAGTTCGGCCTCGGCCCGGAGCCGGCCGGGAAGCCCGGCACGTCCGGAGAGGGGCGCATGGGCTGAAGCCCGACTCGCGGGCGTCGAGGTCGAGGTCATGCCGATTGTTCCGCAGGGTTCAAAGCGGGGACGACTCGGGCCCGGGCCCGCATCCGCAGACCCTTGGGATGCATCCCGAAGATCGAGGACGGCTCGATCGCCGGCCCGGGAAGGGGCTGGAGTTCCCAGCGTGCGGCGATCGTCGCCAGGGCGAGGGCGATTTCGGTGACGGCGAACTGTTCACCGATGCACCTGCGCGCGCCGGCGCCGAACGGGATGTAGCCCTCATGGGTCGGTCCCGGTCGTGCCCGTCCGGAAGGTGCCGACCACCGGTCCGGGTCGAACGCCTCAGGCTGCTGATGCACCTCGGGCCGGTGGTGGATGAGGTGCGGGCTGATGATCAGGGAGGTACCCGCCGTGATGCGGTACCCGCCGAGTTCGGTGTCGGCCATCGTGGTGCGTGTGACCATTCCGGCCGGCGCGTAGAGGCGCAAGCATTCGGTGATGATGTGGCCGGTCAGCGGAAGCTCGGGCAGGTCCTCGATGGTGGCGGCGCCTTGGACGACGGAGTCGACTTCGGCGTACCAGCGGTCCCGGATCGCCGGGTGCTCGGCGACCAGGTGAAAGCTCCAGGCCAGTGTGGTCGAGGTGGATTCGGATCCGGCCAGCAGGAACAGGACGACCTGATCGCAGAGTTCGGAGTCCGAGAAGCGTCTGCGGTCCGCGCTCGTCTCGTCGTCGGCGTCCAGTTCGGCGCGCTGGAGGACGGACAGCAGGTCGTCCTCGTCGCCGGGGTGGGCCCGTCGCTCGGTGATGATGTCGGCGATCGTGGACCGCAGGCGGCCGATGGCCTGGCGGTAGCGGCGGTTGGCCGGAATGGGCAGGCGGTTCAGCACGGCTGGGGAGATGGTGTTGCGATAGACGCCGGCGATGAACACGTTGACATCGTCGACCGCCTGCTGGAGCAGGTCGGCGGGCATCGAGGCGGAGAACATCGTCGCCATCAGCGCCCGGGCGGAGATGAGCTGCATCTGGGACCGCACGTCGATGACGTGGCCGTCTTCCCACGCGCCGACGACGGCTTCGATCTGCTCGCTCATCGCCTGGGCGTAGCCCGGTATCCGAGAGTGGTGGAAGGCGGGCTGGATCAGGCGCCGCTGCCGCCGGTGCTCGTCGTGCCGGCAGGTTCCCAGACCGTCGCCGAGGAGATCCCGCGCGCGGTCGTACAAGGGTCCTCCTTTGTCGAAGACCCGGTCGTTCATCAGGACCTGCCGTGTCAGATCCGGGCTGCACACCACGACCAGCTGGACCGGCCCGAACCGGATGCGGACCAGGTCCCCGTGATCCGCCAGGGAGTTGATGAACGTGAGCGGGTTGCGCAGCATCGCCGCGGTGTGGCCGATCAGCGGCCAGCCGCCGGGAGCCGCGGGAACCGGTGCCGCGCCGGTCGCAAGCCCGGATTCTCGGGTCGATGGCATCGCCTGTCACGCTTCCTGTTCCTGGTAGAACCGCTGAGCCCAGCGGCGGGCGGGGGCGATGGGACCGTCGCCTTGGGCGAGCTTGGGAGTCTCGGTGACGACACGGCGACTCCACATGCGCACATCGGCCGTGACCTGAGAGTTGCCCGCCACCTTCAGCGCGAAGCCCAGGAGATCGGAGGCCGGACGCCGGGCCCAGGCTGCCGCGCGCGGCAGTCGAGTGCCGGCGAGGCGTCCGTGGGTGATGCGACGCAGCGTCATGGCGCCGCCGCCTTCCGGAGTGAGTCCGGCGAACTCGATGGCGCTGATGCCGAGCTTCGGCATGTCGAAGCGCACGGTGACGTATCCGAGGCCGAACACTTCCACGTGGGCGTGGGTGACCAGCTCGCTGCGATAGAAGCCGGACAGGTCGATGTCGGTGGCGTAGCGGTGGCCGTCCATGCGCGGCGTGCCCACGAGCGTCGCCTGGACGTGGTGCAGGGTGGAGAAGTGCCCGATGTCCGCGGTGTTCTCCAGGAAGTCGATCTGGTTTCCCTGGAACGTGCGAGACCAGACCGCGCCTCGGCCGCATCCGCTGAAGTCGAACGGCTCGACCTCCCAGGACGGCGGGGACCCGTTCTGATGGTGCCAGGCGAAGATGAAACCGTTCCTTTCGCGGACCGGCGTCGAGGTGAGCTGTGCGCCGCGGGGTGGCGGCGTGCCGTATCCGGTGCGGACACAGCGGCCGTCGGGCGCGAAGGCGAAAGCGTGGAAGGGGCACACCAGCAACTCGCGGTCGACGCGGGCGCCGCCCATGTGAGCACCCAGATGCGGGCAGTAGGGGCTGACGATGTGGGCCCGGCCGGTCTCGGTCCGGTAGATGACGATCTCGGACTCGGCGAACTTCCGGCTGATGACCTTGCCGGACGTCACTTCACGGCTGAACGCGACGGGATACCAGCCCCACGGGTGCTGATGTGGTTCGGCACTCGCGCCGGTCACCTCACGAGTCATGGCTGCACCTTCCGGACGGTTCGACGATCCAGGCCAGTGCACTGATACGGGACCAGTGCCGTTCACTGCGCTCACCTCACCGGTCCCGACCGGCGATCAGATTGGCCACGTGGAGCAATTCGGCGGCAGGGAGCGGATCAGCGATCTCTGTCTGCAAGATCCCCACCGCGTCGGACAGCGCGGCGGCGGCTTGCCCGCAGGCCCAGGTTCGCGCCCCCGCGGCCTCGATGAGTTCGGCTAGCGACCGCAGCTCGGTCTCGCCGCGTGGGCGGTCGGCGTGGTAGAGCGCGGCCAGTCGTGCGCCGGCCGCGGTGCCCGAGGTCAAGGCCGCGACCACGGGAAGAGACTTCTTGCCGCGCTCCAGATCGGCGAACACCGGCTTGCCGGTCACCGCGGGATCGCCCCAGATACCCAGCAGATCGTCGACATACTGGAAGGCCAGGCCCAGCTTCCGGCCGAACGCGTCCAGCCGGCCGGCCGCCGCCGGAGTGCCGCCGCCGGCCAGCGCCCCCAGCGCGCACGCGCATCCCAGAAGCGCCCCGGTCTTCCCGGCCGCCATGGCGAGGACCTCGGACACCGAGACGTCCGCCCGCTGCTCGAAGTCCATGTCGGACCACTGCCCGGCACACAGCTCCACGCAGCACGTGCCGATCCACTCAGCTCCCCTGTCGCATACCGGCGCAGGCTCCTGAGCCAGCAGCCGGTTCGCCACAGCCAGCAGCGCGTCTCCGGCCAGGATCGCCTGGGAGATCCCGAAAACACTCCAGGCCGTGGGCCGATGCCGACGGGTCAGGTCCGCGTCCATGACGTCGTCGTGCAGCAGCGAGAAGTTGTGCACGAGCTCCACCGCGACCGCCACCGGGACCGCCGCTTCGGCACTGCCGCCCACCGCCCGCGCCGTCAGAAGCGTCAGCGCCGGGCGGATCGCCTTGCCGGGATCCGCAGCCGTGGCCCGTCCACGCTCGTCCCACCAGCCGAAGTGGTAGCCGCAGACGCGCCGCAGCGGTCCAGGCAGGCCGTCGACCACCGCCCGCAGCGCCGGATCCACCAGAGCCCGAGCCCACGCCAGCACCTCGTCGGCAGTGCGCGGCCGCTCGGCGACACTGGTCACGCTCATCGTCGCATCCACCCCTCGCGAAAAGGCACGCCCGACGTACCGGCGAACCCGAACTGCGGCGATCCCATCCCCGACCGTGACACGGCCCTTATTACTCAGTAACCACCCAATGCTGCCAGATCACCAAAGCAGGCCGGCAAGTCGGCATCCGTCTCGTTTCAGGGTGACGATTCACGCTCTTCCCGACTTATGCCTGACGGAAACCACCACGCCGATCGGCCACGAGTCTCCGTGGCCGATCGGCTTGGGCAGGCGGACGGCTTGGCCGGGCGGATCAGTCGTAGATGAGGTCGAACTCTTCCCACTGGCCGATCACGTTGCGGTTGGGGATCAGCGGCGAGGCGCCGGCGTTGTCGGCGGTCACGTACTGGTAGTTCGCGTGCGCTCGGAATCCGACGCTGCCATCAGCGTTCTGGACGAGGTCGAACTCCTCGCCGGTACCGATGGAGGTGCGGCTGGCGATCAGGGCGGTGCTGCCCGTGCCCGCCGTGACGATGTCGTTGTTCGCGTGGGCCCGCAGGCTGACGCTGCCGTCGGAGTTGCTGATCAGGTCGAAGGTCTCCCACGGGCCGACGGCGGTGCGGTTGGCGATGAGCGAGGCGGCGCCGCCGTTCTCCGCGGTCACATAGTCGTTGTTCGCGTGCGCCCGGAAGCTGACCGCGGCGGTGTCGCGCACGACGTCGAACTCCTCCCACGGACCGATGGCGGTGCGGTTCGCGATCAGAGCCGAGGCGCCGGCGTTCTCCGCAGTGACGTAATCACCGTTGGCATGCGCCCGAAAGCTGACGCTGCCGTCCGCATTGGTGATCAGGTCGTAGGTCTCGGCGGAGCCGATGGTGGTGCGGTCGGCGATGAGCGGCGAGGTACCGGCGGTGACGTACTCGCCGTCGGAGTGCGCCCGCAGGCTCGCGGTTCCGTCCGGGTTGGTGATCAGGTCGAACGTTTCGGCCTTCCCGGTCGAGGCCGCGTTCGCGATGAGCGCCGAACCGCTGCCCGCCGCGTCCACGTACTGGCCGTTGGCGTGCGCCTTCAGGCTCACCAGCGAGGCGGTGCTCGGAACGTAGGTGGTGTTGTTGGCGAACCCGGCCGCGACAACCCCGGCCTGCACCGCGTTCTCGGTGGCGTCGGAGGGGAAGCCGGCCAGGACGGCGCCCTCGAAGAACTCCCCGTCGCCCCAGATGCTGTTGTCCCCGCCGGTGCCCAACTCGATCGAGGGCTGCACCTTCATCGGGTTGTAGCCGTTGGGCAAGGCGCCTGAATAGGACTGGGTCAGGCCGCCTTGCTGGCCGTTGCCGTACTTCAGCGTGAAGTTGGTCGTGCCGTTGTTCTTCTCCCAGGCGGTCAGGAACGATCCCTTCTCGCTGGGGATGCTCGTCGGGTTGGCGCCGGTGTTGCTGAAGTACATGCCGTTCTCCAGATCGCCGCCCACCCACGGTCCCGGGCCGGTGCAGTTCTGGGTCCAGCAGTCGGTGCCGTAGTAGATCGCGTTCATGGTGGCGTTGCCGTCGTCGGTGTCGTTGCTCTCCCCCGCACCGAAGTCGAAGCAGCAGCCGTTGCTGGTCAGGTTCGACGAGGTGAGCATGTAGACGCCCTCGGGCTGCGAGCCGGTCGGCACGTTCTTGGCGTTGGTGATGCGATAGCCGATCCCCTGGGCGTTGAACAGGGCTCCGTACGCCGGCTGGCCTCCGACCGTCACCGGCAGCGCCAAGGCTGACGCGCCGATGTCCGCTCCGTTGGGCCCGGGACCGGCGATCCCGTGCGAGCACCCGGAGCACGACGTCCCAGGCGAGATCGGCATGTGGTTGGCGTTGGCGGTCTGGTCGTACAGCTCGGTGATCGTGCAGGTCGTGCCGCCGCAGAAGCTGTTTTCGGGCGCGACGTCGACGACCCCGCCGGCCGACCGCACACGGACGTCGAGGCGGCTGCCGTCCGAGGCACGCTGGACCTGGTACAGCGGCCCGGCGTAGGAGACTGACAACGCGCGGGTCGTGCTGTACGCCGCCTCGCAGGGCGTGCCGCCGGCCGAGTAGAGGTCGCACGGCAGGGACGAGGCCGCCGCCGCCTTGGCCGTCCCCGACAACCCGAGGCCAGGCATCATCAGCGCGGCCGCGAACACCAGCAGGAACACAGCGACCAGCCGCGTCCTGCGTCTGAGCATGGCTGTAACAGGCATGGCGAAGGAACCTCCGGGAGATGAGAAATCGCTGCACAGAGCGGGACAGCGGCGCCCCGGAACCGTGTTGAGCACACCCACTACCGGACCGCAGGACACATATTTAGCTGACTTCAGGTGTAAGTCAACCCTCGACCTGTCGTTCGTGGCACACAAGCAGCCGACTTATGCCCAAAGTCAATGTAACGCGCTTCAGGACCCGTCTCCCCTCCGACGTCAACGGTGTCCGTCCGCGACGGGACGCTTGGCGTACATCTTCGGGTGCTACGGTTCCGGAACCGTTGGCGTACTTCACGGAAATGGGAGGGGAAGTCGTGGTGAACAAGGCGGATCTGGCTGCCGAGGTGGCGGAGCAGATGAGCGGCGCCGAACCTGATGCGCGGCAGTATGTCGACGCGGTGTTCGACGTCATCATGCGGCACGTCGCCGCTGGGGAACGAGTGCAGATTCTCGGGTTCGGCACGTTCGACAGCGTGCAGCGCGCGGCCCGGCTCGGGCGGAATCCGCAGACCGGGGCGGCGATCCAGGTTCCGGCCGGGACCTCGCCGCGTTTTCATGCGGGGCAGACGTTCCGGACCCGGGTGGCGGAGGCATCTGCGGTCCCGGCGGAGGCGTCGCAGGATGTTGCGAAGCCGGTTGAGGCGAAGAAGATCAAGGCAGCGAAGCAGAAGGCTGAGAAGAAGACTGCCAAGAAGCCCGAGAAGATTGCTAAGAAGCCCGAGAAGGTTGCCAAGAAGCCCGAGAAGGCTGGCAAGGCTGCTGGCAAGGCCAGCAAGGGGGGCAAAGCAGGCAAGGCAGCCAAGGCGGGCAAGAAGTAGGACTCGGCGCAGGGCTGCCCGCCAGCGCCCGACGCCGACTGGCAGCAGCTAGGCGGAAGCTGATACGCGCCCATACCGTTTGGGCCGAAGCCGTCTCGCGAGGCGCATAATCAGGCCGTCCGACAGGAACACGATGTCGGCGACGATCATGCTGCCGGAGAACATCGGCAGTCCCAGCAGGACGGCGATCCCGACATGCATGCTCAGCAGCACGCACAGGACGGGGTATTTGAGCTTGCTGAACACAGTGAACGGGAAAGCGACCTGGACCAGCACGGTGACGTAGCCGGCGATGACGGCGAGCAGTTGGTGGCTGTCAACCTGTGCGGAGAGCGCCGGCCAGGGCTGGAACAGATCGAGATTCAGCACGTAGTGCAACGCGGTGCCGTCGCGCCATAGATCACCCTGCACCTTGTACAGGCCTGCCGCGCCGTAGAGGATGCACACCTGGGCGGCGATGACGAACATGCCGCAGTTGTGCAGCAGGGTGCTGAGCATCCGCCGCGCCAGGTCGGCCTGCTGCCGTGCAGAAGAAGGGCTTTGGTGCGGTGCATCGGGCCACCCCGCCACGCGCGAGGATGCGCGACGTCGACGCCGGGCATCGAGAGACCGGCAACGGCCGCAGTCCGTGAGCACGAGGTAGAGGGACATCAGGACAGTGAGATTGTCGCCGCCGTCCGCCATGTAGATAGAGCGGGCGTGGAAGGAAAGCACCACGAGGGCGAACAGAAGCGAGAGCACCCTCGTATGCCAGCCGAGCATGAACAGGGCAGCCGTGACGAGGGCGAAGCCATAGCAGAGCTCGAAGTACCACGGATTGTCGGAGAGAGTCAGGATGCTGAACCACCCGGTCTGCCCGAACAGCTCGCGTGCCAGAGCCGGTGTCCAAGGCGAGCCCGGACCCCAGATCTCGTCCCGGTGCGGGAACTCCCGCAGCAGAAACACGAGGTAGAGCAGACCGTATCCGATGCGGAGCAGACTCGCCGCCTGCAGCGAGACCGCGTGTTCGGTCAGGAAGGTGTACGCCCTGGCGACCGGGTCGGGGCGGCGCACGGTGCCGGCTGCCGGGACGATGCTGGTGGGGACGACATTGGCGGCGACGCCGGTGTCGGAACGGATTGCCTGATCAGACGTCATGGGTCGTCACCTGCCACCACGGCAGATACCTGACGCTGGACGGGCTCGCAGCGGGGCGGTTCGGCACGGCTCCCAGCGAAGGCGGCGCGATCGGCGTCGTGACGACGCGCAACTGAATGGCGCTGAAGTTCACATGGTGGGCGGCGGAGGCGCGCTGAACGGCGATGTTGCGCAGGTACGCCTGCAGCATGGCAGCCCGCTGCGACGCGGGCTGGCCGCCGGCGCCTTGCGCGTCCGCGTCCGCGTAGGCGGCCCAGGCGCGGCGCAGCATGTTCTGGGCCGTGTGGCTCGGGAAGACGTCGTGGCGCACCGCCGCGTCGTCCACGGCTGTCAGATCGATCCAGCCGCTGAGCCGCGTGGCACCGTCAGGCGCGACGGTCGAGGTCCGCGCCGAGATCTCCTGGCGCGCGGACTGGGGGTCCGGAGCGAACAGCCGCCAATCCTGCTCGAAGTACGGATAGACCCACGCGTCGATCTGCTTCCGGTACGTCTGGGAGACGGTGTTGGAGGGCGCGACGTACAGAAAGACCATAGCCACATGGACGACGGCTGCCGTCAGACACAGGGCGACCGCCGCAACCACAGCCACCTCGACCGGCCGAGACAACCGGACCCTCGGAACCGCATCGTCGCCGCCGACCGCATAGGTCTCGGAAATATGTGGCAGCGGTTCGATTGCGGTGCTGCTCATGTCGTTCACTGGTTCTCCGCAGTGTTCGCAATTCGGAGCGAAAGAAGGAACGCCCCGGCCACAGATATCGGACCGGGGAGTTCCGCCGACACGCGAAGACCTTCACAGATCACCGCGAGCGGTGTGAAGCGTCACCTCAGACGTCGCGCGAGTACCGCCGACGCACCAGCAGGCTGCCGACGATCAGGCACGCCGCACCCACCGGGACGAGGAAGAGCACGTTGGTACCGGTGTGCGCCATCTCCTCGGTTCCGCCCGTGGTGGCGGCAGTGGTGCGCCCGGTCGTCCCCGCGGTGGTGCCGCCGGTGGTGGTTCCGCCGGTGGTGGTGCCGCCCGTGGTGGTTTTGCCGGTCGTTCCGCCGGTGGTGGTCTCGCCGGTGGTGGTCCCGCCCGTGGTGGTTCCGCCGGTAGTGGTTCGACCTGTGGTCTCGCCGGTGGTGGTCCCGCCCGTGGTGGTTCCGCCGGTAGTGGTTCGACCTGTGGTCTCGCCGGTGGTGGTCTCGCCGGTCGTCCCCGAAGTGGTACCGCCCGTCGTGGTCACACCAGTCGTTCCCACAGTGGTACCACCTGTGGTGGTCTCACCAGTCGTTCCGCCGGTAGTGGTCTCACCAGTAGTTCCGGTGGTGGTCCCACCAGTCGTGGTCTCACCAGTCGTTCCGCCGGTGGTGGTTCCACCAGTCGTGGTTCCGCCGGTGGTGGTCCCACCCGTGGTGGTCCCGCCGGTCGTCTGGCACGGCGTGCAGCACGTCTGGCACGTCCCGCACTGGTTCTGGCATGTCCCGCACTGGTTCTCGCACGACCCACACGGGTTCCCGCACGACCCACACGGGTTCCCGCAGGAGGCGTCCGCGGCAGGCACGCCCGCCCGCGCATGCGGCACCGCGGCGTGGCTGACGGCCGCCCTCGGGCCGGATGCCGGACCGACGGCGTCGGCCCGACCCGCCATCATCGACACGCCCGCGACGGCGAACACGACCAGCACACCGCCGCAGACGCGCGCCCCGAGCCCGCGCCGACGAGATGTGCCGGATAAGAGAGATGTCATGGCTGCACCAAATCCTTGAATGATTGTTCGATGTGTTCCACCAAGACGACCCGAACGACCGCAGTAGGCTTATCCTGATAATCCGCCGTCACCGGCGATCACCAGTTCCCACATCCAGCAACGGCGTCGAGTAGCGCGTAGAAATCATAGCTTTGATAAAGCCGCATCCCGGGTATCTGGATAAGCCTTGCCGAGGCGATTATTAAGTATGATTACTGACGCCTGATCCCTCAGTGGCGAACCAAGGCTGTTCGTGCCGGGCGGACCGGGGTTCGGCTCGGAGCCAGCCGACCATCACACTTGATCCATGACGACTCCCGCGTTAGCCAAGGACGACGAACCACTCATACCGCGGCCGCTTTCGATCCTGGCCGCCATCAGCATCGCCGTGCACGTCGTGCTCCTGGGCATGGCCTGCTTGGGAGCGAAGGCGGCCGGTCACGCGGGCCTTCCGGCGGACCACGCGTGGGGCTGGTACCTGGTGGTCGGCGCCGCGTGGAGCATCGGCATCGGGAGCTTCGGCCTGTCTTGGGGCGCTCGCGCGACGACGCGCTTCGGCGGCACCGGCTCCTCGGCGCGGGTGGGCTGGTGCCTGGCCGGAATGTGGCTCGGCTACGTCTGGCCCGTGCCGATAACGGCGGCAGCAGTGGCCTTCGCGGTCTGGCCCCGGCGCCCGTCGCGCGCGGATCAGATCTGGCCGAAGCCGGTGGACACGAACAAGCGTCGCCGCCAGATCGCCGCGCGCATCGCCGCAGCCGCGCTCGCGGCGCTCGTCGCCATCGCCGGATCAACCTGGGGACTGCGGGCCCACGCCGCGAAGTTCCACCAGCTCTCAGACGCGCCAGGCTCCTCCGTCCTCGGAACCTGGCGCGCCGGCGGCATGACAATCACGCTCCGCCCCCACGGCATCTACACCGCCTCAGACCTGACGGCGGCAACCATGCAGGACACCACGGACTTCCCTCCCAGCACCGGCACCTGGCAGCTAGCGCGTTCGGGCCCTGATCACCTGAACTCGGTCCAGCTCCGCCCATCCCAGGACCGCTTTCTGGAGCTCCCTGTGTATCAGGTCTCATCAAAGGACTACCTCTGCGCGGAAGCCGATCCCGACAGCCCCTGCGACATCGTGTTCCACCGCGATTCGCACTGATCGCCCTCATCCAGGTCATCGCACGCCCACGCAGCGACCAGCCGCAGGACCCTGCCGCACTCTGAGCTGACCCAGCACTCGACTACCACGCGGGGTGGGGTCACCTTTGGGGCACGTAGGTGCCGTCGGACGAACGCCAGAACTCAATAGCGCTCCAGTCCACGGCGAGAACGGTCAGCAGTTGCAAGACCGCATCCCGACGCTCCTCCTCTGCCAACACCCCCTTCAAGAACACGCTGGTCAAGCCTTCGTCAGAGGTCGGGTGAGACACCGCGAAATCAATCCCACGCAGCCGAAAGGTGGCAACTTCGACGGCGCCGAGATCATCCCAGCTTTCCTCGGCGCGCAGTCGGAGCCGACGCACAACATCCGAGAACAGGACACGCATCACCGCGGCTTCCTTGAACCCGTCCGACCTCGCCCAGAGGCTGACCTGCCTGACGGGATTCCGGTTCTCACCCTGGTACCTCAAGGCGCTGTCCCACTCCGGCTCAGGTTCGGGCAGGCGCAGCACGTCGTTCACGAACGCTTCTCCATTTCCACCAGGCTAGCCGCTCAGGACGTGAGCGAAAGTGCGGTCAGGCTGGCGTGGGCGGGCGACCAGTTCTGGAGGGTGAGGGCTAGGTAGCGGGTGGTTGTGTTGATGGGGAGGGGTTGGTCGGGGTGGTGGGGGTTGCTGGTGGTGAGGGGGGTGTAGTGCTGGCCGTCGGCGGATGCTGATATGGCGAATGGGGGGATGTGGGGGGTGGTCCAGTGGGTGGTCAGGGTTGCCAGGGGCGTGGGGGTGCCGAGGTCGATGACCATGCGGGCGGTGGGGGTGCCGGGGGTCCAGGCGGTGTGGGGGTTGCCGTCTACGGCGGAGGCGGGGTCGGACATGCCGGCCGGTAGGGGTGAGGTGGGGTAGGTGGTGCGGCCCAGGGCCAGGTCGGGGGTTGGGGTGAGGGTTCCGGGGAAGGTCAGCTGTTTCTGCTGGCCGGCTCGCAGGGAGATGGTTCGGGTTGTGGCGTTGGAGCGGGAGACGACGGTCAGGGTGCAGCCGCTCGTCGGGGGCGCTGTGAGCGTGAGGTGCAGGGAGTCCGCTACCTCTGCTACGACGCCTGCGGGAATGGTCCCGGTCAGCGTGAAGCGCGGGGGTTCGACGCGCGCGGTCGCGGCGGCGAGTACGACGTCGTAGACCGTCCCGGTGGCGGTGGTGGTCTGTAGGCCGCGGTACAGCAGCCGCGCACGCCCCGAAGCTGGAACGCTCAGCTCGGCCGGCGCTGATTCGGTACCGATGTTCTGTCCGCTGAGGTTGAACAGGCTCAGGTGCGACCCGGCGATACTCGCCGCGAGCCCTGCGACAGTGCTGTTCGGCGTCGGCGTCGGCGTCGGCGTCGGCAAGGCCGCCATGGCTGCGGTGCCCTGCGGCGTCTGCGCGGGATAGCCCTCCACGACCATCCCGGCGGCGCCGGTCGCCGGCCCGTCGGACAGGGTGAGCGTGTTCCCGATCACGGTCAGCGGATTGCGGCTGCCGCGCACGACGAATCCCGCACGGCCGTCGACGTTCACCCAACCGCCGTCTACGTGATGCTGCACAGGCAAGGCCGCCGCGGTGCTCCAGGTGCTGCCGTCGTCCGAGGTCTGGATAGCGAAGGCCGCGCCGTAAGCAGCTTCCCAGGCGATGGACACGCGGTCGATCTGCGTGGCGGCTCCCAGGTCAACCTGCAGCCAGCTGTCCGGCACCGATCGGCTGGCGACGGCGACCGCCCACCGCGTGGCCGGATTGCCATCGGTGGCAGCGGGCGGCGGATAGGCAGGCGTGAAGGACGAAGCAGTCGTGGCCTTACCCTGCGCCAGGTTGGTCGTGCCGCCAGGCGCGTAGACCTGAAGCTCGTAGATCGAGTAGCCATACTGTGTAGCAGGCCTGATACCGAGCATCCGGACGTACCGCGCCGTCACCGCGCTGAAGGACAGATCGTTAGTGCCGCCGGTCTGCACATCGCCAGCCGAGACGGTGAAAGCGCCGCCGGCACCGGCGTAAGTCCGGCTCCCGTCCAGCCCCGCGATGCCAGGCATCGCCAGGTTGAACACATTCAGCACACCTTCCCCGGCACCGTTCCCGCTGGTCGCGTACACCACGCCGCCATCGGGAAGCGTCGCATATCCCGCGTACCCACTCGCCAACGTCAACAGCGAAGCGCTCGCGTCATACCCGTCACGCAAGGTGCTGTAAGCGGCAGCGAAGCGGTTCGTGACCGTCGCCCCGGTCGCAGGCAGCAGCGAGGGCGCCGCGCCGGAGAGGTCGAACAGCCAGTCGTCATGGTTGGGCGCGTAGCAGAACTTCACATACCCCGGCTTGGAAACGGTCGCAGCGAACGCGTTCGCCGTATTGTGCACGAGCAACCCGGGGACGGCGCCATAGTCGGTAGCGCCAGACGCCGAAGCGACGAACTGCTCCCCCGTGACCGGCCGAACCGGCGCCCCCTGCTGCGCACGCCACACATGAAACAGGTAACTGATCGCCAGCTCGGCCCGCGCCTCCGGCTCGTACTTCGCCTCCCCGCTGAACTTCGTGAGCTGATACTCCGGCGGATAAAGCTGGTACGGCCCGAGCTGCGCGGCCATGTTCGCTTCGGCACGCGCCGCCAGCGGATCGCCCATGACCTGCGCCAGGAACGCCAGCGGCAGCACGTCGCGACCGAAGAGGTGGTATCGGTCGGGATTCATCGGCATGAACGGCTCGCCGCTGTCGCTTTGCACATGCCGGATGGTGCGCCACAGCTGCGCGGCGTTCGGCTTGGCCGCCCCGGCAGCGGCCGGGATCTGCCGGCCCGCGGCCAGGAAATGCGCGGCCACTCGCGCGGACATGCGCCAGGTCTCGAGTTGGTAGTGCGGCTCGAAGGAGCCGTGGTTCTCCACGAAGAAGGTGTCGAAGATGTTGTGCGCGGTGTTCCAGTCCGAGATCGGCCGACCGTCCACGACGGTGGGGTTGGCCTGATCGGCCGACGGCAACCCGGTGTCGTTGAGCATCCAGGTGGTCAGCCAGGTGCTCCAAGTGGGATTGTCAGGGTGCTGTGGAAGCCAGGCCACAGCCGGTCCGAGACACTGCGCGTACACAGCCATCTCGTCGACTTTGGTGTCGCCCTCCCAGCCACCGGCCAGCCCGTTGGGCGACCAGCTGCCGCTGCGCGGATCGTTCCCGCTGCCCAGGGCCGTGGTGTACGCCGCCTGCGCCGCGGTCATCTTGTCGATCAGGGTCTGCGTCGCGGCGTCGAGGTCGTTCCACAACAACTTGGCGGCGAGGATGAAGTAGAGCTCGAAGGTGCTGTCGAAGAACATCGTCTCGCCCCACTCGGTACCGCCGTTGAGCACATTGCTGGCGGCGAAGTGGTCGATCGTGGCGAGGGTCTGGGTCTTCAGGGTCGCGGCATCCACGCCCGCGACGGATGCGTCATAGGTGCCGTGCGTCAGCAAGACAGCGTTGCCGAGCACCACGGCGAAGTTGTAGTCACTCGCCGCATAGTGGCCGGCAGTCGCGTCCCACTTCTGCTGCGCCCAATTCGTGTGCCGCAGCAGGTATTGGTAGTACGCGGCGGCAACCGTGTCGTCGGGCGCCGGGGTCGCGGGCGCGGGCGCTCGCTCGGTGCCAGTGCCAGCGCCGTCCGCTGCGAAAGCGGCGCCGGAGGAGAACACCGTCGTTGCCAGCGCCGCACCCCCGATCCCGTTCATGAACTGCCGCCGGGTCAATCCGTTGCGCATTGTCGTCTCGCTTCCGTGCAGGGTTCTACGGCCGGGTGTCGCGGGTGCGGGTCCGGTCAGACGGCGAACCGAGCGACGAAAGTCTGACCCGCACCTGACGCGACCGCTACCGACAGCCGCAGGTTCGGCGTGGTGGCCAGCACCGTGATCTCCGGCGCCGCGGAGATGGTGCCTGTCACGGGCCCGTCGATGGTGACCGTCACCGAGCCGGTGAGCGCCTGCGTCGGATCGCTGACGGCCACCGACAACACGCCCGGCGTCCGGTGCGTGACGACCGAGGCGGTCTTGTCGACCTGGATCCCGGCAGCCTTCGGAGCACCGGCCTGCCAGACGTTGGCCATCGCGAATCCCGAGCCGGAGCGGCTCACTGCCTGCACCTGAGGGGTGTTGGCCGCGACGGTGATGTCGTTGGAGGCGGCGAAAGCAGAGGTCTGCGCGGAGCTGGCGCCGGGCAGCAAGACGTAGTGGTAGCCGCCGGCGGTCGGGTTCACGCCGTGGTCGACCCACATGGTGACGAACCGGCGCGTGTAGGCCGTGGTGTCTTCGTAGACGCCGCGGTGGTCCATGTCGGTCCACTTTCCGGTGCGGTCCTCGCGCACCAGCGTGACATGGCCGCCGGAGGAGAAGACGTACCCGCCGGCGTTGTCCAGGTAGATCCAGCTCGGCTGGACGACGATCGGCGTGCTGCTCGGGGTGGCTAGCACGACCGCGCCGTCGACGTGGACGTTGGACTGTCCGTTCGGGCCGATGTTCCGGTTCTCGATGATCGACTCGATGGTGTGGCCGTCGCTGGAGGCGATGCCCGCGCCCAGACAGATCACCGCGTCGTCGACGCAGAACCATGACTTGCGGCCGGTCAGCGTCTGCACGGCGAAGGACAGTCCCATCCCGGCGGCCACGTTCCCGTCCAGCACTGCGCCGCCGGCCCAGGTGTTCGTCGAGCCGCGGCCGGTCCCCAGGGCAAGGGTCTTGGTGTCCAGCGTCACGCCGGGGATCCGGTACTTGTTCGCGGTCGGCCAGTACTCGTTGGCCCAGTGTCCGACGTGGTCGGGCAGATACATGTAGGTCGCGCCCTCGCCGGTGTACCAGCCTTCGAGGTTCTCGTTGTTGGCCGACTCATACGGCTTGATGCGCGTGTCGTCCATCGCGATACCGAGCGCGAACGTGGGGCGCCGGTGCACGATCCGCGCCATCGAGGTCGCCACGACCGACGTCGTGGATTCCGCGGCGGTCGGGATGGCGCTGTCGGCCACGACCGCCCGGCCCAGCGCTATGGAAGAGATCCGCACCTGCTCCAGCGGCGCCGGATCGTAGGTGAAGAAATCCAGATAGGTGTCCGCGGCGATCCAGCCCTTGGCCTGCGAGCGCAGCGTCAGCGCCTCACTGGCCGGGAAGACGCGCGCCAACTGCAGCACGGTCGCGGTCGTGAGCCGCCCGATGCGGACACCGTTCTCGTAGAAGCGGGACAGCGCGCGCCCGCGCACCATGTCCATGAACGCCCCGCAGTACATCCACGGCCGGTAGTTCTCTTGCGTCCAGGTGTAGACCCGCTGCACCTGGTCCGATGTCGCCGCCCACGGAGTGCCCTGCACCGCGACCAGCAGGTAGGTCAGGTATTGCAGCAGCGACACTCCGTAGGAGCCGCTGTAGGCGTAGACCTTGTGCTGGATGAACCCGCCGTCGGGATAGAACCCGTCGCCGCTGGTGCTGTACGGGTACAGGTTCCCGATCGCCGCCATGGCGGTGTCGATGACGTTCGCGTCCTGGCTCAGGGCCCCGCGCACGGTCGCGATCGAGCAGGTCCAGTTGAGGTTGGCGCCGGTGGCCGTCGCGCCGCCCACCACGGTCGGGTCCGGCGCGTAGCGGACGATCGCGGCCATCGCGGTGGAGATCTGGGCGGCCGACAGCTGGTCGTACAGCGCCACGCAGATGTCGTTCACGGCCAACGGGATGCCGATCTGGAAGTCCCACCAGTTGTCGTACATCGCGGTGACGCCGTACTTGTGGGCCAGGAACCAGTCCAGGGCGGAGCGGATGTCGGCCAGCAGTGCGGCGTTGCCCGACAGCGTCGATCCCGGCGTGGCGTAGGCCAAGGCCAGCTGGCGCAACCGTCCGGCCACGTCACGCTGGACCGCCGAGACGGTACTGCTGTCCAGATCCGCCCACAGGTAGGTGCGGGAGGCGGAGGTGTCCAGCGCCGACCACAGCCCGTTCGCGACGCCGGCCATCGCCTGCGCGTAGGCGGTCAGCACCGGGTCGGAGGTGCTGACGTCGCCGATCAGGGTGTCGTGCCACTGGCTGCGGACCTTCGCGAAGTCCGAGGACGTGGCCGCCTCGGCGCGCTGGGGCGCGGCCGCGGATGTGCCGAGGAACAACGCCGGACCCAGCGCGGCACCGGCCAGCATGGCCGAGCGGCGGGACAGCCCGCGCGGGAAGTCTTCAACGGACATGGAGCACCCTCTCGAAGTCGGGGAGGACGGCACCGCCGGAACGGCGCGGTCGAAGGGGACAAGCTCGGCGCCGTCACGGATCGTTGTCGCTGCATGAGCTAAAGTCAAGGTCTAATACGTATTATCTGATCGCGCCGCCGGGCGTTCGGCGCTCGCCGGGGACCGATCAACCGCGTTACGATGCAGGCGTGACGCAGCGCCGAGGACGGATCACCCAAGCCGAGGTGGCGCGACTGGCCGGGGTCTCCCAGGCGATGGTCTCCCTGGTGCTCAACGACTCCGACGGGGTGCGCGTCGCCCCGGAGACCCGCAAACGCGTCGAGGACGCGCTGCAGCAGACCGGCTACGCCGTGGACATCATGGGGCGGCGGCTGCGCGGCAAGTCGAACCAGATCCTGGGCGTGTTCACCTACGAGTCGGTGTTCCCGTCGGACTCGACCGACTTCTACGGGCCCTTCCTCGGCGGCATCGAGGAGGAGTCCGAAGCCCAGGGCTACGACCTGCTGCTGTTCACCAGCCCGGGCCGCCGCCACGGCCGGCGCAAGGTGTACGAGCAGGACTCGAACCGGCTGGGCATCGCAGACGGCTGCATTCTGCTGGGCCGGCACACCGACCGCGAAGAGCTCGACCGCCTGGTCAACGAGCGCTTCCCGTTCGTGTTCATCGGCCGGCGGGAGTCCTCGGCCGGGCCGGTCAGCTACGTCGGCGCCGACTACGCCGAGGCCACCGCGGCGCTGTACGAGCGCGCGTGGTCGCTGGGCCACCGCCGGATCGCGCTGGTCGGCTACCACGAGGAGAGCGAGTCGACCGCGGACCGGCGCTCGGGCTACCTGGCCGCGTGCCGGCGCCACCGCCGCAAGCCCCTGACCCTCACCGACGACGACCCGTCGACGGGTCTTCGAGCAGCTGCGCGCCGACCGGACCACCGCGGCACTGGTGGAAACCACTGAGATGGCTTCAGCCCTGCACGATCTGGCAGTCGCGGCCGGACTCGCCGTCCCCGAGGATCTGTCGATCGGCGTCCTCGGCGACACCGACCCCACGCAGACCGCCTCCTGGCACGCGCGACCCAAGCCCGAGATGGACTGGACCGCCTTCCGGATCCCCCGCCGCGAGATGGGGACCAGAGCGGTGCGCACCCTGGTCAGGCTGCTGCATGACGACCTGCAGCCCGGTCCCGGCACGCAGATACTGCTGCCGTGCTCCCTGGTCGAGGGCTCCACCGTGGCCGAGGCGCCCCGCACCCAGCGCTGAGCCGCCCGGTTTTCCGGTGCTCATGACTTATGTGTGGGCGGCGGGGGTGGAGTGTGGGCTGGTGCGGCTTGTTTATGGGCTTTTACAAGCTTTTTACGGCTTCGCGCGGGTGTTGATGGCCTCGCAGGGGGCGCAGCTCGGTGGAGGGAAGCTCGGTGGCGTCGGCGGCCGGCGGTGGAGGCTGTGCACGACCGCGCGGCGGTCCGAGTCGCTTCTTTTCGGACTGGCGGTGTCGAGTCGAGCGTTTCTTCACCACAGCAACAGCGATGCGCCTTGATGCCCGTTCCGAGGTCGTGACCGGGGTTCGCCCTCGGCGGCGAAACACGTCATTGACTTTGCCGGGGTCTCTTCTCTAACCTGCGCTAATACGAATTAGCAAAGAGGGGTGCGCAGGTGACGGAGATACGCACTGACGTGCTGGTGGTGGGCGGCGGGCTCGGCGGCGTGGCCGCGGCGCTGGCCGCGGCACAGCACGGGGCGCAGGTGGTGCTCACTGAAGGGCCGCGGTGGCTCGGCGGGCAGTTGACCGCGCAGGCGACGCCGCCGGACGAGCATCCGTGGGTGGAGATGTTCGGCGTCACCGCGTCCTACCGCGCGATGCGTGACGGCATCCGCGCCTACTACCGGCGGCACTATCCGCTGACCACGGCGGCGCGCGCCGCCCGGCAGCTGAACCCCGGAGCCGGGCTGGTCAGCAGGCTGTGTCACGAACCGCGCGTCGCGGTGTCGGTCCTGGAGGCCATGCTCGCGCCGGCTCGAAGCTCCGGGCGGCTGAAGCTGTTGCAGCCCTACCGGGTGCGGTCGGCGCAGGTCGAGGGCGACACGATCGTCTCGGTGACGCTGGTGCCGGACGGCGACACCGACGGCGGCACGGTCACCGTCTACGCCGACTACGTGATCGACGCGACCGAGACCGGAGACCTGCTGCCGCTGGCCGGGGTCGAGTACGTCACCGGCGCCGAATCCCGGGAGCAGACCGGGGAGCCCAGCGCGAAGGACACCGCGCAGCCGCTGAACATGCAGGCGGTGTCCTGGTGCTTCGCCGTCGATCATGTCGACGGCGACCACACCATCGACCGGCCGGCGACCTACAACCACTGGCGGTCGGTGCGCCCGGACATCTGGCCCGGCCCGCTGTTGGCGTTCTCCTGGCCCAATCCGCGTACGCTGGAGCCCTCCCGCGGCTGGCTCGACCCGAACCCGCACGACGACCCGCTGGCGGTCGAGGCGGATCAGAGCAAGGACGCCGGAACCGACGACCTGTGGCGGTTCCGGCGCATCGCGGCGCGCAAGCTGTTCGAGCCCGGGGCGTACGCCAGCGACGTCACCCTGGTGAACTGGCCGATGATCGACTACATGGACGGGCCGCTGTTCGAGGTCTCTCCCGACGAGGCGGCCAAACACCGGCAGGGCGCCCGGGAACTGGCGCTGTCGGCGCTGTACTGGATGCAGACCGAGGCGCCCCGGCCCGACGGCGGTACCGGCTTCCCGTCGCTGCGGCTGCGCGGCGACCTGCTGGGCACCGAGGACGGCCTGGCCCAGGACGTGTACGTGCGCGAGTCCAGGCGCATCCGTGCCCTCACCACGATCTGCGAGCAGGACGTCTCGATGGCGATCCGCGGCGAGCACGGCGCGACGCGCTATCCGGACTCGGTGGGCGTCGGCATGTACCGCATCGACCTCCATCCCTCCACCGGCGGCGACACGTACCTGGACGTGGCCTCGACGCCGTTCCAGATCCCGCTGGGCGCGCTGCTGCCGCAGCGGGTGACCAACCTGCTGGCCGGCGCCAAGAACATCGGCACGACCCACATCACCAACGGCGCCTACCGTCTGCACCCCGTGGAATGGAACATCGGCGAGGCCGCCGGCACCCTGGCCGCCCACTGCGCCGCCACCGGCCGCACGCCGCACGCGGTGCACGGCTCGCCCGAGCACCTGCACGATTACCAGTCTCTCCTGACCAGGCGCGGCGTCCCCCTCGCGTGGCCCGAGATCCGCGGCTACTAGAATCCCGATCCCCCCAAGGAGCAACGATGAAGACAAGACGTGTTCGGCTGGCCTGCCTCACCCTTTCCGCCATCTCCCTGCTCACCGTCGCGCTGACGGGATGCTCCTCCTCGAGCGGATCGGGATCCGGCGCCAAGAACGTCGCGCTGCGGATGACCGTCTGGAGCAACGACAAATCGCAGACAGCGCTGTTCAACAGCATCGCGGACAGCTACCTCAAGACCCATCCCGACATCAAGTCGATCACGTTCGACTACCTCCCGATCGGCAGCTACACGACCGCGCTGACGACCCAGATCGCCGGCAGCAGCCCGCCGGACATGGCCTGGATCCTGGAGCGGGACGCGCCGGACTTCGTCTCCTCCGGAGCGCTCACCGACGTCTCGGCGGCCCTGCAGAACTCCCCCGGCTACCAGTACGGCGACCTGACCCCGGCAGCGACCAAGCTGTGGACGCAGAATGGGAAGCTCTACGCCTACCCCTTCTCCACGTCCCCGTTCGGGATGTTCTACAACAAGGACCTGCTGACCCAAGCCGGTGTGACCCAGACGCCGGACCAGCTCGTCGCCGCCGGCCAGTGGACGTGGCAGAACGCCGAGAAGATGGCCGCCCAGGTCGCGGCGCACACCGACAAGCAGGGTCTGGTGATCCGGGACTGGGACTACAAGACCTGGATCGAGCTGGCGAGCATCTGGCGCGGCTGGGGCGCCGACGCCTGGTCGGCCGACGGCAAGACCTGTGACTTCGACGCCCCGCAGATGCAGCAGGCGATGACCTTCCTGCACAACGCGATCTTCACCGACAAGGCGCTGCCCGCACCGGGCCAGACCGCTGACTTCTTCGCCGGTGAGTCCGCCATGACCGTCACTCAGATCAGCCGGGCTTCCCTGCTGGCCAAGCACCCGTTCAACTGGGGGATCGTGCCGCTGCCGTCTGGTCCGACCGGGTCGGCGCAGGTCATCGGACAGGCCGGCATCGGTGTGATGACCAAGGGTTCGCACAAGCAGCAGGCGGCGGACTTCCTGGCCTACTTCACCGACCCGGCCAACTCCGCCAAGCTCGCCCAGTACTTCCCGCCGGCTCGTCAGAGCCAGCTCAACACCACGACCCTAGCCGCCGCGAATCCCCTGTTCACCCCGCAGCAACTTCAGGATGTGGTCATCAACGGCATCAAGACCGGCTCGGTGCTGCCGTCCCATGAGAACAGCGCCAAGCTCGCCACCCTCGTGCAGAACGCCTTGGACCCGCTGTGGACGCCCGGAGCCAACGTCGACTCAGTGCTCGCCGGGGTGTGCAAGGCGATCGACCCGGCTCTGAGCCAGTGACGGCCGTGCACAGCGCTGCGTCGGCCGAGCATCGGGACGCCGCTGCGTCTTCGCCGCGGCCGGCGCGGTTGACGGGGTCGACGGGGTCGACGGCGCCGACTGGGCCGACGGGCCCGATACGGAGACGATTCCAGGGTCGGCGGCGCCAGGACAACATCCTGGGATGGCTGTTCGTGCTGGCTCCGACCCTGGGGTTCCTGGCGTTCGTGCTGTACCCCCTCGCCGCCGTCATCTATTACAGCTTCCACAGCTCCAACCTGTTGTCCGGCGTGACCACCTACGCGGGAACGAAGAACTACAGCCAACTGCTGCACGACCCCGCCACCGGGTCGGTGGCCAAGGCGACCGCGCTGTTCTGCGTCGGCCTCGTGGTGATCAACATCTCGCTGGCGATGCTGCTGGCCGTGCTGCTGAACAACAAGCTGCGCGGCACGACCGTGTTCCGGACGCTGTTCTTCTCCCCGGTCGTCGTCTCGCTGGTGGCGTGGACCATCACCTGGAACTTCCTGCTGCAGAACAACGGCGGCATCAACGCCATGCTGCACACGGTCGGGATCACCGGGCCCAACTGGCTGCGCGGCAACAACTCCGCGCTGCTGTCGGTGGTGATCGTCCAGGTGTTCAAGAACGTCGGACTCAACATGGTGCTGTTCCTGGCAGCGCTACAGGGCGTCCCGCGCTCGCTGCTGGAGGCCGGCGCGATCGACGGCGCCGGGCCCTGGCGCCGGTTCCGCTCCATCGTGCTGCCGATGATCAGCCCCACGACCCTGCTCACCACGATCATCACGATCAGCGGCTCGCTGCAGGTGTTCGCCCAGATCCAGATCCTTACCGCCGGCGGGCCCAACGACCGGACCAACGTGCTCGTCTACTTCTTCTACCAGCAGGCGTTCGACAACCACGACTTCGGCTATGGCAGCGCGATCGCGGTCGTCCTGTTCGTCATCATCCTGGTGCTCACCATGATCCAGTGGCACCTGCGCAAGAGGTGGGTCTTCCATGAGTCTTGAGACATCCGCGCCGAGGCCGCCGCTGGCCCGCCCCACCACCGCCGCGCGCACCCCGGGGCTCCGTCCCCGGTCGTGGCGCAAGCCGCTGCTGTACCTGACGATGGCAGTGCTCGCCATCCCCTTCGTCTTCCCGACGTGGTGGATGATCACCTCCTCCCTCCTGCCGGAGAACGAGGTCCTCAGCTACCCGCCCAAGCTGCTGCCGCTGCACCCGCAATGGTCGAACTACAAAGCCGCCTTCACGAACTACCCGCTAGCCCACCAGTATCTCAACAGCCTCTACATCGCCCTGCTGGTCACCGTCGGCACCATGGTCTTCTCCTCGCTGGCCGGCTACGCCTTCGCCCGCATCCCGTTCCCCGGCAACAAGTTCCTGTTCCCCCTGATCCTCACCGGGCTGCTCATCCCCACCGAGGTCACCATCATCCCGCTGTTCAAAATGGTCGACAGCCTGGGCCTGACCAACACCCCCTGGCCGCTGATCGTCATCCCGATCTTCGGCGCCCCCAGCGTCCTGGCCACCTTCATCATGCGCCAGTTCTTCCTCTCAGTCCCCGACGACCTCGAGGACGCCGGCCGCATCGACGGACTCCGCCGCTTCGGCCTGTTCTACAAGGTCGCCCTCCCCCTAGCCCGCCCAGCACTGGCGTCAGTAGCGATCTTCACCTTCCTCAACACCTGGAACATGTACCTCGAACCCCTGGTCTACGAAACGGACAAGCGCAACTACACCCTCCCGGTAGCCCTCACCCAGTACACCGACGCCTACGGCTCCCACCTGTGGAACATCCAGCTCGCCGCGTCGGTGACGACCGTCATCCCCGTCCTGATCGTGTTCATCGCCGCCCAGCGGCACTTCGTCGAAGGGCTTGCGCAGACTGGGCTCAAGGGCTGACCGCGGCAGATCGACGAGCGGTGGTCCGTCAGCTGGGAGCCGCGCGAGGCAGCTCGGCGCCTCGCCGAAGTCGAGGCGCCGTGGTACGTGGCTGCGGGCTGGGTGCTTGAGCTGTACCCCGCCCGAATGCGCAACCGCTGATGCTTTCTCGGCCGTCTTATATACGATGCCTTATCTGAGGGTTCTACAACACGGCGCCGGGTTTTCGGCGGTTCGCACACCAGCGCTAGGAGATGCAGCGTGCGCTTGAAGTCCCTGATCTCCCTTGGCGTCGCCGCTGTCTGCGTGCTGGCTGTGGCGCCGGCTGCCGGCGCTGATGCTGATGCCGGTGCGTCGAGTGGGCCGTCGGCGACTGCGCCGATCGTTGTGGCTACGACTCCGTCGGATAGCGTCGGCGGGCTGCCCTCGTCCAGCTTGGATGGGCGGGTTGCGTACGTGCCGAGGTCCGGCGCGACGTCTGCTGCCCTTGGTGCGCGGAAGTCTGGGGGTGCGACGGGGTACGACATCTCGTGGCCGGAGTGCGGGGGTCCGATGCCTCCGGCGTCGGCGATCGCGGTGGTGGGTGCTGACGGCGGGCATCCGTTCAGCCAGAATCCGTGCTTTGAGCAGGAGGTGGCTTGGGCGGCGACTGCGAACACGCGTGCGCAGTACATGGTGCTGGACTCCCCGATCGGCTTTACCTCGCCGCATGTATTGGAGTACGCGTACCACGGGCCGGCTGGCGACTGCACTGCTGCCGAATATGCGTGCCAGTCGTTCAACTGGGGTTACAACGCTGCGTATTTCGCCGTGCAGAGTGCCTCGGCGGGGGGAGCGACCAGCGACAAGTGGTGGCTGGATGTCGAGCTGCCGACGGCGACGAGCATCGACCCGCCTGGCGCGCAGTGCTACACGCCGAACTTCTGGGTCTGTGACCAGACCATGAACTCCATCGTCGTCGCGGCCGCCGAACTCGCGCTGCGGGAGCAGGGCAAGGATGTGGGCGTCTACTCCACGCAGAAGCAGTGGGGCGCCATCACCGGCGGGCTGCCTTTGGGCGGACCGATCTGGATCGCCGGCTATGACTACCCGGCGTCGACATACTGCGACGCGGCGAACGCTCGCCAGTACTGGTTCGCTGCGGGCAGGCCCGCCATGGTCCAGAGCCTGCCGGCGACCTTCGACCCGGACACCGCCTGCTGACCCGGTCGCGTCACCGCACCGGGATCGACTGCGCGTGGTGGAAGATGTCCGACGGGTCCCAGCGGCGCTTCACGTCGACGAGGTTCCGTGGGGCGGCGCGGAAGTTCTCGAGGAAGTAGAGCCACAACGCGTCGTCGACGGTGCCCTCGGCGTGGGTGCCGAGAACGTTGTCAGGGTAGTTGTAGTACGCGCCCGCGACGGTTCCGCTTGGATCGTTGGCCGGGTTGGGCGTGCCGCCGTAGTCGGCGTAGACGTCTCGGTAGAAGTCGTTGATCCATGCCAGGTGGGCATCGGCTTGGGTGTCAGATCCCTGGCTTCCCTCACCCGGGCGTGAGGCGTTGAGCCAGTAGGTCTGATACTGCAACTTCATGATCGCGTCGCGCTGGGGAACGGCGGTCGCACCGGGAGCGACTCGATTGACGGCGCCTCCGTAACTGTCGACCTGCAACAGGCTCTGGCTCATGTCCGAGGCGGGGACGCCCTTGGGTGTCGTGTTGAGCCAGTGGTAGATCGCAGCGACCTGATTCGACGGGAAGCCCTTGTTCATGTACGCGGACTTGTACTTGCCGAACTGGTTGGGCCCCGAGCCGTTCATGGTTTGCAGCGCCTCGAGGTAGGTGACATGTTGCACGCTCTCGTTGCCGACGACGGCCGTCGTCCACCCCGGATGGCCGCCGAGCGGAAATCGCAACGGCGAAGGCTCGACGATCGCCCCAAAGCGCGCCACCACTTCCGCGTACCGCCGCTCGACCTCAGCCTGGTGGTCCAGGAGAGTAGCCCCTTCGGGGGACACCGCCTGAACGACCATGCCGATCTGCCCGGCGGATACGTGCGTGAGCTTCAGCAAACTGAAATCGGTCTCGGGCAAGCCGCTCACATAGTCGCCATAGCCGGCGAGCAAGTCCGCGAAGGATTCCGCGTCGAACGATGTCCAATCCCAGGAGAGCGTATAGATAGAAGCGAACTCCGGGGCATTGGGCAGCTCATCAAAGTAGTAGCGCAGGATGACGCCGAAATTGCCACATCCAGCCCCTTGTAGAGCCCAGAAAAGGTCCCGTTCGTCAGTGGAGTCACTCGACGCCGAGACGTGGTGCAGTTCAGCACTGCCCGTCAGCTCATTCCAGGTCACGATGTCGACGGCACTGAGGTGGTCGACGGTCAGACCATGCAGTCGCGACAGCAGACCGTACCCGCCGCCGGTGATGTGCCCCCCGGCGCCGACCGAGTAGCAGCTTCCTGCGGGAAGGGTCTTGTTGTAGCCGTTCAGCAAGGTCCGGTAGACCGACCAGTTCTCACAACCAGCCTCAACGAAGAAAGCACCCCGCCCTCCATCCCAGCCGACCCGGGTCATCGAAGACATATCCACGACGGCCCTAGTGGTGTCGTTGTAAACGAAGTTCTCATAGCAGTGGCGCCCAGCCACAACCTTGACATCGCGCCCATAACGCGAGACGGCTTCGCCGACTTGCGCGACCGCCTCATCATCATTCCTGGGCACATAAACCGCCTCGAGCTTCGGCGCGAACCAGCGCCGATTGAACCCTTGCCGATCGCTGAGCACGAGGGGACGCGAACCGCTGCTCGCAGACGGGGTAGACATGTTCGAAACTCCATCATCGAGAGATTCAGGCGAGAGATTCGGGCGTGAGATTCGGGCGAAGATTCGGCCCTGCGAATTCAGAGTCTCAGTTCGCGCCGCGGGTGCAAGTCGAGTCAGCCCGTAGGGGTCGGAGGGGGTGGACCATCGACCACGCACAAGCGCCGCCACCCCTCAGCGGGTGGCGGCGCTTCGTGACCGTTGTCGCCGTGGGCACCTTCGGCGGCAACGGGGCTCGGGGGCGCGCGGCTTGCGCGCGGGGGTGTCAGGCCATAGGCAGCCAGATCCGCATCGCGCCGTCCTGGCGGTTGGCCCAGGCGTAGTACGGGATCGCGGTGAACGGCAGCGGGTCGGTCGGGGCGGTCGGTGGGGTCGGGGCGGTCGGCGGGGTCGGGCCGGCGCCGGAGCGGTACGGCCACCAGGCGGGGTGCGCGGCGGTGCGGCGACGGCTGAGGCCGCGCACGACGGTCACGCCGTCGAGGAGGCCGGGGTCGTGGTCGGCGGTCAGGGCGGCGGAGGGGTCCAGGACGAAGGCGTCCAGGCCCGGCTGCGGCTGATCGCCCTCTTCGAGGCAGTAGACGAGTGGGCCGCGTTCGATGGCGGCGCAGCCGCGCACGGCGTCCACGCGCGGGTCGGCGGCGGTCAGGCGGATCGGCATCGCAAGGTTCAGCGATACGACGTCGCCCGGTTGCCAGGCGCGGCGGATGCGGAGCCAGCCGTCGGGGACCACGGTGTCGACTGCTACTCCGTTGACACCGGCCTCGACATCAGCGCACCACCCCGGCACCCGCAGCGACAGCGTCCACTCCCCGCCGCGCTCGATCGTCACCGCGATCCCGCCGCTCCACGGGTATCCGGTCTCGACCCGCACCGTGCCGGCCACGGCCTCGTACGAGCCGGTCGCGTACTGGTGCAGCTGGATGCCGTCGGCGTCGCCCGAGACGAAGTAGTGCGGCAGGCTCGCCAGCAGGCGCATGACGTTCGGCGGGCAGCACGCGCAGCGGAACCAAGCCTTGCGGCTCACGCCGTGGTCGCCGTGCCGGTCCAGGTGTTCGTCGCGCACCTGGAGCGGGTTCGCGTAGAACCAGCGCGTGCCGTCGAGCGAGACGCCCGGCAGGACCGCGTTGTACAGAGTCCGCTCCGCGAGGTCCGAGTACTTCGCCTCCCCGGTGAGCAGCGCCATGCGCCAGTTCCACTGCACCGAGGCGATGGCCGCGCAGGTTTCGCAGTAGGCGCGTTCGTTCGGGAGCTCATACGGGTCGCCGAAGTCCTCCTCCGCGTGGTGCGCGCCGAGGCCGCCGGTGATGTGGGTCTTGCGCGCGGCCATCTCCGTCCAGAGCCGCTCGGCCGCCGCACGCAGGGACGCGTCGCCGGTTTCGACGGCCAGGTCGGTCACCCCGGCCAGGAAGTAGAGCTGGCGCACCGCGTGGCCGGCGACCGCGTTCGCCTCGCGGACCGGCAGGTGGTCCTGGCAGTAGGCCGGGCCCGCGGCGGTACCGCGGGTGGCTTCGGGGTTCAGCAGGCCGTGTCCGCGCCGGTCGACGAAGTACGCGGCCAGGTCCAGGTAACGCTGTTCCCCGGTCTCGCGGTAGAGCTCCACGAGCGCCGTCTCGACCTCCGCGTGGCCGCAGACGCCGTCGATCTTCTTGTCCGTGCCGAAGACGCTGTCGATGCAGTCCGCGAATCGGACGGCGACGGCCAGCAGGCCTTCCTCGCCGGTGGCCCGGTGGTGGGCGACGGCGGCTTGGATGAGGTGGCCGGCGCAGTAGAGCTCGTGGCCCCAGCGCAGGTCGGTCCAGCGTTCGCCGTCTTTGGCGACCTGGAACCAGCTGTTGAGGTAGCCGTCGTCGCGCTGTGCGGCGCGCACCAGGGCGACCACGGCGTCGCGGGCTCCGGCCAGGTCGGCGGTGAGGCCGTGCTCGGCTTCGGTCCAGGCCGCGGCCTCGAGCCACTTGTAGACGTCCGAGTCCAGGAACGGCAGGTCGCCGCGGTACTCCCCCGCCGTCCGGCCGGCGGCCAGCCGCAGGTTGTGCAGGTTGCCGGCCGATTCCAGCCGCCCCAGGCCCTGCGGGACGCAGACCTCGGAGGTGACGGCGCGCCGCGCGGCCCAGAAGCCGCCGGTGATCGCGGCGCGGCCGGCCGGGCGCAGCGCGCCGTCGGCCCGGTCGGTCGGGCGCACCGGTCCCGCGGCGGCTTCAGCCTGTTCCACCCTGTCCCCCTCGGCGTTCGGATCGGCGTTCGGATCAGCGTTCAGATCAGCGTTCAGACGGACGGTCCGGGTCGGCGGTTTCGGAAACTAGGAAAACCTTTGCCGAGCCAGAGAGTAGGAGCCCTGCGATGCTTCGTCAATGGCTGCGCGCCAAACCCCTGATGTGAGAACCTGGGACGGTCATCGTCTAGGAAAGGGTTTGCCTGTGCCGCCTGTGCAGTCTGTGCCCGAACCGCGCCGCGTCGCCACGCTCGCCGACGTCGCCGGCCTCGCCGGCGTCACGGTCGGCACCGCCTCCAAGGCCCTGAACGGCCGCGGCAGCCTGCGCGCCGAGACCCGGCAGCGGGTGCTGGAGGCCGCCGAGCAGCTCGGCTTCAGCCCGAATCCGCTGGCGCAGGGGCTGCTGGCCGGGCGCAGCTGGACCGTCGGGCTGATCACCACCGACTCCATCGGCCGGTTCAGCATCCCGGTGCTGCTCGGCGCCGAGGACGCGCTGGGTCCGGAGCAGATGTCGGTGCTGCTGTGCGACAGCCGCGGCGACGCCATCCGCGAGGCCCACTATTTACGGACCCTGATGGCGCGCCGCATCGACGGCATCATCGTCACCGGCCGCCGCACCGACCCGCGCCAGCCGCTGCCCGGCACGCCGGACGTGCCGACGGTCTACGCCCTCGGTCCCTCCTCCGACCCCGAGGACATGTCGGTGGTCCCGGACGAGCACGGCGGCGCCCGGCTGGCGATCCGCCACCTCGTGGAGTCCGGACGGACCCGGATCGCGCACATCACCGGCCCGGCGCACCACGCCGCGGCGGCGGTGCGCGCCGACGGGGCGCTGGCCGAACTGGCGGCCGGCGGCCTGGAACCGGCGACCGGCCGCGTGCACTTCGGCGAGTGGACCGAGGCCTGGGGACGGCGCGCGGCGGCGCTGGTGCTGCGCGCCGAACCGGACACCGACGGCTTGTTCTGCGGCAACGACCAGATCGCGCGCGGCGCCGCGGACGCGCTGCGCGAGAGCGGCGTGCGGGTCCCGCAGGACGTGGCGATCGTCGGCTACGACAACTGGGAGGTCATGGCCGAGGCCTGCCGCCCGCCGCTGACCACCGTGGACCTGGACATGGTGGAGATCGGCCGGGTCGCCGCGCTGCGCCTGCTGGACGCCATCGCCGGGAACCGGACGGCGGGGACGCGAACCGTCCCCGCGCGCCTGGTCGTCCGCGAGTCGTCGCTGGGCTGAGCCGGCCGAACCGGATCGCTCAGCCCTTCAACGCCCCCGACATGAACCCCCGCACATAGCTCCGCTGCAGGATCAGGAACAGCACCAGGCACGGGATGGCCATGAACACCACCCCCGCCTGCATCGTCGGGTAGTCGATCGACCCGAACGAGTGCCCCTCCATCGCCACCACCGCGACCGGCAGTGTGAACTTGTCCGAGGAGTTCAGCAGGATCAGCGCGGCGAAGAACTCGTTCCACGCGGCCAGGAACGCGAACAGCCCCACCGTCACCACAGCCGGCCGCACCGCGTGCACCAGCACCCGCATCAAGGCTCCGAACGTCCCGCAGCCGTCTACCAGAGCGCTGTCCTCAAGCTCCTGCGGCACCGCCTCGAAGGCGTTGCGCATCATGAACGTCGCGAACGGCAGCTGGAACATCACCAGCACCAGCGACAGCCCGATCAGCGAGTTCTGCAGATGCAGATCACCCAGGAACACGTACAGCGGAATCAGGATCGTGGGATACGGCACCATCAGGATCGCCAGCGTCGCCAGGAACAACACGTTCTTGCCCGGGAAACTGAACCGCCCGAAGGCATAGCCGCCGAGCAGGGACACCGCCAGCGTGCCAGCCACCGTGAGCCCGGTGACGACCATGCTGTTGACGAGGTAGGTCCCGATGCCGTCACGGTAGGTGAACAGGCTCCGGTAGTTCTCCATCGAGAACCTCCCTCCGGCGTGCACCGAGGCCCAGCCGCTCCACACCAGCGGATACAGGAACAGGATGGCCAGCGCCCCGGCGGTGACGTAGTAGCCGCCGACGGACACCGCCCGGCGCGGGCCGGTCACGAATCCCTCCTTCGCAGAACACTGAGCTGGAAGACGTTCAACACGATCAGCACGCCGAGCGCCGCCACCGAGACGGCGGCCGCCGAGCCGAGGTTGAACTTCACGAACGCCTGCCGGACGATCACCATCACCACCGACGTGGTCGAGTTGTCCGGACCGCCCTGGGTCATGATGTAGAACTGGTCGAAGGCCAGCAGCGAGCCGGTGATCATCATGATCAGCACCAGCGCGATGGTCGGCCGCATCAGCGGCAGCGTGATCCGCCGGAAGGACTGCCAGGCGCTCGCGCCGTCCACCCGCGCCGCCTCGTAGATCTCGGTGGGGATCGCCTGCAGGCCGGTGAGCAGAATCAGCATGTTGAATCCGGCGAAGCGCCAGGTGACCAGCCCGACCGTGGAGGTCAGCGCGGTACCCGGGCTGCCGGTGATCCAGTCCACCGGCTTGTCGATCAATCCGAAGTCCTTCAGCAGCGGGTTGACCGGCCCGATCTCGTTGCTCAGCATGCCCAGGAACAGCAGCGAGGCGGTGGCGAAGCCGACGGCGGTCGGCAGGAAGAACGCGGTGCGCAGCGCGCCCACGCCCGGCTGCGGGTTCTGGACCAGCAGCGCCAGACCGAACGCCACGGCGAACAGCACCACGGTGATGACGACCGTGTACTTCAGGGTGAAGAAGACGGCCTGGTGCAACAGGGTGTTGTCGGCCATGTCGGTGTAGTTGGCCGGGAAGTTCGGGGTGGCGTGGCCCAGCAGCGGCCAGTGGTCCACCGACATGACCGCGACCAGTCCGAGCGGGATGAGAAAGAACAAGGTGACGACGACCGCTGTGGGCACGGCGTAAGCCGCACCCACAGCGCTCTTGCGGCGGTTGCGCATGATTTCTGGTCTTCGCTCTCTGCTACCGCACCGCCTCAGTGCTGGTCGAGCGATTTGGTGATGGCGTCCTGACCGGAGGCCAGAGCACTGGCCGCGTCCCCGAACAGGGCTCCGCGCAGCGCCGCCGTCCACGGGCTCTGCGGGTCGTTGTAGGTGGCGTTGAAGTTCAGCGCGTACGGCGTCTTGCCCTTGGCCATGACCTGGTTGATGCTCAGCACCGCCGGGTCGGCGGCGGCGTACCGGTTGTCCGCCAGGTCGGTGCGGGCGATGATCTGGCCCTGCTTGGCCACCACGTCGACCTGCGCGGTGTCGCCGAGGGTCCAGGACAGGAAGTCCCAGGCCTGCTTCTCGTGCGAGCTGGTCGAGGCGATGCCGGCCACGTCGCCGCCGACGAAGGTGGAGCTCCCGCCCCGCACGCCGGGGATCGGCGCCACGCCGACGTCGATGCCCTTGGAGCGGATCAGCGGCAGCCAGGACGAGGGTCCGGGCGCGATGCCGACCTTGCCGGTCTGCAGCGCGCCGAGCCAGGTGGTGCCGTTCTCCTGCTTGGAGGCCGGGTCGGCGGTCCCGTCGGCGTACAGGTCGTGGTAGACCTTGAACACGGCCTGCACCTGGGAGCTGTCGATCGAGGACTTGGTACCCGCGTCGTCCATCACCGCGCCGCCGTCGGCCCAGATCGAGGGCCAGAACGTGAACTCCACGCAACCGCCGCAGTTGCCGCCGATGTACGTGCCGTGGTTGCCGCCGCCGAGCTTGGCGACGGCGCGCGCCTGGTCGGCGAACTCCTGGAGCGTGGCAGGGCCCTTGTTCGGGTCCAGCCCGGCCTGCTTGTACAAGGCCTTGTTGTAGAACATGACCGACAGGTCCAGCGCGTGCGGGACAGCGTAGATCTTGCCGTCGGAGGTGGCGGCCTTGACGTGCGAGGGAGCCACCGCGTCCTTGAACGGCAGGGTGTTGAAGTCGCCGGTGATATCGGTCCACAGACCCTGGCTGACGTAGTTCGGCGCGAACACCACGTCGGAGGTGAAGATGTCCGGCAGCGCCTTGGCGCCGGCCGACGTGGCGATCTTGTCAGGGTACTGCTCGTTCGGGAAAGCGGTCAGCTTGACCTTGTTCTTGTGGCTCGCGTTGTACGCGTCCACGAGCGCCTGGGTCTGGGTTTGCGTGCCGGCGCGGGTCCACAGGGTGAGGGTGGTGCCGTCGTCGGCCGAGCCGGTGGCACCGGCCGAACCGCCGGAGCTCTTGGTGGAGCCGCAGCCGGCCAGGACGAGGGCGGCTACCGCCACCGCGGCGGTCAGGACCGCACGGCGTGGGCGAGGCAGATGAGTGGGCATGAGTCGTCTCCAAAGGTGACTTGCGCTGGTGCCTTTGGCAGGGGACGCTCGGCGAGGGTGCCCAACCCTCGAGGTGTCACGCCGCGCGAATCTGCGGGATGAACGCCAAGCATGTCAGCGTTGGGATACGTTAACAAGGCCGAATCACATCTCTGTTTGGCAAAAGCGTCCGCTTATTGTGAGCGCTAACAGCATCCGGAGCCGCGCGGGCTATGCTCGCGATCGTGACGAGGGCTGTTCCCGCCGTGGCGCGGGCGCTGGACATCCTGGAGCTGTTCCTGGGGCGTCCCACGCTGACCGCCGCCGAGATCGCCGCGGGCACCGGCCTGCCGCGCAGCACGGTGCACGAGCTGATGGGCACCCTCATCGAGCGCGGTTACGCCGCCACCGACCCCGGCTCCCCGACCCGCTTCCGTCTCGGGCCGCAGGTGCTGCTGCTCGGCAGCCGCTTCGCCGACCGTCTGGACCTGGCGCGCGAGGCGCAGAGCGTGGCCGAGGCGGTCGCCGCCGAGTGCGGCGAGACGGTGCAGGTCGCGGTCCTCGACGGTGGATTCGCGGTCTGCGTCGCCAAAGCCGACTCCACGCACGCGGTCCGTGTGGTCGCCGCGGTCGGCTCGCGCCTGCCGGTGCGGGCCTCGGCGCTGGGCCAGGCGCTGCTGGCCGGGCTCGGCACGGACACCGCGGCGGTCGAGGAGGTCGTGTTCGAGCACGACGAAGCCGGCAACGACGTGCGCTCGGTCGCCGCGCCGGTCCGCGACCACAACGGCCGGGTGGTGGCCGCGCTCGGGGTGACGGTGCCGGCGACGCGGCCGGTGGAACTGTGGTCGCCGCAGGTACGCAAGGGAGCGGCGGAGCTGTCCGAACGACTGGGGCATCAGCGGTCCTGAACTGTCGCGAGGGGGGGCGCCGCGGTGAAGCCGTGAAGCCCACCGCGACGACCGTTCTTCATGACTCAGCCGGCCAGGGTGATGGCCACTGTGGTCGTTCCGGAGTTCACACTCACCGAGTGCGTCGAGGAGTTGTACGACCCGCCGCTGACCGCCGTGACCCCCACCGAGGTGAAGACCGGCAGCTGCACCGACACCGCGCCGGCCGGCAGCGTTCCGGACAGCGTCACCGTGACCACGCGCGTGCCGCTGGACGTCGAGGTCGAGATCGACACGCC
Organism: Catenulispora acidiphila DSM 44928; assembly: GCF_000024025.1. Lineage (GTDB taxonomy): Bacteria > Actinomycetota > Actinomycetes > Streptomycetales > Catenulisporaceae > Catenulispora > Catenulispora acidiphila. The sequence continues at coordinate 5,715,184 of NC_013131.1, forward strand.
GTACGTGCTCCGGGCACCGCTGTTCGTGTCATAGGAGGTGGTCAGGTTCGACGCCGAAACCTTCTGGCCGTTGGCGATCCAGGCGTTCGGGACGCCGCGGCCGATGATCAGCGGCCTCGTGTAGGTGTACGGGCCAGAACCGGTCGAGGACAAGCCCTCGGCCGCGATCGACTGCAGCAGTCCCTCCTGCTGAGCGGAGATCGGCCAGGCGTACGGGCAGGCGCCGAACTCCGGGCCGGCATGGTTGCCGATCCAGGGGTTGCCGCTGTCCGGGCCCGTACCGTTGGCCTCCCACCAGGCGTTCGGGCCGCCGGTGGTGGTCGCGATCTGCCAGGCGTAGCTGGTGATCGGCAGGTCGCGGTAGGACGTGCCGTACAAGCCGTCGCTGGCGTAGGCGGTGTTGTACGCGGTCGAGTAGCCGTTGAACGCGCCGAAGGTCGGATACGGCAGACCGTTCGCGGACAGACGCGCGAAGCCCCACTTGTACATCGCGTCGCCCTGCGCCGGGTCGCCCGCGATACCGGACAGCGTGCCGCCCATGAGCATCGTCGACCACTGATTCTGTCCGACCCACACCGGCGAGGCCCAGTTGGCGTCGTTGTAGGTGTTGCAGCGGTTGGCCGAATTCGGCTGGTCGACCGTGCACGGCAGGTAGGAGAACCCGTTGGCCGACTCGTTGCGGGACAGCAGGGTGTTCGTCGCGTTCAGCAGCTTGGTGTACGCGCCGTCGGCGTACTGCGCCTCTGCCGTGTTGCCGATGCGCGTCGCAATGTACTTGTACGCCGCCAGGCCCTCCAGCGCCGAGTAGTCGTCGAACAGCCAGCGGCCCGAGGAATCGTTGTCGAAGCTGGTCGCCAGCGCCCCGTCGGAGGCGAGCTGGCCCTGGTAGATGCCGTGCATGATCGTGTACAGGCTCGGACCCCACGGGCTGGAGCCGCCGGCGTCGTCGTGGAAGTACTGCGAGACGAACGCCGTGTCGTTGGTCTTGGCCAGGTAGTAGGCCCAGGTCGAGGGCGTCTTCCAGTCGCCGTCGAAGTACCAGTTCGCGCCGTGCTCGTCGAAGTTCGTGGCCTGCGATATCCGCGCGGTCAGCAGCAGGTTCTGCGCGTCGTGGAAGTCACCGGTCTCCAGCCGGGCGTTGAGCTCGCCGGGGACGTCGTGGTTCAGCAGCCAGAAGTAGTTGTTCGCCGCGGAGAACTGCGCCTCGCCGATCTGCATCATCAGGATGTAGACGGTGCCGGCCTTGTAGGCGTTGGTCATCGCGGTCCCGGGGTTGGCCAGACCGCCGGTGTTCGGGAGCGCGACGTCGGGCAGCGAGAAGGACGCGGTCTCGCCGATCCGGCCGTTCCAGTAGGCCGCCATCTGGCTGTCGGCGGTGGTGAAGTCCGGGGCGCCGGACGACAGCGTGCTCCCGGTGGGAAGCGCCGCGCCGGAGCCGAAGTTGTCGACGGCGACGATGTAGTCGTGGTTGCTGGTCGCCCCGGGCTGGACCGTGTTCAGCGAGGTGCTCGTCAGCCGCACCAGGTTGGGCCCGGACGCGCCGGGGTCCTGGGTGAGCGCTGCGGACCCGTTGTTCGTCACCGACACCCGCGCGTACACCACGCCGACCGGGTGGCCGCCGATGGTGGCCTTGTCCTCGAACTCCTTGATGGCCACGGCCATCGAGCCGGTGCTGAACGAGGTCGTCATCGCCGGCAGGTATCCGGACTCCTGGGTCCAGGTCACCGACTGCGCCGGACGGTTGCCGTTGTGGTTGTAGATCGAGAAGGAGTACATGGCGCCGCAGACCGTGGTCCCGTTGGCGTTGTACGTCGTCGGCACGCCGCGTGCGAAGAAGGACCCTGAGAGGTACTGGAACACCGGCCAGTAGTTGCCGTCCCAGCCCAGCGCGGTCTGGTTGGAGTAGCCCTGGCCGTAGGGGTCGCTGGGCGTTGGGAAGTTGGTGCCGTAGGCGTTGGGCAGCGAGGAGTTCCCGCACGCGTTGGGCGCGACCGCGGGAACGCCCTGATACGCCGCGCCGGCGGTGTTCACCGTCCAGCCGAAGGAGGTGCTGCCGGACGCGCCGGTGGAGTCCTTCGCGGTGACCGCGACGGTCGAGCTGCCGGCAGTGCTCGCGGTGCCGGAGATCAGACCCGACGCGCTGATCGACAGCCCGGCCGGCAGACCGGTCGCGGAGTAGGTCAGCGTCTGGCCCGATGCCGAGTCGCTCCCGGCCATCTGCAGGGAGACCACCGCGCCGACCTTCGAGGTCTGCGTCCCGGGATTGGCGACGGTCACGGTGTTGCTGCCGCTTCCGCCGCTGGTGTAGCCGGGCAGGTTCCAGACCCGGGTGCCGGCGGTGGTGCAGGGCAACTGGACCAGGACGGTGTCGTTGGCGGTGGTGTCCCCGGTGGGGGCGACGCACTTGCCGGAGTGGACGGCGGCCAGGGTGAAGCCGTTGCCGACCGGCTGGAGGGTGAACTGCTGGTTCGTCTGGCCGTTGCAGGTCCACTGGATGATCTGGGCGTTGTCGGCGGTGGAGCGTCCGGAGACGTCGACGCACAGTCCCGAGGCGCCGTTGGCGACGGTGTAGGTGGCGCCGGTGCCGGAGACCGGGGTGAACGTCCAGTTCTGGTTCGTGCCGGAGTTGCAGGAGTACTGGATCAGCTGCGTTCCGGTGGTGGTGGCCGAGTTCGGATCGTCGGCGCAGTCGCCGGACGCCTGGTTCACCACCGTCGTGGTGAACGACACCGCCGCGGCGGCCGGTGGCGAGCTGGTGGTAAGACTGACGGTTCCGGCGGCCAGGACCACCGCGGCGAGCGCGGCGAGCCGGCGGAACGGAGCACGGGGCGTGCGCATGGGCACCCTTTCTCATGACGGGGTGACGTCGGGGTGCCCTTCCGACCGCTGGAAATCAGGGTGGAACGTAGGGCTGCCGCCGAGCGGTGTCAAACCCCGCCGGTCAGCCGTGGTCACGTTGACAGAGTCCTGAGTCGGATCTACGGTGCGCCCGAGCTCCCGGACGCCGTCCGAGATCCCGGACGCCACCAGAGAGGATCCGCCATGGACTCGGGACCCTTCTCACGAAGAACCCTGCTCCGCAGCACGATGGCCGCCGGTGCCGCGGCGACCGTCCTACCTGCGGCGACGACCGCCGCGGCGGCCACGACAACGACCGGCCCGACCGCCACCGCCGGCACGCCGGAAGCGACCGGCGCGACCGCCCCGGACATCGGCGTGTCCGCCTACGCCTTCCCGCTGGCGGCGGTGACACTGCTCGCCGGACCGTTCCTGGACAACATGAATCGGACCCTTGCCTACCTCCGATTCGTCGATCCCGACCGGCTGTTGTACATGTTCCGCACCACAGTCGGCATCGCCACGTCGGCCAGCCCTTGCGGCGGCTGGGAGGATCCGACGGAGGAGTTGCGCGGCCACTCGACCGGACACATCATGTCCGCGCTGGCTCAGGCCTACGCCAGCACCGGTGACAGCACCCTGAAAAGCAAGGGCGACTACTTTGTCAGCTCCCTGGCAGCCTGCCAAGCCGCGTCTCCGGCAGCCGGATTCCACACCGGCTACCTGTCGGCGTTCCCTGAAAGTTTCTTCGACCGGCTGGAGAGCGGGCAGAGCGTCTGGGCGCCGTACTACACGATCCACAAGATCATGGCCGGGCTGCTCGACCAGTACCTCGTAGCCGGGAACACCCAGGCGCTGACGGTCCTGAAGGGCATGGCCGCCTGGGTCAAGACCCGGACCGACCCGCTGAGCCACAGCCAGATGCAGGCCGTGCTCCAGACCGAGTTCGGCGGCATGCCCGAGGTGCTGGCGCACCTGTACCAGGTCACCGGCGATGCCAATACCCTGACGGCGGCGCAGCGCTTCGACCACGCGCAGATCGAGGACCCGCTGGCCGCCGGCACCGACCAGCTCGCCGGATTCCACGCGAACACCCAGGTCCCGAAGATCATCGGCGCGCTGCGCGAATATCTGGCGACCGGGACCGCGCGGTATCTGACCATCGCGCAGAACTTCTGGGCCATCACCACCGGCCACCACATGTACGAGATCGGCGGCTTCTCCAACGGCGAGTACTTCCAGACCCCGAACGCCATCGCGAGTCAATTGTCGAACACCACCTGCGAGGTCTGTGTCACCTACAACGAACTGAAGCTCTCCCGCGGATTGTTCTTCACCGACCCGACGCGCGCCGCCTACCTCGACTACTACGAGCGCGGGCTGTTCAACACCGTTCTCGGGCAGCAGGACCCGGCCTCCAGCCACGGATTCGTGTGCTATTACACGCCACTCCAGCCCGGCGGCTACAAGACTTACAGCAACGACTACAACGACTTCACCTGCGACCACGGCACCGGGATGGAGTCCAATACCAAATACGCCGACTCGATCTACTTTTACAACGGCGAGACGCTCTATGTGAACTTGTTCATCGCCTCGCAGCTGGCGTGGCCGGGACGCGCGATCACGGTCCGGCAGGACACGACGTTCCCCGCCGCGTCGAGCAGCCGGCTGACGATCACCGGCGCCGGGCACATCGCGCTCAAGATCCGGGTGCCGTCCTGGTGCTCGGGGATGACGGTGAAGGTCAACGGCACGCTCCAGAACCTCACCGCGACGCCCGGCACGTACCTGACGATCGACCGGACCTGGGCCTCGGGCGACGTCGTGGACCTGGCGCTGCCGGCCAAGCTGACCTTCGTCCCGGCGCCGGACGACAGCACGGTCCAGGTGGTGAAGTACGGCGGCATCGTGCTGGCCGGGCAGTACGGGACGACGAATGTGAACGGCGTGATGCCGGCGCTGACTGCATCGAGCCTGAAGCAGGACCCGAACAACGCCCTGCACTTCACCGGCACCGCGAGCACCGGCGCGGTATCGCTGCTGCCCTTCTACCAAACCCACCACCAGTACTACACCGTGTACTGGAAGGCGAACGGCGCTCCCCCGCCGCCGCTCGTGGCCTGGTACGCCTTCGACGAGACGAGCGGGAGCACCGCCGCCGACGCCTCGGGCAACGGCCACACCGCGAACCTGGCCGGGACCACCTCCCACGTCACCGGGCGGACCGGCGGCGCGGTGCACCTGGACGGCGCCAGCGGGTACGTCGCGCTTCCCTCCGGGCTGCTGTCCGGCGCCGGCGACTTCACGATCGCGACCTGGGTCAAGCTGGACTCGGCGCCGAGCTGGTCGCGGATCTTCGACATCGGCTCAGGGACGACCAGCTATATGTTCCTGACGCCGAACAGCGGCGCCGGCACGCTCCGGTTCGCGATCACGACCGGCGGCTGGAGCACCGAGCAGCAGATCAACAGCTCAGCCACGCTGCCGACCGGCGCCTGGACGCACGTCGCGGTCACCGTCGCCGGATCGACCGGGACGCTGTACGTCAACGGCGCCGCGGTCGGCTCCACTACCGGCATGACGCTCAACGCCGGCTCGCTCGGCGGCAGCCCGAACTCCTGGCTCGGCCGGTCGCAGTACGCCGGCGACCCGTTCCTGCCGGGAGCGCTGGACAACACCCGGATCTACTCCCGGGCGCTGTCCGCCGGCGAGATCGGCTCGCTGTCCTCCAGCGGGGGGTGAGCTCTCTCTGACCGATGCGGAACCATAGGATGGGCGCGTCCGGCGCCGCGCAGACCTGCTCCCGCAAGGCAGGCTCGCCGAACCCGGCGCCCACGAACCAGGAGGGTGGAGCCGCCTTGGCCGCACGGCCCGCACGCACGCCGGCGTCGCAGACTCCGACCATGGCCGACGTCGCGCTGGTGGCCGGGGTGTCGCACCAGACGGTGTCCCGGGTGCTCAACGACCAGCCGAACGTCCGCGCCGAGACGCGCGCCCGGGTGGTGGACGCGATCCGCGAGCTGGGCTACCGGCCCAACTCCGCGGCGCGGCAACTGGTGACCCGGCGCTCGCAGACCCTCGGCGTCATCAGCTTCGACACCACGCTCTACGGTCCGGCTTCCATGCTTTACGGCATCGAGCAGGCGGCGCGCGACGCCGACTACTTCATCAGCATCGTGAGTCTGCGGGCGATGAACCGGAGCTCGGTGCTGGAGGCCGTGGACCGGCTGCGCGACCAGGCCGTGGAGGGCATCGTGGTGATAGCGCCGCAGACCTCCGCGGCCGGCGTGCTGGCCCAGGCCGCGGCCGGGGTGCCGCTGGTCGGCGCCGGCTGCGGCCCGGCCGAGCAGGTCCCGATGGCCGCCATCGACCAGCGCGAGGGCGCCGCCATGGCCACCCGCCACCTGCTCGACCTCGGCCACCGCACGGTGCACCACGTCGCCGGCCCGGTCGGCTGGTTCGACGCCACCGGCCGCGCCGAGGGCTGGCGCGCCGAACTGGAACAGGCCGACCGACCGGTCCCGCCGCCCCTGCGCGGCGACTGGAGCGCCCGCTCCGGCTACGCCGCCGGCCGCGCCCTGGCCGCCGAGCCCGACCTCACGGCCGTGTTCTGCGCCAACGACCACATGGCCCTCGGCCTGCTCCGCGCCTTCCACGAAGCCGGCCGCCAGGTCCCGGCCGAGGTGAGCGTCGTAGGGTTCGACGACATCCCGGAATCGTCGTACTTCACTCCCCCGCTGTCCACGGTCCGCCAGGACTTCAGCGAACTGGGACGCCGAAGCCTGGAGCTGCTGCTCGAACGGCTGGAGAACCCCGCGGCGCCCCCGGCGGAGCAGGTGCTGATCACCCCGGACTTGATAGTGCGGGCGAGCGCGCGACCGCCGGCCTGAACTGGTGATCAGCGTGGCGTGCACCGAGATGGACGTGGTGCTGCCCGGGTCGCCGAGGGTCGTCGGGCTCACGCCTCAGGGGCGACGATGACGACCTTGCCGCTGGGCAGTTCCCCTGCGGCAGCCTGGGCGTGCACGGTCTGCAGGTCGGCCAGCGGCACCCGGCGGGCGACCTCGACGCGCAGCTCGCCGCGGTCGATCAGGTCCACGAGGTGCGAGAGCTGCTGGGCGTCGCTGCGGACGAACAGGTCGATGCCGCGCACGCCGCGCTCTTCATCGCTGGGTGCGGGCATCCAGACCGTGGTGTTGACCAGGACGCCGCCGTTGTTGATCAAGCCGAGCAGCGCGGCCAGCTGCGCCGGCTCGATCGGTGCGAGGTTCAGGATCACATCGACCGGCGCGGTCGCCTCGGTGACCGCGGAGGTGGTGTGGTCGACGACCTCGTCGGCGCCGGCTGCCTTGACCCGGTCGGCGCTGCGCGGGCTGGCGGTGGCGACGACGTGCGCGCCGGCGTTCTTGGCGAGCTGCACGGCGTAGCCGCCGACCGCTCCGCCCGCGCCGTTGATCAGGACGCGCCGGCCAGCGGTGAGCTTCGCGTGGTCGAACAGCGCCTGCCAGGCGGTCAGTCCCACGGCGGGCAGCGCCGCGGCGTCGGCCAGCGGGACGGTGGTCGGCGCCGGTGCGAGGATCGCGGCCGGAGCGAGGACGTACTGCGCGGCCGCGCCGGCGTCCGTCATCGGCAGGAACCCGACGACATGGTCCCCGACCTCGAAACCGGTCACGCCCTCGCCCAGCGCGGCGATCGTGCCGGACACGTCGATACCCGGCGTGTGCGGGAGCGCCACGGGGATCGGCTCCCGCATGAAGCCCGCTCGGATGGTGCCGTCGACGCCGTTGAACGATGTCGCCGCGACCCGGACCAGCACCTGACCCGCGCCGGGGACGGGCTGCTCGACGTCCTCGTACCGCAGGACGGTCGGGTCGCCGTACTCGTGGAAACGCACTGCCTTCATCACAATCCCTCGCCTCTTCACCGCCATGTGCTTCGTTTTCGAAGCACATGGGAACCCTAGCACGCTTTGAATTCGAAGCAAATCGCGCGCCGGATGATCCCCGCAGAACCTGCTGGGACCGCCGCGCGCCCTCCGATGGATCAAGCGTGGCGCGATCCGGAAGCCGGATGAAGGCCGAACTTGTCCACGGACAAGTTGTCCGTGGATGACGAGGCAGGAAGGGCAGCACTGGTGCGTGCCGGCGCGGAAGGCGGCTGGGAGGCGCCCCTTAGATCAGCGCCTCGGCACCGCTGCCGCTGCCCCTGCTGTCGCCGTCGCCGCTGCCGCTGCTGTCGCCGGCGCCGTCGCCGCTGCCGTCAGCGGGGATCAGGCGCTGAAGCTTCTCCTCGCTCGCCGAACCGGGCTCGGCCATGAAGACCAGCAGGTCCTGGCCCTCGTCGGGGTCGTAGAGCCGCCGGCTGTACATCTCCAGATCGCCCAGCACCGGATGCCGGTAGCGCTTGAGTTCGTGGTGGTGCGTGACGTCCACCTCGTGGCGCCGCCAGACCTCGGCGAAGGCCGGACTGACCGCCAGCAGCGCCTCGACGATCTCTCCGGCGGTGCCCGTGGGGTCGGCCGTGTACGCCGCCCGCAGGTCCACGGTGAAGACCCGGCCGCGCAGATCGTGGTCCTCGGGCGGATAGATGGCGCGTTGCGCCGGGTCGGTGAACCAGCGGTAGACCAGGTAGCGGGACATCCCGCTGAACCGCGTGTAGTCACCGAACAGGGCGACCGCACCGGGAGTCTGGAGCAACGCCTCGCCGAATCGCGAGAACACGATCGCGGGCGTGTCCCCCAGCCGCTCGACGATGCGCGTGACGGCGGGACTGACGCGCTCGTCGCGCAGGCTGCGCCGCGGCGCCGAGTGCCCGCCGAGCGCGAACAGGTGCTCGCGCTCGCTCGGGCTGAGCTTCAGGCCCTGCGCCAGGGCGGCGAGTATCGGCTCGGACGGCATCGGACCACGCCGCTGCTCGATCCGGCTGTAGTAGTCGGTCGACATCCCGGCCAGCATCGCGACCTCTTCGCGGCGCAGCCCGCCGGCCCGGCGCCGGGAGCCGCGCGGAAGCCCGACGTCCTCCGGCTGCAACGCCTCGCGGCGGGCGCGGAGAAAGTCCGCCAGTAGCGCCCGGTCCATCCCTCAGCCAGCCTTTCAGGTGGTGCGGTTGCGGGCGGCGCGCGGCTTGGCCGACCGCGGCGGATTGGCGCGCATATGGTCGCGCACACGACCCAGAATCGCACCGAGGGCGGTGAGATCCTCGCCGGTCATCGGCTCAATCAGCAGCTGCCGCACGCGGTCGACATGCCCGGGAAGCACGCGGGCGATCAGGTCCCGGCCGGCCGCCGTGACGCTCACGATGACGCTGCGCTCGTCATCCGGCGACGGCGAGCGCGTGATCAGCCCGCGCTTGTCCAACAGCCCCACCTGATAGGTGAGCCCGCTGCGGCTGTACACGAGCCCGTCGGCCAGATCGGTCATCCGCAACCGGCCCTCAGATGCGTCCACCAGGCGGGCCAGGATCTCGAACTGCACGTAGCTCAAGTCGCCATCGGCGCGCAGATGCTCTTCCACCGCGTACTGGAGCAGGCTGCTGACTTCCATCAGGGCGAAGTACGCGCCGAGTTGCTGGGAGTTCAGGCCGGGTGTCGGATCGCTCACCCCGCAATCCTAAGTGCTTGGAATTCGAAGGGCGTCGGCGATGGCCAGTGCCCCGCCGGGCACGATCGCTTCCAGGTCACCCAGGGCCATCGTCCAGCCGCCGAGGAACACGGCGCGGGCGGCCAGCCTGCGGGCGCGGGCCTGGTCGTCCGAGGCGTACGCCAATTCGGACAGCGCCCGAGCCCGCGTCCGGCCGAGGCGGATCGTGTGGGCAAGGTCCTCGGCCCGCTCCGGTTCGCCCTGCCGGGCCAGCGCGGCGGCGACCTCGACAAGCGCCTCGCCCCGCCCCCAGCGGTCGGGGATCGCCGAGACAAGAGCTTCGGCGCGCGCCGTCTCGCCGCTCCAAGCCAGCTCGTGCACGACGGCTATCAGCGCCCGACTTCGCGCCCAACGGCTCGTGAGCGCGCGAGCGAGGGTCTCGGCGCGGTCCGTGTCCCCGGACCGTGCCAGCGCTTCAACGATGTCGGCGTGTCGTGCCGCGCGCAGGTTGGGCTCGACGATCCGGTCGGCGTACGCTATGGCCCGCTCGACCTGCCCGTGCCGGGCCAGCAACAAGATCAGGGCCTCGCGCAGTGCTGAACCGTCGAAGGGGGCGCCGGAGCGGAGCAGTTCCCCGACCCGGTCGGCCACGGCGACGGCCACCTCCCGGTCGGCGGTCTCGGTGACCGCCTCCAGCAGTTCGGGCACGATCTCCGCGCCGAAGGGCGGGCGAGGGCGCGGGATGATTGTGAGATACAGGTCCGCGAAGTCGCTGTTGTCCTCAGCTTCCTGCGATTCCTGTGCCGCTACGTCTTCCGCCGCGGCGCGGATCAGGCCGTGCAGCACAGCGTCGAGGCGCTCCAGGTCGCCATTGCCGGCCTCGAAGGCCAGCACCGTGACGAGGAAAGAGCGTTGTCCGTCGCCGTTGCGAACGAGGTCCTCCACACGATCGGCGAAGTCTTTGGCCAGGACGTCGTCCCCGGCGGCGTGCGCTATTTCCATGGACGTCAGGAGCACGCGCCCCAGCGGCACGCCGCCTGCATCCTCGGCGGCTTTGGCGGCGTATCCGAGCGCTGCGGGGAAGTCGCCGCAGTCCGCCACCGCTTTCGCCAGCCCTTCCCACGCTCCCGGCCAGTTGTGCGGATAGCGCACCTTCTCAGCCATGGCGACGGCGCGTTCGCGTTCACCGGCGTGCGCCAGCACCGGGATGAAGGCGACCAGCGCGTCGTCGTGCAGCGAGCGGTCCGTGATCGTCTCGATGAGGGCGTGCGCACCGTCCAGGTCTCCGGCCCTGCCCGCCATCAGCGCCAGAGCGACGATGTCCGCCGGCTTGAACCGGCGTGCCGACCGGACCACATCGACCGCCCGGGCGAGATGACCGCCGCTGACGAGCGCCGACGCCAAGTCCATGCCGGCGCCCTCGTCCGCCTTCTGGTGCGCGGACAGTCGCAGAACCGTCACCAGGCACGGCACGAGACCACGCGGCAGCAGACCCTTGTCGTCGCTGCGCGGCGGAGCCATGCCCATGCGCTGATCCATCGTCCTTCTGACATAGAGGTCGACGCCCAGCTCGGCGAACCCTTTCGGCATGCACGACCCCCTCGCCAGCGCCCGCGCCCGCGCCCGCGCCCACCACCCGAAACTGACACGATAGCGAGCGCGGCCGTCGAGGCGGGGGGTCAGGACACGACGATGCGGTCCACGTCCGGCGCCCAGCCGGTCGGGTTGCCGATCCGTACGGTGTTCGTGCCCGCGGTCAGGGTCACGGTCGTGGCGACCGATCCGACGGTGTCCCAGCCGCCGGTGCCGGGGGTGGTCAGGCTGGTCGCGGCGCCGCCGTTGATGCTGACGGTGAGCGAGCGGTTCTCGCCGGCGGCGTAGTAGATCGTCAGGCGGTGGCTGCCGGCCGTGGTGGCCGAGACGTTGTTGACCTGGAGGTAGTTCGCGGTGCCGTTCCCGATGTAGCCGACCAGGGCGCCGCCGGAAGCGCCGGAGGAGCTGCGGACCGCGGCCTGACCGGCCAGCGTGTTGCCGGCGGCTTCGGCTTCGTAGGACTGCGAGCTGCCACTGGTGCCGCCGATCAGGGCGGTCCAGTCGTCGTTCGGGTGGGCCAGGGTGATGGTCAGGGCGGGACAGTCCAGGCTGCTGCCGGGTGCGGGCGGCGTGCTGTCGGGGGAACTGTTGCCGGGCGCCGCGGGAGTCCAGGTGCTGCCGGTCAGGAGCTGGACGCTGCTGCTCTCGAAGGGCTTGCCGAGCAGGTCGTGGCAGTAGTAGCCGGCGCCGGTGCCCGGATCGGGGGTGGTGTAGACCTCGAACATGTCCCAGCCGAAGGGGTACTGCGACAGGTCGTAGGTACCGGAGCTGGTGTAGAAGGTGTCCCAGGCGTGGGTCTGGTAGTTGTACAGGTACGCGGTCCAGACGTTGCCCGAGGCCGAGGTCTGGTGCTCGTCGAGGTCGTAGGCGGGGTGACCGTTGACCGTGGTGGTGTAGGTGGCCAGGAAGGTCGAGTCCATCGCCGTGAGCTTGCCGACCTGATCGCGTCCGCCGCACCAGTCCCAGGCCCACAGATCCGGGCCGCTGGGCGTGTAGGCGGTGGTGATCTCCATGCACGCGCGGCCGGGCGGCAGCGCCGTCGGGGCGTAGACGAAGTCGCCGCCGTTCGTCGGCTGGGCTCCGCCGACCACGCTTTGCAGGGCTTTGAAACCGGTGCCGACGCCGACCGGCATCGTGATGCCCCAGCTGGTGTGCAGCGTGGCGGCCGCGGACGAAGCCGCGCCGTGCCCGGCCGCAGCCGCCTGGACGCGCTGCTCGGTGAGCTGCCGGAACCGATCGGCCGCGGGACCGGCGGCCTGTCGCGCCGCCGCTCCGGTCAACCCCGGTACCACGCCGGCGGCCTTCGCAGCGCTCTGACCGGCCACGGCACCCGTCGTGGCGACGACGAGCACCACAGCAGGTATCAGACGGGACAGCAGTGGTCGTCTCATGGATTCCTCCCTCTTGTTCGGCATGTCGGACGGTGTTCGAAATACCGGCAATGTAAGGCTGCTGTGACGCCTCGTCAAAGACCGGCGAAAGTTACAGCCAAGGAGAGACCGATGCACAGGATCCGCCGCGGACTCGCGCTCGCCAGCACGGTCGTCGCCGGTGTCGCCCTCACGCCGGGCGTCGCGAACGCCACGCCGTCATCAGGCGTGTCGGGCACGATCATCAGCCAGGTCACCGTCGGCGGCGAGGACTACATCCTGCGGCAGATCACCATCCAGCCCGGCGGCACCACCGGCTGGCACTGGCACGACGGCACGCTGTACGCGTACGTCGAGCGCGGCACGCTCACGCACACCGACGCGGACTGCACGACCACCGACGTCTACCGCCGGGGCGCGGTGTTCATCGAGCCGAGCGGCGCCGACCACGTGCACGTCGGGCGGAACCTGGGCACGGCGCCCCTCGTGCTGGATGTCCTCTATGTGGATCCTGCCGGCTCCCCGTTGTCAGAGGACGCACCGAACCCGGGGTGCAGCTTCCAGTAGTGCCTTGAGTAGTGGGCCGGAACGATGCGCCTGCCCCCGCCGTAAGAGCACTGAGATCGCTGAGATCACGATTCGACCTTCGCGCGGCAATCCCCGCGACTAGCATGGTCAGGTATGGCGGCAGCTCACTCGCCGGAGGTCGAGGCTGAGGCCCGGGCCCTCGTGGCACGGTTCGCAGAACGGCTCGATGAACTGGCTGATCTCATGGCCGCGCACATCCTGGCCGAGTCGGCCGTATTGCGTTCCTTGGTCGCCGAGCACGAGCTGCGGGTCACCTGTGCCCAGAACATCAACCAGCTGCTGACCATGCTCGGCGGGCGTCCTCCGGCCGGTTCGGCGCCGGCCGATGCCGGGCGCGCCGGAGTCCGCGACGGGGTGCCGATGTCGGCGCTGTTCGACGCCTACCAGATCGGCGCGACCTTCCTGTGGGAGGAACTGGCCGAAACCGGAGCTCACGGCGAATGGTCAGCCGCCGCGGTGATCCTGCTCGCGACCAAGTCCTGGCGGCATCTGCACGAGTTCACCACCGCCATGTCCGAGAGCTACCGCGCCGAGCTGGAGACGCGGGTCCGCAAGCAGGTCCGCAGACGGTCGGCGTTGGTGCAGGCACTGTTGGAGGGAAGCCTGGCCGAGCCCGAACTGTGGGAGGCCGCGGACCTGCTGCGGCTCCCCCACCGCGGCCCGTACGTGGTGATCGCCGCGCGGGTGGCCGGTATCGCGGAGTCGGCACTGCCGACCATCGAGCAGACCCTCGACGCCCTCGGCATCGGCTCAGCCTGGCAGCTCACCCACGACCTGGAGGTCGGCGTGGCCAGCCTGCCGCGCCCCGGCGACCAGTTCGACCGCCTGATCGAGAAGCTCGACGCCGACGGCGCGAGCCGAGTCGGTGTCAGTCCCCTGTATGAGGACCTGGCCGCCACCTCGCAGGCCGTGCGCCTGGCGCGGATCGCCCTCCGCGGCGCCGCCAACCCGGGCCGCGTCGTGGTCTTCGGCCGCGACCCCCTGTCGGTGGCGGCGGCCAGCGCACCGGACGTGATGGCCCGCCTGGCCCGCACGATCCTCGCCGGCCTCGACGGCATGCCGCCCGAGGACCGCCTCATCCTGCTGGACACCTTCGGAGCATGGCTCGACGGCGCCGGCTCAGCCGAGGAGGCAGCACGCCGACTCCATGTGCACCCGAACACCGTGCGCTACCGCCTCCGCCGCCTTGAGGAACGCACCGGCCGGGCATTGTCGGACCCGCGGCATGTGGCGGAGCTGAGCTTGGCCTTCGAAGTTAAGCGCGGGTGGGAGTCAGGGGCGGCAGTCGCGGAGTCGCACAGCGGGTAGCGAACCAGCCGGGCATCGAGGTCAAGCGCGGGTGGGAGTCGGAGCCAAGGTCGGCGGTCGCGGGATCGCACAGCGGGTAGCGAACCGGCCGGGCATTCTCGGACCCGCGGCATGTCGCGGAGCTGAGCCTGGCCTTCGAGGTCAGACGCGGGTGGGAGTCAGGGGCTTCGGTCGCGGAGTCGCACAGCGGGTAGCTAACCAGCCGGGCATCGAGGTCAAGCGCGGATGGGAGTCGGAGCCAAGGTCGGCGGTCGCGGGATCGCACAGCGGGTAGCGAACCGGCCGGGCATTCTCGGATCCGCGGCATGTCGCGGAGCTGAGCTTGGCCTTCGAAGTTAAGCGCGGGTGGGAGTCAGGGGCGGCAGTCGCGGAATCGCACAGCGGATGGCTAACCAGCCGGGCATCGAGGTCAAGCGCGGATGGGAGTCGGAGCCAAGGTCGGCGGTCGCGGGATCGCACAGCGGGTAACGAACCGGCCGGGCATTCTCGGACCCGCGGCATGTCGCGGAGCCGAGCCTCGCCTTCGAGGTCAAGCGCGGGTGGGAAGGCAGGGTCGGCGTCGGAATCAGAGTCGGCGGTCGCGGAGTCGCACAGCGGGTAGCGGCTAGCCTGGGGCAGATGCCCCCGGTGGTCGGGCTCGGGGCGGAAGGGGTGGGAGCCATGGTGGAGGCGGCGCCGGTACGCCGGCGGGTGCGGTCGCGGCTGCCGGCGGCGAAGCGGCGGCCGCAGATCATCAAGGTGACCTCCGAGCTGATCGCCGAGCGCGGCTACTGGGGGCTGTCGATGCAGGACGTCGCGGACCAGTGCGGGCTGACCGTGCCGGGCGTGCTGCACTACGTCGGGTCCAAGGTCGGGTTGCTCGTGGCCGTGCTGGAACAGCGCGATGTCGAGGACGCGCAATCGCTGCGCGAGCAGCTCGGCGTGGCCGAGGACGAGGTGCCCGACGAGTGGTCCGGCGGCGGTCCGGAGGGCGTCGATCTGCGGCAGTTGTGCGCGGCGACGATGCGGCGCAACGCGCGGCAGCCGCAGATCGTGCGGCTGTTCGCCGTGCTGGAGGCCGAGTCGCTGGATCCGGGGCACCCCGCCTACGACTACTTCGTGGCGCGGCAGGCGCGGGTGGTCTCCTCCTTCGCGGCGCTCGCCGGGCCGTTCACCGCCGCCCCGGAAGCACTCGCGCGGCAGATCGTGGCGATGATGGACGGTCTTCAGCTGCAGTGGCTGCGTGCTCAGCAAAGCATTGATCTGGTCCAGGAGTGGGAAGCGGCGGCCGAGATGCTGTTCGGTCCGCATACTGACGCGCAGCCCTGAAACCGTTCTGGCGTCAGCGCATCGGCCGCATCGGCGACATCGACCGCATCGACCGCTCTTGTCGGCAAGCCCAGCGCGCAGTAGCTTCTGACACTGAGTCATACCTAGTACTTACTAGGTAATCATTATCAGGCTCCGCCAGGAGGCGCGCGATGACACAGCCCACGCACCAGCATCCAGAACGTCGCCGGCGCCATCCATGGCGTGCGGTAGCCGCTTGGACAGCGGCCGCAGCGCTGATCACCGCCACGCTGTCGGCGATCGGCGGCACCGCCTCGGCGGCGACCGGCGCGACCGGCACGATCACGGGCCAGCAGAGCGGACGCTGCGTCGACGCGCAAAGCGCCGGCACAGCGAACGGCACCGTGGTCCAGCTCTACGACTGCAACGGCACCGGCGCGCAGCAGTGGCAGGTCCGCTCCGACGGCTCCGTGCTGAACCCCAACTCGGGCCGATGCCTCGACGTGACCGGCGCCGGCACGGCGAACGGAACCCGCGTCCAGCTCTACGACTGCAACGGCACCGGCGCGCAACACTGGCAAGTACGCGCCGACGGCTCCGTCCTGAACGCCACCTCGGGACGGTGCCTCGACGCGAACGGCAGCGCCAACGGCTCCTACCTGCAAATCTGGGACTGCGCGGGTAGCGGCAACCAGCACTGGACGGTCAACGGCAGCAGCGGCGGAGGCGGTGACAACGCCTTCTGGTCGCAGATCCACGCCGGCTGGAACCTCGGCAACTCCTTCGACGCGACCCCCTGCGAGACCTGCTGGGGCAACCCGGCGACGACGAAGCCGATGATCGACCTGATCGCCACCAAGTTCAACTACCTGCGCATCCCGGTGACCTGGTACCCGCACATGACCAGCGGAGCGCCGAACTACACCGTCGACCCCGCCTTCTTCGCGCGCCTGAAGCAGGTCGTGGACTGGGCCATCGCCGACAACATGTACGTGGACGTCAACGTCCATCACGACGGCGGCGGCGGCAACTGGCTCACCCCGAGCACCGGAGCCATGGGCACGACCGAGCCGGAGTTCACCGCGCTGTGGCGGCAGATCGCCACCTATTTCAACGGCGAGAGCGACCATCTGTTGTTCGAGGCGATGAACGAGCCGCAGGACGCCAACGGCGGCAACCGCTACGGCGGCGGCACGTCCGACAACTGGGGACCCATCAACACCCTGAATCAGGACTTCGTGAACACGGTCCGCGCGACCGGCGGCGCCAACGCCACCCGCTGGCTGATCGTGGTCCCCTACGGCGCGAACGCCCAGACCGGCGCCGACAACCTCGCCGTGCCCGCCGGGGCGAACATCGCGGTGTCGGTGCACACGTACAACCCCTGGGCCTTCTGCTCCACCACCGCCCCGAACTACGTCACCTGGGACGGCTCGATGAACTACCTGCCCGACGGCGACGTGGACAACGCCAACCGGCTGTTCACCAGCCGCGGCATCCCGGTGATCTGGACCGAGTACGGCGCCACCGTCAAGCCGTACAACGGCGGCGACAACTCGGCGCAGGTCGCGAACTTCGAATCACACATCACTTCCTACGCCGCCCAGCACGGCCAGAAGACAGTGGTGTGGGACAACGGCTCGATCGGCGTCGGCGACGATCAGTTCGGCCTCATGAACCGCAACTCAGTGCAATGGCAGCACTCGAACATCGTTAACGCGATCCAGGCTGCGGCCGGCTGACCCTGACTCCAGGGCACGCCTCGTGCGGCGCGCGGTGGGCGGCGTGCCCCGTGCGGCGTGTGGCAGGCAGGCCGCGCACAAACGGTCCGGCCGGCGGATGGGAACTCCCCCGCCGGCCGGACCGCACCTCACTCAGGCGGTCGGTCGCGCCGCCACGCTGACGTCAGCCGCCGAGGCGTAGCCGTCGGCTGCCGCAGTCGCAGTCAGTCGCACATAGCGAGCCGACACCGGAGCGAATTCAACGGACTTCAGCAGCGCGTCCTGCGTCCACGTCCCCGCCGCTGCCGCCGGGGTGAAGGTGACGCCGTCGCTGCTGACCTCGACGGTGTAACCGGTGATGGTACCGGTGATCGCGCCGTCGAGGCGGGGTTGGTAGGTCAGTCCGGTGACCGTCTGCACCGAGCCGAGGTCCATCGTCAGCGAGATCGGCAGCGGGTCGTGGACCGGACTGAACTGCGAGTGCCACAAAGTGGTCACCTGGCCGTCCACCGCGTTGCCCGCCGGGTAGCCGGCGTTGGCGCTGGTGGCCGTCGCGGACACCGAGGACGAGGGCGCGAAGTGCGGCCAGGGTCCGCTGGGCTGCGTGCCGACCGGCGCGCCGCAGGTGATCCGCAGCCCGCCCCAGTCCGTGCGGTCGTTGTAACCGCCGTCGCCGCCGTCCCCGACGACCAGGCTGATCACCTTCGCAGTACCCAGATTCACCGACGCGCTCTGAGGCGCGGCCCGGGTCACCAGACCACTGTCATACAGCTTCACGCCGTCGCCGTAGACCTGGAACACCGCCGTCCCGCCGGTCGGGTCGAAGTCCGCCGAGTCGTCGATGCCGACCGTGGCGGTGAGCGTGCTGCACTGGCCGCCGACGTAGTAGTCGATCGTCGAGGGCGACGCGGTGCCGACACCGGTCGGGTACCCGACGCCGTGCATCGTCAGCGGCCCGCCGCCGGCATCGTCGAGGTCGACCCGGGGCACGAGGTAGCCGCTCGCCGCGTCGAGCCAGGGATGGTGGCTCAGCGGACCGGTGCCCGACGGCGGCGCAGCGGGGACCTGGACTTGCGTCGACTCGGTGGCGCTGAGTGTCTGGAGCCTTGATGTCGCACCGGAGTAAGCACCCTGCCAGTCGTAGCCCGCAGTCACCGCGAGCTGGTCCGTACCGGGCAGAGCGCCTGGAGCGGCGGTCACCTGCCAGGTCGCCGCAATCGATTGCCCGCTGTCGAGGCGGTCCTTCGCGGCCGGGGTGGTCGGCGTGGCGGTCCAGCCCGCCGGGACGGCGAGCGTGAGCTTCACGTTCCGGACGGCGAGCCGGCCGTTGTCGGTGAACGTGGCCGAGACCGGGAAGGAGTCGCCGGGGGCGACCAGGGGAAGCGCGGCCTGCGCGGTCGCGGTCAGGGTCGCCGGGGACAGCGTGGTCGCCGGCGTCATGGTCGCCGGGTTTCCGTTGCGGGAGACCCGATACAGCACGACGTCGTGCGGGGCGACGGTCGCGGAGATCGTGCCGGCCGACTCGGTCGTCGAGTGCTGCCACAGATCGCGCACGGCGTAGCTGCCCGACGTGGACAGGCCGATCTTGCCGGCGGTCGTGGAGATCAGCTGCGGGGTCGTGCCGCGGTTGAGCAGCGCGACAGCGACGTCGCCGTTGGCGAGCGGCTTGGTCCAGACCTGGGCGCCGGAGGCGGTCGGGGCGGACAACGCAGTGCCCTGAATTCCCAGCCGGTCCTGGTCTACCGCGAGCACTTCGGCGTTGGTGAGCATAGCGACGGCGCTGTCGGAGAGCTTGCGTACATCCGAGCCGATCATCAGCGGAGCCGCGACGATCGACCACATTGAGAACTGCGAGCGGGACTCGGCGTCGGTCATGCCCAGATCAGGGCCCAGATAGTCCGGGTCGTTCCAGTGCCCGGGACCGGCGGCTTCCGGGTGCGCGGCGTCGGCGTCCAGGTTGCGCAGCACGTCGGAGTAGCGGACGTCGTTCGGGAAGCCGATGTCGGTGTCGGTCCGCCAGGAGTTCCCGGTGCTCGGGCCGAACGTGTAGGAGTCGAACGCGCTGCGGCCGGGCGCGGCGCCGGTCTCGGGGATGAAGGGGTTGCAGATGTTGAACAGCATCGGGCGGTGGCTGCTGTTGTTCAGGACTGCGTCGCGGAACTGGCCGTAGACGGTGGCCGGGTCCAGTCCCATCTGCTCGCTGCCGCAGAAGTCGACCTTCACCGCGTCGTAGCCCCACCCGGCGAACTGGTTGACGTCCTGCTGGTAGCGGCCGTAGCTGCCCTGGTTGGCGCCGCCGCAGCCGTTGAGGCCGGAGTCGGTGTAGATGCCTGCTTTCAGCCCGCGCGAGTGGATGTAGTCGGCGACCGCCTTCATCCCGTCAGGCCACTGAGTCGAGTCTACGGTGATGGCGCCGGAGGCGTCCCGCGCGCCGTTCCACCAGCCGCCGTCGATCCAGACGTAGTTGTAGCCCGCGGCGGCCAGACCCTTGCTCACCAGCGCGTCGGCCTCGTCCTTGATGGTCTGCTCGGTGAAGGTGGACCCGAGGCCGTAGTAGGTGTTCCAGCCCTGATACGGCGTGCGGGCCAGGTTGTTGATCGGGACCGTGGCCGGCGCGTGCCGGGCCTGAGACCCGGCCCACGCCGGTCCCGCTGTCGCCCACAGCGCCGCCGACGCGGCGAGCGCGATGAGTTTGGGTATCAGCATCCTGTTTGCTCCTTGTCTCATGCCGGCAATCCGACGGCCCGCTCCCGGGAGCGCCGCTGCTGGAGGACGACAGCGACGACCAGCAGCGCGCCTTGCGCGATGTTCTGCCAGAAAGCGTTGATGCCCTGGACGGTCAGTCCGTTCTGCAGGGCCCCGAGCAGGGCGACGGCCAGCAGCGTGCCCCCGACGCCGCCCTTGCCGCCCTTGAGCGCGCAGCCGCCGAGCGCCGCCGCGGTGATGGACTGCAACTCCAGCCCTTCGCTGCCGGAGACCGGCTGCCCGGACCCGGTGCGAGCGGTCAGCAGGATGCCCGCGACCGCCGCGACGGCGCCGGAAAGCGCGTAGACCGCCAGGATGTACTTGTTGAGATTGATACCGGCCAGCCGCGCGGCGGTGTCGTTCCCGCCGATGGCGTAAAGGTTCCGGCCGATGTCGGTGTACTTCAGTAGCACATGGACCGCCGCGGCGACCACGAGCAGCAGCCACACCATGACCGGCAACCCGGCGATCTTCCCCCGGCCCAGGAAGACGAAGATGCTGTCATTGAGCACGTAGCCCTGAGCGCGCCCATCGGAGACCAGCTGCGCCACACCCTTGTAGGCGGCCAGCCCCGCCAGCGTCGCGATCACCGCATTGACCCGGCCATAAACGATGATCGCCCCGTTGACCACACCGATCACCGCACCGATAGCGAGCGCCGCACCGATACCGGCGAAGGCATTCGACCCAGCACTGGTGAACACCATGGCACTGGTCACCGAAGCCAACCCGGCCTGCGAACCGACCGAGATGTCCAACGCCCCGATGATGATGACCACGGTCTGCACCACGGCCAACAACCCGGAAATCGTCACCGCCTCAGCGATGACCTGAATGTTCTGCCAGCTCAAATAGTTCGCATTGAGCGACCCGAACAAAACAAGCACGAACACCAGCGCGGCAACCAACCCCACGCTCTGCGCCCCGCCCCGCGCCACCAAGGCACGAATCCGGCTCCCGCCCCCGCCGGTCCCAAGCTGCTCCTCGGCCCGCTGGCCAAGCGCTGAAGTGGTGGTCATCGGACACTGCCTTCCGAGGCGGATCCGGCAACTCCCCGGATCGGCACGACGTTGGTGGCGGGCGGAGCAGGCGAGGCGGAGTCGCCGGATAAAGGGGCGACCGAGGCGGAATCTTGCGAGCCAGAGCCAGATGATTCAGCTGCGGCAGGTGACGCGGAATCCGGCGCTGCCTGCGAGCCGGAATCGGCCGACGCAGAAGTAGTCGGCACCGCACGATCCGGCGAAGTGGAGTCGACTGAGGCAGAGCCAGGCTGATCAGCTGCGGCAGTCGACACGGAATCGGGAGAAGCAGAGCCAGCCGAATCAGGCGCCCCGGAATCCCGAGCTCCAGGCAGCTCCTCCGCTCCCGGCGAGCCGAGGTCGTCGATCATCGCCAGGGCGAGGATCTTCTCCTCGGAGGCGTCGGCGCGGCCGAGTTCGCCGGTGATGCGGCCGTTCTGCATGACCAGGATGCGGTCGGCGAGGCCGAGGACTTCGGGGAGTTCTGAGGAGATCACCAGGATCGCGGTGCCGGCGGAGGCCAGGTCGGCGATGATCTGGTAGATCTCGGCCTTGGCGCCGACGTCGACGCCGCGGGTGGGCTCGTCGAGGATCAGGACGGCCGGCTTGCGGGCGAGCCAGCGGGCCAGGACCACCTTTTGCTGGTTGCCGCCTGACAGGGTCCGTACTTCGGCCTCGATGGAGGGGGCGCGGACTCGGAGCCGGTTGGCGTATTCCTGCGCGAGTGCCTTCTCCGCGCGGCGGCGGACGAAGCGCCAGCGGCGCAGGTGGCGGAGGCTGACCAGTGTCGTGTTGTCGCGGATGGTGCGCTGGGCGAACAGGGCCTGCGCTTTGCGTTCCTCGGGCGCCAGGCCGATGCCGGCGCGGATGGCGTCGCGGGGTCCGCGGAGGCGGATCGGTATGCCGTCCATGAGGATCCGGCCCGAGCGGATCGGGGTGTCGCCGGCGAGGGCCAGGGCGAGTTCGGAGCGTCCGGCGCCGATGAGTCCGGCCAGGGCGACGATCTCGCCGGCGTGCACGGTCAGGCTGATGTCGCGGACGTCGGCGGTGGTCAGGTGCTCGACGTCCAGCACCACCCGGTCGGTCGCGGCGTGGTCGCGGACGAACAGCTGCGAGAGGTCGCGGCCGACCATGAGGCGGACCAGGGCGCCCTCGTCGACGTCGGCGGCCGCGGCGGCGCCGGCCAGTTCGCCGTCGCGCAGGACCACGACGCGGTCGGCGAGCTGGAACACCTCCTTCATCCGGTGCGACACGTAGATCACGGCGATCCCCTGGTCGCGGAGTCGGCGGATGAGCGCGAACAGCGCGTCGACCTCGTGCTCGGACAGGGAGGACGTCGGCTCGTCGAAGGCGATCGCGCGCGCCGGCGTGCTCCCGGTCAGAGCCCGCATGATCTCCACGAGCTGGCGCTGGGCCGCGGTGAGCTGCGAGCCGAGCAGGTCCGGGTCCAGGGCTTGGGCGAAGCCCAGGCGCTCCAGGTCGGCGCGTACCCGGCGGCGCAGTCCCGCACGGTCGAAGCCGCGCGGGCCGCGCCGCGGCAGCGCCCCGGTGTAGACGTTCTCCGCGACGGAGACGTGCGGGATGATCTCCGGCTCCTGCGGGATGAGCCGGATGCCCGCGCGGTGCGCGTCCTGCGGCGAGTGCAGGTCCAGGACCTGTCCGTCCAGAGACATCCGGCCCTGGGTCGGTGGCTGGTCGCCGGTGAGGATGCGCAGCAGCGTGGACTTGCCGGCGCCGTTCTCCCCCATCAGCGCGGTCACTTGGCCGGCCGGGAACTCGACGGTGACGTCGTGCAGAGCCCGGACCGGGCCGAAGCGCTTGGTGATCGCCTCGGCGGCCAGTCCGGTCCGCTCCGCCGGGAGGCTGGAGTGGTCCATCTATCTCAGCTGCACTTCACGCCGGCGGACTGCCAGGTCGTGGCGTCGACCATGGTCGTGGGGGCGTCGGCCTCCTGCGGGAAGGCCTTGCCGTTCTTGAGCTTGTCGTACATGGTCTGCACCGCCAGGGCGCCGATGTTCTTGCCGCTGATGTAGAGCGCGGCCTTCATGCCGGTGGGCTGCGAGCTGCCCCAGTCCTTGCACGCCAGGTACGCGCCGAGCCCGACGCCGATCACGTTGTCCGCCGAGACGCCCGCGTTCTGCAGGGCCGTGACGCCGCCCTGGACGTTCTCGTCGTTGCAGCCCCAGAGCACCCAGTGCTTGACGCCGGGGTTCGCGGTGATGGTCGCGGCGACCTTGTCCTGCGCGCCGGTCGGGGTGTTGTCGGTGGCGACGTCGATGTCCTGCACGGCCGCGCCGGCGCCGGCGGCGAAGCTGGTCTTGGCCGCCTTGACGCGGTCGGTGCACACGGTCACGTCCTGCTTCCAGGCCGAGATCGTGCGGGTGTCGGCGGCGTTCCAGCCGGCCTTGACGAACAGCTCGGCGGCCTTCTTGCCGACGTCGGTGCCCATCTGGGTCCCGCTGAACCCGACGCGCGGCACCAGGTTCGCCGTGGCGCAGGACGCGGGGTCCGGGCCGTTGGTGCACACCTGGTCGTCCGACGTCAGCAGCGGGATGCCGGCGTCCTTGGCCAGCTGCACCACCTGCGGGCCGACCGCCGGGTCCGGCGGCACGATGATCAGACCGCTGCTCTTCTGCGCGACGGCGGCCTGCACGTCGCTGACCGTCTGGTTGGCGTCGTCGCCCAGGTTCACGACCGTCAGGCCGATCCCGAGCTGGGCGGCCTTGGCCTTGGCGCCGTCGGCCTCGTCGATGAAGTACTGCTGATCGCCCTGCTTCTGCAGGTAGGTCAGAGTGATCTTGCCGGTGACCGGGGCGCCCGAGGAGGCCGCGGCCGTGGAGGACTTGCCGGTCGAGCAAGCGGTCGCGCACAGCGCCACCGCGACACCGAGGACTGCGGCCGAGCCGCGGACACGTGCGATGTTCATGTTCTGACTCCGATGAGACGACGAGATGCCGCGCGGTGAACGGATCGTCCCCGAGTTCTTGCACGGCTTGGGGCGCGGCGATTGACAGCGAATGTAGGAGCCCCACCGGCGTGCGTCAAGATTATTGCATAATTAATTATCTTAGATAGGGTGGCCCCGTGAACGAACAGACCTGTCACCGCTTCACCGACCGGGTCGCCGTGGTGACCGGAGCGGCCGGCGGCATCGGCGCGGCCACCGCCCGGCGCCTGGCGGCCGAGGGCGCGGCGGTGATCGCCGTGGACATCGCCGACGACGCCGGGCGCGCCGTGGCCGAGGAGATCACCGCCTCCGGCGGCCGGGCCGAGTACCGGTCCGGCGACGTGGCCAGCGCCGCGGCGTGGGACGCGCTGGCCGAGCACGTCCAAGGCCGCTACGGGCGCCTGGACGTACTGCACAGCAACGCCTACAAGGTGGTCGTCAAACCGGCCCACGAACTCACCGAGCCCGAATGGGACGGCCAGCTCGCCGTCACGCTCAAAGCGGCCTGGCTCGGCGTGCGCGCCTTCGCCGGTATGCTCGGCGAATCTCAGGGTTCGATCGTGCTCACCTCGTCGGTCCACGCGCTGGTCGGCCTGCCCGGCCATCCCGCCTACGCCGCGGCGAAGGGGGCGCTGTGCGCGCTGGGGCGGCAGCTGGCTGTCGAGTACGGCCCGCGGGTGCGCGTCAACACGGTCCTGCCCGGCCCGATCCTGACCGCCGCGTGGGACCGCGTCGACGCCGAGCGGCGGGCGGCCAGCGTCTCCGAGACGGTCGCCGGGCGGTTCGGGCGCCCCGAGGAGGTGGCCGCGGCGGTGGCGTTCCTGGCCTCGGCCGACGCCTCCTTCGTGACCGGCGCGAACCTGGTCGTGGACGGCGGCTGGTCCGTCGTCAAAGCTTCGTCATGACAGCCGGAAGGGTTCCAAGGATGAGTGTCCAGGTACGCGGTCTGCACGGCCAGGCCGTCGACGTGATCGGAGAGCGGATCGTGCGCGGCGACAACGCCCCGGGCGATCTGCTCTATCCCGATCAGATCGAGGCCGAGCTCGGGGTCAGCAAGACCGTGGTGCGCGAGGCGCTGCGGGTCCTGGCTTCCAAAGGACTCATCGACTCCCGCCAGAAACGCGGCACGTTCGTCCGGCCGCGCGCGGACTGGAACCTGCTGGACGCCGACGTCCTGCGCTGGCGCGGACAGGGAGTGCCCGACGAGGGCTTCCTGGACGATCTGGCCGAGGTCCGCGCGATCGTCGAACCGGCCGGCGCCCGGCTGGCGGCCCGCCGCCGCACCGAGGCCGACCTGGTCGCGCTGACCGAGGCGATCGAGCAGATGGACGCCGCCGGCGGCGACGTCCCGGCGACCGTCGAGGCCGACCTGGCCTTCCACCGCGCCCTGCTGGCCGCCGCGCACAACGAACTGCTCACCGGCATGGAGGTCGTCATCGAAGCCGGTCTGCGCGTGCGCGACAGCTTCGTGCACGGCGCCGACCACGGTCCCGACGACGCCGTCCCGGCGCACCGGGCGGTGGTCGACGCGATCCGCGCCCAGGACCCCGACGCGGCCTCGCGCGCCGTGGAGGACCTGCTCGCCAAGGCCATCGCCGACCTGCGGGCCCTGATAGCCGGACCCGACGGGACGACGACCGCATGAAGATCACCTCGCTGGAGACGTTCCTGGTCGCGCCCCGGTGGCTGTTCCTGCGCATCGGGACCGACGAGGGCCTGGCCGGCTGGGGCGAGCCGGTCCTGGAGGGGCGCGCCGAGACGGTCCGCGCCGCCGTCGCCGAACTGTCCGAATACCTGATCGGCGAAGACCCGCTGCGCCTGGAGCACCACTGGCAGGTGCTGACCAAGGGCGGCTTCTACCGGGGCGGACCGGTGCTGTCCTCGGCCGTGGCCGGTATCGACCAGGCGCTGTGGGACCTGGCCGGGAAGACCTACGGCGTGCCGGTGCACCAGCTGCTCGGCGGACCGGTCCGCGAGCGGGCCCGGGTGTACGCCTGGATCGGCGGCGACCGTCCGACGCAGGTCGCCGAACTGGCCGCCGAGCAGGTCGAAGCCGGGTTCACCGCGGTGAAGATGAACGGCTCGGCGCAGATGCGGCACATCGACACCCCGGCTGCCACCGCGGCGGTCACCGCCCGGGTCGCCGCCGTGCGCGAGGTGCTGGGCGCCGATCGGGACGTCGTCGTCGACTTCCACGGCCGGATGTCCACCGCGATGTCGCGGCGTCTGCTGCGGATGCTCGAACCCTTGCAGCCGTTGTTCGTCGAAGAGCCCGTGCTCCCGGAGAACAGCCGCGATCTGCGGTCCCTGGCCGAGTCTTCGGGCGTGCCGTTGGCTGTCGGCGAGCGCCTGTACTCCCGGTGGGACTTCCGGGACGTGCTGCCCAGCGGGATCGCCGTGGCGCAGCCCGACGTCTCGCACGCCGGCGGCATCTCCGAACTGCGCCGCATCGCCGCGGCCGCCGAGACCTACGACGTGGCGATGGCGCCGCACTGCCCGCTCGGGCCGATCGCGCTGGCGGCCAGTCTTCAAGTGGACTTCGCCACGCCCAACTTCCTGATCCAGGAGCAGAGCCTGGGTCTGCACTACAACCGCGGCAACGAGATGCTCGACTACCTGCTCGACCCGGAGCCGCTGCGGGTCCGCGACGGCCACATCGACCGGCTGACCGGTCCGGGTCTGGGGATCGAGATCGACGAGGCCGCGGTGCGCCGCGCCGACGAGACCGGCCACCACTGGCGGAACCCGGTGTGGCACCACCAGGACGGGTCGTTCGCGGAATGGTGAGGCGGCTGCCCTTGGACGTCCGCACCGATCTCGTCCATGGCGGACGCTGGACGTCGCTGCGGGGCGCAGACCGCGAGTGGCTGTGGCAGAACCCTGATGCTGCTGGTCGTTCCTCGGTGCTGCCCGGGCAGTCCTTCGTCGACGCCGGCGGGCTGGAGGAGTGTGTGCCGACGGTCCGGGGTACGCCGGACCACGGCGATGCCTGGTCCCGGCCGTGGCGGTCGAACGGCGGCACCGAGGTATGCCAGAGTCCTGATTTTGTCCTGACCAGGCGCATCGAAGCAGACGGGGATTCGCTGCGGGTCCACTACGTTCTGCGGGCCGAGCCGGGATACCGGTTCCTGTGGGCGGCGCACGCGTTGCTGGATGTCTCGGAGCAGGCTGTGCTCCGTGCTTCTGACAGCACTGCGACCAGGGTGTATCCGGACGCGGGAGCTCGCTACGCTGAGGGTCTGTGGCCCGCGCCGTGGCAGGAGGTCCGGCTGGACCGGCTGGGTCCGGACGACGGCACGGCGCTCGGCGCGATCCTCACCGGATGCCGGGGCGCGACGGTGGTCGACGGTGCGGACGCGTTGTCCTTCGCACTGCGCGCCGATCCGGGTGTCCCGGTGTCGCTGGCGCTGTGGCGGAACCTGCGCGGCTTCCCCGCGAGGCACCCCTATCGCAGCATCGGTGTCGAGCCGATGCTCGGCGCCGTGTTCGACCTCGCCGAAGCCGGTCCCGGCGATGCCGCCGTGGTGTCGGAGAGCGGCGAGATCCGCTGGGAGATGGCGGTGACCGCCACTCGGCGCGATGACACGCATGACACGCATGCCGCTCACGACGCGCATGACGCTCACGACTTCGACTGAGGGGACTCCCCCGTGAACCTGACCGACATCCCCTTCCGGACCCTGGCGATCGTGCGGGGCACCGACCGCGACGCCGCACTGCGTACCGTCCTGGTGCTGGCCGAGGAGGGTCTGACCACCGTCGAGGTGTCGCTGACCACGCCCGGCGCGCTGTGGGTGATCGAGCAGGCGCGGCGCGAACTCGGGCCCGAGGCCGGGCTCGGCGCCGGGACCGTGGTCACCGCCGACGACGCGATCCGGGCCGTCGAAGCGGGCGCCGGCTTCCTGGTGACGCCCGGTCTGGGCGCCGCCTTGCGGGAAGCGCCGACGACCGGGCTCCCGATGTTCGTCGGCGCCTCGACGCCCAGCGAGGTCATCGACGCCGACGCGTACGGCGCCACCGCGGTGAAGCTCTTCCCCGCCTCGCACGGCGGACCGCGGTATCTCAAAGCTCTGCGGGACCCGTTCCCGACCATCGCGTTCGTCCCGGTCGGCGGTGTCGATCGCGAAGCGGCGCCGGCGTTCCTGGCCGCCGGCGCGGTCGCCGTCGGCGTCGGATCGCCGCTGATCGGCGACGCGGCGAAGGGCGGCGACCTGGCGGCGCTGCGACAGCGCGCGGCGGACTGGCGTGCGGTGATGACCGAGGCGATCGGGGCGGTCAGCGCATGACGGCGCCGAGCTGCCTGGACGTCCTCACCATCGGCGAGACCATGGCCGCATTGCGCGCCGACGGAGCCATCCGTCTGGGCTCGGCGATGACACTGTCGCCGGCGGGCGCCGAATCCACCGTCGCGATCGGACTGGCGCGCCTGGGTCATCGGGCCGGCTGGGTGGGCCGGGTCGGCGCTGACGAGTTCGGCGAACTGATTCTGCGCACCCTTCGGGCCGAAGGCGTCGATCTGACCCACGCGCGCGTGGATCCGGACGGCCGCCCGACCGGGGTGATGGCCCGCGAGCACCGTGTCGGCAGCCTGATCCGCGTGAGCTACCACCGGAGCGGCTCGGCCGGGTCAGCGCTCGAACCCGGCGACGTATTGCCCGCCTTGGAAGGCGGCGCGCGCATTCTGCACCTGACCGGCATCACCCCGGCGCTCAGCCCGAGTGCTGCCGAAGCGGTGCGAGCCGCCGCCCGACGCGCCCGCGAGCTCGGCGTGAGGGTCAGCTTCGACGTCAACTACCGCTCCCGGCTGTGGTCGCCCGAACGTGCCCGCGACGTGCTGCTCCCGCTGGCCGAACTCGCCGACGTCCTCATCGCCTCCAGCGACGAGCTGCACCTGGTATCTCCGAATCCCGCCTCCGACGAGGCCGGCGCAGCCGCCGCGATCCTGGCGCGTGGGACGCGTGAGGTCGTCCTCACCCGAGGCGGCGACGGAGCCAGCGTGATCACGGCCGAGGGCACGATGTCAGTACCCGTACGCCTGGTACCGGTCGTCGACGTCGTCGGCGCCGGTGACGCCTTCGTCGCCGGCTACCTCTCTGCCCTGCTGGACGACCTGCCCGTCGAAGATCGCCTGCATCGCGCTGCCACCACCGGCGCCTTCGCCGTCGCCACCGCCGGCGACTGGGAAGGCCTGCCCACGCGCGCCGACCTCGCGCTGCTCGACGAGCCCTCGGGGAGCACAGTTCGGTAGGCGCTTCAGGCGGGAGGTGTCCAAGATGGGAACGTATCTGGCGCGTAGGAGACAACCGGAGGCACCGATGAAGGCAATCGTCGCGACTGATCAGAAAGCGGAAGCAGCCGGGATCACGCTGGCCGAGCGGCCTGAGCCGACGCCAGCGATCAATGACGTGGTCGTCGCGGTCCATGCCTCGGGCTTTGTTCCGGCGGAGTGGGAGTGGCCCTCGACGTGGGTCGACCGCTCCGGGCACGATCGGGCGCCGGCGATCATCGGTCACGAGTTCGCCGGAGTGGTCTCCGCGCTCGGCTACGGCACGACGGGTCTGTCGGTGGGCCAGCGGGTGTTCGGGATCACGGACTGGCACCGGGACGGGACCCTGGCCGAATACGCCGCCGTGGAGGCGCGCAACCTCGCGCCGCTGCCGGGGGACGTCGAGTTCACGGTCGGTGCGAGCCTGCCGATCTCGGGCCTGACCGCGTGGCAGGGACTGTTCCAGCACGGCCGGTTGCAGGCCGGGCAGACCGCCCTGGCACACGGTGCCGCCGGAGCGGTCGGATCCGTGGTCACGCAGCTCGCGCGGGAGTTCGGCGCCTACGTCATCGGGACCGGACGCGCGACGGACCGGCAGGCGGCGCTCGACTTCGGCGCGAACGAGTTCCTCGCCCTCGACGAGGACAAGCTCGAAGACGTCGGCGGCGTCGACCTCGTCTTCGACGTCATCGGCGGTGAGGTCCAGCGGCGCTCGGCGAGCATCGTCCGGCCCGGCGGGACGCTCGTGACGGTCGTCGGACCCGCCGAGGCCCGACCCGTCGACGGACTGGCGGTCGACTTCGTCGTCGAGTCCGTTCCGAGCCAGCTGGTGGAGATCGTCAACCGCGTGCGGGACGGACGCCTGCGCATGCGCATCGGAACCGTCGCGAGCCTCACCGACGCCATTCCCGCCCTCAACCCGACCGAGCGGCGCAAGGGCAAGACGGTCATTCGCCTGCGCCCCTAGTCAACTAAGCCTGCTTGCCCGCCTGCTTGCCTCTAACGCGCGGCGAGCCGCTCCATCAGAGCGGCACACCGCGCCAACTCTTCGCGCTCCTTCTCGGTGAGTTCGAGCTCGATGGCCTGCGCGAGCCAGCCGGCGCGGCGCCCGCGCTCGGCCTCGAGCGCGGCGCGGCCATCAGGGGAGAGCTCGTTCAGGGACTTGCGGCCGTCCGTGGGATGCGCACGGCGGACCACGAGTCCCTGTTGCATGAGCAGACCCACCGCGCGCGCCATGGACTGCGGCCGAACGCGCTGGTCGGCGGCCAGGTCGCTGGTGGTCATGGCTCCGTTGCGGTCGAGGATGCCGAGCACGGAGACCTGCCCGAGCGGGATGCGGTCCTCGTGCTGCACGCGCCGCGTGAGCTTGCCCATCGCGGTACGCAGTTCGGTGGCGACGGCAGCGGATTCGGCGGTGGGCATAGGGCACTTTAACCGGCGGTGACCAGCGATGCTGCACAGGTCGGCTGCGCAGCAATGCTGCGCAGCATTGCTGTACAGCAGAACTGAACAGCGGAACTGAACAGCATTGCTGTAGAGTCGCCGGTGTCACGGCGCGCGCCAGCGTTGTCGCACCAGGGCCGCGGCGTCCATCAACGCGAAGGACCTTCCATGGCATCCACCGTCATCCAGTCCGTCACCGCCCGCCGCGTCCTCGACAGCCGGGGCAACCCCACCGTCGAGGCCGACGTCGTGCTCGCCGACGGATCTCTCGGCCGCGCCGCCGTCCCGTCCGGCGCCTCCACCGGAGCCCGCGAGGCCGTGGAGCTGCGCGACGGCGACCCGCAGCGCTGGCACGGCAAGGGCGTCGACCGCGCGGTCGGCCACGTCACCGGCGAGATCGCGGCAGCGGTCGTCGGGCGCGACGCCGACGATCAGGCCGGGCTCGACACCGCGCTCATCGCGCTCGACGGCACGGCCGACAAGTCCCGGCTCGGCGCGAACGCGCTGCTCGGTGTCTCCCTCGCTGCCGCGAAGGCCGCAGCGGCGGCGCACGACCAGCCGCTGTACCGCTTCCTCGGCGGCGCCGACGCCCGGCTGCTCCCGCTGCCGATGATGAACATCGTCAACGGCGGCGCGCACGCCGACAATCCGCTGGACTTCCAGGAGTTCATGATCGCCCCGGTCGGCGCGCAGACCTTCGCCGAGGCCGTCCGCATGGGCTCAGAGGTCTTCCACACCCTGCGCGCCGATCTGCTGGCCGCCGGGCACTCCACCGGCGTCGGCGACGAGGGCGGTTTCGCCCCGGCGCTGCGTACCGCCGAGGAAGCGCTCGACTTCGTCATGGCAGCCGTCGAGCGCACCGGCTACCGGCCCGGCGCGGACATCGGCCTGATCATGGACCCGGCTTCCTCGGAGTTCTTCCGGGACGGCGTGTACGTCTACGCCGGCGAAGGCGTGCGCCGCACGTCCAGCGAGCACGCCGACTACTTGGCCAAGCTGATCGACTCCTACCCGGTCGTCTCCATCGAGGACCCGATGGCCGAGGACGACCTGGACGGCTGGCGCGAGCTGACGGCGCGCGTCGGCGACCGCTGCCAGCTCACCGGCGACGACGTGTTCTGCACCAACGAGACCCTGCTGCGCGAAGGCATCCGCACCGGAGTCGGCAACTCGGTCCTGGTCAAGGTCAACCAGATCGGCACGCTGACCGAAGCCCTCGCCACGGTCGCCACCGCGCACCGCGCCGGCTGGACGGTCGTCATGTCGCACCGCTCCGGCGAGACGGAGGACACCACCATCGCCGACCTGGCGGTGGCGACGGGCTGCGGGCAGATCAAGACCGGTTCGCTGTCGCGGTCCGACCGTACGGCGAAGTACAACCAGCTCATCAGGATCGAGGAGGAGCTGGGAGCCTCCGCGCAGTACGCCGGCGGAGCGGTGCTGAGTCGTTCCTAGGGGGCGGCGCGCGAGGGCGTCTCTAGGAGACGCCCCTAGTAGACGTCCCTCGCGTATCGCTTCTCGGCGGCGAGCTGCTTGACGTACGCGGCTGCCGACTCCTGGCCGAGGCCGCCGTGGACGGCGGCGATGTCCCGCAGGGCCTGGTCGACGTCCTTGGCCATGCGGTTGGCATCGCCGCAGACGTAGAAGTGCGCGCCGTCCTGCAGCCAGGACCACAGCTGCGCGCCGTGGTCGCGCATGCGGTCCTGGACGTAGACCTTGGCCCGCTGGTCCCGGGAGAAGGCGAGGTCCAGCTGGGTCAGGGTGCCGTGCCGGTGCAGTTCGTCGAGTTCGTCGCGGTAGTAGAAGTCGGTGGCGCGGCGCTGTTCGCCGAAGAACAGCCAGTTGCGTCCGTGGTGGTCCCGGGCGCGCCGCTCGGCCAGGAAGCCGAGGAACGGCGCGACGCCGGTCCCGGGACCGACCATGATCATGGGGGTCGCGGGGTCGGTCGGCGGCCGGAAGTGCGCCTGGCGCTGGACGAAGACGTCGACCGGGCTGTTCGGTTCGGCGTCGGCGAGGAAGGTCGAGGCGACGCCCTTGCGCGGGCGCCCCGTCCGGCTCTCGAAGCGGTGCACTGAGACGGTCAGCTTCAGCGCCTGCGGATCGGCGAGCGGGCTGGAGGATATGGAGTACATGCGCGGCTGGAGCGGCTTGAGGATCTCGGCCCACTCCTGCGCGCTCAGGCGGATCGGGAACTCGCTGACGACGTCGACCGCCTGGCGGTCCCAACTCCATTTGGCGAGCTCGCCCTTGTTGTCCGGGCGCAGCAGGCGCTTGAGGTCGCGATCGTGCTCGGAGGCCAGGCGCAGCAGGTCGCTGCTGATGCGGGTGATGTCCAGATGGCGCAGCAGTGCCTCCGACAGCGGCACGGCATCCGATCCGGAGACGGCGACCTCGGCGCGGGGGTCCAAGCCGGTGACGGCCAGCCACTCGGCGACCAGGTCCGGGCAGTTCCGCGGCCAGACGCCGAGGGCGTCGCCGGCCTCGTAGGCGAGTTCGCCGGCGCTGGTGTCGAAGGAGAATTGGCGTACCTCTTTGGCGGCGCCCGGCAAACTCAGCAGACGGTTGCCCGCCAGTGCGGCGGTGAAGGGGTTCGCCTTGGTGGGGCGAGCCGTATCCGTGGCGGCGGGGGTCGCCACCGGCACGGTGACCGGTTCCGGAAGGGTTCCGGTACCGATACTGGAATTCAACAGGCTGAGAACCTCGTCGAGCCAGACTCGTGACGGCTCCTCGAAATCCGGCTCGCACTCGACGCGCGGGAGCAGCCGCCGGCCGCCGAGTTCGGCCAGGCGCTCGTCGAGGCGGCGGCCGTGGCCGCAGAAGTCGTCGTAGTTCGAGTCGCCCAACGCCAGCACGGCGTAGCGGACGTCGTCCAGGGCTGCGGCGTCGGCGGCGGTGAGGCTCTGCCAGAACTCCGCGCCGTTGTCGGGGGAATCGCCGTCCCCGAAGGTGCTGGTGACGACGAGCACATCGGTTCCGGAGCGCAACGAGGCGAGCGAGGCGGCGTCCATCGCTCGCAGCGACGCGCGCCGTCCGGCTTCGGCCAGTCTGCGGTTGACGGTGCCCGCGACCTCTTCGGCGTTGCCGGTCTGCGAAGCCCACAGCACGACGACCTCGCGGGTCGGCACGCTGCCGCCGTCCTCTTCCGGCGGGGTGTCCGGCACTCGCGCGCCGCTGGGAGCAGCGTCCAGCCGCGAGAACATTCCAGCCAGGACGCCGTCGACCCACAGGGCGTTCTCGGCTGTGAACGGCGAGGTGCGAGGCAGGACCGGCACGGCGCTGCCCGCGACCTCCGACGAGGCGAGACCGGTCAGGAAGCCCGACAGGTACCGGCGTTCGCCGTCGGCGAGTGCGATCGGAGTCAGGTCGAGGTCGAAGAGGTCGGCGAGCGCCGTCACCCCGAGCACCGCGCGCGCCGGGAGCGCTGTCGCGGCGCGCGCCGTCGGTGGAACGGGAGTCTCCCGCCGCTCGGTCGGCGTCGCAGGGGACGTGGTCGTGACCGTCGGCGCCTTGGCCAGCGTGACCGCGCACACCTTGAACTCGGGCTGGAAGGAGATCGGGTCGACGGCGTCGTTGGTGACCGCGTTGACGCTCAGGTACTCCCCGAACAGGTCGTTCCAGTGGAACGGCGCGAAGCAGTTCCCGGGCCGCACGCGATCGGTGACCACCGCAGGCAGCACCGCGCGTCCGCGCCGGGAGACCACGGCCACCGGATCGCCGTCGGCGACCTGGAGCGCGTCGGCGTCCTGCGGGTGGATCTCGACGAAAGGCCCGGGATTCAGCTTGCTGAGTTTGGCCACTTTCCCGGTCTTGGTCAGGGTGTGCCACTGGTGTTGGAGACGGCCGGTGTTCAGGACGAAGGGGTAGTCGTCGTCCGGAAGCTCGGCGGCGGGCAGATGCGGTCGGGCGAAGAAGACCGCTCGGCCGCTGGCAGTCGGGAAGGCCAGCCGCGGCTTGGTGCCGTCGGGGTGGATCAGTTCGGTCTGGCTGACGCCGTCGTTGAGGTAGCGGATGGGGTTGCGGTCCGGGCCGTCGGCGTCGGCGCTGGGCCACTGCACCGGGCTCTGGCGCAGTCGCTGATAGCTGACGCCGCGAATGTCCCAGCCGGTCTTGGGATTCCAGGCGCGCTTGATCTCCTCGAAGACCTCCTCGGCGCTGCCGTAGGTGAACGCCTCCTGGAACCCCATCGCGCAGGCGACGCGCGCGATGATCTGCCAGTCCGGTATCGCCTCGCCGGGCGGGTCGATGGCTTTGCGGACGAGCGTGAGGTTGCGCTCGGAGTTGACCATCACGCCCTCGGCCTCGGCCCACAGCGCCGCCGGCAGCGCGATGTCGGCGTAGGCGTTGGTCTCGGTGTCGGCGAAGACGTCCTGGGTGATGACCAGCTCGGCGGCTTCCAAGCCGGCGATGACGGTCTTGCGGTTGGCCACGGAGGCGACCGGGTTGGTACAGATGATCCAGCAAGCCTTGATCCGCCCAGCGGCCATCTCCCCGAACATCTCGACAGTGCCCTGACCCGCCTCGGCGCGGAGCGTCCCGGCGGGCACATTCCACAGTTCCTCGACGAAGGCGCGCTCCTCGGGCACCATCGCAGAACGCTGACCGGGCAGACCCGGACCCATGTAGCCCATCTCGCGACCGCCCATCGCGTTGGGCTGGCCGGTCAGGGAGAACGGACCGCTGCCGGGACGGCAGATCGCGCCGGTGGCCAGGTGCAGGTTCACCAGGGCGTTGGTGTTCCATGTGCCGTGGGTCGACTGGTTCAGGCCCATCGTCCAGCAGCTCATCCACTCGCCCGCCTCGCCGATCCACTGCGCGGCCAGGCGGATGTCGGCTTCGGGGATGCCGGTGACGTCGGCGACGTACGCGGGGCTGTAGTCGGCGAGGAAGCCGAGCATGTCGTCCCAGCCCTCGGTGTGCGCGGCGATAAACTCCTCGTCGATGTGGCCGTTCTCGACCAGCAGGTGGAGCAGGCCGTTGAGAAGCGCCAAGTCGGTGCCGGGCTTGATCTGCAGGAACAGATCGGCCTTGTCGGCGGTGGCACTGCGCCGCGGGTCCACGACGATCAGCTTCGCCCCGGACTTGCGGCGCTCCAGCAGCCGCAGGAACAGGATCGGGTGGCAGTCGGCCATGTTGGCGCCGATGACGAAGAACGCATCCGCGTGCTCAAAGTCCTGATACGAGCCGGGCGGGCCGTCGGCGCCGAGGGAGAGCTTGTAGCCGCTGCCGGCGCTGGCCATGCACAGCCGCGAGTTGGATTCGATCCGGCTGGTGCGCACGAATCCCTTGGCCAGCTTGTTGGCCAGGTACTGGGCTTCCAGTGACATCTGGCCGGAGACGTAGAACGCCAGGGCGTCCGGACCGTGCTCGTCCAGGATCGCCCGGAGGCGGCGGGCGGTCTCGGCGATGGCGTCGTCCATACCGGCGGCTTCCGGCTCGGCGCCGCGGTCGGCGCGCAGGAGGGGACGCGTCAGGCGACCGGGAGCGGCGAGCATGTCCGCGCTGGTCGCGCCCTTGGTGCACAGCCTGCCGCCGTTCGCCGGGTGGGCCTTGTCCCCGGAGGCCTTGGCGACGATCCGCCGACCGTCCGGGCCCGACGCCACATCCAGGACGATCCCGCAGCCGACGCCGCAGTAGGAGCACACCGAGCGCACCTGGTCCACCTCGGCGTGCACGCTCGTCAACGCTGGCTCCTCCCGGGCGGACCGGCAGGGGTGTTCCCGCCACCGGTAACGCTAGGGAGCGGCTGTTGCGCGGCCGTGTCCGTCAGCGCAGCTGGACGGTTACCGCGAACTCACAGATGGTGTCGGCGCTTGTGACGGCGCCGTTGGCTTCAGCTCACGCTGCCGGGTTCAGCTCGCGCTGAACCCCGCTGCGGCAGGGACGATGGTGACCTCGGCGCTCACTCGCTCGGGGTTGCGAAGTGCTCGCGCAGTTCCTCGGCGCGGGTCTTGCGTTCGGCGAAGACACCGTCGGCGACCTCGGCCATCTCCTCCAGCACGCCGCGCCGCGTCTTCTTGTTCATCCGGTCGATGTACAGGGTGCCCTCGAGGTGGTCGGTCTCGTGCTGGAGGCACCGGGCGAAGTATCCCTCGCCTTCGAGGACCAGGGGTTCGCCGTGGACGTCCACGCCGTGCAGGACGGCGTGGTCGTAGCGGGGCAGCTCCCGGGTCGGGCCGGGGACGGACAGGCAGCCTTCCTGCGCCTCGACCAGCCGGCGCTGCCCGCCCTCGGGCGTGCGGTCCAGCTTGGGGTTCACGATGTGCCCGACGTGGCGCGCGCCGTCGTCGTCGACGCAGTCGTAGACGAACACCCGCAGGTCCACGCCGACCTGGTTGGCCGCCAGGCCGACGCCCTGCGCGACGTACATGGTCAAGAACATGTCGTCCACGAGCTGGAGCAGTTCCGCCGTCCCGAACTCGGCCACCTCACGGCACGGCCGGTGCAGGACCTCTTCGCCCACCACGGTCACCCTGAGCTCTTTGCCGCGAGCCGCCTCAGGAGCCAGGGCGGGGTAGCCGTCCACCGGCCGGCCCTGCACCAGGACCTGCTTCGCGGTGGAGCCAGGGCGCGCGACCATCAGCGAAAAACCTCCGGAGGGTATCGTTCACGGCAAGGGCGGCTGGCCGGAACCATGGCAATCAACACACGAATTCACATTCTACAACGGACCCCTGTGCTCCCGGAGATGGCCGCCGAGCGTTCCCATTGCACGAATGCGCGAACAAGGCATGTGCGGAATTGCCGGAGCCGCCCCGCCGCCTTATCGCTCGCGAGACCTGGCTCAAGTCTGACTCAGGCCTGGCTCAGACCTGGACTCAGACTTGACTCAGACCTGCCTCGGACCTAACTCACCCCACCGGCTTCGCAACAACCATGCGCCCCGTCGCCCGCACCGCAGCCGTGAAACTCGCCCACGAGGCCAGCTCCACCAGTGTCGCGTCACCCGGTGCCGTAGCCCGGAAGGCGCCGAGCGCACCCTCGTCGACCTGGTACGACGCGAGCGCTATCAGCAGCGCGAGGCGGCCCGCCGGCTGGTCGGCGGTCGGCAGGTCGCGAATGGCCTCCTCGACCCACGCGCGGCTCATCCCCTTGGGCTGGCCGTCCCACGCCGCCAGTTCGGCACGGACCAAGTCGCGGACTGCGGCGGGAACGGCACGCTGGCCTGCTTGTTCGTAGGCGGCAGTGGCGCGGGACAGCGCGTCGGAGATGGTGCGGTTATCGGTGGCCCAGGCGAGGTCGGTGGGCAGCGGCGCTTCGGGAAGGAGTTTCAACGTGCCACCCACCGGCGCGGTATTCCGGTGGGCCGAGCGAAGGAAACGGCCGAGCACGGGGAGCACGACCGTCAGGACGGCGGCGGGCGCCAGCGGCGGGAGCGGGGCGTCGGGGAGGAAGACGTTGACCATGCGGTTGAAGTAGTGGAAGACCAGCACGACGCCGAGGATCTCAGCGGCCTGCTCCGGCGGAAACGGCGGCTCCACCTCGTCCCCCGCGGCTCCGGCAGCGTTCGCAGAGGCACGCACCCACGCGCTGACGGCTCGCACCTCCGGGTCCGCGACGTCGATGACACGGTCGTCGGCCAGCGCGGTGGCATCCGCGTCGTGACCCAGGCTGCGCAGCATGGTGCCGTGAATGGTCACGCAGTACGGACACTCATTGCCCACCGAGACAGCCGTAGCGACCGCCTCCTTGACCCGCCGATCAACCGCCCCCTCAACCAGCAGGGTCTCAGACATCATCATCCACGTCGCAGCCAGCAAATCCGGCACCGGCGAATGCAAGACCACCGGCGGCGAAATAAGCCCGAACAGCCGCTCCATCTCCCCATAGATCACCGCAACACGCGCATCAACACCCCCACGCCGCACCGGCGAAACATGCCGCACCTGCAAAAACGACAACGGCCGCAAAACCATCCGAACGAGATTCGGGCGCACGATCGGCTCTCCCAGGGTCGCAGCACACGGGACATCCAGTGTCACCCGCCCCGACGCAGCTTCCTTCTTCAGAATTGCCATCGAAGCCAGCAACCAAGCGGCCCATCCAGCGCCACCGGCACCCAGACCCCCCACGCAACGAGCGCCGGCAGTGGTCAGGCCTCGTGAATGTGCCGACGCACGCCGCGCGCCAGCGAGCCCACCGAGACCCAGCCGACCATGACCCACACCTGGAACCCGACCACCACTCCGACGCCAACCGTCGCGTTGCCCCAGACGCGCCGGACTTGACCATGGCTCACAGGGTGCCTTCCGATGCCGGCCGGCCGCCGGTGGTTACCGGCCAGGTGAGGGGTGGGGTGCGGAAGAGGTCGGCTTGTTTGGTGATGGGGTGGGGGTTGGGGGTGGGGAGGGTGAGGAGGCCGTAGCGGAGGGCGAGGGGACCGTTTTGGACTTGGGGGAAGTTGGTGTCCCAGTAGTTGTTGGCGATCCAGCTCAGGAGGAGGGGGTTTTGGTCGCGGGGGATGGCGTTTGGGGGTGGGCCGAAGTGGAAGTCGCCGAATTGGATCAGGGGTGCGTCTGGGGTGAGGAGGGTGACGGCGCCGGATTCGTCCCACATGGTCGCCGAGGACTCGGTGGTCACCCAGCCGCGGGAGGCGCCGGGTAGTTGGTCGTCGTCGAGGTGGACGCGGTGGCCGGCGGTGTCGAACGTGGCGTGCCAGCCTTCCTCCAGGGCCAGGGGCAGCGCGAGGTAGATGCCGGTGGGTGAGGCGTCGCCGGCTAGGTCGATGTCTATGGTGATGTGGATGACCGGGTCGGTCGCGTCGAAGCCGATGCGCTGAATCAGGCTTCTGACGCCGGGCGCGGCGAAGCGGCGTACCAGGGTGACGCGGCCCGGCGACTCCTCGATCGCGTGGTGAAGCACCCGCTCGGCGGGGGTGTGTACCGGTGTCCAAGGCTCCCAGCACGACTCGTCGAGCATCTCCCGGTCCAGATTGCGCTGATAGAACGCGCGCCGCGAGTCCTCGACGAGCGCGTCAGGGCGCTCGCGGATGAACGACAGCAGGTCCATCCCGGGCCGCGGGCGCAAAATCTCGCGCCCGGTAGCGCGGTCGACCAAGGAGGTGATCCGACCTGAGGCGGCGTCATAAGTGAGGTGGTGGAACGGCGACTCGATATGTCCGAAGGCTGCGACCCGATCGACCGCGGCGGCGAAGTTGAGCTCCCGGGCCGCGTTCCGTTGGTGGACGATCTCGTGCGTGGGCTGCTGCGCGAAGACCGGTTCGGGCAGGTCGCCGACGCCGATGATCCGCCAACTGCGCGGCGCGAGATCAACCCTTCCGAACCGACGCCGCGCCTCGTCCGGAGCCGGCGTGCGCCAAGGCCGGTTCTCATAAGCCATCCTGCTGGCGCGATAAGTCCGCTCCGTGGCGGGCGTCGTAGAGGCGAACCAAGAAGCGGGGAGATCGGGCGTGACGGTGCGTGGGTGGTCAGCGGTGTTGACCAGCAGCACCCCCGCGATCCCCTTGTCCGCGACCGGATTCCGCGCCAGCCGCTCCAGCCCGTCCATCACGGCGAACGCCGCCAGCTCGTGCCCCTCATGAGCACCGGCCTGCTTCATCGTCTCGATGGCGCGCGCCTGCTCATTAGCGGGATCACTGTTCCAATGGCTCCACGTATGCTCGTCGAACAGATCCACCCGATCGGCCGCCTCAGCGACGAGCGACGCATCGGCACCGATCGTCGCCGCAGCGGCCAGCAACGGCTTGGACCGCTGGTTCACCGCAGTAGCAGCCGGCGCGCTCCCGACCCCGAAGCTCCAGTAGTCGGTCCAGTCCCCGCGCAGCGTCACGACATCCTCCTCCGGGATGCGCATGACCCGCTCCCTGAGGTCGTCGAACGTCGCATACCGGATGCGAGGCCCGCGCCCCTCCTCATTCCACCGCCGTATCAGATCCGGCAGGAACGGATTCGGCGGCGCGTTGTCCCACATGATCGGAGAACATGTAGAGGTCAGATAGACGAACGGCAGCCGATACCCACTACTCCTGAGCCGCGCATGGAAAGCGTTCCAGCCCTCGACCATACGGTCCACCGAGTCGTCCCAGGCATTGAGCAGCTGGTCGAACATCGTGTAGTGGCTCCCGTTGAACACCCGCAGCGTCCTGCCCGAAGGCGCCTGCCAGTCGAAAACCCCGGGCCGAGGCGCCACAGGAGCACCAAGATGCCGATTGACGGCCGTGACGAACAGGTCGACGCCAGCGTCCAGCAACTCATCCGCGATCGGCCACGGCACCCCGTTCACATCGTGCTGGCACGCGACCTTGATCGCCCGCCCGACCGCATCCTCCAACTCCGGCTTCCCCGCCACCAGCCGACGCAGCCCCGGCCGGTCGATCGTCGCGCTGACGTGCCACCGCAGCGCCGACAACCCGATCCGCCCCTGATCGCACAACTCCTTGAATCGAACAACCTGCTCCGGAGCCGCGTCCGCCAGCCACCGACGCACCGGCTCAGTCGCCTCGCACGTCCACTTCGGCCGGCAGTCCTCCGGTAAATCAGCAGTCTGCTCCAGCCAATCCATAGCCTGCGAAAGGTACTCGGACTGCAGCCGCCACAAAATCGGCTGGGAATGCGTGTACCCGACGTCGAGGTGGCTGTGGTGCAGAACGAGGATCTCCTCGATATCGGACACAGTGTCGGTCACTTGGAGGCTCCTGTGGTGAGACCGGCGATGAACTGCTTCTGCAAGGCGAGATATCCGGCGACGGGAATCACCGCGGCCAGGAACATCACGCCGAACAGCTGCGCGTAGTTGGTGGAGTACTGGCCCAGCGACTGATACAGACCGGTCGTGATGGTCTGTCCGCGCAGCGGGCCGAGGATGAACTGCGGATTCATGAAGTCGTTCCAGATCCACAAGGACAGGAAGATCGCCACCGTCGCGGTGGCCGGGCGCAGCAGCGGCATGACAATCGTCCACCAGATCCGCACCATCCCGGCGCCGTCCAGCGCCGCGGCCTCGACGACCTCGCCCGGAACGGCGCGCAAGAACCCGGAATAGACGAACACCGCGAACGACAGATACCCGCCGCCGACATTGGAAAGGACCAGCCCCGGATACGTATGGTCCAGATGCAGGATCGTCAGGATCCTGATGGTCGGCAGCAGCACCACCGCCGGCGGAATCATCAGACCGGCCGCGAACACCGCCAGCACGCTGCGACGCACCCGCGCCGAACGCCGCGTCAGCCAGAAGCTGAACGCCGAGCCGAGCGGAACCACCAGCAGCACCGAGGCGAGAACGGTGACCGCCGAGTTGGTCAGACCGATCTGAATGATCTTGTCGGAGCGCCCCAACGCATCAGTGATGTTGTGCAGCGTCGGCGGCGCCGGCGGAGCCGACGGATCGCGGACGATCTGGCTCTGCGACTTGAACGCGTTCACGATCGTCAGATAGATCGGGCTGACGAACGCCAACGTCAGCAACCCGGCCGCCACCAAGTGACCGCGCGAGGTCCAGACGCGACGGCGGCGACCCAGCCCACCAACGGCACCAGATCCAGCGTCACCCCCACGCCGCGCACTCACCGCACGACGCGGCGTCGGAGTCGAACTCGGGGTCGGAGTAGTCGTGCTCACAGGTCCACCTCCCGGCGCCGAAGCAACCCGGTCACGCTGAGCGCGATCGCCGCCGAGACCACCAGCAGCAGCATCGCCACCGCCGAGGCATAGCCGAACCGGTCGTCTGTGAACGCGAGATTGACGATGTACAACGCAGTGGACTGCGTGGAGTTCGCCGGACCACCGGACGTCAGCGCCGCGATGATGTCGTACAGCTTCAGCGTCGTGATCAGCGAGATCGTGACGCTGATTGTCGTACCGGGAGCCACCATCGGCAGCGTGATCTGGCGGAACCGCTGCCAGCGCCCCGCGCCGTCGACCGTGGCCGCCTGGTACAGCTCGACCGGAACCGACTGCAGCGCCGCCAGGTGCACGACCGTGGTGAACCCGGTCAGCACCCACGCGGCGACCAGCCCGACAGAGAACATCGCCAGGTGCGGGCTGCCCAGCCAGGTGATCGGGCGCCCGATGATCCCGGCGCTGAGCAGCAGATGATTGAGGATGCCGTCCTGCGCCAGGATGTAGCGCCAGACGAAGCCGACGATGACGCCGGACAGCACCTGCGGCAGGAATGCGACCGTGCGCATCATGCGGAAACTCAGCGAAGTCTTGTTCAGCAGCATCGCGAACCCGATGCCCGCGACGTTGGCGACGAGCGTCACCGTCAGCGCGGTGACCAGCGTGAAGGTGAGACTCGCCGTCAAGGCGTCGTCGTGCAGCATGTCGGTGTAGTTGGACACGCCGACGAACTTCGCGTGCGCCAGCAGCGGGTTCTCGTCGGTCAGGCTCTTCCACGCGCTCATGATCACCGGCACGACGATGAACAGCGCGTACAAACCGAGGGCCAGCACGGCGATCGCGCCCAGGGCGCTCTCGCCGCGCTGCCGGAGTGCCGGAGAGGTCATCCGGGTCACTTGGTCGCCGCGTTCCACGCGGAGTCGAGCTTGGCCATCTGACCCGCGACGTCGTCGGAGGTGAACAGAGCCTGGCTGGCCGCGTAGTAGGCGTCGTTCAGACCCGAGGGCATGGAGTCGTCGTTGGTCGCCCACCCGATCGAGGAGACCTTCGTGTTCTTGTCCGTGACGTAGGCATAGGAGTCCTTGAACACCTGCGTCACGGTCACGTTGTAGTCGGCCAGGGTCTTGCCCTTGAGCATCGGGAACGCACCGTCGCCCTCGATCAGGGTCTTCAGGTTCGCCGGGTCGGTGGACCAGGCCTCGGCGAACGCGGTCGCCTTGTCCGGCGCCGGGGTCTTCGCGCTGATCGCCATCGAGCCCCCGACCGAGAACGGCACCACCAGGGAGCCGTCGTCGGTGGGGGTCATGAAGGAGCCGAAGTCGTCGGCGTGGTCCTTGGGCACCGAGCCGAGGAACCAGCTGCCCATCATGTACATCGCGGCCTTGCCGGAGGTGAAGTTCGTGATGGAGTCGGCGTACTTCACGCCCAGCGCGCCGTCCTCGAAGTACCCGTTCTTGGCCATCGTCCGGTACTTGGCGACCGCGGTCTCGACGTTCGCGTCGGTGAACTTGACCTTGCCCGCGTAGCGTTCCTGCAGCCAGTTCGGGTCCTTGCCGAGCACGTCCGCCGACAGGATCCCGGTCAGCGGCATCGAGGCCGCGAACGGGTCGCCGCCGCCGAGCTCGATCGGCGTCATGCCGGCCGCCTTGAGCTTGGCGCAGTCGGCCATGAAGTCCGCCCACGTCTTCGGCGCACTGGCGATGCCCGCCTTGGCGAACATCGTCTTGTTGTAGAAGACCATCGGGATGATCTGGGAGTTGGTCGGCGGGATGTAGACCTTGCCCTTGTAGGCGTTGCCCATCGGGAGCAGGAAGTTGGCGTTCACCCAGCTCT
This sequence comes from Catenulispora acidiphila DSM 44928, assembly GCF_000024025.1. GTDB lineage: Bacteria > Actinomycetota > Actinomycetes > Streptomycetales > Catenulisporaceae > Catenulispora > Catenulispora acidiphila. The sequence goes on from NC_013131.1 coordinate 5,759,281, forward strand.
GGTCGTAGGGCTTGAGCAGCCCGGCCTGTACGAAGGTGGACGGCGTGATCGACTGCAGCAGGTCCGGGAACTGCCCGGAGGCCTGCAGCTGCTTGGCGTAGGCGTCGCGGTCGGTGCTCGGCGAGACCAGCTTCTTGATCGTGACGCCGGGGACCGCCTTCTCACCGCTGGCTATCGAGGTGTCCCAGAACGAGGCGGTCAGGCTCGGAGTCTCGAACGTCAGGTAGGACAGCGACGCCGAGCCGGAGCCGCTGCTCTTGGAGCTGCTGGAGGTCGCCGCCGAACACCCGGCGAGCGAGATCCCCGCGGCCAGGCATGCCGCGAGCAACCGGGTCGATCTAGCGGAGGGAAGCGTGTGCCGCATGGAAGTCTCCAGGGGGGATATGCCGACCCGACAGGCGGGCGCGTCTCGACGCCGGGCCGCCTTCGGGATAACGTTATCCGCGAGGATGACGCCCGGCGTCGGAGCGTGTCAAGAGTTCGACCGCATGACGGCGCTGTTACATGATGAGGAGCATGCGGATGAGCCCTGCACCGGGCGGGAACGGGGCCGGTGGCCGGGCCAAGCGGCCGACCATGGTCGATGTGGCACGCGAGGCCGGGGTGGCCCTGCGCACGGTGTCCCGCGTGGTCAACGACGACCCGACGGTCGGACCGGAGTACGTCACCAAGGTCCGGGCGGCCATCGCCGCTCTGAACTTCCGCCCTGATGAACGCGCCAGACAGCTGCGCACCGGCATCACCGGCACGATCGGCGCGGCGGTCCGCCGCATCGCCGAGCTCAACCCGGCGCTGGCGGCCATCGAGCAGAGCGCGCGCGCCTCGCGGCTGACGCTGCTGGCCTCCTCCACGGACTTCGACGCCTCCCGCGAGCACGACATCCTGGTCTCCATGTGCCGCCAGCGCTTGGACGGCATCATCGTCGAGCCCTTCGCCGAGAACCACGCCTACCTGCAGCCGGAGATCGAGGCCGGCATGCCGATGGTGGCGATGGACCGGCCGATGAGCGGCGTCGCGGTGGACTGCGTCATGTCCGACAACGCCTCGGGCATCGGCATGGCGTTCCACCACCTGCACCAGCACGGACACCGGCGGATCGCCTACATCGGCGACAGCGAGCGGGTCTTCTCCGGCCACGAGCGCGCCTCGGCTTTCCGCGCGGCGCTGGTCGCGCACGGGCAGTCGGTCACCGGCCTGGTGCATCCCGGCGACATCACCGGCGAGCGGGTCGGCGCGTCGCTGGAGGCCGCGCTGGGCGGTCCGGATCCGGCGACGGCGCTGGTCACCGGCAACATGGACAGCACCATCGCGGTCCTGCGACGGCTCGGGCCGCAGGCCGCCTCGCGGCTGGCGATCGTCGGTTTCGACGAGGTGCCGCTGGCTGATCTGCTCCAACCCGCGCTCACCGTCGTCGCCCAGGACACCGCGGCGATCGGCCGGACCGCCGTGGAGCTGCTGCGCGAGCGCATCGCCGACCCGTCGCGGCCGGTGCAGAACGTGGTGATCCCGGTTTCGCTGACGACGCGCGGCTCCGGCGAGGTCCCGGCGCCGGCTGTTTCGGCGCAGTAACCGCCTCTTGACAGACCGCCGGAGCGCCCTCAGTCTTTCGAGATAACGTTATACCGGCGGCGCCTGTGGTGCGCACTCACGGCGCCGATCCGGCGACTTCGGCGTGTCCTGCGATGAGAGGTCGGATGCAATGAGACACAGAACACGGCTGCGGCGCACTGCCGCCGCCGGCGCTGTCGCAGCCCTCGTGGGAACGATGCTCACCACGACCCTGACCGGTCCGGCGAGGGCCGACTCGGTCACCGCGAACCAGGCCTGGCGCATCGCCCAGCAGTACACCGGCGTCTGGACGAGCCCGCCGTCCGCCCTGACCAACGGCGAGACGGTGGACGCCCCGATGCTGGGCAACGGCGACATCGGCGTGGCGATCGGCGGGTCGATCGCGAATCAGACCATGTACCTCGGCAAGAACGACTTCTTCTCCGGGTCCGCCCACGCGATCAAACCGCTGGGACGGATCGTGGTCACCGCGGCCGGGCTGAACGGCTCGTCCTACCACGTCGTCCAGGACATCGCGCACGCCGAAGTGCGCGGCACGTACACCCTGGGCAGCCAGACGCTGAGCACCACGAGCTGGGTCGACGCGAACTCCGGCATGTACGTCACCTCCTTCGCCCTGACCGGCGGCAGCGCGCAGAGCATCGGCATCGCGCTGCAGAACGGGAGCGGCGGCACCCCGAGCGTCAGCACCAGCGGCAACGACCTGGACGCCGACGTCGCCGCGGACACCGGAACCGGCAGCGACCCGCACGCCCGGATCGCCGCGCGCACGATCGGGCAGACCCAGTCGATCTCCGGCAACAAGATCACCCTGACCATCCAGCCGGGGACCACGTCCACTCTCGTGGCCGGGATCGTCTCCAGCATCGACAGCTCTTCGTGGCAGTCCGGCGCCGATGCGCTGGTCGGCTCGCTGGCTCAGGCAGACGTCGCCAACCACAACGCCGCGCACCGTTCCTGGTGGCAGAACTACTGGCAGCAGTCCTACGTCGAGATCCCCGACAAGACGGTGGAGAAGAGCTGGTACGGCTCGCTCTACCTGCTCGGCTCCGTCTCGCGCGCCGGGAAGTACGCTCCCGGGCTGTGGGGCAACTGGATCACCGGCGCGATGAACTGGAACGGTGACTACCACACCAACTACAACTACGAGGCGCCGTTCTACGCCGCCTTGTCCACCAACCACATCGCGCAGATGGCCGCCTATGACCAGCCGGTGCTGGACTGGCAGTCCGGCGGCCAATCGCTGGCGTCGCAGAACGGTTTCTCCGGCGTGCTGTACCCGGTCGGCTTGTCGCCCAAGGGCACCAGCGCCGACATGAACCTGCACAACCAGAAGTCCAACGCCGCGAACCTCGCCAGCGACATGGTGATGCGCTTCGAGCACACCGGCGACACGTCGTACGCGACCACCGTCTACCCGTGGCTGAAGCAGGTCGGGCTGTTCTGGCAGAACTACCTGACCTGGGACGCGGCGAACAACCGGTATGTCATCACCAACGACGCCCCGCACGAGGACCAGTCCTACCCGCAGACCAACAGCGGGCTGTCGCTCGGGCTGGTGCACCTGCTGTTCCAAGGCCTGATCGACATGAGCACGGCGCTGAATCAGGATGCTTCGACCCGCGCCACCTGGCAGAACATCGAGTCTCATCTCAGTGCCCTGCCCACGATGTCGCTGAACGGGCAGACCATCCTGCGCGAGACCGAGGTCGGCAGCGATTTCATCAACGACGGCAACGACATCGACTCCCAGGCGATCTACCCCGGCAGCTTGATCGGCCTGGACAGCGACGCGGCCTCGCAGCAGAACGCCCGCAACACCATCGGCGCGCTGACCAACGCCTGGCACGGCGGCAACGCGCCGGCCACGTTCTACGCCGCGGCGGCGCGCGTGGGCTACAACCCGAGCACGATCCTGTCCAACCTGGACTCCGAAGCCGCGAACAACGCCTATCCCAACATGGCGATCCACCACAACGGCGGCGGCATCGAGAACATCAACGTCACCACCTCCGGGCTGGACGAGATGCTGCTGCAGTCCTTCCAGAAGGACGTCAAGGTGTTCGCCGACTGGCCGGCGAACACCAACGCGAAGTTCGGCGACCTGCTCGCGTACGGCGACTTCCTGATCTCCTCCAGCAAGTCCGGCAACGCCGTCCAGTACATCCGGGCCGTCAGCCAGAAGGGCGGAAGCCTGACCGTCACCAACCCCTGGTCCGGCAGCGTCGAGGTCTACCGCAACGGCACCGACACCGGCGCCGTGTCCGGGGCGAAGCTCACGATCGCGACCTCGGCCGGCGACACGATCGACCTCGCCCCGGCCGGTACCTCGCTGGCGACCATCCAGTCCGAGCTGTCCCAGCCGCTGCAGACCACCTCCAGCGGCAGCTTCAGCTCCGGATTCGAGAGCAGCGACCCGGCGGTGAGCTGGAGCGACACGGTCGACAGCAGCGGCGGCGGCAGCACGGGCGTCACGGGGATCTGCTGCGGCGCACCCGGCCCGGAAGCCGGAGTCCGCACCGGTGAGACTTCGCACACCGGGTCCAGCTCGTTGATGTACTCCGGATCCGCGCAAGGCGGCACCAACGACTATGCGTACCTGAAGGTCTATGACCTCAGCGGCAGTCCGCTGGCGATCGGATCCGGGAAGACCCTCGGCTACTGGATCTATCCCCAGAGCAACGCCACCAGCACATGGGTCCCAGCCGGTTCCACGAACAGCAGTTGCGTCGCCGTCGACATGGTCTTCACCGACGGCAGCACCCTGAGAGACTCCGGCGCCGTGGATCAGAGCGGCACCAAGATCCATCCGGCGAACCAGTGCGGGCATCTGACGCTGGACGCCTGGAACCATGTCACGGTCAATCTGGGGACGAACAACGCCAACAAACAGATCAGCCGGATTCTGGTCGGCTACGACCATCCGAACTCCACCGGCGGTTACCGCGGCTACGTCGACGATCTGACCGTCAGCTGACGTGGTGTTCGACATCCGCGTCGAATCAGGGCTCGAAGCGACGATGCGCGACGGGACGATCCTGCGCGCCGACGCCTACCGCCCGATGGGGAGCGGACCGTGGCCCGTGCTGCTGGTCCGCACCCCGTACGACAAGCAGAACGCAGAGGTGCTCTCACGCCTCGATCCGCAAGGCGCCGCCGGCCGCGGCTATCTGGTCATCGTCCAGGACTGCCGCGGCCGGTTCGCCTCCGACGGTGTGTGGGAACCGCTGCTGCACGACGGCCCAGACGGCTACGACACGATCGTCTGGGCCGCGAGCCTGCCCGCCTCGAACGGCCGGGTCGGAACGTACGGACCCAGCTACCTGGGCTATACCCAGCAGGCGGCGAGGGCGGCGCAACCACCTGGGTTGTGCGCCAGCGTTCCGGCGTTCACCTGGTCGGATCCGAACGACGGGCTGATGGCGCGCGGCGGCGCCTACGAACTCGGGCTGATGACGCACTGGACTTTGTCGCTCGGGTTCGATGTCTTGGCACGCCGGTACGCCGACGCTCCGCAGGAGTTGGCATCCCGGCTCGCGGCGCTGAACGGTGCGCTGGAGGACTTCCGGTCGCGGGTCGTCTGGGACTCGCCTGCAGAGGACCTGCCTGTGCTCCGGCGCCTGGGGCTGACGACGCCAAAGCCGACCAGTGCTCCGCACCAGCGCTCGGCTGCGATACCGACCCTGACCATCGCAGGCTGGTTCGACTGCTTCCTCCAAGGGAGCCTCGACAACCACGTCGCAGCGACAGCCAGCGGCGCGCCGACGGCACTGATCGTCGGTCCGTGGACGCACGACGACCAGAGCAGCCAGGGCGGCGCGTCCCTCAACGCACGCGAACTCGACTTCCTCGATCGGCACCTCAGGCCCGACTCCAGCGTCCAGGCGCCCGAGTCACCCGAGTCACCCGAGTCACCCGTGCAGGTATTCGTGATGGGCACTGACGAATGGCGCCGCTTTCCGTCCTGGCCATCCCAGAGCACTGAGAGCTCCTGGTATCTGCACCCTGATGCATGCCTGGCGCCTCTCTTGCCGCCGAATTCACCGCCGGACTCCTTCGACCACGACCCCGACGACCCCGTCCCCACCCTCGGGGGCGCCATCCTCCTCGGCCCCGATTTCCCTTCCGGACAGTGCGACCAGGCGCAGATCGAGGAGCGCGACGACGTCCTGATCTACACCAGCGAACCGATGAAAACCTCGCTCGAAGTCATCGGCCGCGTCCGCGTAGAACTGTTCGCCACATCGACGGCACCGAGCACCGACTGGATCGCACGCCTCTGCGACGTCGACGAACACGGCGTCTCCCGCAACATCACCGACGGCATCCTCCGCGCGCCATCAGCCGAGCCCCAGCGTCAGCCTCAGAAACACACGATCGACCTGTGGTCCACAGCCCACGCATTCCTCCCCGGCCACCGCATCCGCCTCCAGATCACCTCTACCTGCTTCCCCCGCTGGGCCCGCAACCCCGCCTCGTCCACCGCGCGCCAAACCGTGCACCACGGCAACGCAACACCGTCACGGCTCATCCTCCCGAGGACGCCGGCTTAACCAAGGCACTGCCCGAGCGAAGTCGCTGCGGTGTGGATCGAGGCGGTGGCTCAGGGGGAAGGACCGGACGCACTTCGCCCGGCGGAAGCGCTCGAAGTTCTCGGCGCGGTTGCCGAGTTGGCCCGGATCTCATCGGAGATGCGTGGCGGCCGGGTCCACTGCTGGTGCGGATAACCCGCCTCTAGGACCCAGGCAGCAGTTCCGTGGCTGCCTCGACGAATTCCTCGATGAGCGGTGTGGTGCGGTCGGTGGGCCAGGCTGCTGCTACGTGGTTGGGGCTTAGGTCGTCGATGGGGATGGCTGCGATGTCGGGTCTGGTGTAGAAGGCGGCGGTGGAGGCGGGGATCACGGCGATGCCTTGGCCGCCGGCGACGAGTTCGAGTTTTTCCTCGACGCTGTTGATCGTTGGCGCTGGGCGGTGGGCGCCTGTGCGGAGTTCCTTGGCGATGTCGCGCCATTCGGGGATGGCGTCGGGGTCTTGGAGGAGGTGGTCGGCGGCTAGGTCGGTGATGTGGATGGTGTGCTTGGCGGCGAGGGGGTGGGTCGTGGGGAGGATGGCTAGGCGGGGTTCGGTGTAGAGGGGGCGGAGTTCCAGGCCGGTCTGGTTGATGGGGAGGCGGACGATGCCGATGTCGGCGCGGGCGTCGTGGAGGACTTCGACTTGGTCGTGCCAGCCGGTGCGGAGCATGCGGACGTCGAGGTCGGGGTGGTGGGCTCGCAGCCGGCTGATGACCGGGGTGACGGTGATGCCGGGCATGAAGCCGATGGTGAGGCGGGTGACGCCCTGCCCTGCGGCGCGGACCCGCCTCTGGAGGGCGTCGGCGTTGGCCAGCAGCTGTTTGGCGTCCTGCACGAGCTGTTCGCCGGCCGGGGTGAGCACGGTGTGGCGGCGGTCGCGCAGGAAGAGCTCCGTGCCCAGCTCGCCTTCGAGCACCCTGATCTGCCGGGACAGGACCGGCTGGGCGATGTGCAGGCGCTCGGCGGCGCGTCCGAAGTGCAGCTCGTCGGCGACCGCGAGGAAGTAGCGCAGCTTGCGCAGGTCGACGTCCATGCGGTCCCTCCGGTTGGTCAAGTGCGGGTCAGCCGCGGTCAGCCGCGGGTGAGCGTGCCGATCGGGTCGGTGTGCGCCGGTGTCCAGCCCAGGTCGCGGCGGGCCTTGGCCGAGGTCAGGCGCTGGTCCAGGGCGAAGGCGTCCGCGACGGGTCCCATCTGGGCGCGCGCCTGCTCCAGCGTGATCGAGACCGTCTTGCCCTCCAGCCCGGCGCCGTACGCCGCCGCCTCAGCGACCTGCTTCATCGTGGGGTGGCCCTCGCCGACGCCGATGTAGACCGATCCCGCCTTCGCCGCGAGCGCCGCGACGTAGAGCGTGGCGACGTCGTCGACGTGCACCAGCGCCCACCGGTTGGCGCCGTCACCGATATACGGAACAGCACCAGCGATTTTACCCGGCGCGATCAAGAAATGGTCGATCAACCGGTTGTCGCCGCCGTAAAGCAGTCCCGGCTGCACGATGACGGGCCGACCCCCACCGGCGGAAGCACGCGCCAGGACCGCGTCCTCGACCGGCTTGCGCCACGCCACCACCTCCGGCGGATTCCAGGCGGCGGTCTCGTCCCGCACGCCGTCGGTGTCGCCATAGACCCAGCTGCCGCCGGTGTGCACGTACGTTCCGGCGCCGACGCCGTCCTGCAGCGCGGTGGCCGCGGCGAGATCCATGTCGGCGGAGGTGGCCTGCGCCAGGTGGATCACCGCCTCGGCGCGCGCGGCAGCGTGGTTGAGCACGTCGAGGTCGGTGAGCGAGCCGCGTACGGCGATCGCGCCGACGTCGGTCACCGCCTGCGCCGACGCGTCGCCGCGCGCCAACGCCTCGACGGCGTGGCCACGCCGGACCAGCTCGGTGATGGTGGCGCGGCCGATGTAGCCGGAGCCGCCGGTCAGGAAGATCCTCATGTCGTCATCCTCATACTTCTTCTCGCTCTTCATCGGGTGCATCTCCACGATGCGGCCTGGTCAGGGCCGGTGTCCAAGACCTCTTCGGGCGGCTGTGATACCCCCGGGGTATCAGGGACGCACCCGAGACAGTGCGCGAGGGTGCGAGATTTTTCTGACATCTGAGAGTTTTTTTCAATCAGAGATCCAGATATTGCTCCCCGTTGTCTTCGCTGTTACGTTCCTCCGTGCTCTCTGTGCTCTCCGAGTTCGAGATCTCGCCGCGACACTCCCGGAGGAACACCCCATGAGGATCAGTAGACGTACAACCGGCGCCCTGCTGGCAGGCGCCCTCGCCCTGGCGGGCCTGTCCACCTCGGCCGCCCTGACCGCGGCGCCCGCCCACGCCGCGTCCGCGCCGACCACCCCGATCTGGTCCACCCAGCTCGACTTCGACAACGGCGGCGCCGCCTGGTCAGAGCCCTACTTCGCGGCGCTGGCGGCCAAAGGGCTGACCACCGCCGAGCTGAACATGCCCTGGGGCACGATCGAGCCGTCGGCCGGGACCTTCAGTTTCACGATCTGGGACCAGGAGTTGGCGAACGCCGCCGCTGCCGGCATCCAGCTGATCCCGGTCTTCTGGCAGTCCGGGTGGGGCGGCAGCCCCGCACCGTGGATCACCGACTTGGAGAAGACCAGCACCGGGGCGGCAGGCGTGGCTCCGGACTGGTGGAACACCACCGAGCAGGCGCAGTACTTCACCTATGTCGAGAACACCATCCAGAACTCCATCGCACAGCCCGGCGGCTACGGCGGCGCGGTCCTGGACTACGGATTCCTCGACGCGCAGTGGGACATCAGCGGCTCCGGCGGCGGCTATGCCAGCGGCGACATCACCGAGTTCCAGAACGTGTACCTGCCGAACGCCTTCGGCACCATCGCCGCCTTCAACGCCGCCGAGGGCACGTCCTACACAGCCTTCAGCCAGGTACCTGCGCAGGCTTCCGGACAGCCGTTGTTCGGGGTGTTCCAAGCCTTCCGCGCCTGGAGCGTCGAGCAGACCTACGGTGCGCTGACCGCCGCCGTCCGCAAGATCACCGCGAACACGCCGCTGTACTACTACTACGGCGGCAGCTACGGGAACGTGACGAACTACGCCAACAACCCCGACAGCTTCTTCAAGCTCGCCAAGCAGTACAACGTCACCATCATCGCCGACTCGGCCAGCAACACCGGCATGACGCTGGCGATGACGAGCCTCGGGCGCGCCTACGGCGTGAAGGTCGCCGAGGAGTGGACGGCGCCGAATTCGGACTCTGAGTTGGCCGCGTACGCCGTGCAGTGGCTCGACAGCTACGGGATGACGTTCCCGCAAGCCGGCGGCGAGGACTTCTTCATCCACGACGGCACCTCGAAGGACACCGTCGGCTACCCGATCTACACCAGCTGGCTGCCGACCCTGAAGAGCCTGTCGGGCACCTACCCGCAGCAGCCCACCGCGCTGTACATCGACGTCTCGCAGGGCTATGGCAACACCAACGGCGGCAGCCTGAACACCGTGGAGAGCCAGGCGGCGGCCATCTGGAACAGCTTCCAGTCCGGACTGGCGGTCGTCACCAGCCAAGAGGTGGCGAACGGCGCGGTGAGCCTGTCCTCGTTCAACGCCGTGCTGCCGCTCAACGGGGTCGATGCGAATCTGACCTCGTACAAGAACGGCGGCGGCGCCCTGCTGACGTCCGCGGCGCAGCTGACTCAGCATGCGAGCGCCTACGCGGTGATCGACGCGCCCTACGTCGGCGACGTGCAAGCCGTGCCGGTCCTGGCGGCCAGTCACACCAGTGCCTCGCTGACCTTGGCGGACATCACCACCGGAACCGCCTACAACGCGCCGATCGCGATCAACCCGGCCGGGCTCGGCCTGAACTCGGGCAGCTACTACGTCGTCAACGCCGCCGGGACAGCACTCCCCCAGACCGTCCAGTCGAACGGACAGATCTGCGTGAGCGCGAACCTCGGCGCGGCGAGCCTGGCCGAGTGGACCGTCAAGGCCGGGCCGGTGCCCGCCGGGACCGCCTCGTCCGGCTGTCCGACCACGTACACCGGAGCCACGTCGGTGAGCGCCACCGCCGGCCAGTCCGGCGGCGGGTTGACCTTCCTGGGCGTCGGCGCGACGAACCAGGGCTCTGACGGAAACCTGACACAGATCACCCAAGGCGGCCAGACCGCCTATGAGACCTGGACGTCCGCGCAAAGCGGCGCGACCGGCTCGGCCGACGTCTACCTCCAGGCGGCGCCGATGTCCGCGGTCGAGGCGGCCGCGACCATCTCGATGCAGGTCACCTATTGGGCGACCGCCGGTCAGGGCTTCACCGTGCAGTACAGCACGCCGACGAACAAGTACCAGAACGGACCGAGCGTCACCAGCCCGGGCACCGGGACCTGGACCACGGCGACCGTCCAGCTCACGAACGCCCAACTCGGCGAGTTGGAGAACGGAGGCGCCGACCTGCGGCTCGCCGTCGCCGATGTCACCACGCCGCTGATCGTGCGCAGCATCACCATGTCGGCCGGGAACAGCAGCGCGCCGGTCCTGGCCGCGACGCCGAGCTCGCTGTCGTTCGGCAGCGTGAGCACCGGTTCGACCAGCGCGGCCCGCACGGTGACCATCACCAACTCCGGCAACGCCGCGGCGAGCGTTTCCAGCATCTCGACGACCAGCGGCTTCGCCCAGACCAACACCTGCGGATCCAGCATCGCCGCGGGAGCGAGCTGCACGGCGAGCGTCACCTTCTCCCCCACCGCCGCTCAGACCTACAGCGGCAACCTGACGGTCACCAGCACCGCGACCGGCAGCCCTCTGATAGTCGCGCTGTCCGGAACGGGCACGAGTTCGAGCACGAACCTCGCGCTCAACAAGCCGATCAGCGCCTCTACTGTCCAGCAGAACTACGTCCCCACCAACGCCGTCGACGGCAACACGGGCACGTACTGGGAGAGCCGGGACGGGACCTGGCCGAGCAGTCTGACCGTGGATCTGGGTTCGACACAGACGCTCAGCCACACGGTCATCGACCTGCCACCGCTGTCCGTCTGGCAGACGCGGACCCAGACCCTGTCCGTCCTGGGCTCGACCAACAACTCCACCTGGACGACCATCGTCGCCTCAGCGGTCTACACGTGGAATCCGAGCACGGGCAACACCGTGACCATCACGTTCCCCGCCGGCACGGCGTACCGGTACGTGCAGCTGAACTTCACGGCGAACAACGTGCAGAACGGCGCGCAGGTCTCCGAGTGGCAGCTCTTCGGCTGACTCCTGCGGTGGTGCGTGGACAGACCGGGACGATGGGTCAGCCCACGCACCGCCGCGTCAGGACAGCGTGGTGATTCAAGATCCATGACGGATCCATGCCGCGGAACGCCTCGTCATTCCCCGTGTTAAAGAGCACGTTCCGCATCCCCCTGCGGCGGTCCACGCTGGAGCCGGCAAGCCGGCTTTCTTCGTGTCCATATTCGCTGCCGTGCAGGTGAGGGCGCATCACCGGAACCCGGTGATTTCAGGGCCCGTTGACAGGCGGCGTGTGCGCCTGGTACCGACATTCACGTGCCGATCACAGCTGCGACGTCTGCACGGAACGCCGCGCGTTACCCCACGGAGCGCCCCAACCGTCTCCCCCTGATCGCCCGGGACGGTCTGGTTGCGGAATTGGACCAGGCCGCGGCCGGCAAGGTGACGGTCATCACCGCACCCGCCGGCAGCGGGAAGTCCTCATTGCTGCGGGCGTGGGCCGACCGGCAGGACCGGCAGCACCGGCTGGCGATCGTCCAGGTCCCCCGCGACCAGCCCGACGGCCAGCTGTTCTGGCTCTCGCTGCTGACCACGGTGCGCCGCCTGAGCGGCGAGCCGATCGCCGCCGATCCGCCCGCCGCCGCGCCGGAGTTCAGCGCCGCGACCGCCGTCGAGCGCATCCTGGAGAAGCTGGCGGAGATCCCCGAGCGTGTCAGCCTGCTGATCGACGACGTCCACGAACTGACGGCGCCGGAGACCTTCGCCGATCTCACCCGGCTGCTCGCCGACCTGCCCGACCACGTCTCGGTGATCCTGGCCACCCGGCGGAACCTGCCGCTGCGGCTGCACCGCCTGCGCCTGACCGGGCAGCTGACCGACCTGCGCGCGGCCGATCTGCGCTTCAGCGAGGACGAGACCCGCGCGCTGCTGGCGGCGTCGGGGATCACGCTGTCGGACGCCGGCGTGGCCCGGCTCCTGGAGCGCACCGAGGGCTGGGCCGCCGGGCTGCGGCTGGCGGTGCTGTCCCTGACCGGGCACCCCGATCCGGAGCGGTTCGTCGCCGAGTTCGGCGGGAGCAACCGCACGGTCGCGGAGTACTTGCTCGCGGAGATGCTGGAGCGGCAGCCGCAGGATATCCAGGACCTGCTGCTGCGCACCTCGATCCTGACCCGGATCAGCGGGGAGCTCGCCGACGCGCTCACCGGCCGCGTCGGCTCCGAGCCGATCCTGCTCGACCTGGAGGACGCCAACGCCTTCGTGGTCTCCCTGGACGCCGAGCGCACCTGGTTCCGCTACCACCACCTGTTCGCCGACCTGCTGCAGCTGGAGCTGCGCCGAGTCCACCCCGACGAGGGGCGCGGGCTGCACCGCCGGGCCGCGGACTGGTTCGCCGAAGCCGGGATGACCGTCGAGGCCATCCGGCACACCCAGGCTGCCGGCGACTGGTCCGCCGCGGCGAACCTGTTCTCCCACCACGCGTTCGGCATGATGCTCGACGGCCAACTGGAGACCATGCAGTCGCTGCTGGAGGCGTTCCCGACCGGTCCGGCGGCCGACCTGCCGGCGCTGAGCGTGGTCCGCGCGATGGTCGACGTCTGGCACGGCCGCCTGGACGAGGCCGCCGCGCACCTGGCGGCGGCCAAGGCCGGGCCGGACCCGGCGCCGCCCTCGGCGCGCGCCGAGGCTCAGATCAGCGCGCTGGAGCTGGTGCTGGCGCGGCGCCGGGGCGACGTCGACACGGTGCTGCGGCTGGCTCGCGTGCTCGCCGTCTCGACCACTTCCGCTTATGCCTGCCCGCCCGCGTCTGCCTGCGCCTTAGCCGTCGAAGCCGGTTCTGACTCCGAGTCCGAGTCCGAGTCCGGATCTGACTCGGTCTCGACGCCTACCTCTACCTCCGCCGCCGTCTCCGCTGACGAGCTCGCGCTGGGCGCCGACCTGCGGGTGCTGGTCCTGATGAACCTCGGCATCGTCGAGGCCTGGGCCGGCGGACTCGCCGACGGCGCCACGTACCTGACGCACGCCGTCGAGCTGGCCCGCGTGATCGGGCGGCCGTATCTGGAGGTGACCTGTCTGGCCCAGCTCGCGTTCGCCACCAAGCTGCACAGCTTCGCCGAGACCCGGCGCGTGTGCGAGCAGGCGGTCGCGCTGGCGGCGCGGCACGGCTGGGACACCGCCCCGGTCCTAGCGCCGGCGCTGGTCACCCTGGCGTGCCTGCAGGTGTTCACCGGCGAGTTCGAGCACGGTCAGGACACCATCGACCGTGCGGAGGAAGCGCTGCTCCTGGACGCCGGAGCCGACATCGGGCTGTTGCACCGGACCACCAAGGGGATGCTGCACGCCACTCAAGGCCGCCTGGCCGAAGCCGAGGCCGAGTTCGCCGCCGCCTACGACCTGCAGTCGCAGATGCGGTACCCGCACGCGCTGAGCGGTTACGTCGCGGGCTGGTTGGCCGCCGCCAAGGCGCGGCGCGGGTCGACGGACGCCGCGCGCGCCGTCATCGACAAGCTCGATGCCACGCTGTTCGACTCCGGGGAGATCCGCAACGCCCGCGCGGTGATCGCGCTTCGAGAGGGGGACGTGGCGGGGGCGCTGGACGTCGTCACACCGGTCACCAACGGCTCCGCCAGCGCGGTCCACGCGACCACCCTGGTCGAGGCGAACGCGCTGGAGGCGCTCGCATATCACCGGAGCGGCATTCCGGCGTCCGCAGCCAGGGCTCAGGAGGCTGTCGAACGCGCCCTCGCCGCCGCCGAGCCCGAACGGCTGATCCTGCCGCTGGTCATGGTCGGCGCGGGCGAGGTGCTCGAGACGGTGCCACGGCAGCGATCGGCGCACGCCTCGCTGCTCACGGACATCCTCGACATCATCCACGGATCAGCACCGGCGGCGACGGCTTCGGACCAGCCGGCAGTCCCGGAGCTCAGTCCCACGGAACTACGGATCCTGCGTTACCTCCCCACCAACATGTCCCGCCCCCAGATCGCCGGCGAGCTGTCGGTATCGGTGAACACGATCTCCACACACGTCCGCAGCATCTACGCCAAGCTCCAGGCGACCGACCGCGCCTCAGCCGTACAGCGAGCACGGGAGCTCCGACTGCTGGCCGCCGGACCCTCGCGCTAGTGATGTGATGCCGCTCACATCCTGTCACGGGGGCGACGGGAGCGGTGTCTCGTGGGCATGACCGACACACAGCAGTCCACAGTCCTGATCACCGGCGCCAACAAAGGCCTGGGCCACGAGGCCGCTCGTCGCCTGGGCAAGCTGGGATGGAAGGTTTTCCTCGGCTCACGGGACGAGGTTCGAGGCCGCGAGGCCGCCGAGAAACTGGCCGCCGACGGTATCGATGTCGTCCTGGTCCCGCTCGACGTCACCTCCGAGCAGTCGGTGACCGCTGCCGAGGAACTGGTCCGCGCGCACACCGATCGTCTGGATGTCCTGATCAACAACGCCGGCGCGCCCGGCCACGCGGTCCATCCCGCGCAGGCGACCGTCACCGAGGTCCATGCCGTCTACGACACCAACGTCTACGGCCCGATCCGCGTCACCCACGCCTTCCTGCCCCTGCTGCAAGCCGCCGACCACCCCCGCGTGGTGATGGTGTCCAGCGCCGGCGGGGCGTTCTCAGTGGTGACCGACCCAAAGCAGCCGGTCTCGAAGATGCACGAACTCGCCTACAGCTCCTCGAAGGCAGCGCTCAACATGCTGACCGTCCGCTACGCGCAAGCGTTCCCCGCCATCAAGTTCAACGCCGCCACCCCCGGGGAGGTCGTGAACCACACCTTCGCAGCCACCGACATGAACAACTACATGGGCCAGCTGACCGTGACCGAAGGCACCGACTCGATCGTGGCACTGGCCCTGCTGGACCCTGACGGCCCGACCGGAACCTTCACCGATCGGCTCGGTCCCATACAGTGGTGATCATCCGGCCGTCCGTGCTCCGCTAGCGGGATGTCGCCATCAGAACAACAGCGACGTAGTAGCTCGCTATGGCCGCGACGGCCTTCCCGTCGAACTCCCATTTCAGGCCATGCCGCTCGGCACACTCGGCTGGTTCTGCGTGGTCGACGCGGGCCGCCACGGCGTCTCGGACGGCTTTCTTCTGCCGGTATCCGGTCAACGCCCCGGCGACCGAGGCGAGGTAGGGCCATGGCTTGATGCGCTGTCCGGCAGCTGTCGTGATCACCAGGTCGCCGCCTTCGATGGCGACACGCTCGAAGTGCGACAGCGGCACCTCTCGATAGCAGGACAGGTAGTGCACGCGGAGGGTGTCCTGCGTGATGACGACAGTGCACCGCCAAGCGAGCTGCCACAGGACCGCCGTGAGTACGGCCACAGCCACCACCGCTTCATCGGCATTGGCTCCCGGCGCGTGGAAGACCGCGACAGTCATGCCGCCGTTCGCACCGACGAGCCCGACGACGCCCATGACGGCGATCCACCTGCTGCGAAACACTGTCGTCAGGGGATGCGTGTCTTCCGTCATCGGCGGCTGGGCTTGAACGGACCGTCGGTCGCCACTTTCGTGGTGTTCCCGAGACGCTCCAGGTAGCGGACGGGGACGGTCCAGCCAGGCTGTGGGGGGTCGCCGAAAACTGTCACCGCGGCGACGATTTCGGTGCCGTCCGGGCGCGCGATGGCCAGCTGTACCACGTAGAAGATCACCGAGCCGGTACGGAGGTCTTTGTGGGCGTCGACTCTCAGGACGCTGGCCTGCCCGGATACGCCCCTGCCTCTGATGTGGCGCCGGTTCAGGGCGACGACCAGCATGCCCACGAGAAAGAGCACGCCGATGATGAGGAGCACGAGAAAAGTCTGGTGATCTGGTGCTTTCCGCACAGCGCCCCCCGGCGTGCTGCCGCCCCGACGTTCGCGAGTGCCGACGGTCTCGCGCTTGCCAATGTAACAGCCTGTTTCGGTGTCCGGGCGGGGCCCCGTGTTCCGTGCTGTGCCCCGACGGGTCGGGGCACAGCACTGCGACGAGGGCTAGCTCCAGGCCTGGGGGGCGGCGTTGGTGTAGACCTGCTGGCGGTTGCCGCCGCCGCGGAGGTACTCGCCGGTGGCGACGTTCTGGAGGTGCCAGATGCTGCCGACGTGGATTTCGCGCCACTGCTCGTAGGTGTCGTTGGCCTTGCAGTGCTCGAAGTAGACCGAGTGGTCCTTGTAGGCGGTCAGGCACAGGGAGGTGTCCACGTCCGGGTGCTCGAGCCAGGCCGAGCCGACGCTGCTGTCGATCCAGGACACGGACTGGAAGCCCGGGGCGCTGCAGTCGATGGTCAGGACCTGGTTCAGGTTCGACACGTTGTTGCCGAAGGTCGACAGGCCGTATCCCAGGCAGTTCCCGCTCGTCTTCCAGGTGATCGTGCTCGCCGCGCCGGCGGTGCTGGCAGCGCCGAGCATGACGAGCGGCGTGGCCACCGCGACCGCGGCGATTCCGGCGAGCTTCTTCTTCAAGCGGGACACGTTTTCTCCCCAAAAAGGTTGGTCAGCCGGACCGGCTGGAGCCGTCCGGCGCAGCCGAAGGCCGCGAACAGATCATTTCCGAAGCCGCTCAGCGCCCACTAAGATCCGGCTAAGGGTCGCGACATCGGCCGCGGGGTGGTTCAGGCATCGGGGGCGGCAGCCCTGGTCGGCGAAAGGGCTCGATGAAGTTCGGGGTGCTGGGACCGGTGAGGGCCGGCGGCGGCCAAGAGGTCCCGGCGCTGACGCCGATGGTTCGGAGTCTGCTGGCCGTGTTGTTGGTGGAGGCCGGACGGCCGGTGTCCGAAGCCCGGCTGACCGAGGCGTTGTGGGGCGGCAGTCCGCCGCAGACGTCGAAAGCCGCCCTCCAGAACCATGTGCTCGGCTTGCGGCGCGCGCTCGGTGTGGACGAAGCCGCGCGCGTCCGCAGAACCTACGACGGCTACCTGATCGAGGTCGAGGCCGGCGAACTGGACCTGCGGGAGTTCGAGCAGCTCTCCGGCGAGGGATCCGAGGACCTCGTGGCGGGCCGATGGCAGGCGGCGGCTGACGCCCTGACCGGGGCGTTGGCGCTCTGGCGCGGCGATCCGCTCGCCGACGCGCTCCCCGCGACGCGGGACGCGGTGGACGTCGGCCGGATCCACGAGGCCCGGCTTCAGACCGTCGAGCAGCTGGCCCGGGCCCGACTCGAACTCGGACACTACGACCGGGTCATCGGCGAGATCGAGCCGCTGCTGCGGGAGCATCCCTGGCGGGAGGCCATGCACGGGCAGCTGATGCACGCGCTGCACGGCGCCGGACGGCAAGCCGAAGCGCTCACCGTCTACCAGCGGCTGCGCACCGGCCTGGTCACCGAACTCGGCGTCGAGCCCTCGGCCGGGCTGGCGGACCTGCACCGGCGGATCCTGGCCGGCGATCCCGCGCTGATCAGGACGATCACGCCGGCCGGCGCTACTCAGGGTCCCAGTCGCGTCATCGGCGCGCCTGACGCCGGTCAGTCCGGTCACTCCCGTGAGTCCGGTGAGTCCGACCACACAGCCCACACAGCCCAAGGCTCCGGCGCGGATTCCGCCCACGGCGCCGACCACCGCCGGCCGCAGAACCCTGATCCGCGCGCCGCCGACGCCGCCAACCCCGTCACCCCCGCCAACGCCGTCATACCCCGCCAACTGCCGGCGAAGATCAGCCACTTCACCGGACGCACCGCCGCCCTGGCGGTGCTGGAGGAGTTCCTCGCGGCGGCGGGCGAGGGCGACCAGCCGCTGATCGCGCTCGTCGGCACCGCCGGCGTGGGCAAGACGGCGCTGGCGGTGCACTGGGCCCACCGGATCGCCTACCGATACCCGGACGGCTGCCTTTATGTGAACCTGCGCGGCTTCGACCCCTCACAGGAGCCTGTGACCCCCGAGCAGGCGATCCGCGGCTTCCTCCAAGCCCTCGGGCTGCCCCGGCAGGAGCTGCCGGCCCTGTTCGCCGACCAGGTCGGCCGCTACCGCAGCCTCGCCGCCGAGCGCCGGCTCCTGATCGTGCTGGACAACGCCCGCGACGCCGAGCAGGTGCGCGAGCTGCTGCCCGGCAATCCGGCGTGCCTGACGCTGGTCACCAGCCGCGACCGGCTCACCGGGCTGGTCGCCGTCGACGGCGCCCGGCCGCTCCGGCTCGACACGCTGCCCGCCGACGAGGCGTTCGACCTGCTGGCCCGCCGGCTCGGCGGGCGGCACGCGGCCGAGGAGCCGGACGCGATCCGGGAGATCGCAGAGCTCTGCGCGCGGCTCCCCCTCGCCCTGAACATCGCCGCCGCCCGGATCGCCACGAACCCGCATCTGCCGATCGAGATGTTCGTCCAGGAGCTGCGCGAGGCCGGCGCCACACTGAGGACCCTGGACGCCGGCGACCGGGCGGCCAGCGTCCGGACCGTCTTCTCCTGGTCCTACCGGCAGCTCGGCGGGCCCGCGGCCCGGCTGTTCCGGCTGCTGGGCGTACATCCGGGCCCTGATCTGGGCCTGTCGGTCTGCTCGGCGCTGACGGCCCGGCCGCGCGCCGCGACGCTGGCCACCCTGGAGGAGCTCACCGGCCTGCACCTGCTCGACCAGCACGCGCCGGGCCGGTACGTCCAACACGACCTGCTGCGGGTCTTCGCCGGCGAACTCGGGCAGGCGGTGGACGGCCGGGACGCCAGCCGCGACGCCGAGCTGCTCACCCTCGACCACTACCTGCACAGCGCCTTCGCCGCCGAACGCCTGCTCCAGCCGGCCCGGCCGCCGATCGCGCTCGCGCCGCCGCACGCCGGCTCCGCGCCCCTGGACTTCGCCGACCTGGCCGAGGCGCTGCGCTGGTACGACGCGGAGTACCCGGTGCTGCTGGCCGCCGCGCGGCGGGCCGGCGCCGTCCCGGACCCGCACGCCTGGCAGCTGCCCTGGTCGATGGTCACCTACCTCGACCGGGCCGGGTTGTGGCACGACCTCACCGAGACGCTGACCGGGTCGCTGGCGGCACTGCGGCGGATCGGCGACATCCCGAACCTCGTCGCCGCCCACATGTGCCTGGCACAGGTCCTGGGCCACAGGCTCAACGAGGCTGAGGCCGCGGAGACCCACTTCCAGGCGGCCCTGGACCTCGACCGCGAGACCGACGACGCCACCACCGAGGTGAGGGTCATGGCGAATCTCATGACCCTGCGAGGAAGGCAAGGACGCTGGGCGGAGTCGGTGGTCTTCGGACTGCGGGCTCTGAAGCTCCTGCGCGAGAAGGGAGAGACCACTGTCCTCCTGCCGACCGTCCTCAACAAGGTGGGCTGGAGCCACGTCCACCTCGGCCGGTACGAGGAGGCGCTCGCCTGCTCCACCGAAGCGCTCGAGTTGTTCCGGGAGACCGGATTCCGCATCGGCCAGGCCGACGCCCTGGACACCCTCGGCCTGGCCCGCCACCGGCTCGGCGACACCGCCGGCGCTGTGGCCTGCTACGAAGCGGCCGAGGCGGTCTTCATCGAGGTCGGCGAACGGTTCCTGCTCGCCGAGACGCTGATGCGCCTCGGCGACGTCCACCTCACCGACCACGCCGAGGCCGCCGCCCGCGAGGTCTGGACCCGGTCGCTGGCGATCCTCAGCGATATCGGCCATCCGACGGCCGAGCAGGTCGAGGAGCGGCTCCGGTCCCTGGACCGCTGATCACCGGCCGTGAACGCGGTACGACAGCATGCTGACGCACCGGTCTATCGGGATAGCCACTACCAGCGCTCATGCGATCCGCGTGTCAGGATCGGGGGTACATCATGTCGATCGACGAGGAGCCATGCGGTGGTGCGCGGTACGAACTTGGCCCGTGAGGAAGCGCGCGACCGCGCGGCGTTGGTCGACGTCCAGTCCTACGACGTGCGGCTGGACTGGTCGGGAGCGCCCGACCCGCAGGCGGCGACCTATCAGTCGGAGACGGTGGTCCTGTTCACCGCGCGGACCCCGGGTGCGTCGACCTTCATCGACCTGGTCGCCCCGAACGTCCGCGCGATCACGCTCAACGGCCGGGAGGTGGATCCCGCCGAGGCGTTCCAGGACAGCCGGATCGCGCTGACGGAGCTGCGGGAGCACAACGAGCTGCGGGTGGTCGCCGACTGCGCCTACATGAACACCGGCGAGGGTCTGCACCGGATGATCGACCCGGTCGACGGCGAGGCGTATCTGTACACGCAGTTCGGGGCGCCGGAATCGCGCCGGGCGTTCCCGGTGTTCGAGCAGCCGGATCTGAAGGCGACCTTCGCCTTCACCATTCAGGCGCCGGAGTCCTGGCTGCTCTTCTCGAACTCCCCCACGCCGGCGCCGGAGTCGCGCGGCGACGGCACGGCCGTGTGGGCTTTCGAGCCGACGCCCCGGATCTCCTCGTATATCACCGCCCTGGTGGGCGGGAAGTACCACGTCGCGCGGTCGGAGCACACGACCAAGCGCGGGCAGAAGATCCCGCTGGCGGTGGGGGTCCGTGCGTCGCTGGCCGAGTACCTGCGCCCCGAGGAGATCTTCGAGATCACCAAGCAGGGCTTCGACTTCTACACCGAGAAGTTCGACCGCGACTACCCCTTCGCGAAGTACGACCAGCTGTTCGTGCCGGAGTTCAATTTCGGCGCGATGGAGAACGCCGGCTGCGTCACCTTCCGCGAAGAGATGATCTTCCGGTCGAAGGTCACCGACGCCGCCTACGAGCAGCGCGGCTACGTCATCCTGCACGAGATGGCGCACATGTGGTTCGGCGACCTGGTCACCATGCAGTGGTGGAACGACCTGTGGCTCAACGAGTCCTTCGCGACCTTCACCTCCTTCTACGCACAGGTCGCCGCGACCCGCTTCAAGGACGCCTGGACCACCTTCGCCAACCGTGACAAGTCCTGGGGCTACCGCCAGGACCAGTTACCCAGCACGCACCCGATCGTCGCCGAAATCCGCGACCTCGAAGACGTGATGGTCAACCTCGATGGCATCACCTACGCCAAGGGCGCCTCGGTCCTGAAGCAGTTAGCCGCTTGGGTCGGCGACGACCACTTCTTCGAGGGCGTACGTCGTTACTTCACGCGCCATGCCTGGGGCAACACCACGTTGGCGGACCTGCTGAGCGCGCTGGAGGAGACCTCCGGGCGCGACCTGAAGGAATGGTCGAAGCTCTGGCTGGAAACCGCCGGGCCGAACACGCTGCGACCCGTCTACGAGGTCGACGACGCTGGACGATTCACCTCCTTCGCCGTAGAGCAGGAGGGCTTCTCCGAGCAGTTCCCGACGCTGCGCCCGCACCGTTTGGCGATCGGTCTGTACAACATGGTCGACGGCGCCCTGGTCCGCACCGACCGGGTCGAACTCGACGTCACCGGCGCCTCCACCGAGGTCGCCGACCTGATCGGCAAAGCCCGCCCCGCGCTGGTCCTGCTCAACGACGACGACCTCACCTACGCCAAGATCCGCCTCGACGAGCACTCGATGGCGACCCTGGTCGACCACGTCGGTGACTTCGCCGAGTCCCTGCCACGCACCCTGTGCTGGAGCGCCGCCTGGGACATGCTGCGCAACGCCGAACTCGCCGCGCGCGACTACCTCACCCTGGTCCTGCGCGGCATCGGCCGGGAATCCGACATCGGCGTCTCCCAGCTGCTCCAGCGACAGGCCAAGTCCTCCGTCGAGCTGTTCGCCGACCCGGCGTGGCGCCCCACCGGCCAGGCGCTGCTCGCCGACGCCTGCTGGGAACACCTGAACGCCGTCGAGCCCGGCTCGGATTTCCAACTCGCCTGGGCCCGCTCCCTCGCAGAGAATGCGACCACTGACGACCAGTTGTCCTCTATCGCAGGCTTACTGGACGGCTCGATCGTGCTCGAAGGTCTGAGCATCGACACCGAGCTGCGCTGGACGCTGCTGACAGCCCTGGTCGTCGGCGGCAAGGCAGACGTGCCGCAGATCGAGGCGGAGCTGGCGCGCGACAAGACCGCCACCGGCGAGCGGTACGCCCTCCAAGCACGTGCGGCCCGTCCGACCGCCGCAGCCAAGGCTGAGGCGTGGGCATCGGTGGTCGACAGCGACACCCTGGCCAACCGCACCGTCGCTTCCGTGATCGCCGGCTTCCAAGCGGTCCCCGCCGACAAGCGCGAGGAACTGCTCAAGCCGTACGCGGCGAAGTACTTCACGGCTGTTGAGGGCACATGGGAGTCCCGCACCCACGAGATCGCCGCTCAGATCGCCAGCGGCCTGTATCCGTCGTTCGTGGTCGAACAAGCCACCCTGGACGCCACCGATGCCTGGCTGGCCGACCGGCAGCCGGTGCCGGCGCTCCGGCGGCTGATGCTGGAGGCCGCTGACACCGTCGCGCGCTGCTTGAAGGCACAGGAGAAGGACCGCGCCGCAGGGTACTGAGATCAGCCGAACCGGGTGATGGTGACGACGTCGGTCGTGTAGCCCTCGAGGATCTCCGGGATCGGGTCCAGCCCCAGACCCGGTCCGTCCGGAACCGCGATCCGGCCCTCGCTCATCGTGATCGGCGCCGTGACGTCGGTGGCGAAGTAGCGCGCGGACGGCGCGATGTCGGCGGGCATCGTGAAGCCCGGCAACGCCGCGAGCGCCAGGTTGGCAGCCTGCCCGAGCCCGGTTTCCAGCATCCCGCCGCACCACACCGGCACGCTGTGCGCGGCGCAGACGTCGTGGATCCGCCGCGCTTCCAGGTAGCCGCCGACCCGGCCCGCCTTGATGTTGACGATCGCGCACGCGCCCAGCGCGATGGCGTCGGCGGCGCTGCGCGCGGACGTGATGGACTCGTCCAGGCAGATCGGGGTGCGTAGCATGCGCGCCAGCGCGGCGTGGTCGCGCACGTCCGCGGTGCCCAGCGGCTGCTCGAGCATCACCAGGTCGAACGCGTCCAGGGCGGCCAGGTGGCGGGCATCGGCGAAGGTGTAGGCGGCGTTGGCGTCGGCTTGGAGCGCGATGTCGGGGAAGCGCTCGCGGATCGCTCGGACCGGTTCGAGGTCCCAGCCCGGCTCGATCTTCAGCTTGATGCGGCGGTACCCCTGATCCACGTAGCCTGAGACCTCGGCGAGGAGTTGATCGATCGTATCGGCGATGCCGACCGACACCCCGCTTTCCACGGTTGAGCGCACCGCGCCGAGATGGTCGGCGTAGGAGCTTCGGCGCGCGCGGAGCCAGGCGTCCATGACCGCCATCTCGACCGTCGCCTTGGCCATGGGGTTGCCGGGGAACGCCGCCATCGCGGCAGCCGCGCGGGCCGGCGTGAGGTCGTCGAGTGCTGCCACCGCCGGCAGGAGAAAGCGCTGGATGACGTGCGCGGCGCCGTCGAGGTACTCCTCGGAGTATCCGGGCTCCGGCATGGCGACGCACTCGCCCCAGCCCGGTCCCTCGGAGGTGTCGGCACGCAGGATCAGGATGTCGCGGTCCAGCTCAAGGCCCAGCGAGGTCCGGAAGGGCGTGGCCAGGGGGATGCCGATCCGGCGCAGTTCGACGCGCTCGAGCTTCATGCGGTCATTCTGTCGTGAAACTGATTCGCCTGTCCGTTGTGTGCCAGGGCTCGGAGAAGATCGGGGATCTTGAGATCACTCCGGAACCGGTAACGGATGCGGTTACGGGATCGGTTCCGGAACCGGTTCTTCATTGACAGTGGTTAACCCACGCGCAATATTCAAGCTCGAACGAGGGCGCCCTCCCTGATTCGTGACACAGATTCCGCACCGGTCGATGGCCGCTGCCCATCTGTGGAATATCCGGGATGGAAGGGACAGCAATGAGGCTCCTCACACCTGCGCGCTGGTCCACGCCCGCGCGCGGGCGACCACGGTCGTCCAGGCCACGGCCGGTTTTGCGCACCCTGCTGGCGGCGGGGGCGTTGTTCGCCGCCTCGCTGGCGGGGTTGCCGAGTCCGGCGAACGCCGCTGCCAGCGCGCCGTTCGGCGGGACGGCCGCGGCTGTCCCGGGTCTGATCCAGGCTGCGAACTACGACACCGGCGGCCAGGGCGTCGCCTACAACACGGTCGCGGGCAACGGCTCTGCCAACAGCTACCGGGCTGACGGCATCGATCTGGAGACCACCGCCGACACCTCGGGCACCACCCCGGCCGGTGGCGCGTACGACATCGGCTGGACGAACGCCGGACAGTGGTTCAACTACACGGTCAACGTCGCGACGGCTGGCACGTACAGCGTGGCCTTCCGACTGTCTTCGCCTTACGGCCTCACCGATGCGCTGCACATCGCCAACGCCTCCGGTACCAACCTGACTGGTTCGGTCGCGGTGCCCAACACCGGTGGTTATGAGACCTGGACAACGGTCACGGCGAGCCTGGTGCTGCCTGCCGGTACCCAGACGCTGACGGTGAAGCAGGACTCGAACGGCTGGAACTTCCACAACATGGCCTTCACCCTCACCTCGAGTGGTGGCGGCGGTGGAGGCGGCACTGACAAGCCGTTCGGCGGGACGCCGGCGCCGGTTCCCGGCACGGTTCAGATCGCCAACTACGACACCGGCGGAGCAGGCGTCGCCTACAACGTGACCGGCACCAACGGCTCGGCGAACGGCTACCGCACCGACGGCGTCAACCTGGAGAACACCGCGGACACCCAGGACACCACTCCTCCCGGCGGCGCCTACGACATGGGCTGGACCAACGCCGGACAGTGGTTCCATTACACGGTCCAGGTCGCGACCAGCGGCATCTACACGGTCAGCTTCCGAGTCGCAGCGCCGGCGGCCATCGCCGACGCGCTGCACGTCGCCGACTCCACCGGCGCCAACCTGAGCGGCGCGGTCGCCGTTCCGGCCACCGGCGGGTATCAGACCTGGTCCACGGTCACCGCGAGCGTCACGCTCGCGGCCGGCGCGCAGACGCTCACCGTCGCCCAGGACGCGGCGGGCTGGAACATGCACTTCCTGTCCTTCGCTCAGGGCTCGAGCGGCGGCGGCGGAGGAGGTGGAGGCGGCGGTGGCGGCGGCAAGTACTGCGGCTACCAGGACCTCGCCCTGGCCCAGCCGACCACGGCTTCCTCAACGTACTCCGCCACCGGCAACCTGGCTCCCGCGGCCACCGACGGCAACCCCGGCAGCCGCTGGGAGAGCGCGTACAGCGACCCGCAGTGGCTCGAGGTCGACCTCGGCGCCCAGACCTCGATCTGCGCCGCCGCACTGTCCTGGGAGGCCGCGTACGCCTCGGCGTTCCAGATCCAGACCTCGACCGACAACGCGACCTGGAACACGGTCTACTCCACCACGACCGCCACCGGCGGCAGCGAGTCGTTCACGTTCTCGGCGACCGCCCGCTACATCCGGGTGAACGCCACGAAGCGCGCGACCCAGTGGGGCGACTCGATCCTCGAGTTCGACGTCTACGGTCTGACCGACGTGCCCCCGCTGTCAGGCGGCAACGGCACCGGCGGCAACGGCGTGTGCCCGTGGGTGAACTCCACCGCCTCGGTCGCCTCGCGAGTGCAGCAGGTCCTCAATACCATGAACCAGTCCGAGGAGTTCACGCTGCTCTCCGGCGACGGCGGCTCCTCCTACATCGGCCAGGTCGCCGGCATCCCCAACCTCTGCATCAAGCCGATGAACATGCAGGACGGCCCGACCGGCGTCGGCGACGGGACCGGCGGCGTCACCGCCTACCCCGACGGCGAATCCGCGGCGGCCACCTGGGACCCGGCGCTGATCCAGCAGGAGGGCACCGCGATGGGTGCCGAGTTCGCGGGCAAGGGCGTGAACGTCTCGCTCGGCCCGACAACGAACCTGGTGCGCGACCCGCGCTGGGGACGGACCTATGAGACCTACGGCGAGGACCCGTTCCTGGCCGGACAGATCACCTCCTCGCAGGTGAAGGGTCTGCAGAGCCAGGGCGTCCAGGCGATGGTCAAGCACGTCGCGGCCTACGACCAGGAGACGTACCCGAACGGCGGCAACAACGAGACGGTCAGCAACCAGGCGCTGCAGGAGCTGTACCTGGCTCCGTTCGAGTCCACCATCGCGCAGTCCGCGCCGGCGTCGTTCATGTGCTCCTACGCGGTCGTCAACGGCAACGCCTCGTGTCAGAACTCGTACATGCAGATCAAGGGCCTGGACGACGCCGCGAACTTCGGCGGCTACATCACCTCCGACTGGGGCGGGGACTACAACAACGTCGCCTCGGTGGTGGGCGGCATGGACATCGGGATGCCGTTCCCCGGCTCGATCCCGACCGACCTGGCCAACGCCGTCAGCAACGGCACGCTGAGCCAGTACGGGGTGAACGCGGCCGTCAGCAGGATCCTGACCCAGATGTTCGCCTTCGGCCTGTTCGACAACCCGGCCAGCGGCTCGTTGGCGAACACCGTCACCTCCGCGGCGCACCAGCAGACCGCGCTGCAGCTCGGTGAAGAGGGCACGGTCCTGCTGAAGAACAACGGCCTGCTCCCGCTGAACCCGAACCCGACCACCGCGAAGTCCATCGCCGTGATCGGCACCGACGGCGGCGCCGGCGTCGAGATCGCCGGCGGCGGCAGCGGAACCGTCACGAGCGCGAACACGATCTGGCCGATCACCGGCATCCAGAACGCGGTCGGGCCCAACATGAAGGTCACCTACACCCAGGGCAACGACAACGGCACGGCGAACATCCCGCAGGCCGTCGCGGCGGCGAAGGCAGCCACCTACGCGGTCATCTACGTCAACGCGCCCGAGGGCGAGGAAAGCGACCTGCAGACCCTCAACCTCTCCGCGACCGACGAGACGATGATCAACAATGTGGCCGCGGCGAACCCGAACACCATCGTGGTGATCAACAGCGGCTCGCCGGTGGTCATGCCGTGGCTGAACAACGTGGCCGGCGTGTTCGAGAACTGGTACGGCGGCGGCGAGACCGGCGCGGCGGTGGCCGCGCTGATCTTCGGCACGGCGAACCCGTCCGGCAAGCTGCCGGTGACGTTCCCGGCGTCGCTGAGCCAGGTCCCGGCGCAGACCACCGCGCAGTGGCCGGGCACCCCGACCGGGCCGATCTACAGCGAGGGCGTGAAGATCGGGTACCGCTGGTACCAGTCGCAGAACATCACCCCGGCGTTCCCCTTCGGATACGGCCTGTCCTACACCAAGTTCTCCTTCTCCAACTTGGCAGTCGGCGGGTTCAACTCCAACGGCCAGGCAACTGTGACCGCAACGGTGACCAACACCGGATCGGTCGCCGGTGCCGAGGTGGCGCAGATGTACGTCGGCGACCCGGCAGCCAGCCAAGACCCGCCCAACCAGCTGGCCGGATTCCAGCGCGTCATGCTCAACCCGGGGCAGAGCGCACAGGTTTCCTTCCCGCTGACCATCCACAACCTGGCAGCCTGGTCGCCCACCGACAACCAGTGGGAGGCACAAGCCGGTAGCTACGCGATCCGCGTCGGTGACGCCTCCAACAACCTGCCGCTGACCGGGTCGACGTCACTGGCCAACACGCTCACCGGTCAGGTCGCCGCAGGCTCCTCCTACGCGGGGATATCGACCGCGAACACTGCGGTCAGCGCCAACGTCACACCGAATTCCGGTGTGCCCGGCTCGGAAACCGTCGGCGTGGCCAACCCGTTCGGGTACAGCAGCCCGAAGGGCACCGGCGTCTCCTTCCAGATGCAGGGTGTCGACTCCAACGCCTCGCAGACACTCACCTACACCGCCAGCGGACTGCCGCCAGGCATCAGCATCAGCGGCAACGGCACCTTCTCCGGATCGGGCAACACGCTCGGGACCTACACCGTGACCGTCACCGCCAAGGACGGAGCGGGGGTGACCGGCACGGCCACCTTCGTGTGGTCCATCGTTCAGTGATCTGAACCGGTGAGGGCCTTCCGGCTCGGTGTGCGGCGTCTGAATTCGCACACTGACAGCCGGAAGGCCCTCATGCTGAGGACTGACCCGCGAGTCGCGCGAAGGCGTCAGCGGCCGGCTCGACCTCGGCGCTGCGGTAGCCGGTCCCGGCCCACAGGTGGATCAGGCGGGTGTCGGCGGCTGCGGTGGCAGCTTTGCGGAGCGGGCTTGTGAGGTGGTGCAGGGCGGGGTAGCCGGCCGGGGCGAGGGGGTCGTAGCGGTCGGTGAAATGGTTGCGCAGGGCGCGTGCCGGGCGGCCGGTGAAGGCGCGGGTGATGACGGTGGTGTCGAAAGCCGGGTCGGCGAGCGCCGCCTTGTGCGGGGCGGATGCTCCGCTCTCGTTCGTCCGCAGCAGGACAGTGCCGACCATTGCGGCTACCGCTCCGGCGTCCAGCGACGCGGCAACGTCGGCGGCGGTGGCGATTCCGCCGGTGGCGATGAGGGGGAGGTCGACGGCGCAGCCGACTTGGGCAATCAGGTCCGGCAGCGAAACAGTGCTGGCTGGCAGCTCCGCTGGCGTGAGCGTCGCGGAGTGACCGCCCCCGGCCGATGCCTGCACGATCAGCGCGTCGACGCCGACTGCGGCCGCCTGACGTGCTTCATCTGCCGTGGTGACGGATTGAAAGACGACGCTTCCGGCCCGGCGCAGCGCGTCGATGACGCCACGCTCCGGGATTCCGAACGTGAAAGACACCCACGGCACCGGTGAGGAGATCAGCAGGTCGATCTTGTCCGACCAGTGGTCGTCATCCTCGACCAGCTGCTCCGGCAGCGTGAGTTCATAGCGGTCGGCCTCGACCTGCACCTCGCGGGCGTAGCGCCGGTATGCCTGCTCTGATACCGGCACCGGGTTCGGGACGAAGACGTTGACGCCGAACGCCACGCCCTCCGCACCGACGTCGCGGATCTGTCCGGCCAGAGCTTCGGCGGTCTTGTAGCCGCCCGCCAGGAACCCCAGACCGCCCGCACGAGCAGCCGCCACGACGAGCGCCGGCGTACTCGGCCCGCCGGCCATCGGCGCCGCGATGATCGGAAGATCGACTCCGAGGTCGGACAGTGGCTGGTGCACGGCGACTCCTTCTGGTGCAGACGCCTGGTCGAGAAATCGGCGACTCACCGCCAATGATCTCCCATCCTCCGCCGCTCCGACCGGCCCGACACCCCAGACCTGCGCCGCCGCTGGCACCAAGATGCCAGGCACGTTGGTGCCCCTGGATCTTCCTTCCGCCGCAGGTCAGGGCCTGGCAGAGTCCTTCTTGCCAGCCCGGCGCGACGCCGGGCACCGGATCGGGATCACCGGTCCGAGGACCACCACACCGGTACCGACAGGGGATGCCGCCATGCCCGAAGCCGTTCGCGCGCAGCGTCAGGCCTCCCCTTTGAGCCCCCATCCTTTTCGAGCACGAGGAGCACCTACCGTGATCCGACGACATCAGCGCACGGCGACTCTGGTCGCCCTCGGCGCGGCCTTCTTCGCCAGCGCGATCGGCAGTGCGTCCGCCATGGCGGCGACGCCCCATGCCGCCGCGCCGCAGGCCGCCACGCAGAGCGTCAGCTATCTGGGCCACCAGTTCACCGTCCCGGCAAGCTGGCCGGTCATCGACCTGGCGAAGGCGCCGACCACCTGTGTCCGCTTCGATGAGCACGCCGTCTACCTCGGCCAGCCGGGTGCGCAGCAGGACTGCCCCAGCAAGGTCTTCGGACGGACCGAGACCCTGCTGATCCAGCCCGCCGCCGCCTCCACGGCAGCGGCCATGACCACCGACAACTCCGCCACCCGCGAGCTCGACACGACCGGCGACGGCTTCAAGGTCAGCGCCACCTACAACACCGACCGCGCGCTGGCCCAGTCCATCCTGACCAGCGCCGCGCTCCCGGCACCGTCCGCCACGGCGCACATACCGACGCCGGGCACGGTGACCGCGCCGACGTCCACCGCGCCGACGAGCAAGGCAGGTCAGGCGAGCACGTCCACGCAGTCCGCACACTCACTGGCTACCGCCGCCGTCGCGGCCAGCAGCACCAACTTCACCGGCCAAGGCTTCGACGCCTGCGCCGCGCCGAGCTCGTCGGCGATGAGCGCGTGGAAGAGTTCCTCGCCCTACTCCGCCGTCGGCATCTACATCGGCGGGGCGAACCGGGGCTGCGCGCAGCCGAACCTCACCTCCACCTGGGTCTCCGACGAGGCGGCGGCCGGCTGGCGCTTCCTGCCGATCTACGTCGGCCTGCAGGGCCCTGGCAACGGCTGCGGGTGCGCGGCCATCAACTCCGCGAGCGAGGGCACCGCCGCCGCGGACGACGCCATCAACGACGCCGTCTCCCTCGGCTTCCCGGCCGGCACCGAGATCACCTACGACATGGAGGCCTACACCACCGGCGGCTCCTACTCCTCGCTGGTGGTCGGCTTCGAAGCCGCCTGGTCCGCCGAGCTGCACGCCCACGGCTACCTGTCCGGCGTCTACGGCAGCATGGGGAGCACGGTGTCGGACCTGATCAACAACTACAGCTCCACCACCATGCCGGACGTCCTGGACTTCGCCAGCATCCCCGGCAGCGGCAGCAGCACCGTCTCCGACCCCGGCATCCCCAGCGCCGACTGGGCCAACCACCAGCGCATCCACCAGTACACCCAGGGCCACGACGAGACCTGGGGCGGCGTGGACATCCCCATCGACGCCGACTACTTCGACGTCCAGGTGTCCTCCAGCGCCCCACCGCCGAGCGCTCCGCACAGCAGCGCCTCGGGACTGGCCGTCGCCTCCAACGGCGGGTTCAACACCGCTTGGAAGGGGACTGACGGCTACCAGTGGGTGGCCAACGGCAGCGGCGCGGGCATCTCG
This sequence comes from Catenulispora acidiphila DSM 44928, assembly GCF_000024025.1. GTDB lineage: Bacteria > Actinomycetota > Actinomycetes > Streptomycetales > Catenulisporaceae > Catenulispora > Catenulispora acidiphila. The sequence continues at coordinate 5,790,258 of NC_013131.1, forward strand.
GCCAAGGGCAACCCGTTCCTGCTCGGCGTCGCGGCGAACACGACTCCGTCGATGGCGACGCTGTCCGACGGTTCATGGATCTCGGCGTGGCAGGGCAGTGACGGCTACCTGTGGCTGGCCACCGGCTCCGGAGCGAACATCTCGGCCAAGGGCAACCCGTTCCTGCTCGGCGTCGCCGCCGGCACCAGCCCGTCGATCGTCGCGCTGCCCAACGGCGGCTGGGAGATCGCGTGGAAGGGTCAGGACGGCTACCTGTGGCTGGCCACCGGCTCCGGCATCAACATCTCCGCCAAGGGCAACCCGTTCCTGCTCGGCGTGTCCGGCACCACCAGCCCGTCTCTGGCGGCTCTGCCCAACGGCGGGTTCGAAGCGGCGTGGAAGGGCGGGGACGGCTACCTGTGGCTCGCTTCCGGCTCCGGTATCACCATCACGGCTAAGGGCAACCCGTTCCTGCTCGGCGTCGTCAACAACCCGGCGCTGGTGACCATGCCCGACGGCAGCTTCGAGGCGGCTTGGAAGGGCGGCGACGGGTACCTGTGGCTCGCCTCCGGCTCCGGCGCCACGATCACCGCCAAGGGCAACCCGTTCCTGCTCGGCGTCTCCGGCGACACCAGCCCGTCGATCGCGGCCCTGCCCAGCGGCGGCTTCGAGACGGCGTGGAAGGGTAACGACGGCTACTTGTGGCTGGCCACCGGCAACGGTGCGAACATCACGGCCAAGGGCAACCCGTTCCTGCTCGGCGTGGCGAACAACCCCGAGCTCGTGACCAAGTCTGACGGCAGCTTCGAAGCGGCGTGGAAGGGCGGCGACGGCTACCTGTGGCTCGCCTCCGGCTCCGGAATCAACATCTCCGCCAAGGGCAACCCGTTCCTGCTCGGCGTCGCGTAAGGCACCTAGAAGCCCAAGCACATTCGCGGCCTGAGACTCCCCTCCGGAGTCTCAGGCCGCAGCTCGTTGTCAGCTCCCCCGCATCGCCCGCATCGCCCGCGTCACAGCCAGCCCTTCTTCGCCGCCTTGATGCCGGCCTCGAACCGGCTGGAGGCGTTCAGGCGCTGCATCAGCTCGGCCATGATGCGGCGCACCGTGCGCAGCGAGACGCCGAGCTTCTTGGCCGCCGTCTCATCCGTCGCACCGCCGGCCAGCAATGTCAGCAGGCTGCGTTCGGTGTCGGACAGCCCTGTCGAGGTGTCGATGGGATTGCCGACGTCCAGGGGCGCGGCGTGGTGCCAGACCGCCTCGAACAGCTCCAGCAAGGACGCGATGACGCCCGGCGCGCTGATGACCGCCACGCCGTAGCCCCGGACGCCGGGCTTCAGCGGGACGATCGCGACGCGGCGGTCGGAGATGCACAGACGCTGCGGCAGGGTCGGGCTCGTGCGGATCTCAGCTCCCGCGGCCTGGAAGTTCCGTGCGTACGTGAGCAGGAGCTGGTCGTTGCGCACGGCTTCCAGGTACATCGTGCGCACCTTGACGCCGCGGCGCAGCACTTCGGCGTCCAGCGGCCAGGCGTCGGCGAGCATCTGCTCCGACAGGCCGGTCGCCGGCAGCAAGGAGTCGATGGACTGGAGCGTCGAGTAGGCGAGCTGTTCGAACCTCGAGTGGATGGCGTCCGCGCCGACCACCTGCTCGACCCGGTGTAAGGGGTCTGTGACGCCGTCGCCGGCGTCCAGGCGCGCCATCACCGTCTTCGTGATCTGATCCCGCTGCTCCTGGAACCGGCGCTGCTGTTCGGCCAGTTCCTCCTCCTGCTGCCGCAGCAGCTGGGCCAGCGCCGCCTCAGCGGTGATCGGCACGAGCAGCCCCGGGGTCTGCTGCGAGACCCGGACCAGAGCGCGGTCCGCCAGCGCGTCCAGGTGCTCCCGGAGCTGCGATTCGCCCATTCCCAGTTCCACGGCCAGATCGGCTGCGCCGGCGCCTGGCATGGCGGTCATGGCCACCCACAGCCTGGCCAACGGCTCGGCCAGACCGAGCCCGAGCAGCGTGGCCACTTCCACTTTCGTTCCCGCCAACATCCCATCCCCCGGTCGTGCAAGAAACCCAGTACTTCGGTCACGCGTACGAGAGCCGTTCGACCTCATTGTGTGCGTCCGGACGGCCGGTGGCCCGCATCCGATACAAACTCGTACACCCGCCCCACGCTCCGGCGCACAGCTGATCTGCGGGTGCTCTGGCACCAAGGTGCCAGACAGTTTGGTGACACTCGGAACCCCTTCTTCCGCAGGTCAGAGCCTGGAAAAGTACTCCTTGCCAGCCCGGTTCGACCGGGCGGCGGACCTCCGGAACAGATCACCGGACGTCGACGAAATCCACTTCCTGCCCGCCGAACGGGGATACCGCCATGTCTGAAACCGCTTACGTCACTGTCCGCAGCCGAGCCACCATCGCGTTCTCGGCGCTGTTCCTGAGCGCGGTCGCCTTGGCCGCCGGTTCGGCCACGACGCTCGGCCACGGTGCCGGCGCCGGTTCGGCTGCCAGTGCCGGCGCCGCGCGGTCCGCGGCGGTCTCGACCGTCGCCGGATCCGTCCCGTGCTCCATGTGCGGCGGCTGACATGGAATTAGTCCTCGTCCGCCTGACGGCTCCGGCGACGGTCCCGCCGCCGGTCAGTCCCGAAGCGGTCGTCGACATCCTGTGGTCGGTCGCGGTGCCCGACGACCGTCTGGAACACGTCCGGGCCCGCCACGGTCCCCGCCCCGAAGCCGTCGACCTGGGGGTCTTCGTGCGCACCGACGCCACGTCGGCGGAGGAAGCCGCCACGTCCCTGTGCCGGCGGGCGATCGCGACCGCTCCGTCTTTGTCCGACTGGTCGATCGGCGTGCTCAGCATGCTGCGAGACAGCCGCTGGTAGCCGGTCCCCGCGCAGCAACCGAATGCTCCGCCTCACCTCCAGGAAGCCTCATGAACGAGATCACCAAAACGGTTCGCCCGCTCGTCCTGGCCACGGCTCTGGCTGTCGGCCTCGGATTGGCCGCTGCCGGGTGCGGCGGGCATGCGTCGCAGAGCTCTGCGGCGGCGGCCGGTTCGTCTTCCGCCGCTTCGCCCTCCACCACTTCGCCCTCGACCAGCAGCGTCGACGGCGCCCTGACCACGGCGGGTTCGACGCCCACCGCATCGACCACCTCCACGGTGCCCACTACCTCGGGCACTTCCTCGCAAGCCACCTCCATCCCGACAACCCCGCCGAGCACATCGGCCCGACCCAGTACGTCCCCTGCGACCCAACCCAAGCCGCCAACCCATCCGACGACACCGCCTCCAGCCCCGATCGGCAGTCCGCCTTCGAACGCCGCTCCGGCCTGGCTCGCCGACCCCGGCGGAGCCTACGGCTGGCAGCAATCCGAGGCCACACACCCCGTCTCGTGGGACCTCACGAGCAACGAGTCCATTTGCTACGGCCTGAACAAGGCGGCCCAGATCGAGGAGCAGGGGTTCCGCGCCACGCATCGGACCGCGACGGCCCGCATGCAGACGTTCCGGTACGCCGACGCCGCCGCCGCGACCACGGCGTACGACAACGGCCTGAAGCAGATGGGGTCCTGCCAGGACCAACTGCGCGCCCAGCAAGGCCGCTCGGCCGCGCGGGTCCCGCAGGACGCGACCGTGGCCGTGACCGCCTCGGACGCCGACGGCCACGCCTGGTCCGCCAAGTGGACCGGCGTCGCGACCCCGATGAGCGCCGCCGGCCACCAGGTCGACCGCGTCTACCTGGTCCTGCAGGGCTCGACCGTGACCCTCCTCGAAACCGATGACCTCGGCGCCGGCACTCCGGCGACCGACGACCCGGCAGTCCTGTCAGCGCTCGGCCGGTGAGGCTGCGCCATCGCAGGTTTCTGATCCACCACACACCACATCATTGAGGAGCTCCATCATGCGCACAAACCGTAAGAACTTTGCCATCAGCCTGCTGGCCGCGACGCTGCTGGCGCCCATGGCCTCGGTACTGACCGCCGGGTCGGCCTCGGCCACGACGGTCGGCGCCACGATCGCCGCCGTCGCCGACGGGCAGATCGGCAACGGGTCGACCGGCCCGTGCGGGCTCGGGTCCCGCTATCTGGGGTACTCCGCGCCCAACGGACCGACCAACCAGCACAACAGCTGCGCCTCGCCCGGCAGCAACTCCGGCCAGTCCCAAGCGTGGTGCGCCGACTTCGCGGGCTGGGTGTGGAACGAGGCCGGCGTCACCGTCGACGGCACCCTGAACGACCTGGCCAGCAGCTTCTACGACTACGGACAGAGCCACGGCACATGGTCCTCGACCCCGCACGTCGGTGACGCGGTCTACTTCGACAGCTCCATCAAGGGCGGTTACGGCCACGTCGCGATCGTCACCGCGGTCAACAGCGACGGCACCTTCACCGAGGTCGGCGGCAACGAGAGCAGCCTGGTCGGCAGCGGCAACAACTGGAAGTCGGCGCCCGGGAGCCAGGTCGTCTGGAGCGACAAGGTCTACGACGGCAACGGCAACTGGACCGGCGGCTACGCGGACGTCAAGGTCATGGGCTTCTCCAGCCCGGTCGGCGGCACCACCCCGCCCCCGCCGCCGTCCAGCACCCCGCACAGCGGCTCCTCCGGCCTGACCGCCGCCTCCAACGGCGGATACACGACCGCGTGGAAGGGGACTGACGGCTACCTGTGGCTGGCCAACGGCAACGGCGCGGCGATCTCCTCCAAGGGCAACCCGTGGCTGCTCGGCGTCGCGGCGAACACGACTCCTTCGATGGCGACCCTGTCCGACGGCTCGTGGGTCTCCGCCTGGCAGGGCAGCGACGGCTACCTGTGGCTGGCCACCGGAACCGGCACCGCGATCACCGCCAAGGGCAACCCGTTCCTGCTCGGGGTCGCACCCGGCACCAGCCCGTCGATCGTCGCGCTGCCCAACGGCGGCTGGGAAGTGGCGTGGAAGGGTCAGGACGGCTACCTGTGGCTGGCCACCGGCTCGGGGACGAACATCACCGCCAAGGGCAATCCGTTCCTGCTCGGCGTCTCCGGCACGACCAGCCCGGCTCTGGCGGCGCTCCCCAACGGCGGCTTCCAGGCCGCGTGGAAGGGCGGGGACGGCTACCTGTGGCTCGCCTCCGGCTCCGGCGTCAACATCACCGCCAAGGGGAACCCGTTCCTGCTCGGCGTGGTCAACAATCCGGCGCTGGTGACGATGCCCGACGGCAGCTTCGAGACCGCGTGGAAGGGCGGCGACGGATACCTGTGGCTCGCCTCCGGAACCGGCGCCACGATCACCGCGAAGGGCAACCCGTTCCTGCTCGGCGTCTCCGGCGACACCAGCCCGTCCATCGCAGCACTGCCCAGCGGCGGCTTCGAGACCGCTTGGAAGGGCGGCGACGGATACCTGTGGCTGGCCACCGGTTCGGGTGCGAACATCACGGCGAAGGGGAACCCGTTCCTGCTCGGTGTGGCGAACAACCCCGAGCTCGTGACCAAGGCCGACGGCAGCTTCCAGGCCGCGTGGAAGGGCGGCGACGGCTACCTGTGGCTCGCCTCCGGCTCCGGCATCAACATCACCGCCAAGGGCAACCCGTGGCTGCTGGGCGTCGCTTCGTAAAGTACTGAGGCACTAGCAAATCTGTGGCCTGAGACTCCCGGTGGGAGTCTCAGGCCACGGCTCGTTTCGCGGTGTCAGGCGCCGTGCCCGACCCCCACAGTGACCGTATACGTTCCGCTCCCGCTGCTGTCGCTGCTCCCGCTGTCGCTCTCGCTGCCGTCGCTGGCCTCGGCGAACAGCGGCGCGCCATCGGCGGTGAAGTCCAGGGGCGAGAGCTCGTAGTCCGTGTCGACGGGGCTCCCGTCCGCCTCCTTCACCGCGAGCTGGTTGCCGTCCGAGCTGCCCAGTTCGGCCGCCTCGATCCCGTACACGACGCCGTTGTGCATCGACAGCGGAATCAGGCTGCTGTGCTGGTCGTGCTGGGTCCACAGGACGGTGCCCTGGGACAGGCTCACCATCGCGCTGCTGTCGGTCGGGGGGTCGGCCCTGTCGAAGAACAGGACGTTCTTCGTCGCCGGGTCGATCAGGGTGCCGAAGTCGGTGACGGCGCCGGGCAGGGGCGCCGGCGGGGTGGCTTGGCCGGTGGCGGTGTCCAGGACGGTCATCAGGGTCGGGGGCATGGCGCCGGTGCCCGAGCCGAGCCAGGTCAGCAGGATCTTGCCCCCGGACGCGGCCAGGGCGACGGCGTTGGAGACGCCGCCGGAGTCCTTCTCCGCGACCTCGGCGACCTTCTTGCCGGCGGCCGACAGGTCGTAGACCGTGAAGTGCTCCTTGGCGGTGGAGGTGTCCGGCAGGGAGAGGCTGTCGTCGTAGGAGACCACGGCGTAGCCCTGGACGATGTTCACGCTGTTCATGTCCCACTTGTCGGCGTACAGCGGGACGTGCAGCACGCTCTTGCCGGTGGTGTCGACGACGTCGTAGGTGGCGTCGGTGTGGTCGGAGGTGTCCTTGCCGATGTTCAGGCGCAGCGCGTAGCCGCCCACGAGCAGGCCTTCGCCGTTCTCGCCGTCCTGCAAGCCCCCGGACCACGGCGAGGTCCCGGCGACCTGCTTGCCCTCGGTGGACCACACCTGCGCGCCGGAGGCGTCGAAGACCACGACGACCGGGGACGCGTCGTCCTGCGCCGGGAGGTACCGGACGACCGCCACCGGCTTGCCCGCTACGACGTCGGCGTCGAGCCCGAGGAACGTCCCGGACGGCAGCTTCTTCTCCGCGATCGGCTTGCCGGTCTTGGCGTCCAGGAACTTCAGCGTCGCCGCCACCGGTCCGGCCGCGCCGCCGGAGGCGAACGACGGGACGACGACCGACGTCCCGACCGTCCGCACCACGCCGAAGCTGCCCTGCTGCTCGGCGACCACCCAGTTCGAGACGCCGTGGCCGTGCAGGTCCAAGGCCGCCTTCCCGACACCGCGGTCGCCCCAGGCGACCTGCGTGCTCCACGTTGTGGCGTTGGCGAACCCGGAGGGCACCTTGCCGCTCAGCGAGGCACCTGCCGGCGCGCCGGCGTCCCCGGTCTTCCCTGTGGCCTTCGAACCCCCGTTCAGTCCCGAAGACCCAGAACCGGACCCGGTCGAGCCGCTCCCCGAACACCCGCCGACGCCCAACGCCGTCACAGCCGCCACCGCCGCGACCCGACTCAGCGCGATCTGCATGCCGTCCCCATTCCTCGTCGGCGCGCCCGTCACGCCCCGTCATCAGCCGAAAGGACGGTATCGATCCGACCTTGCAATATCCTTGAGTCCCTTATGAGAATTCGCTTGCTCGGTCCGGTCGAGGCGTGGGGCGACCAGGACCGGCTGGACATCGGCTCGGCGAAATCGTGTCTGGTGCTGGCGGCCCTGACCATCGCGCCGGGGCACATCGTGCCCTGGGACGTCCTGGTCGACCGGGTCTGGGGCGAGCAGCTTCCCGGCGATCCGAAGGCCTCGCTGTACGCGTACGTCGCACGGCTGCGGCGAACGCTGGACCCGGCAGGCGTCCACATCCTGAGTCGCCCCGGCGGGTACCTGTGCGACGTGCCGCCGGAATCGGTCGATCTGGCGCGGTTCCAACAGCGGGTCGCAGAGCTGCGAAGCATCGAGGCGGCCGATGCCGGCGGGCCCGACACCGCCGATCGGCTCACCGAGGCACTCGCCTGGTGGCAGGGCACGCCGCTGGCGAACCTGACCGGCGAATGGGTCACCCGGACCCGCCGGACGCTGAACGAGGAACGCCTTGCCGCGTTGCTCCTGCTCGCCGACGTCCAGGCCCGACACGGCCGGCTCGCAGACCTCGCCGCCGACCTGCTGGCCGCATCCGCCGAGTATCCGCTGTCCGAACCGCTTGCCGGGTACGTCATCCGCGCCCTGGCAGCGGCCGGCAGGCGCGCTGAAGCGCTCGACTACTACGCCGACGTTCGCAGCCATCTGGTCGACGAGCTCGGCGAGGAGCCCGGCGCGGCGTTGCAGCAGTTGCACGTCCGGCTGCTCCGCCGCGACCCGAGCCTGGCCGACGAGGCACCACCGGCCGCGGCCGCATCGCTCGTGCCGCGTCAGCTGCCGTCAATCGCACGCCACTTCGTCGGCCGGCGCGCCGAGCTGAAGGCGCTCGACGGCGTGCTCACGGGCAGCCAAGCCGCCTCGGCGGTCCTCATCTCGGCGATCTCCGGCACGGCCGGCATCGGCAAGACGACGACCGTCGTGTATTGGGCGCACCACGCGGCGCGGCAGTTCCCGGACGGCCAGCTCTACGTGAACCTGCGTGGCTTCGACCCGACCGGACCGCCGATGAAGCCGGAGGAGGCGATCCGCGGCTTCCTCGACGTCTTCGCCGTCCCGAAAGAGCGGATTCCGCACGGCCTGGACGCCCAAGCCGCGCTGTATCGCAGCCTGCTCGCCGGGCGCCGGATGCTGGTGGTGCTCGACAACGCCCGCGACGCCGACCACGTCCGACCGCTGCTCCCCGGCTCGCCGGGCTGCCTGGTCCTGGTCACCAGCCGCAGCCGGCTCACCGGGCTGGTCGTCGGCCACGGCGCCACGCCGATCACGCTGGGTCTGCTCGACGACGCGGAGGCCGAGCACCTGCTGAGCCGCTACCTCGGAGCCGAACGCGTCGCCGCCGAACCGGACGCGGTACGTGTCCTGATTCAGCGGTGTGCCCGCCTGCCGCTGGCGTTGGCGGTCGCCGCCGCTCGGGCGCTGATGGATCCCGCGATGCCGCTGGGCGCGCTCGCCGCCGAGTTGGCCGCCGCCCCCGGACAGCTCGACGCGCTGGACACCGGCGATCCCTCGACGACAGCGCGAGCCGTGTTCTCGTGGTCGTATCTCGCGCAACGGCCTGAGGCGCAACGACTTTTCCGGCTATTGGGACTGCACCCCGGACCCGACATCTCGGTTCCGGCAGCGGCAAGTCTCACCGGACTGAGCACCGAAGAGGCAGCCGCGTTGCTCAGTGAGCTGACGCGAGCCCACCTGCTCACCGAGCACGCATCGGGTCGATACAGCAGCCACGACCTTCTCCGCTCCTACGCCGCGGAGCTTGTGCAGACAGAGAGCTCCAATGCCGAACGCGACACCGCGTTCCGTCGGATGCTGCATCACTACCTGCACAGCTCATACCTCGCCGGCCGGCTGCTGGACCCGCATCGCAAGCCGATCACCCCGGCGGCTTTGGTCGACGGAGTCATCCCCGAGTCCTTCGCCGACCAAATGCAGCAGGCGCTGCGCTGGTTCGAGGCTGAACGCGAGGTGCTGCTCGCGGTGATCCGGCGCGCGGCAGCCGCTGAGCCGGCAGCCGACAAGACGCTGGCCGACGAGCCGCACGCCGCCGACGTCGACACCCTCACCTGGGAACTCGCCTGGACGGTCACTGACTACCTCGACAGGCGCGGGCACTGGCAAGACTGGCTCGCCACCCAGCAAGTCGCGATGCAGGCAGCGCAGCGGCTTGGCGACCAAGCCAAACAGGCGCACTCCCACCGTCTTCTTGCCAACGCGTACATCGGGCTCGTCCACTACGAGGCAGCCGCCGATCATCTGAGCCACGCACTCGACTACCACGACCGCCTCGGCGATCTCGAGGGCACCGCCAACTGCCGGCGGTCGCTGTGCCGCGTCCGCGAACTCCAAGGCAGGTATCCCGAAGCACTCGCCCACGCCGAGGAATCCCTGCGCCTCTTCCGCGCCACCGACAACACCATCGGCCAAGCCCGCGCCCTGAACGCGGTCGGCTGGCTGCACATCCTGCTCGATGATCCCCAGCCCGCGCTCGAGTACTGCCAAAGCGCTCTGGCCTTGTTCCAGGAACTCGGCAGCACCTACGGGGAGGCGGTGACCTGGGACAGCGTCGGCTCAGCGCACCACCGGCTCGGACAGACGGACCAAGCCATCGCCTGCTTCCGGCGGTCCATCGACCTGCTCCGGACCGTCGGCGACCGCCACACCGAAGCCGAGACCCTCACCAATCTCGGCGACGCCCAGCACGACATCGGCCAGGACGAGGCAGCCCGCACCACCTGGCAGCAGGCGCTGGAGATCTGCGAGCACCTCGATCATCCCGACGCCGAAAAGGTGCGGACCAGGCTTCACGCCTTGCGGCCGACGCCTCCCCAAACCCCTACCTCAGCAGGGCTTCCGAAGGGGTTGGGATCGGGCCGCCAGTCCTGAATGGGGACGACGCCGGGCTCCACCAACTCCAAGCCCTCGAACAATCCCACGATCTGTTCGGGGTCGCGCAGGAAGTACGGGGCGCCGCCGCTCTCGTTGTAGAGCCCGGTGGCTTTGGCGTTCAGGACGTTGGTGTCGGCGCTTTCGTTCAGCGCCAGATAGCTGCCCGGCGGCAGAGCGTCCATCAGGCCGTTGACGATCGCCCGAGCCTGCTTGTCCCCATCGGCGTTGGACACGTGCCCGAGCACCTGCATCAGGATCAGCGCGACCGGCTCCTCGAAATCCAGGGTGGTGCGCGCCTGCCGGATGATCGTCTCGGGGTCGAGGAGGTCGGCCTCGATGTAGGCGGTGGCGCCGCGCGGGTCGCTGATCAGCAGCGCATTGGCATGCGCCAGGATCAGCGGATCGTTGTCGACGTAGACGATGCGCGCCGCCGGGTCGACCCGCTGCGCGACCTCGTGGGTGTTGTCGGCGGTGGGCAGGCCGGTGCCGATGTCCAGGAACTGGCGGACGCCCGCCTCGCCGGCGAGGTGGCGGATGACGCGGCCGAGGAAGTACCGGGAGAGCCGGGCCAGGTCGAAGATGCCCGGATAGACGGCGGCGAACTGGTCGCCGGCCTCGCGATCGACCGCGTAGTGGTCCTTGCCGCCCAGCCAGTAGTTCCAGATCCGCGCCGAGTGCGGCACGGTCGTGTCGATCCTGGGGAGGCGGGGCACCTCGGAGGACTCGGGAGCGCCGGTCATCGTCACCACCTTCTATCTCTGGGTTCTGACATACCCACCATAGACCCGGACCGCATCGTGGGACGCGGGCGCTCCGCGTCGCGGGCAAGGTTGCAGGTAAGGGCCCTGATACCCACCGTTCGCCGATACGACACGTGACCGCGTCGGAACAGAGGGTATGCTTACCGGCGTCGCGTCCCGGCGACGTTGGCGCCGCCCCGGCCTGTCCCGCCGGGAGCGCGTGGCGGAAAGGGGAGGCAGATGCCGGCCGATCGTGGGGTGGACCAGCGTTGGGTGAATCAGACCCGAAGCACCGCCCAGGCTCCCTTCTCCGCACCGGGGAACCCGACCATCCCCCGGATTCTGCTCGGCGCCGAGCTGCGCCGACTGCGCAATGCGGCAGGACTCAGCAGAGCCAAGGCGGGGTATGCGATCCGCGGCTCCGAATCCAAAATCAGCCGCATGGAGTTGGGGCGGATCAGCTTCAAACCACGCGATGTGGCCGACCTGCTCACCCTTTACGGCGTCCGGGACGCCCCCGAGCGCGGCATGCTTTTGGCGCTCATGGAACAGGCGAACGCCGACAGCTGGTGGCACTCCTTCGCCGACGTCGTCCCCGCCTGGTTCGAGGCCTACCTCGGTTTGGAGGACGCAGCCTCGGTCATCCGCTGCTACCAGACCCGCCTGGTCCCCGACCTGTTGCAGACCGAGGATTACGCACGCTCCGTCATCCGGTTGGGGAATCCGCAGGCTGATCCCGTCGAGATCGAACGGCGCGTGGCTTTGCGCATGAACCGGGCCCGCTTGCTGCGACGTCCGCACCCGCCCAAGATCTGGGCCGTGATCGACGAGTCCGCCTTGTGTCGTCCGCCGAGCGGCCACGATGAGAAGACGCTCGCTCAGATCGAGTATCTCCGGGAGCTGTCACGGCTGCCGCACGTCACCATCCAGGTCGTGCGGTCCGAACGCGGCACGCGATGCGCCGACGTCGGCGCCGTCCCGTTCACCATCCTGCGCTTCCCGGAGGCGGCGCTGCCGGACATCGTCTATCTGGAGCACCTCACCGGCGCCAGCTACCTGGACAAGGCCGATGACCTGGATGTGTATGCCACAGTGATGGACCAGCTGTGCCTGGACGCGGTCCCCGCCGCCGACAGCGTCGGATTCTTCACCGACGTCATCAACGGGCTGTGAAGCCGGGGACCGCGCCTCACCTGCTTATCAGAACCCGAAGACGTCACCCGTGTACTTCGCGAGCTGACTGCTGTTCAGAAAGGTGTGGGACCAGCTCACGTCAGCGGGTCCCCAGCTGCCGCTCACGGTGACCGTGACGGGGGCGACGAGGTCGGAGGTTGTCCAGGCGGGATGGACGAGCAACAGCGCCGGGTCGCCGTCGGCGACGGCGAGTTCCCGGCAGGCCGCGTCCGGGTCGGTGACGGCGCCCGCACCGAGCACGGTCGGTGCCTGCTCGCCGCCCTGAACGGTGAAGCACGCCAGGTCCGTGGCACCGGCGTCGCCGGCGAAGCCGGTGCGGGTCAGGTGGAACGCCCCCAGGAAGGTGGTGGCCGTGGGGGTGGTGAGGGTCGCGTGCGCGGTGCCGGCCGACAGGATCACTGCGGCGGAACCGGCGGTCAGCAGGCTGGTGGCCGCTTTCGCGAGGGTGTGCATCCGTGGTGCCTTTCGTCGAGTGCGCCACCCGTGCTCCGTTGCCGGGCAGCGCGCCGTGTACAGCATGTAACTGATCGGAAGCGTACGGTAAACAACGATCAGTGATCGCGTTCGCGTACGGACCCTTAAATCAGGTCTCTTACAAAGCTGGACACCGGCGCTGCACACCGCACCCCAAGCTCAAGCACCTCACCCTTCTCGAGTCAGCACTGGCACCGCCACCCGCTCAGCCCAGCCTTGCCAGTCCTTCCAGACGGGTCCTCCAGGCCGAGCGAATCAGTATTTCCAGATGTTCGAGCCGCCACGGCGCCGGAGTGGTTGCCACGTCCTGTTCCCGCGTAGGTAGTCGGCTACATCACGACACCAGGCGTGGCAAATGCCGCAGTGGGATCAGGTTTTTCACGGTGGCTTCCCCCAACATGCCGAAGAACCTGCAAGGTGGGCTTCCTTCGCCGGCATTGTCCGGATCAGGTGGTGGAGGTCGCCTTCCAGCCTCACCGGCCTTCTGGCCTCTCAGCCCGGTCAGTCTCGCCGCCCCGGGGGAAGAACCCTCTTGGGGGTAGACGCCTCGCCGGACTCCCTCGCTCGCCCTGCAGGTCCTGGTTCCACGGTACTCCTGATTCCCGGGATCCACCGGTTGTGGCCCGGACGCTGAACCATCGGTGCGCGCGCCACGTTCTGTGGCCATGCCGTCCACCACCGTCCAGGACCTGTGGCGCAGCCAGAGCGACGCCCTCCACGACCTGTCAGCGTTCATCGACCAGCACGCACCCGGCACCGACCTCCCGCTGCCGCTCCTGCACTGGTCGATCGGCTCCTCGCACACTGTGCGCGCGGAGATCCACCCCCTGAACCGCGAGAACGGCGGCGGTCATCGCGATCCGCGGGCGGTCATCACCGCGTACTCCGAGGCCCTGGGCACGGTGGTCACCGAGCACCGGGACGCGCGCCGGATCCTGCTCGTCGCGCGCAGCCGGATCGGGCCGTTGGACGAGCGTGACGGCGCCGGGCGCACGCACGTCATCATCACCGCGCGGATTCCCACCGACGGTCGGCACAAGCTCGGCGGGCGTGCGTTTCTGCGCTGACCGTCCAGTTCACCGCTCCGGTCCGGTTCGCCGCTCCGGTCCAGTTCACCGCTCCGGAACGATGACCACCGGGGATCGCGCGTGGTGCAGCAGCGAATAGGCCAGAGCTCCCAGACGCATGCCGTCGCCGTCGCGGCGCAGACGGCCGCCGACGATCAGCAGATCGGCGTGGCTGCTGGCTTCGACCAAATGCCGGGCGGCGGAACCGCCCTCGACCCGGACGTCGACCGCGACGTCGGGATTCGCCGCCCGCCACGGCTTCAGTGCCGCGTGCAGGCGCTGGCGGTGGTCGTCGTCGAGCGTCGCGAGGTGGTCGCGCGTGTAGTCGCCGGTGGGGTCGGGATAGAACGCGCCAGGATCCTCCCAGGTGTGCAGCACGACCAGCTCCGCGCCGCGCAGGACTGCCTCCTCGAAGGCGAAGGCGAGTTGGGCCCGACCGGCGGTGGCGTCGTCGACGTCGATGCCGACGACCACGCGCTTCATGGCCCGCCGGGCGCCGCGCGCGACCACCACCAGGCAGCGGGCGTGCGCCACGGTACGCAGCGCGACCGAGCCCAGCAGCATGCCGGCGAAGCCACCGCGGCCGCGGTGGCCCAGCACGAGCAGCTCGGCTTCCTCGGCCAAGGCGGCGAGCCCGGCAGCGGCCGGTCCGCTCATCGCGTAGCTGCGGACTTGCAGGCGCGGATGGTCGGCGTGGAGCTGTTTCAGGGCTGTGGCCAGCGGTTCCGCGGTCGATTCCAGCGCCGCGTGCGCGGTCGGGGCGCTGCCGTCGGCGGCGGCCGTGACCACCGGCGGGACCCGGTGGTAGGCGTGGGCGACCCATAGCGGCGCGTCGCGCAGTTCGGCCTCGATGCCCGCCAGCTCCAGCGCGTGGGGGCTCTGGTCCATGTCGTCGATGCCGACGACGACGGGAGCGATCATGACGTCCTCCCACTCGGGTGCGGGTGTCCGACTCCCCCGGTTCAAGCCTCGACCGCTGCGGTCGTCGGGGCAAGGCGAGAGCGGACCGAGCGGGAACGGCTCCTACTACTCCAGCCACTCCTGCGCAGGTCCGACGGCCGCCGCGAGCACCGCGCTGTTGGGAACCAGCACTGGTCCGGCGGCGGTCCGCACCGTCACGTACGTCAGCGTCATACCGGACACGCGGCCGACGATGGGCCCGCCGAGGGCACCGGAGCGGATGCGCAGCTCGTCACCGATCGTGAACGGCTTGGCGAACAAGATCGTGATGCCCGCGAAGACGTTCGCGAGGACCTGCTGCGCCGCGATACCGAGGATGACCCCGGTCAGGACCCCGCCGAGCAGCAGATGCCCCACCGGCACGCGCAACAGACTCAACGCGCCGAAGACCACCAGGATGTAACCGAACAGCAGGCACAGGATGCGCAGCGTGCTCGCTCGCGCGTCGCTGAGCCGCCCCGGCACGTGCACCAGTCCCAGGATGTCGTTGGTCGCGCAGCGCACCGCGATCACCGCGCTCACCAGGAACACCACCGCGCCGGCGAACGCCAGCACCAGGTGCAGGGACTGATGCCCGCCGGCGCCGACGAGGCCGCCGTAGTGGTAGGAGACGACCAGCGCCACGACGGCGATCGCCGAGGCGAAGGCGCCACGCCGCAGGATGACCTGCCGCAGGTTTCGCCCCGCTCGGGTGCGCAGATCTGGCACTTCGGCGTGGGATGCGGGGATGAGGAGCGGCTCGCGCTCCGTACCCGCCCCTGTACTCACGCTCCTGTCCTGCATTCAGCTCCTCCTACACAACGAGTCATCAGCGATGCCGCAGCTGTGACGGCTGCGGTATCGCTGGTCGGACTCGCCGGTTATCCGCGACGCGTCGTGATCAAACACCGGGATGGTCGATGTGACCCGTATCGCCCGGAGCTGACCGCCCTCAGGACGCGATGCCGGCCAGCGCGGCAGTGACGGCCGCGCGGAGGTCCTCGGTGGACGCGCCGTGGCGCGAGCGGATGTTGATGCCGTATGCCAGGAGCGCTAGGTGTTCCGCTGCCGCGCGGGGGTCAACGTCAGCTCGGAGCTGTCCCTGGTCGGCCGCCGCTTCCAAGGCCGCGCGCAGGTTGCCGACCAGTGTCGCGTGGTGGCGTTCGAGGACCTCGCGGACCTTCGGGTCCGACTGCTCGGGTGCGGCGTAGGTGTTGGACACCATGCATCCCCATTGGGCGTATGGGCCTTCGCAGCGTGCTTCGATGAGGCCGTCGAAGAAGGCTCGTATCGCGCCAAGGCTGCTGCCTTCGGCGCCTAAGCGACCGAAGACCGGGGTGGAACGTTCGTCGACGTAGCGGGTCAGCGCCGCTTGGAACAGTGCCTGTTTGTCGCCGAAGGTCGCGTACAGGCTGGATCTGTTCACGCCTGTCGCTTGCACGATGTCCTGCACGCCGGTGGCTGCCGATCCGCGCTGCCAGAACAGGAGCAGCGCTTCTTCCAGGGCTGCGTCCGGGTCGAAGTGCTTGATGTCGGGCACGTGCCACCTCGTATCTGGGACCGGCAGTTCCATGATATTCGGCCAAGGGCAAGCTGGAGCATTGCGGGCGCCGGTGGTCCGATCCTATCTTGGAACGAGCATTTCAAGATCGCCTGGACCCGCCCGAAGGAGCGTCCGTGTCCCTCAATACCGAACTGCGCGCGTACTACGAAGCCCGCCAGCAGCAGATCCCGGCGGACATCCGCGCGGTCATGGACCGCGCGGCAGCCGACCTCGCCGCGTCCGGCCAGACCGAGCAAGCGCCGGCCGTGGGCGAGGCCGCCCCGCTGTTCACGCTCCCGGCCGTCGACGGCCGCAGCGTCGCCCTGGCCGACGCTCTCGCGCAGGGCCCTGTGGTGCTCACCTTCTACCGCGGCGCCTGGTGCCCCTACTGCAACATGACCCTGCGCGCCCTCCAAGCCGTCAACGACGACATCACCGCACGCGGCGCACAACTGATCGCGGTGTCCCCGCAGATCCCCGACGAGTCCCTCACCCTCGCCGAAAAGCACGCCCTGACCTTCCAGATCCTCAGCGACCTCGGCTGCCAGACCGCCAAGCTCTACGGCCTGTCCTTCGACATCCCGCAGGACCTCTCCAACCTCTACGACGCCCTCGGCTTCGACCTGAACCGCGTCAACGCCGGCCACGCCCGCACCCTCCCCCTCCCCTCCACCTTCGTCATCGCCCCCGACGGCACCATCACCTGGACCTTCGTCGAAACCGACTACACCAAGCGCGCCGAACCCTCCGACATCCTCGCCGCCCTGGACCGCATCCGCGATACCGCGGCGGCGTCAGCGAGCTGACCGCGCGGCAGGCAGCCACGCCACCGCACCCGGCCACCCGCGACTGAACTGCGCTATCCGACGGGTGGTGATGGCCCCGCAGGGGGCGCAGTTCGGTTCAACGTGTCCGGGTGGCGCTGGCGGCCGGCGGCTGGTGGTCGCGTTTAAGGGGCGCCACAAAGTCAAGGTCAGGCGCAGTGACTCGGACTGGTGCGCGGTCGTGAACAACGAAGACCGCCGGGCCGCCAGCGGAACCCAGCCACCCGCCATCAGACTGCGCCCCCTGCGAGGCCATCAACACCTGCGCGAAGCCGTAAAAAGCTTATAAAACCCACAAACAAGCCGCACCGCGCCACCCCACCCACGCCCACGTCAGGTCGCCTTCAGTGCCTCGATCACCAGGAGGCGGCCGAGCTTGGCGGCGTTGGTGTCGCGGAGGCTGTCGAGCAGGAGGAAGTCGTGCACTGTGCCGAGGATTCGCAGTGCGGTGACGTCCGCTTCGGCCTCGCGCAGCTTGGCGGCGTAGGCCTCGCCCTCGTCGCGCAGGACGTCGGCCTCGCCGGTGATCAGTAGGGTCGGCGGCATGCCGCGCAGGTCTTCGAGGGTGGCTCGCAGCGGGGAGGCGTGCGGCTCGGTGCGCTGCGCGGGGTCGGCGGTGTACTGATCCCAGAACCACTGCATGGCGGCGCGCGTGTTGTAGTAGTGGTCTGCGAACTGCTGGTATGAGCTGGTCTCGAAGTTCGCGTCCAGCGTCGGGTAGAGCAGCATCTGGGCCTTGATATGCACGTCGCCGCGCTCCTTGGCCATCAGGGCGAGCGCCGCTGCCATGCCTCCGCCGGAGGAGTCGCCGCACACTGCGAGTCGGGCGGCGTCCAGCCCATGCCGCGCGCCCTCGCGCACAGCCCACCGCACGACGGCGTAGCTCTGCTCGATCTGCGTCGGGTACTTCGCCTCGGGCGCCCGGTCGTAGAGCGGGAACACCGCCGCCGCGCCGGAGCCGACGACCAGCTCCCGCACCAGGCGATCGTGCGTGTCGCTGTCGCCGACCACCCAGCCGCCGCCGTGGAGATACAGGAAGACGGGCAACATCCCGGCCGCGCCTTGAGGTCGCACGATCCGAGCCCGAACCATCCCCCAGGCGCCCGCATCGACCTCGACCCACTCCTCGTCGATCTCAGGCTTTGGCACTCCGTCGCCGGCCTGCAACTGACGCAAACGGGCCCTGGCCTGCTCCAAAGGCACCTCGTAGACGTGCGGGTGCGGATCGGTCTCCTCGACCAACCGTTGGGCAGCCGGCTCAAGCACTGGATCGAGCATAAATGCCACCTTAGGCGCATAAGCGGGCAATATGCATTCTACCGATCCACCCCCGCCGTCGCGAGAACCCGCCGCGTCAGATCGAACCACGGCAGCACACGAACGCCCTCGTCATGCAGCGACTTCAGCGCCGGATCGTCGCCCGGATCGAGGGCCGCAGCCTCCTCCCACAGCGCGCGCTCGGCCGACCGCCACTGCGGACGTTCGCGGACCTCGACGTCGACGAACCCGGCCTGCTCCAAGCCAGCCTGGACATCGACGACCCGGATCCGCGGCGTGACGCGCTCATCAGACCGGTCCAGCGCTTCCCACGTCGTCAGCGCGATCCGCCCGCCCGGCGCGAGCACGCGGTGCATCTCCGCGAACGTAGCGGGCTCCGGCTTGAACTGGATCGCGTCAACACACACCAGCGCGTCGACCGACGCCGCCGGCAAGCCGGTGTCGGCCAGGTCGCCGGCTCGGAACTCGGCCTCGGCGCCCAACCGCTGCGCCAGCGCCGCCGCCTGCGCGATCGCCTCCTTCGAGAAGTCGATCCCGATCAGCGTCGCGCCGGTCCTGGCGGCCATCTCCAAGCCGTACCCGCCACGCCCGCAAGCGAGGTCCACCAGCCGGGTTCCCGGCTCCAGCCGCAGCGCCTCGATCACCTCGGCGATGCCGTCCCACGTCAGCAGGCTCGTCGACAGCAGGTGGGCCGGCAAGCCCAGATGCCGCCGCTGGATCGCGTCCCCCGACGAGTGGTCGACCATGTTCGCGTACCACGCGTTGAAGTCTTCCGCCGACGGCGGCCAGTCGCTCATGTCCCCGTACCTCCACACCTCGCGATCGCGTCGAGGATAGTCCTGGCGCCGCCGTCTCTGCGGCTTTCGACACCATTCCGGCAGCGCACATGTCACAAACAGGCTGACTGTCCGGTCCTTGCTGGGGACAGTCCCTTTTGGAGGAAGACATGAGCTCTGAGAACACACACCTGCCCCCGGGCGTCGAAGTGATCGCCACCCTGCCGGGGGCGGCGGCGCGGATCGCGGCCGACGCCGAGGCCAGGACCGTCCGGGTCACGCTGGCACCGGGCGATCCCGGCGCGCCGCCGCACCGGCACCCCGGTCCGGTCTTCGGCTACGTGACCCAGGGCGAGATCCTCTTCGAGCTGGAGGGCGAGGAGCCGCGCGTGCTCAGGGCCGGCGAAGCCGTGTTCGAGCCCGGCGGCGACGTCATCCACTACCTGGGCGCGAACAACCTCGCCGACACGCAGTCGGAGCTGGTGGTGACCCTGTTCGCGCCTCCCGGCACGCCGATCCTGACCGTGGTCGGCGCGGAGGAACTGGCCGAACGGCGTCATCTGAGGTTCAGCCAGTCCTGATCAGCCAGCCCTGATCGTCGAACGCGCTCAGAGCCCTGCGAAGAGGTCGCTCTCGAGGTCCGGCGCGGCGTGGTCTTCCGGCTCGTCCACCGCCAGGTCCGGTCGGCAGTAGGCGAGGTGGTAGTACTCCTCGCCGGATATCAGCCGGCCGACGTTGTTCGACAGGGCGAAGAACGCGCCCTGGACGGTCATCTGGGTCCGGTGCGCGCTCAGTGCGGCGCTCTTCGCCGCGAGGTGGTCGGAAGCGTCGATCACGCAGGTCGCGAAGCTGTCGTCGGTCACGCTGATCGCCGATTCGTCGAGCAGGAACGGAGTTTGTTCCTCGGCTCGCAGCGCCTTGGTGCTGAAGCGGGCCGCGCTGCGCGGGTGGCAGTTCCAGTAGATCTTCGCGACGGCGTGGGGCAGGCGGGCGTTTTGGGAGGCGTCCGCCTGGCCTGCCTGCCCCGCCAACTGTGCGGCGCGCATGGCGACGCGGTGGGCCTGGATGTGGTCGGGGTGGCCGTAGCCTCCGTCGGGACCGTAGGTGACCAAGACCTGGGGTCGCAGCTCCCTGATGATGTGGGCAAGCGAGCGCGCCGCTTCCTCGACGTCGGCGCGCCAGAAGGACCGGGGATGATCGTTGCTCGGGGAGCCCATCATTCCCGAGTCCCGGTAACGGTTCTGCTCGTTCAGGATCCGGTGGTCGGTGACGCCGAGGGCGGCCATCGCGGCGTCGAGTTCGCCCGCCCGGTGGTCGGCGAGACGGTCCTCATACGCGGCGCCGAGGTGCGCCAGCTCCGGCACCACGACGTCGCCTTCCTCGCCGAGGGTGCAGGTCACGAGGGTGACGTTCACGCCGGCGGCGGCGTAGCGGGCCATAGTGGCGCCGTTGTCGATGGACTCGTCGTCGGGGTGGGCGTGGACGAGCAGCAGGGAGCGCGGTTCGGATCCCGAGTCAGCCATGGCGGGACTCAGCCTCCTGCGAAGCCTCCCGCACGCTGCGCGGACGCATGTCCGTCCAGACGGCTTCGATGTGAGCGAGGCAGTCCTCGCGCGTGCCCGAGAACCCCTCGACCCGCCAACCGGCCGGCGGCAGCGCCTCGGCGGGCCAGAGCGAGTACTGGTCCTCGTCGTTCACCACGACCTGGGTCGCGTTCATGAGTCCTCCTTCGAGGCGAGGAGACGGTCCGCCTCCTCGTCGGTGAGAGCGGCGAGTTCGGCGGTGGCGATGTCCTCCACGGCGGCGGCGAGATCGCGCAGACGCGGGTGGGCAAGCAGGGTGCGGATCGGGACGCGGATGTCCGTGGCGGCCTGGATGCGCGCCGCGACGCGCATCGCCATCAGCGAGTGGCCGCCGAGGTGGAAGAAGTGGTCGCCTGCCCGGAGCCCTTCGACGCCGAGCACCTCGGACCAGACCTCGGCGACGAGTTGTTCGGCGTCGGTGAGGGGACTGGTGTCGGGGTGCGCGTCGGCGTCGGCTCCGGTATCGGCGTCGGCGTCTCGGAGCTCCGGTGCCAGGGCGGCGAGCGCCGCGCGGTCCACCTTGCCGGAGACGGTGAGCGGGAGCCGCTCGACGGTGACGATGCGGCCGGGGATCAGGTGGGGCGGCAGGGTTTCGGCGAGGTGGACGCGGAGCGCGTCGGCGGAAACGGCAGCCGTGCCGCCGGTGAGCCCGACGACAAAGGCGACCAGGGCATCGTCGCGCACGATCACCGCCGCGCCGCCGACCAGCGGGTGACTCAGGATCCGGTGTTCCACCTCGCCGGGCTCGACGCGGAAGCCGCGCACCTTCACCTGGTCGTCGAGGCGGCCGAGGAACTCCAGCTGTCCGTCGTCGCGCCAGCGGGCCAGGTCGCCGCTGTGGTAGCGGCGTGCGCCGGGTGCGCCGTGGGGGTCCGGGGTGAAGCGTTCGGCGGTGAGCTCCGGTCTGCCGAGGTAGCCCCGAGCCACGCCGCTGCCGCCGATCACCAGCTCGCCGACGGCGCCCGGCGGTACCGGCTGCCCGGCGCGGTCGAGGATCTGGACGCTCGTCGCGGCGATCGGACGGCCGATGGGAGGTCGGCGGTCGGTGCCACCGGTGAGGTCTGCGGCGGTGGCGATGATGGTCGTCTCGGTCGGGCCGTAGGTGTTGACCAGCCGGACGCGGTCGCCGAACTTCTCGCGCCAGCGTGCGACGGCGCTCGCGTGCACCTGCTCCCCGCCGAGGATCACCAGGCGCAGCGCGTCCGGCCAGGCGATGTCGTCGATGACGTCGACGAGCTGATGCCAGTGCGCCGTGGGCAGGTCCAGGACGGTGACGTCCGGCGCGGCGGCGAGAAAGTCCGGCAGCGAGGCGCCGCCGTCGGGCAGCAGCCGCACCTGTGCTCCGGCGACGAGCGCGGGGTAGATCTCCTCGGCGTGGGTGTCGAAGCTCAGCGAGGCGAACTGCACGACCACATCGTCCGCGCCGAGTTCGTACTCGTCCACCATCCACCGGACCCGGGCCGCCAGGTTGGCGTGGGTGACCGTCACGCCCTTGGGGACGCCGGTCGAGCCGGAGGTGTAGATGATGTAGGCGGGCGCGGTTCGGACTTCGGGGCGCGCCGTTTGAGGTGTCTCAGAATTCTGAGTCAGGCTTTGGGTCAGGTCGACGTCGGTGAGCACTACCGAAGCACCGGAGTCCGTGGTCATCAGATCCCGGCGTTGCTGCGGGTACTCCGGATCGAGCGGCAGGTACGCGGCGCCGGCGTGCCACGCCGCCAACAGCGCGACGATCATGTCAGTAGATCGCGGCAAGCAGACCCCGACCGTCTCGGCTCCGGCTATCGCTGCCGCTAGCCGATCGGCGCGCTCCCCCAGCTCCGCGTAGGTGAGGACGTCGGTGCCGCAGGAGACGGCGACCGCCTCGGGGGCGCGGCGGATCGTCGCGGCGATCAGCTCCGGGACCAGCGGTCCGCGGTCCGGAGCGGCTGACGCGTGCTTGTCGAGGAACCGCTGATCGGCGGCTGTGAGCATCGGCAGCGCCGAGATCGGGCGGTTCGGGTCGTCCGCGATGCCGGTCAGGACCAGGACCAGGCGTTCGGCGAGGCCGGCGACGGTCGTCTCGTCGAAGAGCTCTGTGTCGTAGTCGAGCAGGAGCGAGAGGCCTTCGTCGTCGCGCCAGGCCTCGAGCATCAGGTCGAACTTCGCCTGCCGGTATCCGGCGTCGAACGGTGCCAGGGCCAGGTCGGCGAAGCGGTCGGCGACGGCGTCCTCGTCCTGGCTGTGCAGGATGGCCATGGTCTGGAACAGCGGGGTGCGGCTCGGGTCGCGGTCGACGGCGAGCGCGCTGAGCAGTTCCTCGAACGGGACGTCCTGGTGTCCGAGGGCGTCCAGCACCGTGGTGCGGGTCCGGGCCAGCAGGTCGTCGAAGCGCGGGTCGCCGGACAGGTCGCCGCGCAGGACCAGGGTTCGGGTGAAGTAGCCGACGACGCGTTCGAGTTCGACGGCGTCGCGCCCGGCGGCCGGTGTGCCGACCAGGATGTCGTCCTGACCGCTGTGCCGGGCGAGCAGGATCTGGTAGGCGGCGAGCAGGACCATGAACGGCGTCGCGCCGTGCTGCCGGCCGAGGCGCTCCAGGCGCTCGGTCAGCTCGGCGGGAACGCGGAAGGGGTGGATGCCGCCGCTGTGCCGCGACAGCGCCGGGCGCGGGTGGTCGGTCGGGAGGTCGAGCACTGTCGGCTCGGCGAGCTGCGCGCGCCAGTATTCGAGGTCTGCGGTGCGGTCGCGGTTCCAGTATGCGGGGTCGATGTCGGCGTAGCG
The DNA here is from genome assembly GCF_000024025.1 of Catenulispora acidiphila DSM 44928. Taxonomy (GTDB): domain Bacteria; phylum Actinomycetota; class Actinomycetes; order Streptomycetales; family Catenulisporaceae; genus Catenulispora; species Catenulispora acidiphila. The sequence continues at coordinate 5,813,574 of NC_013131.1, forward strand.
GACGAGGTCGGTGTCGTAGTTCTGGTCGAACGGCGAGCCTTGGCCGGCGCGGCGGGCGGCGTAGAGCGCCGCGAAGTCGTCGCGCAGGATGTTCAGCGACCATCCGTCGCCGGCGATGTGGTGCAGGACGAGGCAGAAGACGTGGTCGCCGTCGGCGAGCCGGATCAGGGCGGCGCGCAGGGGTGGGGCTGTGGTCAGGTCGAACGGCGCGTTGACGCGGTCGGCGACGAGGCGGCGGGCGTGGGGTTCGGCGCTGCCGGAGGCGTCGGACAGATCGATCCGCTCGACGTCCACGATGCCCGGCGGCTCGACCACGGCGATGGGTACGCCGTCCTGGTCGGGATATCTGGTCCGAAGCGTCTCGTGGCGCGCCACCAGGTCATCGAGCGCACTACGGAAATCATCAGCATCGAGAGGTCCGCGCAGCCGCCATACGTTGTACATGTTGTATGCGGCGCTGTCGGGTTCGAGCCTGTGCAGGAACCATAGGCGCTGTTGCGCCGGAGACAGCTGCGGCTCGCTCGCCTGGCTCCCGAACTGGCCCGACGCGCTCTCACTGTTCTGCCGTCGCTCCATGACGGCCGCTAGACCACTGACCGTCGGATTCGCGAACAGGTCGCCGATCGGCAGCCGATCCAGGCGCGCGACCGCCTTCGCCGCCAGCAGCGAGTGCCCGCCGAGGGCGAAGAAGTCATCATTGACGCCGAGCGGTCCGTGTCCGAGGACGTCGGTGAAGACGTCGGCGACGCGGCGCTGTGCTGGCGTGCGCGGAGCCGAGCCGCGCGCCCGAGGCTGCTCCGGTCGCACGGCCGGGAGCGCGCGCCGGTCGATCTTTCCGTTGGGCGTCAGGGGCAGGGCATCGATGGCGACCACCAACGCGGGGACCATCGCCGCCGGAAGCGCAGCGGCGGCGTGCGCGATCAGATCATCGGCATCCCCGATGTCCCCAACGACATACGCCACCAGCAGCTCATCGCGCACGACAACAGCAGCGCCCCGCACGTTGGGATGCGAGTCCAACACCGCTTCGATCTCGCCGAGTTCGATGCGGTGCCCGCGCAGTTTCACCTGGTCGTCGGTCCGCCCGAGGAACTCGATCGCCCCGCCGGCGCGCCGACGTACCCGGTCGCCGGTGTGGTAGAGCCGGGAACCCGGAGGGCCGAACGGGTCGGGCTGGAACTTCTCGGCGGTGAGCCCGGGCCGTCCGAGGTACCCGATCGCGACCCCTTCGCCGGCGACGCACAGCTCACCCGGCACGCCGATCGGCACCGGTTCCAGGTGCTCGTCGAGGACGTACAGCTGCGTACCGGCGATCGGGCCGCCGATCAGCACCTCGTCCGGATCCTGCGGTACCTCCCACCACGAGGACCAGATGGTCGTCTCGGTCGGTCCGTACATGTTCACCAGCCGCCGTACTCGGCTGCGCAGGTCGCGGGCAAGCTGCGGCGGCAGCGCCTCGCCACCGACCAGCACATCGATGTCCCCGCCGGCGAACCCGGACTCCAGCAGCAGCCGCCAGCCCGACGGCGTGGCCTGGACATCGGTCACGCCAGCGCGCTCGATCAACGCGACCAGCGCGGCTCCGTCCCGCGCAACGCCGTCCGGGACCAGCACGAGGCGTCCGCCACCGGTGAGCGGCAGGAAGATCTCCAGCGCCGAGATGTCGAAGGACAGCGAGGTGAGCCCTAGCCAACTGCGCCCGCCCTGCACGCCAAGCAGCCCAGTCATGGCATCCAGAAACGCCGCCAACGCCCGATGCGGAACAGCAACCCCCTTGGGCCGACCAGTAGAGCCCGAGGTGTAGAGCACATAGGCGGGCGCCTCCAGGCCCGCGCTCCGCACCTCCACCGGCCGCGCGCCAGCCTCGGCATCCTCCAGCACCACAATCTCGTGCGCCCCAAACCGCCCAGCGAGCGCCCGCTCGGTAAGCAACACCGAGGCACCCGAGTCAGCAAGAATCAAGGCAGTACGCTCAGCCGGAAACTCCGGATCCAGCGGCAAATACGCAGCACCAAGCCGCCACACAGCAAGCAGCGCCGCAACCAGATCAGGACTACGCCGCAACGAAACAGCAACCAACCCCCGCCGCTCCCCCAACAACGCCGCAATCTCATCGGCCCGCACCATCAGCTGCGCATAAGTCAGGTCACCATCGACGCCACTCACCGCGACAGCATCCGGAGTCCGAGCCGCCTGAGCAGCGATCGCCTCGCCGGGAGTGCGCCGCGGCTGCGCGGCGGCACCCGCGACAAGGTGCACAGAGGTCGCCTCGCCCTCAGCACCGCTCACCGCATTGGCATTCGGAATCCCAGCTGCCTGGGCATCGACCGCCTCGCCGGGAGTGCGACGCGGCTGCTCGGCGGCACCCGCGACAAGGTGCGCAGAGGTCGCCTGGCCCTCAGCACCACTCACCGCATCGGCATCTGGGGTCTGGGCTGCTTCGGCGGCGATCATCTCGCCGGGAGTGCGACGCGGCTGCGCGACAGCAGAGTCCCGCCCCGTGCCCTCGTTCAACCGGTGCAACGACTCGGCACCCGCGCCGAGGTGCGCTGAGGTCAACTCACCCTCGCCGGGAGTGCGCCGCAGCTGAGTGGTGGCAGAGTCCTGTCCTGCGCCCTCGTTCAGCTGCTGCGGCGCCTCCGCACGTGCGACAGACTGCGCAGAGGTCGGCTCGCCCTCAGCACCGCTCACCGCATCGGCGTCTGAGATCTGGGCTGCTTCCGAGTCGTGCCCCGTGTCCCCGTTCCACCGGTGCAGCACCTCGGTGCGCTCGGCGGCATCCATCAGCCTCAGTTCGCTGACGCGCGCACCCGGGCGCGTGGCCGCGTCCTCCAGCAGCGTTCGGTAGTGGGTGGTCATGCGGGTGATGGTTGGGCGGTCGAAGAGGTCGGTGTCGTAGGTGAGGACTGCGTTGGCGCTGTGGGGGCCTTGGTAGATGTCGAGGCCTATGTCGGTCTTGGCGCCGCTGAGGCCTTGGTCGAAGATTTCGGCGTCGAGGTGGCCGAGGTGTGGCTTGGCTTCGGGTTGGCGGAGGAGCATGAACATTGCTTGGAACAGGGGGGTGCGGCTGCGGTCGCGGTCGATGCGTAGCTCGGCGAGGATGCGTTCCAGGGGGACTTCGGGGCCGCTGATGGCGCGCAGGGTGCTGCTTCGGGTGGCGCGTAGGAAGTCGCGGAAGGGGGGGTCGGCGCTGAGGTCGCCGCGGAGGACGACGGTGCCGGCGAAGTAGCCGACCACCTGTTCGGCGCGGACGTCGGCGCGGCCCAGGACCGGGGTGCCGACGCAGATGTCGCGTTGGCCGCTGTAGCGCGAGAGCAGGACCTGGTACGCGGCCAGCAGCACCATGAACAGGGTGCTGCGTTCGGCGCGCGCCAGTGCTTCGAGGCGCGCGACCAGGTCCGCCGGGAGTTCGAACACCAGTCGCTCGCCTCGGCCGGAGCGGATCGGTCGGCGTGGGCGGTCGGTCGGCAGTTCCAGGACCGGGGCTCCGGCCAGCCGCGTGGTCCAGGACTCCAGTGCTGCGGCGTCGGCCGACTGGCTGTGCCGGACGTGCTCCAGATAGGTCAGTTCCAGCGGCTTCAACGGCGAGGGCTCGCCGTCGACGAAGGCCGCATACAGCTCGGAGACCTCCCGCAGCAGCACCTCCAGCGACCAGCCGTCGCCGGCGATGTGGTGCAGCACCACGCCGAACACGTGGTCGTCGGCGGCCAGGCGGACCAGCGTGACCCGGAACACCGGGCCGCGTTCCAGGTCGAAGGGGCGGTCGGCGCGCTCGGCGACGAGTTTGCGAGCGTGCTCCGGGTCCGGCGCGGCGGACAGGTCGATCCGCTCCAGGTCCGGCCCGTGGTCGCCGATGGTCTGCGTCGGTCGTCCGTCCCGGTCGCCGAAGGTGGCACGCAGCATCGGATGCCGGTCGACCAGCTCCCTCAGGGCCCTGTCGAGAGCAGCAGTGTCCAGCGCGCCGCGAATCCGCAGCGTCGTGGGCATGTTGTAGGCGGTGTCCGCCGGATCGAGCCGGTAGAGGAACCACAGCCGTTCCTGCGCGGGCGACAGCGGCGCCGAGCGCTCCGGATCCTGCGGCGGCGCGGCGTCGGCGGCCGGCGCCGGCGCCGCACCCGACGCATGGAACTGCGCGACGAGCGCGGCCACCCCCGCGGAGGTCGGCTCGTCGAAGAACGCGTCCAAGGTCAGCGCGACCCGCAGCTCGGAGCGCACCCGCGCCATGATCTGCGTCGCCATGAGCGAGTGCCCGCCGACATCGAACAGACTGGCCTGCGGATCGAGGTCGTCGATCTCCAGGACCTCGCACCAGATGCGGTGGACCGCGGCAGCGAGCGCGTCCCCGGTGGCGATCCGATCGCCGGCGGCGTAACTCACCGCGTCACCGGCCCGCGTCCGGCACAGCGCGGCCGTTGAGATACGCGGTCAGCGTGTCCAGGTCGCGGAACCAGATCTCGTCGTCGAGGTCCAGGACCACCTCCAGCTCGCTCTCCACAACATCAATGAGCCGGACCAACGCCAAAGACCCGATCCCCAACGCGGCCAGCGTGCAGTCGGCGTCGAGGATCTGGTCGGCGGAGACCGCCCCGTCGCAGCACTCTGCGAGCGCACCCGCCAGCCACTCCCGCGACGCCGGTTCGGTGGTCACAGCAGGTCCTCCTTCAAAGCGGTGAGGAACGCCGCGGCATCGCGGCCGTTGATCAACCGGTGGTCGTACGCCAGACCGATCGCCGCGACAGTCCGCGTGGTCAGCGCGCCGGCCTCATCCAGGACAGGTTCGCGCTGCGGCGCAGTGACCGCGAGCGCGCACACCTGCCCCGGGAAGACGAACGGAATCGCCAGCGTGACGTCAGGATCGGTGTGCAGCGTGACCGTGAAGTTCGCACCGTCCAGATCCTCGGCCCGGAAGTTCCCCTCCACCGCCGCGAGCCGGAACCGCATGAGCTGCGAGGCGAGTTCCTTGACGCCGAGTTGCGCGGCGTCGCGAACGACGGGCACGTACAAACCCTCGCCAAGATCCATGGTGACGCCGATATGCGCGACATCAGCCAACCGCGCACGGTCGCCGTCGAGAGCGGCGAAGATCAGCGGGAAGCGGTCATGCAGCCCAGCGACCGCCCGCACAAAGATCTCCGTCAGCCCGACCGGCCGCTTCACCTCTTTGGAGAGGGCAGCAGCCTCAGCCAGCGAGCGACCGATATCCATCTTCATCGCCGTGTAGGCAGCCGGAATCGTCGCATGCGACTCGCTGACCGCGCGCCCGACAGCCTGCTGCACCCGCGACAGCGGCTGCGTCGGGACGGCGGCGGCGAGCTCGGCGATGTCGGTCCGCCGAACCACCTTGATCCCGAGCGCGACGACCCGCTCCTCCTTGATGCCCAGCTCCTCCATGAGCGTGCGCGCCGGACCGGTGATCACCACGTCGGAGGTACCCACAGCGCCGGAAACCCCTGCGCCGTCTGACTCCGGCAGCCGGACCGGCGCCGGTGCCTCCGCCGAAGGCGCCGTCTGCGACACCGTCGCGATCAGCTGCCCCGGCGTCACGGTCGACCCGACCGGAACCAGCTGACTGAGATACCCGGCCTCCTCCGCGGCCAACTCCTCGGCCGCCTTCGACGTCTCGACCGTCGCCACCGGGTCCCCGACCGCGATCGGCTTGCCGTGCTCGGCGATCCATTCGGTGAGCAGATACTCGGAATCGTTGTTGCTCAACTTCGGGACGCGGACCTCGGTCATCGCGGCACCTCCAGTACTTCCAGAACCCGTTGGTGGATCGCCGACGCGCCGGTCAGCACCTCGCGTTCGAGGTGCGGCGCCGTCGGAATGACGCTGTCGCGCGAGTGGATGAGCGTGACCGGATGGCGCAGCCGGTCCCAGAGCACTGAGTGCAGGCTGTGTGCGACCTCCGCGCCCCACGTCCCGCCGGACGTGCTCTCCTCGGCGACGAAAACCGAGCGCGCGCCGGTGCGCTCCACGACGGCCGGGTCGATCGCGAAGGGGTAGAGCCGGGACGGGATCAGCAGCATGCTGCTGACGTCCGCCTCGAACAGCAGCGACCGCATCGCCTCCAGCGCCCGGGACGCCATGCCGCCGGGAGCGATGAGCACGCAATCCGGCCGCTCGTCGAGGAACACCCGCACCACACCGTCGGCGATGTCCCACTGGAAGGGATCCACGTCCGGGAACATCGGCTGGGTGTATGTCACCTTGTCCTCGACGAACAGGCACGGCTCGCCGAGCGCCAGCATCTCCTGGAAGACCCCGAGGTTGTCATGGAACGGGGAGAGCTCGTAGACCGAGAGTCCCGGCACGCCCAGAAAATGCTTCATCGGGCTCTGGCTATGAGTGGGTCCATAGCCGCGTCCTCCGCCGCTCGGACAGCGCACGACCATGCGCATCGGCAGCCGCGAGCCGTACATCGACACCGACTTGCTGGCGAAGTTGACCAGCGGGTCGAAGGCGAGCGCGATGAAGTCCCCGAACATCACCTCGACGATCGCGGCATCGCCGCACAGCGCCAGACCGCTGGCGACCCCGGTGATCCCCGCCTCGCTGATCGGCGTCGACAGCACCTGGTCGGGGAAGCTGTCGGACAGTCCCCGGCTGACTTTGAAGGCGCCGCCGTAGGGATCGGCGATGTCCTCACCGAGCAGGTGCACGCCGGCGTCGGCAGCGAGCACGCCGTGCAGTGCGGCGTTCAGGTTCTCGACGACTCTCATCGATCAGCCCACCGTGACAGCGGACGACCGGACACGTCGGCGACAACTTGCTGAACGTATTCGCGCTGCGACCGGTCCAGCTGCTCGAACTGCTCCGGATGATCCTGCGCGTAGCGCGCGTACCAGTCGTGCGATCGCGCGTTCTGGATCTCCTGCGGCGAGCGGGTGTCGTCGCCCTTGCTGTGCGGACCGAGCCGATGGGTCGCGAACTCCACGACGAGCGGCGCGCCGGAGCGGACGAGGTCGATCTCGGGCGCGAGCGCGTCCCTGATCTCGCTCACGTCGAGTGAATCGACGCCGATGTGGCGGATACCGAACGCCGCGGCACGCCCGGCGATCGTCCCAGCGAGGTGGCGTGTGGTCGGCGTCGACTGCGCGATCCCGTTGTTCTCGACGACCACCAACAGCGGCAGCCGCCACAACGCAGCCAGGTTGAGCGCCTCGTAGACGGCGCCCTCGCCCCAGGTCCCGTCGCCGATGTAGGCGCACGCCAGCGCGCCCGGACTCGTACGCCGCAGGTGCAGCGCGGTCCCGGCGGCGATCGGCAGGCTCTGTCCCTGCACCCCGGTGGACAGGTAGCCGGCGCGGTGGATGTGCTGGCTGCCGCCGACGCCGTCGCAGATCGCGCCTTCCCGGCCCATGATCTCGGCGAGCAGGCCGTGCGGGTCGCGGTGGCGCGCGAGGTAGTGGCCGTGGCTGCGGTGGTTGCCGAAGACGAAGTCCTCCTCGCGAAGCAATCCGCTGACCGCCACCGGTATGTACTCCTGGCCCAGGCAGGTGTGGGTCGTGCCGTTGAGCTCCCCGCGGCTGAACAGCTCCAGGAGTTCGAGCTCGAAGTGGCGGATCAGCAGCAGGAGTTCGAGGTCTGCGTCAGACAGGCGGGACATGGCAGTCAGGCTGGTCGGGCTATGCGGATCGGTCGGGTCGGGCAAAAGGGTCTCAGCGAGCGTTGACGGCATCGAGCGCTCCGGCGATCGTCGGGTTGTCGAACAGGGCGTCGATCGAGATGTCGATGCCGAGGCGCGCCCGCATGCGGGCGGCGATCTGCGTGACGGTCAGCGAGTGGCCGTCCAGGTCGAACAGGTCGTCGTCGACTTCGACCCGGGCGACGCCCAGCACTTCCTGCCAGATCTCCCGGATCTGCTCGACGAGTTCGCCGTCGACTCCAGCGACCTCGCTAGGGCTGGCGCCAGCCGGTTCCGCAACGGGTTCGGCTTCGGCGACCGCGGGCTTCACGGTGAGAAGGTCGGCCAGCCGCGAATCAGGGTCCTGCACCACGCTGCGCAGCAGGGCGTCCAATTCATCGACGAACGGCTGGGCATGCTCGGCGGCGCGCGCCGAAAAGCGAAGGCTGCCCTGGAGAATGCGACCTGTGTCGACGATCTGCAGCTGCAAGTCCCCGCGAACCGCCCCGTTGAAGACCAGCCACTCGACACCCGCATCGATCTCGCCGGAGCGCTCTCGGAAACTCAGCGAGATCGGAGCCAGCGCGGCGTGCGGGGCGATCCGCGGAACCGCCCGAGCCAACGGCACCTCGCGGAACGGATAGATGTCCCGTAGCTCGGCACGCACACCAAGGGCGAAGTCCCGAAAGCTCAGGTCGTCGACGGGCTCGGAGGCCAGCGGCAGTTCGTTGACGAACGGCCCGATCAGGTCCGCGGTCTCCGGCGTCCGCGTCGACAGGTCGATCGCCGTGACCGGCCTGCTGTTCCCATAGGAGAACAGCAGCACGTGCAGTGCGGCAGCGGTCGCCTCGAAGACGGTCAGCCCGGGAACGTCGATCCTCGGCAGCTCGATGTCGATGACTTCGCCGTCTTCAGCGCGCCGGGAATTCAGCACACTGTTACGCACCACAACCGGCGCGGGACCCTGCCATCGCGTCTTCCAAAGCTCTCGCGCCCCGCCGAGCGCCGCCTCGACCCGAGTCCGTTCGGCATCGGCGTGTTCTGCGAAGCTGATCGGTAGCGGTCGAGGCTCGGTTTCGCCGCGCAGCGCAAGGAAATCGCGCACCAGCACGTCTTTGGAGAACCCGTCGAAGACCGTGTGGTGCGCGGTGACGACCAGATCCCGACCGAAGAGCACGAACCGGATCAGCGGTCCGTGGTCCAGGTCGAAGGGCTGGGCGATCTCGTCCTCGACACGTTCGCCCGCATCCGCGACCCGAAGCAACGGGGCGTTCTCCGCCGGTGCCAGGTAGGTGATCCCGTCGCGCTCCACCAAAGCTGTTGCCAGCAACGGATGCCGCTCGACGAGCGCCGCGCACGCCTTCGCGACCGTCCCGGCGTCGGCATCGCCGTCCAGATGGATCACCAACGGCATGTGATACGCGGTACCGCCGGACGCCAGCTGCGCCATCCGGATCCCGTGCTGTGCGAACGTCGCTTGCGTCATGTCGGCCATGTCGACTCCTTCAGCAGGGCGCGCTTGTCCACTTTGCCGCCGGCGTTGCGAGGCAGCGCCTCGGCCTCGACGATGACGCTGGGCACCTCGTGCGGGGCGAGCCGTTCCAACAAGAACTCCCGCAGCTGCTCGGCCGGGACCGGCTCGCGCGGCACTACCACGGCGGCCAGTGCCTTGCCCAGCGAGGGATGCGGCAGGCCGACGACGGCCGCCTCGAGCACATCAGGGTGCTCATAGAGCGCTTCTTCGACCCGAAGCGTGGAGACCTTGAAGGCTCCCGACTTCACCAGATCGCCGTCGCGGTCCACGAGGTAGAGGTAGCCGTCCGCATCGACATATCCGAGGTCTCCCATACGGATCCAGCCACTGTGGAACACCTCGCGGCTGGACTCGGCGTCGCCGTAGTACGTGCGGGAAACCGTCGGCGAGCGCAGCCACACCTCACCGACCTCATCCACCGGCGCGATCTGTCCGGCCTCGACCGGCGCCCCGGATCCGGACGCCGCGATCCGTACCGCGCCACCTGCCAGAGCACGCCCCACGCTTCCGGGCCGAGTCGGGTCGTACAGCATCACGGTCTGCGCCGGTGCCGCCTCGGTGGAGGTGTAGTAGTTCGCGATCGTCGCGTTCGGGAACGCCTTCACCAGCTTCCCGGCGACCGCGCCGGGCAACGGAGCCGCCGCCGATCCCAGCAGCACCACGCTGGACAGGTCGTACTTCTCCAGGCTCCCACCGGCGAGCAGTTCGACAGCCATCGCCGGGACGAGGAAGACCGTCCCGGCTGCGTATTCCTGGATCATCCGCGCGAAGCGAGCCGGAGTGAAGCGAGCCGGACTGAGCACGGCGAGCCGGGCGTCGAGGGCGTTGACGAGCATCACCTGACCGGCGTTCGTGCCGATCGGGAAGGCGTGCGCCAGGTGGCGGGAGTGCGCGAAGGGGCGCCGACGTCCGCCGCAGCCGTGCGTCAGGTTCGCGTGCGTCGCCGCGACGCCTTTGGGTCGGCCGGTCGTGCCTGAGGTGTAGAGGATCTGCGCCAGATCGCCGGGCCGGACCTCGATGTCCACCGGGCCCTGATCGTCTCCGGCAGCGGCTTCTTCGAGCTCTGACACGCTCGCCGACCAGCCGTCGAACGGAGCGGGCTGGCTGGCATCTTCATGGAGGAGACCGGAGGCGGCGCAGTCGGTCAGCAGCCGGGTGAGCTCGGCGGCGGGCGCCCGGGGCGGCAACGGTACCGCCACTCCGCCGGCCTTCTGCACGCCCAGGAAGCAGATCGCGTAGTCGATCCAGTTCCGGCTGCCGAACAGCAGTCCCACACGATCGCCGAGGCGGAGCCCGCGCCGTAGAACGGCGTGCGCGACCGCGTCCGAACGTGTCTCCCAGTCCCCGATCGTGAGCGAACCGACCCCGTCGACGATCAAGGCGAGACGCTCCGGTTCGGCGGCGGCTCGCGTGGCGAGAAGGTGCGGCAGGGTCGTCATCACGCGCACCTTGTCGCTGTCACGACAGAAGACTGACAGAACTAGACATGCGAACGCAAGGAGTAGACGATAACCGAGTCAGAATGCGATAGCGCGCACTCGGAGGAATCACATGACAGGGGCGGAAAGCGGAAGAAGCGGGGGTCTCACCCTGTCCCAGCACGAATGGGTGCAATGGATCCCGGCCGACTCGGACACCTCGTTCGAGGACAACATCTGGACGGTGGTGCCCGCCGACGGCGTGCCGCTGGACCGCGCCGCGCAGGCGGTGCGCGACGTCCTGCTGCGGCACGAAGGCCTTCGCAGCCTGGTCGCCAGGACCGCCGGCACGCAGCTCGTCGAGGCGGTGGACGAGCGGATCGGCGAGGCCGTGGCGATCGCCGACGCCGCGGCGCCGTCCGACGACGGCTGGCGGCGCGTGTGCTTCCGGGTCGGCGAGCAGTGGCCGGCGCGCTTCGTGCTGTTCGCCGAGGGCCGGACCGTGAAGCGGGTCGGCGTCGTCGTGGACCATGTGGCGATCGATCCCTGGGGCATGGGAGTGCTCCACAACGATCTGCGGCAGGCTTTGAAGGCCCGGGCCACCGGGCACGAGCCGTTCGGCGCGGAGTTGGTCGAGCAGCCGATCGACGTCGCCGAATCCGAGGCGAGCCCGTCCGGACTGGCCTACCAGGGCAGAGCCCGGGACTACTGGCAGGAGCGTCTGGACCTGATCGCCGACACGCTCGCCGGGCGGACGCCCGGAACCAGGCCCGCCGCCAAACCCGGCGCGCCGGTGTTCCGCTCGGCGCGGCTGTACTCACCGCGTGCCGCTCAGGCGGCGCAGTCGATCGCCGCTGCGACAGGCGTCTCCGCCGCCTCGACGTTCCTGCTCGCCTTCGGGACGGCCGTCTGCGCCGCCGAGCAGTCAGCCGGCGTCGGCCTGTTCGCGATATCGGCGAACCGCACGACGCTCCAGTCCGCGCGATCCGTCCGCAAAGCGACCATGACGCTGCCCGTCCTGATCCGCGCCGAGCAGGGCCCGATCCGACCGGCGCTGGCCGACTGCGCGGCACAGCAACTGCGCGGACACCGCTTCGCCAACGCCGATCCCCGCGTCACCGAGAGAATGTGCCATGAGATCCTCGGCGACCACTACGAGACCGCGGTCGCCTATCCCCGCTTCAGCTACCTGGCCGCCCCGTTCGGCACCGAGAACGGCACGCCGGGGCGGATCACGTTCGGCGAGCCCCGTTCGCTGGGCGCCAGGTTCATGCTGACGGTCGCGCAGCACCGCCGCGGCGCGCGTCTGGATCTGGAATGGAGCGAGGAGTCCGGATGGGGCGCGCTCGCCGCAGACCTGTTGATGCGCACCGAGAATCTGGTGATTCAGGGAGCTGCGTCGCTGTGATGCGAGACCTGGACTTCGAAGGCTGCCACAACGTCCGCGATCTCGGCGGCGTGCCGCTGGTCGACGGCGGGACGACAGCCTTCGGAGCGGTCCTGCGCTCCGACACGCCGGACCGCCTCACCGAGAAGGGCTGGACGGCGCTCGGGGACTACGGAGTGCGGACCATCATCGATCTGCGGACTCCCGGCGAGCACCAAGCCGGCACCGGCTACCGGCCGCCGTGGATCACGGTGGTCTCCGCGCCGCTGCATCATCCGTCGTACGTCAGAGCGCCCGGCTACGTCACGCCGCTCACCTACCAACCGCTCCTTGAGCGCCACCCTGAGCGGTGTGCGGCGGTCGTCTCTGCCCTGACGCGGACCGAGCCCGGAGGAGTCCTCATCCACTGCGTCGCCGGACGGGACCGGACCGGCATCGTCAGCATGCTGCTTCTCGCCCTCGCCGGTGTGTCCGTCGCCGACATCGTCGAGGACTACGCGCTGAGCAGCGTTCGGCTCAAGCCGCTGTTCGAGAAGCTCGGAGAGGCCGACGAAGGCCCGGCGATCGAGGCGATGCTGGCGCGCGAGGGAACGACCGTCCGGCAGACCGTCACCGGTCTGCTCGACGGCTTCGACGTGGCCGGCTACCTCCGCTCCGGCGGCCTCGACGAGGCTGATATCACGGCCGTCCGCGACCGCCTTCGATAGCGGACCGGTAGACCGCGAGCAGCCGGTCCACGGCCTCGCTCCAGCCGAATCCGGCGGCGTGCTGCAACGCGCCCGCCCGCAACGCCGTCAGCCGCGCCGGATCGTCGATCAGAGCTCTGATCACCTCCGCGTACCGCGCCGGATCGTGTCCTTCCACCAGGACTCCTGAGACCCCTGCTCGCACGGCGGTCTGCAAACCGCCGACCGCCGCGGCGACCACCGGCGTCCCGCAAGCCTGCGCCTCCACCGCCACCAGACCGAAGGTCTCAGCCCGCGACGGGACGACGACGAGGGTCGCGGCGCGATACCAGTCGGCGAGTTCCGGATGCGGACACGGTGGTTCCACGCGCACCTGCTCGCCGATCCCCAGATCCGTCGCGAGCTTCGTGAGCTGGTCTGGGTCTGCTTGCAATTCACCGCTCGGACCGCCGACGAAGGCCACCACGAGGCGCTGAGCAAGGTCAAGGTCCGCATGCAGCAACTGCGCGGCGGCGCGCATGAGGATGTCAGGACCTTTGAGCCGCTGCACGCGCCCGGCGAACAGCAGGACGAAGGCGTCATGAGGAAGACCGAGCCGGGCTCGGGCTTGGTCTCGATCACCCGGCCGGAACAGCTCCAGATCCACGCCGGGATGCACGGTGTGCACGCGTTCGGGAGCCGCGCCGTAGAGCGCGATGAGCTGATCCGCCTCCTGCGCGGTGTTGGCGACGAGGCGGTCGGCGGCGGCGATCACCGCGCTCTCTCCCGCTATCTGAGCCGGCGGCGCCGATCCGTCCTCGCCGGGCAGGACCGCGTTCTTCACCAGCCCGAGCGAGTGCATCGACTGGACGAGCGGAACACCCCGGGAGCGGGCCACCAGAGCGCCGACGCGCCCGGAGAGCCAGTGGTGGGCGTGCACCACGTCGTAGTCCCCCGGGGCGCGCAGCATGCCGGCGGTGAACTCGCCGAGGACTCTGGGCAAAGCGCCCTTGTCCACCTCGCGCGGCGGACCGGCCGGTACGTGCCGCACCACGACGCCGTCGCAGAGTTCGACGATCGGCGGCAGGCGCGGAGCGGCGGCCCGGGTGAAGATGTCCACCTGGACGCCAGTCTCGGCGAAGCGTCGGGCGGTCTCGACCACATAGACGTTGAGCCCTCCGGCGTCGCCTCCGCCCGGCTGCGCCAGCGGCGATGTCAGCACGCTGATCGTCGCGATCCGGTGCGGCGCGGATCCCCGTCGCGCCGTCATCGGACGGAGCCGGCGGCCGGTTCGGCGACCGGTTCGGTCAGCTCGGCGGGTATGGCCGGCTCGGCGGTGCGGGGGCGCCTCTGCCGCGCCTCCAGCCCGATCAGGTCGTCGGGCACCGAGTCGGGCACGTCGATGTCGAACCGCCGCAGCGCCGGCGTCCGCAACGCCGCCAGGACCACCAGCACCATTCCCGCCGCGAGGACCGGGTACATGCGCCCGATATGCGGCTGGAAGAGCTTGGTCCCGTACGGCACGATCAGACCCCAGCCGATCGGCAGCGTCGACCAGGCGATCAGGGTATTGAGAGCGAAGACCCGGCCGTGGAACCGCTGCGCCACCTTCACCTGGACGATCGTGGTGTAGATGCCGTTGACCACTGTCAGCCAGTACGACATGCCGAACGCCCCGACGGCGATCAGCCACAGCGTCGGCCGCAGCCCGGTCACCAGACAGAACGCCGCGAGGGCGAGCGTGCACAACAGCATTCCGCGCATGCGCAGCCGCCGCGGACCGCCCCAGAAGGTCATCGTCAGCCCGCCGAGCGTCGCGCCGATCCCGGCAGCCAGCGCGACCTCCCCGACCCGGCTCAGGGTGGTGAAGGACAAGACCAGCGGCGAGATCAACAAGAACAGCGGAGACAGGAAGACGTTCAACGCGGCGAAGAACAGCAGCATCGCCCGCAGACCCGGTTGCCCCCACGAATACCGGAAGCCCTCGGCGATCTCGGCCAGCAACGTCTCCTTGCGCCGCCACGCCATCGTGGCCGGGAAGCGCACCGCCAGAACGACCGCGACCGCCACCGCGTAGCTGGCGACGTCGATGACCAGGATGCCGCCGAGCCCGATCGCCGCCATCAGACCGACGGCGACCAGCGGCACCATGATCTGCGCGACGCCGTTGATCATCTGGACGACGCCGTTGGCGTGCCCGAGGTAGTGCTTGGGCACGAGTTGCGCTACCGAGGAGCCATAGGCGAGCCGCTGGAACGTCAACGAGACCGACAGACAGATGAGCAGCGGATAGATATGCCAGATCTGCAAATGGCCGGTCCACAGCAGAATCCCGAGGATCAGCTGTGTACCTCCGGCGAAGGTGTCGCCGAGCAGCATGACGCGTCGCCGGTTGGAGCGGTCCACCACGGCGCCGGCCAACGGAGCCGCCAGCATGCCCGGTACCAGGCCGCAGACCGCGAACAGCGCAAAGCGGAACAGCGAACCGGTGTGCAGGTAGATCCACAGCGGCACGGCGAACTCGGTGAGCGCTGATCCGGTCATCGACACGAGTTGACCGGAGGCGACGGCGAGGAAGCGGCGCATGCTCGGCGTGGGACCGGTCGGCACGACGCGTTCGCGAGAGCGAGAGACCCCGTGCAGCCACCAGCCGGCGTCCGCACCGCGCTCCTGTCGGCTCAGCGGCTCCGGCGTCTCCAGAGCCGGTCTGGTCTCGGTGACGATCGCCGCCAGTTCCTCGGCGCGGTACTTCAGGAAGAAGTGACCTGCTTCGTCCAGCACGACCACCGCCGAGGTATCGGTGAGGAAGTGCCACTCGCGGTAGCGCTCAGCGTAGAAATCGGTGGTGGGATCACGGTCTCCGGCGACGGTGATGACCGGCGCTCGCAGCCGGTCCACGCTGTCGCGCAGCAGCCCGGTGTAGTAGTCCTCGGCGCTTTGGGAGTCCTTGCGCATGTTCTGGATGATGTGTGTGGCCTGCTCAGGCTCGATGTCGCTCATGTCGACACCCATGGACAGCAGCCAGTTGGCGTAGCCGCGATCGGAGCGGAAGCGCTCCAGGCGAGCCACGCGCGACAGCCCTCCCAGCACCTTGTTCTCGGGTCTGGCGAAGGGGAAGATGGCGCCGATGTACAAGGCTTCGAGCCTGCGTCCGGCGGCTTCCAGGCGCCGGGCGATCTCCACGGCGAGCGCCGAGCCGACACCGCAGTGCCCGTATACGGCGAGCGGACCGTCCACCTTCCGCAAGATCTCCTCGACGCAGCGGCTGGCGAGTTCGTCGAAGGGCAGGGCGTCTTCGTCCAACCCGATGTCGTGCCCTGGGATGGCGACCGCGAACAGCCGGTGCCCGTCGGGAAGGGCGTCGGCCAGCGGCTGGTACACGATCGCGCTACCGCCTCCGTACGGCACGCAGACGAACGACAGCGTGCGCTGCGCGACGGGGATCGGCTTGGTCAGCTCGTGGACGAGTTCGGCCGGACCGCGTTCGGCAGCCGGCGTGTCGAGCAGCGTCGCGAGCCCGCGGACCGTCGGGTTTTTGAAGAGGTCGAGCACTGATACGCCCGCGCCGGCCGACCGGCGGAGCTTGGCGACGACCTGTGCGGCGAGCAGCGAATGGCCGCCGAGGTCGAAGAAGTCGTCGTCGATGCCGATGCGCTCGACGCGCAACACGTCGGACCAGATCTGCGCGATCAGGCGCTGGGAGTCGGACTCCGGGGCGGCGAACGCGGTGCCCTCGTCGCGACCGCGCTGGGGTTCGGGCAGCGCGCGCCGGTCGAGTTTGCCGTTGGGGGTCAACGGAAGCACGTCCAGGGTCACCAGCGCGGAGGGGACCATGTAGTCCGGGAGCCGCTGCTTGAGTGCCGTGCGCAGCGCCGCGTGGTCGGCCTCGCCGACGACGTAGCCGACGATTCGCCGGTCGCCGGGGACGTCTTCGCGCACCACGGCGGCGGCGTCGGCGACGCCAGGCTGGTCGCGGAGCGCCGCTTCGATCTCTCCGAGCTCGATGCGCAGGCCTCTGATTTTGACCTGGCCGTCGATCCGTCCCAGGAATTCCACGGCGCCATCGGTGCGTCGCCGCGCCAGGTCGCCGGTCCGGTAGAGCCGGGATCCGGGCGTGCCGAACGGGTCGGGGACGAAGCGTTCGGCGGTCAGCGCCGGCCGTTTCAAGTACCCACGCGCCAGCCCGACGCCGCCGAGGAACAGCTCCCCCGGCACGCCGATGGGCACCGGCTGCATCTGCGGGTCCAGGACGTGGAGCGCGAGGTTCTGGATCGGGAGGCCGATCGGGACGCGGGCCGCCGCGGTGAGCTCTTGCGGCGTGCACTGCCAGGAGGAGACGTCGATCGCGGCTTCGGTCGGGCCGTAGAGGTTGTGCAGCTCGGCCGGGAGCGTCGCCAGGCAGCGCAGGGCGACGTCGACCGGCAGTTCCTCGCCGCTGCACAGGATACGTCGCAGCCCTCTGCATTGCTCGACGCCCTCCTCGGCGAGGAACACCCCGAGCATGGAGGGGACGAAGTGGGCCGTGGTGACTCCCGCCGAGCGGATCAGGTCTCGGAGATACCCGGCGTCTTTGTGGCCGCCGGGTCGCGCCAGGACCAGGCGTGCGCCGGCCAGCAGCGGCCAGAAGAACTCCCAGACCGAGACGTCGAAGCCGGCCGGGGTCTTCTGCAGGACCACGTCGTCGGCGGTGAGCTGGTAGCGGCGCTGCATCCAGTCCAAGCGGTTGACGATTGCGCGGTGGGTGTTCAGGACACCTTTCGGGCGCCCGGTGGAGCCGGAGGTGTAGATGGCGTAGGCGAGGTCGCCGCGCGGGGCGCGCCATCCGGGCGGGGCGGCGAGGTTGGTCGCCTCGTCCAGGTACTGGATGGTCGCGGACGTCTCAGGGAGCTGATCGAGCAGGCCGCGCTGGGCGAGGATGACGGGCACGCCTGCGTCGGCGAGCATGAACGCGAGGCGGTCCGGCGGGTACTCCGGGTCCAGCGGCAGGTAGGCGGCGCCGGATTTCAGGACGCCGAGCAGCGCCACCGGTAGCGCCAGGGATCTCTCGGCGCAGACAGCGACCAGCGACTCCGGACCGACGCCGAGTTCACTCAGGCGATAGGCGACTGCGTCAGCCTGCGTGTTCACCTCGCGGTAGGTGAGCGATTCGCCCTCGAACTCGATGGCGACGGCATCGGGTGTGCGAGCGCATTGGGCTTCGACGAGTTCGTGCAGGGTCTTGTCCTGCGGGAAGTCGGAGGTGGTGGCGTTGAAGTCGGCGAGGAGTCGGGCGCGTTCGGCGGCGTCGAGCATCTCGGCGTCGGCGACGGGGAGTTCCGGAGCGTCCAGGGCGGCGGTGAGCAGAGCCGTGAAATGGTTCGCCAGCCTGGCGATGGTCTCGGCGCCGAACAGGTCGGTGTTGTAGACGAACAGCGCGTCGAGGGCGTCGCCGTCCTGGCTGATGTAGAGCTCGAGGTCGTAGCGGGTCGCCCACGAGGTGAGCGGGAAGGGCTCGGCGCTGAGCGTGCCCGAAGCGCCTGCCGCCGATCCCCGCTGGTAGTTCTGCATCGCGAAGATCACCTGGAACAGCGGTGCCCGGGCGACGTCGCGGGGCAGGTCCAGGCGCTGGACGAGCTGCTCGAACGGCAGCTCTTGGTGGTCGTAGGCGGCGCTCGCCGTCTCCTGGACCCGTGCGAGCAGATCGGTGAAGGAGGGACGCCCGGTCAGGTCGGCGCGCATCGTCAGCATATTGACGAAGCAGCCGACCAGCGGTTCCAGCTCCGGCAGCGTCCGTCCAGCGACCGGGGAGCCGACCGCGAAGTCGTCCTGGGAGGTGTAGCGGGCAAGGAGCGCCTGGAATGCGGCGAGCAGGACCATGTACGGCGTCGCCTGGCTGCGGTCGGCCAGGGCTTTGACGGAGTCTGTCAGGGTTCGATTAAGGCGGAAGCCGTGCGCGGCGCCGTTGTATGTCTGCTCCGGCGGCCGTATTCGGTCGGTGACCAGGTCCAGGGTCGGCAGACCGGCGAGCTGGGCGGCCCAGTAGGCGTGGTCGGTGTCGTAGCCGGGACGGTCGCGCTGCCAGATCGCGTAGTCGCCGTAGCCGATGGCCGGCTCGGGCAGAGTGCTCGGCGCGCCGGCGAGCCGGGCTTCGTAGAGGGCGAACAGGTCGGTCAGGAGCACGTCGACCGACCATCCGTCGCAGGCGATGTGATGCACGGCGAGCGCCAGGACGTGGTCGTCGTCGGCAAGGCGCACCAGCAAGGCGCGCGCCACCGGGCCGCGCACGATGTCGAAGGGCTCTGCGATCATCGCGCCGACGACGTCCTGCGCCGCGTCGAGGGAATCCGCATCGGAGATCCGCAGCGGCACCTCACCGGCGGCGGCGACATGGATGCCGGGCCGGTCGTCGGTGTCGGCGGGGTAGCTCATGCGCAGCGTCTCGTGCCGCCCGGCCAAGTCCCGCAGGGCTCTGCCGAACGCGTCGGGGTCGAGCGCTCCGCGCAGCCGCAGCGCGACCGGAACGGTATGCGCCGCGGACCCGGGAGCGAGCTGTTCCATGAACCACAGCCGCTCCTGCGCGAACGACAGCGGCGGCACCGTTCCCGCAGCCCGCGGCACGATCGCAGCGGCTGCGGCACGCCGGCGAAGGCGTTGGGTGAGAAGGGTCTGCTTGGTCGCGGAAAGGTGCGAAGGGCCGCTCGTGAGATCGGTCACAGCGACCAAGGTAGCGAAGGATCGGCCTGTACGTCAGATTCTTTCGCCGCTCTGACGTATTTTTTCTTTCACTGATCGATCTATTGCCACTCCACGTCGGGTATCGGACAGCGAGGTCAATTCCGCACGAAGTAGCATGCAATCAGTCGCCGAAGGAGAGCCCTGATGACCACTCCGTACGACTCCACCGCCGACACCCTCCGGCACAGCCTGCGCGTCGCCGAACTGATGGGGCAGCCCGTCAAAGAGCTGATGGACCGATCCGTCCACCACGACCTGAGCAAGACGCGCGAACCGGAGCGAGCGACCTACGACCAGTACGTACCAAGGCTGCGCGCCGCCGTGTACGGCAGCGAGGAGCACGCGGAGTTGGTGGAGGCGATGGGCGAAGGGCTACGCCACCATCACGCACACAACCGCCACCACCCGGAGCACTTCCCACGCGGCGTCCACGACATGACGCTGGTCGACCTGATCGAGATGCTCGCGGACTGGAAGGCAGCCACCGAACGCACCGAGCATGCCGACCAGAGCGGCGAAGGCGACCAGGACGAGCGCGGCGATCTCGCCCACACCCTGGAGCTCAACTGCGAGCGGTTCGGCATCGCGCCCCAGCTGATGGAGATCCTCGCCAACACCGCTCGCCATCACGGCTGGCTCGGCGCGCCGCCAGACCAAGAGTCCTAGCTACCCGGCGCGAACAGGAGGCTGACCCAGTAGTTGTTGCCGTCGCTGAACTCGACCGGGTACGAGGCGCTCGATTCGTAGGCGAAGACTCCGTTGCCCGGCGGCACGCTGCCCGTCGGGGCGGTGAGCGGGTAGGCGGTGTGGGGGTAGTCGAGGTAGTTGGCGGTGTAGGAGTAGTTGCCGTTGGGGGCGTGGTAGGAGGCTACGTAGGTTGTGCCGGCGGTGATCGCGATGGGGGTGGTGAAGGTGAGGGTTTGCCAGCCTGAGGCGGTCTCGTTGGTGAAGGTGCCGGTGGCGAGTTGCGTTCCGTCGGTGGTCCAGAGTGAGCCGGTGTGGGTGCCGGTGTTCAGTGAGCCCTTGTAGAACTGGATGCCGGTGACGGTGCCGTTGACTGCTGAGGTGAAGCGCACGCCGAGTTCTACGGAGTTGTAGTCCCCTGAGTTGGTCACGGCCGGGGCGTCGCCGGGAGCGAAGAGCGTGCAGGGGCAGTTGTACGCCGGAGGCGTGGTCCCGGTGGTGAAGCTCCAGGTCGTCGGCTGGGTCATGGCGTGTCCCCAGGCGTCGGTGGCGGTGATCGAGGCGGTGAACACGGTGCCGGACGGCAGCTGGGTCGTCGGGGTCAGCGTCGCGGTGCGGGTGGCGGCGTCGTAGGACGCGACGGCCGGGACCGTGACGCCGGCAGCGTCGGTGAGGGTGTAGGCCAGACTTGTCGGATCGAGCGCGGCGGAGAACGTCGCGGTCGGGGCGATGGTGTCGGCCACGCCGGTGGCTGCGGCAACCGGAGTCGTCCCCGTGACGGTCGGCGGTCCGGTGGGGACGCCGGTGGTGTCGAACAGCGCGTCGACCCAGTAGTTGCTGGCGTTGTAGCTGTCGCTCGGGAACTGCGAGCCCGGTCCGTAGGCGTACACACCGTTGCCGCCGGAAGCACCGTCGGCCAAGGCGGTGATCAGCCCACTGCCTGCGCCGCCGGTGGTGAAGAAGCCGCCGTCAGCCGAGTAGTGACCGTGCGGAGCGTAGTAGGAGGCGGTGTAGGTGGCTCCCGGCCTGACAGGGACCGGATTGGCGAACGTGAGGGTCTGCCAGCCGGACGCGCTCTCGCCGGTGAACGTCCCGGTCGCCAGCAGCGCGCCGTTGGCAGCCCACAGCGATCCGGTGTGCGGCCCGGCGTTGGCCGCGGACTTGTAGAAGCGGATCCCGGTGACGTTCCCCGCCGTGCTGACATGCATCTTCACGCCGAGTTCGACCGCTGATCCGTCACCGGTGTCGGGGACGACCGGCGTCGCGGAGTCCGGGAAAACGGTGCACGGACAGGCGTCGGCGGCGGTGACCGTCTGAGTCAGGGTGCTGGTACTGGGACCATAGCCGGGCTGGTTGACGAAGTCGGCCTTGATGGTGTGAGTGCCGACGCTCAGCGACGACAGGTCGAGGGCGGCTGTCGAACCGGTCAGCGCGACCGCCTGCGGCGCGCCGGAGTCCACCGTGAACTGCACCGAGCAGCACTTGGGCGCCGAACCGCCGGCCATCGCGACCGTCGCCGTGACGTGAACGCTCTGGTCAGTCCTCGACGGGTTGAGCTCGGACGCCAGGGTCAGGGTCGTCGGAGAGCCGTTCACCGTCTCCTGAAGCAGATCGCTGCTCTCCGGGCCGTAGTCGGCGTCCCCGCTGTAGGTGGCGTACAGAGACGTCAGGCCCAGCGGCAGGTCGGTGATCGGGAGGGTCGCGGTGCCGTTGACGACCGGCTCGGTGACGGAAGCGAACTGGCGCGCCGCGAACGTCACCGTCCCGGTCGGCGCCGGGGAGCCCGGCTCGGTGGGCGTCAAGGTCACGGTCACGCCGCCGGGCTGGCCGTAGTACGCGGGATTGACATCGGGCGCGACCGTCATCGCGGTGCTGTGCGCAGCGGTGAGGCTCACCTCGGCGAACATGGCGCCCTGGTTCATCCACAGGTTGCCCGCGGCGTCGGTGGCGATGTCCTGCGGGCTGAACGTGTCCGGGCCGGTGAACTCGGTGGCGCGGCCGTCGGTCGGCGAGATCGCCATGACCGCGGTGTCGAAGGCGGTGCCGGACTGGTGGTGGAGCGGGCCGACGGTGCCGGCGTCGTAGATGATGCCGTCCGCGCCGACGCTCAGGAATCCCCCGGCGAAGTCCGACGGCATCGTGTACAGGGTCTGGGCGCCGGTCGCCGGATCGATCTCGCCGACCTCGTAAATGAAGTCGCTGTGCGGCACGAACCCCGCGTCGAACCACAGACGGCCGTCCGGGCCGAGCACGATCTGGTCCTGAGTGTTCGCGGCACCCGCCGGAAGGCCGTGGTAGGCGAACGCCCCGGCCGGGGTGAGCGACCCGATCTGCACCACGCCGGCGATGCTCCCGATGAACCAGGCGCTGCCGTCCGGAGCGATCGCCAGTTCGTGGTCGGCGCTCGCTGCGCCGTAGTGGTACGGCATCGCGAACTGGGTGAGCGACCCGCCGGACGCGAGGTGGCCGACGTAGCCGCGCACGTTGTCAGCGCCCGCGTCCGCCAGGAACCACGCGTCGCCGGACGCGTCGAAGGTCAGGCTGCCGACCCGCGGTCCGTCGGAGGCCGGCAGCAGGTGCGTCGTGATCGTGCCGGAGGTGTCGATCTCGGCGATCGCCGACTGCGTCGAGGCGGTCCCGACGCCGTCTTCGGCGAACCAGACCTCGCCGTCCGGACCCGCGACCATCGTGGAGACGCCGCCGTCGACCGGGTAGCGGGCCACGATGGTGTGGGAGGACGGGGAGAAGACGATGATGTAGGTCTGCGCGTTCTGCGTCACCGCCGCCCAGAAGTTCCCGTCGGCGCCGCGCGCGATCCCCGAGGCGCCACCGCCGGAGGCGGAGGAGTAGTCGTAGGAGGCGTAGAAGACCCCGAGGTCGGCGACCGTCGGCAGCGGCGCTGGGTCGGCGCGCGCGGCGGACGTGGACGCCGCAGTCCCCGCCAGGCTCAGAGCAGCGCACATGACGACGTGCAGGACACGGTTGCGCCAGCGCTTCGGTGCACGCATGCTTGCGCCCCTCTTCGACAGATGTCAGGTAGGGGCTATTTAAGAGCACTGAGAAGCTTTCGGGAACTGGTTGCCGAGTGCGTTCAGGGCTATCCCTCGGGGTCCGGCTTTCCGGTGTCAGAGGCCGTACTCGATCGCCGTGGCGTCCGGGGACACCACGAGGCCGTACTCGATCGCGGTGGCGTCGGGCGAGGCGACGAGGCCGTACTCGATCGCCGTGGCGTTCGGCGCGACGGTGCCGGTGCCGGCGGAGGTGGCGCTACCGGCGGTGACAGCCGCGTTCGAGGGCGCCGCGGTCATGAAGAGCGCGATGCCTGTGGCGGCGGCCAAGCCGCCGAGCCGCTTGACGACAGTTTTCATTCCGTCCCCCTGTCGGGATTCACGTGTGCTCGTCCTACAAACGGTAGCCCTCCGCGTGTATCAGTGGTCTGTTTCTTACGCTGCTCTACCCTGGGGATCATCGAATCGAGGAGGAGAACGCCGATGCCCGAGATCGAACCGATCGGGGAGCTCGACGCGCGGTTCAGCGAGCGCAGCGCCAAGGCGCGGCCGTGGGCCGAGGTCGCCGAGGTGCTGGCGGCCCGCGAGATGTTCTGGCTGTCGAGCGTGCGCGGTGACGGACGGCCGCACGTGGTGCCGCTGCCGGCGGTCTGGCTCGACGGAGCGCTCTACTTCTGCAGCGGCTCCGACGAGCAGAAGACCAAGAACCTGCTGTTCGACCCGCGTTGTGTCCTGAGCGCGGGTGCCAACGCGTTGCACTTCGGACTGGACGTGGTGGTCGAGGGAAGCGCCGCCCGCGTCACCGATCAGGACCTGCTCCAGCGCCTCGTCGCGCTCTGGAAGTCCAAGCTCGACTGGGACTTCCAGGCCGCCGAGGACGGGTTCCGCGACCCTCACGCCCCGAACAGCTCCGTGTTCGTCTTCGGCGTCAAGCCGGTGAAGGTCCTTGCCTTCGACAAGGGTCCCTACGGTCAGACGCGCTACAGCTTCCCCGCCTGAGACACCGGGTCACACAAGCAGGTCACCCGAACAACTCACACGAAGCGGTGCCCGCCGTCGACGTGCAGCACCGTTCCGGTGATGAAGCCGTTGGCCATCAGAGCCCTGAATGCCTGGGCGATGTCCTGCGGCGCTCCGACGCGGCCGGCGGGAAGCCGCTGCGCCATGGCGTCGAGCCGCGCGGTCTTGCCCTCCCCCGCGATCGCGTCCCAGACCGGCGTGTCGACCCAGCCCGGCGACACCACGTTGACCCGCAGGGGCGCCATCTCCAGAGCCAGCGCGGCGGCGAGGGATTCCAGGGCGCCGTTGACGGCCGCGACCATCGACCCGCCGGGCGCCGGGCGGTACGCCGCGATGCCGGAGGTGAAGGTGATGGAGCCGGTGGACGGCATGATCGGGGCGGCGTGCTTGGCGACGAGGGCGGCGCCGAGCAGCTTGGTGTCGATCAGGCGGCGGGCGGCGGTCGCGTCGAAGGCTGAGACAGGTTGGTAGGCGCCGGTGGCGTCGACGGCCGTGACGGCGACGTGGTCGACCGGGCCGGTTCCGGCGAACAGCCGCTCGAGAGCGGACTCCTCGGCGATGTCGGCGACAGCCGTGGTCAGGCTCGCGGCGTTGCCGGGTGGCGCGTCGGCCTCGAGGTGCTTGCGTGCGGCATCCAGCCGCGCCGCGTCCCGGCCGACGATCGTCGCCCGGTCTCCGGTGGCGAGGATCGACGCGGCGAGTGCGAGCCCCATCCCGGAGCTGCCGCCGATGATCATCACATGTTCTCTGTGCTCTGCGTTCATGTCTCCATGAGATCGCCGAGCCTTGCCGCAGGTCCACGACCTGCTGCCTAGCAGCCGTTAGCCTCCGACTAACGCCGCTGCTCGAGGATTGTGCGCCGACCACGCCGCGACGTACTCGACGACCAGCGGCCGCCCCTCGATCGGCCGCCAGGCGAGCCCGGCGACCCCGGCGGCGCGCGCCGAGCTCAGCCCGAAGACGTCCGGTCGCAGCGGCAGGACGGCGAGCATCGGGGCGTACCCCATCGCGCTCGTGCTCAGAACGACCCCGTCCAGCGCCGCGAGCACGGAGTCGTGCAGCTGCGGAGCCGATGCGCGAGGGAACAGGACCATCTCGCGCCCGGCCAGATCGGCGAGGGTGACCGAGGCGGAGCCGGCCAGATCGTGCTGCTCGGACATCAGGACGCCGAGTTCTTCGGAGGCGACGTGGACCGACCTCAGCTGAGGCGGCAGGTCGACCGGGGCACGCAGCATGACCAGGTCCAGCCGTCCCGCCTCGAGCAGCCGGGCCAGCTCGGCGGTCGTGCCGCTGGTCATGTCGAGACGGCTGTCGACCCGCTCGTCCAGCCGGCTCGTGATGCGCTCGATCAGGCGCGGCGGCACGCCGTTGAGCAGGCCGAACCGCAGGACCGGCGCGGCGGTGCCGGCCGCCTCGCGCGTGGCGCGGACGGCGTCGTCCGCAGCCGCCAGCACCTGGCGAGCCGCGCGGAGCAGAACCTCGCCGGCCGGCGTCAGGCTGACGCCTTCGGGACGCCGGATGAGCAGCGGACCGCCGATCTCCCGCTCGACAGCCTTGATCTGCTGGCTGAGGGTCGGGGTGGAGATGAACAGACGCTCCGCGGCGCGCCGGAAATGCAGCTCCTCCGCCACAGCCACGAAGTACCGCATCTGCCGAAGTTCCACATCCGAATCCTAGAGCGCCGCTTTCGCGATCTCGCCAGGCTGACCAGGTTGACCTACGCCGTGGCCTGCGCCGCAGGAAGCAGATGCCGCGACAGGAAGGAGAGCTCGGTCGTGACAGCCTGCTCATGCGCGTGCAGGAAAGGCGCGTAGTGCGTGCCGGGCACGACCAGCAGCTCCCCGCGCGGCGCCAGCTCAGAGGCCCGGATGCCCGGCTCCGGCAGGACGGTCTGGTCCTGGTCGCAGGCGACGACCAGCAACGGACACTGCACGCGCGACGCGTGGCGGATCGGGCGGTAGAAGCCGGCACGCAGCACCACGCGAGCGGCGATCGTCTGGTCCCAGGTGTCGACGTGCTCGCCGTGCGGGTCCAGGGCGTCGGTGCCGTCCAGGGCGTCCGGCGTGGTGAGCATGGCGACCGTGCCGCGCTCGCCGGTCGCGGGGATGAGCAGGGGACGCCGGCCGAGCAGGGCGCCGAGCCCGTCGAGCATGCCCTTGCCGGTCACGCGCAGCAGCGCGCCGAACGTCATGCTGCGCAACGCCTTCGGCGCGGCCGCCTGTCCGTCGGCCAGGGCCATCTGCGCGATCGCCGCGGCCACCCGCTGGTCGTGTGCGGCGGTGCGGATGACGTGGCCGCCGCCCATGGAGAAGCTCCAGATCGCGATGCGCTCGGGCTTCACGTCCGGGAGCGTGGCGGCGAAGCCGATCGCGGCGCGCCAGTCGGCCAGCTGCTCCCGGGTGCGGACAATCTGGCGCTGCCGGCCTCCGCTCTCGCCGAACCGGCGGTGGTCGAAGGCCACGATGGAGAATCCGGCGTCGTGGAAGCGGCGGGCGAAGCGGTCGGTCCCGGGTTCCTTCGTCACCCCGGCGCCGGACGCCATGATCACGCAGGCGCCGTTGGTTCCGGGGTAGTGCCAGGCGACGCAGTAGGTGTTGCCGACGGGGAACCGGACCTTGTGCCGGAACGCCGGTGTCGAGCCGGCGGCGGCTTCGGGGACCAGGGTGTGGTTGTGGCGAGTCATGACGCCCTCCATCGCGGGAGTGAAATCTCAGAGAATCTAGCAACGCTAGGACTGTTTTCGACGCTAGCACTGTCGCCGCAAGAATGTCTAGCACTGCTAGGATCGTGGTCATGTCCATTCAGCAGCGCCGCGAGCGGGAGCGGGCCGACCGGCACCGCCTGATCGTCGCCACCGCCCGCGACCTGGCCGAAGCCGAAGGCTGGGACGCGGTGACGACCCGGAAACTGGCACAGCTGGTCGAGTACAGCCAGCCGGTGCTCTACAGCCATTTCAAGGACCGGGACGCGATCGTCGCCGCGGTCGCGATCGAGGGCTTCGTCGAGCTGACCGCCCAGCTGCACCAGGCGCGCACCGCGCACGAGTCTCCCGAGCGCGCCCTGCGCGCCTTCGCCGAGACCTACCTCGAATTCGCGCGCACCCGCCCGGCGCTGTACGACGCGATGTTCCTCCAGCCGATCGGCGAGGCGTTCAACGAGGCGGAGCCGAGCTTCGTCGAACTGGTCGCCGCGCTCGAGCCGCTGATCGGCGCCACGGACGTGGAGACGTACGCCGAGACCGTGTGGTGCGCGCTGCACGGCATAGCCGCGCTGACGAAGGGCGACCGGCTGCGGGCGGGGTATGAGGAGGCGCGGCTGGATCGGCTGCTCGAGCGCTTCCACGTCTGACGGCGCGCGGTGCGGTGCGGTGCTGTCGGTGCCGGTGCGGTCGGTGCCGGTGCGGCGCGGTGCGGTCGGCGCGGCGCGGCGCGGTCGGCGCGGCGCGGCGCGGTGCGGTCGGCGCGGCGCGGTGCGGTCGGCGCGGTGCGGTGCGGTGCAGTCCGGTCGGTGCGGCGCGGTCCGGTCGGTGCGGCGCGGTGCAGTCCGGTCGGTGCGGTGCGGTCGGTGCAGTGCCGTGCGGTGCGGGGTGTCGGACCCGACGGCGACACCCCAGAGCGCTGTGACACACTGCGCGCCATGCCCGAAGATCTCGCGGAGCGCCCGGCCGCTCGCCGCTCTCCGCATGGCTATGTGCTCGCCGCGATGGTCGTTCTGGTCGCCGTGGCGTATGCGGTCTATGAGCTGACCGTCTACCGCACGTATCGGTCGTCCACCTACGACTTGGTGATATTCGATCAGGCGGTGCGCTCCTACAGCCACTTCCATCTGCCGGTGGCGATCGTCAAGGGTGTGCACAACAACTTCGGCGCGCAGTTCACCGTGCTCGGCGACCACTTCTCGCCGATCATCGCCGTGCTCGCGCCGCTGTATTGGATTTCCGGCAATCCGAAGACGCTGCTGGTCGCGCAGTCCGTGTTGCTGGCAGGCGCCATTCCGTGGCTATGGGTCTACGCGCGCCGGGCTTCGGGGACGTTCGCAGCGTACTGCGTCGTCGTGATCTACGCGGTGTCGTGGCCGGTGGCTGCGGCGGTCGCCTTCGACTTCCACGAGACCGCCTTCGTGCCGCTGCTCAGCGCGGTGCTGCTGGAGCGGTATCAGGCCGGGCGGCGCGTGCACGCGGTGCTCGCCGCGTGCCTCCTGCTGCTGGTCAAGGAGGACATCGGGCTGCTCGTCGCCGGGTTCGGCCTCTTCTTGGTGACCGGTTGCCGGCTCCCGGCGCAGGAGAAGTACGCCCGCCAGCGTCTGCTCGGCGCCGCGTTCGTGGTCGGCGGGGTCGGCTGGACGCTCGTGGCGACGCACGTCTTCATCCCCGCGTTCGGCGGACGCGGAAACTACTACTGGGCCTACACCGCGCTGGGCCCGGACCTGCCGAGCGCCACGACGCACGCGATCGCGCACCCGGTCTCGACGCTCCAGCTGTTCGGGACGCCGTCCATCAAGATCACAACGATGACCTGGCTCGTCGTGCCGCTGCTGCTCCTCCCCCTGGCCTCGCCGCTGACCCTGATGGTCATTCCGGCACTGGCCGCCCGCATGGGGTCGAACCTGTTCCCCAACTGGTGGGGCGAGGAGTATCAGTACAATGCGGAGCTGATCGTTCCGCTGGTGGCGGCAGGCCTGGACGGCGCACTGCGTATCAACATGCTCCTCACGCGGCTGCGCCCCATCTGGACCTGGACCAAGCGCATCGGTCCAGCATGGGCAGCCGGAGCCCTCATGGTGTCGGTCGCAGTCATCCCGAAGTTCGCCTTCGACGCCTACGGCCAGTCATCCTTCTACCGGCTGACCCCTGCGGACCGCGCCGCCGCGACAGCCGCCGGCCACGTCCCCGACGGAGTGGTCGTCGAGGCGGCGAGCCTGATCGGCCCGCACCTGAGCGCGCGCGACACGGTGCTGCTGCTGGACAAGACCCCACGCTGGGCACCCTGGGTCGTCGCGCAAATCTCCGATCCGACGTTCCCGATCTCGGACGCCGCCGCCCAGAAGGCGCGCGTCACATATCTGGAGACGAACGGCTATCGCCCCGTGTGGCACGACGACTTCTACGTCGTGCTGACCAAGCCGGGATCCGTGCCGGACTACACCAGGCACGGGTAGCGGTCCGCACCGCTCACGCACCCACCCACGCATCAGCCAGAGGCGTCGCTTTTGGGATGCGCCGCAAAGAACTGCCAGAAGACGTCCGTCGCGTTCAGTGCCGTGGAGGGGGTGTCCGAGCCCAGGAGAGCCTTCTTCACCGGGCGCTGGGGGCTGCCGGGCCATTGGTGGCCTGCGCCGGTGATGGTGATCAGTTCGACGGTTCGGGCGTCGGGGCAGGTGGCGGTGGAGGTGGTGACCTTGTCTTTGGTCTGGGTCGTTGGTGGGGTGCAGGAATCGATGGTGCGCCAGGTGGACACGACGGAGGGGACCGGTGGGCCGTTGATGTGCGCGTAGCCCTCGCCTTCGCCGCCGTTGTAGGGGATGCGGGTGTCTGCGCTGCCGTGGATGTGCAGGACTGACAGCGGTTTCGGTGCGGGGCAGGTACCGAGCAGGGTTGCGGAGTCTGGGCCGATGGCGGCGAACAGGTTGGTGTCGCAGGCCAGGCGGTAGGCCATGATGCCGCCGTTGGAGATGCCGGTGGCGTAGACGCGGGAGGGATCGATCGGGACTTCGCCCTGGATGGCGCCGATCATGGCCTTGATGAAGCCGACGTCGTCGGTGTTCTGCTCCGCCGGGTTGCCGCAGCAGCCGCCGCCGGTGTTCCAGGCGTGGTCCACGCCGTCGGGGTAGACCACGACGAAGCCGTCGCGGTCGGCCTCCTGGTCCCATCCGTAGTCTTGCTCGGCCTGGGTGCCGGTGCCGAAGCCGCCGTGGAGCATGACGACCAGGGGCGCGCGCGCCGGCAGATTGTGCGGACGGTAGAGGTGGAACGTCCGGGTGGCGCCGCCGATCTTGATGGACTGCGCGGACCCTCCGACCGGCGCGGAGGACGGGACCGGGGAGGCGTGCGTGCGGCTCTGGCAACCGGCCAGTGCCGTCGCCAGGACCAGCCACATCGCGGCGACAGCGGCGGTGAAGGCGCTTCTTCTCATCGTGGTCGGGTCAGCCCTTCGGGGTCTGGCTGTCGGCGGTCATCGCCGAGCGGACCGAGGTCACGGCGCCGCCCACCGAGGACAGGATGCCGTTGAGGTTGTCAATGTCCTGCTGGCCCACCGCGCCGGAATCCGACACGCTCGACGGCGAGACGGCAGTAATCGCAGGGGTCGGCGGAATCGCAGGATCCGGATCCGCACTCGCTCGCGGACGGCATCCGGACAGGCTCGCGGCCAGCACCGCTGCTAGGCACAACACGCCGAGCGAGCGGCCGTGCGGGGCACTCGCACTCACGACTCGGTCCCGAAGCCGTGCGCCTGGCACCAGGACGCACCGCTGGTGAGGAGCTGCTGCCGGGTCTGGAGCACGCCGCCCTGCTCCTGCCGCAACGTCGCGCGCGTCGTCAGCCAGGTGGCGAGGTTCGTGTGGCCGGCGGACTTGGCGCGCGCCGCCTGCGCGTTGAGCCAGGCGACCGAGCCGGGAGTGGCCGCGTCGCCGTTGATGATCGCCAGCAGGTCGGTGACCGCCGGACCCAGGTCGGTGATGAGCTTGCAGTCCTGTCCGGCATCGGCACGCAGGTCCGCCAAACCGGTGCCGGAACTGGAGCCGGAACTGGCTCCGGTCGTCGGCGTGGCGTCAGCGGCGGAAGCGATACCGGTCGAGCCGGCGAGCAGCCCGGCGGTCAGTACCACAGCCGTCCACATGGTGCGAGACATGGTGGGTCCACCTTTCGGTCAGCGCAGCCGCCTGGAAGCGGCGGCCGTTCGCGACCGAAGTTAGAGACCCTCTTTGGGAAAACCTTGTGATGGCAGGCGGACCAGGAACCGGGTTCCGCGTCCGGTCGGGGTCGGACCCGCCTGGACGGTGCCTTGGTGCAGTGCGACGACTTGGGCGACGATGGTCAATCCCAAGCCGAAACCAGGGCTGGCTTTGGAGGCAACGAAGCGGTCGAACAGGCGGCTGCGCAGCTCCGGCGGGATTCCCGGACCCTGGTCGTCGACCGTCAGCAGGAGGAATCCGGGCTCGCGCGAGAGCCCGATGACTATCTGGGCACTGCTACCGCCGCCATGGATCGCGGCGTTGTCGAGCAGGTTGTCCAGGACCATCCGCAGGCCGTCGGACCAGCTGAGCAGCGTCGCCGCCTGCGGAGTTCCGGCGGGGATGGCCACGCGGGCGTCGAAGCTGGTCCCGGGATGGCGGTTGCGCGCCGCGTGCAGAGCTGTTTCGACGAGTTCGGCGACGTCCACCTCGGTGAACTGCTCCGGGCGGGCAAGCTCGGCGCGCGACAGCGCCCGCAGAACCTCCAGCAGTCCGAGGACACGCGTATGCGCCTCACGCAGGTCGTCCAACGCCTCGCGGCGGTCAGCGGCCTCGGCGCCCGGATGCTCCAGCACATCCAGCGCGGTCTGAATGCCGGTCAGCGGGGTGCGCAGTTCGTGGGCGGCGGTCGCGGCGAAGGAGCGTGCCGCCTGCCAGGCCTCGACGATCCGCAGCTCCTGCTCGTCGCGGCGCGCCAGGGCGGCGTCCAGGATGCCGGCGACGTCGTCGACCTCATCGACCCCGGTACGCAGCGCGATCCGCGCGCCGGTCCCCGAGCTCACCAGCCGCGCACGCTCGCGCAGCACGGTCAGCGGCTTGATCGTGCGCCGCCCGAGCAGCCCGCCCGCGGCGAAAGCCACCGGCGAGACGATGAGCGCCATGAACCACACGCGTCCCCGGAGCTTGCGGACCTTGGCGGACAGGACCGACTCGGGCTCGACGACCCAGACCCGCGCCTTCGTCGCCGCATCGGAGGAGGAGTATCCGCGCCACTGCCGCAGGCCTTCGCGCACGCTGAAGGCACCGTCGACCGTGGGCAGCCGAGCGACCGGGGGCGCGTCGCCGACCGCGACGTTCAGACCGTGCACGGCGAGGACCACCGAATCGTCCGGCGCCTGCAACGCCTGCCGGACCTGGGAGGCGGGGTCGGAGGTCTGCGCAGCGAGCGAAGAGGCTTGCGGGGCAAGGGAATCGGCGCGTGTGTGGAGGTACGCGTCGCGCTCGGCGCGCAGGTCCGCACTCTCCCACGGGACCAGCGCGGCGCCGGCGGCGATGATCAGCACCGGCAGGAGCGCGGCGGAAGCCCAGGCGAAGCGCGTGGAGAGTTTCACAGCTGCTCACCGCCGATCCCGTCCAGCTGCTCCAGTCCGCCACGCAGCGCGAAACCGACGCCCCGCACCGTGTGCAGGACACGCGGCCGGTCGTCGGCTTCAAGTTTGCGCCGCAGATAGCTGACCACAGTGTCCACAGCGTCGGAGCGCACCTGGAAGTCGTAGCCCCAGACCCGGTCCAGCAGCTGATCCCGGGTCAGCACCGCGCCGGCGTTGCGGACAAGCACCTCCAGGACATCGAACTCGCGCCGAGTGAGTTCCAGCGGGCAGCCCGCGGCGGTAACCGTCCGGGCATCGGTATCCATGACGATCCCGCACGCCGCGACCACTCCATGCGGCACGGGACGTCCGCGCCGCAGCAGCGCGCGCACCCGCAGCTCCAGCTCAGCGGTCGAGAACGGCTTGACCACGTAGTCGTCGGCGCCCGCCGCCAACCCGGCGATCCGGTCGGCGACGTCGTCCAGCGCGGAGAGCATGAGTACCGGGACGTCGTCGCCCTGCCGCCGCAGCCGGCGCACGACATCGACCCCTGATATACCCGGCATCGAGACGTCCAGCACCACCGCGTCGACCCCGCCGCCGCCCAGCACCGCCAGCGCGGCCTGCCCGTCAGCGGCGGTCTCCACGGCGAACCCCGACAGCCCCAGCGCGCGCCCCAGCCCACGCCGAAGTGCGGGGTCGTCGTCGACCACCAACAGACGCCAGGTCGCCGCCCGCTCCGCCACGTCCGTTCCCCGCCCTTCGCTCGGTGCAGCCGCAGGGCTGGATGCTATGCGTTCCGGTGAGCGGAACGCGATGCGACACCGGGCTCCCGCGGCGACCACCCTGGTCCGGCGAAGAACCTCCTTCGCACCATTCCATCACCCATCGGAGCAGACCAATGCGAAAGCTCACCAAGCGGGCAACCCTGCTCGCCTCCTCGGCGGTCATGGCACTGCCGGCCGTCGTGGTGTCGGGCGGCGCGGCCCACGCCGACCAGCCCTTCCCCTACGTATCCGTCCGCATCTGGGGCTCCACACACTGCATGGACAACGCCGTCCAGAACGCCGAGACGGTCCAGATGTGGAACTGCACCGGCGTCCCCGAGCAGAAGTGGCAGGACCGCCCGAACCAGGCGACCGGAACCTTCGCCCTGGTCAACCAGAACACCAACTACTGCCTCGACGCCCTGGCCCAAGGCGACGGCCCAGTGGTGATGGGACCGTGCACCGCCTCGAACACCCAGCAGTGGATCACCCTGTTCGCCGACAACCCCTCCCCCTTCACCAACGGCGCCTACGCCGTCATCGAGAACGTGGCCAGCAGCCAGTGCCTGAACACCAGCAGCGTCGCCAACGGCACCGTGCTGCGCACCTGGCCCTGCGACATCACCGCCCACTATCAGAAGTGGCACTTCGACTTCTGACTCGGACGCCGCCGTGAGGGGATTGCCACCGAGCAGCCCTTCACGGCGTGCACAACGCCCGGCGGACGGCGCTGCGCAGCCAGCGGTGCGCCCGATCGGCGGTGTGCCGAGGATGCCACGCCATGCCGATGACCAGCGGCGGCAGTTCCAGCGGGATGTCGAGCAGCTGGAGACCGAGGACGGCGGCCTCCTTGGTCAGCGGCGATGCGGCGGCGCCGGGGAGCGGGGCGGGTGCCAGGCACACGATGTCGCTGCGTGCCGCGAGACTCATGGCTGCCAAGTGGCCCGGTAGGACGACGCTCACGCGTCGTGTGAGTCCGTGGTCGGCCAGGGCTGTGTCGAGGGGACCGGTGAAGCGGCCTCGGCGGCTGACCACGACGTGCTGTGCTGCGGCGAGGCGGGCGGGGGTCAGTGGGCCTTCGGTGAGGGGGTGGCCGGGGCGGACGGCTGCCGTCATGCGGAGGGTGAGGAGTTCCTCGACCTGGGTTTCGGGGTCTACGTGGTCGATGGAGCCGACTTCCAGGTCGATGCGACCGTCGCGCAGGGCTGGTCCGGCTTCTAGTTCCTCGGCGCGGATGCGGAAGGCGACGCCTGGCGCCTCGTGCTGGGACAGGCGTAGGAGGCCGGGTGCCAGGACGGCGCCGATCACGTCGGCGGCTTGCAGGGTGAAGGTGCTGGTGAGGGTGGCGGGGTCGGCGCTGGCGCCGGGGCTGAGCAGGGTGCTGAGGCTGCGCACGACGGTTGCGGCTTCCTCGCGCAGGGCTTGGGCGCGCGGGGTGGGGACCATGGTCTGGCCGGCGCGGACCAGGAGGGGGTCCTGGAGGATGCGGCGCAGGCGGGCGAGGTTGCGGCTCATGGCGGCCGGCGAGGTGTGCAGGCGCGCGGCGGCCCGGGTGACGCTGTTCTCGGCCAGGAGGGCGTCCAGGGCGATCGCGAGGTTGGCGTCGAGGGCGGAGTTCTGGCTGCTCACCTGCGTTATTCCATTTCCGTCAATGATTCCGTGCTGAAGTTCCCATTGTGGCAGCACTGCCGACCTCCGCACGATGGAGGCGTACCGCAGCACTGAATCAGCACCGAACCACCGGTCTTCTGAACCACCGAGGAATTCATGATCGTCATCACCGCCCCCACCGGGAACATCGGCCGTCGCCTGCTCGCCCTGCTGCTGGAGTCCGCTCCGGCCGCCGGGGAGGAACTGCGCGTGATCGTGCGCGATCCCGCCCGGGTCCCGGACTGCGCACGCGGCCGCGTGGAGATCGTCACCGGCTCGCACGGCGACCCCGACGTCCTGGACCAGGCCTTCGCCGGCGCCGACGCCGTCTTCTGGCTCGTCCCGCCGGACGCCTCCCTGACCCCGCTGGACGCCTGGACCACCTTCACCCGCCCCGCCGCCGAAGCGCTGGCTGCGCACGGCGTCGGGCACGCGGTCGGCGTCTCCGCACTCGGCCGCGGCACCCCGCTCGCCGACCGGGCCGGCCTGGTCACCGCCTCGCTGGCGATGGACGACCTGATCGCCGGCTCCGGCGTCGCCTACCGCGCCCTGGCCAACCCCTCCTTCTTCGAGAACCTGCTGGAGGAGGCCGACTCGATCCGCGAGAAGGGCTTCTTCACCGACACGGTCGAGCCCGACCGCAAGGCGCCGCTGGTCGCCGTCGCCGACATCGCCGCCGCCGCGGAGCGCCTGCTGCTGGACCGCTCATGGACCAGCGTCGGCAGCGTCCCGGTCCTCGGTCCGGAGGACCTGTCCGCCAACGACCTGGCACGCATCATGACCGAGCAGCTCGGCCAGCCGGTCCGCTACGAGCGCCAGCCACTGGAGGAGATGTTCACGACGCTGGTCGGCTACGGCCTCAACGAAGAGTTCGTCCAAGGCATCGTGGACATGAAGCGGGCCAAGGACGAAGGCCTGGACACCGGCGTCGCGCGTATCCCGGGGACCTCCTCCCCCACCACGTTCGAGCAGTGGTGCGCCGAGACGCTGAAGCCGGCGGTGCAGTCCTGATGAGCGCCAACGCTGAGACGGCAGAAGCACCGGTCACCGCGTTCATGCTGGTCAAGACCACCCCCGAGTGGCTGGCCCTGACCATCGCAGAACGCGTGCACGCCTTCACCACCCACGTCCTGCCCGCCATCACCGCCAAGACCACAGGGGTCCGCTCACGCTTCTACGACACGGAGTTCTACTCCGCACGCGTCACCGACGTCTGGGTCTGGGAGGCCGACGACCACCGCGCCTACCAGCTCCTCATCGACGCACTGCGCGAAACCCCGTTCTGGGACCGCTATTTCGAGGTCGTCGAGATCCTGGTCGGCACGGAGAACGGCTACGCCCGCACCTACGGATTGGAAGCGGTCGCCACCATCAGCACGTGACCCATGCCGCTAGATGTCATTGCCCGCGATGTACCCGAAGGTCATCGCGGGCCCGATCGTCGAGCCGGCGCCGGCGTAGCTGTGTCCCATGACGGCGGCGCTGGCGTTGCCTGCCGCGTACAGGCCGCCGATGACCGAGCCGTCGGCGCGGAGTACGCGGGCTCGCTCGTCGGTGACCATGCCGCCCTTCGTGCCGAGGTCGCCGGGGACGATCTTCAGTGCGTAGAACGGTGCGAGCCACAGGGGCGCCAGGCAGGAGTTCGGGGAGATCGCCGGGTCGGTGTAGTAGTGGTCGTAGACGCTGACGCCGCGGCCGTAGTCGGTGTCCTTGCCGGTGATCGCCAGTCCGTTGAAGTGCGCGACGGTGTTCGTCAGCGTCGAGGGCGAGACTCCGATCTGGTTCGCCAGACCCCACAGGGTCAGGTCCCTGTAGACCGAGCCGTTCTGGTACCACGAGGCGGGGAACGGAAGGGTCGGCAGGATGTCCCGGAAGACGTAGCGGTCGCGGAAGTTCTGGTCGATGATCAGCCAGGACGGGATGTCCGCCGCCGTGGCGTTCTGCCGGTACATCGTGTGCACGACGTCCACGTACGGCGCCGCCTCGTCGACGAACCGGTGGCCGGTCTGGTTGACGATCAGCCCGCCGGGCAGCGTCCGTTCTGCCAGGCAGAAGTACGGCCCGTCGCCGCTGGGGATCGTCGGACCCCACCACGCGTCGTCCATCAGCGCCAAGGCGGCGCCGGCGCGCTGCCCGGCCAGGATGCCGTCGCCGGTGTTCTCCTTGGCGCCGACGCTCCACGTCGTCCCGATCGGCTGCTGCTGGTACTGCGCGCGCATCGCGGCGTTGTGCTCGAAGCCGCCGGAGCCGACGATGACGCCTCGGCGCGCGGTGATCACGCCGGGCGCGCCGTTCTGCGTGACCACGACGCCGGTCGCCCGTCCGTTGACGATGTTCAGGTCCGTCAGCGGCGTGTTCAGCAGAACCGAAACCCCGGCCTGCATCAGTCCGGCGCGCAGCCCGGTGGCCAGCGACTGGCCCATCGTCAGCGGCTTCTGACCGGCGAGCGCGGCGGCGGCTCCGCGAGCGGCAGCCTCGGCGGCGACCGCCGTGCCCTTGGCGTTGACCGCGGCGAGGTTGATCCACTTGTAGTCCTGGCTGAACACCACGAGCCCGGCCGGGACC
This sequence comes from Catenulispora acidiphila DSM 44928, assembly GCF_000024025.1. Classification (GTDB taxonomy): domain Bacteria; phylum Actinomycetota; class Actinomycetes; order Streptomycetales; family Catenulisporaceae; genus Catenulispora; species Catenulispora acidiphila. Next base: position 5,850,871 of record NC_013131.1, read on the forward strand.
GGGAGGTAGGCCGGGTTCAGGTGCGCGAGTTCGGCGCCGAGGATGTGGCCGTCGATCACGTCGGGCTCGATCGAGCGGCCGCCGGGCATCCCGCCGGGAAGCTCCGGATAGTAGTCGGAGTAGCCGTCCATCCACTTGAAGCGGCACGGACTGTGCGCCATGACGAACGACAGCATCGCCGGTCCGGTGCTCAGGAAAGCGTGCTGGCGCGCCGGGGTCGAGCCGTCGCCGACCACGGCGGCCAGGTACTGCGCGGCCAGCGCCGGGGTGTCGGGGACGCCGGCGGCCAGGATCACCGAGTTGTTGGGGAGCCAGATCCCGGCTCCCGAGCGCGCCGCCGAGCCGCCGAACGTCGGCGCCTTCTCCACGACGACCACCGACAGCCCGCGTGCGGCCACGGTCAGCGCGGCGGTCATTCCGGCCGCGCCGCAGCCGACCACCACGACGTCGTACGTGCCCAGGACGGGAGCATCGGCGTAGGCGTTCGCGCCGGTCGCCACCCCCGCGCCGAACAGAGCTGCGGTGCCCGCGGCGGCGCCCTGAAGGACGCGGCGGCGGGAGAGGTCCGGGGTTCCGTGCACGGGCATGGCGCCCTCCGAATCAGATACCTGACGATGCATCAGGAATCTGATCCGGTGGTCTTGGGAAGTCAAGAGCCCTCCGAGCGGGCCCGGGTCAGGAGCTCAGCGGCGGCCCGACCACGAACGAGACCATCTCCGACCGGCTCCCCGCCGAGGCCCGGACGTGGTAGCGCCCGTTCGGGAGCGCCACCGCCCCGGCGCCCTGGTCGAGCGCGACGCTGAACTCCCCGTTCCCGTCGACCACGGTTTTGACCGGTGGCACGGATGAATCGTTCAGGAAGGTCACCGTCACCGTCTGGCCGGCCGGCCAGTTCTCGCCGTTGAGGATGTAGGTGGTCAGCGGGTCGCCGAACGGCGGCCGGACCCCGAGGCGCACGCCGTCGACCTCGGTGACCGCACCGGCCGGCGGGCTCGGCGCGCCTTCCGGCGGCGGACCCTGCGGCGGCGGACCGCCGCCGGCCCGGGACGGAGGCGGACCGGAATTGGTCGGGGGCGGCGGCGAGTTGACCGGCGGCGGAGAGCCCTCGGACTGGACGCCGCCGGTCGTGGCCGCCGCCACCCCGGACGGCGCGCCGGCCGCCGGCGAGGTGGAGTCCCCGCTGCCCGCCCGCAGCGTCCCGACCAGCAGCAGACCGCTGATCGCCGCCACGCCGAGCGCGAGCAGGACGCAGACCGCGACCATGACCGGCGCCACCGGCGAGCGCCGCCCGAACGGGTCGCGCTGCCACCACTTGGGGCGCGTCCGCCGCCGGTTCACCGTCGCCCGGCTCGACGGCGCGTCTTCCGGGGGAAAGGAGGGATGGCGGGGTCGCGGGTCCACGGTTCCGGCGTGGTCGCCGTCGCCAGAGTCACCGACACCATCGCCGAAGTCGCCGGAGTCGCCTTCGCGCGCCGCCACATGCGTCGGTTCCCCGAGGACAGCGGTGTCCGCCTTCGAACGCCGCGACCGCGTCAGCTCCATCTCCGCGACGCGATAGTCCTCGATGTACGACAGCACCGCCTCCGGCAGCGGCTGCAAGGCATCGGCCGCAGCCAGATGCGGCGCCAGAGCGGCGATCAGCGAAGCGGGCATCGGGCGATCGTCCGGATCCAGAGAAAGACACCCGGCGATCAGCCCACGAAGTTCCCCGGGCACGCGAGTGAGGTCCGGCGGCTGCCGCATCTTCTGCAGCAGAACGCCGACCGCCTTCTCCTCTTGGTACAGAGCCGCGCCGGTGGCCGCGTGGTACAGCGTCGCACCGAGCGCGAACACGTCGGCGGGCGGTCCGACGACGCGGTCCCCCATCGCCTGTTCGGGTGCCATGTACAGCGGCGTGCCCATCACCATGCCGGCGGCAGTGCCCTGCGGCAGTCCGTCGCTGCGAGCCAGCCCGAAGTCGATGACCCGCGGTCCGTCGGCGGTGACCAGCACGTTGGCGGGCTTGAAGTCCCGGTGGACGAGCCCGGCGCGGTGTACGTCCTCCAGCGCCTCGGCGCATCCGGCGGCCAGCCAGCGCACCGCCGAGACCGCCATCGGTCCGCAGGTGGCGACCAGTTCCTCCAGCGACGGCGCCGGTACGTAGACGGTGGCCAGCCACGGCAGGTCGGCGTCCGGATCGGCGCCGACGACCGCCGCGGTGAAGGCGCCGCTGACGCGCTTGGCGGCGTCCACCTCGTGCGCGAACCGGCGCCGGTACCCGGCGTGCTCGGCCAGCCCGGCGCGGATGGTCTTGACCGCGACCAGCCTCGAGGAAGCCGAGCGGGCGAGGAAGACTTCGCCCATCGCGCCCGCGCCCAGGCGGCGTAACACCTCATAGGGCCCGATCCGGGTGGGGTGAAACGCTTGGGGCGGCTGCCCTGTGCGCGTCCGCATCGAGATCTGCCCTCCGGAAGGGACTGTGGCGCCGGAGCCCTGCTTGAATTTCGGTGGTGCAGCAGGGTCCTTAGTAATTTACTCCTGACACGAGGTGCGGCGGGGCTCGGTAAATAACTCCGTTCGAGTGGTAATCGAGTTGTTGCAATCGGCGGCGCGCGCCGGATCACCGCGAGGGGACCGGAACCTCCGGCGGCAGCAGTCCCTCTTCTCGCAGGCGGGCCCAGACTTCAGGCGGTATCGGCTGCGCGGCCCAGGCCAGGTTCTCCGTCAATTGCTCGCGCGATGCGGGACCGGTGAGGACACATCCGACAGAGGGATGTCCCCTAGGGAATTGCAGAGCTACGGCTGCGGTCGGCAGTCCGAATTCATGACAGACCTTTGCAATACGCGCCGTCTTGGCACGGGTCTGCTCATCGACCGGACGGTAGCGGAACATGGGCTCCGCGACGCCGTCGATGAGCCCGCCGTGCAGGGACTGCGCCGCGACGACGGTGACGCCGCGGCGCTCGGCCTCGGGCAGCAGGTCGTCGATCGCCTGGGTGTCGAGCAGGGTGTAGACCCCGGCGGCGAGCACCAGGTCGATGTCGGTCTCGCGGATGAAGCGGGCCAGCATCGGCGCCTGGACCATGCCGACGCCGACCGCGCGGACCACTCCCTCGTCACGCAACCGGGCCACGGTCGGCCACGCTTCGTCCAGGGCTTCGCGCCAGTGGTCGTCGGGATCGTGGATGTAGACCATGTCCACGCTCTCGACGCCGAGCCGCAGCAGGCTCTCCTCCAGCGAGGTCAGGATGCCCTCGCGGCTGAAGTCGTAGATCCAGGGCGCGCCGGTCGTCGCGGTGTCGGGATGCGAAGGTCGGACCAGGCGCCCGACCTTGGTGCTCAGCACGTATTCGCCACGCGGCCGACCGCGCAGAGCCAAGCCCAGCAGACGCTCGGAGTGTCCGGAGCCGTACATCGGCGCGGTGTCGAAGTAGCGCATCCCGCTGTCCCAGGCCGCGTCCACGCAGTCCAGAGCCTGCCCGAGGCCGACTCCCTCGTTCGCGATCGCGGCCGCGCCGAAGCCCAGCCGGGGAAGATCGACGGTCATGCCTTGACCCCTCCGGAGACCAGGTCCACGCGCCAGTACCGTTGCAGCAGCAGGAACACCGCGGCCAGCGGCACGATCGACACCAGCACGCCGACGATGACGATGGTGTACTGCGCGGCCTGCCCGCCGGTGATGATGAGCAGCCCGTACAGCCCTTCGGTCAGCGGGAACAGGTTGTCCCGGTTGAGCATCACGAACGGCAGCAGGAAGTTGTTCCAGATCCCGATGAACTGCAGCAGGAACACCGTCACCAGCGCCGGCGTCATCAGCCGCGCGCCGATCGACAGGAAACTGCGCCACTCCGAGGCGCCGTCGACCCGGGCCGCCTCCAGCACCTGGTCGCTGACCGAGGACTCGGCGTAGACCTTGCACAGGTAGATGGCGAACGGACTGACCAGCTGCGGCAGGATCACCGCCGCGTAGTTGTTCGTCATGCCGAGCTTGGCCAGCAGCAGGAACTGCGGGATGGCCAGCATGATCTGCGGGAGCAGGACGGCGGCGACGATGACCCGGAACAGCCAGACGCTGCCGTAGAAGCGGTATTTACCCAAGGCATAGCCGGCGCAGCCGCACACGATCGTGGACAGCGTCGCGCCGCCGACGGCGTAGATCACCGAGTTGACGGCCCAGCGCGTGAAGATGCCGTGGTCGTAGGCGAACAGCGCCCGCAGGTTGGAGAAGAAGCCGCCGTGGAAGGACGGCGCGAACGGCGCGCTGGAGAACAGCTCGCTGTTGGTCTTGGTGGAGGCGATCACGATCCACACCACCGGCAGCACGCAGTACACGGCGCCGACCAGCAAGATGATGGTCGGGATCCAGTTGGTGCGGTGCGGACCGCCCGGCCGGGTCCCCCCGGACCCGGCCGCGGCCCTGCTCGCCGTCCCGGTCGTGGCGGCTGTCATCGTTCACTCCTACGCGCTACTAGACGGAGCACCGTGTTGGCGGCCACGGTCGCGGCGACCGTCAGCACGATGAGCAGGAACGAGGCGGCCGCCCCGCGGTAGATGTCGTTGTCGACGAAGGCGTCGGTGTAGACCCTCATCAAGGGCACCCAGGTCGAGCTGATCGCGTTGGTGACCGGCTTGAGCGTCGTGGGCTCGTTGAACAGCTGCAGCGCGCCGATCAGCGAGAAGACGGTCACCAGCGTCAGCGTCGGGGCGAGCATCGGCAGCTTGACGCGCAGCGCGATCTGCAGCTCGCTGGCGCCGTCCAGCTCGGCGGCCTGGAACAGCTCGCGCGGCAGGCCGCGCAGCGAGGTGTAGATGACGACCATGTTGAAGCCCAACACGCCCCACACCGCGACGTTGGCCACGGAGAAGAACACCATGTGCGAACCGAAGTAGTTCACGGTGTTCCCGCCGATCGGGCTGGTCGCCGGCAGGTACATGAACCCCCACAGCAGCGTGGCGACCACGCCGGGCACCGCGTACGGCAGAAAGATCGCCAGCCGCGAGAACCCGACGAGCCGGGCGCGCTTGGCGTCCAGGCACAGCGCGAACGTGGTCGACAAGATGATGGTCGCCGGCACTCCGACGACGGCGACCAGCAGCATCCGGCCGATGCTGTGCCAGAACTCCGCGTCGCCGAACGCGGCGCGGTAGTTCTCCAGCCCGGCGAAGACGGTCGTCGGGTTGTCGGTCCCGAACAGGCCGCCGCCGGCTTTCTGCTTCATGAAGCTCAGGTAGATCGCGTAGCCGCCCGGAGCGACCGTGAACAGCAGGAACAACGCCACGGCCGGGAGGAGCAGAGCCTGTGGAAGCAGCGTGTGACGCCGGCGACGAACCTTCATGTCCTGTCCTCTCGCCCTTCCTCAGCCGGTGACGGAGAAGCCGCGCTTCTTCAGGTCGGCGACGGTCGCCTGCTGCATCTGCGTCAGCGCCGCGGTCAGCGGCGTCTTGTTCTGCAGCGCGGCGGCGAAGTCGTTGGAGTAGGCGTCGAAGGTGACGTTCGCGTTCGGTCCCCAGACCTGGAAGGTGCGAGCGTTCTTCGCCGCGGAGGCGATCAGCGTGTTGTAGTCCGCCTGGTCGGACATGAACGGCGGCGGGGTCTTCAGCGAGTCCTGGCTCTGGTTGGCCAGCGAGGCCGGGAAGACGTCCACCTGCTGGATCAGTGTCTTGACACCGTCGGAGGAGGCGTTGAGCCACTTCACGAACTTCGCGGCCTCGGCCGGGTGCTTGGAGTTCGAGGTCACCGCCTCGGTCTCCCCGCCCCAGATGCCGACCGTGGAGTCCCCAGCGGTCCAGGCCGGAAGCGCCGCGGCGACCCACTTGCCAGCGGTGTCCTTGGCGATCGAGGGGAACTGGTTCGGCGCCCACTGCGCGCTGACCCAGCCGATGATCGTGCCGTTGTTCATGTCGGTGTTCCACTGCGGGGACCAGTTCGGCTCCGGGGAGACCAGACCCTTGTCGATCAGGCCGCTCCAGTAGTTCGCGACCTTCTGGGTCGGCGCGTCGTCGATGGCGACGTTCCAGGTGGTCCCGGTCGTCGTCCACCAGTTGGCGCCGGCCTGCTGCGCGAGCCCGGCGAACCAGCCGGAGTCCACGGCCGAGAAGTTGCCGATGTACTGCTTGGGGTTCTTGGCGTGGATGGTCGCGGCGTCGGCGGCGTACTCGTCCCAGGTCGTCGGCGCCTTCAGGCCGAGGGAGTCGAAGATGTCCTTGCGGTAGAAGAAGACCATCGGGCAGACGTTCTGCGGGACGCCGTAGGTCTTGCCCTCGAACTGGACCTGCGCGAGCGAGGACTTGTCGAAGTCGGCGGAGATGTCGCCGACGTACTGGTCGATCGGCACGATCACCTTGTTGGCGATCAGCGCCGGGAGCGCCTGGTACTCGACCTCGGTGACGTCGGGGTTGGTGCCGGCGGCGTTGTTGGTGATCAGCTTGTTGTAGAGCGTGTAGCCGGTGCCCGAGGGCTTGGTCAGCTGCACCTGGATGTCGGGGTTCGCCTTGTTCCACTGGTCGACGGCGGACTGCATGCCGCCGTCCCAGTTGACGAAGGACAGGGTCACCTTGCCGTGCGAGCCGCTGCTGGCGGCACCGCCTTTGGGCGCGGAGCTGGAGGAGCTGCTACTGCTGCATGCGGTCATCGCCATGGCGGTGACGGCCAGGGTGAGGGCGGCGGTGCCCCTCATGAGGTTGGTGCGCAATCCATTGCCTCCTTTGATGATGATTTCAGACACCTTGAGCCCAGGCCGGGTAGGAGACCGGCGTCGTCTGCAGGCCGATCCACTGGCGGCGGGTGAAGCCGGCGAGCTGGCCTTCGCCGCCGTGGCGGGCGTAGCCGTCGTTGACGTGGACCTCGTTGCTGTGCAGCCGCTCGGCGAACTCGTAGCCGCGCAGCGGGTCGCCGGAGAACACGGAGTTCATCAGCGTGCGGTGGCGGTTGGCGAGCTCCAGAGCCTGGAGTTCGGAGTCGACGACGGTGATCGGCATGACCGGTCCGAACGTCTCCTCCTGGAAGATCGGCATGTCCGGCGTGACGTCGGTGAGGACCGTCGGGCGGTAGAACAGGCCGTCGTGCTCGGCGCCGACCGCGACTCGCGCGCCGGCGTCGATCGAGGGCAGGACGAGCCCCTCATGGAAGCGGGCCAGCTGCCCGGCGCTGATCACCGGGCCGAGGTCCACCTCTTCGCGCAGCGGGTCGCCGACCCGCAGTTTGCGGACGCGCTCGACGACCGCCTCGGTGAACTCCGCGGCGATCGCGCGCTGCACGATGTGGCGGCCGGCGCTGATGCAGGTCTGGCCCTGGTACCACAGGGCGGTCCAGACCGCGCAGCTCGCGGCCTGCTCGACGTCGGCGTCGTCGAGCACGACGAAGGCGTTGTCGCCGCCGAGCTCGGTGATCACCGGGGTCCCGGTGCGCGCGCCGTGCTCCCTGATCGCCGCGCCGACCTCGAAGGAGCCGGTGAAGTGGATCAGGTCCAGACCCCGGTGGCGGGACAGCGCGGCGCCGGTGGCCGGGCCGTCGCCGGGCAGCACGGCCAGCAGACCGTCCGGCACGCCGGCGGCGCGCGCGGCCTCGGCGAGGATCCGGCCGCCGGCGATCGGGGTGAGCTCGGCGGGCTTGAGGACGACGGCGTTGCCGTAGGCCAGGCCCGGCGCCAGCGCCCGCATCGCCAGGCTCATCGGGTAGTTCCACGGCACGATCAGGCCGATGACGCCGAGCGGGACGGCGCGCGACAGGGACATCTTGCCGGGCTTGTAGGGCGGCAGGATCGAGCCGGCGTTCTCAGTGAGCTGCGTCGCGGAGTTCAGCAGCTGGTTGATCGACTGGCCGAGTTCCTCCTCGGCCTTCTCCGCCGTGCCGCCGGTCTCCCGGACGAGCAGCGTGATCAGCTCGTCGTGGCGCCGCTGGAGCTGCGCGGCGAACGCCCGGATGACGTCGCAGCGGGTGTTCGCGTCGGTGTCGGCCCAGGCGGGCTGCGCGCGGCGGGCGGCGGCCACGGCGCGGTCGACCTGCTCGGCCGAGGCGTCGCCGTAGCGGGCGAACGGCGTCCCGGCCGCCTTGTCCAGGACCGGCCGCCACGCCGAGGCGGGGGATTCGAAGCGGCCGTCGATGAAGACTTCGGCGGTGTACTCGACCGCTTCCGTGGCTTCCGTGCTGACAGAACTCATCAGGGACCTTGATCTCTGTATTCGCCGGCAGAACCTGCGTGATGTCGCACTTGCGGTGGTGCATGGGTCGCGCTTGCGGTGGTGCAGGTGTCGCGCTGATGTCCGCCCGCTCACCGCCGGACTTAATTAACGATGAAAGATAAGGGGGCGGAAAACCCGTGTCAACGCCCCCGGCACCCGCCCCGCCTACCGCGCCGCCCAGAGCAGACCGCGCTCCGTCAGGACTCTGACAGCCGGCGCCCGCAGGTCCTCGACCCGATGCCCCACCGCGGAAACGAACACCTTGCCGGCGCCCCAACGCCTGGTCCAGACCACGGGCATGGCCACAGCACCCTCGCCCTGACCCCCGTCCCGCGACTCCACGACAGTCGTCGCGAGCACCGTGTTGCGGCCATCGCCGAGCACCCAGTACTGCTCACTGTGAACGTCGAAATCTTCCAGCCCGGCAACGATGGGATGCTCCGCATGCTCGGCCGCAATCCGGACCCGATAGGTCAAAAACTCCGGCGGATGAAACAAGAACAGCCCACCCACCATGCGCAGATAGTCCGGATCCCGAAACGCAGCCAGCACCCCGCCATGCCACCCGGCGAACCCCATCCCGGCAGCCACAGCACCCACCAACCCGGCACTCTGCTTCCTGCTCAACTCAGCCGCGTCCTCCCCCTCCGACCAGCACTGAACAACCAGATCAGTCCCGGCGAGCAACTCGGCATCGCAGTACACATCAAGATCATCCGCGACCACCACCTCAAACCCGGCCGCCACCAACCCCGGAACGAACACCTCAGTAGTCGCCACCGGAGCATGCCCCTCCCATCCCCCACGAACGACCACCACACGGCGCGGAACCGCGGCATCACTGCCTGCCATACGACCTCCCGGGCACGTCGAAGGGGCGCCGCACCCGACGCCCGCCACTTTGTCTACAACGTAAGGGAAGTGATCCACGACTGACAATGCCGATGACCATGCAGTGGGACGAAGAAGATCGGGCAGACCAGGGCGAACGAGGGCAGATCAGCCGACTGTTTTGACGGAAGATGGCTGCAATCTCGCGACCGACGACAAATCCGAAACCGAATGGCGACAGCGGACCAAGTCCGAGGCGGAGCCGGACGCCACATACGTCACGCACGGGTCCGAGTCGCTGCGCACACGTTTGGGTTTGTCAGCGGCGGCCGCGTTTGCGGGGCGACTGAGGATGCCCCCTATGGATGCCAAGCGCTGCATCATCGGGCCCGCGCGAAGCGGCAGGAGCGTGGTGTCCACCCTCGACATGGTGAACAAGATCCCTGATACTGGCGCCATGGTGGACTCGGCAAGCGGTCGCGAATCCCCGGGCCAGAACCGACGGAGCCTTGAAGCGCGGGCGAACCTCGGAGCGGTGTTCGCATGCACCGCGAAGTCGCCCGAAGGTCGGGATGTCTGGTAGACAACTCGGACGACACCGTGAGAATCATGCGCAGCGATCGGTCGCCGACGATGATGAGGCAGGATGAGCGACTTCCACGATGTGTCGATCAACTTGCTGTCCGCCTTGATCGGCCTGACTGCGGGGTGGGCCCGTGGAGCGGCGGCGAATCGGCTTCGCTACCGACACGCTCGCGGGCTCTGGCGTCAACTCGCAGGGCCGACGGTCAACATCGTCGTCGGAGCGCACAGCGTAACCGGGTGGGAGACTGCCGGGTTGATGGGCATCGGCGATGCCTTTGCGGTGTCCGAACTGCAGCAGCATCTCGTCAGTATCGGAGCCGGCCAACCGAAGATCATCTACGGCGGACGGCTGGAGGCCGAGACTCGGCGCAACGATCTGATCCTCATCGGGGGTCCCGACACCAATTCGATGACTCGCGAGGTCATGAAGCGATTGGCTGGGACGTTCAAGTTTCTCGATCCGCCCGCCCATACGTTTGCCATCCGAGACGCACACGGAGGAAAGACCTATGACCCGGATCCCCCTACGAACGGCGAGGGTACTGACTTCGGCGTTCTAGTCCGTGCAGTGAACCCGTTCAATCCGGAGGCCTCGGTACTGATTGTGGCGGGCGCCTACGGACTTGGTACGTGGGCTGGCGCACGGCTGGTCCACAGCAAAGCCTTCATGCAGGAGCCACTGGTCAGGGCAATGATCCCGTTCGAGTGTCTGTTCGAAACGGATGTGGTGGCCTCAACGCCTCAAGCTACGAAGATTCTCGCGCTGCGGTCGCTCGACGTAGACCCGGCAGCCATCGGTGGTAGCGCGGTGATCTAGGGCGCCGCCCGGTCTTTGTGTGTGGCCGTTCTGATTAGGCCTGCGTATCGGCGACTCTGAAGGGTGCACGGCAGCCCACGGGAAAATCGGTACTCGCAGCCGTGATCGAGCCCAAGCCCGATACCAGCGCCGCGCCCGAGCCGGTGCTCGTAGCTGTCGCGCTCAGCTTGCGAAGTGTCCGCCTGCTGCCAGCAGTCGCGCCACCGGCAGGGTTGCGGCGCCGAGGGCTACCGCGCCCGGGCCCAGTTCGCCGACGTCGATGCGGGTTTGGTCGAAGAGGTAGGGGAGGGCGTGGCGGCGGGCGGCTTCGCGGATGGCGGGCATGAGGAGGGGGCCCAGTTGTTCGCCTACCCAGCCGGCGAGGATGACCTGGTCGGGGTTGATCATGTTGATCAGGTTGCCGACGCCGATGCCCAGGTACTCGGCTGCTTCGTCGAAGGTGGCGGTGGCGGCTTCGTCGGCGCCGGTGGTGGCTCGGGCGGCGAGTTCGGCCATTTTGGCTTCGGTGCCGTCGCTGGTGAAGGGCTTGCCGGCGGGGTGGGCCAGGTACGCGTCGAGGATCGCCGTGGCGCCGACGTAGGCCTCGAGGCAGCCGTGGGAGCCGCAGCGGCAGGCGCGGCCGCGGGCTTCGATCACCGCGTGGCCCCACTCGCTGGTGGAGCTGGAGCCGCTTTCGGCAAGGGAGGAGCCTTCGGCGATCGCGGCGCCGACGCCCACGCCCCACAGGGCGACGACCGCGCGGCGTGCATCGCGTCCCGCGCCGCGCCATGCCTCAGCCTGGCCGAGGGTGCGTGCGCAGTTGTCGATGAGGATCGGCGCGTCGAGCTCTGCTCGCAGTGCGTCGCCGAGCGGTACGCCGGACCAGCCGAGCGTCGGTGCGTGGACCACGCCGCGCTCGCCCTCCTGCACCGCGCCGGGGACGCCGATACCGATACCGAGCAGCCGCTCGTGCGGAACGCCGGTGCTGTCCAGCAGGGAGCGCACGCCGGAGACGACCAGGCGCACCACGACATCCGGATCCAGGCGTCCGACGCGGATCTCGTGCGTGGAGGTCGCCAGGGTGGACAGCGTCCAGTCGAACAGCACCACGTGGATGTGAGTCTCGCCGATGTCGACGCCGACCGCGTAGCCGAACCCGGGCCGCGCCGCGAGCATCGTGCGCGGCCGCCCACCGTTGGAGTCCACCGACCCGGCCTCGGCCACCAGCCCGTCGGAGATCAGATCCGACACGACATTGCTCACCGCCGCCGAGCTCATCCCGGCCAACCGCGCCAATTCCGGACGGCTCACCGCCCGCCCGAGGTAGATACACGACAGCAAGGTGGCGCGGCTACGACGGCGAAGATCGCGCGTCGTCTGCGCACCGGCCTGGATCACATGACGAATTGTGCCAGACAGCCGGTCGCCCCGGTGCGTGCCGGTGAGAGCGCTTACAGTCCGAGCGAGGCGACGAGCGTGGAGGAGACATGCGCCAGCTCGGGATGAGAGGCGATGAAGACGGTCTCGACGCCCGCCAGCTCATGGTTCATCAGCGCCATCGGCGTCTCGCGCCCAGGTCACGGGCGAGGCAAGCCGCAGCCGGGCGCCCCGGAGCCGAAGCCCCGAGGCGCCCGCCACTGTGACTCACCTCACCGCATCAGCTCACTGCGTCGTGCTGAGCGAGACGCGCCCTGGCACGCGACCGCCGTTATCGATCCGAATGCTGCTGGTTGATCCCGAAGCCGCGACCAACGCCGGCACGAACTTCGCGGCGTCGATCGTGCCCCAGCCGGAGGCGGTGTCGAAGCCGGTGGTGGCGCAGAAGCCGGTTACTGAGGAGGTCGAGTTGCAGCCCTTGGTCACGTCGACGATGCCGGAGGTGGTGCCGTGTGGACCGACGGCGTAGAGGGCGGGGTTGATCAGGCCGAGGTCGTGGCCGGCGGATTGGTCCGCGAGTGCGACGATGGCGGCCATCAGGGGTGAGGATTCCGAGGTGCCGGAGGTGCCCTCCAGGGTGATGTCCGGTAGTGAGCGCCCTGTGGCGTGGGTGGTGGTGGCGGTGGTCTGCTGCCAGGAGGGGATGGCGAATTCGTGGGATACGCCGGCGCCGGATTCGGGCCAGAGTTTGTCGGGCTTGGTGCGGGTGCCGCTGGTGTTCAGGGAGAGGACGGTGCCGCCGACCGCGGTGACGTAGGACTCGTCGGCGGGGAAGGACACGACGCGCTTGCCCCAGGGTGTGGTGCCGTCCAGGTGCATGCCGTCGGCGCCGTCGTCGCCGCTGGAGGCCAGGACGGTGACGCCGTGGTCGGTGGCGTTCTTGAAGTGGCTGTCCAGGGTGTGCAGCTGGGCTGAGCTGGCGAAGTCGTCTTCGGGGGTGCCCATGCTCATCGAGACGACGTCGGCCTGGTGGTGGGCGACGGTGGAGTCCAGCGCGGACATCAGCTCCGGGAAGCCGGTGATGCCCTCGGTCTCGCTGACCGGGGTGGCGATGATGAGGATCTTCGCACCGGGGGCGAGGGTGTGGATCATCGAGATGTCCAGGTCGGTCTCGCCGCCCCAGCCGTCGCAGTCGCCGGTGTCGACGCCCGGGTCGGTGCACGCCGGCACGGCGCCGGCCGGCTCGATGGTGGTCACGGTCGCGGCCGGCAGGCCGTTCTCCCTGTCGTACTGGTTGAGGTAGCTCTGGGCGTTCTTGTCGCCGAAGGCCACCAGCGTGGCGATCGTCAGGCCCGTGCCGTCGATGTGCTTGGCGTACAGCGGCGCGGTGTCGTAAGCCTTCTGCAGCTGCGAGGAGGACGACTGCAGCGCCTGCTCGACGCGCTTGACCCGGTCCGGGAGCGTCGTGGCGGCGCCCACCTCGCTGACGGCGGCGCTGAAGTGGTGGTGCTGGTGCCCGGGGGTGGGGACCGGATGCGGGATCGCGCCCGGCGCGGCGTCGGCCGCGTTCGCGGCGACCCCGAGGGCGACGGACAGCGCGACCGCCGTTCCGGCGGCGGCGAGCCTGGCGCCCGTGCGGAGGACCCGGCGGTGGCCGAGCCCTGATGAGGTCCGATGCATGACTCCTCCTGAGAGTGGCAAGGGAGGTGGCGGTGGCAGTGGTGGTGCCGGATATGGACATTGGCAAGAATTGGATCAGAGGGCTACCCAAGGGTTTACCAAAAATTCGTCAAAACATGGCGCAGGTGATGAAGAGGGCGAAATCACGCGGCGCGGAGAGAGGGGAGGGAGACGGCGCGCGGGTAGAACAAAAACTCGGCCGCCGCGCATGTGCGCGGCGGCCGAGCAGTCGTGCCTGATGAGGCAGCGTCCCCAATGTCAGCCGGTAACGCTCGCCGCCCCGGTCTCGATGTGCCCGGTCGCCCGGCGGCTCCACGCCGCATCCGAGCTCACCGTGACGGTGAAGTCGTACCACCCGTGGTCGTAGGCGACCGCGTTGAAGTAGTCGGCGACCGTCGCCCCGGCCGCCACCTGGTACGTCCACGGACCGTCGGTGCGGTAGTTGGTCGAGGTGATCGTGAACGTGACCGTGCTGGTCCCGGTGTTCTTCATCGAGAACCACACCGCCTGCTGCCCGGTGTTCGGCGCCGGCGCGTAGTACGTGCTCGCCTCGGCGGTCGCGCCGCTGCCGTTGGCGTTGCCGGCGAAGCGCCGCAGGAAGCGGTTCGGGCCGACCACCGTCAGGTCGTACTGGCCGTTGCCGTAGTTCGTGCCGATGTTGAAGAAGTCCTTGGCGCTGCCGTCGGTCCCGTTGCTGGACGCGCCGACCGTGTACTGCCACGGACCGCCGCTGCGATAAGCGTTCGCATACGCCGAGAAGTGCGCGGCGGCGCTCGCCTGCGGACCCTGGTTCGCCATCTGGAGCCAGATCAGGATCTGCCCGTTGGCGTCGTACTCCAGGTGGTCCACCCACGCGTTCGGCTGGTACGGCAGCGCCCGCGCCGGACGTGTCCCGCTCTCCTGCGCCGGCAGCGCGTTGGTCGCCGGGCTGGGGTTGGTCTGCGCGTTGCAGAACGACTGCCCGATCACCGTGCTGGTCGCCGGCAGGCTCGGCAGACCGCTGACCGGGTGGCCGAAGTCGAAGGCGCCGGTGAGGTCGCCGCAGACCTGGCGGCGCCAGGCGCTGATGTTCGGGCACGTCGCCGGGGTGCCCAGGGCCGCGGTCCAGGTCTCCAGGAAGCGGATCACCGAGGTGTGGTCGTAGACCTGCGAATCGACCCAGCCGCCGCGGGTCCACGGCGAGACCACGACCATCGGGACGCGGAAGCCCAGCCCGACCGGCGCGCCATGGGTGCTCTCGGCAGCGGTCCCGGACGGCGCGACCGGCGGCGGGACGTGGTCGAAGAAGCCGTCGTTCTCGTCGTAGTTGAGGAACAGCACGGTGGAGTCGAACGTCGCGGGGTCGGCGGCGAGCGCCTGGACGACCAGGTTCACGAAGTGCGCGCCGTCGTTCGGCGGGGCGTCGGGGTGCTCGGAGAACGCCTGGTTGGCCACCACCCACGACACCTGCGGCAGCGTGCCGCCGAGCACGTCGGCCTTGATCGCCGCGGCGATGTCGTCCGGGGTGGAGTTCTTGGCCGCCGGGACCGAGGACATGCCGCGCTGGTAGAGCGGGCTGGACGTGGCGGCGCCGGTGAACTGCTTGAAGTAGGCCAGCGCGTTGTCGCCGTAATTGTCGTTCGCGTTCTGATACACCCGCCAGGACACCCCGGCGTTCTGCAGCGCTTCGGCGTAGGTCTGCCAGCTCAGGTTGGACTCCGAGCCGCCGTCGTACGCCGGTCCGCCGGCCGTGCCGTTCGGGTCGATCATGCCGGACCACAGGTAGGTGCGGTTCGGGCCGGTCGCCGACAGGATCGAGCAGTGGTAGGCGTCGCAGACCGTGTAGGCGTCGGCGAGCGCGTAGTGGAACGGGATGTCGGTGCGGTTCAGGAAGCCCATGGTCCGGTTGGAGCCCTTGGCCGAGATCCAGCTGTCCATCTTGCCGCTGTTCCAGGCGGCGTGCTGGGTGGACCAGCTGTGATCCAGCGAGCCGTCGCATTGTGCGAGCTCTTCCTTGGTGGTCCCGAACCACCAGGTGTTGGTGTCGGACAGCTGCCACGGGTACTGCCGCCCGGAGCCGTTCGGCTGGTTGAACACCGAGTAGCCGCCCGCGATCTGGACCGTCGCGCGGTCGGCGAACCCGCGCACCCCCTGCAGGCTCCCGAAGTAGTGGTCGAAGCTGCGGTTCTCCTGCATCAGCACCACGACGTGCTTGACGTCGCGGATCGTCCCGGTGCCGGTGGCGGCGGCCTGCGAGATCGAGCCGGGCAGGCTCTCCAGGCCGAGGGTCGCGCCGAGGGCGGCGGCGGAGCCGAGGAAGGTGCGGCGGGAAACAGGCGCCACGATGAGGCCTCCTGGGGGTGAGGGGGGATGCGGTGGGGTGTGGGGGCAAACATGAAGCATTCTCAGTGACCGCGGCCGAACAGACCAGACCCTCAAGAGCAGGTTGGTCCACACTTTGCGAACAGGATTGGTCCTGTTCGCCGCGACGACCGGTCCGGTAAAGCTGTCCCCATGTACTTCCAGCACGCCCCAGCCATCCGGTCCGCCCATCCCGGCCTGGCCGCCACGGCGATCACCGCCGCCGGCATCACCGCGGACGCCGACGTCGAGGAACAGGTCGCCCGCTTCACGGCGATCGCGAACGCCCGGCTCGCCGGCGGCGCCGAATCCGACCTCGCCGAGATCAAGGCCTGGCGCCAGGCGTTCTCGACGATGGGACTCAAGCCCACGCAGTACCGCTGCGCCTCCGAAGCCCTGCTGCGCCGCCTGCGCAAGGAAGGCGAACTCCCCCGCATCCACCCGCTGATCGACCTGTGCAACGCGGTCTCGGTCGCCTTCGCGATCCCGGTCGCAGCCCTCGACCTCGACCAGATCTCCGGCGACCTCGAAGTCCGCCCCGCCATCGGCGACGAGGTCTACCACACCTTCGGCGGCACGACCGAGAACCCCGAGCCGGGCGAGGTGATCTTCGCCGACTCCGAGAACACCTCCCACGCGCGCCGCTGGACCAACCGGCAGAGCGGGCTGTCGGCGGTGCGCGCGCAGACCTCGCGGGTCCTGATCGTCGCCGAGGCGCTGCACGAGTCAGCCGCCGAGGACATCAGTGCCCTGATGAAGACGCTGGTCGAGGAGCTGACGGCGGTGTGGCGGGTGACGCCGGTGTCCGCGGTGCTGAGTCAGGAAGCACCGCGGTTCACCGTCTGAGCCACTAGAGCTACGAGAGCTACTGGGAGCTGGTCGGACAGATCACAGGAAGCCGCCGGACTGCCGCGACCACAACGCGGCATACAGCCCGCCGAGCGCCAGCAGCGATTCGTGCGTGCCCTGTTCGGCGATTCGTCCCTCGTCGAGCACCACGATCCGGTCCATGCGCGCGATCGTGGAGAGCCGGTGCGCGATCGCGATCACCGTCCGGCCCTCCATCACCTCCTCCAGCGTCTCCTGGATGGCGGCCTCGACCTCGGAGTCGAGCGCTGAGGTGGCCTCGTCCAGGATCAGGATCGGCGCGTCGCGGTGCAGCGCCCGGGCCAGGGCGATGCGCTGGC
The DNA here is from genome assembly GCF_000024025.1 of Catenulispora acidiphila DSM 44928. Taxonomy (GTDB): domain Bacteria; phylum Actinomycetota; class Actinomycetes; order Streptomycetales; family Catenulisporaceae; genus Catenulispora; species Catenulispora acidiphila. Next base: position 5,867,827 of record NC_013131.1, read on the forward strand.
GCTGCCCGCCGGAGAGCCGGATGCCGCGTTCGCCGACAAGCGCGTCATAGCCCTGACGCCCTTGCGCGTCGCGCAGCGCGGCGATGAATCCGTCGGCGGCGGCGCGGCGGGCGGACGCGCGGACCGCTTCGTCGTCGGTGGCGATGCCGCCGGCGATGTTGTCGCGGACGGAGCGGTGCAGCAGCGTCGCCTCCTGCGCCACCACCGCGACCTGCCGCCGCAGGCTGTCCTGGGTGACGTCGGCGACGCGGTGGTCATCGATCGAGATCGTGCCGGACTCGGCCTCGTAGAAGCGCAGCAGCAGGCTGACCACCGTCGACTTGCCCGCGCCGGAACGGCCGACCAAGCCGACGCGCTCGCCGGCTGCGACGTCGAGGCTGAGCCGGTCCAGGCCGCCCGCGCCGCGTCCGTAATGGTGGCTGACACCTTCGAAGCGGATCCGACCCTTGGCCGGCGGGAGGATGACAGCCTTCGGCGAATCCTCGACGGCCAGCGGCTGCGCGACGGTGCGCAACGAGCGGTCCAGCTGGCCGAGCGCGCCGAACATGTCCGAGAGTGCGTCGAGCAGCCACTCCCCCATCGACGTGATACGGAAGCTGAGCGCCGAGGCCGCCGCCACCAGGCCGATCGGCGCCGCGCCGGCGCGCCAGAGCACGATGCCGTAACCGATCAGGCCGACGAGCAGCGCGCCGCCCAGCGTCGTCATGCTCGCGTTGATCGTCACCTCGACGCGCTGCACGCTCAGATACGCGCGCCGGGCGGCGGCGAACACCCGCCGGTCGTCGGCCTCGCGGTCCGGGAACAGCGCGAGGGTGTCGGCGTTGGCATAGGTGTCGACGAGCAGACCGGTGAGCTCGGATTCGGTCTCCTGCATGTGTTCGTGGGCCGCGCGGTAGCGCGGGACGAGCCACACCAGCAGCGCCGAGTACAGCACGATCCACGCCGCGAGCGGCAGCACCAGCCGCGGGTCGATCGAGGCGATGAGCCACACCGACCCGGCGATGTAGACCGCCACCGAGACGAGCGTGTGGATGACCGCGTAGGAGGCGGTGGCCGCGGCCGTACCGCCGTCGCGGACCCAGGTGGCGACGCGGCCGGCGAGGTCGTCGCGGAACCAGCCCACCGACTGGCGCGAGACGTACCGGTGCAGCCGCCAGCGGGCCAGCGTCTGGGCGTTGACCCGGAAGGCGATGTCGTCCAGGCCTTCGCTGAAGACGTGGATCAGCGGCCTGACAAGCAGGGTCAGGACCGCCGCGACGACGAGCCCGCGGCCGTGCTCGGCCCAGAACCGCTCGCGGCTGGTCGCGGCGAGCATGTCGACCAGGCGGCCGGCGTACCCGATCAGCCAGACCTCGATCGCGGCGCCGGCGACCGTGGTGGCCAGCGCCAGGACGACGATCAGCCGCAGCGGCCGGAACTCGCCGGTCAGGAACCGGCGGGCCGTCGCCGGCGGGGTGCCCCGGCCGTGGGGGCGGAAGGGGTCAGCAGAATTCTCCAACAGACGGAACAACAAGGGATGCCCTCCGGGCGGAGACGACGAACAGGGGTCCGGGGTATCCCGTCGCGGCCATGGTCGTCTCCGTTCGGCGGTGCTGGTCGTTCCGACGCGGGCAGGCTATCGCCGCGTGCCGCGGAGGGCACGCGAATAACAGCGGCGATCAGCGGTAATCAGCGGCGATTGACGGCCGGCGCGCGCCTCAGCGCTTGACCGCGACCCCCGCGTACATCGCGATGTCCTGGTCCCGGATCGGCGCGACGCCGGGGTCCGGCCGCCAGTGGTGCACCAGCGACACGCCCGGGTCGAGCAGTTCGAAGCCCTCGAAGAACGCCTCGGTCTCGCTCTTGTCGCGCACCTGCAGCGGGATGCCGCGCGCGTTGTACTCGCGGCTGACGCCGCCCACGCCGACCGGGTCGGTGTCGCCGGTGAAGACCGTCAGCGCCAGGAAGCTGCCCGGGACCAGCGCGTCCATGAAGCGGCGCACGATGCCCTGCGGGTCGTCGGAGTCCAGGATGAAGTGCACGATCGCGATCAGCGACAGCGCGACCGGCTGGGACAGGTCGAGCACGGCGCGCAGGCGCGGGTTGGCGATGATCGATTCCGGATCGCGGAAGTCGGCGTCGACGTAGCAGGTCCGGCCCTGGTCGGTGCTGGACATCAGGGCTCTGGCATGGGTGAGCACGATCGGGTCGTTGTCGACGTAGGCGACGCGGCTTTCCGGTGCTATGGCCTGGGCGATCTCGTGCACGTTCGGCGAGGCGGGGATGCCGGTGCCGATGTCCAGGAACTGCCGGACCCCGTAGCCCTCGGCGAGATGGCGCACGGCGCGCTGCATGAAGTCCCGGGTGGTGCGCATCGAGATCGGGAGCGCGGGCCAGGCTTCCACCGAGGCGTTCGCGGCGATCCGGTCGGGCTCGAAGTTGGTCTTGCCGCCGATCAGGTAGTCGTAGACGCGCGCCGAGTGCGGCACGTCCATCCGCAGGTCCACCGCGGGGTAGTCGTCGCTCGGCGCCTGCCCGGACCGGACCTCGTTCGTCATCGCCCACCCTTTCTCGTCCCCGCGCGCACAGGGGCGCGCCGACCGCAGTGATCGTATCAGGGCCCTGTAAACGAGGAGTTCTCGGCGTCCGCGGCGCCCGCTGCCTACGGACGGTATTCCCGACAGACACACATGGTTCATCTGAGGACTCTGTCTTCCTCCTGACATCGCGGCTAACCTGCACCGCGGAACGAGCGAAACCCCCGCTCCCGGACCGCCACCAGGAGGACCCCACCCATGAGCGCACCCTGGCTCCGCCGGCTCACGGCCGGCGCCGCGACCCTCGGCGCCGCCGTGCTCGCGCTGGCCGCGACCATCGCGCCGGCCGCGGCCGACACGAGCTCCGCCCCGCTGTCCCACAGCAGCGTGGTCGGCCTGCACAACACCTACGACGACGGCTCCCAGTTCCCGCACCTGGCCAACGCGCTGGACACCGGGACGTCGATGATCGAGCTCGACACCTGGACCGACGTCTTCACCACCGAGTGGAAGGTCAGCCACAGCAACCCGCTGGGCAACAGCAACAACTGCGTCAACGCCTCCAAGCCCGCCGACATCTACACCGGGTCGGCGAACAAGGACCTCAGGTCCTGCCTGGACGACGTCAAGTACTGGCTGGCCTCGCACAGCACCACCGGCCCGCTGTACATCAAGCTGGAGCTCAAGCAGGGCTTCGAGGCCAACAGCGGCCTCGGCCCGGCGCAGCTGGACGCGCTGATCAACGCCCACCTCGGCAGCCTGGTGTACCGGCCCTCCGACCTGCTGAACGGGACCTACCCGACCCTGGACGCGGCGGCGAAGGCCGACGCCTGGCCCGCGCGCTCGGCGCTGGCCGGAAAGGTCATCCTCTACGTGATCCCCGGCACGGTGGAACTTGGCAACCCCTTCGACACCCTGCACACGGACGTCGAGTACGCCACGTACCTGAAGAACCTCGCGGCGGCCGGCAAGGCGTCGCAGGCTGCTGTCTTCCCCTCGGTCCTCGGAGCCCAGACGGGCGACCCCCGCTCCCAGTACTCCGACACCTCCATCCGGCCGTGGTTCGTGGTCTTCGACGGTGACGCCAACACCTACGTCACCAGCGTGGACACCTCCTGGTACGACACCAACCACTACCTGCTGACGATGACCGACGCGCAGAACGTCGCCCCGGCGCTGAGCGACACCGCGCCGAGCCAGTCCGACGCTCAGGCGCGGGTGGCGTTGCTGGCGAGCAAGCACGCGACTGTCGTCTCGACGGACTGGACCGGGCTGCCGCCGGTCTTGTCCGAGGTGCTGCCGCGCGGCTGAGCCGCCTGTCCGCACTGCTGCTCCACATGCTGCACGTCTGAACACCGCACACTGCCCGGCCGTGGTCTCACGGCCGGGCAGTGTGCTTGTCGGCGCCACGACCATTGACAGGAAACCAAATGGTTTCCTATTGTGGAGCCATGGACCCCGTGTTCAAAGCCCTCGCCGATCCGACGCGCCGGGCGTTGCTGGACGAGCTGTTCGCCCGCGACGGCCAGACGCTGGCGGCCCTGACGGCGCAGCACGACATGACGAGGATCGCGGTGGCGAAACACCTGAAGATCCTGGAGGAGGCGGGGCTGGTGGTGGCGCGCCGGCGCGGCCGGGAGAAGCTGCACTTCCTCAACGCGGTCCCGATCCGCCTGGTCCACGACCGGTGGGTCGGCAAGTACACCGAGCAGTGGGCTGCCGGATTGGTGGGCCTGAAGCGCGAGTTGGAGGAAGAGATGGAACGCGTCTTCGAGATCTACATCCGGACCACGCCCGAGCGGCTGTGGGAGGCGATCACCGATCCCGAGATCCGGACGAAGTACCACTTCGGGCTGGCGGTGGAGTCCGACTGGAGCCCGGGCTCGGACTACCGGCAGAGCCACCCCGACGGCGGCAGGCCGATCATCGAGGGCGTGAACCTGGTGGTCGAGCCGCCGCACCGGCTGGTGCAGAGCATGCGGGCGCTGTGGGGACCGGACGCCGAGGCGGCCGGGACGACCCGGGTGACCTGGGAGATCGAGCCGGTCGGGGACTCCTGCCGGCTGACGGTCGTGCACGACCAGCTGCCGGCGGACGTGCCGCCGGAGATCTACGGCGGGTGGCCGATGGTGTTGTCCGGGCTGAAGACGTGGCTGGAGACGGGGGAACCGCTCACCACGCCCGGATCGCTGATGTACACGCCGACGAACGACGACGCGTAGCGCGAGTCAGATATTCAGAGAGGGACAGGAGATCATCATGGCGCAGAACACTGAAACACCGCCGGCCGCAGTTCAGACCACGATCACCGACATCACCGCGGTGGGCATCCCGGTCACCGACCAGGACAAGGCGCTGGAGTTCTTCACCGGCACGCTCGGCTTCGACAAGCGCCTGGACCTGCGCCGCGGCGAGGACTTCCGCTGGGTCACGGTCGGCGCGCCGGGCGCCGCGGTGTCCGTCGCGCTGGTCGCCGACGGCACGGTCGGGATCGACACCGGCATCCGCTTCATGGTCCCGGACGCCGAGACCGAGTACGTCTCCATGCGGGAGCGCGGCATCAAGGTCGGGGAGCTGCTCCGGTGGCCGGGGGTGCCGCCGATGTACGAGTTCCGGGACCCGGACGGCAACCGGTACGAGGTCGTCGAAGTTGTCGAGGTCGTCGAGTTCGTCGACGCAGCGGACGTAGCGGAAGCAGCGGAGGGCGGCGCCTGATCGGACTGCGATCAGACACCGCCCCGCTCAGCCGGCGCCGGTCCCTACGCGTCGACGGGCTCCACCTTCACGCCGCGCCAGAACGCCACATGGTCGCGGACGTGCTCGGCCTCGGCCTTGGGCTGCGGGTAGTACCACGCGGCGTCGGAGTTGGCCTCGCCGTCGACCGTGACGGTGTAGTAGCTGGCCAGCCCCTTCCACGGACAGACGGAGTGGGTCTCGCTGGCGGAGAAGAACTCGCCGTTCAGCGACTCCGCCGGGAAGTAGTGGTTGCCCTCGACGACCACGGTGTCGTCGCTCTCGGCCAGGACCTGGCCGTTCCATACGGCTCGCATCGCCATGTGTGTCCTCCTCGATCGGTTCTCTCAACGTAACCCGGCGTGGGCCCGCATGCTTCCCGGCGGCGGCAGCGGGGTCCGGCCGCCCGCCTCGCGAACAGGACCATCCCCTATTGTTTGGCGGGCATCGCAGGGCAATGCTGTTCCTGCCCTCACCCACGGACCGATCCTCAGAAGGTGATGATGGCCGCCGCTCCCATATTGAACGCCCCGACCTCGAACGCCCCCATATCGAACGCCGCGCTCGCGCGCGCCGCGCAGCTGCTCGGCTTCTCCGTCGTCGCCGTGGCGCTGGCCGTCGTCTCCTGGCGCACCGTGAGCCTGAACCTGCCGGACGTCGGGCAGTTCGCCGGCGTCGTCGGCTCGGGATTCCTGGGCGGGATCATCAACCCGCTGATGAAGGTGCTGAACGTCTCCGGCGGCACCGTGGCGCTCGGCGACGCCTCGCAGGTGACCAAGAAGGTCGAGGTGCTCCAGGACGACGACGCCGCGGCGCTGCGGGTGAAGCGGGACCCGATGTGGGACATCGCGGTCGTGGTCGGCGCCGGGGCGATCATCGCCTCGGCCCTGGCACTGGCGATCAACAGCCAGCATCACATGAACGCCGCCGCGGCGCTGACGGCGCTGGCGACGGCGTTCGGGGCGCTGTTCCTCGACACGTCGAAGATCACGCATACGCCGGTCGCGGGTTAACCCGCTGGGACCACCGCCGGGCGTCAGGACGCCGGCGCGTAGGCCACGACCTCCAGGTCGATGTAGACGCCGTCGGAGGCGTTCTGGTCCTCGGCGGTGACCTTGGCCGAGGCGGTGCGTCCGTTCAGAGCGGCGACGCACAGTTTGTCGCCGGCCTTGACCGTGGCCTGATACACCGCGTGTGCCTGAAGCAGGGCACTGCATTTCGCCGCGGTGGGACTGGCGTCGTCGGTCCAGGCGACGAGGTTGCCGGGTCCGACGAGAACCCCCTGGCCGCCGACGGCGAGACCGAAGACGAGACCGGCGCCGGGCGGCGGTCCGGAGGTGACCCTCTCGCCGTTCATCGCGACGCGGATGGTGCCCGCCCACGGTCCGGGCTTGGTCGGGCTGGTCGTCGGCGTCGACGGGCCGGAGGAGGAGGTGGTCGGGCTCGTGGGGTGGCTCGAGGAGGCGCCGTGGTCCGAGCCGGTGCCCGTGGTGTCGTTGCCGGGCGATCCGCCGCCGAACTGCGTCACGGACACGGCGACCACCGCGAGCACCGCCGCGCCTGCCAAGACCATCGACTGGTAGCGCAGGCGCGGGGTGCGAGCGCCCTCCGAGATGGAGGCGCCGTCGGCGTCCAGCTCTTCCGGCGGCTGGGGCAGGACGAAGAAGGAGGCGAGGTAGCGCCGCCAGAAGGGCTTCCCGCGCCAGTTCCGCTCCGGAGCCGGGCCGCGCCCGAGGCCGGTGAGCGAGGACCAGTAGCGGCGCAGGTTCGGTCCGCGGTTCACCCGTGCTCCTCGGCGGTCGTCGGCTCGGGCGCGATCTCGACCAGTGGTTGGGGGGTTGGTTGGGGGGTGGGTTCAGGGGATGGTTCGGCAGTGGTTCCTATCGTGGGCTCAATCGCTGGCTCGGTCGCTGGCTCGGTCGCCGGCTCAAGCGCCGATCCCGGACGCATCGATCCCAGCTGGCGCAGCACGGCCGGCGCCGCGCACCCCACCGCGATCGCCGCGTAGGCGCCGGTCACCTGCGAGTGGAGGACCAAACCGGCGACCGCGCCGAGCAGGATGCGGGTCAGCCCCGCCGCGACGTCCGACCGCGGATCAACGTACGCCGACAGCCCCGGACCCGGCGTGGCCGGCTTGCGCGCGAGCGCCTGATGCCGGGCGGCGTTCCATGCCAGGACCCGATCGGAACTCACCACCGCTTCGACGACCGCGCCGCCGATCGCGCCGTAGCCCATGGCCAGCAGCCAATCCACCCGTCACTCCCCCAAATCCGATGGCAGCATGCCGCGCCGTGGTCGGTCGGGCAGACAGCATTACAGACCGTTGTGTCGCTGGGGAAGTCGGGGGGCGGTCCGCCGGCGGCGGATTCAGGAGGGCGGCGGGACGGTGATCGCGTCGAGTGCGGCGCGTGTCCCGGAATCGAGGCGTACGTCCCCTGCGGCGATGTTCTCGGCGAGATGCGCGGGATCGGCCGTGCCGGCGATCAGCAGGGTGTGCGCGTAGTGCGCCAGATGCCAAGCCAGTCCGACCTGGATCGATGTGACGCCCAGCGCCTCGGCCGCATCGCGAACCGCCGGCTGATCGGCGACCTTGGGCCACTGCGGGAACGCCGACCCGAGCGGGCAGAACGGGACCCAGGCGATGTCGTGTTTCCGGCACAGATCGAGCACCGGCTCGGCGGCGCGGTCGACCGGACTGTGGGAGTTCTGCACGCACGCGATCCCTGCGGGCAGCGCCTGGCGGAGCTGGTCGACGCTGACGTTACTCAGGCCGATGCCGTCGACTTTGCCGGCGTCGCGCAACGCCACGAGCTCGGCGAGCTGGCTGTCGAGATCGACGATCTGGTCGCCCTCGGCGATGATGCCGGGCGCGGCGTCCACGCGGCGGAGGTTGACCACCGCTAGCCGCTCGGCGCCGAGGCGCGCGAGGTTCGCCTCGACGCCGGCGCGCAGTTGCTCGGGACGCTGCGCCGGCACCAGGGCTCCGGCGGCGTCGCGCTCCGCGCCGACTTTGGTCGCGAGCACGAGGCTCTCGGGATAGGGGTGCAGGGCGGCGCGGATCAGGTCGTTGGCGTTGGCGGCGTTGGTGCCGTAGAAGTCGGCGGTGTCGAGGTGGTTGATGCCGCTGGCGACGGCCGTGCGCAGGATCGCTATGGCGGCGTCGCGGTCGATCGGCTGGCGTCCCGGGCGGTGCTCGGCGAGCTGCATGACGCCGAATCCGATGCGGGCGACCTGGTGTCCGGCGAGCGTGGCGGTCCCGCCGGGTGCTGGGGCGGTGGCGGTGTCGGAACTGTTCATGTCCCACTCCCCTCTATGAGGTGAGATAGTGGAGGAGGAACCGGAGGAACCTCCGTTTCACTCCACGTTAGCAGAAACGGAGGAGCCTCCGCTTTATGCCCACCCCACCCCCCACCCCGGCTCGCGCGGACGCCCAACGCAACCGCCAACGCCTCATCGAGGTGGCCCAACGCGCCTTCACCACCGGCGACACCAAGGTCCCCCTCGAGGCGGTGGCGAAGGAAGCAGGCGTCGGCATCGGCACCCTCTACCGCCACTTCCCCACCCGCGAATCCCTGGTAGAAGCCGTCTACCTGGCCGAACGCAACCGCCTCTGCGCCGCCGCCGAAGAACTCCTCGCCAACCACCCACCCCAAGCCGCACTCCGCATCTGGATGAACCACTTCGCCGACTACATCGCCACCAAGCGCGAAATGGCCGACGCCCTCCGCGCCCTCATCGCCGACGGCACCGTCACCCGCTCCCAAGCCCGCGAACAGCTGGGCACAGCAGTCCGCCGCATCCTCGACGCCGGCGCAGCAGACGGCACCCTCCGCCCCGACGTGGACGCCGAGGACGTGGTGGTGGCCCTAGTGGGAGTGTTCTCGGTCTGCACACTGCCCGACCAGCGAGATCAGGCAGGACGACTGCTCGATCTGCTGATGGACGGCCTGCGCCAGACATAGCTCACCGCTCATCGCCCGGCCAGCGCCCGCCGACCTACCAGCACGCGCCGCACTAGCCTCGCCGCCGCTGCCGCCACGCGCAGCCATGTGTCCCCGCTACCTGCCTGGCCGCCCGAACATCGGTAGCCATACGCCGCCGCACTAGCCTCGCCGCCGCCGCCGCGAGCACTCGCATCGATGTGCCCCGGTACCCGCCTGGCTGCCCGACGACCGGTAGCCATGCGCCGCCGCCGCGAGCACTCGCATTCATGCGCCCCGCTGCGCTGCCTCGCCGCCCGACCATCGAAGCCATGCGCCGCCGCGCTAGCCTCGCCGCCGCAGCCAGCACTCGCAGCCGCGTGTCCCACTGCCTGCGTCGCCGCCCGACCACCGGTAGCCATGCGCCGCCGCGCTAGCCTCGCCGCCGCTGCCAGCACGCCCAGCCATGCGCCTCGCTACCTGCCTGGCTGCCCGACCATCGGTAGCCATGCGCCGCCGCGCTAGCCCCGCCGCCGGTGCCAGCACTCACAACCATGCGCCTCGCTACCTGCCTGGCTGCCCGACCATCGGTAGCCATTCGCCGCCGCGCTGCCGCCCCCGCCGCGAGCACTCGCATTCAGGCGCCCCGCTGTGCTGCCTCGCCGCCCGACCACCGGTAGCCATTCGCCGCCGCGCTAGCCCAGCCGCCGGTGCCAGCGCTCGCAGCCCTTCGGCTCCGCGCCGACCGCCCCTCGCCACCTCAACCGCGCCAGCTGTCCTCACGGCAGGTCGGCCGCCGCATCGTGCGCCGCTTGCGTCGCGTTGTCCGTCTCCCCCGAGTCGGCTTCATCCTCCGCGTCGGCTTCGTCCCCTGCCGCCGCAGCCTGTGCCGCCATGACCTTCGTTCGGCGGCGGAGGACCTCCGTCGCGGCCAGTGCGCTGGCGGCGAAGGCGCTGAGGAGCACTGGTGGGGTGTTCAGGCGGTTGTCGGTGGCGTGGTCGACTGAGAATCGGCCTGGGCCGGCGACTGCCAGGCCTGTTGCGGTGAGGGCTAGGAAGGCCGGGTATTCGTAGCCGCCGGTGCTGTTGAAGAAGCCGGATGGGTGATGGACCGCTGCTGCTGCTGACATTGCGCCGAGGGCTGCGGCGCCGCCGGCTGGGGTTGCGGCGCCGAGGGCTAGGAGGGTGCCGCCGGCTGTTTCGCTGAGGCCGGCCGTCAGGGCGTTGGGGAGGCCGGGGCGGAAGCCCATCGCGTGCATTGTCGCGGCGGTGCCTTTGGGGCCGCGGCCGCCGAACCAGCCGAAGAGTTTTTGGGTGCCGTGGGCGATCAGGATGCCGCCGGTGCCCAGGCGTAGTGCCAACAGGCCCAGGTCGGTGCGTAGTCCTCGGCTGGCCATGGGGGCTCCTTCCAGCGGCTGGTCGCATGCCCTGTCGCATGCCCCACTATCCGCCGGACCTTCGGCGCGCGCTTCTTGGGGCGGGCCAGTCGGGCCGGGTACGGGCCGTCGCCGACGGTGATCGCGATGTTATTCTCGACGGCATCGCAGTCCATCGGGAGGCACACGGGGTGAACGACGAGGAATACCGCGTCGACGACCTCGCGCGCTTGTCCGGGATGACGGTCCGCAACATCCGCGAGCACCAGTCCCGCGGCCTGCTCCCCGCCCCGACCGTCCGCGGCCGCGTGGGCTACTACGGTCCCGAACACCTGGCGCGCCTGGAGCAGATCAAGCGTCTGCAGGCCGAGGGCTTCACCCTGGACTCGATCCGGCGCATGCTCGGCGGCGGCGCGGAGTTCGCCTCCTTCGCCTCCGCCGTCCACCAGGCCTTCGACGACGGCGACAAGCGCGTCGTCCGCCTCGGCGACATCCACACCCTGTTCCCCGGCCTGGACGAAGGCGACGCCGAGGGCAGCACCGCCCTCCTGGACCAGGCCGTCGACCTCGGCCTGCTGCGCCCGCTCGGCAACGGACGCTTCGAGGAGCGCTCCCCGCAGCTGACCCGCATCGGCGCCGAGCTGATGGCCCTGGGCATCCCCCCGGACAGCGCCCTGAAGGCGGCAGCCGAGGCACGCACGCACGTGCAAGCCGTCGCGAAGTGCTTCGTGCAGCTGTACATGGACCAGATCTGGGCACCCTTCGCAGCCGCCGGCCACCCCGCCGATCAGTGGCCTGACATCCTCAGCGGCCTGGACCGCTTGCGCCCGCTCGCGCTGGACTCGATGCTGGCGCTGATGCGGATGGCACTGGACGAAGCCGCGACGCAGCTGATCGAGGAGCGCGCCGGGCTGCGGTAGGACGGCAAGTAGGACAGTAAGTCAGTAAGCGGGGGGACGGATTCCATGGGGCTGGACGCCTTCTTCGACGGCCTCGAAAAGCTCGTCGACAGACTCCGCGAGCGCTGGCCGCGTGCCATGTTCTGGACGGTCGTCGCCCTCTGGTCGGTGGCCGCCGCGATCCCGACCGCCGGCGCCGCGCTGACCGGTGCGGGGTGGTTCAGTGCCCTGATTCCGCTGGCGCCGCTGGTCGTCATCGGCCTGACGTACTGGGGCGGCGTGGAGTGGATCCCGACCTCGGTGTGGGTCGCCGCGCTCGCCGTGTGGGCGCTGCTGCCCGGCGCGCTGGCGTCGGCGGGACCGAGGAGCGGGGCGGCCAAGGACGGCACGGCGGCGTTTCTGTTCTGCTACGGCCAGCTGCTGGTCGCCCTGCTGACCGCGATCTGCGTCCGGCGCGGCTTCTCGCTGCGGACACCGTTCGCACAGCTGCGGCTGATGCGGCTGCGCCTGGTCGCGGCGGCATTCCCGCTGGCCGTCTCGTTCCGACTCGGGACGAGCGGCCCGAGCAGGGGACGCGGCTGGGACGTGCTGGCCTGGCTGCTCGTCTTCACGACGGTCATGGCCGCCTGCGCCTTCCCCAGCAGCCGCACGGCGCTGATCGCCGCCCTCGCCATCGCCGCCGGAGCCTGGGCGATCCTGGCCCACGCCGACCCGCACGACCGCTGGGCCCAGGTCGGCGAGAACGGCTGGATCTGGGCGGCCGGCTGCTACCAGTGGCTCCGCGCCTCGCGCCAGGACTTCTGGCACGGCGGCCACGAGCGCGTGAACTGGCAGCGCGCCACCTCGCGAATCTGAGAGCTGATATATCCCGCCACCCCATCACCTCAGCGGATTGGATCGGATCGCAGCTGGAGAGCCGGCACGCACGGTGCCAACCCTCCAGCGCACAAGCCCAAGCCCAATCAGAGGTCAGAGGCCAGAGATCTCGCAACCAACCCCCTCAGCGCTGCTTCTCCGAAGCCGCCGCCCCGCAACTCGCCGCATCAACCTCCCGCGCGTCAGCAGCACCAGCAGCGCCAGCGCCACCACCACCCCGCGCCCCATCGTCCAAATCCGGCGCAGCCCGCCGCACCGCATCAGCCTCCGCGTCGTCCTCCCGAGCCTGCGAAGCCCGCTCGGCCTCGACGCGGCCGCGGTAGCGCTCCACCTCCTCGCGCACCGTCGCCTCGCTCCAGCCCAGCACCGGTGCCATCAGCGCCGCGACCTCCGGCGCCGCCGCCACACCGCGGTCGAAGGCCTCGATCGAGATCCGCGTGCGGCGCGTCAGCACGTCCTCCAGGTGCAGGGCGCCCTCGTGCGATGCCGCGTAGACCGCCTCGACGCGCAGGTAGTCGTCGGCGCCGGCGATCGGGTCGCCGAGGGATTTGTCGGCGGCGATGAGTTCGAGCAGTTCCTCGACGCAGGTGCCGTAGCGGCGGAGCAGGTGCTCGACGCGGACCTGGTGCAGGCCGGTGCGGCGGGCGATGCGGGCTCGTTCGTTCCAGCGTGCGGCGAAGCCCTCGGCGCCGAGGACCGGGACCTTGTCGGTGACCGAGTCGGGGATCTTCGCCTCGTCGGCGGTGCCCAGGTCCTCGACGGCGGCGTCGATGGCGTCCTTGGCCATCACGCGGTAGGTCGTGTATTTGCCGCCGGCGACGACCACCAGGCCGGGTGCCGGGGAGGCGACGACGTGCTCGCGGGAGAGCTTCGTGGTCTGGTCCGCGGTGCCGGAGAGCAGGGGTCGCAGGCCGACGTACACGCCCTCGATGTCCTCCTCCGTCAGCGGCTTGGCGAGGACCGCGTTGGCGTGTTCGAGCAAGTACTCGATGTCGGCGCGGCTGGCCGCCGGGTGCTCGCGGTCCAGGTCCCAGTCGGTGTCGGTGGTGCCGACCAGCCAGTGCCGACCCCAGGGGATGATGAACAGCACGCTCTTCTCGGTCCGGGATATCAGCCCGGTGCGCAGGTCGATGCGGTCGCGCGGCACGACCAGGTGGACGCCCTTGGACGCCCGCACCGAGATCGACGCACGCAGCTGCGCCAGCTCGTGGATGTCGTCCGTCCACACCCCGGTCGCCGCCACGACCTGCCGGGCCCGCACCTCGATGCTGCCGCCGCCCTCCAGGTCCCGCACCACCGCGCCGGTGACGCGGCCGCCCTCGCGCAGCAGTCCGGTGACCTTCGTGCGGGTCGCCACGCGCGCCCCGTACTGCGCCGCGGTCCGCGCCAGCGCCATCACGAAGCGCGCGTCGTCGACTTGGGCGTCGTAGTACTGGATCGCGCCGGTCAGCGAGTCCGAGCGCAGGGCCGGCGCGCGCCGCAGCGCCGCGGTCTTGCTCAGGTGGCGGTGGCGAGGCAGGGTCCGCGCGCCGCCCATGGTGTCGTAGAGCAGGACGCCGGCGCCGATGTAAAAGCGCTCCCATACCCGGTGCCGCAGGGGCAGCAGGAAGGGGACCGGCCGGACCAGGTGCGGCGCGATCCGGTTCAGGAGCAGGCTGCGCTCGGTCAGCGCCTCGCGCACCAGGCCGAAGTCGCGCTGCTCCAGGTAGCGCAGGCCGCCGTGGATCAGCTTGCTGGAGCGGCTCGAGGTCCCGGCGGCCCAGTCGCGCGCCTCGACCAGGGCGACGGACAGCCCGCGGGTGGCCGCGTCGAGCGCGGCCCCGGCCCCGACCACGCCGCCGCCGATGACCAGGACGTCGAACTCCTCCTCGGCCATCTGCTGGAGCGCGCCGAGCCGGTATTGGGCGCCCAAGGGTGTGGATTGCACGGTGTTTCCTCCGTTTGTACTGCGGGTGGGACAGGGGCGGGCCCGAAGGCCCGCCGGCGGCGGTGCGTCGGTCAGTCCTCGAACTCGACCCAGTTCAGCGTCCGGTCGACAGCCTTCTTCCAGTTGCGGTAGCCCTTGGCGCGCGCGGCCTCGTCGGCGCGCGGCTCCCAGCGCTTGTCCTCGTTCCAGTTGCTGACCAGTTCCTCGGTCGTGCGCCAGAAGCCGACGGCCAGACCCGCGGCGTAGGCGGCGCCGAGCGCGGTGGTCTCGGCCACGACCGGCTTGGACACCGGCACGCCGAGCACGTCGGCCTGGATCTCCATGGCCAGCTCGTTGGCGGTGACGCCGCCGTCCACGCGCAGCACGTCCAGCCGCACGCCGGAGTCCTGCTCCATCGCCTCCACGACGTCGCGGGTCTGGTAGGCGATCGACTCCAGGGTGGCGCGCGCCAGGTGGGCGTTGGTGTTGTAGCGGGAGAGCCCGACGATGGCGCCGCGGGCGTCCGAGCGCCAGTACGGCGCGAACAGCCCGGAGAACGCCGGCACGAAGTACACCCCGCCGTTGTCCTCGACCTGCCGGGCCAGCGCCTCGCTCTGCGCCGCGCCGGAGATGATGCCGAGCTGGTCGCGCAGCCACTGCACGGCCGAGCCGGTCACCGCGATGGAGCCTTCCAGGGCGTAGACCGCGTCCTCGTCGCCGAACTTGTAGGCGACCGTGGTCAGCAGCCCGTTCTCGGAGCGGACGATCTCCTTGCCGGTGTTCAGCAGCAGGAAGTTGCCGGTCCCGTAGGTGTTCTTCGCCGTGCCCGGGGTGAAGCAGACCTGGCCGACGGTCGCGGCCTGCTGGTCGCCGAGGTCGCCGGTGAGCGGGACCTCGCCGCGCAGCGGGCCGTCGGCGCGGGTCTTGCCGTAGCCCGCCGGGTCCGAGGAGGGCCGGATCGCCGGGAGCATGGCGCGCGGGACGTTGAAGAAGCCCAGGAGCTCCTCGTCCCAGTCCAGCGTCTCCAGGTCCATCAGCATCGTGCGGCTGGCGTTGGTGACGTCGGTGACGTGCACGCCGCCGTCCACGCCGCCGGTGAGGTTCCAGATCAGCCAGCTGTCCATGGTCCCGAAGATCGCGTCCCCGGCCTCGGCGTCGGCCCGCAGCCCCTCGACGTTCTCCAGCAGCCACTGGATCTTGCCGCCGGCGAAGTAGGTCGCCGGCGGGAGCCCGGCCTTGCGGCGGATGACCTGTCCGCGCTCGTCGGCGTCCAGGGCGGCGGCGATGCGGTCGGTGCGGGTGTCCTGCCAGACGATCGCGTTGTAGTACGGGCGGCCGGTGTGGCGGTTCCACACCATGGTGGTCTCGCGCTGGTTGGTGATGCCGAGGGCCGCCAGGTCCGCGGCGTGCAGGTGGGCCTTGTTCATCGCGGTCTCGATGACCGCCCGGGTGCGCTCCCAGATCTCGGTGGGGTTGTGCTCGACCCAGCCGGCCTTGGGCAGGATCTGCTCGTGCTCCAGCTGGTGCCGGGCCACCTCGTTGCCGCCGTGATCGAAGATCATGAAACGGGTGCTGGTGGTGCCCTGGTCGACCGCGCCGACGTAGTCAGCCATGAAGGGGTGCCTCTCTCACGATCCGCAGATAACTGATATGGGTTCCGAAGACGAGTCTGGTCAGGAAGCCGGCTGCTCGGCGGGGACCGCCGGGTCGATCGGCACGGCGGCCGGGTCGTCCGGCTCGGCCTCGTCCGACAGGAAGGTGCCGACCAGGACCTTGTAGAGCCAGGCGCCGAGCAGGCCGCCGATGATCGGGGCGACGATGGGCACCCAGAAGTACAGATCGCCGTACTGGTCCCGGAACGCTGTGTGATAGCCGGTGAAGAACTCGGCGAGCCGCGGACCGAAGTCGCGCGCCGGGTTGATGGCGTAGCCGGCGTCGGTCCCGAAGGCCATGCCGATGGCCACGATGAGCAGGCCGATGACGACCGGCGCCAGGTTGGCTCCCGGCGCGGTGTTGCGCACGTCGGTGATCGCCAGGATGAGGAACAGCAGGATCGCGGTGCCGATGACCTGGTCGCGGAACCCGCCCCACATGTGCACCGGCAGCGTGCCGTTGCCGGGCAGCGTGGAGAAGATGCCCTGGCTCTTCAGGGTGTGGCCCGGGTCGAACTTCGCGATGACCTCGGTGTAGTTCCAGCGCACGACCAGCGCCGCGACGAACGCGCCGGCGACCTGCGCCACGGAGTAGGGCAGCACTTTGCGCCACGAGAAGCCGCCGAAGGCGGCCAGCGCGACGGTGACCGCGGGGTTCAGGTGCGCACCGGTGATCTTGGCCGCCACATAGACGCCGAGCATCACACCGAAACCCCAGGCCCAGGCGATGCTGTCGTGGTTGCCGATCCCTCCGGCGGCCACCTGGGCCACCACGCCGAGACCGAACAACAGAAGGATGAACGTGCCCGCGAACTCCGCGGCCATCTCCCCCACGAGCCCTTTGGCCCGAACGCGCTCCGCCAAGCGATTCGCCATGTGTCCTCCTGAACCGGTGGGACACCCCGGCCGTCCGGGGCGCCTGAAGTCCCTTGGCGGCGTGTCGCGACTCACCACGGGATTCCGCACAGCGTGCGTTCGCCGAAACCTCCCGTCAACGGATGGCGGTCGACATTGTCGAACTCTGGTCAGGATCCCCGACCTGGGGTACCGTCGCGCGACATGGCGGTAATCTTCGCGGACGAGGAGGTTCGGGCCGGTCAGGCCGGCCGGCGCGGCGCGCACGCGCCGCCGGGCCCGTCCGCGCCGGGCCCGCCACCGGGTACGGCGTTCGACGACGTCGGCCATCGCACGAAGGGCTATCATCACCGCCATGCCGGGACCCGTGCAGTCCATCGAACGCGCGGCAGCGATCCTGCGCCTGCTGGCGCGCGGTTCCGGACGGCTCGGGGTCGGCGAGATAGCGGCGTCCCTGGGCCTGGCGAAGGGGACCACGCACGGCATCCTGCGCACGCTGCAGGGCGTGGGCTTCGTCGAGCAGGACAAGTCCAGCGGCAAGTACCAGCTCGGCGCCACCCTGCTGCACCTGGGCACCAGCTACCTGGACGTGAACGAGCTGCGCTCCCGGGCGATCAACTGGGCCGACGCGCTGGCCGCCCGCAGCGGCGAGGCGGTGTGGATCGGGACCCTGCTGGAGGGCAAGGTCTTGATCGTGCACCACGTCTTCCGGCCGGACGACTCCCTGCAGAGCCTGGACGTCGGCGCGCTGCTGCCGCTGCACGCCAGCGCGCTGGGCAAGGTCCTGCTCGCCTACGACACCCAGGCGGCGGCCGAACTGCGCGAGGCCGAACTCGCGCCGCTCACCCGGCGCACCCTGGTCACCCCGGCCGCCCTGCGCCGGGAGCTGACGAAGGTGCGCGACCACGGCTACGCCACCGAGATCGAGGAGTCGACGCTCGGCCAGGCCTCGATCGCCGCGCCGATCCGCGGCTACGGCGGGCTCGTGGTCGGCGCGATCAGCATCACCGGCGCGGTGGACCGGGTGTGTCCCACCACCGGCAAACCCGACCCGACGCTGGCCGACGCCGTGCAGAACGCCGCGCAGATGATCTCGCGGGACCTCGGCGCGGGACGCTGGTAACCGTCGGCGGAGCGGGTCGCCTCGGGCATCGGCCGCACCGCCCGGCTCCGCACCGCCGCCGTGAACACAGTCTCCGTGAACACGGCCTCCCTGAGCACGGTCTCCCCGAGCACCGTCCCCCGCCCTCAGCCTGACTCCCCCTCACCGAAAGGCTGCACCATGGTCGCGCACTTCGTGATGTCGATCGACCAGGGCACGACATCCACGCGCTGCATCCTGTTCGACCGCGGCGGCCGCCTGGTCTCGGTGTCCCAACGCGAGCACAAGCAGTACTTCCCCAAGCCCGGCTGGGTCGAGCACGACGCCGCCGAGATCTGGCGCAACCTGGAACACCTGGCGCCCGAGGCACTGGCCAAGGTCGGGGTGACCACCGGCCAGGTGGCCGCGATCGGCATCGCCAACCAGCGCGAGACCACGGTGCTGTGGGACCGCCGGACCGGCCACCCGCTAGGCCGCGCGATCGTCTGGCAGGACACCCGCACCGACGAGCTGGTCGCCGAATACGCGCGCCGCCCGGACGCCTCGACAGTCCTGGAGCACTCCGGTCTGCCGCTGGCCACGTACTTCTCCGCGCCGCGCATCCGCTGGATGCTGGACCACAACCCGGGCCTGCGCGAGCGCGCCGAACGCGGCGAGGTGCTGTTCGGCACGATGGAGAGCTGGCTGATCTGGAACCTCACCGGGGGGGTGGACGGCGGCGTGCACGTCACCGACGTCACCAACGCCAGCCGCACCCAGCTGATGAATATCAGGACTTTAGAATGGGACCCGGAGCTGCTGGACTTCTTCGGCGTCCCGGCGGCGATGCTGCCGGAGATCCGCTCCTCGGCGGAGGTCTACGGTCAGGCGGCGCGCGCCCTGCCCGGCGTCCGGATCGCCGCCGCGCTCGGGGACCAGCAGGCGGCGCTGTTCGGGCAGACCTGCTTCGCCCGCGGCGAGGCGAAGTGCACGTATGGAACCGGCAGCTTCCTGCTGCTGAACACCGGCGACACCCCGGTGCGCTCCACGCACGGACTGCTCACGACGGTCGGCTACCGCATCGGCACGGAACCGGCGGTCTACGCCCTCGAAGGCTCGATCGCCGTCACCGGCTCGCTGGTCCAGTGGTTCCGCGACAGCCTCGGGCTGATCACCACCGCCCCGGAGATCGAGACGCTGGCGCGCACGGTGGAGGACAACGGCGGCTGCTACATCGTCCCGGCCTTCTCAGGACTGTTCGCTCCGCACTGGCGCAGCGAGGCGCGCGGCGTCATCGTCGGGCTGACCTCCTACATCACCAAGGGACACCTGGCGCGTGCGGTCCTGGAGGCGACCGGCTGGCAGACGCGCGAGGTCGTGGACGCGATGAACGCCGACTCGGGTCTGGCGCTGACCACGCTCAAGGTCGACGGCGGCATGACGGCCGACAACCTGCTGATGCAGTTCGTCGCGGATGTCCTGGACGCCCCGGTGGTCCGCCCGATGGTCGCCGAGACGGTGTCGCTGGGCGCCGCCTACGCCGCCGGCTTGGCTGTCGGCTACTGGCCGGACCTGGAAGGCCTGCGCCGCAACTGGCATCGCGCCGCTTTGTGGAACCCGGCGATGGACGCCGGACGACGGGAGAGCGAGTACGGGAACTGGCGGCGCGCGGTGGAGCGGACCTTCGACTGGATACAGCCCGCGGCGGAGGCTCGGGGCGAGTAGCGGCGGCCGCTCATGACCGAGCCTGATCCTGCGTCCTGGCGCCGAGAATGCGGCAGACCTCGTCGGTGTCGGTGAAGATCGTGTCGCCGGCGAATTCCAACCCGGCGAGGGCGTGCGCGGCGGCGTCCTGGTTCCCGGCGCCGCAGGCATCGCGCACGACGATGGGGATGTAGCCCAGGTCCGCGGAGTGCCGCACCGTCGGCTCGATGCCGACCTCCGTCGCGACACCGACGATGAGGTAGCTGCTCACCCCGCAGTCGCGCAGGATGATGTCCAACGGCGTGCCCTCGAACGCCGACATCGTGATCTTGTCGATGACCGCCTCGTCAGGGCCCGGATCCAAGCCCTCGACCAGCTCGAAGCCGGGCGAGCCGTACGGGATCAGCGGCCGCGTGTCGGCGGCGGCGTCCTTGCGCTGCCAGAGCTTCGCCTGCCGCAACTGGAAGACCCCCGCGAGCGACGCCGGCAGGAAGTAGTGCCGCAGGAAGATCGTCCGCACCCCGCACTGCCGCGCCGCAGCCAGCACCCGCCGCACGTTGCCGAGCACCGCGTCGCCGTCCGCGATCTGCCGCACCACGCCGACCTGCATGTCGTAGACGATCAGCGCCAACCGCGCGGGGTCGAGCGCCTCGGTCAGGGATTCGGGGATTTCCAAGCCGTTGAAACGATCCACGCCTCAAAAGCTACAGGTACGGCTGTGGCCGCTCGGGGAGGGTGCTCACGATGTCAGCGCCGCCAAAGCTCCGCGATCGAGGCCCAGACCGAGGTCAGGCAGCTACCCTGATCACCATGGACGAGAATCGAGCGCGCCGCGTCGTCGACGCCCTCCGCGAACGCGGTGTGGACGCGCACGTCGCCAAGGTCAGCGTCTACCAGTTCGGCATCCGCGTCATGCTCTCCGGCGGACGCCAGGCCGAGTGGGACACCGACGACACGGCGGGCCTGGAAGCGCAGGTCATGAAGGACGGCATGCTGGTCGGCTTCGTCCCGACCATCGAGGGCTCCGAGGACTTCGACGAGCAGCAGACCATCGACGCCCTGCTGCGCACCGACTACGACCAGCCGATCGCGACCCGCCGCGCCGAGCCGCCGCCGCCACAGCCGGCGCTGCCGAGGGAGGGCGGCGTGTTCCGCCGGTTCCTCGACGGGTTCCGCGAGCGCTGAGCCGCCCTGTCGCTGAGTCGCCGGGTCGCCGGGTCGCCGAGCCACAGGGCATCAGGTCGCTGAGGCGTCGCGGTCGGTCGGCCGATGCCTATCGCATGCGCGGGCGAAAAATCCTGCGCGGATTCTGCAAGAAGCCGATACGATCGCAATCCTCTTCGACCCCTTCGATCACAGCCGAGGTCGCGATCGCATGAGCACCCTTGTTCACGAAGGCCTGACCTACGCCGAGATCCAGGGCTACCGGCCGCTCCTGCTCGACCTGCACCTCCCGGTGACCGCCAGTCCGCAGTCGCCGGTGCCGGTCGTGGTCTGGATGCACGGCGGCGCGTTCTGGGAGGGCGATCGCAGGTATCTGCCGTCGAATCTCGCCCCGAACGCGGTGTTCGACACGCTGGTGGCGTCCGGCATCGCCGCCGCGACGATCGACTACCGGCTCTCCGGCGAGGCTACATACCCGGCGCAGCTGCACGATGTCCGGGCCGCGATCAGATATCTGCGTTCCAACGCCGCCACCTGGGGATTGGACGCCACGCGCGTGGGCGTCTGGGGCGAGTCGTCCGGCGGGACGCTCGGCGCGCTCGCAGCCCTCGCCCCCACCGACAGCGACGCCACCAGCGCCACCAACGCCACCAACGCCACCAACGCCACCGACCAACCGATCACCGCCGCCGCCCTGTGGTGCTCCCCCACCGATCTGGTGTCACTGCGCCACTTCAGCGCGATCTCCGGACTTCTCGGCGGCGGCGACCCCGAGGCGCTGGAAGCCGCAGCCGTGCAGGCCAGCCCTCTGACCCACGTCCGCGGCGACGCGCCGGCGTTCCTCATCATGCACGGCGACGCCGACCGCACAGTGCCGGTCCACCAAGCCGAACTCCTGCACAAAGCCCTGCTCGCCGTCGGAGCACGCTCCACCTTCACAGCCGTCGAGGGTGCCGGCCACGTCTTCGACGGACACCCCGACGCTCAGCAGCTCGTCGAGCAGGTTGTGGCCTTCTTCGCCCAGGAGTTCGCGCAGCCCGCTGCGGCCTAGCCGCCGGCCACGGAAAGCGCCGCCGCTGGTAGACCACGCCGGCCGCCACCGCCATCGCCCCGGCGAGCACCACCTTCAGCTCGAACCCGTCGCGCGGCCGCTCCCCCTGCGTGAGCGGCCGCGCGAACCACTTGATCAGCTCTGTGCGCCCGGCATCAGCGAGCACCGCGTGCAGGATCGACATGTCATCGCACCGGTGCATACTCGGTATGGTCTCGCGTCATGGAGATATACATACCGGGTATGCACCCGTTCCCGCAAGGCCGATCGCCGGCGCACCCGGACCGGAACCGGTTACCGGACCTTCGGTTCGCCCCTGCCGCTGACGAGGAAGACCGTCACCGCGGCCAGGCAGAGGAACCCGGCGGCGCCGAGGCTCGCGACGTCGAAGCCGTGGACCACAGCCCTGGCGCCGGAGCCGGGGTGCCCGTGGAGGTATCCGGCGGCAGCCGTTCCGGCGATCGTGCTGAGCACCGCCGTGCCGAGGGACGCGCCGATCTGTTGTGAGGTCATGACCATCGCTCCCGCCACCGCGGTGTCCTGACCGGCGCCCAGTGTCGCCGCGCTGTTCGCGGTGATCAGCACCCACCCGGTGCCGATACCGACGAGGAAGAACACGGGGAACACATGAAGCCAGTAGCCACTGTCAGCCTTCACGACGCCGAGCAGGGCCAGACCGGTTGCGATGGTCAGCAGGCCCGGGCACAGCAGCAAGCGCACCGGCGCGCGCGGTAGAAGCTTGGTCACCGCCCGCACTCCGGCGATGAGTCCGACCGTCAGAGGCAGGAAGGCCAGACCGGCGCGGATCGGTGAGTAGCCCAGGACGTTCTGCAGGAAGAACGTCAGGAAGAACAGCGCGGCGAACATGCCGACAGCCAGGCTGAACACCGCCAGGTAGGAGCCGGCTCGCCGCCGGTTGAGGACGACCCGCAGCGGAAGGAGCGGCTTGGCGGTCCGAGCCTGCACGAACACGAAGGCGACCAGCGTCAGCACCCCGATCACCAGCGGCACAACGGTGATCGCCGCACTCCACCCGTCGGTCTGAGCCCGAGCGAAGCCGAAGACCAGAGCCATGATGCCCCCGGTCGCCAGCAGCGCACCGAGCACGTCGACACGCACCCCGGCGTTGCGCGGAACGGGACGCACCGCGTACAGAACCCCGGCCGCGGCAGCGATCGCGATCGGCACGTTCACATACATGCACCAGCGCCAGTCGAGGTACTGGGTGAGCACGCCGCCCAGCATGACGCCGACGCCGGACGCGCTGCCCATCGCGGTTCCATAGATACCGAAAGCCCTGCCGCGTTCGGCAGGAACGGTGAACGTGGTCGCGAGTGTCGCGAGCACCGCCGGCGTCAGCAGCGCCCCGAACACGCCCTGAGCGGCGCGTGAGCCGAGCAGCATCGCCGGGTCGGTCGCCGCGCCGCCGAGCGCGGAGGCCAAGGCGAAGCCCGTCAGACCGATCATCAGCGCGCGCCGGCGGCCGATGAGGTCTGACATGCGGCCGCCCAGCAGGAGCAGGCCGCCGTAGCAGAGCGCGAAGATCGTGATCACCCATTGGCGCGCGGGATCGGACAGGCCCAGCGAGCGCTGCATCGACGGCAGCGCGATGTTCACGATCGTCAGGTCCAGGCCGATCATCAGCTGCGCCGCGGCGACCGCGGCCAGGACCCACCAGCGGCGGGGATCGGGGAGGGCGGGTTCGGAAGGGGGTCGGAGGGAGGCGGTCTCAGTGGTCCGTGTGGACTCGGTCGTCATGGCAGCACATCCGGTATCGGGATAGGTGAACGCCTGTAGTGCTACGACTGTAGCGTTATAACCGCCGCCCTACAATGGGCACCATGGACCCGACGCCCGAACCCCCAGGCGGCACCCGGAATCGCAACCCGCGCGGCAAAGGCGAGCAGCTGCGCGCGGACATCGTCGCCGCGGCCGTGCGCATGCTCGACGAACTCGCCGACGACCAGGCGCTGTCGCTGCGCGCGGTGGCCCGGGAGGTCGGCATCGCCGCGACGTCGGTCTACATCCACTTCGCCGATCGCGACGCCCTGGTCCTGGCGGCCTTGGAGCAGTGCCTGCTCGACCAGGTCGCGGCCATCGAGGAGGCGGAGGAAGCCGCCACCGACCCGGTGGCCAAGCTGCGCGCGCGCACCCTGGTGCTGGGCGACTGGGCGTATCAGCACCCTGGTTTGTACAAAGTCCTCCACGAGAGCACGCTGAACCAGCGCTCGGCCATGGCGTTCAAGGCGAAGCTGTTCGAGGGCACGACCATCGCCGTCCGCCGCTGCATGGACGCCGGACTCGCGCCGGCCGACGACGTGGACGCGGTCTCGCTGGATCTGCGGGCGGCCGTGCACGGCACCGTCTCGATGCGCGTCAACCAGCCGGATCTGCCGTGGCCGCCGCTGGAGGAGCAGGTCGACCGGTTCCTGGTCAAGCTCGTCGGGGTCGCTGCCCCATCGTCATGAGGATGGCTCGGCTATCAGCATGGCTCGGCCGTCAGCTCGCTGAGCTCTCCTCGTGCTTCGCGCGCCATGCGTCGTGCGCGTTGTAGAGCATCCGCTGGTGCGTTTCATGGAGACCGCTGATGGCATCGCCGACCCCTGCCTCGACCAGCCGCCCGACCGCGTCGATCAGCTTCACCACGTCTGACACGGCGAGTCCGTCGATCAGCAGTCGGTGGTGATAGTCGAACGACAGCGGACCGTTCTGCAGTTCGGCGATGGTCTTCTCGGTCTGGTGCGCCACCTCGCGATGCAGCGCCGGAGCCAGGCCCGAGGCCAGGATCACCGCGATCTCCTCGGCGAGCGCGTCGCTCTGCGCGGCGGTCAGCTCATCACCCACCGCGTCGCCGATCACCCAGCGGGTGACGTCCCGGAAGTGCTCGCGCAGGACCGGGACATCGGGATCGGCCAGGCCGCCCGAGTACGCGCCGGGAATCGGATCGCCGCTGTCTGCCATGGCGGCAATCTAGCCCGGATGTCCGACAGGCCGCCCGGAAAGGACGGCCTGTCCCCTGGAATCTCAGGACCCTGACTTCTCGATCTCCGCGACGATCCGGGCCGCCTCATCGCTCAGCGACACCGAAGAGCCCTTGGCCAAGGGCTGCGAGGCGTGCGCGGTGTACCAGGACTCGACAGCGGGACCGGCGGTCACCTTCCCACTCGCGTCGAGCGCACCGGGCAGATCCGAGCCGGCGATCAGCCCGGCGTCCAGAAGCTCGGAGGCGATCACGGCGTGCGCCGCCCCGGCCGCTGCGAGCTTCGGGACCTGGCCGATGAGCGCCTGCGCCTTCACCGCCTCATCGGCTAGCGAGACGTGCGAGGACGGCGACAGCGTCCCGTTGCCTCCGGTGCCGAACCAGGTCTGGAACCCGGCGTTGTAGACCACGGTCCCGCCGACGACCATGTCCGGTCCGACCGGCTGGTCGGTGGGCTGGCCGGTGTCCAGGACCAGTTGCAGGACGGCGACCCGGGCGCGCACTCCGGGGTAGTGGTAACCACCGTCGGTCGCCGACGATGTCGTCCCCCCATGACCGCCGCTGCCGCTGCCGCTGGAGCCGCAGCCCGCCGCCGCGCCGGCGAGCGCCGCCACGGCGAGGACGGCGGCCCCGCGCCGAAGCCGCTGGCCGCGCCTCACTGGTGGAGTCCGAAGGCGTTCTGAACCTGGATCGCGTACGTCTCCAGCGATTTCGATCCGTCCACCGGCTCTCCAGTCTTGGGGTTGATCGGTCCCAGGGGTGTGTTCTCGTGGTTGCCCCACCAGGACTGGAACGCCGGTCCGTACACGACCTTGCGGGTCGTCGCGTCCACGATCCCGGGGCTGTCGGCGAGGTCGAGCTTTCCGGAGTCGTAAGCGCCCTGAGTCGCCAGGAGCCGGGCGAGGTCGACCTGGCTGATGTTCGCGTTCATGTTGTCGATCGTGGCCTGAGCGGCGTGCGTGGTGTCGAAGAAGCGCCCGATGGGACCGGCGCCGGGACCGACCGTGGGCTGCAGCAGGCCGTCGAGCGTCTGCACGATGCCGACCGAGGCGCCGGGGATGCCGTCGGCCGGGCCCGGGGCGTTGCCCAGCGCGCCGGCCAGCATGTTGAACATCACCTGGTGGTTGGCGTTGGTGGCGTCGACCTGCTGCGCGGCACTCAGGTGCTTGCCGTTGACTACCGACTGGGTCAGGGCCACCAGGTTGGCGTAGTTGGGGGTGAAGTCGAGCTGGGGTCCGCCCTGGATGGCGGCCTTCACCGCATCGCTGTACTGCGCCTGCACGAAACCCTGGAACCCGCCGGCGGACTTCGGGTCGGACATGATCTCGTCCAGGAAGGCCTTGGTCTCATCGGTGGTCGCGACGAAGTCGTACGGGTTGCCGGGCATGTCCCCGCGCGGCAACACGCCGTCGGTGTGGCTGTCGGCCGCGGATTGCGCCAGATCGAAGGAGTAGGCGTTGCCGTAGTTGTAGAGCGCGCCGCGGATGGAGTCCGGCAGCGGGCCGACGGTGTAGATGTGCTCGTTGTTCGACGGGTCCCACGAGCTGAACGCGGCCGTGGCCCGCACGACGTTCAACGCCGCCTGCATCCCCTGCTGTGAGGCCGGGTCCGAGCCCGGCGTCTTGGCCAGGATCGCGGCGTTCAGGAACCCCGCGATGGTGTTCGGGTCGATGACCAGATGCGGGCCTTCGTTCTCGTTCATCGTCGTGTAGTAGGCACCGACTGTCTCGGTGATCGGCGCGGAGCCCTCCAGCAGCTGGGTGGCCAGTTTCAGCCCGCCGTCGCCGGACAGCGCCAGCCGTGCGGCCGTGCCGTCCTGGGTCGCGGCGGTCAGCGCCTGGCTCAGCGCCGCGTCGTAGACGTCGGTCGGTCCGTTGAACGGCAGGTTCGCCGTCTCGTCGGAGAGCTTGGTGGTGAGGTCCGCCAGGAACTGCGCGCCGTCGCCGTCCCCGAAGTCCTTGCCGTTGCCGTCGGCGGCGACGAGCCGGGCCAGGCCGAGCAGCCCGGCTCCGGTGGTGGGCGCGATCAGCAGGTTGAGATCCCCGGCGGAGGCGGCCTTGGCGGTGGCCTTGCCGAGCATGCTCATCAAGGCCTGGTCCGCCGGCGGCAGGCTGCCGTCGGGGAGCTTGTCGTGCTGGTCCAGGTAGCCGGGGACCTTGGCGGCCACCGGTCCGAAGGCGAGCCAGAAGTCCGGGATGTTCCCGTACTGGTTCACCATGTCCTGTAGTTCGGCGCGCACGGCGTCGGGCGGCAGCGCGCCCGGGGCGTTGTTCATCGCGTCGTTCAGCGATTGGATCTGGGCCTCGTAGATGCCGTCGCCCAGGTGCTCCAGGCCGGCGCCCAGATCGGTGAGGTTCCCGCCCGCTTTGGTGAAGGTGGCGTTGAAGCTGGCGTAGCGGGGGTCGCTCAGGGCGGTCCTGACGCTGCGCAGCTCGTCGTCGGCGTTCGCCACCGCCGACGCGGCGGCCCGCATGGCGCTCTGGTAGTCCCCGGCCGCGTTCTGCGCCTGGTGCGCCAGCTGCTCGGCCAGGCCGCCCGGGCCGTCGACGGTCTGCGGCGCGCTGGCCGCCTCAGCGTGCAGCGAGCTCTGGACCTTGGCGAAGGAGGCCTTCCCGTCGCGCAGCTTCTGGGCGAAGGCGCGCACCGCCGAGGCGGCCTGGCTGTAGGCGTCGCCCATCTTGCCGAGCAGCCCGGGAACCGGTGACAGGGTACTGCGGAAGGCGTCGGCGCTCTTGCCCATCCAGGCGTTCATGGACGGGTCGCCGAGCAGTCCGGACAGGCTGACCCGGACCTCCTCGACGTCGTCCTCGCGGGCGGTCAGGCCGGCGACGACGGCGTCGAACTGCCCCGGGTCGTCCGGCCACGGGTTGTAGGTCGGGAGCGGGACGCCTCCCGCCGAAGGCGCGGCGACGGCGTTCACAGCGCCTCGATCATGTGGCCGTGGACGTGGGTCTGGCGCGCCTGGGCGGCCAGATCCTCGTCCAGCTGTTCCGCGGCGGCCGCGGCCGAGGTCGCCATCGCCGCCAGCGCCGTCAGGTAGTCGTTCAGACTGGAGCCGCAGGCGGTGTCGTTGATCGAGAACGACTCGAGGTTGTCGTTGAGCACGTCGGAGCAGACAGCCTCGCTGTAGATCGGAGCTTTGAGATCCCCGGTCAGGCTCTGCAACCGCGCAGCGAAATCGGACAGCGCTCGGCTGTCCAAGTACAGGTCCGGCACAGTGGTCCCCCCGCGTGTACCTGGTGTTTTGTAAAGTTGTGGTGACAGCGCGTCGATCCTAATTCAGTTTTCTGTTACTCCACAACCGTGGTGACGCATGTCCGTCTTCGAGCTGAACGCCGACCCGGAGACGAACGCGGCGACCGCTTCGGCGAACACTTCAGGTTCCTCCAAGTGCCCCATGTGTCCGCTGTTCTCCAGGATCAGCAGACGCGATTCCGGAATCAGGGCATGGAGTTCCTGACCCCAGCGCACCCCGCAGATCACGTCGAAGCGCCCTGCGACGACCAGCGCCGGGACGCGCAGCGCGGGCAGTGCGGCGCGGTCGTCGACGCTGTCGGGGACGCCGTGCTCGTCCAGCCCGGAGATGTAGGTGGCCCGCAGCGCCTTCTGCAGCTCGGTCCAGGGCGCCGGATCAGTCCAGTACGAGGCGACGTAGGCCGGGATGATCCCGCGTGCCACGCGCATCATCGACTCGTCGTCGGTGATGTGCGGGATCTGCGCGAACGCGTTCAGGGCGTCGGGCAGCAGCGGATTGCCGGCGTGCCGCTCGGCGAGTTCGCCGACCATCCGCGCGGCTTCGGCGCCGAAGGCCTGGTCGGTGGCCGGGGCGCTTTCGTAGAGGACGATCCCGGCCAGCTGGTCCGGGCGCAGGATCGCGTGGTACTGCGTCACGAATCCGCCGTGCGAGTGCCCCAGCAGGTGCACGCGCTCGACAGGGAGGAGGTCGATCAGCTCGGACAGATGACGGCTGTACAGGTCCCTGGTGTAGCCGTGGGGATGCGTCGCCAGGCGTCCGGAGTCACCGGTGCCGGCCGGTTCCATGTAGACCATGGTCAGGCGCTGCTCGAGCGCTGGGGAGCGCAGGTACTCCCAGGCGATGCCGGGACCGCCGGGAACTGCCACGCACACCGGTCCGGTGCCAAAGACGTGGTAGCGCAAGGTGATTCCGTCGGCTTCGTAGGAATGCGAGCCTTCGCTCAGCGGTCCGGAGGTCGAGGGGTGAGCCATGAGCGGACTCCCGATCTTGAGGGTGAGTGGTTCACCGACAAGATGCGAGCGGCGCGCCGGAGTTCGATTCCGGCGGCGTGATCTGGCTCACAGGGCGGACCCTAGGCCGCGAGCCGTTGCTCCATCACGGATTCGGCCAGCGGACGCGGGTGGAACAGCCGGAGCCGCGCGACCCTGCCGCCGTCGAGGTCCATGACCCACGCCGCGGTCGGCGGGCAGTGTTCGGGGTTGTCGGGCGGGCTGGTGATGTCCATCTCCCACACCGCCAGCGACCGGCCGGCGATCACCTTCACCGGCCGCTGACGTACGCCGGCAGCCAGATCGCAGTCCATCGCGCGGGTGATCAGGGCACTGCCGCCGAGCCGGGACCCCCCGTACATCAGCGCCACGTCCGGCGACCAGCGCTGCGCGACGACCCGCCCGAACTCGCCGGCTTCGGCGGTGGCGAGGGTGTCGTGCGCCTCGTCCCAGCTCGCGGCGGTGCGCGTGCGGGCGTCGCTGTGCGCGGCCTCGGCGGTGGCGGCGAGCGCGGCGGCGAGCTTGGCGCGCGCCTGGTTCAGCCTGCTGCGGACGGTGCCGGCCGGGACGCCGCAGACGCGGGCGATCTGGTCGTAGGCGGTGACGTGCTCGCTGAAGTGGCGCAGCACGAGCGTGAGCCGCAGCGCCGGGGACAGCTGCTCGATCGCCTCCCAGAGCCAGTCCTGCATCGCGTGGTTTTCGAGCAGCTCGTCCGGGCCGGGAGCCGAATCCCGGTGCGAGGCCAGCTCGTCGAGGGGAACGAGGCGCTGCGCGTCCCGCAGCTGCCCGCGGCACTGGTTGCGCACGATCATCCGCAGCCACGCCCCGGCGGCGGCCGGGTCCCGCACGTCGCCGATCCGGCGCAGCGCGACCAGGACCGCGTCCTGGATGGCGTCGTCCGCATCCGGGCCCGGACCCAGGATGCTCAACGCCACGGCGCGCATGCCGGCGCGGTGCTGCTCGAGCAGGAGCGCCAGTGCCGCGACGTCGCCGGTTTGCGCGGCGCGGACCAGCGCCGTGTCGGTGTCGGTGTCGGTGGGCGTGCCGGCGGTCGCGGTGCTCACGTGCTCCCCAAGCCTTTCCGTCAGGCAGCCGCGCGCAGGTCGTCGGCTGCGGCGAGTGCGTAGTCAACCTTGTCATCCGCCGACGCGATCTTCGAGGCGGGCTTCAGGAACAGCGCGAGCCCGATGCCGACCGCCAACGCGGGTGCGATCCACAGGTAGCCGTTGGCGGTCGCGTGCGCGAAAGCGTCCAATGCGCTGTGGCGCAGCCCGACCGGCAGGTGAGCGATGCTGTCGGGGCGGGCGGCGTCGAAGCCGCCGGCGCTCGGCAGGCCGCGGGTGCCGGTGGCGAAGCCGGTGTTGAGCAAAGTGCCGAAGACCGCGACGCCGAACGCGGCGCCGATGGAGCGCGCGAAGGTGACCACCGCGCTGGCGGCGCCGAGATCGCCGGCCGGCACGCTGTTCTGAACGGTCGTCAGGACCACCATCGGGACCATGCCGATGCCGATTCCGGTGATCAGGAAGTAGACGCTCAGCAGCACAGTGCTGGTGGCGCCGCCGATGGTGCCCAGCAGAAGCAGCCCGGCCAGGTTCGCCGCCAGACCCGCGAGCAGGATGACCCGCAGGCGTTCGACGTGCGCGGCCCAGCGTCCGGCGAGGGACTGGCTGACGACCAACCCGGCGACCAGCGGCAGCATCGAGATTCCGGACAGCGTCGCCGAGACGCCGTGCACGATCTGCAGGTAGGTCGGCAGATACACCAGCACCGAGAACATCGCGGCGTTGGCGAAGAAGGCGATCAGCGAGGAGAAGACGACGGTCCGCGAGCCGAGCATCGCCGGCGGCAGCACCGGCGCGGCGGCGCGGCGCTCGACCGGGATCAGCACGGCGGCCAGGGCGACGGTCGCAAGGATGAGCCCGACGATGCCCGGCGAACCCCAGCCCCAGCGCTGGCCGAAGGAGGTGACCAGCACCAGACCGGTGGCTATCGCAGCCAGGATCAGCGAACCGAGATAGTCGATGCGCGCCTTGGCTCCGCGCGTCGCCTTCGGAAGTGCCCGCGCCGCGATCACCAGGGCGACCAGCCCGACCGGCAGGTTGATCAAGAACGCCCACCGCCAGGACAGGTGGTCGGTGAAGATCCCGCCGAGCAGCGGCCCGACGATGCTGGCCACGCCGTAGACCGACCCGAACATGCCCTGGTACCGGCCGCGATCGGCCGGCGGGACGATGTCGCCGACCAGCGCGAAGGTCAGCACGATCATGCCGCCGCCCCCCACACCCTGCAGCACCCGGGCGCCGATCAGCTCGGCCAGATTCTGCGCCACCCCGCACGCCACCGAGGCGATGAGGAACGTCGACGTCGCCGCCAGATAGAGCCGCTTGCGCCCGAACATGTCGCCGAGCTTCCCCCACAGCGGCGTGACCGCGGTCGAGGCCAGCAGATACGCGGCGCTGACCCACGCGATGTCGTCGAAGCCGTTCAGATCCTCAGCGATCCGCGGCAACGCGGTGGAGACGATCGTCTGGTCCAACGACGCGAGCAGCACGGCCAGCACCAGCGCACTCATCGCCGCGGCCACACCTGTCGGCCGAGCCGTGGAAACCTGCCTGCTTTCGGAAAACTGCCGGATCTTCGGCATGAGGTACCTCCCACCTTTCTGTCACATCACTGTAGCACTTACTGAATGAGAGGCTACATTGATGAGGCGGTCGGTGCCTTCGAAGCCCGCACGCCGAGGGTCTGAGCCCGCTGGATTGCGGTCGATGCCGCAGCCGCGTCCACCATCGCCATCGCCGCGCAGTCGCCCCGTCTCAGGCCCGCGTCAGCTGGTTGCGCGCCTCGACCGCCTTGATCGTGTTCTTCAGCGCCTTGGCCAGCACGCCCTTGCCGGGACCGCCGAGCAGGACGCCGGTGAGGCGGCCCTTGAGGTTCTTGCCTTCGCGGACGACCACGACGTCGAGCTGGGTGGAGCCGTCGGGCTGGGGGGTGAAGGTGTAGGTGTGGCCGGAGGCGCCGCCCCAGATGTTGGAGTCGGTGGTGGTCATCACCACGCGGTGCGGGTCGGTCCAGTCGTAGGTGAGGCGTTCCCAGATGCCGCCGGAGCCCTCGGTGACGTCGGCGTGGCCATCGCTCTGGGAGTGCACTTCCAGGAATTCGTCGGCGCTGTTCGGGAACAGCTCTCGGCGGCCCGGGCCGAAGTCGGTGAGGCTGGCCACGAACTGCTCGGGGGTGGCGAGGGTCTGCTCGGTGAAATGAATGGTCGCCATGGCGGGTCTCCTTGTGTTCCTGAAATCGATGCGCGTCCGGTACGCATTCAGGCTCGCCGAAGCCGGGCTGCGTCGAGCCAGTACCGAACCCTGGTGGGACCCGACCCGGGGCCCCACCGGAGCCCTGGTCCCGGGGGCCCGGGGCGCGGCCAGGGTTCTTCCCTGGCGCGGGAGGCGGCCGGCGGAGGGGATCGTGACAGTCGTGACAAGTGATCCCTCAGCAGCGCCGCTGCACGGCCGGGCCCGCGAACAGCAGGTCCTGGACCGGCTGCTCCACGATCTGCGCGCCGGCCGCAGCCGCGCGCTGGTCCTGCGCGGGGACACCGGTGTCGGCAAGAGCGCCCTGCTGGGCTACCTGGCGGGGCAACCCCTGGCGGGTCGGGTCGTGCGCACCGCCGGGGTGGAGACCGAACCCGAGGTCGCCTTCTCAGCCTTGCAGGAGCTGTGCTCGCCGCTGCTGGACCGTCTCGGTCGGCTGCCCGCCGCCCAACAGTCAGCCCTGGCCACCGCGCTGGGTCTGGAAGAGGGCGCCTCACCCGGACCGCTGCTGATCGGGCTCGCGGTCCTCGGGCTGTTCGCCGAAGCCGCCGACGACGAACCGCTGGTCTGCATCGTGGACGACGTCCAGTGGCTCGACGGCATGTCCGCAGCAGTCCTCGCTTTCGTGGCCCGCCGGCTCGACGCCGAAGCGGTCGCCTTGGTCTTCGCGACCGCCGACAGCCGCTTCCTGGCCGGACTGCCCGAACTGCGCGTGGCACGCCTCGGCGAGGACGACGCCCGCGCGCTGCTGGACTCGGTCCTGCCCGGACCGATCGACCCCGCGCTGCGGGACCGGATCATCGCCGAATCGCAGGGCAATCCATTGGCGCTGGTGGTGCTCTCGCGCCGGACCGAGGAAGGAGTGGGTCGACCATGACGACGATGGTGGGGCGAGGCGAGGAGCTGGCCCGGCTCGCGGCGTTCGTGACAGCCGGGACGGGCCAAGCCCTGGTGCTGCGCGGGGAAACCGGCGTCGGCAAGAGCGCCCTGGTCAACCACACGGCGGCGAGCGCCGAGCGCGAGGGGCAGCGCGTCGTGCAGGCAGCCGGTGTCGAGGCGGAATCCGAGCTGCCCTACGCAGGTCTTCACCAGCTGCTCTACCCGGTGCTGGCCGAGCTCGGTCCGTCGCAGGACGGCGCCTGGCGCCAGCTCGACGCCGTCTTCGGCCGCACCGAGGGAGGCGACCCGCCGTCCGTCATGACGCTCGGCATCGCCGTCCTCAGCCTGCTGAGTCGCGCCGCCGACGACCAGCCGCTGGTCCTCGTGCTCGACGACGGCCAGTGGCTCGACGACCCCAGCGCGGACGTCTGCGGCTTCGTCGGCCGCCGCCTGACCGGCAGCCGTGTGAAGCTGCTGGTGGCGGTACGCACCGACATCGCCTCGCGGTTCGACACCGCGGCGCTGCCCGAGCTGCCGGTCGCCCCGCTGACGCGCGAAGACGCGGCGTTGCTGCTGGACCAGCGCTATCCGCAGCTCGGCAAGCAGACCCGCCACACCGTATTGGAGCAGGCGCAAGGGAACCCGCTGGCGCTGCTGGAGCTGCCGGCGCATCTGTCCGCTCAGCAGGACGACAGCATTCCGGACGACTTCTTCGCCCAGCCCGGCGTCGCCCTGCCGCGCCGCCTCCAACACCTGTATGGCGGCCGTATCGCAGCCCTCAGCGACACCGTCCGCGCCGAGTTGCTCATGGGCGCCCTGGACGGCGTCGGCTCTCGGCCCGGAGACGGCGCGGCGGGCCTGCGCTACCGCATGCACAACGTCGACGAAGCGGTGGCGAGCAAGCTGCTGGAGGTCGATCCGGCCACCGGCGACGTCACCTTCCGCCACCCGCTCGTGCGCTCCAGCGTCGTGCAGACCGCCACCCCCAACCAGCGCCGCGCGGCGCACGAGGCGCTGGCGCACGTCCACCGCAAGAACCTCGAACGCCGCGCCACGCACCTGGCCGCCGCGACCGTCGACCCGAACGAGGACGTCGCCGACATCCTGGAGGCCGCGGCCGAATCGGCGACCCGGCGCGGCGGCGCCCTGACCGCCGTGACCTGGCTGACCCGCGCCGCCGAGCTGAGCGTGACGCACAGCGACCGCTCGCGGCGGCTGTCGGATGCGGCATTCATCGCCGGGCACGCCGCACGCCTCGGACAAGCGCGCGTGCTGGTCCAGGCCGATGCGGACGCCCACGCCTCGGAGTCGCCGGCGGCGGTGCTGGCCGCCGGGTATCAGGCCTTGTATCAGGACGGCGATGTCCGCTCCACCCACCGCCGCGTCACCGCCGCGATGGAGAAGCTGCGGGATTGCGGTTCAGCGGGGTCCGGGTCCGGGTCCGAGTCCGAGTCCGGGTCCGGGTCCGGGTCCGAGTCCGAGTCCGGGTCCGAGTCCGGGTCCGAGTCCGGGTCCGAGTCCGGGTCCGGGTCCGAGTCCGAGGAGGTCCTGGCCCGACTCGTGATCCTCCTGTTGGCGATCGCCCAATTCACCGGGGACAGCGGAACCTGGGAGCGATGCCTGGATCTCGTGGAGTCGCTCGAGGAACCGGTGGCCGAGCGAGCCCGGCTGTTCAGCAACACCTGGAGCGACGTGGTCCGGCACGGTGCGGGCTGGGCCGCGCCGGTGGCTCGGGCCGTCGCGGACCTGCCAGATCTGGAGCCGTGGGAGGTCTCGCGGCTGGCTGTGGCCTCCTACCACCTGGACATCCTCAGCGAATACCGTCCCTACCTGCAGCGCGTCGTGGACCGCGAGCTGGAGACCGGCGCGGTCGCCAGCGGCATGGTGATGCTGCACCTGATCATGTTGGACCAGATGGCCGTCGGGGAATGGGACGAGGCCGAACAGATCGGGCGGCACGTCCTGGAGCTGGCGATCGGGCACGGCCACGAGTTGTTCGCCGCCCAAAGCCGCGGCTACCTGGCGCAGCTGGCGGCGATGCGCGGGCAGGCGGCGCGCGCCAGAGACCTGCAAGCCGAGGTCGACGCCTGGGCCCGGCCGCGCGGTCTGGGCTTCCTGACTCAGCTCGCTGATTCCGCCGGCGCGACCGCTGCCCTCAGTGCCGGGGACTACGAGGCGGCATACCTCTACGCCATCGGCATCACGCCGCCGGGATCCTTCCAGGCGTACACGTATCAGGCCTCGCGCACGCTGCTCGACCTGGTGGAAGCCGCACTGCACACCGGACGCGCCGCGCGGGCCCGGCAGCACGCCCTCGCCGCGCGCGAGGCCGGACTCCCGGAGATCTCACCGCGCCTGGCGCTGATCACGTATGGGGCGCTGGCGATGACCGCGGAGTCGGATAAGGAGGCTGCGGAGATGTTCACGCTGGCCGAGTCGCATCCGGAGGCCTCGCGGTTTCCGTTTGAGCTGGCGCGGATCCAGCTGGCGCACGGCATCCGCGTCCGGCACGTCGAGGGCCGTGCGGCGGCGCGTGAGTTCCTGGTGCCGGCGGCGGAGGCGTTCGAGCGGCTTGGCGCGGGAGGCTGGAGCGAACGCGCGCGCTCGGAAGTGCGCGCCACCGGCACGCCGCCGCGCGCCTCGACGCTGAATCTGGCCTCGCTGACCTGGCAGGAGCGGCGCATCGCCGACCTGGCAGCCAGCGGGCTGACGAACAAGGAGATCGGCAAGCGGATGCATCTGTCGCCGCGCACCGTCAGCTCGCACCTGTATCGCATCTTCCCCAAGCTCGGCATCACCACCCGCGCGGCGCTGCGCGATGCGCTGAGCCGCACTCCGGATGTCTCTCAGGTGTGAGATCCGGACTGAACCTATGATCATGGTGAACGCCATGGTCAGCCGACGGACACCGGCCCGACTTCAGCAGGGAGAGCAACGATGTTGGTGGGGCGACACGCCGAGTGCGCGCGGCTGGACGCCCTGCTGACGGCGTTGCGGGACGGTCGCAGCGCGGCGCTCGTGGTGGTCGGCGAGGCCGGTGTCGGCAAGAGCGCGCTGCTGGACCACGCGGTGCGGTCCGGCACGGACGTGCGCGTCATGCGCGCCTCCGGTGTCGAATCGGAGATGGAACTC
The DNA here is from genome assembly GCF_000024025.1 of Catenulispora acidiphila DSM 44928. Taxonomy (GTDB): domain Bacteria; phylum Actinomycetota; class Actinomycetes; order Streptomycetales; family Catenulisporaceae; genus Catenulispora; species Catenulispora acidiphila. Next base: position 5,904,107 of record NC_013131.1, read on the forward strand.
CCCTACGCCGCCTTGCACCAGCTGTGCCTGCCGCTGCTGGACGGGATCAACCGGCTGCCGACGCCGCAGGCTGACGCGCTGGCGCGGATCTTCGGCATGCGCGCCGGTGACGTGCCGAGCCCGTTCTTCGTCGGACTCGGCATCCTCAACCTGCTCGCTGACGCCGCGCGCGAGCAGCCGTTGCTGTGTCTGGTGGACGACGCGCACTGGCTCGACGAGGCTTCGGCGCAGGTACTCACTTTCGTGGCACGTCGGCTGCGTGCCGAGTCGATCCTCCTGGTGATCGCCAGTCGCCGCGCGATCCCTGCCATGCAGGGTCTGGCCGAGCTGACGGTCCGGGGTCTGGGCTCGGAGGACGCGAAGCAGCTGTTGAACTCCGTGCTGCGCTGGCCGATGGATGACGGCGTCCGAGCGGCGATCCTTGCCGAGGCGCGCGGCAACCCGCTGGCGTTGCTGGAACTCCCGCTGGCTTCGCCCGATCGCCTCGCCGGCGGCTATGGCTTTCTGGAGGCGTCGGCGTTGCCGGGGCGGATCGAGGAGAGCTTCCGTCGGCGGATCGCGGAGCTGCCCGCCGATTGCCAGGACCTGCTGCTGCTCGCCGCCGCCGACTCGACCGGCGACCCGGTGCTGGTCTGGCGTGCCGCCGCGAGCCTCGGGCTGAGTCCGGAAGCGGCGCGGCCGGCGGCTGAGGTGGATCTGCTCGCGATCGGTGTGCGGACCGCGTTCCGCCACGGTCTGGTCCGCTCGGCTGTGTATCGCTCGGCGTCGGCGGAGGCCCGGCGGCGGGCGCACCGGGCTCTGGCTGAGGCGACGTCGGCTCAAGCCGATCCGGACCGGCGTGCCTGGCATCTGGCGCACGCCACGGAGAACCAGGACGAGGCTGTCGCGCTGGAGTTGGAAGCCTCGGCGGATCGCGCGCAGTCCCGGGGCGGTCTGGCTGCGGCGGCTGCGTTCCTGGAACGCGCGGCGTCGCTGACGGCCGATCCGGCGGTGCGCGCCGATCGGGAACTCGCCGCCGCGCAGGCGAAGTACCACGCGGGGGCGCCGGAGGGTGCGCGTGTCCTGCTCGACAAGGTGGAAGCCGGTCCTGCCGACGAGTTGCGGTCCGCTCAGGTCCGACACCTGCGCGCCTACATGGCTTTCGCCACCGGGGACTCCGCACAAGCGCCGGTTCTATTGCTGGACACGGCTCGGCGGTTCGAGCGGCTCGACCCGGTGCTCTCGCGCGAGAACTATCTGGACGCCCTCGCCTATGCGTTGATGGCCGGTCGCTACGCCGACCGCGCGACCGTCGCGGACGTGGCCGCCGCCGCGCTGACGGCGCCCTCGGCCGGCGCGGACCCGCACGCTCCGGACCAGCTGCTCGACGCCTACGCCGTGCTGTTCACCGAAGGCCACGCCGCCGGGACTGCGCTGGTGCGGCGTGCGCTGGACGCCTTCCGCCGCGACGAGTTGCCGGTGGCGGAGGCGACGCGCTGGCTGGTCATCGCCGCCCACGGCGCCTACGAGATCTGGGACGACGAAGCCTGGGAGGCGCTCACCGCGCTGAACGTCCGGCACACCCGGGCCTCCGGCGCGCTGACGATGCTGCCGGTCGTGCTGACCCAGCGGATCGCCGCCTGTCTGCACGCCGGCCGGTTCCAGGACGCGGCCGACCTGCTCCAGGAGTCCGAAGCCGTCGCCGAGGCCACCGGCATCGCGCGCCCCGCCTACGACGCCGCCGCCGTGGCCGCCTGGCGCGGCGACACTGAAGCACACGCTCTCATCCAGGCCGCGGAGGCCACCGCGGCCCAACGCGGCGAAGGCCTCGGCGTCACCCTGATCAACTACACCAACGCCGTGCTCCACAACGGCCTCGGCGCGTTCGAGCAGGCCAAGGACGCCGCAGCGCTCGCGGCGGCGAACCTCACCGAGACCGCCTTCGCCTCCTGGGCCCTGAGCGAGTGGATCGAGGCCGCGATCCGCTGCGGCGACCGAAACGAAGCCGAGCACGCCCTCGAGCGGCTGGCCCGAACCACGACCCCGAGCGGGACCGCCTGGGGCGCAGGCATCGAGGCACGCTCCCGCGCCCTACTCGCCGAAGGCCCACCAGCCGACGCCCTCTACCGCGAAGCGATCGACAAGCTCGGCCGCAGCCACGGCGTGGTCGCCCTAGCCCGCGCGCACCTGCTGTACGGCGAATGGCTGCGGCGCCAAGGACGCGAACCCGACGCCCGCGCCCACCTGACCACCGCACACACCACCTTCACCGACATCGGCGCCCAAGCATTCGCCCACCGAACCCGCGCCGAACTCACCGCCTCCGGCATATCAGTCCCGCAGCCCACCACAACCCCCACCGTGGAACTGACAGAGCAGGAACGCCAAATCGCCCGCCGCGCCCGAGAAGGCCGCTCCAACGCCGAAATCGGCGCCGAACTCTTCCTCAGCGCCCGAACCATCGAATGGCACCTCCGCAAAGTGTTCACCAAGCTCGGCATCAGCTCCCGCAAGGAGCTGCGCACGGCGCTGCCGTGAGGCGCGGGAGCTGGCGCTTCTGGCTTGCGGATGGGTTGGGGTCGTGTTGCTTCACAAACCGCCGGCCGCCAACGCGGCCTAGCCATCCTTCACCGAACTGCGTTCCCTGCGAGGCCATTCAAACCGTGCGCGAAGCTGTAAAAAGGGGCGCTCATAGCTTATGTGTGGGTGGCGGGGCGGGGCGAGGCGAGGGCTGGTGCGGTTTGTTTGTGGTTTTTTATAAGCTTTTTACGTCTTCGAGCATGGTTTGATGGCCTCGCAGGGGGCGTAGTTCGGTGGTGGGTAGCTAGGCCGCGTTGGCGGCCGGCGGTGGTGGAGCGACACGACCGCGCGTAGGTCCGAGTCGCTGCGCACACGTTTGGGCTGGCGGGTGTCTGCCGCGTTTGAGGGGCACCTGAAGTCAAGGTCAAGGGCAGGCGCCTCCGGCGGGGGCACTCCGCAACGGGGGGTCGGGCCGGGTCGGGCTGCTCGGCGGCGGTTCGAATGTTGGTCGCCTTTGTCCCGGATCCCTCGCCGCTGTCGTCGCCGTAGACGGAATCATTGCGGCCTGGCGGAGTCAAGTCGGATCGCAATTGCTGTGGTGCTGTTTCGTTCGACTTGACACCGCCAGTCCACAATGATTGGCAGAGCCCGCCGACAGCGACGAGGGATCCGGGACAACACCCTTGTGGGGAGGAGGTCCCCCGCCTATCGCAGAATGCTCACCACTTGCAGGCTTCCAGTCCCGGCGCGATGCCGGCAAAAGGCGCAACTGCCTTTCCCAAAAGGTGTCGGCGAGTAGGTGAAGCAGTAGCCTGGCACCCACGTCGGTGGATCCTCCACACCATACGGGGTTGTGTCCCGGATTCCCCGTCGCGTCGGCGGGCTCTGCCAATCTTTTCGGACTGGCGGTGTCAAGTCGGGCGTTTCTCGACCACAGCAAAAGTGATGCGACTTGATACCGCCAGGCCGAAAAGATTCCGTTTACGGCGACGACGCGACGGGTAATCCGGGACAAGGCGACCACAAGCAACGACCGCCGCCCAACAACGCGGCGCCCCCTCCCCGGAGCGAGTGCCGCTCGCCGCGAAGGCGCCGCCGGAGGCCCCGCCCTTGATTTCTGGTGCCCCTCAAACGCGGCCGCGACCCGCCAACCCCAACGCATGCGCAGTGACTCGGACCGGTGCGCGGTCGTGAACACGAACAACCGCCGGCCGCCAGCGCCGCCCAGAAACACTCAACCGAACCGCGCCCCCTGCGAGGCCATCAAACCATGCTCGAAGACGTAAAAGGCTTCTAGAAACCCACTAACCAACCGCACCAACCCAACCAACCTGCGCACCGCCCCGCCCCGCAGCCCACCCCATATCAATCAGCCGCGCCCCCAAAGCCCGTCCCCGCCCTCAGCGCTCCCCCGCCGACAGGGCGCCGTCCAGCTCACGGCGTGAGGAGATTCCGACCTTGACGAAGATCTTGCGCAGGTGCCATTCGACTGTGCGGGGGCTGAGGAAGAGCTGTGCGCCGATCTCGGCGTTCGAGTGGCCGGCGGTCACCAGGCGGGCGATCTGCGCTTCCTGGGGTGTCAGGACCGGTGTGCCGATGGTCTGCTTGCGCACGGTCTCGCCGGTGGCGAGTAGTTCTCTGCGGGCTCGTTCGGCGAAGGCCTCCAGGCCGATCGTTACGCATGCCTCGTGTGCCGCGCGTAGTTCCTCGCGGGCGTGGGCGCGGCGGTTCTGGCGGCGTAGCCACTCGCCGTAGAGCAGGCGGGTGCGGGCCACGAAGACGTCGAGGCCGCCGTCGGTGAAGTGCGCGATGGCCTCGCGGTAGCGGTCTTCGGCCTGGTCGGCGGTGCCGACGAGGGCGTCGGCGACCGCGTGGGCGCCGAGGGCCCAGGGTGTGCCGGCGCGGCTCCAGTCGCTGAGCCGCTCGCGGGCCTGTGCCGCCGCGGCTGCCCCGTCGGCGCGGCTCGCCGCCTCGACCAGTTCGCTGCACGTCCAGCGGTAGGCGACAAGGTCCTGATATTCCATGCCGCGCAGCGCGGACTCCATCGCCTGCGGATAGTTGCCCAGACCGTTGTGCAGCACCGCTCGCGAGCACGCCGCCATGCCGATGAGCCGCCCCAGACCGCGCTGCTCGCCGTCGCGTTCCATCGCGTCGATCACGTCCAGCGCCGAGCGCTCCCGTCCCCGATACGCGCTGAGCAACGCCGTGGTGACCAGGCTGGTCGCCGCACCCGCCGCTTCCTCGGTCGCCGAAGCCTCGGCCAGCAGTGCCCAGGCTTCGGGAAGGCGTCCGACATACCCCAGCGAGGCTGCCCGATACGGCAACGCCGTCGACAGGATCGAAAATGCTCCGGTCCGCCGAGCGAAGCCGACCGCGCGCTCGGTGACGCTCAGCCAGGCCTGCAAGTCCCCGAGCTCGACTGCCGCATTCGCCGCCGGCCACATGTCAGCCAGGTCCGCGTCGTCGGTGAGGGTGCTCAGCGCCTGCTCCAGCAACGGGAAGGCGGCGACCGGTCCCTCCAGACTCCAGGCGGTCAAGGCGCGCAGGAAGACGCCTCCCATATCGTCGCTCGGCGGCAGCTCGCGAGCGGCTTCGGCGGCCCGCCGCATCCCGCTCGCGTCGAGCCGTCCGGCCCAGATCGCCGCGCCGAACGCCGCCAGGCACGTCTCGCGCGCGGCAGCCGGATCCAGGTCCCGCAAACCGCGCGCGGCGTCGATCAGCGGCTGAACGGCGCCGAGCCCGGAGTTGGTCATGGCCGAAGCCTTGGCGCGCAGCCGGTTGGCATCGGCCTGCTGCAACGGGCTCAGCGGACCCAATTCGGCGGCGGCGAGCAGGTCCGGCAGCCGGTATGGCAGTCCTGCCTTGAGATAGGCCTGCGCCGCCGCCAACGCTCGCCGCGCGCGCTCGGACGGATCCGGGCTGAGCGCGGCTGCCTGTTCCAGGAAGGAGGCGGCGGCTGCCCGGCCGCCGCGCGCCAGGGCACGGTCGGCGGAGCGCTCCAGGTCGGCGGCGACCTGCTCGTCCGGGCCGAGCGCGGCGTGCGCGCGGTGCCAGGCGCGCCGGTCGGGGTCGCGATCGGCGTCGGTGGCTTCGGCGAGGGCGGCGTGGACCGCCAGCAGCGTGGCTCCGTCCGCGCCGTGCCAGACGGCCGAGCGCACCAGCGGGTGCCGGAAGCGCAGCGGCGTGCCGGGGTTGAGCAGTCCGGCGGCCTGCGCCGGTGCGGCGGCGTCGGGTCCGACCTCCAGCAGGCGTAGCGCGCGCCACAGCAGCAGCTCGTCGCCGACCGGCTCCACCGCCGCGACCAGCAGCAGCGTGCGGGTCTCGGCGGGCAGCGCCTCCACACGCCGCCGGAAACCCTCCTCGACCCGGGTCGCCAGCGGCGCCGAGCCCGGTCCGCCGAAGCCGAACGCCAGCTCCGCCGCCGACAGCCCGCGCGGCAGCTCCAGCAGCGCGAGCGGGTTCCCGCCGGTCTCGGCGACGATCCGGTCCCGGACGCGGGCCTCGACCGGACCGGGCAGCACCGCATCGAGCAACGCCCGCGCCTCGGCGTCCCCAAGCCCGCCGATGCTGAGGGCGGGCAGCCCGGAGAAGCCGTCCTCCGTCTGCTTGTCGGTGACGCGCTCGGCGAAGACCAGCGCCACGGATTCGGCGTCCAGGCGCCGTCCGACGAAGGCGAGGATGCGCTGGGACATCAGGTCCAGCCACTGCGCGTCGTCGACCAGGCACAGCAGCGGGGCGCCGGTCGCCGCCTCGGCGAACAACCCGAGCACCGCCACGCCGACCAGCAGCATCTCCGGTGCGTTGCCCGCGCTCAGCCCGAAGGCGACGCGCAGCGCGTCCTGTTGCACCTGCGGCAGCTGGTCCAGGTGCGTCAGCAGCGGAGCGCACAGATGTTGCAGCGCCGAGTAGGCGAAGTCGGACTCGGCCTCGACGCCGGCGGTCCGGACCGTCTGCATCCGCACCGGCGGCAGCTGTCCCACGCGCCCCGACGCCGCCTGCTCGGCGAGGTGGTCCAGCAGCGCCGACTTGCCGATACCGGCTTCCCCGCGCAGCACCAAGGCCCGGCTGCGGCCTTCGCGCACCTCGCGCAGCAGCCGGTCCAGGGTCTCCAGCTCGCGGTTCCGCCCGAGCAGCTGGTGTTTCGCGTCTTGCGGCATCTGTCCTCCGGCGTGGGTTCCTCCCGGAGGAGATTGAGGCCATCTTACGAGCGCGCGGAGGTGGTTGAGCTGCACGGATGGGCCGTCCGCGAGTGACGCGGCTGACTCAGCGCCAGATGACTGATGTCCCGGCGATGCCGCGGAGGCGACATTGGTGGTTGTCGGAGCTGGCGATGAAGATGAAAGGAATTTGACATGGCTCGCACATGGTTGATCACTGGGGCGTCCCGGGGTTTCGGTCGGGGTCTGGCCGAGGCGGTGTTGGACAGTGGGGATCAGGTTTTGGCGACGGCGCGGCGTCCGGAGCAGTTGGCGGATCTGGTCACGCGCTATGGCGCCTTGGTGCGTACTGCGGCGTTGGATGTGACCGACGTCGAGGCGGCCAGGGCTGCGGTGGCTGCTGCGGTGGGGGAGTTCGGGCGTCTGGATGTGGTGGTGAACAATGCCGGGTTTGCCAACAGTGGTCCGATTGAGGAGATGGCTGAGGCGGATTTCCGGGGTCAGTTCGAGGCGAACTTTTTCGGTGTGGTGAATGTGACGCGGGCGGCGTTGCCGGTGTTGCGGGCGCAGCGGTCGGGGGTGTTTGTGCAGTTTTCTTCGGTGGGTGGCCGGGTGGGTGGCACGCCGGGGATGGGTGCGTATCAGAGTGCGAAGTTCGCGGTGGAGGGGTTCTCGGAGGTGTTGGCTGCGGAGGTGGCGCCGTTCGGGGTGAAGGTGGTGATTGTGGAGCCGGGTGCGTTCCGCACTGATTGGCAGGGCTCGTCGATGGAGCTGCACGCTGTCGGTGCCGACTACGAATCCACGGTCGGGGCGATGAACGCCTACCGCGCCGAGAACAGCGACAACCAGCCCGGCGACCCGGTCCGTGCCGCGCGAGTGATCATCGATGTGGTCGGGCACGACGACCCGCCGCGCCGCCTCCTGCTCGGCGCGCAAGCCGTCACCAGCGCCCTGGCCGCCGGCGAGGCGCGTGCGGAGGAGACCCGGAAGTGGGCCGACGCCAGCGCCGCCGCCGACTTCCCGCCCGGGGAATGAGCGGCCGTCGTTCCTCCCGTTCTCGCAGACTCACCAACAAACTCACCGAAAGAGACCGTTTCATGAACCGCAAAACCTGGCTGATCACCGGCGCCTCCAGCGGCCTGGGCAAGGCGCTCGCCGAACACGTTCTGGCCCGGGGCGACCAGGCGGTGGTCGTCGCCAGCTCGACCGCCGCCACCGCCGAGCTGGCCGCCCGCTACCCGGAGACCGCGCTGGCCGTGCGCCTGGACGTCACCGACGCCGGGCTGCGGGCGGCGGGCGTCCGGCTGGCGGAGGAACGCTTCGGCGGCATAGACATCCTGGTGAACAACGCCGCGATCGACTTCGTCGGCGCCCTGGAGGAGCAGCGGGAGGCCGACTACCGCCGGCTGTTCGAGGTCAACTTCTTCGGCGCCGTCGAGCTGACCCGCGCCGTGCTCCCCGGCATGCGCCGCCGCGGCTCCGGCGTCATCGTCAACGTCTCCTCGATGGACGGCCTGGCCAGCCTCCCGGCCAACGGCTACTACTCGGCGAGCAAGTTCGCCCTCGAAGGCTTCACCGAGGCACTGTGGCAGGAGATCGCACCGCTCGGTCTGCACGCGATGATCATCCAGCCCGGCTCCTTCCGCACCGGCATCGAGCACCGAACCAAGGCCTCCGGCGACCCGATCGAGGACTACGCCGCGACCGCCGGCGCCTTCCGCGCCATGCTGGGCAACCTGTCCCCGGAGATGTTCCCCGGCGACCCCGACAGAGCCGCCGAGGTCATCTACGCGGAGGCGACGGCGCCCCAACCCCGCCACTGGGTCGTCCTGGGCAGCGACGCGCAGCGCCGCATCGGCGTCAAGCTCGACCAGCTCCGCGCCGAGTTCGACGCCGGCAAGGACGTGGCGCTGAGCACGGACTTCCCGGGGAGCGCAGACAACGCGGTCCTCTGAAACACCTCTTAGTCACCTCTGAGACACCCCGCTGACGCAATGGCCTCACATGCTCGACGAGCGCGTGAGGCCATGCCCGTGCCCGGCCAGCGCCTGGCGTACCGCAGTCTCGATATCGTTGTCCCGGAAACGGAATCCGGCTGCCAGCAACCGCTCCGGCAGGACCCGCAGACTGCCCAGCACCTCCGGGCCCATCTGCCCGACCCCGATACGCAGCGCCCACACCGGCAGCCGCAGCCGCGCCGGTCTGCCGACCGCCGACGCCAGCGCCTTCGTGAACTCCTTCGCACGCACCGGAATCGGCGCCGAGAGGTTGTAGGGACCCTCGCACTGCGGGCTTTCCCCCAGAAACTGAATGGCCGCGACAGTGTCGTGCAATGTCAGGAAGCTCCAATACGCGCGGCCCGAACCCAGCGTCGCGCCCACGCCGAACCGGAACGGCGTCAGCAGCCGCGGCACCAAGCCGCCGGCCGCGGACAGCACCAGAGCGGTCCGCAGGTGGCAGACCCGCACCCCAGCGTCGGCAGCCGGACCGGTCGCGGCCTCCCATCGCGACGTGACCAGCGGCAGGAAGCCGTCGCTGCCGGCGGCGCTGGACTCGGTGAGCTCCTCGTCGCCGCGATCGACGCCGTAGTACCTGATCCCGGACATCGAGAGCAGGACTGCCGGCGGTCTCGCGGCGCGCGCCGCCATCGTGGCCAGCGCCGAGGCGGTGCCGATGCGGCTGGCGGCGATCAGGTCGCGGTAGCCGGCGTTCCATCGCCGGTCGCCGAGCGGAGCGCCGGCCAGGTTGATGACCACGTCGGCGCCGTCGAGAAGGCGCGGATCGGGCTTCGCCGGGTCCCATCGCACTTCGTCAGGGTTCTGCGTCGGTCGGCGGACCAGGCGGACGACGTCATGGCCGTCCTGGTGGTAGGCCGAGCTCAGCGCGCCGCCGATCAGCCCGCTCGATCCGGCGATGAGGACGCGCACCTAGTGCCCCACGCTCGCGACCAGGGTGAGCACGAACCCGGATCCGACCAGCAGCAAGATGGCGCGTGCACTGATCCGCAGCTTGCGCCGGAAGCCCGGGCGCTCCTCGGGGAGTGCGAACACGCGCGCCGGCCAGTGGCGCCACGACACATGGACGAAGACGGCGGTCGCCGCGACGTCCAGGGCGAGCGCGATGCCGTAGACCACCCGCGCCCCGGCCCACGGGCCCAGCGCGATGATCGCCGCGGCGCTCGCGATCAGCGTCGCCGCCATCGCCAGCACGCGCCAGCGGTTGCCGTGTGCGAGGACTGTGATGAAGTCCTCGAGCTGGTCGTCGTCGGTGAAGAATTGCGCGCTGCGCGGCTGTACGAGCGCCAGGCTGTAGGTCATGGAGCCGGTCCACACCGCGGCCGGCAGGAGGTAGACGGCTTCGAGAATCACGATCGGCACAGTACGCCATCGAACCTATGTCGCCGAGGGCGAAACGCTGCTAACCTCCCGGGTTCAGGGGACTGATACGTACACAGGTTGATCACACGGGGTGAATGATGGGCGACCATCTCAGAGCCGATCTGAGAGCGATACAGGACCTGACCGGAACACTTCACGGCCTGGCCCAACAGCTCAATGAAGCGTTCAACTACCCGGTCGGGGACTTCACGACCGAGGCCGGTGCCGCGGACCTGGCCGCCGCGCTGGCCGAGTTCTCCGACAACTGGACGATCCGGCAGGCGAACCTGTTGAGCGACTTGAACGATCTCGGACAGGTCGCCGAGGCGGCCGCGGCCACCCTCAGCGCCACCGACACGCACCTGGCGCAGGCCGTGAACGGCGCGCTGACCAAGGCCGAGACGCCCGCCCCGCCGCCGCACACCGGCCGCCGGATGCCGGTATGAGGCCCGCCGAGGGAGGCGGTGGCGGCGACGGCTGGTGGCCGCTGAGCCCGAACGGCGATCCGGCCAAGGGCAACGCCGGGACGCTGTCCACGCATGTGACGGCGTACACGAAGATCGCCTCGCAAGCGGCGTCGGTGTCGAAGGCGTTGACCGGCCTGTGTGTCGACGAATTCTGGGACTCCGACTCCGGCACGGCGTTCAAGGTGCGCTGCGACAACCTCGCCGCCGAACTCGCCAAGATCGTCTCGCGGTATCAGACCGCTGCCGACGCGCTGAAGGCCTACATCCCGGACCTGGAGCACGCGCAGACGAACGCGGCCAGCGCCAAGAGTCTCGGCGACAGTGCGGAGTCCGACTTCGCCGCCATCGGCTACACCTACAACCCGAGCGGGGAGTTCGGCGCCACCTTCACCGGCGTCCGGGTGCCCTTCGCCCCGACCGTGCCCTCCGCCAAGCCGATGTCCCCGGTGGACCCGCACTGGGGCAAGTACCAGACGGCGGCTCAGGAGTGGAACACCGCGGTGCGCCGGGTCGCCGACGCCGCGCACCTGCACGACACCAGCGCGTCCGCCGCCGCCCGCAAGATCAAGGCGGTCGCCGAGGGCGACGGTGTGTCCAACCAGCACTGGACCGCCCTGGACGGGCAGCAGCGGGCCTTCCTGTCGCAGCTGACCAACCCCGCCACCGTCGAGTCCGCGGTCCTGAACCTGCCGCTGGTCAACCCCAACGGGGAGCAGAACGGCGGCGTCAATCCGGAGCTGCCGATCGATCCGTCGGTGCTGGAAGCGGTCCTGGACGACCTGCGGTCCAAGAACGTGGATCCCAAGCAGTACAAGACGCTGCTCGACCAGTATTGGGTCGCCACCGCCGCGCAGCACGCCGGCATCGACCTGAACGAGTGGGACCCGGCGGCCGGCACCGGTCCGAACATGGCCAACATCCAGGCTGTGTACACGTACTACGGGAAGCTGTTCCTGGACCATCCCGAGCTCCAGTGGGCCGGTATGGCGAACATGATCGGGCCCTCCTTCGCCGGCGGGTTCATGGACATCGACATGTTCCGCAAGTTCGCGCAGGACTTCGCGACGAAGGTGGACGGCCTGCCGGCGGCGGTGCGCGAGTCCCTGCCGCCGGAGCTGCAGCAGCTGGCCGCAGCCGGCGGCCAGATGTCGGCCACCGAGCTGAAGTACTTCGAGACCAAGTTCCTGGCGATGCAGAAGCACATCTTCTTCGACCAGGCCGCCGCGCACGAGGCGTATCTGGCCGGGCCGCCGAACAACAAGACGGCCTACATCGACGAGATGCAGAAGGCCGGGCTGTTCCCCGGCGACGTCCCGCCGGACAAGACCGCGAACGCCTGGCACGTCATCGCCAACCCGCACAGCACGCCGCAGCAGGTCATGGACGCGAACGGCACGCTGCTCTACCGCGAGCAGAACGTCGTGATCAAGGACCAGTACAACCAGATGTACAACCACGACGGACCGGTGGGCAAGGCCTTCACGTACATGATGACCACGGTCGGCGCGGCGTCCATCCCGGGCACGCACACGCCCGGGGAGTACCGGCCGATCACCTTCGGCGGCGACGTCAGCGTCCCGGTGGTCGTCGGCAAGGAGACGGTCGGGGTCCATGTGACGACACCGCTGCCGGACTTCAACATCACCAACACGCAGGACCGCTGGGACTACGTCACGCACGACACGCTCCCGGCGTACCAGAAGCTGCTGCAGCAGGATCCGAACCTGGCCCGGCAGATCGTCGCCACGCCGGTGCAGGACCGGATCGCGCAGCAGCGGCTGTCCGCGCGCTGGCCGACCATCGCCGACGACCTGCTGGCCAAGGACTGGGACATCAAGCTGGACCACCACTTCACCCCCGGCCTTGACCTCCCCTGGTAGCGGCGGCCGATACCGTGAAGTCTGTGACCGCCCGTCCCGCCGCGTCCATCCTGGTTTGCCTCATCCTGGCCTTGGGAGGCTGTAAGAACATGAGCACGTCCTCGGGCGCCGCGTCCCCGCCGAGCGCAGGCGGCTCCCACGCGCCGGGCACCGCGGTCCACGACGGCAAGCTGACGATCGACCTGCGCCACCCGCCGACCCGCGCCGACCTCGGCTACCCGGCCGGTCAGAACTTCGTGGCCTACCAAGCCGGCTTCGCCACCGCCAACGGCGCCCCGATCGCCACCACCCTGATCCTGCCCACCGGCACCCTGCACATCCCCGCCTACAACATCAGCGCCGACGGCGGCAACCCCCTGATCAATGACGACCCGGACCACCGGCGCCCCCCGGTGGACCTGGTGGTCACCCGCACCTTCGGCAAGCTCTCCGACGCGCAGGCATCAGTGGCAGCCGACGCCCCGACCCTCGGCATCCCCGTCGCGCCCAGCGCCACATACCAGTCCGGCACGGACTACAGCGCAGTCCACGACTGGCTGTCGGTGACGGTCACCATGCAGGCACCCGCCGCCGACGGCCACGTCGACGTCCAATACGCCTTCAACTTCGGCATCTACCACAACCCCGCCCGCGACCGCATCGAACACGACGGCGTGGTCTCCATCGACCTGACCCGCCTCCCGACCCGCGACGACCTGGCCATGCTCCCGACCTACCCGAGCACGGACCTCAACCCGGAGCCCGGCAAGACCCTGAGCGTGCACCTGAAGCTCCCCGCCGGCACCATCCAGCGCCAGGTCACCGAGGTGACCTCGACCTCCGAGAGCAAGACCGTGGCCGACCCCCGCGGCATCGGCCAGCCTCTGCGCACGAGCTTCACCACCACCGCGACGACGATGGACCAGCTGAAGGCGAACCTGCTGGCGGACGCCGCCGCCCTGGGCCTGTCGCCGCAGGAGATCCAGAACGGCTTCAACGGCAACCCGGGCCAGAACTACGGCGCCACGCTGCAGGGACACTCGACGGCGGTGTACGACGTCGATGTCAGTTTCGGGGGCAAGGTCGGGCCGGGGAATTTGAACAGTGCTACGTATAACTTCATGTATCGGCGCTGATCTCGCGCTTGCGCACCGGCTTGCTGACCGCGCCGATGTGATCGGCGCGCGTCACTTCGAGGCCGGCGGGGTGGCCTGGCGGGCAAAGAGTGACGGCAGTCCGGTCGGCGTCGCCGATCACGAGATCGAGCGCACGCTTCGCGCGCTGGTCGGCGAGGCGCGTCCTGAGGATGCGTTCCTTGGCGAAGAGTTCGGGGCGCGGGGTGTTGGGCGGCGCCGGTGGATCGTCGATGCGATCGACGGCACTGCGAGCTTCGTGGCCGGCGAGCCGGAGTGGGGGACGTTGATCGCGCTGGATAGTGGGGATGCGGTCGCGGTCGGGGTGGTCACGGCTGCGGCGTGCGGGAGGCGGTGGTGGGCGGCGCGTGGTGGTGGAGCGTGGAGTGCCGGCTTGCCGATGAGTACTGACCTCGACCTGGCGATGGATCCGCGGGCGCCGCTCGTCGGCCTGCCGATGAGTCCGGTCGCGCCTCGTGCCCACCTGCCCATGGATCCGGCTGCGGCGCCAACCCGCCTCGCCGTGAACACGGCCACTGATCTGCGTGACTCCTCGATCGGCATCTGGCCTCCGCCTGCCCGGCTCAACCCGCGCGGCCGACAGCTCGCCGCCACTCTCGCGGCCTGCGCGCGGACCACGCTTCCCTCACTGGACTGGTCCAGCTCGCTCACGCCGACCGCACCGGTTCGCAAGCCCTCCACCGGCTCAGGAACCTGCCATGGTGCGCTGCTCGTGGCCACCGGGCGCCTCGACGCCTTCCTGCTGCTCGGTGCAGGCGCCTGGGACGTCGCCGCGCTCGTGCCGATCGTCGAGGAGGCGGGCGGTGCGTACAGCGATCTGGCCGATCACCGGAGCGGTGACGCGCGGACCGCGTTGTTCTCAGCTCGCGGCATTCACCAGCAGATCCTGGATATCGCGGCGCGCCCCACTCCCCCGAGCGCGTGACCGCGCGGCTCCCCTTGTGCGGTGGGGAGTGCTGCGCGCGGTCACGCGCGGTGCTGGGCAGCGGTGCGGCCAGCCGGCCCCCTGGCGCGAGACCCCGGTGTCCGCCCCCCGGCGGCTGACAGCGGGTCCGTTGTCTGTCGGACGCGGTGCCGCTGACGCCGGGTCTCACGGTCGGCCGGACCGCCGCCCACGGACCTTGGTGCGGTCCTGTCCATCGAGCTTAGGAAGGTCGCGGGGTCCCGGGCAGGTGTTGCCTGTAGCCAATAACTCAGTGTTCGAATTCACCCTCGGTGAGGCGGAGGTCTTCAGGAACCGTCAGCGAGATCGTCAGCGTCGCCGAGGATGCGGTCCAGGCTGCGGCGCCCCATCCGGCTCATCGCCGGGTTGGTGTCGAGGTAGTACCAGACCACGCCCATGGCTTGCTGGAATGCCCAGGCCTTGCCGCGTTGCCATTGCAGGTCGTCGCAGGCGAGGGTTTCGCGCAGGGCGCGGCGTGGCTCGGCGTCGAGCAGGTGCCAGGCGGCGACGAGGTCGAGGGCGGGGTCGGCCGCTGCCAGGCCGCCAGCGTCCAGGACACCGGTCAGGCGGCCGTCGGCGACCAGGACGTTGCCGGGGATCAGGTCGCCGTGGGTCATCCGGTCGGGGTCGGTGCGAGGCAGGTCGCGCAGAACCGCCCACAAGTCGCGCAGGCGCGGCACGTCAAGAAGGTGCTCGCTGCGCTCGAAGCACGTGTCCATCCACGCGTCATGCGCACGCAGGTCGCCGCCCCGGCCTTTGCCGCCGAAGACGCGGCCGCGCGTGTCCAGCGCACGGACGCCGCCGATGAACTCGGCCAGGTCGTGAGCGAACGGGATCGAGGCGTGCGGGTCCTCTTCGGTGGCCGTCGCGCCGGGCAGCCAGGTCTGGACGGACCAGGGCGCCGGGTAGCCGGCGCCGGGTTCGCCGAGCGCGACCGGCTCGGGGGTGGGGAAGCGGGTGCTGCCGGCCAGTTCGCGGGACGCCTCGGCTTCGGCCTCGAGCTCGCGGCGGATCGTGGCGGGCGGGCCGGGCTTGAGCGGAAGCCGGGCCGCGAGCCGGTCGCCGATGCGGAAGATGGCGTTGACCGTGCCCTGCGAAGCGAGCTGCGTGACGGGCAGTTCGCGCCACTGCGGGAACTGTTCGTCGACGAGCCCTCGGACGATGTCTTCGGACACGGTCAGCTGATCGTCATGCATCTGCACCGCGGAAGTCTCGCACGCGGTCGCGACTCCTGAACACTCCTGCACGATCAATGGCGAGTCGTCAGCCGTCAGCGATAGCGAGTCAGCGCGGACCCGGCGTCGCGGTGGTGAAGTCCCCGCCGAGGTAGCGGACCTCGGGGTCGTCGGGGTCGATCGGCTGGTTGGCGAAGCGGTCGGCGAAGGCTGAGGAGTCGTCCTGCGGTTCGTAGCCCAGGCGGCGGGCGGAGTCCAGGTTGCCCCAGGCGGTGCGGTTGGCTGAGACGCCGTAGACGATCTCGTAGCCCAGGTCCGGTGTGGTCGCCAGGGTGTGGAAGAGTCGCACGGCGTCGCCGGGGCTGAACCAGGTGTCCAGCATGCGGCGGGTCTTGGGCTCGGCGTAGCAGGCGCCGATGCGCACGCATGCCACCTGAAGCCCGTGGCGGTCGTGGTAGAAGGAGCCGATTGCTTCGCCGAAGACCTTCGATACGCCATAGAACGTGTCGGGGCGGGTCCGCGCGTCGGCTGGGATGCGTCCGTTGCCCAGCGACGAGCGCTCGTAGTACCCGACCGCGTGGTTGCTGCTGGCGAACAGGAAGCGCGGCACGCCGGCGCGCGCCGCGGCGTCGAAGACCCGGTACGTGCCGTCGATGTTGGCGTGCAGAATCGCGTCGAAGTGGTCTTCGATGGGAATTGCCGCCAGGTGGATCACCACGTCGATGCCCGCCATCGCGGCGTCGAGCGTCGCGGCGTCGCTGATGTCGCCGACAATCCACTCCGCCCCACCGGGATCGTCCGGCATCCGCAGATCCAAGCACCGCAGCTGCCAGCCGAGCGCCGCCAAACCGGTGCGCAGGAACGTCCCCACTCCCCCGGCGGCACCGGTGATCAGCATCCGCCGCCCGGCGCTCTCGCTCACATCCTCAGGCATCCGCCAGCGCCTTTCCGATCGCCGTCAGGTCATCGGCGCCGGCCAGCCCGGCGTGGTAGATCCGAACTCCGGCAGCCCCAGCCGCGCGAACATCGCCGATGACCCGCGCCAGTCCGTCCGGATCGCCGCCCATGCCGCGAATGCCGAGCAGACCGGCGTAGACATCCACGCCGTGCCCGACCGAAGCTGCGACCGGCTCCGCGCTCCCTTTCCAGCAGTTGACCACAACGCCGCTGGTCCCACTCGGCAGCGTCGCCATGTCCAGCCCGGTATTGGCCAGGCTCACACGCGGTCGCGGAGTCGCATGGAAGGACACTGCGAAGCCCGGATCAGACCGCTGAGAACGCACCTCGCGCACCATCGCCTCCCGCAACCGATCCGCGACCCGACCGCGCATCGCAGCCACCGCATCGCCCAAGTCCGCGTCGAACACCGCACCGACACGACCCTCGAACGTCGCATCCAGCCGCGCACGAACCGCCGAACGCAACTGCGCGGCGTTCACACCAGCCTCGCGATAGGCAGCGCAGCACGCAGGACAGAAGCACAGCGAGAACAGGAACTGCTCGTCCTCGGACAACGGAATACCGGCCACCTTGTCGTGCTGGTTCAGGTGGTCGAACCCGTACCATCCGGCGGCTTCGAATTCGACCCCTGCGATATCCGGACGCTCGGCGACCACCGCCGCCAATCCGACCGCGTATTCGAGGACTGATTCATTCGCCGGACACAGCGCCCACGGATACACATCGCCGTAAGCGTTGACCACATGCGGCCCGTCAAAGCCGTCGACGTGATCGACCACCACCCACGCATGCGTCGCCACGCCCGCGCCCGCCAGCGCCGACGCCGTCTCCCCGAACACGTCCTGCCCCGGAACCCAGCCCTGAGCCTCCGGCAGCAGCCCCGACCACGCCGAACCGACCGGCAGATACGCAGCGCTCCGCTCGGCGACGATCACCCGGTGCGCCGGATGCCGCGGCGTCAGCGCGCGCGTCGCATGGTAGAACGCTGCGACGGTCGCGTGTCCGACGCCGAGCCCGGCGATCCGCTCAGCCGCCGCCGGATCCCCGACGACGTCCCACGGATACACATAGATCCCGGCGTCCATCAGAACCTCGGCCGCCGTCCGGTGAACTCCGGCTGCACCCGGCGCATCCACGTCGCGTCGTCGCGCTTACGGAATCCGCAGGTCAGGTACTGCTCATGCAGCCGTGCCAGCGCGTCTTCGTCGACGGCGACGCCCAGACCCGGACCCTCGGGCACCGTCAGCGCGCCGCCGACGAACCGCAGCGGACCGCCGGCGATAACCTCCTCGGTCTTCCACGGCGAATGCGTGTCCAGCGCGTACGTCAGGTTCGGCGTGGCGGCAGCCAGGTGCGTCATCGCGGCGAGGCTGATGCCCAGGTGCGTGTTCGAGTGCATCGACAGTCCCAGCCCGAAGGTCTCGCAGAGCCCTGCCAAGGCCTGCGTCGCCCGGAACCCGCCCCAGAAGTGGTGGTCGGACAGGATCACCTGGACCGCGCCCAGCCGCACCGCCTCGGGGATCTCGGCGAACCCGGTCACGCACATGTTCGTCGCCAGCGGCAGCGATGTCTTCGCCGCGACCTCGGCCATGCCGGGGATGCCGGCGGTCGGGTCCTCCAGGTATTCGAGTTCGCCTTCCAGCGCCGCAGCGACCCGGTGGCTGGTCTCCACCGACCAGTTCGCGTTCGGGTCCAGCCGGACCGGACGGTCCGGGAAGGCCGCCCGCAGCGCCTTGACCGCCGCGACCTCCTCTTCGGGGGCGAAGACACCGCCCTTGAGCTTCAGCGAGCCGAAGCCGTACAGCTCCACCATGCGGCGGGCCTGCGCGACGATGCCGTCCGGATCCAGCGCCGCGCCCCAGTCGTCGGCGGGGTAGTCGCCGGGGTGCTCAGCCCACTTGTAGAACAGGTAGGCGCTGAAGTCGACGCGGTCGCGCACCGCGCCGCCGAGCAGGTCCACCACCGGCTTGCCGGTCGCCTTGCCCTGGATGTCGAAGCACGCCACCTCGAACGCCGAGACCGCCTGCGCGACGGTCTTGTCCGCGCTGGCGGCACCGATCAGCTCGGTCGGCGAGGAGGCCGACGCCGAGGCCAGGGCGCCGGAGACGCGCCGGGTGAGGTCGTTGAGGTGGAAGACGTCCAGGCCCGGGAGGGTCGCGGCGGCTTGGCGCAGCTGGGCGAGGGTGGCGTCGTCGCCGTAGGCCTCGGAGACGCCGGTGATGCCGGCGTCGGTGCGGACCTGGATGATCGAGCGCAGCTGGAACGGCTCGTGCACGCCGGAGGCGTTCAGCAGCGGCGGATCGGCGATCGCGACCGGGGTGATGTCGACGCCGGTGACGACCGGTCCGCGCTGCGTGCTCTCGCTGCCGCCCCGACCTGCCTGAGTGCTCACGCCGCGGCTCCGACCTTGTGCTCGGCCAGGACCGCGCGGCCGTCGGCGATCAGCTGCTCGAGCTGCTCCAGGTGCTCCGGAGCCGGCTCGGTCAGCGGTGAGCGCACCGGTCCGGCGTCCAGCCCGTCCAGGCGCACACCGGCCTTCACCAGCGAGACCGCGTAGCCGGCGCCCTTGTTGCGCAGCTCGACCAGCGGCTTGTAGAAGCGGTCGATCAGCGCGTCGGCGAGCGCCCCGTCGCCCTCGCGGCAGGCGTGGTAGAACGCCAGCGCGATGTCCGGGGCGAAGCAGAACACCGCCGAGGAGTACAGCGGGACGCCGATCCCGCGGTAGGCGAGCTGCGTCATCTCGGCGGTGGGCAGGCCGTTGAGGAACAACAGGCGGTCGGCGCCGTGCCGCATGCGGACCGCCGCGACGATGCGCTGCATCAGGTCCAGGTCGCCCCGGCCGTCCTTGAACCCGATGATGTTCGGCACCTCGGCCAGGTCCGCGACGGTCTCCGGGGCGAAGGTGACGTTGTCGCGCTGGTAGATGATCAGGTCCAGCTCGGTGGAGGCGGCGATGCTCCGATAGTGGTCGGCGAGCCCCTGCTGGCTGCCGGAGACCAGGTAGGGCGGCAGGACCAGCAGCCCGTCGACCCCGGCCTGCTCAGCGGCCCGCACGAACGACGCGGCCAGCGGCGCCCCGTAGCCGACACCGCCGAGCACCGGCGCCCGCCCCGCCGTGACCTGCACCGCGACCCGCAGCACCTCGGCGTACTCGCGCTGGTCCAGCGAGAAGAACTCGCCGGTCCCGCACGCCGCGAACACCGCCGACAGCCCAGGACGCGCCGGATCCAGCAGCGCCAGCCGGCTCTCCAGATGCGCCGCGAAGGCGTCGAGGTCGACGTGCCCCTGGTCCGGGGTGAACGGCGTGACAGGGAAGAAGAGCAGGCCGTCGAGGCGGTCTGTCAGGGTACTCATGGTGCCTTCCTTCAGCTTGCGGCGGCGCCGGTGGCGGTGGCGCGTCCGTACCTCATGATCCAGGGGTAGCACGCTTAAGCTTTCGACGCCCACGCGGGGTCGTGCGGATGGTTAACGCTCACATGCGACGGGCTTGTTATCTCCGCATGTCGGAAAACAACTCACCATGCCCTCAAGCTGCACCTCGCGACGGTCACACCGAGCTGGACGCTCGGACGATCGCGAACGCCTCAGCGATCGTCGCCACGACGTGCGTCGGCCGCGAAACCCCCTCGGGCATCACCTCGGGCAGCGCCTCGCCCTGCGAGATCCAGATGGTCCGCAGTCCGGCGGCCGCTCCCCCGGCGATGTCCTTGTCCAGCCGGTCGCCGACCATCCAGCCGTGCGGTCCCAGCTCGACGCCGAGTTCGTGGGCTGCTATCTCGAAGATCCGGCGATGCGGTTTGCGGTGGCCGGCGGCTTCGGAGTCGATGACCGCGTCGACGTGGGGGCGCAGTCCGACGCTGTCCACCTTGGCCTGCTGCACGGCGGTGGATCCGTTGGTGACCACGCCGAGGCGCCAGCCTTCGCCGCGCAGCTCGGTCAGCGCGCGGCGGACCTGGTGCTCCAACACGAACTTGCCCGGGAACACCGCGGCGACCTGCGCCATGAGTTCCTCGTCGGGGGCGGTTATGCCGTAGTGCGCGCGGGCGTCGGCGACGAAGCCCGGCCAGCTTTCGGCGGCGACCACGCGGAGGAAGACATCGGCGGCGGCGTCGGGACCGCCGGGGACGTACTCGGCGGCGAAGTCCAGGGACCAGGCGCGCAGGGCCGCCTTGGCGTCCACGAGGGTGTCGTCGAGGTCGAAGAAGGCGAACCGCATGCGGTGATCATAGGTGCAGCGTCTCGAACGCCGCGGCGGAGACCGGCTCGGCGAACAGGTAGCCCTGGCCCTGGTCGCAGCCGAGCGCGCGCAGGTACTCGTACTGGGCCTCGCTCTCGATGCCCTCGCCGACGGTGATCATGCCCAGGGCGTGCGCCATGGTGACGACGGCGGTGACGATCGCGGTGTCGCCGCCCTTGTGCTCCAGGCCGTTGACGAAGGCACGGTCGATCTTCAGCGCGTTGGCGGGGATGCGGCGCAGGTGGCCCAGGGAGGAGTAGCCGGTGCCGAAGTCGTCGAGCGCGATCTGCACGCCCAGATCAGAGACCTGCGACAGGACCGCCTGGGCGAACTGCGGAGCCTCGTGCACGGCGGTCTCGGTGACCTCCAGGGTCAGCTGCTCGGGCTCGAGCCCGCTGCCGCGCAGGGCGTTGGCGACCTCGGCGACCAGCCCTTCGTCGTTGAGCTGGCGCGGGGACAGGTTCACCGCCATGGTCAGCGGCGGCTTGCCGGGATCGCGGCGCCGGTTCCAGACGGCGAGCTGCCCGCACGCCTCGTGCAGGACCCAGCGGCCGATGGGCACGATGAGATCGCAGTCCTCTGCGATCTCGATGAACGTGGACGGCGGGAGCAGGCCGCGTTCGGGGTGCTGCCAGCGGATCAGGGCCTCCATCCCGATGATCTGCCGGTCGCGCAGGTTGTACACGGGTTCGTAGACGAGGCGGAACTCCTTCTCCTCGATCGCACGGCGCAGCTCGCCTTCCAGCCAGAGCCGGGAGACCGCCTCCTCGCGGACGCTGTCGTCGAAGAAGATGTAGCTGCCCGAGCCGTGGTTGCGCGCCTTGACCCGGAACATGGCGGCGTCGGCGTCCCGCAGCAGCTCGTCGGCCGTCGTCATCGGGTCGGACGTGACGGCGATGCCGATGCTGGCGCTGATGTGGATCGGCTGGCCGTCGCGCTCGAAGGGGGCGGACAGGGCGCGGGTGACCCGGCGGGCCACGTCCGCGGCGTCCTTGCGTCCCTGGACATGCTCGCACAGGATCACGAACTCGTCGCCGCCGAAGCGCGCGACCAGGTCGCTGCCCTGGCGTACGGCGCTGCGCAGCCGAGCGGCGGTGGCCACGAGCAGGGCGTCGCCGGCGGCGTGGCCGAGGCTGTCGTTGACCACCTTGAACCGGTCCAGGTCCAGGAACAGCACCGCGAGCCGGCCGCCCTGCACGCGCATCTTGGCCAGTGCCTGATCGATCCGGTCGACGAGCAGCGCGCGGTTGGCCAGGTGGGTCAGCGGGTCGCGCACGGCCTGCTCGGCCAGGGCGTCCTCGATGCGCTTGCGGTCGGTCAGGTCGTGGCTGACGGTCAGCACGCTCACCACGGTGCCCGTCGCGTCCCGCTCCGGGACCAGCCGCGTGTGGAAGAAGCGCCGAGTCCCCGCCAGCACCAGGTCGTGCTCCACCTCGTCGCCGACACCGGTCCGCAACACCCGCCGCAGCGTCTGCTCCCACTCCCGCACGAACTTTTCCTGATGCCCCGCCTCCCGGTTGGTCCGCCCGACCAGCTCGCTCTCGGGCACGCCGGCCACCCGCAGCGCAGCGGGGTTGGCGTAGGTGTAGCGCAGCTGCCGGTCGAACCGGCACATCGGGTCAGGACTGGACTCGATCAGCGCGCGCAGCTCGGTCCCGATCCGGTCGAGCTCAGCGGTCTTGGCCCGCAGCTGCGCCTCGGTGGTGGTCCGCGCGGTGATGTCACGGGAGATGCCGAAGGTGCCGATGATCATGCCGTCGAAGTCCCGCAGAGGCTGCTTGCTACAGCTGAAGACTCGCTCAGAGGCATCCGGCAACGTGTTCGCCTCACGGATGTCGAACATCGGGACGCCAGTCCGAATGATCTTCTGCTCGTCCTGGAACGCGTTCCCGGCATGCGCGGAGGTGAAGTAGTCGAAGTCGGTCTTGCCGATCATCTCCGTGGGACTCTCGGCACCGGTGAGGTCGGCCTGACTACGGCTCACCCGGATGAAGCGCGACTCCCGGTCCTTGAAGAAGATGGTGTCGGCGCAGGCGGACAGGAGGTTGTAGAGGCAGATGCGGTCGAGTTCGTCCTGGTCCAGGCGGGGGACGTCGGTGGCGGCGGCCGCGTCGCCGGTGGCAGTCGCCTCGGCGCCATCGGCGGTCGCGGCGGGGGCGTCGGGGACGGCGCCGGGAGCAGCGTCAGGTGCGGGAGCGGCGCTGCCCGTACCGGCCTCAGCCTCAGCCTCGACGCTCACCTCAGGAGCAACATCGACCTCTATACGCGCCGCACCAGCATCCCGACCTGGCGTTTTCTGATTCCCGACGGACATCGCGCCGACCCGATCCGCGCACGGACGACCGGCCTGACTGCGCCATGCGCTGTGCTCGTGCTGAAGCCTTCAGTCCTTAACATGCTAAACCCGGCGCTCGCACGACGGTAAAGCCGAGGCGCCAGACCGGGTGGATCGACCATGTCGAGCCGTGTGCACGGGCGGGTGAGAAACAGGTTTCTTCGTCCACGAAGATTCACGTGGTGGAAACCTTGACGCGCCATCTTCGGCCGGTGATAGTGAGGGGCGTCGCGGTAGTCGCGCCCCCCAAAATCCCCTTTTGTGATCACGGGGTGCGCGCGAGGCGGCGATGTTACCGGTAACACTGCTCCGCACAGCTCTTCCCCACAGTTCCCCCACAGTTCCCCACCGCTGCTCCTCAGCCATCCCCACCAGCAAAGGAGACCCCGTATGGCCCTCGGATCACGCCTGTCGCGTCTGTCCACGTTCAGACGCAAGGTGCTGGCGGCCGGCGCCGTGCTGGCGCTGACCTTCGGCATCGCCGTGGAGACGACCGCGGTTTCGCACGCCGCCGTCACCGGGCCCTGCGATATCTACGCCTCGGGCGGTACGCCGTGCGTCGCCGCGCATAGCACCACGCGCGCGCTGTACGGGTCCTACAACGGCAGCCTGTACCAAGTGCGGCGCGCCTCGGACAGTGCCACGGCGAACATCGGCGTCCTGAGCGCCGGAGGTTATGCCAACGCCGCAGCGCAGGACTCCTTCTGCGCTAACACGTCCTGCGTCATCACGGTCATCTACGACCAGTCCGGACGCGGCAACAACCTCACCGACGCCCCGGCCGGCGGCGCGGCCGGAGGACCGGACAACCTCGCCAACGCCTACGCCGCCCCGACCGTGCTCAACGGGCACAAGGCCTACGGCGTCTACGTCGCGGCCGGCACGGGCTACCGCAACGACCACACCAACGGCATCGCCACCGGCGACAACGCCGAGGGTGAGTACGCCGTCTTCGACGGTACGCACTACAACGGCGGCTGCTGCTTCGACTACGGCAACGCCGAGACCAACAACAACGACGATGGCAACGGCACCATGGAAGCCATCTACTTCGGCAACATCAAGGTCTGGGGATACGGCTCCGGAAACGGTCCGTGGATCATGGCGGACATGGAGAACGGCCTGTACTCCGGGCAGAACGCCGGCTACAACGCCAACGACCCCACGATCAACTACCGCTACACCACCGCCATCATCAAGGGCACCGCCAACAAGTGGGCGATCCGAGGCGGTAACGCACAATCCGGTGGCCTGTCCACCTTCTACAGCGGACCGCGGCCCAACGTCTCGGGCTACAACCCGATGCGCAAGCAGGGTGCGATCATCCTCGGCATCGGCGGCGACAACAGCAAGGGATCGGCGGGAACCTTCTACGAAGGCGTCATGACCTCCGGCTACCCCTCGGACGCCACCGAGAACTCGGTCCAGGCCAACATCGTCGCCGCCGGATACAGCTCCGGCTCGAGCTCCGGCGGTCTGACGCCCGGCTCGCGCATCTCGGTGCGCGCGACGACCTCATGCTGCACCAGCGACTACCTCCGCCATGACGACGCCGACACCAAGGCCGTCATCTCGGCCATCTCCTCCAGCAGCTCGGCGACCGACAAGGCCGACGCGACGTGGATCGTCCGCGCCGGTCTGGCCGACAGCTCCTGCGTGTCCTTCGAGTCCGCCAACGATTCCGGGCAGTTCCTCCGGCATTACAACTACGAGCTCTACATCGCGGCGAACGACGGATCCTCGGTGTTCGCCCAGGACGCGACGTTCTGCCCGAAGGCCGGGAACAGCGGCCAGGGCACGTCGTTCCAATCGGTGAACTACAACACCAAGTACATCCGGCACTTCAACTACACCGCCTACATCGCCAGCAACGGCGGCTCGAACGCCTGGGACAGCACCACGTCCTGGGCCGACGACACCAGCTGGGTCGTGAGCACTCCGTGGGCCTAAATCCCAGCTGATCTCACCGGCCGGTCGCGCCGTCGCCCAGGGATTCCCCCGACGGCGTGACCGGCATCTATCCACGCCATCAGCCTTCTGTGACACTTTGGCCCATGCAGATCGCCGTCATCGGAGCCGGGATCGCCGGGCTGGCCGCGACCAAGGTGCTCACCGCCGTGGGGCATGAGGTCACGACCTTCGACACCGAGCCGGAATTCGGCGGCGTGTGGAGTCCCACGCGCCACTACCCAGGTCTGACCACGCAGAACACGCGGATGACCTACGAGTACTCCGACCACCCCGCGCCGGCTTCGTGGCCCGACTACCCCAGCGCCGAGCAGTGGCACTCCTATCTGCGCAGCTACGTCGACCGCTTCGGCATCGCCGCGAACCTGCGGCTGGGCACCGGCGTCACGCTGGCCGAGCCCACCGCCGCCGGCTGGAAGGTGAGCCTGGACTCCGGTGAGAGCGTCGAGGCCGCACACCTGGTCATAGCGAACGGCGTGTTCTCGCGTCCGGCGATCCCCGACTGGCCGGGACGTGCCGGGCACGCCGATGCCGGTGGCGTCGTCAAAGCACCGTCGCAGCACCTCACCCTGGACGACGCACGCGGCAAGCACGTCGTGGTGGTCGGCTTCGGCAAGTCGGCGTGCGACACCGCGATGGCGCTGTCGACGGTCGCCGCTTCGGTCACGATGGTCCCGCGCCGACTGCTGTGGAAGGCCACGAAGGTGCTGGCCGGCAAGCATTTCGAGGACGTGGCGATGACCCGCCTGGGCGAGACGCTGTTCGCCAACCCGCGGCGCTTCGGGCCGCTGTTCGGCGCCGTGAGCAGGGCGACGGTCAAGAAGCACGGTCTGGCTGCCATAGGACTGATCCCGCCCGGGCGCTTCGATGACATCGCGTCCAGCAGCGCCAGCATGGCGACCGACGGGTTTTTCGACGCGGTGCGCGCCGGCACGATCGCGGTCCGGCGCGACCGTTCCATCGTCGAGCTGCGCGGCCAGGACGGTCCGCAAGCGGTGCTCGACGACGGCAGCGTGCTCGCCGCCGACCTGATCGTCGCCGCCACCGGCTTCGTGCAGAGCGTGCCGTTCCTGGGCTCGCCGCTCAGCGCGCAGAACGCGGACGGCGACTTCGAACTGTTCCGCAATGTCCTGCCCCACGACATCCCGAACCTGACCTTCGCCGGCTACAACACCTCGCTGATCAGCTCGCTGAGCGCCGAGGTCGGCACGACCTGGATCGCGGCGCACCTGGCCGGCGCCCTGACGCTGCCGTCGCCGACTGCCCGGAAGGTGCAGGTCGGCGCGGATCTGGAGGCACGCAAGGCGCGCATGCGCGGCAAGTACGCGAGCGGCACGGTGGTCCTCCCGCGCTCGCTGGGGAACATCGACCACATGCTGAGCGACATGCACGCCGTACTGCCGTGGCGCGTGCGGATGGCACAGTGGACGCGGCGGTCGTACTCCACCGACTTCCGGGAGACGCTGGGCGCGGCGTGGAGGACGCTGGGCTCTGGTTGATGTTCTAGTTGATATCGAACTCGTTGCCCTCAGGGTCCTTCATCCCGACCGCGTAATGGTCGAGTCCTTCCTGGCACATGACGACGGTGATGGTCGCGCCGAGGCTCGCCAGGCGCCGGGCTTCGGCATCCACGCGCTGCTTGCGGATCTCGAGCGGGTCGGACCGCTCGCCGCTGGCGTGGATGTCGATGTGCAGCCGGTTCTTCACCGCCTTCGGCTCGGTCACCACGTTGAACCAGATCGCCGGACCGCCGCCGAGCGGATCGCTGATGCGGTCCGCGCCGTCGATCAGATCCTCCTCCGGCAGCCCGAGGTCGCGGTAGTAGTCGTTCCACGTCGCGAAACCGGCCGGGGGCGGTGCGAGTTCGTAGCCCAGCGCGGCAGCCCAGAAGCGCGCCTGGCGATCGGGGTCGGTGCAGTCGATCACCAGCTGGTAGCGGACGGACATCGCCGATTCCTTCCTGGAGCCTCAGTGTTCGGGTCTTTGACCGGATCGATCATCCCGGACAGGGTTGCTGTCATGAGGAGATTCACGGAACGGATCGTTGTCCGCACGGTTTCGGTCGCGGCTTCGCTCGCCTTGGTGGCGGCGGCGCTTGGCGGGTGTTCTTCGGCTTCGAACGCGCCGACATCCTCGGTTCCGTCAGCTTCATCGACATCATCGACTCCGGCAGCTTCGTCGGCAGCGAGCACGTCCGCAAGCACCGACACCGATTCGGCGGCGTTCGCGCAGATCGCGGCGCACTATCAGGCGCAGCTCGGCGTCTACGCCGTGGACACCGGTTCGGGACGCACGGTCGGGTACCAGGCGGACCAGCGGTTCGCGTTCTGTTCGACGATCAAGGCTCTGGCCGCCGCCGAGCTCCTGCACCGTGACACCGATGCGCAACTCGCCCAGACCATCCACTACTCCGCCTCGGATCTCGTCGACTACTCCCCCGTCACCTCCCAGCACGTCAACGACGGCATGACCCTCACCGCGGTGATGACGGCGGCGATCGAGGTCAGCGACAACACCGCGCTGAACCTCATGCTCGATCGGCTCGGCGGACCGGCGGGGTTGCAGACGGCATTGCGCGGCATGAATGACGCGACGACCGATGCCGACCGTCCCGAGCCGGCGGTCAACTCCGCGGTGCCGGGCGACGTGCGCGACACCAGCACACCCCGTGCCATGGCTGAGGATTTGCGCGCGTATGTACTTGGCAACGCGCTGTCCCCGCAGCGGCGTGCGTTGCTGACCTCGTGGCTGACGGCGAACACCACCGGCGGCCCGTACATCAGGGCTGCGGTGCCGGCGGGCTGGACGGTCGGGGACAAGACCGGCAACGGCGACTACGGCACGCGCAACGACATCGCCGTCCTGTGGCCGCCGCACCGCGCGCCGATCGTGATCGCAGTGCTCTCCCATCGCGACGGCAAGGACGCGACCTCCGCCGACGCCCTGATCGCCGACGCCACGAAGGTCGCCCTTCAGCAGCTCGGGTGAGCTGCGCGCCGGCGCGCGGCGGACGGACAGGCGCGTGAAGATGGGTCCATCACCAGAAGGGACACCGCGATGGACTCTGAGGCCCGCACAAAGGCCGCGATCGAGGAGCACTGGCAGGCATCGGAGCGCGGAGACGTCGAGGCCGAGCACGCGCTCTACGCCGAGGACGCGATCCTGGACTACCCGCAGTCCGGCGAGCGGTTCCGCGGCCGGGCCACGATCGCGGCGCAGCGCGGCGGGCATCCCGCCGATCGGCACTTCACCGTGCTACGGATCACCGGGGTGCGGGATCTGTGGGTGAGCGAGTGCGTCATCACCTATGACGGCGTGCCGAGCTACTCGGTGAGCATCATGCAGTTCGCCGGCGAGCAGGTGGTCCATGAGACGCAGTACTTCGGCGACGCTTTCGGCGCGCCGACCTGGCGCGCGGCCATCGCCGAGCCGATGCCGGGGCGGGACATCACGAAGGCGTGATCTGTCTGGGCCGACGGTCCCGAGAACTGTCCCCATCAGGACTTCGGGGCGCGTGTTCACCTACGATGAGACAACCGGGTGAACATGGCAGCACATCGTCGTGCGGAAGGCCACGGATGGAACGAGACGGCGGAGCCTCGCGGAGTGATCGTCCAGGAGGGCGCGCCGACGCCCTGCTCGGTACCGTCGCGTCGTTGAGCTCCGAGCTGCTGCTCGACGTGCTCGCCGAAGCTCCGGTCGGGATGGGCCTGCTCGACGCGGAACTGCGTTGGGTCTACGCCAACGCCGCCTTCTTCAGCACGACCGACCTGGCGGCGTCTCAGATTCTGAACAGGCCGGTCGTCGCGACGCCGTTCGCCGCCGATCTGCCCGCGATCAGCCGGGTGCTGCTCGGCGGGAACGTCCGGGACGACGCCGACGGCGGCGCGTCCGGACCGGTCACCGCGACGGCGACCGGCTGGCACGTCCGCTATCGGCGGTTGGCGGCCGACGGCCGGATCACCGGGGTCGTGGCGGCCGTGACCGGGCCCGCGACGCCTGAGCAGACCGGTCTCGACCTGGCGCGGCGCCGATTGGCTGTGCAGGGTGCCGCCGCCGAGCGCATCGGCACTACGCTG
The DNA here is from genome assembly GCF_000024025.1 of Catenulispora acidiphila DSM 44928. Classification (GTDB taxonomy): domain Bacteria; phylum Actinomycetota; class Actinomycetes; order Streptomycetales; family Catenulisporaceae; genus Catenulispora; species Catenulispora acidiphila. Next base: position 5,933,317 of record NC_013131.1, read on the forward strand.
GACGTGGACATCACCTGCATCGAGGTGGCCGAGTTCACCGTGCCGACGATGGCCGATCTGACGATCGTCGAGGTGATGCCGTATGGGATCGCCGATCGCGGCGCCGGTCCGGGCCCGGGTCCGAGCGGTTCCGGCTCGTTGGAGGCGCCCCGGCTGCGCCGGGCGGCCCTGGCCTGCGCTCCGGATCTGCGCCGCCGGCTCGGCGCGCTCGCCCTGCCCGGCGCCTCGGTGCGGCCCGGTGCCGAATCGGCGGTCGCGCGGAGTCTGGCCGAGAGCCGGTTAGTGGTCGGCAACCAGTTGTCCGACAGGGAGTTGGAAGACTGGGCAGAGAGCGTCGAAGCCCTGGCCGCCTATCGGATGGCCGGTGTGGACTCGATCCTCGCTGTTCCGTTGAGTGCGCGCGGGCAGCTGGTCGGCGTGATGACGCTGGCGCGCAGCAGCCGTGGCGGCTCGCCGGGGTTCAGCGACGACGACACCGTGCTGATCCAAGACCTCGCCGATCGGGCCGCGGTCAGTATCGAGAACGCGCGGCAGTACGCCGACTCCCAGAGCGTGACGCTGGAGCTGCAGCGTGCGCTGCTGGTCGAGCCGGGGCGTCCGCACGCGAACCTCGAAGTCGCCGCGCGCTACCTGCCCTCCGGCAACCGCGCGCTGGTCGGCGGCGACTGGTACGAGATCGTCCGGCTGCCGTTCGGACGGACGCTGCTGGTGATGGGCGACGTCATGGGACACGGCGTCGAGGCGGCGGTCGACATGAGCATCTATCGCTCGGCGATCCGTGACGCCGGGGGCATGGACCTGCCACCGCACGGGATTCTGCGGCATCTGGACACCCTGATCTCGCAGGACGAGTCGGCGCGGCCGGCGACGTGCCTGCTCGGCGTCGCCGATCCGAACCGGGGGCGCTGGACGTTCGCCAGCGCCGGGCATCTGCCGCCGGCGCTGTTCTCCGCGGGGCGCCCGACCGAGTTGGTCGCCATTCCCACCGGTCCGCCGCTGGGGACCGGGTACGGCGGGTACGAGCAGGCGATCGTCGATCTGCGAGCCGATCAGGTGTTGTTGATGTACACCGACGGTCTCGTGGAGCGGCGCGGCGAGGACATCGACGTCTCCCTCGCCCGGCTCGCAGCACTGCCGCTGCCCGCCGGGGGCGGGTTGGAGGATCTTCTCGACGACGCGCTGCGGCTGGTCGCGCCGCCTGCGGTCGAGGACGACATCGCGATTCTGGCCACTCGCGCGACGCCTCGGTAAGTCAGGCAGTTGCGCAACAAGAATCCGTAGACGGCGGGTTTCCTGGCATTTAGCATCAGCGCCGTTCACCCACGCAATAGGTGTTCATGTATGTGAACACCGTCCCGCCAGGAGGCTTCTTTTGCGGCACGCGTCCCAGTCCGGCGGTCTCCGCCGCCGAACGTCGATCGTCGCGGCCGCGGTGGTGCTGTCCGCCGCGGCCGCGATCCCCACGGCCTTGGCCGCGCAGGCTCCGTCGGCGGCTGCCGCGGTCGCCAGCCCGACCGCGAGCGCGGTCATCAGCGTCTCGAGCGCCGGTACCGGTACGGCGCTGACGAATGCCGACGTCGGTCTGTCCTACGAAGCGTCCTTCCTCGCCTTGCCGGGCTTCGGGCAAGGTAACCAGTTCCAGTACCTCAAGACCCTGGGAACCTCGGTCGTGCGTATCGGCGGCAACCAGGTCGACCGGAGCTTCTGGACGTCCACCAATGAGGCGCAGCCCTCGTGGGCGGACGCCACGATCACCCCCGCCGATCTGACCGCGCTGGCGAACCTGGCCACGAAGAGCGGCTGGAAGGTGATCCTGGGTGTGACCATGAAGGAGTACGACCCGGCCCGCGCCGCCGACGAGGCCAAGCACGCCGCGGCCGCGCTCGGCTCGTCGTTGCAGGACATCGAGATCGGCAACGAGCCGGACCTGTATCCGCAGTACAGCGGCAACTCCGCGCAGTACGTCACCGACTTCCACGCCTACGTGCGGGCGATCACCGCCGCGGCGCCCGGGGTGAAGATCGAGGGCAGCGACGCCGCGACGTCGCCGACCGGCGCGCTGCAGACGGCGTTCGTCAACGACCAGGCGTCGATGGCGAGCCCGCAAATCAGCGAGCTGACGAGCCACCATTACCCGCTGTCGAACTGTGGCAGTCCGAACCCGGCGCCGAGCATCGCCGACCTGCTGTCCTCCTCGACGCACGCGAAGGAGACCTCGGCGGCCGACAGCGCGGTGACGGTCGCGAAGCGGCTGGCGCTGCCGGCGGTCATCGACGAGGGCAACTCGGTGGTGTGCAGCGGGATTCAGGGCGTGTCGGACGTCTACGCCTCGGCGCTGTGGGCGGTGGACGAGGAGCTGAACTTCGCGCAGGAGGGTGCGGCCGGGTACTACATGCACGGCACTGTGACGCAGTGCTACGGCACGACGAGCTACCCGTACTACACGCCGCTGTGCGCGGCGACCGCGGCGGATGCCGCTGCCGGCAACGTGTCCGCGCAGCCGGAGTACTACGGGCTGGCAGCGGTGCACGCCGCGGGCACGGGCAACTTCCTGCAGGTCAACAACCCGTCTTCGGCGACGGTGCGCGCCTACGCGATCCAGCATGCTGACAAGTCGGTCACGGTGGTGCTGGACAACGTGGCGGATCCGGCGTCCAACGGCGCGACGAGCGTGCAGCTGAACCTGCCGCAGACGTTCGGATCGGCGTCGCGGTTCGACCTGTCGGCGTCCAGCCTGACCACCAGGAGCGGGATCACGCTCGGCGGCAAGACGGTGCAGTCCGACGGGACGCTGCCCGCGCCGGCGACGACGTCGTCCTCGGTCGGCTCGAACACCTTCTCCGCCTCCGTCCCGGCCGGCGACACGGCGCTGATCACCTTCTCCGCACCGTCCGGCGCGAGCCCGACCACGCTGGTCGGCAGCCCGTCCGGGAAGTGCCTGTCGGTCACCGGCGGTTCCACCGCGCCCGGGACGACGTCGGACATCTACACGTGCAACGCCAGTGCCGGCGAGAGCTGGCTGGTCAACGCCAACGGGACGGTCACCGGCGCGTTCAGCGGTCTGTGTCTGGAGGTGCAGGGAAGCGCGACGGCGGACAAGTCGTATGTGGGTGTGAACACGTGCACCGGCGCGGCGAACCAGCAGTGGATGGTGCACTCGGCGCCGGGTGCGGCCGGGACGATCGTCGGGGCGCAGTCCGAGAAGTGCCTGAGCGTGTTCGGGGCGTCGACGGCCAACTATGCGCTCGCTGAGATCTACACGTGCAACGGGAGCTCGAGTGAGAACTGGAGCGAGCACTAGGTTGGCGGCGCCCACGATTCCCACATAGTCGACCGCGTTTGCTCCCGCCCCGCGCACCTGTCAGGATCACGTTTTCGTGATCGCTGACGCCGCGGGGCCATCCTCGCAGACCACCACCGGTGCCGACCCGGACGCCGGGCACCGGACGCACAAGGCCGGCGCGGCCGCGCTGATGCTCGGCGCGCTGGGGGTCGTGTTCGGGGACATCGGGACCAGCCCGCTGTACGCGATGCAGACGGTGTTCACCGCCGACAACAGGGCGGTGGGCACCTCTGCCGACCAGGTCTACGGGGTGGTGTCGCTGATCTTCTGGGCGATCACGCTGATCGTGTCGATCAAGTACGTGAGCTTCATCCTGCGGACCGACAACGACGGCGAGGGCGGCATCATGGCCCTGACCGCCCTGATCCAGAAGCTGGACTTCCGCTCCACCCGGAGCAAGATACTGCTGGTCGCGCTCGGGATACTCGGTGCGTCGCTGTTCTACGGCGACGGCATGATCACCCCGGCGATCTCGGTGTTGTCGGCGGTCGAAGGGCTCAAGGTCTCGGCGCCGGGACTCAAGGACTACGTCGTGCCGCTGACCGTGGTGATCGTCATCGGGCTGTTCGCCATCCAGAAGTTCGGCACGGCGCTGGTCGGCGGGCTGTTCGGACCGGTGATGACGGTCTGGTTCCTGATCATCGGCGTGGCCGGGGCGTCGGAGATCGCGGCGCACCCGGGCATCGTCAGGGCCCTGTCCCCCACCTACGGCGCGCAGTTCCTGGTGCACCACGGCGTCGTGGCGTTCATCGCGCTGGCCTCGGTGGTGCTGGCGGTGACCGGCGCCGAGGCGCTGTACGCCGACATGGGCCACTTCGGGCGCAAACCGATCCACCGCGCCTGGTTCTTCATGGTGTTCCCGGCGCTGACGCTGAACTACCTGGGGCAGGGCTCGCTGATCCTGCGCCGCCCGGAGACCGTCTCCAACCCCTTCTTCCTGCTGATGCCGAGCTGGTCGCAACTGCCGATGGTGATCCTGGCCACGATAGCGACGGTCATCGCCTCGCAGGCGGTCATTTCCGGGGCTTTCAGTGTGACCCGGCAGGCGATGCAGCTGGGCTTCCTGCCGCACATGACCATCCGGCACACCTCCGAGCACGAGATCGGGCAGGTCTACGTCCCGGTCGTGAACTGGTTCCTGTGCTGCACGGTCACGGTGCTGGTCATCGGCTTCGGCTCCTCGGCGTCGCTGGCGTCCGCCTACGGCGTCGCGGTGACGGCGACGTTCATGCTGAACACCATCCTGTTCCTGGCGGTCGCACGGGTCCTCAAGGGCGTCGCGCCCTGGAAGATCGCGGTGGGCGCGGTCCTGTTCCTGACCACCGAGACCGCGTTCTTCGCGGCCAACCTCACCAAGGTGATCCACGGCGGCTGGCTGCCGCTGCTGGTCGCGACGTTCGTCTTCACCGTGCTGAGCACCTGGCGCCGCGGCCGTGCGATCGTCACCCCGAACCGCACCACGCTGGAGGGCCCCCTGCGCCCCTTCGTGGACGAGGTGGACGCCCTGGAGCCGCCGATCCACCGCGTGGACGGCGTCGCGGTGTTCCTCAACGCCAACATCGAGACCACGCCGCTGGCCCTGCGCGCCAACGTCGAGCACAACCACGCGCTGCACAAGACCGTGGTCATCCTGTCGATGATGGTGGAGAAGGTCCCGCACGTCCCAGCCGCCGAACGCCTGGTCTTCGACGACCTCGGCCACACCGACGACGGCATCATCCACCTCACCGCCCGCCTGGGCTTCCAGGACGAACCCGACGTCCCCCGCCTCCTGCGCCAAGCCGTCGACCACCCCGACGCCGGCGAGATCGCCGGCATCGACGTGGACACGGTGTCGTACTTCCTGTCCCGCATCGCCATCGTCCGCACGAACGCCAAGGGGATGCGCTCGTGGCGCAAGCGGCTGTTCCTGACGATCGCGCACAACGCGGCGAGTCCGGTGAACTACTTCGGCTTGCCGGCTGATCGGTGCGTGATCATGGGAGCGCATGTGCCGGTGTAGGCGGTAGCCGGGGTCGTTGAGGCGGGCTGGTCGAGGCTGGGTGGTCGAGGCAGGTCGTCAGGGCCGTCTTTCGCCTGGCGCCGCCTCGCACCTCGACTGATCATGAAGACATGCCCGATCTCGCACTCGTCTCCGGCGCCACCGGCTACATCGGCGGGCGGCTGGTCCCCGAGCTGCTCGGCAGCGGGTTCGCCGTGCGGTGCATGGCCCGCGATCCGGGGCGTCTGCGTGATCATCCCTGGTTCGACGCGGTGCAGACCGTGCGGGCGGACGTGACCGAGCCCGCCGAGCTGGCGCAGGCGTTCGAGGGGGTCACGGTCGCGTACTACTTGATCCACTCGCTGGGTAGCGGCGCCGGTTTCGAGCAGACCGAGGCACGGTCCGCGCGCGGGTTCGGCGCGGCGGCGCGTGCGGCCGGAGTGAAGCGGATCGTATACCTCGGCGGGATCGTGCCCGAAGGGGTCCCGATCGGTGCGCTGTCGCAACATCTGCGCTCGCGGGTGCGGGTCGGGGAGATCCTGCGGGACAGCGGCGTGCCGACGGTGGAGCTGCGGGCGGCGGTGGTGATCGGGTCGGGGTCGGCGTCGTTCGAGATGGTGCGCTACCTCACCGAGCGGCTGCCGGTGATGGTCACGCCGCGGTGGGTGCGGACCCGGGTGCAGCCGATCGCGGTCCGCGACGTGCTGCGCTGCCTGGTCGGCGCCGCCGCCGCGCCGGAGGGGGCGGTCGGCGGCGGCGGGGTGTTCGACATCGGCGGTCCGGAGGTGCTGACCTACCGGCAGATGATGCAGCGCTACGCGCGCGTGGCCGGGCTGCCGCGCCGCCTGATCATCCCGGTGCCGCTGCTGACCACCGGCTTGTCGAGCCTGTGGGTCGGGGCGGTGACGCCGGTCCCGGCCGCGATCGCGCGGCCGCTGGTGGAATCGCTGCGGCACGAGGTGGTGTGCCGGAACCGGCGGATCACCCGGCTGGTCCCCGACCTCCCGCAGGGCCTGCTCTGCTTCGACGAGGCGGTGCGCCTGGCCCGGACCCGGCTGCGCGACGCCGACGTGGCCACCCACTGGGCCTCGGCCTCCCCGCCCGGCGCCCCCAGCGAGCCGCTGCCGACCGACCCCGACTGGACCGGCGGCACCGTGTACGAAGACGCTCGCACCTTCCTGCTGGCCGCGCCGCCGGAGGGAGTGTGGCGGGCCGTGGAGGGCATCGGCGGGGAGACCGGCTGGTACTCCTTCCCCCTGGCCTGGGCCGCACGCGGCTGGCTCGACCAGCTCAGCGGCGGCGTCGGCCTGCGCCGGGGACGGCGCGACCCGCGCACCCTGCGCCTCGGCGACGCCCTGGACTTCTGGCGGGTCGAGGCCATCGACCGCGGCCGGCTGCTCCGCCTGCGCGCCGAGATGAAGATGCCCGGCCTGGGCTGGCTGGAGCTGCTGGTGGCCCCGGCCGACGAAGGACGAACACGCTACACGCAGCGCGCCGTGTTCCTGCCCCGAGGCCTGTTCGGACACCTCTACTGGTGGTCGATGCGGCCATTCCACTCGGTCATCTACCGAGGCATGGCGCGCACCATCGCCCGCGTCGCGCGCGAGAGCGCCGGACGGGAGGAACCGCGAGCCGGACTGACCACCGACGCCGCGAAAGCCTCGGCGCCAGGACCGATACCGGCAGGTGGAGACGACCCGAGAGACCGGCGCTCATGACCGGTGGGTGAGTCGCGTCGCTGGGGCACCTGCGCGGCCGGCCGCCCCAGGGCCGGCTGCCGGCTGCCGGTACTGGCGCTGGCGCTGGCGGCATCGGCGGACGCGAGGGATTGACCAACCGCACAGACCACCCTGAAGGCGTGGTCAGGACCCTGATCCGCGACCCCGCAGATCTGCCGCCACCTCGCGAGCGGCTCGGGCTCCGGACGCCATCGCCCCCTGCACCGATCCAGTGGCGCGGTGGTCACCGCATACGTACCGCCTCGGCGCGATTCGCGTCGGCCTGCTCAGCGGCCAGGGCGGCAGCATCGCCGGCAGGGCGTCGGGCACATGGTAGGTCGCCAGCAGCTCCCAGGCGACGGTGTCAGTGCGGTAGATCTCGCTCAGCACGTCGGGCAGCGGCAGCTCCGCGTGCTCGGGCGGCGCGCCGAGTACCGACGTCGCGATCAGGGCGCGTCCGTCCGGGCTGTAGTCCGGGCACACGTCGCTGAGGACGACCGTGTTCAGGATTCGCATACGCTCGTCGACGATGATGGCCGGTTCTCCCAGCGGCGTGCGCGCGGCGACGTGGTAGTACGTCGTGACCGTGCGCGTCGCCACCTGTGGGATGGCCGGGACCAGCTCGGCGGCCTGGCGCGGACCGGTCGCCACGACCACCGCCGCCGCGGCGTGCTCCCCGCCGTCCGCCAGCGCCACACCCTCGTCGGTCACCGCGGCGACCGGCGTCTCCAGCCGCAGGCACTTGGCCGGGAGTGCGTCGGCGAGCTGCGCCGGCACGGCTCCGATCCCGGCCGCGGGCAGCGCAAGGCGGCCGCGGAGCATGCTGCGCCACACCAGGTGCAGCATGCGGCTGGAGGTCTCCAGGTCCGGTTCGAGGAACACGCCCGCGAAGAAGGGCCGCAGCACCCGATCGATGAACTCCGCCGACAGCCCGGCGCCGCGCAGGCCGGCGTACGCCGACTCGTCCCTCTGCTCCTTCAGACGCCGCACCGGCAGCGCTCCGTCGCGCACGCTCATCGCCGACAGCGCCGCCAGATCGCGCACCGAACCTGGAAGCCCGGCGTTCCACACGTCCTTGACGACGCGCCGGTCGGACGCCGGGTTGGCGATCCGCGCGCGCCCCTTGGCGCCGTGCAGCAGCATGCCCTGATAGAAGGGGTGAAGATCCAGCGCCGCCAGCGCCACCCGTTTGCGGACCTGCGGATAGGCGGGGTTGAGGACCTGGAATCCCCGGTCTAGGACGAACCCGTCCCGGCGGTCGGAGCGCATGCGTCCGCCAGGCTGGTCCGAGGCTTCCACGATCGTGACGTCAAAGCCCTGCGCCACCAGGTCGGCGGCGCACACCAGACCGGCGACACCCGCGCCGACGACCACGACTTCGTCTGTCTTCACAGCCGCCACCCTGACACAGCCGCGCCGCGCGGCAGCGTGTCCGGCGGCTGACACGCCGCCGGCGCTCCGCCGCCCGCGAGTAAAGCTGGTTTACGCGTTCATTGACGCGCGCCGTCTCCAGCGCGACACTGAGGCCGCGAGATTCATAACCCTGTCACTATTTCAGGTATGTGAAATGTCCTCATCAGGTGGAACGGGAGACCTCTGTGAAACGCCGAACGACGCCCCGGATCATCGCCGCCCTCGTGCTCGTCGCGGGTGTGCTGACGCCGTCCGCCGTGGCCTCCGCCGCGACCGCCGCGCATCAGGGCCCGGCCCTCCGTCCGCTTCCGGTGCCGGCGACGGTCGTCCTGGACGGCTACCGGCTGGCGCTGACCCGGGACCTGGTGCGGGTCGGGCTGCCGTCGCTGAACGCGCCGCTGGCCGAGCTGCGCACCCAGGCCGACGCCGCCCTGACCGCCGGGCCCTGGTCGGTGATGGACAAGCCCGAGCTGCCGCCGAGCAATGACAAGCACGACTACCTGAGCCAGGCTCCTTACTGGTGGCCGACGCAGCCGGCGACCGCGGCCAACCCGTGGGGCTGCCCGTACGTGCAGCGCGACGGCGTCCGCAACCCGGCGATCGACGACATCACCGACCACGCCGAGCGCGGCGAGATGTTCAACGCCGTCTACGACCTCACGCTGGCCTGGTACTACACCGGCGATGCCGCCTACGCGCAGCGCGCGGCGCTGGACCTGCGCACCTGGTTCGTCGACCCGGCCACGCGCATGAACCCGAGCCTGGACTTCACGCAGGGCATCCCCTGCATGGTCACCGGCCGGGGCATCGGCATCATCGACTTCTCCCAGCAGTTCACCGACCTGCTGGACGCGGTCGCGCTGCTGGACACCGGCGCGCCGGGCTGGTCCTCGGCGGACCGGGCCGGGATGACCACCTGGAACAAGCAGTTCCTCAGCTGGCTGCAGACCAGCAAGAACGCCTCGGACGAGGCGGCGTCGACCAACAACCACGGCTCGTTCTTCGACATGCAGGAGGCCGCGCTCGCGCTGGCGACCGGGCAGCGCACGCTGGCCCGCTCCATCGTGACGACGGCGGAGACCCAGCGGCTGAACGTGCAGATCGCGGCGGACGGCAGCCTGCCGCTGGAGCTGTCCCGGACGCGCAGCTTCCACTATTCGACGTTCGACCTGGTGGCGCTGACCCGGCTGGCGATGATCGGCCAGCATGTCGGGGTCGATCTGTGGCACTACAGCACGCCGGGCGGCGGCACGTTGTTCAAGGCGGTGGACTTCGTCGTGCCGGCGGCTACCGGACAAGCCGCGTGGACGTATCCGGAACTCCAGTTCCAAGCGTTCGCGGCGGTCGATGACATCCACGCCGCGGCCGACGCCGGGGACCGGACGGCGCGCGCCGCTGTGGCGAAGCTGCCGACGCCGCCCGGCGGCGACCTGTGGTTGCTGCGTCCGGCGCCCGAGCAGTTGGATCCGATCAGCGGTTCCTGATAATTCGGCGTGCAGCTCAGAGCTTCGGCTGCCGGTCTCCGCGATGCGTTTTCCGCCGCGTAGACCGGCAGTCGAGCCGCGCCGCGCCGCTTCCGAACCAGCCTGCTTCAGCCGTATGAGTGAGTGCCTGCGGCTAATGCGCGGATCTGTAGCGAGTCAGACCTCGCAGCCATAGCCTTGGGGAGTGAAGTCCCCAGCGGTCCCGCAGCAGGGGGCCACGGCCCCGGTCGGCGGCGTCATCGGCACCCACGAGCTGACCAAGGTCTACCGGGACACGGACTTCGCCGCCGTCGACCGGCTGGACCTGGAGGTGCGGCCGGGCGAGATCTTCGGTCTGCTCGGCCCGAACGGCGCGGGCAAGACCACCACGGTCGGGATGCTCACCACCCGGGTGGTGCCGACCTCGGGGCGGGCGTTCGTCGGCGAGGTGGACGTGGTCGCGCGGCCGGCGCTGGCCAAGCAGCTGATCGGCGTGGTCTCGCAGCAGAACACCCTGGACCGGCAGCTCACCGTCTGGGAGAACCTGTACGTCCACGGACTCCTCTTCGGCATCGCGCGCGCCGAGTCCCGCCGCACCGCCGACCGCCTGCTGGAGCAGTTCCATCTGGCCAAGTGGGCCAAGGCCTCGGTGTTCGCGCTGTCCGGCGGCATGGCGCAGCGCCTCATGGTCGCCCGCGCCATCTTCCATCGACCGGCGGTGCTGTTCCTGGACGAGCCGACCGCCGGGCTGGATCCGCAGAGCCGGCTGGCGCTGTGGGACATCCTCGGCGAACTCAACGCCGACGGCCAGACCATCCTGCTGACCACGCATTACATGGAGGAAGCCGACCGCTTGTGCGAGCGCGTGGCCATCATGGACCACGGCCGCATCCTGGCGCTGGGCACCCCGGCCGAGCTCAAGCACGAGATCGACGCGGACACCATCGTGACGCTCCGGGCTCGCGGCGACCTCGAGGCGCTCGGCGCCGCGTTGCGGGAGGCGGTCGCGGGGGTCACGGCGCTGCGGGCTTCCGGGGACAGCTTGGAGATGCATCTGCGCGGGGCGGACGGCGCGCTGGCGCGGATCGTCACCGCCGCCGAGAGCGCCGGCTACGACGTGGCCGACCTGTCGGTGGCCGCGCCGAGCCTGGAGGACGTGTTCATCGGCCTGACCGGTAAGGAGCTGAGGGACTGATGGCCGCGCGAACCGAGACCGTGCGCGGCACGGGACAGCAGATCGGCTCCCGCCCGAGGCGTTCGGCGGCTGCGGCGTCGCGCACGGCGCTGGGCGCGCTGATCCTGCGGGACCTGATGGTGCTCAAGAAGAATTTCTGGGAGTTCGTCGCGCGCACCGTGATCCAGCCGTTCCTGCTGGTCTTCGTGTTCTTGTACGTCTTCCCCACCATCGGCCAGGGCATCGGCGGCGGAGGCGGCACGCGCAGCGAGTCGGCGTTCGCCACGGTACTGGTCCCGGGCGTGGTCGGCATCGCGATCATGTTCCAGGGCATCCAGGCGGTGGCACTCCAACTGGCGGCGGAGTTCGGCTACACCCGCGAGATCGAGGACCGCGTCCAGGCGCCCTGCCCGATCTGGCTGGTCGCGCTGGCGAAGGTCTTCTCCGGCGCGGTACAGGGCATGATCTCGGCCGTGCTGGTGTTCCCCATCGCCGCGGTGGTGCACGCGAAGGGCGTACACGCGGACCTGTCGTACCACTGGTGGATCCTGCTCACGCTGCTCCCCCTGGCCTGCGTGGCGATGACCTCGCTCGGGCTGCTCCTGGGCACCACCTTCGAGGCGCGCAACATCGGACTGATGTTCGGATTCGTGGTACTGCCCCTGACCTTCCTCGGCGGCACCTACTACCAGTGGACCCGCCTGGCACCGGTCAAGGTCGGCGGCTTCCCCTGGCTCCAGACCCTGGTCCTCATCAACCCCCTGATCTACATCAACGAGGGCATGCGCGCGGCCCTGACCGACGCACCACACATGCATCTGTATGTGGTGTACCCGGTACTGATCGCCTTCCTGGCACTCTTCCTGGGCTGGGGACTGCGGAACTTCCGGCGCCGGGTGCTCTCGTAAGCGGCGCTCGCATCATCGCCAAGCATCGCTAAGCCGCCACAGGCGGGTACCACACCCCGAACCACTGGTCGGCGCCGTACTCCTCGAAGCGGTCGACCTCGGCGAAGCCCAGCTTGGCGGCCAGGCGCCGGGAGGGGTCGTTGGCAGCCTGCGTGCACAGGACGACCGGCTCACCGGGACGTACGGTGGCGACCCAGGCGAGGACAACCGTGCAGGCCTCGGCGGCGTAGCCACGCCCCCAGGCATGGGGCAGGAGCATGTAGCCGAGCTCAGTCTCGTTCGCCTCGGGACGAACATGCCCGGGGTGCACGGCGGCGCGCCGATCGAGGGTGATCAGACCGATCATGGAGCCGTCCAACTCGATGACGAAGAACCCGAACCGCTGGCCAGGAACCTCCGGCGCGGTGCGTTCGAGCTCCTCGCGCGGCCGCGCGCCGCCGACGTAGGTGCCCACCTCAGGCGAGGCGAACAGGTCGATGATCGTATTCCGGTCGCGGGCTTCAGTCGGGCGCAACACCAGCCGCCGGGTCCTGATCGGATCCGGCGGCCAGGCGGCGCGGTCGGTTTCAGGCATAGGGCGCAACCTACCCCGGGTTCTGCAATGTATTACCAACGGCCGATTCACCATGGGCGATGCGGGAGGCTGGAGGGTGGAGGCTTCCTGTGGCGCGATCCTGATCAGATGCCCGGACAAGCACGCTCAGGAGCAATCCACCCACGCGACCAGGTCACTGTCATTCTCGGTGCCGGTCACGTGGATCACACCGAACCTGATGCGCTGCCCGGACGTCGACGGTTTGAGGCAGTCGATCGGACCGCCGTTGTGCCAGCTGTTGTTGCTGTCCTTCCACGGGACCGACCCGAGCCCGAAGCTCTTCCCAGTCCGCGTCCCGTCCAGCGCGATGCCGAACTCCGAGCCGTCCCCGCCGACGATGCTCACCGTGCCATGCAATACCTGCGGAGTGGCGGTATCCGTCGGCAGGCTGCGGCCGATCCACAGACCGACCCCCGCCACAACGATGATGCCGACGGTCACCCCCGCGACCGTCGGCAGTACCCGCTTCGACCCGATCCGCGCGCGTATCCCCATCCGCGCACCATACGTGCGTATCAGCCCTCTGCGGTAGCGGAGGAACCCTGCGCCATCTCCTCGCGCACGGCGTCGGCGAAGGCGTCGATGTCCGGCTCCGTGGTGTCGAAGGAGCACATCCAGCGGACTTCGCCGGTGTGCTCGTTCCAGGTGTAGAAGCGGAAGCGTTTTTGGAGGCGTTCGGTGACGTCGGGGGGCAGGATTGCGAAGACTGCGTTGGCCTGTACCTGCTGGGTGATGGTCACGCCGGGGATGGTGCGTACGGCGTCGGCTAGGCGGGTGGCCATGGCGTTGGCGTGGGAGGCGTTGCGGTGCCACAGGTCGTTGGTGAGGAGGGCTTCGAACTGGGCGGAGAGGAAGCGCATCTTGGAGGCCAGCTGCATGGACATCTTGCGGAGGTACATCACGCCGTGGGCTGCGTCGGGGTTCAGGACCACGATGCATTCGCCGGCCAGGAGGCCGCTTTTGGTGCCGCCGAAGGTCAGGACGTCTACGCCGGCGTCGGTGGTGAATTCGCGGAAGGGGCGGCCCAGGGTGGCGGCGGCGTTGGACAGGCGGGAGCCGTCGAGGAAGACCTTCATGCCGTGCTGGTGGGCGTGGTCGCAGATCGCCTTGATTTCCTCGGGGGTGTAGCAGGTGCCGAGTTCGGTGGACTGCGTGATGGCGACGACCAGGGGCTGGGCTCGGTGCTGGTCGCCCCAGCCCCAGGCGTGAGTGTCGATCAGGTCGGGGGTGAGTTTGCCGTCGGGGGTGGCGACGGTCAGGAGCTTCAGGCCGCCGATCTTCTCCGGGGCGCCGCATTCGTCGACGTTGATGTGCGCGCTGGCCGCGGCGATCACCGAGCCCCAGCGCTCGCTCATCGCGTCGAGGGCGACCACGTTGGCGCCGGTGCCGTTGAACACCGGGAAGGTCTCGGCGCGCGGGCCGAAGTGGCCGCGGAAGATCTCCTGCAGGTGCTCGGTGTAGACGTCCTCGCCGTAGGAGATCTGGTGGCCGCCGTTGGCGACGGCGATCGCCTCCAGGACCTCCGGGTGGATCCCGGCGTAGTTGTCGCTGGCGAAGCCACGGTAGTCGGGGTCGTGGCGGCGGGTGATGGTCACGGTGTTTCCTTGCTTCCTTGCTTCCTTGGGCCTTGGTGAGGCGTCTGCGAGTCAGGGCGCGAGCCGGACGCGGGTCCCGTTGACCTCGGCGGCCGGGCTCGCCCACAGCTTCACGATCTCCGCGGCCAGGTCGTCGACGTGGGTGAAGCCGGGGAACTTGCCTTCCGGCTTGGCTTCCTTCATGGCGTCGGTCAGCAGTGCCTTGACGACCAGCACCACCGCGGCGGCGTTGTCGCCGCGCTTCTTGAAGCCGTCGGCCAGGGCCAGCGTCCAGGCCTCGGCGGCGGCCTTGGCCGCGCCGTAGGCAGCGTTGCCGGCGGTCGGGGCGGAGGCCGCGGTCGCCGAGATCAGCACGAAGCGGCCGTCGCCGGCGGCGTCCAGCGCCTCGTGGAACGCCAGCGAGGTGTGCTGCGTGGTCTGGACCAGCAGCTTGTGCAGCAGGTCCCAGTCCTCGAGCTTGGTCTCGCCGAAGCTCTTCGAGCCGCGCCAGCCGCCGACGAGGTGGACCACGCCGTCGACCCGGCCGTGCTCGGCGCGCACGCTCTCGGCGAAGGCCTTGGTCGCCTCCAGGTCCAGCAGGTCCACCGCCGCCGGGACGGCGCGCCCCGGCTCGACCGCGGCCGCCGCGCCCCGCTCGGCGTTCTCCATCGTGGTGTCGACGCCGATGACGGTCGCGCCGGCCGCGGTCAGCGCGCGCACCACCGCGCCGCCCGCCCCGCCGCCGGCACCGGCGACCACGACCACGGACTCGGTGTTCAGGCTCATTGCTGGAAGTCTCCGATCGAAACAGGGTCCGCCGACAGGGGCGCGGGAGCGACCTTAACGCGTCAGGCTGCGAAGCCGGTCGCCAGTCAGCCGGTCAGGCTGCGAAGCAGATCAGCCAGTCAGCCGGTCAGGCTGTGAAGCAGATCAGCCGGTGACGCCCCGCGTCGCCTCGATGACCGGCTTCAGCTTCTTGTTCAGGGCCTCGTAGAACATCGAGAGCGGGAACTCGTCCGGCAGCACCGCGTCCACCAGGCCCTTCGGCGGACCGTCCAGCGGCAGCGCCGAGGCGCCCTGGGCCCAGACCGAGTTCGGGTTCGGCGCGACGTAGCCGGCGACCAGCTGGTAGGCGGCCATCCAGTGCGCGGGCTTGGGCCGGTCGATGCCGTCCCGGTACAGGGTTTCGACCTCGGTGGCCAGCTCGATCACCGCGTCGGCGATCCGGGCCCAGTCCACGGCCAGCCGGTTGTCGGTCCAGTGGATCAGCCCGTGCCGGTGCAGGTAGGCGAACAGCAGCTGCCCGCCGAGACCGTCGTAGTTGCGGACCCGGCCGCCGGTGATCGGGAAGCGGAACAGGCGGTCGAACAGGATCGTGTACTGGACCAGGCGCGCGTGCGAGGCGCCGGGACCGGCGTCGCGCTCGAGGGTCACCGCGGCGCGGAACGCCGTCAGGTCGCAGCGCAGTTCCTCCAGCGAGTACAGGAAGTACGGCATCCGCTGCTTGATCATGAACGGGTCGAACGGCAGGTCGCCGTGGCTGTGCGTGCGATCGTGGATGAGATCCCAGAGCACGAACACCTCCTGCGTCAGCCGCTGGTCCTCCAGCAGCCGCGCGGCGTCCGGCGGCAGCGACATCTTCAAGGTGGCGGCGGCGGCCGAGGTGACCATGCGGAAGCGCGCGGCCTCGCGGTCCTGCATGATCGCGCCCCAGGTGAACACCGGCGTCTCGCGGACGGCGACGGTCTCGGGGAACAGCACGGCGCTGTTGGTGTCGTACCCGGCGGTGAAGGCGTCGGGCGCGACGAACTCGATCGGCAGGAACTGCGGGTTCGGATACTTCTCCCGCTCCAGCCCGGCGATCCAGTCCGGCCACACGATGCGGATGATCAGCGCCTCGAAGTTGCGGTCCAGGTTGCCGTTCTGCGTGTACATCGGGAACACCACGAGATGCTCGCGGCCATCCTCGCGCTGCGCCGCCGGGTGGAAGGCGGTCAGGGAGTCCAGGAAGTCCGGCACGCCGAAGCCGTCCTCGGCCCAGCGGCGCAGGTCCTTCAGGACGGCGTCGAGGTAGTCGGCGTCGTGCGGGAACTGGGGCGCCAGCTCCTCCACCGCGGCGCCGATGCGCCCGGCCAGGGACTCGGCCTGCGCGCGGTCGTGGCCGGCCTCGAAGTCGATCGAACCGTCCTTGGACTGCAACGGCCGCAGCTCCTCGATGGCCGCCTTCAGGTCGCCGAAGGTGGCCGAGGAGGCGACCGGGTGCTGCCCGGCGTCCGCACCGGCGCGCTTGGGACGGCGCGAAGCCCAGGTGACGGCGTTGATCCAGAGCGTGCGGTGGTCGTAGTCGGCGATCGAGTCGTCGCCGAACATGTCGGAGTCGGCGAACACCGCGACCCGGCCCTTGCCGAAGCGCACGCCGACGGCCAGCGGCCGGTCGGCGGGGTCGGCGGTCGGCGAGGAGTTCAGCAGCGGCAGGATGTCCGCGCCCTCGGCGGTGAACAGGGTCCCGGAGCGGAAGAAACACGCCTCGGCGACGCCGGCCAGCACGTCCTCGGACTCGATCCGGTTCTCCGGCAGCGCGGCGCGCTCGGCCAGCACCCAGCGGGCGTTGCCCTGGTGCCGGCGGGTGGCGTCCTGCACCGTGAAGTGATCCATGCCGACGCCGAACCGGCCGAGCAGCGCGGCCAGGTTGGAGCCGTTGTCCTGCTCGCTGTCGGCCAGCAGGACCAGCCCGCCGCCGGCGGCCACGTAGGCCTGCAGGGTGTCCAGCTCGGCCGGGGTGAGGACCGGCGTCCCGACGCCGGTGGTGCGCTCGCGCGCCGGATCGGCCGGGTGCGCGATCACCAGCACGTCCGAGCCGGACAGCGCCTCGGCGGTGAACGCCCCCTCGCGATGCGCCTCGACGCCGTAGCCGCGCACGCGCAGCAGGTCGGCGGCATACGTGTAGCCGGCGTCGGCCGGGTTCACCGGGTTCATCGCCAGGGCGCGGGCCGGATCGATGGTCCAGGCCTCGCTATGAGCCTCGTCGAACAGGACTCGCAGGATTCCCGTGTGCTGCCGCATGTGTCACCTCGCCGGGGTCGGGATGACGGAACGCGTGATCCGATCATCGGAGGAGCTGTGGAAGAAATCGTGTGACGGCAGTCTATCGAAGAAAATCCTTCGGGTTCAATCCTTGATCGCAGGAGTTACTTGCGAGGAAGGTGGGTAACAGAACGCCTCGGACCCAGGCTGGATCCGAGGCGCGGTGCGGGCAAGTCGGGAGCGGCGATCAGTCGTCAGTCAGCCGTAGTCAGCCGTCGGTCGGTCGTCGGTCAGTCGTCGCTCAGCCGTCGGTCACTCCGCGACGACCGTCAGCACGATCTTTCCGGAGACCCGGTTCGTCTCCCCGAGCTCGTGCGCCTTCGCTGCCTCGGCCAGCGGCAGCTCGGCCTCGACCACCGGGCGCAGCCGGCCGTCGGCGGCCAGATCGCGGATCGCGGTCAGCGCGGCGAGGTCCGGCTCGACCAGCATGAAGTCCGTGGTGACGCCGCGCTCAGCGGCAAGCGCCTTGCGCTCGGCGCTGACGTCGTAGTTCAGTGCCACGAGCGTCCCGCCGGGGTTCAGGATGCGCAGCGAGCGCTCGAAGTAGTCGCCGCCGATCGCGTCGATGACGGCGTCGACGCCGCTCACGGCCTCGGCGAAGTCCACCTCGCGGTAGTCGACCGCCTCGTCGGCGCCGAGGTCGCGCAGGAAGTCGTGCTTGGCGGCGCTGGCCGTGCCGATGACGTACGCGCCGAGCGCCTTGGCGATCTGCACCGCGAGGTGGCCGACGCCGCCGGCCGCGGCGTGGATCAGGACCCGCTGCCCGGGGCGGACCTTCGCGAAGTCGTGGAGCGCCTGGTAGGCGGTGAGGGAGGCCAGCGGGAGCGCGGCGGCCTGGACGTGGGTCAGGTTGGCGGGCTTCAGGACGAACTGGCGCGAGGGCGCGGCGACGTACTCGCTGTAGCCGCCGGGGAAGTGCGGGAACAGGGGCATGCCGAAGACCTCGTCGCCGGGCTTGAGCACGGTCACGCCGCGGCCGACCGCCTCCACCACGCCGGAGACGTCCCAGCCGAGGATGACGCCCTGCTCGGTGGCGCCGTTGCGGCCGGTCCAACCGCCGGAGGAGCGGGTCTTCCAGTCGGCCGGGTTGATGGCGGCGGCGTGGACGCGGACCAGCACCTCCGTCCCGCCGGGCTGGGGCTTGGGGACGCGGGTCTCGGTGAGGACGTCGGCGGAGCCGGCTTCGGTGGCGACGATCGCTCGCATGGTCGCAGGCAGGGTCTGTTCGGTCATGACTCCACGGTCGCGGATCGGGTACCGGTGCCGACAGTGGCCCGATGGCCAACATATGAAAGAATTGGGCCATGGCTCAGATGGCTCGCTCCTGCCTCATCCCTCGGACCGGCGCCGGGACCGGCACAGGGACCGACACCGGCTCCTCCGCCGACGCCGGGCACCCGCGCCACCGCGTCGTGGTCCTCGCCCTGGACGGCGTGATCCCGTTCGACCTGGGCATCCCGGCGCGCCTGTTCGGCGCGGCGCCCGGTCCGGACCTGGAGCCGCTGTACGACGTGGTGACCTGCGGGGTGAGCGCCGGACCGGTCACGACGTCCGGGGACTACTCGCTGTACGTCGAGCACGGCGCCGAGGCGCTGGCCGAGGCGGACACGGTGATCGTGCCGCCGGCCTACCCGATCGTGGACGACCTCGCCGACGGCGCCCCCTTGGCGCCGGAGCTGGCCGCCGCGCTGGCCCGCATCCGTCCCGGGACGCGGAAGGTGGCGCTGTGCACCGGCGCCTACGTCTTCGCCGCCGCAGGTCTGCTCGAGGGCCGCAAGGTGACCACGCACTGGCACCAGGCCGAGCGGATGGAGGAGCTGTTCCCGACCCTGTCAGTGGACCCGAACGTGCTGTTCATCGATGACGGCGACGTCCTGACCTCCGCCGGCGTCGCCGCCGCCATCGACCTGTGCCTGCACATCATCCGCACCGACCACGGCAGCGCGGTGGCGAACGCGGCGGCGCGCGCCTGCGTGGTCCCGCCCTCGCGCGACGGCGGCCAGGCGCAGTACATCGAGCGCCCGGTCCCGACCCCGGCGGCCACCGGCACCGGACCCGCGCGCGCCTGGGCGCTGGAGCGCCTGCACGAGCCGCTGACGTTGCAGGACCTGGCCGAGCACGCGCGCATGAGTATCAGGACCTTCACCCGCCAGTTCCGCACCGAGACCGGCCAGAGCCCCGGCCAGTGGCTCACCGGACAGCGCGTGGACCTGGCGCGACACCTGCTGGAGGCCACCGACCTGCCGATCGACCGGGTCGCGGAGCAGGCCGGATTCGGGACGGCGACCTCGATGCGGCAGCATCTGCGGGCTTCGGTCGGCGTGTCGCCGCAGGCGTACCGGCGGACGTTCGCGCGGACCTGACAGGCGACCTCAGAGGCGACCTCAGTGATGACCACAGAGCCGGCCAGACCAGGAGCGAAAACCGGTCGCGCGACAGCGGTCGCCCGAGGCAGGCTTCGATCATGACCACTCCGCGATTCCTCCCCGGCCTGGAGCTGTCACGGCGCTTCTACCACGAGGCCGTGCTCCCGATCCTCGACGCGGAGGTCCCGGGGCTCCCGCACGCCGCCGCGCGGCTCGGCAGCGGGTCGGAGGTGCTCGGGTTCGACACGGCGCGCTCGGCGGATCACGAGTGGGGTCCGCGGCTCCAGCTGTTCCTGGCGGCGGATGATGTGACGCGGTATCGCGAGCGGCTGATGTCAGCTTTCGCATATCAGCTCCCGAAGACGTTCCTCGGCTACCCGACGCACTTCGAGGCCGCCGGAGGAGACGGCCACATCGGCTCCATGCAGACCACGGACGGACCGGTGCGGCATCGGGTCGAGATCGCGGACGTCGACAGCTGGCTCGCCGGGTGTCTGGGCTTCACGCCGTCGCGCGGTGTGACGACCGCCGACTGGCTGGCCACGCCGACGCAGCGGCTGCTCGAGGCGACATCCGGCGCGGTGTTCCATGACGGGCTCGGGCCGCTCACCACCGATCGCGAGCGGCTGGCGTGGTATCCGGACGACATGTGGCGCTACGTCCTGGCCTGCCAATGGAAGCGCCTCGCCCAGGAGGAGGCCTTCGTCGGGCGCTGCGGCGAGGTCGGGGACGAGCTGGGGTCGGCGGTGGTCGGCGCACGGCTGGTCCGGGACGTCATGCGCTTGGTGCTGCTGATGGAGCGGCGGTATCCGCCGTACAGCAAGTGGCTCGGGTCGGCGTTCGCGCGGACGAGTGCGGCGACCGAGCTGATGCCGCACATGATCGCCGCGCTCGCTGCGACTGATTGGAAGGCGCGGGAGCGGGCTTTGGTCCAGGTCTACGAGCGGGTGGCGGCGCTGCACAACAGCCTGGAGCTGACCGATCGGCTCGATCCGAGCGCCCGGCTCTACTTCGAGCGACCGTTCCAGGTCATCGGGGCGCATCGCTTCGCTGAGGCACTGATGCAGTGCGTCGACGACCAGGACATCCGGGCTCTGCCGACGATCGGCGCCATCGACCAGTTCGCCGACAGCACCGACTTCCTCGGACGAGCGGAGTTCACCCGCGGTGCGATCACCGCTGCGATGGGCGGCACCGCGTAGCTGATCGCCATCAGGCGCGAGCCAGGCTACTGATTGCGATCAAGCGCGAGCCAGGCCACTGATTGCAATTAAGCGCGAGTCAGGCTACCGATCGCGACCAAGCGCGAGTCAGGCTGCTGATCGCCGACCTGTCCCGCGCCGGCGCCTGCCGACCACTGCCATGTGTTCATCTCGCGCCCCACCTGTCCGACCACCGGCAGGGCGTTCAGTCCCGCCCTACACCTGCTCCGCGGCCGCCCCGCGTCCGTGCCAGGAATCCCAGAGTCCGGCGTAAGCTCCGCCGGTCTCGACCAGCTCCTCGTGGCTGCCCAGTTCGGCGATCACGCCGTCCTCGACCACCGCCACGCGGTCCGCGTCGTGCGCGGTGTGCAGGCGGTGCGCGATGGCGATCACCGTGCGGCCCTCGAGGACCGCTGCCAGGGAGCGTTCCAGGTGGCGGGCGGCTCGGGGGTCGATCAGCGAGGTCGCCTCGTCGAGCACGAGGGTGTGCGGGTCGGCCAGGACCAGGCGGGCCAGGGCCAGTTGCTGGGCTTGGGCCGGGGACAGGGTCTGGCCGTTGGCGCCGATCGGGGTCTGGAGGCCTTCGGGCAGGGCCTCTACCCAGGTCAGCGCATCGACGGCGGCGAGGGCTTCGCGGACCTGCTCCTCGGTGGCCTCCGGGCGCGGGAGGACCACGTTCTCGCGCACCGTGCCGGCGAACACGTGGTGCTCCTGATTCACCAGCGCGACCTGGCCGCGCAGGTCCGCGAGCGGGAGTTCGACCAGCGGGACGCCGCCGACGGCGACCGAGCCGACGGTCGGGCCGTGGATGCCGGCGAGCAGGCGGCCGAGGGTGGACTTGCCCGCGCCGGAGGGTCCGACCATCGCCAGGCGCTCGCCGGCGCGCAGGGACAGGTCCACGCCGTGCAGGACTTCGCGGCCGGGGATGTAGGAGTAGCGCACGTCGGTGGCGCGCAGGTCCTCGCCCTCGGGCTGCTCCCCGGAGGCCTGGCGGTCGGCCGGGACGCCGGCCACGCCGAGCAGCCGCGCCAGCGAGGCGCCGCCGACCTGCAGCTGGTCAGCCCAGGCGAGCATCTCGTCGATCGGGCCCATGATCTGCTGCATGTACAGCGTGGCCGCGGTGACCTGGCCCAGGGTGAACGAGCCGTGGACGTAGCCCAGGCCGCCGAACAGCAGCGTCAGCGCGACCGGAACGATGTAGCAGGACTCTGCGGTCGGGAAGAACACGCAGCGCAGCCGCAGCGTGTAGCGCTCGGCGGCGAACTGGCGGCGGATCTCCTCGTCGGTGCGCTCGATCCGGTGCCGTTGCAGGCCGAGCGCCTCCACGGTGCGCGCGCCGTCGACCGTCTCGGCCAGGCTGTCGGTCAGATCGGCGTAGCGCGCGCTCTCGGCCAGGTAGCCCTCCGGCGCGCGCTTCATGTACCAGCGGAACACCACCCCGATCGGCGGCACGATGACCAGCAGCGGCAGCACCGCCCACGGGCTCACCAGCGCCAGGGCGCCGATGGTGAGCAGGACCGTGACGATGGCGACCAGCGTGGTGGGCACCGCGTAGCGCGCGGCCATGCTCAGCATGTCCACGTCCCGCGAGGAGCGCGAGAGCAGGTCGCCGCTGCCGGCGCGCTCCACCACGGACAGCGGCAGCTCCAGGACCCGGGACACGAAGTTCTCGCGCAGCTCGGCCAGCACGCCCTCGCCGAACTTGCCGGCGGCCAGCTTCGCGTAGCGCGTCAGCACGGTCTGCACGATCAGGAACAGCGCGATCAGGGCGACGATGGTGTCCACGTGCCCTGCGGTCGTGCCCTTCTGCACGCCGTCGATCAGCGAGCCGAGCAGCCGCGGCCCGAACAGCCCGGCGACCGCGGCCAGGGCGAACAGCCCGACGGTCAGGACCAGGTCGCGGCCGCGAATGCGGGCGACCCGCGCGGCGTACTGGCGCACCTCGGCAGAGGTGGCGATCGGCAGGGCCTCGCGGCCGCCGGGCTGGGTCGTGGCCGTGGTCGTCGTCGTGGCAGTGGTCGCGGTCACTGGTGGCGCGGGTGCCGCAGCCATGTCAGTCCTCTTCCCTGGTCACAGTGGCCCGGTAGGCGGGCACGGTCGCCAGCAGCTCGCGGTGCCGGCCCTCGGCGGCGGCCCGGCCGCCGGCCAGGAACACCACGCGCTCGGCGCGGTCGAGCATCAGCGGGCTGGTGGTGAACACCACGGTGGTGCGGCCGGTGCGCGCCTGCGCCAACCGCTCGGCGATGCGCGCCTCGGTGTGCGCGTCGACCGCGCTGGTGGGCTCGACGAGCAGCAGCACTTCGGGGTCGGCGAGCAGGGCGCGCGCCAGGCGGAGCCGTTGCTGCTGCCCGCCGGAGAAGGAACGTCCGCGCTCGGTGACCGCGGTGTCCAGGCCCTCGGGCAGCGCCTCGACGATGTCCTCGGCCGCCGCTGTGTGCAGGGCTGCGGTGACACCGCTTTCGTCGGCGGCATGTTCACCGGCACTGCGGGCACCAACCCTGGCCAGCTCCTCAGCCAGCCGTCCGGCGAACAGCCGCGCCTCGTTGTCCGCGACCAGAACCCGCTGCCGCAGCCGGACCAGCGGCATCGACTCCAGCGGTACGCCGTCCAGCGTGACGCCGTCGGCAGCCCGGTAGCGGCCGAGCCGGTCGGCCAGCTCGATCGCCTCGGCCGGGTCGGCGGCGGCGACCGCCGTGAACGACCCGGGCGCCAGGGACAGGCCGGAGTGCTCGTCGGCGAGCGCGCCGGTACCGGCGGTGTCGGCGGCGTCAGCCTTGGAACCGGAGGCTTCGGCGAGCGGGTGGCTCAGTGCCAGAACCCTGACAACCTTCGTCGCCGCGACATGCGCCCGCAGCACCCTGCCCCAGGCCTCGGTGATGGTCCGCAGCGGCAGCACCAGGAACGCGGCGTAGCCGTAGAAGGCGACCAGCTGCCCGGTGGTGATGTCGTGCGACACCGCCAGCCGCGCGGCGAGCCAGGTCACGCCGACCACGAACAGCCCCGGTAGCAGCACCTGCGCCGACTCCAGCACCGATTCCACGCGCGCCACCCGCACCCCGGCGAACCGCAGCTGCTGCGACTGCTCCCGGTAGCGCTCGGCGAACTCCGGCTCGCCGCCGATGCCGCGCAGCACCCGGAGCCCGGCGACGATGTCGTTGGCGCGGCCGGTGAGCTTGCCCTGCAGCGTGCGCACCTCGCCCTGGCGGCGGTGCATCGGCTTGAGGAGCGGCCCGACCAGCGCCATGATCAGCGGCACGCCGATCAGCACGGTGAGCCCGATGCGCACCTCGGTGCTCAGCAGCAGGATCGAGACCAGGATCACGGAGACCACCGCGCCGGCGAAGCGCGCGCTGACGTCCATCGTGCCGCCGATGCTGGAGGTGTCCGCGGTGCCGATGGCCACGACGTCGCCGGTGGCGATACGGCTGGGCAGCGTGGCGCCGAGGTCGGTCGCCTGGCGCGCGGTGAGCTGCACGGTGCGGTAGGCGGCGGTCAGCCAGTTGGTGACCGCGCAGCGGTGCCGCAGGGTCCCGGCCACACCGGTGACGCAGCCCAGGGCGAAGACCACCGCGGACCACCGCCACAGCTCCGCGGTGTCCTTCGCGGTGACGCCGGCGTCGATGGTCTTGCCGATCGCGGCGGGCATCAGCGCCTGGCTGACCATCCAGACCACGCCCCAGAACGCGCCTAAGGCCATCGACGTCCACTGCATCCGTACGAGCCAGATCAAGTACCGGGTCGCCGAGCGCGTGTCGGGTCTGCCGGGGTCGGACTCGGGAAGGCGCCGCATGATCGCCACGGTAATCCGCGCCCGTGTGACCAGCCACTGAATTTACCGCCGTCACCACCGGTGAGGAACCTTCTACGCTGTTCGAGGCTTGACTCAAGGTCCCGAGTCCCGGTTGGATGAGGCCCACTCTGCTCGCCCGCGCCCTCCCGCGCCCCCACCCCGGTACCGCCTGCTGCAAACACACGCGTTGCACACTGTCCGCCCATAACCTGTCAGCCTCGTCGCGAGGGGCCGTTTTGAGGATCACGCGCAGGCTCGGCGTCCTGGTCGCCGTCCCGCTCGCCGCGGTGTCCGGCTTCGGGGCCGTGGCGCTGACCGCCTCCGCCGGCGAGGCATGGCGCAGCGAGCAGCTGTGGTCGATGATGCACACCTCGGACGCGGCCGGGAAACTGTTGTCCCGCTTACAGGACGAGCGCACCGCGATGGCGCTGCTGCTCACCTCGCATCAGTCCCCGACGACGCCGGACGTCGCCACCCGGATCGCCGCGACCGACGCCGCCCTGGCGGACTATCGCAAACAGCTGACATCCATGCGGCACGCCACCCCGGCCACCCGCAGCCTGCTGGCCCGCATCGACCAGGACCTGGCGCAGCTGACGTCGCTGCGCGCGCAGATCAAGGCGAATTCCGCGCCGGCGCTGTCCTCGGTGGTGTTCCAGTACCGCATCGCGATCGCCGACCTGGACCAGCTGCGCGTCTCGGTGATCGGCGACGGCGCGGCCTCCCAGCCCATCGCCGCCCGGCTCCAGGCCGCGGACCTGTTGTATCAGGCCTCTGAGGCGACCGGGCAGGAGGAGTCGAACGTCCTGCGCTCGGCCGTCGGGCTCCCGCTGACGCCGGCCGCGGTCGCCGCGATCAGCCACGACCGGCAGTCCTACGACGACGCCATGGAAGCCTTCGACAGCGCCGCCCCGGCGGGCTGGAACGAGCGCCCGGACCAGGCGATGACCAGCTCGGACATCCTGACCGCCGAGCAGTACGAGGACCAGATATCCCGGCTGGGCCCGGGCGATCTGCTGGCCCTGGACAAGGACCAGTGGGTCCAGACGATGAGCGCCCGGCGCGCGGCGCTGGACGACGTCCGCGAGGACATGGACCTGGCGACCATGGCGGCGGTGGCGCAGCTGCGCGACCGGTCCGAGCGGATCGCCGAGATCGAGGCCGCCGCGGTCGCCGGGACCGCGCTGCTGGTGATCATGATCAGCCTGCGGCTCGGGCGGCCGATGATCAGAGGCCTGCGACAGTTGCGGGACGCCGCGCACGCCGTGGCCACCGAAGGGCTGCCGGCCGCCGTCGAGGAGCTGCGGACCACCGACTCCCTCACCGGCCGCACCCCCGAGGAGTTCGCCGAGCAGGCCGGCGACGCGCTGCCGCTGGGCGCCGGACGAGGCGACGCGCTGAACGCCGATGACCCCAAGGACGAGCTGGCCGCGGTCGCCCGCGCCTTCAACTCGGTGCACCGCGAAGCCCTGCGCACCGCTGCCGAGCAGGTGCTCCTGCGCGCCGGCGTGGGCGCCACCTTCGTCGCCCTCGCTCGCCGCGGCGAGCGCCTTACCGGCGCGCTGACCAGCGAGCTGGACCGCGCCGAGCGCTCCGAGCAGGACCCGGACCGGCTGGCCCGGCTGTTCGTGCTGGACCACCTGGCCGCGCGGATGGCGCGGAACAACGAGAGCCTGCTGGTGCTCGGCGGCGAGGGCTCGGCGCGGGTGCGCGAGCGCGCGGTGACGCTGCTGGACGTGGTCCGCGCCGCGCTCGGCCGGGTCGAGCGGTACACGCGGGTGGATCTGGAGTCCGTGGACCCGGCGATCCTCGTCGCGCCGCACGCCGTGGACCACCTGGTGCATCTGTGTGCTGAGCTGCTGGACAACGCCACCTCCTTCTCCGCGCCGGACAGCCGGGTGACGGTCGAGGGGCACCGGATGACCGACCGGGTGGTCGTCCAGATCGCCGACCGCGGTCTGGGCATGACCCCGGCCCGGCGCGCGGAGCTGAACACCCAGCTGGCCGCGCCGCGGCAGGTCGACAGCGACACGGTGCGGGCGATGGGCCTGACCGTGGTCGCGCACCTGGCCGCCTGGTACGGGATCGAGGTCCGGCTGCGGGCCCGGCCCGGAGGCGGCACGGTCGCCGAGGTCGGGCTGCCGCTCGGGGTGATCGCGGCCGACGGGGTCGCGGGTCTTGGTGCGGGTGCTGGCGCGGCGAACGGTTCCGCGCGTATGGCGTCGAGCGTGCTGCCAGAGGTCAACGGCGCCGGCTCCGCCGATAAGGACGCTGATTGGCCCGAGCTTCCTTTCCCCGACAGCGACGAGCCGGTGGGCGTCGGCGCCCAGGGAACCGCTTTCGCGGCGGCGCAGATTTCGGTGTCAGTTCCCACTTCGGGTCCGGCTTCGGCTCCGGTACCGGCCGAAGCGCCGTCCCCTGCCGAGGGCACGACCGTCAACGGTCTGCCGGTCCGCCGGCCGAAGGCTCAGTTGCCTGCGAAGGTGCGGCGGAACCCGGCGCCGCCCGCCAAGCCCGCGTCCCCAGAAGCCGCACCAACCTCCGCACCGACCTCCGCAGCGACCTCCGCACCAACCGACGAGCCCGGCAGCCACCCCGGGCCCGCCGTCAAGAGGCCCCGCATCGACCGGGATCCCGAGCATGTGGCGGCCACCATGGCCGCCTACGCGCGCGGGCTCTCCGGCCGCAGCGGGCCGAAACAGCAGTGACGCTCGACCCCTCACACCGTCCTCAACCCACGGGAACCGCCCCATGAACGAACCTGCACCCGATCTCCACGGCAGCCTCGACTGGCTGCTCAACGACTTCGCCCACGGGACCCCCGGGGTCCGGCACGCGCTGGCGGTCTCGGCCGACGGCATCGTCGTGGCCACCTCCCGGGACCTGGGCGAGGAACAGGGAGAGCAGCTCGCGGCGGTGGCCGCCGGCCTGGTGAGCCTGCTGGCCGGAGCCGCGCGGCTGCTGGAGTCCGAGCCGGTGCGCAGCAACCTGACCGAGCTCGGGGACGGCTTCCTGTTCTCCATGGCGGTCAGCGACGGCGCCTCGCTGCTGGTCTACGCCGAGCGCGAGTGCGACATCGGCCAGGTCACCTATGCCATGGCCGAGCTGATCAACCAGGTCGGGGACTCCCTGACGCCGACCGCCAGGGCCCGCATGCTCTCCGAGAGCAACCTGCCGGGGGCCCGCTGATGGCGGCTCCCACGATCGCCGCGAAGATCGTCGTGGCCGGCGGCTTCGGCGTCGGGAAGACCACGCTGGTCGGCGCGGTCTCCGAGATCCAGCCGCTGACCACCGAGGCGGAGATGACGCAGGCCGGGGTCGGGCTGGACGACGTCCACCTGATCCCGGCCAAGCGCAACACCACCGTGGCGATGGACTTCGGCCGCATCACCATCGCCGAGGACCTGATCCTGTACCTGTTCGGCACACCCGGACAGGAGCGGTTCTGGTTCTTCTGGGAGGAGCTCTCCCGAGGCGCCCTCGGCGCGGTGGTGCTGGCCGATGTGCGTCGGCTCGGTGACGCCTTCGCGGTCATCGACTTCTTCGAGGACCGCCACATCCCGCACGTCATAGCCGTGAACCAGTTCGACGGCGCGCAGGTGTACGGGCACGAAGAGCTGCGCCAGGCGCTCGCCCTGGAGGACGACACGCCGCTGCTGATCTGCGACGCCCGGCGGCGCGACTCGGCCAAGGGAGTCCTGGTCACGCTGCTGGAGCACGCGATCACCCAGCAGCGGATGCGCGAGGACCTGCCGTCCGACGACCGGATGAACTGATGGCCGCGGCCCGGGACGGAGCCCGGCGGGGTACGGACTGCCGCCGCCGCCCGCCGCACCGCCGGCGGGCCTTCGCGGCGCTGGCGCTGGCCGCCGCCACGGCCGCCGCCTCGGGCTGCGCGTTCGGCGGCGGCTACTACCGCTACAGCGACCCCGCCGCGCGTCCGGCCGGCGGGACGCCGCTGCCGGTGGGGCTGCTGCTGGACCTCTCCGGCGCCAACGGCTCGGCCGGCGCCGACGCCCGCGACGGCTTCCAGCTCTACGTCCGCCAGCACGGCGGCCGGCTCGGCGGGCGCCCGGCGCAGCTGACGATCTCCAACGAGGGCCCGACCCCGGCCGCCACCGCGACGACGATGCAGGACCTGCTGGCGCACGGCGTGCAGGCGGTCGTCGGCCCGATCGACTACGCGGGCTACGAGAGCGCGGCGCCGCTGGCCGACGCCGCGCACGTGCCGCTGGTCGGCGTGGTGGCGCGGCCGGACGTGACGGACATCAGCTACGTGTGGAACGTGGCGTTCCTGTCCACCGAGCCCGGCGCGGCGCTCGCGCCGTTCATCTACAACCACGTCAAGTCCCCGGTCTACGCGATCGGCGGCAACTACCCCGGCGACTGGGAGCAGGTCCGCGGCTTCACCGACGCCTACTACGCGCTCGGCGGCAGGCTCGCCAACCCCGAGAACCTGCCGACGTTCACCCCGGCTGCGTCCTTCGGCCCGGCGAACGCGACCACTGACTTCGCGCCGTATCTCCAGGCGATCAAGGCCTCCGGAGCGAAGGCGGTGTACTGCGCCTTCACCGGCGACGAGGCGGTGCGCTTCGTGCAGCAGTACGCGCGCTCGGTGGTCAAGAACATCCCGTTGTACGCGGTCGGGCTCGTCACCGACGGCCCGCTGCTCCAGCAGGAGGGCGCGGCGGCCACGAACATCACGTCGGTGCTGGACTACTCCCCCGACGTCGACACCGCCGCCAACCGCGCCTTCGTCTCGGCGTGGGCCGCCGGCCACGACGGACGCGAACCCAGCGTCTACTCGCTGACCGGCTACGACGCCGCGGCGCTGCTGGACCAGGCGGTCGCCCAGGCCGGGCCGAAGGCCGACGCCGCGTCGATCAACGCCGCGATCGGGGCGCTGGGGCGGATCGACAGCCCGCGGGGGGCGTGGCAGCTGGCGTCCTCGACGCACGCGCCGATCCAGAAGTGGTACCTGCGGCGGGTGCAGGTCGACGGGACGGCTTTGGCGAACGTGGAGATCGAGGAATTGGCTACGCTGCCTGATTGACAGCCCGCTGAGACACGGCGGTGCGGCGGTGCAGTGGTGCGGCGGTGGGTGGCTACGGGGGCATGGGGGTTCTGCGGTGGTGCGCGCGATGAGGATCGGCGTGGTCGGCGGGAGTATCGCGGGGTGCGCGGGGGCGCTGGCCGCCGCGCGGGCGGTGCCGGAGGCGGCGGTCGTGGTGTTCGAGCGGTCGGCCGGGGCGCTGCGGGATCGCGGGGCGGGGATCGGGATTCAGCATGAGCGGTTCGGGGAGTTGGCTGCGGCAGGGTTCTTGGATGCTTCGCTGCCTGCCACGGCCAATGACGCGCGGGAGTGGTACGTCTGGGACGGGGGTTCTGGTGACCGTCGCAAGGGGGGCGGTTCTGGTGGTCGTGGCAACAGCGATGGCGGCGGCACGTCCGGGCTCGGGAAGATGATCTTGCGGCAGCCGTTCCCGTTCGACGGCTACAACTGGGGACATCTGTACCGGTCGCTGCGGGGACGGCTGCCGTCCCGGGTCGAGTATCGGGGCGACGCGCGCGTGATGTCGGTGACGCCGACCGAGTCCGGAGCGTCGGTGACTCTGACCGACGGCGGCGTCGAGCACTTCGACCTGCTGCTCGGCGCCGACGGCTACCGCTCGGTGGTGCGCGAGGCGATGTTCCCGGGCGTAGTGCCGGACTACGCGGGCTACTTGTGCTGGCGCGGGTTGTCGGACTTCGCGCAGATCGAAGGGCTGCCGCACGGCGCCTTCTTCACGGTCGGCTTCCCGCACGGCCACCTGGTCGCGTATCCGATCCCCGCCGACGACGGTCGCGTGCACTTCAATTGGGTGCTGTACGCGACGGTCCCGCCCGAGGTCACCGGGGATCTGCGGACGGCGACGAGCATTCCGCCGGGCGCGGTCTCGGACGCCTTGCTGGACTTCATGGACGCGCTCCTGTCACGCGAGCTGCCGCCGCTGTGGGCGGAGGCGATCCGTAAGACCGCGCGCGAGGACGTGTTCATCCAGCCCATCTACGACTTCGAAGTCCCCGCGTACGCCAAGCACCGCATGCTGCTGCTCGGCGACGCGGGCGCGGTCAGCCGTCCCCACGCCGGCGCCGGCAGCGTGAAGGCGATGCAGGACGCCGCCGCCCTGCTCGACCTCTGGAGCACCGCCGCCGACCGCTCCGACCTCGGGGCTCTCGCCGCGCGTTACGACGCGGCGCGCCGTCCACCCGGCCACGCCATCGCCACCCTCGCCCGCCGCATCGGCGAGGCCCAGGTGCTGGACACGCCGGACTGGTCGGCGTTCGAGGAGGCAACGTTCGTGCCCTGGCTCGCCGCGCTGACGGCGATGCCGGACGGGACGGAGCTCGGCGGGCGGCGGTTGTGAGGGTGGGGCGCCGCACCGCTTAAGGGCTCGTCACCACCTGTCCGGCGTAGGACAGGTTCCCGCCGAAGCCGAACAGCAGCACCGGCGAGCCGGCGGGGATCTCGCGGCGCTCGACGAGCTTCGCCAGGGCGATGGGGATCGAGGCGGCGGAGGTGTTGCCGGACTCGATGACGTCCTTGGCCACGACCGCGTTCACCGCGCCGAGCTTGGCCGCCAAGGGCTCGATGATGCGCAGGTTCGCCTGGTGGAAGACCACGCCGGCCAGGTCCTCGGGGAGGATTCCGGCGCGCTCGCAGACCTGGCGGGCCAGGGCCGGGAGCTCGGTAGTGGTCCAGCGGAAGACGGTTTGGCCCTCCTGGGAGAAGCGGTTGGGGGTGCCCTCGATCACCACCGCGCGGCTGCGCTCGGGGACCGAACCCCACAGCACGGGGCTGATGCCGGGCTCCTCGGCGGCGGTGACCACCGCGGCGCCCGCGCCGTCGCCGACCAGGACGCAGGTGCTGCGGTCGGTCCAGTCGGTGACGTTGCTCATGAAGTCGGCGCCGACGACCACCGCGTTGCGCGCCTGGCCGCAGCGGATCGCCTGGTCCGCCAGCGCCAGGGCATGGGTGAAGCCGGAACAGACCACGTTCACGTCGATGGTCGCCGGACTCGCCATGCCCAGCCGCGCGGCGACCCGCGCCGCGGTGTTCGGACTGGCCGCGCCGGCGGTACTGGTGGCGACCAGGACCATGTCCACGTCCCGCACCCCGACCCCGGCACCGGCCAGCGCCTTCGCGGCAGCCGCGGCAGCGAACTCGTCGACCGTCTGCCCGGCCTCGGCGATCCGGCGGGTGCGCACCCCCACCCGCGAGGTGATCCATTCGTCACTCGTGTCGACCATCTCCGCCAGATCGGCGTTGGTGACAATACGATCCGGCTGGCTGTGGCCGAGGGCTGCGATCCGGGAACCAGGCACGCGACGCTCCTTTGTCTGCTCGCGGGACGGTTGTTCCCTACCGATCCTCGCGTGCTGACAACGGCCGCCCCGGTCACGGAAGCACCAAAGCCCTTCGTGTCGGCTCTGGAGGGTTCCGCCATAGG
The DNA here is from genome assembly GCF_000024025.1 of Catenulispora acidiphila DSM 44928. Classification (GTDB taxonomy): domain Bacteria; phylum Actinomycetota; class Actinomycetes; order Streptomycetales; family Catenulisporaceae; genus Catenulispora; species Catenulispora acidiphila. The sequence continues at coordinate 5,965,418 of NC_013131.1, forward strand.
CCATCGGTGGCCGCTGCCGGAAAACGCGGTGGTTAGGGGAAACGCCGGCGGGGGGTGCGGCGCGCGGGCGGGCGCGCGGGGCGGCGCGGGGGGCGGCGCGGGGGGGGGTGGGCCGCGCGGGCGACGGTTGAGGGACCGGAGCGCTCGCAGCGGCGGATCCGAGCTCTCGCGGTGACGGGCCGGAGCTCTCGCGGCGCGGGCAATGCGTTATGCGTACTCCGGCGTCATCGCCGCAGCCATCCGAAGATGCTTCTCGGCCTCGGCGCCACGCCCTTGGCGCTCCAGCGTCCGACCGAGCATCAGCCGGGCGTAGGAATCGGCGGCGTAGTCGGCGAGCGTCGCCTCCAGCACCTGCCGCGCACGCCCCAACTGCGCCGAGGCGAAGTACGCCGAAGCGGCAACACGGCGGATGTTCGGGTCCTGACCATGCTCGGCGAGCAACGGCTCCAGCACCACGAGCGCGCCGAGCGGATCCGACAGCGCCATCAACTCCTCGACCCAGCGCAGCCGCTGGACCTCGGCCGGGAGACCGCGCGCGCCATCGGCGGGCTCGACGAGGAACTCTCCGATGGTCGCCGGAGACATCGCGAACTCCAGCAGCCTGTCGCCGATCGCGAGAGTCGGCGAGACGCTGATGCCACGCGCCTTCCCGATCAGCAGGAGTTCGCGGAGACGCGCGCGGCCCGCATCGGCAGAGTCCTCGGAAGCCAGCAGCGCGCCACCCTCCGGGAAGCCCGCGCGGTCGGCGATCGCGGCGAGCTCGCCCGCGTCCCGCACGTCATGCGAGGCCAGCAACTCGGCGGCGACCCGCCCCTGCAGCTCCGCACCACCGCGCTCCTCGGCAAGCAGCAGCAGCCGAAGAGCATCACGCGGCGCATCAGGATCGGCGGCATCAGTCAGCAGCGGACGCCACACCACCTCGGCAGCGACATCAGCCACCGCCAACGCCACCCGCAGCCGCTCAGCCGCGACGAACGTCCACGGATTGGCGACGTCAGCCCACATCTCGATACGCATGCCGCCCACAACGCGCGTCGAAGAACGAACATTCCGGCGAGCCGAGACGCCCCGTCAGCCCCCACTTCACACCCCGCCCCATTCCGGGGGACACCCACCCTCGTATGTATTGTCCCGAATGGTCAACCGCCGAAAGAAGGCCCCGCGGACAAAGACCGCCCGATCGGACCAGCCCTCACCGGGGTCGCCTCACCGGGGTCGCCTCGCCGACGTCGCCTCACCGAGGTCGCCACGCCGACGTCATCCCACCGAGGTCGCCACGCCGACGTCGCCTCGTCGGCAACAGCGCGCGCCAGAAACGCCGCGCCTACAACTCCGCGGGCTGCGTTGCCGAGAATCGGGCTTCGACCGCCGCGTACACGGTCTGGCGTGTCGGTTCCAGATCGAGGGCGGGCGGGCCTTCGTCGGGCATGGCGCCGGGGGCTGCGCCTGACATGGTGTACATCATGCGGGTGTGGGGGGCTGGGGTGGCGCCGGTGGACAGGCCGGTGTCGGCGAGTTCGAGGAGGGTGGTGAGGTGGGAGCCGAGGGCGGCGGTGTATTCGCGGGCTCGGCGGATGGCTTCGGTGACGGCTTCGGTGCGGGCGGTGCGGTAGACGGGGGAGTCGCGGCGGAGGCTCCAGAAGGGGCCGTCGATGGTGCGGCCTTCGGCGTCGGCGATTCTGGTGACCATTTCGCCGAGGATGGTGAAGTCCTTCACCACGATGCGGATGCGGACTGAGCCCTGATATGGGCCGGGCTTGTCGCGCTTGGTGCGCCATTCCGGGTAGACCGAGAAGCGGCCGGTTTCCAGTTTCTCCAAGGCCTCGCCGTATTCGGCTTTGAGTTGGTCGAGAAGATCCTTGTTGCGGCGGGTCAGCTGCTCCAGGGCGGTGCGGCGGTCTTTGTCGCGGGCGGTGACTGTGACCGCGAATTCGCACAGTTCGGGGTCCGCTTCGACGTTCGCCTCGCCGCGGACGCTGACGACGATGGGGGTGCCGGCGGTCTGATCCGTCATGACCGCCAGTCTGCCGCAGGGAGGGGGTGCTGCGCTTGGGGAACTCCGCTGAAAGACGCCGCCGGATGCGCCTGCGGGGCAGGCCATCGCCGAGGTCTCAGGAGCGCACCAGTCGGGCGATCGCCTCGTTCGCCTCCTTGACCTTGGCGTCCGCCTCCGGTCCGCCGACCGCCAGGGCGTCGGCGACGCAGTGCGCGACGTGCTCCTCCAGCAGTCCGAGCGCGACTGACTGCAGCGCCTTGGTGACCGCGGAGATCTGCGTGAGGATGTCTATGCAGTACTTGTCCTCGTCGACCATCCGCTGCAGGCCGCGGACCTGGCCCTCGATGCGGCGCAGCCGCTTGGTGTAGTCGTCCTTGCGGTCGGTGTACCCGTGCATGGCGCGTTTCCCCATCCGTCGTCGTCGCGGCTCCAAGTATACCCCCGAGGGGTAGTCGGCCGGTAAGATCAACGCCATGAGTGACTCCGACTCCGGCACCGCCAGGCCCATCACGATCGTCGGCGACCCGGTGCTGCACCGCCCGTGCGCCCCGGTGGAGGAGTTCGACGACCGGCTGGCCGGGCTCGTGGCCGACATGTTCGCCTCGATGTACGCCGCCGAGGGCGTGGGGCTGGCCGCCAACCAGATCGGCGTGCCGCTGCGGGTGTTCGTCTACGACTGCCAGGACGACGACGGCGTCGAGCACGTCGGCCACGTCGTGAACCCGGTCCTGGCCGAGCAGCCGCCCGACCGGCGCCAGCTCGACGACTCCGCCGAGGGCTGCCTGTCGGTGCCCGGGCCGCACCATGAGCTGGCGCGCCCGGACTACGCGCGGGTGACCGGCGTGGACCTGCACGGCGAGCCGATCACCGTGGAGGGCACCGGCTACTTCGCCCGCTGCCTCCAGCACGAGTTCGACCACCTCGAGGGCCGGCTCTACATCGACCGGCTGAGCAAGCGCCAGCGCAAGAACGTGCTGGCCGAGATGGAGCGGATGCAGGAGGAGAAGGCGAAGAGAGCGGCGGAGCCCACGGAGACGAAGGAAGCGAAGGAAGCGAAGGAAGCGAAGGAAACGAAGACCGCGGGCACGGGGAAGTCGTCCGCACCGGCGAACTAAGGCAGCGCCGCAAACGCCGCAACCCAAAAACACCGAAGGGCCCGCATCACACGGGCCCTTCGTCACGCCGCGACCGCCCTCACCCTCACCCGCCGCTCGACTGCGGCAGCGGACCGCCGGTCTGCCCGGTGGAACTCGTCGAGCTCGGCTTCGGCTTCGTCGGCCGCGACCGCGTCGAGGACGGCGGCTGCGACTTCGACGACGTCGACCCGCCCCCGGACGTGGTCGTCGTGGACTTCCCGCCGCTGCTGCTCGTGGTGGTCGTCGGCGACGGCGGCTGGTAGGTGCCGGTCGGCGACGGCGGCGAGGGCAGCCCGGTCGAGGACTTGCCCGGGGTCGCGCCGGTGGTCCCGGTGGTCGAGCCCGACGGGCTCAGCGGGTTCATCGGCGCCGCCTGGTTGTTCTGCGCGGTGAAGGTGAACTTCTGCGCGGTCGTGCCCTCCACCGCCTTGTCCATGTACGCGGCCCACAGCGGCGCGGCGACAGCGCCGCCGCCGACGGTGTCCTTGCCGGCCATGCCGTTGATCGGGGTCAGCGCCCCGCCGTCGGTCTGTCCCCAGACCGCGACCGCCGTGGACAGCGTCGGGGTGTAGCCGACGAACCAGACCGAGCCCAGCTTCGAGCCGTCGCCGGGCAGGTCGGTGGTGCCGGTCTTGCCGGCCACGTCACGGCCGTCGGCCAGCTGCGCGCCGCCGCCGGAGCCGTTGGTCACCACGTTCTGCAGCGCCTGGGTCACCTGGTCGGCGACCTGGGGGGTGAAGGCCTGCTTGGCCAGGCTCTGGTGCGCGTAGATGGTCTTGCCGCCCTGCTGCACGCTGGCGACCGTGTACGGGTCGACCTGCGAGCCGTGCGCGGCGAACGTGCCGTAGGCGGCGGCCATCTGCTCGGGGTTGGTGGACACCACGCCCAGCGGCAGCGCCGGCAGCGACTGCTGCTGCGCGGTCACCGGGATGCCGGCGGCGCGCGCGGCGTCGGCGACCTTGGTCATCCCGATCTTCTGTCCCATCTCGACGAACACGGTGTTGATCGACTGGTTCAGCGCGTACTGCACCGAGACGTCGCCGTAGCTCGTCCCGCCCTCGTTCGGGATCACCGTGTTGCTGTTCGGGAGGTGGAAGGGCGAGGTGCCGTCGAAGGTGTCGCTGACCGTGCCGCCGTTCTGCAGGTACGCGGCCAGCGCGAAGGTCTTGAACGACGAGCCCGGGGACAGCGTGCCCTGCCAGGAGGCGTTGAAGGCCTCCTTGGAGTAGTCGTCGCCGCCGTACAGGACGCGGACCGCGCCGTCTCCGGGGACGACCGTCGAGATCGCGGTGTGCACGTCAGCGTCGACGGGCCGCTTGCTCGCGTTGAGCTGGCTGGTGATCTGTGCCTTCACCGCGGCGGCCGCCGCGTCCTGCATCTTGGCGTCGAAGGTGGTGTAGATCGTGTAGCCGCCGGTCTCCAGCTGCTCGCGGCTGAGCCCGGTCTTCTGCTCGGCCTCGCCGATCGCTTCCTCGATCAGGTACTCGTCCTGGTTGTCGGTCTCGCTGCTGGGCCGCGGCCAGGGCGCCAGCGCCGGGAACTGCTGCGCGGCGCGGTCGGCGGGGGTCAGCTTGCCCATGGTGACCAGGCCGTCGAGCACGTAGTTCCAGCGTGCCTGGAGCTTGGCCATGATCGAGGGGTCCTTGGGCGCCAGCTCGTAGTACGAGGGGGCGTTCACCAGAGCGGCCATCACGGCGCCCTCGGCGACCGAGAGCTGGTTGATGTCCTTGCTGAACCAGGCGCGGGCGCCCATCTGGACGCCGGAGGCGCCGCGGCCGAAGTACACGGTGTTGAGGTAGCCCTGCAGGATCTCGGACTTGGGCTGCTTCTCCGAGATCTTCAGGGCTATGACCGCTTCCTTGACCTTGCGCGACAGGGTGCGCTCGTCGGTGAGGTAGGCGTTCTTCACGTACTGCTGCGTGATCGTGGAGCCACCCTGCGTGGAGCCGCCGCCAAGGTCGTTGAGCAGGGCACGGGCCGTGCCGGTGAGCGAGATCGCGCCGTCGGACCAGAAGTTGCGGTCCTCGGCGGACAGGAAGGCGTTCTGCACCGGGACCGGGACCTGCGCCAGCGGCACGTCCTGGCGGATCTCCGGACCGCGCCGGCCCAGCACCACGCCCTTGTCGTCGACCACGGTCAGGTGCTGCTGGGTCACCGTCTCGTTGATCGGCGGGATGGAGATCGACGCGTAGACCGCCCACGCCCCGCCGGTCACCAGCAGCACGAACGCGATCAGCGTGCTGGCGACCAGCCGCCAGGACGGCAGCCAGTGCCGCAGCCCGGCCTTCCCGCGGCGCGGGTAGTCGATCACACGCAGGGCCATGGGGAACGGCTCCTCATCCGGGCCCCTGCCGACTCGGCAGACCCTTTGCAGTCATTGTCTTCGGACGTCAACACATCAGACCATCGTGATCTGAAGAAACTGAAAATATACGGAGGAACCGGTCGTGATCCACCTCTCATCACGGTCCGCGTCCTCCCGCCGACGGATCGAGTAGTTGCGAACTCTTCGCAACTGCAAAATAATCGCGTCTGGGGCGGGCCGCCGTCCTCCCCCGCCGCCGAGCCCGGCGGCGGCCTGTCAGCGAGCAGTAGGGGGCGTCCAGCGCCATGACCGCGACCACAGCAGGCACCGACAGCGCGGGCCCGGCCACGACGGCCGCGCCGGCCGGATCCCGGCTGGCCCGCATCCGGGCGAGCCTGACCCCCGCCGAGTGGGGACGGGTCGGGGGCATGTTCGGCTTCATCGCGCTGCTGCACGTGGTCGGCTGGGGCATCCTGGCCGCGCTGGTCGTCCCGGGCCACTACCAGCTGCAGGGCGGCCTGTTCGGCTTCGGCACCGGTCTGACCGCCTACACCCTGGGCATGCGGCACGCCTTCGACGCCGACCACATCGCGGCGATCGACAACACCACCCGCAAGCTGATGGCCGAGGGCAAGCGCCCGCTGTCGGTCGGCTTCTGGTTCTCCCTGGGGCACTCCACGATCGTGGTCGTCCTGACCCTGCTGCTGGGCCTCGGGCTGAAGGGCCTGGGAGTCGAGCTGAGCGATGACAAGTCCGGGCTGCACAGCTTCGGCGGCCTGATCGGGACCACGGTCTCCGGCACGTTCCTGTACCTGATCGCGATCATCAACCTGGTGGTGCTGGTCGGGATCCTGAAGGTGTTCCGGCAGATGCGGCGCGGGGAGTTCGACGAGGCCACGCTCGAGGAGCACCTGAACAACCGCGGCCTGATGAACCGGTTCCTGGGCCGGGCCATGAAGGCGGTGACCAAGCCCTGGCAGATCTACCCGGTCGGCGTGCTGTTCGGGCTGGGCTTCGACACCGTCACCGAGGTCGGGCTGCTGGTGCTGGCCGGCACGTCGGTGGCCTCGGGGCTGCCCTGGTACGCGGTGATGTGCCTGCCGGTCCTGTTCGCCGCGGGCATGTCGCTGCTGGACACCATCGACGGCTCGTTCATGAACTTCGCCTACGGCTGGGCCTTCTCCAAGCCGGTGCGCAAGGTGTTCTACAACATCACGATCACCGGCCTGTCGGTGGCCGTGGCGCTGATCATCGGCACCATCGAGCTGCTGAGCATCCTGCAGGACAAGCTGAACCTGACCGGCGGCTTCTGGAACTGGATCGCCAACGTCGACCTGAACAGCATCGGGTTCGCCATCGTGGGCATGTTCCTGCTGGTGTGGCTGGCCGCCGTGGCGGTGTGGAAGTTCGGCCGGATCGAGCAGAAGTGGACCGCGGCGCTGCCGGTGGCCGAGGATGTTACCGACCAGTAGGATCATGGCATGACCGCAGCAGAGCAAGAGCCTTTCGACGTCGGCGCCTTCCTGACCGCCGCCGTCCCCATGGTCGGCACGCTGGCCCTGGAGTACGTCGAGGTCGCGCCGGAGCGCGCCGTGCTGAAGTTCCGCGACCAGGCGCCGTATCGGAACCACATCGGCGGACCCCACGCCGGCGCGATGTTCACGCTGGCGGAATCCGCCTCCGGCGCGATCGTCGCCGCCGCGTTCGGCCACCTCATGGCTGAAGCCACTCCCCTGCCCACCACCGCCACCATCGACTTCAAGAAGGTCGCGCGCGGCGACATCACGGCCACCGCCACGCTCGGGCGACCGGTCGACGACATCCTGGCCGAGCTCAAGGGCGGCACCCGCCCCGAGTTCCCCATCCACGTCGCCATCCAGCGCGACAACGACGCAGCCGTCACCGGCGAGATGACCATCATCTGGACCCTGCGGCCCAATAACTGAATACCCGCCCACCCGTCGCCCACCACCACCCGTTAAGGAGACGCTGCGCGTCGCAGGTTTCACTCACATATAAAACGTCGCGAGAGCGCAAAAGGTTGCTTCCCAATTTGCCAGCGAGCCCGCCGGACGATCTTCGCTCCGGCGGGCCGCACCTGGTCAGGGAACTGATTCACCGTCAGGACACACAGAGCACCGAACCCTGGGCCACCGCGCTGAGGACCCGTGCGCCGTCCTCCGCCACGGCGTACAGGTCGCACCGGCACACGGCCTGGCGTCGTCCGGTGTAGGTGACCTCAGCCTCGGCCCGCAGCGTCACCCCGGACGCCGGCCGCACATAGCTGATGGTGACTCCGCTGGTGAGTACCTCCGGGCCGAGCGTCGAGCCGGCCGCGAAGGTGATGGCGTTGTCCGCCGCGTAGGCGAGGACTCCGCCGTGCAGGAACCCGTTCTGCTGCTTGAGGTTTTCGCGCATGGGGACCGCTAGGATCGCGCGCCCCTTTTCGAAGACCTCCAGCCGGGCCCCGAGCAAAACGCTGAACGGCTGCGCGGCTAACACCATGCGCGCCGTTCCGATGTCGAGGGTGACCATGGAGGTCCATTGAGCGGATCGCAGAGCCCGGCGTCAAATCGGCGGGCGGGGTGGGGTCCCCGTGAGATCCCGGCAAGGTTCCCGGTGGCGTAGATTCCTGCCGTGGATCCCGACACCCTGCCCGCACCGTTGCCGCGCGGCAACCACGGCCTGAGCCGCGAGGAGGTCAGCGCGGCGCAACGCACGCGGCTCCTGAACGGGATGCTGGAGGTCGTGGCCGAGCGCGGGTACGCCGCGGCGACGGTCGGCGCGGTGCTGTCGCGGGCCCGCATCTCCCGCCAGACGTTCTACGAGCACTTCACCGACAAGCAGGACTGCTTCCTGGCCGCCTTCGACCGCTCGGCGGACCGCTTCGCCCTGCTCATCGAGCACTCCCTCGGCTCCCCGAAGGACCCGGCGCTGCAACGCCTGGACCGCATCATCGAGGCCTACCTGGGAGCCCTGGCCGCCAACCCGACCCTGGCCCGCATCTTCATGATCGAGATCTACGCCGCCGGCTACCCCGCCGTCTCCCGCCGCCTGGCCCGCGCCGAAGCCTTCGCCGCGATCCTGGCCGAAGCCGTCACCATCGGCCGCCCCTGGCGCGGCGGCCTGGACCCGCTGTTCGTGGCGCGCGCCGTCACCGGAGCCGTCAGCGGCCTGGTGACCGAGCAGATCAACGCCGGGGAGATCAAGTCGCTGCCGGAACTGCGGCCGCAGATCGTCGCGTTCGTGGCGGGGTTGTCGGCGGAAGACTGAGCCGGGATGGCGACTACGCCGGTGAGCAGGCCCAGGAGTCGAGCCCGCGCGCTCCGGCGGGCGCGTCAACCGTGATGGCCGCCGCCGCCGAAGCCGCCCGAACCCGCGTGGTGGCCGGAATGCGAGCCGAAGTCGGTCGGCGTGTGATGGTGGTGGCCTCCGCCGGAGCCGTGCGAGCTGTACGTGTCGAGCCGGTACTCCAGGCGTAGAACCGTCGTCAGTTCTTTGGTCATCTTCGCGATGCCGCTGGACAGCGCCTCGGCCACAGCCGCCGCCAATTCGGCGTCGGCAGCCGTCGCCGCGGCGCGCATGCTCTCGGTGACTTCCTCGGGAACGGCGAACCGGGCCAGCCGCCTGCGCGCCACCAGCCGATGCGGCCCGCGGTACAGACAGGGACCCAGGCCGCAGGCGTGGACGATGCCGGCCAGCGCGTGGTCGTCAGCGGTCGCGGACACCTCGCCGTGCGCCACGCGATCGATCCGGGCGCGCGCCGAGGACACCCGTTCTTGATCGCGCACCGTGATGTGCGTGTATCTGGCCAGGCCCTGTGCGCGGCGCTCGACCCGGATCACCTGCTGACGTCCCAGCAGCGCGACGTACTGGCCCAGCGCCGCTTCGGACTCACCCGACGCGCGCTGCCCCCGCAGCCACTCCTCGACCTTCGGCGGCTTCGCCTCGGAGCTCAGCGAGTGCAAGGCGTGGTCCACCAATCGATGGCCGACCGGCGAGGCGTCCTTGGTCGCGATCCGGCCCTCCTCCACCGCCACTCGCCCGGCCAGGCTCAGCTCCAGCAGTTCCACGGCGCGCAGCGCGGGCGACATGCGCTCGACGTTCCGGATCCTGCCGCTGCGCGGATGGATGGCGAGCAGTAGGAGATCCTCCCCCAGTGTCATAACTCTGAGGTTAGACGCGCGTGGCGCCCTAAGCCATAGATCAGCGCTCTGAGCTACAGCTCACCCCTGCTCGGACGACTGGTCCCGGTCACAGCGAACCCGGCACCCCTGTGGATGCCGGGCTCGCTCCCCTCCGGTGATGCCGCAATGACGCGCTCGGTTCCTGCGCGCCTCAGCGCCTCAGCGCCGCAGCAGCAGGTTCACATCCCCGAACTCGTGCCACAGGTACCGCGCTGCCAGCGCCGCGTCGTAGCTGGCGCGGATCAGGCGTGGCCCGGCGATCGCGGTCAGCATCAGCAGGTGTGAGGCTTCCGGCTCGTGGAAGCCGGTCAGGAGGCCGTCGACGGCGCGGACACCGCGTTGCGGTGTGATGATCAGCTCGGTCCAGCCTTGGCCGGGGTGGACCGTCCCCTCCTCGTCGGCGACCGATTCCAGGGCGCGGACTGCTGTGGTGCCGATGGCGATGACGCGGCCGCCGCGGGCTCGGACGTGGTTGACCAGCTCTGCGGTCGCCTCGGGGACCGAGTACCACTCCGCGTAGGGCTTCTCGTGGGCCTCGGGTGAGGCGACACCGGTGTGCAGGGTGATCGGTGCGATGTAGACGCCCTTGGCGACCAGGCGGGCGACCACGTCGGTGGAGAAGGGGCGGGCGGCGCTGGGCATCTCGGCGCTGCCGGGGATGGCGGCGAACACGGTCTGGTAGGCCGTGATCGGCCAGTCGCGGTCGACGTAGTCGTAGCGGATGGCGCGGCCGTGCCGGGTCAGGTAGTCGGCGACCGACATGCCCAGGTCCAGGCGGGCCACCCACAGGCGGCGGGTGTAGGGGCGCAGCAGGGTCACCGTCGCGCCGCCGGTCACGCGCAGGCGCAGGCCGGGGGTCGCCGGGCTGTCCGGGTCCTGCGAATCCGGGCCCAGGGCGAACGGCCTGGTCGAGCCGTCCGCCATCGGCCGGCGCAGCTCGACGATCCAGGCGTCCGGGTCCTGCGGCGTGCCGGTCGAGACGTGCAGCACCACCCGCGTGCCGGAGTCGGGGTCCACGGCGTCCAGCGCGGCGGGCAGCGTGCCGGAGTTGTTCACGACCAGCAGGTCGCCGGGCTCCAGGACGTCCGGCAGGTCGGAGAACACGTAGTGCGCGACCTCGGGGTCGTCGGCGCCGCGTCCCCGCGCGACCAGCAGCCGCACGCCGTCCCGGTCCAGGCCGCGCGCCTCGGCGGGCTTGCGGGCCAGCAGGTCGGAGGAGACGCGGAACCCGGTGCCCAGGGGACCTGGAGGGATCGCCGATTCCTCAGACGGCACAGCAGCGTTCACAACAGAGGGCTCGTGCAGCACTATCGACATCTCAGCTCACCTCCACATCAGCCGCGGCGGACCGGGGCAGCAGGTCGGAGGCCTGATACCGCCCCGACGGCCGCCGCTCGTCGATCAGCCGCAGAAAGGCCGGCACCACGGTCGCCGGCAGCGGCAGCTCGCTGATGTCCTCGCCGGGGAAGGCGTCCTGGTGCATCTGCGTCTGCAGGTCGCCGGGATCCACCGCCCAGATCCGCACCTGCGGCTCCTCCAGCCCGAAGATCGCCGTGGCATGGTCCAGCGCGGCCTTGGACGCGCCGTACCCGCCCCAGCCCTCGTAGGGCTCGACGGCGGCGTCGGAGGAGATGTTGACGACCTCGCCGCCGTGCTGGCGCAGCTGCGGCAGCAGCAGCTGGGTGAGCGCCAGCGGCGCCACCACGTTCACCGCGAAGGTCTGCTCCAGCGCCGCCAGCGGGAAGTGCGCGAGGGCCGGCAGCGGCGAGCCGCCGAGGCTGGAGGCGTTGTTCACCAGCAGGCTGGCGCCGCCGAGTTCGGAGGCCGCCTCGGCGAGGTCGGCGCGGTGGGCGTCGTCGGTGACGTCGCCGGACAGCGCGACGACCGTGGTGAGCGCCGCCAGCTCGGCGTGCGCGGCGGCCAGCCGGTCGGCGGTCCGGGCGTCGATGACCAGGGACCAGCCGCGCTCGGCCAGGCCGCGGGCCAGTGCCAGGCCCAGGCCCTGGGAGGCGCCGGTGATGACGGCGACCGGGTTGCCGCTCCAGGCGCCGGCCGGGACGCGTCCGGCGTTCTCGGTCTGCTTCGTAGTCGAGTTCATGCCCCTCACCCTGCTCCGCGCCGCGGCGGGGCGGATCGGGCGCGGGACCGGAATCGTGCACCGCCCTTGGCCCTACGTCTACAGACCTAGGGCCGACCGGTCCCGCGCCCGATGGGGCGCGCCGATCATCGGCGATACCGTGGCGGTATGAACGAGCGGACGAGCCCCCAGAACGCGCTGGACACCATGCGCCGCCTGTCCGCGGCCGTCCTCGCGGTCAGCCGCCACCTCGCCACCGACGAGGTGCTGCAGACCATCGTGGCCACCGCCCGCGAGCTGATCGGCGCCGAGTACGCGGCCCTGGGCATCCCGGACGGCGCGGGCAGCTTCGCGCAGTTCCTCGTGGACGGCGTCTCCGACGAGCAGTGGGCCGCGATCGGACCGCTCCCCCGCCAGCACGGCATGCTCGCCGTGATGCTCCAGGACCCGGCGCCGCAGCGGCTCGCCGACGTCCGCGAGGACCCGCGCTTCCGCTGGTGGCCCAAGGCGCACCCGGAGATGGACGCCTTCCTGGGCCAGCAGATCCGCGACGGCGATGAGATCCTCGGCGCGCTGTTCCTGGCCAACAAGGACGGCGGCTTCACCAAGGACGACGAGGAACTGCTCGGCGTGCTGGCCGGCCACGCCGCCATCGCGCTGCGCCACGCCCGCCTCTACGAGCGCGAACGCGAGCTGGCGATCACCCGCGAGCGCAACCGCCTGGCCCGCGAGCTGCACGACGCCGTCGCCCAGAAGCTGTTCGCGCTCCGCCTGACCTCCCAAGCCGCCGCCGAGGTCCTGGACACCGACCCGGCGCGCGCCCGCGCGGAGCTGGAGCAGGTCGCGACGCTGGCCAAGGAGGCCGCCGAGGAGCTGCGCTCGGTGGTGGTCGAGCTGCGCCCGGCCGAGCTGGAGGAGGACGGGCTGGCGGTGACGCTGCGCAAGCACGTCGAGGTGCTGGACCGGGTGAACCAGACCGCCGGCGGCCCGCGGGTGACCTTCGAGGGCGAGGATGTCAAAGCCCTGTCGCCGGCGGCCGAAGAGGTGCTGCTGCGGGTCGCGCAGGAAGCGCTGCACAACGCGCTGCGCCACGCCGACGCCGCCACCATCAGCGTCCGGCTGCGCGAGCACTGCCCCGCCGGCGCCAAGTCCTGCGGCGGCGCGCTGTTGGAAGTGGTCGACGACGGCGCCGGCTTCGACCCGGCGACGGTCCGCCGCGCCGGCCGCAGCCTGGGCCTGGTGTCGATGCGGGACCGCGCCAAATCGGTGCGCGGACGCCTGGACGTCGCCTCGGCGCCCGGCGCGGGGACGACGATCCGGCTGGAGGTGGACCGTGGGCGTGCGGCCTGAGGTCATCAGGGTGTTGATCGCGGACGACCACCGCATGGTCCGCCAGGGCCTGCGCACGTTTCTGGAGCTGCAGGAGGGCATCGAGGTCGCCGGCGAGGCGGCGGACGGCGCGGAGTGCGCCGAGCGGGCCGCCGAGCTCGAGCCGGACGTCATCCTGCTGGACCTGGTGATGCCCGGCGTGGACGGCGTCGGGGCGATGGAGCTGCTGCGCGAGGCCGGCTCCACGGCCCGGGTCCTGGTCGTGACCAGCTTCACCGACCGCCGGATGATCATCCCGGCGATCCGCGCCGGCGCGCGCGGCTACGTCTACAAGGACGTCGACCCGGCGGCGCTGGCGGCCGCGGTCCGCTCGGTCCACGCCGGGCACGTCCTCCTGGAACCCGAGGTCGCCACCGCACTGCTGGACTCCGGCAGCAACGGCGCGGCCGACCAGGGCCCGCAGGCGCCGGCGCTCACCGCGCGCGAGCGCGAGGTGCTGGTGCTGATCGCCCAGGGACGCGCGAACCGCGAGATCGCGCGGGCGCTGGTGTTGGCCGAGAAGACGGTCAAGACGCACGTCTCCAACATCCTGATGAAGCTCGGCGTCGCGGACCGGACGCAGGCCGCGCTGTGGGCGGTGCGGCACGGGATCGCGCCGGAGGATCAGCGCCCCCTGACGTAAGGCGCGTGGACGCCGCATGCAAGACTTTCCGCGTGCAGCACAGGAGCCACAAAACACGCTTGGCGGTCGCCATATCCACGGCCACCGTGCTGGCTGTCGGGCTGGCCGCCTGCGGTGGCGCGGGCCCGAAGAACGCGGCGGGTCTGGGGACGGCCGGCGCCATCGCGGCCGACCACCGCAAGCCGTTCCCGGTGCTCTCCGGGACCACCCTCGACGGCGCCCAGCTCGATCTGAGCTCGTACAAGGGCCAGATCGTGGTCATGAACATCTGGGCGTCGTGGTGCGACAGCTGCGAGGCGGAGGCTCCGTACCTGGAGCACGCCTACGAGACGTACAAGGACAAGGGCGTGCGGTTCGTCGGCATCGACGCGGGCGATGACAACACCGGACAGGCGCGGGCGTTCGTCAAGGCCAAGCAGATCGGCTACCCGAACCTGGTCGACGGCGTCGACGAGAAGCTGCTCACCAAGCTCGCCGGGATCACCTCCCTGGGCTCGGTCCCCTCGACGCTGATCATCGACAAGAACGGCGACCTGGCCTGGCGGTCACTGCGCCCCGTGGACTACAACGCCCTGTCCGCGGCGCTCGGTCCGGTCATCGCGGAGCAGTAGCGGGATCAGAACCCGGAAACGCCCCCGCGAGCAGCGAGAGCAGCCGGTCCCAGTGCTGCTCCAACCCGGCGGGGTTGAAGGCGGTGGTGTCGGACATCGTGAAGCCGTGGATGGTGTCGGGGTAGATCTCCGAGGTGTAGGAGACCCCGGTTCCATCCAGCACCCGATTCAGTTCCCTGACAGCCTCGGGCTCCATGTCCGTCGCCGCGTGGCCGAGGTGGATGTCGGCGGTGATCGCCGGGATGACGTCCAGGTGCAGGCTGTCGGGCGCGTCGCTGAGCAGCTTGCCCGCGTGGAACGCGGCGACGGCGGCGACCTGGTCCCGGTGCGCCGCAGCCGTCCGCAGCGCCAGACGGCCGCCCATGCAGTAGCCGACGACCGCGATCGGGCCGGGACTCACCTCGGGCCGACTGGTCAGGAAGCGCACGTAGGCCTCGGCATCGCGCAGGATCCGGTCGGTGGTGTGCGCCTGCAGCACCGGCATCAGCTGCGCCACCGCCCTGGGCCGCGCCTCCTCCCCCACGAAATCGGGGAGTTCGATCAGCGGCGCCGGTCCGTGGCGGTAGAACACGTTCGGGACCAGGACGTAGTAACCGTGCACAGCCAGCTCGCGTGCTCTGCGCTCCAGCTCCGGCCGGATGCCGAAGATGTCCATGTAGAGCAGCACCCCGGGATGCCGTTCGCCGCCGTCGGGGAACGCGGCGAAGGCATCAGCCTGGCCGTCCAGGGTGGGGATCTCGAACTCGGCTGTGGGCACGGTTTCTCCTTCGATCGTCACTGAGGCGGGGGGCGGGGACGCGGGGCGGCGGGATGCGGATCACGGGTCACAGGTCACGGCTGTGGCCGGGCCGGCGGCGTCAGAAGTCGACGCGCATCACGACCCGCCGCGGCGTCGGACGACTGACCTCGACGAACCCGGCGTCCTGGAACATCGCCCTGGTCCCGACGTGCGCCTCGCCCCACGGCACGGGATCGCCGGGCTCGGTGACCATCGGATAGGCCTCCAGCGCCTTGGCGCCCCGGTCGCGGGCGAAGGGCACCGTGGCCAGCGCGAGCTCGCCGGCGATGCCCTGCCTGCGATGGCCGGGGCGGATATGGAAGCAGGTCACCGCCCACACGGCCGCGTCGTCCTTGTCCTCGTCCCGGCCCGGCCACAGGACCCGGCTGCGGCGCAGCGCGCGGAACGCGGTGCGCGGCTCGACCGAGACCCAGCCGACCGCCTCGCCGTCGCGGTAGGCGACCAGGCCGCTGGTGGTCTCGGCGTCCGGATCGCCGCACGAGGTCTGTGTCTGGAGGCGGAAGGCGCGTTCCTCGTCCGAGACGTTCTTCCAGTCGCTGCCGGGACTCTTGAAGCGCTGGCAGTAGCACCGGCATCCGTGGCAGTTGGCTGACCTGAGCACCGCTTGCAGATCCGGCCAACCGGCCTGGTTCGCCGGGATGATCACGACGTCTTCGCCTCCAGGAGTTGCGGGATCGCGTTCCGCAAATATAGACGCGCGCCGGGCTTGTAGTAGTGGACACCGTCCCAGCGGTAGGAGCGGCTGGCGGCGATCGTCGGGTCCTGACAGAACTGCGCGGGCGGATACACGGCGCGGACGTGGTGCGCCGGGTCGGTGGCGTAGGCGGACAGCAGGGCGTTGACGTGCGCGACGCGCGAGTCGTCGCCGCGCTCGGGCCACAGGCCGCCGGAGCTGCCGCTGGTGTGGACCGGGCGGTAGCAGGGCAGCAGCGCCAGGTCGAGCTGCGGCAGGCCGGTGGCCTTCAGGGTGCTGACGGCGGCGGCCAGCCGGGTGTCGAAGTAGGCGTCCCAGCCGGCGGTGCCGAACGGCAGGGCGGCGCCGTCCACCTGCTCGTCGAACAGGTCCCAGGCGCCGACCATCAGCAGCGCGGTGTCGGCGTGGTCGCGGGTGACGCGCGAGGCCCACTTGGCGACCGTGCCGCCGCATTCGGCGTCCAGGTCGCGGCGGTCGCCGGCGCCGCTGCTGATCCGGCCGCCGAGGAAGTCGCAGCCCTCGGTGGTGTCGTCCAGCAGGCGGAGGTAGCCGGCGGTGTCCGGCGGGCGGTTGAGGTACAGGGTCATGCCCTGCGAGTCGCCGATCAGGGCCACGCGCGGCGGATGCGCCGGGCGCGGCGGGAGGGCGGTCGGGTAGGCGGGGGTGGCGCCGGCGACGGCAGTGTGCGGCTGGGGTTGCGGCTGCGGCTGTGCGGCGGCGCCGTGCGGCTCGTCGAGGGCGGCGGCGGGACGGTTGTCGACGGCGACCGCCTTGGCGTCGGCAGGGTGCGCGGCGGCGGTCGTGACCAGCGTGTCGGCGAGCATGGCGCACGCCGCGACGACCGCCAGCGCCGAGCCGGCGGTCGCCAGCGGCAGCCCGAGTTCCCGCCTGCCGAACGCCTCGCGGGCGCGGTCGGCGGCACGGCCGAGGGCGCCGTGGCGGATCGGCGTCTCGATGTAGCGGTAGGTGAGGTCGGCGAGCACCACGGAGGCCAGGACGCGCACCAGCAGCACGGTCTGCGGCGCCCAGGTGACGTCGGCGCCGGGGCGGGTGATGTCGAAGATCGGCCAGTGCCACAGATAGAGCGCGTAGGAGCGTTCGCCGAGCCAGACGAACAGCCGGCCGGACAGCAGCCCGGACACCGCGGTCCCGGCGACCAGGGTCCTGATGAGCACCGCCGAGGCGACGGACACCGCGATCAGGCCGACCGGGTAGAGCGCGGACGAGGTCGCCGGGACGGCGGCGAAGGCCCACAGGATGCCGGCCAGGGTGAGGAAGGACGCGGATTCGGTGGCGATGCGGCGTGCGTTGTTCGCTGTCGGCTGCGGCTGCGGCCGACTTTGCGTTTCCGCTTCCGCCTGCTCGCGCGGCTTCTCGCGGGCGATCTGCAGGAGCGCTGCCAGGACGCCGATCAGCAGCTCGAGGGCACGGGTGTCGGTGCCGTAGTAGACGCGGGAGGGGTCGCGCCACGGCGAGTAGAGCAGGACGGTCAGGCCGACCGAGCAGGCGGCGAGCAGCGTGGCCCAGCCGACGGCGCGCCACAGGGCTCTGAGGCGTTCGGCGCGTTCGGCGCGCGCGGTACGTTCGGTTAGCTCGCCGTTCCCGGACCCCCGCGAATGCGGCGACCGGCCGAGCGCGACCAGCAGGAACGCGGGCCAGACGACGTAGAACTGCTCCTCGACCGCCAGCGACCACAGGTGCAGCAGCAGGCTCGGGCGTCCGGTGCCGCCGAAGTAGGACTGCCCGTGGGCGACGAACCACCAGTTGGTCACGTAGAACACCGAGGCGGTGGCGTCGCTGCGGAAGCTCGCGGCTTCGCTCGGCAGCCACAGCACCACGTAGGCGCACACCGCCGCCAGGACGACGAACAGCGCCGGCAGCAGACGGCGCGCGCGGCGGTGGTAGAAGCGGCGCAGGGCGACGGCGCCGGTCGCGAGGTATTCGCGGGCGAGCAGGCCGGTGATGAGGTAGCCGGACAGGACGAAGAAGACGTCGACGCCGAGGAACCCGCCACGGAAGCGGGTCAGGCCCGCGTGGTAGAGCAGGACGGCGGCGACGGCGACCGCGCGGAGGCCGTCGAGGGCCGGGATGCGGGCGGTGGCGGGCTGCGGCGCTAAGGACTCTCCCGCTTCGGGCCCGGCACGCAGGGGCGTGTCAGCCTCCGTCGAGGCTTCGAGGCCGGCGATCGACCTCAGCTCGGCGGCTCCGTCGGTCCGCGCTGTACCCGCGTCCGAGCCGCCGCTCCCGCGCCGCCCTGAGGCGGTGCCGAACACCGGCAACTCGACGAAGCGATGACGCGGAAGCGGCCGCGCCCTCTCATCAGGCTCCATGGGTCCGCCTCACTCAGCCGTCCGCCCAGACGAACCCGGAGGCACGCCGTGCCCCTCGCTCCAGGGCACACCCCCTTATGCACCCATTTCGCCCGACCGTTAACGCGGTTCAGGAGGACTGCGGAGCCGAATCACCCGTCCAGCGGAGACGAGGCCGATAGGGAGGGTTATAGGACAGTCGTTTCTTCGCAGAACCTGCTCACCGGCGCAGCTGACGGAGGGTCCATCCCCGCCCCGCTGTATCAAGCCCTTGCGTCGCCGCCGTGAACAGCTCGGCTGCGCGGCGGTAGGACAGGCGTCCGCGTCCGGTCACCGCGCACCGGTCGCGGGCGAGGGTGTCGGCGGGCGCGCGCCGGTCGGTCAGGAACAGTGGTCCGGAGGGGCGGCCCGCTGCCAGCAGGGCCAGCAGGGTTCCGGTGGCGGCGCGCCAGTGCAGTGGTTCGCCGGGTAGGCGGGGGCGGGTGCGGCGGCCGTTCGGGTCCAGGTCCGGGACGTCGAGGGCGAGGATGCGTTCGATGCCGCCGCCGCTGTCGTAGACCGCGTGCCACAGGGCTTGTTCGCGCAGGGGCGCGCGGAGCCGCAGGACGGCGCGCGCCTGGTCGTCGGTGAGCGTTTCGATGCTCGGAGCGGTCGCGATCCGCCGGCGGATCGCGGAGGTGGGGTCGGAGGTGACCCATTCCCGGGCGCGCCACCATGACAGGGCGCTGCGCAGGATCGCCAGTTCGCGGTTCGCGGTGCGGGCGCCGACGGCCGCCTCCCGTGCAGCGAATCCGGCTTCGAGGCGGGACGGTGCCGTCGCGCTGTCGAGCAGCCCGAGCGGGACCACCGGCGCCGCCGCGCCCCGGCGGGCGGCGCCGACCGGGGATTCACGCTCGACGAGCATCCAGGACCAGGTGGTCAGGGCTATGCGATAAATCCGCTGCGAAGCGGTGCTCAAGCCCGCGGACACCAGGAAGCGTTCGACCGCGACCGCGTATTCGACCGGCGGTGCGCATTCCGAAGTTACCGCAGTAAACAAGCTCTCACCCCTGCCGTTCCGACCCTCTCGAAGAAGTGTAATACGAAAGGTCAAGGTAGCTATTTACTGCGGCGAAATCGACTCTCTATAACCTTTAGGCAAAGAGACTCAACTTCGGCGCAGAAAACCCTTGAGCGGGCTTGTGCGAAGCGGCGACGCTCCGTCCTGTGTCTCGAATGTTCTCCGCGCTCGCGGACAAAGATTTCCGCTGGTTCTTCACCGGCTACCTGACCTCCAAGCTCGGCAGCGCTATGGCGCCGGTCGCCATCGCTTTCGCCGTGCTGCACACCGGCGTGGGGGCGGGCGGGCTGGGGTGGGTGATGGCGGCGCGGATCGTGCCGGTGGTGCTGCTTCTGCTGCTCGGCGGGGTGTTCGCCGACCGGCTCGGGGGGCGGCGGGTGATGATCGCCTCCGATCTGCTGCGCTGCGGGGCGCAGGCGGCGTTCGGGGCGCTGGTGCTGAGCGGGCATGCGACGCTCACGGCGATGATCGCGGTAAGCGTGCTGTCGGGGGTCGGTGAGGGGATCTTCAGCCCGTCGCTGCAGGCGCTGATCCCGCGGCTGATCCCGGACGGTCGGCGCAGCGACGCCAACGCGCTGCTCAGCGTGGCCGTGTCCGGTGCCGGGGTGGCCGGGCCGGCGCTCGGCGGGCTGATCGCGGCGGTCTTCGGCGGGGCGGCGGGTCCGGCGTCGGTGCTGTTCGTCGACAGCGCCAGCTACGCGGTGAGCATCGGGGTGCTGCTGCGGCTCTCGCACGTGCCGCAGCCGGAGGCCGGCGAGCGGTCGACGATCATCAGGGACCTGCGGGAGGGCTGGGACGAGTTCCGCTCCCGGACCTGGCTGTGGCTCACGACGCTGCAGTTCGGGTTCTTCAACGCGCTGGTCTGGGCGCCGTACCTGGTGCTGGGTCCGGTGGTGGCCGAACACCGGCTGGGCGGCGCCGGGGCGTGGGGACTGGTGCTCGCCGCGAACAGCGCGGGGTCGATCGTCGGCGGGCTGGCGCTGCTGGGGCGCCGACCGAGGCGGCCGTTCCTGATCTCGGTGATCGCCGCGTTCGGGTACGTGTTCACCCCGGCGCTGCTGGCCAGCAGCCTGCCGCTGCCGTTCGTGTGCGCCGCCGCGGCGGTCACCGGCGTCGGCGGCGCGGTCGGTTCGGCGCTGGACACCACGGTGATGCAGCAGCGCGTGCCGGTCGAGGTACTGGGGCGGATCACGGCGTACCAGACGCTCGGCGCGTTCGCGCTCGGGCCGCTCGGGCTGGTCGTCGCGGGCCCGTTGGGGGCGGCGTTCGGGGTGGCGGCGTTCCTGGCGTTCGGGGCGGTGTTCCAGTTCGCGACGGTGGTCCTGATGCTCGCTTTGCCCGCTGTGAGGCGTCTTGACCTGGAAGATCCGGACTTGTCGGAACCCTCGGCTACGGTGATCGAAACAGTGATCGAACAACCGCCGGTCACATCGCCCACCCCCTCAGGAGGTTGACCATGACCGCCGCCGAAGCCGCCGCCGCCGCCCGCACCGACACCGGCAGCGCATGGACCCGCTCCCCCGACCACGTCCGCCGCCGAACCGGCCGCGCCATCTGGGACGCCGCCGAAGCCGAACCGGACCCCCTCGCCGCCATCGACACCGCCCGCCACCTCGCCGCCGACCTCCTCGACCGCCTGACCCGCACCGCCCCCGAAGGCGACCACCTCGCCACCTGCCTGGCCCACGCCCACCCCGCCGAACCCGGCCTGGCCGCCGACCTCCCCCTGCCCCGCCACCACCGCCACCGCCACCCCGACCGCGAAGCCGCCGGCACCACCTTCGGCAGCCTCCTGGTCCTGGGCGCCCTCACCGGCACCCCGGTAGCCATGATCCTCCGCACCTGCCGCAACCCCTGCCCCCGAACCACCCCCCACGCATCCACCCTCCAAGGCTGGGTCCTCCGAGACCACCACGCCCACCCCCTCAGCCGCGGCGCCATCCGCACCATCGCCCACGGCGGCAAGAAGCCCCACCCCGCACTACCGCAGCACCCAGAGGAGGGAACTAGCTATGAAAAGGCGTACACGCTCTACACCGTGGGGGAAGAAGCCTGATGCGAGGAGGTGGCTCAGGTGGCAACGGCGGACCCGGACAAGGGACGGCGCGACGATGACGCACGCTCGGATGCGGGCAGGCGAGGCGAGGGTACGCGCTCGGATCCGGACGGCATGGCTGAGCACTCTGCCGAATCCGCCACCGACGCTGCCGACAGCGCCAACGCCAGCAAAGATTCTCGCTCGCGCGCCAGCTCAGACTCAAGCGCTGCTACAGACCCGGACTCAAGCGCCGATTCGGTCTCGGGCTCAGGCTCGGGCTTAGGCGCTGGCACTGGCACTGGCACTGGCACTGGCACTGGCACTGGCTCAAGCTCAGGCTCCGGCTCCGGCTCCGGCTCCGGCTCCGGCTCCGGCTCAAGCTCCGGCTTGGGCTCGGGCTCGGGCTCGGGCTCCGGCTCGGGCTCCGGCTCCGGCTCCGGCTCCGGCTCTAACGCAGGGTCGGGCTCGGGCTCTAGCACAGGTTCCGGGCCGGGCTCAAGCACAGGTTCCGGGCCGAACCCTGACGCTGGGCGTGGCTCCGGCGGTGGTCCAGGTTCAGCTTCTGGCTCTGGCTCTGGCTCTGGGCGTGATCCGCGGCGTCGGTCGAAGCACCGGGTCGCTCAGAATGCCAGGGCGGCTGCGTTTCGTGGTGCGCTCGCTGACCGGCTGGTGGCTGAGGGTGCTGTCAGTACGGCGGAGGTTGCGGCGGCGGTGCGGGTTGTGCCGCGGCATGTGTTCACGCCGGGGTTGGCGTTGGAGCGTGCTTATGCGAATCAGGTTGTGTTCGTGAAGCGGGATGAGTTCGGGGTGCCTACCAGTTCGGTGAGTGCGCCGGACATACAGGCGATCATGTTGGAGCAGGCGGAGATTCGGCCGGGGATGCGGCTGCTGGAGATCGGTTCTGGTGGCTACAACGCTGCGCTCATGGCTGAGCTTGCCGGGCCTGATGGTGAGGTCACGACCATCGATATCGATCCGGTGGTGACTGAGCGTGCCCGCCGCTGCCTTGATGAGGCCGGGTACGCCGACGTGCGTGTCGTGACTGCTGATGCCGAGGGCGGCGTGCCCGAGGGTGCGCCGTACGACCGGATCGTCGTGACCGTCGAGGCCTGGGATCTGCCGCCGGCCTGGATCAGGCAGCTGACGCCGCACGGTCGCATCGTCGTGCCCCTCCTCCTGCGCGGCATGACCCGCTCCATCGCCTTCGACCGCGTGGACGACCACCTCGTCAGCCGCTCGGCACGTCTGTGCGGCTTCGTCAAGATGCAGGGCGCTGGCAGCCGTCCCGACCAAGGGCTCGCCCTCAACCACGGCGACCTCACCATCGACACCGACGACAGCGGCGCCATCCCCACCGCAGCGCAGATCGAGGCGCATCTGCGCCACGCCCCCCGCGCCGAGCGGTGGTCCGGCGTCCGAGTCTGGCGCTGGGAGCCCTGGGACACCCTGCCGCTGTGGCTCGCGACCGACTTCCCCGGCTACTGCCAGCTCTCCGTCAACGTCCCCGGAGCCCCCGCCGTCCCCGGACCGCCTGGCGCCCCAGGCACCGAACCCCTCGAACCGGCCCTGGCCATCGCCACTCCCGCGATCGCCACGCCCGACGGCTTCGCCCACCTCACCGCCCGCGCCTGCCCCGACGGACGCATCGAGCTCGGCGCGCACGCCTTCGGCCCGCAAGGTCCGCAGCTGGCCGCCGCCGTCGCCGACAGCATCGCGGCATGGAACCGCGACCAGCGCGCGGGCTCCGGTCCCGTGATCACCGCCTGGCCGATCGACGCCCCGCTCCCGGACGCCGCCGACGTGCTCGCCGTCAAGAAACACGTCCAACTCACCGTGACCTGGTCGAAACCGGAAATCCCGCATCGGAGCCAGCCAAACGGGTAGGCGACATACGTCGTTTCCCTGCGAAGCGCCGAGGGGGAGGAAGACCGACCCATGCGACTCACGCCCCGACCCCGCGCCAGAACCAGAGTCAGAACCAGAGTCAGCACCAGAACCAGAATCCGAACCAGAACCCGCGCCACCGCGCTGATCACCTGCACCGCAGCCCTCTGCCTCACCGCCACCGCCTGCGGACACAGCCCCAAGAAACCCGCCGCCAGGACCGCGCCGACCGGAACCCCCGCGGCATCCTCCCCGGCGAACGCCGTCTCCCCGCTGACCGGCCTGCCCGGCCCAACCGGCAAGATCCTCGCCGCCAAGATCGACAACATCGCCTACGCCCGCCCCCAAACCGGCCTGGCCGCCGCCGACGTCGTCTACGCCATCGAAGTCGAGGGCGGCCTGTCGCGCTTCCTGGCCGTCTACGACTCCGACCACCTCCCCGCCGGCAAGATCGGCCCGATCCGCAGCGCCCGCGAAAGCGACCTGCCGATCCTGGAGCAGTACGGCAAGGTCGACTTCGCCTACTCCGGCGCCCTCAGCGTGTTCCTGCCGGTGCTGGCCTCCGCGAACATCGTCAACACCAGTCCCGACCAGGACGGCGCCGCCTTCTCCCGCGACAGCGCCCGCAGCGCCCCGTACAACGAGTACCTCAATCCCGCCAAGGTGCTCGCCGACTTCCCCACCACCGCTGCCGCCAAGGACATCGGCTTCCGCTTCGGCGCCGCGCCGGCCGGGGGCATCCCGACCGCGAGCCTCACCGCGCGCATGCCCTCGGCGTCCTTCACCTTCACCTGGGACGCCAGCCGGGGCGAGTACCTCATCGCCATGGACGGCCACGCCGCCTCCACCACCGACGGCGGTCCGCTGTGCGCGCCGACCATCGTGCTGCAGAAGGTCGCCGAGACCACCTCGCCGCGCGGGTTCCACGACGTGCCCGACCAGCTCTCCCCGTACGCCCCGACCGTCGGCACCGGCAAGGCCGTGGTCCTGCGCGACGGCGACTCCTACACCGGCACCTGGTCCCGCCCGACCGACGCCAGCCCGACCAGCTTCACGTTCGACGGCCAGCCGATGACCTTCCACCCCGGCCAGGTGTGGATCGTCCTCACGCCGCAGTAGCCGAGCGAGACAAGGGCGCAGCGCACCGCCTCAGCCCACGAACCCCGACCGCTGCCAGCGCTTCAGCGTCGGACCGCCCATCAGCCCCAGCTCCTCGAAGAACGGCACCACCTTCGCCGCCGCCCGCCGCTTCACCTCCAGGTGGTGCGGATTGCCCTTCGCCATGCGCCGTGCGGCCTCCGGATCGGCGATCCCGACCCGCTTGTACACGGCCGGGTTCGCCATGAACTCCCCGACCACCACCGCGCTCTCGGCGGCGACCAGCCGCGCGTGCTCGCGCTCCAGGCGGCCGGCGCGGGGCAGGCGGCGGGCCAGCGCCTCGCGGGCGTAGCTGACGTGCCGGGTCTCCTCGATGACGTGGATCTTCGAGACCTGCCGCACCAGCGGCTGGACCCGCTCGTCCTTGATCATCTCCCGCTGCATCACGTCGACGATCTCCTCGCCCATGAGCGTGCCCACCCACATCGGCGCACCCTGCAGCAGCACCGGGACGTAGCGGCCCAGGGTGTTGAGATAGCCGGGGCGGCGGTAGGGGCGCGCGCCGACGGTCTCGATCATCCGGATGAACATCAGCGAGTGCCGGCACTCGTCGCCGACCTCGGTGTACGCGTACTGCACGTGCCGCGACTCCGGCCGGTGCCGCTCGTAGGCCATCTTCAGCAGCATGCGCATGAGGATGGTCTCGAACCAGATCCCCATCGACATGATGTTGCAGATCTCCTGCCGGCTCAGCTCGATCCGCTGCTCCGGCGTCATCCGCTCCCACAACGGCGTGCCGTACAGCGACAGGTGCTCGGGCACCGCGTAGAACAGGTCCGCCGGCTGCGGCTGATCCCAGTCGACCTCGTGCACCGGGTCGAAGGAGTGCTTGGCCGACGCGTCCAGCAGTCTGGCCGCCACCTGCTCGCGATCGAGCGTCCCGCGTGCCATGGTCGTTCCCCTTGCTCCCGGGTTACCGGCGGTAACCTTCCCTCCCGAGGATGGCTTTTATTGGACCCAGCGTCAAGAGCGGGTCCCGGGGATACCCGGCGGTAACAATCTCGCCCGAACCCCTTGCCAGGTGGTGAGCGGTCTGCCAGTTTCACGGGACGAGGGACGCGACGCGGCCGATCGGGGTCCCGGCAAGGAACAACCACCTGTCGGGTTCTTGAGAGGTCATCAGCATGAGCAGGCTTCATCGGGCGCGCACTCGTCTTCGTGCCCTGATCTGTATTCGTCCGACAATCATCATTCGTACGACAATCATCGGCGCGGTCCTGGTTCCCGTGCTCGCCGCCACCACGACCGTGGTCGGTGTCGGCGCGGCGCACGCGGCGACGCCGGGCGGATCGCCGTGGATCGTCTCGGTCGGCGACAGCTACATCTCCGGGGAGGCCGGACGCTGGGCCGGGAACACCAACACCAGCAGCTCGGAGATCGACGCGCTCGGTTCGGCGGCGTACTACGACAACGCCGGGCACACCGCCGAGACCATCCCGCGCTGCCACCGCTCGCAGTCCGCCGAGGTCTACATCGGCGGCGGGGTGAACGGGCTGAACCTGGCGTGCAGCGGCGCGGAGACCGCGACCTACACCGACAGCGGGAACTTCAAGCCGGGGTTGGACTTCTACAACTCCGGCGGCAACCAGGGACAGGCCCTGATGCTGCAGAACTTCGCCGCGAGCCACAAGGTGGGCATGGTCGCGGTGTCGATCGGCGGGAACGACTTCAACTTCTCCTCGATCGTGACCACCTGCGTGGAGGACTTCCTGACCACGCCGTCGTGGTGGCCGTCGTACTGCAGCCAGGACTCCTCGGTCACCGGCAACTTCTCCGCGGCCAACGTCGCGGCCGTCACCTCGCACATCGCGCAGGCGCTGCGGAACGTGCGCCAGGCGATGACCAACGCCGGATACGCCGACAGCGACTACACGATCCTGGTGCAGAACTACCCCTCGCCGATCCCGACCTCCTCGGGCTTCCGCTACTCCCAGTCCGGCTTCACGCGCCAGTCCACCGGCGGCTGCGGCTTCTGGAACACGGACGCGAACTGGGCCGACGGCACGGCACTGCCGACCATCTCCGGCGCGGTCTCCAACGCCGTCGCGCAGAGCGGGCTGAGCAACGTGAAGCAGCTCGACATCTCCTCGGCGTTCAACGGCCGCCGGCTGTGTGAGAACACTGTCGGCCTGCTGGAGGAGAAGGGCCTGGGTTCCTGGACGAACCCCGGCGCGGTCGACAAGACCGAGTGGGTCAACCAGATCCGCACGGTCACCACGATCGGCAGCAGCCCGTACTACATCCAGGAATCGCTGCACCCGAACTACTGGGGTCAGCTCGCCCTGCGCAGCTGCGTGCGCCAGGCGTACAACAACGGCGCGGTGCGCAGCGGCAGCTGCACGATCGCCGGGACCGGCCTGGATGGCAACGGCGACCCGGCCATGGCGCTGCACTAGGAGGCGGCGACACGCTCTCTCCCCTCGGATCGATAGCTCGATAGCGCCGCCGCCGACTAGCCAGCAGTCACGCGCTATCGATCCGAGGCGTCGCCGATCCGTGCCAGGTCACGCAGCCAGGCGTCCGCCGTCCCGTCCGACGGCGCGCGCCAGTCGCCGCGCGGCGACAGCGACCCGCCGGCCAGCACCTTCGGGCCGTTCGGCATCGCCGAGCGCTTGAACTGCGCGAAGGCGAAGTAGCGGCGGCAGAAGTACTCGAGCCAGTGGCGGATCTGCTCCAGGTCGTAGCCGACCCGCTTGGCCGCCGGGTAGTTCGACGGCCAGGCGCCGGCGTTCACGTCGTGCCAGGCGTGCCACGCCAGGAAGGCGATCTTCGAGGGCCGGAAGCCGTGGCGCAGCACGTAGTACAGCGTGAAGTCGTGCAGCGCGTACGGTCCGATCTTGTCCTCAGTGGACTGCAACTCCTCGCCGGGCACCAGCTCGGGGCTGATCTCGGTGTCCAGAATCGCCAGCAGGGTCTGGCCGGTCTCCTCGTCGAACTGCCCGCTGCCGACCACCCAGCGGATCAGGTGCTGGATCAGGCTCTTGGGGACGCCGGAGTTCACGTTGTAGTGGCTCATCTGGTCGCCGACGCCGTAGGTGCACCAGCCCAGCGCCAGCTCCGACAGGTCCCCGGTACCCAGCACGATGCCGCCGCGCTGGTTGGCCAGCCGGAACAGGTAGTCGGTGCGCAGCCCGGCCTGGACGTTCTCGAAGGTGACGTCGTACACCGGCTCGCCGGAGCCGAACGGGTGGTCCATCTCCTTGAGCATCAGCCGCGCGGTGGAGGTGATGTCCAGCTCGGCGGCGGTGACGCCCAGGGAGCGCATCAGCTTGTGGGCGTTGCCCTTGGTGTGCTCGCCGGTGGCGAAGCCGGGCATGGTGAAGGCCAGGATGTCGGAGCGCGGGCGGCCCGCGCGGTCCATCGCGCGGGCGGCGACGATCAGCGCGTGCGTGGAGTCCAGCCCGCCGGAGACGCCGATCACCACCTTCGGTCCGCCGATCGCGGCCAGGCGCTGCTGCAGGGCGGTGACCTGGATGTTGTAGGCCTCGTAGCAGTCCAGCGCCAGGCGGTCGGGGTCGGCGGGCACGAACGGATAGCGCTCGACGGCGCGGCGCAGTCCCAGGTCGGCGCTCGGCGGGTCGAGGAGGAACCCGACTCGCCGGAAGTCGTTGGTCTTCCCGTCGTTGGCGCGGCGGTTGTCGTCGAACGTCCCCATCCGCATCCGCTCCTGCCGCAGCAGATCCAGGTCCACGTCGGCGACGGCCACCGCGTCTCCGAGCGGGAAGCGCCCGGTCTCGGCCAGCAGCGCGCCGTTCTCGTAGATCATGGTCTGGCCGTCCCAGGACAGGTCGGTGCTCGACTCGCCGAGCCCGGCCGCCGCGTAGACGTAGGCGGCCAGGCAGCGCGCGGACGCCGAGCGGCACAGCAGCCTGCGATCCTCGGCGCGCCCCACGGTGATCGGGCTTCCAGAGAGGTTGACCAGCACCGTCGCGCCGGCCAGCGCCGCCTGGGCGCTCGGCGGGACCGGGACCCACATGTCCTCGCAGATCTCCGCGTGCAGCACCAGCCCCGGCACGTCCTCGGCCTCGAAGAGCACGTCCACTCCGAACGGCACGCTCTGCCCGGCGATCGTGATCGACCCGCCGCGCTCGTCCTCGCCGGAGGCGATCTGGCGCCGCTCGTAGAACTCGCGGTAGTTCGGCGGGTAGGACTTCGGCACGACGCCGAGGACGCGGCCGCGGTGCACGACCACCGCGCAGTTGTAGATCCGGTTCCGGTAGCGCAGCGGCGCGCCGAACACGAGCACCGGCAGCAGGTCCGCGGTGGCCGCCGCGATCTCCTGGACCGCGTCCTCGACCTCGTCGAGCACCACGTCCTGCAGCAGGAGGTCCTCGATCGAATAGCCGGTCAGGCACAGCTCCGGGAAGACCGCGATCGCGACGCCTTCCTCGGCGCAGCGGCGCGCCAGGTGCAGGACCGCCTGACCGTTGGCGCGCGGGTCGGCGATGACCGTGTGGCCCGTGCATGCGGCGACGCGCGCGAACCCGTGCTGGTAAATGGACCAGAAGTTCAAAGGACATCCCTGGGTGCTGCGGACGGATCAAGGCAAGATTACGCTCACCGCCGACTTCCGGTCGGGTCGGCCGCCGGTGATCCTCCGCGCGGGCCTCAGTCGTGCGGGACGATCGCAACCGGGCAGTCGGCGTGCAGCAGCAGCGTCTCGGCGACCGGTCCGACGCGGGCGCCGTGGCGGTTGTCCGGGCGCCGGTGGACGCCGACGACGATGAGGTCGGCGTAGGTGGTCGCGCCGGTGAGGTAGGTCGTCGGCGAGCCCTCGATGAGCTCGTGGTCTGTCACCACGCCGGGATACCGCTCCGGCCAGGGCTCCAGCAGCTGCTCCAGCGCCTCCTCGGCGCGCGCCGCCGCCTGGCCGGAGGGGCGCCCCGCCTCGCCGCTGTCGCCGGCGAACATCCGCGGCCAGAATCCGTCCAGCGCGCTGACCGCCTTCAGCCGGGCTCCGCGCGCGGCGGCCTCGGCGTAGGCGAAGTCGAGCAGTTCCTCAGAACCGCCGTCGATATCCACCGCGGCCACGACGGTTCCGCGCCTCTGATGCTCCGAGCCGCGCACCATCATCGACGGGCAGGGGGCGTGCGCCACGGTGCGCAGGGCGACCGAGCCCGGGCGCAGGCTGCTCATCCCGCCGTACCCGTGATGGCCCACGACCAGCAGCTCCGCCTCGGACGACTCCTCGGCCAGCACCGCCGAGGGGTGACCGGCGACGGTGCGGGCCTGGACCGTCAGGTCGGGATGGCCGGCGAGGGCACGGCCGACGCCCTCCTCGGCGACGTAGTGGGCCCTGTCGCGCGCGGCAGACGCGTCACGGTGGAGGTCAGGGCCGACGTGATGGACCACGTGGACGACCGTGAGCGCGACGTTCCGCCGCGCCGCCTCGGCAGCCGCCTCAGCGAGAGCACGCTCCCCGGGCGCGGACTGGTCGTAGCCGACGACGACACCGGATTCCATGGTCTGAGGCCTCCCTACTCCGACCCCGACCGCCATACCCCGATGGTCCGCGATGAACCGGTCATCGCCCACCCCGACAGCGAAGAAATTGCCGAAACACCTGCCCCGGCGAAAGATGGAAAGTGCCTACGGGACGCGAGAGGCAGCCGGCCACGACGCACCGCCGCAGGAGGTGGCACCCGCGGCGCGACCGCGGACACCGGCGAACCCGCGCCAGGCGGCCACGTCTGAAACGGGAGCCTCGCATCCGCTGAAGATTCGGCGGAGGGAGCGCCTCGTAGGTCGTTGGCTGCGAGCGGGCTAGTCAGGTGATCGCTGGGGCGATCAGGGCGTATGTCGCAGGCAGAAGTGGTTTTGATGTGCCACCGATGTAGTCTTGTTTCACTACCACCGATGACCCGAGGAGCCACAGTGGCGGCCAAACGGCAGGCGAGCGCGGACGCATGTCCGGTGATGCGCACGGTCGACCTGGTCGGAGACCGCTGGACGCTGCTGATCCTGCGCGACGCCTTCGACGGACCGGCCCGCTTCAGCCAGTTGCAGCGCAGCCTGGGCATCGCCAAGAACATCCTCAGCGATCGGCTCGGCGGCCTGGTCGAGGCGGGCATCCTGCGCACCGCGCCGGCGGCGGACACTTCGGCGTATCAGGCCTATGCGCTCACCGACAAAGGCAGAGACCTGTTCAACGTCATCATCGCGCTGCGCCAGTGGGGTGAGCAGTACGCCTTCGACCCCGGCGAGGACTACCGGCCGCTGATCGACCAGACGACCGGCGAACCGCTGCCGCACCTGACGTACGCCCGACCCGACGGCAGCCCGGTGCGTCCCAGTGAGACGGCGCTCGGCGAAGTGCGCCCGATCGGAGCCTAGACAAGAGCATCCCGGCGCCGAGAACTAGAAAATAATCCCGGGTCAGCCGTCTCAGCTCCCGACGACTTCCTCCGTGATCCGCGCGAACTCCGCACCCATCGCCTCGGCGAGCGCCTGCGCGCCCGACAGCGGCCGGACCATGACCATGAAGTCGTCGATCAGCCCGTCGTCGTCGACGTGCAGGAAGTCGCAGCCGTTGACCTGCTTGCCGTTGACCGTGGCGGTGAACACCAGCGCGTGGTCGCGGCCGTCGGCGCCGGCGATCTCGCGCACGTAGCGGAAGTCCTCGAACACCCGCAGTACGCCGCGCAGAATCGCCGCGGTGATGGCCTTGCCGGGGTACGGCTTGAAGGCGACAGGGCTGGTGAACACGACGTTCTCGGCGAGCATCGCCTCGATCGCGGCCGTGTCCCGAGCCTCTACTGCTGCGCGGAACGGATGCATCGGACGCTCCTGGTCTGTCACGGGATCTGAATCTGGATCTGTATCCGGTCTGGGTCTGAACGGCTGAGCTACTGCCCAGTAGGTTTGGTCCCCACCGACAATAGCCCAGCCGCCACCGCCTCGGACAGCAGCTCGGACAGCGATTCAGAAGCACTCGGACAGCAGCTCAGAAGCAGCTCAGTCCTGAATCAGATCGAAGGTCTCCCACCCCCCGACCGCGGTCCGGTTCGCGATCAGCGCCGCCGCCCCGGCGTTCTCCGCCGTGACGATCTCACCGTTGGCGTGGGCACGCAGGCTCACCGTCCCGCCGACGTCGCCGAGCAGGTCGAACGACTCCCAAGGCCCGACGGCGGTGCGGTTGGCGATCAGCGGATCGGCGCCGCCGCCGTCCGCGCACACGATCTCGTTGTTCGCGTGCGACCGGAAGCTGACACTGCCGTCCGCGTTGCTGATGAGATCGAAGGATTCCCAAGGACCGACAGCGGTCCGGTCGGCGATCAGCGGCGAGGCGCCGGCGTTGTCGGCGCTGACGATGTCGCCGTTGGCGTGTGCCCGAAGGCTGACCACCGGAGTCGTCGCCGGGGCGCCGAACATGGCGAGGTTCACCGCGTTCGCGATCGCCTGCAAACCGGCCTCGTTCGGGTGCAGGTGATCGCCGCTGTCGTACGCCGGCAGGTAGACGGTCGGATTCGCCGGGTCGTGCGTCGCCGCGTCCTGGTCGATCACGCCGTCGCAGCCGTTGTTCGCACTGCGCGTCCAGGCGTTGAGCGCCTCCCGCGCCGTCTCCCCTTGCTGCGTCCAGTACGAAGCACCCTGATACGGCGTCAGCGTCGAGCACAGGAACTTCAGCCCGCTCTGATGCGCCTTCGAAATCAGCTGCTGCACACCCGCGATGAGCTGCGCAGAGCTCGGCGGCGGATTGGTCGACCCCAGATCGTTGATGGGATCGTCCGCGAAGATCACCCACCGGACCCCAGGCTGCGCCACCACATCCCGCGCGAACCGGTTCAGCGCGCTTTGCCCGGCGCCGTCGACGAGCAGCCGGTTCCCGCTGATCCCCTGGTTCAGCACACCGACCTGGTGGCCGGTCTGAGCCAGCCGGACCGCCAGATCGTTCGGCCAGCGCCGATTCGCGTCCGAGGAGGACGCGACGCCGTCGGTGATCGACGCGCCGAGCGTCACCACGGAACCCTGCGACGCAGTGTTCTGCACGTCCAGATTCGTCAGGAAGTAGTAGCTGCCGACGTTCTGCGGGTTCGACAGGCTGCCGTTCCCGCTGACATCACCCGCCGCCACATAGTTGGTCGCCGTCCCCTGCTGGTGGTACGTCGAGGAACCACTCCCCTGCGGCAGATAGACGCTCACCGCGACATCGGACAACGCCGCGACCGGAAAGGCGATCGCGTCGCTGACCGCCGACCCGCCGGCCGGAATGCTGACCGAACTCTGCCCGCCGAACGTGACGACCCGATCCGTGCCGCCGACGATCGCCGACCCCGACGACCGCTGCGCGATGTGCACGTCAGCGATCGCCAGCGGCTGCCCGCCGAACACGTTCGAGATCTGCACCCGCGCCGACGTCCCGCCGATGCTGGTGTGCACGATCTGCCGCAGCGTCTGCTGCCCGAAGGAAGAGCCGCCGCTTTGCGGGGACACCGCCCACGTCCCGGTCCACGATCCGGACGCAGCCGGAGCGAGAGTGGGAGCGGAACCGGGAGCAGCGACCGCAGCGTGTGTCGTCGGCGCCACCGCAGCTGCCAGCGCGGTCACTAGAGCCGCGACTGCCGAGCCAATACGAGTTCTCATGAATCCTCCTCAGTCATGGATGAGATCGAAGGATTCCCAAGGCCCGACCGACGTCCGATTCGCGATCAACGGCGCCGCCCCCGCGTTGTCCGCGGTCACGATGTCGCTGTTGGCGTGCGACCGGAAGCTGACGCTCCCATCCGCGTTGGTGATCAGGTCGAACTCCTCCCACGGCCCGATCGACGTCCGATTCGCGATCAGCGGCGAGGCGCCGGCGTTGTCCGCCGTCACGATGTCGCCGTTCGCGTGCGCCCGCAGGCTGACACTCCCATCGGTGTTGTTAATGAGGTCGAACGTCTCCCACGCCCCGACCGTCGTCCGGTTGGCGATCAACGGCGACGTCCCGGTGTTGTCCGCGGTGACGATGTCCCCGTTGGCGTGCGCCCGCAGGCTGATCGCCGAACCGCTGCTCCCGGAACCGGACGTCGCCAGCGCGAAGACGTGGATCGCCGGGGTGCCGGAGGTCAGCGGCCCGCCGCCGGGCAGCGTCACCGAAGCCACCGACTTGCCGGCGGTCAGCGCCACCGGCACGGAGAAGATGTTCCCGGTCCCGCTGTACGTCGTGTTCCCCTGCCGGTTCTGGTACGCCGAGCTGATCGCCAGCGCTCCGCCGCTCGGCGGCGTCGTGGAGAACCAGTCCGGAGCCGTGATGCTGTAACTCTGGGTACTGCCATCGGTGTAGTTCACCGTGCCGGACCCGGTGGCCGGGCCATAGCTGGCCGACACCAAGAACCCGAGCGTCCCGGACCCCGACAGGCTGATGGTCTGGCCCGCCGCGACCGTGTTGTCGTTGCTGCCCGCCGCCGCGTTCGGGAACGTGAACGTGACGCCCGAGGACGCCACCGACGCGCCCGGACCGGCGTGCGCGTTGGTCAGCGCGGTCTCGGAGAAGCTGGCGCCGCCGCCGTCGAAGCTGCCCGGCGCGGTGTTGGTGTCGGCGCTGATGCCGACGTTGTTGAACGACGCGGCCAGGTTCGGGAAGGAGACGGCTCCGCCGTCCAGCCCGATCTGGACCTTGCCCAGGTGCTTGGCGGCGGTCGCCTTCGTGCCGGTGACCTGCGCGAACGGCAGCGAGGTGGTCAGCGCCGAGGGCTGCTCGACCAGGTACGTCGACCCGGCCGTGACCGGCACGCTCAGCGTCCCGTTCGTCGTCGCGGCCACCACGACCGCACCGCTGGAGCCGTTGACCACCTCGGCCTGCTTACCCGGCCAGGGGTTCCGCACGGTCATCGTCTGCGTCGTCCCCGCCTGGATCGCGGCGGTCGCCAGCGTGCCGCCCTCGACCTGCACGTCGACCTTGCTCCCGCCCTGGATCGCCACCGTTCCGGAGACGTCCCAGCCCGAAGGCCACGCCGGCGCGAAGCGCAGCGTCCCGTCGTAGTCCTGCGCCAGCGCCTCGTCCAGGGCGGTCGCGACCGTCGAGGACTGCTCGATGTAGGGCTCGTCGCCGACGCTGCCGTTGAACAGGTTCGCCATGCCGCTGATGTACGCCTGGTAGTTCTGCGTCACGGTGTTCAGGTCAGAGGCGACCTCGCTGCCCAAGCCGAGCCGCGCCGCCTGCACCGCGTCGAAGTTCCAGTCGGGGTTGGTCTTGTTGACCCGGTTGGTGTACGTACGCTGCGCCAACGCGGTCAGGTTGTCGCCGTTGACCACGGTGTTGTCGCCGATCAGGCCGAAGGGCCAGACCGGCTCCAGACCGATGTTCTCGCCGTTCTGCGCCTTGGCCGCCGGCTGGTAGGAGTCGCCGATGATGTCAGTGCCCTGCGCGTCGACGCCGGCCGCGGCGGACGCCGAGGTCGGCTGCGCGTTGAGCAGCTGCGTCTTGCCCGCGTTGCTGCGCGCGTACGGCTCGATTTCTCCCAGCGCGGTGTTCAGCTGCGAGACCAGCGCCGAGTCGGTGTTCAGCTGGGTCGCGGCCTTCACCGTCGCGTCGAACAGCGCCTGGCTGGCGGCGATGTCGGTGGTCGGGTCCGGGACGGCCCACTGCGTCTCGTGCGCGTTCGCCGTGGCGTGCAGGAAGTGGTCCGAGCCGACGCTCTGGTAGGCCAGCAGGAACGTCGCGGTCTGCTTCAGGATCGGGTAGTACTTCTGCAGGAAGGCGGCGTTGCCGGTGTCCTGGTACTGCTGCCAGACCCACAGCGCGATCTCCGCGCCGCTGGTGATCGTCAGGGCGTTGTAGGTGGGGCTGGAAGCCTGCGCGCAGGAGGCGTTCTGCGTGTTGTTCCCGCCGTTGTAGTAGCCGTTGCCGTTGAACCGCATGGTCTCCGGCACGCAGGCGCCGGCCTTGCCGCCCATCTGCGCGCTCGTCCAGGACTCGATCGCCGGCAGATCATTGAGATACATGTCGAAGATCGGCGTGTTGAGCGCGAAGTCGCCGGAGCTGATGTTCGCCGCGAGCTGTCCGCGCAGGTTCCAGAGCCAATACCCGGCCGGGTACCAGTCCTGTTTGTCCTGGCTGAAGTTGAACAGGTCCGCGACGCCGGCCTGGCTGCCGGGATAGGTGCCCGCGTGCATCGTCGCGGCCTCGAAGTACAGGTAGAGCGTGCGCAGATTCTCCATGTACTGCGCGGTGCCGTCCGAGGAGTTCATCTCGATCAGGCCGCTGTTGCCCCAGTAGTTGTTCCACCAGGCCGACTGCGTGGCGAGCAGGGAGGAGGAGCTGGCAGTCGCGTCGCTGCCGATGACGCTGTTCGCGGTCGCCGTCGGATCCCCGCCGGTCCATTTCGGCGATGCCACGACGACCCGGAAGGATCCGTCGGCGTTGGGCTTGAAGCCGACCTGGACCTGCGTGGAGTTGACCACCGAGGCGGTGACGTTCTGCCCGCCGGCGGTGACCGCGGCCATCGCGCCGAAGGTCTGCCCGGAGCTTCCGGTCTGGGAGTTGTCGACCCACGTCTGCGCCAGGCTCGCGACCTGGCCGGAGGCGGCGGTGGACGGAGTCCGCCCGCTCCACAGGCTCAGCGTCGCAGTCTGCTGCGTCCCCGGGTTCGCGCCGGTCACGTCGACGACGAGTTCGTCCTTGCCGGCCGGGACCCACGCGTGCAGCGTCATCCCGCCGCCGGACTCGGTCAGCACGCCGTTGTAGAGGTCGAGCGTGCCGGTGAAGTTCGACGCGTTGGTCATCGCGCTGAGCCCGGGGATGTTCAGCTGCCCCGGCGAGAGCCGGTTCGGCATGGTGTCGCTGCGGTTGAGCTGCGCGGTGAAGCCTCCTGCGGCCCACTCGGCGACGCCGAGCGAGCCGTTGCCCAGCGGCAGGGACTGGGTGTTCGCGGTGTTGGGCCGGCCGAGGACGACGTCGGAGCGCGAGACGACGCCGCTGGCGTTCACCTGGAACGCCCCGTTCTGCCACGCGGTGGAGGTGGTGGCGGCGGCTGCCGGCGGAGCCAGGCCGCCGGCGATCAGGGCTGGGGTGGCGACCAGCACGGCTGCTATCGCGAAGGACAGACGGGTACTGAGTTTTCGACTGGACACGAGTGCTCCCTGGACGCGGCGCGTGGGGACGCCGTCACGGGTGAAGACATCGGAGGTGTTGTAGCGCACGATGGCGCCGCCGTCCAGGCGCGCCGCGAGTTGCGCAACTTTTTGCAGGTCGCTGCTCAGATTTTTTGCAGGACTGATCTGCGGGTTGCCGGTCGGGCCCGTCGCAGCGCACAGGCTTTGGCACCGGTAACACCCACTAGATCCATACTTGGTCTTTACTCTTCAGGTTCTTGCCATGAGAACCCTGATGTTGTTTTAGTGTTACGCATAAGTCAAGCATCCCGCACGGGTGTTCAGCCTCCGATTGTCTGGTTGCCGACACCCGAACCCAGTCATCGGATGTATCCATGAAAATGAGGGCTCTGTCCTTCCTGGCCGCCGGCACGCTCGCCGCCGTCGCCGGACTCGGTACCGCCTCCGCCGCCCCGGCGCCGTCCGCGACCGCCGCGGCGGCGCCGAGCCCGATGTGGGCCACCCAGCTGCAGTTCGACAACAACGGGACGGCCTGGTCCCAGGCGAGCTTCGCGGCGTTGAAGGCCAAAGGCCTGACGACCGCGGAGATCGACATGCCCTGGGGCACGATCGAGCCCTCGAAGGGCAGCTTCAGCTTCACCGAGCTGGATCAGGAGCTGGCGAACGCCTCCGCGGCCGGGATCAAGCTGATACCGATCTTCTGGTCCTCCGGCTGGGGCGGCAGCCCGGCCTCCTGGGTCACCGGCCGCGAGGCCGACAGCACCGGGGCGAGCAGTCCCGCTCCCGTGTGGTGGGACCCGGTCAATCAGCCCGCGTACTTCGACTACGTCACCAAGACGGTCTCGCACATAGCCGCCAACGCCGGCTACGGCGGCAGCATCCTGGACTACGGATTCCTCGACGCGCAGTGGGACATCAACGGCGGCGCCTCCGGGTGGGCTCCGGCCGACATCGCCGAGTTCCACACCACCTACCTGCCGAACACCTACGGCACCGTCGCGGCGTTCAACAGCAAGTATCAGACCTCTTACGCCTCATTCAGCGCCGTCCCGGCCGCTGCCATCGGGCAGCCGCTATGGGGCGTTTACCAGGCGTTCCGAGCCTGGAGCGTGCAGGACACCTACGGCCGCCTCACCGCGGCGGTCCGCGCGGTCACCGCCTCGACGCCGCTGTACTACTACTTCGGCGGGCACTTCGGGAACGCGGTGAACTACGCCAACATCCCCGACATCTTCTTCAGCCTGGCCAAGCAGTACTCGGCCACGGTGATCGTCGACGCCGCGCAGTCCCCCGGCCTGGCGTTGACCTTCGGCAGCCTGGCTCGCGCCTACGGCGTCCCGCTCGCGCAGGAGTGGACGGCTCCCAGCGACAGCACGCAGCTGTCCGCGCAGGCGGTGCAGTGGATGGCGAACTACGCCATGGGCCTGCCGGAAGGCGGCGGCGAGGACTTCTTCATCCACGACGGGACGCAGAAGGACGTCGTGGGCTGGCCGATCTACACCTCCTGGCTGCCGTCGATGCAGCGCATCAGCGGCTCCTATCCGCAACAGCCGGTCGCCGTCTACATGGACTTCTCCCAGGCCTACGGCAACACCGGCGGCGGCGCGGTCGGCAGCATGGAGGACGCGATCTCCAACCTGTGGAACGGCTACCAGGCCGGATTCGCGGTCGTCACCAGCCAGGAGGTCGCCAACGGGACCGTGAAGCTGTCCTCGTACAAGGCGATCCTGCCGATGAACGGCACCGATGCGAACCTCAGCGCCTACCAAGCCGCCGGCGGCACGCTGCTGAGCAACGGCTCGCAAATGGCTTCCTACTCCTCGGCCTACGCGACGCTGGCCAACACCGGCGTGCTGCAGGTCGTGCCAGCCGTCGCCGCGAGCGGGACCGGCGCGACGGTGACGCTGGCGGACATCACCTCGGGCACCGCCTACAACGCCGCGGTGACCTTCAAGTTCGCAGGGCTGGGATTGGCAGCCGGGAGCTACCACGTCACCGACGCCAGCGGGAACGCGGTACCGCAGAACCCTGTCAGCGGCGGGATCTGCACGGCGCCGAACATCCAGCCGGCGCAGCTCGTGCAGTGGAACATCGTGGCCGGCGCGGCGCCGGCCGGCACGCCGGTTCCCGCGGCGTGCGGCGGCTCGGCGAGCCCGGTCATCAGCCTGCGAGCCCACGCGAACAACGACATCGTGACGGCGGACAACGCCGGAGCCAGCCCGCTGATCGCCAACCGCACCGCGATCGGTACCTGGGAGCAGTTCGACCTGATCACCAACTCCGACGGCAGCGTCAGCCTTCGCGCACACGCCAACGGCGACATCGTCAGCGCCGACAACGCCGGCGCCTCGCCGCTGATCGCCAACCGGACCGCGATCGGCCAGTGGGAGTCCTTCGACCTGCTCACCAACGCCGACGGCAGCGTCAGCCTCCGGGCACACGCCAACGGCGACATCGTCACGGCGGACAACGCCGGCGCCGCAGCGCTGATCGCCAACCGCACCGCCATCGGACCCTGGGAGGAGTTCGACCTCATCCACGACTGAGAGAGCACCCCACGCGGCACCTCGCGAGCTTTTAGCGAACCAGAACCACTCGCGAACCCACTCGCGAACCCCCGCTTTGCGCACCCACCCCCCGCTCCATCCCTTGCCACCGACCCCGGAGTCGAGTCGATGAGACGAACCACCCCCCACCGCCGCAAGCTGATAGCCGCAGGATCAGCCCTCGCCCTGGTCTGCGCGCTCGCCGCGTCCGCGACCAGCGTCGCGGCCTCCGCCAAGGACACCGCCGCCCCGGCGGCCAGCAGCACGCCGATCTACCTGAACACCAGCTATCCCTTCGAGGCGCGCGCCGCGGACCTGGTCTCGCGCATGACGCTGGCGGAGAAGGCGGCGCAGCTGAACACCACCAGCGCGCCGGCGATCCCGCGCCTGGGCGTGCAGCAGTACACGTACCAGGCCGAGGCCCAGCACGGCATCAACTACCTGGGCGGCGACCAGAACAGCGGCAGCGTCGCGGGCAACCCGCCGGTCGCGACCAGCTTCCCGACGAACTTCGCCTCCTCGATGTCCTGGGATCCGGCGCTGGTCTACCAGGAGACGACCGCGGTCTCCGACGAGGCGCGCGGCTTGGTGGACAAGTCGCTGTTCGGCACCGGACAGAACAACCTCGGTCCCTCGGCGAGCGACTACGGCTCGCTGACGTTCTGGGCGCCGACGGTCAACCTGGACCGGGACCCGCGCTGGGGTCGCACCGACGAGGCGTTCGGTGAGGACCCGTACCTGGTCGGGCAGATGGCCGGGGCGTTCGTCAACGGCTTCCAGGGCAACTCGATGACCGGGCAGTCGCTGGACGGCTACCTCAAGGCCGCCGCGACCGCCAAGCACTACGCGCTGAACGACGTGGAGCAGAACCGCACCGGCATCTCCTCCAACGTCAGCGACACCGACCTGCGCGACTACTACACCAAGCAGTTCGCGGACCTGATCGAGAACTCGCATGTCGCGGGTCTGATGACCTCCTACAACGCGATCAACGGCACGCCCTCGGTCGCCGACACCTACACCGCCAACCAGCTCGCGCAGCGCACGTACGGCTTCAACGGCTACGTGACCTCCGACTGCGGCGCGGTCGGCACGGCCTACCGCAACTTCCCCGCCGGCCACGCCTGGGCTCCCCCGGGCTGGACCACCGACGGCGGCGACACGAACTCGATCTGGACCAACACCTCCACCGGCGCGAAGATCTCCGGCGCGGCCGGCGGCGAGGCGTACTCGCTGCGCGCCGGCACGCAGGTGAACTGCGGCGGCGACGAGTTCTCGCTGCAGAACATCCAGGCGGCGATCAGCGCCGGGATCCTGTCGGAGGGCGTCATCGACTCCGACCTGACCAAGCTGTTCACGATCCGCATGGAGACCGGCGAGTTCGACCCGGCTTCGAAGGTTCCTTACACCAGCATCACCAAGGCGCAGATCCAGAGCCCGGCGCACCAGGCGCTGGCCACCAGCGTCGCGGACAACTCGCTGGTCCTGCTGAAGAACGCCAATGTCTCCGGTACCAGCGCGCCGCTGCTGCCGGCCAGCGCGAGCAAGCTGGCCAACGTCGTCATCCTCGGCGACATGGCCAACCAGGTGACCCTCGGCGACTACTCCGGCGCGCCGTCGCTGCAGGTGAACGCGGTGCAGGGGTTGACCACCGCGATCAAGGCGGCGAACCCGAGCGCGAACATCCTCTTCGACGCCGCCGGGACCTCCAGCACCACGACCTCGGCGGCGACGCTGAGCAGCGCGACGCAGGCCGCGATCAAGAAGGCCGACCTGGTCGTGATGTTCGTCGGCACCAACCAGAACAACGCCCAGGAGGGCAACGACCGCACCACGCTGAACATGCCGGGCAACTACGACTCGCTGATCACCCAGACCACGGCGCTGGGCAACCCGAAGACCGCGCTGGTCGTGCAGTCCGACGGCCCGGTGAAGATCAGCGACGTGCAGGGCAGCGTGCCGGCGGTCGTGTTCAGCGGCTACAACGGCGAGAGCCAGGGCACGGCGCTGGCCGACGTGCTGCTCGGCAAGCAGAACCCGAGCGGGCACCTGAACTTCACCTGGTACGCCGACGACTCGCAGCTTCCGGCGATGTCGAACTACGGTCTGACCCCGGGCGACACCAGCGGGCTCGGCCGGACCTACCAGTACTTCACCGGCACGCCGACCTACCCGTTCGGCTACGGCCTGAGCTACTCGGCCTTCACCTACTCCGCCGCGACCGTCGACAACGCCAGCCCGAACGCTGACGGCACGGTCAACGTCAGCTTCAAGGTCACCAACTCCGGCAGCACCGCGGGGGCGACCGTGGCGCAGCTGTACGCCGCGACGCAGTTCACGGAGTCCGGGGTGCAGCTGCCGACCAAGCGGCTGGTGGGCTTCCAGAAGACCGGCGTCCTGAACCCCGGCGCCGCGCAGCAGATCACGATTCCGGTGAAGATCAGCGACCTGTCGTTCTGGAACGCCACGACGATGAAGTCCGTGGTCTACGACGGCACGTACGCCCTGCAGGTCGGCGCCAGCGCCTCGGACATCCGGACCTCGGTGAACGTCGCGGTCTCCGGCGCCATCACGCCGAAGGTGCAGACCGTGACCGTGCAGCCGGAGAGCGTGGTCTACAACGCCGGCTCGACCATCGACCTGACCGGCAAGAACCAGTGGATCAAGGACGACACCACCGGCGTCGGCTCGGTCGCGCAGGGCCGGAACATGAGCGTGACGGCGGACAACGTCATCGAGGCCGTCAACAACGACCAGTCGTTCGTGAACCTGGCGGGCGCCTCGGTCAGCTACAGCAGCAGCGACCCGACGGTCGCGACCGTCACCAGCACCGGGCAGGTGCACGCGGTCGGCGACGGCACGGCGCTGATCAGCGTCACGGTCAACGGCGTCACCGGCACCGCGCCGATCGTGGTCCGGCACACGCTGAGCCTGGCCGCGCCGACGCTGATCACCGCGGGCGGCAGCGGCACGGCGACCACGACGTTCGTCAACGGCGGCACCGCTGCCGAGAGCAACGTCAATGTCGCACTGACTCTGCCTTCGGGCTGGAGCGCGCAGGCCACCACGCCTTCGTCGTTCGCCAGCGTCGCCGGCGGGCAGTCGGTGCAGACCACGTGGAAGGTGAACGCGCCGTCGGGCACGGCGGCGGGACCGTACGCGGTGTCGGCGCAGGCGACGTTGACCGGCAGCGGTCCGTACAGCGACTCCGGCACGATGAACATCGCCTACCCGTCGCTGAGCGCCGCGTTCAACAACGTCGGCACCACCGACGACGCCAGCACGGCGGCCGGCAACCTCGACGGCGGCGGGACGAGCTATTCGGCCCAGGCGCTGTCCGCGGCTGCCGGGATCGCGCCTGGAGCCACGCTCACCCACGACGGCGCGACGATCGTCTGGCCGAGTGCGGCGTCCGGGACCAAGAACGACATCGTGGCCTCCGGGCAGACGGTTCCGGTGTCCGGCTCGGGGACGACGCTGTCTATCGTGGGCACGTCGACGTACGGGTCCTCCTCCGGCAGCGGGACCATCATCTACACCGACGGCAGCACCCAGAATTACAGCCTGGGCTTCGCCGACTGGTGGTCGACGTCGGCGGCTCAGGGGACTGACTTCCTGGCGAAGCCGACCTACATCAACGGCGGCAACGGCAAGATCACGCAGGCGGTGAACCTCTCGTACGCGGCGATCCCGTTGCAGGCGGGCAAGACGGTGCAGGCCGTCGTGCTGCCGAACGTCAGCGCGAGCGCCGTGAGCGGTTCGGTCTCGATGCACATCTTCGCCGTGTCGGTGTCCGGCACCTCGGCGGGTTCGGTCGTCAGCCTGCGCTCGCACGCGAACAACGACATCGTGACCGCGGACAACGGCGGCACCTCGCCGCTGATCGCGAACCGGACCTCGGTCGGGCAGTGGGAGTCGTTCGACCTGATCACGAACTCCGACGGCAGCGTGAGCCTCCGGTCGCACGCGAACAACGACATCGTGACCGCCGACAACGCCGGTGCGGCGCCGCTGATCGCCAACCGGACCTCGATCGGGCCGTGGGAGGAGTTCGACCTGATCCACAACTCCGACGGCAGCGTCAGCTTCCGGTCGCACGCGAACAACGACATCGTGACCGCCGACAACGCCGGCGCGGCGCCGCTGATCGCTAACCGGACCGCGGTCGGCCCGTGGGAGGAGTTCGATCTGATCCACGACTGATCCGCGACGGAAATGCGACTGGTTCACGACTGAACCACGATGGATTCAGGACTGTTCCACGACTGATCCGCGATTCGTCGCCGACCGGGCCCGCGGAGTCTGCCTAGCGCAGACTCCGCGGGCCCGCGGTCGTACCATGTGATTCACCGAACCCAACCGGAGGAGAGCATCGTCGCCGCGCCGCCGAATCTGCGAGAAGAGGGCCGTTTGAGGGTCCTGCAAGTCTTGCTCGCCAGCACCACGACGAGCCGGCCCGAGCTGGTCCGGCTCACCGGACTGTCCCGGGCGACGGTGTCCGTCCTCG
This sequence comes from Catenulispora acidiphila DSM 44928, assembly GCF_000024025.1. GTDB lineage: Bacteria > Actinomycetota > Actinomycetes > Streptomycetales > Catenulisporaceae > Catenulispora > Catenulispora acidiphila. The sequence continues at coordinate 6,008,772 of NC_013131.1, forward strand.
TCGCCGACCTGATCTCGGCCGGCTTGGTCGTGGAGGAGAACGGTGCGAACGGCTCGGGCGGTTCGAGCGGTTCGAGCGGTTCGGGCGGCTCGAGCGGCACCCCCGAGGCCGAGAGCCGCTCGATGGGACGCCCCGCGCTGCCGCTGGCGCTGAACCGCTCCGTCGCCTACGCCATCGGCGCGGACATCGGGCACGCGCACGTGCGCGTCGCGTTGTGCGACCTGCACGGCACGCCGGTGTGGGAGACCAGCCGGGCGAAAGAGGTGGACCGCGCGCCGCACGAGACCCTCGACCTCGCCGCCGACCTGGTCCGGCGCGCGCTGACCGAGAACGGCGTCTCCGGCGAGCGCGTCCTGGGCCTCGGCGTCGGCATCGCCGCCCCGGTGGACGCCGACGGCGCGCTGTCGGCCGAGGGCATCATGCCCGGCTGGACCGGCATCCGCCCCGGCCCGGAACTCGAGCGGCGCACCGGCCTGGCCACCGAGCTGACGAACGACGCGAACGCCGGGGCGCTCGCCGAGCACATGTACGGCGCCGGCCGCGACATCGAGGACATGGTCTACATCCGCCTGTCGGCCGGCATCGGCGCGGGCGTCATCGCCGCCGGCCGCCTGCAACGCGGCGCCGGCGGCCTGGCCGGCGAGATCGGCCACCTGCCCGCCGTCCGCGACGGCCTGGTCTGCCGCTGCGGCAACCGCGGCTGCCTGGAAACAATCGCCAGCCCGGTCGCAGTAGCCCGGCTCCTCCAAGACAGCTGGGGCGAGCCAGTCGCCCCCGGCGACCTGCCCGCACTCCTCGCCGCCGGAACCCCGGGCACCGCCCGAGTCGTGGAGGACACCGGCGAGGCAGTAGGCCGGGCACTCGCCGGACTGGTGACCCTGCTGAACCCGCGCCTGATCGTCGTCGGCGGCGACCTGGCAGCCATCGGCGAACCCTTGTTCGAGCCACTGCGCCGCGGCATCGCGCGCTACGCCCTCCCCTCCGCCGCACGCCAGGTCGCAGTGGTCGCCGGACGGCTCGGATCGAGCGCCGAGGTCCGCGGCGCCGCGGCGCGAGTGTTGGCGGGAGCAGCGCAGACGCTTGCGGTGATGAGCGGCGCGGAGGCGGCGGAGCTGCTGCCGTGACGACGGCTCGCGGGTGAGTCCACAGGTCCGCGACATCGCGGTGGTCGCCGGACGGCTCAGGTCGAGCGCGGAGGTGCGCGGCGCGGCAGCGCGGGTGTTGGTGGAGGCGGCGCGGAGGCGGCGGAGCTGCTGCCCTGACGGTGGCTCGCGGGTGAGTCCACAGGTCCACGACATCGCGGTGGTCGCCGGACGGCTCAGGTCGAGCGCGGAGGTGCGGGGCGCGGCGGCGCGGGGGCGGCGGAGCTGCTGCCGTGAGGGTGGCTCGCGGGTGAGTCCACAGCAGAATCGTGACTCGGAGTCGAAGCACGCACCAATCACCTGTTCGCGCAGCACGAAGCGCGGCGTGCTGCCAGCTGTCGTCTGACAGCACGCCGCGCGTGTCACCGAGCCTCAGGAGAACTGTGCAGGAGGCTGCGGTGAGACCCGAGCCTCTACTCCAGCGCGAACTTCTGTGCCGCGGTGCCGTTGCAGGTGTAGATCTGCAGCTGGGTGCCGTTGGCGGTGTTGCCGCTCGGGTCGTCGAGGCAGAGGCCTGATTGCGGGTTCAGGAGCGCGCCGTTGGACTGCTGCTGCCAGACCTGGCCGCCGACGCCGTTGCAGTCCCACAGCTCGACCTTGGTGCCGACCGCCGTGCCGTTGCCGGCGATGTCCAGGCAGCGGCCGAGGGTTTGCAGCGAGCCGTTGGCGTTGTGGTGCCAGTGCTGGTCGGCTGCGAAGGGTTGGCAGGTCCAGAGCTGGACGACGGTGAGGTTGCCGCCGTTGTCGTCGCCGGCGACGTCCACACACTGTTTGCCGGGGGCGTTGACCGTGCCGCCGCCGTTGACCGAGAACTGCTGCGCGGTGGTGCCGTTGCAGGTGTAGATCTGCAGCTGCGTGCCGTTGGCGGTGTTGCCGCTCGGGTCGTCGAGGCAGAGGCCTGATTGCGGGTTCAGCAGCGCGCCGTTGCTCTGCTGGATCCACTTCTGGCCGCCGACGCCGTTGCAGTCCCACAGCTCGACCTTCGTGCCGACCGCCGTGCCGTTGCCGTCGATGTCCAGGCAGCGGCCCAAGGTCTCCAGCGAGCCGTCGGTGTTGTGCGTCCAGCGCTGGTCGACGGCGCCGGACTGGCAGCCCCACAGGTTGACCCCGGTGAGGTCGCCGCCGCTGTCGTCGCCGATGACGTCGACGCACTGCCCGCCTGGCAGGGTGACGGTGCCGCCGGACGCCTGCGGGCTTCCGCCGCTGTTGCCGCTGTAGCCCTGCGCGACGATGTTCGCCTGCACGGCGGCGTCCGCCGAATCGCTCGGGACGCCGGCGGTCATCACGCCCTCGAAGAACGTGCCGATCGAGGCGTTGCTGTTGTCCCCGCCGGTGCCGAGGACGATGGCGCCCTCCAGCGACATCGGCGTGTAGCCGTTCGGCGGGAGCGAGCCGTTGTACCAGGTGGTCAAGCCTCCGGATTGGGAGTTGCCGCCTTCGATCTCGAAGGTGGTCTGGTTGTTGCTCTTGAGCATCGCGGTCACGAACTGGCTGTTGTTGCCGGTGTTCGACGGGTTCGCGCCGGCACCCTGATACAGGCCGTTCTCCAGGTCGCCGGTGATCCACGGCCCGGTGCCGTTGCACGGGGAGGACCAGCAGCTGGTCCCGAGGTTCACCGCCTCCATGTGGCCGTTGCCGTTGTCGCGGTTGTTGGTCTCGGCGTTGCCGTAGTCGAAGCAGCAGCCGCCGTTGACGTGCGTGCCGCTGGCGACCATGTAAGCACCCTGCGGCTGGTGGCCGGTCGGGATCGCCGAGGTGTTGTCGTCGCGGTAGCCGACGCCGGGACCGACGTACACGCCGTACGCCTTGTTCCCGTTGACGACGATGTGCGCGGCGTTGGCGTTCGCGGCGACGTCGGCGTTCGGGTTGGCGCCGCCCCCGCCCTCGATCGTCAGGTTGTTGTGCTGCGGCGACTGGTCGTAGACGACCGTGATCGTGCACGCGGTCTGCACGCAGAACGTGTCCTGCGCGTCAGAGTTCGCAGACCCGCCGGCGGAGGTCACGCCGATGTTCGTGGTGGCACCGTCGGATGCACGCCGGACCTGGTAGAGCGGTCCGTTGTAGGACGCGTACAGCGCTCGGACCGTGCTGTGCGCCGCCACACACGGGGTACCCGCGGAGGCGTAGATGTCGCAGGGCCCTTGCGAGCCCGCGGCCTGGGCGGCGCCCGGACCGGTGGTGAGGACGCCGAGGATGAGGACCACGACCGCGCCGATCGACATCGCGAGGCGACGCCACAGGCGCGAGCCGGACTCGACGCGCTGATCGGTGAGGCGGGCAGGTGGAGATGAACGCATGGGCGATGCTCCCTGGGGACGGGGATACACGTAGCCTTACTACCGCCCGGCCGGTCGGCGGCGCGCGCGGGCAGGACACCCTGAGGGTGTGGGTCGGCGTCCGAACAGGCACGGTACGACCAGCGTTGCTTTCCGTCAATAAGTGCTCTGTTTTGTAGATCAGTGTGCGTATCCCTGCGAATCCGTCAGCCCCAAGACGTTGACGGAAGGCGCCGAGGTTTCCATACTCTGAGGCGACCCACGTTTCGTAAACGTTTCCGGAACCACGCGTCCGGTAACGCCCCGCACCTCCCCCACAATCGGTGCACCACCGCTCCCGAGGAGCGCCCCATGATGAATCGCAGAAAGCTGCTGTCCTCCGCCGTCGCCCTCGGCGGCTCCGCACTGGGCCTGGGCACCGGCGCCCTGGCCTGGCGGGCTTCGGCGACCACCCCCACCTTGCAGGTCGCCCTGCAGAACACCACGACGTCGAACCAGGTCTACGCCTACGTCACGGGCCAGGCGATCGACAACAACAATGCCCTGATGCTCTTGGAGGCCGACGGGCACACGGTCTACTACCCGACCTCGCCGAGTTCGACCGGCTCCCCGCTGGCCGCGGACTGCGCGATCCGGCTCGGCGCGCCGGGCAGCACCACCACGATCACCATCCCGCACATCGCCGGCGGCCGGATCTGGTTCGCCATCGGAGCGCCGCTGACCTTCCTGCTCAACCCGGGACCGGGTCTGGTCGAGCCCTCCGTGAGCAACCAGTCGGACCCCAACATCAACATCCGCTGGGACTTCTGCGAGTTCACGTACAACGCCGCGCAGATGTTCGCCAACATCAGCTACGTCGACTTCGTCTCGATCCCGATCTCGCTGGCGCTGACCAACGGCTCCGGCGCCACGCAGACCGTCAGCGGCCTGCCGACCAACGGTCTGGACACGGTCTGCTCGAACCTGAACGCCCAGCACGCCGCGGACGGCGCCGGCTGGAACCAGCTGGTCGTCACCTCCGGCGGCGCCAATTTGCGCGCGCTGAGCCCGAACAACGGCATCGTGATCAACAACTCGCTGTTCTCGGGGTACTACCAGCCCTACGTGGACCAGGTGTGGTCCAAATACTCGAGCCAGGCGCTGGCCGTGGACACCCAGGCCTCCTGGGGCACCGTCAACGGCCAGGTCTCCGGCGGGACGTTGACCTTCCCGGGGCTGGGAAGCTTCGCCAAACCCTCGGCCGCCGACATCTTCAGCTGCAGCACCGGGCCGTTCGCCAACACCGCCGGCGCGATGGGCCCGCTGGTCGCCCGCATCAGCGCCGCCTTCAATCGCAGCACCCTGCTGATCGACGCCACCCAGCCCGACGGCGAGAACCCCGCGAACTACTACAAGAACGCGATCACCAACCACTACTCGCGGATCGCGCACGCGGCGAACCTGGACAGCCGCGGCTACGGCTTCCCCTACGACGACGTGGCGCCCAACGGCGGCGCCGACCAGTCCGGCGCGGTCTCCGACGGCAACCCGACGCTGCTGACGGTGGCCGTCGGCGGCGGCACGGCCACCGGCCCGGGCGGCGGCGGACCGAGTCAGCCGTCGAGCCCGAGCAGCACCGGCGGCGGAGGCGGCGGCACGGTCAGCGCCTTCACCACGATCCAGGCGGCGAGCTACAGCTCGCACAACGGCACGCAGAACGAGACCACCAGCGACACCGGCGGCGGCCAGGACGTCGGCTGGATCGGAGGAGGCGACTGGCTCGCCTACGCCAACGTCGACTTCGGCAGCGCGGGCGCGACGCAGTTCAAGGCCCGGGTCGCCTCCGGCGCCGCGGCAGGTGTCAGCGGTCTGATCAAGGTCGCGCTGGACAGCCCGACGGCTGCGCCGGTCGGCAGCTTCGCCGTCGGCAACACCGGCGGCTGGCAGACCTGGCAGACCGTGCCGGCCAACATCAGCAAGGTCACCGGAAAGCACACGGTCTACCTGGTGTTCTCCAGCGGCCAGCCCGCCGACTTCGTGAACGTGCACTGGTTCACCTTCAGCCAGACCTGATCACCCGTCCCCGTCCCGGGAGGTGCTTCGTCGTGCGCAGAATCCTGATCCTCCTCACAGCTCTGGTCACGGCGCTGGTACCGCTGCTCGCCATGGCGCCGCCGCGTGCGAACGCGGCGAGCGCCGTGTGCGCGCTGTACTGCGACACGCGTGATCCCTCGCTGGCGCAGCAGGAGACGTTCCCGACCCCGAACGTCTCCGAGAACGGCCGCGTGATCGCATTGCACGTGGACGACGTCGACGGCATGGCCTGGGCCAGCATCGACAACGGCCGGCTGAACGACTCGGTCTGGATCGACCGGTCGTGGGACGCCGGCAGCAGCTGGGACGGCTTGTTGGGCAAGGCGTGGATCCCGAGCTCGTGGACCGGTACACGGACCCTGATGTACAACATGTACGACCCCTCCGACCACCGCCGCGCGGTGGTGCGTGCCTGCGGCGACGCCAGCGGGGTGGTGTGTACGAACTGGGTCCACCTGCCGGTGTGCGCGGCGCGGTGTGACGGCGCCGATTCCAGGACCTCGGTCGGGAACACCTCACCGGTCCCCGACGCCACGCTGTCCGGGCGCGACATCGCGCTGCACGTCGACTCCGGCGGCATGGCCTGGGCTTCGATCGCCGGCGGAGCGCCCGGCGACGAGGTGTGGCTGGACCGGTCGTGGGACGGCGGCGCGACGTGGCCGGACGGCTCGAGCAAGGGCCGGGTGAGCGTGCCGTCGGGGGCGTCCGGTACTCAGACTATTGAGATCAACATCGACGATCCGTTGGGCCGGCTGGCCGGGGGCGCCGTGCGCGCCTGCGGGCGTGCGGTGACCGGGCAGAACGGCAGCTGCACGGCGTGGGCGCGCGCCGCCGCGGTCCCGGCGAAGGCTGCCGCCGACGCGCTGATGTGGTCTTATGACCCCTCCAACGCATGGTGGCCGTCGAGCTGGTGGAATTCGGCGGTCGCACTGACGTCGGTGATCGACTACACGCGCGGCTCGGGCGATACGGCATACGAGTGGATCGTCGACCGCACGTTCCAGGTGAACAAGGTCGCCTTCCCGGCCGGCGCGCGCAGCTCGGACCCCATCCAGGGCGACTTCATCAGCCAGGCGACCGACGACACCGAGTGGTGGGCGCTGGCGTGGATCGACGCGTACGACCTGACGGGGAATCGGACGTACCTGAACGAGGCCGTCACCATCACGAACCATGTCAGTTCCCTGTGGAACACCAGCACCTGCGGCGGCGGCGTGTGGTGGAACACGCAGAAGACGTACAAGAACGCGGTGACCAATGCGCTGTATGTGGATCTGACCGCCGCGCTGCACAACCGCATCGCGGGCGACACGGCGTGGCTGGCGCGGGCGACGACGTCCTGGAACTGGTTCCGCTCCAGCGGACTGATCAACGGCTCGGGTCTGGTCAACGACGGCCTGACGAACGCGTGCACGAACAACGGCCAGACGGTCTGGACGTACAACCAAGGGCTGGCCATCGGCGCGGCGCAGGAGATGTACCGCGCGACCGGCGACAGCGGCGACCTGAGCGAGGCGCGCCACCTCGCCGACTCGGCGGTGCACTCCCCCACACTGGTGACGAACGGGCTGCTCACGGAGTCGTGCGATGCGCTGACCGCCACCTGCGACGACAACCAGAAGCAGTTCAAGGGGATCTTCATGCGCTTCCTGGGCGAGCTGAACGCCGACGCGTCGGTCGGTGGCGCGTACAGCACGTTCATCCAGGCGCAGACGTCGTCGCTGTGGAACGCGGACCGGAACTCGCTCAACCAGCTCGGGGAGCGATGGTCGGGGCAGGGCTCGGGGACGAATCCGAATGTGAGCGATTGGCGGACGCAAGCGAGCGGGTTGGAGGCGCTGGACGCGGGGGTTTGAGCCATCCCCGTCTCCATCCCCGTCTCGATCCCCGTCCAGCGCGCGGCCGATCCGTCGCGCCGGTAGGTTGCCGGTGTGCGACCACCAAGCGAGCAAGCGCCGGCTGCCTCTGATCTCGCCGCGATGGACCGGGTCTTGTGCGACTGTCGGGCGTGTCCGCGGCTGGTGGCGTGGCGGGAGGAGGTCGGGCGCGTCAAGCGCAAGGCGTTCGCCGAGCAGACGTACTGGTCGCGTCCCATTCCCGGCTTCGGTCCGGCTGATGCGCGGCTGCTGATCGTCGGGCTCGCACCGGCGGCGCACGGCGGCAACCGGACCGGGCGGATGTTCACCGGCGACCGGTCCGGCGACATCCTCGTCGAGGCGCTGCACGCGCTCGGGCTGGCGAACCAGCCGACGTCGGTCTCCGCGACCGACGGGCTGGAGCTGCTGGGCGTCCGGTTCACCGCGCCGGTGCACTGCGCGCCGCCCGACAACAAGCCGACGCCCGAGGAGCGCGATACCTGTCGTCCGTGGCTGGTGCGTGAGCTGGAGCTGATGCGTCCGAGCGTGCGGGCGATGGTGGTGCTCGGCGCGTTCGGTTGGCAGGCGCTGTTCCCGGCCATCGCCGCCGCGGGCAGTTGGACCGTGCCGAAGCCTCGCCCCGTATTCGGTCACGGAGTGCGGGTCGAACTCGCTTCGGCCGACGGCGGTGCGCCGCTCGCGATCCGTGGCTGCTACCACGTCAGCCAGCAGAACACCTTCACCGGACGGCTCACGCCGGCGATGCTGCGCGACGTGATCGGGGCGGCTGCGGCGGAGGCCGGTCTGTAGGCGTTACGTGCGCGGCGGCAGCTGGTCGCGGATCGGCGTCACCGGCGGCATCACGAAGTCGCGGCGCAGGTGGTTGCCGCCGTCGACGACCAGGGTGTGGCCGGTGAGGAAGGCCGCGAACGGCGAGCAGAGGTACGTGGCGGCCCAGCCGAGCTCGTGGCGGCGTCCGGTGCGGAAGGCCGGTTGGCGGCGGGCGTCGATGGCGGCTTGATCATTGCCGGTAGCAGTATCTCCGTCGCCATGTGGCGGCTGGGCTCGCAGAACTTTGAGATCCTCGCGCATGTCCTCGTGCGGGAACAGCCCGGGCGCCAGCGCGTTGACGCGGATGCCCTCCGGTCCCCACTCCACCGCGAGGGACTTCGTCAGGTTGCCGACGCCGGCTTTGGCCGCTGCGGCGTGCGCCATGCCGGGTCCGCCGGTGAAGGCCTGCGTCGCCAGGATGTTGAGGATCACGCCGGGGCTCTGGCGCTCGGCGCAGCGGCGGTGGAGCTCGTGCGAGCACAGGAAGGTGCCGTCGAGGACGATGTCGGTCACCGCGCGCCAGCCGTTCGGCGACAGGTCGGCGGCGGCCACCGGGAAGTTGGCGGCGGCGTTGTTGACCAGGACCGTCACCGGCCCGAGCGCCTCCTCGACCGCGTCGAACGCACCGCGGATCGCCTCCGGATCGCGTACGTCGCACGGCACGCCGACCGCCTCGCCGCCCACCGACCGCACCTCGGCGACCCCCCGCTCCCGATGCGCGGCATCGCGGCTGGCGATCCCCACGGCGGCGCCGCATCGGGCGAACTCCACCGCCATCGCGCGGCCCAATCCCGTCCCGCCGCCGGTGACGAACACAGTGACGCCGGCGAACGTGCCGGGCGGCAGCATCGCCGTACCGAGCGGCGGCGGTTCGGGCAGGCCGGGATACATGCGGACTCCTTCAGTCACTCCGGACGCACATGATGTTCAGGCATGGGGACCCGCCTCGACCTCGCCGAGCACCAGCTCCGAGGCCAGATCCAAGATCTCTGCGACGCGCGCCACCTGCTGCTCGAGTGCGGCGCTGTGTGCGCGGTTCAGCGTGCGGAACGCCTCGACCGTGACGGTCGCCCGGCGTCCGGAGCGGCGCAGATGCCAGATCCCCGCGACGACGCCGTCCACCAGCAGGATCGGGCGGTTGCCCGCCTGACCCCGGGTCAGGGCACGCTCGGCGGCGCGTCCGGGGAAAAGCTGGTCGCGGGGTTGACCGGCGACGCCGTACGCATCGAAGTAGGGAAGCAGCCGGACACCCGCCGGTTCGGTGTCTTCGAAAGCGGTATCCCCGGCTGCTACCCAGGCGGAGGCGCCATCGAAATCGACCTCTTCAATACTCCCGGCGCTCGCCAACCGCGCGAACACCTCTGCGCCCCACGCCGGCGTCCCCCCGAACCACTTGGCGAACTGCGGCGGCGTCGCCGGGCCGTAGGACCACAGGTAGTCGCCGACCACGGTCGCCAGCGCATCGTCCGCGGCCGCGGGCTTCACATCAGGATTCGTATACGTGACCTTCCGACCGCGTCCCGCCCCGAAGCAGAGCACACCCCGATGCGCGGCCATCCCCATCGCCTGCCGCCAGCGCGGCCACATCGTCTGGAACGCGGGCATCACTTCCTCGACCGCCCACGGCCCGGTCAGCTCGCCGACAGCCGCATCAAGCTCATCGACGGTCAGCTCGGTACCGGCGAGCGCCGTCCCGACAGCGGCGAGAACGGCATCAAGCTGATCAGGCGTCAGCCGCACATCGGCAGGAAAGCGCTCAACAATCGGCGGCAACGCCGACAACGCACCAAGCCAAGCACCCAACTCAGCAGTCGGCAGCAGATGAACGGTCCCCCGCGGCCCAAAAGTCTTGGTCAGACTCCGCTCACCCCACACCGCACCCCTGACATCCCCAGCCCTCGCCCCCACCATCCGCAACGCCACCGACAACTCAGCCGCCGACATGATCTGCGCATGCGCCCCCGCCATCGCCGCCACAGTCGCCGCTGGATCAGCTGCGGCTGCGGACATATCGGCGCCACCAGCCACCCGTGCCGCCCGCGCATCAGCAAGCCCTGCCGCAGCCGCAGGCCCAGCCATCGGATCCGCGCCGCCTAATGAAGCTGCCTGATCCGCGCCGCCCGCCGAAGCCGCCCTGCCCGTGCTGCCTGCTGAAGCTGCCTGATCCGCGCCGCCAACTGAAGCCGCACCGCCCGCCCTACTCGCACCGCCTGCCGAAGCCGCCTCACCCGCGCCGCCTGCTGTAGCCGCCCCGCCCGCACCGCTCGCCCTGCCCGCGCCGCCCGCCGCAGCCCCAGCCGCGCCAGACATCTGGCCGCCGCCCGCCAACCCAGCTCGTGCCAACCGCCGCGCCGAAACGCGTCGCCAGTCCACCGTCGTCGTTGCTGTGCTCATGGGACCAGTGTGCCGTCGGGTACTGACAACCCCCTCATATCTACTCACTTGCCCTCGAACTTCGCCGCGCGACGTGCTGCCTTGGCCGCGTAGCCGAGCGGTGCGTCCTCTGACACGAATGTCGTTGCTGCGAGGAGTGCTGTCTGTGCCATGGCCTCGGTCAGGCCGCGGTCGGCGAAGGTGTCCACCGAGCGCTTGATCGCCTGCACCGCCAGTGGGGCGTTCCCGGCTATCTCTCGCGCCAGCGCGTAGGCGGCGGGCAGCAGGTCCTCGGGGGCGACTACGTCCTGGAGCACGCCGATGCGGGCTGCGGTCGGTGCGTCGATGCGGCGGCCGGTGAGGGCTAGGAGTTTTGCCCAGCCGGTGCCTGCGTCGCGGGCTAGGCGGAGGTCGCCGCCGGCGTCGACGGCCATGCCGATGGTGGCTTCGGGGAGGGCGAAGATCGCGTCGGTGGCGGCTAGGCGGATGTCGCACATCAGCGCTAGTTCGAAGCCGAAGCCGAGGCAGTAGCCGTGGACGGCGGCGATGATGGGCTGCGGCAGGGTCGCGAAGGCGCGGAACTGCTCGTGCACCCAGCGCAGGCCCTCGGCGAAGTTGCGGGCGCGCTCCGCCTCCGAGCGGCCGGTGATGCGGTCCTCGGGCAGGCCGAGGTCGACGCCGGCGCAGAAGGCACGCCCCGAGCCGCGGAGGACCAGGACCCTGATGCTGTCGTCGAAACGCACCCGGGCCGCCAGTCGCGCCAGCTGCCGCGAGGCTTCCCAGCTCCAGGCGTTCAGCTTCTCGGGGCGGTCCAGGAGCAGGGTGGCCACGCCGTCGTCGCCGGTCTCCAGCCGGAGTTGCCATTCGTGCTCCGGCAGGGCCGGTTCGGTGCGGAACATGTCGTCGGGCTCCCATCTGACGGTATGTCAGATTACCCAACCGCATGTCGCCCTTGGAAGAGCGAAGCGAAGCACGAACCGCACCCTGCCGGAGCAGGCTCAGCGCACTAGCACCTCAGCGCCGGCACTCACAAAGCCAGCGCGGCCAGCGCCGGCACTCACAAAGCCAGCGCAGCCAGCGCCGCGTTGACGATCGCGCCGGGCACCAGGTCGTGCTGCGCGTACAGGTCCGCCACCGTCCCGGACTGCCCGAAGCTGTCCACACCCAGCGGCACCGCCGGGACGCCTACCGCCGAACCCAGCCACGCCATCGTGTGCGAGGCGGCGTCGTGCACCGTGACGATCGGCGCGCGCCCCGGGAACAGCTCCTTGAGCACCGAGGGCCGGCGCGGGCCGGAGGCGCTGCGGTAGTCCTGCTGCAGCGCGCTGCGCCAGCCGGTGTAGAGCCGGTCCAGGCTGGTCACGTCGACCACGTGCGCTGCGACGCCCTCGGAGGCCAGCTCGGCGGCGGCGGCCAGCACCTCGGGCAGCACCGCGCCGGAGGCGGCCAGGTGCACCACCGGCGCGCCGGCGTGCTCCAGCTCGGCGGCGACGTGCAGCCGGTAGCCGCCGGCCAGCACCTGCTCGCGCAGCCGCTCCTCGCCCACCCGCGCCAGTGCCGCCTCGAACGGCGCCTGGTCGATCGGCCGCGTGGTGAGCCGCAGGTAGGCCGAGGAGCCGGCCTCGCCGCGGCCCATCCGCGCCAGCGCGTCGCACAGCACCCAGTCCAACGCGCGGGTGTAGGCGGGCTCTGAGAACACCACGTTCGGCAGCTCCAGGCCGATCGAGGCGGTGATGGTCGACTGGTGCGCGCCGCCCTCGGGAGCCAGGGTGACGCCGGAGGGCGTGCCGGCGATGAGGAAGCGCGCGCCGGAGTACGTGCCGTAGATGAACGCGTCCAGGCCGCGGCAGACGAAGGGGTCGTACACCGTCCCGATCGGCAGCAGCGGCTGGTCCGACAGGTCCCAGGCCAGCCCGAGCTGGCCCAGCAGCAGGAACAGGTTCATCTCGGAGATGCCCAGCTCGATGTGCTGCCCGGACGGGGACTCGCTCCAACGGACCGGGGAGTCGGCGGCGGTGTAGTTCCGCACCTCGGCGGGGGCGAAGACGCCGAACTTGTTGATGAACCCGGCCAGGTTGGTCGAGGTCGCCACGTCCGGCGCCGTGGTCACCAGGTGCCGCGCCACCTCCGGGGTGCGCGCGAGGCCCGAGACCAGGCGTCCGAAGGCCTCCTGCGTCGAGGTCGGCTTGGCCGGGGAACGGGTCTCGACCTGCACCGGGACCGGGATCGCCGGGTGCGCGGTGGGCTGCGGACGCTTCAAGAGCCCGGTCCGCGCGGCGACCAGGCGGCCGGCGGCGGTGTCCGGGGACAGGCGGTCCCACTCGGTCGCCTCGGTCAGGCCCTGCGCGGCGCGCAGAGCGGCGACCTGCTCGGTGCTCAGCAGCGCCGAGTGGTTGCGGGGGTTGCCGGCGATCGGCAGTCCCCAGCCCTTGACGGTGTAGGCGAAGACCACGCTCGGGCGGTCGGTGACGGCGTCGCACGCGGCGTAGGCGTCGAGCATCGCGACCAGGTCGTGCCCGCCGAGGTCGGTGAGCAGGACGCCGAGGTCGTCGTCGGGCACGACCGAGAGCACCGAGGCGACCTCCGCGGGAGCGCCTTCCAGGAACGCCGAGCGCAGGCGCGCGCCGTCCAGGCCGAACAGCGACTGGTAGCGCTCGTTCGGCATGGCGTCGATCCACGCCTTCAGCGCCGCGCCGCCGGGCCGGTCGAACACCGCCTGAAGGCGGCGGCCGTACTTGACCTCGACCACGTGCCAGCCCGCGGCCTCGAACTGCAGGCGCAGCTGGCCCTCGCGGATGCCGGGGACCACGCGGTCCAGGGACTGCCGGTTGAAGTCGACGATCCACATGACCTCGCCCAGACCCGCGCACGCCGGGTCGGCGATGGCCTCCCAGACGTTGCCCTCGTCCAGTTCGGCGTCGCCGAGCAGCGCCACGAAGCGGGAGCGGGGGCGGGCGCCGAAGTGCGCGTCGACGTAGCGGCGCGCGGCGGCGGCGAACAGCGGCGCCGCCGGGCCCAGGCCGACCGAGCCGGTGGAGAAGTCCACGCGGTCGGGGTCCTTGGTGCGGCTGGGGTAGGACTGCAGGCCGCCGAAGGCGCGCAGCTGCGTGAGGTAGGAGCGGTCCAGCTCGCCGAGCAGGTACTGGATGGCGTGGAAGACCGGGGAGGCGTGCGGCTTGACCGAGACCTTGTCGTCCGGGCCGAGGTGGTGGAAGTACAGCGCGGTCATCGCGGTGACCAGCGAGGCCGAGGAGGCCTGGTGGCCGCCGACCTTGACGCCGTCGCCGGTGGCGCGGTCGTGGTTGGCGGCGTCGACGATCCGGGTGGCCAGCCACAGGACGCGCTGCTGGATCTCGGTCAGAGAAGCCAGGTCGGCGGGTCCTGCCGGGTCGGCGGACGGGTCGATCGGGGGAACGGCTGCGGGCATGGCGCATCCCTCGCGGTTCGGGGGCGGACGTCGTTGTCACACGCCCGGCTTTGCGGGGTCACCGCGCCAGGCTCGTGGTCTCATTATCGGACGTCGGCTCGCCCTCGGGAAACGTCGAGGTCGGGCGGGGGATCCGGATCCAGGGATCGCCTCTTCGCCGCCGGGCCCGCTCGGTCCTGGCCAGCGGGTACAACGCCAGCCCGATGCCGAAGGCGGCCAGGTGGCCCAGCGGGGTGTAGTCGACCGCGGCGTCGAAGTCCTTCAGCGAGGCCTGGTAGAGCAGGTAGGCCAGCATCAGCGACCACACCGAGAACCGGTAGGGCCAGCGCAGCCGGTAGGCCAGCAGCGCGGCGCACGCGTAGGCGCCGTAGCTGATCCCGACGTCGATGGTGCGCGAGTAGACCCGGTCCTGCTCCGGGGTCAGGACCACCGTCTCCTCAATCCACAGCGCGATGAGGAGCGTGGCGCCGATATGGCCGGCCAGGAACGCCAGCACGGTGCGCCAGGTACCGATCCAGCGCTCCAGCGGCGCCAGGTACAGGAAGGCGGTCAGCGCCATGAACAGCAGTTCGTTGACGTCGGTCCACATCGCCGAGCCGAACAGCACGGTCAGCGGCTCCTGCTTGAGGTGCGCCAGCGTGGTGGAGTGCGTGAGCAGGACCGCGTTGCGCAGCCGCGGGGACAGCCCGAGCAGCATCCAGGCGTGCACCGCGATCAGCAGCGACAGCGCGGTGGTGAACGGCGCCAGCCGGGCCCAGGCCTTGAGCCAGTTCCAGACGACGCGCACATGCCTGCTGGCCCAGCTGTTCGTGCGCAGGAGGTACACGACCAGCAGCGCCGCCGGAATGGCGGCGAGTTCGACCCAGCCGGTCCTCATTACGCCTCCCTGTCAATGCCCGCCCTTGGTCTATGCCCAAGACAGAGCGGCACTGTGCAGCTTCCCTCTGAGAGGAGGATGAAAAGCGTGAGAACACGGCGAAGGCGGAGCCCGGACCCCTGAGGGACCCGGACTCCGCCGCGCTACCTGGGCGAACCCTGGCTGGGTGGAACCTTAGAACATACGGCGCGGCTTGTACTTGCGGTACATGAACGCACCGCCGCCCATCAGCGCGGCGCCGAGCGGGGCGAGCATGAGCCCGTCGGCACCGGTGTGCGCCAGCATGCCGGTCGCGGCCGGGACGGCCGTGCCGGTCTCGGTCGGCGCGGTCCGCGGGGCGGTCCAGCCGGTGGTGGTGGTCGGGGGCGGGGTCACGGTCGGGGGCGCCGGCGTGTCGTTGGCGCACGCGTTGCCCGCGGCGCCGTTGGCGATGCCGACCACGTTCACCGAGTCGCCGCAGACGTTGACCGGGATCGAGATCGGCAGCTGGATGGTGTTGCCCGAGACGATGCCCGGGGAACCGACCGAGCTGCCGGTCGCCGTGGACCCGCCGGTCACGGCGCCGCCGCCGGCGTTGAGGCAGTGGTTGCCGTCGGCGTTGTTGCCGACGCCGACCACGTTGACGGTGTCGCCGCACAGGTTGACCGGGACGTTCACGGGGACCTGGACGGTGTTGCCGGAGATGATGCCCGGGGAGCCCACCGAGCTGCCGGTCGCGGTGGCGCCGCCGCCGGTCGTCCCGCCCTCGTTGGCGCAGTGGTTGCCCTTGGCGCCGTTGCCGACGCCGACCACGTTGACCGTGTCGCCGCAGGCGTTCACCGGGACGCGCACCGGAGCCTGGATGGTGTTGCCGGACAGGATGCCCGGCGAGCCGACCGAGCTGCCGCTGGCCGACGCCCCGCCGCTGCTCGGGCCGCCGCCGTTCGCGGTGGCGCCGCCGGAGTTCGCGCAGTGGTTGCCCTCCGCCGGGTTGAGCAGGCCCACCACGTTGGCCGTCACACCGCAGACGTTGATCGGGATGTTCACCGGGATCTGGATGGTGTTGCCCGAGAGGATCCCCGGCGAGCCGGCGGTGGTGGCGCCGTCGCCGACCCCGGCGGCCGCCGCGTCGGCGTGCGCGAGCCCGACCCCGCCGGTGGCGAGCATCCCGCCGGTGGTGAGCCCGAAAACGATCCGCCGCTTCACTTGCGATTGCATGAAAGCCCCTGCCTTGTTCCGTCTGGCGTTACTTGAGACGAGCCGATAGACCTATCCGACTAACGAGGCGGCCCGCGGGAGGTTTTCGCGGCGAAACCCGGAATCGTTCGTACGAGTGAACCCACCCGCCCCGAGGGCAACCCCCGCGCCGAGCTGGTCGTCCGCGCCGGGAAGTGCCGGAGAAGCGCAGCAGGAAAGGGGCGGTCCCGAGAACCCGCCAGGGATTCTCGGGACCGCCCCCAAGCGCGGCGCCGACGGCTCAGCCGTTGACGCAGGTGTTGCCGAACGCCTGGTCCAGGATGCCGATGACGCTCACGGTGAGGCCGCAGGCGTTCACGGGCACGTGCACCGGAACCTGGATGGTGTTGCCCGACACGATCCCGGGCGAGCCGACCGAGCTGCCGCCGGCCGTGGCCTCGGCGCTGGCCATACCGGCCCCGGCCATCACCAGACCGCCGGTGGCGGCGACGAGCGCGGCGATCTTCTTGGTCTTCAGCACTGGTACTTCCTCCTGTGTAGCGGCGGCACCGATCACGTACCGCTCGTCCGGAGAAACGACCACCGCTCACCGACCGAAACGCTCCCGGTCATGCGATCAGCCGATCCGGTGAAGGTATGACTTCCGACGTGTACGTCAGAAACCTGCCGTGGCGGCGGCGTCGCCGAGAGCCCCGGGAAGAGCCGCTCGCCGCCTCAGATCCCCAGCAGCGCCGGGTCGCTCGCCAGCGCCGCGAACCGCTCCGCCGGGTTCGGCACCAGCTTGCGCGCCTTCAGGTCCAGGACCCCGCCGGTCACCACGATGTCGGCGCAGAGCGTGCCGTCCTTCTTCAGGATCTGCTGCTTGAGCTGGAAGACCTTGCCCTCGGCCCAGGCGAACTCGCAGGTGACGTCCACCTGCTCGCCGCCGCGCAGTTCGCGCAGGTATTTCACGTTCACCTCCAGCGCCACCGGGCCGATGCCGCTCTCGACCATCGCGTTCTGCTGGATGCCGGCGGCGGCCAGCATCTCCCAGCGGGCGTGCTCGGAGTACTGGATGTAGACGGCCTGGTTGAGGTGGCCCTGGGTGTCCAGCTCATAGCCGCGGACGGTGATCGGTACCGAGAAGACCATGGTCGTCTCCTTTTGTGCGGGATGTGGGGCGGCGGAAACGCTGATGGAAAAGTGCAGACATGGAAAGACAGATCAGGGGCGACCCTAGTGGCCGCCCCTGACATGTTACTAGTCAGTAGCATCGAACGCGCCCGCCGGGGCGCTCCCAGCGGCTACCAGGGGCGCCGCAGCCCGTCGACCACCGCCGCGGCCGTCTCCACCGCGATCGAGTGGTACTGCACGATCGGCGTCACGATCGCCTCCCGCGGCCCTTCCAGCCACGCCGCGCTGGAGTAGAAGGCGTCCTCCTGCTCCTGCAACTGCTCCAGCGAGTCGAAGGCCCGCATCAGGAACGCCTCCTCATCACCGTCCTCGGCGTACAGCGACGGCCCGGCCGCCACCACGTCGATCCCCGCCTTCGCCAGCAGCGGGATCGCCTCCTCGGTCATCGCGCGCAGGAACTCCTCGCGCGTGCCGGGGTGCAGGCGGTAGGTGCGGATCTCGAGAATCATCGGCATCCCGTCTGGAAGTCCTGGGTCACGTAGCCGTGATCGGCGGCGATGTAGTGCCCGTAGCAGCCGGAGCGGTCGGTGCCGACGTACAGCTCCGAGTCCGAGCCGTCCGCGGCGGTCACGACGCTGTTCACGCGCTGCAGGTTGCCCTTGGCCCGCACCTGGTCGTCGACGGTCGAGACCGGCTTCCAGGCGTTGCCGTGGTCGGCCTCGGTGCTGGTCAGGTGGCGCGCCACGCTGACCTGGCCGTCCACGGTGTAGGAGTCCGAGGTCGCGCCCGGGACGTAGGTGCTGGTCATGGCGATCGGGTAGGACCAGGTGTCGCGGCGCGCCTGCCGGTGGCCCAGACCCGGGCCGTCGGTCGTGGTGGTCTCGGTCCAGCCGGAGTCCTGCTGCTTCACGGTCTGCACCGTGCCGCCCTGCGCGATGTCGTTGCTGTTGGTGTAGGCGGTGTGCTGCGTCACGCTGGTGCTGACGCGGCCGTGCGAGGTGTCGACGTACCCGGCGACGGTCCAGTCCCGTGTCACCGCGGCGGTGATCAGGTCGCTGCCGTCGGTCTGCGTGGCGACCTTGTAGTCCACGGCCGGCGACGGCGTGATCGTGTCCTGCGTCACCGCACCGGAGGTCTGCGCGGAGGCGGCGTCGACGTTCACGAACAGGCTGCCGTCCATGAGCCAGGTGTCGGTGATGTCGGAGGGCGGGACCAGCGTCACGGTGTGCGGCTTGCCGTCGGCCAGCAGCCCGGCGAAGGGCGTCAGGTCCAGGTCGTAGGGCTGGGTCCGGAAGGCGTCGATGCTCGGGATCGGCCGCCACATCAAAGGACTGATACCGCCGGTGTAGATCGCCGGGAACGGCTGCGCGGTCCCGGCTGCCTTGCCGTCGACCATGACCTGCACCTCGCGGTACGTCCCGCCGCCGCAGAGCCCGTCACTGGCGTGCGAGGCGGCGTAGGAGTCGGGCACGTTGGAGTACCAGAACTCCTCACAGCCGCCGCCGCGCGCGTACAGCTGCAGATCCGCGCTCTCGGTGTTGCGCGGCAGGGTCACCGTGGTGCTCGCGGTCTGGCCCTTGGTCAGACCCCACCACCCCGGCGCCGACGTGCTCTGCGAGATCGGCACGACGACGTCGCTGTGCGCGGCCTGTGGGTGGCGCTTGTCGGCCTGGTAGTACGTCACGGTCATCGTCATGTGGTAGATGCCGGTGTACGTGCTGTCCACGTTGTTGCCCAGGTCCACCACCAGCGGCTGCGGCGTGCGCAGCAGCGGGATGAACGCCGAGATGTCCTGGTCGACGTGCCAGCTGATACCGGCCGGGTCGGGCTCGGGGGTGCTGGTCCGGAACACCTCCGATCCGCCGATCCACACGCCGGCCAGCCGGTCGTACTGCCGCCCGGCGGCGTTGCCGGACCAGTCCAGCACCACCTTCGACCAGGGCCCGGGACAGGCTGCCGGCGGCGCGAGGGTCCCGGTGAACGGCTGGCCGTAGCTGTTGGCGAAGTCGTGTTGCATCGCCGTGACCGTGCAGCTCGGGGTGTCCGGCCGCGCGATCGGCGGCAGCGCCGTCACCGGGTTCTGATAGTTGATCTCCACAGTCGGCGCGGCGGCAGCGGCGGTTCCCGCGAGCGTGCCGGCGACGAACATGGCCGCGGCTGCGGCCAGAGCCAGGGGTCTCCACATGGCTGACACCCTGGCGCGAGCCCTGGCTCCCCACAAGAGCTGAATCCCTTATTTGATCTCTTCTTTCCACACGTAGGTGCGCCCGGCCTCGGCAGAGAACCGCATACGCGCCGCGGTCCCGAACAGGGGCGAGCGCAGGTCGAGCTCGCCGTCGCGGTCCGGCGTCACCGAGATCTCGGTGACCTTCCCCTCGGCCCAGGCGACGTCGACACGCACCGCCCCGCGCGCCCGCAAGCCGGTCACTGAACCGGTCGGCCACGCCGCGGGCAGCGATGGCAGGATCCTGATCTCCCCGAGGTGGCTCTGCACCAGCATCTCGGCGATACCGGCGGTCGCGCCGAAGTTGCCGTCGATCTGGAAGGGCGGATGGGTGTCGAACAGGTTCGGCAGGGTGCTGCCGGTGAGTTGTTCGGCCAGCAGGCGGTGGGCGTGGTCGCCGTCCCACAGACGAGCCCAGAAGTTGATCTTCCAGGCTTTGGACCAGCCGGTGCCGCCGTCGCCGCGGGCGTTCAGGATGGTGCGGGCGGCAGCCGCGAGATCCTCGTCCCGGAGCGGATCGATGTCCGAGCCCGGGTGCAGCGCGTACAGCTGCGAGACATGGCGGTGCTGGTTCTGCGGGTCGTCGAGGTCTTCCTTCCACTCCTGCAACTGCCCCCAGGAACCGATGCGCAGTCCGGTGTCCAGATCTTCCACCTCGGCGGCCAGCCCGACCGTGTTCTTGAACAGGTCGCGGATGATCTGCTGGGCCATCGCCGAGCCCGCGGTGTACTCGCCCTGCTCCGGGGAGAAGCTCGGGTTCGCCACGAGCTTGCCGTCGCGGGGATCGCGGCGCAGGTTCGCGAGCCAGAACTGCGCCGCCTCCTTCATCACCGGATAGGCGCGCTCCTTCAGGAACTCCTCGTCGAGGGTGAAGGCGTAGTGCTCCCACAGGTGACGACACAGCCACGCCGCAGCCTCCGGGAACCAGAAGGCGTCCGGCCAGTCGTGCACGCCGGTGAAGCCGAAGGGCGTCGTCTCGTTGTGCACCACCCAGCCTTCGGTGCCGAACAGTGTGCGGGCTGAGACCCGGCCCGGCGCGCGCAACGCCTCGATGTAGGCGAACAGCGGCTCGGCGCACTCCCCCAGCGCGCACGGTTCGGCGAGCCAGTAGTTCATCTGCAGGTTGATGTTGACGTGGTAGTCCCCGGCCCATGGCGGCGTCGGCGAGGCGTTCCAGACGCCCTGCAGGTTCGCGGGCAGCTGGCTCGCCGGGCGGGAGGAGGCGATGAGCAGGTAGCGGCCGTGGTCGAAGAACAGCTGCTCCAGGGCGCGGTCGGCGGCCGGGGTGGAGGCGTCGGTGCCGTAGGCGGTCAGGAGGCGGTCGGTGGGGACGTCGCCTGGCAGGCTGCCGCCGAGGTCCAGGACGACGCGATCGAACAGGGCGCTGTGGTCGGCGATGTGCGCGGCACGGAGGTCGTCGTAGGTGCTGGCCGCTGCTTTGGCGACGGCTTCGGCGACCGGGCCGGCGGGGTCGATGCCGTTGCGGTAGGCGGGATAGGTGTCGGCGTAGTCGGTCGCGGCGGCCAGGATGATGACGACGCGGTCGGCGCCCTCGATGGTGAGCCGGTCTTCGCCCTCGATCAGGCGGCCGCCTTCCGGGATCACCTTGATGCGGGCGGCGTGGCGCAGGCCGTTGTCGGGCAGGGCGCCGATGATGACGAGGGTGGCGTCCTCGGTGGTGACGCGCGTGGCGTCGGTGGCGTCGGTGCCGGGTTCGTAGCGCAGGACGCAGTGGAGCGCGCCGGGCTGGTCGGCGGTCAGCCGGCCGAGCAGGACACCTGCCGGGTGGCTGACGAAGTACTCGCGGGTGTGGTGCACGCCGTCCGCCTCGAAGGCGACTCCGGCGAGGGCGTCGGAGATGTCGAGGGTGCGGCGGTAGTCCTGGGCCTCTTCGCTCAGTCCCGGAAACTCGATGATCAGGTCGCCGTAGTTCTGGAAAGCACCGAAGCCGGTCTTGGGCTGCCCGAGCAGTTCGGTGACGGTCTGCGTCGGCAGCGAGCCGTGCTCGTCGATGCGCCGCCGCACCTCCTCCAGCGCGCCGGGCCGGGGTTCGCGCCAGTCGCCGTGGTCATAGCCGGGGTGCCCCGGTCCCCCGGTCCACAGCGTCTCCTCGGTGAACTGGACGCGCTCGGCGGCGACCCCGCCGAAGACCATCGCGCCGATCCGACCGTTCCCGATCGGCAGCGCCTCGCGTTCCCAGTCGCTGGCCGGGGCGTCGTACCACAGCAGGTGTTCCATGCTTTGCGATCCTGCCGTCCGCACGACGCCGCGCGCCATGCAGTCTTGTCAGGCGTACACCGGAGTTTCCACCGGACCCTCGGGCTCGGACTGATGCAGGTAGCGGCGCCCGGCCAGCTGGACGAGCACCGCCGCGGCTATCCCGGCGACCGCGGTCACCGCCGCCGGAGACAGCCCGGCGTGCGCGATGACGAAGCCGCTGATCGCCGCGCCGGCGGCCGCGCCGACGTTGAACAGCGTGATCAGCCAGGCGAAGGCCTCGGTGGCGGTGCCGGCCGGCGCCAGCTCGCCGGTGAGCATGAACAGCACGGTCAGCGAGGGCGCGAAGCAGACTCCGGAGACCACCATGATCGCCACCATCAGCGGCGGCGCCGGGACCAGCAGGAGCAGGGCGTAGGCGGCGCCGAGGCCGACGCGCAATGTCAGCAGGTGGCCGGTCGCCGTGCCGGGCCACTTGCGCGCGCCGTAGACCAGCGCGCCGATCAGCGAGCCGAAGGCGTTGATCGCCATCAAGGTGCCCGCCCCGCCGGGGAACTTGTGGTGCTCGGCGTAGTCCACGAGCACGACGTTCAGCGTCCCGATCGCGATACCCAGCCCGATCAGCGAGGTCAGCAGCACCACCAACCCCGGACTCCGCAGCGGCCCGAGCCAGTGCGCCTCGCGCACCTCCGGACGCCACTCGCGCACCGGTTTGCTGGTCGCGACCACCAGCACCCCGACCGCGCCGAGCGCCGCTCCCAACCACAACGCCGCCACCGGCGCAGCCCACGCCACACACCCGGCGACCACCAACGGCCCGGACACGAAGATCAGCTCCTGCGCCGCCGAATCCAGCGAGTACGCCGACGCCAGACCCTCAGCCGGCACGAGTGAGGGCCACAGAATGCGGATGCACGGCTCCAACGGCGGCGCGGCGGCTCCCGCCAGCACCACCCCGACCAGCACACTCAGCCGATTCCCCGGCGCCACCGCCAAAATCGCGAACCCGACGCCCGAAGCCGCCGCCGCCGGCACCAATACCCTGACCTGCCCGACCCGATCCACCAGCCGCCCCAACACCGGCCCGCCGATCGCAGTGGAGACCGCCAAGGCGCCAGAGGCGATGCCGACGAAACCGTAATCCATCCCCGAGCGGCGCAAAGCCAGCGGAATCATCAGGATGGACATGCCACCCGGCAGCCGCCCGACGAGCGAGCCGCTGAGCAACCGGGCGATGAAGGGTAGGCGAAGCAACGCGAAGTAGCCCAAGGGAGATCCTTGTGTCGAAACGGCCGAACGATCTCTAGCCGCGTCCGGGGCAGGCGTCGCCTACGCCTGGCATGGTCTCATATCGGGGGTAGGGGTCAATAGTCGGTTTCGGGCATGACAACGCATCAACCCTCGCCTTTGCGCTGTCCTTCTGGCAGAAAGGAGCCATGTCGCAACTGAGCGCCGATGAGATCGCCGCCTACCTCGACCGGTTGGGGGTGGCCGGGCCGGTGAGGCCGGATGCCGATGCGCTGCGGGTGCTGCATCGTGCGCATGTGCTGACGATCCCCTTCGAGAACCTGAGCATTCATCTGCCGGGTGAGGAGGTCTCGCTGGACCTCGGCGCGCTGGTCGACAAGATCGTCACGCGGCGGCGCGGGGGATTCTGCTACGAGCTCAACGGCTTGTTCGCGGCGCTGCTGGAGGCGGTCGGGTTCGGGGTGGAGAGGTTGTCGGCGCGTACGTACTCTGCGATGCGCGGCGCCTTCACCTACCCGCTGGACCATCTCGCGCTGCGGGTCACCGACGCGGCCGGCGAAGTGTGGCTCGCCGATGTGGGATTCGGCAAGCACAGCGAGATGCCGTTGCGCTATGCCGAGCGCGGCGAGCAGAGCGACGCCTTCGGGACGTTCCGGCTCGTGGAGACCACTGAGGGCGAACTCGACGTGCTGCTCGACGGCGCGCCGCAGTACCGCGTCGACCCGCGCGCGCTGGCACTGGCGGACTTCGAGCCGGGACGCTGGTGGCAGGTCACCTCCCCGGCGTCGCTGTTCCGGCAGGCTCTGACATGTTCGCTGCCGACCCCGGACGGCCGGGTGACGCTGAGAGGCCGCAAGCTCATCACCACCGACGCCGGCGGCAAGCGCGAGCGGGTGATCAGGGACGACGCGGCTTTGCTCGCGGCTTATCGGGACTTGTTCGGGATCGCGTTGACGGTGGTTCCGACCGTGGTTCCGGCAGCCAAAACGCATAACTAGCAGCTCACCGAAAGTTCCGACTGCGATCGGGAACCACCACGTCGAGCCGGGCGATCCGCCCCGCCACCACGTTCACCGCCCCGTCCGTCCGCTCCAGCGTCCCGTGGATCAGCAGCGCCCCGTACCGCAGCGCCACCTTCCGCTGCGCCTCCCACACCGGCGCCGGGCAGATCACGTTGATCAGCCCGGTCTCGTCCTCCATGCTCAGAAAGCACGTTCCGTGCGCCGTCGGCGGCCGCTGCCGGTGTGTGACCAGTCCGGCGACCCGTACCAGGCTGCGGTTGCGCGCGGTGCGCAGTTCGACGGCGGGGGTCACGCCGCGCATCGCGAGCCGCCACCTCAGGTGGCCGATCGGGTGGTCCTCCGGGCTGGTGCCGGTGGCCCACAGGTCGGCCAGCGTGACCTCCACCGGCGTGAGCGGGTCCAGCTGCGGGACGGTCGTGCCCGGCGCGGTGCCCGGCAGGTGTCCGGCGGTGGTGCCGGCCAGCGCGCCGGCCGTCCACAGCGCCTCGCGGCGGTCCAGTCCGAAGCACCCGAACGCCCCGGCGGTGGCCAGCGCCTCCAGCGTCGAGCGCGACAACCCGGTGCGCACGATGAAGTCCTCGACGCCGGTGAACGGACCGCCCGCCGTCCGCTCGGCGACGACTTGCTCGGCCGCGTCGTCGCCGAGGTCGCGCACGCTGCTCAGGCCCAGCCGGACGGCCGGCTGCGCGATCGGCGAGGCGTGCCGGTGCCGCGTCCGGTCGGAGCCAGAACCAGAGCCGGAGCCGGAGCCAGAGCCGTAGGGCTTGTCAGGGCTCTGCAACGTCGCCTTCGCCCCCGAGGCGTTCACGTCCACCCGCTTCACCTGCACCCCGTGCCGCCGCACGTCGGTGACCAGCGATCCGGGGCTGTAGAAGCCCATCGGCTGGTTGTTCAGCAGCGCGGCGGTGAACGCCGCCGGGTAGTAACGCTTCAAATAGCAGCTGCACCACACGATGTACGCCATCGACACCGAGTGCGACTCCGGGAATCCGTACCCTGAGAAGGCGTGCAGCTTGGCGTATATGTCCTCACCCGTCTCCGGGGTGATGCCGCGCTCGGCCATCCCGGCCATCAGCCGCTCCTTGAGCTCCGCCATCCGCTCCGGCGACCGCTTGGAACCCATGGCCTGGCGCAGCCGGTCGGCCTCGGCGGCGCTGAACCCGGCCGCCGCGATCGCCATCTGCATCGCCTGCTCCTGGAACAGCACGACGCCCAGCGTGCGCTCCAGCACCGGCTCCAGCGTGGGGTGCGGGTAGGTGACCTCCTCGTCGCCGTTGCGCCGCCGCAGATACGGATGCACCGCGCCGCCCTGGATCGGCCCGGGGCGGATCAGCGCCACCTCGACCACGAGGTCGTAGAAGCACTTCGGCTTCAGCCGCGGCAGCGTGACCATCTGGGCCCGCGACTCGATCTGGAACACCCCGACGGTGTCGGCGTCCTGGATCATCGCGTAGACCGCGTCCGCCTCGGGGTCCCCGTCCTGCGGCAGGTCGTGCAGGCCCAGGCGGGTGCCGTGGTGCTCGGCGATCAGGTCCAGCGCGTCGTGGATCGCGCCGAGCATGCCCAGGCCCAGCAGGTCGAACTTCACCAGCCCGGCGGCCGCGCAGTCGTCCTTGTCCCACTGCAGGACCGTGCGGCCCTCGCGGCGCGCCCACTCGATCGGCACCACCTGCGCCAGCGGCCGGTCCACGATCACCATGCCGCCGTTGTGGATGCCCAGGTGCCGCGGCCGGCGCTGCAGCCGTCCGGCCAGCTCCAGCACCTGTTCGGGGATCTCCTCCGAGCCGTCCGGGACGCCTTCGTGCGGCCCGATGGTCCCGGCCCAGGCGTCGACGGTGCCCGGGGAGTAGCCCAGAACGCGCGCCGAGTCGCGCAGCGCCAGCCGGGCGCGGTAGGTGATCACGTTGCAGACCATGGCCGCGCGGTCGCGTCCGTACTTGGCGTAGACGTGCTGGATCACGTCCTCGCGGCGCCCGGCCTCGATGTCGACGTCGATGTCCGGTGGGCCGTCGCGCACCGGGGACAGGAAGCGCTCGAAGACCAGGCCGTGCCGGACCGAGTCGACGCTGGTGATGCCCAGGGCGAAGCAGACCGCACTGTTGGCGGCCGAGCCCCGGCCCTGGGCCAGGATGCCCTGGGCCCGGCAGAACTCTGCGATGTCGTAGACGATGAGGAAGTAGCCGGGGAACTTCAGCTGCTCGATGACGTCGAGTTCGTAGGCGATCTGGTGGTAGGCCTTGGGATTCTCGCTTTCGGAGCCGTAGCGCTGCGCGGCGCCGAGGTATGTCAGATGTCTGAGCCAGCTGGCCTCGGTGTGTCCTTCGGGCACCGGGTAGTCGGGCAGCTGCGGGTTGATGGTCTTGAAGTCGAAGGCGTGGTCGGCGGCCAGCTCGGCGCTGCGGACCACGGCGCGGCCGAACTCGTGCACGGGGAAGCGCGCGAGCATCTCGGCGCCGCTGCGCAGATACGCGGTGGGCGCGCCGGGCAGCCAGCCGTCCATCTCGGCCAGGGTGCGGCGGGCCCGCAGCGCGGCCATGGCGGTGTGGAGGCGGTAGTCGGCCGGGCGGGCGTAGTGGACGTTGCCGGTGGCCACGGTCGGCAGGCCGTGGCGGGCGGCCAGGCGGGCCAGGAGACGGTTGCGGGCGTCGTCCAGCGGCTGGTCGTGGTCGGTGAGCTCGATCAGGACATTGCGATCGCCGAACAGGTCCATCAGCTTGCGCAATTCGGCGTCGGCGGCCTCGAAACCGGCCTCGGTCAGGCCGTGGCGCTCCAGCGCCTGGCGCACGGTGCCCTTGCGGCAGCCGGTCAGGATGGTCCAGTCGCCGTCGGCGGCGGCCTCGGCCAGATCGTCCAGGACATAGACGGGCTTGCCCTTCTCCTGCCCGGCCAGCTGCGCCTTGCCGATCGCCGCCGACAGCCGCCGGTAGCCCTCGGCGCGGCGGGCCAGCACCAGCAGATGGCTGCCTGCCGGATCGGTGACGCCGGTGCGAGCCGCGGTCAGCTCCAGCGACAGCTCGGCGCCGAAGACCGTGGCCAGCTCGGCGTCCTCGGCGGCCTGCTTGTACTGCATGGCGCCGGCGAAGCCGTCGTGGTCGGTGACGGCCAGGCCGTGCAGACCCAGCCGGGCGGCCTCGGCGACCAGCTCGGCGGGGCTGGAGGCGCCGTCGAGGAAGGAGAAGTGGGAGTGCGCGTGGAGTTCGGCGTAGGGCGGATCGAGTTTGGCGCTGCGGCGGGACTCCGGGTCCGGCGGCGCCGCAGCTGCCGCCTCCGGTCCGGGGGCAGCAGGCACGGCCTCGCCGTAACGTCCCCAGGTGAGGCGCTTCTCCAGCTCGCGCCAGGGGATGACCGGGTTGAAGGTGCTCATCAGTCGTACACCGCCTCGACGAACCAGCGGCCGTCCTGCACGCTCAGCAGCCAGGCGCGGCCGTCGTCGGTGACGGCCTGGAACCGGGCCCGGCGCACCGCCGCCTCCGGCTCCCACCACCGCTCGGCCAGCGGCCAGGGACCGGCCCACGACAGGATCCTGAGACGCTCGCCGCCCTCCGGCAGCGCCAGCCGCGCGGGCCGGGCGGAGATCCGCAGGCGCCCGGAGACCCCGACCGGCGCGCCGGCGGCGTCGGTGACCTCGGCCGGGCGCGGCGCGCGCGGGACGTCGGCGGGCGCCGGCGCCGGAAGCGCGGCGGGCCAGGGCGCGGGCTCGGCCCCGGTCGGCGGCAGGTCGCCGTAGGAGGTGCGGACGCCCTGGTCCGCCGGGCTGCGGCCGCCGGCGTCGGCCGGGAGCGTGACGGCGTTCGGGCCGTACATCGCCTGCAGGCGCTCGGCGGCGCGGGCGATGCGGTCCGGGGCTTCGTTCGCGCCCCACAGACCGGGCTGCACGCCGCGCGCCGGGACGAGGTGGTCCGGAATGAGGCGCAGGCGGGTGATGCCTTGGTCGGCGGTGGGGGTTTCGGGTGAGACGCCAGGGGTGTCAGGGTTTTGATTGTCAGGGTTTTGATGGTCTGCCTGCAGCGCGGTCTGCCAGCCGGACAGCTGCCAGCGCACGCGCTCGGCGACCGCCGTGCTCGACAGCAGCCCTTCGTGCCGCCACAGCCGGTAGGAGACCTCGGGTTCGGCGCCGGGACCGGCGGCGCCGTGGATCTCCACCGCCACCCGGACCCCGGCCACGCCGGCTTGGGCGAGCACCGCGTGCAGTTCGTCGGCGAGCGCCTTGGCGGCGAACACGATCCGCTCCGAGCCGTCGGCCGGCGGGTCGAAGACCGCCTCCACCGCCAGATCAGGACCCTGACGCAACGGCGCGGGCGGCTGGGCGTCCAGACCGCGGGCCAGCCGGTGCGCCGCCACCCCGGCCGCGCCGAACCGGCCGGTCATGGCGTCCGCCGGCAGTTCGGCCAGCCGGCCCAGGGTCCGCACCCCTAGCCGGGACAGCGGGTCGACCAGCTCCGGCAGGTCCAGCACCGAGGTGGGGAAGGACGCCAGGAACTCCGCGGTCCGCCCCGGCACCACCTGGGTATCGCTACGCGCGGCCAGCGAGGCGGCGAACACCCCGTCGGCCACCCCCACCCCGGCGCCGATGCCCGCCTCCCCGACCCGGTCCCGGATCGCCCGCACCACCAGATCCTCGCCGCCGAAGTAGCGCGCCGGACCCTCCAGCGGCAGCGCCGCCAACCCCGGCCGCACCACCTCGTACCGCGGCGTGAAGTCGGCCAGCACCGCCAGCACCGGCTCGAAGGCGCGCGCCTCGGCCGCCTCGTCCCGCGCGTGCAGCGCCAGCCCCGGCGCCAGCCGCTGCGCGTCACGCGTCCGCTGCCCGCGCCGCACCCCCTCGGCGCGCGCCGCCGCCGAGCACGCCGCGATCAGCCCTTTGACGACCACGGCCGCCGCGGTGTCCGGATCGGCGCCGACCGCCAGCACCGGCCAATCCGGGCACCACACGGCCAGCGCCCGGTCGGGGACGGCGGGGTGCGCGGACACCGGTGGCTCCTTTCCTTGCTGCGTGCGGCTTCTTCGGCGCGTTACCAACTCCTGCCAGCTGTGTTGGCTACGCGCGGCGTCAGGCCGCCCCATCAGCGGTCCGGCGTCCTCACCTAGGCGATGGATCTTCTATGCGCTCCACAACTGCACGACCTCACCGCCGTCCCGGATCTGTGCCGACACCCCGAACCGCTGATCGCCGCCGTCTGCCGGCAGCATCGGCGCGTCCGTCTCCGCGACCCACTCGCGGACCGCTCCGTCGGCGGCTGGAAGCCACAGCAGGGCGGTGCGCTCACGTCCGGCGGCACCCCGACCGTCGGCGGCGATCGTGACCCGGCGGCCGGCCAGGTGCCCGGTACCGTCACCGAGACCGGACCAGGCCGTCTCCGTCAGCCGCAGCCGCAGGTCAGCGCCCGGCCAGTCCCCGGCCACCACCAGCACCGCGCCCCGCTGACGGGCCGTACGCCGCAGCCGGGCGCCGATCCGGCGCACCTGCTCACCACCGGGCCGACGCGGCGGCCGCACCAGCACCAGGTCCACCGCACCGGCCAGCACCCCCACCGCCTCAGCCCAGCGCTCACCAGGCTCGTCCAGCATCAGGAACCGCCCCAGGTCCGCGCCCATCCCCGAAGCCGCCGCGATCCCGAACGCCGGCAACCCCACCACCCCGCACCAAGCCCCACCCGCCGACGCCCCCGCCGCCAACGCCAACGCCAGATAGCTCGGCGCATCCCCACACGGCCGCACCCGATCCCCCACCGCCAGCACCCCGCCACGCCGCAACGCACCCCCGGGCACCAGCGTCCGCAGCGCGGCGAGCACGGGCACGTCCGCAGCGCCCGCGCCCTCGGCATCGAACGCCGCCCCGGTACCGACAGCACCACTCGCACCACCAGCACCTACACCAGCACCCGCACCTACACCAGCACCCGCACCGACACCACCCCCGACCTGCGACGCAGCCGCCCCCGCCCCCGGACCCGCCCGCACCCCGCCCGCGTCCCCACCGACCAAGACCCGCAACCGCGCCACAGCCGCCGCGCGGTCCGCGTCGTCATCGAACGTATGCGCGATCAGTGCCACCCGGCCATATTCGAAGTTTCGTTCGAACGTGTCAACTGGTGAGCGGCTTCTTGGCGGATCGCAGCGGTGCGACTACAGAAGCCTGTGACGGGTGAGGCTGATGATGCTGGAGTGACTGGTGTGGCTGGTGGTGCTGAAGAGCGCCGCCGTGATCCCCGCGCCGCTGGTGATCGCTCGCCTCGAGTGAGAGCATGCCGGGACGGGCCCACACCGCCGCCGGACAGCAGCGCGACGCTCATGGGCAACCGCATCGAGCGAGAGGTCACCGCGTTGAGAGCCTGGCAGGTCACCACCCATGGCGAGCCCGCTGATGTGATGCGCGCGGTTGAGGTGCCGGTGCCTGAGGCTGGTGCCGGGCAGGTGCTGGTGCGGGTGCGGGGTGCCGCGCTGAACTTTCCTGACGTGCTCATGTGTCGCGGGCAGTATCAGGTGCAGCCGCCGCTGCCCTATACGCCGGGGGTGGAGTTGTGCGGCGAGGTGGTGGGGAGCGGGGAGCGGGTTGTGGGGACGCCGGTGCTGCCGACCGGGGCGCTGGCTGAGTATGCGCTCATGGAGTCGGACTCGGTGTATCCGTGTCCTGATTCCCTTGACGACGCCGAGGCCGCCGGCTTCCTGTTGGCCTACCAGACTGGCTGGTTCGGGCTGCATCGGCGGGCCAAGCTCCAGCCTGGGGAGACGCTGCTGGTGCACGCTGCGGCCGGCGGGGTCGGCAGTGCGGCGGTGCAGCTGGGCAAGGCTGCCGGGGCGCGGGTGATCGCCGTGGTCGGCGGGCCGGTCAAGGCCGAGGCAGCGCGGGCGCTTGGGGCTGATGTGGTGGTGGACCGGCGGGAGGGCAACTTCGTCGCGGCGGTCAAGGAGGCCACCGGCGGTCGCGGCGCGGATGTGGTCTACGATCCGGTCGGGGGCGATGCGTATCAGGGCTCGACGAAGTGTGTCGCCTTCGAGGGGCGCATCGTCGTGGTCGGCTTCGCCGGCGGCACCATCCCGGCTCCCCCGCTGAACCACGCCCTGGTCAAGAACTACTCGATCCTCGGCCTGCACTGGGGTCTGTACCGCGCCAAGGACCCCGAAGCCGTGGCGGCCTGCCACCGCGAGCTGACCCGGATGGCCGCCGACGGCACCATCAAGACCCTCGTCGGCGCGCGCCTGTCGTTCGAGGAGGCGCCGGCCGGGCTGACCCGGCTGGCCGCCGGGGAGAACGTGGGCCGGCTGGTAGTCGTGCCCTGATACACCGCCTCACGTCAACGCGAGAATCTCCGCGTCCGTGGCGGGCCGCTGGCTCCGCAGCACTTCGACGAGCTGCCGCGATCCCGGGCACTGGTCGTCGATGACCTGGACGGCCACGCCCTGATCGAGGGTCAGCGCCTCGCAATCGCCGCGCACCCAGACGCCGTCTCCGGCCGGGGTGCACGGCGTCGCCTCGAGTTTGCCGTCACCACTGCCGTGCGGGAACGGCGCATCGCAGGGTGTTGATCCGCCGACCTTCGACACGAGGAGATACGCGGTCAAGTCATCCGAGACGGGAAGGGATGTCACCGGGTCCAAGACGCGGGTGACGACGCCCGCGCGGTAGGTGTAGCTGCTGCTGGAGTAGTCCGACCAGCTCACCACGCGCAGCAGTGAGCGCGGGGGATCGCCGAGCCGGTGCACCGCGGAGTCGGCGAGGTCTGCGACCAGTGCGTGCCGCATCGGCAGCCAGGCAGCGGCGGTCAGTACCGCGACCGCGGCGACAGCGACGGCGCGCGTGACGTCCTGGAGCGCGACCGCTGCCGCCACCAGCGTGAAGACGACGGTGTACAGGACCCAGCCGGGCCAGTAGAGCTGCCACCGGTCCGTGCTCGAGAGGTGAACCGCCGCTTCCAGGAACCACGGCAGCAGGCCGAGGACGACGACGATCGCCGTGACCCGCCGGGCCTTGCGGGGCGCGAATCCGAGCAAGCCGCCGGCCGCCTTGCGAACCGCGATCGGGGAGAACACCAGCAGGCTACCGGCGATGACGAGCTCGAACAGAGCGAGGATTCCGCCGCGCAGCGCGTCGCCGAGCAGTCCTCCGGCTGCACCGGCCAGCGGGACGCTCAGCGCGCCGGCGATGGCGGCAAATCCCAGCCACAGCAGCGGTCGCGGGGTCCGATCAGCTCCGGTGACCGATGGCGCCGACTCAGCCATGGCATTCCCTCCCCGTGGCGGCCGTCCGGCCACCGGATCAAGCTCGCGCAGCCGCCAGAGTCGCGTGCTCGGCGGTCAGCTCGACGTCGAATTCCAGTCCGAGCAGTATCGCCAAGTTCGACAGCCACAGCCACAACAGGAACACGATCACGCCGGCCACCGTGCCGTAGGTCTTGTTGTAGGAGGCGAAGTTCGCGATGTAGGTGGCGAAGCCGGTGGACAGGACCAGCCACAGCACGACCGCCAGCAGGCTGCCCGGGGAGATCCAGCGGAAGCGCCGGACGCCGTGGGTCTTCGGCGCCGCCCAGAACAGCAGCACGATCATGGCGGCCACCAAGAACACCAGCACCGGCCACTTCACGATCGACCAGATCGTGAAGGCGGTGTGCCCCAGTCCCAGGATCTGGCTGGTTCGGTCGGCCAGCGGTCCGGTGAACACCACGATCACGATGCTGACCATCGAGGTCACCATCATCAGCATCGTGAGTCCTATGCGCAGCGGCGTGGTCTTCCACATCGGCCGGTTCTCCCGCACGCCGTACACCACGTTCGACGCCCGGATGAAAGCGCCCACGTAGCCCGAGGCGGACCACAGCGCACCGAGCACACCGGCGATCGCCAGCGTCCCGCCCGTCCCGCCGCTGGCTCGCACCTGGGTGATGGCGGTGCGCAGGACGTCGTGCACCGATCCGGGGGCGAGCTTCTGCACGTTGTCCAAGACCGTGTTGACGGTGGAGGTACCGAGCAGGCCGAGCACGGATATCGCCAGCAGCAGCGTGGGGAACACGGCCAGAAAGCCGTAGTACGTCAAGGCCGCGGCCCGGTCCACCAACTCGTCGGTGTGGGCCGCCACCGCGGAGCGCTTGAGCACTGACAGCCAGTTCCGCACGGACAGCTGCGGAAGCCGGTCGACCTTGTCAGGCTCCTGTTCGACAGCCGCCTTGGCAGCCGTCTTGGAAGTCTCCTCAAGGCTCGCGGCCGGCTTCGCCCCGCTGAGGCGTCGCTCGAGGCGGCTTTCCGTTTTCCGTCGCATCCAGAGCTTGTATCCGGTTCGGCGGTCACGACACAAGCGCGCTGCATGCGTGTCCGTCGACGCTACAGGCCCTCTCGCCGGGCATCAGCGGACTTATTCGCCCAAAACACCCTCATGCGCCATTCGAACAGATCCACAGTTTCGTTTCTCCGGAAGGGGTTATCAGGGCGGTGGCCAGCCACTTACCAAGAGCGGGGACCGCGTTCTTTCCGAACAGCATCGTGACAGCGCGGCGTTCGTCAGCCGTAGAGAAAGGATCTCGCTCGTGAGCACTGAGACCCGCACACGGTTCTACCACAGACGCGCGCCCGGGGATCTCATCTTCCTGGTGGCCGTCATCATCGCGGTCATCATCATCGCGCACATCATCTTCGTCCTGCTCAACGCCAATGCCGGCAACGACATCGTGAGCACGGACGGGGACTGGGCGGCATGGTTCGCGACCTGGTTCCTGAACCTTTTCACGCCCGACAGCCACGACCTGAACATCACGCTGAACTATGGCATTGCCGCAGTGTTCTACCTCGTGGTGGGCGGAATCATCCGTCGGCTCGTGAACGACCTGTAAAATGACCGGTAAATAGACGTCGCCGCGGAAAGCGGAGAGCGCTCAGGCACTCCGCCGCGTCGACGTCGACTTCGTCGCCGGCTTCTTGCGGGCCGGCTTGTGCAAGTCCGCGGTCTTCGCCGTACCCCGCGCCCCCTTGGCCGCCCGCGACGGCGTCGCAGCGCTCTTCGACGCCGACGCGGCGGTCTTTTTGGCCGCCGCGCTCTTCTTCGCCGCGGCGGTCTTCTTCGCAGCCGGCTTCGCGCTCTCCTTCTCGGCCTTCTCGGTTTTCCCGGTCTTCTCTGCCTTACCGGTCTCGCCCTCGCCGCCGCGCGTCTTCTTCGCCGCCTCCACGCTCGCCTTCAGCGCCGCCATCAGGTCGATCACCTGCGCCCCGCCCTCGGCCGGCGCCGGCGGCGTCACCACCTCGCGCCCGGCGACCTTGGCCTCGATGACCTCCTCCAGCGCCTCGCGGTAGCTGTCCTGGTACTCGGCGGGGTCGAAGTCGGTGCTCAGGGAATCGATGAGCAGCTCGGCCATCTTCAGCTCGGCGTTCTTGGGCTCGACCTTGGAGTCCAGGAAGTCGAAGTCGGGCTTGCGAATCTCGTCCGCCCACAGCATGGTCTCCAGCACCAGCACGCCCTCGCGCACGCGCAGCGCCGCCAGGCTCTCCCGCTCCCGCATCGCGAACCGCACCACCGCGACCCGGCCCGATGCCGACATCGCGTCGCGCAGCAGCGCGTAGGGCCGCACGCCGAGCTTGTCCGGCGCCAGGTAGTAGGACTTCGAATACATGATCGGATCGATCTGCTCCTCGGGCACGAACGCCTCGACCGAGATGGTCTTGGCGATCGCCTCCGGCAGCCCTTCGAAGTCCTTGGAGGTGAGCACGACCACGTCGCCGTCGGGGAGCTGGTAGCCCTTGGCCACGTCGGACAGCGACACCTCCTCGCCGTCCAGCTCGCACACCCGCTTCTGCCGCACCCGGCCGCCGTCGGCGGCGTGCACCTGGTGGAACGCGACCCGCTTCTCCTCGGTCGCGCCGAACATCTTCACCGGCACCGTCACCATGCCGAAGGAGATGACGCCGCTCCAGATCGCCCGCATGCCCCGACGCTAATTCGGATCATCCGGACTCGCACCCCGGCCGGGCCCGGGATGTCATGGAGCCGTGGACCCGGACCGCCTGCACGCCTACCGCGCCAAGCGCGACGCGGCGCGCACGCCCGAGCCGGTGCCCGAGGCAGCACCTGAGACAGCGCCCGAGGCGAAACCGAGGACGCGCAGAGGCAGGAAACCGATCTTCGTGGTCCAGGAACACCGCGCCACCGCCCTGCACTGGGACTTCCGCCTGGAGCGTGACGGCGTGCTGGTCTCCTGGGCGCTACCGAAGGGCGTCCCCACCGACCCCAAGCGCAACCACCGCGCCGTGCACACCGAGGACCATCCGGTCGAATACGCCGACTTCACCGGACGCATCCCGGCCGGCGAATACGGCGCGGGAACCGTTGCCACGTATGACCGCGGCACGTACGTAGTGGAGAAGTGGACCGACGACGAGGTCAAAGTCGAACTGACGGGCGAGCGCCTCTCCGGCCACTACACCCTGTTCCGCACCGGCGGCTCCGACTGGATGATCCACCGCGAGAAGGGTCAGGACCCTGACTTCGCGGCGGTCCCCGACGACCTGCGGCCGATGCTGGCGATCCCCGGCACCGCCCCGGCCGGCGCCGGCTGGGCCTGCGAGTTCAAGTGGGACGGTATCAGGGCCCTGTGCCGGGTCGAGGGCGGCCGGGCCCGGCTGCGCTCGCGCAACGGCAACGACCTCAGCGAAACCTACCCCGAGCTCAAAGCCCTGGCCAAGACGGTCAGCAGCGCGCAGCTGCTACTGGACGGCGAGATCATCGCGCTGGACGAGGACGGCAAGGTCAGCTTCGGGGCGTTGCAGACCCGCTTCGGCACCAGCGGATCGGAGGCGGCGCGGCTGTCCCGGACGAATCCGGCCTCGTACTTGGTCTTCGACCTGCTGCATCTGGACGGCCGCTCGACCCTGGACCTGCCCTACAAGGACCGCCGGGAGCTGCTGGAATCCCTGGAGCTGTCCGGACCGCACTGGCAGACCCCGCCTTCGTTCCCTGACACACCCGTGGCCGACGTGCTGGAGGCGGCGCGCGCCGCCGGGCTGGAAGGCGTGGTGGCCAAGCGGCTGGATTCGACGTACCAGCCCGGGACGCGCTCGCCAGCGTGGCGCAAGGTCAAGCTGACCGAGTCCCAGTCGGCGGTGATCGGCGGCTTCACGCCGTTGAAGAGCCAGGGCGCCGCCACCGGACGTGCGGCCCGGGGATCCCAGATCGGCGCGCTGCTGCTGGGCGTGCCGGACGAGGCCGGGCGGCTGCGCTACGTCGGCAAGGTGGGCAGCGGCTTCACCGAGCAGGATCGCAGGGTTCTGCTGGAGGCGCTGTCGGAGCTGGCGGTGGCCGAGAGTCCGTTCGCCACTGCCGTGGACGCCGTCGACGCGCGCGTGGCGACGTGGGTCGAGCCGGTGGTGGTGGCCGAGGTGACGTTCGGGGAGTGGACGTCGAAGGGCCGGCTGCGCCACCCGGTGTTCAAGGGCATCCGCACCGACAAGGACGCCGCGGAGGTGGTCCGTGAGTCCTGACGCGCGAGCTTCGCAGACCGTCGAGATCGACGGCCGCTCGGTGAAGCTGACGAACCTGGACAAGGTCCTGTATCCGGACGACGGCTTCACCAAGGGCGAGATCCTCGACTACTACGCACACATCGCACCGGTGATGCTGCCGCACCTGGCCGGCCGCCCGGTGACGTTCATCCGCTACCCGGACGGCGTGGACACATCAGGGTTCTTCGCCAAGCACGCCCCGGCGCACCGCCCGTCCTGGATCCGCACCGCCGACATCGCCGCCACCAGCTCCGGCAAGCAGGTCGAGTACGTCCTCATCGACGACCTGCCCTCCCTGATGTGGGCAGCGAACCTGGCCGCGATCGAGTTCCACGTACCCCAATGGCGCGTCTCGGACCAGCAACACCACGACCTGCTGGTCCTAGACCTGGACCCAGGCGCACCGGCCACAGTCGTGGACTGCGTCCGCGTCGCACTCGCCGCCCGCGACCTGTTGGCCACGCACGACCTGGAGCTGCGCGCAAAAACCTCCGGAGCCAAGGGCCTCCACCTGTACGCAGCACTGACCGACGTCACCGGCGAGCAAGCCCGCGAACTCGCACACACCATCGCCCGCGCCCTGGAAGGCACGCACCCCGACCTGGTGGTATCGAGCATGTCCAAGGCGGAACGCCCCGGAAAGGTATTCGTCGACTGGTCACAAAACACCCACGCCAAGACCACCATCGCGCCCTACTCCCTACGCGCCACACCGCACCCAGCGGTGTCGACCCCGGTGACCTGGGAGCAACTAGCGGCAGCAAAACATCCCGAGGACCTGCGCTTCCCCCCGGCACGCGCACTGGAACAGGTCGCCGAGCACGGCGATTTACTATCAGGGCTGTGACTTCCACTCCCCTAGCGCTTCTGCTCGACTCCGGCGGCGTCCTGATGCGGCCCATCGGCGGCCGGTGGAACCCGCGTGCCGATTTCGAGGCGACGGTGAAGGACCACGCCGCGCAGGTGACCGATGAGCAACTGGCCGAGGCGGTGCGCGAGGGCGACCGCTTCATGGCCGCGGTGACTTCGACGCCGGATCTGGACGACTACCATCGCGCGATGCTGCACCACATCGGCGTCGAGGCGTCGGCGGAGTTGTTGGCGGCACTGGTGAAAGACGTCCCGCCGACCGCGGTTCTGGAGACGTTCCCGGAAGTCGTCGCGACGTTGACGACGTTGCGCGCCCGGGGCGTCCCGATGGCGGTGGTGTCCGACGCCTGGCCGAACCTGCCTGATCTGCATGCGGCCCTGGGAATGGGCGACTTCTTCGACGCCTACGCGATCTCCGCCGTCCTGGGCTGCCACAAGCCGGACCCGAGGATGTACCACCACGCCAGCGAGGCGCTCGGGCTCGCCCCGGCCGACTGCCTGTTCGTGGACGACGCTCCGGAGTTGGTCGCTGCCGCTATCGCGCTGGGATATCAGGGGTGCGCGATGGTGCGGGATGAGGGCGATGGCTCGGCGGAAGCTGAAGCGCTCGGCGTGGCGGTCATCAGTTCCCTGACTGAGGTGCTGGGGCTGGTCTGAGGCTTGGGGCGTTGCCGGGGTAAGGGTGCGGGGCGGGCGCCAATGTCGTGCGCCCGCCCCGCCTGTCGGGGACAAGTCCTGGATCTGGTCATCCGCAGGTGGTGGTGGCGGTGGCGCCGTTGATGGTGCCGGTCGCGGAGACGCAGAGGTCGCGGCCGAAGATCATCGGGGTCCACAGGGCGGTGCCCTTGCCGGTGGCGGACGTCTTGGCGTGGTCGGCGCGGGTGGCGGTGGCGGCGAGGGTGGCCGGGCCGGTGGTGGAGATGACGCGGGCCCAGTTGTTGCCGCAGAAGGGCGACCAGCGGAGCTCGACCCAGCCGACCTGCTTGCCGTGGCTCATGATCGGCGCGGTGCGGATGGTGCGGGCCTGGAAGGTCGTGGAGCAGCCGGTCGCGGCCGGGTCCTTGCCGTTGCAGCCCTGGTTGCTGCACGAGGCCGGAGTGTGGGCCGGCAGGTGCGTCGCGGTGGCCGCAGAGGCCGCCAGCGGGGCGCTCGCCAGAGCGATCGCGCCGAGTCCCACTCCGATACGGGAAGCGATTCGACGAGGGAACATGACTCCCCCTCTGGGGGATCAGAAAGCGCCGTCGCGGCGGGAGAACCCGTCGACCCGAAGGCGACGCCTGGTGTCGAACACCTCAGCCATCCTCTGCCGCCGCCAGCGCGCGGTGGCGAGCCGCCGTGCGCCGTTCGGGGGATGAGGGAGCGTGCGCGGGGCACGGCCGGTGCCGGGATCAGGGTCGGCTGATCTCGGGGCACCGCGTCCCGGTGTAGATGGTCGGCATACATCGATTGCAGTGGGTGCATGCCGACGGCGTGGTGGCGTCGGCGGCGATGCGGTTGACCAGATCCGGCTCACGCAGCAGGGCACGCGCCATCGCCACGTACTGGAAGCCGGCGGCCATCGCGCGGTCCATGGTGGCGCGCGTGGTGACGCCGCCGAGCAGGATCAGCGGGAGGGAGAGCTCGGCACGGAAGCGCAGGGCGCGCTCCATCAGATACGTGTCCTGATAGGGGTAGGAGCGCAGGAACTTCTTGCCGAACAAGCGGATTCCCAGGCGCGGCAACGGCGGGAACTGCGCCGCGAACTCGCGCAGGGGCACATCGCCGGTGAACAGATACATGGGGTTCATCAGGGAGCTGCCGGCGGTCAGTTCCAGGGCGTCGAGGGTGCCGTCGCGCTGCAGCCACTGCGCGACCTGCAAGCTGTCCTCGATGCGCAGTCCGCCGGGGTAGCCGTCCTCCATGTTCAGCTTCGCGGTCACCGCGATCCGGTCGCCGACCTCGTCGCGGACGGCGCGCGCCAAGCCCAGCGCGACCTTGGCGCGGTTGGCGAGCGAGCCGCCGAATTGGTCGTCGCGCTTGTTCAGGCGCGGAGACAGGAAGGCGCTGGCGAAGTAGTTGTGGCCGAGGTGGATCTCGACGGAGTCGAACCCTGATTCGATCGCCAGGCGAGCTGCGCGGGCGTGGGCGGCGGTGATCCGCTCGATGTCGGCGGCGGTCGCGGCGCGGGTGCGGCGGAAGGTGACCGGGTTCAGCATCGGCGAGCAGGACAGGGCCGCGGCACGGTTGGAGCGCGCGTCGGCGACGGGCCCTGCGTGCCCGATCTGAGCGGCGACGGCGGCGCCCTCGGCGTGGACGGCGTCGGTCAGGGTGCGCAGTCCCGGCACGGCTTCGGGGCGCCAGTGGATCTGGCGGCGCTCGGTACGTCCTTCCGGACTGACGGCGAGGTAGGCGACCGTGGTCATGCCCACGCCGCCGGCGGCCGGGCGGCGGTGGTAGGCGATGAGGTCGTCGGTGACCAGGGCGTCGGGGGTGGCGCCCTCGAAGGTGGCGGACTTGATGATCCGGTTGCGCAGGCGAACCGGGCCGAGGGTCGCCGGCGCCAGGACATCGGGTGCTGATTCGCGCGCCGACTCGGGCCTTGATTCGGACCCTGATTCACTCGGGAAACCCGCAGACGTGGTCACGGCGCGGACCATAAACCGGCGCCCGCGAACATGCCAGAGCCGGCCGAGCGCCCTGTGAATGCTCTTACATTATGTGCCGGTCCGGCATACGCTGCCCGCCATGGCCACCATCGCCGTCACCGGCGCCGCCTCCGGGATCGGCGCGACCCTCGCCACCTGGCTGGCCGACGACGGCCACCGGGTCATCGGCGTGGACCTGGCCGGTACCGAGGTCGAGGCGGACCTGGGCACGCCGGAGGGCCGCAGCGCCGCCGTCGCCGCTGTCACAGAACTCTGCGACGGCCGCCTGGACGGCCTGCTCCCCTTCGCCGGCCTCGCCCCCGCCACCGCC
Organism: Catenulispora acidiphila DSM 44928; assembly: GCF_000024025.1. Taxonomy (GTDB): domain Bacteria; phylum Actinomycetota; class Actinomycetes; order Streptomycetales; family Catenulisporaceae; genus Catenulispora; species Catenulispora acidiphila. The sequence goes on from NC_013131.1 coordinate 6,048,932, forward strand.
CGCCCCGGCTCCCGGCTGGTCTCGGTGAACTACTTCGGCGCCGTCGCCGTGCTCGAGGCCCTGCGCCCGGCGTTGAAGGCGGCCGGGAACAGCGCGGTGGTGCTGCCCTCCTCGAACTCCACCACTTGCCAGCCCGGCTGGCCGACCGAGCTGGCCGAAGCCTGCCTGAGCGGCGACGAGCCGGCGGCGCGCGCCCTGGCCGAGGAGTACGGCGACCTCGGCGCCGTGCGGGCCTACCCCGCCACCAAAGCCGCGCTGGCCTGGTACACCCGCACCCGCGCCGCCGACTGGATCGCCGACGGCGTCCGGCTCAACGCCATCGCCCCCGGCATGATCGACACCCCGATGACGCGCGCCAGCCGGACCGACTCCCTGACCGCCGCCGGCATGACCGCCTTCGAGAAGACCATCCCGCTGGGCCGCGCCGGGCGCCCGGAGGAGGTCGCGGCGGCGGTGGCGTTCCTGCTGTCGGATCAGGCCTCTTTCATCGTCGGCTCGGTGCTGTTCTGCGACGGCGGCACGGACGCGGCTTTGCGAGGCAGGGATTGGCCGGCGCCGTGGGAGGCGGGGCGACAGCCGCCGCAGACATGAGCGATCTGTGAGCCTGAGCTCTGACGTGTGAGCTCTGGCATCTGAGCCCTGGTATGTGAGCCCTGGCAGAACTCGATCATCGTGAGTAGCCTTCGGCAGCATGGCATTGGGGGACCGGGGATACGCAGATGACGACGACCGACGCCGCCGCCGCGTGCTCACGCGCCGACCACCCGCGCCGCTGCCGCCGCGGCGTCCGCCCGCGCCGCCGCGTCGCATATCCCTGATCTGGCGGCTGCGCCCGCCGCTGGCGCTGCGCGGACGCCGCGCCCCGGACCCGCGCTGGATCATCGGGCTCTTCGTCGGCCTGGCGGCGATCCTCACGCTGAGCTGGATCGGCCGCACCGTCGCGCCGTACTGGCCGAACTTCGCGCTGAACACCGCCGCGGACCTGATCGGCGCGGTGTTCACCATCTACGTGATCACCCCGATCATCGAGCGCGCCGGGCAGGGCGGCGTCCGGGAGCACGCCGAGCTGGACTACTCGCAGTTCCTCGGCAGCGCCGACCGCGCGACCAGCGTGATCCGCATCCTGGACACCTACTCCAACCTGCTCGCCGAGCCCTACGCGCAGCGCTTCGAGACGATGGTGCGCGAGGCGGTGGCGCGCGGGGTGTCCATCAGGGTCCTGCTGATCAACCCGACCACCCTGGCCGCCGAGCAGCGCGACCTGGAACTGGGCCGCGCCGACGAGCTGGGCCCGATGCTGGAGCGCAATCTGGAGACGGTGGCCCGGCTGCACCGCGCCTTCGAGCAGGAGGGCGGCCCGCGCGGGCTCGGCGCCGCCGCCGACTTCCAGGTGCGGCTGTACTCCTCCGGTCCGGACATCACCATGTACCGCTGGGACGACCGCGCTCTGGTGTCGTTCTACCCGGTCGGCAAGCTGTCCGGGCGCGCCGAGCAGCTGGAGGTCACCGTCGACAGCGCGCTGGGGTCCTTCGTCAACAACCGCTTCCAGGCGGTCTGGCACGCCGCCGCGCCACACCAGGCGCTGACCCCGATCACCGTCGCCGACGGCAATATCGAGCGCACGTACCTGGTCCGCTTCGTCGACCTCGACGGCCGTCGCTTCGTGGCCTCCCGCCGCGTCGAGCGCTTCATGCGGCGGGCCGTCGGCGAGATCTCGGCGGTCAACGGCGGCCGGGACTACCGGCTGGAGCCCGCCGACCGGAGCCAGGTCGGGGCGCTGCTGGACGCCGCCTTCCGCAGGGTCTACGGGGAGATCCCCGACACGGCCTATCTCCTGCTGCGAACCTCGGATCCATCGGTCACCGCCGCCGTGTAGCGTCAGGCTGTGCAGCACACCGCCGCCGGCCGTCCCGGCGGGAACCGCTTCCAAGCCCTCGGGCCCAACCGTCTGGACGAGATCGCCGCGAAGTACGGACTGGATCCGCAGCTCCGCGAGAGCGTCCGGCTTTTCTCGCTGGTCCTGCCCTTCCGGGTCAACGAGTACGTACTCAGTGAACTGATCGACTGGTCGGCGCCGGACGCCGACCCGGTCTTCCATTTGTTCTTCCCGCAGCCCGGCATGCTCTCCCCCGAGGACGAGCAGCGGCTCACCGCGGCCCGCGACGGCGGCGACGCCGGCGAGCTGGCGCGCACGATCGCGGCCATCCGGGCCGGGATGAACCCGCATCCGGAGCACCAGCAGGACCTGAACGTCCCCAGCGACCCCGACGGACCGCTGCCGGGCACGCAGCACAAGTACGAGCAGACGCTGCTGTATTTCCCGGCCGCGGGCCAGACCTGCCACGCGTACTGCACCTACTGCTTCCGCTGGGCGCAGTTCGTCGGCGAGCCCGAGCTCCGGTTCTCCGCCGCCGACCCCGCGCGCGCCGTGGCGTATCTGCGCCGGCATCCGGAGGTCACCGACGTGCTGGTCACCGGCGGGGACCCGATGGTGATGACGGCCGAGCGGCTGCGGCAGCACCTGGAGCCGTTCCTGGCCGTGGAATCGCTGCAGACGGTGCGCATCGGCACCAAGTCGGTCGCCAGCTGGCCGCACCGCTACGTCAGCGACCACGACGCCGACGCCACCTTGCGGCTGTTCGAGCAGATCGCCGAGGCCGGCAAGACCCCGGCGCTGATGGCGCACCTGAGCCACCCGGTGGAGCTGGAACCGGCCATCGCGCGCACCGCGCTGTCCCGCATCCGCGACACCGGCGCGCTCGTGTACTGCCAGGCGCCGATCATCGGCCGGGTCAACGACGACGCCGCGGCCTGGGCCCGGCTCTGGCGCGCCGAGCAGCGCGCCGGCGCCGTGCCGTACTACATGTTCGTGGCCCGCGACACCGGACCGCGCGACTACTTCAAGGTGCCGCTGGCGCGCGCCGCCGAGGTGTTCCGCGACGCCTACAGCGCCCTGCCGGGGCTGGCGCGCACCGTGCGCGGCCCGGTGATGTCCACGACCGGCGGGAAGGTCGTGGTCGACGGCGTGGCCGAGGAGCCCGGGGCGGGGCGCTTCTTCGAACTGCGCTATCTGCAGGCAAGGGATCCCCGACTGGTCGGGCGGCCTTTCCGTGCGGTTTACTCGGCGGATGCGGCATGGATCGACGATCTCGAACTCGCCCCCGGCACCCCGGCGGACATCCGCGCGGCGGTGGCGGCCGGGCAGGACTGAACCCAGGTGATCGACCACCCCGACCCCGTTCCCTATCCTGGGGCGATGAACTCACCAGCTGCCCGGCCGACCCCGGCGACGTCGGCCACGGTCCGCGAGCTGAACCTGCGGACGGTGTGGCGCGTCATCGGGGAGAACGCGCCGATCTCGCGCGCGGAGATCTCGCGGGCCACCGGGATCTCCAAGCCGACGGTCTCGGCGGTGCTGGAGGATCTGCTGCAGATCGGGCTGGTCGTGGAGACCGCCGACGCCTCCCGCGGCTTCACCTACGGCGCGGTGTTCTTCAAGCCGCGCCCCGAGGCGGCCCACGCGGTCGCCTTCGACGTCGGCGCCCGCCACCTGCGCGCGGCCCTGGTCGGCCTGGACGGCACCGAGGTGGTCCGCCGCGACGCCGAGGTCGAGGGCCGCAGCGCCGAGGAGATGGTCGCCGCCGCGGTGGACCTGGCCCGCGAGCTCGTCGAGGCCGCCGGCGTGGCACCGGCCTCGGTCCAGCACGCGGTGGTCGGCGTCCCCGGCGTGGTGGACCAGCGCGACGGCCGCGTGTGGCAGGCGACGAACGTCCCCGGCATGGACGGCTTCACCGCGCGCGAAAGGTTCAGCGAAGCGCTCCAGATCCCAGTCACGGTCGAGAACGACATCAACCTCGCGGCACACGGCGAATACGCCCGCGGCAGCGGCGGCACCGCCGACAGCTTCCTGTTCCTATCCATCGGCACCGGCGTCGGCGCGGGCCTCGTCCTCGGCGGCAACCTCCTGCGCGGCTTCAAGGGCGCGGCGGGCGAGCTCGACAGCGCCTTCGAACCCGACATCGTCGAGGGTCCCGACGGACCGGAGCCGGAAGTCCCGCCGATGATGGACCCCTGCGCCCAGGCGATCCTGCAGTACGCCGCCGAGAAGCTGCCCGGCGAGCTCTCCGACGACCAGGAACTGACCATGGAGCGCGTCTTCGAGCTGGCGCGCGCCGACGACGCCGCAGCCCAGGACGTGGTCCGCGAGGAGGCACGCCGCATCGCGAACTACGCCGCGGTCGCCTCAGCGGTGGTGGACGTCGAGCTGGTCGTGCTCGGCGGCGGCATCGGCCTGAACGGCGACCTGCTGCTCACCCCGGTAGCCGAGCGGCTCGCCGGCCGCCTGCCGTACCCGCCACGCCTGGAGACCTCGGCGCTGGGAAGCGGCGCGGTGCTGGCCGGGGCGGAGGCGCTGGCGGCTTCGCTGACGGTGGAGCAGTTGATTCGGGACTATTTCAGGGCTTAGGGCGTGCGCGGATGTTGGGGTCCCGAACTGCTGGTTCGGGACTGCATCAGGGTTAGGAGACAGGCACTCTAGCCAGTCCCAGAACAGAGCAGCTGCTGGTTTGGAGCTCATCAGGCGCCGCGCCGTTGCCCGGTGTTCGCGAAGTAGACCGCTCCTCCCACTACCCTGCCCGCGTGGCTCAGGAGAACATCGTCGTCGCGTCCCCGCCTGCCGACGATCGTGCGGCGCGGCGAGGGCTGCGGTTTCATGCCTTGATGGCTGCTGTCGGGCGGCGGCTGCCGTTCGGGCTGGCGCGGGTGGTGGCGCCGAGTCTGCTCGGGTTCGCGGTGATCAATGGGTTCACCTTCTCGGTCGACCTCGTGCTGCTGACCCTGGCGCATCGGCTGCTGCACTGGCCTTACCCGGCGGCGGTCACGGTCTCCTACCTGACCGCGTTCGCTTTGAGCTTCGTGCTGAATCGGGCGTTCAACTTCCGGTCGCATGGCGCGCTGGGTCCGCAGACGGCGCGCTATGTGGTCGCGGTCGGCGTCAACTACCTGGTCTTCGTGCTCGGTGTCGGCAGCGGGTTGACCGCGTTGGGTGCCGGATACACCGTGGCGCGGGTGTTGTCCGGGCTCGCTGAGGGCGCCTATATGTACTGCGTGATGCGCTGGGTGGTCTTCCGGAACGTTGACAGTACCGAGAACGCCGTCGGCCCCTGATCCGCCAGCATCAGGGGCCGAACGCTCTTGCGGGGCGCCGGTCAGCCGCCGAGGGTCTCCTGCATCGCGGCGCCGAGGACTGCCGAGCCGGTCATGTCCAGGGCCGGCTCGTCGGTCTGCCAGGAGCGGACGTCGTCGGAGAAGCGGCTGTTGTGGCCGGTGAACTTGGTGTCGGGGTCAGTGCCGCCGGGCGGGCAGGGCTTCATGCCGTCCTGGTAGGAGCCGAGGCCGCCGTCGAAGTTGCTGGTGTTGTTCGGGCCGTTCATCACCGCGCCGGTGGCGATCGCGCCGGTGCCGTTCAGGCTGCCGGACAGGTTCGCGACCTGGTGCTGCATGCACTTCGGGAAGGTGCTGCCCTCTCCCACCATGAACGCCTGTCCCCAGGCGTTGGCGCCCAGCAGCCAGTCGCGCTGTTCGGTGGCGAAGGACTGGAACGAGGTGTCGCCGCTGGCCTGCCGGTACAGCGCCTCCTCGGTCAGGAAGCCGAAGGTGTGCGCGTTGACGTCGAAGTCCGCGTAGTCGCCGCCGGCGTGGAAGACGTCGGAGGAGGCCTTGCTCGCCGCCGACTGCACCTGCCGCTTCAGGTCCGCGGTCAGTGCGGCACGAGTGACCGCCAGCCCCGACGGGTTGCCGGCGGCGGCGATCGCCTTGATCAGGTCGGCGTGTGCCAGGGCACTGTTGTCGTAGAGGTTGAACGTGTCGCCGGTGTCGGAGGCGATGTAGTCCTTGGCGTAAGTAGCGGCCTGCGACAGGTACGAAGAAGGGCTGTGTCCCAGCTTCTGCGCGGCCAGTGCCAGTTCGGCGCCGCCCAACTCCATCGCGTCGTGCCAGATCGACTCGGGGTAGTAGCCGTTCGGCAGCGCGGTGGTCAGCGGGCTCGGCGGAGCGCTGGTATCAGCCTGCGCATACACCGAGGCGGCAGCCTGGTACTCGGCGGCGGCCTGCTTGGGGTTGCTCTTCGCGTCGACCTGCGCGGCCAGGGCGAACGCCGCCGCCACGCGCCCGGCGATGTTCGGGCTAATCCTCGCCCCCGGACTGGCGGCGAGGAACGCCGGGCGGTGCGCGGCGGAGTAGCGGTCGGCGGTGGCGGTGTCGCCGTCGTCCTTCTGCGGCAGGCGCCACAGGTCGTGATCGCCGGTGAAAGTACCGGCGGCATTGCCCGAGCCGATGCCGACCTGCAAGACCAGCGTCTTCGTCTTCTGGTTCCAGGCCTTGTTCAGCCAGGTCTCGCCGTAGTGCGCCTCGGCGGTCAGCGAGGCCGGGGCGGAGGAGCCCAGGGCGCGCTGCGCGGCCAGCAGCGTGATGTCGCCGAAGGCCTCGTTGTTGGAGAACTTCAAGTAGTCGCCGGCGTCGAACCAGCCGCCGGAGACGTCGACGGTACCGCCGAGTTTGGTCAGGTCGGCGTCGGTGATGGTGTCCGAGTCGTCGGGGGCGAAGGTCGGCCAGGCGTAGAGGCTCGCCGCGGCGTCGTTCAGGTGCGAGGGCTTGCGGTTCAGGGCGCCGGGGACGACGTTCGAGCCGTCGCGCTGGGTCTGGAAGAAGGTGACGCCGTCGGTGACCAGCTTGCCGTAGAGCGAGCCGGAGCTGGTGACGGTGAACGTCGGCGAGCTGCCCGAGGCGCTCCCGGCGACCGCGATGTGGTAGGTCCCCGGCGTCTTCAAGCCGCTGAAGACGATCGGGTAGACGTCCGGATAGGCGGCGTTCCACTTGCCGAGGCTGGTGCCGCCGACCTTGCCGGTGAGTACCGTCTTGCCCTTGGCGTTCAGCACCGAGAACTTCGCCCCAGACACCGCCCCGCCGGTCATCAGGTACGCCTGCTTCACGTCCCCGGCCAGGTACCCGGCCTGGTCGACGCGGACCAGCCCGGTGTTCGCGGACTGCGCGGCCTGCGCGGGCTGCGAGAGCACGGTGGCGGTGCCGACCGTCAGGCCGGCCAGGCTGACGGCGCTGAGCGCGGCGACCGTCCTGCGGTGGCGGAAACGCGGTCGTGCCCTGGAAACCATGCGAGTGCCCCTCCTTAGTTAGGAAAGCTTCCTAACGAGACGTGTCGGCGAACTTATCCGGGCGGCCGCACGCCGTCAAGGGTCTGGCAATGCGGCCGCGCATCCAGCCGGAACAGACAGCGCCGCCCCGCTACTGTGGAAAGCAGGCCTGTGACATAACGGTGGGGGTGGGGACATGGCCGATCATACGAGTGCCCGGAGCCGGACCGGCTTGGCGCTGATCCTGACAGTGCTCTTACTGTTCGTGGCGGCATGCCAGTCGGACGCCGACTCGAGGTCCTCCTCGTCGGGGTCTTCCGGCGGCACGACGGTGGTGGCCGCATCGGCGCCGCCGACGACCGGGACCACCGGTCAGGCGCAGAAGATCTGCGGGGCGCCGCCATGCGTCCGCTACGTCTCGCGCGGCGACGCCAAGACGCTGGCCAGCACGATGACCAACCACCCGGTCCTGAGCACGGTGGCCCTGCACGCGGCCGTGATGCTGCTGTGCGGCGGCATTCTGTGCCTGCTCGGCGAGGGGGTGAGCCTGGTGTACGTGGACCACGCGGCCAAGGACGCGGCGGCGCAGCACGCGTGTCTGAAGGTGAGCATCCTGCCGGACAACGACAAGTGGAAGCTGGCGACGCTCAGCACGTCGAACCAGAGTCCTTATTGCACTGACTGAGACCACCGACTGAGATCATGGACGGATGCGCATCGATCCCTTCACCGTCTCGATCCCGGACGCTGTCCTGACCGACCTGCGCGAGCGGATCGCGCGGACCCGCTGGCCGGACGCGGCGCCCGGCGAGGCATGGAGCCAGGGCGTCGAGGTCGGCTATCTGCGGGAGCTGCTGGAATATTGGGCCGACGGGTTCGACTGGCGGGCCGCGGAGCGTTCGCTGAACCGGTATCGGCACTTCACGGCTGAGGTGGATGGGGTGCGCGTCCACTTCGTGCACCACAGAAGCGACAGCGGCGGCGACCGCGTCCCGCTGATCCTGACCCACGGCTGGCCGAGCACCTTCGCCGAGATGCTCGGTCTGGTGGACCGGCTCGGCGACCGGTTCGACCTGGTGGTGCCGTCACTGCCGGGATACGTGTTCTCACAACGCCCGGCGCGGGTCGGCGTGGACCGGCGACACGTCGCGGGTATGTGGCACCGGCTCATGCAAGGGCTCGGATACGAGCGCTACGGCGCATGCGGCGGAGACTTCGGCGCCGGCATCGCGACGCACATGGCGCTGATGGAACCTGAGCGCATGATCGGAATCCACCTGAGCACACCGGAATTGGCGCCCTACGACGGACCGGGCGCGGCGCCGCTGACGCCCGAGGAGCAGGCGTACCTGGCGCAGGTGGAACGTTGGGAGCAGACCGAGCGCGGTTACAGCGCAGTGCAATCAACGCGCCCGCAGACGCTGGGCTACGGCCTGAACGACTCCCCCGCAGGCCTTGCGGCCTGGGTTCTGGACAAGTGGCGCTCCTGGTCCGACAGCGGCGGCGACCTGAACGCCACGTTCGGGCGTGACAGCCTGCTGACAATGCTGACCCTGTGGTGGGCGACGGACTCGATCACCTCCTCCATGCGCGACTACTACGACAACCGCTGGCACGGCACGCCGATCGGACCGCAGGACCGGGTGCGGGTACCGACGGCGATGGCCGTGTTCGCGAACGAGTTCGTGTCCGAGGGACAGGTCCCCCGCGCGTGGTACGAGCGGCTCTACCAAGTGGAGCGCTGGACGGTGTTCGAGCGCGGAGGACATTTCGCGGCGATGGAAGAGCCGGAGTTGCTGGCCGGGGACATCGCCGAGTTCTTCAGGCTCCTGAGGCAGCCCATCAGCTGAGGACGGCGTCGGCTGTCCGGAAACATCCGAAAACAGCCGACGCCGTTCCGCTTATAGCGCGGCTCGGCAGGCGCGCCGCAGGCGCCTACTCGATCCGCTCCCCGCGCTCGGCCTTCTCGATCAGCGACTGCGGCACGGCGAACCGCTCGCCGTACTTCTCGTACAGCTCCTTGGCGCGCGCCACGAAGCCGGTGACGCCCCCGTCGTAGCCGTTGATGTACTGGATCACGCCGCCGCTCCAGGCCGGGAAGCCGATGCCGAGGATGGAGCCGACGTTCGCCTCGGCGACCGAGCGCAGCACGCCCTCGTCCAGGCAGCGGACGCTGTCCAGCGCCTCGGCGAACAGCATGCGCTCCTGCATGTCCTGGAACGGGATGCCCACGTGCGGCGGGAACGCCGCGCGCAGACCGGGCCACAGGCCGGTGCGCTTGCCGTCCTGGTACTCATAGAAGCCCGCGCCGGCCGAGCGGCCGCCGCGGCCGAACTCGTCGACCATGCGGTTGATGACGGCCTCGGAGCCGTGCTCGGTCCAGTCCGCGCCGGCGGCGGCGCGCGCCTCCTTGCGGATCTTCTGCGGGAGGGTCAGCGTCAGCTCGTCCATCAGCTGCAGCGGCGGCGCCGGGTAGCCGGCCTGGGAGCCGGCCTGCTCGATGGAGGCCGGGCTCAGGCCCTCGTTCACCATCGCCACCGCCTCGTCCAGGAAGCGGCCGATGACGCGGGAGGTGAAGAAGCCGCGGCTGTCGTTGACGATGATCGGGGTCTTCTTGATCTGCCGGGCCAGGTCGAAGGCCTTGGCGATGGCCGCGTCCGAGGTCTGCTCGCCGACGATGATCTCCAGCAGCGGCATCTTGTCCACCGGGGAGAAGAAGTGCAGCCCGATGAAGTCCGCCGGGCGCGTGACCGCGTGCGCCAGGTCGGTGATCGGCAGCGTGGAGGTGTTCGAGCCCAGCAGCGCGTCGGGGGCGACGACGTCCTGGATCTCGCCGAACACCTTCGCCTTCAGCTCCGGGGACTCGAAGACGGCCTCGATGACCAGGTCGGCGCCTGCGGCGTCGGCGGCGTCGGCGGTCGGGCGGATCCGGGCCAGGACCGCATCGGTGGCCTCGCGGGTCATCTTCCCGCGCGAGACCGCCTTGTCCAGGATGCCGGCGGAGTACGCCTTGCCCTTCTCGGCAGCCTCGACGCTGACGTCCTTCAGCACGACCTCGATGCCGCCGCGCGCGCAGACGTAGGCGATCCCGGCGCCCATCATGCCCGCGCCGAGCACCGCGACCTTCGTGGCCTTCCACGGCTCGTAGCCGGCCGGGCGCGAGGCGCCGTTGGTCACCTTCTGCATGTCGAAGAAGAAGGCCTGCGTCATGTTCTTCGCCACCTGCCCGGTGACCAGCTCGACGAAGTACCGCGCCTCGATGATCAGGGCATTGTCGAAGTCCACGCGCGCGCCCTCGACGGCGGCGGCCAAGATGTTGCGCGGCGCCGGGTAGTTCGCGCCCTTGAGCTGCTTGCGCAGGTTCGCCGGGAACGCCGGCAGGTTCGCGGCGAACTTCGGGTTCTTCGGGTCGCCGCCGGGAATCCGGTAACCGGGGGCGTCCCAGGGCTGCTTGGCCTCCGGGTTGGTCAGCACCCACGCCTTGGCGGCGGCCAGCATCTCCTCGGGGGTGGCCACGACCTCGTGCACCAGGCCGTTCTCCAGCGCCGCCTGCGGCTTGTAGCGCTGCCCCTGAAGCAGGACCTTGAGAAGCGCGTCGGTGATGCCCAGCAGCCGCACCGAGCGCACGACGCCGCCGGCGCCGGGCAGCAGGCCGAGCGTGACCTCGGGGAAGCCGATCTCCGAACCCTTGGCGTCCAGCGCCACGCGGTGGTGGCAGGACAGCGCGATCTCCAGCCCGCCGCCGAGCGCCGCGCCGTTGATCGCGGCGGCGACCGGCTTGCCGAGGGTCTCCAGGCGGCGCAGCTGCGCCTTGATGAGCATGTTGCGGGCCATGATGTCGGCGGCGTCCTCGGGCCGGGCCTGAATCAGCTCATTGAGATCACCGCCGGCGAAGAAGGTCTTCTTGGCGCTGGTGACCACGACGCCGGCGATGTCGTCCTTCTCCGCCTCCAGCCGGTCCAGGACCGGACCGAGGGCTTCGACGAAGGCGCGGTTCATGGTGTTGGCGGACTGGCCCGGCGCGTCCATGGTCAAGGTGACCACGCCGTCGGCGTCCCGGTCCCAGCCGAAGTGGTTCTGCTCGCTCATAGTGCTCGTCCCCGTCCTCAGACCCGCTCGACAATGGTGGCAATGCCCATACCGCCGCCCACGCACAGCGTGACCAGGCCGCGGCGCAGGTCCCGGCGCTCGAGTTCGTCCACGATCGTGCCGATCAGCATCGCGCCGGTGGCGCCCAGCGGGTGGCCCATGGCGATCGCGCCGCCGTTGACGTTGACCTTCTCCAGCGGCAGGTCGCTCTCCCCCATCTCGCGCACGAAGCGCAGCACCACGGCCGCGAACGCCTCGTTGATCTCCACCAGGTCGATGTCCTCGATGTCCAGCCCGGCCTTGGCCAGCGCCTTCTTCGCGGCCGGCGCGGGACCGGTGAGCATGATCGTGGAGTCCGCGCCGGAGACCGCGGTGGACAGGATCCGGGCCCGCGGGGTCAGGCCCGCGGCCCGCCCGGCCGTCTCGTTGCCGATCAGCACCAGCGCGGCGCCGTCGACGATGCCGGAGGAGTTGCCGGCGTGGTGGACGTGGTCGATCTTCTCCACCCAGTGGTACTTCTGCAGCGCCACGGCGTCGAAGCCGCCGAGGTCGCCGATCGCCTCGAACGAGGGCTTGAGGCCGGACAGCGTCTGCACGGTCGTGCCGGGGCGGATGAACTCGTCCTCGTCCAGGATCGTCAGGCCGTTGCGGTCCCGGACCGGGACGACCGACTTCTTGAAGTGGCCGGCGGCGCGCGCGGCGGCGGCGAGCTCCTGCGAGCGGACCGCGAACTCGTCGACCTCGGTGCGCGAGAAGCCCTCGATGGTGGCGATCAGGTCCGCGCCGATGCCCTGCGGGATGAAGGAGATGTCGTAGGCGGTCTGCGGGTCCTCGAACCAGGCGCCGCCGTCGGATCCCATGGCCACGCGGGACATCGACTCCACGCCGCCGGCCAGGATCAGGTCCTCGCCCAGACCCGAGGCGACCTTCTGCGCCGCGGTGTTCACCGCTTCGAGCCCCGAGGCGCAGAACCGGTTCAGCTGGACGCCGGCGGTGGTGTCCGGGAGCCCGGCGGCCAGCGCCGAGACCTTGGCTATGTCCGAGCCCTGCTCGCCGATCGGGGACACCACGCCGAGGATCACGTCCTCGATCAGCGCGGGGTCCAGGTTCGGGTGGCGGGCCTGCATCTCCTCCATGAGCCCGACCATCAGGGAGATCGGCTTGACGGTGTGCAGCGAGCCGTTCTGCTTGCCCCGGCCGCGCGGTGTCCGGATCGCGTCGTAGACGTACGCGTTCGACATCGCTGTTCCTTCCTGTCAGTTCTATCTGTCCGAGCTGTCTGCCCAGGCTGTCTGTCCGGTCGCGCCGCTACAGCGAGCGGGCGATCAGTTCCTTCATGATCTCGTTGGCGCCGCCGTAGATGCGCTGCACCCGGCCGTCGGCGAACAGCCGCGCGATCGGGTACTCGAGCATGTAGCCGTAGCCGCCGTGCAGCTGCACACAGCGGTCGATCACCTCGGTCTGGCGGTCGGTGATCCAGTACTTGGCCATCGAGGCGGTCGTCGCGTCCAGGCCGCCGGCCAGGTGCTTGACCACGCAGTCGTCGAAGAAGACCCGGGCCACGCGCGCGATCGTGGCGCACTCGGCCAGCTCGAAGCGGGTGTTCTGGAGCTTGAACAGCGGCTTGCCGAAAGCCTCGCGCTCCTTGGTGTAGGCCACGGTGTAGTCAACGGCCGCCTCCAGCATCGCCATTCCGATCGCGGCGACCAACAGCCGTTCCTGCGGCAGCTGGAGCATGAGCTGGACGAAGCCCTGGCCCTCCACGCCGCCGAGCAGGTTCTCGGCCGGGACGCGCAGACCGTCGAAGAACAGCTCGGCGGTGTCGGTGCTGTGCTGCCCGACCTTCTTCAGAACGCGGCCGCGCTGGAAGCCTGGAGTGTCGTCGCCGACCTCGGCGACCAGCAGCGAGACGCCGTGCGCGCCCTGGCTGGTGTCGGTCTTGGCGACGATGACGACCAGCCCGGCGGTGTGGCCGTTGGTGATGAAGGTCTTGGCGCCGGTGATGACGTACTCATCGCCCTCGCGCACCGCCTTGGTGGCGACGTTCTGCAGGTCCGAGCCGGTCCCGGGCTCGGTCATGGCGATCGCGCCGATCAGCTCCCCGGCGGCCATGCGCGGCAGCCAGCGCAGCTTCTGCTCCTCGGTGGCGTACGCGTTGAGGTAGTGCGCGACGATGCCGGCGTGCACGGCGATCGCCATGGCGCCCGCACCGGAGCGCATCTGCGCCTCGGTGATGGCGACCTCGTGCGCGAACGTCCCGCCCCCGCCGCCGTACTCCTCAGGAATGGACGCGCACAGCAGCCCGACCTTGCCCGCCGCCTGCCAGATCTCCGCACTCGGGAAGCCCTGCGCCGCGAACTCCTCCTCCCGCGGCAACGCCTCATTGGTGAAGAAGGCCGCAGCAAGCTCGCGCACCGCCTCCACATCCTCGCCCGCCCAGGGCGATCCGCTCATCTGCGACTCCATGTCTGCCGAGGCCCACCGCCTAACGGCGATTAACATCGCGCGCCCCGGACACCGGTGTCAAGAGCACCGCCAGCATCAGCGCCCGCAACCGCCCGGCCAACCCGGGCCGTTCGAGCAGCCGACGGGTCCGCGCCGTGTCGTTGACGACGGCGAACGCCGCGAGCACCCGAATCCGGATCTCCTCAGGCGAGGCGCCGGGATCCGCACTCGCGAGCAGCGCGGACCAGTGCGCGGCGTAGGCACGCTGAAACCGGCGCGTCTCGGCACGATCGCGGTCGGGGAGGTTGTGGCCCTCGGTGAAGTAGGCGGCGACGAGGTCGCGGGAGGACAGGACGGTGGTGACGTAGCGGGTGGCCAGGTCGGCGAGGGTGGCGGTGGCGGTGATGGCGAGAGCTGCGGCGGCGGAATCGGGCGCCGGCGCGGACACGCTCGCGATCGAAGCCGCTGGGTCAGGCGCACTCGCGGCAGCAGCCGAGGCAGGCTCAAGCAGCTGCTCGGCGGCCGAGTCCAGCGCCAGCTCGGGCACACTCGCAGCTGCCACCGAGCCGCTGGCCTTCTCTGCTCTTTCCTGCGCCACTCTTTCCTGCGCCGCAGCATCGCTCGCAACAAGATCCCGCCGCAACAACTCCCCGATCCGCTCGGTGATCGTCCGCAGCAGGTCGGTCTTCCCCGCGAAGTGGCTGTAGACACTGGGCCCGGCGATCCCCGCCGCCGCCCCGATCTCGTCCAGCGTCACCTCGTGATAGCCGCGGTCCCAGAACAGTCGCGCGGCGGCAGCCAGGATCTGTTCCTTCCGGTCTTGCGCGTCTATCTTTTGGGGCCTGTTATCTACGCTCTCAGTGCCCGCGCCGAACTCCACCGACACCACATCCATCGCGATCCCGGCGAGCAGCTCCTCGAAGGCCGCGCGCGGCAGCCGCACCCGGTGGTCCGAGACGCTGCCCATCACGCTCAGCGCCGCCCATGCCACCAGTTCCGCGTCCGCGGGTTCCAGTTCCGGGCGCAGTACGCGCAGCTCCGCGACCACCGCGTCCGAGGCCTCTCCCATGCGCTTGGCCAGCTCGGCGGCGTCCTCGGGCGCCAGGTGGCGGTACTCGCGGCGCCACATCACGCCGAATTCGGGCCGGCGGGTCACGAACGCGGCCAGGTCGCGGTACGTCCTGCGCAGTCGTTCGGCCGCGTCCGACGTCCCGGCCAGGTCGGCGGCCAGGACGCCGGCCATCTCGTCAAAGCCGGAGCGCACCACCTCGGCCAGGAGGGCCTGCTTGCCGGGGAAGTGGCGGTAGATGGCCGGGCCGGACAGTCCCGCGGCGGCGGCGATGTCGCCGACGGTCACGTTGTGGTAGCCGTCGCGGGCGAACAGGCCGGCGGCGATGGCCGTCAGCTGGTCGCGGCGCGCGCGGGTCCGCGGGGTCGGGGTCCGGGTCGTCATGGGAGTCAGCTTGATCCCGTGCCGCCGCCACTGACAAGGCCGCCGCCGCACCGGGGCTCGCCGCCGGCCTTCAGTGCCCACCCGCGTCGACGATCTCGACGTCCGCGACGTGTGCCCGGATCCGCTCCACCGGCAGCGCCACCGCCCTGGCCCAGTAGTAGACCACCAGGCTCACCACCGCGACCGCGATCAGCGACGTCCACTCCGTGAACCACGGGTCCTTCATCGGCCCGAACGCGCTGGTCCGCACGATGATCCCCATCACCAGCAGATACGGCAGCAGCCACTGCGCCGAGCGCCACTCCATCGGGGGATGCCGCGGGTTCAGGCGGAAGGCGCGGGAGAGCGCCAGCACCGCGTAGCCGATGACGATGGCGATCCCGAGCCGCCAGTCGGTCTCCCAGCCGGCCCACAGGATGATGAAGTTCGCCACGATGAACGCGAACGGCGACAGCACCTCCCCGCCGGCCAGCCGGTAGGGACGCTCCAGATCCGGCAGCTTCTCGCGGAACACGCCGAAGGCCAGCGGCGCCCCGGCGTACATCAGCACACTGGCGGAGGTGATGAAGGACACGAGCTGCTGCCAGCTGGGGAACGGCAGGAAGCAGACGCAGCCGACGACGAACGCGGTGAGCATGCCCAGCCACGGCACGCCGCGCTTGGTGACGTGCTCGTACTGCACCGGGACGTAGCCGTTCTTGCTCAGTCCGTAGGTGATGCGCGAGGTGGACGTGGTGTAGATCAGGCCGGTGCCGCCGGGCGAGATGATCGCGTCGATGTACAGGACGGTCGCCAGCCAGCCGAGCCCGACCAGGGTCGCGAGCCCGGCGAACGGGCCGCTGATGTTCTTGTAGTCCAGGTGCGCCCAGCCGGCGGCGTACGTCGCGGCCGGCAGCGCGGCGATGAAGACCACCTGCAGCATGATGTAGATCGCGGCGCCGATCAGGATCGACAGGATCGTCGCGCGCGGGATGTCGCGCTTGGGGTTGCGCGACTCGCCGGCGAGCTGGATCGCCTGCTCGAAGCCGAGCAGCGCGAAGATGATGCCGGAGGTCGACACCGCCGACATGATGCCGTGCGCGCCGAAGGGCATGAAGCCGCCGCCGGAGGCCGCGGTGAAGTTCTCGCTGTGGAAGTGGGTGAAGGCCAGCACGAAGATGGTCAGCAGCGGAACGCCGACCTTCCACCAGGTCGCGGCGTTGTTCACGGCCGCCAGCTTCTGGATCCCGAGGAAGTTCACCGCGGTGAACAGCGCCATCAGCAAGATCGCGACCAGCTCGCCGTAGCCGGTGAGCGTGCCGTCCTTGTGCTGCCAGCTGTCGGCCCAGGTGTAGTGCTGCGCGTAGCCGATCATCGCCTGCACCTCGATCGGCGGGACCGTCACCGCCTGCAGCCAGGTGAACCACCCGAACGAGGCGCCGGCCGCGCCGCCGAAGGCGTAGTGCGGATAGCGCGCCGTCCCGCCGGCGACCGGGAACATGCCGCCGAGCTCGGCGTGCACGAACGCCAGCGCGATGATCGCCACCGCCGCGATGCCCCAGCTGATCAGCGCCGCCGGACCGGCCGCGACCAGCGCCTTCTGCGCGCTGTACAGCCAGCCCGAGCCGATGATCGACCCCTCGGAGGCCCACAGCAGGCCGATCAGGCCGATGTCCCGCCGCAGGTGGGTGGAGGGCTGTCCCGCGCCTCCGGCCGCTTCGTGTACCGCCATAGTCGAAGGTTTGGTCCGAAAGAGTGCTTTTGTAACCTTCCTGACTCCGAACGGGTCACCCGCAGCGCTCTGAGAGGTGGCGAGGGGTGGTCAGACGTGGTGAGTCGTGGTGTGACGTGGCGAGGCGTGTCAGGACCGCGACATTTCCGCCACAGCCTCCCGGGCGGCGGCCGGATCGACGGCGTCGCGCGCCTTCGCCGCCAGGTCACGGCACTGCGTCAGGGTGCGCGCGCTGAGCGCGGCGTGCACGGCGGAAACCGCGGCGGCCGCCATCGACAGCGACGTCACCCCGAGCCCGACGAGCACCGGCGCCAACCGCGGATCAGCCGCCGCCTCACCGCAGACCCCGACCGGCTTGCCCGCCGCGCCCCCGGCCTCGGCCGCCAGCGCGATCAGCTCCAGCAGTGCTGGCTGCCAGGGATCGAGCAGGTCCGGCAGGCGGCCGTCCTGGCGGTCGGCGGCCATCGTGTACTGGCCGAGGTCATTGGTGCCGATGGACAGGAAGTCCAGGTGCTCCAGCAGGCGCGCCGCGCGCAGTGCCGCCGCCGGGATCTCGATCATGGCGCCGACGTGCTCCAGGCCGTGGGCGCGAGCTTGGGCGGCGAACTCCGCAGCCTCGTTGGGCGTGGCGACCATCGGCGCCATCGTCCAGACCTCGCAGGACGCTGCCGCCGCGGCCGAGGCGATGGCGGCGAGCTGATCGTCCAGGACCTCGGGGCGCAGGCGGGCGGTCCGCAGCCCTCTGACACCGAGCGCCGGGTTCTCTTCGGCGGGCAGGGCGAGGAACGGCAGGGGTTTGTCGGCGCCGGCGTCCAGAGTGCGGATGACGACGCGCGTGCCGGGGAACGCGTTGAAAAGCTCGAGGTAGGCAGCACGCTGCTCGGCGACAGACGGCGTCTCCTTACGGCCGAGGAACAGGAACTCGGTGCGCAGCAGCCCGACGCCTTGGGCGCCGGAGCGGACGTCCTTGACCGAGCCGATGTTGAGGTAGAGGGAGACGGGATGGCCGTCTTGGGTACGGCACGGACCGAGATCGGCGAGGTTCGCTTGAGCGCGGGCGCGCGGCACGGAGCCGGCCGGAGCGGGATCGACGCCGAGGGCGACGGTCCCGGCGGCGCCGTCCACCGCGACGACGCTGCCGTCGCCGACCGCAGTCACGCCGGCGACGGCCACGACCGCCGGGATCCCGAGCCCACGCGCGAGGATAGCGGTGTGGCTGGTCGGACCACCGCGCTCGGTGACGATAGCAAGGACCTGATCCGGGTTCAGATTCGCGGTATCGGCAGGCGCGAGATCGGCGGCGACCAGCACGAAGGGATGCCCGGGATCAGGGATGCCGGGAATAGGACGGCCCAGCACGATCGCGACAGCACGATCACGCAGGTCGTCGAGATCCGCGGCACGCTCGGCGAGATACCCACCGTCGGCACGCAGCAAGTCGGCTTGAGCATCGAACGCCTCGGTGAGCGCATGCGGCGCATCGGTGCCGCCGACGATGCGCCGCTCGATGTCCTCGGCGAGTAGAGGGTCCTCGGCGATCATGGCCAGCGACTCGAGGATATCGCGCGCCTCGCCGGACAGATGCTCAGCACGCGCTGCCAGATCAGCAGCAAGCTCAGCGACGCCATGCCGAGCCGAAGCCACCTCAGCAGCAGGGTCGGTCACGGCACGGGGCGCCGGAAGCGGCGCCGGAGAAGTCATGCGCACGACAGGACCGATCACCGTGCCCGCGCTCACTCCGACACCACGCAGCAGCACCGGATCACCAACCTGACCGGCACCAGCAAGCACCGCCGACTGCTCAGCACCCTGCTCCGCAGCCGCCGCGAACCCGCCGCCACCAGCCACACCACCAACCTGACCGGCACCAGCAAGCGTCGCCGACTGCTCAGCACCCTGCTCCGCAGCCGCCGCGAGCCCGCCGCCACCAGCCACACCACCAACCTGACCGGCACCAGCAAGCGTCGCCGACTGTTCAGCACCCTGACCAACAGTCGCCCCGGGCCCACCGGCCTGCTGCTCGCCACCAGCCACACCGCCAGCTTGACCGACACCAGCAAGCGCCGCCGCCTGCTCAGCACCCTGCCCCGCAGCCGCGCCAAGCCCGCCAGCTCCGGCCTCCCCACTCCCGCCACCGCCCTCAGGCATTCCCGCCCTCCTCGTCCAGGTTCCGGGCGATCAGCTCGGCCAGGGCCGTGACCGCCTCCTCGGCGCCGTCGCCTTCGGCCTGGAGGGTGACCTCGGTGCCTTGTTTCACTCGGGCGGCGAGGACGGCGAGGATGCTGCGGGTGTCGATCGGGGGGCGGTCGCCTATGCGGAGGCGCACTGTCGTGGGTTGGGTGGCGGCGGCTTGGACCAGCAGTTTTGCTGGGCGGGCGTGGAGGCCGCTGGTGGATCCGACTATGACGGTGCGCTCGATCATGGGGGTCTCCTTCGGGGGCGGGTGGGTCAGGGTTCGATGGTGACCTTGATGGCTTCGCCCTTGGCGACGATGTCGAGGGCCTCGAGGACGCGGTCGAGGGGGAGGCGGACGGAGATCAGGTCCTTGACCGGGACCTCGCCGGTGGCGATCAGGTGGAGGGCTCGGGCGTTGTGGGCGGGGCTGGAGCCGTTGGCGCCGACGATGGTCAGTTCGCGGTAGTGGACCAGGTTGGAGTCCAGGGTGATGGTCGGCTTGTCCTTGGGGAGGCCGCCGAAGAAGCTGATGCGGGCGCGGGGGGCGGCGATCTGGAGGGCCTGTTCCTGGGCGGCGCCGGCTGCGGTGGCGGTGATGACCACGTCCGCGCCGCGGCCGTCGGTGAGCTTGCGGACCTGCTCGATGATGTCGCCGTCCTCGGCGCAGACGGTGTCGTCGGGGTGGACCAGGTCGGCGGCGAGGCGGAGACGTTCGCGGTTGACCTCGATCATGATGATGCGGGACGCGCCGCGGGAGCGCGCGAGGCGGACGTGCAGGCAGCCGATCGGGCCCGCGCCGAAGACCGCCACCACGTCGCCCGCGCCGACGCCTGCCAGTTCCTGGCCGTTGAGCACGCAGGCGAGCGGCTCGGTGACCGAGGCCTCGTCGGCGCCGACGCCGTCGGGGATGCGGTTCATGCCGTCGACCGCGAGCACGCTGTGCGGGACCACCATGAACTCGGCGAAGCCGCCTTCGTACTGGTAGCCCATCGATTCCTGGTTCAGGCACACGGTCTGGTGCCCGCGGGCGCACTCCTCGCACGTGCCGTCCGGGATCGCGGCGATCACCTGCACGCGGTCCCCCGGCGCCCAGCCGGTGACGCCGGCGCCGACCTCGACGATCTCGCCGGCGATCTCGTGCCCCATGACCCGGGGCGGGCTGATGCGGAAGTGCCCGGAGCGGAAGATCTTCAGATCGGTCCCGCACATCGAGCAGGCCAGCACCCGCAGCTTCACCTCGCCGGCGGCGGCGGTGGGTTCGGGCACCTCCTCGATCCGGACGTCCCCGGGTCCGTGGAACACAGCGGCCTTCATACGTTCTCTGCCTTTCCTGCCGGCTGGAGCAGCCGGATCACTTCGTTCGCGGTTTTCGCCTGGTGCAGTTGTTCAGCCCGCTCCGGATCCATCAGGACCTCGGCGAGTTCGGCCAGGATGTCCAGGTGCCGGTCGCCGAGGGCGGCGATCGCCACACACAGCGACACCTGCTGGTCCTCGCCCCAGTCGACGGGTTCGGCCAGGACCAGGACGGCCAGCGCGTCGCGCCGGACGTACTTCTTGCCGGCGGCGGTCGAGTGCGGGATCGCGACCCCGGCGCCGATGTACGTGGAGATCTCGTCCTCGCGGTCCCGCATCGAGGGGACGTACTCCTCGGCCACGGCGCCGACCTCGACGAGGAGTTCCCCGCACTGCCGGACGGCGTCGTACCGGTCGGTGGCGTGGACGCCGAACCGGACGGCCCGCTCGGCCAGCAGGCCGTCACGGGAATCAGACATCGATGCTGCCGCCTTCCTTCACGGCCTTGACCACCTTGTTCACGGCCGGATCGCCGAGGAAGATCTGGAAGGTCACCACCGGCTTGCCCGGCGCGCCGGCGCGGGCGCGTTCGGCCAGGCTCTGCTGCGTCAAGATGAGGTCGGCGTCAGCAGGGATCGCCGAGACCTGCGCGTGCTCGACGATCACGCCGGTGTTCTTCAGCTGCCGCTTCAAGGTCCCGGCGAGCATCACCGAGGACCCCATGCCGGCGTCGCAGGCCACGATGATCTTCTTGATGTCCGAGACGGGGATGCTGGTCATGCCGGCGCTCCTTCGGGTGAGGACTGCACGGGAACGGTCGCGGTGTCGGTCGTGATGGCAGGTGCGGTGTCAGGTACGGCATCAGGTGCGGCGTCCACGGAATCGGTCGCGCCGTCCTCGCCGTCGATCTCCTCCGCCTTCTCCCCGCGCCCGAACCCGAGCAGCAGCGACGCGGTCGCGAACGACACCGCCGCGGCGACCACGACCCCGGCCAGCACCCCGAAGTAGCTCCCCCGAGGCGTCTCGGTGAGGTAGGCGAAGATCGAGCCCGGCGAGGGCGAGGCGACCAGTCCGGCGCCGGTGATAGAGAACACTGAGATACCCGCGAACCCGCCGGCGATCGCGGCCAGGATCAGCCGCGGCTTCATCAGGATGTAGGGGAAGTAGATCTCGTGGATGCCGCCGAGGAACTCGATGACGATGGCGCCCGGGACCGTCGGCCGCAGCGCGCGCGGGCCGAACAGCAGGTAAGCGCACAGGATTCCCAGACCCGGACCGGGGTTGGACTCCAGCATGAACAGGATCGACTTGTGGTGCGCGGCGGACTGCGCGACCGCCAGCGGGTCCAGGACGCCGTGGTTGATGGCGTTGTTCAGGAACAGCACCTTCGCCGGCTCGATCAGGATGCTGACGAAGGGCAGCAGGTGGTGGTTCAGCACCCAGTTCACGCCGGTGCCGGCCCAGTCGGTGACGTGGTTCACCGCCGGCCCGATCGCCCACTTGCCCAGCACTGCGAACCCGCCGCCGATGATGCCCAGGGAGAAGTTGTCGACCAGCATCTCGAACCCGGCGCGCAGCCGGTCGGCGGTGAGCTTGTCGAACTGCTTGAGCACCCACGCCGAGGCGGGACCGGCGATCATCGCGCCCAGGAACATCGGGACCGAGGAGCCGACGACCACGCCGGTGGTCGCGATGGCGCCGATGACCGCGCCGCGCTGGCCGTGCACGAGCCGGCCGCCGGTGTAGCCGATGAGGATCGGCAGCAGGTAGGTGATCATCGGCGAGACCAGCTCGCCCAGCGAGCTGTTGGGGATCCAGCCGGTCGGGATGAACAGCGCCGTGATCAGACCCCAGGCGATGAAGGCGCCGATGTTCGGCATCACCATCGAGGCCAGGAACGAGCCGAACTTCTGGACTGTGGCCTTCAATCCGGTGCCGGTGGGAGCCGGCGTATAAGCCATCGAAGACATCGCGTCCTCCTAGGGACGTCAAGGGAATCGTGTGGGTTGGTTCCTCACTTGTCGTGCAGGTGCTGCTGTGGCGGCGGCGAAGGCGGCGTCAGCCGTTGTCGGCCAAGGGGACCGCGCCCGCCGGTTTACCTCCCGGGTCGCGGACGACCCGGATGCCCTCCCGGCTGACGTCCCGCGGGCCGGGCATCTGGCTGCCGGGCAGCCCGACAGCGGCCCGGGCCCAAGCCATGCCTTCGATCAAGGCGTCCGCGCCGCGCGCCCCGGCGGCCAGGAAACCGGCCAGCAGCGCGTCCCCGGCACCGACGGTGCTGACCGGATCGATCGCCTCGGCCGTGCCGAAGACCGCGCCGGTCTCGTCCACCAGGACCGCGCCGTCCGAACCCAGGCTCGCCACGACCGCCTTCACGCCGCGCGAACGCAGCTTCTCGGCGGCGGCGACGACGTCGTCCAGGCTGACCAGCGGCGTCCCGACAGCGGCAGCCAATTCCTGCCGGTTGGGCTTGACCAGATCCGGTCCGGCGTCGACGGCGGCCAGCAGCGCCGCACCGCTGGTGTCGACCGCGACCTTGACGCCGTGCTCGGCGAACAGCGAGGTCAAGCTCGCATAAACGTCGTCCGGGACGCCCGGGGGCAGGCTGCCGGACAGAACGGCCCAGGAGGCGCCGCCGTTCTCTGTACTCTGCGATACACACCGATCCACGACGGTCTCGGCGAGCAGCGCCACCTCCGTTTCGGTCAGCGCCCCGCCGGGGGCGTTGACCTTCGTGGCCCGGCCGTCGGCTTCGACCAGCGTGATGTTCGACCGGGTCCAGCCGGCCACCGGGACCTCGGTCACCGGGACGCCGGCTTTCTGCAGCAGCCGCACCAGTTCCTCGCCGTCGGGACCGGCGCACGGGATCACCGCGTGCGAGTCCACGGCGAAGGCGCGCAGCACCCGGGTCACGTTCACGCCCTTGCCGCCGGGGTCGATCCGCGCGGAGGTGGCGCGCAGCACCTCGCCCAGGCGCAGCGTCTGAAGCTCCAGCGTGCGGTCCAGGCTGGGGTTCAGGGTCAGGGTCACGATCATGCCCGGACCACCCGCACCCCGGCGGCGCCGAAATCGGCGGCGGTCTCCTCGTCCAGACCGGAGTCGGTGAGGAACAGGTCGACGTCGTCCAGGCCGCCGAAGCGCGCCATGCAGTCGTTGCCGACCTTGGTGTGGTCGGCCAGCAGCACGGTGCGCCGGGCGGCGCCGATCATCGCCCGCTTCACCGCCGCCTCCGCCAGATCCGGGGTGGTCAGTCCGCGCGCCACCGAGACTCCGTTCGTCGCCAGGAAGGCCACGTCCACACACAGCTGCGACAGGGGAGCCAGCGCCCACTCGTCCACCGCGGCCAGGGTGCGGCCGCGGATCCGGCCGCCGAGCATCAGGACCGTGAGATTCGGCCGGGCGACCAGCTGCGCGGCCAGCGCCGGGGCGTTCACCACGACGGTCAGCTCGCGGTCGGCCGGCAGTGCCGAGGCCAGCCGGCCGGTGGTCGTGCCGGCGTCGATGATGATCGCGCCCTCCTGCGGGACCTCGGCCAGCGCCGCCTTGACGATGCGCTCCTTCTCGGCGGTCATGCTCTGGTCCCGCACGGCCAGCGCGGGTTCGAAGCCCAGGCGCTCGACCGGGATCGCCCCGCCGTGCACCCGGCGCACCAGGCCGGCCCGTTCCAGGGCCGTCAGGTCCCGGCGGATCGTCTCGGTGGTGACCGTCAGGTCCTCGGCGAGGACCACGACGTCCACGCGGCCGTCGAGGCGCGCCTTGTGCAAGATCGCCTGCTGTCGTTCCTCTGCGTACATGGGCCGTCCCGAGGGTGCTGGTGGATCTTCGTACGGCGGGGCGGCGTTTGGTTTCCACGCCGTTTCCCTTTGTTCGTGTTGGTTTTACGCCCGGCTCGGGCCGCTGTCAAGGCTCCGACCTTCACCGTCGCAGCCTTCTGATTCTTTGCACGCGGACTCTGGCCGTCCGTGCCGGGCGGGAGTAGCATCCCGGAGTGAATTCGAGGGTTGAATCGATTTAATCTTCAGCTCGACCGCACCACGCTGTGCACTCCCACCACTGTTCGCCGGCTGGCTTCCCCCTGCTCGAAAACGTTTCAGGAGGAGTGGAATCATGAAACACGTCCCGATCGCCCTGCTCGCGTTCGGCGTCGCGATCGGCGGTCTGAGCACCGCCGTCGGCGACCCGGCGCCGGCTCACGCAACCGCGGCACCCCATGCGCGGGCATCGCTTCCGGCCGCCAAGCCCACGGCGACCGTCAACCCCTGCGCCGCGGACAACCTGTCCCCCACCTCGCGAACGGTCTCCCCGGTCTCGGTCTACGCCACCTCCGGCACCGTCGGAAACGCTTCCGCCGTCTTGAGCGGCCAGAACACCCGGCTGACCGGAAACGGCTCGGCCGTGACGCTGGACTTCGGCAAAGAGGTCGGCGGCATTGTGACGCTGCGCTTCGCCGACGCCAGCGATTCCAGCCAAAGCGTCGGGCTGGCGTTCTCCGAGTCCAACCAGTTCGTCGGCAATGCCAGCGACGCCTCCTCCGGCGGCGGCAGCGCGGACGGCGCGATCACCACCGCGCTCCCGTCCGGCGGTGGCAGCTACACCATGCCGAAGGACAAACTCCGAGGCGGATTCAGGTATCTGACGCTCTTCCTGAACTCCGGCGGCTACGCCGATCTGGACGGCGTCTCCCTGGCGTTCAGCGCCGCGCCCAACGCCGCGAATCCAGCGGCGTACCCGGACTACTTCTGCTCCAACGACGCCGTGCTGAACCAGGTCTGGTACGCCGGCGCCTACACCACGCAGCTGGACACCATCGACCCGACCGAGGGACGGGTGTGGCCGCCGCCGTCCTCGGGCTGGGAGAACAACGGCGTGGTCGGCACCGGCACCGAAGTGCTCACCGACGGCGCGAAGCGGGACCGCTCGGTGTGGCCCGGCGACATGGGCGTCTCGACGACCACCGCGTATGTGAGCACCGATGACATGCTCGGCGTCCGCAACTCCTTGACCACCATGTACCAGAACCAGAAGACGACCGGCGAGCTGCCCTACGGCGGTCCCGAGTTCAGCTTCTACGGCTCGGACACGTACCACACCTGGACGCTGGTCGGGACATACATGTACTACCTCTACACCTCCGACAAAGCCTGGCTGGACAGCATATGGAGCAAGTACCAGCTCGGCATGACCTTCATCACCGCCAAGATCGACAGCAGCAACCTGCTGAACGTCACCAACACCAACGACTGGGCCCGAGGCGACCAGACCGGGGAGAACATCGAAGCCAATGCCCTGCTTTACCAGGCGCTGACCACCGGCGCGAAACTCGCCACGGCCGAAGGCAACAGCTCGCTGGCTGCGACCTACGCGAGCAAGGCCGCGAGCCTGAAGACTGCCGTCAACGCCAAGCTGTGGGACGTGTCGGTCGGCGCCTACAAGGACAACCCGGGCAGCACTCTGTATCCGCAGGACGGGAACTCCTTGGCCGTCTGGTACGGGCTGACCAGTGCTTCGCAGGCCACTGCGATCATGGCGCACCTGCGCGGGAACTGGAACAGCCTGGGAGCACAGGCTCCTGAGTTCAACAACAACCTCTCGCCGTTCGCCGGCTCGATGGAGCTCTACGCGCACTTCACGGCCGGCGACGACGTCAACGCGCTCAACCTGATCCGCGACGAGTGGGGCTACATGCTCGCCTCGCCGATCGGCACCGCCAGCACCTTCTGGGAGGGCTACTCCAACAACGGCACACTGACCGCGTATTCGAGCCCGTTCACCAGTCTCGCGCACGGCTGGTCCACCGGCCCGACCGGCGCGCTGACCACCGACGTGCTCGGGATCTCCCCCACCGCGCCGTCCGGCGGCACGTACCAGGTCGTGCCGCACCCCGGCGACCTGACGCACGTCGAGGGCACGCTGACGGTGGCCTCCGGCAAGCAGATCCACGCCGTTTACAACCACGGCTCCGCCGGCGACTTCAGCCTGCAGGTGGACTCCTCGACCAACGCCGGCTCCACCGGCGTGATCGCCGTGCCGACGTGGGGACAGAGCCGCACGGTGACGGTGAACGGGCAGACCGCATGGAATGGGAGCACGTTCCTAGGCGCGTCGGGGATCACGAGCGCGGACACCGACGGTCAGTATGTGTACTTCCGCGGAGTCTCGCCCGGCGTGTACACCGTCGCCTACAGCGCCTCGGCGACCGCGCCACCGATCGCTTACCGCGCACTGCCCGGGGCATGGACCCGGTGCGCCGCCGAGAACGGCAACTGCGCGGTGAGCGGCGCCTCGGTGATCGCCTACGGCACCGGCGGACGCTTCAACTATCTGCAGACCAGCACCGCCAAGACCTGCAGCAACGCCAGCTTCGGCGATCCGGCTCCCAACGTCGCCAAGTGGTGTTACGTACGGACCACGCAGCCGGCTTCGCCCGGCTGGAAGCAATGCGCCACCGAGAACCAGAACTGCGCCTTCAGCGACCTGATGACGGTCGCCTACGGCGCGAACGGCGCCTACAAGTTCGCCACGCTCGGCAGCGGCGGCACCGCCTGCGACGACGCGGTGTTCGGCGATCCGGCACCGAACGCCACCAAGGCCTGCTTCCTGCTCGACCCGCCGCCGACGTTCGCGACGTGGACCTCCTGCGCCGGCGAGAACGGGAACTGCACGTTCTCCGGGACCCACGAGGTGGCCTTCGGGGCGAACGGCCAGTACTTCTTCGGCAGCTTCAGCGGCGGGACGCCGTGCACCGTCGCAGTGTTCGGCGACCCGGTGTTCGGCACGGCGAAGGCGTGCTACGTGGAGTAGCCAGCATGAATCGATTCATCGCCGATCCTCGTGCAACGCTCCAAGATCTTTGCGGTGAACCTTAACACTCTGACATTCACCAGCGATGAGCTGTCATCGCTGGTGAATGGCCTTTTGCGGCGGCCGTCTCGCCGAGGAATCCGCTCCCTGACTCCCCCACCGCCGCCTCACAACCCTTGACGCACCCCACCCCCGGAGCTAACCTCGCGGCAATTTCATTGAAACAATTCACTCGTCGCCCGACGGCAATGCCGAGCCGCTTCAGGAGTGGAGTCTCATGACGAACCCCGACCCGGAAGCCGCCGCTCCGGTCCTCGTACTGGAGGGGGTGAGCAAGTCCTTCGGTGCTGTCCGTGCTCTGCGTTCGGTGTCGCTCTCGCTGTTCGCGGGCGAGGCACACGCGGTGGCCGGTGAGAACGGCGCCGGCAAGTCGACGCTGATCAAGGTGCTGGCCGGCGTGCACCGGCCGGATGAGGGCTCTGTCCTGCTGGACGGGACGCCGGTCGAGTTCGGCGGACCGGCCGCCGCGCGCGACGCGGGCGTCGCTGTCATCTATCAGGAACCGACGCTGTTCCCCGACTTGAGCGTGGCGGAGAACATCTTCATGGGACGGCAGCCCACGCGCTCGTTCGGCCGGGTCGACCACCGTGCCGTTCGTGAGGCGGTCGCGGCGTTATTCGCCAGGCTCGGGGTCGCGATGGATCCCGAGCGTCCCGCACGCGGGCTGTCGATCGCCGACCAGCAGCTGGTGGAGATCGCCAAGGCGCTGTCGTTCGACGCCCGGGTACTGATCATGGACGAGCCGACCGCGGCGCTCACCGGCAGCGAGGTGGCGCGGCTGTTCACGGTGGTGCGGGCTTTGCGCGAGCAGGGCGCTGCGATTCTGTTCATCTCGCACCGGCTCTCGGAGGTATTCGAACTCTGTCAGCGGGTCACGACCCTGCGGGACGGCACGCTCGTCGCCTCCGAACCGCTGGCCGGACTGACTGAGGCCGATCTGGTGCGGCGCATGGTCGGGCGCACGCTCGACGAGCTGTATCCCAAGCAGGAAGCCGAAGTCGGCGAGGTCGCCCTCGATGTCAGCAGGCTGACACGCGAGGGAGTCTTCACCGACGTCTCCTTCCAGGTGCGGACCGGGGAGATCGTGGGCCTGGCCGGGCTGGTCGGCGCCGGACGCAGCGAGGTGGCGCGCGCCGTGTTCGGCATCGACCGCTTCGACGCCGGGCACGTCGCCGTCGGCGGGCGCCGGCTGAAGCCGGGCTCGCCGAGCCTGGCGATGGCTGCGGGACTGGCGCTGGTCCCGGAGGACCGGCGCGCACAGGGCTTGATCATGCAGATGAGCGTCGAGCGCAACATCGGGTTGGCCGATCTGCGCGCGACGACCACCGCCGGGCTCGTCAGCCGGCGCGCCGAGCGGGACCGCGCGGTGGATTGGGCGGCGAAGCTCCAGGTGAAGTACGCGCGCCTGTCGGATCTGGTCGGCACGTTGTCCGGCGGCAACCAGCAGAAACTGGTGCTGGCCAAGTGGTTGGCGACCGGACCGCGGGTGCTGATCGTCGACGAGCCGACGCGCGGGATCGATGTGGGCACCAAAGCCGAGGTGCACCGGCTGCTCTCGCAGCTGGCGGCGGACGGTGTCGCGGTGCTGATGATCTCCTCGGACCTGCCGGAGATCCTCGGTATGGCGGACCGCGTGCTGGTGATGCGCGAGGGGCGGATCAGCGCCGAGATATCCCGCGCGGACGCGACCGAGCAGACCGTGGTGGCGGCGGCCACCGGCGCGGCGGTCGGGGGTGCGCTGTGACGGTCTCGACCACTGCCGCCGCCGAGCAGCCGCTGCTGTCCGCCGGCGCTCCGCGTGCCCTGTTGGACAGGGTGCTGCGCATGCGCGAGTTGGCGATCCTCGTCGTGTTGGCGGTGATGCTCCTCGCCACGCAGATCGACAACACCTCGTTCTTGTCGAAGCAGGGCATCAAGGATCTGCTGCTGAACGCGACGATCCTGGTGCTGGTGGCGGTCGGCGAGGCGGTCGTGGTGATCACCGGCAACGTCGACCTGTCAGTCGGCTCGGTGCTGGGCGTCACGGCCTTCGCCGCCGGAGATCTGTTGCAGCACGGCGGCAATCCGGTGCTGGCCATCGGTCTGGCGGTGGTTCTCGGAGCGGGCTTCGGCGCCGTCAACGGAGTGCTCGTCGGTCTCGGGCAGGTGCCTTCGCTCGTGGTCACTCTCGGCACGCTCTATATCATTCGTGCGCTGGACTCGATCTGGGTCGGTTCACGGGAGGTCACTGCGAGCCGACTTCCCAGCGGATACAAGAGTTTCGGGCACAACGGTCTGTCGGCGATCCCCTATCTGGCGTTGCTGGCGACGGTCGTGCTGATCGCGGTCGGATACTTCCTGCGGAACTACCGCAGCGGTCGGGAGTGCTACGCGCTGGGCTCGCACGCTCAGGCGGCGGCGTTGGCGGGAGTGCCGGTGCGGCGGCGCGTGCTGGCGGCGTTCGTCCTGTGCGGTGCGCTCGCAGGGCTGGCCGGAGCCCTTTATCTGGCCCGTTTCGGCTATGCCGACGCCGGGACCGGCAGCGGTTATGAGTTGACCGTGGTCTCAGCGGTGGTGGTCGGCGGCGTCGGCTTCACCGGCGGTTCGGGCAGCGTCTACGGCGCGGCGCTCGGGGCGTTGCTGCTCACGTCCATCAACAGCGTCCTGCCGGCGATCGGCGTCAGCTCGGTGTGGGTCGAGGCGATCGACGGGGTTCTGCTGCTGCTGGCCATCTCCGTGGACCGGATCGTGGCACTGCGGATCGCCGGGCTGTTGCGCAGCCGGGCCCGACAGGCGAGGACCATCACCAATGACTGACACCACTGCCGCCGGTTCGCGCCGTCCGCCGCTGATCGGCGCTCTGCGCTGGGACACCGTCGTCGGGGCGCTGCTGGTGATCCTGCTCGCCGTCTCCTTCAGCACGGTCAACGGTTTCAGCAACGCCCTGAACATCAGCTTCCTGATCGGCAACACCCTTCCGGTGGCGGCCATCGCGCTGCCGATGACGATGCTGGTCGCCTCCGGCGAGATCGATCTGTCGGTGGGGTCCACGGTCGGTTTGTCGGGGGCGGTGATGGGCGCGTTGTGGAACCACGGCATGAACATCAACGCCATCATCGTGATCTGCGCCGCGTTGGGCATCGTCTGCGGGCTTGTCAATGCTCTGTTGGTGACCAAGCTGGGCCTGCCGTCGCTGGCGGTCACGATCGGCACGCTGGCGCTGTACCGCGGCGTCGCCCAGATCGTGCTCGGTTCGAACTCGGTCACCGACTTCCCGCAGAACTACCTGAACTTCGGGTCCGGACGGCTGGGCGGCTCGTTCCTGCCGACCGCCGTCATCCCGTGGCTGGTCCTGGCCGTGCTGGCGGCCGTGGTCCTGCACGCCACCGGCTTCGGGCGCTCGGTGTTCGCCGTCGGCGCGTCGGCCGAAGCCGCCTGGTTCGCCGGGGTGCGGGTGAAGCGGGTCAAGCTGTCGCTGTTCGTGGCCACCGGGCTGGTCTCCTCGCTGACCGGCGTGTTCTGGGTGCTGCACTACGCCAGCGCCACGTACAGCAACGCCACCGGCTTGGAGCTCTCGGTCGTGGCCGCGGTGCTGCTCGGCGGCGTGGACTTCGACGGCGGCCGCGGGACGCTCGGCGGCGCGATCGCCGGGGTGTTCCTGCTCGGCACGATGCAGAACGTGATGAGCCTGGCCGACGTCTCGGCGCAGTCCCAGACGGTGGTCACCGGCGTCCTGCTGACCGTCTCCGTGCTCGGCCCGCGAGTAGCGCGGCAAGTGTTCGCCCGGCAAGCCCGACTCCAACCACTGAGGGGAAAGTCATGAGCACAGTCTTGAGGCGCGGCGCTCCGCGCTCGCGTCGGCGCCGTCCGCGCGTCGCCGTGGCCCTGGCCGCGAGCGGCCTGCTGGCGCTGAGCCTGAGCGCATGCGGCGGAGCGACCAAGAGCTCCACCGACAAGGCGGCGTCCAGCGCACCGGCAGCGGGACAAAGCGGATCGGCGAACCCGAGCGCGGCGGTCAAGAAGGGGCTGACGGTCGCCTTCCTGCCCAAGCAGG
Source organism: Catenulispora acidiphila DSM 44928 (assembly GCF_000024025.1). Classification (GTDB taxonomy): domain Bacteria; phylum Actinomycetota; class Actinomycetes; order Streptomycetales; family Catenulisporaceae; genus Catenulispora; species Catenulispora acidiphila. The sequence continues at coordinate 6,080,140 of NC_013131.1, forward strand.
TCAACAACCCCTACTTCAACATCTCCGACGCCGGTGGCAACACCGCGCTGACCGCCCTCGGCGAGAGCTACAAAGAGGTCGGCACGACCAGCGCCACCGACACCGCGGGCCAGGTCTCGTACGTCAATACCCTGACGCAGCAGCACGTCTCGGCGATCGCCGTCTCCGCGCAGGACCCCGGCGCGTTGTGCACGGCGCTGAAGCAAGCGATGAGCGCGGGCATCAAGGTCGTCACCTACGACTCGGACACCGACCCCGGCTGCCGGCAGGCGTTCGTGTCCCAAGCCAGCTCCGAGGCGCTCGGCCGCAGCGAGGTGGACCTGCTCGGCAAGGAGCTGAACTACACCGGCCAGATCGCCATCCTGTCGGCGGCCCAGACCGCGACCAACCAGAACGCCTGGATCGGCTACATGCAGGACGAGCTGAAGAAGCCGCAGTTCGCGAACATGAAGCTGGTGAAGATCGCCTACGGCAACGACGACGCGCAGATGTCCTTCCAGCAGACGCAAGGACTCCTGCAGCAGTACCCGGACCTGAAGGGCATCATCTCCCCCACCACGGTCGGCATCAAAGCCGCCGCACAGTACCTGGACGGCTCGCAGTACAAGGGCAAGGTCCTGCTCACCGGCCTCGGCACACCGAACGACATGCGCTCCTACGTCCAAGACGGCACAGTGAAGGCCTTCGAGCTCTGGGACCCGGGCAAACTCGGCCAGCTCGCGGCCTACGCGGCAGTGGCACTGGCCTCCGGCCAGATCTCCGGCGCCCAAGGCCAAAGCTTCACCGCCGGCCCGATGGGGAACTTCACGCTCGGCGCACAGGGCGTCATCACGCTCGGGGCGCCGACGGTCTTCGACGCGTCGAACATCGGCCAGTTCAACTTCTAGGCGGCGGCGGAGGAGGTGGCGAAGGCGGCCCGCGCGACCTGGACCTCACCGGTCAGGGCGCGGGTCGCTTTTTCGCGGGTCGCGATTCGCCAGTCAAGCGGTTCGCGGTTCGCCAGCCAGGCGGGTCGCGGTTCGCCAGCCAGGCGGGTCGCGGTTCGCAGTTCGCCGTTCGGCGGCCAGGCGGCTCGCGGTCGCCGGCCAGGCGGGTGCGGCTCGCGGCGCGCCAGCCAGGCGGGGCGCGGCGCGCGGTTCGGAGGCCAGGCCGGGCGCGGCTCGCAGTTCGGAGGCCAGGCGGCTCGCGGCTCGCGGCTTGCCAGTCAGGCGGCTCGCGGCTCGCCAGCCGAGCAAGGCGCCGGTCGCCGGCCAGCCTGCTCGCGGTTGCCTGCGGCGCCGGAAGTCAGTCGGCGAGCTGGCCCAGGTCGCGCAGGTGCTGCATGGCGGCTGTCCACCACAGGCCTGCGCCGCCCGCTGCCACCGACGCCGGATCCGGCGTCTGCTGTGCGGCGATGTGCTGCGCGTATTGGTTGCGGGCTTCGGTCAGGCTCAGCCGGCCGTTCGACCCGCCCCAGACCTCGTCGGCGTTGGGGTCGTCCTGGCCGTCGTCCTCCCATCCGCACTCGTCGCAGATCTCCTGGTTGCACCGCGACTCCAGGGTCGCCAGGTGGCAGCAGGGACATGCATACGGGCCGCCGCCCGGAGGACAAGCCGCGCGCGACTCTCGTGGCGTCATCACACCAACAAGCGTGACACACCGTACTGGATCAGGACACTCCGATGCTGTCTGGCCTGCGCGGGATCAAGCCGTCCGAGCGTGCGGCAACCGCCACAGCGTCGCAGCAGCCTGATGCTGGTCGTCGGTCAGCACGCTGCGTGCCTTCTCGGCGGCGAACTCGCGGACAAGACCGTTCAGCAGGTACCGGCCGTGCTGCGGGGACTGGACCAGGTTCAGATCGACCAGCCGCTCCAGAATCTCCTCGGTCTGGCCGACCGGCCGGTTCAGCAGCGATGCCGCGACTGGAAGTCCCAGTTCTGCGCCGCTGCACAATCCCAGCAGGCACACCGCGGTCGCCGACGCGCTCCCGAGTGAGGCGAATCCGGCCTCGAAGCTCGCCCGCACGTCGTGGTCACCGAATCTGAACTCGTCCAGAAGCCCTGCGTCCGGAATCAGGCGGCTCGCGAAATCGGCGATCGTCCAGGTGGGTCGTGCGGCGATGCGTCCGCCGACGGCTCGGAGCGCCAACGGCAGCCCGGCGCAGGCGGTCAGGATCTCCTCGACCGCCTCGGGTTCGGCAGCGATGCGATCGGCGCCGACTATCCGCGTGAGCAGCGTGCGCAACTCGTCCTGTGTCAGGGTGCTGAGCGACACGTGCAGCGCCCCCGCGACGCCGACCTGCCGATCCCGCGTGGTTGCCAGCACCGCGGATCCGGGCGATGCCGGAATGAGCGGCGCCATCTGCTTCGCGTCGCGCACGTCGTCGAGCACGACCAACACGCGGCGCTCTGCCAGGAAGCTGCGATACAGCCCGGCACGCTCCACACACGTCCCTGGCACCTCGTCCGGCGCGATACCGAGCAGCCGCAGAAACACGGCCAGCACAGCGTCCGGCTGAGCCGGATCCGCCGACGTGCCGAGCATGTCCGCGTAGAGCTGCCCGTCCGGGAACCGGTCCGCCAGCCGGTGGGCCGCGTGGATCGCCAGCGCGCTCTTGCCGACGCCGGCCATTCCGTCGATGACGACGGCGAACGCGCCGCCGCACCTGTCCGCGGACGCATCAGCGATGCGGTGCACCGCGTCCTCGCGACCGGTGAAATCGGCGGTGTCCCACGGCAGGGTATGCGGCGTGGGCCAGGCTGCGTATCCGGCGCTCGGCTCGCCCGCCGACTCCTCCGCCGGCTCCTCCCCCGCGACGCCGTCAGCACGGTCGTCCGCGGCATCGGCCAGCGCGGCGTCCATCGCCAGAATCCGCTGATGCAGTGCACGTAGCTCAGGGCTCGGCTCCATCCCCAAGTCCCGAACCAGCACCGTGCGCAGCAACCGGTACACCTGCAAGGCCTCCGGCCGCCGGTCAGCCGCCGCCAGCGCCGACATCAGCAGCGCGTAGGCGGGCTCCCGGTGCGGATGATCGGCCGCCAGGCGCCGCAGCGCCGCCGCCGCGTCGGCCGCCCGCCCCAGCGAGATGTCGGCCCGCGCGCGCAGCTCGATCGCCTCGACCCGCATCTCGGCCCAGGCGGCGGCCTCCTCCAGGTGCAGCAGTTCCGAGGGCACGTCGGCCAGCGGTTCGCCGCGCCACAGCGCGAGGGCCTCGGCGGCGAAGCGTGCCGCGGCGCGCCAGTCCCCGGCGTCCGCGGCCGCCTGGCCGGCCTGGTAGCGCGCCACGAAGATCTTCGTGTCCAGCTCGGTGGCCGGATCCAGCAGGATGCGGTAGCCCGGCGCCACGGTCTCCAGCCGGCCGGCCTCCGAGCCCAGACAGCGCCGCAGGCGCATGACATGGCTGCGCAGCGTCGTGACCGCTCCGTCGGGCGGATCGGCGCCCCAGACCGCGTCCACCAGACCGTCCACGCTGACCACCCGGTTGGCCTGGCACAGCAGTGCGGCCAGCAATGCCCTGGTCCGGGCGGACGGCAGCGGAACCGCCTCGCCGTCCAGCCTGATGTCCACCGGGCCCAGCAGCCCGAACCAAACGGTAGAGCCCACCCCCGTCGCCCCTTCCCCAAACCCTTGTTCAACAGGTATTCAACACCAAACCGCGAAACTAGCGCGGTCATATGTCGACGCGACTGCTTGACGCTCGCTGTTCGCGACACTCGGGGGAGGTGAGAGCGACGAAGACGGTCCTGGTGCGCGCGTGCCGCGCCACCGCATCGGATACCCGCCGATCACCGGCGCGCGCCGGCTGCCGCATCCTCGTCCGCCGCTCGCTCACCCGCGTCCGGCGCCTGCCGTCGGCAGCAGCATGACGGGGACGGCGACGGGGTGTGTCAGCCTGCTGACCCCGCGCGCGGCGCCGGTCTCGTCGGCCTCGTACCGGTGCTGGAGGTACGGACACCACGGTTCTCCTGTATCCGGCAACGGTTTCGCCCTCTACCGCGTCGGCGGGTGGGCCCAGGACTGAATCCTCACCCCTCTCGTCCAACGCAGTTCACTTCACTCGGGGAGTTGTCTCACCACCATGTCCACCACCGCAAAGAAGCGTTCGAAGATACTGGCCGCCGGGTCGATACCGATGGCCACGGCCGTCATCGCCGCCGTCGGGATGTCCTCGGCCCAGGCCCAGAGCAACGACACGAACAACAACGGCCACACCGACTCCCTGGGGCGGGTCGCCGTCGCCGGGACGCAGCCGGCCTGGGCCACCCCGGCCACCGAGAAGGCCGCCGTTCCGGCCACCCAGACCATCAGCACCCGGGTCTACCTGGCCGGGCAGAACCAGGCGCAGATGTCGGCGCTGGCCCAGTCGGTCACCGACCCGGCCAGCCCGAACTACCACAAGTACCTGACCCCGGCGCAGGTCCAGTCCGAGTTCGGCTCGACCGCCTCGCAGGTCAAGACGGTCACCGACTGGGCGAAGGGCGCCGGGCTGCAGGTCAAGTCGGTCGGCGAGAGCTGGGTGGACCTGGAGGGTCCGGCCTCGGCGGTCCAGACGGCCTTCGGCACGACCCTGGCCAACTTCACCGCGCCGGACGGCCAGTCGCACTACGCGCCGGCCACCGCGGCCATGGTCCCGGGCAACGTCGCCAGCGCGATCGTCGGCGTCTCCGGGCTCTACGACGCGCCGAAGATCGAGACGCCCGGCGCCGTGACCCAGACCCCGTCGACGACCCCGGCCGCCGGACACCCGACCTCCACGACGTATGACACCTCCTGGTGCTCCACCTCCTGGGGCAGCAAGAGCTACTACAACATCCCGGCGCCGATCTGCGGCTACGACTCCGCGCAGCTGCGCGGCGCCTACGGGGTGGGCAGCTCCGGCCTGACCGGCAAGGGCGCGACCGTGGCGATCATCGACGCCTACGACAGCCCGACGATGGCCGCCGACGCCGCGAAGTACAACAGCCAGTTCGGCCAGCAGCAGTTCCGCGCCGGGCAGTACCGCGAGGTCACGAACACCGCCGCGTACAACAACCAGGCCGCCTGCGACCCCGACAAGTGGGGGCTGGAGCAGAGCCTGGACGTCGAGGCCGTGCACAACATGGCGCCGGACGCCAACGTGGTCTACGTCGGCGCCGCCTCGTGCGAGGACAACGACCTGATGGGGGCCTACGAGTACGTGGTGAACAACCACGCCGCCGACATCGTGTCGGTCTCGCTCGGCGGTCTGATGCACACCACCGGCTGGAACCAGGACGCGGCGACCACCGCCGCCTTCGACCGCATCTTCATGAAGGGCGCCCTGGAGGGCATCGGCTTCAACTTCTCCACCGGCGACTGCGGCGACGACAACCCGGCGAACGCCAACACCGGCTTCAACTGCTCCCCGGACTCCGCCGGCAAGCAGACCGAGTACCCGGCCAGCTCGGCGTGGGTCACCGCGGTCGGCGGCACGGCGCTGAAGGTCGGCACGGGCAACAGCTACCAGGGCGAGGAGCCCTGGGGCGACTACCAGACCCCGAAGGCCAACGTGCCCGGGAACTTCGCCAACGGCAGCTTCACCGGCGGTGCCGGCGGCGGGACGTCCACGGACATCACGCAGCCGTTCTACCAGCGCAGCGCGGTCCCGGCCGCGCTGTCGCAGACCGCCCCGAACGGCGCGCACCTGAAGACCCCGATGCGCACCGTCCCGGACGTGGCGATGGACGCCGACCCGTACACCGGCATGGCGACCTTCCGCACCGCCGGCGGAAAGCCGGACTGGAACCCGATGGGCGGCACCTCGCTGGCCGCCCCGCTGTTCGCCGGCGAGGCCGCGCTGCAGATGCAGGCGCACGGCGGCGTGGCTCCGGGCTTCGAGAACCCGACCATCTACGCCAACGCGAACAAGTTCCGCGACGTGACCGCCAACGGCGGGATGTACACCCTGATCCCCGAGGGCTGGAGCGGCAGCACGCTGACCCAGGCCCAGGAAGAGATCATGGGCGACGACTCCTCGCTCAAGGCCGGTCCCGGCTATGACGAGGCCACGGGCCTGGGCTCGCCGACCCTGGGCTACCTGCAGGCGCCGTACGACGCCAACCGCGTGGGCCGCCTCGCCGGCGGCGACCGCTACCAGACCGGCATCCAGATCTCCCAGCAGCAGTTCCCGGCGGCCGGCACGGCCAACAACGTGGTGCTGGCGATCGGCACCAACTTCCCGGACGCGCTGGCCGGCGCCCCGCTGGCCAAGAAGGTCGGCGGCCCGCTGCTGCTGACCCCGGGCAACACGGTCGACGCCCAGGTGGTCAACGAGATCCACCGGGTCCTCAAGCCCGGCGGCAAGGTCTACGTCCTGGGCGGCACCGCGGCGATCACCCCGGCGGTGGTCAACGGCCTGAAGCTGCCGGCGGCGCAGATCACCCGCATCGGCGGCGTGGACCGCTACGACACCGCGATGCAGATCGCCAAGGCCATGGGCAACCCGAGCCACGTGGTCCTGGCCACCGGCGCGGGCTTCGCCGACGCCCTGGCGGCCGGCCCGTACGCCTCCACGGTGTTCGCCGACAACGGCAACCCGGCGGCGATCCTGCTCACCAACGACAAGGTCATGAACCCGGCCGTGGCGGCGTACGCGCACGGCGCCAAGGCCGTCTCGGCCGTCGGCGCCCAGGCCGTCACCGCGGCGAAGAACGCGCACATCGCCAACCTGACCAGCTTCGCCGGCTTCGACCGCTACGACACCGCCGCGCAGGTCGCCAACACCTTCCACGGCGAGCACATCGCCGGCGTGGCGACCGGCCTGAACTTCGCCGACGCCCTCACCGGCGCCGCGCAGCTCGGCGAGGCCGGCGGTCCCCTGGTCCTGACCAACGTCACCAACCTCCCCGCCTTCTCCGCCAACGCCCTCCACGGCATCGGCGCCTCCCTCGGCGGCGCGGGCCTGGTCGAGATCTTCGGCGGCCCGGTGGCCATCAACCAGGCCACCGAGTACGCCATCGCGGCCGCGGCCAACGCGATCGCGGAGGGGTGATCGACGGGGTTTCGATCGAGGTCTGATCTCCTCGACCTGAGTCCGCGTCCCGCCCTTTTGGGCGGGGCGCGGGCTTTTTGGCACTCGGCCACCCAGCCCTGGCATGAAGCAGCGAAAGAGTGAGCACGTACCGGGTACCAGCTATCGCAGCACTCTGTCGAAGGAGCCGCGCATGGAACCGGACGTCACCGCGCAGGACGGCTGTCCGAGGCATCGGCTGGACCCGTTGGGCGGCAGCCCGCATGAGCGCAACGCGCGCTGGCTCGCCGAGGGTCCGACGGTCCCGGTGCTGATGCCCGGCGACGTGCCGGGGGTGTTGATGCTGGGGCATGCGGCGTTGAAGGACTTTTTGGCCTCCCCCGACGTCTCCAAGGATCCGGCGAACTTCGCCGAGTACCAGCAGGGCCATGTCCCCGACGGCTGGCCGCTGTCCGGGTTCACCTTGCCGCGCACCATGCTCACCGCTGACGGCGCCGACCACCGGCGGTTGCGGGCGATCGTGGGGAACACCTTCACGCGGGGGCGTATCAAAGCCCTCAAACCGGCGGTCGAGGAGATGGTCGACCGGCTGCTGGAGGAGATGGCGCAGGCTGCCGAGGAATCCCCGGACGGGGTCGTCGATCTGCGGGCGCGGTTCGCGGCACCGCTGCCGCTGGAGGTGATCTGCGAACTGCTGGGCATCCCGGAGTCGGCGCGCGCACGGCTGCACGAAATCGCCTCGACAGTCATCAACACCGACGTCGAACCCGCGCAGTTCATCGCCGCCAGCCAGGAGATGGTGGCGCTGCTCACCGCGATCGTGGCGGCGCGCACGGAGCAGCCGGAGCAGGACCTGCTCAGCGAGATGATCGCGCGCGCCGACGACTCGTTGCAGCTGAGCACCGAGGAGGTCATCGCGACCCTGCGCAGCCTGTTCATCGCCGGCCACGAGACGACCATGGGTCTGCTGATGAACGCGGTGCGGGCCCTGTGCGCACATCGCGAAGCCCTCGAGGCGGTCAGGCAGGGCAAGGCGAGCTGGCTGGCGGTCGCCGAGGAGACCCTGCGCTGGGACGACCCGGTGAGCTACTTCCCGCTCCGCTACCCGACGCGGGACATGGATATCGCAGGGCACTGTATCGAGGCGGGTACGGCGGTCCTGGCGGGGTACTCGGCGGCCGGCAGGGATCCCGCGGCGTACGGACCCGACGCGGACCGCTTCGACGTGATGCGCGAGGAGCGTGTGGAACTGCTGGCGTTCGGCTACGGGCCGCACTACTGTCCCGGCGCGCCCTTGGCACGGTTGGAGGCTGAGATCGCGTTGGCGCGGCTCTTCGAGCGCTTCCCGGACCTGGACATGGCGGTGAGCGAGGACGAGCTGCAGTACTCGCACACGTTCGTCGGGAACATCGTGGTCGCGCTGCCGGTGCGGCTGGGGGCCGATCGGGAGCGGCGGGAAAGCAGCTAGTGCCGTAGCAGGCAACGTTCGTCCCGTTCGACGGACGGACGACTGCCGGGCTCCGCGCCGTCACCCTCACGCGCTGGCTCGTTGGCGCTCAGCGCCGCGATCGTGTAGCTATCTGCCATGGCAACGTCGACCGCAGCGTCCATCATCCTGGTCGGAGATGGGACGGCCCAGCTGAGCGAGCCCGTCGCCGCCCGCGACCTTTATGTCAGCCCACTGTTCGCCAGCCGGCGGGCCCAGGCTGAGGAGAGCGGTGTGCCGTGGTTCGTGGTCAGCGGTCGCTGGGGGCTGATCGACCCCGACGAGGTCATCGCGCCCTACTCCTTTTCCTTCACGCAGCAGTCGGTGAACTACCGGCGCGCTTGGGGACGCTTCGTCGCCGAGCAGCTGTGCCTGGTCGCCTCGGTCGGCCGTGACACTGTCGTGGAGATCAACGCCGGCGGCGCCTACGCCGCCGCGCTCGTCAACCCGATCCAGTACCTCGGAGCCCAGGTGCGGCGGGCGACCGTGGATGCGAACGGCGCGGGACACGAGCCGCGGTAGCGTGCGGCGGGACCCTTCGGCACAGCGCTAGGTAAGCGTCGCGGCTGCTTGCTGGAGCCAGTCGGTGAGGGCGGCTCTGGCCTGGCGGCCGTCCATGCCAGCGATCATCGCGCGGGTCTCGGGTGCTGTCAGGGTTCGGACGAGGCCGATCAGGGCGATGGCTTGCAGGCGCAGGGCGGGGGTCGGGGCGGTTCCGGCGCGTTCGGCCAGCACTGCTGTGACTTGGTCCTCGTAGCCGGCCCAGACGCGGGCCAGGCCGCCTTGCAGGGTTTCGGAGGCCGTGTAGCCGCGGTGGAAGCCCTCGATGCCCTCGACCGGGTCCTGGTCGTCGCGGTGGAGGAGGTCGATCAGGACGGCGGCGACCGCTTCGGCGGGGCGGGTGGTGGCGCTGTCCGGACCGGTCGCGCGCAGGGCAGCCAGGATCGCGTCGATCAGGCCCGTGTCGGCGAAGGCGAGGTCTTCCTTGGAGCGGAAGTAGACGAACAGGGTCTTCACTGAGACGTTGGCGGCGTCGGCGATCTCCTTGACGGTGACCTCGTCGAAGCCGCGCTGCTCGAACAGGCGTCCGGCCGCGTCCAGGATCGCTTGGCGGGTCAGGGCCTTCTTGCGCTCGCGCAGCGGCAGCGCGGTCAGGTCCTCGGAGTTCATGCCGTCAGGGTAGCCGATGTGACCATCACTCACCTTTTCGCCTCGGGGGGATTCTTGGGTTGCTTGAAATAGGTGAGTGACTTACTTTAGTGAGTGAGTTACCCATGCGAGAGCGAGCTTCCGGAGGCCACCGATGTCGACCACGTCCCGTTCACCAGCGCAGTACGCCACCTCTCCCGCCGAGACCGCACCGAAGCGCGGTCTGATGCTGGTGATGGTGCCGCTGATGCTGGTCCTGTTCATCTCCAACCTGGACGCCACCGTCGTCGCCACCGCGATCCCGACCATCGGCCGGGACCTCGGCGACGTCTCCGGCTCCTCCTGGATCGCCACCGCCTACCTGCTGACCAGCGCGGTGACCACGCTGATCTTCGGCAAGCTCGGCGACATGTACGGCCGGAAGAAGATCTTCCAGTTCTCGATCGTGGTGTTCCTGGTCGGCTCCGCACTGTCCGGCGCGGCGGGGAGCATGGCGTTGCTCGTGCTGTTCCGCGCGCTGCAGGGCATCGGCGGAGGCGGCCTGAACTCCCTGGTCATGGCCATCACCGGCGACCTGATCCCGGCTCGGCAGCGCTCGAAGTACCAGGCGCTGGTCGGCATCGTGGCGACTCTGGCGCTGATCGCCGGACCGCTGCTCGGCGGCCTGTTCTCCGACCAGTTGTCCTGGCGCTGGATCTTCTACCTCAACATCCCCATCGGCGTGCTCGCGCTGGTCGCCGTCGCCACGCTGCTGCACCTGCCGCGCCGCACGTCCAGCGGACGGGTCGACGTCGCCGGGGGCGTGCTGGCCACGGTGTTCACCGCCGCGATCATGCTGTTCACGACCTGGGGCGGGACCGAGCGGCCGTGGGGTTCGCCGCTGATCCTGGGGCTGATCGCGCTGGCGGTGGTGAGCCTGATCGGCTATCTGCTGGTCGAGCGGCGGGCCGCGGAGCCGATCACGCCGCTGCACTTGTTCCGGACCGGCGTCTTCAGCATCTCCTCGGCGCAGTTCCTGATCGCCACAATGGTGCTGTTCGTCGCGATGCTGTACACGCCGGCGTTTTTGCAGAGCGTGCAGCACAAGACCGCGTTCGTCGCCGGGCTGTACGTCATCCCGCTGCTGGTGGGGCTGGTCGTGGCGACGGCTGTCGCAGGGCCCGTCATCGCCAGGACCGGCCGGTACAAGATCTATCCGATCATCGGGGCGGTGCTGACCGGGGTGTCCATGTTCGCGCTCACCTCCGCCGACCAGCACACGGCGACCTGGGCGCTGCTCGTCCCGCTGACCTTCGCCGGCGCCGGTATCGGACTGTTCGTGCAGGTCGCGCTGCTGGCCGGGCAGAACGCCGTCGACTACAAGTACTTGGGTGTGGCGACCGGGGCGCTGAACTTCTTCAAGAGCATCGGCGGAGCCTTCGGCGCGGCGCTGTTCGGCGCGATCCTCACCGGCGGGCTCCGGGACGCGGTCGGCGAGGGCGCGAGCGCGCACGCGTTTCAGACCGTGTTCGCCTGGACCGTGCCGTTCATGGTGCTGTCGCTGGTCCTGGGGTTGGTCATGAAGGAGAAGCCGCTGTCCGACGAGATGCGCGAGATCGCCGAGGGCAAGGCTGAGGCGCCGGAGTACTGAGCGGCGCTCGGTGCTGGCTGAGCTGTGCCGGCGGCTGGCGGCTACGTCATCAGACGGACCGGGCTGCCCGCGCGGAATGCGGCGATGTCGGCCACGGCGTCGCCGTAGAACGTCTCGTAGAGGTCGCGGGAGACGTAGCCGATGTGCGGGGTGAGCAGCGCGTTCGGCAGGGCTCTGAGAGGGTGGTCGGCCGGGAGCGGTTCGGTGTCGTAGACGTCGATCGCGGCCTTGCCGATCTGCCGCGCGCGCAGGGCCTCGACCAGAGCGTCCTCCTCGACGATCGGGCCGCGCGAGGTGTTGACCAGGATCGCGGTGTCCTTCATCGCGGCGAGTTCGGCGGCGCCGACCAGCGCGCGGGTGCGCTGGCTGAGCACGAGGTGGATGCTGAGCACGTCGCTGTCGGCGAACAGCTCGCCCTTGCTCACGGCCCGCACCCCGTGCTCCGCCGCCTTCTCCGCGGTCAGGTTCTGGCTCCACGCGATGGTCTTCATGCCGAACGCCTGGCCGATCCCCGCCACCGCCGACCCGATCCGGCCCAAGCCGAGCAGCCCGAGGGTCTTGCCGTGCAAGCCAGTGCCCAGCGACAGCTGCCAGCCACCCGCGCGCACCGAGGCCGCCTCCTCCGGCAGATTCCGAACCGCGGCCAGAATCAGCGCCCAGGTGAGCTCGATCGTCGGCGACGCGGAGTAGCCCGTCCCGCACACCGTGACACCCAGCCGCCGCGCCGCGTCCAGATCGATGGCGGCGTTACGCGGACCGGTACTCACCAGCAGCCGCAGGTCGGGCAACTGCTCGAGCACCTCGGGCGGAAACCGGGTCCGCTCACGCATCGCGACGACCACGTCGAAGCCCGCCAGCGCACGCACAGCACCGGCGGCGTCAGCGAAGGGCTCGGTGAACACCGTGGTCTCAGCGTCCAGCGCCTCCCAGTCGGCCAGACTCAGGGCGACGTTCTGGTAGTCGTCGAGGATCGCGATCTTCATGCGGGTAGCCACGTCAGAACCTTCTCATGCCGGACTCGGTTCCCGGGCCCTTCAGCGCAGCGCCGCGAGCGGTGCCGCCTGCTGCTGTTCGCCCGCGGTGAGGCGCATGGCGTGGAGGCCGGCGTAAAGGACGGCGTTCGGGGTGGAGGGGCGGCGGGCGTGGTCGGCGGGCCAGGTGGTGAGGGTGTCGAGGCGGCGGCGGTGGTCCCGGTGTTTGCGGCCCTTCAGGTGGGGGTGGGCTCGGCCGATTTCGTGGGCCAGGATGACGTAGGCCAGGTCCCGGTCGTGGGGGTGCTGGGGGGTGTCGAGGATGCGCAGGAGGCGGTCGACGGCGCGTTCCAGCGGCCAGCGGTCGGCGATGCGGATGCGCGTGTGGCCGAAGTAGCCGTCGCGGCGGACGCTGACGTCGAGGATGCCCTCGTGCTTGGCGGCGTCGATGTAGCGGTCCAGGCGGCTGGGCGCGCGGACGCGCAGGTAGTCGGACATCGAGTCCGGTGCCGGGCGGCCGCGCCGTGTCTTGTCCAGGAGGTCGGCCAGGACGAGCGCGGGCGCGAGCGCGGCGGTGAAATGGGTCCGTCCGTCGCGATCGGGATCGACGGCGAGTAGGAGGAGCTGCATCCCGTTCTCCACGCTAAAGAAAATAGGGAGTCCGGCGGAGAATGTCAGCCCTCGAACAGCGTCTTGGGGCAACTGTCCGCCCCTGGTAACCAAGAGGATTCCAGCGCTTCAACTCACGGACCGACTTCGCGCAGATCCCCGATCCCCGATCCCCCGCGAGAGACCGCGCCTTAATCCGACGTAGGCGCCCGGTCCTGCGCCGCCATCGCCGAATCCCACGCCTTCCGGTCGCCTTCGGTGGTCGGCGGCGGGAACAGGCTGCGCGGCCACAGCTTGTGCGAGCGGACCACGTCGACCTCGACGGCGTACAGGGTCACGCGGGCTTGGAGGTACAGCCAGGCGATGAGTCCGAGCACCAGTCCGAAGGTCCCGTACAGCGTCGAGGCGTGGCGGAGCTGGTGGGTGATGTAGTAGCCGCCGATGCCCTGCAGGAACTGCCAGCCCACGGCTCCGATCACGGCGCCGGTCCACAGGTCCCGCCCGGCCACCTCGCCGGCGATCGCCAGGCGCAGGGCGAGCCAGTAGGCCAGGGTTCCGATCACCACCGCTCCGGACAGGGCTGCCACCCGGACCGCGATCGACAGCGGTCCGCTGCCGATGCCGAAGGAGAGGTCGGCCACCAGGGTGGTCGCCGCCATGCCGATGCCGACGACGGCGATGAAGGCGTAGCTGCGCAGCCAGGACCACGGGAAGCCCGGGCGGCGGTTGTAGGGCACGGCCCACAGGCGGTTCAGGACGTTCTGCGCGGCGTTGGCCAGCCCGCGCGCGCCGAGCAGCGAGCCGACGAGCCCGATCACCAGCCCGGTCGCGCCGCGGCCGAGGGCGTGGACGTTGCCCCGCAGCTGGTCGCCGAGCACCGGGAAGTCCGCCAGCGCCGATCTCAGGACCCAGTCCTGCAGCGCCGGGTCGTGCCGCAGCGCGATGCCGAGCACGGTCACCAGCAGCAGCAACAGCGGGAACAGGGAGACGAAGGCGTAGAAGGTGAGCAGCCCGGTGAGGTTGCCGGCCTGGTCGTCGGAGAGCTTGCGCCAGACCGCCGCGGGGAACGCCAGCCAGGGGTGCCGCTGCTGGAAAGCGTCGATGCGGCGTGTCAGATCTCTTATACGGTCGCCGAGGTTCATGGGCGTCGTGTCTCGCCTCCCTCGTAGCCGGCTTGGAGTCCTCCGCTATGTCCCTCCGGTCGCCGTTCAAACCGTTTACATCGTGCAACGGTGGACATCCGCTCGCCGGTCGCATCCGGCGGTCCTGTGAGGGGGACGACGCCTCGGCGGCCCTCTTCGCAGAAAGGCATGAGCCGTGATCACCGTTGGAATGCTCAGCACCTACCCGCCCACGCAATGCGGCATCGCGACGTTCAACGCCGCCTTGGTGCGCCACCTGAACGGCGACGGCGCGCGGTCCTCGGCCGCCGTCGTGCGCGTGGGCGGCGACACGCCCTCGGAACCGGAGGCGCCGGAAGTGGTGGCCGAGTTGCCAGGCGGCGACCCGGCTGCCGCGGCGGCGGCCGCGGCTGCGCTGAACCGCTTCGACGTGGCCCTCGTGCAGCACGAGTACGGCATCTACGACGGTCCCGACGGCGACGAAGTGCTGGACGTGCTCAACCGGGTGCGCGTGCCGATCATCGTGGTGCTGCACACGGTGCTGGCCAGACCGACCGCCGGGCAACACAGCGTCCTGAGTCGCATATGCCGGCTCTGCGACGGCATCGTGGTGCTGTCCCAGACCGCGGCGTCCCGGCTGCTGGAGGTCTACGGCGTCGACAGCCGCAAGGTCACCGTGATCCCGCACGGCGCCGAGACCGACGAGTGGCAGGCGCCGGGTCTGCTGCCGGTCACCGGCCGGCACGACGGCGAGCGCTACCACCCGCTGCTGCTCACCTGGGGACTCATCGGGCCGGGCAAGGGCATCGAGTGGGTGATCGACGCGCTGGCGGAGGTTCAGGACCTGCCGACCACGCCGCGCTACCTGGTCGCCGGGGAGACCCATCCCAAGGTGCTGCAGCACTACGGCGAGGCCTACCGCGACTCGCTGCGGGAGCGCGCGGCCGCACGCGGCGTGGCACACCTCGTGGAGTTCGACGCCGAATACCGCAGCCGCCAGGACCTGGCCGCGCTGGCCGCCTCGGCCGACGCCGTGGTCCTGCCCTACGAGTCCACCGAACAGGTCGCCTCCGGCGTGCTGATCGAAGCCGTCGCGGCCCGGCGCCCCATCATCGCCAGCCGCTTCCCGCACGCCGCCGAACTGCTCGCCGACGGCGCCGGGCTCCTGGTCCCGCACCGTGACGCCCGGGCGCTCGGCGTGGCGATCCGCAGGCTCCTGACAGAGCCCGGGCTGGCCGAGTCGATGGAGCGGCGCTCCGCGCAGATCGCGCCGACGCTGGACTGGGCGGCCGTCACCGACCGCTACCGGCTGCTGGCCACGGGCTTGGCGGCACATCACGCGCCGCTCACCGAACAGCACGGATCGGTGGCGCACGGACGGCTGCGCGCCGGACGGCGCACGCCGGTCGGATCGACCGTCGAACCCTGATACCCGACGCGCCGTCACCATGGTCGGCGCACGGAGCGCACAGAGCTGATCCGCCGCTCGCCCACTCCCGGCGGCGGCAATCCTCTGCTACCGTTCGACTGTAGAATTAAGCATGAAATACGGATCAGGTATCCGTAGGTCGAACGAGTCCCCCGCCGGCGGCCACCGGCTGTGCCGCGTGGCCGCGGGCGCGTGCTCCAGCCCTGCAGGAGAACGCCGTGTTTGACAGCTCGCACGACTCCACGTCCATCGAGCAGGACCTCCTGACCCGGCTCATCGCCGCTGCCCTGGTCAACGAAACAGTGGCCTGGCTGGAGGCGGCGAGCCAGGCCGAGCACGAGGTGGCGTCCTTGTGGGGCCGCCGCACCCCGGCCGAGCAGCGGCTGCCGGTCAAGGTGACGACCGAGGTGCTGGTGCAGCTCGCCGCGGCGGCCGACACCGCGGTCAGCGCCCGGCACGCCACCGGGTCCGCCTGGACCGTGCAGGTCGGACTGGACCTGGTCGAGATCCGCAAACTCATCGGGGCGTCAGGCTGCTGAGAGCCGCCGGGCGCGGCGCGGGGAGGCGGACGCGGCGTGAAAGACCTGTTTGAGAATGCAGGAAAAATCTCTCACCTTTTGCTCCGCGTTGCGTTATGATCGCGACGTGGCAGCTACAGCGGGCAAGCGTGACGCGTGGACGCTGTTGACCTCCCACGGGCATGTCCTGGTCGAGATCGCCCGCAATCCGCAGGCCCGCATCAGGGAGCTGAGTGTCGCCGCGGGCATCACCGAGCGGGCCACCGCGGCGATCATCTCCGACCTCGTCAAAGCCGGCTATGTGGCCCGCAGCCGGGTCGGGCGCCGCAATCACTACTCGGTGAACCTGGATCTCGGTTTCCGGCACGCAGCGCAGCGCGATCTGCGGGTCGGACCGTTCCTGGCGCTGCTGGCCGAACAGCCGTTAGAGGGCGCGGACGCCGAGCAGAGCGAGTAGCAGGGCGAGTAGCTGTTCGAGTACCTCTCCACAGAAAGCGTCGAGTCCGAGGAGAAGGCCATGGAGTTTTCCTGTACCGCGAGGCGCGCCGCGGGCCGCGTGGTGCTCACCGTCGCCGGCGATGTGGACCTCGCCGCGTACGCCCGGTTCGAGGCCGGTCTCGAGCAGTCCTGGGACGGCACGACGGACCTGGTCATCGACTGCTCCGCGGTCACCTTCCTGGACTCGATGGGTCTTCGTGTCCTGGTCCGCAGCCGGCGGCGCGCGGCCGATCACGGCCGGGAGGTCATGCTCGCCTCGCCCTCGCGGCCGGTGCGCAGAGCGCTGGAGCTGGCCGGCGTCACGAGCCTGTTCCCCGTGGCGGAGCCGGTCTCGGGCGCGGAGCACGGTCCGAATCCCGCGTCTTGAGCGACAGGGGTCTTGTCGGCAAGACCAGCTCAGCGGCGGGGAGCTACCCCACATGGCAGCAGTGCGTACGCCGCTCACCCCGGTGCGTACATAGCGTTGCCACTTGGTCGCCGAATTAGCGACCTCCCACTGGCATCAGCCAAGGAGGCAGTCATGACCAAGTCGAAGAAGCAGTTCGCCGCCGAGCAGCAGCCCCAGGCGCCGCAGAACCAGCAGAACCAGCAGCGGCAGCAGCAGCGGAACCAGCAGAACCAGAACCAGCAGCAGAACCAGAACCAGGGCCAGCAGCAGCGGAAGCCCAAGGCCACGAACGAGGAGTTCGGCCGCACGGTCGAGCTCGCCTTCGTCGACCACCCGTGGCCGGCCAGCCGCGGAGAGCTGCTCGAGCACGCGAGCCGGCAGGGCACGTTTGCCAAGCCGGAACTGGCGCGGTTGAAACAGATTCCGCACCGCGAATACCACAGCATCGCGGATCTGGTGGAGGCCACCCGCCAGGCGGACTCGATGATGATGGCGCAGGCTCCCGGCCCGGTCGCGACCGCCGAGCACAACCGCCGCGCCATGGGCGAGATGCCGGAGAACGCTCCCATGCACGCGGGGAGCCAGTTCGACGAGCGGACTCATTAATCCGCTGGGCACCTCGGATCAGCTTGGCTTCGCGGATCCGCTGGGTCTTTCGACCCGCTGATTCACTGATCCACTGATCGATCGGAAGTACGCTGGGCTGTCGGTGCGCCGCGAGGCGC
Source organism: Catenulispora acidiphila DSM 44928 (assembly GCF_000024025.1). Taxonomy (GTDB): domain Bacteria; phylum Actinomycetota; class Actinomycetes; order Streptomycetales; family Catenulisporaceae; genus Catenulispora; species Catenulispora acidiphila. The sequence continues at coordinate 6,097,631 of NC_013131.1, forward strand.
CGCCGGCAGCCCGGTTTGGTACGATGCGTCATCGGAACGACGACAAGTGGTGGTGTCGCCGAAGGGGTGACGTCGATGAAGCAGGCGCCGGACCGCCTGCCCGCCGGATCAGGCGCGGGCGGGTTCGATACCGGCGGGTCGCGGGGGCGTGACGACGGCGCGGACCTTTTGGCGCCGTCGGCGAAGTGCCGCAGATTGTCCGCCGCCGCGTCTGCGGCTGTTCCTGTGGCTGCCCCTATGGCTGTCTGTGTGGCTGCCCCTGTGGCTGTTCCGCCGCCCGAAGTCTGAGACCATCATCGAACTCTGATTCTCACCTTTTCAGCACGCTGATTCCGAAAGGAGCCCTGTTCGTGGGCAGCCCCGTCGAGACCCTGGAGTTCCAGGCCGAGACCCGCCAGTTGTTGCAGCTGGTGATCCATTCGATCTACTCGAACAAAGACATCTTCCTGCGCGAACTGATCTCGAACTCCTCCGACGCCCTGGACAAGCTGCGCCTGGAATCGCTGGTCGACTCCGACCTCGAGGCCGACACCTCCGACCCGCACATCGTGCTGGGCGTCGACCGGGACGCGCGCACCCTGACCGTCACCGACAACGGGATCGGCATGACGCGCGCCGAGGTGGTGGACCTCATCGGCACGATCGCCAAGTCCGGGACGGCGGGTCTGCTGGAGCGGATCAAGCAGGCCAAGGATGCCGAGGCAGCGCAGAGTCTGATCGGGCAGTTCGGTGTCGGGTTCTATTCGGCGTTCATGGTCGCGGACAAGGTGAGCCTGCGTACGCGCCGCGCCGGCACGACGGAGGGCACCCTGTGGGAGTCCGACGGCGAGGGCAGCTATGAGATCTCCAGCGTCGATGACTTGCCGGTCGGGACTACGGTCACGCTGCACCTCAAGCCCGCCGACGGCGAGGACGGGCTGGCGGACTACCTGGCCGACTGGAAGATCCGCTCGATTGTGAAGCAGTACTCGGACTTCATCCGCTGGCCCATCCGCATGGCGGTGGAGCGCGGCGAGTCCGACGGCGTCGCCGTCACCGAGATGGAGACGCTGAACTCGATGAAGGCGCTGTGGGCGCGGCCGCGCAGCGAGGTCACCGAGGCGGAGTATCACGAGTTCTACAAGCAGATCAGCCACGACTGGACCGATCCGGCCGAGATCATCCACATGCGGTCGGAGGGGACGTTCGCCTACGACGCGCTGCTGTTCATCCCGTCCGCGGCGCCGTTCGACCTGTTCTCGCAGCAGACGAAGCGGGGCGTGCAGCTGTACGTCAAGCGGGTGTTCATCATGGACGACTGCGAGGCGCTGGTCCCGAACTACCTGCGCTTCGTCAAGGGCGTCGTGGACGCCCACGACCTGTCGTTGAACATCTCCCGCGAGATTCTGCAGCACGACCGGCACATCCGCGGCGTGCGCCGTCGGCTGGTCAAGAAGGTCCTGACCGCGATCAAGGACATGCAGACCGGCAACGCCGAGCAGTACGCGAAGCTGTGGGACCAGTTCGGCCGGGTGTTGAAGGAAGGCCTGATCGAGGACACCGACAACACCGAAGCGCTGCTGGATCTGATCTCGGCCGACTCCACCCACGACGCGGAGAAGACCACGACGCTGCGCGAGTACGTGGAGCGGATGAAGGACGGCCAGGACGCGATCTACTACCTCACCGGCGCCACGCGCGCCGCGGTCGAGAACTCCCCGCACATGGAGGCGTTCACCGCCAAGGGATACGAGGTCCTGATCCTGACCGACCCGGTCGACGAGGTCTGGGTCGACCAGGTACCGGACTTCGACGGCCACCGCTTCCAGTCGATCGCCAAGGGCCAGGTCGACCTGGACTCCGACTCCGACGAGAACGCCGACGAGGAGAAGTCCAAGCGCGAAGCCGACTTCGCCGCCCTGCTCCCCTGGCTGGCCGGCACGCTGTCAGACCACGTCAAGGCAGCCCGCCTCTCCTCCCGTCTGACCACCTCAGCCGCATGCGTCGTCGGCGACGCCCAAGACATGACCCCGATGCTGGAGAAGATGTACCGGGCCATGGGCCAGCAGATCCCGCCAGTCAAACGCATCCTGGAGATCAACCCGGCGCACCCCCTGATCACCGCCCTCCGCGACGCCCACGCCAAGAACGCCGAGGACACGGCACTACCCGACCTCGCCGAGATCATCCTCGGCACGGCGCTCCTCGCCGAAGGCGGCGACCTGAGCGACCCGGCACGCTTCGCGCGGCTGCTGACCGAACGGCTGGCTCGGACGCTGTAGGCGATGCCGGTGGGGTGGGAGTTGTAGGTGCTGTGGGTGGGGTGCGGCTCGTCGTCGGCCGCGTCCCTGCCGCGGCAACCAACTTGACTCCCACCCCTAATTGTTCGACCATCTAATCATGAGTGAGTCGAACCAACTATCCGGGCTGCCCGCGGAGCGGGTGGTCGACGCCGTCCAGGTGCTGGTGCGCCTGCGGCGGTCGTTGGAGCGGGTGGAGACCGGCTTGAGCCTGCCGCAGTACCAGTTGCTGTCGATGGTGCGGGAGGGCGGCGAGCGGTCGGCGCGGTTGGCGGACCGGCTCGCCGTGCGCAAGCCGACGCTGACCGCCGCCGCCGATGCGCTGGTGGCTGCCGGGCTGTTGGAGCGCGAGGCTGACCCTGGAGACCGCCGCGTCGTGCGGGTACGGATTACCGAGGCCGGATTGGCTGCTGTACGGAGTGCCGAGGAACAGCTGGCCGCCGCGTTGGCGCCGCTGTTCGGGGAGGCGGCCTCGCAGCTGACCGGCGGTGGCGAGGCACTGCTGGACTGCTTCGACGCACTGGGCGGAGCCCTCGACCGGCGATTCGCCGAGCACCGGGCCCGCCACATGGCCGCGCAGGCAGAGGCGGCCCGCGACGAGTAGCAAGCACGACGACAAGGGGTGGATGTGACGAACGCCGAGCGCCGCGACGCGCGCGAGAGCAGGACCGGCGATGGCGCCGGTGAGACGACGAGCGATATAGGCACGATTAAGAGCACGAACGGTACTAACGGCGCGAAGAACACGACGAGCGCCGAGGACTTCACGACGACCAGCAGTGGCGCCGGCGATGGCGCGAACCCTGGCACGGTAGGTGGCGCCTACAAGACCACCGACACCGCAGGCTCCTTGAGCGCCGACGAGAACGGCGACATCGCGGACGCGAACCAGGCACGTAGCGCCGGCAAGAACGGCACCGTTGCGGATGCTGGCCATGCACATGGCGCCGACGAGAACGGCGACACCGCGGACGCGAACCGGGCACGTAGCGCCGACAAGAACGGCACCGCTACGGACGCCGGTCAGGCACGCGGCGCCGACAAGACCACCGACGTCGCTGGCTCCTTGAGCGCCGGCAAGAACGGCACCGCTGCGGACGCTAGCCAGGCACACGGCGCCGACGAGAACGGCGACACCGCCGACTCTCTGAGCGCCGGCAAGAACGGCACTGTTGCGGACCCCGGTCAGGCACGCGGCGCCGCCAAGACCACCGACCCCGCCGACTCCCCCCGCCCCGACAGCACCGGCAAGGGTGACGCGCCCTCCAGTTCCTGGATGCGGCGGCTGGCGGCGGCGAGTTGGGTGTACCGGCGGAGTGTGCTGGTTGCGTTGGGTGGGTCGTTGATGGCGATGCTGGCTACTGCGGCTATGCCGTTGGTTCAGCGGCACATTATTGATGATGTCGTCATTTCGCGGCGGTCGGCTTTGGCGCCTTGGGCGGCTGTGGCGTTGGTGTTGGCGGTGGTGAACTTCGGTGGGACGCGGTTGCGGCGGTATGTCGGTGGCAAGTTGTCGCTGGATGTGCAGTATGACTTGCGGAATCGGATTTTTGGGGCGCTTTCGCGGTTGGATGGGGCTCGGCAGGATGAGCTGGCTACTGGGCAGCTGATTTCGCGGGCTACGTCTGATGTCACCATGGTGCAGGGTTTGCTGGGCATGTTGCCGATGTTGATCGGGAACGCGTTGTTGTTCGTGGTCGCGTTGACGGTGATGGCGTTTCTGTCGCCGCTTTTGACGCTGGTGGCGTTGGCTACCGGGCCGGGGTTGTGGTTCGTGGCGGTGGCGGCTCGGCGGCGGCTTTATCCGGCGACGTGGGAGGCGCAGCAGCAGGCTTCGGCGTTGGCCGGGGTGGTGGATGCCGCGGTCGGCGGTGTGCGGGTGGTGAAGGGGTTCGGGCAGGAGGAGCAGGAGCTCGGCAAGTTGGAGGCGGCCGGGGAGCGGTTGTTCGCCTCGCGGCTGCGGGCGGTGCGGTTCTCGGCGCGGTACAACCCGGCGATCATGGCGATTCCGGCGCTGGGGCAGGTCGGGGTGTTGTTCCTCGGCGGGTGGCTGGCGCTTCGGGGGATGATCACGCTGGGGACGTTCCTGGCGTTCTCCACGTACCTGGCGCAGATGCTCGGTCCGGTGCGGATGCTGTCCTCGCTGGTGACCATCGGGCAGCAGGCGCGGGCCAGTGTGGAGCGGATCTTCGAGATCATCGACTCCCAGCCGAAGGTCACCGAGAAGCCGGACGCCGCGGTGCTGCCGCGCGAGACCTCCGGGGTGGAGTTCGACGGCGCGGTGTTCGGCTACGTCGCCTCCCGGCCGGTGCTGCGCGGCCTGGATTTGAAGGTGCGTCCCGGGGAGACCGTGGCGCTGGTGGGGACCTCCGGCTCCGGCAAGTCCACGGTGTCGATGCTGCTCCCCCGCTTCTACGACGTGCAGGGCGGTTCGGTGCGGGTCGGCGGCGCCGACGTGCGCGAGGTGACCCTGGAGTCGCTGCGCGCGGCGATCGGGCTGGTGATGGAGGACAGCTTCCTGTTCTCCGACTCGGTGCGCGCCAACATCGCCTACGGGCGTCCCGACGCCACCGACGAGCAGGTGCGCGCCGCGGCGCGGATGGCCGAGGCCGACGAGTTCGTCGAGCAGCTGCCGGCCGGCTACGACACCGTGGTCGGCGAACAGGGCCTGACCCTGTCCGGCGGCCAGCGCCAGCGCATAGCCCTGGCCCGGGCCCTGATCACCGATCCCCGGGTCCTGATCCTGGACGACGCCACCTCCGCGGTGGACGCCCGCGTGGAGGCGGAGATCCACGACACGCTGCGCCGGGTGATGGCCGGGCGCACCACGCTGCTGATCGCGCACCGGCGCTCCACGCTGGCGCTGGCCGACCGGATCGCGGTGCTGGACCGCGGCCGCGTCGTCGACATCGGCACGCACGAGGAGCTCACCGAGCGCTGCCCGCTGTACCGGCTGCTGCTGTCCGGGCCCGGCGAGGACGCCGAGGGCATCGACGCCGGCGACCTGACCACGGCGGCGACAGCGCGTGCGAAGGCTGCGAACGGCAGCCCGGCGGTCGCACTCCACGGCAGCGCGAACGGCACTGCCAGCAACGGCCACGCCCCCGGCACCGACCGCACCGACGCCACCAGCACCATCGAAGCCCAGGTCGACGGCATCACTCCGAGCCTGTGGCCCTCCGTCGAAGGCGACGACGGCCCGGCCGGCGCCAAGGGCTCCGGTACCGGGGCGCTGCCCGGCATGGGTGGCGGAGGCGGCGCAGGACGCGGCGTCGGCGGCGGAGGGGGCGGCGGTTTCGGCGGCTTCCTGGCCTCGATGCCCCCGACCCCGGAACTGCTGGCGAAGGTCGCGGCGCTGCCGCCGGCGACCGACGAGCCCAAGGTCGGCCAGGCCGAGGCCCGTGCTTCGGACCCCGACTTCTCCCTGCGCAAACTGCTGCGCCCCTTCCGGCTGGCGCTGCTGCTCGGGCTGCTGCTGGTCGCCGCGGACACCGCGGCCGGGCTGGCGCTGCCGGCGCTGATCCGCGGCGGCGTGGACCGGGGCATCCTGGCGCACTCGCTGTCGGCGATCGTCGGGGTGTCGGTGGCGGCGCTGCTGGTGACGCTCACCGACAGCGCGATCAACGTCTGCCAGTACCTGGTCACCGGACGCACCGGCGAGCGCCTGCTGTACGCGTTGCGGGTGAAGGTGTTCGCGCAGTTGCAGCGCCTGGGTCTGGACTACTACGAGCGCGAGCTGTCCGGGCGCATCATGACCCGCATGACCACCGACGTGGACGCGCTGTCCACGTTCCTGCAGACCGGTCTTCAGCAGGCGGTCGTCAGCGTCCTGTCGTTCGTCGGCATCGTGGTGGCGCTGGTGGTGATCGACTGGCGGATGGCGCTGATCGCGCTGAGCGTCCTGCCGCCGCTGCTGATCGCGACCGCGGTGTTCCGCGCCAAGTCCAGCAAGGCCTACACCGAGGCGCGCGAGAAGGTCGCGGCGGTCAACGCCGACCTGCAGGAGAACGTCGCCGGCATGCGCGTGACGCAGGCGTTCCGGCGTGAGGGGACCAACGCGACGCGGTTCGCCGGGCTGTCGGACGAGTTCCGCGTCTCGCGGCTGCGCGCGCAGAAGTACATCGCGACGTACTTCCCGTTCGTGCAGCTGCTGGCCGACGTCGCCGGGCTGCTGGTGCTGGCCGCCGGCGCCTCCCGGGTGCACTCCGGGGAGCTGACCGCCGGCGCGCTGATCGCCTACCTGCTCTACATCGACATGGTGTTCTCGCCGGTGCAGCAGCTCTCGCAGGTGTTCGACGGCTACCAGCAGGCCGCGGTCGGGCTGCGCCGGATCGGCGACCTGCTGCGCACCGCGCCGTCCACGCCGGAGCCGGCGCGGCCGGTACCGGTCCCGACGGGGCTCGGCGAGATCGTGTTCGACGACGTCACCTTCGCCTACGGTCCGGACACCCGGCCGGCGCTGGAGAGTGTCAGCGTGCGCATTCCCGCCGGGCAGACGGTGGCGCTGGTCGGGCAGACCGGCGCGGGCAAGTCGACCTTCGTGAAGATGGTCGCGCGCTTCTACGACCCGACCGGCGGCGCGGTCACCGCCGGCGGCCGCGATCTGCGCGAGTTCGCGCTGCCGGACTGGCGGCACCGGCTCGGCGTGGTCCCGCAGGAGGCGTACCTGTTCGACGGGACCGTCGCCGAGGCCATCGCCTACGCGCGCCCGGACGCCCCGCCCCGGGAGATCGAGGCGGCGGCCCGCGCGGTCGGCGCCGAGGAGATGATCGCGGGGCTGCCCGAGGGGTTCCACTCCCGGGTGGCCGAGCGCGGCCGGAACCTGTCGGCCGGACAGCGCCAGCTGCTCGCGCTGGCCCGCGCGGAGCTGGCGGATCCGGACGTGCTGATCCTGGACGAGGCGACCTCCTCGCTGGACCTGGCCACCGAGGCCGCGGTCACGCACGCCGAGCTGGCGCGCTCCGCCGACCACGGCGCGGCCGGGCGGACCCGCACCACGCTGGTGGTGGCGCACCGGCTGACCACGGCGGCGCGCGCCGACCGGATCCTGGTGCTGGACGGCGGGCGGATCGTGGAGGACGGGACGCACACGGAGTTGGTCGAGCGCGGCGGGACGTACTCCGCGCTGTGGGAGGCGTTCGCCGCCGGGCATGAGGACGGCGAGCGGGAGACCGAGACTGCGGGAGTGGCTATATAGGAGTCCCTATATTAGGTACCGCTATATAGGAGCGGGTATATAAGGAGTCGGCCCGGCGGAGGACATCCGCCGGGCCGACTCTGTACGCAAACGCTATAGCGAGAACTCTTAGACGGTCTCGGGAAGCTTCCAGTCGATCGGCTCCTGCCCGAAGCCGGCCAGCGCCTCGTTCACCGCCGAGAACGGCTTGGAGCCGAAGAACAGCTTCGCCGACAGCGGCGAGGGGTGCGCGCCCTGGACGATCGCGTGCCGGGAGGCGTCGATCAGCTTCGCCTTCTTCTTGGCGTGCGCGCCCCAGAGCACGAACACCACCGGCTTCTCGCGTGCCGAGACGTCCTTGATGACGGCGTCGGTGAACTTCTCCCAGCCGCGGTCCTTGTGCGAGGCGGGCTCGTGCGCCCGCACGGTGAGCACCGTGTTGAGCAGCAGCACGCCCTGGTCGGCCCAGGCCTTCAGGTAGCCGTGCTTGACCGGCGCGACGCCCAGGTCCGTGTCCAGCTCCTTGTACATGTTCCGCAGCGAGGGCGGAATCCGCACGCCGGGGCGCACCGAGAAGCACATGCCGTGGGCCTGGCCGTCGTCGTGGTACGGGTCCTGCCCGATCAGCACCACCTTGACGTCCTCGTACGGCGTCGCCTCCAACGCCGCGAACACCTCGTCCTCAGGCGGGAACACCTGGTGCTCGGCACGCTCGGTCTTAAGGAAAGCCTCCAGGTCGGCGAAGTACGGCTGCTCGGTCTCGGCAGCCAGCACCGGCGCCCAGGAGGCGGGGATGAGTTCACGCATAAGAGGAACCTATCCGCAGGCTGTGACAGCTCTGAGGGAGAGCGGAAAAACTTCCCAGAAAAAAGTTCCGCCTCGATGTATCAGGGGGCGTTCGGGGTGCTCTTGTAAGTGAGCGGGTCGGGGGGCCCGCGGGCGTGGTCCAGTCGGTGTGTGTCTCTAGGGGGGACGCGCCGCCGGCCAGGCCGGGTGAAGAGGGTGGTGTGCCGTGACGCCGGGGGGTGGGTGCGGCACACCACCCGCCGGCCAGGCAGGACCGCGCCAGCAAGGGAGAAAGAGGGGGACCTCGGGGGGGATTTCGAGGTGGCAGGGCTGGGGGGAACACCACGGGGACCACGGGGGAAACCGGGGAGCTGGGGGGAACACCGGGGGGAAGTAAGACCGGCGGCAGTGATCTGTGGGGGACGCAGCCGCCTGGGGGGACCGAAGGCGGGACTGGGACGGGGGTCCAGTTCCGCCTACGGTGTTTGGACAATGCAGCATAGGTGCTGACTACGTTGTTTACAGGGAGGGCACGATGACGGACCACGCAGCGCGGATGGCTCGGATCCTCGAGACGCACCAGGATGTCGTCCACGTCGGCGGCTCCACCGAGGCGCTGATCAAGCGCGACGAGCTGCTGGTGCTCGGTGCGCACGCGGACGCGGTGCACGAGCAGGCGCGGCAGTGGGTGGACTCCCGGGAGGACTTCGCCGAGCTGGGGGTCAGCCGCCTGCGGCTGCGGGCCGGCGCCGGGGTGGACGCCGCGGATCTGACGCACAGCCTGCGGGGCGGCGCGGGGGCGCACCGGCGGACGAGCGTCACGCCCAACCACGTCATGAGCGGGGCGCCGAACTGGACCGGCGGTCCCTTCGGCGCGCCGACGCCCGCCGCAGACCTGCCCGCCCCGGTCGACGCCGAAGGCGGCGGCCGGCGGGCCACGATCGGGATCCTGGACACCGGGATCGACCCGCACCCGTGGTTCGCCGAGGCGGACTGGTACCAGGCCTGCACCGAGACAGAGCACGAAGACCTGGACCCGGCGTCCGAGGACGACCTGGAGTCCGACTCCGGCCACGGCACGTTCATCGCCGGCGTGATCCTGCAGCACGCTCCGGGAACCTATCTGCGGGTGCAGCGGGTCCTGGGCACCGACGGCGTCACCGACGAGCTGGAACTGCTGCACGGTCTGAGGCGGCTGCACGCCCGGGCGGCCGCCGAGAGCAACCGTCTGGACGTCCTGAACCTGTCACTGGGCTGCTTCACCTTCGACGACCGGCCCTCCCCGGTCCTGGCCGACGCCTTCGCGCGGGTCGCCCGGCACTCGGTGATCGTCGCCGCCGCCGGGAACCACTCCTCGGACCGTCCCTACTGGCCCGCCGCCCTCAAGGACGTCGTCGCCGTCGCGGCTCTGGCCCAGGCGGACACCGACGGCCCGGAGCGCGCGTCCTTCTCCAACTACGGCTGGTGGGTGGACGCCTCGGCGCCGGGCGAGAAGGTCTCCAGCAGCTTCCTGACCCACGGCCGGGAGAACGGGGAAGACTTCCACGGCTTCGCGACCTGGAGCGGCACCAGCTTCGCCGCCCCGTACGTGGCCGGTAAGATCGCCGCTTTGATGTCCGCCAAGGACATGACGGCGCGCGACGCCCTCAGCGAGCTGCTCGACCCGGCCAACACCCGCATCCCCGACCTGGGGGTGGTGGTGGCCTCGGACGGCCGCTGACGGGTCCGCCGGAGACCTCCGCCCCCCGATGAGTGAGAAGGCACACATGGACCGCTCCCCCGCGCTGCTGCTGAAAGCGGCAGCGGCCGGTGACGCCGAGGCATGGCACCGGATCGTCGACGACTACAGCCGCCTGGTGTGGTCGGTGGCCAGAGGGTTCCGGCTCTCGCTGGCCGACGCGGCCGACGTCAGCCAGACCACCTGGCTGCGGCTGGTGGAGAACCTGGACCGGATCCAGAACCCGGACCAGCTCGCGGGGTGGCTGGCCACGACGGCCCGCCGGGAGTCCTTGAAGCTGCTCCGCAAGGCGCAGCGCGAGGTCCCCGACTCGGAGGAGGCCGAGGAGAACGTCTCCTTCTTCGGGGATCTGGACAACGACGGCGACCCGGAGGCCGCGCTGGTCGCCGAGCAGGACCGCAGCGACCTGTGGCAGGCGTTCGCCACGCTGTCGGAGCGCTGCCGGAACCTGCTGCGGGTGGTCGCGGTGACGCCGCTGGAAAGCTACGCGGCCGTCGCCGAGGCCCTGGGCATGCGGGTGGGGTCGATCGGGCCGACCCGCTCGCGGTGCCTGGAGCACCTCAAACGGGCGTTGAAGGCGCTGAGCACCCTGCCGGAGACGACCAGGCCGTGACACACGACGCGGCGGACCGATGCCATCAGTACCCGAACACACCATGAAGAACCTGATACAGGGGGAGCGATGCCGAAGTTGACGAACGGGGCCTCAGCGGAGGACATCGGACTCCTGTCCGCCCTCGGCGGGATGTTCGACGAGATCGACCCGGTGCCGCCGGAGGTGGTGACGGCGGGCTACGCCGCCTTCACCTGGCGGACCATCGACGCCGAACTGGCCGAACTGGCCGAAGACTCGATGCTCGCCGGAGCCGGCTCCACGCGCGGCAGCGACACCAGGCTGCTGACCTTCGAGGCGCCCAGCGTCTCGGTGGTCGTGGAGGTCACCGAGATCGGCGACCGGCGCAAACTGGTCGGACAGCTGATCCCGGCGTGTTCGGACACCTTGCGGATCGAGCACCCGGCGGGGGCGACCACCGTGACGGTGGACGGCCAAGGGCTGTTCAGCGCCGACTCGCTGCCGGCGGGACCGGCGCGGGTGGCGCTGACCGTACCCGGCGGCGGCGCCGTGGTGACCAGCTGGGTGACCGTCTAGACCCGGTCGGCGACCGCGCTTCCCCCGCGGCCGCCGCCGACTCTTGTCGCCGCCGCGCGTCATCGCTCGGCGGCGATGAGTCACGCCCGCGGTGGAAGAAGGTACCGGACCTTTGAGACAGTGTCCGCATGCCATCTTCTGCCACGGACCGGCTCGCGCTTGCTCTGAGCGCTCTGGATCAGGTGCTGGCCCAGCCCGCCGCGGGCAGAGCCGAGGCCGAGGCGGTGCTGGCCGGCGGGGACGATGACGAGGCGGCGGCGATAGCCCTGCGCGCGATCGGCTTGTCGTGGAAGGAGAACGGCGACCTGGCGCGCGCGGCCAAAGCCCTGCGACGCGGCGTCGCCGTCGCGGAGAAGGGCGGGCTGGCCTATCGGGCCGCCGAGGCCCGGATGTCGCTGGTGGTGATCCTGGCCGACCGCGGCAACACCGAGGGCGCGCTGGCCGAGGCGGCGCTGGCCGACAGCATCCTGACCGGTCTGGACCGGGCTCGGCTGCGCGTGAACCTCGCGCTGGTCCTGGGCCGGATCGGGCGGACCGCCGAGGCGCTGGACGCCCTGGACTCCAGCCAGCCGGTGCTGGCCTCCTACGGCGATGCCCGGTGGGAGGCGATCGCGTTGAATCTGCGCGGGATCATCCAGGTCTACCGGGGCGCCGGGCAGCCGGCTCAGTCCGACCTGCTGCGCGCCGCGCGGCTGACCGAGGACGGCGGCTACCGGCTGCTGAACGCGATCGTGTTGGGCAACCTGGGCTTCGCCGCGCATCGCGCCGGCGACCTGCCCTCGGCGCTGTACTGGTTCGACGCCGCCGTCGAGCGGTTCGCCGAACACGACAAGCCGGTGGCGCCGATGCTCGTGGACCGCGCCGAGGCGCTGCTCACGGCCGGACTGAGCACCGAGGCGCACACCACGCTGCGCCAAGCGATCGCCGAGCAGGAGCGCAGCGGCTTCGGCTACGACCGCGCCGAGTACCACCTGATCTGGGCCCGAGCCGCACTGGCCGACGGCGACCCGACCGCGGCCGAGGACGCCGCGCGCACCGCCCGCGGCATGTTCGGGCGGCAGCGCCGGGCGGCCTGGGCGGACCTGGCGCGGCACGTCGAGGCCTCGGCCCGGTTCGCGACCGGCGAGCGCAGCCCGGCGCTGTTGAAGACGGCGGTGGAACTGGCCGATCGGATGGCCGCGGCGAAATGGCCGGTGACGCCGCTGGAGGCCCGGCTGCTGGCCGGCCGGATCGCCTTCGCCCTCGATCGCCGCGAGCAGGCGCTGGCGTTGTTCGAGCAGGTGGCGCGGCATCGGAACCGGCGGGAGGCCGAGGTCAGGATCCTGGCTTGGCACGCGCACGCGCTGCACGCGCTCACCGCCGGACGCGCCTCGGCTGCCGAACGGGCTTTGCACGCGGGGTTGCGCGTGCATCAGGAGAACAACGCTGTCCTGGGCGCCACCGATCTGCGCGCGCACGCCGCCGCGCGGGGCGAGGAGTTGGCGAAGCTCGGACTGCAGCTGGCTTTGAAGCGCGGCGATGCCCGCGCGGTCCTGCGCTGGGCCGAGACCTGGCGTGCGGCGTCGTTGCGGCGGCGGCCGGTGCGCCCGCCGGACGACGAGCAGCTCGCCGCTGACTTGGCGGAGCTGCGGCGGGTGGTGGCGGAGCTGGCGGCGGTGGAGGCGCCGACAGCGCGCGGGTCGGCGCGGACGGAGGTGTCGCGGCTCAATGGCGAGCGCTTGCGGTTGGAAGCGGCGATTCGGGATCGGTCGCGGTATGCGCGCGGGACCTATGCGCCGGAGCCGCCCTTCTCCCCTGCCACGTTGGCCGGGGCGCTGGGGACGCGCGTGCTGGTGGAGTTCATGCGGTTGGACGACGACCTGCACGCGGTGACGGTGCGGGACGGGGTGGTGCGGCGGCATCGGCTGGGGTCGTACGCGGCGGTGCTGCGGCAGTTGGACGTGGTGCGGTTCGCGATGAACCGGATGTCGCGGCGGTTCGGGTCGGCGGCGATGCAGGACGCGGCGGTGGAGGCCTACGACCACAGCCGGCGGGAGCTCGACGCGTTGCTGTTCGGGCCGGTGCGGGGGTCTTTGGACGGAGTCGGCGGTGTCGCCGACCGGCCGTTGATCGTCGTGCCGACCGGGTCGCTGCACGCGTTGCCGTGGACGGCGCTGCCGACGTGTGCCGGGCGCGCGGTGAGCGTCACGCCGTCGGCACGGCTGTGGCTGGCGGCGGCCAACGCCGCCGGTGCTGCGGAGAGCGCCGCCAGCGCTGCCGGGTCCGAAGCCCTGGCCACGTCGTCGACCGGCGTCGGGACGGTGTTGATGGCCGGACCCGGCCTGGCGCACGCCGAGCCGGAGATCGCCGCGTTGGCGGCGCGCTATCCGGACGCTGTCGTGCTGTCCGGAGCCGAGGCCACCGCCGCCAACACCGCGCACGCCCTGGACGGCGCCGCGCTGGCGCACGTCGCCACGCACGGCCGCTTCCGGGCCGATCATCCGCTCTTCTCCAGCCTGGACGCCTTCGACGGCCCGCTGTACGTCTATGACCTGGAACGGCTCGGCGCCACGCCGCAGACGCTGGTGCTCTCGGCGTGCGAATCGGCGCTGTCCGGCGTGCGGCCGGGAGACGAGCTGATGGGACTCGCTTCGGCGGTCTTCGCCCTCGGCACCCGCACGCTGATCGCCAGCGTCACGCCGGTCGACGACCGGGACACCCGCACGCTGATGCTCGCGCTGCACGCCGAGCTGGCCTCCGGACACCCGGCCGCGGCGGCGCTCGCCGAGGCGTCGGAGGCGACCGGGATCGGCGGATTCGTGTGCTTCGGGTTCGGCGGCTGAGCGACTACGACAAAGGCGCGGGCGCCGGCCGACCATCGTCGGCGGGCACCCGCGCCTGAAGAACGCGAAGCGGGAAAAGTCCTAGTCGATCCGCACGCTGCCCGCGGCGCAGCGGAAGTGCACCGCCAGCACGCCGGGCTCCTCGGCGTCGATCCAGTCGACCTTCACTTCCTCCAGCGGGTCGTGGTCCGGCGAGCCGCCGATCCAGGACAGCACCTGCGTGCGGTCGCCGCTGATCTCCAGCCGCTCGAAGGCCGGGACGCCGTTCACCGCGCCGGCGCCGGGGCGCTGGTCGGCGGAGATCTCCCAGGCCAGGAAGTAGGGCAGCTGCGGGTCGGCCATCAGGTCGAGCACGCCGAGCTGCTTCCAGCGCAGGTCGAAGCCGTCCGGGCGGACCCGGTGGCCGGCCGCGGCGGGACGGCCGAGGCGCTGCTCCCAGGGGGTGATGTCGTCGACGCCCACGACCCAGCCGAGCCAGCCGCCGCCGTCCTCGGCGCGGGCCTTGACGGCTTTGCCGAACGGCGCGGCGTCGGTGGCGGGGTGGTCCAGCGGGGCCACGACCTCCACATACGAGCCGCCGGCCAGCGGCAGGACGAAGTTGCGGGTGCCGAAGCGCGGGTGGACGCCGCCGTCGCGGAAGGTCGCGCCGAGCAGCGTACCGAGCCGGTTCACCGTGGAGCCGAGCTCGGAGTTGGACACAGCATAGGAAACGTGATCGAGACGCACGGTTCATACTCTGCCCTGCGGATGCCTCGATAACCCAATCGGGGCCGTCCGGGCGCCCCTTACCGCGCATCTCGGTACGGTCCGCGTCCACATCATCACTTCGAGTGACGACACATGGTCAGATGGTCATCACTTCCGCTTCCACCGCGCCTCGCGCTTCTCGGCGAAGGCCCGCGGACCCTCCTTGGCGTCCTCGGTGGCGAACACCGGCCAGCCGATCTCCAGCTCTCTGACCAGGCCGTCCGCCTCGCTCATCCCGGAGGTCTCCCGCACCGAGCGCTTCACCGCCTCCACCGACAGCGGCGCGGCGGCGTTGATCAGCGCGGCGATCTCCAAGGCCTTGTCCAGGGCCTTGCCGTCGTCGACCAGGTGTCCGACCAGCCCGATCTCGCGCGCCTCGGCGGCGGTGTAAGGGCGGCCGGTGAGCAGCATCTCCATGGCGTGGCTGTAGGGGATCTGCCGCGGCAGCCGCACCGTGGAGCCGGCGACCGGGAACAGCCCGCGCCGCACCTCGAACAGCCCGAAGGTGGCCGAGGCCGCCGCGACCCGGATGTCGCAGGCCTGGATCAGCTCGGTCCCGCCGGCCACCGCGTAGCCCTCGACCGCGCCGATGAGCGGCTTGCGCGGGCTGTAGTGCCGCAGCAGCGCCTTCCAGTGCAGGTCGGGGTCGGTTTTGAGGCGCTCGGCGTACTGCGAGCCCTGGGACATGTTCATCGCCTTGAGGTCCATGCCCGCGCAGAACGCTCCCCCGGCGCCGGTGAGCACGATCGAGCGGACGTCGTCGTCGGCGTCCGCCTCGACCCAGGCGTCGGCCATGCCGACCAGCATCGGCAGCGACAACGCGTTCTTGGCCTCGGGCCGGTTCATCGTGACGACCAGCGTGTGGCCGTCGCGCTCGACGGTGCAGTGCTCGCTGCCGCCCATGGGTGTCCCCTCGTTGCCGTCCGGCTGGTGCGTCGCGCGAAACTAGAACAGGTTCTACCAACGGGCGGGGCAGAGGGCAAGAGGCGGCGGACGCGAGGGCCGTGTGACGAGGCGGGTATCAGGACCCGTCGGCGCGGTGCACGCCCTCGACGTCCGGGACCGCGATGAACCCGGCCTCCGGGCTGAACCGGGTGTGCATCGCCTCGGCCAGGCCGGTCAGCGCCGCCGCGCCGTCGCCGCGGAAGCTGGAGCCGTGCATCACCGCGAGCGTCGTCGGTCGCAGCGCGGCCAGCGAGCGCAGGGCGGCGACCGTCGCGGTGAGGCAGGAGGTGGCGCGGAACAGCGCCTCGGCCTCGACCGCGGGATCGACGAGGTCGTCCTCGGTGACCGCCGGGCCGTTGCCGACGTGGGTGAACAGGTCGCCGCAGAACAGGGTGCCGGTGGTCTCCTCGTACAACACGCGCGCCTCCCAGCCGTGCGGGACGTGCGGGGTGTCGATGCTGCGCACCCGCTTGCCGCCGAGGTCGATCACCTCCCCGTCGGCCATCGGCCGCGGCGGGCGGTCCGCCAGGTCGTCGAGCGAGACCTGGCAGCCGAGCGCGGGATGGGCGACCTGCGCATGCGGCGCGGCGGCGAGGAACTCGTTCATCGCGCCGCACTCGTCGGCCTCGACGTGCCCGAAGGTGATCCAGCGCAGCGTATCCACCGGCAGGATGCGGTTCACCTCGGCGGCGACCGCGGGGAACAGGTGGCGCATGCCGGTGTGGAACATCAGGGGTTCCTCGGCGGCCACCAGGAACTGGTTGAACGTGAACCCCGCCGGCGGGGCGATCTCCGGTACATGGGTCGAGATCCGGTAGATGCCCTCTGCGATCTCATCGGTGCGCGTCTCCATGGCCTGGCAGTTACCCCCGGCCAGCGCCCCGACTCCATCGCGCCACACCCACCACCCGTTCGCCCCCGCAGCGATTCCCACCGCGATAGCGTGAACGCATGACAGGTCAAGATCTCCTCGTCGACGCCTTCGGGCGGGTCCACGAGAGCGTCCACGCCGCCGTCGCCGGACTGACTCTGGAACAACTGCACCGCCGCCTCGACGGCGACGCGAACCCGGTCGGCTGGCTCATCTGGCACCTGGCCCGGGTCCAGGACGACCACGTCGCCGACGTCGCAGGGCTGGAACAGGCGTGGACCTCGCAAGGGTTCGACGCCAAGTTCGGCTCGCCGTACCCGGCGGCCGACGTCGGGTACGGACAGTCCTCCGGCGAGGTCGGCAAGCTGAACGTGCCCTCCATCGAAGTGCTGACCGCCTACCACGACGCCGTGCACGAGCTGACCGTCGGCTACGTCGCAGGCCTGACGGACGACGACTTCGACCGCGTCGTCGACACCCGCTGGGACCCGCCGGTGACGCTGGGCGTGCGGCTGATCAGCGTCGTGAGCGACACCATGCAGCACGTCGGGCAGGCCGCCTACGTGCGCGGGATCCTGCTGCGCGACCAGTAGCGGGCAGAAGCGGGCAGAAGCGGAGTTGCCTCCGGCGGTACGGCGAACGCCTGCCGCCGGGGGTAGCGTCGGGGGTGATGAGCTCGGTGTATGCGGAGCGGCGGTCGCGGCGGGTGCCGGGGCGGTTTGTGGTGTGCGCGTGGACTCGGGTGAATCTGGGGGATGGGGAGCATCGGCAGTTGGTGGTGCCCGATGGGTGCTCGGATTTGACGTGGCAGGGCGGCGTTGTGCGGCTCGTCGGGCCGGATCGGGGGGCTTGGCGGGCGGGGTTGGCTGCGGGGGCGGCGGTCGCGGGGGTGCGGTTGCGGGCGGGGGCGGCGCGGTTGCTGCTCGGGCGGATGCCGGTTGACGAGGTCCGGGATGCGCAGGTGCCGTTGGAGTCGCTGACCGGGGGCGTGGGCGAGCTGACCGAGCGGTTGGCGGCGACCGATTCTCCGTGGGCGGCGGCACGGGTGCTGGAGGACTTCGTTGCGGCGCTCACGCCGCGCTATGAGCCCGATGGCGCGGTCGAGCAGGTGGTCAGGATGCTGCGGCCCGGCGAGACGCCGCAGGTTCCGGCGCTCGCCGACGCGGTGGGTCTGTCCGAGCGGCAGCTGCGGCGGCGGTTCACCGAGGCGGTCGGCTACGGGCCGAAGACGCTGCACGGCATCCTACGTTTCCAGCACGCGCTGGACCTGGGCCGCCGCGCCGAGCCGTACGGACTGGCCGCGATCGCGCACGAAGCCGGCTACGCCGACCAGGCGCACTTCACCCGCGAGGTCCGGCGGCTGGCCGGGATGACGCCGACCGAGCTGCTCGGCTCCGGCGGGTAGGGCTGAGCCCTGGCGAGGGCAGCTGCTCGGCTCCGGCAGCTAGCGCTGAGCCCTGGCGAGGGCGGCCGTTTGTGGGCCAGCCCGATTTTTCGCGGCGGTGCGGCTCAGCGGAATGGATCGCATCGCAAAGCCCTGCTTCGAGATGCCAAAAGGCCAGCCTTCACAGCCTCCCGTAAGCCCGCAGCACCCGCAGCGCCTTCACCGTCACGATCGGCCGCGCCTCCATCTCGGTGGTCGGGGACCACTTCGCCCAATTGATCGGCCAGCCGCCGTCCGGGTGCTGCGATGCGGCCAGGTGGTCCAGGCTGCGCCGCATCTCCTCGTCGGTGAACCAGGAGCGGGCCAGGCTGTCGGGTTGCGGGGCGTAGTCGTGCGGCAGGTGGTGCTCTCCCTCGGCGTAGCCCGGCGCGATCACGGCGTCCTCGGGGTGGGCCGGGTCCAGTAGGACTGTGCGCTGCTCGCGCAGCAGCTTGCCGATGCGGTCGGCCTGTTCGGCGGCCCAGGTTCGGTCCGGTGCGGCCTGCAGGAAGATCAGTGCCGACTCCACTCCATAGGGATGGGTCTGCTCCATCGTCTCGACCTCGCGGCGGGCGAAGGCCAGGGCGGGCGCGATCCAGGGGTGCGCGATGCCGCTGCGCAGGACCGGGCCAAGGATCTGGCCGGTGGTGAGCAGGTCGGCGGCGGGGTCGGCGGTGATCGGGAGCCATGGCGGGCGCGGGTAGGCGGCCAGGGTCGGCAGTACCGCGGCGACGCCGCCCTCGGCGGTGGTGACCGTGGTCAGCCAGTCCAGGATCGGGATCACGGAGGCGGCGTCGAGGCGGTCGGCGTCCTGGAGCACGGCCAGGGCGGTGGCGGCGGTCAGCGGCTGGGGCGCCGGGCCGCGGACGTCGGGTTCGAGTCCGTAGGCGTATCCGCCGTCGGCGGTCCGGTACGCCGCGAGCGCCGCGGCCAGTGCCGAGCCGTCGGGCGCGCCGCCGAACAGGACCTCGAAGCGCCGCTGTTCCAGGACGCGGCCGGAAGCCCACACGAACGCCGCCGCTCGGGAGATGATCTCGTTCATGCCTCGACGCTAGCCGGGCGGCAGGGCACGGTCTTGAACGTTCCGGCCACCGCCGCGCACCGTGCCGAAGGCCACAGCGCTCCCACAGGACACGTACAGGGTCCTGCTCTAAGGTCGGCTATGACGTAGCAGTGAACATGTTCCAGTTTTCGTTGGGAGCCCATAGTCGTGAGCGCAGCGCATATCGGTTACGCCGCCATGTTGGAGCAGTTCGGTCCGATCGAGGTCACCGAATACTCGGCGCTGGCCGAGCAGCACGGCTTCACCGGGACCATGGCCGCCGACCACTTCCAGCCGTGGGTGCCGCAGCAGGGGAACGCGCCGTTCGTCTGGAACGTGCTGACCGCCATCGGCGAGCGCACCGGGACCGACCTCGGGCCCGGCGTGACATGCCCCTCGTTCCGGATGCACCCGGCGATGGTGGCGCAGGCCTCGGCGACGCTGGCGGCGATGTATCCCGACCGGCACTGGCTGGGCCTGGGCTCCGGGGAGGCGTTGAACGAGCACATCGTCGGCGGGTACTGGCCCGAGGCGCCGACCCGGGTCGCGATGATGTTCGAGGCCATCGAGGTGATCAACAAGCTGTTCACCGGCAAGGACGTCAAGCACGCCGGCAAGTACTTCACGCTGGAGACCACCCGGCTGTGGACGGTGCCGGCCACGCCGCCGCCGATCTACATCGCCGCCGCCGGCCCGTACACCTCGCGCAAGACCGGCGAGCTGGCCGACGGGATCATCACCCCCGGCGCGGCGCACTCCAAGGTCTCCGGGGTGTTCGAGAACTTCGCCGCCGGCGCGCGCAAGGCCGGCAAGGACCCGGACACCATGCCGAAGATCCTCCAGCTGCACCTGTCCTGGGCGCCGACCGACGAGGAGGCGCTGGCCAACGCGGTGACCGAGTGGCCCAACGGCGGCATGAAGTTCCCCAAGCAGGACATCCGCTCGCCCTTCGACTTCGAGCAGATGGCCAAGCTGGTGCGGCCGGAGGACTTCGAGGGCCGGATGGTCATCTCCTCGGACCCCGACGTGCACCGCGCCTCCATCCAGGCCTTCCTGGACCTCGGCGTGGACCGGGTGTACCTGCACAACGTGGGGCGCAACCAGGCCGAGTGGATCGAGGTGTTCGGGCGCGAGGTGCTGCCGAAGCTGACACGGTAGGCGCCGGCGCCGGTGTGATGGTGTTCCGACTGGTCCGGATGGCTGGCATCCGGGCCGCCGGAGCGCCGCGTGCCGCAACCCGCGGCGCGGACGGTCGTTGTCGGTCTTCGAAGGGGCGGGTGATCGTCCCGGTCTCGTCGACTCCCCGAGGACATCCATGCACGGGTTCGTGAAGAAGGGTCTGCTGCTGTCGCTGGCCGCGGGCTCGATGATGGTCGCCGGCGCCGGTGCGGCCGCCGCGGCCGACTCGGCGGCCACCGACGGCGCCGCCGCCGACAGCCCCGGCCTGGCCTCCGGCAACGTGGCGCAGGGTGCGGCCGACGTGCCGGTGCAGGTGTGCGGCGACGCCGGGGCGGCGGGCGCGGCGTTGATCGACGCTCTGGAGAACCGCTGCACGACCTGGGACAACCGCTCCTCGGTGCGCGGCGTGGCCGCGAACAGCCCCGGCGCGGTGTCCGGGGACGTCGTCGGCGGCGCGCTGAACGCCCCGGTGCAGGGCTGCGGCCTGAGCGGGACGGTCGCCGGCGCGCAGTCCGACGCCGCCGGGAACAGCTGCGACGACGTGCGCACCGCGGCGAGCGCGGTCGGCGCCACCTCGAACGACCCGGGCGCGGTGTCCGGGGACGTGGTTCAGGCCTCTGTCAACACCCCGATCCAGGTGTGCGGCGACGCGGTATCGGTCGGCAGCTTCAACACCGGCGCCGAGGACAACCACTGCGTGAACAGCTGACGTGTGCTGACGTGCGTTGACCTGCACTGATCTGCACTGAAGTTCACCGAACAGCCGTAAGACAGCTCTCCCCACCTCCCAGGTCCGGTCTTCGCGGGCGGCGCATGCGACGGCCGGACCCGGACTTTCCGGGGTCTTTTGATCGCTCTTTCGGGGGAACGGGGGGTTCGCGCGCCGCGCACTCCCCGCACTTGGCAGCACACTGACCGTCAGGTCCGCAGCCCAGGAGGGCGCGGCACGAATGGGGAGGTGGCGCGCGTGGCGACCCGGCACAGGAAACCCGGCCCGATACGCAAGACCGCTGAGACGCTGCTGGGCGGCGCCGCGGGCATCGGGGCGGTGACCGCCGTGGCCACCGTGCTGCACACCGGGGCGGGCGCGCCCGCCGCGGCCGGCACGTCCGCGCAGAGCGCCCCGGCCCGACCCGGCGCGTCGTCCTCCGAAGGCGCCAACCCGGCGGTCGCCGTGGTCGGCGACACCGCGCCGACGACCGCCCTGACGCCCGCCCCGGCGGCACCGAGCGCGACCGGCTCGCTGACACCGTCGGACGTCCCGGGCGGCGACACCCGCATCCAGTACGAACCCACGCACGCCGCGTCGTCGTCCTCGGCGGTCGCCTTCACGGCGAACAGCCCGGCGCCGACGCAGGGGTCCACCGCTCCCCCGCCGGTGCTGCGCTCCCGGCCGCCAGCCCCGCCGACCGGCTCGCCGAGCCCGCCGAGCCAGCCCGCCCCGCCGACGCAGCCGCCGACGCAGCCGCCGACGCGAGGCCCGGTCAGCTCCCCGGCGCCGCCGAGCGCACCGCCGTCCCACGCACCCTCCCCGCCCGGCGGCGGGAACGGAGGCGGCAACGGCGGCGGGGGCGGCGGTCTGGGCGGCCTGCTGGACGGGGTGCTCGGCACGCTCGGAACGGTGACCGGGATCCTCGGCGGGCTCGGACGGCACTGAGAAAACTGAGGAACCAAGAGCGCTGAGGGCACTGAAAACGCCGAGGGCGCTGAGAACCTCCAGGACGTCGAAAACACTGAGAACGCCGAGGGCGCCGAGCACAGAGCGCTTCAGAGCACTGGCAGCCACGTCGGCGCCGTCCACTCGGACGGCGCCGACGGCGGCGAAAACACCCTGTCGGACCCCGCCAACCGCCGCAGCCCCTTCCTTGTCAGTGGTTTGACATCGGACCAGGCTGCGGAATCATTGTCCTGGCACCGCGTTCACGAGCTGCGTTTCCCACGGTCGCCAGGGCACCGGCGAGGACCGGCTGTCCGGCCGGTGCGGGTGATCGTCACGTCGGCACGATAGCCCTCGCCCCCATGACTGGTTACCTTGAACTGCACGAGTGCGGAGGCTGAGACGGGAGCGGAGGATGGTGCGGCAGGCGTCAGGAGTGTGGAGACGAGCGGAGTGCGGCCGCGGCCCGGTTTCGCTCGCTAGCACAATCTGCGCGCGCGTCCATCCCCCCGTCGGCTTCCGTCATCAGGGCAATGCCACGATCCGTAGGCACATTTCCCAGATCTGTGCCCGACGATCGCACGATCGGGGGCACAAGCTATCGCCGAGGCCGGTCCGGGGCACAACCTCCGTGGCCGGGCCGCAGGTGAGACGGCCACTCGACCGGGCGGAGGCGCCGCGCCGGATGGGGCAAACGACGGCGCGCGGTGAGGATGTGTCGGCATGATTGTGTCTGGGCCCCCGCCGGGGTCCGCACGGACCACCCACAGGACGGCGGGAATGGCGTCGGCGTTCGACCTCTCCGGTTTCTCGGTCACCGACATGGTCGTCGCCTCCGGCGAGCTCCGGGCCGTCACCGCCGGAGCCGCCTCCATGGAGGAGGGCTCGGCGGCGATCGTCGAGTGGCTGCGGCACGCCTTCACCGACCCGGCGACCGGCCGCCCGGCCTTCGCGCTGGCCCGGATGTTCCACACTGTCACCTGGGACCGGCTGACCCCGGACCTGCGCTCCTATGTCGGCACCCGGGATCCGGCGGCGGCCGCGAACGACGACGGCCTGCCGTATCTGACGCTGCTGGCCACCTCCGGGGACCATCCGCACTGGTCGGACCGCCGCAACAGCCGCGACCACCAGGCGATCCCGCTGTCCGCCTCGGACGTGGTGCGGCGCGCGCCGCTCGCGCTTGCGCTGCTGGACCGGCTGCTGGGCTTGCAGCCCTCGCCGGAGCCGGTGCCGGCGCGGCCGCACGGCGGCGAGTCGCCGGCCGCCTCGGCGCGGCTGCGGGACCGGTTCGACGTCTTCCACGTGCCCGAAGCCCTCGGCAGCCCGTATGTGCCGACCCCTGAGTTCGTCCGCGACTATCAGATCCGCTCGGCGATCGCGCTGGGCGCGGTGCTGGACTCCGGCGGGCCGGACCACCCGGACCTGCCCGGGGTGCGGAACACCTCGCTGTACACGGCGCTGCTGTATTCGCGCGTCCGCATCCCGGCCGAGACCGCGACGCACTTCCGGACGCTGGCCGCGGCGATCCGGCTGGCGCTGACCCCGCTGCTGGCCGTGCCCTTGTTCGCGCCCTCGTCCCCGGCGGCGGGGCACCAGGTGTTCGGCGCCCGCAACGGGAACGGCTCGGGGACCGGCCTCGGCAACGGCGTGGCCGGGGCGCCGACCGGGAACGGCGCGCCGCCGGCCGCCGGCTCCGCGCCCGCGGGGAACGGCGCGGCCGGCAACGGCGCCGCCGGGAACGGGCACCGGCCGTCGGTGAACCTGGTCCCGCAGCAGGCCTCGGCGCCGCCTCCGTCGTCCTCCTCGGTCCCGGCCGCCGCCGGCGACGGCAACGCTGCGGCGCTGGCCGCCGAAGCCGAGCTGCGCGCCTCGCAGCGGCGGCTGACGCAGGAGACCCGGATCGTCGAGACGCTCTACATGATCGGGCAGTCTCTGCACCGGGAGCTGGACACCCGCAAGATCGCCAAGCTCGCCACGGACGCCGCGACCACCGCGATCGACGCCGAGTTCGGGTCCTGCTTCTACACCCTGACCTCCGCCAACGGCCAGGCGCAGACCCGGTTCGCGCTGGCCGGGACGGTCCCGGCGGAGCGCTTCGAGAACCTGCCGATGCCGCGGCCGACCTCGCTGGTGGGCGCGGCGTTCCCCGGGACCGCGCCGATCCGCTCCGGCGACGTCACCGCCGACCCGCGCTACGGCCAGCGCGCGCCGTTCCACGGCCTGCCGCCGGGACACCCGCCGGTGAAGTCCTTCCTGGCGCTGCCGATCACCACGATCGGCGGCACGGTGCTGGGCTCGATGTACTTCGGCCACTCCGAACCGAACCGGTTCACCGAGCGCGACGAGCAGATCGTTAAGGGCATCGCCGGGCAGGCGGCCTCGGCGATGGACAACGCGCGGCTGTACCGGCTGGAGCGCGAGACCGCGGTGGAGCTGCAGAACTCGCTGCTGCCGGCGTCCCCGCCGCAGCTGGCGGAGCTGGAGATCGCCTTCACCTACCTGGCCGGCGCGCAGGGCACGCAGGTCGGCGGCGACTGGTTCGACGTGATCCCGCTGTCCGGCGGCCGGGTGGCGCTGGTCATCGGGGACGTGATGGGGCGCGGGATCCGGGCCGCGGCGATCATGGGGCAGCTGCGGACGGCGGTGCGCGCGTACGCGGTGATGGACCTGCCGCCGGGGCAGATCATGCATCTGCTGAACCGGCTGGTGTGCACCATGCCGGCCTCGGCGGCGAGCAGCTCGGTGGCGGTGACCACGCTGAGCGCCTCCGGGACGTACCCGGTCGGCACCGGGGCGCTGGGACCGGCCGACGACGGCGTCGCCGAGCAGATCGCGACGTGCGTGTACGCCGTCTACGACCCGGCGGAGGAGGTCCTGACC
Source organism: Catenulispora acidiphila DSM 44928 (assembly GCF_000024025.1). Taxonomy (GTDB): domain Bacteria; phylum Actinomycetota; class Actinomycetes; order Streptomycetales; family Catenulisporaceae; genus Catenulispora; species Catenulispora acidiphila. The sequence goes on from NC_013131.1 coordinate 6,122,329, forward strand.
TGGGCCAGCGCCGGGCACATGCCGCCGGCGCTGATCACCCCGGAGGGCACGGCGCACCTGCTGGAGGACGACCTCGGGATGCCGCTGGGCATCGAGGAGGCGGTGTTCGACGAGAAGGTGCAGACCCTGGCCGGCGGCAGCAGGCTGCTGCTGTACACCGACGGCCTGGTGGAGTGCCACGACGCGCCGCTGACCGAGCGGCTGAACCGGCTCTCCACGGAGCTGGTCCGCTCCGACGACGGACCGCTGGGTTCCTCCGGACCGCTGAGCTCGGAGAGCGTGCAGCGCACCTGCGACCGCCTGCTGCACGCGATGCTCTCCGGCGACGAGCACGACGACGTGGCGCTGCTGATGGTGCGGACCCGCCCGACCCGCATCCGCAAGGCGGCGCTGGACCTGGACCCGGACCCGATGGCGGCGCGCGCCGCGCGGCGGTTCGTCACCGCGACGCTGAGCGAGTGGGACCTGGACCACCTGACCGACGACGTGCTCTCGGTGGTCACCGAGCTGGTCACCAACGCCACCCAGCACGCCGCGACGACCAGCCAGCTGGCGCTGCGCTCGCATCCGGGGCGGCTGATGGTCGAGGTCGCCGACTGCGACGGCCGCATCCCGCGCCCGGCGGTGACGCAGCACATGGACGAGCGGCATCGCGGCCTGCTGATAGTCGCGCAGCTGTCGCAGCGGTGGGGCGTGCGGCCGACGGACCGCGGGAAGATCGTGTGGGCCGAGATGGGCGAGTCCGCTGGGGAGTAGGGCTGCGGGAGGGCGAGGGATGGCTTCGGCGGTGCCGGCGGTGTCGGCGACAGCGGTGACATAGGTGGCGGCGACGGTATCGGCAGCAGCGGCGGTATCGGCGACAGCGGCGGTATCGGCGACAGCGGCAGCGGCAGCAGCGGCGGTGCCGGTGACATCGGCGACAGCGGCGGCGGAGGTGCCGACGGCGGCGGAGGAGGCGGAGGAGGCGGCGGAGGTGGCGGCGGAGGCGGCGGAGGTGGCGGCGGAGGAGGTGGCGGCGGCGGAGGAGGTGGCGGCCGCGGCGGCGAAGGTGCCAGTGGCGGTGGCGGTATCGGTGACATCGGCGATGCCGGCGCTTTCGGTGACATCGGTGTTCGAGGATTTCGTGCGTGTCGCCACCGGTCACCAGCCGTCTGCTGCTCAGATGAGGCTCGCTGCGGATGGGTTGCCGGAGGTCGTCGAGATCGCCGCGGGCACTGCCGGCGAGGAGCGGGTCGAGACCGCCGTGTTGCCGTGGCTCCATCGGCGGATGGTCTCGGCGCCGGAAGCCACGCCGAGGCGGCTGGTCTACGTCGTGCCGATGCATGGTCCCGTCGAGGAGGTGTTCGCGCGGATCGGTGAGTGGCTGGCGCGGCTTGGGCTCGCCGAGGACGTCGGTCTGCATCTGGTCGCTGGCGCGGCTCCGGGCAGCGGGTGGCAGCGTCGGCCGGAGGAGTCCGCGATTCTGGTCGGGACGCCGGACCTGTTGCTGAGCAAGGCGCTCATGCGCGGGTTCGGCGACTCGGCGCAGAACGCTCCGGTGTCGTTCGGGCTGCTGAACAACGGTGTGCAGTGGGTCTTCGAGGACGCGCGGCGGCTCGGTCCCGGGTTGGCGACGAGCGTCGAGCTGCAACGGCTGCGTGATCTGCTGGGGACGGCGGCGCCTGCTCGCAGCACCTGGTTGTCCGATGCCCCGCATCTGCTTGAGACGGCCGGCGCGACTGTCCCGAGGTTGGATCGGGACGCTCTGCGCACGCTGTTCGACACCACCGTCGAGCCGAGCGGTGTCGGCGTTGCGCGCCTGGTCTGCGACCAGGCCGACTGGACCGTGCAGATCGCGCGGCGCAACTGGGAGTCCACGCCGTCCGAGGAGGAGCCCCGTCTACGCGGGGACGAGCTCCGCCGTGTGCCGCTCGCCGACGTGCGGCAGATGCTCGGCGCGGGGATGTGGTTCTGGATCCGGGACCGGCTGGACGGTGCGTGGCGGCACGCGGTCGCCGAGGACCTCACGCCCGGCGTCACACTGGTGCGGCACGACCCCGAGGCCGGACCGGCGCAGGACGCCGCGCCGTGGGCGTTCGCCTGCACCGCGTGGGTCAGTCTCGACCAGCACCTGATGGAGACCGAGGAGGAGGCGCGCGACCTCCTGGACTCGCTGCCCGGACTGCTGGCGGACCAGCAGGAGGCTGTCAGGCTGGCGGCGCGCTATCACGATCTCGGCAAGTGCCACGACGTATTCCAGGAGATGTTGCGAGGTGGTGGCGGCGATCCGCCCGACTACCTGCTGGCCAAGTCGAAGGCGCCATTCAGCACCGGTCAGAGGAGAAGGGCGTACTTCCGGCATGAACTCGTCAGCGCGCTGATCTTGATGGAGGGCGGCCATCCCTGGCTGACGACCTACCTCGTCGCCGCGCACCACGGGCACGTGCGCGTCTCGGTGCGGCCGGGGCGGGACGAGGCACCGCTCATCCTGGGTGTCCTCGACGGGGATCAGATTCCGCCGATCGAGTTGTCGACCGGTGAGCGCTTCCCCGCGCAGCGCCTTCAGACCACGGACATCGAGCCTGGCGGAGGGTGGACGGAGCGAGTGCTGGCGCTGGTGGACCGCGAAGATCTCGGACCCTTCAGGCTCGCCTACCTCGAGACGCTGGTCCGCGTATCCGACTGGCGGTCCAGCGCGCGCCATGACGGTCCGGTCGAAGCGCTCGCGCCCGCGCTGCCCGCGACCCCGGCCGCGCTCAGTCCCGAGGCTGCTTCTTCTCCGTCGGCAGCGGCGCTCCCCCGCTGATCCCGGTCGCGATCGACACGGTCGAGGCGGCCTGGGCCACTGTCGATCCCAGATCCGTGTACAGCGGCGCCTTGGCGGCGCGCAGGGCTCGACGAAGCCTGGTGATGAACTCCATACCCGGCAGGCTAGCCGAGGCGGCGGCGCTGCGCGGACCGACGGCTGCGTGGACCGACGCAGGCGGCTGATGCCGCCTACAGCAGCGGCCGCAGCGCCTCGCGGACGCGCCGCTCGACCACGGCGAGCGCCAGGTTCGCGTCCTCGCGGGCGAACGGCGAGCCCTCGCGGTCCACGAGCGGGCCGCGCGCGCCGGAGCCGGCGGCGACGCCGAGTTCGCGCAGCGAGGTGCGGGCGCCGTCGGCGGCCGGGAGTCCGCCGGCGGCGGCGCGGTCCAGGACGGCGCGGCGATGGCGCCAGCGCCAGGGGTCCGCGGCGGCGCTCGCGGCGGAGCGCGGGGCGGCGAACAGCAGGCGCGGGACGGTCGCGGCGGCGTGCCAGCCCTCGACGAGCGCTGCCGGGACGCCCAGGCCCGGCAGGCGGTCCACGCCGCGGTAGGCGGCGGCGACCGGCTCCAGGACCAGGCCGTGGATCTCGATCAAGGCCAAGCCCGGGGCGGCGGAGGCGGACAGGTAGACGGTCACCACGGTCTCGGCCGGGTCGGCCAGGATGCGGAAGCGGCGGAAGACGCGGGGCGCGGCGGCGTTGCGGGGCGAGGGCAGCAGGCGCAGGGAGGCATCCGTGGTCTGGCCGACGGCCAGGACCGGGCCGGTGGCGACCACGAAGTCGTCCCACGCCACCTTGTCGAGCAGACCCTCCGGGCCCAGGCCGGGGACGCCCGCGGCCAGCGCGTCGGTCACGCGCTCGATGAGGTCCTCGACGTCCAGGCGGATCGGGCCGGTCTCCAGAAGCCAGCGGCGGCGCAGGACCTGGCGGCCGGCGCCGGCGAAGGGGCGTGCGGGGTCGGCGAGGACCTGGCGGTCGGAGGCGACGCGCGCGGCGAGTTCGGCCAGGGCGCGGCGGGCCCAGACGGTCTCGGTGGTGATCCAGCGGTGTGTGCCGAAGCGGTCCCGGCGCAGCTTGTCCACCAGCACATGCCGGGCTGCGAGGCGTTCGGCCAGGACGATGAGCCACGCCGTGAGCACGCCGGCCAGCGGGACGAACAGCCACGCCATCCACGGCGAGCCGGGTCCGGCGTCGTGGAAGCGGTCGGGGACGCCGAGGCCGAAGGGGTGCGCCAGTCCGGCGGCGGCGGCGATCGCACCGGCGCCCGCGACGCCCCACACGAGCGCCACGAAGCGCGCCAGCGGGGCGAAGGACGCCGACGGCTGCTGCCCGTGCGCGGGGCTGGTCGGGGGCGGTCGCAGGCCGTCTCGGGGTCCTGCGACGGCCCAGTCGTCGGCGCCGCCGGAGTTCGCGCCCTGAGCGCCGCGGCCGGAACCGGAGCCGGTCACCAGCAGCCAGAGTCCGGCGCCCCACACCAGCCACGCCGCCACAGTCCACACCGACACCAGGAGCGCGACGACGGTCAGCGCCACGAGGGCGACGTCGCGGTGGAGCCGCCGGGTCCGGGCGGCGAGCGCGTGCCGGAGCACCAGGACCTCGTCGACGCCGGTGGTCGGCGCCGGGGCGCGGCCTTCGTCGAAGACGAACTCCTTCAGGGCACGGCGGGTGAAGGCGGCGTCGAGGTGGGTCGCGGCGCACAGGTAGCGGGTCGCTTCGTCACCGGGAGCCGGGTCGGACCAGGTGGGGGTCACTGCCGGGCGGGGCCGTGGGGCGGCGCTGGGGACGGGCGCTTTCGCTGCGGATGAGGAGGAAGAGGCAGAGGCTGAGGCGGAGGGAGAGGCAGCGGTGGAGGCGGCAGCGGCGTAGTGGCTGACGCTCGGCGCGGGGTCGGCTTCGGGCGGCTGGCGAGTCTCGGCGGACTTGGCGCGTCCCGCTCCCCCGCCGAACAACACCTCACCGAGGATGTCGGAGGCGCGGCGTAACCGTCCGGCCTCGCCGGAGCGCGTTTCGGTCTCGCCGGGATCGGGCTCGCCGGACTGTTCCTCGCCGCCTTGAGCCCGGGCGGCCTGGAGATCGGCGTCCTCGTCCCCCGCAGACCCAGCATCGTCCGCCGCCCGGCCTGCCGCCTTCAACCCGCACTCCCCACGCTCGCTCGCCCCATCGCGTCCTCAGCAAACCATGAACCGCGCTCCCCCAGGGCTGCGATCGCATCAGCGTATGGACTGCGGAGCGGGCGCGCACCCCGCCACGCCTAGTTTGATGAAGTTGTGACCCGGAGCTTGGGATACTTGCGCCCATGTCCGCCAGCACCGCCCGCCACGCGTTCCTCGACCATCCCGGACCCATCCCGTTCGCCCACCGGGGCGGCGCGGACGGCCCGGCCGGGGAGAACACGCTGTCCGCGTTCAAGATCGCCGCCGACACCGGCTACCGGTATCTGGAGACGGACGTGCACGCCACCTCCGACGGCGTCCTGCTCGCCTTCCACGACCGGCGGCTGCAACGCGTCACCGACGCCAAGGGGCGCATCAAGACGCTCACCGCCGCCGAGGCCGCCATCGCCCGCATCGGCGACGACCCGATCCCGACGATGGCCGAACTGCTGGAGGCCTTCCCCGACGCGCGCTTCAACATCGACGTCAAGGAGCCGAACGCGATCGAGCCGCTGACCGCGCTGCTGCGGCGCACCGACGCGGTCGAGCGGGTCTGCATCAGCTCCTTCTCCGACACCCGGCTGAACGCGATGCGCGCGGCGTTCGGACCCGAGCTGTGCACCAGCGCCGGTCCGCGCGAGGCGTTCCGCATCTGGCGTGCCTCGCGCAGACTGAAGCTCGGCGAGACGCCGGATCCGGCCGCGCTGCCCCACGTCGCGGCGGCGTGTCTCCAGGTCCCGCCGGCTCTGGGACGCATCGTCGTGGTCGACGACCGGCTGCTCGCCGCCGCCCACGCCGCCGGACTGCCGGTGCACGTGTGGACCGTCAACGAGGCCTCTGACATGGAACGGTTGCTGGACCTGGGCGCGGACGGCATCATGACCGACCGGCTGGACACGCTCAAAACCGTGCTGACGAAACGGGGGACCTGGTCCTGATGCCGATCGACGACACCGCCGCCGCGTTCACCGCCGACGGCGCCGACTCCGGCACCGGCGCGGCCGCCGCACTCGCCGGGTTGGGGGCGCACCCCGCGCAGCCGCCGACAGGGATCGGCATACCCTTCGCCGATCCGGCAGCGCATGGTTCGCAAGGTATCGCCGCGCAGCCGCTGAGCATCGCCGATCCAGCCGGCACCGCGACACCGTTCGCCGGGCAGGCGTCCTTCACGCGCTCTCCGTCCGCCGAAGAGACCGCCGACTTCGGCACACCGCTCGCCGACCCTGCCGCACTCGCCTCATCGCCCGCCGCCGGACCCGACGCGCCCGACATCCCCACCCCCACCACTGACCCGGCCCAGCTCTCCCGCCGCACCGGCTGGTACCGCTACGCCTGGGGCGCCCACGCCTTCCCCACCACCGTCACCGCGGTCTTCCTCGGTCCCTACCTCACCGACATCGCGCGCAACGCCGCCGGCGGGACCGACCACTACCTGCACCTGGCGGGCCTGAGCATCCGGGCCGAGTCCTTCTACCCCTTCGCCGTCACCGCCGCCGCGCTCGTGCAGGCCGCGGTGCTGCCGTTGGTCGGCGCGGTCGCCGACCGCAGCGGGCGCACGCGCGGGCTGCTGACCGCGGCGATGACCCTCGGTGTCGTGGCGACGCTGCTCTTCTACACCGTCACCGGCGGCGCGTACCTGTGGGGCGGCGCGCTGTTCCTGACCGCCTCGCTGAGCTACTCCACCGCCAACGTGCTGGCCAACGGCTATCTGCCGACGCTGGCCGCGCCGGACGAGCGCGACGCGATCAGCTCCAAGGGCTGGGCTGTCGGCTATCTCGGCGGCGCCGTGCTGCTCACCGTCAACCTGGTCGTCTACACGGCGCACAGCTCTCTGGGACTAAGCGAGGCGCACGCCGCCCGGGTCGCGCTGGCCTCGGCGGGTCTGTGGTGGCTGGTGTTCGGCACGGCCGGCGTGCGCAGGCTGACCGCGGGGACCTCCCGGCTGCCGGAGTCCGAGCTGTCGAAGTCTGGGCTGCCTAAGTCTGAGCTGTCGAAGTCCGAGCGTCCGGAGTCCGGGACCGGCTACCGCCGACTCGGCCGAACTCTGGCCGCGCTGTCGCGCAACCGCAACGCTTTGCTGTTCCTACTCGCCTACATGGCCTACAACGAGGGCGTGCAAACGGTCATCTCTTTCGCCTCGACCTACGGCACCAAACAGCTGGATCTGGGCCAGTCGGTGATGGCCAGCGCGATCCTGGTGGTGCAGTTCGTGGCGTTCGGCGGCTCGCTGTGGATGGGGCGGCTGGCCGCGCGGCACGGCACGCGGCGGACCATCAGCGGCTCGCTGGTGGCGTGGATCGTGCTGCTGGCGGCGGCGTTCGCGATGACCAAGCACGCCGCCTGGCAGTTCTACCTGCTGGGCTGCGCGATCGGCCTGGTGCTGGGCGGGACGCAGGCGCTGTCGCGCTCGCTGTTCGCGCAGATCATCCCGGCCGGGCAGGAGAGCGAGTATTTCGGGCTCTACGAGGTCAGCCAGAACGGCGTGGCCTGGATCGGCTCGCTCACCGTGGCGCTGGCGATCCAGTTCACCGGCTCCTACCGGCTGGCGATCGTCTCACTGGTGGTGTTCTTCGTCCTGGGGTTGGCGCTGCTGGCGCGCACCGATCTGCGCGCCGCGATCCGGGCCGCGGGCAATCCCGTGCCCGAGCGCTTGTAACCCTGTGTGACGAATCCCACTTCGCTCTCCTCCTATGAGCTGACTAAAGACGTTTGCCCGTTTTTGCCCGGTGGAACCCATCCGTGGGAGGCTCTGGCTGCACACACGCCCGCGGGCGACCGCCACGCCAACCGGTCCGGCCCGGAACAAAACGTGCGCCGCGACGCGTTGTGAGCGGGTGAGACGATCTGGAGGGAACACCAATGAGCGAGCGGGCACTGCGCGGGACGCGCCTCGGCGCGACCAGCTATGAAAGCGACGCGGGGATCGACTTCGCCCCGCGCCAGGACATCGAGTACGTGTGCCCGAACGAGCACCGCTTCGTGATGCCGTTCTCCGTGGAGGCCGACGTGCCGTCGACGTGGGAGTGCAAGGTCTGCGGGGCCACCGCCCTGCTGGTCGACGGCGCCCCGCCGGAGGAGAAGGCGGGCAAGCCGGCCCGCACCCACTGGGACATGCTGCTGGAGCGGCGCACCATGGCCGACCTGGAGGAGGTCCTGGCCGAGCGGCTGGCCGTCCTGCGCGACGGCGGCATCTCTCGCAGCGACGTCGTCCGCCCCGCCCCGGCCCGCACCATGGCCGGGCGCGCCAAGAAGTCGGCCGCCGCCGCCAAGGCGTCCTCGGTGAAGGCTCCGGCCGCCCCGGCGGGCAAGCCGAAGACGACCGCGGCCCGCTCCGGCGCGCGCAAGGCCGCGGCGCACTCGTCCGACTGAGGCACACGTCCGACTGAGTCCGGCGGGAACTACGGCCGACGCGATGATGATCCGCGCACAGAACCCATCGATACGACTACAGTAGGAAGAGCGCAGCCACCCCGTTGCCGGGAGGCGCGCCCACAATCCCCGAGCCGCACTGCATCCCCCCGACAGTGCGGCTCGGGCCTTTTCACGTTCAGGTGTCCACCGGTCCTGACATCGAGGCCGGCAGCCGTTTCAGCGGCGGCCCAGCAAGCGCTTCATCCGGTACTGCATCCCCCACACGGTGGTCCGCCACAGCGCTTCGGCGACGATGTTCGTGCTCATCTTCGACGCCCCGAGTTCGCGTTCGACGAAGGTGATCGGGACCTCGACGACCTTCAGTCCGGCGCGCACCGTCCGCCATGCCAGGTCCACCTGAAAGGTGTAGCCGGCACTGGCGACCGTGGAAAGCTCTATACGCTCCAGCGTCTCGCGACGGAAGAGCCGGTAGCCGCCGGTGGCGTCCGCGAGCTTCATGCCGGTGACCAGCCGGACCCAGGTGTTGCCGCCCTTGGACAGGATCTCGCGGTGCTTGGGCCAGCCGACCGTCTTGCCGCCGCGCACATAGCGCGAGCCCAGGACCAGATCCGCGTTCTGCTCCACCAACGCCTTGAGCAGCGCCGGGAAGTCCTCGGGGCGGTGCGAGCCGTCGGCGTCCATCTCGCAGATGACGTCGTATTCGTGCTCGATCCCCCAGGCGAACCCGGCCAGGTAGGCCTTGCCCAGTCCCTCCTTGCCGGCCCGGTGCAGAACCTTGACCCGCTCATCGGAGTCGGCGAGTTCGTCCGCGAGCTTGCCCGTGCCGTCCGGGGAGTTGTCGTCGGCCACGAGTACGTGCACGTCCGGGTTCGCGGCGTGGACGCGCGCGACGATCGTCGGCAGGTTCTCCGCCTCGTTGTAGGTCGGGATGATCACCAGGACGCGCGGGTTCGTCACCGGGCTCGGCCTTTCGCAGCGGTCTGGAGGTCGGCGTCGTCAGCGGGCCCGCTCGGAGCCCGGTCGCCGTCCGGGGCACCCGGCAGGGTATCTGCCGGAGTTCTGAATGCCGGAATCAAGGCCCGAGTACGCCGGAGTGTCGTGGCGGCGCCGCCCAGACCGATCGCGGCCAGCAGCCCGAGCAGTGCGAGCACGTACTCCGGCCAGGCGCCGACCCGGTCGGCCAGGGTGATCGCGGTGTTGCGGCGCACCTGCGTGTCCAGGTAGCGCGCCTGGTACTCGCCGGTCTGCGCGAGGATCTTGCCGTGCGGGTCGATGACCGCCGACACCCCCGAGGTCGCGGCCTCCATGGTCCAGCGGCCGTGCTCGACGGCGCGGAAGCGGGCGATCGCCAGCTGCTGGTAGGTCTGGCCGGTGCCCATGTAGGAGGCGTTGTTGCTGGGGACCAGCAGGACCTGGCCGCCGCCCTTGACCGCGTTGCGGACCACGTCGTCGTAGGCGACCTCGAAGCAGATGACGGCGGCGACGGTGACCCCGCCGAGGGTCAGCACGCCCTTGCCGTGGCCGGGGACGAAGTCGCGCGGGATCATGTTGAAGCGCTTGATCATCTTGGTCAGGATGTCGCGGAAGGGCAGGTACTCGCCGAACGGCACCAGGTGGGTCTTGTCGTAGGTGGCGCCCATCCCGCCGTCCGCGCCCGGCGTCCAGACGATCAGCCGGTTCAGCACGTTGGTCCCCGCGGCGTTGGCGTTGATGACCGCGCCGACCAGCACCGGCACGCCCACGTCGTCGACCGCCTGCTGGATCTGGTCCGCGACGCCGGGATCGGAGTAGGGGTCCATGTCCGAGCCGTTCTCCGGCCAGACCACCAGGTCGGGCTTGACCGCCTTGCCCGAGCGGATGTCGGCGGCCAGGACCTCGGTCTCCTTGACATGGTTGTCCAGGACCGCGGCCTCCTGCTCGTCGCGGCCGAAGCCGACGCGCGGCACGTTGCCCTGGATCAGCGCGATGCGCACCGGCGTGCCGGAATCCGGGTTCTGCAACGGCACGGCGAAGCCGAGGGCGGGGACCACCAGCGCCCCGGCGACGAGCGCGGCGACCCATCTGAGCCCGTCGCGCCGGTCGCGCCGCAGCACCACCACCGCGCGCCACAGCAGCGCGCCGGACAGCGCCACCGCGAAGGTCACCAGCGGCGCGCCGCCGACGGCCGCGAGCGGCGTGAACGGCGAGTCCGGCTGGGAGAACGCCAGCCGTCCCCAGGAGAAGCCGCCGAAGGGCCAGCGCGAGCGGCCGTACTCCTCGGTGACCCACAGGCACGCCTGCCACAGCGGCGCGAAGCGCGTCAGCGACACCCGCGCCATGCCCCACCCGAACGGGATGAAGTACAGCGACTCGACGAGGCCGACCGCTTCCTGGGCGCCGGGCCCGAAGACGCGCAGCCACTGGAACATGACCCAGCAGAAGCCGGTCCCGAACCAGAAGCCGATGAGCATCCCGCGCCGTCCGGTCCGGCCGGAGACCATGGCCGAGAACGCCGCGACCGCGATCGGGGCGACCGGCCACCAGCCGACGGGGGCGAACGCCAGGTTCAGCGCCGCCCCGGCCAGCAGCGCCAGCGCCGCCAGCCGCACCGCCTCGGCGCTCGGCCGGCCGGGCCGCCGGAACCACCGCCGCCGGCGGGTACCGGCCTCATCCACGTTCGCCACCTGCGGGACCCACCCTAGAAAAGATCTGCGGACACACGTTGACCGCACCCTATACGAGCAGGGTCTGAATCCCAGGGTCTCAAGATTGGGGCGCTCGGGAAACAGTCTTCACCTGGCGGAAAGCCGGAAGACACCTTCGGCGGTGAGCATGAGGACGGTCGAGAACAGCTTCACCAGCGGGAACGCCTGCGGCGCAAGCTGGGGGACGCGCTCGCGGTACGCGCTGACGTGCGCGGGTGCCCCGGTCGCACGCGAAAACCCGGCGGCACCCTTCGGACCGGCTGCGGACCCGTTGGTTGCGAGTCCCGCACGCCGTTGTCTACTGGATCCGCCGGGTTCCCGGTGAAGACCCACCATCTTTCGCCGCATCCGCCGCCATGCCCCCGTCCAGACGCTCCGGCGCCGGATCGCACCGCGGCGAGACAGGACCACCGTGCGACGCGTGCGGCCGGTGGACGTGGTCACCGACGCTACCCGGACTGCAGGGACTCCTGTCAACCAGTGATCCGACCAGTCGTGGCCTGCGCGAACGCGACAAAGGCGCAGGTCAGGATGGCGTCCCGGAAAGCGGGCGACGCGGACGACGATCACTCGGAAGGGCGCGGGGGATATTTGTGACCGAACCGTGCTCAAGCGCGGGGCGGGCGGCGGCGGGCGGCCGGCGGCGGCGCCTCAACACCTCAACATCGCGTGCCGTGCTCAGCGGCATCGCACGGGCACTTCACCCGCGCCGCGCCGACGTTTTCCGGCGCTCCGCCCGCCTCGCGCCCTGTCCTCTCGCGCCTACCCCTCCGCGAGCCGCCCCGAGTCGAACACCGTCCGCCCCCGCACCACCGTGCGCGCCGCGGTCGGCAGCGGACGCCCCGGCGTCAGGTCCGGGAGTCCCGGCACGCCCGAGCGCGGGTCGGTGGACCACGCCGAGAGCCGCTCGTCGGCCGCCTGCACCACCACGTCCTGCGGCGCGACGTCCCACACCGCGAACGTCGCCGGCTCGCCGACCCGCAGCACGCCGGTCGCGGTCGCCGCCGCGCCGAGCGCGCGCCAGCCGCCGCGGGTGTGCGCGGCGAACGCCGCCCGGACCGAGATGCGGTGCTCGGGGGTCTGGTGGAACGCCGCGGCGCGTACCGTGCCCCAGGGGTCCAGCGGCGTCACCGGGGCGTCCGAGCCGAACGCCAGCGGCACGCCGGCCTTCTGCAGCGCCGCGAAGGGGTTCATCGCCTGCGCGCGCTGCGCGCCGAGGCGCTCCACGTACATGCCGTCCGGGCCGCCCCACGCCGCGTCGAACGCCGGCTGCACGCTCGCCACGATGCCGAAGTCGAGCAGCCGCTGGATGCCGCCGTCCGGGATCATCTCGGCGTGCTCCACGCGGTGTCCGATCCGGTACAGCGCGTCGCGCCCGACCTTCGCGGCGGCCGCGTCGAAGCCGTCCAGGAGCGCGGACATCGCCGCGTCGCCGATCGCGTGGAAGCCCGCCTGCATCCCGGCCTGCGTGCATTCGACCACGTGCGCCGCCACCTCCTCAGCGCTCGCATACGCGGCGCCGAGGGTGTCCTTGTCGGCGTAGGCGTGGGCCAGGCAGGCGGTGTGCGAGCCGATCGCGCCGTCCAGGAACAGGTCCCCGCCGGCGCCGACCGCGCCGAGGAACGCCGCCTTCTCCGCTCCGCCGAACTCGCCCCAGTAGCCGAAGACCTCGGGCCCGATTCCCGCCAGCCCGGAGGCCAGCACCTGCAGGAAGTCCGCCTCGCCGCCGATGTCCGGGCCGCCGCACTCGTGCAGCGCGCCGATCCCCAGTTCCGCCGCCCGGCGCAGCGCAGCCGCCTGCAACTCGCCGCGCACGGTCGGGCTCAGCATGCTGAAGGCCGCCTTGCGCACCAGGTGGTGTGCCTGCTGGCGCAGCTGCCCGGACTCGTCGAAGCCGACCGCGCCGCGCACGTCCGGGACCGCGGCGATCAGCGCCGAGGACGCCAGCGCGCTGTGCACGTCGGCGCGCGACAGATACGCCGGCCGACCGCCGACCGCGCGGTCCAGTTCGGCGAGGGAGGGCGCGCGGCGCTCGGGCCAGCGCGATTCGTCCCATCCCTGGCCGATCACCGTCTCGCCGGCCGGGACGGTCGCGGCGAAGGCGGCGATGCGGTCCAGGGCGGCGGTCAGCGAGGGCGTGTCGTGCAGGTCCAGCCCGGCCACCGCGAGGCCGGTGGAGGTCAGGTGCACGTGGGCGTCGACGAACGCCGGGGTCACCAGCGCGCCGCGCAGCTCGACGATCTCGTCGACGGAGTCGGCGTGCGCCACGTCCGCCGCGCTGTCCGAGCCGAGCCAGGCCACCGCGCCGTCCTCGACCAGCATCGCCGTGGCGAACGGCTCCTCCGGCGAGTGAATGGTCCCACCGCGCAGCAGGACGCGGGCCGGGGTCGGACGGTCGGGGTCGGGCAGGGCGGTGTTCGTCATACCGGACAGTGTCTCGTATGCGGACGGGTGTCGAGGTGCGGCTCGAGCCCGCCGCTCAGGCCGGCGTCGTCCCGCGCATCCGGGCCTCGAACGGCGTGGACAGGACGACCGTGGTCCGGGTGGACACCTCGGCCGCGGTGCGGATCCGGGACAGCAGGGACTCCAGCTGGCCCGGCGTGCCGACGCGCACCTTGAGGATGTAGTTCTCGTCCCCGGCGACGCTGTAGCAGTCCTCGACCTCTTCCAGACCCTTGAGCCGGTCCGGCACGTCGTCCGGCGCCGCCGGGTCGATGGGCTTGACCGAGATGAACGCCGTCAGGCTCAAGCCCAGCGCCTCGGGGTCCACCACGGCCCGGAATCCCCGCAGCACGCCGCGCTCCTCCAGCTTCTGCACCCGCTGGTGCACCGCCGAGGTCGACAACCCGATCAGCTTGCCGAGGTCGGTGTAGCTCATCCGGCCGTCGGCGACCAGGGCCGCCACGATGTGCCTGTCGATATCGTCCACGCGCCCACGGTAAATCCTGCGGTGCCCGGCCGCCTACACGGCATAGCCTGCCGGTCGTCGCGATCTACTCGGCCATTTCCGGATTCGGCTTGAGTCTCCATCTACGGGAGGCCGGAAGGTACCTGTCATGAGCGAAGCCCTCTACACCATCGGCGACTTGGCGCGGCGCACCGGACTGCCGGTGAAGACCATCCGCTTCTACGCCGACGAGGGCATCGTCCCCGAAACCGGCCGCACCCCGGCCGGCTACCGCGTCTACGACATCGGCGCCATAGCCCGCCTGGACCTGGTCCGCACCCTGCGCGAGCTCGGCGTGGACCTCCCGACCGTCCGGCGCGTGCTGGCGCGCGAGACGACACTGGCCGAGGTCGCAGCCGCGCACGCGGAGGCACTGGACGTCCAGCTTCGCACACTGCGACTCCGGCGCGCGGTGCTCGGCGCGGTAGCCGCCCGGGGTGCCACCCACCAGGAGATGGACCTGATGCACAGAATCGCCCGCATGTCCGACCTCGAACGCAAGCGCGTCATCGAGGACTTCATCGAGGACACCTTCAGCGGCATCGACGCGAACCCAGAGCTCGTCGAACTGGTCCGCGCCGCCACCCCCGACCTCCCCGACGACGCCACCCCCGAGCAGGTCGAAGCCTGGATCGAACTCGCCGAACTGACCCAGGACCCAGACTTCCGCACCAGCGTCCGCGCGATGGCCCAGTACCAAGCCGCCGAACGCGCCGAAGGCGACACGACAGGCCTGCACCACGAACTGACAGCCCTGGTCCGCGAACGCATCACCCAAGCCATCACCGACGGCATCGACCCGCAATCCCCCGCCGCCGACCCCATCATCGCCGAGCTCGGAGCCCAATACGCCACCACCTTCGGCAAGCCAGACGACCCGGCCCTGCGCGCATGGCTATGGCGCCGCCTGGAGGTAGCAGCCGACCCCCGCGTGGAACGCTACTGGCGCCTCCTCGCAGCGGTGAACCGATGGCCGGAGCCGGAGACCCTCGGCCCGGTGTTCGAGTGGTTCCAGCGCGCTCTCCGGGTCCGGATGGGGCACTTGGAGCGGGACGGGGCAGGCGGGGAGTAGCCGGCTCGGTCGCAAGGCGCGCGGAGGCGGTAAGCGCGAGGCTCAGGATGTTGCAGAATGTCGCAGGGCAGCGGCTTGGTGCGGGGCGCATTGGCAAGCAGGCGGCCGGCTCGCGGGCAGCCATGTGCTCGGCTCACGATGCGGCAGGGCGGCGTTCATCGGCATCGTCGTCCTGTGCATCGCCCTCGCCGCCGCCGGTGCTGTCTCCGTCCCCCTCGCCATCAGCCTCAGCCTCGGCCTCGCCTCGCAGCCAGCGGCGGAGTGTCTCGAAGTCGGCGGTGGTCAGTCCGAGGAGGGCGCGGACGTGGTGGACCAGGGCGCGGCCGGGGTGGTGTTGGGCGATCCAGTCTTGGTCGGCGGTGGTGACTTCGTCGTCGGCCCAGGCGAAGTCGCGGCCTCGGGCCCATTGGACGATTTGGCGGGTCTTCCAGTGGAGGTCGAAGTGGGCGTCGAGGGCGAGTTCGGCGGTGGTCGGGTCGTGCCACTCCACGACGGGGAGTCGGGGGAGGCCGATGCGGGGGGCGATCTCGATGTTGGCGCTGTGTTCCCAGGCTGTGGCCCATACGAGGTCGGCTGGGAGGGCGGACAGGGTGCGGCCCAGGTCGTCGCGGAGGTCGTCGGGTTCGGCGCCGAGGGGGAGGACGACCCCGTCGACGTCGAGGAACAGCAGCGGCGCGCTCATACCGACCACGGTATGTCAGTGTCCTCAGAATGCCAGGGGGTGCGGGGGATCACGCCACCGTACGCCCTCGTACGCCACGGCAGTCAGACCCCTGCTCTAGCGTGGGGTACGTCCCGGCGGGTGGCTCGCGGAGTAGCCTGAGGGCCAGTTATCTATCGCCGTCAGTCAGCTCAGTCAGCTCAGTCAGCTTCACGAGAGGAACGTCGCGTGCCGCAGAAGGCGAAGCCGGCGGGTGCGGAGGGCGCCTCGATCGAGGCGTGGACCGAGCGCGTCATCACCGAGCGGGAGGTCAGCAAGGCGCGGGCGCGGCAGCTGCGCTGGGTCGCCGGGGAGCTGGCGCTGGTGCGCAACCACGAGGAGTTCCCGTTCCGGGACGCCTCGAGCGCCGCCGATCTGCTGCAGCCCGGGGCGATAAGCGCCTACCTCGATCTCGCCGCGCGCGGTGAGCTGCGGCGGCGGGCCAAGGCCGGCGACGCCCGCGCGACCAACGCCTCCATGCGCATCCGGGCCGACTGCCTGAAGATCCTCGGCGAGCACGCCGGGGTGCTGGTCGCCGTCGCCGACCGGCCCGGGCTGCCGGAGCTGCGCGAGACCGTGGACGGACCGTCGCGCTCCCAGTTGCGCGACTTCCTCGCCAGCCGCGCCGAGCACGTCGGCGCCCCGGCGGCGCGGGTCCGGCTGTTCGCGCTGATCGGCGTGGAGCTGGACACCGGCGCACGCGTGGGGGAACTCGCGGCGCTGACCCTGGCCGACCTCGCCGACGATCTCAGCACCCTGCGCATCGTCCGCCGCCCGCAGGCCCGCACCGTCAGCGAAGCGGTGCACGACACCGTCAAGCTCTCCGACGGCAGCCGCGCGGCCCTGCGAGCCTGGCTCGAGGTACGCGAGACGCTCGTCGAGCCGCTGCACGGAAACGCCAAGGCCCTGTGGGTCTCGGTCATGCCCAACCACGCCGGGCGCCTCAACGTCGAGGGCGAGGCGATCCGCCG
Source organism: Catenulispora acidiphila DSM 44928 (assembly GCF_000024025.1). Classification (GTDB taxonomy): domain Bacteria; phylum Actinomycetota; class Actinomycetes; order Streptomycetales; family Catenulisporaceae; genus Catenulispora; species Catenulispora acidiphila. The sequence goes on from NC_013131.1 coordinate 6,139,013, forward strand.
CCCCCCGGGCATGCCCCTGATGCCGCGCGGCATGCAGCGCGCCTACACCCGCGCGGTCGTGGAGGCGAACATGAACCTGGCCGGCTCCCCCGGCTGGATCCCGCTGCCGGTCCGCTTCGAGCAGCTGCGGCGGGCGGTCACCGAACGCCAGCGGCGCGACCAGGATCAGGACCACCAGACCGGGGACACCGACCGCACCGACACCACCGACATCGCAGGCTGACAACCTCCCACCCACAAAACTGCGGCGGCCCGTGGAGAAATCCACGGACCGCCGCTCCCCTATGTACTAACGCATGTCCTAACGCAGGATTCAGCAGCCGCTGCTGAAGGTACCCCGTGCGCTGATGACGTTACTGCTGCGGCGGCTGCTGGCCGGGCATGTAACCGGGCTGCACGGCCTGCGTCGGCTGGTTGGCCGCCGGGTCGTTGTAGCCGCCCCACTGCTGGCCGCCCTGCTGGGGCGGCTGCGGGTTGCCCCACTGCTGCTGCCCCGGCTGCTGGTCCTGGGCCCGCGGCGGCTGCTGCTGGCCCTGCTGCCCCTGCTGCTGGCCCCAGCCGGCCTGCTGGCCCTGCTGCGGCTGGCCGTAGCCCTGCTGCCCCGGCTGGCCGTAGCCGGCCTGCTGGCCGTAGCCCGGCTGCTGGTAGCCGCCCTGGCCGAAGCCCGCGGCCGAGCCCGCGGCGGTGGCGCCGGCCTGGTTGATCGACAGCTGCGCCAGGACCGCGAACACCACCGCGATCAGCGCGGCGGCCAGCGCGACGTACGCGCCGATGCCCAGGCCGATCGAGTACTTGGTGCCGGGCGGCAGGCCCTCGTTCAGGATCTGCTTCTTGGCGTCGGAGGCCTTGCCGTTGAAGTACAGCGCGCCGATGACGGCGAACACGAACGCCCCGCCGCTGCCGCCGACCGCGATCCAGCCGGACAGCGGGGTCTTCATCGTGAACACCATGACCACGCCGGCGATCGCCACGACCGCGGCGATCAGCAGGAGCCAGCCCCAGATCGGGGTGACGCCGCTGTCGCCGGTGTCGGCGCCCTTGACCGAGGTGGAGGCCGAGCCGATCCCGTTGATCGTGCTGGTGACGCTCCGGCCCTCGGCGGTGATCTTCACGCTGGCCCAGGCCAGGAAGACCATGATCGCGGCGACCGCGGCCAGGGCCCCGGTGGCGTAGAAGCCCCAGACCTTGCCCCACACCGTGGGGCTCGCGCCGGCGCCGGTGCCGCCGCTGTAGGAGGAGGAGGCACTCCCGTACTGCTGCTGGGCCGGCTGCGCCTGCCCGTACTGGGGCTGCTGCTGCTGCGCGCCCCCCCATTGCCCGCCCTGCTGCTGCGCGGGCTGCGGCTGACCCCAGCCCTGCTGTTGCGGCTGTCCGGGCTGCTGTCCCCATCCCCCTGGCTGCTGGGGGTAGTTCTGATTCGGCTGCTGCGTCATGGGCAGCACGGTACATGGTCCGCCGATGTACTGATAAGACGATCGGCGACCCGACGTCGGAAGGCCCCGATTCGTCCCGGTCTGGGAATGCCGGGTTCGCGCTCGGGGCCCGCCGTTTTACGTATGCGCTTGTACGGTGCCTGTCATCGCGCCTGTACTGGGCGGCCGAGGCCGCCCGGCACCGCGGACGATCACAGTCTCATCACAGCACCAGACTGATCACACTTCATCACGGACGAGTGAGGTTCCTACTGATAACGAGACGCTGCACCTGATTGGTTCCCTCGACGATCTGCAGCACCTTCGCCTCGCGCATGTAGCGCTCGACGGGGAAGTCGGCGGTGTATCCGTACCCGCCGAAGACCTGCACCGCGTCCGTGGTCACCTTCATCGCCATATCCGTACAGAACAGCTTGGCCATGGCGGCCTCGGTCCCGTACGGCAGCCCCGCGTCCCGGCGCCGCGCCGCCGCCAGGTACGCCGCGCGCCCGACCGCCACCGCCGTGGCCATGTCGGCGAGCATGAAGCCCACGCCCTGGAACTCGGCGATCGCGTGCCCGAACTGGCGCCGGGAGGTGGCGTACTCCACCGCCGCGTCCAGCGCCGCCTGCGCGACCCCGACCGCGCACGCCGCGATTCCCAGCCGCCCGGCCTCCAGCGCGGACAGCGCGATGGAGAAGCCCTGGCCCTCCGCGCCGAGCAGCCGGTCGGCCGGAACCCGAGCGCCGTCCAGCAGCACCTGCGCCGTCACCGACCCGCGCATGCCCATCTTCTTCTCGGGCTTGCCGAAGCCCAGGCCCGGCGTGCCGTTCTCGGCCAGCAGGGCGCTGATTCCCTTGGCGCCGTCGTCGGAGGTGCGCACCATCAGGGTGTAGAAGTCGGCCTGGCCGGAGTGCGTGATCCACGCTTTCGTGCCGGTGACCGCGTATTCGTCCCCTGAGCGCACCGCGCGGGTCGTCAGCGCCGCGGCGTCGGACCCGGACTGCGGCTCGGACAGGCAGTACGCCCCGAGCTGGTCCCCGCCGAGCATACCCGGCAGCCACTTCGCCTTCTGCTCGGCCGATCCATAGTTCGCCAGGCCGTAGCAGGCCAGCGAGTGCACTGAGACGCCCAGTCCGATGGTAAGCCAAGTACGCGCCAGCTCCTCGACCACCTGGAGGTAGACCTCGTAGGGCTGACCGCCGCCCCCGTACTCCTCGTCGTAGGGCAGGCCCAGCAGACCGGCCTGGCCGAGGGTCCGGAACACCTCGCGGGGGAAGCGCTCGGCGGCCTCGTACTCGGCCGCGCGCGGCGCCAGCTCCTTGGCGCAAAGATCCTGAACCAGCCCAAATAGGGCACGCGACTCATCGCTGGGGAGAGTCCGCTCGACGGCGACCATCAGAGGTCCACCACCACGAGCTCGCGGGTGGTCAGGTTGAGGCGCTCGCCGCCGTCTTGGGTGCACACCGCGATGTCCTCGATGCGCGCGCCGTGCTTGCCCGCGAGGTAGATGCCGGGCTCGATGGAGAAGGCCATGCCGGGCTCCAGCGGACGCGCGGAACCGGAGACGATGTACGGCTCCTCGTGCGTCTCCAGGCCGATGCCGTGGCCGGTGCGGTGGATGAACTGCTCGCCGTAGCCGGCGGCGGTGATCAGGTCGCGGCCGACGGCGTCCAACTCCTCGGCGGTGATGCCGGGGCGGATGGCGTCGCACTGCGCCTTCTGCGCGGCCAGCAGGACCGCGAAGTATTCGGCGTACTCCGCCGAGGGCGCGCCGAGGCTGTAGTCGCGCGTGGAGTCCGAGCAGTAGCCGTCGGGCATGGCTCCGCCGATGTCGACGACGACCTGGTCCCCGGCCTGGATCACGCGGTCGGAGAGCTCGTGGTGCGGGGAGGCGCCGTTCGGGCCGGAGCCGACGATCACGAAGTCGACCGTGACGTGCCCGGCGGCCAGGATCGCGTCGGCGATGTCCTGCCCGACCTCGCGCTCGGTGCGCCCGGGCCGCAGCCACTCGGGCACCCGGCGGTGCACGGAGTCGATGGCGGCCGCCGCCGCACGCAGGGACTCCACCTCCGCCGCGGTCTTGCGCATGCGCAGGTCGCCCAGCACCTCGCCGGCCAGTGCCTGCTCGGCGTCCGGCAGCACGCGCCGGAAGTTCAGGACCTTCTCGGCCCACATGTGGTTGTCCAGCCCGACGGTCCGTGCCGAGCCCGGCAGCCGCGAGGCCACCAGCGCGTAGGGATCGTCGGTCTCGGCCCAGGCCAGGATGTCCAGCCCGAGGCCGCCCAGGGGCGAGGCCTCGGCGGCGGGCTTCTCCAGGGCCGGGACGACCATCAGGGGGTCGCCGCTCGCGGGCAGAACCAGACAGGTCAGCCGCTCCAGCGGCAGCGCCTCGTAGCCGGTCAGGTAGCGCAGGTCGGCACCAGGGCTGATCAGGAGGGCGTCCATACCGGCCTCGGCGGCAGCCTTTTGGGCGCGGGCCAGGCGGTCGGTCAGATCATGTGTGTGGTGTGTCACGAGGGTCAGGATAGTGGCCGCGCGGAGATCCATCGATGCGGCAGGAATCACCCGATGTCCGGCGTGCTGCCCACCGAAGCGCGCCGGCGCACCACACGCCACAGCGGCACCGCCGTAACGGCCACGAACAGGCCGAACAGCGACATCGGCAGCAGACCGACCGGCGCCCAGAAGAGGCCGGGGTCGGCGCGGATGGCGGACCCGTTGTAGTACCAGTTCGACGCCAGGTCGAGGGTCATGATCGCGACGCCGAGCGGGACGACCGCCGGCCGGGCTCGCAGCGCGAGGCACACCGCGAGCGAGTCCCACAGGACCAGCGAATAGTAGAGCACCTGGGAGGGCCACCGGACCCCGTCGTAGGTGTGCACGCCGCCGCCGGCGATCTGCGCGACGTGCGAGCCGGCGCCTTCCAGGAAGCCGGCGGCGTACCCCGCGAGCGCCACCTTCGCCCAGGTCGGCACGCCGATCCAGCGAGCCGGCAGCCGGCGCCGTATGCCAGTTTCCACCGCGTCAGCTTCGCATCCCGCTCCACCGCGACAGGTCCCCACCCCGGGACTACCGTGAGCCTCATGAGCGCGAAAGCCGCCGCGATCGGCATCGTCGTCGCGGACCTGTCCGTGTCCGTCGCCTTCTACGAGCACTTCGGCCTCGTCTTCAGCGACCCCGAACACGGCCACACCGAGGCCGGCCTCGGCGGAGCCCTGCGCCTGATGCTGGACACCGAGGAGTCGATCCAGAACTTCACCTCGGCCTGGACCCGGCCGTTCGGCAGCCCGCGCACCACCGTGTGTTTCCAGTTCGAGACGGCGCACGACGTCGACGCGAAATTCGCCGAGCTGATGGAGGCCGGCTACCACGGTCTGCGCGGGCCCTGGGACGCCCCTTGGGGGCAGCGCTACGCCTCGGTGATCGATCCCGACGGCAGCGGTGTGGACCTTTTCGCTCTGATTTAGGGTCCCCTCCAGGGTCCCCCGAAGCAACGAATCGGTTACGGAACCTTGACGCCCACCGCCGCACGGAGCACCCTCTGAGCAATCCCATGAGAGCGCTCTCACGCCTCGCGCACAATCGGATGAGAGCGCTCTCACTCCATCGCACCTCACTCCGTGGCCGCCGCGCGCGGTCCACTTCAGGAGGCATTAACAATGCTCAGGGCACGGAAGCGTTCTGCCGCGGCAATCGCCCTGCTCGTCTCCGGCGCGATGCTCGCGTCCGGGTGCAGCAGCAGCAAGTCGTCCTCGTCAAGCACCAAGACCACCACCGACAGCGGCCAGCAGATCACGCTGAAGGTCGGCCTGTTCGGGACGTTCGGCTTCAAGGAGGCCGGACTTTACGACCAGTACATGAAGCTGCACCCGAACATCAAGATCGTCGAAGACAGCGTCGAGGACGAGGGCCAGTACTACACCTCGCTGCAGACCCACCTGTCGGCCGGCAGCGGCCTGGACGACATCCAGGGCATCGAGGTCGGCCGCATCGCCGACGTCGACCAGAACCTCTCCAGCAAGTTCGTCGACCTGAACTCCCTGGGCGCGGCGAGCCTGAAGAGCAACTTCTACCCGGCGAAGTGGTCCGCCGCGACCACCTCCGACGGCAAGGTCATGGCGCTGGGCACGGACTACGGACCGCTGGCCATCTGCTACCGCACCGACCTGTTCAAGGCCGCGGGCCTGCCGACCGACAGCGCCGGTGTCAGCGCGCTGTGGCCGGACTGGAACAGCTACGTCCAGACCGGGCTGAAGTACAAGGCGAAGGCTCCGGCCAACCAGGCCTGGACCGACACCGCCGGCGGTACGTTCAACGCGATCGTCGGACAGTCGGCGAACCAGTACTACGACAGCTCCGGCAAGGAGATCGCGGACACCAACCCGGCCGTGCAGAACGCCTGGAACATCGCGATGCAGCTGTCCACCCAGGGTCTGACCGCGAAGCTGAGCCAGTTCACGCCGGCCTGGAACCAGGCCTTCACCACCGGCTCGTTCGCCACGATCGCGTGCCCGGCGTGGATGACCGGCTACATCAAGAGCGAGGCCGGGGCGATGACCGGCGACTGGGGCGTGGCCAAGATCCCCGGCGGCACCGGCGACTGGGGCGGGTCCTACCTGGCCATCCCCAAGGCTTCCAAGCACCAGAAGGAGGCCTACGACCTGATCAACTGGCTGACCAACCCGGACCAGCAGAAGACCATGTTCACCAGCCAGGGCCACTTCCCGTCCTCGCAGACGGCGGCCCAGGACCCGTCCATCGCCTCGCACACCGACCCCTACTTCGGCGACTCGCCGCTGGGTCAGATCTACGCCGCCTCCGCGGCCACGATCCCGCAGGCCGTGCTCGGCGCCAAGGACGGGACGATCAAGGACACCTTCTCCAAGGCGATCACCCGCGTGGAGGCCCAGGGCCAGGCGCCGCAAGCCTCGTGGACGAAGGCCTTGTCCGACATCAAGGCCGCTACCAGCGGCTGATCGATCACCCGGTGGCAGCCGGCGGTCCGTCCTCGGGGCGTGAGGACGGACCGCCGGGTGCCCATTCTCCTCCCGATCAAGGCCGCGCCCGCCGGCGCGCCCCCTTCCAGCAGCGAACCCGTACGCGAATGACGAGGACGAAGCATGGCCGTGGCGACCACAGAATCCCCCTTGGAGAAAGCCCTGCCCCCGCCGGGCGGCCGCTCCTGGCGCAGTAGGCGGGCCCGGTGGGACCTGAAGTTCTCCCCCTACGCGTTCGTCTCCCCGTTCTTCGTCCTGTTCGCGGCCTTCGGTCTGTACCCGCTGATCTGGACCGCCTGGACCTCGCTGCACAAGGTCGAGCTGGAGAACCCGGACCAGTCCACCTGGGTGGGCCTGAAGAACTACACAGACCTGCTGAGCGACCACAACTTCTGGAACGCCTTCCGCAACACCTTCCAGATGGGTGTGCTCTCCACGGTCCCGCAGCTGATGATGGCGCTGGGCCTGGCGCACCTGCTGAACTACAAACTGCGCGGCCGCACCTTCTGGCGGGTGGCGGTCCTGTCGCCGTTCGCCACGTCGGTGGCCGCCGCGACCCTGGTCTTCGCCCAGCTGTTCGGCCGCGATTACGGCTTCATCAACTGGGTCCTGCACTTCGCGGGCATCCACGCCATCGACTTCCAGAACGGCACCTGGTCGGCGCAGATCGCCATCTCGGTGATCGTCACCTGGCGCTGGACCGGCTACAACGCGCTGATCTACCTGGCGGCGATGCAGTCCATCCCCGCCGAGCAGTACGAGAGCGCGGCGATGGACGGCGCGAACCGCTGGCAGCAGTTCCGCCACGTGACCGTCCCCGGCCTGCGCCCGACGATCGTGTTCACCATCGTGGTGTCCACCATCGGCGCCAGCCAGCTGTTCGGCGAGCCGCTGCTGTTCAGCGGCGGCGGCAGCAACCCGGAGATGGGCGGCGTGAGCCGGCAGTACCAGACCCTGTCCATGTACTTCTACGAACGCGGATTCACCGACCAACACCTGGGACGGGCCGCCGCGATCGCCTGGGCGATGTTCCTGATGATCGTGCTGTTCGTCCTGATCAACACCCTGTTGGCCCGCCGCACGCGGTCGGCGAAGTGAGGAGCGTGCGCTGACATGGCGACAGTGATACCGACGGCCCCACGGCGGGCCAAACGCCGCGACCGCAAGAGCGGCGTGAACCAGGCCGGCAAGCAGATGCACGGCTCCAAGCTCACCTACGTGATCCTCGCCGTCGTGGTGCTGATCTCGATCTTCCCGTTCTACTGGACCATCCTGGCGGCCTCGACCTCGAACACCGAGATCAACAAGGTCCCGCCGAACTGGCTGCCCGGCGGCAACCTGTTCAAGAACTTCCACGCCGCGCTGAACAACGTGGACATGGGCAAGGCCTTGGTGAACTCGCTCATCGTCTCCGGCTGCGTGGCGGCCGGCACGGTGATGTTCTCCACGCTGGCCGGGTTCGCCTTCGCCAAGCTGCGCTTCCGGTTCCGGAGCGTCCTGCTGGGTCTGACCATCGGCACCATGATGGTGCCCTACCAGCTGGGCATCGTCCCGCTGTTCCTGCTGATGACCAAGCTCGGCTGGAGCGACCACCTGCAGTCGGTGATCTTCCCGACGCTGGTCAGCGCGTTCGGCGTGTTCTTCATGCGGCAGTACCTGCTCAACGCGCTGCCCGACGAGCTGGTCGAGGCCGGCCGGGTGGACGGCGCCTCCTCCCTGCGCATCTTTTTGTCGGTCGTGGTGCCCATCGCCCGGCCGGCGATGGCGGTGCTCGGGATGCTGACCTTCATGGCCAGCTGGAACGACTTCTTCTGGCCCATCGTGGTGCTGACCAGCGACAACCCCACGGTGCAGGTGGCCATCGACAACCTCGGGTCCGGGTACGTCCCGGACGAGTCGATCATCATGGCCGGCACATTGTTGGGGACGCTGCCGGTGCTCGCGGTGTTCATCGTCCTGGGCCGGCAGATCGTCGGCGGGATCATGCAAGGAGCGGTCAAGGGATGAGCGACGGGGTCTTTCCAGAAAACTTCCTGTGGGGCGCGGCCACGGCGGCGTACCAGATCGAGGGCGCGGCCGCCGAGGGCGGACGCGGACCGTCGATCTGGGACACGTTCAGCCGCACCCCCGGCAAGGTCCTGGCCGGCGACACCGGCGATGTGGCCGCCGACCACTACCACCGGTTCCGCGAGGACGTCGCCCTGATGGGCAAGCTGGGCCTGGGCGCCTACCGGTTCTCCACCGCCTGGCCGCGCGTGCAGCCGGCGGGGCGCGGACCGGCCAACGCCGAAGGGCTGGCCTTCTACGACGAGCTGGTGGACGAGCTGCTCGGCGCCGGCATCGAGCCGGTGCTGACCCTCTACCACTGGGACCTGCCGCAGGCGGTGGAGGACGACGGAGGCTGGGGCGCACGCGACACCGCCTACCGGTTCGCCGAATACGCGCGCCTGGTGGCCGAGCGCTTCGCCGACCGGGTGAAGCAGTGGACCACCCTGAACGAGCCGTTCTGCTCGGCGTTCCTGGGCTACGCCTCCGGCGTGCACGCCCCGGGCCGGCACGAGCCGGAGGTCGCGCTGCGTGCGGCGCACCACCTGCTGCTCGGGCACGGCCTGGCGCTGCGCGCGCTGCGCGAGACGCTCCCGGCCGAGGCGCAGGTCTCGATCACGCTGAACGCGACCGAGTTCCGGCCGCTGACCGACTCCCCGGAGGACGCCGACGCCCAGCGCCGGGTCGACGCGATCCAGAACCGCGTCTTCCTGGACCCGGTGTTCCGCGGCGCCTACCCGGAGGACCTGATCCGCGACACGGCGGCGGTGACCGACTGGTCCTTCGTCGAGCCCGGGGATCTGGAGCTGATCAGCGCCAAGGTGGACCAGCTGGGGATCAACTTCTACAACCCCTCGCTGGTCGCCGCGCCGCTGCCGCCGGGCGCCGAGGCCGGCCCGCGCGACGACGGCCACGGCCAGTCGGAGTACTCGCCGTGGGTGGGCAGCGAGGGCGCGGTGCGCTTCGCCCGGCAGGACGGCGAGCGGACCGCGATGGACTGGGTCGTGGACCCCTCCGGCCTGGTCGACCTGCTGCTGCGGATCCACAACGACTACGGCCCGATACCGATCGCGGTGACCGAGAACGGCGCGGCGTTCGAGGACGTCCCCGGACCCGACGGGGAGGTGGACGACCCGCGCCGGATCGCCTATCTGCAGGCCCACATCGCGGCCGTTCGCGACGCCCTGGCGGCCGGCGTGGACATGCGCGGGTATTTCGTCTGGTCGCTGCTGGATAATTTCGAGTGGAGCTACGGATACTCCAAGCGGTTCGGCATCGTGCGTGTCGATTTCGCGACCGGGAAGCGCGTCGTGAAGGCCTCTGGACAGTGGTACCGCCGGATCGTCGAGGGCAACGGGAGCAGTTTGTGAGCGCGGGGAGCCGGAGCAGTGCGGGCGGGACCGCGTCACCGACGCTGGAGACGGTGGCAGCAGCCGCCGGAGTCTCCCGCGCCACGGTGTCGCGGGTGGTCAACGGCGGCGCGAAGGTCTCCCCGGAGGTCCGCGCCGCGGTCGAGGCGGCCATCGCCGACCTCGGCTACTCCCCCAACCGCGCTGCCCGCTCCCTGGTGACCCGTCGCACCGGCTCGGTGGCCCTGGTGGTCAGCGAGCCGGAGGCGCGGGTGTTCAGCGACCCGATGCTGGCCGGTATCACCCGCGCGATCGGCCAGGCGCTGGCCGAGACCGATCTGCAGCTGGTGCTGATGATGGTCCCGGCGGACTCCGGCCGCCGCCGGCTGACCCGCTACCTGCTCGGCGGGCACGTCGACGGCGTCATGCTGATGTCGCTGCACGGCGACGACCCGCTGGTGAAGGAACTGTCTCTGGCCTCGCTGCCGGTGGTCCTGATGGGCCGCCCGATGAGCCCGCTGCCGATCCCGCACGTGGACTCCGACAGTGTGGACGGCGCCCGCCAGGCCACCCACCACCTGCAGGCGCTGGGGCGCACGAAGATCGCCACCATCGCCGGGCCCTCGGACATGTGCGCCGGCGTGGACCGCCTGCTGGGCTACCGGCAGGCGCTGGACGGTCCGGGCATCGTCGCCCGCGGCGACTTCAGCATGGCCTCCGGGGAGGCCGCGATGACCGAACTGCTGGCCCGCGAGCCGGACGTGGACGGCGTGTTCGCGGCCAGCGACCTGATGGCGGCCGGCGCGCTGCGGGCGCTGCGCGCCGGCGGCCGCCGGGTCCCGGACGACGTGGCCCTGGTCGGCTACGACGACCTGGACGTCGCCGAACTCACCGAACCGCCGCTGACCACGGTCCACCAGCCGCTGTCGGCCATGGCGCGGGCGATGGTCGCCTCGCTGCTGCGGCAGATCGCCGGCGACCGCGCGCCGGAGTCGGTGGTCCTGCCGAACGCACTGGTGGTGCGGTCCTCGGCGTGACTTGGAGCAACTAACACCCAAAGCTGCCGGGCTCCTCGGCATGGGAGTCCGGCGCCCAACGCGGCCCGGCCGGAGTGGTGAGGGATCCGGCCGGGTCGCTTTCAGTTTCCTGACAGCCCGGCGGCAGTCGGCGCACCGAACCGGGCGAGGTAGTGCCACACCCGCTTGAGCGCCTGCGGATCGTGCTTGCCGGTCGCGGCCGCCTCGCCGATCACCCGCGGGGTCAGCAGCCCGTCGGGCGCTATCTCCCGCGCCAGCTCGACGAACTCCGGGCCGCGGTATTCCGGATACCGCGCCATCTCCTCCAGCGTCAGCCGGAACCCGGGATGCCACTGGACCCGGCACGGCAGCTTGCCCGCCAGCTCCTCGACCTCCGTGCCCTGATAGCAGGGATCAAGCACGAGCGCCTCGACGTCGCGGTCCAGCCGCACCTCGCCGTGGACCTGGGCCTCGATGTAGTCGTCGAGGGCGTCGGCGCCGGTGTCGGCGAGCGCCCGGCCGATCAGGTCCAGCGCCGTCGCCACCCCGAAGTGCTCCGGTTCCAGGAAGCTGTCCGGGTAGCAGAACGTCGCGCGCCGCAGCGCCCGCGCGTCGAGCACGAAGTACGCCGATCCGAAGCGCGGCGCGGCTCCCACGGCCTTGCCGCGGAAGTTCAGCGCGCCGTAGACCGGCCGCTGCTCGGCCGCCGCGTCGTCGTACGCGCCGCCGAAGATGCGGCTCTCCCAGCGCCAGCGGTCGCCGCCGGGGTGCGCGGTCAGCCCGCCGTTGCTCGTGCCGGTGACGAACTGCGAGCGGTACACCCCGGCCGCGGCGAGGTCCGCCAGGACCGGCGGCTCGCCCCGGTCCGGGTGGAAGTTCAGCGTGACGCGCAGTGCGGCGTCCACCGGCGCTCCGGTCGAGCGCGCCGTGACGTGGGCGAGCGCGCGCCGCGCCGAGTCCACGATCCCGTCACCCGCATCGCCTGTGTCACCCGCGTCACCCGCGTCACCCGTGTCGCCCAGCATGGCGGCAGTATGCCGCAGGCGACGATCACACGTCTCCGATGATTCCGGCCATCCCCTCCGCCGACAGCAGGTGCCGCGCCGCGAGCCGCACCGCCCCGAGCATCCCGGCGCGCTCCCCCAGCACCGAGGTCTCGATCGCCAGGCTGCGGGTGGCCAGCGGCAGCGCCCGGCGGTAGATCACCGCGCGCACGTCGGCGAGCAGGTCCTCGTGCAGCTTGGCGAGGATGCCGCCGATGACGATGGTGTCCGGGTTGTGGAAGGACACCAGCGAGGCCAGGACCTCGCCGATGCGCTGGCCGGCCAGCCGGACGTGGCGGCGGGCCGCGGCGTGCCCGGCGGAGACCAGGCGGACCACGTCGGCGGCGCGCGCCGCGTCGGCGCCCTGCGCCCGCAGTGCCGCCGCTATCGCCGCGCCGGAGGCGACCGCCTCCACGCAGCCGGTGTTGCCGCAGTGGCAGAGCACGTCCTCGTGCCCGGGCAGCTGGATGTGGCCGATGTCGCCGGCCGCGCCGGAGGCGCCGCGGTGCAGGACGCCGTCGGAGACGATGCCGCAGCCGATGCCGGTGCCGACCTTGACGTACAGCAGGTGCCGGCTGGCCTGGCGGTGCGTGTACTCCCCGAGGGCCATCGCGTTGACGTCGTTGTCGACCAGCACGGGAGCGGCGTAGCGGCCCTCGAAGTACGCCGGGATCCGGCAGCCGTCCCAGCCGGCCATGATCGGCGGGCGCACCACGGTGCCGCTGGCGAACTCCACCGGGCCCGGGACGCCGATCCCGACCGCGCGCAGATGGTCCGCCGGGCGTCCGGCGGCGGCGAGCAGCTCCTCCAGGTCGGTGCGCACCCCGGCCAGGACGGCGTCGGGACCGGCGTTGATGTCGATGGCGCGCTCGCGTTCGGCGAGCACCCGCCCGGACAAGGTGGCGACCGCCAGCCGGCTGTGGGTGGCGCCCAGATCGCAGCCGGCGACCACGATCCGGGCGTCGGACAGGTCCAGCGCCAGCGGCGGGCGGCCGCGGTCGGTGGCCGCCGGCTCGGTCTCGACCAGCAGCCCGCGCTCGATGAGCAGGTCCACCCGCTGGGCTATGGCCGCCCGGGAGAGCCCGGTGGCGCCGACGATCGCCGAACGGGTGGTCGCCGCACCGTCCGCGACCAGCCCGGCGAGCTCGCTCAGCGACGCCATGCGCCGCCTGGCCGCACTGTTCATCAGACCCCTCCCGCCGGCGTCCGGCGGACAGGCGCCGGACGCTTCTTTATGACAGAACTAAGCCTAATGATGCCTCTTGTCAGTCGTAAAGAGCAGCCATATCGTCGATCTCGGAGCCGGTGTGGGTCGGCTCTGGTGGTGATCGAGGCGGGAAACGGCGCTCGGGAGGGCAGATGACGGTGCGGGCGGGCATAGCCGGAGCGGGAATGGTCGCGGCGGTGCACGCCGACGCGATCCGCCGCTCCGGGGGATCCGTCGTCGGCGTCGCGGCCTCCACCCCGGAACGGTCGAAGGCCGCGGTCCCGCGAGTGGGAGCGGACCGCGCCTTCGACTCCGCCGAGGAGTTGGCGATCGCCGACGAGATCGACGTGCTGCACGTCTGCACGCCGAACGCGCTGCACGGGCCGCTGGTCCGCGCGGCGCTGTCGGCCGGCAAGCATGTGGTCTGCGAGAAGCCGCTGTCGCTGACCGGCGCGGACTCCGACATCCTGGTCGAGCTGGCGGCGCGCGCCGGGTTGGTGAACGCGGTCCCGCTGGTCTACCGCTACCACCCGCTGACCGTCGAGGCCCGCGAACGGGTGCGGCGTGAGGAGATCGGCGACATCCGCCTGATCCACGGCCACTATCTGCAGGACTGGCTGGCGCGTCCGGAGGACAACAACTGGCGCGTGGACCCGGCCGTCGGCGGGGCGTCCCGGGCGTTCGCCGACATCGGCTCGCACTGGTGCGACCTGGTCGAGTGGATCAGCGGGCACCGGATCAGCGAGCTGACCGCGGCGACGCAGACCGTGCTGCCCAAGCGCTCGGCCGCCGGCCGGGAGACTTTCACCGGAACCGGCACCGAAAGCGCGGCGGAATCAGCCGAATCGGCGAACTCGGCGGACTCAGCGGACTCGGCGCAGTCCGCCGAAACCTTCGTCACCACCGAGGACGCCGTCCAGGTCCTGTTCCGCACCGACCGCGGCGCGACCGGCGCCCTGGTCGTCTCGCAGGTCTCGCCGGGGCGCAAGAACCGGCTCTGGTTCGAGATCGACGGCGCCGAGCGCAGCCTGTCCTACGACGGCGAGGACCCCGAGTCCCTGCTGCTGGGCGGGCGCGACCGGACCGAGATCGTGCGCCGCGACGCGCTGACGGAGCAGGCGGGGAGGATCAACGCGGTGCCCGCCGGCCACCCGTGGGGCTACCGCGACTGCTTCGCCGCGTTCACCGCGGACGTCTACGCCGCGATCCGGGACCCGGAGACGGCCGCGCGCACGGCGCCGGCGTTCCCGACCTTCGCCGACGCCGCCCGCACCGCCCACATCACCGACGCGGTCCTGAACTCCGCCGCGCACCGCTCCTGGATCGAGGTGTCCTGACATGAAACTGGGCTTTCTGACCGCCTGCCTGCCCCAGGTCCCGCTGGCGGACATCGCCGCCTGGGCCGCCGAAAACGATTACGCCGCCTTGGAAGTCGCCGTCTGGCCGAAGGTCGGCGGGCGCGAGTTCGAGGCCGGCCACATCGACGTCGCGCACTTCGGCGCCGGACAGGCCGAGGAGGTCACCGAGCTGTTCGCCAAGCACCGGCTGACCCTGTCCTCGCTGGCGTACTACGAGAACAACCTGCACCCGGACGAGGGACGGCGCGAGGAGATCGCGGCGCACGTGCTGCACGCGGTGGACGCCGCGGCGCTGCTCGGCGTGGAGACCGTCGGCACGTTCATCGGCCGGCACCCCGGTCTGAGCGTGAAGGAGAACGTCGCGCTGGCCGAGCAGACCTTCCCGCGGCTGGTCGACTACGCCGGGGAGCGCGGCGTGAAGATCATCATCGAGAACTGCGTCATGGAGGGCTGGCACCCCGACGGCTACCCCGGCAACATCGCCTACTCCCCCGAGCTGTGGGAGTGGATGTTCTCGCTCGGGCTCTACCTGAACTACGACCCCTCGCACCTGCTGTGGATCGGGATCGACCCGGTGACCGCGCTCAAGCCCTACGTCGACCGCATCCCGCACGCGCAGGCCAAGGACACCCAGCTGGACCCGCTGGCGCGCGACCGCTACGGCTTCTTCGGCAAGACCCTGAGCCGGGAGCACCCCTGGGACGAGGGCTGGTGGCGCTACCGCGTGCCGGGCCTGGGGCAGGTGGACTGGAGCGGCGTGGTGGACGCGCTGTACGAGGGCGGGTTCACCGGGGTGCTGAGCGTGGAGCACGAGGACCCGGTGTGGGGCGGCACCGAGGAGAAGGTCAAGCAGGGACTGCGGATCGCCCACCGCACGCTCTCGCCGCTCATCGTCGGGTAGCCGGGCGCGGCACCACCCCCGCACGGCGCGCATCACGGTGCGCGCACGCTGTACACCGCTGGACTTCGCTGAACCGCTTAACACTCGAAGAAGGCCTGACCATGACCCGCAAGCCGAGCGTGCAGCTCTACACCGTCCGCGACCACTTGACCGACATCTCCCAGCGCGAGGGCACCCTGAAGCGCCTCGCCGACATCGGCTTCACCGCCGTCGAGCCCTTCGACCCGACGACGGACCCGGCGGGCTTCCGCGCCCTGGCCGACGACCTGGGACTGTCCGTCTCCGGCGCGCACGCCATGGCGCTGGTGCGCGAGCCGGACACCGGGCCGGTGTTCGAAGCCCTCGCCACCATCGGCACCGACCTGGCGATCCTCCCGGCCGGCATCCCGGAGGAGACGTTCACCACCCACGACGGGCTCAAGCGCGCCGCGGACCAGCTGAACGCGCTGGCGGCGAAGGCCGCCGAGGCCGGACTGCGGTTCGGCTACCACAACCACTGGTGGGAGTTCGAGCCCGTCCTGGAGGGCCGCCACGCCCTGGAGATCCTGGTCGACCTGGTCGACCCGGCGGTGGTCTTCGAGGTGGACACCTACTGGGCCACGGTCGGCGGCGCGGATGCCGCGGCGGTCCTGGAGCGCCTGGGCGAGCGCGTGGTGGCGCTGCACGTCAAGGACGGTCCGACGGTCAAGGGCGAGCCGAACGTCGCCGTCGGCACCGGCGCGATGCCGGTGCCCGCGGTCCTGGCCGCCGCGCCGGACGCCTGGCGCGTGATCGAGTTCGACGAATGCGCCACGGACATCTTCGAGGCGCTGGCGCAGAGCCTGGCTTACGTGAACGATCTGGAGGGGACGTGAGCGAGATCGGCGGGGGCGGCACCGGCCGGAGCGGTCCGGTCAGCGTCGCGGTCATCGGGGCGGGCAACATCAGCTCGCAGTATCTCCGGAACCTGACGCGCTTCCCGGACCTGAAGGTCGTGGCGATCGCGGACCTGGACGTCGAGCGCGCCGCGGCGGCCGCCGCCGAGTTCGGCGTCCCGGCCTCCGGCCCGGTCGCCGAGATCCTGGCGCTGCCGGAGGTCGAGCTGGTCGTGAACCTCACGATCCCGGCGGCGCACGCCGAGGTCGCGCTGGCCGCGGTGAGCGCCGGCAAGCACGTCTACGGCGAGAAGCCGCTCGCGCTGGACCCGGCGGCGGCCCGGAGCGTGCTGACGGAGGCGGCGGCACGCGGCGTGCGGGTGGGCAACGCACCGGACACCTTCCTCGGCGCGGGACTCCAGTCGGCCCTGCGCGCGGTGACCTCCGGCCTGATCGGCACCCCGGTCGCCGCCAACGCCGCGTTCCAGAGCCCGGGCCCGGAGTCCTGGCACCCGAGCCCGGAGTTCCTGTTCGCCCACGGCGCGGGCCCGCTGTTCGACATGGGCCCGTACTACCTGACCGCCCTGGTCTCGCTCCTCGGCCCGGTCGGCGCGGTGGCGGCCAGCGGCCACAAGGCGCGGGAATCACGCGTGATCGGCTCCGGACCCAAGGCCGGCACAGCGTTCCCGGTCGAAGTCCCGACGCACGTCATGGCCCTGCTGGAGTTCCGCGGCGGCGCCGGCGCCACGACCACCTTCAGCTTCGACTCACCGCTGTCCCGCCAGAGCATCGAGATCACCGGCACCGAGGGCACCCTCCTGGTCCCCGACCCGAACCAGTTCGACGGCAACCTGCGCCTGCGCCGCCCCGGCGTGCAGGAAGCCGAAGAGATCCCCGCCACCGGCACCGACATCGGCCGCGGCATCGGCGTCCTGGACATGGCCCGAGCCCTCCGCACCGGCGCCGCACACCGGGCCTCCGGCGACCTGGCCCTGCACGTCCTGGACGTCATGACGGCGATCGCCGCATCGGCACAGGGAGCCGCGTTCCTGGACGTGCCGGCGTGGACGGAGAAGCTGGAGGCGCTGCCGGAGGGATGGGATCCGCTGGAGGCGACGCTTTAAGCCGACGGGCTTGATGCGCGAGCTCTGACTCACAGGTCAATGAGTTCTGCCGAGTTGGCTCGGGCTTGAGCGCGAAATGCCCGGTTTCGCAGACTTCAGAGTCTGCGGAGCCGGGCTTTCGTCGCGGCAGTCCCCTGATGAGCCCGCACGATCGCCATGAGGCGCATCGCCGTTCAGCTCTTATCGCATCCCGCCGGTCACCACCCGCAGCCGCCGCCGCACCGCGTCGCGCGGGTCCGGCTGGCGCGCGAGCAGCACGCGGGCGATGCGGCCGGCGCGGATCGCCGCCTCCGAGGTGCCCTCGCGCTGGGAGGTGACCAGGGCGCCCTCGATGAGGAGCATCAGTTCCGGGGCGAGGGTTTCGTGGTCGTCGCGGCCTGCTTCGGCCAGGAGGCGGGCGAGGTAGTCGGTCACCGCTTCCTTGTGCGCGGCGGCGGCTTCGTGGATCGGGCTGGTGCGGTCGGCGGCCTCGACCATGGCGTTGATGAAGGCGCAGCCGCGGTGGCCCGCGCCGTCGAGCCACTCCCCCAGGG
Source organism: Catenulispora acidiphila DSM 44928 (assembly GCF_000024025.1). Taxonomy (GTDB): domain Bacteria; phylum Actinomycetota; class Actinomycetes; order Streptomycetales; family Catenulisporaceae; genus Catenulispora; species Catenulispora acidiphila. Next base: position 6,156,856 of record NC_013131.1, read on the forward strand.
CGTCGAACACCGCGATCGGGCGTTCGGCGGGCGGCAGTCCGTATCCGGTGACGGTTTCGCGCAGCCATTCGCGCCAGCGTTCGTCGGTGCGGGTCAGGACGGCGACCACCAGTTCGTCCTTGCCGGCGAAGTGCCGGTAGAACGAGGCGCGCCCCACTCCCGAGGCCGTCAGGATCCGCTCCACGCCCACCGCGCGGATTCCCTCGGCATAGAACAGCTCTTCGGACGCCGTCAACAACCGCTCGCGCGCCTGTACCGCCATGGCCGAAATGGTACCGACCTGTTCCGCGAGGGCGCCACCGCCGACGTGTGGAATGGAACCGGTCGGTACCGTTCTGACCGCAATCCATTGACATCACACGGTACTGATCGGTACCGGATGCCGAAAACCCGTCCCACGCCACGGAAAAGCCCCGGCTCCCCTTCTCAGGGGAGCCGGGGCTCGACAGCCGGTGCGTTCGCCGGCCGGTCAGCCGATGGCCTTCTTCAGCGCCTCGGCGCGGTCGGTGCGCTCCCAGGTGAAGTCCGGCAGGTCGCGGCCGAAGTGGCCGTAGGCGGCGGTCTGCTGGTAGATCGGGCGCAGCAGGTCCAGGTCGCGGATGATGGCCGCCGGGCGGAGGTCGAAGACCTGCAGCAGCGCCTCCTGGATCTTCACGTCCTCCACCAGGCCGGTCCCGAAGGTCTCCACGAACAGGCCCACCGGCTCGGCCTTGCCGATGGCGTAGGCGACCTGCACCTCGCAGCGCTCTGCCAGACCCGCGGCGACCACGTTCTTGGCCACCCAGCGCATCGCGTACGCGGCCGAGCGGTCCACCTTCGACGGGTCCTTGCCCGAGAAGGCGCCGCCGCCGTGCCGGGCCATGCCGCCGTAGGTGTCCACGATGATCTTGCGGCCGGTCAGGCCGGCGTCGCCCATCGGGCCGCCGATCTCGAAGCGGCCGGTCGGGTTCACCAGCAGCCGGAAGTCGGAGGTGTCCAGCTCCAGCGCGTCGATCTCCGGCATCACGACCTGCTCGCGGATGTCCGGCGTGAGCAGGTTGTCCAGGTCGATGTCCGAGGCGTGCTGGGTGGACAGGACCACGGTGTCCAGACGGACCGCCTTGTGGCCGTCGTACTCGATGGTGACCTGGGTCTTGCCGTCGGGGCGCAGGTAGGGGACGGTGCCGTCCTTGCGGACCGTGGCCAGCCGGTGCGACAGGCGGTGCGCCAGCGCGATCGGCAGCGGCATCAGCTCCGGGGTGTCGGTGCAGGCGTAGCCGAACATCAGGCCCTGGTCGCCGGCGCCCTGGCGGTCCAGCTCGTCAGTGTCGCCTTCCACGCGGGACTCGTAAGCGGTGTCCACACCCTGGGCGATGTCCGGGGACTGCGAGCCGATGGACACCGACACGCCGCAGGACTCGCCGTCGAAGCCCTTCTTGGACGAGTCGTAGCCGATGTTCAAGATCGTGTCGCGGACCAGCCGCGGGATGTCGGCGTACGCGGTCGTGGTGACCTCGCCGGCGATGTGCACCTGGCCGGTGGTGAGCAGGGTCTCGACGGCGACCCGGGACTTCGGGTCGTCCTTGAGCAGGGAGTCGAGGATCGCGTCGCTGATCTGGTCGGCGATCTTGTCGGGGTGCCCCTCGGTCACCGATTCGGAGGTGAACAGGCGGCGGACGGTACCGGACATGGGTACTCCTAGGTTCGCAGCGGCTGCTGACTACAGGTCGGCGCGACGCCCCGCTCCCCGAACGGCACGAACGCGCCCGGTCAGGCGCGTTCGCGACGCGATGATCGAAACGACCGCACCCCCAGCTTAGTCGTTGGGGGTGCGCACCTTAAGTACCCGGTCCCAGATCACATCCGCGAGCCGCTCCTTCGGACCGTCGGCCACCGGCTCCTCCGAGCCGTCCGCGCCGATCACGACCGCCGCGCTGTGATCGGCGCCGAAGGTCAGGTCCACCCCGACCTCGTTGACGATCAGCAGGTCGACGCCGTACTTGGCGAGTTTGGCGCGGCCGTGCTCCAGCCACGTCCCCTGCGCGTCACCGGTCTCGGCGGCGAACCCGACCACCGTCTGCCCCGGCCGCGACCGGGAGTGACCCAGCTCACGCAGCACGTGCGGATTCTGGACCAGCCGGATCTCGGGAGCCGAATTGTCGTCGGCCTTCTTGATCTTGGCCTCGGCTGCCTCGCGAGGCCGGAAGTCGGCCACCGCGGCGGCCATCACGACCACGTCCGCGTCCCGCGCGGCGGCGCGCACCGCGGTGCGCAGTTCGGCGGTCGTCGACACCCGCACCACATCGACCCCGGCCGGATCGGCCAGCGAGGTGTTGGCGGCGACCAGCGTCACCCGCGCGCCCCGGGCGGCAGCCGTGCCCGCCAGCGCGAACCCCTGCTTGCCGGAGGAGCGGTTGCCGATGAAGCGCACCGGGTCGATCGGCTCGCGCGTGCCGCCGGCCGAGACCACCACGTGCAGCCCGGCCAGGTCCGGCTCGGCGGTCCCGCGCGCCAGCAGCGACCGGCAGTACTCGAAGATCGCCGAGGGGTCCGGCAGCCGGCCCTTGCCGGTGTCGGCGCCGGTCAGCCGGCCGACGGCGGGCTCGATGACGTACAGACCGCGGCGGCGCAGGGTGGCGACGTTCTCCTGCGTGGCGGCGTTCTCCCACATCTCGGTGTGCATCGCCGGGGCGAACACCACCGGGCACGTCGCGGTGAGCAGGGTGTTGGTCAGCAGGTCGTCGGCCAGGCCGTGCGCCGCCTTGGCCAGCAGGTCGGCCGTGGCCGGAGCGACGACGACCAGGTCGGCGTGCCGCCCGAGGCGCACGTGCGGCACCTCGTGCACGCGCTCCCAGACCTCGGTGGCCACCGGTCGCCCGGACAGCGCGGCCCACGTCGGCTCGCCGACGAAGTGCAGCGCGGAGGCGGTGGGGACGACGGTGACGCCGTGCCCGGACTCGGTGAACAGCCGCAGCAGCTCGCAGGCCTTGTACGCGGCGATGCCGCCGCCCACGCCGAGAACGACGTTGGGCAGCGGCATCGTAGATTCTTCACTCACGCTACCGACCCTAATGGGATCAGCACGCACTTACTGAATGACGGACCCCGGGGCGCCGGCCTCGATGGGCTCGGCGGTCAGCAGACCGGCGTTGATCTCGCGCAGCGCGATCGACAGCGGCTTCTCGTGGACGTGGGTGTCCACGAGCGGGCCGACGTACTCCAGCAGGCCCTCGGAGAGCTGGGAGTAGTAGGCGTTGATCTGCCGAGCGCGCTTGGCCGCGTAGATCACCAGGCTGTACTTGGAGCCGGCGGCGTCGAGCAGCTCGTCGATCGGCGGATTGATGATGCCTTCGGGCTCAGTGGCGGACACGCGTGGGAACTCCTGTCGCAGACATGCAAAGACAGCGGTCGAGATCAAGATCGTTTCCGGATCCGCACGACCCGGACGTACAAGGTTACCAGCTCGCGCGCCCCGGACCTGCCGATCCGGGGATCCCACCGCCGGTGATCAGGCCCTGGACCCCGCACCGGTGACCAGCTCGACCAGTTCCTCGGCGGCGGCCTCGACCGTGGTGTTGACGATGGTGACGTCGAACTCGCTCTCGGCGGCCAGTTCCACCCGGCCGGTGGCCAGGCGTTCGGCGATCACGGCCTCCGGCTCGGTGCCGCGGCCGCGCAGCCGCTGCTCGAGCACCTCCCAGGAGGGCGGAGCCAGGAAGACCAGGCGGGCGGCGGGCATCGCGGCGCGGATCTGGCGCGCGCCCTGCAGCTCGATCTCCAGCAGCACGGGCTGGCCGGCTTCCAGGCGCTGCTCGACGGCCCGGCGCGGGGTGCCGTACAGGTTGCCGGCGTACTCGGCGTGCTCCAGGAAAGCGCCCTCGGCGATCAGGTCCTCGAAGGCGGGCCGGTCGTAGAAGAAGTAGTGCACGCCGTCCACCTCGCCGGGGCGGGGGGTTCGCGTGGTGGCCGAGACCGACAGCCACACCTGGGGGTGGGCCTCGCGCACATGCTTGGCAAGGGTCGTCTTGCCGACGCCCGACGGGCCCGAGAGCACTGTCAGCAGTGCGGGGGCAGGGGCTGAGGTGTCGGAACCGTGGCCGTCCGTTCCGGCGCGATCGCTCATGGGAGAAGATCGTACCGGGCCGCAAGGCCGCGATTCCGACGGTTGTTCCGCGCCTTACCCCGCCGTCTCACTGAGGCGCCGGGGCTCGGCTGACGTCACGCGCCGAATTCGCGCTCCAAAGAGGCGATCTGGTTGGCGCCGAGTCCGCGGATGCGGCGCGTCTCGGAAATGTCGAGACGCTCCATGATCTGCTTGGCCCGGACCTTTCCGATGCCGGGCATCGATTCCAGAAGAGCCGAGACCTTCATCTTGCCGATGATCTCGTTCTTCTGACCTTCGCGCACGACATCGGACAGCGTTACGCCGCCCGCCTTGAGACGGAGCTTCAAAGCGGCGCGCTCACGCCGCGCTTCGGCTGCCTTCTGAAGTGCGGCCGCACGCTGTTCTGGAGTGAGGGGCGGAAGAGCCACGCCTGTTCACCTCTGGACTTCGAGTACTGTCGGTGGACTTGTCCGAGTTCGACCGAGGCCTATGGCATGCCTCGAACTCCCCCAAGACATACGGGAACTCACCTGGCGGACGAGTCCCGCGGATACAACTGGTGGAACGAATCCGCAGCGTACACCCGTAGTCGGGGGCAAGGAGAGGGGATCGGCGCTTCTCGTGAGCTGGAGCGGTGTACATACGGTGGCGAACCCGGGTGAAACGGGCGTAATTCGAGGGGGATTACAGGGCTCGAATCCCATCGTCATGCCCCTGATATCGCGTCAGATCCGTTGGCCCGAACCGGCATTAAGGCGCGCCGGGGTAACGGCCGGCCACCGCTCGCGGCCCATGACGCATCCATGCTTTGAGTAACTCCGGGACAACGGCGGAATATCGCACGGAGGTTCACAGAGCGCCGGAGAAAGTATCGCAGGACTGGAAGTTTCCCGTTTGGTAACCGGTGAGGAACCACCGCTGACGTTGCGCCGCTGAGCCGTGCGTCCAGGTCTCGGGCGTGACGCGCTGGTGGAATTCCGCCTGGATCCGGTCGTCGCCGACGGCCGCCGCGGCGTCCAATCCGTCGGAGATGTCCTGTTTGGTGAGATCTTTGATCAGGACTCTGCCATTCGCGTCCTTCGTCGTCGTCGCGTAGTGCGCCCACAGCCCGGCGTAACAGTCCGCTTGGAGTTCGACGCGCACCGCGCCGCTGTTCGCGCCTTGCTGCGAGGACTGGCTGTTGCGCAGGGCTCCGGTGAGGTTTTGGACGTGGTGGCCGTACTCGTGGGCCAGGACGTAGGCCTGCGCGAACGGTCCGCCGCGCGCGCCGAACTTGGTTTTGAGCTCCTGCCAGAAGCCCAGGTCCAGGTAGACGGTGCGGTCCGAGGGGCAGTAGAAGGGCCCGACGGCGGAGGTGGCGCTGCCGCAGCCGGTGCGGGTGGAGCCGCTGAAGATGACGGTCTGGGCCGGCGGGTACTTCTGGTTGTTGCGGGCGAAGAAGCCGGTCCAGTAGTTCTGTACGGAGTTCACCACGGCCACCACGCGGCAGTCGTCGCTGGCGTTGGCGTCGGCGCCGGTGCGGCACTTGGCGGCCAGCGAGCCGGTGCCGACGGTGCCGGTGACGTTTCCGCTGCCGGAGGAGGACAGGGAGCTCGAGGACGTCCCGGAGCCCTCCGTGAGGGCCAGCGGGACGCCGACCGCCGCGGCGATGAGGGTCAGGATCAGGCCGATGAGCCCGCCTCGGCCGCCGGGCAGGCCGAAGCCGCCTCCGAAACCGCCGCCGAGGCCGCCGCGCGCGGGCCCGGAGCCGCGCTCGTCGCGAACCTGGTCGGAGTCCAGCTGGGCGTCATCGTCGAACCGCATAGCGCAATCTTCCTGGACAAACCGCCGCGACCTGCGCCGACACGCGGGAGCGCGGCGGCCGCCGGCGGCGCGGGTGTCTGGAAATCCGAACCCTGAGCTACTAGCCTGCGCGCGTTCCGAGAGTGTCGCGGGTCACAGTCACACGGAAGGAACCGCGCGATGGCACACGGGCACCTCCATCGCTCCTCCCCGCCGCGCAACGCCCGGCTGTCGCTGCCGATCACGTTGGTCGTGGTGCTGGTGCTGGGCGCCTCCGGGGGTGGGGCGGCCTGGTACGCGGCGGGGCACCGGCATGCGGGCGTGGGCTCAGCTGCGGCCGCCGCGCCGGTTTCGTGTCCTGCGGGACCCACGACGGTCACCGCGGCGGTCGCGCCGGAGCTGGCGAGCGTGCTGACGCCGGTGCTGGCGGCGCAGCCGGTGCCGTGCGTGCGGGTGGTGATGACGGCGGCGGATTCGGCGGACACGGCCCGGTTCCTGGCCGGGAGCGGCGCGGCGCCGGCCGGGGTGCGCGGGCGTCCGGACGTGTGGATCCCGGAGACGTCACTGTGGCTGGAACTGGCGCGGGCGACCGGGGCGGGGCAGGCGCTGCTGCCGCAGAACGGGAATTCGGTGGCTGACTCGCCGACGGTGGTGGCGGCGCCGAAGGCGGTGGCGGGGTTGCTGGGCGGGCAGGGGGCGTTCAGCTGGGAGGAGTTGGTGATGATGGCGTTGGCGCGGTCTCAGGGTGCTGCTTCCGGGTCTTCCGGTTCCTCTGGTCCTTCCGGTCCTGTTGTGGCGATCGCGGATCCGACGCACGACGGCGCGGGGCTGTCGGCGCTGATCGTGCTGAACGCGATGTTGGCGCAGGCGGTGAACGATCCGCAGGTGAAGGTCGGGATCACCGGCTTCGTGAAGGGGATGGCGGACAACGTCGCGCCGTCGCCGGTGCAGTTGGCGGGCAAGGTATTTCCGGCCTCTGAGCAGCAGATCTTCACCTACAACCACGGCAAGCCCGGCGCGCCGTTGGCGGCGTTGTATCCGTCGGACGGTTCGGCGTCGCTGGACTACCCGATGGTGGTGCTCAACGGGGCGGACAACGCGCACGCCGTAGCGGCTAACAGGCTGCTGACATACCTGCAGACCGGTGCGCAGGACGCGTTGCGACAGAAGGGTTTCCGGTCGCCGGACGGCGGCCCGTCGCCAGTGCTCGCCGCTGATCCGGAGCTGCGGGGCGACCAGCTGGCGGCGGCGAAGCGTGCCGATTATGGGGCGGCGGGGCAGGCGCTGACCCTGTGGGCGTCGCTGACGAAGCAGCTGCGGATGCTGGCGGTGGTGGACGTGTCGGGGTCAATGGCGCAGGCGGTGCCGGGGACCGGGCAGACACGGCTGCAGCTGACGGCGGCGGCGAGCGAGAAGGCGATGGCGCTGTTCGGGAGCCATGCGGCGATGGGATTGTGGACGTTCACCACGACGCATGATGCGGCGGGCTCGACGGTGATCGACCAGGTCCTGCCGATCGCCGAGTTGGGCGCGGCCGAGCCGGGCGGCGGGACGCACGGGCAGCGGATGATCGCGGCGTACGGGGCGCTGGCGGACAAGGCGGGGTCGCGCAACGGGCTGTATGACGTGCTGCTGGCGGCGTATCAGAACGTGCAGAAGGGCTGGGACCCGACGCGGACGAACACGGTCGCGGTGTTCACCGACGGCAAGGACGACGACCTGAACAGCATGACCTCCGACCAGCTGATCGCGAAGCTACAAGCGGCGGTCGACCCGGCCCGCCCGATCCGCGTCTTCGTGGTCGCACTCGGCACAGACGTCGACCTGACCCTGCTCAACAAGATCACCGCGGTCACCGGCGGCGCGGCCGTCCACTTCAGCGACATGGGGCAGATGACCGCGGCGATACTGGGGAGCACTGACACACGGTGATGGCGAGCGCCGCACCCACCATCGCAACACCCGAGTATGCCCCGCGTAAGCACCCGCCCCGCCACAAACCACCCACCCCGAGATTCCCGTCCTAACGATCTGGTACGAACCGCATGACAGACCCGAGCCGAAATCGAGAACATGCCTCCATGGCATTTCACTGCGGCGCGCCGACCCGCGACGGCAGCCCCTGCCAACGCCGCGTCCGCGAACTCGGCATCCGCTGCCCCCAGCACCGCAACCTAGGCGGCACCGCCCTCCACCCCCCACGCCACGCAATGCGCACCATCTACCTAGCCGACCCCGCCCTCACCGGCCCCACCACCGCCTGGGCCACCACCCGCACCACCGACCCACGCGATCGAGTGACGCAGCCCACCAAGCACGAGTCGGACACCACCGATGCGGGAAGCCTGACCGCGAAGAGCGGCGACGAGGCAAGGACGCCAAGCGCGTTGCAATCGCATCTGGACCAGGAGCGGAGCCAGCGGGGGCGGCCAGGCGGTGAGGAGCGGGCTGACGTGGACGATGCGGGTGAGTCCGAGCCGAACCGCGACCCGGCACGGGAACCAACACGCGAGCCCGAGCCGAAGGCCAATCTGGTAGCGGAACCAGCGCTCGAATCCGAGCCGAGGGGCAGGCTGGCGCCGGAGCCTGCGGGTGAGCCCGAGCCAAGCGGCAAGCTGGCGCCGGAGTCAGTGCGCGGACCCGAGCCAAGGCACAATCTCGCACCAGAGCCAGTGCGCAGACCAGAGCATGAGCCGGTGCGCGAGGCCGAGCTGGCGCAAGGCGACTCTGAGCAGCCGCAGCCCGAGGCCAAGCACATCCAGGTCAAGCAAGCGCCGACCTGGCGCGAGCCGGCGCACACCGGGCGCGAGGCCATGCCAGCGCGGGAGCCCGAGGGCGATTCTGTGCGCCAGCCGGAACATCGTCGGGCGCCGGAGCACGAGCATGAGCGGACCCATGTCGAGGCAGAGCGTGAGCGTGAGCCAGCACCTGAGCGTGCGGGCGAGCCGATGGGCAGGCCTGAGCCGACGCCGAAGCGCAAGCATGAGCGGGCCCATGTCGAGGCAGAGCGCGAGCGTGAGCCAGCACCTGAGCGCGCGGGCGAGCCGATGGGCAGGCCTGATCAGGAGCCTGAGCCGGAGCACGAGCACGAGTGGGCCCAGATCGAGCGCGAGTCAGGGCCTGGGCGCGCGGGCGATTTTGTGGGCGGGCTTGGTCAGGGGCTTGAGGCGGCGGCGGAGGACAAGCCGGCACTGCCGCGTCGTACGCCGCGCGGTGATCGTGCGCGGGTGGGGCGGAATGGGGTTGGGGAGGGTGCGGGGGTGCGGGGTGGTGAGCAGTGGCCTTTGTTGCGGAAGGAGCGGGCGCTGGATCCGGATTGGATTGGGGCTCGGGGTGTGCGGGATGAGGGTTCGACGCCGCCGGTGCCGCGGATTGAGTTTGAGCCTTCGGATGGTGAGGTGCCGCGGAAGCCGCCGCGGATTGCGCCTATGCGGAGTGTTGTGCTGAATCCGGTGTTGGATATGCCGGTCAGGGCTGATCCGGATCCGCCTACGCTGGTTGATCGGATGCCGCCGATTGATCCGGATGATCTTGTGGTTCCTGACTTTTTGCGGGCTGATCTCGGTGGGGCTGCGGGTGCGACCGTGGCGGAGAAGAAGCCGCGGCCGCGGCCAGCGCCTGTGTCTGTGCCAGTGCCTGATCCCGATCCGCCGACGCTCATCGACCCGCATCCGCCGATCACTGATGACATCGCTGTGCCGGCCTTCGTCGCGCCGGGGTTCGTGCCGGCGCCGAAGCCGCCGTTGCGGACGGTGTTGTCGACCGTGCTCGGGCCCGAGCTGTGGCAGCGCTGCTATACCGAGTGGGGTCCGGCGCACTGTACGGCGCTGGCTCGTATCGCGCGCGCCGTGGACGGCCTCGCACCGTCGGCGGGGACGGCGGTGCGCTCGACGGCGGGTGCCGGGATGCGCTGGCTCGGGGTGGCGCGGGAGCGCGAGATATTGGCTGATCAGGTGGCTGATGCCATCTCGCATCCGGCCGGGGCGACGTCGCCGAACCAGGCCCGGACCGTGCGGCTCTACGGTGCGGCGATCTGTATGGCGCTGAACGTGCCGCTGCGACGCTGCGCTTGTCATCGCGATCTGGAACGGGACGTGTCCGGGGAGCTCATTCGGCTCGGGCTGGAGGAGTTGGCCGGGGAAGTGCCCTGATCCAGCAGCCCGAACCATCTATCTGACGCCCCATCAGATTTCCGCTACGATGCCGCCATGCGAGGAATCCTGGGGTGGGGCGTCCACCTGCCGTACCGCCGCCTGGACCGCACCGGCATCGCCGCCGTGGCGGGCACCGGCGGCGGAACCGGTACCCGCGCCGTGGCCTCCTACGACGAGGACACCACGACCATGGGCGTCGCCGCCGCCCGCGCCGCCCTGCACCCGGCGGGACCAGGCGGCGACACCGCCGAGAGCATCAGAACCCTGTGGTTCAGCACCACCGCCCCCGCCTACCAGGACCGCACCAACGCCACCGCCCTGCACGCCGCCCTCCGCCTCCCCCGCACCACCGCCGCCTACGACGCCACCGGAGCCGTACGCTCCGCCGTAGCCGCCCTCGACGCCGCCCTGACCGCGGCCGAGGGAACCCACCTCGTCGTCGCCTCCGACCTCCGCACCGGCCGCCCGGGCAGCGCCGATGAAGCCGCCGGAGGGGATGCAGCAGTAGCACTACTCATCGGCGATAGCGATAGCGATGAAGTAGAGACCCCAAACCACCCCGTCCTAGCCCACCTCCTCGCCCACACCGCCACCACCGAGGAGTTCCTCGACCGCTGGCGCGCCCCCGGCGATCAGACCTCGAAGACGTGGGAAGACCGCTTCGGCGAGACCCGCTACACCACCCTCGCCGCCGAAGCCTGGAACGCCCTCCTGGCGACGGCGAACATCACCCCCGACGGCATCGACCTCCTCGTGATCGCCGCCACCCACGAACGCGCCGCGAAGTCGGCCCTGAAGAAGACCGGCGTCCCCGCCGCACGCCACCACGACCCGTTCGCCAAGACCATCGGCACCACCGGTGCGGCCCACCCCGCCCTCCTCTTGGCCTCAGCCCTCGAAGCCGCCCGCCCCGGCCAGACCATCGCCCTGCTCGTCCTCGCCGACGGCGCCGACGCCTTCCTGTGGCGCACCACCGAAGCCCTCGCCGCCTACCGCCCCGCGCGCCCCGTCGCCGACCAGATCGCCCAGTCCGGCGCCGTCCCCTACGGCCGCTACCTCGCCTGGCGCGGTTTCCTCCCGGTCGAGCCGCCCCGGCGCCCCGAGCCCGCGCGCACCTCCGCCTCGGCCGCCGCCCGGGCCGCCGACTGGAAGTTCGCGTTCGTCGGTTCTCAGAACGCCGACGGCGGCGCCGTGCACCTGCCGCCCTCCCCCTTCGACCACGCCCCGCACCCCGCCGCGGACGCCGAGGGCACCATCGTCACCTTCACCGTCGACCGCCTCGCCTCCTCCCCCAGCCCGCCGGTCGTGTTCGCGGTCGTCGACTTCGACGGCGGCGGACGCCTGCCGATCGAGCTGACCGACGTCGACGCCGACGAGGTCGCGATCGGCCTGCGCGTGGAGGCCACCTTCCGCCGCCTGAGCAGCGCCGACGGCATCCACAACTACTTCTGGAAAGCGCGCCCGGTCCGCCGCGCCGGCCACTCCCACCCCGTCCACCCCGTCCACTCCGAGCAGGAGACCCGCTGATGGCCTCGCACGGCATCAAGGACCGCGTCGCGATCGTCGCGATGGGCTGCACCCGCTTCACAGAGCATTGGGACAGCGGCGCCGACGAGCTCCTGCTGTCCGCGACCGCCGAAGCCTTCGCTGGCGCCGGTCTGGCCAAGGAGGAGATCGACGCCTACTGGCTCGGGACCGCGCAGTCCGGCATGAGCGGCATCACCCTGGCGCGTCCCCTGGAGCTGGAGGGCAAGCCGGTCACCCGCGTCGAGAACTACTGCGCGACCGGCTCCGAAGCCCTGCGGCAGGCCGCCTACGCCGTCGCCTCAGGCGCCTATGACGTGGCGATGGCGGTCGGCGTCGAGAAGGTCAAAGACTCCGGCTACCAGGGCCTGAACGCCTTCCCCATCCCCGGTGACGGCACCGCCCGCACCGTCACCGCAGCCGCGATGTTCTCGATGGTCGTCCCCGCCTACGGCGCCAAGTACGGCGTCGCCCCGCAGGAGATGCGCGAGGTCCTGGCCCGCATCGCCGCCAAGAACCACGCCAACGGCGCGCGCAACCCCAAGGCGCAGTTCCGCAAGGAATGGCCGGTCGAGCAGCTGCTCGCCATGCCGCGCGTCGCCGGAGAGCTGTCCGTGTTCGACTGCGCCGGAGTCGCCGACGGAGCGGCGGCGGCGATCGTCGTCCGCGCCGAGGACGCCCTGCGCTACACCGACAAACCGCTCTACATCAAAGCCCTGTCACTGGTCGCGGGCAACGGCCTGCCCCTGGGCGACCCCGGCTACGACTACACGACCTTCCCCGAGATCGTCGCCGCCGCCGAGGACGCCTACCGCCAGGCCGGCGTCGCCGACCCGCGCCGCGAGCTGGCGATGGCCGAGGTCCACGACTGCTTCACCCCCACCGAGCTGGTCCTGATGGAGGACCTGGGCTTCTGCGAACGCGGCAAGGCCTGGCAGGAGGTGCTGGCCGGGGCGTTCGACCTCGACGGCGACCTGCCGGTCAACCCCGACGGCGGGCTGAAGTCGTTCGGCCACCCGGTCGGCGCCTCCGGGCTGCGCATGATGTACGAAGCCTGGCTCCAGCTGCGCGGCGAGGCGCCGGAGCAGCGGCGGATCAGCACGTTCGGGCAGCGGGAGCTGGCGCTGACGCACAATCTCGGCGGATATCCGGGCGAAATGGTGGGCTTTGTATCGATTCTGGGAACCCGTCAAGGCTGAATCCGCCCAAACAACGCGCCGCCGCCTACTCCCGCACGCACTCCACCGGCATCTCCGCCAGATATGACCGGTAGTAGGCGATCTTCTCCTGGATCTTCCGCCGCAGTTCGATCAGCCGCTCCATCTCCGCCTCGACGTTGGCGTCGTGCTCCTCCAGCAGCGCCAGGCGGTCGGTGACCGTGCCGTCGCCGTCGCGGACCAGCTCGGCGAAGGTCTGCATCTGCGCGATGGGCATGCCGGTGCCCCGCAGGCAGCGGAGCATGTCGAGCCAGCCCAGATCGTCGTCGGTGTAGCGGCGGTGGCCGCCTGCGGCCCGCCGGACGGGCTCGATGAGGCCGATCTTCTCGTAGTAGCGCAGCGTATCGAGCGAAAAGCCAGACATTTCGACCGTTTGCGCCGGGGAGTAATTGTCGATCGTCATAACGCCCCATCGTAAGAGGGCTTGACCTGGAGCGCGCTCGAGATTCCAGGATGGAGCGCATGGAGTACACGATCTTCGGCGGTTCGAACGGACCGCGGGTGAGCACGCTGGCGCTGGGCACGATGATGTTCGGCACGAAAATCGACGAGACGACCTCGTTCGCGATCCTGGACCGCTTCCGCGAAGCGGGCGGGACCTTCCTGGACACCGCGGACTGCTATGCCTTCTGGGTCGAAGGTGCCACCGGGCACGAGAGCGAGGAGCTGGTGGGCCGGTGGCTGGCGGCGCGCGGCTGCCGCGAGGAGATGGTGATCTCGACCAAGCTCGGCGCGCAGCCGAACCCGGAGTTCGGGACCGTCTGGCCGCGCAACGCCGAAGGGCTTTCGGCGCCGGCGATCCGGGCGGCGGTGAAGGGCAGCCAGGCGCGGCTCGGCACCGATCACCTCGAGGTGCTGTTCTCCCACATCGAGGACCAGTCCGTGACGTTCGAGGAGACGGCCGCCGCGTACGCCGAGCTGATCGCGCAGGGCACGGTGGCCGTCGCCGGCGTCTCGAACCACCCGACGACGCGTGTGAAGAGGGCGCGCGCCGCAGCCGGGCAGCTGGGCGTCCCGGGCTACACGGCGGTCCAGCAGCGCCACGGCTACCTGCGCGCGCTGCCCGGCGCCAGCTTCACCTCGCCGCAGGAGCCCGCCGACGACGAGCTGCTGGGGATAGTGCGCTCCGGCGAGGTGTCGATGATGGCGTACGCCTCGCTGCTGGAGGGCGCGCTGGTCCGCGAGGACCGTCCGCTGCCGGCGCAGTATCAGAGCCCGGAGAACGAGCTGCGCGTCAAGGCTCTGTGGCACGCCGCCGACCAGGCCGGGGTGACGCGGACGCAGCTGGCGCTGGCGTGGCTGCTCAAGGACGAGCCGGCGATCGTGCCGGTGCTCGGCGTGAGCTCGGTGGCGCAGCTCGACGACGGGCTCGGGGCGTTGGACGTGTCGCGCGACGTGGTCACGGCACTGGCTGACACATTGGCTGACACGCTAGCCGAGACGCAGGACAAGTAAGCCGACCGCTAACCACGCGGCGGTACCGGATGCCGCGGCATCCACGGCGGCCACTGCTCGGCCGGGCGCGCGCCGCCCGGTTCGGGCTCGGCCGCGCCGCCCACCGCAGCATCCACCGCACCATCCACCACACCCACCACCCCGCCGGGACCGGCGTCGAGCCCGAGCAGCTTGCGCAGCTCGACCGTCACCGGCGACGACGTCCCGTCGAACACCGTATAAGCATCCTGCCACGCCGCCCGCGCCCCGGCCGGATCCCCGAGCCGCTCGTGGATCCGGCCGATCAGCACCAGCGCCAATCCCAGCCCGGGACGGTCGCCGAGTTCGGTGAGCGTCTCGGCGGCGTGCCCGGCGGCCTCCAGCGCCTCGTCGTGCACGCCCTGGTCGAACAGGGCCTCGCCGAGCCGCAGATGCGACCAGCCCAGCCGCCGGAGCTGCCCGATGCCGCAGTGGATGTCCGAGGCCTCGCGGTGGCAGGCGGCGGCGCGGTCGGGGAAGCCGGCCTCGCGCAGCACCATGCCGGTGGCGTGCAGGCCGTACGCCAGGGCGCTGGCGTCCCCGTGGGCCCGCCGCAGGGCCAGACCCCGCTCGGCCAGTTCCCGCGCCTCCTGGGGCTGCTGGACGCGGCACAGGCTCTGCGCCAGATTGAGCTGCGCCTCCGACAGCTGCTCCCAGCCGGCGCCGGTCTCCTCCAGCAGACGCAGCGCCTCGGAGGCGGCGCGCATGGACTCCTCGTCGCGTCCGGCGCGCCAGTGGTTCGCGGACAGCACCGACAACGCTTCCAGCAGGTAGCCGGGCTCGGGGAGACCGCGCGCCACCGAAACCGCCGCAGCCGCCTGGACATCCGCCTCCGCCAAGTACCAGGACTGCGACAGCGAATACGCGAGCTGCGATCGTGCGATGACCTCCGCGCGGCGGTTGTCGTCCCGGTCGGCCTCGTCGATGACGACGGCCGCCAGCCGTGCCAGATCCTCGTCACCGGGTCCGGACTGGCACAAGATGCCCAGCCAGTACAGGAGATCGGCGCAGGCATCGACGACCGCGGAGCCGCCGGAATCGCGGCTCAGCAGCGCCTGCGCAGCCGCCGCACACACCGCCTCCCGCTCACGCTCGCCCCACGCCATGCACTCCCCGGGATCGTCCGGGACGTCGACCGTCTCCGGCTCGGCTATCAGCCCGACGAGGTTGGCCGCGCACCGGTTCACCCGGGTCGCCGCGGCGGCGCAGTACCCCAGGTAGTGCTGGATTAAGCGGTCCAGTGCCGCGCGCGGCGCACCGGGACCGTCGATGTCGGCCGCCAACCGCCGCGCGAACATCCGCAGGAGCGAATGCAGCCGGTAGCGTCCCGGGCTCGGCGACTCGACCAGACACAGATCGACCAGTTCCTCGGCGAGGTCCTCAGCCTCCTGCTGCGGACAGCACAACAGCGCCGCGACCGCCTCGACGCCGATGTCCGGGCCGTCGGGCACGGCCAGCAGCCGGAAGGCGTGCGCCTGATCTGGGCGCAGATGCTCGTAGCCGAGCCGGAACGTCGCCTCCACGGCCAGATCCCCGGCGCGCAGCTCGTCCAGCCGCCGAGCCTCGTCGCACAGCCGGCCGGCCAGCGTCTCGGCGGTCCAGTGCGGCCGGGCGGCCAGGCGCGAGGCCAGAATGCGCACCGCCAGCGGCAGGTGGCCGCACACCGCGACCGCGCGCCGCACCGCCGGCTCGGAGCCGGTCACCCGGTCCGGACCGGCGACGGCGCGGAACAGCGCGAGCGCCTCATCGGGGTGGAAGGCGCCGAGTTCCAGCAGCCGCGCGCCGGGGACGCCGGTCAGGCGGGAGCGGCTGGTCGCCAGCACGGCGCAGCCAGGCGTGCCGGGCAGCAGCGGACGGATCTGCTCGGCGTCGCGCACGTCGTCGAGCACGATCAGCACCCGGCGTCCGGCCAGGGTGCTGCGGAACAGCTCGGAACGTTCCCGCACCGTGTCCGGCACGGCGCCCGGATCGGTCCCCAGAGCCCTGAGAAAGCCGCCGAGCACACCGCCGGGATCGGCCGGTTCGCGGTCGGTCCCGCGCAGGGCGGCGAACAGCTGGCCGTCGGGGAACTTGGCGGCAGCCAGGTGCGCGGTGTGGACGGCGAGCGTGGACTTGCCCGCGCCGCCGATACCGGACAGCACCGCCAGCGGCATCGCCTCGCCGGGCTGCATCAGGTCGAGCAGCTGCCGGGACCAGACGGCGCGTCCGGTGAAGTCGGCGACGTCCGCCGGGAGTTGCGCCGGACCGGGCAGAGTGACAGAGGTCTGCGAAACCGGCCTGGGGACGGGCTTCGCGGAAGGGCCGGTCTGTCCCTCGGCCAGTGGGCCGGACGGTTTCCTCAGAGCTCTGGGAACCGCTCCGTCCACCCGGCTGCCGCCGTCCGAGGAACCGGCCGCGACCTGCCGATACAGGGCCCGCAGATCCGGTCCGGGATCGACGCCCAGCTCCTCGGCGAGCGTGCGCCGCGTCTGGTCGTAGACCGCCAGCGCCTCGGCTTTGCGGCCGCTGCGGGCCAGCGCGAGCATCTGCAGCTCTCGAAAACGTTCCCGGAGCGGGAACTCCGTCGCCAGCGCGGCGAGCTCGGCGGTCACCGCGTTGTACCGGCCGACCTCCAGGTCCAAGGCGATCCGGGCTTCCAGCGCGCCCAGCCGGCGCTCGGTCCACTGCGCACGCTGCGCGACCGCGAACGGCCCGGTCAGCCCGGCCAGCGGCTCGCCCTGCCACAGCGCGAGCGCCTCGTGCAGCCGGCGCGCCGCCCCGACCAGGTCGCCGGTGGCGCGCAGACCCGCCGCGACCGCCTGTCCGGCCTCGAAGGCGAGCGCGTCCACCGCCGAGGGGTCGACGGTCAGCGCGTAGCCGCCGGCCACCGAGCTGATCGGGCTGTCGGCGCCGGCGTGGTGCGCGTGGCCGGCGTGGGGTCCCTGGCTGGGCTGGACGGCGTGCGTCGCTTGTCCGGGGCGCTTGGCGTGGTCGGCGTGATCGGCGTACTCGGACGGCGCCGCGTGACCGGCCTGGCTCGCCTGATCTGCTTGCCCGAACCGACCTGTGTGACCGGTCTTGGCGTTCATCCCGCCCGTCCCGCCCGTCCCGCCTGTTCCGTCCATCCCGCCCAGCGCGCGCCGCAGCCGCGAGGCGTAGGTCCGGATGGTGCTCAGCGCGCCTTTCGGGGCGTCCCCGCCCCACAGCGCGTCGATCAGCTCCTCGGCCATCGCGGCGCGGCCGGGGCGCAGCGCCAGCAGGGCCAGGAGTTCGCGCTGCTGGGGCGAGCCGAGGTCGAGTTCGCCGTGCGGACCCCAGCCGCGGACCGGGCCGAGGACGCTGAACCGCCACGCGCTGTCTGCCACCTGGGCAGGATACGCGCGAAGCCTGCGAGTATTGATCTGACACGCCGTCAGATATATGTTCACCGCACTATGGACTTCGACTTCACGCCCGAGCTGCGGGCCTTCGCCGCCGACGTCGAAACCTTCCTCGACACCGAACAGGTCCCCGGGGACACCAGCGTCTTCGACGTGACCCGGGAGAACATGGCGCAGATCGTCGACACCCCGGCGCGCCGGGCGTTCATGAAGAAGATGAGCGAGCGCGGCTGGCTCGGCATCACCTGGCCCAAGGAGTGGGGCGGCGCCGAGGGCGACGGGGTCTACGAGTACCTGCTGAACGAGGCGCTGGCCCGGCGCGGCGCCCCGCAGATCGGCAAGGGCGTTGGCATCATCGGCAAGACGATCCTGGCGCACGGCTCGCCGTTCCTGAAGCAGAAGTTCCTCCCGAAGATCCTGCGCAACGAGGTGGAGTTCGCGGTCGGCTACAGCGAACCGGACTCCGGCTCGGACGCCGCCTCGATGAAGCTCAGGGCCGTGCGCACCACCCGCGACGGCGTCGAGGGCTGGGTGCTCGACGGCCAGAAGACCTGGACCACCTCGGCGCACTTCGCCGAGTGGTACTGGGTCGGCGCCCGCACCGACCCCGCCGCGCGCAAGCACTTCGGCATCACGCTGTTCCTGGTCCCGCTGGACCACCCCGGCATCACCGTCCAGGGCATCTGGACCATGGGCGAGGAGCGCACCAACTCAGTCTTCTTCGACGCCGTCTTCGTCCCCGACGACCACCGCGTCGGCGAGCTGAACAAGGGCTTCCAGTACATCTCCGAGGCACTGGACCTCGAGCGCTTCACCATGTTCACCTACTCCCCGATCGCCGCGCGCTTCGAGCTGCTCGTGAACTGGCTGCGCAACGCCGAGGTCGACGACGAGCCAGTCCGCCAGGACCCGGTCACCCGCCGCCGCGTCGCCCGCCTGGCCACCGAGGCGGAGGTGGCACGCCTGCTGGGCCTGCGCGTCGTCGCGGCCTCAATGAAGTCAGGTCCACCGCCGACCACCGAAGCCAGCGAGTACAAGCTCTACGCCACCGAGCTGTCCCAACGCGTCGCCAACGCCGCCATGGACCTGGCCGCCCCGGGCTCCCAGCTCCGCGTAGGCACCGAGGAGGCACCGATGGCCGGCCGCGCCGAGTCGACGTACCGCTACACGGTCCTCGACACCATCGGCGGCGGAACATCAGAGGTGCAGAAGAACATCATCGCGCGCCGGCGCCTGGGCCTGCCGAAGAACTTCTGAGATGGCGGACGCGACAGAACCGCGCGGCGGTCGGGAAACTCGCGGCGCGGCAGTCGACGGCCGGGCGGCAGTCGGCAGCGGCACGGCGATCGGCGGCGGGGCAGTCGGCGGAGCGGCGATCGGCAGGGACTCGGCGATCGGCAGCGGGGCAGTCGGCGGAGCGGCGGCAGTCGGCAGCGCAGCAGTCAGCGGCTCGGCGGTCAGCGGCGCGGCAGTCGGCGACGGCGCGGCAGTCAGCGGCGCGGCAGCTCCCCTGCTCGCAGGCATCAAAGTCCTCAACCTCGCCAGCGTGGGTCCCGCGGCTCGCGCCGGGCGTTGGCTGGCTGATTACGGCGCCGCGGTCGTGAACGTCGGCGCCGTGCCCTCTCGGGGCAAAGAACCAATTCAGATCACGCCGGTCTTCCACGCCTACAGCGGGCATCGCGGCATGCGCCGGATCCTGTTGGATCTGAAGGCCGAGCGGGGGCGGGAGGCCTTCCTGCGCATGGCTGAGCGCGCCGATGTGGTGATCGAGTCCTTCCGTCCTGGCGTGACCGACCGCCTCGGGGTCGGGTATGAGGCGGTGCGCGGTCGCAATGCGAAGATCGTCTACTGCTCCACGACCGGGTTCGGCCAGTCTGGTCCGCATGCGCAGTGGGCTGGGCACGACCTGGATTACCTCGCGGTCGGCGGTTATCTGGCTGTCGGCGAGCCCGGCGTGCGGGGCAATCCCGCGCTGCCCGGCGCGACTCTGGCCGACAGTGCCGGCGGCGGTATGCACGCGGTCATCGCGATCCTCGCCGCGCTGGTGAAGGGTGAGGGCGCGTATCTTGACGTCTCGGTTGCCGACGGCGTGCTGTCGCTGATGTCGCTGGCGGTCGACGAGTATCTGGCTACCGGCAGCGAGCCCGGATATCAGCACTCGATGACCTCCGGTCGCTATGCCTGCTATGGCACCTATGCGGCCGGCGACGGCCGGTGGCTCGCCGTCGCGGCGATCGAGCCGAGGTTCTGGGCGAACTTCTGCCGGCTGCTCGGGCTGGAGAAGTGGGCCGGGCATCAGACCGATGACGTTGTGCAGGACCAGATCCGCGCGGACATCGCGACTTCTCTGGCTGCCAAGGACCGCGACGCGTGGGTCGCGATCCTGTCCGGCGCGGACACCTGCGTCGCGCCGGTTCTCAGCGTCGCCGAGCTGACGGAGGACGCTCAATACCGCTCCCGCGATGCGTTCGTGGCGGCGCAGCATCCGGAGCACGGCGAGCTGCGCCAGAGCGCGCCGCTGCTGGCCGGGATGCTCCGCTCCGACCAGCCCTATCAGCTCCCTTCGGGTACCCACAGCGCGCAACTGCTGCTGGAAGCCGGATTCACCGAGGCCGAGATCAAGGAACTGCTGGAGGAAGGCACCGTGGCATGACCGACGACCTGCCCGCCGACGTCACGGCGCTGATCGACCGCACCTGCTACGAGGAGGCCGCCGACTTCCCCGTGGAGCGCGGCTACGTCTGGACCTCGTGCGCCTCGGTCGAGAACGGCAATCCGCTGTTCTGGGACGAGACCGCCGCCGCGGAGATCACCGGCGGGCCGATCGCGCCGCCGTCGATGCTGTCGACGTGGTTCCGTCCGCACCACTGGACGCCCGGGCAGGACGAGCCGAAGCTGCCGCTCCAAGTCCACTTCGACCTCAAGAAGCGGCTGGACCTGCCCGAGGCGATCATCGCGGAGTTCACCACGGTGTTCCACGAGCCGGTCCGGCCCGGAGACGTCCTGACCACCTGCCAGCGGCTGCGCTCGGTGAGCGGCGTCAAGACCACGAAGCTGGGGCGCGGGCGGTTCTGGACCATCGACGTCGAATACCGCAACGTGCGCGGCGAGCTGTGCGGGGTCGAGTCCTACACCGGCTTCGGCTACAACCGGCAGAACGCGCAGAACCGGCAGGAGCAGAGCGCATGAAACCGCAGCTGACGCTGGAAGACGTCGCCGTCGGGGACGCCCTGCCGGTGCTGAGCTACGAAGTGTCCGCGACGACGGTCGTCCTGGGCGCGCTGGCGACCCGCGACTGGCGGCCGATGCACCACGACCACGATTTCGCCGTGACCCGCAACGGCGTCCGGGACATCTTCCTGAACACGCCGAACCAGGCCGCGTGGTTCGAGCGCTACCTCACCGACTGGACCGGCCCGCACGGACGCCCCGGGCGCATGCGCTTCCGGATGTCGGACTCGGTGTTCCCCGGCGACACGATGGCGATCACCGGCACGGTGACCGGCGTGCGCGTGGACGAGGCCGGCTGCGGCTGGATCGAGGTCGATCTGGACCTGGCGGTCGGCGCGGAGTCCAAGACCGGCTGCTCGGCGCGCATCGCCGTCCCGGTCTCCCCCGACGACAACCCGTGGGCCCGGCGCGGCGAGCGCTGGCGTCCCTAGCGAGCGAGAGAAGGCCCTGAGGATGGACCTCGACTTCAGCGAAGAGCAGCTCCTGCTGCGCGACACGGTGCGCGACCTGTGCGCCAAGCACGTCCCGGCAACCATCGTGCGCGCCCTGGAGAACGACCCCGAGCGCTACCCGGAGGACTTCTGGAAGCAGGCCGCACAGCTCGGACTGCACGGCATGCGCCTGCCGGAGGACCACGGCGGCACCGACATGACCTTGCTGGACGCGGCGCTGGTGTACGCCGAACTCGGCCGCGCACTCGTCCCCTCCCCGCACTTCGCCAGCACGGTGCTCGCCGGACAAGTGCTGGCCATGGCGGGCAGCGCCGAGCAGCAGGAGCGCTGGCTGCCGCGAATCGCTTCCGGCGACGGGATCTTCACAATCGCATGGCTGGAGCCGGATCGGAGCTGCGGACCCAAAGGTGTGAGAGCGAAAGCCCTCCCGGCCAAGGGCGGCGGCTATCGGCTGACAGGCGTCAAGCGCCACGTCCCCTATGCCCGCAGCGCAGAACGGATCCTGGTCCTGGCACGCGACGAAGCCGCTGACGAGGTGGTGTTCCTGCTGGTGGATCCGGCAGCCGAGGGCGTGCGGCTGACGCAGCAACTGACCGTCGCCTCCGACACGCAGTACCGAGTCGACCTCGAGGACGTGTACGTCGCCGAGGACGCAGTCATCCGTGGCGGCTGGCAGCTGTGGGACACGGTCATGCACGACGCGATCGTCCTGGCAGCAGCCCAGTCCTCCGGCGCAGCCCGCCGCACCCTGGAGTTCACCGTCGACTACGCCCTGACCCGGCACCAGTTCGACAAGCCACTCGGCGCCTTCCAAGCGATCGCCCACTACCTCGCCGACGCCGTGACCGCCGTCGACGGCGCCGAAACCCTGGTATGGGAAGCAGCCTGGGCCCGCGACACCGGCCGCCCCACGGCAAAGCTCGCCCCGATGGCGAAACTGTTCGCCGCCGACACCTTCCGCGACGTGACCGCGACCGCGCAGCAGATCTTCGGCGGCAACGGCTTCACCGTCGAGTTCGACACCCAGCTCTACTTCCGCCGCGCCAAGCAGTGGCAGATGGCCTGGTGGGACGCGCGCTACCTCGAGGAGCTGATCGCGGCCGAGGTGCTGGACGCGGCTTGAGTGCGATTAAAAGGCGGCTGGCGACAACAAGGTAAGTTTCTCCACCGCGAACCAGCCCCGCCGTATTTCGCCCGATCCCCCGCCTCTACTTCTTCCGCGCCACGACCCCGTAAGCGATCTGCCGCTCTCGCACCGCCTTCGTCACCGGACCTTCGTTCCACCACGCCGCCATCGGCACCAGTCCCGGTTCCAGCGGCTGCAAATCGCCCAGGAGCTCCAGGACCTCGTCGCGGCTGCGTGCCTGGCACGGGATCGTCGACTGGCGGAAGGCGGCGGCGGTGGCGCGGGCCAGCTCGACGGCGAGGTCGGTGGCGCCGTGGGTGAGGACCAGACAGCTGCCCGGGGGGCAGCCGTCCATGAGGGTGCGCAGATGCTTGGCGGGTTGTTCGTGGTCGAGCAGGAAGTGCAGGAGGCCGGTGGCGATCATGGCCACCGGTTCGTTGAAGTCGATCAGTGCGGTCAGGACCGGGTCGCGCAGGAGTGCCTCGGGTTCGCGCAGGTCCCCCTCGACGAATGCGGTGCCGGGACCGCCGTCGGTGAGCAGGACCCGTGCGTGGGACAGCACGATGGGGTCGTTGTCGACGTAGGCGACCCGGGCTGTCGCCTCGACTCCGCGCACGATCTGGTGTGTGGAGGGCATCGTGGGCAGGCCGGTACCGATGTCGACGAACTGGCGCACGCCGACGGTCGCCAGGCGCACGAGGGCGCGGCGCAGGAAGTCGCGCTGTTCGCGGCAGGTGTCGCGTAAGTACGGATTGGCGCGCAGCAGGAGTTCGGCGGCTGCGCGGTCGGCGCGGAAGTGGTCCTTGCCGCCGAGCAGGAAGTCGTACAACCTCGCGACGTGCGGGGAGTCGGTGTCGAGCGCGGCCGGACGCCGCGGCTGCGGGGCGTCGAACAGCGGCGGCAGCGGACCGCCCAGTCCCTCGTGATCGGCCATGCACCCTCCTGGCGGGCCGGGCCCCGGTCGGTTGTCAGCGCTCGAAGAGAGCCCAGCTTAACCATACTTTTTCTCAGGTCCACAAGCCTTCAGCCAACGATAAGATCTCTTCTGGCAAGGGGTGGACAAGGCCAGGGGCGGAGTCAGTACATGTGGGAGAAGGAACGACGGTCCGTCGCGACGGTGTTCGCCACGCACGGCGCCGTCTCCGGGACGTTCGCCTCGCGCCTGCCGTGGATCTCCGACCACCTGCACCTGTCCGCGGGGAAACTCGGTATCGCGCTGCTCATGTCCTCGATCGGGGCGATCACCACGATGCCCTTCGCCGGCCGCGCGGTCGCCCGCTACGGCACCCGGCTGACGGCGCGCGTGCTGATCGCCGCCTTCCTCGTGGTCGACGTGCTGACGCCGTGGATGCCGAGCCTGCTGGCCCTGATGGGCTGCACGCTGCTGGCCGGCGCGGCCGGAGGCACCTCCGACATGGCGATGAACGCCCAGGGCATCCTGGTCGAGAAGCGCCTGGGCCGCTCGATCATGTCCGGTCTGCACGGCAGCTGGAGCACCGGCGTCCTGATCGCCGCGCTGTTCGGCTCACTGGCCGCCCGCGAGCACCTCGACGCCCGGGTCCACTTCGCCATCGCCGGGGCGATCCTGTCGGTCGTGATGGTCTGGGGCACGCAGGGCTTCCACACCAGCGCGACCGACGTGGGCCTGGTCGAGGACGACTCGGAGTCCGTGCCGCTGTTCGTGATCCCGCGCGGCGTGATCCTGCTCATCGGGCTGGTCGGCTTCTGCGGGATCTACGCCGAGGTCGCGGCGCAGGACTGGTCGTCGGTCTACATGCACCGCGCGCTGCACGGCGGCGAAGCCGAGGCGGCGTTCACCACCGGCATGTTCGCCTTCACCATGGCCGCCGGACGGCTGTCCGGGGACGCGGTGGTGGGGCGTCTCGGCGCGACGACGACGGTGCGCGCCTGCGGAGTCCTCGGCGCCCTCGGCGGCGTGCTGGTCGTCGTGGCGCAAGGACCGGTCCCGGCGGTCATCGGCTTCATGCTGATCGGCGTCGGGGTGTCGGTCGTGGTGCCGCTGGCCTTCGCCGCCGCCGGACACGCCGGACCGAGCCCGACGATGGGCGTCGCGGGCGTCGCGACCATCGCCTACGGAGCGGGCATGGCGGCGCCGGGCATGATCGGCGGCATCGCGGACCTGACGTCGCTGCGCGTGGCGTTCTGCGCGGTCGCGGTGCTCGCCGGGATGGTCGCGCTCGGCGGCGGGCTGCTGGGACGGAACGCGCCGACGGCAGTGCACGGCGTGCCAGGGCCTCGGGCCGTGGAGGCCGAGGCGCTGGCTACCGAAGGCTGATCCGCCGCCTCACCCCGCGTTGAAGTACGAAGCCTCCGGGTGGTGCGCGACGATCGCGTCCGTCGACTGCTCCGGGTGCAGCTGGTACTCCTCCGACAGCTGCACGTTGATCCGCTCCGGCTTCAGCAGCTCCACGATCTTCGTCCGGTCCTCCAGGTCCGGGCACGCGGGATATCCGAAGGAGTACCGGCATCCCCGGTACTCCACCTTGAACAGACCCTCCGTGGACTCCGGGTCCTCCGCGGCGTAGCCGAGCTCGTCGCGGACCCGCGCGTGCCAGTACTCAGCCAGCGCCTCGGCCAGCTGCACCGACAAGCCGTGCAGCTCCATGTATTCGCGGTAGGAGTTCGCGGCGAACAGCTCCCCGGTCGCCTCGGCGATCCGCGCGCCGACCGTCACCAGCTGGAACGGCGCGACGTCCACTTCCCCGCTCTCCTGCGGACGCCAGAAGTCCGACAGGCACAGGTGACGGTCACGCCGCTGACGCGGGAACGTGAAGCTGGTCCGCTGCTCCCCGCTCTCGTCCAGGATCAGCAGGCTGTCGCCCTTGCTCACCGCCGGGAAGTAGCCGTAGACCACCGCCGCGTCCAGCAGGTTCTCAGTCTGCAGACGCTCCAGCCACATCCGCAGGCGCGGGCGTCCCTCGGTCTCGACTAGTTCCTCATAGGAACGCCCGCCCGAGCCGCGCCCGGGCTTGAGTCCCCACTGTCCGAGGAACAGCGCGCGCTCGTCGAGGTAGGGCGCGTACTCCGCCAGCCGGATGCCCTTCACCATGCGGTCGCCCCAGAACGGCGGCGCGGGGATCGGGTTGTCCAGCGCGACGTCGGAGCGCGCCGGGATCGGCTCGTCCGGGATCTCGCGCAGCGGCCCGGAGGCCTTCACCCGGCGCGGACGCAGCGCGGGCAGGGACGCCCCCGGCACGCCGGCCTTCACCGCCGCGACCGCGTCCATCAGGTTCAGTCCCTCGAACGCGTCGCGGGCGTAGCGGACCTCGCCGTCGTACAGCTCGGCGAGATCCTGCTCGACGTAGGCGCGGGTGAGCGCGGCGCCGCCGAGCAGCACCGGCCAGCGGTCCGCCACCCCGCGGGTGTTCATCTCCTCGAGGTTCTCCTTCATCACCACCGTGGACTTCACCAGCAGCCCGGACATCCCGATGGCGTCGGCGGCGTGCTCCTCGGCGGCGTCCAGGATGGTCTGCAGCGGCTGCTTGATGCCGAGGTTGACCACGTTGTAGCCGTTGTTCGACAAGATGATGTCGACCAGGTTCTTGCCGATGTCGTGGACGTCGCCCTTCACCGTGGCGAGCACGATCGTGCCCTTGCCGGTGGAGTCCGACTTCTCCATGTGCGGCTCCAGGTGCGCCACCGCGGTCTTCATGGTCTCCGCGCTCTGCAGCACGAACGGCAGCTGCATCTCCCCGGAGCCGAACAGCTCGCCGACCGTCTTCATGCCGTCCAGCAGCACCTCGTTGACGATCTCCAGCGCCGGACGCTCGCCGAGCGCCTCGTCCAGGTCGGCCTCCAGACCCTTGCGCTCGCCGTCGATGATGCGGCGCTTGAGGCGCTCGTTCAGCGGCAGCGCGGCCAGCTCGTCGGCGCGCGAGGCCTTCAGGGAGGCCGCGTCCACGCCCTCGAACAGCTCCAGCAGCCGGGTCAGCGGGTCGTAGCCCTCGGCGCGGCGGTCGTAGACCAGGTCCAGGGCGGTCTTGCGCTGCTCCTCCGGGATGCGGGCGATCGGCAGGATCTTGGAGGCGTGGACGATCGCCGAGTCCAGTCCGGCCTCGACGCACTCGTGCAGGAACACCGAGTTCAGGACCTGGCGCGCGGCGGGGTTCAGGCCGAAGGAGATGTTCGACAGGCCCAGCGTGGTCTGCACGTCCGGGTGCCGGCGCTTCAGCTCCCGGATGCCCTCGATGGTCTCCAGGCCGTCGCGGCGCGACTCCTCCTGCCCGGTACAGATGGTGAAGGTCAGACAGTCCACGAGGATCGAGTCCTCCGGGACGCCCCAGTTGCCGGTGATGTCCTCGATCAGCCGCTCGGCGATCGCCACCTTGTGCTCGGCGGTGCGCGCCTGGCCCTGCTCGTCGATGGTCAGGGCGATGACGCCGGCGCCGTGCGCGGACACCAGCTCCATGATGCGGGCGAAGCGCGAGGTCGGTCCGTCGCCGTCCTCGTAGTTCACCGAGTTGATCACGGCGCGCCCGCCGAGCGTCTCCAGCCCGGCCTGCAGCACCTGCGGCTCGGTGGAGTCCAGCACGATCGGCAGCGTGGAGGCGGTCGCGAAGCGGCTGGCGACCTGCTGCATGTCCCGGACGCCGTCGCGGCCGACGTAGTCCACGCACAGGTCGAGCATGTGCGCGCCGTCGCGGATCTGGTTGCGGGCGATCTCCACGCACGCGTCCCAGTTCTCGGCCAGCAGCGCCTCGCGGAACGCCTTGGAGCCGTTGGTGTTCGCGCGCTCGCCGATCGCCAGATAGCTGATGTCCTGCCGGAACGGCACGTGCTGATACAGCGAGGACGCCCCGGGCTCGCGCTTGGGATCGCGCTGCGGCACCTCCCGGCCGCCGAGGCTCTCCACCAACTGCCGCAGGTGCTCCGGGGTGGTGCCGCAGCAGCCGCCGATGAGCGCGATGCCGAACTGGTCGACGAACCGCGCGTGCCAGTCCACGAGCTCCTCCGGGCTCAGCGGATAGTGCGCGCCGTCGGAGGTCAGCACCGGAAGTCCGGCGTTGGGCATGCAGGAGAGCCCGATGGTGGAGTGCTTGGCCAGGTAGCGCAGGTGCTCGCTCATCTCGGCCGGGCCGGTGGAGCAGTTCAGTCCGATGCGCTCGATGCCCAGGGACTCCAGCGCGGTCAGCGCCGCGCCGACCTCGGTGCCCAGCAGCATCGTGCCGGTGGTCTCGAACGCCGCCGAGGCCCAGACCGGGACGTCGATCCCGGCGGCGCGCGCCGCGGCCTTCGCCCCCAGCACCGAGGCCTTGATCTGCAGCAGGTCCTGGCTGGTCTCCACCAGCAGGGCGTCCGCGCCGCCGGCGATCAGCCCGGCGGCCTCGGCCTGGTAGGCGTCGCGCAGGGTGGCGTAGCCGATCTGGCCCAGCGACGGCAGCTTGGTCCCCGGACCGATGGAGCCGATCACCCAGCGCGGCTTGTCGGCGGTGGCGAAGCCGTCGGCGACCTCGCGGGCCAGCCGGGCGCCGGCTTCGGAGAGCTCGAAGACGCGGTCGGAGATGTCGTAGTCGCCGAGGTTGGTGTGGTTCGCGCCGAAGGTGTTGGTCTCCACGCAGTCCACGCCGGCGCGGAAGTACTCCTCGTGGACGGTCTGCACGATGTCGGGGCGGGAGATGTTCAGGATCTCGTTGCAGCCCTCGTGGCCCTGGAAGTCGTCCAGCGTGGGATTCTGCGCCTGCAGCATGGTGCCCATGGCTCCGTCGGCGACCACCACCCTGGTCCGGAGTGCTTCGCGGAGTGCGGCGATCCGGGCGTTTCCGGCGTGCGCGGAAGGGGCGGCGGTCGAGGCCATGGGGATTCCTCCGGGGTGAGCGGCTGCTCTTACGTGACCAACGGACACGAGTCTAGTCCGGGAGCACTCCCCGGACAGGGCGTGTCCACTTGCTGGAGCGGCGCGGGTTCGGCGGCGCCCTGGCGGGGTTGTCAGGTGGTGGAGGCTGACGGCGCAGCGTGGGCCGGCGGGGCGGCGATCGGGGACGCGGCTGGTGGCTGGGGTGCTGGCTTGGTTGGTGTCTGTGGTGCCGCGTTGGCTGGTGTCTGTGGTGCTGCCTCGGCTGGTGTCTGTGGTGCTGCCTCGGCTGTTGTCTCTGGTGCTGCCTCGGTTGGTGTCTCTGGTGCTGTCTTGGCCGCAGACTCGCCGATCTCCTCGATGGCCGCTGCGACCACCCCCTCGACCACCGCCTCGACCGGCATCCGACCGCCGGCGACCTGCCGCGCGACCTCGGCCCAGCGCTCGGGTCGGCCGTCCAGACGCGCGGCGACCAGGGCTTCGAGCGGGAAGTGGCCGGTGCGGTCGAGTTCGGCTTCGTCACGGAGCATCTGGCCGCCGAACGCTTCCTCGTCCAGGACGTCGAGCCAGTGCCGGCGCGGTATCCGCTTGGCCGCCTCGACCAGCGGCTCGGCGCTTCCGGCGGCCATGGACGCGCGGACGGCGGGCTGCACGGCGTCCAGGCTTCCGGCGCGTTCCAGGTCCAGCGCCCAGACCGGTTCCGGCCCGGCGGCCTCGGCGAGGGCGCCGTAGAGGCAGGTCAGCGTGGCCGGATCGGCCCGGTCCAGCACCGCGGCGACCAGCCGGTGCAGCAGCGTCGGGGCGTCGGTGAGCGACCAGGCAAGGTCCATGAGCCGGTCGGTGCGCTCGCCGAGCAGGCTGACGGCCCACGCGCGCACCTCGTGCGCCGGCTCGGAGGCGGCGTAGGCGCGGAAGGCGCGCTTCAGGACTTTCGGCGGAATGATCTCGCGGTACATGACATGCCGGGCATAACCGCCGTGGACCTGCTCCAAGACGAAGTCCGGACACAGGTCGTTGCCCAGCAATTCACGCTGCCCGCCGACACTGCCGCCGACGCCGCGCGCGACCAACGGCCTGCTCAGCGGACCGCTGCGCAACATCCAGTCCATTTTGTAGGCAACGACGTTCGGACGCCGCGTTTCCACCAAGCCGGCAAGGTAGCGGGCTGCGACATCGCGCGGAGCGAGGGCCAGCAGCAGGTTCTGCGTGGCGTGGCTGGAACGGTGCGGATGCAGGAATCGATGCACGCTGCCAGGCGCCTCATCAGAGTGCAGAAGCTCGCCGACCGACCCGGCGAAGCTGCCACTGAGGTCGATCGCGGCGGCCCAGCGCACATGATCCTCGCCCAGCTCCTCGGCCAAACGACGCGCGAGCAGCACCCTGACATCGCCCGTCGCCCGGCGGAACCACGGCCGCGCATACTCGGCGGGCGTGCACACAGCCAGCGCCAGAGCCAACGCCGCCGGCCGCGTGTGATCAAGAACCTGCTCAGCACTCAGGGATCCAGCACACAACGCCTCGAGCGCGAGCGCCCGCAGGCGTGTGACGGCGGCACCGAGGTCGGCATCGACCGGAGCCTCCTCGACCAGCACCCGGACATACGCCTCAAGCCCAAGCGGACGCGGCGCCACATGCTCAGGCTGCTGCACCAACCGCCGCGCAAGCATCCGCCGCACCGCCGCCGGACCGCACCTCGAGACGTACGCGACGACCGCCGGCGCCAGCGGCAGCGCGGCAGTCGCAACAGCCTCGGCGAGCTGGTCAGGAGTGAGGGCGGCAAGAGCGGGCGCCACATCAGCCGGACGCGCCGAACCCAGCAACCGCAGCACGGCAACCGGGCCAGGGACCGCGTCGAGGGAGGCTTCACGGAGGCGCACGCTGTCGGTCGGCCAGGTTGGCGAAGGCGGTGCAGCCGGCGTGGTCGGCGCAGCTGGCACTGTGAGCGAGGTCGACCCGGTCGGGACCGCGAGCGAGATCGGCGCGGCCAGCACAGGCGGCGTGATCGGTACAGCCAGTGCGGTCGGCGCAGCTGGCACAGTGAGCGAGGTCGATCCAGTCGGCACCGTGAGCGAGATCGGCGCGGCCAGCACGGTCGGCGAGGTCGGTGCGGCCAGCGCGGTGTCCGAGATGGATCCAGTCAACTCGGTCAGCGCAGTCATCGCGGTGGTAGCAGTGGTAGTCGTCGGCGCGGTCGGCATGCTCGGTGCTGCGCGGGAGGCCAATCCCGTCGGCGCGGCCGATCCGGTCTGGCCAGTCGACGCGGTGGTCGCGATCGCCGCGATCGCCGTGGTCGCCACCGCCGATGCCGTCTCCGTCGGCCCGCCCGGCAACGTCACGGACGCCTGATCTGCCACCAGGGCATCTTGCCCTGTCTGGGCGAATCTGAGTACTCCTCAGCTCGCTGGGGGTGAGGAGTGCTGGTGTCGGGCGGTACTCGACCTGCACCGCCCTGGCGCGCACGATGGTCGCCGGCATCGCGCCGGCCGCCGCCACGTAACAGGGATCCGCGCTACCGCAGCACCATGCCACGAAAGCGCCCGCCACGAAACATCGTGGCGGGCGCAGCCGGCGGACCGGTGGCTGTCGACGACCGGTCGGTCCGTCCATCGTTCCCGATATCGGCTCACTGCTGGTTACGGCCCATTCCGACCGTTCCGGCGGCGAGTGCCGACACCGTCTAGCAGTAGCGCATCCTATCTTCCCCGGGCGATGTAAAGCATGCTTGACACCTGCTCGATGTAAAGCGTACTTTCCATCCATGCGGAACGACATGCGGGCACTGCGGCAGGGCAAGGGCCTGTCGCAGCAGGACCTGGGCGAAGCGCTCGGGGTCTCGCGGCAGACGGTCAACGCGATCGAGCAGAGCCGCTACGATCCCTCGCTCCCCCTGGCGATCCGCATCGCACGGTATTTCGGCACAACAGTGGAGGGGATGTTCCATGTCGACGGATGCTGACAGGAACGCGGGGGGCGCTCGCGACGCTGAAAACGCTGGCATCGCGAGCGCACCGAGCAGCGCCCGACAGCGCGGCGCCCGGCGCCAATCGTGGATCGTGCCGGTGACGGCGGCCGTGCTGGGCGCGGCGTTCCTGGCGATCTACCTGGGCCACCACAATGTGGGGATGGCCGTTTCCGGCCTGCTCATCATGCTCGGCTACGCGGCCGTGCTGGTCATCGGCTCACGCCGGTCGGAGGCGGTGTCGCTGCTGCGCGGCGAGACCGGCGACGAGCGCGCCCGCTCGATCGAGCAGCGCGCGTCCGCCCTCACGCTGCACGTGCTGGCCCTCGTGCTGGTCGGCGGGTACATCGTCGCGCTGATCCGCGGCCACGAATCGGGGACCTGGGCCGGCCTGTGCGCGGTCCTCGGCGGTACCTATCTGCTCTCGACGGTCGTCCTGACCCGGCGCGGCTGAGGCGCCGTGGCGCGGAACCCCCGGTTCCACGCCACGGCGCCGTCTTCCGTCAGTACCAGTCGACGACCGTCACCTCCGAACTCGGCACCCACGCCTCGCGATGGTTGTAGTCGATCCCGAACCACAGGTTCTTCGTGCCGTCCTCGAACACCGACTTCGGCGCGGCCCACAGCGAGCCGGACGGCGCGGTGCCGATGACGTACGACGAACTCGTTGTCGGACGCCCGTAGATGCCGATCGTCCCGTTCGCCGTCGGCGGCTTCAGGCTCACCACATAGGAGTGGACGGGCACCGCCGACCCCGCCGGAACCGCCAGCCACGCCTTCTTCGCATCGGCGTACTGGCTCGGCGTGGCGTTGGACAGCCGGTCGTTCTCGCCGTACCAGATCTGGTACATCGTCATCCCGCTGCCGCCCTGGTCCGGCTGGGAGGCGAGGTAGTAGTACGGCATCTGGGTCTCGATGTTCGTGGTCTCGTCGTTGGGATCGGTGCCCGGTGCTCCCGGAATGACAGCGTCCTTAGTACTCGGCCCGGTATAGAGCTTGAAGAAGCTGTTGTTGGCCGCGGTCTCGGTCCCGTCCGCGCCCAACGGCTTCTGGTCGCTGCTCGGGTTCACCCGGAACAGTCCGGTGGCCGGGGTGTTCCCGGTCGGGTACGGGACTCCGAGGGAGTGGATCAGCCCGAAGTAGTAGTCCCACAGCCAGTACTTGCCCGGGTCGACGTGGTTCGGCGAACTGGCGGTGGTCGGCGCCGGGGTGGTGCCGTGCGCGGTGATGTGGGCGTGGTCCAGCGGGATGTTGTACTTGTTCGCCAGGTAGGCGACCAGCTTGGCCGAGGCCAGGTATTCGGTGGCGTTGTACCACTGGTAGCCGGTGGCGTCGATGCCTGCGTGCTCGATCCCGACCGCGTGCTCGTTGTAGTAGAAGTTCCCCGCGTGGTACGCGATGTCCTTCTCTCTGACCACCTGGTAGACCGTGCCGTCGCTGTCGATGACGTAGTGGACGCTGACACCCTTGCTGATGTCCTGGAAGGTGGTCAGGGCATCCTGCGCGGTGCCCTCGATGTCGTGGATGGTCACGTCGTAGACGGCATAGCTCGTCGGACGGTTCGAGCTCTCATACGTGCACGGCCCGCTGACCACGTTGCAGTCGTAGGAAGTCGGGACCACGCAGTCGATCGCCGACGGGTAGTCGACCTTGCTGTCCTTCACGCATCCGCCGGGCAGCGCACCGGGAGCCAGCGGCACCGAGCCGAGCGTGGACGTGTCCGGTGTCACGGCCTGCGGCGCCAGGGTTATCTGGGAGCCGTCGTCCGCGATCCCGGTGAAGCCGCCGGCGATCAGCTTGTACGCGGCGTCGGCGTACATCCCGGCCACCGACCGCGAGGAAGCGTGGCTGTAGGCGGCGATCGGCGCGTACCAGCCGGCCAGTGAGGTCGGCAGTTTCGGCGCCAAGGACAGCGCCTCGGCACGGAGCACCGCCGCACCGCCGCGGATGTTCGCCGCGGTGTCGTGTTGCAGGGCGCTGACGCTCAGTCCAGTGAGCTTGGCGGCCTGGTCGAGCGTGTCGGCCTTGTCGCTCTTCACCAGGTTCATGCAGCCGTAGCCGCCGTCCACGCTGGCCTGCCCGCCGTGCGCGCCGAGCCTGCCCTCCAGGTAGCAGACCGATTCCAGGACTTGCTGCGGCACGCCGTAGGTGTGGGCGGCGTCCGCGAACGCCGCGGTGACGTTCCCGCTGGAGGTACCGGCCTGGGCCGGGGCACCGCTCAGGCCGTAGGTGAGCAGTGCGGCCGCGGCCAGTACCACTCCGACCATGCGCATGCGCGCTGTACGAGCTCTGCCTCTGTCCCGTCTCTTCATCTGTCGCGATCACCATCCGGTTGTGGGGTCCGGTGTATCAGAGCCCGAACGGACTCCTCGGACATGGTGCGACCGGCTGCGACGTTTGTCACGCAAAATCAACAAGAAACCAAGATGACTCTTGACCACACCGACGATTCGTCAGGGTTCGATCCCGCCGCTGGTGCGAACTTCCACACGAGGACCCCCGCGCCGGCTTCCGATCGGGCACCGGCGGGCGAACACAGGGATAAGGCCTCGGCGACGAGCGGTCGCGCCGAGGCCTTCGCCTTGCTCAAGACTTTGAGGCTGACTCCAGCCGTGACGGCTCAGTCCAGCTCCGAGCCGGTCGGCGCCACGATCACCCGGGTCCCGCTCTGCTCCAGCGCCCGCACCGCCTCCGGGTCGGCGCCGGAGTCCGTGACGATCGCGGTGACCGCGGACAGCTGGCACACCCGGCCGACCGCGACCCGGCCCAGCTTGGCGCCGTCGGCGAGCACGTATACAGCCTGCGCCTGGCCCAGGATCGCCTGCCGGACCGGGATCTCCTCCAGCCGGTCGCTGGTCACTCCAGCCTTCAGGTGCACGCCGGAAGCGGCGATGAACGCACGGTCGGCGAAGAAGCGCTCGAAGAACTTCTCCGAGCCCGGACCCACGCACGCCAGGTCACCGCGCCGCACCTGACCGCCGGCCAGGTGCACCTCCACGCCCTCGCGCCCGGCCAGCTCCGCGGCGGTCGGCAGCGCGACGCACAGCGCCCGGCCGCTGAAGGTGGCCGGCAGGGCGCGCGCCGTCTCGGCGACCGTCGTGCCCAGGTCGAACACCAGCGTCTCGCCCGGTTCGACCAGCGCGGCGGCGGCCGCGGCGATGGCCCGCTTGGGGTCCAGCCGGGCGATGGCCCGCTCGTCGGCGCCGGGCTCCCAGCCGCGCGACTCCTGCGCGACGGCGCCGCCGTAGACCCGGCGCAGGATGCCGCGCTCCTCCAGCACCTGCAGGTCGCGGCGGATGGTCTCGCCGGAGACGCCGTACCGCGCGGCCAGGTCCTCGACGCGGACCCGGGTGTCGCGGCGCAGCTGTGCGGCGATGCGCAGGCGGCGCTCCTCGGGGAGGACCGCGTCGAGCAGTTCTTCCTTCATCGGTCGGGACTCCACAGCTGGCCGGGGCGGTGCGCGCGGTCGCACGCTGCCCCCAGCGTAGTGGGGTTCGCTCCCGCTGGTGGGGCGGTGGCGGGCACTGACCGCGCAACATGTGGTTTCTTGGCCGAGGCGATCGTGGACTCTTGACGACTCCTTGAGGAATTGCCACACTCGGCGCCACGACACGCGCGGAACCACAACACCGCAAGGCACCACCCACACCGTCTGTGAGGACGCCATGCCCAACCCCAACCCACGACGACGTGCTTTCGCCCTGGCGGCGGCCCTGGCCGGGGCGGTGGCGCTGAGCGCGCCGGCCGCGGCCGCATCCGGGCCGGCGCAGGCGCGGGCGCGCAGCTCTTTTAGCCAGACCTCTGACGCTCAGGCGGCGCCGGCTTCGGCGGCTGCCAGCGGCAAGACCTTGACCGTGGCGACCACCGGCAGCATCGACTCCCTGTCGCCGTTCCTGGCGCAGCGGGCGCTGCCCACCCAGATCCACCGCCTGATCTACGACTTCCTGACGAACTACGACGCCTCCGACGACCACGCGATCGGCGCCCTGGCCACCTCCTGGACCACCTCGACGGACAAGCTGACCTGGACCTTCACCTTCCGCGACGGAATGAAGTGGTCCGACGGCCAGCCGGTCACCGCCGCCGACGCGGCCTTCACCTACAACCTGATGATGACCAACGACGACGCGGCCACCGCGAACGGCAACTTCGTCACCAACTTCGCCAAGGTCACCGCGACCGGCAACCAGCTGGTCATCACCTTGAAGCAGCCGCAGTCCACGATGCTCGCGCTGGACATCCCGATCGTGCCGCAGCACGTCTGGGCCTCGCACGTCGCCGACATCGCCACGTTCAACAACGACGCCCAGTTCCCGGTCGTGGGCGACGGGCCGTTCATCCTCACCGGCTACCAGAAGGACCAGTACCTCACCCTGGACGCCAACCCGAACTACTGGCGCGGCAAGCCCGGCTTCGACCACCTGGTGTTCAAGTTCTTCAAGGACGCCGACGCCGAGGTGGAGGCGCTGAAGAAGGGCGAGGTCGACTTCGTCAGCGGCCTGACCCCGGCGCAGTACGACGCGCTGAAGGGCCAGTCGGGCATCGCCACCAACAACGCGCAGGGCAAGCGGTTCTACGCCCTGGCGATGAACCCCGGCGCGACCACCACCACCGGGCAGGCGTTCGGCGACGGCAGCCCGGCGCTGCAGAACCAGCAGTTCCGCCAGGCGCTGATGTACGCGATCGACACCAAGACGCTGGTCGCCAAGACCCTCGGCGGCTACGGCACGGTCGGCAGCGGCTACATCGCCCCGATCTTCGCCGCCTACCACTGGGCTCCGGACCCGGCCACCGCCTACACCTACGACCCGGCCAAGGCGAACCAGATGCTGGACGCCGCCGGGTTCAAGAAGGGCTCGGACGGCATGCGCACGCTGCCCGACGGCAAGCCGCTGAAGCTGCGCCTGATGGGCGAGACCAACCGGGCCGACGACACCCAGAACGTCGCCTACGTCGCCGACTGGCTCAAGGCCGTCGGGATCGCCACCACCACCACGGTCGTGGACCAGGGCAAGCTCGCCGACACCGAGACCGCCGGCACGTTCGACCTGGCCTTCGACAGCTGGGGGGAGAACCCGGACCCGGACGCCGTGCTGTCGATCCAGAAGTGCGACGGCCGGCCCGCCGCGCAGGGCAAGAACTTCAACGGCGACGACTTCATCTGCGACCAGGACTACGACGCCCTGTACCAGAAGCAGATCACCGAGTACGACCCGGCCGCGCGCGCCGCCGACGTCAAGCAGATGGAGCAGAAGCTCTACACCGACGCCTACATCAACGTCCTGTATTACGGGAACGTGCTGGAGGCCTACCGCTCCGACGTCATCGGCTCCATGGACAAGCAGCCGCAGCCCAACGGCCTGTACTGGGGTCAGGACGGCTACTGGTCCCTGTGGTCGGCCAAGCCCGTGGCCGCCTCCTCCTCGTCGTCCTCGTCGAGCTCGAACACCGGTCTGATAGTCGGCATCGTGATCGCGATCGTGGTGGTCGGCGGCGGCGGTGCCCTGCTCCTGACCCGCCGGCGCCGCGGCACCACCGCCGACGAACGCGAGTAGCGCGACGTGTCGATCACCGTCTCCACCCTGCCGGACGCCGCGGTTCCGCCCCCTTCCCCGGGGGCGGCCGCGGCGGCCCGGCGGCGCGCGCCCGTCATCCCCCTGCGCTACGTCCTCGGCCGCCTGATCGGCGCCGCGGTGAGCATGCTGGCCGTGGTGTTCACCAGCTTCTTCCTGTTCCGCGTCGTGCCCGGCGACCCGGTCCGGGCGCTGACCGGGGGGCATCCGGTCAGCGCCGCCCAGATGGCCACGCTGCGCCACCAGTTCGGCATCGACAAGCCGCTGATCGCGCAGTTCGGCGACTACGCCGGGCGCGTGGTGCGCGGCGACCTGGGCACGTCCTACCAGTACAAGAGGCCGGTCAGCGGTCTGATCGGCAGCCATGTGTGGGCCACGGTCTACCTGGTCGGCACCGCGACGCTGATCGCGGCGCTGCTGGGACTGCGGATCGGCGTGCGCTCGGCCTGGAAGCACGGCAGCCGCTCGGACCGCGCGAGCACCGGCATCGCGCTGGTGCTGTGGTCGATGCCGACGTTCTGGCTGGCGCTGATCCTGATCGTGGTGTTCGGCGTCGGTTTCGGCCCGATCCCCGGGCTGTTCCCGACCGGCGGCATGAACTCCCCGGACGTGCACGGGTTGTTCCCGGTGATCTGGGACCATCTGCGCCATCTGGTGCTGCCGTGCCTGACGCTGGTCGCGGTGGTCTACGCGCAATACCTGCTGACCATGCGGGCCACGCTGCTGGAGGAGGTCGGTGCGGACTACCTCACCACCGCGCGTGCCAAGGGTCTGCGGGAGGACGACGTGCGCCGCAAGCACGCCGTACCGAACGCGATGCTGCCGGCGGTCACGCTGGTGTTCCTGAACCTGGGCACCGCGGTGTCCGGCTCGATCCTGACCGAGACCGTCTTCTCCTGGCCCGGTCTGGGGTCGCTGTTCTACGAGGCGCTGACCGTGCCGGACCTGCCGCTGCTGGAAGGGCTGTTCATCTTCTTCGCGGCGGCGGTGATCGTGATGAACCTGCTGGCCGAACTGCTCTACCCGATCCTCGACCCGAGAGTGCGGACCTCGTGATAGCCGACTTCCGCCGCCGGCGCGCCGGAGTGGCGGGCCTGGCCTTCTTGGTGCTGATCGCCATCGTGGCGCTGGCGGCGCCGTTGTTCATCTCCTCGAAGGACATGTCCGCGGTGTACGCGCCGGGCACGCCCCGGCAGGCGCCGTCGAGCCACTTCCTGCTCGGCACCGACGCCTACGGCCGCTCGATGGTGGCCGTGACGATCTGGGGCGCGCGGATCTCGCTGACCGTGGGCCTGCTGGCCACGCTGCTGGCGGTCGGGATCGGCGCGCTGGTCGGGGTCGCCGCCGGGCACTTCGGCGGCTGGCTCGACACGGTGCTGATGCGCGTCACCGACTGGTTCCTGGTGCTGCCGGTGCTGGTGCTGGCCACGGCGCTGGCCGCGGTGCTCACCCCGGGCGTGGGGACGGTGGTGGTCGCGATCGGCGTGACCGCGTGGCCGACGACCGCGCGCGTGGTGCGGGCGCAGACGCTGTCGGTGGAGTCCCGGCCCTACATCGAGCGCGCCAAAGCCCTCGGCGGCGGGCACTGGCACGTCATGCGCCGGCACATCCTGCCGAACGTCATGCCTCTGATGCTGGCTCAGGCCACGCTGACGGTCTCCGCGGCGATCCTCACCGAGGCGACGCTGGCCTTCCTGGGCCTGAGCGACCCCACGAAGGTGTCCTGGGGCACGACGCTGCAACTGGCGCGGGCCGTCGGCGCGGTCAGCGCCGGCGACTGGTGGATCCTGCTGCCGCCGGGCTTCGCGATCGTCGTGGTGGCGCTCGCCTTCACCCTCGTCGGCCGGGCACTGGAGCAGGTGCTGAATCCGCGGCTTCAGGAGCAGACGTGACACAGACAGTTCAGGACGGCGCCTTGGAGAACGAGGCGCCGGGCCACGACGTGCTGCGGTTGGAAGGCCTGCACGTCTCCTACAAGACGGCGGCCGGACCGGTGCCGGCGGTGCGGGGCGTGGACCTCGCGCTGCCCGCCGGCGGGCGCCTCGGCCTGGCCGGGGAGTCCGGCTGCGGCAAGTCCACGCTGGCCGGGGCGGTGTTGCGGCTGCTGCCGAAATCGGCGCGGGTGACCGGCAGGATCCTGCTGGACGGCGAGGACGTGCAGACCATGACCTGGGGTCGGCTGCGCGCCGTGCGCTGGGCGCAGGCCTCGATCGTGTTCCAGGGCGCGATGCACTCGCTGAACCCGGTGCGGCGCGTCGGGGACCAGATCGCCGAGCCGATCCTGTTGCACGACAAGAAGGTCAGCCGCGCCGCCGCCGACCGGCGGGTCGCGACACTGCTGGATCAGGTGGGACTGGTCGCGGCGCGCGCCGCGGCGTATCCGCACGAGCTGTCCGGCGGGCAGCGGCAGCGGGTGATGATCGCGATGGCGCTGGCCTGCTCGCCGCGGCTGATCGTGGCCGACGAGCCGACCACGGCGCTGGACGTGATGATCCAGGCGCAGATCCTGCGGCTGATCGGGGAACTGGTCAGCGAGCACGGGATCAGCCTGCTGATGATCAGCCACGATCTGGCGGTGCTGGCAGAGCACTGCGATCGGCTGGCGGTGATGTATGCCGGGCGCATCGTCGAGGAGGGTCCGGCCGACCGCGTGTTCGCTGACGCGCGCCATCCCTATGGCCGCGCGCTGGCCGATGCGTTCCCGCGTATCGGCGATGCTGCTTCGCGGCGCGGGCCGCGCGGGCTGCCGGGCGATCCGCCGGATCCGGCGCATCTGCCGGAGGGCTGCACGTTCGCGCCGCGCTGTCCGATCACCGCCGAGGAGTGCTTGACGGCGGAGCCGCCGCTGATCGCTGCCGGGGATGGACGGACGGCGGCGTGTGTGCGGATGGATGTTCTGCGGGAGGGATCGTGAGCCCGGAGGTGGGGATGGAAGACACCGTGGGAGCTGTGGAGGCGCCGGTATCAGTGCTCGATGACAGCGCGGCGCCGGTGCTGTCCGTGCGCGATCTCTATGTCACCTTCCGGTCCCGGCACGGCCGGGGGCGCGCACGGGCTGTCGACGGCGTCGATCTGGATATCGCGCCGGGTGAGATCGTCGCGCTGGTCGGGGAATCCGGGTGCGGGAAGTCCACGTTGGCGCGGGCGCTGACCGGTCTGGTCGTGCCGACTGCGGGGCGGGTGCTGCACGATGGGGCGCCGGTGTCGTACAAGTCGCGGGCGCTGAAGGCTTATCGGCGTGGGGTGCAGCTGGTGCTCCAGGACCCGACCGGCGCGCTCAATCCGCGCCGCACGGTCTACGAAGCGGTGGCCGAAGGCTTACAGATCCACGGTAAATCGGCGCTCGGCGCCTTCCCCGACGAGAAGTCGAAGGTCGCCGACGCGTTGTCGCGCGCCGGTCTGCGTCCGCCGGAGCGCTTCTTCGACCTGCATCCGCATCAGCTTTCCGGCGGTCAGCGGCAGCGTGTGGTGATCGCCGGAGCTTTGGTGCTGGATCCGCAGGTGTTGGTCGCCGATGAGCCGGTCGCCTCGCTGGATGCCTCGGTGCGCGGCGAGATCCTGAAGCTGATGCTCGATCTGCGGGTGAGTACCGGGCTCTCGGCGCTGGTCGTCACCCACGATTTGGGGCTCGCCTGGAACATCGCCGATCGGGTCGCGGTGATGTATCTGGGGCGGATCGTGGAGACCGGGACGGTCGAGGAGGTCCTGACCGATCCTCAGCACCCGTATACCAAGGCTCTGCTATCGGTGGTCGCGGAGTCTGGCGAGGATCCGGTGATCCTGACCGGCGAGACCCCCGACTCCGCCGCGATTCCCGGTGGCTGCCGCTTCCATCCGCGGTGCCCGCTCGTGGCGTCCGGTGCGGCCGAGCGGCTCGGGGTGGTGCGGCAGTGCCGGGAGGTCGACCCGGCGCCGCTGCCCTCGTCGGGGCGGCACGCCGCCTGTCACGCCGCGGCGCTGTCGGGGGCTTCCGAGGAGGTGTAGCGCCGTGTGGGGCCGGTGGGGTCGCCGAGGCGGTCCCACCGGCCCGGAGCTGCCCGTAACCGGTCCCGGACCTGGCCGGAACCGTTCTCAGGCTCCGGTCGGCATGCCACACTGTGTCAGGCACCGACCACCACCGGACTTCACCGTCCATGCCAGGAGGACCCATGCCGTCCGCTTCCGCCGCCGCCCCGGCTCCGACTCCGGCCGCGCCGGACCGTACCCGGACCGGGGTCGTGCTCGGTGTGGAGGCGGGCTCGACGCTGGTGGAGGCGGTGGTCGCCACGGTCGAGGGCGAGGTGATCGGGCGCGGCCGCTCGGCGCTGGCGAACCCGACCGCGCTGCCGATCCCGGACGTCGTGGCGCATCTGAGCGACGCGGTGCGGCAGGCCCTGGGCGCCGTGGCGCCGGCGTCGGTGGCCGGCGTGGTCGTGGGCGCGGCGGGCATCCTGCGCTACTCCCGCGGCTCCAGCGCCGAGGCCCTGGCCAAGACCTGGGTGGACGCCGGCCTGACCTGCCCGGTCTCGGTGGTCGCCGACGCGGTGACGGCCTTCGCCGCCGGCACCCCCCGCCCCAGCGGCTCGGTCCTGATCGCCGGCGTCGGCTCGATAGCCGCCCGCGTCGAGGGCGAGGAGGTCACCGCCCGCATCGACGGCAACGGCTGGCTCGTCGGCGACGACGGCTCCGGCTTCTGGATCGGCCGCCAAGCCGTCCGCGCGGTCTTCGCCGCCCTCGACGGCCGCGGCGAGCCGACCCTGCTGGTCCCGGCCGTCCTGGCCACCGTCACCGGCGACGACGTGGTCCCCCAGTCCGCCGAGGAGCAGATCGCAGCCCTGCGCGACGCGGTCTACGACGGCCCGCCGATCGCCCTGGCAGCCCTGGCACCCCTGGTGTCGGCAGCGGCATCAGCCGGCGACCGCGTAGCCCAACGCATCGTGGACCGCGCAGTCAGCCTCCTGATGGCCACCGCCACCGCCCTCACCGACGACACCCCCGACGAACCCCTGGTCCTGGCCGGCTCCCTGCTGACCGCCCCCGGCCCCATCGGCGCCGAAGTCCAACGCCGCCTCGCCGACCACCACGGCGACACCCCCCTGATCGCCGCCCCCGGCGCCGTCGGCGCCGCCTGGCTCGCCGCCCGCGTCCTGGACCCGGACATCGACGCCGCGGTGCACGAGCGGCTGGCCGCGCGCGCGGGATGCGCTGAGGAGTAGGGCGATCGCTCATGGCTTGTGGGTGGGTGGAGTGGCGCGGCATTCACACATCAGTCAGTAGCGCCCCAAAATCAAGAAGCCTGTGCTGATGCGGTAAAGCACACCCGATGAGCCCGCACGCCGTCTCGCCTCGTCGCAGTTGCCTGTCGCACGCTGCCTGACCTGGCCGTCTTTCCCTGCTCGCCGGCTGCCATTTGTTCGGCGCCACAGCTGTACACCCAGAATCCACATCAACCCAGACAGTGCTGTGCGACCCGCCCGGCATCGGCCTCCGTCGTCGGCGGGCGCCGCGCTCTACCTGCCGGTCAGCTGGCTCGACGCCGAGTGGCCCGGATGCTCGGCGGTCGGATTGGGAGCCTGCGATGGCGTTGAGTTGTGGGGTTTAGTCTGGCAAGATCCCACATGACGCCACAGGGGTGGTGGGTGATCGGGAGGTGGCGGCATTCATGGCGGACCCGTGCGTGGTGGGGCTCGACGTCGGGGGTTCGCAGTCGCGGGCCGTGCTGGCCACCGCCGGGGGGCGCACGCTGGGGACCGGGCGGGCCGGGGGCGGGAATCCGACCGTGCTGGGCGCCGAGGCGGCGGTGGCGAACATCGTCGCGGCGTTGAAGGGTGCGCTCGGCGAGGTGCCCGGGGAGCGGGTCGAGGCGTGTGTCGTCGGGCTCGCCGGTGTCAGTACGCTGATGGCCGATCCCAAGGCGCCGCACGTCCTGGAGCGCGCCTGGGCCGACGCCGGGCTGGTCTGCCGGGTGCGGATCGTGTCCGACGTGACCGTCTCCTTCGCCGCCGGGACCCCCTCCCCCGACGGCGCGCTGCTGGTCTCCGGCACCGGCGCGGTCGCCGCGCGCATGCACGACCGCCTG
Source organism: Catenulispora acidiphila DSM 44928 (assembly GCF_000024025.1). Classification (GTDB taxonomy): domain Bacteria; phylum Actinomycetota; class Actinomycetes; order Streptomycetales; family Catenulisporaceae; genus Catenulispora; species Catenulispora acidiphila. Next base: position 6,199,660 of record NC_013131.1, read on the forward strand.
CCGGCCCGCTTCCGCGACGGCTACGGCTGGCTCCTCGGCGACGAGGGATCCGGCTTCTGGATCGGACGCCAGGCCGCGCGCGCCGCCATCGCCGCCGCCGACGGCCGCCGCCCGATGGCCGCCCTCGCGACGGCGGTGCTGGCGCGGCTGGTGGATCAGGACTCGGTGTATCGGGAGCCGGCGCATCAGGACCCCGCCGATCAGGACTCTGAGTCGATCATGACCCCTGACCTGCCCGCCGGTACTACGCCCGATCGTAGCGCCGGCCCTGATCCCCGCTCCCGCGCCAACGCCACCCATCCCGCCAATCCCACCGACCCGATCAATCCGACCGACCCCACCGACGCGACAACCCACGCCACCCCAACCGCCGCGCACCCGTCAGCCCGCGTTCGTCCCGCCGCCACCGGCACGCTCCCGCTCGCCGCCAGCATCGGCGAGGGCTTCACGCTGCGCGGCCGCCGGCGGGCCGCCGAGCTGGTCCGCGCCGTCGCGGCGCAGCCGGCGGCGCTGGCGAGCCTCGCGCCGCTGGTGATGAGCGCGTACGAGCTCGGCGACCCGGCCGCGGTGCGCATCGTCGCCGAGGCGGCCGAGGCACTGGTGGAGAGCCTGGCCGGGGTGGCGCCCGCGCCCGGGGAGCCGGTGGTCCTGGGCGGCTCGGTGCTGGCCAGCCGCTCGCCGGTGTTCCGGGCGGTGGCCGCGGCCGTCGGCCGGCGCTGGCCGGACTCGCCGGTCGGGCTGGCCGCCGACGGCGCCGCCGGCGCCGCCTGGCTCGCCGCGCGGCAGCTGCTGGGCGGCGAACGGGCCGCGGCCGGACACGCGGTGTTCATCGGCGAGAACCATGAGTTCGCAGAATTCTCATAAACAGTCGTTGACTGTTGTTGTTTTCCCGCTACATTGACTCATGCCGACGGCGGCGAAACTTGGGCGCGTGACAGCACACTGACACCCGCCCACCGCCGACGGCACAGGACGCCGGGCGCCTTCGGGCGTTCGCGCTCCGGTGTCCCCAGCGTTGCTCCACCATCAGGTCTCACCCCACAGGAGAGCTCAATGGTCCAGATCTCGTCGCCCGGCCCGCAGCACACTGCCCGCCGCACCCGGCGCACCCTCACCGCGCTCGCCATCGGCGCCCTGGCCGCCACCGCGGCCCTCGTGCCGTCGATGGCCCAGGCCGCCGGCGACCCCCATGGCGACGACGTGTCCTCCCACCAGGGCAACGTGAACTGGTCGGCGACCAAGGCCGCCGGCGCCCAGTTCTCGTACTCGAAGGCGACCGAGGGCACGTACTACACCAACCCGTACTTCGCCCAGCAGTACAACGGCGCCTACAGCGCCGGCCTGATCCGCGGCGCGTACACCTTCGCGATCCCGAACGGCTCCACCGGCGCGGCGCAGGCCGACTACTTCGTCGCGCACGGCGGCGGCTGGTCCAAGGACGGCAAGACCCTGCCGGGCGCGCTGGACATCGAGTACAACCCCTACGGCGCCGAGTGCTACGGCCTGAGCCAGAGCTCGATGGTCAGCTGGGTGCACTCGTTCGTCAACGAGTACCACGCCAAGACCAGCCGCTGGGCCGTCATCTACACCACCACCGACTGGTGGAAGACCTGCACCGGCAACTCCAGCGCCTTCGCCGCCAACGACCCGCTGTGGATCGCCAACTACAACGGCTCGGCGGGCACCCTGCCGGCCGGCTGGGGCTTCTACACGATCTGGCAGTACGCGGACTCCGGCGCGATGGCCGGCGACCAGGACGTCTTCAACGGCGACTACAGCCGCGTCCAGGCGCTGGCCAACGGCTAAGGCCTCGGATTCCCCATGTCCGCCCCAGGAATCCGGTCCGCGCGCACCGCGCGCCGCCTGACCGCAGCCGCTCTCGCGCTGGCCACCGCCGGCGCGGTGCTCGGCCCGGCAGCCGGCGGCCAGGCCGCGACGTCCGACGCCGCACCCGGCGCCCCGGTCGTCCACGCCGACCCGCACCCCGGCTACGCGCGGACCGTCTCGGGCACGCTGGTCAAGGTCGACACCACCCGGCACACCACGCCGGTGCACCCCACGGTGGCGACCCACCCGCAGCTCGACCACATGGGTTCCACGATCCCGGCCCACGAGCCGTCCGCACGCTCCGCCGTGCGGCCGGCCGTGGCGCCGAACTCGGTGCCGCAGCTCCCGGGCATCGACATCAGCGCCTACCAGGGCACCCTGAACTGGGCGAGCATCGCGCCCAACATCGACTTCGTCTACGCGAAGGCGAGCGAGGGCACGTACTACACCAACCCCGACTTCTACAACCAATATGTCGGGCCCTACGACCAGGGGCTGATCCGCGGCTCCTACCACTTCGCGAATCCCAACGACTCCGGTGGCGCGACGCAGGCCGACTACTTCGTCGACAACGGCGGCGGCTGGTCCTCCGACGGCCTCACCCTGCCGGGGATGCTCGACATCGAGTACAACCCCTACGGCTCCGAGTGCTACGGCCTGAACAGGTCGCAGATGACGAGCTGGATCTGGGACTTCGTGAACGAGTACGCCGCGCGCACGGGCGTCTATCCGGTGATCTACTCGACCACCGACTGGTGGAACACCTGCACCAGCGGCGACCCGGGCTTCGCGAACTACGACCCGCTGTTCATCGCGAACTACGCGGCCTCCGGCGGCGGCCCGCTGCCTCCGGGCTGGGGCTACTACACCTTCTGGCAGTACGCGGACTCCGGGTCCGAACCCGGCGACCAGGACGTGTTCAACGGTCCCTACAGCCAGTTGCAGGTCCTGGCCAGGAACGGCTGAGACATCCGCAGCGCCTGAACGACCAGTCCCCGCCTCCACCCCCCGGAGGCGGGGACTTTCGTCGTGTCCTGACAGACCGGCAAAGCCGGCGAGGAGCCTTACCGCGTCACGGCCGCCAGACCGGCGGCGCTGGCCGGGATCCCGCTGGTGACGACGCTCGACGCGTGCGGCGTCCCGTCGGCGCCCAGCGCCACGTCGTCGATCAGACCCTGCTTGGTGTCCAGGATCCACAGCGCGCCGCCGGAGACGGTCGCGTCGCCGACGTGGCCGCCGGGGGAAACAGCGGTCGCGTCAAGCAGACGCAGCGAGCCGTCGGACCCGACCGCGTAGGTGGACACGGTGCCGGATCCGGCGTTCTCGACGTAGGCGGTCCGGCCGTCGGGACCGACGGTGACCCAGCACGCCGCGGTCTGGCCGTCGGGCAGCGCCGCGGTGGTCGTGCGCAGCGCGCCGTGCCGCACCTGGTAGCCGCTGGCCGAGCTGCCGCCGGCGCCGGGTCCGACGTTCGACACCACGGCGGTCCCGTTGCGCCCGAAGGCGAAACCGAACGGCGTCTGGCCCGCCGACGCGCTCCCCGAAGCGGCGCCCGGGATGCCGAAGTAGTCCAGCGCGAACACGTCGAGCGTGCTGGAGCCCTTCTCGGTCACCAGCAGCGCGCTGCCGTCCGGCGTCACGGCCACCTCCGCCGCCCCCGACGTGCCCGCCGACAGCGGGCGCTGGGCGACCTGGGCCAGGGTGCTGCCGAAGCGCCAGTAGGCGGTGACAGTGTTCTGACCCAGGACGTAGACGTCGTTGCCGTGGACGGCGACGCTGAGCGGGCCCGTGCCGGTCCGATAGGTCCCCAGCAGCTTCAGGGCGCCCGAGGAGGCGACGGAGAACTCTGAGACGCTGTCGGAGCCGGCGTTGACGGCGAACAGCGTGCGGCCGCCGTCGGCGATCGTCACAGCACCCTGCGATCCCAGCCCGGCGCCGTCGCCGGTGCCGCCGGTGGCGTAGCGGCCGGCCGCGGTGCCGTCGCCGTGGAAGGCCAGGACCTCGTTGCCGGCGGCGGCATCGGTCTCGGTGTAGACGGTGGTGCGCGCGGCGCCCGCCGCGCGGCTCGTGGCCGCCTGGGCCGCCGGGCCGGTCACGGCGACCGCGCCGAAGGTCCCGGCGACGACTCCGACGATGGACAGTGCGTTCTTGGTCTTCACACTGATCCCCTCCTGAAAGCTTGTTCGGTCTGGCTGACAGGAGGGCAGTGCCCGCGGACGGCCGATCCGTTACGGCCGGATCGGCCATCGATTCCTTACGGAATTCGAACGCGCGGCTTCATGATGCGCAGGGGTGGCATCCAAGCGCATCTTCGCTGGTAGCAGACGCAGCGCCGCCGCGCTATCGGGCGTGCTCCGGGCCGTGCTTTTGCTCGCTACTCTGTTCTCTTCTGCGATCACCACCGGGTGCGGTCACAACAGGGGAGAAAGATGAGCCGGGTTCAGCTGTCGGGCGCTGAAGCCATGGAGTTGCTGCAACGCGGCGAGGACGCCGCCGACATCCAGGACTGGCCGGTGGTCGCCGCCTGCTACGAGGAGTTCCTCACCGCCTTCCCGGACACCCCGATCAGCGCCGAGCTCTGGTTCGACGCGGCGCTGGCGAACAAGTTCCTGCGGAACTGGCCGAAGGCGTACGAGCTGGGACGGCAGGCGGCGCTGCGCGCCGGGGCGGCGCAGGGGCACCCGGCGTGGTGGAACCTGGGGATCGCCGCCACGATGGTCGGCGACTGGGGCACGGCGCGCGAGGCGTGGACCACCTACGGCGTGCCGCTGACGCCGGGCGAGGGCGAGATCGAGGACGGATTCGGCTCGGCATTGGTGCGCCTGGACCCGGGCGGGGAGGCCGAGGTCGTGTGGGTGCGGCGGATCTGCCCCACGCGGGCACGCGTGCTGTCGGTGCCGTACGGCCGGCGGCGCTTCGGCGAGATCGTCGTGCACGACGGCGCCCCGACCGGCGAGCGCCTTGTCGAGGACCACGCGTTCCCGGTCTTCGACGAGCTGGCGCTGTGGCAGGCGTCGACGGCTGCGACCTGGCGCGCGCAGGTGACCGCGCCGGAGCCGCTGGACCTGACGGCGCTGGCCGGCGCTTTCGAGGATCGCGGGCTGGCGATGGAGCCGGTGGATATCGCGGGCGACGCGGACGGCGGCGCGCTGGCCGGCGCGCGCGATGTCCTCTTGGCAGCACCGGATGAGCAGACAGCCACAGCGATTCTCGCCGAGTGGGCCGTCGCCGGCGCGGGGCGGGCTTGGCACGCGATCCACGCCAAGGCATGAGCCGGCCTGAGGCGGCTGCGTAATTCTCATGCGCGAGAAGAGGAATCGCGTCTAATACAGGATTCGTAGATTGCCTACGCAGCTCCGCGAGGCGAAGCGGTATCGGTGCACTGATACGCACATCCGTGCTGGTTGAAGGGTTTCGGGCCGTACCCGGACAAGTCTTCGCCAACGCTGTGAAAGCGTGGTTTCACCGTCCAGAACCGATGCCTCACAGCATCCTCAACCAGCCTTCCTGGCCCAGCTCAGACTCCAGTATGCTCCAGCGCTGTCCAGGCACAGTCATGCCACTGACATCCTCGTCACACTGCAAAGTTCCGGCCGCACGCCCCCCGCGGCCGGCACGGAGAAGAGCCACCATGACAGCTAGCCGAATAGGCCGCGGAGCGCTCGTCACGCTCGCCGGCGCGGCCGCTTCGCTGGCCGGCGCCGCCGGCGCCGCGAACGCGTGCGAGCAGAAGCCGCCGCCGCCGAAGCCCTGCACCCTCGACACCCACGACGTGACGTGGGCCCAGGTCGGCAAAGACGGCAAGGACATCGCCAAGCCGGCGCCGGCCGCCCACTTCACGCAGGTCAAGACCGAGCCGCAGTACGGCTTCCGCGTGGAGCTGACGCAGAGCGCGCTCCAGCAGCAGTGCACCGGCAGCGTCGACATCTCCCTGGCCTCGTACAACGCCGAGGGCCCGACCTGGGAGACCTCGGGCACGCAGAGCTTCGTGGACTTCGCCACCGTGCACCTGACCACGACCTCGAAGACCTCCGCCAGCCAGGTGCTCACGGTGAAGCTCCCCGGCGTCCCCGGCGGACCGTGCTTCGGCCAGATCGACCTCTACCCCGGCAGCACGAAGTACGACGGCACCAACGGCCACGGCATCCCGAACTACCACAACGGCGTCAACACCCCCAAGGGCGTCTTCGCCGCCTGGAACGGCGCCGACGCCGGCGGCTGCACCGTGGTGACGCCCCCACCCCCGCCGGTCACGACGACGACACCGCCGCCGGCCACCACCACGCCGCCGACGACCGCCCCGACCACGCACCCCTCGACCCCGGTCTCCTCGACCACCCCGCCGCCCCCGCCGAGGACGAGCACCACCACCAGCACCCCCACCACCCCGCCGACCACCACCGCCACCCCGGGCACCCCGACCCTCGCCGAAACCGGCTCCAACGCCGGCGAACTGAGCCTGGTCGCCCTCGCCTTCTTCGGCGCCGGCGGCACCGCGATGTTCGCCTCCCGCAAGGCGAAGGCAGCCGAGGCGCGCAAGCACTGACGCCGGAAAACCGCCGACCGGTGACGACCGGTCGGCGGTTTGCTTTGGTGGAGCTGGGTTTGCGGCGGGGTTCGCGGTGAGAGTTTGCGGTGGCGCCCAGAAAACACGCCTCCGATAGCCTCACCCCATGGGGACAGCTAAGACTGCTGCGAAACTTCTCGCAGACGGCACCGAGGCGCTGATGGCGGCCTCGTTCGGTCAGGGCGACTTCGGCACGGCCGAGGACACGCTGGAGCAGGCGCGTCAGCAGGCCGCGGCCGAAACGGACCGGCACACCGAGGCGGCAGCGTTGGACAAGCTGGCGATGGTGCTGCACTACCGCGCGCTGGCGAACGACCGCGACGCCTCGCACGCGGACGCCGAGGAGGCGCTGTTCCGGCAGGCACTGGCGATGCAGCGCGAGATCGACGATCAGGCCGGAGTCGCCGAGTCCCTGTTCGGCATCGGACTCGTCCATCAGGTTCTGCGCGGCGATTGGGCGGCAGCCATGCCCTACTACCGCGAAGCGCTCCCGCTGGCGGATCAGTATGCTGACGCCTACGTGCGATCCGAGTGCTACCGACACCTCGGCTTCTACTACTTCGCCGAAGAACATGATGCGGACACAGCCCTGAAGCACCTCCACACCTCGCAACAACTCCGCGAAGAGTGGGGCGACGCGCGATCGATCGCCAGCGGCATGCACTCCATCGGCCAAATCGAACTCCTCGCCGACCGCCACGCCGACGCCGCCACCCACCTCCGCACAGCCGTCGAACTGCTGCAAAGCGCAGGCGTCAGCGGCCCACGCGCCGAGCAAGCCGCCGAGTGGCTGCGGCGCGCTGAGGCAGGCGAACCCGCGCCGAACTAAGCGGCGGAAATCCCGAGCCAGGCGAACCGGCACCGAGCTGGGCAGCAAGCCAGCCCGCGGCGGGCGAACCCCGCGCCACGCCAAGCACCAGACAGCAGACAGCAGACAAGCCCGAGATGCACGAGCCCGTGCCGAGTTGGACGGCACGGGCCGGAGCCAGGCGCGCCTTTCTTCGAACACTGTTTCCGGCAGGAGGGCCCGCTTCCGACTCGCGAAGCGCGAGGCGTCAGCCGTGCCTCGTCACGGCCTCAGCGACCGGCGCGAACAAGATGCCCCAGTTGGCCGGCGCGTGGCGGACCGCTGCCGTCAGGTAGAAGCTCACTACGGCCCACTCGGCAGGCCGCGCCTGGATACCGTGTTCCTGAACCGCGCGCAGGCACGGTTCGAAGAACTCCGTGTCGTCGTCGAAGCCCAACTCCACGCACGCCTGCCCAGCCTCCGGCGCCTCCTCGAACGAGACCTCCCATGCCGTCGCGGCGCCCAGCAGGTAGAGCAGGTGGCTGCCGGGTTCGGGCAGGCCGCCGCGCAGGTCCTGCGAGGTGAACGTCCGGCTGGCGTCGTCGCCGGTGAGCGAGGATTCCGCGGCACCGAGCGCGACGAGCTCCGCCCAGTACGCCACGTCGTGCTCGCCAGTGCTCTGACGCAGGTACTCGCTGGCGAAGACCGCCATCGACGCGGGATCGTCGATGAGCGGTGAGAGAACCAGGTCGCTCCGGTAGTCGAAGCCGAAGTAGTAGCGGCGCCCGTCCAACGTGATCGATTCGATGCCGCCCACGCTGCCGATCAGATCCGGCAGCGGGGCGTAATCGTGGGGAAGGTCCTGTGGCATAGCGGGACGATACCTAACCCGCCTTCGCTACGCTGCCGGCGATCGCAGCACGCAGCGCGTCGCGGCAATCGGCGGGACTGTCCGTGGCCCAGCAGACATACCCATCAGGACGGATCAGCACGACCGCGGCGCCAAGGTCTTCCACACTCGCGGCCCGCACGAGATCGACCCGAGGCGGCAACGCGAAATCGTCCGGCACAGCCTTGGCAAGATCGAGCACGATGGCGTGTCCCGTGCGCTGAAGTGCCGACAGGTACACGGAATCCGCGTCGGTGACGAGCTCGGCGTCCGGCATCAGCTGCCCAACAAGCCGATGCTCGCCCGGCAGGTCGTAGTGCAATGAGAGCCCTGACATCAGCCCGGCGAGATACCGGTTGGCGTCCGGCAGCCGCAGGAGGTCGATGAAGATCTCGCGCAGCGCGGCGACGTCGTGGCTCGGATTCAGCTCGGCCAGGACACGCTGCGCCGACGTGTGCCGCAGCACCTGTGCGCCGACCGGATGGCGCTCGGTGTGGTAGCTGTCCAGCAGCCCTTCCGGCGCGCGGTCCTGAAGCGTCGCGGCCAGCTTCCACCCGAGGTTGAGCGCGTCCTGGACGCCCAAGTTCAGTCCCTGCCCGCCGAGCGGCGGGTGGATGTGCGCGGCGTCGCCGGCGAACAGGACGCGGCCGACGCGGTACTGCTCCACCTGCCGCGTCGCGTCGGTGAAGCGGGAGGCGTTCTCGACGGCGCTCAGGACCGTCTCGGGACCGTACACAGCCTCCAGCGCAGCAGCGATCTCCTCGCGAGTGACGGGAGTGTCCCGCTCCTCCGACGACTGAAGCAAGGGCCCGAAGGTGAACCGATACCGATCACCCCCGACCGGAACCAACATCGACCAGTAGTCCTCGGTATGGCGCATCAAAGTACTGATGTGCCCAGCCTGCTGCGGCACCAAGGAGGAAACGGCGGACAGGCTGATGTCGGTCAACACCGCCGGACGCGTTCCCGGCTGCCCGGGAAACGGCAGCCCGAGCAGCTTGCGCACCGTGCTGTGCCCGCCGTCGCACGCCACGAGATAGCGCGACCGTACCCGCAGCCCGCCGGCGGCGTCGACCGTCACGCCGTCGGCATCCGCCTCAACCGCGAGCACCCCGCGCTCTCGCAGGACCCGCACACCACCGGCGCTCGCGCGCTCCTCCAGCATCTCCTCGATCACCCACTGCGGCACGCCGATCGGATACGGATGCCGCGTGTTCCAGACCGTGGCGTCCAGCGGAACCGGCAGCGTCGCGAAGTGGCCGCCGACCGCGTCGCGCGGTATCACCCGCGCCAGCAAGGCTTCCAGCAGCCCGCGCTGATCCAACAATTCGGCGCTGCGCGGCTGGATCGCCCCGCCCTTGACCTGCTCGACACGTGCGGACAACCGTTCCAGCACCACGGCGTCCACCCCGGCCAGAGCCAGTTCGCACGCCAGCATCAAGCCGGTCGGACCGGCTCCCACCACGACGACCTCGGTCTCGATCTCGGTCCGGATCCCAGTCTCCATCTCGCTCATGGGCGAAAAGTATACCCGGTGCAAGAATAGTCCGAGGCGAGTCTTGCTAGAATGAGCGTGTGGACGGCACGCCAGGCCTGCGCGAGCGCAAGAAACAGCGGACTCACGCGGCGATCTCCGACGCCGCGATCGGGCTCTTCCTCGAGCACGGCTTCGACGCGGTCTCCGTGGCGCAGGTAGCCGAGGCCGCCGAGGTGTCCAAGCGGACGCTGTTCGCCTATTTCCCGGCGAAGGAAGACCTCGTCGTTCACCGCCTGGCCGACCACGAGACCGAGAACGCGCGCGTCGTCCGGAACCGTCCGCCGGAGACCGCCCCGCTGACCGCACTGCGCGAACACTTCCTGCGCGGGCTCGAGACACGCGACCCGGTCACCGGGCTCAACGACCTCCCGCCGGTGCGCAGGCTCTACCGGCTCATCCTCGACACACCCGCGCTGGTCGCCAGGATGGAGCGGTTCAAAAACGGCGCCGAGCGCGAACTCGCCGCCGCGCTGCGGGAGACGGCCGACGTCCCGGAACTCACCGCGCGGCTCGCCGCCGTCCAGATCGTCGCAGTGCACTGGGAACTGGCGAAGGACAACGCCGACCGGCTGGCGCACGGCGAGGACGCCGACGCGCGCCACACCGGCGCGGTGGCCGACGCCGAGCACGCTTTCGCGTTGCTGGAAAACGGATTGCGGGACCTGGCCGACGTGCCGTGAAATCACGAAGGCCCAGGCGACCCGTACCGCCGCCTGAGCCCTCGTCATCGCACGGGCCGTCCGGGACCTACCCGACCGTCGCCGCCTCACGCTCGGCGAGATCGCGCTTCCACTGCCGGAAGCCCTCCTCGGTGCGGCCGCGGCGCCAATAGCCGGAGATCGACGCCCAATCGGCCGGGACGCCGCGCTCCTTGCGGATGTAGGAACGCAGGTTGTGCATGACCGCCTGCGCCTCGCCGTGGATGAAGACGTGGACCAGTCCGTCGCGCCACGGTTCGGCGCGGACCGCCTCGACCAGCAGGGCACCCGGCTCGGCGCCGCCGGTGTGCAGCCAGGTGAGCTCGACGCCTTCGGGGCGCGCGAAATCGAGCTCGTCGGCGGGACCTGCGACCTCGACGAAGACCCGGCCGACGGCGTTCGCCGGCAACGCGGCGCACGCGGCGGAGATCGCCGGCAGCGCCGAGATGTCGCCGGCCAGCAGGTGCCAGTCGGCGTCGGCGCGCGGGGCATAGGCGCCGCCGGGACCGGACAGCCCGATGGCGTCGCCCGGCCGGGCGGCGGCGGCCCAGGGACCCGCGACGCCCTCCGCGCCGTGGTAGACGAAGTCGATCGCGATGGTCTCGGCGGCGGTATCCACGGCGCGCACCGTGTAGGTGCGCGTGGTATCGCCGTCCGGGCCGGGGACCTGCAGTTTGACGTAGGAGTCGGTGAATTCGCTGGGCTGGAACGCCGCGAATCCGGGACCGCCGAGGTGCACCCGGATCAGGTGGTCGTTCAGGCGCTCCGTGCGGCGCACGACGAACTGGTGAAGGGTGCGGGCCACGGGGGCACCTCCGTTATTAGGCTTACCTAAGTTCATAGCCTAGAGGTCGATGGAGGCGCAAGGCCGACCGGTGCGCCGAGGAGAGGCAGTCGAGTAAAGTACCTTGACCAGAAACCTTGACACACCATCTCAGGGTATATACATCGTATATCGTATGGCAATTCTGCCGACCCGTCGAAAGGGTCCTGATATGCGAAGATCCACCCACCGAAGCCTGCGCCACGCCCTGCTCATGCTGCTCGCGGCCGCCTTGGCCGCGGTCGGCGCAGTCGGCGCGGTCCCGGCCAAAGCCGCGACGACCACCGACTGGTCGGCCGCGGTGGTCAAGTCGACGATGCAGCGCTTCACGCCCAGCAGCATCGGCGGCTGGTCCTACCCCGTCGGCCTCTACCTCTACGGCCAGTACCAGGTCTACCAGCGCACCCACGATCCGTCGTATCTGGCATATCTGAAGTCCTGGGTCGACCGGTTCGTCTCCTCCGACGGCACCATCGACCAGAGCTTCGACAGCCTGGACAGCATGCTTGCCGGACGGCTGCTGATCATCCTGCACCACGAGACCGGCCAGGCTAAGTACGCCACCGCGGCGGCCAAGATCTACAACCGGCTCGCCACCTACCCGCGCACGGCCGACGGCGGGTTCTGGCACGCCGACACCTCCTCGCGCGCCCACCAGCTGTGGGATGACGGCCTGTACATGGTCGTGCCCTTTCTGGACGAGTACGGCAAAGAGTTCGGCAACTCTCAGGCCACTGACGCCGAGGCGGTCAAGCAGCTCACCGTCTACGCGAACCACCTGCAGCAGTCCGACGGTCTACTCCAGCATGCCTACGACGAGTCGAAGAAGGCCAGCTGGGCCGACAAGACCACCGGCCTGTCGGTGGAGCAGTGGTGCCGCGCCAACGGCTGGTACGGCATGGCGCTGGTGACCACGCTCGACGACATCCCGGCGACCCAGCCGGGCCGGGCCACGCTGCTGACCGATCTGAACAAGTTCGCCGCCGGTCTGCAGAAGTACCAGGACCCTGCGACAGGCCGCTGGTTCCAGGTGATCGACAAGCCGACGTCCGCCGGCAACTGGACCGAGACCTCGTGCTCCAGCATGAACGCCTACACGCTCTCTCGCGCGGCCCAGCAGGGCTACATCGATTCGCACTACTCGGCCGTCGCGGCGAAGGCCTATCAGGGCGTGCTCGCGCGGATCTCGCTGAGCAAGGGACTGACGAATCTGACGAACATCTCGGTCGGGACCAACGTCGGCGACTACTCGTACTACATCGGACGCACGCAGGCCACGAACGACTTCCACGGCCTGGGCTCCTTCCTGATCATGAACGAGCAGTTCGTAAGAGCAGGAGGTTCCTGACGCGGCGGGTCGCGTAGCAGGCCAGGCTCTGGCTCCCGGCAATCGTCGGGGTCAGAGCACTGTCATGTCCCGGATGGGCTCTCGCGGAGGGCCGCGCCTGCCGCCCGGCCCGCGTTCTGGAGGGCGCCGGCGAGGCGGTCGAGGTTGTGGGAGGGGTCGGTGATCACGCACAGGGCGGCGATCGGAGTGCCGGGTGCGCCGTGGAGTGGTACCGCCGCGCAACAGACCCCTGATACCACTTCCTCGCGGTCGAAGGCGACGCCGCGTTCTCGGATCGTCGCGACCTCGCGGCGCCAGGATGCTGAGGCTGGGAAAGGGATTCTTGGTGAGGAGTCCGTGGTTCCGGCGTGTCTTCCGGCGGCCAGTGCCTTGCCGGCAGCGGTGTTCCACGGCCAGGTTCCCCCGCTGCGCAGCGGAACCGGGAGCCCGTCGCGGCCCGCCGTCCAGTCGACGATCATGTCCTCGCCGTTTCGCAGGACATTGACGGTCACCGTCACCCCGGTCGCCGCCGCCAGGCGCCGCATCGGCTCGCGGACCGCCGCGCGCAGTGCGCGGTAGGGCTGCCAGGAGTGTCCGAGCTGGAACACCCGGGCGCCGATCCGGTAGCCGCCCCGGCTGCGCTCCACCGCGCCGAGGCTGCTCAGCTGCTCCAGAAGGCGGTGCGCCGTGGTCTTCGGCAGCCCGCACTCGGCGGCCAGGCGGGTCACGCCGGCCGCGCCGGTCTGCTCCAACGCGCCCAACAAGGCGAACGCGCTTTCCAGAACACCGCGTCCGCCGGCTTGTGGCGCGGACGCGGGATCCAAAATCGTAGAGGACATCTATCAAAGGTCTGCGAAACTGGCCGCCGGGACGTTGCCGGGACTGCACGCCGGCTTGGCCGGTACTGCACGGGCGGGGGCACCGCTGAACCGCTCGAGCGAGCCGGCCGTTGGGGAGACCGGGGGTCCGTCGAACGGCGACGGCCGGGGGAAAAAGCAGGAGAGCGCATGCCACAGCGCTGGTCGACGATGGACGTGCCCAAAACCGCGCAGTTCGCGCGCTGGCGGGAGCTGATCTGCGAGGCGTTCCTGGCGCTGACGCCGGAATCGGACCTGCGCGACGGGTTCGCCGGGACGGTGGCCCAGCGGCAGCTGGCCGAGCTGAGCATCGCGCGCATCACCTCGCAGCGGCAGCACGTGCGGCGCACGACGCGGGACATCGACCGCTCGGCGTATCAGGGTTATTACGTGAACCTCCAGATCCGCGGCAGCAGTCTGATGACCCAGGACGGCCGCTCCACCGTGCTGCACCCGGGCGACCTCGCCGTCGTGGACACCACCCGGCCCTTCGCCTTCGACTTCCAGGACGACTTCCAGCAGCTCTCCCTCTACGCGCCGAAAGCCTTGCTGCTGCCCGGATCCGGCACACCGGTCACCACCGCGACCCGCGTCGCCACCGCCGCCGGTCCCGGCGCCGCCGTCCGCCACGCACTGCTCAGCCTCACCTCCGGCGACCTGTCCGAGGACACCGCCGCCCGCCTCGCCGCCCACGCCTGCGGCATCCTGTCCATCGCCCTGGACCAGCAGACCGAACCCGACCCGCGCTCCACTCCCCTGCGCCAGGACCGGCTGCACGCCGCCGCCCTCGCCGACATCGACGAGCACCTCACCGACGCCGACCTGTCCGCTGCCGCCGTAGCCGCCCGCCTGGGCGTCTCAGTCCGCCTGCTCTACTCGGTCTTCGCCGGCCGCCGCCACAGCTTCGCCTCCGAAGTCCGCCGCCGCCGCCTCGACCACACCTGGCGCGACCTCCGGGACCCGGCGCGCACCCACCTGTGCGTCATCGACATCGCGGTGGCGGCCGGGTTCGCCGACGTGACCAGCTTCCATCGGGCCTTCCGACGGGAGTACGGACGGACGCCGGCGCAGGTGCGGCGCGCTGCTTTGGGCGGGGTTGCCGATGACGGGGATGGCGAGGGGGCGCTGCGGTCCCCCGCGTTGACAAACATGGCCTGACGTTGATGTCAGGCCATGTTCTGGAGCTGGGGAACTGCTGCGTCAGTCCGTGTTGTCGCCGAGGAAGCGCTCCAGGGCTTCGACGACGAGGTTGTGGTCGTCGACCTGGGGCAGGCCGGAGACGGTGACGGTGCCGATGATGCCGGCGCCGGGGACGGTGATGGGGAAGGCGCCGCCGTGTGCGGCGTAGGTGTCGCGGGGCAGGCCGGTGGCGTCCTCGAAGGTGGTGCCGCGATCGCGGTGGCGCTGGCCGATCAGCAGCGAGCTGTGGCCGAAGCGGCGGACCACGTTGACCTTGCGGTCGATCCAGGTGGCGTTGTCCGGGACCGTGCCGGGGCGGGCGTGGTGGAACAGCTGCTGGTCGCCGCGGCGGATGTCGATGGCGACCGGGAGGTCGCGCTCGCGGGCGAGGTCGACCAGCAGGGAGCCCAGGGTCCAGGCGTCGTCGTGGGTGAAGGCGGCGAAGACCAGGCGTTCCTCTTGGGCCTGCAGTCGTTCGGCCAGAAGGTCGTCGGCGAGCCGTTTGTCGCTCGGAGTGGATGCGCTCACGGCTCGAGTTAATCAACGCTGTTGACAAACAGTCAACCGAGGCGGCCGCTCACGCGGTGGCCACGGGCTCCTCGACGCGCGCCGGGCTGCCCGGCAGCCGCACGCTGAGCAGCGCCCCGCCGCCCGGTGCGCGAGCCGCGGCGACCTCGCCGCCGTGGTTCGTGGCGACGTGCAGCACGATGGCCAGCCCGAGTCCGGAGCCCGGGGTGGAGCGGGCTTCCGGCGAGCGGTAGAAGCGTTCGAAGACGTGCGTGAGGTCTTCCTCGGCGATGCCCGGGCCCTGGTCTGCCACTTGCAGCAGGCCATCGGCGAGGGTGACGGTGATGGTTCCGGCCTCCGGGGAGAACTTGGTCGCGTTGTCGAGCAGGTTCGTGACGAGGCGCTCCAGCGCGGTGGCGTCGCCTTGGAGGTACCAGGGTCGCAGGCGCAGGTCGTAGGTGATGCGGGGCGCGCGGCGCTGCACGCGCTCGGCGGCGCGTTCGACGACGTCGCGCAGGTTCAGCTGCTCGATGGTCTGCGCGGGCTGGTCGTCGCGGGAGAGCTCGACGAGGTCGGAGATGAGCATGGAGAGCTCTTCCATCTGCGCGCGCACGTCGTTCAGGAGCGCGACGCGTTCCTCGGCGGGCAGGCGGGCGTCGTCGGGCGCGGCCGAGACCTGGGCGAGGAGGTCGAGGTTGGTGCGGATCGAGGTGAGCGGGGTGCGCAGTTCGTGCCCCGCGTCGGCGACGAGGCGCTTTTGGTGCTCGCGGGATCGGGCGAGCGCTTCGAGCATGGTGTTGAAGTTGCGGGTCAGGTGCGCGATCTCGTCGTCGCCCTTGACCGGCAGCCGGGCCAGATCGCCGGTGCGGGCGATGTATTCGGTCGCCTGCGAGAGCCGGACGACCGGCCGCAGCGCCGCGCGGCCGATCGCGAGGCCGGCACAGGTGGCCAGCGCGATGCCGAGCAGGCCGACGACGATCGAGATGGTGGCGATGGTGTTCAGGGCCGATTCGGTCGGCGCCAGGGAGGTGGAGAAGACGAGGGCCGAGGATTGGGGGGCTTGGGGGGATTGGGAGGATCGGGAGGATCGGGAGGATTGCGAGGTGTCGGCGGACCCGTCAGCGGCAGGGGTTCCGTCCGGAGAGGCGTCGCCGTCGGTCGGCATGTCGCCGTAGGTGTTGCGGATGGCATAGACGCGGTAGTCCACGCCGTTGTAGCTGAAGGTTCGCAGCGACGTCTCGCGCTGCTGGGCGGCGACGGCGATCTCGGGCTGGCCGAAGGGAGCCCACACCTGATAGGTCGCCAGGACCTGGTCGGGTCGCCCCTGCGGTCCGAGGCGTTGCAGCTCCAGGTTCTGCGGCTCGTGCGCGGTGCCGTCGGCGAAGACCAGGGACTCCTGGTAGCCGGAGCTGGCCAGGAGCGTCTGGGCCTGGTCGATCTTGCTCGGGGAGAACATCTCCAGCGGCCACGCGGTGAAGACGGTCGCGCGCTGCTCGAGCTGGTGGTCCATCCGATTCATGATCGTGCGGCTGATCGCCAGGTAGCCGATCAGCGCGCAGAGGGCGACCGAGAGGCCGACGGCCGCCACGACCAGGAGGGTGATCCGGGATCGGAACGACCGCCGCGTGAGCCAACTGCCGTTCCCGTTCCCACTCCGGTCCCCGTCCCCGCCGCCGTGCCGATCGCCGTGCCTGCGCATGCGCAGAGCCTGGGGCGTCGCGCTGAGAGACGGCTGAGATCAGACCGTGAGGAGTGTGAGGAAGCGCCTACCCGCACTGCTCTTGCCATTACTACTCGCAGCTACTTGCACTGCGCGAGCATCGCGGACTTGTCGGCGGACGTCACAGGGAACTGATACTTGATCGCCACCTGCGCGAAGCGGACCGAATAGGAGCAGCCGATCGCTTTCAGAGGCGGCATCCAGGCAGCGGGCCCAGAATCGCCCTTGGCTTCGTTGTCGGAACCATCGACCGCCAGCAGCTCCAGCGGGTCGTTGGCCAGCTGCTCGCGCCGCGCCGCCGTCCAACCGGAGGACCCCATCTGCCAGCTGTAGGCCAGGGGTATGACGTGGTCGATCTGAATGGCGGTGGCGTTCTTCTTGGTGAACTGGATGCTCTGGCCGGTATAGGGATTGGCGAGTGTCATCGCCTCCACGACACAGTGCGCCGCCTTACCCTTGGCCTGGTCCTGGATGTTCTGCCCGTCGCGCTCCAGAACATCGTCCCGCGTATCGCAACCGTTGCCGGCGAAGGGATCGCCGGTCGCACCATCAGTCCACGCCTGACCGAACTTATCGCGCGTATAGCCAGACAACGAGGCGGGGTTGCGAGTCCCGACGCGCCCGATCAGGTCCCGCGCCGCGCCGAGGTCCGCAGCAGAGGTAATCGGCGCAAGACCCGCCTTGGTGCCATCAGGATCGGTGAGCGGACTGACAGCATGACCGTCAGAGGACACGGGCCCCGAGGTGTTCTTCCCGCCAGCGCCACCACTGCCACCAGAAGACGCCCCCGACGAAGCACCCGCATCATCCACCGGCTTGCACCCGGCAAGCAGCGCCGCACTCACCGCGAGCGCGACAACGGGCAGCATGCGGCGAGATCCGGCTCCCGCGAAGGCCTTGGAACGTATTCGGTGCACCATGATTCACTCTCCCCTAAGGCTTCTGTGACGCCCCGTGTGCCCCGACTCCGGCGTCCGACACGCCCCTATTCGGATGCCGACCAGGTGAGTCGCCCCACAGCTTGATCGAATTCCGTGATCGCCTGGTGCGTGGTGAACCCAGCTACGGCTTGGACACTCAGATCGATCGACAGCCATCGCACATCGTTCGGGACCGCGACCACGTACTCGACCCGCTGAGGGGATGGAGACACGTCGGTTCCGTCCTCGATATCGGGACCCGCGAAGCTGTGGTCTATCCGAACGGCAACGGATCCCGCGATCAAGCCGGTACGCGCGCCGGCGTTGTTCCGGGCCACGTGTGCGATTACCTCGATCGGATCCGGCACTGTCGCTGCCGGGATCACGACCTCTGCGACAAGGACAGCAGCGCCTGGCAGCGCCGCCGCATGAGGCTTCGGCGCCGGCACCAGCAGCTCGATTCCACGCCTGGAGCGGGCTGCGGTGATCTGGGCTGCGAACTGGCCGTTGAACAGGGTCCTGCCCTGCTCGGCGGCGTCGGCTGGGATCCCGTCGAACAGCACGTCCAAGAAGGCGTTGACGTCCGCCTCCGCATGTTCGTCCAAGCGGATGCGGTACCAGTCTTCGCCGAATTCGAGACAGTACGTAATCGGTTGGCGCTCAGGGGTTACGGAAGCCATAGGCGTCTTTGTACACTCGTCCACCGTCACGCGTCGAGATCAGTGGGGGGCGCGTCCGTGACCAACAGGGGGCTTAGATAGTGGTGCGTCCAAGCGGGTGGGACGTGTTGGGTTTGGACGGGGATCCAACGCCAGGGGTGGTGGAGGCGGTCCAGGCCCTGGCAAAGGAATTCGGGGACTTCGCCCACGACGTCGAGCACTCGTGGTCGTCCCTGAACTCGTTCGGTGGCGACGCCACAGCACTGTCCTGGGTCGGGCAGACCGCCGAGGCATTCAAAGCCAGCTTCGGGCCCCTCCCCGGCCGTCTGCAGAAGCTGTACATCTCCTACAGCGAGGCCTCCGACGCCCTCGCGGCGTACTGGCCCAAGCTGCAAGCGGCACAAAACAATGCCGACTCCGCGCTGCGCCAGGGCCTGGACGCCCAAGCCGACCTCACACGCGCCACCGGCACAGCCGCCAACGCCGCCGCCGATCTGAAAACCGCCCAAGCCGGCACCGATCCAAAGTCCACCGCCGACGCCCAAACCAGCCACGACAACGCCCAAAAGGCACTCTCACAAGCCAAAGACCGCCTGGCCGCGCTCACCGCCCAAGCCCACCAAGCCCACAACGACCTCCAAACAGCTGCCAAAGACTGCGCCAAAGCACTGCACCACAGCCAATCCGACGGCATCCACAACAAACACTGGTGGCAACACGTCGGCCAGACCCTCTCCGACATCGGCGGCAAAATCGCCCAATGGTCCGGCGAGATCGGCCAAATCGCCGTGGTCCTCGCGCCAGTCCTCAACGGCATCGCCATCCTCACCGTCGAAGTCCCCGGACTGGACGTCGTCACCGCGAGCCTCGCCGGCGCCGACGACCTCATCGCCGAGACCGCACCCGAAGTCACCGCCGCGGGACTGGCGATCAAAGCCACCGGCGACGGACTCCAAGGCCACTGGAACGACCTCGCCCACGACGCGGTCTACCTCGGCGCCTCCCGCATAGGAGGCAAAGGCGGCAGTGAAGGCGAAGACGGGGTTCCGCCGGGAGCCATGGCTGCCCAAGACGAGAGCAGTGCCGCGGAGGCTGCCGCCCCTGATCCGATTCCGCGCGGACCTGGCGGCGGTTGGAATACGAACGGCCGCGACCCGAGTGAGCTCGTCCCGCCGTACGCACGCCAGCGTCCTTGGACGCCCGCCGCCCCGGGCCAAGGCGCCGAGGACGGTGTCGAGTGGATATGGAAGGAACGCGACGCGAACGGCGACGAGATCGGCCCGACGATCCGTCTCCGTGTCCACAGTGCGGACCCGACGGCGCCGGCAGGCTCGAACGCCGCGAACGGCCCGATCTACCGCATCCAGCACGGCGCCAAATATCAGGATGCCGACGGCAACCTGCATCCCCAGGGAATCCACAACAAGGACAGCCCGAACTACGACGAGGATGCGATCAACGACACTCATATACCCTGGCCGTTGATTCTCAAGCTGCCCTGGTGATCCTAGGAGGAATGTGATGCCGGCTGACCCGGAGCGCCTCGCCAGTCAGCTCGCCCTGTTGCGCAGCGCGGACGCCGACGAGCGCATCGACGCGGCGGAGCAGCTCGCCGGCTGGTGGCGTCATCTCGATCGCGATCAGGTGGCGTCGGCGGCTCGCAGCCTCGCGGCAGCCGTCGTGACCGAGTCGGACAAGGCAGCGAGCGAAGCCGAGCTTCACGCGCTTGTCGAACTCGATAACGCGGGCTCGTACACCCGCGACGACGTTGTCGTGCTGTCGGGACGCAGCAGGAGTTCTCTCCATCCCGACGATCTGGAGTACGCGGAAATCCTTGAGGAGAAGTTCGGCTCGTTGTTCGCAAGCTGACAGGCCGCCCCGGCTGTATCGGCGTCGGACCCGCTCCGGGCGGACCCACAAACGCGAAGCCCAGTAGGCTGAAGGCGTGCACTGCGTACTGGAGAACCACCTGCGGCCCGTCCGCCGAGCGGTGTTCGAACGAGGCGAAAGGCCAGGTCGATGATCGAATTCGACGGCAATATGCCCGATTTGGTAGATCCTGTGGCGATATGTGCATTCGAGGGGTGGAACGACGCCGGGGAGGCTGCGTCCAACGCGGTGAAGCACCTGGCGGAGGCCTATGCCGGTGCGGGGCGGATGTTCGCGGCGCTGGACGGCGAGGACTATTACGACTACCAGGTGCACCGGCCGATGGTCGCCGCGGTGGACGACCGGCGGCAGGTGATCTGGCCCACGACGCGCTTCTCGGTGGTGCGGGCGCCGGCGCGGCTGCTGCCCGGCGACGCGCACGAGGAGCCGCGGGACCTGGTGCTGGTGCACGGCGTGGAGCCGAACATGCGCTGGCGCTCGTTCTGCGAGGAGGTGCTCGGGCTGGCGCGGGATCTGGGCGTCGGGCAGATCATCACGCTCGGCGCGTACCTCGCCGACGTGCCCCACACCCGGCCGACGCCGGTGACCGGCACCAGCTCGGACGAGGCGTACCAGGCGCTGTTCGACGTGGAGCCGCCCACGTACGAGGGACCGGTGGGGATCACCGGAGTCTTCCAGGAGGCCTGCCACCACGCGGGCATCCCGCTGATGTCGTTCTGGGCCGCGGTGCCGCACTACGTGGCGCACCCGCCGGTGCCGAAGGCGACGCTGGCACTGCTGCGGCGGCTGGAGGACGTGCTGGACCTGTCGGTGCCGACGAAGCGGCTCGCCGAGGAGGCGCAGTCGTGGGAGGCCGGGGTCGACGAGCTGGCCGAGAACGACGCCGAAGTCGGCGAGTACGTCCGGACGCTGGAAGAGCAGCGGGACAACGAGGACGCCGCGGACTCGCCGGAGGCCAGCGGCGAGGCGATCGCGCGGGAGTTCGAGCGGTACCTGCGACGGCAGGAGCGGCGACGGGGGTCGTCGGAGGAAGGCTAGAGGTAGGAACAGGACGAAAAACGCTGCGGCTGTCTCGAAATCTTGCGAGACAGCCGCAGCGTTGCGTATGCGTGCGCCTTCCTCAGAGCCCTGCGACGATGCGCAGCGCCTCGTCGACCGACGCCGCCGGGTCCGGGACCGGGTAGAGCACGCCGCGGATGGTGCGCGCCGCGTCCACGATCAGGGTCGCGCGCTTGAGGCGGTCGGCGCCGGCGGCGCGGAACGTGGGCAGGCGAAGCGCGGCGGCGAGCTGGAGTGCCTGGTCGGAGAGCAGCGGGAACGGCAGGCTCTCCAGCTCGGCGAAGCGCGCCAGCTGCTCGGGGCGCTGCGTGCAGACGCCGACCACGGCGGCATCGGCGGCGGCGAACTCGGGCAGGCGGTCGCGGAAGGTGCGGGCCTCCAGGGTGCACCCCGGGCCGCCGGGCACGTCGGACCAGCCGGGCGCCAGGCCGGGATCGACGGCCGGCGAGCCGGGGAACGTGTACAGGACCGTCCACTTGGCGCCGGCGGAGACCGGGTCGGTCGGCGCACGGTCAGCGTCCGGAAGCGTCAGGGCGGGGAGGCCGGTACCGACCAGCGCGTGCACCCGACGGGCCTCGGCCGAGGCGGGCTCGGAGGTGGCGGTGAGGGTGCCATCGCCCATGACGTGCTGCGCGCCCCAGTTCTGCAACGCGATCAGCACCGGCAACAGCCCGCGCCCGGCATCGGTGAGGTGGTACTCGAAGCGCGCCGGACGATCAGAGTACTGACGCCGCTCCAGCACCCCGCGGTCGACCAGCATCGCCAACCGCTCGGTCAGCACCTTGCGGCTGACCCCCAGCTCCGCGGCCAGCTCCGAGAACCGCGTGACACCCCCGGCCACATCCCGCACGACCAGCAGCGTCCACCAGTCCCCCACGACATCCAGCGCCTGCGCAATGGAGCAGTCGGTATCGCCGATGCGGGTGTACTTCACGGAGTCAGTATAGTCGGTTCACAATGGGAACTGACTCGGGAGGGACACCTTTGATGAGGAAGAATGCGGCCACTGGGGCTGCGGCAGTGCCAGACAACGGATCGACCGCGCCGCCACCCCGGTCAGTCGCCACCGCAGCGCTGCCACAGACCACGCCCACCGAACTGCCGCTGACCGCAGCATTGCCGCCGCAGACGGCACCAATCGCGCCGCCGCAGACGGCACCAATCGCGCTGCCGCAGACCCCTACTGCTCACCCCGCCAAAGCAGCGCCGCCGCAGACCGCACCAGCCGCACCGCCACCGCCGCGCGCAACATCGCCAGCGCACACCGCACCGACCGCGCCGCCGCAGACCGCACCGACCGCGCTGTCGCAGGCCACTACTGCCCAGCCCGCCAAAGCAGCGCCGCCGCAGACCGCACCAGCCGCACCGCCACCGCCGCGCGCAACATCGCCAGCGCACACCGCACCAGCCGCGCCGCCGCAGACCGCACCGACCGCGCTGTCGCAGGCCACTACTGCCCAGCCCTCCAAAGCAGCGCCGCCGCAGACCGCACCCGCCGCACCGCCACCGCCGCGCGCAACATCGCCAGCGCACACCGCACCGACCGCGCCGCCGCAGCCCAGCGCCGCCCAACCTTCCACCACCGCCGAACCCCCCACCGCCGCGCCACCCACCACCCCCACCCGCTCCTGGTTCTGGCGCTACTTCGCCGGCTCCACCGTCAGTCGCGTCGGCACCGCCGTGACCACCGTTGCGCTCCCGCTGACCGCGCTGGCGGCGGCGCATGCGACGAGTTTCGAGGTCGGGGTGGTCACTGCTGCCGGGTATGCGGCTTGGGCTGTGGTGGGGTTGCCGGCGGGGGTGGTGGTGGGGCGGTTGCCGTTGCGGGGGACGCAGATCGCTATGGATTTGGTGCGGGCTGGGGCTTTGGTGTCTGTGCCGGTGGCTTGGTGGTTCGGGTCGGTGACGGTGGCTCAGTTGGTGGTGGTCGCTTTGGTGGTGGGGGTGGCGTCGGTGGTGTTCGATGTCGGGAATGCCACGATGCTGCCGTTCTTGGTCGGCAAGGAGGAGCTGACTGCTCGCAACAGCCTTACGTCGGGGGCTGAGGCGGTGACCACGTTGGCGGGGCCGTCGGTGGGTGGGGCGTTGGTGCAGGCGGTCGGCGGGGCGGTGGCGATCGTGGTGGATGTTGTCAGCTACCTGGTGTCGGCGTTCTTGGTGCGGAATGTGCCGCGGCCGCCCCGTTCGTCACAGTCGCCGCAGGTCGGCGCGGGTTCGGCGAAGGGCAGTATTCGGGCGTCGATTCGGGAGGGGTGGCACTTCCTCATCCGCGAGCCGGTGCAGCGGGCGAATCTGTGGATCGCGACGTCGATGAACTTCGTCTGTGGCGCGTTGTTGGCGCTCACGCCGCTGTTCCTGGTGCGGACGCTGGGATTGAGCGCGGCGTGGGTGGGCGCGACGATGGCGACCGAGGGGGTGGGGAGCTTGCTGGGGGCGTCGCTCACGCCGCGGCTGACCCGGCGTATCGGCACTGGGCGGGCGCTGCTCGCCGTGTCGCTGATGCTCCCGCTCAGTTTCGCGCCGATGCCGTTGGCGGGGCGCGGGTGGGCTGCGGGGGTGTTCGCGCTGGGCAATGCGGCGTTCGCCGGGATGGTCGTCGTCGCGAGCATCGTGGCGCGCACCTATCGCCAGATCGCGACGCCGACCGAGTTGCTGCCGCGGGTGATGGCGACGGTGCGCGTCGTCTCCTGGGGGGTGATCCCGATCGGCGCGCTGGCCGCCGGGAGTGTCGCGTCCTGGTACGGCCCGCGCGCCGCGCTGTGGTGCACCGCCGTGGCCACGCTCGCCGTGCCGACGCTGGTGCTGACCAGTCCGATCCGCACGCGGCGGGAGATGTCCGAGAGCCCGGAATCCCTTACAGCGCCACGCCCAGCAGCGCGTCCGTGATCCGGCTGATCTGTCCCGGTGCCGCCGTGTTCCGCTGTGCCGAAGCCGCGGCGGTGTCGTCGCCGTCGGCGGCCTCCTGCCGGGCCACCCAGGCGTCGATCACCGCGAGCGCCCCCGGCGCGTCGAGGTCGTCGGCGATCCGCGCGCGCACCGCGTCCAGCACGTCGTCCGCCGGGACGCCGTCGGGCCGGGACACCGCCGCACGCCAGCGCGCCAGGCGGGCCACGGCGCTCACCAGGTCGGCGTCGGTCCACTCCCAGTCGGTGCGGTAGTGGTGCGCCAGCAGTGCCAGGCGGATCGCCATGGGGTCGACGCCGGCGTGGCGGAGCTTGGAGACCAGGACCAGGTTGCCCTTGGACTTCGACATCTTCTCGCCATCCAGGCCGACCATGCCGGAGTGCACGTAGCTGTGCGCGTAGGGCCGCTGCCCGGTGACCACCTGCGCCTCGGAGGCGCCCATCTCGTGGTGCGGGAAGGCCAGGTCGCTGCCGCCGCCCTGCAGGTCGATGCCCATGCCCAGGTGCTCCAGGGCGATCGCGGCGCACTCGATGTGCCAGCCGGGGCGGCCGGGCTTCAGACCCGCGGCGCGCGCCTGCTCGCCGGGCTCCCAGGACGGCTCGCCCTCGCGTTCGGCCTGCCAGAGCAGGCAGTCCAGCGGGTCCTTCTTGCCGGGGCGGCCCGGGTCGCCGCCGCGCTCGCCGAAGGTGGTGAGCATCTCGGGGGCGTCCAGGTGCGCGACGGCGCCGAAGGCGGGGTCGGCGTGCACCGAGAAGTAGACGTCGCCGTCCACGTCGTAGGCGGCGCCGCGCTCCAGCAGCTTCACGACCAGGTCCACGACCAGCGGGATCGACTCCACGGCGCCGACGTAGTGCTGCGGCGGCAGGATGCGCAGGGCGGTCATGTCCTCGCGGAACAGAGCGGTCTCGGACTCCGCGAGCGCCTCCCAGTCCCGGCCGGTGGCCGCGGCGCGCTCCAGCAGCGGGTCGTCGACGTCGGTGACGTTCTGCACGTAGGACACCGGGTGTCCGGCGTCCAGCCAGGCGCGCTGGATCAGGTCGAACGTCAGGTAGGTGTTGGCGTGTCCCATGTGGGTCGCGTCGTAGGGCGTGATGCCGCACACGTAGATGCGGGCCGCCTCGCCGGGGGCCGCCGCGGGCGTGGGCACCAGGCCCTGCGCCGCGGTGTCGTGGAGCCGGACGGCGGAGCCGTGGCCGGGCAGTTCGGGGACCTCGGGGGCGGGCCATGCGTGCATGCGGATGATCCTATCGGGATCGGCGCGGACCGTGCCGGTGCGGGTTGGCAGGCGCGGCACAACCGCTGCCTGGGGCATCAGGGGAAACAGAGTGGGGACGGGGGTTTGTTCCGGGAGCGGCGGGCGCCCGGGCGGCGGACGCGGGGTGTCTCAGCCGACGGTCCCGCGTGTCCACGTAGTGAGCAGCGGCCGGTATCCGCAGCGGTGCCAGAAGGGTCCCGACAGCGGGTTCGCGGCCGTGTAGTGCAGCAGGACCGCGCCGTGTCCTTCGGCGTCCAGCTCGGCGTGCACGTGCCGCGCCAGCGCCCTGCCGACCCCGCCGCCCCGCTCCCCCGCGCTCACGGCTCCGCAGTTCAGGTAGGCGACGGGCCGCTCGGCGCGGATGGTGTTCGCGGCCCACCCGGCGTGTTCCGGCGGCTGCACGACCATCAGTCCGACGGCCTCGCCGTCCCGCTCGGCGATCCAGGCCCGCTTCTCCTCGCCGCCGACGGCTTCGGCGACCTCGTCGGCCAGCCGCGCCGGGGTGGAGGGACGGATCGCGAGGTAGCCGAACCGCGCGTCCCAGTGCAGCTGCTCCAGCCACAGGCGCGTGACCGTGGCGGTGTCCTCGGGCCCGGCGTGCCGGATCACGACACCACCGGCGTCAGCGGCATCAGCCGCGGCAGGAGAAGCCGCAGCAGCCGCGCCGTCGCCGGCCGACGGCGGAGCAAGCCGCACCGCGAAGATCGACTGCTGCGCGAAGCCGCGCTCGACCAGCGCCCGCGACATCTCGGTGTCCCGCGAGGGCCAGGTGATCGTGGCGATGCTGTCCGGACCGGGCCGGAACGCGTCCTGCGCCGCCCACAGATCCAGCAGCTCGGCGAACGCCCTCGGCCCGTCGACCTGCGGCAGCAGCCTGCTCTCATGAGCGGCGAAGAAGGTGTACCCCCAGGACTCCGGATCGGCCGCGCTGTTCCGCATCAGCGCCGCACCGCCCGGACAACTCAGTTCGGTGTCCGTCTCCAGGGGATCGGGAAGCGGCTGCGCGGCAGCCAGCAACGGATCGACAGTCTCTCGTCGCGCCTGATGCGCCGCAAGCAATTCCGGACTCTGTTTCACCGACGCCTCCCGATTCACCGCAGATCGAAGTCGCCGCGCATGCTAGTACTCGCCGCTGACAGAGTCTTCAGCTACTTCGGCGCCCTCGGAGAAATCCGGCTAGGAAACCGGCCTGGAAACCGACCCGGAAACCACCCTAGAACGGCGGCCACGGCACCGGCCGCCGCCGCCCCTCAGGTCCCGGTATCCGGTCGGTGTCCAGCAGCTCCTTGATCCGCTCCCGGGTCGCCGCGACCTCCCCGGCGTGCAGCAGCCCGCCGAGGCGCCCGCGGAGCTCGCCGGAGGCGATGTCGCGGTCCAGCCGCTCCAGCACCTCGCGGACCTCGGCGCCCAGCGGCTCGCTGCTGAAGCCCCACAGCAGGGTCCGCAGTTTGTCCTCGACGTTGAAGGTCAGTCCGTGGTCGATGCCGTAGACGTGGTCCGGCTCGGTGATCCCGACCAGCAGGTGGCCGCCCTTGCGGTCGGCGTTGTTCACCACCGCGTCGAACGCCGCGATGCGCCGCAGCCGCTCGTCGGCCTTGTGCGCCAGCACCGCCGGGCGGCCGTCGCCGAGTTCCACCGCCAGGACCGGGCGCCACTGCGCCGCGGTCTGGTCGGCGGGGTCGTCGTCGAAGTCCTCCGGGAGCAGCGCGAGCAGGTCGTGGTCGTCCTCGTCGGGGGTGTCGATCCACAGCTGGCACATGCCCGGTCCCCACGGGCCCTCGCGCATCACCGTCGGCGGGACGATGCGCCAGCCCGTGGCCTGCGACAGCTCGTAGGCGGCCACTTCGCGGGAGGCCAGCGTGCCGTTGGGGAAGTCCCACAGCGGACGCTCGCCGGCCACCGGCTTGTGCACGCAGTTCAGGGTCACGCCGTCCAGCGCCACGGTGCCGTACAAGGTGGCGTTGGAGGCGTTGGTGATCCGGCCGGTGATGGTCAGCTCACCGGCCGTCAGGACCTGTCGGACCTCGGCCGGATCGAGATCCTGCTCGGCTGCCGCGTCCGCTCCGGGGGTGCTCAAGCGGCGCGCCGCCGGTAGCCGTTGGAGCGCGGGCAGACGTGGCCCTCGGGGTCCAGGGGCAGCGAGCAGAACGGGCACGGCGGGCGCCCGGCCGACACGACCGCCTTGGCCCGGGAGGTGAACGCCCGCGCCTGCGCGCCGGTGAGCCGGACCACCATGGTCGGCGGGCCGTCGGCCTCCATGTCGCCCAGCGGCGGCTCGCCCTCGCCCTCCATCGGCGCCATCGCCTCGATGACCACCCGCTGGGTCTCGCCGTCCCAGGCCAGGGCCAGGGCCGCGACCCGGAACTCCTCGAAGACCGGCTGCTCCAGCGGCTTGTCGTCGGAGAGCTCCAGCGGCGCGATCGCCGGGACCGGGGCGGCGCCGCCGGAGCGGCGCACCACCTCGTCCAGCAGGTCGTCCAGCCGTTCGGCCAGCGCCTCGACCTGCTCCTTCTCCAGCGCCACCGAGGTGATCCGGCCGCCGGAGGCCGCCTGCAGGTAGAAGGTGCGGTGCCCGGGGAGTCCGACGGTGCCGGCGACGAACCGTTCCGGGGGGTCGTAGACGAAGAGTTCCCGTGACACCGTGTTTCCTCCTACAAGCTTCGCGCTCAAGCCCTCGCGTGGGCCCCGCAATCAAGCCTATGCGTTCATGCGTTGTCGGCGCCCGCGCCGCCGCCCACTGCGGCGTCTGCGTCCGCTGAGGGCGAACGCTCCGGAGCCGGCTTGTACGGAGCCGGGTCGCCGCCGACGTCGTTCAGGCGCACAACGAAAGGCCGCAGCTCGGTGTAGCGCACAGCCGTCACCGAGCAGGGATCGGCGGTGATCCGCTGGAACTGGTCCAGGTGCAGCCCGAGCGCGTCGGCGGCCAGCGCCTTGATGACGTCGCCGTGCGAGAACAGCGCCCACACCGCCTCCGGTCCGTGTTCCGCGGCTATCAGGGTGTTCCATTCCCTGACCGCGGCGACCGCACGCGCGGACATGTCGGCGAGCGACTCGCCCTCGGGCCCGGGGAAGCGCGCGGCGGAGGGATGCGCCTGCACCACCCGCCACAGCGGCTCCTGCGCCAGCTCGGAGAGCGGACGGCCGGTCCAGTCGCCGTAGCGGCACTCGCCGATCCGCTCGTCGAGGTGCACCGGCACGCCCTCGCGGCCGGCCAGCACGATGTCGGAGGTCTGCCGGCAGCGCTCCAGCGGAGAGCTCACCACGGCCGCCAGCGGCACCTCGGCCAGCCGCTTGGCCAGCTCGCCCGCCTGCTGCTCGCCGCGCTCGTCCAGGCGCACACCCTTGGTCCAGCCGGCCAGGATGCCCGAGCTGTTGGCGGTGGTGCGGCCGTGGCGGATCAGAAGTACCAGGGTCACAGCCCTCACCCTACGACCCCGGCGCGCTGGGCGGCGGATCGGGACCGCGGGCCGGGACGGGACTGGCATCGGATTCAGAGTCGGATTCAGAATCGGGTGCATCGGGATCAGGTACGGGATCGCGACCGAAATTGGGCTGCTCCCCGCCGCCTGCGGGATAATCGCCCGCATGATCGTCGACTGTGCGACCTACCAGAACGGCCGCCGCGTGGCCGCGCCCGAGGACCTGTCCGACGCGCTCGCGCAGGCCCGGAGCTGCGGAGACCCCTCAGCGTTCCTGTGGCTGGGGCTCTTCGAGCCGGAGCCGGACGAGTTCGACCTGGTGGCGCGCGAGTTCGGACTGCACCCGCTGGCGGTGGAGGACGCGGTCAGCGCGCATCAGCGACCCAAGATGGAGCACTACAAGGGCTCGACGTTCCTGGTGTTCAAGACGCTGCTGGAAGCCGATCCGCACCATCCGCTCCAACTCGGCGAGATCTCGGTGTTCCTCGGCGAGAACTTCGTCATCACGGTCCGCCACGGCTCGGCCAATCCGCTCTCCGGCGTGCGGCACCGCGTCGAAGGCGATCCCGGTCTGCTGGAGCACGGACCGAGCACGGTGCTGTACGCGGTCGCCGACAGCATCGTGGACACCTACACCACCTACGCGCAGCTGATGCAGGACTCGATCGACCAGCTGGAGACCGAGGTCTTCTCCCCCGTCCGCGGCGACTACGGCGGGCCGATCTACTCGCTCAAGCGCAACGCGATCGTCTTCGCGCGCGCCGTGATGCCGCTGGTGATGCCGACGAAGGCACTGGTCGCCGGGGAGGAGGACCGGGTCGCCAAGGAGTCCCAGCCCTACTTCCGGGACGTCGCCGACCACGTGCTGCGCGCCACCGACGCCGCGCGGGAGTGGAACGAGCTGCTGGACCACATGCTGGATTCGGACCGCTCGCGGGTCTCGGTGCAGCAGAACGACGACATGCGGCGGATCTCGGCGTGGGCGGCGATCCTGGCGGTGCCGACGGCGATCGCCGGGATCTACGGGATGAACTTCGACGACATGCCCGAGCTGCACTACCACTACTCGTACTACATCGTGCTCGGGGTCATGGCGACGTCGTGCGTGGTGCTGTACGTGCTGTTGAAGCGGGCGAAGTGGCTGTGACGGTCGGCGGGGCGCCGGCGCTGCCCGGCGACCTGGAGCTGACGCGGTTTCCGCAGGACCCGCAGGAGCAGCTGCGGGCATGGGACGCGGCCGATGAGTACCTGCTGCGGCATCTCGGCGAGGGCGCGGCGCCGACGGGACGGGTCGTGGTGTTCGGCGACCGCTGGGGCGCGATCACGACCTCGCTGGCGGCGGCCGGAGCTCAAGTAACTCAGATCTCTGACTCCTTCCTCGGACAGCGGGCGACCGCCGAGAACCTTGCCCGGAACGGGAAATCGCGCTCGGACGTGACGCTGGCGACGACGGTCGAGAACGTCGAGAACGTCGCCGCAGCGATCGACGTGCTCCTGGTGCGCGTGCCGAAATCGCTGGCGCTGCTGGAGGATCAGCTGGCGCGGTTGCAGCCGTTCGTCGGCGCGGGGACCCGGATCGTCGCCGCCGGGATGGTCACCGAGATCCACACCTCGACGCTCCAGGCCTTCGAGCGGATCCTCGGTCCGACGCGGACCTCGTTGGCGGTGCGCAAGGCGCGGTTGATCTTCTGCGAGCCGGACGTGGAGATGGCGCGTCCGGAGAACCCGTGGCCGCTGACGTATCGGCTCCCCGAGGGCATCGGCGTCGCGAGCGGGCATCCGGTGGTGAACCACGCCGGGACGTTCTCCGCCGACCATCTGGACATCGGGACGCGGTTCTTCCTCCCGCACCTGCCGAGCCTCGCGACCGGATCCGGCGCGGGCCGGATCGTCGATCTGGGATGCGGCAACGGCGTGGTCGGACTGGCTGCCGCGTTGGCGAATCCGAGTGCGGCACTGGCTTTCGTCGACGAGTCCCACCAAGCCGTCGCCTCGGCGCGCGCCACCTTCGAGGCGACGTTCGCACCCGGCACGCGCGAGGCGGAGTTCCGCGCCGCCGACGGCATGGCGGGCTTCGAGCCGGGCAGCGTCGATCTGGTGCTGAACAACCCGCCTTTCCACAGCCACCAAGCCACCACCGACGCGACCGCGTGGCGGATGTTCACCGGCGCGCGGACGGCTTTGCGGCGCGACGGGGAATTGTGGGTCGTGGGCAACCGGCACCTGGGTTATCACGCGAAATTGAAGAGGTTGTTCGGGAATTGCGATGTGATGGCCAGCAACCCGAAGTTCGTGGTGCTGCGGGCAGTGCGGCGCTAGCGGCGGTCCGCTAGGTTTGCAGCGTATGACTCGGCTTTTCGCGTACCCCGGCTACGCCCGATTCTGGAGCGCGGACACGGTGTCCACGTTCGGGACTTATGTCGCGACCGTGGCGTTGCCGACGCTGGCGGTGATCGTCCTCAAGGCCAGCGACACCCAGGTCGGGCTGCTCAACGGCGCGCGCTGGACGCCGTATCTGCTGTTCGGGCTGCTGGCCGGCGTGGTGGCGGACCGCTATCGGCGCCGGCCGATCCTGGTCGCGACCGATCTCGTGCGCGGGGTGCTGCTGGCGGTGGTCGCCGTGCTCGCCGCGGTGCACATCGTGAACATCTACGAACTCGCCGGGTTCGTCTTCGTCTTCGGCATCCTGTCGCTGCTCTACGACGCGGCGCACCAGTCCTACCTGCCGCGCCTGGTCCCGCCGGCGAGTCTGACGGTCGCCAACGCGCGCCTGGAGCAGACCACGGCGCTGGCGCAGACGACCGGGCCGTTCATCGGCGGCGCGCTGGTGGCGGCGATCGGGGCGCCGCTGGCGATGATGATCGACGCGGCGTCGTATCTGGTTTCCGGGCTGACGCTGGCGACGATCCGCGTTCCGGAGCCCGTGCCGCATGCCGAGTCGCGGAATCTGAAGGCGGAGATGCGCGAAGGACTGCGCTTCGTCTACCGCGACCCGGTGATGCGCGCCTACGCGCTGACGCTGCACGCGCGGTTCCTGTTCGCGAGCGTCATCGGGACGGTCTTCACGCTGTTCGTGCTGCGCGATCTGGGCGCCGGGTCGCCGCGGGCGGCGTTCGGGCTGGGGCTGGTGCTGGCCGCCGGCGGGGTCGGGGCGGTGATCGGCAACGGGATGGCGCAGCGGTTGGGGCGCGGGGGCGTCGGGCGCGTGATGGTCGCCGAGCGGTTGGCCGAGCCGGTCGCGTGGTCGGTGGCGGCGCTCGCGGTGAGCGGCGCCGCGGGGTGGGCGATGGTGGCCGGGGCGCAGTTCTTGGCGTGGCTGGCGCTCGGGGCGAGCGGGCCGAACGAGATGGCGTATCGGCAGTCGGCGACGCCGGACCGGTTGCAGGGACGCGTGAACGCCACGGTCCGGTCGCTGAATTGGGGCATGATCACCTTCGGCGCGCCGGTCGGCGGGCTGCTGGCGCAGCATCTCGGGTATCGGCCGGCGCTGTGGGCCGGGGTCGCGGGAATGGCGGCTTCCGGAGTCGTCGCCGCGCTGTCGCCGATGCGCCGTGCGCGCGTCACGGAAACGCCGGAGGACCCGGAAAAACCTGAAATCCTTGCAGACCCTGTAAACCCCGAAGACCCGGAACCTCAGGAAGGAACTGGCGAAAACACCGCCAAGGGCGTCGGCGTTTAGCACCTGCCGCGTCCCCGTTTTTATCGGTTCTCTTGACCGTGCAAACTCCGGCAGGAATTGTGAGCGGCATGGTCGGCATATCAGAGAACAGCATCAGCGGGACGGGGACTGTGCCGTTCCGCGACGGACACACCTGGTACCGCGTGTTCGGCGAGCTGTCCGCAGCCGGTCCCTCGCCGCTGCTCCTGCTGCACGGCGGGCCCGGCGCGGTGCACGACGCGCTGCTGCCGCTGGCGGACCTGTTCTCGCACGAGCGGCCCGTGGTGCTGTACGACCAGGTCGGCTGTGGCAACTCCACGCGCCGGCCGGAGTGGCCGGCGCAGGCGTGGACTCTCGAGCTGCATCTGGAGGAGCTGGACGCGCTGGTCGCACACCTAGGGCTGACGCGGTTCCACCTGCTCGGGCACTCCTGGGGCGGGTTCCTGGCGAGCGAGTACGCGCTCGTCCACCCCGAGCACGTCGCCTCGCTGACCCTGTTCAGCACCGCGGCCTCCAGCGAGCTGATGATGGCCTCGATCATCGGGCGGTACACCGCGATCGCCGAGCAGGGCCGGTCCCCGGCGGAGTTCGTGACGCGGCACATCTGCCGCGTGCCGATGCCCGAGCCGCTCGCGTACACGTTCGCGCAGCTCGCCGAGCACCCGGAGGTGAACGCGGCGATGATCGGCAGCGACGAGGCCACCGGGGAGCTGACCGGGACGCTGCGCGATTGGAGCGTGATCGGGCGGCTGCCCGCGATCGGCGCCCCGACGCTGGTCCTCGGCGGGGAGTTCGACGAGCTGGACGCCGCGGCGCGCCAGCCGTTCCTGGACGGGATTCCGGACGTCCGGGGGCACGAGTTCACCGACGCGAGCCATGTGGCCTACATCGAGCGGCCCGAGGCGGTGCGGGTCGTGCTCGGGGTTTTCCTGACCGAGCACGACCTGGAGTGAGCCGCCGCTTTTTTCTGACGGCGAACGGCGAACGGCGAACGGCGGCCGTTGCTGCCGTCAGCCTTCAGTCGACCAGCACCAGCTCTTCGGCCTCGGCGATGATCTCCTCCGGCGTCGGCGGCGTCAGCAGCAGCTCGGCGATGCGGGCGTGGCCGGGGTCGCCGGAGGCCACGCTCGCGGCGACCGATTCGCGCACGTCGTAGCGGGTGGTCCGGAGCTGGACGTCCGGTCCGAGCAGGGCCCAGTGCGCCACGCCGGGCTCGTCGCGGTGGTAGGGCAGGCCGACGCTGCCGGGGTTGATGCTGCGCCGGGTGCCCACGAAGCGGTCGAACTGCAGGTGGGTGTGGCCGGTGACCAGCACGTCCTCCTCGATGCCGGCGGTCATCTCGGCGAAGCGCAGCGCCGGCGTGCCGGGCGTCACCGCCTCGTTGTCGCTGCGCGGGGAACCGTGGCAGAAGCGGACCGGGCCCAGACCCGGGACGTCCACGACGATGCTGAACGGGAACGAGCCGACGAAGGCCAGCGAGCCGGTGCCGTGGTGCGCCGGGACCCACTCCTGGCGCGGGGTGGCCGGGGCGGAGGCGCCGATGGTGATCTGCCGGACGTAGCGCTCGCTGTTGCCGCGCACGCACACCGCGCGCCGGCCGAGCGCCTGGACGATGGCCACCGTCCCGTCGGGGTCGACGCCCCAGGTCAGGTCGCCGTTGAAGACGATGAGACCGGCGGCGGCGACGTCGGGCTCGGCGAGCACGGCGCGCAGCGCCGGGACGTTGGCGTGCACGTCGGACAGCACCGCCACCCGGTCCACCGGCCCGTAACGCTTGGCCTGGCCTTCCCACAAAGCGGGACCGTGGAATTCAGAGGACATCAAGGGCCTCCCCGGGACGGCGAATCAGCTGTTACCGGGATTCAAGCCTAATCGCGGTCCTGATGCTGAGCCAGAAGTGACCGAGCGCTGAGACCGGCGGCGTCGATCTTGCTGATCAGCGCGGTGAAGGAGGCGATCTCCGCACCGGCCCAATCGTCCTCGCGGTCATAGGCGCTGTTGCTGTGCCAGTCCTCGGCGCGCAGCATCAGCGGCGTCATCCCGACCGCCGCCGCGCCGCTCAACTCGCGCGAGCCGCCGTCGCCGACGTAGAGGCAGTCGGCGGGCGCCACCCCGAGGCGCTCGGCGACGAGGCGGAAGAAGGCGGGATTCGGTTTCTTCAGACCCTCGACGCAGGAGAAGACCGCGGTGTCGAAGAAGCCGGAGACCGCGAGCTGCGGCCAGGCGACGGGGAGCTCGGGCGTGCAGTCGCTCAGCAGCCCGACGCGATAGCCGCGCGCTTTGAGAGCTTGGAGCGCGCCGAGGACGTCCTCGCGGAAGACGAACAGCTCGTTCTGCGCCTTCACGCGCGCCTCGCACGCCTCGGCCAGGGCGCCCTCGCTGGGGTCGACGCCGCAGCGCCGGGCCAGGGCGCGGAAGGTCTCGGGCAGATCGCCGAGGGCGCCGGTCGCGCGCTCGACGAAGCTCGCGGTCAGCGTCTCGCGCCACAGGGCCGGCTCCAGGCCGAGGGGAGCGGCGCTGGCCGCGGCGGCTTGGAACCAGACCTCGTCGGGGGCGCTGGTGGTGAGGGTACCGAAGAAGTCGATGACGACGGCGGTGAAGGCTGGAGCTTGAACTGGCGCGGGAGTCGAAGCGGGAACCGGCGCGGGGACAGCGGGCGGTGCGGGGGTCATCTGCGGAGTGTACGGCGGGCTAGGGCAACGGCTAGGGCAAGGCCACGGCTTGGCGCGCGCCCTTGCCGAATCCCTAAGGCAGGAAAGGCCTCTGCCGCCACGGCGCGTCCGCCGGCCGCAGATCGTCCAGCGCGTTCGTGCTGATCGCCGTGGTCAGGGCGAGCACGCCGGCGACGGTGAGCGGGTTGTGCAGCTCGCCGGCCAGGATCAGCCTGGTCACCTCGGCGCGGTCGGCCCAGACCGCAGCCATGTCGGCTTCCTCGTGTTCGCGGGCGTACTGCTCGCCGTCGGCCTCCCGGACGCCGCGCGCCAGGTAGACGCGGATCGCCTCGTCGGAGCCGCCGGGGGTGGTGAACAGGTCGACCAGGACGCGCCAGTCGTCGGCCTGCTGGTGCGTCTCCTCGTAGAGCTCGCGCTTGGCGGCCTCGAGGGGGTTCTCGCCGGGGTGGTCCAGCAGGCCCGCGGGGAGCTCCCACAGGCGCCAGCCGACCGGATGCCGGTACTGGCGGACCAGCAGCACGCGGTCCGCCTCGTCCAGGGCCACCACGCCGACCGCGCCGGGGTGCACGACGTAGTCGCGCTCGGCAACCTTGCCGTCGACCATCTTCACGGTGTCGGTGCGGATCGAGATCACGTGCCCGCGGAACTTCTCCTCCGAGGCCAGCACAGGCCACTTCTCGGGTACGTCGCGGATCTCCATCACGCTCCTGGGGGATGTCTGGTCAGCGGACAACGATGATCAGAGCCTATCGTGGCGGCTCCGTCCGGGCCCTGGGGACCGGGTGATCCCCGACGGCGCGCGGTAGCGGACCGGAAACCAAAGCGCCCCGGCGTGAAGCCGGGGCGCAGAGTCCTGCTTGCTCATCTGCTCTCGGATCAGGCTCCGGCTGCCGCCTCGGCCAGCGCCTCTCCGGCGGCGATCGCGGCGGCGTCGGCGGCCACGCCCTTCGAGCGCTCCACGGCCGCGGCGATCAGGCCGGCGAACAGCGGGTGCGGGCGGGTCGGACGCGAGCGCAGTTCGGGGTGCGCCTGCGTGCCGACCAGGAAGGGGTGCGTCTCGCGCGGGAGCTCGACGAACTCCACCAGGCGGCCGTCCGGCGAGGTGCCGGAGAAGACCAGGCCGGCCTCCTCCAGGCGCGGGCGGTAGGCGTTGTTCACCTCGTAGCGGTGGCGGTGGCGCTCCTCGATGTACGGGGCGCCGTCGTACAGGTCGCGCACGATGGTGCCCTCGGCGAGCTTGGCCGGGTACAGGCCCAGGCGCATGGTGCCGCCCAGGTCGCCCTGGCCGGCCACGATGTCGCGCTGGTCGGCCATGGTGGAGATGACCGGGTCCGGGGTCGCCTCGTCGAACTCCGCGGAGTTGGCGGCGGCGATCCCGGCCAGGTGGCGCGCGCCCTCGATCACGATGCACTGCAGGCCCAGGCACAGGCCGAGCAGCGGGATCTTGTTCTCGCGGGCGTACTTGACCGTGTTGACCTTGCCCTCGATACCGCGCACGCCGAAGCCGCCGGGCACGCAGATCCCGTCCACGCCGGTCAGGTGCTTGGCCGCGCCCTCGTCGGTCGCGCACTCGTCGGAGGGGACCCAGCGGATGTTCACCCGCGCGGAGTTGGCGAAGCCGCCGGCCCGCAGCGCCTCGGTCACCGACAGGTAGGCGTCCGGCAGGTCGATGTACTTGCCGACCAGGGCGACGGTGAGGTCGTGGTCCGGCTCGTGCACCCGGCGCAGCAGATCGTCCCACTGCGTCCAGTCCACGTCCCGGAAGGGCAGGTTCAGCCGGCGCACCACGTAGGCGTCCAGGCCCTCGGTGTGCAGGACCTTGGGGATGTCGTAGATCGACGGCGCGTCCACGGCCGCGGCCACGGCCTCCTCGTCCACGTCGCACATCAGCGAGATCTTGCGCTTGATGGCCTGGCTGATCGGCCGGTCGGCGCGGCAGACGATGGCGTCCGGCTGGATGCCGATGCTGCGCAGCGAGGCCACCGAGTGCTGGGTCGGCTTGGTCTTCATCTCCCCCGACGGGCCGATGTAGGGGACCAGGGAGACGTGCAGGAAGAACACGTTCTCCCGGCCGACCTCGTGCCGGAGCTGGCGCGCGGCCTCCAGGAACGGCAGCGACTCGATGTCGCCGACGGTCCCGCCGACCTCGGTGATCACGATGTCCACGTCGTCGCCGCCCATGCGCCGGATCCGGGACTTGATCTCGTTGGTGATGTGCGGGATCACCTGGACGGTGTCGCCGAGGTACTCCCCGCGCCGCTCCTTGGCGATCACCGCGGAGTACACCTGGCCGGTGGTGACGTTCGCCGAGCCGTGCAGGTCGGTGTCCAGGAACCGCTCGTAGTGCCCGACGTCCAGGTCGGTCTCGGCGCCGTCGTCGGTGACGAACACCTCGCCGTGCTGGAACGGGTTCATCGTCCCGGGGTCGACGTTCAGGTAGGGGTCGAGCTTCTGCATGGTGACCCGCAGGCCGCGGGCCTTGAGCAGGGCGCCCAGCGAGGAGGCGGTGAGGCCCTTGCCCAGCGAGGAGGCGACGCCCCCGGTTACGAACAGGTGTTTCGTCTGATGTGCCAAAGGGGGGCTCCCGCGGATCGCTGCTGAAAGTGCTCAAGAGGGCGCCGCTCTGCCCGGAGGAGAGCGGTGGGCGATGGGGTGCCGGAGGGGGCGTCGTCCGTGTCGGGGCGGCGGAGCCGGCACCTGTCATCCACGGGAGACCAGGATATCAGCAGTTGCCGGGCTCGGGGCTCATGGGTCGATCATGCGCGGACGGGTGTCGGCAACATCCCGTTCATGATCGGTTCGGCGGCTTTTCGGCATACGCGGCCAACACCGCGGCCAGTTCCTCCTGCGGGCCCGGCCACAGGGCGTCCCAGTCCGGCATGGCGGCCCTGGAAGCGCTGGCGGCGTCCATGAGCGCCCGGGACAGCGCCTCGGGATCGCCGGGCGGGATCAGGGGCAGATAGCCCGCTGTGACCTCTGCGACGCCGCCCACATCGGTGGCGATGACGTGCGGGACGCCGGCGCGCAGCGCTTCCTGGAGCGCCAGCGGTCGGGCCTCCCAGGTACTGCACATCACGAACACGTCGGCGGCGCGGAGCAAGTCGGCGATGTCGGCGCGGTGGCCGAGCAGGACGACGGGGAGTTCGTGGGCGTCGATGGTCGCTTGGAGCGCTGCGCGTTCGCGTCCTTCGCCGGCGATGGCTACCGACGGGATGTGCGCGGGACCCAGGCGGTTCTTGAGGATGATCAAGGCGTTGAGAAGGGTGGCGTAGTCCTTTTGCGGTGCGAGGCGGCCGACGGCGAGGACTAGGCGGCGGGGGTCGGCGGCATCTGCGGTGGCAGTGGCTAGACCGAGCGCGTTTCGGAGTTCGGTGCGCACCTGCGACGTGGGAAGCGTCGGCGCCGGGAGGGCCGGCGCCACGACCGGGCCGAAGCGCGCGTTCTTCGCGCCGTTGCCGGTCACCGCCTCGACCAGGTCGTGGGAGGCGGCCAGAACGGCGTCGGCGCGCTGGGCGATCAGCCGCATCAGCATTTCGCCGGCGCGGTTGGAGGGCGCGTTGTGCAGGGTCACCACGGTGCGCTTGCGGGTCGCCAGGCACGCCGCGGCGCCGGCGCGCAGACCGTGGGCGTGGACGACGTCGACGTGGGCCTGGCGGGCGGCGTGGCGGATCGCCGGTATCGCGCCGGTGCCGGTGGCGACGAGGGTGCGGACGTCGTGGCCGGCCTCGCGCAGGGCGCGGGTGAGGCTGTCGACGTGCACGCCGATGCCGCCGGTGCTCTCGGGGCGGACCAGCAGGATCCTCATGGCGGGCGGGTTCGGGTCCGGGGTCCGGTTTGGGTTCCGGTTTGGGTTCCGGTTCGGGTTCCGGTTCGGGTTCGTCGCGGTCATCACGGGGCCCTGCGTTCGCGCCGGTTCCGGTTCCGGTTCCGGTTTTCGATGGGAGCGCGCAGCCATTTGCCGCAGTCGGTGTCCGGGAGCAGGCGCTTGGCAGCCGTGATCGCCGTGAAGGCGAACAGCGCGATGGTCAGCAGCGCGGTCGTCGCGCCGATGAGCATCGCGCGCAGCGGGCCGGTGGCGCCGGGCAGCCCGGCGAGCACCATCCCGACCGGCGCGGCGACGGCCGCCGCGAGCGCCGCGACGAGCCCGGCGCGGCCGACGCCGACCAGCGCGTCCCGGCCGATGCCGCGGTGCACGGCGGTGAGCAGCAGGGCGCCGGCCACGGACATGCCCAGGGCGTTGCCCAGGCCGAGCGCGATGACCGCTTTCTCGCCGGGGAGCAGGGAGACCAGCGTCAGGTCGGCGGCCAGGACGGTGAACCAGCCGGCGCAGACGGCGGTCGCGGCGGCGCGTCCGCGTCCGGCGGCGTACAGGGCACGGCTCAGGTGGGCCAGCAGGCCGTAGCCGATCAGGCCGGGGGCGAAGGCGATCAAGCCCTGGCCCATCATCTCCACGGTCACGCTGCCGCCGGTGCCGTGGCGCGCGGTCAGGAACAGCCGGGCCGTCGGCCACGCGGCGGCAGCCAGCACCGAGGCGCCGGCGGCGGAGAAGATCACCACCGCCTGGGTCGTCGCCGCGACGCCGTGCGCGTAACCGGGGCGGTCCCCGGCGGCCCACTTCGCGGACAGGTCGGTGAAGGCGCTGGTCGCGACCGGGACCGCGAGGACGGCGTAGGGCAGGGAGTAGACGGCCCAGACCAGGTTGAAGACGGTGAGGGTGCCGGTCGAGGCGTGCCCGGCGTTGGAGAGCAGGACGATGGTCAGGACCGCGAGCTGCTGCGCGATCAGGGTCGCGACACCCGCCACGCCCAGCGAGCGAGCCTTGCGCGCGACGCCCTCGGGAAAGCGGAAGGTCGGGCGCAGCGCGAGCTTGGCGCGGCGGACCGCCGGCAAGAGCGACAGGACCAGGATGAGCACGCCCGCGGACGTACCGAGCGCGAGGACGAGCTCAGGGGCGTGGCGCAGACCGCGCAGGTGCGCGCCGCGGCCGCGGTCGAGGAAGGCGAACGCCGTGTAGGAGGCGATGACGACCAGGCTGGACAGCAACGGCGCGAGCGCCGGCGCCAGGAAACGGCGGTCGGCTTGCAGGGTCGCGCCGAGGACGACGGCGGCGCCGTAAAGCGGTATCTGCGGCAGGAAGAAGATCAGGAAGCGGCTGATCTGGTGGGTGTAATCGGCGCCATGGCCACTCCCGAGGATCTGACCCATCGGCCCGGCCAACGCGACACCGGTAGCCGACAACGGGATGAGGATCGCCAGCGTCCAGGTCAGCAACGCCGAGACGATGTGCGAGGCGCGGGCACGATCAGCGGGCCCGTCGCCACCACCGGTCAGCGGCCCGGCCAGCAGCGGAACGGCGACGCCGGCCAGGGCGCCCCCGGCAGTGATCTCGAAGACGATGTTCGGAAGCTGATTCGCGGAGTTGTACGCGTCGGCCAGCGATCCGGCACCCACGGTGTGCGAGAAGACGAGCCAACGACCGAAGCCCACGACGCGCGAGGCGACCGTGGCTATGGCGATGAGGACGGCGGCGCCGAGGAGGGTGGAGGCGCTGCGGGGGCGGCGGGGTCCGGGCTGGGGGTGAGGGTGGAGGTGGGGCTGGAGGTGGGGGGTCGCGGGGGCGTCGGTGGGGGCGGGGTGGTCGGCTTGCGCCGGCAGCCTGGTCGAATCGGTCGGACTCGTCGAGTCGGTCGGGCTGGTCACCGTCAGCGACTGCTGGAAGGGCACGGTGGTCCGGGCACCGGCCTTCGCACCTGCCTTTGGCTCGACCACCCC
This sequence comes from Catenulispora acidiphila DSM 44928, assembly GCF_000024025.1. Classification (GTDB taxonomy): domain Bacteria; phylum Actinomycetota; class Actinomycetes; order Streptomycetales; family Catenulisporaceae; genus Catenulispora; species Catenulispora acidiphila. The sequence goes on from NC_013131.1 coordinate 6,240,586, forward strand.
GGCTTCGTCGTGCTCGATCTGGCCGTGGTCAGCGTGGCCGTGCTCGATGTGGAGGTCTGCCATGTCAGCTGTCGCCCTGCTGCGGGAGGCGGCCCCACTCGTCGAGGGTGCGCAGCGGCGGCGTGGCGGCGATGACCTTGGTGAAGCTGACCTTCTCGCTGGCGGCGGTGAGCGCGACGAGCCCGGCGGCCAGTGCGATGAGGCCGGGGCGCGTGGCGCGTGCGGCGGCAGCGACACCGAGGGCGGCACCGAGGGCGTTGGCACCGCAGTCGCCGAGCATCGCGTTCTCGCCGAGGTCTTCGGGCAGCAGCGCCGCGGCAGCACCCAGCGCCGCCGATGTGAGGAGTCCGCTCCGCGATCCGCCTCCGCCACCCAGCGCCTGCCGCAGCACGTTGCCACCGGCACCGATCAGGGCAGCCTTGGTCGCGCGTCCCGGGCGCAAATCGAAGAGGTTCACCACATTGGCGGCGCCGGCGACCACGAGCCCGGCCAACACACGGTCGAGCGGATCGCGCCGAAGCACGGCACCCGCGACCAACCCGGTCGCACCGATGCCGAGGATCTTGACCGCACCGGTGGTGACCTCGCCGTGGGCCAGAGCACTGAGGTGGCCGCGGAAGCCCTTGGCGGCGCCGCGTTCGGAGAGGTCGTCGTAGAGTCCCACCGCGCCGGCGCCGAGGGCCGCGCCGCAGCCGGCGAGGCGCACCGTGCCGGGCAGTCCCGGGGTCAGCAGGGATGCGGCGGCGATGCCGAGGGCGACCGCGGGACCTTCGAGCAGGGTGACTTCGCGGCCACGATTGTTCTTACGAGTCCACCGCTCGCGCCCGCCGGGAGGCCGCGCGTTCAGCAACCGATACGTGCCACGAGCCACCCCGCCGCCCACCGCACCGGCCACCACGACCCCGCCGACACCGACCACCCGCTCGACGCTACCCGCTCGAAGCACGCCGATCGCCGAGCGACTCGCGCCGGACCGGCCCACACCGCTGAAGACTCCGGCCGCCATTCCCGGCAACCTACCCGCCGCAAGGACGGACCGGGAAGCGCCGACAGGCAAAATCGCGCGGCGGATGTGAGCCACGGTCGACCAGCCACCCGACCAGCCACCCGAGCCGAAAGAGCCCACCGCACTCGACCAACTCGCGCCACCGGACAGCCCGCTCGCCGCGCGCGCCGCCTGCCCTCTGCCACCGGACAGCTTGCTCACTACGCGCATCGGCTGCCCTCCGCCGCCGAACAACCGGCTCACCGCGCGCGCCGCCTGCCCGCCGCCGCCGCCGGACAGCTTGCTCACCGCGTGAACCACCTGCCCCCCGCCCCCGGACAGCCCGCTCACTGCGCGCATCGCTCGCCCCCCGCCGCCGGACAGCTCGCTCACCGCGCGCGCCGCCTGCCCACCGCCGCCGAGCAGCGAGCCCGCTGCACGAACCGCCTGCCCTCGGCCACCGAACAACCCGCTCGCCGCGCGCGCCATCTGCCCGCCGCCGCCCCGTGCCCGAGCACCGTGCGCCGAGTCCGGTCTCGTATCCAGTCTCTTATCCAGTCTCTTATCCAGTCTCTTATCCAGTCTCGTACCCCTACCGGACATCCCCGCCTGCCTGCCCACCTCAGTGCAGATCCGGCAGCGGGCCGTCGGCGGTGCCGGTCAGGCCGTAGTGGCCGGTCTTGCCGCTGGCGGCCTCGGCGAGGGCGAAGACCGTGATGATGCGGCCGGAAGCCTGGTCGGCGGTGTCGGCCGTGGACACGTTCTTCGACACCCAGCTGTCCTTCTGCGCCGCCGCGAGCAGCCCTGGCGACGCCGCTGAGGACGCCGGGCCGGCCAGCACCGCGCCGAGCGAGCGCCCGCCGCCGGTCAGGTCCTTGAGGAAGCCGAGGTATAGCGCGTCCGCCGCGTCGTTCGCCGCCGAGCCGGAGGAGGGTGCCGCCGGTGACATGACCACGACCAGGTCCGCGGAGGAAGTGCTCGCGGACTTCACATCCAGGAATCCGGCGTCGCTGTAGGCCGTCAGCACGTCCTGCGAGGCCTGGTCCGTGATGTGCTGCTCGCCGATGCCGGAGGTGCTGGCCGGTATGCGGTGGACGACCGCGCCGGCGATGTCGGCCAGGGCGATGACCGGGGAGGGGGTCGCGCCGGAGGCCGAGGAGGACGGGCTCGTGAGCTGCTCTCCCCCGCGTTCGTCGGCGGGGAGTTTGGCGCCGGCGGCTGCCAGCTTGCCGGCCTGGCCGGGGTCGAGGAGCGCCGACTTCAGGGTCACCTCGCCGGTCACCACCGCGCCGGACTTGGCGAGGAGGTCGGCCATGGCGTCGCCGCTGGAGCCGTCTGCGCCGGGCAGGATCACGACGGCGACGGAGTGGCCGGCGAGTTTGCCGGCGACGGCGTCCGGGCCGAGGGCGGCGATGAGGCTGTTGCGGTCGCGGACCTGCGCGCTGAGTTCGTTCTGGGTGCCGTGCAGGGCCTGGTTCTGGCTGCGGAGGGAGGCGAGCTGGTTGTTCAGCTCGTCATAGGCCACCTTGCTCAGATAGGAGGAGCCGATGACCAGGCCGACGGTGAGGGCGAGGAAGACCGCGACGATGGAGACGACGTGGTAGCGGAAGTCGATCAAGTGAACAGTCCCCGCAGCCGAATCGTGAGACCTTCTCCCCCGCTGGAAGCAGCGCCGACCCCCGCCGGGCGCGCAGAGGCCGCCACCGGCAGAACATCACTCCCCAAGCGCCCCCCGGGCCGTCGTTGCCGCACGTATCTCCCAGCTCACAGACGAATCGGTCTCGATCCGACGACAGGTCAAGTCAGGTGAAGCCTACGCGCTCGCCCGGCAGTGGTCGGTAGTCGGATATGTCTCCGTCTCTATCTCTGGTCAGCCTTGGACCACAAGGTAGACGGCGAGAACGCAGAGCGTGGTGATCAAGGCGTTGCTCAGCGCGCGGGTGGGAAGGGCGTGAGCTATCTTCCAGCCCACGAGGACTCCGGCGAGCTCGGGGAGGCCGACGAGGGTGGCGAGCGGCCAGTCGATCGTGCCGTGGGCGAGGTATCCCACGGTCCCGGCCGTGGCGATGACCACTGATTGGGCCTGTGCACAGGCCAGCGAGCGGAGCATGGGGAGTCCCAGCGCGGCAAGCAGGGGGACCGTCAGCATCGGGCCGCCGATGCCCACGATGCCGCTGACGGCGGACACCGCCACTCCGATGACGGCGACCAGCGTCGTCGGTGCACGATCGAGCAGCACTGCCTGGGGGCGGCGGGCGCGGTACCAGACGAGCCCCGCCGTGGCGAGGAGCACGCCGCCGAGCACCACCGCGAACGTGTGCTTGGACACCACAGTGCCGGCGATCACGCCGGCCCAGATTCCGACCAGCGCGCTCCCGGCCAGGATCAGCGCCGTGCGGCGGGTGTCGGGCTCGCGGAGCTGACCTGAGCGGATGTAGGCGGCGGAGCCCAGTGCGCCGGTGGCGATGTGCGTGACGATCGCGGTCCCGGCCACCTGCGCCGGCGACAGTCCCGTCAGTGCGAACAGCCCGATCGTGGGCAGCACGCCTCCCGGACCCACGGCCGTGATGCCGATCCCGCCGACCAGACCGATGACGGCGAGAAGCAGCAGCTCCGGCGGGCCCAATCCGCTCACGGGGCTTGGCTCAGACCGCGATACAGGGTCGCGCGCAGCGTCATGCGATCGGCGCGAACCCGCAGAAGCTCGGTGTCCACCGGGGTCCCGTCGGACAGACGGGTCAGCCGGTCGATGAGGAAGATCGCGGCTCCGGGCCGGATATCGAGCAGCGACGCGGTTTCGGCGTCGGCGGTGGCCGCGCGCACCTCGATCTCGGCGCGGCCCAACGGGGATCCGGTGGTCTCCTCGATCACCGCGAAGATGTCGCGGGTCTCCAAGTCACCGCGCAGCACGCCACGGCCGACCTCGGCGGTGAGGTACGTACTGTCCACCGACACAGGCGATCCATCGACGCGGCGAACGCGCTCGATGTGGACCGCGGCCGCGCCGGGTTCGAGCCCCAGGCGCTCCAGAACCCTCGCGGGCGGATCGGCGATCTCCTCGGCGAGAAGGACCTCGTTGGCCACCGTCCCGTGTCCGGCCAGCGCCTCCGCCAGCCCCGCCAACCGGTCGAGGCCGTGACCGTACGCCGGCATGACGACGACCGTGCCCACCCCACGGCGGCGCGTGACCAACCCTTCGTCGCGCAGCAGACCGAGCGCCTCGCGCACCGCGTTCCGGGACGCGTCCAGCTGCTCGGCGAGAACGAGCTCGTCAGGCAGCACACCATCAGGAAAGCTCTCTGCCGCAATCCGCTGACGCAGCACCTCGGCAACCCGACGCGCTCGGTCCGCACGCGGCCTCGACGACACCCACTCCGGCGGAACGCGCCTCGCCGACGCGCCGTCAGAAGCCAACTCACCTGCTACGGATACCTCGTGTTCGCTCATGGCAGGCCCAGCCTAGCCAATTACGCCAGAGTTACGCCACAGTATCGCCAGAGATACGCCACCAACGGGTGCGGGAGACGACGTCCCACGAATCAGACGGTCATGGCCTCGGCGCTGAACAGCAAGCGGGCCAGGTTGGCCATCCTGTCCGGGATCGCGCGGTAGTAGACCCAGGTGCCGCGACGGTCGCCTTCGATCAGGCCGGCTTCCCGCAGGACCTTGAGGTGGTGGCTGATGGTCGGGCCGCTCAGCTCGAAGCCGGGGCTCAGGTCGCAGACGCACATCTCGCCGGACGGGGCGCTGGCGATCTGCGAGAGCAGCTGAAGGCGGACCGGGTCGCCGAGGGCTTTGAAGGCCGGAGCCAGGGTGATCGCGTCGGCGGTGGATATCGAGTGGCCGTTCAGTGGTTCGCAGCAGGGGACGGGATCGGTGTCGGCCAGCGGCAAGAGCTCCTTGGGTTTCGCCATGCTTCTATCTTGACGGATTTCGAAACAGGGAGCAAGGTGGAGCTGCTTCGAAAAGTTTCAATACAAGGAGGCGCCACTGCGGTGTCTCCATCCGGCCGCACGAGGAGTACGCACATGAGCGAGCAGACCACGGGGAGCAGCACCGCCGGCGGCTTCCAGGGAGACCTGACCGAGGCGTTCAACCCGGCGCCGGGCATCGGCTGTTGTGGCAGCCCGGCCGCGAACACCGGCGTCCAGACCGCCACGCCGGTCGCAGGACCCTGCTGCGGCACCGCGGAGGAGGCCAAGGCCGAGGGCGCCTGCTGTGGCTCGGCGGCCAAGACCGAGGCGGTCGCCGCGAGTACGGGCTGCTGCGGATGAATGCCGAGCCCTCGGCGGAGCGCATGACGGCCATCGTGGCGGCGCTGGCCGCCCGCGAGCTCGCCGGACGGCGAGTGGCCACGCGCGGCGGAGCCGCCGCCCGGACCTGGTTGACGGCCGCGCTGACCGAACTCGACGCGGTCAGCGAGGTCGAACGGTTCGACACGGCGGCAGGCGGTGCCGCGAACCTTTACGCCACGATCGCCGCACCTACTCCCGATCCTGCTCCCGCTCCCGGCTCGCCGGAGATCTGGCTGACCGCGCACTACGACGGCGTCGGCGACATCGACGGCGTCCACCGACCCGGCGCCTCGGACAACGCCTCCGGCGTGGCCGTAGTCCTGGAAGCGGCGCGGCTGCTGAAAGAGCGACTGCCGAACGGCGTAGGGCTGCGTGTCGCCCTGCTCGACGCCGAGGAGATAGGCACCGTCGGCTCGGCCCACCACGCGGCCCGGCTCGTCGCATCCGGCCGGAGTCCGTACGTCCTCAACGTCGACGGCGCGGGAGAGCTGAACGAGGCGGTAGCCGTGGAAGCCGGAGGTCCCGCGATGCCGATCCTGGCCGCACTCGACGCGGCCGGAAAGAGCGCGGGCGTCCCGCTGCGGGCAGGGCAGGTCGCCTCGGACAACCGTCGATACGCCGCCGCCGGCCTGGCCACGGTCGGGCTCGGCGCCGGGATGCCCGGCTACCACTCCGAGCACGACACAGCCGACCGTGTCCAGCCTGCGACACTGCTCGCCATGGTCCGCTTGGTCGTGGGCACCGTCGAGCATCTGGCGCAGCACACGGACATCAGCACAGAGACGCCAGCACCACCCGAGAGACTGACCACCCAAGAGACTGGAGAGGCGAGTATGAACCCGATATCGGCCGAACCGCCGGTCGTCGTCATCGGCGCCGGGCCCGTCGGCTTGGCGGCCGCCGCGCACCTGGTCGAGCGCGGCATCCCCTTCCAAATACTGGAAGCAGGAGACGAGGTCGGAGCAGCGGTGCGCTCCTGGGGTCACGTCCGCCTGTTCAGCCCGTGGCGCTATGACATCGACGCCGCAGCCCGCGCGCTTCTGGAGCCGACCGGCTGGACCGCGCCGGACCCGGAGGACGCCCCGACCGGCGCCGAGCTGGTGGAGCGCTATCTTGTTCCGCTCGCGGCGACAGCGCAGATCGCGCCGCATCTGCGGTTCGGGCACCGCGTGACGGCGATAAGCCGCGTCGGCGTGGACCGGATGCGCACGCGCGGCCGGGAGCGAGCGCCGTTCCTGATCCGCGTCGACATCGGCGGTGTCACCACCGACCTGCAAGCGCGCGCGGTCATCGACGCCAGCGGCACCTGGAGCACGCCGAACGTCCTTGGTGCCTCGGGCCTGCCCGCCTACGGCGAGATCGAGGCGGCAGCATTCATCGACCACGCGCTGCCGGACGTCCTGGGTCCAGCCCGCAGTCTCTACGCCGGCCGGCACACGCTGGTGGTCGGCGCCGGGCACTCGGCGGCGAACACGCTGCTGACGCTGGCCGAACTCGCCGAGACCGAGCCGGGCACGCGCATCTCCTGGGCGATCCGCACGGGCTCAGCGGCGCGCACCTACGGCGGCGGCGAGGCCGACGCTCTCCCGGCGCGGGGTGCACTCGGCGCCAGGTTGAAGACCTTGGTCGCCGAGGGCCGGATCGAGCTGGTGAATCAGTTCTCGGCCGAGACCGTCAGGGTCCTGGCAGGCAGCGGCGGGATCGAGGTCGAGAGCATCGACGCGCGCGGGGTGAAGAAGCTCGTGGCCTGCGACCGGATCGTGGCGGCCACGGGATTCCGCCCCGACCACTCGATCACCAGCGAACTGCGCTTGGATCTGGATCCGATCCTCGGCTCGACCCGCGCGCTGGCGCCGCTGATCGATCCGAACGAGCACTCCTGCGGCACCGTGCCGCCGCACGGCGTGGACGAGTTGTCCCACCCCGAACCGGACTTCTACGCGATCGGCATGAAGTCCTACGGCCGAGCTCCGACGTTCCTGCTGGCCACCGGCTACGAGCAGGCCCGCTCCGTGGTGGCCGCCCTGGCAGGAGACTGGAATGCGGCCCGCGACGTGCGTCTGGAGCTACCGGAAACCGGAGTGTGCAACACCACCCTCCCGGGCGAGGAGATCGAGTCCGCAGGCTGCGGCACTTCGTGCGGCACCCCGGAACCAGTGAGCGTGGGGCTGCCCACAGGCATCTCAGGAGGCTTGCTGTCTGAGCCTCTCCCGTTGGTCCAGACCAGCAGCGAGTCCGGGTGCTGCGGCACCTGACCGGGACAGCCGGCGCCGTGCCGGGCGCCGCCGTGTCGGGAAGCGCCGAGTCCGGCGGCTCCCGACACGGCGCGTTGGCGCAGTACCGGTGGCGTTTGGTCGCAGGCTTGGCGGTCAGCCAGACCGTCGGTTACGGCGTGCTGTTCTACGTCTTCTCCGTCTTCCTCATCCCGACCGCGCACGACCTGCACACCAGCACGCCGGTGGTGACCGGGGCACTGACAGCGTCACTGCTGGCCGCAGCCGCAGCCGCCGTCCCGGTCGGCCGCCACCTGGACCGACACGGCGGTCGACTGCTGATGACCGGCGGCTCGATCGCCGCCAGTGTCCTGGTGGCGGTCTGGTCCCAGGTCACGTCGGTGTGGCAGTTGTACGCCGTATGGATCGGCATCGGGGTCGCCTCGGCGGCGGTGTTGTACGAGGCGGCGTTCGCGGTGCTCGTCCCCTGGTTCGGCGCCGACAGCCGCGCCAAAGCCCTGCTGGCGGTGACCATCGTGGCCGGCTTCGCCTCCAGCGTCTTCCTGCCGAGCGCGGGATACCTGCTGGCCGATCTGGGTTGGCGCGACGCGGTCTTGGTCCTGGCGGTCGCGCACGCCGCACTCACCGTTCCGTTTCACCTCTATATACGTCGGCCTTCGCAGTCCTCGACCAAGACCGCTCCAGATGGCCGGCGCCGACAGATCGTCTCCGTCGCGCTGCACGACCCGGTGTTCTGGACGCTCGGCTGTTCTCTGCTGGCCCAGGGCGCCGCTGTCTTCGTCATGGGTGTCCTGCTGGTCGCCGCGCTCCGGGATTTCGGACATTCGGCCACGTTCGCCGCCACCACCGCTGGGATGCTCGGCGTGCTCTCGGTCAGCGGTCGCCTGGCGTTCACCGCAGCAGGCAGACGCGCATCGGCGACCGACGTCGCCGCTGCGGTGTTCGTGGTCCAGGGCATCGGTGTCGGGCTACTCCCCCTGATCGGCAGAACCAGCCTCGGCGCGATCGCCTGCGTCCTGGTCTTCGGGCTCGGCTTCGGCGTGTCGACCCTGATCCGACCCGCCGTGCTCACCGCCCGCTACGGCACCGAGGCCTTCGCCACGCTGTCCGGGCTGCTCACCTTGCCGCTGACCCTGGTCAAAGCCCTGGCTCCGCTCGTGTCGGCAGCGTGGGCGAGCGCTGCGCACAGCTACGCCCCGCCGCTGACCGCATCAGCTGGGTGTTGCCTGATCGGGGCGGCGGCGATGGCCGTGATCCGCCAGTTGGAGCGTCGACGGAGGCCAGCGTTCGAGCCGCTTGCCTCGTAGTATGGACCACTGTAAATATAGACGCATGTCGAAGAAGGAGCTTCCGGTGATCGCGGAGGCGTGCAGTACGCCGCTGGTCACCGAGCCGCTGACAGACCTTGAAGCCGCAGGTCTCGCGCACGTGTTCAAAGCGCTGGCCGACCCGGTGCGGCTGCGCCTGTTCTCGCTGATCGCCTCGTTCGAGGGCGGACAGGCGTGCGTGTGCGACCTCACCCCCTACTTCGACGTGTCCCAACCGACCATCAGCCACCACCTGAAGGTGCTGCGCGAGGCCGGCCTGGTGGACTCCGAACGCCGCGGGACCTGGATCCACTACCGCGTACGGTCTGAGGCTCTGGGCCGACTGTCCCTATTGCTCGCGCCGACGGTGACGGTCGCGGGATGACTGTGCCGCTGGCCCGCCGCGTGCTGGCCGAAGCGCTCGGGACCGCGCTGCTGGTCGCGGTCGTCGTCGGTTCCGGGATCATGGCGACGAACCTGACCGGCGACGTCGGACTCCGGCTGCTGGCCAACTCCATCGCCACGGTGTTCGGGCTGGCCGTGCTGATCCTCATTTTCGGACCGGTCTCCGGGGCACACTTCAACCCGGTCGTCACCATCGCCGACTACGCCCTGTCCCGCCGCTCCGGCGACGGGACCGACCTGCGAACCATCGCCGCCTACCTACCGGCACAGACCGCCGGCGGCATCGGCGGCACGGTGCTCGCGAACCTGATGTTCGGCCTGCCAGCGGTGACGGCTTCCACCCACGTACGCGCCGCCGGTCACCTGTGGTTGGGCGAGGTCGTCGCCACGGCGGGCCTGATCCTGCTGATCTTCTCGCTGGTACGGTCCGAACGTGGGGCGATCATCGCCCCGGCGGTCGGCGCCTACATCGGCGCGGCCTACTGGTTCACCTCCTCCACCAGCTTCGCCAACCCGGCTGTGACGATCGCGCGGGCTTTCACCGACACCTTCGCCGGGATCGCGCCGGGCTCGGTCGCGGGCTTCGTGGCCTTTCAATGCGTCGGCGCGGTGATCGGCATCGGGCTGGTCGCGATGCTTTACCCCGTTGGGCGCCACGCGGAGAACACCGCTGCCGAACCGCTGGCCGAAGCCGAACGCATGCCGGTGACTGTTCGATAAGCCGTCAGTCCCCAACGAAAGGGCTCCATGATGTCCGCTGCTAAGCCGTCGGTCCTGTTCGTGTGTGTCCACAACGCCGGCCGTTCCCAGATGGCCGCGGGCTTTCTGACGCACCTGGCCGGCGACCGCGTCACCGTCCGCTCAGCCGGCTCGGCCCCGGCAGATCAGGTCAACCCGGCGGTGCTGGAGGCCATGAAGGAAGTCGGCATCGACCTGTCGGCCGAGACGCCGAAGGTCCTGACCGACGAGGCCGCCCTGGCTTCGGACTACATCATCACCATGGGCTGCGGCGACGCCTGCCCGGTCTACCCCGGCAAGACCTACCTCGACTGGGTTCTGACCGATCCGGCGGGCCAGGGCGTCGAGGCGGTCCGGCCGATCCGGGACGAGATCGAGCGCCGCATCAAGGGCCTTATCGAGGAAATCGACGCCACCGGGTGAATCTTCGACAATTTCGGCGCCGGGCCGGTGGGATCCGATCATGGCGCACGGCGTGGACGGGTTTGCCCAGCTACGAAAACCAACTCCGCAGCCAGAACACGAAGTCGTCCCACAGCGAGCCGAACACGGTGAGGTAGCCCTTTCCGGCCGGCGAGACCAGCAGGGTGGCGATGATGGTGGTGAGGGCGGCCAGGACCAGGGCGGCCAGGGAGGCTGTGGAGATACGGCTGCGGTAGAGGCGTGATACGCCCTTGGCGTCGACGAGTTTGCCGCCTACGCGGAGGCGGGTCAGGAAGGTCGAGGCCATGCCGCCTCGGCCCTTCTCGAGGAATTCCACCAGGTTGCTGTGGCCGCCGACGGCGACGATCAGGGAGGCGCCCTTGTCGTCGGCGAGGAGCATCGCCACGTCTTCGCTCGTGCCGGCTGCTGGGAAGACCACGCACGGGAGTCCGAGGGCGGTGACGCGGTCGAGCCCGGGGGCGGTTCCGTCGGGGTAGGCGTGCACGATCAGCTCGGCTCCGCAGGCCAGTGCCTCGTCGGAGACCGAGTCCATGTCGCCGACGATGATGTCCGGGCGGTGGCCGCCCTCCAGGAGTGCGTCGGCGCCGCCGTCGACTCCTATGCACACCGGCCGGTACTCGCGGATGTAGGGGCGCAGGACCGCCAGGTCTTCCTTGTGGTGGGTGCCGCGGACCACCATCAGCACATGCCGGCCGTCGAGCTGGGTGGTGATGTCCGGGACGCCGACGCCGTCGAACAGCAGATCGCGCTCGGCGCGCAGGTACTCCATGGTGTTCGCGGTGAACGCCTCGATCTGCTCGGAGACCGTCGAGCGCGCCTCGGCGAGCGCCTCGACCACCTCGGAGAGCTCCACCGCCTTGCCGACCGCGATCGGGGTGCTGCCGCACAGCACGACGTTGCCGTCGAGCCGCACCATGTCGCCCTCGGCGATCCGCTCCAGCACGGCGGACCCGACCTCGTCCACGACCGGGATGCCGGCGGAGAGCAGGATCTCCAGTCCCATCGCCGGATAGCGGCCGGACAGCGACTTGGCGGCGTTCACCACGGCGGCGGGCTTGCACGCCAACAGCGCCTCGGCCGCCGGACCGTCCAGATCGACGTGGTCGATCAGCGCGATCTCGCCGGCCCGCAGCCGCTTGGTCAGGTCCTTGGTCCGCCGGTCCACCCGGGCAACGCCGGACAGACCCGGCAAGTCTGGCTGGCGGGCCTGGGCTCGGCGTCGGAGGCGGTGCGGCGGGTGAGTCATCACTGGCGCTCATCGTCGCACGTCCGACCCGGCCGGCGGTAAGGGATTGGCGTGTGGGTGGCGCGAGGCCGGTGGGGGACGTCCGCGCACGCTGTGCTCCGCGCCGACCGCACACCGCAGCACCCACCTCGCAGCCCTCGCCTCGCAGCCCTCACCTTCGCAGCCGCCGCCCCGCACCCGCCGGGATCTCCACCCCGGTCTCCACCCGCGCTCCGATCCGGCGAGAGCGCCGGATCCCTAGCGTCGGCAGCATGAACATCCTGCAGATCGTCCTCATCATCGCGGTCGCCGCGCTGGTCATCGGCAAGCGCCTGACCGGGCGCCCCGTCGACACCCGCCGCTCGGTCGTCATGCCGGGCATCCTGGCGGTCTACGGCTGGTTCATCCTGCAGAAGAGCGGCACGCTCACGCACACCGACCAGGTGTGGCTCGCGGTGGAAGGCGCGGTGTCGGTCGCGATCGGCCTGGTCCGCGGCTCCACGATCCGGCTGTACGAGCGCGACGGCGTCCTCTGGGCCCGCTACCGTCCGCTGACGCTGCTGCTGTGGATCGGCTCCATCGCCGCGCGCTTCGGCCTGGAGGCCGCCGCGGTCGGCGCCGGCGCGGGCAAGGCGGCGATGACGTCCTCGACGATGCTCATGTTCGGCGTGTCGCTGGCCGCCGAGTCGCTGATCGTGCTGCCGCGGGCCTACGCCAGCGGCATCCCGGTCCTGGCCCGCTCGTGAGCGCGAGCTGGATCACGCTCGGGACCGCGACCTGGCGCATCGCTGCGAACCGGCGCGCCGAGACCGACGCGCCCGACGTGCCTCCCGCCCCGCCGTCCGGGCACACTGGCCTCATCATGAGCGGCACCGTCGACGACTTCCCCGACCTGCGGCGCTGGACCGAGCGCTGGCCGGCCGCCGCGGTGGCGCTGCGCCTGCTGGCCATCGGCGCCCTGACGTTCGGCATCGCCCAGACCCACCGTCCCGCCGCCTGGGCCCTCGGCGGCGCCGCCGCGCTGTCGGGCGTCGTGTGGGCGGTCTCCCCCGTGCACCGCATGCGGATCCTGATCCCCGCCACCGCGGTGTTCGCGGTGTGCGGCGCGATCCTGGCCGGCTCGGGACTGGCCGAGCCGTCCGGGCTCACCTACATCTTCATGGGCCTGCTGTTCCTGCAGGCGGTCGCCGAGCCACGGGTGACGGCGCTGTACGTCGGGATCGCGGTCCTCGTGGCCGGGGCGGTCAGCGCGGTCCTCGCGCACCACGGCGGCCAGTACCCGTGGATCCTCGCCGTCGTGATCGGCGGCTACGTCTCCGGCGACGCGCGCCGCTCCCGCCAACTGGCCCTGCACCGAGCGCAGGACCTGCTGGTGATGACGCGGCGCGCGAACACCGAGCAGGCGCACGCCGCCGCGCTGGCCGAGCGCGGCCGGATCGCCCGGGACGTGCACGACGTTCTCGCACACTCGCTGTCAGGCCTGGCGATCCAGCTGGAAGCCGCCGACGCGCTGCTGACCGACGGCGCGGACGTGGAACGCGCGCACACCATGGTCATTCGAGCCCGCCGCCTGGCCCGCGACGGCCTGTCGGAGGTGCGGCGCGCGGTCACGGCGCTGCGCGAGGACGTGAAGCCGCCGGAGGAGACCCTGGCCGTGCTCGCCGCGGACTACACGCAGGACACCGGCTGGCCGGCGACGTTCGAGGTGCTCGACGGCCCGGTCCCGGAGCTGGCAGTGGAGACGGCGCAGACGCTGCAACGCGTGGCTCAGGAGGCGCTGACAAACGCGCGCAAGCACGCGCCGGGGGCGGCGGTGCAGGTGCGGCTCGCGATGGAGGCGGAGACGGTCACGCTGACGATCGAGAACGCGGCGCCGACGACACCGACCGCACCGCTGGCGAACTCCGGCGGAGGCTGGGGACTGATCGGGCTGCGGGAGCGGGTCGGGCTGGTCGGCGGGTCGGTGGAGACCGGGGCGACGGCGGGCGGAGGGTTCCGGGTGGCGGCGGTGGTGCCAGTGGTGCCTTGGGTCGCGGAGGGCGAGTTCGAGGGCTGAGGCGGTGCTCGAGGAGAGCAGGCTGGCGCGGCGCGGGTAGCGGATCGGGTCTGCGCGGGCAGCGGCTCGGAGCGGATCGGCGGCGGATTGGCGGCGGATGGATCGTCGCGAGGCTGAGGCGGCGCTCGAGAAGATCAGGCCGGCGCGGCGCGGGTAGCGGCTCGGAGCGGATCGGGTCAGCGCGAGGCTGAGGCGGCGCTCGACGAGATCAGGCTGGCGCGGCTGGGGCAGCGGATCGGGCAGCGGCTTGGATCGGCTTGGATCGGATCGGCAGCAGCTCGCACCAGCGCCCCCCAATCAGTCGAGCCCGCGCCGCAGCGCGTACCGCACCGCCTGAGCCCGGTCGCGCACGCCGATCTTCGCGAACAGGTTGTTGATATGTGTCTTCACGGTCGCGGCGGAGACGAACAGCTCCCCCGCGATCTCGGTGTTGGACTTGCCGCGCGCGATCAGCGTCAGTACCTCGGCTTCGCGCGGTGTGAGGTCGGCCGAGGCCGGGACCTCCACGGCGGCGGCGAGCAGTATCGCCGTGACGCCGTCGTCCAGGACCGATTGTCCGGAGGCCGCGGCCTCGATGGCGCGGGCGATCTCGGCGCGGCCGGATTCCTTGGTGAGGTAGCCGGTGGCGCCGGCTCGCAGGGCCTTGAGAATCGAGGCGTCGTCGGCATGCGTGGTGAGGACCACGACTCGCACATCCGGGGCGCTTTGCGCGATGCGCCGCGTCGCCTCGACGCCGTCCACACCGGGCATGCGCAGGTCCATGAGCACGACGTCGGGCCGCAGTGTCTCGGCCGCAGCGACTGCCGCCGCGCCGTTCGCGGCCTCGCCGACGACCTCGACGCCGGCCGTCACCGACAACAGCGCGACCAGGCCGTCGCGTACCGCCGCCTGGTCGTCGGCCACCACTACTCGGATCGCTGCCACGACAGCATTCTCACACCCGGCAGCGCGCGCCCCGCCAGTGACTCGATCAGCGACTTGATCGGCGACTTGATCGGCGCCGGCGAACCCCTACCCGCGCTGCCGGTCGGCCGCTGCCGCCTGCAGCAGCTCGTCGGCGTGCGCCTGGCCCAGCTCGGACTCCTCGAGGCCGGCGAGCATGCGGGCCAGCTCGCGGCGGCGGGCGGCGTCGTCGAGCACGATCACGCCGGAGCGCGTCACCATGCCGTCGTTGGCCTTGCGGACCACCAGCTGTCGGTCGGCGAAGGCCGCTACCTGCGGCAGGTGCGTGACGACCACGACCTGCGCCGAGCGCGCGAGACGGGCCAGCCGGCGGCCGACCTCGACCGCCGCCTTGCCGCCGACGCCGGCGTCCACCTCGTCGAAGACGAACGTCGGGACCGGGTCGGAGCCGGCGAAGACCACCTCGACCGCCAGCATGACGCGCGAGAGCTCGCCGCCGGAGGCGCCCTTGGCGATCGGCAGGAACGGCGCGCCGGGGTGCGGCGCGAGGCGGATCTCGACGTCGTCGACCCCTGTCGGGCCGAAGGCCACCGCGCGGTCGTCGACCTCCAGGCCGCCGGCGGTCTCCTTCTGCGTGACCGGGACGTCGATGCGCGCGTGCGGCATCGCCAGCTCCGCCAGCTCGGTGGTGACCGCGGCCGCGAACTTGTCCGCGGCCTGCGAGCGCCCCGCCGACAGGCGTGCGGCGTGTCCGGCGAGTTCGGCGCGCGCGGCGGCGCGCTCCTCGGTCAGGGCGGCGATGCGGTCGTCGTCGCCCTCGAGCTCGGACAGCCGCAGCGCGCCGTCGGAGGACCAGGCGATGACGTCGGAGAGCTTCGGGCCGTACTTGCGCATCAGGCCGTTGAGGTCGCTGATGCGCTGCTGGACGTCGGCCAGGCGGCGCGGGTCGGCTTCGATGGAGTCGGCGTAGGCGGCCAGTTCGGTGGAGACGTCGGCCAGCAGGAACGAGGCCTCGTCCAGGCGCTGCGCCAGCTCGGCCAGCGCCGGGTCGTGGCCGCGCGCGGCCTCCAGCGCCCGGGTCGCCTCGGTGACCAGCGACAGGGCGTTGATCGAGGCGGGGTCGTCGGGGCTGCCGGCCAGCGCCATGTGCGCGCCCTCGGAGGCGGTGCGCAGGGTGTCGGCGTGGCCGAGGCGCTCGGATTCGGCGGCCAGCTCGGCGTCCTCGCCCTCGACCGGCTCCAGGCGCTCGACCTCGGCCAGGCCGAAGCGCAGCAGGTCCGCCTCCTGGGCGCGCTCGCGGGCGCGGGTGGTCAGCTCCTCGAGCGTGGACTCGATCTTCTTCAGGCGCTCGTAGCAGGCCTTGTACTCGGCCAGCGGCTCGGCGACGGCGGGACCGGCGTAGCGGTCCAGGGCCTGGCGCTGGCGGGCGGGCTGCAGCAGGGACTGCTGCGCGGACTGGCCGTGCATCGCCACCAGGTCGTCGGCCAGGCCGCCCAGGACGCCGATCGGGACGGCGGCGCCGCCCAGGCTCGCGCGCGAGCGCCCCTCGTTCGACACCGACCGGGAGATGATGAGCTCTGCCTTGTCCTTGCCGACCGGCTCGAGCTCGGCGCCGGCCTCGGCGGCGGCCCGCCCGGCGGCGCCCTTGGGGTCCACGACGAGGCGGCCCTCGACCGAGGCCCGCTCGGCGCCGGGACGCACCAACGCGGAGTCGGAACGGCCGCCGAACAGCAGTCCGAGGCCCGTGACGACCATCGTCTTGCCGGCTCCGGTCTCGCCGGTGACCGCCGTGAATCCGGGCGACAGCTCCAACACCGCGTCCTCGATGACGCCGAGGCCGCGAATCCTCATCTGCTCCAGCACAGGTAAGACACTAGGTCTTCCCGGGCCGGAAGCGGTACCTGCGCGCCTGATTCGTCCCTTTAGGGGGCGAAGTTCACAGCCCTGACACGCTGTCAGGGGCGGGTGCGGGCAAGGGGCGAGCCGGTCGAGTGTCCGCTACTTCTCGGCGCGCCAGCCGTCCACGGGCAGCGCGAACTTCGCGACGAGCCGGTCGCTGAACGGCGCGCGGTGCAGGCGGGCGAAGCGCACCGGCAGTGCGCCGCGGCGTACCTCGACCCGTGCGCCGTGCGGCAGGTCGAGGACCCGGCGGCCGTCGCACCACATCACGGCGCCCTTGCTGCCGGGGTCCTCGCCGTTGGGCTGCAGCTCCAGCGCCAGCAGCGAGTGCGGGGAGACCACCAGCGGCCGGGCGAACAGCGCGTGGGCGCTGATCGGGACCAGCAGGAGCGCGTCCAGGTCGGGCCAGACGATCGGGCCGCCGGCGGAGAAGTTGTAGGCGGTGGAACCGGTCGGGGTGGCGAAGATGACGCCGTCGCAGCCCCACTTGGACAGCGGCCGGCCGTCGATGGAGACCAGGACCTCCAGCATCCGCTCGCGCGAGGCCTTCTCCACGCTGGCCTCGTTCAGCGCCCAGGAGCGGTCCACGACCTGTCCGTCCAGGCTCACCTCGACGTCGACGGTCATCCGCTCCTCGACCGTGTAGTCGCGGGCGACGATGCGGTCCACGACGAAGGCCAGGTCCTCGTACTCGGCCTCGGCCAGGAACCCGACACGGCCCAGGTTCACGCCCAGCAGCGGCACGCCGGCGCTGCGCGCGACCTCGGCGCCGCGCAGCATCGTGCCGTCGCCGCCGAGCACCACCACCAGCTCGATGTCCTCCAGCGCCCCGGCGTCGAGCGCGCAGACCGGGGCGTCGGTCTCCAGCTCCCCGGCCTCGCCGGCCAGCACGCGCACGCCGACCCCGCTGGCCGACAGCCGCGCGACGGTGTCGCGCGCGGCGTCCAGCGCCACCTGGCGGCCCGTGTGGACGACCAACAGCACGTCGCGCTCGCCGTGTCCCATCAGTCAGTCCCCAGACCCCTCATCGCTGTTCTTCTCACTGCTGTTCTCACTGCTGCTGTTCTCACTGCTGTCGTCGAACCGCCCGTCCCCGGCCGGACCCTGCTCGATCGCCCGAGCCAGGTCCTCCTCGCGCAGCGGCGGCGCGTCGGCGCGCAGCCAGAGGAAGTACTCGACGTTGCCGGCCGGTCCCGGCAGCGGGCTGGCGGCCACGCCGCGCACGCCGAGTCCGGCCCGGCCCGCGGCGGCGGCCACGTCCCGCACCGCCTCGGCGTGCAGGGCGACGTCGCGCACCACGCCTCCGGAGCCCAGCCGCTCCCGCCCGACCTCGAACTGCGGCTTGACCATCAGGGCCAGATCCGCTTCCGGGGTCGCGCAGGCGGCCAGCGCCGGCAGCACCAGCCGCAATGAGATGAACGAGAGATCACCCACCACGAGTTCCACCGGACCGCCGATCGCCTCCGGGGTCAGGTCCCGGACGTTGGTGCGGTCCAGCACGGTGACCCGCTCGTCGGTGCGCAGCGACCAGGCGAGCTGGCCGTAGCCGACGTCGACGGCGACCACCCGCGCGGCGCCGTTGCGCAGCAGCACGTCGGTGAAGCCGCCGGTGGAGGCACCGGCGTCCAGGGCGCGGCGGCCGGCGAAGCTCAGTCCGTCGGCGGCGAAGGCGGCCAGCGCGCCGGCCAGCTTGTGGCCGCCCCGCGAGACGTAGTCCGGCCCTTCGCTGGCTTCGGCCACGACGATCGCCGCGGCGGTCTCGACCTGGGTCGCCGGCTTGCCGGCCTTCTGCCCGCCGACGCTCACCCGCCCGGCCTCGATCAGCTCGCGGGCCTGCTCGCGCGAGCGGGCGAGGTTGCGGCGGACCAGCTCGGCGTCCAGGCGGCGCCGGGGGGTCACCGCGGGCCCTGGGCGCCCGCGGGCTGCTCGGACAGGATCGCGCGCAGCTCGGTGTGGACGGCGTCGTACACGTCGGCGTGGCCGGGCAGCGGCGTGTCGGGCAGCCGGGCCAGGCGGTCCAGGGCGTCGTCGACGCGCCGGTCGCCGGAGTGCTCGTAATCGACGTGGAAGTCGACGGTCTCGGAGTCCTCATGGAAGGCGGACGCCGGCACGCCGCCGGACTGCTCGTCCTGATGGCCGTCCGTCTCGAACTCGCCCATCTCGTCCACGCTCGTGCCGCTCGCCTTCGGTTGCCGGTTGTTCACCCCGAACGCTATCGCGTGGAGCCCGCCCGGCGCCGGTCCCGCCGGCGGGCCGCGCGCCCCGGCGGCCCGGCCGTCATCTACGACAAGCTGTAGCAGAACCGGATCGGGGCGGACGGTCCGCGCGAATTCGCAATTGCCGGACGATAATGCGCAGCTCTGGGCCCGGGTTTCCGCCAGAGGCGACGGAGAACCTGGTCAGAGCGTTGCCTAAAAGGCGTCCGGTGTTAACTCAACCCTCTTTCGAGTGACATTCAGAAGGCGTCCGCGCCCGCTAGCCTGTGCCGCTGTCGGGACGATTCCGATCGCCCCGGGTCCTGTGGGAAACCTTTGGGTCTGCCGCATTGCCGGCGCCGAATCGCGAGGGGGTCGCCGGCATGGCGATGATGGCGGGCGACGGTCCGTGGATCCATCGTTTGACAAGGTCCTCCAAGAAGCCGTGGAGCCGCCGCCGCGCTGCCGCGTGGTGGACGGCGGCGGCCGTGCTGGTCTTCGGCATCGGGCTGATAGCCGGCAAGGGCGGGAACCCGCTGATAGATCTGAAGGTCTATCGGGACGGCGGGATATCGTTCATGAAGGATCTGCCGCTGTATACGACGCGGTTTCCGCATCCGTTGGACGGACCGGACCTGCCGTTCACCTACCCGCCGTTCGCGGCCGTGCTGTTCAGCGTGCTGGGTTTTGTCGGGTATCACCTGGCCGCGGTGCTCATGGTGCTGATCGGCTTCACGGCTCTGACCTGGACCATCTATCTGGTGCTGCACAACCGCGCCGGAGCCCGGTTCCTGCCCGAGCCGACGCCGCGGGTGCTGGTCACCATCACCTTGCTCAGCCTGGTGATGGAGCCGATCAGCAGCACGTTCCTGCACGGCCAGATCAACCTGCTGCTGATGGGGCTGGTGGTCACCGACGCCCTGGGCCCGAAGACCCGCATCCCGCGCGGCGCGCTGGCCGGCGTCGCCGCGGCGATCAAGCTGACCCCGGCGGTGTTCCTGCTCTACTTCGTCGCGCGCCGGCAGTGGAAGAGCGCCTCGAACATGGTCGCCGCGTTCATCGGCGCGACCTCGCTGAGCATCATCCTGGCGCCCCGGGACAGCAAGGCGTACTGGACCGCCACCGTCTTCGATCCGACCCGCATCGGCGACCTCGGATACGCCGCCAACCAATCGCTGCGCGGCGGACTGCACCGGCTCGGCGGACTGCCGGGCCTGGCGATGTCGGTGAAGACCGAGGAGCGCCTGTGGTTCGCGCTCTCGATGATCGTCATAGCCCTGGCTTACCACGGCGCGCGCCGGGCGATCCGGCGCGAGGACCCGGTGTGCGCCCTGGCCGTGGTCGCCGCGTGCCAGCTGCTCATCTCGCCGGTCTCCTGGTCGCACCACTGGGTGTGGATCGCCCCGATGCTGCTGCCCTTCGCGATCCAGATCGTCCGCGGCGGCGAGCGGCTGAAGATCGCCGGGCTGGTCGTGCTCACCGCGGTGTTCCTCATCGGCCCGCTACTGCTGTTCCCGGTCGACCACGGCTTGGAGATGCACTGGGGCTGGTGGGAGAACCTGATCGGCGACGCCTATCTGATCATCACCCTGTCGTTCGTGGTCTGGGCCGCGTCGACCCGGCGGACACCGGCGCCGGTGCGTTAGGGTCACGCGAGTGGCCACCATCGAGGAATGCCGGGAAGCGCTGAAGGAGTTCGCCGGGAACCTCGGCGACATGGACGAGTCGAGCAAGAAGCTCGTACGGACCGTGAGCCTGAAGGTCCCGGACCTCGACGTGACCTTCCACGGCACGCTGCGCGAGGGAACCCTGGAGGACGTCACCACCGAGCCGCGCGACCGCGCGCAGATCCGCCTGACGATCAAGAGCGACGACCTGATCGCCCTCGTCGCCGGCAACCTGAACTTCGCCTCGGCGTGGGCGCGCGGCCGGGTGAAGCTGGAGGCTTCGATCTCGGACCTGCTGCGGCTGCGCAAGCTCCTGTGATGAGCTGGGGTCCATGGCCACTACGCGATCGGTTCGCTTGATCCTGGCTCCGCGCTCTGCCGTCTACCGGGCACTGCTCGACCCGAACGCCGTCCGGCAATGGATGGTGCCGGACGGCATGACCAGCCAGGTGCATTCCTTCGATGCCCGCGAAGGCGGCGCTTTCCGCATCTCGCTGACGTATGACGCGCCGACCGAGACCGGGAAGACCTCGGCGCAGACCGACACCTTCCACGGCCGGTTCGTCGAGCTGGTGCCGGACAGCAAGGTCGTGCAGGCGATCGAGTTCGAGACGGACGTGCCGGATCTGCGCGGGGAGATGACCGTCAGCTATGAGCTGCGGGACGTCCCCGGGGGCACCGAGGTGTCCGGGCGGCACGAGAACCTGCCGCCGGGGGTCTCGGCCGCCGACAACGAGCTGGGCTGGCGGATGTCGATGGACAAGCTGGCCGCGCTGGTCGAGACCGGGTGACCTGCCCCGCCTCAACAAACCGGCAGAGCTGCCTGTAAGTTGGTCGGCGTGACCACCGCGCGCCGCACCCAGGAGGAACGTTCCGCCGCCACCCGCCGGCTGCTGCTCGACGCGACCGTCGAGTGCCTGGTGAAGCACGGCTACGCCGGGACCACCACCACGCGGGTGTCCGAGCTGGCCGGGGTCTCGCGCGGGGCGCAGGTGCACCACTTCGCGACCAAGGACGAGCTGGTCGTGGCGGCGGTGCGGCATCTGGCCGAGCAGCAGGCGATGCTGGTGCTGGCGCGGCCGGACCTCCTCGCCGGGTCCGCCGATCCGGTCGGGGACGCCCTGGAGCTGCTGTGGAAGGCGCATCAGGGACCGACGTTCGACGCCGCGATCGAGCTGTGGGTCGCCGCGCGGACCGATCCGGACCTGCGGGAGGCGACGACCGCGTTCGAGCGGGCGCTGACGGCGCGGTTCGCGGAGGTCTCGGTGATCTTGTTCGGGCCGGAGGTGACCGCGCTGCCCGATTTCCAGCTGCGGCTGCTGACCGCGCTGGAGGCGATCCGAGGGCTGCGGATGGTCTCCTTCCTGCACCCGAATCCCTCGGCGCGTCTCGACGAGCGGTGGCAGAGGTCGAAGGCGCTGTTGCGGCCGCTGTTCGAGGTGTCGGCCTCGCGCTGATCCTGATACACCGTCAGAAGAATCCGCTGAATCCGCTGAATCCGCTGAAACCACTGAATTCACTGAATCCACTGAAACCGCCACCGGAGCGCCGGGAGGGTGCATGGCTGGGCCGCTGCAGGGACTGAAGGTCGTGGAGATCGCGGGCATCGGGCCCGGGCCGTTCGCCGCGATGCTGCTCGCCGACCTCGGCGCCGAGGTGATCCGGGTGGACCGGCCCGGCGGCGGCGGGCTGTCGCTGGGTGAGAAGGACGTGCTCAACCGAGGCCGGCGCTCGGTCGCCGTGGACCTGAAGCACCCCGGCGGCGCGGAGGTGGTGCTGCGGCTGGCCGAGCGGGCGGACGTGCTGATCGAGGGCTACCGCCCCGGCGTGGCCGAGCGCCTGGGCATCGGGCCGGCCGAGTGCCTGGCGCGCAACCCGGCGCTGGTCTACGGCCGGATGACCGGCTGGGGGCAGGAGGGCCCGCTGGCCGCGACCGCCGGCCACGACATCGGCTACGTCGCCGTCACCGGCACGCTGCACGCCATCGGCCGCGCCGGCGGTCCGCCGCAGGTGCCGCTGAACCTGGTCGGCGACTTCGGCGGCGGGTCGATGTACCTGGTCGTCGGCATCCTGGCGGCGGTCTGGGAGGCGGAACGCTCCGGGCGCGGGCAGGTCGTGGACGCCGCGATCGTCGACGGCACCGCGCACCTGTCGGCGATCCTGCACGGCTTCGTCAGCCTGGGCCTGTGGCGCGACCGGCGCGGGACGAACCTGCTGGACACCGGCGCGCCGTTCTACGACGTCTACGAGACCTCCGACGGCGAGCACATGGCAGTCGGCGCGATCGAGCCGCAGTTCTTCGCCGAGCTCGTGGCCCGGCTGGGCATCGCCGACCGCGCGCCGGGCCAGAACGACCGCGAACGCTGGCCGGAGCTGCGGGTCCTGCTCGCCGAGACCTTCCGGACCCGGACACGCGAGGAGTGGACGGAGGTCTTCGCCGGCAGCGACGCGTGCGTGGCGCCGGTGCTCTCGGCGAAGGAGGCACCGAAGCACCCGCACCTGGCCGCGCGCGGCACGCTGGTCGAACGCGACGGGCTGACGCAGCCGGCGCCGGCGCCGCGGTTCTCGCGGACCGGCGCGGAGCTGGGACTGCCGCCGTGCGGGCCCGGGGCGCACACGCGGGAGGCGCTGGGCGCGTGGGGGTTCGAGGACGTGGAGGCGCTGGTCGAGGCGGGAGCGGTGGTGCAGGCGTAGGTCGGCTCAGCCAGACTCAGCCCCGACTCAGCCGAGCGTGACCTTCACGACCTGGGACTCGGGGAACGCGACCGTGCCGTGCTCGTTCTTCGCGAAGACCCACCCCGCGGCGAACGCCACGGAGGTGACCGTGTAGTCGCCGTCGGCGACGAGCACGATGCGGATCGCCGGCTGCCATTCGAGATCCTTCATGCCGCCAGCCTCGACGGAGGGCGGCGGCACTGCGACGTGGCAGGTCCAGGCAGGGGACAGCAGTTGATGCGGCAGCTCAGCGCCTCAGGACTCGGGACTCGCGGGACCCGAACCTCCTGGCCTCGGCGCCGAAACCAGCGCCGAAACCCGCGCGCGCTAAGCCAGACTCGCCAGCGCGTCCTCGACGTCGACCTCGCGGCCGTACTCCCACACCGCGGCGCACATCGCCCGCAGCGCGTCCATCTTGTCCCCGTGCCCGTGCAGCACGACCTGCTCGGAGACCACCGCGGCGGTCCAGCGCGCCGAGACGAAGTTCACCCCGTCGCGGGTCGGCGCGACGTGCGCGGTCAGCAGCCCGCGCAGGTCCTCGGCGAGGTAGCTGGGGCGCCGGTCCGGCGGCGCGGCGAGCAGGTCGCGCGCCGTGGTCACGCCGGTGAAGACCAGCAGGCTGTCGGTGTTCCCGCGGACCGCGCCCTCGATGTCGGTGTCCAGCCGGTCGCCGACGATCAGCGGCCGCGTGGCGCCGGAGCGCAGGATCGACTCGCGGTGCAGCGGCAGCTCCGGCTTGCCCGCGACCTGCGGGGTCTTGCCCGAGGCGGCGCCGACCGCGGCGACCAGCGTGCCGTTGCCCGGGGCGATACCGCGCGCGGTCGGGACCGTGGTGTCGGTGTTGGTGGCGATCCACGGCACGCCGCGGCGCACCGCGTACGTCGCCTCGGCCAGGTCCTTCCAGCCGAGGTCGGGCGAATAGCCCTGGACCACGATGTCGGGCATGTCGTCGGCGCCGGCCACCGCCTTCAGCCCCAGCTCGCGCACCGCCGCCCGCAGTCCGTCGCCGCCGATCACCAGGACCCGGCCGCCCTCGCCGACGCAGGCCACCGCCATGCGCGCGGCGGCTTGGGCCGAGGTGACGACCTCGTGCGCCGCCGCGGCGACGCCGAGCTCGTTCAGGTGCTCGGCGACGGCCTCCGGGGTGCGCGAGGCGTTGTTGGTCACGTAGGTGCGCCGCATGCCGTGCTCCTGCGCGGCGCGCAGCGCCTCGGCGGCGTGCGGCACCGCGTCGGCGCCGCGGTACACCACGCCGTCCAGGTCCAGCAGCGCGGTGTCGTACGCCTCGGCGAGCGGCTTCTGGGACGTCAGGAACGGCACGGGTCCGCCGTTGCCGGCGCCCTCGTTGGTCTCAGCGGTCACACCGCTATCTGATCACATCCGCAAGATCAGGTGTCGGCCAGCCCCTTTTTACCGGTCTGCTCCCGCAGCGTGGACCGCGCGGCCCGCAGGGCGTTGGCATAGTGGCGGATTTCCGGACGCATCGCGGCGGCGGCCGACAGGTGCTCGACGGCGACATCCATCTGGCCGAGTTTGGCCGCCGCGAGTCCCCACCCGAACTGCGCGTAGTCGTCGTCCGGGCTCACGTGCGCCAGCTGCGCGAAGCTCTCCACGGCCCGCTCGTACAGGCCGCCGTCGAAGTGCGCGCGGGCCAGTGCCTCCAGCACCGGCGCGGAGTCCGGGGTCTTCTGGGCGACCTTGGTGAGCAGCTGCGCCGCGGCCGCCGGATCGCCGGCCTCCAGCAGCTGGACGCCCTGCCGGTACCAGTCGGCGGCCTCTCCGGTGGGCTCGCCGGTACCGTCCTCGGCGTCGTACTCGCCGTATCGCTCAGACATCAGATCCTCCGTCGTACTCGGCTCCCGCTACCGGCTCCCCATCCGTGACACCTTGTTGCCGTCTTTCCTTTCCACCCTCCGCCCACGTCATACCCTCGCACCGACTCGTACGATGCGTGCATGGCACACAACGATCCGCAGGCGCTCAGAATCCTCCCCTTCCGGGGACTGCGATTCGCGCCGGACCGGGTCCGGGACCCGGCGGCGGTTACTTCGCCACCGTACGACATGATCGGTCCGGATGAGGCCAGGCGACTGGCCGACATCGAGGAGCACAACGTCGTGCGGCTGATCCTGGCCGCGCCGGAGGAGCTGGCCGGCGGGCCCGGCGCGCCGGCGCGCTACCACCGGGCGGCGACCTCGCTGCGGGCCTGGATCGACGACGGGGTACTGCGACAGGACGGCGAACCGGCGTTCTACGTGTACGAGCAGACCGGGCGCGGAGTACGCCAGCGCGGGCTGATCGCTCTGGTGCGGCTGGACGACGCGGACTCCGCCGAGGCCGGCGACGCCGCCGAGCCGCGCCCGGGGCGCCGCGCGATCCTGCCGCACGAGGCGGTGACCGGCTCGGTGGTCGCCGACCGGCTGGCGCAGATGCGCGCCGTCGAGGCCCACATCGAGCCGATCCTGCTCACCTACGAGGGCGACCGCACCGTCTCGGACCTGCTGGACCAGACCGCCGACCGCACCGAGCCGCTGACCTCGACCACCACCGCCGACGGCACGCGGCACCGGCTGTGGGCGCTGACCGACCCGGTCGCCGCCGACCGCGTCGCCGCCGACCTGCTCTGGCATCGGGCCCTGATCGCCGACGGCCACCACCGGCACGCCGCCTACCGCCTGCTGCGCGCCGAGCGCGGCGGCCCGGCCGCCTACGGCCTGGCGCTGCTGGTCGACACCAGCCGCTACCCGCTGAGCCTGCACGCGATCCACCGCGTCCTGCCGAACGTCCCGCTGGAGACCGCGGTGGCCCAGGCGGGCAAGGTCTTCGCGGTACGTGAGACCCCTGACCCGCACCACGCCCTGGACGCGATCCCGGCCGGCGAACACGCCTTCGTTCTGTCGGACGGCCGCACGCACTACCTGCTCACCGCCCCCGACCCGGCGGTCCTGGCCGAGACGATCCCGGCGGACAAGCCGCGGGCCTGGCGCGCCCTGGACGCCACGGTGCTCCACCACGTCCTGGTCGAGGCGGTCTGGCAGCTCCCGGACACGCCCGAGGAGGTCCGCTTCGACCACGACCCGGTCCACGCCGTCGCCGAGGCCGCCCGCATCGGCGGCACCGCGGTCCTGCTGCGCCCGACGACCGAGGACGTGGTCCGCCAGCTGGCCGGCGCCGGAGTGCTGATGCCGCGCAAGTCGACGGCCTTCGGGCCGAAGCCGGCGACCGGGCTGGTGATGCGGCTGCTCGCGGAAGGCCAGTCACAAGGTTAGTCACAAGGCCGGCGAGAAAGCCGGCGATAAGGCCACTGACACCGAGGTGACCTCGGCCACCCTGCGCCCGAGGTCACCTGGTGCTTTCCGAAGCCGGCGCCCCCTGGGCACGTCCCGATCACCGGGCGGACACCTGACGGTTGGCGGCTTGCGTTATCGTCGCCCGCCATGGGAATAGCCGACAGACTGTTCGGGTCCGCCCGCGACCGGTTCGGGAAAGAGGTCGCGGCACGGGTCCGGGCTGTGGACGCCGTGGCGCGCGCCGACTACGACCCGGTGGAGTTCCAGGTCGTAGTGCAGGGGGCGCGGGGCGGCGAGCCGTCGATCATCAACCTGGAGACGGTGTTCCGCGAGACTCAGGGCGCCCCGGCAGGGGTCCGCAGGGCGGCGATCGGGCGGCTGGTCGACATCGCCGCGCTGCCGCCGACGCCCGACCACTGGGACGACGTGCGGGCCACCCTGCGCCCGGTCCTGCGGCCGATCCCGGCGGACCCGAAGTTCGACCTGGTCAGCCGCCCCGCCGGGCCCTACCTGTCCGAGATGCTGGTTCTCGACACCCCCTCGGCCATGCGCTACGCCGCCCGCACGGACCTGAAGCGCTGGGAGGTGAGCGCCGAGGAGGCCTTCGCCACCGCGCACCGCAACATGGCCCGCACGGTCACCACCTCCCTGGACGAAGCCCGCCGCCGCGAGGGCAGCGCCGAGCCCATCCGGCTCACCGACAACGGCGACGCCTACCTGACCTCTCTCCCGCTGGTCCAGGGCTGGCTGGCGACGATGCACCGGCTCGCCGGCGCGCGTCCGCTCGCGTTCCCGATCAGCAACAACACCCTGCTCCTCGCCTACGAGACGGATGACGCCGCGGCACTGGCCAAGGCCTTCGAGGTCGCGGAGCGCGAATGGCGCGAATCCGCCCGCCCGATCAGCCCGGCGCCCCTGACGGTCGACGACGAGGGCGCCGTGGTCCTGTACCAGCCCGCGCACGACCACCCGGCGCACGCGGCGGTCAAGCACGCGCAGATCCTGCTCGCGATGGACGCCTACGGTCCGCAGACGGAGTACCTGCGCGCCATCGCAGGACCCGGTGACCCCTTCCCCGCCGCGCTGAAGGGCTTCCGCAGCCCGGAGGGCGCCGAGGTCACCGCCGCATCCTGGGCTGACGACGAAACCTCGCTGCTGCCGGCGGCGGACGTGGTCGCCTTCCCGAAGCACAACGAGAAGATGCTGCTGATCCCGTGGACGGTGGTCGCCGAGGAAGCCCGACTGACCCCCGCCGAGGGCTACCACCCGGCGCGCTACCGGGTCGGGGAATGGCCGGACGCGGATGTCATGGAGCGGATGAGGAAGCTGGCCGCGGAGGCGGCAGAGGCGGCGCGGGGTCAGGGCTGACCGTTCGCGAGGAGCGCCATGATCGAGGAGCGCCATGATCGAGGAGCGCCATGATCGAGGTCCGAACCAGGCCGATCAGCCCTCGACGACCGTCCCGCCCCACTCGGCGGGATCCACGTCGCGCACCGACTCGCAGAACTCCCAGCGATGCCCGGCCAGGTCCTCGACGGTGAACTGCAACTCCCCGAACGGCTGCTCGGCGAGGTCGGCGAGGATCGCGGCGCCATGGGACTTCGCGCGCTCATACTGCGCCCGCACGTCCTCGACCCGCACCTTCAGCACATGCGTCTCGACGCCGGGCTGCGGCGGCGTGCGCTGCCCGCGCACGTCGGCGATGATCACGGCACCGTCCTCGCCGACGCGCATCTGCGAGCGGTGGTCCTCGCCGATCCGGATGCGTTCGGCGAACCCGAACACCGTGGTGAGCCACTCCACAGCGGCTCGCACGTCCGGGTAGACCAGGACCGGGATGACTGTCGCGGACGGGATCGAACGGTTCGGCTTCACGATCTCCACGCTACGCCAAGACCGGCGCGGGCGACCCCTGTAGCGGCCGCCCGCGCCGGTCGCGCGGGGTGATCAGCAGATCAGCAGATCAGCGGTCGATCACCGATCCGGCGCTCACCAGTCACCAGTCACCTCACCGCAGCGTGAACGGCGCCGACAGGTCGACGTCGTACGGAGTGGTGTCAGCCTCCTTGTCGACCTGCAGCACGTAGCCGCCGGGCTCGACGGTCGGCGGCGCGGATGCGTTGATGTCGCCCTGGCTCCGGGCCAGCGCCGTGGCCGGGAAGCTGACCTTCACGGTCTGCGACGCCCCGGCGGCCAGCGTCACCCGGGTGAAGCCGACCAGGCGCTGCGGCGGCTCGGCCGAGGCGCTGACCGGCTGGGCCACGTACAGCGGCACCACGTCCGTGCCGTCGCGCGTTCCGGTGTTGGTGACGGTCAGCGTCGCGGTGAGGGTGCCGTGCGCCGAGGCGTTCGGCGTCACCGCCAGCGCCGAGTGGCTGAAGGTGGTGTAGGAGAGCCCGTATCCGAACGGATAGAGCGGGTTGTAGGCGTTCCCCGGCCCGGAGCCGGTACCCGGCAGCTGGTCGAAGAACTTCGGCTCGTCGCCCAGCGGGGACGGCGCGGTGCTGTTGAAGTCGCCGCCGACCGCCGGCGCGTCGGACGGCCAGCTGATCGACAGGTGGCCGCTGGGGTCGGTCTTGCCGAACAGCACGTCGGCCACGGCCTGCCCGGCCTCGGTGCTGCCCTGGTAGGCCATCACGACCGCGCTGGCCTTCTCCGCCGAGCCCAGAGCGACCGGACGGCCCGCCTCGACCACGACGATCACCGGCTTGCCGGTCGCCTCCAGCGCGGAGATCAGCGCCTGCTGGTCCGCCGGGAGCGCCGGGGCGGGATTGTCGCCGAGGCCTTCGGCGTACGCCTTCTCCCCCACCACCGCGACGTAGGCGTCGGTGTTCGGGGCGGCAGCCACGGCGGCCGCCTGGTCGGAGATGGCCGTGGCGTGGGTGTCGGCGCCCAGGACCCCGGTCTGCACCGTGGTCCCCGGCGGGATCTGGTCCGGCGAGCCCATGCAGCACACGTGCCCGGCGCCGGCGACGCCCTGCCAGCTCACGCTCCAG
This sequence comes from Catenulispora acidiphila DSM 44928, assembly GCF_000024025.1. Taxonomy (GTDB): domain Bacteria; phylum Actinomycetota; class Actinomycetes; order Streptomycetales; family Catenulisporaceae; genus Catenulispora; species Catenulispora acidiphila. Next base: position 6,269,940 of record NC_013131.1, read on the forward strand.
CCGCCGAGCTGGTTGGTCATCGAGTCCGCGCTGGGACCGGTCACCACCACGCGGCTGCCGGCGGGCAGCGGCAGCACGCTGTTCTGGTTGCGCAGCAGCGTGATCGACTCCTGCGTGGCCTTCAGGGTCTGGTCACGCCCGGAGGTCACGACCGCGTCGGCCGCCCCGGCGTTCAGGCACGGCTTGCCCGGGTCGGCCACACAGGGCTGGTCGAACAGTCCGAGCTGGAACTTCATGGTCAGGATGCGGCGCACGGCGTCGTTGATCGTCGACATCCTGATCTTGCCGTTGCCGACGTCCTGGATGATCGCGCTCTGCCACTGGTCCGGGCCGTTGACCTCCATGCTCATGTCCAGACCCGCGTTCACCGCCAGGGCGACGGCGTCCGGCAGGCTGGCGGCGATGTGGTAGGTCGTCTGCAGCGCCTGCACGTCCTGGTAGTCGCTGATCTCGACGCCCTTGAAGCCCATCTGGCCGCGGAGGATGTCGGTGAGCAGGTAGTGCGAGGAGGTGGCTGGGACGCCGTTGATGGACCCGGAGTCGACCATCACCGCGTCGGCGCCGGCGTTGATCGCCCCGGCGTAGGACGGCAGGATCGTGCTCTGCAGATAGTTCAGCGGCAGCAGCGCTTCGTCGCGGTCGTGGCCGTTGACCGACTCCGAATACCCGGCGAAGTGCTTGACGGTCGCGCTGACGTCCAGGCCGCCGGCCGGAGCCGGGGTCTGCAGGCCGGTAACGTTTGCGGCTCCCATCGCCGAAGACAGAGCGGGCTCCTCGGCCCACGTCTCATAGGTGCGTCCCCAGCGGTTGTCGCGCGCCAGGTCCTGGACCGGGGCGAAGGCCCACGTCCAGCCCGTCGAACGCAGCGCGGTGGCGGTCATCGCGCCGCCGGCCTTCGCCTGCGAGGGGTCCCAGGTCGCGCCCATGCCGATCGACTGCGGGAACAGCGGCGCCTGCCAGGGGTGGCCGAAGCCGTGCACGGCGTCCACGCCGAAGCTGAGCGGGATGTGCAGCCGCGAGTGGGCGATCGCGTACTGCTGGATGGTGTTGTAGTCGTTGGCCCAGTCCTGAGCGGTGTTGCCGCTGGTGCCGCTGCCCGTGGTGTCAGAAGGGTTATCGGTTCCGCCGGCCAGGATCGAGCCGACGTTCTGGTCGATCAGCGCCGACTGCATACAGGCGGGGGTCGGAAGGTTGAAGCCGGCCGCCCCGCAGGCGCCGCCGGAGGCGGCGGTCGCGTTGTCGACCAACTGCTGATCCATCTGCCCGGCCTTCTCCGGCAGGGTCATGCGGCCGAGCAGATCGTTGACCCGCGCGGCGATCGGCGCGGTCCGGTCCAGGTATCTCGGCTGCGCGGTGCTGGCCGCGGCGCCGGTCGCGGCGGCGGCGTCGACGGCCGCCAAGGTGAGCGCGGCGGCGATGGCGACGTGCGCCACGCGCCGGGTCGAGCGCGCCTGTGTACGGCTCCTGAGCGGCCGTGACCAGGGTGTTCGAGCACGCATCAAGGACACTCCCAGCTGAAAACTAGCTTTGATGAGTGGAGTTTGGTGCGGCCGCAAACAATCTTGCTGATGAGGAGTCAGTCAACTGCGGGAACCCGGGGGCGTCAAGGCTCGGCGACACAACGGAAACACTCCGGCCGCCGTCGCCGCTCCCTTCCGCGAGGAGGAACAGGAGCGGCCACGGCGGCCGGAGCCGGGGACGGTGCGGGTTCAGCGCCTTCTTCGCACGGCGCCCATCGTCATCCCTTGGCTGGCCAGGCCGAGCAGCACGGCCACGGCGCCGATGGCGACGTTGTTCCAGATGACGGCCCTTCCGGCGGTGTGGCCCACGGTCACCACCCAGGGCGAGATGATCATCCAGACGCCGACCGGCACGCAGATCCAGCCGAGCCGGTACAGCCGCTCGGGCTGGAGGGCCAGGCCGAAGCCGAACGCGGCCAGGGTCAGGCCGATCACCAGGTTGTTCACCCGCAGGTTGGCGTCGATGGAATGCACCACCCACGGCGATATCGCGAGGTACATCCCGAGCAGCACGACCATGCCGTCCAGCGCCGTCGCGCGGGGACCTTGGACGACCTTGGCGAACCGTTCCTGCATTTCCCTCGCATCCGGATGCGTGGTGATGTCCGACGCATGCCGCGGTGCGGTCTCGGACATGGCTCTCACTTCCCTTCCCGATGTCGGAGATCGAGCCGTTTTTACCAAGTATCCGCTTATGTTCCCCATTAGGCCACATCCGGCTCGCGAGGCTGGCCATACCTCGTCAGGCCGAGCCGTATCGGGCCATATAAGGAACTGGACGGTGGGTGCGCGCGTGGGAAGCTGGTCTTCCTCAAGCCCTGCGCACACTGGGTACTCCGTCCCGAGGAGATCACAGTGAGGGCCGATAGATACGCGGGTATGCGGCTGCTATGTCCTCGGTCCGGTTAACGTCAGTCACCAACTGGCACAAGTCGTCCATCACATGGCGCCGATGGACGGCGCGAGCTGCGATTCCCGTGGTGGCGGCGTTCGTGCTCCTGGCTTCGCTGTGGATGGCCGTGCGCATCACGCCGTTGCAGTCGGTGACCGCCGCCGGACAGACGGTCGAAGTGGGCGCCGCCGCTCCGGGATGGGGCTTGTCCGGTCCGGGCGAAATGGACTTGTTCGGCCAGACGATCTCCACCCAGCCGCAGTTTCCGGGACCGGTCCGTCCTCGGCTGCGGCTGACGCACATCACGGCGAACGCCGAGCTGGAGCAGCTGCTCGGTTCCAGCGACAAGAGCAGCGCGGGCGTTCTGGGCCGCCAGCTGTCCTCCGGCTGGCTGCGGTACGGGCTGTGGGAGGGCGCGGTGTCGGCGGGGATCGTCGTGATGGTGCTGGCCGCCGTGACCGGGCTCCGCCGGTACTCGCTGCGCCGCACCGTCATCGTGCTGAGCACCGGCGCGATCGCGATGACGGCGGTCAACGTGGTGGGCTTCGGGCTGCTCGCCTCCGGCACCCCGAGCGCCCTGCGGCACGTGCACTCGCTGTCCGACCTCGTCGGCCGCAGCATGGGCTACCCAGTCGCCCCCGCCGACGGACCGGCGCTGAGCGGCGTGCAGGCGGTGGTGATCGGCGACTCCACCGCGGCGGCCATCGGCAACCGTCCGGTATCCCACCCCAGCGCCCTGGACCAGGCCTGCGGCCGCAGCGCCGACTCCTTCGCCGCGCAACTGGCCACGGTCAACAACTGGAACGTACTGAACCTGGCCTGCTCCGGCGCGACCGTCCGCACCGGCCTCCTCGGCCCGCAACCCGCCGGCCCGCTCAGCGCCCCGCCCCAGATCGCCCAACTCCAGCGCGCGCCCAAAGCCCGCGTGGTCATCGTCAGCGTCGGTGCCGACGACCTCCACTGGGCCGACCTGACCCGCTTCTGCGCCGCCAGCCCCACCTGCGACGACCGCGTCACCGACGCCTACTTCCAACAGCAGACGGCCCAATTCGTCCTGGACTACCGCGAACTCCTCACCCAACTAGCCGCCCTCCCCGGCCACCCAGCCGTCATCATCAACCAGTACTACGACCCCTTCGGCCCCGACACCTCCTGCCTAGCCGCCGAACACGTCGACGCCGCCAAAGCCAAAACCCTCCAAGGCCGCCTGGACCAGCTCAACACCGCCCTGAAGCAAGGAGCCGACGCAGCCGGCTTCATCACCGTCCAACCCTCCTTCGCCGGCCACGCACTGTGCAGCCCCGAACCATTCGTCCAAGGCCCGAAAGACAAGGCCCCCCTGCACCCCACCGCCGCCGGCGAGCTGGCAATAGCACTGGCCGACCAGCAGGCACTGTTCAGAGCCGAGCAAGCGGCCGCAGCGGCGCAGTCCTCAAACGGACAGACACCGGACGGGCAGACGCCCGACGGGCAGAGCGCCGGCGGGCAGTCGGCAGGCGGGCAGACGCCGGGGACCGGTCAATCGTGAACTCGTTCGACGGTTCTCTAGCCTTCTGCGGCGTCCAGCAGCTCCGGAAGCGTGCCCGTCCAGGACCGTATCAGGGTGTAGACATTCCGCCACATGCCGGGAACCGTCGGGCGTTCCGCAGCCCGGCGTTTTAGATAGTCCACCGCGGCGGCGTTCAGTCTCGCTTGGCCGCTGGTCGGGCGGCGCCGGTGGGCGGCGAAGGACGAGGACTGGCCGGCGTAGCACGTCACGGTGAGGGCCGGTCGGACGATTTCCACAGCGTCGGCGGCAGACACCAGTTCCAGCTCCAACGCTGACCACAGGTGCTCGATGGTCAGCTCCTTGTCGACCGGAGTTCTGGCGAGGAGCGACAGCGGATTGCCGTGGCCCAGCGGTCCGGCGTCTGGCGGCGGCCAGTAGTACGGCGGGAGGTACGGCGGTCGCGGCGGCTCTGGGACGGTCGGCGCGCCGTTGGGGGCGTTCGAGTCCTGCTTCAGGTGAGCCGGCGCCGGACGCCCTTCGAGCAGCGCGAATCGCACATCGGCCGGGCACGCGGGATGGCCAGCCAGCAACTTCGCCGCCATCCTCGGCAGCCGCCGGGCCAGTCCGACCGCGGACACCAGCGACCAGTCCACTTGAAAAGGCTCGCCGAGAATCTGCTCAGCCAGGCGGTCGTCGGTGCGGGCGCGCACCGCGCTGAGCCGCCGCAGCAGCGCGCCGGTTCCGATGAAGCGCTCCTCGGCGGTGCTCAGGAACGGCTCGGGGTCCGCCTCGGCGCAGGCTTCTGCGATCTGCACGGTCACATCGTCCAACGGCGCGTCGGCGGGCAGTGCCGCGAGGACCTCGCGGACCTTCTCGACGCCGCCGGCCAACCGAACCGTCCGCCAGCCGGTGGCCCACACCGTCGGCCGAAGCGGGGGCGTCCAGCGCCGCGTGCGCCGATCGATCAGGGCAGCCGCGGCCAGATCCGCGTCCGCCGACTGCAACGCGCGGCTGTGGTTGGAGGAGTTGTAGCCCCTCCCGGTCGCGACGGCGGCAGGCGCGCGCAGCCGGAGCCGGCTTTCGAGCTCGAAGGGCAGATTCATGTTGTCCGCCAATGCAAAATCGATGCCCGGATCGTCCATGGCGAACAGCCGCGCTTGCGCTTCTGCGGAATTCGTCACGCGCGCCAGCGCCTGCCGCACCTCCAGCGTCCCGTCGGCGGTCGCGCTCTCGACGACCAGCGGCGGGTGGTCGTGCCCGATCCGGAAGTAGTCCGGGTCGGCCTCGACCACCTCGCGCAGCGCCACCGCCCGCGATTCCCGAGGCAGCAAGGCGATCAGGCAGCCGACGTCGAACCTCCGGCCCATGCGATCACTGCTGGATTCCTCGAAAAGCTCATCACTGGGGATCTGCCCGGACACGTGCCCATCTCATCACATGCCCGGGTACCCGCTCCCCCGCTCAGCTGTTGTGGACGATGCTGTAGATCCCCCACCCCATCGCCGCCAGCACGGCAGCGAAACAGAGGACTGCGATCGTCGCTCCCAGCGGTCCGGCACGCCCGGCACGCCCGGCAGTGGCAGCGGCAGCGGCGCCCGCAGCACCTTCCCTCCCATCACCGCCGACCACCGCGCCCTCCGAACGCGGGTTGAGCGCACGCAGGCCGAGGGCGAACAGCGCGGGCAACCCGGCTCCGGCGAGCAAGCCGATCACCACGATCTTCCACAGCGCGGTCAGATTGATCCAGGAGTTCACAGTCACTGCTTCCTTTCGCTACGCCGCGCCAGCCGGTTCACAACGACGCTCCGGCGACCGCCGGGCTCGCGGCCGGAGCCACCGAGCCGGACCACTCGCTGTTGACGTTCGACGGCGTCACCGCATTGCGGCGCGCGGCGAGGAAGAACGCCGCGGCGCAGCCGGCCAGCACCACGAAGATCGTCGAGGCGCCGGGCGTCCCGCCGATCGCGTGCGCCGAGGCGTAAGCCAGCGCACCGACGATCCCGGCGGCCGGCAGCGTGAAGACCCACGCCGTCGCCATCCGTCCGGCGACCGCCCAGCGGACCTCGGCGCCCCTCTTTCCCACGCCCGAGCCGAGGATCGATCCGGTGGCGACATGCGTTGTGGACAGGGAGTAGCCGAAGTTGCTGGACAGCAGGATCACCGCGGCGGACGCCGACTCCGCGGCCATGCCCTGCGGCGCCTCGATCTCCACCAGGCCCTTTCCCAGGGTCCTGATGACGCGCCAGCCGCCGAAGTAGGTACCCAGGCTGATCGCCAGCGCGCAGGAGATGATGACCCACGCCGGCGCCTTCGCGTGCTCCCCGAGGGAGCCGTTGGCGATCAGCGCCAGGGTGATGATGCCCATGGTCTTCTGCGCGTCGTTGGTGCCGTGCGCGAGGGAGACCATGGACGCCGAGCCGATCTGCCCGACGCGGAACCCGCGGTTGCGGACGCCGGCGTCCATGCCGCGGTCGAGCCGGTAGACCAGGAACGTGCCGACGGCCGCCACGAAGGCGGCGATCACCGGCGAGAGCACGGCGGGCAGCACGACCTTGGAGACCAGGCCGTGCCACTGCACCGCGTGCCCGCCGGCGGCGGCCAGCGTCGCGCCGACGACGCCGCCGATCAGGGCGTGCGAGGAACTGGACGGGATGCCCAGGTACCAGGTCGCGAGGTTCCACAGGATGCCGCCGGCCAGCCCGGCGAACACCACGGTCAGCGTCACCAGGTGCGCCTGCACCAGTCCGCTGGCGATGGTCGCGGCGACGCTGAACGAGAGGAACGCCCCGACCAGGTTCAGGACACTCGAGACGGCGACGGCGACCCGGGGCGGCAGCGCCCCGGTGGCGATCGACGTGGCCATCGCGTTGCCCGTGTCGTGGAATCCGTTGGTGAAATCGAAGCCCAGCGCTGTGGCCACCACGAGCGCGAGCAGGACGCTGTTGCCGTTCACGCAGTCATGGTGACCACCTCGCGTGGCAGAAAACGGTCAGCCGCACGAAGATTGAGCAACCGGCGAGAAGTTCATGGAGAGCTGACGCCTCGTCACCGGATGTTCACCTCGCCGGCAGTGTTCACCCGACCGGCGCGGTACCCGGCAGACGTCGAGTGTCCGCCGGGAGCTTGGAGACCTCCGGTTCACGCAGAACACTGAGCTTGCCGTTCTTGATACGCGCCAGATGCGGCACGCGCTTGGCGATCGCAGAATCGTGCGTCACCATCACGACGGTCAGCCCCCGGTCCCGCCACAGGCTCTGCAGCAGCGCGAAGATCTCGTCGCGGGTTTCCTCGTCCAGGTTGCCGGTGGGCTCGTCGGCCATGATGACCTCCGGCTCCTTCACCAGCGCGCGGGCGATGGCCACGCGCTGCTGCTGGCCGCCGGACAACTCGGCCGGCAGGTGGCTGCGGCGCTCGTCCAAGCCGACGTCGGCCAAGGCGCGGGCGGCGCGCTCGCGGCGTTCGGTGGCGGAGACTCCCAGCGGGACCAACGCCGTCTCGACGTTCTCCTGCGCGGTCAGGGTGGGGATCAGGTTGAAGGACTGGAAGATGTAGCCGAAGTGCCGCGCCCGCAGTTTCGTCAGCTGCGTCTCGTTCATCCCGGCCATGTCGCGGCCGTTGAACACCAAGCGGCCGCCGGTCGGGCGGTCCAGGCCGCCGATGAGTTGCAGCAGGGTGGACTTGCCGTGGCCGGTCGGGCCCTGGATGGCGAGCAGGTCGCCGTCCGGGATGACCACGTCCACGCCGCGCAGGGCTTCGACAGTGTCCTTGCCGCGCTTGTAGGTCTTCGTGAGACCACTGATCTCGTACATCGCTGTGTCTTTCGTTTCGGGGAGGGCTTCAGGGGCGGGCTCGGGTCAGGCGAGCTTGCGGAGGGCGTCGGCGGGGCGCAGGGACGAGGCGCGCCAGCCGCCCAGACCGCCGGCGACCAGACCGCCGAGCAGGGCCAGGCCGACCGCGACGAGCAGAATCGTCAGGCCCACCTGCGCCGAGAGGTGGACGGCGACGGTCTGGGCGCCGCGGCCGCCCCCGCCGAAGGTGCGACCACCGGTGCCGCCGGTGCCGCCGCCGCCAGTGCCGCCACCGCCACCGCCACCGAAGCCGCCCGGCGCACCGGACCCACCCGACGCACCGCCGGTCGTCGCCGACAGCTTCGGCGAGAACGCGTTGATCGCCTGGGCTCCGGCGAAGCCGAGCGCGATACCGGCCACGCCGCCGATCAAACCGGTGACCACGGACTCGCCGATCACCTGGCGCACCACGCGGCGCGAGCTCCATCCCAGGGCCTTGAGCGTGCCGAACTCCCGGACCCGGCGTCCCACCGAGGACATCGTGAGCAGCCCGGCGATGGCGAAGGCGGCGGCCAGCACCGCGATCGACAGCCACTTGCCGAGGTTGTTCGCCAGCGAGGCGGTCGAGGACAGCGAGCCGGTCACCGACTTGGCCAGGTCCGCGGCGGTGGTGACGGTCGCCGCGGTGTCCGCGGTCTTGATGCCGGCGGAGACCGCGTCGATCTCGGTCGCGCTGGCGGCCTTCACGTAGATCGTCGAGACGTTCCCGGTCTGCTTGGACAAGGTCTGCGCCACCTGCAGCGGGATGAAGATGCCGGTCTGAGTGGTCCCGGACGCCACGCCCACGACGCTGAACTTGGTCCCGGCCAGGGTGACCGTGCCGCCGGCCGCGACCTTGTTCGCCGAGGCGTACGAGGCGCTGACGACGGCCACGTCGGCCGTGCTGTCGGCGGTGGTGAACGCGCGGCCGGAGTCCAGCGTCAGCGCGGACATCGGACCGGTGGCCAGGTTCGCGGTGTCGACGCCGGTGACGGTGAGGATGTTGGCGTTCCCATTGCCGGAGGCCGGGCCGCCGAAGCGCGGGCCGCCGTTTCCGCCGTTGCCGCCAGTCCCGCCGGAGCGGCTGCTGCCCGAACTCGGGGCCTGACCCTGCTGCGCCTGGTCCTGCGTGATCTGCTGCTGCACCGTGGTGTCGATCTTGAAGTCGGTCAGGGTCAGCGCGCCGACCGCCTGCTGCACCCCGGAGACCCCGGCGACCTTCTTCAGGGTGTCCGCCGGCATCGCCTTGGTCCCGAAGGAGAGGTTCAGATTGTCCGAGGACGTCGCCTGCGTCTTGGTGCCGGAGGTCGTCCCGGCGTCCGGTCCGTTGAAGGAGAAGCGCTGGCCGCCGTTGCCGGAACCGGGAGCGGCGGTCTCGGTGACGGTCATGTCGGTCCCGACGCCGTACAGCGAATGCAGGACCGAGTCCTGCGCGGTCTTCACGCCGTGCGAGGCGGCGCTCACCGTGATCGTGAGTCCGATGCCGATCGCGAGGCCGAGGGCCACCACGATGGCCTGCTTGCTGCGTCTGCGCAGCTCACGGCTCAGGTAGGAGAAGAACATGAAGTGGGTCATCCCTTGGCATGGGTGGTCGCGCGTCGGCGCCGGAAAGGTGGCTCGACTGTGCGGACCCGCCGTGGGAATGGAATGAAGGATTAATGAGAGAGCGATGAGGAATTGTCGAGGAGAATTCGACCCGGACGACTCTTCAGATACCCCTCATTTTCGCCACACTATATGTTCAGCATTTCAGGAGACCATCGGCACCGTGATCCGCCCGCCGTCGCCCGTTCGCCGCACCTGCCTCGTGCATCCCGGCCCGCGGTGGTCGACTGGTCCGGTGACGTTGATCGTGCCGGCCTCGGCCTAGCAGCACCGGCACGCCATGTCCGAATCCGCCAAGCCCGCCGAGCCCGCCGATGCCGCGCGTGCCGCCGTTTCCGCACATCCCGCCGGCGCCGCGGAGCTCATCGAGCCGGTCGGGTTCGCCGAGGCCCTCGAGCCGGTGCGCAAGCGCTCGCGCATCACCACGACTCTGCGTGTCGCGCCGTTCCTGTTGATCGCCTTGTCCGCCCTGGCCGACGCCGAAAGCACCGCCGGGCAGCAATACGACCGCTACCTGGTCGCCGCGCCGGCCCTGGCCGCCTCCGTCTGGGGCGCGGGGACCACCATCCTCGTCGGGATCCTCGCCATGCTCGCCGAGGTGGCCCGCGGGCTGATCCACGACGGCCGGGTCGGTCGCCCGACCGCCTCGGTCATCGCCGTCATCTCCACGGTCACCCTGGCCGCCGCGTACGCCGCGCGGGTCCGCGTCCAGCGCGAACGCGACCTCGCCGAGATCCGCTCGGTGGCGCGCACCGCGCAGCAGGTGGTGCTGCGTCCGCTGCCCGGCAGGCTCGGCACCGTCGACCTGGCCCTCTACTACAGCGCCGCCGCCGCGCAGGCGCAGATCGGCGGCGACCTGTACGAGGCGGTCCGCACCCGGCACGGAGTGCGGATCATCCTCGGCGACGTGCAGGGCAAGGGACTGCCGGCGGTGGAAACGGCGGCGGCGCTGCTCGGCTCTTTCCGCGAGGCGGCCTACGACGCCGAAGACCTCGCCGAACTCGCCGGGCGCCTGGAGACCAGCCTGCGGCGCTACGCCGAACGCGCCTCCACGCCGGACTCCGCCGAACGCTTCGCCACCGCCATCCTGATGGAGATCCCCGACGGCCGCCCCGAAGCCTTCCTCCTCAACTGCGGCCATCCCCCGCCGCTGCTGATCCAGCCCGGCGGCGTCCGCGCGATCGAGCCCGACGCGCCGCTTCCTCCGCTCAACCTGTCCGCGCTGGTCGCGAGCGAATACCGCACCGAGACGGTCCCGTTCGGTCCCGGTGACCGGGTCCTGCTCTACACCGACGGCGTCAGCGAGGCCCGGAACAGCGCCGGTGTGTTCTACCCGCTGGCCGACCGGCTCACCGGCTGGATCGCAGAGCCCTCACCCCAACTGCTCGCCGATCTCAGCCGCGACCTGAACCACTATGCGGGCGGCGCCACGAGCGACGACGCGGCCGTGCTGATCGCCGCGCGCCATCGGCCCATCTCATGAGCGAGTCCGAACTCCGATATCCCCCGTCCCAAGGTGCATCATGATCTCTGTGATGATGCGCGCCATAGTGTTGTCCGGCCCTGGGCCGGTCGAGAACCTGGAGCTCAAAGAACTTCCTCTGCCGGACCAGCGGGACGGCTGGGTCCGGATCCGCGTCGAGGCGTTCGGTCTGAACCGGTCGGAGTACCACACCCGGCTGGGCTTCGCCGAGGGCGTGGACTTCCCGCGCGTGCTCGGCATCGAGGCCGCGGGAACCGTCGACTGGGCGCCGGAGAGCAGCGGTCTGGTACCCGGGCAGAAGGTCGTCACCATGATGGGTGGCATGGGCCGGATCTACGACGGCGGCTACGCCGAGTACACCTCGGTGCCGCAGGAGCAGGTCATCCCCTTCGAGTCCGAGCTGCCGTGGGACGTCCTCGGCAGCGTGCCCGAGATGCTGCAGACCGCCTACGGCTCGCTGAGCGTCGGCCTGGATCTCCAGCCGCTGCAGACGCTGCTGATCCGGGGCGGCACCTCCTCCATCGGGATGGCCGCGGCCGCGCTGGCCAAGCAGATCGGCGCGACGGTGCTGGCCACGACGCGGCGCGCGGACCGGCTGGACACGCTGCGCGAACGCGGCGTCGACCACCCCCTGCTCGACGACGGCGACGTGGCCAAGCGCGTGCACGCGATCTTCCCCGACGGGGTGGACGCGGCGCTGGAGCTCGTCGGCACGCCGTCGCTGCCGGACACGCTGGCCGCCACGCGCGTCCACGGCACCGTGTGCATGACCGGGATGCTCTCGGACCAGTGGACCGTCGAGAACTTCTACCCGATCGGCTACATCCCCAGCGGGGTCCGGCTGACCGGTTACGGCGGCGAGGCCTCGGACCTGCCGCGCGAGGTTCTGCAGCGCACGCTCGACGACATCGCCAGCGGAACGCTGCAATGGCCGGTGAGCCGCGTCTACGACGGCTTGGAGCAGGTACGGCAGGCCCACGCCGACATGGAGGCCAACGCCGCGGCGGGGAAGCTCGTCGTGCGGGTGCGGCCGGCGGGCTGAGCGGAAAGAGCTGCCCAGTCGAGGGTTCTCGACCGGGGCAGCTCTGCTCCGTTTCTCGTTCTCCTTCGCGCTACGGCGCGGTCGCGGGCGTCACCACGATCCCGTCCGGCACGTTCCCCACCTTCACCGCCGCCCCGACGGCACCGGTGGCGACGGTGACCGGCCGCACGTCGTTGGTGTTGGTGTCCACGACCCACGCCACGCTGCCGTCGGGAGTGAACCCGACCGCGTACGCGCCGGACCCTGTCGGGATGAGCGGGCCGGCCACGCCGGTCGCGGTGGCGATCGGCGTGACGCCGCCGGCGCCGGAGTCGGCCACGTACACCACCGAGCCGTCCGGGGAGACCCGGATGCCCTGCGGTCCGGCGCCGACCGGGATCGTGGCGGAGACCGCGGCGGCGCCGGTGTCGATGACCGACACGCTGTTGCCGCCGCCGTTGGTCACATAAGCCTTGGACCCGTCATGCGCGAAGGCGATGCCGAAGGGCGCCGCGCCGACGGCCACGGTGTGCACCACTGTGCGGGAGGCGAGATCCACGACGCTGACCGTGCCGTCCCCCTGGTCCGCGACCCACAGCTGGGTCCCGGCCGGGTTGACCGCCACGCGCTCGGCTTGGCTGCCGACCTTCACCGGCGTGCCCGCGGTCAGCGTCGCCACGTCGATCGGCTGGACGGTGCCGTCGCTGAAGTCGCTGACCCAGACCGTCTTGCCGTCGGGGGTCGCGGCCACGTCGGCAGCGACATTGCCGACGGTCACCGTGCCGATGACGTGGTTGTCGGTGGTGTCGATGACGGTCACGTTGTTCGTGTTGTTGTTCGCCACGAACAGCCGCTTGCCGTCCGGCGTGATCGCCTCGCCGTCGGGTCCGCTGCCGACCGGGATCGGCGGTCCGGCGTTGCCGGTGCGGATGTCGACGGGAGTCAGCGTTCCGTCGCTGTAGTTGGTGACGTATGCGGTCGGGATGAACACGCCCGGCGCGGCGACGGTGGCGAGGATGTCAGTGGTCGGGATCGCCGCGCCGTTCGACGCCTTCGCCTGCACCGCGACCTGGTAGTAGCCCGAGGCCATCGCCGCGGCGGGAGCCAGGGCGACGGCGGTGGAGACCGCACCGCCCGCCGGGATCGTGACAGTGGCCTGCGACGGCGTCGCGGTCAGTCCGGCAGGGCCTTGGGCGGTCCAGGTGACCGTCGCCGGCGTGCTGCCGAGGGTGTTGTCGACCTTGACCGCGACCTGGGTCGTCTCCCCCGGCGCGACGCGGACCTGCTGCGGAGTGACCGTCACCGCGGCGCGGGTGGAGGGCGGGAAGCTGACGGGCCCGGCCGAGAACGACGGCGGCGCGTCCTGCGGCGCCGAGCCCCACGCCTGGTTCGGCGCGGCGCCCAGCGAGTAGTCGAGGTGGTGCGGACGGCCGTCCAGCATCAGATACGCATGCTGCGACGTGCGGCCGTCCACCTTCAGCGCCTGGATGTAGGGAGCGGCGTCGCCGGCCTGCGGGGCCTTGACGGTCACGGTGTTGGCGCCGGCGTGGATGACCTCCGAGGTGAACAGCGGCGCGCCGAGCGCGAGCATCGGCACGCCGGGGGTCTGCGGGTACAGGCCCAGCGTCGCCCAGACGTACCAGGAGCTCATCGCGCCGAGGTCGTCGTTGCCCGGCTCGCCGCCGGGGGTCGGCGCGTACAGCGTCGAGACGATCTGCCGCACGACGCGCTGCGTCTCCCACGGCGCGCCGGCGGAGTCGTAGGCCCACGGCGTGCCTTCCGCCGGCTCGTTGCCCTGCCAGTGGTAGGGCTGGTTGGGACCGACGTTGAGCTGGGTGAAGTAGGTGTCCAGCCGCTGGCGCACGGCGGCGTCGCCGCCCATGCCGTCGAACAGCGCGCGCAGGTTCTGCGGGACCATCCACGTGTACTGCGAGGTGTTGCCCTCCTGGAAGCCGCTCTGCCCGAAGCCGGACTGGCCGGCGGTGACCGGGTCCCCGGAGGGGAAGGCTCCGCCGGCGTCACGAGGCTGGATGTAGCCGGTGGCGGTGTTGAAGACCGAGGCCCAGTTCTGCGAGCGCTTCAGGAACACCCCGGCGTCCGCCGCGTCGCCGCCGGCCTGCGCCAGCCGGGAGATGGCGAAGTCGGCGACCGCGTACTCCTCGGTCTCCGACGCGCCGTTCGGGACCGGGCTGATCGAGTCGGAGCCGACGTTGGGCACATAGCCGTCTGCGATGTAGTCCTGGCCGTGCGGCCGCTCGACATACCAGCCCTGGCCGGGTGTGCCGGTGCCCTGCGCGCCGTGGACCATCGCGGCGACAGCCTGGTGGACGTCGAAGTCGCGGGCGCCGAAGGCGTAGAGGTCGGCGAGCATGGGATCGGCGGCGTCGCCGTTCATCACGCCGGTGTAGCCGTTCACCGACGGCCACTTGGGCAGCCAGCCGCCCTGGTCGGCGTCGGCGAGCAGGGAGCGGGCCATATCCGAGCCGCGCTGCGGGTCCAGCATCGCGATCAGCTGCGTCTCGGAGCGGTAGACGTCCCAGCCGGAGAAGTCCGAGTACTGATGGTGGTCGCGGGCGGCGGTATGGGTCTTGCCGTCGAAGCCGGGGTAGGAGCCGTCGGCGTCGTCGATCACGTTCGGGTCCAGCTGCGTGTGGTAGAGCGCGGTGTAGAAGCTGGCCTGCTCGGCGGCGGTGCCGCCGGATATCTCGATCTTGCGGAGCTGCTGGTTCCAGGCGTTGTGCGCCGCCCGCGCCACATCGCTCACGCTCCACGAGGTGGCCTCGGCCGCGAGGTTGCGGCGCGCGCCGGCCGCCGAGGTGTAGGAGATGCCGACCTGCATGCGCACTGTCGAGGCGTGGCGGGTGTCGAAGGTGAGGGTGCCGCCGGTCCCGCCAGCCCACGACGCCGAGGAGGTGAAGGGTCGGTCGAACCGCGCGGCGAAGTACACGGTGTAGGAGTTCGGCTGCCCGCAGAAGTGTCCGCTGGCGACCGATCCGGATATCTCCCGGTCGCCGCTGACCGCGAACGTCGCCGCCGAGCTACCGGCCGCCGACCCGGCGGACTTCACCAGCACATGTGCCTGATCGGTGGCGGGAAAGGAGAACTCTGCCAGCCCGGTGCGCGTGGTGGCGCTCAGCCGCACACCCACCGCGCTAGGGGTTCCGGGAGCGAGCGTCACGGAGTACGCCCCGGGAGTCGCCGACTCAGAGGCATGGCTGAAGGGCTGCTGCGCGGAGGCGGGGTCAGCCGGGACGGCGCCGGAAAGCGGCAGCACCGGGAAGTCGCCGGCGATGGCACATCCGGGACCGGACACATGCGTAAGGCTCAGCCCGGTGATAGAGCTGTCGGCATAGTTGTAACCGCCACCCGGCGGCCGCGACGAGGTGTCCGGACTCCACTGCACCATGCCGAACGGCACGACAGCGCCGGGGAACGTGTCGACCTGGCCGACGACGTCCCCGCCGCTCCCCGTCCCGATCAGGGGATTGACCAGCGCCGCCGGATCGGTCACCGGACCCGCCGCGGCAGCCGTGGCCGAGTCCTGCGGAAGGAACGCCATCGCCAGCGCGGCGACGCTCAACGCGGCGCCGACCGTACGGCTGCGTCCGCGGCTGCGTCTATAGGTACGTCTCTGGGTACGAAGTTTCCCGAAGCCGCGCATGCGTCTCCCTTGTCCTGTCAGCCTTCGACGTCTTTGTCAGGCGACAGGCTGGCCGAGGAGTCTGGGGGCGTCAAGGAGGAGACGGTCCGGAACTGCTACGGTCCCCGATAGCACCACTCGCTCCGAAGGACCTGGTAACACCATGACGAATCTCGGCTCCGACGTCCACGAGATCGACACGCTCATGTCCGGGCACACCGGCATCACCGCCGGCTACGCCATCCTCGGCGAGCACCCGGCGCTGATCGAGACCGGGACGGCGAAGTCGGCGCCGGTGGTGCGCGACGCGCTGGCGGCGCTGGGGGTCGGGCCGGAGGATCTGCGGACCATCGTGGTCACGCACATCCACCTGGACCACGCCGGCGGCGTCGGGGACCTGGCGGCGATGTTCCCGAACGCGGAGATCGTGGTGCACGCCTCGGGGGCGCGGCACCTGGTGGATCCCACGCGGCTGATGTCCAGTGCGCGGCGGGTGTTCGGCTCGCTGATGGACGACGTGTTCGGGCCGCTGCTGCCCACCGAGGCGCGGCGGGTGCGCGCGGTGGAGGACGTCGGCTCCATCGACCTCGGCGGCGGCCGGCGGCTGGAGACGCACCACACCCCCGGGCACGCGCGCCACCACGTCGGCCTGATCGACAACGTCACCGGCGACCTGTACGTCGGCGACGCCGCCGGCCTGTACATCCCCTCCGACGACCCCGACCAGCCCGGCGACGTCCGCCCCGGCACCCCGCCGCCGGACTTCGACCTGCCGCTGGCGCTGAACTCGCTGGAGAAGTTCCGCACGCTGCGCCCGACCCGGCTGCTGTTCAGCCACTACGGTCCGGTCCGCGACGTCACCGACACCTTGGCGCGCGCCGAGGAGGAGGTACGGCTGTGGGTGGAGCTGGTGCGCGACGCGCGGACCAGCCGCCTGGACCTGGACCACGCGATCGAGATGGTGCGGGAGAAGACCGCGGCGCGGTATCCGGTGGAGACCGCGAATGAGGAGACGCAGACGAAGTTCGAGGAGCTGTCGTCGTTCGCGTCGAACATCGTCGGGATCAACATGTATCTGAACAAGGCGGACGGGTGGGAGCACCCGATGGCCGATGCTGCGAGCGCGGGCTGAGCTGAGCTGACTGTCGTCAGATCCACCAATCGGTTTATCGATAAGTCAGCAGGATCGAGTCAGCACGGTCGGGTCAGCAGGATCGGGAACGCCTCCACGACATCCTTGACCACGACGGTCGCCGCCGGGGCGACGTCCCACCTGCCTTCGATGCCGTCGACCCAGACGGTCCGCAGCCCGACCGCCGCGCCGCCTTCGATGTCAGCGTGCGCATTGTCGCCGACCATCCAGCCTCCGTCGGCCAACGCGCACCCCGCACCCTCAGCCGCGATCCGGAAGATCTCCGCATCGGGCTTGCGAATCCCCAGCGCACCGGACACCGCCACCGAGTCCACGAGCCGGTCCAGCCCGGTGCGCTCGACCTTGCCCAGTTGGTTGTCCGCTTCGCCGTTGGTCACGATCCCCAGCCGCCATCCGGCGCGCCGCATCGCCACCAGGCCGTCGCGCACTTCGTCGCGCAGCTCCACGAACTCCGGCATGCGCGTGCGGTAGAGCCGCCACAAGTCCTCCACAGACTCGGCGAGCCCATAGCGTTCCCGCACTCGGGCGAAAAACTCGTCACGCCGCTGGTAGGGATCCCATGCCCTGAACAGCCAATCCTCGGCTTCCGCCGGCAGCGCGTATTGCCGCGCGAAGTCGCGGGCGAAGCGCCGGAAGGCCGGAGACAGGGCGATGAGGGTGTCGTCCAGGTCGAATAGCGCCAGTGAGCCCATGGTGATGATCGTAACGACCGCTACTCTGGTAGTGGGCCGCAGAGCCGGCGGCTCGTTACCACTCCGGAAGGGCCGCCGCAGTGACCGAAGCAGTCGTCGAGAACACCGCGCCCGATGCCGTCGCAGAGCCCGTCAGCGAACCCGTGATCGACCCCGCTCCGGCCGAGGCCGCCATCACCACCGAAGCCGAACTACGCGCCCTGCTCGGCGAGCCGATGGAGCGCGCCATCAACAAGGAGCGGGTGCGGCTCCTGCCGATCGACCGGCGCTGGCTCGCCGCCTCGCCGCTGTGCTTCCTGTCCACTTGCGACGACCAGGGCAATTGCGACGTCTCCCCCAAGGGCGACCCGCCCGGGTTCGTGAAGGTGCTCGACGACACCCGGCTGGCCATCCCGGAGCGGCCCGGCAACCGGCGTGCCGACGGCTATCTCAACATCCTGCGCAATCCGCACGTCGGACTGATCTTCGTCGTGCCGGGGCGCAACGAGACGCTGCGGATCAACGGCCGGGCAAGGCTGGTGCGCGAGGCCGCGTACTTCGACGACATGGTGGTCAAGAACCACCGGCCGATCATGGCGATCGAGGTGGACATCGAGCAGATCTTCTTCCACTGCCCGAAGGCCTTCCTGCGCTCCTCGCTCTGGAAGCCGCCGACGTGGGACCCGGACCAGTTGCCGCCGCACGCCAGCATCGTGAAGTCGGTGCAGTGGACGCGGGAGTCGCTGGAGGAGCTGACCGAGTACTACGGCGCCAGCTACGAGAAGAGCATCTACGTCACCAAGAAGTAGCAGCGGCGAGGTGGCAGCCGCGGCTTCTGGCGGCTTCTGTGGCCTCTGGCTGCTCCCGGCTGCTCCCGGCGGCGCTTGTCGGAGCCGCCGGGTACCGTCGGATCATGGCCTTCAGCTACCAAGTCGTCGTCGACTCCGCCGACCCGCACGCCCTGGCCGACTGGTGGGCCGAGGCGATCGGCTGGGATCTGGAGCCCTCGAACGAGGAGTTCATCCGCGGCATGGTCGCCGCGGGCCACGCGACCGAGGCCGACACCAAGACACACAACGGCGTGCTGGTCTGGGCCCTCGGGCAGGCGATCGTGCATCCCGACGGCAAGGACGCCGGTCCCGGCTCGCGCATCCTGTTCCAGGTCGTGCCGGAGCCCAAGACCGTGAAGAACCGGCTCCACCTGGACGTCAAGGTCGGCGAGGGGAACCTGGAGGGCGAGCTGGCGCGGCTGACCTCCCGGGGCGCCACGGAGCTGTACCGGGGGCAGCAGGGCCCGTCGCACTGGATCACCATCGCCGACCCGGAGGGCAACGAATTGTGTCTGCACTCCTGAGCACCGCCGGTTAAAGTCACGGTCATGACGTCCGAGACCGCCGCCACCGTCCGGGTGGACAGCTGGATCTGGTCGGTGCGGCTGACCAAGTCCCGCTCGATGGCCGCCGACGCCTGCCGCGGCGGGCACGTGAAGGTCAACAACGAGAGCGTGAAGCCCTCGCACCTGCTGCGCGTCGGCGACGAGGTGCGGGTCCGGCAGGACCAGCGCGAGCGGATCGTGGTCGTGAGCAAGCTGATCGCCAAGCGGGTCAGCGCCCCGGCCGCCGCCGAGTGCTACGTCGACAACAGCCCGCCGCCTCCGCCGCGCGAGCTGTTCGTGCCGGTCGCCATCCGCGACCGGGGCGCCGGGCGGCCGACCAAGCGCGAGCGGCGGGACATGGACCGGCTGCGCGGAAGGCCGTTCTGAGGGGCTCTCAGCAGCTCTCAATTGTTCTTAACGGCTGTCAGCAGCTCTCAACGGGAACAGAAACGCCGCGGCGCCGGACTCAGGGTCTCCGGCGCCGCGGCGTCGTTTGCTCGTCTGCTCTTTTCGCTCGTTCGCTCCGTTGCCTGCCTGCCAGCGCTACTTCTTGCGGCCGTACCGCGTCTCGGCGTACTTCTTCATGATCGTGAACGTCTTCGGGTGGCGCGCGAACGTCGCCGGCTCGAAGGGCGTGGAGTACCGGCGCCGGGTGATCGCCTTCGGGCGGGTGAACTCGCGCAGCCCGTCGGCGCCGTGGATGCGGCCGAAGCCGGACTCCCCGACCCCGCCGAAGGGCAGCCCCGGGATCCCGGCGAAGGCGATGACGGCGTTGACCGAGGTCATACCGCTGCGCAGGCGCCGGGCGATGGCCGTGCCGCCCCGGCGGGCGAAGACCGACGCGCCGAGGCCGTAGTCGGTGGCGTTGGCGAGCTGGATCGCTTCCTCGACGTCGCGCACGCCCTTGACCGTGATCGTCGGGCCGAAGGTCTCCTCGCGCACCGCGCTGGAGTCCTCGGGCGTGTCCAGGAGCACCGTCGGCTCCACATACGGCGCCCGCACCGCGCCGCTGCCGCCGACCACCACCGTGCCGCCCTTGGCGATGGCGTCGTCGATGTGCCGGCGGACCACGTCGATCTGCGAGGGCATGGTCATCGGGCCGTAGGCGGCGTCCGGACCCTCGCCCGGCGCCAGCGCCAGCTTCTGGATCTGCGCGGTCAGCTCGGTGACGAACTTGTCCTTCACCGCGTCCACGACGTAGACCCGCTCGATGCCCACGCAGGTCTGCCCGGCGTTGGACATCGCGCCCCACAGCGCGGCGTCGGCGGCCTTGGCCAGGTCCGCGTCGCCGGCCACGATCATCGCGTCCTTGCCGCCGCACTCCATGAGCACCGGCGTGAGCGAGGGCGCGCACGCGGCCATCACCTTGCGTCCGGTCCGCGCGCTGCCGGTGAACGCGATCTTGTCCACGCCCGACTCGCACAGCGCCGCCCCGGTCGGGCCGGTCCCGGTGATCAGCCGCAGCACCTGGTGCGGCGCGTCGGGATTGGCCTGGTCGAAGGCGTCGACGATCCACTTGCCGATCGCGGTGGTGTACTCCGAGGGCTTGAACACCACGGCGTTGCCGGCCGCCAGCGCGTAGGCGATCGACCCCATCGGGGTGAACACCGGATAGTTCCACGGCCCGATGACACCGACCACGCCCAGCGGCTGGTACTCCAGCGTCGCGGCGTGGTTGGCCATCAGCAGGCCGGTGCCGACGCGCCGCGGGTGCAGCACCTTGCGCGCGTGCCCGGCGGCCCAGCCGATGTGCTCGATGGCCAGGAACGCCTCCAGGAAGGCGTCCCCCCGCGGCTTGCCGTTCTCCCGGTGCATCAGCTCGCACAGGTCGTCGAGCCCGCGGGTGATGGCGCCGGCCCACTTGCGCAACCGCTGCTCCCGCTCGGCCCAGGTGAGGCCGGACCACCAGGCGAACGCCTGGCGCGCCTCGCCCACGACCGCGCGCACCTGCTCGGCGCTCGTCTCAGGGAAGGTGGCGACCTCGCCGCCGCCGGCGGGGTCGTAGGAGATGAAGCTGGGGGCGCCCGGTTCCAGAACGCCGACAGCCGCGCCGTCGGCTGAACCCTGATCGCTCATGGCTGACTGCCTCTTCCGTGCGAAGGGAGGGTGAGGGGTGATGTGGGGGGTGGAGGTCGGGGACAGATGGCTCCGGAGGGTGTCCGGCCGATCGCTACCGCCGGGTAACGTCGATGGTTCCGATCCTTCACCCCGAAGCGGCTCGGGGCAATAGGCAGGTGGCAGGCAGGTGGGGCGTGCGGGCTATCAGGGCGGAAACGGCCGACCGGCGGCCGCCCTTGGAGAGGGCGGCCGCCGGTCGGCGGGGTGCGGGGTGGAGCTGGGGATTCAGCGGTTGTCGGAGGCGGGTCCGGGGTCGGAGTCGTGATGACCCGAGTCGGTGTCCTCGTCGTCGTCGTCTTCGTCTTCGAAGTCGTCGTCGTCTTCTTCGTCGTCTTCGAGGTCGTCGTCCTCGTCCTCGTCGGCGAGGTCGTGGTCGGCGCTCAGCTCCGCGTCGCCCTCGTCATCCTCGCCATCCTCATCCTCATCCTCGTCATCTTCATCGACGTTCTCGAGGGCCTCGCCATCCGCGGCACCGTCCTCCACGCCGCCCTCCACGCCTTCCTCCGCGTCGAGTTCGTCCTCGAATTCGTCGAAGGCGATACCGTCCAGCTCGTCGACCCGCTCGGCGGCGTCGGTGAGCCCTTCGGAGTCGGCGTCGGCGGCGCGCATGAACCAGTCGCGGGCCTCGTCCTCGCGCTCGGCGGCGAGCAGCGCCTCGGCGTAGGCGTAGCGCAGCCGCGCGGTCCACGGCTGGACCTTCGCCGGCGTCAGATCGGCGCCCTGCAGCTGCACCACGGCGGCCTCAGGCTGCTCCATGTCCATGCGAGCACCGGCCGCGACCATCCGCAGCTCGATCTGCGTCTCCTTGTCGAGCGTCTTCGCCTCCGGCGCGGCAGCCATCGCCAAAGCCCGCTCCGGACGCCCCAGACCCCGCTCACAGTCGGCCATGACGGCCCAGTGATCGTTGGTTCCGGTGATCCGCCGCACGGTCCGCAGATCCGCCAGCGCCTCCGAGTACCGCCCGGTGAGGTACGCAGCCAACCCGGCCGCCTCACGCGTCGAAGCCAAACGCGGCGCCAGCTTCATCGCCGTCCGCGCATGCCGGTAGGCCAGCTCCGGATCCTCGTCCAGGTTCTGCCCAGCCGTCACCAGATGCCCGGCCACCAGCGTCGCCTTGGACTTCAGCAGCTGAGCGAGCTCATCCTGAATATCCTTGTCCAGCTTGTCGATAGTGGCATCAGGAGCGATCTCCAGGATCTCCTCAGGCTCCCGCGACTCACTGTCGACGACGCCCCCGAACCCGGCCACCACGCCACCCTCACGCGGCTCAAAGCCGCCACGAGAGTCCTCATCGCCAAAACCACGACGCGCAGCATCATCACCGAACCCACGCGGAGAACCGAACTCCTCGCCACCACGCTCATCCCGGTCGCCGGCAAAGGCTTCCCGATCCCGCGAGCCATAGCCACCACGGGAGTCATCCCGATTGCCGTTCCCGGAGTCGCGACCACCGAAGCCACCACGCGAGTCCGAGCCACCGCGAGAATCCCGGTCGCTGTAACCACCATGTCCCGAGAAGCCCCGCGGGTCAGAACCCCGGCTGTCCCGAGAGCCGTAGCCGGCGCCGCGAGAATCCGACCCACGGTCGTCCCGCGAGCCGAACCCACCACGGGAGTCAGAACCCCGACTGTCACGGGAACCATAACCACCGCGAGAATCCGATCCAGAACCCCGGCTGTCCCGCGAACCGTAGCCGGAACCACCACGAGAGTCAGAGCCGCGACTATCCCGCGAGCCATAGCTGGAGCCACCCCGCGAGTCAGAACCGCGACTGTCCCGCGCACCGAAGCCCGACCCGCCACGGGAGTCCGAGCCGAACCCACCACGCGAATCAGTGCCCCGGCTGTCCCGCGAGCCATAGCTGGACCCGCCACGCGAGTCGGAGCCGCGGCTGTCCCGCGAGCCGAAGCCACCGCGCGAGTCGGACCCGCGACCATCGCGCGAACCGTAGCTGGAGCCACCACGCGAGTCAGAGCCCCGACTATCGCGCGAGCCATAGCCGGAACCACCACGAGAGTCAGCGCCGCGACCGTCCCGCGCGCCGAAACCACCGCGCGAGTCAGAACCGCGACTATCCCGCGAACCGTAGCTCGAGCCACCACGAGAGTCAGAACCCCGACTATCGCGCGAGCCATAGCTAGAGCCACCGCGAGAATCAGAGCCCCGACTGTCGCGCGAGCCGTAGCTGGAACCGCCACGCGAATCGGAACCGCGATTGTCCCGCGCGCCGAAACCACCTCGCGAGTCAGAACCCCGGCTGTCCCGCGAGCCGTAACTGGAACCGCCACGCGAGTCAGAACCGCGACTATCCCGCGCGCCGAAACCACCACGCGAGTCGGAACCCCCGCCATCGCGCGAACCGTAGCTCGAGCCACCACGCGAGTCAGACCCGCGACTATCCCGCGAGCCGAAACCACCGCGTGAGTCAGAACCGCGGCTGTCCCGCGAGCCGAAACCACCGCGTGAGTCAGAGCCCCGACTATCCCGCGAACCGTAGCTGGAACCACCGCGTGAGTCAGAACCGCGGCTATCCCGCGAGCCATAGCCGGACCCGCCACGCGAGTCAGAGCCGCGACTATCGCGCGAGCCATAGCCGGAGCCACCGCGAGAGTCAGAACCGCGACTATCCCGCGAACCATAACTAGAGCCACCGCGAGAGTCAGAGCCTCGGCTGTCGCGTGAACCGTAGCCGCCGCGCGAGTCGCGGTCGCCTCCGGAGCCACCGCGGGAATCCCGGTCGCCGAAGCCACCGCGCGAATCAGTGCCGCGGCTGTCTCGCGAGCCGTATCCGCCTCGTGAGTCGCGGTCGCCTCCAGCGTCACGGCCGCCGCGCGAGTCGCGGTCGCCGTAGCCGCCGCGGCTGCTTCCGGAGTCGCGGTTGTCGCGTGAGCCGTAGGTGGAGCCGCCGCGGGAGTCAGAGCCGCGGTTGTCTCGTGAGCCGAAGCCGCCGCCGCGGGAGTCGCGGTCGCCGCCTCGGTTGCCGCCGGAGTCGCGGTTGTCGCGCGCGGGGCGATCGCCGTAGCCGGAGCGGTCACCATACGCGGAGCCCGAGCCGGGGCGGCCGCCTCGGTCGCCGGCGCCGGTGCGGCCTGAACGGTCGTCGGCGGGGCGGCGGTTGTCGCCGTCGCCGCGGGCGCCCTGGCCTCGGTCGCGGTCCCGGTCGGAGCGGCCCGGGCGACGGTCCGAAGATGGTGACATGAGGATCCAGCTCCTGTTCCTGTGATGAGTCGGGGTCCATCCTCCCGCACCTCGGAAGAAAGGGCCAAACGCGACGAAGCCCCCTCCGGGCATCCCGGAGGGGGCTTCGTGAATTTTAGTCCGGCCGCGTCCTACTCTCCCACCAGGTCCCCCTGGCAGTACCATCGGCGCTGGCGGGCTTAGCTTCCGGGTTCGGAATGGGACCGGGCGTTTCCCCACCGCTATGGCGGCCGTAACAACACGAGACAAACCAGCCGACACACACCCCACACAAGAGGCGATGCCGAGGCCAGTAGGGGTCTCAGATCTAAACAGTGGATGCGAGCAGCAAGAAACTTCACACATGCAAAAGAATCAGCTTTGTGGTCAAGCCCTCGGCCTATTAGTACCGGTCCGCTCCACACCTCACGATGCTTCCACGCCCGGCCTATCAACCCGGTGGTCTACCGGGAGCCTTACCCCATCAAGTGGGTGGGAGACCTCATCTTGAAGCAGGTTTCCCGCTTAGATGCTTTCAGCGGTTATCCTTCCCGAACGTAGCCAACCAGCCATGCTCTTGGCAGAACAACTGGCACACCAGAGGTCCGTCCATCCCGGTCCTCTCGTACTAGGGACAGCCCTTCTCAAGTCTCCTGCGCGCGCAGCGGATAGGGACCGAACTGTCTCACGACGTTCTAAACCCAGCTCGCGTACCGCTTTAATGGGCGAACAGCCCAACCCTTGGGACCTACTCCAGCCCCAGGATGCGACGAGCCGACATCGAGGTGCCAAACCATCCCGTCGATATGGACTCTTGGGGAAGATCAGCCTGTTATCCCCAGGGTACCTTTTATCCGTTGAGCGACCACGCTTCCACAAGCCATGGCCGGATCACTAGTCCCTGCTTTCGCACCTGCTCGACCTGTCGGTCTCACAGTCAAGCCCCCTTGTGCACTTGCACTCGCCACCTGATTGCCAACCAGGCTGAGGGAACCTTTGGGCGCCTCCGTTACTCTTTAGGAGGCAACCGCCCCAGTTAAACTACCCACCAGACACTGTCCCTGATCCGGATCACGGACCGAGGTTAGACATCCAACACGATCAGAGTGGTATTTCAACGCCGGCTCCACCCGAACTAGCGTCCGGACTTCACAGCCTCCCACCTATCCTACACAAACCGAGTCGAACACCAATATCAAGCTATAGTGAAGGTCCTGGGGTCTTTCCGTCCTGCTGCGCGAAACGAGCATCTTTACTCGTAGTGCAATTTCGCCGGGTCCGTGGTTGAGACAGTCGAGAAGTCGTTACGCCATTCGTGCAGGTCGGAACTTACCCGACAAGGAATTTCGCTACCTTAGGATGGTTATAGTTACCACCGCCGTTTACTGGCGCTTAAGTTCTCAGCTTCGGAATCGCTTCCTAACCGGTCCCCTTAACGTTCCAGCACCGGGCAGGCGTCAGTCCGTATACATCGTCTTGCGACTTCGCACGGACCTGTGTTTTTAGTAAACAGTCGCTTCTCGCTGGTCTCTGCGACTCCCCCCAGCTCACACCGCAAGGGTGTTCACCAAAGAGAGCCCTCCTTCTCCCGAAGTTACGGAGGTATTTTGCCGAGTTCCTTAACCACGGTTCACCCGATCGCCTCGGTATTCTCTACCTGACCACCTGTGTCGGTTTGGGGTACGGGCCGCTTGGTCCTCGCTAGATGCTTTTCTCGGCAGCATAGGATCACCCACTTCGCCCCTACGGGCTCGGCATCAGATCTCAGACTATATGCACGGCGGATTTGCCTACCGTACGTCCTACATCCTTACCCCGGGACAACCACCGCCCGGGTTGGGCTACCTTCCTGCGTCACACCATCGCTTGCCTACTACGGACTCGGGTCACCGGCTCCACCACACCCAACACCCGAAGGCGTCAGGGGGCTTAACGGGTTTAGCATCGTCCGGCTCAACATGGGGCGGACCTTCGCGGGTACGGGAATATCAACCCGTTGTCCATCGACTACGCCTGTCGGCCTCGCCTTAGGTCCCGACTCACCCTGGGCGGATTAGCCTGGCCCAGGAACCCTTGGTCATCCGGCGGCGACGTTTCTCACGTCGCATTCGCTACTCATGCCTGCATTCTCACTCGTGCAGCCTCCACCCCTGGGTCACCCCGGGACTTCACTGGCTGCACGACGCTCCCCTACCCATCCATACGCCTGGCCACCTTACTAGGGCGACGGGCTTCATGTATGAATGACACGGCTTCGGCGGTGTACTTGAGCCCCGCTACATTGTCGGCGCGGAATCACTTGACCAGTGAGCTATTACGCACTCTTTCAAGGGTGGCTGCTTCTAAGCCAACCTCCTGGTTGTCTATGCGACTCCACATCCTTTCCCACTTAGCACACGCTTAGGGGCCTTAGCCGGTGTTCTGGGCTGTTTCCCTCTCGACGACGAAGCTTATCCCCCGCCGTCTCACTGCCGCGCTATCACTTCACCGGCATTCGGAGTTTGGCTGATTTCGGTAAGCTTGTAGGCCCCCTAGACCATCCAGTGCTCTACCTCCGGGAAGAAACACACGACGCTGCACCTAAATGCATTTCGGGGAGAACCAGCTATCACGTGGTTTGATTGGCCTTTCACCCCTAACCACAGGTCATCCCCCAGGTTTTCAACCCTGGTGGGTTCGGGCCTCCACGCGGTCTTACCCGCGCTTCACCCTGCCCATGGCTAGATCACCACGCTTCGGGTCTAGGTCATGCGACTCAAACGCCCTATTCGGACTCGCTTTCGCTACGGCTACCCCACCCGGGTTAACCTCGCCACACAACGCTAACTCGCAGGCTCATTCTTCAAAAGGCACGCGGTCACGACCAGAACCGGATAAATCCGGCCTGGCGGAGCTCCCACGGCTTGTAGGCACACGGTTTCAGGTACTCTTTCACTCCCCTCCCGGGGTACTTTTCACCTTTCCCTCACGGTACTAGTCCGCTATCGGTCACCAGGGAGTATTCAGGCTTAGCGGGTGGTCCCGCCAGATTCACACGGGATTTCTCGGGCCCCGTGCTACTTGGGATACTTCTCCAGAGCCAGCCATGTTTCGTCTACGGGGGTATTACCCACTATGCCGGCGCTTTCGCATCGCCTTCGACTACACAACTGGTTTCTTACTCTGTACCAGACCGGCAGACCTGATAGAAAAGTCCCACGACCCCGCCTGCGCAACCCCTGCCGGGTATCACACGCAAACGGTTTAGCCTCATCCGGTTTCGCTCGCCACTACTCCCGGAATCACTGTTGTTTTCTCTTCCTGACGGTACTGAGATGTTTCACTTCCCGTCGTTCCCTCCACACGCCCTATATATTCAGGCGTGGGTGACCGCACTCACATACGGCCGGGTTCCCCCATTCGGACACCCTCGGATCACAGCTCGTTTGACAGCTCCCCGAGGCCTTTCGCGGTCTACCACGTCCTTCATCGGCTCCTGGTGCCAAGGCATCCACCGTGCGCCCTTAAAAACTTGGCCACAAAGATGCTCGCATCCACTGTTCAGATCTCAAACACCCACCGGCTCACCACCCGACCTTTGATGCGCACCAGCCAGTCTCTTCCACAAAGGAAAAAGACCCGGTATGCGATCGTCGAGCGATCCGGCTCTGAAGAAGACAACGGCCGGCCTCGAAGATTCCGAGAACCGGCTCCGCTGTTTCCTCAGGACCCAACAGTGTGTGACTTCTCTGTGATGTTCCACCCATGAGCGCCGGCACCACCACGAATGGGTGATCAACCGGACTGCTCTGCGAACACCAGCCGTGCGGCACGACGGCCGGCCCACGATGTCGTGGGCGCTGGGGTTCGAGAGGCTCCTTAGAAAGGAGGTGATCCAGCCGCACCTTCCGGTACGGCTACCTTGTTACGACTTCGTCCCAATCGCCGGTCCCACCTTCGACGGCTCCCTCCCACAAGGGGTTAGGCCACCGGCTTCGGGTGTTACCGACTTTCGTGACGTGACGGGCGGTGTGTACAAGGCCCGGGAACGTATTCACCGCAGCGTTGCTGATCTGCGATTACTAGCGACTCCGACTTCACGGGGTCGAGTTGCAGACCCCGATCCGAACTGAGACCGGCTTTTTGGGATTCGCTCCACCTTGCGGTATCGCAGCCCTCTGTACCGGCCATTGTAGCATGTGTGCAGCCCTGGACATAAGGGGCATGATGATTTGACGTCGTCCCCACCTTCCTCCGAGTTGACCCCGGCAGTCTCCCATGAGTCCCCGCCATAACGCGCTGGCAACATGGAACGAGGGTTGCGCTCGTTGCGGGACTTAACCCAACATCTCACGACACGAGCTGACGACAACCATGCACCACCTGTGAACGGCGCAAAAGCACCCCACATCTCTGCAGGTAGACCGAACATGTCAAGCCCAGGTAAGGTTCTTCGCGTTGCATCGAATTAAGCCACATGCTCCGCCGCTTGTGCGGGCCCCCGTCAATTCCTTTGAGTTTTAGCCTTGCGGCCGTACTCCCCAGGCGGGGAACTTAATGCGTTAGCTGCGGCACAGAGCCCGTGGAATGGACCCCACACCTAGTTCCCAACGTTTACGGCGTGGACTACCAGGGTATCTAATCCTGTTCGCTCCCCACGCTTTCGCTTCTCAGTGTCAGTATCGGCCCAGAGACCCGCCTTCGCCACCGGTGTTCCTCCTGATATCTGCGCATTCCACCGCTACACCAGGAATTCCAGTCTCCCCTGCCGAACTCTAGCTCGCCCGTATCGGAAGCAGGCCCGCGGTTAAGCCGCGGGTTTTCACTCCCGACGCAACGAGCCACCTACAAGCTCTTTACGCCCAATAATTCCGGACAACGCTCGCACCCTACGTATTACCGCGGCTGCTGGCACGTAGTTAGCCGGTGCTTCTTCTGCAGGTACAGTCACTTGCGCTTCGTCCCTGCTGAAAGAGGTTTACAACCCGAAGGCCGTCATCCCTCACGCGGCGTCGCTGCATCAGGCTTTCGCCCATTGTGCAATATTCCCCACTGCTGCCTCCCGTAGGAGTCTGGGCCGTGTCTCAGTCCCAGTGTGGCCGGTCGCCCTCTCAGGCCGGCTACCCGTCATCGCCTTGGTAGGCCGTTACCCCACCAACAAGCTGATAGGCCGCGGGTCCATCCTCCACCGAAAAACTTTCCACCCGAGGCGATGCCGCCTCGAGTCGTATCCGGTATTAGCCCCGGTTTCCCGGAGTTATCCCAGAGTGGAGGGCAGGTTACCCACGTGTTACTCACCCGTTCGCCACTGATCCCCGCCCGAAAGCGGTTCACCGTTCGACTTGCATGTGTTAAGCACGCCGCCAGCGTTCGTCCTGAGCCAGGATCAAACTCTCCATTGATGATTATCACCAGCCGACCGGAATAAGGTCGGCAATCGGTGTCAGAAGAGTCACCTGGCAAGTAGACCGACATCCCAACGGGGGTCGGGAGCGTCTACCAACCATGTGTTCAAGACACTCGGACCACCGCTCACATCAAAAAGACGGAGCGCAGGACCGAGGCCGCATGGCATCACAATTCGTCACACACTGTTGAGTTCTCAAGAAACAGACGCCCGAACCACTCGTCCCGGAACTCTCGTTCCGATCGGCTGCGACCCGGCGTTGTCAGGTCTTGCTGTTTTTCTTTTGTTCTTGCTTCGCTTTAGATCTTAGCAGATCCTCCGCGTTCTTCGCAATTTCGCTTGCGCTTAATTGCTATTCGCTTCGGTCGGGATTTAATCTCCCGTTTCCTTGGCGGTTCCCAGACTGTATCGGACACTGTGGCCGGCGACCAAATCGGCGCCCTGCAGGGTCCTGATGCATCCGAAGACGCCGACACGGCACCTGCGTCGCTTTGCTGTCCCGGAGACCGGAACAGAGCGCCGCACTTGCCGTGGAGGTTGTATCGCTTCGAATGGTTACCCGGAGTGATCCCGCGATTGCGTTGATCCTGCCTGGTGGGCAACGTCTACAAACTGTACGCGGGGCTGCCCTTCCCGTCAACCTGACCGTGAATGGCAGCCCCGAGCTGGGGTTCAGTCCCCGACTTCGACCGCGCCGAGGGTCCGCTTGCCGCGCCGGAGGACCAGCCAGCGGCCGTGGAGGAGGTCCTCCTTGGTCGGCGCTTCGTCCTCGGCCTCGATCTTGCGGTTGTTCACGTACGCGCCGCCCTCGTTGATGGTGCGGCGGCCGGCGCCGCGGCTGACGACCAGGCCGGTGTCGGCCAGGAGTTGGGCGACGGGCACCAGTTCGGCGGTCTTCGTGCCGGGCAGCTCGGACAGCGCCGCACGCAGGGTGGGCTCGTCGAGCTCGGTCAGGTCGCCCTGCCCGAACAGCGCCTTGGACGCCGCGATCACCTGTGCGGTCGCCTCGGCTCCGTGCACCAGCGTCGTGACCTCCTCGGCGAGCGCCTTCTGCGCCGCGCGCATCTGTGGCTTCTCCATCGTCAGGCGTTCCAACTCCTCGATCTCCTCGCGGGACCGGAAGCTGAAGACCTTCAGGTAGCTGATCACCATCGCGTCTTCGGAGTTCAGGAAGAACTGGTAGAACGCGTACGGCGTCATGAGGTCCCCGGAGAGCCACACTGTGCCGGACTCGGTCTTGCCGAACTTCGTACCGTCCGCCTTAAGCAGCAGCGGTGTCGCCAGTGCGTGTACCGAGACGCCTTCGGCCTTGTGGATCAGGTCGACGCCGGCGGTGATGTTGCCCCACTGGTCGCTGCCACCGGTCTGCAGGGTGCAGCCGTACTGCCGGTACAGCTCCAAGTAGTCCATCCCTTGGAGGACCTGGTAGCTGAACTCCGTGTAGCTGATTCCGGCTTCGGAGTTCAGGCGCGCGCTCACCGCGTCCTTGGAGAGCATCTTCCCGACGCGGAAGTGCTTGCCGATGTCCCGCAGGAAGTCGATCGCGGACATCGGCGCGGTCCAGTCGAGGTTGTTCACCACGCGCGCGGCGTTGGGTCCCTCGAAGGAGATGAAGCGGGAGACCTGGTCACGGATCCGGACGACCCACTCCGCGACCGTCTCCTTGCTGTTCAGCGTGCGCTCGGCGTTCGGCTTGGGATCGCCGATCAGTCCGGTCGAGCCGCCGATCAGGATCAGCGGCGTGTGGCCGGCCTCCTGGAGGCGCCGGGCGGCGATCATCTGGACCAGATTGCCGAAGTGCAGGCTGGGAGCGGTCGGGTCGAAGCCCACATAGAAGATGACCGGTCCGTCGGCGAACGCTTTACGCAGCGCGTCCTCGTCCGTGGACAGGGCCAGCAGCCCGTGCCACTTCAGGTCATCGACGATGTCGGTCACGGTTATCCCTCGCGGTCATCGCTAGTGGATGGATCGGTGTCGGATACCAGCCTGCCGTATCGGACACCGCACAAGCGAACGCGTTCCGGACTCAGGACGGCGTGGCGGACGGCCGCACCCGCGCTTTGTGCGCCTTATATGCGCTGACCGTCCTGTCCCCCTCGATCCAGAAACGCCAAGGGATCTCGGTAGCGGTCGACACTCCGACCCGCGGACCGGTGGCCACAGTGAAGTCCGAGGACTCACGCTCCAGGACCGTCAACGCACCGCCGTCGCACAGGTCGCGACCGTTGTCCTCCCGACCCAGACCGAGCGCCTTGGTGAGCCGCGCCGGACCGCGCGCCAGGTCTCGGTCCGTCGAACCGCTCCGTGCAACGCGTGCCAGATCGACTCCCTCGACGATCTCCCCGGCACGGATAAGGACCGCCGAACACTCCTCGTCAGGACTACAGACGAAGTTGATGCAGTAATGCATGCCGTAGGTGAAGTAGACGTACAAGAACCCGGGAGGCCCGAACATTACTGCGGTCCGCGGAGTCTTCCCTCTATAGCCGTGGGAGGCGGGATCCAACGGACCGGCGTACGCCTCGACCTCGGTAATGCGCAAGACACGACGCCCCTCCGCACTGTCCCGAACCAGCAGACACCCGAGAAGGTCCGGGGCGACGTCCTCAGCAGGACGCGAGAAGAACGAGCGCGGCACGACAGGCATCCCAAGAGTCAATCACGCGACGCCCACAGCCTTCAGCGGAAACCGGGCCCCTCAGCTACCGGTCCCCAGCGCCGAAAGCTCAGCCGCCAGCCCCAACCCGGTCTCCAGGTACGCCACGAAAGACAGGTTGCTCAGCGCCCCAGCCGCACGCCGCCTGCGGATCATCGCTATAGCGTCCGGAGCTGTATAGCCGCACCGTATAAGCACCTCAGCGACAACCAGCCCCGAGCGGTTCATCCCAGCCCGGCACCGCACCAGCACCCGCCGCCCGGCGGCGTAGTCCAGCGCCGCCGACGCCGCGAACTTCTCCACTGCGAAGATCTGTCGCGCAGTCAGCACGTCGTCTGGCACCTCCAGCACATGGTGGTCCACTCCGGTGCCCGGTCCGTACCCCTCCCTGAAGTGCAGGCTATAGACGACGTCGAACTGGTCGGCCACTACAGCCGTAGTCCACTCCCCGTCGCCCGCTATGTACTCGTGGCCGCCCATCCACAGCCGCGGCGCCACCTCCGACCACGGCTCACGCGGGACGTCGTCCCAGTCGCCGTGATCCCGCCCGCGCCCAGTCGTCCGCAAAGCGACTCCCCCTCCGTGAAAGATGCCTCACAGAATGCCGAATGCGTCGCCGAAAGACTACTCTCAGCGACGCATTCGGCGTGAAGTCGTCAGCGCCCGGCCCACTCCCGCTGCTCGGCGACGGCGCCCACCAGCGCCTCCAGCTGCTCGGCGACCCGCTTGGGCGCCGTGCCGCCCCGGCCGTCGCGCGAGGCCAGCGAGCCCTCGACGCTCAAGACCTCCTTGACGTTCGGCGTCAGCAGCGGCGAGATCTCCGCGAGCTGGGCGTCAGTCAGCTCCTCCAGCGTGATGCCGCGCTCCTCGCAGTACCGCACCGAGCCGCCGGCGACCTCGTGCGCGACCCGGAACGGCACGCCCTGCCGCACCAGCCACTCGGCGACGTCCGTGGCCAGCGAGAAGCCCTCCGGCGCCAGCGCCGCCATGCGGTCGCCGTGCACGGTCATCGTCGCGATCATCCCGGTGAACGCCGGCAGCAGGACCTCCAGCGTGTCGACGGAGTCGAACACCGGCTCCTTGTCCTCCTGCAGGTCCCGGTTGTACGCCAGCGGCAGGGCCTTGAGCGTGGCCAGCAGGCCGGTCAGGTTGCCGATCAGCCGGCCGGACTTGCCGCGCGCCAGCTCGGCGATGTCCGGGTTCTTCTTCTGCGGCATGATCGAGGAGCCGGTGGCGAAGGCGTCGTCCAGGGTCACGAAGGAGAACTCCTTCGTGGTCCACAAGATGATCTCCTCGGCGATCCGGGAGACGTCGATCCCGATCATCGCGGTGACGAACGCGAACTCGGCGAACACGTCGCGCGAGGCGGTGCCGTCGATGGAGTTCGCGGCGCTGGCCGAGAAGCCGAGGTCGGCGGCGACCGCCTCGGGGTCCAGCCCGAGGGTCGAGCCGGCCAGCGCGCCGGAGCCGTACGCCGAGACGTCGGCCCGCTTGTCCCAGTCCCGCAGCCGCTCGGCGTCCCGGGACAGCGCCTGGGCGTGGGCCAGCACATGGTGCGCGAACAGCACCGGCTGCGCGTGCTGCAGGTGCGTGCGGCCGGGCATGGCGACGTCCAGGTGCGCCGACGCCTGGTCGATCAGCGCCTGCTGGAGGTCCGCGACCAGCGCGGCGATCTGCCGCGCGTGGTCGCGCAGGAACATCCGGCCGAGGGTGGCGATCTGGTCGTTGCGGCTGCGGCCGGCGCGCAGCCGGCCGCCGAGTTCGGCGCCGACCTTCTCGATCAGGCCGCGCTCCAGCGCGGTGTGGCAGTCCTCGTCGGCGACCGTGGGCAGGAACGCCCCGGAGACCACGTCGGCCTCCAGCGCGTCCAGCCCGGCCAGCATCGCGGCCAGGTCGGTGCCGCTCAGCAGCCCGGCCCGGTTCAGGACGCGGGCGTGGGCCCGCGAGCCGGCCAGGTCGTACCGCGCCAGGCGCCAGTCGAAGTGCACGGACGCAGACAGGGCGGCCAGTGCCTCGGACGGCCCGCCGGAGAAGCGGGAGCCCCAAAGCTGCGACTTCGGTGCCGGGTTGCTCATGTTCCTCGCCGTTTCCATTCAGGTCACTGCGCGCCGCGCAGGTCTCTACGAAAGTCAGTACCCGGCCGAGACCGGGATGTACGAAAAGTCAGAAAGTCAGAAGGTCCGTCAGTCAGTGAGTCACAACGTCAGTTCTCAGCCGCCGCCAGCAGCTTCGCCGCCAGCGCCGTGCCGCCGTCCGGATCGCGGCTGATCAGCAGCACCGTGTCGTCGCCGGCGATGCTGCCCAGGATCTCCGGGATCTGCGCCTTGTCGAAGGCGCTGGCCAGGAACTGCGCCGCGCCCGGAGGCGTGCGCACGACCACCAGGTTCGCCGAGGCCTCGGCGCTGACCAGCAACTCGCCCAGCAGCCGGTGCAGCCGGTGCTCGAACACCGGCTCCGGCTGCGCGGCGACCGGCGTGCGGTCGCCGCCCTCGGCCGGGATCGCGTACACCAGGTTGCTGGCACCGTCGCGCACCCGGACCGCGCCGAGCTCGTCCAGGTCGCGCGACAGCGTGGCCTGGGTGACCGACAGGCCGTCCTCGGCCAGCAGCCGGCCCAGCTCGGCCTGGGAGCGGACGGAGTGCCGCTCCAGCAGCAGAGCGATCCGCTGGTGGCGCGCGGTGCGGGTCTGCGGGACGGTGGCTTCGCTCATAGGGAGGACTCCAACAGAAAAGCTAGCAGGGCCTTCTGCGCGTGGAGCCTGTTCTCCGCCTCGTCCCACACCACGCTCTGCGGGCCGTCGATCACCGAGGCCGCTATCTCATAGCCCCGATACGCCGGGAGGCAGTGAAGGACTATCGCGTCCGGGGCACCGAGCGCCAGCGCGGCCTCGTCGAGAGCGTAGGGCTTGAAGATCTCCACGCGCGCCGCCTTCTCGTCCTCCTGCCCCATCGAGACCCAGGTGTCGGTGACCAGAACGTCGGCTCCGGCGCAGGCCTCGGCGACGTCGGTGGTGACCGCGACCGAGCCGCCGGTGGCGGAGGCGATCCGCTCGGCGTCGGCGACGATGTCCGGCCGCGGCAGATATTCGGCCGGTCCGCAGACGCGCACGTGCATGCCCGCCGTGGCGCCGCCGAGCAGGTAGGAGTTCGCCATGTTGTTGGCGGCGTCGCCGAGGTAGGTCATGGTGAGCCCGGCGAGGTGCCCCTTGTGCTCGCGCACCGTCTGCAGGTCGGCGAGGATCTGGCAGGGGTGGAAGTCGTCGGTCAGGGCGTTGATCACCGGGACCGAGGACGCCGCGGCCAGCTCCTCGATCCGAGCCTGGCTGAAGGTGCGCCAGACGATCGCCGCGACCTGCCGCTCCAGCACCCGCGCGGTGTCGCCGATCTCCTCACCCCGGCCGAGCTGGCTGTTGCCGGAGTCGATGACCAGCGGGTAGCCGCCGAGCTGGGCGATCCCGACGCTGAAGGAGACCCGGGTGCGGGTCGAGGGCTTGTCGAAGATGACGGCGACCGCCAGCGGCCCGGCCAGCACCTGGTGGTCCAGCGGAGCCTTCTTGAACGCGGCGGCCAGGTCCAGGACCCGCTGCTGGTCGGCGGGGCTCAGGTCGTCGTCGCGGAGGAAGTGGCGGACCATGGTTCAGGCGTCCTTCGAAGAAGCGGTGGCGGTGTCGAGCAGGGCGGGCAGCGCGGCCAGGAACTCGTCGGCCTGCGCGGTGGTCAGGATCAGCGGCGGGGCGAGGCGGATGGCGTCGGGAGCCGGGGCGTTGATGATGAATCCGGCGTCCAGCGCGGCCTTGGCCGCCTCGGCGGAGTAGGGACCGTTGAGCATGATCGCCAGCAGCAGTCCCTCGCCGCGCACTCCGGCGACAGCCGGGTGGTTCAGAGCCTTGACGCCGGCGGTCAAGTGCGCGCCGACCGCCCGGACGTTCGCCAGGATGTCGTCGCGCTCGATCGCGTGCAGCACGGCCAGACCCGCCGCACAGGCGACCGGGTTGCCGGCGTAAGTGGAGCCGTGCTGGCCGGGACCGAGCAGCGACGCGGCGCGTCCCAGACCCACACACGCGCCGATCGGCATGCCGCCGCCGAGACCCTTGGCCAGGGTGACCACATCGGGGACCACGCCGGTGCCGCTGTGCCCGAACCACTTGCCGGTGCGGCCGATGCCGGTCTGCACCTCGTCGAGGATCAGCAGCGCGCCGTGCCTCGCGGTGATCTCGCGCGCCGCCCGCAGGTAGCCGGGCGCCGCGGTGATGACGCCCTTCTCCCCCTGGATCGGCTCGACGATGAACGCCGCGGTCTGGTCGTCGATCGCGGCTTCGAGCGCTGCGATGTCGCCGTAGGGCACGAAGGACACGTCCCCCGGCAGCGGCTCGAACGGCTCGCGGATCGCCGCCTTGCCGGTCAGTGCCAGAGCTCCCATGGTCCGGCCGTGGAAGGAGCCCTCGGTGGAGACCATCTTGGTGCGGCCGGTGCGGCGCGCGACCTTGAACGCCGCCTCGTTGGCCTCGGCGCCGGAGTTGCAGAAGAACACCCGGGCGTCGGTGTCGTTGGCCTGCCCCAACAGCTCGACCAGGCGCTCGGCGAGCACGATCTGCGGGGCGGAGGCGAAGAAGTTCGAGATGTGGCCGAGCGTGGTCAGCTGCGTGGTGACGGCCTGCACGATCAGCGGATGCGCGTGCCCGAGGGCGTTGACCGCGATGCCGGCCAGCAGGTCCAGGTAGCGGCGTCCATCGGCGTCCCAGACGTAGACGCCCTCGCCGCGCACCAGCACCTTCTGCGGCGCGCCGAAGGTGTTCATCAGCGCTTCGCTGTAGCGCTCCGTCCAGGCCTGGCCGTATCCGGGCTCGACGACCGGCAAGCCGGTCTCTCCAAACAGCTCAGTCTCGCCGACCGCAGGGTGTTCCTGCCCTGCTTTGCCTGCATTGCCTGATGCGACCACGGCGTTCATGCCGGCACCACCATCGTTCCGATCCCCTCGTCGGTGAAAACCTCCAGCAACAGCGCGTGCGGCACCCGGCCGTCCAGGACGTGCGCGCGCGGCACGCCCCCGCGCACCGCGCGCAGGCAGGCCTCCATCTTCGGCACCATCCCGGCGGACAGCGTCGGCAGCAGCTCGGCGAGCTCGTCGGCGGACAGCCGGCTGATCACCTCGTCGGAGGCCGGCCAGTCGGCGAACAGGCCCTCGACGTCGGTGAGGACCACCAGCTTCTCGGCGCCGAGCCCGACGGCGAGCGCCGCGGCGGCGGTGTCGGCGTTGACGTTGTAGACCCCGGTGCCGTCGGCGGCGCGGGCGATGGAGGACACGACCGGGATGCGGCCGTCGTCCAGCAGGGCGTTGATGGCGCCGGGGTTGACCGCCTCGATGTCGCCGACCCGGCCGATGTCCACGCTCTGGCCGTCGACGACCGCGTGCCGCTTGATCGCCTTGAGCGTGTCGGCGTCCTCGCCGGACATCCCGACGGCGAACGGGCCGTGGGTGTTGATGATCCCGACGATGTCCCGCTGCACCTGGCCGGTGAGCACCATGCGGACCACGTCCATGGTCTCGTCGGTGGTGACCCGCAGCCCGCCGGCGAAGCGGTGCTCGATGCCGAGCCGGTCCAGCTGGGCGTTGATCTGCGGGCCGCCGCCGTGCACGACAACCGGCCGCAGACCGGCGTAGCGCAGGAAGACGATGTCCTTGGCGAACGCCGCCTCCAGCTCCTTGTCGATCATGGCGTTGCCGCCGAACTTCACCACGATGGTCTTGCCGTGCAGGGCCGACAACCAGGGCAGGGCTTCGGTGAGGATGCCGGCCTTGGCCAGGGCGTCGTGCCGGCGCGCGCTGGCGGCGGCGGCGAGGGATTGCGCAGTGCTCATGAGGAGTACGCCGAGTTCTCGTGGACGTACCCGGGCGTCAGGTCGTTGGTCCAGACGGTCGCCGAGGAGGTGCCGGCGGCGAGGTCGACGGTGACCTTGACCTCGCGGCCGGTCAGGTCGACCAGGTCGCGGTCCTCACCGACGCCGCCGTCGCGGCAGACCCAGACGTTGTTGATGGCGACCGAGAGCTGGTCGGGCTCGAACGCCGCGTCGGTGGTCCCGACCGCGGACAGGACCCGACCCCAGTTCGGGTCGTTGCCGTACATCGCGCACTTGAACAGGTTGCTGCGGGTGACAGCCTTGGCGACCTGGACCGCCTCGTCCTCGCTGGCGGCGCGGACGACCTCCACGGCGATGTCCTTGGTCGCGCCTTCAGCGTCGCCGATGAGCTGGCGCGCGAGGTCGGCGCACACCGAGGTGACGGCGGCCTGGAACTCGGCGAGGTCCGGCACGGTCTCGGAGGCACCGGAGGCGAGCAGCAGGACGGTGTCGTTCGTGGACATGCAGCCGTCGGAGTCGACGCGGTCGAAGGTGACCTTCGTGGCGGCGCGCAGCACGGAGTCGAGCACGCCGGCGTCGGCCACCGCGTCGGTGGTCAGCACGACGAGCATCGTGGCCAGACCCGGCGCCAGCATCCCGGCGCCCTTGGCCATGCCGCCGACGGCGTAGCCGGTGCCGCGCGCCTCGGCGGTCTTGGCGACGGTGTCGGTGGTCATGATCGCGGTCGCGGCGGCCGCTCCGCCGTCGGCGGCGAGCGCCCCGGCGGCGGTCTTCAGCCCGGACAGCAGCGCCTCCATCGGCAGCCGGACGCCGATCAGGCCGGTGGAGCACACGGCGACCTCGGCGGCCGAGGCGTCCAGCAGCGCGGCGAGTTCCTCGGCGGTCTTGTGCGTGTCCTGGAAGCCGGCCGGGCCGGTGCAGGCGTTCGCGCCGCCGGAGTTCAGGACCACGGCCTTGACCGCGCCGCTCTTGAGGACCTGCTCGGACCACACGACCGGGGCGGCCTTCACGCGGTTGGAGGTGAAGACGCCGGCGGCGGCGGTCAGCGGACCGTCGTTGACGACCAGCGCGAGGTCCGGGTTCCCGGAGTCCTTGATTCCGGCGGCGATCCCGGAAGCCCGGAAGCCCTTCGCGGAGGTGACACTCATTGTTCGGCTCCCACTCCCATGATGTCCGCGGCGTCCGCGCTGCCGGCGGTCCGGTTCACGGCGCGATCCCGACGGTGCTCAGACCGGCGGGCTCCGGCAGGCCGAGCGCGAGGTTGGCGCACTGCAGGGCGCCGCCGGCGGTGCCCTTGGTGAGGTTGTCGATCGCGCCGACGACGACGGCGCGCCCGGCCGCCTCGTCGAACGCGACCTGGATCTGCACGGTGTTCGCTCCGAGGACCGCGGCCGTCGTGGGCAGCTGCCCCTGCGGCAGGACGGTCACGAACGGCTCGTCGCCGTACGCCTTCAGATAGGCGTCCCGCAGCTGCTCTTCGCCGACGCCCGGCTTCACCTTCGCGGTGCAGGTGGCGAGGATCCCGCGCGGCATGGGGACCAGCAGCGGCGTGAAGGACACGGTCACCGCTTGTCCCGCGACCGCGCCGAGGTTCTGCGCGATCTCCGGGCTGTGCCGGTGGACGCCGCCGATGTTGTACGCGGCGACGTTGCCCATGATCTCCGAGCCGAGCAGGTTCGGCTTCAGGGACTTGCCGGCGCCGGAGGTCCCGGTCGCGGCGACCACGACCACGTCTGGCTCGACCAGCCCGGCGCCGACGGCCGGGGCGAGCGCGAGCGTGGAGACGGTCGGGAAGCATCCGGGGACGGCGACCCGCTTGGCGCCGGTGAGCGCGGCGCGCGCGCCGGGCAGCTCGGGCAGGCCGTAGGGCCAGGTCCCGGCGTGCGGGGAGCCGTAGAACTTCTCCCAGACCCCGGCGTCGGCGAGGCGGTAGTCGGCGCCGCAGTCGACGATCAGGGTGTCCGGTCCCAGCGCTTCGGCGATCGCGGCGGACTGTCCGTGCGGCAGGGCGAGGAAGACGACGTCGTGCCCGGCCAGCGTCTCCGGCGTGGTGTCGGCGACCACGCGGTCGGCCAGCGGCGCCAGATGCGGCTGGTGCTCGCCCAATCGGGTCCCGGCGCTCGTCCCCGCGGTGAGCGCGCCTATTTGGAAGTCTGGATGCCCGAGCAGGAGCCGCAGCAGCTCGCCGCCCGCGTAGCCGGTGGCTCCGGCCACCGCCGCCGTGTAGGTCATGTGCATGAGAATACGGAATACGGAAACTGTATGCAAAGCCTGTCTTGAACCCCGGGACACTTTCGGCACACACCCGGGACACCGTGCGTGAGCGCGCGACGGCCCGAACAAACGTGGCACCACCAGCCTCGGCGGACTGGGGGCGGCACGCGCCGGGAGTGCGCCGATCGGGGGACGCTCCGCCGCCCGGCCGCGTCCCCGAAAGCGTGACGCCGCTGTGGAATTGCCCAGGCCATGTCCGGTCCAATACTGTCCGGTCCCATGTCAGGCACACGGTTCGGCATCCTGGGTCCCCTTCTGGTCGAGGACCCGGCCGGACCGCGTCCCATCGCCGCGGCGCGGCAGCGCGCGGTGCTGGCCGCCCTGCTGCTCACCGCGCCGCGCACGGTCGCCGCCGGCGAGCTGGCCGAGCAGGTCTGGAACCTGGAGCCGCCGGCCGGCGCCGCCGGGACGCTGCACAGCTACCTGAGCCGGCTGCGGGCGGCGCTCGGTCCGCTCGGGGACCGGATCCGCACGCACAGCTCCGGGTACACCGTCGAGCTGCACGACGGCGAGCTGGACATCGAGGTGTTCCGCGCGCTGCGCAACCGCGCGAGGGCGGCGATGACGCGCGGCGACCTGGAGAGCGCGACCGCCTCCTACAGCGAGGCGCTGGCGTTGTGGCGGGGCGCGCCGTTGGCGGATGTGCCGAGCGGACCCTGGCGCGACGATGCCGTCCGCTATTGGGACGAGCAAGAGCTGCAGACGCGCGAGGAGTTGTTCGAGGCCGAGGTCCGGCTCGGGCGGGCGGCGGCGGTTGTGCCACAACTGCGGGTCTTGGTCGCCGAGAACCCCTTCCGGGAGCGTCCCGCCGCGCTGCTGCTCGGCGCCCTGGCGGCGGACGGCAGGCGCGCCGAGGCGCTGGCCGAGTACCAGCGCGTGCGCCGCGTCCTGGTCGAGGAAGCGGGCATCGAGCCGGGCGAGCAGCTGAAGGCCGCCTTCCTGGAGATTCTGCGCGAGGACGACGACCGCCCGGCCGCCCCGCGTCTGCTGCCCGCCGACCTGCCGGACTTCACCGGACGCGAGGACCAGCTCGCCGCTCTCGCGAAGGTGCTCACCGCGCCGGAGCCCGGAAATCCGCCGGCGGTCGTGGTGGTCACCGGTCCCGGCGGGATCGGCAAGACCTCGTTCGCGGTGCGGCTCGGGCAGCGGCTGCGTCCGGACTTCCCGGACGGCCAGGTCTTCGTGCGGCTCGGCGGGCTGCGCGCGCCGCGTCGGCCGACCGAGCTGGTCGCCGAGGTGCTGCGCGCGCTCGGCGTCGCCGAGATCCCGGGCGACCCGGACCGGCGCACGGCGTTGCTGCGCAGCACGCTGGCTGATCGGCGGGTCCTGCTGGTCCTCGACGATGCCACGGACCCGGCGCAGATCCGGCGGCTGCTGCCGGCGAGCGCGCCGGCCGCGGTCGTGGTGACCAGTCGGCGGCGGCTGCCGGGGCTGGCCGGACACGTTCCGGTGGAGCTCGGGCGGCTGTCGGCGGAACAGGCCGCTGCGATGGTGGGGAACATCA
This sequence comes from Catenulispora acidiphila DSM 44928, assembly GCF_000024025.1. Taxonomy (GTDB): domain Bacteria; phylum Actinomycetota; class Actinomycetes; order Streptomycetales; family Catenulisporaceae; genus Catenulispora; species Catenulispora acidiphila. The sequence goes on from NC_013131.1 coordinate 6,311,589, forward strand.
TCGGCGCCGACCGGACCGCCGCCGAGCCCGAGGCGCTCGCGCGGCTGGTCGAGGCGTGCGGCGGGCTGCCGATCGCGCTGCGGATCTGCGGCGCGCGGCTGGCACTGCGGCGGGGACGGAGCATCGCGTCGCTGGTCGCGCGGCTGGAGGCGGTCGGGAAGCGGCTGGAGGGGATCGACGCGCTGCATCAGGAGGCTGCGGCAGCGAGCGTTGAGGGCGGCGTGGCGCTGCATCAGGAGACTGCGGCGCACAAAGAGGCTGGCGCGCACGAAGAGACTGCGGCGCATGAAGAGGCAGAGCCGGCGGATGTCGCGGGCGGCGTGGCGCTGCGCGAGGAGTCTCCGGCAGCTGATGCCGAGCGGTCTGCGCTGCGCGGGCCGCTGGAGGAGAGCTATCTGGCGCTCAACTACGGCGCGGCGGGTCGTGACGTGGATCTGGCGCGCGCCTTCCGGCTGCTGAGCCTGATCGGCGGCGAGCGGTTCAGCCTGCCGGCGGCCGCGGCGGTGCTGGACGTCGACGAGTTCGACGCCGACTCGGCGGTGGAGCACCTGGTCCAGGTCTCGCTGCTGGAGGCGGCGGCGCCGGACCGGTTCGCGTTCCATCCGCTGATCCAGGAGTTGGCGCGCGAGCACGCCGCGGCGACCGACGCCGACGACGCGCGCTCGGCGGCCGTCGGGCGCTGGACGGCGTGGTGTCTGGCCGGCGCGGCGGCTGCGGACCGATTGTTCGACCCCAACCGACCGAAGCTGGCGTGGGAGGAATGGATTCCGGACGCGTCCCCGGCGCCGTTCGCCGACCGGACCGAAGCCGGGGACTGGTTCGACCGGGAGTCCGCGGGATTGCTCGAGGCCGCTGCCGCCGCCATGGCCCAGGACGACTTCGCGACCGCCGCGGCACTGCCGATGGTGCTGCTGCAAAGCTTCCGAACCCGAGGGCGCGTCGAAGAACTCGAAGAACCGCTGCGGGCCGGCGTCGAGGCGGCGGTGAAGCTCGGCGAGCCGGAGGTGGCCGGCGTGCAGTTGAACAGCCTGGCGATCGTGTACGGCGCGCTCGGGCGGTTCGACGAGGCGATCGCCACGTTCGCCGAGGCGGTGCCGCACTACGAGGCGGCCGGGCTCGCCGAGCGCGTGGCGCAGGCGCGCATCAACGCGGCGATCACGGTGGCGCAGAGCGGCCGGCCCGGCGAGGCGGCCGAGCGACTGACCGCGTCGCTGGCAGAACTGGACGCGCTGCCGACGACGCCTTTCCTGGCCAGCCTGCGGGTGTCGGTGATGCTGGCGCTGACCGAGTCGTTGCGCGACTCCGGACAACCGGAGGCGGCGCTGGAGCTGTATCCGCGGTTGCTCGCCGCCGCCGAGGAGGTCGGGGATACGCCGCGTCTGGCGATCGCCTGGGGCAACCTCGGGAAGCTGCACGCGAAGAACGGTCGCGCCGAGGAGGGCATCCCCTGCATCGACAAGGCTTTGGAGCTCCATCGCTTCATCGGCAACCGGGACGGCGAGGGGTACGCGCTGTGGGCGCTCGGCGAGGCACGGGCTCTGTTGGGGCAGCGTGATCACGCGCGGTGCGCGTGGTCGGAGGCTCGCGAGATCTTCCTGACGCTCGGCCGGCACGGCTATGCCGCCGATCTCGCGGCGTCGATCGCCGAGCTGGACGAGGCGGCGCAGGGCTGAGCGTCGCACGTCAGGCGTCTGGCGTCGCGCATCGCAGGGCTGAACCTCACAAGACTGAGCAACGGCAGGCCGAGCAGCCGGCGCTCCAGTTCGGCCGGCCCCCTCCGACCGGCCGACCAGGTGTCCGTGCGCAGACCGCGGTCTGCCCGCCGCCCCACGGCGGGCAGACCGCGTGCTCAGTCCCCCCTGGGTCCCCCCGGCCCCCGATGCGGATCCGGTGGAACCCCTCCCCTCGCCAGGTCACACCGTGTGTTCCCTGGTTGACACCCATTCTGGGCGAGCGTGCTTGCGTTTGGCTTGCGCGGCGACTGCGGGGCGCAAGACCATCGATGCGCGGGTAGTACTTCGGCACGTCGTCGTCGACCGATGGGATACGTGATGATCATCAGAGTCTGGCGGGGCTGGACCACGCCGGAGAACGCCGACGCCTACGAAGCGCTGCTGCGCGAGGAGATCACCGGGGAGTCCGTCAACGGCGAGCAGACACCGGGGATGCTCGGGATCGACGTGATGCGGCACGACCCTGACGCGGGCGACGGCGTGATCGGCGGCGGCGGCGCGTCATCGGCAGCCGCCGAGGTCGAGTTCAGCACCATCATGTACTTCTTCGACTGGGACGCGGTGCGCGCCTTCGCCGGCGAGGAGGTCTTCACCGCGGTCGTCCCCGACGCCGACCGCGCCCTGTTGACCCGGTGGGACGAGCGGTCACGGCACTATGACCTGCTGTCACGCAACGGGCAGTGGAAAACCCTTGCGGAGGGCTGATCACCGCGCAAAGATCACGACGTATGACTGCGGCATCTGACTCCCCGAAGGCATTGGCACCAGGCGTCGTCCCGCCGGAGACGATCGATCTGGACGGCTACCACCTGCGCCGTGCCACCGCCGAGGACACCGAGGCGCTGCACGAGGCGGTCAAGGCCAGCTTCGCCGAGCTGCACCCGTGGATGCCGTGGTGCACCGAGCCGGTGGAGATCGCTTCGCAGCGGGACTTCATCGAGCGCTCCGAGACCGGCTGGACCGCGCAGACGGCCTTCAACTGGCTGATCATCGACGCCGGCGGCCACCTCATCGGCACCATCGGCCTGATGGACCGGATCGGCCCCGGCGGCCTGGAGATCGGCTACTGGCTGCGCAGCGACGCCACCGGCCGCGGCGTGATGACCCGCGCCGCCGCCCGCGTCACCGACATCGCCCTGGCCCTGCCCGGCGTCGAGCGCGTCGAGATCCACTGCGACGCCGCGAACGTCCGCAGCGCCGCGGTCCCCCGCCGCCTCGGCTACCGCCTGGACCGCGAAGCGCACGCCGAGCCGACCTCGCCCGGGGAGTCGGGGCTGAGTCAGTACTGGGTGACGCCGTGAGGTCCGCGGCACGATGACGCGGGCAGCGGCACGATGATGAGGTCCGCGGCGCGATGACGCGGGCGGCGGCGCCCTAAGCCGCCAGCGCCTCATGCGAGATCCGCGTGAACGACATCCGCCAGTTGTGCACCCAGGTCTGGCCGCCGTCGAAGGAGAACGACTGCTCCCACCGCGCGGTGTCGGCGTCGAAGGCGTCCCAGTCGAGGCGGACCTCGATCGGCGTGCCCTCGAGGGTGTCGGAGCATTCGAAGACGCCGTGCGTGCCGGTCCAGCGGCCCTTGACCGGCGGGTCGAGGCGGCCGGGGGCGATGGTGGAGGCCCACCAGATGCTCCACTGTCCGCTCTCGGGGTCGAACAGGCACAGGGACATGCCCTCGTAGCGGCTGCCGTCCGGCATCTTCTCGATCGTGAGGTTGTCGACGTTGCCCAGGCCGCCGAGGGTCTGGCGCATCCACTGGACGCCTTCGAACTCCACCCACTCGGTGCAGTGCGGGTCGGCCATGGCGACGAGCTTGCGGTGCTCGACCTTCCAGGTCCCGGCCAGGAAGTCGAAGTCGTGGCGGCCGTCGGCGATCGGGTTCTCGGTCGTGGTCATGGCTCCACGATGGACCCCCTTCCCTGACATCTCTTGTCAGTGGTCTCCGCCGGGTTCCGCCGGGTTTCTTGCGCTCGCCCCACGCGGCACCCTATCTTCTCGATGTATCGGGCCGATACATCGACAAGATACAAAGGAGCCTGAGGCATGAGACGGACCAACTACGACACGGAGCAGTATCAGGACTACGCGCGCGGCCGTGCCCTGACGAAGGAGCAGATGGAGGCGTGGATCGGAGCCTTCCGCGCGCTGCTGCCCCAGGGCCGTCCGCTGACCGGTCTGGACGTCGGCTCCGGGACGGGCCGGTTCGCCCCGGCGCTGGCGAGCGCGTTCGGACCGGTGACCGGGATCGAGCCGTCCGACCGGATGCGCGAGGTCGCGCAGTCGCAGTCCCAGCACCCTGACGTCCGGTACCTCGCGGGCTCCGCCGAGGACATCCCGGTGCCGACCGCCGGCGCCGACTACGCCATGCTGCTGCTGTCCTGGCACCACGTCCTGGACAAACCGAGGGCGGCGCGCGAACTCGCCCGGGTCGTCCGGCCCGGCGGACGCCTGATCATCCGGTCCGGCTACGGCGACCAGATGCCGTGGATCTGGTGGCTGGAGCACTTCCCGAACGGCTTCGAGAAGGACGCCGCGCTGTTCCCTCCGCTGCACCAGGTCATCGAGACCTTCAGCACCGCCGGCTGGCGCGTCCGCACCTTCGGACCGTTCACCGAGCCCTCCCCCGGCACCTACGGCGAGATGCTCGACCGGCTGCGGCTGCGCACGCACTCCATCTTCAACCAGTTCACGGCCGAGGAGATGGAGACCGGCTTCGAGCGCCTGGAGCAGGCAGTCGCGGCCGATCCGGACGCCCCGGCGCCCGCCGACCCGGCTCCGCTGCTGAGCTTCGAGCGCCGCTGATAAGACGCTGATAAGACCGCCGACAAGTCACCGACAGGACAGTCGATAAGACAGTTGATGAGCGCAAGGAAGCCGGGTCCCGCTGACAGCAGCGCGACCCGGCTTCCGGTGACCGACCTCAGAGCCCTACGACCGCAGCACCGCCCCGGTCCGCGAAGCCGCCAGCGCCACCGCGCTGTCGCGCGCCGCGGTCGCCTCCTCGGCGGTCAGCGTCCGGTCCGGCGCGCGGAACCGCAGCGCGAAGGCCAGCGACTTGCGTCCCTCGCCGATGCGCTCGCCGGTGTACACGTCGAACAGCCGCACCGACTCCAGCAGCGCGCCGGCGCCCTCGCGCAGCGCCGCCTCGACGGTGTGCTCGGCGATCCCGGCGTCCACGACCAGCGCGACGTCCTGGGTGGCGACCGGCATCGAGGAGATCCTCGGCGCCTGCGTCAGGACCTCCTCGGCCGGGATCATCCGGTCCAGCTCCAGCTCCATCGCGGCGGTGCGCGGCGGCAGCCCCAGCTCGGCGACGACCCGCGGGTGCAGCTCGCCGGCGTGGCCGACCAGGCGGCCGCCTCTCCCCAGGCGCGCGCAGCGCCCCGGGTGCCAGGGCTCGTGCTGGTCCTGTGTGACCTCCAGCTCGACCCGGCACGCGTCGGCGATGATCCGCGCCGCCTCGACCGCGTCCTGCCAGCCGGCCGGACGCCCGGCGCCCCACCAGCCGGCGGGCTCGCGCAGACCGGAGAGCACCACCGCGACGCGGCGCGGCTGCAGCGGCAGCGCGGCGTCGAGCGAGGCGAGCTCCTCGTCCGTCGGGCGGCGCTCGACCGTCAGACGCGGCGCGACAGGCGCCGCGTCCTTGCGCGGCCGGAACACCAGACCCTGCTCGAACAGCGCCAGGTCCGCCGAACCCCGGCCGACGTTGCGCCGCAGCGCCGCCAGCAGCCCGGGCAGCAGCGTCGTGCGCATCGACGGCTGCTCCTCGGAGATCGGGTTCGCCAGCACGACGGTGGAGCGCCGCGGGTCGTTCTCGGGCAGCCCGAGCGCGTCCAGATCGGCCTGCCCCAGGAACGGATAGGCGATCACCTCGGAGTAGCCGGCCGAGGCCAGCGCGGTGCCGACCCGGCGGCGGATGCGCTGCTGATGCGTGTAGCCGGTGCCGGCGGCGGCCTTGGGCAGCGTGGAGGGCAGCCGGTCGAAGCCCTCCAGCCGGATCACCTCCTCGGCCAGGTCGCTCGGGTCGCGCAGGTCCGGACGCCAGCTCGGCGGGGTGACCACGAGCCCGTCGTCGCCGGCGGCGGCCAGATCGCAGCCGACCTGGCGCAGCCGGTGCTCGGTCTCCTCGCGGGTGTACTCGACCCCTGCGACGCGGCCCGGGTACGTCCACGGGATCGTGATCGGCGCCGGGCGCCTCGCCTCGCCGACCACCGTCACGCCGCCCTCGAGCGCCGTGCCGCCGGCCAGCTCGACGAGCAGGTCGGCCACGCGCTGCGCCGCGGCGGCCGCGGCCTGCGGGTCGGTGCCGCGCTCGAAGCGTTTGGAGGCCTCGGAGAACAGCTTGTGCCGCCGTGCGGTCCGCGCGATCGAGGTGGCCTCGAAGTGCGCGGCCTCGACGACGACCTCGGTGGAGCCGTCATGGATCTCGGTGGACGCCCCGCCCATCACGCCGGCCAGCCCGATCGGCCCGGAGTCGTCGACGATCAGCAGGTCGGAGGGCTCCAGCCGGCGCTTGGCGCCGTCGAGCGTCTCCAGCACCTCGCCGACGGCCGCGCGCCGCACCACGATCGGCCCGGACAGCCGCTGCCGGTCGTAGGTGTGGATCGGCTGGCCCAGCTCCAGCATCACGTAGTTGGCGATGTCGACGATCAGCGAGATCGGCCGCATCCCCGACATCTGCAGCCGCCGCTGCATCCACAGCGGGGACGGCGCCTGCGGGTCGATGCCGGTGACGGTTTGCGCCACGAACACGTCGCAGCCGACCGGGTCCTCCACGACCACCGGGTGCCCGGCCGGGCCGGGCGCGGGCACCTCGATCGCCGCCGGGTCCTGGAACGGGACGTCGAACCCGGTCGCCGCCTCCCGCGCGATCCCGCGCAGGGACAGCGTGTAACCGCGGTCGGGGGTGACCTCGAATTCGATGACCTCGTCGTCCAGCCCGAGGTAGGCGATCGCGTCCACGCCGACCGGCGATTCGGCCGGCAGCACGATGATGCCGTCGTGATCCTCGCCCATGCCCAGCTCGCGCGCCGAGCAGATCATGCCGTTGGAGTCGCGGCCATAGGTCTTGCGCGCGGCGATGCGGAAGTCGCCGGGCAGCACCGCGCCGGGCAGCGCCACGACCACGTGGTCGCCGACCGCGAAGTTGCGGGCGCCGCAGACGATCAGCTGCGGGTCGGCGGCCGAACCCGGACCCTCGGCGGCGGCGGTGACGACGACCTGGCAGTGCCGGATCGGCTTCTTGAAGCCGGTCAGCTCCTCGATCGCGGCGACCTTGCCGACGACCAGCGGCCCGGTCAGGCCCTCGCCGACCCGCGCGATGGTCTCCAGCTTGCCGCCGCCGGTCCGGGTCAGCTTGTCCGCGACCGCGAAGGCGGTGGTCCCGTCCGGCAGCGTGAGGTAGTCCTGCAGCCAGGAGTAGGGGACATGCATCAGATCTCCATCCCGAACGGGAGCGTGAAGCGCACGTCTCCCTCGATCATGTCCCGCATGTCCTGGACGTTGTTCAGGAACATCAGGCTCCGCTCAAGACCCATCCCGAAGGCGAACCCGCTGTAGCGCTCGGGGTCCACGCCGCACGCGATCAGCACGCGCGGGTTGACCATCCCGCAGCCGCCCCACTCGATCCAGCCCTCCGAGCCGCAGGTGCGGCACGGGTTCTCCGGGTCGCCCACCGAGGCGCCCTTGCAGACGAAGCACTGCAGGTCGACCTCGGCCGAGGGCTCGGTGAACGGGAAGAAGTGCGGACGCAGCCGGGTCACCACACCGTCGCCGAACATCGCCGTGGCCCAGTGGTCCAGCGTGCCCTTCAGGTCGCCCATCGTCAGGCCCTCGTCAACAGCCAGACCCTCGATCTGGCTGAACACGGGGGTGTGCGTGGCGTCCAGCTCGTCGGTGCGGTAGGTGCGGCCCGGCGAGACGGCGTAGACCGGCGCGCCCTGCGCCAGAAGCGTGCGCGCCTGGACCGGCGAGGTGTGGGTGCGCAGGACCAGCCCGCTGACCGCGCCCTCTGTGTCCTGGTCCTGGTCCTGGCCCTTGCCGGCGACGAAGAACGTGTCCTGCAAGTCCCGCACCGGGTGGTCCGGCGGGAAGTTGAGCGCGTCGAAGTTGTACCACTCGGCCTCGACCTCGGGACCGTCCACCACCTGGTAGCCCATGGCCACGAAGATGTCCGCGATCCGCTCCTGGATCGTGGTCAGCGGGTGCCGGGCGCCGCGCGGGGCGCGGTCCCAGGGCAGCGTGACGTCCACGGCCTCCTCGACCAGGACCCGCGCGTCGCGCTCGGTCTCCAGCGCCTCCTGGCGCGCGGCCAGCGCGGCCTTCACCGCGCCGCGGGCCTCGCCGATGCGCTTGCCGACTTCGGCCCGGGCGGCCGGCGGCAGCGCGCCGATCTCCCGGTTGGCCAGCGCCAGCGGCGCGCGGTCGCCGGCCACGGCGATCTTCACCTGGTGCAGGGCGTCCAGCGACGCCGCGGCGGCGATCGCGGCCAGCGCGTCGGCCCGGTGGCGGGCGACCTCGTCGGGCTTCACCGCCTCGACTTCCACCGGGTCGTACGACTTGTTCGGTGCCGACATGTTGTTGTTTTCTCCATGGATTAATGGCCCCGCGAGCTCGGCGGGGTTCACCAGCCGAGTCTAAAGGGGTCACGGAACAAACAGAGATCGCGCCCACGCGGGGGCGCCAGAACAAGCCCGCGCGTCGGGTCAGGCCTGAGCCGCCCTACGCGACGGGCAACGTAAATCGGAAGCGAGCGCCGCCGTCGGCGCCGTTGCCGACGGACACCAGGCCGCCGTGCGCTTCCACCAGACCCTTGACGATCGACAGGCCGAGGCCGGTCCCGCCACGACGGCCACCCCGCCAGAAGCGGGTGAAGACGCGCGTGAGCTGGTCATCCGGGATCCCGGGACCTTGATCGCTCACCGCAACCGCCACGCTCGACACACCTTCAGTATGGAGACTGTCCGGGCGGAACCGGTCGTCCTCAGCCCGTGCCTCAATAGTGACAGTACCTCCGCCGTGCCGCACCGCGTTTTCCAAAAGATTAGCCAGGACTTGACGCAGTTTGTCCGGGTCAGCCGCCACCGGCGGCAGTCCGCGCGGGATCCGGATCCGGAACGTCTCCTCCGGCACGCCCTGAGCCACGCACGCGCGCACCTGATCGGTGATCAGTCCGCGCAGGTCGACCGGGATCCGGTGCAGCTCCATCCGGCCGGAGTCCAGGCGCGCCACGTCCAGCAGCTCGGCGATCAGGCGCACGACCCGGTCGGCGTCGGCGTCGACAGTCTGGAGCATCATCCGCTTCTGGTCGTCGGTGAACCGGTCCCAGCGCGCCAGCAGGGTCGCGGTGAAACCCTTCACGCTGGTCAGCGGGGAGCGCAGCTCGTGCGCGACGGTCGCGATCAGGTCGGACTGCCGGCGCTCCCGGCGGCGCCGGGCCTGCGTGCCGCGCAGCGCCACGACCAGGCCGGTGACCGGGGTCGAGCGGCCGTCGCGGCGCTGGTAGCGCGCGGTGACCAGCAGTTCGGTGCCGGCCTCGGGGTCGTCCTTCCCGGGGTCTTCCGGCAGGAACAGCTGCGCCTCGCGATGCCCGGTCCGTATGCTCAAGCCGCCATAGGGGTCGGTCAGACCCCACCAGTCGCGGCCGTCGACCGTGCGGAGCGGTAACACCTCGTCGAACGGACGGCCCAGGGCGCTGTCGGCGGGGATGCCGGTGAGCGTCACGGCGGCCCGGTTGAAGACCCGGACCAGACCCTCGCTGTCGGCGGCGACGAAGCCGTCGGGCAGGTCGTCGGCGACCAGCAGGCCGTCGAGGGCGCCGGCGAACAGCCGCATGCCGGATCGCGCCCCGCGTGCCCCGACCGAAACGGTCACCTGACGAATCCTCCTCACCTGCCCACTCGTCGCGCTGTGCGCCTTCGGCGTCACCTTCCGTTGATCCGCCAGACCCATCGTTCCGCTCGGACGGATCACCGACCACGGTGGCGAACCATTCGCCACCCTGACCGCCTGCGGACTCCGAGCGGACTCGCGCAGGACGCGCTCAGCGTTGCGCCCGGGCAGAGGAATATAAGCACACTGCTGCCGCCGTCGCCAGGTTGAGGCTCTCGGCGCGGCCGTGGATCGGCACCCGGACCGCCTCGTCGGCCAGCGCCAGCAGCGCTTCGGGCAGTCCCCAGGCCTCGTTGCCGAACATCCAGCATGTGGGCGCCGCCAGCCGGCCGGCGTCGAGTTCGTCGTCGAGGTCGGCCGCGCCGCCGCCGTCGGCGGCCAGGACCCGCAGCTCGGCCGCGCGCAGCATGTCAACGGCCTCCTGCGCGCTGACGCCGACGGCCACCGGCACGTGGAACAGGCTGCCGGCCGAGGCGCGCACCGCCTTGGGGTTGTAGACGTCGACCGACTCGGAGGTGACGATCACCAGATCCGCGCCCGCGGCGTCCGCGCAGCGGATGACCGTTCCGGCGTTTCCGGGGTCGCGGACATGGGCCAGCAGCGCGACCAGCTTGGGGGCGCGCGCGGCCAGGAAGGACTCCAAAGGGACGTCGAGGAAGCGGCACACGCCGATCAGACCCTGCGGCGTCACCGTCTCGCTCAACGAAGCCAGCAGCTCCGGGGTCGCGATCGTGATCTTCGAGCCCTGTTTGCCGGCGGCGGCGAGGATCTCGCCGTACCGCTCGGCGGCCTCGCCGGTGGCGAACAGCTCGACGAGCACGCCGTCGAGGTCCGCCGCCTCGCGCACCGCCTGCGGGCCCTCGGCCAGGAACAGCCGCTGCTTGGCCCGGAACGGCCGCGAGGCGAGCCGCCGGGCCGCCACCGCGCGGGGTGCGCGCGGGTTGGACAGCTCAGGACTCGCCTCGCTCATAGCTCACCGTGCCTGTTCTGGCGAAGTGGGGCTCGATCCGCCAGGACTACGCGGCGGCGGACTTCGGCGCGTTGACGTCGGAGGGCAGCGCCTTCTTGGCGACCTCCACCAGCGCGCGGAACGCGTCGGCGTCGTTGACGGCCAGCTCGGCCAGCATCTTGCGGTCGACCTCGACGTTGGCCAGGTGCAGGCCCTGGATGAAACGGTTGTAGGTCATCCCCTCGGCGCGGACCGCGGCGTTGATGCGCTGGATCCACAGCCGGCGGAAGTCGCCCTTGCGGTCCTTGCGGTCCCGGTAGGCGTAGACGAGGGAGTGGGTGACCTGCTCCTTCGCCTTGCGGTACAGGCGCGAGCGCTGGCCGCGGTAGCCGCTGGCCTGCTCGAGGACGACCCGGCGCTTCTTCTGGGCGTTCACTGCCCGCTTGACGCGTGCCATTGTTCTATCTCCTGCTCAGTAACTAGGTCGGGGGGCTGTGCGCCGCGGGGCGGCTCAGCGGCCGAGCAGCCGCTTGATGCGCTTGACGTCGGACTTGGCCACCTCGACCTCGCCGGTGTGCTGCCGGGTGTACTCCGAGGACTTGCGCTCGAAGTTGTGGCGCATGCCGGCCTGGCCGCGCATGATCTTGCCCGAGCCGGTCACCTTGAAACGCTTCTTGGAACCGCTGTGGGTCTTCTGCTTCGGCATGGCGCCGTTTCTCCTTCACATGGGGCGGATCCGTGGGGTGCTACCCACACGGATCCGCTCTCGCTCTCGCCCCGGGGCGGCCGCCCCGCAGCTAGCGCGGGGGGCTCAGGTCCCGGGGCCGGTCCGGCCTGACCGTGGTCAGGACTGCTCTTCGCCGGTCTGGTCGGCGGCCGCCGCGGCGGCACCGACAAGGCCTTCGGTCTGCTCGGCCGACTCCGCCGACTCGGCGGTCTCGGTCGTCTCGGCCTCGGTGTCCAGGGCCTCGGTGTCGAGCACCTCGGTGTCCAGGGCCTCGGCGTCGGCGGTTTCGGTCTCCCCGACCACACCGCCGGCCTTGCGCTGCTCCTTGGCCAGCCGCGCCTCGGCCATGGCCTCGGTCTTCTTCTTGTGCGGGCCGAGGACCATGATCATGTTGCGGCCGTCCTGCTTCGGCGCGAACTCCACGAAGCCGAGCTCGGCCACGTCCTCGGCGAGCTTGCTCAGCAGGCGCCGGCCGAGTTCGGGCCGGGACTGCTCGCGGCCGCGGAACATGATGGTGATCTTGACCTTGTCCCCGGCCTTCAGGAACCGCACCACGTGACCCTTCTTGGTCTCGTAGTCGTGCGGGTCGATCTTCGGGCGGAGCTTCATCTCCTTGATGACCGTGTGCGCCTGGTTCTTGCGCGCCTCACGGGCCTTCAGGGCGGACTCGTACTTGTACTTGCCGTAGTCCATGACCTTGACGACCGGCGGCCGTGCGGTCGCCGCGACCTCGACCAGGTCGAGATCCTGCTCCTGAGCCAGCCGGAGCGCGTCCTGGATCGACACGATGCCGACCTGCTCACCGTTGGGGCCGACCAGCCGCACTTCGGGAACGCGGATCCGGTCGTTGATACGGGGCTCAGTGCTGATGGGGCCTCCTACGTTTTGGGCTCAATGCCCGCCTCTTCTTCGGTGCGCGGCTCCTGCGCGAAAACGCAAAAGCCCCGCACGACACGCATGCGAGGCTCCACCACCGGAACTGACCGACGCCGAGACGTGCCGGAGCGGCGAAGAACGCCGCCCACACACCTCTGGCGTGAGGCTGTTTGACCGGGACCCGTCCGCCCGGAGGCGAACCAGGTGGGAGATGGAATCTCCGCTTGCGGATCGAGGCACGCGCGAGCATGCCCGATCGGTCGTGGAACCGATACTAGCAGCTTCCGGCCGGCCGCCGTGACCACGGGTCACCGCCCGAGGACCACCGCCGCCGCCGTGGGAAGCTGGATCCGCACATCGAAAGATCCCCCGCGAGGAGCCGCAGTGACCGACAACGCCGCCCACCCCCAGGACATTCCCGCCGCCGCGGCCGACGGCCGGGACGCCCCGGCCGAGCGCCGCGACCTGGCGGACGTCCCCGCGGTCGAGGTCATCGGCACCGTGACGGTCCACCTGATGAGCGCCGCGGCGGTCAAGCTCGGCCTGGCCGAGAACGGCGAGGCCGACCTGGACCTGGACGAGGCCCGCAAGCTGATCACCGCCCTGGCCGGCCTGATCACCGCCGCCGCCCCCGAGATCGGCTCCCAGCACGCGGGCCCGCTGCGCGACGGCCTGCGCACGCTGCAGCTGGCGTTCCGCGAGGCCTCGCCGTTCCCGGACGAGCCGGGGCAGGGCCCGGGCGAGAAGTTCACCGGAGCGGTCTACGCCCGCGCGTAGGCTGTTCGGTATATCAGAGAACGCATAAACTCGGCGTGTGTCCGAGGACGACCTGCCCCGTGCGATCATCGTACTCCTGGCGGTGTTCTCCATCGTGTCCTTCGCCGCCGGCTCCGCGCTGGAGATGGCACGCCCGGACCTGCTCTTCCGGCACCCCTACTGGGTCAACCTGCTCTCCGGCATGACCGGCTTCACCACCAGCGGTTTCATCATCTCCGTGCTGTTCCGCCGGATCCAGCGCCGGCAGCAGCGCCGGGCGTTCGCCGGCCGCGCCGGGCCCGAGATCAACCAGATCGCGACGGACGCCGACGCCGCCTTGTGGGCGATGCTCGGCCGACTCGACGAGGACGTCGAACGCGGCGGCATCGGGGAGGCGGCCGCGACGGTGCGCGCCGTCCGGCAGCGCATCGACGGCGTCCGCGAGATCGGCGCGATCGTCGCGACCTTCCTGCACGGCGTGAAGGGGACGAGCAACCAGCCGGTCAGACGGGACGCCATCCTGTTCGGACGCTACGAATCGATGTCCGCGGCGGCGATGGCGGCTCCGCCGTGGGAGATCCCCGCCTACATCCGGGACGAGGCCCACGACCACGTCGGCGCCCTCGTCACCCTGGCGGAGGGCTCCGGACTCGCCGAGATGACCGAGCGGGGCGACACCCGCATCGTGCTGGCCCGGCTCCGGCGCGAGACCGCCGCCTGGCGCGAGGATCCGGACGTCCACCAGCTGATGCAGACCACGCTGGACCGCCTGCGCGAGCTGATGATCGGCGGAGCGCACCGCGACTTCGAGACCGAGATAGAGGTCGCGCTGCGGACGTATGAGGACGTGGCGACCCGTCCGGTCAGCATCGTCCGCTCGCTGGCCGCCCTCGCCGTGACGGCGCTCGAGCTGTCCAGTGGCGACCGATTCTCCAAGGAGATCCTGCGCGAGCTGGGGATGGATTAATCAGTTGTCCGAACTCTGCGAGCGCGGCAATCTGTACTCACCAAGCGGATCCGAAGCCGAGATCGGAAGGAGCAGGGACATGACCGTCGCAGCGACCCGACTGTGCGTCCTCCGGTACCTGTGCCTTATGCGCCTTCCGGAGGAGATCTCGGCCTGACCGTCACCACATGACGGTCCCAGGGCCGCCCGCCGGAAGGGGAACCTCCGGGCGGGCGGCCTTTTCTCGTGGCGCCGCGAGCCCGGAAGCAGCAGCAAAGACCTGCTTCCGTAGCCCAATCGGTAGAGGCGCGGCGTTCAGAACGCCGTCAGTGCGGGTTCGAATCCCGCCGGGAGCACCCGCGAGCACTCGTGCTGCAACTGGTTGACAGCCCGGTCTGAGAAGCCGGGGCCCGGCGACGGGCATAAGGGTTCGAATCCCTTCGAGTGCACCAGAAGTCGCTTGTCGACGGTCAGCTGGTCGGCAGCACGCGGTAGCGGACGAGCAGAGAACCCGTCGGCGAGACCTCGGTCTCGAGCGTCTCCAGCGCGATCCCCGGCAGGCCGTCGAGCAGGCGTCGTCCGCCGCCGGCGATGCGGGGGGCGATCACGAGCCGGAGCTCGTCGACCGCGCCGGCGGCGAGCAGCTCCCGGGCGACCGAGAGGCTGGCGTGGACGCCGATGTCGCCGCCGCTCTGCGCTTTGAGCGCGCGCACGGCTGGGACCAGGCCGCCGTCCTGGAGGACCGTCGCGTTCTGCCAGTCGGCGTCGAGGGGTGTCGAGGTCGCGACGTGCTTGGCGACCCCGTTGATGAAGCTCGCGAACGGTTCGATGTCGCTCTTCGGCCAGAACCGCGCCCATGCGCTGTAGCTGCGGCGGCCGAGGATGACGGCGTCCTGGGAGCCGATGACGTCGGCGAGGTTGGCCTCCATCGCCTCGTCCCAGTTGGCGATGAAGTCGTCCGGGTCCTCGGCGACTCCGTCGAGGGATGTCAATTCGTACACGACGACCTTGCGCATGCCGTCCGCCTCCGCCTCAGCTCGCGGTCGCCTCGTCGGCGGCCTCGCCGGCATTGTCGCCGGTCTCGGTCTCGGTCTCGGTCTCGGTCCTCGCCTCGGCCTCGGTCTTCTCCAGCAGCGCGGCGAAGGCGCGCACGGCAGCCGGCTCGACCTCCAGGAACGACGGCCGCGCCAGGTCCACCAACACGATCTCCGCCCCCTCGGCCAGCGCCGCCGCACAGGCCCGCGGGAACGCCACCGGCATCGGCCGCGCCTCCGGGTTCCACTCGACGAGCGCGCGCACCGAGGTGAACACCGGCAGCGCGCGCGTGCCGTCCGGCGCGACCAGCGTCACCAGCGCCATGTCGCTGTTCTTGTCGCGGCGCAGGGTGCGGCCCTGGTCGTCGGTCACTTCCTCGGCCTCGCCGAGCACCGCGACGATCGGCGCCAGGACGCGCGCGTTGAGCAGGTACCCGTACGCGTGCTCGACCGCCGCTTCGCTCCGGCCGTGCGCCTCCAGGACGGCCAGCAGCGCAGGGTCGGCGCCTCCGTCGTCGTTGGTGAAGGCGGAGGGAGCCAGCGTGCGTCCTGCGAAGTCGGTCATGGGCTCGACTTTAGTGGGAGCCCAGACGCGCGGCTGCTCGGGCACGGGTGCCGGGATCTCGGCCGGGACCCCGGCCAAAAACGGATTCGGCACCGTCACCGACACCGGCGGCATGGGCCCGGGCACCGGCATCGGACCGATCGGCATCGGCCCGAGCGGCATGAACCCGATCGGCATCGGCAGGGGCACCGGTATCACGACCGGCGCCAGCAACGCCGCGGCCCGCGCGCGCCGACGTCCCCGCGCCACGAACCACCCGCCGAGTACCAGCGACCCGGTCACCGCCACCGCGGCGTCGACCATCCCGCGCCGGCGCTCGTTCAGCCCGCCGATCCGCTGCTCGGCCACCACCTCCGGCCCGAAGCCGAAGTACTTCGCCCCCTGATACGGCGACGCCTTCGGCGCGGGCGGCGTCCCGGCCACCCCCGCCGCCGCCTTCAGCGCCGCCACCGGGTCCACGATCCCATTCCCGAGCTGGTCGTTCCGTCCCTGCGCCGGGCGGTGCGACGCGGTGTCCTTCACGATCTGCGCCACCTGCTCCGGGCTCAGCGCCGGATTCTCCGAGCGGATCAGCGCCACGACCCCGGCGACGTAGGCGCACGCCGGGCTCGTCCCCGCGCCGACCAGGATGTCGTCGCCGATCTCGGGACCGAAGTCGGCGTAGGTGTCCCCCGCCAGGTCGTTGACCGGCAGCGCCATCGGAATGGCGACGCCGGGTGCGGCGACCGCCACGTCCCATCCGGTCGAGGAGAAGAAGGCGCGCTTGCCGTTCTGGTCCACCGCCGCCACGCCGATGACCCCGCGCTCGCCGGCCGGGTACTCCGTGACGTCCTTCGACGGCTTGTCGCCGGAGTTGCCCGCCGACACCACCACCGACACGCCGTGCGCGATGGCGTAGCGCACCGCGTCGGCCTCGTTCGTGCTGTCGCTGTCCGCGCCGGACACCGTGCCGCCGAGGGACATGCTTATGACCTGCGCGCCGTGGTCGACGGCGTAGCGGATGCCCTGCGAGATCGGGGTGTGCGAGGCCTGCTGCAGCCCGGTGTCCGGGCTCTCGTCGTCCCGGATCACCCGCACCGACAGGATCTTCGCCGCCGGCGCGACGCCCATCACGCCCTGGCTGCCGCCGGGACCGTGCCCGTGCCCGGCGATCACCGAAGCCATCCCGGTCCCGTGCACGCCCCAGTCCGGATCCCCCGGCTTCCCACTCCCGCCGACCAGGTCCGGACCGGTCGTGACCTGCCCGGTCAGGTCCGCGCGCGAGCCCACGACGCCGGTGTCGAGCACCGCGACCGTGACGCCGGCGCCCTTGGTGGTCTTCCAGGCCTGCGGCAGGTTCAGGAACGTGATCGGCCACTGCGCCGACCGCACCTCGTCGGCCCGCGCCGCCGGCGCCGCGACCAGCACCGGGAGCAAGGCGGCGACCGCCAGGGCCGAGGCTCGGCGCACGCGCGTGGAAGTCCTGCTCGTCCCGAGCTCCGGAGCGGTCCTCACTAGCCCTTCCCCGTATTGGTGAACTCGTTGGCGAAAATCTGGGACAGCCCGGACGCCGCCTGCACCGGCGGCGAATCGGCGACCAGATCCTTGCCGAGCCCGGTCCGCAGGTCCGTGTCCGTGGAACCGGCGCGGCCGTCGCCGAACGCCGTCACCACATAGATGAGGTACGAGCCGTCGTTGGAAGCCTGGGAGTCCCACGCCACGCGCTGGGTGTCCGTGAGGCCGGCGGCCACCGTACGGGGAAAGGGGACCACGTCCGGCATCGTGTCCGGCTGCTTGGCGGCCTCGTCGGGCGTCCACTGCCGCCAGACCTTGTCCCGCGCGGAGGCCTCGCCGCCGATGACCACGACGCCGACCGTGGCGAAGACGGTCTGCGTGATGTCGGTGTACGTGGCGCGCAGAACCTTGACACACGATGTGCCCGGAGCCTCCGAGGCCAGTTCGAGAAGGAAGTCCGCCGGCAGCACGGCGCAGGCCGCGGGATCGGCGATGCCCAGGCGCACGTATTGGCTCCCGAGCGTCACGGTCGCCGGGAACACCTGCTCGACCGGCTTCGTGCGCCACAGCGCGCGCACCGCCTCATCGGCCTGCCGCGCGGGCGAGACCACCGCGGGCTGGACGCCTTTCGCCGACGCGGACGTGGCCAGTACCGCGGTCGCCGCCACCGCCGCCCCGACCGCGACGCTCACCGCCGCGCCGATCCAGTAGCGCTCAGGCATGCCGCTCCGCGTCCACCCAACACCCCTCTTCACTCTCGAACCCCAGAACACTAGCGGCCGGTCCGCCGCCGGCGTAACCCGAACTCTTCCTACTCACCGGTACCAAACCGCCGCCGCCACCTACCGCGCCGCCGCTCGCGTGTGCGACGCTGATCTCATGCCCGCCTCCCCGCCCGGACCCGCAGCGGACCGCCGCCGCCTCGACACCGCGACCGCCGCCTTCGAGCCGCCGTTCGCCGCCGTCGACCTCGACGCGTTCCACGCCAACGCCCAGGACCTGACCCGGCGCGCCGCGGGCAAGGCGATCCGCGTGGCCAGCAAGTCGGTGCGCTGCCGGGCGCTGCTGGAGGAAGTGCTGAGCCTGCCGGGCTACCAGGGCATCCTGGGCTTCACGCTGCCGGAGGCGCTGTGGCTGGCGGCGGAGGGCTTCGACGACATCGTCGTGGCCTACCCCTCGGCCGACCGCGCCGCCTACGCCGAGCTGGCCGCCGACGCCACCGCGCTGGCCGCCGTCACGGTCATGATCGACAGCACCGACCACCTGGACCTGATCGAGAAGGCGGTGGCCGGCACGCCCGGCGGGCAGTCCGCGCCGATCCGGGTCTGCATCGACATCGACGCCGCCTTCCACACCGCCGCCGGCCGGATCCGCATCGGCGCGCGCCGCTCCCCGCTGCACACTCCGGCGCAGGTCGCGGCGATGGCCCGGGAGGTGCTGCGGCGCGAGCAGTTCAAGCTGGTCGGGCTGATGGCCTACGAGTCGCAGATCGCCGGCGTCGGCGACGCGCCCCCCGGACGCCCGCTGCGCGGCGCGGCGATCCGCGCGATGCAGAGCCGCTCGGCGCGCGAGCTGGCGGCCCGGCGCGGCGCGATCGTCGCGGCGGTCCGCGAGCTGGCGCCGCTGGAGTTCGTCAACGGCGGCGGCACCGGCAGCATCGAGCGCACCACCGCCGAGGAGGCGGTCACCGAGATCGCCGCCGGCTCCGGCCTTTACCAGCCCTGGCTGTTCGACTCCTACCGCTCCTTCCGCGGCCGCCCCGCGGCGCTGTTCGCGCTGCCGGTGGTGCGCCGCCCGGGACCTGAGACCGCGACCGCGCTCGGCGGCGGCTACCCGGCCTCCGGCGCGGCGGGCAAGGATCGGCTCCCGCAGCCCTACCTGCCGCCGGGGCTGTCCTACGACCCGAACGAGGCCGCCGGCGAGGTCCAGACGCCGCTGCTGGGCAAGGTCGCGGCGAGCCTGCGCGTCGGCGACCGGGTGTGGTTCCGGCACACCAAGGCCGGCGAGCTGTGCGAGCGCTTCGACACGCTGCACCTGATCTCGGGCGACGAGGTGATCCGCTCCGTCCCGACGTACCGCGGCGAGGGTAAGACCTTCCTGTGACGGTGGACGAAGCGGAACCCTTGCGTCACCTGCGTCGCACGATCGTGATGAGCTGTGTTTGATGCAGAATCGGCGGCGCACCGGGCGCCGGAAAGACGACGATCGCGCGACCGCTGGCCCGTGCTCTGAACATGCCGCTGTTCGCGAAGGACACCATCAAGGAGCGCATGCACGACGTCCTGACCGAGAACGGCCCGGTAGACCTGGCATGGTCGCAGCGGCTCGGCGCGGCGGCGATGGAAATGCTGTGGGTCCTGGCGGCCGACGCGCCGGAGTGCGTGCTGGAAGCCAACTTCTGGACCGGTCACGAGGGGCAGAACGCCTCGCTGCGCGCGCTGAGCGAGGGCGGAACGCTCGTCGAGGTCCACTGCTCGGCGCCACGGGACGTGGTCATCCAGCGGTTCCGCGAGCGCGGCGTGGCCGGCGAGCGCCACGCGGTGCATCCGGGTCTGACGCTGACGCCGGAGCGCTGGGAGGCGGATTTCAGCGGACCGGTCGGGATCGGGCGGGTGCTGGAAGTGGATACCACGGTGCCAGTGGACGTGGCGCGGGTCGCCGCTGAGGTGCGCGCGCTGCTGGGTTAATGTGCTGCTCAGAAGTCCCCGTAATCCACCTGCCAGCAGGTCAACCCCATCCGCCGCCACAGCGCGACGACCCGCGACCGGTCGTCGAGCACCACCCGGACCGCGAACCGGTGCCGGACGTGCGCGTCGAACAGCTCGCCCTTGACGATGTCGTCCGCCCGCGTGTCGCCGGCCTTGCGCATCCACAGCTCGTCGTACGCCACGCCGTGCTTCGCCAGCCAGCGCTCGGTCCCGGCGCGCACGTCCTCGCCGCGCCCGGACAGCAGGACGACGCGGTCCCCGCGTGCGGCGAACGCGACCAGGGCGTCGGCGGTCGCGGCGATCAGCTCGTCGGTCTCGACCTTCTGCCAGTCGTACGGCCCGCGGTTCCTGTTGTCGGCCAGCGTGCCGTCGATGTCGCACAGCACGGCCGCCGGCAGCGCCGGGTCCGGCACGTAGGCCGAGACCGGCGCGACGGCGTTCAGGTCGGCGGCGGTCAGCTTCCAGCCCGAGGACTTCGTCGAGGCCAGCCGCAGCGCCATGGCCCGGATGTGCTCCTCCCCCACCGGGTTCGGGCGCTGCGCGTCGCGCTTGACGCACTCCTCGACGTCCACGTCCGTCAGGTCGTGCACCTGAAACGCCGCCCGGCCGCCGAGCAGGTTCTTCAGCCGCTTCGGGATCCGCGAGACCAGGTGGGTGTTGTCCACGACGACGTCGAACCCACCCTCGACCGCGGCGAGCACCACCGCGTCCTGCACCGCCAGCACCGTCTCCTCGTACCGGCGGCCCAGGCGCTTGGAGCCGTCGTTGTCGTCCATCATCCGGCGCAGCTCGTCCAGGCTGACACGCCGCATCCGGCCCTCGGACTCCGCCATCATCCGCCGCGCCAGCGTCGACTTCCCCGACGCCGGCAGCCCGCGCATCACATGGACCACCGGCTTGGCGGCCCGCACGCCGGGACCGGTGGGCACCGTCTCGGGTCCGGCGTCCGGGAACGCGTCGTCGATGGAGTGGTCTTCCATGTGTCCTCGGTTCTCAATTCTCGGTTCTCGGGCTCAGGGCTCAGGGCTCAGGGCTCAGTTCTCAGGGCTCAGGGTTCAGCCCTCGTCATCGTCCCGGAACGCCTCGGTCGCCTCCGGCTTCACCGCGCGCCACACGTGCATGGCGATCGGCCGTCCGTCCAGCAGCAGGAACATCCCGGCGCGCACGAACCCGTCGAAGCCCTTCGCCGCCCTCGCGTAAGCGCCCCGGTCGCCGGCCAGATGCGCCAGCGAGCTGTGCGCCGCCTCGATGCTCGCGGTGAGTTCCGCGGCGCGCGCCGTCAGCTCGTCGCACACGCCGCGCACCCAGGCGTCGTACTCGTCGGGCACGTCCGCCAGCAGCGGCGCCAGCGGTCCACCGGGAACCCGGCGCATGCCGACGACCTCGTTGGTCTGCACCCCGACAGCCTGCGCGATCTGCACATCGGTCGCCTCCGGGTACAGCTGCA
Organism: Catenulispora acidiphila DSM 44928; assembly: GCF_000024025.1. Taxonomy (GTDB): domain Bacteria; phylum Actinomycetota; class Actinomycetes; order Streptomycetales; family Catenulisporaceae; genus Catenulispora; species Catenulispora acidiphila. The sequence goes on from NC_013131.1 coordinate 6,332,714, forward strand.
CCGCCAGCGCGCGCCACAGCTGGCGCGGGCCGACACTGGTCAGCCGGTAGTGCAGCGAGACATAGCCGGTGAGCTTGGTCTTGGTGCGCACGCCCGAGGCGAAGCGGATGACCCAGCCCTCGGCATCAGTGCCGGTGGCATCGGCGCCGTCGAGATGCTGGTTCTTCTCAGCGAGCGCAGCCAGCACACCGAAGGTGTCGGTCCAGTCGTAGGTACGCACGACCGAGCCGATGCCCTCCCACGCCGGCGCCGCATCGCGCAGCGCCAACTCCGAGCCGTCGGCCCGGAACGCCGCGAGCAGGACCAGGTCCCGGCGATCGCCGTAGTTCACGACGATGCGGTTCTCCGGATAGACGATCTCGGCGAGGTAGGTCACCGACGGATCCAGCGCCGAGGTGTCCGCCTTGGCGAGGTAGCGCTGAGCCCAGGCAGCCTGATCGGAGATGAACGAACCCTTCGACGCCGCGTGCCACGCACCGTCGTAGTGAAAGACGATGCCCAGGGACCCGTCAACCTTGTCGTAGACCTCGAAGGGCTCGTCGGGCAGCGTCGGCGCGTAGTCGAACGTGCCGTGCTGGCCGTGATTAAAGAACTTCGGCAGACACCACGCCGCCACGCGGCCGGTCGTGTCGTCCACGATCAGGCCGCGAGTGCGGGTGGTGACGGAGGTCCAGTACTGCTCGTACTGTTCCCAGTTCTGGTCATAATGGTCGGCGTGGACCTGGCTGGTCGACGTCAACCGCACTTGAGCACCGAATACCTTCCCTGAGCTGCGCTGGAAGGACGCCACCCTCGTGACGGCCACCGTGTCAGATCGTGTCACATCATTGCGTTGGGCGGTGCGGTAACGGTGTTGCGGGCCCGTTTTCGAGGCTGCTGTGTTAAATCTGTGTTGGCCTGGTAGGGCTACACCGCCATGGGGCGAAGAACTATCACCACAGGTCAGGGGCAGTTTCTTCGCTGGCATTTGCCATTCATCACCGCACGCTTGCTCTTGGAACGGCGCCCTAAATGCGGCGTATGACCGTTTCGTCACCAACCAAGTGGTCGCGCACCGCGATGCCGTCAAGGCGGCTGGCCCTGCAGTTCTGGTCAGCGACCACTAGTCACTTGCCTATAGTCAGGTAACTAGGTATGATAGTGATCATGGCTATTAAGAATCCGCTGATGGGGGCTGCCGAGATCGGCAAGCTGTTCGACGTCAGTCGTCAACGAGTCCAGCAACTGATCGCCAAGGCCGATTTCCCCGTCCCCGAAGCGGACCTGGCCATGGGCAAGGTCTGGAGCACCAGGAACGTCAAGGACTGGGGTTTGCAGGCCGGCCGGCCCTTCCTCGTTGCCTACGCGTTCCGTGACCGGGACGGGCAATGGCACGGGCCTGAGCACCGGCTCGAGACCGGCTACGTCGAGGGCGTGCTGGCCATCTCCGACGACGCCAACGCCAAAGCGTTCGCCGGACAGACCATCACGCTGCGATGCGGGTTCCTCGCCGGGCAACCCAACCCCGTCGCTGGCGATATCTCTGCCAACTTCGCAATCGTCACCGGCCCCAACGATCAGCGCTACGGCGTTCTACTCACCCACGAAGTTGCAGATCTCCTCGCTGGCACCTACACCGAGTAAGGGGCCCACGGGCTGGATTCGGCCCGCTGACGCAGGGCTCTGAAGCGAGGCGATCACGCCCCGTCATGAAACTGGGGGGACTCCCGCCGGCGGCGGCAGGATCACCGGAATTGACTGGAACTGCTCGACCTGCGCCAAGCCATCGATCCCGCCCACGACGTCGAGGCTGTTGACCGGGGGCCACCACACGGTGGGGTTCTTCGGCGGCCAGATCTGCACGAGTACGCGCCCCAAATCGTCACCCACGTCGGCCTGGACCTGAAGGTCGCCCGGAGCGAAGCCAAGGTCCGTGGCGACCTTGTCGCTGACGGACGAGCCGAAGACGTCGAAGACGACGGTGAACAGCCGGAAGCGCGCGGAATAGGCCGGGATGCTGAACCGCTTGCTGCCGGCCGTCATGACCATCGGCAACTGCAGGAAGCGGGACTCTCCGATCTGCTGGCCATGCTGGCCGGTGCTCACCGATGCCGCGCCGATCCGGATGAAGACCCCGGGCGGCGGTTCGTCGCTGCGATGGAACGCCCGGCAGTGCTCGACCGGGAGCTGCTCCTGGCGGCGGGTGACATGGGCCAAAATGGCGGCGGTCTTGAACGCCCACCGCGCCAGGTCGCGCTGGGCCGCCTCGTCCAGCTCAGTCTGCTTCCCACTGAACATGTTGATCAACAGCGGCTTGGCGGCATCCTCCATGCCGCTCGTCCACACGTTGTTGCAGGGCCCGCAGAGGATCTTCAGCGTCTTGCTGAACGGGCCGCCCACCTGGATCTCCGGCGCGGCACCGTCAACATACTCGCGGATTCCGCTCCCGCCATAGCCGAGCTTCTTCAGCCAGTCGCCGAAGACGTGTTCCTCGGTCAGCGGGCCGCGGGAGCCATAGAACAGACACACCTTGACCCGCCTCGGCTTCCGGGGCGCCTTCTTACTCGTCGAACTCATGAAGGATGAGTATCCTCCGGTTCCGGCACCCCAAGGCCGGTTTTTCCGACCATGCGACTCGCCGGGGCGGCCGGAGGTCCGTCGCCACCGGCGTCACGTACGAACCGCGCCGAGCCCTCGGATTAGCAGAAAACTGATAGCCGATTGGTCATTCACTCACGACGTCAGGAAGCCCGGCTCTCCGCCTGGACGGCCTCGGCTTCCTGGCGGTTCTTCCGCTGCGCGCGCAGACCGGTGCCACGAGGCTGGTCACCCCCGTTGCCTCGCCGGGGTGGCTCTTCGCCGGTTCCCGCTTGGCTAGGAACTTTTTTGACCTTCAGTCCGGCCATGCGGCCACGGGTGGCCTGGCTGGTGTCGCATGTCAGAAGACGCACTTCGCGGCCCGCGATCGCCCGGATCGTGGCGGCGCGTTCGATGATCTCGTCATCGGCGATGGGCTGACGGGTGTGCCCCGGCTGGTCTAGGACGATCTCGACGGTGACCTGTCCGACGATTGACTGGCCCTCGCCTGGCGCCGAACGGTGCAGGATGCCGGTGACTCCTGAAGTGATCGCCTCATCCAGGCGTCCCAGGGTGTGGCCGGCGCGCCATCGGGGATGAGTGCCGCCAGTTTCCTTGAGCCGGTCAAGCTCGTCGACCACCACTATCGGGAACAGCAGGTGGATCTCCTCCTCGACGTGCAGACCCATGACACGGTGAAAGCTGGTGTCTGCGAAGCGCTCGGGGCTGCTGAGGTAGAAGCTGGAGTCGGCGACGACAAGCCACTTCGGGTCGCCCCAGCGCCCTGCGTACTCGTTCAAGGTCTTCATTGCCGCGTCGAGAGCATCGACGCGATCGGCGAGTTCCTGGTCGACCAGCCCGTAGACGAGGCCCTGCTGGTCGGTTCCGGCCAGCATGCCGCAGGACTCGAGGAGCGCGTAGTAGCGGCGGGTCAGGATGAGGTCGTCGACGTCGTTCCGGCTGATCTTGTCCTGAAGGAGTCGAGTGGCGTCAGTGACCCACTCCAAGTACTTCAGGAGCCGCTGGTAAGCCGAGGAAGGACTCGCACCCCGCAGGTTGGACGCGTCTAAGCGAGCCCGCTGAAGGGCCTCGCTAATGCTGCTTCGGTGGGCGCCCGGCCTCGGGGTAATGAGCATGGGCTGATCGTGCCACTCAGACGCTGCTGGCATGGCGGAATTAGCGACTGCCCGATAGCGGCCCGCCGACCACTCTTTGAGGCCGCGCTACGTGATAGACATGCCTCGCCCGAGAACCTGCTGGTCAGGCGGCAAAGCCCCCCATAAGGCTGGCAGTTGCCGTGTTGGCGCTTTCGGGCGCTGCTGCGGTAAGCGCTCGGCCGACGCCGCGTCCTCCTAAGCGTATTGCAGGGACGGTCGCAATTTGGACGCGGCCCTCCCCAAAACAGGAAGTCACAGGGCGCGGGAGGACGAGTATCAGAGGTTGCCAGCGCAGGGGTCGGCGGGGACGCGGCTGGGCTGACTGCCGAGAAGGGCCGACCCCCCTCGCGCACAAGCCGGACAGTTATTGCGCCGCTAGCTCGCGAAGCGGTAGTGGATCGTCAGCCGCCACGTATCGAAAACTCTGCGGAGGCTGAAAGACCCCGCTCTCCCGCAAGTGATAGAGGTGCAGTGGCTCATCGAGTTCGCAGATGGCGGTCAGGTGCAGGAGGTATGCCTGATCGGCGCCGTCGAGGTACCCGTCAAACTCTTCCTTTGTCAGACCCAACCGGGCGCGATGCCGCTTCCACGCCGTCTCAGGAGCAGCGACGTCAACAGTTCGCAGCCGTGCCGTGCCAACGATCGCCATCGTCGGCGCTGACGAGTACAGAACAACTCTTGTGCCGGCACCGGCGGCAATAGGTCGTCGCCTAAGCTCCACCGTTTTGGAGCCCTCGAGAATCGCTTCTGCGAAGCGAGGACGCAAAGACAAGAGGAGCACACGATCAGTCACGATTGGCTCTGGCCTGCCAGGTAGATGGCGCCGAAATACTCAGCCGAGATCCGTACCGGTCCCTGCGGAGTTGCCTGCTCCCCGTACCGCTTTGAGAGTTCGCGCAGCTCTCGAAGCCCCACGGGTTGCGGCAGGATCTCCGTGTTCGTGAACACCAGCGCTTGCACCTGTCCTTCATGGGCCGCTGCGACGACTTGTTGTTCGTTCCACACGCCCAGGTGCCGAAACCTACTGTGCAGCTCTTGAGGTACGCCAGTCACGACAGCGTCAAGCTGCGAACAGGCAATCACGCCTGGGCTCTGCGAACGGGTCTGCCCGCCAGCGCTCATGTACCACAGCAAACGAGACGGTGCTGCCGGTCGCGGTCCACGAGGGCTTCGGTAGTAGACATGCTCCCGGCTCAGGCCCAACTGATCGTCACGGCCGTCGAGCGTCTCTGGAACCCCAAGCAAGTCGTTCGAAAAGATCTGCTTTATAGGGATGAGATACGAGGTCAGCGCGCTGTCGACGACCTTGGCCGGCCACCAAACACGCTCGATCTCGGCAGCGGCGACTGATGGCATGGCTGATCGTAGCAATGGCGGCTCACTCAGACCTGCGTAACGCGCCGCAAGGATTGCTCGACGGCTGAGTTCCTCTGCGGTTCCACAAACGTTGAGAGAGTGGGCAACCAGCCCTCCATCGACCGGCTGGAATCCATCTTCGAGAGCCGCCAACCGGAGCGAACGGCTTGCGTGGGCGTCGGCCAGCCGAATCGTCGAGACAGCATTCCCTCTTGCCATCTGGCGGAGAAGGAAGATTATCTGACGCGCCAGAGTCTCGCTGAGCCGCACAGGGGCTACGCGCGCTAATGGGACAACCAACTCGTCGCCGCACGCGTAGGCGCAGTACGCGGCCGCCATGTGGCCAGCTGCGTCAACGATGCCGATCCGCTCGTGCTGGTCGCGTGCCAGCGATTTTATTAAGTCCTGGAACGCCTTGGGCCTCTCACCATCTCCCACTAGGTGCATAGCCCGAGCCGCATCGCCGGCGCCAAGCAAGCGGGAGTTCCACGCCGTGCCGAGTAGCCCGGCCGGGCGATAAGCCTCCGCCCGAACCAACTCATCGAGATGCGTGATGACGTCAACGGGGAGCATGATCCGCAAACCGTACAGGCGCTCGCACGCTGCGCCCAACGTCCTGATCATCCGACGATCGCTGGTGATGAGCACATTCAATCCGGCAGCGATCGCGTCACACGCGTGCCGAAGGTCGAACTCGTCCTGCCTCGTCAGCGGGTACCCAGGGGACGCCTGAGGGATTGCCGCGATGATCGCAGCCCTGGCCTCGCCAACAGCGGCTGTTTTGCTCCGCACAGCCGCCATGTTGCGAATGCTTTTGGTGCACTGCGCTCGCAGCGTGCTCTCAATGGTGTCGATCTCTGCGTTTAGGGCAGGGGTGCGAATCAACTCCAGCCTGTCGACGCTCTGGTCGTCCAATAGGGCCTGAACATCGAGGGTGTCCTGACGCTGTGGGCCGGCCAGAGCCCGCACCACGTTCAAGTCCACCGCGGCGCGCACGAGCACAAGCTCCTCTTGGCGGCTTAGCAGGTTCGGGTGCCCATGGTCCCGCCACCAAATCACCAGAATATGCCCATCGTCACTTCGACCAAGCCGTTCGCCGATCTGGCTGAAGCCCAAGCTCACCCACATTTCACCCAGGCCATAGCTATGGCGGCAACTCGCCTTGATCCCCGGGTAGTCGGCCCGTTCGTCAACAATACGTTCGACAAGTCTGCGGCCGATGCCGAGCCCACGGTAATCGGGCCTGACGCACAGGTGGGTCAGTCGCACATGGTCGCGTGTAAGGCCGTAGAGCGCGTAACCGACGATCTCTCCGCCATCTCGCGCCAGAAGCAGACAGCCGTTGTGCGCAGCCTCCCTGTAGGCGGCAAACGGAAGATGTCCCAGGGTGTCGCGCGCCGCGTTGCCGATCAGCACGGCGGCGTCTACCTCAGCAGAATCACCTCGCCGCGCCGACGCAATCGTTATGGTGCGCGAAGTGGGTTGCTGCGACTCACTAGACATGCGCGCATTGTCGTACCCACCTTCCCTTCTGTGAAGGCTCCGGCTGAGACCGGATAATCTTCGGAACACGCTCGGCGCTCCGCACCTGGTTGGTAGTTGCGCTCGATCGGGTCATCTAGCTTCAACTAGCGTGCTCAGATCTGCACGGACATTCACATGGTCACGTCATAACGTCTGACCTTCGGACTCCGGCCACGTCAGTTGAGGGAAGGGATGCCCGATGACCCGCAGGCCGCTCAACGACCAGCAATCAAAGATCTTGCGATGGATCAGCCAGGGCTGCCCCGACGGGGAGCAGCCCGGCACCGGCTACAAACTGAGCGCGCAGGCGCTGCAGAGTCGCCGCCTGGCGAAGGTGTCCCGACGGCAGGGAATCTGGACCGCAGAACTTACCGACGACGGCCGACACTACCTGGAACATGGAGACTATCCACCGGCTCCGGCAGCAACGGGAGTTCGCAAGACCACTACCGCAGCCCGGTCCGTGGAGAAGCCGGCACCGGATCAGCGCCTGGATGCTCCGGTTGAGACGACGGCTCTGGTCCAGTCGTCGCCCGCCAAACCGAAGGTTCGGGCGGCTCCGTCGCCGAACCAGGGTGACCTCCTGATCACAGAACTCCTCGCGGCCGACGGTCGCATTGTGGTCCGCCAGGAATACGGACGGGGTGCCCCGAGCTGGTCTGCGCGCATCGCGTCTGCGGCCCGGTCCAAACTACTTCCCGACGGCAAGTACATTTCCCACGGCTGGATCACGGTCGGACGCGACACCGAGATCACCCTGAAAGACATCCCCGTCTGGCGCACCGAAGTCCTCGCGCCGATCGTGGTTCCGGAGCGTCTAACGAATCCACATCCCATAGGGGCGGCCTTCCGCGACAGGAAGCGCACGCTGCCCCTAACCAAGCCAGTCCTCTCCCGGGCACTGCACTTGCTGCAGGCTCTCGTTGCGGGGTCTGAACGTCACGGCTACAAGGCGAGACTCGCCCCCGACGACAAACCGCGTTACAAACAGGGTCGCCTCCAGCTCATCGACCAGTTCACAGTTCAGACGCCGGAAGTCACCATCGGCGTCGCCATCTCCCAGCAGAATGATCGGGTCGAGCATGATCCCACCGCTCGCGAACTCGCGGATGCCGCAAAAGGCTGGGGAAGGAGGATCCCCCGCTACGACCACGTGCCGTCTACGCGTCTGTCGATCCGCCTGACCGGCGGGCAGTCGCACTGGGGAACGGAGTGGTCGGACAACAAGGCGGCGGTGCTCGAAGACGCTCTGCCGCAGATCCTGCAGGAGATGAGGCTCCGATCGACGGCAGCTGAGGCGAAGCGGAAAGCCGATGAGGAGGCCACCGTTCTCAAGCGTCGGCGGTGGGAAGCCGCGATGTCCCAGGCACGAGTTGCCTACCAGGAGTCCTACAAGGTCAAGGCTCTCCACCAGCAGATCGCCGACTGGCGGAAGTCGCAGGAGATTCGAGAATTCCTCAGCCATGCACAGGACGTCGTGACGAACATGTCGTCCGGGTCCGATCGCGTCGTGGCCGAGGAGTGGCTGGCGTGGCTCGTAGCCTACGCCGACGAATTGGACCCGCTGGCGGGGCCATTGCACATGCCGGACATCCCCGAGCCCAGTCCGAAGGATCTTGAACCCCATCTGAAGGGCTGGACACCATATGGTCCCTGATCCCACTGTCACGCCGTCACACTCACGCCGACCGTTCCGCATTTCTCATCGGCGTGGAGAACGGCCGAGATCGACATGTTTCACCTGAAATCGGAAACAATTAGGGTTTCGTCTCAGGGCCCGAATCCGCGCCGCAACCGACGCGCCTGCAAGCTCAGAGATCCCGAAGCAGTACGTCAGAGACCGACTCCTCGTACACCGCACATCCGAGACTCTGCATAGCCAGGGACAACCGGTCGTCCCAAGGCGTTGGTTGGGCTGCGCCCTTCAGCGGAAGCCGTTCTCCTCCATCGACAGCCATGCGGTAGTCCGACGCACCGAAATGCCAGGCCGCCGCTTGATGTCGTTCGATCACTTGCCGTGCGATGGACACACCTGGCCAGTCGAAGTCACCGTGGTACCGAAGCCGTCCACCGCCATCGCGGATAATCTGCGCAAGGCGGTGGAACGCGGCGGACGGTCGACCCTCGGTGCAGATCAGCGGCCTCGACTTTGGGCCTAGTGCCTCAGACGCTCGGCGGAGCACTGCGGGGTTCTCGCACACGAAGACTTCCACGACGTCGGTCCGGACCAGGTGCCGAGACAGCTGGTTCAACGTCACCTGAAATGGAGTGCCGTATGCTGCCGCTCCCGTCAGCCACTCCCCCAGACCAGGTCCGGCCGCTGGGAGATTGAGCACCAGCACTCGACTGGCCAGGTCGTCAACGACGACGTCGGCCGACTCCCACAGTTCTCTGATGCCCTCGGCGTCTGTGGGTAGGGGTAGTTGGGCTCGTCTGGCCAAGGCCTTCAGCACAAGCGTCGCGGTCGGTGTTCCGCGGTTCAGCGCCTTAGTGTCTGACGTAATCTTGTCCGCCAGTTCGGGAAGCAGCACGATTGTCGCGGTGCCAGCGCGCTCCTCGATGTGTTCGAGCACGCGCACTGCGTCAAGAATCCGGTGCGTACCGTTTTGGCGGATGGCTTTGGCGAGTGCACCCCCTGACTCCAGTTCCGCCGCCCATTGGCTGAACCACTCGTGCTGATCGTGTAGCGGGCTGGATCGCATCTTCGCGAGAACTGCCTCGCGGGCCGCGAGGTCGGTGTCGCGTTCGGCGGGCTTGTTCCGAAGCGGCCCGCCCAAGATGGTGAGCGCTTCGGCCAGGCTCAATCTCGTAGTGCGTCGCACCGCCTCATCGAGTTCGGTCATGCGGACTGTGACCCGTGCTGAATTCGCGCTCCGATGGCTCCTGGTCAGTCCGATCACGGCTGCTCGTTCGTCCTCGCTCGGGCTGACGATGCTCACTGAGCCGGTGAGCACTCCCCCGGACCGCTCCAGTGAGCCTCGCGCCGCCTTCCACAAGCGTCGATATTCCGGATTGTGGTAGCGGTCCAGGCCCGTCACGACTCGTCGTCTCCGTCCTCGTCATCGTCCGCGTCGGTGCTGTCGTCGAACGCGAGGCCGTCCCCGCCTGAATCGGGCTGGACATGCCGGGTGGGCCGGAAGCCGAGGATCTCGGCTTCGAGCTCGTGGTTGCCGGCGAAGCCGGCGCCGGCGTCGATGATCTGTTGGCCGTCCCAGATCAGCATGAGCGAGGAGACTGTGTGTGAGGCCTCGTCGTGGTGCATGTCGTAATGCGAGGCCATCGGCACGGCCGCGTCGCTGACCCACAGGTCGTGTCCGGTCATGAACAGGTCGAGGTCGAACTTCACCGTCAATTCGAGCAGTTCGGGGGTGAAGTTGCCGTCGATGCCGCTGAATGCCTCGTCCAGGGCGATCATGCGGGGGCTCGGCCTGTGGCTGGAGGTGTATAACGCGTTGGCTGCGGCGAACAGCGGCAGATGGATCGCGGCCGACTTCTCGCCTCCGGACATTTCGGAGTGCTTTTTGCTGGTCAGCTTCTCTCCGTCCTTCGGTCCGCCGGGCCGGAACAGTGTGAGTTGGAAGCTATACCAGGTCCGGTAGTCGAGCACGACCGCCAGCGCTTCCCGGTAGGTGTCTCGTGGGTGCCGGTCGAGGTGGTTGCGGAGCATCGTGCGGATCAGAGTCCTCAGCTGCACGTTGTCGTCGGGGCCGAGCGGGTCTGATTTGAGGATTTCGGAGGCCGCGATCTGGTGTTCGTCAGCCTTCTCCGAACGCAACCAGCCGATTCCGATTTTCGTGCCGGAGGACATCGGCTTGGACTTGGTGTCGGCGTCCATCGCCCGGACGAGGTCGCGGGCTCGGCGGACTCGGTCGTGGATCTGGCGGGCGATACCGGTCAGCAGCGCGTCTTCGAGCACGGCACGCTCGCGGTCTTCCAGGAGCACGGCCTGTGCTTCCAGATCTTCGGCGATCTTCTTCGCGGCCGAGCCGACGGGAGCGCGCCCGTCGCCGGAGTCGATGTGGACGGCGAATGGTGCGTGGGGGCTGATTTCGGCTTGGTAGCCGTCTTCGCCGGATTTCAGGGCGAGTTCGAGATCACGGAACGACTCCCAGACGCGCTCTGCTGCAGTGGCGACCGCGGCCTCGCCGACTCGGCCGCCGGGTAGCGCCAAATGGTAGGCGTCCAGGAGAGCGATGCAGGCGTTCTGAAGGACTGTGCGAAGTCGATCGAGACCTGCGGTAGGTTCCGAGCCGCCGGCCTGTGGGGAAAGCAGTGCCTTGCTGAGCTCATCCGCCGTCGGCGAAGCCGGCCACAAGGAGTTCTCGGCGACCCCCAGCAACGGTCGTAAATCCGGGTTCGCGGCAGCCTCGAACTCAGATAGCCGCACGATCAGCTCGGAAAAAGCCTCGCCGGCCTGCGAACGGGCGTGCTGCTGCGTTGCCGCCGCAGTGATGCACTCGTCATGTGCGGTCTGCGCCGATGCCTCCGCTTCTCTCCGCCTCGACTTCGCCTCCGTGAGCCGCTGACCGACGTCCGCCAGCTCGGACTGGACCTGTTCGAATCCGACACCTTCGACTGCCCTGCGTGCTTCGTATTCGCCGGTCTGGGTCAGATGCTCGGAGCGCGCGATCTGGAGTTCCTCCAGTTCGCCCTCGATTTCCTGCTGGCGGCGGATATTTCGCTGAGTGCGTTCAGCGAGCTGGCCTTCGAGAGTCCGAGCATTTGTCCGGGCGCTGACGAGTTTGGTCACAGCACCGCTCACATCCTCGACTGCCTGGGACACGGCGTCGAGCAATTCGGTGGTGGTCGGAAGCGACCGCTGAGCCGCCGCTCGCCTCAGCTCGCGCTCGGCGGTCGCGACTGCCGAGATCGCCTTGTTCAGCTGGTGTTCGGCCTTGCTGAGCTGGTTCTTCGCGGCAGTGACCAGTGACGCAGCGGTCTGGACCTTGGAGAACAGGTCTGTGAGTCGCTTGGTGGTGGGTAGTGCGTCACGGGCTCGTGTGAAGTCTCGAACGAACTCCTCCGCTGCAGTCAGCTTGCTGCGCGCCGTGGCGAGTTGCTCGTCGAGCTGCGTCAGCTGCTCGATGAGCTCTGCCAGACGCTGTTCCCGGCGGCGGGTGCGGTTGGTAGCCCCGATGAACTCAGGGGTGGCCTTGGGACGTGACCCTGTCAGTGTTCCGACTGCGAATCCGCCTCGTGCCGTCACGGCGGTGTGGCGGGGTGAGTCGCTGCCGTTCATCTCGTCCACGAGGGCGATTCCCGCCAGGATGGACGAGATCCGGTCTGTGGCGACTACCGGATGATCCTCGGGGACGAGGACGTCGAGCGCGGTCCGGACGCCCGGTCCGGGGTAGGTGCCTTCGGTGAGGTAGCCGTCGGCCTCGTGGTCGAGCAACGCTTGTGCGGTCAGTGCGGCGTCGGGGTGGATCCAGGCCGTGAGGAGCCCGGCTCCGTACAAGGCGCCTTCGATCCCGGCTGCGGTGTCGTCGTCGACGTGGTCGGCGAAGCGGACCAGTTCCCATAGCGGTGCTCCGGGTCGGCCAGCGCGCTCAGCGAGGCGGAGGTCGCTGGCGGCCGGAGCTTCGTCTTGCTGGGCGGCGATCGCGTCGCGTTCGGCCGTGACCGTCGTGATCGTCGTCTCGATTGCCGTGACGGCGTTGCTTGCAATGACCACTGATGTCACGGCGGCTGTGCGACGGTCTCCCGTGAGCCGGTCGTATGCCTCGGCGATCAGATTGCCCGCGGTCATGTCGAGCTCTGCGACTGCCTCAGCGAGCACCAAGTTGTCGTCGGCGCCGAAGACAACGTGTTCGTCGTCGCCGGACCAGTCCGCAGCCCAGGTAGTCAGCAAGGCCCGCACAGCGTCTCGTTCCGCCTCGGCGGCCACGCCAGCTGCCGCGAGTTGCGCCTCTGCTTGCTCAACCTCTGTCTGCGCGGTCTCGGCGTTCTCCTGGGCGGTCTCCCGCACTCTTCCGGCCGACTCGACGCCAGCGATGAGGGTACGTACTTCCCGGACTTCGGTGGTTCTCGCTGCGATCAGCGCCTTTGCTGACAGTTCCAAGTCATCGCCGTCGTCGATGCTGTCGCCAGTGTCAGGGAATGCTCGGCGTGCGGCGGCGGCCAGATCCGCGCCGAACCGCTCTGCTGCGTCAAGTTCCTCGTCGACAGCCTCTTGGACGTCCTCGGCCTCCTGCCTCAACTGCTCCAAGTCCAGTTGCGCGCGACCGATCCGCTGCTCGTCGATGTCGAGCCGCTTTGCCTCCTTCGCCAACTGCTCGGCCTCGCGAATCAGGTCCTTGTAGCCTTCGAACTTCCCCTTCAGGGCACCGAGGCGGCCTTCCAGCACGATGACCTGGTTCTTGGCCTCTTCGGACGCGAGTTTCGCCGTGTCCTGGGCGTTCCGAGCAGCCAGCTCCGCAGTGGTCGCCTCGCTGACTGTGTCGACGGCGGCAGCTGCCTTGGCCATGCGGTCCCGTGTCAGGTCGACTTGCCGACGCACGTAGCGGCGAAGGTAGGTTCGGTACTCCCCGACGAACTCCCCGACCGCCTTGTCCGCTGCTGCGAGTTTGGCGTATTCGTCCTGGACTGCTTTGAGATTGTCGAAATCCCGCGCCGCCTGATCAACCAGTGCTTCGTCGACCGGGCTCAATCCGGCGCTGAGTGTCGCGGAGACCTTCGCCGGATCCAGATCCTTGGCCAATAGTGGTCTGCGCAGTGAGATCAGCAGGTCGAGGAGTTGGCTGTACCGCTCACGGCCCAGGCCGAAGAGTTGGGCGTCGACCGCGTCCTGGTACTCCGCCTTGCTGTCCAGACGGTTTGCGCGGCCAAGTCGGCCGGTGAGCTGTTTGCGGGTCAGTGGACGGCTGTCTGCGCCGAGTAAGCCGAAGTCGACGCCGAGCCGCTTGTCGGTGACGTAGAAGGAAGTCTGCGGGCGGTCTTTGTCCTTGTGCTGCACCAGGCCGATCACGAGTGTGACGGTCTCGGCCACACCGCCGAGGGTTCGGGCGAACTCCATCCAGACGTATCCGTGCTCGGAGTCCTGTCCCCGGTACAGCAGGTTGGACTTCATGGTCCGGTTCTGGCCGCTGAATGGGTCCAGTCGCTTGGCGTCCAGGCTCCCGTCCAGAACGAACGGGAACAGCACCTCCAAGGCCTTGGTCTTGCCCGAGCCGTTATGCCCGCGCAGCACCAGCCGACCGTCTGCGAACACGAACTCTTCGTCGAGGTAGTCCCAGAGGTTGATGATCCCTGCGCGGGTGGGTTTGAGTCGTGGCCCGGTCTGGCCGGTTTCGGTCGCGATAGCGGCGGTCATCCGTCGGTTCCGTCCTTGTTCTCGGTGAAGTCCAGGGGGAACAATCCGTCAGGGGCGGGCTGAGGGAGAACTCCTTGAATGTTTCGGTAGCGGGCGGCTGCGGGCAGTACGAGGAGTCCACCGGGGATTTCGTGGACGAGTCCCAGGTCTGCGAGGAATCTGGTGGCAGCCCGAGCGAGTCCGGTGGGGTCGCCCTGCCAGATCGCTGTAAACGACGATGCGCCGAACTCGACGTACAGCTCGTCGACGATGGTGGCCACCTGCGCGGTCGACAGGAAAGGCGCGTTCAGGCCTAGCTGATTCGGCTCCGCGTCCGTAACTGATGCCTGCGGCCGGCCCGGTCGGTCGTCGTCGCGCAGCGGACGTGCGGAGTCGATGCGGGTGACTAGGTCGGCCGTCTCCTCGGTGAGGGTCGGGACCGGCAGACGTGGCAGCCTTCGGGCCTCATTGGGGTCTTCGAGCAGGTTGGCGATCGCGCCCAGAATAAGGCCGGCGGTCCGATTCACCGCGCCGCCCTTCAGCGGGAAGATCCGATCCGTGAAGCGTCCTGACGGGTCTGCGAGCATGACGCCTTCGGCTCGACGCTCGACCACCAGACCGGTCAAGCGTGCCAGGTTCTCCGCCAGATCTGGTGACCGCAGCGCGGCGGCCACAGCTGATTCGCATCGTTCGAAGTAAACGACAGGTTGTTCGATCAAGAGTCTGCGGGCGCGCCGTGTGGCGGCTTCCCGCCGGGCGCTCTTGTTCGGCCCGTCGGCACCTTCCATGAGCTGCGCCGCGCTGGCCACATGCTGCAGTGCCGCGGGAGGCCGGAACAAGGCACCGCATACATCGTGATCGATGTCGTACAGGGCGTCGCCTTCGCGGTCGCCGCCCGCCCACGCGTCCAGTGAGCCGTCCGACAGCCGCAGTGCCCCTCGATCGGTCAACCAGTCCAGGACGTCCACCACGGCTCGGCGATGTTCGGTGATGGTCGGTTCGAACCCGAGGCTGGGCTGAGCGTTCGCCAATGGGGTGACTGCTTTGACGATGTCCACGAGTGACACCTCGATCCGCGACCGCTGGAAGCCGGCGAGCACCAGGCACAGATAGGCCAGGCGCCGCCGGTCGAACTGACGGCCGGACCTGCTGGTGAATATCAAGTGCTGGGTCGGGTCCAGGACGTCGTTTCGACGAACCAGCCGTACTTGGCGCGCGGTCGCGATGAGGGTATAGGCGAACAGCTCCTGCATATCGACGGAGATCCGGTCGGCCCACCGAAGCACCACGTCCAGACTTCCGGACCGCGGCCGATCGGCAGTGATCAGATCATTGGTCAGCACCAGGCGTACGGCATGCTGGAAGGATCCAAGGTCGCTGGGAATGACTCCTGCTGCGGCAAGGTGCTCGGCCATCAGACACTGCCTTCCGTAACGTTCGCGCCGAGGATTCGGCCATCGCGGGCCGGCTTGATCTCTACCTGGAAGCCCGCCAAGTACAGGGTCCCGGTTGGTGTACGCACTGTGCTGCCAGTTGGCGACGGCGACAGCCGCAGCACAGCGACATCCGTGGCGCAGCTGGACCCGACCAGGCGTCCGGCGACGACCGTCCGGGACTCCAGCGCCCTGGTCAGCAGCTTGAGGAGGACGCCGACCTGCTCCTCATCGAGTGCAATGTCGTGCGGACCTTCAGCCACCAGGCGTTCTGTCGCCGCACGCTCGGCGGCGCGATCGGCCCGTTGCTTCTCGCGAAGGGCCGCGCGGACAGCGTTCCGCTCGGCGACCTTCTGTGGAGGGCTGGCCTTTGGGGCACGACCCTTGCGGAACAAGCTCACCGAGACTTCGACCCCGGGTGCCTGCCACCATGTCGAGGCATCTGGGATCAGCTCCTCGTCCTCATGGACGCCGCCGAGGTGCCGCGCCGAACGCACATTGAACGCGGCCGCCATCAGGGCATGCGCTGCCTGATCGTCGGGGCAATCAAACACCCATGCGGCCAGATGGCGTAGTTCGGTACCGCGGTTCACCCCTCGACGCTGCGTCTCGGTGATCTGACGCAAGAGAGCCAGCACGCTGGACACCGCCGTGCCGGTGACCTCCCGCAACTGTTCAGTACGCGGCACCCTGCCGGCCTCGTCCGGCGCGAACCACGCTCGTGCCGCGAACCAGCGCCGCCGCCAGTCCTCGATCAGGGCGTCGATACGCATGAACGGCCGGTCGTCGGCCTCCGCGGCTCGGTTCAACAGCGTCGCGATCCCGGTGGCCTCCACAGCCGCCACTGCCTCTGACAGGCGCGGCAAGTACCGGTCCAGCTCTGCCATGAAATCGTTCATATGGACAAGAAGCGCCCTCTTGAACTCCAGGAACTTCTCCGGGCTGGCGTCCGAGGAACGCATGATCTCGCCGAGCGCCAGGTGGAATCGCGCCGAGCGCCGAGCCATGTCCTCTACTGCGGCGTCGAGAGAACGCAGACGGCGTGCGACCTCGGGACCGTTGCCTTCGCGGTTGGCCTTCGCGAGGTCGTTCAGGTCGCGCAGGATGTCCGAGACAATGAGCCGGGACAGGTTCGCGTCCTCGAACCGGGCGCCCAAGACCGCCTCGACCGCTAGGTATGCCGAGTACCCCAGGTCGGAGAACTGGTAAACCGACTGCCGGTTTCGATAGCCGGCGAGCGAACCGGTACGGGCCGCATCCTCCAGCCGGTGTAAGACTCGGTCCTCGTTCTCGTCTGCGAGCTGGTCGAGACAGGCCCGGAGGTTATCGACGGTTCGCGGAGCATCGGGATAGTCGACCGAAAGTTCGACAAGCGCACGGGCGACGTCATCGCTATGGGCTTGGGGAACTCGAACTTCCCGCAGGCGGTCCATGGCCCGCAAGATCCACAGATAGTGATCGCCCCGGCGAGTGAAATTGAAGAGCTTGAACCGGTCGCCAACCGCCAGTGCGTCAAGTCCGAACGCGGCGGCCTGGACAGACGACTGAGCCGAGTTGTCGGGTTCGGGCATGCGAGGAAATCTACCGGTTGATCGGACAATTCGGTAAGCCATGTACCTGCCACGCTGCCACACGGTACACAGGCAAACACTCGTGAGACATGGGGACGCCACCAGCCAACCGATCGACGAGACGGTTCCCAACCGGCCGCCGAGCGTGCAGTACACCAGTCTCCAAGGCCGGGCCATCGACGTCGGAGACCTTGCGCACCAAACGCTCGACCAGGCTCCAAGCCCGGAGTGATTCCTACGTAGGCTGTGACCACGTTGGTATCTGCCGGGATCGAGAGGCTTGATCGGCTAGCTTCGACCCAACGATCAAGCTTCGACCACAAGACAGGCCAGGACATGTACCTCAAGCGCGTGACACTGAAGAACATCCGAGGGTTTCACGGCGACCGCCGGGTGGACTTGGATCTGACGCGTCCCGACCGCTCCTACGCCGGCTGGACGGTCTTGGCTGGGCGGAATGGATCGGGCAAGACAACGCTGCTCCGTGCCATCGCTCTCGCGATAGCCGGACCGACTGCCGCGTCACGTCTGATCCCCGACTTCGAGGACTGGGTCAGCCACAGGACATCCGGTGGTACTGCCACGGTCGAGCTGGTGCCCGATCCGGCCGTCGACTTGTTCGGAACGCACTCGCTGCCGGACCTTCAGACGTATTACTCGGAGCAGACCGATCCGCTTCTCACAGGACTAGCATGGATGTGGACACAGCCGATTGCAGACCGCAGCGGTAAGCAGGTTCGAAGGCGGCAGCTCGCTCTCACGGCCGTCGATCCAGAATCCAGCGAGAGGAACCAGCTCGGCCCCTGGATCGATCTCCCAGCGGGCTGGTTCTGTGCCGGGTATGGACCATTCCGCCGGCTGATGGGGGGCGCAGCCGACGTTCAGCGCCTCATGCAAAGTGATGACAAGGTCGCTCGACTCGCGGGTCTGTTCTTCGAAGATGCATCCCTTGCTGAAGGCGTCAGCTGGCTGATTGACCAACATCTGCGCACCTTGGAGAAGCGAGAGGGCGCGCTGGAGCTGCGGACTGCGGCTCTGGCGATCCTCGGTGACGGCCTTCTGCCGGACGACTACCAGATTATGGACGTCGACTCCGACGGGCTGTGGATCGAGCACGGGGGAAGCCGTTTTCCCCTGCGCGAGATGAGCGACGGCTATCGATCGGTGGCCGCGCTCGTCGTGGACATCCTCAAGCAACTGTGGGCCGTCTACGGGGAAATCATCATCGATGACTCCGGCGGCAAGCCGGTTATCCGGCAACCGGGCATCATCCTCATCGACGAGGTAGACGCTCATCTCCACGTGTCGTGGCAGAAGCGAATCGGCGGGTGGCTCAAAACACACTTCCCGGCGATCCAGTTCATCGTCACCACCCACAGTCCCTACATCTGCCAAGCTGCCGACCCAGGCGGATTGATCCGCCTGCCGGGTCCCGACGAGCGCCGCGGAGCCGAGATCGTCGCGCCGGAGCTGTACGACCGCATCGTCTTCGGGTCCGGCGAGGACGTAGTGCTATCCGATCTGTTCGGGTTGGACACCCCCTACTCCGAACAGGCTGACGCGGTTAGAGCCGAACTCGTCGCCCTCGAAAGAGAGGTCGTCACAGGTCGGGCCAGTGCGGAGCAGATCGAACGCCACCGCGAACTCACCATCCTGTTGACCAGTTCACCGAGCGCCCGAGTCGAGGAAGTCGCCGCGCGCCTGTACGAGCGTTCACAGGCGGATTCGTGATCCGAATCGTGCGGCCTCGCCTTCCAGACACTGCGGCGGCCATGCTGGCCGACCAGACATCAAAGATCGAGCAGGCTGTGTCGCAGATCCATATGGCAAAACGGCTCTGGAAGGACACCAACGTTCGCTCTACCGTGCTCACTCCCCACGTGCGGCCTGCGCTCGAGCGCATGGCCCCCGGGATTGCCCGCTGTATGTACTGCGGCGAGAATTACGGCACCGACATCGACCACTACAGGCCGAAGAGCTTGTGGCCGCTGCACACGTTCGACTGGTTGAACCACCTCTTGTCATGCTCGGCATGCAACAGCAGTCACAAGGGAAACCGATTCCCGCTCGCGGAAGACGGTTCACCCCTCCTGATCGACCCGACGACCGAGGATCCCGCCGATCACCTCCATTTAACCCTTGCCACGGGCGACTACATCGGTCTGACGTCTCGTGGTGAAGCAACGATCAAGACTCTTGGCCTCAACCGCGGAGTCTTGGTTCAAGGCCGTGCTCGCGCTGTACGAGACACAGTGAGGCTCATGCGTGAGTGGCGTATCGCCATCGAGCGCCAAGATATCCTTCTCGAAGAGATAGTTCTTAACGATTTGCGACAGCAGCCCTTCACAGCGGTTGCCGACGCGCTGTTTCGCCAAGCATCCGGGATTGCGGTCATGACAATCTTCAGTGCCGATCTCGACACACTCGCGTTCTTGCGCGATCCAGAGGTACTGGAGACTGCGTCCCGCGCACTCGTCGGGCGGTAGCGCTGACTCCATGGGCGCCACCGCCGCACAGGCAATGCTCGACAACTGCCGGATCCGGGCCGAGAGCCACCTCGACGGCTCGATGTACGGCCCGGTCCTGGCCGGCGGGCTGGATCGGCCCTTCCTATTGATGTGCTCACAGCTGGACGACATAGGCGACGACCCGACCGGCCGAGCTGAGGTCGCATCTGCGCGGCTGACACGCGGAGCTGTGGCTGGACGCAGGGCACAATTCGTGCACTGACTTCCAGTCGCTGGCGCCCGAGGCCAGCACCGCGATCGGCTTCCCGCCGAGTTCGGTGTAGCAGCTGACGGGCACGATCGGCCCGATCCGGTCGGCGCTCCCGTACGGACCTACGTGAGGCGTACTTCGACCGCATCCGCGGGCGCGACAACCACCTCTCGAACAGCCGTCCCCCGCCTTCCCCGAGATCGAGTTCCTGGCCTGGCCTCGAGCCGGATTCCGACGAGCGGTAGACCTCGATCAGGGATATGTGTTCAGTTGATGGATATAGAATGCGATTCGCGATCGCAGGTCCAATCGCCCGTTTCCCTGCGGCACGTTTCAGCGTTCAGCTATGGTGAGACCTCTTTCCCACTGAATCAGTGTGCTGAACCGCTTGGGGGTCCCACCGTTGAAGCTGCTCCACGCCGCAGACCTGCATATAGACAGCCCGTTGCACGGCCTGGAGAAGTATCCGGACGCGCCAGTTGACATGATCCGCGCGGCCTCGCGCCGGGCGACAGAGAACCTGGTCGCACTTGCCCTGGACGAGCAAGTGGACGCGGTGCTGCTCGCGGGCGACGTGTACGACGGCGACTGGCGCGGCTATGACACGGGATTGTTCTTTCAACGCCAGCTAGGAATACTTGGGGATGCAGGGATCCAGGTCTATTTGGTCTCCGGAAACCACGACGCTCAAAGCCAAATCACCAAGAACCTTCGCCTCCCGAATAACGTACATAAGTTCGATACCCACCAGAGCCAGAGCATTGAAGACCCCGATGTGGGGCTGGTGGTACACGGGCAGGGCTACGCGCGCCGTGACGTGATGGAGAACCTGGCCGCCGACTATCCCCGGGCAATGCCCGGCATGTTCAACGTGGGTCTACTGCACACTGCTCTCACTGGCCGGGCCGGCCACACCAAATACGCGCCATGCAGTGTCGAGGAACTCGTGTCTCGCGGCTATGGGTACTGGGCCCTCGGGCACGTCCACACTCGCGAGGTGGTCTTCGAGGAGCCGCATATCGTCTTCCCCGGCAACATCCAGGGACGCAGTATCCGCGAGACCGGCCCCAAGGGCTGCACCCTAGTCACCGTGACCGACAAGGGCTCGGTGGCCGTGGAACACCGTGACCTCGACGTGGTGCGGTGGGCTCATCTCCGTGTCGACGCGACGTCCGCCGATGACCTCGACGATGTGTGCGAGCTCGTCCGCACACAACTCGCCACGGAACGCGATCGGAGTGACGGTCGGCTGGTGGCGGCACGGGTGACGGTGACGGGCCGTTCGGCTGCACACGCCGAGCTGTGGCGGGAGCGCGAGCGTCTGACGGTCGAGGTCCGCTCCATTGCGGTGGACCTCGGCGAGGTATGGGTTGAGAAGGTGGGCCCTGGAACGAGCCCGCTGGATGCGGGGGCCGGTGATGGTGTAAATGACGTCACCGACATGATCGCAGGGCTGCTGCGCACCGCGAAGGAGCTCGGCACCGACGAGGACGCGGTACGCAGGTTCGTCGAGAGAGACCCTCTGTGGAGCAAACTCAGCGGTGATGTGCGCGGCGAGGACAGGCTAAACAGCAGTAGCGCCGAATGGTGCGCACAGCTGCTCAGCGAAGCCTCGGATCTGCTGGTCTCGATGCTGCAGGAGGGCTCGCGATGAGGCTGGATCGCCTGGATCTGGTGAAGTACGGACGGTTCACCGACCACGTCCTCGACTTCTCCGCTCCGGGAGTACACCTGGTCGTCGGCCCGAACGAGGCCGGCAAGTCGACGATGCGCAACGCCGTCACCGATCTCCTGTACGGCATACCGGCTCGCACGACTTACGGCTATCTGCATGGCATGCAGGATCTGCGGATCGGCGCTTTGCTCCGCGCCGGTGACGGCAGCGAGCTCGAGATCGTGCGCCTGAAGAAGATCAAAGATCCTCTGCGTACCGTCGGCGACGAGGTTCTCGACCCCCGGGAACTTCAGTCGATCCTGGCCGGTGTGACGAAGGACGACTTCACCGATGTGTTCGCGATCGACCACGAGGAGCTGCGCACCGGCGGAGCCGCGCTGCTCGCGGGCAAGGGCGATCTGGCCAAGGCGTTGTTTGAGAGCCGGTCGAGCGCTCAGCTGACGACGTTGCTGGCTCGTCTGAGGGAGGAGCACAGCCAGCTATACGTACCGCGTGGCAGGATTCCCGTCCTCAACGCCGCCATCGGCCCCGACGGGTCCCTGTCGCAAGCGCGCCGGGAGCTGGACGAACAGATCCTGCGGCCTGAAACCTACCGGGAGTCAGAACGCGCCGTCGATGATGCGACGAAGCAGTACGAGGGGATCAGCGAGGATCTGAAGCGGGCCCGTACCGAACAGTCGCGGCTGACCCGCATCAGACAGGCCTACGCGGGGATGGAGCAGCGCAGGCAGTTGCTAGAGGAGCGCGCTCAGCTGCTGGCTGCGGGACCGCTGGTCGCGGGGGACGTCGGCTATCGGTACGACACGTTGCGCTCGGAGCGGAAAGAGGCCGAGACCATACTCCAAGGCTTCGTAGACGATGTTCGGGAGGTCGAGGACGAGCTCCGCGAACAGAGTCCGGACCTCGCAGTGCTGGCAGTGGCCGAAACGATTGCGGTGCTTCATGCAGATGCCAATGGGGTCGAGAAGGCGGAGAAGGCAGGGCTGAAGGCAGCGCGTTCAGCCGACGAACTGCGCGGCCAGGCATCATCGAGGCTTGCAAAGCTGCGGGCCGGCGTCAGCGGTGATTCAGAGGTCGAGACAGTAGCGCCGACCTTGCGTGCGCGGGTAGGCGAGCTGATGAACGAGCAGACGGTCCTGGCGACCGAACTGGGTGCCGCGCGTAAGCAGGTGAAGAGCAGGGGCCGGGCCCTGGACGCGGAGTTGGCAAAGCTTCCGGCGGACGCCAAACTGGTCGATCGTGCGCCACTGGCGGCCGTCGTCAAGGCCGTACCCTCATCTTTGTCGGGCCAGATCCTGGCCTTGGAGAAGCAGTACACGGCCGCACAAGCGAAACTTGCGAAGGCACGCAAGCGCAATGCGCGGTTCGCCCTGCCCGAAGATGTCGGCGATCTGACGGTACCCAGCGTCGAGGAGATCGCAGCGTACAGGAAGCGCATCGACGACACTGACAAGGCTGTGGCCCGCTGTGGAGAGCGAGTAGCGCTTCGCACCACCGAGCTCACCGGGCACCGCCGCGATCTAGAAAACTTCCTACGCCAGGATCCGCCTCCAAGCGAGACAGATCTCGCGGCCAGTCGTGCACACAGGCAGGAGCTCTGGGGACAACTACACTCCGGGCTCGTCGATCC
Source organism: Catenulispora acidiphila DSM 44928 (assembly GCF_000024025.1). Lineage (GTDB taxonomy): Bacteria > Actinomycetota > Actinomycetes > Streptomycetales > Catenulisporaceae > Catenulispora > Catenulispora acidiphila. Next base: position 6,355,625 of record NC_013131.1, read on the forward strand.
TCCGTCGGCGAGTACTGCTCCGCTGCCAGTCAGCGAATACGAGACGGCTGTGGCAGCCAGTGATGAGACCGTCGACCGGATGCGCCGCGACGCTCAGCGGATGGCCGAGCGCTCGCAGCTCGAAGAGGCGGTCGAAAAGACCGAACACCTTCTCTCCGAGGTGCAGAAGGAACACGAGGTCGCGGTCGAGGACAGACAGGCCCTTGAGACGGGATGGAACGAGCTCTGGACTCCCAGCGATCTACCCGCTCCCGCAGTCGAAGCGGCTACCGATCTACTCGCAGCCTTACAGATACTGCGCGAGCAGATCGATGAACGTGACGCCCTGCTTCTAACTCTCGACTCTGATCGTGCCGCTGCCAACGCCCATGCGACGCGCTTGCGTGAGGCGCTTGCGGACGCTGGCTTTGCCGTCCCTCCGGAGTCAGCGTCCCTCGACGAACTGATCGAAGCAGCCAGCGCCTTTCATGCGACTCTCGCCGAGACGGCAAAGAAGCGGTCCAGGATCACCGCGGCCGCAGAGAACCTCCGCAACGAACTCACCGACGCGCAGTCAGAGGTCACGAGGCTGGAAACCGAACTCGCGGACTGGGACGAGAAATGGAAGCGGCTGCTCGCCGACAACCAGCTCACCGGCACCCCAGCCCAGGTGGCCGCGTCTCTCAGCGAGCTCGACGAGATAGCTCGCCTCCACGCAGACGCACTTCGCTTCCAGGAGCAGGCCGACGAAGCCGACATCCAAGTCTCTGCATTCACTTCAAGACTCGACCAAGCCCTCGCAGACGCCGGCCAGCCGCCCCTCACCACACCAGACCGCCGATACGCCGTGGTGCGAAGCCTCAAGGATTACCTCGACCGCCAGAGCGCGTCGCAGGACCAGATCACCCGGCTGACGGATCGGCTCGCCACGCTGCGCGGCAAGCTGGAAAGCGCGCGGAACAACCGTGCCGAGGCGGACCAGAACGTCGCCGCGGTGCTCGCTGAGGACTCGATGCACCATGAGCATGAGCTAGTGGAAGCGATCGAACGCACGGACGCGATCCGGGACCTCGATAAGCAGCTCAAAGCCGTTGAGAACTCCCTCGCAGGGGCCGGCGTCGGCATCGCTCAACTCGAGCAGGAAGTATCAGACCACGATCCCGACGAGCTCACGGCTCTCATCGCCGATCTCGATGCGCGGATCCTTCAGCTGGAAGGCGATCTCGGCACGAGGGCTGCCGAACTCGCGCGTTGTAAGAACACATTGGAACAGATGAACGGCTCCGACGCCGCGGCGATCGCAGCAGATGCCGTGGAAGAGCAGCGCTCTGGCATCGTGCACCACGCCCACGACTACCTGCGACTGCGCCTCGCCGAGCAGATCCTCCTAAAAAGCATCGAGACCTACCGCCAAGAGAATCAGGCCCCAGTCCTGCGCAGAGCCCAGCACATCTTCGCCCGGATCACTCACGACGAGTATCCCGAACTGGTCGACGACACTGACGTGGACGGCAAGGCCGTGCTACGAGCCCGTCGCGGGTCCGGACCGCTCGTAGACGTGGAGGACATGAGCGAGGGCACGCGCGACCAGCTCTACTTGGCGCTGCGCCTAGCGTCACTCGACCGCTACGCCGACGAAGGCCGCGCCATGCCGCTACTGCTGGACGACGTGTTGATGACGTTCGACGATGGACGCACCGGCGCCGGTCTGAGCCTGCTCGATGAGATGGCGGACCGGTTTCAGGTCATCGTGTTCACCCATCATGAACACATCGGCCGGATCGCCCAGGACGCGCTGGCAGCAGGGCGGATTCATGTCCACGACCTCATCCCGGCTTCCGAATGCTGAGAGCGGAGCTCTGAATTTCTCACGCACGCTGAGGCGCCGGGAGAAATTCGACGCCGAGAACTTCCTGTCCGCAGCAGCCAGGCACTGGAGATTGCGTGGGACTACGTCTACAGGGTCTCGTGGCGAGTCCTGACCTACGCGCGGTACCGGACCGCTTCGGTCGCCCGGTACCGCGCCTGCACGGATCAGGGATCAATGTCCTATTAGCGCTCAGCCTCCGCCCTCCAGCCGGCGGGAGAGCGCTGCCAGAGCCACAGCCGCCACGCGAGTCGCCGTCGCGCCTCCTCGGGCGAGGCGCCCTACGACACCTGGTCGCGCCGGCCAGACCGCCGCAACCGGCACCGGCTTTCCGAGCAGTTTTAGCAAATCCTCGCGGCTCCGCGGTGCCGCTGGATCGGCGATGCTCGTCACCAGCGGATGAATACCGTCCTTCTCTTCCGCCCACTCCTGCGGCTGCGGCGCGACAACCGTGGACAACAGAGTCAATGCACGAAGGATCAGCGCCGCGTACCCGGGACCGATCCTGGTCACGAACCCGTGAGCGATCTCGTTCCGAAGGTTGGGGCCTTCGGGCGCGGCCAACAACCAGCGGAGGAAGTAGGCCCACGACTCGTCGAGGGCCAGCTCATCCAGCTTCTTCAGGAGAGCGTATAATCCCGGGTATCCGCCCGGCGTGTCCGCAGCCTGCGTTCGATAGATGCCTTCGTCGAGCTCTCGGAGTAGAAGCCGTGCCACGGATTCGAATCTTGCCGCCGCGACATGAACGCAGGCTTCGTAATCTTCGTTCCAGAAATGGATAAATGCCCTCGCGACGCTTGCCGCGATCGTCGAATCAGCCGCGCCACGACGCGAAAGCGTCACCATGAGTTCAGACTCACTCGGCACCCCGTATCGTTCCGCCATGCGAACGAGGCCCGTCGCGAGAAGCCGGCCTCGATTCATCGCATAGTGGTTCGCCGTCTCGGAAAGCCGATCCGCATATCCCCCGTCATCCGGCGTCGAGGTCCATCGGGGAAGACCGTCGGCGTTCAACTTCATGCTAGAGATCGCCAACAAAAAGCCGGTGGTCTTGGCGATTTGCTCGGTCTGACTCTTCAACGTCGCAAGATCACCAGAAGGGCAGTCTGTGCTCAGGAAGTACTCAAGCCCGAAGCGCCAATCCGAGTAGTTGGTGAACGGCGCAAGCCACCGCTCGATGTAGTCAGGAGGGATCGACACGGACGTGGACATGACCACGAGACCCAGGTCTGCCTTGGGGATCGCCTGCATGAGAGCGGTCGCCCGTTCGACCAAATCTGTCAGCCCATAGTCGCGCGCGACCCGCACTGCGGACTCAAGGATAGAAAGCCGGACAAGGCCTGGACGGGACAGTGCTTCATCAATATACGCCTGGGCCTCACGCCGATTGGCAGCTTGCGTCTCATCCGGCGTCTGTGCACGCCTACGCAAATAGTCGGCAAGTTCAGACCGAAGCCAGCCCTCTTCATAAGCCCGCCATGCCTCCTCCAACAGGGCATCGATACGTGCGTCATCTCCTGCACCGGCCGGGCCACCGCGCGAGGCCTTCTTGGATTCCTTCGGCTTGGTGGACAGCGCTCCGATAAGCGGCAGCACGACACCGGGCCACTTCGACTCGCCCTTCATGGTGTTCTCAGCCGCGCTCAACATCGCGCTCCGCACCTTGGCCTCGCGAGCCAGGTCACCGACGCTACGAGTAAGGTCCCATGCACGCACAAGACCCTGGGCTTGGGTCAGATCTGCTTCGGCGGTGACATCGACGTCGGCCAAGTACGCGTCGATCGCTGTCGTGGCCCGGATATACGGGTTGCCGTCGCGCCGCAGGAACAGCAGGTCGTTGAGACGGGCCTTGGCGCCCGGATGCTGCACCTTCTCGGCAAGGTCACGCCAGAGCGAGACGACCTCATCGTCCACGTCCGGCACGGCAGGCGGATAGGCGTTCGCCCCCGATCCCGACAACGGGCCCAGAGCGCAGCCCGACGGCTCGCCCCTGGCCGACAACCGAAGACCGTAAGCCATCGCGAGTACCAGCTCTCTGATCTCCGGACCTTCCGGATCCAGACCAGCGTCTGCCCCCTCTCGCCGAATGTCGTCGACGACATTCCATCGCAGGGTGCTCGTCGCATGCGCACTGTCGAGCACCAAAGCCAGTACTTCGGCATTCTGTTGATCGTGGACATACGGCTCAAAGGGCCGGTCTGTCACGTCGGCAAGTTCGGCGGGAATGAATTCCTCGGAGCATTCGTCCATAGCCAATCTTAGCTTGCCGCCCGGCGCTGGCGATGGCTTTATCAGGCCGCCGCCAAGGCCTCCGCACTCAGCAACGGCTCCGCCTCCCGAAAGGCGTGCAACGCGTAATGCACTGGGACTTGACCGTCCCCTCGGGCACCCCGAGTACGTCGGCGGCCTGCCGCGCCGCGAGGTCGCGGTAGAACATCTCGAACAGCGCGGCCGGCGGTCCGGGCTGAGCCGCCGCAGCGCCACCCGCACGTCGTGTGCCTTCGCGACCCCCTTGACGTCGCCGACCGCGTCGGCCATGGGGGCACGTCCTCGACGATCATCTCGGCCGTGCGTACCTGGCGGGCCTGGACCGCGTCAATCACGACCCAGCGGGCACCTGAACAGCCACGGGCGCGCCGTCCAGCACGGCGGTGTTCATGGTGGTGCTGGCGGTCATGTCAGACACCCCTCCTGTGTCCACGGATACGGGCTGGCAGGAAGCACTGGACCGCGCAGCCCTCATCGGGGAGACCGACGATTCGCTACGCGGACCCGCCCTCGTTCTGGCATTCGTGAGCTTCACCATCGAACAGGTCCTTGGGCGACACACGCAATCCTTCGGCGATCTTTAGGAGGGTCAGCACGCCCGCATTGCGACGTCCATGCTCGATATAGATCAGTCCGCGAAAACTCATGTCGCTGAGGTGGGCGAGTTCCTCCAAACTCAACTGCCGCGCCTCACGAAGCGTCCGGATGCGCAGGCCGAGCGCAAGCAGTCGCGGGTCGGGTGGATCGTCGGCAGATGACACGACTCGACTGAATCGGCGCGAAGATCAGCGAACCATGAACAGCTGTGCATAATCGATTCGACGCGGCTACGACGTCGCTCTTTGCACGCGAATGCACGACCGAAAGGCATCCGGACATGGGCACAAGGCTGCAATCGTTCTGGCTGCCGCGACAGTCACGGAGCGACGGCGGTTCGTCAGATCATGTGCCTGTTGCAGGACCGGGGGTGGCTGCGGACCGTCCCTCGCATGAATACTCCGCAGCAGGTCCTGACGGCCTTGCCCAAGAAGTCGTCCTGGACCGTCGGCGCGCTCCGACGCGTCCAGAAGTGCTCGACGTTGTCGGCGGGAGGCGCACAGTGAGCGGCATCCGGAGCAGCAGCGGGATCATTAAGACCCTCGATGGCATCACCATCTATCCTCCGGTGCACGACGACGACCCGTGGCGCGCCGCCTATTACGATCGCGACGGTAGGCGCAAGTATCGCCAGGCCGTCGACGAGGACGGGCTGGCGCGCAAGCTCGATCCGGTCAAGCGCCGGCTCGCGGGTCTCCCCGACCTCACCCGGTTCGAGGCAGCGTCAGGCGCCGACCTCATCGCTTACTACCTCTCTCCCGACCGGTTACCGACTGACAGGCAGTGGTCGAGCTCCTATCGAGCAGATCAGGAGCGATTCGGAAGGAAGGCGCGCGAGGTGATCGGCGAGGTGCCGTGCCGAGCCATCGAGACGTGGCATATGCAGCAAATCGTCAACCGCGCAAATACCGCGACTACGGGCGCCCGGATGCGAACGTTCATCTCAGGGCTGATCAAGGTCGGCAGCAGCGTGGGGTTCCTCACTGAGCCATTGCCGACTGTCGTCCACTGGCAGGCCGGCGATCGTCCTCGCCCCACTCCGAGAGCGCGGATCTGCGGAGAGAGCTCCGACTTCATCGACATGGCCTCGCTACCGCGCCATCAGGATGTGTCGGCACTCGCCTTGGCCACACAGCAGAAGAGGCTATGCCTCTGGTGGCGTGAGTTGATGCCGTACGTCGCGGCCTACTCAGGTATCCGACGCGGCGAAATGCTCGCGCTTTCGGCCGACGACGTGGATTCGACAAGACGCACGATCGCCGTCCTGCGGAAGGTCATCGAAGTCAACGGCAAGCAGACCATCGAGCTACCGAAGAACGGCATCATCCGCACGACCCTGTTCCCTGAGATGGCGCCGGACGGCTACCGTCTCGCCGACATGCTCGCCCGTCGTATCAGTGAGGCGAGAGCTGAACGGGACGCCGGTTCCAATCCCAACGCGCTACTCTTCCCCGCCAGAGGCGGCAAGTACATGTACGCCTGCAGCTTCTACTCGTCCATCGCAGAGCCAGCATTTGCGGCGGCTGGATGGCGCACTCCCGAGTCAGGCCGTCGTTGGACTTGGCACACACTCCGGCACGTCTTCTGCACCACTGCGCTCGTCGAATGGAAGCTCGACCTACCCGACATTTCCAAGCTCGCCGGACACTCCACCATCCGCATCACATCGGACAGATACGTCGGCGCTGTGACTGGGACCCTTGAACGAGCCTTCGAGCGAACTCAAGTCAAACGGACCATGGACTGACAAGGTGCCAACACAGGCAGGTTATTTCGATAATCGGCACTGCTCGGATTGAACACGCTGTTTCGCCATCTGCCTGAACGTTCGAGTTGGCAAATTTGATCCGCACTGGTGTCGTCCTTACTTGTCGTCATCGGTAGTCGTTGGCCGACCTTTCACGGCTCAAAGCCAGTCCGCGACGGCAACCTCCGTAACACGCAGATCCGTGCTTCAATCAGTTTACTCAACGCCGCCGTTCGCTCCCTGGCCGATATCAGCCTCTGCAGGCCATTCGGGAAGTGGACCGCGTTCAGGCAGAAGGCTGTGCAACTTCCGCATCGCGGCGACCCGGCTTCGTGTTTCACTGAGAGCTTGAGTTGGAGTCCAGATTCGCATGCCAGCTGAGCCTGACAAGTTCTGGATGACAGAGTCCTTCTTGACAAGCTTTATATCGCTAGTGACGAAGGCGTATCCCGCGTAGCGGATTGCGGTGGACACGTGCATTGCGTCCCGCAAATCGTTCTTGTTCGCTGCATTCCGGTCCTTACCCGGAAATAGCATCGCGAACACGGCGTTAAGTCGCATCTCGTCTTCCCCGGTCGCGTAATAGCTGCGGTCCCACCGGGAGTGGCCCCATACTGCGGGTCCGTACGTCTCTGGGAAGTCAGCCGTCTCAGCCAGGCGTCTCGCGACGGTCTCGTCATCTTGGCCATCGGTCCGCTCGGTGTCCACAACGTCAGTACGGGCTAACCCAATCCAACCTTCGGTCCAAAACCTCAGGAGGTTGCTGATGTCCGACGGGGTCTGAGTGTTGTCCAGGAAGTCGATGAGGACGTTGCTGTCGAGGTAGTACTGGACTCCGACAAGGTTCTGACCGCGCTCGAATGTTGTCACTGTTCCATTATCCCCTAATACAGATCAGAATTAGGAGTAGCATCCGCAGGATGTGACGCCTCGTACTCGATTCCAACGCAATCGACCCCATCGCGGACCGCCGCGGAGCCTACGAGGTGGTGCGAGCAGCGGTTGACGGTGGTGATCTTGAACTACTGATCACTCACGTTAACATCGACGAGCTTGCAGCCATCCCAGATTTGGAACGGCGCAGCTTCTTGCTACTGATTCTGTGCGACCTGGGCACGCTTGTCCCAACGGGCGCAACGGTCCTCGACTTCTCTCGACTCCACTTCTCTCGCCTCGGTGAAGATGCAGACGGTACCGAGGCACTCAGGTCCGGCAACATCGATCACACTCGTGACGCCCTGATCGCCGTAACGGCTGAGTTCGAAAAGTGTGCACTTTTCACTAATGAACGCCGCCTGACCAACCGTGCTCGAGATCGCGGGATCGAGGTCATCACCACCGATACTCTGCTTACTGATCTGGGCTACCAGCAACCCTGAGGCTGTCTGGAAGCGGCGTTTTCTACGCGCGTCAAGACCTGCCGATGCCCTGCCCCGTGGCTACCGCCACATAGTGCGGGCTGAGGTTCTGAGCCTTCTGTCGGACATGCAGGCTTGTCCTTTCCGGGCCGCGCTGGGGCAAGGCATGTTCTTCACCTTGCACCCCCAGCCCGGTCTGGAAGTCGCATCGCGATGGCAGGCCGACGGAATGCCCAGAACCGACCCACGTCCGCATACCCAATCCGCCGACTTCCCGCTCGACTAGATTCGATAATTAGTACTGCTCGTACTGGCAAGCGCGGCTGTAGGAGTAGATCGACAGCGGCAGGGTCGGGTGCGCGCGGCGGGTGACCTTCTCCGCGGCGATCTCGCGGTCCAGGTCCTGCGGGTCCAGGACGTCGGCGAGCAGGGGGCGCTCGATGCGCTCCCCCGCCTTCGTCTGCTCACTCATACTCGGTCCCCCCGCTGCGCGTCACGTACTCTGCCGACACGATCTTGCCGATCGTGCGGCTCCCCACCACCGCGTTGCCGTGCTCCTGCTGCGAGCGCACGACGATGCCCTCGCGGATGTGGGCGCTCGTGCCGCTGACGGTCTCCTTGCCGGAGGCCAGAGCCAGCAGCAGCGCCTCATCGTAAGGGCCTTCGTAGAGCGTGGGCACCAGCGGGATGTCGATGCCGGTGTCCTTCAGCGCCTGGGACCATTCCGGGGCGCCGAGCCAGCGCACGGTGCCCTCGACGTCGAGGCAGACGTCGAACGCGGCGAAGCCCGGTGTGCTCTGGGCGTTGGCGCCGTACGCGAGGTCCTGCACGCCCTTGCCGTAGACCTCGCCGTAGATGCCGACCCGGCGCGCGCCGTAGGCTTCGGCGATCTTCGCGGCGGCTTCCGGGACTCCGTGGGCGCGCGCGGTCCGCCAGTACAGGTTCTTGTCGCTCTCGACCAGAGCCAGGTACTTGGACCCGAAGCCCTTGGACGACACCAGATACTCGCCGGTCTGGGCCAGGTACGTGAGCAGGCAGCACGTTCCGTGCACCTTCTCGGTCGCGGACACCGGCTCGCCGGGCTCGAAGATCCCGGGATAGCGCGCGATGTTCTCGATGTCGGTCCACGGCAGCAGGTCGGCGGCGGAGACCACGTCCCCGGACATGGTGACCGGCACCGGCGGCACCCACTTCACGACGCCCAGCAGCTCGGCGAAGTCCTCCCCGGCAGCGTGCGCGGCAGCCAGATCGACCCCCGCCAGCGCCTTCGGCCGGCACACGATGCCCTGCGACAGCTCCCCGCGCAGCCGGATCGCCCGCACCCGGTCCTTGCCCGACCCCGCCAGCCGCCCGGTCAGTCCCAGCTCCTCGATCAGCCCGGCCGGAAGCACGGACTGCTCGGGGATGTATATCGCGAAGTCACCGGTCCGGTAGGCGCCCTTGGCCACAACGGCGCGGTAGAGCCCGACCTGCGCCAACTCCAACGCGTCGGCGTCAGGGTGACCGTGGATCGTCAGGGGTTCGGCGGTGACTCGCAGGGTCGACATGGCGGCCCGTCCTCGTTTCGTGGTGGTCGCGGGTCCGATCAGGTTTTCCGATCAGGACTTTGACCACGACGGTAGAGGTGACGGGCCGCCAGTTCGAATGGATTTCCGAACCCCGCGTCCACCCCGCGCCGACTGAGCGCCCGCCCTACAGCCGCGGGTCCACCGGCTCGGACTCCAGCGCCAGGACGGCAAAGGCCGCCTCGTGCACGCGCCACAGGGGCTCGCCGCTGACGAAGCGTTCCACCGACTCCAGGCCGAGGGCGTATTCGCGGGAGGCCAGGGAGCGCTTGCGGCCCAGGCTGCGGTTGCGGAGGCGGTCCAGGTTCGCCGGTTCCAGGTACTCCGGGCCGTAGATGATGCGGAGGTACTCCGGGCCTCGGCACTTCACGCCGGGCTGGACCGGGCCGCGCGGGCCGGGGGCGAAGCCGTGGAGCGGCTTGACCACCATGCCCTCGCCGCCGGCCGCGGTCATGGTCTGCCACCACGCCGTCGCCTCGGCGACCGATGCCTCGTCGGCCAGGTCCACCACGCGCCGCTCGGTGCGGGTGAAGAACTCCGGGTCGGCGGCGGCCAGGCGGTCGGCCAACGCGATGTGCCAGTCGTTGCCCTTGGTCACGGCGTGGTTCGTGCCCTGCGAAGCCAGGATCTGGAACGGCGCCAGGCGCAGTCCTTCCAGACCGTCCACCGGCCAGCAGTACCGGCCGTAGGCGGTCGTGAACGCGACCGCGTCCGCGAGCCGCCGCTCCTGCCTCCCGGCCAGCTCCGCGACCTCCAGCCCGCGTGCCGCGGCAGCCTCCAGCGCCGCCGTGGCAGCCGTCAGCGACACCCGCGCCGCCGCGCCGACCGCCGCGTACTGGTCGCGCAGCAGCCCCATCGCCTTCGCCGACCACGGCAGCAGCTCGCAGTCCAGCAGCAGCCAGTCCGTCTCCAGCTCCGACCAGAGCCCGGCGGCGTCGGCCGCGGAGCGCACCCGCGCCAGGACCGCCTCGATCTGCGCGGGACGGTCGAAGAACGGGCGGCCGGTGCGCGTGTGGACCGCGCCGGTGCTGCCGTCCTCGACGCCGAAGCGGGCCCGCGCGGCGTCGGCGTCGCGGGCGACCACGACCACCGCGCGGGAGCCCATGTGCTTCTCCTCGCACAGCAGCTCCCCGACGCCCTCCTCCCGGTACGCCGCGAACGCCTGCGCCGGGTGCTCCAGGAAGCCCGGCAGCGTGGAGGTGCCGCACGGCGCCATGGTCGGCGGCAGGTAGACCAGCCAGCGCGGGTCCACCGCGAAGCGGCTCATCACCTCCAGCGCCGCCGCGGCGTTCTCCTCCTGCACCGTCACCCGGCCCAGGTGGCGCGCCTCGACGGTCCGGCGGCCGAGCACGTCGTCCAGGTCCAGCACGCCGGGGTCGCGCCGCACCACGCCGGCGCCGGAGGCGAACGTCGTCGCCGCCAGCGGACGCACCGGCTCGTACCAGACCTGCTCGGCCGGCACCGACACCGGCTCGCGCTCCGGGTATCGCAGAGCACTGATCTTGCCGCCGAACACCACGCCGGTGTCCAGGCACAGCGTGTTGTTGACCCACTCCAGGTTCAGCACCGGCGTGTGCCCGTAGAGCACCATCGCCGTGCCGCGGTAGTCGTTCGCCCACGGGTAGCGCACCGGCAGCCCGAACTCGTCGGTCTCGCCGGTGGTCTCCCCGTACATCGCGAAGGAGCGGACCCGCCCGGAGGCGCGTCCGTGGAACTCCTCCTTGAGTCCGGCGTGCGCGACGACCAGCTTGCCGCCGTCCAGGACGTAGTGGCTGATCAGCCCGTCGCAGAAGGCGCGGACCCGCTTGCGGAAGTCCTCGTCCTCGGCGTCCAGCTGCGCCAGCGATTCGGCCAGGCCGTGGGCGACCTTCACCTTCCGGCCGTCGAGCGCGCGCACCAGCTTGTTCTCGTGGTTCCCGGTGACGCACAGCGCGTTGCCGGCCTCGACCATGCCCATCGCCAGCCGCAGCACGCCGGGCGTGTCCGGGCCGCGGTCGACCAGGTCGCCGACGAAGACCGCGGTGCGGCCCTCGGGGTGCACGGCGTCGACGGGACGTCCGAGGTCGTCGCGCAGCAGGGCGTAGCCGAGCGTGGTCAGCAGGGTCTCGAGCTCGGAGCGGCAGCCGTGGACGTCGCCGATGACGTCGAAGGGACCGGTGAGCTCCCGCTTGTCGTTGTACGCCTTCTCGTAGGCGATGACGGCCTGGTCGACCTCTTCGACGCTCTTGAGGACGTGCACCTTGCGGAAGCCCTCGCGCGCCAGGTTCCGCAGGCCGCTGCGAAGCTCGCGCCGCTGCCGGGAGATCACGCGCGCGGGCAGGTCCGCACGGTCCGCGCGCTCAGCGTTGCGGTCCACGCAGACCCGCTCGGGGATGTCCAGCACGATCGCGATCGGCAGCACGTCGTGCTCCCGCGCCAGCTTCACCAGCGCCTCGCGTGCCTTGGTCTGCACGTTCGTGGCGTCGACGACGGTCAGCAGCCCGCGGCGCAGGCGCACGCCGGCGATGTGGTGCAGGAGCGCGAAGGCCTCGGGGGTCGCGGACTGGTCGTTCTCGTCGTCGGAGACGATGCCGCGGCAGGCGTCGGAGGACACGATCGCGGTGGGGCGGAAGTGCTTGCGGGCGAAGGTGGACTTGCCGGAGCCGCTGCTGCCGATCAGGACGACCAGGGACAGCTCGGGGACGGCGAGGGGCAGCTCGGGCGCCGCGAGGGGCAGCTCGGTGGTGGTCGGGTCAGACATCTGCCGAGGCCTCCTTCGGGTTGTCGTTGGTCAGGTTCTCGTTGGTCAGGTTCTCGTTGGTCAGGTTTTCGTTGGTCGGGCTCTTGGCGAGAGTGAACAGCGCGAGCTGCGTGGACGGCCCGAGCTCCGGGTCGACCTCGCCGACGGGCTTGAAGCGGACGTCGTAACCGTGCGCCGCGGCGACCCGTTCGGCCCAGGCGCGGAACTCCGCACGCGTCCACTCGAACCGGTGGTCGCTGTGCCGGAAGCGGCCGGCCTCCAGGGTCTCGTAGCGCGCGTTGTATTCGACGTTCGGCGTGGTCACCACGACCGCGCGGGGGTGCGCGGCGCGGAAGACGGCGTGCTCGAGCGCGGGGAGGCGGTGGGCGTCGACGTGCTCGATGACCTCCATCAGGACCGCGGCGTCGTAGCCGGCGAGCCGCGCGTCGGTGTAGGTCAGCGCGCCCTGGCGCAGGGTCAGGCGGGCCTTGACGCGGTCGGGCAGCCGATCGACGTGGAGCTTGCGGGCGGCGATCTGGAGGGCGCGCGCCGAGACGTCGATGCCGACGACCTCGGTGAACGCCTTGTCCTTCAGCAGGTCGCGCAGCAGTGCGCCCTCGCCGCAGCCGAGGTCCAGGACCCGCGAGGCTTCGGCCTCGTGCAGGGTCTCGACGACGGCTTCGCGGCGGGCGGTGGCCAGCGACAGCTTGCGTTCTTTCGCCGGGACGGCGTCCGGAGCGGATTCCTGCACCGGCTCGCCGTCGAACCCCACCGCGTTGTCCAGTACCTCCGGCTCGACGTCGTCCACCTCCGCCAGCCGTGCCAGCGCCTCGCGGACCAGCGGCTGGCGCCGGGCCAGGTAGCGGCGGGCGATCATGCCGCGCAGCGGGTGGGCGCCGAGCCAGCCCTCGCCGGCGCGGACCAGCTTGTCGACCTCGTCGCTGGCGACCCAGTAGTGCTTGGCGCCGTCGAGGGCGGCCAGCAGGACGAACAGGTGCGACAGCGCCTCGGACAGGCGCAGGGTGCCGGTGAGGGTCAGGCTCGTGTAGCGCGAGGCGCCCCATTCGGGGAACGCCGGGTCCAGGGCGACCGGCTCGGCCGCGACCGTCCAGCCCAGCGGCTCGAAGAGCTCGACCGCCAGCTGCGGTTCGCGGCAGATGAGCGCCGGGACCTCGACGCGCAGCGGCAGGGCGGTGGCGGCCAGGTCCGGGCGCTGGTCGCAGCGGCCGCGCAGGGCGGTGCGGAAGACGTTCCCGAGGGCGGAGGCCAGCAGCGAGGACGCCGCGTAGGGCCGGTCGTTGACGTACTGCGAGAGCGCGAAGTCCGGGGCGTTGCGGCCGCGGCCGCGCACCAGGGCGATCGGATCCACCTCGAGCAGCAACGCGGCGGTGCACTCCTGAGGACCGGCGGCTGGATAGAACACATGGGCCTTGCCGTAGGTCACGTCGAAGGCCTGGACCCGGTCGGGGTTCTTGTGGAGCAGGAAGCCCAGGTCGGTGGCCGGCCACTCGGCGCCGGGCGGCGGCGTCGCGGTAATCGTCAGGAGCATTGCACGATCGTGTCGGACCAGGTCCCGCCCGGCAAACCAGTATTCAGACCGTTATACGAACCGGCACTCGAACCAGCATCCGAACCGGTACTCAGCCGAGCGCCGGAACCTCGCGCAGGTACTCCGCCGGCACGGCGTCGGTCAGCCACACACCGTTCCCCGTCACGAAGAACGTGTAGCCCTCGGCGTGCATGCGCGCGGCGGCGACGGCCAAGACCGCCGGCTTGCCGTGCCGGGATCCGACCTTCACGGCCGTCTCCTTGTCCGGCGAGAGGTGCACCGCATGGCGTTTCATCGGGAGCAGCCCGTCGCGCCAGATCAGTGTGAGCGTGTTCTGCGCCGTCCCGTGGAACAGCACCTCCGGCGGCTCAGCCGTCGCATAGCCGAGTTCGACCGGTATCGAATGACCCTGACGGGCCCGGATGAGCGTCTCGGTCTCGTCGAATTCGAAGCGCTTCTTGGTGTTCTCGGCGACGACTTCTTCCAACTGGGCCCGGCTGAAAGCCTGCCCGCGCGCCGCCGCCTTGGCGAGCAGCTCGTCCACCCGCACCCACCCCGCGCCGTCCATCTCCAGGCCGATCGCCTCGGGGTGGTGGCGCAGCCAGCTCGACATCCGCTTCGACAAGCGGATCATGTTCTTCTCATTCATAACGCGACCAAGGTCCCGCACGCGCGGCGCAGATCGCAACAGAGTTTGAGATGAGCCACCGAGGGCGGCTACCGAACACCTGCCCGGTAAATGCATTCGGCTCCGGGCCCCGCCGGGAATGGGCGACGGGTTCCGGAGCCGAACGCTGTACGAGATGCCACCTTCTCGCCGCTAATACAGGCGTCGCGGTTCGCTCTGGCGTTACACCCCCTGCTGACCTGCGACGAAAGCACTCGCCGGGGAGGGCGGCCAGGGCCGGGCGGAGGCGGCGGCGCGCCGGTGGGACGCACCGAGTGGCCGGGGTATCCGTCGGGGCTGGGCGGCGCGGACGGAGGCGGGGGCGGTGTGGCGCGTCGCGGGTCGTCCGCACTCGCACGGTGAGGCTCCGCCTCCGCGAAGCACGGCTCGGCGCTCGCGAAGCACCGCTGCCAGCTCGCGACACGAAGCCTCCCGCCCGCGAAACAAGGCTCCGCCTCCGCGGGGCGAGGCTCCGACGGCGCGCTCTGCCCCGGAGTCCCGCCCGGCGAAACAGGCGGCACGGCGTCTGGTCGTCCCGTCGGGGTCTGCACGTCCGTCGTCCTTCGCCGAATGCTGATGGTTGTGCCCCGCCGCGGAAAGCAGCGGGGCACAGCCTGGAGGACCGGCCGGCAGGGATGGGTTCGGCCGGGCTCGCATGCCGCGATCCCTCTTGCGGGAAAAGGCGCGCCGCGCCCCGCTGCCGTTACTTCGGCAGGTCAGAGGGCTGCGTCAGCGGCCGCGGCGGGTCGGGTCGGGAACGTGGGCGTGCGCCGCGCTCGAGGAGCTGACCGCCGGCCCGAACGCCGCCCCGGCGCTGGAGGACGACGTACTCGCGGCGGGCTTGTGATCGTGCGAGGGCGAGGGCGGGGCGGACGTGGACGGCGCGGGCTGCGAGGTGCTCGCGGCGCCGGTCGGCTGCGGAACCGTGGGGGTCGGCGCCGCCGCGAGAACCTGCGCGCAGTACGCGTCGATCTTGTCCGCGCCGCCGGCCAGCGCGACGAGCTTGCGCCGGTCGTGCTCGCTGAGCCCGCCGTTGCCGTTGCCCTTCTTGTGTGTCGCGTACTCGCGGCACAGCGTCAGCGCCTCGGCGGCGTCCGAGGCGGAGGTGCTCGGCGCCGAGGAGTCCGCCGTGCCGGCCGGGGTGCCCGGCAGCAGACCGTCGCTGCTGGAGGGGTCTGCGGAGGCCTGGTCAGGGCTCTGCGAGCCGTGCGGTGCGCCCAGCTGTCCTGTCGACGGCCTCGACGACGCCCCCGGCACCTGCGAGGGCTGCGACGAGGACGCCATCGTCTGCCCGGCGCGCGACTCCGGATCCGGCTCGGGCACGCCGACGCCGCCGAGCATCTGGTGCGCGGCCCGCTGGATCGGCGAGGGCAGGACGTCGGCCTCGGCCGCGACCGCCACGCCGGTGACGGTCAGCGCCCCGGCGACGGCGGCGAGCTTCACGCCGATCAGCCGCCGCAACGGCACCGCGGCGCTGCGCCGGACCGGTGTCGCCCCGGCGTTCTCGAACGCCCTGCGCGCTGCTTCGTAACCCCGTAGCTCATGCGGCCACGGCGGCGCGGTCGCCGCGGCCAGGACCCGCGCCACCGCCCGCGTGTCCGCCGACGGCCCGAGGTCCGCGAGGAAGTCCACGCTGCTCACGGTCGTGCCACCTCCGTTGTCCCCCGAGCCTGCGTGCCCGTCCGGCCGGCGGGTCCCGTCCAGGGCCGCCGGACCTTCAGATCCCGCTGGGGCGTGCGCGCCGTTGGTGGCATCGCCGGCGCCGTCCCAGCCGGGCGAGTATGGCATCTGCGGTACCGATTCGGCGACGGCAGAATTTCCCGCAGTCGGAAGAGCCGCCGGACCAGGGACGGAAGGCTTGGAAGACGCAGAAGACGCAGAAGGCGCGGAAGACCGGTCACCGGTTCCGACACCGGACTGTCGATCCGGAGTGGGAATCGGTGCCGGAGCAAGACCCGCGGCCCGGAACGCCTCCAACAAGCGTTCCGCCTCATCGTCGCTGAGCTCAGCCATACTCCGCACCCTTCACCGTGCGCGAGCCCCGGCCGGCCCTGCCGCTCCCCGCGTCCCCGGTGCCCTCCATCCCCCCGCCGTCCCCCGTGTCGTGGCCGACGCCGTCGGCCTGTTGCTCGGCCAGGATCGCCGCGAGCCGCTTGAGCCCGCGCATCGCCGCGATCCGCACCGCGCCGTCGCGCTTGTCCAGCACCTTGGCGGTCTGCGCCACGTCCAGCCCGGCGACCACCCGCAGCAGCACCGCCTCGGCCTGGTCCTTGGGCAGCCGGGCTATCAGCCGCAAAGCGCGCTCGGTGTCCTCGCGCTCGGCGGCGGCCTGCTCGGTGTCGTCGGGCGCCGGCCAGTCGGTGACGTACTCGGCCACGTCCCCGTTGTCCTCCTTGCGGCGGGAGGTCTTGCGCAACTCGTCCAGGGCGCGGTGGCGCGCCACCCGGAACAGCCAGACGCGGAACCCCGCCGCGTCGCCACGATACCCGCGCACGTCCTTGGCTGCCTGGAGCCAGGTCTCGCTGGCCACGTCCTCGGCGGCGTCGCCGACCACGGCGCGCAGGTAGCGCAGCAGCGGCGGGTGCAGGCCGTGCCAAAGCTCTGCGAATCCCCTCTCCTCGCCGCGGCGGGCCGCGGCCAGGGCGGAATCCAGATCGCCCCAGGCCAAGCCGTACCCCTCCTCGAACCGTGCGTGCCCGCACCCTGTGTGCGCGAGCACCGCCGCCGCCACAGACCGCCCCTGCTACAGCTTGTCGCCGCCCGAACGATACACGTCCGGCGGCGCCGTCCTTGACCGGACGCGGCGACACGCCACCTGGAGGTATGGCGTTTCCTTGACGACAGTCATATGTTGGTGATGACCGTCCACAGACCACCGGGAGGACACCGATGAGCCCGTTCCGGGGTTCAGTCCCGTTCACCACTACGTGGGAGCACTTCCGCGTGGAGCACGCCGACGGGATCGCGACCGTCACCCTCGACCGCCCCGACAAGATCAACGCCTTGACCTTCGAGGCCTACGCCGACCTGCGCGACCTGCTCGCCGAGCTGCCGCACCGCGGCGACACCCGGGTCCTGGTGCTGCGCGGGGAGGGTCCGGGCTTCTGCTCCGGCGGCGACGTCAACGAGATCATCGGCGAGCTGCTGGCGATGCGCCCCGACGAGCACCTGGCCTTCACGCGCATGACCGGCGACGTGGTGCGCGCGCTGCGGGAGATCCCGATCCCGGTGATCGCCTCGATCCACGGCATCGCCGCCGGCGCGGGCTCGGTGCTGGCCCTGGCCGCCGACTTCCGGATCGTGGCGCGCTCGGCGCGCTTCGCGTTCCTGTTCACCAAGGTCGGGCTGTCCGGCTCCGACATGGGAGCGGCCTACCTGCTGCCGCGGATCGCCGGGCTGGGCAACGCCACCAAGCTGCTGATGCTCGGCGACACCGTCAAGGCGCCGGAGGCCGACAAGTACGGCCTGGTCAGCGAGCTGGTCGAGGACGAGGACCTGGAGGCGGCGACCACCGCGCTGGCCCGGCGGCTGGCCGACGGTCCGGCGCTGGCCTACGCGCAGACCAAGATGCTGCTGACCCGCGAGCTGGACATGGGCCTGTCGCCGTCGCTGGAGATGGACGCCGCGGTCCAGGCGCTGCTGATGAACACCCGCGACCACGCCGAGTTCCACCGCGCGTTCAACGCCAAGGAGACGCCGAAGTGGGAGGGCCGATGACCCCGCACGAGCTGGTGAACCCGCCGGAGCTGGCGCCGGCGGTCGGGTTCTCGCACGCCGTGGCGGCGGCGCCCGGCCGCACGGTCTACCTCGGCGGCCAGGCCGGGCTGCACCCGGACGGCACCGTGGACCCGACGTCCACGCTGGCCGAGCAGTTCGACCTGGCGCTGGCCAACATGGCCGCGACGCTGAGCGCCGCCGGCGCGGCGCCGGAGCACCTGGTCACCGTCACGGTGTTCGCCACCGACGCCGAGCAGTACCGCGCGAGCCTCAAGGAGCTCGGCGCGATCTGGCGCCGCCACCTGGGCAAGCACTACCCGGCGATGGCGTTCTTCGAAGTCAAGGGCCTGTTCGACCCGGCGGCGCTGGTGGAGCTGACCGGCGTCGCGGTGGTGCCGTGAGTCCGGGCGGCGCCGTGAGCCCCGGCGGCGCCCGGCGGATCGCGATCGTCGGCGGCGGTCCCGGCGGGCTGTACTTCGCGGCGCTGGCCAAGCAGCTGGACCCGGCGGCAGTCGTGGACGTCTGGGAGCGCAACGCCGCCGACGACACCTTCGGCTTCGGCGTGGTCTTCTCCGACGAGACGCTCGGCGGCATCGAGCACGCCGACGCCGAGATCCACGAGGCGATGGCCGCCGAGTTCGCCCGTTGGGACGACATCGACGTGCACTACCGCGGCAAGGTCGTGACCTCCGGCGGCCACGGCTTCGCGGCGCTGAGCCGGGTCCGCCTGCTGCAGATGCTCCAGCAGCGCTGCGCGGACCTGGGCATCGCGGTGCGCTATCTGACCCCGGCGCCGCCGACCGAGCAGCTGTCCGCCGAGTACGACCTGGTGGTCGCCGCCGACGGCGTGAACTCGGCGATCCGCACCAAGTACGCCGACGCCTTCCAGCCCTCGGTCCGCACCCACGACTGCCGCTACATGTGGCTCGGCACGGACCTGGTCTTCGACGCCTTCCGCTTCCAGGTCCAGCCGACGCCGTACGGCGTGATGCAGGTCCACGGCTACCCCTACGACGCGCACGGCTCGACGTTCATCGTGGAGATGCACGAGCGGGTCTGGCGCGCCGCCGGCTTCGACCGCTCGGCGGGGCGCGACTTCGCCCCCGGCGAGAGCGACCACGAGAGCATCGCGCAGATCGCGGACCTGTTCGCCGACATGCTCGACGGCCACCGGCTGATCGCCAACAACTCGCGCTGGCTCAGCTTCGCGACCGTCGCCACGGCGCACTGGTCGCACGGCAACATCGTGTTGCTCGGCGACGCCGCGCACACCGCGCACTTCTCGATCGGCTCCGGCACGAAGCTGGCGATGGAGGACGCGTTGGCGTTGGCGGCGTGCCTGCACGAGAACCCGGACACCGCCTCGGCGCTGGCGGCGTACGAGGCGGAGCGGCGGCCGGTCGTCGCCTCCACGCAGCGCGCCGCGGCAGCCTCCCTGCGCTGGTTCGAGGACCTGGGCCGCTACACCGAGCAGGAGCCGCTGCAGTTCGCGTTCAACCTGCTCACACGCTCGCGCCGGGTCACCTACGACAACCTCAAGCTGCGCGACCCGGAGTTCGTCGCGGAGGTGAACGGCGACGCCACGCCCCCGATGTTCCGGCCGTTCCGCCTGCGCGAGCTGACGCTGAAGAACCGCGTCATCGTCTCGCCGATGGACATGTACTCGGCGCACGGCGACGGCATGCCGAACGACTTCCACCTCGTCCACCTGGGCTCCAAGGCGCTCGGCGGCGCCGGGCTGGTGATGACCGAGATGGTCTGCGTCTCCGCCGACGGCCGGATCACGCCGGGCTGCACCGGGATGTACACCGAAGAGCAGGAGGCCGGGTGGCGGCGGATCGTGGACTTCGTCCACGCGCAGTCCACCGCGGCCATCGGGCTCCAGCTGGGGCACTCGGGCCGCAAGGGCTCGACGAAGCTGATGTGGGAGGGCATCGACGAGCCGCTGCCGGACGGGAACTGGCCGGTGGTCGGGCCCTCGCCACTGCCGTACAAGCCCGGGGTGAATCAGGTCCCGCACGAGCTCACCGTCCCGGAGCTGGCCGCGGTCAAGGCCGAGTTCGCCGCCGCCGCCGAACGCGGCGTCCGCGCCGGCTTCGACCTGCTGGAGCTGCACTGCGCCCACGGCTACCTGCTCTCCAGCTTCCTGTCGCCGCTGACCAACCAGCGCACCGACGAGTACGGAGGCTCGCTGGAGAACCGCCTGCGCTTCCCGCTGGAGGTCTTCGACGCGGTACGCGCCGTCTGGCCCGCCGAGCGCCCGATGACCGTCCGCGTGTCGGCGACCGACTGGGTCCCCGGCGGCGTGGACGGCGCGGAATCGGTCCAGATCGCCCAAGCCTTCGCCACCCACGCCGCCGACGCCATCGACGTCTCCACCGGCCAGGTCACCCCCACCGAGCAACCGGAATACGGACGCTCATACCAAACCCCCTACGCCGACCGCATCCGCCACGAAGCAGGCATCGCCACCATCGCCGTCGGAGCCATCTCCTCCTACGACGACGTGAACTCGATCCTCCTAGCCGGCCGCGCAGACCTCTGCGCCCTAGGCCGCACGCACCTGTACGACCCCCAGTGGACCCTCCACGCAGCCGCCGACCAGGACTACACCGGCCCAGCCGCCGCCTGGCCCAACCCCTTCCGCGCCGGCGCCCGCAAACCGGCATCAGGCCGCACCGACGGCCCGCGCCCCCGCCTGGAGCTGATCCGAGAGGGGATCGAGGGGACAGCGCACGCTCGGTGGCGGCCGGGTGAGCGGTCTGGCGGGTAGGCAATGCGTAACGCCGAAGCGCCCACCACAGTCATGAGGTGAGCGCCTTAAGCATCAGCCACCTGATAGCTACCTGGACACCACGCTCTTCACGTAGCTCAGCCCGCGTCCGCGCAGGCGGTCGTGCAGTCCGAAGAAGATGTCCGCGGCCTGTGTTCCCTGCCAGTCCTGCGGCAACAGCTCCGGCGGCAGGCCGGGGTCGCGGTAGGGCATGCGGCGCCAGGCGTCCAAGGCGCGCAGGTAGGTCGCGAATGCGTCGGCGTCGTCGGCGGAATCGGTGTCCGTGTCGGTGGCGAGGAACTGCGCGGAGAACTCCGCGTAGCCGGCCTGCACCGCGCCGAGGTCCCACCAGCGTGCTGCCGAGTCGCGCAGGTCGGCGTAGGCGAGGTAGTCGGCGTGGAAGAGGTCTACGTAGGCCGCAAGCTCCAGCCGCTCGAGGGTGTGCCGGGCTTCTTCGGCCAGGTGGGAGGGGGCGATCCAGACGCCGGGGGCGGTGGTGCCGAAGCCGAGGCGGGACAGGCGCGAGCGCAGGAGGTGGCGGCGGTGGCGCTCGGTTTCGGGTACTGAGAACACCGCGAGGACCCAGCCGTCGGACAGCTGCACGTCCTGGCGCAGGTAGATGCGGCGGTCGCCGTCGGCGAGGATCTCCTCGGCCTCGGGGGACAGCGAGTAGCCGGCGACGCCGTCGGCCTGGCGTGCCTGCAGGAAGCCGCGCTGCTTCTGGCGGGACACCGCGGAGCGGACGGCTGGGGCGTCCACGCCGAGTCGGCCCAGGAGGGTGACCAGGTCCGCGACCGCGATCCAGCCGCCGAGTTCGCGGCCGTAGGCGCCGAAGAAGGACACGATCAAGGACCGGGGCGTGGGCGCCTTCATGGCGGTGGCCTCGGCTGACGCGCCTTCGGTCTTCGACAGTGCGCTCACTGGCTGCTGTTTCTCCCTGGCGGAGTCGGTCGCTGTGTCGGCAGCAAGATACCGCGCCGGTCGGCGCGGCTCAGAGCAGATCTCGGAGCTTGAACCGCTGGAGCTTGCCGGTGTTGGTGCGCGGCAGCGCGGGGACGAAGTGCACGGCGCGCGGGTACTTGTACGGCGCGATGCGTGCCTTCACGAACTCCTGCAGCTCCTTGACAGTCGCCTCCCCGGTCGCCGCCTCCGGCCGCAGCACCACGAACGCCGTCACCAGCTGCCCGCGATCCGCGTCCGGCATGCCGATGACGCCAGCTTCCAGCACCGAG
Source organism: Catenulispora acidiphila DSM 44928 (assembly GCF_000024025.1). Classification (GTDB taxonomy): domain Bacteria; phylum Actinomycetota; class Actinomycetes; order Streptomycetales; family Catenulisporaceae; genus Catenulispora; species Catenulispora acidiphila. The sequence continues at coordinate 6,377,663 of NC_013131.1, forward strand.
GGATGCCGCAGCAGCGCGTTCTCCACCTCCGGACCGGCGATGTTGTAGCCGGAGGAGATGATCATGTCATCGGAGCGCGCCTGGTACCAGAAATAGCCGTCCGCGTCGCGGATGTAGGTGTCGCCGGTGTAGTTCCAGCCGTGGCGCACATACGTGCTCTGCCTCTCGTCGGCGAGGTAGCGGCAGCCGACCGGGCCGCGCACCGCCAGCAGCCCCGGTTCGCCGTCCGGGACCGGGTTCCCCTCGGCGTCCAGGATCACGGCCTCCCAGCCGGGCACCGGACGGCCGGTGGAGCCGGGGCGGATGTCGTCGTCGGCAGCCGAGATGAAGATGTGCAGCAGCTCCGTGGCGCCGATGCCGTCGATGATCTTGACGCCGGTCGCGGCGTGCCAGGCGCGCCAGGTCTCCCCCGGCAGCGCCTCGCCCGCCGAGACGCAGCGTCGCAGCGTGCTCAGACGCGTGTCGCCGCCTCCCTCGCCGCTGCCGCCGCTGCTGCTGTCGCCATCCCCGCTCCGGGAGTCCGACTCCAGCATCGCGAGCATGGCGCGGTAGGCGGTCGGCGCCGTGAACAGCACGCTGACGCCGTGCTTCTCGATCGCACCGAGCAGCGCCTCCGGGCTGCCCCGCTCGAGCAGCACCGTCGAGGCGCCGACGTGCAGCGGGAAGATGACCAGGCCGCCGAGCCCGAAGGTGAAGCCCAGCGGCGGGCTACCGGTGAAGACGTCGTCGGGCCGGGCCCGCAGGACATGTTCGGCGAAGGTGTCGGCGATCGCCAGGACGTCGCGGTGGAAGTGCAGGCAGCCCTTGGGGCGGCCGGTGGTCCCGGAGGTGAAGGCGATCATCGCGACGTCGTCCTGCGACGTCCGCACCGTGTCGAACTCCCCCGCCGCGACCCGGGAGCAGCGCTCGACCAGGTCCTCGGGTCCCTTGCCGCCGACGGTGAGGACCCGCATGCCCGCCACGCCGGCCAGCGACGCCTGCTCGTCGCACCCCGGCGCGCACAGCGCCACGCTCACCTGCGCGATCTCGGCGACGGTCGCGATCTCCTCGCTGCGCAGCAGCGGCACGACGGTCACCACCACGCCGCCGGCCTTGAGCACGCCGAACCAGCACGCCACGGTCCAGGGACTGTTCGGGCCGCAGATCAGGACCCGGTTGCCGGGCACGACGCCGAGCTCGGCGGTCAGGACGTGCGCGATCTGGTCGCTGTGCCGGTCCAGGTCGCCGTAGGTCCAGGTCTCGGCGTTGGAGATCAGGCATTTGCGGTCCGGCCCATAGGCGGCGATCGCGGTGTCGAGCAGGTGGCCGGCGCAGTTCAGCTGATCGGGATAGTGCAGTCCGTCGAGGTCGAAGCGCAGCTCGGGCCACCGGTCCGCGGCGGGCAGGCGGTCGCGGGCGAAGCTGTCGACGTGCGCTGACGGGAGCAGGTCCATCGGGTCCTCCGGGACTCCGTGGTGCTGGCTTGATCTGGCGTTTTCTAGCGGGTGCGGCAAGGAGGCAGCCGAGCTCGGCGCGCTGTTCACGGCGGTGGATTTCAAGCGTACGACTTCTGTGACGGCAGTCAAGATTTTGTTACATTGACTCCTATGGAATCCGGACCCCAGTTCCGCCTGACCCCGGCCCAGTCAGCTTTCTGCGCCCAGGTCCGCGCCCTCGCCGAGACCGACCTCGCCCCGCTGGCCGCCGCCGGCGCCCCCGGGCACGTCAACCGCCCCCTGCTGGCCGCCATGGGCCGGCACGGGCTGCTGGCGCGCCTGTTCCCCGGCGGCGCGGACGGCCGCGCCGAGGCCGCCGCCTTGGACCTGTGCCTGCTGCGGGAGTCGCTCGCGCAGGTGTCGACCGAAGCCGAGACCGCCCTGGCTCTGCAGGGACTCGGCACATATCCGGTGGTGCAGAGCGGGACGCAGGAACAGATCGCGCACTGGCTGCCGAAGGTGGTGGCCGGCGAGGCGGTCGCGGCGTTCGCGCTGTCGGAGCCGGGGAGCGGGTCGGACGCGGCGTCGCTGTCGCTGGCGGCGACGCCGGCGGGCTCGGGTTCCGGATCTGGCGCCGCTCCCGGCTCCGGCTCCGAATCCAGCGAGGGCTGGACGCTGAACGGCGAGAAGATCTGGATCTCCAACGCCCCCGAAGCCGACTTCTACAGCGTCTTCGCCCGCACGACCCCCGACGCGGGAGCCCGAGGCGTCACGGCCTTCCTGGTCCCGGCCGACCGCCCCGGCGTCGGCGGCGAGCACCTGGACATGATCTCCCCGCACCCCATCGGCCGCGTCACCTTCGACAACGTCCCGGTCACCCGCGCCGACCTGCTCGGCGACGTCGACCAGGGCTTCCGCGTCGCCATGCGCACCCTGGACCTGTTCCGCCCCAGCGTCGGCGCCTTCGCCGTCGGCATGGCCCAGGCCGCGCTCGACGCCTCCATCACCCACGCCGGCCGGCGCGAAGCCTTCGGCGGCGTCCTGAAAGACCTCCAGGCGGTCTCCCACAACCTGGCCGAAATGGCCACCCGCACCGAAGCCGCCCGCCTCCTCGTCTACAGCGCCGCCGAGGCCTACGACAGCGGCGAGAAGCGCATCGCCGGCCGCTCAGCGATGGCCAAGCTCTTCGCCACCGAGACCGCGCAGTTCGTCATCGACGCCGCCGTCCAGATCCACGGCGCCCTCGCCCTCCAACAAGGCCACCTGCTCGAGCACCTCTACCGCGAGGTACGCGCGCCGCGGATCTACGAAGGCGCCTCCGAGGTGCAGCGGACGATCATCGGGCGCGAGCTGTATCGGAGCTAGGCGCTGACAGCTGCATGGCGAAGCGACGGCAGACGTGGACCCGCGAGAACTCTTCTCGCATGCGCTGCTCGTCGGCGAGCTTCCCGTGCAGGAAGAGGATCATCGGTTTCAGGCCGGGTCTGGGCGTGGCGACAGCTCGCTTCGGCTCGGCGGGCTCGGTGTAGTGGTTGGCGTAGACGTGCAAGTAGTGGTCGCTCTCGGCGAAGCCCATGGCGCGATACCAGTCCAAGGTTCCCGGATCGTCGCGGGTCCAGGCGTCGAGGGTGGTCGCCGACGCGGCGGCGGCCCGCGCGGTCGCAGCGGCGAGCAGCGCCCGGCCGAGCCCGCGCCGCCGGTGATCGGGATGCACCGCGACGGTCTCGATGGTCGCCAGCCCGTCCTCGACCGCGACGTCCATGACCGCGGCCATCGCGCCGTGCTCGTCGGCGGCGACCAGTGCGAAGCCCGGAGCGGCCACTGGCGGCTTGGCCCGCCACACGTCGTCGAAGTACGCGGTGTCCAGGAACGCGAGGACTCGGCAGCGCAGCCAGGACGTCTCGTCGGCGGGTGCGTACTCCCGGATGGTGTAGCTCGACATAGCGAATCCCCCATGCTTCTCAACACTTCTCACCCCCGCCGCTCGCTGATCCGCAGCTGCCGCTGACATTCGTCGAGCAGGTCAGGGTACGTCTTCGCGATCGCCTCCAGCGCGCGGCGGCGGAGGAGCTTCTCGGCGGCGGCGCGGCCGATCTGGCCGAACAGGCCTTCCAGCATCGAGTCGTAGTGCGTCAAGTGGTGGCGGAGGTAGTTGACCTTCCAGCGGTTCAGAGTATTGCTGTCGGCTTTGGCGGCGTCGATCGAATTGCGGGGTTCGCGGTGGCGGACGGCGCGGTCGGCCAGGACGTCGGGCGCCAAGCGGGGGATCGGGATCTCGTCGGCGGCCATGAGGCGGAGCACCTCCACGCGCCGGCGGTCCGCGGCCTGCTTGCTGATCGCGGATCTTCGGGCGGCGAGATCGCGGCGGGGGGCGAAGGTCGGGGCGCGTTCGGCGGCTTGGACGCGGGCCAGGGCGAACAGCAGGGTCGGGGCGGCGCGGCGGAAGCGCGGGACGAACTCGGTCCGGTCGGGGCGGCCCAGGAAGTCGCGGATCATCGCCGGGGTCCAGCCGCGGGCGGCGAGCTGCGTGGCGTTGAGATAGCTGGTGGTGGTGCGCGGAGCCATGGTGGCGCCCCCTTTCTCCTGTCCCCTCAGGAATGTGAAGGCACCAGGATGATTGGGGGCGAATAGTGCGGGCAAGTCAGAATGCGGATGATTCACCCGGTCGGCGGCATCGCTCGGCGTGTCGCGGCCTGGAACAACCCGGGTCCGCCGTGCGTTCACCGATCATGAGCGTCTTCTTCGACATGTTCGCCCCGAGCCGGCGCCACCTCGAGGAGGAGCGGAACCGGCTCGAGTGGACCCGCGACGAGGAGGGCGAGGGCGACCCGCACCGCGGCCCGATCGACCTGGACAGCGGCGTGGTGAGCATCAAGACCGCCGGCCCGGACCCCGACCCGAACCTCGAGCCGGACCCCGAGCCGACTGAAACACCGCAGGTCAGCGAGACGCCGCAGGCCGGCGCAGCACCGCAGGTCACCAAGCCAGCAGCATCGGGAACGCCCCGCAGCGAGCCATAGCCTCCAGCTCGTCCAGCGAGGCGACGGCCTGCGCCGCGGTCTCCGGCTCCCGCTCGGTCAGCCCGCTCTCGGCGAACTCGTCCTCGTCCAGGCGCAGGATCTGCGTGGTGTCGCCGGACAGCCACAGATCCAGGTCCAGGTCGCCGATGACCAGGCTCGGGCCTTCGCCGTCGCTGCCGCCCCCGCCGTCGCTGCCGCCCCCGCCGTCCCCGGCGCGCACCGTCGGCGGCCGGGTCACGTCGCAATACCAGCCCTTGACCGCGCCGGAGGCGTCACGGACCTCCTTGATGGAGTACCACCGCGAGCGCCAGTAGTGCTCGGTCCAGACGTCGCCGGGCTCGAACACCGTGAAGCCCATATCGCGCGCGCCGGTGTCCGAAGCCCAGGGCCCGACGACCACGATGTGCTCGCCGTCGTCGTGCCGGACCACGACCGGATACTCGACATCCGGCCGCGGCGTCTTCACCAGCCGAACGGTGATGGAAGTGTTTAGCTTCAGTAAGGAGTTTTCGTTGCTCACGTCATTCCTCATATCCCAAACCGGTTCCAACGAGGTCAATGTAAGTACCGGTCCTCAGCGAGGGTCGGTAACTTACGCCACGGTAGGTTAGGGTCCTCCTGTGGCCGAACGCGAATACGTATACCCCCCGGTTATCCGGGCGATGATGGGTGCTTTCCGAGCGCTCGACCTGAAGGTCGACGTGCGCGGAGCCGACCGGATCCCGCGCAGCGGCGGGGCGGTGCTGGCCAGCAACCACATCAGCTACCTGGACTTCATCTTCGCCGGGGCGGCCGCACTGCCCTCGCGCCGCCGCGTGCGGTTCATGGCCAAGAAAGAAGTCTTCGACAACCGGATCTCCGGACCGTTGATGCGCGGTATGCGGCACATCCCGGTGGACCGGGAAGCCGGTTTGTCGTCTTACCGCCAAGCGCTGGCCAACCTGAAGTCCGGCGAAGTCGTCGGCGTCTTCGGCGAGGCGACGATCAGCCGGTCCTTCATGATCAAGGATCTGAAGAACGGCGCGGTGCGCATGGCACAGGCCGCCGACGTCCCGCTGATCCCGGTGGTGCTGTGGGGCACGCAGCGCATGTGGACCAAGGGCCGCCCGAAGAACCTGCTCCAGCGGCACGTGCCGATCACCGTGCTCGTCGGCGAGCCGATGTACCCCAAGAAGGGTCAGAACTCGAACGACCTGACCGCCGAGCTGCACGCGCGCCTGAGCGCCCTGCTCGACGAGGCGCAGTCGACCTACCCGGACAAGCCCTCGGGCCCGGCGGACTCCTGGTGGCTGCCGGCACACCTCGGCGGCACCGCGCCGACGCTGGAAGAGGCGGCGGAGATGGACGCGCGCGACCGCGAGGAGAAGGACGGCGCGAAGGACAGCGCGAAGGACGGCGCGAAGGACGGCGACGCCAAGCCGGAGCAGGCTGCCGCGCCGGCGCCCGCCACGGAGACCGTCGCTGCCAAGGACGCTGGCGCTGACGCCAACGCCGACGCTCCCGAGGAAGCAGTCGTCGCCGCGGAGACCACCCCTGCCGAGGACACCGCCGACGACGCCTGAGCCCCGCCCCCTCGACGACCGCGCGAGCCGGCGGAACCGCTGAATCCAGCTACCGTCGGCACCCGTCCCGTCACCCAGTAAAGTTTCCTTTGACGTGCCGTGACCTGGCACTTTACCGTCAACGCATGGACTTCCCGCCGCACGACGACGCGCCGCCGCTGGCCTCCCCCCTGGCCGGCGTCGTGGCCGCGTTCATGCCGCGCCTCGCCGAGTTCGCCTTCGACCCCGGCCTGCTCGCGGCGATCGACCAGCACGCGGCGGCGGTCTGCGACACGCTCAACAGCGACACCCTCGGCGCCGACCTGCCCGAAGTGCTCATCCCCGCGCAGCGCACGGTCGGCCGCGAGGAGCTGACCGACTACGTGCTCGGCTTCAGCGACGTGCTGGCCGAGAAGGGCTGGGAGGAGCCGGTCGGCTACGACTTCGCCACCCTGCGCCTGACCGCCATCTGCTGGCTGGTGCGGGAACAGGACCTGCTCGCGTTCTGACGCCGGGCACGACACCCCTGCGCACGACCGCTCCCCTAGCCGAACCGTGCCGCGTCGGGGAGGATCAAGCATGCGATCTCGTCGTTCAGGCATGTGGTGGGGCACCGCGATCGAAGCACCCGACCCCTCCGCCCTCGCACGCTTCTACTCCGAGCTGCTGGACTGGCCGATCGGCCACGAGGAGCCCGGCACCGCCATCCTCGCCCCGGCACCCGAGGGCCCGTACTTCGTCTTCCAGCAAGCCGACGGCTTCCGCCCGCCGGTCTGGCCGCCGGTCGAGGGCGAGCAGCGGCCGATGGTCCACTTCGACTTCCAGGTCGGCGACCTGGACGAGGCGGTCGCCGAAGCCCTCGCGCTGGGCGCCACCCTCGCCTCCCACCAGCCGCAGGACAACGTGCGGGTGCTCCTGGACCCGGCCGGGCATCCGTTCTGCCTGTGCTACGACGGCGACGACCTGCCCTAGAGCTGATCAGCCCTAGAGCCTTCCAGCCTTCCAGCCCCACCCCGGAGGACCGCGCACGCGGCATCCTCCGGCGCGGCCTCGGCGATCCCGCTGCGCAGCGGAAAACGCCAGGGCGCGGATCCGATCCCGTCGGACCCGCACCCCGGCCTCACCGCGTCAGCCCGTTCCTGACGGGGTGAAGAGGTCACGCTGTCGTGCCGGGCTCCCGGCCGTACGGCGTGTTCGTCTGGGTGGTGCGCTGCACGTCGGTGGGCTGCCCGGTGCGGGCGTCGGTACGGCCCTTCTGGTAGGCCAGCGCGTTCTGCTGCACCGAGGCCTGCACCCGCGTGGTCTCCGACTCGGCCTTGGTCAGCATGCGCTCCCAGCGGGACCGCATCGGCTGGATCAGGCCGCCGCCGACGCCGACGATGGCGATGCCGGCCATGGTGAGCAGGACCGCGTTCATGATCGGTCCCAGGACGAAGGTCGCGACCCCGATCTGGGCCAGCGCCGCGATGGCGCCGAAGAACGCGATGAAGCCCCACGCCATCCAGCCCAGCACCTTGCCGTAGGAGGCGGCGGACAGGATGTTGGTCACGAACTCGCGCGCGACGTTCGCCAGCCACATCGCCACCACGACGATGATCAGCGCGACGATCGCCTTGGGGATCCAGGCCACCACGCTGTGGATCATGTCGCTGATCGGGTTCGGCCCGAAGACGCCCAACGCCAGCTGCAGGACGACCAGCAGCAGCCCGTAGTAGACGACCTTCACCAGGATCGCGGTGGTGTCCCACTTGGAGTTCGCCAGGACCCGGCCGGCGCCGGCCCGCTCGGCCATCCGCTCCACACCAGCGCGGCGCAGTACCGCGTCCAGCGCCTTGGCGACGGCCTTGCAGATCAGCCAGCCGATCACCATGATGACGGCGAACGCCAGCAGCTTCGGAATGATGTTCGCCACTGAGGACCAGGCGTTCGAAATGCCCTGGCCCCAGTTAACCGATACAGCCAGTCTCGGTCCCATGTGGGTTCCTCCAACTTGGTGGTGACGGGGCGCATCCCCACATCGTTGGTAACACCCGTATTTTGACGCCGCACGTCAGCTGTGCGTTCGTGGTACTCCGGTCAGGTGGCTGGAGCGTTGACGGCCCGCGCGTATGTTCGAGGCCTCCGATCGCCTCAGAAGGCGTGCTGCAGGAACTGCTTCAAGTCCGGTCCGACCTGAGCCGCGAACGGCAGCGAGGCGTCGGCGTAGTCGGACGCGGGGTTCGGCGTGCCGCTGATCAGCTGGTAGAGATGGTTGGCGTTCGCGACCTCGTCGTGAACGACCGCGCTGTCGCCTTGGAGCGCGGCGAGCAGTGGAGCGGTGTCGGCGTCGGTCACCTGCGTGTCCTTGGTTCCGTGCAGGACGAGGACGGGCATCGACGGTCCGAGGCTCTTGGCGAGCGCCGCCGGATCCTGCTGGTCTTCGTCGTGCAGGATCGGGACGTTGGTCCGCGACAGGAGCGCGGCGACGCTCTTGTCGTCCAGCTGGGTGGTCACCGGGTTGCCGGCGCGGATGCTCGCGAAGGCGGTGTTCAGCTGCTGGGTGAGGACGTTCGCCTCGTCGTGGGTGATCGTTCCGGCTGCGGCTTGAGCCTGGTAGCCGGCGGTGTACTGCTGGTCCAGCAGGTCGATGAAGCGGAGACCGACCGTGGAGGCGAGGATCAGCGCGTGCGGGGCGGGGGGAGCGTGCAGGGCGGGCGGAGCGGGCTGGGTGCCGGCACCGCTGCCGCTGCCGCTGCCGCTGCCAGTCGCCTTCAGCTTGTTCGTGAGCCAGAGTGCGTACAAGCCGCCTTCGCTGTGGCCGAGGATGATCAGCTTGTGCGGGTCCACGCCGGGCTGCGCGGCGAGGGTGCGGTAGGCGTCGAGCGCTTCATTGCCATAGAGGTCGAAGGTGATGCCTTGGCCGGTGGTGTGGGTGGCCAGTCCGGTCTGGCCGCTGCCGAGCTTGTCGTAGCGCAGGGAGCTCACGCCGTCGGCGGCCAGTTCCTGCGCGAAGTGCTGGTAGGTGTTGCCTTTGACGAGCTGCGCGTCGTCGCCGTTGCGGTCGGTGGCGCCGCTGCCGGCGATGATGAGGACGGCTGCGCCGGGGTTCTGCGTGCCTTCGGCCGGCTGGAAGGTCGCGGAGATCTTGTCCGCACCGCTGGTGAAGGTGAGGTTGTGGGGCGCGGGCGCGGGCGCGGCGCCTGCCTGCTTCACCGACCCCGCGGAGCTGCACGCGGCGAGGAGCAACGCGGCGGCTCCGATGGCCGCGGCGGCTTGGACGGCGTGGACCGCGTGGACGGCACGGTACGTGCGGTGGGTACGCATGGTGCCCCCTGATCCCTGATCCCTGCGTGTTCGGCGTCAGATGCGTGACACCAGCATGCCCCCGGAAGGGAGGAAGGCGGTCAGTTCCGGCGCAGGAATCATGGAGCTACTCGACGATCGGGCTCCGCCGCTCGAGGAGCACCACGTCGCGCCACACTCCGGCGGCCGTCTTGCCGATCCGTTCCTGGCGTCCGAGGACGCGGAAGCCGTGGCGCTCGTGCAGGGCGAGGCTCGCGGTGTTCTCCGGGAAGATCCCGGCGTTGATCGTCCAGACACCCGCCGCCTCGGTCGAGGCGATGAGGGCGCTGAGCAGGCGGTTGCCGACCCCGCGACCCCGAGCTGCGGGATCGACGTAGACGGAGATCTCGACGACGCCTGCGTAGCACGCGCGTTTCGAATTGGCCGACACGACGACGTACCCCAGAACCGCTGGCTTCGCGGGGTCCAGCGCGACGAAGCGATGCTCGGGCAGCTTCCCGGCATCGAAGACGTCCCAGCTCGGCGCAGCGGTCTCGAAGGTGGCGTTGCCCTCGTCGATCCCGTGTTGGTAGATGCGCAGGACGTCGTCCGCGTGTGCGGCCGTCATCGGGGCGATCACGATGGACGGAGTCATGATCGTAGGCTAGAGGCGCACGGTTTCCCCAATGTTTCGGCGGAAAATCGAGCGGCGCACCAAGCCCGTCCACATCTACCCTGCCGACCATGGAAACGCACGGACGCTTTCTGAACGTAGTCGACGTGGAGGCCACCTGCTGGTCCGGCAAACAACCGGCGGACCAGGTCTCCGAGATCATCGAGATCGGCTTGACCATCGTAGACGTCCACAAGCGCGTCCGCCTCGCAAAGCACCAGATCATGGTGCGTCCGGAGCGCTCGACAGTGAGCGAGTTCTGCACCGGGCTCACCGGACTGACGCAGGCACAGGTCGACACCGGAGTGACCTTCGCAGAAGCCTGCGACCAGCTCCGCCGCCAGCACTACGCAGACTCCCGACCATGGGCAAGCTGGGGCGACTACGACCGCAAGCAGTTCCTCCGTCAATGCGACGCCACCACCGTGCGCTACCCCTTCTCCTCACTACACACCAACGCCAAGCAGCAGTTCGCCCAAGCCAACGGCTGGACGAAGGGAGTCGGCATGCACCACGCACTGGAGATCGCCCAGCTACCCCTGGAGGGCCGCCACCACTGCGGCGCCGACGACGCATGGAACATCGCAGCCCTGATACTCCAGTTGATGACAAGCCACACCTGGCCGGAGGCACCATGACCGACGAGCAGATCCTCAACGGCGGACTCGCGAACCAGGGACAGGTCGTCCGACGCGGCGACTCCGTCGAGCGCCCCGCTCCCCCGCACGCCGCCGCTCTCCATGCCTACCTGCGCGCGCTGCATGACGCCGGGTTCACCGGTGTGCCGGAGCCGAGGGATCTGCGCGGGGAGCGCGAAGTGCTGAGCTTCGTGCCGGGGGACGTGGCGGTTCCGCCGTATCCGCAATGGTCGCGGGGCGAGGCCGAGCTGGCGTCGGTGGGGCGGATGCTGCGGCGGATGCATGACGTGGCCGCGACCGTGCCGATCCCCGACGCCAAGTGGCCCACCGAGTTCACCGATCCTGAAGCCGGGAGCGGACAGAACCTCGTGCTCTGCCACAACGACGCCTGCCTGGAGAACATCGTCTTCCGCGACGGCGAGGCGGTGGCGCTGATCGACTTCGACTTCGCAGCGCCTGGGCGGCCGTTGTGGGATCTAGCGATGTGCGCGTTCTACTGGGTACCGATGCTTCCGGAGGCGATCGCCGCCGTCGAAGACTTCGACGGGATGGACAGCGCGGCTCGGCTGCGGATTCTGGCCGATGCATACGGGCTCGACGATGCCGAGCGCCGAGCGTTGCTGAAGCAGTTCCCCGTGATCGTCGCCGTGATGCAGCAGTTCATGAGGGGACGCGTCGCCGCCGGCGATCCGGTCTTCACCGAGGTCGACGCACAGCGCGATCCGTTGCGCTACACCAAGATCCTGGCCTGGCTTGAGGACCAGGACGCACACTTCCTCACAGCGCTAGGCGTGCAGGGGTAGGTCCCGCGACCAGACCAGCCCGCTACATCAGGACATCAGTCATCGAACACATTCCAGCAGATCGCACTCCGAGCCCGCTGGTCATCAAGCACCAGCTCGCGCAGCTCCGCCGGAATCCGCTCCCGCTGCCAGTCCCGCTCCTTCAGCCGCGCTGCCTCCGCCTCGTCGGCGGGTGCCGCTGCGACCGCCGCGCGGATCGCGTACGCCGCCGCGCCGAGGTCGTGGGCTGCGACGTGTGCGACGGCTACGGCTTGGCCGGCGGCGAGGGCGGCGAACTTTGCCGGGGCGGGGCGGCCCTTGGCGGCGGCGTTGGCTGTGAAGGCTGTGTTATGGGCGTCGGTCATGCGGGCTTCGCCGCGGATCCAGGCTCGGCCGACGGCGATGGCTTCGCGGGGGCGGGGGTCGTGCGGCTGGTCTTGTTCGAACAGGGGCAGGACGTGTTCGGCGCATTGGGCGGCCCACTCGGCGAGCTGCTGGTGGTGCTCGTCGGTCAGCGTTCCGCCGCGCCGGACGGTGATCAGTCGGGGGTCGCGTTCGGAAGGCAGGATCATGCGCTTCATCTTGGCCGTTCTAGGACCGCAGTGCGCGCTCCAGGTCCGCGTACAGGTCCTCCGGGTCCTCCAGTCCGACCGATACGCGCAGGACCGCGGCGTGTGGCTTGGCGTCGGCGGCGACCGGGCGGTGGGTGAGGGAGGCCGGGTGCTGGATCAGCGTGTCGACGCCGCCGAGGGAGACGGCGTGTGTGATCAGGCGAACCGAGTCCGCCACGCGCGCGGCCGCCTCATAGCCGCCACGGACCGCCATGGCGAACACCGCACCGGGCCCGGACATCTGGCGGCCGATGAGGTGCTGCGGGTCGCACTCGGGCAGCCCGGGGTAGTGGACGCGCTCCACCGCCGGGTTCGCCAGGAGGCGGTCGACCAGCTTCTCAGCGTTCTGCGACTGGTGGCGGACGCGCAGCGGCAGCGTCTGCAGACCGCGGTGCAGCAGGTAGGACGAGAGCGGGTGCAGGACCGATCCGGTGATGGCGCGGATCGGGCGCAGGCGCTCGGCCCAGGCGTCGGTGGTGGCGACCACGCCGGCCAGCACGTCGCCGTGGCCGCCGAGGTACTTGGTGGCGCTGTGGACGACCAGGGTCGCGCCGAAGTCCGCGGGCTTCTGCAGGATCGGCGTCGCGAAGGTGTTGTCCACCAGCAGCGGGACGCCGCCGCACTGCTCGGCGACGCGCGCCAGGTCCAGCAGCTCCAGCGTCGGGTTGGCCGGCGTCTCCAGGATCACCAGGCCGGTGTCCGGGCGGCGCGCGGCGGCGATGCCGTCGGCGGCGGCCCAGGTGACCTCGGTGCCGAGCAGGCCGCTGGCCAGCAGGTGGTCGCTGCCGCCGTACAGCGGACGCACCGCGACCACGTGCCGCTTGCCCTCGGCGGCCGCGGCCAGCAGGCAGGCGGTGATCGCGGCCATGCCGGAGGCGAACGCGACGGCGGCCTGCGTGTTCTCCATCCGCGCCAGCGCCTCCTCGAAGCGCGCGGTCGTCGGGTTCCACAGCCGCTGATAGACGTGGCTGCCGCCGCTGATCGGGGTGCCGCCGGTGGCGAGCGTCTCGTAGCTGTCGCCGCCGAGGCCGACGTTCGGCAGCGGGTTGGTCGTCGACAGATCGATCGGCGGGACGTGGACGCCGAGGGCGGCCAGGTCGTCCCGTCCGGCGTGGACGGCGATGGTGTCGGGCAGTGCGGAGGCGGGCAGCATGCGGTCATTGTTGAAGATACAGCGGTGGGATGGAAAGTATCGCGAACAAGATTCTGTATGGTGCGGCCCGATTGTTGAGAGATTCAGTGTTACCGGTGATACTGAGCGCCATGCCGAATGATGTGCGAGCCGCTCGACCGGTCCTGGACGACACCGACCGGGCGATCCTGGCCGTGCTGTCCGCCGACGCGCGCACCCCGAACAACGCGATCGCCGAAGCGGTGGGGATCGCGCCGTCCACGTGTCTGGCCCGGATCCGGACGCTGCGCGAGCGCGGCGTGATCCGCGGGTTCCACGCCGACATCGATCCGACGGCGCTGGGGCGCGGACTCCAGGCGATGATCGCGGTGCGGCTGCGGGCCCACACGCGGGAGCGAGTGCAGGAGTTCATGCGGGACGTGCCCGGGCTGCCGGACGTCGTCGGGGTCTGGCACGTCGCCGGCGCCGACGACTACCTGCTGCACATCGCGGTCGCCGACTCCGACGCGCTGCGCGACTTCGTCCTGGAGCACCTGACCACGCACCCGGCGGTCGGGCACACCGAGACCAGTCTGATCTTCGGCCACCTGCGCGGCGCGGTCGGCGCCACGGCGCCGGTAACCGATCAAACCCCTATCGGCCCACTACCGTCCGAGCGTTAGAGTCGAGGGTGTGACCATCGAGAATCCCTTTTTCCCGGCCAGCACCCTGCCCTACGAGCTGCCGCCGTTCGCCGCCATCCGGGAGGAGCACTACACCCCGGCGTTCGACGCCGGGTTCGCCGAGCACCTGGCCGAGATCAAGGCGATCGCCGAGAACCCGGAGCCGGCGACGTTCGAGAACACGATCGTCGCCATGGAGCGCGCCGGCGCGCTCCTGCGCCGGGTCGCCGCGGTCTTCTTCGCGCAGACCTCCTCCGACACCACCGACGGCATCCAGGACATCGAGCAGGACGTCATCCCGCGCCTGGCCGCCCACTCGGACGCGATCACCCTGGACGCGGCGCTGTTCGCGCGCATCGACGACCTCTACGAGCGCCGCGCGGATCTCGGGCTGAGCGAGGTCGAGGTACGCCTGTTGGAGAAGCACCACCTGAACTTCGTGCTCGGCGGCGCGAAGCTCTCCGCCGCCGACAAGGACCGCCTCAAGGAGCTCAACGAGCAGCTCGCCGCGCTGTCCACGGACTTCGACCGGAACCTGCTGGCCGCGAACAAGGCCGGACAGCAGGTCTTCGACTCCGCCGAGCAGCTGGCCGGGCTGTCGGCGGACGCGGTCGCGGCGGCGAAGGAGAACGGCGAGGCGGTCGGGCTGCCCGGCAAGTACGTCATCTCCCTGAAGAACTTCTCGAACCAGACGCAGCTGGCCTTCCTGGACGACCGCGAGGCGCGGCACGCACTGCTGACCGCGTCGCTGGAGCGCGCTTGGGACACCAACGGCCCGATCGCCGTGCAGATCGCGAAGCTGCGGGCCGAGCGCGCGGCGCTGCTGGGCTACAGCTCCTACGCCGAGTACGCGGTGCAGGACCGGACGGCCCAGAGCACCGAGGCGGTCGAGGACCTGATGTCGCGGCTGATCCCGGCTGCGGTGGCGAACGCCGCCAAGGAGGCCAAGGCGTTGCGCGCGCATCTGCCGGCCGGGCAGAGCCTGGAGGCGTGGGACTGGACGTACTACTCGGAAAAGGTGCGCCTGGCCGAGTACGACGTCGACTCCGAGGCGCTGCGGCCGTATCTGGAGCTGGACCGCGTGCTGATCAACGGCGTGTTCCACGCCGCGGAGCTGGTGTACGGGATCACCTTCAAGGCTCGTCCGGACCTGGTCGCCTACCACCCGGACGTGCGCATCTGGGAAGTGTTCAACACCGACGGCTCCGGCATCGGACTGTTCCTCGGCGACTTCTACGCGCGCGGCTCCAAGCGCGGCGGCGCGTGGATGACGAACTACGTGGACCAGTCCGGTCTGCTCGGCCAGGCGCCGGTCGTGGTGAACAACCTGAACCTCGCCAAGCCGCCGGCCGGCGAGCCCACGCTGTTGACGTGGGACGAGGTCCGCACACTGTTCCACGAGTTCGGACACGCCCTGCACGGCCTGTTCTCCGACGTGGAGCACCCGACCTTCTCCGGCACGAACACGCCGCGCGACTTCGTTGAGTACCCGTCCCAGGTGAACGAGATGTGGGCGGAATGGCCGGAAGTACTGGCGAACTACGCTAAGCATTACCGCACTGGCGAGCCGGTCCCGGCGGAACTGCTGGAGCGCATGGCCGAGGCGGAGAAGTTCGGGCAGGGCTTCGCCACCGTGGAGATCCTCGGCGCGGTGATGCTGGACTGGGCTTGGCACAAGCTGGCAGCCGGCGAGGACCCGGGCGACGCCAAGGAGTTCGAGGCCGCCGCGCTGACGCACTACGGACTGCTGGTTCCCGAGATCCCGTCGCGGTACCGCACCAGCTACTTCGCGCACATCTGGGGCAACGACTACAGCGCCGGGTACTACTCGTACCTGTGGAGCGAGGTCCTGGACAAGGACACGGTCGACTGGTTCAAGGACGGCGCGGCGCAGGGCCGGACGATCCGCGAGAGCGGCGAGGCGTTCCGGCGTGCGGTGCTCTCGCGCGGCGGGAGCGTGGATCTGATGGCGGCGTTCGCGCAGTTCCGGGGGCGCGCGCCGGAGGTCGGTCCGATGCTGCGGGCCCGAGGGCTCGAGGGCTGAGGTTCCCCCAGACATTCGTGGACCGCGCCGGGCACCCTTTGCCTGGCGCGGTCCGCGCATTACGCCAACTTCAGCTTGAACCCCACATGTGAGGGCACGAATCCCAGCCGCTCGTAGAACCGGTGCGCATCGGCACGCGCCGCGTTCGACGTCAGCTGCACCTGTCCGCAGCCGGCTTGCCGCGCCTCATCGATCGCCCAGCGCATCATCTGCGTGCCGAGCCCGCTGCCGCGCTCGCTGGTGACGACGCGCACGCTCTCGATCATGGCGCGCTTCAGACCGCGCTGCGCCACGCCGGGGATGAAGGTGAGCTGGAACGTCCCGACAGCGGCGCCGGCGCGCTCGGCGACGATCAGGCGCTGGTTCGGGTCGGCTTCGAGCTCTGCGAAGGCCGCGAGATAGGGCGTCAGGTCCTCGGGGTCCTCGCGTGTGGAGCCGAGCTTGTCGTCGGCGAGCATGGCGACGATCGCGGGCAGGTCGGCGGCGGTGGCGTCGCGAAGGATCAAGGACTCGCTCATAGATCGGCACTGTAGCTGGCACACTGGCACGGTCGGCCAGCGGGAGGGGATCACATGACGGCGACCGGCTCGATGTTCGGGCTCGCCTTCGGGGACTGCATGGGCAAGCCCACGGAGTTCCAGCGCTTCGAGGAGATCGTGCAGCTCTACGGTCCGCAAGGGCCGACGCTCCTGCCGCCGGGCGGCCTGGTCACCGACGACACGCAGATGGCGCTGGCCGTCGCCGAAGCCCTCCTGGAGCAGCCCGCCGGCGCGGATCTGGCGGTGGAGCCGTTCACCGCCTCCTTGATCGAGCACTTCCTGGCGTGGGCGAAGTCGCCGGACAACAACCGCGCGCCGGGCATGACCTGCCTGCGCGCCTGCGGCAATCTCTCCTCGGGACAGCCCTGGCCGCAGGCGACCCAGCGCGGCTCGAAAGGCTGCGGCGCCAACATGCGCGTGACGCCGATCGGCTTGGTCCCGGACCTGCCGGAGGCGACCGTCGCCGGCGCCGCCCAATTGCAATCGGCGCTGACCCACGGCCACGCGACCGCCCTGGCCGCCTCGGACCTGACCGCCTTCGCGACGCGCTGGCTGCTGGCAGGCATGGCGCCGTCGGACCTGGTTCCGGCGCTGCGGGAACGCTGCCAGGAGCAGCGCCGCGTCTACCACGGCGACTGGCTCGGCGACGATCTGTGGCGGGTCCCGATGCGGAACTCCCCGGAGGAGTTCATCGAGAACGGCTGGGTCGAGTGCGGGATGGTCCTCGGCGTCTTGGCCAAAGCCGCTGAGAATCCGGATCCGACCATCGATCCCTGTGACTACACCGGCGAGGGATGGATCGCCGAGGAGGCGCTGGCGACCGCGCTGCTGTGCTTCCTGATGTACCCGGACGAGCCGGTCCGCGCCCTCGGTCGAGCCGCGGCGACCGGCGGCGACTCGGACTCGATCGCCGCGCTGGCAGGGGCGTTCTTGGGGGCGAGGCACGGGCTGGATGCGTTCCCGGCGCACTGGCCGGAGCACATCGAGTACCGCGAGCGGCTGGCGCGCGCCGGCGCCGCGTGGGACCGGACGTGACGCGAGACGAGGCGCCGGACGTAACGCAGGACGCCTCGCGGACCGTGTTCGAGCTCTGGCGGCAGGACGACAACGGCAACCGGTTCCTGATGTCCGGTCACCCCGATCGCGCCACAGCGGAAGCCGCCGTGGCCGCGATGGAGGCCGGGGTCCAGCACAAGCAGTTGTACTTCCTAGTGGAGCGGGCCCGCTAGCCGACGTAGACCTTCGTCAGCTGGATCACCAGACCGGCGGTGAACTGGTCGCCGAAGTTCTCGGGCGTGTCGAACATGGCGCCCATGCGCTCGATGTACTTGGCGAGGAACGCCGGGTGCTCGTGGGCGCGCGGCAGGCTGGGGTCGTGGTGCGCCACGCCCTCCAGCCGCACGATGTTGCGCCCGATGTCGGTGACGTCCAGGCCGAGGCTCACCTTCGGGTTCGCCGCGATGTTGGCCAGCTTCGCCTTGTTCGCGCGGCTGTAGATGAGCAGGGTCCCGTCCTCGCGCGCCAGGAACCAGACCGGGACGCTGACCGGCTGGCCGTCCGGGCGCACGGTGGTCAGCCAGACCATGAGGTTGCTGTTCAGACGGCCCAGGACGCGCTGCCGGTCGGCGTCGGAGAGGTGATCCAGAAGTTCCATGGGTCAGTTCTACACACAAGATCCGCCGCCCGCCTCGGATTCGGGGTCGTCCGAATCCAAGCGGCGTGCGTGCGGGTCCTGCTCGCTCAGGCGCCCTTGCGGGCGTTCGCCACGATCGCCTCGACGTAGGTCGGCCACAGCTGCTCGGGCAGATCGTGGCCCGCGCCGGGCAGGATCAGCGGCTCGACGCCGAGCGCGGCGGCGGTGGCGCGGCCGCCGCTGACGTCCACGAGCTTGTCGGAGTCGCCGTGGATGACCGCGCTGGGCACGCTGACGGCGGCCAGCGCGGCGGTCCGGTCGGGCGAGGCGACGATGCAGGCGATCTGGCGCGCGGTGCCCGCGGGGGTGAAGGAGCGGTCGTACGCCTGGCCGATGAGGGCCCGCAGCTCGGCCGGCGGCATCGGATACGCCGGGGAGCCGATCGTGGCGTACATCCGCTGCCCGTTGTCGACCGCCTCGTCGCGGTTGGTGGCCGCCGGGCTCAGCAGCAGCGTGAGAACCTCGCCGGAGGGCTGCCCGACGTCGGCGGCGCCGGTGGTGGACATGATCGAACACAGCGTGCGCACCCGCTGCGGGTGGTCGATCGCGAACTGCTGGGCGATCATGCCGCCCATCGACAGCCCGACGATGTGCGCGCTGTCCAGCCCGAGCGCGTCGAGCAGCCCGGCGACGTCGTCGGCGAGGTCGGACATCAGGTACGGGACGCCGGAGGTGTCGCCGGCGAGCAGGTCCCCGAAACTCGGCGCGGGGACCTCCAAGATGGTGGACAGCCCGCAGTCGCGGTTGTCGAACCGGATGACGCGGAACCCCTCGTCGGCGATCGCCTGGCAGAACGGCGCCGGCCAGGCGGTCATCTGGGTGCCCAGCCCCATGATCAGCACCAACGGCGGCGCGCCCGGGTCACCGAACGTGTCGTACTCGAGCTTGATGCCGTTCGCGGCGGCCTGGGGCATGCCGTCCTCCTCGAAGTCGCACCCGGTTGTCTGTCGGGCTGTCGGGCTGTCGGTCGGGTTGTCGGTCCAGGTTGTCGGTCCCGGTCGGCACAATGGTTTCATGCAGACCGCTTTGCTGGACACCCCGATCGGCACCCTCACCGTCGGGGCGACCGCCCGCGGCCTGCGCCTGGTGCAGTTCCCGCACGACCGCGAACCCGACCAGCCCCTCGCCGCCGCCGACCCGGCCGCCAAGCCCGACCACATCGCCCAGGCCCAGCTCGACGAGGCCGTCCTGCAGCTGACGGAGTACTTCGACGGCGGCCGCACGCAGTTCGACATCGCCCTGGACTGGTACGGCGTGAACGGCCTGCGCCTGACCGTCCTGAAGCTCCTGGCCGAGGTCCCCTTCGGCGAGACGGTGACCTACGGCGACCTGGCGAAGGGCTCCGGCGCCGGCGTGACCGCCTCGCAGGCGGTCGGCGGGATCATGGGCAGCAACCCGCTGCCGATCGTCGTGCCCTGCCACCGCGTGCTCGCCGCCGACGGCCTCGGCGGCTTCGGCGGCGGGCTGCGCACCAAGGAGTGGCTGCTGGCGTGGGAGGGCGTGATGCCGCCGGCTTTGGACTGGGGTGTTTGAGGGTTCCGGCTCAGCGCGCCGGCGCCGGATCCCCGATGAGCCGGCCGTGGATGTGCTCGTCGTGCAGCTCGCCGTCGCCGTACCGGTAGGAGCTCCGCGTCGTCCCCTCGTGCAGGAAGCCGCACTTCTCCGCGACGCGGCACGACGCGACGTTCTCCACGCCGTGCAGCAGCTGCAGCCGCGTCAGCTCCAGGTACCCGAACGCCCACTCCGCGACGGTCCCGACCGCCATAGTCGCCACGCCCCGCCCCCGAGCCCACGGCGCGACGCGGTAGCCGAGCTCGCCGAACGACAGGTGCAGGTCGATCCGGTGCAGCGACACCAACCCCAGCAGCCGTCCCTCGACCGCCTCGTAGACCCCGAACAGCGCGCTGCGCCCGCCGTCCCAGTCCGCGAACCGCTCGGCCCAGGCGCGCGCCGCCTCCTCGTCGACGCCGGAGGCCAGCGGGTTCCACAACGCGATGTCGGCGTCCCGCGACATCTCCATCATGTCGGGGACATCCCGCAGCGACGGCGGCCGCAGCTGGTAGCGCCCCGCGACGATCTCGGTGGGCTCCACGACACGATCAAGCGTTTCCATGCCGCGTATTGTGCCGGACTTTTCACGGCGTGCCGGACTAATATCCGGGCATGGAACGGATCGCTGACCATCCGGCCGTGCAGGCCGTCGAGAAGGAACTCCGCGCGAAGGGCTTCGAGCCGAAGGTCGTCGTCCTGCCGGAGTCGGCGCCGAACGCGCAGGCCGCGGCGGACCAGGTCGGCTGCGAAGTAGGCGCGATCGCCAACAGCCTGCTGTTCGAGGCGGACGGCGCGCCGCTGCTGGTGCTGACCAGCGGGGCGCACCGGGTGGACACGGCGAAGGTGGCGGCGGAACTCGGAGTGGCGAAGGTCGGCCGGGCCTCGAAGGAGTTCGTGTACGAACACACCGGCCAGCGCATCGGCGGTGTCGCCCCGCTCGGGCACCCCGCGCCGGTCCGGACGCTGATCGACCGGGCGTTGGAGGCCTATCCGGAGGTCTGGGCCGCCGCGGGCCACGCGCACACGGTGTTCGCGATCACGTTCGCGGACCTGGTGCGGGTGACCGGCGGCGACGTCGTCGAGGTGAACTGAGGTCGGGATGGATTGAGGCCGGAACTGAGGCCAGTCAGCTCAGCCCTTCGTAGGCAGCCGAGACGATCCTCAAGCCACGGCTGTCGTCCTGCTCGCGCGGATCGAGCATCTGGTTCATGGCATAGGCGACGGTCATCCGCGAGGCGTGGTCGTTCATCACCAGCGACCCGCCCCAGCCGCCCCACCCGAACGTCCCGCCGAAGACCCCGAACCCGACCCCATAGGTCGTCGGCTGCCCCAGGACGCGGTCCTCGCCGGAGTACTCGGCATGCCACGCCGGCTCGCACCCTTTCTCCGACAACAGCCGCACTCCCCCGGCCACACCGCGGTTGCTCAAGGCGGACTGGGCACGGGCGATCCCGCGCGCGTTGCCGAAACCGTTCGCCGCCGGGACCTCGGCACGCCGCCACGCCTCGGTGTTGGCGTCCTTGACCCGGATGCCGCCGACCGATTCGTACTCCGGACCGCTGGAGGCGAACTCGTCGCTCTGCGACGGCGGCGCGTACAGCCGCGCGATCCGGGCGTCGTCCTGCGCACCGAGCCCGATGTGGAAGTCCGCGCCGAGCGGTCCGGCGACCTCTTCGGCCAGGAAGCGGCCGATGCTGCGACCGCTGACCCGCCGGACGACCTCGCCGACGAGAAACCCGAAGGTGACCGAGTGGTAGCCGGCCGCCGTCCCCGGCTCCCACTGCGTCGGCATCGCCGCCAGCCGGTCGGTAACGGCGCTCCAGTCGTAGAGATCCTCGGCGACCAGCCGTCCCGGCCAGTCCGGAAGCCCGGCGGTGTGCGAGAGCAGGTGTCGGACCAACACGCCGTCCTTGCCGGCCGCTGCGAACTCGGGCCAGTAGGTAGACACAGGCGCGGAAAGGTCTAGCTCGCCCCGATCTGCGAGGATCAGCGCACACAGCGCCGTCATCGGCTTCGTCGTCGACATGACGTTGACGATCGTGTCGCGCTCCCAGGCGACCGTGCGCTCGGCGTCGACGTAGCCGCCCCAGACGTCGGCGACCGGTTCGCCGTCGACGAACACCGCCGCCGAAGCGCCGATGTCCTGCGTGTCGAGCAGCTCGGACAGCGCGTCGGCGACTGCGGAGAACTCTTTCGTGTACGTGCCCTGTACTTCGGCCATAGCCGGACGCTACCGCCCGACCTGCTCCACGACGTCCTGATTTTCCACGACCCGCGCGCCCAGACGCCGGATGGCCGGCGTGCACAGCATCGCGATCAGCACCGTGACCAGGATCGCGGCGGAGGCGTAGAGGGCGTGGCTGGTCCCCACCGCCTCGCTGACCGGGCCGGCGAGCGCCTGGCCGATCGGGAAGGCGATCAGCGAGCCGGCGATCTCATAGGCGGAGATGCGGTTGAGCACCGCGGCCGGAATGTGGGTCTGCACGCTGGTGGACCACATCACGCCCCAGAACGCCGTCGTCGCCCCGCCGACCGCGGCGCCGGCGCAGACCTGCGGCAGCGACAGCCCGGCAGCCAGCGTCAGCGGCCACGCCGACCAGGCGAGCAGCCCGGTGGCGCCGGCGCGCAGCGGATGCCTGGGCCGGAAGCGCACGCCGGCCAGCCCGCCGACCACGCCGCCGGCGCCGAACGCCGTCCACATCATCCCGAGCCCGGAAGCGCCGTGGCCGTCGGTGACCAGGATCGTCGCCAGCGGCCGGATCGGTCCCCAGACCGTGATGCCCAGCACGATCCACGCCAGGATCACCGCCGGCATCCACGTCCGGCTGCGGAACTCGTGCCAGCCCTCGACCAGGTTGCGCCACGTCGACTCGTGAGCGGCGGTCCTGACCACCGGAGCCAGACGCAGCATCAGCAGGCAGACACCGCTCACGGCGAACGTCGCGGAGTCCGCCGCGAGGACCACCGGGACGCCGGCGACCGCGATCAGCAGCCCGGCGATCGCGGGCCCGCCGAGCGTGGCCATCGCCTCGGCGACGCGCGTGACGGCGTTCGCGCGCTGCAGATCGCTCGACACCTGGGTGATGACGCTGGCCAGTCCCGGCTGGAACGCCGCGGTCCCCACGCCGGACAGCCCCGACAACCCCATCAGCAACCACAGCGCCGGATGTCCGGTCGCGAACGCGGTCGCGGTGATCGCCTGCAGCACGAAGCGTGCGGCGTCGGCGCCGACCATCATCCGCTGCGGCGTGAAGCGGTCGGCGAGCACTCCCCCGAACAGGACGAACGCTGCGAAGGGCAGCACCTGCGCGGCCAGGACCAGCCCGACGCCGGTGGTCCCGTATCCGAGGCTGACCACGCCGTAGAGCAGCGCGACCGGGAGCATGGAATCGCCGAGGAGCGAGACCAGCCGCGCGGTGAAGTACAGCCGGAAGTCCCGGTTCCACAGGCGCGACGGCGCGGGCAGCCGGACGTCACAGGTCGCCGTCGTCAAGACGCCCACCCCTCTAGGTCTAGACCAATGGCGCAAACGTAGGGAGAACGCGCGCGGGTTCGCAAGGTATTTCCAAGGGAGGCCGCGAATTGCGGTGAGCTGTGGGAACACGGCGATCGGTGCGCAGACAACGACGCCGCGCCACAATGAGCTGCCCGAGTCCGCCTTTCCGGAAGGCAGCCGCATGCCAGTCCCCCTCCCCGACGACGCCTCCGTCCTGCTGCTGCCGCCGGACGCCGCCGAGGTCGCCTGCGTGGCGCGCGGCGTCATCTCCGCCGTCGTGCCGGAGGGTGGTCTGACCGGGTTGCAGCAGACGCTGCTGGCCTCGATGTTCCACTCCTTGACCGGGTTCGAGATCGACCCGTTGGCGGTGCAGGCCGGGCTGGCCGAAAAGCCTTACAGCGCAACGGAGTTCGCCGAGGACCTGCACCGGCGCAACGCGGCGTTCCGGGGACGGATCGTGCAGGTGATGGTCACCGCGGAGCTGGTGCTCTCGCCGCTGCCGCCGCGGGTCGCCAAGCGCGTGGCGGAGTTCGCCGCGGAGCTGTCGGTGCACGACGATCTGGAAGACCTGCTGCACGGCCACGCCGACTCCGGCCTGCGGCTGGCGTCGATCGACTTCGACCGCAACGGATATCTGCACGACTTCGACGTCCGCCACGCCCAGCAGCTGCACGTCGGCGACGGCGCGCTGACCGGTCCCTGGACACCGGTGGAGAACGACCCGGCCCTGGCCGCGCGGTGGGCCTCGCTCGGGGACCTGCCGACCGGAACGCTCGGGCGCGGCACGTTCGACTTCTACAAGACCCGCGGCTTCTCCTTCCCCGGCTCCCCGGGCTCGGCGCCGCCGCTGCTGGCCCAGCACGACTGGGTCCACATCCTGGCCGACTACGGCACCCGGGTCGAATCAGAGATCGAAGTCTTCGCCTTCATCGCCCGCGCCAACGACGACCTGCACGCGTTCTCGTTGCTGGCCATGGTGGTGAGCCTGTTCGAGACCGGCGCCCTGGCCTCCGGCGCCGGCCTGTTCCAGGCCGACCTCGGCCACCTGTCGCAGCCGGGGATGGCCACGCGCTTCGGCGACGCGCTGCGGCGCGCGGCGCTGTGCACGGGCAGCAACGACTTCATGGCCACCGACTGGTTCGCGGTCGCCGACAAGCCGGTGGCGGTACTGCGCGAGGAGCTGCGGCTGCCGCCGAAGAGCGCAGAGGCGGTCGGGGCGGGCAGCGTCGGGCCGTGGGACACCGGAGGCATCAGCCCGTACCAGCTCAACGCCGGACGCACGCTGGCCGCGGCCGAGGGGCGGGAGTATACGGGCCCTGCTGTGGAGTAGGGCCGCGGTCTTCTTCCCAGCCCTCGTCCTGGAGGTACGGACAGGCCCGGAAAAGGGGCGAGGCCCAGGGTTTTGCCCGCCCTGGGCCTCTCCACACTGCTCTAGTGTGGTGCCGTCGTGGTACGCACGCCGATGGCGTTTAAGAAAGCAGGTGAGTCTGAGGCACCGCGCTCTTCCTATTGAGCTATCCCCGCATGAGAGAGCAGGGAACGGGGCTCGAACCCGCAACCTCGGTGTAGGACCCGCTTCCGGTCGATCCGGCGATGGACGGCGAGGACTGAGCTTGGAGCGAGAATCTGAAGCTTCTCACTGCTGCCTCTGCCAACTTGGGCTACCTCCGCACGGGATGCGGAGAGAGGGATTCGAACCCCCACTGTCGCAGTGTTCGTCAATTTCAGGCGTCACATTAAGCT
The DNA here is from genome assembly GCF_000024025.1 of Catenulispora acidiphila DSM 44928. Lineage (GTDB taxonomy): Bacteria > Actinomycetota > Actinomycetes > Streptomycetales > Catenulisporaceae > Catenulispora > Catenulispora acidiphila. Next base: position 6,402,464 of record NC_013131.1, read on the forward strand.
TGGTCGCTCGCCGGTGATCCTAGCGAAACCTCACGCGAAGAGGTAACCGAATACCGCCTCGCCGACCCTCTGGTCCGTGACCTCGAAGGTGTTGGCCTCCTCGCGGGCGAACTTCACCGCCTGGCTGAGCTTCTCCACACGCTCCACGAGCTCGTTGACGCGCTGCGCGGGCAGGGCGCCGGAGAACTTGGTCTGCGTCCAGTAGCCGACGGCGATGTCCTCGTAGTAGACCTCGACCTGCGCCGGGTGCTTCTCGGTGGCCTCGGCCTTCACGTGGTTGCGCGGCACCTTCTTGGTCCGCAGCGTGCGCACGGCCTCGGTGCGGAACCAGTCGGTGGACGGGTCGTGCGTCCAGGACTCGGCGGCGTCCAGCACCGGCAGCTTCTTGACGAAGGTGTTCAGGTCCGCGAGCTGCTTCTCCAGGAAGAGCAGGTAGGACACCGGCACGTCGCGCAGCAGCGTGGTCCCCTCGACGACGACGTCGGCGTGCGCCACGCAGTTCGCCCAGTCCTTGGTGGCGGTGACGTCGAACAGCCGGGTCAGGCCGACGGCTATCTGCCGCAGCACGTCCTCGGCCTTCACCTGCACGCGCGTGGACTCCGGCGGCAGCTGCTCGCCGTCCTCGTCCTTGGGCTGGTAGGTGCGGCTCAGTCCGGTGAGCAGCGGCTGCTTCTGGACGTCGTGGTGGGCCTGGGTGAGGTCGGCGTAGGACTTGCTCTTGACGCCTTTCTCGATGGCGATGATCTGGCTGAGCTTCGTGGCCATGATGGTTCCCCCCATGCGCTAGGGCATGTCGTGAGTCTGATTTGTTCGATGCAGAGCCTATGGACAGGTGCCGACAGTCCGTACGCCGGGTCGGCGGGGTCCGTGGCGTGCACATGATGATGGCAGAGCGGACCGCGACGGTTGTAGGCAATTTCGCCGTCGCGGGACGGGGTTCGGGGTGCTGGCTGTTCCCTGGCTCATTGATTGACTGACTGAGTCAGTCACCTTATGCTGCGGGGCGATGGGGGTTCAGGGTTCTCCAACGGAGGGGGTCCGTCGGTATGGACGGAAGCACGGAAGAGATACAGAGTCCTGTTATGGCTGGCGCAGCCGCAGCCGCAGGCGGTACCGGCGAGCGACGCGTCGCGTGGCGGCCGATCGCGCTGGTGGCTGCCGCCGCCGGAGCCGTGCACCTGACGGTCGCGACGCGCTATGGCTGGCACCACGACGAGTTCTACTACGTCATCTGCGGCCGGCATCCCGCGTTCGGCTACGTCGACCAGCCACCGGCGGCACCGCTGCTGGCACGCTTCGCGGACGCGGCGGGCGGGCTGTTCGGCGTACGGCTGCTGGCGATCCTGGCGCAGCTGGGCTGCATCGTGCTGACCGGCGTACTGGCGGCGCAGTTCGGCGGGCGGCGCGCGGCGCAGACGCTGGCGGCGGCTGCGGTGGCGGCGTCGCCGGTGTTCGTGGCGTCGTCGATGCTGTTTGGGACGACGGTGCTCGATCAGGTGGCGTGGGCGGGGCTGTTCGTGCTGGTCACCGGCGCACTGCGGGAGAACCGGCTGCTGTGGTGGACGGGCGCGGGCGCCGTGGCAGGACTCGGATTCGAGGGCAAGAACACCATCGCGGTACTGGCGCTGGGCATCGCGGTGGGCGTGGTCATGTACAGGCGGGATGTGCTGCGCACGCCGGGCCCGTGGGTCGCACTGGCGCTGGCGGCGCTGCTGGCGGCACCGAACGTGGTCTGGGACGCACTGCACGGCTGGCCGAACCTGCGGATGGACCACGTGCTGTCGCAGCAGCAGGGCGGCCCGCTGGCGTCACTGGCAAAGTCCCCGGAACTACCGCTGCTACTAGCCGGACCGCCGCTGATCGCCCTGTGGTGGACCGGCCTACGCTGGCTGCGCTCGCCAGAGGGCCGCACCCACCGCTGGCTCCTGCCGGCCACGGCGGTGGTGACGGCGGTCTTCATCGCCGGCGGCGGCAAGACCTACTACCCGGCGCCCCTACTGATCCCCCTGTTCGCCGCCGGCGCAGCCGCTGCTCCGATCGAGTGGTATCCCCGGCGAGCCCTTCATTCGGCGGTTGACGAAGCGGGACAATCTACACGAGGGTGGGTGTCCCCCGGATTGGGGCGGGGTGTACCAGAGACCGATACCGCGCCAGGTCGCCCTGGACCAGCCGCCGCCCGGCGTCGGTGGCGGCAACGGATCGCCCCCGGCGCGTCCCAGGGCGCGTCAGGGCTCCGCGCAATAGCTTCAGCATCGTCTGTCAGGGCGGTCGCGATATCAGCCCTGTTCGCCGCCATCATCGGCCTCCCCTTCCTCCCCCCGGCGGCCGCCACCGCGCTCCGGCCGGTGAACCCCGAGCTGATGCAGACCTACGGCTGGCCGCAGTTCACGCGCGAGGTCGCCGCAGCCGCCGCGACACAGCCGGCAGGCGTGCCGATCTTCGCGAGCGACTTCGGCGAGGCGGGCGCGCTGACCATCCTCGGACCCGCAGCCGGACTGCGCCGACCGGTCTACAGCGGCCACGACAGCTACGTCTACTGGCCCCCGCCAGCCGGCACACCGGACACGGTGCTGTGCGTCGGCAAGTTTCAGCCCGCATACCTGGAGCGCTTCTGGGCGCAGGTCACGGAAATCGCGCCGATCACGCTGCCGAGCGGACTGAAGAACGCCGAGACGGAGCAGCACGCAGCGATCTACCTGTGCCGCCAGCCACGCGGAACGTGGGAGCAGATGTGGCCCGCGATGTGGCATGTGGACTGAGGGTTGAGTGGCGCCCGGCCGCCAATCCCGGTGCGGTTGGTTAGTGGATTTAGAAGCTTCTTTTACGGCTTCGCGCGGGTGTTGATGGCCTCGCAGGGAACGCAGTTCGGTGGTGGGTAGCTGGGTGGCGTTGGCGGCCGGCGGTGGTGGAGCGCCACGACCACGCGTAGGTCCGAGTCACTGCGCATGCGTTGGGGCTGGCGGGTGGCGGCCGCGTCTGAGGGGCACCAGAAGTCAACGTCAAGAACACGCCTGAAGCAGTCGGGCGTTGGCGGCAAAATGCGAGGCGTGGGAGGCGTGGCTGTTGGTAGGGTCCGGGCCGTGGAGTGATCTCTCGAGGTGTGGTGGCCCGGTGGCTGCTGCGCGATGTGTCAGAACTGACCCCGACCGCGGCGTCCCGTTGCGTTGATGCGGGCGCTTCTTCCTGGAGAGATCTCGATGCCTGAGCCTGTGTCTACTTCTCGTGTCTCCGCCGCTTCCGGACGGTTGCTGGTGGACTGGTCGACCTATCCGCCGGTCGGCCATGTGATTGAGGGGATGCAGATTGCCGGTGCGTATGCTGCCGCCAATCCGGGACTTTCGGTCTCGCTTGCCTTGCCCTATCGCTCGCCTCTGGAGCTGGCAGAGTGCTGCGATTTCCTCGACGGCGTGTATCCGGTGGCGTTCGATCCGATCGGGACGGAGTTCCCGACCGATCCCTATGCGGAGGTGCCGCGCGATTTCGAGTGGACGTTTCGCTGCCATCGGCGGGATGACCCGGTCGAGCGCGGGAAGTTCCCGCTCCTCGCCCGATTGTCCGACGCCGCTGCCGCGCACTTCGCGGTCCCCGGCGACGCCCCCGGTCTCCCCTACCGACGTGAGCAGAACCTGCGGCTGCGGCTCCCGGCGCAGGCGCGGCAGGAGGCCGACCGCATCCTTTCGCCGCATGTGGGCTCCGGTCCGGTGCTTGCCGTGCTGCCCAGCGGGGGTGGAGAGCGGGCCGGCTACCCGTCCACCGGATCGTGGCTCCTGATGCTCCGTGAGCTGCGCGCGGCGTGGCCGGACGCCACCATCGTCCTGCTAGGCAAGACCGCCGGGGCGCACGGGCGCCGCTCCAGCGCGATGCCGCAGAAGGATGCCGCCGAATTGATGGCTGCCGTCGATGCGGTCGACGGCTACGACCTCCCGCTCCTGGTGCAGCTGGCGCTGATCCAACGTGCCTCGCTGCTGTTCTCCCCGCATTCAGGATTCTCCTTCGCCGCGCTCACGGTCGGCACGCCCTGGCTGACGCTCTCCGGAGGGGCGTGGTTCGAGTACTTCCACAACGGAGTGCCCTTCCACTCGCTCCTGCCGGATACCGCGCGCTTCCCGGCCTTCGGCGGTGTCGCACATCGGACGAATGACAGCGACGGCAGCGGCGTGCGCGAGGCGTCGATGACCCGCGAGCGGATCGAGGAGACCATCCCCGAGCTGTTGGAAGCAGCCAGTGACCTCATCGCAGGCCGCCGGGACTACGAGCAGTGCCTCGCCGCCTACTTCCCACGCCTGCTTTCGGCATTGGGCGGCGACAAGACGGCGATGGCCTCCTGGGACCGAGTCCACGAGCGCTTCATCGAGGCCTGAGACACGGGCCTGATACGCCAGCCTGTAGATCGGCCGACCATGAACTCCACGCGAACCGAGGAGCTCGGCGGCGCGGGCATCGGTGTCGTAGGCGCCGTCTAAGGTCGGTCGCATGGAGATCGTCCACGAGGTCGCAATCGTTGTTCTCACTGACCCAGCCGGGCGGGTGTTGATGCAGCATCGCGGTCACGATGCGGACGTGGAACCGGACCGGTGGACGCCTCCGGGTGGACACCTGGAGCCTGGGGAGGATGCGATGACCGCCGCCTGCCGCGAGCTGCTTGAGGAGACCGGGCTGACGGCTGTTCTGCAGCCCGGTCGGGTGGTGGAGCGAGTCGATGCGGCCGGGGCTGGAGTGCGCTTCCATGTGTTCACCGGCCGCACCGACGCCCGCCAGGAAGACGTGATCTTGGGTGAGGGACAGGCGATGCGGTTCCTCACCCTCGACGAGATCGCCATAAAGGAACTGGTCAGCAATGCTGATCTGTTTTTGAGCCTGGTTTAGTCAGAGCCTGGCCGGGGGCGCGCTGCCGGTCAGGCCGGTCGTCCCGTCCGCCGCGCCGTGTAGACGACTGTCAGCCGGGGGTCGTCGACGGTGCCACCGAGGTCGTCGATGATCCCGCTCATTCGGGTCAGGAACTCTGTGCGGGCCGGTGGGGGCAGCTCGGCGATGTTCGGGAACGTGGACCACAGGTCGCGAGCGGTTTCGGGGGTCAGCGGCTGGTTCCATTCGCTGATCTCGATCGCGACGTCCGTGAAGAAGTCGCCGGCGGTCAGCTGCTTGCGCCAGCGGTCGGCGTCGAGGGCGTAGGAGCGGCTCTCGCGGTAGCTCGTCTCGATGGAGAGCAGGTCGTGGTAGACGGCGTCGAGACGGTCGCGGAAGACGGTCGGGCGGTTGACGTCGCCGAAATCGTTCCACCACGCGGCGAGCCAGCCGTCGGGGCGGACCAGGGTGGCGATGCGCTGGGTGGAGGTGGCCGGGTCGAGCCAGTGCAGGGCGGATGCCGCCACTGCCAGGTCGAATCCCGGTGACAGGTCGGCGGTCTCGAAGTCGGAGACGGTGATGTGCAGCCGGTCGCAGGCGTGGTCGGCGGCGAGGAGTGCGGCGAGGCTTTCGCCGGGCTCGACGGCGACGACATGAGCGCCGGCAGCGAGCAACGGGCCTGTCGCCAAGCCGGAACCCGCGCCGATCTCGAGGACGCGCACCCCCGGCTTCAGCCCGCAGCGCTCGGCCAACAGATCAAAGACAATATTCGGATACGGCGGGCGCCCGCGTCGATAGGTGGTCGCGTCGGCGTTGAACGACATCCGGCGGGTCGCGCGGAGTGAGTCAGGGTCGGGCTCATGCTTGTTCACTCCGGCACTGTGCCAGGCGAAGCACGGTGGTGAGAAACGAGTTTGGCGGGCGCCGCGAAGCACGAAGCACGAAAGCGCGCGAAAGCACTAAGCACCCGCCAACCCGACAGCGCGAACCCCTACTCCCCCGTCTTCATCGCACTCAACACCGCCGACACCTGCGCCACGATCCCGGCCAGCGTCCCCGCGTCCGACCCGCCGACCGTCACCGCCTTGTACTCCGACGGCGTCGGCATGGCCTCCACGATCTGCGGCAGCCGCCCGATCAGCTCCGCCTGCAACGCCGCCGCGGAGCGCGCGTTCGCGATCTCCGCCCGTACCCGCTCGCGCTCCAGCTCCATCAATTGCTTGTCATGATCCGCAGCATGACGCGCGCGGGCCGCAGCGAGCTCAGCCTCCAGTCGCAGCCTGCTGAGTTCCTGCTCCTCCTCCAAGCGCAGGCGCGCCATCACGCTCTCCTGCTCATGCCGTTCACGCTCCAACGCCAGCGTGCGCAACCGAGTCCGGTGCGCCTCCTCCGCCGCCTTGCGGGCATTGCCCTGCGACTGCTCGTCGCGCCGTGACTGCTCGCTGGCGTCGCGGTCGAACTCGCGCGCGCCGTTCAGGGCGCGGAGCTCGGACAGTTCGCGTTCGTCGGACAGCCGACGGGTTTCCTGCTTCCGTGCCTCGGCCATGCGGCTGTCGGTGATGACGCTGTCCGCGGCCAGCTCCGCCAAGGCCGCCAGGCGCCCCTGCTCGGAACGGAACGGCTTTTGCAGGTTTTCCCACAGGGTTTTGGAGCTGACCACCGCTTCCTTGATCTGGACGGTGACGATCCGCAACCCCAGCCCGTCCTCGGCCTCACCGGCGCCCTCGGCGACGCCGCGCAGGCGCGCGGTCAGCTCCTCGATGATCGGCTGCCGGTCGGAGAGAACCTCGTGCACGCTCATGGTGGCGACCTTGTCCTTGATCGCCGCCTCAGCCTGCTCCCGCAGTTGGGTGTTCACCAGCCGCATCGGGTCCACCGGGTCGGAGAAATCCAGTTTGCGGTATGCGGTGCCGAAGTCCTCGATGATCCATTGCACGTAAGCCTGGACGAGGATGCCCTGAAGCTCGCTGCATATGCAGAACGCGTTCATGAGGATGGTTTGCATCGCGCCGGGGACGACCAGGAAGGAGTCGGTCGCCGGGCGGTAGCGGAAGGAGACGCCCAGTCCGATGTGCCGGGGCTGGGTCTCGCCGCGGCGGGTGTGGACCACGAAGGCGTTCGGCGGGACCAGAACCGTCTTCCAGCGTCCGACGCCGGTGATGCGCACCTCCACACCGTTGGTCCCGGGCGGTTCGACGCCGCGGCCGGCGTCGGTCTCGGCGGCGAAACGCTGCAGGCGGGCGGCGCGACCGCGCCCCGGACCGCCTGAAGCCGAAGGAGCCGTGGAAGCCGCCGGAGCCGCGGGCGCGGGCATTCCCGGCGAAGGCATCGACGGCGCCGGCGGCTTCGCCAACGCCGGAACCTGCGCCGCCGAGCGCTCCGCGCGCTGGCCGGCGGCGGCGTACCCCTTGGAGCGCAGGTCGGATTCCAGACGTTCTTGGTTGGCCAAGACATCGTCGAGATAAGTGTTGCGGCCTTGGTCCGCCACGATGTCGCCCCCTGAATAGTCGCGATGGTGACGGAACCGTAGCAGGGCACGACGACAGTCGGAGCCCGATCCGCGGACAGGGCCAAAGAGCCGGAAGTGGCCCTTGGAGCCGACACCGGCGGCCGTTTACGATCATCGGGCATGGAAACCCTCGACAATCCCCTGTGGGGCGACGACTGGACCGAGGTCCGTGCCCTGTTCGACACCCTCCAGCCCGGCCACGCGTATCTGAACCACGGCGGCTTCGGCAACTCCCCCCGCACCGTGCTGCTGGGCCAACAGCAGTGGCGGGCCCGGATGGACGCCAACGCCACCCGGTTCTTCCGCCGGGAGCTGGCGCCGGGGATGGCCACGGCGAGCCGCGCCGTCGCGGAGTTCCTCGGCGCCCCGGCCGGCGACTCGGTCGCGCTGGTCACCAACGTCACCGCCGCCACCTCGATCGCGGTCGGCTCGGTGCCGCTGGCCGCCGGGGACGAGTTCCTGGTCACCGACCACGGCTATCCGACCTCGAACCGGGCCGTCGAGCGCCGGGCCCGGGACACCGGGGCGAGCGTGGTGACCGCGCGGATACCGCTGGAGGCGGACGCCGCCGAGATCGCCGAGACGGTGCTGGCGGCCGTGACGCCCCGGACGAAGGTCGCCCTGATCGACCACGTCACCTCCTCCACCGCGCGCCGTTTCCCGGTCGAGGAGCTGGTGCCGGCGTTGCAGGAGCGCGGCGTGATCGTCATCGTCGACGCCGCGCACGCCCCCGGCATGGTCCCGATCGATCTGGCCACGCTGAACCCGGACTTCTGGGGCGGCAACCTGCACAAGTGGGGATACGTGCCGCGCTCGGCGGGGGCGTTCTGGGCCGCGCCGAAGTGGCGTCCGGTGCTGCGCAACCCGATCGTGTCCTGGGGCGAGGACGACGAGTTCCCGGTGAACCTGCAGGAGATCGGGACCAACGACCCCACCTCGCGGCTGAGCGCGCCGCACGGCATTTCCTTCCTGCGTGCGCTGGGCCCGCAGCGCGTTCGGGAGCACAACGTGAAGCTCGCCGAGTACGGACAGGCGGCGCTGGCCTCGGCGCTGGACGTCGATCCGGCCACGCTGCCGGGCGACCCCGGGGTCTCGATGCGCCTCGTGCCGCTGCCGGTGCCCTACGACGATCCGCGCGACCTGCAAGCCGAGATCTCCGACCGGCTCGGCGTCGAGGTGTCGGTGCCGAAGTGGAACGGGCTGACGCTGCTGCGGGTGAGCGCGAACGTCTACAACGCCCCGGCGGAGTACGACAGGCTGGCGGCGGGAATCAGGGCTCTTCTGTAGGACTGAAACGTTCCGCTGCGCGCCGTCCTCGGCGATGCTGGAAGCGTGCATGTTCGACGAGAGCAAGGGCAGGGCTTCGGCTGGCGGATCGCGCTGGGCGACCGGCAGACGATGACGATGGCGCTGTGGCTGCGCGACGCCTCCGGCATGACGCCGGACCTGGACCCGGCGATCCCGCCCCTGGATCCGCCGGTGCCGGTGGACGAGGCGCTGGCCGCGCTGGCCGGACCGCGCGCCACGGCGCAGTGGACCGGCTTGTGGCTCGGGCTGTGGGAGGGCCGCCTGGAGGACTGGTTCACGCTGGAGACCCTCGGCCCTCCCGGCTTCGAGCTGCTGACCCGCTCCCCGGAGCTGAAGGCGGTGGTCGAGGCGGGCTTCCAGCACGCGGTGAGTTGGTCGACCAAGAACCGTCCGCTGGCGCCGTCGAGCCCCGCCCCGCCCGCGGCTTCCACCTCCCGGGAGGCGGCGACGGTGGTGAAGCAGCTGGAGGGCGAGCTCGGGCGCCGGGCGAGGGACTTCGACCTCGACATCACGGTGCTGCCGGTGGCCGGGCGGGTCTTCTGGCAGCCGACGGACGGCACGTTGATCGTGAGCGAGAACCTGGTGCGCGATCCGCGGGCTTACAGGGCCCTGCTTTACGACGTGCTGGCGCCGCTGGTTTAGCTTGGTTTAGCTGGTTTAGCCGACCTTCGTGCACTGCCGCGTCGACGCGGACACGGGTCGGTCATGCGCGACGGGCTCGGGCCGCGAGCTACGGGCGGGTTTCCGGCAATGACTGCGAACTATTCTGGGACCTGAAGGCGAACAACGGCGGGGCTGACTAAAGAAAGCTGCGGCGGCAGCGCGCGGCGAACTTCGGCCATAGCCGAAGCACCGTATGACAGCACGGTCTGTCTGACCGTCCGTCGTGGCGCCGGCGGCTACTGTAAGAATCATGACCGCCCCCGCCAAGCGTCCGGGTCGCCGGCCCGGTTCGGCTGACACCCGCGGCGAGATCCTGGACGCGGCGCGCGCCGAGTTCGCCTCGCGCGGGTACGAGAAGGCGACGGTGCGGGGGATCGCGCGTGCGGCCGGGGTGGATTCGGCGCTGGTGCACCACTACTTCGGGTCGAAGGACCGGGTGTTCCTGGCGGCGCTGGAGTTCCCGGTGGATCCGGCGGCGGTGCTGGAGCAGGTGGCCGGGGATCCGGCGGGGATCGGCGAGCGGCTCGCGCGGCTCGTGGTCGGGTTGTGGGACGTGCCGCAGGCGCGGGAGCGGTTGCTGGCGGTGGTGCGGACGGTCGCCTCGAACGAGGAGATGGCGGTGCTGCTGCGGGGGTTCGCCCGGCCGCAGCTGATCGTGCCGTTGGCGGCGCGGATCGGCGGGCCGGATGCCGAGGCGCGGGTGGAGATGGCGATGGCGCAGATCATCGGGCTGGCGATGGCACGCTATGTGATCGGGGTGGAGCCGGTGGCTTCGCTGGGTTCTGAGGAACTGATCGCGCTGCTGGCTCCGGCTTTGCAGCGGCTCCTGGTCGGCGAATGAGACCGGCGGCTGAAACCGGCGGCTGAGAGCTGAGAAGCTGAAGGCCGAACACGACTTGAAAAACACGGCGACGCGGTCCCGGACCTGAAAACAGGTCCGCACCGCGCCGCCGTTCCGGGTCGGGTTCGTGCTCCGCCGGCTACCCCTTGACCGGCTCGCTCCCCCGCCGCGGCAGCAGCGCCGCCACGACACCGGCCGCGGCCACCACGATCGCCGCGCCGACCATCGCCCCGCTGTAGCCGGCGGCCGTGGCCTCCTTGAGGCTGCCGCCGTGGTGGGCGGCGATGTGCGCGGAGATCGTGGACAGCGCGGCCAGGCCGATCGCGCCGCCGACCTGCCGGGAGGTGTTGATCAGTCCAGAGGCCAGACCCGCCTCGTGCCGCGGCATGCCCGCGGTGCCGGCGACCGCCAGCGGCGTCATGGCCAGGCCCATGCCGAAGGTCAGCAGCATCAGCGGGCCGAGCACGTCGGCGGTGTAGGAGCCGCCGGCCGGGAAGCGCGAGAGCCAGGCCAGGCCGACCGCCGCGACCAGCGGGCCGGCCAGCAGCAGCGGCCGCGGGCCGATCTTCGCCAGCGCGCGGGTGGCCAGCATCGTGCCCAGCACGATCATCGCCGAGCCCGGGACGAAGGCGAAGCCCGCCTGCAGCGCGTCGAAGCCGAGCACCTGCTGCAGGTAGAGGCTGACGTAGAACCACATGGCGAACATGCCCGCGCCGATCAGCAGCGCGGCGACGTCGGCCACGGCCAGCGAGCGGTTGCGGAACACGCGCAGTGGCACCAGGGCGTGCTTGCTGCGCGCCTCCAGCAGGACGAACAGCGCCAGCAGCACGGCACCGGCGACCATCGGCGCGAGCACCGCGCCGGAGCCCCAACTGTGCGTGTCGGTGGTGACGACGCCGTACACGATCCCGGTCAGACCGAGCGTGACGGTGATCGCGCCGGGCAGGTCCAGGGTCCGCAGCGTGGCGCCGCGGCCGCGGGTGCGGGCGATCAGCGGCACGGCCGCCAGGATCAGCGCCACGCCGATCGGCACGTTGACGAACAGCACCCAGCGCCAGCTCACCCACTGCGTGAGCATCCCGCCGACGACCGCGCCCATCGCGCCGCCGGCCGCCATCGTCGCACTCCAGGCGCCGAGGGCCTTGGTGCGCTCGCGCGGGTCGGTGAAGGTGGTCATGATCAGCGTCATGGTCGCCGGTGCCAGCACCGCGCCGGCCAGGCCCTGCACCGAGCGGGCGGCGATGAGCAGACCGCCGGTGTCGGCCATGCCGCCGGCCAGGCTTGCGGCAGTGAAGCCGACCAGTCCGGTGAGGAACACCGGCTTGGCGCCGAACAGGTCGGCGGCGCGTCCGCCGAACAGCAGGAGCCCGGCGAAGCCGAGCGCGTAGGCGTTCACGACCCACTGCACGCCGGTCGGCGACAGGTCGAGCGCACCGCGCATGGCCGGCAGCGCGACGTTCACGATGCTGACGTCCAGCACCACCATGAACTGTGCGACACAGGCGATGACCAGCAGCGCGGTCTTGTTGCCCGCGCGCGAGCCGCCGAGGCGCTGGCCGGGCACGACGACCGCGTCCGGCAAGGACGGCGGCGAGTCGGCGATCTGATCGGTCTGAGACAAGGGACCCTCCCCGGAGTGTGTTTAATCTTAGAGTGACTCTAATGATAGATGACGTCCAGCTATTATGTTGCTCTATGGAGACCGGACCAGAGGACGCCGAGCCGGGCACGCTCGACCCGCAGAGCGACCCGCAGAGCGACCCTCAGAGCGACCCTCAGAGCGACCCTCAGAGCGACCCTCAGAGCGACCCGCCGCAGCTGGGCCTGCGTGAGCGCAAGAAACAGCGCACGCGCATCGCGATCCACGAGGCGGCGATGACGCTGTTCGCCGAACGCGGCTACGACCACGTCACGATGGCCGAGATCGCGCGCGCCGCCGACGTCGCCCCCGCCACGGTGTTCACGCACTACGCCTCGAAGGAGGACCTGGTCTACGAGCTGCGGCACGTCGCGAACGAGCGGCTGCGCGTCGCACTGCGCACCCGGGCCTCGGAGGTCGGCGTGCTGGCCGCGGTGAAGGAATGGCAGCAGGACATGTACGAGTACTACGTCCAGTCGCCGAAGCAGATCGACCGCTCGCGCACGTTCTCGCGGCTGATCCGGGAGAACCCGACGCTGTGGTCGCGGTCGGTGGGGTTCATGTTCGAGCGGCAGAACCTGCTCACCGAGCTGCTGGTCGAGCAGCATCCGCAGGCGGACCCGTTCCTGCTGGAGGTCGCGGCGGCGCAGATCGCCGGCGCGGTGCAGGCGGCGCAGGTGCGGTACCAGGGGGATCTGGCGGCGGGCATGGCGAAGGACGAGGTGCTGGCGCGCGCCACGGCACGCTCGGAGCAGGTCTACGAGCAGTTGGCGCGGGGGTTGGCGGAGGTGCTGTAGCCGCCGACGCCCGGCGCAAAAGGCCGTCTAACGCATCAGCGCCGTCGCCGGTATCGCAGCTCCATGATCCCGCTGGGGGAAGCCGTGCTCGAGATCAGCTCGAGCGCGTAGGACGAGGGCACGCCGTCGAAGATCCGCGTCCCCTCCCCCGCGATGTAGGGGAACACGCTGAGCCAGAGTTCGTCGACCACGTCGAGGTCCAGGAGCGACCGGAAGAGCCCGACCCCGCCCCAGACCACGATGTAGCCGTCGCCGCCCTGCTTGAGCTGCTCGATCTCATCGCGCGTGTCGCCCGAGGCGATGGTCGTGTTGGCCCAATCCGCAGTCTTCAGGCTCCGACTGAAGACGACCTTGCGCCCGGCGGTCAGGATGCCGGCGAACGGGTGGTCGGTCGCGTGCACCGTCATGGCGGCCGAGATGCCCTCATACGCGGCGCGGCCCATGACGTGGGCGTCCGCGCCGCGCAGGAACTCCAGGTGCTCCGGGTCGTCGGGCTGGTTGTTCTCGGGCTGGTCGAAGCAGAACCGCCAGAACTCGGTGTCCTCGTCGGCGAGCAGGCCGTCCAATGAATAGTTGAACACTGTCGCGATCAGCTTCCGCATCCCATCAGTATTGCGGGACGTACTGACAGTCGGCAGTCAGGACCGTCGGCGCTCAGGCGCCCGCGCCGCCGTCGACCGGCACGATCGCGCCGGTCACCGCCGAGGCCCGGTCGCTGAGCAGCCAGGCGGCGGCCTCGGCGACCTCGCGGGGTTCGGCCATCCGGCCGAGCGGGGTCGCCGCGATGTTCCGCTGGATGATGCCGGGCGAGGCCGCCTCCCACGCGTCCATCATCTCGGTGGCAGTGCCGCCGGGAGTGATGCCGTTGACCCGGATTCCCTCCGCCGCCCAGGTCACAGCGGCGCTCTCGGTGATGCTGTTGAGCGCGCGCTTCATGGCGCCGTAGGCGGGCAGCGCCCGGTTCGCGCGGCGGCTGCCGATGCTGGAGGTGTTCACGATCGCCCCGCCGCCGGTGCGGCGCATGAGCGCGGCCTCGGCGGTCATCGCGGTCCAATGGCCGCGGAAGTTGACCGCGAACTGCTCCTCGATGTCCTCGTCGCTGGTGGCGTCGAGCGGTCCGGGCCGCTGGACGACCGCGCCGTTGTTGAAGGCGCCGTCGAGCCGGCCGTGCAGCTCCTCGACACGGTCGAGCGCCGCACGGATGCTCGCGCGGTCCGCGAGGTCGAGGGGCACGGCGTCCGCGACGCCTCCACCGGCGCGGATCTCGGTGACGATCTGCTGCAACGCCTCGGTGCTGCGGGACGCGAGGACGACAGCTGCGCCCTCGGCGGCGAACAGCCGGCCCGCGGCCGCGCCGATACCGCGGCTGGCGCCGGTGATGAAGACGACCTTGCCGGCGAGCAGGCCGACGGGAGCGCTGGGGATCACGGGAGCGCCCGGGGTTGTAGGAGCGCCAGGGGTTATGGGAGCGCCGGGAGTGGTGTCGTTGTCATTGCTCATGGCGCCAGTGTCAGTCGGATCTTCAGACCGGATACAGGCACAAGCGGTACCAGGATCAGCCGGCGCCAGGCTCGCATACTGGGGATATGGACAAGCACGAGCTTGGGGCATTCCTCCGCAGCCGACGCGAGCGGATCCAGCCGCAGGACGTCGGTCTGCCCGCGGGCCCGCGACGCCGGACGCCGGGTCTGCGCCGTGAGGAGGTCGCGGTCCTGGCGCACATCTCGACCGAGTACTACGTCCGGCTCGAGCAGGGCAGGGCGCCGCGTCCCTCAAGCGAAGTGCTCGCCGGGATCGCCGGCGCGCTGCGGCTCACCGATGCCGAGTCCGATCACCTTCATCTGCTGGCCGGTACCGCGCCGAACCGTGCCGGGCTGCACCGGCGCGACGTGCGGCCCAGCATCCTGCGGCTGCTTGAGCGGCTGCCGCAGACGGCTGCTTTCGTGACATCGGCGCTGTTCGAGGTGCTTGCCTGGAATCGCTTGGCGGCGGCGCTCATGGAGGACTACTCCAAGCTCGCCCCGCGAGACCGCAATCTCGCGCGCCGCGCGTTCCTCGGGCCGGCGGACCCCGACGCGCCGCTGTATGGGATCTCCGACGCCGCGGAGTTCCGGAGCAACGTCGTCATGGAGCTTCGATCAGCTCTGGCGCGCTACCCCGCCGATCCCTCGGTCGCCGGGCTCGTCGACGAGCTGCGCGACGGCAGCGCCGAGTTCGTCCGGCTCTGGGAGCGGCACGACGTGCAGGCCACGACGATGCTCACGAAGACGTTCCGGCATCCGGTCGTCGGAGACGTCACCGTCGACTGCGACTCGCTCGACCTCGCGGACCGCGACCAGCACCTCGTGCTCTACAGCGCGCCGGCTGGGTCGCCGGACGCGGAGGCGCTGGCGTTCCTGGACGTGTTGGGAGCCGAGGGTCTCGTGCGGTGATGGGTAGCCTCGAACGATGATTACCTGTGTCGTGGAATACGTGATCGATCCGGCGAAGACCGAGGCGTTCGAGCGGTTCGGCCGGCGGTGGATGGAGCTGGTCGACAAGCACGGTGGTACTCACCACGGGTACTTCCTGCCGTCCGAGGGCGCCAGCGACAAGGCGCTCGCGCTGTTCAGCTTCCCCAGCTTGGCCGCGTATGAGGAGTACCGGACCTTGTTCGGCCGCGATGCCGAGTTCATCGAGGCCGACCGTATTCGGGACGAGAGCGGTTGCGTGCTGCGCTACGAGCGGACTTTCATGCGTCCTTTGCTGCCTGAGACACCCGAGCGATGAGTTCCGGGGCGCCGATTCGTCTGAGGTGAGGACGCGGGTGTGTCGGCTCGGCTCGGAAGGAACAGAGGACAGGAAATGCAGATCAAGGTCAACGGTGTCGAGGTGTGCGTGGAGACCTTCGGCGACGAGGCGGATCCGCCGGTGTTGCTGGTCGGGGGCGTCACGATGCTCAGCTGGCCCGACGGGTTGTGCGCCGCGCTGGCCGAGCGTCAGCGGTATGTGGTGCGCTACGACCTGCGCGACGCCGGCCGCTCGACGTTCGCCGACCCGGACCAGCCCGGCTATGGCCTGCGCGACCTGGTGACCGACGCCTCCGAGCTGGTGACGGCGCTGGACCTGGGACGTGCGCACGTGGCCGGGATCGGCGTCGGCGGCTTCGTCGCGCAGCTCCTCGCGCTCGACCACCCCGAGCAGGTCGCGTCGCTGACGCTGGTCTCGACCCGGCCGGTCGCGCCCGGCCCGGTCGACGCCGACCTGCCCGACCATTCGCACGAGGTTCTGGGGCAGCTGTTCGGGCGTCCGGCGCCGGACTGGACCGATCGGGACAGCGTGGTGGAGTACATGACCGGCTCGGCGCGGCTGCTGGCCGGGTCGGCGGGGTTCGATGAGAAGGACGCCCGCGCGACCGCCGGAGCGATCTTCGACCGGGCGGGAGACACGGCGCAGGCGCAGGTCGCGAGCCACCTCGGCACGGTGTTCGCGGCCCTCGACTGCAAGCCGCGATGGCGTGAGCGCCTCGGCGAGATCACCGCGCCGACGCTGGTGGTCCACGGGGACGAGGACGCGTTCTTCCCGCACGGGAACGGGGTCGCGCTGGCCGCCGAGATCCCGGGCGCTTCGCTGCTCACCCTGCCGGGCGTCGGCGTCGGGCAGGGTCTGCCGCGCGCGGCGTGGCCGGCTGTCGTCGAGGCCTTCGACGCCTTGGTGGATCAGGCTTCCTGAGCCGCTCGTCTCAGTTCTTGACGGCTTCGGCGATCTGCAGCGCGGCTTCGGCGGGCGTCAGACGCGTGGTGTCGATGACTTCGGCCTCGCGGTGCAGCCAGGTGCGGGCCGCCTCGGCGTAGGGCTCGAGGTACTGGAGGCGGAACGGGGAGTTCGGGCCGAGCACCATGTCGCCTGCGATGCGTCCGCGGAGGGTGTCCTGGTCGGCGTGAAGGACGAAGTGGCGGACCGGGATGCCGTGGTCGGCCAGCCCGGCGCTGATCTCACGCCAGTACTGCTCGACCAGGACCGTCATCGGGATCACCAGAGTGCCGCCGGTGTAGTCCAGGACGCGGCGCGCGGTCTCGACGACGAGCGGTCGCCACGGCGGCCAGTGCTGGAAGTTGTCCGTCTCGGGCAGCCCCGGCGTGATGTCCATGAGCGTCTCGCCGACCTTTTCGGCGTCGAACACCCGCGAATCCGGGATCAGCTGCTGCACGAGCGGACTGGTGGTCGACTTGCCGGAGCCGTGAGTGCCGTTGAGCCATACGATCACGCGCCGACGCTAGCAGGGGCGGGCTGTCGCGGGGGCTGTCGAGCGGAGGGGATCTTGAGGCACAGCCGCTGACCACGTTCCTTGACACCCCTTCCCTGTCGGGCAGAAACTCATCGCATGATGAATTATGCCGTCGAGGTCCGCGACCTGCGCGTCGTGCGAGGCGGGCAGGTGGTGCTGCACGACGTCAGCGCGCAGGTGGAGGTCGGTTCGGTCACCGGGCTGCTGGGTCCGTCGGGGTGCGGGAAGAGCACGCTGTTGCGGTCGGTGGTCGGGGTGCAGAAGGTGGCCGGGGGCTCGGTGCGGGTGCTAGGGGCGGCGGCCGGTTCGGCGGCGTTGCGCGATCGGATCGGGTACGTGACGCAGGCTCCTTCGGTGTACGGGGACCTGTCGGTGATGGAGAACCTGCGCTACTTCGCGGCGGTTGTCGGGGCGCCGCGTGAGGATCCCGAGCGCGTGATCGACGCGGTGGGGTTGGGAGGCAAGGAGGGTGCGCGGGCCGATCGGCTCTCCGGCGGGCAGCGTGCGCGGGTGTCTTTGGCCGCCGCGCTGCTCGGGGCGCCGAAGGTGCTGGTGCTCGATGAGCCGACGGTCGGGTTGGATCCGGTGTTGCGGGCTGAGTTGTGGGAGTTGTTCCATCGGCTGGCCGCGGCGGAGGATCCGGTGACGTTCCTCATCTCCAGCCATGTCATGGACGAGGCGTCGCGGTGCACGCAGCTGCTGCTGATGCGGGAGGGGCGGATCTTGGCGGCCGACACGCCTGCGGCTTTGCTGGAGCGGACTGGCGCGCGCGATGTCGAGGGCGCGTTTCTGCGGTTGGTGGGTGCGGCGGCATGAGTCTGCGACGTATGACCGCCACCGCGCGCCGGGTACTGGAGCAGTTGCGGCACGATCCTCGGACGATCGCGCTGATGCTGGTGATGCCGTGTGTGCTGATCAGCTTGCTGAAGTGGGTTTTCGACGCCTCGCCGCATGTTTTCCAGTCGATCGGCGCGGCGCTGCTGGGTATCTTCCCGTTCATCGTGATGTTCCTGGTCACATCCGTGGGCATGCTGCGGGAGCGAACGAGCGGGACGTTGGAGCGTCTGCTGACGATGCCGTTGGCGAAGGGCGATCTGCTCGGCGGGTACGCGCTGGCGTTCGGGGCGGTGGCGCTGCTGCAGGCGGTGCTGATCTCGGCGCTGACGATCGGGCCGCTGGGGCTGTCGGTGGCCGGGCCGGCGTGGGCGGTGGTGCTGGTCGCGGTGCTCGACGCGCTGCTGGGGACGGCGTTGGGGCTGTTCACGAGCGCGTTCGCGCGGACGGAGTTCCAGGCGGTGCAGTTCCTGCCGGCGTTCGTGCTGCCGCAGTTCCTGCTGTGCGGGCTGTTCACGCCGCGGGATCAGATGCAGACGGTGCTGCGGTGGGCGTCGGACGTGATGCCGCTGTCGTACGCCGTGGACGCCATGGACAAGATCACCTCGCACGCGGCGGTGACCGGCGGGCTGGTCGCGGACATGGCTATCATCGCCGGTGCCGGGGTGCTCGCGCTGGCGCTGGGCGCCGCGACGCTGCGCCGCCGGACGGAGTGAGCGCGCGACGGCGATCAGGACTATGCGAGGGAGCCGGACGTGGGCGACGGGCTGCTGGTGCTCTGGGACATCGACCAGACGTTGATCAAGACCACCGGCGTCGCCACCGAGGCCTACGCCGAGGCCGTCCTGGAGACCATCGGCAGCCCTTGGCGCGGCGACATGACCTTCAACGGCCTCACCGAGCGCGCCATGGCCGCCCGCATCCTGCGTATGCACGACGTCGAACCCGACCCGGCCCTCCTGGCCCGCTTCCTGACCACCCTCGAGCGCTCCCTCCTGTCCCGCGCCGAGGCGACCAAGACCCGAGGCCGCGCCCTCACCGGCGCCCAGGCGGCACTGGAAGCGCTAGCCGCCACCCCCGACGCCCGCCAGTCAGTCCTCACGGGCAACATCCGCACCGTCGCCGAGATGAAACTCCAAGCCTTCAACCTCCACCCCTGGATCGACTTCACCATCGGCGCCTACGGCGACGACGAAGTAGAACGCAACGCCCTGATCCCCCACGCCTGGCGCCGAGCCCAAGCCACCCACGGCCACACCTACGACCCACCCCACACCGTCATCCTCGGCGACACCATCCGCGACGTGGAAGCAGCCCTCACCCACGGCGCCGCCATCGTCGCCGTCGCCAGCGGCACCACACCGAGCGCCGACCTCCGCGCCGCCGGCGCCGCCGTGGTCCTCGACGACCTCGCGGACACCCCGCGGGTGCTGGCGGCTATCGCGGAGGCGACGGCTTTGGCGGGGCGGTGACTGCACGCAGCAGGAGGCTGTCGATGGGGCGCTCATGACGTGTGCGTGGGTGGCGGGCGTGGGCTGGTGCGGTTAATTTGTGGGGCTTTAGAAGCTTTTTACGGCTTCGCGCATGGTTTGAATGGCCTCGCAGGGAGCGCAGTTCGATGGAGCACCGCATTCCACGCTGGCGGCCGGCGGTGATGGGGTGACACGACTGCCGGCCGCGCCTGCATGTCCCCGCCACCGGCTACCGTCAGCGCATGAGAACCGAAGGCACCTTCACCGTGATCTCCTTCGCGCCGGCGGCCGTGGAGCCCTCGCTGGAGATCGTCACCGCCACTCCGACCGGTGTCGCGACCATGGAGAAGGCTTTCGAGGGCGGGATCGCGGGGCGGTCCGCGACGCTCTTCACCTCCGCCTACGACCAGGAGCGCGGGGCGGGGACCTACGTCGCGTTGGAGTCGTTCGAGGGGAGGCTAGGCGAGTTCGGCGGGACGTTCAACTTCGTGCACTCGGCCACGACCGCCGGTGCCGACCGGTCGGATGAATACTTCCTCATCGTTCCCGGCAGCGGTACCGGTGAGCTGGTGGGCGTCACCGGTACCGGGGGGATCGAGATCGATGCGGAGGGGGTGCACCGCATCTGGTTCGACTATGAGATCGCCGGTGAGATCGCCGGGTCGCAGGGTCCTGATGTCACAGCTGGTCCGGGGCGCTGATGCCGAGCAGTGCCAGGCCCGCCTTCAGGGTCTCGCCGGTCAGTTGGACCAGTGCGGCGCGGTTTTCGCGGACGGCGTCGGTCGGTGCCTTGAGGACCGGGCAGTTCTCGTAGAAGTCCGAGAAGGTCTGCGCCAGGGCGTACAGGTACGTCGCCAGGCGGTGCGGCTCGAAGTTCTCCGTGACGGTCGCCAGGGTCGCGCCGAAGTCGTCGAGGTGCAGGGCGAGCTTGCGCTCGGCGGGCTCCAGGACCAGGTCGGTGTGGATGCGCGCCGGGGTGCCCGGGGGGAGCTTGCGCAGGATCGAGTGGATGCGGGCGTGGGCGTACTGGAGGTAGACGCTGGTGTTGCCGTGGAGGGAGACCATGCGGTCCAGGTCGAAGATGTAGTCCTTGGTGCGGGAGGTCGACAGGTCGGCGTACTTCACCGCGCCGATGCCGACGAGCTTGGCCTCGGTGCGGGCGTCGGCGGCGGCCAGGTCCGGGTTCTTCTCCTCGACGGTGGCCACCGCGTGGTCGACGGCGCTGTCCAGCAGCTCGATCAGGCGGATGGTCTTGCCCGCACGGGTCTTGAAGGGCTTGCCGTCGGTGCCCAGGACCGAGCCGAACTGCACGTGCACCGCCTCGACGCCCTCGGGCAGGTAGCCGGCGCGGCGCGCGGTCTCGAAGACCATGCGGAAGTGCAGCGCCTGGCGGCTGTCGACGACGTAGAGGATCTCGTCGGCCTTCAGGGTGTTGACCCGGTAGCGGACGGCGGCCAGGTCGGTGGCGGCGTAGCCGTAGCCGCCGTCGCTCTTGCGCACCATCAGCGGGACCGGGTCGCCGTCGGGACCCTTGATGTCGTCGAAGAACACGCACAGCGCGCCCTCGCTCCACACCGCGATGCCCCGCTCCTCCAGGTCGGCGGCGACCTCGGCGAGGTAGGGGTTGTAGAAGCTCTCCCCCACCGCGTCGGCGTCGACCAGGCGCACGTCCAGGCGGCCGTAGACGTCCTCGAAGTAGCGCTTGGACTCGGCGACCATCTCGCGCCAGGCTTCCAGCGACTCCTCGTCGCCGCCCTGCAGCGTCACCACGCGTTTGCGGGCGCGGTCGGCGAACTCGGCGTCGGACTCGAAGTGCGCGCGGGCGTCGCGGTACAGGGCGGTCAGCCAGGAGATCGCGACCTCGCCGGAGTGCTCGGCGTCGGCGGGGCGGGCCTCGGGGTGCTCGACCAGGTACTGGATGAGCATGCCGAACTGCGTGCCCCAGTCGCCGAGGTGGTTCTGGCGGACCACGGTGCGGCCGTCGAACTCCAGCAGCCGGACCAGCGCGTCGCCGATGACGGTCGAGCGCAGGTGGCCGACGTGCATCTCCTTGGCGATGTTCGGCTGGGAGTAGTCGATGACGGCGGTCCGGCCGACGCCGGTCGGCGCGACGCCCAGGCGCGGGTCGCCGAGGCGCTCGGCGGCCTGCGCGGCCAGGGCGGCATCGGTGAGCGTGAGGTTGAGGAATCCGGGACCTGCGACGTCGACGGCGGCGATCACGCCGGAGGTGACGACCGGCTCCGTGCCCTCGCCGCCTTCGGTCTCGCCCTCAGCGGAGACGCCCGCGCCCGCCGAGTCCGGCGCGCCCTCGGAACCCACTGAGCCCGCCGAGCCCACCAGCACCGCGGCCACCCGCATCGCCAGCTCCCTCGGGTTCCCCTTCACCGCCTTGGCCAGCGGCAGCACCCCGTTCGCCTGGAAGTCGGCGTGGTCGGAGGGTCGGATCAGCGGGTCGGCGCCGCGCGCCGCGTCCCCCAGCACCGCGGTCAGCGCGGCGCGGACGTCGTCCGCCAGGATCTCCGACAGTGCCTTGGCCATGGGTTTCCTCGCTGATCGGACCGGATCGCCGGCGTTTTGACAGGGTCTGTCAAGCACTGTCAAGCCTATCGTCCAGCGATATTCGGCTAACTCGAACACTACCGTTTGACTTAGCCCCGTCGCGCGCGTCATCGTTGAACTCATACAGCCATGTTTGATTTCTCCGAAACGGAGGGGGACACCGATGGAGCAAGACACCGACCTGGAGCAGGAAGCCACCGGCGTGGAACACACAGAGGCCGGCGGCCGCTGGACCGCCCTGACCCTGCTGTGCCTGGCGCAGTTCATGCTGATCGTCGACATCACGGCGGTGAACCTGGCGCTGCCGTCGATGGCCCAGGACCTGGACCTCGGCCGCCAATCGCTGACCTGGGTGCCGGCGGCGTACACGCTGTGCTTCGGCGGCCTGCTGCTGCTCGGCGGACGGCTCGCCGACGGACTGGGACGCCGCCGCGCCTTCCTGATCGGCCTGGCCGCCTTCACCGGCGCCTCGCTGCTGTCCGGAGCCGCGCACACCGGCAGCGAGCTGATCGCCGGGCGCGCCGCGCAGGGGGTGGCCGCCGCGCTGCTGTCCCCGGCCGCGCTGTCGATCGTCACCACGACCTTCCACGGCCCGGAGCGGACCAAGGCGCTCGGCGTCTGGGGCGCGATCGGCGGGGCGGGCGCGGCGGTCGGCGTGCTGGTCGGCGGGGCGCTGACCTCGGGACCGGGCTGGCGCTGGGTGTTCTTCGTGAACCTGCCGGTCGGTCTGGCGGTGCTCGCGCTGCTGCCCCGCCTGGTCCCGGCGTCGGCTCCGGCGCGGTCGCTGCGCGGTGTGGACGTGCCCGGCGCGCTGACCGCCACGGCGACCGCCGCCCTGCTCGTCTACGGTCTGATTCACGCGGGCAGCTCCGGCTGGGGCACCGCGGCGACGATGCTGCCGCTGGCCGGCGCGGTGCTGGCAGCAGGAGCGCTGGTCTTGGTGGAACGCTCGGCGCCGCAACCGCTGCTGCGCCCGGGATTGGTGCGCAACCGCGCGGTGGTCGCCGGGACCGCGGTGATGTTCGCGGCGACGATCCTGTTGCTCACCGGGTTCTTTCTCGTCTCGTGGTACCTCCAGCACCGCGCGGGTTACTCGGCGCTCAAGACCGGCGTCGTCTACCTGCCGGTGGCGGTCGCGACAGGTCTCGGCGCGCATCTGGCCTCGCGCAGCCTCGGGCATCTCGGCTTCCGCCCGACCGCCGTCTCCGGCTTCGTCGTCGCCGCCGTCGGCGCGCTGCTGCTGACCCGGCTTCCGGCGAGCGGCAACGCCGCGCTCGCGGTGCTGCCCGGGTTCTTGCTGCTCAGCGCCGGTGTGGGCATGGCGCTGGTGACGGCCACGACCGTGGCGCTGCACGAGGCCGACCACACCGAGGCCGGGCTGATCTCGGGCCTGGTCAACACCGGGCACGAACTCGGCTCGGCGCTCGGCGTGGCGCTGGCCTCGGTCCTGGCCGCCGGGAGCCTCGGGGTGACGGCGACCGGCGTCGGCGGATTCCGTACGGCGTTCGCGGTCGCGGCCGGCATCGCGGCGGTGGCGGGCGTCACGGCGCTGGGCCTGCTGCCCGCCGGACGTCCGGACCCGACGGCACGGCCGGCCTTCGCTCACTGAGGTGCGCTGAGATCAGGAGCGCCGAGGAGCACTGAGCCGCCCACACCCTAGGCTTTGACCATGGCCGACAAGACCGACAAGCGCCCGCGCTCCGGTGACGCCGCCGCACCAGCCGGCGGCGCCCCGGCGGCCGGCGGCCGTCCCGCGAAGCGCGCCGACGCCGAGCGGACCATCACCGCGATCCTGGACGCCGCCCTGCAGTGCTTCGCCGGCGGCCCGGACGCGACCGTCACCGAGATCGCCAAGGCCGCAGGCGTCGGCCGCGTGACCGTCTACGGGCACTTCGATTCCCTGCCCGCGATCGTCGACGCGCTCCTGGTCCGCTCCCTGTCCGAGGCCGACGCCACCTTCGCCGCCCTGGACCTGGAGTCCGGCACCGCGGGCGAGGCGATCGACCGTCTCTCGCACGCCCCCTGGATCCTCGGCCGCTACCAAGGCCTGCTCGCCGCCGCCACCGCGCACCTGGGCCCGGACAAGGTCCACCGCCTGCACGAGCAGGTCTTCGCCCGCATCGAGGCTGTGGTCACCCGCGGCCGCCACGCCGGCGAATTCCGCACCGACCTGCCCCTGCCGTGGGTGATGGCCTCGGTCTACGCCCTGGCCCACGTCGCCCTCACCGAGGCCGACGCCGGCCGCGTGACCCGCGAGCAAGCCGCCGACTTGCTGAGCACCACGCTGCTCGGACTGCTGCGGGAAAGGGTTCGGGACTAGAATCGCGGCACCCTGTCACCGCTCCCTGACTTGCCCAGCAAGCGCTACCGCTCCGGAGTCGGACAGCAGCGGCGACTCTCTCCGCACTAAGGAGCATCGAGTCATGCCCAACCCGAACCTCCGCCACATAGTGATGGTCCTGGACCGGTCCGGCTCCATGCAGGCGGTCAAGAACGACACCGAAGGCGGCCTCACGGCGTTCCTGGAAGCTCAGAAGGAGATCGCCGGCGATACGCGGGTGTCGCTGTACCACTTCTCCACCACGTATGAGCCCGTATACGAGAACCTGGCGCTCGCCGACGTGCCCGAGTACACGCTCGAGCCGCGCGGGAACACCGCGCTGCTGGACGCCATCGGGCGGACCATCACCGCCGTCAAGGCGCAGATCAAGGCGATGGACGTCGAGGAGCGGCCCGGCGAGGTGGTCCTGGTCATTCTCACCGACGGTATGGAGAACTCCTCGCGCGAGTACACGTTGCCCGAGGTGAAGAAGCTGATCGAGAAGCGCCGCGCCAAGGGCTGGCAGGTGGTGTTCCTCGGTGCCGATCAGGACGCGATCACCGCGGCGGCCGGGATGGGCATCGGCCGGGAGACCAGCCTGTCCTATACGGCGCGCATGACGGGTCAGTCGATGAGCACCGTGGCGCGAATGATGGCGCGCGGCTCGGCGTCAGGGAAGTACGAGTTCACCGACGCCGAGCGCAAGGCGGCTCGCGGGGAGTCGGAGGCCGACCCGAAAGCCCAGCCGTAGGGGCGCGGTCTGGCAATCGTGGACGTGTCCCGCCGGCAGTGGTTGCCGGCGGGACACAGTGCTCAGTCTCCGATGCGGGTCATGGGGTCATGGGCAGTTGTGGATGTCGCTGGTGGAGGATGCCAGGACCACGTTCGCGGTGACCAGGTTCAGGCCGAGCGCGTTGATCTTGACGTGGACGGCGTTGACGGTGAGCACGCCCGGGCTGGCGAGTTGCTCGTTGAGGATCAGCGAGACGCCCGCCACGCTGATCTTCGTGTTCGGCGCCACCGCGGTCGGCTTGGAGATCACCACGACGCCGCCGACCTTCAGGTAGGCGATGGTGGTGCTGCCGTTGGCGGCCTGGCAGGTGCTCGTGGACTGGGACTGGACCGCGCCGATGGTGATCACGGGCACGCCGGGCAGTCCGATCGAGGTGTTGTCGACCGAGGCCTGGACCGTGGACTTGGACGGGTTGAGCGAGGTGGTCACCGACGCGCACAGCGTGCCGGAGTTGATCAGGCCGGAGAGGCTCACCACGCAGGGCGGGGCGACGGTCTCGGCGGTGGTGGTGCTGACCGAGCCGGTGTCCGGTGTCGGGGCGATCGAGAGCAGTTGCAGGCCCAGGGCGGAGGCGCTGGCGGTGAGACCGTAGGCGCGCCCGGTCAGAACCTGCGGGGTCACCGAGACGGTCTCGCTGCCGCAGGCGCTGGTGGCGCCGTTGTTGTTGGCGTCACCGCTGTAGGCGACCACCCAGTTGTAGACGCCGGGAGCGCTGACCGGCACGGTACCGGAGTTGTACGTCCCGCTTCCCGCCACCGCGTCCGTCAGGGTGCTGATAGCGGTCTGGCAGCTGGTGTCGCCGGGGGCGTACAGCTTGAACGTGAGGCTACCGGTGGGGTTGAAGCCGCCGGACAACGTGCCGGCGTCCGAGATGGTGCCACCGACCGGAACCGAGGCGGACGGCGTGGTCGTCAGTGACGGACTGGCTTTCGTCACCGTGACGGTCTCGCTGCCGCAGGCGCTGGTGGCGCCGTTGTTGTTGGCGTCACCGCTGTAGGCGACCACCCAGTTGTAGACGCCGGGTGCGCTGACCGGCACGGTACCGGAGTTGTACGTCCCGCTTCCCGCCACCGCGTCCGTCAGGGTGCTGATAGCGGTCTGGCAGCTGGTGTCGCCGGGAGCGTACAAAGTGAACGTGAGGCTACCGGTCGGGTTGAAGCCACCGGACAACGTGCCGGCGTCCGAGATGGTGCCGCCGACCGGAACCGCGCCGGAGGGCGTGGTCGTCAGGGACGGACTGGCTTTGGACACCGTGACCGTCTCGCTGCCGCACGCCGTGGTGGGTGCGGGGTTGTTGTTGGCGTCACCGCCATAGGACACGGTCCAGCTGTAGGTGCCCGGGACGGAGGCGTTGAAGGTGCCGGAGGGGTAGGTGCCGTTGCCGTTGACCGCGGTTGTCAGGGTGCTGATAGCGCTTTGGCAGCTGGTGTCGCCGGGACCGTAGAGGTTGAAGGTGAGCGTCCCGCTGGGAACCCGGCCGTTGGCCAGCACGGCGGAGTCGGAGATCGTGCCGCCGACCGTGGTGTCCGGGGACGGGGTGGTGGAGGCGATCACCGGGTTGGCCTTCGGGATGATGATCGAGGCGCCGGTCACGTTCTCCTCCAAGGAGAAGAACGCACTGGCCCCGTCGTTCAATCCGGCCGACGGGCTACAGGTCGAGGCCGTGTTTCCGGTGCAGGACTCGGCGAAGTTCACCACGCCGGAGGTCTTGGCCGCGTTGATGCCCGAGTAGCTGATACCGGGCCCGCCGTATTTGGTGGGGTCGAACGGGCAGCCGGCCGGGGTGCCCGAGAAGCCCCCGGAGCAGATCCCGTCCCCGTCGAATCCGAAGATGTCGGCGCCGGAGTTCAGGGTGACGTTCGGAATCGCGACGCCGGCCTCGTTGAGCACCCCGACTTCGGTGTCGTCCGCCCCGTCGTAGGGGTTTCCGCTGTTCGGGTCGCTGAGCACGGAGACGGTGCCGTCGGACTGGAACACCAACAGCACCGCGCAGCCGGTCGCGTTCCCGACCGCCGGGCACTCGTGGAACGGCGGCGGCGGGTTGACGGCGGCCGCGGCGGGCATCGCGCCGACCGACAGCACGGCGGCGACCATGGCCACGGCGACACCCGCGGCCAGCGCGGTGAAGGACTTCTTGCGTGGGCGATGCCACCAGACGCCGAACACGCCGACAACGCGGCGTAAGCGGTCTCGTGTCACTTTGGGTACCCCCTGGCTTGAACGGACAGGCGGATCGACCGGTCCGCCCCGCGGGCATCCTCGCAGTGCCCACCGCCGCCCACTATCGCTGGAAAGAGTGAAGCCGCGAGAGCAGAAGACCGCCTATCGGCACAGGTCAAGCACCTAGAGCGAATCACGATGCTGATTCCCGTATATCAGGGCTCGATAACGCTTACCGATCAGCGCGGCAGCCCGAACCCCGTGGGACGCGCCCGGCTGAAGGCACCCACGTCCCAGTACCCATATTTCGCTGACACTCCCATTTCGCCCGCCCGCGGCAGCCCGATCCGTTCTCTGCGGCCGCGGCGACGGCGGCGGCGATGTCGGAGCTGTCTTTGGGCGAGGTCGGCCAGCACTTCGGGGTCGTGATTTCGCAGGCGGCTGATGACAGCTTCCAGGCCGGTGTCCTCGAGGGACTTCTCCAGGCTCTGCACCTGGCTCGAGCGCTCAGCGGTGTCGCCGAAGCGCCCGGGTTTCCGGGCGCTTCGGCGACATTCAGCGGCTGCTCGGTCCGCGTCAGATGGTTCCGTTCTCGACGGCGCTGACGATCCAGGGGATGACCTCGTCGAGCATGGTGTCCAGGGTGGTGTCGGCGGAGAAGCCGAGGACGCGGGCGGCCTTGTCGGTGGCCGGGACCCTGCGCTGGACGTCGTACTCGAACGGGTCGTCGGAGATCAGAGTCATCGGCACGTCCGCGCCCTTGATCTTGCCCCAGATGGCCTGGGCCAGCTCGGCCACCGAGTGTCCGTGCGGGGTGGACAGGTTGAAGTCGTCGTTGACCGCGTCCGGGTGCTCCATGGCGGTGACGATCCCGCGCGCGAGGTCCCCGCCGTAGGTGTAGTGCCGGATCTGCTCGCCGGTGCCCAGGATGTGCAGCGGGTCCTGGCCCTTGACGATCTTCTGCACCAGGTCCGGCACGACGTGGCTCATGGCCAGCTTCACGTTCCCGGACAGGATCTCCTCGTCGCCCAGCGCGCGCGATTCGCCGACGCCGACGCAGTTGAACGGCCGCACGATCGTGTAGGGCAGCTTGTACTGGTCCCAGGCCGCCTTGGCGAAGTACTCCACGGCGAGCTTCTGGAAGCCGTAGGAGGACAACGGCGGGGGCACCTGCCGCTCCTGGCCCTCGAAGGACGGCCACTCGGTCGCCGACTCGAACACCATCGAGGACGACATGTACGTGACCTTCTTCAGCCGGCCCGTGCCGCCGGCGTGCGCCTTGATCGCCGCGTCGCACGAGGAGGCCATGATCCGCTCGTTGGTCGCGAGCAGGTCGTAGGCGTAGGTGTGGAAGTAGGAGATCCCGCCGATCAGCGCGGCGCCGGCGATGAAGTGGTCGCAGTCCGACAGGAGCTCGACCATCAGCTCGGTGTCGCGGACGTCGCCCTCGTGGAACTCGTAATCCGGGTGCTGGTCGTAGGACTTGGTGACTGGACCGTACTTGGAGTAGTTGTCGATCCCCACGACCTTGTAGCCCCGGCCCAGCAGTTCCTCGACCACATAGCCGCCGATGAACCCGGCCGAACCGGAAACCAGAACCTTTTTCTGCGTCATGTCAGGTCGTCTCTTTCTTTCTTGTTCAACAGCTGCAACTGCTCGAGGGTCAGGGGAGGTCCGAAGGCGAGCCGGTACCACTTCAGGTACTTGGGCAGCCATTTGGAGAGCTGGAAGTTCGATTCGCCCAGCGTACGGTCCAGCCAGATCGTCGGGATCTCGGCGACCGGCCGGCGCAGCCGTCGGGCCTTGGCGGTCAGCTCGATCCCGATCTCGAACCCGTCGCGGGAGTCGATCCCGACCTCTCGCACGAAATCGGTGGAATACGCCTTGAAGGAGTTCGTCGCGTCCCGCGTTCCCACTCGCGCGAAGAACGCCAGGGAACGACCGGCCATGCTCGACAGCGTGCCCTTGAACAGCGGCCCGCCGACCTGCTGCCCGCCGGGCATGTACCGGGAGGCCGCCGCGACCGCGACGCCGCGCTCGACCAACCGGGCCAGGATATCGATCTGCCGCGGGTCGTCGCAGCCGTCAGCCATCGTCACCACCGCCGCCGGCGACTTGGCGGTGTCGATCCCGAACCGGATCGCGTTGGCCGGGCCCCGGCCGTAGGTGTTGATCAGACAGCGCAGCCGCGGCTCGTGCTCGGCGTAGCGCTCGATGATCGGCACGGTCAAGTCCTCGGGGCTGTCCACGACGACCAGGACTTCACACGGCATCGAGACGGCCTCGAAGAGCCGGTCCAGCACCGGGACGATGTTCTCGCCCTCGTTGTAGGCCGGGATGACGACGGAGACCTTGGGATTCCCCTGCTCGACCGAGCTCATATTCGTACCCCGTCGCCGAGGCTGTTCCAGATGTCGGCGACCGGCAGGTCGGTCTTCAGGTCCCGGTACTCCTGATGCGGCGCACCGATGATCAGCAGGTCCGCCTCGGCCAGCACCTTGTCCAGCGGCACCAGCGACGGGTCGACGGTCACCAGCGGGTCGGTGCACAGCACCTCGGAGGCCTTGAACTTCAGGATCCGCTTGAGCTTGTACGACAGCGACGAGCGGATGTCGTCACTGCCGCCCTTGAACGCCATCCCCAAGATGCCCACGGTCATGTTCTTCAGGTCGTACTGCGCGTCCAGCCGGTCCACCACATACAGGGGCAGCCCCTCATTGGTGGTCATCGCCGCATAACCCAGGGTGAAGTTGTTGTTGTGGAACGCCGCGAGCTGCATGGTGTCCTTGAACAGACACGGCCCGGCGGCGAAGCCCGCGCCGGGCATGTCCGCGGCCCGCGGGTAGTCCTGCGACAGGCCGGCACGGATCCGCTCGAAGTCCAGACCCCGGTCGTTGGCCATCATGTAGAACTGGTTGACCGCGGCGAACTTGATGTACCGCCAGGTGTTCGTGAACAGCTTGGCCAGCTCCGCCTCCTCCGGCGACAGCGGCACGATCGTGTCCGTCAGCCGGGAGAACAACGCCGCCGCCCGGCTCTGCGCCGCCTCGGTCCGCCCGGACACGATCTGCGGCAGCTCGAACAGCTCGGTCATCGCCTTGCCCTCGGCGATCCGCTCCGGGCAGAACGCCACATCCACGTCCACGCCCAGCCGCGCGATCATCCGTTCGACGAGCTCGGTCACCCCCGGATACACCGTGGAGCGCAGCACCATCAGCTGCCCGTCGCGCAGATACGGCGCACAGGTCTGCAATGCCCGCGGTATCGCGGTCTGGTCGGGATTCAGGTGCTCGTCCACCGGCGTCCCGATGACCACGATGACGTTCTCCGCGGTGCCCACCACGGCCGGGTCCGTCGAGGCGACCAGGGCTCCGGAGGCCACCACCCGCTCCAGCACCGGCGCGGCACCCGGCTCGTCGAACGGCAGTGTCGCGGAGTTCACCAGCTCCACCGCCCGCGCGGACACGTCGTACACCGTGACCCGCGAACCACCGTCCGCCAGAGCGATCGCCAGCGGCAGTCCCACATGACCGCCCCCGCCAATCACCACGACATCGCGTTCGAACACGCCTATGGACGATTCGGACATAATAATCCTTACTGTGACTGCTGTCATGCCAATCAGACTTGGCTGGAGCACTTTACATCGGATAAGGGCCGCAGGGGCACGTATAAGAAGACTGTTTCAGCTGGCAGAACAGGCTATCTCGTCGCGATGCGACGTCGAATAGGCCATCCGCGATATTGTCATCACCCCCGGCACCGGCACAGGGATCCTGCCACAGCCGGTACGCTACGGTCGCCGAGCGATCGGCGTCCTCGGGCGGCCGGCGGCTGCGGCTGCCGTCCGGAACGACGCGACTCGGCTGCGGGTCATGACATCCTCGATCACGCGAGGGCGGGACGAGCACTTCGCACTTCGCGGGGCGGCTCAGGATCTGAAACGGAAGACGTTGTGATGTCAGCCGAGAGCCGGGCGGTTCAGGACCCAGACCTCGACGATGGGGACTCTGTCGCCCTGCCGCGGCGACCGTTCGTCGTGCGGGCCCGAAGTGCCGCCGACGCGGTGGTCAGCCGGGCCTCTGACCTCAGAGCACGACTCGGCGATCGCTCCGTGTTCTTCGGCACGTTCGTCGTACTGTTCAGCGGCTTGCTCTTCCGAAACCGGTGGGTGTTCTCACGCCATGTGACGGAGTTCGGCGACGAGGCCCTGAATTCGCTTCTCGTCCGTAAGGCGCTGCGCTTCCATCTGCTCGTCGGCAACTACTCGCGGGTCGGGTTCCATCATCCGGGGCCGGCCTTCATGGACAACCAGGCGATCGGGCAGGGGCTCTTCTACGACCTCCTCCACCTGGTCCCCGCTCCGTTCAACGGCCAACTCGTGGCGGTCATGGCGATGAACTGCCTCATGCTCGCCGCGGTCGTGCGGATCGTGTGGCGCCATACCGGATCGCTGGCCTGTGCCCTGCTGGCAGCGGTCGTCCCCTACACCTACCTCGCGTTCCCCACAGCAGGGGGCGATCCGATCGCCAGTACGTGGATGCCCGACCAGTACCTGGTCCCGGTTCTGCTCCTCATCTTCTCAGCGGCCGCCGTCAGTACCGGACGGCTCACCGAGCTTCCATATCTGGCCTTCTCCTGCCTGTATCTGTGGCACGGGCACGTATCCTTCCTCCTGATCGCGACAGCCATCGCAGCCACGGCCGTCGCGCTCCCGGCGGTCAGGCGTGTGGTCAGCGGAAGCTGGTCGTGGTCCTTCGAACGACGCCCCGCCCTGATCGCGGCGGGGTGGGTTCTGCTGTTCGCCCTGCCCCTCGTGCTGAACCTCGCGTTGCACTGGCCCGGCGAGTTCGGCAAATACCTCCACTACAGCCAATCGCCTCAAGCCGGCCATCACTCGCTGAGCCAGGCGGTGGACTACATGGCTTCGTACTGGTCGACCGGATCTCATCCCTTCCTGGAGTTGCCGGCCGTGTACCTGGCGGCCTTGTGCAGTGCGATCACCTTTCCCGACACCGCGACGCGCAGGTTCTTCACCGGTGCGGTCGTGGGGGGCGCGATGGCCAGCCTCATGCTGGTCTACTACGCGACCAACGGTATCGACGATCTCTCCGCTTCCTACATCGGCATGTGGTCGATGATGGTGGTCCCCGCACTACTGCTCGTCATCGCCTGCCGGCTTTGGACGCTGTTCCGCCGGCCTCCGTCCGCTCTGCCGCGCGTAGCGATCCTCGGAGCGGCTGTGGCTGCTCTCTTCGTCGCCATGACGGCACCGCATCTGGAAAACCTGTACACCCCGGGCCGGAGCACTCCGCAGGCATTCAAGTCCCTCCAAGCGGTCGCGGGCGGCCGGACGATCATGATCGACGTCGGCGCCGACATCGGGCCGGACGTGCCGGGAATCGTTCTGCAGGCTGCCCGGCAGGGCGACAGGGCATGCGTCACCGACCCGGCCATGGCGTTGTTCCTCACCTCGGACTACATCTGCACCGGCGCCGATCGGGCGCACGGGACGCTGTTCTACGCCAGCCGGCGGCCGCAGACGCAAGAGAAGGACGGACCGGCGGTGGCGATCCTGGGGGGCACGGAGTTCTCCCTCAAGCCCCGGTCGTAGATGGCGTCCAGCGTCGTCCCTGACACAGAACGCGTCTTCGGCCCGACGCTGACATAGGTCCCGTGCGTGTTCGCGCTCACGGTGCGGCACGTCGGCGGTGCGCTCGGGGTCGAATATCGCGAAGCGTTGACGGCTGTCGCCCCGACAGCGCGGTGACCGGCCCGCTTGTCGCCGTCAACGTCCGCCGCTCCGTCACCCGGCGAGGGCGAGGGCCAGCGGCAGCACGGCGGGGGCGCCGGCCTGGCGCAGCAAGCGGGCCGCGACGGTCATCGTCCACCCGGAGTCGACGAGGTCGTCGACGAGCAGGACGGGGCCAGGGCATTCGGCCAGGCGCTCACGCAGCTGCGGGCCGAGGTCGAAGGCGTCGTAGACCGAGCGCAGGCGCCAGGCGCTGTTGGTCGGGCCGGTGTGCCCGTCGTCGCGCGCACGGTCCACGCTGCCGGCGATCGGGAGCCGGCCGATCTGCGAGACCCCTTCGGCCAGCGAGGCGATCAGGCGGGGACGCCTGCGCGAGGCGATGGTGACGATGCTGGCCGGCCTCCCGGTTTCGCTCCAGGCCGGGCCGGAGCCGTCGCCGCCGGCCCAGTGTTTCAGGACGTTGACCATGGCGTCGAGCAGTTGGGGCGGTACCGGCTGGTCCGGTACGCCGCTCCCGAGCAGGTCGCGCAGGGCCGAGCCCCAACCGAGATCGGTGAGCCGGGCCAGCGCGCGACCCTCCGCCGCCAGCTCCCCGGCTGGGATCTTGCCCTTGACCGCCACCCCGAAAGCGCTCATCCCGGTGGGCCACTGGCGCCTCGGTTGGATCGTCACCCAGGCACGTTTGGCGTGGCTGCCCGCCGCGTCGACCACCCCCGCGTTCACGTGTGCCTTCCAGTGCACGCCGGTACAGTTGTCGCAGCGGCCGCAGGGTCCTTCGATGGCGGGGTCGTCGAGCTGGCGGCGCAGGAACGTCATGCGGCACTCGTCGGTGGTCTCGTACTCGATCATCGAGCGCTGCTCGGCCTCGCGAGCTGCGGCGACCCGCGCGTAGCGTTCGCCGTCGTACTGCCACGGCTCGCCGGTGGAGACCCAGCCGCCCTTGACGCGACGCACCGCGCCGTCGACGTCCAGGACCTTCAGCATCGTCTCCAGCCGGGAGCGCCGCAGGTCGACCTGGGTCTCCAGGGCCGCGGTGGACAGCGGCCGGCCGGCGGCGGCCAGGGCGTCCAGCGTCTGGCGCACCTGATCCTCCGGCGGGAACGCCAACGAGGCGAAGTACTTCCAGATCGCCCGGTCCTCCCGCCCCGGCAGCAGCAGCACCTCGGCGTGGTCCACACCGCGCCCGGCGCGCCCGACCTGCTGGTAGTACGCGATCGGCGAGTTCGGCGCCCCGAGGTGCACGACGAAGCCCAGGTCCGGCTTGTCGAAGCCCATCCCGAGCGCGGAGGTCGCGACCAGGGCCTTGATCCGGTTGCCGAGCAGGTCGGCCTCGGCCTGCCGCCGCTCGGCGTCCTCAGTGCGTCCCGAGTACGACGCGACCTCGAAGCCGCGAGAGCGCAGGAACGTGGCGACCTCGTCCGTGGCCGCGACCGTCAGCGTGTAGATGATCCCCGACCCGGGCAGATTCGGCAGCTGCTCGGCCAGGAAAGCGAACCGCTCCTCCGGGCTGCCGAGCTGGACCACATGCAGCGACAAGCTCTCGCGATCCAACGTCCCGCGCAGCACCAGCGCATCCGACCCGTCACCGGTCCCGAGCTGCTCGGCCACATCCGCCACCACCCGCGCGTTCGCCGTCGCCGTCGTCGCCAGCACCGGCACGCGAGGCGGCAGATCGGCCAGGAAGGTCCGGATCCGACGGTAGTCGGGGCGGAAGTCATGACCCCAGTCGCTGACCGTGTGAGCTTCGTCGACGACGAGCAGTCCGACTTCGGAGGCGAGCTTGGGCAGCACCTCGTCGCGGAAGTCGGGGTTGTTCAGGCGCTCCGGGGAGATCAGGAGGACGTCGACGACGCCGTTGGCGATCTCGGCCTGGATTTCTTGCCATTCGTGCAGGTTCGCCGAGTTGATGGTCCGTGCTCGGATGCCGGCGCGCTCGGCGGCCTCGATCTGGTTGCGCATCAGGGCCAGCAGTGGGGACACGATCAGGGTCGGTCCGGCGCCGCGGGCGCGCAGCAGGGCTGTGGCGACGAAGTAGACCGCCGACTTGCCCCAGCCGGTGCGTTGCACCACCAGCGCCCGGCGGCGGTGCACGGCCAATGCCTCGATCGCGGTCCACTGGTCCTCGCGCAGCCGCGCGGTGTCGCCCGCCAGCAGGCGGAGTGCCGCCTCGGCTTCTTCGCGGTCGATAGGACTCGTGACGTCGTTGCGCATGGAGCCATTTGTACAGGTTCGCTGTGACACCCGCGCACCAAGTGACCGTCGTCACGGCGAGCCGCGCGCCGTTCACCGTGAGCGGGACGCGGGGGAATCAGGACCCTGAGGTCGCCTTGTAGATCTTCGCGATCCGCTCCGAGAAGTAGATGCTGTACGACGTGGTCGGCGAGTTGCCGCCCTGCTCGTATCCGCCGAGCACGCCGACCAGGCGGTCTCCGGAGGCGATGAACGGGCTTCCGCTCGCTCCGTCGGGCAGGCCGGCGCAGTCCAGCTCCAGCTGCGTGTCAGAGTACTTCTTCGTGGTCGCCGTGCAGCCGACGGGCTTCTTCGCCGTCAGCGGGTAGGAGGCGATGCTGATCGCGTTGGTGTACCCCGGTGCCTCGGAGAAGGTGTCCGCTCCGGTGGCGCTCTCCAGGGTCTTGGTTCCGCCGCCGACCTCGCGCACCTTCAGGAACGCTATGTCGACGTCCGGGTTCTGGCTGGCGACCCACGTCGAGTCCAGATACGCCGTGGTCGCCACCCACACGCCGTACGGCGCGGTGTCGTCGTGGTAGCCGGGGACGAACACGATGTGGTTGTTCCACCCGCCGAACAGCTTGTTGTACACGCAGTGCCCCGCGGTCACGATCAGGTCGCCGGACCCGCTCTGCACGACGCTGCCGGTGCAGTAGTGCGCCGAGACCACGCCGCCGACGCCGAAGAACACCGCGCCGACCTTCGGCACGCCGTCGAAGGTCTGCGCGCTGACTTTGCCGTTCACCGTGGTACCGGCCGGGATCGCGCCGGTCAGCGGCGGCCCGGGGTGCAGCAGCGAGTGCGGGTCGTCCGGCTTGGGTTCCAGCACATGCGTGACGACCTTCGCCGCCGCCGCCTCGCTGCTGGAGGCGCTCTCAGCCGGGGTTCGGGCGTTGGAACCGCCGCCGTCGCAGGCCGTCGCCATCACCGACAGAGCGAGAACCGTGGACGCGATCAGACCGTGGCGACGAAACTTCATAACGGTGAGAATGCCTCCCGAATCGGAACGGTGTCAGTGGTGCAGCATACCGGCCGCGCCGGGGCAGTTTATGAACCTGCTGATAAAGCACGCAGCACTGCGGCACGTACGGACAGCGGTCCCCCGTCAGCGTCCTGCGGTTCTCCGGCGCTCGGCAGACCGCCGCGAATCCCGGGAAGGGATGCGCCGAACGGGTCCACGTCGAAGACGAACTCCGCCTTTTCGTTGTCCATGATGAGGTCCACGCCCAGCGAGCGGATCCCCGGGAAGTAGGTGGCAGCGCGCTCGGCCAGCGCCACCAGCCGCTCCCAGCGCTCCATGCCGAAGCGTTTGAGGAAGGCGTCGATCTCCAGGCGCCGGCCGCCGTACCACTCGCGCAGGACCACCTCGTCGCGGGGCAGGCCGGCGGCGTGGGTCACCTTGCCGTCCAGCACGGCGAAGCGGAAGTCGTAGAAGGCGGTGTTGAGGTGGACGCGGTGCAGATCGGAGACGGCGTGGATCCCGTCGTCGGCCAACAGCGCGGCCACCTGGGCCAGCTCCTGCCGGTTTCCGCCGCCTGTGGCGGGAGCGCGCCACACCTCGACGCCGGTACGGGTGCGGTGCCGGAACAGCCGGGTACGCCAGGTCTCCATCGACCAGTCGTCGGAGCCGGCGAACCGCGGTCGCAGGATGTTGTTGCCCGCTTCGGCGATGTCGGAGAGCTCCAGCACCGGAACGCCGCTCTGGCGCAGGAATGCGTCCCGCTTGGCACGGTCCAGCGCCAGCAGCGTGGGTTCGGCAGGCGTGGCGGAGGTCGCGCCGGCCTTGGCGACGGCGGCGTCCAAATGATGAAGTGCCGCCTCGAGATCCGCGTAGCGCGCCCGCTGGCCGCCCACCGGATTGTCGGGGACACAGGGATACAGACGCTCGGCGAAGACCACGTCGCCGGACTGGAACTCGGCCTCGGACCCCAGTACGTCAGACCACGGGACGAAGCGCGGCTCCGCCACGTTCACCTCGCGTGCCGCACCGGACCACTCGGCACGCGCCGGGTCGTCCTCGGTGGCCACGACCACCCAGCCCGGGGCACTACCCGCCGGGGCGCTCATTCGGCCACCGCTATGAACCGGTCGCGGTCCCGCTCGAGCAGCGCTTCGTCCACGTCGACGTCCACGTCGGGAAGGGCCTGCCAGAGCCGTTCGATCATCGCCTCGCTCAGCCAGTGGTGGTGCAGGTCCAGCCGGCGCAGGTGGGTCAGCGGCTGCCCGGCGAGCAGCGCGGCCGCGCCGTCGTCGCCGAGCATGCCCAGGGCCAGGTCCAGGGATTCCAGCCGGGCCACGACCGGGGCGTGCGCGAGCGCGGCGGCGAGCGCGTCGGTATCCTCGGCGTTGCGCAGACCCAGGTGGCGCAGCGCCGGGAAAGCTGCGCCAGAGAGGATCTCGGCGAGGTCCTCGGCGGTGGCGCCGCCGTCGTAGATACGGGTGCCCAGGTAGAGGTCCAGGCCGGTGAGCGCCGGAAGCTTGGAGGCGCCGACGGCGCGCACGATCTGCGGCGGCAGACCGCCGGTCTGGATCGTCAGCTCCCGCAACCGGTCGTGGACCAGCGGCTCGATCTGCAGCCCGGACGTGCCGCGCATGCCGAACTCGACCAGGTTCGGGAAGGCGGCCAGCAGCGGAGCCGGGTCGGCCTGCTCGATCCAGGAGACCTCGCTCATCTCCGAGGGCAGATCGCCGACGAACAGCGCCTCCAGGTTCGGAAAGCGGTCCGCGGCGTCGATCAGCGCCCCGCAGTAGTCCGGCCAGCCCTCGCCGGACATCTCGGAGTCCCAGGCGCCGAGCGTCAGGGCCCTGACCCGGCTGGTGTCGACGGTGGCGAGGAACAGCGCCCAGATCCCCTCGCCGTCGGGCCCGTCGTATTCGGCGGCGCCCACGCGCCAGGCCCAGGACTCGATGTCCTCGGGCACGCCGTGCGGTTCCAGCTGAGCGGCCTCGCCGTGCACGAAGGCGAAGACCGGCAGCCCGTGGAACACCGTCAGGGCGTCATGTCGGAAATCCTGAATCACCCGGGCACGGTATCGGGTACCGGTGACAGTGTGTGCGCGGTTCGGCGCGACGGTGCGGCAGCCAGGCGCGGAGCGGAAGAATTCTCTCCCCACGCCCCGCGTGCGAGTCTTGATCGTGTGAACCCACCCCAAGTCATCGCCACCGATCTGGACCGTACGCTGCTGCGCAGTGACGGGACCACGTCCGAGCGCACGCGCGCCGCCCTTGACCTGGCCATGGAGCGCGGTGCGCAGGTGATAGCCGTGACCGCGCGGCCGATCCGGTGGCTGGACCGGCTCAAGCCGTGCTTCGGGCGGCTGCCGCACGTCATCGCCTCGAACGGCGCGGTCTGCTACGACCTGGCCACGGCGGTGGCCTACGACGCGCGGCCGTTCGATCCGGCGACGCTGCCCGCGCTGCTGGCCGATCTGCGGGCCGCGCTGCCGACCGCGCGGATCGCGCTGGAGGCGGCGCAGGGGATGGTGCGCGAGGCGGGGTACGAGCTGTCGCTGTTCGACCAGGACGACGAGGACGCCGGGCGCCGCGTGGTGCCCTTCGAGGATCTGGCCGCGGCGGTGGCGGACGGCGCGCTGCTGAAGATCCTGATCACCGACCGGGGGCGGAACAGCGCCGACATGTTCGCCGAGGCGCTGCCCGCGGTGGGGATGCTCGGCCACCTCACCTACTCCACCCCGCGCGGCGTGCTGGAGCTGGGACCGCCCGGGGTCACCAAGGCCACGACGCTGGCTTCCTGGTGCGCGGCGCGCGGCATCGAGGCCGCGGACGTGGTCGCGTTCGGGGACATGCCGAACGACATCCCGATGCTCAGCTGGGCCGGGCGCTCGTGGGCGGTGGCGAACGCGGTCGAGGAGGCCAAGGCGTCCGCGAAGGCGGTGACGGCGACCAACGACGAGGACGGAGTTGCTCAGGTCATCGAAGAGCTCTTCCATGGCTGAGTCTCTTTGGTGTCTTATAATGCGAGACACATCTTCTCGAATAGCGGTCATCTCGCTAGAGTCTCCGGCATGACGACGAGGCCGGAGACCCCCCAGAACACCTACACCCACGGCCACCACGAGTCGGTCCTCCGCTCGCACCGCTGGCGCACCGCGGAGAACTCGGCCGGGTACCTGCTGCCGCACCTCTCCGCAGGTCAGAGCATCTTGGACGTGGGCTGCGGGCCCGGCACCATCACCGTGGACCTGGCCGAGCGCGTCGCCGGCGGCACGGTGACCGCCGTGGAGATCACCGCCGACGCGCTGGCCCTGGCCCAGGACGAGGCGGCCCGGCGCGGGACGCCGAACGTCCGGTTCGCGGTCGCCGACGTCCACGCTCTGGACTTCCCGGACGACAGCTTCGACGTCGTGCACGCGCACCAGGTGCTGCAGCACGTCGCCGATCCGGTCCTGGCGCTGAAGGAGATGCGGCGGGTCTGCAAGCCCGGCGGCGTCATCGCGGCGCGCGACGGCGACTACGGAGGCTTCCGCTGGTTCCCGGAAGTCCCGGCGCTCGACGAATGGCTGCGGCTGTATCAGGCCCTGGCGACGTCCAACAGCGGCCACCCGGACGCCGGGCGCCGGCTGCGCAGTTGGGCGCTGGAAGCCGGATTCCCCGAGGAGAGCGTGACGGCGAGCGCCTCCTCGTGGGTGTTCGCCGATCCGGCGGACCGGCAGTGGTGGGCCGAGCTGTGGGCCGACCGCACCACGAAGTCCTCGACGGCATCGCAGTACGTGGAGAAGGGCTTCGCGGCCCTCGAGGATCTGGACGCGGTCGCGGCCGGCTGGCGCGCCTGGGCGGCGCGGAACGACGGGTGGTTCAACGTCGTTCACGGTGAGATCATCTGCGTGGCCTGATATACCCCGGATCGTCCGCCGCGCCGCCCAATACGCCGACGGACAGCGTTATTCGGGTCCCGAACCGTTCGGTGTCCCGTTATTTCCGAGTGCAGCCCGGTCCTCCCGCATTCTGAGAGGGCCGGGCTGTTCGTGCGCGATCAGGGTTTTACCGTTATGGTTCCAGCCCATGGACCGCGCCGCGTTGCTCACGACCCGCGGCCACGTGGACTTGTGCCGCGTGGCCAGCGCGCTGTGTCCGCTTTCCCGATAAGGGTTCTGACCTCCCGCCATCCGCATGCCGGTCTTTTAGCCGAAGGCTTTTGCATATAAGCGGTGATTCCCGGGTACCGATCGGTCCGAGAACCGCTCAGCGCCATGCCAAGTCCTTTCGACACGCATCAGCGTGCCCTGATACGGGAGCCACACGACGCCATGGGTCCTTTCCTGCTGCGCAGGATCGTCAACTACCTGGTTCTGATCACTTTGGCGACGTGCCTGGGCTACCTGCTCGCGGCGTCCAGCCTCAGTCCCCGGGAGTACTTCTCGCGCCGGCAGCCCCCGCCGCCGGCCGCGTCCGTCAACGCCACGCTCACCCAGCTGAACCTCAACGACAAGACGCCTTTGCCGGACCGGTTCGAGCACTGGGCCGGCGGGGTGCTGACCGGGGACCTGGGCAAGACCATCGACGACACGTCGGTGTCGGCGGAGATGGGGCGGCGGATCGGGGTGACGCTGCGGCTGGTGCTGGTCGGCACGATCAGCGGCGCGCTGGTCGGGGTCGCGCTCGGGTTCGTCTCGGCCATCAGGCAGTACCGACCATCGGACCACGCGATCACCTTCCTGTCCTTCCTGGTCCTGTCCACGCCGGTGTTCCTGTTGGCGGTGCTGCTGAAGATCGGCACGGTGAAGGTCAACCAAGCCGCCGGCACCACGTTGCTGCCGTACACCAACGAGACGACGCCGGGGCTGGCGGGAGGCTGGCTCCGGCACCTCACCGACCGCGCGCAGCACCTGGTCGTGCCGACCCTGTCGCTGATGCTCGGGCAGGCGGCGCTGTTCAGCCGGTATCAGCGCTCGGCGATGCTCGACGTACTCGGCGCGGACTACATCCGTACGGCGCGCGCCACCGGCATGCGGCGCGGGCCGGCACTGGTCAAGCACGGGCTTCGCACGGCCCTGATACCCATGGCGACATTGTTCGCCTACCAGATGGGGTTGCTGCTCACCGGTGTGACGTTCACCGAGAAGATCTTCGGCTGGCACGGTATGGGCGAGTGGTTCGTGGACTCGATCGGGCGCGAGGACGTGAACTCCGTGGCCGCGATGGTGCTGTTCACCGCCGTGCTGGTGCTGATAGCCGGGCTGCTCTCGGACATCGCGCACGCGCTGCTGGACCCGCGGGTGCGCGTCTGATGGCCGCGGGGATGGAGCTGGTGGTCGCCGAGGAGGACGCCGCGCGACCCGCGGACGACGCGGTGGCGCTGACCCGGGGACGGATCGTGCTGCGCCGGTTCCTGCGGCGCAAGCTGGCGGTATTCGGCTTGGTGGTCCTGGTCCTGATGTTCGCGCTGGCGTTCGTCGGGCCGTATCTGAACTCCTGGAACTACAAGGACCAGGACTACGAGAACTTCCTGACCGGGCCGTCGGCCTCGCACTGGTTCGGCACCACGCAGATCGGCTCGGACGTGTACGCGCAGACCATGCGCGGCTTGCAGAAGTCGCTGATCATCGGGCTGCTGGCGGCGGTGTTGTCGACCGGGCTGGCCGGGATCGTGGGCGCCACCGCCGGGTACTTCGGCGGCTGGACCGACAGGGTCCTGATGTGGTTCGTGGACCTGCTGCTGGTGCTGCCCTCGTTCCTGATCCTGGCGATCACCTCGCCGCTGTTCCACGGCCGCACCTGGCTGCTGTTCGTGATCCTGCTGGCGGCGTTCAACTGGATGGTCACGGCGCGCATGGTGCGCGGGCTGGCGCGCTCGCTGCGGGAGCGGGAGTTCGTCACCGCCGCGGAGGTGATGGGGGTGCACCCGCTGCGGATCATCACCCGGCACCTGCTGCCGAACATGGCCTCGCTGCTGATCATCGACGCCACGCTGAACGTCGGGGGGACCATCATCGCCGAGACCTCGCTGAGCTACTTCGGCTTCGGCGTGCAGCCGCCGGACGTCTCGCTGGGCACGATCATCGCCGACGGGACCGACTCGGCGCTGAACTTCCCGTGGCTGTTCTACCCGGCGGGCGTCCTGCTGATCCTGACGGTGATGGCGGTGGCGTTCGTCGGCGACGGACTGCGCGACGCGATGGACGACACGGCCGGGACGGCGTCCGCGTCCGGCTCGGGTTCGGGCTCGGTTTCGGGGGGTGCGGCATGAGCGGCGACGCGGTGCTGGAGGTCACGGACCTGCGCGTGTCCTTCCCCGGCGAGAAGGGGACGCGGCTGGAGGCCGTCAGAGGCCTGAGTTACCAGGTCCGGCGCGGCGAGACGCTGGCGATCGTCGGCGAGTCGGGCTCGGGCAAGTCGGTGTCCTCGATGGCGGCGATCGGCCTGCTGCCGACGAACGCGAAAGTCACCGGCTCAGTGCGCTTCCGCGGCCGGGAGCTGCTGGGCCTGAGCGACAAGGAGATGTCACGCATCCGCGGCGCCGGCATCTCGATGGTGTTCCAGGACCCGCTGTCCGCGCTGACCCCGGTGTACCGGGTCGGCGAGGCGATCGCGGCGGCGATCCGGGTGCACCAGGAGGTGGCGTCGAGCATCGCGACGCGGCGCGCGGTGGAGCTGCTGGAGCTGGTCGGCATCCCGGATCCGGCGCGGCGCGCGCAGGCGTTCCCGCACGAGTTCTCCGGCGGCATGCGCCAGCGCGTGATGATCGCGATGGCGATCGCCAACGACCCGGACGTGATCATCGCCGACGAGCCGACCACCGCCCTGGACGTGACGGTCCAGGCGCAGATCCTGGAGGTCCTGGCGACCGCGAAGGCGGCCACCGGCGCCGCGATCGTGCTGATCACCCACGACCTCGGCGTGGTCGCCGGCTTCGCCGACCGCGCCACGGTGATGTACGCGGGACGCCCGGTGGAGACCGCGACCGTCGAGGAGCTCTTCGCCGAGCCCCGGATGCCGTACACCGCCGGCCTGCTGGGCTCACTCCCCCGCCTGGACGCCGGCCGCGGCGCGCGGCTGCGCTCGATCCCGGGCTCGCCGCCGTCGCTGCTGGAGGTGGGGACGGGATGCCCGTTCGCGCCGCGCTGCGAGTTCGTGCTGGAGGTGTGCCGGACGACGGAGCCGGAGCTGGTGGAGGTCGCGCGCGGGAGGGCTGCGGCATGTCATCGGAGCGGCGAAGGGCTGGATCTGATGGCGATCGGGGAATCCGATGCGGTCGCAGCAGATCAGGACTCCGAACCCGCCGGTACTGAGTCAGAGCCCATAAAAGAGCTTGCAGCAA
Source organism: Catenulispora acidiphila DSM 44928 (assembly GCF_000024025.1). Classification (GTDB taxonomy): domain Bacteria; phylum Actinomycetota; class Actinomycetes; order Streptomycetales; family Catenulisporaceae; genus Catenulispora; species Catenulispora acidiphila. The sequence continues at coordinate 6,445,730 of NC_013131.1, forward strand.
CACCAACCGCAGATCCGGCCCGTACCGAAGCCGCGCCGATCCCCGTCCTCACCGTCCGCGACCTCATCAAGCACCACCCGCTGACCAAGGGCGCTGTCATCCGCCGCCGCATCGGCACGGTCCGCGCCGTCGACGGGGTCAGCCTCGACATCCCGGCGGGCAGCACCCTGGCGCTGGTGGGCGAGTCGGGTAGCGGCAAGACCACCACCGTGATGGAGATCCTGCGGCTGCGCGCGCCGCAGGCCGGGAGTATCAGCGTGCTGGGCCAGGACCTGGACGCGCTCAATCGCGGCCGGAATGTGCGGCGGCGGGCGAAGGAGGTGCGGGCCGGGATCGCCGCGGTGTTCCAGGATCCGTTGGCGTCGTTGGATCCGCGGCTGCCGGTCGGCGATCTGCTGGCCGAGCCGTTGCGGACGCACGGGCACGGCAAGCCCGGTGCGCGGGTGCGCGAGCTGCTGCAGATGGTCGGGCTGGAGCCGGCGCACGCGAACCGGTTCCCGCGTGAGTTCTCCGGCGGGCAGCGGCAGCGGGTGGCGATCGCCCGGGCGCTGGCGTTGGAGCCGCGGCTGGTGGTGCTGGACGAGCCGGTGTCAGCCCTCGATGTCTCCGTGCGTGCCGGGATTCTGAACCTGCTCGCCGATCTGCAGCGCGAGCTGGGACTGGCGTATCTGTTCGTGTCGCACGACCTGGCGGTGGTGCGGCACGTCGCGGACCGGGTCGCGGTGCTGAACCTGGGGCGGGTCGTCGAGTACGGCGATGCCGACTCAGTGTTCGAAGATCCTCGGCATCCCTATACGCGCGCGCTGTTGTCGGCCGTGCCGGTGCCGGACCCGGTGGTGGAGCGGCGGCGCGAGCGCATCGTGCTGCCGGGTGATCCGCCGAGTCCGGTGGTGCTCGACGGCGACGCCGACGCGCTGCGCGGCTGCCGCTTCCGTGGCCGCTGTCCGCTCTACGCGGCGCTCGAATCGCCCGAGGCGCGCTCGCGCTGCGAGACCGAGGACTCGGCGCCGACGCCGGTCGACGGCGACGCCGGACGCACGGCCGCCTGCCATCACCTGGGCGCCGAAGCGCCCGCCCTGATCCCGCACGACACCGTGGCGTGACCCGCCCGGCCCTCACCCCCTCATGAAGGAGAACAGCACTGTGAGACGCAGTCCCCGTTCTTTGGTATGGAGCACGGCCGTGGCGGCCGCGCTGGCGCTGGGCCTGGCCGCGTGCGGCGGTTCCTCGTCCGGCAAGTCCGGTACCGGCAGCACTGGCAGTTCATCGAAGAACATCAACACCCAGCCCGGCAACGACATCAACCCGCAGCCGCGCGAGAAGATCGCCGACGGCGGCACGCTGCGCTGGCCGGAGGCCGGGATCTCCGACCAGCTGAACTACAACGAGGTCGACGGCACCGACGGCTCGGTGTCGGACATCATGGCCGCGGTGTTGGAGGAGCCGTTCTACGCCGATGCCAAGGGCATCCCGCGCAACAACACGAACCTGGTCGCCTCCTACACGGTCACACAGTCCCCGCAGCAGGTGGTGACGCTGGAGATCAACCCGAAGGCGGTGTGGCAGGACGGCACGCCGGTCTCCGAGGCCGACTTCGAGGCGCAGTGGAAGGCGCTGAACGGCACCAACCAGGCGTTCCAGGTGTCCACCACGGTCGGTTACAGCCTGATCCAGAGCATCAAGCCGGGCAAGAGCGACAAGGAGGTGGTGATCACCTTCAGCAAGCCCTACAGCGAGTGGCAGGGCCTGTTCTCCCCGATGTACCCGGCGGCGACCAACAGCGACCCGAAGAAGTTCGTGGCCGACTTCAAGGACGCGATCCCCACCAGCGACGGTCCGTTCAAGCTGGGCTCGATCGACCAGACCGCCAAGACGCTGACCCTGGTCCGCAACGACAAGTGGTGGGGTGACCCGCCGAAGCTGGACAAGATCATCTTCATGTCCATCGACCTCGACGCGCAGACCGACGCCCTGGCCAACAACGAGGTCGACCTGCAGTACGGGATCGGCTCGCACGTCTCGTACTACGCGCGGGTGAAGAACCTGCCGAACGTCACCGTGCACAAGGCCGCAGGCCCGGTGTGGGCGAACCTGACCTTCAACGGCGCCAGCGGCAGCCCGCTGTCCGACGTCCTGGTCCGCAACGCCCTGACCATCGGCATCAACCGCAAGCAGATCGACACCGCGCTCGTCGGCCCGCTGGGGGTGAGCACCGACCCGCTGAACAACCACGTGCTCCTCACCAACCAGCAGGGCTACCAGGACAACTCCGGCGACCTGGGCAAGCAGGACGCGGCGCGCGCCAAGCAGCTGCTGGACCAGGCGGGCTGGACCAGCACCGACGGCGGCAAGACCCGCACGAAGAACGGCAAGCCGCTGAACCTGCGCTTCGTCATCAACGCCACCAGCGACTCCAACAAGCAGCTGGCGGAGATCGTGCAGAACCAGCTGGCGGCGATCGGCGTGCAGATCACGATCGTCCCGGTGCCCGGCGACGACTACTACACGAAGTACGTCAACGTCGGCGACTTCGACATCGCGCAGGTCGTCTTCGGCGGCAACGCCTATCCGCTGAGCACCGCGCAGCCGGAGTTCGCCAACCCGACCACCGGCTCGGACGGCACGCTGAACATCCAGCAGAACTACGGCCGCATCGGCGACCCGGCGATCGACACGCTGTTCACCGAGGCGCTGAGCTCGCTGGACCGCACCAAGGCGGAGTCCTACGCGAACCAGGCGGACGCGGCGATCTGGAAGCTGGACACGGTCGTGCCGCTGTTCCAGCGCCCGCAGATCGTGGCGACGAACACGAAGCTGGCGAACTACGGCGCGCCGGGCGTGCAGGACACGATCTACGAGAACCTGGGCTTCGTGAGCGGGAGTTGAGTGCTGGAGTTCGGCGCCACTAGCGGGTCACCGGTTCGGCCGGTGGCCCGCTTGCGTCCGGGTGATGAAGACGTACTCCTTCCCCATCCGGTCCGGAGCCTCGCGCACGTCGACGATCTCGAAGCCGCACGCGGCCAAACTCGCCTCCACTTCCTCGCGGTCGCGGAAGCGCAGGGTGGACTCCGAACGCAGGACGGAGCCGTCGGGGAATCGATAAGCGCCGCGGAAGTACACATACGGCAGGTCGACCCTGAGTTCTTCTCTTCGCTCCTCTACGATGCCGACGCCCGGAACCTCGCGCACCACAGGCGCGCTGTCGACCGTCCACTCCTCCCACGCGCGCCGCTCGGGACGCCGGGTCTCGAAGACGAAGTGCCCGCCGGGGCGCAGGGCGGCGGCGATGGCGCGCAGGGTTCCGGTCCAGTCCTCGTCGGTGAGGAAGACCTGCGCGACGTTGCCGGTCATCAGCGCGATGTCGGCGTGCAAGGACGGGAGCGCGGTGGCGTCGCCCTCGATCCAGGTGACGGCGTCCGCGTGCGGCTTGGCGCGCGCGACGGCGAGCGAGGCGGCGGCCGGGTCGACGCCGGCGACGGCGTGCCCCAGCGCGGCGAGCCGGACGGCGAGGTTGCCGGTGCCGCAGCCGACATCCACGACGGAAGCCCTCCCACCAGCGAACTCGGCCGTGATCGCGACGTAGGCGTCCAGGTCGGCGCGGTCGCCGTCGAAGGTGTCGTAGATCTCTGCGAGGCGGGGGTGGGCGAAGATCGCATCGGGCATGTCCGCGACGCTACGCGCTCGGCGGGGCGCTCCGGAAGCCTGCGGCGGGGTCGCCCGGTCGGCCACAATGATCAGCATGCCATCTTCACAACCGATCCCGCCGGCCCGCCCCGACCTGCCGCCCTTAGCCGAGCTGGCGCCGTTGGACTCCCGGGTGCGCGACGAGGGCCAGTACGAATACCAGCGAGTCTCGGAGGTGAGCTGGGACGACGTCTTCGCCAGCCACGCCCGGTTCAGCCAGTGCCTGCTGGCCGAGGTGACGGTGGTCGGCGGGGAATGGAGCAAGACCACGTTCGCCGACGTCCGCCTGGAGGATTCGCGGCTGCTCGGACCGGACCTGTCGGCCTCGCACTGGCGGGACACCGAACTGGTCCGCGGCATCGCCTCCGGCGTGCAGTGGCACGACGCGGACGTGCGGCGCGTGCACTTCGACCAGGTGAAGCTGGACGCGGTGAACTTCCGCGGCGCCGCCCTGACCGACGTGGTGTTCACCGACTGCCTGTTGCGCGAGGCCGATTTCGGCGGCGCCAAGCTGACGCGCGTGCGCTTCCCGGGCTGCACCTTCGAAGAGGCCGACTTCAGCCGCGCCAAGCTCGCCGACGTGGATCTGCGCGGTGCGCGCCTGCACTTCAAGGCCGGGCTGGACGCGTTGCGCGGCGCCACGATCGACGGCGGTCAGCTGGTCGAGCTCGCGCCGGCGATCGCGGCGCATCTGGGACTGCGGATCGGGTGAGGGATCGGTGCTGGCGCAGATCGGTGCCAGCGCACGCCGCCGACACCGACACCGACACCGACACCGACACCGACCGCGCCTAATTCTCCTTCACCCGGAAATAGAACGGCGCGACCTCGTCGAACCCGACCCGGCCGTACAACCGCATAGCGCCCGCGTTCTCGTGCTCGACCTGCAAGTACATCCGCGGCGCGTCGTTCACCGCGGCCCAGTCCGCCAACGCGGCGAGCACCGCGCCGGCCGCTCCCTTGCCGCGCGCCTCGGGGCGGGTCGCCATGCTGAACACGCCTGCCCAGCCGGCGTCGGCGACCGCGCGTCCGACCGCGATCGTCTCGGCGCCGAGTTCCACGCTGGCGTACGCGGCGCGGCCCTCGACGCGTTGCAGCAATCGCCACTGCGGATCGGGGTCTCCGCCGACCACGCTGTTCCAGGCTTCGAACCATTCGCGCGTCGGCTGATCGTCGAGGCGTATCCGCAGCGCGTCGGCGCGCGGTGCGAGTGCCACCACCTCGGAGGTCATCGCCGTCTGGAGCGAAACAGAGGCCTGACGTTCATAGCCGCGCGTTTCCAGGACCGCGTCCAAGTCCGGGTGCACGGCGCCGGGCGTCATCTGGAGCAGCGTCGGGATATCGCGCTGCGCTGTGTAGTGCTCGGCTGCCGCGATCAGGCCTTCGAGCTCGGCTCGGGAGTGGACCGCGTTGTTGTGCGGCAACACCGAGCCGATCCACCATGAGCACCCCGGCGCGTGCCGCAGCCACCAGCCACCGATCCGCTCCGCGAACTCGGCGGGCACCGCTCGCGCCGCACGCTCCTGAAGCTCGGCCTCCAGACCCAGACTCACCCGCGCCACGCCTTCCCCTTCGCGATGCCCGATCGGCGACACCCGATCAGTGACGCCCACCATAGTGCCGGAGCGGACATTTCCTCGGCGGCGTCCGCGGCGGGACAATGGCCGAGCCGAACCACCGAGGCAAAGGAGCCCGCACATGGCCCGCAAGGCGCCGACCACCGACCCCGGCGACGAGAACCTGCGCGTCGGGCACGCCAAGGACTGGGCTGCGGGGGTTCCGGCCGTCACGGTGGCGATGCGCGACGCGGTGAACCAGATGGGCGTCAAGCGCTCGACGGAGACGCTGCTGCGGCTGAACCAGAAGAAGGGCTTCGACTGCCCGGGCTGCGCGTGGCCGGAGGAGGACAAGCGGCACATCGCCGAGTTCTGCGAGAACGGGGCGAAGGCGGTCGCCGAGGAGGCGACGCTGCGGCGGATCACGCCGGAGTTCTTCGCCGAGAACTCCGTCGCCGAGCTGGGCGGGCGCAGCGGGTACTGGCTCGGGCAGCAGGGCCGGCTCACCACGCCGATGCTGCTGGACGAGGGTGCGACGCACTACCGGCCGGTGACGTGGGACGAGGCGTTCGGCGTGATCGCCGAGGAGCTGGCCGCGCTGGACTCCCCCGACGAGGCCGTCTTCTACACCTCCGGCCGCACCTCGAACGAGGCGGCGTTCCTGTACCAGGCGTTCGTCCGCTCCTTCGGCACCAACAACCTGCCGGACTGCTCGAACATGTGCCACGAGTCGTCGGGCTCGGCGCTGAACGAGACCCTGGGCGTCGGCAAGGGCTCGGTGTCGCTGGCCGATCTGGGCAAGGCCGATCTGATCCTGGTCGTCGGGCAGAACCCGGGCACCAACCACCCGCGCATGCTCTCGGCGCTGGAGAAGGCCAAGCGGGGCGGGACGCGTATCACCGCGGTGAACCCGCTGCCGGAGGCCGGGCTGCTGCGCTTCAAGAATCCGCAGAACGCCTCCGGCCTGGTCGGCCGGGGCACGCCGCTGGCCGACCGGTTCCTGCAGATCAAGGTCGGCGGCGACCTGGCGCTGTTCCGGGCGTTCGGCAAGCTGCTGCTGGAGGCCGAGGACGCCGCGCCGGGGACCGTGCTGGACCAGGGATTCATCGCCGAGTACACGCACGGCTTCGAGGACTACGCCAAGGCCGCGCGCAGCACTGACTGGCCGGAGATCCTGGCCGCGACCGGGCTGAGCCGCGAGGAGATCCAGGCGGCGTTCGAGGAGGTGCGAGCTTCCCAGCGGCTGATCGTGTGCTGGGCCATGGGCCTGACGCAGCACAAGCACGCGGTGCCGACGATCCGCGAGGTGGTGAACGTGCTGCTGCTCGGCGGGCACGTCGGACGTCCCGGCGCCGGGGTCTGTCCGGTGCGCGGGCACTCCAACGTGCAGGGCGACCGCACGATGGGGATCTACGAGAAGCCGAAGGACGCGTTCCTGGACGCGATGGAGGCCGAGTTCGGCGTCCCGATGCCGCGCGAGCACGGCTTGGACACGGTCGACGCGATCCGGGCGATGCGCGACGGCCGGGCGAAGGTGTTCTTCGCGATGGGCGGCAACTTCGTCGCGGCCACGCCGGACACCGCCGTCACCGAGGCCGCGCTGCGCGGTACGGCGCTGACCGTGCAGGTCTCCACGAAGCTGAACCGCTCGCACGCGGTGCACGGCCGGCGCGCGCTGGTCCTGCCGACGTTGGGGCGTACGGAGCTGGATCGGCAGGGCCGGCAGGAGCAGTTCGTCACGGTCGAGGACTCGATGGGTCTGGTGCACGCCACGCGCGGACGGCTGGACCCGGCGAGCGAGGCGCTGCTGTCGGAGGTGGCGATCGTGGCTCGGCTGGCGCGGACGGTGCTCGGCGCACAGCATCCGGTGCCGTGGGAGGAGCTGGGTGCGGACTACGACCGCATCCGCGATCGGATCGAGCGCGTGATCCCGGGCTTCGAGGATTTCAACACCCGTGTCCGCCGCGGCTCGGGCTTCGCGCTGCCGCACGCGCCACGCGATTCGCGGACGTTCCCCACCGCGACCGGCAAGGCGAACTTCACGGCGAACGAGTTCGAGGCGCCGGTGGTCCCGGAGGGGCGGCTGCTGCTGCAGACGGTCCGGTCGCACGACCAGTACAACACCACGATCTACGGCCTCGACGACCGGTATCGCGGGATCCGCGCCGGGCGGCGGGTGGTGTTCGTGAACCCGGAGGACCTGGCGGCGCTGGGGATCGCGGACGCGGCCATGGTGGACCTGGTGTCGGAGTGGACGGACGGGTCCGAGCGGCGGGCGGAGGCGTTCCGGGTCGTGGCGTACGACACGGCGCGGGGATGCGCGGCGGCGTACTTCCCGGAGACGAACGTGCTGGTGCCGCTGGATTCGACGGCCGAGGTGAGCAATACGCCGACGTCGAAGGCGATCGTGGTGCGGTTGGAGGCGGCGCGGTAAGGGTGCTGCGGGGCGGGGCTGCGCCGGGGCGGGGCGGGCGTCAGTGTTCTGGTGTCGCCGTCCCCCGCATGCCGAAAGCCCCGTCTCCCTGGTGAGAGAGTCGGGGCGACAGCGCGTGCGGCACGGTCCTCAGAGCTGGCCGCGCAGCTTGGCGAGGGCCTCGGCCAGGATCTGGTCGCCGTCCTCGGCCGAACGGCGCTCGCGGACGTACGCCAGGTGGGTCTTGTAGGGCTCGGTACGCGAGCGCGCCGGCGGGTTGTCCTTGTCCGGGCCCGCGGGGAAGCCGCAGCGGGGGCAGTCCCAGGTGTCGGGAATCTGCGCGTCGCTGGCGAAGGAGGGCTTGGTCTCGTGCTTGTTCACGCACCAGAAAGAGACGAACACCCGAGGGGCGCTCTCGCCGCGCTCGGCCTCCCCCATCGGTCCCGCACCGACGCGGCTGCCTCGGATCGCGTTTCCACTTGCCACTGTCTGGTCTCCCTTGGGTTCCGATCTACACGCCCCGCCGCCCCAGGGAGCCCGAGCGCCCGTGAAGATGCGGTGCAGACAGTGTAGGCATGTGCTGATGCACGATTCAGCAGGACCAGCCGGAAATCGCCGCCTTGGCGCTGCGATAAACGGACAAATAGGGGCGGAAGTCAGGCTTTCGTTATCGAAGCGCGACAGCCCCACCACCGGCCCCAACCCCCACCCACCGCACCCCCACACCCAAAAAACCGAGCAAGCACAACAGATTCCGGCCACAAGCCGCGCGCCACCGAACACACTCCGCGAGCGGCACCGGAAGGCGCAACAGCACCGACCGATCCGGCCCACACCGGACCGGACCGAATGCACTAGCGATGCATAATCGAGAACTCGCGCCACACGATCAGCACCGCGCATCGAGCCCGAGCGATGCCGGATCGAGACCTGTGACCGCGGAGGCACGAGCTGCGACTGGCAACACGCACTCAAGGCCTACGACAGCCGATCCGCGCTCCGGACTGCCGACCTGTTGCTGAGACCTGCGACCGGCAAGCAGCACCCCGCGACGGCTGACCGAAGCCCCGCGACCAGCGAGCTACAAAACCACGACACCGACCTCAGCCCAGCGACCAGCGACCAGCGACCAGAAAGCCACGATCACCGACTCCCGGGCGAGGCTCGCCGCAGCCGATCCACACCCCGGACCGCCGACCTGCGCCCGAAATCCGCGACCGCCGGCCCGTGCCCGAGACCGGCGACCGCCGATTCGCGCCCCGCGGCTGTCAGCCCGCACCCGAGTCTCGCAACAGCCGGCCCGCCAGCCCTTCAGCCGCACCGGCACCCGTCCCGCACCCTCACCCCACCGCCGAATACCGGTGCTCCGGCCGCCCCGTCGTCCCGTAGCGCAGTTGCAGCCGCACCACGCCGTGGCGTGTCAGGTAGCTGAGATAGCGTTGGGCGGTTGGGCGGGAGATGCCTACGCGTTCGGCTACCTCGGATGCGGATATGTCGCCGGGGGCTGCGCGGACTGCGCTGCGGACCAGTTCGAGGGTGGGTGCTGAGTGGCCTTTGGCGGGGAGGGTGGGGAGGGCTGGTTGACCTCGGAGGAGGCCGAAGAGTTCGTCGACGTCGGCTTGGTCGGCGTCGGCGGTGTTCAGGGTTTGCATGCGGCGGCGGAGGTCGAGGTAGGAGGTCAGTTTTTCGGCCATGGCCGGGTAGCCGAAGGGTTTGACCAGGTAGTGGACGGCGCCGAGCTGCATTGCGGTGCGGACTGTGCTGACGTCGCGGGCTGCGGTGATCACCATGAAGTCTGGGTGCGGGCCTGATGCGGCGGATTCGGGGGCTTCCAGGAGTTTGCGGATCACGGTGAGGCCGTCGCCGTCGGGGAGGTAGACGTCCATCAGGACCAGGTCGGGGCGGATGGCGGCGACCAGGTGGAGGGCTTGGGCCGCGGAGTGGGCTTGGCCGGCGACGGTGAAGCCGGGGATGCGGTCGACGTAGGCGGCGTGGATTTTGGCGACGCGGTAGTCGTCGTCGACGACCAGGACGGTGACCGGCGCGGTGGCGCGCGAGGGGGCGGTGCTCATCGGGGTCTGGTGCCTCCTCCGGTGCTCAGCAGCGCCGCGCGCTCCGCGGCGGTTTCGGGGCGCTGGTCGGGCAGCCGGACGGTGAACACCGCGCCGGGGCCCTCGGTCGCGGCGATGGTACCGCCGAGGCGCTGCACCAGCCGGTGGACCAGGGCCAGACCGAGACCTCTTCGCATCGATCCCGTGGCCGGCTTGGTGGTGAAGCCGTCGGTGAAGACGTGCTCGGCGGCGCCGGCGGGGATGCCGGGTCCGTTGTCGGCGACGCGGACGGTGATCCCGTCGTCGTCCTCGACGATCGCGACCAGGACCCGGCCGGGCTTGCCCGGATCGACGCCGGGTCCGGACACCGCGTCGAAGGCGTTGTCGATCAGGTTGCCCAGGACCGTGGTCAGCGCCTGCACCTTGTCCGGGGTGTCGCCGAGCCAGGTGTCCTCGGTCAGCTCCAGCTCCACGCCGCGCTCGCCGGCGACCGCGGCCTTGGCCAGGATCAGCCCGACCAGTACCGAGGGGGCGATCCGCGCGCGCACCGAGTCGGCGAACTCCGCCTCGGCGCCGGACAGGTCGGTGAGGTATTGCAGCGCCTCCTCCGGCTCCCCCAGCTCCAGCAGGCCGGCGACGGTGTGCATGCGGTTGGAGAACTCGTGCTGCTGGGCCCGCAGCGCGTCGGTGAGGCTGGTGACGCTGTCCAACTCGCGCAGCAGTCCGGACAGCTCGGTGCGGTCCCGCAGGGTCACCACCGCGCCGTGCGGCTTGCCGGCCAGCGTCACCGGCATGCGGTTCACCGTCAAGCAGTACTCGTCGGTCAGCACCACCTGGTCCTTGCCCTCGATCTCGCCGGAGAGCAGGTCCCGCAGCCGCCCGGCGGGGACCACGTCCGCCAGGTGGCCGCCGACGCCGCCGAACATCGGCAGGCCCAGCAGCCGCCGCGCCTCGTCGTTGACCATGGTGACCCGGCCGGCGCGGTCGAAGGCGATCATGCCCTCGCGGATGCCGTGCAGCACCGCCTCGCGCTCCTGCAGCAGCTTGGCGATCTCGTCGAGTTCCAGGCCGAAGGTGCGCTTCTTCAGGCGGCGGGCCAGCACGTAGGAGGCCAGCGCGCCGACCGCGAGCGCGGCGCCGAACCAGGCCGCGTACACCGGGAGCTGGCCGATGAAGACCGAGGTGACCGAGGCGACGCGGCGGCCGACCGAGACCTCGCCGATCTGGTCGCCGAGCGGGCTGTACAGCGGGACCCGGCCGTTCACCGACTCCCCGACGCTGCCCGGGTCGAAGCGCACGTCGGGCTTGGTGACCAGGGGTTCCTCGATCGGCCGGCCGATCAGCGCGGCCTTGGGGTGGGTGTGGCGGATCCGGTGCTCGTCGACGATGACCACGTAGTCGGTCCGGGTGTCGCGCTGGAGCCGCGCGGCGATGCTCTGCAGCGTCCCGTCGCAGGAGATCGACGGGAACGCGATGCAGCTCTTGACCTCCGGGGTGTCGGCCACGGTCTGCGCGATCTGCAACGCCTCGTCCATGTACTGCCGGTCGACCTGCCGCCGCTCCTGCACGGCGAACAGCCCGAAGCCCACCAGCACCACCGCCAGCAGGATCGACACCTGGCTGACGAAGATCTGGCTGCTGAGCCGTCGTCCCGATCCGCGTCGCATATCTGCCGATTGTCTGCTGTTCACGCAGCTGAGGACAAGGGCCGGACCGCTGAGCAAAACGCACACAACCGCGAGTAACGCGGCAAACGCGGGTTGCGCACGAAACCGCGACGTAACCCGGCGGCCGCGCCTAGTTTCGCCTCACCCCGCCACCGACGCGGCGGAGGGCACCAGGCAAGCAGCAAGGGAGACCGATGCCATGGCAGGCACCGCGATCGAGATCACAGACGTCACCAAACGGTTCCTCACGCCCAAGGGCGAGGTGTTCACCGCGATCCGGGATGTGTCGTTCACCGTCGAACCGGGCCAGTTCTGCGCGGTGGTCGGACCGACCGGCTGCGGCAAGTCCACGGCGCTGTCGCTGGTCTCGGGTCTGGACCAGCCCAGCGAGGGCTCGGTCTGGGTGGACGGCAGGCAGGTCGAGGGGATCACCGACGGCGTCGGGTTCATGTTCCAGGCCGACGCGCTGCTGCCGTGGAAGACGGTGCTGCAGAACGTCGCGCTCGGCCTGATCTTCCGCCGGGTCGGCAAGAAGGAGGCGGTCGAGCGGGCCCGCGACTGGATTCGCCGGGTCGGCCTGGCCGGCTTCGAGGACCGCTACCCGCACCAGCTCTCCGGCGGCATGCGCAAGCGCGTGGCGATGGCCGCGGCGTGGATCACCGAGCCGCGGGTGCTGCTGATGGACGAGCCGTTCGGCGCCCTGGACGTGCAGACCAAGGCGATCATGTCCACCGAGCTGATGCGGCTGTGGGAGGGCTCGCGGCCCTCGGTCCTGTTCATCACGCACGACCTGGAGGAGGCCATCGCGCTGGCCGACCGGGTGGTGGTGATGACCTCCTCCCCCGGCGGCGTGAAGGAGGTCTTCGACATCGACATCCCGCGGCCGCGCGGCTCGGTGCAGGAGATCCGCTTCGGCAGCCGCTTCCTGGAACTGCACCACGAGATCTGGGCCACGCTGCGCGACGAGGTCGAGCGCGCCTACGCCCGCACGGCAGGAGTCTGATTCATGAGCGAGGCCATCCTCTCCCCCACTGACACCAACGCTGACACTGACACCGACACCGTCGCCGCCGGCCAGCAGCGGCTGGACGAGCGCACGCGGCGGGCGACCGTCGCCTTCCGCCGCCGCAAGCAGCAGATCTGGGGCGCCCGGGCGCTGCTCGCGGTGGTCGTCATCGGCGGCTGGCAGTGGTTCACCGCGGCCGGCTGGGTCGACAAGTTCTTCTACGCCCAGCCCTCCGGCATCTGGAACCGGCTGTGGGACTACTTCCAGAACGGCACCGAGTTCGGCTCCTACCCGGCGCAGATCGAGACCACGATGCAGGAGGCGCTGTACGGCTTCCTGATCGGCACCGGCGTCGGCGTGGTGCTGGGCGTCGCGCTGGGGATGAACCGGTTCCTGGCCGAGGTGCTGGATCCGTACATCAAGATCGTGAACGCCGTCCCGCGCATCGTGCTCGGCTCGATCTTCATCGTCGCCTTCGGCGTCGGGATGGCGCCGAAGGTGCTGCTGGCCGCGGTGCTGGTGTTCTTCATCGTGTTCTTCAACGCCTTCCAGGGCGTGCGCGAGGTGGACCGCAACGTGCTGAACAACGCCAAGGTGCTGGGCGCCAGCCGGTGGCACACGATCCGGCATGTGATCATCCCCTCGGCCCTGACCTGGATCATCGCCTCCCTGCACAGCGCGTTCGGCTTCGCCATCGTCGGCGCGGTCGTCGGCGAGGTGCTGGGCGCGCAGAAGGGCCTGGGCCTGCTGATCAAGTCGGCGCAGGGCAACTTCGACCCCTACGGCGTGTTCGCGAACATGTTCGTGATCGCCGCCCTGGTGCTGATCGTCGAGTTCGTCATCGAACGCGTCGAGCGCCGGCTGCTGGCGTGGCGGCCGAAGGTCCAGTCCGAGACCGTCCTGGTCTGATCCGCCCCGGCGCGGTCGGTCCTGGTCTGATCCGCCCCGCTCCCCCTCCCCTCACCCCGTCCGAAAGGCGATCCCTGATGAGCTCTGCCATATCCAAGAAATCGGCTGCGACGAAGATGCTGATCGTGGCCGCCGCCGGCGCCCTGAGCCTGACCGCGCTGAGCGCCTGCTCGTCCTCGAAGAGCTCGAGCAGCTCCGCGGCCTCCGGCACCGCCGGCGTCTCGAAGACCACGCAGCACGTCACGCTGATGGTCGGCGGCATCGACAAGCAGATCTACCTGCCCTACAAGCTCGCCGACCAGCTCGGCTTCTACAAGAAGTACAACGTCGACGTCACGCTGAGCACCGAGCAGGACGGCGGCGTCGGCGCCGAGGAGGCCATGGTCTCCGGCCAGGTCGACATGGCCGGCGCGTGGTACAACCACGCGATCGACTTCCAGATGAAGCACAAGAACGTCGAGGACCTCGTGCAGCTCTCCGGTGCCCCCGGCGAGCGCGAGATGTGCGGCAACAAGGCCACTGTGCACACCGGGGCAGACTTCGCGGGCAAGACGATGGGCGTCACCGACCTGGGCTCGGGCACCGACACCCTGACCCAGCTGATCGCGGCGCAGAGCGGCGTGGCCAAGAACAAGTTCAGCCGCACCGGCGTCGGCGCCGGCTCCACGGCGCTGGCCGCGCTGAAGAACGGCTCCATCTCCTGCGTCATGACCACCCAGCCGACGGTCACCGCCATCGAGAAGCAGAACCTCGGCTACTCCGCGATCGACCTGGCCACCACCGAGGGCGCCACCAAGGCCCTGGGCGGCGCGTGGCCCGCGGCCGGCGTGCTGGCCCGCACCGACTGGGCCAACCAGCACCAGGAGGCCGTGCAGGACGTGGTGGACGCCCTGGTGGCCACCATGCACTGGATCAGCACGCACTCGGCGACCGACATCGCCAACGCCCTGCCGGCGAGCTACACGAACAACGCGATCATCTCCAAGGCCGACTACATCGCCGGCCTGACCATGGACAAGAGCCAGTTCCTGCCCGACGGCATCATGCCCGCCGGCGGCCCGAAGGTGGTCCTGACCACCGAGAAGCTGATCGGCAACGCCGACGACTCGGTGAACCTCGGCGCCACGTTCACGAACACCTACGCGATCAAGGCCAACCAGCTCGAGGGCTTCACGACCACCACGACGCCGGCCGGTCCCACCGGCTGACCCGAACCGCCCGACACCCGGGTTCCCCCTCCCCTCGCACCCGGGTCGCCGCCGTCTCCTGACTGCCCTTCAGGAGACGGCGGCTTTGTGGCGCAGACCGCGGTCGGCGCCGCCGGTATACGCTCCGGCACATGCCGAATACCTCAGTGTCCTTCTACGCCGGTCGCGACGGAGCGCGCCTCGCCTACCGCGAGCTGGGCGAAGGCAGACCGCTGGTGCTGCTGCACGGGGCGATCGGCGACGGGACGATGTGGACGCGGCACGGGCAGGCTGAGACGTTCGCAGGGCACGGATATCGCGTGATCCTGCCGGACTTTCGCGGACATGGCAGCAGCGACAAGCCGCAAGGCGCCGATGCCTATCCCGGCGACATCCTGACCGACGACGCCCTCGCGCTGCTGGAGCACCTCGGGCTCGAAGAGCCGGAAGCCAAGACGGAAACGGACTCCCTGCACACCCCGGCCGCCTACGACCTCGGCGGCTACTCCCTCGGCGCGCGCATCGTCGTGCGCATGCTGGTGCGCGGTGCGACACCGGGGCGTGCGGTGGTCGCCGGCCAGGGTCTCCAGCAGGTGCTCGGGTTCGGCGGCGGCGTGGGAGAGATGCTGCGGCGGATCGTCACCGCGACCGAGCCCTTCGAGCCGGGCTCGCAGGACGAGCGGACCGCGGCGTGGCTGAAGGCCGGTGAGGAGGACCCGGTCGCGCTGCTGCACGCGGTGGAGTCCGTCGTGGCCACGCCGGTGGAGGACCTGAGCCGCGTTCAGGTCCCGACGCTGGTGGCGATGGGAACCGAGGACGCGCGCGCGGAATCGTACGAGGCACTGATCGCCGCCCTGCCCAACGCCGCCGGAGCGCGAATGCCCGGGAACCACGGCAGCGCGGCAGCCGCGCCGGAACTGGTCACAGCGATGGTGGAGTTCCTCACCGCCCAGAGGTGATCAGCGACACCCGACAACCGCGTCCCGGGGCACGAAAAAGGCGCCAGCCCGGACGAATCCGGGCGGGCGCCAGCACATCTGCCCCGTGCCGCTTAGACGTTGTGCTTGTACAGCAGCGCGAGAGCCACGATGCAGGAGATCCAGACCGACGACAGGACGACGCTGATCCGGTCCAGGTTGCGCTCCACCACGGAGGAACCCTGCAGGCCGCCGGACACGCCGCCGCCGAACATGTCGGACAGGCCACCGCCCTTACCCTTGTGCAGGAGCACCGACATGATGAGGAGCAGGCTGGTCGCGACCAGGATGCCTGAGACGATCCACTGGTAAAGAGTCACTTCGGCGGTCCACTCGCTTTTCCGATAAGGACAGGGACGGGATGCCACAGCACCCCGCCCCTACATTACGCAATGGAACCGGTGCTCAGCCAGCGGCGACAGCAGAATCCCTGAAACGCACGATCCGCGTGAAGTCCGCGGCGTCCAGCGACGCCCCGCCGACCAGCGCGCCGTCGACGTCGGGCTGCGCCATCAGCTCGGCGGCGTTGGCGCCCTTCACCGAGCCGCCGTAGAGAATCCGGGTGTTCGCCGCGACGCTCTCGTCGAACAGCGTGGCCAGCTCGGTCCGGATCGCGGCGCACACCTCCTGGGCGTCCTCCGGCGTCGCGACCTCGCCGGTGCCGATCGCCCAGACCGGCTCGTAGGCGATGACCGAGGCCTGGACCTGCTCGGCGCTGAGCCCGGCGAGCGAGCCGCGGGTCTGCTCGACACAGTGCGCGACGTGCGCGCCGTCCTTGCGGACCTGCAGGTGCTCCCCGACGCAGACGATCGGCGTGATCCCGTGCTTGCGCGCGGCGACGGCCTTGGCCGCGACCAGCGCGTCGGTCTCGCCGTGGTACTGGCGGCGCTCGGAGTGGCCGACGATCACGTAGTGGCAGTCCAGCTTGGCCAGCATCGGCGCGGAGATGTCGCCGGTGTAGGCGCCCGAGGGGTGCTGGGAGACGTCCTGCGCGCCGTACTGGATGCGCAGCTTGTCGCCCTGCACCAGGGTCTGGACCGAGCGGAGGTCGGTGAAGGGCACCAGAACCGCCACGTCGACGGCGTCGAAGTCCTTGTCCGTCAGCGAGAACGCCAACTCCTGGACGTGCTTCATGGCCTCGAAGTGGTTGAGGTTCATCTTCCAGTTGCCAGCCATCAACGGCTTGCGGTCAGTCATGAGAGCTCAGTTCCCTTCCTCAAGCACGGCCAGGCCCGGGAGGGTCTTGCCCTCCAGGTACTCCAGGCTCGCGCCGCCGCCGGTGGAGATGTGGCCGAAGGAGGCCTCGTCGAAGCCCAGCTGCCGCACCGCCGCCGCCGAGTCGCCGCCGCCGACCACGGTGAACGCGTCGGAGTCGATCAGGCCTTGGGCGACGGCGCGCGTGCCGCCGGCGTACGGCTCCATCTCGAACACGCCCATCGGGCCGTTCCAGAAGATGGTCTTGGCGGTGGAGAGCTTGTTGGCGAACAGCTTTCCGGACTCCGGGCCGATGTCCAGGCCCAGCCGGTCGGCCGGGATCGCCGAGGCCGAGACCACCTCGTGGTCGGCGCTCGCGGAGAACTCCGTGGCCGCGACGATGTCGATCGGCAGGACGAACTCCACGCCGCGCTCGGCGGCGCGCCGCAGGTAGCCCTTGACCGTGTCGAGCTGGTCCTCCTCCAGCAGCGACTTTCCGACCTCGAAGCCCTGCGCCTTCAGGAAGGTGAACAGCATGCCGCCGCCGACCAGGATGCTGTCGGCCTTTTCCAGCAGGTTCGCGATGACCGCGAGCTTGTCGGAGACCTTCGAGCCGCCCAGGACCACCGCGTAGGGGCGCGCGACGTCGTCGGTGAGCTTCTTCAGGACCGTGACCTCGGCCTGGATCAGCAGGCCGGCGCCGGCCGGGAGCCGGGTGGCGATGTCGTAGACCGAGGCGTGCTTGCGGTGCACCGCGCCGAAGCCGTCGGAGACGAACACGTCGGCCAGCGCGGCCAGCTGGTCGGCGAACGCGCCGCGCGCGGCGTCGTCCTTGGCCGTCTCGCCGGCGTTGAAGCGCACGTTCTCCAGCAGCACCACCGAGCGCTCCGGCATCGCGGCGACGGCAGCCTGCGCCGATTCCCCGACGGTGTCGGAGGCGAAGGTCACCGAGGCGTCCAGCAGCTCGCCGAGGCGCTTGGCCACCGGCGCGAGGCTGTACTTCGCCTCCGGCTCGCCCTTCGGGCGGCCCAGGTGCGCCGCGACGATCACCCGGGCGCCCTTGTCCAGCAGCGCGTTGATAGTCGGGACCGAAGCCCGGATGCGGCCGTCGTCGGTGATGCGGTCCCCGTCCAGCGGGACGTTCAGGTCCGAGCGCAGCAGGACCTTCTTGCCGGCGACGTCGAGGTCGTCGAGGGTCTTCATAGGGCGTCCTTTATTTCTTCTCCACGAAAGAACCCGCACGAGCCCGGAACGGGGCTCGTGCGGGCACGGAATCCTGCTGTCGGCTACAGCGAGGCGCCGACGAAGGCGACGAGGTCCACGAGGCGGTTGGAGTAGCCCCACTCGTTGTCGTACCAGCCGACGACCTTGACCTGGTTGCCGTTGGCCATCGTCAGCTTGCTGTCGAAGATGCAGCTGTGCGGGTCGGTGACGATGTCGCGGGAGACGATCTCGTCCTCGGTGTACTTCAGGAAACCCTTGAGCGGACCGGTCTCGGCGGCCTTCTTGAACGCCGCGTTGATCTCGTCCTTGGTGGTCTCCCGGCCCAGGTCCACGGTCAGGTCGGTGACCGACCCGGTCGGGACCGGCACGCGCATCGCGAAGCCGTCGAGCTTGCCCTTGACCTCCGGGATGACCAGGCCGATGGCCTTGGCCGCGCCGGTGGAGGTCGGGATGATCGACTGCGGGGCGCTGCGGGCGCGGCGCAGGTCGATGGTGCCCTTGCGGGTCAGCGCGATCTGGTCGAGCAGCTGCTGCTCGGTGGTGAAGGCGTGCACGGTGGTCATGTAGCCGCGCTCGATGCCGAACTCGTCGAGCAGGACCTTCACCAGCGGCGCCAGGCAGTTGGTGGTGCACGAGGCGTTGGAGATGACGTTGTGGTTCGCCGCGTCGTACTTGTCCTGGTTGACGCCCATCACGATGGTGACGTCGTCGTTGGTGGCCGGCGCGGAGATGATGACCTTCTTGGCACCGGCCTCGATGTGCTTGCGCGCGTCGTCGCCGTTGGTGAACAGGCCCGTGGACTCCACGACCACGTCCACGCCGAGTTCCTTCCACGGCAGCGCCGCGGGGTCGCGCTCGGAGAGCACCTTGATGGTCTTGCCGTTGACGATCAGCTCGCCCTCGGCGGACTCGATGGTGCCGTCGAAGCGGCCCAGGATCGAGTCGTACTTCAGGAAGTGCGCCAGGATCGGGGCGGCAGCGAGGTCGTTGATCCCCACGACCTCGACGTCAGCACCCGAGGCGACGATCGCGTGGAAGAAGTTGCGGCCGATGCGGCCGAATCCGTTGATGCCTACCCGGACGGTCACTGTCGCAGGGCTCCCTTCAGGTTGCCGGGTGCCTTGGACACACCCGGTCGAGAGTCGACGCATACCGTGGCGATTCGCCGAGAAGTCCTCCGCGGACCGCGCACGATCACGAGCCTATCGCGAACCCGGTGAGGACAGAGCACCCGGCCCGACCTGCGAGACGCTCGCAGAATCCGTACTCGCCGGTAAATCGTCGGACCTCTGCCCGGCGAACTCGGCCGAAACCGCGCCTGCCTGCACCGGGACGCCGAGCCGCACCATGCCGGTGTCGTCCTTGGCGTAGACGGACTGCGGTCCGTATGCCGAACCCGAGGCCGGAACGTCGGTCCCGTCCACCCCGAGCTCGAACGCCCGGCGGTCGGCCATCGCCAGCAGCCGGCGGATCCGGCCGGCGATCGCGTCCTTGGTCAGCGGCGGGTCGGCCAGGGTGCCCAGCTCCTCCAGGGAAGCCTGCTTGTGGTCCAGGCGCAGCCGGCCGGCGGCGGCCAGGTGTTCCGGGGCGTCCTCGCCGAGGATGTCCAGGGCGCGGGAGACCCGGGCGCCGGCGGCGACCGCGGCGCGCGCGCTGCGGCGCAGGTTGGCGTCGTCGAAGTTGGCCAGCCGGTTGGCGGTCGCGCGCACCTCGCGCCGCATCCGGCGCTCCTCCCAGGCCAGCACGGCCTCGTGCGCGCCGAGCCGGGTCAGCAGCGCGCTGATCGCGTCGCCGTCGCGCAGCACCACGCGGTCGCTGCCGCGCACCTCGCGGTGCTTGGCGCCGGGGATGCCGAGCCGGCGCGCGGCGCCGGCCAGCGCGATCGCCGACTCCATGTTCGGGCAGTTGATCTCCAGCGCCGAGCTGCGGCCGGGCTCGGTGAGGCTGCCGTGCGCCAGGAACGCCCCGCGCCACACCGCCTCGCAGTCGCACAGCGGACCGTTGACCAGGTAGGGCGGCAGCCCGAAGGCCGGGCGGCCCTGGCCGTCGACCATCCCGATCTGCCGCGCCATCGCCTCGCCGCCGGCGGTGACCCGCAGCTGGTAGCGGTGGCCGCGGCGCAAGCCCCCGGGGGACTGGATGACCAGCTCGGCGCGGTGGGAGTAGACCTCCCAGATGTCCTTGCGCAGGCGCCGGGCCGCGGCTCCGGTGTCCAGCTCGGCCTCGATGGCGATCCGCCCCGAGACGATGTGCAGAGACCCTCCGTACCGGAACACCGAGGCCACCTCGGCCTTGCGGCAGCAGGGCTTGGTCACCGCCAGGCGGCTCAGCTCGTCCTTGACCGCCGCCGTCATCGCCATCGCGCAGCTACCCCTTTTTCGCCTGTTTCCGCAGCTCAGCCCGCCGAGCTGGAATCTTTCCCTGTGACCGGTCCACCCTAGCCAACACGAACAGGCGCCCGGTGCTTCCGCCCGGCGCATTCACGAGGTTGGATGACGCTCGTTCGGCCTAACGGACGGTGCGGCGGCGCGGTTTGGCGAGCTTGTAGGAATAGACGGACGGGCAGCCCGGGCGGTTCCCGGCCGGCTCGTACGCTGCGGCTGGGGTCTGGGGTCTGGGGTCTGGGTCTGGGGTCTGGGTCTGGGGTCTGGGTCTGGGGTCCGGGTCTGGGGTCCGGGTCTGTGGTCGCGGGGCGGTCGGAGGACCCGAAGCTTCCGCGGCTAGGACCCGAGCCGGCCGGCGATCATCGCGGCCACCGCGCTCTGCCCGGCGGGATTCGGGTGCACGGGAGCGGCGGGCTGCGCCGGGATCACCGGCTCGACCCAGCGCGTCCACGGCAGCTGGCAGGCGTCGCGTCCGGTGACGCCGTTGGGGTTCACGCTCAGCGCGCCGTCCGCGGCAGCCCGGGAGGACAGCATGTCGTTCAGCTTCTGCTGGATCCCGTGCAGCCACGGCACGTCGCCGATCGCCACCGGCACGCTCGGCCAGCAGCCCCAGGAGGCGGGCAGCACCGGCAGGTAGCCGACCACGACGACAGTCGCGTGCGGCGCTCGTTGGTGGATCCCGGCCAGGACCGCGTCGATCGTCGGCGCCAGCGCGTCGATCCGCGCCGCGAGCTGATCGGTCCCGCCGGAGGTGAAGTGCTGCCGGCAGGGATCGCCCAGCGGGCTGGTGAGCGAGAGCTCGCCGCAGGTGGTCACGATGTCGCCGAACCCGATGTCGTTCCCGCCGATGCCGACGGTCACCAGGTCGGTGTCAGGGGTCAGCGAGGCGAACTGCGCGGGGTTGGTCCCGCCGAGGACCGACTGCGGACCGGTCATGTCTGCGGTGACGGCGCCGCCGCAGGAGGCGTCGACGAGGTCTGCGACGTGCAGTGACGCCGCCAGGTCGTGCGGGAAGTTCACGGTGCTGCGAAAGCAGCCGAGCGGTCCGTCCGCGGGCTTGAGCAGATCGCCGACCGCGGTATAGGAATCGCCGAGTGCGACGTACTTGTGGAAGCCGCCGGCTTGGGCCTGCGTCGGCGCCGCGACCAGGGCCGCTGCCGCAAGGGAGGTGAACGCCAGGAACGTACGCAGCATGAAGGTCAGTATGCTGCGACGCCCCTGCCTCGACAATCACTCTAAAGAGTGGTCAGCCCTGGGCGAAGACCCCGCGGAAGGCCCGCGCCAGCAGCGCGTGATCGTGCCGCGGGCTCTTGTCCCCGGCCCGGTACGGCGCGGCGAGCGGCGCCAGCACCACCCGCGCGCCGAGCGCCGCGGCGGCCTTCTCCATCGGGCCGTGGACGCGCGGCGCGCCGCAGGACGTCTCGTCGGCCAGGACCAGGTCCAGGCGCAGGCCCGGGCAATGGTCGGCCAGGACCTCGATGTGCTGCTCGGCGGAGAAGCCGTCGGTCTCGCCGGGCTGCGGGGACAGGTTGAAGACCAGCAGCTTGCGCGCCTTGGTCTCGGCCAGCGCCGCGCACAGTTCGGGGACCAGCAGGTGCGGGATGACGCTGGTGAACCAGGAGCCCGGGCCCAGGACCGTCCAGTCGGCGGCGCGGATCGCGGCGGCGGCCTCGGGCGCGGCGGGCGGCTCCGGCGGGCTCAGCCGGACCGAGAGCACGCGGCCGGGCGTCACCGCCAGCTCGTGCTGGCCGCGGATGACGCCGGTGGCGCCGGGGGCGGCCGGGTCCGCGCCGGCCACCAGGGCCTCGATCTCCAGCGGCACCGTCGACATCGGCAGCACCCGGCCGCGCGCGCCGAGCAGCCGTCCGACCCAGTCCAGGGCGCGGACCGGGTCGCCGAGCCGCTCCCACAGCGCGGCGATGAGCAGGTTGCCGACCGCGTGGCCGTGCAGTCCGCCCTCGGACGGACCGCCGAAGCGGTGCTGCAGGACGTCGGCCCAGGTGCGTCCCCACTCGTCGTCGCCGCACAGCGCGGCCAGCGCCATCCGCAGGTCGCCCGGCGGCAGCCCGCCGAGTTCGCGCCGGATGCGCCCGGAGGAGCCGCCGTTGTCGGCGACGGTGACGATCGCGGTCAGGGCGTCGGTGACGGTGCGCAGCGCGGCCAGGGTCGCCGACAGGCCGTGCCCGCCGCCCAGGGCCACCACGCTCGGCGCCGGACGGCCGTCGACGGCCATGTTGTACGCCTTGAACTCGACGGTCGGCGCGTCCTCCAGAGCCGGGTCGGACCAGTGCGCGGCAGCCGCCGCGGCTCCGGTCATCGGCGTTCCGGGCAGCGGCGGCGGGACCGTGCCGCCGAGCGGGTTCCCGCCGGGCGGAGCCGCGTGAGCACCGGAAACCGCGTGAGCGCCGGGGACAGCATTCGTGCCGGGAGCCAGGGGGGTCGCCGGGTCCGGGCGGAACAGGTTCCCCGAGATGGTCGGAACCACCTCGTTCTGTATGACGCGCCTGGAATCCGCCCGGTCGCCCGGGATCACTCGCGACCCATGTCGCGGTGCACCACCTGGGTGTCCACGCCCTCGGCGGACAGCCGCGCGGCGATCTGCTCGGACATCGCGACGCTGCGGTGCTTGCCGCCGGTGCAGCCGATCGCCAGGGTCATGTAGCGCTTGCCCTCGCGGCGGTATCCCTCGGTGATGATGTTCAGTACCTCCGCGTACCGTTCGAGGAACTCCTTGGCCCCGTGCTGGGACAGCACGTACCCGCTCACCTCAGGGTCCTGACCCGTGCGCGGACGGAGCTCGGGCACCCAGTGCGGGTTTGGCAAGAACCGTACATCCGCGACGAGGTCGGCGTCGACGGGCAGTCCGTACTTGAATCCGAAACTCATCACGGTCGCCCGCAGCGGCACCTCGCCGGGGTCGCCGAACGCCGACTCGATGGCCGTGCGCAGCTCGTGCACGTTGCGTGCCGAGGTGTCGATCACCAGGTCGGCCTCGCCGCGCAGCTCGCGCAGCAGTTCGCGCTCGCGCTCGATGCCGTCGGTGACCCGGCCCTCGCCCTGCAGCGGATGCGGCCGGCGCACGCCCTCGTACCGGCGGATCAGCACGTCGTCCTCGGACTCCAGGAACACGATGCGGTGGTTCAGCCCGGCCGAGTCCAGCTCGTCCAGGGTGCTGCGCAGCGTGTCGAAGAACGCCCGGCCGCGCACGTCCACCACGAAGGCCAGCCGGTCGGTGCTGCGCGACTCGCGCATCACCAGGTCGATCATCGGCGCGATCAGCGTCGGCGCCAGGTTGTCGACCACATACCAGCCGAGGTCCTCGAAGATCTTCGCCGCGGTGGACCGGCCGGCTCCGGACATGCCGGTGACGATCACCAGCTCCGGAGCGTGCGGTCCGTCCTGCGCCGCGTCGTTCCCGGCGTCCTCGGAGCCTTCCGGCTCCTGGACCGCCTGGTCCGGCTCGTCCTGCGCGTCCCTGCCGCTCGGCCTGTTCGCCCTCACGCCCGTCACTCCTCGTCCGGCCCGTTCCTGCTCTCTCCCCCGTCCAGGATCTCACCTGTCGCGGCGTTCACAGCACGACTTACCGGAAGCTCTGCGAGCGCCGAGTGGATCTGCCGCGCGGTGGCAGGCCCGATACCAGGCACTTCAGCGATTTCTGCCACTTGTGCCGCGCGCAGTTTGCGAAGTGTTCCGAAGTGGGCCAACAAGGCTTTGCGCCGTACTTCCCCCAGACCGGGCACATCGTCCAGGGCGCTGGCGACCATGGACTTGGAGCGCTTCTGCCGGTGGAAGGCGATGCCGAAGCGGTGCGCCTCGTCCCGGACCCGCTGGAGCATGTACAGGCCCTCGGAGCTGCGCGGGAGCAGGACCGGGTCGTCCTCGTCCGGCAGCCAGACCTCCTCCAGGCGCTTGGCCAGGCCGACCAGGGTGACGTCGCTGATCTCCAGGTCGGCCAGGGCCCGCGCGGCGGCCGCGACCTGCGGCTGGCCGCCGTCGACGACGACCAGCTGCGGAGGATAGGAGAATTTCTTGCGATCGCCGATGGTCGCGTCGATCAGCTTCTCCTCCTCCTGTTCCTTCAGGAAGGCCTTGAAGCGGCGGGTGATGACCTCGTGCATGTTGCGCACGTCGTCGTTGGTGGCGCCGTTCTCATCGGAGCCCTTGATGGTGAAGCGGCGGTACTCGCTCTTGCGCGGCAGACCGTCCTCGAAGACCACCATGGAGGCGACGACGTTGGTCCCCTGCAGGTGGGAGATGTCGTAGCACTCGATGCGCAGCGGCGCCTGGTCCATGCCGATGGCGTCGGCGAGTTCCTGCAGCGCGACCGAGCGCGTGGTCAGGTCCGAGGCGCGGCGGGTCTTGTGCAGCGCGAGGGCCTGCTTGGCGTTCTGCGCGACGGTCTCCATCAGCGCGGCCTTGTCCCCGCGCTTGGGGATCCGGACCTCGACCTTGGCGCCGCGCCGCGCGGACAGCCATTCCGTTATGGCCTCCACGCTGCCGGGCAGCTCCGGGACCAGGATCTCGCGCGGCACGGTCTCGGTGTCGATCCCGGGCTCGCCCTGCTCGGAGCCGTAGAGCTGCTGCATGAAGTGCTCGACCAGGCCGGCGGTGTCGACGTCCTCGACCCGGTCCACGACCCAGCCGCGCTGCCCCCGGATCCGTCCGCCGCGCACGTGGAACACCTGGACCGCGGCCTCCAGCGGGTCCTCGGACAGCGCGATGACGTCGGCGTCGGTCCCGTCGCCGAGTACGACAGCGTTCTTCTCCAGGCTCTGTTTCAGGGCTTGGAGATCGTCGCGCAGGCGGGCCGCCTTCTCGAACTCCAGCTCCTTGGCAGCCTCCTTCATCTCCTCTTCCAGACCCCTGATGTAGCGGTCTGTGCGCCCGGCCATGAAGGACACGAAGTCGTCCACGATCTCCCGGTGCTCCTCGGCGCTGACCCGGCCCACACACGGCGCGGAGCACTTGCCGATGTAGCCCAGCAGGCACGGCCGCCCGGTCTGCGCGGCGCGCTTGAACACCCCGGAGGAGCAGGTCCGGATCGGGAAGACGCGCAGCAGCGAGTCCAGCGTCTCCCGGATCGCCCAGGCGTGGGAGTACGGGCCGAAGTAGCGCACGCCGGGCCGCTTGGGACCGCGCATGACCTGCGCGCGCGGGAACTCCTCGCCGACCGTGACGGCCAGGGAGGGGTAGGACTTGTCGTCCCGGTATTTGACGTTGAAGCGCGGCTCGAACTGCTTGATCCAGGTGTACTCCAGCTGCAGCGCCTCGACCTCGGTGGCCACGGTGGTCCACTCCACGCTGGCCGCGGTGGTGACCATGGTCTGGGTGCGGACGTGCAGGTTCGCCAGGTCCTGGAAGTAACTGGTCAGGCGCGAGCGGAGGTTCTTGGCCTTGCCGACGTAGATCACCCGGCTGTGCGGGTCACGGAATTTATAGACGCCGGGCGAGGTCGGGATCTCGCCGGGTTTCGGGCGATAGGTTGCCGGGTCTGCCACAGGGGAAAGCCTACGCGGCCGGGGGGACACGACGGGGTGGCTGGTGCCTGTCCGGCGTCTGTCCCCCCGATGCGGGGTTCTGGGTCACCCGCTCACAAGCAGACGGGTTCGGTGACGAACTGCGTGCTCCCCTCGGTCAGCACGCCGACGACACAGCGCGCGGTCGGCGCCATCGGCGCGACCGGCTGGGAGTACGGCCAGGCGAAGGTGTTCTCGCTCTGCGGGTCGAGCACGAACGCGCCGTTGTCGTCGTCCCCGCCGCCCTTGACCGCGCCGGTCTTGTCGGCCCAGCGCCAGTGGAAGCGCAGGCTGCCGGCGCGCGGGCCGTCGACCTTGAGGTAGCTGTCGCGGACCATGCTCACGGTGCGCTTGGCCGCGTCGCCGCAGACCTCGACGACCAGCAGGTTCTTGCCCGTGCCGAGGCGGTGCAGGCCCAGGCCGAGGTAGGTGCCGTGGTCGTGGCACACGGTGATGGCCATCGGCGAGGGAGTCGGGGCGGCGGGCGCGCCGGCGGTGCGGCCGGGGACGGCGCCGGTACCGGTGGAGCCGGAGCCCGTCCCGCTGGCCGAGACCGGCCCGGCGCCCAACAGCGCCGCCCCGACCAGCGTCATCCCGACGGCGAGAGCCCTGCGGAACCTGCGGATGCTCACTGTGATTGTCTCCCTTGTGCGGTGGTCGGCGACCACGGTCACTAGGGGTATCGGACGCACCGCGCGGGCGCTGAACAGGGCAGCGGGTCACCCGATCGGGGCGAATGACGGGATGTTTCTTTGTTAGGTGCCGCGACGGTCACCCTTACGCGTCACCGGGTTCCGCCGCGGCGCATACGCCCTACTTCGCCCGCCCTATTTCGTCTGCCCTACTTTGCCCGCCCTACTTCGACGCGCCGGTGACGTCCACGTTCTCGCCGTTCACCGCGGCGGTCATCGCCGACAGCGGCGAGGTCGCCGGGCCGTTGATCACCGAGCCGTCCGTCGCGCTGAAGACCGAGCTGTGGCAGGGGCAGACGATCCGGTTGTTCGTGACGCTGGCGACCGTGCACCCCTGGTGCGTGCACACCGCGGTGAACGCCTTGTACTGCCCGGCCTCCGGCTGCGTCACCACGACCAGGTTCGACTTGTCGATGTAGCCGCCGCCGACCGGCACCGAGGACACCGGCACGGACACCGAGCCGTTGCCGCTGCCGCTGCCGCTGCCGCCGCCGCTCCCGGAGGACGAACTCTTCGACGACGAGCTGCTGGCGCACGCCGCGACCGTGCCCACCCCGGCCACCGGCACCGCGACCAGAGCGGCGGCCTTCATGACGGACCGGCGGCCCGGTCCCGACTCCTCGACCTCAACGTGATCAGACATGGGCAGTAGTCCATCATGCCCGTCTGTGAGAATTCTTTGAGGCTCCGCCCTACGGCGTCTGCGCGCCGGGAAAGGGCATCTGAGCAGGGAAGACGACGGGCCCGCACCGATCGTCACCGATCAGTGCGGGCCCGAGATCGCCGCTGTAGCTTGTTCGCCGCGCTCTACTTCTTCGCTGCGGCCTTCTTGGCCGGCACCTTCTTGGCGGCCGCCGACTTGGCCACTGTCTTGGCTACTGCTGTCTTGGCCACCGACTTGGCCGCCGCCGGAGCCTTCGCGTTCGACGCCGCCGCCGTCTTGGCCGCCGGTGTCCGGCCGGCCGCCGTCTTCTTCTTCGCTGCCGCGCCGGCGCTCGCGGCCGCCGCGGCCTTCGGCGCGTTGCTCCGCTTCGCCGCCTCGATCGCCTTGGCGACCTTCGGCTTGCGCGCCTGCGCCGCGGTCAGCGCGGCGGTCGCGGCGTTCGCCTCGCCGTGCAGGATCGGCTCCAGGAAGCGGCCGGTGTGGCTGTCCGCGACCTTCGCCACGTCCTCCGGCGTGCCCTCGGCGACCACGATGCCGCCGCCGCGCCCACCCTCCGGACCCATGTCGACCAGCCAGTCGGCGGTCTTGATGACGTCCAGGTTGTGCTCGATCACGATCACCGAGTTGCCCTGGTCCACCAGCCGCTGCAGGACCCCGAGGAGCTTGTTGATGTCCTCGAAGTGCAGGCCGGTGGTCGGCTCGTCCAACACGTAGACCGTGCGGCCGGTGGCCCGGCGCTTGAGCTCGGCGGCCAGCTTCACGCGCTGCGCCTCGCCGCCGGACAGCGTCGTCGCCGACTGCCCCAGGCGCACGTAGCCCAGGCCGACGTCGACGAGGGTCTGCATGTGCCGGGAGATCGCCGGGACGGCCTCGAAGAACTCCGCGGCCTCCTCGATCGGCATGTCCAGGACCTCGCCGATGTTCTTGCCCTTGAAGTGGACCTCCAGGGTCTCCCGGTTGTAGCGCGCGCCGTGGCAGACCTCGCAGGGCACGTACACGTCAGGGAGGAAGTTCATCTCGATCTTGATCGTGCCGTCGCCCTGGCAGTTCTCGCAGCGCCCGCCCTTGACGTTGAAGGAGAACCGGCCCGGCTGGTAGCCGCGGACTTTGGCCTCGGTGGTGTTCGCGAACAGCTTGCGGATGTGGTCGAACACGCCGGTGTAGGTGGCCGGGTTGGAGCGCGGGGTGCGGCCGATCGGCGACTGGTCGACGTGCACGACCTTGTCCAGCAGGTCCACGCCGTCCACCCGGGTGTGCCGGCCGGGCACGGTGCGCGCGCCGTTGAGCTCGCGGGCCAGCGTGGAGTACAGGATGTCGTTGACCAGGGTGGACTTGCCCGAGCCGGACACGCCGGTGACCGCGACGAAGACGCCGAGCGGGAAGGCGACGTCGATGTCGCGCAGGTTGTTCTCCCGCGCGCCGCGCACCACCAGCTGCCGCTTCTTGTCGATCGGCCGGCGCATCGCCGGGATCTCGATCCGGCGCCGCCCGGAGACGTACTGGCCGGTCAGGGAGTCCTCGGAGGCCAGCAGGTCCTCCACGGTCCCGGAGACCACGACCTGCCCGCCGTGCTCGCCGGCGCCCGGGCCGATGTCCACGACCCAGTCGGCGATGGCGATGGTGTCCTCGTCGTGCTCCACCACGATCAGGGTGTTGCCCAGGTCGCGCAGCCGGATCAGGGTCTCGATCAGCCGGTGGTTGTCGCGCTGGTGCAGCCCGATGGAGGGCTCGTCGAGCACGTACAGCACGCCGGTCAGGCCCGAGCCGATCTGCGTGGCCAGCCGGATGCGCTGGGCCTCACCTCCCGCCAGGGTGGCGCTGGCGCGGTCCAGCGAGAGGTAGTCCAGCCCGACGTCGACCAGGAACTGCAGGCGCTCGTTGACCTCCTTGAGCACCCGCGCGGCGATCTGCGCCTCGCGGTCGGTGAGGGTCAGCTCCCGCAGATACTGCGCGCACTCCCCCACCGGCAGCGCCGCGATCTCGTCGATCGAGCGGCCGCCCTCGGAGCGCTCGCCGCCGAGGGTGACGGCGCGGATGACCGGCTTGAGGCGGGTGCCGTCACAGGCCTCGCACGGGACCTCGCGCATGTAGCCGGCCAGGCGCTCGCGCGCGCTGTCGCTGTCGGACTCGGCGTAGCGCCGGGTGATCCAGGGCTTGACGCCCTCGTAGGTGGTCTCCCACGCGCGCTTGGAGCCGTGCCGGTTGGTGTAGCGGACCGTGATCTTCTTCTTGTAGCCCTCGAGGACGACCTTCTGGGCCTTCGCCGGGATCCGCCCCCACGGCGTGTCCATGGTGAAGCCGATCTCCTGGCCGAGCGAGGTGAGCACGTGGCCGAACCACTGCGAGCCCATGGAGGGGTTGCCCCAGACCGTGACCGCGCCTTCGGCCAGGCTCTTGTCCGGGTCCGGGATCACCAGCTCGGTGTCCACCTCCAGCTTCACGCCCAGGCCCGAGCAGGTCGGGCAGGCGCCGAAGGGGGAGTTGAAGGAGAACGAGCGCGGCTCGAGCTCCTCGAAGGACAGGTCGTCGTAGACGCAGTACAGGTGCTCGGAGTACATGCGCTCGCGGTTCGGGTCGTCCTCGGCGAGGTCGACGAACTCCAGCGTGATCATGCCGCCGCCGAGCTGCAGCGCGGTCTCCACCGAGTCGGTCAGCCGGCGCTTCGCGCTGGCCTTGACCGAGAGCCGGTCCACCACCACCTCGATGGTGTGCTTCTCCTGCTTCTTCAGCGTCGGCGCCTCGGTCAGCTGCACCACCACGCCGTCGACGCGGGCCCGGCTGAAGCCCTTGGCCTGCAGCTCGCCGAACAGGTCGACGTACTCGCCCTTGCGCTCGCGGACCACCGGCGCCAGGACCTGGAAGCGGGTGCCCTCCTCCAGCTCCAGGACGCGGTCCACGATCTGCTGCGGGCTCTGCCGGGCGATCGGGCGCCCGCAGACCGGGCAGTGCGGACGGCCGGCGCGCGCGTAGAGCAGGCGCAGGTAGTCGTACACCTCGGTGATGGTCCCCACGGTCGACCGCGGGTTCTTCGAGGTGGACTTCTGGTCGATCGACACCGCAGGGGACAACCCCTCGATGAAGTCGACGTCGGGCTTGTCCATCTGCCCGAGGAACTGGCGGGCGTACGCCGACAGCGACTCCACGTATCGCCGCTGGCCCTCAGCGAAGATCGTGTCGAACGCCAGCGAGGACTTGCCCGAGCCGGACAAGCCGGTGAACACGATAAGGGCGTCCCGGGGGAGGTCTACCGAGACGTCCTTGAGGTTGTGCTCCCGCGCGCCGCGGACGATCAGCCGATCCACTAGTGCAACCTTCCTGAAGACATGACTCGCACTGATGCTAGACGGGGGCTCTGACAAGTTCGGGTTTCCGCCTCCGACACCGGGAAATCCGTATCGGCTCTCGCAGATCCCCGAGGCGACACTTCAAGACCGGTGTGGCACCAGGGCCCCGGGTACGGAAGAGTTACCGCCGTGACCGAATCACCGACCATCCCCGCCTCCTTCGACGCCGCCGCGGGCCTCGAGCAGATCACCGAGGCCACCGCGCACCTGCTGGCGACCGTCGCCGATCTCACCGACGACGACCTGCGCGCGCCCTCCTTGTGCGAGGGCTGGACGCGCGGCCATGTGCTGACGCACATCGCCCGCAACGCCGACGGCCTGTCCAACATGCTCAACACCGCGGCGACCGGTGAGGTCACGCCGATGTACGCATCCGATGCCAAGCGCAACGCCGACGTCGAGGCCGGCTCTTCCCGGCCGGTCGCGGAGCAGGTGGCGGACCTGCGGGAGTCCGCCGGACGCTTCGCCGAGGCCTACGCCGCCGCCCAGGCCGCGGGCCGCTGGGACACCCCGGTGTACCGGACGCCGGGTGCGACACCGTACCCGGCCCACCTGGTGCCCGCCAAACGGCTCGGCGAGGTCCTGATCCACCACGTCGACCTGGACCTGGACTTCACCCCGGCGCACTGGTCGGACGCCTTCACCGACCAGTGGTTCGCCGACACCCTGGCCCGCTTCCAGGACCGGGACGACTTCCCCGCGCTGCGCCTGGACGCCGAGGAGGAGGACCACGTCTACGGCGTGAAGGCGGCGCCGCACGACCGCGGCGTGGTGGTGGTGCGCGGACCCAAGCGCGCGCTGCTGGCCTGGCTGCTCGGCCGCGCCGGCGGCGACGGACTGGTCGCGGTGATCCCGGCCGGCGGCCGCGGACCGCTGCCGAAGCTGCCGGCCTGGGCCTGAGGGACGCCGATGACGTACCACGGCATCGTCCACGCCGGCGGCCCGCCGGCCGTCCACGAACTCGCGCAGCTGATCGTCACCAAGATCGCGGTCGGCCCGCACGCCGCGAACTGCTACCTCCTGCGCGACCGCCTCACCGGCGAGCAGCTCCTCATCGACGCCGCCGACGACGCCCCAGTCCTGATCCAGCTGGTCAACGGCGACCTCGCGGCCGTGATCACCACCCACCCCCACCGCGACCACTGGCGCGCCCTCGCCGAGGTGGCGGCAGCCACCGGCGCGGCGACGATGGCCGGCACCCACGACACCGGCGCCATCGAGGTCCCCACCACAGTGCCCCTGGCCGACGGCGACAAGATCCCCCTCGGCCGCTCCCACCTGACAGCCATGCATCTGGCCGGCGACACCCCCGGCGCTCTGGCCCTGCTGTACGACGATCCCAAGGGGCATCCGCACCTGTTCACCGGCGACTGCCTGACCGGCGCCGAGCCGCACGCGCCGAAGCCGGCCGAGCTGCTGACCGGCGCCCTGGCCGCGCTACCGGACGAGACGTGGGTGTACCCGGCGCGGGGGAACGACTCGACGCTGGGCGCGGAGCGGGGCGGGTTGGGAGTTTAGGGCTGCGGGCTCGGGCTGCCGCTGCTGCCTTGTTGGGAGGTGATGGCGGCGGCCCGGTCTGTTTCGCTTCAGTTACACCTATACATCCCCCAATTCCAATGAATGGACCGGCATGCCCGACTACACCGGCGAAGTCACCCAGGGCGGCCCGCCCGCCGTCCGCGACCTGCCCGCACTGACCATCACCAAGGTCTCGGTGGGCCCGGCGGACAACAACGCCTACCTCCTGCGGAGCAAGAGCACCGGCGCCAGCGTCCTGATCGACGCCGCCAACGAGGCACCCACCCTCCTGGCCCTGATCCCCGACGGCCTCCAGGCGATCATCACCACCCACCGCCACGGCGACCACTGGCAAGCCCTGGCAGCCGTCACCACCGCCACCGGAGCCCCCACCTACGCAGGCCGCGCCGACGCACCAGCCATCCCCGTCCCCACCACCACCCCGGTCGACGACGGCGACACCCTCCACATCGACGACATCGAACTCACCGCCATCCACCTGGTCGGCCACACCCCCGGCAGCATCGCCCTGCTCTACCAGGTCCCCACCGGCACCCCCCACTTGTTCACCGGCGACTGCCTCTTCCCCGGCGGCGTCGGCAACACCTTCGGCGACAGCAAGGCCTTCACCACGCTGTACGACGGCGTCGTGACAAAGATCTTCGACCGCCTCCCCGACGACACCTGGGTCTACCCCGGCCACGGCAAGGACACGACGCTGGGCGCGGAGCGTCCGCAGCTGGCGGAGTGGCGCAAGCGGGGTTGGTAGCCGGCAGCCGCGAACCCCAATCGCGGTATTGACAATCGGTGATGACTCAGATCGTTTCGGTAACGATCTGAGCCGACCGGCCGGTAGCAGCCGGGAGGTCGCCGTACCGTGGCGCTGTCGCACGGGGGATCAAAACATTCCTTGGGGGGAATCATGGATCAACGCGACACGCAATCAGGGCTGCCATTCGGCACGCCGTCCGACGAACCGCCTCAGCCCGCGCCGTCCTACGCACCGCCGTACGCACCACCGCAGCGCGCATCGTTCTACGTTCCGCCGCAGCGGATGGCGGACAAGCCGACCGTCCGGCGCCGCACCGCGATCATCGGCAGCGCCGGAGGCCTGGTCCTCGGCATCGCCATCGGCGCCGCCGGAGGCGGCACCGCGAAGACCGGCGACACCGCGGCCGGTACGCCGCCGGCGGCGAAGACGACCGCGGCACCGATACCGACGGTGGTGTTCTCGACCTCTGGCAACGGCATCAAGAAGACCGCGAGCTTCACCACCGGGCCCGAATGGTTCGTCACGTACACGTTCGACTGCTCCAACGAGTACGGCGGCAAGGGAAACTTCATCCTCGGCGTGGACACCGACTTCGGCGGCGACCTCGCCGACTCACTCGCGGCCGAGGGTGGCGACACCAGCTACGAGCATGGCAACCCAGGCTCGCACTACCTGTCAGTGAACTCGGAATGCGACTGGACGTTGAAGGTGAGCAACGACTGACCGCTCCCGCGAACAACGGCCCGGCCACCCCTCTCCGGGTGGCCGGGCCTCACCTCACATCTTCCAGAAGTACAAGACCGCGTTCTGGTCGTTTCCGCTCCCGTCGCGCTTCACCGCGGCGGCGAGCAGGGTGCCGTCGGGGCTGAACGCGAGGTCCTCGACGAAGCCGCTGTCGGCGGCCAGGCGGGCGACTTGGCGGGGCTGGGCGGCGTCGGTCATGTCCCAGACGGTGGCGGCGCCGGTGCGGGCGTCGCCGACGGCGATGACGGGGAGCTTCGGGTGGAAGGCCAGGGCGCCGGAGGTGGTGGGGAGGTACCAGACCTTGGTGGGGGTCTGGGGTTGGGTGAAGTCCAGGAACTGGAGGTCCTGGCTGTTGGAGTCGGCGCTGACCATGCCGACGGCGAGCATGTGCCAGGGTCCGGTCTCGGCGGCGTAGAGGGCTGAGCCGATCCTCGTCGTCGAGTCGTCGCCGGTGTCGTACCAGGGGGTGGAGGTGACGGGCTGGACGTTGTGCGGGTCCGCGGCGTTCCAGAGCTGGAACTTCGGGGAGCCGCCGCCGGATGTCGTCGTGGCTATGTACTTGTCGGCGTGGGTGAACAGCGCGTACTGCAGCGTCGCGTCGTCGGCGGGGGTCAGGGCGCTGAGTTGGCTGGGGTTGGTCTTCGGGTCGCTGACGTCCAGGACGCAGCTGCCGGTGTTGTTGTCGGCCACGGCGACGACCAGCTTCGTGCCGTCGTGGTTGAAGGCGACGTCGGCGACCTTCTGGCCGTTGACGTTCGGCACGCTCGCCTGCTGCACCGGGTTCTTCGGGTCGTGCACGTCCACCAGCGACAGACCGCCCGCGCCGCCGAGCACCAGCAGGTTGCGCTGGGCGTTGTAGTCCAGGTGCAGCATCGGCTGCAGGTTCCCGTCGGACAGCGGCACCGGGATGCTGGAGGCCTTGTGCGGCCCGGCGGGGTTGGACACGTCCACGATCTGCACGCCGTTGGCGTCGTCGGCGACGACCAGCGCCGCACCGTTCGCGATCCACTGGATCGCGATCGTCGGCTGCCCGGCGACGTCCAGCGAACCCACCGGCGTGCCGGCCGGCTTGATCGTGACCTGCGAGCCGCCGGCCGGTGCCTCGGCGCCGGAGGAGGACGCGGTCGTCGCCGGGGTGCCGGCGGAGGTCTCCGGCGCCGAGGAGGTATCAGAGCTCGACGGTGCCGAGGTGACCGCGGCGGCCGAGCTGCTGGCCGCGACGTCCGCGGCGCTGCTGCTCTTAGCGAGCGGGGTACTCGCGCCGGACTTCTTGCCGCCGCCGCCGACCGCGGCATACGCACCGCCACCGGCCGCCACGACACCGGCCAGGCCGCCGACGCCGAGCAGCAACTTGCGCCGGGATATGCGGGAGCCGGGCTTGTCCGGGCCCTGAGTCGACGACGCCGACCCGCCCCGACCGCCGAACTCCTCGGGGACGACATGGGTCGGGGAATGGGCGCCGACCTCGGTCGGCGGGTGGGTCGGATTCGGCATCGGAATGTGCTGAATCGGGATGGGAGCGGGAGTGGAAGGAGTGACAGGAGCAGGAGCCGGAGTCGGAGTGTGCGGAGTCGCCATCGCCGCCTGCTGAATCCCAGGCACCTCAGTAGGCTGATTCGCCACGGCCGCCGCGTCGACCACCGTCGGCTCCACTGCCGGCACCGTCGCGGCGACAGTGGCAGCAGCAGCCGCACCGACGCCAGAAGCGGCCGTCCCGGCAGCCTTAGGCGCCGGCAGCATCCCCTCCAGCGCCTCGCGCACCACCTGCGCCCCGGCGGGCCGCGCCGCCGGATCCTTCGCCAGCAGCGCCAGCACCAGCCGGTCCAGCTCCGGCGGCAGCCCGGGCCGGTGCCGGCTCGGCGGGTCCGGCGTGCCGTTCAGCTGGAGCTGCACGGTCCCGAGGAACGACTCGGTGACGAACGGCGGCCGGGCCGTGACCAGGAAGTACAGCAGACACCCGAAGGAGTACAGGTCGCTGCGGGCGTC
This sequence comes from Catenulispora acidiphila DSM 44928, assembly GCF_000024025.1. Classification (GTDB taxonomy): domain Bacteria; phylum Actinomycetota; class Actinomycetes; order Streptomycetales; family Catenulisporaceae; genus Catenulispora; species Catenulispora acidiphila. The sequence continues at coordinate 6,481,218 of NC_013131.1, forward strand.
CGCGGGCTTGCCGGCCGCCTGCTCCGGCGACATGTACTCCGCGGTACCCATCACCGTGCCCTCGGCCGTCAGGCCGGCGCGCGTCGCGTTCTCCTCGACCACGCGGGCGATGCCGAAGTCGAGCACCTTCAGCGCGCCGTCGTCGGTCACCATCACGTTGCTCGGCTTGATGTCGCGGTGGACCACGCCGGCCCGGTGCGCCACCTCCAGCGCCGCGCACACCTGCGCGCCCCACGTCAGCACCCTGCGGGAGTTGCGCTCGTCGTTGCGGACGGCGGCCAGCGTGCGGCCCTGGAGCAGCTCCATGACCAGATACGGCACGTCGCGCCCGTTCAGGTCGCCGTGCCCGTAGTCGTGCAGCGTGACGATCAGCGGGCTGGACAGCCCGCCGGCCACACGCGCCTCACGCTCGAACCGCGCCACCGCCTCCTCGCTCATCCGCAGATCGAGCAACAGCTTCACCGCGACGTCGCGCCCGATCCGCTGGTCCCGACACCGCCACACCTCGCCCATACCGCCCGCGCCGAGCCGCTCTTGAAGTAGATAGCGGCCGTCGAGCACCAGCCCCGTCAGATCGCCCTGCATGGCCGGTCATTCTGTCAGGTCACCGGGGGATAGTGGAATCACAGGAGCGTGCCAGTCTGACCGGACCAGAGCGCCGCGCGTCTCCTGGCTGTCTGCCGGCTGCCTCTTGGCTGCCTCCTGGCGCGCCTGCACCGCCCGCGCCCGGGATCGCGCCATCCTGATCTCCGTGGCGCGATTGTGGAAGGTGCCCGGGACCGCGGGGCTGATGGTGCTGCTCACGGCTGTCGCGGGGTGGGTGGACTCGGTCGCCTACGTGCGCTCCGGCTCGGTGTTCGTCGCGAACCAGACCGGCAACGCGGTGTTCCTGGCGGTGCAGGTGGCAGAGCGCTGGGTTCCGGGGGTGCACCCCGCGGGCGTCGTCACCGAGCCCGACACCTACGGGCCCTTCTCCTCGCTGCTCGGCTTCTGCGTCGGCGTCGCGATCGCGGTGCCGCCGCTGCGCCGCTCGCGCCGCGCCGACGACCCCGAAGTCCCCTGGATCCTGCTGGTGATCGAGGCGCTGCTGCTCGCCTCAGTGATCGTGCTCGCCTCCGCGCCGCGTGAACTGCGGCTCGGGGTGGAGGCCGCGGCGATGGGAGTGCAGAGCGCTTACGCCGCCGGGGTCGCGATGCGCGGGGTCTCGACCACCACGCTCACCGGCACGCTCGTGACGCTGATCTCGGCGTTCGCCGAGGAGCCGGGACGCCGCGCGCGCAAAGCCATCGTGCTGCTGACGACGGTCTGGGCCGCTTACACGATCGGCGCCTGGGGCGGCGCGGCAGCCGGGCTGTCCTGGTCGATCGGGACGGTGCACGGTTGCGCCGCCGCGGCCGTGGCGCTCGCGGCGTTCGCCGTGTGGCGGGACCGGCGCACCCGGCAGGACCGGCACGACCGGCGAGAAAGCCGCCGCCGCCCGGCCTGAGCGGACCGGGCGGCGGCAGCGACGACTGACACACCAGCGCTGAAGCGTCTCAGCAGGCGCCGTCGTCCTTCCAGATGTTCCATGCGATGGCCGAGCCCGGCGTCACACCGGTCGACCAGTACGTCGCGGTCCACGAGTGGCCGTTGTACGACACGACGTCGTTCGGCACGTACGAGGTGCTCGCGCTCCACGGCGCGGCCGAACAGCTACCGCCGCCGGTGGTTCCGCCAGTGGTCCCGCCGGTCGTTCCACCGGTGGTCCCGCCCGTCGTGCCACCGGTCGTGCCGCCCGTGGTCCCGCCGGTCCCGCCACCGCTACCGGTGTACGGGACGAACGCGTCCGCGAAGGCCAGCTTGGCGTTGCCCACGCCGCTGCACGTCGAGGAGGCACCGCCGCCGGACCCGCCGGGGCACGGCTGGTCGCGGTCGATCGACCAGTACGCGAGCCGCCCGACGCCGTTGGCGGAGGCGAACTGCTCGACGGTGGCGGCGTTGGCCGCGGTGAACACCGAGCCGTCGTCGTTCACGCCGATCATCGGCGTGATGCCGACGTTGGCGTAGGTGTAGCTGGAGTCCACGGCCTTCATCTGCGCCAGCGTGCTCTGCGCGGCCTTGACCGCCGCCGCGCCCATGTCCTGCTGGCCCTGGTAGTAGTCCATGGTCATCAGGTTGACCACGTCGATCTTCACGCCGTTGTTCTTGGCGGTCTGCAGGATGTTGACGCCGTCCTGCGTCAGACCCGAGGGCAGCACCGGCAGCGTCATCGAGAACTGCAAGCCGGGGTTGGCGGACTTCAGCGCCTTCATCGCGGTGAAGTTCCGCGCGGCCGCGCTCTGGTCGGCCACGGCGGCGCCCTCGACGTCGAAGTCGAGCTGCTTCACCCCGTAGTCGCTGATGATCGCCTGATAGCCGGCCTGGATCGAGGACTGGTTGGTGCAGGTCCAGGCCAGCGCCTCGCCGGCGGCGCCGCCGGAGGAGATGATGACCGAGGCGCCCTCGGACTTGGCGCGGGCGATCTCGGGGTCGGTGAAGGAGTCGTTGCCGACCGGGAGGGTGTCGCCCCACTCCTGGTTGCAGCCGACGCCGATGATGAAGGCCGCGGTGTAAGCCTTCAGGCCGTGGCCGGTGATCGCGGTGTCCAGGACCGGCTCCTGGCCGTTGGACATGTCGACGTACGGGGCGACCGAGAAAACGCTGCTGCCGGCGGCCGCCGCCTGCGGGCTGGCCGAGGCGCTGTGCGACAGCGCGGTGGCGGTGGCGGCTATCGCGGCGACGAGCAGTGCGCCGGACCGCACCGCCATGCGGCGGCGGCCCGGGCCTGGGGTCTTCATGGGAGAGTCGTACCTTTCCGTGTGGGGGCAGGAAGGTGACAGTGCGGGGCGATGTAACCGCCCTGACACACAAAGTGGATTAGACCACTCGCCGCTGTCAAGGGTCTACACCACTGATCTTTTCTCGCAGGTCAGCCGAGCGATCACCCGCGCTTGACCGTTATTTGCCGGGCCTTTACCCGGAACCCTTGACGGGGAGCTGGTCTAGTCCAATCATGATTCGCGACTCCGGAGTCTGAACATCCTCCCTCCCTCTCCCTCCCCGCCACTCGTTCGGAGACCCCATGGCAACCGCGAGTTTGAAGCGGCGATTGGCCTTGCCCACAGCGGCACTGGCTCTCGCCGCCGGCACCACGATGGCGCTCGCCGCCACCGGCCACGCCGCGCCCGGCACGGCCGCGCTCAGCAGCACCTGGTACGCCTCGGCGCCGTATCTGATGCCCGAGGACAACTCCCCGCCGGACATCTCAGCGGTCATGGACGCCACCGGGCAGAAGGCCTTCCAGCTGGCGTTCATCCTGGCGCCCAACGGCGGCGGCTGCTCGGCGACCTGGGGCGGCACCAGCCCGATCGGCTCGGACACGACCATCCCGGCGGTCATCAGCACCATCCGCGGCAAGGGCGGCGACGTCTCGGTCTCGGTCGGCGGCTACGGCGGCACCAAGCTGGGCCAGACCTGCGGCAGCGTCGCGGCCACCGCGGCGGCCTACCAGCAGGTCATCAGCACCTACTCGCTGCACGCGATCGACTTCGACCTCGAAGAGCCGGAGTATGAGAACACCGCGGCCATCGCCAACGAGCTCGGCGCCGCGCAGACGCTGCAGCGCAACAACCCGGGGCTGTACGTCTCGGTGACGATGCCGGGCACCTCCGCCGGCACCGGCTGGTTCGGCACGCAGCTGCTGGACCAGGCGCACTCGATCGGGTTCGCGCCGAACAACTTCTCCATCATGCCCTTCGACGGCGGCTTCAGCGGCGCGGCTTCTCAGGTCTCGGCGCTGGAGGCCTTCCACGGGCTGCTGGAGTCCCACATGGGCTGGGACTCCACGACCGCCTACCAGCACGAGGGCGTGTCGATGATGAACGGCCGCACCGACGCGGCAGAGTTCTTCTACCAGTCGGACTTCCAGACCGTGCTGAACTACGCCACCAGCCACGGCCTGGCGCGCTACACGTACTGGTCGGTGAACCGCGACCGGCAGTGCAGCCCGCCGGACAACAACGGCACCCTGTCCGGCAGCTGCTCCTCGGTCCCGCAGAACAACTGGGACTTCACGAAGTTCACCGCGCAGTTCGCGGGCGCGGCCACCCCGCCCCCGCCGCCGCCGACCTCCAGCACCCCGACCACCACGCCCCCGAGCTCACCGACCTCCTCCACCACCGGCGGCGGCGGCGGAACCTGCACCGCGGCGGCATGGAACTCCTCCACCGCGTACACCGGCGGCCAGAAGGTCTCCTACAACGGCCACCAGTGGACGGCGAAGTGGTGGACCGAGGCCGACATCCCCGGCGGTTCCGCCGGCGTGTGGACCGACAACGGACCCTGCTGACCTGCCGACCCTGCTGACCCGACGAACGCGCGGACGCCGACGCCGGCTCCCAGTGCCACCACCGGCGCCGGCGCCCGCGCCCCAGCCGGACCGCCCGCCACGGTTCCGGTGAGTTCCCTGATGCCCCGCACGCCGACCCCGCTGCGGGGCATCAGGCTTTTGGTTCGGGTGCTTTGGCTCGGGGTGCTTTTGGTTTTGGCGCCTCTAATTTTTTTCCGGCTCACGCCAGCTCAGCGAGCACGATCCCGAGCGACGTTCTGCGCGCCACTCTCCCGCTCAAGCCAACTGCGCCAGCACCGCATCCAGCGGATACGGCACCTGCTCCAGCGGCACCGTCTCGACCAGCAGCCGCGCCCAGCGCTCCTTGCCGCCGGTGCGGCCGCCCATCATGCGGCGCAGCTGGTGGACCAGGCTCTTGTCGCGCATGGCCGGCTGGCGCTGGAGGGTTCGGAAGGAGCGCTCCTCCCCCTCGGCGACGACCAGGCGCAGGACTTCGTCGGCGCCGACGGCGCGGATGAGTTCGTCCTCCAGATCGGCGCGGCAGACGAAGAAGCCGAGCTCCTCCAGGTCCTCGGTCTTGGGTCCGGGGTCGAAGCCGGCGCGTTCCAGGCCGAGGCGGAAGAAGCGTTCCTCGGCCTCGTCGAACAGGCCGGCCAGGAGCACGCCGCAGCCGGCGGGACCGTAGTCGTGCAGGTAGCGCGCGGCGTTCGTGGCGCCGTCCATGGCGACCACCTCGATGCCCTCGGCGGGCAGGTCGCGGCCGCGGCGCAGGGCCAGCGCGCGCAGCGCCGCCTGGTCGCTCACTCCCTCGACGAGGATGGCCGCGCGCATGCGTCGAGGATAGATCAGCGGCCGATCAGATGCTGAGGATAAGCGCCACGGGCACCACCACCAAGATCATGGCCACCAGCAGGTACAGGCTGAACAAAGCGCCGTAGCCCGCCAGGTGGCGCAGGGGATGCGCGGGCACGGCCGGCTCGGGACCCTCGTCGGGCACCTCGCCGTGCCGGGCGCCGTGCACCGCCAGCACGACCACTCCCGCGGCGAGCCAGCCCAGCACCGCCCCGCGCACGTCCCCGCCGATGCCGCCGGGTCCCCAACCGGAGGCCCAGTACAGCGCCCAGGCGCCGGCCGCGGCCACCGGCGGCCACACCAGCAGCGCGATCTCGTGCGCGGCGGCGTGCAGCGCCTCGGCGGACCACACCACACCGCGCCGCTCACCCCGCGTCCGCAGCCGGCTCCACGCCAGCCACAGCGGCAGGAGCACCGGAAAACAGATCGCGGAGACCACACGGGCCGGGACGGACAACACGCGCGCCATGCCGGTCACCGTAGGGCTGCGGCGACACGCGCGGGATCGGAATTGCTACCTCAGCGACTACGTATTCGACCCTTGATACAGTGCTCTGACTTTCCCCCGCCCCTGGACGATCGGTCCCCGCGGATCGAAGCTCTAAGGAAACCATCCCGATCCGAGGAGTCGCACATGTTCCCCATGGGCCTGGTCATCCTCATCGCCGCCGTCGTCACCGTGGCGCTGGCGTTCATCTGCCTGATCGACGCACGCTCGGATCGCTAGCGGCGCGGACGCCGGTCACCGGCACGCGGGTTCACCCGCACGAACAGATCCCAATACGTCGCGGGGAACAGCCGGGCCAGCACGTCCGGCACGCGCGCCGACAGCGCGATCAGCACCCTGCCGCGCCGCTGCCGCACGCCCTCGATGATCCGGGTCGCGGCGCGGTCGGCGGGGTAGGTCAGGACCTTGGTGAAGGCGCGCATCGCCTTCACGCTCTGCTCCTGGTCGGCGCCGGCGGCGACGCGCGCGTCCAGCGCGATGCGGGTCTTGATGCCGCCGGGGTGCACACACGTCACGCCGACCTCGCCGGTCAGCTCGTGGCGCAGCGCCTCGGTGAAGCCGCGCAAGGCGAACTTGCTGGCCGAATACGCGCTCTGCCCGGGCGGGGCGATCAAGCCGAACAGGCTGGAGGTGTTCACCACATGGCTGCCGTCCGACTCACGCAGCCGGGGCAGCAGCGCACGCGTCAAGGCCACCGGGGCGGCGAAGTTGACCGCCATCACCCAGTCGAACTCCTCGGCGGAGGTCTCGGCGAACGTGCCCGCCAGCGCCACGCCGGCGTTGTTGATCAGCAGGTTGAGAACCGGTTCGGCGTCGAGGATGTCGGCGGCGAGCTTGCCGACCGCGGCGGCGTCGGACAGGTCCGCGACGAAGGTCCGCACTCTGGTTTCCGGACGCCGCCGCGTCACGGTCGCGGCAACCGTCGTCAGCCGCTCGGCATCGCGGTCCACCAGCACCAGGTGCGTGCCGCGCAGCGCCAAGCCGTAGGCGAGCTGCTCCCCCATCCCGCCGGCGGCGCCGGTCACCACCGCGACCGCGCCGTTGAAGCGGAACGGCGCCATCATCGGCGTCACGAGCTCACCCCTGCCTTCTCACGCCGCGTGGGACGCAGCGTCCGGTCCAGATCGGTCCGCATCGTAGTTGCCGCGTCCAGAATGTAGTTCTGGCGCACCCGCCACGGACTGCGGTGCCCGGAGCGCGGGAACTCCTGGATCGAGCGCTGGATGTAGCCCGAACTCAGGTCCAGCAACGGCCGCTCGCGCAGTGTGCCGTCCGGGACCGGGACCACCGAGGAGTACCCGCGCGCCTTCATGTGGTTCAGCACCTTGCAGACCAACCGCGAGGTGAGGTCGCCGCGCAGCGTCCAGGAGGCGTTGGTGTAGCCGATGCACACCGCGAAGTTCGGGATGCCGGTCACCATCGCCCCGCGCCACACGAACTGCTTGGCCAGCGGCACCTCGACGCCGTCGACGCTCGGCGCGATCCCGCCGAGCGCCAGCAGCCGCAGCCCGGTGGCGGTGACCACGACGTCCGCCTCGAGCACCTTGCCCGAGACCAGCCGGATGCCTTCGGGCATGAACGCCTCGATGTGGTCGGTGACCACGTCCGCCTTGCCGCCGCGGATCGCGCGGAAGAAGTCGGCGTCCGGCGCCGCGCACAGCCGCTGCTCCCAGGGGTTGTAGGTCGGCGTGAAGTGCTCGCGCACCATCTGCTCGTCCTTCAGGAACCGGTTCGCCAGCTTGGTGAGCATCTTGCGCGCGGCGGCGGGCCGGCGGCGGCAGAACTGGTAGACGCCGATGGTGAAGGCGATGTTCTTGGCGCGGATGATCCGGTGCGCGACCCGCGGCGGCAGCACGGCGCGCAGCTGGTCGGCCAGCTTGTCCCGGCCCGGCACGGCGCCGATCCAGCTCGGCGAGCGCTGCAGCATCGTGACGTGCTCGGCGTCCCGCACCATCGAGGGCACCAGCGTGACGGCGGTCGCGCCGCTGCCGATGATGACGACGCGCTTGCCGGCGTAGTCCAGGTCCTCGGGCCAGAACTGCGGGTGCACGACGGTGCCCTGGTAGTCGGCGACGCCCGGGAAGTCGGGGGTGTAGCCGCTGGCGTAGTCGTAGTACCCGGTGCAGGAGTACAGGAAGTCGCAGGTCAGCGTGCGGCGCTCAACGGCGGCATCGGCGGCATCGGCGTCGGCGGCATCAGCGACGCTCTGCTCGACGGTGACGGTCCAGCACGCCTGCTCGCTGGACCAGTCGGCGGCTACCACCCTGGTCCGGAAGCGGATCTTCTCCTCGATCCGGAACTGCTCGGCGGTGCTGCGGATGTAGTCCCGGATGGTGTCCCCGTCGGCGATGGACTTGGCCTCGCGCCAGGGCCGGAAGGCGTATCCCAGCGTGAACATGTCGGAGTCCGACCGCACGCCGGGATACCGGAACAGGTCCCACGTCCCGCCGATGGCGTCCCGGGCTTCCAGGATCACGTAACTGCGCTCTGGGCATTCGGTCTGCAGCCGGTATCCGGCTCCGATCCCGGACAGACCCGCGCCGACCACGACCACGTCGAAGTGCTCCATGCCCCTCAGTGTGGCCGAGGATGGTTTACGCGACAAGGGTTTGTGTAAAGAAGATGTCCGGCGTGTCGCTAGCCGAGATGCCGGCCGTGCAGGCGGTGCTTGCGGATGTGGGCGATGGTGCGATGGCGGCGGATTTTGCCGTGGCGTCGCCGGAGTTTCCGCTTCTGGTTCACCGACGTCCCCTTTCGCAGAGTTCGACTGACTCGAACCTAGTCACGGGACGTGCCCAGTCAATACCTGTGCGCGATGGCGAGTCAGCGGTCCGCGCCGCCCAGCACCGGATCCACCGAGGCCACCACCGCCACGACGTCCGCGAGCATGCCGCCCTCGGCCATCGCCGACACCGCCTGCAGGTGCGTGAACGAGGGGTCGCGCAGGTGCACGCGGAACGGCCGTGTGCCGCCGTCGCTGACGACGTGCGCGCCGAGTTCGCCGCGCGGGGACTCCACGAAGGAGTACACCTGCCCGGCCGGCACCACGAAACCCTCGGTGACCAGCTTGAAGTGGTGGATCAGCGCCTCCATCGACTGCGCCATGATGTGGCGGATCCACTCCTCGGAGTTGCCCAGCCCGTCGCCGCCGAGCGACAGGCGCGCCGGCCAGGCGATCTTCGGGTCGGCGAGCATGACCGGTCCGGGTTCCAGGCGGTCCAGGGCCTGCTCGATGATGCGCAGCGATTCGGTCATCTCGTGCAGGCGCACCAGATAGCGGCCGTAGGCGTCGCAGCCGGTGTCGGTCGGTACCTCGAAGTCGTAGGTCTCATAGCCCAGATACGGGTCCGACTTGCGCAGGTCGTGCGCGAGTCCGGCGGCGCGCAGCACCGGGCCGGTGACGCCGAGCGCCATACAGCCCGGCAGGTCCAGATACCCGACGCCCTTGGTGCGTCTGACGAACACCGGGTTGGCGCTCAGCAGGCGTTCGTAGTCCAGGATCCGTTTGGGGAACTCGACAATCAGGGCTCTGATCTGCTCGACGACGCCGTCGGGGAGGTCCTGCGCGAGCCCGCCGGGACGGACGTAGGCGTGGTTCATCCGGTTCCCCGTGACCGCCTCCAGGACGTCCAGGATCGGCTCGCGGTCGCGGAACCCGTTGGTCATCACCGTCATCGCGCCGAGTTCCATGCCGCCGGTGGCCAGGGCCACCAGGTGCGAGGAGATGCGGTTCAGCTCCATCAGCAGGACCCTGATGACGTTCGCGCGCGGCGGCACGTCGTCCTCGACGCCGAGCAGCGCCTCGACCGCGCGGCAGTAGACGGTCTCGTTGAACAGCGGCATCAGGTAGTCGGCGCGGGTCAGGAAGGTCACCGCCTGGGTCCAGTTCCGGTACTCCAGGTTCTTCTCGATGCCGGTGTGCAGGTAGCCGATGCCGCAGCGGGCCTCGATGACGCTCTCGCCCTCGATCTCCAGGATCAGGCGCAGCACGCCGTGGGTCGAGGGGTGCTGCGGTCCCATGTTGACGACGAGGCGCTCTTGGCCGTCGCCCCCGGCTCCGGGGGTGCGTTCGGCATCGCGCAGGACTTCGTCCCAGTCGTACACATGGGGCGTTTTTCCCTATTGGCAGCGATGAAACTGTTATGCGATGCGCTGGCGGGGCGAGTCTGGAATGGCGCAGGTCGGGGCGGGTGCGCGCGGTGCCCTGAATGGGGGAGGCCCGGTCACCGTCAGCGATGCTCAACTCCCTCGGGCGCGGCACCGCCGGAGACGCCCGGTTCGCGCGTATATTCGAAGAAGCGGACTGCCGCCGGGTGTCCTGCATGTACTACCTGGCGGTGCCGGCGCGGGTGGGGCGCGGGTTCGCGCGGCCGCTCGTGCCGGCCCTGGGCGGTCGGCGTCCCGGTTCGCCGGGGCGGCCGGCCGCCGCTTCTTCTCCCCACTATGTCAGGCCTCTGATTCGGGGAGTCTCATCACGGGGCGCCGACGGTCCACTCCACCGCCGGCGGCAGCAGCCGGGCCACGACCGGACCACCCTTGCGTCCGGTCAGCCCGAGGCGGGCCCGCAGCGCGCCGGCGGCGACGCCGGCGTCGAACACGTCCTGCGGGATGCCGGCGATCATCAGCTTCGAGCGGCAGAACATGGTGTAGCCGCCGTCCTCGCCGACGCGGTTCCACGACAGGTAGACGAAGCGTCCGCCGATACCGTCCTGGACGTGGCGGCCGCGCAGCGTGCGCTCGCCGCGCTTGGTGGTGAACGGCTCGACCGTCAGATCCCACACCGCCTCGGCGGCGTCGCCGGCCACCGGGTCCAGCAATTCCGCCGGCTTGTCCCTGGCCTGGACCGCGACCACGACGCCCGGCAGGCCCGGCAGCTCGCGTCCCTCGATGCGCAGCAGCATGTGACCATGCTCGCATGCCGGGCAGACAGGTCCCCGGCGCCGCCGCGCTGCGTATCCTTTTGCGGTGAACACGCAAGCGACGGGGGCGGGGCGATGACCATCTGCGAAGTCCGGCAGCCGGCCGACCACCACACGGTCGAGTCCTGGCAGCGCCGCGAACCGGCCCTGCGAGCGGCAGCCGTCCTCGGCATAGGCCCGGTCGCCACAGCCCTCGCCGAAGCAGCCCAAGCCCTCCTCGCCGAAGGCACCCCCCTCCGCCTGGTCACCGACCCCGAGTACCTGGTCGTCCTCGGCGAGGAACCAACCCTCCCCTGGGTCGAGGGCGCCCGCTACCTCGGCTGGGACGGCAAAGCCCTGACCCTCACCACCCACCAGGTCCTCCCCGCCCCAGACCTGTGGCGCGAGGCAGCCCTCGCCGCCGGCACGGCCCAGCCGGGCTCCTTGGTGATCGTGCTGCCCGACCAGGTCCTGATCGCGGCAGGTGAGCATGCGGACGACGCGGCGATCGCGGCGCCGACGGCTGCGACAGCGGCTGCTACTGCGACTGCGACTGCGACTGCGACAGCGGCTGCGACAGCGATAGCGGTGCAGCAGGCCTGAGGGGCATGAGCGCTATCGGCTGAGCGGTTCAGCCTGACCGCACCGCAATCGCAACCGCCGGGCGAGCAGCAGACATCACAAGCCAAGCAGCCGCCTCGCCATCGCCGGCCGCGCTCCCTAATCCGCCCACAGCACCTTCCCCCGAGCCGCGACGCGCTCCACCATCCGCTTCCCGGCCTCCGCCACCGACATGGGCTCCAGTTTCCGTCCGTCGCGCAGCCGGATCGCGACCGCGTCCGCAGCCGCCTCGCGTCCGCCGATGACCGCCTGGTACGGCACCAGGCGTGCCTCGCGGATGCGCGCGCCGAGGCTGCCGCGCTCGGGGTCCATCAGCTCCGAGCGCAGGCCGAGGTCGAGGCACAGGTCGTGGAACGCTCGGGCCGCGCCTGCCTCGTCCTCGCCGACCGGCAGGACCGCCACCTGCACCGGTGCGAGCCAGGCGGGAAACGCGCCGCCGTGCTGCTCGATCAGGTGGGCCACGACGCGCTCCATGCTGCCGACGATGCTGCGGTGGACCATCACCGGGCGGTGGCGGGCGCCGTCGGCGCCGATGTACTCCAGGGCGAACTGCTCGGGTTGGTGGAAGTCGATCTGGACGGTGGACAGGGTCGACTCGCGGCCGGCCGGGTCGGCGATCTGGATGTCGATCTTCGGGCCGTAGAACGCCGCCTCGCCTTCGGCCTCCTCGTACGCCAGGCCCGAGGCGTCCAGGACCTCGCGCAGCATCGCGGTGGCGCGCTGCCACATCTGCGGCTTGTCGACGTACTTGCCGCCCGGGCCGGGAAGCGACAGCCGGATGCGGGCCGCCTCGATGCCGAGCGCCTCGTAGGCGTCGCGGATCAGCTTCAGCGCGTCCTGCGCCTCCTGCGCGACCTGCTCCAGGGTGCAGAAGATGTGCGCGTCGTTCAGGGTGATGGCGCGGACGCGGGTCAGACCGCCGAGCGCGCCGGACATCTCCGAGCGGAACATGCCGCCGATCTCGGCCATGCGCAGCGGCAGTTCGCGGTAGCTGTGCGCGCGGGAGCGGTAGATCAGCGCGTGGGTCGGGCACAGGCTCGGGCGCAGCACCATCTGCTCGGCGCCCAGATCCATCGGCGGGAACATGTCCTCGCTGTAGTGCGACCAGTGCCCGGAGATCTCGTACAGCTCGCGTTTGCCGAGCACCGGCGAGTACACGTGCTGATACCCGGCACGTCTCTCAACGGACCGGATGTACTCCTCCACCGCATGCCGTACCACCGCGCCGTCGGGCAGCCAGTACGGCAGCCCGGCGCCGATCAGCGGGTCGGTGTCGAACAGGCCGAGCTCGCGGCCGAGCCTGCGGTGGTCGTGCTGGATCTCGCTCATGGGACTTCTCCTCGCTGGCATCAACTGGCATCGACTGACATCAGGTGTGCGGGAGGGGCGAGGGTCCCGGGAGAACGACGAAGCCCCGGGGCACTCGCCCCGGGGCTTCGTTGCTGGTTCAGGAATCAGCGCGCCGGGACGGTGTCCGGCGTCGTCGTCTGCATAGCGCGCTTCATGCCGTCAACGGTAGCAGAGAGGTGGCAGACAGGTCATACAAGGGATACGTCATGCAGATGACACGTCCCGCCGCCGGAACCCGACCAGCCCGACCGCCGAGAGAACCGCGGCCACCGCCGTCATCCACACCAGCGGCGTCCAGTGGAACACCCCGCCGGGAACCTTCGGAATGTGCGTGAACGGCGTCAGGTCCAAGAACCACTGCCCAGCGTTCACCAACGGGCCCAGATAAGCGATGAACACCAGCACGCCGAACACCCCATACGCCCCCGCCGTCCACTTCGGCATCAGCCCGAACAGCGCCACCGCGACCGCCGCGATGATCCACAACGCCGGCGTGGTGATCAGCCCGGCTCGCACCATCCGTCCGACCCACCCCCAGAAATCCCCCAGCACCGCCCCGGCGCCGACCCCCACCCCGAGCCCGCCCGCCGCCATCACCAGCGCGCTGCCGACCGCCGGGAACACCAGGTGGCTGCCCGCCCACGCCAGCCGCCCGGCCGACCCGGACAGCACCGGCTCGGCACGCCCCGAGGTCTCCTCCCCGCGCAGCCGCAGCACCGCCTGCACCGCGTAGAACGCCGCGGCCATCCCCAGGAAGCTGACGGCGGTCGCCAAGTAGGAGTCGGTCAGTCCCTGCACCCCGCCATAGCGACCGATGATCTTCTCAACCTGCTGATTGTCGTTCAGCAACTGGTCGATGCCCTTGGCGATGGATCCCATGACGATCCCGAACACGAAGATCCCAGCCATCCACCCCAGCAACGTCGGCTGCTGCAAACACCGCCCCAACCCGAACACGCCGCGCAACCCGGGTCCGGCACTCGCCGGTCCCGGACGCTGCGGCAACAGCCCGCTGCCCAGATCCCGCGCGTTCTGCACCCGATAGCCGACGGCAGCGGCCACGACCCCGGCGGCCAGCGTCACACCGAGGACCCACCACCGGTTCCCGGCCCACGGATGCACCCGCTCGATCCACCCGAACGGCGACAGCCACGCCACCCACCCGGCGCCGCCGCTGTTCCCCGCCGCGTCGCCGACCGTACGCAGCAGATACGCCACGCCGAGGACGAGCGCCCCGATCCCGTTGGCGGCGCGCCCGGTCTCGGTGAGCTGCACCGCGACCGCCTGCGTCCCGGCGAACGCCACGCCGACGGCGAACAGGCACGCCCCGAATGCCAGCGCGCCGCCCGCGCCCTGACCCAACGCCACCATCACCACAGCGGTTAGCAGCCCGATCCCGAAGCAGACGCCGACAGCGATGGAAAGCGCCGCGCTCAACGGCGCGTTACGTCCCACCGCGCCGGACCCGAGCAGCTCTAGCCGCCCGGACTCCTCCTCGGCGCGAGTGTGCCGGGTGATCAGCAGGACCACCATGATGCCGATCAGCAGGCCGCCGAAACCCAGCGTGCGCCAGGCGGTCAGGGCGCCGAGGCTGTGGGTGTCGTAGAGCGGGCCGTACAGCGCGCGCAGCGAGGGGTTCGTGCCGATGCTGGCGCCGAGCTTGTCGCGGTCGCTCTGCGCCGGATACAGCTTCTTCAACGAGTACGCGGTCCCGCCGACGGTCGCCAGCAGCGCGTAGATCCACACCGGCAGCATGATGCGGTCGCGGTGCGAGGCGAGCTTGATCAGGGTACGAAGACCGCTGTCGGAGTCGGCCTGCGCGCCGGGTTCGGTGGCGAACTTGGAGGTCTTGGTGGAGGCCTTCTTGTCGCTCTTCTTCGGCTCCGACGCCGTCTCGGCACTCACTGCTGCGCCCCTTCGGGCTCGTAGTGCCGCAGGAACAGCTCCTCCAGCGTCGGCGGCCGGCTGACCAGCGTCTTCACGCCGACCGCGGTCAGCGCCTTGAGCACGCCGTCGAGGTGGTCGGTGTCGACCTGGCCGGCGAACGTCGCGGCGCCGACCTTGGCGTCGTGCACGCCGGGCAGGTCCGCGATCCCGGTCGGCGCGCCGGCGAGTTCGGCCTGGACGGTGGTGCGCGTCAGGTGCCGCAGCTCGGCCAGCGAGCCGGTCTCCACGGTCTTGCCGGCGCGGATGATGTTCACCCGGTCGCACAGCGCCTCGACCTCGGACAGGATGTGGCTGGAGAGCAGGATGGTGCGGCCGCGCTCGCGCTCGTCGGCGACGCACTGCCGGAACACGTCCTCCATCAGCGGGTCCAGGCCGGACGTCGGCTCGTCGAAGACCAGCAGCTCCACATCCGAGGCCAGGGCTGCGATCAGCGCGACTTTCTGGCGGTTGCCCTTGGAGTACTGGCCGCCCTTCTTGGTCGGATCCAGCTCGAACCGCTCCAGCAGATCGGCGCGGCGGCGCGCGTCGACCCCGCCGTGCAGCCCGCCGAGCAGGTCGATCACCTCCCCGCCGGACAGGCTCCGCCACAGGGTGACGTCGCCGGGCACGTAGGCCAGCCGCTTGTGCAGGGCCACACGGTCGCGCCAGGGATCGCCGCCGAGCAGCGCCGCCTGCCCGGCATCGGCGCGGATCAGGCCCAGCAGGACCCGGATCGCCGTCGACTTGCCTGCCCCGTTGGGTCCCAGGAAGCCCAGGACCTCCCCCTCCTGGACGGTCAGGTCCAGGCCGTCGAGCGCACGGGTCCGGCCGAACGTCTTCACCAGGCCGGACGCGCTGATCGCAGTCGTCATGCGGCCGATGCTACTCCGAATCTTCAGAGATTTGTGAATGTTATGAAAGCGCGAGCGGGACCGCTACCGTGGGGGGATGACCGAGGACGCCGCGGACCGCCCGGCACCCGACCGGCTGCCGGCCTACGTCGAGCGCTTCGCCAGCGTGCTGACCGACAGCGGCATCCCGCGCATGCCCTCCCGGGTCTTCGCCGCGCTGATCACCCGCGACGACGGCCGCCTGACCTCCCAGGAACTGTCGGACCTGCTCGACATCTCCCCGGCCGCGGTCTCCGGCGCCATCCGCTACCTGTCCCAGGTCAACCTGGTCACCCGCGAACGCCAGCCCGGCACCCGCCGCGACCGCTACCGCGTCCTGGACGAGGTCTGGCAGGACGCGCTGTTCGAGCGCGACACGCTGATGGCGCGCTGGGAGGCGAGCCTGACCGAGGGCGCCGCCGTGGTCGGCGCCGACACCCCGGCCGGCCGCCGGCTGACCGAGTCGGCGCAGATGTTCCAGTTCCTGCGCGGGGAGCTGACCGGGATGCTGGAACGCTGGCAGGCGCGGCGCGCGGAGCTGCGTGCTGAGGCGGCGCGGGACGACGCGGGGCGGGGCGAGCCAGAGCCTGCCGGATCGGGGCTGGCCGAAATCAAGGCTGGCCGAAGCGGGGCGGGCTGAATCAGAGCGCGCTAGATCGGGACGGGCCGCATCAAGGCTGGCCGAATCAGGGCGGGCCGAATCAGCGCGGGCCGAAATCAAGGCTGGCCGGATCGGGGCGGGACCAGTCAGGACGCGCCGGATCGGGGCTGGCCAAAGCGGGGCGCGCCGAATCAGGGCCAACAGAATCAGGGCGGGACCAGTCAGGGCGCGCCGAATCAGGGTCAGCTGAACCGAGGCGACCTGAAGCGCGGCGCCGGCCCGGTCGCGCAGACGGCGGCCTCGGCGAAGACCGAGGGCTGAGACAGCCGCGAAAAGACCGGCCGGCCGGCGAGGGCCGCGTGTCAGGATCGCGATTATGCCGATAGATCTGCATCTACTGACCCTGTTCGTCCTCACCACCGCCGTCGCCTGTCTGGCACCCGGTCCCGACATGCTGTTCGTGCTGGGTGTCGGCATGCGCGGCGGTCCTCGCGCGGGCCTGCTGGCCACCACCGGCATCGCCACGTCTGAGGTGATCCATGTGACCGTCGCCGCCGCCGGGCTGACGGCCTTCTTCGCGGCGGTCCCGGTGGCGTTCACGGCGTTCCGCCTTGGCGGCGGCGCTTATCTGGTCTACCTCGGGGTCCAGGCGATCCGGCACCGCGGCGCCGAGGACGGTGCACTGTCGGCCGGCGATGCCACGCCGGTCTCGGGGCGTCAGGCGTATCTGCGAGGCCTGCTGACCAACCTGCTGAACCCGAAGATGGTGACGTTCAGCGTCGCGTTCCTGCCGCAGTTCGTGGACCCGCGGCTGGGCTGGCTGCCGGTGCAATTCGCGGTGCTCGGCGCGGTGCTGATCGTGATCGAGTTCCTGGTGGACGGCACGGTCGGGATGCTCGCCGGACGTATCGGCGGCTGGCTGGCGCACCGGCGCGCGGCCCGGCGCCGGATCGACGTGGCCACCGGCGGGCTGTTCATCGGGCTGGGAGTGCGGCTGGCGGTCGAGCGGTAGGGCTCGCTCGCACTCGCCTCACCCACGTCACCGTCTCACCCGCGTGACGTCTCATCCGCGTCACCGCGTCACCGCATCACCGGCCTCAGACCCGGATGCTCCGCGGCAGCTCCGAGTCCGCGACGTACCCGATCCCGCGCACCGTCCGGATCAGGTCCGGCACGCCGAGCTTGGCGCGCAGCGTCGCGATGTGGACCTCCAGTGTGCGGTTCGCCGACTTCTCGGTGGTGTGCCACACCTTCCGCAGTATCAGCTCCCGGCACAGCACCGCGCCCGGCGTGCTCGCCAGCAGGTGCAGCAAGTCGAACTCCTTGCGGGTGAGCACCACCGGCTGGCCGTGCACGTTGACCCGGCGCTCCTCGGCGTCCACCACCACCGGGCCGACGCCCAGGTGGTCGGGGCGCTCGGTCGGCGTGCGCACCGCGGCGCGGATGCGGGTCGACAGCTCGGTGAGGCCGTAGGGCTTCACCACGAAGTCGTCCACGCCGATCCGCCGGCCCTCGATCCACAGGCCGCGGTCGGCGCGCGCGGTGATCGCCACCAGTGCGGCCTCGGTCTGGCGGCGGATGCGCTCGCACAGGGCCAGCGCCTCCTCGTCCAGCAGCCCGAGGTCCAGCAGGACCGCGTGCGGCGAGAACGCCGCCATGCCCGGAAGGTCGTCGGCACGCAGCCGCCGGACCGCGAACCCGTCTAGGCGCAACGCGTTGTCCAACGCCGGTTGCACCCGGTCGTCTCTTCGGCCGGCCACTACTAGCCTCATCGCCTGTCACCTCACAGCGCTGTCAACGCGCCCGTTTCGCACAAAAACAGGGTAATTCGTTAATAATGTTTGCCAGGGTTCTGCCATTCTGCTCACCCAGCGTGCCGGAAGGCAATACCGCGCGTGTGGGTTTTCTCAATACGACCTCAAGTCGGAATACTCCACCGGGGGTGGAAGAATACTGAGAGTAAGGACCGCGCCGGGACACCCGTGCGAGGTCAAGCACGACATTCAGGCATCGGACCGGCCACAGACCGCAGAGACGGCAGAGTGTGGAGGATCAGACGAATACGCCGAATGCATGACCCCGCGCTGCGCCACGCGGTGCGGAAGCAGGATTCGGCGGCGGCGTCGGCGAGGGTGGCGGCATGATCGTCGACGGCTCGTACACGGCATGGGTGCGGCCCACGCGCCGGGTCCACTTCGCCCTGTCCCTCGGGATGACCCTCACCGGCGCCATCCTCATCGCGGCCGGCGCCGCCGGCGGTTCGGGCGCGGCACGACCGGCGCCGCTGATCGGACGGACCGCGGACAGCTTCGTGAGTGGCGACAACGGAGCGTCGGGCAGCCAGGTTCCGGCGGCGCCGCTGCTGCCCGTTGCTCCGCCACAGGTCAAGACCCCGCCGCACCCGGTGGCGAAGCCGCACCCGAAGTCGCGCCCGCATCCGCACCACACGATGTCGACGCCGACGCGCCCCGCTGAGCTTCTCCGTCCGGCTGCGCCGCCGGTGCGCTCCGTGCCCTCCTCGGCAGAACCGCGGCCTCACCGGCTCAATCACTGATTCCGGCGCCGACCAGCCTGGTCTAGGCTAACGGCCGTGGCGATGCGACAACTGGGGGATCTGGAAGCGGCGGTCATGGACCGCATATGGCGGCGCAACCGCCCGGTGCTGGTGCGCGACATCCTCGACGACCTGAACACCGACCGTTCCCTCGCCTACACCACGGTCATGACGGTCATGGACAAGCTGCACCGCAAGGGGTGGCTGCGCCGTCAGCCGCAGGGGCGGGCGTACGTCTATGAGGCGGTCGCCTCGCGCGAGTCGTACACCGCGCGGCTGATGCGGGACGCCTGGGCGACCAGCGACAACCAGGCGGTGGCGTTCGTCCACTTCCTGGAGCAGCTGTCCGACGAGGAAGCCAAGGCGCTGCGCGCGGCGCTCGAGATCTGCCCACCGGCGTCGCCCCACCCGGCTCCGGAGGAAGAGCGGATGCAGTGACGGCCGTGCTCCTCCTGGTCGTCTACGCTCTGGCTGTGGCGGTCCTCGCCCCACCGTTGCTGGCCCGGCACTGGCCGTCGGACCGTGCTCCGCGTCTGACGGTGACGCTGCTGCAGATCCTGACCTGCTCGTTCCTGCTGGCCACCGTCGGCGCCGGGCTCGCGCTGGCGTTCACGCTGGTCGAAGGACTCTCCGAACTGTCGCCGGCCCTGGACTCCTGCGCCGACCAGCTCCCGGTCACCGACCACGGCTCCCTCGGTACGGCCCTGGGCCACCTCGGCTGGATCTCCGCGGTCCTGCTCTCGGCCCGCCTGCTCTACTGCCTGACCGCCACCTTCGGCACCGCGCACCGCCGCCGCCGCGAGCACAGCCAGATGCTCCGCATGCTCGCCAAGCGCGACGACGACCTCGGCGTCCTGGTCCTGGACCACCCGTCCCCGGCCTGCTACTGCCTCCCCGACGACGTGGTGATCACCACCGGCGCCCTGGAACGCCTGAGCGCGAAGCAGCTGGAGGCGGTCCTGCTCCACGAGCGCGCCCACATGTCCGGCCGCCACCACCTGATCATCGCCCTGGCCACCGCCATCCGCCGCACCATGCCGCACATCAAGCTCCTGGCCTACGCCGAACGCGAAACCCGCCGCCTGGTCGAACTCATCGCCGACGACGCCGCCGTGGCCCGCACCGGCGCCCCCACCGTCGCCGCAGCCCTCGCCGTCATTGGCACAGCCCACGCCGAAGACGCACCCCCGGAGTACAACCCGGTCCCCGAAACCGCCCTCGCCATCGACTCCTCCCCCACCCTCCGCCGCATCCGCCGCCTCCTGCGCCTCGACCAAACCCTGACCCGCCGCACCCACGCCCTGGTCATCGCCGCGACAACCGCAGCCACGGTGTTACCGGTCGCGCTCCTGGCAGTCTCCGGCGCGACCCTCTTCCGCCCCTGCCCCCCGGATCTGGACAGCGGCTGGTCGCCGGCGGTGGTGATGTCGGTGGCCGCGGACGGGAGTTAGTGCCGTGGCAGGATCAGCACGTGGTTGGTGATGAACAGCCGGATCTCGGGGAGATCGAGGCTCGGTTCATCGCGGTGGTCGAAGGTCGACTGAGTCGGGACGACGCCGACCGGTGGGCCGCGCGCTGGTTGTTCGATGACACCCTGGCCTGGGACGCGACGGAGTGCTGGGCGCTGGGCCTGCTGGCGGGCATCGATCTGCGACACGGCCCAGCCGGTGACTTCCTGCACGATGATTCCCAGGTTCGGGCGTGGCTTCAGGAACTGCGGGAACGCAGCAACAAACGATCTGGCTGATCATCAGGCAGCGTAGCCCGGGCTACGCTGCCGTTTTTCAGCGTGGTGCGCGTTCCTGGTCATCCTGGGGCCCGTTATCTACTCCCCCACCCTCGCGACGATCTCCACCGCCAGCTCGCCCAGGAGGCTGCTGTTAGCGAGCATCTCGATGGCGGCGATGCGGCCGTTGACGATGGTGAAGTCGAAGACCACCTTGGGCGTGCCGGCGACGGCCCAGATCAGGGAGGGGGTGCCGTCGATGAGGGCGAGCTGGGCGGCCTGGGCGCGGCCGGAGAACTGCTTGGCGACGCCGCCCGCGCCGCGGACTTCGGCGGTGGCGCCGAAGGCGACGGCTGTCGGGTCGCCGCGGAGGACGACGTCGGGGTCCAGGAGCTTCAGCAGGCCGGCGAAGTCGCCGCCGCGTGATGCCTTCAGGAAGGCGCTCACGACCTCGCGCTGGCGTCCGCGGTCCGCGTCGGACGCCTCGCCTTGGCCCTGGACGCGGCGGCGGGCTCGGCTGGCGAGTTGGCGGACGGCTGCCGGGGATTTGCCGACGATGGGTGAGATCTCCTCGAAGGGGACTGCGAACATGTCGTGCAGGACGAACGAGAGGCGCTCGGCCGGGCTCAGGGTGTCCATCACGACCAGCAGTGCCAGGCCGACGGAGTCCGACAGCTCGGCGGCCAGTTCCGGGTCGGCCATCGCGTCGCGCTCCGTGGCCTCGACGGCCTCGACGCCGGCCGGGCCCTCGAGGTCCTCCTCGCCGTGGTTGCGGCGGGCGCGCAGGACGTCCAGGCAGACCCGGCCGGTCACCGTCGTGAGCCAGCCGGCCAGGTTCTCCACCTCGGCGACGTCCGACCGGTTCAGCCGCAGGTACGCCTCCTGCACGGCGTCGTCCGCCTCGGCCAGCGACCCGAGCATGCGGTACGCCACCGCCTTCAGGTGCGGGCGCTGGGTCTGGAAGAACTGGGCGAGCTGATCAGCGTCGGTCATGGCTTCACATTCTGCGGACGGACTCAGGCGGTCACCACTTTGACGTCCGCATTCGCGGGAATGTGACAGCCGTCAGGAGCGGATGGATCACGATCATGGATACCACCGGCACCATCGGCACCACCAGACCCCGAGACGATCTCCGTGCCACCGGAAAGTCCGATACCGGACTCGCGCAGCAGCACCCCGGCCGCCAACGCCGCCGCCACACTCAGCACCCCCGTCACCGCGAACCCCCACCGGCTGTCGGTGTGGTCCGTGAGCTCCGCGACCCCCAGCATCACCACCACCGTGGCCGCCAGCCCCGCGCCGTTCGCCAGCCCGAACACCCGCCCCACGTGCGCCTCGTCCACGCTCGTCATCACCAGCGAGCGCGAAGCGATCCGTGCCGTCCCGAACGTGAACGCCCCGATCGCCACCCCCGCCATCAGAAAACCCGGCCCGAACTGCGGCTGCAAAACGAACACCGCATTGCACGCCAGGAACCCGACCACCGCGATCCGCAGATCCCCGAACCGCCGCCCCACCACCTTGTAGAACGCGGTCGCCGCCAAGAACCCCAAGCTCCCGACCGCATCGACGAGCCCGAACAACCCCGCCCCGCGCCCCCACTCCCCCATGACCAGCTTCGGCAGCAGCGCGTTGAACACGGTCACGACCACGCTGCCCTGCGCGTACAGCAGGATCAGCCGCCCGAGCGGGACTCGCCGGGAAGGAGCAGAACCAGAAACCCCAACCCCCGCAACCGAATCCGCGCCCGTCTCTACCTCCAGCCGCACCGGACGCCGCCCCACCGCGACCACCAAAGCCGCCGACACCACGAACGTCCCAGCGTTGAAGACCAGCAGCGGCGACGCCCCCAACCGCTGCACCAGCAGCCCACCCACCGTCGCCGACAGCAACATCCCACCCTGCGTCGCCATCTCATACGTGGCGTTGAACCGCCGCACCTGAGAAGCCCGCACCCGCTCCTTGATCATCGCGTTGCTCACGGGAAAGAAGAGCGCCGCCACCACCGCCAACGCGAAGTTCGCCGCGTACACCCCCGGAGCCGTCGCTCCCCCGAGCGTCAGCCACACCGGCAGCGCCAACGCCAGCACCGCCGACGTCAGATCGCACCCGATCCACAACCGGCGCCGATCATGCCGGTCGGCCAACCGCCCGAAATACGGCGAGAGCACCGCCTGCGGCACCGCCACCGCGACGAACAACAACCCGACCGACACCATCGTCTTGTCGTTCCGGATCATCAACAACGCCCCAGCGATCAGCTGCACGTTGTTGCCCAAAGCGGTGACGAACGCAGCCGGCACGAGCAACCGCTCGGCCCGCCGGGTAGCACTAGCGAAGTCCATACGCCCCAGTGTCAGGACCATCACTGACATCAACTGTCAGCGATAGAAATCCGAAAACGAAGCGCCTCACCGCAACCGGCGGAATCAATCCTCCGGCCGCCGAAAAACCACCACCAACACCCGCAGCGCCAACACACTCGCGACCGCGAGAAAGCTGTACCCAAGGAACTGATACAGACTCACCGACTCCCCCACCATCGGCCCGTTCTGCCGCCCGACCATCAGCACCCCCATCAGCCCGGACGTCGCCGCCAGCACCGTGATCAGCACCTGGTGCACCAGCCCGGTCACCACATCCCGGTCCCGCCGGTCGGCGAACAGCCGCACGTTCACACTCAGCTTCCCGCTCTCCAGCGCCCCGACCAGCCGGTCCACCCGCCGCGGCAACCGCCGCAGCATCGGCACCAGCGCCGCCAGCTCGGTCGCCGCCTCCCGCTTCAGCGCCTCGGGCGTCAGCTGCTCCGCGGCGTACCCGCCGGCCAGCTTGCGCGCCTCGGCGACGATGTCGAAGTCGCGCGCCAGCTCGGTGAGCGTCCCCTCCAACGTCCCCAACGCCCGGAACACCGCCGCGACCTCGGCCGGGACCGCCAGCCCGTGCGAGCTGACGATGCGGAACAGGTCGGTGAACATGGCGACGTCGAACCCTGATTCGCTGCGCAGATGACGCGCGGTGAACCGTCCCAGGTCCCGCTCCAGCGCGGCCTCGTCGATCTCGTCCGGCGCCATCATGACCTCCAGCACCGCGTCGCACAGGTACAGCGGGTCCCCGACGTCGACGGCCGCCAGCAGCCGCTGCATCGAGGCACGCAGCGCCGAGTCCAGGCGCCCCACCGAGCCGAAGTCGAGCATGCCGAGCCGGCCGTCGGTCAGCAGCAGGATGTTGCCGGGATGCGGGTCGGCGTGGAAGACCCCGTCGATCATCACCTGCCGCAGCAAGTAGTTCAGTAGCCGCTCGGCCAGCTCGCGCGCGACTATCCCGCGCTCAGCCAACTGCGGCAGCGCACACCGCAACGGTTCGCCCTCGAAGCGCTCCATCACCAGCACCCGCGCCGAAGAGTGCTCGGTGAACGCCTTCGGAACCGCCACGCCCTCGACCCGCGTCACCGCGACCGCCGCCAGGTTCCGCGCCTCGATGCGAAAATCCAGCTCCTCGCGCAACGCCACGGCGAAGCCCTCGGCCAGCGCCTTGACGCCCAGCGACCGAGCCCACGACGTGCGCCGCTCCAGCGTCCTGGCCAGCCGCCGGATGATGTCCAGGTCGCGGCCCACCTGGCTGGTCACGCCGGGCCGGCGCACCTTGACCACCACTTCCTCGCCGGAGACGAGCCGCGCGGAGTGCACCTGCGCGACCGACGCCGCGGCCATCGGCTCGCGGTCGAAGCGTGCGAAGACGGTCTCGACCGAGCCGTACTCGGCGACCAGCACCGCCTCGATCTCAGCCCACGCCACGTAAGCAGCCTGATGCTGCAACAGCGACAGCTCGTCGACCACCTCGGCCGGCAGCAGGTCGCGGCGCGTGGACAGGATCTGGCCGAACTTGATGAACGTCAGCCCGCCGTCGTTCAGCGCCCCGCGCAACGACCGGCCGATGTTCGCCTGCGGTCGTCGGCCTCGCAGGTACGGACCGAGCCCGTGACGCATGAGAATCATGGTGAACCGCCAGTAGCGGCGCGAGCGCGCGACCCGGCTGCGCAGCCCTCTGACCCACTCCAGCGGCGTCGGCAGGCTGCCGCTGGGCGCCAGCGCCTCGGCGACGACCAGGAACACCATGCTGGGCAGCAGGATGACCAGCAGGGACAGGACCAGCAGCAGCGGCTTCTTGGAGTCCTCCAGAGTCCCGTCGGGCAGTTTGGGACCGAGCATCGCGGTCAGGATCGGCGCGGACATGCCCCAGGAGATCGCGGCGGCCAGGACCAGCCGGGTGGCGGAGAAGCGGACGCCGAGCAGGCGCCGGACGATCGAGGCCAGCACGACCACGGTGACGATCGCGGTGAGGACGAAGAGGGGTCCCTGCAGAAAGCCCATGCGGCGACCTTATTGGTCGCCGCATGGCGAACGAGTCGCCGCACACCCCGGCGGCCGCGGCGTCTCAGACTGGCTTGGCTTCAGCCGCTGCGGCCGGCTCCCCGAACCTCATCTCCGGCAGCGCGCTGCGCAGCGCGATCTCGCCGGGGAGTTCGTCGGTGAGGTCCGGGGAGTCCTCGTCGAGGATCGGGGCGACGGTCGAGGTGCAGTAGCTGCATCGGCGGGCCCGCGCGGGGATCTGCTGCAGGCATTCCGGGCAGGAGCGCTTGGCGTGGGACAGGTCGTGGTGCGGGTTCAGCTCCTCGGTGAGCTTGTTGACCGGCAGCACGATCAGGAAGTACAGCGTCGCGGCGGTGAGTAGGAAGCTGATCCCGGCGTTGACGAACGTCCCGTAGGGGAACGGGGTCTTGCCGAGCGTGAAGACCTTCTTGCTGTAGTCCCCGATGCCGCCGGTCGCCCAGCCGATCAGCGGTGTGAGGAACGCGGTGGTGAAGGAGGTGACCATCGCAGCGAACGCCGCGCCGATGACGACGCCGACGGCCAGCCCGATGACGTTGCCCCGCACGACGAACTTCACGAAGCCGTTCATTGACCCCCCTGGGTCTCACAGGATCCTGACGAGATGACGGGATGTGCGCGGCAGCATCCCACATCCGGACCGAACCCGCGAAACGCCAGGTGGGGTAAGGGTTTCAGCCCTCGAGCTTCTCCAGCCCGGCCTCGGTCGGCTCGGTCTCGGTCCGCTCGGTCTCGGTCAGTTCGGTCTCGGTCGGCTCGGCCGCAGCCAGCCCAGCCTCGGTCGGCTCGGTCTCAGCCGGCTCGTCCTTAGCCGGCTCGACCTCGCCCTCCGCGCGCCGTGTGCTCCACAGGCTGGTCACCGTGGTGATCGCCAGGACCCCGATGATCACGCCGAGCGAGGCGGCGATGCCGATCGTCGGTACGGTGACCGGTCCGATGTGCTCGACCCCGGAGCCGTGCAGCGCCTCGAAGAGCATCTTCACGCCGATGAAGCCCAGGATCACCGACAGTCCGTAGGACAGGTGCACCAGCCGGTCCATCAGCGCGCCGAGCAGGAAGTACAGCTGGCGCAGGCCGAGCAGCGCGAAGACGTTGGCGGTGAAGACGATGTACGGCTCCTTGGTGAGCCCGAAGATCGCCGGGATCGAGTCCAGGGCGAACAGCAGGTCGGTGGAGCCGATGGCGACCATGACGATCAGCATCGGGGTGAAGCGCCGGCGTCCGGCCACGTGGGTGACCAGCCGCGCGCCGTCGTAGTCGTCGGTGGTCTTCACCGCCGTGCGCACCCGGCGCAGCAGGCGGTTCTCCTTGAACTCCTCCTCGCCGTGCCCGGTGGCCAGCTTGACCGCGGTGTAGACCAGGAAGGCGCCGAAGCCGTAGAAGATCCAGCTGAACTGGTTGATCACCGCGCTGCCGATGCCGATGAAGATGCCGCGCAGCACCAGCGCCATCACCACGCCCCACAGCAGCACCTGGGACTGGTAGGCGCGCGGGACGCGCAGCTTGGTCAGGATGATGACGAAGACGAACAAGTTGTCGACGCTGAGGCTGTACTCGGTGATCCAGCCGGCGAAGAACTCGCTGCCGTAGCGGTGGCCGGTGAAAACCCAGATGCCGATGCCGAACAAGATGCTCGCCGCGACGATCCCGGTGACCCAAACGGCGGCCTCGCGGGTTTTGATCGCGTGCGGGTTCCGGATGCCGTGCCACAGGTCCAGGCCGACGGCCACGGCCAAAACGGCGATCGTGGCGATCCAGACGGTCAGGGTGACGTGCATTGCGGGACTCCTCCGGCGTTGTCATGGCGTGCACAAGCGCCGAAAGTCTTCTCCACCTGAGACGGTTGAAACCCGCAGCTCAGGCCGGACAACCGGGAACCGAGTGGCTCCGTGATGACGGCCAGTCCGATTGAGGAGTACTCCCCTTCGATAGCACCCATCGTCCCAGCAAGCGGGGTGATCGCGCAAACCATCGCGCGCACCATCATGCGAACCGTCACGCAAACCATCACGCGAACCCTCGTACACAGGTACGCCGATCTGCTTTGATGGACCCGGATCTGTGGTTTAGACCACAGGCGGGTTTGAGACCACACGCGCCAGACCAACCGCACCGAGGGAGAAACCCATGGAGTCCCTGCCGCCGGAGCTGTCGCCGACCGGATACCTCGCCGAGGTCCGCCGGGTGCTGGAGCACGTCGAGAAAACCCAGCTGGACGGGGTCCTGGCCGCCGGAGCGCTGATCGCGGACTCGATCGCGGCCGAGGGCGTCCTGCAGGCCTTCGGGACCGGGCACTCCGAGGCGCTGGCGATGGAGCTGGCCGGGCGCGCCGGCGGGTTCGTCCCCAGCAACAAGCTGGCGCTGCGGGACCTGATCCTGTTCGGCGGGGAGCCGGTGGACTTCCTCAACGACCCCAAGATCGAGCGCCGGGAAGGGCTGGCGAAGCGGATCTACGAGCTGGCGCCGGTGGAGCCGCAGGACGTGTTCGTGATCGCCTCCAACTCCGGCGGCAACGGCGTGATCGTGGACCTGGCCGAGCACGTCACCTCCCTGGGCCACAAGCTCATCGCCATCACCTCCTTGGAGCACACCGCGCGCATCACCTCGCGCCACTCCTCGGGCAAGCGGCTCAAGGACTTCGCAGACGTCGTGCTGGACAACGGCGCGCCGTACGGGGACTCGGTGCTGCCGCTGCCGTCGCTGGGGGCGAACGTCTGCGGGGTCTCCTCGGTCGGCAACACGGTCCTGGCGCAGGCCACGATCGCCGAGGCGGTGCGGCTGCTGGCCGAGCAGGGCCTGACGCCGCCGGTCTACCTGTCCGCGAACGCCATCGGCGGCGATGCCCACAACGACGTGCTGGAGGCAAGATACGCCGGGCGGATCCGCCGCGCCGCGTCCTGAAATCGCGCACAGACTCCTCATGGCCGAATCGGAATAGATCACCACTCGTTCGCCGCTGATGGTTAGGCTGGACGTGAACCGCCGGACAGCCACGACGAGACGGATGAGGTGCTTCAAGTGGTCGCGCGCAAGGATCCGAAGGCTCTGTACGAGCTGGCGCCCGGCACACCGGGCATGGCCGGCGTGGTCTTGCTGCACCAGATGGAAGGCTTCATGGACGCCGGAGGCGCCGGCAGGCTGGCCTCCGAGCACCTGCTGGACCAGTTCGACCACCGCCTGGTGGCCTCCTTCGACGTGGACCGGCTCATCGACTACCGCAGCCGGCGCCCCACGA
Source organism: Catenulispora acidiphila DSM 44928 (assembly GCF_000024025.1). Taxonomy (GTDB): domain Bacteria; phylum Actinomycetota; class Actinomycetes; order Streptomycetales; family Catenulisporaceae; genus Catenulispora; species Catenulispora acidiphila. The sequence goes on from NC_013131.1 coordinate 6,509,136, forward strand.
TGACCTTCGACAAGGACCACTACGACCATTACGAGGACCCGGCGCTGGACGTGCACCTGCTCACCGACGGCGAGGGCAAGCGCTTCCTGCTCCTGGACGGCCTGGAGCCCGACCGCGAGTGGGAACTGTTCGCCCAGGCCGTCCGCAGCCTGATCGAGCACTTCGACGTCAGCATCACCGTGGGCATGCACGGCATCCCCATGGGCATCCCCCACACCCGCCCCCTGGGCATCACCGCCCACGCCACCAACCCCGGCCTGGTCGACACCGCCGACCAGCCCGTCCTGGACCGCCTCCAGGTCCCCAGCTCAGCGGCGTCCCTGCTGGAGTACCGCCTGGGCGAATGGGGCCACGACGCCGCCGGCTTCGCCGTCCACGTCCCCCACTACCTGGCCTCCTCCCTGTATCCGCAAGCTGCCATCCGCCTCCTGCGCGCCGTCTCCGAAGCCACCGGCCTGATCCTCCCCGACGTGGAACTCCGCGACGCCGCCCGCCGCGCCTCCGAAGACATCGAACGCCAGGTCCAGGAATCCTCCGAGGTCGAGGACGTCGTCCGCGCCCTCGAGCGGCAGTACGACGCCTTCAACGTGACCGACCGCAAGAACCTGCTCAGCGACAACGACGGCCGGATGCCGACCGCGGACGAACTGGCCGAGGAGTTCGAGCGGTTCCTGGCGGATCAGGACGGTCCGCCGCCGAGCCCGTGAGGTTTAGGTAAGAACGCTGATTAAGTGGTTCACCGACCGCCGCATCCGACGATCATGTCGGGTGCGGCGGTCTTTGCTGTATACGGACGCGGCGAGGATGGTGCACGGAGGTCTGGCCGAGAAGCTCCCCGCTACAGCACCAAATCCGCCAACCCCCGCAGCGTCTCCTCCTCCCGAGCCGTCACCAGAAGGGTCGTCACCGGGGACTCGCGCCAGGCCACCAGCCGCTCCTTGATGCGCTCGGGTGGGCCTACCAGGGAGATCTCGTCGGCGAAGGCGGTGGGGACGGCCATGACGGCTTCGTCGCGTTTGCCGTCGAGGAAGAGTTCTTGGATGTGGTCGGCTTCGGCTTCGTAGCCCATGCGGACCATGAGGTTCTTGTGGAAGTTGGCGCCCTTGGCGCCCATGCCGCCGACGTAGAAGGCCAGGGCGCCCTTGATGGGCCAGAGGGCTTGTTCGATGTCGTCTTGGGCGGCGCCGGTGAAGGCCAGGTGGACCATGGCGGTGATCTCGAAGCCGTCTTTGGCGCCGGCGATCTGGTCGGCGTAGACCTCGGGGCGTTCGGGGACGTAGTAGAGGGGGAGCCAGCCGTCGGCGATTTCGGCGGTCAGGGCGACGTTTTTGGGGCCCTCGGCGCCGAGGATGATCGGGAGGTCCTTGCGCAGGGGGCGCAGGTTGGTGCGCAGCGGCTTGCCCAGGCCTGAGGAGTCCGGGCCCTGATACGGCAGCGGGTAGAACTCGCCGTCGTTGGTGACCGTCTCGCGGCGCAGCACCTTGCGGATCACCTCGACGTACTCGCGCGTACGGGCCAGCGGCTTCGGGTACGGCCGGCCGTACCAGCCCTCGACCACCTGCGGTCCGCTCAGCCCGAGCCCCAGGATCACGCGGCCTCCGGACAGGTGGTCCAGCGTGATGGCGCTCATGGCGGTGGCGGTGGGCGTGCGCGCCGCCATCTGCGCGATGCCGGTGCCCAGGCGGATGCGGCTGGTCGAGACGGCCAGGTACGCCAGCGGCGTGAACACGTCCGAGCCCCAGGACTCGGCGGTCCACACCGAGTCGAAGCCGAGGTCCTCGGCGTACCGCGCCAGGCCGACCCAGTCATACTCGGGCGGCTTGGAGGCCCAGTAGCCGAGTTGGAGGCCGAGCTTGAGGTCCGCGGTCATGAGGGCTCCTCGACACAGAAGACGGAAGACAGAAGATGCAGAAGATGCAGAAGACACAGAACTAGAACACGTTATAGTAGCCGGACGGCAGAATGCAGCCTACGGGTGGTCGCCGCTGGTCGCCAGAGGCGAGACCTCGCGCCATGCCTCCTGCCGGAGGACCCAGCCCGACTCGTGGAAGATCTGCTTCACGGTGGCACGAAGGTCGGCGTCAGCGCGCGCCTTGGCGATCCAGTCTTGTGGGGAGTCGAACAGCGCGCGCAGGCGTGGCGAACGCTCCAGCAACTCAGCGAGCAGCGCTTCCTGTGCGCCGGGAACGCGTGGCGTCCCGTCCCGCGCGGCGAGCACCCCTGCGGCGTTGACGTACAGATACGCGGTGTCCACGCGCTCCCCCGACGGCAGCGTCATATCAAACTCCGCACCCGACAACAGAACCCTGTGATACCGCGGGAGTTCGGTGTCGTCCACGGCGCAAAGCTGGTCGGCGTCCAGGAAAGTCAGCACGACGTCGGCCGTGCTGTCCGGGTCGGCGAACGGGGAGTTGGCGACGTATCCGTTGAGCGCCACATGTGCCGAGACGCCGACACCGAGCCCCGACACGCGCAGCGGCGTCATCGGGACGACGGCGGGCAGGCCGAGGCGAGTCAGCTTGTGATGCAGCTGGGCTGGTGCGGCGTTGGAACCGACGGCGATCAGCGGATGGCGTTCGCTGGTCGGCGGCGAGTCGAGGTCGGCGAGTACGTCGTCCAGGCTGCAAGCTGGGTTCGTGTCCTGATGTACGCGCCAGCGCCCGATCGGCTCGGCAGTCGGCGTCATCCGCAGCAGCTGCGTCCCGCTGAGCAGCGCGGGCCCATCGACGACCCGACCGGGATAGCTCAACGGATCGAGCGCCGGGACGCCGTCCATCCCGAGCGCCGCCAAACTCACCAATTCCGCCCCCGCGCGTTCGCCAGCATCACCGCGAACGGCGGGATGATCGCCGCCACCACGCTCATCCCGATCGCCAACCCCGGCGAGAACAGCCGCACGACCGTCCACGCGAGGACGAACAGCACCAGGCACGTCCCCATCATGATGAAGTACACCTGCTCGCGCGTGTGCTGCGACCAGGGCGCACGCTGCTCAGGCGCGTCGTCGGGCTCCTCAACGGGACGATACGGCGGAATATCGCGCCCCGGCTGCCAATGCGGACCCTGACGAATGTGCCGCATAACGACGATCGCATCGACCAGCGCCACAAACCCGACCACCGCGCAGAAAACGATGAAGCCCACCGCATGCTGCGTAACGAAGAAGACAACCCCGCCGATCGCGCTGGCCACCCCGATCAGCGCCATGGTCAGCCGCATACGCAGCGGACTGCGCGCATGCATCGGCTCATCCCCGCTACGGATCCGATGCGGATCGAACCTGGTCATCGCACTCCTCTCTTCCAGAGTAATGCCCGCCCCACCCCCGAGAACATCACCGACACGGGAGGCAGGTGGCACAGCAGACCCTCCCGCCGCAGCTCACGAGCGAGATGCCCGACCAGAGGCGCCAGGCACTAGACACCAGACCTGCCTGGTACCCGCCGCGATCACAGCCAACCAGCGGGGCGCCGGCGGGAGTCGCCACCATTCGCTGCATGGGGAAGAGGCTCCGCCCGAGCCAGCCACCACCAAGGCTGATCGATCGCATCCGACAGCACCAACTCGCCACCGCCGGCGCCCCGCACATGCCAGAGGCAGCCCCCGCACCACAGCCGCACGAAACCGCCTCTCGCCACCGCCGGCGCCCCACACATGCCAGAGGCAGCCCGCACCACAATCGCGCGAAACCGCCCCACAGCACCACTCACCAGACCGCCAGCCGCAAAGGCGAGAGCTCCGCCCGAGTTAGCCAGCGCCCGGGCTGGTCGATCGCATCCCGCAGCACCAACTCGCCACCACCGCCGCCCGCACACGCCAGAGGCGGCCCGCGCACCACAGCCGCGCGAAACCGCCCCACAACATCACTCACCAGCCCGCCAGCCGCCAGCCACCAGCCGCCAGCCGCGAAGGCGAGAGCTCCGCCCGAGTTAGCCAGCGCCCGGGCTGGTCAATCGCATCCCGCAGCACCAACTCGTCACCACCGCCGTGCCCCGCACATGCCAGAGGCGGCCCGCGCACCACAATCGCGCGAAACCGCCCCACAGCACCATCCGCCCGGCTGGCGGGCGATCAACCAGCAGCCCGAGCCGTGCTGCCAGCCCAGCTCCCGTTACAAAGCCGCCTGCATCGCCCGCAGCTCCTTCTTCAGCTCGCCGATCTCGTCGCGGAAGCGGGCCGCGAGTTCGAATTGCAGCTCCGCTGCCGCGGCGTGCATCTGCTGCGAGAGGTCCTCGATCAGGCCGAGGAGTTCCTCGGCGGGCTTGCCGGCCACGTCCAGGGAGCGCATGGTGCCCTTCGACGCCACGCCGGGGACCGGGGCCTTGCCGCGGGACTGCTGGCGGCCGGAGCCGCCGAGGAGTTCGGCGGTGTCGGCGTCCTCGCGGGCGAGGAGGTCGGTGATGTCGGCGATGCGCTTGCGGAGGGGTTGGGGGTCGACGCCGTTGGCTTCGTTGTAGGCGATCTGCTTGTCGCGGCGGCGGTTGGTCTCGTCGATGGCCAGCTTCATGGAGGGGGTGATGGTGTCGGCGTACATGTGGACTTCGCCGGAGACGTTGCGGGCTGCGCGGCCGATGGTTTGGATCAGGGAGCGGCCGCTGCGCAGGAAGCCCTCCTTGTCCGCGTCGAGGATCGCCACCAGCGACACCTCGGGGAGGTCCAGGCCTTCGCGCAGGAGGTTGATGCCGACCAGGACGTCGTACTCGCCGAGCCGGAGTTCGCGCAGGAGCTCCACGCGGCGCAGGGTGTCCACCTCGGAGTGCAGGTAGCGGGTGCGGACGCCGCGTTCGAGGAGGTAGTCGGTCAGGTCCTCGGACATCTTCTTGGTCAAGGTGGTGACCAGGGAGCGCTCGTTGCGCTCGGCGCGGGCCTGGACCTCGGCGACCAGGTCGTCGATCTGGCCGTGCGTCGGCTTGAGGACCACCTGCGGGTCGACCAGGCCGGTCGGGCGGATGATCTGCTCGACCGGGCTCTTGGAGGTCTCCTCGCCCTGCTTGCCCAGCTCGTACGGGCCCGGCGTCGCCGAGAGGTAGACGGTCTGCCCGACGCGCTCCTCGAACTCCTCCCACCGCAGCGGGCGGTTGTCGATCGCCGAGGGGAGCCGGAAGCCGTGCTCGACCAGCGTGCGCTTGCGGGAGGCGTCGCCCTCGTGCATCGCGCCGATCTGCGGGACGGTGACGTGCGACTCGTCGATGACCAGCAGGAAGTCTTCGGGGAAGAAGTCGATCAGGGTGGAGGGCGGGGAGCCCGGCTCGCGGCCGTCGATGTGCCGGGAGTAGTTCTCGATGCCGGAGGTGAAGCCGACCTGGCGCATCATCTCCAGGTCATAGGTGGTGCGCATGCGCAGCCGCTGCGCCTCCAGCAGCTTGCCCTGCTTCTCCAGCTCGGCGAGGCGGTCGGCCAGTTCGGTCTCGATGCCGCCGAGCGCGCGCTCCATGCGGTCCGAGCCGGCGACGTAGTGCGTGGCCGGGAAGACCCGCAGTTCCTCGTCGACGGTCAGGATCTCGCCGGTCACCGGGTGCAGCGTCATCAGGCGCTCGACCTCGTCGCCGAACATCTCGATGCGGACCGGGTGCTCCTCGTAGACCGGGAAGATCTCGACGGTGTCGCCGCGCACCCGGAACGTGCCGCGGGTGAAGGCCAGGTCGTTGCGCGCGTACTGCATGTCCACGAAGCGGCGCAGCATCTTGTCCCGGTCGTGCTCCTCGCCGACCCGGATCTGCACCGAGCTCTTGAGGTACTCCTCCGGCGTGCCCAAGCCGTAGATGCAGGACACCGTGGAGACCACGACCACGTCGCGCCGGGTCAGCAGCGAGTTGGTGGTGGAGTGCCGCAGCCGCTCGACCTCCTCGTTGATCGAGGAGTCCTTCTCGATGTAGGTGTCGGTCTGCGGGACGTACGCCTCGGGCTGGTAGTAGTCGTAGTAGGAGACGAAGTACTCCACCGCGTTGTTCGGCAGCAGCTCGCGGAACTCGTTCGCCAGCTGCGCGGCCAGCGTCTTGTTCGGCGCCATGACCAGCGTCGGGCGCTGGAGCTTCTCGATCAGCCAGGCGGTGGTGGCCGACTTGCCGGTACCCGTGGCGCCCAGCAGCACCACGTTCTGCTCCCCGGCCTCGATCCGCCGGGTCAGCTCGGCGATGGCCGCCGGCTGGTCGCCGGCGGGCTGATAGTCGCTGACGACCTCGATCGGGGCGACGGTGCGGGTGAGTTCGGACAGAGGACGCATGGTTTAGAGATTACGCGGCGCCTCTGACAAGCGCCGACAATCACCCCATGCCTCCCACGCCACTCCTGATCATGGTCCACAGCCCGCTGGTGGGTCCGGCGACCTGGCAGCCGGTCGCGCGGCTGCTGCACGGCCGGCACGACGTCATGGTGCCGAGTCTGCACGGCATCGCCGCCGGTCCCGGACCGTACGCGCGCCGTATCGCCGAGGTAGTCGCCCGAGACGCCCGTGACACGCATGCTGACGAGATCGTCCTGATCGGCCACAGCGGCGCCGGCGCGTACCTGCCCGCCATCGTCGACGCCGTGGACGAGTGCGTGATCGGTATCGCCTTCGTCGACGCCCAGCTCCCCCGCCCGGGACTGAGCGACTTCGACGCCTCCCCGCCGGACTTCCGCGAAGCCCTGACCGCGATGGCGCAGGACGGAATGCTCCCGCCGTGGGACCGATGGTTCCCTCCGGAGGTACTGACAGAGCTGATTCCTCAAGCAGAGCAACGCGAAGCGTTCCTGTCCGAACTCCATCCGATCGCGCTGGCCTACTTCCAGGAGCCGGCTCCGCGCACCGAGTCCTGGTCGGCGACGCAGTGCACGTACCTCCAACTCAGCGAGAGCTACACATACCAAGCCGACCGCGCCGAAGCCCTCGGCTGGCCCACGACCCGCCTGGCCGCCGACCACCTCTCGCTGGTCACCGACCCCGAGCCCGTCGCCGACTTCCTGTCAGAGTTCGCGCGGACGCTTGCCAACAGCTGATCCCTGCTCAATACTGCGCACTAGCGCGCGCCAGCGGTCTAGACCACGCACCTTTCGCTCAAAACCAAGCACCGCTCCCCTAGTGAACCGGGCAGGTCCATGCGATCCCTCCGAATCCTTCCGGCGGCAGCCCTCGTAGCCGCCGTCGTCCCCGTCACCATGGCCGCGTCGCCACCCACGGCGCACGCCGCCACCGGTACGCCGCAGACGATCCCCGCCGTCCGCACGTGGTCCGCCGGCTCCGGCTCCTTCTCTTGGAGCACGGCCAGCCGCGTCGTCATCAACCCGACCTATGCCTCGCAGCTGCAAGGCGACGCGAACACCTTCGCCGCCGATCTGTCCGCGCTGGAAGGGCGCACGGTCGGCGTCGCGCAGGGCACCGCAGGTCCCGGCGACATCGCCCTGAACCTGGGTGGCAGCCAGCCGACCGAGGGCTACACCATGACCGTCGGCAGCAGCATCTCGATCCAGGGCAGCACCACCACCGGCGAGTTCTGGGGCACCCGCAGCGTGCTGCAGCTGCTGCATCAGGGTTCGACGATCGCGGCCGGCACGGCAACGGACTCCCCCGACAAGTCCGAGCGCGGGCTGATGCTGGACACCGGGCGCCGGTTCTTCGATGTGGCGTTCGTGGAGAACCAGATCCGCGAGATGTCCTACCTCAAGATGAACTATCTGCACCTGCATCTGTCGGACACCTACGGCTTCCGGCTGGAGAGCACCACGCACCCGGAGATCACCTCCGCGCAGCACTACTCCAAGCAGGACATCGCGGCCATCATCGCGCTGGCGAAGCAGTACCACGTGACCGTCGTCCCGGAGATCGACCTGCCCGGGCACATGGACGCGATCCTGTCCGCCGAGCTGGGCATCGGCCACGACTACCGGCTCAAGGACAGCAGCGGCAACGCCAGCAGCAGCTACATCGACCTGACCATCCCCGGCGCCCGGCAGCTGATCAGCGACCTGATCACCGAATACGAGCCGCTGTTCACCACCAGCTCGTACTGGCATCTCGGCGCTGACGAGTACGTCACCAACTACGGCTCCTACCCGCAGCTGCTCACCTACGCCCACCAGAACTACGGCGCCAACGCCACGGCGAAGGACACCTTCTACGGCTTCGTCAACTGGGCCGACGGCATCGTGCGCGCCGGCGGCAAGACGATGCGGATGTGGAACGACGGGCTGAAGTCCGGCGACGGCACGATCACCGTCAACCCGGACATCATCGTGGAGTACTGGAGCAACACCGGTCTGTCCCCGCAGCAGGTCGTCAACGCCGGGCACACCATCGCCAACGAGGCGTACACGCCGACCTACTACGTCTACGGCGGCGCCAAGCCGAACACGACGTCCATGTACGAGTCCTGGAACCCGGACCTGTTCGACGGCTCGACCACCATCACCAACGGCGCCGCGAACCTGGGCTCCCTGATCCACGTCTGGTGTGACAACCCCGGCGCCGAGACCGAGGACCAGACCGCCGACGGCATCAAGTACCCGCTGCGCGACCTGGCGCAGATGACGTGGAACAGCCCCAAGCTGGTCCCGACCTACGCCGCGTTCGTCCCGATCATGGACGCCGTCGGCCGCAATCCGCTCTACCCGAAGCCGTCCATCGCCGGCGACCTCGCGCAGGGCAAGCCGACGACCGCCTCCAGCGTCGAGACGCCGAACTTCCCCGCCGCCGAGGCCACCGACGCCGACCTGAGCACCCGCTGGTCCAGCCAGTACGCCGACCCGACCTGGCTGCAGGTGGACCTGGGCTCGGTGCAGACGGTCAACCGCGTGGTGCTGGCCTGGGAGGCGGCGTACGGGAAGAACTACCAGATCCAGCTGTCGAACGACGGCACGACCTGGACCACCGTCGCCACGCGCGCCAACGGCACCGGCGGCACCGAAACGCTGACGTTCGCCGACGCCACCGGCCGCTACCTCCGCATGTACGGCACAGCGCGCGGCACGCAGTACGGCTACTCGCTGTGGGAGTTCGAAGCCTTCGACGACGCGAGCGGCCCGGTCCGCGGCACCCACACCGTCAGCACCGGCGGCCAGGCGCTGGACGACCCCGCCAGCTCCACCGCGACCGGCACCCAGCTCATCACCTGGGCCCTGCACGGCGGCACCAACCAGCAGTGGACGTTCACCGAGCAGCCCGACGGCTCCTACCAGATCACCAACGGCGCCTCAGGCCTGTGCCTGGACGTGACCGGCAGCTCCACGGCAGCCGGCGCGGCGGTGATCCAGTGGACCTGCGCGGGCACCGCGAATCAGCACTGGAACATCACACCGCTGTCCGGCGGCGGGTACACGATCGCCTCGGTGAACAGCAACCTGCTGCTGACCACGGCCTCCACGGCGAACAACGCGCTGGTGACGCAGCAGACCAACAGCGGGAGCGCGTTGCAGCACTGGTCGATCAACTAGCGCGTCAGAGGTCGAAGGCGTACCGGTTCAGCGTCCGCCCGGGAATCGAACCCGAAGGCACGACGCCCACGCGCACGCAACCCATCGCCTCGTAGAACGGCTCGGCGTGGGGGTCCGCATCCAGCATCAGGGTGCGGATCCCGACGCCGCGAGCGACATCGGCCATATGGCGGAACAGCGCACGCCCCACGCCCTTGCCGATCCTGTCGGGATCGACGAACAGGCTTCCCAGCTCCCCGTGCGGCGGCTCCCCCTCCAGCGACGCCACGGCGACGACGAGTCCTCCGGCCTCGGCGACCGTGATCCGCGAGGGGGCGATCTGGTCGGGGTGGATCGTGAGCTCCGCCCGGCAGCTCTCCATGAACTCTTCGCTATAGCCCCAATGGGCTTTCGAGCGCATGACGAGCTCCGTGAGCGCGTCGGTCTCGTCGGGGCGCGCCGACCGGAACGTCAGATCCGAACTCATGGCTCACACCTTACGTTCAGCGCGCGCCACCCCTGCTGATCGTGCTGTGTTTTTCTCGGGTCCACCTTGGATTCTGCTTGGAAAAGCTCGACTGGGTGCCCGGATTTGAGAGATAACTCTCGGGCATCCTCGCCCCCTCGAAAGGAGTACCTGTGAGACTCCGCAAAACGCTCTTGGCAGCCCTCGCCGCCGGTGCGCTGGCCTGCGTCGGCGCGGTGGCGCCGGGCAGTGCCTCGGCTGCGCCGCCCAGTGCCACGTACACGGTCTCGATCGGTTCCAACGGCACGTTTTCCGCGCAGTCGGACTCCCCTGCCGGGGCGTTCGTCGACCGTGATGGCACGTTCTACTTCCAGGAGTCCTACTCCGGTTACGGCTCGAGCGACGGCCGGGTCTGGCAGTTCTACTCCGGCAGCGACTTCGACAGCGCCAGCTTGAACTCCACGATCAGCAACTCGGTGAACCCCGCGAACTCCCAGGACGCGAACAACAACACCACCTGGCGCTGCGACAACAGTCCGACCGGGCTCGCGTCGACGAGTGCCGGGTCCGGTTCGGGCTACACCCAGCCGAACTTCTGCGACCTGATCGGCATGTGGGTCGATCCCGACACCGGGAACTGGATCGGGCTGGTGCACAACGAGTTCACGCCGCAGCCCTTCGGCGACGGTCTGCACTACGACGCCATCGACTACGCCGTGTCCACCGACCGCGGCATGACCTGGAAGATCACCGGTCACGCGATCACCTCGCCGTACAGCACGAAGCGCAACGACACGACGGCGTTCCCGAACCAGACCTACAACTACGGCGACGGCGACCAGCGGCTGTATGTGGACACCGCGTCAGGCTACTTCTACGTCTACTACGGTTCGCGCGTCGTCCCCAAGGGCGGCGTCGGCGGCAGCACCGGCGGTCTGGCGCACGTCGCACGCGCCCCGATCAGCGGCAAGATGGCGACCGGGACCTGGCAGAAGTGGTACAACGGCGCCTGGTCGCAGCCGGGTGTCGGCGGCCTGGAGAGCAACATGGTGCCGGTCGACTCCACCAACCCGACCGGCTACACCGCTCCGGCGCACGACTACAACCCCGCCAACACCGGGACCGTGGACCAGCAGGTGGCTGCCGGGCAGCTGCCGGCGAAGTCGCCGCTGTTCATCATGAACATCACCTATGACGCCTACCTCGGCCTCTACGTCGGCACGCCGGAGGTCGTGTCCGGGACGCAGCCGCAGCAGTACTACGTCACCGACGACCTCTCGACGCAGAAGTGGTACTACGTGGGCAACTCAGGATCGGCCTACACACAGGGATCCTGGTATCGCTGGTTCGCCGACAGCGGCGACAAGTGGAACCCGACCATCGTCGGCAAGTCCTTCCGCGCCTACTGCTCGGTGGCGTGCGTGAACAACGCCGGTTCGCTCTACACCAACGAGACCATCGACTCCACCGCCCCGGCGCAGCCGCCGGTGGACACCACCAAGACCTACACCATCGGCACATCCGCAGGTCGGGTCCTGGCGCAGGTCTCGGGCGGCTCGTCGGTGACGTCCGACGCCGCGGCGAGCGGTTCGGCGCTGGAAGCGTGGCAGTTCACGGCGAACGGCGACGGTTCGTACCGCATCACCAACGCCTCCACCGGCCAAGCGCTCGGCGTCACCGCGGCGACCGCCGGCCGCGCCTGGGGCGCCGCCCCGACCGCGACGGCACTGTCCGGCGGGACCGGCAGCGTGGGACAGCAATGGTGGATCGTGCCGGTGACCGGACAGAGCGGGAGCTACAAGCTGGTCAACAGGTACAGCGGCTTGGTGCTCGCGCTGTCGTCGAACACCTCGCGGCTGGCGGAGACCACGCCGACGCGCGCCTGGACCGACACCTCGGGCACCGGCATCGGCGGCGGACGGACCGCGGCGGAGCAGACGTTGGCGTTCACGCCGGCGACGTCTTCGGGCACTGAGACGGTGACCGTGGCGAATCCGGGGACGCAGACCACGACCGTGAGCACCGCGGTCTCGCTGCAGATCACGGCGTCGGACAGCAAGAACAAGGCTCTGACATACTCCGCGACGGGCCTGCCGGCCGGGCTGTCGATCAGCTCCGCCGGAAAGATCTCCGGCACGCCGAGCGCCACCGGTTCGGCGAGCGTGACGGTGACCGCCTCGTCCGGGACCGCGACCGGTTCGACGACGTTCACATGGACCGTGGGTCCGGCGGCGGCGAACCTGACCGGTACGCACACGCTGACCGCGTCGGGGCAGGCGCTGGACGACCCGAACCATTCCACGACCACCGGGACGCAGCTGGTCACCTGGTCGCCGAACGGCGGGTCGAACCAGAACTGGGTCTTCACGCAGCAATCGGACGGCTCGTACCAGATCCAGAACCAGCAGTCGCAGCTGTGCATGGACGACAACGGCGGCTTCACCACCGCCGGCACGTCGGTGATCCAGTGGACGTGCACGGGCAGCGCCAACCAGCACTGGACGGCGACGCGGCTGGCCGGCGGGGCGTACACGTTGACGAACGTGCACAGCGGTCTGCTGGTGACCACCGCCTCGACGGCGAACGGCGCGCTGGTCACGCAGGAGACGAACAGCGGCTCGGCGCTTCAGCAGTGGACCGTCGGCTAGGCCGTGCCTGGAGTTGTGCTCATGTGGCGGGGCGGAGGCTGCGGATCCAGATGATCGATCCGCGTAGCTGAAGTCCCGCCACGACGTCTCAGCCCCCGTATACCCACTTCTGGTAGCCGTTGGTGAAGCTGGCCGTGCTGCAGGTGTGGAGGCGCAGGCCGTAGGCGGAGCTCAGATCCAGGCACTGTCCGGTGGCCACGTTCTTGAGGTCGATCCACACGCCGTCCGAGCTGTAGGTGTACTCCACCCACTTCTGATAGCCGTTGTTGTAACTCGCGTCGCTGCAGGTGTACATGCGTACGCCGTACCGGGCGCTGCCGTCGAGGCACTTTTGGGCGTTCGCGCTGTAGAACTTGAAGGAGCCGTTGACGGCCGTCACGTCCCAGTCTTTGGCGGCCTCGTCGCTGTCCGCGCAGCTCATTATCGCGATGCCGGCTGGGTCTGCGCCTATGCAGTGGTGGTCGTAGTTGTATTCGATGTAGTTGTCCATGTACTGAATCCAGTGGCGCTCGGAGGCGCTTGTGGACGCGGCCAGCGCGGTCGGCGTCATGGACATCCCGACCGCGAGGCCGGCCGCTGCGGCCAGGGCGGTCAGAGCATGGCGGGTCTTCATCTGGGTCTCTCCCTGTCGAACCTTCGGCGATGCGTCGGTGCACATCCTCGCCGCCTGCCCCGGGACGATCGGTGCTCGCGCCGTCGCAATGGCCGAAATTCACGCTGACGGCATCTGGTTCGGCGAATTCCGTGCACGGATCACCCACTGATCCGGGCGCCTGCACTTTTCTCCAGCGCCACTTGGATTCTGCTTGAGATTGCTCGACTTCCTGCTCGTTCTTGAGAGATAACCGTCAGGTACCACCGGATGAACGTTCAGAGTGGAACGGAGTACCTGTGCGACACCCCCGCAAGACCCTCGCGCTCGCTACCGCCGCCGCAGCGGTCGCGGCCGGGGCGCTTCTGCCTTCGCCGCAGGCCTCGGCAGCCTCGGCAGTCTCGGCGGCGTCCGCGACCCCCGCGTACCGCGTCAGCATCGGCGCCGTGAACAGCTTCGCCTACCCTGACGACACCCCGGCGTCGGCGTATCTCGATTCCGACGGCTCCTTCCACTTCCAGGAGTCGTATTCGCTGTACGCCAAGACCGACCCGCGCGCCTGGGAGTTCTACGCCGGGACGGACTTCGACGACGCGACGCTGGACACCGGGCTGAGCAGCGCGGTGAACCCGGCCGATCCGCAGGACAAGAACAACGACACCACAGTGCGCTGCAACAACAGCCCGACCGGGCTTGAGTCGACGTACATGAACAACGGGACCGGCTACTACTCGCAGCGCAACTACTGCGACCTGTCCGGGACGTGGGTCGACCCGGACAGCGGCGACTGGTACGGCTTGGTCCACAACGAGTTCACGCCGCAGCCCTTCGGCGACGGCCTGCACTACGACGCCATCGACTACGCCGTCTCGCACGACCACGGCAAGACCTGGTCGATCCTCGGGCACGCGATCACCTCGCCGTACAGCACGACCCGCAACGACAGCGCCGCTTTCCCGAACCAGACCTACGACTACGGCGACGGCGACCAGCGCCTGTTCGTCGATCCCGCCTCGGGCTACTTCTACGTGTTCTACGGCTCGCGGGTCGTGAACAAGCCGGGCACCGGAGGCACGCAGACCGGCGGGCTGGCGCACGTCGCACGCGCCCCGATCAGCGGCAAGATGGCCGCCGGGACCTGGCAGAAGTGGTACGACGGCGCCTGGACGCAGCCCGGCATCGGCGGGCTGGAGAGCAACATGGAGCCGGTGGACGCCGCGAACCCGACCGGCTACACCGCGCCGGCACACGACTACAACCCGGCGAACACCGGGACCGCCGACCAGCAGATGGCCGCGGGCGAGCTGCCGGCCAAGTCGCCGCTGTTCATCATGAACATCACCTACGACGCCTACCTCGGGTTGTACATCGGCGAGCCGGAGACGGTCGGCCAGACCGGCAAGGAGCCGCAGCAGTTCTACGCCACCGACAACCTGGCGACGCAGAAGTGGCGCCTGATCGGCGACTCGGGCAGCTATGTGTCAGGGTCCTGGTATCGGTGGTTCGCTGACGACGCCAACAAGTGGAGCCCGACGATCGTCGGCGAGACGTTCCGCTCGTACTGCTCGATCGCGTGCGCGACCTCCGACGGGGAGTACGCGGACGTGACGATCGGCAGCTCGGCGCCGGCCAAGCCGGTGGTCGCACCGGGTCAGAACGTCGTCATCAACAGCGGCAACGGCCGGGTGCTGGCGCAAAGCGCGGGCAGCTCGAAGGTGACGTCGCTGGACGCGTCCTACGGCTGGGCGCAGGCGGCGTGGACGATCGCGGCGACCGGCGACGGCTCGTACACCGTCGTGAACGCCGTATCCGGGGACGCGCTCGGGGTGGACTCCTCGAAGACCTCCTCGCGCGCCTGGGGCACGACGCCGTCGGCGACACCGATCGGCGCCTCCGGTCCGACCGTGGGCCAGGAGTGGTTCGCGGTACCGAACACCTCCTCGCCGGGCTCCTTCCGGCTGGTGAACCGGGACAGCGGACTGGCGCTGGGGATGGCGTGGGACTCCGCGCGCTCGGCGGAGACCACGCCGGTGCGCTCCTGGACCGACACCTCCGGCAACGCGGTCGGCGGCGGTCGGCAGCCCTCGGAGCAGACGCTGACCTTCTCCCCGGCGCATCCGGCGCAGGGACCTGAGGTCGTGCACATGGCGACGCCGGGGAACCAGAGCGGCGTGGTCGGCACGGCGGCGAGCGTGCAGGTGAACGGCAGCGACTCCAAGGGCCGCCACCTGAGCTACACGGCGACCGGCCTGCCCGCCGGCCTGTCGATCAACGCCGGCAGCGGTCTGATCACCGGGACGCCAACCGCTTCGGGCATGTCCACGGTGACGGTGACCGCGTCCTCCGGGCACGTCTCGGCGAGCGCCACGTTCACCTACGCGGTGAGTCCGAAGCCTGTGGACCTGTCGGGCGTGCACACGCTGACGGTGTCGGGACAGGCGTTGCAGACGCCGAACGGTTCGAAGAACGGTGGCGACCAGCTGGTGACCGGCGCCGCGACGGGAGCGGCGACTGGCGCGGCGAGCCAGAAGTGGACGTTCGCCCGGCAGAGCGACGGCAGCTACACGCTGACGAACGGCGACTCAGGCATGTGTGCCGACGACAACGGCGGCAATACGGCTGCGGGGACAGCGGTGATCCAGTGGTCGTGCACGGCGGCGGTGAACCAGCGCTGGAGTGCGACACAGCTGCCGTCGGGGTTGTGGACGGTGAAGAACAACCACACCGGACTGCTGATGACGACCGCTTCCACGGCTGCCGGCGCGCTGGTGACGCAGGAGGCTGACACTGGGGCTGCGTTGCAGCACTGGACGCTGAGCTAGCTGTACTGACCAGCTCGGCACATGCCGGAGCCCTGGACCGGAGGGGATCGGTCCAGGGCTTCGGTTTTACTCGCGGAACCGCCTAGACAGCAGCCACAGCGACAGGGCGCTCCGCGGGTTCCAGGGCGAGGTCCAAGACCTCGCGCACGTCGCCGACCAGGTGCACGGTCAGCTTGTCCAGCACCTCGGCCGGGACGTCGTCCAGGTCCGGGCCGTTGCGCTTGGGCAGCAGCACGGTCGTGGCACCGGCCTGGTGCGCGGCCAGCAGCTTCTGCTTGACGCCGCCGATCGGCAGGACGCGTCCGGTCAGGGACACCTCGCCGGTCATCGCCACGTCCTTGCGGACCAGGCGGCCGCTCAGGAGCGAGGCCAGGGCGGTGGTCATCGTGACGCCTGCGCTCGGGCCGTCCTTGGGCTGGGCTCCGGCCGGCACGTGGACGTGCACCGCGCGCTTGCTCAGGTCCGCCACCGGCAGCTCCAGCTCGGCGCCGTGCGAGCGCAGGTAGCTCAGCGCGATCTGCGCCGACTCCTTCATCACGTCGCCCAGCTGGCCGGTCAGGGTCACGCCGGTGCCGCCGGTCTCCGGGTCGGACAGGGAGGCCTCGACGAACAGGACCTCGCCGCCGGCGCCGGTCACCGCCAGGCCGGTCGCCACGCCGGGCACGGCCAGGCGGTCGGCGGTCTCCGGGGTGTGGCGGGGACGGCCCAGGTAGTCCTTCAGGTTCTCGACCGTGATGGTGAGCTTGGTCTTGGGACCTTCGGGGGCGGGCTCGGCAGTGGGCTCGGCGGTGGCTTCGGCGGTCGCCTCGACGTCAGTCACCTCGACGTCGGTGGTCACCTCGACGTCAGCCGCGTCCGCACCAGGTGCGTCCTCGGCTGCGACGTCAGCGTCCTGATCCAGAACCGCCGCCTTGCTTTTGACCGCGGCTTCGGAGTCGGCCAGGGCCGTCTTCGCGGCGACCTTGCGCAGCACCCGGGAGATGGCGCGCTCCAGGTCGCGCACGCCGGCCTCCCGCGTGTACTGCTGCGCCAGCAGCCGCAGCGCCTCGTCGTCGAACTCCACCTCGTCGACGGACAGCCCGGCGCGGTCGATCTGGCGCGGCAGCAGGTGGTCGCGGCCGATGAGGACCTTCTCGTCCTCGGTGTAGCCGTCCAGGCGCACCAGCTCCATGCGGTCCAGCAGCGGGCCGGGGATGGACTCCAGGACGTTGGCCGTGGCCAGGAATACCACGTCGGACAGGTCGAGCTCGACCTCCAGGTAGTGGTCGCGGAACGTGTGGTTCTGCGCCGGGTCCAGGACCTCCAGCAGAGCCGCGGTCGGGTCGCCGCGGTAGTCGGCGCCGACCTTGTCGATCTCGTCGAGCAGCACCACGGGGTTCATCGTGCCGGCGTCCTTGATGGCGCGGACGATGCGGCCGGGCAGCGCGCCGACGTAGGTGCGCCGGTGACCGCGGATCTCGGCCTCGTCGCGCACGCCGCCGAGGGCGACGCGGACGAACTTGCGGCCCATGGCGCGCGCCACGGACTCCCCGAGGCTGGTCTTGCCGACGCCGGGCGGGCCGACCAGGGCCAGCACCGCGCCGGAGCGGCGGCCGCCGACCAGTTCCAGACCCTTGTCCTGCCGCTTCTTGCGCACGGCCAGGTACTCGACGATGCGCTCCTTGACGTCGTCCAGTCCGGCGTGGTCGGCGTCCAGGACGGCACGCGCGCCGGCGATGTCGTAGGAGTCCTCGGAGCGCTCGCTCCAGGGCATCTCCAGGACGGTGTCCAGCCAGGTGCGGATCCAGCCGGCCTCAGGGTTCTGATCCCCCGAGCGCTCCAGCTTGTCCACTTCCTTCAGCGCCGCCTCGCGGACCTTGTCGGGAAGGTCAGCGGTCTCGACGCGGGAGCGGTAATCCTCCTCTTCGGAGGCCTCCTTGCCGTCGAGCTCAGCCAGCTCCTTGCGGATCGCGGCCAGCTGGCGGCGCAGCAGAAACTCCCGCTGCTGCTTCTCCATGCCGTCCTCGACGTCCTTGCGGATCGACTCGCTGACGTCCAGCTCGACCAGGTGCTCCCGCCCCCAGGTGAGCAGCTTCTCCAGCCGCTCGTCGACGCTCAGCGTCTCCAGCAGCTCGACCTTCTGCACAGCCTTCAGGTACGGCGCGTACCCGGCGGAGTCAGCCAGCTGCGAGGGATCGGAGATCTGCTGCACCATGTCGACGACCTGGAAGGCCTCGCGGTGCTGCAGGATCTCGATCGCCAGGTCCTTGTATTCCTTGGCCAGCTCGCGGGTCCGCGAGGTGACGGCGGGCTCCTCGAGCACGATCGCCTCGACCCACAGGGCCGCACCGGGACCGGTGGTCCCGACACCGATGGCGGCGCGGTTGGTACCGCGCACCACGGCGACCATGCGCCCCGACCCGGCCATCCGACCGGTCTGCTCGATGATGGCGACCACGCCGGACTTGGCGTAGGTGCCGTCCAACCGCGGCACGAGCAGCACCTGCGGCTTGCCCCCACGCGTGGGACCGTTGGCAGCGGCGTCGACCGCCGCCCGGGTCTCCGAATCCGACAAATCCAGCGGCACGACCATGCCCGGCAGGACGACCGCGTCGTCCAGCGGGATGACCGGGAAGGCCTTGGTCGCGCCGGTCATGTTCTCACTCATTCGCTGTGGCTCCCTACAAGAAGTAAGTTGAGTCTGACTCACTCAATGTCTGTGAGCCGCCCAGTGTTCCCGGGGAGTTGTTCGCTGTGAGCGATCGCTTAAGAGCGCGGGGATTCCTGCAGGTCAGACCTCAAGCCATGAACTGATCGTGCCGCGCGTACAGCTCGGTCCACTCCTGAGGCGACAGCTCCCGCCCCTCGCCGCGGATCGCTGCCAGCTCCTCGAAATACGGTTCGCGCGGTGCGCCTGGCGCGAACAGGACCAGCATCGAGGCTGCTTCACCTGAGGTGTTCGCGAAGCTGTGGATGCCGCCGGGCGGGACGAAGAGGTAGTCGCCGGCGGTCGACTCGCGCCAGGTCTGGCCGTCGTAGAGGGCGACGGTGCCGTTCAGGATGAAGAAGGCTTCGGAGAATGTGCGGTGGTAGTGGCCGCCGCCTGATGCGGCGGTCTTCGGCGGCGTCGGGGTTCCCGGGAGCATGTCCCAGCGGTAGAGGCCGTAGAGGCCGCCGGTGGTTCCGCCGGTGGAGAGCAGGCTGACGCGCGAGGCGGTGCCGATGTTCAGTTCGGGGTCGGCGTCGGCGGTGCGGAAGGTGGCGCTGACTTCGCCCTGGTCGGCGAGGTAGCGGGGGGAGGGGTAGGACATGGCTCGAACACTATGGCCGACGGGTCGGGCGGTGGTAGGGCCGATCGGGGCGCGCCTGCTTGGGCCACTCGCGGTGGCTCGGCGGTGGTTCGGCGGCGGCTCGGCGGCGCGCCGGATCGCGGGCGAATTCTGCCGGATACTGAGACGGATATCGCTCGATATTGACGTTCTCTGAGATGTGATGTCATTCTCAGAACATGAGACGCGCCACCATTCTCGTGGCTCGCCGTCACGTCGATCTGCGCCGGACAGCGAGCGCGATCTGTCCTGCGTGCATATGAGGCCGTACTGCCCTTGAACTGGGCTGACGCCAGTCTCCCGAGGCATTAATTTCTGTCTCCGAAATATTCGGAGACCATTTATCTTCCTTCACCGAAGAATCCCATTCCGGGGAGCATCCTCATGCCCGCACGCGCACCACGCCGGCTTCACCTGAACGCATTCCTGCATGCCCCCGGGCACCACGACGCCGCCTGGCGCCACCCCGACAGCGGCGGCCACCGCGCCCTGGACGTCGACTACCACATCGACCTGGCGCGCACCGCCGAGCGCGGCCTGTTCGACGCCGTCTTCCTCGCCGACACCCTGGCGGTGCGCGGCCGGCCGGACGCCACCGTCGCCGCCGGGCTGGAGCCCTTGACGCTGCTGACCGCGCTGGCCACGGCCACCGAGCACATCGGGCTGATCGCCACCGCCTCGACGACCTTCTACGAGCCCTACATCCTGGCGCGCACCCTGGCCTCGCTGGACCACATCTCGCACGGCCGCGCCGGCTGGAACGTGGCCGCCGGCGGCGATCTGGCCGAGGCCGCCAACTTCAACCTCGACGAGCCCATCGAGCACACGGTGCGCTACGAGCGCGCGGCGGAGTTCCTGGACGTCGCCACGCAGCTGTGGGACAGCTGGGCCGACGACGCCGTGGTCCACGACCGCCGCGCCGGCCGCTACGCCGACCCCCAGCGCGTCCGCGAGGTGGCGCACACCGGACTGTTCTTCAAGGTACGAGGACCGCTGAATGTCCAGCGCACGCCGCAGGGTTGGCCGCTGCTGGTACACAGCGCCTCCTCCGCCGAGGGCCAAGAGTTCGCGGCACGCTACGCCGAAGTCGTCCTCACCGGCCAGCAGAACCTCGGCGACGCCGCGGCGTTCGCACTGGAGGTGAAATCGCGGGCGGCGGCGTACGGCCGGGAAGCCGACGTCCCGGTCATCATGCCGAGCATCGCGCCGGTCATCGGCTCCACGGAGACCGAGGCGCGCCGCCTGGCCCGGGAGCTGACCGAGCTGCACCTCGCCGAGCCCGGCGTGAACCAGCTGTCGAATCTGCTCGGCATCGACGTGGCAGGGCTCGATCCTGAACGCCCCATCCCCGCCGGACTGCTGCCGCGCGAGGAGGATCTCGCCGACCACCGCTTCGCACGCTCCTGGCCGACAACGACGACGCAGCTCACCGACCTGGCGATCCGCGAGCGCCTGACCGTCCGCCAGATCGTCGCGCGCCTCGGCGGCGGCCGCGGACACCGCACGGTCGTCGGCACACCGGAGCAGATCGCCGACTCGATGCAGGAGTGGTCGCAAGCCGGAGCCGCCGACGGATTCACCATCGCCCCGCCGATCCTGCCCAGCGGCCTGACCACCTTCGTCGACCAGGTGGTGCCGCTACTGCAACGGCGCGGACTCTTCCGCACCGAATACGACCTCGGAACGCTGCGCGAGCGCTTCGGCGTAGAGCGCCCCGAGGACCACTTCCCCGAGCCGACACCGGCCACGCCGCGGCGGACAGCGCGGCCACCACTGGCTCGGGTCTGAAGCTCCGCGTCCTGACACTGCCGGCAGGACGCGGACACGCCGGGGTGGCTGAGCTGTGGGAGGATCGGCTGCCCCGGCGCTCTTTCTTTGCTGGGTTCGTTCACGCACGATCGCATGGCGAATGGCGAATGGCGGCATGGCGGCCGGCACCGCCGGGCACAACGCTGCGGTGGACGACAACCTGGGCCAGGGCGCCCCAGCCGATCACAGGCCAAGCGAGAACACTGCGGCCAATCGCAGCGGAAAGACCGTGACCCACCGCAGCGCGAGCCAAAGCACTGCCGCCGATCACGCCCCGAGCCAGCACGCCGCAGTCGATCGCAGCCTGAGTGAGACCGCCGCAGCCGACCGCAGCCCGAGCCAGAGCACCGTGACCGAAGTCCGAGCCGCCACCGCCGGCGGCCCGAGTATCAGCGTCCAGCCTCGCCGGACGCGCGCGACCGGCTATCTGGCCGTCGCCGGGGACTTGGCGCCTCGCGACCGTCGCGCGTCTGATGTGGAGGCGATCCTCTGCGATCTCGATGACACGCTGTATCCGCAGGCTGCGTGGCTCGATGGCGCGTGGAGTGCTGTGGCGGCGGCGGGTGCGCGGTGGGGCGTCGAGGAGCGGGCGTTTCTGGCGGCGCTGCGGGCTGATGCGGCGGTGGGGTCGGCGCGGGGCGGGATCATTGATCGGGCGCTGGTGGATGTGGGGGTCGGGGGCGGGGCGGAGCTGGTTGCTGAGCTGCTCGCCGCGTTTCGGGCGTATCGGCCTGTGCGGCTGGAGCCGTATCCGGGGGTGCGGGAGGCGTTGGTGCGGTTGCGGGTGGCGGGGGTGCGGCTCGCGGTGGTGACTGATGGGGATGTGGAGGTGCAGGCTTGGAAGGTGCGGGCTTTGGGGTTGTCCGCTTTTTTTGAGTGCGTGGTCGTCTCGGATGCGCTGGGGGGACGCGGGGTGCGCAAGCCGAGTGCGGTGCCGTTCTTGGCCGCGGTGGAGGGGTTGGGGGTGCGGCCTGAGCGGTGTGTTGTGGTGGGGGACCGTCCTGAGAAGGATGTTATGGGAGCTCTGGGGGCTGATATCAGGGCTGTTCGGGTGAAAACGGGGGAATATCGGCAGGTTGCCGATGTGGCAGGGACCTGGCATACGGCTGCTGATTTTCCGGCTGCCGTCGACTGGTTGCTGCGGGAATGAGTGCGGCGCGCGCCGGGGTCGCTCCCCCGAACGCGCGCCGAGTGGCTGTCGCGTGGCTGCTTACAGCGGCAGCTTGCGGAACAGGGGGCGCGGTACGTGCCGCAGGCCGGACATCACGTAGCGGAAGGCTCCCGGCGCCCAGACCGTGTGCGAGCCGCGGCGCAGGCCGGTGATGATGGCGTCGGCGACGGCGTCGGGGGTGGTCGCCAGGGGCGCCTTCTCCATGCCGTGCGTCATCTTGGTGTCGACGAAGCCGGGGCGGACGACCATCACGTGCACGCCGGTGCCGACCAGGCTGTCGCCGAGGCCCTGGGCGAAGGCGTCGAGGCCGGCCTTGGAGGAGCCGTAGATGAAGTTGGACCTGCGGGCGCGCTCGCCGGCGACCGAGGACAGGACCACGAGGGCTCCGTGTCCCTGCTTCTTCAGCGCCTGGGCGACCACGATGCCGCTGGAGACGGCGCCGGTGTAGTTCACGTGCGCGACGGCGGCGGCGCGGACCGGGTCCTTCTCGTCCTCGGCCTGGTCGCCGAGGACGCCGAAGGCCATCAGGACCACGTCGATGTCGCCGGTGGCGAAGACCTGGGTCAGGACCTTGTCGTGCTCCTCGGTGGCGGCGGCGTCGAAGGCGACGACGTCGACCTCGGCGCCCAGCTTGCGCAGCTCGGCGGCGTTGTCCTCCAGGCGCTGCGAGGGGCGGCCGGCCAGGTGGATCTTCTTGGTGCGGGCCGCTGCCATCTTGCGGGCGGTGGCCATGGCGATGTCCGAGGAGCCGCCGAGCACCAGCAGTGACTGGGCCGCGCCCAGGGAGTCCTTCATATCCGTTGTTCCAATCCGTTGGGGCTGCGGAGGCCTCTATAGAGCCCGTTAAAGGGCGCCGGGCCTCTACAGGTGCAGGCGGCGCGCCTGGTCCGACATGAACACCTGGTGCGGGTCGATCTCGGCGCGCAGCTTGCGGAACGCCTCCAGGCGCGGGTACATCTCCGCCATCAGCTCCGGCCGCATGCGCGAGTCCTTCGCCAGGTACAGGCGGCCGCCGGCCTCCAGGACCTTCTCGTCCATGTCGTCCAGCAGCTGCGCCAGGCCGGGGGTGTTGGTCGGGAAGTCCAGGGCCAGCGTCCAGCCCTTACTGGGGAAGGACAGGTAGCCCGGGCTGCCCTCGCCGAAGCGCTTGAGGACGGTCAGGGCCGCCGGCGCTCCGTGCGCGGAGATCTGCTCGACGATCTGGCGCAGGGTGTCCTCGGCGCCGAAGGGGACCACGAACTGCCACTGCAGGAAGCCCGCCGGGCCGTAGACGCGGTTCCACTCCATGATCCCGTCCAGCGGGTGGAAGAACGCGCCGACGCCCTGGATCACGCCTTCCTTGCGGACCGGCGCCTTGCGGAACCACATCTCGTTGAAGGCGCGGCCGGTCATCTTGTTCAGCAGACCGCTGACCGGGACCGGCGGGACCTTGCCCAGCGAGAGCGGGGCGAACTTGCGCGGCTCGCGGCGGGCCTTGGCCGGCAGCTCGTCCAGCTTGGCGAAGTCACCGCACGTCAGCACCGAGCGGCCGAGGTTGCGGCCGGTGGACAGGCAGTCGATCCAGGCCACCGTGTAGGGGTACTTCTCATCGGTGGCGGCCAGTTCGGCCAGGACGCCGTCCAGGTCCGGGGCGCGCCAGATGTCGGCCTTGATGCGGGCCGTCTCGACCTTCTTGAAGGCGATGGTGGCCTGGGTGACGATCCCGGTCAGGCCCATGCCGCCGGCGGTGGCCCAGAACAGCTCGGGCTCGGTGGCCGGGGTGAGGGTGCGGATCTGCCCGTCCGCGCCCAGCAGGTCCATGGACAGCACGTGCTGGCCGAAGGTGCCGGCGCTGTGGTGGTTCTTGCCGTGGATGTCCGCGCCGATCGCGCCGCCCACGGTGACGTAGCGGGTGCCCGGGGTGACCGGCACGAACCAGCCCAGCGGCAGCATCGTGTCCATCAGCTGGTGCAGGCTGACGCCGGCCTGGGCGGTGACGATCCCGCGTTCGATGTCGATGTTGAGGATCTTGTTGAGCGAGGTGGTGCGCACCACCCGGCCGCCGCCGTTCTGCGCCGGGTCTCCGTAGGAGCGCCCGAGGCCGCGGGCGATGACGCCGCGCGGTCCGGCGCCGGCGACCAGCTCGGCGAGCTGGTCCAGCGCCGTGGGGTCGGCGACGTCGGCGACCGAGGGGCTGGTCATGCCCCAGCCGTAGAGGCGCTCGGAGTGCACCCCGGTGCCGGTGGAACTCTGCTGTGGCACAGCCACGTCTCTCACGTCCCTATTCATTTCGACTTCCAGTACTGCGGTGCGGCTCCGCTCAGCCGCGCGCGCCGACCAGGATCACGCCGGTGGCGAACACCACGAGCCACACCGCCCCGATACCCATGATGACGCGGTCCTTCAGGACGACGTCCTCGGGCTCCCCGGCGCGGCCGGTGTCGACGAACATCGAGTAGCGCAAGAAGATGAAGACCCAGGGGATGACCGAGATCTCCAGCCACGGCTTGGCGGACTTGTGCGCTATGTCCGGGGTGGAGGCGAGCTGGAAGGCCCACAGCGAGTACGTGACCATGGTGACCGTGGCCGCGGCCTGCCACACGAACCGCAAGTATGTCTGGGAGTACTCCTGCAGCGACTTGCGGGAGGAAGCGGCGTCCTCCCCCATCAGCACCATCTCGGAGTAGCGCTTGCCGGCGACCATGAACAGCGAGCCGAAGCCGGTGGTCAGCAGGAACCACTGGGACAGTTCCAGGTTCGCCGCCACGCCGCCGACGATGGCGCGCAGCAGGAAGCCGGAGGCCACCATCGCCAGGTCCAGGACCGGCACGTGCTTGAACCACATCGAGTACACGATGTGCAGCGCCATGTAGACCGCCACGACCCCGACCGTGGTCCAGTTCGCGATGGCCGCCACGCCCAGGCCGACCACGCCGCAGACGGCGCCGGAGACCAGCGCCAGCGGGAGCGGCACCCAGCCGGCGGCGATCGGGCGGAAGCGCTTCTTGGGGTGCCGCCGGTCGGACTCGACGTCCATCACGTCGTTGATGAAGTAGATGCAGGAGGCAGCGAAGCAGAACGCGACGAAGGCGATCGCGGAGGTGCGCAGCACATCGGCGTGGCCGAGCTTGGCCGCCGAGAGCGGGGCGGCCAGGACGAGCACGTTCTTGACCCACTGCCGCGGACGCGCCGCGAGCACCAGCGCTACCGGCAATGGGGGACGCTTGCGCAGGTCGGCCGGAGCGTCGGCGGAGGCGGGGGAACCTGCCGCGGGCTCTGGCTCGGAGACTTGCGGCTCAGCAGGCTGCGTGGGGAGGGATGTCACCGGGCAAACCTATCGGATGGTTGAATCGCGGAGAGTGAGCAGTTCGGACCAGACTCGATCCGTTTCCTGATCGAGGTCTTCGAGCGACCCGTTGTTTGCGATGACGTAATCCGCCGCCGCGAGACGGTCCTGGCGCGACGCCTGCGCAGCCATCCGCGCGGCGGCGTCCGCACGGGACATGCCGCGGTTGGCGAGCAGCCGCGCATACCGGACTTCCTCATCAGCGTCGACCACGATCACGGCCGCATACCCGCGGTCCGCCCCACCCTCGACCAATAGCGGAATATCGTAGACGACGATGCCGCCTTCCGGCGCCGCATCGGCCCATTCGGCCATCAGGGCGCCCACCCGGGGGTGCACGATCGCGTTGAGCGCGGCCAGCCGGCCGGGGTCGGCGAAGACGATGGCGCCGAGCTTGGGCCGGTCCAGCCGGCCGTCCGCGCCGACCACCTCGGAACCGAACTCCTCAACCACCGCGTCGTATCCGTCGGTGCCGGGTTCGACCACCTCGCGCGCGGCCAGGTCGGCGTCCACCACGGTGGCTCCGAGGGCTTTGAGCCTGGTGAGGACTTCACTCTTGCCCGAGCCGATGCCGCCGGTGAGGCCGACGTTCAGGGTGGTCGGCTTGTCCTTCTGCATGGAGCTCCGTTCGGCTGGGGTTCGCAGTCGCCGTCTGCAGAAGGCTAACGTGGCGCTGCACTATTCGGGTCACCAGTCGGGAACGGGAGCGAATGGAAGAGCGGGATGCCGCGGCGGGAAACGCTAAGGGGGGAGCGCGTTGGAAGACCGTCACGGGTTCGGCCGCCTTCGCCACCGCTGTGTTCGCCCTCGGTTACAGCTGCACCGGGACGTCGGCACCGACCGCGGTCAGCGCCGGCCCTCCGGTGAAGATCGCCGTCCAGACCCCGGAGCAGCCCAACGCCAGGGGGAAGCTTCCTCAGGACCGCACCAGGCCGTCCACGGCGCCGTGCGCGACCGTGGTCCGGCCAGCCGGCTGGTCCCGGCTGGAGAACGCCAAGCGGGGTGACTCCTCGTGGCGGTCCAGCTTCGACGCGGACACGGACACGGTCGCCGGATACCTGGACCATGTGAGCGCCGCCTGTGGGGACACCTTGGCGCTGCATCTGTCGGGCTATGTGTCCTCCGCCTCCGTGACCGCCTACCGGATGGGTTGGTACGGCGGGGCGGGCGGGCGTGTGGTGTGGAGTTCTTCGCACGTCCCGGTCAGCGCCAGTCCGACGAAGAACTCCGGGTCGCCGACGTACACGGTCGAGGCTTCCTGGCCGGTCGCCGAGCGCATCGAGGTCACGCCGGCTTGGACGCCGGGCTACTACCTGTTGGTGGTGCGCGCCGGGCCGCATGACGCCGGGGATGCGATCCCGCTGATCATTCGGGACGACAGTGCGGGCAACGGAGCGGCGGGGACTGGGAGTTCGCCTCTGCTGTTGCAGGCGTCGGTCCTCACATATCAGGCGTACAACAACTACGGACGGTACAGCCTCTACTACGGACCTAAGGACCAGTCCGCTAAGCGTTCGGACCGTTCGCGGGTGGCTTCCTTCGACCGTCCGTACAACGGTGACGGCTATCGCGCGCCGTTTCTATACGACATCCCATTGGAGCAGGAGGCGGAGAAGCTCGGGCTGGATGTCGACTGCACGACCGACATAGATGTGGACGAGCGGCCCAGTCAGGTCGCGGCGCACAAGGGGTTGCTGGTCGGTGGTCACTCCGAGTACTGGACGCGGCGTATGTATGACGCGGCGCTCTATGCGCGGGACAACGGGACCAACATCGGCTTCTTCGGCGCGAACGAGATCTACTGGCACGCGCGGCTGGAGCCGGCGCCGTCGGGTCCGGACCGGCGGATGGCCGTCTACCGCTCCGCGAACGAGGATCCGCTGGCCAAGCCCGATCCGTCGCAGGCGACCGTGCTATGGGATTCCCCGCAGTTGCAGATGCCGGAGGCGTCGATAGTGGGTCCGGCTTATGGGGAGCTGGGTGCGGACGGCGGGGCGTTCCGGGTGCTGCAGCCGGATTCGTGGATCTTCGCCGGGACCGGGGTCGTGAAGGACCAGGAGCTGAAGAACTCGCTCGGCGGCGAGTACGACACGGTGAAGAACATCGCGGCGACCCCGCCGGACATAGACGTCATCGCGGCGGCGCCGATCGTGTTCAACGGCCAGTCGACGATGGCGACGATGTCGTACTACACCGATCCGTCGGGCGCGGGCGTGTTCGCCGGCGGGATGACGTACTGGGACTGCCAGATGGCGCGCATGTGCGGGGACCGGCCGGTGGATCCGCAGACCGCGAACCTGCTGGCGGCGATGACGGACAACGTGCTGCGCGTCTACGCGGCCGGACCGGCCGGGCGGCGGTACCCCTCGGCGCACCGTCCGGCGCCGACCGCCCAGGCGCTGATCTCCACGGCCCCCGCGCAGAGCGACGTCGGGATCGGGCCGCCGAAGCCCTCGGACGGGTAGGGCACCGGCTTCCCGACTTCCTGCCGCGACACCGGCGGAAACCGCATCGCGTGCCTGCCGGGCTGGTGCCGGGCGCTGGTCCAAGATGGCACCAGCCCGGTGCTCGGCGGGCGCGGAGAACGGGAGCCAAGGAGTCAGGACGTGCGGACAGACGGGGTTCCGGGCGCCGAGTCGGGTCTGAGCGCGCTGCCGGTGTACGTCGAGGTCGGGGCGGGTGGCGATGCGGCGGCGGTGGTCGGTGGTGCGGGTGCCGGGCGGCCTGGTGGCTGGCGGCGGGGTGACCGAGGGCTGGCTGACAAGCAGCGCACTGACGGGCTGTGGAGTCGCTGGCAGCGGGCTGACCGAAAGCTAGCTGAGAGGCTGCGGGCTGCTGGGCCACTTGGTGGCTGGTGGCGGGCTGGCGGGCTGCTAGCTGGCCGGCGGGCTGCCGGGCGGCAGGGTGCTGATGGGCTGCGGGGTGGCTGGCGGCGGGCTGGCAGCGAGCTCGGGCTGTGGCGGGGCGTGCCGTTGCGCGCGCGGGTGGTGCGGTTGGGGTTGGCGGTGGCGGTTGTGGTGGTGTGTGGGGCGGATTTGCCGGTGCAGTCGGCGGGGGTTGGGAGCTTGGGTGTTGGGTCCGAGTTCGACTCTGGGTCTGGTTCCGGGTCCGGGTCCGGTGAGCAGATCGCGCTGGCACCGGTCGGCGCTGGTGCTGGCGCCGGTGCTGGGGCGCGTGCTGCGGGGTGCCCGGCGGAGTTGGCGCGTGGGTGGGTGCGGGTGGAGAACAGCAAGTCGGGGACGTCGTCTTGGCAGGATGCGAAGCGGACGCGGGCTGGGAGTGTGAACGGCTATCTGGACCGGGACAGTGCGCGGTGCGGGGACAGGGTCACCGCGTACCTGAGTGCGCTGGCGCCGGTGGCGGGGGCTTCGCTGTCGGCGTATCGGATGGGGTACTACGGGGGTGCGGGTGGGCGGTTGGTCTGGCAGGTCAAGGACATCACGGTTGAGCCGCAGGCGAAGGCTGTGGTCAGTGGCGCGGATCTGCTGACGGTGGCGCCGTGGCGGCCGACGGTGACGTTCCGGGTCACCAAGCGGTGGCGGCCGGGGTACTACCTGCTGGTGGTGCGGGCGCCGGGGCAGACGGCGTCGTCGATTCCGTTGGTGGTGCGCGCCGACGGGGATCGGGCGCCGTTGGGGTTCCAGGCCAGTGTGCTGACGTACCAGGCGTACAACACCTTCGGCGGGCACTCGGCGTACGCCGACTCGCCGCGCAGGGCGGTGGCCAGCACCGAGGTGAGCTTCGACCGGCCGTACGAGGACGGCGGGTACTACTCGCCGTACCAGTACGAGCTGCCGCTGGTGCGCGAGATCGAGAAGCTGGGCATCGATGCCGACTACTTCACCGACGTCGATGCCGACGCCGATCCGGCGCAGCTGCGGCGTCACAAGGGCATGGTCATCGGCGGCCACTCCGAGTACTGGACGAAGCGGATGTACGACGGCGCCGTCGCCGCGCGCGAGGCAGGCGTGAACATCGCCTTCTTTGGCGCCAACGCGGTCTACACGGCCGCGCGCCTGACCGGCTCCCCGCTGGGTCCGGGCCGCCGCGTGGTGATCCGCCGCTCGCTGACCGGCGACCTGCTCGCCGCGCGCGACCCCTCGCTGGCCACGGTGAACTGGTCCGCTCCGCCGCTGAACCGCCCCGAGGCCGCGCTGATCGGCGAGGGCTACGGCTACCTGGGCGCGAGCGGCTCGCTGCGCGTGCTGCACCCCGCCTCGTGGCTGTTCGCCGGCACCGGTGTGACCGCCGGCGAGGTGCTGCGCAACACGGTCGGCGGCGAGTACGACCAGGTGGACGTGAACCAGCCGACCACCCCGCCGGACGTGGACGTGCTCGCGGCGATACCGATCAGGTTCCTGAGCGGCCAGGCCGGCATGGCGACGACGACGTACTACGTGGCGCCCTCGCAGGCCGGCGTGTTCGACGCGGGCACGACGTACTGGCCCTGCGTGATCAGCGGCGACTGCCTGCACCTCGCCCCGACGCCGCCGGCGTCGCGCGCGGTCGTGGAGCGGGTGACGGACAACGTGCTGACCGCCTTCGCCGCCGGCCCGGCCGGACTGGAGCACGCGTCGACCCCGAACTGGCCGCCGTCGGCGGAGGGGTTGGTCGGGTCGGCACGGGCGGTGGGAGACGTGGCGGTGCGGGCTTATTGAGGGCTCGCACCTCGCCCGTACGTCGCGCGCGGCGCGCGCGGCTAGTCCGCAGGCGGTGAACTCGGCGAGCTCGGCGGCGCCGACCCGCCCGGCGCGGGCGTCCCCGCCGGGGCGGTGCTCCCCGCAGCGGGCGGCGAGCTGGGCGCGCCCGGTGTACTCGCTCCGGACGAGGAGGGCGCGCCCGGCGTCGCGGCGCTGCTGCTCGGCGTCGTCGGGGCGGCGGGGGTGGTGTGCTTGTAGAGGGCCTGGGCGATCTTGAGAGTGAAGACCTTGGCTTCGTCGCCCTTGACCAGGGATTCCGCGGTGGTGATCAGGTAGGTGCGGTTGCCGTCGTACATCACCAGGACGGCGTCCTTGCCGGCCTCGATCACGTAGGTGGCGGGGTGGCCGGCGACGGAGATCGGGGCGTACTGGTCGCCCTGGCCGGCGAAGGTGCCGACGGTGGTGGCGCCGTGGCTCTGGGCGGTGGCGGCGTCGGCGTAGATGGCGAGCT
Organism: Catenulispora acidiphila DSM 44928; assembly: GCF_000024025.1. Taxonomy (GTDB): domain Bacteria; phylum Actinomycetota; class Actinomycetes; order Streptomycetales; family Catenulisporaceae; genus Catenulispora; species Catenulispora acidiphila. The sequence goes on from NC_013131.1 coordinate 6,539,815, forward strand.
GGATCTCGACCTGGTTGCTGGTGATCTTGCCGGAGGGGTCCTGGACCACGCCGTACTGGCAGACCACGCGGCCCAGCTGCTTGGCCGCGGTGGGCTGGAACGGCTGGAAGTAGTCGCCGCCGTTGAGCGGGTTGCCGAGGGCCAGCTGCATGTCGGCGTCGGTGACCAGGCCGGTGCAGTTCTTCGGGAGCTGGGCCGGGTTCATGATCGGGCCGGCCGCCGGGTCGAAGCTGGGCTGCGGGCTCGGCGAGCTGCTGGTCGCCGGGGCGCCGGGGAAGGAGCCGGCGGCGCTGGTGCTGCCCGAGGAGCCCTTGTGCGCCGAGCCGCCGCCCCCGCACGCCGCCAGCGCCAGGGCCGCCGAACAGGCGACGCCGAGCGCGGATATGCGTGTCAGGGTCCGGCGGGCCGGCGCCGGCGCCGGGGTCGCTGCCGGGGCGTGGGCCGGGGTCGTAAGGGTCCGCATGCTTGGCAACCTATCGAATCGGTGTGGCGCGCGAGAAGCTTTCGGATCAGCTGCGCGACCTCCGCAGGGCCTGGGCGCAGCCACCCAGCCACCTCACCCGGAGGTGACAGACGGGGACATACCGTTGGCAGCCAGCAGCCGAGGCGCCCCGCTGCCGTCCGCGGGCACGGCGTACAGATCGCTGCCCGGGTCGTCGTCGTGCGGGACCGCGTACATGACCGTGGTGGTGTTCAGCCACGCCGCCTGGTCGTCGACGCTGCGGGTCTCGGCCAGCGGTGTCTCCCGCATCGTGGCGAGGTTCAGGACGGTGAAACGCCAAGGATGCCGGATGTCGTCGGACACCCGCTTCTTGAAGACCAGGCGCGTACCGTCCGGCGACAGTGAGGGACACTCCACGTTCTCCCGCAGCGAATGCAGCGTGTGCGCCTTGAAGTCGCCCTTCATCAGCCACGTCTTGCTGGTGCTGCCCATCGTCGCGTAGAAGGTGTTGTCGTCGGCGGCGAAGGTGACGCCCCAGAAGTTGATGTCGACCGCTTTATAGGGGCTGCCGTTCACGAACGCATTGAAGCTCTCTAGGGAGTCGACGTACTCCCCTGTCTTCAGGTCCAGGATCGACGCACGCGTCGACGCACCGGGCTGCGTATAGGAGTCCCCGGTAACGAAGGTCGTCCACGCCGCCATCCGTCCGTCCGCGGACAGCCGGGCACGGTTCGGGGTACCAGTGATCGCCAGCTTCTTGGTCTGCTTAAGAGAACTGTCGTAGATCTCCGCATAGGGCTGGCTGATGAGATTGCCCTCGGATTGCAGACACAGCAGTACGCCGGACGCCGTATAGGACCGCTCGCACTGAACGCTGGAGACCGTGGCCACCGCAGTGGACGCCGCCCCGGACCCGACCTCGACAACCTTGCCGAAGTCCGGACCCTGCACCGTCGACCGATACGTCAGCTCCCCGGCGGCGATCGTGAACGCCCCTGCGACCCCGGCGCGCTTCGTGGAACGCCCCAGGAAAGCGGTCAGCCCGGCTGCCACGGCGACCACCAGGAGCACCGCGATCGACGAGAGCAGGATCTTCGCCCGGTTGTCGCGCGGCGCGTGCTCCCCGGTCTCCGTCTCGGTCTCAATATCAGTCATCTGCACGTTCTTTCCACGGCGACACCAGCAGCGTCGAGACGGTGATCGCGACAGCCATCGCCCCGGCGAACCAGAGCATGACCGTCTTGGGATCGGTGTGCGACCACGCAGCCCCGAACGCGACAGAGGACACGAACCCGGCGACCGCGCCGATCGACTGCATCACCGCGAGCCCTGAGGTACGCAGCGCAGCAGGGATACGCGGGCCGCAATACGCCATGAGAACCCCGTCAGTGGCCGCATAGGCGATACCCGGGAGCAGGAGTGCGGCGACCAACAGGAAGCCGTTAGGGACGTTCGTAGCCAGGAGCGCATATGCGATGACCAACAAGAGGTGCCCGACCACGAACACCTTCCAGCGTCCGACCCGGTCCGCCAGACGCCCCACCGGAATGGCCATGAGGACGAACATCCCCATGGTGCCGGTGGCGAGCAACGCATACTCCGAAGCGCTCAGCGCCATTCTGTGCGCGAGCGTCAAGTACACGAAGGTGTCGCTGACCCACGCGAGCCCCAGAAGCGCTACAGCAATACCCGTACGGATGAACCACGACTGCCGCACCAGTCCGCCGGCCGCACGCAGCGACGCCGCGGAGCGCTCCTGCAGTTCCGCCTTGTGGTCGGTCACATAGAGACAGAACACCACGACACCGACGGCCGCGACGCAGAAGGCGATGATGAACAGTGCGTCGAACGCTTTGCGTTCCGTACCGAACTTCGTCGTCCACAGCAGGACGAAGGAGGCGATGAGCGGACCGGTCGCCGCACCGATGTTGTCGAGCATCCGGTGTACGCCGAACGAGCGCCCCAGGATCTGCGGCGGAGAGGACAGGGAGATCAGCGCGTCGCGCGGAGCCGAGCGCATCCCCTTGCCGAAGCGGTCCGCGCTCAGCAGACCGCTCAGCCCGCCGAATGAGGGTCCGACGATCGGGAACCCGAGCTTGGTCACCGCGGACGCCCCGTAGCCGAGGCCGGCCAGCAGCTTGCGGCGCTGCCAGCGGTCGGACAGGTACGCCGCGGGGATGGCCAGCAGCGCGGGGATGCCGTTGTAGAGCCCGTCCAGGAAGCCGATCGCCGTCGGCGTCTCGTGGAGCACGTTGAGCAGGTAGTAGCCGACCACCGCGACCAGCATCTCGGAGGAGACGTCCGTCAGCAGGCTCACCGTGCCGAGCATCTTGACGTTGAACGGGACCCGCTCCCGCGTGCTCCGGGCTTCCTGGATGCGCTTGGCAGTCCTCGATCCCGTCAGATACACGTCGAAACAATAGCGAAAAGCCCCGTCCGCACTGAGCGGACGGGGCCTTTTGGCTAAGAGCTGTTACACGCGCCGGAGCCTCAGCTCTGGCCGCCCGACAGCTTCTCGCGCAGCGCGGCCAGGGCCTCGTCGGAGGCCAGGGCACCGCCGGTGGTCTCCTCGACGACACCCGAGGAGTAGGACGAGGGCGCACCCTCGGCGTTCTCCTGGACACCGGCTTCGGCGTCGGCCTTGCGGGCCTCGGCGATCTGCTTCTGGTGCGACTCGTAGCGGGTGTGGGCCTCGGCGTACTGCCCCTCCCACACCTCGCGCTGGGCGTCGTAGCCCTCGAGCCACTCGCCCGTCTCCGGGTCGAAGCCCTCGGGGTAGATGTAGTTGCCCTGGTCGTCGTAGGTGGCGGCCATGCCGTACAGCGCCGGGTCGAACTGGTCGGTCTCGATGTCGCCGGTGAGGCCCTCGTTGGCCTGCTTCAGCGACAGCGAGATGCGACGGCGGTCCAGGTCGATGTCGATGACCTTGACGAAGATCTCGTCGCCCACGTTGACGACCTGCTCCGGGACCTCCACGTGGCGCTCGGCCAGCTCGGAGATGTGGACCAGGCCCTCGATGCCCTCGTCCACCCGGACGAACGCGCCGAACGGCACCAGCTTGGTGACCTTACCCGGCACGACCTGCCCGATGGCGTGGGTGCGGGCGAAGGTCTGCCACGGGTCCTCCATGGTCGCCTTCAGGGACAGCGAGACGCGCTCGCGGTCCATGTCGACGTCCAGGACCTCGACCGTGACCTCCTGGCCGACCTCGACGACCTCGGAGGGGTGGTCGATGTGCTTCCAGGACAGCTCGCTGACGTGCACCAGACCGTCCACGCCGCCGAGGTCCACGAACGCGCCGAAGTTGACGATCGAGGACACGACGCCGGAGCGGACCTGACCCTTCTGCAGGGTCGTGAGGAAGTTCTGGCGGACCTCGGACTGGGTCTGCTCGAGCCAGGCGCGGCGGGACAGGACCACGTTGTTGCGGTTCTTGTCCAGCTCGATGATCTTGGCCTCGAGCTCCTTGCCGACGTACGGCTGCAGGTCGCGCACGCGGCGCATCTCGACCAGGGAGGCCGGCAGGAAGCCACGGAGACCGATGTCCAGGATGAGACCACCCTTGACGACCTCGATGACGGTACCGGTGACGATGCCGTCCTTCTCCTTGATCTCCTCGATCGTGCCCCAGGCGCGCTCGTACTGCGCGCGCTTCTTGGACAGGATCAGGCGGCCTTCCTTGTCCTCCTTCTGGAGGACGAGGGCCTCGATGTGGTCGCCCACGGCGACGACCTCGTTGGGGTCGACGTCGTGCTTGATCGAGAGCTCCCTGGACGGGATCACACCCTCGGTCTTGTAACCGATGTCGAGCAGGACTTCATCCCGGTCGACCTTGACGATGACACCTTCGACGATGTCGCCGTCGTTGAAGTACTTGATGGTCAGGTCGATCGCGGCGAGGAATTCCTCCGCCGAACCGATGTCGTTGATGGCGACCTGAGGCGTTCGGGCGGTCTCGGTGCTGCTCGTCATGGGGAAGGGGGCTCCGGATACGGACACATTGTGGGCGACGGCATCCGCCGGGCGGGGAGGCCGACGCTGGGAGAGGTCCGTCACCAGCACAAGAGCCGAACGGTCGACGAGGATCGGGTGTCCGACGAAGAAGATTCAGAACCTGCCCGCAGCGCATCGCCCAGAATACGGGTCGTACGCACGCGTGGTCAATCCGATACCCGTCCCCACCGGGGACGCCGACGCGTCCCACGGCGCGACCCGGCCCGGAGGGCGGCACCCCCGCTACAGTCTCAACCTGCGTGATCGACTGGCGACCCGCTGGTGAAAGGATGCCCACACCGTGACCGACGTGACGGAAGAGTCGCCGGAATTCCCCGGTGACCCCGGAATCGAAGATAACGATACGGTCCGCGTGGCCCGCCGTCACCTGTCAGATTCCGCCACGATCCGGGCGAACCGGGGCTGGTGGGACGCCAACGCGGACGATTACCAGGCCGAACACGGTGCGTTCCTGGGCGATGACCGCTTCATCTGGTGCCCGGAGGGCCTGGACGAGGCGCACGCGCACCTGCTCGGCACGGACTTGGCGGGCAAGCGGGTCCTGGAGGTCGGCGCCGGCGCGGCGCAGTGCTCGCGGTGGCTGGCGGCGCAGGGGGCGTACGCGGTGGCTTCCGATCTTTCGTTCGGGCAGCTGGCGCACGCGCTGCGGATCGACGCCGGGGCGAGCCAGGGGGCGGTCGTCAGTTCTGGTGAGCCGACCGGGTCGGCGGAGACGGTGGAGGTGGCGGGACTCCCGCTGATCCAGGCGGACGCGGCCCGGCTGCCGTTCGCCGACGAGGCGTTCGACATCGTGTGCTCGGCGTACGGCGCGGTCCCGTTCGTCGCGGACTCGCAGGCGGTGATGAGCGAGGCGGCGCGCGTGCTGAAGCCGGGCGGCCGATGGGTGTTCTCGGTGTCGCACCCGATCCGGTGGGCGTTCCCGGACGACCCGGGCGAGAACGGCCTCACCGCGCGGGACTCGTACTTCGACCGGCGGCCGTATGTGGAGTTCGACGAGCGCGGGCTGGCGACGTACGCGGAGCACCACCGGACGCTGGGCGACCGGGTGCGCGAGATCGCGGCGGCGGGACTGCGGCTGGTGGACGTGGTGGAGCCGGAGTGGCCGGCCGGGCTGACAGAGGTCTGGGGCGGGTGGTCGCCGCTGCGGGGGCGCATCATTCCCGGGACGGCGATCTTCGTGACGGTGAAGGAGTAGCGGATTCGGGTGGCCAGGGTCGCCAGGGTCGCCAGGGGTGGCGCAACCGCGCTGTGCGGCGTGGCGTCACCCTCGCGGGCGGCCCGGTGACGACAGTGCTGCCGTGGTCGGCGATTCAGCGGGACGGCGGTACTTCGGGGTGCGGCGCACCGTGGGCCTGGTGCGCGCCTGCCGGTGCGAGCAGGCGGACCCGGCTTCCTTCTACGAACCGCTGGCGGCCGACTCGGTGGCGCTCGTGGGGCGGTACGGAGCCGTCCGAGGCTTGCGGGTGCTGGACGTCGGAGGCGGGCCGGGGTTCTTCGCGGCGGCTTTCAGCGCTGCGGGCGCTCGGTATGTGTCTGTGGATCTGCGGCCGGTCGGCGACGTCTGCGGCGACGCTCGTGCGCTGCCGGTACGGGACGGCGCGGTAGACGTCTGCTTCTCCTCCAACGTGCTCGAACATGTGGCGGATCCGCGGCGCATACTGCGCGAGATGCTTCGCGTCACCCGGCCGGGTGGTCTTGTGTTCGTGTGCTTCACCAACTGGCTGGGCCCTCTCGGCGGCCACGAGACGTCGCCGTGGCACTACCTAGGCGGCGAGTGGGCAGCGCGCCGATACGAGCGATTACGCGGCGCTCCCCCGACCAATCGGTATGGCGCCACGCTCTTCCCGCTCTCCATCGGACGCGTCCTGCGTTGGGTACGCGAGGCCGAAGGGGACGGCGTCGCGGAGACGCTTGCCGTCTTCCCGCGCTACCACCCCGCGTGGGCTCACTCGATCGTGCGTGTGCCGGGGGCGCGGGAGTTCCTGACGGCCAACTGCGCCATCGCGTTGCGCGTGCGTTCCCAGTCGAATCGGGCCGCCCACGCCAGGCATGCCCCCTTCACCTCCGACGCCCTCTCCGGATCGCTGTCGAGCTCCTTCAGGACGCCGGAGACGGTGTCGGCGAGCGTGTCCCCCGGGGGGACGAGCCAGCCGGTGACGCCGTCGCGGATGGCGTCGCGCAGACCGTCGACGTCGTAGGCGACGGTCGGCACGCCGAGCGCCGCGGCCTCCAGTACCGACAGTCCCCAGCCTTCGCCTTGGGAGGCGGACAGGTGGAGCCAGGCCGATTGCAGGAGGTGGTTCTTGGCCTGGGTGGCGAGGTGGCCGTGGATGTGGACGCGATCGGCGTGGTGCAGGCGCGATGCGGCTTCCCGGATCCGGGACTCGTCGGGACCGCGGCCGATGATGTGGATCTCGATGCCGGGCCAGGTTTCCGCCAGGTCGTCGGCGAGGTGGAGGACGTGCTCCAGGCGCTTGTGCCGGACCAGGCGGCCGACGGCGACCAGTCGAGGAGCTGATGCCGAAGCCAGTGGCAAGGCTGGAGGTAGAGACAGGCGCTGAAAGCCTTCTGTGGCAACGCCGTTGTGAATGAGCTCGATCGCTCCGGTCCAGCGCAGGCGGGTCCGCATCGCCGTGATGGTGGACTCTGAGACCGCCACCGCTGTGTGGCGCCGGTAGACCTGGCGGGCCGCCGGTCCCTCCAGCCAGCGTCCGAGGGCGGCGAGCGGGCGGCTGAAGTGGGTGGCGAACTGCTCGTCGTGGACGTGGTGGACGACGATCGCCACGCCGGTGCGGCGTCGGGACACGGCCAGGGGCGAGAAGAACGGGATGCCGTTCTGGCAGTCGATCACGAAGTCGTAGGCGGGCCCGCGTAATCGAGCCCTGATCAGGCGGCCGAACACGCCCGCGTAGACCGTCCAGCGTCCGCCGCGTCGCAGCCATCGGATGCCCTCGTGCAGCTCGCTTCGCGGCTGGCCGGGTTCGCGGGAGGTGAGGAAGTCGACGGTGTCGCCGCGTGCGACGAATCCGCGGGCGACCTCGTGGGCGAAAGCCTCCGCTCCCCCGGCGCTCCGCTGCCACGGGTCACGCCAGTTCAGGATGGCTACGCGCACTGTGATCCAACGAGCGACCCGCCGGCGCGACACGCGCGACGACCCCGTTCGGGCGGATCTTCACTCGGACGGGCGCCGTGCGGCTGTCCTTCGGCCGCGGCGGCGTCTAGCGTGAGGCGCTCGACAGGCACGTCGGGCGGACACGACAGGTCACCCGTCACCCACCACACACGCGCGGCACAGCACCGGAGGAACCTCGATGCTCCGCAGGGCCAGGGCCACAGACGACGGGGGCGGGGACGGGGACGCGGGCGTGCCGCGCCGTGGCGGCGGACACACGGCGTCGGCCGGACTGCTGGTGGCGGTCGGGACCGGGCTCGGGAACGTGCTGGCGTACGGCTTCAACCTGGTGCTCTCGCGCGGGCTCGGGCCCGGCGGCTACGCGGAGCTGGGGACGCTGCTGTCGGTGTTCCTGATCGGGACGGTGCCGGGCCTGGCGGTGCAGGCGATCAACGCCCGGCGGCTGGCGGTGGCCGCGGACGCCTCGCCGGCGGCGCGCGCCGCTCTGGTGCGAGGGCTGCGGCGGCGGGGGCTGGCGGTCGGGATCGGGGTGGCCGCGCTGTTCGTGGCGCTGGCGCCGGCGATCGCGGCGCTGCTGCCGTCGGTGACGGTCGGGGGCGTGGCGTGGACGGGGGTGTCGCTCGCGGCGAACACGGTGTTCGCGTCCTACTTGGGGATCGCGCAGGGGACCTCGCGGTTCATGACGATGACGGTGCTGTACCTGGCAGCGCAGGGATCGCGGCTGGCGATCGGGGCGGTGGCGGCTTCGGCGCAGGTGTCGCCGACGGCGGTGATGGCGGCGCAGACGGCCGCTTGGGCGTTCGCGGCGGTGGCGGGGCGGTGGCTGCTGCGGGAGGGCGGGAACGGGGCGCCGGCGGGCGATGCGGCGCTAGTTGGCGATGTGACACCGGCTAGCAATGGGGCGCTGGCTGGCGACAGAGGGCTGGCAGGCAACGAGGCGCTGGGAGGCGATGGGGCGCTGGCAGGCAACGAGGCGCTGGCTGGCGAAGGAGCGCTGGCAGGTAATACGCCGTTGGCGCGCAATGCGGCGCTGGCTGGCGAAGGAGCGCTGGGAGGCAATGCGGCGCTGGCGGGCAATGCGGCGCTGGCGGGCGGTGCGGCGTTCGCGGGCAAAGGAGCGCTGGCGAGCGATGGAGCGCTGGCAGGCGATGCGGCGGGCGTCGGGGCGCGAGCGGCGGGTGGAGTGGGAGTGCCCGCGCACCACGGTTACCTGTCCGAAGTGCTCCGAGCGACCGGCGGGCTCGGCGGCATCCTGCTGCTGACGGTGCTCGACACGCTGTTGGCCAGCCGCTACCTGACCGGCGGGGACTTGGGGCGGTACAACACCGGGGCGTTGTTGGCGCGTGCGGCGTTCTTCGCGCCGAGTTTTGTGGCGATGCTGGCTTACCCGCGGTTGGCGCGGCCTGGGGAGCGGCGGCGTGCGCTGCTGACGTCGCTGGCGCTGACCGGGGGGATCGGCGTTCTCGGGGTGGCGATCGCGGGGGTGGGGGGCGATCCGCTGATCGGCGTGGCGTTCGGGGAGAAGTACGCGACGCCGGGCGGCTTCGATCTGGGCGCCGAGGGCTGGGTGTTCGCGAGCGTGGGAGCGCTGCTGGCGCTGGTGAACCTGGCGCTCCTCGACGGCGTCGCGCGCCGCTCCCACGCGGTCTCGGCGGTGGTGCTCGGCGGCATCGTGCTGGAGACGACGGTGATCGTGGGCTTCGCGCACAACTCGGCCGTGGCGATCGTGACGGCCGCGGCGGCGTGCTCACTGGCGACCGCGACCGCGTCGGTGACGGTGTGCCTCGCGGCGCGCACGGCACCGGAGTCGGTCGCAACGGCGTTAGAAGTCGAGGACGCACCGACGGTCGGAGCGGTGACTCAGAGCACGTAGGCGAGGCGATCTCCGGAGCTGGCAGCAGGCAAGGCAGGAGCGTGCCGCCGGGGAAACAGCATGCCGCTGTAGCTCTGACCACCTGAAATCGCCCGGGCAGCATGCCGTGTCGCACTGGCCACTGGAAACCACCCGGTCGCCGCCGACCACTTACCGCCGCGTCCTAGTGCGCGGCATCCGCCCAGTTCTCAGCCATCCCCACCGAAACGTCCAGCGGCACTCGCAGCTCGGCCGCGGACCCCATCTCGCGCCGCACCAGTTCCTCGACGCGGGGTGCTTCGCCGGGGGCGATCTCGAGGACGAGTTCGTCGTGGACCTGGAGGAGCATGCGGGACTTCAACTGCTGCTCGCGCAGGCCTTCGCGGACGCGGATCATCGCCACCTTGATGATGTCGGCGGCGGAGCCCTGGATCGGGGCGTTCAGGGCCATGCGTTCGGCCATTTCGCGGCGTTGGCGGTTGTCGCTGGCGAGGTCGGGGAGGTAGCGGCGGCGGCCGAACATGGTCTCGGTGTAGCCGGTGGCCCGGGCTTGGACGACGAGGTCGTGGAGGTAGTCGCGGACGCCGCCGAAGCGCTGGAAGTAGTCCTCCATCATCTTGGCCGCCTCGCCGGTCTCGATGCCGAGCTGCTGGGACAGGCCGAAGGCGGACAGGCCGTAGGCCAGGCCGTAGCTCATCGCCTTGATGCGGCGGCGGTGCTCGGGCTCGACGGCGGTGGCCTCGACGTCGAAGACCTTGGCCGCGACGGTGTTGTGCAGGTCCTCGCCGGAGGTGAAGGCCTCGATCAGGCCCGCGTCCTCGGAGAGGTGGGCCATGATGCGCATCTCGATCTGGCTGTAGTCCGCGGTCATCAGGGACTCATAGCCGGGACCGGCGATGAAGGCCTTGCGGATCTGCTGCCCCTCCAGGGTGCGGATGGGGATGTTCTGCAGGTTGGGGTCCACCGAGGACAGCCGGCCGGTCGCGGCGATCATCTGGTTGTAGGTGGTGTGGATGCGGGTGTCCGGCGAGACCGACTTGGACAGGCCCTCGACCACGGTCTTGAGCCGGTTCACCTCGCGCCAGCGGAGCAGGTGGTCCAGGAACGGGTGCTGGGTCTGGGCCTGGAGCCAGGCCAGGGAGTCGGCGTCGGTGGTGTAGCCGGTCTTGATCTTCTTGGTCTTGGGCATGCCCAGGTTCTCGAAGAGCACTTCCTGCAGCTGCTTGGGCGAGCCCAGGTTCAGGGTCTCCACGCCCGCCTCGGCGCGGGCGGCGTCGACCTCCTTGGCCGCCTCGCCGGAGAAGCCCTTCTCCAGGTCCTGGAACAGCCGCTCGTCGATGGCGATGCCGACCTGCTCCATCTCGGCCAGCACCCCGACCAGCGGCAGCTCGATGTCGGTGAGCAGCTGCTCGGCGCCGGTCTCGGCGAGCTTGCCGCGCAGCGCGTCGGCCAGGTCCAGCACGGCGTGCGCGGCGGCCATCTGGCGCTCGGCCTCGGCGTCCTCGTCGGCGAACAGCGTGCCCTGGTTCTCGTCCGCGCCGGCCGGCGACAGGCGGCGGCCCAGCACCTCCTCGGCGAGCGGCTCCAGGTCGAAGGAGCGGCGGCCGGACTGCGCGAGGTAGGCCTCCAGCGCGGTGTCGGCGGCCACGCCGGCCAGGGTGAAGCCGCGGGCGGCCAGCGCCAGGGACGGGCCCTTGGCGTCGTGCAGGATCTTCTGGCGCGCCGGGTCGGCCAGCCACGCCGCCAGCGCGGTCTCGTCCGCCGGGTCGAGCTGCGTGGCGTCGACGTACGCCGCGGTGCCGTCGGCGGTGGCGAAAGCCAGGCCGCTGACGTCCCCGGTCCCGCGCCCCCAGCTTCCGTGCACCGAGACGCCGGTCGCGCCCTCACCGGTGGCGTTCGCGGCCAGCCAGTCGGCCAGCTGCCCGACCTCCAGCACCTGCCCCTGCAGCGCCACCGCCTCGCCCACCGGGCTGTCGTCGGCGTCGGAGGCCAGCAGCGGCGCCACGCGGTCGCGCATGGAGCGGGAGAACTCCAGGGTGTCGAAGAGCTGATACACCGCCTCCGGATTGCCCTCGGAGGCCCACGCCAGGTCCGGCGGACCGGCCGGCAGCGGCACGTCCTTGATCAGCTCGGTCAGCTCGCGGTTGAGCCGCACCTGCTCCAGATGCGCCCGCAGGGTCTCCCCGGCCTTGCCCTTCACCTCGTCGGCGCGCTCGATCAGCTCGGTCAGCGAACCGAACTCGCGGATCCACTTCGCGGCGGTCTTCTCCCCCACGCCGGGGATGTTCGGCAGGTTGTCCGAGGGGTCGCCGCGCAGGGCGGCGAAGTCGGGGTACTGCTGCGGGGTCAGCTCGTACTTCTCCTCGACCGCGGCCGGGGTGAAGCGCGACAGGTCGGACACGCCGCGCTTGGGATAGAGCACGGTCACGTTCTCGGTGACCAGCTGGAGCGAGTCGCGGTCGCCGGTGAGGATGCGGACCTCGTAGCCGTCGGCGGCGGCCTGCGTGGTCAGGGTCGCGATGACGTCGTCGGCCTCGAAGCCCTCCTTGCGGATGACCGTGATGCCCAGGCCCGCCAGCAGCTCGTCGATCAGCCCGACCTGGCTCTTGAAGTCGTCCGGCGAGGCCGAGCGGTTGGCCTTGTACTCCGGGAACTTCTCGGTCCGGAAGGTCTGCCGCGACACGTCGAAGGCGACGGCGACGTGCGTCGGCCGCTCGTCGCGCAGCGTGTTGATCAGCATGGACGTGAACCCCTGCACCGCGCCGGTGGGCTGACCGGTCGTGGTGCGCAGGTCCGCCTCCTTCAGCGCGTAGTACGCCCGGTACGCCAGGGAGTGGCCGTCCAGCAGGAGCAGGACGGGGCGGCTTGCGGTGGACTCGGAGGTCTTCTTGGCGGGGCTCACGGGATGAATCCTAGGACGAGGGACCGACAGGCCGGGGCAACTCGGCGGTGGTTAGGCTGCCTGTAACACGTTGCAGTTAATGTGGTGTAGTTTTCCGCAGCACTGCGCACTCCCGCCCCGAGGAAGGCCCGCGATGTCGATAGACCAGAACAACCAGGTGTCCGAGGCCGACCAGCTCGCCGCGATGTTCAACGAGATCGGCGCCGGCCACCTGACCGAGCGGATGGACATCGTCATCACCTCCGCGACCAAGGAGGAGATCGTCGCCACCATGCCGGTCGCCGGCAACACCCAGGTCTACGGCCTGCTGCACGGCGGCGCCTCGGTGGTGCTGGCCGAGACCCTGGGCTCGCTGATGGCCGCGCTGCACGCCGGCTCGGACAAGCAGGTGGTCGGGGTGGACATCAACGCCACCCACCACCGCGCGGCCAAGGAGGGTCTGGTCACCGGGACCTGCCGGACGCTGCACGTCGGACGCACGCTGGTGGTCAGCGAGATCGTGGTCGCCGACGAGGCCGGGCGGCGGGTCTGCACCAGCCGCATCACCTGTCTGGTGAAGGAATAGGACTCCGAGTTCCGAGCGGCGCGGGCGGTGCGCGCATAACGGACCGCTGATCCTCTAGCGCAGGGTCCACCCCGGACGGACAATGCGGCCATGGGATCCGTCTGGGGCGACTCCGGAGGTGACGGCGCCTCCGACGCGGACTCGCCCGGGGAGCCGGACCCCGACGAGCTCGACCTCGTCGTCGAACTCGTCGACGACGAGCCCCTGCCCGGCGAGGGACCGAACGCGGCCACCAGCGACCGGGAGACGATCCGCAGCGGCGAGGACTGGCGCGGCAGCGTCATGGCCCGCCTCAGGCGGCTCCCCCGCGCCATCCGCCTCGCCGGGGTGTGCGCTGTGGCGGCCGTCTTCGCGCTGGCCGTCTGGCCGACGTCCGGGCGGCGGGAAGCCTCCCCGCGGCCGATCCCCGCGCCCTCACAGGTGAACATCGACCTCTACAAGGTCCGACTCCGCACCACCACCCTGGAGACCGAGTACGGCGCCGACCACGCGGTGCTGGCCCTGTCGCTGACCAACAGCGCCGCGACGCGGCTGGAGGTGGTCAGCGCTGAGCTGTGGGATGCGGTGGGGACACGCCTGGGGTCGGCCTCTATGTGGCCGGCGGAGGACCTCGGCGCGGGGACCACAGTGTCGGTACCGGTGACGCTTCCCTATGCGTGCGACACATATGGGTTTCTGCCTGTACTGCCGATCACGGTTCGCTACAACATCAGCACTCCGCAGAATCCCGATACCGGGCACGACTACGCCTATCCCCTCACCTCCTCGATCTGGGACAACTACATGCGTCAGCGGGCCGCGCAGTGCACCAGCCCCGATGCCCAGATCTCCGCCTCCGCGATCGACACGACACAGCCGATCGGCGCGCCCAGCGATCCGGAAGGATTCGATCTGACCTTCACCCTGGAGTCGGCCGGGACGACGGCGTGGAGTGTGGACAAGGCGACCGTCTCCAGCTCGGGGGTCACTGTCACCGGCGAGGCGCTTCCGGTGGCGGTGAATCCCGGACTGACGGCGCGCATCGCCACGCACTGGCACGTCGAGAACTGCGACAACCCGCCGAGGTGGAGCACGCAGATGGAGGTCGAGTTCACCGCGCACGCGACCGGGCTGCCGAGCGGCGGCAGCGCGGCCGCGGCGCAGACGTTCATCGCCGAACTGCGGCCGGGTCTGGTGACGGCGATGCTCTACCAGGCTTGCGGCATCTGATGTTCGCAGTGCCCAGGGTTCGCAGCGCCTAGGGTTCGCAGCGCCTAGGGTTCGCAGCGCCTAAGGTTCTCAGGGCTGTACAAAGGCTCGCAGCGCGGCGTATCCAGGTAGCGTGACGTTTCGACCCGCACGCCGCGACACCGTGGTCGCGCTCGGCGGATTGCTGGCAGGCGCCCTGCTGGCCGCCGCTGTCGCCGCCGCGGCCTGGCCCGCCTCGGCCGACGCCGCCTCATCCAAGACCGCCTCGGGATCCGCGAAGACCGCGCCCCCTTCCGCGTCCGGGCCCACGCTGGCGCCGGACCCGGTGAACGAGACGCTGCGGCCGAAGGAGATCGTGCTGCCGTCGCAGAGCCCGTACACCAGCGGCAAGATCATCGTGCAGCCGCTGCGCCTGACGTGCGGGCTGTCGGAGATCGTCGGCACGCACGACCGCTACGAGTTCGACATCTACTACGACGTGCCGCGCGAGGCGACGGTGAACGGGTTCACGTTCGCCGACGGCGAGGGCGGACCGACGGTGCGGGCGCCTTTGCCGGTGCGGGTGTGGCCGTTCTTGTAGGGCTTCGGGTGCGCCGGTGCGTAAGGTCACCACCATGACTGACATCGTCGAGCCGGTAATCACCTGGGTCCTGGGGCGGCTGACGCTACCGGGCCACTCGCGGGCGACCTTGGCCGGCGCCGCCGGGCTGCGGGAGGGCTCGAACCCGTGGATGCTGCGGCTGGACGACGGGCGCTCGGTCGTGCTGCGGGTCGGCGACCCGGACGACGAGGAGCAGCGGACCGGGTTCGGGGTCGAGGCGCGGCTGCTGGAGATCGCCGAACAGCACGGCGTGCCGACCTCGCGGCTGATCGCGTACGACCCGAGCGGTGCCGACGCCGGGGCGCTGGCGCTGTTGAGCACCGTGGTCGAGGGCAGCAGCCGGATTCCCGAGGAGCCGACGCCGGAACTGCTCATCGAGTACGGCCGGGCCGCGGTCACGCTGCGCGGCGTGCCGCTCGGCGCGCTCGACGGGATGCCGCGCCGGGTCCGGCCGATCGAGGGGGTGGACTTCGAGGGCGCGCGGCGGCGGCAGGGGGCGAGCAGCCTGCTGCTGGCGGCGGAGGCGGCGATCGCGGAGCGTCCGGTTCCCGAGCGCGAGCCCGGCCTGGTCCACGGCGATCTCTGGCTCGGCAACACCATGTGGGTGGGCCCGCGGCTGAGCGGGTTCGTGGACTGGGACTGCGCCGGCATCGGGGACCCGGGACTGGACGTCGCCTCGATCCGGATGGACGCGGCGCTGCTGTTCGGCGCGGAGTACGCCGAGGCGGTGCTGTCCGGCTATCTGGCGGCCAGCGGACGGGAGCGGGTCGAGGACCTGGCGTACTGGGACGTCGTCGCCGCGTTGAGCACGCCGCCGACGATGGCCGAGTTCGAGCCGGCCATCCAGGACCAGGGACGGCCGGACCTCGATCGGGCGACGCTCGAGGAACGGCGCGACGCGTTCCTGCGGGCGGCGCTGGATCGCTTGGGCTAGCCGGGCAGACGAACAGAAACAGACCAACGGATATAGATACACAGAAACACGTCGGCGGCCGTAGCCCTCACGCCTCGAAAGGCGCGAGCACCACGGCCGCCGACCGCTATCGCGGGTCCTACAGGTCCTACAGGTCCTTCACCTACGACTCCGCGACCTCGCCGAGGTAGGCCTCGCGCACGCGCGGGTCGTTCAGCAGCTCCGAGGCCGGGGCGCTCATCCTGACCTCGCCGGTCTCCAGGACGTAGCCCCGGTCCGCCAGCTTCAGCGCCTGGGCCGCGTTCTGCTCGACCAGCAGGATGGTGGTGCCCAGGCCGTTGATGCGCTCGATGATCTCGAAGATCTGGGCCACGATCAGCGGCGCCAGACCCATCGAGGGCTCGTCGAGCAGCAGCAGCGAGGGCTTGCCCATCATGGCCCGGCCGATGGCGAGCATCTGCTGCTCGCCGCCGGAGAGGTTGCCGCCGAGCTGCGTGCGGCGCTCGTGCAGCCGCGGGAAGAGCTCGAAGACCTGGTCCAGGTCCGCCTGCGCCACCGACTTGAAGCGGTAGGCGCCCATCTGCAGGTTCTCCAGGACGGTCATCCGGGAGAAGATGCGGCGGCCTTCCGGGGAGTGCCCGATGCCCAGCTGGACGATCTTGTGCGCGGGGATGCCCGTCAGGGCCTCCCCGGCGTACAGGACCTCGCCGGAGCGCGGCTTGAGCAGCCCGGAGATGGTGCGCAGGGTCGTGGTCTTGCCGGCGCCGTTGGCGCCGAGCAGGGCCACGATCTCTCCCTGGCGGACCTCCAGGTCGATGCCCTTCAGGGCCACGATGCCGCCGTAGGCGACCTCGACCGAACGCAGCTCCAACAGCGGCGCGCCTTCGGCGGAGGACGGCTCGGTGCGCGGACCGGGGATGGTGGTCGCCTGGTCGCTCACGCGGACCCCTCCTCGTTGGTGTCGCGGGCCGGGGATGCCTGGGATCCGGACCCTGGTTCGGACCCGGCTCCGGGGTCGGTGCCGGCGGCCTCCGCCTCCGCGGTCTCCGTGGCCGAGGAAGCCTGCTCCTCGGCCTCGGACGCGGCGGCCGAGGACTCCTCGGTACCGGACTCGGCAGCCTGCTCCTCGGCGGCCTGGCCCTCCGACGAAGCCTCCGAGGATTCCTCCGAGGACTCCTCCTCCGCAGGCCCTTCCTCGTCGGCGTCGGTCATCGGCTCGACGGCGTCGGCCTCGATGACCTGACCGCCGGTCGCGGCCGCCGGCTCGGCGTCTGGCTCGGCATCGGGCTCGGTACCGGTCGCGGGCTCGGTACCAGTCGCGGCCGCCGGCTCGGCGTCGGGCTGGACATCGGGCACGGCGTCGGGCACGGCATCGGGCTCGACCGCCGGCTTGACGTCGGCCTCGGCCGCCGGCTCGGTACCGGTCGCTGCCGCCAGCTCGGCGTCAGGCTGGACATCGGGCGCGGCCTCAGTGTCGGCCTCAGCCGCCGCCGCCGCCTCCTCCGCCGCCTCGCTGCCGAGGTAGGCCTCGATGACCGCCGGGTTCTGCTGCACCTGCGACGGCGAGCCGGAAGCGATCACCTTCCCGAAGTTCAGGACCGTGATCCGGTGCGCGACCGACATCACCAGGCGCATGTCGTGCTCGATCAGCAGGATGCTGATGCCGAGCTCGGTGTTGATGCGGGTGATCAGCTGCGCCAGCCCCAGCTTCTCCGAGGGGTTGGTGCCGGCCGCCGGCTCGTCCAGCAGGAGCACCTGCGGGTCGCTGGCCAGCGCCCGGGCGATCTCCAGCCGCCGCTGGTCGCCGTAGGACAGCGAGCCGGCGATGTCGCTCTCCTTGCCGTGCAGCTCCACGAACTCCAGCATCTCGCGGGAGTGCTGGCGCGCCGCGCGCTCGTTGCGGCGGTTGCGCGGCAGGCCCAGCATGACGCCGATCGGGCCCGAGGAGCTGCGCGTCTCGGCGGCGATCTGGACGTTCTCCAGGACCGTCAGGGCGTTGAACAGCCGGATGTTCTGGAACGTGCGCGAGATGCCCACGCGGTTCACCAGGTGCGGCTTGCGGCTGGCGCGCCGGTTCAACAGCCCGGAGTTGTGCACCAGCGGGACCGGTGCGCCGCCCTCGGGCAGGAACTCGATCGCGCCCTCCTGCGGCAGGTAGACCCCGGTCAGGCTGTTGAACAGCGAGGTCTTGCCCGCGCCGTTGGGCCCGATGACCGCCAGGATCTCGCGCTGGTGCAGGGTCAGGCCCACATGGTCCAGGCTGGTCAGCCCGCCGAACCGGAGCGTGACGCCCTCGGCCCGCAGGATCGGGCGCGCCTGGTCGCCGGTGCGCGCCTCGGGCACCGTCGCAGTGCTCGTACTCACGGCGCCACTCCTTCCGCCGTCTCGGTCATCGCGTCGGCGTCGCCGACGCCGTGCTCGGCCTGCGCCAGCTCCTGGGCCCGCCGTTTGGACGGGATCAGACCCTGCGGCCGGAAGATCATCATGACCAGCAGCACCGCGCCGACCCACATCGGGATGTCCTTGGGGTCCACCACCGGGTGCCCGCCGTTGAACCACGAGGGCGGGCCCTGCAGGAAGTACGGCAGGAAGGTCATCAGCGAGGCGCCGACGATCACGCCGGTCAGCGAGCCCATGCCGCCGAAGATGACGTAGGCCAGGATGTAGATGGACAACGGCAGCGGGAAGTTGTCCGGGGTGATCGCGGTGATCTTCGCGGTCGCCAGCACGCCGGCGAAGCCGGAGGTGGAGGCGCCGATCGCGAAGGCCATCAGCTTGTACTTCACCGTCGGCACGCCCGAGGCGGCCGCGGCCACCTCGTCCTCGCGGATCGCGGTCCAGGTCCGGCCGACCTTGGAGTGTTCCAGCCGCCGGAAGGCGAAGACCACGACGATGATCAGCCCGATCGCCAGATACCAGTACGGTTTGGAATCGCTGGTGTTCCAGTCGTAGTGGATGCCGAACAGGTTGAACCGGAACGTCGGGATGCTGGTCGCGCCGAGGGCGCCGCCGGTGATGTTCTTCGGGTTGTTCCGGGCGATGTTCAGCACGATCTCGTGGAAGCCGAGCGTGACGATCGCCAGGTAGTCCCCGCGCAGCCGGAGCGTCGGGGCGCCCAGGATGAGCCCGGCGGCCATGGTCAGCAGGACCGCGATCGGGAAGGCGAAGAACAGGTTCAGGTGGATCGGCGGGTGTGCCTCGGGGTTGCCGTCGGCGCCGATCGGCAGCCGGCCGGACAAGATGGCGGTGGTGTACGCGCCGATCGCGAAGAACGCGATGTACCCCAGGTCCAGCAGGCCGGCCCAGCCGACCACCACGTTCAGCCCGACCGCGGCCAGCACGTACACGCCGACCTGGTCGGAGAGCACGGACTGGAAGTACGGCAGGGTGAACAGGCCCATCGTCGGCAGCATGATCGCGATGACCACCACGGCCAGCAGCGTGCCGCGCTTGACCCAGATGTTCTTCAGCGCGGCGATGTTCCTGACCCGCCGGACCGGAGCGGTCGCCTGGGAGGCGATCTGCGTCAGTCCCCGGGCGCGCCAGGCCTCGGCGATCACCCAGACCACCACGGAGCCGACCAGGAACTGGGCGCCGCGCGCGGAGAACCAGCTGTTCCTGAAGACCAGCGTGTAGTTGCTGGAGGAGCCCTGGACCTGGTTCGTCAGCAGACTGAGCACCATGAACAGGGCGAAGATGATGAGCAGCCGGCCCCAGCGCGGGTTCTTCCACCACGCGTCGTTCCGGCGCAGCTGCCGGACCTGCGCCGACAGCTCGGCGATCGAGGTCGTCACGCCGCCCTCCCCGTCCGCTCGCCCAGGATGCCGGTCGGCCGGATCAGCAGGACCGCGACCAGCACCACGAAGGAGACCACGTCGACCCACTCCAGGGAGAAGATGCCCTGGCTGAAGGTTTCCACGATGCCCAGCAGCAGACCGCCGAGCATGGCTCCGCGCACGTTGCCGATGCCGCCGAGCACGGCGGCGGTGAACGCCTTGATGCCCGGGACGAAGCCCATCGTGTAGTTGACCGCGTGGAACATGGCGTACAGCACGCCGCCGACGCCGGCCAGCAGGCCGCCGATGATGAACGTCCGCGAGATCACCTTGCTGACGTCCACCCCCATCAGCTGCGCGGTCTCGGAGTCCTGCGCCACGGACCGGATGCCGGCACCGAGCTTGGTGCGGTTGATCAGCAGGTCCAGCAGGACCATCATGATCACCGCGATGGCGATGATCATCACGTCGAGGGTCTTCACGGTGCGCGGGCCGGCCGGGCCGGTGCCCGGCAGGACGAACACCTTGCCGGAGTGGAAGGACTCCGGGACCTGCAGGTTGTTCCGGCCGAACAGCTTGCCGGCCAGGTTGTACAGGAAGATCGAGGCGCCGATCGCGGTGATCAGGTACACCAGTTTGGGCGCGTGGCGTTTGCGCAGCGGCCGGTAGGCGACCTGTTCCAGGGAGAAGGCGATCGCCGCGCCCACCGCGGCGCCGGCGATCAGGGCCAGGGCGGTGTACTCGAAGGCGGAGAAGCCGCTGGGGACGTCGCCGTTGGTGCCGACCAGGGCGGTGAGCATGAACACGCCGCCCAGGGCACCGGACATGAACACCTCGCTGTGGGCGAAGTTGATCAGCTGGAGCACGCCGTAGACCATGGTGTAGCCGATGGCGATCAGGGCGTACAGGGAGCCGAGTCTGATCCCTTGGAACAGCAGCTCCCAGAAGTGCTGGGTGATGTACATAAAGGGCTTCCTGTGCAGGAGGCGTCAGGGTTTGCGGGGGTGGCCCGAAGTAGCGCGAAAGCCGTGGCCCGCTGTGGAACATCAAGCGGGCCACGGCTCGCGGGAGGGTCGTCTTCGATCCGACGCGATCGGGCCTGGTCTGTCCGACCCGGGCGCCTTGAGGCGGGTACGGGGCCCGGTGCCCGCGCCGGAGGGTGCGGGTACCGGTCAGCCCCGAGTCAGCTGCCGATACCCGGCATCTTCGAGATGTCGCCGATCAGCGTGATCACGCCTCCGGTGATCTTGTAGGCGTAGACCGACGTACCCGAGATGTCACCGCTGGGGGTGAACTTGACCTCCTTGGACAGGCCTTGGTAGTCCACCTTGCCCACCGCGTCGGCCACCTGCTGGCGGGTCGGGCTCGCGGTGTTCAGGCTCTTCAGCACACTGATGATGGTGTTGGCCGCGTCGTAGCCCTCGATGGAGTAGGTGCCCGGGGCGGCGTTGGCCAGCTTCTTGTAGTCCGTGACGAACTGCGCGTACTTGGCGTCGGTGCCGGTGTCCAGACAGGCACAGGTGAACTGCCAGCCCTCCGCGGCATCCTTACCCGCGGTGGTGACGAAGTTCGGGTCCTTCGACCCGTCACCGGACACCATCGTGCCGCCGAACCCGGCGGCCTTCAGCGCCTTGGCGAACACGCCGCCGTCGGCGTAGTAGCCCGCGTAGTACATGGCCTTGGCACCCGAGCCGGCGACCTTGGAAGCCAGCTGCGAATAGTCCTGTGTGCCCTGCGGCGCGCTGTCGGTCTCGACGGTGGCGCCGTCCTGCTTCAGCTCGGCGACGATCGCGGTGGACAGACCCTGGCCGTACTGCGTCTTGTCGTCGACCACGTAGACGTTGGTGGCCTTGAGCCCCTTGACCATGTAATCGGCGGCGGCTTTACCCTGGATGTTGTCGTTGGCCACGACGCGATAGAACGTCTTGAAGCCGGAGGCGGTCAGCTTGGGGTTGGTCGCCGACGGGCTGATCGCCACGAGGTTGGCCGAGGAGTACAGCGAACCGGCCGCGGCCGAGGGACCGGAGAAGGCCGGCCCGACGACACCCAGCACCTTCGAGTCCTGGATCAGCAGCTGCGCGGCGGTCGCGCCGTGCGACTGGTCGCCCTGGTCGTCGGACTCCTTGATCGACAGGTTGAACGGCAGGTCGCCCTTGGCGTTCGCCTCCTGGATGGCGAGCTTGACGCCCCAGTCGATGTTCAGGCCCAGAGCCTGGTTGGAGCCCGAGAGCGGGCCCTGCACGCCGATCTCCAGCGTGGGCTTGCTGTTATTGGCCGCTGACGTGGAGCTGCTGCTGCCGGCGCCGGTCGAGCTCGACGAGGAGCCCCCTCCGGACTTCGACGAGCTCCCCGCACAAGCCGAAAGCGCGAGCACGCCGGCGACGATGACAGCGCCAGCCCGCACTCGGTTGATGGTCCGCACTTTGAAGATCCTCCCTGATCGTCGGACGGGCATCGGTGCCGATAGGCAGTGGTACTCGTCCGAATTCACGCGGTCACCACATGGGTGATGGGAAGGCTAGTGCCGAACGTCACGCGTGGGGAGGGGGTCGGAGATCGCGTGATGCTCTCGTTACCAACCGGTCCCGGGCCATTACCAGAGCCAAATGCCCGTAAGTGGCATGCCTCTCGGCAGGGCCCGGATTTGAGGGTCGTTGATCTTCGCGGACGTCACACGGCGGGGTCACCCGGACTCTGGTAATACGCGCTCGGCACCCCGGCAGGTTACGGATCCCGGCGCGGCGAACAATGAACGGAAGGCGTCCGGCGCCCGGAAAATCGATGACCGGCGCTGTGACGCCCGTCACTGGCACCGGTCAGATCACAAGATCGTTATCTCCCCCCCCCGCGAGCGGCTCACTCCGCCTTGGCCGGGCTCGCCCCGGCAGCCGGCGAGCCGACGGCGGTGGAGCCGGAGATGACCACCTCGGCCACTTCCTTCATCGTCATCCGGCGGTCCATCGAGGTCTTCTGGATCCAGCGGAAGGCCTCGGGCTCGGTCATGCCGTGCGCGGTCTGCAGGATGCCCTTGGCCCGGTCCACCAGCTTGCGCGTCTCCAGCCGCGAGCCGAGGTCGGCGACCTCGCCCTCCAGCGCGGTCAGCTGGGTGTGCCGGGACACCGCGATCTCGATCGCGGGCACCAGCTTGTCCTTGGTGAACGGCTTGACCAGGTAGTTCATCACGCCGGCCTCGGCCGCCCGCTCGACCAGCTCGCGCTGGGAGAAGGCGGTGAGGATCAGCACCGGCGCGATCCGCGCCTCGATCACCTGCTCGGCGGCGGTGATCCCGTCCAGCACCGGCATCTTCACATCGAAGATGCACAGGTCCGGCCGGTACTCCTCGGCCAGGCGCACGGCGGCCGCCCCGTCGGAGGCCTCGGCGACGACCTCGTACCCCTCTTCCTGGAGCATCTCCTTCAGGTCCAGGCGGATCAGCGCCTCGTCCTCGGCGATGATCACTCGGCGGGCGGGGGTGGACTCGGTGGTCATGGGGTCCTCACTGGGCGGCGGTGCCGGTGGTCTGTTCGCTACGAGCCTACCTGCGTGGAAGGCGGTTGTGGGGGGCTGTTCCCGGTCCGGTATGCTGTGACGCGGGTGATTGCAGTCGTCCACAGAGGTGTGGACTCGCTTATCACTTGGCTGACGCTCCGGTATTCCAATCGGCAGAGAAGATGGTCTCAAACACCATTCAGTGTGGGTTCGAGTCCCACCCGGAGCACCTCTGAACCTCCCCAGGCGTCAACCTCCCGGGCCCTCCACCGGTCGGCAGATCTCCCGTCGGCCGTCATCAGCCCGGCGCGTGAGCCCACGATCGTCCATCAGCTCGAACAGCGGGACCGCGACACGCCGAGTCGTACCCAGAGCGATCCGTCCTTCACTCAGCGTGAACGGCTGCGCAAGCAGACGTACCCGCCGAAGCGCCTCCTCGACTGCGCCGGGGCGCAAGAAGATTCCGTCGGTGACACGGATCAGCCGGCCCTCTCCCACCGCCAGTGCCAACCCGCGGTCGGTCAGCCCGAGCTCGAGGAGTTCGGCGGCCTCCGGTGCGGCGAACTCTGACTCCGCCAAACGCCGCTCCAGTACCCGCACCGCCTGCTCGACCGCGCCGTTCAGCAGCGACCGGCCTCGGCGGTGGATTCCCCGACCGTCCAGGATCAGTGTCGGGTCGGCGCGGACCAGTTCCGTCACCAAGGCGGCGTCGGGAACTCCTGTCTGACGCATCGCGGCTTCCCGGGGCAGCCCCTGGTCCGCCGGATGGTTCGCGGCCCAGGAGTCCACCGCGACGGCCAGGCCGTCGGCCCAGGCGCGCCACTCCGCCGCATCGACGAGCCAGTCTCCTGACACAACCGCCGACGCCGGGGGGTCCCCGTCCGCGGCGAGGATTCCGAGTGCGACGAGCCGGCTACGGCGAGCACTGCCTCGCCGGCGGATCTCGGCCGCGGGGTCGGCGTCCCCGCTGAGCTCCGCCAACTGCTGCGCCCGAGCAACTGAGGAGCCACGGCGGTTGAGCGCCGGCGGATCGGGGTCGAGGATCACGACTCCGGAGACGATGCGTTGCAGACCCGGATCCCGGAGCAACGCGTGCTCACCGATATGGATCGGCAGTGGTGTGGCCAACGTGATCCGCGCGGTGTCGGCGCCGAGCCTGCGCACCTGGCACGGCACGTTCGCCGATCCGAGGTGCATGACCTGGCGCGCAGCCAGGCGATCGGCCGGCCGGACCAGCCGGACGTCGACGGTGGAGACGGCTGTCCACTGCCCCGGTCCGGTCAACGCCTCGCCGCGCCGGATCTCCTCGACGGCCACCCCGCGCAGGCTGAGAGCCACTCTGGCCGTCGCTGTCGCCGCCGCCACCTCCGCCTTCAGGCTCTGCAGCCCTCTGACCTGCACTGGGGTACCGGCAGGCATCAGCACCAGCTCGTCGCCTCTGGCGATCCGCCCCGAGCCCAGCGTGCCGGTGACGACCGTCCCGGTGCCGCGGACGGTGAAGACCCGATCGACCCACAGCCGCGTCGGGGCGTTCGCCGCCGGCTCGGGCAACGCCGCCACCAGCCGTCCCAATGCCTCCCGCAGCTGCTTGATCCCCGCTCCGGTGGCCGCGCTGACCGCGACCGTCTCCATTCCGGCCAGCGACGTGGAGACCAATTGTTCGTGCGCCTGCCGGATGGCCGGCTCTGGATCCGCCAGATCAGTACGGGTGATCACCAGAACGCCGTGCCGGACGTCCAGGGCATGGAGCGCGGCCAGATGTTCCCCTGTCTGCCGCCGCCAGCCCTCGTCGGCGGCCACCACCAGCATCACCGCCGGCACCGGACCGACGCCGGCCAGCATGTTCGACACGAACCGCTGATGGCCGGGCACGTCCACGAACGCCACCGTGCGATCGTCGGACAAGGCAGTCCAGGCGAAGCCCAGATCGATGGTCATCCCACGGCGGCGTTCTTCCGCCCACCGATCCGGCTCCATCCCCGTCAGAGCCCGGACCAGCAGGGACTTCCCGTGGTCGACATGGCCGGCGGTCGCGATCACGTACACGATGCCGCCGTCAGTTCCGGCGGCCGACGGCCCGGGCGGCCGGCGGCTCGCCGACCGGCCGCGAGCACCGCCGCGCACACCTGCTCGTCCAGCGCGGCCGGAACACACCGCAGGTCCAGCAGGCAGAAGCCGTGCTCGACGCGGCCGACGATCGAAGGCTCCCCGATCCGCAGCGGCTCTGCGAACTGCTCCGGTACCCGCACGGCCCAGCCCGGCAGAGTCACACCCGGCGCCGAGCCACCGCCGACGGCCCCAGCACTGGCAACCGTCTCAGCCTGGACCCCGGAGGAGGTCAATGCCGTCGACATGGCGTCCGCCCGAACCCTCAACACCTCGCGATCAGCCGTCAACGCCGCCTCGACCGGCGTCTCATGACCACCGACCGTGGCCTGCAGCGCCGCCAGCGTGGTCTTGCCCACCCGCAGCGCCCGCGCCATCGGATGACGGCGCATTTCCGCCACCCTCTCCCCGCTCCCCAGGATCAGGCCGGCCTGAGGACCGCCGAGCAGCTTGTCGCAGCTGGCGGTGACCACATCAGCACCTTGTGACAGCCAGGTCCCGGCATCAGGCTCGGTGGGCAGGAGAGGGTGCGGCCCGAGCAGTCCGGAACCGATGTCCGCGACCACCGGGACTCCGAGGCCGGACAACTCGGCGACCGGCACCGAGCTGGTGAAGCCCTCGATCCGGAAGTTGGAGGGATGGATCTTCAAGATGAACCCCGTGGCCGGTCCGATCGCCTCGGCATAGTCACGCAGATGGGTCCTGTTGGTCGTGCCGACTTCCCGCAGGACGGCGCCGGCGGCGGTCAGCAGGTCCGGGATACGGAAACCGTCGCCGATCTCCACCAGCTCGCCCCGGCTGACGACGATCTCGCGACCACCGGCCAGAGCACAGGCCGCCAGCACGAGCGCGGCGGCGCCGTTGTTGACGATGTGGACGTCCTCGGCGGCGGGCACCGCGGCCAGCAACGCGGCCTTCACCGTCCGGCCGCGCCCGGCCCGTCCGCCTGCTTCGAGGTCGAACTCCACGTCGACATATCCCGCGGCGCGGCTCATCGCCTCGACCGCCGCCGCCGACAGCGGCGCCCGTCCGAGATTGGTGTGCAGCACCACGCCGGTCGCGTTGACCACGGGCCGCAGTGTGACCGGTGCGGTCGCAAGCAGGGCCAGCGCCAGGTCCGCGGCGTCGGCCGGGGCCGCCAGACCGGTTCTGACCTGTTGCTGGGCCGAACGCACTGCCAGCTTCACCGCCTGCGGCCCCAGTGTCGCCGCTGCATGCTTCAAGCGCGGATCTGCCAGGAGGGTGTCCGTACGCGGGACTGACCGGCGCGGATCGGACTCGCCGAGCGCCCCGGCCATCGGCACCTTGCCGCGGGCATCGGCTACGGGATCGGCGTCCCCGGGACCGGGCTCAGGCCACGACGACTGCATGCTCGCGCTGTTCGACCAGTTCTCCCACGACGGGGGCCCCTGGAACGAGCCCGGCGACAAGCAGGCCGCCGGAGGTCTGCGCATCGGCAAGCAGCAGCCGCTCCAGTTCATCGACCCCGGAACCCCATTCGACGTTCGGGGAGACCCAATCGAGGTTACGGCGCGTGCCGCCGCTCACGTAGCCGTCGCGGGCAGCTTCCCTGGCACCGTCCAGATAGGGGACGGCAGCGGGATCCACGACCGCTGTGACGCCGCTTGCCCGCGCAAGCTTGTACAGGTGTCCCAGGAATCCGAAGCCGGTGACGTCGGTCGCGCACCGCGCACCGGCGGCGAGCGCCGCCTGGGAGGCGTCCCGGTTGAGTTCGGTCATGGTGGCGACAGCCTGCGGGAACCGTTCGCCGGTCGCCTTGTGCCTGGTATTGAGCACGCCGATGCCCAGGGGCTTGGTCAAAGACAGCGGCGTGCCGGGACGACCGGCATCGTTGCGCAGCAGCCGATCGGCCTGCACCACTCCGGTGACCGCGAGCCCGTACTTCGGTTCGGCATCGTCGACGCTGTGGCCGCCGGCCAGGTGACAGGCCGCGGCGCGAGTGACGTCGAAGCCGCCGCGCAGGACCTCGGCGACCAGTTCCATCGGGAGCAGATCCCGGGGCCAGGACAGTATGTTGACCGCGACGACCGGGGTGCCGCCCATCGCGTACACATCGGACAGTGCGTTGGCCGCGGCGATCCGGCCCCAGTCATAGGCGTCGTCGACCACCGGTGTGAAGAAGTCTGTGGTGACCACCAGCGCGGTATCACCGGCCAACCGGACGACCGCCGCGTCGTCGCCGTGATCGAGTCCGACGATGAGTTCGTGGTCACCCGTGAACGCCGTCGCGCCCACCGCGCCGAGGATCGATTCCAGTTCCCCCGCCGGGATCTTGCAAGCACAGCCTCCACCACGGGCGAACTGGGTCAGGCGGACTCCGGCTACTTCATCCGACTCGCTGTACGTGATCTCCTCCAGCACGCTCTGCAATGTAGAACTCTCACGTCGACCCCGTCAACGGTGATCCGTCAGCGTATGATCCTCGGCGGAGGTGTCCAGGATCCTGGTGGGCCTCCCCGCCTTCAAAGCGGGTGGGACGGGGAATCCCCGTCCGGCGGGTTCGATTCCCGTCCACCTCCGTCCAGCCCTCCGGTCGGCTCACGCAGACCGGACAGGCGTCTGCGCAGCTCGTCCGCCTTCGGGTCCTGATGCTCCTCCATGATCGCCAGCGCCGACTGCCAGGCAGTGCGGGCCTCGGCGGTGTCGCCTCCGTTCCAATGAGCCTGAGCGAGGTGGTCCAGAACCACGGCGAGATGCGGTGTCGGGCCGAGCTGGTCGGCGATCTGCGCGGCTTTCCGGCCGCAGGCGACGGCGGACTTCGGATCGCCCAGCCGATCGTGGGCCACGATCAGCGTGTCGAGCACGGCGAACTCGGCGAATCGGTTACCGACCTCCCGAGTCAGTGCCAGGGCCCGTTCCGCGTGCTCCAGCCCCAGGTCGGGGCGGCCCAGCTCGGTGTGATAATGCCCGGCGTTGTTCAACGCCTGAGCCTGCCCGTCCGGATCGTCGACGCTTGCCAGGAGCACTGAGGCCCGCTGAGCGGCATCAAGTGCCGCCGTGAAGTCCGCGCGCCGTTCACAGGCCTGGCTGACGTACAGCAGGACCATGCCCTGCCAGGATGCCTCACCCAGATCGACGAAGTACTCCAGGGCCTTGTCGAGGTGCTCGAGCGCTTCGACGTCCTGCCCCTGCGCGGCGTGCGCCTCGGCGACGTGCATATGGCTGAGCCCGAGCCCGACCGGATCCCCGTCCAGGGAGGCCGCGGCCAGACCGGCCGCGGCCACGTCCATCTGTTCCTGCCGCAGGCCGACGAAGCCCAAGTGGCCGGCCAGCACGGTGGCCAGCTGCCAGGCGTGCCGGTCCAGGCCGGCTCGGGCCGCCAGCGGGACCGCGGCGATCAATGCCCGGGACTCGGTGTCGCGCCAGGCGCGGCCCTGCTGACGGTCGAGGAACTGCTCGGGGTGCGCGCCGGGGACCGGAGCCGCCAGCTCGAGCGCGAGCCGCTGCGCATAGGACGGGGTCAGCACGGCATGTGCGCTGTGGAGGTAGTAGTCCAGCAGTCGCTGTATCCCGGACCGGCGCGCGAATTCCGGATCGTGCTCTTGCCCGAGTTCGGCGGCGTACTCGCGCAGCAGGTCGTGTCCCGCGAACCGGCCCGGGACCGTCTCGGCCACAAGGCTCGCCCGGGTCAGTTCGTCCAGTGCGCCACGGGCCTCGCGGTCCGGCAGCCCGGTCAGCGCGCGGGCCGCGGCAGCGCCGATCTCCGGTCCGGGGTGCAGGCTCAGGAACCGGAACACAGTGCCCGCAGACGTACTGAGCGCATGGTACGACGAGGAG
Organism: Catenulispora acidiphila DSM 44928; assembly: GCF_000024025.1. Taxonomy (GTDB): domain Bacteria; phylum Actinomycetota; class Actinomycetes; order Streptomycetales; family Catenulisporaceae; genus Catenulispora; species Catenulispora acidiphila. The sequence goes on from NC_013131.1 coordinate 6,568,594, forward strand.
AACACGGTACGGACGTTGGAGTCACGGTCGCCGGTGGTGAGCATGTCCAGACGTCTGTCGGCCCGGCGGAGCTCGCTCACCCAGTTCGCCAGCGGGATCGTGGGGTGCGCGGCAGCACGAGCAGCCGCGATGGTCAAGGCCAGCGGGAGGTGCGAGCACAGCTGAGCCATCTCCTCCGCCGCGGCCCTGTGCTCTCGCACCGTGGTCGCGCCCAGCCGCCCGGCCAGCAGCTGCGCCGATTCCGCGGGTGTCAGCGCATCCAGCGGCAGCGCCACTCCACCGTCCACCGCGATCAGTCCGAACAGCCGGTCCCGGCTGGTCACCACGACGATGCTGCCGGGACCGGCCGGTATCAGAGACCGGACTTGGGCCGCGTCCCGGGCGTTGTCCAACACCAGAAGCATCCGGCCGCCGCTGAGCCGGCTCCGGTACAACGCCAGTAGCGCGGCCGGTTCGGTAGGCACCGCCCCGGACGGCATTCCGAGAGCAACGAGTACGTCGCGCATGGCTGTCGCCGCCGCCACCGGCGGTTCGAGGGGGTCGAATCCCCGCAGATTCAGGTAGATCTGACCGTCGGGGAAGCGGTCGGCGATGGTGTGCGCGAAGTGCACGGCCAAAGCGGTCTTCCCGACGCCGGGCGGCCCGCTGACGACCGCCACGGTGCCGGCCGTCCGGCCGGCAGTCGCGATCCACTGGTCCAGAGCCGCGATCGGCTCGTGGCGTGCGGTGAAGCGGAGCGGAGCGGGCGGCAGCTGCCGGGGGGCGGGATGCGCGACGGTCACTGTGGCCGGACTGGACGCCCGCGGTTCCGAGGGCTCCGGATCCCCACGCAGGATCCGGGCGTGTATCTCGGCCAGCCGGGAACCCGGCTCGACTCCGACCTCGTCGACCAACAGCCTTCGGACCTCGCGGAAGACGGCCAGGGCCTGGGTCCTGCGGCCGGTGTGATACAGCGCGAGCATCCGCTGCTCTCGGAACCGCTCGTCCATCGGATGACGCGCGACCAGCGGCGCCGTCTCGGCGGCGACCTCGGCGTGCCTGCCCAGGAACAGGCCGGCGTCGAGCCGGTCGCGCCAGAGCTCCAGGTGCGCCGCCGACAGCGCTTCCGTCTCCTCCTGCATCTCACCGTCGGTGACGATGTCGGCCAGCGGATCGCCACGCCACTGTGCCAGGGCTTGTTCGGCCAGGGCGTGGAAGCCGGGCCAGTCCCCGGAGTCCGCCTTGGCCTTGGCTGCCGACCGCAGGGTTCGGAACCGGATCAGATCCAGCTCGTCCTCGGCCAGCTCGAGCGTATAGCCGCCGGGGCGGGTGAGGATCCGCGCGCCGATTTCCGCGCCGAGCGCCCGACGCAGGCGGAGTATGTAGCTCGGGAGACTGTCGGAGCTGGTCGGAGCGGCAGCCGAACCCCACGCGGTCTCGATCAGCCGCCCGGTGTGGACGACCTGGTTGGCGTGTAGAGCCAGCAACGCCAACAACGCCCGTCTCCGGCGACCGGTCACCCGGACCTCACCGGCCTCGGCGGCCACCGAAAGCGGGCCGAGAACCCCGATCTGCACCCGATCCTCCGATTCGCCGCGATCCGCTGCCCAAGCACGGATCGTCCGGCCCACCGGATGCAAGGCGGATGCAAGGGAAGTTATCACAGAATCCTCATTAACACCTTTCTGCCCGGCTCGGGGCCGTACTGCGCGGGCAAGGTCCTGGCCTGGCAGATGCCACCCGTTCCCCGGTGATCGAGGAGAAGGATGTGAGAGGTATGACTGAGGTATCGCGGCGTGATCTGTTCAAGAGATCCGCGAGCGTGGCGGCCACCGCCACAGTGGCGTCCGTGGTTGTGGGTGAATCGTCCGCGTCGGCCGCGACCGGGTCGGCCGGACGGGCACGGACCTTCATCGGGACGGTGGTGCGGCAGGACGGTTCCGGCCTCGTCGTCACCGCACCCAAGGAGCACGGTGACTCCGTGCTGGTCCGGCCCGAGGGCTTCCCCCCGGGATGGGTCTTCCGCTCCGGCGACAAGGTGACCGTGATGGCGGGCCGTCCCGGCCTCCCGCAGTCGGCGGTGCCCCTCCTGCAGGAGGTGTCAGGCCGCGTTCAGGGCTACTCGCAGGCCGGTGGCGTCGAGTCCTTCACCGTCGACGGCATTACCGTCACTCTCCATGAGACCACCGCGGTCTTGGACACATCTCCCAAGGAAGCGGCGGCCAGCCGGGACAGCCGCCGCTTCCTTCTCGGCTACACCGAGAACGTCGATGGACACAAGACCGCGTTCGGCTTCCGGCTGGCACCATGACATCCACGGCCTGGTTCGCTGAACCGCTCGTCCTGGGACTGTCCGGTCTGATGCTGTGGGCGGGGTTGGAGAAGCTGCGGTCCGGTTCGGAATTCGAAGCGACCTTGGCCGGGGTCGGTGTTCCGCGGGTCTTCACGCCTTTGCTCCGCTGGGGCCTGCCGGCCGCCGAGATAGCTGTCGGAACGACTGTGGCGTTGGTCCCGTCCGCCCTCCTACCACGCATCGGAGTGCTGATCCTGGCGGCAGCATTCGCGATCGCCGGCGTACAGGGACTGCGTGCGACTGAGAAGATCGCCTGTTCTTGTCTCGGCGGCACCGGCGACGCCGCGCTCGGTTGGCGACAAATCGCCGCGCTGCCGGTCTGGGCCGCGGCCGTGGGAGCGGTCTCCGCATCCCATCCACCGGCCAACGGCTCGGACGGCCCGACCCGCTTGGCGGCAGCGGTACTGCTGATGTGCACCGTGCGCGCGTCGACCGCCCTGCGGCTGGCGCGCGCGGCCAGAGTGAACCGGGTCTCCTTCGCCGAGGGAATCGGGCAGCCCGCATCCATCTTCACGTACCCCCAGGAAGGCTGACGCCGTGACCACTGTCGTCTACGCGATCATCGCACTGCTCGGTGTCGTGGTGTTCCTGCTGTTCGGCGCACAGATCGAGTTGTTCCGAACGGTAGAGCAGATCCGTGACTACGCGGGTCTGATCGACCGTCCAGAGCCAGTTTCCCTGGGAGCGGCAGTTGGAACCGCCCCAAGCGACTACGGCCTGCCGGCGTACCTGGACTCCGCACACCGGGCGGTGGTCCTGTTCCTGTCCGACAAATGCGCCACCTGCCGCTCCATCGCCGCCGCCCTGGACGGCGCCCTCCCCCGGGGTGTCGTGGTGGTGATCGACGCCGGCCCCAACGGCACGCCCGACCTGACCCTCGCTTTCCAACTGGACCCGGAACGGACAGTGGTCGACGCCGGCCGCACCATCATGGATGCCCTCGGACTGAACATCACGCCGCTCGGTGTCGTCGTTCAGGACGGCAGATTGGTCCGGGCAAGCACCCTGCCGTCGACCCGCCAGCTGTACACCCTGATCGAGGCGACGAACACCTCGATCGGTAGCCGCGCCCGCGAGTTGTCACAGAACGTCTGATCCCTCGAAAGGAGAAGCCATGACATTGACGGACACCAGTCCCACCACCTCGGACCCCGGCTCGCCCGCCCCGATGCTGCCGGGCGTCCCACGCCGGGGAGCTCTGCGCTGGCTGACCGGCGGCGGTATAGCCCTAGTCGGGGCGGTGTCCGGCCTGTTCGCCACAGCCGCACCGGCCTCAGCCTCCCCTCTGTGCTGCCAACTGGCCTATCCGAACGGTCCGTTCTGCAACTACTTCGAGTGCTGGTTCAGCTGTCCGAGCGGATACACCAAAATGGTCTGGACCTGCGCCTCCGGCTCGCGGGAGATTGTCTGCGGCGAGTGCCAGCAAGGTGGTAACACCTGCTGGAACGGCAGCAAATACGTGTGTTCCATCTATTGGGACGACGACACGTGCTGAGCCGCCGACCATGATCGCGTTCATTCTCGCGCTCGCCGCGGCAGCCGGCTTCGCGCAGCTGTTCAGTCCTTGAGGCGTGTCCTTCGTCGGGATGCTCCGCCCCCTGGCCAAGGAGGCCGCTCCGACGACCCCCCTGGTTCAGGGGGACCCGCCACGCCGACCGATCCGCGGCTGGGAACCCGTGGTGTTCCTGGCGCTGGGCTTCGGTATCTCCGCACTCTTCCTGTTCGCCTCGATACACGGCGTCAGCTTCCTGCTACCTGTCCGGATGGTCTCGAAGACCGACCGGCTGGCGGCCACCACGGTGGCTTGGGCGGCTCTCTGCGTCGTCGACGTGATCCTGTTGACCCGGCACAAAGGCTGCTCGATCGGTCTGGCCCGCCAGACCCCCAAGCGTCTCATCCACCAGTACGGGATACGCATCGGCCCGTTCGTGTGGGGCCTGGACACCGGCTTGGCCGTGACGACCTTCCGCATGGTCACCCTGACCTGGGCGGTGCTGATCGCCGCCGTGCTGGGCACCGCTCCCTGGTGGACGGGGCTGGCGTACGCGCTGGGCTTCGCGGTTCCGTTGGGAGTCGCGGTCCTGGGCCCACGTCGGCGCACCGGCACCGAACGGTCCGACAGCGAGCCGATCTGGCTGGTCGATCTCCTGCACCGGCTCACCCGCTGGTTCCGGATCGGCTGCACTGCCGTGCTGTTCGCGGCAGCGGTGTTCGCAGCCTCCACCTTCATCACTTGATCAAAAGAACAGCACCCACGAAAGGAAAGACCTTGCGAACCAGGAGACTCCGCCGAACCGGCGTCCCCGCCCTGGTCGGCCTGACCATCGCCGGGACCATGACCCTCTCGACCGGGACCGCGTCCGCGGGCGCATGGTTGAGCACAGGGTACTACTTCCCGTCCCAGGCATCCTGTAGCAACTGGGCCGGCAACGTGGCCGGGGCATATGGCTGGACCGCGTGGGACTGCCGATACGACCCCTCGAGGCAGGACGGGATGCACTGGCTCCTGTTCGCTTTCGAGGGCTGAGCACTCGCGGCTTGACCTTGAGACGCCCTGATCTCTGAGCATCTCAAGGTCACGCGCGCGGACCCGAGGAGGATGATCCCGACCGATGACGTCGGCGGCGGCGATGACAACCGCGTCTGTGAATCTCCCGCACCAAGACCACTCGATGCTTCCCGATGCGCTGCGCTGCCCTTCTACCGGCAGTCGCAGCCTTCCCTCAGCCATGTGACCGAGACGACCATCATTCAGGAAAGGAGAGGTCGTGACATCGACGGATGTCAGTCCCAGCACGTCGGTCCCGCAGCCGCCGGCCCCGAGGTCCCCGGCGCTGCCGGGCACCCCACGCCGGGGAGCTCTGCGCTGGATTGCCGGCTGCGGCATAGCCCTGGTCGGGGCAGTGTCCGGACTTCTGGGCACCGCCGAGCCAGCCTCAGCCAACCCCCTGTGCTGCACCTTGATGTATCCGAACGGCCCAACCTGCAGCAGTTCGAATTGCTGGTTCAGCTGTCCCAGCGGTTTCACCGCGTATGTATGGACCTGTATGTCAGGTACCCGAGAAATCTATTGCGGTGAGTGCATCAAGGGCGGGGACAAGACATGCTGGGGGAACGACGGCGCCGTGTTCAACTGTTCCGTTTGGTGGGACGACAGCTCTTGCTGAGCTGCCGACAGTGGCCGCGATCACTGTGGCGCCGGCCGGCTTCGCGCATCTCCGCGGCGCCGGCGTCCCGCTGCTCGCCCGGGCAGTCTCAAAGAACGGCCGGCTGACGGCGACAGCAGCTTGCATCGATCTCCACCGTGCCCGGGGTTCGCGGTTCCTTCGTGAATCGCGGTCCTGGGCCCGCGACGGCGCACCAGCACCGAACACACTCCACCAGGGAACCGATCCAATGTTCACGGCCATCGCTGCCATCGCCTGACCGAGCCAAACATCATCCACGAAAGGAAACACCTTGCGAGCCAAGAGACTCCGCCGAACCGGCATCCCCGCCCTGGTCAGCCTGACCATCGCCGGGACCATGGCCCTGTCCACCGGGACAGCGTTCGCGGGCGCCTGGATCGATACCCAGAACTACTTCCCCTCCAAGGCCGCCTGTAATTCCTGGGCTTCCCAGCAGGCCTCAGACTACGGCTGGACCACCTGGGACTGCCGATTCATCGCCAGCAAGGCCGACGGGTATCCATGGGACCTCTTCGCCTTCGAGGCCTGAGAGCCCCTGAGAACTCAAGACTTCACCTCGAGGCGCCCCGCTCGCTGGGCGCCTCGAGGTGCGTAGGCGGATCCCGGCGCTACTGCCCCGCGCGGTAGGCCGGCACGACGCCGTTGATGGCGTCGCCCACGCGGTGCACGCGCACCGCGTTGGTGGAGCCGGGGATTCCGGGCGGGGAGCCGGCGATGATGACCACGGTGTCGCCGGTCTTGCTCAGCTCCAGCTGCAGCAGCTCGGTGTCGACCTGGCGCACCATGTCGTCGGTGTGCTCGACCTCGGGGCTGCAGAAGGTCCGGATGCCCCAGCTCAGCGCCAGCTGGTTGCGGATCTCGTTGTGCGGGGTGAAGGCGATCAGCGGCGTCGGGGGACGGTAGCGGGACAGCCGGCGGGCGGTGTCGCCGCTCTCGGTGAAGGCGACCAGGTACTTGGCGTAGAGGTTCTCGCTGAGTTCGGCGGCCGCCCGGGCGACCGCGCCGCCCTTGGTGCGGGGCTTGCTCAGGGCCGGCTTGAGCCCGGCGGCGAGGGTCTCCTCCTCGGCCGCGGTGATGATCTTCGCCATCGTCTCCACGGTCTGCACCGCGTAGGCGCCGACCGAGGTCTCGGCCGAGAGCATCACCGCGTCGGTGCCGTCCAGGACCGCGTTGGCCACGTCGGACACCTCGGCGCGGGTGGGCCGGGAGTTGGTGATCATCGAGTCCAGCATCTGGGTGGCCACGATGACCGGCTTGGCGTTGCGGCGCGAGAGGGTGATGCAGCGCTTCTGCACCATCGGGACCTGCTCCAGCGGCAGCTCCACGCCCAGGTCGCCGCGGGCCACCATGATCGCGTCGAAGGCGTCGACGATGGCGTCCAGGTTGGCCACCGCCTGCGGCTTCTCGATCTTGGCGATCACCGGGACCCGGTGGCCGATCTCGTCCATGATCTCGTGGACGCGCTCGATGTCGACGGCGTCGCGCACGAAGGACAGCGCGATCATGTCGGCGCGCACGCCGGGGTTGCCGTGGCCGGTCTCCGGCTTGCCCAGGGCCCAGCGCAGGTCCAGCTCGTCCTTCTCGGACAGGGCCGGGACCGACACGGACACGCCGGGCAGGTTGATGCCCTTGCTGTTGGAGATCGGGCCGCCCTCGACGACCCGGGTCACCACGTCGGTGTCGGTGACGCTCTGCACTTCCAGGCACAGCTTGCCGTCGTCGACCAGGATCTGGTCGCCGGGCCGGCAGTCCCCGGGCAGTCCCTTGTAGGTGGTCCCGCAGATGGTGGCGTCCCCGGCGACGTCGCGCGTGGTGATCGTGAACTGCGCGCCGTTGGCCAGGACCTCCTTGCCGTTGGCGAAGGTGCCCAGGCGGATCTTCGGGCCCTGCAGGTCGACCAGGATGCCGATCGCCTGACCGCTGGTCGTGGCGACCTGCCGGACATTGCGATATCGCTCCTCGTGGTCCTCATAGGAACCGTGGGAGAGATTCAGGCGGGCCACGTTCATTCCGGCGTCCACCAGGGCAGTGAGCTGCTCCAGGCTTCCGGCCGACGGGCCCAGGGTACAAACGATTTTCGCGCGGCGCATGCCTACTACCTTATGTCCTACTCGTTAGTAGCTTTTTCGGTCCTGACAAATTCCCACGGTTCCGAACACAACTTTCGGCCACCGTTCACCGTGTGTCTGTATGGAATGAACCGTCTGCAACGGAGACAATTGGCCTCCATGACGACGCCTCCTCCCCCGGAGCCCCCCGAGCCCTCGGAGCCCTCGGAGTCCCCGGAGCCGGACCGGTCGCCGGAAGAGCCGGTTCAGCCTCCATCTCCTCCTCCCGCCGCTCCGATCGAGCCTGACGCCTCCGCGGTCCACCTGGGCCGCGACGCCGAGCCGGAGCCCGGGCCGGACCCCGGCCGCCCGGCGCCGGACCAGCAGTTCCCGCAGTACCCGGCGCCGCCGCCGCTGCCGCCGGAGGCGTATCCGACCTACGGCGGCGGCCAGGGCTACGACTACGGCGGGTTCGGCGCTCCCCCCGTCCGGCGCCGCAACGGCATGGGCGTCGCCGCCCTGGTCCTGGGCATCGCCGGGTTCCTGGTCGGCCCGACGAGCATCCTGGCGATCATCTTCGGCCGGATCGGGCTGAACCGGGTGGCCCGGGGCGAGGCCACCAACCGGGGCGTGGCGCAGGCCGGGTTCGTGCTGGGAATCGTCACGCTCGTGCTGTGGATCCTGGGACTCATCCTGGTGGCGGCCCGGCACTGATGCTTCTCGCCGGGTGCCCGGTCCGGCGGCGCGCGTCCCCCGGCACGGCGCCGCCGTGCCGGGGGACGCGCCGGGTCTCACACCGTCACCGGCCGCGCCGTCGGCGGGATCGGCTTGGGCAGCGTGGTCGAGCCGGCCAGGTAGGCGTCCACCGAGCTGGCCGCCGAGCGGCCCTCGGCGATCGCCCAGACGATCAGCGACTGTCCGCGCCCGGCGTCGCCGGCCACGAACACGCCCGGCACGTTGGTGGCGTACTCCCCGTCGCGCGCGATGTTGCCGCGCTCGTCCAGGGCCAGGCCCAGCTGGTCGATCAGGCCGTTGCCGCGCTCCGGGCCGACGAAGCCCATCGCCAGCAGCACCAGGTCGGCCGGGATCTCCCGCTCGGTGCCGGCCACCGGGACCGGGCGCCCGCCCTCGAACCGGACCTCGACCAGGCGCAGGGCCTTGACCCGGCCGTTGTCGTCGCCCACGAACTCGGTGGTGGACACCGCGTAGACGCGGTCGCCGTTCTCCTCGTGCGCCGAGGAGACGCGGAAGATCATCGGGTAGGTCGGCCACGGCTGGTTCGCCGGGCGGTCGCCGGTCGGCTGGGGCATGATCTCCAGCTGGGTGACCGACTCAGCACCCTGACGCGTGGCGGTGCCCAGGCAGTCCGCCCCGGTGTCGCCGCCGCCGATGACCACGACGTGCTTGCCGAACGCGTCGATCGGCGCGGTCAGGTAGTCGCCCTCGCAGGTCTTGTTCGCGTACGGCAGGTAGTCCATCGCCTGGTGCACGCCGGCCAGGTCGCGGCCGGGCACGTCCAGCTCCCGGGCCTTGGTCGAGCCGACCGCGAGCACGATGGCGTCGTAGCGCGCCAGGAGCGCGTCTCCGGTGAGGTCCACTCCGATGTGCATGCCGGGACGGAACTTGGTGCCCTCGGCGCGCATCTGCTCGATCCGCCGGTTCAGGTGGCGCTTCTCCATCTTGAACTCGGGGATGCCGTAGCGCAGCAGCCCGCCGATCCGGTCGGCGCGCTCGTAGACCGCGACGGTGTGCCCGGCGCGCGTGAGCTGCTGCGCGGCGGCCAGCCCGGCGGGACCGGAGCCGATCACCGCGACCGTGCGGCCGGACAGGCGCTCGGGCGGCAGAGGCCTGACGGTCCCGTCCTCCCACGCCCGGTCGATGATGGAGACCTCGACGTTCTTGATGGTCACCGCCGGCTGGTTGATCCCCAGCACGCACGCGGTCTCGCACGGCGCCGGGCACAGCCGCCCGGTGAACTCCGGGAAGTTGTTGGTCGCGTGCAGCCGGTCGGAGGCTCCCTCCCAGTCGCCCTTCCAGACCAGGTCGTTCCACTCCGGGATGATGTTGCCCAGCGGGCAGCCGTTGTGGCAGAACGGGATCCCGCAGTCCATGCAGCGGCCGGCCTGCTTGTTGATGATCGGCAGCAGCGCCCCGGGCTTGTAGACCTCTTTCCAGTCCTGGACGCGCTCGGCGACCGGGCGGCGCTCCGGGTGCTGCTGGGGGGTGGTCAGGAAACCACGGGGGTCAGCCACGAGTCGCCTCCATGATCTTGTCGAGGGTCTGCTCTTCGGAAAGGCCGGCGGCCTGGGCCGCGGCGCGGGCGGTCAGCACCCGCTTGTAGTCGACCGGCATGATCTTGGCGAACCGCCCGACGTGCGCGCCCCAGTCGGCCAGCAGCGCCTCGGCGACGGCGGAGCCGGTCTCCTCCTGGTGCTCCTGCACCAGGGTGTGGAGCAGGGCCCGGTCCTCGGCGTCGAGCGCCTCGACGTTGACCATCTCGGAGTTGACGCGGGAGACCTTCAGGTCCAGCACGTAGGCGGTGCCGCCGCTCATGCCGGCGGCCAGGTTGCGGCCGTGCTCGCCGAGCACGACCACGGTGCCGCCGGTCATGTACTCGCAGGCGTGGTCCCCCACGCCCTCCACGACCGCGGTGGCGCCGGAGTTGCGGACGCAGAAGCGCTCGCCGACCGTGCCGCGCAGGTGGATGCGGCCGCTGGTGGCGCCGTAGGCGATGACGTTGCCGGCGATCACGTTGCGCTCGGCGGCGTCGTTGATCGTCGCGGCCTCGCGGTGCGGGCGGACCACGATGCGGCCGCCGGACAGGCCCTTGCCGACGTAGTCGTTGGCGTCGCCCTCCAGCCGCAGGGTGATGCCCGGCGCCAGGAACGCGCCGAAGGAGTTGCCCGCCGAGCCCACGAAGGTCAGGTCGATGGTGCCCTCGGCCAGGCCCTCGCCGCGGTGCGCCTTCACGACCTCGTGCGAGAGCATCGTGCCGACGGTGCGGTTGACGTTGCGGATCTGGAACTGCGCGCGGACCGGCTCGCGCCTGGCGATCGCCGGCTGCGCCACCGCGATGAGCTGGTGGTCCAGCGCCTTGTCCAGGCCGTGGTCCTGCTCGCGGGTGCGGTGCAGCGCGGTGCCCTCGGGCAGCGCCGGGACGTGCAGCAGCGGCGCGAGGTCCAGCCCGGAGGCCTTCCAGTGCGCCACCGCGGCGGAGGTGTCCAGCAGCTCGGCGTGCCCGACGGCCTCCTGCAGGCTGCGGAAGCCGAGCGCCGCCAGGTGCTCGCGCACCTCCTCGGCCAGGTACTCGAAGAAGGTGACCACGAACTCCGGCCGGCCGTTGAAACGGGCGCGCAGCTCGGGGTTCTGCGTCGCGACGCCGACCGGGCAGGTGTCCAGGTGGCACACGCGCATCATGACGCAGCCGGAGACGACCAGCGGCGCGGTGGCGAAGCCGTACTCCTCGGCGCCGAGCAGCGCCGCGATCAGCACGTCGCGGCCGGTCTTGAGCTGGCCGTCGGTCTGCACCACGATGCGGTCGCGCAGGCCGTTGAGCAGCAGCGTCTGCTGGGTCTCGGCCAAGCCCAGCTCCCAGGGCGCGCCGGCGTGCTTCAGCGAGGTCAGCGGCGAGGCGCCGGTCCCGCCGTCGTGGCCGGAGATGAGCACCACGTCGGCGTGCGCCTTGGACACGCCCGCGGCCACCGTGCCGACGCCGACCTCGGCGACCAGCTTGACGTGCACGCGCGCGTCGCGGTTGGCGTTCTTCAGGTCGTGGATCAGCTGCGCGAGGTCCTCGATCGAGTAGATGTCGTGGTGCGGCGGCGGGGAGATCAGGCCGACGCCGGGCGTGGAGTGCCGGGTCTTGGCCACCCACGGGTACACCTTGTGTCCGGGCAACTGGCCGCCCTCGCCGGGCTTGGCGCCCTGGGCCATCTTGATCTGGATGTCGTCGGCCTCGGCCAGGTACTCGGCGGTGACGCCGAACCGGCCGGAGGCGACCTGCTTGATCGAACTGCGGCGCTCCGGGTCGCGTAGGCGGTCGACGTCCTCGCCGCCCTCGCCGGTGTTGGACTTGGCGCCGAGCTGGTTCATCGCGATGGCCAGCGTCTGGTGCGCCTCGGCGGAGATGGAGCCGTAGGACATGGCGCCGGTGGAGAAGCGCTTGACGATGTCGGAGATCGGTTCGACCTCTTCGATCGGGATCGGCGCCCGCGCGCCGTCCTTGAACTTGAACAGCCCGCGCAGCGTCATCAGGCGCTCGGACTGCTCGTCCACGCGCGAGGTGTACTGCTTGAAGATGTCGTAGCGCTTCTCGCGGGTGGAGTGCTGCAGGCGGAAGACCGTGTCCGGGTCGAACAGGTGCGGCTCGCCCTCGCGGCGCCACTGGTACTCCCCGCCGATCTCCAGCCGGCGGTGCGCCAGACGGGAGGTGCCGGACTGCTTGGGGTAGGCGCGGGCGTGCCGGCGCGCGGTCTCCTCGGCCAGGGTCTCCAGCCCGACCCCGCCGAGCTTGCTGGTGGTGCCGGTGAAGTACTCGTCGACGACGTCCTGCGCCAGGCCCACGGCCTCGAAGATCTGCGCGCCGCGGTAGGAGGCGACGGTGGAGATGCCCATCTTGGACATCACCTTCAGCACGCCCTTGCCCAGGGCCTTGATCAGGTTCCTGATGGCCTGGTCGGGCTCGATCAGGCCGAGGTGGCCCGAGCCCGCCATCTCCTCGACGGACTCCATCGCCAGGTAGGGGTTGACCACCGCGGCGCCGTAGCCGATCAGCAGCGCGACGTGGTGCACCTCGCGCACGTCGCCGGCCTCGATGACCAGGCCGACGTGGGTGCGGGTCTTCTCGCGGATCAGGTGGTGGTGCACCGCGGAGGTGAGCAGCAGCGAGGGGATCGGGGCGTGCTCGGCGTCGGAGTGGCGGTCGGAGAGCACGATGATGCGCGCGCCGCCGGCGATGGCCTTGGAGACCTCCTCGCGGATCTCCTCCAGGCGGGCCCGCAGCGCGGGTCCCCCGCCGGCGACCCGGTAGAGCCCTGAGACGGTGACCGCGCGCAGCCCCGGCAGGTCGCCGTCGGCGTTGATGTGGATGAGCTTGGCCAGCTCGTCGTTGTCGATGACCGGGAAGGCCACCTCGACCTGGCGGCAGGCCGCGGCGGTCGGGTCCAGCAGGTTGGTCTCCGGACCGATGGTGGTCGCAAGGCTCGTGACCAGCTCTTCGCGGATGGCGTCCAGCGGCGGGTTGGTGACCTGCGCGAACAGCTGGCTGAAGTACTCGAAGACCAGGCGCGGCTTCTCGGAGAGCACCGCGATCGGGGTGTCCGAGCCCATGGAGCCCAGCGGCTCGCCGCCGGTGCGCGCCATCGGGGCGAGCAGGACCCGCAGTTCCTCCTCGGTGTAGCCGAAGGTCTGCTGGCGGCGCGTGACCGAGGCGCGGGTGTGCACGATGTGCTCGCGCTCGGGGAGCTTGTCGAGCTTGATCCGGCCGGCGTGCAGCCACTCGGCGTACGGCTCGGCGGCGGCCAGGGCGGCCTTGATCTCCTCGTCCTCGACGATCCGGCCGGCCGCGGTGTCCACCAGGAACATCCGGCCGGGCTGCAGCCGGCCCTTGCGGACCACGGTCGCCGGGTCGATGTCCAGGACGCCGAACTCGCTGGCCAGGACCACCAGGCCGTCGTCGGTGACCCAGTAGCGGGAGGGGCGCAGGCCGTTGCGGTCCAGGACGGCGCCGATCAGCGTGCCGTCGGAGAAGACCATGTCGGCCGGGCCGTCCCAGGGCTCCATGAAGGAGGAGTGGTAGGCGTAGAAGGCGCGCCGGGCGGCGTCCATCTCGCCGTGGTTCTCCCAGGCCTCGGGGATCATCATCAGCACGGCGTGCGGCAGGCTGCGCCCGCCCAGGTGCAGCAGCTCCAGGGCCTCGTCGAAGGAGGCGGAGTCCGAGGCGCCGGGGGTGCAGATCGGGAACAGCCGGTCCAGGTCGCCGCCGATGAGGTCGGTCGCCAGGTCGGACTCGCGGGCGCGCATCCAGTTCCGGTTCCCGATGACCGTGTTGATCTCGCCGTTGTGCGCGACGAACCGGTAGGGGTGCGCCAGCGGCCACGCCGGGAAGGTGTTGGTGCTGAAGCGCGAGTGCACCAGGCCGATGGCGCTGGCGAAGCGCTCGTCGAGCAGGTCCGGGAAGAAGGTCTCCAGCTGCGCGGTGGTGAGCATGCCCTTGTAGACCAGGGTGCGCGCGCTCAGGCTCGGGAAGTAGACCTGGGCGTCGCGCTCGGCGCGCTTGCGCAGGGCGAAGGCCAGGCGGTCCAGCTCGATACCGCTCTGGCCGCCGGTGCCGGTGACGAACAGCTGCCGGAAGCGGGGCATGACCGACAGCGCGCCGTTGCCCAGCCCTTCGGGGTTCGTGGGCAGCTCGCGCCAGCCGAGCACGGCCAGGTGCTCCTCGGCGGCGATGGCCTCGACGCGGATCTCCGCCTCCCGCGCGGCGTCGTCGTCGGTGGGGAGGAAGGCCACTCCGACGGCGTAGTGCCCGGCCGGCGGCAGGTCGAAACGCGCGCCGCTCTCGCTGAGCACGGCGCGCAGGAAGGCGTCGGGGACCTGCACCAGGATGCCGGCGCCGTCGCCGGTCGAGGGCTCGGCACCGGAGGCGCCGCGGTGTTCCATGTTGACCAGCGCCTGGAGCGCCTGGTCGACGATCCCGTGGCTGGCGATCCCGGTCAGCGTCGCCACGAAGGCCACGCCGCAGGAGTCCTTCTCCGCGCGCGGGTCGTACAGGCCCTGCGCCTCGGGCAGCGCCGAGAACAGCGGGGCGGCGCTGGTGGAGGCGGCAGCGGCCTGGGCCGCCGCCTGGGCTTCGGGGCGGGAGGATCCGGGGCGACCGGGCGGTATGGCTGGGAATGCCATCAGGGGCTGTCCTTCCGTCGTGTCAGTCTGGCACGGCGGGACGTCTTTGGCCCTTGCGCAATCCGATCAGGTGTAAGCAGAGGTTACAACATGGTGGGGCGGGTGGGGAGTGGACTATCTCACAGTGCGGGACGTGCGATCCCGAGATGTGTTCCAGATACTGAGACACGCCAAGGGGATGTGGATCTTGCCGTCCGGAGACGAGACATCAGCGGCTCGCCGATGAGGGCTCCTTGTTGTCTATGCCCCGGTTGGCCCATTCAACTCGGGCTCGGCGGTGTGGGCCTTGACACGTCATGGGGCGAAGGCCGGCCGGCGCGGCGCCGAGGCGCACCGCGCTGCCCGCCTTCGTTCCGGTCCGCGCGCCTCAGCGCAGGTAGACCGCCATGAAGTCCTTGGTGGAGTTCACGAAGAACTTGTTCGGACCCTGCAGGAAGTCCTCGTACAGCTTCGAGGTGTCGGGGTTGCCGTCGTGGTTCGGGAAGTACTGGAAGTCCGCCCAGCGCAGGTTGATGTCCAGCTGCATCGCGCGGACCGCGCCGGCGTCCTTGAGCAGGCGGGCCAGGGACGGCGCCGTGAGCTCGTTGCCGCCGACCCAGACGATGTCGCCGTCGGCCTTCACCCCCACGCCGGAGCGCCACACCGCCGCCGAGCCGTGGTCGGCGCGTCCCCAGGTGGAGCTGTCGTCGATGTACGGGACGACCTGGCCGCCGTCGACCATCAGCTTCAGGTTCTGCCGGACGCTGACGATGTCGGCGTTCTTCTGGAAGCTGTAGTCCCGGCCCCACATGCCGACCGCCATGTGGCCGTCCTTGAAGATCACCTCGCTGGCCGCGCCGTTGACCAGCGAGGCCGCGGTGACGCCGTGGTCGTAGTAGCCGCCGTGGGACTCGCTGATCTTGAAGCCGCCGTTGAACAGCGCGATCAGGTTCGGCCGGGCGTTCGCGTCGATCTGGTTCGGCACGGTGGTGATGACCGAGTTCAGACCGCCCTCGTGGCCGGGGTGCAGCACGAAGCCGGAGTGCTTCTGGTCGATCACCGCGACGTCGGCGGTGACGCCGGTGTACACCGCGTCGGGCCGGACCCGCGCGACCTGGACCACCGGCTGGCCGGCGGGGTTGGCCACCGCGACCTGGAACTCGCCCTCGCCGGACTCCAGGGTCAGTCCGGGCGGCGCCGGCATGCGCGGCTGCATGGCGATGACGTCCGCCGGCGGGGTGGTGCTCGGCGCGCCGCCCTTGCTCGGGACGGCGCCGCTGGCGGACGGCTTGGCCGAACTCGGCGCGGTAGTCGGGCCCAGGTCGGTGAACTGCTTGGCGTCCACCGACCCGCCCTTGGACGGCGGGTTCAGGTCGTACTGCCACTGCTCGAGCTGCGCCACCGCGCCGCCGAGGCCGTGGTCGCGCCCCCACTCGGCCAGGCGCGCCTGCACGGTGTCGGTGCCCGGCTGGGTCAGCGCGCCGGCCACGGACCAGGCGAGCGTCCCGAAGAACAGCAAAACCGCGCCCCACAGCGACCGCACCACGATCTTGCGGCGGCGGCGCTGGTTCGGGTTCAGACGCGCCCTGTGCTTCCACGGCAGGACGCGGAAGCCTCGGCCGTACAAGGGAGTGTGGCGCTGGCGCCGTGCCGGGAAGGGAGCCTCGGACGCCTCGGATCCCTCGGATCGCTTAGATCCCTTAGATCCCTTAGATCCCTTAGCCGCCTCGGGCGAATCGTCGGTGGCGGAATCACGGCCGGGTACGGCGTCGGAGACCGGCGGCTCTGCCCCGTCGGCCTCGGCGACGGCCCGCGCCGTCTCCTCCGCGACGTCCTGCGCCACCTCGGTCACCGCCGCCGCCGGACGCATCCGCATGTGGTCGTGCTCGTGCTCGTGCTCGTGCTCGTCGGCGGTGTTCAGCGAGACCGTCTCGGACAGCGCGTCGCCGGGGAGACGCTCGGTGGCCGGCAGCGACACCGTCTCGGCCAAGCTGTCGGCGTCCGCCTTCGCACGGTCCTGCGACTCGGCGCCGTCCCGCACGCCGCCGCCCGCGCCGTCCCCGTGGACCGTGCCGGCGCCGCCGCCGGCCGGCTCACCCTGGCGCAGGGCTTCCAACTCCTCGCTCTTCGCGGACAACAGCCGCACCTCTCCTCGCCGTGATCGCCCGAACCGCGCCCGATCCCCGTCCGCGGTTCCGCGTCCGCCCGTACGCTCTACGTCTTCGACGCCGCGCGGGCATGAGTGGTTGCTTCGTGTGCTGATCTCGCGAGTCATCTCCCACCGGCGGGCGGCCGCCGAACACCGGTTAGCCCGGATGGTGTGATTTGTACACCATTGGGCCTCAGCCCAGGTGTCCGCCGATCAGCGCGCCGAGTCCGAAGGTCACCACCGCGGCGACGGCGCCGAACAGCAGCTGCCGCAAGCCCGAGAACCACCAGGAGCGGGAGGACACGCGCGAGACTATCGCCCCGCAGGCGAACAGCCCGCCGAAGGCCAGCAGCATCGCCACCCACAGCTGGTTCAGCCCGAGCAGGTAGGGCAGCAGCGGCAGCACCGCGCCGATCGCGAAGGACCCGAAGCTGGACACCGCGGCGACCACCGGGCTCGGCAGGTCGGTCGGGTCGACCCCGAGCTCCTCCTGGACGTGCACGATCAGCGCCTGGGCCGGATCGCGGTGGATCTGCCGCGCCGCCTCCAGGGCGAGGTCGGCGTCCAGACCGCGCTCGGTGAGGAACTCCGCGAGCTCCCTCATCTCCGCGGCCGGGCGCCGGGCCAGCTCCAGCCGCTCCAGCTCTATCTCGGCCTGGGTGACCTCGGTCTGGCTGGCCACCGAGATGTACTCCCCGGCCGCCATCGAACAGGCGCCGGCGACCAGGCCGGCCAGACCGGTGAGCACGATGGTCTTGTGCGCCGCGTCGCCGCCGGCCATGCCGGCGATCAGCGAGAAGTTGGAGACCAGGCCGTCGGTGACGCCGAAGACGGCCGGCCGCAGCCAGCCGCCGTTCACGTCCCGGTGGTGGTCCTTCGGGATCGCCGGGCCCTGATGGGCGCCCGGGGCGCGGTCGTCCGGGCCGGAGCCCGCGCCGCCGCCGGCGCTGTCGGTGGTCGGAGGAAGAACGGACGTGTCAGGGTGATTCATCGACTCGATCCTGGCAGGCGATACGGGTTCTAGGACTCGCTCGCCGTGCCGGCCGGGGTCGCCGACGCCGTCTCGGGGTCGGCCGCCTGGGCCGGCACCGCCACGGCGTCGGAATCGTCGAGATCTTCGGATTCCGCGGCGTCCGCGGCGGGCTCTGGTTCGGAGTCCGTCACCAGTTTTTCAGGTTCGCCGGCCTGTTCGCCAACAAGGGCATCCTCAGTAAGGGCGCCCTCACCTGCGTCGGAGTCGTCAGAGGCGGTGGATCCGGACTCCTGGGAGGGCAGCTCGGAGAGCTCCGCGCCGGCCGGCGCCAGGTAGGGCGAGGACTCCCGCCCCGGGTACTTCTTGCGCGACAGCACGAAGTAGGCGACCGCGCCGAGGAACACGATGATCGCGGTCCAGTCGTTCAGGCGCATGCCCAGGAAGTGGTGCGCGTCGTCGATGCGCAGCGACTCGATCCAGAAGCGGCCCACGGTGTACGAGGCGACGTAGATCGCGAACACCCGGCCGTATCCGAGCTTGAAGCGCCGGTCGGCCCACAGGCACAGCACCGCGACGCCGACGCACCAGATCGACTCGTACAGGAACGTCGGGTGGAACGGACCGCCGGCGACCAGCTCGGCCTTGCCGTCCGGGCCGACCACCGCGGTCTGGGTCGTGGTGTCCATGACGTGGACGTTCAGACCCCACGGCAGGCTGGTGTGGCTGCCGTACAGCTCGTTGTTGAACCAGTTGCCCCAGCGGCCCAGGGCCTGCGCCAGCACGATGCCCGGCGCCGCGGCGTCGGCGAACGTGCGCAGCGAGGCGCCGCGCCGCCGGCAGCCGATGTAGGCGCCCACGGCGCCCAGGGCGATGGCGCCCCAGATGCCCAGGCCGCCCTGCCAGACGTAGAAGGCCTTGACCGGGTCGCCGTCCTTGCCGAAGTACGGCGCCGAGGTCGTGATGACGTGGTACAGACGCCCGCCCACCAGTCCGAACGGCACCGCCCAGATGGCGATGTCGACGACTTCCTGCGGCTTGCCGCCGCGGGCGCGCCAGCGCTTGTCGCCGAGCCAGACGGCGACGAGGATCCCCGCCAGGATGCACATGGCGTACATCCGGATGGGGATCGGACCCAGGTGGTACTGGGCCTTGCTCGGACTCGGGATGTCCGCCAGGTACGCGGCGGCGGCCTGGTGGGCTGCGGTGAGGCTCATCGGGGGCGGGCGTCCTCGGGCTTCAGGGGCGGGGCGTCAGGACTTCGACGAGGTCGGGGTGGAGCCCGTCGAGGACGACGTGCCCGTGGGCGTGCCGGACGGCGAGCCGGAGGAGGACGGGGCACCGGAGGAGCTCGGCGCCCCCGCGGAGGAGGAGGCACCGGAGGACGACGCGCCCGAGGACGGCGCCGAGGTCGGCGCGGTCGGGAGCGTGGTCGGGGTGCCGGCCTTGCCGCCGTCCTTCTTGAAGGCCGCGTCCAGCTGGCCCTGGAAGTACTGCAGCACCGCGTCGGCGCTGGTCTGGGTGAAGGACAGCTGCTGGCCGTCGATGAAGACGGTCGGCGTGCCCGGCAGGCCCAGCTTGTTGAAGTTGTCGGCGTTGGACTGCACCCAGCCGTTGTGCGTCCCGCCGGTCACGCAGGACTGGAAGCCGGGGCTGGACTTCAGCGCCGGGATCTCGTCGGCGATCTTCAGGACCGCGGACCTGTCCGCCCAGGGGTCGGTCTGCTCGTTCGGCTGGTTGGCGTAGAGCAGGTCGTGCAGCTGCAAGAAGTCGCCCTGGTCCTGCGCGCAGGCCGCGGCGTTGGCGCCGTTGAGCGAACCGGAGCCGTTGTCGTGGCTGTCGATGACGCGCGCCGGGTGGTAGGTGATCTGCAGCTTGCCGGCCTCGACGTACTGCCGGTAGGTCGGCTCCACGGCCGTCTCCACCTCCTGGCAGACCGGGCAGCGGAAGTCCTCGAAGACGTTCATCTTCACCGGCGCGTCGTTCGAGCCGATGTGGATGCCGGTGGCCTTGCTGGACTTGGCCTGCGGGTCGATCACCGCGGCGGCCGGAGCGGCATAGGGCGTGCTGTTGTGCTTGGCCGCCGACACCGCGATGCCGACACCGCCTGCGACCGCGACGACCAGTACGACGACCCCGCCGATGGTCAACTGCTTGCGGCGCCGCTCAGCCCGTTGGCGGGCGATCTTCTCCGCCAACACCCGCTCGCGAGCGTTCTGCTTCCCTACCCGGTTCGCCTGGCTCATCGTCGTTAACAGTCCTGTCCGGTTCCGTCTGGTGGAGGGCGCACCGGCTCGGACCCGGGCGCGCGCACCGCATCTTATGCGGTGACTGCCTGGAAACGCACCGGAGGTGGCCCGGGTTGCGCCAAATCCTTCAGGAACTTTTAGGCCGCCGTCCCCCGCGGTGCCGGAGCGGCACGGGGACGGCGGCCGGATGCGGAACGCAAACCCGCAGGCGGGTCAGCCCTGCTTGGCCACGGCGGCGTCGAGCGCGGCCCTGTAGTCGGCGGTCTGCTGGGTGCCCGGGACGACGGTGGGGTCCTTGAGCGGGAAGGAGGTGCCGTCGATGTAGATGTCGGGGGTGCCGACGCTGCCGCCGAGCTTCTTGCTCAGCCAGGTGTAGTTGTCCTTGATCCACTGCGCGTACTTGCCGTCGCGGGCGCAGGCGTCGAAGGTGGCGCTGCGCAGGTTCGGGACCTGGCTCGCGAGGTTGAGCATGGTGTCCACCGAGCCGTAGGCGTCGTCGGTCTCCGCCGGCTGGTTCTTGAAGATCAGGTCGTGGAAGGCGATGAACTCCGCCTGCCCGACGTCCGCGGCGCAGGCCAGCGTCGCCCCGCCGACCAGCGAGCCCTGCCCGCCGCCGTTGCGGTCGATGAGGTCGACCAGGCGGTAGTGGACCTGGATCTTGCCGGCGTCGGCGTACTCCTTGTTGGTGGCGCCGAAGAAGGACTCAGCCTGCTTGCAGAACGGGCAGCGGACATCCTCGTCCACCTCGACGGTGACCTTGGCGTCGGGCTTGCCGTAGACGATCGCGCCGGGGTCGGCGGCCGACCCCGGGCTCGGGGTCACCCCGGACGGCGCGGCGAAGGGCTGCCCGGCGCCGTAGGCGTCGCGCGCGTTCTTGTTGCTGTTCGAGGTGTTGTGCTGCACCAGCACGCCGATCAGCACGGCCAGGGCGATCACCGCGACCACGACGCCGCCGATCACCAGCTGCTTGCGGCGGCGGTCGGCCGCCGCCTGCCGGCGGCGCGCCTCGGCGGCGCGCTCCCGTCCGCTGCGTTTCGGGCCGCTGCCGCCAGAGGTCGTCATGACCCCATGGTGCAGTGCTCCTATTTACGGAACAATCGGACAGGTCAGATCGGGTCACCCAGCAGCGCGCGCTCCAGCGAGAGCTTGGAGGCCGGCTTCCAGATCAGCCACGCCGCCGGGAGCACGTAGAGCAGGTCGCGCAGCACGTCCAGGGTGTAGCGGGTGTGGCCCTTGGGCACCAGGCCGCCGCTGCCGCCGCAGCCGCAGCTGATCGCGATGCCGCGGGCGCCCAGGGACATGATCCCGCCGATGTAGACCAGCAGCAGCAGCGCGGAGAAGATCGCCACCAGCCGCGTGCCCAGACCCAGGATGAGCAGGATGCCCAGCGCCATCTCGAAGTACGGCTGGGCGTAGCCGAACGGCGTGACCAGCGACTCCGGCAGGATCTTGAAGTCGCGCACGCTCTGCGCGTTGCTCTCCGGCGAGCCCAGCTTGCCCAGGCTGTAGTAGAGCCACATCGCGGCCAGCAGCAGCCGCATGCCGAGGCTGATCCACTGCTGGTTGGTGTCCAGGAGACCGCGGATGCCGCCGGTCGCGGGCGCGTCCTTGCCCGGGGCGGAGGCCTTGGAAGCCATCGAAGTCATAACCTTCTGTCCTCGGACGTGGCGGCACATGCGCGCCTGGAGTCGGGGCGGGCTTCATAAATTACAGGCACGGAAGACCCTCGCGGGAGTGCCATCACCCCCGCGAGGGAACTTCCTAGCGCTTTCTCAGCTACTGCGTGCGACCGCTCAGCGGGCCTTGCTCCCCCGCCGCACCCCGTCGGCGAGCTCGGCGGCCAGCTCGCGCACCGCCTCGACCCCCTTGCGCGGGTCGCGGTTGTCCAGCAGCCGCCGGACGAAGGCCGAGCCGACGATCACGCCGTCGGCGTACCCGGCGATCTCGGCGGCCTGGTCGCCGGTGGAGACCCCCAGGCCCACGCACACCGCCTGGTCCGTCGCCTTCCTCGTGCGTTCGACCAGGTCCCGGGCGGCGTGCCCGACCTGGTCGCGGGCGCCGGTGACGCCCATCACCGCACCGGCGTACACGAAGCCGTTGCACACCTCGGTGGTCAGCGCGACGCGCTCGGGGGTGGAGCTCGGCGCGACCAGGAACACCCGGCCGATGTCGTGCGCGTCGGTCGCGGCGACCCAGGGACCGGCCTCCTCGGGGATGAGGTCCGGGGTGATCACGCCGCTGCCGCCGACCGCCGCCAGCTCGGCGGCGAAGCGCTCGACGCCGTAGTGCTCGATCGGGTTCCAGTACGACATGATCAGCGCCGCCGCGCCGGTGTCGGCGACCGCGCCGGCCGCGCGGATCACGTCCGGGGTGGTGACCCCGCGGCTGAGCGCCTGGTCGGCGGCGGCCTGGATGACCGGGCCGTCCATCGCCGGGTCGGAGTACGGGAGTCCGACCTCGATGATGTCGCAGCCGCCCTCGACCATGGCGCGCATGGCGTCGATGGAGCCGTCGACCGACGGGTAGCCCGCGGGCAGGTAGCCGATGAGGACCGCGCGGTTGTCCGCCCGCGCGCTTTTGAGCACGTCCTGGAGCCGGTTCACAGCTCTCCCCCCTCGCTGGGCCCATGGTCGTCAAAGTCGACACCGAAATACGCCGCCGCCGTGTGCATGTCCTTGTCGCCGCGCCCTGAAAGATTCACGACGATCACCGGTTCGCGTCCGAGCTCTGCCGCGAGCCGCGGGGCGACGCGCAGTGCGCCGGCCAGCGCGTGCGCGGATTCGATGGCGGGGATGATGCCCTCGGTCTCGCACAGGACGCGGAAGGCGTCCATGGCCTCGCTGTCGTCCACGGGTTCGTAGACGGCGCGGCCGGTGGCGTGCAGCCAGGCGTGCTCCGGGCCGACGGCCGGGTAGTCCAGACCGGCGGAGATGCTGTGGCTCTCCTTGGTCTGGCCGTACTCGTCCTGGAGGAGGAAGGTGCGGGTGCCGTGCAGGACGCCGACCGAGCCGCCGGTGATGGAGGCCGCGTGCAGGCCGGTCGCCACGCCGGAGCCGCCGGCCTCGAAGCCGTACAGCTTCACCGAGGCGTCCGGGACGAAGGCGTGGAACACGCCGATCGCGTTGGAGCCGCCGCCGACGCAGGCCGCGACGGCGTCCGGCAGCGCGCCGGTGAGCTCCAGGGTCTGCCGGCGCGCCTCCACGCCGATGACCCGCGCGAAGTCGCGGACCATCGCCGGGAAGGGGTGCGGGCCGGCGGCGGTGCCGAGCAGGTAGTAGGTGGTGTCGGCGCTGGCGACCCAGTCGCGCAGGGCCTCGTTGATCGCGTCCTTCAGGGTCTGCGACCCGATCGCGACCGGCACCACCTCGGCGCCGAGCATGCGCATCCGCGCCACGTTCAGCGCCTGCCGCTTGGTGTCCTCCGAGCCCATGTAGACGACGCAGTCCAGGCCGAGCAGCGCCGCGGCGGTCGCGGTGGCCACGCCGTGCTGGCCGGCGCCGGTCTCGGCGATGAGCCGGGTCTTGCCCATGCGCTGGGCCAGCAGTGCCTGGCCGAGGACGTTGTTGATCTTGTGTGAACCGGTGTGGTTCAGGTCCTCGCGCTTGAGCAGGATGCGCGCGCCGGCCCGCCGGGAGAGGTTGCGGGCCTCGGTGAGCAGGCTCGGGCGGTTGGCGTAGTGCAGCAGGAGGTCGGCGAACTCCCGGTGGAACGCCGGGTCGGTCTTCGAGGTCTCATAAGCCTCGGTGACCTCCTTCAGCACGGCCATCAGCGCCTCGGGCATGAAGCGGCCGCCGAATAGGGCGTCGTCGGTGGGGAAGTGCCCGGCGTCGTCGGGCATCGCGGCGGTGGCCGCGTACGCGGAGATGATCTCGGCGCGGGGATCCGGCGCCGAAGACAGATGCAGATCTGACTGATCAGACATGGAGATGTCCCGTATGAGTGATGTGGACTGCTACGGCAGGAGCGAGGGGACTACGCTTCCTGCCATCGGCGCGCCGCCGGGGCGTGCCGCCACCACGGACGGCGGCGGGCTGCTGCCCGGGGCTGGCTCGACATCACGATCTGGACTCTACCGTCTCGCGCGCGGTCTTCGAAACGCCTCAGCCGCGGCCGTTGCGCAGCGCCGGGTGGGCACCGGCGGCGACCAGGTCGGCGACCGCGGCGCGCGGGTCCTTGCCGGTCACCAGCGACTCGCCGACCAGCACCGCGTCGGCGCCGGCGTTGGCGTAGGCGATGAGGTCGTGCGGTCCGCGCACCCCGGACTCCGCGACACGCACGACGCCGTCCGGGACCAGCGGCGCCAGCCGGGCGAAGGTGTCCCGCCTGACCTCGAGGGTCTTCAGGTCGCGGGCGTTGACGCCGACCAGGCGGGCGCCGGCGTCCAGCGCGCGGCGCACCTCTTCCTCGTCGTGCACCTCGACCAGCGGGGTCAGGCCGATGGAGGCGGCGCGCTCGATCAGCGACTCCAGCGCCGGCTGCTCGAGCGCGGCGACGATCAGCAGCGCCAGGTCGGCGCCGTGCGCGCGGGCCTCCCACAGCTGGTAGCTGGTGACGATGAAGTCCTTGCGCAGCACCGCGATGTCGACCTTCTTGCGGACGTCGTCCAGGTCGCCCAGCGAGCCGCCGAAGCGGCGCTGCTCGGTGAGCACGGAGATGACGGTCGCGCCGCCGGCCTCGTAGTCCGCGGCCAGCCCGGCCGGGTCGGCGATCGCGGCCAGCGCGCCCTTGGACGGCGAGGAGCGCTTCACCTCGGCGATCACCTTCACGCCGTCGCCCCCGGCACCGCCGCGCCGCAGCAGCTCGACCCCGTCGCGGGCGCTGTCCATGCGCGCCACCCGGGCCTTCAGGTCGTCCAGGCTGATCTTCTCCTGGCGCTCGGCAAGGTCGAGGCGGACGCCTTCGATGATCTCGGCAAGTACGTTCACCGTCGTCAGCTCCCCTCGATCGCCTCACCAGATGGACTGCTCGCCTCCATGACGACTGGATGGGCGGCGTGTCCGACGTCTCACTCTAGCGGCTCCGGAAGGGCACCGAAGTCCAGTGATCTTCTCGTGGGACGAGCACCCGCGCCGGCGCCGCGGCGAACGCCGCACCGACGCCGGAACCCCGAGGCCGCGGATCCGCTGGTCCGCGGCCGATCAGCGGCCCGGCACGGCCTACTTCGCGGGGGCACCCAGGCCCATCGCGGACATGGCCTTGCCGACTATCGGGGAGAGCACGGCGATCGCGCCGCCGACGACGGCCAGCGCCGGCACGGCCGTCACCAGGCCCGCGCCGCCGATCAGGAAGCCGATGATGCACAGGAAGACGGCGGTCCAGGCGGCGGGGGTGCTGCCGTGGTCTTCATCGTGGGAGGACGACATGGTGCTCCTAGCACTTACAGGTGGTTTAGGCGCACCCATTGTCGCTGATTCGGCCTAATGCTCCGCGCCCGGGGTGGGGGTTCGAGCCGAGGTCCGGGCCGCTACCGCATCGGTGGGATCCTCGCCGCGGTCCAGGGCGTCCCACAGGTCCTTGGAACTGCCGGTGTCCACAGTGCGCGCGGCGCTCGCCCGGGTGGCGGCGTTCTCATAGCGCGACGACATCCCGGGCCAGGTCGCACCGCGCACGAGCGCGGAAAGGCCGGCCACCACGACCAGCACGCCGCCGAGCGCCGAGACGATCCACCAGGACGCCGTGTGGGCGGTGACGGCACCGGCCGCGAAGCCCTTGGCCGCCGCCTTGTCGGCCAGGACGTGCGCGGCGTGGCCGGCGCCGCGCGCGCCGAAGGCGGAGACCGCCGCACCTACGCCTGCTGCGATGAGGAGCACACCGACGAGTCGGCGCGCCAGCCGCTGCGTGGCGAACAGCGCGAGGCCGCCGGCCAAGGCGGTGAGACCGAGGGCGGTGACGGCAGCGGAGAGGTTGTTGCCGGTCGCGGCGACCTTGAGGGCGTTGGGCGCCTCGCCGACGGTGGCGGTCGCCCAGGGGCGTCCAGCCGCGGCCCAGGTCATCACGCCGCCGAGCAGGGCGATCAGGACGCTGAGGGTGAGTTCGCGGCGACCGGCCCGGCGGGCTGCTTGGGCGGGATCGACACCAGAATCAACTGTCGCAGACTCCGCGGCAGCGATCGGCTCCCGCTCCTGTGCGGCCTGCTTCGGCACCACACCCGCGCCAGCTGACTCGGCCATCACTGACTTCCTCTCATCCCTCACATCCCCCTCATTCCTCTCGTCCTTCTCAGCACCCGCACTCACCGCGTCCCCTCCCCCACCGCGGACCGCATCGTCCCGGCGACGGCGACCGCCTTCAGGACCGCCATCGCCTTGTTGCGGCATTCCTGGTCCTCGGCCGCGGGGTCGGAGTCGGCGACGATGCCGGCGCCGGCCTGGACGAAGGCCATGCCGTCGCGGATCAGGACCGTGCGGATGGCGATCGCGGTGTCGGCGTCGCCGGCGAAGTCCAGGTAGCCGACGATGCCTCCGTACAGGCCGCGGCGGGTCGGTTCGTTGTGCTCGATGATCTCCATCGCGCGCGGTTTGGGGGCGCCGGACAAGGTGCCGGCGGGGAAGGTCGCGGTGACGGCGTCGAAGGCCGTCTTGCCTTCGGCCAGGTCGCCGATCACCGTGGAGACGATGTGCATGACGTGGCTGTAGCGCTCGACCGCCATGAAGTCCACGACCTCCACCGAGCCCGGGCGGCTGATGCGGCCCAGGTCGTTGCGGCCGAGGTCGACGAGCATCAGGTGCTCGGCGCGCTCCTTGGGGTCGGCCAGCAGGTCCGCGGCGAGTTGCGCGTCCTGCTCGGGGTCGGCGCCGCGGGGGCGGGTGCCGGCGATCGGGTGCAGCATGGCGCGGCCCTCGGTCACCTTCACCAGCGCCTCGGGCGAGGAGCCGACGATGTCGAAGCCGCCGTCGGCGCTGCCGTCCGGGCCGGGGACGCGCAGCAGGTACATGTACGGACTCGGATTCGTCGCCCGCAGCACCCGGTAGACGTCCAGCGACGAGGCCCGCACCTCGGCCTCGAAGCGCTGGCTCACCACGATCTGGAACGCCTCGCCGGACTTGATCTCCTCGATGCAGCGCACCACCGTCTCGCGGTAGTCCTCCGAGGTGCGGTTGGCGCTGAACTCCGGCGCGACGCCCGGGTCGTACACCACCGGCGTGTTGACCATCGGCGCGTTCAGCGCGGCGGTCATCGCGTCCAGGCGCTCCACGGCGCGGGTGTACGCCGCCTCGACGCCGGTAGGCAGATTGTCATAATTGACGACGTTCGCGATCAGCCAGACCGAGCCGTCGGCGTGGTCCAGCACCGCCAGGTCCAGGCTGAGCAGGAACGTCATCTCCGGGATCTGCAGGTCGTCCTTGGCCAGGTCCGGCAGCCGCTCCAGGCGGCGCACGGCGTCGTAGCCCATGTATCCGACCAGCCCGCCGGTCAGCGGCGGCAGCCCGGGCAGCCGCGGGGTGTGCAGCATCTCCAGGGTCTCGCGCAGCACGTCCATGGGGTCGCCGGAGGTCGGCAGCCCGACCGGCGGCTCGCCGATCCAGTGCGCCGCGCCGTCCTGCTCACTCAGCGCCGCGCCGGTGCTGACGCCGACGAAGGAGTACCGCGACCAGATGCCGTGCTCGGCCGACTCCAGCAGGAAGGTGCCGGGCCGCTCGCCGGCGAGCTTGCGGTACAGCCCGACCGGCGTCTCGCCGTCGGCCAGCACGCGCCGCACCACCGGGATCACCCGGCGGTCCTCGGCGAGCCCGCGGAAGGTCGGCAGATCCGGGGTGTCCACCCCTGGGGGGAAGGCCGTCATGCCGTTGATTCTCCCAGAGGCCCGCGCGCCGCCGACGCCGAGCCCGCGCTCCTGCTTTCGTCCCGGCTCGCACCGGTCTCGGCGTCCACCCCGAGCGGCAGATCCCCGGCGTCGAAGCACGTCCGGTCCCCGGTGTGGCAGGCGCCGCCGCTCTGGTCCACCTTCAGCAGCACCGCGTCGCCGTCGCAGTCCACCGCGGCGGACTTCAGGATCTGCACGTTCCCCGACGTGTCCCCCTTGGTCCAGTACTCCGCCCGCGACCGCGACCAGTACGTGACGCGCCCGCTGACCAGCGTCCGCCGCAGCGCCTCCTCGTCCATCCACGCCAGCATCAGCACCTCGCCGGTGTCGTGCTGCTGCGCGATGGCGGCGAACAAACCATGCTCGTCGCGCTTGAGCCGGGCGGCGATCTCAGGGGCGAGGGCGGGGGTGGCGACTTCGTCGGTCATGCACCCATTGTCGCCCGGCGCACCGGCGGCGCTCCGGGCGGGTTCGATCCGTGGACGAGGCGCCTGGAGCCGGTCGCCGCGTTGCGATATAACGTGAGGGTCGCCGCCGTCGTTCGAGGGGAACCCGCATGTCGACTGATCCGGCCAAGTCACCTGCGCTGCGCGCGTCCGACGCGGACCGCGACCGGGTCATCGACACGCTGCGCACCGCCGTCGCCGACGGCCGGCTGGACCCCGCCGAGTACGACGAGCGCGTCGAGACGGCACTGTCCGCGCGCACCTTCGAGGCGCTGGCGCCGCTGACGGCCGATCTGGCGCCCGGCGCCGGCCTCGCCCCGGCTCCGGTTCCGGTTCCGGCCAGAGCGGCGCCCAAGCGGCTGGTCATCAAGCAGAAGCACGGGGTCGTGCGGCGCGACGGCGACTGGGCGCTGCCGGAGCGGCTGGTGCTGCGCACCGCGTGGTCCGGCGTGGAGCTGGATCTGCGGCACGCCGTGCCCAGCGGACCCGAGCTGGTCATCGACATGCGGGTGCGCGGCGGCGGGGTGACGCTGATCGTCGCCCCGGGCATGGAGGTGGACGCCAACGACCTGCGGGTGAAGTTCGGCGGCACCTCGATCACCCGGACCGCCGGCGACGACACGCCGATCACGCTCCGGATCCGCATCGTGGGCCGGTTGAAGCACGGCGCGGTCGGGACGCGGTGGGCGCGCCCGGGCGAGAAGGTGGCGCCGCCGCCGGAGGACAGCGCCACCTGATCTCGCGCTACGAAGCCTGCTGCCGGGACCAGCTCTCATACAGTCCCGAATACACCCCGCCGGCGCCCACCAGCTCCCGGTGCGGCCCGCGCTCCACGATCTGTCCGGCGTCGAACACGAACACCTCGTCCGCGGCCTCCGCCGTGGACAGCCGGTGCGCGATCGCGATCGACGTCCGCCCGCGCGTCAGCCCGTCCAGCGCCCGGGTGATCCGCACCTCGGTCGCCGGGTCCACCGCCGACGTCGCCTCGTCCAGCACCAGCAGGTCCGGATCGGCGATGTAGGCCCGGGCCAGCGCGACCAGCTGCCGCTCGCCGGCCGACAGCGACTCCCCGCGCTGCCCGACCCGGGTCGCCATGCCCTCCGGCAGCCCGTCGAGCCAGTCGGTCAGGCTCAGGTCCTCGAACGCCCGGCGCACCTCGGCGTCGGTGGCGCCGGGCTTGCCGTAGCGGACGTTGTCGCCGACGGTCATGTCGAACAGGAACCCGTCCTGCGGGACCATCACCATGCGCGAGCGCAGCGTCTCGAAGCCGATGTCCTTCAGCGGCACGCCGTTGATCAGGATCCTGCCGGAGCTGGGATCCATCAGCCGGGTCAGCAGCTTGGCGAAGGTGGTCTTGCCCGAGCCGGTCTCCCCGACCACCGCCACCCGCGTGCGCGGCGTGATCTCGGTGGTCAGCGAGTGCAGTACCGGGGTACCGCCTGGGTAGGCGAACACGACCTCTTCGAAGCCGACGCCCAGCGGACCGTCCGGCGGCGTGACGCCGGCCCGGCCGGGATCCACCACGTCCGGCGGCTGCTCCAGCAGCCCGACGATGCGGCGCCAGCCGGCGATCGCGTTCTGCGCCTCGTTCAGCTGCTCGGTGGCGAACTGCACCGGGGAGATGAACAGGTTCACCAGGAAGAGCATCGCGGTCAGGTCGCCGACCGAGAGGTGCCCGCCGACGCCGAGCATCACGCCGACCACCACGATCGCGGCGTTCACCAGCCCGGCGACCAGCTCGCCCATGGAGAAGGTGACGACGATCAGCCGCTGGGTGCGGACCTGGGAGTCGCGGGTGTCCTCGACCGCCGCGCCGATCCGGGCGCCGGCGCGGTCCTCGATGCCGTAGGCGCGCAGCACGTCGGCGCCGACCAGCGCCTCGGACACCTCGCCGAGCATCCTGCCGTAGCGTCGCCGGACCTTGCGGTAGGCGCGTCCGGTCCGGCCCTGGATCTTGCGCATGACCAGGAACATCGGCACGAAGCAGACCCAGACCAGGATCGTGAGCTGCCAGGAGAACACCGCCATCACGATCGTGACCACCACGACCTGCGCAACGGCGACGAACAGCTGCATGCCGCCCTGCTGGATGAACACGGTGACCGTGTCGATGTCGCTGGTGACCCGGCTGACCAGCGCGCCGCGCTGCTCGGCCTGCTGGTGCAGCAGCGAGAGGTCGTGCACGTGCCGGAAGGCCTTGGTCCGCACCTCGGCCAGCCCGCGCTCGCTGGAGGTGTAGAGCCGGAAGTTCATCAGGTACGCCGACACCGCGGTGATCAGCACCGCCACGGCGCTGAGCGCGACCATGGTGCGCACCTCGCCGTAGTCGGGACCGCCCTCGGCGAGGATGCCGTGGTCCAGCGTCTGCTGCACGGTCAGCGGGATCACGATCCGGCCGACGGTGGCGATCAGCGCCAGGGCGAGCGTGACGCCCAAACCCTTGGTGAACGCCGGAGCCAGCCGGACGCCGCGGCGCAGGACGGCGTAGCCGCCGTCGAGGGCCTCAGGAAGCTGATAGCCGCCCCCGGGCGCGACGGCGTTCTCTGTGCCCAGTTCGCCCCCTTCGCCCTCTTCGACATCGTCGAGTTCGGCGACCGCGGTGCTCATATCCCGACCTCCTGCAGTTCGCCGTCCCGCTCTTCGTGGTCGCGCTCGTAGGCGGTGATCAGGTCGCGGTAGCCCGCGCAGCGCTCGACCAGCTCCAGGTGCGGACCGCGGTCCACGACCCGGCCGTGCTCGACGTAGACCACCTCGTCGGCGAGCGCGATCGTGGCCTTGCGGTAGGCGACGACCAGGACGGTGGAGGCCAGCGTGCCCTCGCCGGCGGCGTCCCGCAGCCCGCCGAGGATCGCGGCCTCGACCTGCGGGTCCACGCTGGCGGTGCAGTCGTCCAGGATGAGCAGCCGCGGCTGGCGGATCAGGGCCCTGGCCAGCGCCAGGCGCTGGCGCTGACCGCCGGACAGCGTCGCGCCGCGCTCGCCGATGACCGCGTCCAGCCCTTCGGGCAGGCGCTTGACGAACCGCTCGGCCTGCGCCAGCCGCAGCGCGGCCCAGACCTGCTCGTCGTCGGCGTCGCGGTCCAGCCGGATGTTGTCCCGGATGCTGTCGGCGAACAGGAAGGTCTGCTGCGGGACCAGCGAGACCTGCGCCGGGATCTGGCCGCGCGCGAAGTCGCGGAGGTCGGTGCCGTCCAGCCGCACGCTGCCGCTGTCGGGGTCGGCCAGCCGCGCGAGCAGGCCGGTGAGCGTGGACTTCCCCGCGCCGGTGGGCCCGACCAGCGCCACCGTCGAGCCGGGCCGCAGGCTCAGATCGATGTCGCGCAGGATCGCCTGGCCGTCGTAGCCGAAGCTGACGTGGTCCAGGTGGACGTCGGCCGCGCCGCCGGCGGGCGCCAGGCGCGCGCCGTACTCCATGTCCCCTTCGGAATCGAGCACCGCCTTGACCCGGCTGTAGCCGACGACCGAGCGCGGCAGCTCGCCCAGCACCCAGCCGATCGCCCGCAGCGGGAAGGCCAGCAGCGTGATCAGGTAGGCGACCTGCACCACCTGCCCGGCCTGGATCGCGCCGGAGGCGACGCGCGACGTGCCGACCAGCAGCGCGACCAGCACACCGAGGTTCGGCACGGCCTCCAGCGCCGGGTCGAAGAACGCCCGGGCCCGGCCGGCGGCGATGTTGGCGTCACGCAGCCGGTCGGCGGCGCCGGCGAACCGCGCGGTCTCCACGTCCTCACGGCCCAGGGTCTTCACGACCAGGCCGCCGTCGAAGGACTCGTGCGCGATCTCGGCAACGCCCGCGCGCATCTCCTGCGCGGCGGCCAGCCGAGGCGCGGCGAAGCGCTGGTAAATCGTGTTCAGCGCGATGATCGCCGGAAAGAGCAGAAAGCCGATGATCGCCAGCACCGGATCGGTGAGCACCATCGACACCAGGGCCGCGACCATCATGATCAGCACCCCGAGCGACATCGGCAGCGGAGCGATGAACTGCCACGTCATGTCCACATCGGAGCCGGCGTTGGACAGCAGCTGCCCGGTGGGATGGCGCCGGTGCCAGGACAAAGGCAACTGCAAGTAGCGTTCTGAGACCGCGCGCCGATACCGCGACTGCAGGCGGAACTGCATCACCCCGGCCAGCAGCCGCCGCCCGATGATCCCCATCACCTTGGCCAGCGCCACCCCCAGGATCAACAGCCCGGCGGTCAACGTCGCCCCGGCCGGCACCTTCCCGGCCCGGAACGCCGGCAGCACCGCGTGATCGGTCGCCCACCCCACGGCCCACGCCGCACCGACCGTCATGACGCCGTAGACAGCGCTCCCACTCACCGCCGCCGCGAACACCCGCGGCTCAGTCCGGATCGCCACGCCAAGGATCCCCATACCTCGCCTGAGGATGGACCCCTGCGCCCGCGCAGCCGTCTGTAAACTCTCCGTACTCACGTCATCCCACCCAAGTCACGCCGAGACCCTGCCCGTGGTCCACTCTGGCGGACAACACCCGGCGAGGTAAAACCCATTCCGGATGCGCGGGTGTTACTTGCGGTTTGTTTTCCGCGACGTGTTCTCGACCTGAGCACGGTTCACCGCTCGCGGAACGCAGCGCCTATCGCTCCGCGCCGGGCTGTGAGCCCGCTGCGACCAAGCCGATCTCGTAGGCGAACACCACCGCCTGCACGCGGTCGCGCAGCTCCAGCTTCGGCAGGATGCGGCTGACGTGGGTCTTCACCGTGGCCTCGGACAGGTGCAAGGTCTCGGCGATCTCGGCGTTGGACTGGCCGCGCGCGATCTCGACCAGGACCTCGCGTTCGCGGTCGGTCAGGCGCTCCAGGCGCTCCAGGCGCTCGTCGGCGCGCGGGCCGGCGGCGGTGGCGGCGGGGTCGGTCTGGCGGGCGAAGGCCTCGATCAGCTGGCGCGTGATGCGGGGGGCGACCACGCCGTCCCCGGCGGCCACGGTGCGGATGCCCGCGATGAGATCGGCCGGGTGCGCGTTCTTCAGCAGGAAGCCCGCGGCGCCGGCTCGCAGCGCGGCGAAGGCGTACTCGTCGAGATCGAAGGTGGTCAGGATGAGGACCCGCGAAGGCAGCTGCGCGGCGCTGATGCGCGCGGTGGCCTCGATGCCGTCGACGCCGGGCATGCGCACGTCCATCAGCACCACGTCGGGGCGCAGCTCGGCGGCGAGCGCCACCGCCTCGGCGCCGTCTCCGGCCTCGCCGACGACCGCGACGTCCGGCTGCGCCTCCAGCACCATACGGAAGCCCATGCGCAGCAGCGGCGCGTCGTCCACCAGCAGAACGCTGATCACGCGGGCTCCCCGGCGGTCACCGGCACGCGCGCGTGCACCCGCCACCCGCGCCCGACGCCGCGCGGTCCGGCCTCCAGCTGCCCGCCGAAGGCCGCCACGCGCTCCGTCATCCCGGCGATGCCGTGCCCGCCGGCCTCGTCCGCCGCGGTCGAGCTCGTCATCGCGCCGGCAGACACCCCCACGCCGTCGTCGACCACTGTCACCTCTATGGCATCGGCGCCGAAGTCCAGCCTGACCCGCGCCGACGCACCCGGCTCGGCGTGCTTGCGCGTGTTCGTCAACGCCTCCTGCACGACCCGGAACACCGCGAGCTCCACGCCCGAGGACAGGTCCGGCCGCGCGCCGCTGACCACCAGCTCCACCGGCAGCCCGGCGACCCGGACCTCCGACAGCAGCGTGTCCAGCTGCGCCAGCCCCGGCTGCGGATGCAGCTCGGCCAGCGTGGCGCCGGCCGAACCGCGCAGCACCCCGAGCACGCGCTGCATGTCGGTGATCGCCTGCCGCCCGACCTCGGAGGCCTTCTCGACCGCCTCGGCGGCGCGGTCCGGCGAGGTGTGCACGGCGTAGGACGCGCCGTCGGTCAGCGCGACCATCACCGACAGGCTGTGCGTGACGACGTCGTGGACCTCCCGCGCGATCGAGGCGCGCTCGGCGGCGGCGGACAGCTGCGCCTGCTGGTCGCGTTCGAACTCCAGGCGGCGCGCGCGTTCCTCCAGCGTCGCGAAGTACGCGCGGCGCGTACGGGTGTTGACGCCGAGCACCGCCGCCGCCGTGACCATGCCGGAGACGAACACGAAGGCCCGCAGCGCGCCGTTGCCGTAGGACCACGACACCGCGACCAGCACCGCGCCGATCTCCATGACGCCGACCGCGGCCAGCGTGCGGCGGATCGAGGCGTGCGCGGCGACCGCGTACAGCGCGATCAGCGGGGCGAAGTCCACCTGGGGCATCGGCAGACCCCACAGCCATTGCCCGAAGGCGACGGCGGCGACGAAGGCGAACACCGAGCAGGGGAACCGGCGCCGCAGCGCCAGCGGGAGGAAGAAGCCGAAGATCAGGAACCAGCCGCCGGCGGCGTTGTCCGAGGGGTGCAGATACTCGTGGCCGCTGAGCGGGAGCAGGATCGCCGCGACGAACAGCGAGTCCACGGCGGTGGGATGCGCCGCCGCGCGCCGCTGCCCGCGCCGCACCGCGTTCTCCAGTCCCGCGGCCTGCAGGAACCGGCGGATCCCGGGCGAGGTCAGCCACGCCGAGACCGCGGTCGGCGCCTGGCCGACGGCCCGAAGACCCCGGCGGCTGCCGGGGTCTTCGGGCACGGTCGCAGAGCTCACGCGTCTCGTTTCTTCAGCAGGACGGCCGCCGCGGCCATCGCCACCACAGCGTAGCCAACGAACAGCAGGAAGCCGGGCCACGGCTTCATGTCCGGGGAGCTGGTGGTCAGCGCCATCACCTGCTGTCCGGCGTTGCTCGGCAGGTAGGGGTTGATGTGGTCGCCCCAGGAGGTGAGGTTCAGCACCTCGCCGAGGACCGGCAGCACCAGCAGGATCCCGAACAGCGAGGCGATGGCGCCGGCGGTGCTGCGGATGATCGCGCCGAGGGCCACGCCGAGCAGCCCGACCACCGTCAGGTACAGGCCCTCGCCGAAGACCGCGCGCAGCACGCCGGGGTCGGACAGGGACTTGTTCAGGTGGATCGAGGAGAAGATCGACTGCGCCAGGAAGAAGCAGACGAAGCCGGTGATCGTCATGACGGTCCAGGCCACGACGGTGAACACCAGCGCCTTGGCCCACAGCACCGGCAGCCGCTTGGGCGCGGCGGCCAGCGAGGCGCGGATCATCCCGGTGGTGTACTCCCCGGTGATCATCATGACGCCGAGCACGCCGACCGCCAGCTGCCCGAGGAACACCCCGCGCATCGGGTCGGCGACCGGGTCGACCTCCAGCTGGCGGGCATGGCTCATGTGCGGGTAGTGGCTCTTCATCGCCAGGCTGAACAGCAGCGCGATCGCGATCATCGCCCCGACGCCGCCGATGAGCGACCAGCGCGAGGAGCGCAGCGTGCGGAACTTGATCCACTCGCTCTTGATCACCCGGCCCTGGGTGACCTTGCCGGTGTGGACGCGCCGGGCTGGCGCGGCGGTTTCTGCGACGGCGGTCATGCGTTCACCTCGACGTCGGTGGTGCTGGCGGCGCCGGTAGCGCCGGCGGTCTTCTGCGCCGGCGCGCGGTACTCCACGGCGTCGCCGGTGAGCTCCATGAACGCCTCCTCCAGCGAGGCCTCGTGCGGCGCCAGCTCGAACAGCGTGATCCGGTTCTCCGCGGCGATGGTGCCGATCCGGTCGCTGGTCAGGCCCTGGACCTGCAGCGTGCCCTCGTCCGAGGAGGAAACGGTGACGTCCGGACCGGCCAGCAGCTCGCGAAGCCGGGCGGCGTCGGGCGTGCGGACCTTGACGCTGCCGGTGGAGGCGCGCGAGATGAACTCGGCCACCGAGGTGTCGGCGATGAGCTTGCCCTGCCCGATCACGATCAGGTGCTCGGCGGTGAGCGCCATCTCGGACATCAGGTGGCTGGAGACGAAGATCGTCCGGTCCTCGGAGGCCAGGTGCTTGAGCAGGTTCCGGATCCACAGGATGCCCTCGGGGTCCAGCCCGTTCACCGGCTCGTCCAGGATCAGCGTGTCCGGGTCGCCCAGCAGCGCGCTGGCGATGCCCAGCCGCTGCCCCATGCCCAGGGAGAACCCGCCGGCGCGCTTCTTGGCGACCTCGCGCAGACCCACCAGGTCGATGACCTCGTCGACCCGCGAGCGCTCGATCCCGGTGGTCGCGGCCAGCGCGAGCAGGTGGTTGTAGGCGGTGCGCCCGGTGTGGATGGCCTTGGCCTCCAGCAGCGCGCCCACCTCGTGCAGCGGCGCGGAGTGCTCGGCGTAGGCCTTGCCGTTGACGGTCACCGAGCCGGAGCTCGGCCGGTCCAGGCCCAGGATCATGCGCATCGTGGTGGATTTGCCGGCGCCGTTCGGTCCCAGGAAGCCGGTCACCACCCCGGGGCGCACGGTGAAGGACAAGTCGGAGACGGCGGTCTTGTCGCCGTAGCGTTTAGTCAGGCTGCGTGCCTCGATCATGCGGCAACGCTATGGGGCGCGGGTGGCACCGGTCGTCAGACTGGACGGCGAACTTGGCGGCGCGCGGATGCATCCTGCGATGTATGGCGAGGTGCATAGGGCGATGCAGTGATGCCGCGGCGCCGCCGCCTAGCGCACCGGATACCCGGCGCCCCGCAGCGAATCCTTCACCTCGCCGATCGTCACGTCCCCGAAGTGGAACACCGAGGCCGCCAGCACCGCGTCCGCGCCCGCGCCGACCGCCGGGGCGAAGTGCTCGGTCGCGCCGGCGCCGCCGGAGGCGATCAGCGGAACCGTCACCGCGGCCCGCACCGCCGCCAGCATCTCCAGGTCGAAGCCCTGCTTCATCCCGTCGGCGTCGATCGAGTTCAGCAGGATCTCCCCCGCGCCGAGCTCCGCGGCGCGCGCCGCCCAGGCCACCGCGTCGACGCCGGTCGAGCGGCGGCCGCCGTGCGTGGTGACCTCGAAGCCGGAGTCGGTGCCCACGCCCTCCGGGCAGCGCCGGGCGTCCACCGACAGGACCAGCACCTGGTTGCCGAAGCGGTCGGCGATCTCGGCGATCAGCTCCGGGCGGGTCACCGCGGCGGTGTTGACCCCGACCTTGTCCGCGCCGGCGCGCAGCAGGCGGTCCACGTCCTGGACCGTGCGCACGCCGCCGCCGACCGTCAGCGGGATGAACACCTGGTCCGCGGTGCGCCCGACCACTTCGTAGACCGTGGCGCGGGCGTCGGAGGAGGCGGTGACGTCCAGGAACGTCAGCTCGTCGGCGCCCGCGGCGTCGTAGGCGCGCGCCAGCTCCACCGGATCGCCGGCGTCGCGCAGGTTCTCGAAGTTCACACCCTTCACCACGCGTCCGGCGTCGACGTCCAGGCACGGGATGACGCGGACGGCCAGCCGGCCGAGGGCGGCGGTGCTCACTTGCTGCTCCTTCTACGGATACTCAGATAGGTAAATACTCAGATACTCACTGCCTGCGAACCACGAACCACGAACCGCGAACCACGAACCCTGACCCGCGCTACGCGGACTCGCCGCGATAGGCGTCCAGCTCCACCTCGACCAGCATCCCGGGGTCGATCAGCCCGGAGACCACCAGCGCGGTCGCCGCCGGACGGCCCTCGGCGAAGACCTCGCCGTGCGCCCGGCCGACCTCGGCGATGTCCCGGGCGTGCACCACGTACCAGCGCGTCCGGACCACGTCGTGCAGCCCGAACCCGGCCTGTTCCAGCGCCTTGCGGGCGATCTCCAGCGAGACCTTCATCTGGGCGTACGGGTCCCCGTTGCCCTGCACCTGGCCGTCGACGGTCGCCGTGCACCCCGCTACCCACGCGTGAGGGCCGGCGACGACCAACCGGGAGTAGCCGTACTCGTTCTCCCACTGCCCGTCGGAGCCGATCCGCTGGATGCTGCTCATATCTCACGCACTCCTGGTGAGTTCGAGGGCTTCTTCGAGCGTGAAGGCGCCCGCATAGAGCGCCTTGCCGACGATAGCGCCCTCGACGCCGATCGGCACCAACGTCGCCAGCGCCTCCAAGTCAGCGAGCGAAGACACCCCGCCGCTGGCCACGACCGGCTTGGCGGTCGCGGCGCAGACATCGCGCAGCAGCTGCAGGTTCGGGCCGGTCAGGGTGCCGTCGCGGTGGACGTCGGTGACCACGTAGCGCGCGCAGCCGTCGGCGTCCAGGCGGGCCAGCACGTCGAACAGCTCGCCGCCGTCCTTGGTCCAGCCGCGCGCCGACAAGGTGGTGCCGCGCACGTCGAGTCCGACCGCGATCTTCTCGCCGTGCTCGGCGATCGCGCCGCGGACCCAGTCCGGCGCCTCCAGCGCGGCGGTGCCCAGGTTGACCCGCTCGCAGCCGGTGGACAGCGCCCGGCGCAGGGACTCGTCGTCGCGGATGCCGCCGGAGAGCTCGACCCGCACGTCCAGCTTGCCGACCACGCCGGCCAGCAGCTCGGCGTTGGAGCCGCGCCCGAAGGCGGCATCCAGGTCCACCAGGTGGATCCACTCCGCCCCGGCGCTCTGCCAGGCCAGCGCGGCGGTGAGCGGGTCCCCGTAGGACGTCTCGGAGCCGGCGGCGCCCTGGACGAGCCGGACGGCCTGGCCGTCGGCGACGTCGACGGCGGGCAGGAGTTCGAGGTAGCCGGGCATAGCTGGTCAGTCCTTGTCGGTAGGTGACTTCGAATGCTGATGAGGGGGAACGCCGGCCCGGGCGCAGCTCAGGACAGCTGCTTGAGCCAGTTCTGAAGCACGTGCGCCCCAGCGTCCCCGGACTTCTCCGGATGGAACTGCGTCGCCGACAGCGGGCCGTTCTCCACCGCGGCGACGAACGGCTCGCCGTGGGTCGCCCACGTCACCAGCGGCGCGGCCATGCGCCCGGTGTCGGTGAGCTCCCACTTGCGCACGCCGTAGGAGTGCACGAAGTAGAACCGCGCGTCGGCGTCGAGCCCGGCGAACAGCCGCGAGCCGTCGGCCACGTCCAGCGTGTTCCAGCCCATGTGCGGGATGATCGGCGCGTCCAGCCGCTCCACGGTCCCGGGCCACTCGTCGCACCCGGCGGTCTCCACGCCGTGCTCCACCCCGCGCTCGAACAGGATCTGCATGCCGACGCAGATCCCCAGCACCGGCCGGCTCCCGGCCAGCCGCCGGCCGATGATCCGGTCGCCCTTCACGGCCTTGAGCCCGGCCATGCACGCCGCGTACGCCCCCACCCCGGGCACGAACAACCCGTCGGCGTTCAGCGCGCTGTCCATGTCGGAGGTGACGGTGACCTGCGCACCGGCGCGCTCCAAGGCGCGCTCGGCCGAACGGATGTTGCCCGAGCCGTAGTCCAGGACCACGACGGAGGGTTTGCTCACCAGCGCACCACCCCGCCGGCGATCGCCATGCCGGCGCACAGCACCAGCAGGATCGACATCACGCGCATGTTGGCGTTGCCGTCGCCCTGCCGGAACAGGGAGAACGCGCCGCCAAGGAGAAACAGGCCGAGGAACAACAGTCCCGCGGCCGCATAACTGCCGGTCATCTCTAAAGGACACCCTTCGTGCTCGGAATACCGCTCACTCTAGGGTCCAGCGTGCAGGCCTCCCTCAGCGCCCTGGCCAGGGCCTTGAACTGGGCTTCGACCACATGGTGCGCGATCCGGCCGTAGGGGACGCGGATGTGCAGGCAGATCTGCGCCTGCGCCACGAACGACTCGAAGATGTGCCGGGTCAGCTCGGTGTCGAAGTCCCCGATCATCGGCGCCAGGCCCTCGGGCATCTCGTGCACCAGGTAGGGCCGGCCGGACAGGTCCACGACCACCTCGGCCAGGGTCTCGTCCAGCGGGACCCGGGCGTCGGCGAACCGGCGCAGGCCCGCCTTGGTCCCCAGCGCCTCGCGGAAGGCCGCGCCCAGCGCCAGCGCGGTGTCCTCGACCGTGTGGTGACCGTCGATGTGCAGGTCGCCCTCGGTCTTCACGGTCAGGTCGAACAGACCGTGCTTGGCCAACTGGTGCAACATGTGGTCGAAGAACCCGACGCCGGTGGAGATCTCCGCCTCGCCGGTGCCGTCGAGGTCGACCTCCACCAGGACGCCGGTCTCGCCGGTCGTCCGCTCCACCCTGCCCACGCGGCTCATGATTCTCCGTCCACATCCACCACAGCGAGGCTCTCCTTCAAGGCGTCCAGGAACGCCGTCGTCTCAGACTCGGTCCCGGCGGTGACCCGCAGCATGCCGGGGATGCCCACGTCGCGGATCAGGACGCCGTGGCCGAGGATCTTGTGCCACAGCGCCTTCTGGTCCCCGCCCGGCACGCCGAAGAACACGAAGTTGGCGTCGGAGGGGACCACGGGCAGCCCGAGGGCGGCGAGTTCGGCCACGATGCGGTCGCGCTGCGCCTTCACCGCGTCGACCGTGCCGAGCAGCGCCTTGACGTGCTTCAGCGCGGTCCGCGCGGCAGCCTGTGTCAACGCCGACAGGTGGTAGGGCAGGCGCACCAGCAGCAGCGCGTCGATCACCGCGGGGTCGGCGGCGAGGTAGCCGACGCGCGCGCCGGCCATCGCGAACGCCTTCGACATGGTGCGGGTGACGATCAGCCTCGGGTGCTCGGGAAGCAGCGTCAGCGCCGAGGGCGTGCCGGGACGCGCGAACTCGAAGTACGCCTCGTCCACGACCACCATCGCGCCGACCTCGTCCGCGGCCTTGACCACGGCGCGGATCACGTCGAGCTCCATCGCCGTCCCGGTCGGGTTGTTCGGCGAGGTCAGGAAGACGATGTTCGGCTGGTGCCGCTCGATCGCCCGCACCGCCTTGGCGGCGTCCAAGGTGTAGTCGCCTTCGCGCAGGCCTGAGATCCACTCGGTCGCGGTCGCCAGGGCGATCAGGCGGTGCATGGAGTAGGAGGGCTCGAAGCCGATCGCGCTGCGGCCGGGACCGCCGAAGACCTGGAGGATCTGCTGCAGGACCTCGTTGGAGCCGTTGGCGGCCCACAGGTTCTCCACGGTCAGACCGTGGTCGAGGTAGTCGGCGAGGTCCTTGCGCAGGTCGGTGGCGTCGCGGTCGGGGTAGCGGTTGAGCGTGGTGGCCGCTTCGGTGATCGCCTGAGCCAGATCCGCCACCAACTCCGGCGGCGGACCATAGGGGTTCTCGTTGGTGTTCAGCGGATACGGCACGTCGATCTGCGGCGCGCCGTAGGGCGTCAGCTCTCGCAGATCGTCGCGGATCGGCAGGTCGCGGTAGTCCACGCTCAGCCCTGCCGTTCTTCGAAGCGCGCCGTCACGGCCTCGCCGTGGGCGGGCAGGTCCTCGGCGTTGGCCAGTGCCACGACCAGGTCGGAGGCCTCGGCCAGCGCTTCGCGCGTGTAGTCCACGACGTGGATCCCGCGCAGGAAGCTCTGGACCGACAGCCCGGAGCTGTGGCAGGCGCAGCCGCCGGTCGGCAGGACGTGGTTGGAGCCGGCGAGATAGTCGCCGAGGCTCACCGGCGCGAAGGAGCCCACGAAGACCGCGCCGGCGTTGCGCACCTTGGCGGCGTCGGCGGCGGCGTTCCGGGTCTGGATCTCCAGGTGCTCGGCGGCGTAGCCGTTGGCCACGACCAGCGCCGCGCCGATGTCGTCGACGAGGACGAGCGCCGACTGGCGTCCGGCCAGGGCCTCGCGGATACGCTCGGCGTGCTTGGTCGCGGCGACGCGGGTCTCCAACTCCTTCACGACCTCCTCCGCCAGCTGCTCGGAGTCGGTGACCAGCACCGCGGCGGCCAGCGGGTCGTGCTCGGCCTGGCTGATCAGGTCGGCGGCGACGACGCCGGCGTCGGCGGAGGCGTCGGCGACGACCATGATCTCGGTCGGACCGGCCTCGGCGTCGATGCCGATGACGCCCTTGAGCAGCCGCTTGGCCGCGGCGACGTAGATGTTGCCGGGTCCGGTGACCAGGTCGGCGCGGCGGCAGACGACGGCGCCTTGGGCTTCGGCGCCCTCGGCCGCCTCGCGGTAGCCGTAGGCGAACATCGCGATGGCCTGCGAGCCGCCGGCGGCGTAGACCTCGTCCACGCCGAGCAGCGCGCACGCGGCCAGGATCGTGGGGTGCGGCAGCCCGCCGAACTCCTTCTGCGGCGGCGAGGCCACCGCGAGGGAGCCGACACCGGCTTCCTGCGCGGGCACCACATTCATCACAACGGAGGACGGATACACGGCGCGTCCGCCGGGCACGTAGAGCCCGACCCGGTCCACCGGCACCCAGCGCTCGGTGACGCTGCCGCCGGGAACGACCTGCGTGGTCGTGTCCTGCCGGCGCTGGTCCCGGTGCACGGTGCGCGCGCGCCGGATCGACTCCTCCAACGCCGCCCTGACCTGCGGGTCCAGGCGCTCCAGCGCCTCGGCGAGCGCCGCGGCGGGCACCTTCACCTCGGTCAGCTCGACCCCGTCGAACTTGGCCGCGTAGTCGATGAGCGCCGCCTCGCCGCGATGACGCACGTCCTCGACGATCGGGCGGACGACGGCCAGAGCGGCCTCGACGTCCAGCTCGGCCCTGGGCACCAGGGCGCGAGGATCGGTCTGGTCCGTGTCCAGAGCGCGACCGCGCAGGTCGATTCGAGTGATCACGCCCCGATTCTAGTTCGGTCACCGACGGCGGACCGGCGCGTCCGCAGAGTGGGCACCCCGCGCCGGGCAGCGACTAGATTGGGTCCGTGACGACAGAGCTGCCGCTGTTCCCCCTCGGAAGCGTGCTCTTCCCGGGTGTCGTGCTCCCCCTGCACATTTTCGAGCACCGCTACCGGCAGCTGGTGCG
This sequence comes from Catenulispora acidiphila DSM 44928, assembly GCF_000024025.1. Classification (GTDB taxonomy): domain Bacteria; phylum Actinomycetota; class Actinomycetes; order Streptomycetales; family Catenulisporaceae; genus Catenulispora; species Catenulispora acidiphila. The sequence continues at coordinate 6,611,332 of NC_013131.1, forward strand.
CGACCTGTCCGCGCTGCCGGAGGGCGCGCCGCGCAGGTTCGGCGTGCTGGCCATAAAGGACGGCCACGAGGTGGGGCGCGGCAACGTCATGGCGCTCTACGACGTGGGCTGCACCGCCGAGATCGACTCGATCGTGGAGTACGAGGACGGCCGCTTCGACATCACCACCACCGGCGTCCACCGCTTCCGCCTGGAGGCCTTCGACGACGAGGGACCCTACGCCCGCGGCGAGGTGGAGCTCCTCGACGAGGTCGCCGGGCCCGAGGCCGACGTCCTGGCGCCTGGCCTGACCGCCCTGTTCCGCAAGTACCAGGCCGCACTGTCCGAGCTGCGCGGCGTCCAGGTCGGCTCGATCCCGGAGCTGCCGGAGGACCCGACGGTCCTGTCGTACCTGATCGGCGCGGCGACGGTGCTCGACACCTACGAGAAGCAGCGCCTGCTGACCACCGAGAGCACGGTCGAGCGGCTGCGCGCGGAGGCGAAGATCCTGCGGCGGGAGACGGGGATCTTGAAGAACCTGCCGTCGCTGCCGGCGGTGGATCTGCTGCGGCGGCGGAGTCGGTAGGGCTGCTCGGTCCCGGCTTCGATCTCGATTGTTTGTCTGGTCATCTCGATCTCAGCCGGGCTGAGGTGCAGGTGCCGGCGGCATACGGAAACGCGGTGTCAGCCGAGCGAATTGTCAGCCTGCGGCGCGCCCGAGTTCGCTTCCGGTCCGGCGTCCGGACCGTTCTCCCCTGGTTGCTGCGCTGGCTGCGGCTGCTGTTGCGGTGGCTGCGGCTGTTCCTGAGGCGCGCCGCCGGCGGGGTTCACGCCTGGCTGGAAGCCATAAGGATTGCTGGTCGTGAAGTACGCCTGCCCACCGTCGGCCTGCCAGGGCGGCGGGGTCGGCTTGGTGAACGCCGCGGTCAGCGCCAGGAACAGCACCAGGCCCAGCAGCGGTGCGGCCAGGTAGAGGCCCTGGGCGTGCAGCGCGACCGGCGCGTGGAAGTTGTGCCCGGCGGCGATGGTGTGCAGCACGGTCAGCGGGTCGGGCATCGACACCCAGCGGCCGAGCGCGGCGGCCAGGGTGGAGGCCGCGAACCCGCCGAGCAGCACGCCGGCCCAGGCGCCGATCGCGGCGCCGTCCCGCTCGCCGCGGTCGCGCTCGCCGCGGCTGGCGCCGCGGTTGTCGAGCAGACCGCGCCGCGCCAGGAAGAAGCCGAGGACGCCCAGCAGCAGCCCGGAGACCGCGGTGAAGACGAAGTAGTACCCGTCGACGCTGGCGATGCCCTTCGCCTCGGGCGCGACCAGCAGCGCGGACTGGTCGATGCCGGAGGTCACCTGCGGGACGGCGTTGGCCGGCAGCGTCAGCCACACGGTCGGCGCGAAGCGGTACCACGCCAGCCCGGACAGCACACCGAACACCGCGCCGGTGACCACCAGGACAGCCGCGACGAGCAGGTCGGAGCGCCACTGGAGCAGCGCCGCCGTCAGCGGCGGCCGCCCCGGACGCGCCACCGGACCGGGACCGCCGTACCCGCCCGGACCTCCCGGTCCGTCGGCGCCGGGGCCCGGCACGAGGTCCGGCACCCCGGGCAGCCCGTGCGCGCTCTGCGGTTCCTCAAAGGGGTTCCGCCACGGCGAGGAACCCGGGCCCTGCCCATCGGCAGTCGGCGAAGTCTGGTCGTTCATCGTCCATCAGCTTTTCATGCCGGGCCCCATCCCGGCAGCCGGGAGTGGCGGAAGATGCCCAAGAGAGCGCCGAGGCACACCCGAAGCGCACCGCCCTGGCACCATTACCGCATGGCAGCCAAGAACCGTCAGGCAACCGGCACCCCAGCCACCGCCCTGCTCAGCAAGGAAGGCGTGGACTTCACCGTCCACACCTACGACCACGACCCCGCGGCGGCCTCCTACGGCCGCGAAGCAGCGGACGTCATGGGCGTGGACCCCGAACGCGTCTTCAAAACCCTGGTAGCCGACGTCGACGGCACCCTGACCGTGGCCGTCGTCCCCGTCTCCGGCTCCCTGGACCTCAAAGCCCTCGCCACCGCCGTCGGCGGCAAGAAGGCAGCCATGGCCGACCCCGCCGCCGTCACCCGCACCACCGGCTACGTCCTCGGCGGCGTCTCCCCCCTAGGCCAACGCAAACCCCTCCCCACCGTCATCGACGAAACCGCCCTCCTGCACGACACCATGTTCTGCTCCGCCGGCAAACGCGGCATGGAGATCGAACTGGCACCCGAAGAACTGGTGCGGCTGACCGGCGCGGTGGTCGCGGAGATCGGGCGGGAGGGCTGAGGGTCTCAGCCCCCTGCCTCCGCCGCCACCTCGACCCTGGTCCCCCGCAGTACCGCGTAGACCATCGAGAACGCCACGAGTGCCTCCGCCCACAGGAACACTGTGTAGTCCAGGAGGCAGCCGATCGGGGGCTGGCCTGGAGCGGTGTTGCGGTAGCCGGCCAGGGCGAACAGGGAGGCGGCCATCCAGCCGAGGCCGGGCCAGACCATGCCGAGGCGGCGGTGGCCCATGACCAGGGCGCCGGTGAGGACGGACAGGGCCAGGGCCCACATGATCACGTACATCAGCCACACCATGGTGAAGGTGCCTCGGGTGCGGCGGAGTTGGATGTCGAAGCCGGGGGCGAGGGGTTCGCCGCCGACGGGGGTTTCGCGGGTGACGAAGCCGGGGTCGGAGTCGATGATGGCGACGGTGGCGGGGACCGGTTTGCCGGCGACGTCCGCGGCGAAGCGGAGGGTGGTCGAGTAGCGGTCGAAGGGGTAGTCGGCGATGTCGCCGCCGGGGAGGTCCATGCGGACGTCCTGGGAGACGATGCGCTTGCCGGCCGGGAAGGTCAGCTCGCCGCTGGAGAGCGAGGAGGTGCTGATCGTGACGTCCTGCTTCGGGTACACGCCGGTGTCGTCCTCGGCGTAGGCGCCCTCGACGGAGACGAACACGCGGACCGAGGCCTCGTTGCGGGGCGCGTCGACGCGGTTGATGGTCGCCAGGACGTCGACGCGGTCCGGGACCTGGGTCGCGCCGGCGCCGAAGCCGTAGTGCCGCCCGCCGCGGTCCAGGTGCGACAGGTAGACGCCGGCCAGCGTGGCCAGCGCCACGATCAGGACCGCGCCGACCATCGCCGCCCAGGTGCGGGGGTGGGCCGGCGGCCACCACCAATCCGTCTTCGCCACGGGACCCAGTCAACCGCCATGATCGCCCGGCGTGGGGCAGCAACGCCGCAGGGTAGGAAGAAACCGTTCGGGAGCGGATTCAGGGGAGCCGCCGACGCGAATCAGCTCCCGAATCAGCTCCCGGAATCAGCTCCCGAATCAGCTGTCAGCTCAGCTCTCGGCGGCGATGAGATCCAGCGCGTGCTGCAGATCGTCCGGGTACTGGCTGTCGTACTGCACCCACTCCCCGGTCCCCGGGTGCTCGAAGCCGAGGCTCACCGCGTGCAGCCACTGCCGTCCCAGGCCCAGCCGCTCCCCCAGCGTCGGGTCCGCGCCGTACTGCAGGTCGCCGACGCAGGGGTGGCGCAGGGCGGCCATGTGCACGCGGATCTGGTGCGTGCGGCCGGTCTCGAGCTTGATCGCCAGCAGCGTCGCCGCGCGGTAGGCCTCGATCGTCTCGTAGTGCGTGACGCTGTCCTTGCCGCCGCGGACCACGGCGAACTTGTAGTCGTGGTGCGGGTGGCGGCCGATCGGCGCGTCGACGGTTCCGCGCATCGGGTCCGGGTGGCCCTGCACCAGCGTGTGGTAGCGCTTGTCCACGGTGCGGTCGCGGAACGCCTGCTTCAGCAGCGTGTAGGCGCGCTCGGACTTGGCCACCACCATCAGCCCGCTGGTCCCGACGTCGAGCCGGTGCACGACGCCCTGCCGCTCCGAGGCGCCGGACGTCGAGATCCGGTACCCGGCCGCGGCCAGGCCGCCGACGACGGTCGTCCCCAGCCAGCCCGGGCTCGGGTGCGCCGCGACGCCCACCGGCTTGTCGATGACCACGATGTCCTCGTCGTCGTGGACGATCCGCATGCCCTCGACCGCCTCGGCCTTCACCGCCACCGGGTCGGCGGCGGCCGGCAGCTCGATCTCCAGCCACGCCCCGCCGCGCACCCGGTCGGACTTGCCGGCCTCGCTGCCGTCCACCCGGACCCGGCCCTCCGCGGCCAGCTCGGCGGCGCGGGTCCGCGACAGACCGAACATGCGGGCCAGCGCGGCGTCGAGGCGCTCGCCCTCGAGGCCGTCCGGGATGGGGAGACTGCGGAGATCAGACATGGCCACCATTATCCGGCAGCGTCGGAGCCCTTCTGCTCCTTGTGCCGCGACCCGTCGGGCTGCATGCCGAGGAAGGACAGCAGCACCATCAGGCAGCCGCCGATGACGATCGCGGTGTCCGCGAGGTTGAACACCGGGAAGTCGTAGTGCACCAGCGGGAAGGTCGGGAACTGCAGGAAGTCCACGACGTCGCCGCGCCCCACGCCCGGGGAGCGGAACAGCCGGTCGCTCAGGTTCCCCAGCGCGCCGCCGAGCAGCAGCCCGAGCGCGATGGCCCACGGCAGCGAGCGCAGATTGCGCGACACCCGCAGGATGACGAACACCACGCCGGCCGCGATCAGCGTGAACACCCAGGTCTGGCCCTCGCCGATGGAGAAGGCGGCGCCGGAGTTGCGGATCAGGATGAGGTTCAGGAAGCCGCCGGTGACGTGGATCGGGCCGCGGTCCTGCAAGTGCGCGACCACCAGCGCCTTGCTGGTGATGTCCAGCGCCAGCGCGAGCGCCGCGAAGACCAGCACGACGCCGATCCGGCGCTTGCGCGGAAGCTCGGCGGCGTCGGCGGCTTCAGCAGTCTCGACAGTTTCGGAGGCTTCGGCAGCTTCGGGGGCGTCGGCAGCTTCGGTCGGCTCGGCGGCGTCTACCGGACCATCGGCACTGTCACGGATCTCGGCAGCTCGCGCAGGCTCGGTACGGTCAGCACCGTCAGCACCCTCGGCAGCATCGGAACCGTCAGCGCCCTCGGCGCCCGCACCGGCCTCGACCTGCGCCGGCGTCTCGCCCGCCGCGCTCACCGCCCCGTCGCCAGGCGTCGCCACCGGCCCGGAACCGCCGGCGGCGCCGGATCCTCCAACACCCGCCTCGCCCTGGTCGATGATCCCGGCCATGTCCTGGCCCACCTCTGAATCCGCGCGTACTTCTGAAGCCACGCGCACACCCTACCTTCGAGGCAGCGGACACGACGCGCGGTCACCGCCGCGGGAACCGGCGGCCCGGCGATCACCGCCGGGCCGGGTCCCGCGAATCAGCGCCGCTCCTGCTTCTGCTTGCAGCTCATGCACAGCGTGGCCCGCGGGAACGCCTGCAGCCGGTACTTGCCGACCGGCTCGCCGCAGGACTCGCACACCCCGTACGTGTCCGCCGCCAGCCGGGCCAGCGCCCGCTCGGTCTGCTGGAGCATCTCCCTGGCGTTGTTCGCTATCGCCATCTCGTGCTCGCGCTCGAAGTTCTTGGTACCGGCGTCGGCCTGGTCGTCGCCGGCGCCCTCGCCGGAGTCCCGGAGCAGGTCGGCGATGCCGGTCTCGGCGGTGCTGATCTCCCGGCGCAGGCGCGCGGCGTCGCCCTCGAGCTCGGCCTGCAACTCGCCGACCTCCTCGGGGGTCCACGGGTCCTCGCCGGTCCGGTACGGCGGCAGCCCGCCGACGCCGGCCATGGTCTGGCTGATCTGCGTGACCGTCATGGGAGTCTCCTTCTCCGCGGCCGCGGTTTCGTGCGCCGGGTGCTGGTGCTTCGCCGGGGTTCTGGCAGTGCTCTTGGTCTCAGCAGGCTTGGTCTCGGCAGGCTTCGTCTCGGCGGGCTTCGTCGCGGCAGTCTTGGTCACAGCAGGTGTTGCCGCCGCGGACCGGGCCGAAACCTGGCCCGAAACCGAAGCGGCCGGCCCGCTCGCCGACCGCCGCGCCTCGCCGGCGCCGGATCGGCGGTTCGGCGGCGCGGCCTTGGCGCCGGTCGCGGCCCGAGCCGGCGTGGGCACCGCCTTACCGGCCGCGGCCGGGCCGGCCGCGCCCTTCGCGGCGTGCGTGGCCCCCGTGGCCGCCTCTGATGCCTTCGTCCTGCTCGTCGTCACGGCCGTCATCCTCGCTCTCTGACGTGGCGGCCAGTTCACCCGAGCGCGCCCCTGCGCACCCGACCAGGCCCGTCCGCCCCCAACTCACACGCGACGTGTAGCGTGCCCGCGCCGGGCCCCCGCTAATCACGCTTCGTGAGGGGAGAAACGTCTCAACCCACCCACCAGTTCCCGTCGAACACTTGCGCACCAAACATTCACCCGTTCGGGCTAAGAGGCCGACGGCGTGCGGTAACCGAGGCGTTCCCGCGGAATCCGCCCGGTTCAGCCGAGCAGGTCCCGCACCAGCTCGCGCACGGTGTCCGGGTCTTCCGAAGAAACCCCTAAGACTTTGTCGCGCGACGTGGCTCCGGTAATCAACTGGACCGCTCGGCGCGGCATTCCCAGCGCCTCCGCGACCGCTCGCAGCGCCGCCTCGGTCGCCGCGCCGTCGACCGCCTTGGCCGTGACGGCCACGATGAGTGACCGTTCGCCGTGCCGTCCGCCCACCTTCGTGCGCGAGCTCCCGGGCTTCACGCGAATGGGAATCCGGAGCTCCTCCACACCGCTTACAATGACACGAGTACCCGAGCAGGCAGCGACGGGACGAGTAGCGCGGCGGGAAAGCCTCAGCGATCCGGGGACGGTGCGAGCCCGGAGGCGGACGCCGCGCGAAAATCACCCCCGAGCCGCCGGAAGAAAGGGCCGTCGGGCCCGAGTAGAACCGGCCGGATACCAATGAAGTGGACACGCCGTTGACAACGGGGTGTCAAGGAGGGTGGTACCGCGGTACCGGCACTGTGGAAACAGGGTGTCAGTGTCGTCCCTTCGTCGGCTTTAGCAGACCGCGACGAAGGAAGGCACCGCGCATGACCGCGCCTGACCCCAGGCTCTACCGCCCCGTCAACGCCCAGCTCGATCTCCCGGCGATGGACGCCGAGGTCATCGACTTCTGGCGCGGCGCCGCCATCTTCGACAAGAGCCTGAAGGCCACCGAGGGCGCGCCGACCTGGACCTTCTACGAGGGTCCGCCGACCGCGAACGGCCGTCCCGGCACCCACCACGTCGAGGCCCGCGTCTTCAAGGACGTCTTCCCGCGCTTCAAGACCATGCAGGGCCACCGCGTGGACCGCAAGGCCGGCTGGGACTGCCACGGCCTGCCCGTGGAGCTGGCGGTGGAGGCCGAGCTCGGCTTCACCCAGAAGCAGGACATCGAGGCCTACGGCATCGCCGAGTTCAACGCCAAGTGCCGCGAGTCGGTGCGCCGGCATGTGGACGCCTTCGAGAAGCTCACCGAGCGCATGGGCTACTGGGTCAACACCGACGAGGCGTACTGGACGATGAACCCGTCCTACGTGGAGTCGGTGTGGTGGTCGCTGAAGCAGATCTTCGACAAGGGCCTGCTGGTCCAGGATCACCGCGTCGCGCCGTACTGCCCGCGCTGCGGCACCGGCCTTTCCGACCACGAGCTGGCGCAGGGCTATGAGACCGTCGTCGACCCCTCGGTCTACGTCCGCTTCCCGCTGACCTCCGGACCGCTGGCCGGGAACACCTCGCTGCTGGTCTGGACGACCACGCCCTGGACCCTGGTGTCCAACACCGCGGTCGCGGCGCACCCCGAGGTGGCCTACGTCGTGGTCACCGACGGCACCGAGCGCCTGGTCGTCGCCGAGCCGCTGGTCGCCGCCTCGCTCGGCGAGGGATGGGAGCCCACCGGCGAGTCCTACACCGGCGCCCAGATGGAGCGCTGGACGTATCAGCGCCCGTTCGAGCTCGTCGACGTCCCCGACGCGCACTTCGTGGTCCTGGCCGACTACGTCACCACCGAGGACGGCACCGGCCTGGTCCACCAGGCTCCGGCCTTCGGCGCCGACGACCTGGCCACCTGCAAGAAGTACGACCTGCCGGTGGTGAACCCGATCCGCGGCGACGGCACCTTCGAGGAGTCCGTGCCGATGGTCGGCGGGGTCTTCTTCAAGAAGGCCGACGAGGTCCTCACCTCCGACCTGCGCGAGCGCGGCGTGCTGTTCAAGCACCTGGAGTACGAGCACAGCTACCCGCACTGCTGGCGCTGCCACACCGCGCTGCTCTACTACGCGCAGCCGGCCTGGTACATCCGCACCACCGCGTTGAAGGACGCGATGATGCGCGAGAACGACGCGACCAACTGGTTCCCGGACAACGTCAAGTACGGCCGCTTCGGCGACTGGCTGAACAACAACATCGACTGGTCGCTGTCCCGCAAGCGCTACTGGGGCACGCCGCTGCCGCTGTGGGTGTGCGAGGTCGGGCACGTCACCGCCGTCGGCTCGCTGAAGGAGCTCAGCGAACTCTCCGGACAGGACGTGTCGGAGCTGGACCCGCACCGGCCGTTCGTGGACGACGTCACCATGCCCTGCCCGCAGTGCACTGAGACCGGCCGGACCGCCACCCGCGTCCCGGAGGTCATCGACGGCTGGTACGACTCCGGCTCGATGCCCTTCGCGCAGCACGGCTACCCCTACGCCGAGGGCTCGAAGGAGAAGTTCGAGAACGCCTACCCGGCCGACTTCATCGCCGAGGCGATCGACCAGACCCGCGGCTGGTTCTACTCGCTGCTGGCGGTCGGCACGCTGGTGTTCGACAAGTCGTCCTACAAGAACGTCCTGTGCCTGGGCCACATCCTGGCCGAGGACGGCCGCAAGATGTCCAAGCACCTGGGCAACATCCTGGAGCCGATCCCGCTGATGGACCAGCACGGCGCCGACGCCGTGCGCTGGTTCATGCTGGCCGGCGGCTCGCCGTGGTCGGCGCGCCGGGTCGGGCACGCGACGATCCAGGAAGTGGTCCGCAAGACCCTGCTGACCTACTGGAACACCGTCTCGTTCCAGGCGCTCTACGGCCGCACCGCGGGCTGGTCGCCCTCGGCCGGCGACCCGGAGCCCGCCGAGCGCCCGGCGCTGGACCGCTGGGTCCTGTCCGAACTCAACGTCCTGGTCCGCGACGTCACCGCGGCGATGGACGAGTTCGACACGCTCAAGGTCGGCAAGCTCCTGTCCGCCTTCGTGGACGACCTGTCCAACTGGTACGTCCGCCGCGCCCGCCGCCGCTTCTGGAACGCCGACCCGGCCGCCCTGGCCACGCTGCACGAGGCGCTGGAGGCGGTCACCAAGCTGATGGCGCCGATGGTCCCGTTCATCACCGAGCGGGTCTGGCAGGACCTGGTGCGCCCGGTGGACGCCGAGGCGCCGGAGTCGGTGCACCTGGCCGCCTGGCCGGCCGTGGACGAGGCACTGGTCGACCCGGAGCTGGCCGAGCAGATGGCGCTCACCCGCCGCCTGGTCGAGCTGGGCCGCGCCACCCGCGCGGACTCCGGCGTGAAGACCCGCCAGCCGCTGTCCCGGGCGCTGGTCGGCGCCCCGGGCTGGGGCGGGCTGCCCGAGGAGCTGCGCGGGCAGCTGCTGGAGGAGCTGAACGTGGTCACCACCTCTCCGCTGGCGGCCGGCGGCGACCTGATCGACGCTCCCCTGATCAACTACGCCGCCAAGGGCAACTTCCGCGCCCTGGGCGCCCGCTTCGCCAAGCGCACGCCGCTGGTCGCCGCCGCCATCGCGGCGGCGGACGCCGGGGCGCTCGCGGGCGCGCTGCGGTCGCAGGGCTCGGCGACGGTCGTGGTCGACGGCGAGGAGGTGACGGTCGCCCCCGAGGAGGTCATCGTCACCGAGACGCCCCGCGAGGGCTGGGCCGTGGCCACCTCCGGCGGCGAGACCATCGCCCTGGACCTGCACGTCACGCCGGAGCTGCGGCGCGCGGGCCTGGCGCGCGACGTGGTGCGCTTCCTGCAGGAGACGCGCAAGGCGACCGGGCTGGACGTCGCCGACCGCATCACCCTGACGTGGGCGGCGCTCGACGGCTCGGCCGCCGGCGCCGAGGCCGCCGAGGCGGTGCGCGAGCACGCGGCGATGATCGCCGACGAGGTGCTGGCACTGGCCTTCGCCGAGGGCGTGGTGCCGGCCGGCGAGGACCCCGCGGAGCTGGAGAAGCTGCAGGCGGCGATCGCCGGGGACGAGGATCTGGGGCTGAAGTTCCGGATCGCCAAGGTCGCCGGCTGATCGGCTCCTCGACTGACGACAGCTGACAACGGCTCCGGTTCCGCGCGATCACGCGGAACCGGAGCCGTTCGGTCATCTCCCCCGAGTCGTCGGCCGGTCAGTTGATCGGGATGTCCCGGATCAGAATGATCCCCGCCATGATCCCGTTCTCCGAGACCGCCTGCGTCCAGTAGGCGTTCAGCGTCGAGCCCGAGGCCGGGGCGTCGACCACGAAGTCGCCGGTCAGCGGCTGGCCCGGATCGACGTTCCCGTCCGAGCTCCCGCTGCCGAGCGTCCACAGCGGGTCGAAGTTCTCCATGTTCAGGTCGTTGCCCTGCGCGTCGAGCACCGCCCCGCCGGTGAACACCCCCTCGTTCATCGAGACCTGCCGGCCGCTCTCGTTGTCGATGGCCAGGTGGATCACGATCTTGGTGCCGTTGCGCGCGGCCCGGAGCTTGACGGTCAGCGCGTGCCCGGCCGGCGCGCCCTTGGGCCAGGTCGCGGTCACCGACTTGTCGGCGTTCACCACCTGGTCGACCGGCTCGGAGTTCGCCAGCTGGCCCTGCGGGGTCCAGCCGCCGGCGGCGGCCGGCGCGGTGTTGGGCGGCGGCGAGGAGGCGGCCGAGGTGCCGGTGGCCGCGGGCGTCCCGGTGGCGGCCGGCGTTCCGGTGGCCGTCGCGGTGTCCGTGGCGTCCGGCGAAGGCGCGGTCCCGGTGATCGTCGCCGTGCTGGTCGGGACCGTGGTCGGCGTCGCAGTGCCCGTCTTCGCGGTCGCGACGGTGCCGCTGCTCGCGCAGCCCTGCAGCGCCGCCGCCGTGATCGCGGCAACGCATATTCCTGCGATATTCCGCATTGGCCGGCGCCCCACCAAGAACTCAGTCATCGTTCCCCCATGTGTTCCCATGAGGCTGATTCTGCCGTCAGCGCGCTTATTCGGTAAAGCCGCGCCACTGCCGGTCTGTCGTGTTGCCACCCTCTGCAAGCATGTGACACTTTTACCCAATGGATCGCTGTGCCGTGTTGGTCGACGCCGGATATGTGCTGGCCGCCGCCGCGAACGTGGTGAGCGGTGATCCCGGCCGCCCCGGGATCGAGGTCGATTACCCGGGGCTGGTGACCGCGCTGACCGAGCGCGCGGCCGCCGAGACCGGCCTGCCGGTCCTGCGCGTGTACTGGTACGACGCCGCCCCGGCCACCGGCCCGACCCGCGACCAGCGCCTGCTGCGCGTGCTGGACGGGCTCAAGCTGCGCCTGGGCAAGCTGGTCCGGCGCGACGACGGCAAGTTCGAGCAGAAGGGCGTCGACACCTTCCTGCACGCCGACCTCACCGGCCTGGCCCGCAAGCGCGCGGTCGCCGACGTGGTCCTGGTCAGCGGCGACGAGGACCTGCTGCACGCGGTCGAGGAGGCCCAGGAGTACGGCACCCGCATCCACCTGTGGGGCGCGGCCTCGGACTACAACCAGTCGCTGGAGCTCATCGCCGCGGTGGACAAGTCGATGACCCTGTCCGAGGAGTGGCTCAAGCCCTACGTCTGGGTGAAGGTCCCGATCGGCCACGGCGAGGACCCCGGCTGCGAGCCGGCCAAGCTCGGCGCCCACGGCGAGCACGCCAAGCCCGCGCACAAGGCCTTCCCCTCCCCGCTGGACATGCCCCCGCGCGTGCTGCACCCCACCGAGTCGCCCAAGACCCCGCTGGCCAACAGCCGCTTCCCGAAGCTGTGGCAGGTCACCTCCCCGACCCAGCGCTTCCTGGACGCCGAGGAGAACAAGAGCTTCGGCCGCGCCGAGCCCATCGACGTCGGCCGGGCCTACGTCGCGCGCTGGATGGCGCGCGCCACCGAGGCCGAGCGCCGGCGGCTCACCGACTGGACGGCGACCTGGACCTGGGTGCCGCACGACCTGGACCCGGACCTGCTGCGCTTCGCCAACGACCTGGGGATCGACACCTGGGAGGCGGAGCTGGAGCCGATCAAGCACGAACTGCGCGCCGGCTTCCTGGACGGACTGAAGAAGTGGCGGGACCAGCACGACACCGGCGGCGAGCCGGGCGCGGCGGCGATGGTCGATTCAGGGACGGCTCCGCCGCCGACCGCGCCACCGCAGCATGCCCCGGACGTGCCGGCTTCGGCTTCGGCGGCTGAATCAGAGGGCTCAGCAGCACCGAGCGAAACACCGCCGGCTGCATCGGCTGCACCGACTCCCCCCGCCACGCCCCCGACCGTGCCCGCGCCGCAATCCCCGCCTACCGAGGCCGGTCCCCCAGGATCGCAGCACGCTCCATCACCCGGCGCCGCGGGAAGTAATCACTGACCGCGTAGTGCTGCACGGCCCGGTTGTCCCAGAACGCGATCGACCCGGGCTCCCACTTGAACCGGACCTGGTACTCCGGCACCGAAGCCTGCCGGAACAAGACTTTCAGCAGTTCCTCGCTCTCCTGCTCCGGCAGCCCGACGATGTGCGTGGTGAAGATCGCGTTCACGAACAGCGTGCGCCGCCCGGTCCGAGGATGGGTCCGTACCACCGGGTGTTCCACCGCCGGGTACTTCTCCTGCATCTCCTTCAGCTTGTCCGGGTCCATGCCGATGCCGAACGGCAGGGTGAAGTCGTGCACGGCCACCCGCCCCTCGATGCGGGCCTTGACCTGCTCGGGCAGGCAGTCGTAGGCGGCGGCCATGTCCGCGAAGCAGGTGTCGCCGCCGGCTTCGGGCACCTCCACGGCGCGCAGCACCGAGCCGAGCGCGGGCTTCTCGCGCCAGGTGACGTCGGCGTGCCAGACGTTCTCCACGCCGGCTTCTCTCTCGCTCTTCTCGAAACGCACGATCTCCGCCACGTCGCCCTGTGGCAGGAAGGGATGGATCTCCAATTCGCCCCACATTCCTGCGAAATCCCGATGCCGGGCAGCGGTGACCCGACTTTGACCCCGGAAAAACAGGACCTTGAATTCCAGCAGCGCGCGATCCAGTTCGGCGAATACCTCGGGGGCGACCGGCTCGCCGAGATCGATTCCCGAGATCTGCGCACCGATCAGCCGGGTGCACGGGGTGACCGTGACGGTCTCGTAGGGCCGGGATTCCTCGCCCTCCGGCAGGCGTCGCAGACCCCTGCGAGGGCCGGCGGCGAGATCACGACCGGTGAGGAGGGCTTGCAGGGTGGCGTAGGGCGCCATGGCTCACTCCTTGTGCGTCGAGGTGGGTCCGTCGGCCAGGATCGCGGCGCCGGCGGCGATGAGCGTCTCGGTGCCGACGCCGGTGCCCGGATGCCGTTCCCGATCGGCGAGCGAGGTGATGACCAGCAGGGCCAGCAGCCGCATGCGTTCGGCGAAGACACCGGGCGGGAGCCGCAGAGGCGCGGTCGCCGTCTGGAGCCCGGATATCAGGGCACGGATGCTGGAGGCCTCCGGGCGCTCCAACGCCACTGCCACCGACGCCGGGTCGTACTCCGGGTAGCGCATCGCCTCGGCGAGGAAACGCAGATACCACGAAGGACGACCGGCCTTCTCGGCGTCGGTCAGCGTCTCGGCGAGCGGTTCGACCAGGGCCCTGACATAGGTCGCGACGCCCGCGTCCGGATGCGCGTCCAGGAACTCCAGGCGGCGCGCGTTGATCGGCGCCATGCGGTGTTCGTAGAGCGCGCCGACCAACGCCGCGCGCGTGCCGAAGTGGTAGGCGACGGCCGAGGTGTTGCGCTGGCCGGACTCGGCGGCGATCTGCCGGAGCGAGACCGCCTCGATGCCGTCCTCGGCGAACCGGCGCTCGGCCGCTTCCAGGATGCTGATACGCGCGCTCACGCGGCGCACGTTAACGCGATCGCGTTAAAAGCGGAAGAGTCTCAGTCCATCAGGGTTCGAAGCCACTCCAGCCCGGCCGCGCTGAACGCCTGCTGGAAGGGCCGCAGCGTCGGCAGTCCGGGCGGGGCGGGCCGGCGGCAGGCGCTGGTGATCATGCCGATGACACCGACGGCGAAAGCGCGCACCGCCTCGGGATCGGCCTCGGCGAGCACCGGGTGTCCGCTGACGATGCCCGCCAGCTCGGGCCCGCCGTACATCCAGACGTTCGGCACGAACAGCGCCAGGTCCAGCCACGCCGCACCGCGCGCGGCCCACGGCCAGTCCACGATGTAGACGCGGTCGGCGGCGATCAGGATGTTGTCGGCGCGCACGTCCAGGTTGACGAGCGTGTCCCCGACGCAGAGCACTGCCATACCCTCCTCGATCGCCGCCAGAGGCTCCAGACGCGCCAGCGCCCAGGGATCCAGCCATGCCAGGTCGTCCTCGCCGGCCGCGTATTCCTTGAGCAGGTCGCGCCAGCCGGTGAACCCGACCAGCCGCTCGGCGACCGGCGGCGCGTCGATCGGCGAGGGGGTCAGCAGCGCGGACATCTCGCCGAGCGCGTCCACGGTCCTGCTCAGCTCCTCCGGATCCCAGTCCGGGCCGGGGTTGTGGCCGTCGATCTCCTCGAAGACCAGGACCACCCAGCCGTCCTCGTCCAGGGCACCCAGGAGCTTGGGGACCGGCGCGTGCTCCGGCATCTGCGCGGAGTAGGCAGCCTCCCGGCGGTGCATGTCGGGCGAATCAGGGTTCGTCGCCGCGCTCACCGCCTTGACGAACGCCCGGCGCCCGGTCGAGGTCCGCAGCCGCACCGCCGGACCCGGCGAGAATCCGCCGGTCTGCGACACCGCTTCGACCACCTCTCCCCCGCCGAGGATGTCCAGCACGCGGGCCCGCAGGTGCTCCGGCACGGCGGTCCACGGCGCGCGAACTCCACTGGCGGCGGGCACGGACCGGTTCGATCGACTCCTCATCCAGGCATGATGCCGGGGATGCCGCGCACCGTCACCTTGATTTCACGGAACGCGCCGGTCATCGCCCCGCAGGTGGCCGTGCGGCCACCCGGCGCCCGTTACTCTGGTGCGCGTGCTGACCGTCTCCACCGTCAATGTCAACGGCATCCGCGCCGCCGCCGCCAAGGGCTTCACCGAGTGGCTGAAGGCCACCCCCGCCGACGTCGTGTGCCTCCAGGAGGTCCGCGCCGAACCGGACCAGTTCCCGGCCGACCTGCGCGCCCCCGAAGGCTGGCACACCCTCGTCGCCCCCGCGGCGGCCAAAGGCCGCGCCGGCGTGGCCCTGTTCAGCCGCGTCGCCCCCACCACCACCCGCATCGGCTTCGGCACCCCCGAATTCGACACCGCCGGCCGCTACGCCGAGATGCACCTCCCCACCCTCACGATCGCCAGCCTCTACCTCCCCACCGGCGAGGTAGGCACCGAACGCCAGGCGGAGAAGGAACGCTTCATGGCAGGCTTCCACGCCCACCTGAGCGCCCTGAGCACCGAAGCAGCCCAAACCGGCCGAGCCATCCTCATCTGCGGCGACTGGAACATCGCCCACGACAAGGCCGACATCAAGAACTGGCGAGCCAACCAAAAAAGCTCCGGCTTCCTCCCCGAAGAACGCCAATGGCTCACCAGCGTCCTGACCGAGGCCGGCTACGCCGACGTGGTCCGCAACCTCCACCCCGGCGTCGACGGCCCGTACTCCTGGTGGAGCTTCCGCGGCAAAGCCTTCGACAACGACACCGGCTGGCGCATCGACTACCAGATGGCCTCCGCGAACCTCGCCGCCCTCGCCACCTCCGCGAAGGTGGAACGCGCAGCGACGTACGCGGAGCGCTGGTCCGACCACGCCCCGGTGACCTGTGCGTACGACTGGGATCTCGCGGCCGTGCCCGCACCGCGCAGCCCGATCAGCATCGTCGGCACCGAGCTGCTGGAAGACTCGGCAGCGGCCTCTTAGTCCGACGGATGCGTCTCGGGCTGGCGTGAAGCGCGCTAATCGCCCAGGTACCTCCATTGCAGTCTCTTGAGAAACGCCTCGCGACGGGCGCCTCCGGCGTTGAAGTCGTTGTTCGGGTCCAGGGCGCCGCCTGGGCCGTGGCATTGGGCGCAGAAGAGGTTGACGTTTTCTCCGTTGCGCTGTCGCTCCATGTTGCGCTCCATCAGGACCGGGTCGTAGGCCATGTAGCCGTGGGGTCTCATCTCGTGGACCATGACCGGGAGGGCGATGACCATTCCGACGCCGGATGCGGCCGCGCCGACCTCCGCCACGCCTGCCGCGCCGAAGGCCGCGCCGCCGATCTCCAGGCCGCCGCCCACGACGCTGGCGCTGCCGCTGGCGAGCTTGCCCGCGGTGACGAGTCCGGGGTCCCTCTTGGTGTCGATGCTGGCGAGCATGAAGACGCCGCCGGCGAAGTTGAGGGCGCCCCCGCCTCCGACCAGCAAGCGCGTCGAGGGGCTCATCCCCGGGGGAGGCAAGAACGCCGGCCCTGGTTCTCCTGTCATGACCCATCGCGCCTGTCTGCCCGCGGCCTCTGCTACCTCCCCGGGGGTGGCGTTCGGGTTCGCGGCGCGTATCTGATCTTCGATTTGCGGGATGAGGAATCGATCGGCGAACTTGTGTTCGTTGCCGTAGGTGCTGCCGCCACTGATCGAATAGCGGGTCTGCCCACCCCTCGGATCGATCAGGAGCGTGGTTGCGGGCCCTACCGAAGTCGCACTCCACCGCCCGGCCGCTCGTCCCGTTGACTGCAGCGGCGACAGATTCAGATTCATCACCGCCGGGTCCAGATTCGCGGCCGCCGAGCTGAGCTCTTTCGTCCAATGCTGCACCTGTGTCCCGGGGGGCATCACGTTGGCGAGTCGATAAGCCTCTCGTGCGTCGGCAGCGGCCGCCGAGAAATTGGTTCCAGGCGGCGCTACGGGAAGGCTGGCGGCCGGGGCGGCGGAGGAGCTCAACAGGTTGCCGGCCAGGGTCAGTCCGGCGGAGTTCAGCGACGAATCGCCCGGTGGCGGCAGGTTGCGTTCACTCTCCGGGAGCGACTTCTGCAGCGCCTCCTCACGGGCCGTGGGCTCCGTCGGGTCGATGCACGACTGCATCGTCGGATCGCAGCTCGTCCCCGTCGAGTCGCTGAACGCCAGCGGGTTGTTCCGGCCGTAGACGTAGAGATTCACTCCGTCAGCCATGCCGGAGGGGTCGGCGCTCGTCCACCGTCCCAGCCAGGGCGGGTAGTACCTCGCCCCGTGGTAGTAGAAGCCGCTCTCCTCGTCGCGTTCCTTCCCCGTGTAGCGGTACCGCTTCGTCGCTTCGGTCTGGCTGCGCACGGCTTGATAGGTCGAGGAGCCGAAGGGCGCGTATTCCTCGTAGGAGATGATCTGCGCTTGCTCGTCCAGCTCGAGGCTGGTCGAGCCGAGGTGGTTGCCGAGCTGATACCGGATGAGGCGCCTGGGCGCCTTGTCGTCCCCGGCGAGGTCGAGCGTGCGCGTCTCGACGAGTGCCAGGCGCCCGGTGTCGTCCATCACGTGCAGCGTCTCGCGCTCGAACGTCGACACCTGTTCGCCGCCGAGGTTCTCGCGCCTGCGGAACAGCTCGAACCCGCCGAGATAGATGCGCTCCTCGACCGGGCCCGACGACTTCTCCCAGACCTTGCGCACGCGCTGGCCGGAGGAGTCGTAGACGTAGAAGGCCTTGCCGCCGCCCCCGAGGTCCGTTTCGTGCAGCTGGTCCCGGTAGTCCCAGCGCATGTTCGGACCCGGTGAGCCGCCGCCGAGGTGCGGCATGCGAAGCATGTTCCCGTGCGCGTCGTAGCCATCGCCGCCGGCGCTGTAGGTCTCCGTCGTCGCCCCGATCGTCGTACCTGTCAGGCGATTGCTCTGCCGAGCGGGTTCCAGCTGACTCGCCTCGTCGTAGACGTAGGTCCTCGTCCAGTTGGACCGAGCCGGATCGCTGCCGCGGTGCTGCATCGAGGAGATGTTGCCGGTGAGGTCGTAGGCGTACCGCTCCAGGTAGCGCCGCATCGCGTTGCCGTCGTTGGGATGCTGCAAGCCGACGCGTGAGGCGTCGTCGAAGGAGTACGGGATCGGCGCGCCGCTCTGCCCGATGTGCTCGCGCCCCGTGGCCTCGATCAGCCGGTAGATGGCGTCGTGGGTGAAGTCGGCGCTCGGCTCGACCCGGGTGTTGCGGAAGTAGATCGTCTGCTGCGCCTCGTCGCGGATCGAGGTGATGTTGCCGACCGCGTCATAGGTGTAGTGGAGATTCTGCACCTCGTGCCCTGGCCTGTCGCGGAACGTGAGCAGCTGCGTGACGCGGAAGGTCAGCGGGTCATAGGTGTACGACGTGCTGGCGCCGTTGCCGTAGACGATCCGCAGGCGCTGGCCCTTGGCGTCGTAATCGATGTTCGTGACCGCCTGCAGATCCGCTGTGGCGGGGTCGAGGAGCCCGCCTGGATCAGTACCCTGATCAAGCCAGGCGTCCACCCGCTCCAAGAGGTTGGCTTCGTTGTAGCGGTGCTGAACGACGCTGATCTCCGTGCCCGGCTGATCGCTGTGCGGCGCGATCGACTGCGTCACACGGTTCAGGGCGTCGTAACGGATGTGACCGGAATACGTTTGCGACTCCAGCTGCGGAGTCCCGGACCAATCCAGCACCGTGCTGTAGTCGACCGCCAAGCGGCGACGGCTCTCCACCAGATTGCCTCGGAAATCGAAGCTGTCGTTCACCACGACGCCCGCCTGGTCGTGGACTTCGGCGATCTTGCCCCGCAGGTTGCCATCCTCCGGGTTCGGTCGTCCCTCGCCATAGACGTTCCGCACGACGACCAGCTCTGGCCCTCCGGCCTCGCTCACCAAGGAATCCGTCGGCCGCCGCAGCGGATCGTAGGCGGTCCGCACGCGGCGGTCGCGGCTGTCCCAGGCGTAGAGCGCATGGCCCGCGACATCGTTCAGCATCCAGCGCTCGCCAGCCTCCATATTGGCTTGGTGGACCGGGTTGCCGAGCATGTCGTAGGTGTAGCGCATGGCGAGGCGACCTTCGCCGTCGACGATCTCGCGCTGGTTGCCTTCGATGTCGAAGAAGACCTGCGTGGTGTGGATCTGCTCGACGGGTGGCTCCGCCGCCGGCGTGTCGCTGTACTTGGCCTTGTTGGACACGACCGTGAGGAAAGTGCGGCCCAACGGATCGGCGTGGGCGACGGTCGGCGTCGCGGCATGGACGCGGGTCTTGTCAGCAGCCTGTGTCTGCTTCGCGCGATCGATCGGGTCCGGATAGCGCGCCTCGAACGCGGCGGCGTTGGCCGCGTCGGTGCGCAGCGCGTACCAGGTCGGCAGGTACTCGCCGGTGGGCAGGCGCGCGAAGAAGTCGGCGACATCAGCATCGGATTTGGGGTCGGCGATCAGAACCGTGTCGTTGACGTCCCACCTCTCCTGCCGCCAGGCGTCGAAGACGACCTTGTCCCAGGTGTGCTCGGGACGCAGGGTCGCGACGACTCGTCCGACCGGGTCGTAGAGCAGAACGGAGCTCACGCCGATCCTGACGTCGAACTCGAAGCGGTGCGTGGCGGTGAAGAAGGGTTCGTACTGACGGACGGGCTTGCCCTTGTTGTTGAAGATCGTCCAACCGCTTCCGACCCACCGAGGACCGGGCGCAGGGCCCGACTCCGCCTGAGCCTTCTTCTGGATCTCCCGGCCGAATCCGTCGGAGTAGGAGAGGCTGACCTGGATCTTCGACTGCTGACCCGCCGACAGGTCGCTCAGGTGGGTCTCGCGGGCGGCGGTGGCCGCGACGGCCGGAGGCTTCTTGGCCGCATCGGGTTCCCGC
The DNA here is from genome assembly GCF_000024025.1 of Catenulispora acidiphila DSM 44928. Classification (GTDB taxonomy): domain Bacteria; phylum Actinomycetota; class Actinomycetes; order Streptomycetales; family Catenulisporaceae; genus Catenulispora; species Catenulispora acidiphila. The sequence goes on from NC_013131.1 coordinate 6,631,117, forward strand.
CAGTATGCGGTCAGGTCATACATCATCCGGGTCGTCGCGCCGGCGAGCAGCTGCGCCGTCGTCGGTCCCTTCGGATCGGCCAGGAACCGGTCGATCTCGGCTTGGGTCAGGTCCGCGGCGAACCCGTCCAGAGAATCGCCCTCCACCGCGGCCGGCTCCGGCTTGCCCATGACCGCGGTGCCGACCACCATGCCGAGGGCGTCGAAGGCGACCGCCGACCGGTTGCGGTTGGCGTCCATCACCAGCTCGGGCTGCAGGACGCGATAGTCCTGCGCGCGCCGCACGAGCCGCTGATCCGGCGTGGCGTCCCGCTCGCCGGCGGTGACCCGGTTGTCCAGCGCGTCGCGGGTCTCCTCGACCAGGAGGTCGTACGCGTCGTAGGTCACGAAGCTCTCGGTGGCGACCGCGTCGGTGTGGAACGGATCGCGGTAGCGGCGGGGCTGGAAGAAGTGCTGCCGGGCGATCGCAAGCTCCTGCCCAGGCGTGTCGGTCGGATCGACGGCATAGAAGACCTGCCCGGACGGAATCCACCAGTTGGCGTCGCCCTCGGTGTGCGCGTAGCGGCCTTCGTTCGCCAGCATCGTGTCGGAGACGCGACCGGCGTAGGCCTCGGCGACCAACCCCGGTGTGAAGGCCTGCTTGTAGCTTTCGAAGGGCAGCGCCAGCGGCTCCATCACCCCTAGCGGCAGCGGCCCACTGAGGTCGTCGCGCCGGAGGTAGGTGCGCACGTGCTCGATCAGGCGCTTCTCCAGACGGCCCGGAGTGGCCACCTGTTCATAGTCGAGCCTGACCGCCTTCGACACCGCTTCCAGGACCTCGTCGAAGGCGAAGCGGCTGCGCCCGGGCGGCAATCGCAAGCCGGTCAGCTCCTGGGTGCGCGATTCGCAGGGAGCTGGTGTGCGGTGGTCGTCAGCGGTGTCGACGGTGTTGGTGAAGCGGTTCTCAGTGCAGGTGATGAACATCCGGGCTTGCACCGCGCGCTGCTCGGCGGACAGATCCGGATCCGCCTGCCGTCGCGCGTAGCCGATCGCAGCATCCTGAAGAACGTTGCCGAAGGCGTCCACCTCGAGCGTCAGGGCGTGCGCGACGCGGGGATCTGCGGGCTCGCGCTCGTAGTTGTAGGTGATCGACTCCCGCGCGTGCGTGAAGAACACCGCGTGACGGTTGGCGCCGCGCCGTTGCACCGTTCGGATCGTGAAGTTCTGCTCGGCCACGGTGTAGGGGTGTTCGGCTTTGTCCGTGCCGTCCTGAGCGTAGATCTCGTGCCGAAGCATCGAGCCCTTCAAAGCGCGGCAGGCTTCGCGTTCTTCTTCCGCGGTCAAGCCAGGCGGAACCGTCGTGTCCGGTGGCAGCGTGCCGAGGAACCTCTCGAACTCAGCGGCATAGTTCGGGTCGGTCTTCTTCGGCGCACCGTAGTACTCGGCCGCGAAGTGCACGCTGACGCGCTCGGTCCGGTCCCGGATTCCGGTGTGGAACCACGTCTTCGTGAGCACTGGCGGGACCTGCGAGGAGGCGTCGACATTGCTCGCCGCCGCGGCCTGGTCCGGCGCGAGCGCGCTGATCTGCTCGGTATCCCAGCGCTCGACCATCCCGAAGCCGCGGAACTCGCGCTCGACGCCGTCGAAGTAGCCGTCGTGATAGGCGAAGCGGGAGACGAAGCGGTTGCCGCCGATCCGGTCGTGCGTGACCGTCCGCTCGACGACGTGCACGGGGAACGGCAACCGGGTCGCCCACGGACGACCGTCGCGCTCGTCCGTCAGGTAGAACGATGCCGCCGGCGAGTACTGGACCTCCGTCTCAGAACCCAGATTGTTGACACACTTCACCAGCAGATGCGGCTTGGTCCCGCCCAGGAGGTCGATGTACCGCAGCGGGCGGCGCGCGTCGGCCGACAGCGGGGACGACCAGACCAGACAAGCGGTGCCGTTCCCGCGAAGGTCGGCCACCGTGATCGAGGCGACGTCGTCGACGCTCGGGAACTGGTCGAGCTGCCGCGACTGGCTCAGCCGGTTCCCGGACTGGTTGAAATAGATGCGTACGCCGTCGCGATGCAGGTAGATGACGTCGTTCGTGCCGGAGCCGTCGATGTCGGCCAGGCGGACGCGGCGTTGGTCGAACTGGTCGGCGTCGTCGAACCAGGGCACGTCGGCCAGCGTGACCTTCGCGCCGAACCGGCCGTAGCCGAGGTTCGGCCAGTAGCAGACCTCGCCGTTGCGGACGCGCACGAAGTCGGCGAGCCCGTCGCCGCTCATGTCGGCGAGGTGGACGGACTGGGTGCTGTCGGCCAGCACGAGGCGGGGACCGCGCTCCTCGTCGAGCCACTGGTGCACGTGCCGAGCCGGGCCGAAACCCTTCTCCCCCAACGACGGATGCCAGGTGAAGACGTCCTGTTCGGTGATCAGGACGTCGGCACGGCCGTCGCCGTCCAGGTCGACGAACCGCAGGTTGGGGTCGCGGGTGTCGCGGTTGAGACGCGAGGCGAAGGGACGGAACGTCCGCCAGCCGTCGGCGTCGTCGTGCTCGTACAAGCCGGGCTCGGGACCGTCGAGCACCACGACGTCGGGCCGTCCGTCGCCGGCCAGATCCATGAACTGCGCCTGCCCGGCGGCGGCGCTGACGTTCGGCTTGCTGCCGATGCGGCGCAGCGGCGCGAACTCCACCCGCCGAGCACTGAGGGGACTGATGTTGCGCTTGTAGAACCAGGCGCCGGCCTGCTCGGCGAGGATCCCGCTGACGCCCTCGCCATGCAGGTCCACCCATTGGTACGCCGAACCGTCGAGGCCGATCGGCAGATTCTCCACACTCGCGGCGTCGGCCGCCTGGATCCGGTCCTGGACGACGGCCTTGCTGTACTCGAACTCCAGCGGAGGAAGCGACTTCTTGAGGTAGGTGGCCGGCCGGGTGGGGTCCGGCACATAGCCGGACTGGCTGACGGCGCGAACGAACGAGGCGAAGCGGGTGCTGCCCTGATGAAGGAGTTCCTCCTCGATCGTGGGCGAGCGGCTGTAGTCGAGATCGGCGTACTCGAACTCGGTGGACCGCACCAGCCCCTGGTACCCCTGCTCGCCGGTCGGGAGGTCGTCGATGTGGTGGAACATCAGAACCCTGCGGCACCGCCGGTACGTCCGCACTTCGAACCCCGCGCGGTAGGAGGAGAAGGGGTCCGGACGCACGCCCCACGAGCCACCGGCCAGCCAGGAGGCACGGACATACCGGTGCTGCTCCGCTTCCGGACGGGACGGGTCCAGACCAAGGTCCTCCAGGTGGTCCTCGTCGTAGTCGAAGACCACCTCGAACATCCACGTCGCGGCGCTCAGGTCCGGCTGAACGAGCCGCGAGACACGATTGCCGTACTTGATGCGCTTCAGGTAGCGATTGGCGGTGCGCACCCGATGAAACTCGTCGGCCTGGCGCAGATCGAGCCCGTCGGCGTTCTCCGCGGCGTACTCGTAGACGGTGGCGTTGCCCTTGTCGTCATAGCTCTCGCAGACCAGCCAGCTGAAGACGCGGCTCGGATGCGGTGACGAGGTGTCTTCGGGGTCGAAGACGCGGGAGTTGTCGTCCTTCCCGTACACGGTCGTGACGTTGTCGCGCGTGATCGACCGCCAGTGGATCTCCCCGGTGGCGATGCTCGTCCACCGCTCGATGCGGGCGAACATCCCCTCGACGCGAGGACAGTAGCCGTGGACGACGAACCCGGCAGCGGTCTCATGACGGGCTCGACTGCCGTCCGCCTCGATCACCGGTACGAGGTCTTCGGCGCCGGCGAGCATGTAGACATCGGACTCTTGGGCGTCGTGGTACTGGGGCAGGCCCTTGTCGGTCTTCCGAGTGATCGCCGGGAGCGACAGCCTCCACCCGAAGCCGAAGGGACCGTTGCCGTTGCCCGAGTCGTAGGAGAGCGAGAGCTGAGGGCCGAACCCGGAGCGCCCAGGACTGGTGGCGATCGGCACGGACATCGAACTCGTCCCGCTGAAGGAGTCGGTGCCGAACTTCTCACCGATGCCGCGGATCGCTCCGCCACCCTTCGGCAGCGTGACGGAGGGCCCGGAGAGCGCGGAGGATCGTTGCCCGCCGTCGTCCTGCTGGTCGGGGCGGGAGGCGTCCTTGTCCTCATTCACCTCCGCACCCGCAATCACACCGCTGCCTGGCGGGCTCCCCGCACCGCGGACGGCATTGCGCCGAGTACCCGGCCAGCAGGTAAGCGGCGCAGATCTCGCCGACGTCCTCCGGGAACTCCAGGGTGAACAGCGCCTCGGGACGGTCTGCCGGCACCGGGTGCACCGGCGTCTCGCGCAGGTCCACCACGCCGCAGAAGAGCCCTGGCCAGGCTCGGGTCGCGACGCAGATCACGTCCTGCACGGCGTCGCGGTCGTCCCGCTCGTTCTCGGCCGGACGGAAGCGCACCAGGTGGTGCCGTCCCGGTTCGGCGTCCGGCGCGGCGAAGAACACGAACAGCTGGTTCAGGTGGCGGACCCGGCGGCCCTGGACGAAGGGGAAGTGCGAGGCGGTGAGAGCTGGTCGCAGGATCCTGCGACGGTCGCCGTCACGGTCGTCGCGGTCCTCACGCCATCGGGGACGCAGCCCCGCCCACGCGTCCGGGAAGTCGTGCCGGACGTCGAACAGCTGCACGCCGTCGCCGGGCAGCCGGTTCCGGCACGCGGCCGCGGCGGCCTTGCGGAGCGCGTCGCCGCCTTCCCGCGCGGTGTAGTTCAGGTGCAGCACCAGATCGGTGATCGAGTCGACGTCGAACTGGTTGTTCTCCCGGGGCAGCTCGATGCGCCACCGGCTGACCGCCCCGGCGAACTCGAAGGGCAGGTAGCGCTCGTCGCGGAAGTTCAGCTCGAACATCCCGCTGTCGTTCTGCCCGGTCGAGGTGGCGATGGCCTCCGTGGCCGCGAACGAGCGGACGATGCGCGGGTCGCCCGGGATCGGACGGTAGCCCTCGGCGTCGCCGTCCGGCTCCTCCCCGCAGCCGCAGGACGGCCCGGGGTGCGTGCAGCAGCGCTGAACCGGACCGTGCAGCCGGGGATCGATCCGGGTCTGGTGGCCCACCAGCGTCAGCCGGCAGTGGACGCCGGTGTCCCCCACGATGCAGGGGATGGTCACCAACATGCTCTTCATCCGGCGCAGATACTGGCCCGGATAGTCGAGGTCGAACATCCCCTCCGGGATCTCGATCTCGCACTCCCCGTCGGTCTTGAGCTTGAGCAACGCCAGCGGGAAGTCGCGCCGCAACGAGACGTGCTTGGTCAGCTCGTACTCGCGCCGGTTGCGGTCCAGGTACGTCTTCTCCATGCGGCGCAGCGCGACTTCCAGACGCTCCCCGGCCAGCAGGCCCTCATGCAGGTCGTCCCACGGCTCGCACGGGACGAAGCGCTCGGCGGTGTGGCCGCGCTCCAGGTTGAACGCCCGCTCGGCCTGCCGCGCGAGGTCCATGGCGAGCTCGTAGGCCTGGCGGTAGAGCGTGGCCGTCTCGCGCTGGAAGAACAGGTACAGCGCGTGGTTGGTGAACTTGTCGCGCAGGAAGTCCTCCAGCTCCTTGCCCTGCTCGATCATGCGCTGCTGGTCGTTCAGCTCCCGCAGCGCCGCGTCGGAGCGGCGCTCGGCGCCGAGGATCTCGCGGATCAGGCGCTCGATCTCGATGGTGTAGATGTCGATCTCGTGCTGCCACTCGGCCAGCCGGCGCTCCCAGCCGCCCTCGGTCTCGGCCAGACCCGCGCCGCCGAGGACGTCCTGGGCCAGGAAGCCCAGAGCCTTGCCCGCGGAGTCGAAGAAGTCGGTGAAGCTGGATCCGGTCATCGGGATCTTGGTGAAGTCCTCGGTCCCGACATACGCGTCCGGGATCACCCCGCCGAGCTGTGCGATCATCTCGAACACCTGAGCCGCGACCTCGAGTCCGACGCCGACGCCGGTCAGGTCCACGTACAGGTTCTCGCCGGCGTTCAGCCCGCCGTTGACCAGACCCGTGTAGTACGAGAGCTGATTGTGCGCGCTGAGCTTGGCCTGCTTGAGCGCCTGGACCTGCCAGTCGGCGTCGCGCCACTGGTCCTTGCGCACGGCCAGGGTCAGGGTCTGCATCTGCCGCTCGTGCCCGGCCCGCAGCGCGGCCAGGTACTCCGCGTCGCCCTTCTCGTAGGCGGAAAGCAGTGCGTCGCCGAAGGCCCGGACCTCGCCGGCCACGTCCAGCGCCTTCTGCACCAGATACTGGAAGCGGTAGGGACTCGGCGGGGAGCACGCGGTGTCGCAGCAGTCTGTCTCAGTACTCTGCCAGCCGTCACGGGTCGGGTCCTCGCCCCAGAAGGAGCGGGCGTCTCGGTCCTCGGCGGAGCGACGGCGACGATGGTTGTCGCGTTCGTGGATCACGGTCAGGCGGTCGCGGACGCGTTCGTAGAGCGAGACCAGGCGCGGGTTGAGGCGCGGACTGAGCGGGGTGAAGGTACCGACCGTCTGGACCGAACCGGTGGCTGCTCCCTTGACGACTGTCTTGGGCGCGGCGCCGAGAATCCGGTTGGCGGCGTCCAAGACGGTGCGGGCCATCGCGGAGGACTCCGGAGAGCCGGTGGACTCCACGGATGCGCAGTCACGGTGCGCGCCGAGAAGCCGGTCGGCCCAGGAGAGCAGGGTTTCGAGCTGGGCGAGGATGCTCGCGCGCTGCCGGGCCGCGGCGGGCGTCTGCGAGCTCTGATCCCACTGGTTGTCCTGCGCGAACGGGTCGTAGTACAGCCGGTACCAGTCCAGCGCGGCCTCGTAGCGGCAGTGCGCGCGCAGCGCGTCGGCCACGGCGGCGGCCGGTGCGAACGCCGACAGCGGCACCAGTGGCGCACCGGGGCTGAAGTACGCGAAGAACGGGTACGCCGCGAGCCCGCCGAAGTCTGCGGACCCCGGCATCACCGGCGGCAGCAGCACCGGATCCGGCGCCGAGGCCACCAGCGGGAGCAGGACGGCGTCGTCGTCGGCCAGGTCGTAGCGCCAGCCGGTCTCGGCGGTCCAGCCGGTGTAAGCAGGCTGCCACGCGAAGCCCGAGCCGCCTTCGAAGACCGGGATCGCGCCGGATCCGCCGGAGCCGTCGTCGACCCGGAACACCAGCGAGTCGGCGCGCCGTCCGCGCAGCTGCAAGGTCGGCGGGCCGCCGGGATCGCCGAGCAGCGAGGAATCCAGCGCCACGCCCTCGGTGGAGCGGCGCAGCTCGCCGAATTCGCCGTTGTGCACACGGCTCCAATGCAGATGCACCATCGGATGCGAATCCCAGGCCAGCAGCTTCGGGAACTGCGCCGGGTTCTCCCAGTCGGAGTCGTCGTCGGTGGCGCCGTAGCGGTCGGCATCCTGCGGGTCGGGCAGGTCGTAGTAGTCCGACTCGGCGAGCCAGAAGTAGTACTCGTCGACGCATGGCGGGTGGACCGCTGCGCACTGCGTGCAACAGGGTCCTGTTTCATCCGGCGCCGCCAGTACTGACGTACCCGCCGGCTCGCCGGCCGCCGCGACCCGCAGGAACCGCACGCCGAGCCGGACCGCGGCCTCGATCCAGTACGGCAGCGGGTTCGCGGCATGCGGAGGCGGAACGACCACGGAGGCGGGACCGTCGGCGGGCGCCTCGACGGCTGAATTCGGGGCTGCGTCAGGATGCTGATTACCCTCACTCGGCGGCTGCCCGGACGGGTCGCCCTGGTGCGGCGTCGGCGGCTGCTTGGTGGTCAGCAGCGCCAGCCACGCCGGCCGCGCGCTCCGGTCCGGGCGTCCGAGCAGGCCGAACGCCTCAGCTGGGACGGCGGCGGCCGGCGCTGTGGTCGGATCGGCCGTGACCGGCAGGTGCAGCGTCGAAGGCTGACGCGCCTGCAGTACCGGCAGCGCGGGGTGTGCGGGCGGCTGGGGCGCGGTCCAGTACTGGATCCCGGCCGGGACCGGGATGGTCAGCGCGTGGTCGCGCAGCTCGTGCTCCAGGAAGCGGAAGCCCTCGTCCCGCCGCGCGGCCTCGAGCTCGGACCACTGGATCGCGTTCTCCGGATACAGCTCGCGACGCCGGCAGGCCTGCCAGCACCGGAAGGAGGCGAAGCGGCCGTCCCACAGTTCCAGGAACGCCGCGGGCAGCGTCACACCGGGCTCCAGGTGCAGCCGCGCGCGCCGGACGAACGCCTGGACCGCCGTGATCGCGTCCTCGATCCGGCTGGCCCGCTCCCCGATCCCGGCCTCAACGTCGAGCAGCAGCAGGTCCGACAGATCCTGCGGCCGGGCTGCGAACGCCGGGACCGGCCAGGGCAGCTGCACGCGGTCCATGCCGCACAGGTACGCCAGCAGCGCGTGCCGGGCGCGTTCCCGCAGCCCGTCGTCCAGGGCGCGCAGGTCGCGGTAGCGGTGCGGATCTCCGGATTCGATCATGCCGTCCTGGACGAATCCGGTGAGCAAGTCGTTGCCGGACGGAGCCCCGGTGGAGGGATCGGCGGCGGCCCACAGCGCGGGCTGCGCGGCGCCGATCGGCTCACCGGCGCGGCGGCGCTCCACGGCGCGCGTCCACTGCTCGGCGTGGAAGCAGCGCACCGGCCAGCGCTCGTCGAGCAGGTTCGCGGCGGTCAGCTCCGGCTCGCCGAGCAGGGCTTGCAGACCGTCGTAGGTCTGCACCAGATCGTTGTGGTCGAGTTCGACGCGCAGGTGCGGGGCGAGCTGCAGGACGTCGCCGGGCGCGGCTTCGCCGGCGTCCTGGAACAGCCGCCACAAGCCGCCGCGCTGCCGGCGGCCGCGGTGCGCGTTCTCAGCGCGCAAGCCGGTGTAGTCGACCAGACGCTCCCACCAGTCGAACAGCGCGGCCTGCCGTCCGAGCGAGGGCGCGACCCGTTGGTCCTGGCTCGCCGTCGGCGGCAGGTAGGGGTCGGTGACCGGCAGGAAGTCGAGGTCGAACCAGGCGGGGTGCCCGGCGAAGCCGCCGCTTTCGCGGCGGAACGCGGCTCCGGCGAAGCGGTCGGGGTGCTCGATCAGGTATCCGAGCTCTGATTGCCCGTCCTCGTGGCGGCGTGCCGACAGCTCGAAACGGCCGGTGAGGCACAGTGCGAGGAACGCTCGCTGGTAGGTGCGCCGGATGTCGCGCAAGGTGGACGGGTAGCGGCCGTCGATCGCGGCTTGGGCGGCCGGGGAGTCGAAGTCCAGGTCGGCGCCGAGCGGTCCGGTCTTGGAGGCGATGAACAGCCGGCTGCGCGGGACCGTCACCAGCTCCTCGCCGGTGTCCGGGCCGGCGTACTTGAGCTGGAAGCCGGTGTGCTGGCGCCGGATGTCGTCGCTCTGCCGGAAGGCCGGTGTGGGCCGCTGGAACTCCACGACGATCGTGTAGGCGCCGCGCCGCAGGTCGAGTTCGGTCTCGTGCGCGGTGTTCGGCTGGCCGGACCAGCCGTGGCTGAGCAGGACCCAGGTGCGCGGGCCGCGCTCCAGCCGGATCCGCCAGGCGCAGCGCTCGGCGCGTTCGAAGTCGGGGCGCTCGCCGTCGGGCGTGGGTGCTCCCGCGGCGAACCGGTGGCGGCCGCTGTGCTCGATGAGCAGAACGCCGCTCCAGGAGACGTCGTGCCCTTGCGCCCCGCCCAGGAGTTCGTCGCGCTCGTCGGAGAAGGCCAGGCCGTTCTTGACGGTGACGTCGGTTCCGGCCGGGGCGCTCGCGTCCAGCGCCGGGAGCAGGGTCGGCAACGGGGCGTTCCAGCGGTCGCGGACGCGGCCGAACCCGTCGAGCCCGCCGGAGGTCTCGCGCCACAGCGCGGCGCCGTCAGGGCTCGAATACTCGGTGGTCAGGCCGGTGCCGCACAGGCCCAACAGCGCCGCGAACGCACCGCCGGTGGCCTGAGGCCAGGTGAGCGGCGGCGGCGAGCCGTCCGGCCGCTCCCACGGCGCGGTCGCGGCGTTCTCGTCGGCGTGCAGCGATTTCAGGACCAGCCAGGCGCGCTCGAAGGCTTCGTGCTCCCGGTGTTCGCTGTTCCGGTCGCTGGCCTCGCTGTCCCGGTCGCTGGCCTCGCTGTCCCGGTCGCGATGCGGGTGCGGGTCGGCGTGCCGGGCGAGATGCTCGGCGATGATGCGGCATCGCTTGCGCGCCACCACGAAAGCGTGCTGGAAGTAGTGCCAGCGCGCGCGCTCGTCGCCGTGCTGGATCAGATGCCGGTCGGCGTCGGCGAGATCCGGGAACAGGAAGCCGAGCGCCGCCAGGTCCGCGCGCGGCTGCCAGTACAGCTCCTGGACCGCCAGCAGCTCGCTGCTCCCGGCGGCGCCGCCCTTGAGCTGGCGCACCCTGGCCAGCGAGGCCAGCACGTCCTCATCGGACAGCGGCAGTTCGGTCCACAGGTTCTCGGTGGCCGTGTCGTAGCCGAACGCCCCGTCGGGGTCGCCGTTCCACATGCCGGGGGTCGTGCTGCCCGCACTCAGAGGGCTGCGATACCGGCGTTCGGCCGGGGTCACCGGCTGGCCCTCGCGTTCCAGGACGTGCGGGAAGGCGTGCTGAGCCAGCGACGTCAGCGGGTCGGCGGAGCCGGACGGGGCGTATCCGAACTCTTCGATCAGCGCGTTCTGGATCCGCGGCCAGCTCCAGTGATCCAGGTCCTCGGCATCGGCCTCGGCTTCCAGCAGGCGCGCGCGCAGCGCCCACAGCGAGTGGCCGCGACCGTCGTCGGGCAGCTCCAGCGGGTCGTCCTCGGCGTCGCCGTCGGACTGCGGCAGGAAGGGGTCGTCGCCGGAGACATGGGTTCCGGAGCACAGCAGCTCGATCTCGCCGACGGTGAACGAGGAGGCGTCCACCTTGGCCAGGACCTCGACGAAGCGCAGGGTGCGGGTCGGCGAGGCGTGCCAGGTGTCGGTGGCGACGGCCGGGTCGAAGCCGGCCAGGACGGACAGAGCGTCCAGGACCGCCGGCTCCAGCTTGACGTCCTCTGCCTCGCGGCGCGGACGGTGGTGGGCTTCGGCGGCGTACTGCTCCAGCCGCTTCAGCAGTTCGCCGACGGCCCAGTCCCAGTCCTCCGGCGCGGCCGAGGGATCCCACAACGCCAGCAGGCGCAACCGGATCGCGCCGGTCAGGAGCTGCTCGGAGTCCGTGTTCCGGACCGCGACCTCGCCGAGCGGCAGGCACAGCAGGTCGCGCAGCATCTGGAAGGCGGCCAGCTGCGCGATGAAGTCCGGGTTGAGGTTTCCGGCGGCGTCGAACATGCCGAGGACGGTGCAGATGTCGGCCAGTTCGGCGAAGGTGTAGCCGCCGCAACGGTGCTTCTTGAGCTTGCGCCACAGACGGATGAACAGCGCCAGTTCGGCCAGTGCGGCCGTAACATCAGTATCCTGATTGAACCGCAGCCCGATCCTGTCGGGATCGCACGGCGGGCAGTCGTCGAAGCCGACGCCGCCACCCTCGCGGTCGCGGTCGACGCGCGAGAAGGGGACGAAGTCCGAGCGCCACAGGTCGAGGAACTCGCAGTAGTCCAGGCCGGTGCGTTCGAGGAATTCGCTGAGCACGACGGCGGTCTGGACCCATTCGCCGTCCTGGCTCGACGACTCCGCGAAGCCGTACAGGATGGACGCCGCGATCGGCGCGGTGAACAGCTGGTCGGCCTCGACCGGATCGATGTCCAGGTACTCCACGGCGATGTCGCGCCGCACCGGGAAGCGCCACAGTGCGCTGTCGAAGCCCGCCGGATCGGTGGTGTCCAGGACGAACTCGGTGATCTGCGCGCGGAAACGGCGCAGCAGCTCGAAACGGTTCGTGCCGAGCTCGCGCAGATGCGAGCGGGAGACGTCGAGCGGCTGGCTGTACGGCAGGCTGGGACTGGAGAAGTCGGTGGCCAGCGCCGCGTAGCCGCTCGGCTCGGCGACCGGACTGGCCGGCGAGGAGTACTGCGGCAGTGCGCGGAACAGGGCAGCGGCTTCGTGCCGGAACGGCGGTCCGGGCTCGGCGGCGGCTCCGGGAGGCGCCAGGCGATGATCGCGCACGGAGGTCTCGGCGGTGTCGTGGACCACGCCGCCGATCCCGGTCGCGGTCCCGCCGCCGGCCACCACCCCGGCGGCCAGGTACTCCAGGCTCTCATCGACCAGATCGACGAGCGGTATCGGCGTGCTGAGATTCGCGGCGTCGGCCTGCAAAGCGGCCAGGTCGCCCCGGCGCGGCTTCAGCAGCGTGCCGAAATCGGCGCCGGAGGGCGACACCGGCTGCGCACAGGTGGAGTCCGGGCCGGTCTTCAGCAGTTCGCTGAGATAGGCGAGCGGACCGAGCGGGGACAGCTCTTCCGGCGGAATGCAGTCGATGAGGCCGCCGTCGGCGTTGACCGGGACGAACGGGCCCGAGGTCCCGGTCGGCGGGGTCAAGGAGCCGCCGGCCGCCGCCCAGATCGCGGCGGCCCACTGATGGGCCACCGAGCCGGCGACCGAGGTCGCGAAGTCGGCCTCGTCCAGCGCGGTGATGGCGTCCTTGCCGGTGAAACCGCGGGTGTACAAGGCCTCGATGATCGAGAACTGGAGGCTGCCGGCGTTGGCGTTCGCCGCCGGGATCAGGCCCGCGGTCACCGTGGTGAGCTCGCCGATGCTCTTCACGGCCGCAGCCAGCCAGGCTGCGGCGGCGGGATCGCTGGGGAACACCGCGGTGATCGCTGCTTGCGCCGGCGCGTCGCCGGGAGCGCTGGTCCCGAAGGTGAAGGCCGTCCCGGTGGCGTTGTAGTACTCGACCAGGAACGCCTGCAGCGGGTCGAAGCCGTAGCGGTCGAGCTGCGGAGCGCTGCCCGGAGCGAGGATCACGTCGGCCGGCGTGGCGGTGCCGATGTCGTAGAAGTGCTGCAGGGAACGCAGGAACGCGCGGATGCGGTCCGGCACCGAGACCGTCGCGCCGGGCGGGTTGGTGAAGGCGGGCAGGAACTGCGGGTTCGCGGTGAGGAACGCGGTCCACTCGTCGGCGGTGACCGCGGCGAGCCCGTCGGCGTCGGTGACGCCGAGCCCGCCGCTGCCCGGCGGCGTGCCGAGCGGCTGGCGGACCGCCGTGACCAGGTCGCTGAGCACGGTGGCCGGAGAGACGTCGTCGAATCCGGTCAGCGCGCACAGGATGAGCCGCAGCTGGCCGCGCCGGTTGGCGGCCTGCGCGGCCGCGGTGCCGGTGGTGAGCAGGCCGCTCCACAAGGCGGCGTCGGGGTTGGTGCTCGCCAGCCAGGCGGAGACCAGCTTCGTCGGGTCGCCGGTCGGGCCGATGCGGCACGGCGGGTCGGTGCCCTTGGTGCCGGCCAGCGCGATGATGCGGCGCGCGGCCTGCAGCGGCGTGATGAGGCCGGTGACGTCGATCGTGCCGTCGTCGATCGCCTGCTGGAAGGCGGCGACGAGCGCCGCTTCGGCCCGGCCGCCGGCGATCGTCAGCCGGGTGGCGGCGTCGATCGTGGTCGGCATCGTGCTGCCGAGCGCGTAGAAGTACTCTGCGGGAACCTCGAAGCTCGGCGTCAGCCCTGACATGGCTGCCCCTCATGGTTGCTCAGCCGGGCCGCCTCGGCCGGCCGCGAGCCGGCCCGGGCGCCCTGGGGTGTCTCAGTTGTGGAGGACGACGCCGGCCTGCGCGGCCTGCGCGACGCCGGGCGTCGAGGTGACGCGCAGCGGGAAGGTGAGCGCGGCCCGGGCCGCGGCCTTCGTGAGCCCGGTGCAGTTCAGGGCCGCCGACCAGGCGTAGATGAAGCCTGCGAGCCGGCCGGCCTCGGCATCGAGCGTGGCGTAGTAGGACTGGAGCGTGGATTCGAAGTGCTTGCGGTCGTCGTCGCTGCCGCTGGTGTACAGCTCCTGGACGGCCGAGGACGGCGCCGGCAGCGGCGCGGCGTAGCGGTTGCCGACCAGCTCGCGCGCGATGTGCAGGCACTGCTGCGGCGTGAGGTCCGCCGGATCGCTCACCCCGCTCGGATCCTCGGCCAGGATCGCGTCGACGGCGGCTTTCAGATCGGCGAACGCCGGCGCGCCGCCGTCAGCCGGCGGGACCAGGTACGTGGTTCCGGAACCGGCGTCGAAGGCGGGGTCGGGCAGCGCCAGGTAGAAGCCCACGATGCCGCCGCTCTCGGTGCCGTCGAGCGCCAGCGAGGTCCCGCCCACGCCGAGGACAGAGGTCAGCGGCACGGCGTAGGGACTGCCGGAGCTGCCCCACAGCTGCACGTCGTAGTCGAGGCTGTCCTCACGGATCTTGCTACCCCCGCGCGTCACCGAGACCACCACGTTCACCAGACTCTGCGGCGAGGAGTACTTGGCCAGCACCGCGGGATCGACATCGATCACCGCCACCGCCGCCGAGTACAGCTTCGTCTCCAGCACATTGGTGAGCTGGTAGATGGTGTTCGTCGAGTCGTTCTCGGCGGTATAGCGAGCCGACCCGATGACCGTATGCGGCGCAGCGGCCAAGGTGTCCGGATGAGCGAAGTCGACCTGGTACGCCGTCACCGTGAGGTCGTGCAGGAACTGCTCGAACACCAGCGGATCGCCGATCACCTTCGGCGGATGCACCACCACGAGCACAGAGACGCCGCTACTCATCGGCCGACCTCATCGGAACCCATGCGCTTCCCCCTTCAGATCCACATCCCGCCAGCGACTGTCCGCGACCGTCCTGCCCGAGAAATCTGCCCACTATGTCAGATTTAGTCCGAAGTCACTCGAAGTCGTCACGCCGATCAGAGATATTCGACTGTTTCCGACACCACCGAAGGTATGAGCGGATGGCGCAGCGTCAGCAATCCACTGTTCGCAAGACCCTGAGTTGGTAGCACCATGTCAGCCAGTATCACCCGTATTCCCCCAGCCTCTGACGCTACCTTGGCGACATACCTCGTGACAGATGGTGATGTCCCTACATAGCCCCGCCAAGTAGGCTGTCCGGAACACCTTTCAGGGGGAGTCACCATGGCGAAGGTCACCATCAGCCTAGACAGCGATCTGGCCATCGAGGTCATGCTCCTGTCCGGCACCACAAGCCCCCAGGACGCGGTCGAACTCATCGTCCTGGACTACCTCGCCGCCAGGACCCGCACCGAGGCGCGCACCGGCAATCCCGCCGACCAGCACCGCCTCATCGACAGGCCGCTGCGCGCCGAGGAGGGGTAGGACCAAGCTGCTTTTTATGGAGCGGCTCGCGCGATCGTTAAGCCTTGCGTCCAACCCCTCCATACAGCCAGATCGCCTCGGACCCCGGCGGGATCTCGCCGTCGGGGCGCCACCAGGGGAGTTGCACCAGGCCGGGGGCGTCCAGCTTCAGGGTGTCGAAGAATGCGTGGATCTGGTTGTGGCTGCGCAGGACGAAGGGGGCGGTGGCCTTGTCGTAGTTGCGGACCGCGGCTCGGGCTCGGGAGGTGTCGAATTCGTCGGTGCCGTGGGAGATGACCAGGTAGCTGCCGGGGGCTAGGGCTGCCAGGAGTTCGGCGACGATGGCGGCGGGGTCTTCTTCCTCTTTGATGAAGTGGAGGACCGCGACCAGCAGGAGTGCGATGGGCTTGGTGAAGTCCAGGACCGTGCGTACGTCGTGGTGGTTCAGGATCGCTGCCGGGCTGCGGAGGTCGGCTTGGACGACGGCGGTGCGGTCGGGGTCGTGACGGGCCAGCAGGGCTCTGGAGTGTGCAAGCACGATCGGGTCGTTGTCCACGTAGACGACGCGGGATCCGGGGCGTACGGCGTCGGCGACCTGGCCGGTGTTTCCCGGGCCCGGGATGCCCGTGCCTATGTCCAGGAACTGATCGATGCCGGCGTCGGCCAGGTGGCGTACCGCCCGACCGAGGAACGCCCGGTTGGCGATCGCCATGTCGCGTCCCTCGGGCAGGACGGCCAGGACGTTCTCGGCGGCTGCGCGGTCGGCTGGGTAGTTGTCTTTGCCACCGAGGTAATAGTCGTACATGCGCGCCGGGTGGGCGACCGAGATGTCGACGGACGGCGGCAGGCTGCTCGAGTCTGCTGTCGGCTCTTCTCCCTGCAACGGCTGCTTCGGCATGGTGGCCTCCCCAGAGGTACGTGCGGCGCTCGCGTCTCGATCGTAGCGGGGTGACATCGAGCTCTGATATACCGCGCGCGCCACGCGCCACCTCGTGGGACAAACTGGAATGTTTCCAAAGAATGCGGTCGCCATCGGGGCGGAATAGCGTACAAGGGGGAGGGGATTTCGGCATCTCGGCGGGGGGAGGAGGAGCGATGACTGTCACAGACGAATTGGACACAGGTAAGCAGGAAGCGTTCGCGGGCCGCATGGTGCAGATCGTGAACGACGCCTGCCTGGGCCTGATGACGGGCCTGGGCCACGACACCCACCTGTTCGACACCATGGCCGGCATGGCTGCGGCCACCAGCGAGGAGATCGCGCGCGCCGCGGGGCTGAAGGAGCGGTATGTGCGGGAGTGGCTGGGCGCGATGGTCGCCGGCGGCATCGTCGACTACGACGCCGCGCACGCCACCTACGTGCTGCCGCCGGAACACGCGGCCTCGCTGACCCGCGCCGCCGGGCCGGGCAACCTGGCCCGCATCGCCCAGGACCTGTCCATGATGGGCGAAGTCGAGCAGCAGGTGGCCGAGGCGTTCAGCACCGGGGCGGGAGTGCCGTACTCGGCCTACCCCCGCTTCCAGGCGGTGCAGGCCGAGGAGTCCGGAGAGGTCTTCGACCTGGCGCTGGTCGACGCGATCATCCCGCTGGCGCCCGGCATGACCGAGCGGCTGCGCGAGGGCATCGACGTCCTGGACATCGGCACCGGACAAGGCCACGCGGTCAACGTGCTGGCCAAGGCCTTCCCCGCCAGCCGCGTCCACGGCGTGGACCGCTCCGAGGAGGGAATCGCCGCCGCCCGGGCCGAGGCCGCCGAGTGGGGTCTGACCAACACCGACTTCCAGGTGGGCGACTCCACCGACCTGCCCACCGACTCCTACGACCTCATCACGGCCTTCGACGTCATCCACGACCTGGCGCAACCGACGCGCACCCTGGCCTCGATCGCCGGCGCCCTCCGCGAGGGCGGAGTGTTCCTGATGGGAGACATCGCCGCCTCCAGCCGCGTGGAGGACAACATCGACCACCCGCTGGGACCAGGGCTGTACACCTTCTCGGTCTTCTACTGCATGAGCGTCTCCCTCAGCGAGCACGGCGAAGCGCTGGGCACCGTGTGGGGCTACCAGACCGCCTTGCAGATGCTCGCCGAGGCCGGCTTCAGCAACGTCGAGACCCAGCGCGTCGAAGGCGACATCCTGAACGTCTACTACGTGGCACAGCGCTGACGTCAGCCGGTGTAGGTGAACTCGTCCAGCGGTGTGGTCGGGGAGGAGTATCCGTTCACGGCCACGGTGACGCCCACGACGGTGCCGACGACCTTGCCCGGCCGCTTGCCGGAGTCGGGGATGGTCGCGACGAGTTGCGGCGGGTCGTCGCTGCCGAGGGTGACCAGAGGTGAGGGCTTCTCACCGAAGTAGACCATGGCGTGGGCGCCGAAGCCGGTGCCGGTGACGGTGACCTGCTGGCCGGTGGCGGCCGAGGTCGGGGCGATGGCGGTGACCACGACCGGTTCCGGGCCGCCGTAGGCGAATTGGGCCAGCGGCACGGCCGGGGAGGTGCCGAGCGGGTTGGTGACGCACACGTCGACGATGCCGAAGCCCCAGGGCACGTTGTGCACGACGATCTGGTTGTCGCTCTTGATCTCGAACGCGTTGCCGCCGCAGGCGATGGGACCGAAGTCGACGGCGGTGTCGTCCTCGGTAAAGGCGGAGAAGCCGCTGCCGGTGATCGTCACCTGCGACTGCGCGGCGCCGAAGGTGGGAGACACGCTGGTCACGACCGGCGTCGGGGTCAGCGGCACGGTCGCGCCCAGCAGGCTCAGGTAGGTCGTGTTCGCATGCTGATAGCCGACCTGGCCCATGAAGTCCTCGGTACTGTGCTTGATCAGCCCTCTATCAACAGTCTGATAGTCGTGGTTCCACTCCGTGATCGGCGAGGGCTGGACGTAGGTGTTGTAGCCGGGAAAGCCCTTCACGGCCCTGATCAGCACCTCCACCTCCTCGGTCCCCTTCGGCCCGGGGTCGGGGTACCAGGGGCGCAGCGGGTCGATGGGGATGTCGAGGCTGGCCCACGCCTGCGGGATCAGGTCGTAGCGGTTGACGTGGCGCTCGCACTGGGCCCAGTTCTGGGCGCCGAAGTAGGCGGCGAAGTCGGCCAGACCGGCGGTGGGCGCGGCAAAGGTGAGGACCCCGATGTTCGGCGGGTTCGTCCAGCGCTGCGCCTTCAGGTACAGCGCGACCATGGTCGCGACGCAGCCGCCGAGGCTGTGCCCGATGACGTAGACCGTCGGGTCCGGCGCCATGGTGGCCAAGACATCGGCGAGGCCTTGCAGGAGGATGCCGCCGTCGGCAGCCGGGTCCGGCACGGCCGGCAGCATGTTCACGACCTGCGTGAACGCCGCCATCGCGCCCTTCGACACCGAGACCGGGGTCGGCGACCCGCCGGCCGTGAACGGGACGACCGTGCCGACCGTGAGGTCCTCCATGATGTCCAGGGCGTTGGCGTCGGTCCCGCGGATCACCACGGCGACCTGACCGGAGTCCGGCTCGAGGTTCACCGCGATGTAGGCCATGTTCGCGTTGTCAGGGCTCAGTCCCAGCCACTTCAGCTCCCAGCTGGTGCAGTCCGCCAACTGCCGCGCGACCCCGGTCCGCACGCGCGCGGTCTGCACCTGGGGACTCTCCCCCGACGGCCGCGACGTCGCCCCGGTGGGCGCGATCGCGGCGAGGGTCATGGCCGTGGACGCGGTGATCTGGGTGGCCGCCATGGTTCGCTCCTAGCGTCGTGCGCTCCTCGCGTCTCCAGCGGCATTTCCACTGGTAAACCGAGGTCCACCAGCCATCCTGGGTTCCCGGCGCCCGGGCCCTCCCCCGCAGCCCGCCATCCAGGGGAACGCCGAAGCTACACGTCCCTGAATCCCAGATCCGCCGCTGACAGCGGTGTGCTCGGTGGCGTGTGCGGCCGCGGCAGCGCCATCGGCGGATCGGCGCCGACGCGTTCGCAGGTGAGTGCGGAGACCAGGATGGCGTCGTCGACGGCGTTGTCCAGAAGCTGAGGCGTTGCCTGGCGGAGCTGATCGGGAGTCTGTACGCCGTTTCTCACCAGCGCGCCGAGCAATCCCGCGGTGAACGCGTCGCCGGCTCCGACGGTGTCCGCGACTTGCACGGCGCGTCCCGGGCGATGCGCCGGCGCGGCGGCGGAGCGGAACACGTGCGCGCCGCGAGGTCCGTCGGTGACGATGACCAGCTGCGCGCCGAGGTCGATCCAGGCTGCGCCGACGTGCTCCGGTCCGTGTCCGGGGTAGAGCCAGTCGATGTCGTCGCGGCTGGCCTTGACGATGTGGGAGACGCCGACGTTCCGCTCGATCAGCGGACGAGCGTGGGACGGCTTGCCGAGGAGGGCGGGGCGGATGTTCGGGTCGTAGCTGATCAGCACACTGCCATGCCGGTGCAGCTCGGACGCCAACGCGTGGATGCGTTCGTCGCCCGGCGGAGTCCAGGACGCCAGCGAGCCGTGGTGCAAGATCGTGGTGTCCTCGGGGAGGGCGGCGGTCTGCGCGTCAGTCCACTGCCAGTCGGCGGTGCCGTCCAGGTAGAAGTCGTAGCTGGCTTGGGCGTCGCTGTCCAGGGAGACGATCGCCAGGGTGGTGGGCTCGGTCGCCCACGGCGCGCAGGTGAGGTCGATGCCTTCCGACGCGGCGTGTTCGCGCAGCAGGCGGCCGAAGGCGTTGTCCGCCAAACGGGCCATCAGTGCCGTGCGATGGCCCAGACGCGCCAGGCCGATCGCGACGTTGAGCGGGCTGCCGCCGGGCCGGGCCCGGTAGCCGCCGGGCTCGCCGGCCGGGACGAGGTCGATGAGGGCTTCGCCGATCACGGTCAGCACGGGCTGGTCCTTGTCGCTGTCGGAGGGTCCGTCGGGTCCGTCGATGTCGCTGATGCCGCCGCGTCCGTCGAGTCCGCCGCCTCCACCGAGGCCGCTGATGCCGTCAGCCACGAGCAGCCGCTTCCAGCGTGATCTCCCCGGAGCCGCGCGCGATCAGCCGCGTCGGAACGACCCGCGTACTGGTCGGCGAATCGTCGCCGTCCAGCCGCCGGAAGAGGATCTCGGCGGCGAGCGCGCCGATGGCCTCGACGTCCTGCGCGATCACCGAGACGCCGGGGCGGAGCATGTCGGCCAGCGGGAAGTCGTCGAAGCCGACCATGGCGACCGAATCCTGGAGGTCGAGTGCGCGCAGCGCGCGGCTGGCGCCGATGGTGATCAGGTTCTGCCCGGTGAACAGCGCGGTCGGCGGATCCGGCAGGCGGAGCATGTGTTCGGTGGCCTCGATGGCCGCCTCCACGGTGCTCGCCTCGTGCCAGACGATCTGGTCGTCCACGGCGATCCGGGCGAACTCCAGCGCGTGCCGGTAACCGTCGAAACGCTGGACGGCGGTGGGGATGGACAGCCGGTCGCCGAGGTAGGCGATCCGCCGGTGGCCGCCGGCGAGCAGGTGCTCGGTCGCGGTGATCGCGCCCTGACGGTTGTCCGCCACGACGGCGTCGGCGTCCAGCAGCTTCGGCTCGCGGTCGACGAAGACCAGGTGCGTCCCGGCTTGGCGTTCCTTGAGCAGATAGCTGTGATCGCGGCTGGCGGGCACGATGACCAGGCCGTCCACGCGCCGGTCGATCAGCGCCGTGGCCAGGTTCCGCTCGCGGGTCGAGTCCTCGTCCAGGCTGCCGAACAGCGCCAGGATTCCGCGGGCGCGCGCTGCGTCCTCAACGGTGCGCAGCAGGACCGCGGAGAAAGGGTTGGCGGCGTCTTCCACCAGCATGCCGATGGTCGCCGTCCGCCCCTGGCGCAGGTGGTTGGCGGTCAGGTTCGGCCGGTAGCCCAGCTTGTCGGCGGCGGCCCGGACCCGGGCGGCCATCTCGGGGTCGACGGTGCTGACCCCGTTGATGACGCGGGAGACGGTCTTGAGTGCCACCCCGGCCAGCGCGGCCACGTCGCGCATGGTGGGGCGGGTCGCCGGCTGCCCTGGCTCGCCGAGAGGCATCGATGTCTCCAATGAACGGTGCGTTACTGATTCGTTGCTGACGTGCCGCGTCCTTCCCTTGACGTATTCTCGCACGCCGTGAAGTATCACGTCGAGACACCGGTGTCTCGCCGATTCAGGCAGGATTCCGTCGTGTTGAGACACCGGTGTCTCGACCGTCTCACCGCTCGCTGAACCGATCCGTGACTCCCCCCTCAGAAGGGTTTCGCCGTGAACAACTCACCGAACCGCGCACTCATAAGCCGGAGCAGCCGCAGCACCCGGAGCCGGACGCGGCGCACTCGGGCCGGCGCGGCTGTCCTGGCCGTGTGCGTCACCGCCTCGCTCGCCGCGTGCAGTTCGTCGAAGTCGGCCGCCGGCGGGTCCGCCGCGGGCACCGGGTCGTCGGTCGGGGTGTCGTTGATCCTCAAGACCCTCACCAACCCGTACTTCGTCAGCATGGAGAACGACGCCAAGACCGCTGCGGCGAAGGACAACGTGCACCTCACGGTCGCCGCCGGCACCAAGGACGGCGACACCCAGACCCAGATCAGCGCCATCGACACCGCGATCTCCCGCGGCGACAAGGGCATCCTGATCACCACGAACGGCGACGCGGTCAACGCGGCGCTGAACCAGGCCAAGGCCGCCGGGCTGTTCGTGATCGCGCTGGACACGGCGCCGAACCCGCCGAGCGTCGCCGACATCACCTACGCCACCGACAACGAGCAGGCCGGCAAGCTCGACGGCCAGTACGCCGCGGCGGCCCTGGCTGGCAAGCCGGCGGTCATCGCCATGCTCGACCTGTTCAACAACCAGGTCGTCTCCGTGGACATCCAGCGCGACCACGGCTTCCTGGAAGGCATGGGCATCACCCCGGGAAGCACCACGCAGAACGGGCAGGAGGCGAAGTCGGGCTCTTACTCCGGCGGCACGTACACCATCGCCTGCCACCAGCCCACGCAAGGCGCGATCGACGGCGGGCGCACCGCGATGGAGAACTGCCTGTCCGCCAACCCGAACATCAACGTCGTCTACGCGATCAACGAACCGGCCGGTGAGGGTGCGTACAACGCGCTGAAGGCCGCGGGCAAGACCGGCCAGGTCAAGATCTTCGCCATCGACGGCAGCTGCTCCGGTCTGAAGCTGGTCACCAGCGGCGAGTTCGCCTCCGACGCCGTGCAGTACCCCGGCAAGATGGCCGGCTTGGGCGTCGACTCGATCGCCAAGCTGGCCCGCGGCGGCGCCAAGCCGACCGTCACCGCCGGCAAGACGTTCTTCGACACCGGCACCGCCCTGGTCGCCACCGCCGCGCAGACCGGCGTCACCGTCCAGTCGCCGACCGACGCCGCGGCGGCGTGCTGGGGCAGCTGATCCGGCGCACGGCACAGCCACGACGGGGCGCGCCGGCGAGCAGCACATCGCCGCCGCGCCCCCACAGCCCTGCGGCCTCGGATCACGGCTCGCGGCATCACGGCTCGCGCATCACGGATACAGATCACAGATCACAAATACAGATCACAGACCACAGATACAGATCCAGATCACAGATGCAGACCACAGACACAGATCACGAAGGGACCCCCGTGTCCATCCACGCGGAACACCGCACCGCCGCGGCCTCGGCGGAAGGCCTGCTCAACCGGCCGCCCACGCCGGGCCAGCGCGTGCACGCCGTCCTGCACCGCCAGCCGGCGCTGAGCCCGGCCATCGTCCTGCTCTTGGCCGGCGTCACGTTCGCGTTGCTCAACGACCGCTTCTACCGGCTGGAGAATCTCTCCCTCGTCGCCCAGCAGGTCGCGGTCGTCGGGTCGCTCGCCGCCGGTCAGACCCTGATCATCCTCACCGCCGGCATCGACCTGTCGGTCGGCGCGGTGATGGTGCTCTCCTCGCTGGTCATGGCGAAGCTGGTCTCCGACCAAGGCGTGCCCGGCGTGGTGGCGCTGCTCGTCGGCGCCTGTGTCGCCGTCGCGGCGCAGGCTGTCAACGGTCTGCTGGTGACCAAGATCAAGCTTCCGCCGTTCATCGTGACCCTCGGCACGCTGAGCATCTTCACCGCGGCGACGCTGATCTACGCCAAGGGCCAGACGATCGCCCTGCACCCGGACGCCTTCCTGCTCTGGAGCGCGAAGCCGGTCTCCATCGGGTCGCTGCACCTGACCACCGGCGTCCTGATGATGGCCGTGCTGTACGCGGTGATCTCCTTCGCGCTGCGCTACACCAGTTGGGGACGGCATCTGTACGCCACCGGCGGCGATCCGGAAGCCGCGCGCCTGGCGGGCATCTCGGTGAACCGGGTGCTGCTCAGCGCCTACATGGTCGCCGGCATCGCGATCGCGGTGGCCGCGTGGATCCTGGTCGGCCGGGTCGGCGGCGGCGATCCCAACAGCGGTTTGAACGCCAACCTGGAGTCCATCACCGCGGTCGTCATCGGCGGCACGAGCCTGTTCGGCGGACGCGGGGTCGTCCTGGGCTCGCTGATCGGCGCGTTCATCGTCCAGGTCTTCGACAACGGTCTGGCGCTGGCCGGATTCGACCCGAACTACCAAGTCCTCGCAGTCGGCGTCCTGGTGATCGCCGCTGTGTCCGTCGACCAGTGGATCCGGAGCGTGAAAGCATGACCACCCCTGTGCTCCAGGCCAAAGGCCTGGTCAAAGTCTTCGGACGGGTCGTCGGCCTGGATTCGGTCGACCTGACCCTGCACGCCGGCGAGGTCCTGGCGGTCATCGGCGACAACGGCGCCGGCAAGTCCACCCTGATCAAATGCCTGTCCGGAGCCTTGGTCCCGGACGAGGGCAGCATCCTCGTCGACGGCGCCGAGGTCCAGTTCAAGCGGCCGCAGGACGCGCGCGACGCCGGCATCGAGACGGTGTACCAGACCCTCGCCGTCGCCCCGGCGCTGGACATCGCCAGCAATCTCTTCCTCGCGCGGGAGATCCGCCGCAAGGGACCGCTGGGCTCGATCCTGCGGATGCTCGACACCGGGGAGATGAAGCGGCAGGCCGCCGACCACGTCAAGCGCCTGGGTATCAGCACCCTGCAGAACATCAACCAGGCGGTGGAGACCCTGTCCGGCGGCCAGCGCCAAGCCGTGGCGGTCGCCCGCGCGGGGGCGTTCGGCGGCAAGGTCGTCATCCTCGACGAGCCGACCGCCGCACTCGGGGTGCGCGAGACCGGGCAGGTGCTCAAACTCGTCCGGGACCTGCGCGACCAAGGGCTGGGCGTCATCCTGATCAGCCACAACATGCCCAACGTCTTCGAGGTCGCCGACCGGATCCACATCCAGCGGCTCGGCGCGTCCGCGGGCGTCATCACGCCGGCGACGCACTCGATGGAGGACGCCGTGGCCATCATGACCGGCGCTCGAACACTCGACTCGACGGCTCACTGATCCCCTTCATTGAATTGTTACCAGCGCAATATCTATGAAGCACTGGACAATCTCCGATGCAAGCGCTTGCATTGCCGTCACTGCGTCGCGGTTCACCAGCACGCGTACGACACCGGCGACATGGAAGGCGACCACGTGTTTCGATCAGCTTGCCTGCTCGCGGCGGCGGTCGCCGCCACCACCCTCATGACCGCGTGCTCGAACGGATCCGGCGGGCCCGGCGGTTCCGACGACTCCGGCCAGACCGGGGCGGCGGCTGCGACGCTGACCGGCGACTGCGCGCAGTACCAGGCGTACGCCGGGCACGCGGGCAAGAAGGTGACGATGTTCGCCTCGATCATCTCGCCGGAGTCGGACTCGCTGCAGCAGTCCTGGAAGCAGTTCGAGGACTGCACGGGGATCACGATCCAGTACGAGGGATCGAACGACTTCGAGTCGCAGCTGCCGGTGCGGGTCAGCGGCGGCAACGCCCCCGACCTCGCGGTGATCCCCCAGCCGGGGCTGCTGGCGCAGATGGTGGCGAGCGGGCAGGTGGCCAAGCCCTCGGCGGGGACGCAGGCGAACGTCGACAAGTACTGGAACAAGTCCTGGAAGACCTACGGGACCGTCGACGGGACGTTCTACGCCGCACCGATGTCGGCGAACATGAAGTCGCTCGTCTGGTATTCGCCCAAGGCGTTCGCCGCGGCCGGCTACCAAATACCGACCACCTGGGAGGCGATGGTGGCGCTGTCGAACCAGGTCGCGGCGTCGGGCAAGAAGCCGTGGTGCGCCGGGATCGGGTCGGGGACGGCGACGGGCTGGCCGGCCACCGACTGGCTGGAGGAGGTCGTGCTGCGCAAGTACGGCGGCGCCGTGTACGACCAGTGGGTCAGCCACCAGATCACGTTCAGCGATCCGCGCATCGAGGACGCGATGAACACCGTCGCCGGGTGGATGCAGAACCCCGCCTGGGTCAACGGCGGATACGGGGACGCCAAGACGATCGCGTCCACGTCGTTCCAGGACGCCGGCAAGCCGATCCTCACCGGGCAGTGCCTGATGATGCAGCAGGCATCGTTTTACGAGCCGCAGTGGCCGAAGGGGACGAAGGTCGGCCCGGACGGCGACGTCTTCGCCTTCTACCTGCCGGGCATCTCCGCCTCGGTCCCGACTCCGGTGGAGGGCGGCGGGGAGTTCGTGACCGCGTTCTCCAGCCGGCCGGAGGTGCGGGCCGTCCAGGAGTACCTGTCGACGCCGGGCTGGGCGACCAGCCGGATCAAGGTGGCGCCGGGCTGGGTGTCGGCGAACACCGGGGTCGACCCCGCGGTCTACACCGATCCGATCGACGCCTTGTCGGCCAAATACCTGACCGATCCGAAGGCCACGTTCCGGTTCGACGCCTCGGACATGATGCCGGCCGCGGCCGGCTCGGGGGCGGAGTGGACCGCGATGACCGCGTGGTTCGGCGAGGGCAAGTCGGTGGCGCAGACCGCCAAGGCGATCGATGACGCCTGGCCGCGGTGACGGTTCGCTCTGACCACACCTGACTGCAGCTGACCGCACCTCACTACACCTCGCTGCACCTCACTGAAGACAGCAAGCCGACAAGGAGCCGTGCCCCGCGATGCCCACTGCACCCACGACGCTTGCCGACTCCACGCTCGCCGACGCCGTGACCAAGTCCATGAACACCGCCGGTGCGGTCATCGGATTCCTCGCCGTCCTTGCGGCGCTGTTCGCCGTCGCCGGCCGGGCCCGCGGCCGGTGGTCCCGCCGGACGGCTCTGGCGGTGTTCCTCGTCCCGGCATTGGCGCTGCTCACCGTGGGACTGCTCATCCCGGCCGTCCGCACCATCTATCTCAGCCTGCATGGTGCCGACGGCACGCGCTCCGTCGGGATGCGGAACTACGTGTGGGCGTTCACGAACGACGCGATCCGGCAGGTCCTGCTCAACACAGTGGTGTGGATCGTCGTCGCGCCGATCGCGGCGACCGCGCTCGGGCTGGGGCTGGCGGTCCTGGTCGACCGGATGCGCCATGAGGCGCTCTACAAGGCTCTGATCTTCCTGCCGATGGCGGTCTCGTTCGTCGGCGCCAGCATCATCTGGAAGTTCGTCTACGAATACCGTGCGCCGGGCGAGCACCAGATCGGTCTGCTGTCCCAGGTGTTCATGACTCTGGGCTGGAAGAACCCGCCGAACTGGCTGCTGTCCCATCCGCTGAACAACTTCCTGCTGATGGTCATCCTGGTGTGGGTGCAGACCGGCTTCGCCATGGTCGTGCTGTCGGCGGCCATCAAGGCGGTGCCCACGGACATCGTCGAGGCCGCGAAGCTGGACGGCGCGCGCGGCGTGCGGGTGTTCGTCTTCGTCACGCTGCCGATGATCCGGAACACCATGATCGTGGTGCTGACCACCATCATGATCACCACGCTGAAGGTGTTCGACATCGTGCGCACGATGACCGGCGGCAACTTCGGCACGCAGGTCCTGGCCAACGAGATGTACTCCCAGTCCTTCGTGCAGTTCAACACCGGGCGGGGCAGCGCGCTCGCGGTGATCCTGTTCCTGGCCGTGCTGCCGCTCGTCGGCTACAACATCGTCCGACTGCGGAAGGAGCGTGTGGCGCGATGAGTGAGCGTGTGCGGCGGTCGTTGAGCGGTCCGCTCGCGAGCCTGGCCGTCATCGTCGTGACGGTGCTGTGGACCATCCCGACCTTCGGGTTGTTCGTCAGCTCCCTGCGACCGGCGGGGCAGGTGGCCGACTCCGGGTGGTGGACCGTGTTCACGCATCCGTCCTTGACGTTGGCCAACTACCACACGGTGCTGTTCGAAGGCGGCTTCGGAGTCTCCGGCGGGCTCATGCCCTACCTGGTCAACTCCCTGGCCATCGCCATCCCGGCGACCTTGTTCCCGCTGGTCATCGCCGCGATGGCGGCCTACGCACTGGCCTGGATCCGGTTCAAGGGCAGCAGCGTGATCTTCTTCGGCATCTTCGCCCTCCAGGTGGTGCCGTTGCAGATGGCGCTGATTCCGTTGCTCCGCCTGTTCTCCCAGGGAGTACACGTCGGGAACGTCGCCATCATCCCGAGCCCGCATCTGGCCGGTACCTACGTCCCGGTCTGGGTCGCGCACACCATCTTCGCGCTGCCGCTGGCGATCTTCCTGCTGCACAACTTCATCGCCCAACTCCCCCGCGAGGTGATGGAGGCCGCGGTGATGGACGGCGCCAGCCACTTCAAGATCTTCCGCTCGATCGTGGTGCCGCTGGCCGCGCCCGCGCTGGCCTCCTTCGCCATCTTCCAGTTCCTGTGGGTGTGGAACGATCTGCTCGTCGCGCTCACCTTCGCCGGCGGCACGCCGCAGGTCGCGCCGCTCACCGCGCGGCTGGCGCAGCTGGCCGGCGGGTTCGGCAGCCGGTGGGAACTGCTCACCGCCGGGGCGTTCGTCTCCATCGTGATCCCGCTCATCGTCTTCTTCAGCCTGCAGCGGTTCTTCGTGCGCGGCCTGGTCGCCGGGTCGGTCAAGGGATGAGCACGGCCGATTCCGACGGCGCTGTCCTGATGCCGCGCATCGATCAGACCGGAGCCGCTGTGGGCGACAGCAGCCTCACCGACGTCGCCGTGCGCGCGGGGGTCTCGACGGCGACGGTCTCGCGGGCGCTGCGCGGGCTGCCGTCGGTGACCGAGGAGACGCGGGCGCGGATCAAGGCGGTCGCCGACGAACTGGGCTATGTGGTCTCCCCCAGCGCGTCGCGGCTGGCCACCGGGCGCACGCACACCGTCGGCGTCATCGTGCCCTCCATCGACCGCTGGTTCTCCGGCCAGGTCATCAAAGGAGTCGAGCAGGTCCTCCGCGCCGCCGGCTACGACCTCCTGTTCTACAACCTCGGCGACGACGAAGGCCGCGCCCGCTTCTTCGAGGCGATGCCCCTGCGCCGCCGCGTGGACGCGGTCCTGGTACTTTCCGTGCCCCTGCAGGACCCCGAAGTCGCCAAACTGCGCTCCCTGCACCTGCCGATCGGCCTGGTGGGCGCCTCAGCCGACACCTTCTCCAGCGTCCGCATAGACGACCTCGCCGGCGCCGCCACCGCCGTCCGCCACCTGATCGGCCTCGGCCACCGCGACATCGCCCTGATCTCCGGCGGCACCGACGTCCCCCCGCACTTCACCACCCCCACCGACCGCCGCCGCGGCTACCTGGACGCCCTGGCCGCATCAGGCATCGGCTACGACCCCGCCCTCGAAGCCGCCGGCGATTTCACCATCACCGGCGGCGAACGCGCCATGAGCCACCTCCTGGGCCGCCCCCACCACCCCACCGCCGTCTTCGCCCTCTGCGATGAAATGGCCTTCGGCGCCATGCGCGTCCTGCGCACATCAGGCCTCCGCATCCCCCGCGACATCTCCGTCATCGGCTTCGACGACCACGAAATGTCCGACCTCCTCGACCTGACCACCATCAGGCAGCCGGTGGTGGAACAGGGCGCGACAATCGCCCGCCTCCTCCTGGACCGCCTATCAGCAGAGGCACACACCCGCCCGCACCAGAACGAGGTCTCGCTGCCGACACAGTTGGTAGTGCGCGGCAGCACGGCGCCGAGGCGCGCCCGACGCGCCTGACACGCCTGACACGTCGCAGGCTGCGGTTCACCGCGTCCCGAGCAGCTGCCGGATGAGGTTGTCGCCGAGCCAGGTCTCATAGCGGTCCGGGCTCCAGCCGCGTTCCACGACGAGGCTGTGGTAGATCTCGGGAAGCACCAGCGTGACGTAGACGTCCACGCCCTCGTCGACGGTCATCGCGGGCGCCAGGTGCGCGGCGACGGTCTCCAGGTGCGCGCGGTAGGCCCGTTCCCGGCTGGCCATGATCCCGCGCAGCATCTCGGCGATCTCGGGATCGGTGCGGACCGCTTCCATCGTGACGGTCATGACGTCGTACATGGTCTCGAACTGCTCGCGCTGCATCTGTGCCGCCCGGCGCAGGCCGCTCACCGGGTCCGGGTCGGCCACCACCTGCTCGTACCGGCCTTTCACGTCCAGGGGCGCGACGGCCCGCTGCGTGATGTCCTTCAGGATCGCGGCCTTGTTCCCGAACGCCGAGTAGATGGTCGGCACGGGGATGTCCGCGGCCTCGGAGATGGCGGTGATCGTGGTCGCGACGTACCCGCGTTCGGCGAACAGCTTCCTTCCGGCCGCGGCGATCTGCTCCTTCGTCGCCAGCGCCTGCCGCTGGCGGTGAGTCGGGCCTTCCCGCTTGACAACCACGTCGGCATGGTATCACTCTATGAATCATAGTGACACTATGACGAATGGAGTGGAGCTATGAATGCCGAGCCCAGGATCACCGTGACCGGCGGCGCGCACATCGGACGGGCCGCCCCCGAGGCCGCGCGGCTGACCGCGATCGGCCGGGCCGCCGCCGGCCGCGACGACTTGACCCTGCGGTCGGTGGCCTACAGCGCCGTGGACTACCCCGGGAACACCATCGCCACCGAGGCGCTCGTGCGCGCCCGCCTGGAGCTGACCGCCCCGGACGGCACCGGGGTCGAAGCGCGCCTGTTCGTCAAGGAACTGCGATCCGCCGAGCACTGGCCGCTGTTCGGCGTGCTCCCCCAGGAGCTGCGCGCCGACTTCGTGGACTTTCCGTGGCGGCTGGAGATCGCCGCCTACACCGGTCCGCTGCGCGATCAGTTGCCGCCAGGGATGCGCCTGCCGCGGTTGCACGCCGTGGACGAACTCGGTCCCGGCCGCGCCGCGATGTGGCTGGAAGACGTCGACGAGCCGCGCGACCTCACCTGGGACTCCGACCGGTTCGCCCGTGCGGCGTACCTGCTGGGCCGGATGTCCGCGCGCCGACGCTTCGGGGAGGTCGCTCCGATCCTCGGGGCGGCCACCCGGCCGGCCGAGCCGAATTCGGCGTTGCGCTACCTGGTCTACGGACGCGTCCGGAACGTGTTCGTCCCGGCGATCGTCAGCGAGGAGTTGTGGGCGCACCCGGTCGTCGCCGCCGCGCTGGCCGCCGTCCAGGACCCGGGGCTCGTCGCCGATCTGCGCGCCTGGACGAGCAGGATCGAGGAGCTGCTGGCCTACTGCGACAGCCTGCCGATGACCTACGCCCACGGCGACGCCAGTCCGCAGAACCTGCTGGTCTCCGCCCAGGAACCCGACGGGTTCGTCCTCATCGACTTCGGCTTGCACTGCCCGCTGCCGGTCGGCCATGACCTGGGCCAGCTGGTGGTAGGGCTCTGCCACGCCGGAATCCAGCCCGCCGATCAGCTCCCGGAGATCTCCCGCGTCATCCTCGCCGCCCACGCGCGGGGACTGGCCGCCGAAGGGCACCCCGCCACGATCGAGCAGATCCGCGGCGGATACCTGGCCGGGCTCATCCTGCGCTCCGGCCTCAGCACGATCCCGTTGGAAACGCTGAACCACTTGGACGAGGCGTCCAGCGACCAGGTCGTCGAGCTCTGGGTCGAGCGACTGCGCACGACCCGCGCGCTCCTGGACCTGGCAGCCCACCACACCGATCACGAGTTCTGACAACCGCACCGGAGGGGAACAGCATGAACAGGCACACGAGGGCTCTGGCCTTCACAGCGACATCGGCGTTGCTCATCGCCGCCGCGGAGGGCGGGGCTCCGGCCCGCGCGGCCGACATCGCGTCCGGTTCCATCATCTTCACGCAGACGGTCCCCGGGACGGCCGTGGGCCTGGTCATCACCAATCCGGACGGCTCCGGCACCCATCTCCTACATCCGTCCGGAAACGGGCTGTCCGCGACATCGCAGATCTTCGAGCCGGCGGTCTCCCCGGACGGCAGCCGCGTCGCCTTCGGCGACGTCGCCAGCCGGGCGGTCTGGGTGGCCGGCGTCGACGGTTCGCGCCCGGTCCGCATCAGCAGCCCGACCGGCTCCGCGGTCGACAGCGAGCCGACATGGTCGCCCGACGGCACGTCGGTCTTCTTCACCCGGCGCGCGGGCACCGCGCAGATCATGAAGGCCTCGGCCGACGGCGACCACGACGAGGCCGCGGTGTTCTTCCCGACCGGGACCAACGACACCGAGCCGAGCGTCGCCGTCAACGGCGACCTGGCCTTCGAACGGAACGTCAACGGAACGAGCACCATCTTCGTCCTGGCGGCCGGCGCCGGCAGCGCGACGCCGTTCGCGAACGGCGCCCGGCCCGCGTGGTCGCCGGACGGCTCGCGGCTCGCGTACGACCGGGGATCGGCGCTCCTGGTGAAGACCAGGGCCGGCCAGGAGAGCCTGATCGGTACCAGCGGCGTGCAGGCGTCTCGCCCGGCCTGGGCCGCCGACGGAGCCCACATCGCCTTCGAGGGCAGCGTGCCGGGCCACCACCGGCAGATCTGGGTCGTCGACACCAGCACCCTGACCGTGTCCCCGGTCGGCGCCGAGCCTCCGGACGGCGTCGTGGAGAACGCCCCGGCCTGGCAGACGATCCGCAAGACCACGGTCGACCGGGTCGGCGGGGCGGATCGCATCGACACGGCCGTGGCCGCCTCGCACTTAGGCTACGACACCCCGAACGCGAACGGCACCGGCACGAACGGAGGACGCGTCGCCAACGCGGTCGTGCTCTCCCGCTCCGACACCTTCGCCGACGCCCTCGCCGGCTCGGCGCTGGCCGGCAGCCTCAACGGGCCGCTGCTGCTGACGCCGACCGCGAGCCTGGACGCGCGGACCGCCGCGGAGATCACCCGCTGCCTGCGCCCCGGCGGCACGGTCTTCCTGCTCGGCGACTCCGGCGCGCTGTCGTCGAAGGTGCAGGCGCAGGTCCTCGCCCTCGGATTCCAGGTACGGCGGCTCGCCGGGCCGGACCGGTACGCCACCGCCGCCGCGATCGCCGCCGCGATCACCCCGAACCCCGTCACGATCCTGGTCGCCACCGGCGCCAACTTCCCCGACGCCCTCGCCGCCGGCGCCGGCGCCGCGGGCGTGCCCGGTACGGTCGTCGTGCTGTCCGCCGACCGGGTGCTGCCGGGATCCACCGCCGCGTACCTCGCCGCCCACGCCGGCCCGACCACGCGGCTGATCGGGGTCGGGGACCAGGGCGTCGCGGCCCTGCGGACCGCGTTCCCGGCCGGCCGCGTCCAATCCGCCGCCGGCGCCGACCGGTTCGCCACCGCCGCCGCCGTCGCGCAGACCTTCTTCACCGGCGTCAAAGCACCCCGCGTCGTCGGCCTGGCCACCGGCTTCAACTGGCCCGACGCCCTGGCCGGCGGCGCCCTGCTCGGCGCCAACAACGGACCGCTGCTGCTGGCGGACAAGACGGGCATCCCGGCGTCGGAGGCGGATTATCTGCGGACCGAGGCCGGAGCCATCAGCGAGGTGATCGTGAACGGCGATACCGGAGTCGTGTCCGGCAACGCCGCGGCGAGCGTGGCCAACGTCGTCGGCGTCTTCGGGCAGGCGAACTTCTTCGACAACCGGCGCGCGCCGGTGCTGCCGTAGGCGTAGGCGGGACGCCGAGCGGCGAGAGTATGAGCAGCTAGGGCACGAGCACCTAGAGCACCGCCCGCAACCAGAGCGCGACCCGAATCCTTCAGCTCCGCACGATCCCCCGCGCCGCCGCGACGAGCCGCTCGACCAACTCGCGCGGCGCCGCGGCGGTCCAGGCCACAGCGAGGTCGGCCGGCTCCAGGTCGGTGACCGGGACGAGCGCGACGCCCGGGCACACCGCCCACTCGGCCATGGCGATCGGTGCGAACCACACGCCGTGGCCGCGCCGGATCTGCGTCAGGCAGTCTTCGAGCGTTGCGACCACCGGGCCGCGGACCGCCGGGCGGCCGTCGGGGCGCGGGTCGGCGATGCGGTGGGCCTGCACGGCCGGGGAGCCGAAGGCGTCGACGATCACCACCGGATCGTCGGCCAGGTCCGCGAGGGTCACCTGCGCCGAGCCGGCCAGGCGGTGGCCCTCGGCGAGCAGGACGGCGCGCGGGTCGCTGCGGAACGTCGCGGTGCGCAGGTCCGGGTCGCCGGTGGGGAGCCACAGGAGTGCGGCGTCGGAGGTGCCGGCGTGCAGTTCGGCCATCGCCTCGACCGGTCGCAGGACCGTGTGGATCTCGACGTCGAAGCCGGGATGGTCTGCCTCGATCGCGTTCGCCAGCTCGATGGCGAGCTGCGTCGTGGGGTGGGAGGCCGTCGCCACGCGCAGGCGTCCGACGCGGCCGGCCGCCGCCGCGCGGACGCCGGCGTAGAGCGATTCGGCGTCGTCCATCAGGGTCCTGCCGCTGCACGCCAGGTGCTCGCCGGCCGCCGTCAGCGTCACCCCGCGCGAGGTGCGCACCAGCAGCGTGACGCCGAGCGCGCGCTCCAGGTTCTGGATCTGCTGCGACAGCGTCTGCTGGGTGACGTGCAGCCGCACCGCCGCCCGGGTGATGCCCGACTCCTGCGCGACGACCAGGAACGACCGCAGGTGGCGCAGGCTGATGTCGTCGATCACGGGCCGACGATAGCCGCCGGCCCGTGATCTACGGCGGGTCGGTCAGAACATCGGCTCGCTCAGAACATCGCCCCGCTCAGAAAACCGGCTCGCCCGCTCAGAACATCGCCCCGTTCGCCCGCACCGTCTGCCCCGACACCCACCCCGCCTCAGCGCCGACCAGCCAACCGACCACCGGCGCCACATCCGAGGGCAGCCCCAGCCGCCCGCGCGGACTGTGATTCGCCGCCGCCGCCATCGACTCCGGCGTCTCAGCATGCTGGTAGAAGTCGTCGTCGATCGGCCCGGGCGCCACCGCGTTCACCGTGATACCGCGCGCGCCCAGCTCCTTGGCAGCGGCCAACACCATCCGCTCCACCGCCGCCTTCGACCCCGAATACAGGCCGTAGGGCCCGGTCATGACGGACGTCAGCGTCGTGGACAACACCACGTAACGCCCGTTGTCCGCGATGTGCCGCGCCGCAGCGCGCAACGTGTTGAACGCCGACCGCGTGTTGAGGTCGATCAGGTGGTCGAAGTCCGCGTCAGTGAACTCCACCAACGGCTTCTTCATCACCGCACCCGGCGTGTGCACGACGATGTCCAGCTTCCCATGCCGCGCCACAACACCCTCGAACAGCGCGTCCACATCACCCGACCGCCGCGCATCCGACCGGATCGCCTCCACGGTGACCCCGTGCTTCTCCAACGAAACCAACGTCTGCTCCGCAGCCGCATCATCGTTGGCATACGTGATGACCGTAGTCGCCCCCCGCGCAGCGATGTTCTCCGCGAACGCCGCCCCCTGGTTCCGGCTGCCACCAATGATCAGGGCCACCTTGCCCTCAAGATCCCGCTTCGGCTCCGTCATCGCCATGTCCCTCCACCGTTATCAGGGCTCGAGCTCCGAGCTCCTTGATCGATGGTGGCAGTGAGCTGATGCGGTGCGGAAACAGAATGTCCTGGTGGCTGTCACAGGGGATTGTTGTGGCGCCGCCGGCTGTGCCCGGCGACGAGTTCACGTCGCCGGGCACAGTTGCGGATGATGTAGCTCAGCCGGTCAGGCTGATGTCATCGACGTAGCCGCGGTAGCCACCGTTACCGCCAGGCTGGTCATATCCCAGATCGATGCGCACCGGCGTCTTGCCCGCGGCCGCCGTCCCGATCTTCGCGGTCACCAGGTTCCATTGGTTCAGAGCCAGGTGTCCGCACTGGCCGGCCGGATGCAGCCGGTTTCCGTTCTGATCGGTCGCGCCGAGGTTCCGTAGCGCCGAGCCGTCGCTGAACACGACGTCCAACGCCACACACGTACTGTTCGCAGAGTTCTGCGGATAGATCCAGTACGACAGCGTCGTATTCGCGTCGACGGCCGGTGGATGCGCCGAGGTGTCGAACAGTTGCATATACGCGTAGTTGTTCGCCGCGCCGGTGGCCGCTCCGGAGTACATCAGCGCCGACGAGCCGCCGTGCGCGGTCTCCTGCCGCATACTGGCTTCCGGTCCGGCCAGCCCGTATCCGGGATAGCCGGTGACATTGCTGATGCCTCCGGCCTGGCCGCCACCGGAGTCGACCGCATCAGCCCAATCGGGGTAGCGG
Source organism: Catenulispora acidiphila DSM 44928 (assembly GCF_000024025.1). Taxonomy (GTDB): domain Bacteria; phylum Actinomycetota; class Actinomycetes; order Streptomycetales; family Catenulisporaceae; genus Catenulispora; species Catenulispora acidiphila. The sequence goes on from NC_013131.1 coordinate 6,666,513, forward strand.
TTCGCGTTCTCGAAACCGGTCGTGCTGAACGGGCTCTGCGCGCTGGGCCGCAGCGGCGCGGTCGCCAGGCCGATGACGGTGTCCGCGGCGCCGTAGTACATGGACCACTGGCCGTTGTGGAACAGGATCGAGTTCATGAAGATCGTGTTCTGGGTGCGGCCGTTGATCTCGTACGGCGTCGAGGGACTGAGCACGGCCTCGGTGAGCTGCCCGATCTGCTGGGTCAGGTTCGTGCCGGAGAACTCGACCTCGCTGACGCCGTAGTACCAGCGTCCGTGCGCCATCAGCGTCCCGGCCACGAACATCACGATGTTGTGGTTCACCGGACCGCCGGCGACGGTCTGGTAGTCGGTCACCGTCACACAGATCTCCCAGGGCGTGTAGTTCGCCGGGAAGTGCATGTCGAACGGCGTGTTGTTGGTCCAGGTCTTCATATCGGTTGAGTAGGCGACGAACCGCCCCTTGGCCGGATCGGCGTCGCCGTAGTACATGACGTACCTGGGCCCGTACTGCGTGTTCATCAGCACCGGCGTGTCATTGCCGTCGGTGACCACCGCGGGGTCGTAGTTGGTGTGCACGATCGGCACGGCCGTCGTCCAGTGCACCAGGTCCGTCGAGGTGGTCTCCATGATCGTCTGCGGCGGGCTCTTCGACCAGTCGTACGCGGCCACGAAGCTGTAGTAGGTGCCGTTGAGCTCGTACAGCCGCGGGTCGGTGACCCCGCCGCTCTCGTAGGGCAGCACATTGTCCTGGATCACGGGGTTCGCCGCGTCCCGGGTGAAGTGCAGCCCGTCGGTGCTGGTCGCGTGCCCGATCTGGTCCGGACCCCCGCCGTCGGCACGGTAGAGCATCTGGTACGCGCCATTGCGGTACACGACCCCGGGGTTCAGCACATGCTGCGATTCCCAGCCGGTACCGGTGGGGCTCAGCACCGGCGCGGGAGTGGGCTGGGCCTGCCGCGTGAACGGACCGATGGCCCAATCCGGCAGGTTGGAAGAGGTGTAGTCGGACGCGTGCGAGGCCGTCGCGGGACCTATCAGCGAAGCCGCCAACAGGCCCATCAGGGCCAGAAGACGCGCCGGCGAACGGCGCCCGGGTCTGTCCGGGCGCAGCCGGCGCAGGATTCGGCGCAGGAGCTTCATCAGTTCTCCTCGACTCGGAACGGTGAAGGTGAGACGTGCCGAGACCCGCCTGCCCGCTCCGCGGCGAGAGCATGTGAACGTTATCAGGCCTCGACGTTGAAAGTTCCACCCCGATCCGTCGATGTCAAGCGAAAGGCCCGATGTTTTCTGGGTTTTCGCCCCTCATGACGATCGACTTCTGGCAGAAGACCATCATTCATCAGAGGTTTTACGGCTCCCTGGGCTCCCTGGGCTCCCTCGGCTCATGCGGCAGCCCGGTTGTCGTAGCCCTCGCGGTTGGCGAACACATCGTCCATGTGCGTCTCGGCCCAGCTCTTGACGCCGCGCATCGTCTCGTAGAGCGACAGGCCGAGACCGGTCAGCTCGTAGGAGACCGTGACCGGCACGGTCGGGGTCACGGTGCGGGTCACCAGGCCATCGCGCTCCAGGGAACGCAGCGTTTGGGTCAGCATCTTCTGGCTGACGCCGGCCAGCAGCCGCGCCAGTTCCGAGTAGCGCATCGCCCGGGGTTCGCCGGCGCAGTCGGCGCCGAGCTGTTGCGGGCTGCCGTTACCGAGCGCGGCCAGGACCAGCGTGACCCACTTGTTGGAGATCCGGTCGAGCAACTGCCGGCTCGGGCAGGCCGCCAGGAACGCGTCATAGCGCGCCTTGGCCTGCTCCCTGTGCTCAGCCGCCGTCATCGTCGCCATGGCAACCACCTCCTCACAACCCTCCGGGTGCCCTACGCACTCCGAAGTGCCTACTTCCCGATAGAGAGCTACGTGTCAATGATGGTGCGGGAAGCCACCAGGCACCAGCCCTGGTACGACACGAAAGGCACAGCCAGCACCATGAGCACGCTCCCCGCTTCGCTTCCCGGCGGCACCTGGACCCTGGGCGACATGACCGTCACCCGCTTCGGCTTCGGCGCCATGCAGCTCGCCGGCCCGGGGGTCATGGGCCCGCCCGCCGACCACGACGGCGCCCTGGCCGTCCTGCGCGAAGCCGTCGAACTCGGCATCACCCACATCGACACCGCCGACGCCTACGGCCCGCACACCACCAACCAGCTGATCCGCGAAGCCCTGCACCCCTACCCCGACCCGCTGCACATCGTCACCAAGGTCGGCGCCACCCGCGACGAGCAGGGCGGCTGGCCGCCCGCCCGCCGACCCGACCAGCTGCGCCGCGCCGTCCGGGAGAACCTGGAGAACCTCGGCACCGACACCCTCGACCTCGTCAACCTCCGGCTCGGCGACGCCCAAGGCCCGGTCCCCGGCTCGCTCGCCGAAGCGTTCGAGACCCTCCTGGAGCTCCAGCGGCAAGGCGTGATCCGGCACCTCGGGGTGAGCAACGCGACCCCCGAGCAGGTCGCCGAGGCCCGGACGCTCGCACCGATCGTGTCCGTGCAGAACATGTACAACCTCGCCCACCGCCACGACGACGAGCTGATCGACGAGCTCGCCGAAGCGGGCATCGCCTACGTGCCCTTCTTCCCCCTCGGCGGCTTCACCCCGCTTCAGTCCTCGGCGCTCACAGCCGTGGCCGCCCGGCTGGAGGCGACCCCGATGGCAGTCGCCCTGGCCTGGCTGCTGCGGCGCTCGCCGAACATCCTGCTGATCCCCGGCACCTCCTCGGTCGCGCACCTGCGCCAGAACATCACCGGCGCCGCGCTCACGCTCTCCGACGACGACCTCACCGAGCTGGACAAGATCGACCGCTAGCATCCGCATGGTGCAAGCGACCTGGGACCCGCGATCCCAGCCGTTTCGCGATCACGGCGGCACATCACGGATCCAGCCCGAATTCTCGAGGCCCGCGCCTAGCGCCGCAGTCCGATGACCGCGTGCTCGACCGTCGCGGTGGCGAAGTCCTCGTCCATCGGCTCGTGGCCGAGCAGCAGCCGGTAGTAGACCGGCGCGAACAGCAGGTCCAGGGTGATCTCGACGTCGATGTCGGGGCGGAATTCGCCCTCGGCCACACCGCGGCGGATCAGGTCGGCGGCGACGGCGCGGCGCGGGCGCAGCCACTGCTCGCGGATGGCTGTGGCGATCTCGTCCTGGGACTGCGCGTCGGCGATCAGCGAGCGCATCAGCGGTCCGGCGGGGGTGCCGTCGAACAGCCGGGCGGCGCTGACGACCAGGGCGGTGAGCTGCTCGGTCGCCGAGGCGTCGTCCGGCAGGGACCAGGAGGAGGCGGCGTTGCGCATGAAGCCCTCCAGCGCGACGGCGCCGCGCGAGGGCCAGTACTTGTAGAGCGTCCGCTTGCTCACCGCCGCGCGCGCGGCGATGGCCTCCATGGTCGCGGCGGCCAGTCCGCCCTCGAGCATCAGCTCGCCGGCGGCGGTGAGCACGGCGTCGCGCAGCTGCTCGCGGCTGCGCCGGCCCGGCTCGTCCCGGTCGCGCGGTGCTCGGACGGTCTGCTCCATCGCGTGTCGTCCCCTTTGCGTTGTGTACTCGAAGCGTATACACACAGCGGCGGCGGGATCCGGGAATAGGTTCGCCACGGCGGCGGTTCGAGGTAAACGCATCGTTTACTTATGGACAGGAGCAGCCGTGACGCCCACCCCGCTGGACCTCGCCCCCGCCTCCACGCCCGCCGCCACTCCCGCGGCCGGGACCGCGGCCACCGGGCAGCGCAGCCTGCGGCTGGTGATGCTGGTGCTGGCCTTCGCCTGCGGAGCCAGCGTCGCCAACCTCTACTACGCGCAGCCGCTGCTGGAGCCGATCGGCCGCGGCTTCGGCGTCGGCACCGGCACCGCGGCGCTGATCGTCACGCTCACCCAGATCGGCTACGCGATCGGCCTGGCCCTGCTGCTCCCGCTGGGCGACCTGCGCGAGAACCGCTCGCTCGCCTCCGGCACGCTCGTGGTCACCGCGCTCGCGCTGGGCGTCGCGGCGCTCGCCCCGGACTTCGCGGTCTTCCTGATCGCGATCGCCTTCGTCGGCCTGGCCTCGGTGGTCGCCCAGGTGCTGGTGCCGCTGGCCGCGCACCTGGCTCCCGAGGAGACCCGCGGCAAGTACGTCGGACAGGTCACCGGCGGTCTGCTGCTCGGCATCATGCTCGCCCGCTCGGCCTCCAGCCTGGCCGCCGCCGCCTGGGGCTGGCGCAGCATCTACGCCATCTCCGCCGGCGTGATGCTGCTGACGGCGCTGGCCGTCGTGCGCCTGGTGCCGCGCCGCCGCCCGGACCACACGGCGAGCTACGCCAGCCTGGTCGCATCCTCGGTGACCCTCGCCCGCACCGAGCCGATCCTGCGCCGCCGCGCGCTGAGCCAGGCCCTGATGTTCGGCGCGTTCACCGCCTACTGGACCGCCATCGCCGACGAACTCACCCGCCACCACGGGATGAACCAGACCGGCGTCGCGATCTTCGCCCTCGTCGGCGCCGCCGGCGCGGCGTCGGCGCCGATCGCCGGCCGCCTCGGCGACCGCGGCCACGCCGTCGCCGGCCGGGCCGCCGCGACGACGCTCGCCGTGGCAGCGCTCCTGCTCGCGGCGTTCGGCGCGAGCAGCGTCGCAGTGCTCGTCATCTCCGCGGTCCTGCTCGACTTCGCCGTCCAGGGCCACCATGTGCTGAGCCTGCGCGACATCTACACCCTGCGCCCCGAAGCCCGAGCCCGTATGAACTCGGTCTACATGACCGGCGTCTTCGCCGGCGGAGCCGTCGCCTCCGCGGTGACCGGCGCGATGCTGACGCATTTCGGGTGGTCCGGCGTCGCCTTGTTCGCCGCGGCGCTGACCGCGCTCGCCGCGCTGCTGTGGCTGGCCGAGAACCGGCACGGCGACAGGGTGTGATCGGCGGCCGAGCGTGATTGGCACCCTGGCGTGATCGGCGCCCCCTCGTTACCCCACCGGCAGAACACGGACAAGGCCACAACTCGCTGAAAGTGTTCACCCGCCACGCGGAAAGGGTCTGAACCGTCGGCGATCTCCTTGCCCGGTGACCCGCCCGGCCCTAGGTTCGGGGGACACCACGACGCGCCGACGGCGGCGTCCGGCGGACCGCGCCGGGACCCGCGCGGCGGAAGGAGCACTCGCCCCATGCCCATCAGCACTGTGAAGCGCTCGTCTCGCACGCTCGTGATCCTCGCGGCGGTCTCGGCCGGAGCCCTGGTGGCCGGCGGGACGATGGCTCTGGCGGACTCCGCGCCGCGGACCGACAAGCAGATCACGAACATGACCACCGAAGTGGCGAACATAGAGGCGTACTACGGCGACACCAAGGACGCCGCCGGCGAGCACTGGCCCTCGGCGCAGAGCAACTACGCGATCCAGGTCGCGGGCATCGAGTCCAAGGCCGAGGGCTACCTGGCCGACAAGTCCAAGCACGACAAAGGCGCGAAGAAGGCCATCGTCCTGGACGTCGACGACACCTCCCTGTCGACGTACAACTACGAGCTGGAGACGACCTTCGTCTACAGCCCGGCCAGCAACGCCACCTACATCGCGACCAAGACGATGCCCGCCGTCTTCGGCATGAACACCCTCGCCGCCAAGGCCGTCGCCGAGGGCTACACGGTGTTCTACATCACCGGCCGCCCCGAATCGCAGCGCACGTACACCGAGGCCAACCTGACCGCCGTCGGCTTCCCCGCGGCGACATCAGCGAACCTGTTCATGAAGAACGCCGCCAACCCGCCCTCCTACCTCCCCTGCGGCGCCACCTGCACAACGGACCAGTACAAGAGCGGCACCCGCGCCTACCTGGAAAGCCAGGGCTACCGCATCGTGGCAAACTTCGGCGACCAGTACAGCGACCTGTCCGGCGGACACGCCGACCACACGTACAAGATCCCGAACCCGATGTACTTCATCCCGTAGGCACGGCAGGTTTTCTGAAGCCGACCGGGCTTACCCCGCGCCAGCCGCGCCGCCCGACCCAGCCGCATCCCGGCTCGGTCGGGCGGCGCGATTCTATGTGGCCCACTCGACGTCTACGACCGTAGACGTCAAGCCGTATCCTCGTCTCCATGACTGCTCATCAGCGCGATGCCGTGGCCACGCGCGAAGCCATCCTCGCCGCCGCCGTGGTGGAGTTCACCGCGCACGGGTACGCCGGTGCCGGGGTTCGGCAGATCGCTGAGCGCGCGGGCGTGACGGCGATGATGATCAATCGGTACTTCGGGTCGAAGCAGGGGTTGTTCGCCGAGGCGGTCGACCGCTCCTTCGGGCCGGCGACGGTTGTCGGCTCCGAGCGCAGAGGGCTGATGCGGGACATGGCTCGTGCGCTCGCCGAGCGCACCGCGCCTGGCGCCGAGGGGTTGGATCCGTTTTTGCTGATGCTCCGGTGCGCCTCGGATCCGGAGGCGGTGGAGATCGTGCGGCGAGGTGTCGAGGCGCACGCCGGGGCGCGACTGGCCGGGCTGATCGGCGGGGACGAGGCGGATGTGCGCGCTCAGCTCGGGCTCGCGCTCGTCGCGGGGACGTGGCTGATGCGGGTGGTGGTCGGGACCGGTGCGCTGGCCGCGGCCGATGACGCCCGGCTCGCCGAGCTGCTGGGCGCGATGCTCGCACCGCTGACGCAGGAGGCTGACACCCGGCGCGCTGGCGACGCGGACGCTGACGCGACCGATGCCGATGCCGATGCCGATGCCGATGCCGTGACCTAAGCCAGCCCAGGCGCCTAAACGGACCGAGGTGGGCCGATCGCCTATCGAGGCCGCGAGTCGGCCCCGCGACCCAGCAGCCGCGTTCAGAACGCCGAGCGGATCAGCCCGCCGTCGACGCGGATCGTCGCGCCACTGACATAGGCGGCATGCGGGCCGCACAGATACGCCACCGCCGCCGCGATCTCGTCCGGCTCGCCGAACCGCTCCCGGTCGTTCGGAATGAGCGCCCGGACCGCGTTCGGCTGGATCTCCTCCCACGTCTCGCCCCAGCCGCGCGCCGGGCCGATCTGCGTCACGAGCTCCTTGGTCGCCTCGACCAGGATGGCGCCGGGCGAGACCACGTTCGAGGTCACACCGGTGCCCTTGAGCTCGCGAGCCAGCGACACCGCGAGGTTGTGGCGCGCCGCGAGCGTGGCGTTGTACTGCGGGTGGGTGTTCATCGGCTGGGAGGCCAGCCCGCCGCCGATGGTGACGACCCGCCCCCACCCGCGCTCCCGCATCGCCGGAACCAGGTGCTGAATCATCCGCACCCCCGAGACGACGTTGACGTTGTACGTCTCGCTCCACTCGGCCGGCGACGCCTCGGCCCACGACAGATGCCGATAGAACCCGGCGTTGTTCACCAGGATGTCGACAGGCCCGTCGGCACTCGCCTGCCGAGCGACCTCGGCAGCTCCCTCGTCGGTGGCCAGGTCGCCGAGCGCGACGGTCGCCACCCCGCCGCCCTCGCGGATGGCAGCCGCGACCGCCTCCGCGCGCCCCCCGTTCCGCCCATGGATGACGACGGCCGCCCCCTCAGCCGCCAACATCCTGGCCGTGGCCTCCCCGAGCCCAGAGCTCGAGCCGGTGATCAGTGCGCGCTTTCCCTGCAGGTGAAGGTTCATACCCGCAAGTATACACCTGTAGACTTGGGGCATCCGGAACAGAGCGCAGTGATCGCGGACACACAGTAGTGCTCTCACGGCTTCAGCCGTGCCGCGGCCTTCTGCTCGATCGCGATGCGCCCGGCGGCGGAGGAGGTGGACGGGGCGGAGTCGCCGGTGGAGACGTAGGCAATCTTGTCGCCGCTGCGGATGAAGATGAGCCACGAGGTCGTCTGCGCCGGGTCCTTGTTCGGGCCCCATCCGAAGACGACCATGTCCTCGCCGGCCGGGATCGCGTCCGGGACGATCACGCCGGGAGCCTCGCAGCCGTGGCTCATCGTCTCGCGCAGTACCTGCATGGTGTCGGCTGCCTTGCCGTGGGCGAACTCGTAGACGCCTTCGACCAGCAGCTGGCCGTAGCGGGGATCGGCGTCGTTGTAGGAGCGGAACACCGCCTTCTTCAGTGGTTGCGGCGGCTCGGGCTGCCCCACGTGGGTTCCGCACACCAGGAACGTCGCCAGCGTCGGGCTGATATTGCCCTCCGGGATGGCGTACGGCCCGACCCAATCGTTGCCCAGGTCAGTCCGGTGCAGGTAGCCGGGAAGGTCGGGTTCGTAGTCCGTCGGCCAGGGCTGCCTCGACGGCTGTGCCGGGGACGCCGAGGTCGGGTGCGTCGGCACCACCCCGTTCCCCGCCGTCGCCGGACCCCGCCCCGGCACCCACGCCACGACAGCCCCGGCGACCGCGCACGCGACGAGCACGCCGGACCCGGCCTGCAGAGCCCTGCGACGCCGCGTACGCCGCGCCCCGGCCTCGCGGACCGCGAGCGTGGGGGGCGGGGCGATCCGGACGACGTCCGCCTCGGCGACGAGCCGGGCCCGCAGCGGCGCCCGCTCGGCACCGGTCCCGGCACCGGAGCCGCTGTCTTCGGTATCGAACATGCTCATGCTGCTCCCTCCCCGGAGCCGGACGGGATGACAGGGATCAGATTCGTGTGCCGGCGCAGGCGCGCCAGAGCCTTGGCGGTCTGGCTCTTGACCGTCCCGACCGTGCAGCCCATCGCCGCCGCGGTCTGGGCCTCGGTCAGGTCCTCGTAGAAGCGCAGGACGATCACCGCGCGCTGCCCCGGGGAGAGCCTGGCGAGCGCCGCCATGAAGCGGCTGCGCTCCCCCACCTGGTCGGCGTGGTCGCCGACGAGGTACAGCCCGTCGGGAACGTCGCCGACGGGGTTCTCCTGGACCCGGCGTTTGCGGAACCGGCTGCTGTTGCAGTTGATCAGCACCCGCTGGACGTAGGCGTCGACGTTGTCGGCGCGGCGCACGCGGTGCCAGGAGGAGAACACCTTGACCAGCGCCGCCTGGGCGAGGTCCTCGGCGTCGTGGATGTTGCCGGTGAGCAGGTATGCGGAACGGACGAGCCGGGGCCATCGTTCGGCCATGAACACGTCGAAGTCATCGGCGTTCGAAGCGGACAGTGCGCCGGGGTCGGCGGTGTCGCTGGATTCGGTCATCTGACCCCCCTTCTATCCGGCTCGACCTCGGAGCGGCCTCCGATGGTTGTCGGTCGAACCGGACAGCTTCCGGGCGGGTCAGGCAAGTCAGGCGAGTCAGGCGAGTCGGGGAGAAGCCTGGATCAGCGCTCCGGATCAGTGCTCTGGATCAGTACTCCGGGTCAGCGCGCGATCCGCGACCCCGGCAGCGACGTCTCGGCGGCGACCACCGTCCACCCCCGCGCCGTCGGGCCGTCCAGGCGCAGGTCGAAGGAGAAGACGACCGGGCGCCGCTTGTGCGCGTCGCCGAGCAGCACCTCTTCGGTGCGGCGGTCGACCTCGTAATAGAAGCCCTCGGCCTCGACCACGACGCGGACCACGATCGGCTCCCGCGAGACCAGCGAGCGCACCTCGACCGCCGAGACGGCGGCGTTGCGCATCACGGTGCGGTTGGCGGTGCGCACGGAGGTGAAGTCCAGGCTGCCGTCGTTCATCGCCCACTCTTCGAGGAACTGCTCGACGGCGACCTCCAGGACCGCCTTGTCGAACCGTCCGTCCAGGACGCTCAGGTCCCCGGCGGCGGCGTCGGCGTCGGTGCTCCAGGAGATGCCGGTCAGCGCCAGGATGTCGCCGGCGCCCTTGACCGAGACGTTCTCGGCGACTTCGAGCACGGCGTCGCGCGCGACGGCCTTCTGGTCCCAGACGTCGGTCTCGATGGCGTCGGTGAGGTGGTGCGCGCCCTCGGCCGCCTGCTCGATCGAGGCCACCATCCACTCGCCGGAGGCGTCCTTGCGCAGCGTCCAGTACTCGACGGGACGCGTCGAGCCGTCCTTGCGGACGGCGTGGGAACCGTTGGCACGGACCACGCGGTCGTTCAGCGTCGCGGTGATCCGGAAGGTGATGGTGTCGTTCACCTCGCCGGCGCGGTTGGCGATGTTGACCATCTGGACGCTCGGCCCGGAGACGATGTCGACCGTGTTGATCTCGCCGCGCGACTGGTAGTCCCGCAGCTCCTCGTCCCACTTGACGTAGAGCACCGGGGACAGGATCTGCTTCAGCACGGCGCGGTCGCGGTCGGACCAGGCACGCTGCGCGGTCGTGTACAGCCAGACGGCGCGCGCCTTCAGCGCCTCGGGAGCATAAGTCGGGTCGTTGTCGGCGACCGCCGCGACCCGCGCCTCGATCTGCGTGGCACGCTGCGCCGCCGCCGCGTCCGAGCGGTGCGCCGTCCGGTCCGACCCGGTGTTCAGGCCGCGCTTGGAGCCGACGCCGTTCCCGCTGCGAGCCTTGAACGCGAACCACACGATCAGGACGATCACCGCGACGATCAGCAGCACGCCGACGGATCCCCCGCCGCCGACGAAGCCGACCCCGCCGCCGTGGAAGCCGCCACCGCCACCGCCGTGTCCGCCGCCGCCACCGCCCCCGCCGAACCCGTGGCCGCCGCCCCCGCCGCGCGCCTGTGCCACCGCTGGACTGCTCAGCGCCACGACCGCCGCGAGCACGAGTATCCGCCGCCCGATACGCACTTCGGTCCCCCTTGAGATTGCAGAAGCTCCTCCCACCAAGGTACGGCAAAACCGCCGTGAGCCGAGAGAACACGCAGTTCACCTACCGGCCGCGCACCTGAAGGACTTCGCAGTGGCTACTGTGCCGCCATGGACCCGCATGTGCTCATCGTCGCCGACACATCCTCCAGCCCCGAGAACGCCGACGAGCTCGGCCGCGTCCTGGAGCGTTTCGCGCAGGCGTGCCGCGCCGAACCCGGCTGCCTGTCGTATGAGATCTTCCGGTCGCCGACGCAGCCGGAGCGCTACGTGAGCATCGAGCGCTATGCGGACGTCGAGGCGTTCGCCAGACACCGGGCCTCTGCCCACTTCAAGGAGATCGGGCTCAACGAAGTCATGCCGCTTCTGCTCACCCGCGACATCCGCATGTACGACGCGCCGATCGAGGTCCCGCCGATCGCGACGCCGCCGAGCCGGGCCTAGCCGCGCGTCCCGGCGCCCGGCGGCGTGCCGCCGCACAGCACGTCGTCCACGGTATGGTCCTGACCATGCGTTCCGACAGCGATGCCGCATGCTGACCCTCCTGGGCCTGCTGGCCATCGCGGTGCTCACCGCCGCCACCGGCTATTTCGTGGCGCAGGAGTTCGCCTACATCGCCGCGGACCGGGGACGGTTGCGGCAGCTCGCCGAGGACGGCGACGCCGCCGCCGAGCGCGCCTTCGAGGTCACCGGTCGGCTGTCGTTCATGCTGTCCGGGGCGCAGCTCGGGATCACCGTGACCGCGCTGCTGGTCGGCTACGTCGCCCAGCCGCTGCTCGGCTCCGGCCTGGCCGATCTGCTGGGGTTCACCGGCTGGTCGCACGACGCGCGGCTGTCGCTGTCGGTCGTGGTGGCGCTGGCCGTGGCGACCGTGGTGCAGATGGTGGTCGGCGAGTTGCTGCCGAAGAACCTGGCGATCGCCAAGCCGATCGAGGCGGCCAAGGCACTCGGCGGCTCCACCCTCCTGTATTTGAAGGTGGTCGGTCCGGTCATCCGGCTGTTCGACGGCGCCGCCGTCCGGCTGGTCCGCGCCGTCGGCATCGAGCCGGTCGAGGAGCTGCCGCAGGGCGCCAGCGAGGAGGACCTGCAGCACATCATCTCCGAGTCGCACACGCAGGGCTTGCTGGACACCGAGCTGTCCGAGCTGTTGGACCGCGCGCTGGACTTCCGAGGGCTGACAGCCGGGCAGGCCATGACGCCGCGGGTGAAGGTGCACACCGTGTCGGCCGAAGCGCCGGTCTCCCTGGTGGTGGAGATGCTGATCACCGGCAACGCCCGGTTCCCGGTGACCGGCCATGACATAGACGATCTGATCGGTGTCGCCGGACTGACCGAGGTCCTGGCGGTGCCGGCGGCACTGCGGGCCACGACGCCGGTCCGGGACGCGTGCGCGCCGGCGCTGCTGGTACCGGAGCACCTTCCGCTCCCCGAGTTGCTGGAGCGGCTGCGCTCCGAGCACCGGCAGCTGGCGTGCGTCATCGACGAGTTCGGCGGCTTCGCCGGGGTGGTGACGTTGGAAGACGTCACCGAGGAGCTGGTCGGCGACATCTGGGACGAGGACGACCTGGACGACGAGGTGGTCCGGCGACAGCCAGACGGCGCCTGGAGCGTCCCGGCACGGATGCGGATCGACGAGGCCGCCGACGCCACCGGGATCCCGCTGCCGGAAGGCGAGCACTACACGACGGTCTCCGGCCTGGTGCTGGACCGCCTCGGCCGCACCGCGCGCATCGGCGACGAGGTGGAGCTGGCGGTCCGCGCGCCGTACACGCAGGACGGGCCCGGGATGCTGTCGGTGCTGATCCACATCGCGGCGGTCAGCCGGCAGGTACCGGCGACCGTGCTGATCACGATGGACACCGAAGACCACGCCGAAGACTCCGAACACAGCGCAGACCCCGAACACAGTGCCGCCCCCGACGCCCGGGAGGCTTCGTGAACAGCGCCTGGGCCCTGGTCGTCTCCGCCCTTCTCCTGGCCGCCAACGCCTTCTTCGTCGCCGCCGAATTCGCCCTCGTCACCAGCAAACGACACCGCCTGGAGGCGGCCGCCGCCGAGGGCAGTCGCGCGGCGCGCGTCGCGGTGGCCGGCACGCGCGAGCTGTCCCTGATGCTGGCGGGCACCCAACTGGGCATCACGTTGTGCACGCTGGGTTTGGGCGCCCTGGCCGAGCCCGCGGTCGCGCACCTGCTGGACCCGGTGCTCTCCGCGACCGGGCTGCCCGAGGGCGTGTCGTACGGGATCGCGTTCGCCGCGAGCCTGGCGCTGGTCGTGTTCCTGCACATGGTCGTCGGCGAGATGGCGCCGAAGTCCTGGTCGATCACCCACCCGGAACGGTCCGCGGCCCTGGTCGCGCTGCCGTTCCGGGCTTTCACGCAGCTGGTGCGCTGGCCGCTGGTCGCCCTCAACGGCATGACCAACGGCCTGTTGCGCCTGCTGAAGGTGGAGCCGCAAAGCGAACTGGCCGAAGCGCACAGTCCCGAAGACCTGCGGATGCTGGTCCGACAGTCCGCCGAGCACGGACTGATCCCCGCAGTGCAGCAAAGGCTTCTGGCCCAAGCGCTGCGCCTACAGAACACGCCGCTGTCCGAGGTCATGATCGCCTGGACGGACGCCGTCACCGTTCCCTGCGATTCCACCGCGAGCGCCGTGGAGGACCTGAGCCGCGCCACCGGCCACTCCCGCTTCCCGGTCACCGGCGCCGACGGCAACCCGGTCGGCCTGGTCCACGTCCGCGACGCGGTGCGCGCGACCACCGCCGGTCTCGACCCGGACGTGTCCGACCTGCGCAGCACCGCGCTGACGCTGCGCGCGGACCAGACCGGAGCCGAGGCGGTCAGCGTGATGCGGCGGTATCGCTCGCAACTGGCTCTGGTGAAGAGCGGCGCCGGGGGCGACGAGGGAGCTCAGGACACTGATGCGGTGGTCGGTGTCGTGGCACTGGAGGATCTGTTGGAAGAGCTCATCGGCGAATTCCAGGACGAGACAGATATCTGAAGCCCCGCCGCACTTCTCGAGCTCACCACCGGCGTTTCCCCATTGACGTTCAGGATGTTTATGCCACGCCGACGCGCCACCCCGTAGGCTCACTTCATGGTCGACACTCTGATCGGGCGTGAGTGGCACCTGAACGTCCTGCGGGCGTCCGTCGAAAGGCTCCGGACCGGTTCCGGGGCGGCGGTGGCGCTGGCCGGCGAACCGGGGATCGGGAAGAGCGCGCTGTTGTGGGCGGCGGGGAACGCGGCACGCGCCGCCGGGGTGGCCGTGGTGGCCGTCCGGGGCGCGGATCTGGCGCAGAGCCCCGATGTCCATGCCGCGTGCGCGCATGTCGTCGACGCCGTCGGGGCGCACGCCGCCGCCGGCCGGCCGGTCGTGGTGACCGTCGACGACATCCATCTGCTCGGCACGGACGAGCCGGGTCTGGTCGGGCGGCTGCTGGGCTCCACGGCCCACGGACCGGTGCTGTGCGTCCTGGCCTACCGAAGACGCCAACTCGCGCCCCGCCCCGCCGCGACGCTCGCCGACGCCTCGACCGGGTTGCTGCGCCTCGCGCCCCTGGATCCGCTCACCCGCGAACAAGCCACGGAGCTGCTCGGCGAGCACCCGGACGCCGACGAGATCCACCGACAGGCGGCGGGCAATCCGCAGTACATCAAGGTCCTGAGTGCCCTGCGCGACACCGGCGCCACCGCCGAGGCCGGCGCCTCGATCTTCGGGGAGCTGACCGGTCTGGAGCCCGAGGCGCTGGCGGCGATACGGGCCGCGGCGGTGCTCGGCGAGCCGTTCGGCGTGCCGCTGCTGGCTGACATCGCCGCACTCGACGAGCCGGCGGCGGTGCGTGCGCTGGACCAGCTCACCGGTGTGGACCTGATACGCCCGGCCGAGCACGGATCGCAGCTGGCGCTGCGGCATCGCGCGGTCGGCGAGGCCGTGTACGAACGGCTCGAGCCCAGCCTCCGCTTCGCCCTGCACCGCCGGGCCGCCGACGCGCTCGCCGCGACCGGCGCCCCGGTCGCCCACCGCGCGCGCCACGTCACCCGCGCCGCGGATGCGCAGAACCCTGAGCACCTGACGACGCTGATCGCCGCTGCCCGTGCCGTCATCTACGCCTCGCCGGCGACCGCGGCCGAGTACCTGCAGTCCGCTTTGCCGTTGCTGCGCGGGGAGCACGGCCACGCGCACGAGGTCCACGTCCTGCTCGCCCGCGCGCGCCTGCTGTCGGGTGAGTTCACCGAGGGCCGGGCCCTGCTCGACGCGCTCAGCTCGGCCGGTCCGGAGCAGCCCGACGGCGCGGCGCTGGACTCCACCCGCATCGAGCGGCGTCTGGGCCGGCCCTTCGAAGCCGGCGCGCTGGCCCGCTCCGGTCTGGCCGCGCTGGCCGAGACCGACTCGGCGACCGCCGCCGCGCTGCACGCCGAACTGGCCGACACGGCGTACGACGTGCAGGACTACGAGACCTCCCGGATGCACGCCGAGACCGCCGCAGCCATCGCCGCCCGGCACGGCGACCGCGTCGGCGAGGCCCACGCCCTGGCGCAGTCGGCGCTGGGCCACCTGTTCACCAGCGACGAGGCGACCGCTCTGGCCCGCGCCGCGCGGGCGGCCGAACTCATCGACGCCACCCCCGACACCATGCTGCTGACCAACCTGGCCGCACCGCTGCAACTGGGCATGACAGAGGGGTTGCTCGGGCGGCTGACCGACAGCGAGCGCCACCTGGCGCGCGCCGAGGTGCTGAGCTGGCGCACCGGTCAGACACACCTGGACGGCGAGTTGTTGACCGTGCTGGCCAATGCCCAGTGCCGGCTCGGCAAGCTGGGCACGGCCCTGGGCACGCTGGAGCGCGTGGCCCGGCGGCACGAGGGGATCGGCGAGCACGGCGGCAACGCCCTGGAGGCGGGGGTCGCGGCGAATCTGCGCGCCGCCGCGCTGCACTGGCGCGACGAGCCCGGCGACGCCGAGCAGGTGCGGGTGGCGCTGGACCGCGCGCTGGCGATCGCGAACGACTCCTCCACCAGCTGGGCCATCGCAGTGCGCTGTTTCCACGCCGAGCTGGTCCTGTTCACCGGCGATCCGGTGCGGGCCCGCTCGCTGCTGCTCGAGGTCGCCGGCGAGGACCTGTCCGGGATCAGCCCGTGGCGCCGTCCCCGCTGGTGCGACACCCTGGCCGAGGCCGCGCTGGCGGTGGGCGACGGCGCGGAGGCCGACCACTGGGCCGCCGTCGCCGAGCGGGCTCCGCAGCAGCCTTCGACGCTGCGTCCCTTCGCGCTGCGCGCCGGGATGTGGGCGCACGCCGCGCTCGGCGAGCACGAGGCGGCGCTGACGCGCGCGCAGGAGTCGGTCCGGGAGTTCACGGCGCGCGGGGAGCGGATCGAGGTGTGCCGCACGCTGCTGGCCGCGTCCGAGTTCGCACTGCGCGCCGGGCGTGCCGATCTCGTGGCCGGCTGGCTGGACCGCGTCGCTTTGCTGGCCGAACAGTGCGGTGCGGGGCGTCTGGCGACGGAGGCGGTCCGGCACCGCTCGCGCCTGGCCGCCCTCGCCGACGCCCAGCCGGATCCGCAGTCCACCTCGGCGCCCCTGACGGCGCGCGAACGCGAGATCGCGAACTTGGTGAGCACGGGCATGACCAACACCGCGATCGCCGAGAAGCTGTTCTTGAGCGTGCGGACCGTGGAATCGCACCTGCGCCAGATCTACCGCAAGCTCGATGTGCCGAACCGCGCCGCGCTGACCCGTGCGCTGCTCGACGCCCGCCGTGCGTCGCGCCCGCCCACGCCCTGATTGCGTGGCCGGCTACGTGGTTCCACCGATGTGGGGTGCCCGGACAGGACGCGAAACTCGGGAACGTCTTTACCCCGCAAGCATTCAACGGAAACACACATACGGAGGTCCGCATGGGCTTGGCAGAACGTCGTAGCGCCGAGCGGTTCAAGAACGAGGACTACCCGGGCTGGAAGGCGCGGATCGACGAGGCCGCCGGGTTCGACGTCCCGATCGAGGTCGCGTGGGACGAGCTGGCCGTCGCGGACTACGCGGACTCCTACGCCGAGTACTTCCCGGCCGTGTACTTCCAGCCGCTGGCCGACTCCTTCGGCGCGATCGGCGCCGACGCCATGGGCAAGGACGCGCTGCGCGAGGGCGTGTCGAAGGTCATCGTGCGCAACACCGGCGAGTACTTCAGCCCTTCGGGCATCACCTTCGTCGACGGCGTGCTGACCTTCGACCACATGTCGGAGTCGAACACCCACCACGTCGAGGAGCGCACGAAGGCGCTGCAGACGCTGCTGGAGAACGGGCTGTAAAGCGCGAGCTCAAAAACACGAGCTCTGAGATGTACGAGCTCTGAGATATCCGTCCGCGTGACGCGTCCTCGGTGATGCGTCACGCGGCGGCGTCCGCGCTCGGCGCCTCAGGGAATCCGCACATCCCGGCTCAACTCAGCAGCCTCCCGCACCTCGTCGGTCAGCTCGTTCTCCTTCACCGGGCGCACCAACGTGAAGTGCCGCCCGACCGGGCAGTACTGCAGCCGCAGCGCTCCGAGCCGAACCGCCTTGAACGAGGCGCCGGGAATCCAGATCGTCGTGAACAGGTGTCCGGCACGACACCGCACGACCGTCTTCATCCCCACGGGATAGCCGTTCTTCTTCATGTAGGCGGTCTCCAAAGCGATCGCTCCGGCCGCCATCACGGCGGCGCGTCCCACACGCTTGCGTCGTCCTTCGCGAGTCTTCCGCGACTTCTTCGCCATACATCCAGTGTGGCTCAACTTCTGCCCGGATGGGACTGCGAAACACCCGGCAGCGCCCGCAGCCGGCCGTTCAGACCGGGCGCGGGCGAGGCGGGCCGTACAAAAGCGAGCCGTTCCAGGCGCGGTGCGCCCGGCTTCAGCCCGCCATCAAAGCCCGGAACTCGTCCAGGCTGATCGTCCCGTCGTGGTCGGTGTCGCCGGAGCCGATCCGCTCGGCGGCGTCCTCCTCGGTGACGTCCTCGCCGAGTTCGGCGAGCGCCGATTTGAGCTCCGCAGCCGTGATCCTGCCGTCGCCGTCCAGGTCGAAGAGGCGGAAGACCTTCTCCACGTCCTCGGGTGCCTTCCCGTGCTGTCCCACTGCCCTGCCCTCCATGATCGCTTCCCAGGGTCGATGTCCGGACACGATATCGCGTGACGTCAACGGCATCGTGGACGAGGCGGGGCGCACGGGGCGCGCTCAGCCCGCCGGATCGCTGGGATGCGGGCTGAGCGGAAGGGTCTCGACGGTCAGCCACCCGGCCGCCGTCATGGGCAGCGACCGCAGGTCGGCGTCCACCGCGGCGGCGTCAGGAGCCTGCCAGAGCCCGAGGTTGTGCCCCTGCTCGGGCAGCGACCACAGGCGCACCAGCCGACCTTCTTCAGCCAGTTCCGCAGCCCGGCGCGCCTCGCCGGCGTTCATCTGCTCGACGGCTTCGGCATCGGCGCCCTCCGGCACGCGGACATGGAACGTGACCAGGTACTCGGCGTCGCCGGCGACCGGCGCCACGGCTCCGCGCCCCGGATCGTTGCCGTGCACGCCGAGCGCGACCGGCTCGTCCGTCCGCCACATACGCAGCGGCATCGACGCCAACGTCCGCTCCAGATCGCCGGCGTCCTCGGCGGTGAACAGCCCGATCGTGCGCCACTCCCCCGGCGCCAGCGGCGGACGCCACAGCCGCACCACCCGCCCCTGCGCCGCCAGCTCGCGCGTGTGCTCGCCCTCCCGGGCCCGCATCGCGTCCACCTCCTGTGCCGAGGTCCCCTCCGGCACATGAGTGGTCATCGTGACGAGGTACTCCATGGCGAGCCTCCAGAATTTCGAGTCAGCACGTCCGCCACCTCGATGATCGCCCCTTGCCGGGCGCCGATCTCCCTCACCGGTCCGAGTGGGTGTGACTGTTCCACCACCGGGCCGCCTCCTCGACGGCGAGCCCGGTCGTCCACAGGTCGGCGGGATCGCCGGGCATGAGCCTCTCCCTGAGGTCGTCGAGCTCGCGATATCCCACGACCCGGGCGCCGTACAGCGCGCGGATCTTTCTGGGCTGGTCGGCGTTCTCGGCGCCGAAGCAGGCAACCGCGGCGTCCGGCACACCGATCCCGGTCTTGTCCGCCAGGAGGATCGCCTGCCCGGCATCGAACGCGACCGGACCCCGATCCTTCTGTGCCAGCAGCCGAGTCAGCGCGGTGACCTGGTCCGGACCTCCCCAGACCGGCATCCGGACGTGTTCGGTGACGTCGGGCCAGCCATCGGGAACGCGCGGGTCGAAGACGCCGTCGGGCGCGTATTCGGCCATGGAGACTGTGTCTCTCGGCGTGTGGGACAGCACCGCCAGGACACTCGTCGGTGTCCTCCACAGCTGCCCTCGAACGTCGGCGGACCAATTGCGGTCGCGCTTGAGGGTGCGGTAGCGCCACCGCCGCGAGCCGTCGGACTGCGGCGTGTTCACCATGGCCTGGAGCCGCTCCAGCTCCCGATCCCGGTCATGGGCCGACAGCCACGACCAGGTTGTCCGCAGGGCGGACCCGCCGAGCAGATGACCCACGTACCAAAAGGAAGCAGCGCCTGTCGGTACCTCCACGGTCCGGACCAGGCGCATGCTGCCGTCCGGCTCGGGCTCCTGCGCGAGGACGTCCTGGACCAGCGCGTCCAGCAGCCGCCCGCCGACGACCGCCGCACTGTCGCGATAGAACGGCAGCTCAGGTCGGCATCGCAGAAGCTCGGGCAGGGACTCCGGCTGCGCGAGCCCAAGGCGCTGGCGCAGCTGCGCGGCGTTGGTCGTACACCGGGCAGCGGTGACGGCGGCCTCGGCCACCGCGGCACCCAGCCGGGGGTCAGTGACGTCGGGCAGCACCTCCGACACCGCGTCGGCTACCGTCTGCGGGCCTTGGAATCCGGCGATGAGCAGCCGCTGTGCCTGCGCTTCGTCGACGGCGCGCAGAGCTGCCGAACCGGTCGCGTCGACGGCGTCGAGGTGTTCCCACCACGCCGGCGGCGCGACGAGCCGGGGTGCACGCTTCTGACGTTGCAGTCCGCCGAACGGTATGCGGACCGTGACGGCGCCGTCGGGTCCGTAGACGTACGCGAATCCGTCAGCACTGGACACCCGCGTCGCCTCGCTCGCCCCGCTCGACCCAGGAAAGACGATCTGCGCCTCGCTCGGCGCCTGAGGCCACGTCGGAGCCTGATCGAGGGTGATGCGCGGATCGCGGTCCGTCGGGTCGATGCTGAAGCTGAACCGGCGCTCGCCCTCAGCGCTGTGCACGCGGCGGGCCAGACGCGCCGAGACACCGTCGTGCCACAGCACGACCGAGGCGTCGTTGGGCAGGGTCGGCGCCCGGAACCTGATGTTCTCCTGCCCGGGCTGCATGACGTGGACGATCAAGCCGGTGAAGACGGCGAGCCGTTCACCGTCCAACGCCACGCGCAGCATGGACGGCAGCGAGTCCCCGGATTCGCCGAGCGGCCCGGGCAGCGTCAGCTCCGCCGGCAGTCCGGCTCGCAGCGTCATCGTGAGCGCGACCGCCGGATCGGTGATCGGCAGCGCCGCGCCGAAGCCTGGATCAAGATTCTGATATCCGGCATCGGCGAGCCGCGAGAGCCGGTTCAGCGCAACGTCCACGGCGTGCAAGCCGGTCGAGGCGGCGTCGGCGATCCAGGTGTCCACGAGCTGGCGCAGGAAGCCGCGCACCGGGTCACCGGCGTTCCACAGCTGCGCCAGCTCTTTGCGATAGTCGACGTTGGCGAAGTAGCCGATGCGAGCGACGAAGCCGCTCAACTCCTCGACACAGGCGGTTCGCACTGTGCGGTCGGTCGCACCGTCCTGGATCCTCGCGGCGAACTCCTGCACCTTCGAGTGCTGAGACACCCAGCCGGGCGAGGTGTACCGCTCGTCCGCCGGGTCGCCGGGCGCGAATTCGCGGGCTGCGGCAAACTGCGCGTCATCGTCCGGGACCGAACCGTTGTCCGGTCGCCATCCCGGCAGATCGGCCTGCTCCACCAACGCGAACAGCACGTCCATCGGACACCGCGCGCCGGGTCCGGCGAACCACTCGGCGGTCAGCACCCGACCGGCGCCGACCTCGGCGAGCAGCCCGAGCCACAGACGCCGGATCTGCTCGGCGACCTGTGGATCCTCCGATCCGTCCCGCGGCTGGGACGCGACCAGCAGGCGGAGCAGTTCCTCGTCGCCGACGGCCAGCCGCTCCAGCGCGGGCACCGCAGCCTGCCAGACCTTCAACGACGCACCGGCCAGCGCGCCGCCGCGCAGCATCCGATCGGCGAGGAACGCCTCCTCGACGGCGCGCTTGATCCCGGCGGCACGCGCCAGCGCACGCAGGTCGGGGAAGACCGCGGCGTACGGCACGAAGCCGACGTCGAGCGCCGCGCAGACCACCTCCCGGAAGCGCGCGTGGGCGGTAGCGGGATCTGTCTTCTCCGTCAGGGTCTTGGCATAGGCGCGGTAGTCCTTCGGCGCGATCGCTTCTTGCGGGGCGAAGTCCAGGAAGCGCGTGTGCAGCCGGTGCAGACCGTCGTCGTCGGCTGCGGGGTCGAGGTCACAGACGTGGCTGAAGCAGACTGCGGCGGCGTCGAAGTCCTTGTCAGCGGCCAGCATCCGGCACGCTTCCTCAAGGAAGGCGACGGAATCGTTTGTCCCCACCGTTTTCGCCCACCGCGCCGCGACAACTTTGGCCCGCCGCGGATCGGCGATCAGCTCGGCTATGAAGGTATTGAGACGCTCGTCTTCTGTGAGGTCCTCAGGCACCGGCGCAGCCTATCGTCCGTCTCGGACACGCTTCGGCTGCTGTCGGCAGGCATATCGTCGACATACCGAAAACCGGATACAGGGTGGCAACAGCGCGCTGCCTTGACTGGGGGCGTGGCTTCCAGTGATCTCGCACGAACGACGGCGCTCCGTCACCGACGGACCGTCCTCACCGCTCTTGTCCTGCTCAGCGCGGTGCTGGCCGGTGTGCTGTCCTACGCGGCGCTGGCGGCGGTCAACGGGCATCGAGACCCGGAGCCGGCTTCCTTCGGCGCGCCTCCCTCGCTCCCCGGGCTGCCGCCGCTCGCACCGCTGCCGCCGTCCTCCTCAGCGTCGTCGGATCCGCATGCTGCCACTCCCAGCACGGTGTGGCCGGCGCACGGACAAGCCGCCTTCATCGAGACCGGACAGTCCCGGGTCCAAGCCGGACCGAACCAGCACGCCGCGCCGATCGCCAGCGTCACCAAGGTGATGACCGCCTATCTCGTGCTCCGCGACCATCCGCTGCGGGCCGGCCAAGACGGTCCGGCTCTCACCCTCACCGACGCCGACGTCGCCGACACCGCTCAGCGGCGCTCGCAGGACCAGTCGATCGTTCCCGTCGCTGCCGGCGAGCATCTGACGGAGAGGCAAGCGTTGCAGGCCCTGTTGCTCCCTTCGGCGAACAACATCGCGGTGGTCCTGGCCAGGTGGGACGCGGGTTCGGTGGACCAGTTCGTCGCGCGGATGAACGCCACCGCGCAGTCGCTGGGCATGCGCGACACCCGCTACACCGATCCGAGCGGCTTCGACGAGGCGACGGTGTCGACCGCGGTCGATCAGGTACAGATCGTCGCCCGCGCGATGAGGCTGCCGGTGTTCGCGGACATCGTGGCGATGCCGAGCGCGGCACTGCCGGTCGCGGGCACGGTCGCCAACACCGACACGCTGGTGGGCCACGACGGGTTCGTCGGCGTCAAGACCGGCTCGGACGACGCGGCCGGCGGCTGCTTCGCCTTCCAGGCGGTCCGCACGATCGGCGGGAAGCAGACCACGATCACCGGCGTCGTGCTGGGCCAGCCCGGCGCGAACCAGATCGCCGCCGGTCTCATGGCGGCGAAGGCGTTGGTCGACCGGATCGCGGGTCAGTAGCTCGCGCCCGGAGTCCCTTGCGTCACACCGCACCACACCGCGCGCCGCGCACCACACCCGCACCACAGCCCGGCTCATCGCGTGATTTTCGGTATGCCGACGATATACACCGCCTCGTACCATCGGGGCATGCGTGTGTTGGTCGTGGAGGATGAGCCCTACATGGCAGAGGCCATCCGTGATGGCCTGCGCCTGGACGCGATTGCCGCGGACATCGCCGGTGACGGCGACACCGCCTTGGAGCTGCTGAGCGTCAACAGTTACGACATCGCCGTGTTGGACCGGGACATCCCCGGGCCGTCCGGCGACGAGATCGCCAAGCGGATCATCGCCTCCGGCACCGGGATGCCGATCCTCATGCTGACCGCCGCCGACCGGCTCGACGACAAGGCCAGCGGCTTCGAACTCGGCGCCGACGACTACCTCACGAAGCCCTTCGCGCTGCGGGAGCTGGTGCTGCGCCTGCGGGCGCTGGACCGTCGGCGCGCCCACAGCCGCCCCCCGGTCCGGGAGATCGCCGGCGTGCGGCTGGATCCGTTCCGGCGCGAGGTGTACCGGGACGGACGCTACGTCGCGCTCACGCGCAAGCAGTTCGCCGTCCTGGAGGTCCTGGTCGCGGCCGAGGGCGGCGTCGTGAGCGCCGAACAGCTGCTGGAGCGGGCCTGGGACGAGAACGCCGACCCCTTCACCAACGCCGTCCGCATCACCGTCTCGGCGCTGCGCAAGCGGCTCGGCGAGCCCTGGATCATCGCGACGGTTCCCGGCGTCGGCTACCGCATCGACGCCGAGGCCGGCATCACGGCTGGAGCTAACGCCATGAGCGGAAACCGTGACTAGGCCTCCGGGTATGAGCGCCCGGCTCAAGCTCACCTTCAGCTACGCCGGCCTGGTCATGCTCGCCGGCTCCCTACTGATCGGCGTCGCCTGGATCTTCGCGCTGCGCTGGCTGCCGGACAACGCCGCCGTCATCAAAAACGCGCAGCAGTACGCCCCGAAAGGCATGGGCAACAGTCCCGTGGTCATCACCGGTCCGAGCCAATCGGACCTGATGCACGGCTTCATCCCCGCCGCGGCCGTGGCGGTAGCCTTCCTGCTACTGCTGGGGCTGGTCGGAGGCTGGTTCCTGGCCGGCCGCATGCTCGCCCCGCTGACCCGCATCGCCGACGCCACCCGCCTGGCCGCGACCGGCTCGCTGTCCCACCGGATCGAGCTGGAGGGCACCAACGACGAGTTCCGCGAACTCGCTGACGCCTTCGACACCATGCTCGCGCAGCTCGAGGCGCACGTCGCCGAACAACGGCGTTTCGCCGCCAACGCCTCCCACGAACTGCGCACCCCGCTGGCGATCACCCAGTCCCTCCTGGACGCCGCCCGCAACGACCCCGACCGCGACACCGGCCAGCTCATCGACCGGCTGCACGTCGTCAACACCCGCGCGATCGACCTCACCGAGGCGCTCCTGCTACTCAGCCGCGCGAACCAGCGGTCCTTCGCCCGCGAGGAAGTCGACCTCTCACTGGTCGCCGAGGAAGCCGCCGAAACGCTCTTCCCCATGGCAGAGAGGCGCGGCCTGACCATAGAGACGATCGACACCTCCGGCGGCGCGGCGCCCCCCGCCATCGGCTCACCGGCGCTGCTCCTGCAACTGGCGACGAACCTGGTCCACAACGCGATCGTGCACAACCTGCCCGGCCAAGGCACCATCTGGGTCATCACCAGCGCTCACGCCGACTACGCGGAACTCACCGTGGAGAACACCGGCGAGCAGCTGACCCCGGAGCTGGTGGCCACCCTCGCCGAGCCCTTCCAGCGCGGCAGCGAACGCATCCGCACCGACCACGCGGGCGTCGGCCTCGGACTGGCGATCGTCAAGAGCATCACCTACGCCCATGACGGGACCCTCACCCTCACTCCCCGCCCCACCGGAGGTCTCCGCGTCACGGTACGGCTTCCCGTCCGCCGAGCCCTGACGGCCGAGGCACCCGAGGCGCGATACATACCGACCGCGCTACGACTGGCACGTATCGGGCCGGCGCCGGCCCATCAGCCTGGCTCTCCTACCTAGCCAGCGCCTCAGAAATCGAGGCCCGGTCAATGCTTGCGGTCCCACTACTTGACTATGTCTAGTAGTGGGTACAGTCTAATAGCCGTGACCACCAGCCATGACCCTCAGCTCCTCAAGGGCGTGCTGTCGATGGTGCTGCTCCATCTGCTGGCCGAGAAAGAGTCCTACGGCTACGAGGTGGCGCAACGCCTGCAGGCGGCGGGCTTCGCAGACGTGCTCGAGGGCACGGTCTACCCCGCCCTCACCCGCCTCGAGCGAGAGGGGCGCCTGGCCACCCGGCTGGTGCCCTCACCGAACGGCCCGGCGCGCAAGTACTACCGGCTCACCCCGACCGGACGCGAGACCCTGCACGCCGCCGGGCAAAGCTGGTCGCGGCACGTGAGCGCCGTCGAGGCCGTGCTCGCCCGTCCGCTTCCGCCGCCCCCGGAGGAAGGCTCCTGACATGCCGCACAAGCTCACCGCGTTCGACCGTCCGCTTCCCCCTCCTCGCGAGGAAGGCTCCTGACATGCCGCACAAACTCACCGTGCCCGCCCGTCCGCTTCCGCCGCCCCCGGAAGAAGGCTCCTGACATGCCGCACAAACTCACCGTGCCCGCCCGTCCGCTTCCCTCTCCCGGCGAGGAAGGCTCCTGACATGCCGCACGAACTCCCCGTGCCCGCCCGTCCGCTTCCGCTGCCTCCCGAGGAAGGCTCCTGACATGCCGCACAAGCTCACCGTGCTCGCCCGTCCGCTTCCGCTGCCTCCCGAGGAAGGCTCCTGACATGCCGCGCAAGCTCACCGCGTTGGACCGGATGCGCATCGAGCGCCTGGTGTGGACGCTCGACCAGCGCCTCTACGACCTGCCGCGCGCCTCGCGCGTGGCCAAGCGCCGCGAGGTGCGCGCCAACCTGCTCGAAGCCGCCGCCGACCGCGGCGCGAGTGAGGCGCTGCGCCGTCTCGGCGGCAGCGGCGCGCTGGCCCGCGAATACCTCGGCGCCGAGTTCGGCGACCGCCCCCATCACTCGTGGACCGCCGCCGCCTGCTTCGCCGCGCTCGTTCCGCTGTTCCTGTTCGGCGGCCTCAGCGAAGTCTCCTCCGCCTACGCGCAGGCACTCACCGCAGGGCACGCGGCCTCGGGCACCTACACATGGACCGGCGTCAGCTATCTACAAAGCCCGCTGACCTTCACCGTCGACCACAGCCAGGTCACCCAGGCGGGCGGCGCCTTCACCCCGATCGTCTACGTGCTCTGGGCCGTCGGCACCATCGTCTGCGGCCGTCTTTGGCGAGTGCTGCCGCTGTCCTCCAGCACAAAGCGCACCCCGGCCACCGAAAGCTAGCAATTCCACGTCCGACGTAGCCTGATACGTAGTCGGCTCCCTAGGTAATAGGGAAGTCGAAATACGTTTCCGGATAAGGCTCGTCCTCCAGCGTGTAGTGCCACCACTCGCAGTCGTACGGTCGGAAACCGCTGGCCTCCATGACGGAGCGCAACGCCAGCCGGTTCGCCTCCTCAGCTCGCGTTATCCCGCTGGCGCCGTGATGGGAGACGGGGTCCATCAGGTCGTGGCCGCCGCCCATTGCGGCCAGGTCGCCGGTGGCCAGGTCGTAGAGCGTCAGATCGACTGTGCTTCCGCGGCTGTGGCCCGATTTGGCGGCGACGTAGCCCTTCTCGAACATCCCGGCGCGGTCGATGTTCGGGTAGTGGCGCGGCTTGGTCCGACCGTCCTCGGGCTGCTGCGACCAGCGCAGGAAGCAGTCCACGGCGCGCTGCGGACGATAGCCGTCCCAGAGCACCAGCCCGAAACCGAGGACGCCGGCCTCCTTCTGCGCGCGTTCCAGTGCGCTGCACAAGGCGGTCGTCCCGACGATCCGGTTCGCCAGGTAGCCGTCCACCGGCTTGCCGGTGAAGTTGTCCCAGGTCGCGTATTTGGCGTCCCAGCGGACGCCGGGGACGAGCTGGTCCACGAAGACGAAGTCGTCGGTCACCGGAGGTCCCCCGCGATCGTCACCGCCACCAACCGGTCGATGACCTCGGACATCGGGAATCCGGCGGCCGCCATCATCCGCGGGTAGCGGCTGTAGGAGGTCAGGCCGGGGAGCGTGTTGACCTCGTTGAGGACCACGGTCCCGTCCTCCTTCAGGAAGAAGTCGACCCGCGACAGCCCGCGGCAACCCAGAGCGCGGTAGACGAGCTTCGCAGTCTCCTGAATCAGTGCGCGCGACTGCGCCGGGATGTCGGCGGGGACGATGAACGTCGCGTTCTCCGAACCGGTCTCCGGCGCGCTCTCCTGGTGAATCTTGAAGAAGCCGTGGGTCAGCGCGACCCGGTCCACCTCGCCGACGAGCAGATCCTCGCCGGTGCCCAGGACCGCGCAGCCGATCTCGCTGCCGACGACCGCCTCCTCGATGAGCACCTTGGCGTCATACAGCCGCGCCTCCTCGATGGCGCCGGACAGCTCGTCCTTGCCGGACACCTTGCTGACGCCGAACGAAGACCCCGAGCGAGCCGGCTTGACGAATACCGGATAGGGCAGCTCGTTCGGATCGATCTTCTCGTCGGGCGTGAGGGTCCAGAACCTCGGCGTCGCGATCCCCTCGTTCTGTATGACGAGGTAAGTGAGCGTCTTGTCGATGCACAGGACGGAGGTCTGTACGTCGCAGCCCACGTAGGGGATGCCGGCCAGCTCCAGCAGACCCTGGATCGCGCCGTCCTCGCCGAGCTTGCCGTGCAGGACCGGCAGGACCAGGTCCAGGCGGATCGCTTCGTAGCGTCCCTGGTCCAGGACGAGCAGTCCGTGCGCGCCTCGGTCCGGCGACACCACGGCGGGACGGCTCGCGCCGTTCTCCCAGTTCTCCTCTGGGCCGTCGCACAGTCGCCACGCGCCGTCCCGAGTGATGCCGATGTAGAAGGGTTCGTACTTGCTGGTGTCGAGGTTCTTCGCGACCTCCCGTGCGGACTTGACAGAGATGGGGTGTTCCTCCGAGCAGCCGCCGAACATGATGCCGATATTGAGCTTATCCATGATGATTCCCGCTCTCGAATCTCAGACAGTTGATAATGGAGTTCTCGACGGTGTCACTGAGTGCGTGATCGGTGTAGTAAGCCGTGTGCGGACTGACGAGTACGTTCGGGAGTTCTTGTAACCGCAGCAGTGTTTTACTTTCGATGACTCTGTCTCGACAGTCGGCGTAGAAGATCCCTTCCTCACCTTCCAGAACGTCTAGCGCCGCGCCGCCCAATCTGCCGCTTTCCAGCGCTTGGAGAAGGGCTTCGGTGTCGAGAAGAGAACCGCGTCCGGTGTTGACGATGAAGACGCCGGGTTTCATCTGCTCGATCCGTTCGCTGTTCAGGAGATGGTGCGTTTCAGCGGTGAGCGGCGTGTGGAGCGTGACGATGTCGCTGTGTCGTAGGAGCTCGTCGAGCGGCGCATAGCCGGCCACGCTTTCGGGGTTGCGATCGTGGGCCATCACACGGCAGCCGAAGCCTTTGAGCCGGTCCACGACGGCTGCGCCGATGCGTCCGGTCCCGACCACGCCGACGGTCAGGTCGCGCAGCTCGCGGCCACGGACATCGTGAAGACGGTAGTCGTGGACGTCGGTGCGGCGGACTAGGGATTTCGCGTGGCGGACCGCCATCAGCATCAACATCAGGGTGTAGTCGGCAACGCTGTCGGGCGAATAGCTGACGTTCTCCACTGAGATGCCGACGCTGTTCGCGAACCCCACATCGAGGTGGTTGTAGCCGATGCTTCTGGTCGAGATGTAGGTGACGCCAACGCGGCTGAGTGCGAGAAGTGTGGCGTCAGTGATCTGTGTCTTATGACCGACGCTGATGCATCGGTTTCCCGACGCCAGTTCTGCGTTGGCTTCGGATACCGCCGCCTCGGTAATGGTAGGAACGAAGCCGAATCTCGTTGCCAGCGCTCGGAACAAGACAGCCTCGTCCTGTCCGCACCCGTAGACAGTGATTCCCGGAGTGGGGAGCGTCGGGGATGAGGTCATGGCGTCCAGTCAAGACAGCGGGGCGTTGCCGGTATGTATGTGGTTTTCGATACACTGGCGATACATCGGTGTGCCTTGACTAATGGCATGACTTACTACGGGCCAGCCGCATGATCCCGCTCAGCCTCGAGGAGATCGCCGTTGTCGTCGGCGGGACGGTCGCAGGTGGCGGGTCGGTGACCGTGACCGCGCCGGCCGCCCTAGACGGTCGCAAAGCCGAGCCGGGCGGGCTGTTCGTCGCGTTCGCCGGGGAGTACGCCGACGGTCACGACTTCGTCGATCAAGCCGCGCGGGCCGGGGCGGCGGCGGTGCTCGGCACGCGACCCACGTCGCTGCCGACGGTCGTCGTGCAGGACGCGCGCGAGGCGTTGCAGAGGCTCGCCAAGCATGTCGTGGACCGGCTGCGTCCCGGGCTGACAGTGGTCGGGGTGACCGGCTCGCAGGGCAAGACCGGCACGAAGGACCTGATCGCGGCGGTGCTGTCGAGCGCGGCGCCGACGGTCGCGACGGCCGGCTCGCTCAACAACGAGCTCGGCGTGCCGCTCACGATGCTGCGCGCCGACGCCGAGACCCGGTTCCTGGTCCTGGAGATGGGAGCACGGCACGTCGGCGACATCGCCGCGCTGACCGACCTTGTCGCGCCGGACGTCGCGGTCGTGCTGAACGTCGGGCGGGCCCACCTCGGCGAGTTCGGGTCGCGCGGCGCCATCGCCAAGACCAAGGCCGAGCTGGTGCAAGGGTTGGCGCCAGGCGGCACGGCGGTACTGAACGCCGACGACCCACGCGTCGCCGCGATGCACACCCTGACCGACGGCCCGCTGCTGACGTTCGGGCGCGCGGAGCACGCGGACGTGCAGGTGCTGTATCTGGTCCTCGACCGGCTGGGGCGGCCGTCGTTCACGGTGCGCACCGCCGACGCCCGAGCTGTCGTCACGTTGCCGCTCATCGGCGCGCACCAGTCGCTGAACGCGGCGGCGGCGGTGACGGCGGGCCTGGCCGCCGGGGTACCGCTCGAGGCCGCCACGAAGGCCCTGGCGACCGCCTCCCTGTCGAAGTGGCGCATGGAACTGCGCGGCCTGGCCGGCGGCGCCACACTGCTCAACGACTCCTACAACGCCAACCCCGACTCGACGCGCGCAGCGTTGGACGCCCTGGCCGCGATCGAGGCCGCACGCCGCATCGCCGTACTCGGCGAGATGCGCGAACTCGGGCCCTCCACCGAAACCGAGCACCGCGCCATCGGCCGCTACGCCGCCCACCGCGCCGACATCATCCTCGCCGTCGGCGCCCCCGCCCACCCCATCGCCACCGCAGCAGGACCCAGAGCCCTGACACTCCCCGACAACGACGCCGCCCTAGCCTGGCTACGCGAGCACCTCGCCGCCGGAGACGTGGTGCTGGTCAAGGCCTCGCGCGGCGGGCGGTTGGATGAAGTGGCGGCGGCGCTGGTGTAGGGGCGCGGGGGGGGGAGAGACGGGCGGCTGGCGGCGAGTAGCTGGCGGCTGGCGGCGAGCGGCGGCTGGTGGGTGGCTTGGCGGCGAGTAGCTGCGGCGGGCGGCTGGTGCCTGGCGGCGCATGGCTGGCGGCGAGCGGCTGGCCGTGGGTGGCTGGCGGCGCGTGGCTCGCGTCGGGCGGCCCGGATCACGACGCGCTGCGGCGCCGCATGTACATCTGGAACGCCCGATACACCACCGGCCGCAGCGGCAGGTCCCACTCCCCGACGTAGCGCACCGCCTGGCCGCCGGTGCCGGCCTTGAACTGGATCAGTCCGACGTGCGGGTCGTCGGCGTTCAGCGTCGGGGTGATGCCGCGCAGGTCGTAGACCTCGCAGCCGGCTGCCAGTGCGTCGCGGATCATCGCCCACTGACATGCGTTGGAGCCGCGTACCTCGCGCTTGGCGGTCGAGGAGGCGCCGTAGGCGTAGCAGGCGTGCGTGCCGACGCGGACCAGGATCGTTGCGGCAACTAGGTCCGCGTCGTGGTGCGCGAAGTAGAGCCGGAAGCGGTCGGGGTCCTCGGCGCGCATCGCTGCGGCCATGGTCCGGAAGTAGCTCAGGGGGCGGGGCGTGAAGTGGTCGCGGGCGGCGGTGTGCAGGTAAAGATCGTGGAACTCCTTCAGGTCCCCGCCGACCGTGACCTCGACGCCCTCCTTCGCCGCCTTCTTGATGTTCCGGCGCCATTGCTGGTTCATGCCCTTGAGCACGTCCTCCTCGCTCCGGCCGGTGAGCGGGATCTCGTACTTGAACTGCGGATGCCCCGCGCCGAACCCGTCATCAGGGTTCTGCGGCAGCCAGCCCGAGTCTCTCAGCAGACTGCTCACTCGGACGCCGACCAGATCGGGCTGCCCGGGCAGCTCGGTCAGCCGTCGTACATCCGGATCGGCGAAGCCCTTCTTGACCTGAGCGGCGCTCCACACGTCGGTGCGCACCGGCGGTCCGACTCGGATCGCGAACGCGCCGCCTGCCTTGAGATGCGCGACCAGTGGATCGAGCCACATGCCGAGATCGCCGGTCCAGTCGATGACCGGGCCCTCGGGCAGGTACGCCAGCGTGCGCCATCGGAGATGCGGCACCGGACGATGCAGAACGAGACCGGCGCCGACGAGCCGCTGACCGTCGAACCAGCCGAGCGCTTCACTGCGCCACTCGGTCTTCACCTTCGCCCAAGCCGGCGTCTGCAGAAAGCTGACCGACCGTTGTGCCTGCACGAACGCTCCATGCTCGGCAGCGCTGATCGCCCCCACGGTCAAAGTCATTGCTCCAGTCAAGACAGCGCCGCGTTGCCGACATGTATGGGCTTTTCGATACGCCGACGATAGGTGCTGCTCCGCGCGCAGCAGGCTTCAGCGGGCTGTGCGCTCGTAGTGGGCGCGCGCGTCGGCGGTCTTGAACGTCCCGTAGACGCGCAGAACCTCGGCGAGCGCCGGGTATTCGGCGTCCAGCAGGCGTGCGGCGCCGTCGAGGTCGGAGGCGGAGGCCACGGCGCGCAGCACGCCTTGCACCGCCGCCACCGGGTCGCCGACGCTCGGCGCGGACGGCGTGGCGGTGTGCGCGATCGCCACGCTGCTGCTGGCGGTGGGTGCCTCGTGCACGAGGCGGGCCAGCTCTGTGGAGCGCGCGGTCGGCGGCAGGACGACGAAGGCCGGGTCGGCGGCCATCTGCTCGACGATGGCGAGGCGGGCCAGCACCGCCGGGTTGCTGATCTTGGCGCGGACGCCGTTCATCAGCTGGGAGATCATCGGCGCGGACAGGCCGAGGACGTCGGCGAGCTGGGCTTGGGAGAGGGTCAGCCGGTCCAGGAGGCGGCGGAAGCGGTCGCCCAGCGGCTCGCCGTACCACTCGGTCTGCAGGGCTCTGTTGCGCACGACAGCATCGTCGTTCACGGCGTCTCCTTCCCCGCGGCCACCGCGTTCCCCCGGCGGGCTTGACGGGTGGTTCGCACCCGCGCTAATTTGCAACTGCAATCGCTGCCCATCGACTGCAAAGGGAGGTTCGCCGATGTCCGCACGACACCGATTCTCGCATGCACACGCCGAATTGCAAACGCATCAGCCCCAGCACCGCCCCCGCGCAGCCGCCGGGGCACACCGCACCTGACACCGGCCGGCGGCGCACGGCCCACCTGGATCCTGCGGGGGTATCGAGGAAGCCGCACGCCGCTCAGTGCCAGGCAGTCACGGCCCAGCCGACCGCACCCGCCACCGCGACCACGGCGATCACCGCGACCAGCACCGTGACCAGCCGCCAGCGCCGCCGGGAAACCGGTGGCGCTGTGGCGTTGACGGGGATGAGGCGCAGGCGCACGCGGTCGATGGCGGGCTCAGGGCTGTGACTCGGGCCGAGGCCGGAGTTCGCGCCGGAGGCCGACGGCGGATACCGGACGCCGAACGCGTTGTCGGTGGCGGGCATCCGAGGCGGCGGCCTTCTGGCGGATTCGGTGCCGTGCAAGGGGATTCGAGGCTGTCCGTAGGCAGGTGGGCTGGCAGCGCCCGGGGAGGGCATGGATGCCGCGCCCGGCGACCAAAACCGCTCCCCACCGCCGATCGGCCGGTCGACCCGCGCTGTGCTCTGAGGATCGATCCGCGAAGGACCCTCAGGCGCGAGCCGCACCGTGGCCTCCGGATCGAACCGCACAGCGGCACCGGAATCGATCCACACCGTGGCGTCAGGATCAATCCGCGCCCTGGCCTCAGATTCGGCCCGCGAAGCAGCACCAGGCTTTACCCACACCGTCGCCTCAGGATCAACCCGCGATGCAGCCTCCGGCTCGCCCCGAACCGTGGCCTCATGCACGACCGGCACACCAGCCTCGTGCTCGACCCGCGATACAGCAGTCTCCGGCTCGACCCGCAATACAGCAGTCTCCGGCTCGCCCCGCAATGCCGCCCTCGGCGTGATCCGCATCGTCGCCCCGAGATCGATCACCATCGTGGCGGCCACGGCGTCCTCCCCCATCGATGCCATCGATCCCATCGATCCCATCGACGGCATCGTTGCCAGCGTGACCGTCTCCGCCTCGGCGATCGGGCCGGTCGGTCCCCATCCCGGCGGCAGTGGTCCGATCTGCTCGAACACCTCGACCGGTTCGTCGCTCCCCGGCATCGGCGCGGGCGTTTCCAGTGGCCAGCCCTCGAGGATCTGCGCCAGGCGCTCCAGGGCCTCGGCCGCGGATCCGGGACGGCGTGCCGGTTCCGGTGCCGTCAGGGCGGCGAGGACTTCGACCAGCGGTCCGCCGGCGCTGATCGCCTCCGCTCCCACCATCTCCAGCCCGACGAGCCCGGCCGCGTACAGGTCCTGCGCGACGCCCTGGTCGCCGCGCTCCAGCGACTCCGGCGCCAGGTAGGCGCGCGTGCCGACCACCTTGAACGTGCCGGTGATGCGCGGCTGGTCCGGTGTCAGCACCAGGCCGAAGTCCGCCAGGCGCGCGTGCGGCGCCCCGGTGCCG
Source organism: Catenulispora acidiphila DSM 44928 (assembly GCF_000024025.1). GTDB lineage: Bacteria > Actinomycetota > Actinomycetes > Streptomycetales > Catenulisporaceae > Catenulispora > Catenulispora acidiphila. Next base: position 6,700,038 of record NC_013131.1, read on the forward strand.
GTCGACTCCAGGAGCAGGTTCGCCGGCTTGACGTCGCGGTGGACGAGCCCGGCGCCGTGCACGTGCTCCAGCGCGACCAGGAGCTGCCACAGCACCTCGGCGCTGTAGCGCGGCGGCAGAACCCCGAGGTCGCGCAGCAGCACGGCGAGCGATCCGCCGCATACCAGCGGCATCGCCAGCAGCACCTGCTCATCGTCAGCGACCCATGCGTACGGCGTCACCACATGCGGGTGTTCCAGCCGGACCGCCTGTTCGAAGACCGCGCGCACCAGCGTCGCAGCCTCCGGATGCCGGATCACCTTGGCGGCGCAATAGGCGCCGGCCTTGCGGTCGAAGGCCCGCCACACCTCCCCGGCACCGCCGGAGCCGATGCTGTCGATCAGGACGTAGCGTCCCGCGACGACCTCGAACACCTTGCCCCCTCGCCACCAGCACCCACCGCCGTCACCCCGGTGTGCTCAAGCTTAGGTCAACCGCGCTACCTACCGGGCACGCACCGTGCTGCCCGGGTACCGAAGACGGGGGACAGCCCGGTGCCATCTCGCCTTAGCGAGGACAAGCATTGACGCGTGACGAAATACACGAGTCTGACAATGGCGGCGGTGCTGGCGACGTCCGTCGTGGCCGCGACCGCCGTACCGGCGTCGGCATCGGGGGCGGGTAGCAGCACGGACCACCGGCTCGACGGCGTCTGGCGCACCGACGGCTACAGCAGCGTCCTGCGCATCACCGGCGGCACCTTCGAGCTCTACGACACCACAGCGATCAGCTGCATCCGCGACACCACCGACGACGGCGACGGCAGTGTCTCGACCTTCACTCCCGGCGCGGACCCGAACCACGCGCTCTGGCACATCGACGCGAACGTCAACGCCCGCAAGCTGATCCGCCTGCCGTCCCTACCTCCGGCGTGCACAACTCCGACCCCCGCCACGCCGATCGAGACCTTCGACGTGTTCTGGCGGACCTTCGCAGAGAACTACCCGTTCTTCGCCCAGCGCGGCATCGACTGGAACCAGGTCTACGCCACCTACCGGCCGCAGGTCACCGCGTCGACCACGAACGCGCAGCTCCGCGACATCTTCGCCGCCATGATCACACCGCTGCACGACGCGCACGTCGGACTCGTCGCCGACGGAACCCCGGTCTTCTCCCCCAAGCCCGGCACGCAGGTCCCCGACGGCGACCTCGACGCCCGAGCGCTGGCCCTGGTCCAGCACGCCGACCTGTCGACCGCCACCTCCGCCCTCCAGACCTGGTGCCAGGGCCGCGTCGCCTTCACCACGCTGCCGGGCGGCGTCGGCTACCTGCGCGTCTCGGACTTCACCGGCTTCACCTCGGACGACACCTCGGCCGCCAACGCCGCCGCGTTCAGCGCCGCGCTCGACGCCGTCTTCACCCCCGACCGCACCGCCGGCCCGAACCGCCTGCACGGCCTCGTCCTGGACCTGCGGATCAACGGCGGCGGCGACGATCCGCTCGGCCTGATGCTGGCCTCGCGGCTCACCGGCCACACCTTCTTCGCCTACGCCAAGCAGACCCGCGACGACCCGACCGACCCGGACCGCTTCACCGTGCCGCAGCCGTTCCTGGTCCACCCCTCGACGACGCCGCACTACACCGGCCCGCTCTCGATCCTGGCCGGCGGCTCCACGTTCAGCGCCGGCGAGGCGGCCACGCAGGCGTTGCTCAACCGCTCCCCGCGCCCGGCGCTCGTCGGCGACAACACCCAGGGTGTCTTCTCCGACATCCTGGATCGACAGTTGCCCAACGGCTGGATGTTCGGGTTGCCGGACGAGGAGTACCTGACGCTGTCAGGGCGTACCTACGACATCGCCGGCATCCCGCCGGACGTCAAGGTACCGACATTCACGCCCGAGCAGTTCGCCGACGGCACGGACCCGGCGTTCCAGGTAGCACTGCAATCCCTCGGCAGGCGTTGAGACTCGGCCGTTAATCACGCGACGCGCGCGAGCCGATCATGCACAATCCACCAATGGCCACCCCGAGCGTCGAGACGACCGAGCACAGCACGTCCGGTGCCGGTGCCCGTGCCGGTTCCGGCCCGACCGCGATGGCCAGCCGGGCGCTCGGCGCGATCCCGCCGACGATGCTGGTGCTGCTGGACATCCTCAGCGCTCAGCTGGGTTCGGCGCTCGCCAAGCACCTGTTCGGCGCCGTCGGCAGCTTCGGGGCGGTGGCGCTGCGGCTGTTCTTCGCCTCGACGGTTTTGTTGCTCTTCTGGCGTCCGTCGCTGCGCCTGGAGCGCCGGACCTGGATGGTGGTGCTCGGCTACGGCATCGTCCTGGGCTCGATGAACCTGTGCTTCTACCAGTCGCTGGCACGCATCCCACTGGGCGTCGCGGTGACCACCGAGTTCCTGGGACCGCTGGCGGTGGCCGCGGCCGGGTCGCGGCGGTGGCTAGACGCGCTGTGGGCGCTGCTCGCCGGGGGCGGAGTGCTGCTGCTGACGGAAGGGGGCGGCGCGCTGGACCTCGTCGGCGTTCTGTTCGCCCTCGCGGCGGGCACGTTCTGGGGTCTCTACATCCTCATGGGCGCCGCCCTCGGACGCCACACCACCGAAGGCGACGGTCTGGCGCTGGGCATGGCCGTCGCGGCGCTGATGACCGTGCCGTTCGGCGTCGCCGAGAGCGGCACGGCGGTGCTGCGGCCGTGGGTGCTGCTGTTGGGACTCGGCGTTGCGCTGTTGTCCTCGGTGCTGCCCTACACACTGGATCTGGAGGCGCTGCGCAAGATGCCGCCGCGTGTGTTCGGGATTCTGATGAGCCTGGAGCCGGCGGTGGCGGCGCTCATCGGGCTGGTCGTGCTCGGGGAGTCGCTGGGGTGGTCGCAGTGGCTCGCGATTCTGTTCGTGGTCGCGGCGTCGGTCGGGGCGACCCGTGGCACGCAGTCGAGCGAAGTAACTACGAGCCCTGAAATGGTCGGCTAGGCGCCCGAGTGGCGTGCGAAGCCATAGCGCATCATCCGCAGCAGCCTTCGCGCGTGCTCGGGTCCGTTGCTCGCGATGGCTGCCGCAGAGGTCAGCGCCAGCAGTTCTTCAGCGCTCACATCGGGACTCACAGCCTCGGCTTCGCGAGCTCGGTCGTATAAGTCCCCTGCGACCTTGCGCATCGCCTCGTGCCAGGTGTCGAACAGCTGCGTCCGGCGCTCGGTGTTGTGCTCCGTGCCGGCCAGTGCCAGCGCGCGCTTGGTCGCGACGTGGACCACGAAGCTGTCCAGCCACGCGAACAGCGCCTCCCCCGCAGCTTCCGTCTCCCTGAGGGCAGCGCCACGCAGGCACAGCTCCGCGACCTCGTCGGCGTACACCGCCACGATCAGGTCGGCGCGGGTCGGGAAGTTGCGGTAGAGGGTCGCGTTGCCGACGCCGGCCCGCCGCGCGATTTCGTCGAGCGCGACGTCGGACCCTTGTTCGTCGAAGAGCTCCTTCGCCGCCGCGACCAGCGCCTGCACGTTGCGGGCAGCATCGGCGCGCAGCGGGCGCCGCGCTGGGGAATCCACGATCGGTCGACATCCTCTGTTGCTAAGTGGGGAATTCCCCACATAGTCTAGCCCGCCATGACGCTCTCCTGGCAAGACCACGTCGCCATCAACGAACTGCTCGCCCTGCACGGCCACCTGTGCGACACCGGCGCCCTCGACCGCCTCGACGAGGTGTTCACCGACGACATCGCCTACGACGTCACCGACTTCGGCTTCGGCGTCCTGCGCGGCCTGGCCGCCAACCGCGACGCGGCACTGGCCCTCGGCGAGGGCAACCCCGTCGGCCACCACATCACGAACGTGATCCTCACCGAGCAGGCGCCAGGCCGCGTCCACGCACGCTCCAAAGGCATCGGCATCACCACCGACGGCACCTGCGGCAGCGCGACCTACGACGACACCGTGGTCCACGGAGAGAAGGGATGGCGTATCAGCGAACGGATCGTGCGCGCACGCCGGGTCCCCCTCCACGGCTGACGTGCAACGCCGGTCCCCCGAACGGACACGCCGGCAGGGGCAGGAGGCACGGGAGGGGCTAGCGTCCGCAGTGGCTGCGGTGGGATGTGTAGTGGCTGCGGTGGGTTGAGCAGGGCAGTTGCTGCGGATGGAAGGCGGTGACCGGCGGTGATCTCCCGATCCTCCAGACCCGAGCAGGCCTTGAACGCGCGCACAAAAAGGCCGACCGACTCCGACAGCCCAGCCGAAGCACACGGTTCGGCCAGCCCGACCACCGCCTCCGCCGCGACCAGCCCAGACCGGGTCAGCAGGCCACCCGACACATCCGACCCGACTGGCGCGACCGGCTCAAGCAGCCCAACCACCGCCTCCGCCGCGAGCAGCCCGGCCAGCCCCGGCAACTCGGCCGGCGCAACCGCCGCCTCCACTGCTGCCAGCCCGACCCCCACCCCGGCCTCCACCTCCACCAACCCCCTCGCCAACGTCCTCTCCTGGTTCGCCGCCCAACCCCCCGCCGCGGGGTCCGCCGTCATGGCGACCGGCATCGTGTCGATCGGGCTGCGGCAGGTGGGTGCGCAGGTGCTGTCGGTGGTGGCGCTCGTGTTGGCGGTGCTGCTGTGGCTGGCGCTCGCTGATGACTTCGGGCGGCGGCTGGTGTGGCAGCGGGGGCGGTGGGTGTCCGAGGCGCAGACGCCGCCGGCGTTGACCGCGGTGGCGGCGACGACGGTGCTCGGGGTGCGGTTCACGCTGGCCGGGTGGTTGGCCGTGGCGGTGGGGCTGCTTGTGGTCGCGGCGGTTTTGTGGCCGTTGCTGTTGTGGGCGGTGGTGCGGCGTCTGCGGCCGCATATGCCGGGTGCGGTGTTCCTCATCTGCGTGGCGACGCAGGGGTTGGTGGCGCTGGGTGCGGCGCTGGCGGTCGCGTTGCCGGCGCGGTGGTTGCTCGGGCCGGCGTTGGTGCTGTTCGTGTTCGGGCTCGTGTTGTACGTCGACGCGCTGGCGCACTTCGACTTCGGTGCCGTGCGGAGCGGCGCCGGGGATCACTGGGTCGCCGGCGGTGCGCTGGCGATCTCGGCGCTGGCGAACGCGAAGCTCACCGAAGCCGAAGGCGGGTCCGGCGGGTTGCACAGCACGTTGCGCGTCACCGCGCTCGTCCTGCTCGCCTTGGCGTGGGTGTGGTACGCGGTCCTCGCCGCATCGGAAATCCGCTGGCCGCGCCTGCGCTACGACGTCCGGCGCTGGGCGACGATCTTCCCCATGGGCATGACCGGCGCGGCGACCGACGAGGTGGCGAAGGCGAGCGGCTGGACGTGGCTCACGACCCCGGGCCACGTCCTGGTGTGGATCGCGGCCGCGGCGTGGCTCGTCGTCTTCGCGGGTCTGCTCAGGGAAGCCGCGAAGACGACGAGCCAGTCCGGGGCAAGCCAGTCCGGGACAAGCCAGCCTCACCCGCCGACCTGAACATCCTCCCGATCACGCCGCCACACGAGCATCCGCTCGCGTTGCGACTCCTCGTGATGGTCGATCCGCCGCGCGTGCAGCAGCTGCCGCAGGCTCAGAACATACGGCGGCTCATGGGGATCGGCGGTCACCACGACCCGCGTCACCGAATGATGCGCCATCCGGTTGGCCACGGTCCGCAACGTCTCCGCCGGCTGCGCGGCGATCGCGGGCCGCGCCGTCTCCGACAACGGCGTCAGGTCCCCCACATCAGCCGCCAGCAGCTGCGCACGCGTGACCACGCCCGCCAACTCGCCGTCGGAATGCAGCACCGGGTACAGGCGCTGAATCGCCAACTCACCATCAGGCAGCGACGCACGAATCGCCGCACTGGCCTGACCTGTGCTCTGCGCAGCCGCGAACGACGTCGCCGGCTCCGCGGTGAGCCCGCCCACCAGATGGACTTCCAGCGGATCCACCGAGTACTCGCGCGTCAGATGCAGCCCGCGCCGAGCAAGCTTCTCGGTCAGCACCGAACGCTTCAGGAACACCACCGAGACCAGATACGCGGTACCGGCGGTGACGATCATCGGCAGTATCGCGTTGACCTCATGCGTCAGCTCCAAGCAGAACACGATGCCGGTCAACGGCGAGCGCATCACACCACCGAGCACGCCAGCCAAGGACACCAAAGCCCAGAAACCGGGGCTGACGCTCGGGAAAATCATCGCCTCGGCCGCCCCGAGAGCACCGCCGACCATGAACATCGGCGCGAGCACGCCGCCGGACGTCCCGGACCCCAGCGACAGTCCCCAAATCAGGGTCTTGACCACCAGAATCCCGACAATCAGACCGGTCGTGGCGCGCCCGGTGAGCAGCGAGTCGATGACGTCGTACCCGACGCCGAGGGCGTGCGGCTCGATCAGGCCGCCGACGCCGACGATCGCCCCGCCGATGGCCGGCCACCACATCCAGTGGATCGGCAGCTTGGCGAAGGAGTCCTCGGAGAAGTACACCAGCGCCGTGGCGCCGATCGCCAGCAGTCCGGCGACCACGCCGGCCACCAGGCACAGCGGGTAGTCGTAGAAGGCCAGGTGGGCCGGGACGTGCGCACCGCCGAACAGCGGTCCGTAGCCCAGCATCGGTCCGCGCACGATCGTCGCGGTGACGGCTGCCGCCGCCACGGGTATCAGGGAACGGGGACGCCACTCGAACAGCAGCAGCTCCACCGCGAGCACGACCGCGGCCAGCGGCGTGTTGAAGGTGGCGGCCATGCCGGCGGCGGATCCGGCGACCAGCAGCGTCTTGCGCTCGTCGGTCGTGACGTGCAGGACCTGCGCGAGCAGCGAGCCGATCGCGCCGCCGGTCATGATGATCGGGCCCTCGGCGCCGAAGGGACCGCCGGTGCCGATCGAGACCGCGGCCGACAGCGGCTTGAGCACCGCCACGCGCGGCTGGACCTTGCTGCCGCCGATCAGGATCGCCTCGATGGCCTCCGGCATGCCGTGGCCGCGGATCTTGTCGCTGCCGTAGCGGGCCATCAGGCCGACGACCAGACCGCCGACGACCGGCAGGATCGGGATCAGCCAGCGGTGCGGGGTGTCGGCGGGACTGGCCGAGTGCAGGGTGAACTGGGCGTAGAAGCAGATGTTCGTCACCAGGGTGATCAGCTTCAGCAGCGCGTAGGCGGCCAGGGCGCCGCAGACGCCGATCGGCACGGCGACCGCGGTGATCACCACGACGCGCGGCGGGACGTGGAAGTCGCCGAGGTGCGCGATGGCGTGGCCAGGATGCTTGAGCTTGGCCGCCTTGGAACTCTTGGCCGCCTTGGAACTCTTGGCTGTCTTGGAACTCGTGGAGATCTTGGCGGTCTTGGAAGGGGCGGGGGAAACAGGCGATGTCGGCACGCGGGCAGGCTCCGTGGTCGGCAGGGTCGGGCGGGATTCCACCCCAAAGCAACGATTGCATTATGCAATAGTTTTACTGGGGGTAGCAATGTGACGCCCATCTCGTGGCCCGGGGCACGATCGGAGAACGACTCAGGGGTCGCCCGTGCTACGGACGACCCCTGAATCCCTTGCCACACAACGCTTCGCGGAAGACCTACCGCATCGCGCGGCGCCTACCGCATCGCAGAGCGCTTACGACTCGACGCGACCGCCGACCGCCTTGGCGACCTGCTGCTCGACGCCGTCGGAGACCGCCACCCGGCCGCCGAACAGCTCGATCGAGCCGCCCGCCAGCGCCTGGCTGAAGCCGTGCAGCACCGCCGCGGTGCTGGCCGGCAGCGCCGTCGGCTGGGTGAGCAGCAGCGGGCTGTGCGCCGCGGCCAGCATCGCCGCGCCGGTCAGGGCGTCGGCGAACTGGGTGCCGGTGGCCACGCCGACGGTCTTCGGCGCGCTGAACCGCCCGGCCACCATCGCACCGGTCGCGAAGCGGTCCGTGCCGCCGAACTGGGCGCTGGCGTCGCGGTTCTTCAGACCGGCGTCGGCCACGGTGGCCTGGACGCCGACCGCCGCCACCGCGTGCGCGCCGGCCACGTAGCTCGCCACCGCCGGCGGCAGCTTGCGGTTGTCGGTCAGCAGGATCGCCGCCGGGCCGCCGGTGGGACCGCCGTAGACCGCCGAGAACGGCGCGGCGGTCAGGGCGTCGGCGAAGTCGTCGCCGGTCGCCAGGATCACGTTGCCGGTCGGGTTGCCCAGCTGCTCGGCGATCGCCAGCGAGGTGGCGAAGCGGTCCGAGCCGGAGACCCGGGAGACCTGCGCGCCGGGCAGGCCGAGACCGGCGACCACCTTGTCGGAGACCGCGTTCACGCCGCCCAGGACGTAGACCTTGCCGCCGGGCGCCAGGACCCGGTGGATCTCGGCGACCACGGCCGGGTCGACGGTCTTCGACGGGGTCAGCAGCAGCGGGCCGCCGAGCTTGGTGGCCAGCGGCGCGCCGGACAGCGCGTCGGGGAACGTCTCGCCGGTGGCCAGGACCACGGCCGAGGCCGAGCCCGCCTTCGGGAAGGAGGACTGCGAGACGCTGATCGCGGTGCCGTAGCGGTCGCCGCCGGCGATCCGCTTGACGACCGGCGCGTTCGGCGAGCCGGGGTTGGTCGGCGGCGCCGGCGGCTGCAGCGGCGTGACCGTGGCGACCTTCGCCAGGTAGTCGTCCGCCGGGGAGCCCAGGCCGGTGGCGTCGTCGTAACCCGCGGCGGCGACCAGCGAGGTGTCCTGGCCGGCGTGGTACATCGTGCCGCGGGTCGGGTCGGCGGTCGAGACGTGGATACCCTCGATCACCTGCGGCTGGCCCGCCGGGTGCGCGGTGACGTCGTGGAACGCCGAGCCGCCGTTCAGCGCGTACAGCGACGGGTTCGCGAAGCCCAGCGCGTGGCCCGCGGCCTGCTTGGCGTCGGCCTGCAGCGCGGAGAACTCCGGCGCGGCCACCGAGGTGCCGCCGTAGCCGCCCTCACTGTAGGTGGCGCCGCTGGTCATGCCGACCAGCACCGAGGTCGCCAGCGCGCCGTTCATCGCCACGTCCGGGACGGTGCGCATCGCGCGGGTGCTGTCGTGCCCGCCGTTGGCCAGCGCGCTCGGCACGATACCGGCCTGGTAGAAGGGCTGCGCGATGTCCTCGGAGGTACCGCCGCCGCCGCCGAAGTAGAACGAGAACGGGACGGTCGCCCGTCCGGCCGGCGGCTGCCAGTTGGGGGCGCCCTGCGCGGCGACGCCGACATGGTCGCCCATCGCGGCTTCCCAGGCGTAGCCGCCCTGCGCGTTGGTGGCCATCGTGGTGCCGCCGACCGAGGTGACCCAGGCGTCGCTGGTCGGCCACTCGGTCTGCTTGCGCGCCGAGTCGCCGGCGCAGTTGGCGCCGCCGCCGGCGTAGTTCGCCGGGTCGTCGTCGCCGCAGTCGCCGGAGGAGAAGTCGAAGCCGATGCCCTCAGCCGCGCCCTTCTGGAAGATGCGGTCGTAGGCGGCTATCTCCGACGGGTCCAGGTCCTCGCCGTCGGTGGTGTGCATGATCTCGCCCCAGGAGTTGGAGACCACGTCGGCGAGGTGATGATCGACGATGTTCTCCTCGGCGGACATCAGGTCCGCGTCAGTGCAGGAGTTCGCGCCGACATACAGGACGTTGGCGTCCGGCGCGAGGCCGTGCGCCATCTCCACGTCCAGCGACTCCTCGCCGGCCACGTTGTCCTGGCCGCCGCAGGCGTCGATGTTGGTCCACTGAGACGCGTCCTTGATCTCAGAGTACTGACCTGGCGCGAACGGCTTGTCCCCGTGGGCGACCGCGAACTGGTTGGCGTCGCCCTCCATGGTGGCCGAGGCGAACCAGTCCACGACGGCGATGGTCGCGCCCTTGCCGGTCATGCCGGACTTGGTCACGCCGTAGGCGTCGCGCAGCTGCTTCGGGGTGTAGGAGCACGGCAGCAGGGGCGTCGGGCCCGGGTTGACGCCGGCCGGCCACGCGGTGGAGGTGTTCGCGCCCCAGGACGGCGAGCAGCTCTGGTTCGCGGCGTTGGCCGCGTTGACCTTCGCCGAATCGGCGTGCACGCGCACGGCGGCCTGCGACAGGCCCGAGACGCCGGCGACGTAGTCGGCGACGGCGGCCGGGATGACCGCGGAGGAGGACGCGGCGTACTTCACCGAGCCGTCGGTGCCCTGGTAGTCCTTGATCTGCGTGCCGAAGGCGCGCTGCACGGCGGCGGAGTCACCGACCGCGTCGATCCAGTCGCTCTGCACCGCGGAGACCTTCAGCCCGGCGCCGGTCAGCCACTTCTGCACCGCGGCGAGCTGGGCCGGCGTCGCACCGAAGCGCGCCTGGACCTGGGCCGGGGTCAGGTAGTGCTGGTAGTCCGGGCTGCTCGGGTCGGACGCGGCGCGCGCCAGCGCGGCCAGCCCCGCCTGGTCCTGACCGGTCAGGTACACCCGGGTGCTGATCTGCTGCGCGGCCGGCAGGACCCCCCGGTCCTTGTCGGCCGTCGCCCATGCCGGGTGCGCGTCGGTCAGGATCTTGTTCGTGGTGCTGTGGTGCTGCGTGTCGGCCTGCGCGGGCGAGGCGGACGCGGACGCGGCGACAAGCGCGATGGCGACGGGGAAGACCCCCGCCATCACGGCCTGCGCACGCCGCCGCTGAGCGGCGTTGGGCATAGATGGATTCCCTTTCCCCTGTGGTGGCACGCGTCCCGTCGAAGAGGCCGCCACACTGCGGCTTCATGAAATTCTCAGAGACGGCGAACTGATGTTTATCCACTGGGGAACCCGCAGGACAAGATCCGGTGATACACCGTGACCGGTTCGTGTCCTGCGGACCTGTTTGCTCAGGTGTCGACAACGAAGATGTCGACGACGAAGACGACGAACCAGACGCGCGAGCCGAGCACGGCGGCGGACATAAGCCGCACGCCTCCGTATGAGGACTCGTAGACGACGTGCGATCTGCTGCTGGACTTCGCGATGGCCGCTGCCCGTTGAAGTCGTGTCGCGCCCGGTCTCACCTGCGGTGCCGTATTAGCGTGACCACCGTGACCTCCCCGACCGGGCCGACAGCGCCGACCGAGCCGCCGGCACCGCCGCGCACCGCGACCGCCCGCGTGCTCGTCCGCCGCCCGAAGCTGTGGCTGATCCCGGCGGTGCTGGCGACCCTGGTCGCCTTGTTCCTGTCGCTGCTGTACATGGGCGGCATCCTGGATCCGAACGGCAACCTGCACCACCTGCCGATCGCGCTGGTCGACGCCGATACCGGCGCGCCGCCGCCCGGCCAGCCGCAGAACCTGGGCGCGCAGGTGGCGCAGGCGGTGGTCACCGGGGCGCCGACCGGTCAGTTCGACTGGAAGCGGGTCGACCGGGCCGAGGCGCAGGACATGCTGGCGTCCGGCAAGGTCTACGGCGCCTTCGAGATCCCGGCGGACTTCACCGCCTCGGTCGTGGCGCTGACCACCGGGCAGGGCACGGTGCGTCCGACGATCACCGTGCTCACCAACCCCGGCCTGGGCAGCCTGGGCTCCTCGATCGCCTCCCAGGTCACGCAGAACGCGGCACACCAGGCGTCGCTGTCCATCGGCAAGCAGCTCACGGCCTCCCCCGCGACGTCCGCCGCCGACCCGACCACTCGCCTGCTGTTCGCCGACCCGGTCGCGGTGACCACGCAGATCGGCCATCCCATCGGGCGGCACAGCGGTTTGGGCCTGAGCGCCTTCTACTACGCGCTGCTGCTGGTCCTGTCCGGCTTCATCGGCGGCAACCTGATCCACGCCGGCGTGGACACCGCTTTGGGCTACGCCGACAGCGAGATGGGTCCTTGGCACACGCGGCGTCCCACCGTCCCGATCACCCGCACCCAGACGCTGTTGTTGAAAATGCTGATGACCGCCGGCATCGCGCTGCTCACCGTGAGCATGGTGATAGTGGCGTGCATCGTCGCCCTGGGCATGGACGCCACGCACATCCCGCTGCTGTGGATCTTCTCCTACTGCGCGTGCCTGGCGATCGGGCTCGGCGTGCAGGCGATCAACGCGGCGTTCGGCGGCATCGGACAGCTGGTGTCGATGTTCGTGTTCATCGCGCTGGCGCTGCCCTCCTCCGGTGCGACCGTCCCCTTGCAAGCCGCACCACCGCTTTTCCGCTTCCTCGGTACCTTCGAGCCGATGCGCCAGCTCGCCGGCGGCGTGCGCGCCATCATCTATTTCGACGCCCGGGGCGACGCCGGGCTCTCGCGCGCCTGGCTGATGATCGCCGTCGGGGTCGTCGGCGCGCTGGTCTTCGGCTTCGCGATGACCCGTTACTACGACCGCAAGGGGTTGCGGCGGCTCACGCCGCAGCCCATGGCGCCGCAGCAGAGCTGAGACACGTTCGCTGTCGGAAAACACGGTTGCACTGCCGAACGCCCCTCCGTCACGGTGGACCCCGTGCCGAAGCCACCGTCACCGATCCGGCCCGTGCTGTCGCGCCTGTCGCATCCTGTCGCCACGCTCAAGTCTTCGCGCCGCGTTCGTGCGCTGCGCCTTTTGGCGTCTGTCAGTCCGGCTCTGGCGTGGACGGTCGGCGCGTTCGTCGTGGCCGAGGCGGTGTTGCCGAACCTGACGCTGATCGCGATGGGCCGCGCGACCGGCCGCATCCCGGCCGCCGCCCGCGACGGGCTGAGCTCGGGTGCGGGGCACTCGCTGCTGGTCGCACTGGCCGTCGCCGGCGTGTGTTACGGCTTTTCGCTGCTGCGCGGTCCGGCGGAGGACGCGCTGTCCTCGGTGGTGCGGGCGCGGATGGTGGTGACGTTGCAGCGCCGCCTGGTCACGGCGGTCAGCGCGCCGGCGGGCATCGCGCATCTGGAGGACTCCGAGACGCTCGACCGGCTGGCCAACGTGCAGGGCCAGCTGATGAACGCCGCGCCGGCCGACGCGCCGATGACGATCGCCTCGCAGCTCGGCGGGTGGCTGTCCGGGACGATGGCGTGCGTCGTGCTCTCGACGTTCCGGTGGTGGCTGGGGCTGGCGATGTTCGCGGCGTGGATCGCGGTGCGGCGCCCCCTCGGGCAGCTGGTGCGGACCCGGGTGAGCAGCTTCCGCGCCGCCGGCGAGCCGCTGCGCCGCGCCTGGTACCTGTTCGCGCTGGCGACCCGCCCGAACGCGGCGAAGGAGGCGCGGGTCTTCGGCCTCGGCGCCTGGCTGGCCGCCGAACACCGCACGCACTACGTCAGCGGCCTGACTCCCACCTGGCACGAGATGCGCCGCCAGGGCCGGCGAGTGGCGACGGTCGCGGTCGGGGTCTTCGCGGTGTTCGCCCTCAGCGCCGGAACGCTCGGCTGGACCGCGTACCACCACGAGATCGGGCTCGGGACGCTGGCGGTGATGCTGACGATGCTGCCCTCGTCGATGACGGTCGGCACGGTGTCGATGACCGACTTCCAGCTGGAGATGATGCTCACGGCGGTGCCGGACTTGGACGCGCTCACCGACTCGCTGGTGCCGATGGCTGACGCCGTCGACGCGGTCGACGACACCAGCGCCGGGACCAGCGCCGGGACCGTCGATCCGGCGGGGATGCCACGGCGGGACGTCGTCTTCGAGAACGTGGCGTTCCGCTACCCCGGCGGCGAGTCAGACGTCTTCAGCGACCTGAATCTGACGCTGCGCGCAGGGGAATCGACCGCGTTGGTAGGTGTGAACGGCGCGGGCAAGACCACCCTGGTCACCCTGCTGGCGCGCCTGCGCGACCCGAGCCGCGGCCGGATCCTCGTCGACGGCCTGCCACTGAACGACCTCCACGTCCGCGACTGGCAGAAGCAGGTAGCGGTCGTCTACCAGGACTACACGCGCTACCCCCTCACCGCCGAGGAGAACGTCACCCTGAACCTCCTCGGCGGCCCAGTCGACGACGCGGCACTCCGCCAAGCCGCCGAACGCGCCGGCGCCACAGACCTGATCGACAACCTCCCGAACGGCTGGCGCACCATCCTGTCGCCCCAATACGAAGGCGGCACAGACCTATCCGGCGGCCAGTGGCAACGCATCGCCCTAGCCCGCGCCCTCTACGCAATATCCCGCGGCGCAACAGTCCTGATCCTGGACGAGCCCACCGCACAACTCGACGTCCGCGCCGAAGCAGCCTTCTACGACAGATTCCTCGAGATCACCCAAGGCGTCACCAGCATCGTGATCTCCCACCGCTTCTCCACAGTCCGCCGAGCAAACCGCATCGCAGTCCTCGACGCCGGCCACATCACCGAACTAGGCAGCCACACCGAACTCCTAGCCCAAGCAGGCACCTACGCGAACCTGTTCACCACCCAAGCAGCAGCATTCACCGGCGGACGGAAAAGGGCATGAGCAACACGATCCCGACCCCAGCCAACGGCGATGCCGCACACGACGCCGCCACCACAGCGAGCGCCGCCGCCAACGCTCCGGCCGAAGCCACAACCTCCAGCGCCGCCAACAGTTCCGCGCCGAGCACTACCGCCGGCGCTCCGGTCGAAGCCGCGAACCTCGCTGCGCCAGCACCCGCAGATACAGCTGCGACAGACACTGCCGCCGACGCTGCCACCCCGAGCGCCGCGAACAGTTCCGCACCGGGTGCCGCCGCCAACCGCGCGAGCACCACAACCGGCGCCGCGAACGGGTCCGCGCCGAGCACCACCACCACTTCGAGCGCCGCGAGCGATTCCGCGCCAAGCGCCGCCGCCAGGCCCGCGAGCACCACTACTTCTAGCGCCACCCCCACCAGCGCCGCGAACAGTTCCGCGCCGAGCATCACTCCTGGCGCTGCGGCCGAAGCCGCACCCGCATCGGCAGCCGCTCCCGCTCCCGACCCATCGCCCGACTCCCCCGCGCGCACCTTCGAGCCCGCGCGGCGGCGGCTTCGGCGGCGGTTGTTCGGGGTGCTGGTCGGGGCGGGGTTTCGGGCGGCGCCGGGGATGATGGTTGCGGCGACTGTGATGAGTTTGTTGGGGACGGCGGCGTCGGTCAGTTATCCCGTCGGGTATCGGATCATGGTTGATGCTGCGTTGCGGCATGATGCGGGCCGGGTTGTTGTCGGTGTCTGCATTGTCGCTGTGTTGTTCAGTGCGGGGTGGTTGCTGCAGAACTTGGCTGTGGCGCAGAGCTCGCCGTTGACCGACACCGTGAACGTCTACCATGGCGAGCGCATTGCCATGCTGGTCAACGATATTCCTGGCCTGCATCACTATGAGGACCCTGAAGTGCTGCGTGAGGTGGAGCAGCTGCGGGATGGTCGGCGTGGGTTGGCTGCGGCGCCTCGGCAGATCACCGGGATGGTCTCCAATGCGATCCGCATCGGGACCATTGCCGTCCTGCTGGCGACCGTCTATCTGCCGGTGCTGCTGGTGCCGCTGGCGGCTGTGGCGCCGGCGATGGCTAATCGGCGGGCGTCGAAGATTGCCAAGAAGAACGAGACTGAGCTGGCGGATGATCGTCGGCTGCTCGGCGATCTGTTCGTCATCACCACGTCCGCTGATACGGCCAAGGAGCTGCGTACCTACGGTGTCACCGAGGATCTGGCGGTGCGCCACCACCAGCTCGGTGACGCGGTGCGCAAGTCGGCGGTCGGTGCGGCGTTGCGCGGGGCGGCGTGGGAGGCCGCGGGGTGGCTGTTCTACGCGGCGTTCTTCATCGCGGCGATCGTCGTCCTGGTGCTGCGCGCGACGCACGGCCAGGTGTCGCCGGGGCAGATCGTCATGGTCGTCAGCCTGCTGCGACGGGTGCAGACCCAGTTGTCCTCGGCTTCGGACACCGCCGGCAGCCTGGCGAACTCCATCCGCAACGCCAAGCGCATGCTCTGGCTGCAGGACTACGCGCAGACCCAGATCCCCACCGGAACCCTAGAGGCACCGCGCACCCTCACCGAGGGCATCCGCCTGGACCACACCGCCTTCGCCTACCCGAACTCCACCAAGCAGGTCCTGCACGACCTCCTCCTGGACCTCCCCGCCGGCTCCACCGTCGCCCTCGTCGGCGAGAACGGCGCGGGCAAGACCACCCTCGTCAAGCTCCTCACCGGCATGTACGCCCCCAGCGACGGCAGGGTCCTGATCGACGGCACCGACCTCGCCGACCTGGACCTGACCTCCTGGCGCGGCCGCGTCACCGCGACGTTCCAGGACTTCGTCCGCTTCCAGACCCCCGCCGCCCAAGCCGTCGGCCTCGGCGACCTGCCGCGCATCGACGACGAAGCCGCGCTGGCCGCAGCCGTCGAGCGCGCCGAGGCCACCCCGGTCGTCGCGAAGCTGCCCGACGGCCTGAACACCCAGCTGGGCCGCTACTTCCCCGGCGGCCGCGAGCTGTCCGGCGGCCAGTGGCAGCGCATCGCCCTGGCACGCGGCCAGATGCGCGAGCAGCCCCTGCTGACCGTCCTCGACGAGCCGACCGCGGCACTGGACGCCGTGACCGAAGCGGCAGTCTTCGACCGGCACGTACGCATCGCCGCCGAACGCCGCGAACAAGGCGCGATCACGCTGTTCGTCTCGCACCGTTTCTCCACGGTCCGCGCAGCGGATCTGATCGTGGTCCTCGAAGGCGGCCGCGTCGTCGAGACCGGCAGCCACGAGGACCTCATGGCTGCCGACGGGCACTACGCGCAGCTGTACACGTTGCAGGCGCGCGCATATCTCGACGAGGCGGACGGCACCAAGTAGCGGCGCAGCACTACATACCAACAACCACGACCCGCTTGCCCAACGTGTGCTCCCGCAAGAAATCGGCACACGCCTGCGGACCCTCCTCCAAGCTGTACCGCCGAGCGATCGTCGCACGCAGTTCGCCCCGCGCCCCGGCCTCTCCGACCTCCCTCATGGAAGCCAGTTCCCCGTCCATGTCGAGGATGAAGCGCACCTCGACATCGTCACGCCCGATCATCTCCGCCGTGGTGATCGGGAACGTGATCGTCACGAGTCTGCCACCGGCACGCAGCGCCGCCGCGACTCCCGCCAAACGATCCCCCGGCAGCACGACGTTGATCGCCACGTCCACATCCCCGACCGGATAGTCAGCCTGCTGATACCCGATGACCTCCTTCGCACCGAGCCCGCGAACCACCTCGGCGTCCGCATCCGTCGCCGTGGCGATCACATGCGCCCCCGCAGCCGCGAGCAACGGAAGCACAGCCGTACCCACGCCGCCGGTCGCCCCGACTACCAAGACCCGCTCCCCCGCCCGGACGTCCGCCGCCCGAACCGTCGCCAGCGCAGCCTGGCCGGCGGTAGCCAACGCAGCCGCATCAGGGGCAGCCAAGCCCGCAGGACGGTGCGCGATAAGCGGCGTGTCCGCCTCGACGACGGCGTACTGAGCCATCGCGCCGGTACCCACCGACGGACGCGTCCCAGCCATCGCACGCAGCACCCGGGGAACCGCCGTCCCGAACACCTCGTCTCCGACCGCGTAAGCGCTGACGCCCTCACCGATCTCGGTCACTGTCCCGGCGAAGTCGACGCCGGGAATGTAAGGGAACTGCGCCTCCACCACCCCGCGGAACTCCCCGCCGGGCAGCCGCACGTCGGCCGGGTTGACGGAGGCGGCGGCGATCCGCACCCGCATCTGTCCGAGCCCGGGACGCGGGACGGGCACCTCGGCGACCGCGTACCGCTCCGGCGGGCCGTAGTCGGCGGCGACGACGGCCTTCATCGATTCCTGCCGGCTTTCCACTGTCTGGTTCACAACCACTCCCTGGTCCACAACCCCTCCAAAAAACGGACCGGGCGGTCAGCTTCCGCCCGCCAGGAGGCTAGCGATAAGCGGACCGGGCG
Organism: Catenulispora acidiphila DSM 44928; assembly: GCF_000024025.1. GTDB lineage: Bacteria > Actinomycetota > Actinomycetes > Streptomycetales > Catenulisporaceae > Catenulispora > Catenulispora acidiphila. The sequence continues at coordinate 6,717,672 of NC_013131.1, forward strand.
GTCAACTTGTTAGGCTGCGGCGGTGACCATCCCCGCGACGAACTCCGCGACGAACTCCGCGACGAATCCCCCGACGAACCCCCCGCCGAACGCCGCGACACCGGCCCGCCCGCTGCGCGCCGACGCCGCGCGCAACCGCGCGCTGCTGCTCGCGGCGGCCGCCGACGAGTTCGCCGAGCACGGGATGGAGGCCTCGGTCGCGGACATCGCGCGCCGAGCGGGCGTCGGCAAGGGGACGGTGTTCCGACACTTCCCGACCAAAGACGACCTGATCGCCGCCATCGTCCTGGACCGTGTCGAGGACCTGCGCACGATCGGCGAACGCCTGCTCACCGCAGAGGATCCGGGCGCGGCGCTGCTGGAGTTCCTCATCGCCGCCGGCCATCAGCGGCAGCAGCGGGACCTGTCGTTCCTGGTGACCGCCGGGGAGCTGAAACCCGAAGCACAGCAAGCCCAAGCAGCGCTGTTCGGCACCATCGAGGATCTGGTCACCCGGGCCCGGGAGCACGGCGCGGTCCGTGCCGACGTCACCGGTACCGACGTCTTCCTGCTGATGTGCGCGCCGAACTACGTCAGCGGCTACGTCCCGAACGCCGACCCGGACCTGTGGCGCCGCTACCTGGCGATCATCTTCGACGGGCTGCGGCCCGAAGGCGCGCACGCATTGCCGCAGCCCGCTCCGACGCTCTGAACTGAACTACTTTCTGGTCACCGACCCGCCCGAATCACACCGCCACCGGCGCCTTGATCGCCGGATGCGGGTCGTATCCGAGCACTGCGATGTCCTCGTAGCTGTAGTCGAACAGCGAATCCGCCGGCTTGAGCTCCAACGTCGGGAACAGCCGCGCCTCGCGCGTGAGCAGCAGCCGCGCCTGCTCGACGTGGTTGTCGTAAATGTGGATGTCGCCGCCGGTCCAGACCAGGTCGCCGACGGCCAGACCGGTCTGCGCGGCGATCATGTGGGTGAGCAGTGCGTAGGAGGCGATGTTGAACGGCACGCCCAGGAACATGTCCGCGCTGCGCTGGTAGAGCTGGCAGGACAATGCGCCGTCGGCCACATAGAACTGGAAGAAGGCGTGGCACGGCGGCAGCGCCATGTTCGTCAGCTCCCCGACGTTCCACGCGGACACCACGATCCGCCGCGAGTCCGGGTCCGTGCGCAGCAGCCGCAGCACCTCGGCGATCTGGTCGACGTGCCGGCCGTCCGGCGTCGGCCAGGAGCGCCACTGCACGCCGTACACCGGCCCGAGGTCCCCCTCCGCGTCGGCCCACTCGTCCCAGATCGACACGCCGTGCTCCTGCAGCCAGCGCACGTTGCCCTCGCCGCGCAGGAACCACAGCAGCTCATAGGCGACCGACTTGAAGTGGACCTTCTTGGTCGTGATGAGCGGGAATCCGTCCTGCAGGCGGTAGCGCAGCTGATGTCCGAACAGCGACCGGGTCCCGACGCCGGTGCGGTCGGCCTTGACCGTGCCGGAGGTCAGGACGCGCTGGAGCAGGTCTTCGTACTGCGTGTCGGGCTTCGTTTCGGGATGCGTGTCGAGGTGCGTGGCAGGCATGCGTGCACGCTATCGCGTGCAGCGGCGCGAACCTCGCACGACGCGGACGGCTACGAGCGCTGGGCTGCCCACGCGGTCCGCACGCTGCGCACCGCCAAGTCGCCGCGCCGCAGCACGGACTCCTCATTCTCCGGATCCAGCAAGCGGTCCATGGCGGCGAGGTCCTCAGGCGACAACTGTTCGGCGAGACGGTTGCGCATGCCGCTCATGACGCGGTGCGCGTAGCGGTTGGCAGCCGGCGGTGCGGGACGCACGTCGATGTCGAAGACCTGCTCCTCGGCGACCGTGAAGCCGGCGCGCTCCAGATGGCTGGTCCAGTTCGGCCAGGAGTTCCAGCCGTTGCCGTCGGCGATGGCACGGCAGCGCTGTTCCAGACCGGGATACACGCCCTCGGGCAGGAAGCGCGGCATCGCGTCCATCTCGACGACCACCAGCAGCCCGCCGGGATTCAGCGCCGCGTGGACGTCGGCGAGGACCCGGTCGGGGTCGGCGACGTGGTGCAGCGAGGAGGCGGCCCAGGCGAGGTCGGCGGTGCCGATCGCGGGCCAGCCGGCGTCGAGATCTGCCTGGACGGTGCGCAGGCGTCCGGCGACGCCGCGCGAGGCGGCGGCGCTCTGGAGGCGGTCGAGCATGGTCGGCGACTGGTCGATCGCGATCACCTCGGCAGCCTCGAAGCGGCGGGCCAGCGCGAACGTGCCGCTTCCGGTGCCCGCACCGATGTCGACGATCGTGTGGGGCGCGGTTTTGGTGTGGCTGCGGGCCCACGCGGTCAGCTCGTCGAGGTAGGCGCCGACCACCTCGGCGTCGAGGTCGAGGACGTCGGCCATGGACGTGTCGGAGGCGTGGTCGGCAGCGCTGGCATGGTCGGCATCGTGGCTGTGGTGGGCACCGGCGGCGGCATGGTGGGCGTGATCCATGCGTCCAGCTTAAGCGCGATCTGCGCCTGGGGCATATCATCTTGCCCATGACGCAAGAACCGGACATGGACGCCCTGGTCCGCCGCCGCATCCGCACCCTGCGCCTGGCCCGCGGCTGGACCCTGGACTCCCTGGCGTCGCGCTGCGACCTGAGCCCGTCCAACCTCAGCCGCATCGAGACCGGCCAGCGCCGCATCGCCCTGGACCAGCTGGTCCCGATCGCGCGCGCCCTGGGCACCACGCTCGACCAGCTGGTCGAGCCCGGCGACGACACCGGCGTGGTGATCCGCCCCGAGCCGGTCCAGACCCCGGGCATGACCACCTGGCTGCTGTCGAATGAGCGCTCCCCGAACGGCGCCACGGTCGCCAAAATGCGCATCACCGCCGAGCGCCCCGCGGGCCCGGAGCACCTGCGCGTCCACCCCGGCCGCGACTGGTTCACGGTCCTGTCCGGTACCGCCGAACTCCACCTCGGCGATCGCGTCATCCTGGTTCAGGCCGGCAACGCCGCGGAGTTCACCACCATGACGCCGCACCTGATCGCCGCGCACGGCTCCGCCGTGGAGATCCTGACGATCCTCGACCACGACGGCGAGCGTGCACACCGGCACGATTGCGAGGCGCCGTAAGGCTTTGGCGCGATCGCGTGTCTGCCTGACCGTGTCTATGCGATGACTACGCGATCGTGGCGGCGCGACCATGTCAGCCCGATCATCTCAGCGCGACGGCGACCGGCTGCGTTTCCGGCTCAGAACGTGGCGCCGCCGGTTCCATCGCGATTGACCATGTCGGAGACCGCCGTACCGATCGCGTCGATGGCGTCGCGCACGTCCGGCGCCAGCCCGTCCTCCTCGGTCAGCCGCGCCAAGCGCCGCCGCGCCGATCGGCCGCGCAGCCCCGGATACAGGTACTCGTCCAGGCCGCAGGCGTGCACGATGCTGCCCAGCGCGCGGTCGCTGTGCGAGGCGACGTTCTCGATCCGGGTGTGCACATAGGCGCTGCGCTCCATGTCCACGAGGACCAGCCGGGTGCGCATCCGGCCGCCGTCCCCCCGACGCTCGACCCGGATCACCCCCCGGTCGGCCAGCAGCCCCACGTACTGGTGCAGCACCGCGGGTTCGGTGGGCCGCTCGGCGAACCAGACCTGCAACCGGGGCGCGGAGCCCTCGGCGTGCAGCGTGGCCAGCGCGCGGTCCACCAGCGGATGGCCGATCGGGCGCGGGTCGGTGACCGTGATCCGGCCGTCGGCCACCGCCACGCGGCGCGCCAGGCTCAGGTCGAGCGCCTCGGCCCCCCTTAACGCTGTTCCCATGTGCTCGGCGGCTTGCACGCGTCCGTCGCGCGGATTGATCGCGAGTAGGAGTAGATCGTCCCCGATTGTCACAGGCCCGAGCATAAGGGCGCTTACTCTGCGGGTGAAAGACACCCTCAACTGCGAACCCTTACATCAGAGCCCGAAGGAACTCCCTCGAACACCTCACACCCGATGCCCTACCCAGCCGAGGCGGGCTCTACCCATGAACCGGGCTGTCAGCTGGTTCATCTGAACCTGACCTTCGTGTACCGCGACAGTACACAGCGGTCGAACAGGGCCGATGCGGAATCCACGGCACGTGGCCGAAATCGCGGTCGCGGCCATGCTGCCCGCCATCGCCCGCCATCGCGGGAGACGGGCCGGGCACCTCGCGACCGCGCGATCACCTGCCGGCGGCAGCCGATTTCCGGAGGGCGGGGACCGATTCGCCGGCCATCTCGGCGTGGTGGTCCAGCATCTGCCGGACGATCGCGACGACGTGCGGGTCGTCGACGACGTACACCTGGCGGCGGCCCTCGCGCCGGGCGCTGACCAGACCGGCCAGCTTCAGCTTGGCCAGGTGCTGGCTCACCGCGGCGACGTTGCTGCCGGTCGCCTCAGCCAGTGCGGTCACGTCCTGCTCCGCGCGGGCCAGCAGCCACACGATGTGCAGCCGCGTGGTCGCCGCCAGCATGCCGAAGGTGGCAGCCGCGTCCTGGAGGAGGCGTGGGCTGGGAGCCCGTTCGCCGAGAACGGCGGCGTCCTCGGAAGCGGACTCTTGGGTGCGGCGCATGTCACCTCCTCGCATCTCGTCCGGGCCGCGGTCCGGGGTACCGGGCCGTGCGGATTCCTCGATCCATTGTGCCCGACCCACGGAATTCACTCAACCGCTTGCGCAATCGCTTGACTGGCTCGTGGCCCGCTGGTGACCGGCTCGTGAGAACGCGGCACATCGCTGCCGCGTAAGGCGCGTATTCGCAGCCAGAGCGGCTATGGGCATATCAGGACACCGACGAAGAGGACCCTTGATGCTCGCCGCTCTGCCCCGCACGACCGACGCGCATCCGGGCCTCGGCGCCGTCATCTATCTCGCGATCGTCATGACCGTGGTCGGCGGCACGGTGATCGCCGCGCGCCGCAACCGCGGGCGGCGCCGTCCGCCGCGCCGGTGAGGCACGCCGGTGCGCCGCGCTGTCCGGCCGCGTCGCCTACCATCACGGGATCATGGACACCTTTGCCGACGTACCCACCACCGCCCTGGCCGACGTGCTCACCCGCGAGAACGTCATGGACACCGATATCCGGCCGCTGACCGGGGCGCCGGGGCGCCTGGCCGGCCCGGCGTTCACCGTGCGCTGCCCGCCCGGGGACAACCTCATGGTCCACGCCGCGATCTACCGCGCCGAGCCCGGTTCGGTCATCGTCGTGGACACCGGCGGCGACGTGGACTACGCGGTGGCCGGCGGGAACGTGATGGCGGTCGCGCAGCGCCGGGGCATCGCCGGATTCGTCGTGGACGGCGTGATCCGCGACCTGGCCGAGGCGCGGGAAGCCGGCTTCCCGGTGTTCGCCCGCGGCGTCATCCCGATCCCCGGCGCCAAGGCGGTCGTCAAGCGGCACAACATCACGGTGCGGTGCGGAGGCGTGATGGTGCACCCCGGCGACATCGTGGTCGCCGACGAGGAGGGCATCGTCGTCGTTCCCGTGGCTCGCAAAGAAGAGGTGTTCGCGGCGGCGCGCGCCAAGCTGGCCAAGGACGAGGCCGAGAGCCTGGAGGACTGGGAGCGCGCGCACCGGGTGCGGATCGACAAGCTGCTCGCCGAGGGTGGGTTCGAGGGCTGATTTATTCGAGGACTGATTCAGTAGAGCTTGTCAGCGTCGCCGCCCGGTCCCCGGCGCCTCGCTGAAATCCCTCACCGTCGCGAAGGAATCCACCACCAGCCGCAGCACCGCCAAGACCGCTGCGGCATCGCCGCGCTCCGCCGGCGGCTCGAGCGCCTCCAGCGGAATCGCGCTGCCGGCGTGCACGACCAGCGCCTCGGCGGCTTCGGGCCAGAAGCCGAAGCCGGTCGCCGTCGTCTCCTCGGTCCTGGAGTCGCGGTGCGAGTAGGCGCCGGATATGCGGCCCGGCTCCGGCTTGCGGATCGCGCCCGCCGCGTCCGCGAGCTCGACCATCGCGGTTCCGCCGTAGGACCAGCGCTCCCCGGCCGCGTGCGACTCAGCCCATTGCTCCGCCTCCGGGGCGAGCGCGAAGTGCCAGCCGTGCGTCCGCTGCTCGAACTCGCGGGTCGCGGTCTGCCGGCGGCGGGCGCTCTCGGCGTAGAAGTTCTGGAGCTGCTCGTTGTCCATCGCCCGATGGTAAGCCGCGCCGCCGACGGCGGCGCCGCCCGTTCGCACCCGCCGGAGTGCCGATGCCGGATCGGCGTCTTACGGTCGAGAAGTGGATCTACCGGTCATGCCGCCGGTCCGGCCGATGCTGGCGACCGCCGTGCGAGACGTCCCCCGCTCCCCCGGGCTGGCCTACGAGCCGAAGTGGGACGGGTTCCGCTGCGTGGTGTTCCGCGACGGCGCCGAGGTCGAGCTGGGCTCGCGCAACGACCGGCCGCTGACCAGGTACTTCCCGGAGCTGGTCGAGCTGCTGCTGGCCGCGTTGCCGCAGCGGTGCGTCGTGGACGGGGAGATCGTCGTCGTCACCGACGACGGTCTGGACTTCGACACGCTCCAGAACCGCCTGCATCCGGCTGCCTCCCGGGTCCGGAAGCTCGCGGTCGAGACGCCGGCCAGCTTCGTCGCCTTCGATCTGCTGGCGCTCGGCGACCGCGACCTGAGCGGCGAGCCCTTCGGCGAGCGCCGCCGCGTGCTCGCCGAGGCGCTGGAGGGCAGCAGCGGCGACACCGGGAACAGCAGGGTGATCCTGACTCCCTTCACCGAGGACCCCGACACGGCGCAGGACTGGTTCACCCGCTTCGAGGGCGCGGGTTTCGACGGCGTCATGGCCAAGCCGCTGGCTCTTCCGTATGAGCAGAACAAGCGGGTCATGTTCAAGGTGAAGCACGAGCGGACCGCAGACTGCGTCGTGGCGGGGTTCCGTTGGCACAAGGACGGCGAGGGCGTCGGCTCGCTGCTGCTGGGTCTGTTCGATGATGAAGGCGTCTTGCACCACGTCGGCGTGGCCAGCAGTTTCACCGCCGCTCGGCGTCGTGAGCTGGTCGGTGAGCTGGCTCCGCTGCGCGAGAACACCCTGGACGACCATCCCTGGCGCGGCTGGGCTGAAGCGCAGGAGCAGGCCGGCGGCCGCATGCCTGGCGCCCGCAGCCGGTGGTCCGCCGACAAGGACTTGGCGTGGGAGCCTTTGCGGCCCGAGCTTGTCGCCGAGGTCCGGTACGAGCATCTGTTGTCCGGCCGGTTCCGGCACGGCGGGCGGCTGGTGCGCTTCCGCCCGGACCGCACGCCGGAGTCGTGCACGTATGCCCAGCTGGAGCAGGTAGCGCCGGCTGAGCTGGCCGAGGTGTTCGGGACGGCCGGGTCATGAGCGGGGAGACCATCCTGGCCGTCGACGGCACCGAGGTCGCGGTGTCGCATCCGGAGAAGGTGTATTTCAGCAAGCGCGGCGAGACCAAGATGGATCTGGTCGAGTACTACCTCGCGGTCTCCGGGCCGATCATGAACACGCTGAAGGACCGGCCGCTGCTGATGGAGCGGTATCCGAACGGCGCGGGCGGCAAGTCGTGGTTTCAGAAGCGCGTGCCGAAGACGACGCCGCCGTGGCTGAAGACCATGGAGGTGTCCACGCCGAACGGGACGACCAGCGACGCGTTGGTCGCGGCGGACATGGCGCACATCGTGTGGGGCGTGAACCTGGGCTGCTTGGGTTTTCACGTCTGGCCGATCCGCGCTTCCGATCCGGATATCACCGACGAGCTGCGTATCGATCTGGATCCCTCGCCGGGCGTCGGGTATCCGGAGGTGCGGCAGGCCGCCGTGCTGACGCGGGAGTTGTTGGCCGAGCTGGGCATCGAGGCGTTCGTGAAGACCTCGGGCTCGCGCGGGCTGCACATCTACGTCAGCCTTCAGCATCGCTGGGACGGCTACGAGGTGCGCGCGGCGGCGGTCGCGCTGGCGCGGGAGATGGAGCGGCGGTATCCGGAGCAGATCACGGCACAGTGGTGGAAGGAGGAGCGGGGTGCGCGGGTGTTCGTGGACTTCAACCAGAACGCGCCACACAAGACGGTGTTCGGTGCGTGGTGCGTGCGGCCGCGCGTCGGTGCGCAGGTGTCGACGCCGATCTTCTGGGACGAACTGATGACGATCGTGCCCGACGAGCTGACCATCGCCACGGTCCCGGCCCGGGTCGCCGAGCGCGGCGATCCGTGGGCGGAGTACAACGCGCGGCCGCAGTCGCTGGAGCTGCTGCTGGCGATGTCGGAGCGGGACATGGCGAACGGCTTGATGGACGCGCCCTGGCCGCCGGTGTATCCCAAGCAGCCGAACGAGCCGCCGCGGGTGGCGCCTAGTCGGGCTCGGCATGATGCTGATGCTGATGCCGCCGACTCTGCTGGCTCGGCTGACTCAGCCGAGGCTTCATAACACTGTATCGGCCACGGTTCCCGCGTCTGTCTCGACGAACTCCACCCGCACCCCCAGCAACCGCACCGGCCGGTCCAGCTCCAGCAGCTCGAACACCTCCAACGCCGCACGCTCGATCTCCTCGGCGTCGGAGGACGGAGCCGGCAGCGTGATGCTCCGGGTCTTGGTGACGAAGGGCGCGTACCTGATCTTCAGCCCGACGCGCGCCGCCGGCCGTGCTTCGTCCGCGACGTCTTGGGCCACCTGGCGTGCCAGCTGACGCACGTGCTCCGCCAGTTCGGCGGGCTCGGCGATGTCCTGCTGAAAGGTGGTCTCGCGGCTGCGGCCCTTGGCGACGTGCGGCGTGCCGGTCACCTCGGCGTCTCCCGCGCCCTGCGCCAGGAGCCAGAAGTACGGTCCCATCTTCGGCCCGAACTGGTCGGCGAGCACCGCGCGATCAGCGCGCGCCAGCTCGGCAACGGTGTGCAGACCAAGCGCGGCGAGCTTCTTACTGGTCCGCGACCCGATGCCCCACAACGCGTCGGTGGGACGATCGCCCATCACCGCCGCCCAGCTCTCCCGCGTCAGCCGATGCACGCCGGCCGGCTTGGCGAACCCGGTGGCAGTCTTGGCCCGCAGCTTGTTGTCGCCGATCCCCACGGAGCAAGACAACCCGGTCTCGCCGAGCACAGCTTCGCGAATGTCGGCAGCCAACGCCTCGGGGTCGTCGGTCCGCGCCCCGACGAACGCCTCATCCCACCCCATCACCTCGACCACGACCGGAAACTCCCGCAACGTGGCCATGACCCGCTCCGAGACCGCCTCATACGCGGCCCGATCAGCCGGCAGAAAGACGCACTCGGGACACTTCTTCGCAGCAGTCCGCATCGGCATCCCGGAATGAACGCCGAACTCCCGCGCCTCGTACGACGCCGTCGCCACCACACCCCGCCGCGTCGGATCCCCCGCACCGCCGACCACCACCGGCCGACCCCGCAGCTCCGGCCGCCGCGCGACCTCGACAGCGGCGATGAACTGGTCGAGGTCGACGTGCAACACCCAGTCGGTGGCGGACACAGGTCCAGTATGGAGGGGTATCGGCGGGAACGCCCGGTCGACGCAGGGCCGGGGATGGCTCGAACTCAGCTGTGCAGCAGGTGCGGCGCAAGCTCGGGCTCACCATCGGTCGGCGCGGCTCAGGCGCAGCATCGGCGCGGCACAGTTCAGCGCACCCACGGCATCAGCTCAGCCCCGCCCCCGCCCCCGCCCCGATGATCCGCCTACAGTTCCCCGGGATGGTCCAGATCGAACCGCAGGCGTGCGACCGCGACCGCCTCTTTGTGCCAGCGTGACCAGTCGGCGAGGTCCGCTACCGCCCGGGCGAAGCTCTCGCCCATGGGGGTGAGGCGGTAGTCGGTTTGGGGCGGGATGGTGGGGTAGACCGTGCGCTCGACCATGCCGTCGCGGATGAGGCGCTTGGTGGTGACCGTGAGCATGCGCTGGGAGATGCCGGGGATGGCCGCCTTCAGTGCGCCGAAGCGTCGGGTGCCTTTGGCCAGTTCCACGATGACCAGGACTGACCAGCGGTCGCCGAGGCGGTCCTGGACGTCGCGGATGCCGCAGTCGTCGTCGCCGCAGGGGCCGTGTTCGTCGGTCTGCGTTGTGGGCAGGGCCCAGCTGTTCACGTCCGTCACGGTTTTCAGGACGCGGGGGCGCGCGGGGCTATTCCGGGGTGAGAGGTGGGTCACATGCGTTGCCGTGCGCGGTGGCGCTGCCCGGAGGGTTACCGCGGTGTGCCCGGGTGATTCGAAAGTGCCTTCTTATGGGATCGAGCCGCCGGGCGGAGGCTGATCTGTGTCCGCTTCGGACCTCATCAGTTCTCTTATGGAGGTTTGTGATGATTCTCGTGACCGGTGCGTCCGGCAGCCTCGGCGGCCTGATCGTGAAGGGCCTGTCAGAGTTCAGTGACATTCGCACGGTCGCCGGGACCCGCACCGGCGACGGTGTCACCGCCCGACGCGTCGACTTCGACGACCCCGAGTCCCTGCCCGCCGCGTTCGAAGGCGCGGACGTCCTGCTCGTGGTCTCAGCCGGGTACGCCGAGGACGACGTCGTCTACGCCCGCCACGCCGCCGTGGCCGACGCGGCGGCCACCGCCGGTGTCAGGCATCTGATCTACACGAGCCTCGCGGCGTCGGGCGAGTCGATGACCATCGCCCTGCCGCACCGCTGGAGCGAGGACCGCTTCGCCGCCGGACCCTTCACCACGACCGTGCTGCGCAACGGCCTCTACGGCGAGGTCCCCATCGGCCTCGCGACGGCCAGTGTGGCGGAGGCGGCAGCGACGGGGATCTTTGCGGCATCCTTCGGCGAGCATCGACTGTCCGTCGTGGCCAAGCAGGATCTCGCCGACGCCGCAGTCCGCGTAGCCGCCGAGTCGGACCGCGACCTGGTAAAAGGCCAGCCGCGGAGCCGCCACGCCGACCGCATATACGAACTCGAAGGCGACACCGCGATCGGCGGACCAGAGATCGCGCAGATCCTCGGCGAAGTCCTCGGACGCCCGATCGCCTACCGCCCCGCATCACTCACCGAGACCCGCGCTGCCCTGGACGCCAGCAGCCTCGAGCCGTACCAGATCGCACACACGCTCTCGCTGTTCTCGAACGTGATCGCGGGACGCGCCGAAGCCACGCGTTCAGATCTGCCGCACCTGCTGGAGACAGCACCGCGACCGGTACTCACAGGCATCGCAGAGGCGGTCGCAGAAGCGGTAGCGAAGACCATCCCAGCCGAACGCCCAGCTTGAGCAAGCTCAACGCGCCGCCGCCCGACGGCCGCCGCGCCCCCGCCGACCAATCCCGCCGCCCTGATCGCCGGGTCCGCGCGGGATCGACACCGAATATGCACAACTGTCGTTCCCGCCCTTGACCCCACCGACGGCAGCCGACGCGCATCCACCCCCTGACACCCCCGCCGGCCAGCACTTTCGCCGACTGCAGCGCTCTCGGGGAGACACAGGTCACCCCTCGGCAGCTGAACCCCCCACTTTCAGTGCCGACTTGTAACCCATGAGATATTCAAGACCTTATCCGGAATAGCGGAAGCGAGGTCCACGATGGACGCTGTCACAGCGGACGGGGCGACGACACGCGAGCTGGAACGCATGATGGCGGAGTTCCCGGATCTGCCGCCCGAGGCCATCGTCAAGCAGGACATACTGCGGCAGGGCCTCGCGTTCAGCCCGGATGCGTTGCGCGTGGCCAGCGGCTACAAGCCCAAGGACTACTTCATCTTCACCTTCGACCTGGTGCCGGTGGCCGAGATGGCCAAGCACGCGCAGTTCCGGGCGCCGGAGGAGATCCGGATGACCGGCGGCCCGTACGACCTGCGGCGGACCGTGGTGTCGACGCGGGTGGCGCCGGACAGCCCTTATGTGGTCGAGCTGCGGGAGGGCAAGCTCGCACTGAACTGCGAGGGGGTGTTCCTGGCCGAGTTGGAGTTCCCGCCGATCCCCGGCTACTACGAGCACACGCTGTCCTCGGGCAAGAAGATCAGCGAGATCGCCCCGGCCATCGAGTGGGGCTACCTGGTCTACCTCACGGTGTACCGGCTGTGCCAGTACTGGGGGCGGGACGAGGAGTGCCGTTTCTGCGACCTCAATGAGAACTTCCGCCAGCAGCGCGCCAACGGCCGGGAGTACACGGCGGTGAAGGAGCTCGACGACATCGTCGAGGCGATGTCGCTGATCAACAAGTACGACGACGTGACCCGGGCCTACACCGTCACCGGCGGCTCGATCACCAAGAAGCTGGACGGCATGCGCGAGGGCGAGTTCTACGCGCGCTTCGCCGAGGCCATCGAGTCCCGCTTCGCCGGCCGCTGGATCCCCAAGGCGGTGGTGCAGGCGCTGCCGCTGGACGAGGTCAAGATGCTCTTCGAGGCCGGCTACCGCATCTACCACCCGAACTACGAGGTGTGGGACGCCGACCTGTTCAGCTGGATCTGCCCCGGCAAGGACCGCTACGTCGGCCGGGACGAGTGGGTCAAGCGCATCCTGGACTCCGCGGACATCTTCGGCCCGAGCAACGTCATCCCGAACTTCGTCGGCGGCGTGGAGATGGCCGAGCCGCACGGCTTCACCGACATCGACAAGGCGATCGCCTCCACGGCCGAGGGCCTGGACTTCTTCATGAGCCACGGTGTGATGCCCCGCTTCACCACCTGGTGCCCGGAGCCGACCAGCAACCTGGGCCGGCAGACGGGCCCGTCGCTGGAGTACTTCGTGAAGCTGCTGTACGCCTGGCGCGAGACCTTCGAGAAGTACTCGCTGCCGGTGCCTCCCGGCTACGGCAGCCCCGGTCCCGGGAACGCCGAATTCTCGGTGAGCGCGTTCATGGACGTCATCCGCACCAGTTGAGGTACCCCGTCCCGGCGGCGGCGGACCGAACCGCCGCCGGACCATTCTGACTTTGACAAGTCGAACAAAGGAACGCCCTGAGGTCATCCGGAAATCCCCGACGGTGTAATTTGGCCGCTACCGCCTTTGTGCGGAACAGCTGACGCACTTGGGGAGTGGGATTTATGACGGGGCGAGGAATCACTGCTGCACGGACGACGGCCGGCGGCTTGGTGGCGGCGGCCCTGCTCGCCACCAGCGCGTGCGGCGGCGGATCCTCGCATCCGTCGACCGGTTCGGGCCAGAAGGCCGGCGCGGGCGCGACCACCAGTTCCTCGCCGCAAGCCACCCCGCAGAGCGTGGCGCAGGCGTTCCTGACCGCGTGGAGCGGCGGCGACTTCGCCGGCGCCGCGGCGCTCACCGACGACGCGACCGACGCCTCGACCCGGCTCAAGGCCGTCATGGGCTCGCTGACCCCGCAGAAGCTGACGCTGACCCTCGGATCGCAGGAGAACGTGCCGTCCGGTGCGAACACCGCCTCGCCGGCGCAGTCCAGCTCCGGCGCGCCGAGTTCCCCGGCGTCCTCGGCCTCCGGCTCGGCGGCCGCGCCGTCGCCGGCCGCCGCGCCGCTGGCCCGGTACGGCTTCAAGGTCGACGCCGACTTCGGCAACAACCTGGTCTGGAGCTACTCCTCGACGATGGACCTGGTGGCGAACCCGGCCGGCGCGCCGGTGGTGCACTGGTCCTCGGCGGTCATCAACCCCCAGCTCGGCGGGTCCGCGCTGCTCAAGGCCGTGCCGCCGAAGCAGATCGTGGTGGACGCCGCGGGGACCCAGATCAACACCACGAAGCACCCGACGCTGGGACCGGCGGTCGCCGCGCTGGCCGCCCACGTCCCGCCGAACACCGCGCCGACGCAGCTCACCGTCGAGTTCGTCGATCCCAAGTCCGGCAGCCAGCTCCCGCAGTCGGCGAGCTGGCCGCTGGGTGCCGCCACCGGGACGACCGCGACGGTCAAGACCACGATCGACGACAAGGTGCAGACCGCGCTGGAGAAGGCTCTGGTCGGCCACCCCAACGGCGGGATCGTCGCGATCCGGCCCTCGACCGGCGACATCCTCGGCATGGCGGGCAACGACCCGGGCATCACGGCCCTGCCGTACAAGGCCGCCCGCGCCCCGGGGTCCACGTTCAAGGTGATCACCACCGCCCTGGCGCTCCAGCAGGGCCTGACCACCGGCCAGTCGGTGAACTGCAGCCCCACCGCGACCGTCGAGGGCAAGGTCATCACCAACGACACGAGTCTGGCCGCGGGCATCAAGAACGCCAGCTTGAAGGACGCCTTCGAGCAGTCCTGCAACACCGCCTTCGTCCACCTGGCGCTGGACGGCAAGCTCGGCAGCGACTACAGCGCGCTGTCGAACGAGGCGAAGAACTACTTCGGCATGAACCAGAAGTGGGACCTGGGCATGGGCCCGGCCACCTACGGCACCGCCGGCGACCAGCAGGTCCCGCCGGCGGACGGCCTGGGCACGTTCGCCCGCGACGCCTTCGGCCAGGGCGACATCGAGATGTCCCCGCTGACCATGGCCTCGGTCGCCGCGACCGTGGCCAACGGCAGCTTCAAGCAGCCGATCCTGGTCGCCGGCACCCCGCAGATCAGCGCCACCGCGCTGCCGGCGAACGTCGACTCCCAGCTCACGACCCTGATGCAGGGCGTCATGTACTCCAGCGAGGGCACCGCCTACCCGGTGTTCCACACCATGTCGGGCCTGGGCGGCAAGACCGGCTCGGCGGAGTCGAACGACACCCCGACGACGAAGAAGACCGACAGCTGGATGATCGTGTTCGACAAGAAGCACGACATCGCCTTCGGCGCCCTGGTGCTCAACGGCGGCTTCGGCGTCCAGAACGCCGGGCCGGCCATCAAGACCGCGCTGGGGAACCTCGGCTACTAGCCCGGTGTCCTGACTCAGGGCCCTGTCCCGCCGCCGACGAGGTCCGTCGGCGGCGGGATTCTCCTTTTCCTTCCCCGGCGCCATCGCGGCGAAGTCGCCGCGCAAGCGGGCTCCGCGACGCTGAGCCGCGTGGTGATCGACATCGCAGTGCTGGGAACCGTCCAAACCGTCGTGAGATCCGGCCTTCGCACCACCCCGGTCGGACTGTCGTACCTGGAAAGAAGCCTGATGGCCACGCTGGCCTGCACGCCGGGCCGGGTGGTCTCGGTCGGGCGTCTGGTGGAGGTGCTCTGGGAGGACGCGCCGCCGACCGGTGCGCGCACCCGGGTCCAAGGGCTCGTCTCGTCCCTGCGCAAACGCCTGGCCGCGGCCGGCGGCCAGAGCGGCACGCTGGCCACGGACCCGGGCGGCGGCTATCTGTTGCGCGTCGCGCCGGGCTGCGTCGACGCCGAGCGTTTCCGTTCTCTGATTCACCAAGCCTCGGCGCAGACCGAGCGCGGCACCCCCGGCTGCGCCGCCTCGACGTGGCAGAGCGCGCTGGCGCTGTGGCGGGGTCCGGCGTTCGACGGTTTGCGCTCCTACCTGCTGCAAGCCGAGGCGCTGCGTCTGGAGGAGATGCGGATGACCGCGCTGGAGCACTGCCTCAGCGCCGATCTGCACGCCGGACGGCACGAGCACGCCATCCCCGAGCTGAGCCGACTCAGTGCCCTGCATCCGGGCCGGGAACGGTTGGTCGGTCAGCTGATGATCGCGCTGAACGCCGTCGACCGGCACGCCGAAGCTCTCGGTGCCTACCGCGCCTTGCAGCTGTATCTGCGGGAGCAGTACGGCACCAGTCCCGGCCCGCGACTGCGGCGGATCCACGAGCTGATGCTGCGCGCCCCGGTCGGCGACGGCGAACTGCTGGCGGCTCTGACAACGGCGTGAGGCACCGAAGGACGTGACCGCCGTAGCGATTCGCTGCGGACTCGCAGCGCAATCGCAGTGGGTTCGCAGTGGGTTCGCAGTGGGTTCGCAGTGGGTTCGCAGTGGGTTCGCAGTGACTTCGCAGCGGTTCCGCAGCGCGAGTGAGAACACTGACAATGTCCAGTTCACTCCCTCATGGAAGGACTCCTTCATGACCAAGCTCATCAGCGCGTTCGGCGACAAGCTGCTGTCCCGCGCACTCCGCACCGAGACCGCGGGCGCCTGCGTTCCCGAGCACGGCCAGTCCTGCGGCGGCCACTGCTCCGGCGGCTGGTGGTGGGAGTGCTCCGGCTCCTACTTCGACTGCAACGGCAACTGCGTCTGTCCGACCAACTGGCGGCACGTCGGCGCCTGCTGACCGCGCTGAATCCCCCGCGCGGGCGGCACCAGGGGCGACTTCGCCGCCCTGCCGTGCCGTCCGCGCACCCGACCATCGCAAGGAGGCCGCACCAGTGAGCTACGTGGATCCGGCTTGTCGCGGCCTGCTCGCGGCGGTGTTCCTGGTGGCCGTGGTGGGCAAGGTCCGCTCTCGCGCCGCCTTCTCCGCCTTCGCCGCGTCGCTCGCCGATGTCAGGCTTCTGCCGGTCCGGCTGCGCCGCGCGGCGGCGGTCGGGGTGACGGCTGCCGAAGCCGTCGCAGCCGTCCTGCTGCTCACTCCCCTCGCTGAGGCGGCAGTCGCCGGCTTCGCCCTGGCGTTCGCCCTGCTCGCGGTGTTCGCCGCCGGCGTGGCGCTGGCGCTGCGCCGCGGGGAGGCGATCCGCTGCCTGTGCTTCGGCTCCGACGCCGGCGCGATGGACCGCTCGCACGTCGTGCGCAACGCCGTCCTGGCCGCGGTGGCGCTGACCGGCCTCATCAGTTCCCTGACGTCGACCGCGGCCGCCGCGCCCGCCGGACTCATCGGCGCGGCCGGAGCCGGGGTCGCTCTCGGAGCGCTGGCGACCCGCTGGGACGACCTGCGCTACCTGCTGTCGCACTCATAAGGATCCCCGGAACCTAAGGACCACCATGCTCGCCGTGCTCACCGCCGTCGTCGCCGTCCTCGTCCCGCTCACCGCCGTCAACCTGATCATGCTGTTCGCCGTGATCCGGCGGCTGCGGGAGGCCGAGTCGCGGCAGGCGCCGCCGAACGTCGCACTGCCCGCCGCCGGAACCCGGATCGGCGCCGACGCCGCACCGCTGCTCGCCGATAAGAAGTTCGCCGCCTGCGTCCTAGTGGGCTGCGAGCCTTGCGCCCAACAGATCGAGGCGCTGCGCACCGACACCCGCTTCGCCCCGGAGGACATCGTGTTCTTCGTCTTCGGCGGCGACGATCCGGCCACCACGGCCGACCTCGCCGCGTCGGTGTCCGGTCTCGGCACGGTCGTGCAGACCGCGGTCGGCGGCGCGATCGCCGCCTCGCTCGGCGGCATCACCAGCTTCCCGACGCTGCTGCGCACCGACGGCGAGCAGATCCTGGCCGCCGAACGGTCCTGGAGCGCCCTCGCGACGGCCGGTGCGGTGTCAGCCCATTGAGTACCCGGGCCGCCCCGGCCGCGCTGGCGCTGAGTTGGCGCGCGGCGCCGCTGGCCTCGGTGGCGTCGCTGGCCGTCACGCTCGCCCTCGGGGTGCTGCCGGCCACGACCGCCTGGACCAGCAAGCTCCTGCTGGACGAGCTGGCCCGGGGGCACACGGTGCGCGTCGGCCGTGCGTCCTGGCTGGTCGCCGCCGGAGCCGCCCTCGCCGCGGCGATGACGATCCTGACGCTTGTCAGTACTCAGCTATCCCGGCGCGTCCAACGCGCCATCACGTTGCGCACGCAGGACCAGCTCTACGAGCGGGTCAACGCCATCGCCGGTCTGCGCTCCTTCGAGGACCCGGTCTTCCAGGACCGGCTGCGCCTTGCCGAGCAGGGAGCGCAAGGCGCGCCGGGCGCGATCACCAAGCTGCTGACCGAGACCGTCCGCAACGCCATCGTCATCCTGGGGTATCTGGGAACCCTGATGGTGCTGTGGCCGCCGATGGCCGGCTTTCTGGCGCTCGCGGCGGTCCCGGCCTTCCTCGCGCAGCGCGAGCTGGCCCGGCGGCGCGCCGGGACGACCGAGAAGATGATGGAGACGGCGCGCAAACGGTACTTCTACCAGGCGTTGCTGACCGACGCCGCCTCGGCGAAAGAGGTCCGGCTGTTCGGGCTCGGCGGGTTCTTCCACGGCCGGCTGCTGGCGATGCTGCGCGCCACGACGGACGCGGATCTGGCGGTCGAGGCGTATGCGGCCCGGGTCCAGGGTCTGCTGGGCTTGCTCACGGCAGCGGTCGCGGCTGTCGCCGGGATCGTCGTGGTCCACGGGATCGCCGACGGCCGCGTCTCCCTCGGCGGGTTCATGCTGTTCACGGTGGCGGTCGGCGGGGTGCAGAGCGCGGTGTCGGCGATCACCACGCAGGCTTCGACCAGCGGACAGTACCTGCGCTTGTTCCGCAGCTGGCGCGACCTCGTCGACGCCCCGGCGGACCTGCCGTCCGGGACGACTCCGGCTCCGGCGCTGCGGCACGGCGTCGAACTGCGCGACGTCTGGTTCCGCTACCAGGACGACGGACCGTGGGTCCTGCGGGGAGTCAACCTTCTGATTCCCGCCGGTCAGGCGGTCGGACTGGTCGGTCTCAACGGCGCGGGCAAGAGCACGCTGGTGAAGCTGTTGTGCCGCTTCTACGCCCCCGAGCGCGGCCAGATCCTGTGGGACGGCGTGGACGTCGCAGAGTTCGACATCGCCTCGCTGCGCCGCCGGATCGGCGCCACGTTCCAAGACTTCTGCCGCTACGACGCCACCGCGGCGGAGAACGTCGGTCTCGGCGACCTGGACCGGATCGGAGACCTGGCGGCGATCCGGCAGGCGGCCGCGGACGCCGGGATCGACGCCAAGCTCGCCGGGTTGCGCGACGGCTACGCCACCTTCCTGTCGCGCGTGTTCCGCGACGCGGAGTTGAAGGCCGGCACCGCGCTCTCCGGCGGCCAGTGGCAGCGGGTCGCCATCGCCCGCTCGCTGATGCGCCGGGACGCGGACCTGCTGATCCTCGACGAACCCGGCTCCGGCCTGGATCCGGAGGCCGAGCACGAGGTGCACCTGGCGCTGAGCCGGCATCGCGCGGGGCGTACCAGCCTGCTGATCTCGCACCGCCTCAGCACGCTGCGAGACGCCGACCTCATCGTCGTGCTGCGCGAGGGACGCGTGGTCGAGCAGGGCGGCCATACCGAGCTGATGGCGGCGCAGACCGACTACGCGCGGCTGTTCCTCACTCAGGCCGCCGGATACCGCGACACGCCGGAGCCGGTGTCAGCGCCATCGCCATCGCCGACATCCGAGCCGCCGTCCGAGCCGAGATCCGAGCCGACGCCGGATCCGGAGCCGTTCCATGCGGCGATCGGTTCGGCGTCATGAGCAGATCCGGACACGCGGCACTCGTCGCGGCTGCCGGGATGGCCCTCGCGGCGGCGCTGATCGCCCGGCGGAGGTTCACCGTCGTCGTGGTGGCCGGGGCGAGCATGAATCCGACGTACCAGGACGGCGACCGGCTGCTCGTGCGGCGCGGCGGGCAACGGCCGGAGCGCAGGGCGGTCGTGGTGTTCCGGACGCCGCCGCAGATCGGCGCCACCGAGCTGCGCTGGCTCGTGAAGCGGGTCGTGGCCGTGCCGGGCGATCCCGTCCCGCGGGATGTGCGGCGTGCCGCCGGCGGCGCGGCCGTGGTGCCGCCGGGGCGGCTGGTCGTGCGCGGCGACAACCCGCACAGCGTCGACTCCCGGCGCTTCGGCTTCGTGGCGGCGGCGGATGTCCTGGGAGTGGCCGCGAAGCGGCTAGATCACTTAGAGAGATGAATTCTGATACGTTCCGCGCGTGTACTTCGGCGTACTCGGGACCATGGTGGTACGCGCCTCGGACACCGATCCGATCGCCATCCCCGCCGCCTTGCAGCGCGGCGTGCTGGCGATCCTGCTCTCGCGCGCGAACCTGGTCGTCTCCCGCGACGAACTGGCCGAAACCCTGTGGGACGGCCAGAATCCCGGCACGGCGCGGACCACGCTGGCCGCGTACGTCTCGCGGCTGCGGCGCGTCCTGGGCCCGGACGCCGGCCGGCGGATCGGCACCCGGCCGCCGGGATACGTGATCGAGATCGACGCCGAGGAGTACGACTGCGCCCGCGCCGGGGATCTGCACGCCCGGGCGCGCGCGGCGGCCGAGCGCGGTGATTGGGCGGCGGTGCAGGGCCTGGCCGCCGACGGGCTGCGGCTGTGGCGCGGGACGCCGTACCAGGACGTGCCGGTGCCGCGGCTGCACCGGGAGGACGCCGCCGCGCTGGACGCGGTGCGGGTGCAGCTGACCGAGCTGACCGTGGAAGCGGATCTGCGGCTGGGGCGCGGCGACAGCGCCATCAGTACCCTGATGCGGCTGACCGAGCAGGAGCCGCTGCGGGAGAGCTTCTCCGAGAAACTGATGATGGCGTTGGCCGCGCAGGGCAGACGCGCCGAAGCCCTCGCCGTGTTCCACCGGGCGCGCAAGGTGCTCCGCGAGAATCTGGGTATTGATCCGGGACCGGATCTGGCTCGCGCGCATCACGACGTGCTGGCGGCTTCCGGCGGGGACCGCCCGGCGTCGGCGGCGGCGTCGGCAGCAGCAGCGTCGGCAACGGGATCGGCGGCGGCCTCACCGGAGCGGATCCGAGTCCGCGGACCGCGACAGCTCCCGCCGGCCGCCCGGCACTTCACCGGCCGGGAAGCGGAGCTGGCGGCGATGGACGAGGCCGCGGCGTCCGGCGAGGTGCTGGTCGTCAGCGGCCTGGCCGGCGTCGGCAAGACCGCGCTGACCACGCACTGGGCCCACCAAGCCGCGCCGCGCTACCCCGACGGCCAGGTGTTCGTCGGGCTGCACGGTTTCGACCCGCACAGCGTGCCGATGACCGCGCACACCGCGTGTTCGATCCTGCTGGAGTCCCTGGGTCTGGCCACCTCGGAGATCCCCGCCGATCCCGACGCGCGCACGGCGCTGTACCGGACGGTCGTCGCCGGCCGGCGGCTGCTCCTGGTGCTGGACGACGCGTGGGACGCCGCGCAGATCAGACCACTGATTCCGGGTACGGCCGGCAGCCAGGTCGTGGTGACCAGCCGCAACCGGCTCGCCGGGCTGGTCGCCGCCGACGGCGCGCGGCCGATCCTGCTGGCGCCGCTGGACAACGGCCGCTCGATGGAGTTGCTCGCGCGGCGCTCGGGAATCCGGCCGCGCCCTGACGAGCCGGCCGACACCGCCGCCGCCGAGGCGCTGGCTGCGGCATGCGCCGGATTGCCGCTGGCGCTGACGATCGCGGCAGCCCGGCTTCAGCTGGACCCGGACCTGTCCTGGTCGGCGCTCACCGAGCGGCTGCACGACCGCCGCGGCGCGCTGTCGACGCTGGACGTCGGGGAGGCCAGCGGGAGCCTGCGTGCCGTGTTCTCGATGTCCTATCAGCGGTTGAGCCGATCGGCAGCGGCGTTGTTCCGACTGCTCGGCATCCATCCGGGCCCTGACATCGCCATGGCCGCGGCCGTGTCGTTGGCGGGCAGCGCCGACACCTCGAGCACCGAGCAGGCGCTCGAGGAACTCCTGAGCGCCAGCCTGCTGCACCGGCACGCCGGCCGGTTCCGGTTCCACGATCTGGTCCGTGCCTACGCCGCCGAAACAGCACTCGAAGACTCCCCCGAGGTACGCACCGCCGCGCGTGTGCGCATCCACGACCATTGCCTGCGCTCGGCGATCGAGGCCGACCGTATGCTGCGCCCGACGCGCGAACCGCTGAGCCTGCCGGCTCCGGTGCCCGACGTGCGCCCGGAGTCCTTCGCCGACGTCGCCGCAGCCACGGCGTGGTTCCAGGAGGAACGCCAGGTGCTCGCAGCGGTGGTCGCCTTGGCCTCGCGCGAGCAGGACGACGAGTACGCGCACCGCCTGCCGTGGGCTATCAGCACCTACCTGAACCGCCGGGGCGAATGGCCCGCGCTGGCCGAACTCCACCTCCTGGGCGCCGAGGCCGCCGACCGCACCGGCGACCCCCGAGCCCGGGCGCGCACGCACACCGACGCCTCCAGCTTCCTGCTCCAGATCCTCTCCTTCGACGAGGCGCGGCGGCATCTGGAACTGTCGATGGCGCTGTGGCAGGAACTCGGCGACCTGCGCGGGGCATGGCTGTCCGAGCACAACATGGGCCACCTGTGCCACAAGGAGGGCCGGCACGCCGAAGCCGCCGAGCACGCACGCCGCGCGCTGGAGCACGCCCGCGCCCGCGGCTGGGCACCGGACGTCGCGCTGGCCCTGTCCACCGCCGCGTGGAGTCTGACCCACTGCGACGACCACGCCGGGGCGCTGCTGTTGGCCGCCGAGGCGATCGAGCTGGACCGGTGCGCCGGGGACCGCAACGGCGAGGCGCACGCGTACGACACCGTAGGGCTGGCGTCGTTCCGCCTCGGCCGGTATCCCGAGGCCCTGGCCGCGTATCACAAGGCATTGCGGTTGTTCGAGGACCTCGGCGACATACGGTTCCGGGGCAGGGTCCTGATGCGCATCGGCCAGGTGCGGCGGGAAAGCGGGGAGACTGCGGCGGCGCACAGCGCCTGGAGCCAGGCGTTGAAGCTTTTCGAGCAGGTCGGGGCGCCGGAGTCCGACGAGCTCCGGGAGATGCTGGACGGGCTGGACGGTTCGGACTCCTGAGCTCGCGCGCGTCTCAGCTCTCGACCATCCACGGGAACGGCTCCCGGTCCGGCTCCACCCAACCGCCGCGCGCCTCCGCCGAGGCCAGCACCGCCGAGGAGTAGAAACGGGACAGCAATCGCTTGTCCAGCAAGGCGGGGTTCGCCTCGGCGAAGCCGCCGAAGTCGTCGATCGGGTGCTCGGCGACGTGGTAGCCGACCGCCTCGACCCACGCGCGGCTGACGGTCGCGTGGTACTTCTGCGGCGCTCCGGCATAGCGGGCGGTCTGGCGTATGCCGTCGCTCACCACGCTGACGGCCTCCTCGATGCCGTAGTGCCGGACGGCGAGCCAGGTCAGGTGGACGTGCTGCCGGTGGCCGAAGCGCTGGTCTCCGGCGGTGACTTCGGCGAACAGTGTCTGGAATGTCATCGCGAGGCCTCCGTCAGGGCGCGCAGGACTTCGTGGAACGCCGCGACCTTCTCAGGACCCAGATCCGCCAGGGCTCGCTGTTCGAGCCCTGCGATCGTGGCGCTGATGGCGTCGGCGGTGCTCTGCCCCGAGGGCGTCAGCTCGATCAGCACCGAGCGACGGTCGCCGGAGCGCACGCCGCGGGTGATCTGGCCGCGCCGCTCCAGGCGGTCCAGGACACCGGTCAGCGTGGTCGGCTTGGTCCCGATCGCCGCGCCGAGTTCGGAGACGGTGCGGCCGCGACCGTCGGCGAGGTTGGCCAGGGCGTTGGTCTCCGACGGCGTGAGGTCCAGGTCCACCAGTTCGGACGCGAGTGTCTGAAGTGTCGCGTGGGTCGCGCGTTGCAGGGCGAGGAGGGCCGAGCCCGCAGATGGTTCGGATACGGTCTTCACGGAATCGGATAATACTGTTCCGTAGTAATCGGCGCCAGCGAATATCCGCCAGCCCGGATGTTTCTCAGATACTGCCTCCGTATGCCTGGCCTCGCAGTGGTATGAAACAGGGATGAGCACTTCGCCCCGGCCGGGCGGGGAGCGAGGGCGGGGCGGGGATTCCGGGAGGCCGCGATGGCGCTGATCGAGACGAGTGACGGCTACACCTTGTGGTACGACGCGGTCGGCCCCTGGGACGCCGCCGGGATCGTCTTCCCGGTCCGGCACCGCGGCGAGTTCGCGGCGCTGGGGACGGCGCTGGCCGAGACCTATCGGGTGGTGCGCTACAAGCCGCGGCGGGTCGTCGGCGAGGTCGAGGACGAGCCGGGTGCGGGAGGTACGTGGCAGGGCCCTGACTTCACCGAGTACCCGACCCAGATGGAGGTCGCGGACCTGCACGCGGTCGCCGACGCCGCCGGGCTCGACGGCTTCGTGCTGGCCGGCTACTCCGGGATGGCAGCCCTGGCCGGCTTCCTGGCTCCGCTCAGCGACCGCACGCGCGGACTGCTGGTCGGCGGCTTCCCGCTGCTGGCGGACTTCGACTACTGGCTCGGCTTCGAGGAGGGCGCGCGCGCCGCGCTGGTCCAGGCGGGCCTGCCGGACAAGGCCGGGGACCACCACATGGGGCACTTGATGTTCCGCCAGTGGGCCGCGCGCGACGCCCGCGACGACCGCGCCGCGCTGGCCGCGCTGCCCGGACCGAAGATCCTGTGGCACGGCAGCCAGGACTGCGAGCCGGAGTGCCGCGCGTTCGACCCCGCCGGCGGCACCGCGATCGGCCGCCACAACCACGCGGACGAACCGGAGCTGCGCGACCTCGGGTTCGAGGTGATCGAGGTGGCCGGGCACGACCACATCGGGGCGCTGGCGCAGATCGACGTGGTGCTGCCGCAGCTGGCGGAGGCTTTGGCGGGGAGTAAGTGGTGAGGGCGGTCGGTATACATCGAGGATGGAACGCGACGAGAGCGCATCACCTGTCAGGACCCTGCACCGGCTGACCTCGTACATTCCCGAGCGGCCCTGGGACGTGCCGCTGGACGATCCGCGGATACGGCAGGATGTGGTGTCCTGCGATCCGCAGCGGCGCACGCCCGCGGTGAAGACCTACGCGGCGGATCTGCCACGGACGGCGCTGCCCCGAGAGCTGCCGGTCGGTCGCGCGACTGCGCTGGCGGTACTCGCCGGGGTGGCGCCGACAGGATCGGCGGCGGGCGCGAATAAGACCTCGACGATCGACCTGGCCGGGCTCAGCCGTGTGCTCTTCCTGTCGGCGGGCGTCGTCCGAACCGTCGAGCGCGACTACGGAATCCAGCTCTACCGCGCCGCGGGCTCGGCCGGCAATCGCTTCCCGCTGGAGATCTACGTGGCGATCCCGGCGCTCGTCGGCTCGAATCTGCCTGCGGGGGTGCATTGGTACGACGCCGTGGAGCACGCTCTCGTCCGCGTCGGTCCGCCGCCCGCGGAGCCCGATGGCGCGCCGACGCTCGTCGTGACCGGCATTCCGTGGCGCACCGGCTGGCGCTACTCCGAGCGCGGATTCCGGCACATCTACTGGGACGCCGGCACGATGCTCTCGCAGGTCCTCGCGCTCGCCGACTCTGCCGATCTCGCCCCGCGGCTGTTCAGCGAGTTCCCCGACGCGGGTGTGTCAGAGCTCGTAGGCGCCGATGGTGTCCACGAGTGGCCGCTGGCCGTGGTGAGCCTCGGCGACGGTGCGCCCTCGATCACCGCGACGGGTGCGACTGTCGCAGGGCTCACCGATGCCGCAGCCGTGGAGTTCCCATTGATCACCGCTGCTCAGCATGCCGGCGACACCGATCGTCTCGGCGAGCCGTGGGACTTCGGCGCGGCGACGCCTGCCGCACTGGCGACACCCGAAGCGGCCCAGTCCCCGACGCTCGATGAGGTCATCAGCAAGCGCGGCTCCCAACGCCGCATGGATCCCAGCCGTGGTCTGCCGCTGGAGACGCTGCGTACGTGCATGACCGTTGCGATGCGCGGGATCGCTGTCCCCCACTGGGTCGCCGTCCACGACGTGACCGGCTTGCCTTCAGGCTTGTACCGCTGGCCGGACCTGGACCAGCCGATCCGGTCTCAGAGCCCTGAAGAGATGCGCGCGGAGCTGTACCGCGTCTGCCTGGATCAGGCACTCGGCCGGGACGCGGCGTTCGTCGTCATCGCCGCGACCGACATCACCAAACTGTCCGAGCGCGAATACCGCGACGCCCAACTCGCCGCCGGTCTCGTCGAGGGCCGCCTGCATCTCGCCGCCTACGCACTCGGCGCCGGCGCCACCGGCATGACGTTCCTGGACTCCGAGATCCCCGCACTGCTCGGCGACCCCGAAGCGCCGGACGGCCTGATCTTCACCTGCGTCGGAGTGCCCGGCAACACCTCCAAGCCCGGCGGGGCCCCGGGCGCGCCGAGGCCGATGCGCCCGGTCCAGCCGCGCGACTGAGGGTGGCTTTTGCGGCGCCCCTGACTGATGTGTGGATGGTGTGGGCGGCTGGTGCGGTTGGTTTGTTGGTTTTCAGAAGCTTTTTACGTCTTCGAGCATGGTCTGATGGCCTCGCAGGGGGCGCAGTTCGATGGAGCGTGTCCGGGTCGCGTTGGCGGCCGGCGGTGGTGGAGCGACACGACCACGCGCCGGTCCGAGTCACTGCCCACGCGTTGGCCTGGCGGGCGTCTGCCGCGTTTGGTGGGTACCTGAAGTCAAAGTCAGAAGCAGGGCCTCCGGCGGCGACTGCGCGTCGTGTCATAAACAACGAAGACCGCCAGCCGCCAGCGCAACCCAGCCACCCTCCACCGAACTGCGCCCCCTGCGAGGCCATCATGAGCGCCGCTTCTACTCGGCGAAGAACTGCTTGGTGGCGCGTCCGAGTTCCAGCATCTCCTGCTCGTACTCGGGATAGTCCGTGAAGTGCCCGGCGGTCGCCACCTGTGTCTCGACCGGCCCGGCCAGGGCGTTCACGACGGCGAACTGGCCGGGCGGCGGTACTGCGGGGTCGAACAGCGCGGGCACCGCCTGGACCGGGATCTGTACGTGGCGTGCGGCGGTCGCGGCGTCGAAGTAGGCGAGCACGTCGAGGATCCGCGGGTCGTGCTGGTAGCGCTCCCGCACCGACGCGCCGCTGCCGACGCATTCCAGCGTCACGCGCAGCCGGTGGTTGCCGAAGGTCGGGACCATCAGCTGCGCCGCCGTGAACCGCGCATCCCACGGGAGTGCGAGCGCCCCGGTCCCGCCACCGAAGCTGACGCCGGTGTAATCGAGGCGGCGTGCGGTCGCGGGAAACAGCTCGGTCAGCGCCGTCGCCGCACACCAGAGGTCGGCGACACAGCCGCCGATGATGTAGTCCGCCCGCGACTCAATGCCCTGCAATACGTGTCCGGGCGCCTCGGACGGGACGCCGGAAAGCAGGCTCTTCGTCGGCAATCCCCGTGCCACGAAATAGATTCCGGCCGCGTCGGTAGCGGGCAGCTCCGGAGCCGGTTCGTCGCGGCCGCCGTAGCCGTGGCCGACGACGAACCCGCGCTCGACGACGCCATCGGGCGGGACGACGATCCATCCGCCGATCCGGATGCCGCCGAGCGAGGTGAAGGAGACCTCGAAGACGTCGAGACCGGCGGCGGTGCTCCCGGCCTTGGCGCCGAGCCGGGGATCGACCGGAGTCGCGAGCGCGCGGCGGTACATGTCCTGCCAGAACTCGGCGAAGTCAGCCGGCACGGTGTCCGGCGCCGCGACCTTCAGCAGACCGTCGAGGTCCAGGCCGTAGGCCGGGTCGAACGGAAAGGGGTGCTGCGGGACACCCGCGCTCTGGGACAGCCGGTCGATCTTCATGCCTCATGCTATGGCGCGGGCTCCGCAGCCTGACGACGTGGCGTCAGATCTCGGCGACGTGCGCCACGTTCGCCGCGTCCACCGGATCGGGGCTCGGCGCGCCGGCGAACCAGGCGTCCAGCATCTCCATCAGCAGCGGCTGGGAGGTGAGGCGCAGGCTCAGGGCGAGGGCGTTGGCGTCGGCCCACTTGCGCGCTCCGTCGGCCATCACGGCGTCGGTGCACAGCGCCGCCCGGACGCCGTCCACCTTGTTCGCGGCGATCGACGCCCCGGCACCGGTCCAGCACGCCACGACCGCCTGGTCCGCGCGGCCTTCGGCGACGGCTCGCGCGGCGGCCTCCGCGGACCAGGCCCAATCGGCGCGCTCGCCAGGTACCAGGGCTCCGAACAGGAGCACCGTGTGACCTCGGCGCTCCAGTTCCGGACCGATCTGCGCAGCCACTCCGGCCACCTCGTCCGCCGACACCGCGATGCGCATGGTCCCGCTCCTCGTCCTGCTTCGGTCTAGATCTCCATTGGACCATGCTCCGGCGCCAGGACGCAGTCGCCACACAGCGCGCCGTCGCGGTTGCCGGTAGGAGTCGGGGTCGGGGCGGCGCGGTAGATGAGGCAGCAGCTGCGGCGGCGGAAGGCGCCGTCGGGCTGGAAGCCTCCCGATCCAGCCAGCTCGGGTCCCGCCAGAAGCTCATCTATCAGAGCTTGGATATCAGCACGCAGATCAGGTCGGGCAGCAGCGAGAGTCTTGCCCGCGCCGGCCAGGGCTGAGGCGACGTTGCCACGCACGATGTGCTCGTTGACGCCGAAGCGCGCGATCGCCGTACCGAACTCGCCGACCACGCCTGCCGCCAGCACGCCGTCCGCGAACGTCGCGCCGTCAGCGGCGAGCGCCGATGCCCGGACCGACAGCGGGAACATGCTGCCGAGCGTCGGCTGCCATCTCAGATCCGCGGCGTGGACGGAGCCGTAGCGTTGGTGAAGCACCGCCAGCGCGAGCAACGGCGAGAGCACACGCGCGACGAGTCCCAAATGCACGACCGACGCCGCGACCCGCAGCTCCACCGCCGACGTCTTTTGCGCCGTGCCGCTGGCGAGAAAGGCGCGGACTGCTGCTACCCGCTCCGCCAGAGCGTCGAGGAGGTCGGGGACGTCGGGAACGTCGGGAGAGCAGGGGAAGTCAGTCAGGGAGCTCATCTGCTGCCACGGCGAGGCGAGGCTTCCCGCCTCGTGGAACTCCACCGCGAAAAACGGCCCCAGCGCGGCGAGCTCGTCGCTCACCGGCGCCAGGGCCGTCACGCCGTCGCCGGCAGCCGTCACACCGCCGCCGGGGCGACGCCGGCGCCCCCGGCGGCCTCGGCAGGCTGCATCGCCGGCCGCAGCACGCGCTCGGCGAGCGGTCCGAAGACCAGAGCGAGCGCGCCCCACAAGATGACCTGGTTGCAGATTGAGTAGAAGCGGAAGGAGAACAGGGCGTCGGCCGGGAAGCCGGGGTAAACGATGTTCCCCTTGGCATCCGCGAGCGGCAGGGGTGTCTCCGTGGCGTGGTGACCGGACAGGTGCACGTTCGCCGACAGCTCGCCGAGGGAGGGCAGGATCACCATCACGATGCCGATCGCGACGGCGAAGCCGAGCGCGCCCAGCAGCGAGGCGTTCCAGTTCCCGAAGCGCGGAGCCAGACGGCGGCCGAGCCAGATCGCGGCGAGCATGAACGCCACCGAGCAGATCACCATGGTCAGGTACAGCCCGGTGCGCGGTTTGATCGTCTCGGGGTGGCCGATCGCCGGCGGGTTGGCCGGGTACTTCAGGTACGGCACCAGGTAGATCCCGGCCAGTCCGGCGCCGGCGACCAGCAGGGCCAGCACCTTCGGCTGGATCTTGCCGACCCGGCCCAGGCACAGCAGGTACACCACCGCGTAGATGGCTCCCATCGCCGCGCCGAAGCCGATCAGACCGACGCCGATGCCGAGGTTGCTCTGCACGGTGCGGCTGAACAGGTCCGGCCCGGCGGCTTCCACCGGCAGGCCGGCGGCCCGGTTCAGGGCCGCCTGCGCCGCGTCGCGACCGCTCTCGTAGGCGATCGCTTTGGTGATGGCCGGCTCGGCGAAGATCCGCGAGAAGCAGAACGCGACCAGGCCGGCCAGCGCGCCGGCCACGAGGCCGCGCGTGATGAGGCGTCTTTCCATCAGTGCTCTGATCCTCCGCCGGTGTCAGTGGCAGGGGAACCCGAGCAGGTGGCGGGCGTCGTGCACGAACTCGTGGACGTGCAGGTCGCTGCCGAACACCGACACCGCGCCCTGATCGACGCCGATGAAGTAGTACGCCAGCAGGCCGAACAGCAGCGCGCCGCCCATCCACAGCCGCGCCTTGGCGGCCGAGACCACCAGCGGGGTGGGAATGGAGGTGGAGGCAGGGGTGACAGGCATGGTGCTCACAGTGAGCCCTCCTTCGGGATCCAGCGTCCCTGATCGATGGAGCGGGTCGACTGGGGAGGGTCTGACTTACCCCCGGCCTCGGCTGCCTGCCGAGGTTGGGGTTTCACAGTGGCGCGACCGTGCCGGATTCCCACCGGCTTCCTGTCCCAGTGCCTTGCTTGGGCAGCGTAGGGCCGTGCGGGGCAGGCGTCAAAGAGATGTCGATCACCGCGCGCGAACGAGGTGTCCTCACACCCACGGATGGCGCTTGTGATACCGCGAGCTCCAGAACATGCGATTCAGTACCTTGACAGGGGCGGGCATAGCGGTGAAGAACGCCGCACGCTGCGCGTCGTCGGCGCCGTCGATGACCCACGGGACGTAGGCGGCGGCGCCGGACAGCTTCTGCTTGCGGGCGATCGCGCGGCTGAAGGCGGCCCAGTCCTTGGGAGTCAGGACTTCCTGAATCAGCGGGAGCGCGGCTTGCTCTTCGTGCTTCATGTGGTCGTTGAGCGCCGCCTCCAGGAACGCCACTGCTCCGGCCAGGTCTTCGGAGTCTCTGCGCTCCTCCATGGCGACATCCACGGCTTCCAGCAGCGGGTCCAGACGCGCGTGCTCGGCGGCCATGGCGGCGAGGATCTCGGCGGTGTCGGGGCGCGCGGCGCCGGCGGCTTCGACGCGCGGCCACAGCGCCTCGTCCTCGGCGGTGTGGTGGACGTGTAGCTGGCGCTTGAAGTTCTCCCAGCCGTCATGGACGCCGACACTGTCGGTGCGGCCCTCGGCGGCGGCACGGCGCAGCCGGGACAGGTCGCGGCGGAAGGCGTCGTGGGTGATGTACATCAAGGTGAAGTCGATGCGGCCGGCGGTGCTCGTGGCCGGGTCGGTGCTCATAGCGGGTCTCCGTCGGGTTCGGATCGCTCGTTGATACGGAACTCATAATACATGAGCTGCTGAAGGTATGAGATGCGTATCAAACAGCCCGCCGGAGCCCCAGCAACGACAAGGTCCCGCCCAGAGCCGAGGCTCGGAGCGGGACCTGGGACGCCGATCAGGCGTTGGGGCGCTTGCCGTGGTTCGCGCCCTTCTTCTTGCGACCCCGCCGCTTGTTACCGCGCTTAGCCATATCAGTCCTCCTTAGCCGCCCGGAAAGCCCGGGCAAGAACGCAAGTCTATGATCCCGCCGAGCTGCCGATCGCCTCCTTGCGCGCCCGGTCGCGGACGCGGCGCGCGATGAGGTGCGTCGCCGAGAGGTTCCGGCCCGCACTCACGGTCAGGACCGGCGGCACCGTCTCCAGCCCGTGATAGAGGACCGCGACCAGTTGCAGGAAGCTCATCAGCCCCGCGAGATCCACGCCGAGCGGTTCGGCCTTGGTCGGGGTGTCGACGACCAGCGGACGGCCTAGTGCGGCGACCACGCCCCACAACACAGCCAACTCCTCGGCGGCGACGGTCGCAACCGGGCGCGGATCGTAGGGACGGTCGGCGCGGAAGGGCAGGGACTGGAGGGTGTCGGCGACGCGGCCGGCGGATTCGGCCACGGTGGTGAGGAATTCGGGGGTCACCGGGCGGCCTTCACGGCGCTCGCGCTGTCGATAGCGGTTTCCGCCACACCGGCTTCTTCCACGCCAGCCGCTTCGACGCCGCCAGCCTCCACGCCGGCCGCCTCCACCGCGCGCCGCAGGTACTCCCCCGTGTGCGATCCCCGGGCGTGCAGCAAGCCGGCGGGCGGGCCCTCGTACAGCACCCGGCCGCCGTCGCTGCCTGCCTCGGGTCCGAGGTCGATCAGCCAGTCGGCGTGCGCCACCAGGTCGAGGTTGTGCTCGATCACGACGATCGTGGCGCCGTGCTCGTCGATCAGCCGGTCCAGGGCCGCCAGCAGGCGTCGCACGTCGCTCATGTGCAGGCCGGTGGTCGGTTCGTCGAGGACGTAGACACCGCCGGGCTCGGAGAGGTGCCCGGCCAGTTTCAGGCGCTGGCTCTCGCCGCCGGACAGCGTGGTGAGCGGCTGCCCGAGGCGCAGGTAGTCCAGTCCGACGGTGGCCAGCGTGCCGAGGACCGGGGAGACCCGGCGGTCGGCGGCGAAGAACTCGGCGGCCTCGGCGACCGTGGTCTCCAGCACGTCGCCGATCGACCGGCCGCGCAGCCGGTAGCGCAGCACTTCTTCGGTGAAGCGCCGGCCGTGGCACGCCGCGCACGTCGTGGTGACCGTGTCCAGGTAGGCGAGGTCCTGCTCGATCACGCCGAGCCCGGCGCACTCCGGACACGCCCCGGCCGAGTTCGCGCTGAACAGCGCCGGATCGACGCCGTTGGCGCGGGCGAAGGCCTTGCGGATCGGGTCCTGCACGCCGGTGTAGGTGGCGACGGTCGAGCGCCGGTTGGCTCCCGGCGGCGCCTGGTCGACGGCGATCACCATCGGGTGCTGGACCCGCAGGACGTTGTGGGCCAGCGAGGATTTGCCGGAGCCGGCCACGCCGGTGAGCACGGTCAGCACGCCGGTGGGGACGTCGATGTCGAAGCCGGTCAGGTTGTGCGCCCTGGCGTCGACGACCGGGAGCTTGCCGGTGGCGGCGCGGACCGAGGCCTTGAGCCGGACCGGTTCGTCGAGGAACCGCCCGGTCAGCGTCGCCGATCCGCGCAGCCCGGCGACGTCGCCGGTGTAGCCGATCTCACCGCCCGCGGTCCCGGCGCCGGGTCCGAGGTCGATGACGTGGTCCGCCGCCACGATGACATCCCGGTCGTGTTCGACGACAAGGACGCTGTTCCCCTTGTCCCGCAACGCCCGCAGCAGATCGGTCATGCGCGAGACGTCGCGCGGGTGCATCCCGATGCTCGGTTCGTCGAACACGTACAACAGGTCGTTGAGGCTGGAAGCCAACTGCCGCACCAGTTTCACGCGCTGTGCCTCCCCACCGGACAGGCTCGCGGTGCGCCGGTCCAGGCTCAGGTAGCCCAGCCCGATGCCGACCAGGTCCTCCAGCCGCGCCCACAGCGCGTTCAGCAGCGGGGCGATCGCCGGATCGGCCATCGTCTCCAGCACCTTCACCAGATCCGAGGCGGGCATGGCCGATAGGTCCGCGATCGTGGAGCCGTTGATGCGGCTGGACAGCGCCAGCGGCGAGAGCCGGGTGCCCCCGCAGTCGGGGCAGCAGGCGGTGGTCGTGTACGCGGCGACCAGTTTGCGCGTCCGACCGCTGCGCATCTCAGGGTCCTGGTCCAGGTAGAGCCGACGGAACTTGGTGACCGCGCCCTCGTAGGAGGCGTTGTAACCCTGGCCCTGGAACTCCATCGCCACCATGCCGTCGTCGGCGTAGAGCAGGTCGTGCAGTTCGGTCTCGGTGTACTCGGCGACCGGGCGCCGCGGGTCGAGGCGTCCGGATCCGGCGAGGATCTGCCAGTTCCGGCTGCCGACGGCGAAGACCTCGCAGCGCAGCGCCCCATCCTGCAGCGAGCGCGAGCGGTCGAGGAAGACGTCCAGGTCCACGACCGTCGCCTCGCCGATCCCTTCGCACCCCGGGCACATCCCGGCCGGCATGTTGAAGGAGAAGGCGTCCACGTGCGGCACCGACGGCTGCCCGGCGCGGCTGAACAGCAGGCGCAGCAGCGGCGCGATGTCGGTGATGGTGCCGACCGTGGAGCGCGCGCCGCCGCGCAGCCGCCGCTGGTCCACGGTGATGACCGCCGGCAGGTGTTCCACGGCGTCCACGGCCGGCCGGGACAGCGCCGGCAGGAAGCCGCGGACGAAGGCGGGCAGTGTCTCATTGAGCTGGCGTCTGGCCTCGACCGCGATCGTGTCGAACACCAGCGACGACTTCCCCGAGCCGGACACCCCGGTCACGGCGGTCAGGGCGCGTTTCGGGACCGCCACGTCGACGGCCCGCAGGTTGTGTTCCCGGGCTCCTCGGACCTCGATCCATTCCGTCACGTTTTGCATGATTAAAGTTTATCTTTGAACTCCTAGTTGATACTTTTGCGCGGCTGCCAGCGAGAGTGAGGGCGAAAGTTTAAACTCCGGGGTTGAAGGCCTTGCTTGAAGGGAGCGTTCGCTGTGCGTCCGGTGGATCTGGCTCGTACCGCAGGCGTGTCGACGCAGCAAGTCCGGAACTTGGAAGCCGCTGGCGCGCTTCCCGAGGCGGAGCGGAGCGAGTCGGGGTATCGGCGTTACGACGAAAGGCATTTGGCTGCGCTCCTTGCCTACACGGCTCTGGTCCCAGGGCTGGGCGCGCAGGCGGCGCGGGCGATCGTGGCGGCGGTCGGCGAGGACCGGACGAAGGAGGCACTGGAGCTTGTGGACGCGGCGCACGCGGCGTTGCACCAGGGCCGCGCGTCGTTGCTGGAGATCGAGCGCACGTTGTCTGCGGTCGTGAATCAGGAGCCTGCGACCGACGCCCCGGACGGGCTCAGGGTCGGGGCGCTGGCACGGCTTTTGGGCGTGCGGACGTCGGCGCTGCGGGTGTGGGAGGCTGCGGGTCTGCTCGCTCCGTCGCGCGAATCAGGGACCGGATACCGCCTCTACGGCGCGCGGGACGTGCGCGATGCCCGCATCATCCAGACCCTGCGCGAGAGCTCCTACATGTTCGACCGCATCCGGCCGATCATCGACGGTCTGCGCCGCACCGGCGGCTCGGAGGCGCTGCTGGAAGCGCTGGCTGAGCGCCGCCGGTCGCTCGACGAGCGTTCGGCGGCGCTGTTGGAGGGCGCCGCGCGGCTGTGGGGCTATGTCGGAATGATGAGCTCGGGGGTGATGTCGCCGATGAACACGGCGACGTGGTCGTCCTGCGAATAGGAGAACGGTTCCGGAGCCTGCGCGACGGCGAGTTGGGTGTTGTCCTTTCCGACCGACCAAGCGATGTAGCGCCTGCCCTTGGCGCCTTTGACGTCCACCGTCGGTGCGGCGCCGACAGCGGCGGTGAAGGCGTGGACCGCAGCCTCGATCAAGGCGTCGAGGGCTGTCTGCCCCACGTGGGTTCGGCTGCTCCAGCCCGGCAACGTGCCCCAGAAGTCCTCCGGGTTCAGCTCGCCTCCCACGTAGTAGGAGTAGGCGAAGGGCATCGACAGGAAGTCCTCGGCGTAGACGAGGTGGCCCTCGGGGGTGCGCGCCAGCGCGTCGTCGACTTCCAGGTCGTCATCGAGGAATCCGAGGTCCAGCAACGGCGTCTCCCACTCCTCGAGGTCTGCGATCGCGAGTCGGGCCACGGCGAGGAGCCGGTCGGCGACTGCCGGGGTCACGGGGCAGGTGGCGACGTGGGCGATCGGCTCGTCCTCATCGTCGAAGGTCTCATTCGCGGCGTCGTTCACAGCGCTGTTCACGGCGCCAGCTTAGGGGCGCAGCCCCGCGAGCGTGACGGCCACCAACCGCTCGACCGCCGGCTTCGAGAGCTGGCCGGCGCCGTTCAGCGCGTTCACGCAGAACACCGCGAGTTCGCCGGCCGGTACGTCGGTGCGCACCTCGCCGCGCTCGGCGGCCTCGGCGATCAGGGTACTGATGTAGTGCTCCAGGGCGTGGCGGGCTTGGTGCACTTGGGGTGAGGCGTGCAGGGCTGCCGCGATCGCGGCGCCGTGGTGGCCCTCGCGATCGCGGCGGCTGCCGCGCGCGTAGGCGCTGAGAACCACTTCGAGGCGGTCCGCCTCCTCGGCGCGGGCCGCCGCCGCCATCAGCTCTGCCATGTGCGCGACGATCTGCCGGTCGTGCCAGGCGGCCAGGATCGAGGCGACGTCCGGGAAGTACTTGTAGAGCGTGGCGCGCCCGATGCCGCCGGCCTGAGCGATGCCGGACATGCTGACGCCGGTCAGGCCGTGCTCGGCGACCTGCGCCGCGGCGGCTTCGATGATGGCCTCCCGGACGGAGTCGCGGTGGTCGGCGAGGGTGTCGCTCCAGATCTTGGGCACGTGCTCCATGGTAGCCACCCTGTCGGCGATCGAGACGATGTGTTGTTGACAGAGACACACTGTATCGAAAAACTGGGTCCATGACGCATCACTCACCGTGGGATGTGCGAGCCCCGCAGCCCGCGGTTCGCGAACTGGTCGAAGCCGGTGCTTTCACCGGCGAGGTGTTGGACCTGGGGTGTGGGTTCGGGGAGAACGCGCTGCTCATCGCGGCGTCGGGACTGAGCGTGACCGGTGTCGATCGGGACGCCGAGGCTTTGCGGCGTGCCGTGGGGCTGGCGCGGGATCGTGATCTGGGCGCCAGGGCGCGGTTCGTCCGCTACGACGTGCGGCAGTTGGCTGATTTCGGCGAGGCGTTCGACACCGTCTTGGACTCGCTGGTGTTCCACGCCTTCGAGGGGGAGGCGCGGCGGGACTACGTCGCCGGACTGCGTTCGGTAGTGCGTCCCGGCGGGCGGTTGCACGTCCTCTGCTACAGCGACCGGCACGTCGGGCCGCCCAACCCACCGCACAAGGTCTC
Source organism: Catenulispora acidiphila DSM 44928 (assembly GCF_000024025.1). Lineage (GTDB taxonomy): Bacteria > Actinomycetota > Actinomycetes > Streptomycetales > Catenulisporaceae > Catenulispora > Catenulispora acidiphila. The sequence continues at coordinate 6,753,563 of NC_013131.1, forward strand.
GCGCGCCGATATCGACGAGGCGTTCTCCGACGCCCGCGGCTGGACCGTGGAGGAGGTACGCGAGACGCGGAGCATCTCGAATCTCGCGCCGGACGGGATCGCCGCCTGGATGGTCACCTGTGTCAGCAATCGAGAGGAATCCTGAATATGCCCACCGCCGAGGGACACGTCCCCACAGATCGCGCATCGCGCTACCTGCAACAGTTGTGTTCGCACGCCTCGCGCATGCGGCACGTCGGCATCGGCATCGGTCACGCCGCGCACCGCGGTCCGAGCGTCGAGGCCACGTCCGACTCCACCGGACGGATAACCCGCGGGAGTGCCCGCTGCGATCTGACGGCCAGTCCGACAGCCCTCGTGCTGCACGTCACCGCCGACGACGAGGAGCAGCTCAGGGCCCTGCAAGAGGCTGTGACGCGGACGCTGGAGCGGGCTGGGCGGCGTGACGGTCTGAAGGTCGTTTGGGAGTAGACCCTGCTGCCGATCGCCACGCGGCCATGCAGAATGGCAGACCATGGAGGCTTTTCGCGATCAACACGGCATCCCCCACGCCCGCGCGGCGTCGGTCGAAGGGGCGTTCCGCGCCCAGGGCCACATCGCCGCTCTGGACCGGGGGCTGCAGATGGAGTACGTCCGGCGGAAAGCCTTGGGGACGTGGTCGGAGGTCGTCGGATCGCGGGCGGTCACCGACGACACGTTCTCCCGGCGGGTCGGCCTGGCGGCGGCGGCCCGCCTTTCCTATGAGGCGCTGGCGCAGGAAACCAAGGCGGTGTTCGTCGCCTACGCCGAGGGAGTGAACGCCGCGCTGCCGGAAAGCCTCGCGGACTGCGACCTGCCGGAGCCGCCGGCGGTGTGGGAGCCGTGGCACAGCGTCGCGGTCTACCTCGGGCGGCACGTCGGCATGGGAAGCATGGCGCACAAGCTGTTTCGGACCGCGTTGCTCCCTGTGGCGCCCGCGGAGGTGGTATGGCGGGTGCGCGCCAATGCCCGGGACGAGCTGATGGTCGTGCCGACCGGGGCGGTGCACCGGGTGGACACCGAGGGACCGCCGGAGGGGCACGGGGAGAAGGTCCGCGCGTGGCTCAACGGGCTCGCGGAGGTGGAGACCGTCGCGGCGGCCGCGGACCCGGCGGCGGGGAGCAACAACTGGGTGGTCTCCGGGGCGCACACCGCCTCCGGGCTTCCGCTACTGGCCGGGGATCCGCACCGGCCGTTCGAGACGCCGGGTCCGTACTGGCAGAACCACGTGTCCTGCGAGGCCTTCGACGCGATCGGGCTGTCGTTCCCCGGCGTGCCCGGCTTCCCGCACTTCGGGCACAACGCCCATGTGGCGTGGGGCATCACGCACGGGATGGCGGACGACCAGGACCTGTTCGTGGAGAACCTGGACCGGCTGGAGGCGCGCACCGAGGTCATCTCGGTGCGGGACACCGAGCCGGTGCGGATCACCGTGCACAGCAGCCCGCGCGGCGGCGTGGTGGTACAGGACTCCGCCGCCAACACCGGGCTCGCGCTGCGCTGGACCGGACTCGCCGAGGCCGACCGCACGCTGGACTGCCTGCTGCCGATGCTGACGACGCGCTCGGTGGCAGAACTCGACGACGTGATGCGCGGCTGGGCGGTCCCGGTGGACCACCTGATGATGGCCGACGTGCACGGCGCCATCGGCTACCGGCTGCGCGGACGCGTGCCCCACCGCGACGAGGCGAATTCGTGGGCCGCGGTACCGGGCTGGGAGCCGGAGTACGCCTGGCAGGGCTGGGTACCCTTCGACGACATGCCGGCCGCCCGCGACCCGCAGGAAGGACTCCTGGTCTCGGCGAACAACAGGCCCACCGCCTCCACCACACCGTACGTCGCGCACGACTTCGCCGGCCCTGCCCGCGCCACACGGATCTTGCAGCTGCTGCGCGAGGGCATCGCAGCCGGCGTCGCCCTGGACCGCACGGCGATGGAGCGCATCCACGGCGACGTAGCATCACTGACCGCGCGCGACTTCGTGGCCTCACTAGAGCATGTGAAGTCGGCGGAGGGCAGCCGCCGCGCACAGCTCCTCGAGATCCTGCGCACCTGGGACGGCACCATGGGCCTGGGCTCCATCGCCGCAACGGTGTACACCGAGGCGCGCCGCGAGCTGCTGTCGACCGTACCGCTGCCGGAGTCGGGCAATTCGCACGCACAGCTGCTGACCCACCAGCAGCGCACCGGCACACTGTGGCTGTCGTTCCAGGCACTGCTGGCAGGAGCCCGCACCGGCGACGAGACCATCTTCGGGACGTGGTCGGACGCCGTCGGGCACGCCCTGGACCAGACAGCGGAGCGCCTGGACAAGGAGATCGGCCCAGACATCGAGGACTGGACCTGGGGACGCCTGCACCAGTGCCGCTTCACCGCGCTGCTGCCCGGCATCCCCGCCATCGCAGGCCGCCCCCTGCCCGGCGACAACGAAACAGTCCGCGCCGCAGGACTGCACGGGATAGAGACGACGGCGGCCACCTCCGGCTCGGTGGCACGGTACGTCTTCGACCTCGGCAACTGGGAGAACAGCGGCTGGGTGGTCCCCGAGCAGAGCGATGAGTGGTACGCCGCGAAGCTGGTGCCGATGCACTACGACTGGGAGGTGATCGAGCGCGTCGGGACGCCGATCGCGCTGGGCGCGGGGGCGGATTTGGAGGATGCGGCGCGGTAGGGCGGTTGGTTGGGCTGAGGCGCGGCGGCGCGGGACTTGGAGGAAGCGGCGCGGTTGGTTGGGCTGGTGCGCTGCGGCGGCGAGCTTGGAGGATGCGGCGCGGTAGGGCTGTTGCTTGGGCTGATGCGCTGCGGCGAGGGACTTGGAGAGTGCGGCGCGGTTGGTTGGGCTGGTGCGCTGCGGCGGCGGGCTTGGAGGATGCGGCGCACTGAGGCGCGGCGGCGAGGGAGTTGGAGGGTGCGGCGCGGCTGCTTGGGCTGATGCACTGCGGCGGTTGCTTGAGTTGGTGCGCTGAGGCGGTTTCCACGTCGGCGGCGGATGGGCGCGATCGTATCCGCACCGACCCGGTCGTGGACCCGGTAGTGGAACCAGTCGTGGATCCGGTGGATCACAGAACCCTCATATCCCTATCCTGGCTCTCCGGCCGGAGCGGGATCGCGGTCCGGGTTGCCGCAACGGCGCGGTAGCTAAGCGCGAGGGGGGCGGGTGCGGGGCGGCGTGGGGGTGGGTCGGGGGTTGGATGCCGGGGCGTGGTTGCCGGGGCTTGGGGCGGGGGGTGGGGCGGAGCCGTTGCCTGCCGAGCGGGTGCGGGTGGCGTTCGGCGGGGCGGGGTGCGGGCGGGCTGCTTTGACCTGGGGTCAGCGGGATATCTGGGCCACGATGGTGCGTCAGCGCAACTGGTTGCCGCAGGGTGGGCGGCGGCCGTTGGCGCCTGGGACGCGGGTGGAGGATGTCGCCGCCGAGCTGGCCTATCTGCACGGGCGCTACCAGGCGATGCGGACCCGGCTCGTGTTCGACGTCGCCGCCGAGGACGGCGAGGACAGCGCGCACGGCGCGGTTCGCCAGTGGGTGGCGGCGTCCGGCGAGACCTTTCTTGAGGTCTACCACACCCCACCAGGTCAGGACCCTGATGTTCTTGCCGCACGCGTCGAGGCCGTCTACCGACGCCGACCCTATGATTTGCGCGCCGAGTGGCCGGTGCGGATGGCTGTCGTGCGAAGCGGCGGCGTCTGCACGCACCTGGTCGTCATCATGAACCACTTGGCGCTGGATGCCGGCGGTGCGGCGGTGATGATCCGCGAGGTGGCGGCGCGCGAGGACGCCGAGCCGGCGGGCATGCAGCCGCTGGAGCAGGCGGCGTGGCAGGCGTCAGAGACCGGGCAGCGGCATGGTGACAGAACCCTGCGTTACTTCGCCAAGGCGCTGGACAGATTGGCCGACGGTCCGCCGCCGACGGTACAGCCCGGGCCGCGTCCGACGCGTCACTGGTCCGGGCGCCTGGTCTCCCCCGCGCTTGCCCGCAACGTGGCGATCGTCGGGGCGCGGCGCGCGGTGGACGACTCGGCGGTACTCGCCGCCGTGACCGCGATCGCGTTCGCCCGCCTCACCGATACCGACCGCGTGCTGATGCGCCCGAGGGTCGGCAACCGCTTCCGTCCGGCGCTGGCCGACGTGGTGTGCTTCGTGGCGCAGAGCGGGTTGCTGGTGCTGGAACTCGGCGGCACCACGTTCGACGAGGCCGTGGATCGCTCACGCGGCGCCACAATCGCAGCGATGAAGAACGCGTACTTCGACCCCCAGGCGCTGGAGGCGATGCTCGCCAGCCGCGAGACGGGCCTGGCCATGTTCTTCAACGACCGCCACGGCACCGAACCCGCCGTCCAGTACGCCACCACCGCCGCCCCGCACCCCCGCGAGCCGCAGCAGCACCGCGACGGCTCGACGTTCGCCTGGCTGCACCGCGGTCCGGAGCCCACCGAGGCCCTGTCGATAACGATCGACGACGCCGACGGCGCGCTAGCCGTCGCGCTGCACTTCGACACCCACGCCATCGCCCCGGAAACGGTCGAGGAGCTGGCATGGGGCATCGAGCGCGCCGCCGCCGAGGCCGCTGCGGACGGTGATGCGCCGACCGGTATTCAGCGGATGATCTGACAGCTACGGCGGCGGCGACCGGGTCCCTCAACCCGGTCGCCGCCTGTTCATCAGGAACCAGAGACGCGCCCTACCAGGCGACGGTCACAGTCCCCGTCCCGGAAGCCGGGACGGTGTACGTGTGATTCGATCCGCCTTCCCAGGTGACTGTGCCGTCCGTGTGCTTGATGAAGAACTTGAATTGGACGGTGGCTCCGGCTGGGACGCTGGCCAGGCTGAACCAGGTCGGGTAGTTGGGGTCGAGGAGTGGGCCGATGGCGGTGGCGGTGTCGGTGCTCCAGTTGCCGAGTTCGTCGTCGTTGCCGGACAGGTAGATCTCGTCGCCTGGTGAGGTGGATGTGCCGGTCACGGTGAAGGTCACGGGGACCTGCGTTCCGGACTCGACGTGGTAGGCGATGCCGTTGCTGGCGGTGCCTGCGGAGGAGGTGAGCACTACCTGGTCCAGGCCTGCGGTGGCGCCGGCGGGGATTGCCAGGTCCACCTCGGTGTTCGACCAGTACTTCACTGGTGCGGCTGTGCCGCCGACCGTGGCGGTGCCGGCGGTGGTGCCGAAGTTGGTGCCGGTGACGGCTACGACGTCGCCGCTGTGGCCGATGGTCGGGCCGATGTTGCCGACCTCGGGGGTGGAGGCGGTCGGGGCGGCATAGGACCATACGGCTGCCTGGCCTGCGTTCAGGGTGTAGGCGCCGGTGGGGTTGTTGCCGCCGGTGCCGGTGCTGACGGTCAGGGTGCCGCCGCCGAGGGCGCCGCTGAGGACGTCGTTGTAGCTGCCGGCGGGCAGGGAGGTGTTCAGGCCGGTCAGGGCGTAGTTCGCGGTCTTGCTCTTGTTCACCGCGACCAGGACCGTGTTGTTGTAGAACTTGCGCTCGTAGACGTAGACGTCGTTGTTGAGCCAGCGCTGAGTCGAGCTGCCGTAACGCAGGGCGGGGTTGGCCTTGCGCAGGGCGGCCAGCTTCTGGGTGACGGCGAAGTTGCGGCTGGTCTCGGCGAAGGACGTCATCTGCGCCCGGTTGTAGGGATCGCCGCCGACCTGGCCGAAGGAGTTCGTGGTGTCGTTGTGCAGGTACTGCTCATCGCCGTAGTAGACCGATGGGATGCCCGGCACGGTCATGTTCACCACGGTCGCCTGATCGAGCAGCGTGGTGTTGTTATTGATGGACAGGAAGCGGTTCTCGTCCTGACTGTCGACGAAGTCCACCAGGTCGTTGGACCAGTTGATGGAACTCTGTTGGCGGCTCAGTTCGGAGTCCAGCTCCGACATGTTCGCGTTGCTGGCGAAGACGTCACGCACCGCCGTGTTCAGGTCGAAGTTCTCCAGCGACTGCCCATCGGTGTTGGCGAACTTCACCTCGTCCGACCACAGCGGGGCGCTGCTCGGGTCGGCCCACTCCCCGTACATGAACACGCTGTGCGAGTTCTCGATGTGGTCGACGTAGCCCTTGAGCCAGCCGCCGGGCATGTGCTTGACGGCGTCCATGCGGATGCCGTCCACGCCGTGGGAGAGCCAGGTGTCGACGGCGCCCTGCACGTAGTTGGTGACCGCCGGGTTCTCCTGCGCCAGGTCGGCGAGGTTGAACAGGTTCTGATACTCGACGTCGTAGAGGTTGCTGTAGTCCCCGACGCCGCCGTTGTGGTGGAAGTAGCCGTTCGGGTCGTTGTCGTACGTCGACAGCGTGGTCCCGTTCTGCTTCAGCGCGCCGCCCGCGCCGTAGTTCGGGTTGCTGGTGTCCTCGGGGTTGGAGTCGTTGACCGCCCAGTCCATGATCACCTTGATGCCCTTGGCATGCGCCGCGGCCACCATGGCGTCGAAGTCCGCCCACTGCCCGAAGTGCGGCTCGGGGGTGTAGAAATCCATTCCCCAGTAACCGTGATAGCCCGCGGTGGTAGCACCGGTCGTGCTGTCCGGGACCGGGACGTTGACGTTCTCCACCGGCGGGGAGATCCAGATCGCGCCGACGCCGAGGTCGGACAGGTACTGCATCTTGGCGCTCACGCCGGCGAAGTCCCCGCCCCAGTACTCCTGCCAGTTGTTGTGGCTGGAGTCGTTCAGGTTCGGCGAGGAGGAGGGATTGTCGTTGCCGGTGTTGCCGTCGTAGAAGCGGTCCGTGAGCAGCTGGTAGATCACGTCGTTGGTCATGTCGCCGGTGCTGACCGGCGTGGAGCTCAGCGCGGCGGCGTTCAGTGCGGCGGCCGACCGGGCCGGGGCGGCCGAGCTGGGAGCCGCGGCGGCGGTCACCGCGGTGGCCGCGGCCAGGCTCACGGCCGTGCCGACCAGCGTAAGTCTGCGGCGTCTTTGCATGGTGCCTCTCCTGTGCGAACGATGCGGATCAGCCCTTGACGGCGCCGGCCGTCAAGCCCTTGACGAGATACTTCTGGAGGTAGAGGTAGATCAGGACGACCGGGACGCCCGCCAGCAGCGAGCCGGCGGCGAACTCGCCGTAGTCGGTGTTGTGGTTGCCCGAGACCAGTCCGTACAGGCCGACGGCGAGCGTCTTGTGGGTGGTGTCGGTGAGGAACACCCCGGCGAGCAGGATCTCGTTCAGGAACGACACGAACGAGAACAGCCCGACGACCACCAGCATCGGGACCGCCAGCGGGAGGATGACGCGGAAGAACACCTGGTTCTCCGTCGCGCCGTCGATGCGCGCGGCCTCGTCCAGCTCCTTGGGGATGGTGTCCAGATATCCCTTGAGCAGCCAGGTGTTCACGCCCATCGCGCCGCCGAGGTACACCAGGATCAGCCCGAGCGAGGTGTTCAGACCGGCGGCCGGCAGCACGTCGCCGATGCTGATGAACGTCAGATACAGCGCGGTCAGCGAGATGAAGTTCGGGAACATCTGCACCAGCAGGATGCCGGTCAGACCAGGTCGCCGACCGCGGAAACGCAGCCGGGAGAAGGCGTACGCGCCGCTGACGCCGATCAGGACGTTGAGAACCGCCGAGACGCCGCAGATCACCAGGGTATTGACATACCAGCGGACGTAGGGCGAGTTCGGGTCGTGGAACAGCTTGCTGAAGTTGGACAGACTCGCTCCGGTCGGGATCAGCGAGGTCGTGGACAGCGTGCCGACCGGGTTCAGCGCCGCGGAGACCAGGAACAGGATCGGAACCAGCGCGAACACCAAGGCCGCCAGGCCTATCAGGTGGCGCCACCACAGGCGGTCCTTCATCATCGGGCGTACACCTCCTCCAACTGCCGGGTCTGCCGGAAGCCGGTGTAGGAGATCAGGCCGACCAGCACGAAGATCAGGAACGAGATCGCCGAGGCCAGGCCGTACTGCGCGCCCTGCCCGCCGAACGCCAGCCGGTAGGTGTAGCTGATCAGGATGTCCGTGTCTCCCGCGGTGGAGCTGCCGGAGGGGTAGGGACCGCCGTCGGTCAGCAGCCGGATCACGTTGAAGTTGTTGAAGTTGTAGCCGAAGGAGGCGATCAGCAGCGGCATCGCGCCGATCAGCACCGTGGGCATGGTCACCGAGCGGAACACCCGCAGCGGCGAGGCGCCGTCGACCTTCGCGACCTCCTTCAGCTCCTGCGGCACCGCCTGCAACAGACCGGCGCAGACCAGGAACATGTAGGGGAAGCCGAGCCACAGGTTGGTCAGCAGCACCGAGCCGCGCGCCGCCCACGGGCTGCCGAGCCAGTCGATGTGCGTGCCGAACAGCTTGTTCAGCAGGCCGAAGTCCTTGTTGTACATGCTCGACCAGACCAGCGTGGAGATGAACGCCGGCATCGCGTACGGCAGCAACAGCAGGGAGCTGTACAGCCTTCGGCCGCGCATCCGCGGATGGTCCATGACCACTGCCAGCAGCAGACCCAAGCCGAACGTGGTCAGCACCGACAGGATCGCGAAGGCGATCGTCCAGATCAGGACTCTGAGGAACGGACCACGGATGGCCGCATCGGTCAGCACCGAGGTGAAGTTCTTGAACCCGACGCCGATCTTCCAGCCGATCGGCAGCGTCTTCCCGGAGCCGTCGGCGGCTTTGAACTCACCGCCGGACTCCTTATAGACAGTGTGGGTCCGGGTGTCGGTCATGGTCTGCGCGGAGGCGTCGTACGTCATCGTGAAGTGGCCGACGTACGCCTCGGACAAGCCCACCGACTTGATGAAGCCGGTACCGGTCGGCACGGCGAACGAGGCCAGGCGCGGGCCCAGACCGTTGACCTGGATGCCGGTCAGGATGTGCCAGCCCTGCGCGGTGATCACCTTGCCGGTGAACTGGTCTTTGGTGACCTGCGCGTCCGGTACCGGGGCGAGCCCGGAGGCGTCGCCGCGCTCGACCTTGCCGTCCGGATCGGTGAGGAAGAAGACGAAGGCGCCGGAGGTGTCGGAGGCCTTGGTCGCGACCGACAGCTCGTAGCGCTGCGCGCCGGGCTGCTCGATCACGGAGTCGGCCTCGATCTGCGCCACAGCCTGGGTCTTGGTCAACCGGTGGCCGTCGCCGTAGTTGGTGAAGGCGGTGCTGATCGTGTAGCCGATCGGGTAGACCTGGAAGGCCAGCAACAGGATCGTGCCGGGGACCAGGAACCGGGCGGCGATCCGTTTCGGCGTCAGGTAGACGTAGGCGAGGATCGCCGTCACCGCGACGGAGATCGTCACGCCGGTCCACGAGTGCTTGTCGACCAGCGTCGGGATCGTGACGACCGCGAAGGCGGCGACCAGCCCGACGAAGACGACCCGCGGCCACGACAAGCGCGCGAGACGCTCCGAGGGCGAGGCAGTCATGGCCGCTCTCCTGCTTTCTCTCGGCTCCGTACGGTGCGACGACCCGGGGGCAATTCGGGCCGCCGCACCGTGCGGAGGTCTGTGTTTCACGGACGGCTGTGTTTCACAGAGGGCTGTGTTTCACGGACGGCTGTGTTTCAAGGACGGCTGTGTTTCAAGGACGGCTTCGGAAAGAGGGCTCTCCAGGCGGCTAGCCCTTGGCGATAGCGGCCTTGATCTGGGTGGCGGCGTCCGCCATCGAGGTGTTCGGGTCGGCGCCGCCGACGATCGCCGCCTCGGCGATCCCGAGCGGACCCCACACCGCGGACATCGCGGGGATCTGCGGGAGCACGACGCCGTGCGCGGCCGCGGCCTGGAAGGCGGCGATGTCCGGGTCGGTCTTGGACACATCGTTGTAGGCGTCGGTCAGGGCGGGCGCGCGCGGGTCCACCTTGTACAGCGCTTCCTCGACGTCCTTCTTCGTCAGGTAGTTCAGCGTGAACTCCTGCGCGATCGCGGTGTTCTTGGCCTTGGCCGAGACGTAGAAGGCCTGCACGCCGACGAACGGCTGCGACGGGCCCATGCCGGCGAAGCCGGGGACCGCGCTGATCGAGTACTTCAGATTCGCCTTGCGGATCTGGTCCAGCGCCCACGGACCGGAGATGAGGTACGGGGTCTTGCCGGAGGTGAACAGCGACACCGCGTTGTTGGCGTCGATGCTGCGCTTGAAGACGTTCTGGCCCTTCTCGCCGTACTTGGCCAGCTGCGCGGCGAACGCCTTGGAGCCGGCGTTGTCGACACCGACTTGCGAGGGGTCGTAGCTGCCGTCGGCCTTGGTCCCGAAGATGAAGCCGCCGGCCGAGCCCAGCAGCGGCTGCGCCGTGTAGGGGTCGCCCTGCTGGCCGATCTGCATCGCCAACGCCTCGGAGGCCTTGCCGGCCTTCACCGCGGCCTGGCCGTCGGCGACCATGGTCTCGAAGGTCGCCGGGTTCGCCGCGGCCTCGGCGGTGTTGGTGATCAGCGCGAGGTTCTCGGTCGCGTAGGGAACGCCGTAGACCTGGCCGTTGTAGGTGACGGCGTTCAGCGCGGTGGTCTGGAAGGAGCCCTTCTGCGCCGCGGTCAGCGGCAGCGGCGAGATGGCGCCGTTCTGCACCAGGTTGCCGATCCAGTCGGTGGCGCCGACCACGATGTCCGGTCCCTTGCCGGCGGCGGTGGCGGTGACGTACGCCGACTGCAGGTCGGTGGCCACCGGCTGGACGCTCACCGAGATGCCGTTGGCGGCGGCGAAGCTCTGCGCGAACTGCTGCAGGACCGGGGCGCGCTGGGCGTCGGTCCAGATCACCAGGTCTGTGTTGGGGTCGCGGACCGGCGGCGCGCTGGAGGAGGACGAGGCCGCGGCCGGCGCCGAGCTGGACCCGGACGCCGAGGGCGAGGACGCCGACGTCGCCGAGGCGCCCGACCCCGAAGCGGACTTCGAGGTGGAGCTGGAGCAGCCGGTCAGGGAAAGAGCTGCCGCTACGACCGCGGCAGCGGCGGTCGTCAAGGAGGGACGGTATCTCACCATGACCCCTTAGGTCAGTTGTAAGGAAAGGAGTTTCGCCCTGCGTCCGACCTGAAGAAGACAGGTCAGAGCATTGATGTCGGCGGGGGTCCGGCCGTGACTCGCCGTTGACACCGCAGACCCTAACTGGAAACTCGCGCCGGACAATCCGTTGCAGCTTCTTGCGTCGCTGTTTCAGATCCGCGCCCTTCTGTTTCTACGTTTCTGCAAGAGGTCCGGTGGAGGCCCGCACGACCAGCTCCGGGAAGAACAGCGATTCGGTCTTGCGGATGGTGACCCCGCGGATCTGATCGATGAGCGTCCGGGCTGCGGCGACGCCCATCGACAGCACCGGCTGGCGCACGGTGGTCAGCGGGGGGTCGGTGTAGCCCATGAGAACCGAATCGTCGTAACCGATCACGGAAACGTCCTCCGGGACCCGCTTGTGGTGCTGCTTCAGGGCTCTGATCGCACCGAGCGCCATCATGTCCGAGCCGCAGACGATCGCCGTGACGTTGCGCTGCAACAGTCTGGAGGCGCCCGCGTACCCGCCCTCGACGCCGGGGAAGGAGATGTCCACCAGGTCTGGGTCGTAGCCGCCGGCGCCGAAGCCGGTCTCCATCGCGGTGCGATAGCCCGACAGCTGCCGGCGCGCTGGGATGTGCCGGTCGGAGGAGAGCAGCAGCCCGATCTTGCGGTGGCCCAGCTCGGCCAGGTGCGCCACCGCCAGCTCGCCGGCGGCACGGTCGTCGCAGGAGATGAACGGCGCCTCCAGGTTCGGGATGAAGCCGTTGACGAAGACCAGCGGCAGCCGTTGGGCGACCAGGTCCCGGTAGCGGGAGTGGTCCTGGCCGGAGTCGGCGTGCAGACCGGAGACGAAGATGACGCCGGAGACGCCGCGGTCCAGGAGCATGCCGACGTACTCGTCCTCGCCGGCGCCCTCGGGCGTCTGGGAGCACAGCACCGGCGTGAAGCCCTGGCGCGACAGGTTGGTCTCGATGACCTGTGCGCACAGCGGATAGATCGGACTTTCCAGCTCCGGGAGCAGTAGACCGACCAGGCCTGCGCTGCGCGGACGCAGACGGGAGGGACGTTCGTAGCCCAGGACGTCCAGCGCGGTCAGCACCGCTTTGCGCAGCTGCGGGCTGACGCCGGGGCGCTCGTTGAGCACACGGGAGACCGTGGCTTTGCTGACCCCGGCCTGGCGGGCTATGTCGTCGAGTCGAGAAGACATGGGCCGCACTATAGGTGCCGCGTTACGAAACACGGAAGCAGAAGAGTGAAATACTGCGGCAAACATCGGCAACCTCTTACGGATCACGACACGTTTGCCTAGCGTCTGCCGGGTGAACTCCCCAGCTCTCGGTCCTTTGGCTCATCATGACGGTTCGCCCTTGTACGTCGGCGATCCGGCTCCCCGTGTCGGGGAGAAGGTCGATGTGTTCGTACGGACCTCGAAGTCCTTGGCGGCGCGCGGAGTGCACGTGCGCACCACCCCCGACGGCGAGCCGGCTTACACCGAGGCGCAGGTGGACCGCGAGGACGGCGACGAGGTCTGGTGGCGCGCGAGCGTGCCGGTGGTCAATGGGGAGCTCGGTTACCGGTTTCTGGTCCAGACGCCGGGACGGCGGCTGTGGCTGAACGGCGCGGGATTGAGCGCGGTCGATGTCACCGACGCGGCCGACTTCCGGCTCCCGACGTACGACCCGCCGCCGGCTTGGGCCGAGGGCGCGGTGCTGTACGAGATCTTTCCCGACAGGTTCGCGCGGTCGTCGGCGCATCCGGTCGGCACTCTGCCGGATTGGGCGGTTCCTGCCGCATGGGACGATCCGGTGGCGTACGGGACTCCCGCCGGGACGAAGCAGGTCTACGGCGGAACGTTGTGGGGCGTCGCGGAGAAGCTCGATTACCTGCGCGGGCTTGGGATCGACGCGCTGTATCTGACTCCGTTCTTTCCTTCGCGGTCCAACCACCGGTACGACGCCTCGTCGTTCGACGTCGTCGATCCGCTGCTCGGCGGCGATGAGGCGCTCAAGGAGCTCACCGCACAGGCGCACCTGCGCGGGATCCGGGTCATCGGCGACATCACGTTGAACCACACCGGGGATCTGCACCCCTGGTTTCGGCGCGCGCAGGCCGATCCGGCGAGTCCGGAGGCGGGGTTCTACTACTTCGGTGCGGATCGCAGCCAGTACGCGTCGTTCTTCGGCGTGCCGTCGTTGCCCAAGCTGGACCACCGGTCCGAGGAGATGCGGCGGCGGCTGTATGAGGGCCCGGATTCGGTGATCGCCCGGTATCCCACGGAGTTCGGGCTCGACGGCTGGCGCGTGGACGTGGCGCAGTCGGCGGCGCGGTACGGCGCCATCGATCTCAACGCTCGTATGGCGCGGGCGGTGCGCGAGACGCTGCAGCGCTCGGCGCCGGAGTCGCTGCTGCTGGCCGAGCACCAGTTCGACGCCTCGGAGACGCTGCGGGGCGACGGGTGGCACGGGACCATGGCCTACGCCGGGTTCACGCGTCCGGTGCTGGGCTGGCTCGGCGCGGCGGACAACCCGGAGTTGTGGGGCGTGCCGGGGCGGCCGCCGGTGCACGGCGGTGCGGAGATGGCCGCAGTGATGCGCCAGTTCTCGGCGCTGATCCCGTGGCGCGCGGTCACGCACAACATGACGCTGCTGGACTCCCATGACATGCCGCGGTTCCGATCGCTGGTCGGCGGGGCGGGGCGGCAGGCGCTGGGGGTGGCGTTGCTGATGACGCTGCCGGGGCTGCCGATGGTCTTCGCCGGGGACGAGGTCGGGGTGGCCGGGGCGCTGCACAACGAGGACGGGCGGCGCGCTTTCCCGTGGGATGAGGGCAGCTGGGATCAGGGTACGTATGAGGTGTACCGGTCGCTGATCGCGGTACGGCGCGAGCATGCGGCTCTGCGCTCCGGCGGGCTGCGGTGGCTGCACACCGCCGAGGACGTGGTGCTCTTCGAGCGCGCGCTGCCCGAGGAGACGCTGGTGGTGCAGGTGAGCCGGGCGGCACACGCGCCCTTGACCGCTCCGTTCGCCGCCTCCCATTTGCTCGGCGGACCTGATCTGAGCCCCGGCGTTCAGCTGCCGTCCGACGGGCCCGCGTTCCATGTGTGGCGTGTCGAGCGCGGCTGACGATTCTCGTCCTCTTCTTACCTGACCTCTTTTACCCAGCCTCGGATTTACCCAGCCCCGGATTCACCTAGCCTCGGAGTCGAATCATGAGCAATTGGTGGCGTGACGCTGTCATCTACCAGGTCTACATACGCAGCTTCGCCGACGGAAACGGCGACGGGGTCGGGGACGTCGCGGGACTGCGGTCGCGGCTGCCGTACCTGGCGGCGCTCGGGGTGGACGCGTTGTGGCTGAACCCTTGGTATGCCTCACCGCAAGTGGATGCGGGGTACGACGTCAGCGACTACCGGCGGCTGGATCCGTTGTTCGGGACGTTGGAGGATGCCAGAGGGCTGATCGCCGACGCGCACGCGCACGGGCTGCGGCTGATCCTGGACATCGTTCCGAACCACACTTCGGATCAGCATCCTTGGTTCCAGGACGCGCTGGCCGCTTCGCAGGGTTCTGAGTCACAGGGTTCTGGGTCACAGGGTTCCGAGGCACGGGCGCGGTACCACTTCCGCCCGGGGCGGGGCGTGGACGGGGCGGAGCCGCCGACGGACTGGCCGTCGATCTTCGGCGGTCCGGCGTGGACCCGGACGGTGGACGCCGACGGGAAGCCCGGGGACTGGTATCTGCACTTGTTCGCGCCGGAGCAGCCGGACCTGAACTGGACGAACGCCGAGGTGCGGCGCGAGTTCGAGGACATATTGCGGTTCTGGCTGGACCTGGGTGTCGACGGGTTCCGGATCGACGTCGCGCACGGACTGACGAAGGACCCTGCGTTCCCGGATCTGGCTGCGCGCGCCGCCGGGGGGATGCTGGACGGGGTGGCGGCGGACCATCCGTACTTCGACCGGGACACGACGCTGGCGATCTATGAGGAGTGGCGCCGGGTCGCGGATTCCTACGAGGGCGAGCGGGTTTTCGTCGCCGAGGCGTGGGTCGCGGACGCGGCGCGGGTGGCGCGGTATCTGACGCCGGCGCGGCTGCACACGGCGTTCAACTTCGGCCTGCTGGGCTGCCCGTGGGACGCCGCGGCGCTGCGTGCGGAGATCGACGCGACGCTGGGCGTGCTGGCGGCGGTCGGCGCGCCGGCGACCTGGGTGCTGTCCAACCACGACGTGATCCGCCACGCGACGCGCTACGGCCGCGCCAAGACCTCGCTGGCCGACGCACGCCGCCTGTACGGCACGCCGGTGGACCATGCGCTCGGCGAGCGCCGGGCGCGCGCGGCGATGCAGCTGATCAACGCGCTGCCCGGCGGCACGTATGTGTACCAGGGCGAGGAGCTGGGCCTGCCGGAGGTCGAGGACCTACCGCCCTCGGTCTGGCAGGACCCGAACCGCCGCTACGCGGACCACGACGGCCCGGTGCGCGACGGCTGCCGCGTGCCGCTGCCGTGGTCGGGCGACACGGCGCCGTTCGGCTTCTCGCCGGAGGGCGCGACGGCGGAGCCCTGGCTACCGCAACCGCAGGAGTGGAAGGACCGCACCGCCGCAGCCGAGGAGCAGGACCCGCACTCGACCCTGTCGCACTACCGCACCCTGCTGCGCACCCGCCGCGAGTGGCTCGACCGCGGCCTCGGCGACGGCGCGGCGCCGGAGTGGCTCAAGGCACCGGCGGACGTGCTGGCGTTCCGGCGCGGCGAGGTGGTGTGTTACGTGAACCTGTCGGAGGCCGAGGTGGAGTTGCCGGCGGGGTACCGGGTGCTGGTCGCCTCGGAGCCGGTGGACGGGGCGCTGCTGCCGGTGGATGTGGCGGTGTGGTTGGTGGCGGAGTAGGAGGCACCGACTGCCCGGCGTTCGGGACTTCGGGACTTCGGGACTTCGGGACTCGCCGCGCGCCAGCAGGTGATCGAGCTGGCGTGCGGCGATGCCGACAGCAAGGTGATGGCGCCGGGTTCAGCAGTAGGGAGCCTGGTTCGTCAGCGCCGAGGCGACGCGCATCCATACGCCGAACTGGCGGAACAGGTCCGGGGGCGTGCCGACGGCTTGGACTGTGCGCGGGTCGACCGCGGTCACGCCGGGGATGCCGAGCAGAGTCTCAGCTACTGCCGAGGACTGCCAGCGGACGGCGAGCGTGGACTCAGCATCGGAAACGGCATCGGAAGACGTGTGTTCGCCGTCGTCGGCAGGCATTTCGTTGAGCACCGCCAGTATCGTGTCCTCGATCGCCGCCCGCGCCTCGTTCTCGGGGCGTAGTTCGGCGGCGAAGCGGCTGCGTACGTACTTCACCGGCGCGGTGGCGATGCTCGCGTCCCAGGCGGTGGCCTCGGCGCAGGCGGCGTCGTCGCCGGTGAGGGCGGCGAGGCGGACGCCGAGCGCGGCGGCGGCGGCGTGGACCAGGCCGATCTCGCCGGTGGCGCGGTCGTCGAGCCACATGTCCTCGATCTCGTGGCCCATGAAGCTGTGGCTCAGGACGCCGTGGGCGCCGGCGCGGGCGTGGTAGCCGACGCAGATGAGGGCGTCGTGGGCGCCGGTGAGGCCCTCGATCATGCCCATGGTCTTGGGCTTGCCGCGGATCAGGCGGGCGGCGGGGTGCAGGGTGTCGGTCATCAGGTTGCGCATGGGTCCGTGGGCGTCGTTCACCACGATCTCGGTGGCGCCGGCCCGCAGCGCGCCGCGGACGGCGGCGTTGACGTCCCCGGTCATCGCCAGCCGCCCGCGCTCGTAGTCGCGGCCGCCGGGCTGCACGTCGTCGGCGTCGACGAGCCCGGTGATCCCCTCCATGTCCGCGCTGATGAAGATCCGCATAGGGACCGTTCTAGCAGCCGGGCTACTTCTTGGCGAGCTTGTCGGCCAGGACCACGCCCCCGGCCGCGTAGTCCTCGGCGGTGACTTCCTGGAACCAGACGTGGACGGTCTCCGCCGGCGCCTTGTACACGTCGACCATGGCGTCGGTGATGCGGGAGACCAGCTCGCGCTTCTGCTCGGCGGTCTTGGGCATCTGCTGGATGGTGACGCTCGGCATGGTGCTCTCCTTCACGATCGGGGGCGCTTCCGGCGGTTCCGGTGCCCTCCCCCTTGCGAGATCAAGTTCATCGCGATCCGGCGTCGCGAACCAGACGCGACCGGGACTGACAGCGATCACGATTCCTGATCGCCGGAGGAGGCATCGCGGGAGGAGGCATTGTCGGAGGAAACATCGTCGGAGGAGGCGATGTCGCCGGACATCGCGAGCTCGCAGGCCTGCATCAGCAGGCTGAAATGCGGCGTGGGGCGCGAGCGGCTGACCACCAGATGCGTCATCAGTCCCAGTCCCGGCGGCTCGAACGGCAGGAAAGCGACGCGCCGGTTGCGGATCTGCTCGGCGCGCGCGGCGTACATCACGGTGTAGCTGCCGCCGTCGGCGCCGATCGCGGCGAGGGTGTCGGCGAGCCGGGTGTAAGGGTTCGACGACGCGGGTTCGCAGCCCGCGGCGTGGAAGGCGCCGACGATCAGGTCGACCAGCGCCGGGTTGTTGCGGCGCTCGGTCAGGCGCAGGCCGAGCGGGGCGAGGGCGGCGAAGGTGGCGTAGGGCGCCTGCGCGATCGCATGCCGCGCGGGTACGGCAGCCACCACCTCGTCGCGCCACAACTGCACCACACGCAAGCCGCGTCCCTCGTCGGGCACGGCGCCGCGCACGAACGCCGCGTCCAGGCTGCCGTCGGCGACCCGGTCCAGCCGATCGGGCGTGGGCCCGGCCATCACCAGCTCGACCGGCAGGTCCGGCGCCAGGCGCAGCAGCTCGTCCAGGACCATCTCCAGCCGCTCCCCCAGCCCGGAGCTGGTCCCGATGCGCAGCGGCGCCGGGCGCGCGCCGGCGGCCTCGGCCACGGCGGACCGGGCCCGCGCCACGGCCGCGAGCACGTCGCGCGCCTGCGGCAGCAGCGCTTCGCCGGCCGGGGTGAGGCGCACGTGGCGCGGCGAGCGGTCGAAGAGTTCGGCGTCCAGCTCGCGCTCCAGGCGCCGCAGCTGCTGGCTGACCGCCGGCTGGCCGATGTGCAGGCGCTCGGCGGCGCGGCCGAAGTGCAGCTCCTCGGCGACGGCGACGAAGTACTCGAGCTGGCGCAGTTCCATGGCGATCAAGGTAGCGTCGAAAACAGGTGTGCGCCGCCGATGAGTCTCGCCGCCGCGCGTCGTCCAACGGAGCGAAGGCAGCAGCCAGGGACTTTCGAGAAGAGGACGCGATCATGAGCTACGCCGACGTCAACGGCCTGTCGATGTACTACCGGGAGCACGGGGACGCCCCGGTCACCGAGGACAACCCGGCGCTAGTGCTGCTGCACGGCGGGCTGTCGGGGTCCGACGATTTCGCCGCGCTCGTCCCGGAGCTGTCGGCGCACCGCCGGGTCATCACCGCGGACCTGCAGGGCCATTCGCACACCGCGGACGTCGACCGCCCGATCCGCGTGGAGACGATCGGCGACGACGTCGCGGCGCTGATCAAGCACCTCGAACTGGGCAAGGCGGACGTCATGGGCTACTCCTTCGGCGGCGGCGCGGCGCTGCGCTGCGCGATCCAGCACCCGGACGCGGTGCGCAAGCTGATCGTGGTGTCGTTCCCGTTCCGCCAGGACGGCTTCTTCGAAGACGTGCGTGCCCAGCAGCGGCAGATGTCGCCGGAGTCGGCGGCGTTCATGAAGCAGACACCGGCGTGGGAGCTCTACGAGCGCACCGCCCCGCGCCCGGAGGACTTCCCGCAGCTTGTCGGCAAGATGGGTGAGTGGTTGCAGCAGCCGTTCGACTATTCCGAGGAGATCCGCGGACTCCAGGTACCGACGCAGCTGATCTTCGCCGACGCCGACATGTACTCGATGCAGCACATCTGCGACTTCTGGGCGCTGCTCGGCGGCGGGCAGCGCGACGCGGGGTGGGACGGCGCGGCGCGTCCGGGGGCGCATCAGCTGGCGGTGCTGCCGGACACGACGCACTACGCGATCTCCTCCTCTCCGGCGCTGGCTGGGACGGCGGAGCGGTTCCTGCGTTAGGAGCCGTGATGTAGGGCTCTGATATATGGTGAGGCTCGGAGGGGGGCGGGCGTGAGGCGGAAGATCACAGCACGGAAGATCACAGAAGTGACGGTGGTCGCCGTGGCGGCCGTGGGAGCGGCGGGTCTTGCCAGACCGGTTGCGTCGCAGGCCTCGGATTCATCCGCCACATTGCGATATCACTGCGGCTTCCCGGTCATCGGGGTGCAGTCGGTGGTCGCCGAGGTCGCGTGGACCATCCCGCCGACCGTCCAGGTGGGGCAGCCGATGGCGAGTTCGGTACTCTCAGTGCGGGCGACGATTCCGCCACAGGTCGTGCTGACCCTGAGGCTCCGCGGGGCGGCCAGCCTCAGCGGTACCGCCGACATCGACAGCGCCATCAACGCGCCGCAAGGTGTCGTCGCGGACAAGGCCACGTTGACCGTGCCCAAGGTGAGCGTTCCAGCGTTGGGATCGATGACGGTCTCGGCCAGCGGGAAGACTCCCCCGGTCAGCCTGAGTCAGGCGGGCTCGGCGCACTTCGACGCCGGCGCGATCGCGATGCATCTGCGGGGATACACCGTCGGCGGTTCCCCCGAAGCGCCCTTCGACGTCGACTGCACGCTCGATCGCGGACAGAGCGACGTCGTGGCGACGTTCGAGATCGCGGCGGCTGCCCCGACCTCCAGCGCGACGTCGAGCTCGGTGGCGCAGACGCCGACTTCGAGCATCAGCTCAACGGCTCAGCAGCCTGCGGCGAGCAGCGCATCATCGTCCGGCGGCGCGGCTGTCGTGTCTTCGAGTGCCGCTGCGACGGTGCCCACGCGGCGTGAGAGCGTGCCGTCCGCTTCCAGCGTGGAGGCGATCGCGCCGCTGACGACGTCGGATTCCGCTGCGACCGGCTCTGCCGTACCGACTGATTCCGTCCCCGCCGCCGCGGAGCACGCGACGAGCGGCACCGACGCCGCAGCTTCCCCTACCGCCGACAAGGGCGCGGCCGTCACCGATTGGCTGATCGTGGCGTGCGCTCTGCTGGCGGCTGGTGGCGCCGGGGTATTCACGACGTCGCGGTTGAAGAAGCGGCAAAACATCACGTAACGCGAGCGCCCGATTGCTCGTTGAGAGAGCATGAAGATCACATCCCGCCTCTTACTGGGGACGCTCGCCACCGCTGCCGCGCTGGGCGGCAACGCAGCCGGCGCTCACGCCGACGACGCCGCGACAGCGGACATGAACTCCATGCTGTGCCCGATCGCTTCCAGCGGCCTCATCGGCACGGTGATCAACGGGCTCAACCCCGAAAGCCTCGCTCAGTCCTGCCCGGCGTCGCCGAAGACATCTGCCAGGTCATAGGCGGCCGGCACGTCCAGCTGCTCGTAGGAGCACGACGCGGCATCGCGGTCCGGCCGCCATCGCACGAAGCGTCCGTTGTGCCGGAACCGGTCGCCCTGCAGCTGGTCGTAGCGCACTTCGCAGACCAGCTCGGGGCGCAGGGCGATGAACGAGACGTCCTTGCCGGCGTTCCAGCGGTTCAGGGTTCCGGGGCGGCGGTGCTCGCTGTCACTGCCGCTGCCGCTGCCACTGTCGCCGTCGCCTTCGTCGGGGGCGTCGACCCAGGGGTGCGACTCGCCTTCGGGCAGCAGGTACGGCGCCAGTTCGTCGATCAGCTCCTTGCGGCGCGCCATGGTGAAGGCGCTGGAGCCGCCGACGTAGTTCAGGATGCCGTCCTCGCCGTAGAGACCGAGCATCAGGGAGCCGACGATCGGGCCGGTTTTGTGCAGGCGGTAGCCGGCGACGACCACGTCGGCGGTGCGCTCGTGCTTGATCTTCACCATGCTGCGCTCGCCGGGGGTGTACGCACCCTGCGAGGGCTTCGCGACGACGCCGTCCAGGCCGGCGCCCTCGAAGTGCTGGAACCAGGTCGCGGCCAGCTCCGGGTCGTCGGTGGCGCGGGTGACGTGCACGTACTCGTGCTTGGCGACGGCGCTGAGCAACGCGGCGCGGCGGTCGGCGAAGGGCTCGGCGGTCAGGTCGCGGTCGCCCAACGCGAGCAGGTCGAAGCCGATGAAGGAGGCCGGGGTGCGCTCGGCGAGCAGCTTCACCCGGGAGGCGGCGGGGTGGATGCGGTCGCTGAGCCGGTCGAAGTCCAGGCGGCTGTCCACGACCACCACGATCTCGCCGTCCACGACGCAGCGCGCCGGCAGCGCTTCCTTCAAAGACTCGACGAGCTCCGGGAAGTAGCGCCCCAGCTCCTTGCCGCCGCGGCTGCCGAGCACGACCCGGTCGCCGTCGCGGAAGACGATGCAGCGGAAGCCGTCCCACTTGGGCTCGTACAGGTAGTCGCCGGTCGGGACCTTCGCGGCGGACTTGGCCAGCATCGGCTCGACCGGGGGCAGCACCGGCAGGTTCACCTCGGCCACGTCAGCTGCCGCCCTCTTGGTCGTGACGAGCCTTGGAAGGCTGGACCCGCTTGGGTTCGCCGGGCATCTTGGGGAAGTCCGGCGGGTAGGGCATGTCGCCCAGACCGTGGTCCTTCTCGTCGCGCTCGGCCATCTCCAGCAGCGCGTCCAGGCTGTGCGCGGTGTCGTCGATCTCGGCGTTGGCGTCGCCGTTCTTGGCGAACAGGTCCGGGACGGTCTTCACGGTGAAGTCCCCGGGCGCCACGTCCGCCAGGTCGGCCCAGCGGACCGGCATCGACACCGGCGCGTCGGGGCGGGCGCGGGTGGAGTAGGGCGCCACGGTCATGCGGTCGCGGGCCATCTGGTTGAAGTCGATGAAGATGCGTTCGCCGCGCTCCTCCTTCCACCAGGACGTCGTCACCATCTCCGGGCGCCGCCGCTCCAGCTCGCGGGCCAGGGCGATCACGGCGCGCCGCGCCTCGACGAACGTCCAGCGCGGCTCGATGCGGACCAGCAGGTGCAGGCCGCGGCCGCCGGAGGTCTTCACGAACGGCCGGATGCCCAGCTCCTCGAACAGCGCCAGCGCCTCGCGCGCGACCTCGACGGCCTCGGCGAACCCGGTGCCGGGCTGCGGGTCCAGGTCGATGCGCAGCTCGTCGGGGTGGTCGGTGTCGGCTTCGCGGACCGGCCAGGCGTGCAGCTCCAGCGTGCCCATCTGGACCGTCCACAGGACCGTGGCCGGCTCGGTGACGCAGACCTCGTCGCCGGTGCGGCCGCTGGGGAAGGTCACGTGCGCGGTCGAAGCCCAGTCCGGCAGGCCCTTCGGCGCGGACTTGGTGAAGAAGGACTTGCCGCCGAGGCCGTCCGGGAAGCGGTTCAGGGCGACGGGGCGGTTCGCCAGGCCGCGGAACAGACCGTCGGCGACGGCGGCGTAGTACGTGGCGAGGCCGAGTTTGGTGACGTCGGCGTCCGGGAACAGAAGCTTGTCCGGTGAGGAGATCCGGACGCTGCGACCACCGGCTTCCACGTGCGCTTCGGCAGAACCCATAGTCGGCAGGCTACGGCCCGCCACTGACATGCGCACCCCAGGACACATCCGGGAGGCTCCCGGCAGGCTCCGGGAAACGCTTCGACAGGCGCGCACGGCACCGGTTATCCCCCACCACAACCGCAAGCCGTCAGCCATGTGCATCAGAACAGTGACCCGGAGGCCACTTTCCGCGACCATTTTCAGTGTGGGCGGGAAGTTCCCCGCCTCGGCGACCACCGGAAAAAGGGTGCGGAATCATGGCGCGGGTGACGGTCGACAAGGAGAACCACCTTCCCGTCGACATCCACTACGAGGACCGGGGCTCCGGCCGGCCGGTCGTGCTGATCCACGGCTGGCCGCTGTCGGTCGGCCAGTGGGAGTTCCAGATCCCGGACCTGCTGGCCGCCGGCCACCGCGTGGTGGCCTACGACTGCCGCGGGTTCGGGGTGTCGGCCAAGCCGCGAGGCGGCTACGATCCCGACACCCTGGCCGCCGACCTGCACATGCTCCTGGAGCACCTGGACCTGCGCGAGGCGACCCTGGTCGGCTTCTCCTCCGGCGCCTGCACGGCGGTGCGGTACCTGAGCCGCTTCGGCAACCAGCGCGTGTCCCGCCTGGCACTGGTCTCGGCCGCCGGACCATACCTGCGCCGCACCGACGCGCACCCCGAAGGCTTCCTGGAGGACACGAAGCTGCGCGAGTACCAGCGCTGCCTCACCGACGACCGGGTCAGCTTCCTGCACCGCTTCGCCACCAAGTTCTTCGAGGTCGCGCGGTCCTCAGCGGCGCGCCCGGTGATGCCGCAGCCGCTGCACACCCGCGTGGTCATGCTCGCCGCCGCCGCCTCGCACCGCGGCGCGATCCAGACCCTGGTCCAAGCCGTGACCACCGACTACCGCAACGACCTGCGCGCCATCACCGTGCCCACGCTGGTCGTGCACGGCGAGGCCGACGTCGTGCTGCCCGTGGAGGCCACCGGCGCCCGCATCGCCGAGGCGGTCGCCGACAGCCGCCTGGTGCGGATGCAGGGAGCACCGCACGGATTGATCGTCACCCGCGCCGCAGAGTTCAATCGCGAACTGCTGGCGCACCTGGAGGGGTGACGGGAGCGGGCGGTCCGGTAGTGCCCTCACCGGCCGCCCGCAGCCTCACCCTTGCGACTGAAGGAGAAAGCGGCATCCCTGTAGTGATGTGCGGTGGTGTGTAGTGATGCGGGGCGGTTGGGTGCGGCTTGTCTGTGGGCTTTTCTGGCGGGACACGACCGCCGGCCGCCGACGCGACCCGGACACCCACCACCGAGCTGCGCCCCTGCGAGGCCATCGACACCCGCGCGAAGCCGTAAAAAAGCTTCTAAAAACCCACAAACCAACCGCACCAGCCCACGCCGCCCCACCCTCACACAAGTCATGAGCGCCGAAAAAGCGGTATCGAAGACGCCTCAGGCGAGCCGGGTCGCGATGACTGCCGCGCTCGCCGGGGTAGTCAGCACCTCGGCCGCCGCCAGGCGCGGATGGCCGAGGTAGAACGCGCGCAGCTCGTCGATCTGACCCTCGAAACTCGGCGGCCAGTCCGCGGCCGGTGTGAAGTCGTCCATGATGAGCACGCCGCCGGGCGCGAGCAGGTCCACGACGCGCTCGGGATCCTCGCGTTTGCCGCCGCCGTCGCAGAAGAACACGTCGAAGGGCGCGTGCGCCTCCAACAGCCGCCAGTCGCCGGTCAGAACCTGGACGCGCGGATCGTCGGCGAAGGTCGCGGCGGCGCGGTCGGCAAGGCTTCGATCGCGCTCGACCGTGACCAGTCGCGCCTGCGGGCCCAGTCCGCTGTACAGCCAGGCGGTACCGACGCCGGCGCCGGTACCGCTCTCGGCGATGACGCCGGCTGGTTTGGCCGCGGCGGCCGCGCTGAGCAGGCGGCCGACCTCCGGGATGCAGGACTGGGTGAAACCGGCTTCGGCGGCGAAGCGCTCGGCGGCGGCGACTGATGCGGGAAAGGCTCGGTGCATAAAGGAGTTCTAGCCTCCCGTGCCGACCTCCGCAATCAAAGCGCAGTCGATCTCATAGGCCAGACTCAACTCGGCCACCGCCCGCGGATTCGCCAGCAGGCGCCCGGTCCGCTCCTCCAACCGCCGCAGGCGGTACCGCACGGTGTTGGGGTGCACGAACAGCCGCTTGGCCGCCTCGGCCGCCGAGCCGTCGGAGTCCAGCCACGCCCCGAACGTGTCCAGCAGCAGCGTCCGGTCCTCGTCGGCGAGCCCGTCCAGACCTCGGAGCACCGAGTCGGCGACCTGGGGCATGATGTCCGGCGCGCTCGCGGCGGCGGCGGAGAGCGGATCGCGGCCGAAGACCACCACGGTGCGCCGCTCCTGCGCCCCGCGCATGGCGATGCGGGCCAGGCGCGTGGCCTGGGAGGTGGACAGCAGGTGGTCGTACGGCGGGCTGACGCCGACCCGGCCGGTCCCCTCGGCGGCCAGCGCGGTGACCATCAGGTCGAACTGGTCGCCGGGGCGCGGCAGGTGCGCGACGCCGACTTCGACGTCGTGCATCAGGCGCCACGCCGAGTCGATGCCCATGCCGCCGAGTTCGCGCTCGATGTGCGGCAGACCGTATTCGCCGGCGTTGGGTACGCGCGCGGCGATGACCACGTACGGTCCGACGGTCGGCAGGCGCAGGAGTTCGGCGGCCTCCCAGACGTTGGTGTCGTCCAGCCGGCCTTCCAGCAGCGCCTGGACCAGAGCCGCGCGCTGCTGCTCCTCCCGGCGCGCCTGGTAGCGCAGTTCCTCCTTGTACGCCAAGGAACTCTCCCGGGTGAACGCGTCGAGGGTGTCCATCACCTCCGAGGCCGCGCGCAGCGCCGCCTTCGTCGACAGCCCGACGGAGTCCGCGGCGGTCGCCAACTCCTTCCACAGCACGCCGAAGGCGATGCGGTAGCCGTCCATGATGACGGTCAGCGGAATGCCCTCCATCGCGCGGTCGCGGCCCGAGGCCGCCGCCGGGCGGGCGTCGGGGGGCATGTAGCGGCTGATGGGCTCGAAGGCGAAGTGGATGTGGTCCTTGATCGTGACGTGGAGCAAGTCCGGCGCGATCATGCCGATGTAGAGCGGGAACTCCTCGGCGACCCGGTTCAGCACCAGGTCCGTCAGCTCGTCGGTGCGGGCCAGCATGAGGCTCGCGAGTTGGGCTATCTCGGCGTCTACCGGGTTCCGGGAAGCGATCTGCTGCACACACTCAATGTAGCGAGGGGAACACGCAGGGGAAGGGGAATCCGAGTCCTGATCCCCTTCCCGGTGGTCCGGGCGCTGGCGGCGCGCGGTCGCGCGAGCCGCCTCAGGAGCCGGTCAGGACCCGATCGCCGGCCCGATCTTCTCGAACACGAAGTCGGCGATGGGACGCCCGTCGCGCAGACCGCGGCGCTCGTAGCCGGTGAGGGGACGCCCGACGGCTTCGCGCGGGGCGTAGCCGTCGAAGCGGTTGCGCAGACCCGGATCGGCTTGCAGGACCTCGAGCATCTGCTCGGCGTACTCGGCCCAATCGGTCGCGCAGTGCAGGACGCCGCCGACGGCCAGCCGGTCGCGGATCAAGGCGACGGTGTCGGGCTGGATGATGCGGCGCTTGCGGTGCTTGGCCTTGGGCCAGGGATCGGGGAAGAAGACGTGCACGGCGGCCAGCGAACCGGGCGCGATCGAGTCGCGCAGCAGGAACAGCACGTCGCCGCGGGCCACCCGGACGTTGCCCAGGCCGCGCGCCTCGGCCAGCGCGATCAGGTTGCCCAGCCCCGGGGTGTGCACGTCGGCGCCGAGGTAGTCCCGGCCGGGGTCTGCGGCGGCCATCTCGGCGGTCGCCTCGCCCATGCCGCAGCCGATCTCCAGCACCAGCGGCGCGTCGCGGCCGAACAGCGCCCGGCGGTCGAAGGCGGCGTCAGGGGCGACGGCGGGGGTGTGGTAGTCGTGGTGCGGATCGGGGATGGTGTAGCCGTAGAGCGGCCAGAGCCTGGTCAGCGCGTCGGCTTGGGTGGTGCTGGCGCGGCCGCGGCGGGGGTGGAAGGTGCGTATCAAGCCGTGGCGGGCGTGCCGCTCGGGGGTGTGGTGCTCGGGGATATGGCGCTCGGCGGCGTGCTCGGCCGTTTCGAGCTGCGCTATCGCGTCCGCCTCCGCGTCCGCCGTTATCGCGTGCGTCTCCACCGGGTCACCGTGCGCCTTGTCCACCCGCCCCAGCTTACCGGTGCCGGCGGCCGCGACCTGCGCGGCCGCCGATGCGGAGCGCGGCGCGCCGGTCGGTGCGGCGCTCAGCGCGGCGTGAGCACGAACAGCGGGATTTCCCGGTCGGTCTTGGTCTGGTAGGCGGCGTAGTCCGGCCAGGCCTCGGTGGCGCGCGCCCACCACTGCGCCTTCTCCTCGCCGGTCGCCTCGTGCGCGACGTACTCCTTCTTCGTCGCGCCGTCCTGGAGCTCGACCTCCGGGTTGGCCACGATGTTGTAGTACCAGACCGGGTGCTTTGGCGCGCCGCCCAGGGAGGCGACGACGGCGTAGGTGCCGTCGTGCTCGACCCGCATCAACGGGGTCTTGCGAGTCTTGCCGGTCTTGGCCCCGGTCGTGGTCAGGATGATGATCGGCCGGCCCTTCATGGTGTTGCCCTCGGTGCCGCCGGAGGACTCGTACAAGTCAACGGTCTCACGCACGTAGTCGGCGGGGCTGGGGGCGTATTCGGAGTCTGTTGCCATGATCCTCAGTCAACTCCAAACCCGGTGACTTGTCGCGGCGGCATGCGGGAGGATCAGGCCATGACGGTGAAGTATTTGTTCTTCTGGGGACACACGCCGAACAGGCCCGGGACGGTCGGCGCGGAGTGCCTGAGCCAGTGGTACCCGGCGCCGTTCGAAGTGGACGGCCTCCGCTTCGCCACCGCAGAGCACTCCATGATGTGGGGCAAGGCGCAGCTGTTCGGGGACGAGCAGGCGGCGGCGCGGATCGTGGCTGCCGGGCACCCCAAAGAGGCGAAGGACCTCGGGCGGACGATCAGGAAGTTCGACGAGGACACCTGGGTCGCCGAACGGGTGGCGATCGTGACGGCGGGCAACGTGGAGAAGTTCCGGCAGAACCCGGACTTGCTCGCCTTCCTGCTCACGACCGGGGAGCGCGTGCTGGTCGAGGCCAGCCCGATGGACCGGATCTGGGGCATCGGGCTGGCCTCGGACGACGAGCGGGCCCAGGATCCGGCGCGCTGGCGCGGGCTGAACCTGCTCGGGGAGGCGCTGATGGCGGCTCGGAAGACATTGCGGGGCGAGTGAGTACACCCGCCCCGCAATCACTGCGCTCGTTGCTTCAGCTGTTTTAAGCGTCCCGCAGCCGCAGCGTCAGGCCGCCGAGTCCGAGTGCGCCGAGCGCCCACAGCGTCAGCACCCCGATCCCCTGCCAGGGTGACAGCGGCTGGCTGGCCAGGTCGATCGTGCCCTGCACGTCCAGCCCGGCCTGCATCGGCGCGATCTGCAGGGCGTGGCGGTGCCAGACCGGGTTCGTGATGACCTGGATCAGCACCGGGAACAGGTACAGCAGTCCCAGTACCGCCCCGACCGCGGCGGCCGAGTCCCGCAGCAGGGCCGTGACACCGACGCTGAGCAGCGCGACCAGCACCAGGTAGAGGACGGAGCCGAAGGAGGCGCGCAGGGTCGCGGCGGTGGCCAGATGGCGGTAGCCGTTGGCTGCCGTGAACCCGTTGCCGGGCAGCAGCACCAGCGCGACGAGCGCCGAGGCCGCCACCGCCAGCACTCCGGCGACCGCCGTCACAGCCGCGACCACCGCCGCCTTGGCCGCCAGCACCACCTCGCGGCGGGGCATCGCGGCGAAGGTCACGCGGATCATGCCGGTGCCGTACTCCTCCCCCACGACGAGCACGGCCAGCACCGCGACCACCGCCTGCCCGAGCAGCACGCCGAGCAGGCCGACCGTCGCGGGGTCCTCGTCGCACCCCACTCCGTCGCAGGTCACCGTGGACGCCGAGACCGCGCTGAGGCCGACGGTGAGCACCACGGCGGCGGCCAGCAGCCACGCCGGGGCGGAGACGGTCCGCAGCTTGGTCCATTCGGCGTGCAGGGCGTCGGCGAACGCGCTGCGCCGCTCCGGCACGCTCACGCGTCCCTCCGTCGCAGCAGCCGGTGCGCGAAGGCGTAGGCAGCGGCCGCGTAGAGGCAGAGCACTGCCAGGCCGAGCCACGGCGAGAGCGGGTAGTAGCCGTTCGTCGGCGTGTAGGCGGCCTCGACCTGCGGCCATGCCGTGATCGTCTGCTGGACGGAGAAGGCGGCGGCGGGGGTGACGCGGGCGATCCATTGGGCGGCGGAGGCCGGCAGGACCGAGGCGACGGCGAGCAGGTAGGGCAGGATGATCACCACGATCACCGCCGCGACGGCTGCCGCTCCGCGCCGCACGATGGTGGCGATGCCCAGGGCGAACACCGCCGCGACGGCCAGCAGCGCCGCCGTGCCGACCACCATGCGGATCTCGGCCTGGGTCGAGGCGTAGTACACGTACATACGCTTGCTGTGTTCCACGGCGGCGACCGTCGGGACCGCGATCGCCGCGGAGACCAGGCCGACCGTGAACGCCGCGCCGCCGAGCACCACGGCCTTGGCCGCGAGCAGCCGGCCGCGCCGCGGGCTGGCCGCCAGCGAGGTGCGGATCAGGCCGCGCCGGAACTCCGAGGTCATGGTCAGGGCGGCGACCACGACCACCGCGATGAGGCCGCCGAAGGTTCCGGCCAGGGAGCTTTCCGGGGTCTTGCCCGCGCCCACGCCGCCGGCGACGGCGGGGGCGATGTCGCCCGATCCGGTGACGGTGAAGCCGTCGGCGCCGTTCGGCACGGCGCTGGCCGTGCTCAGCAGATCCTGCCCGTTGCCGCCGGGACCGCCCTGGCCGCCCGAGCCGCCGCCCTGGCCGCCGTCGGCGCGGTTCGCACCGGGGACCGGCGGGAGCGTCCAGCCGCCGGCACTCTGCCCGGTCACCGCGATCTGGTCGAAGGTGCCGGTGGCCAGGCTCGGGCCGCTGAAGGTGGAGCTGCCGCCGAAGGAGGTCTTGACGACCGCGTAGTCCGGCGAGGCGGCGAACACGCCGACCTCGACGCCGGCCGGCAGGTTGGGCAGATGTGCGGTGCCGATCTTCGTCCAGGTGGTGCCGTCGGCGGAGTCGTAGCCGGTGAGCGTGTCGCCGGCGCGGGTCAGGCGCAGCCAGCGCGGCGCGGCGGTGGTGACCGGGCCCGCCAGGCCCGCGGTGTCGTGGGTGTAGTCGTACTGCATCCGGACACCGTGGGTTCCAGTGGCCAGGACCGCGGCGTACGCCGAGCCCTGGGCGGTGCCGTCCTTGACCAGGATCCCGGCCTTCGACCACGGCTGCAGGCCGTCGGCCATACCGGCCGTCGGGTCGGCGGGGTTCGGGGGTCCGCCGCCGTCGGGCGAGTACTTCCCGCCGAACGTGGTCAGGCGTGCGGTGATGCTGCCGTCGCCGGTCAGCGTGCGGTGTACGAAGGTGGACTGGTCGTTGATCTCCTGGCCGGTGGCGTCCTTCGGCGGGCTGCTGACGTGGCAGGTGTGGGTCGGGGCGTTGCCTTCGTGGTCGCAGGACATCGTGCTGCCCAGCGGGCCGAGTATGCCGAGGGCGACGGTGAGGATCGCGGCCAGTGCGAGGCCGACCATCCAGCCGCGGACGGTGCGCAGCTTGGTCCACTCGGCGTGGACGAGGTGGCTGAAGCGGTCGCGGTCGGCGATCATGCTGCTCCTCCGTCGGTTCCGTCGATCCCGGCGGTGGTGGCGGTGGAGGTCGCTGCGGTCGCTGCGCGGAACTCGACCGAGTCGCGGGTGAGGTCCATGTACGCCTCCTCCAACGAGGCACGGTGTGCCGAGACCTCGGCGAACGGCACGCCGCCGGAGTTCAGGAGCCTGACCACGTTCTCGGCGGCGACTCCGTCCACGGTCAGCTGGTCCGGTCCGGTGACCGCGACGGTCCCGCCGGCGTTCGCCAGCGCGGTCGTGGCTTCGGCGCGCGCCGAGGTCCGCAGCACCACGCGTCCTCCGGAGGAGCGCGCGATCAGCTCGGCGACGCCGGTGTCGGCGATGACCTTGCCGCGTCCGGCGACGACCAGGTGGTCGGCGCAGCCTTCCAACTCGCTCATCAGGTGGCTGGAGACCAGGACGGCGCGCCCTTCGGCGGCGAGCGCCTTCAGGTAGCCGCGGATCCAGACGATGCCCTCGGGGTCCAGGCCGTTGAAGGGCTCGTCGAGCATCACCACCGGCGGATCGCCGAGCATCGCCGCGGCGATGCCGAGGCGCTGGCGCATCCCGAGGGAGTAGCCGCCGGCCTTGCGCCGGATCGCCTCGCCCAGGCCCGATTGCTCGACGACCTCGTCGACCCGCTTGGTGCCCAGGCCTTGGGAGTGCGCGAGCCACAGCAGGTGGTTGCGCGCGCTGCGGCCGGGCTGGAGCGCGGCGGCGTCGAGCAGGGCGCCGATGTGGCCGAGCGGTCGGCGCAGCTTGGCGTAGGGGACGCCGCCGATCAGCGCCTGTCCCTCGTCGGGCGTGTCGAGGCCGAGGACGACGCGCATGGTCGTGCTCTTGCCCGCGCCGTTCGGACCGACGAAGCCGGTGACCTTGCCGGCGGCGACGTCGAAGGACATCCCGTCGAGGGCCGCGGTGGTTCCGAAGCGCTTGCGCAGGTCCTGGACCGCTATGGCGGGCGGTGGAGCGGCGGTCCTGGGTGTCATGGCTGTCATGTCCTGAAGGCTAGGAAGGCGGGCTGCGGGAATCGTCCCGCGTGGGAGCGGTCTAGGGCGTCCCCCGCGCGGGGGACGGCGTCCCCGACGCGAGTGGCGGGGGTCCCTGACGCGGGGGAGGTGCGGACGGCGCGGCGTCGATCAGAATAGGCAGCGTGTTTCAGGAACGCGGTGGTGGACGAGGGGTGGGGACCGCTGCCGCGGCGCTCGCCGGCGCCGCGGTGATCGAGGCGTTGGCACGCGGCGCGGTGCACCACCGGCCCGGGACGTCGGGGGTGCTGCTGACGGCGGTGTTCCTGGCCTTGTGCGCGACGGCGCCGCTGGGGTTCCTCGGCGTGATCGGCGCGGCGACGGCGGTGGTCGCAGCGGCCGTGCTGGCGTTGACGATCACCGGGATGCTGCCGGTGGCGTCGGCCGCGGCGGTGGTCGTGGCGATGTACCGGTTGGGGTGGGGCGCGGGCTCGTTGGCCGAGCCGCGGGCGCGGGGGCGTGCGCAGGAGTCGGGGCAGATACGGATGCGCAGGCTGGCGGGGATTCTCGCGGCGGGGCTGGTGGTGCCGTTTCCGGTGATCGCGTTGAGCGTGTCGCGGACTTCTGACGCGGGAGTGGTCGCGGTCGTGCTGACGGCACTGGCTCCGGCGGCGGCGTTCGCGGGCAATGCCGCGCACGCACGGTCCGAGGCGCGCGTGCATCAGGCGGCGCGCGAGGCGGTGGCGCGTTCGCTGGTCGAGCACACGGCGCGCGGCGAGCGGGCCCGGATCGCCCGGGAGCTGCACGACGTGGTGGCGCACCATATTTCGATGATCGCGGTGCAGGCTGAGACCGCGCGGCTGGCAACGCCCGGCATGCCGCCCGCTGGCGCCGAGCGGCTGCTGGCGATCGGCGACACGGCGCGCGCCGGACTGACGGAGATGCGCCGGCTGCTGGGCGTGCTGCGCGAGGACGCCGGCCCGCCAGACGAGCAGGAAAGCCGCCACCCGCAACCGGGACTGGACCAGCTGCTGGCGCTGGTGGACGCCGCGCGGCGGACGTCGGGGGCGACGACGCGGCTGATCGTGTCGGGCGCACCCGCCGCACTGGACCCGGGGGTCGAGCTGGCGGCGTACCGCATCACGCAGGAGGCACTGACCAACGCGCGGCGGCACGCGGGCGGCGCGCCGGTGGATGTCGAGCTGCGGTTCACGGCGGAGGCTTTGTGGTTGCGGGTGCGCGACAGCGGGCCAGGGCCCGGGGCTGGTGTGGGAACCGGTGACGGCGCTGTGAATCAGGCGACTGATTTGCCAGCCGGCGGACACGGCGTGTCAGGAATGCGCGAGCGGGCCACGGCAGTGGGAGGTCGGCTGACGGCCGGACCAGCGCCGACAGGCGGATTCGTGGTCCAGGCGGTACTCCCGGCCGGATCGCTCGAGTCGACGAACGAGATCCCCGACGGAGACACACCGTGACCACACCCCCGATCCGCATCGTGATCGCCGACGACCACCTGGTGGTACGAACCGGCTTCGCAGCACTGCTGGCAACGCAAGCAGACTTCGAGGTCGTAGGCACGGCAGCCGACGGCGAGGAAACCGTACGGCTATGCCGAGAGGCGGAACCCGACGTGGTCCTGATGGACGTGCGAATGCCCGGCACAGACGGCATCGAGGCAACACGGCGAGTCGTGGCAGAGGCCACCCACCGAGGCGTCCAAGGACCCAGAATCCTCATCCTCACCACCTTCGACCTCGACAGCTACGTCTACGACGCCCTCTCCGCCGGCGCCAGCGGCTTCCTCCTCAAAGACGCCACAGCCGAACGCCTCTTCGAGGCAGTACGAGTAGTAGCCGCCGGCGAAGCACTACTGGCCCCAGCAGTAACACGCCGCCTGATCAGCGAGTTCGCGCGCCTGCGGCCCGGGATCGGCGCGAGTTCAGGCTCAGGGTCGGCAAGTGACGCAGCGGGCCCAGGCTCAAGCTCGGCGGGCGTGGGCATGGGCTCGGCAAGCAGCGCAGCGGGCTCGCGCTCAGGCTCGGCAAGCGGTGCGGCAGGCGCGGGTTCGGGGTCGGGGTCGGCGGGCGGCGTGGCGGGCACAGGCTCGGCAAGCGGCAAAGCGGCAGGCCCAGGCTCCACAGGCGGCGCAGCGAGCGCAGGCTCAAACTCGGCGGGCGCGGGCATGGGCTCGGCAAGCAGCGCAGCGGGCTCGCATTCAGGCTCGGCAAGCGGCCAAGCGGCAGGCTCAGGCTCTACAGGCAGCACCCCAGCTTCGAGTCCAGGGTTGGCGGGCGGCATGGCAGGCGCAGGCTTGGCGCGCGGCGGGGCGGGTTCGCGCTCAGGCTCGGCAGGCGGCGCGCGTTCAGGATCGGCGGGCGGCGCGGCAGGCTCAGGCTCGGCAGGAGCTGGCTTGGCGAGCGGCGCGGCAGGCTCGGCCAGGTCAGCGTCAGCGGCACCGGGCAGATCCGCGCTCGGCGCGGCAGCTGGATCCGGAGCCGCGGCGCCGTCGGCTCAGCACAGTGGGCACTCGCGCGCGGGGGCGGCTTTGCCCGGGCAGGGTTTTTCCGCCCTCACTCCTCGCGAGACCGAGGTGCTGCTGCTTATCGCGCGCGGGTTGTCGAATCCGGAGATCGCGGCGGAGTTGGTGGTCACTGATGAGACTGTGAAGACCCATGTCAGCAGGGTGCTGACCAAGCTGGGGTTGCGGGATCGGACTCAGGCTGTGGTGGCGGCGTATGAGTCTGGGTTGGTGGTGCCGGGGGGCGAGAGTCAGGAACGTCCGCCGAATCGCCACTGATGGACTTCGATTTCGGCATACTCCTCGGCGCCGACGGCTGTGGCGCGTGCTTCATCAGGGCTCGGTGCCCGCAGGAGGGCGATGGTTCCGAGCCACTGCTCGCCGTCGTCGGATAGCAGTGGGCCGAAGGCGATCAGTCCTGCGGCGTCGGGGACCTTCGGCGTGTCGGCGACCGGGCGCGTCGCCGCCGGGCCTAGGGCGAGCACCAGGTATCCGTCGTTCTCGGGCGCGCCGCCGGGGAAGTCCCACATCGTGCGACCGATGTCGTTGCGCCACCGCCGGAGCATCACGTCGCGGTAGACACCGGCCTGATATCCGGGCTCCTCGAAGGCGAAGGTGCGTGCCGCCGCCGCGTCCGGCAGCGTCAGGATGTGCACGCTGCCGGTCGGCGCCCCGTCGTCGCCGCCATCGCCATCGCTCCCGTCGTCCCCCTCCACGGTCGGACCGCGCGCGATCATCTCCTGCGCGAAGCCGTCCATGTAGGACCAGTGGTCCTCCAGGAGCTCCATGCGCAGGGCGAGGGAATCGGCGCGGTCGCGGTGGTAGCAGAAGAAGTCCATGCGAGGCAGTCTTCACCAAACCAGCCGGGCTTGTTCCGCCGGTAGTCCGTAGTCCGTAGTCAGTAGTCAGTAGTCCACGGACATGTAGGCTCCGGGACCGCCGGGAATCGGCGTGCCGTTGGAGAAGCACTCATAGGCGCTGATCTTGTGCTCCGTCATCAGCATCTGCCCCCAGTTGTTGCACTCGTACCAGTTCGTGAACTGGGCGTAGTCGGGGTTGTCCCAGGTGGTCGCGCTCGCGGTGGTGGCGAAGGTGACCGAGGCGAAGAGGCCGGTCGCGGCGAGTACGAGCCCGATCATGACACGCTTCATGGAGTCGTCCTGTTCGTAGGCTGGCGGTTACGGGTACGAGGAGCCAGTCTCAGAACGAGGGATTCGCCCCAGTGGTTCAGACCACTGCGATACTTTTCGCGCGCGAGGGCGTCGGACTGTTGGCGGCGAGCCGGTCCTAAGCCGGATTCTGTCCTGCGCCGAAGCGCAGTGGCGACCATCCATCTAGGGCACGCGTCGCCGCGTGCCTCGTGCGGTCTACCCGCAGGCTCGGGCGGACAGCCCTCGAACGCCTGCGCAGACCTGGTCTCCCAGGCCCTCTTGACCTTGCTCCGGGTGGGGTTTACCTAGCCGCCCGGGTCACCCCGGGCGCTGGTGAGCTCTTACCTCACCGTTTCACCCTTACCCGCCTGACGGCGGGCGGTCTTTTCTCTGTGGCACTGTCCCGCGGGTCACCCCGGGTTGGTGTTGCCAACCACCCTGTCCTATGGAGTCCGGACTTTCCTCGACACCGGTCGCCCGCTGCCGCGATCGCCTCGCCGACTCGCCGCACCACCAGTATATGGGGACGACCGTCGCACCACGACGCGGGACATCCGAGTTGCTCATGCGCAGAGTTGTCCGACACCGCCGTCGACCCATGAAGAAAAACCTCATGGAACCGCGATTCGACCCGCTTGTAACATACCCGGGCTGACAGCCCCTGCTTCATACACATCGCTGTCATCGATCCACCTCCGACGCAAGGTCGAACCGGATCCGTGTGCATCTGTCAGGGAGTCAGAATGCCTTCCCCGCGCCCCCTGCTTCCACGTTCGACACCGGCCGCCTCGGGAATTTCGTCGCGTTCGATCGCCGCGCTGCTGGACCGGCTGGAAGCACGATCCGTCGAGTGCCACTCCATCATGGTCGTGCACCGCGGTCACGTCGTCGCCGAAGGCTGGTGGGCGCCGTACTCGGCCGAGCGCCCGCATCTTCTCTACTCGCTGACCAAGTCGTTCACGGCGATCGCCGTGGGGCTCGCGGTCGCCGACGGGCTACTCTCGCTGGACGATCGAGTGGTGCACGTGTTGCCCGACCACGTCCCGGCCGACGTCTCGGAGCAGGCAAGCCGCATCACCGTTCACCACCTGCTGTCCATGACAGCGGGGCACGCCACGGACAGCCTCACCGAAGCCTGGGAGCGGGAGCCCGACGACTTGGTGAAGGGCTTCCTGGGCCTGCCCTTCGCCGCGGCCGAGGGAACGCGGCACACCTACGACAACTCAACCACCTTCATCCTGGCCCGGATGGTGGAACGGGTCACGGGTCGCGGTCTCCCGGAGTTCCTCGACAAGCGCCTCTTCAAGCCGATGGGCATCGACCACGCCGAATGGGATCGGGTGAGAAGCGGCGCCGCCTTCGGATTCCACGGACTACACCTCACCACCGAGGCCATTGCCTCCTTCGGCGAACTGCTGCGCCGCGGAGGGATGTGGGGCGACCAACAACTCGTCCCACGCGGTTGGGTGGAGCTGGCGACCAGACGGCACATCGACAGCGAGTGGATCCTGGACGGATCGGACCAGGCGGACTTCTCTTACGGCTACGGCTACCAGTTCTGGATGTCGCGTCACGGGTACCACGGTCATGGCTCCTTCGGACAGCAGTGTGTGGTGGTCCCGTCGCACGATCTCGTGGTCGCCGTGACCGCCCAAGGAGAAGCTCAGAAGGTGCTTGATGCCATGTGGGAGTGTCTGCTGCCCGGCGTGGGCCATGCAGGAAGCGACGAGGACGACGAGATGCTCGCCGACCGGCTGCGGCGACTGTCATTGCCGCCGGTGCCCGGTTCCGCCGACCCGGGGCGTTCGGCCAGCGCGACACTCGACGCCTCCGCTGAGGGCTCGGCCCTGCCTGACGGAACGACGGTGATCATCGATCCCACCGACGGCGGATGGCTCGTACGGTTCGAGTCGCTCCTCGACGTCGAGGTCGGCCACGGCGGCTGGCGGGAAAGCTCCCCGCTCGGCCGACCTGTCGTCGCGGCCGGCGCCTGGCAGGGCAGCACATTCGTCGCCGATCTCTACGTCGTCACCACCCCGCACCGCGTTCGGCTGGTCCTCGACACCGAGGCGGGGACCGCGACGGCGACATGGAGCACCGTGCCACTGACCGGCCCCCGTCTGGAGCTGCACGTGCGGTCGCCACTGATGACACGACCTGACGTCGCGTAGATCAGCAGCCTGAGGGCCCCGGTCGGGCACGGCTTCGCAAACCTGAAGACGGTTCCGGATCCTGACCCGGCTACTCGCGTTCCGCCTTGCTGCGTTCAACGCAGAACTCGTTGCCCGCGGGGTCGGTCAGGACCGCCCAGCCAGTGCCGTCAGACTTCCGGAAGTCGGCGGCCAGCGTCGCACCGAGGGAGAGAAGACGCTCAACCTCCTCATCGCGGGTGCGGTCTTGCGGTTGAAGGTCCACATGTACGCGGTTCTTGATCGTCTTCGACTCAGGGACCTGGATGAACAACAGGTCGGAACCCACGAGGCCGACCTCGCCGTCTCCGGGCTGAGCCTCAGGGTGGACCGTCGTGCCAAAGACCTGCGCCCAGAAGGATGCGAGCTTATAGGGGTCGGCGCAATCGAAAGTGACGTGATGTACGAGAGAGGTCATGGCGAAGATCTTCCGGCACGCCGGACGGCTGGGCAACATAGCCGAGCCGCAGCCGCAGCCGCTGGGGCAGCCGCCCCGCTCTAATCCGGCTGCCGCCCCTGCCACGTCGTGATGCAGACCTCGTTGCCCTCGGGGTCGGCGAGGACCCAGAACGCGGGTGCCTCCGCGTCGTACGTCAGGCGGCCGCCTGCGGCGAGGCCGGCGGCGATGCGGCGTTGGGCTTCGTCGTGGGGGACGCAGATGTCGAAGTGGATGCGGTTGCGTTGGGGGCGGGGGGCGTCCATTTGCTGGAACCAGATGGCTGGGCCCTGGCGTTGGGGGTCGACGAGGGCGTCTGTCGGGCCGGCGGTGAGGACTTCGTCCTCGTAGGCGAATACCGCCTTCCAGAAGGGGCGGACCTTCGGGATGTCCAGCGCGTCCACGGCGATCTCCACCAGCTGGAGGGCTCGGGATTCCTCGCTGCCGACGTCCGCTGAGGTGATCAGGCCGACCTCGCGTACTGCCAGCGACACGCGGCCCGCCAGTTCGGCGTCGACGTTCGTCACCGCGGCGGCGTCGAGTGATTGGAGGACCAGGACGACCTTGTCGGCGCGCAGGTCGGCCCACAGGTGGCGGTCGGCATAGGCGGCGCAGGCTTCGACGGCCTTGGCCGCGACCGTGCTGCCCTGCGCCAGCGAGGTCACGGCGACCGCGGTGCGCAGCGTGCCCAGCAGGTAGCGCCAGCCGATCTTCTCGACCGCTTCGGACGCTTCGCGCATCCGCAGGACCCGTTCCGGTTCGGCCGCCATGGTGGTGCTCCTCAGCTCTTGTCGACACCCTTGTCAGGGTTCTTGTCTGCGCTCTGGTCGGTGCTCTTCTCGGCCGACTTCTCAGCGCCCTTACCCACCGCCCCGCCCCCGCCGTTGTTCCGCACCGGACGGTCCCGCACCGTGTACCGCGGATCTGTGGCCTCGAACAGTATCCGCCGCGTCGTGACGTCGGCCTCGGCCAGCCGCACCCGCGTCTCCTGCCCCAGCGGCAGGTCGTGGCCGTCGCAGCGGGCCCGGACCGCCGGCTGCGTCAGCTGCACGATCCCGACGTCCGGCTTGCCGTTGTGGTCCCAGTCGATCCGCTCGTTCAGGTCGATGACCACCGCGTCGAACTCCTCGCCGACGCGGTCGCGCAGCAGCATCGTCTCCACCAGGTCCACGCACTCCCGGTCCACCGAGTTGCCGCGGCGGTCCGCGCCCTCCATCACCGCCGGCAGCTTCGGCAGTTCCGAGCGGGCCCAGTCCGGGATCTCCGCGCCGGCGCACAAAGCCACGCACACCTCGCCGGCGTAGCGATCCGCCAGGCGCCGCAAGGGTGCGGTGACGTGTGCGTACGTCGTGGCCAGGGCCGAATGGCCGGCCTGCTCCGGCACGCCGCCGTCGAAAGCGGTGTAGCCCGCGCCGCGCATCAGCGTCGTGGTCTCCTGCAGGAACGCCGCGTGCTTGGGGACCGCCGGGTCCAGCTTGCGGATCAGGTCGCTGTAGCTGACGCCCTCGGGCCAGCGGATCTTCAGGGCGCGGGCGACGCGGTGCAGCCGGTGGTAGGCGAACTCCGGCGGGTCGGGCATCGTGCGCAGCAGGCCGACGCCGCCGTAGATCATCAGCTCGGCGGCGGCCATGCCGGTCAGCAGGGAGATCTGCGCGTTCCAGTTCTCCACCGGCAGCGGCGTGCGGTACTCCAGCGACCAGCTGTCGCCGTCGGCGACCACGACCTGCGCCGGGACGCTCAGGCTTATCCCGCCGCGCTCGGCCTCGCGCTGCTGGCGCAGCGTGCCGATCTCGCGCAACAACCGCAGGACCGTCTCGGCGGTGCCGGCGTCGAGGGCGGCCTGGGTGTCCTGGTAGTTCAGCTTGGCCCGGCTGCGCACGCGGGCGCGCCGCACCTCCACGTTCGTGGCGTCGCCGGTGGAGTCCAGGTCGATCTGCCACAGCAGCGCCGGGCACTCCTGGCCGGGCAGCAGCGAGGCTGCGCCCTCGGAGAGGATCTCCGGGTGCAGCGGGACGCGCATGTCCGGCATGTAGTAGGTCTCGCCGCGCCGGTGCGTCTCCAGATCGAGCACGCCGCCGGGGGTGACGAACGCCGCGACGTCGGCGATCGCGTAGTGCACGCGGTAGCCGCCGCCCTCGCGCTTCTCCAGGTGCATGGCCTGGTCCAGGTCCAGCGACTCCGCCGGGTCCAGGGTGACCAGCGGCAGGTCCGTGGCGTCGGCCTGCGGCATGCGCGGCGCCTTGGCGGCGGCCTCGGCCTCGGCCAGGGCCTGCTGCGGATAGGGCCCGGGCAGCCGGAGTTCGGCACGCACGGCGTCGAAGCCCGCGCGCAGGTCGGCGGCCGGGACGGCGGCCTCGACGGTGAGGACTCTTTGCGGCATGCCAGCACCCTATGGGGTGCCGCCCCGCCGTTGCACGCGTCCTGCGATCATCGTCACGTCCGCGTCTCCAGGGGGCGGCGGGGGCGGTGGGGCGGGCGTGGCGTGCACGTTCGCCGCCCCACCGCCAGAGCCGTCAGTCCTCTGAGGAATCCCCCGCCAGGATCCGGTACAGCGCCTGCCGCGCGCCGACCAGCACCCGCGAGGCCTCGGCCCGCTGGCTGTCGGTCCCGACCTGGATCACCTGCATGTAGGCCATCGCCAGCTGCGCGATGACGTCGCGGATTTTGGTCGCCTCCTCCGAGGGTCCCTCTTCCTCCTCCATGC
This sequence comes from Catenulispora acidiphila DSM 44928, assembly GCF_000024025.1. Classification (GTDB taxonomy): domain Bacteria; phylum Actinomycetota; class Actinomycetes; order Streptomycetales; family Catenulisporaceae; genus Catenulispora; species Catenulispora acidiphila. Next base: position 6,793,658 of record NC_013131.1, read on the forward strand.
CCTCCCAGGGCGCGGTCCACTTGGCGCGGTTGTCCCGGACGTAGGTCTTGCCCTCGTCGCTGAGCGCGAACATCTTGCGCCCCTCCCCCTCGGTGGTCTGGACGATGCCCTCGTCCTCGAGCTGCTGGAGCGCCGGGTAGATGGACCCCGAGCTGGGCTTCCACGCCCCGTTGGTGCGCTGCTCGATCTCCTGCATCAGCTGGTAGCCGTTGGCCGGGCCCTCGTCGAGCAGGATCAGGATCGTTATGCGCACGTCTCCGCGCCCGGCGCGGCTGCGTCCGCCGTGCCGCCGCCGGCCGGCCGGACCGCCCGGCGGCGGACCGCCGAACATCGCGCCGAGGCCGCCGAGGACGTCGAACGGGGTGAACGTGCCGCCGGCGCCGGGGATCGGCGGCAGCGGGCCGCCCGGAGGCATCGGGGGCATGGGCGGCAGCGGCGGGGTGCCGGGCGAAGCCCAGGTGTAGCCGCCCCGTCCGCCGCCCCGGCGGGGACCGCGGCGATCCTCGCGGCCCTCCCGGCGTCCCTCATCGCGCTCTTCCCGGCGCCGAGCCTTGAAGTCCTGGACACGCTCCCGGGCTTCCTGCTCCGTCACGCGTCCCTTCTCCCGCTCCAGCGCCGCGTCGTTGAGCCGCTGCTGGAGGTCCCGCTCGCGCTGAGCCGCCTCTTCCTGGAGGCGGCGGCCCTGCTCCTTGAGCTGCTCGAGCTGCTCGCGCAGATCCTGCTCGGCGCGCTCGTGCTTGTCGTTATTACTGCTATTACCGCTATTACCGTTATTGCTGTTCTTGCCGCTGGTCTCGTCCTGCTCGTCGGCCATCGCCGCCTCCACTTCCCTACCGGCGACTGTCGTCGCCTCTCAACGATATGACGGACGGTCCGCCGACGCACCCAACGGGAGCACCGGCAGGTACCGGATCCGATCCTGCTCCCCGCGGTCGGCGAACCGGCGGGCCCGCTGCCGCTCACGCAGGCGGATCTCCAGTTCGATCTCTTTGGCGCCCCGGGTCCGGCGCTCGGTGCGCCGCCACCGGCAGGGCCGGGTCTGCGCGTTCTCCGGCTGCCGTTCTGGCTGCTGGTCCTCGGTCATCATGGCCTCCCCCTCGACAAAGCGACTGTCCGACGTTGCTCTTCGATAGCTCAACGATATATCGGTAACTGTCACTGCGCAAGCCTTGTCGCGGGACGTCCCTCCGGACCCCTGCCTGATGCGCGAGAATGATCGCCGTGCTGATCCTGCTCCCGCCCTCCGAAGGCAAGGCTCCCGACGGCGACGGCCCGGCCGTGGACCTCGCCACCCTGGCCTTCCCCCAGCTCGCCAAGACCCGCAAAGCCCTGATGGCGGAGCTGGCGCGGCTGGCCAAGGGACGCGAGGCGACGGCGCTGGAGGTGCTGGGACTCTCGCCGAACCAGGCCGGCGAGCTGGTCGCGGACCGGCAACTGAGCACGGCGCCGACGCTGCCGGCCGCCGACCGCTACACCGGCGTGCTCTACGACGCGCTGGACCTGCCGGGCCTGCGCCGCGAGGACCCCGAGGCGTTCGCGCGCGCCGAAGCACGGGTGCTGACGTTCTCCGGGCTGTGGGGCGTGGTGCGGCCGACCGACGCGATCCCGGCGTACCGCTGCTCCGGCGGCGTGTCGCTGCCGAAGGCCGGCGCGGTGTCCAAGCTGTGGCGGACCGCGCTGACCCCGGCGCTGGCGCCGGCGGTCGCCTCCGGGCTGGTGGTGGACCTGCGCTCGTCGATGTACGCCGGGATGTGGAAGGTCCCGGCCTCGGCCGCCGAGCGCACCGCGACCGTGCGGGTGCTGCACGAGCGGATCGTCGACGGCGTGCCCAAGCGCAGCGTCGTGAGCCACTTCAACAAGGCGACCAAGGGACGGCTGGCGCGGGCGCTGCTGGTCGGGGACGTCGTGGTCGGCACGCCGAAGGAGTTGGCGGAGGCGTTGCAGGACTTGGGACTGCGGACCGAGACCGCGGCGCCGTCCAAGCCGGGGACGGCTTGGACGATCGACGTGGTGGTCGACTCAGTGGCCTGATCAGCCGGACGTCGAGCTGGTGCTGGTGCTGGCACTGGTACTGCTGGTAGTGCTCGTGCCGGAACCGGTAGCGCTGCTACCAGTGCTGCCGATGCTCACCCCACACAGCGTGCTCAGCGGCTTCGAGGCCTCGGCGACCTTGCCCAGATCGGCGTCCGTCGACTCGTGGTTGGCGACGTCGTGGCCGACGGTCTGATAGTCGGTGCCGACGGTCCTCAACGTCGACTTCAGCTGCGCGTTGTCGGTCTTGGAGTCCTGGGTGCGCAAGGCGGTACCGGCGTTGTGGTAGTCCGCGGCGCTACGCGAGGCAGAGCCCTTGTCCGTCGCCAGCTTCGACTTCAGCGTCGCCAATGCTTCGCGGACGTTGACGCAGACGGTGTGGTCGACGTCCGAGGGCGCGGGCGTCGGACTCGGCGAGGAGGACGGCGCGCTGGTACTCGAGGCGGCGCTGGACGCGGCCGAAGACGTCGGGGAGGAGATCAGAGGGCTGGTCGCGGCGGCGTTCTTCGGCTGCACGGTCACCGAGCAGCCGGCCAGCGCCGCGACCACGGCCACGGTCACCGCCGCGGCCCGCACGGCACCGGTCCGCCCCGAGGTGGTCCCGTCCCCGTTCTCATCTCCCGCGCGACGCGGGCCGATCCGTTCCATGACGCCGGAGTCTATCCACGATCACCGGCGCGCGAAGCAGGGCCCGACAGATCCGTGCCGGCCCGTCCTCAACCGGTCAGATGCGCGGTGTCGTTGAACAGGCGCATCGAGGCGCGGCCGTCGGAATAGCACGTGAGGACCGACAGCGAGGCGGCCGAGAGCTCCATGGCGTACAGGGATTCCGGCGGGGCGCCGAGCGCGTCGCGGATCAGGGTTTTGATAGGCGTCACATGCGAGACGACCAGGACGGTCCGGCGCGCGTACCGGGCGATCAGATCATCGCGCGCGGCCAGCACGCGGTCGGCGACCGCGTCGAAGGACTCCCCCTGCGGCGGCGCGACGGCGGTCGAGGCCAGCCAGGCGCGGTGCTCGGCGGGCCAGCGCTCGCGGACCTCGGCGAAGCTGTAACCGTCCCAGAGCCCGAAGTCGGTCTCCCGGAAGCCGGGGTCGATCTCGACCGGCAGCCCGAGCGCGTCGGCGGCGGCCTGCGCGGTCTGCACGGTGCGTCCCAGCGGCGAGGCGACGATCGCGTCGACGCCGCCACGCGCGGCCAACCGGCGGGCGACGGCATCGACCTGCTGGAGGCCGACGGCGGAGAGTTCGGGGTCGCCGGCGCCGGAGAAGCGCTTCTCGGCGGTGAGCGCGGTCGCGCCGTGGCGCAGGAGGAGGAGCGTGGTCGGCGGGCCCATGTCGGGTGCCGGGGACCAGCTCGGTTGCTGGTATGAGGATGGTGCTGGGTTGCTTGAGCTTGAGGTGGTGACCGCCGCCTCGGCAGCGGTGTTCTCGCTGATGCCGGGCAGCGCCTCCTGCTGCGAGGCAGCTGCCGCCGCAGCGCCGCCCTCGCCACCCGAACCGTCGCCGCCTCCAGCCTCCCGAGCCGCACGAGCCGCCCGGAAAGCCGCCGTCATCACCTCGGCCTCGGCCATCTTCGCCGCGGCCGCCGCCGGGTCGTCCAGCGCCAGGTTCGCCAGCGCGTCAGCCCTCTTGTTCTCCGCGCGCGGCACCCAGGTGTAGCGCACCGCGCCCGCTTGCGGGAACGCCGTGCGCGCCTGGACGGCGAGCTGCTTGATGTCGGGGTGCTTGACCTGCCACACCCCGCTCATCTGCTGGACCGCCAGCTTGGAGTCCATGCGGACCTCGACCTCGGCGTGGGGGTCGAGGGCGTAGGCGGCGCGCAGGCCGGCGATCAGGCCGCGGTACTCCGCGACGTTGTTGGTCACCACGCCCAGGCCCTCGGCGAGTTCGGCCAGGACCTCGCCGGTGGCGGCGTCGGCGACCAGGGCGCCGTAGGACGCCGGGCCCGGGTTGCCGCGGGAGGCTCCGTCGGCCTCGACGATGAACGTGCGCGCCATGGTCTGGTCCGTGAAGTCCGTGAAGTCCGTCGAGTCCGTATCCGTGTCCGTGCCAGCGCCCTAGATGCCCGATTCGGGGACGCGCACCAGGATGCTGCCGCAGGAGTCGTGGCGGACGATCTGGTCCGGCGCCGCGGCCTTGATCGCGTTCACCTCGCTGATGTCCAGCTCCAGGCGGCAGCCGTCGCAGCGGCGCTGGCGGATGGCCGCGGCGCCCACGCTGTTGTCCTTGCGGATGCGCTCGTACAGGGCCAGCAGGTCCTCGGGGATGACGCCGCTGGTGGTCTCGCGCTCGGCGCTCACCGCGGTGATGTCGCGGTCGATCTGCCCGGCGGCGGCGGCCAGGGCCGCGGTCACCTCGTCGCGGCGGGTCTGGGCCTCGTCGCGCTGGACGGTCATCTCGGCCACGCGGGTCTGGGCCGCCTCGCGGCGCTCCATGACCTCCAGGACCACGTCCTCCAGGTCGGACTGGCGGCGGGCCAGGGTCTCCAGCTCGTGCTGGATGTTCTCCAGGTCCTTGGCCGAGCCGCGGCCGGAGGCCAGCATCTGCCGGTCGCGGGTGGCGCGGTTCACCACCTGCTCGACGTCGGCCTCGGCCTTCTTCTGCTCGCGCGCGATGTCGCCCTCGGCGGTCTGGGCGGCGACCAGGACGTCGCGCAGGTCCGCCAGGCGCCGGTCCACCTTCTCGGCCTCGGCCAGCTCCGGCAGGGTGCGCCGCTTGTGCGCCAGCTGTGCCAGGCGCACGTCCAGACCGTGCAGATCCAGCAGACGGAGCTGGTCGGCGGGGTTCGCGTTCAGGGCAGTGCCTCTCTCTTGACTTGTCTTCACACTCCGTGCGGCGGGGCGGTTCTAGCCCGCCGCGAGGTGCGCGGTCCACGGATCGGTGACCAGCGTGGAGACGTACGTGTCCACGTTAGTCCCGCCAGCGGCCAGCGTGGAACGCAGCGTGGAAGCCGCATGCTCCAGCCAGGGCCACTCGCTGGCCCAGTGCGCGACATCCACCAACGCCGGTCCCCCGGCCTCCAGCGCCTCGGACGCCGGGTGGTGCCGCAGGTCGGCGGTGACGTAGACGTCGGCTCCGGAGGTACGGACAGCGCCGAAAAGCGTGTCCCCAGCACCGCCGCACACCGCGACCCGGCGCACCGGACGGTCCGGATCCCCGGCCACCCGCACCCCGCCGGAGGTCGCGGGCAGCGCGGCGGCAACCCGCGCGGCGAAGGCGCTCAGCGGCTCGGCGGCGGCCAGCTCGCCGACCCGGCCGATGCCGAGTTCGGGTGTCGCCGCGCGCGGTTCGAGGGGACGCAGGTCGTGCAGGTCCAGGGCGTGGGCCAGAGCGTCGGAGACGCCGGGGTCGGCGGAGTCGGCGTTGGTGTGCGCGGTGAACAGCGCCGCGCCGCCGCGGATGAGCTTGTGGATCAGGCGGCCCTTGAAGGTCGTCGCCGGGACGCCGTGGACGCCGCGCAGGAACAGCGGGTGGTGCGTGACCAGCAGGTCCGCGCCGCGCTCCAGCGCCTCGTCGATCACCGCCGCCACCGGGTCCACCGCGAAGCCGACGGTGCGGACCGGCTCCTCCGGGTCCCCGCACACCAGCCCGACCGCGTCCCACGACTCGGCCCAGGACGGGTCGTAGACGCGCTCCAGGATCGCGACGACGTCTCGGAGGGTCGGCGCGGCCGACGTGTCTGGCATGCCGAGTAGGTTACCGGGCCCGGCGGCGCCGTCCTTGATCCGAACCCGCCCGTTTGACCGCCCCGGCTCGCGTCCGCGCTCCTCAGGCCGCAGATTCGTGGCGAGGGCGACTTCATGGCAAGGCGACTTCATGGCAAGGGCGACCAGAAAAGGGAGAGACCAGGATGCGCGCGGTCGGTGTGAAGGATTACGGGGCCACGCCCGAACTGCTCGACGTGCCCAAGCCCGCCGCCGGGCCCGGACAGCTGCTGGTGCGGGTCGAGGCCGCGGGCATCAACCCGGTGGACGCGATCATCGCCTCGGGCGCGTCCGGCAGCTCCGGGCGTCCGCCGCTGCCGCTGGTGATGGGCGTCGACTTCGCCGGCCGGGTGGAGGCCGTCGGGCAGGGCGTCACCCGCTACGCGGTCGGCGACCCGGTCTTCGGCCGCGCCGCCGGCACGTACGCCGAGTACGTGGTCGTCGACGAGACCGGCCCGCTGAGCCCGGCGCCGGACGCCGTGGAACTCAAGACCGCCGCCGCCCTGCCGACCGCCGGCCTGACCGCGCTCGGCGTGCTGGACGCCGCCGGGGTCCGGGGCGGTGAGAGCCTGCTGCTGATCGGCGCGGCCGGCGGCGTCGGGACCTTCCTGACCCAGCTGGCCTCGGCCCGCGACGCCCGCGTGGTGGCGGTGACCCGCGGCGACGAGAGCGTGCGCCTGGGCCTGTTCGGCGCCGCGGTCACCATCGACGCCACCGCCGAGGACGTCGCCGGCCGCGTCCGCCGCGAGGAGTACCCCGAGGGCGTGGACGTGCTGGTGGACCTGGTGTCCCAGGACGCCGAGGCGTTCGAGGCGAACAAGGAGCTGGTCCACGACGGCGGCGTCGCGGTCAGCACCCGGGGCGCGACCCGCGAGCACGGGAAGGTGCAGTCCGGCGTGGAGGAGCTGGCCTTCCGCATGCAGCCCTCAGCTGAGTTGCTCGCGGAACTGGTCAAGGAAGTGGACGAAGGAACGCTGCGGGTGTTCGTGGAGGAAGAGGTCCCGCTGGAGCAGGCGCCGCAGGCGGTGGCGCGGATCCAGCACGGCGGGGCACGGGGCAAGACGATCGTCAAGCCCTGAGGGCGAGAAGCGCGCGATCATCGATCGCGCGCTTCAATCCGTCGTCGATCCGTCGTCGCCGTCGGCTACTGCACGTGCCCGCACTCCGGGCAGAACTTCGACCCCGTCGGCACCGGTGACCCGCACCCGCCGCACGGTCCCGGCTCAGCGTTCTGCTTCGCCCCGCACTCCGGGCAGAACTTCGCGCCGTGCGTCTCGTGCCCGCAGGACAGGCACACCAGCTGCTTCTGCGTGGCGACGTCCACCTCGGCGGCCATCGTGGCGCCGACGTCGCGGGCACGCGAGGTGGCGGCGTCGACCAAGCCGTGGGTGCGCGCGGACTCCACCTCGGCGGCCAGGTCCGGAGCGCAGTTCGTGCACAGACCGCGCTCGGTGCTGTAGCAGCGCGCGCAGACGTAGGACGTGCAGCGGCCACATCGATTGAAGTGCTGCTCGGCAGAGGTGATCGCCTCCTTGAAGGAGGCGTCCCGCGCCTTGTGCCAGCCGCTTTGCACCAGACCGTCGACGCCCTCGGCGACGTCCCAGCCGATCGAGGACGCCGCGCCGCTGGCCATGTTCGAGGCGCGGCGGATCCAGCCGGCGGCGCGCGCCGCCTTGTACGGCTCGAAGCCGCTGCGCCAGGTGTCGCTGCAGCGCTGGCAGTAGAACTCGAACTCGAACCCGGCGTCGTTGCCGTATTGGTTGGAGTAGTCGCGGTGGTTGTTGCTGAACCACAAAGTGTTGTCGGCCATGCCCGAACCCCCAAGTGATAAGGCCTAGGGGCACAGGATAAAGCTCACCGCCGACGCATCGACAACACGTCTGTGGCACTGAAATTCTCACTCGGCGCCTTGCCGGCGAAGTAGGGACCGAGCGCGGTCTCCAGCTCGCCGACGGTGAACGTCTCCTGCGTGGAATCCCAGCGTTCTTCGACGACCGGACGCTGCATCAGCAGCACCATGCCGCCGTGCACGACGAACACCTGTCCGTTGACCTTGTCGGCTGCCGGGGAGACGAGGTAGGCGACCAGCGGGGCGACGTGCTCGACGGCCAGCGGGTCCATGCCCTCGGCCGGTGCTTCGAAGCCGGCGAAGACGTCCTCGGTCATCTTGGTGCGGGCTCGCGGGCAGATCGCGTTGGCGCGTATGCCGTAGCGCGCGCAGCCGTTGGCGGTGGCGGTGGTCAGACCGACGATCGCCGCCTTGGCCGCCGCGTAGTTCGCCTGCCCGGCGGCGCCGGCGAGGAAGGCCTCTGAGGAGGTGTTGACGATGCGCCCGTAGACCGGTCCGCCTTCGGCTTTGGATCGGTCGCGCCAGTAGGCGGTGGCGTGCCGGGTGAGTGCGAAGTGGCCCTTGGCGTGCACGCGCAGGACGTCGTCCCATTCCTGCTCCGACATGGAGAACACCATGCGGTCGCGCAGGATCCCGGCGTTGTTGACCACAATGTCAAGGGAGCCGAGCTGCTCGATCGCCAGCCGGGTCAAGGACTCGGCGTAGGCGAAGTCCGAGACGTCGCCGGCGGAGGCGACCGCCTGGCCGCCGGCTTTCACGATGTCCGCGGCGCTGGCCTCGGCGATCTCCGGGTCGTGGTCGTTCACCACGACCGCGGCGCCCTGGCGGGCCAGCTCCAGGGCTTCGGCGCGGCCCAGGCCGCGGCCGGCGCCGGTGACGATCGCGGCGCGGCCCGTAAGCGATGGTGTCATGGCAGATCAGACCTCGATGATCGTCCGGATCGCGGCGCCGGTGCGCAGCAGTTCCAGGGCTTGGTTGATGTCGTCGAGCTTGAGCCGGGCGGTGATCATGCCCTCCAGGTCCAGCCGCCCGGCGCGCCACAGCGCGATCAGCCGGCCGTACTCCTGGCGCGGGTCGGCGCCGCCGTAGTAGGAACCGAGGATCTTCTTGTTGTCGAAGAAGAGCTGGAACATGTTCAGGTCGACGGTGTCGTCGTTCTTGCCGGCGCCGACGACGGTGACGGTCCCGCCCCGGCGGGTCAGGCCGTAGGCCTGCTTCACCAGTGCGGAGCGGCCGACGACTTCGAAGACGTAGTCGAAGCCGTCCCGACCGGTCACCTCGGCCTTGGCCGCGTCGGCGTCCTCAGGCTTGACGGCCTTGGTGGCGCCGAAGCGCAGCGCGGCCTCGTGCTTGCTCTCCACCGGGTCGATGGCGACGATCTCGGCGGCGCCGGCGATGCGCGCGCCCTGGATCACGCTGATCCCGACCCCGCCGGCGCCGATCACCGCGACCGAGGAGCCGGGCTCGACCTCGGCGGTGTTGATGACGGCGCCGACCCCGGTGGTCACGCCGCAGCCGATCAGCGCGGCGATCTCATACGGCACGTCGTCGGGGATCTTCACCGCGCACTGCCACGGCACGACCAGTTCCTCTGCGAACGTGCCGCTGCCGGCGAAGCCGTAGACGGCGGCGCCGTCGATCGCGAAGTGCGGCGTCATCGTCATGCCGAAGAAGATGTTCACGCACAGGTTGCCCTGCCCGCGGCGGCAGGCGGAGCAGTCCCCGCACGGCGGGTTCCAGCAGACGATGACGTGGTCGCCGACCGCCACCTTGTCCACGCCCTCGCCGACCGCGACGACCTCCCCGGCACCCTCGTGCCCGGGGACGAAGGGGGCGGGCTGCGGCAGCACGCCGGTCATCGCCGACAGGTCCGAGTGGCACACGCCGGTGGCGTGGACGCGGATGCGCACCTCGCCGGCGCCGGGGTCGGCGAGGGTGACGTCGTCGCGGACCTCCAGGGTCTGGGTGCCGATCTCGAACAGGACTGCTGCGCGCATGAGGGGGTTCCTGCCTTTGTCTGTATAGCTTTGTCTGTGCAGCTTTGTTTGTCTGTATAGCTTTTTCGGGCTGTCTCTACCTCTTGTACGAGAGCACGGTGTTGGCCAACACCGCGGCGTCGTCGCGGTCGGCGGAGGTGGACAGCACGTCGACGCGGCCCGCGCCGTCGTCCCACATCTTCACGCGCATCGTCTCGCCCGGGAAGAAGATCCCGGCGAAGCGCGTGGAGTACTCGGTCACCCGGCTCACGTCGCCGGCCAGGACCGTGTCGACCACCGCCTTGCAGGTCAGGCCGTAGGAGCACAGACCGTGCAGGATCGGGCGGTCGAAGCCGGCCAGCGCGGCGAACTCGGGGTCGGCGTGCAGCGGGTTCCAGTCGCCGGAGAGCCGGTAGATGAGCGCCAGCTGCTCCATGGTCTTGATCTCCACGACGTGGTCCGGCTCGCGCTCGGGCGTGCTGTCCACGGCCGAGGGTCCGCGCTCGCCGCCGAAGCCGCCCTCGCCGCGCACGAAGACCTGCGAGTGGTTGGTCCAGATGGGCCCGTCGGCGTCGGCGATCACGCTCTCGGTGCGGATCACCGCGGCCTTGCCCTTGTCCCAGATGTCCGTGACCCGCGCGGTCGCGGTCGCCTCGCCGGCGGCCGGGATGGGGCGGTGCACCGTGATCGACTGGCCGCCGTGCAGCACGTTGACCAGCTGGATGTCGATACCGGGGTTGGCGAACAGCGAGAAGCCGAGCGCCCCGCCGGCCACCACCGCGAAGGACGGCAGGACCTTGAGGCCCTTCTCATAGACGTAGGCGAGCTCGGCCGGATCGGTCGCCGGGACACCCGCCCCCAGGCCCAGGTGGTAGAGCTGGACGTCCTTGGGGGTCCAGGCCAGCTCGATGCTGGTGGCCGCGGCGGCCAGGGCCTTGTCGGGGTCGATGGGCATGCGCCGGTCCCTTCGGACTGATCGAGTACTCCTGTCCCGGGCAAACTAGAACACGTTACTGTCGGATGCAATGGCCGGGCCCACCGACGACGGGAGAGTCTCCGCATGACGGAAGCGGCACCTAAGGACGACGTCAGGCGCGCCTGGCTCGACGAGGACGAGGCGAACCTGTCGGCGGCGCGCGTGGCCAAGCACCGGCTGGTGGAGCAGGTGCGGCGGCTGGTGGACGCGGCGTTCCAGCTGGACAGCGGGGACGCCGGATACCCACCGAGCGATACCGACAATACCGACGACACAGACAGCACCGACGGCGCCGCCCCGCCGAGCGACTCCGACCAGCCCGGCGACACCGACCGCGCGGCGCACTTCATGGCCCTGGCCGCCGAGGCCGAGGCGCTGGCCGACCGCGTCGGCGCGCTGCCCCGCATCCCGCGCGCCGAGGTCGACGGCGTGAACGCCAGCCAGGCCCGCCGCCACGACACCCTGCTGGTCGAGCGCTCGACCATCAACGGCCGCGGCAACCCCCTGGCGCCGCCGATGCGCATGTGGGCCGACGGCGAGGTGATCCGCGGCGAGGTGTTCTTCACGGCGCCGTACGAGGGACCGGCCGGGCGCGTGCACGGGGCGTGGGTCGCAGCGTGCTTCGACGAGATCCTCGGCTGCGCCCAGGGCGCCTCCGGCGCGTTCGGATACACCGGGACCCTGACGATCACCCTGCGGCGCGCGACACCGCTGTACACGAAGATCACTTACGAGGCAGGATTCTCCCACCGCGAGGGACGCAAGATCCACGGCTGGGGCCGGTGCTACGCCGACGGAAAGCTGACGGCCGAGGCCACGGGGGTCTTCGTGATACCCGTCCTGGGACGGATCGGGCACGGGACCCGGGAGTAAGGACGTTGCCGGTACTCCGACCCGCGTAAAAGTACGTAATTTCATACTTCTGTTTGAGTAAAGTCCAGCGCCTGACGGGCTCCACCCCGGTAGCGTGCGGCTCATGCTTCATGATCTCCTCGCCGCACCCCCGACCCGGTGGCGCACCGACTGGTCCACCGACGGCGAGTCGCCCAGCGGGCACTGGGACTGGGTCGTGGCCATGGCGACGGCGGAGGTGGACGGGCGGCTCGTCGCGCTCAGCGGGGGTTCGGACCAGGCGGTGCGCGCCTGGGACGCCGCGACCGGCGAGGCGCTCGGCGAGGCCGTCACCGGACACTGGGGCACGGCGCTGGCGACCATGACCCTCCAGGGCCGGCCGCTCGTGCTCAGCAGCGGCACCGACATGACGGTCCGGGTGTGGGACCTGGCGGCGGGCCGGCCGTCCGGCGAGCCGCTGCGCGGTTTCGAGGACAAGGTCGAGGCGGTCGCCACGACCGTCGTGGACGGCCGTCCCGTCGCCGTCACCGCGACCGGCAGCGCCCTCGGACTCGCCGATCCGGCCGTGCGCATCTGGGACCTGACGACGCGCCGCCCGATCGGCGCGCCGCTGACCGGGCACGCCGACGCGGTCTGCGCGGTGACCACGACCACCCTGCACGGACGCGCCGTCGCGGTGACGGCTGGCAACGACGCCACCGTCCGCATCTGGGACCTGGCCACACAGAGCCAGCTCGGCGCCGCCCTGACCGGCCACACCGACGCCATCTGGGCCATCGCCACGACCGTCCTGGACGGCCGCGCCGTCGCGGTGACCAGCAGCGACGACTCGACGCTGCGCGTGTGGGACCTCGCCGCGGGCGCACCGCTGGGCACCCCGCTGACCGGCCACACCGCCGGCGTGGAGACCGTGACCACGACCGTGCTGGACGGCAGGCCGGTGGCGGTCTCAGGAAGCTGGGACCAGACCGTTCGCATATGGGACCTGGCCACCGGAGCGCAGGTCGGCCCGGAACTGGCGTTCCCGGCGCAGGTGCAGGCGCTGACCGCGACGCCGGACGGACGGCTGTTAGTGGGCTACGACCGGGGCGTGGCGGCGCTGTCGGCGATGGACGCCGTGAAGGACTGACCTACCCTTTCACCTCACAGCGGTGAATCACACGCCCTCAACCAACGTGCTTGGTCCGTACAGCTAGCGCCACGGTCCGAGCACTGCGGTCCCAGCGCCGCCGGGTCAGCCCGTCACCGGCTCCGGCAGCGGACCGGGGCGGCGCACGTCGGGCTCCAGGTAGATCAGCCGCGCCTCGGGGACCGCCGCGCGGATGCGCGCCTCGGCGGCGTCGATGGCCTCGGCCACCTGCGCCGCGGTGTCGTCGTGCTCGACCGCGATCTTGATCGCGACCAGCAGTTCCTCCGGGCCCAGATACATCGTGCGCAGGTGGATGACGTCGGTGACGGTGTGCCCGTCCACGGCCGCGGCGCGGATGGCGGCCACGTCGTGCTTGCCGGCGCCCTCGCCGACCAGCAGGCTCTTCATCTCCACCGCCAGAATTATCGCGATGCAGACCAGCAGCGCGCCGATCGCCAGCGTGCCGACGCCGTCCCAGCGGCCGTTGTCGGTGATCACCGCCATGCCGACGCCGAACAGCGCGAAGCACAGACCGAGCAGGGCGCCGGAGTCCTCCAGCAGCACCACCGGCAGCTCGGGGTTGGTGGCGCGGCGGATGAAGCCGAGCCAGCTGCTGCCCTCGCGCAGGCGGTTGGACTCGCGCACCGCGGTGCGGAAGGACATGCCCTCCATGACCATCGCGAACAGCAGCACCCCGACGGCCCAGTACCAGCTGTCGACCTTCTCCGGGTGCGTGATCTTGTGCCAGCCCTCGTACAGGGCGAACAGACCGCCGACGCTGAACAGCACCACCGAGACCACGAACGCGTACACGAACCGCTCGCGGCCGTAGCCGAACGGGTGCTCGGCGTCGGCCTTCTTGCGCGCCTGCTTGCCGCCGATCAGCAGCAGCACCTGGTTGCCGGAGTCGGCGACCGAGTGCACGCCCTCGGCGAGCATCGACGCCGAACCGGTGAAGGCGTAGGCCACGAACTTCGAGACGGCGATCCCCATGTTCGCGGCCAGCGCCGCCACAACCGCCTTGCTACTGCCCTCAGCGCTCATGAGCGCGAATCACCTGCTCCTCCACGATCAAGGTACCCCGGCCCGAAAGCAAGCAGCGTAACAACGATCTACCGGGCGCGGGGCGCGCTGCGGCCGTGGAGGGCGAACTCCCGAGCCAGGTCGGCACGGTCGGAATCGGTCAGCCTGCGGTAGCCGGAAGGGGTGCGCAGGTAGACCGGATCCGGCGTACACCAGGCCTCTTCCACCAATCCGCGGACCACCGCCTTGTTCGTGGCCGTCCTCGGCATCGAGGCGACGAGGCGCACATATTGGGGCCACCACAATTTTGCCAGCTCCGACCGGGACCCCAAATAGCCGGCGAAGGCTGCGGCATCGAACCCTTCGACTCCCTCGCGCAGTTCCACGGCGACCATCACCTGGTCCCCCGAGGCGACATCGGGCACCCCATACGCCGCTGCCGCGACCGCCGGCTCCCACTCCTCCACGGCCCGCGCGACCGGCCCGGAGGCGAAGTTCTCCCCGCCGACCCGGATCCAGTCCCCGGAGCGCCCGGCGAAGAAGAAGTTCCCATCGGCGTCCTGATACGCCAGGTCGCCGGACCAGAACCGGCCGTCGCGCAGCTTGGCGGCGTCGGCCTCGCGGTGCTTGTAGTAGCCCTCGAACGCTCCGGCGCCGGCGAAGTTCACCATCTCCCCGACCTCGCCGACGCCGCACTCCGTGCCGCTGTCCGGATCGACGATCCGCACGTCCCCGACCGGCACGCCCAGCGCCCCCGGCGGCGTGGAAGGCAGGCGGTAGAAGGAGATCCCGCCCTCGGTGGAGCCGAAGCCGTCGGTGACCTGGCAGCCGAAGCGGGCGCCGAAGCGCTCGACGTCCGCCGGCGCCGCCTCGTTGCCGAAGACCTGTCGCAGGGTGCTGTCAGCGTCATCGGGCTTCTCGGGGGTGGCGAGGATGTAAGCGAGCGGCTTGCCGACGTAGTTCGCGTAGGTGGCGCCGAAGCGGCGGACGTCCGGCAGGAAGCCGGAAGCGGAGAAGCGGCGGCGCAGAGCGAGGGTCGCGCCGGTGGCGACCGCCGGGATCCAGCAGGCGATGACGGCGTTGCTGTGGAACAGGGGCATCGCGCAGTACAGGACGTCGTCTTTGGTCAGACCGCGTTGGGTGGCCAAGCTCGAACCCTGAGAAGCGAGCTTGCCCTGGGAGCAGATCACGGCTTTCGGGGCGGAGGTCGTGCCGGAGGTCAGGATGAGCATGAAGGGGACGTCCCGGAGGTAGACACCGGCGCTGAAAGTGTTACGCGGCGGGCTGAACCAGCGCTGCGGCGCGTCGACGTTCACCACCGGCACGCCGCAATCGCGCACCATGTCCAGGAACGGGGACTCGGTGATGACCAACGCGCAGTCGGTGTGCCGGACGTCCCGCACCACCTCGGCGGCGCCGCGCGTCGGGTTCAGCCCGACCAGGGTGAACCCGCCGAGTGCCGCCGCGCCGAGCAGGAAGGAGAACTCCGGCACGTTCTCCATCAGCACCCCGACATGCCGCGGCGCCTGCGCTTCCCCCTCCCCCGGCGCCGGAAGCTGCTCAGCGAGCCACGCGGCGCGCGCCGCACTGCGCCGCACGTGCTCGTCCCACGACACGCGCCGCACGACACCGTCACGTCCGGCCCAGGTCAGCGCGGTGGCGTGGTCGCCGACGCGGGCGGTGAGGAGCTCGGCCACGGAAGTGTTCCAGCGTCCGGTCATGCCGCGCAGGGTAGGGATCGGCGGGTGAGACTGCCAGAGGCATCTAGCCCATCAGCATCCGAACAGCCAAGCCGCCGAGCCGTCGAGCCGTCGAGCCGCTAAGCCGTCGACCGTTCAGAGCCGCGTCGCCACCCGCACCAGATCGGCGACCGCGCGCTGCCGGCTGTGCGGCGGCCAGGCGATCACCGTAGTCACCGGCGGCGCGTCCAGCACCGGCACGGTCACCAGATCGCGCCGCAGGTCCACGGCGGCGGACTCGGGCACGACGACCGTGGTCCGGCCGAGGGCGATCAGCTGGTAGATCTGGCCTAGGTTGCGTACTTCCGGCCCGGGTCCGTCCGGGTAGCTGCCGTCCGCCCGGCACCAGCGGGCCGGCGGCAGGTCCGGGAGCGCGGCGAGTTCGGCGGCGCGGATCTGCGCGCGGGCGGCGAGCGGATGCGCGATCGGCAGGATCGCCACCTGCTTCTCGGTATAGAGCGTCTCGGTGTCGAGCCCTTCGGCCGGGTCGAAAGGCAGGTGCAGCAGGGCCACATCGGCCTGTCCGCTCAGCAGCAGGCGCCGGTGTTGGTGCGCCTCGCACAGCAGCAGCTCGACGGGCGCGGCGCCGGGCTCGGCGCGGTAGGCGTCCAGGAGCTTGGCCAGCAGCTCGCCGGCGGTCCCGGTCTTGACCGCGAGGACGACCCGCGGCTGGCTGGTCGCGGCTTCCTGCGTGCGGCGCTCGGCGGTGGCCACGGCGCTCAGGATCGAGCGTGCCTCTGCCAGCAGGACAGAGCCGGCGTCGGTGAGCGCGACCTTGCGGCTGGTGCGCTCCAGGAGCGTGACGCCCAGGCGCCGCTCGAGCTGGGCGATGGTGCGCGACAGCGCCGGCTGCGCGATGTCCAGGCGCTCGGCGGCCTTGCCGAAGTGCAGTTCTTCCGCGACGGCGACGAAGTACTGCAGTTCGCGGATTTCCATGCGTCCACGGTAACCGGCGCGATAGACCGATGCCGTTCGGATATCGCTGCGGTGCCCAGACGGTGTTGGTCCGTGGCCACCGCGCAACCAGACTCATTTCCATGAGCGAGACGACGATCGCGCTGGTCACCGGCGCGAACAAGGGTATCGGGTACGAGATCGCGGCCGGGCTCGGCGCGGTGGGGTTCAGCGTCGGCGTGGGCGCTCGGGACGAGGGGCGCCGGGATGCGGCCGTGGCGAAACTGCGCGCGGCGGGCGTGGACGCGTTCGGCGTGCCGCTGGACGTGACCGACGACGCGAGCGTGGCCGCCGCGGCGCGGCTGATCGAGGAGCGCGCGGGGCGTCTGGACGTGCTGATCAACAACGCCGGTATCGCCGAGGGCTGGCCGGACAACCCGACTTCTTTGGATCCGGAGGTCGTGCGGCGGATGGTGGACACCAACGTCATCGGCGTCATCCGGGTCACCAACGCGATGCTGCCGCTGCTGCGCCGCTCGGCGCACCCGCGGATCGTCAACCAGTCCAGCGGGGTCTCCTCGCTGACGTACCAGACCACGCCCGGCAGCGAGCGCGGCGGGATCAGCGGCGGCTACACGCCGACGAAGACGTATCTGAACGCTGTCACCATCCAGTACGCCAAGGAACTCAAGGACACCGGCATCCTGATCAACCTCGCCTGTCCCGGCTACGTGGCCACGGATTTGAACGGCTTCCAGGGCACCCGCACCCCCGAGCAGGGCGCGGCGGCCTCGATCCGGCTCGCGACGCTGCCGGACGACGGGCCGAGCGGCGGACTGTTCGACGATGAGGGGGTCATCCCTTGGTAGTGGCGCTTGCGCCGCGACTGAGACGAAACGCTTGAGAGCCGAGGCTGGTCGGTACCAGCCTCGGCTCGTCACTTTCTCAGTTCCCTCAAACGGGATCAAACGTTCGCAGCAGCCATCGCCTTCGGCTCGCTGTCGACTCCGGCGTCGATGGTGTCCGGCGTCGTCATCGCTGTCATCTGCGGCGCCTTGACCAGGAACGGCACCACCGCGGCGACCAGTGCCAGCGCCGAGGCGATCAGGAAGGCGTGCGAGTAGGCGTCGATGGTCGGCAACTGGACGCCGGGGGCGACCTGCTTCATGTTGCCGGTCAGCACCGCGCCGATGACCGCCGTGCCGACGGCGCCGCCGACGGTCCGCAGCACCGCGTTCATGCCGTTGGCGATGCCCGACTGCTGCACCGGGACCGAGGCGTTGATGTACGCCGGCATCGCCGCGTACGCCATGCCCACGCCGACGCCCATGACGCCGGAGGCGACCACGACGTGCCAGCTGGAGCTGTGCGCGAAGACCAGCAGGCCCAGGCCCGCCGCGGCGAACGCGCCGCCGAGCACCAGGGGCAGGCGCGGACCGCCGCGCTTGATCAGGGCCGCGCCGACCGGGGCTGCGGCGAAGGAGCCGACCGCCGAGGGGAACAGCATCCAGCCCGAGGCCAAAACCGAGGCGCCGAAACCGTAGCCGACCGCCTTCGGGGTCTGCGTGAAGTCGCTCATCAACAGGAAAGAGCCATACATCGCGAAGCCGACCAGGACCCCGGCGGTGTTGGTGACCGCGACCGCGGGCTTGGCGAGCATCGCGATGTCCACCAGCGGGGAGGCCACGCGGCGTTCCACCACGACCCACAGCACCAGGACCACCACGGCCGTCACGAACAGTCCGAGCGTGCGGGCGGAGCCCCAGCCCCAGTCGTTGCCCTGGCTGACCGCGATCAGCAGCGCCGAGAGCCAACCGGCGAGCAGCAGCGCGCCCAGCGGGTCGGCCTTGCCCTCGGCCTTGATCGGGTCGTGCGGGACCAGCCAGACCACCAATGCGAGAGCGACGGCGGCCAGCACGGCGCCCATCCAGAACACCGACTCGTAGCTGAAGTGCTCCATCACCACGCCGGTGGCGACCAGGCCCAGCCCCGAGCCGACGCCGAGGGCCGCGGAGACCATCGCCACACCGCCGGTGACCTTCTTGCGCGGCAGCTCATCGCGCACTACGGCCACCGCCAGCGGCAGGATCGCACCCCCGGTCCCGGCCACGACCCGGGCTATCAGCAGCAGCCCGAACGAGCCGCCGATCCCGCCGAGGACGCCGCCAACCAGCACACCGGCGATCGCCACCACCAGCACCGGCTTGCGCCCGCGCAGGTCGCCGATGCGCGCCAGCAGCGGCGTGAGCACCGCCGCCGACAGCAGGTTCGCGGTCATCAGCCAGGTGATGCCGCTGCCGGCGACGTGCAAGTTCTTCTGCAGCGTCGGCAGGATCGGGACCACGGAGGTCTGGACGAGGGAGAAAGCCAGTACGGACAACACGAGCGCGGGCAGTACTCCCCGCGATCGCCGCGCCTGGTCGGACATCATACGCTCCATGGTTTCACTGGTTTATAGTTGATGACATGAAGTATTTAACCACGGCACACCCGGATGTTGAGCACGAGACGGCACCCGCATACCGTGGCACCGTGAGCCGCGCCGACCTCCCCGCCGCCCTGGACAACCGCCGCGACCCCGTGACAGCGGAGGTATTGGAGCTCTTCTGGGCCGCCTCCCAGAGCTTCTACGACAACTACGACGAAGCCGCCGCCCGCCACGACCTGACCCGGATGCAGGCATTCGTGCTGGCCAACCTCATGGCCGGCCCAAAACCGATGCGCTTCCTGGCCGAACACCTCAAGTGCGAACCCTCGAACATCACCGGCCTGGTGGACCGCATGGAAGCCCGCGGCCTCGTCACCCGCGAGCCCGACCCAGAGGACCGCCGCGTGAAGAGAATCACAGCCACCGAACTCGGCCGCGCCTCCTTCGACGCCGTGTGGAGCGGCCTGACCTTCGCCGCCGAACCCCTGGCCGGACTGAGCGGCAGCGAGCGCGAAACGCTGCGGGATCTACTGCGGCGGATTGTGCCGGGCGCTTAGCCGGGGTTGCTCGACGAACCGGTCGGGGTCGGAATGTCGGCGGAAGTCGGCTTGGGATCACCGGTCGCGGCCGAGGTGATGGCAGCGATGAGCACCAGGGCGGTCACGACCACCTGCACGAGCGCCACGCGTGTACGCCCGGCGCGGAACAACAAGAACGTGACCACACCGAACAGCACCGACACGAGAAAAAGGACCGCCAAGTCCTCAATCCACGCCTGCCGCCGCAAGTGCACGGTGGCATCGTCGAACCGCTGCACCTCAATGATGAACAGCACGACCAGCGCCACGACCGCGACCGCGAAGTCCGCCAGCAGAACGCGCGCCAGCAGCGGCATGCGCTCAGGCTCGGGTTCGTAGGCTGCGGCGGGGGCGGAGGCAGGGCGACGGCGAGGTTCGGCAGGCTGGCGAGTGTTTGCGGGCGACTGCGCCGCAGCCGACTCCCCGGCATCCACCACCGAACGCTTCGCCTCCGCCGACTCGCGCCGCGGGCGCGGAACCTCCGGCGTCGCGGTGGTCGGCTCGGCGGCCGGGCTGGGGTGGGTCGCTTCCGTGGCTGAGGCCGCGTCCTCCTTCTGCGTGCCGGGCATCTCAGGGTTCGCCATCATCCGCCGTTCTTGTGGATCGCCGCGTACGGGTGTGGCGCTTATGCTGGCCCAGCCGACCCCTCGGGCGCCAGCGTCGCTGCTAGTCGGCGTCCGGGGACAGACCGTCCGCGGACAACGCACTGATGAAGTGCGCCGCGGTCTTCGCCATCTCCTCGCGCGCCTGCGCCAAGTACTTGCGAGGGTCCACCGCGTTCTCCGGCGCCTGCTCCAGCCACCCGCGCACCGCCCCGGTGAAGGCGATGTTCAACGCGGTCCCGATATTCACCTTCACCAGTCCACCGGCGACCGCGCGCGCCAACTCCGCATCCGGCACGCCAGAGGAGCCATGCAGCACCAGCGGAACGCCGACCGCGTCACGCAGCCGCGCTATCAGCTCATGGTCGAGCACGGCGCTACGGTCGGTCATCGCATGCGAGCTCCCGACCGCGACGGCCAGCGCGTCCACGCCGGTCGCGGCGACGAACTCGCGCGCCTCGTCAGGATCCGTGCGAGCGCCAGGAGCGTGCGCAGACAACGGCGCCTCGCCGTCCTTCCCGCCGACCTTGCCGAGTTCGGCCTCCAGCCACAGGCCGTGCCCGTGAGCCCAATCGGCGGCTTCGCGAGTGGCGGCGAGGTTCTCGGCGTAGTCCAGGTGCGAGCCGTCGAACATCGCAGAGCCGAAGCCGTAGTCGGCAGCCTGGCGCAGCAGCGCGGAATCCTCGACGTGGTCCAAGTGCAGCGCGACCTCGACCCCGGCGGCATCGGCAACCGCAGCGGTGGCGCGAGCGATCGGAGCCAGCCGGCCGTGATGGAACTTCACCGCGTTCTCGGATATCTGCAAAATCACCGGCGACTGCACGCTTTCCGCCGCCGCGACGATCGCCTCAGCGTGCTCGAGCGTGATGACATTGAAAGCGGCAAGAGCACGGCGCTCGGCGCGAGCGGCGGTGACGAGCTCGCCGGTGGGCTTCAGAGGCATAGCGGATCCTTACGTCTTCAGTCTTCGGGGTGGGCACTGATCGCAAACCGGAACCGCTCATACGCCTCGGCGTCGAAGACCCCGGCGCGGTCGGTGAGCACGGTCGCGGCCGACAGCGCGGCAGCATCGGCAAGCAGTTCGAGCCAAGGACTGCCATCGACGAGCCCGACAGCGAGCGCGGCGACCGAGGCATCACCAGCGCCAGTGGGATTTCCGCCCTCTATACGCGGCGGGCGCGCGCTCCAGCTGCCCTCAGAGGTCAAGGCGGTCAAGCCGTCCGGACCGTTGGACGAGACCACAGCCCGAGCGCCCCGCTCCAGCAGTTCCGCAGCAGCAGCGCGGGAATCGCTCATCCCGGTGGCATCGAGAAGTTCGTGCGCGTTCGGCTTTACAATCGCCGGATGCGCAGCAAGAGCGGCCAACAACGGTGCACCCTCAGTGTCCAGAATCGTCGGCACACCGAACCCGTCGGCGAGCGCTATCAACTCCGCATAAGCATCGTCGGCCACACCGCGCGGAAGCTTGCCGGACAACACCAGCACCGGAGCACCGTCCAGCACAGCCGTCTCCAGCAACGAGCCCACCGCCGCGCATATCTCGGCCCACTCGTCGGCACTGACTTCGGGCCCTGATTCATTGAATCCCGTCGCGAGCCCCGACCCCTCGACCACCGTGACCGTGCGCCGCGTCGCTCCGGCAATGGGTATCGCGTGGTGCGGCACCCCCGAGGCTTCCAGTTCCGCGCGCACCGCCTCGCCGTCGAACCCGCCGAGCGGGAGGACCGCGACCGTCTCGCGTCCGAGGGCGTGCAGCGTGCGCGAGACGTTCACGCCCTTGCCGCCGGCCTGTGCGTACACGCGCGGTCGGTGCGTAGTCCCCGCCTTCAACTCCGCGACGCTGTACGTGATGTCCAGTGCCGGGTTGAGCGTGAGCGTGACGATCACGACACCAGGTCCCACGCCAGCAGTCCGGCGCCCAGGCAGCCCGCCAGATCGCCGAGTTCGGCGGTGACCAACTCCGGCAGCGCGTGATACGTCGCCTTCGCCGCCAACGCCTCGCCCAACGGCGTCATCAACGTCGCGCCTGCCTCAGCCAGTCCCCCGCCGACGACCACCCGATCGGGATCGAGCAGCGCAGCGGTGGTGAGCAGAGCGTCGGACAAGACGTCGACCGCCTCATCCCAGATCCGCCGGGCGATCGGGTCGCCGGTCGCCAGCCGCGCCGCGACGTCCAGCGCGCCGACGTTCGGCGTCCCGGCGGCCTCGGCGTAGCGCGCCGCGACGGCTCCAGCCGAGGAGTACTGCGCCAGGCAGCCGTGCAGACCGCAGCCGCAGGGCAAACCGCCGGGGCGGACGACGATGTGCCCGAACTCCCCGCCCATCCCGTGCGGGCCCAGGTTCGCGACGCCGTCGATCATGATCGCGCCGCCGATGCTGGTGCCCAGCGGCAGGAAGACGAAGCGCGCCGAGCCGCGGCCGGCGCCGATACGCGCCTCGGCCACTCCCCCGGCGCGCACGTCGTGGCCGATCGCGATCGGTACCGCCAGGCGCGCGCCGAGCAGCTCGCCGAAAGGCACGTCCCGCCAACCGACGGTGGCGGAGAACACCCCGACACCGGTCTGTTCATTGATGATCCCGGGCAGGGCGAAGCCGGCTGCCGCGACCGGAGTGCCGTCGGCGGCGGCCGCCTCGACCAGCTCGGCGGCGAAGTCCGCGATCGTGGCGATGACCGCCTCCGGGCCGCGCTCGATACGCGTGGCACGGCGCCAGGTGCACCTCAGCGTGCCGTCGCGGGTGACCAGACCTGCTTTGATACCGGTGCCGCCGACGTCCAGGGCGAGCGTGTACGCCGGACCGGCAGCGTCGTCAACGGTGTCAGCTGCCTCGGCGCTCTGCTCGGGAGCAGACATCTCAGACCTCGGACAAGATGACGGAGCGGGTCAGGTTGCGCGGGTTGTCGACCTGCAGGCCCTTGCGGCCGCCGAGCGCCACGGCCAAGCGCTGCACCCGGATCAGCTCGGCCAGCGGGTCGCGGCCGTCGGCGACGGCCAGCCACTGCCCGCCGGTGGCCTGGACCTGCTCGGCCAGACCCTGCGGTGCTTCGCCGAACATCCAGGTCACGGTCCCCGGCGAAGCGATGCTGATCGGGCCGTGCCGGTACTCCATCGCCGGGTAGGACTGGGTCCAGGTCAGCGAGGCCTCGGTCATCTTCAGCCCGGCCTCGTTGGCCAGTCCGACGGTCCAGCCGCGGCCGAGGAAGGCGAACTGGGTGTTGTCCAGGATGCCGTCGGGCAGCGGCTCGGTGACGCAGCGCTCGGCGTCGGCGACGATCTTCTCCAGGTCGAAGGCGGTGCCGGACTGCGCGGCGACGTGCGCACGGAACAGAGTCAGCGCGGTGGTCGCGAAGCGCGTCTGCACGACCGACTTCTCATCGGCGAAGTCCAGCACGATCGTCGCGTCGGCCAGCGCCGGAACCGGGGTCTTCGGGTCGGCGATCACCGCGACGGTTGGGGTGACGCCCTTGAGCCGCTGGAGCAGTTCGAGCACCTCGGTCGTGGTGCCGGAGCGGCTGAGCGCGACGACGCGGTCATAGGCGCGGCCGAAGGGGAACTCGGAGGCGGCGAAGGCGTCGGTCTCCCCCAGGCCCGCCTCCTCGCGCAGGACCGCATAGGCCTGAGCCATGTAGAGCGAGGTGCCGCAGCCGACGACCGCGACGCGATCGCCCTTGCCCGGCAGTGCCTCGGCGGTCGGTCCGGTGGCGATGGCGGCGGCCCGGCGCCAGGTGTCCGGCTGGCTGATTATCTCGGCGTCGACGTATGCGGATCCGGACATGGACACTCCTCAGATTCTGCAAGCCACTGCCTGCAGGCGCTCATGCTTGTATCTGAACGATAGCCAGAGGAGTCGAGCAGAATCAAGCATGAGTAAATATCGCGTGGTCAGCCGCCGCGCCGCGCGATCTGCCGCATAATTCCGCGGCGCCTCGTCAGTCCGCGAGGTGGATCCGCACCCCGAGTTCGCGCAAGGCGTCCAGCTCATCGGGGTCGGCGCTGGGGTCGGTGACCAGATCGGAGACCAGCGCGGCCTCGGCGATGCGGGCGAAGGCCCGGCGGCCGACCTTGGTGCCGTCGGCGACCACGATCACGCGCGCGGACTGCAGGATCATCGCGCGGTTGGTCTGCGCCTCCACCTCGTGGTGCGTGGTGACGCCGGCTGCCGCGCTGACGCCGCCGACGCCGAGGAAGGAGGCGTCCAGGTTGAACCCCTCCAGGGCACGCTCGGCGACCGGGCCGATGAGCTCGTAGGACTCGGTGCGCACCGTACCGCCGGTGACGACCAGGTCTATCGCGGGGCGCAGCGCCAGCTCGGCGGCGATGTTCAGGGCGTTGGTGACGATTTTCAACCCGCCGCGCATGCCCAGGAAGCGCGCGACCTCGCTGGTGGTCGTGCCGCCGCACAGCCCGACGGTCGCCGCGCTCTCGTCGATGAGCCCGGCCGCCAGCTCGGCGATCCTGCTCTTCTCCTCCTGCTGGCGCGCGCCGCGGTAGCGCATGGGCAGCTCATACAGGACGCCGGCCGGGACCGCGCCGCCGTGCGTGCGCTTGACCAGGCCTTGTTCCTCCAGGGCTTGCAGGTCGCGGCGGATCGTGGCCTGGGAAGTGCCCAGGCGGTCGGCGGTCTCCACGACACCCACCGAACCGTGGTCGGCCAGCAGGGCGAGGATGGCTCCGAGGCGGTCTTCTTGGCGCATGGGGACACAGTAGCGCGCAATACGCTCACTGTGATGTTCGTTCGCGCAGAATCCGAGCATGAATGATCACCATCTGTATCGCGCGTATCACTCGTCCCGTTTTTCTGCGTTCGATGACAGTTTCGTAACTTCATAGTGACTCGTCCTGATCATGCTCGTTGTCCGGACATGGCGTGGATTACGAGACGATCGTCGGATCGTGCCCTGGTTGCCGGGCTGACGGCACTGGCAGCGGTGATGTTCGGCTGGGGCTTCCAGCGGGGGCGGACGCACCCCTTCTACACCGCGGCCGTGCGCTCGATGGGGGCGAATTGGCACGACTTCGTCTACGGAGCCTTCGACCCGGCGGGCTTCATCACCACCGACAAGCTGCCCGGCGCCTTCTGGGTGCAGGCACTGTCGGTGCGGATGTTCGGGTTCCACCCCTGGGCCGTACTGCTGCCGCAGGTGCTGGCGGCCACGGCGTGCGTGCCGCTGCTGTTCGTCACGGTGCGGCGCTGGGCCGGGCGGGGCGCGGGATACGCCGCGGCCGTCGGCTACACGCTGACCCCGGTGACCGTGGCACTCTCGCGCACGAACATCCCCGACGCGCTGATGGTGTTCTTCATGGTGGTCGCGGCGCACGCGCTGTGGCGCTGGGCCGACGGCGGCCGGCGCGCGAGGTGGTGGCTGGCGGCCTCGGCGGTGTGGCTGGGCGTGGCCTTCAACGTGAAGATGGGGCAGGCGCTGCTGGTCGTGCCGGTCTTCGCCGGGACTTGTTTCCTGCTCGGCGCCGGCACGCGCTGGTCGCGGCTCGGGCGCGCGGCGGCGTACGGGGCGCTGGTCGCGGCGGTGTCGCTGGCGTGGATGGTGTTCGTGACGCTGACCCCGGCTTCGCAGCGTCCGTACATCGACGGCTCGGTCCACAACTCGGTGTGGGAGATGGTCTTCCAGTACAACGGTTTCGGCCGCATCGGAGGCCAGGGCGCCGGAACCGATCCGCTGGCCGGGGGCGCGGTGCTCTCAGGCGCCGGCGGACCCGCCGGGCTGGGGCGGATCTTCGGGGCGGCTTCGGCGGGGCAGATCAGCTGGCTGGTGCCGGCGGCGGTGGCGGGGTTGGGTGCGGGGTTGTGGGCTGCTTGGCGTTCACGCACCACACGTATCTCGAGCACCGCCGACCCGGCGCTGGGACACGCAGCTGGGGCATCCCAGCAATCGCAGCACGCGGCGGGTGCGGATTCGGCGCGGATGCAGACGACCGCCGCAGCCCCAGCCCTCCGCACATCCACCGCCGGCTACCTCTTCTGGGGCGGCTGGCTCGGCATCTACGCCTTGGCCTTCTGCGCCGCGACCGGCATCCACTCCTACTACACCTCGACCCTCGCCCCACCCGTCGCCGCCCTCGCCGGTGCCGCCTTCGTCGCCGCCGCGCGCGGCCGCACCTGGCACCTGCCCGCGCTGGTCACGCTCACCGCGGGCTGGGCGTTCCTCGCCAGCCGCGAGACGCCGCACTACCAGCCGTGGCTGCGCTGGTTCGTGCTCGGCGCCGCGGTGCTGGCGATCGCGCTCGTGCCCTGGGCGCGGATCTCGCGCAGCCGTGCGCTCGGCGCGTTCTCAGCGGTGGCCGTGGCGACCGCAGCCCTTGCCGCGCCAGCGGTGTGGGCCGGCTCGGTACTTACCCGCAAGAGCGACATGATGGGCAGCATCGCGGCGTCGGCGGGTCCGCCGCAGGCGATGTTCGGCGGACGCAAGTTCAGCGCGACCGCCTCCAAGCAAATCAAGCGCAGATCGCACAGCTTCGGACGCGGCGCTGACCCGCAAGTGATCCGCTTCCTGAAGCATAACCGCGACGGCCGCCCGTACGCCGCTGCCGTGGACGGCTCGATGGCCGCGGCGACCTACCTCGCGGACAACGTCCCGGTCCTGCCGATGGGCGGCTTCACCAGCGACGCCCCGGCGCCGACCGTGCAGGGACTCGCGCAGCTCGTGCACACCGGCAAGCTGCGCTACGTCGTGGTGTCCGGCATGCGCATGGGCGGCCGGAGCGTCGCAGCGAAGGACCGCGACGCCTGGGTGACCAACCATTGCCACTCGGTTCCGGGCCTGTCCTCCGACACCGGCAGCGGCGTTGGCACCGGCACCGGCACTGGTATTGGCACCGGCGCGGCGACCGGCGTATTCGATTGTTCGTGATCGCGGCCGGGGATAAGATCCCTCCAACACGTTGAAGGAGACGAGTAGCCTCGGATCCGCGCGGGTCCAGAGAGCCGTCGGCAGCTGGGAAGACGGTCCCGCGTCCCGGGGCGAAGACCCTCCTGAGTGCGGGGAGGCAATGCCCCGCCGGCTGGCTCCCGTCATCGGGCCGCCACGAGGTCGTGGCTGAGGCGATCGCCGACTCCGGCGGTGGCGGAGGCCGCGGCGAAGGTGCGGTGGTACCGCGATTCCCTTATCGCCCGCGCCCCCAAGGGATCACTTCGATGCCCTTGGAGGGCTCAAAATGATCCACCGCGTACTCGCCTCCGAGATGCCGGCGCACGTAGGTGAAACCGTCCAGGTCTGCGGCTGGCTGCACCGCCGCCGCGAACTCAAGAACGTCACGTTCCTCATCCTGCGCGACCGCAGCGGCCTGACACAGGCCGTCCTGCCGGGCGCCGTCGCCGAGCAACTGCGCGACATCCCGGAGGAGACCGTGCTCTCCTTCGTCGGGACCGTAACCGCCAACGAGCAGGCGCCCGGCGGCGTGGAGGTCGTCGCGCCGGCCAGCGGCCCGCAGGTCGAGCTCCTGTCCACCCCGGCCGAAACGCCGCCGCTGGACATCTACCGCCCAAGCGTGACCGCCTCGCTGCCGACCATCCTGGACGGCGCCCCGGTGGCCCTGCGCCATCCACTCCTGAACGCCCCATTCCAGATCACGGCCGCCTCCATCGCCGGCTTCCGCACCGCACTGGACGCCCTAAACTTCACCGAGATCCACACCCCGAAGATCGTCGGCTCGGCCACCGAATCCGGCGCCAACGTCTTCGCCCTGGACTGGTTCGGACGCAAGGCATACCTGGCGCAATCCCCGCAGTTCTTCAAGCAGGCCATGGTCGGCGTCTTCGAGCGCGTCTACGAGACCGGCCCAGTCTTCCGCGCCGAACCCTCCGACACCGCACGGCACCTGGCGCAGTACACAAGCCTGGACGCGGAACTCGGCTTCATCACCGACCACCGCGACGTGATGGCCGTGGTCCGCGAGGCCCTGGCCGGCATGGTCACCACAGTCGCCGAACGCGCACCGGCAGCCGTGGACCTCCTCGGAGTGAAGCTGCCGACCGTCCCAGACCAGATCCCCGAGATCCACTTCGCAGACGCCATGAAGATGCTCGGCGAAGACGAGCCGGACCTATCCCCAGCCAACGAACGCGACCTGAGCCACTGGGCACTACGCGAATTCGGCAGCGAGTTCCTCTTCGTCACCGGCTACCCAATGACCAAGCGTCCCTTCTACACCCACGCACAACCCGACCGCCCAAACTACTCCAACAGCTTCGACCTAATCTTCCGCGGCCTAGAACTAATCACCGGCGGCCAACGCCTCCACCGCTACGAGGACTACATCGCAGCCCTGACCGCCCGCGGAGAACCAACCAACGCCTACGAGGGATACCTCGCCAACTTCAAGCACGGCATGCCCCCACACGGCGGCTTCGCACTCGGCCTGGAGCGCTGGACCATGCGCCTGACCGAAGCGGACAACCTGCGCCGGACGGCCCTGTTCCCTCGGGACCTGCACCGCCTGACACCATGATCGTGCACTGATTCGGTGCGCGCACGGGCCTCTCGTCGTCGTCATGGCGGCGAGAGGCCCGGCCCGAACTCGGCGTGGCCAACGGATTGCTGGCATACGCGATCGGCCCTCTTCATTCACCTATTTCGCTCCTCCGGGCGCCGTTCGGCCCCCCGGGCCCTGCTCACTTCTCCAGGCTCCGCTCGCCTCTTCGCCTCTTTCGCTCCTCCGGGCGCCGTTCGGCCCCCCGGGCCTGCTCGCTTCTCCGGGCTCCGCTCGCCTCTTCGCCTCTTTCGCTCGTCCCAGCGCCGTTCGGCCCCCAGACCCTGCTCGCCTCTCCAGGCACTCGCTTCTTCGCCTCTTTCCCTCTTCCCGGCACCGTTCGGCCCCCGAGCCCTGCTCGCTTCTCCGGCGCCAGAGGTGAATACCGCGGTGCGGTCATGGAATGTAACATTGCACACCGCAGCCCGCCGGGACACCGCTCACTCCGCCCCGCCAGCACCACCCCAGCACCGCACCCGCGCGCCGCACGTACCGACCCTTCGCACCCCCAGGGAGCCGCAGTGTCCAGCGACCCGAACCTGTCGAAGTTCGCGACCGGAAGCCACGACCTCCCGGTCACCGACGCCCTAGCGGCGTTCATGGCCACGCAGTGGGCACCGAGCCCGCTACCGGACCTGGCCCCGACCCCCGTCTCAGCATGGACCGGCCACCGGCGCGCAGCAGTCTCGGCACGCTTCCCCGGCGAGCGCCTGATCGTCCCCGCCGGCGTGGAGAAGCTCCGCAGCAACGACACCTACTGGCACTACCGCCCCCACAGCGCCTTCGCCCACCTGACCGGCGGCCAGCTCCTCGAGGCGGTGCTGGTCTTCGAGCCGAACGGCACCGGCCACGACGCGATCCTCTTCGCCCACGACCGCTCCTCCCGCGACAACGGCGAGGCATTCCGCGACCGCCGCCTCGGCGAGATGTGGGAAGGCCGCCGTCCCTCCCTCAGCGAAAGCTCGGAGCTCTACGCCATCGCCACCGAGAACCTGAACCGCCTGGCGGACAAGCTCTCCGGCGCCGCAGTCCCCACCCGCGTACTGCGCGGCTCGGACCCCCGCGTGGACTCCCTGGTCACCGCACGCCCGGAAGCCGACGCAGAGTTCACCGCCTTCCTGTCCGAGCTCCGCCTAGTGAAGGACGCATGGGAAGTCGAGCAGCTCCAAGCCGCCGTCGACGCCACCACCCTCGGCTTCCAGGACGTCGCCCGCATCCTGCCCACGGTCATCGGCAAACCGCGCGGCGAACGCTGGGTCGAAGGCGCCTTCAACACCCGCGCCCGCATCGAAGGCAACGACGTGGGCTACAACACCATCGTCGGCGGCGGCGCCCACGCCTGCGTCCTGCACTGGACAGCGAACAACGGCACCCTCAACCCCGGCGAGCTACTCCTCCTCGACGCAGGCGTCGAAGTAGACAGCCTCTACACCGCCGACATCACCCGCACCCTCCCAATCTCCGGCACCTTCACCCCCCTCCAACGCGACCTCTACAACCTCGTCCTCTCCGCCCAGAACGCCGGCATCGCCACCCTCCACGCCGGCGCCAACTTCCGCGACTTCCACTGGGCCGCAATGCGCACCATCGCCACCGGCCTCATCGACATGGGCATCCTCAAGGTCTCCCTGCAGGAAGCCATGGACCCCAACGTCGGCCTCTACCGCCGCTACACCCTCTGCGGCAGCGGCCACATGCTCGGCATCGACGTCCACGACTGCGCCAAAGCCCGCGCCGAAGAGTACGTAGACGGCACCCTCACAGCAGGCAACGTCCTCACCGTCGAACCAGGCCTCTACCTCCAACCCGACGACCTGACCCTCCCCCAAGAACTACGCGGCATCGGCATCCGCATCGAAGACGACCTCCTGATCACCGACGAAGGCGCAATCCTGATGTCAGCAGCCCTCCCGCGCGAGGCAGACGAGATCGAGGCCTGGATGGCGCACCAGGCGGCCTAAGCGCTGCATGGCAGAGCAGGCGGGCTTCGCGCCCTGGTCCCCCGGGTCGCCTACTCGCCTGCGCGCCTCTCCTTCGCCGGGTCGCCCGCTCACCTTGGTTCGCCAACTCGCCAACTCACCTCTGCTCACCAGGTCGCCCGCTCACCTCTGCTCGCCTGCCCGCATCTGCTCACCAGGCCACCAGGTCACCAGGTCGACCGCGCCAGCCGAGGCCCGAACGCCAAAGCACGCCCGCCACAGCACGGATGCCCCAGCTCGCCCATTCGGCGGCATCCAATTTACGCAGCACGATCTACGCCAATCACCCGATGTCCGATATGCAACAAACATGGACTATTGAGGTAATCCAAAGGCCGCCACGCACCGCCAAGCAAACGGCGACCCCAGGACCGACGGCCACCACCGACCAGGCGCGGACAGAGCTCACCGCACCCGGCCCACGGCAGCCGCCACGCCCTCGATGACCTCGCGTCGTCGACTGCTCGAAGCGAGGCGATAAAAGCCCCCGACTTCGGCCAAGTCGGAGGCAAAAGTGGGGGATCGCCTCACACCGAGCAGGCCCCGCAAGGGGCGGGCACGCACAACAACCCAACAGCCGGGCCCCGGCGTCACCCCCAGACACCAGGGCCCGGCGTCCAAGCCTGCCCTTTTTCACTACCTGCTGTTTTTCAGTCCATTGACCGAATCAACCAGCCCGACCAGCTACCTCCGGCCTGAACAACGACTAGCGCCCGACCAGCTACTTCCCAGCCTAAACAGCTGCGCCCCGCCCAACCAGCTACTCGCGCCCCGCCCAGATCGACCGCACATGCGTCAGGTGCGTCTTCATCAGCGCCTCGACCCTGTCGGCATCGCGGGCGACCAGCGCGTCCACGAGCTGCACATGCTCCTCGGCGGAGCTGGCGAGCGCTCCGGCGTCGGCGAGCGAGGGCAGGCCGTACAGCCGCGAGCGGTTGCGCAGGTCGCTGACCACCTCCACCAGGTGCGGGTTGCCCGACAGGCCGAGCAGCGCCAGGTGGAAGGCTTGGTCGGCCTCGACATAGCCGATCAGGTCGCGCGCCTTGGCGGCGGTGACGATGGCCTCCGCGGCCGGACGCAGCGCCTGCAGGTCGCCCAGGGCGGCGCCGCGGGCCAGGCCGGTCACCACCGGCACCTCGATCAGGGCCCTGATCTCGGTGAACTGGTCCAGGTCCGCCTCGGACAGCTCGGTCACCCGGAACCCCTTGTTCCGCACGACCTCGACCAGCCCTTCCTTCGCCAGGTCGAGCATCGCCTCGCGTACCGGCGTCGCCGACACCCCGAAGCCGGCGGCCAGGACCGGCGCGGAGTACACCACCCCGGGCCGCAGCTCGCCGGCGATCAGGGCCGCGCGCAGCGCGTGCGAGACCTGCTCGCGCAGCGAGTGGTGGCCGAGCACGCGGGGCAGGTTCAGCGCCGGGCCGCGCTCCGGGTCGGGCCCCGGAGCCGTGCCCGCGAAGACGGCGGCGCCGCTGGTAGTCCTGTCTGGCATGGTCGGAACCCTATCCGCTGATTGATGCTTTGACACAGATCTTCCCGGTCTTCCCGGACGGACTCAGATGAGGAAGCCCGCTGGGAACGGGTCGTCCGGATCCAGGAAGTACTGCGCGGTCCCGGTCACCCAGGCCCTGCCGGTGACCGTCGGAATCACTGCGGGCCGTCCGGCGACCTCGGTCTGCTCGACCAGGCGGCCGATGAAGCGCGTGCCGATAAAGGACTCGTTTATGAAGTCGGTGTCCAGCGCCAGCTCGCCGCGGGCGTGCAGCTGCGCCATACGTGCCGAGGTGCCGGTGCCGCACGGTGACCGGTCGAACCAGCCGGGGAAGATCGCCATGGCGTGCCGTGAGTGCTGGGCGGTGGAGCCGGGGGCGCGGAAGTAGACGTGGTGGACGGCGCGGATGCCGTCGTCCAGCGGGTGTATGGGCTCGGCGGCGGCGTTGATCGCTTCCATGGTGGCCAGGCCGGCGGTGATGATCTCGTTCTTGGCGGCGCGGTCGAAGGGCAGCTTGTAGGCGTCCAGGTCCACGATCGCGTAGAAGTTGCCGCCGTAGGCCAGGTCGTAGGTGATGGCGCCGAAGCCGGGGACTTCGACGGTGGCGTCCAGGCGCTCGACGAAGCTGGGGACGTTGCGGATGGTCACGGACTTCGCGGCGCCGTCCATGACGTGCACGTCGGCGAGGATCAGCCCGGCCGGGGTGTCCAGGCGCACCGTGGTGATTGGCTCGACTACCGGCACCATGCCTGTCTCGACCAGCACGGTGGCCACGCCGATGGTGCCGTGGCCGCACATCGGGAGCAGTCCGGAGACCTCGATGTAGAGCACGCCGTAGTCGGCGTCGGGTCGGGTGGGCGGCTGCAGGATCGCCCCGGACATGGCGGCGTGGCCGCGCGGCTCGTACATCAGGAGCGTGCGGAGGTGGTCCAGGTGCTCCATGAAGTAGAGGCGCTTGGCCATCATGGTCTCGCCGGGGACCACGCCGACCCCGCCGGTGATGACCCGGGTCGGCATGCCCTCGGTGTGGGAGTCGACGGCGTGGTAGACGTGCTTGGTGCGCATCAGACCTGCTGCCTCCGCTCACGGGACTTGTCCTCCAGTGGCAGGACGCGGAGGGTGTCGGCCTTGATGGCGTCGGCCTGCTCCGGCAGGAGTGGGACGCGGGGCGGGCGGCAGTCGCCGCCGTGTCGACCGGCCAGGTCCATGGAGAGCTTGATCGCCTGGACGAACTCGACGCGGGAGTCCCAGCGCAGGAGCGGGTGCAGCTCGCGGTACAGGGGTAGGGCTTCCTGCAGGTCCTGGGCGACAGCGGCCTGATAGAGGTCGACGCACGCGTGCGGGATGGCGTTCGGGTAGCCGGAGATCCAGCCGACGGCGCCGGCCAGGGCGAGTTCGAGCAGGACGTCGTCGGCGCCGACCAACAGATCGAGCTCGGGCGCCAGTTCCTTGATGCGGTAGGCGCGGCGGGTGTCGCCGGAGAACTCCTTGACGGCGCGGATGTGGCCGGCCTCGTGGAGCTGCTGGAGGAGTTCGGGGAGCAGGTCGACCTTGGTGTCGATGGGGTTGTTGTACGCCACGATCGGGATGCCGACGTCGGCGACCGCCTTGTAGTGCGCCAGGACGGAGCGCTCGTCGGCACGGTAGGCGTTGGGCGGCAGCAGCATGACCGCTTCGGCACCGGCCTCCGCCGCCTGTTCGGCCCACCGCCGCGACTCCATCGAGCCGTATGCCGCCACGCCGGCCAGCACCCGGTCCCCGCCGACGGTCTCGACCGCGGTGCGCACGACGGCGGCACGTTCGTGATCGGTGAGTGTCTGGTACTCGCCGAGCGAGCCGTTGGGACACACGCCGTCGCAGCCGGCGTCGATGAGGCCGCGCAGGTTCTCGGCGTAGGCGTCGAGGTCCACGGACAGGTCGTCGCGGAAGGGCAGGGCGGTGGCGACGACGACGCCGTGCCAGGGCATGCGGGAGGACATGGTCACTTGTTCCTTCGGTCTTGGTCGGCGAGCACGCCGAGCGGGACGGGACGCGCCAGCGGACGCTTCGCGGCGGCAAGGAGGTCGGCCTCGGTGGGCGGATCGGCGTCAGCACCCTCGCCGCGGGCCAGGCATGCGACGGCGTAACCGCACACGCGCCCCTGGCACCAGCCCATGCCGGCGCGTGTGAGGAGCTTGACGGTCCGGGCGTCGCCGGCGCCGAGGTCGGCGACCGCCTCGGTGATGGCGGAGGCGGGCACCTCCTCGCAGCGGCAGACGACGGTGTCGGCGGCGAGGTGCTCGCGCCACGCTGCCGGGATGGGATGGCGCGCGCGGAGGAGGTCGGCGAGGGCGCGCTGGCGGGTGCGGCGACGGAGGAGGGTGGGGAGGTTCGGGGGTGTGGTGGCAGCTGGAGATTCGGCGGGGTCGCTGGCGGCTGGAACTAAGGTGCGGCGGGTGAGGCGGGCTCGGGCGGCGGTGATTTTGGAAGTGCTGGTGGCGGTAGGCGAGTTAGGGACCGGCGATGATGCGGCATCGGCGCGAGCAGCAACGGGCTCGGAGTTGGTGGCGGCGGGCGAGGCAGGGCTCGGCGATGGTCCGGGATCGGTGCGGTGGGTGAGGCGGGCGCGGATGTTTTCGAGTGCGCGGGAGGCGGGGTTGGGTTCGGTGGGTGCGGGTTTTGGGATGGTGTCGTTGTTTGATCGGCGGGTGAGGCGGGCTCGGGCGGCGGTGATTGTGCGGGTGGTGCGCGGGGTGGTGGTCTTGTCGGCGGGGGGTGTTGGTGGCGGAAGGCTGGCCGATACGGGGCTTTGTGTCTCGGTGGTGCCTGCTGCTCTGCTTGCCATGCGGCGGGCGCGGGCTGTGGCTTGGGCGACGGCTAGGCCGGCGATTTCGCCTTCGAGGAGGGCTGTTTCTACTCCGGCTACGCCGGCGGTTTCGCCTGCGGCGTAGAGGTTGGGGATGGTGGTGCGTTGGGTTGTGTTCACTCGGAGGGCTGTGGTGCCGTCGGTGAGGTGGGTGGGGGTGGCGCCTAGGGTGAGGGCTAGGTCGATTTGGGGGGCTAGGCCGTAGCCGATGGCTAGGGTGTCGCATTCGATGCGGTGGGGGTCGGTGCCGTCGGGGCGGGCCGTTATGACTGCTTCGAGGGTTTCGGTGCCTTGGGCTTCGATGATCATGCGGCCGGTGTGGACGGGGATGCGGGCCCGGGTCAGGTGGCGGGCGTAGTCGAGGCCTTCGGCGAGTTTGGTGGGGTTGGTCAGGAGGGGGAGGGGGTTTTTGGCGTAGCCACGGATGGTGTTGGCTTCGTAGAGGCCGAGGACTTGGGCGCCTGCGGTGGCCAGGCCTGCTGCTACGGGGAGCAGGAGTGGGCCGGTGCCTGCCACGACCACGCGGCGGCCGGGGAGGACCAGGTTGCCCTTGAGGAGGGCTTGGGCGCCGCCGGCGGTGAAGACGCCGGGGAGGTCCCAGCCGGGGAAGGGGACGACGCGTTCGTAGGCGCCGGTTGCGAGGATCACGTAGGGCGCCTCGATCGGGCCGCGGTCTGTCAGGACCCTGAATCCGGGCTCGATGGCCCAGACCTGGTGGCCGAACAGGACTTCGATGCCGGCGGCCGTCTCCACGCGCGTGAGCAGCTGCTCGAACTGCTGCCAGCCGTGGTAGAGCTTCGGCAGCCAGTCGGCGGTGAGGCCGGGCGCGGGGTGGCGGAAGTACTGGCCGCCGAGTTGGCGGCCGGCGTCGATGAGGGCGACGCGCAGTCCTTGTTCGGCGGCGGTCGCGGCTGCTGCCATGCCCGCCGGGCCGGCGCCGATGACGGCCAGGTCGAAGGCGTCCAGGTGCTCGGTGTCGCCGAAGACCTCAGAGGTGGCGGTGGGATCGAGGGCGCGCTCAGTCATTGCCTTCACCGCCCCGCTCGCCGCCGCGTCCATCGCCTACCTGGGTCCGCACCACATCTCCCTCCGCGACGACCGCGAGGCACGCCCGCACGTTCGGCTCCCCGTTCACCGTCACCAGACAGTCGAAGCACACGCCGATCCCGCAGAACAGCCCGCGCGGCCGGCCGCTGAAGCGCGTCGTGCGCCATGACCGGATGCCCTCGGCCAGCAGTGCCGCGCCGACGGTCTGTCCGGGTTGGGCCGTCAGCGGGCGGCCGTCGAAGCTGAAATCCACGCTCACTGCGTACCGTCCCCGTGTTCGACAGCCGTGCCGAAGCGTGCCGGCGCGAATGGCTCCGCCGCTACCGGCGACCGTTGCCCGATCAGCATCGAAGCGATCAACTCCCCGGTTGCTGGCGCCAGGCCGATTCCGGCGCCCTCGTGCCCGCAGGCGTGGAAGAGCCCTGATACGTTGAGGTCTGGGCCGATTGCCGGCAGGTGATCGGGCAGGTAGGGCCGGAAACCGGTGTAGTAGCGCTGGACCTTCACGTCCGCCAGGAACGGGAACAACTCAGCGCCCTGAGCTGCCAGTCGACCCAGCGCGTCATACGACGGCCGCCGGTCCAGCCCGACACGCTCCCGGCTCGCACCGATCAGCACCGGTCCCGACGGCGTCCCCTCAACCACAGCAGAGGACTGCAACGCCGCATCCGAGCTCGAGACATCCGCGACGTAGGCCGCCGAATACACCTTGTGCCGCACCATCGCCGGAAGCGGCTCGGTCACCAACACGAACCCGCGTCGCGGCTGGACCGGCAGTGCCGACCCGGCGAAGGAAGCGATAGCTGACGCCCCGAACCCGGCGGCGTTCACCACGAACCGCGCCGGGATCTCTCCCGCCACCGTCCGCACCCCGCGCACCGCGCCGCTGCCGGACAGCACAAGCCCGGTTACCGCGCTCCCCAACCGCAGCCGCGCGCTCGAGGCCTTCAGCAACCGCGCCGTGGCCAGCGCCGGCATCACCTGCGCGTCCTGCGGATACCAGAATCCGCCGGCCAGTTCCGGGGCGATGTAGGGTTCGAATTCGGCTAATCGGTCCCCCGGTACTTCTTCGGCGACGACGCCCAGAGGTACCTGCGTGGCCGCAAAGCGTTGCAGCGCCTCGAAATCGGTCGCCGTGAACGCGACGACCAAGCCGCCCTTGGCCTCGAACTCGAAGCCCGCTCCGAACGCGCCGTCGTCCTCGGCGGCCAGCGAGCGCCACAGCTCCTGGGAGCGCAGCGCGAGGTCCAACTCCGGTCCCGGTTCCTTGTCCGAGACCAGCAGGTTCCCCTCCCCCGCCCCGGACGTGCCGCCGGCCACCGGGCCGCTGTCGACTACCGTCACCGACAGGCCGGCGCGCGCGGCGTAGAAGGCGCACGCCGCGCCGATCATCCCGGCCCCGATCACCACGACGTCGGACGTCGGGCGGGACCCGCTGGCGGCTGCGCTCACGCCAGTACTATGTCACATGCTCCGGCTAGCCGCCACCGGCTCGCACTGTCGCGACCACTCGTGAACCGTCCTCTGTTTGTCACCCATTGCGGTAATAGACCGAGTCCCACATCGGACTCACGATGAAGGAGCGAGCGAGAAGCATCAGTGGTTCATCAGTCGTTATATAGAGGGGGCAACGATGACGGTCGATCAGAGCGCGGCGGCACCGGAGACCACTACCGAGGGCGATCAGCTCAGCCTGGACACCGCGGCGGCGCGGAACCTGGCCACCACCACCAAGACGCCGCCGCAGATGCAGGGCATCACCTCCCGCTGGCTGCTGCGCGTGCTGCCGTGGATCGAGGCCTCCGGCGGCGCCTACCGGGTCAACCGCCGCCTGAGCCACGCCGTCGGGCGCGGCCGG
This sequence comes from Catenulispora acidiphila DSM 44928, assembly GCF_000024025.1. Lineage (GTDB taxonomy): Bacteria > Actinomycetota > Actinomycetes > Streptomycetales > Catenulisporaceae > Catenulispora > Catenulispora acidiphila. Next base: position 6,831,146 of record NC_013131.1, read on the forward strand.
GTGGCGTTCAGCCAGGCCGGGGACGACGACGTGCGCGTGCTGGCGCCGACCCTGACCGAGCTGCCGCCGCTGCGCGACTTCGCCGACGAGGCGTTGCTGGCCGAGCTGGCCTCGCGCTTTTCCGTGCGCGAGCTCCGGGCCGGGCAGACGCTGACCGAGGCCGGGACGCCGGTGGACACCCTGTGGCTGATCGCCCACGGCAAGGTCGACCTGACCGGCCAGGGCAAGTACGGCGACGACGCCGTGCACGGCCACCTCGCCGACGGCGACCACCTGGGCGACGAGGTCTTCCAGACCACCGCGGGCGGCGGCGCGGCCGTCAACGGCCACGCCCCGCGCTGGCAGACCACGGCGCTGGCCGCGACCCCGGTCATCGCGCTGGCGGTTCCGGCGGCCGACGTCAGGGCCCTGATCGACCGGTCGGAGGCGCTGCGCGAGCACCTGGCCGCGCACCGCAGCACAACGGCCAAGGCACAGAACGCGCACGGCGAGGCCGAGATCGAATTGGCCGCCGGGCACGAGGGCGAGACCGAGCTGCCCGGCACGTTCGCCGACTACGAGCTCAACCCGCGCGAGTACGAGCTGTCGGTGGCGCAGACCGTCCTGCGGATCCACACCCGCGTCGCAGACCTCTACAACAAGCCGATGAGCCAGCTGGACCAGCAGCTGCGGCTGACCGTCGAGGCGGTGCGCGAGCGGCAGGAGGACGAGCTGGTCAACAACCGCAGCTTCGGGCTGCTGCACAACGCCGACTTCGAGCAGCGCGTGCACACCCACTCCGGACCGCCGACGCCGGACGACCTGGACGAGCTGCTCTCGCTGCGCCGCGACACCAACTATCTGCTCGCGCACCCGAAGGCGATCGCCGCCTTCGGCCGGGAGTGCACCAAGCGCGGGATCTACCCGGGGACGATGGATCTGCTGGGGACGCAGGTGCCGTCGTGGCGGGGTGTTCCGCTGCTGCCGGTCCCGAAGATCCCGGTGCTGGACGGGCACACCACCTCGATCCTGGCGCTGCGGGTCGGCGAGGCCGAGCAGGGCGTGGTCGGACTGCACCAGACCGGGCTGCCGGACGAGTACCAGCCGGGGCTGTCGGTGCGGTTCATGGGCGTCGATGAGAAGGCCATCACCTCTTATCTGGTGAGCGCCTACTACTCGGCGGCGGTGCTGGTGCCGGACGCGCTCGGCGTGCTGGAGAACGTCGAGATCGCGCGGCCTCGTGGCTGAGCCGTTGGCGGCGGGGACGGCGTGGGCGACGGGCGAGGCGGGTGAGGCAGACTCTGCGGGAGCGGCTGACGCCGGGACCGGGGCGCCAGCTGACATAGCGTCGGGATCGCCATTGGCAGCGCCATTGCCCAAAGGTCTTGCCGAAGCAGCGTTGCACCGCACTCGTGACGCGGTCGAACCGGTCCTGCGCGCCGCCATCGACACCCTTCCGGGCCGATTACGCACGATTGCCGCGTACCACTTCGGCTGGGAGGACGCCGAGGGCGCAGCGGTCGACGGCATCGGCGGCAAGTTGTTGCGGCCGGGTCTGGTCCTGGCCGCCGCGGCGGCGGTTGGGGGCGAGAAGGTCGCCGACTCCCCGGTGCTGGCTGCCGCGGCGGCCGTCGAGCTGGCGCACAACTTCACGCTGCTGCACGACGACGTCATAGACCGCGACCAGACCCGGCGCCACCGCCCGACCGCGTGGACGGTGTTCGGCGCCGAGAACGCGATCCTGGCCGGGGACGCCATGCTGGCGCTCGCGCTGCGGCTGGTCGGGGGCGAGGCGGCGAGCCGGCTGGCGGAGTGCGTCATCGAGATCTGCGACGGTCAGTACGAGGACTGCGCCTTCGAGCTGCGCGACGACGTCACGCTGGACGAGTGCTTGGCGATGGCCGGCAAGAAGACGGGGGCGTTGTTGGGCTGCGCGTGCGCGCTCGGCGGGTTGGCGGTGCGCGCCGATCCGCTGACCGTGGCGGCGCTGGACCTGTTCGGGCGCGAACTCGGGATGGCCTTCCAGCTGACCGACGACCTGCTCGGCATCTGGGGCGATCCGGCGGTCACCGGCAAGCCGGTCGGGGCGGATCTCAGTGCACGAAAGAAGTCGCTGCCGGTGGTCGCCGCGCTGTCGGCACGCTCGGCGGCGGCGGGGGAACTGGCGCGGTTGTATGCGCTGGGGCGCGACTTCACCGAGCACGAGGTGCGGCGGGCGACCGACGCCGTGGAACGTGCCGGGGGCAGAGCATGGGCCGCGACGGAGGCGACGGCCCGCATCGCCAAGGCGCACGCGCATCTGCGGCGCGCGCCGAGTATCGAACAGACAGCGGTGCACGACCTGCATGCGATCGCCGAGCTGATCACCCGGCGCAGCAAGTAATTCAGAGCCCGCTCAGAGCCCTGTCCGCCACCGAGGAACAGCGCCACCGCCGCCCGGCCGGGCCGCACGCGCACCGCAGCAGAAGCTGCACATCGCAGCGCCGCATCACCACACCATCAACGCATCTCAGCACCACAGCCAGCACACAGAATCGCAGCGCGCAGAACCGTGGCCGGCACACAGAACCAGCGCACCTCAAGCACCACAACACCAATGCACCGCGGAACCACAGCCAGCACGCAGGGCCACTGCATTCAGAAACACAGCCAGCAGACAGAACAGCCGCACACAAAACCGCGGCCGGCACACCGAACCAGCAGCACCGCAGCAGCGCAGCAGCCCACCGCACCGCAGCACCGCCGCACCACGACAGCACCACCAACGGGAGAACGTCATGACCGCCAAGGACTACGGCATCATCGTCGCCGTCCTCATCCTGACCTTCATCACCCTGCGCCTGTTCGAGCGCTTCATTCCGCATCATCGGCGCGAGCCGCACAATGATGTCGCCGGGTTCATCTTCGCCACGGTCTCTGTGGTGTTCGCGGTGCCGTTGGCGTTCGTGGTGGTGGCGTTGTGGACGAACAATGACACCGCGCATCAGACCACGTTCAAGGAGGCTAACGAGCTCGCGGGTATCTACTGGATCTCGCGTCAGTTGCCGGAGCCGCTGGGTCCGCAGTTGGAGCACGAGACGCTGGACTACGCGCACACGGTCATCGATGACGAGTGGCCGTTGCTGGCCGATCATCAGACGAGCCCGAAGGCCACGGAGCTGGTGTACCAGATGCGCGACAGTGTCTTTGCCTTCAAACCGGCCGACATCTCGCAGCAGACTCTCTACGATCACGCGCTGACCCATGTCGAGTCGCTGGCTGAGGAGCGCAGACTGCGGTTGAACCAGACCGAGGAGTCGTTGCCGCCGCTGCTGTGGGCGATCCTCATCGGCAGCGCGTTGGTGACCATTGCCTTCACGTTCTTGTTCGGCCTGTCCAGTTCCTTCGCGCACACCGTGATGGTGATGACGTTGGCCGCGCTGGTCGTGGTGTCGTTGGTGGTCGTCAGGGAGATGAGTTACCCGTATTCGGGGACGATGAAGGTCCATCCGACGGCGTTCGAGGTGTTCCTGTCACGGCTGCCGGCGCCTCGCTGAGCAGCCGATCCCGCGGAAAAGCAGCGCGCCCCGCGAGAGCGGGGCGCGCCAGGCTTTCAGATCAGATCAGATCAGCTCAGATCACGTCCAGGTCCGCGAACTGCTCGGCCTCGACCGTGCCGGCCGGCGGGGCGTAGCTGGCCCGGCCGCGTGCCAGCCACCAGACCCCGGACAGGATCAGGGCGGCCGCGAGGGCGATCGGTGCGTAGTTGAACGTGAGTGCGGTGACCGGCGAGGCCTGCGGCAGGCAGAAGAGCACGACCTCGATCACCACCCACACCGAGGCGGTGTAGCCGACCAGCGGTCCCCACTTGCCCAGGTTCCAGGCGCCCTTCTTGAAGTTCTTGCCCTGTCGGGCGCGCAGGAAGCCGGGGATGACGTAGGCCGGTGCCAGGCCGATCGAGGCGATGGCGGTCACCGCGCCGTAGGCCTGGATGGTCCACAGGGAGGGCAGGGCCAGGATGAAGGCCACGACGACCACGAGCCACATGGCGTTGGTCGGGACCGCCGAGCGGTTGACCTTGCGCCAGGTCGGGGAGCCGGGCAGGGCGCCGTCGCGGGAGAAGGCGAAGACCATGCGCGCCGCCGAGCCGATGGCGGCCAGGCCGCAGCACAGCTGGGCCACGACGATGATCAGCGTCAGGACTTCGGCCCAGTGCTGGCCCAGGGCGTCGATCATGATGATCGAGGGCGCCGTCACCGCGCCGCCGTAGCCGGAGCCGGCGGCCTCGGTGGCGTACTGGCCGGAGTTGCCCTGGATGGCGAACAGGAAGGCGACCAGCAGCACCAGGCCGGCGATGCCGGAGACCCAGATGGACCGCACGATGCCCTTGGGCGCCAGCGTCGATGCCTGGGAGGTCTCCTCGGACATGTGGGCCGAGGCGTCGTAGCCGGTCAGGGTGTAGCCGGTGAGCAGCAGGCCGATGGCGCTGACGTAGATCGCGCTCTTGAAGCCGGTGGCGTTCACGTAGTGGGTGAACACGAAGCTGGCGCTCTGGTGGTGCGCCGGGACCAGGAACAGCACCGCCACGATGAACGCCACGCCCAGCAGGTGCCACCAGACGCTGACCCGGTTGAACAGGTCCAGCACCCGCACGCCGAAGGTGTTCAGCACGCCGTGCAGCAGTAGGACGCCGGCGAACACCGCGATCAGCCCGTACTTGTCCGGGGTCCAGCCGAACGTCATGCCGGTGAAGGCGCCGATGAACTCCGCGGCGCCGTAGTCGATGCCGGCTATGACGCCGAACAGGCCCAGCATGTTCAGCCAGCCGGTGATCCAGCCCCAGCCCTTGCCGCCGAGGCGGTGGGCCATGAAGAACAGCGCGCCGGAGGTCGGGTAGACGCTGGTCACCTCGGCCAGGCTCAGTCCGATGAGCAGCACCGCGATGGTGACGCCGATCCAGCCCCAGACCATGACGGCCGGGCCGCCGGTGGACATGCCGAAGCCGAACAGCGTCATACAGCCGGACAGGATGGAGATGATGGAGAAGCTGATGGCGAAGTTGCCGAAGCCGGACATCTTGCGGGACAGCACCGGTTCGTAGCCGATCGCGCGCAGTTGCGCGGCATCGGCGTCGGTGTCTGCAAAGGCGGAGTTCTCTGAGCTTTCAGTCATCGACATGCTCGTTCCGTTTTCCCTTCGGGACCCAACAGGGGACGGTTGTGCCTTTGGTGCGATGGTGCGAATGAGCTCTCTGCGATGGTGCGACTTCTGGTGCGGGTTCGGATTTCGTTGAGGAATCTGCCCCCTGCGATAGTGCGAGAAAAGCAAGCAGGCGCTATGGACCGGCGCGCTGCCTCCCCGAAGTTCCGCCGCGCCGCGAGGCCGCGGCTGCCAGCGCGGTGGAGCGTGCGCGGACGAACTCCTCCACGGCGTCCCCCGACCCCGAGGCCACGGTCCACGGCCGGTTGGAGCCGTAGGGACCCATCGCTTCGAAGACGTCCGCGGCCAGGTCGGCGCGTCCGCCGACGACCAGCGCGTGGGCCAGGTGCGACAGATCCACGACCAGCCAGTCCTGCTTGCCGGAGCTGGCGAACCAGTTCCAGCCGCGCGCCATCTCGGTGCGCGCGGTCTCCGTCGTCCACAACAGATGCGCCAGGCCGTCCCCCTGGGCCTTGCGGTATTCGTAGGCGACGACGATCGCGTACAGCGGCAGCAGCTGCAAGGGCGACAGGCTGCTGAGCCCGACGCTGCTGACGATGCTGGAGGCGAACAGCTGCGCGGCGGCGGGGCTCGGAGCTGCGCCGGAGCCGACGGCGCTGAGCATCCGGTGGGCGCCCTCGCGGTTGGCCGGGTCGATGCGCCACAGGTCGCGGAAGGCGTGCCAGGGCCCTGGTACCGGGCAGGAGTCCGGGCCTTCGACGCGCTCGCCGAACCCGGCGGCCAGGGCCAGACGTCCCAGGTAGGGCACCGGATCAGCCGGGTCCATGGCCGCGGCCTCGGCGCACAGCTCGGCAGCCCGCCGGCCCATGCCCTGGGCCTGCGCGAGGCCCTTGGCAGCGGCCTTACATGCCCGCTCGACCGCGACCCGGGCGGCCATGGCGACCGCGTCAGGGTCGCGCGGCCGCTCGGCGACCCACTGGTCGACGGCGTTGGAGGCGGCGGCGACCTGGGCCAACAGCGCGATACGGGTACAGCGCAGGCGGCGGTCGCCGCCGGAGGCGGCCAGCATCTCGGCCATGGAGAACCAGTGGCCGGTGCGGACCTCGCCGAGGATCCGGGCCATCGGCTCGTCGAATCCGGCGGGGTGCATGACGGGCTTGAAGTCGTGGGGGCTCATGGGGGCTCAGGCGGCAGCCGGCGGGGGGTCCGGCAGTTGGGCATCGTCAAGCAATTCCCAAGACCGCGTAAAGGGATCGGGCACCGCGCAATGATGCCCGACTTCACAGGTGTCGAACAAGCCCCACTGTGATCACGCGATCACGGCGAAGATCACGACATCCCGAGGACGAAATCCCGAGCGGCCAACTGCTCGACTTGAAGGCGGCACCAAGGCGACACCTCGAAGGCACCGGAAAGTACTTGACGACTGAAATCCGCCCACGGAATCCAGCGGTATTCGCCTACTTCGTCGGGGTCTGGCGACGGTGTAATTCCCGTCGCGACCACGGCCCGGAACACCGGACAGACTTCGTTCTCGACGATGCCGTTCGGCATTACCGCGCGGTAACGGAACTCCGGCAACAGCGGCAGGATCGTAGTGATATCGAGACCGAGTTCACTGGCGAGGCGGCGCCGCACGGCATCCTCGATGGACTCCCCCGGTCCGGGATGTCCGCACGCGGAGTTGGTCCACACTCCAGGCCAGGTGCGCTTGGAATCCGCACGCCGGGTGACCAGCAGCTGGTTCTCCTCGTCGAAGACGTAGCACGAGAACGCCAGGTGCAGCGGGGTGTTCTCGGTGTGCACCGTGGCTTTGGGCGCGGTGCCGATTGGCGTGCCGTCTTCGGCGAGCAGTACTACTTCTTCAACTTCCACATTGGTTTCCACATCAAATGAGCTTGCCCGGGCGCGCCCCGGTTGTCGCCGGTTGTGCACTATTTGGCGTCCCCATAACACTCCACCGAGTGAACACTCATAGGAAATCGGACCGGTGATGGACCGAAGACCAACCGCCCGGCGGCGGTGGCACACTGAATGATCATCTCAGTAACGGCGGCGGCGTGCTCCCGCGGCGCGTGGACCAGTACCTCGTCGTGTTGGAAGAACACCAGCTGCGGACCATCCAGCGTGCGCAGTTGCTGGCGCAGAAGAGCGAGTAGCACCTCGGCCCACTCGGCGGCAGTGGCCTGGATGACGAAGTTGCGGGTAAAGCGTCCGCGCGCCCGAGCCACCTGACCGGAGCGGCGGTTGCTGTCGTCGGCGGCGTCGGCTTCGGCGTCCCCGGCGATCGCGCTCTGCCAGCGCTGCGAGGGCGGCGGACAGGTGCGGCCGAGCTGCGAGCGCACCAGGCGTCCGCGCTCACCCTCCCGGGCGGCGTCGTCCAGCAGCGCGGTGGCTTTCGGGAAGCGACGGCGCATCAGGGCCAGCGGCGCGGCGGCGCCACCGCCGGTCTGGCCGTACATGGCGCCGAGCAGACCGAGCTTGGCCTGGTCTCGGGAGCCTTCGAAGACCCCTGCCAGGGCGGAGTACATGTCATCGCTCTGCGTCGCCTCGGCCATGCCAGGGTCCTGCGCCATCGCGGCCAGGATGCGCGGCTCCAGCTGCGCGGCGTCGGCGGAGACGAACAGCCAGCCGGGGTCGGCGATGACCGCCTTGCGCAGCCGCCGCGCAATCTGCAGCGCGCCGCCGCCTCGGGCCGCCCAGCGTCCGGTGACGACCCCGCCGACGCTGTACTCAGGCCGGAACCGGCCGTCCACGACCCAGGTGTCGCGCCAGACCCAGCCGTTGAATGAGTAGAGCCGCGAGAGCTCCTTGTACTTCAACAGCAGCGGGATCGCCGGATGGTCGATTCCTTCGAGCTCCCAGCGGCGCAGCGAGGGCAGCTTCACCCCGGCGTCGGAGAAGGCCTTGGTCACCTGCGCCGCAGAGTCCGGATTCAGCGCACGGATGCCCAGCGCCTCGGCGAGTCGGGCGGCCATCGCGACCATCTCCCGTGGCGGCGAGCCGTCCAGCGGACGCGGGCCCAGGACCTCCTCCAGGATCTGGCTGTGCACGTCGGCGCGCCAGGGCAGGCCGTGGTGCGCCATCTCGGCGGCGGCGAGGGAGGCCGCGGACTCGGCGGCGACCAGGAGCCGGAACGCGCCGGGGTTCGCGGTGGCGGCGATGCGGCGCAGCTGCTCGGCGTAGACCTCGCGCACCGCGCGCAGCGGATCGACGTCGGCGGACAGCCTGGAGCGGTCCGGCTCGAACAGCGCCGGCTGGGTGGTCGGGTTGTCGGCCGGGGCGGCCATGGTGCCCTCGGCGCGGTCCTCCGGGACCGGCAGGCCGTGCAGGCGGGCCCAGGCCGCGCCCAGGGAGCGCGGCTCGCCACAGTGGCCCTCATAGGCCAGCAGCAGGGCTTCGGTCAGCGCGAGGTCGTGGCACCGGTCGACGCGGACGCCGCGGCGCAGCAGCGCCGGGGCGATGTCGGCGGTGGCCGGCCAGACCCAGCGCGGACCGCCGGACTCCTCCAGCGCCGCGACCTCGGCTTCCAGGTCCGCGACGGCGCGCGCCGGCCCGGCCTCGGCGCCGTCGTCGGTGATCGCTTGAACGAAGCCTCGATCCCTGAAACCCTCGGGGTCGTAGGTCGCGGCGATCTGCATCCGATCATTGTCTGCGACAGCACTGACAGACCGACACACCGAGCCGACCCGACACCGAACAGACCCGACACCGAACCGACCGACAGCGCACAGAGCGACAAGGAATATCAATGACCAAGACCGCCGTCGTCACCGGAGCCAGCAGCGGCATCGGCGCCGCGACCGCACGCCGGCTGGCCGCCGAGGGGTACCGGGTGGTCCTCGTGGCCCGCCGCAAGGAGCGCCTGGAGGCGCTGGCGACCGAAATCGGCGAGGCGGCCGAGGCGGTGGCGCTGGATGTGACCGACGCCGAGGCGGTGAAGGCCTTCGCCGCCGGGCTGGAGGCGTGTGACGTCCTGGTGAACAACGCCGGCGGGGCGATCGGCTCGGACCCGGTGGCCGCGGCCGATCCCGGCGACTGGCGCTCGATGTTCGAGACCAACGTCCTGGGCGCGCTGAACTTCACCCAGGCGCTGCTGCCGAAGCTGATCGCCTCCGGCGCCGGGACCGTGGTGATGCTCACCTCGACCGCCGGGCACATCGCCTACGAGGGCGGCGCGGGGTACTCGGCGTCGAAGTCGGCGATGCACGCCATGACCGCGACGCTGCGCCTGGAGGTCTTCGACCAGCCGGTCCGGGTCATCGAGATCGCCCCGGGCATGGTGATGACCGAGGAGTTCTCCCTCAAGCGCTTCGGCGGCGACGCGGACCGGGCCGCCTCGGTCTACGCCGGCGTCCCGGGCCCGCTGGTCGCCGAGGACGTCGCGGACTGCATCGCCTGGTCGGTCACGCGGCCGCCGCACGTGAACGTGGACCTGATGGTCGTGCGGCCGCGCGCGCAGGCGGCGCAGCACAAGGTGCACCGGATCGCGGAGTAGCGCCGATCAGCACCGAGTAGCCCGCAGCAGCGCGGAGGAACGACGTGACTGGCGGGCCTTAGGCGATGGCTGCCTCGGGCCCGCAGTCTTCAGAGGCGATGGTCGCGGCGACCGCGCCGGCCGGAGCCACTGGTGTGGAGGCCGCTTCCGGCGTCGACGCCGATGACGACGCCGGCGCGGCCTCGTCTCCCCTGCGCAGCGTGGACAGCACCAGTCCGATCATCACCAGCGGCGCCCCGACGATCACGCCGGCCTTGATCGTCTCGCCGAGGAACAGCACGCCGCCGGAGACCGCGACCGCCGGGTTCACGAAGGTGATCATCGAGGACTTCGCCGGGCCGACCTCGCCGATCAGCGCGAAGAACAGCAGGAAGGCCGCGGCGGTGCAGACCAGGCCGAGCCCGACCACGGCGCCCAGCGCGTTCGCCTTGGGCATGTGCGTGGGGTGGCTGAAGGCGGCGATCGGCACGTACAGCAGCGCGACGCCGGTCAGCGACAGCGTGATGGTCGCCAGCGTCGGGACGCCGACCAGCTTGCGGTCGGCGATGATCGGCGCGATCGCGTAGCCGACCGCGACGGCGATCACCTCGAGCATGCGCAGTACCTGCACCTGCCCGATGTTCAGCCCGACGATCGCGACCACGCCGGCCATGCCGATGAACAGTCCGGCCAGCCGCGTCCCGGACACCGCCGAGCGGTCCCCCAGCCGCCACATGAGCAGCGCGACGAAGAACGGCACGGCCGCGATCAGCAGTCCGGCCAGGGACGAGGTCATGTGCTGCTCGGCGTCTCCCAGCAGCAGCCAGGGACCGGCGATCTCCAGCGCGGCGAACGCCGCGATGTAGCGCCAGTGCTTCAGCGCCGGGGCGACCATCCCGCGCTTCCAGGCCACCGGAAGTAGCACCGCCGCGCCGATCGCGGTGCGCGCGAACACGATGAACGGCGCCGGCATCCCCTCCAGCGCGACCTTGATCAGCAGATACGGGATGCCCCAGATCACCGACATGGCCGCGAACAGCAGCCATCCCCGCTTCGACACGCGAGCCCCCTCGAGGCGACGAAAACGAATCTTCCCCACAAGCCGGATCCGCGCACGAAGCCCCCGGTCGCAGCCGGTCCGGCCGCCCGGTGTAACAGTCGCCGGGCGCCTGAGCATATTCCATGGGCGCTTCCCAGGAAATGAGGCCTCTGCCAAAGTGGACAGCCTGCACGGAGCAACGGAACGATCACGTGGAGGCAACCTATGTCCACCCCGAGACGCACCCCGGCACGCACCCGGGCACGAACCCCTCGCCACAGACGCTCCACCGCGGCAGCCGCCCTGCTCACCGCGGTCGCGCTGACCGGGACCCTGACCGCCGCGCGCGCCGCCCCGGCGCACGGCGCCCAACCGCCCAAGGAACCGGTCGCCACCGGCTACGGCGGCGCGGTCGCCAGCGTCAGCCCGTACGCCACACAGGCCGGGCTGGACGTGCTCAAACACGGCGGCAACGCCGTGGACGCCGCGGTGGCCACCGCGGCCGCGCTCGGCGTCGTCGAGCCGTACTCGGCCGGGATCGGCGGCGGCGGCTTCTTCGTGTACTACGACGCGCGCACGCACAAGGTCTCCACCATCGACGGCCGCGAGTCCGGACCCGCGGCGATGACCACGAACTGGTTCATCGACCCGGCGACCGGCCAGCCGCTGTCGTTCACCGACGCGGTCAACTCCGGTCTGTCGGTCGGCATCCCGGGCACGCTGAAGACCTGGACGACGGCGCTGAACAACTGGGGCACCATTCCACTGGGCAAGGCGCTGCAGGGCGGTATCGACATCGCCTCCAAGGGCTTCGTCGTGGACCCGACCTTCAACTCCTTCACCGCGATGAACCAGGCGCGGTTCTCCCAGATCGCCCCGACCGCGCAGCTGTTCCTGCCCGGCGGCGCGCCACCGGCGGTCGGCTCGGTGTTTAAGAACCCTGATTTGGCGAACACCTACAAGCTGCTGGCCAAGGAGGGTCCCGGGCTGTTCTATGGCGGCGAGTTGGGCAAGGAGGTCGCGAACACCGCGCAGCATCCGCCGACGATCCCGAACCCGACGATGAACTTCCGCCCCGGCGGTCTCACCGCAGCCGACATCACCGGCTACAACGCGCCGGTGCAGGCGCCGACGCATGTGAACTACAAGGGTCTGGACGTCTACTCGATCGCGCCGCCGTCCTCCGGCGGGACGACAGTCGGCGAGGCTCTCAACATCCTGTCGAACTTCAACGTGAACTCCGGCGACCAGGTGCAGGCGCTGCACTTGTATGACGAGGCCTCGAAGATCGCCTTCGCCGACCGCAACCGCTGGGTCGGGGACGCGAAGTTCAACGACGTGCCGACCAAGCAGCTCACCTCGGCGCGGTACGGCGACGACCGGGCCTGCCTGATCAGCCCGACCAGCACGCTGACCGCGCCGGTCGCGCCGGGGAACCCCTTCGCGCCGGGCGGCGGGACGGACTGCTCGGCGGCCGCGCCGAGCGGGACCTCGTACACCGACACCGAGGGCATGTCCACGACGCACCTGGTGACCTCGGACAAGTGGGGCGACGTCGTGTCCTACACGCTGACCATCGAGCAGACCGGCGGCTCGGCGATGACCGTGCCCGGCCGCGGCTTCCTGCTGAACAACGAGATGACCGACTTCGACTTCGTCCCGCTGTACCCGGGCGTCCCGGACCCGAACCTGCCGGCCGCGCACAAGCAGCCGCGCTCGGCGATGTCGCCAACCATCGTGCTGAAGAACGGCAAGCCGTTCATCGCCGTCGGCTCCCCGGGCGGCGCCACCATCATCACCACGGTGCTGCAGATCCTGGTCGACCGCCTGGACCTGGGCATGAACCTGGAGCAGGCGATCGCCGCACCGCGTGCGTCACAACGGAACGCCGCCTCCACACAGGCCGAGCCGGCGTTCTTGAACCTGCCGCAGATCCCTGGGTTGGAGGCGTTGGGTGAGACGTTCACCCTCGCGCCGCCGTCAGGAACGCCGACACCGGAGATCGGCGCGGCGACCGGACTGGAGTTCCTGCCGAACGGCGCCGTCGAGGCGGCGGCTGAGCCGGCGCGGCGCGGTGGCGGCGCTGCGGCTGTCGTGCATCCGGTGAGGTAGAACTGGCGCTTGTCTACCCGAGGCTGGACCGGATTCTTGGCAGTCTCCGGTCCAGCTTTGGGAGGTGTTCGTGAAACGCGATCCGGGTGACAGACTCAGGGCACAGATAACGACCTGAGGGGATCAAGACATGACGATCGATGTTGTCGACGAATCGGTTCCGGCGGACGGAACGCGTGGGCAGCATGTGCTCGACCTTCTGGACAAGGCCATCAACACGCAGACCCCGCTGGTGCGCAAGAACATCGCGCGGGCCCGGCAGAAGAACCCGGAAGCGCCGCCGGCGCGCGTGATCCGGAACCTGGAGCGGATGTATGTCAGTGCTTTGACCGGCTCTGGCGCCGCGGTGGGAGGAACCGCGGCGGCGCCCGGTGTCGGCACGGGAGTCGCGCTGGCCCTGTCGGCGGGCGAGGCTCTGTCGTCGCTGGAGCTGAGCGTCTTGTTCGCGCTGTCGATCGCCGAGGTCCACGGGGTTCGCATCGACGAGATCGAGCGCCGCCGGACCATCGTGATGGGCATCATGCTCGGCGGGTCGGGCTCGTCCACCATCGCCAAGATCTCCGAGCGCACGGGACAGCACTGGGGACGTCAGATCGTCGCCAAGGTGCCCGCCGAGAGCCTGCGCCAGATCAACAAGGTCCTGGGACGGAACTTCGTCACCAAATACGGGACCAAGCAGGGAGTCATCGTCCTCGGTCGGGTGGCGCCGTTCGGGATCGGCGCCGTGATCGGCGGCGGCGCCAACGCCGCGCTCGCGACGCTGTCGGTGCGGGCCGGTCGCCGCGCGTTCGGCCCGCCGCCGGAAGCGTGGCCGGAATCCGAACACAGCGCGGCAGCAGAGCCGATTTCGGCGCCGTGACAGGAAGAGCCTCAGCTCCGGGCGGCCATCGCGACGCCGAGGGTGATCATGGTGATGGCGATGACGCCGTCCAGGACGCGCCAGGCTTTGGGGCGGGCGAGGAGTTTGCCGAGGCGGCCGGCGCCGAAGCCGAGGGTGGTGAACCACAGGATGCTGGCGGTGGTGGCGCCTAGGGCGAAGGACCAGTGGGCGTTGCCGTAGCTGTTGCCGACGGTTCCTAGGAGTAGGACGGTGTCGAGGTAGACGTGGGGGTTGAGCCAGGTTAGGGCTAGGCAGGTCAGGACTGCTGTGCGGAGGGTGGTTTCGCCTGTGCCGTCGGCTGCTAGGTGGTCCTGGTGTTTCCAGGCTCGGCGGGCGGCGAGGAGGCCGTAGGTCACCAGGAATGCGGCGCCGATCCAGGCTATGGCGGTCACGGCGGTCGGCATGGAGCGGACGAGGGCGCCGAGGCCGCCTACGCCGGCGGCTATGAGGACGGCGTCGGAGGCGGCGCAGATGGTGACGATGATGCCGACGTGCTCGCGGCGGACTCCCTGGCGCAGGACGTAGGCGTTCTGCGCGCCGATCGCGATGATCAGGGACAGGCCGGTGCCGAGGCCGGCTGCGGCCGCCGCGAGGGAGGAGGTCATGGGGACGATGCTAGGAAGGCCTGTGATCCTCAGGCCAGCTAACTTTTCTTGGCTATCATTAGAGATCATGATGACGGACCTGCCGCTGGACCACGTGCGCACCCTCCTGGTCGCGGTGGACGCCGGCACCTTCGAGGCCGCTGCCCGCATCCTGCACGTCACCCCCTCCGCGGTCAGCCAGCGGATCAAGGCGCTGGAGCAGCGCACCGGCCGCGTGCTGCTGGTCCGCTCCAAGCCGCTGCGCCCGACCGAGTCCGGCGTGGCGGTGGTGCGCTTCGCCCGGCAGCTGGCGTGGCTGGAGGACGCCGCCCGGGCGGAGCTGGGACTGGCCGGCGCGGACCAAGCCGATGCCGCTCATGACGCTCATGCCGCCGATGGCACCAGCGCCGCCCCGGTCCAGACCCTGTCGATCGCCGTGAATTCGGACTCGCTGAGCACCTGGTTCCCCGAGGTGACCGCACGCTTCAGCCCGGAGGCGGCGGTCTGCTTCGACCTCCACCGCGAAGACCAGGACTACACCGACGAGCTGCTGCGCGCCGGGTTGGTGATGGCCGCCATCTCCTCCTCGCCGAAGCCGGTCCAGGGATGCGTGGTGCGACCGCTGGGGCGCATGCGCTACCGCGCGGTCGCCACCCACGGCTTCGTCAGGCGCTGGCTGCCGGGCGGCGTCGGCGCGACGGATCTGGCTGCCGCGCTCGCCGTCGCGCCGGTCATCATCTTCAACCGCAAAGACGATCTGCAGGACGGCTTTCTGCGCGGCATCGGAGCACCAGCCAGCGGACCGCGCCACTACCTTCCGGCGACGGACGCGTACCTGTACGCGGTGGAGTCCGGATACGGCTGGGGACTGATCCCGGACGTGCAGGCCAAGCAGTTCGGCCAGGTGGAGCTGGTCGAGCTGGCGCCGGGACGGCCGGTGGACGTGCCGCTGTACTGGCAGCAGTGGAGGCTCGCGCCGCCGATGCTGACCGAGGTCGGGGAGGTCGCGGTGGAGGTCGCGGCACGACGCCTCGCGTAGGCGGGAGGAACCGTTGCGCAGGCGAGGCGGCGGAACTGTCACCGAGATCGCACGCTCAGATCCCGAAGCGCGCCGCCAGCCCATCCAGCATCGCCTGGAGTCCCAACTCGAACTCCCGCACCGCGTCCACCGGCGCCAGTCCGTCGGTGACGAGCGCCGCGAACCGAGGGTAGCGTCCGCTGCGCAGCAGCCACTGCATGTTCGCGCGTAGCAGCAGCCTGACATCCCCGTCGGCGCCGTAGCCGCGCCGCTCCAGCATCATGCGCTGGTTCACCTCGCCGTCGGCGGCGCCGCGCGCGTAGGCGTCCAGCGCCCTGATGAGCTGCATCTTCTGATCACCGGTGAGCGGCAGCGGTTCCAGCGCGGCGAGCATGCGCTCCAGGACCTGGTTGCGGCTGGGGGTCAGGGTGGCCGGGACCTGGGACTGCGCCGCCGGGAGCCAGGGGTGGGCCAGCGCCGTGGCGCGGCGGCGGTGGGCCGCCTCGCCGAAGACCGCGCGCCAGTCCTCGGGGTCGGCGGTCAAGGTGGCGGGGTCGCTGACCGCGTCGGTCATCAGCTCCAGGAGTTCGTCCTTGCTGTCGACGTAGCGGTACAGGGCCATGGTGGCCACGCCGAGGCGTTCGGCGAGCTTGCGCATGGAGACGGCTTCCAGGCCTTCGGCGTCGGCGAGGGCGACGGCGGCTTCGGCGATCCGGTCGTGGGTCAGGGTGCTGCGGGCGGTGCGGGGGGCGTCGAGGCGCTCCCAGATCGTCGCCGGGATCTCCCCGTCCGCCGCGGAGGGGGCGCCCTCGCTCTTGGTCTTCGCCATGCCGGAAGCCTCCCATGGGTCGTCTTGTGTACATCGTACGCGCCGAGGTACGGTGTACGCACTGGAGCGTACAGCGTACACATTCAGCCCACTCATCAGTACCAGACCAGCACGTCAGCCTGCCACCACGCCATCCACTCCCAAGGGGGATCACCATGACCGCCGGCACAGCCACCGCCACCGCCGACTCCGCCGCGCCGCCCTCGGACGCCGCCGCGAACCCCGACCCGCTGCGCGTCGCCGTCATCATCGGCAGCACCCGCGCGGGCCGCTTCGCCCCGACCGTGGCCGACTGGTTCCTCGCCGGCGCCGCCGAGCACCGCCCCGATCTGGTCTTCGACCTGATCGACCTGGCCGAGGCGGACCTGCCGCTGACCATGACCGGCTTCGGGCAGCCGCGTCCGGAGGCGGTCGCCGCCCTCGCGCCGCGGCTGGTCGACGCCGACGCCTTCGTCGTGGTCACCCCCGAGTACAACCACAGCTTCCCGGCGGTGCTGAAGAGCGCGATCGACTGGTACCACGGCGAATGGAGCCGCAAGCCGGTCGCGTTCATCTCCTACGGCGGCGTCTCCGGCGGGCTGCGCGCCGTACAGCAACTGCGCCACGTCTTCATCGAGCTCTCGGCGGTGCCGATCCGCGACACGATCAGCTTCACCGAGTACTGGAACCAGTTCGCCGAGGACCAGTCGTGGCCGCGTCCCTCCGAAAACCGCGACAAAGCCTTGGTGAGCCTGCTGGATCAGCTCGTCTGGACCGCCACGACGCTGCGCGCGGGCCGCCGCAGGGAAGCCGCCGGCTGAAAACTTGCCCTCAGCGCAAAAAAATAATTGCGCTCAGCGCAAGTTCGGGAGAAGGTGTATCCGTGTCCGCAGACGACAACGACGCGGGCTCCCGGCGCGAACGCAAACGCCTGGAGACGCGCAACTGCATCAGCCAGGCGGCGCTGCAGCTCACCCTGGAGAACGGCGGGCTGCAGAACGTCAGCCCGGACGAGATCGCCGAGCGCGCCGGGGTCTCCCCGCGCACGTTCCACAACTACTTCCACAGCCGCGAGGCCGCGCTCGGGGCGCTGCCCGGGGACCGCGCCAGGCGCGTGGCGCTGGCCTTCAGCGAGCGCCCCGCCGCCGAACCCTTCGACGTCGCGCTGGCCGAGGCGGTCGTCGCGGAGTACACGCTGGGGCACGAGCCGGACAAGGCCGTGGTCAGCAAACTCCACGCGATCATGGCCGACGGCGGCTTCACCAAGGAGGCGCTGCGCCGGGTGATGGCCGACGAGGGGGCGCGGCCGCACCTGCTGGAGTCGATGCGCCAGCTCGAGGACGCCCTGACCCCGGTCATCGGCACCCGGCTGGGGCTGGATCCGAACGAGGACCTGCTGCCGCGGATCGTCGCGGCGGCGGTGAACGGCGCGGTGCGGGTGGCCACGAAATATTGGCTGCACGAGGACTCCGAGGTCCCCTACACTGCCCTGCTGCGCCAAGCGGTCCGCACCGCCGCGGCGCTGGCCGAACAGCCCTCGCTCCCCTACCCGCCTGGGCCCAGCGTACCGGAAAACGCAAACCCCTGATTTCGCATACAGTGCTCGCCCGGTCACGCCGACCGCCACCGTGAAGCCGGCATGCCGTGCCAGATGGGACGACTTCATGCTTATCAAAATCCTGAGACAATACCTGCGACCGTACAAAGGACCGATCTATCTGGTCCTGGCGCTGCAGTTCGTGCAGACGCTGTGCGCGTTGTACCTGCCCACGCTCAACGCCGACATCATCGACGACGGCGTGGTCAAGGGCGACACCGGATACGTCATCAAGACCGGCGCCCTGATGCTGGTCTTCTCGCTGCTGCAGATCGCCTGCTCGGTCGGCGCCGTCTACTTCGGCGCCCGGACCGCGACGGCGCTGGGCCGGGACCTGCGGGCCGGCATCTTCGACCGGGTCCAGGCCTTCTCCACCCGCGAGGTCGGCCGCTTCGGCGCGCCCTCGCTGCTCACCCGCACCACCAACGACGTGCTGCAGGTGCAGATGGTGGTCCTGATGACCTTCACCATGGCCGCCGCCGCGCCGGTGATGCTGGTCGGCGGCGTCATCCTGGCGCTGCGCCAGGACGTGCCGCTGTCCGGGCTGCTGGTCGCGATCATCCCGGCGCTGGCCATCGCGATCGGGATCATCATCAGCCGCATGGGCCCGCTGTTCCGGATCGTGCAGGTCCGCATCGACAAGATCAACGGTGTGATGCGCGAGCAGATCACCGGTATCCGCGTCATCCGTGCCTTCGTCAAGGACGAGCACGAGAACCAGCGCTACGGCCGGGCCAACGAGGAGCTGCTGGACGTCTCGCTGCGCGTGGGCAAGCTGATGGCGCTGATGTTCCCGGTCGTGATGACGATCGTGAACTTCGCCAGCGTCGGCGTGCTGTGGTTCGGCGCGCACCGCATCGACTCCGGCGGGATGCAGATCGGGTCGCTGACGGCGTTCCTGAGCTACCTGATGCAGATCCTGATGTCGGTCATGATGACCACGTTCATGTTCATGATGGTTCCCCGGGCCGCGGTCTGCGCCGACCGCATCGGCGAGGTGCTGGAGACCGAGTCCAGCGTCGTCCCGCCGGTCGTGGCGCTGGTGCCGCAGACCTCCGGCACGCTGGAGTTGCGCGGCGCGAGCTTCAAGTACCCCGGCGCCGAGGACTGCGTGCTGAACGAGGTGTCGCTGACCGCGCGGCCCGGGGAGACCACCGCGATCATCGGCTCCACCGGCGCGGGCAAGACCACGCTGCTGAACCTGGTGCCCCGGCTGGCCGACGTCACCGACGGCGCGGTGCTGGTCGACGGTGTGGACGTGCGCCAGCTCGATCCCCAGCGGCTGACCGAGACGGTGGCCATCGTGCCGCAGAAGCCGTATCTGTTCACCGGCACCATCGCCTCCAACCTGCGCTACGGCCGGCCCGACGCCTCCGATGAGGAACTGTGGGAGGCGCTGGAGACCGCGCAGGCGCGGGACTTCGTCGAGCGCATGCCCGAGGGCCTGAACGCCCCGATCGCCCAGGGCGGGACCAACGTCTCCGGCGGCCAGCGGCAGCGCCTGGCGATCGCCCGCGCGCTGGTGCACAAGCCGGAGATCTTCCTGTTCGACGACTCGTTCTCGGCCCTGGACTACAGCACCGACGCCCGGCTGCGCGCCGCGCTGGTGGACCAGACCCGGGAGTCCACGGTGGTCATCGTCGCGCAGCGCGTCTCCACGATCCGCACCGCGGACCGCATCATCGTCCTGGACCGGGGCGTGGTGGTCGGGTCCGGGACCCACAGCGAGCTGATGGAATCCAACGAGACCTACCGGGAGATCGTGCTCTCGCAGCTCACCGAAGAGGAGGCCGCGGCATGAGCACGGGGAACAGCGGGAACTCGGGGAGCTCGGAGAACTCCGAAAACTTCGAGAACTCCAAGGACTTCGAGAACTTCGACGCCGCCCAGAACGGCGCGGGCTCGAACGGCGCCGCCCAGAACGGTGCGAGCTCGAACGGCGCCAGTACCAACGGCGCCAGTACCAACGGTGTCAGTCAGAACGGCGCCAGTGCCAACGGCGCGAGTTCGAACGGCGCCGGGACCAACGGCGTGAGTCAGAACGGCGCCAAGCCCGGCGCGGCGCCGAAGATCCCGGCGGCGGCCGGCTCCCCGGACCGCGACGCCGAGCGCCTGGAGACCGAGAGCGAGGGCGACGCGCCGCGTCCGCAGCAGGGCGGCGCGATCCGCGGTCCGGCGGCGTTCATGGCCGGACCCGCCGCGAAGTCCAAGGACTTCAAGGGCTCCTCCCGCCGGCTGCTGGCCTACCTACGCCCGGAGCGCCCGATCCTGATCGTCTCCATGGTGATGGCGGCGATCGGCGTCGGGATGTCGGTCTGGGGACCCAAGCTGCTGGGCAAGGCGACCGACCTGATCTTCGCCGGCGTCATCGGGCGGCAGTCCAAGCCCGGTCCGGACGGCCACTACCCGACCAAGCAGGAGACCATCGCGCGCTTGCGCGCCACCGGCCACGGCACCCAGGCCGACCTGCTGAAGTCGATCAACTTCACGCCGGGCCACGGCATCGACTTCACCAAGGTCGGGCACGTCCTGATGATCCTGGCCGGGCTGTACGTCCTGGTCTTCGTCTGCATGATGATCCAGTCCCGACTGGTCATCATCGTGGTGAACCGCGCGATGGCGCGGCTGCGCACCGACATCGAGGCCAAGCTGAGCCGGCTGCCGCTGTCCTACTTCGACAAGCAGCCGCGCGGAGAGGTGCTCTCGCGGGCCACCAACGACGTGGACAACCTGGCCCAGTCCCTGCAGCAGTCGCTGGCGCAGGTGGTGATGCAGGTCTTCACGCTGCTGGGCGTGATGGTCTTCATGATCTGGACCTCCTGGCTGCTGGCGCTGATCGCGATCGCGATGGTGCCGCTGTCGGTGTTCGTCGCCGGGCGGATCGGCAAGCGGTCCAAGCCGCAGTTCGTCAAGCAGTGGGCGGCGACCGGCCGGCTCAACGCGCACATCGAGGAGATGTACACCGGCCACCAGCTGGTCAAGGCGTTCGGGCGGCAGGAGGAGGCGGCGGCGGAGTTCAAGAAGCAGAACGACGTGCTCAACGACGCCAGCTTCAAGGCGCAGTTCATCAGCGGTCTGATCCAGCCGACGATGATGTTCCTGGGCAACGTCACCTACGTGCTGGTCGCGGTGGTCGGCGGGCTGCGGGTCTCGGCCGGCGCGCTGTCGCTGGGCAGCGTGCAGGCCTCGATCCAGTACACCCGGCAGTTCAGCATGCCGCTGTCGCAGGTCGCGGCGATGGCCAACATGATGCAGTCCGGGGTCGCCTCGGCCGAGCGGATCTTCCAGATCCTGGACGCCGAGGAGATGTCGCCCGAGCCGGCGCAGCCGGTGGAGCTGGAGCGGGTGCAGGGGCGGGTGGAGTTCCGGGACGTGAACTTCAGCTACTCCGCCGACCGGCCGCTGATCGAGGACCTGTCGCTGGCCGTGCAGCCGGGGCAGACCGTGGCCATCGTCGGCCCGACCGGCGCCGGCAAGACCACGCTGGTCAACCTCCTGATGCGGTTCTACGAGGTGGACTCCGGCGCGATCCTGCTCGACGGCGTCGACACCGCCGAGATGTCCCGGGAGTACCTGCGGACGCAGACCGGCATGGTGCTGCAGGACGCGTGGCTGTTCGGCGGCTCCATCGCCGACAACATCGCCTACGGCACCCAGGGCGCCTCGATCGAGCGGATCAAGGCCGCGGCGGCGGCCACGCACGTGGACCACTTCGTGCGCACGCTGCCGGACGGCTACGACACCGTGCTCGACGAGGAGGGCTCGAACCTCTCGGCCGGCGAGAAGCAGCTGATCACGATCGCCCGCGCCTTCCTGGCGGAGCCGGCGATCCTGATCCTGGACGAGGCGACCTCCTCGGTCGACACCCGCACCGAGGTCCTCATCCAGCGCGCGATGAACAAGCTGCGCGAGGGCCGCACCTCCTTCGTCATCGCGCACCGCCTGTCCACCATCCGCGACGCCGACATGATCCTGGTCATGGAGAACGGCCGGATCGTGGAGAAGGGCTCGCACGTGCAGCTGCTGGACGCCGACGGCGCCTACTCCCGGCTGTACGCGGCGCAGTTCTCGCAGGCCCTGGCCGAGGTCGACTAGCCCTCGGCCGAGACGACCTGAACCAGGGTCCTGCGTCAGCGGCGGGCCGGCCGACTCCGAGGGGGGAGTCGGCCGGCCCGCTTGCTGTGTGCAACTCGGCAAAAGAGTTGCCATGAGCTCGTGACTTCCTGGCTACCTGCGAGTAGCTTTACCGACCGGTAACCACGCGCGTGTGACCCTGCTCACTCGAACCGTTCGCCCTCGGTCGCCCCCCAGGGAGTCAGAATGCGTAAACGCCGGATTCTCCATGCCCTCTCAGCCCTGCTCCTGGTCGCGCCACTTGTGGCGTTGGCCGCCCCCGCCCAAGCCGCCACCTCGTCCGGGATCAACGACTTCTCGTGCAAGCCCAGCGCCGCGCACCCCCGACCGGTGGTGCTGGTACACGGGACGTTCGGTAACGCCAGCGACAACTGGCTGGTCGGCGCGCCGTACATCGCCGCGCGCGGCTACTGCGTCTTCGAACTCGACTACGGCCAGGAGCCGGGCATCCCGCTGTTCCACGGCCTGGCGCCGGTCGCGCAGTCGGCGCAGCAGCTGTCGGACTATGTCAACCAGGTGCTCGGCGCCACCGGCGCGTCCCAGGTCGACATCGTCGGACACAGCCAGGGCGGGATGATGCCCCGCTACTACCTGAAGTTCCTCGGCGACGCCGCGAAGGTCCACACCCTCGTCGGCCTCGCGCCCTCCAACCACGGCACCAATCTCGACGACATCGAGACCCTCGCCGCCGACTACTTCCCCGCCGCGCTCGGGCTGATCGGCACGGCCTGCCCGTCGTGCTCGGACCAGATCGTCGGCTCGCCGCTGATGCAGCAGTTGAACGCCGGCGGCGACACCGTGCCCGGCGTGCAGTACACGGTGATCTCCACGCTGTTCGACGAGGTCGTCACCCCCTGGCAGTCGCAGCGGCTGAGCGGAGCGAACGTCCACAACATCCTGCTGCAGAACCTGTGCCCGACCGACCTGTCCGAGCACGTCCTCATCGGCACCACCGACAAGATCGCCCTGCACGAGGCGGTCAACGCACTGGATCCGTCCCACGCGACGCCGACGACGTGCCTGTCGGCCTTCTCGTAGATTCGCCATGGCGGGCGGTGCCGCGGTTCTCGTTGACGCGGCACCGCTCGCCGGCGCCTAGAGTCAGTCCTCGTGACCCAGGACCCTGACTGCTACAGCTGCCAGAACGAGGCTCGCCTGCCGGAGCTGCCACCGCGCGAACACGTCGGGTCCGACGACCACTGGCGGGTCGCGCACGCCTTCGGCGCGGGCGTGCCGGGCTGGCTGGTGCTGCTGCCGCGCCGGCACGTCACGGCGATCGCGGACCTGACCGACGCCGAGGCCGCTGGTCTGGGCACCTGGCAGGTCCGGTTGTCGCGGGCGCTGCACGCGGTGACGGGCTGCGAGAAGACGTATGTGGCGCAGTTCGCCGAGGCTGCCGGCTTCGGACATGTCCACTTCCACATCGTCCCGCGAAGCCCTGACCTGCCGCCGGAGCTTCGCGGTCCGCGCGTGTTCGGGCTGCTCGGGCGCGGTGCGCAGGAATCGGTTCCGGACGTGCGGGCAGACGAGATCGCTCTCGCGCTACGAGCAGCGCTCGCCGGCTGAGAAGCGCGCGGCCGCAAGGATCGCAGCCCCCTACTCAGCAGCCTGATACACCGCACGCCCGCCCGGCAGCGGCGGGCCCACCGCGTCGCCGCCCGAGCCGCGGTCGATGAAGCGGGTGGCCAGGACCACCGAGCGCGCGGCGGCGTCGTCGCCGTCGATGCGGCCGAACAGGAGTTGGGCGGCGGTACGGCCGAGGGCTGCGGGGTCCTGGCTGACCACTGATATCGGGGGGTCGAGTTTGTCAGCGAGCAGGAAGTCGTCGAAGCCGACCAGGGCGAAGCGGCGGCTGGCGCCGGCGTCGACCGCGCCGAGGGTGACCAGGTCGTTGCCGCTGAAGACGGCGGTCGGGGGGTTGGGGGCGTCCATCAGCTCGCCGATCGCCTTGGCGGCTTCGGGGACGCCGCGCAGGCCGTGGCGGACCAGGGCCGGGTCCACGGCCAGGCCGGCGGCGGCCATGGCTTGTTCGTAGCCGGCGTAGCGTTCGCGCTGGGTCCAGATCTCCTGGCGGTCGCCGAGGTAGGCGATGCGGCTGTGGCCGCGGTCCAGGAGGTGGCGTACGGCCGTGGCGGTACCGGCTCGGTTGTCGACGGCAACGCAGTCCACGTCCAGGCCGGTCGCCGGGCGGTCGACGCAGACCACCTTCACCCCGCGCGCCATCTGCGCCCGGAAGAAGGGGCGGTTGCCGCCGGTGGGGACCAGGACCAGGCCGTCGACCTGGCGGGCGCTGAAGGCCGAGACCACGTCGCGCTCGCGGCGGGGGTCGTCGTTGGTGCTGCCGACCAGGACCAGGAAGCCGCGGCGGTAGGCCTCGTCCTCGACCG
Organism: Catenulispora acidiphila DSM 44928; assembly: GCF_000024025.1. GTDB lineage: Bacteria > Actinomycetota > Actinomycetes > Streptomycetales > Catenulisporaceae > Catenulispora > Catenulispora acidiphila. The sequence continues at coordinate 6,855,300 of NC_013131.1, forward strand.
AGCGCGCGAGGGCGGAGAAGAAGGGGTTCGCCAGGTCGTCGACCACCAGACCGATGGTGCGCGAATCCTGTGCCTTGCGTCTGAGGTTGCGGGCGATATCGTTACGCTGGTAACCCAGAGCCCTGATCGCCTCCTCGACCCGGGCCGCGGTCTGCGGGGCCACGCCGGTCTCGCCGGCCACCACCCGCGAGACCGTCATCAGCGACACCCCCGCCGCCCGCGCCACGTCTTTCATCGTGGGCCGCGCTGCCATCGGTCCTCCTCGTTCGGCTGGTTAACGTTACCATCCGTAATTCCTCAGCGCGTCCCATTGACAACTCTTCTCAGGGGCCAGACAATCCCCGATGCCTGTGAACGTTCACACCGTACTGCGTCAGTGCTCGCGTCGAGAGAAGAGACATCGTGACCGGTTCGAACCGCACAGGGCGCCCACGGCGCCTCAGCTCCCTGATATCGGCCGGGGCCCTGGTGGCCGCGACCGCACTGGGCACCGCGGGGCTGTCCGCGGGTGCCGCCCACGCCGCCGCCCCCGCCTTCGTCGCCGATCCGGCCTCCACGGTCAACACCCTGGTGATGACCTCCGGCGGCGGCAACGACTTCCCCGGCGCCGACTCCCCGTTCGGCATGGTGCAGTGGAGCCCGGACTCCCCCAACGGCAGCCGCAACGCCGGCGGCGGCTATGACTACAGCGCCAACTCCACCCGCGGGTTCTCCCTGACCCACGTCGCCGGACCCGGCTGCGGCGCCATGGGCGACCTGCCGGTCCTGCCGTTCACCGGCGGGCTGCCCTCCGGCGACCCGGGTGTGCTCACCGAATCGCTGAACCACAGCACCGAGACCGGAAACGCCGGCTACTACACGGTGAGCACCGGCTCGACGCCGGTGAAGACCGAGCTGACGACCACGGCCCACACCGGGATCGCCCGCTTCACCTTCCCGGCCACCACGCAGGCCGACCTGCTGCTCAAGCTGCTGGACAGCCAGAACGGCAGCAGCGCCACCGCCGCGCAGATCGTCGGCAGCAACGAGGTCACCGGCCAGCTCACCTCCGGCGGCTTCTGCGGCGAGGCCGGCAGCTACACGCTGCACTTCGACATGGTCTTCTCGCAGAACTTCACCTCCTCGCAGGTCATCACCGAAAGCGGCCAGGGCAGCCCGAACTCGGTGTTCCTGAACTTCAACACCAGCTCCAACCAGACCGTCCAGGCCAAGGTCGGCATCTCCTACGTCTCGGCCGCAAACGCTTCCGCCAACCTGGCCGCCGAACAGTCGGGGTTCAACTTCTCCACGGTGCAGACCGCCGCGCACAACGCCTGGAACGCCCAGCTGAACAAGATCCAGATAGCCGGCGGCACCACCAGCCAGCAGCAGCTGTTCTACACCTCGCTCTACCACGCGCTGCTGCACCCCAACACGGTGACCGACGTCAACAACCAGTACATGGGCTTCGACAACGCCGTGCACACCGCCGCCTCCGGCCACCCGCAGTACGACCAGTTCTCCGGCTGGGACGTCTACAAGGGCCAGACCCAGCTCGCCGCGTTCGTCGATCCCTCGATCGCCTCGGACCAGGCGCAGTCGCTGGTGAACGACTACGCCCAGGGCGGGACGTTCCCGCAGTGGGGCTTCATGAACTTCTACAACTGGGTCATGGACGGTGACCCGGCGACCGCCGCCATCGCGAACTACTACGCCTTCGGCGGCACGAACTTCAACACCTCCACCGCGCTGTCGGACATGCTGAATGAGGCCACGACCAACAACAACGTGCGCCGCGGGACCTCGCTGGAGAACACCTACGGCTACCTGCCCTCGGACCTCTACACCGGCTCCCTGGGCTGCTGCAACGTCCGCGACACGGCCTCCAGCCTCATCGAGTACGACAACGCCGACTTCGCGCTGTCCCGCTTCGCCTCCTCCATGGGCGACTCGGCCAACGCGACCAAGTTCAACGCCCGGGCCAACAACTGGAAGCACATCTTCAACCCGGCCAACCAGCTGCTGAACCCCGAGTCGAGCAACGGCAGCTTCGACAGCATCACCACCGGGAGCACGACCGGCTTCACCGAGTCCACCGCCGCGCAGAACCGCTTCGACGTCGGCTTCGACCAGGCCGGTCTGGCCGCGCTCTACGGCGGCAACAGCGCGATCAACTCGGCGCTGGACTACTACTTCCAGTCCTTCAACAGCAGCCACTCCGACCAGTCGTTCCTGTCCAACGAGGTGGACCTGGGCACCCCCTGGTTCTACGACTGGACCGGCGAGCCCTCGCACACCCAGTCGGTCGTGAACCGCATGCTCAACCAGCTCTACCAGGACACCCCGGCCGGCTTCCCGAACAACGACGACCTGGGCACCATGTCCTCGCAGTACGTCTGGGGCGCCCTGGGCATGTACCCGGTGACCCCGGGCAGCGCGGACCTGGCGCTGAACAGCCCGCTGTTCACGCAGGCGGTCGTCCACCTGGACTCCGGCTCGACCATCACGATCAACGCCCCGGCCGCCTCGGCGAGCAACTACTACATCCAGTCGCTCACCGTGAACGGCACCGCGAGCACCCACACCTGGCTGCCGGCCTCGACCTGGAAGTCCGGCGCCACGCTGAACTTCACCCTCGGCTCCTCGGCGTCCAGCTGGGGCACCGCGGCCGGCGACGCGCCGCCGTCCTACGACCAGAGCAGCGCCGGCGGCGCCGTCGGGCCGCTGACGTCGGGCATCGCGGGCAAGTGCGCGGACGACGACCACCGCGGCACCGCCAACGGGACCAAGATCCAGCTGTGGAGCTGCAACGGTTCGGTGGCGCAGCAGTTCACCGCCAACGCCAACGGCAGCCTGGGCATCATGGGCGGCTGCCTGGACGTGACCAGCGGCGGGAGCGCGGACGGCACGCTGGTGCAGCTGTACACGTGCAACAACACCGGATCCCAGGTGTGGCAGCAGCAATCCAACGGCTCGCTGGTGAACCCGCAGTCCGGCAAGTGCCTGGACGACCCGGGCAGCAGCACCACCGACGGCACGCAGTTGCAGATCTACACCTGCAACGGCTCCAACGCCCAGAAGTGGACGATTCCGTAGCGCCGGCGGCGCCCTCCGGCTCCGCCGGAACGCAGTGAATCGCAGTGAATCGCAGTGAATCGAACTGAATTCGCACTGAAATCGCACTGAACTGAAATCGCACTGATCAGGGGTCTGGTTCCGAAGTGAACCAGACCCCTGACGCCTCCCCCCAGGAGGTCTCAGTCGCGCGCGTGCGCCAGCAGCCGCCGCACGTTGTCCAGCTCGAACGGGTGGTCCCCGCCGACGATGATGTGGTCGGCGCCGACGTCCAGATACGCCTGGTAGTTGTCGATCTCGTCGTCATTGATCATCACGGTGCGCTCCACGGCCTTGGGGTCCCGGCCCAGCTTCGCGCACCACTCGTCGAGCACCTGGTTCTTGTGGCGGAAGTTCTCCACCGGACCGAAGGTGTTCCACAGGTCGGCGTACTGCGCGACCAGCCGCAGCGTCACCTTCTCCCCGCCGCCGCCGATCAGGATCGGCAGGTCGGCGGCGGCCGGGTTGAGCTTGCCCAGCCGCTCCTTGATCCGCGGCAGCGCCGCCTTCAGCGCCTGCAGCCGCTCCGGCGCGGTCCCGAACTCATAGCCGTATTCGGTGTAGTCGCGCTCGAACCAGCCCGAGCCGATACCCAGCACGTACCGTCCGCCGGAGAGCTGGTCCACGGTCCGCGCCATGTCCGCCAGCAGCTCAGGATTGCGGTAGCTGTTGCAGTGCACGAGCATCCCGAACCGGGCCCGCGTCGTGGTCACGGCCATCGCGGCGAGCAGGCTGGAGCCCTCGAAGTGGGTCCCGTCCGGATCCCCGCCGAGCGGGTAGAAGTGATCCCAGGTCCAGATCGAGTCCACGCCGAGAGCGTCCGCGCGCTGCCACGCCTCGCGCAGGGCGGTGGTGTCGGTGTGTTGAGGGCGCAGCTGCACGCCCACTTTGAATCGCGCCATGAACGGCGGTCCTCACTGTCGTAAGAGGTCTACGGAGTTGTACCGGACAACTCCACCACACTCAAGGACGACCTACGGCAGCGACGGGCCGATCTGGTTGCACAGTGAGACACCGCACGCCGGGCGGACCGGCTGCGGAACTGCTTCGGGCTTACTGCGGAGCTGCTTCGGGCCTACTGCGGCGGCGAGCCCTTCGATCCGTTGCACAGCGGGACGCTGCCGAACGCGCCGTTGTTGGCGCCGCCGTGCCCATCCACCGCGCTGACCCAGCCCCAGCTCTTGTCGTTTGCCTCGGTCCAGGCCCACCAGTTGTTGTAGTACTGCCCGCCGCTCTCGGTCTCGGTCCGGCCCTGTGCCTGGCAGATCACCCAGTTCGTGCCCTGCGGAAGATAGCCGACGACGCCTCCGCCGCTGTTCAGGACCGGCGATCCGCCGCTGGAGCCGTTGCCCGCGGTGTCGAACGTGCAGTTGATACCGGTACCCTGCGGGGTCGAGGAGGTGCCGCCGCACGGGACCGGCGCGGGCGCCGGAGCGTGCGAGGTCGACGGCGGCGGCGCGGCGGTGGTGTGCGACGCAGGCGGGGCGGACGAGGTGTGCGCGGACGTGCCCGCCGGCGGTGCCACAGAGGAGTGCCCGGCCGAGGAGGACGTGGCCGCCTGGCCGCCCGAGGTGGCGCCCTGGGCCGGTGCGGATGCGCCGCTGGACGAGGGCGCGCTGGTGCCCGCGGGTGGAACGCCGTTGGAGGTCGGCAGGGAGTCGCCGGGCTTGGAGCTGCCGGCCGACAGGTCCCCGCCGTCCTTGCCGCCGGACGTGGTTTGCGCAGAGCTCTGGTTCGAGGCGTCTCCTTGCAACGCGGTCGCGCCGCCGGTTTTGCTGCCGCCGGATGCCAGCGCCACGCCGCCGGCGACGATCGCGGCCAGGAGCACGGCCGCGCCGCCGATGAGCGCTACCGACTTCTTGCGCTGCGGCGGTAGCTGCTCGGTGTCGCCGGGGCGTTGGGTGCGCGGGGCGTATGGGCCTTGCGGACCTTGCGGGCCGCCGCGGCCGCCCGCGCCGCCGCGCCCGGACATGTCGCCGAAGCCCGCGGCGTTGAGCGCGTTGCCGGTGAGCGCGGCCGCGTCGCGACCGGGACCGATGTCGGCGCCGTAGCCGGCGACGCCGCCGGAGCCGACGGCCGCCCGACCCGCGCCGGACTGCCCGCCCAGGCTCCCGAAGCGGGGGTCTTGCAGGTCCAGGCGCGCGGTCTCGGCCGCCGCGTGTGCCGCCGTCAGGTCGTAGTCCCGGACGGTGTGCATCGCCAGCGGCTTGGGCAGCCAGGTCGTGGCCAGTCCGAGCGTGTCGCCGGTCGTGCCGCCGCCGGACCAGTCGGTCGTGGTGACCGGGACGCCGGGCCAGTCGCTTTCGCCGCGCAGGCGCTGGGCCTCGGCGGCGAGCCGTGCGGCGTCGGGGCGCCGGCTGGGGTCCTTGGACAGGCACTGCGTCACCAGCGGCTGAAGTTCGGTGGGCAGTTCGCTCAGGTCCGGCTCGCCGTGGACCACGCGGTAGGCGACCGTGACCGGCTCGCCGCTGCCGAAGGCGAGTTTGCCGGTGGCGGCGAAGGCGAGCACCACGCCGCCGGCGAAGACGTCGCCGGCCGGGAGCATCGCCTGGCTCTCGATGCGCTCCGGCGCGATGAAGCCGGCCACGCCGAGCACGCCGGCGTGGGTGGCGGTGAGCTTGGTGTCGTCGGTCGCGCGGGCGATGCCGAAGTCGATCAGGCGCGGGCCGTCGGCGGCGAGCAGGATGTTGTTGGGCTTGATGTCCCGGTGCACCACGCCGGCCGCGTGCACGGCCGCGAGCGCCTGGCCCAGGCACTGCGCCAGCACCGCGACGGTCTCGGTGGGCAGCGGGCCGAAGCGGGTGACCGCGGCGTCCAGCGTCGGGCCGGCGACGTATTCGGTGGCCAGCCACGGCGATTCGGCGTCCGGGTCGGCGTCCAGCACCCGGGAGATCCACGGCCCGCTGACCCGGCGCGCCGAGGAGATCTCGCGGCGGAAGCGGGCCCGGAAGTCGGGGTCCTGCAGGAAGTCGGTGCGGACCACCTTCACCGCGGCGGGCCGCCCGGCGGGGTCCCAGCCCAGGTAGACACTGCCCATACCGCCGGCGCCCAGCCGGCCGGTCAGGACGTACGGACCGATCCGGTGCGGGTCCCCGGCACCAAGCGTCTGCATCGTCATCGTCCCCCATCCCGTTCTTCGACTGACGATCAGATGGTTACCATACCGATGATGGGCATGATCATGGCCACGGTGCTGAGACTGCGGTCATGCGTTGTCAGGCGCAGTCATACACGGTCATGCGCTGTCAGAGGCAGCGTGGATCTCGCGCAGTTCGCGCTTGAGGACCTTGCCGGAGGGGTTCTTCGGGAGCGCGGGGACGATGACCACCTTCTTGGGCGTCTTGAACCCCGCCAGCCGCGCCCGGCAGAACTCGACGACCTCCTCCGGCTCCAGCCGCTCCCCCGGCTTGACCACCACCGCCGCGCAGACCATCTCGATCCAGTACGGATCCGGCACGCCGAACACCGCCACCTCGGCGACCGCCGGGTGCTGGTAGACGGTCTCCTCGACCTCGCGGCTCGCGACGTTCTCCCCGCCGGTCTTGATCATGTCCTTCTTCCGGTCCACGACGGCGAGGTAGCCCTCCTCGTCCATGACGCCGAGGTCGCCGCTGTGGAACCAGCCGCCGCGGAAGGCCTCGGCGGTGCGCTCGGGGTCGTTCCAGTAGCCGAGCATCGTGTGCGGGCCGCGGTGCACGATCTCGCCGACCTCGCCGCGCGGGACCTCGTTCCCGGCGTCGTCGACCACGCGGGTCTCGACGTTGAGCGCGGCACGGCCGGCCGAGCCGGGCTTGCGTTCCTGGTCCTCCGGACCGAGCACGGTGGCGACCGGGGACATCTCGGTCTGGCCGTAGAAGTTGTACAGCCGCAGCTCGGGAAGCCGGCGGCGCAGTTCGGCCAGGACCTCGACCGGCATCGCGGCGGCACCGTAGTAGCCCTTGCGCAGGGTACTGAGATCGCGGGCGTCGAAATCGGGATGGCGCAGCAGGGCGATCCAGACCGTCGGCGGGCAGAAGAGCTTGGTGACGTGCTCCAGCTCGACGGTGCGCAGGATCGTCGCGGGATCGGCGCCGGGGAGCACGATGCTGGTGGCGCCGAGCTGGATGTCGGGGGTGAGGAAGCAGTGAAGCTGCGCGCAGTGGTAGAGCGGGAGGGCGTGGACCTCGATGTCGTCGGCGGACATGGCGCCGGTGACGATGGCACTGGTGTACTGCGCGATCAGGTTCCGGGTGGACATGACGGCGCCCTTGGGACGTGACTCCGTGCCGGAGGTGTACATGATCTGGACGGGGTCGTCGTCGGTGACGGGGGCGTCGGGCTCGTCGGCGGAGGCGTTTCGGTAGGCGGTCTCGAAGTCGAGCCAGCCTTCCGGGGTCTCGGTGGCGCCGCTACTGATCGCGGCCCTGACGACAGGCACGATGCCGGCGACCTGGCACGCGCGGTCAGCGGTGTCGGCCAGCGCGTCCTCAGCGATGACCGCGACGGCGCCGGAATGCGTGAGAACGTAGGCGATCTCATCGGGACCCAGCATGAAATTCACCGGCACGGAGACCGCACCGAGCCGCGCGAGCGCGAAGTAGGCGACGACGAAGCCGTGCGAATTGTGCGCGAGCAACAGGACCCGATCCCCGTACCGCACACCCCGCTCAGCAAGGGCATTCGCGGCCCGACTGACGGTCACATCAAGCTCGGCAAAAGTCTGCCGCACCCCACCGAAGACGAGCGCCAGCTTGCCAGGCTCCCGCGCAGCACTACGACGCAACAAGTCGGCAAGCGTACCGCGCCGGGCAATGGACTGGTCACCGCTCGGGTGCCACGCATTCTGGGCCGTCATCGGTCCAGGCAAGCGGAGTGGCCGGGCAGCGTCAAGACCTCCCACCCCGAGCTCGCCGCTCGATCAGCCCGCAGCCGCCTCGCTGTCCGGCCAGGTCCGCAGGCCTCGTGCCAGGGCCACGAAAGCGCGTTCGGCGGGTGATAGGAGGCGGTCTCGGCGGTAGGCGATCACTACTGGGCGGGAGCGTAGGGGTGGGTCGACTTCGAGGACTGCTAGGCGGCCGTCTTTGACTTCGGTGTCGATGGCGTGTTCGGAGATCAGGGAGATGCCTAGGCCGGCTGCTACGGATTGCTTGATGGTTTCTGGGCCCCACATGTCGGCTTTGGGCATGTCGTCGAGGTCCCAGTTGATCAGGGCTGCTTCTTGGAGGTCGCGGGTTTGGGAGCCGGGTTCGCGCAGGAGGAAGCGTTCGCCTGCCAGCTGGGGTGCGGTGATGTGGGGGGTGGGGTGGGTCAGGGGGTGGCCGGGGGCGGCTACTAGGAGGAGGCGTTCGTCGAGGACTGTTTCGGTTTTCAGTTGGGGGGCTGCGGGTTGGCCGGCGACGATGGCCAGGCCGAGTTCGCCGTCCAGGAGGCGCTTGAGGATCTGGCCGTTGTTGCCGACGACGATGTCGCACTCGATGTTCTGGTGCCGTTCGCGGAAGCGTGCGAGCAGTCGTGGCAGCAGGTACGTGCCGACCGTGGTCGTGCCGCCGACTTCCAGGCGCCCGGACTGGACGCCGGATACCTCGCGGATGGCTGCGACCGCTTCCTCGGTCAGGAGGAAGATGCGGCGTGCGTACTCGGCCAGGACTTCGCCCTCGGCGGTGGGGCGGATGCGCGGGCCGGAGCGGTCTATCAGGGTTGTCTGCAGCGACTGTTCGAGGTTGCGGACGTGGTTGGAGACCGAGGGCTGGCTCATGTAGAGCTTCTGCGCGGCCGCCGAGAAGCCGCCGGTCTCGACGACGGTCAGGAAGATCGACAGGCGGTGCAAGTTCAGCTGCGTCACGGTTGGTCCACTTCCCACGCCTCCTGGCCCGTGCCCGCCAGCCTAATCCGCGGCGTTAACAGCGGGCAGATGCTCGGCGGCCGGCGCGGATCGTCGAGATGGACGTTTCCAGCGCCGCCGGGAAGCGCGAGGGGCGATCAGGGAACGCGCGATGAGGGTGCCGGCATGGCGGCCATCGCCGAGACGAACCCCAGCGGGTCGGCCAGCAACGGCTCGAACGCCTTCTCCGCGGCGCCGATCAGCGTGGAGTCCGCGCCGAGTCCCGGCGTCACCAGGCGCACGCCCTCGCGGACCACGCCGAGGCTCCCGGAGAGCAGGTTGGTGCGGATCTGCCCCTGGATGCCGGGGAACACGTCGCCGAACAGGCCGCCGAAGATCACCATGCTGGGGTTGAAGACCGTGACGATGTTCGCCACGCCCAGGGCGATCCAGCCGCCGATGTGCTCCAGCGCGCGGACCGACTTCTCATCGCCGGCCGCCGCCTCGGCGACGAGTTCGGCCACGGTCGCGCGGCGTCCGTCGGCATGGCCGGCCGCGGCCAGGATCGCCGGCTCGCCGATTTCGGTCTCCCAGCAGCCGCGCGCGCCGCAGCGGCACAGCCGGCCGGAGGGGTTGACCACCATGTGCCCGACCTCGCCGGCGTAGCCGTCGTGTCCGGACATGGCCTCGCCGCCGGCGATCACCCCGGCGCCGACGCCGACCTCGCCGACGATGTACACCAGGTCGTCGCAGCCCACTGCCACGCCCCGGGTGCGTTCGGCCAGGGCGCCGAGGTCCGCGTCGTTGCCGACCGCGACCGGGGCCTGGATGCCGAAGGTCTCCACCAGGCGGCGGTGCAGGATGTCGCCGAGCGGGGCGTCGCCCCAGTCGTCCCAGTTCATGTTGGGGACGAAACGCAGCATGCCGTCGGAGTTGCGGACGGCGGCCGGGACCGCCGCGCCCACCCCGGCGCAGAAGGCGCCGGGCGGGATGTCCTCGGAGGACAGCAGCTCGCCGGTGAAGCGCTCCAGGTGCCCCATGACGTCTTCGAGGTCGTAGTCGCCGCGCGGGCGGTACAGCTCGCGCCGGTCGAGCACCTGTCCGCCCAGGCCCACCCGGGCCGCGACGACGAAGTCGACGCCGATCATGTAGGCCAGCGCGTACACGTGCGCGGCCCTGGGCACCACGACCAGGGACGGCCGGCCGGCACCGAGGTGCTGGCCGGGCAGCTCTTCCTCGACCAACCCGGCCGAGGACAGGTCGGCGGTCAGCGCGCCGATCGTCGAGCGGTTGAGGTTCATGCTCGCGGTGAGCACGGCGCGCGAGGTCGGTCCGTGCTGGTGGACATAGCGCAAGAGGGTCGACAGGTTGTGCCGGCGCAGTTCCTCCTGGGTCACTCCGTAAGTGAACCCCTTGCGGGCCCTCATGGTTCTCTCCTCGCTGCGCGTTTCCCCGCTCTGTGGGCCGGTTTCAGCCGGTCCCGGACCTTGATGAACCGAGACCGGCTGACTCACCGCCTCAGTGCGAGTCGCCTCGGCCGACGCGGCGCGAGGTCGCGTCGAACCCGGCCGCGAGGAGCAGCACCAGACCGGTGACGATCCACTGCCAGGCCTGGCTGTTCGCGCCCTTGATCAGGTCGCCCATACCGTTCTGGATCACCGCCACCACCAGGCCGCCCCACACGGCGTCCATGATGCGGCCGCGTCCGCCGAACAGGCTGGTGCCACCGATGACGGCCGCGCCGACGGCGAGGAGCAGGGTGTTGCCGGCGCCGAAGTTCGAGGCCACCGACTCCAGCTGCGAGGCCTGCACGACACCGGCCACCGCGGCCAGCGTGGAGCAGATCACGAACACCGAGATCCGGATCCGGTCGACCCGGATACCGGCCCGGCGCGAGGCCTCGTCGTTGCCGCCGACGGCGTAGACGTGGCGCCCGTACCGGGTGCGGCTGAGCAGGAAGGTCAGGCCCACCGTCAGGACGATCAGCAGCAGGACGACCCAGGGGATGCCCTCGATCTTCAGGTTGTTGAAGAAGGCGTTCTGCTGGATCGCGCGGTTCTCGCCGAGCAGGTAGACGAACACCGCCCCGAGGATGAGCATCAGCAGCGTCTTGGCGAAGGTCACCAGGGCCGGCTCGGCCTCCAGGCCCGCCGAGCGCCGGCTCACCGCGATGCGCAGCTTGACCAGGGCGTAGCCGCCGGCCACCACGGCCAGCATGACCCAGCCCAGCCACAGCGGCATCAGGTTGTTGTTGTAGCCCTCGAGCGTGATGATCGGCTTGGCGGCCTGGTCCGGCAGGGAGATCGAGCCGGCCTTGCCGACCTGCATCAGCACGATGCCCTGGAAGGACAGGAACGCGGCCAGGGTGACCACGAAGGAGGGGATGCGCACCTTGGCGCGCAGCCATCCGATCAGGAAGCCCAGGACCGCGCCGGTGACGATCGCGGCCAGCACGGCCACGTACCACGGCAGGCTGTGCCGCACGATCATGACCGCCATCAGCGCCGCGCACACGCCGGAGGCGGTGCCCGCGCTCAGGTCGATCTCGCCCAGCAGCAGGACGAAGATCAGGCCCATGGCCAGCACGATGATCGGTGCGGCCTGGGTGACCAGGTTGGCGATGTTGTACAGCGACAGGAAGCCGTTCTGCACGATCGCGAAGAAGATGACCAGGACGACCAGCCCGGCCACGGCGGGCATGGAGCCCAGCTCGCCGCCGCGGGCGCGCTCGAGGCGGTTGCGGCCGTAGGCCAAGAGCGTGCCGGCCGCGCCGGTCTCCGGAACCGTCTCGCCGGTGGCGGTCGCGGTGCCGGTCGGGTTCTCGGTAGCGGTCATGCCGTCACCCCGTCGGTTCCGTCGGATTCGTTGGAGGCCTGCTCGCCCTGGTTCGCCTCGGCCGCGCTCAGGGCGTCGGAGACCCCGGTGCCGCCGGCGGCGTTGAGGCCGTTGCCGTTGGCGCCGTTGCCGTTGGCGCCGGGCTGCAGGCCCAGGTCCCCGGAGCGGCCGGCGGTGATCAGCTCGACGATCTGGGTCTGGGTCACCTCGGAGCGCTTGACCTGAGCGGCCATCCGCCCCAGGTACAGCGCGGCGATGCGGTCGGAGACCTCGAGCACGTCGCGCATGTTGTGCGAGATCAGGATGACCGCGTGGCCGCGGTCGGCCAGCCGGCGCACCAGTTCCAGGACCTGCGCGGTCTGGGCCACGCCGAGCGCGGCGGTCGGCTCGTCGAGGATGACGACCTTGGAGTTCCACAGCACGGACTTGGCGATCGCGACCGTCTGGCGCTGGCCGCCGGACAGGCTGGAGACCTGCTGGCGCAGCGACTTCACGGTGCGGACCGACAGGCCGGCCAGGGTCTCCCCGGCCAGGCGCTCCATGGCGTTCTCATCCAGCGTGCGCCAGCCGGAGACGCGCTCGCGGCCCAGGAACATGTTGCCGACGATGTCCAGGTTCTCGCACAGCGCGAGGTCCTGGTAGACGATCTCGATGCCCAGCGCGGCGGCGTCGCGCGGGTCGTGGACCTTGACGTCGTTGCCCTCGAAGACGTAGTCGCCGCTGTCGATGGAGTACGTGCCACCGATGCACTTGACCAGCGTGGACTTGCCGGCGCCGTTGTCGCCGACCAGGGCGGTGACCTCTCCGGCGTGCGCCTCGAAGTCGACGTCCTGCAGCACATGGACCGGGCCGAAGGACTTGTTGACACTCCGCAACTGAAGGATCGGCTCGCCCGACCCCGCCGTCCGGGGTGCCGCGGACGTGGTTGTTTCCGTCACCTCACACCTCTCTCAACTCATGACGCCCAGCAATCGAACGGTCGAGCCAGAGCGGTCGAGCCCGAACGGTCTTGCCTTCAGCGACCGTCTCCGGACCGCCGTATGGGCTTCGCAGGGGGGTTATAGAGCTCCCGCGCGGAGCACTGACCAGCGGCGACAGCATCGGAAGTGAGAAACCCGATGCGGCCGCCGCGGGTCGCTTGGTGCTACTTGATGCCGGCCGCCGTGCACTTGGCGGCGAAGTCGCCGGTGCAGACGTCGGCGGCCTTCTGGTAGCCGTCGGTGAACGGCAGGGTGATGTTGGACTTGTCCACCACGACCGGGGTCGCCAGGTAGGACGGGACATCACGGTTGCCGGTCGGGTCGTGGACCACGGCCGGCGCGGTCGGCTTCTGGCCGGACAGGACCTGGCTGGCCAGCTTGACGGCCACGTCGGCCTCGCCCTTGACCGGCTTGTAGATCGTGAAGCACTGGTCGCCGTTGAGGATGTTCTGCAGACCGGTCGCGGTCGCGTCCTGGCCGGAGACAGCCACCTTGCCGTTGAGGCCCTGCTGCTTCAGGACGGTGATGGCCGCGTTGGCCATCTCGTCGTTGGCGACCATGACCGCGTTCAGGTCCGGAGCGCCCTGCAGCAGCTTCTGGAACACCGACTGCGCGGTGCCGGCCGGGTTGTCCCAGTTGCCGGACTGGTCGCCGGCCTGGGTCCAGCCGGTCTGCGCCTTCAGCACGCTGTCGTAGCCCTGCTTGAACAGCGTCGCGTTGTTGTCGGTCGCGGCGCCGTCCTCCTCGACGTACTTCACCGCGGTCTTGCCGGCGACCTGGGTGCACTTGGTCAGGGCGGTGCCCTGCGCCTTGCCGACGGCCACGTTGTCGAAGGAGACGTAGTACTGCGCGGTGCCGCCGAGCGTGAGCCGGTCGTAGTCGATGGTGACGACGCCCTTGGCCTGCGCCTGCGCCTCGATCGCCTTGGCCGAGCCGGAGTCCAGGTTGGTGAGCATCAGCACGCCGACGCCCTCGTTCAGCATCGACTGCGCCTGCGAGGTCATCGTCGTGGCAGAACCGTTGGAGTTCTGGATGTCACAGGTCAGGCCGTACTGCGCGCACTGCGTCTTCAGCTCGTCGGGGTCGGAGTTGACCCACCGCGGCGAGGAGTTGGTGTCCGGCAGCAGGATGCCGACCTTGTTGTTCTTGTACGTGGGCGTGCCACTGCTGCTACTGCTGCTGCTGGAGCCCGCAGCGGCGCTGGTCGTCGAGCTGCCACCGCCCGTGGTGGAACCGCTGCTGCTGCTCTTAGAGCTACTGCATCCAGCTGCGCTCAACGCAACCGCGGCGCCGAGTGCGGTGATTGCGAGTATCGCCTTACGCATGGGAGCTTGCCCCTTTCTGGTTCCGCACGTCGCCTACCCCCGGGAGGCGCCGCCGATATGTTGACGCGCAAAACCTATTCGGGTCCGGACCATGATCGCCATGAGGTAGCGGACACGAATCCGCCATGAACGCGTCACGAAACGGCAACGTAAGAACCATTCGATGACACAGAGCAGCCATCGGGCCCGGACAACCCCCTCGTCGGGGCCGGAACTGGGCGCTCTGCGAAGTTTCGTAGGAACGCCGGTCCGGGAGCGGTGGCGGGCGGGGGTCCGGGGTGCGCACCTCAAATACGCTCAACGCGCGATGCGCCCGGACGGTGCGGTTGCGACGGCTGGTGTTGGACGGACGAGGCGCACGGGACCGGCGAGGGTGCATTGGTGGCGGGGGGCAACCTTGATCGCGATGTTGCGGGATGCTTGGTGCACTAATAGTCGCTCGTGGGCGATAGGTAGCCCTTATCCCGATTTCGGACGAAATCTCAGGCAGCGCGCCTTTGATGTCTTCGACAAAGGAGTGAGGAGTCCAGAGCCTGCGCCGGCCGCCCGTCCGCGACCTTTGCCGACAAGCTCCTAACAAACTCCTGCGCGCTGGAATCGTGGTGGCTAGGCCCAGTGCGAGGGTCGGGCGAGGCCGTCGGGGATCTTCGTACCCTGATCTGCGAGCGCCGCGTTCAGCTGTGTCTGCGTCAGGAATATCGCGCCGGTCAGATCCGCCCCGGCCAGCTTCGCATCGCGCAGATCGGCGCCGATCAGATCGGCCCGCCGCAGGTCAGCGCCCGAGAGGTCGGCGCCGATGAGGTAAGCGCCGCGCAGGTCCGCTCCTTGGAAGTCCGCACCTGCCAGCCGGGCGCCGATGAGGTCCGCGCCGCGGCGGTCCTTCTTCCGGCCGCCGCCGATGCCCGCGCGCGTCAGGGTGCTGACTTCCGAAAGCAGTTCGCTGACGCCGGCGCGGTGCGCGGAGAGGTCCAGCGCCAACAAATCCTCCAGCGGCAACCGGGACAGCCGTTCGGTCTCCTCGGCGGACCAGCCGACCTCGGTGCGCAGGGCTGAGGCCGAGGCCAGCGTCTCGGCCTCGGCCAGGTACCACAGCATCTCGTGCAGCTGGCGCATCACCGGCAGCGCCGCGAACATCTGCGGGGCGCTGTGCGGCGCCTCGCGCCACGACACGCCGCCGAACGTCTGTCTCGACAGCTTCTGGCCGGCGCCGAAGCAGTCGTACACCGTGCAGCCCTGGAAGCCGCGGCCGCGCAGTCCGGTGTGGATCGAGCAGCGGTCGTCGGCGGCCAGGTTGGGGCACGGCGTCCCGGCGGACTTGTCGACGGCGAAGTCCTGGGACGCCGTGAACGCCAGCCCCACGCAGCACAGCGCGAAGCAGTTCGCGCAGTCGGCCGCGAGATCGGCACGACTGGTGCGCTCGGTGCGCTCGGGGTGCTCCTTGCGCTCCGCGCGCTCCGTGCTTTCGTTGCCCTGCATGGGAAGCGGCGCCTGTCCCTACCTCCAGCCCTAGAGCTGGCGCATCACGTCGGAGGCGATGAGCTCCATGTGGTCCAGGTCCTGCAGGTCGAGGAACTGCAGGTACAGGCGCTGCGCGCCGATGCCGGCGTAGCGCCCGATCTTCTCCACAACCTCTCCCGGCGTGCCGGCCAGTCCGTTCTCGCGCAGCTCGGCCGGCTCGCGGCCGATCGCGGCGGCGCGCTTGGCGAACTCGGCCTCGTCGCGGCCGACGCAGGCGACCAGGGCGGCGGAGTACGTCATCGACTCCGGCGAGCGGCCGTTGGCGCTCACCGCCTCGCGCACGGTGGTGAACAGCTTGTCGCTGTCGTCGAAGGGGCGGAAGGAGGTGTTGAACTCGCTGGCGTAGCGGGCGGCCAGGCGCGGGGTGCGCTTCGGGCCGCCGCCGCCGAGGATGATCGGCGGGTGCGGCTTGGTGGCCGGCTTGGGCAGCGCCGGGGACTCCGAGACGGCGTAGTGCTCGCCCTTGAAGGTGTAGGTGGCGCCGTCGGGGGTGTTCCAGAGCCCGGTGATGATCTCCAGCTGCTCCTCCAGGAGCCCGAAGCGCTTCTCCGGGAAGGGGATGCCGTAGGCGGTGTGCTCGTCCTCGAACCAACCGGTACCCAGACCCAGCTCGACACGGCCCGGACCGGCCATGGCGTCGACCTGCGCGACGGAGATCGCCAGCGGGCCGGGCAGCCGGAAGGTGGCCGGGCTGACCAGCGTGCCGAGCTTGATGCGGCGGGTGTCGCGGGCCAGGCCGGCCAGGGTGATCCAGGCGTCGGTGGGACCGGGCTCGCCGGTCACCTCGCCCATCTTCAGGTAGTGGTCGGAACGGAAGAACGCGTCGAAGCCCAGGTCCTCGGCGGCCTTGGCGACGGTGAGGAGCGTGTCGTACGAAGCGCCCTGCTGTGGCTCGGTGAAGATGCGCAAGTCCATGGGGCAAGCCTCGCACACCGCGGACCGTCCCCGAGGACGCCCGGGCCGGTCCTGCCCGGTCGTGGCGGCGCCGGTACGGCAGGATGGCGGTATGCGCCTGCCCTACCTCAACAGCCGCCTGGCCCCGATGGGCACCACGATCTTCGCCGAGATGTCCGCGCTGGCCGTCGCGACCGGCTCGATCAACCTCGGCCAGGGCTTCCCCGACACCGACGGGCCCGAGGAGATCAAGCGCGCCGCCGCCGAGGCAGTGCTGTCCGGACGCGGCAACCAGTACCCGCCCGGACCCGGCATCCCGGAGCTGCGCACCGCCGTCGCCGCGCACCAGAAACGCTTCTACGGCCTGGACTTCGACCCCGACACCGAGGTCCTCATCACCGCCGGCGCCACCGAGGCCATCGCGGCGGCGATGCTGGCCCTGCTCGAGCCGGGCGACGAAGTGGTGGCGTTCGAGCCCTACTACGACTCCTACACCGCGTGCATCGCCATGGCCGGCGGCGTCCGCGTCCCGGTGACCCTGCGCCCCCCGCACTTCCGCCCGGACCTGGACGCCCTGCGCGCCGCCGTGACCGACCGCACCCGCCTGCTCCTGCTGAACACCCCGCACAACCCGACCGGCATGGTCCTCACCCGCGCGGAATCCGAGGCCATCGCGCAGCTCGTCCGCGAACGCGACCTCCTGGTCGTCACCGACGAGGTCTACGAACACCTGACCTTCGGCCCGGAGCACATCCCCCTGGCGACCCTGCCCGGCATGCGCGAGCGCACGGTGACCATCGGCTCAGCCGGCAAAACCTTCTCCTTCACCGGCTGGAAGGTCGGCTGGGTAACAGCGCCCCCGGCACTGGTCTCCGCAGTCCGCAGCGCCAAGCAGTTCCTCACCTACGTCGCCAGCGGCCCGTTCCAGTACGCCGCCGCAACAGCACTGGCCCTACCGGACGCATACTTCAGCACCCTGCGCACCGACCTGGAACGCAAACGCGACCTCCTCGCCGACGGCCTGACCGCAGCCGGCTTCGAAGTCTTCCGCCCAGACGGCACCTACTTCATCACCACCGACATCAGCGCCCTGACCCCCAAGGGCGGCATGGACTTCTGCCGCGAACTCCCCGAACGCTGCGGCGTCGTAGCCATCCCCAACCAGGTCTTCTACGACGACACCGAAGCCGCCCGCAGCCTGGTCCGCTTCGCCTTCTGCAAGAAGGACGAGGTCCTGACCGAAGCCGTCGAGCGCCTGGGGCGTCTGAAGGGGTAGCGCGAGCGCGGCGAGCTGTTCGCCGTCAGCGAAAGCACTCGGGCTCCGGTTGGCGCGCTGAACGGCTGACGCCCCTGGACCCTTCTGCGACGCCGGTCGCGATCCTGGTCGTTAGGGTGCCGGGTGCGGGCAAGAGCACGCTCGCCGAAGGACTGGCTCGGGAGCTGCGCGCGCCGGTGTTCTCCATGGAGTGGCAACTCGGGACGCTGACGCCGTTCCGGAATGTGACTAACGAGAATCAGACTCCGGTGGCGGAGATGATGCTCGTCGGCGCGCTCGCTCGGCAGCTGCAGCTCGGACTGGACGTGGTGACCGACGCGACCGGTCATGAGGTCGAGGGCGGGACCGGTATCGGCGGGTTGCCGCAAGCCTCGGAGGCGTGGTCCGAGCCGCACCTCATCATGGACTCTGCGACACAGGATGCTGGGACGACACTCAAGCGTGTGCTGGACGCGGTGGCGACGGGGCGGAGCAGCTGAGAAACAAGGCCTCGAATAGGACGCCGCGGTCCCGGTCCGCACGAGGCAGACCGGGACCGCGAAGCTCGCAGAGCTCACAGGTTCTCAGGGCTCAGCGTTTCTCAGAGCTCGATCTTTCTCAGAGCCCGAAGCTCCTCAGAGCTTGACGACCTGGCCCGGGAAGATCAGGTTCGGGTTGCTGATCTGGCCCTTGTTCAGCTGGAACAGGGTCTGCCAGCCGCCGGCGACGTGGTGGGTGACGGCGATCTGGGACAGGGTGTCGCCGGTCTTGATGACGTAGGTCGCGCCGGTCGGCTGGGTCTGCGGGGCGGGAGCCGGCTGGGTGTTCTGCTTCGGCGCGGTCCAGGACTGGGTCTGCTGCTTGGGCGCCGGCTGGGTCTGCGGCTTGGGCGCCTGCTGCGTCTGGGTCTGCGTCTGCGTGGTGGAGGTGCTCGCGGTGCCGGGGTTCACGGCGGGTGCGGCGCTGCCGGCGGTGAGGCCGGCGCGGGGGCCGCAGACGGGCCAGGCGCCGGGGCCCTGGGAGGCCAGGAGGTGCTCGGCGATGGCTATCTGCTGGTCCTTGGTGGCCAGGTCGGCTCGGGGGGCGTACTGGCCGCCGCCGGCGCCGAGCCAGGAGCTGGTGGAGAACTGGAGGCCGCCGTAGTAGCCGTTGCCGGTGTTGATGGCCCAGTTGCCGCCGCTTTCGCAGGCGGCGACCTGGTCCCAGGTGGAGACGCTGGCCGCGCTGGCGGTGGAGGCCAGCAGGGCGGGCAGGACGACGGCGGCGCCGGCCACGGAGGCCACGACGATTCCGGTCTTCTTGCGGCTGGACAGGGTGAACATGTTCGCCGAGCAACTCTCTCCGCCACGCCGGAGGGCGCGGTGCGCCCGCCTCCTGCTCCGCTCACGGGGGTCGATGGCAGATGACTCTCGCGGTCCGGGGCAGGAAGGGGCGTGCCGGCCGGCGAGGTCCCCGCTCGCGGCGGGGCATGCCCCAGACGGTAAGCACAAGCCTGACCAAATCACAAGAACGATGACATGCAGTTGATATAGGACGCACCGGCCGTAAGGGATATGGGTGTCTTCGGCGACAGATCTCACGATCCGTGGCGGCCGGATCACCGGCGGGGCAAAGGAAACCGGAAAGGCCCTGAAGTGTTCTCAGGGCCTTTTCGGAGCGCGCAAAACGGGACGATTCACCCCACTCGGCGGCGGTGTCCGGGGTCCTGGCGCGGCATCCGCTGCGCCGTCGGCGGTACCGGCGCGGGCAGCGTCGCGACCTCGGTCAGCTCCTGCTGGTACAGCGCCGCGGCGTCCGGCAGCTTCGGGAACGAGGTGTCCGGACGGGACATACGCAGCGTCCTGGTCATGTCACCGACGGTATGGCGCCGCCACTGGCTGATGTTCGGCTCCCACACCCCGAACCGCCGCTCCAGGAACCGCAGCGTCGAGGTGTGGTCGAACAGCTCCGAGCAGACGTAGCCGCCGGCGCTCCACGGCGAGATGACCAGCGTCGGCACCCGGAACCCGAGCCCGGCGGGACCGGCGATGCCCTGGCACTCCGCCGGCAGCGGGTCCACCGTGATCCACTCCCCCGGCGTCCCGGGCGGCGCGGTCGGCGGCGGCACGTGGTCGAACAGACCGTCGTTCTCGTCGTAGGTGATGATCAGCAGCGTCTTGGCCCACACCTGAGGGTGCTGCCCGAGCGCGTCCAGCACGTCCCAGATGTAGTTCGCGCCGGCGCCGGGCAGCCCCGGCGGGTGCTCGCTGGCCTCCGGCAGCCCGATCGAGGGCATGTACTGCGAGTTCAGCCAGCTGACGGCGGGCAGGTCGCCGTTGGCGATGTCGTCGGCGATCGCCTGCGGCGGCCGCGGCTGCATCCCGTTGATCCACAAGGACGAATCCTGCGGCGCCTGCTGGAACTGCTGGAACCAGCCGAGGTCCGAGCCCGCGGTGTTGGGGACGTAGTAGCGCCAGCTGATGCCCGCGGCCTCCAGGCGCTCGGCGTAGGTGGTCCAGCGGAACGGCGCCGGGTTGGCGTTGCTCACCACCGGCCCGCCGGCCGCGCCGTCCGGGTCGTTGGTGCCGCTGATCGCGAACAGCCGGTTGGGATGCGTCGGCCCGAAGACCGAGCAGTGGTAGTTGTCGCAGATCGTGAAGGCGTCGGCGAGCGCGTAGTGGAACGGCAGATCCTGCTTGGTCAGGTAGCCCATGGACCACGGGCCGCCGTCGGTGGCGCGGTGCGCGGCCATCCAGCCGTCCATCGCGCCGCCGTTCCACGAGGTGTGCTGGGCGTGCCAGCCGTGGTCGGTGCTCGGGTACTTGGCTCCGCTGGTCTTGGTGGTGTCGACGCGGAACGGCAGGGTGTAGCCGTCGGGGTTGGCCGGGTCCGGCTGGTAGAAGACCGGACGGCCGTCCGGCAGGCGGATCGCCTCGCGGTCGTCGAACCCCCGGACTCCGGACATCGTGCCGTAGTAGTGGTCGAAGCTGCGGTTCTCCTGCATCAGGATCATGACGTGCTCGATCTGGTCGAGCGAGTGCAGCCGCAGATCCGGGGCGGCGGCGGCCATCGCCTTGGTCAGCGAGGCCGGCAGCGACAGCGCCGAGGTGGCGGCGGCGGTGGTGGTCAGCAGGCGGCGGCGGGTCAGTGACATGCGCGGGCTCCTGTCTTTCCCAGAGGACTGAGATGGCGTCCTCCCCTGGCAAGGTAATCGCCGACGGTGGATTCGGGGAGAACGTCCGGCTGCCCGCCGGTGCCGGATGATGGCGGCGTGACCGTTTCCGTTGTCTGGGCCCGCGAGCCCATCCCGTCCGGACCGAGCGTCTTCCTGGCCGGTCCGACCCCGCGCTCCAAGACCGTCGCTTCCTGGCGTCCGCAAGCGATTCAGGCTTTGGACGCGGCATGGCAGGCGCCGCGGACGCTGCACATCCTGGTGCCGGAGAACCCCGGCGGTCTGCGCGAAACCGAGTACGAGGACCAGATCGAATGGGAATGGGAGGGTTTGGACCGGGCTTCGGCGATTCTGTTCTGGATCCCCCGAGATCTGCGCACTCTGCCGGGATTCACCACGAACGTGGAGTTCGGATTCGTCGCGGGCTCCGGCCGAACGGTGCTCGGCTGCCCGCCGGAGTGCCCGAATCCGGAAAGGAATCGCTACCTGATCCGCCTGGCGCGCAGGTTGGGCGTAGCCGTGACGGAGACGATGGCTGACACGGTCGCAGCGGCGATGGAGATCATCTCAATGATCGACGTCACACAATGATCTCGAACCGTCTACGTTTGAGGCCGGTATTTAGGGTTAACCCTCTCGTCTGTGCACTCGCCGTCAACCCGTTGCGGTAGCGTGGCGAAGCACTTCGCACGTCCAACAACAATGGGGGTACCACCAATGTCCACCACGCGTGGCGTCCGGATTCTCGTCGGCACGGCCCTGGCGTCATCCATCATTCTGCTCGGGGGCTGTGCTTCGTCCGGCACCACTCCGGCTGCCGGCGGCAGCACCTCGAACCCGCTGGGCGGGAGCACGTCCCACTCCACGGCGGCGTCCACCGGCGGCTCGTCCAGCAGCTCCTCCTCGGACGACTCCAGCAGCAGCAGCTCCTCCTCCTCGGACGACTCCAGCAGCAGCGGCGGCCTGACCGGCAACAGCAACGACCCGGGCTGCTCGGCCGCGGAGTCGGACGTCACCAGCGGCACGACCGCGATGAGCAACGCCGGCAGCGACCCGGCGGGCGCGCTGGCGGCGATCAAGGCCATCGGCGACAAGCTCCACGCCGACGCCGGCAAGTCCACCAACCCGACCGCCGCCGCGGCGATCAAGAAGGTCGGCGACGACTACGTCAACGTCGCCACCCAGGCCGCCGCCGGCAAGGCGCCCGACACCACCTCGATGGTGAACGACGCGACCGCGATGGCCACGGCCTGCGAGGGCTGACCCAGGTCGCGAGAAGACAACACGGGGAAGCGGTAGAGACGGTCCGGCCGGGGATTCCGGCCGGACCGCCTTGCGTTCACGGCTGTCTGGGCACGTAATCAGCACGTGTATCAGTACTCAGACACACCGGTTCTCAGTACTCAGACACACCCGTGGATGTCGCTGGTCGAGGACGCCACGATCGTGTCCAGCAGCCCGGGCACGATCACGTGCACCGCGTTGACCGTCAGCGCGTGGTCGCCGCCGGAGCCGGTGGCGATCTGCTCGTTCAGGATCAGCTTGATCCCCAGCACGTTCACCGTGGTGTTCGGTCCCGGGGTGATGCTGACCGGGACGGCGATCCCGCCCACCGTGATGGAGGCGACGGTCGCGCCGCCGGCGCCGCCCGCGCAGACCATGTGCGAGGTGGAGGTCACCGCGCCGATCTGGATCGCCGGCAGACCGAGCAGGCCGATGCCGACGCGCTGCACCGAGGCGTTGGCGGTGGAGGAGTCCGGGTTCACCGCGGTGGAGACGTTGGCGCACAGCGTGCCGGCGTTGATCAGGCCGCTGAGGGTCACCACGCACGGCGGCGAGCTGGCCGTGGCGACGGTCGTGGCCACCGGTCCGGCCTCGGGTGTCGGCGCGATGCCGACCAGGCCGGAGGATTTCAGGCCGAAGGCGTGGCCGGTCAACAGGATCTGCCAGATCACCTGGACAGTGTTGGAGGTGACCGTGCCGGCCGGGTTCGCCGTGGAGGCCTGGAGGGTGTCGGTCCCCGCTGCCGTGCCGGTGTAGGTCAGCGTCGCGTTGCCCGAGGCGTCGGTGGAGACTGCTTTGGTCAGGCCGGCGTTCGGGCCGCTGAGCACGGCGAAGGTGATCGGCGCGCCCTGCAGCGGGTCGCCGCAGCTGTTGACGTAGTTGGCGGTGACAGAGGCCTGCGATCCGACCGCGCGGTCCTGCTGCGGCGGCGCCAGCGACAGCACCGATCCCGGGCAGGAGACGCTGCCGACCGGTGCCCACTGCTGGGACTCGTTGCCCATGCCGCAGCTGGCGCCGTCGACGCCGCCGGTGTTCAGGATCTTGCCGGTGTCGTTGAACGTGCTGACCACGCCGTCGATGGAGACCGTGACGAGCGGGACCACGCCGGACTGGTCGCAGTGCCCGGACCAGTCGGCGCCGTTCGGCCCGATGTCGGAGGTGTCGAAGGAGCCGTCGGAGGTGCAGCCGGCGCTGAAGGAGTTGATCGTCTGGGTGATGATGTACTGCCCGTTCGGACCGAGCGGGACGTTGTGCCGCCAGATGTCGTACACGCAGGTGCCGAAGCTCACCTTGACGTAGTCGACGCTGACGTTGACCCCGGTGTTGTTGATCAGCCGCACCGCGCCGGCGTCGAAGGTGCACCCGCCGGTGCAGCCGCCGTAGGTGACATCCGGCGCGCCCTCCCACGGCGTCGGGAAGTTGTTGGGATTCGCGCGCAGGTTGTCGGCGTAGCCGACCTGCACGGCGACGTTCGCCGCGGCGTGCGCCCGGCCCGCGGGTCCGACGACGACCGCGGCGCAGGCGAGCGCCAGCATTCCGAGGAACGCCAGGGCTCTTCGCAAGCCGGTCGTGGTTGCTGACATCATCCACCCCTTCTTCCACCCGATAAGGACTCCCGCGCGGACGCCTGCCCCACTAAGACCCCTAATACGGACGTGGCAGCCGCGCGCCGGTGAACCTATACGAGCTCTGATTCACCGTCGCTCGGGCGCGGGCCGGGCGTTGCCTGGCGCGGCGATTCGCCGTCCGCCACACTCATGCCGCATACCGCGCCGACCGGCGGCGACCGGCGGATGAATCAGAGAACTGATTCAGTGCGCGGACGGTGTCAGCACCTGTTCGGACAGCCCGAGCCGCGCGGCGAGGATCTCGCGTCCGGCCGGCGTCACCAACACCGCGCGCGTGGTCCCGACGCGCTTGATCCAGCCCTTGTCCAGAGCGTGGCCGCACAGCGCCGCGCCGACGGCGCCGGCCAGATGCGGGCGGCGTTCGGTCCAGTCCAGGCAGGGGCGCAGCGCCGGGCGCTTGGCGGCGGTCGGGACCTCGATCCCGAGTTCGGCCAGCCAGCGCGCGCCGTCCGGGGTCAGGCTCAGACCGTGCTCCCAGTCGACCAGCTCGCGCTCGGTCATCGCGTCCGCGATCGCCACGCCGACGCGCCCGGCGAGGTGGTCGTAGCAGGTGCGGGCGTGGGCCAGCGCGCGCCGGCGGCTGTCGGCGGACAGCGTGCGCGGCGGCGGTGCGGAACGGACCGGGGCGGCGGCGGCCAGGGTCTCGATCAGTTCGGCGATCTGCTGGTCGGCGAGGCGGACGTAGCGGTGCCGGCCTTGGCGTTCCTCGGCGAGCAGGCCGCCGGCGACCATCGCGTTCAGGTGCTCGGTGGCGGTGGACGCCGCGACGCCGGCGTGCCGCGCCAGTTCGGTCGGGGTCCAGGCGCGGCCGTCGAGCAGGGCCAGGCAGAACGTGGCGCGGGTGCCGTCGGCCAGCAGGCGGGCGATGGCGGCCAGGTCGGCGCCGGCCAGCAGGGGGTTCGCGGGGCTCGCCGCGTCAGTGGTGACAGGGCCGGTAGTGCTCATACCAGCGATTATCGTCCGGCCACCGTTCGGCGGCGGCCGAAACGTCCGCTGCTTACCGTCGGCTCATGAGCACCACGACCAGCACGAGCACCACGCCGAGCACGACCGGCACCGATCGGGCCGATCGGGCCGACCGGGACAACCGGGCCGACCACGTCGCGATCGAGCCGTCGATCCTCTACTTCGGCACCCCGGTGGTGCTGCTGTCCACCGAGAACGACGACGGCTCGGCCAACCTGGCGCCGATCTCCTCGGCCTGGGCCCTCGGGTCCACGATCGTCCTGGGCCTCGGCGCTGAGGGGCAGACCGCGTACAACCTCGCGCGCCGCCCGCAGATCGTGATCAACGTCCCCGGACCGCATCTGTGGCGCCGGATCGAGAGCCTGGCGGGGGTGACCGGACGGTTCCCGGTCCCGGAGAGCAAACCGGCGGGGATGCGGTACGAGCCTGACAAGTTCGGTGTATCAGGGTTCACATCCCAGGAGTCGGAGGTTGTCATCCCGCCGCGGGTCGCCGAGTGCGGGCTGCAGTTCGAAGCCGCTGTGGCGCGGGCGCTGCCGGACGTCACCGAGGACTTCCTCATCGTCGAGGCGCACGTGCTCAAGGTGCACGCCGATCCGGCGATCGTGATCCCGGGCACGAACCACGTGGAGCCGGCGGCGTGGAGCCCGCTGATCTACAACTTCCGCCACTACTTCGGGCTCGGCGGCGAACTCGGGCACACCTGGCGCAGCCAGACCCCGCGCGGCGCCGCATCTCAGGACTCGCATACCCGTTAGTAGCGATCTACCTGGGGTTTTTGATCTGACGTTCCGTTATATTACTTGTCAGTAAGTGCGTGACTTCTCACGCGGGCGGTAGTAGAACAAGTTCTCAAAATCCGCACCATGTGAGGAGCGTCACATGAGCGCAACATCAAGGCACGACCCAGGAGCCCGAGGTCTGTCACGGCGCGGATTCCTGGCCGGTACAGGCACGGTTCTGGGCGCGGCGGCCCTCGGCGGCCTGTCGGCCTCCCGGGCCTCCGCCGCGCAGCGCAGCACCCCCATCTCCAACGGAGCCCACGTCCAGGCGCTGATCATCGGCACCGGATACGGCGGCTCGGTCGCGGCGCTGCGGCTGGCCCAGGCCGGCATCGCGGTGGAGATGATCGAGATGGGCATGGCCTGGGACACCCCGGGGTCGGACGGGAAGATCTTCTGCAACCTGACCAGTCCGGACCAGCGGTCCTTCTGGCTGCGGACGCAGACCAAGCAGCCCGTCGGCTACTTCCTCGGGATCCCGATCGACCGCGCCATCCCGAACTACACCGGCATCCTCGACGCCGAGGACTTCGCCGGGATCACGGTCTACCAAGGGCGCGGCATCGGCGGCGGGTCCCTGGTGAACGGCGGTATGGCGGTGACGCCGAAGCAGGAGAACTTCGGCGCGATCCTGCCCTCGGTGAACCCCGCCGAGATGTACAACGTCTACTACCCGCGCGCCAACGCCGGTCTCGGCGCCGGCGTCGTCCCGCAGAGCTGGTTCACCAAAACCGACTGGTACCAGTTCGCGCGCGTCGGGCAGAAGCAGGCCGGGCGGTCCGGGTTCCCGTTCCAGTTCGTGCCGGACGTGTACGACTGGAACTACATGCAGCAGGAGGACGCCGGCACGGTCCCGAAGTCGGCGCTGGGCCAGGAACTGCTCTACGGCAACAACTACGGCAAGAAGTCCCTGCAGAAGACGTACATCCCGGCGGCGCTGGCCACCGGCAAGGTGAACATCTCCCCGCTGCACAAGGTGACCTCGGTGTCCCCGGCCTCCGGCGGCGGCTACACGGTGCTGATGAACCAGCTGGACACCTCCGGGAACGTGGTCGTCACCAAGGAGGTCACCGCCGACAAGGTGGTCTTCGCCGCGGGCAGCGTGGGCACCAGCAAGCTGCTGGTCCAGATGCGCGACACCGGGCAGCTGCCGCACCTGAACGACCAGGTCGGGCAGGGCTGGGGCGACAACGGCAACATCATGGTCGGCCGGGCGAACCAGATCTGGGACCCCACCGGCTCCAAACAGTCCACGGTCCCGTGCGGCGGCATCGACAACTGGACCAAGGGCGGCGCGTTCGCCGAGGTGGCGCCGCTGCCGATCGGGATCGAGACCTGGGCCTCGCTGTACCTGTCGATCACGAAGAACCCGCACCGCGCGCAGTTCACCTGGAACGCCGCCACGCAGAAGGTCGACCTGAGCTGGCAGCTGGCGTGGAAGCAGGACGGCATCACGATGGCCAAGAGCATCTTCGACAAGATCAACTCCACCGAGGGCACCATCTACCGGACCGACCTGTTCGGCTCGTATAAGACCTGGCAGGACCAGCTGACGTACCACCCGCTGGGCGGCGCGGTGCTGAATCAGGCCACGGACAACTACGGCCGGCTGACCGCCTATCCGGGCCTGTACGTGATGGACGGCGCGCTGATCCCCGGCAACACCAGCGTGAACCCGTTCGTCACCATCACCGCGCTGGCCGAGCGCAACATCGAGAACATCATCGCCAATGGCGGATGACCTGATTCCGACCCTGGTCTGGGGAACCGGCAACATGGGACGGGCGGCGATCAGAGCGGTCGCCGCGCGTCCCGGGCTGGCGCTGTGCGCGGTGGTGGTGCACGATCCGGCGAAGGTCGGGCGCGACGCCGGGGAGCTGGCCGGTCTCGGGCGCGCGCTCGGGATCGCGGCCACTGACGATGCCGAGGCCGCGCTGCGCGGCGCGAAGGCCGTGGTCTACGCGGCCTCCGGCGACGTGCGTCCGGACGAGGCGCTGGACGACGTCGTCCGCGCCGTCCGCGCCGGCGCGGTGGTGGTCACGCCGGCCTTGTACGCGTTCTACGATCCGCGCGGCGCACCGGCCGAGCAGCGGGAGCGGGTGCTCGCGGCGGTCGCCGAGGGCGGCGGCTCGCTGTTCGCCTCCGGCGTCGATCCGGGCTGGGCCAACGACGTCCTGCCGCTGATGCTGACGGGCCTGGGCACCCGGATCGAGGAGGTGCGCTGCCAGGAGATCTTCGACTACGCCACCTACGACCAGGAGGACTCGGTCCGCTACCTGGTCGGCATGGGGCAGCCGATGGACTACGAGCCGATGATGACGGCGCCGGGCGTCCCCACGATGGTGTGGGGCGGACAGCTGCGGCTGATGGCGCGGGCGCTCGGCACGGAGCTGTCGGCGATCACCGAGCACGTCGAGCGCGCGGTGCTGCCCGAGACCGTGCACACCGCGACGATGGGCGTCTTCGAGGCCGGGACGCAGGGCGGCGTCCGCTTCGAGGTACGCGGCGAGATCGAGGGCAAGGCGCGGATCGTGATCGAGCACGTGACCCGGATCCACGGATCGGTGGCGCCGGACTGGCCGCGGGCGCCGGACGGCGTCGGGGCGCACCGCGTGGTCATCGAGGGACACCCGCGCATCGAGGTCACCCTCGAGGCCGCGGACGAGGGCGGCAACCGCTCGGCCGGCGGCAACGCCACGGCCGTGGGACGGCTGGTCGGCGCGATCGCGTGGCTGGCCGAGCACGAGCCAGGGCTTTACGACGCGCTGGACGTGCCGATACGGCCGGCGACAGGGCTGTGGACGGAAGGCGGAGGCGGAACACAGTGATCATCGACCTGCCGGAGGGCAAGGAACCCATCGGCTACGTGTGGGGCGAGATGGTGCCCGGCATCGGTCCCGCCGCCGCCGCGTTCTCGATGGCGGTCTACGACCGCACCACCCTGGGCCTGCGCGAATTCGAGGCGGCACGCCTGCGCGTCGCCCAGATCAACGGCTGCCTGTTCTGCCTGGACTGGCGCACCGAGCGCGACGGAACGAAAGTCGAGGACGGATTCGACGCGGCGGTCGCCGAGTGGCGCACCGTCGACGGCTTCGACGAGCGGACCCGGCTGGCAGCGGAGTACGCCGAACGCTACTGCCTGGACCACCACAACCTGGACGAGGAGTTCTGGACCCGGATGCTGGCCGTGTACTCGCAGGTGGAGGTCGTCGAGCTGACGATGTGCCTGGGGTCGTGGCTGGCTTTCGGGCGGCTGAACCATGTGCTGGGGATCGACGCGGCGTGTGTGCTGCCAGGGCACTGACGTGAAGTGTTTCGCGGTGAGATGTGCCGACCGAAGCCGACCGCACGATGGGGCGGCGCCGTTGCCGCCCGCATCGTCCGGATGCCTTGGGCCCGAGGCGGCCCTCAGCGCGAAAGTTCCACCATCGTGTCCTCGAAGTCCGGGAATTCGTCCCGGGCGGCGGCGACCACCTGGCGGGCCGTCATGCGCTCGGTGCCGGCGTGCTTTTCGGCGATGGCCGTGAACTCCGGGTGCGGGGTGGAGCGGCGGGTGGGGTGCTCGACGGCTTCGTAGGGTCCTGAGCCGTCGGCGATCAGCCACAGGAAGGAGGGCAGGTCGCAGGCGACCACGCCGGTCTCGCCGTCGGCGCCCAGGAACACGATCGGCTGCTCGGCCAGCGGGGCGTCCTCGCGGACCAGCCAGAAGGCCGCGTAGCCGCCGTCCGCGGTCTGGCCGAAGACCCGGAACTGGCCGGCGTCGGCGTCCGGGTTGGCGGTCCAGCCCTGGAACCAGTCGTCGGTGTCGTCGGTGTCCAGGAACTCCTCGAAGAGCTCGAAGTCCACCGGGGGATGCGCGAGGGTCTCGCCCTCGTCGTCATCGGTGTCGTCGTCGTTGTTGTCGGTGTCGTTGTTGTCGGCGTCGTCCTCGCGCGGCTCGTCCTCGCCGGCTTCCTGCGGGAAGCCGATCGCGGCTATCGCGGCCAGCGCCGCGGGCAGGGCGAGGTCGTCGTCGTCTTCGATAGTCACGAGCCGTAGATTAGCCGCGCGCGGGCCATCTGCTCCAGCCTGTCGGGAAGCATCCCGGCGGCGCGGGCGCCCTAGGGGTATATCCGATGGCGCCGCTGTGCGTCCTGCTGGTGAAATGGGAGGCGAGACGCGAGGGAGGGTGTGTCGATGAACACCGTCATCGAACGCGAGCGTCAAGACAACGAGTGGGGTCCGGTCACCATCGTCCACACGTGGGGTGGCTGGCCGTGGCGTGCGCAGTGCGAAGAATGCACCACGCGCTCACCGGGACAGCGGACGCACGAAGAAGCCCGGCAGTGGGCTGACAGCCATTACCACGCGTTCCACGAGATCGCCTGATCGGCGGACCCCGTGGAACGCGCGGGCGAAAGCTACTTCTGGGGCAGCACCACCACCGCCAGCGGCGTGCGCTGCGCGCCCTGCCCCAGCGGGTTGTCCTTGAAGATCTCCGCGATCTTCTCCTCGGCGACCGTCGTGGCCTGCCCCAGGATGTTGCAGCCCAGGTCGTTGGCATCGATGATGGCCACGCCCTGGAACGTACCGGCGGCCTGGGCCGGCAGCACCTTGCGCAGCCGGTCGGCCAGCTCGGAGGCGGCCTTGCCCGGGTCGGCCGGAGCCAGCTTCGCCGAGACGTTCGAGGGGTACAGCGAGTACTGCGTCGGGCCGTCGATGGCGCGCACCGCCGGACCCGCCAGCTGGTAGAACAGGCCCTTGCGACCGACGACCTTGCCGACCGCGCCGGCGGCGGAGGCGGCGACGATGCGCGCGAGCCCCGCCTCCTGGATCGCCAGCTGCATGGTCTCCGGGGAGCCCAGGCCGATGCCGGCGGGGGTGCGGACCACGAACTTCTGCAGCTTGCGGGCCGCGAAGGAGGGCTTGATCTCCCACAGGAAGTAGCTGCGGCCCTGGGAGATCGCGACCACCTTCTCGCTGACCGCCAGGAACCACGGGCTGTTCAGCGCCTCGGCGTGGTCCTCGGACTCCGCCACGCGGGTGGCGAACTCCGCGCCGTACTCGGAGATCTTGGTGTGGAAGTCGTCGCCCTTGGCGAAGGCGTCGGTCTGGATCGGGAAGCGCAGCACCTGTCCGCTGGAGGGGGTGCTGATCGCGATCTCCTTGCCGGGGTTGGCCGCGAAGTACTCCTTGGCCGCCGAGGTCGTGGAGTCCACGTGGGTCCCGGGGGCGTCCACGAAGGTCCGCAGCCACAGCTCGACGTTCAGCAGCCGCCAGAACAGCATGGTGTCGCTGTTCTTGCCGGCGATGAACTCCTCGAACGCGCGCAGCACCGAGGCCTGGTCGAAGTACGGCCGCGAGCCGAAGGAGTCCGAGCGGAACACCGTGTGCACGTGGTTCTTGATCCGCAGGAACCACTCGCGCTCCGGCGTCGTGAAGCCGATCTTGTTGCGCCGGTCGACGATCTGGTCGGGCAGCAGACCCCGCACCGAGTCGCGCAGGATCTTCTTGTTCCAGCCGCCCTTGATGATCGCCTCGGGCTCCAGCGTGAACAGGTAGCGCACGAGGTTGAAGTCCAGGAAGGGCACGCGGCCCTCCAGCGAGAAGCGCATGGTGTTGCGGTCCTCGTAGCGCAGCAGCGAGGGTAGCGAGTTGCCGAAGATGTCCTCGACCAGGCGGGCCCGCAGGTCGTCCGGCACCGGGCTGAAGGTCTCGGCCTTGTGCTGCTTCGCGAAGCCCTTGTCCAACATCTGCCGGATGTCCACCGGCTTGTCCAGGCCCAGCTTGCCGCGCACGACCTGCTTGCCGTAGCGGGAGAGCACGTCGGTGGAGGAGACGACCTCGCGCATCAGCTTCGTGTACTGCTTCTCCTTGCGCAGCTGGCGCAGGTAGACGAAGTAGTAGGGCAGGTAGCCGGCCATCATCTCGTCGGCGCCCTGGCCGTCGAGCAGGACGGTGACGTGCTTGGTCGCCTCCTGCATGACCTTGTACTGCGCGTAGGGACCGGTGGAGATGGTCGGCTCCTCCTGGGTCCGCACGAAGTCGGCCAGGTCCTCCAGGAACTCGTCCGGGTTCGGGTGGATCTTGTGGCAGTCGATCGGGCCGCTGTCGGCGGCGGTCTTGGCCATGACGGCGTCGACGTAGCGCCCCTCGTCGTTGACGCTGCCGGGGAACACCGCGGAGAAGCTGTTCTGCGTGGCGCCGACGGACTCCACGTCCTGCGCGTGCTGCTTCATCAGCTTGCTGATCACCGCGACCACGGTCGAGGAGTCCAGCCCGCCGGACAGCGCGGTACCGACCGGGACCTCACCGACCAGGCGCATCCGGATCGCCTCGGTCAGGCGCTCCTTGAACTCCTTGGTGGTGTCCTTGGTGAACGGCGAGCGCGGGCCGTCGGCCAGCAGGTCCTCGCGCAGCGTGGTGAACATGCGGCGCTCGACGCTGACGTCGGTGCCGGAGGGGTCCAGCACGACGACCTCGCCGGGGCGGACCTTCTCGATCCCGGCGAAGAAGGTGCGATCGGAGTCCTCGTGGATGCGGAAGCGCAGGTAGCGATAGAGCGTGGCGTCGTCCGGCGCCGCCTTGACCAGACCGGAGGCCAGGACCGCCTTGATCTCCGAGCCGAAGACCAGGCGGTGACTGCCGTCGGCACCGTCGACCGAGGCCAGGTACAGCGGCTTGATGCCGAAGTGGTCGCGCGCCAGGTAGCTCTTGCCGGTCTCGGTGTCGTGGATGGCGACGGCGAACATGCCGTTGAAGCGGTCGAAGGCCGCCTCGCCCCACTCGGCGAAGGCCCGGACCACGACCTCGGTGTCGCAGACGGTGCGGAAGCTGTGGCCGAGGGCCTCCAGTTCGGCCATCAGCTCGCGGTAGTTGTAGATCTCGCCGTTGTAGACGGCGGCGTAGCGGCCGTCCTCGGTGAGGAAGGGCTGGTCGCCGTGGGCCCGGTCGATGATCGCCAGGCGGCGGTGGGCGTAGCCGACACGAGCCCCGTCGCTATAGACGCCCTCGCCGTCGGGTCCCCGGTGGGCGATGGCGTCGCCCATCCGCTTGAGCATGGCCTCGTCATGGGCCCCGAAGACGCCCGCGATACCGCACATGTGCCGTGCCACTCCTCGCCGTATGTAGAACCTTGCGCGCTGAGCCAAACCTATACGACGAGCGGGTGACGCCAGTGCGACGTCGAGTAGTGTGATCTACCAGCGGGCAGGGGTACCCCGTGACCCGCACTGACGCCGTCCGCGCCTGCCCGGCAGGTGGGAACGCCCGGACCGGCGCGGGATCTTCCGGCGTTGCTACCATCGGGGCCGGAGGCGGTTTTCCAGCGCGTCCGCCCATGCCGGACGCCACGGCTACCGATCCGGGGGGACGACGATGGCGAATGACACCGTGACCGACCGGCCGCAGGGACCGGCCGAGGGTGGCGGGCACGGCGGCGAACCCGGGGATCCAGTGGGGGGCGGGGACGGACCGACCGCGGGCGACCTGGTGCGGATCGGGTTTTCATCCCCTGGTCCTGGTCCTGACTCGGACTCGAAGTCGCACCCGGACTCGAACCCGGACTCGAACTTGAACGCGGAGTCGGAGTCGGGCTCGGACTCGGACGCCGGGTCGCGGCGCAATCCGGTGGTGCGGGCGGCAGTCGCCGTCGGGCGCACGTTCGTGCGCGACATGGTGGTCTTCTTCTCCGTGCCGGTCCGCGAGGTCCGGACGAAGAAGCTGATGGCGATCCCGGCGACGGTGCTGTGCGTGCTGACCATCGGCGTGCTGTGGATCCTGGAGATGAACCGGCCCGGCGGGCTGGCGTTCGTCATCGACATCGCCGGGGTCCGCCAGGGCGAGCCGATCTGGCAGCTGCTCCCCCAGCTGCCGCTGTCGCTGTTCGCCCCGGCTCCGGACCTGCCGGCCTGGGGCGCGATGGCGCAGGTGCTGATCGCCTTCGGCATCGCGGAGTGCTGGCTGGGCTGGAAGAAGATGATCGCGATCGCGATGATCACCAGCGCGGTCACCTCGATGGCCGCCCGCCTGATGGTCTACGCCAGCAACTGGCTGCACATCGGCACCCCGCAGATCGACAACTTCCAGGTCGACACCGGACCCTCGGTCGCGGTGGTCTCGCTGCTGATCTACCTGGCGCTCCGGCTGCGCACGTACTGGGTCGTGGCGCTGACCGCGGTGTCGATGGGCGGCGAGGCGGCGATCCTGCCGAACCTGGCCGGCCGCGAGCACCTGGTGGCCATCAGCCTGGGCATCGTCACCTACTTCCTGCTGGACAAGTGGTGGCCGGCCTGGCGCCGCCGACGGATCGAGCGCGCGACCGCGGACTGAGGCCCGCAGCCGCGCTGCCGCACAGCCCTGTAGCCGCACAGCCCCGCAGCCGCACTGCCCCGCCCGGATCAATAAGCTGCTTGTCCTATGAGCTGGTATCCGGAACCCGACGAAACCCTGATCCACCGCGGCCGCGCCACCTTCGCCACCGGCCGCGCCGCCAAGGTCGCCGGCATGCGCTGGTTCCGCGACGAAAGCGGACGCGACATCGCCGCCGACCTCCCGGGCTGGCCCGAAGCCCCGGCGTACACCCCCAACTCCGACGCCGCCGCCCGCACCAACAAAGCCGTCTGGGGCATCGGCAAGGCGGTCGTGGTCGTCGCCGCGCTGGCCGTCAACGCCGTCAGCAACGCCAACCCCGACGTCGACCTCGGCGACGGCGCCCGCCCGACCGACCCGGCCCGCGAGGTCGAGGACTTCCCAGTCCTGGTAGCCGCGCCCGGCACCGTCGCACGCACCCTCCCCTACCAGCTGGACCCCGACCGCCGCGACAAGCTGTTCACGACCGAGCTGGCGGTGACCGACCGGCGGCTCGTGATCCTGGGCATCGACAACGGCCCGGGCCTGAAGCCGACCCAGGTCCTGTGGGAAGCGCCGCGGGAAGTACTCGGCTCGGTGGTGAAGCACGCCTACGCGGGCGGGGGCGCCGATGTCAGCCTCATGTTCAGCGACGGTTCCTGGGCACGGCTGCGGCTGGAGAGCACGGCAGTGGCGATCCAACTGGTCCACGAGCTGTGCCCGCCCAAGCGCGTGGAGATGACCGAGCTGGCACTGAAGAAACTCAAGTCGCGCGCCGAGCCGACCAAGCTGGAGCACACCTGGGAGGCCGTGTCCCAGGACGACGGCTCAGTGCTCGCACAGCGGGTGATGCGCCTGGAAGGCAGGGAGCTCCGCGGCAAGAACTACCAGGTCACCAAGTGGATCGAGACCGATGCGGCTGGCGAGGCCTGACCGGCGCCCGCTCCGGTTCTCGGCTCAGCCACCTGATGCCCGCCGCACCGACCTGCTCAGCTGCCTGACTCGCCCTCGCCGCCGGCCTTCCGCCGCAGGCGCGCCGGGTTGAGCGTGAGTCCGCGCAGGGAGGCGTCGATGATCTCGATCGGGTGGACTACCGGGGTGGGGTCGGGGAGGTGGCGTTGGATCTGCAGGAGGCAGCCGGGGTTGCCGGTGGCGATGAGGTCGGGGTGGGTGGCGGTGATGCGGGCGGCTTTGCGGCGGCCCAGCTCTTCCGCGGCTTCGGGGCGGACGAGGTTGTGGACGCCCGCCGAGCCGCAACAGAAGGCTGATTCGGCGGGTTCGACCACGTCGAGGCCGGGGATGGCGGCGAGGAGCCGGCGCGGTTGGGTGCGGACGCCTTGGCCGTGGGCCAGGTGGCAGGCGTCGTGGTAGGCGACGCGAGCTTCGATGGGGTGGCGTTCGGCTCGGGGTTCGAGGTCGGCGAGGACTTCGGAGATGTCGCGGACCTTCGCCGCGAACTCGGCGGCGGGTGCGGCGTAAGCGGGGTCGTCGGCGAGGAGTTCGCCGTACTGCTTCAGGGTGGAGCCGCAGCCGGCGACGTTGACCACCACCGCGTCGAGGTCGGCCAGGGGGACGGCGGCGGGCTCCGCGGGGCGGCGGAAGGCGTCGATCAGGCGGCGGGCGTAGCCCTTGGCCTCGTGCTCGCGTCCGGCGTGCAGGGACAGGGCGCCGCAGCAGCCTTGGTTCGGGACCACGACCTGGCAGCCCTCGGCGCGCAGGACGCGGGCGGTCGCGGCGTTGACGTCGCTGAAGAACACCCGCTGCACGCAGCCGGAGACCATCCCGACTGTCGCACGCTGTTCGCCCTCCGGTGCGCTGGAGGTCGGCATCGTGCTCCACGCCTTGCGCAGCGTGGTGTCCGGCATCAGCGCCTCCATCGCGCCGAGCTTCGGGAAGCGGCGCAGCAGGCCGGTGGCACGGACCAGTGCCGCACCACCCGTTCGGCGGTACGCCACCGCGCCGAGTGCCGCGACGCGCAGCCGTGCCGGGTGCGGGAAGAGGCCGAAGACGAGTTCCCGGAAGGCTTTGTCGCCCCGGCGCTCGGCGTAGGCTTCCTCGACCTGCGGGCGGAACTCCTCGATGATCCGGTCGTACTCGACGCCGGAGGGGCAGGCGCTCACGCAGGACAGGCAGCCCAGGCACGAGTCGACGTGCCCGGCCACCGCGTCGTCGAGCTCAGCCTTGCCCTCGAGCACCTGGCGCATCAGGTGGATGCGGCCGCGCGGGGAGTCGTTCTCATCGCCCGTGAGCGCGTACGTCGGACACGCCGGGAGGCAGAACCCGCAGTGGACGCATTTGGCGGTCAGGTCGTCCAAGTTCTCGCCCATGGCGGGCAGTGTACTGAGTGGTGCTGAGCGCGCTAATCACGCTGAGCACGGTGAAACAGAAGAACGGCCCCCGCTCTCGCTGTGCGAGATCAGGAGCCGTTCCATGGAGGGTGAGCGACGGGGCTCGAACCCGCGACAACTGGGATCACAACCCAGGACTCTACCAACTGAGCTACGCCCACCATGGTCCATCGCGTCGCCGACCGCCGGTCTCCCGGGCCCCGCGCCGCGCTGGCACCGCCAAGCATACATGGATCGGGCGGTGCTCCGCACAACCCTTTAACCCGGGCCCCGAAGGGCCCGAGGGGGAGGTCAGGACTCCGCGCGCGCCGCCGCGGCGGCCGCTTCCTCTGCCTCGATCCGGCCCGCGACGGTACGCGCCGTCTCCGAGTCCGGGCCGGGCTGCGGGACGAAGATCGCGTCGCGGTAGTAGCGCAGCTCGGCGATCGAGTCGCGGATGTCGCCGAGGGCGCGGTGGTTGCCGGTCTTCTTCGGGGCGTTGAAGTACACGCGCGGGTACCAGCGGCGCGCCAGCTCCTTGATCGAGGAGACGTCCACGATGCGGTAGTGCAGGTGCTGCTCCAGCTCGGGCATGTCGCGCGCCAGGAACCCGCGGTCGGTGCCGACCGAGTTGCCGGCCAGCTGCGCCTTGCCCGCCTCCGGGACGTGCTCGCGCACGTAGGCCAGGACCCGTTCCTGCGCCTCAGCCATCGGAATCCCGCTCGAGAGCTCCTCCAGCAGTCCGGAGGCGGTGTGCATCTCGCGCACCACCTCGACCATGCCCTCCAGCAGACCCGGGAGCTCCTCGGCCGGCGGGGCGACGACGACGTCGACCCCGTCCCCCAGGACGTTCAGCTCCGAGTCAGTGACCAGCACCGCCACCTCGATCAGAGCGTCCTTGTCCAGGTCGAGCCCGGTCATCTCGCAGTCGATCCACACCAGCCTGTCACTCATGGATCCACCCTAGTGGGACGGTGGCGGACCGCAGGATCGACAACCGGGTTGACTATCAACGCGGCGGGCTTCTAGGCTGAATTCGTCAACCATGTTGTCGAACTTGAGACCCTGAAGAGTTTGGAGCACCCATGTCTTTGTCGCCCTTCTCGCCCTTGTCGACCCTCGCCGACGCGCAG
Organism: Catenulispora acidiphila DSM 44928; assembly: GCF_000024025.1. GTDB lineage: Bacteria > Actinomycetota > Actinomycetes > Streptomycetales > Catenulisporaceae > Catenulispora > Catenulispora acidiphila. The sequence continues at coordinate 6,892,599 of NC_013131.1, forward strand.
CCCTTCGCCCGCGACGGCTTCACCTTCCGCCCCCTGGCCGTACCGTCGCGCGGCAGCGCCGAACTCGCCGTCTGGGCCCTGGACCTGGTCCCCGGCGCCCGCAGCGAGACCCACAGCATGGACCGCGAGGAGGTCTTCGTCGTCGTCGACGGCGCGGTCTCGGCCACGGTCGCCGACCGCGAGGTGAGCGCCGGCCCGGGCGACGCCATCATCGTCCCGCCGCACGCCACCCTGCAGATCCGCAACGCCAGCACCGCCGAACCGGCACGGCTGACGGTCGCGACCTCGGTCGGGATGCGGGCGATCGTCGGCGGCGCGCCGTTCACGCCGCCGTGGGCCCAGTAGCCGGCAACGCGGCGGTCCGCGCAGCAGCCCACGCAAAAGCCCGCGCGGAAACCGACCTGGGCCACACCCGCACTGGCGCGACCCGGTCGTCACCGGCATCTTCTTCGGCGGGCCGTCCGCCGTCTGCCCGGTTCTACCCCTCGCGGCCCTCGCGGCCGCCTCTGGCCCGGGACGCCAGGTAGGCCTCGCGATAGCGCGCGGGCTGGGTGCCCAGCACCCGCAGGAAGTTGGCGCGCATCGCCGGGCCCGAGGCGAACCCGGAGCGCCGGGCCACCTCGTCCACCGGCAGGTCGGTGGACTCCAGGATGCGCTGGGCGGCGATCACGCGTTGGGAGTTCACCCATCTCAGCGGCGTGGTGCCGGTGACCTCCAGGAAGCGCCGGTCGAAGGTGCGCCGGGACATCGCCGAGTGCTTGGCGAACTCGTCGACGTCGAAGGGTTCGGCCAGGTGGTCCAGGGCCCAGGACATGGCGTCGCCGATCGGCGTGCCGGCGCCGAGTTCGCTGGGCAGGTGGCGGTCGAAGTAGGCGGCCTGGCCGCTGCGCCGGCCCGGTCCCACGACCAGGCGGCGGGCCAGCGCGCTGGCCGCCTCCGCGCCGTGGTCGGTGCGGACCAGGTACAGACACAGATCCAGGCCGGCGGCGGCGCCGGCGCCGGTGACCACGTCGCCGTGGTCGATCTGCATCGAGCGGGCGTCCACCTTCACCCGGCGGTGATGGCGGGCCAGGGCCGGCGCGTACATCCAGTGCGTGGTGGCCCCGCGGCCGTCGAGGACGCCGGCCGCGGCCAGCACGAAGACCCCAGAGTCGAACGCGGCCAGCCGCGCGCCCTCCTTGTGGGCCTTGCGTACCGCGGCCAGCGCCGGTTCCGGGGGACGCTCTCCCGGCGCCCGCCAGGCCGGCACGATCACGGTGCCGGCCTGGTCGGCGCCGGAGAGCCCGAACGGGGTCGAGACGCGCAGGGAGCCGGTCGTGGCCAGCGGTCCGGCCTCGCCGGCGCACACCAGCAACCGGTAGTACGGCAGGCCCATGACGCGCCGGTCGACGCCGAACACCGAGATCGGTATCGAGGATTCGAACAGGGGAGCGTCCCGGAACAGCAGGACGGCGACGGTTCCCCGGTCGCGCGTGGGTGCCAGGCGCGGGCGGGGGGCAGTCAGTGTCATTGGCGCGGGCTGACCTCTCTGGTCTCAAGATGGATCGTCGGAACGAGCCATTTTCCTTTGTGCGCAAAGGCAAAAGCGACTTGGAGCGGAAGCCGTGCCGGGCCGGTGATTATCAGAACACATACATGATCGGGGCACGGGTGTCCACCCGCGCCCGCCCCCGCCGCGAGGTCCCGCCCGGGTGGCGCGCGGTGGTGCCAGGTGGTGATCACTTCTAAAATCCGAGGTGGCCCGCACCGGAAATCTGTGATGATCCACTCATAAGATCGATGGTGATCTGGCGACTAATCTGTGAGGGATATCGGCGGGGGCGAGATACGGGAAGGGGGCACGGCGGCGTGGATCGACAAGAGCGCACCGACCGGCGGCAGGCACTCGGCGCGGTCCTGCGGGACGTGAGGGCCGAATGCGGCCCCACGCTGCGCGTCCTGGCCGGCGAGGCCGAGCGGCGGGCGTACGAGACCGACGCGCTCACCGCGCACCGCGTGCTGCCCGGCCTGGTGCTGCTGCCGGCCGACCGCTCGCAGGTGGCGCCGATCGTGCGCGCGTGCCTGCGCCACGGGGTCCCCTACGTCGCCCGCGGCGCCGGGACCGGGCTGTCCGGCGGGGCGCTGCCGACCGAATCGGGCGTCGTCATAGCGCTGGCGAAGCTCAACCGGATACTTGATGTGGACGCCGACCGGCAGGTCGCGATCGTGGAGCCGGGCGCGACCAACCTGTCCATCAGCGCCGCGGTCAGTGAATACGGGCTCTACTACGCCCCGGACCCCTCCTCCCAGGTGGTCTGCACGATCGGCGGCAACGTCGCGGAGAACTCCGGCGGCGCGCACTGCCTGAAGTACGGCTTCACCTCGCACCACGTCCTGGCCGTCGAGGCCGTGCTCCCCGACGGCAGCACGGCGGTCCTGGGCTCCGACGACATCGAAGCACCCTGCTATGACGCGCCGGGCTATGACCTGCGCGGCGTGTTCGTCGGCTCCGAGGGAACATGCGGCGTCGCCACCCGGATCGCGGTCCGGCTGCTGCGCAAGCCCGAGGCGGTCCGCACGCTGGTCGCCGACTTCCCGGACGTGCCCTCGGCCTGCGACACGGTCAGCGCGGTCATCGCCGCCGGGATCGTGCCGGCGGCCATCGAGATGATGGACAACCTGGCGATCCGGGCCTGTGAGGACGCGGTGCACGCCGGCTATGACCGCGAGGCCGCCGCCTCGCTGATCATCGAGCTGGACGGGCCCGCCGAGCAGTGCGCGGAGCTGTTCGAGAAAGTCAGCACCCTGTGTTCGCAGAACGCCTGCACCCGGCTGCGCATCGCCGCTGACGACGCCGAACGCGCCGCGATCTGGGCCGGGCGCAAGGCGGCGTTCGCCGCGATGGGGCGCCTGTCGCCGGAGTTCCTCCTGCAGGACGGCGTCGTGCCGCGGACCCGGCTGGCCGAGGCGCTCGCCGGGATCGCGGACCTGTCGGCGGCTGCGGGGTTGCGTGTCGCCAATGTCTTCCACGCCGGCGACGGCAACCTGCATCCGCTGGTCCTGTACCGCGAAGCCGACGGCGAGGCGCCGGCCGCCGAGGCCCTCGCCGCCGCGATCGCCGAGCTGTGTGTCGCGCTCGGCGGCTCGCTGTCCGGCGAGCACGGCATCGGCGTGGACAAGGCGTGCTCGATGCCCAAGATGTTCTCCCCCGCGGACCTGGCGGCCATGGACCGCCTGCGCGCCGCGTTCGACCCGTCAGGGCTGTGCAACCCCGGAAAAGTGTTCCCGACTCCCGCGCTGTGCGGCGAGGCCCGGGGCGGGGCGTATCAGCCGCACCCGCTGGAAGAGACCGGAAAGATCCAACGATGGTAGGACCCTCCTTCGACCCCAGCCCCAGCGACTCCGCGCCCGGGAACGGCTCCGGCGGGGACGCCGCCGCCGCGCCGGCGCCGCGCTCGATCACCCCGACGACGGTGAAGGATCTGCGCGACGCCGTCTCCACGGTCGGCGCCGTCCTCATCCGCGGCACCGGTACCGCGACCACCTGGGGCGCCCCGGTACGCGACGCGCGCACGACGGTGTCGCTGGCCGGCATGGACCGCGTCCTGGACCACCGGCCCGCCGACATGACCGTGCACGTCCAGGGCGGGATCCGGCTGGACGTGCTGCAGGCCGAGCTGGCCGAGCACGGGCAGTGGCTGCCGTATGACCCGGCGCGCTCCGAGGCGACCATCGGCGGGCTGCTGGCCACCGGCGACGCCGGACCCCGGCGGCTGGCCTACGGCTCGCTGCGGGAGCTGGTGATAGGCGCGACGATGGTGTTCCCGGACGGCGCGATCGCCAAGAGCGGCGGACACGTCATCAAGAACGTCGCGGGCTATGACCTGGCGAAGCTGTGCCACGGCTCGCTGGGCACGCTCGGCGTCGTCGCCGAACTCGTCCTGCGCGTGCACCCGCTGCCGCAGACCTCGCGCACGGTGATGGTGCGCGACGTGGACACCGCGGCGGCGCAACAGCTCACCTGGGCCCTGACCCGCTCGGCGATCGAGCCGACGGCCGTGGAGTGGTGCGAGCCCGAGCAGGTGCTGGCGGTGCGGTTCGACGGAACCGCCGACGGCGCGGCGGCGCGGGCCGCCTCCGCGCGCTCGATGCTCACCGGCAGCCTGGCCGAACTCGACGCCGGCGAGGCGCACAGCTTTTGGGAGTCGCACGCGGCGCGGGTCGTCGCAGAACCCGGAGACACCGTGCTGCGCGCCGCCACCCGCCCCGGGATCGACCCCGGGCTGGTCCGCGCGCTGTCGATGTTCGCCGAGTTCGCCGGGGTCAAGGCGCTGCTCACGTGCAGCCCGGCCACCGGCGCGTACACGGTCCGGGTCACCGGCGCCGACGCCAAGGCGCACGCTGAGGTGGTGAAGAACTGGCGCGGCTCGGTCGAGGCCGTCGGCGGCTTCGTGATGCTGCGCCGCCGCCGCCCGGGGGTGGACGCGATGGTCGAGTCCTGGGGACGCGCGCCGGGCAGCGTCGAGGTGATGCGGCGGGTGAAGGGGAACTTCGATCCGGAGAACCGGTTCGCGCCGGGGCGCTTCGCGCCGTGGTTTTGAGGATTTCCCAGGCTTTGCGGGTAATTGAGGGTTCTGAGGTTTCCGGGCCTTATTGAGGGCTCTGATAACCCCGGACCCCGCTTCGTCCCGCCGCGCCTGTCCGTACCCTGCCGCGCCCTGCCCCGCCGTGCCCCGCCGCGCCGCCGCCCCGTCCGGCGGCGCGGACCGTGCGGGCGTCAGGAGATCGGCAGACCTTCGGACTCGGTCTCCCGCTCCTGCGCCGGCTCCGGCTCGGGCTCCGGCGTCTCGGTCCAGCCGAACGCCAGCGAGGCGCCAGTCATGGCCAGCAGCATCCCGATCAGGAAGCCGCCGAGGTTGCTGGTCATCCAGCTGGCGACCGCGAACAGCAAAGACAGCACCGAGTAGAAGACGCGGTGCATCGGGTCGAAGATCAGGCACAAGCCGAGGACCACCAGCAGGACCGGGACCGCGTAGCCGGCCAGGCCGTACAGGCCCATGTGGATGCTGACCTTCATGGCCGTGTGGTACAGCGCGAGCATCTCCCCGCCGCCCAGCGCCACCAGCAGCCCGCCCCAGAAGGGCCGGGTACGGCGCCAGTGCCGGAAGGCACGGCGCGCCCCGCCGCCCTGCTCGGAGGCCGGAGCCTCCGGGAAGGACAGGGGCGCGCCTTCTTCGTGCTCGGACACCGCTCAGCAGCCCTTGCTCTGGAAGCTCATGCTGAGGTTGGGCAGCGAGAACGTCGAGGCGGTGGACGCGTAGTTGTCCTGCCGGACGTTCTTGATGTCGACCGAGTCAGCCTGCTGGGAGAAGGTGTAGGCGTGCCCCTTGATGCTGGGCACCTGGGTCAGATCGCTGGCGTCCCGGCCGATCTGGATGTTGTTGAAGGTCGCGTCGCCGGTCAGGTCCGTGGAGTCCAGGACCAGGTTGGTGGCGTGCACCGGAGTGGCGCCGGTCCCGGCGCGGATGACCAGGTTGACCCCGACCAGGTTCACGCTCTGGCACAGGTTGTAGACCTTCGCGTCGCCGATCACCGAGGTCATGACCACCGCCTGGCCGTTAGAGCTCTTCAGCCAGGGGTTGCCGCTCAGGCCGGAGTCCAGGTCGCCGAACTGCTGGAAGTTCGTCCCGGTCAGGTGGTCCGCGGTCACCACGAACGGCATGCCGGAGATCGCGAACTGCACGCCCAGGGCGCCTTGCGCGGTGAGGACCACCAGCGCACCCGTGGCGGCCAGCGCGGCCATCCCGGGTATCGCCGCGCGGCGGTAGCGGACCTTGCCTTCGGCTTTGGGTTTCGTCGCCATTCGGCTCCTTTCCGTTCCTGTTGCCAGGCGCAGATGGTGTCGGCGAAACCGCCTGGAGGAGATGGAGCACACGCCGGCACCGCTGGAATGTGACATGAGTCACCCCGGAGGTGACTGACGGGTAACATACTCTCAGGGTTTTGAATCGGTCAACCGTTCGGGCACTGATTCACTCCGTGCCGACACCGGTCTCGGCCTGCGCCGGGACACAGGGTGCGACCGATCGGGGATGATCTGCCAGCGCGGCGTGCGAGGCCTTCGCGGCGATCTCGGGCCCGGCGAAGGGCGCGACGACGAAATACACCAAGGCGGGCAACAGGTGCGGAAGCTCCGCGGCGCGCCCGGCGGCTATGTGGCGGTACAGCGTGCCGTAGGCGCCGGCCACGACGGAGTTCACCACCTCCCCGCGGTCCACGCCGTCCGGGGTCGCCGGCGCCAGGGCGAAGAAGGCCTCGAAGTCGCGCAGCTGCTCCGAGCGCGCCTGGCGTCCCTCCGGTCCGACCGCGTCGATCTCCACGATCGCCGCCGTGGCGAAGGCCGGGACGCTGGCGAGCACGTCCAGCAGCACCGCCAGCACCGCGCAGGTGGCGCGGGTCCAGGTCTGCACCTCCGCCGCGGACTCCGGCAGCGGACACAGCGCGTCGCCGTCGGCGGCGTCGGTCTCCTCCAGGAAAGCGTGCCGCAGCATGGCGAACAGCACGTCCGTGCCGTGCCGGTAGGCGGCCAGGAACGCGCCCTGCTTGCTTTCGAAGTGCTCGTAGAACGCCGGCCGCGTGACGCCGGAGACCCGGCAGATGTCGCTGACCGAGGCGTTGGCGTAGCCGCGTTCGGCGACCGTGCGCACCAGGCCGTCGTACAGCCGGTCGCGCTGGGTGGCGGCCACCTGCTCGCGGGGCACGCGGCTCGGGCCGCGTTTGATCGCCCGCTGCGGATCGCGCGGCGACCGCGCGCCGGGCAATGGGACCAGAACGGGTGAAACAGGCATCTTCTCCCCCGGGGGCTTGACTGGCGAACCTCGCGGAGTTACAACTCCCACGGGTTTTGTTACTGGCCGGTATCAGATGGTTACCCGTAGTCGATCACGAACAACGCGTTCTTCGATCTCGCAGTCTTCACCGGCGTCACCGTCGACGCAGTCCCCGCTCAACTGACATCCCCGCTGACGAGGGAGCGTGAACATGGCTTTCCCCGCCCTGTTCCACCGGTTCAGAAAACGTACACTCTCCGCGGTCGCGGCCGCTTTCGCCCTGGTGGCGGTGGCCGCCTCGCCGGCTTCGGCGGCCGCGCAGCCCTCGGGTCCGTACACGGGCATGGGCACGTGCCCCACTTCCAGCGCCCAGATGCGGGACCCGAACCAGGCCGTCGTCGGCTGCACGGTGGCGACGATCGCCGGCGGCGGGTTCACCGTGGGTTCCACACAGGTGAACTTCACCTCACCGATGACCGTCTCGTTCGGCGTCACCTGGGCCAAGGGCGGTCCGACCGTCACCTTCCCGGACGAGAGCACGGCCGAGCTGTTCTCCACCGTGAGCCCGACCGACGGCAAGGAGCTGAAGTCCTCGCCGCTGGACGTGCCGATCCCGGGCCTGTCCAACTTCTGGCCCGGAGTCACCAGCGCCATCGTGCTCATCGAGCCCGCCGGACCAATCACGAACTTCGCCCCGCTGTCCGCCGGGGAGGACTACCCGCTGTTCCGGCTGCCGATCAAGATGCACCTGCTCAACGCGTTCCTCGGGCTGAACTGCTACGTCGGCTCCGACAGCGCGCCGATCGTCCTGAGCCCGACCGCCGGGACCACGAACCCGCCGGCGCCGAACCAGCCGGTCAAGGGCAGCACCGGAACGATCTCGATCGCCCGGGACCCCAATGGCTTCAACCCGACCATCGTCGGGTTCGGCGGCGCCACCTTGAACGACAACGCCCTGCCGGTGCCCGGCGCCCACGGCTGCGGCCTGTTCGACAGCGCGGACTGGATCGTGAACCTGCTGTTCGGCCTGCCCTCGGCGGCCGGGCACAACGCGATCACGCTGTCCGGCGTCACCACCGCCCTCGCCGTCGACCCCAGCGACAGCGACCTGATCAACGCCATCAACGCCACACGAAAGTGAGTACGCCATGCGCACCCGTACCCTCGCCCTGACCGCTCTGGCCGCCGCAGGCCTCGTGCTCGGCGCCGCCGGCCAGGCCGGCGCCTCCACCGGGGGCGTGCTGACCGTCACCGCCGTCGGCGGCACGAACGTCAACGTCAACGACGTCCTCAAGGGCGCCATCAACAGCGACTTCGTCTTCACCACCAGCAGCGGCGTCATCGACTGCAGCAGCGGGCAGTTCTCCGCCAAGGTGACCTCCAACCCGAACAAGGGCACCGGCAACGCCGTGGAGTCCATCACCCAGCTGCACGCCGACCCGGCGCACTGCACCACCACGGTCAGCGGCACGTTCAGCGTGGTGAGCGTGGAGATCAACGGCGCGGCCACCGGCAACGTGGTGGACGGCACCAGCCCGAAGCTGAAGGTCACCGGCCTGGACGAGAAGGTCACGCTGGCCTCCTTCCTGGGCAACGTCACCTGCGACTACGGCACCACCGGCTCGGTCACCGAGATCGACGGCAGCCTGTCCAACACCAACAACTCCATCGCCTTCGCCACCCAGAACGTGAACCTGATCAGCGGCTCCGGACTGTGCCCGACCAGCGGCACGTTCAAGGGCGGCGTGGGCCCGGTGCAGGACAGCACGCAGAGCAACAAGGCGGTCTTCGTCAACTGAGCGTGACGAAGGGCCGGTAGACCCAATACGCTGAACTGCCCCACAAGCGGAGGGGCCCGGTCGGGCTCCGGGCTCCTCCGCTTCTTCTCGCTTCGCCCGGCTAGCGGGTCCGGTCCAGATAGCGCCGTCCGGCCTCCACCAGCGCCGGCACCGCCGTCCCGGCGCGCTCGAAGCCCTCGCCGAGGGTCAGGCCGCGCTCGTGCCGGTAGTGGATGCCCTCCAGGATGACGGCGAGCTTGTAGTGGCTGAAGGCGATGTACCAGTCGAGGTCGTCGACGATCAGTCCGGTCGCGTTCTGGTACCGCTCCACGATCTCCCGGCTGCCGGGGAAGCCCTCGTGGTTGGTCAGGCCGCCGCCGGCCGCGGCCAGGATGTCCTTGGAGGGATGGCCCGGATCCTCCCAGTAGGTGAGCAGCAGACCGAGGTCGGCCAGCGGGTCGCCGAGGGTGGACATCTCCCAGTCGAAGACCGCCGCGACCGCGGTCTGCCCGCCCTCCGGCAGCCGCATCATCACGTTGTCCAGCCGGTAGTCGCCGTGCAGGATCGTCGAGCGCTGAGTCACCGGAACGGCGGCGCGCAGCCCGTCGCCGAGCTCGAACAGACCCCTGATCTCACGGCTCTGCGACGCCGCGTACTGCCGGTCCCAGCGGTCCAGCTGCCGGTGCAGATACCCTTCCGGGCGCCCGAAATCGGCCAGTCCGACCTGCCCCGGATCCACCCGGTGCAAGGCGGCGAGCACGTCGACCAGGCTCTCCCCCACCGAGCGCCGCTGCGCCACGCTGAGCGCCGCGCACTGCGCCCGCGTGCGCAGCACCACGCCTTCGACCTTCTCCATCAGGTAGAACGGCGCGCCGATCACGTCCGGGTCCTCGCACAGCACGTACGCGCGCGCCACCGGCACGGTCCCGGCCAGCGCGGAGATCACGCGGTACTCCCGCCGCATGTCGTGCGCCGTGGGCAGCACGTGCCCCAGCGGCGGGCGGCGCAGGACCCACGCCTGCCCGCCGGCGTCGCGCAGTTCGTAGGTGAGATTGGAAAGACCGCCGGCGATCAGCTCGGCGGTCAGCGGAGGCTTGGCTCCCACCTGCGGGACGGCTGCCAGGAAGGCAGCGACGGCGGCCGGGTCGAGCCCGGCCGAGGCGGGCGCGGCGGGGTCTGTCACCCTTCGAAAGGTATGGCCTATCGTTCCCTCGCGAAAGAGCGAAGATTGCGGCACGGCGGCCGGCGCGCGGATCCCGGTGCGCGGCCCGCCGCCAGCACGAAGGAGCAGCGCACGTGGACATCCGACTCGACGGCAAGGTCGCCCTGGTGACCGGCGGTTCCCGCGGCATCGGCCAGGCCATCGCGGCCACCTACGCGGCCTGCGGCGCCCAGGTGGTGATCAGCTCCCGCAAAATCGACGGCCTGCAGCGCGCCGCCGAAGAGATCCGCGCCGAGGTACCCGACGCCCAGATCGTCCCCTTCGCCGCCCACGCCGGCGACCCGCAGGCCGCCCACGACTGCGTCCAGTTCGCCGTGGAGACCTTCGGCACCCTCGACATCCTGGTCAACAACGCCGCCACCAACCCCCACTTCGGCAACGTCATCGACGTGGACCCGCCCCGCTTCGACAAGACCGTCGAGGTGAACCTGCGCGGCCCTCTCATCTGGACCCAGGAAGCCTGGCGCCAGGCGATGAACCCCGAAAGCACCCACCCCGGCGGCTGCGTGATCAACCTGTCCTCGGTCAGCGGCCTGCAGTTCAACGACCCCCTCGGCGTCTACGGCACCACCAAGGCAGCCCTGATCCACCAGACCAAGCACCTCGCCGGCGAACTCGCCCCGGCAGTCCGCGTCAACGCCATTGCCCCCGGCCTGGTGAAAACAGAATTCGCCCGCATGCTGTGGGAAGGCGCCGAGCCCGACGCCAAGTACCCCTGGGCCCTGGAGCGCCTCGGCGAACCCCAGGACATCGCCAACGCCGCCCTGTTCCTGGCCAGCGACCTCGCCTCCTGGATCACCGGCGAGGTCCTGGTGGTCGACGGCGGCGCGATGATCAAGGGCGGGATCTAGGCGGGATCTAGGTCACCGCTCTGAAGCCGGCGCCGAAGCCCGCGCCGCGGCCACCAAAGCCGCGGCGATGCGCTCGACGTCTTCCTCCGGCGTCACATACGGCGGCATCACGTACAGCAGCGTCCCGAACGGCCGGATCCAGACCCCCTGGTCCATCGCGGCCTTGGTCGCGGTGCGCATGTCGGTCGGCTGCCGCATCTCGATGACACCGATCGCGCCCAGCACGCGCACGTCGGCGACGCCGGGCAGTTCGCGCGCGGGTTCCAGGTGCGTGGTGAGCAGCTTCTCGATGCCGGCGACCTGCGTGCGCCACGCACCGTCCAGCAGCAGCCCGGTCGAGGCGTAGGCGACGGCGCAGGCCAGCGGGTTCGCCATGAACGTGGGCCCGTGCATCAGGACCGGAGCCTCGCCGCTGGAGATCCCGTGCGCGACCCGGGTGGTGCACAGGACCGCGGCCAGCGTCATGTAGCCGCCGGTCAGTGCCTTCCCGACGGTCATGATGTCCGGGCTGACGCCGGCGTGGTCGGCGGCGAACAGCTCGCCGGTGCGGCCGAAGCCGGTGGCGATCTCGTCGAAGACCAGCAGCAGTCCGTGTTCGTCGCAGATGCCGCGCAGCAGCTTCAGGACTTCGGGGTCGTAGAAGTGCATGCCGCCGGCGCCCTGGACGACCGGCTCGACGATGATCGCGGCGAGTGAGTCGGCGTGCTGAGCCGCGAGCTGCGCCAGGTGCGCGGCGTACTCCTCGGTGAGCACCGTCGGCGGGCGGTCGGCGAAGACGTGCTCGGGCAGGACGTCGGCCCACAGTTGGTGCATGCTGCCGGCCGGGTCGGTGACGGCCATCGCGCCGAAGGTGTCGCCGTGGTAGCCGCCCCGGACGGTCATCAGGCGGGTGCGGGAGGTGTGCCCCTGCGAGCGCTGGTACTGCAGGCACATCTTGATGGCGACCTCGACTGAGACCGAGCCGGAGTCGGCGAAGAACACGTGCTCCAGACCGGCCGGCGCCAGCTCGGTCAGGCGCTCGGCGAGCCGGACGCCCGGGGCGTGGGTGAGACCGCCGAACATCACGTGCGCCATGGAGTCCAGCTGATCGCGGACGGCTTGGTCCAGCGCCGGGTGGCGGTAGCCGTGGATCGCCGACCACCAGGAGGCCATTCCGTCGAGGAGTTCGCGGCCGTCGGCCAGGCGGATGCGGACGCCGTCGGCGGAGACGACCGGGAAGGGCTCTACCACGGAGGGCATCGGGGCGTAGGGATGCCAGACCTTGTCGCGGTCCGTGGCGGCCAGTTCGGGAGTCCAGGGCAGTGCTTCACTCACCCTGGAATGAAACCACCCGGTCCCGCGTGGCTCCCACCGCCGCCGGTCACGGCGATGGATGCGCGCGGGCTGTTCAAACTTCTGAGGGACAACTCGGTGTGCCTTCCGCCGTTCGGCTCATCGATCGGCATATATGAGGAGGAAGCGGCGCACATGTATCAGTATGCACCGCTCATCCGCCACGAACCTGAGGAAGACCAGAGTGCGCACCGGGACCCCGCGCCACCCTCGCCGGACCCTCGGCGTCGCCGCCGTCGCCACGCTGATCGGCGGCGCCCTCGGCTCGGCCGCCGTGCCGGGCACCGCGAACGCCACCGTGCAGCCGGTGGCCACACCGATTCCGCTGACCAGCGTGCCGACCGACGGCGCCACCGGCATCCACACCGAGGTGCCGGTGAGCGTCACGGCCCAGTCCGGGGAGCAGCTCGCCTCGGTCACGCTGGCCTCCCCCGACGGCAGCACCGTGCCGGGGTCGCTGAACCCCCAGGGCACGGTGTGGACCGCGGACGACCACCTGCGGACCCGCACCCGCTACACGCTCACGGCGACCGGTGTGGCCGCCGACGGCGCGCAGGTGACCCGCAGCTCGTCGTTCACCACCTTCGCGCCCTCGGCCGACAGCCAGCTGAAGTTCCAGACCACCGAGCCGCAGGACGGCGACCTGGTCGGCGTCGGCATGCCGATCCTGGTGCAGTTCACGCACCCGGTGACCGACCGCGCGGCGGTGGAGAAGGCGCTGGTCGTGCAGACCGATCCGCCGCAGTCCGGACACTGGAGCTGGCTGTCCGACGCCCGGCTGGACTGGCGTCCGGAGAGCTACTGGCAGCCGGGCACCAAGGTCCGGGTGTCGCTGAACCTGGACGGCGTGCCGGCCGGATCCGGGCAGTACGGCGGGACCGACACCTCCTTCGCCTTCAACGTCGGCCGCAAGCAGATGTCGCTGGTGGACCTGTCCAAGCACCAGATGACGGTCTATGACAACGACAAGCCGGTCCGCACCCTGCCGGTCACCGGCGGCAAGCCGGGCGACGACACCTGGGGCGGGACCATGGCGGTCATCGACAAGTCCTCCTCGGTCCACATGACGTCGCGGTCGGTCGGCTTCGGCGACGCCTACGACATCCCGGACGTCCGGTGGGCGATCCACCTGACGTATTCGGGCACGTACATCCACGCCGCCCCGTGGTCGGTCGGATCGCAGGGTTATGCGAACGTCAGCCACGGCTGCGTCGGGCTGTCGAACGACCGCGCCGCGTGGCTGTTCCAGAACACCCTGCCCGGGGACCTGGTGCAGGTGGTGAACTCCCCGAAGACGGTCGCGCCCGGCAACGGGTACGGCGACTGGATGGAGAGCTGGAACCAGTGGCTGAGCGGGAGCGCGGTGAAGGCTTAGGCCTTGACCTGGAGTCGACTCCAGGTCGTAGCGTCGCCGGCATGACGATGAACTACCGCGTTCTCGGTGCCACCGGCATCGAAGTGAGCACCTACGCCCTCGGCACCATGATGTTCGGCAAGATCGGCAACCCCGACCACGCCGACGGCGAGCGGATCATCCACCGCGCCCTGGACGCCGGGATCAACTTCGTCGACACCGCCGACATGTACTCCACCGGGGAGTCCGAGGAGATCGTCGGCAAGGCTTTGCAGGGCCGGCGCGACGACATCGTACTGGCCACCAAGGTCCACTTCTCCCTGGACGACAAGCTCAACCACGGCGGCAACTCCCGGCGCTACATCACCCGCGCCGTCGAGGACAGCCTGCGCCGCCTGCGGACGGACTGGATCGACCTGTACCAGATCCACCGCCCGGACCCGAAGACGGACGTCGAGGAGACCCTCGGCGTCCTGACCGACCTGGTCCGCGCCGGCAAAATCCGGTCCTTCGGCAGCTCCACGTTCCCGGCCGAGCAGACCGTCGAGGCCTGGCACGTCGCCGAGCGCCGCGGCCTGATGAAGTTCCGCACCGAGCAGCCGCCGTACTCGATCCTGGCCCGCGAGATCGAGCGCTCGGTCCTGCCGACCGCGCAGCGCCTGAACATGGGCGTCCTCACCTGGAGCCCGCTGGCCTGGGGCTTCCTGAGCGGCAAGTACCGCCGCGGCACCGAGGTGGACTTCACCGCCGGACGCGCGGCCCTGCGCGCGGACCGCTTCGACCCGTCTCTGCCGGCCAACGCCGCGAAGTACGACGCGGTGGAGAAGCTGGTCAAGCTCGCCGACGACCTCGGCGTCTCGCTGCCGCAGCTGGCGACCGCCTTCCCGCTCGCGCACCCCGGCGTCACCTCGGTGATCATCGGCCCGCGCACCATGGAGCAGCTCGAATCCTCCCTCGCCGGCCAGGACCTGGTCCTCGACGACGAGGCGCTGGACCGCATCGACGAGATCGTGCCGCCCGGCACGGACCTGGCGTGGACGGCGGAGGGCGGCGGGTGGCTGCCGCCGGCGCTGAGCCAGCCCGCCCTGCGGCGGCGGTCGGCCGGGGACCGGGCGGCGGCTGCGGCGACGGCTGCGACCGAGGGCGCCGAAGACGAGACCGCTGAATAAGTGGCCGCAGAATAAGAAGACCGAGTGAACACGCCGGGCCCGGGGATGAACGAGCGCGTCCGCGGACCCGGCGCGGCGGATAATCGCCCCATGATCGAATCAGTCGCGACCGTCACCACCGACCGCCCCGAGCGCTACCTGAAGCAGCTGGTCTCGCACCTCGGCCGCGAGGTGGACGCCGAGCAGTCCGAGGACGGCCACAGCGGCGCACTGATCTTCAGCTCCGGCAACTGCGCCCTGAGCGCCGAACCCGGAATGCTGCGCCTGACAGCGCGCGCCCAGGACGACGAACGGCTCGCGGCGGTCGAGACAGTGGTGGCGCGGCATCTGGTGCGGTTCGGGGAGAAGGACGCGCTGGTGGTGGTGTGGTCGGCGGCGATGGAGGTGTAGCGGGGCGCGCCGAACTTTGAACGCACTCACCTATGAGATCGCCATAACGCCGCACCGCACCGCACCGCAGCACCCTGAGCCGAGGCCGGTACTCCTGAGTGCGCATCGTCAGAGGTTCCGGCCGGCCCGCACCCGCCGCACCAAATCCCGCGCCGCGTCGTCCCAATCCTCATAGGCGAAGCGGAATCCGGCGTCGGACAGGCGTCCGGGAATCACACGGCGGCTCTTGAGAAGCAGCTCGGTGTCCGACCGGAGCGCGAAGGCTCCGATCGCGGCCATGGCGCGGGTCGCGGGCAGACCGAGCGGCATGCCCCACGCGCGGCGCAGGGTGCGCATGAAGGCGCGCTGGGGCAGCGGGTTCGGGGCGGCGAGGTTGACCGGTCCTTCGAGGTCGGTGCGGGTGATGAGGAACTCGAGGGCGGCGGTGAAGTCGCGGTCGTGGATCCAGGACACGTACTGGCCTCCGCCCGCGACCGCGCCGCCGAGGCCGAGGCGGGCCAGCCACGCGAGGTAGTCGAAGATCCCGCCGCGCTCCGGGCCCATCACCATCGCCGAGCGCAGCGCCACCTTGCGGGTGTCCGGGGCGTCGGCGTCGGCCTGTTCGCGCTCCCAGTTCTTCGCGATCTCGACGCTGTACGCCCAATACGCCGGCACCCCGGCCTCGCCGCCGCCGATGACGCCGCCTTCGTCGTTCGCCGCGCCGAAGGTGTGCGCGTAGATCGTCGCCGTGCTCGCCTGGAGCCACACCCGGGGCGGACGCTCGGCGCGGGCGATCGCCTCGCCGACCACCCGGGTCGACAGCACCCGCGAGTCCATCATCTGGCGAAGGTTCGCCGGGGTGTAGCGGCAACTGACACTGCGCCCCGCCAGGTTCAGCACGACGTCGCACCCGTCGAGTTCCGCCGCCCACGCCCCGAGCGTCCGGCCGTCCCAGCGCACCTCGTTCGCCCGCCGCGGATTCCGGCTGAGCACCACGACCGAGTGCCCGGCCGCCGTGAACGCCCGCTCCGCCACCGCACCGACGTGCCCGGACCCGCCGGGGATCACGATCTTCATCCTGCGCCGCCTCCCGTTTAAGCGATCGCTCAAACTCTAGCGCGGCGTCGAGCATCGCGGTGTCCAAGCCGTGCGCACGGGCGGCGGCGGTCTGGACTCGCTGATCGGGCGACCTCTGGTGATCAGCCACGCCGCTTAGCGCACCTCGGCTACAGGCTCACGCTGCCTCGGTCACCGCGCCCAACAAAGCCGGCAGGAACAACCGCTCCAACGTCCCCGGAGGCAGCTCCCCCGGCTCCACATAGCTCTGCGCCAGCGCGCCCTCGCGGATCGCGATCAGCATCCTGACCAACGACTCCAGCTCGACGCCGTTCCGCAGGCGCATCCCGGCGCGTGTCAGCAGCTCCCCCAGCAGCCGTACCGCCTCGGCGCGCAGTCCGGCGTCGTGCTCGGCGAGGCGTTGCGCCGCCTCGGGATCGCGGATCGCGGACAGGGTGAACTCGGTCGTGACCAGGTACCACGTTCGCTCGGCGTCGTCGAAGTCCGCGAGCGCCGCGGCGATGGCCTCCAGTGTCACCGGGCCTGTGCCGAGGGCTGCCGCCTGCTTCTCGAAGCGCTCCAGGACCCGCTCGGCGTGTCGGTCGAAGAGGGCGAAGAAGAGTTCTTCTTTACTCGCGAAGTTCGAGTAGAAGGCGCCGCGCGTGTAGCCGGCGCGTTCGCAGACGTCCTCGATGCGCGTGCCGCCGAAACCGTTCTCGGCGAACGCTTCCAGCGCCGCGTCGAGCAGCTTGGCCAGCGTCTGCGGCCGGCGCTTCGTCGTCCCCTTGGGCACGGCTCTTGACACCTCCTCCGGACGGGGGCAACGATACCGGAACGCATCCGATACGGAAATGTATCCGATCACCGGAAGGGCTGCCATGACCACCACCGAACCGGACGTCCAGCAGGTCGAGCAGGCTGTCGGGAACGTCGCGCAGGAGCTCTACTTCCCGGTGCCGCCGACCTTCGACAACGTCGCGGCGGAGCGGCAGTACCGCAAGGAGCAGCTGGCCGCGGGCTTCCGGATCTTCGGCAGGTTCGGCTTCTCCGAGGGCGTGGCCGGGCACATCACGGTGCGCGACCCGGAGTTCCCGGACACCTTCTGGGTCAACGGTTTCGGGCAGTCCTTCAGCCAGATCAAGGCCTCGGACCTGATCCGCTGCGACCACGAGGGCACCGTCCTGGAAGGCCGTTTCCACGTCAACCGCGCGGCGTTCGTCATCCACGCCGAGGTGCACCGCGCGCGCCCCGACGTGATCGCCGCCGCGCACTCGCACTCCTTGCACGGCAAGGCTTTCGCCTCCCTGGGCGTCCCGCTGGACCCGATCACGCAGGACGCGTGCGCCTTCTTCGAGGACCACGGCCTGTACGCCGGCTACGGCGGGGTCGCCAGCGACGTCGAGGAGGGCAAGCGCATCGGCGCGGCGCTGGGCGGGTACAAGGCCGCGATCCTGCAGAACCACGGCCTGATCACGGTCGGCGAGTCGGTCGCCGAGGCGGTGTGGTGGTTCGTGACGATGGAGCGCTCGTGCCAGGCGCAGCTGCTGGCGATGGCGGCCGGCACGCCCAAGCTGATCGACCGCGAGACCGCGCTGATGGTGCGCGAGCAGATCGGCGGACACTTCGCCGGGTGGTTCCAGGCGCGTCCGCTGTGGGACCAGATCGTGGCGTCCGACCCGGACCTGTTCGACTAGAGCGAGCCGATCAATCAAGCCACTTCAGGAGCACGTCGGTATCGCCCGCCTGCATGGAACTGCGCACGACCGGATCCATGAGCTCCAGCGAGCCGACGTACTCCAGCTCCATCGCCCACACCGCTTCAGGTCCCGCCAGCCGCGCCAGGCGCGCGTAGCCGCTTCTCAGGGTCATGCGATCCTTGGTACGCAGACAGCGGCGCAGCGAGTGCTGCACCAGGACCGCGTCGCTGGCATACGTCAACGGCCACGCGTAGTCAGCCGGTCCCCATTCACCCGCCGCCGCCGGCACCACGCGGGCCACGCCGCCGAAATCCTCGCAGCGCAGCACGACGTCGATCCGCACCGACTCGGCAGTGGTCACGTTCAAGAACAGCTCACGCAACACCGCGGGTGTCACCCGCCGGCTCCGCACGAGCCGCCTGCGCGCGGACTGCGCCGCCCGCGGATGCCGCGCCGCCCACCGGTGCCACCGCCGGGGTCCGGGCAGCCAGACCACCGCGCGCAGGCCGAGCGGCACCCATCCGCGGCTCACGACGGCGTGGATCACATCGGTCAACGGTAACGCAGAACCCTGACTGGACACCACGGTCCGGCTCGACGAGTGTTTCCGCCGGGAGCCGGACGCCGCGAGGCGCGACCCGCAAACCGCAAACCGCGACGCCGAACGGCGGCCGCCGGACCGAAGTCCGACGGCCGCCGCGGGTGGCCCGCTCGGCGCCCGAGTGTCGGCCCTGTCTCAGGACGTCAGCGCCGGCGCTGTCCCGGGCCCGGCGGACCCGGCGCGCGCCGAGGAGCCGGCATCACCGCCTCACCTTCGCGGCGTCTGTCACCGCGTGACTGTCACGGCATCGCCGCGAGGTGCGGAGCAACGGTGTTCACGAAGCTGTATCCGTTGCTCGCGTCCCAGTTGATCGACCAGGTCATCGCGCCGCGGATGGCCGGCCAGGTGCTCGGCGGGACGAACGAGCCGCAGCTCGTCTTGGCCGCCAGGCAGTCCAGCGCGTTGTTCACCAGCGAGGGCGAGACGTAGCCGCCGCCGGCCGCGCTGCCGGAGGCCGGCAGTCCGAGCCCGACCTGGTCCGGACGCAGCCCGCCCTGCAGCTGGATGCAGGCCAGGGCGGTCATGAAGTTCTCGGTCCCCTCGGAGTACACACCCTGGTCGCAGCCGTTCATCGACCCGGAGTTGTAGTACTGCATGTTGGAGATCGTGAGGATGTTCTTGATGTTCAGCGCCAGCTGGAAGTACGCCATGCCGGTCGACTGCATGTCGATCGTCTGCGGAGCCATGGTGATGATCAGCCCCGAGCCGGCCTTTCCGGACAGCGACTGCAGCGCCTGCGCCATGTACGTGGCGTTGACGCCGTTCTCCAGGTCGATGTCCACGCCGTCGAAGCCGTAGCTCTGCATGATGCTGTAGACGCTGGTGGCGAAGTTGTTCGCCGACGTGGAGTCGCCGACGCTGATCGCGCCGTTCTGCCCGCCGACGGAGACGATCACCTTCTGGCCGCGCGAGTGCAGCGTGGCGATGTCCGCCTTGAACTGTGCGTCGGTGTAGCCGCCGAGCGCCGAGGACAGCCCGGAGTCGACGCTGAACGTCACGCCGCCGGGGTGGCTCGGGTCGGCGTTGGCGAAGGCCACGGCGACGAGGTTGTAGCCGGCGGGCACGGCCGCCAGGCTCAGCGGCTTGGCGCTGTTCACGAAGTCCTGCCAGTAGCCGGTCAGCACGTGCTTGGGCAGCGAGCCGTTCCCGCCGCCGGTTCCGGCGGTCGTGGCGCTCACCGCGGAGGACTGCCCGGACTCGCCGGCCGAGTTGGTCGCCGAGACCGTGTAGCTGTAGGTGGTGGAGGCGCTCAGACCGGTGTTCGTGTACGAAGTACCGGTCACGCTCGCGATCTTCGAACCGCCGCGATAGACGTTGTAGCCGGTGGCTCCGCTGGAGGCGTTCCACGCCAGCGACACCGAGCTCGACGTCGTCCCGCTGACCGACAGACCGCTGGGCGTCGGCGGAACCTGAGTCCCGCCGGCGGTGGTGGTACCGGTGACAGCTCCGGACTGCGCCGACTCCCCTGCAGAGTTCGTCGCGGTGACGGTGTAGCTGTAACTGGTGGACGGGCTCAGACCGGTGTTCGTGTACGAAGTACCGGTCACGCTCGCGATCTTGGCGCCGCCACGGTAGACGTTGTAGCCGGTGGCTCCGGTCGAGGCGTTCCACGCCAGCGACACCGAGCTCGACGTCGTCCCGCTGACCGACAGACCGCTGGGAACGGGGGGCACCTGAGTCTGGCCACCCGGTCCGACAAGCGAGACGTCGTCGGCGAAGTACGTGCCCTGCCCGTACCAGCCGTGCAGGTAGATCTGGACGCTCGTGGTCGAGGCGCCGGTGGTGAAGCTGGTGGACAGCTGCTGGAAGGAGGTCGCCGACGGCGTCCACGTGGAGCTGTAGCCGGTGGCGCCGATGTAGACGTAGCCGCCCTCGACGTACGCCGAGAGCGTGTACGCCGAATTCGGCTGCACGGACACCGTCTGCGTGCACTGCGCGTCGTCGGAGTTGTTCGCGGCTCCGGCCAGCGCGTGGCTGCCGCTGTGGACCGGGGAGGACACCACGCTTCCGGTGCTGCCGTCACACGTCCACGGGCTCAGGCTTCCGGTCTCGAAGCCGGAGTTCACCACCAGGTTGCTGTCGGCGCGGGCGCGGGAGGCGCTCAGGGCGATGGTCATCGTGGCGGCTATCAGGGTTGCGGCCAACAGGGCCGCGAACGCGCGGAGGCGCGTTCTTGCACTGGTCAAAGCACACCTCTCTTGGGGAAGACTCCTGGATCTTGTGGGGGTAGTGGTCTACACCACGGGGGCTGAGTTCAAAATGGTGTAGACCAGACGGGGTGTCAAGAGTCTGAACGCCCGGCGATCCCTAAGGGAATGCAAAGGTTCGCCGCGAGGCGGCGAGAGGCACGGGTGGCGCCATGGCGAAAAGGGAGTCAGAGAGACTCCTGACTCCCTGATGCCCTGCTGCGGATCGCGCTTCCGGTTACTCTCCGGGGCGCAGCAATACGGTGAACGGCACGCCGATACGGCGCCAGGCCTCGGCGGCCTCTTCCCAGACCTCCAACGCGATGCTGTAGGCGTCCAGATCGGCGAAGGCGAAGGTGTTGCTGTCCTCGACGACGGTCAGGATCCCGCCGCCGCTGCCGGGCGTCGGCGGCGGCAGCCACTGCAGGTCGGCGAGGCAGTCGGCGAGGGCGTCCCAGTTGTGGCCGAAGTAGGCGGGGAACCGGTAGGAGCGCTCGCACTCCTCCAGGAACTGCGGCTTGTCATGGACCCGGGAGCAGTCCACGACGACACAGCGCCAGCCGATCTCCGCGGCCTCGGCGCGGATCTCAGCCGCCGAACGATCGGAGTTCCAGATGTGGACCCCGGGACCGGTCTCGCCCAAAACGTGGGCCAGCGCCGTCATGTCACACCACCTCGTACCACCCAGAGGAAGGACCGGTAGTGGTCCGGGGTGTAGTAGAGCTCGCCGTTGTGGCCCAGGATCAGCCGCCGCGCACCACGATCGGCCGCCCCAGGCGTCACGACGGTGTACTCGCGGTAGTAGCCGCTCGGCTCCGACGGCAGCCGCCGCTCCCGGTTCTGGAAGGTGACCCCGTCCTGGCGGTACTGGAAGGTACCGCCGTCATCGATGCGCTTGATGACATCGCGCGCCTCGGCGGGCAGGCTCGCCTCGGCGACGGTGGCCATGCCCGCGGGCTTGAGCAACGAAGACGAGGACGCACTCGAACTCGAACTCTTGCCCGACGAAGCGCCACAGCCCGCCAACGCCAGCAATATCGCGAGCAGCAGCACGACGAGCGGCTGGACGCGGCGGGGCGGGGCGGACGGGCTCACGAGGGGAGCCTAACGCTGGGTGATCTTTCGGGCACGTGCTCTGAGCCAGCCGAGAGTGGATCGGGGATGCATCAGGGATGGATCAGATGCCGTTGGTGTCAGCGCGGATAAGCCACGCCGACACCAACAAATCAAGCTCGCAACCTACCGCTCAACTCCACCGCAGCAGCATGCGGATCAGCAGCCTCCGTCAGTGCCCGCACCACCACGACCCGGCGTGCGCCGGCGGTGAGCACCTCGTCGAGGTTGGCGGTGTCGATGCCGCCGATCGCGAACCAGGGGCGTGTGCCTTCGGGTGCCAGGCGTGCGGCGTACTTGACCAGGCCGAGGCCTGGGGCGAAGCGTCCTGGTTTGGTCGGGGTCGGCCAGACCGGGCCGGTGCAGAAGTAGTCGACTCCGGGTGCCGCCGCGGCTTGGTCGACCTCGGCTTCGGCGTGGCAGGAGCGGCCGATGAGCGGCTGCTCGCCGATGATGTGGCGCGCCAGGGGTACCGGGAGGTCGTCCTGGCCGAGGTGCAGGATGTCCGCGCCGGCGCCGAGGGCGATGTCGGCGCGGTCGTTCACCGCGAGGAGCTTGCCGTGGCGGCGGCAGGCGTCGGCGAACACCTCGAGTGCCGCGAGCTCCTGGCGGGCTTCCATGCCCTTCTGCCGCAGCTGGACGATGTCCACGCCGCCGGAGAGCACGGCGTCCAGGAACTGCGGCAGGTCGCCTTGCTGCTCCCGGGCGTCGCAGCACAGGTAGAGGCGGGCGTCGGACAGCTTGGTGCGGAGGTCCTCGCCTGAGGTCACAGTTCGGCCTGCGCGCGGCGGCGGACCTCGGTGCCGCGGTTCTCGCGCAGGGCCTGGACCGGGGTGCCGGGCAGCGAGTCGTCAGGCGTGAACAGCCAGCGCAGGGCTTCCTCGTCGGTGAACTTCGCGTCCTTGAGCAGGGTCAGGGTGCCGGTCAGGCCCTTGACCGAGTGGTCCTCGACGATGAAGCCGGCCGGGACGTGCAGGGCGTTGTTCTCGCCGCGGCGGACCGCGATCAGCTGGTTGTCGCGCAGGAGCTGCCGGACGCGCGTCACCTGCACGCCGAAGCGCTCGGCGACGTCGGGCAGCGTGAGCCAGTCGCCCACCAGGGCGTCGGTCTCGGGGTCGATCGAGTCGCGGTGGGCCTCGGCGTGCGCGGTGCCGACTGCGGCGTTCTTCTCAGTCACGCCCCCAAGCATGCCAGGAGTTTCACAGCACCGCCGTCGTTAAAGCAGCTCCGGCATCGGCCACCCGGGCGGCATCGAGCACGGCTCCGGCGGTCACCAGGCGGCGACCCTGGGCCAGATCGCGCGGTCGCCCGACCGCCAACACCGCCGTCAGCCTGGCGTGCGGATCCAGCCAGCACACCGACCACGTCGGCGTGCTCAGGTCTCCGCGCAGCACCATGCGGTCGGCGGAGGTGTGGTGTCCGACGTACTGGACCATCCGCCCGAACTGCTCGCTCCAGAAGTACGGCACCGGGTCGTGCAGCTCCGCGCCGACGCCCTCCAGCACGTTCGGCACCAGGGCCTGCGGCCCGCGCAGCGCGTTGTCCCAGTGCTCGACGCGGATGTGCCGCCCGCCGTAGCGCACGCTGCGGTACGCCGCGACGTCGCCGACCGCGAACACACCGGGCACGTTCGTCTCCAGATACTCCGAGACCAGCAGCGAGCCGTCCTGGGCCCGGTGGAACGCCTCGCCGAGCCAGCGGGTGTCCGGGCGCGCCCCGACCGCCACCAGCGTGTGGTCCACGCCCGGCGGCGGGCCGGTGACCGGGTCCGAGCACTTCAGCTCCACACCGGCCTCGGCGTACCAGGCGGTCATCGCCTGCCCCACGGCCGGCGGGAAGATCGCGGCCAGCGGCCTGTCGCGCGCCTCGTGGACCACGACGCCGGTCCCGGCGTTGCGGGCCGCGGTGGCCACCTCGGCGCCGATCCAGCCGGCGCCGACGATCGCCATCGGCTTGCCGCCGTTGATGCGCTCGCGCAGCCGCACGCTGTCCTCGTAGGTGCGCAGCGTCTCGCCGAAGCCGAGCTGGATCGGCACCGAGCCGGTGGCCACGACCAGCCGGTCGTAGCGCAGCTCGACGCCGGTCCCGGTGGTGACCACGCCCGGCGCCCAGCCCACGGCGCGCTCGCCGAAGCGGCACTGAACCTCGGCCTCGGCGAAGTCGAACGCGAAGGCGAGCTCGTCGACCTTCTCCACCGCGCCGCGCGCCGAGCCGGCCAGCACGGCTTTGGACAACGGCGGCCGGTCGTAGGGCGCGTGCCGCTCCTCGCCCAAGAACGTGACCGCACCCTGGAAACCCTTTTCGCGCAGCGACCGCACCGTGTGCAGTCCCGCCATGCCGCCGCCGACGACAAGAACACGTTCTAGTTTCATCAGTCCGTCACTGTAGCCCGTTGAATTCCCGTATGCGCCATCATGGTCGCCGTGGCGAGCGAGGACTACCCGGACACCCCGACGGAATCCGGCGGCGACGACGGCAGCGCCGGCATCACGGCCGACGACGGCGGCCCGGACCGGGGCCGCTCCCCGCACGCGGTACAGCGCGTGACCTGGGCGGAGCTGTTCTTCGACCTGGTCTTCGTCTTCGCCGTCACCCAGGTCGCGCACGCGGTCTCCGTCGGTGACGGCTGGGCCGATCTGGGACGCTCGATCCTGTTGTTCGTGCCGTTCTGGTGGGCCTGGGTCGGCTGCGCCATCTTGTTCAACGGCATGGTGATCTCCGCGACCAAGCGGCATCTGGTGCTGCTGGCGATCGCCGGCGCGGCGTTCGTCATGTGCATCTCGGTACCGGACGCCTACGGCAACCGCGGCGTGCTGTTCGGCGCGGCGTACCTGGTCTCCCGGATCCTGCTCGGCGCGACGATGCGCGTGCGCGACGCGTTCAAGGTCCGCCTGGACCCCTTCACCGTGGGCGTCCTGGCCGGTCTGGCGTGGATGTTCGCCGGGCTGCTGCCCTCGGACACCCGGCAGTGGGTGTGGCTGGCGCTCGCGCTGATCGAGCTGGCGGTCCCGCTCGTGCTCGGACACCGGCTGGACTACATGCAGTTCGACGCCTCGCACCTGCCGGAGCGCTTCGGGCTGTTCGTCATCATCGCGCTCGGCGAGACGCTGGTCGGGATCGGGCAGGGCGGGACGCGCAACGCGCTGCACGGCGAGGAGGCGGTGACCTTGTTCGTCGCCTTCCTGCTCTCGTGCGGGCTGTGGTGGACCTACTTCCAGTACGGCGCCTCGGCGACCGAACACGCGCTGAAGGTCGCCAAGGTCCCGGCGATACTGGTCCGCTCCTCGTTCTCCTACGGCCACATGCTCTTCGTGCTGGGCATCATCCTGGCCGCGGCCGGCATGTCGCAGGCGGTCGCCGATCCCACGGCGCGTCTGCACGGCGTGCACGCGCTGCTGCTCGGCAGCGGCGTCTCGCTCTACGTCGCGACCTTCTGCTACACGCGGATCATGATGTTCGGCGGCGCCTCCTACACCCGCGTGGTGGCCGCGCTGCTGGCGATCGTGGTCACCGCCTGCTCCCCCGCGCTGCCCGCGATCGTGCCGCTGGCGCTGCTCGCCGCGCTGGTCATAGCGCTGAACGCGTTCGAGTTCTACTGGGTCACCGCCGGCAAGCCCTTGATGCTGATCAACGTTTGGCAGGGCGCCGCCGGACGGTGAACGTCCTGTGTGCGCCGGGGTTCGGCGCGGACGGGACCGGAGTGGACGTCGGACGTCGGATCTAGAATGTGGACCATGCGTTCGCCTGCCGGTTCCGACGTCCTGATCATCGGCGGCGGCCTGATCGGGTTGGCCGCCGCGTGGCGGACCGCCGTGCGCGGGCTCTCGGTGACGATCTGCGATCCGGCGCCGGGGTCCAACGCCTCCTTCGCCGCCGCCGGCATGCTCACGCCGGTCACCGAGCTGCACTACGGCGAGGAGACGCTCCTGAGCCTGAACCTGGCCTCCGCCAAGCGGTATCCCTCCTTCATCGAGGAGCTGCGCGAGGCCTCCGACGGCCTGGATCCGGGGTACCGCGAGGCCGGGACGCTGGTCGTCGCCTTCGACGCCGACGACCGCGAAGTCCTGTCCGAGCTGCACGTCTTCCAGCAGTCGCTGGGGCTGAAAGCCGAGTGGCTGACCGGCCGGGAGGCGCGGCGGCTGGAGCCGATGCTGGCGCCGGGCGTGCGCGGCGGGCTGCTGGTCTCCGGCGACCACCAGGTCGACAACCGGATGCTGCTGGCGGCGTTGTTCGCGGCGCTGGAGCGGGATCCGAAGGTCACGATCGTGCGCTCGAAGGTCGCCGAGCTGACCGTGACCGGGGATCGCGCGACCGGCGTGGTCCTCGAAGACGGAACCGCTTTGCCGGCAGCGCAGGTGGTGCTGTCCGCCGGCTGCTGGTCCGGGCAGATCGCCGGCATCCCGGAGGAGCTGCTGCCGCCGGTGCGTCCCATCAAGGGGCAGATCCTGCGGCTGGCCATACCGGACGTCTTCAAGCCGTTCCTGTCCCGGACGGTGCGCTACGTCGTGCGCAACAACCACGCCTACCTCGTCCCCCGCGCACACGGCGAACTCGTGCTCGGCGCCACGGTCGAGGAGCAGGACTACGACACCGCGGTCACCGCCGGCGGCGTCTACGAGCTGCTGCGCGACGCCCGGGAGCTGGTCCCCGGCATCACCGAGCTGCCGCTGATCGAGACCCGCGCCGCGCTGCGCCCCGGCACGCCGGACAACGCCCCGCTGATCGGTCCCACGGCGCTGCCCGGGCTGCTGTACGCCACCGGCCACTACCGGCACGGCGTGCTGCTCACCCCGGCCACCGCGGACGGCGTCGCGGAGATCCTGGCGACCGGGACGGTCCCGGAGGCGCTGGCGCCCTTCAGTCCCCGACGGTTCGAGCATCACCAGAAATGAGCGCTGAGCAGACCATGCAGCACACCATGCAGCTGTCAGTGAACGGCGCGCCCTCGCAGATCGCCGAGGGCGCCACCGTCGCGGACCTGGTCGTCTCGCTGGTCGAGGCGGCCCGGGACGGCAAGAAGGGCGGCATCGCCGTGGCCGTCAACGAAACCGTCGTCCCGCGCGCTTCCTGGGACGGCACCCCGCTCGCGGCCGGCGACCGGGTGGAGATCCTCACCGCCGTGCAAGGAGGCTGAGACAGCCATGACCCTCGCTGCCGACACCGCTGCCGACGCAGCTACTGATACCGCCACCACCGACACCGCTGCTACCCGCACCGCCACCGACACCACCGCGAGCTTCGGCGCCGCCTTCGAGATCGCCGGGCAGACCTTCTCCTCCCGCCTGATCATGGGCACCGGCGGCGCGCCGTCCCTGGAGGTCCTGGAGCAGGCGCTGCTGGCCTCCGGCACGGAGCTGACCACCGTCGCACTGCGCCGCGTCTCCACCGCCACCCGCGGCTCGGTGCTGGACGTCCTGAGCCGCAACGGCATCCAGGTCCTGCCGAACACCGCCGGCTGCTTCACCGCCGGCGAGGCGATCCTGACCGCCAAGCTCGCCCGCGAAGCCCTCGGCACGAACTGGGTCAAGGTCGAGGTGATCGCCGACGAGCACACCCTGCTGCCGGACCCGATCGAGCTGGTCGCCGCCTGCGAGGCGCTGGTCGACGACGGCTTCACCGTCCTGCCGTACACCTCCGACGACCCGGTGCTGGCCAAGCGCCTGGAGCAGATCGGCTGCGCGGCCGTGATGCCCGCCGGGGCACCGATCGGCTCCGGACTCGGCGTCCGCAACCCGCACAACATCGAGCTGATGGTCGACGCGGTCTCGATCCCGGTGATCCTCGACGCCGGCATCGGCACCGCCTCGGACGCCACCCTGGCCATGGAGCTCGGCTGCTCGGCGGTCATGCTCGCCACCGCGGTCACCCGCGCCCAGCACCCGGTGGCGATGGCCACCGCGATGCGGCACGCGATCGAGGCCGGCCGCCTGGCCCGGGCCGCCGGCCGCATGCCCAAGCGCTACCACGCGCAGGCCTCCTCGACCATGGACGGCCGCGCCCACCTGCGCGACGAGGTCCCGGCGTTCGACTGAGCGCCGGCACGGGGACGGCTTTGTTGCCCGCAGGGGCAGCGACCCAGGTCCCTACGACCGTGTCAGGGGATTGCCGATCGGGTGTCTACTCGGATCCGAGGAATGCCGACAGCAGGCGTCGGCGAACCGAGGAGAGCGGTGGGCGATGCGAGCGAGCGGCGAGAAGACCGACGATCGGGCGGCATCGGTGCAGAAGTCCTCTGCCCGGGCTTCGCAGCGGACGGGAGCGGCCTCGCAGTTCCTGGCGCTGCAGTCGGCGGTCGGCAACGGGGCGGTGGTGCAGCTGATGCGGGAGGCCGGTGATCCGTGGCTGGCCGAGAAGCATCAGCACGGCGCCGGATGCGGGCATCAGGACACTGAGCAGGCTGTGCAGCGCTCGTCGGTGCCCGAGGTGCTGAAGCGCTCCGGGCGTCCGCTGGATTCGGCCACGCAGAGCGCCATGCAGTCCAAGCTCGGCGCGGACTTCTCCGACGTGCGGCTGCACGACGACGCAGCCGCCAAGGCCTCGGCGGCCGAGATCGGGGCGCACGCCTACACCTCCGGCAACCACATCGTGATGGGCGAGGGCGGGCAGAACACGCACACCCTCATCCATGAGCTGACGCACGTCCTGCAGCAGCGGCAGGGTCCGGTCGCCGGGACGGTGAACACCTCCGGGCTGAAGATGTCCGACCCCTCCGACCGGTTCGAGCGGCAGGCCGAGGCCAATGCCCGGCAGGTGATGAGCGGCGGTCCGTCGCTGCTGACCGGTGGTCGGGCAGTCGCGGGCGGGCAGGAAGCCGGGGGCCGGCAAGCCGGGATCCAGCAGTCCGGCGCGCAGCAGAGCGGCAACATCCAGCGCGCCCACTACCCGCACGGCGAGGAGGTCACGGCACACCGAGGGTTCTGCGTCATCCTCGGCGCGAGCCTCAACGGCGTCCGCCTCGGCCACTTCACGAGCGAGACCTCCAGCTGGTCCCCGCAGGACCACGCCGAGGACCAACTGTGTGACGAGATCGAGTCGGCGATCATGTTCGCCAGCTCCGGCCACGTCGGCGTGGCGACGCAGGGTGCGGGCGGCGAGGTCCTCAGCGCCCTCACCCGGCGCATGGATGAGGGCAGGAACTCGCACACGCTGCGCATCACGCTGTCGGCGAGCCCTTGTTCCTCCCGGCAGGGCACGACGACCAAGCACGGCCACGAAGGGTGCGCCGAGCGGCTCATCTACCTGGCCAAGATGAAGTTCGGCCACGACCGCAGGCAGCGCATCAAAATCAAGATCCAGGCCCACCACGTCTACCAGCCCGGCCATCTGGACCGCCGGGCGGCCAAGGCGGCGTCCCGGGCGGCGATGAGCGACATGCGCGCGGCCGGCATCGAGATCGAGGCCGGCTGACCCGGCTGACCCGGCCGAGGCGGGCCGGCGCGGCGCCGGGCAGGGGCAACCCCGCCGTTTCCCGCCCGACCGCCGACGGTCCCACGTTCTAGACTCACCCTCGTGGACAAGACTTTGGACGATTCGCTGGTCGGGCAGGTTCTCGACGGGCGCTACCGGGTCGACTCCCTGATCGCTCGCGGGGGCATGGCAACGGTCTACCTGGCCACCGACCGGCGGCTCGACCGCGTGGTCGCCCTGAAGGTCATGCATCCGGAGCTGGCGCGGCACGAGGAGTTCGTGTCGCGCTTCATCCGGGAGGCGAAGACGGCGGCGCGCCTGACGCATCCGAACATCGTCGCGGTGTTCGACCAGAGCGCCGACGGCGGACACGTGTATCTGGTCATGGAGTTCATCGACGGCCAGACGCTGCGCGAGCTGCTGGGAGACCGGGGGCGCTGCACGCCGCGCGAGGCGCTGGAGCTGCTCGGGCCGGTGCTGTCGGCCCTGGGCGCCGCGCACCGCGCCGGGATGGTGCACCGGGACGTCAAGCCGGAGAACGTGCTGATCGGCAAGGAGGGGACCTACGCGCACGCGGTGAAGGTCGCCGACTTCGGGCTGGCCCGCTCGGCTGCGGCCGGCGCCACGGTCTCGCTGGCCGGGATGATCGTGGGCACCGCCTCGTATCTGGCGCCCGAGCAGGTCAAATCCGGGATCTGCGACGCCCGCTCGGACGTGTACTCCGCCGGGATCGTGCTCTATGAGATGCTCACCGGCGCCAAGCCCTTCGTCGCCGACTCCCCGATCCAGGTCGCCTACCGGCACGTGCACGACGAGGTCCCGACCCCGTCGGCCTCCGTGCCCGGCCTGGACCCGGCGCTGGACGCGCTGGTCGCCCGGGCCACGGCCAAGGACCCCGCCGAGCGGCCCGCCGATGCGAACGTCTTCCACGCCGAGGTGATGCGCACCGCCGGCAGCCTGCCGGACGCCGCGCTGGACTTCGGAGCGATCCCGGAGGAGGAGGACCCGGACAACACCGCGACCGCGGAGTTCGCCGCGATGTCCGGCCAGCGCCACTTCGCACGGACCCGGATGATGCCGGCGCCGGAGACCACCCGCGCGGTGCCGCCGCCCCCGCCGCTGCCGGCCGACGCGACCCGGGTGGACCCCGCGGCGCGCGCCACCAAGCCCGGCGGCAAGCAGGTCTACAAGGCGCGCACCTCGCCGAACCAGCCGCGCCAGCTCGTCCCGGCCGACCAGCCCTGGCGGCCGCGGCGCGGGCACTACGCGCTGGCCGTGATCCTGGTCGTGGCACTGATTTTGGGGATCGCGGCGTGGTGGGCGGCCAGCGGGCAGTTCCGCTCGATGCCCTCGGTGATCCGGCAGACCCAGCAGGCCGCGATCGCCCAGCTGACCCGCGACGGGCTGCACGCCGACGTGCTGTCCGACTACAGCGACAGCGTGCCCTCCGGACTGGTCATCACCTCCTCGCCGGATCCCTCCGGCAAGGTGAAGAAGGGCGGCGAGGTCCGGATCACGGTGTCCAAGGGTCCCAAGCCGGTCGCGGTGCCGGACGAGGCGGGTCAGGACCCTGACACGGCCGCCAAGGCGTTGCGCGACGCCGGGTTCCAGGTGGTGATCGCCACCGACCAGGTCTTCTCCGACAGCGTGGCCAGCGGCGCGGTGGTGTCGGTGAACCCGGGGTTCGCCCAGCCCGGAGCCACGCTGACACTGACGCTGTCCAAAGGCGCGCAGGCGTTCCCGGTCCCCGACGTGACCGGACTTTCGGAGGACGACGCCCGGGCGAAGCTGGCGGCGGCGGGGTTCACCAACGTAAAAGTCAATAAATGGTTCTTCGGCGACACCGTTCATTCCCAACAGCCCGAGGCGGGCAAGGACGCACGGCACGCGGATCCGGTGGAGCTGTTCGAGAACCCGCTGTCCTGAAGACGGGAGCACGGACGCTCCGCGCGCGCCCCCCGCGTCACCTGCGAGGACGAAGAATTCTGCGATTCGCCGGTGGCGGCCCTCGACAGATGTCCATACTCGACAGTGGTCGCGAGGTGACGGAAAGTCAGCGATGGTCAGCGGCACGGCCGCGCGGGTAAGGGGAACAGTGGACGTGGGCTGTCCGATCCGGCGAAGGCTCTGAGCCTGGAACCGGGCGAGCCGGACAGCAGCGGATGGGCAGGTCAGCGAGAGGGTGGGAGCAGGCAGTGGATCGGACAGTGGTGGGACAAGCCGCCACTCCCTTTTCCGGAACACTCGGCGCCCCGGAAGCGGGCACGGCGGGAGTCGGAGGTGACAAGCGCACCCCCCGGCACGCCGCGCCACCGCACGACTGGCACGACACGGCCGATTCGGTGCGCCTGCGACTGGCGCTGCTGAACCGGGCCAGCGAGGAGATCGGCACCACCCTGGATCTGGTGCGCACGGCCGAGGAACTGGTCGCGATCGCCATCCCCGACTTCGCCGACACCACCTGGGTGCTGCTGCAGGAGCGGGTCGCCACCCACCACGAGATCCCGGCGCCGTTCAAGGACGGCGGCGCACGCGTGCGCCGGCTGGCCCTCGGCGTGTCGGACAAGGACCCGCTGCCGGTGGAGTTCTGGTTGTCCACACTGCCGATCGGGGAGACCGCGGTGTGCCCGCCGGCCTCGCCGTTCGCGCGCTGCATGGCCGAGCGGCGCTCGCTGTTCTTCCCGATCGTCCCGGAGGAGCTGGCCGGACGCACCGCCGAGGACTTCGGACGTCCGGACTTCTACCGCGCCATGGCGGGACGCTCGCTGCTTCTCAGCCCTCTGATGGCGCGCGGCCGGGTCCTGGGACTGCTGGCGTTCAACCGCGACCCCGCCGAGCGCGCGGAGTTCTGCGGCCGGGACGTGGAGCTGGCGGACAACCTGGCGCGGCGCACGGCGCTGTGCATCGACAACGCGCGGCTGTACAACCTGGAGAAGTCGCAGGCGCTGACGCTGCAGAGTTCGCTGCTGCCCAAACGCGTGCAGCCGCCTCCCGGCATGGAGGTGGCGCACCGGTACGTGCCCGGCAGCGACGTCGCCGAGGTCGGCGGCGACTGGTTCGACGTGATCCCGCTGACCGGCGGCCGGGTGGCGCTGGTGGTCGGGGACGTGATGGGGCACGGGATGCAGGCGGCCACGGTGATGGGGCAGCTGCGCACCGCGGTGCGGACGCTGGCCCGCCTGGAGCTGCCGGTGACCGAGCTGATGGGGCATCTGGACGCGCTGCTGCCGGACATGGCGGACAGCTATCTGTTCGCCACGTGCATCATCGCGGTGCACGACCCGGAGGCGCGCACGTGCGAGATCGTGCGCGCCGGGCACGTGCCGCCGGTGATCGTGCACCCGGATCCGTCGGTGAAGCCGCGGATAGAGGACGTGCCGGCGAACCGCCCGCTGGGACTGGGGTTCGTGTCGGACCCGTTCGAGTCCTGGACGCTGGACCTACCGGAGGGCTCGCTGCTGGTGCTGTGCACGGACGGTCTGGTCGAATCGAAGAACCGCGACATCGGAGACGGATTACAACTGTTGCTGGACAACCTGGGCGACCCCGAGACCGGCCTGGAAGAGATCTGCGACACCCTGACCCGCACGCTGGCGATGGAGGGCGACCGGGACGACCTGGCGCTGCTGGTGGCCCGGATCGGGCGCGCGCCGTCGCGCTCGGCGTCCTGGGAGCTGCCGGCGGAGTCCTACGCGGTGCGCGAGGCGCGGCACTTCGTGCGGCAGCAGGCCGGGTCCTGGGGACTGCCGGAGGACACCGTGGACACCGCCGAGCTGCTGGTGAGCGAGCTGGCGACGAACGCGGTGCGGCACGCCGCCGGACCGGGCCCGATCGAGATCCGGCTGTCTTATGACGATCGCCTGACGTGCGAGGTCGCCGACCAGGTCGGCGCGGAGCCGCGGCCGGCGGCGCTGCCGGACGACCTGGAGGAGAGCGGTCGCGGGCTGTTCCTGGTCAGCGAACTGTCCGCGGACTGGGGGTCGCGGCGGACGTCGACGGGGAAGGTCGTGTGGTTCGCGTTGGAGGGGTTGGGGGTCGCGGCTTAGATTCCCGTTTCCCGCTGACGTTCAGCGGATCGGCGAATCAGAGCCCGCACTTGGCGAACAGCACGTCCGCGTGATCGCGGTCGAGTTCCCGGACCAGCTCCACCGAGGCCTGCAGCGCCTCGTGCACGACCCCGTACATGTTCGCCGGGTTCCAGTTGATCGACATGGCTTTGGGCCCGACCACCAGGAACGGCAGCCCGTCCACCGTCGGCAGCTCCGAGGGCGAGGCCGAGCCGGGCATGATCAGCGCGCCGGGCAGCGAGAAGTTGAACCGCAGGTGGTCGTGCATGTCCTGGGTGCCGTAGTCGTCCTCGGTGAGGTCGCGGTTGCCCGCGTAGCGGACCATCGCGGCGTCGATGGGCTCGGCGTCGAGGTAGCCGGGTCCGGCATACCGCAGCAGGGCGTCCTGGAGCAGCGCGTAGCAGTGGTAGAGGCGGTCGCGGACGCCGACCATGCGGAACTGGAAGGCGCGCCGGTTCTTCGCGTCGAGCACCAGCAGGTCCGCGTCGTCGTGCAGGGTGAAGACCTCGCGCAGGAACCACGGGACGCGGCCGGCGTTCTCCAGCTCGTCCAGCCGGGCCATCAGCTCCGGGCGGTTGCGCCAGCGCTTGCGGGTCCCCACCGAGCGGCACAGCATCGTCATGGTCGCCATGAACGTCAGCTCGCCGGCGGCGCGGACCATCTCATTGCCCTGATTCCGCTCGTCGGCGAGCGCGTCGAGCTGCTGGAGGAACAGCTCCAGGGTGGCGTCGATGGCGGCGCCGGCGTCGGCACCGCGTTCGACCAGCGTGCCGCACATCAGCGCCAGCACAGAGGTGTGGAATATGTCCCCGCCCGGCATGAGGTTGCGCAGCGAGACCACGTTGGCCGTCAGCTCGGCAGGATCCTGCGACTCCATCAGCTCGGAGACCTCCACCCCGGCGTCCGGCGGCAGGAACAGCCCCTGGCCGTCGCTCAGCGCCTCGATTTCCGCCGCGGTGGTCCGCTCCCGCACGAATGCGGCCAACGCTTCCAGCACTGTGGATTCCCCCATTTTCGCATCCAGGTTCGAACGGCAACTGTACCAAGGACCTGTTATGGGGTGCGGGGGTGTAACTCCGATGCGTATTCGTATTCGAAGGTACTACCCACTCACGGGAGGGTTCCCATGCAGTTCAGATCTGTGGCTGTTTTCCTGGCCACCGGCGCCGCGGTGCTGGCGACGAGCGTGTTCACCGGCGCGGCCGCTTACGCGAAGGGCGGCGGCGGGGGCGGAGGAGGTGGCGGCGGTGGCGGCCGGCCCTGCGGCCAGGGGGTGATGACGAGCGGGACCGGCACGCTCGGCACCGGCTGGACGCTCAAGTCGAAGTACGACGACGACGGACCGGGCCTGGTCGCCGGCGAGGAGTTCGAGATCAACACCGAGGCCGCGGGCCAGCACTGGACCGTCGTGCTGTCCGACAACAAGCAGGCGTTCTTCACCAACGACGACGACGTCTCAACCGCCACCGGCATCAACGAGACGCACCCGAACCACGTCCTGCACGGCACGACCAACGTGATGAGCGCGCACGCGGTCTCCCACGAGACCGGCGAGGTCATCGACGGCTCGGTCTCCCTGCCGGTGGCGCCGGCGCAGTGCGCGCCGGGCTCGCCCTGATGCCTGGGGCGTGACCCTGGTGCGTGATCCGGGTGGGTCACCCGGAGCGCCACCTGTGTGAGGCAAGGCCGCGGCAACGGCTGTGCCCGGCAGAGCGCGAGCCCTGCCGGGCACTGAATATTCATCCGATATTCGGCAACTTTATGAGAGAATCGGGGTGTGATCACCGACGCCCCGACCCCCGAATCGGCGCTCAGCGCGCCGCCGCCGCCCGCGGATCTGTACGCGGTCCCGCGGCGATCAGGGATGCTGGCGACCGCGGGGCTGCTCGCGACCACGGCGGTGTGGGGATCGACGTTCCTGGTCGTGAAGGACGCGATCGTCTCGGTGCCTGTCCTGGACTTCCTCGGACTGCGCTTCGCCGTGGCGTGCGTGGCGATG
Source organism: Catenulispora acidiphila DSM 44928 (assembly GCF_000024025.1). Classification (GTDB taxonomy): domain Bacteria; phylum Actinomycetota; class Actinomycetes; order Streptomycetales; family Catenulisporaceae; genus Catenulispora; species Catenulispora acidiphila. Next base: position 6,927,609 of record NC_013131.1, read on the forward strand.
CTCGCGGTGCGCCCGCGCGCGCTGGCGGCGCTGGGACGCAGCGGCTGGCGGCACGGGGTGCTGCTCGGGCTGGTGCTGGCCGGCGGATACACGGCGCAGACGTTCGGGCTGCAAACCGCCTCGGCGTCGGTGTCGGGCTTCATCACCGGGCTGTTCGTGGTGTTCACGCCGCTGATCGGCGCGGTGGTGCTGCGGCGAAGGGTGCCGCCGACGGTGTGGGTGGCGGTGGTCCTGGCGACGGTCGGACTCGGACTGATCGCCTTGCATGGCTTGTCGATAGGACGCGGGGAGCTGCTGACGGTCGGCGGCGCGTTCTTCTTCGCCCTGCACATCGTGGGCTTGGGCGAGTGGTCGCACCGGCACGACGCGTACGCCCTTGCGGTGGTGCAGATCGGGACGGTCGCGGCGGTCTCGCTGCTGCTGGCGCTGGCCGGCGACACCGAGCACGGCAGGCACACGCTGACGCTGCCGCCGGACACCGCGGGCTGGGCCGCGGTCGGCGTGACGGCGCTGCTGGGAACGGCGGCGGGCTTCTTCCTGCAGACCTGGTCGCAGGCCCGGATGCCGGCGACGCGCGCCGCGGTCGTGCTGACGATGGAGCCGGTGTTCGCCGGCGTGACCGGCGTGCTGGCAGGCGAGACGCTGGCCGTCCGCGGCTGGATCGGCGCGGCGCTGGTCCTGGCGGCGATGTACGCGGTGGAGCTGGGACCTCGGCGCCAGAGGTAGGGACAAGCGCGGAATCGGTTGTAGGGCACCAGATCGCTCGCCTACCCGCTCACCTACGTGCTCAGCTATCCGCTCGCCCGACCACGAGCCCTGATCCCCGAGCCACCCCGATTACCAGACCTCGCCTCGCCTCGCCTCGCCTCGCCTTGTCTCGCCCCGCCCTCATCCGTCCGCCGCGAGCTCCGCCCGAGCGATCTCCGCGTCGTACTCCCCCGCGTCGAAACGGAACTCCGGGAGCACCGGCGCGGGACCGTTCAGATCGCGCCAGCCGGCCCACACCACGTGCTCGCCGTCCAGGCGGATGGTCACGGCCAGCGCACCGCAGCACTCCGGTGCGCAGTCCGCCTCGGCCAGGACCACCTCGCGCGGTTCGGGGGCGGCGCGCAGTTCGCCGTTCGGCCGGAGCAGGACCTCCGGCGGCAGGCCGGGGCCGGAGACGAACGACTCGCGGATCATGTCGCGGCCGTCGATCACCGGACGGACGGCTGCCTCGACGCCCCAGTGCGCCGACGCGCCGATCTCGATCTGGATCCTGCTCAGCCCCGTCGCCATGTCCTGATTCTGACACTCCGCCCCCGCCCGGCGCGCGCAGGTGCCTCAGCCGTCGTTCTTGTCCTCGCCGGGGAAGTCCTTGTCCGGGAGGTCGTTGCCGGGCAGATCGTTGTCGTTCTCGGCGTCGTCCTCGCCGCGGCCGAGCGAGTCCACCTCGACCTCGAGCCCGAGGCGCTCGGCCAGCCAGCCGTTGAAGCCGATCGAGGCCTGCACCCAGTTCATGACGCTGGAGACGAAGTAGTCGACGTTCACGCCCTGCGGCACGACCATCTGCGACTCGCCGACGAGGCGCAGCACGCCCTCCTCGTTGGTGTGCGTGTAGACCTTCGGCCACAGCGAGTCCCGGTTCCACTCGTCGATGACGTCGAGCAGTTCCTGCTTCTCCTCCAGCGGGTACGCGCGCTCGTAGAAGGCGCGCACCGCGAACAGCTCCTTGTTCTCGCCGCGGAACATGGCGTAGACGCGGAAGCCCGGCCAGGAGGCGACGATGTCGCCCTCGTCATCGGTGCCGTACTTGATCCCCACCTGCTCGAACAGGTCGCCGATCAGGTTCGGGTCCGGCTTGATGATCGGCGGCGGGCCCTGCGGCGGCTGCTGCGGGCCGAAGTTGGGGATGGCTCCCGGGTCGATGGTCATGCGTTGTCCTCAGCGGCAGATTCAGAAGTTGGCTCTTCCATCCTGTCATCACCGGGCCGCGAGGCTGTACTCCAGGCGACACGCGCCCCACGCGGTGCTGTCGGCATTGTGGCCGAGGCGCCGCCGGGATCGGCCGCCTGTCGCCTGATGTTCACCCGATGGCTGCCTTCGCCGGAGCCCGGCCGACCCGGCGTCCACCCGGATCAATCCCCGTCAATCACCGCTACCACCAGCAGCGCTTTCCGAGCCGGCAGCGCCGCCACCGGCGCCGCCACCCTCAGCCGCGGGCTCGTTCCCCAGCCCCGACCCGGCGAACAAGTACTCCACCAGCTTCGCCAGCGCCGGCAGCGCCGCGGCGACCGCGTCCTGCTCCGGCAGCTCCAGCCGCTCCAGCGCGGCGCCGATGCGCCGCTGGTGCGCGGCCTGCCAGTCGGCCAGCTGGCGGCGTCCGGCCTCGGTCAGCTCCACCACCGCCACCCGGCGGTCGTCGGCGTGCGTGCCGCGCACCACCAGGCCGGCGGTCATCAGCTGGCCGATCAGGCCGCTGACCGTCGAGGTGGACAGCCGCTGGCGCGCGGCCAGGTCGCCGACCCGGGCCGGCGAGCGGTCGCTGAGCGACTGCATCAGCTCGATCTGCGCCATCGGCAGCGCCTCCCACGGGTACTCCGTGCGGATCGACGTGCGCAGCGCGCGCCGCAGCCGCGTCACCACATCGGTGAGCTGCTGCGCGGTCGCGTCAGGGGTGGCGGGCGGGGTCTGCGGGGTCTGCGGCACCGGCGTTGGCATGCCCAGACCTTAGAAGACGGGAGCCCGGTTGCGCCTGCCCCTCCACACGGTTGAGACACAGTGTCGGGGTTCCGAACATTTCGGTGTCCGAAACTTTCGGAGTACGCTGGAATCCGTGAACGTCCTCCTTCGCGAGCGACCGCGACCGGACCGCATACGCGACCTCCCCTCGGCCTGGCGGCTGGCGATCCTGACGGTCTGCTTCGGCGCCTTCATGGGCCAGCTCGACGCCTCGATCACCACGCTCGCCTACCCGGCCCTGCGCACCGGCTTCCATGCCTCGCTGGCGGCGGTCTCCTGGGTCTCCCTGTCCTACCTGCTGACGCTCACCGTCCTGCTGGTCCCGACCGGACGCCTGTCGGACGCGTTCGGCCGCAAGCTCTTCTACGTCTACGGCTTCGGCGTGTTCACCGCCGCCTCGGCCGCCTGCGCGCTGGCGCCCAGCCTGGACGCCCTCATCGCCTTCCGCGTCGTCCAGGCGCTCGGCGCGGCGATGCTCCAGGCCAACAGCATCGCGCTGATCTCCAACGCCGCCCCGCGCGAGAAGCTGCGCCAGGCCCTGGGCATCCAGGCCGCGGCGCAGGCGCTCGGCCTCGGACTGGGTCCGGCGGTCGGCGGCCTGCTGGTGGACACCCTCGGCTGGCGCTGGATCTTCGGGGTGAACGTCCCGGTCGGGGTGGTGGCCCTGGTCGGCGGCGTCTTCCTGCTCCCGTGCACCCGCGAGCGCAACCCGGGTATCAAGCCCGACCTGGCGCCGCTGAGGCTGCACGCCGTGCGCTGGGGTCTGCTCGGCGCGGCCGGCGGCTACCTGGTCCTGTTCGGGCCGCTGGTGCTGGTGCCGGTCATCATGGCCGCGCGCGGCGCCGGCGCGCTGTCCTCCGGGCTGGTGCTGACCACGCTGCCGGTCGGGTTCGCCCTCGGCGCGTCGTTCCTGAAGTGCCGGGCCGGCGTCGGGCTGGGCCTGGCCGTCGCCGCTCTGGCCGGACTGCTGGTGCTGCCCTTCGAGCCGGTGGTCCTGGTCCCGCTGCTCGGCGTCCTGGGCCTGGGCCTGGGCGCCTACGCCCCGGCGAACAACGCACAGGTGATGGCGGCGGTCGCGCAGAAGGAGTCGGGGGTCGTCAGTGGGCTGCTGAACACCGCGCGCAGCCTGGGGACCTCTGGCGGCGTGTACCTAGTGACGTCCGCTATAGCGCTCGCGAACCACAGCAGCGGACGCGGATCGCGCTATGCGTTCGCCGGACTATTGATCGTCTGCCTGCTCACCCTCGCCGTGTCGGTACGTCCGAGCCCGCACGCGGTCCCGGACGAACTCGTCGACAAGTTCCCATCCCCACTCGGGCCGCAGATCGGGCCGCTTGTGCGGGGTGACGATCAGCAGCGCGTCGGAGACCTGCGCCAGCTGCCACGCCAGAAGCGGCAGCCGCGAGAGGTCGGCCAGGTGGAGCGCGAAGCTGCACACAGTCAGTGAGTAGTGGCGGCCGGCCAAGGCGCCGGCGGCCACGTCCTCGAAGCTCAACTCTTCTGCGGGGATCCCTATAGCGGCGCTATATGCGGCGGCCGTATAGGGATCCACTCCGTCGATCCGTCCTGGATCTGCACCCATCGCCAACAGCGCACGCGTCGCCTCGCCGCTGCCACAGGCCAGGTCCAGTACGTGACCCAGCTCTAGGGAGTTCCGCTCCACGCTGTCACGGATGACGGCACGTACTGCGTCCTCATGAGGGTTCCGGTACTCAGAGCCGAACCGCTTGTAGTACTCCTCCGCCCCGAACTCTTCATAGGCGCCGCGGATGGAGGACATACAGATCACGATAGGTCGCGCAGCTCCTTGGCCGCTCGTGCCACCTCCCCAAGCACGCGCGGAGTGAACTCGAAGACCGCTTGGTCGCCCTTGAACGGCACGTCCGGGGACCAGGTGAAGCGCAGCTCATAGCCGGAGCGTTTGCGTCCCCCCATCCGCGCCAGCGCCGCGCACACCTCCTTGGCGAGCGTGGGGCGGGTCGCGCGGTAGCCGTTCACTATGGGGAAGTACGCCTGTGACTCGTTGTCCCCTATGGCGGCCCGGAACGCGCCCAGGACGCCCTCGTACATCGTCCGCGTCACCTTGCGCTCCACCGGCTCCCCCACGTCCGGAGTGAGGACGGTGCGCACCGTGAGCACCGGCACGCCGGTCCGCGAGTACCCGACCTCCGCCCCGCGCACGAAGTCCCAGGCGTGTTTGGCGTCCACGGCGCGCGCCGCAGCCAGCGCCAGATCGCGCAGACCGGTCATCGCCGGTGCCAGATCGGCCAGGGAGAACTCGTTGAGGCGCACGTACAGCACGTCCGCCCACTTCAGGTCCAGGTCGCCGAGCACCGAGTCCGCGTCGCGCTGCTCGGCGCTCGCGACGGTTTCCAACAGGTCGGTCATGCGCAGCGGGTAGTCGCGCAGCCGCTGGTCCAGCGGCACCAGCACCTCGTACGGGTGCGGGTTGGCGACCCCCGGCGGCGGGTCCAGCTCCCAGATCTGGCCGCGGCCGTAGTCGCGGCCTCTGCGCCAGCCCGTCGCTGCCAGATAGCGGAGTACGTCATCCGGCCGGAGCCTGGCGGCCCGGCCGGTGGCGGAAGTCGGGGCGGTCATCGCGCGAGCATCTCCCGGAACTCGTCGCCGAACAGCCCGTGGAGGGCCCTGATATCTAGCAGATTGGCACGGGGGACGCGCACTGTATACGTGGATGACCTGTTTCTTCCGGGCAACGGGAGCGCGTCGTGGAAACACGCCCAATACGCCGCGTGCCGAAGGATTAGCCGGTCCGGGGTGATGTCGGTCCACGCCGCCGAAGCGCGCGGGACGACGACCAGGAACAGGAAGCGGGGCACCAGGTAGTCGCGGCCGGCGAGCCAGTTGAAGTTCTTCACCTCCAGCGGGTAGCGCCAGGCGACGTCGTTTCCGCGCGGGTCGGACCAGGACTTCACCTGAGCGTCTATGAGGGGGAACCCGCGGCGGCCGTTCACCGCGGGATAGCGCAGCGTCCAATCCACCCCGACCCGGTCGCGGTCGGAGCGCAGGGCGTCGAGGTTGGCCGCGGCGGCCAGGGCTCTGATGAACGTCTCACCGAAGTCGCCCTGGTGTCCGGAATCGCCGAGGGTCAGGGGGCGTCCGGCACCCCCGGTCTTGTTCTCGTTGGCCTGGAACCCTTGATCGATCGTCCCCGTCATGGTTTCCCTTATACGCACTCTCATCAGGGTTGTCGGGTCCTGATACAAGAGTAACCTGGACTATCCGTCATCGACAGGTCACTTAGCGTTGACTCCGGGTGAACATCTCCGGTGATCCGCGTGAGCGGGATGATCGAGCGGGTCCGACAAGCTCCGACAGGTAATGTCCGCCAGATAGCAGATGCCCGATATGTTCCGGTATTACTCCTCTTGAGGGATACCAGCGTGCTCAGAACGCTGCGGCGGCATCCAGGTCCGGCTGCCACGCCTTCGCGGCGGCGCCCGGCAGCGCTTCGAACGGCTCCAGCGAACCCTGCTTCCAGGTCCCGACGACCCGTCCGGCGTCGAGCATGGTCGCCGCGATCATCCCGCCGCCGGCGTTGACGCGCTTGGCGAAGGCGGGGTCCAGGATCAGGTCGCGGGAGCGGTGCCCCAGCAGGTAGGGGTCGAAGCGCGCCAGGAGGCGCTGCGGGCGCTCCGGCGGCGCGGGCTCGATACCGCGCGGCAGGAGCAGGCGGAGGCCGTCGTGGTCGGCTTCCTCAAGGGTGTCGCGGACGAGGGCGACCGCTGCCTTGGCGTCGGCGGCGGACAGGCCGGACCATGCGGCGAAGTCGGCGGTGGTCGCGGGGGCGTAGGCGGCGAAGTAGCGGGTGGCGAGGCGGGTCAGGGCGGTGTCGCGGTCGGGGGACTCCGTTTCAGACTTCAGCCACCTGTCGAGCAGCACATAGGTCGGCTCATCGCGTGCGGCATCCGGACCGCGGCAGATCAGCGCGCTGTTCGCCGCGAAGGCAAGCAGATGCGGCGGCTGCTGGCTCTTGAGCTCGACGGCGATCCCGTGTCCGGCGAGCTCGGCGACGATCTCGGCGCGCGTCAGAGCCCTGTCACCGGCAAGGATCTTCGGCAGCGCGTCCATGGCGCGGGCGCACAGCTCGTCGGTGAGCCCGAGCTGCTCGCGCCTGCGCCGATCGGCACGCAGGTTCACAGGACCGACCACCGCTAGGAACGGCCGCAGGTCGTCGGCGGCGACCAGGTGGATCGTGCCGCGCATGAGCCAGGTGCGGACGACCGCCGCCTCGGCGACGGCGGTGTCGACGTCGGCGGCGCGCAAGCCGTGCGTCCGCGACCAGATCTGGAGACGGGCCGGACCGGCCGCCTGCGCCTGGACCGCAGCGGCGGCGCGGACGGCGTCGGGCACGGTGCGGCGCGCGGCGTCCGCGTCGCCTGCCAGGCCCTGCGCGCGCACCCGCAGCCACCGCATCTGGTCCGCACTCAAGCTCCGCATGGCCCGAAGATAGCCCCGGTGCCGTTCAGGATGTCAAAAGTCCTTGGTTGGCGTTCATGCCCTGGAGCTGGACGTACTGGTCGGCGCCTCCGCCGGTCACCTGTCCGGGCAAGGGGTTCGAGAGCGTGCAGCCGGGGCAGTCCGGGTTGGGCTGGTTGCCCCCTTTCCAGGCCCGGGCTTGTGTTCCGGCTGCTGAGCCGGGCAGCCCGAAGCCGATCGGCTCCTGGTTCTGATACAGCACGCCGCCGGTCGGCGACCCGTCGGCACCGGTGCCCTGCGCGGGAGGCGGAAAGGCGGGCATGGAGCCCTGCCAGCGTGCGGCCGCGACCGTGTCGAAGCGGAACGGGCCCGAGCAGTCGGCGCATCTCTCGAGCGTCATGGTCATCGGCTGATGCCAGGTGTCGAGGACGTCGCCGTTCGGCATCTGCAGGGTTCCGGAGCCGGCGTCGCCCTCCTCCGGGAGAGCCAGCGTGATCGCGCCGAACAGCGGATGGGACGCCTGCAGCGTGAAGGCCAGGGTCTGGTAGCCGACCTGCCCGTCGCCGACACTGGTGATCTTGAGGGTGCGCGAACCAAGGAAGTTCAGCGTCGGCAACGGCGGCGGAAGGTTCACCATCATGGTCGCGCCGAAGACGTTGAGGCTCAGGTCGAAGGTCTGCCCGACGTCGGGCAGCGACGCGGCGCGCGCCCGCGCGGCGGCGCCGAACAAGCCGACCCCCGCCACCGCGACGGCAGAGCTGAGGAGCCGGCGTCGGCTCAGGGACGATGTCATGCCCGCAGTCTCATAGCGCGGCGGCATAAGACCCGGCAGGGACACGACTTGATCAACCGTAAGGGTGAGCGCCGCGGCACAGATCGAGCCGCCGCCCGCAGCGGCTCCCCGCTCACGCCATCGCTGATCTCTGCGCCGCCATCGCCATCGCCATCGCCATCGCCATCGCCATCGCCATCGCCATCGCCATCGCCATCGCCATCGCCATCGCCATCAGCACGCTAAGCCGCCGCCCGAGCGGGCTCAACTACCGCCACCACCGCGCGCAGGTCGCCGCCTCCAGCGCCCTCAAACCGCGACCCGCGCCCTGCTCCGCCCTCCCCCAGCCGCCTTGTACTCCGCCGTCAGCCGCACCGAGGCGTCCTCGGGCAGCCGGCGCACGGCCTCGCGGAACGTCACCCCCGCCAGCCGGTCCAGCCGCGTCGTGACCCAGGCGGCGACCCAGGTCGGGTCCTTGTACGCGATCTCGCGCAGCACCCAGCCGATCGCCTTGCGGATGAAGAACTCGCGCTCCTCGACCATCGGGTCGGCGTAGCGGGTGAAGCGGACCAGGTCCGGCTTGCCCTCGCGGATCGCCGGGATGAGGGCGAGCAGGGAGGCGCGGCGCAGCCAGAAGTCGCCGTCGCCGGCCCACAGGTCCAGGGTGCGGGAGGTGCCCTCGCGGTCGCGCAGCACGATCTTGCCCGCGACGTCGCCGCTGAGCGGATCGACCAGCGACCACATCGGCGCGTCGCGGAGCATCAGGGTCAGGTCCTGCAGGTCCGCCGCGGTGAGCAGGCGAACGCCCTGCGCCAGCACGAAGACCGCCGCGAGCCTGCGCTCGTAGATGTCGGTGTCCCACAGCGCCGCGGCCAGGCCGGTGACGTCGTCGTGGGTCGCGCGCCGGCCGCCGATCTCCTTGTACATGTCCTTCACCAGCTTGCGGAGGTCCGGCACCGGGACGCCCATGTGAGCGAACTCACTCTTGTGGTACTGCTGGTCGTAGGTGGCGCGGGCCGCGGTGCCGAGGCCGTCCAGGTCGCGGTCGAGCCCGGACACGAGGGCGGGGATCGGGGTGGTCGTCGCATCTGTCACGCGGTGAGCCTAACGATCGCCCGACCCGATCCGGCGGCATCCACTGCGCCGTTCGGGCAGGATGGACGATCAGTGTTCACCGTCAGGAGGGACGACCATGCGCATCAGGACGCTGCTCGGCACGACCGCGGCGGCCGCGGCGGCGCTCGCGATGGTGGCCGGATGCGGCGGCTCGAAGGGGTCCTCCGCCAAGGCGCAAGCTGCTGCCAACGCGGCGACCGCGAGCACGGCGCCGACGACCCCCGCGCCCCCGACGACCCCCACGGCGCCCGCATCGCCCACCGCGAGCCCCCCGAGCGCCTCCACCGCGCCCTCCACCTCCAGCGCTCGCCTGGCGCCAGCCCTGATCCAGTTGTCGGACCTCCCAGAAGGCTTCCGCTCCGAAGGCCTCACGCAGCGCAATCTCCCCTCGCTCATCAAGGGCTGCGCGGGCCTGGAAGTACTTCAGCAGTCGAACATCGGCGACCAGGCGCAGGCCGAGTGGACCAAGGGCGCCCTGGACGACTACGTGGACGAAGCGATCATCGAGCCCAAGGGCGAGACCGCAGCGAGCCTGGTGGCCAAGGCGGCGAGCGCCCTGAACTCCTGCGGCGCGGTGAAGGTCACCGAGGAAGGCCTGTCGGTCACCCTGCACGCCACCCCGCTGAGCCTGCCGAAGGTCGGTGACGCCTCGCACGCCTGGCACACCTCCGCGACGTTCGGCATCGCCTCGATGGAGATGAACGTCGTCCTCATGCAGCAGGGCAACCTGGTCGTGCTCATCGCGCAGACCCGCGTCGACGGACACACCAACGACCCGCTGACGCTGTCGGCGTCCCAAGCCGCCGCCAAGCGCGCCGCAGACTTCCAGAAGCACTAGCGCCGCGACGCCGTGGACGACACCCACCCGTACGAGTCACCCAGCGCAGGTCGACCCGGGCACCCTCTGGCGCCACGCCCTACGATCAAGGCATGCCCTCCAAGCCCGAGCCCAAGAAGCGGCCTCTGCACCTGATCGGCGAACCCGCGGCGCCGGTGCCGATCGACACCGAGTCGTTCTTCGGCCTGGACTCCATAGAGGACCCGCTGCAGCTGCTCTCGCGCAGCACCGAGTTGGCCGACGCCTTCCGCGCCTCGGCCGGGCGCGCCGAGCACTACCAGGCGGTGGCGGCGGCGCGGCTCACCGATCCGCGGCGCTTCGACCGCATGCCGGTCGCGGACCTGGCGCTGCTGACCGGGTGGACCGAGGAGTACGCGACGAAGATGGCCGAGTTCGGCCGCACGCTGCTGGACAAGGGCGCGCCCTGGGAGTGAGCGGCGGTGAGCCGGGTTACATAGGCAAACTATATAGATGGACGGCACAATCATGGGCGTGGACCAGAACCCGGCCGCGGTGGGCGAACTCTTCGAGACCGTCACGGTGCTGATGATGCGGCATGTGCCGGCTCCGGACGGGCTCAGCCTCACCGCCGCGGCCACCCTCAGCTCCCTGCGACGGCGCGGTCCGCAGCGCATCACCTCGCTGGCCGTCTCCCAAGGCGTGACCCAGCCGTCGATGACGCAGCTGCTGCGCCGCCTGGAGGACGCCGGACTGGTGGTCAGGGTCGCCGACCCCACCGACGGCCGCGTGGTGCTCGTGGAGCTCACCGCCGCCGGCGAGGAGACGCTGCGCACCCGGTGGAACACACGCCTGGCACACCTGGACAAGGTGCTCGAGACGCTGACCGCCGAGGAGCGGGCGACGCTGCAACGCGCCGCCGAGCAAGCCCTTCCGGTGGCGCAGAAGCTGGTCAACAGCCTCGCCGCGCGCTACTGAGGTCGAGGACCGGCAGGCGGACGCGCTGGCCGAAGAACTCGGCTCCGCCTCCTGACAGATGTCCCCGGGAGCAGGTCCGCCTGACTACAGTGCTAGTCATGGCGAACTCGCTCCCGGTCCTGACGTTCACCCCCTCCGAAGGCGACTACGTCTGGACCTTCGGCGGCGCCCCGCCGCTGGCCCGGGTGAAGCCCGGCGACACCCTGGAGCTGTTCACCGAGGACTGCTTCGCCGGCCGGGTCCGCTCCGAGAAGGACCTGGTCACCGAGGTCTGCGAGTTCCCGTTCCTGAACCCGCAGACCGGACCCTTCTACGTCGAGGGCGCCGAACCCGGCGACACGCTGGCCGTGCACTTCGTCTCCATCGAGCCGGCCCGGGACTGGGCCGCCTCGACCACCGTGCCGCTGTTCGGCGCGCTGACCTCCACCCACACCACCGCCACGCTCCAGCCGCCGCTGCCGGAGCGGGTCTGGATCTGGCAGCTGGACCGCGAGCGCCGGACCTGCCTGTTCCGCGCCCACGACAGCGACATCGAGGTCGAGCTCCCGATGGACCCGATGCACGGGACCGTCGGCGTCGCCCCGGCCAACCTCGAGGTCCGCTCAGCCCTGGTCCCCGACGCCCACGGCGGCAACATGGACACCCCCGAGATGCGCGCCGGCGTGACCTGCTACCTCGGCGTGAACGTCGAGGGCGCACTGTTCAGCCTCGGCGACGGCCACGCCCGCCAGGGCGAGGGCGAGACCTGCGGAGTGGCGGTCGAGACGGCGATGAACTCGGTGATCACCATCGAGCTGATCAAGGGCGTCCCCACCCCCTGGCCGCGCCTGGAGTCCGACACCCACATCATGACCGCCGGCTCCGCGCGACCGCTGGAGGACGCCTTCCGGATCGCCCAGCTCGACCTGGTGCAGTGGGTCGCGCGCGACTACGGGCTCAGCGAGCTGGACGCCTACCAGCTGGTGACGCAGGGGGTGGAGTCGCCGCTGGCGAACGTGTGCGACACGAACTACACGTCGGTCGCCAAGATGCGCAAGGCTTTCCTGCCTTCGGGCACGTCGGCGTACGGCGTGCACGAGACGCTGCGGTCGCGGGCGGCGGCTTATCTGGCGGGGTGATCCGGCTGTTCCAGCTGACACGCATCGGGGCGATCACGACAACGCTGCGCACACGTCGGTCACCTTGGTCTGATACAGAACCCTGACCTGCTTCGTCGCCGAGATCGAGATCACCGCGCCGCCGCTGAACACGTATTCGCCCTGCGCGTGGTAGGGGTCGCCGGGGTGGATGGTGACCCCGATGTTGTCCGGCACGTTCCACAGGCTCGACCCATCCGGGAGGTTGACGAGCGTGCCGGCACCGCTGAGGTCCTCGTCGACCGACGCACCGGTCGCCGCATTGGTGAACCGCGCGACCAGCGGCCCTCGGAAGTCGGTCCGCAGCGGGCTGCCGTCGGGATAGGTCGCGGAGATCCGCTGCTCGACGCCTTGGGTGAGGAAGTCGGTCTTCAGCTCGAAGGAGCAGACCGTGCCCACCGCCTGATCCCGGGGCTGGTACGTCACGGGCGTCCAGCCGCCGGTGGAGTCGGCGGGGGTCGATGATGTCGTTGCCAATGCCAATGCCGGAGTCGATGCCGAAGCCGCCGCCGGAAAAGCCGTGACCAGCACCCCGGCCGAGACCGCCAGCCCGATGATCTGCTTGCGCATGATGGTTATCCCTTCGTGTCGTCCGAATCCGCGTCCTGATAAGGCGCGCGACGCGTCTTCACTCTGGAATGCCTCACCCCCCGAGGCGATCGCTTCAGCCCACGCTGAAACGTGAGGACCAGATGCGGATCCACTTCACGCCCGACGACCTGCTGCACGTCCGCTTCGCCGAGGAACCGGCGCCGTTGCTGGAGCTGGCCTTGGCGCTCGCGTCCCTGCACCGCCCCGCCGCCGACCCCGTCTTCACCCGCTGGCGCCGGGAGGCCGCACGCGAGCTGCCGCAGCGGGCACGTCCGCTGCTGGACCTGATACCGCCGTGCGGACGCGGACCGCAGTTCCTGGATCCGCTGGTCCCCGACGTCGAGGACGCCCTCGAACGCGTCGCGGCGTCACCGGGAAGCCAGATACGCCGGGAGATGGCACGCGTCGCGGGCCTGGGACGCCCTCTGACGCCCTGGACCCGGCGCATCGCCACCCGAGACCCGCAGGCCTGGCACGAGCTCCTGACGGCCGTCCACACCGCGTATGACAGCATCCTGACGGAGCCCTGGCGCCGCCTGCGCGCCGGCTTCCACGCCGAGGTCGCCTGGCGCACCACCCGCTGGGGACGCCTCGGCCTCGGCGCAGCCCTGGAATCCCTAATGCCCGGCTCAAAACTCGACGGCCTCACCTGGCACCTGGCACCGCAAAAGGACATCGACTGCCACCTGGCCGGCCACGGCCTGACCCTCTACCCCACAGCGATGTGGAGCGGCCTCCCCCTGATCGCCACCAGCCCCGACGGCTCAAAACTGCTGGTCTACCCAGCCCTCACGCCCCTCCCCCTCCTCCCCGAACCACAGGACACTGACCCGCTGGGCACCCTCCTGGGACGCACCCGCGCACAAGTCCTGGAGGCACTGGCCGAGCAGCGGACAACAGGCAAACTCGCCCACGATCTCGGAATCAGCGCCGCCTCGGCATCCCAGCACGCGACCGCACTACGAGAGGCAGGCCTGGTGGCGACGCGGCGGGAGGGGAAAGCGGCGTGGCACGAGTGCACAGCTTTGGGGGCGGAGCTGTTGCGCACGGGAGTGCGGTAGCGCGTTTTGGCATGGCAGCCGAGCGCCAAGCTTTTGGTTTTGGTTGCCGAGCGCCAGGCTTCTGGTTTTGGTTGCCGAGCGCCAGGTCTCTGGTTTTGGTTGCCGAGCGCCAGGTCTCTGGTTTTGGTTGCCGAGCGCCAGGTCTCTGGTTTTGGTTGCCGAGCGCCAGGTCTCTGGTTTTGGTTGCCGAGCGCCAGGTCTCTGGTTTTGGTTGCCGAGCGCCAGGTCTCTGGTTTTGGTTGCCGAGCGCCAGGTCTCTGGTTCTGGTCCTGGCTCTGGCTCTGGCTCTGGTCTTGGTTCTGGTTCTGGCTCTGGTTCTGGCTCTGGTTCTGGTTCTGGTCTTGGTTCTGGTTCTGGTCTTGGTTCTGGTTCTGGTCTTGGTTCTGGTTCTGGTGTTGGTGTTGGTGTTGGTGTTGGTGTTGGTGTTGGTGTTGGTGTTGGTGTTGGTGTTGGTGTTGGTGTTGGTGTTGGTGTTGGTGTTGGTGTTGGTGTTGGTTCTGGTGTTGGTTCTGGTTTCTGGTTCTGGCTTCTGGCTCTGGTCCCCTAGCGCCAGCTCAGCCGGCGCCCGGCGGCAGCAGCGGCAGCCCTGCGGTCGGGCCATCCTCGATCAGCCGCCACAACCGCTCGGTGTCGACGTACTCCTCGACCGCGTCACCCAGCCGATCGAGCTGCTTCTCCCTCTCCGCCGCGAACGACACGTCCGGATCCGGCTCGAACCGCAGCCCGCACACCCGCGCCACCTCAGCCAGGTAAGCGCGCCGAAAACCATCGCTCTCCAGCGCCCCGTGCCAGATCGTCCCCCACACCGCCCCGTCCTGGCAGCCCTCCAGCGCCGCGCCCGAGGCGTCGGTGAACAGGCTCTCCCCGCCCTCGACCCGCACCTGCCCGTTGTGGATCTCATACCCTCCGACCGGCTCGCCGAGCCCGAAGCCCGTCGGGCGAGTCAGGGTCTTGACAGGGTCGAACACCGTCCGCACCGGCAGGAGCCCGAGCCCTGCGACAGTCCCGCGTCGCGACTCGACCTCGTCCTCGATCACCGTCCCGAGCATCTGATACCCGCCGCAGATCCCCAGGATCGGCCGCCCCTCCGCCGCACGCTTGGCCAACGCCGGCTCCAGCCCGCGCTCGCGCAGCCACGCCAGGTCTGCGACCGTCGACTTCGTCCCCGGCAGCACGACCAGATCCGCCGACTCCACCGCCGCCGCCGAAGCCGTGAACTCGACGTCCACGCCGGGCTCGATCGCCAGCGCGTCCACGTCCGTGAAGTTCGAGACGCGTGGGAAACGGACCACCGCGACCCGCAACCGCGCGCCGCCGTCCAGCGCACCATCCCGAGCGCCGGCCGCGTACGCCTCAATCGGCAGCGCGTCCTCGGCGTCCAGCCGAATCCCCGGCAACCACGGCACCACACCAAACACCGGCCGCCCCGTGAAGTCCTCGATCTGCCGCAACCCGGGCGTCAGCAGCGATGGATCACCACGGAACTTGTTGATGATGAACCCTGATACGAGCTTCTGGTCTGCCGCGTCCAACAGCGCCACAGTCCCGTGGAACGCCGCGAACACCCCGCCGCGGTCGATGTCGCCGACCACCACCACCGGCATCCCCAACGGCTGGGCCAGTCCCATGTTGACCAGGTCGCCGTCACGCAGGTTGATCTCGGTCGGGGACCCGGCGCCCTCGCAGATCACCACGTCGAAACGCGACTTCAAGTCCTGATACGACGCCAGCACCGCCTCGCGCAGCCGCGGTTTGAGCTCCTGGTACGACGTCGCCGACGCCTCGGCGAACACCTGCCCGAGCAATACGACCTGGCTCGTCCGATCGCTGCCGGGCTTGAGCAGCACCGGATTCATCGCCACTTCCGGCTCGACCCCGGCGGCCTGCGCCTGCATCACCTGCGCGCGCCCGATCTCCGCGCCGACGCCCGGTGTCGCGCCGGTCGCCCCATGCGCTGCGTTCGCCGCCCCCGCGACGCCGACCACCATCGAGTTGTTCGACATGTTCTGCGCCTTGAACGGCGCCACCCGCACCCCCTGCCGGGCCAGCCAGCGGCAGATCCCTGCGGTAATCAGGCTCTTTCCGGCATCGGAGGTGGTACCGGCGACGAGCAGCGAGCCCGTCCCGCCGCGCGAGTCGATCATCGGACCAGCTTAGCCGCCGCCTCGGCGAGCGCCGTGACGACCTCCGGATACTCCGCCCCGGTCCGCACCGCGATGAGGCTCACCCGCCGAGGCCAGTCCTCCTTCAGCGGCACCAGCACGACACCCTCTGGCATCAGCGGCGGGACCCCGAGCGTCGGCAGCAGCGTCACGCCGAAACCGTTGGCGATCAACGCCAACGCGGCGCTGAAGTCCGTCGCGCGGTAGCGTCCGCGCGGCTGGAATCCGGCGTCGGCGCAGATCGCGGTCACCTGGTCGTGGCAGGACAAGCCTTCGGCGGCCAGCACGAATGGCTCCTCGACCAGATCCGCCAGCCCGATCCGCTCCGCGGCGGCGAGCCGGTGGCCGGCGGGCACGGCGGCGACGTAGACCTCCTCCAGCAAAGGCAGGATCCTGATTCGTGGATCGCCCAGCAGCGGGCGGTTCGGCGCGGCCATCACGACGGCGACGTCGACCGTGCCGTCGATGAGGTGCGCGACCGACTCCTCGCTCTCGGTGTCGGCGATCTCGAAACGCCACTCCTCGTGCGCCTCGCGCAGCGCCTTCATCGCCGGGGCGATGACCGCCATCACCGCGGTCGGGAAGCCGGCGATCCGGACCGTCATCGGCGCCGGGGAGATGGCACGCAACTCAGACTGCGCACGCTCCAGTTGCGCGAAGACCGCGTCGGCGTGACCCACCAACACCCGCGCCGCCTCGGTGAGGACCACGTTGCGTCCCCGGCGTTCCAGCAGTTCGCAGCCGGTACTCTTGCTGAGCACGGCCAGCTGCTGCGACACGGCCGACGGCGTCAGGTACAACGCCTCGGCCGCCGCCGACACCGTGCCGTGGTCGGCCAGAGCACGCAGCGTCCGGAGTTGCCGCACATCAATCATTCAGCCCACCTTAACAATCCAAAGCAAAATCATTCGCTGGTGCTGAACGATACCCCGCCCGCACACTTTTTTCATGCGCAATCCCCGCCACATCGCCCTGGCGCTCGCGGTCGTCGTGATCTGGGGCGTGAACTTCGTCGCCATCGGCCACGCCCTGGAGGGCTTCCCGCCGATCCTGCTCGCCGCCCTCCGCTTCGCCCTCACCGGCACGGCGGCCCTGTTCTTCCCTCGCCCGAAGGAGGTCCGCTGGTACTGGATCGCCGGTATCAGTGCCTTCATGTTCTTCGGCCAGTACGTCCTGCTGTTCACCGCCATGGCGCACGGGATGCCCGACGGCCTGGCCTCCCTGGTGCTCCAGAGCCAGGCGCCGTTCACTGTGCTAGCCGCCGCGCTCCTGCTCGGTGAGAAGACCGGTCCGCGCCAGGTGGCCGGGATCGCCGCCGCCGTCGCCGGCCTAGTCGTCATCGGCGCCGGACGGGGCGGAAACGTCCCGCTCAGCTCGCTGCTGCTGGCCGTCGGCGCCGGGGCGTCCTGGGCGCTGGGCTCGATCTGCAACCGCAAGGCCGGTGCCACCAACGGCTTCGCGCTGATGGTCTGGGCGAGCCTGTACGCCGCTCCCCCGCTGTTCCTCACCTCGCTGCTGTCCGAGGGCCCGCACCGGATCGGCCACGCCTTCGCGCACCTGCACGCCGGTCCCGTCGTGGGCCTGCTCTACGTGGTGCTGCTGTCGACCTTCGTCGGCATGGGCGCCTGGGTCGTCCTGATCACCAAGTACCCGGCTTCGGCGGTCGCGCCGTACACCCTCGGCGTCCCGCCGGTCGGCATCCTCGCGGCGCTGATCGCCAACGGCGAGCGGATGACCGCGCTGGAGATCGCCGGCTCGCTGGTGGTACTCGGCGGGCTGGTGGCGATCGTCTGGCCGCGCCGGAGCGCGCGGGGCACGTCGGCGCGCCGGTTCCGCCGTCCCCGGATCGTGCCGGATCCGTCCGTGGCCGCCGCTACAGTCGAGGAGAGCACCCACGCCGCTGCCTAGAGCGCACGGCTCAGCACCCGGGAGAAGGACCCTTGGCCGCACCGACCACCGAGCCCCACGGCACCCTGTCGGTCGTCGAGGGCGTGCTGGAGCGGATCACCTTCGCCAACGAGGAGACCGGCTACACCGTCGCGCGCGTCGACACCGGCCACGGCGCCGCCGACCTGCTGACAGTGGTCGGCGCGCTGCTCGGCGCGCAGCCCGGCGAATCGCTGCGGATGCGCGGCCGCTGGGGCTCGCATCCGCAGTACGGCAAGCAGTTCATGGTCGACAACTACACGCAGGTCCTCCCGGCGACCGTCGCGGGCATCCAGAAGTACCTGGGCTCCGGACTCATCAAGGGCATCGGCCCGAAGACCGCCGAGAAGATCGTCGGCCACTTCGGCGTGGACACACTCACGGTCATCGACGAGACGCCGGCCCGCCTGATCGAGGTCCCGACCCTGGGACCGAAGCGCACCAAGCTCATCGCGGCAGCGTGGATCGAGCAGAAGGCCATCAAAGAGGTCATGGTCTTCCTGCAGTCGGTCGGGGTGACCACATCGATCTCGGTGCGGATCTACAAGGAGTACGGCGACGCCTCGATCGACGTCGTGAAACAGGAGCCTTACAAGCTCGCCTCGGACGTGTGGGGCATCGGCTTCAAGACCGCCGACGCGATCGCGGTGGCTGTCGGCATCCCGCACGACTCGCCGGAGCGCGTAAAGGCCGGCATCCAGTACGCGCTATCGCAGAGCTCTGACGCTGGTAACTGCTATCTGCCACGCGAGAAGCTCCTGGAGGAGTCTGTCAAAATCCTGACGGTCCCCACCGAGCTCACCTCCCACTGCCTTGATGAACTCATCGAGGCAGAGGGAGTCGTCGCCGAGGACATCCCGGATCCCGACGGCTACGACCCCGACGAGCCGATTCGCGCCATCTACCTCGTTCCCTTCCACCGCGCCGAAGCCTCGCTGGCCGCCCAGCTACGGCGCCTGCTGGAGGCGCCGGACGACCGCCTCGCCTCGTTCGCCACGGTCGACTGGGACAAGGCTCTGGGCTGGCTGAAGGACCGCACCGGCGCCGACCTCGCGCCGGAGCAGACCGCGGCGGTGCAGCAGGCGCTGACGGCGAAAGTCAGTGTCCTGACCGGCGGCCCGGGCTGCGGCAAGTCGTTCACGGTGCGCTCGATCGTGGAGTTGGCGCAGGCCAAGCGGGCGCGCGTGGTCCTGGCCGCCCCGACCGGCAAGGCAGCCAAGCGCCTGACCGAGCTGACCGGCGCCGAGGCGATGACCGTGCACCGCCTGCTGGAGCTCAAGCCAGGCGGGGACGCCGCGTACGACCGGGACCGGCCGCTGGAGGCCGACCTCGTGGTGGTGGACGAAGCCTCGATGCTGGACGTCCTGCTGGCGAACAAACTGGTCAAGGCCGTCGCCCCCGGCGCACACCTGTTGCTGGTCGGCGACGTGGACCAGCTCCCCTCCGTCGGCGCCGGCGAGGTGCTGCGCGATCTCCTAGCCGCGCCCCGAGTGCCCCGCGTACGCCTGACGCAAGTCTTCCGCCAGGCGCAACAGTCCGGCGTCGTGGTGAACGCGCACCGGATCAACTCGGGGAAACCGTTGGAGCTCAAGGGATTCGACGACTTCTTCCTGTTCGTCGAGGACGAGACCGAGGACGCCGCACGCGTCGCCGTCGAGCTGGCCACGACCCGCATCCCCAAACGCTTCGGCTTCGACCCCCGCCGCGACATCCAGGTTCTGACTCCCATGCACCGCGGCCCAGCCGGCGCCGGAACCCTCAATGGGCTCCTGCAAGAAACGCTGACCCCCTCCCAGCCCTCGCGCCCCGAGAAGCGCTTCGGCGGCCGCACCTTCCGCGTCGGCGACAAGGTCACGCAGATCCGCAACAACTACGACAAGGGAAAGAACGGCGTCTTCAACGGCACCGGCGGCGTCATCACCTCCATGCTCCTGGAGGAGCAGACCCTGGTGGTACACACCGACGAGGACGAAGAGGTGACGTATGAGTTCGCGGAGCTGGACGAGCTACAGCACGCCTACGCCATGACAGTGCACCGATCGCAGGGCTCTGAATACCCCGTAGTTGTGGTCCCCGTGACAATGAGCGCCTGGATGATGCTGCAACGAAACCTGCTCTACACGGCAGTCACGCGCGCGAAGAAGCTGGTGGTCCTGGTCGGCTCGAAACGCGCCCTGGCACAAGCGATCCGCACGATGTCCGCAGGCAAACGCTTCACCGGCCTGGACTACCGCCTGCGATGACAGACCTCATCCTGCACTTCGACAACAACAAGCCCCGCAAACTGAAGTACAACCTCGCCGAGGCGCACAAAGCCGGCGCCACAACCCTGCTCACCTTCGGCGGCGCCTACTCCAACCACATCCGCGCGGTAGCCGCAGCCGGCCGCACCGAAGGCTTCGCAACAATCGGCGTCATCCGCGGCGAGGAACACCTCCCCCTGAACGAATCCCTCGCCTACGCGGCATCCCAAGGCATGCACCTGACCTACATGGACCGCGAGTCCTACCGAACAAAGAACTCACCCACCACCCGCCGCGCCCTGCACAACACTTTCGGCGACTTCTTCCTCATCCCCGAAGGCGGCTCAAACCCCGCCGCAGTCCGCGGCTGCGCAGAACTCCCCGCCGAAATCCCCCACCCCTTCGACATCATCTGCTGCCCCGTCGGCACCGGCGGCACCCTGGCCGGCATCTCCGCCGGCCTCTCCCCCACCCAACGAGCCATCGGCTTCGCAGCCCTCAAAGGCGACTTCCTGAAAAAAGAAGTCGCCGACCTCCAACGCCAAACCTACGGCCACGCCCTCACCAACTGGCACATCGAAACCGACTACCACTTCGGCGGCTACGCAAAGATCCCCCCACACCTAGAAGCCTTCGCCGCAGCCTTCGGCACCACCCACGGCTTCGAAGTGGACCGCATCTACGTCGCAAAAATGCTCTACGGCATCACCCACATGATCGAAGCCAACGCCTTCGCCCCCACCACCCGCATCGTCGCCGTCATCACCACCGGCTGAGAGCCCGCCCACCGATGCGGCACGGCGGCACACCGGCACGACTACTGAGCCATCCGAGTGAGCCCCCGACAACCCCACACCCCACTTTCCACGTGCTCCAAATAGCAGCCACATGGAGGGCAGCCACCACCCCAGCTCCCGCCTCAGCCGCTGGCGCCGCCGGTGAAGTTCCAGCCGGCGAGGTGGAGGGCGGGGGCCATGGCTGAGTAGGCGCCGTATTTCGAGGCGAAGGCTGGGGCGTGGGTGCCTATGGCTAGGACGCGGCCTGGGGCTAGGGCTTCGGGGTAGGACTGGGTGAAGCGGAGGTTTTTGACTGGGTGGGTGATTTCGCCGTTTTCGATGAGCCAGACGCCGTTGCGGGTGAGGCCGGTCATCACGAGGCGGCGGGGGTCCAGGCAGCGGGTGTACCAGTGGTCGGTGACCAGGAGGCCTCGGTGGACCTTGGTGATCAGGCCTTGGACCGCGGAGTCCGCGGCGGGGCCGTCGACTTCGGTGGGGGTGAGGGTGACGGGGGGTTCGAGGCGGACGTTGATCGGTACGGCGCCGTCTGTCGCGCTGGAGGCGCTGGCGTGGCCGGTGCTGGTGGTGGCGGCTTCGCGGGCGGAGCGGCGGTCGTGGGCGACTGCTTGGGTCACGCCGTTGCGGACCAGGTGGAGGGGGTCGCGGGGGGTGCCTTCGGCGTCGAAGAGGGGACCGGCGGCCGGGCCTGAGAGGGGGTCGTCGATCAGGGTGACCAGGGGGTCGAACTGCTGGTCGCCGAGTTTGGCGAAGGACGTGCCCTCGGTGAGGGCCTTGCCGTTGAAGCCGTAGTCGGCCAGGACCCACAGGATGTCGCTGACCGCCGTGGGTTCCAGGACCACTTCGTACTCGCCGGGGTCGATCTCGATCGGGTTCTGCGAGGCGAGGGCCTTGGCGGCGGCGCGCGCGCCGAGTGCGGCGCCGTTCAGGTCGCTCATGCGGCGCGAGGCCTGGCGGGAGGCGCCGTCGGAGGTGGCGGTCTTGGCGATGCCGTCGATCGCGGCCTCGACGACCGTGCCGTGGACGGCCTGCCCCTCAGAGTTCGCATACGCCGTCACGACCAGCCGGTTGCGGTAGAACCCGGCCGCGGTGAGCCCAGCGGCGGTGACCTCGTCCACATACGCCTTCACCTGCTCGGCCCGCGCCTCGGGACCCGCGCCGCCGGTCGCGAGGTCCGGATCGGCCGATGGGATGGGGAGCGGCGCGCGGCCGGACAGTCCTGCCCAGCCCGGGTCCGCCGGCGACAGG
Organism: Catenulispora acidiphila DSM 44928; assembly: GCF_000024025.1. Lineage (GTDB taxonomy): Bacteria > Actinomycetota > Actinomycetes > Streptomycetales > Catenulisporaceae > Catenulispora > Catenulispora acidiphila. The sequence goes on from NC_013131.1 coordinate 6,949,590, forward strand.
CGTACCGCCGCGACCGTGCGCTCGACCAGGGCGGCCAGGCCTGCGTCGTCGGTGACGGTCGTGGTGTTCACGGCGGTGCGGCCGTCGGCGTGGATGCGCAGGGTCACCGTGTCGGTGTCGCTGGCGACGTTCTGGTGAATGTAGGAGTTGGCGAATCGGGTGAGCGCTAGGTGTTCGTGCTCGACCGTCACGTCCACGTCCGCCGAGCCGCCGGCGGCCGTGCGCGCGGCCTGCAGCACGCGCTCGGCGGTCTCGCTCCGCACCGCGGTGTCCGGGCTCATCCGCGCACCCCCACTCGCACGTTCTGGAAACGGGCCGGCGCCGCCGGATGGCCGGTGTGCCCGACCTGCCCGGGCTGCCCCTTGCCGCAGTTCGGCGTGCCCCAGGCGACGATCTCGTGGGAGAGCATGTCCATGCTCTGCCAGAACTTCGGGCCGATGCCGGTGTAGGTCGGGTTCTTCACCATGCGGCCGAGCTTGCCGTTCTTCACCTCGTAGCCGACCTCGCAGCCGAACTGGAAATTCAATCTCTTGTCATCGATCGACCATGACCGGTTCATGTCCATGAACACCCCGTCGTCGGTCGCGGCGATGATCTCCTCCAGCGTGTGCGGACCCGGCTCCAGACCGACGTTGGTCATGCGCACGATCGGCAGCCGCGACCAGTCCGTCGACCGCACGCTGCCGCCATAATCGAGCCCTGCGACAGCCGCGCTCTCCCGCCCGGACAGCACGCCGGTCCAGATGCCGTTGCGGACCGCATCGCGTTTGCCGGCCTTGGTTCCCTCGTCGTCGTAACCGAAGGAACCCAGCGCGCCGGGGTGGGTGGCGTCGATGACGATGTTCATCAGCTCGCTGCCATACTGCAGCGTGCCGAGCTGAGCCAGGTCCAGCCACGAGGTGCCGGCGTACGCCGCCTCCCAGCCCAGGATGCGGTCCAGTTCGATGGCGTGGCCGACGGATTCGTGGATCTGCAACGCCAACTGCTCGCCGCCGAGGATCAGCGCGGTCTGGCCCGACGGGCACTGCGGGGCACGCAGCAGCGCCTGGGCTTCGTCGGCGATCCGGGAGGCCTGCGCGGCCAGGTCGAGCTCGGTGACCAGCTCCCAGCCGCGGGTGCCATACTGGCCGCGCCGCGAGGGGTACGAGCGGACCTGGGTCTCGCGCTCGCCGACCGCGGTGGCCGAGATCCCGCCGCCGCATTCGCGGATGTGCTGGTCGATCCGGTGTCCCTCGGAGGAGACGAACCACTTGCGCGTGTCCCAGATCTGGTAGATGCCGGTCGCGATGTCAGCACCCTGCGAGCGCATCTCGGCGGTGGCCGCCGTCAGCAGATCGCCCTTGTCCGAGACGGGCACCTCGAGCGGATCCACCTCGCACTCGCTGGCCCAGCTGCCGACCTCCGGATCGGCCGGGATCATCGCCGCCGGGCCCGGGACCCGCGAGGAGGCCTTGGCGATCTCCACCGCCTGCCGTCCGGCCGCGCGGACCGAAGGCGCGTCCAGATGCGGCGTCGCGAAGAAACCCCAGCTGGACCCGACAAGCGCCCGCACCCCGATACCGACCGTCTCCCCCTGGTCCAGCGCCTCCACGGCACCGTTGCGGGCGGACATGGACTCGGTCCGGCGGTGCATGACGCGGGCGTCGGCGTAGCGGGCCCCCAGCGCGAGCGCGTGCTCCACGGCCTGATCGGCCGCGTCGAGGTAGCTGCTGCTCATGGGTCCGACCCTAACCCGCACCTTACCAAGACGTCGCGGCGAGCTGCTTCCAGCGGTCGATCAGCAGGTCGGTGGCGGTCCGGCCGCGCACGGCGACCCGCAGCCAGTCCGGGCCGAGGCCGGGGAAGGTGTCACCGCGGCGTACGGCGATGCCCTCGGCGCGCAGCTGGTCGCGGAGTCGCACGGCATTTGGCGCCCTGACCAGGACGAAGGGGGCACGTGAGGCTGCGGGGACGGTGACGCCGGGGATCTCGGTGAGGCGCGCCAGCAGGTGATCGCGGTCCTGGTCGGCCTGTTTGGCGAGGGCTTCGGCTTCGGCGATCGCGTCGGGGTCGCAGACCGCTCGCGCGGCGATGAGCGCCAGCGAGGAGACCGACCAGAGGGGTTGCGCCTCTATCAGAGCCCTGATGAGCGGCGCCGGACCGAGGACGTAGCCGACGCGCAGTCCCGCGAGTCCCCAGGTCTTTGTCAGGCTTCTGATGACGACGATATCCGAGTGTCCAGCAAGGGTTTCGGTCTCGCCGGGGATGCCGTCGATGAAGGCTTCGTCGACGACGACGGTGCGTCCGGGGCGGCGGAGACGTTCGATGGCCGCTGCCGGATGGAGAACCGAGGTCGGGTTCGTCGGGTTGCCGATCATCACGAGGTCGGGCTCGGTCGGGACCGCTTCCGGGTCGAGGGTGAAGTCGCCGGTGAGGATGTGGCGCTCGACGTCGTGACCGGCGGCGCGCAGGGCGGCTTCGGGTTCGGTGAACTGCGGGTGCACGACGAGCGCGCGCCGGGGTCGCAGGACCCTGGCAAGCAGGACGAACGCCTCCGCGGCGCCCGAGGTGAGCAGGACTTCGTCCGGCGCGCGGCCGTGGCGTTCGGCGACGGCTTCGGTGGCGGCGCGGGCGTCGGGGTAGGCGGCGAGCGTCGCGAGGCCTTCGGCGAGGCGGTCGCGGAGCCAGCGCGGGGGTTCCGGGAGGCGGACGTTGACTGCGAAGTCGTGACTGATGGCGACGTCACGCAGCTCGGCGTCGCCGTGGTGCCGCAGGTCCTCGTCCTCATCCATGGGAGTGCGCGTGGCTGTGGTGGTGGCTGTGGCCGTCCTCGTCGGGGTGGTGATGCGGCGCCTGCGCGGCTCCGACCTTGTCTTCGAACCCTGGCATGGCGATGCGGTACACGCAGGTGTCGCAGTTCATCCGGATGTCGCCGGCGACGGCTTCGGCGTGGCGTTCCAGCACAAGGTCGGCGAGCTCGTCGCAGTCGCCGATGACCGGAGCGACGTCGTAGCCCGCGGACTGCTCGACGATGCGGTCCGGCAGGACGCCGCGGAAGAGGAAGTACGGCAGGACCACGATGCGCTTGGCGCCGAGGCGGCGGCAGCGCTCCAGGCCTTCGGAAACCGAAGGCTGCGCAAGGGATACGAAGGCTGTCTCGACCATGCCGATGCCCCGGCCTTCCCACAGCAGGCGTGCGGCGCGGTAGACCTCGGCGTTGGCGTCGGGGTCGGTGGAGCCGCGGCCGACGAGCAGGACTGCGGCGTCGGCGCGTTCCTCGCGGGGCAGGACGGTGTCCAGGCGTGCTTCCAGCAGCGACAGGATGGTCGGGTGCACGCCGAGCGGGCGTCCGTAGGAGAAGGACAGGCCCGGGTGGCGCAGGCGCTCGCGGTTCAGGGAGCCGGGGATGTCGCCCTTGGCGTGGCCGGCGGCGACCAGGACCAGCGGCACGGCGGCGACGCGGTGGTGGCCGGCGCCGACCAGGCGGGCCACGGCTTCGCTGACCGGTGGCGCGGACAGCTCGATGAAGCCGCCGTCCACGGCCTCGACGGCCTGCGGCGCGCGGCGGGCGACGCGTTCGACGAAGGCGCGGAAGTCCTGGGCGCCCTCGGCGTCGCGGGTGCCGTGGCCGACGATCAGCAGGGCGGTCATGAGGCTGTGCCTTCTTTCGCCGGGGCTTTGTGGATCAGGTCTTCGTAAATCAGGGCATTGAGTGCGGCAGCGGCGACGGCCGAGCCGCCCTTGCCCGAGACGTTCGAGACTGCCGGCAGTCCGGACTCCCGCAGCGCCGCCTTGGATTCCGCCGCGCCGACGAAGCCCACCGGCAGGCCGATCACGAGCGCGGGACGGGCCTGCTCGGCGATGGCGATGAGCTCGAACAGGGCGGTCGGGGCGCAGCCAATGACGTAGACGGCGCCGGGTCCGGCCTGCTCAGCGGCGATGCGCAGGGCGGCGGCGGAGCGGGTGATGCCGAGGTCGGCGGCGAGTTTCGGCGCTGCCGGGTCCTTGATCGCGCACACGGCGTCGCGGCGGGTGATGCCGGCGGCGACCATTTCGACGTCAGCGACGATCGGGGCGCCGGCTCTGAGCGCTGCGGCGGCGTGCGCCAGCGCGGCTTCGTCGGTGACGAGGTCGGTGGCGTAGTCGAAGTCGGCGCTGGCGTGGATGACGCGCTCGAGGACGGCCTTGGTGTGGGGCGGGAGTTCGGAGGTGTCGAGCCGGGCACGCAGGATGCGGTAGGACTCGGCCTCGATGGGGTGCACGGCGCGGGCGCTCATGAGCCGCTCCAGGTGTAGCCGCGCGGCGTGACCATGCGGCCGGCCGCGACGCGGGTGTGGGAGCTGCCGACCAGGACGATCGTGTACATGTCGACGTCGGCGGCATCGAAGTCGCTCAGGGTACTGATCCACGCGCGCTCGCCGGGCCGCGAGGCGTCACGGACGCAGCCGACGGGCGTGGTCGGCGGCCGATGCTGCCGAAGGATGTCGAGCGCGTGCCCGAGCTGCCAGTCACGCCCCTTGCTGCGCGGGTTGTAGAAGACGGTGACGAAATCGCCCTGCGCGGCGGCCTGCACGCGGCGCTCGATGGCGGGCCACGGCGTGTGCAGATCGGACAGGGAGATGACCGCGTGGTCGTGCCCAAGCGGCGCCCCGAGGATGTTGGACGCGGCGAGCGAGGCAGTGATGCCGGGCACGCCGACGACATCGACATCATCGAGCTCTGCGAACAAGTCGAGCGCCGGACTGGCCATCGCATAGAGGCCGGAGTCACCCGAGCCGACGAGCGCCACGGCCCGCCCCTGCCGCGCGGTCTGCACGGCATCGCGAGCCCGCGCCTCCTCGCTGCCAAGCCCAGTCGCGCGAACCTCGGTGCCGGGACGCAGGAGGTCACGGATCTGGTCAAGATACTGGTCCAGCCCAATGACGACCGACGCGCGCCGCAGCTCGGCAACGGCACGCGGCGGGAGCAGATCACGCGCGCCGGGACCAAGGCCAATGAGCGCCAGGCGACCTCGGGGGGTGAGGCGGGCTACGGCGGCGGTGGCCATGGGGGCGGGTGCCGGGGCAGGGGCAAGGGCATGAACAAGGTGATTGGCAGCAGCAGGCTGGGGCGGGAGCTCAGGCAAAACCGGTGTGTGGTCGGCGTCAGCAGGAGCGTCGGTGACGGCGAGAGAAGCGCTGGGCTGACCGGCTGCGGCAGAAACCTCAGCCAAGGCCGGCAAAAGATCGGCGGCGAGCGCATTGGGAGCGACGCCAGGGACTGAGGCGATGGCGGGAGCGGCGGCGGGCTGGCTGGCAGCCAAAGACTTGGCCGGGTCGGCGGCGAGCGCATAGGCATCGGCATCGGCACCAGAGACTGCGGCGATGGCGGGAGCGCCGGTGGGCTCGCTGGCAGCCGAACACTCGGCCGGGTCGGCGGCAAGCGCATCGGCGCCGGCATCGGCACCAGAGACTGCGGCGATGGCGGGAGCGCCGGTGGGCTCGCTGGCAGCGGAGGGCTCGAACGGGTCGGCGGCGGGCACCGGGACGTGACTAAGGCGGCTGGCTGCGGCAAGTGCATCGGGAGCAGCGCTAAGAGCTGAGGCGATGGCTGGAGCGGTGGCGGGCTCGCTGGCAGCGGAGGGCTCGAACGGGTCGGCGGCGGGCACCGGGACGTGACTAAGGCTGCTGGCTGCGGCTAGTGCATCGGGAGCGGCGCCGGGAGGTTCGGTGGCGGCCGTCTGCGGCATCGCGCTGGGCACGCTCTTGGTTTTGGGGACGATGAGGGTGGATGGGGGGCGGTTTGGGGCGGTGTGGCGGGCGGCGGCTTCGGCTACGGAGGGGGTGCCTACTGCGGCTTGGACTGTGGGGCTGGGGTTGGGGACCTCTATGGGGGCTAGTTCTTTTGCTGGGTGGAAGTGGATGGGCCAGCCTCGGCGGGTTGCTGCTTCGAGGAGGCCGGGTTCGTTTGACTTGGCGTCTACGGAGGCTAGGTGGGCTACTGATGCGGGGCTCAGGTTGGCGGCGGCTAGGGCTCGGTCTACTGCGTCGAGGACTTCGTCGGCTGTGACGCCGCGTGAGGCACCTACGCCTACGACCAGGGATTTGGGGCGGTAGATCAGGCCTGTGTGGGGTGATGTCTGGTCGGTGATGGTGATCGTGGCTGTGGGGTGGTCTTCGGTGGTGCTGGTGGTGGTGGGCAAAGGCGGGAGGGGCCAGTTATCTGCGCCTATCAGCGCGACCGGGGCACCGGATAGGAGAGCTGCGCCGACTGGGGCTAGCTGGTCGGGGTTCTCGATGGTGAAGCCCAGGTCGGCGCCGTAGGTGTCCAGTGGCTGTGCGCCGGCGGCGTCGGAGGCGGTGGTGATGACTGGTGTGCAGCCGAGGACGGTGGAGACGCGCGTGGCCAGCTCGTTCGCGCCATGGTGGCCGCCGAGGACGGCGACGGCGTGGCGCAGTGACTCGTCGACGCAGACGACGGCCGCGTCAGTGCTCTTATGGCCGAGTATCGGCGCGAGGGAGCGGACTGCGGCGCCGACTGCGAGGAAGGCCACGACCGCGTCGCAGTCCGCGAAGGCTGTGCGCAGCTCGGACGCGCCGCCGTAGACGTGCACCTCCGTGGGCCAGGCGGCGGCCAGGGTGGCGGCGGCGCGGTGGCCGGCGGCGGTCGCGGCGACCACGCCGATCGGCTTGCGGGGCGGAGCGGGTGCCCCGGTGTCGTGGCTCAAGGTCGTTCTCCCCACAGCAGGAACACGGGATTGGCGGCGGCGAAGCGGTGCGCGTCGCCCGGGAGCGCGGACAGGCGCGAGGACTGGAGCAGCACGCCGTCCACATCGCGGCCGAACTTCGTCAGTAGGCTGATGGCATCCGGAACGCGCTCGATGGCGGCCAGCGCGACGACCACCATCGCGGCCGGGGTGGCGGCACAGGCAGCGATCACGTCCACGCCGCCGCCGCCGACGAACACCGCGTCCGGTTCCGGAAGGCGATCGAGGGCAATGGCGGCGTCGGCTGTCATTACTTCGACGGCGACACCATGTGCGGCAGCGTTGGCACGGATGCGATCGCAGGACTCTGCGTCACGCTCGACCGCGACCACCGCCGCGCCGAACCGTGCGCACTCCACGCCCACCGAGCCCGACCCCGCGCCGATGTCCCACACCAGGCGGCCAGGACGCGGACCCAGCTTGGCGAGAGCCAGAGCCCGCACCTCCGACTTGGTGATCATCGAGGCACGGTGCGCGAACTCCGACTCCCCCAACGCCCACGTGCCCGGCACGCCGCCGAAGCCCGCGATCCAGCCACGTTCGGAGGTCAGCCGCGACTCGTCCAGACACAGCAAGACGTGCGGATCGGCGAACGTGGAGTGCGCTGCGGCGTGGGAACTGAGCGTTTCGATCTTCTGGTCCAGGTGACCGAGGCGTTGCGCGACCACGAAGGTGCGGTCCGGGAGTTCGGCGCCCAATTCCCTCGCGCCGGCGCCAGGGCCGGTCAGCACGGCGACCTTGGGAAAAGCGCGGCAGACGTTCGCTACCGGACGCAGCTCACGTCCATGCGCGCTGACCACGATCGCGTCGTCCCATGACAAGCCGACCGCGGCGAAAGCGGTGGCGACGGAGGAAGGCGCTGGCAGAACCTTGATATCGAGTCCGCGTTCTCGTAGCTGACGGACGATGCCGAAGAAACCCGGATCTCCGCTGGCGATCACGCACACGTTCGCGTGCGACGCCATCGCATCGAACATGCCGTCGACGCTGCCGAGAACATAGCGCGCCGCACCTGACGGAAGCTCGATCGCATCCAGGTGACGCTCCCCGCCGACGACCAACGTCGCCGAAGCCAGTGCGGAGCGCGCCGCATCGGAAAGTGGGGCGCCGTCGAAGCCGATGACGGTGACGGTGACGGCAATCTCAGGCATCTGATTCTCGCTGCGCCAAAGCCGCGTCCGCAGCCAGCAACTCCCGACGCGCGCCCCGCTCAGCCCGCCGGAACCCGTGGAAGTGCCCCGGGTGGTACAGATGCGAGCGCGTCCCGTGTGAGCCCAGAGCGGGCCCGATCAGGAACAGCGTGTGCTTCCACAGCTTGCGCGCCTTCACCGTCTCTTCGAGGTCTGCGATGGTGCACTGCGCCAGCTCCTCGTCCTCCCAGGTAGCACGGTAGGCGACGATTACCGGGGTGTCGGGGCTGTAGCCGCCCTCCAGCAGTTCGGCGGCGAGCTGGCCGGAGCGGGCGGCTGAGAGGAACACGGCCATGGTCGTGCCGTGGGCGGCGAAGGCGCGGATCGATTCCTTCTCCGGCATGGGGGTCTTGCCGCCGCCGAGGCGCGTGAGGATGACCGACTGCGCGACCTCGGGGATCGTCAGCTCGCGCTGGGCGATCGCGGCGACCGCCGAGAACGCCGAGACGCCGGGCACGATCTCGGTCTCCAATCCCAGCTCGCGGCAGCGCTCCAGCTGCTCCTGGACCGCGCCCCACAGCGAGGGGTCGCCGGAGTGGATGCGGGCGACGCGCAGGCCTTCGACGACGGCGCGTTCGTAGATCGCGATCACGCCTTCCATCGGCAGCGCCGCGGAGTCGACGATCTCGACCTCCGGGCTCGCGTGCTCCAGGACCGCCTCCTGAACCAGGCTGGAGGCCCAGATGAGGATGTCGGCCTCGGCGATCGCGCGCGCCCCGCGCAGCGTGATCAGGTCGGCCGCGCCCGGACCGGCTCCGATGAACGTGACCTTCGCCGTCACAGCGCTCCCCCTCGTCCGCGCCGCTGCGCGGTGGTGATGACAGTGGACAGATACGGCGCGCCGCCGATCGTGTCCGGGTCCAGGTCCGCGACCGCGCCGACGACCTCCTCCGGCAGTCCCAGCGCCGCGCCGAAAACGGTCTGTTCGCTGCGGCCGGCCTTCTCCACGGCCTGCAGCATCTCCGGCAGGAACCGACCGCCCTTGTAGGCGACGACCGTGTCGAACGCCTCGAGCGCCCGCTCGTAGGCCTCAAGACCGGCGGTCATCGGGAACAGCGCCAGGACTTCGCGTCCCTCGGCCAGGACCGTGCCGGATCGCGAGGCGAGGTCTTGCATCGCGGTGATGCCGGGCACGGTTTCCACCGCGGCGTCGGGCATCAGGGTTCGTACGCTCTGCGCAAGATAGCTGAACGTCGAGTAGATGTTCGGATCGCCGATGGTGGCGAAGGCGATGCTCTCGGCGCCGTCTTCGAACGCTGCGACGACGGCGCGTGCCGCCTCGTCCCAGGCGTTGAGCCGCTCGGCGGTGCGTCCGCCGCGGTCGGACAGCGCGAACGACACGGCGCGGATCGTGTCGCCGTCGATGTGTGCGCGCACCGTCGCCTCGGCACGTCCCGGGCCCTCGGGACCGTCGGCGAGTATGGGCACGAACACGACATCAGCAGCCTGCAATACGCGCACGGCCTTCACCGTCACCAGATCCGGATCACCCGGACCGACGCCGACACCAGTGAGCAGTCGCATCACAGCACCCCGCAGCTCTCGACCAGTCGCCGGGCGATCGAGGGCGCCCCGGCCCAATGCAGATGCAGGTAGGAGGCGTGGATCCGTGCCCCGGCAAAGCCTTCGGTGACCGCTCCCCCGTTGCGGCGCCAGTGCCACGCCGGCGGCGAACCGGCCGACGGACTGACGGCGGTGCGGTGGAATTCGTGCCCTGACACGCGCGTCCCGGCGGCGGCGAGCACCGACTCGGAGGCGGCCACGGCGTGCCGGTAGCCGAGCGTGAGCCGGTCGGTCATCACCGCTTCGGCGTCCACGACGCCGCACATCGGCAGCCCGTCCAAGCTCTTGCCGAGGTACAGCAGCCCAGCGCATTCGGCGGCGATCGCTCCGCCCAGGCGCGCGAACTCCGCGACGTTCTCGCGCAGCGCCTCGTTCGCGGCGAGCTCGGGGGCGTAGACCTCGGGGAAGCCGCCGCCGAGGACCAGGCCGCAGACGCGTTCGGGCAGCTTCTCCTCGCGCAGCGGGTCGAACGGGCAGACCTCGGCGCCGGCGGCGGCGAGCAGTTCGGTGTTCTCGGCGTAGGAGAAGGTGAATGCGGGCCCTGATGCCACCGCGATGCGCGGGCGGGCGCCCCGGCGGCTGCCGACCTCCTCGAAGGGGTCCCAGGCGGTGACGTCCAGCGGCGGGGCGCTGCGGGCCAGGCGGTAGACCTCGTCGAGCTGGAGTCCGGTGTCGACCAGCGCGCCGAGGGCGGCGACGGAGGCCAGCGCCTCCGCGCGGCGTTCGGCGACCGGGACCAGGCCGAGATGGCGCGAGGGAGCCGAGACCGCGGCATCGCGGCGGAGCGCGCCGAGCACCGGCAAGCCGATCTCGTCCAGCGCCTGCGTCAGGATGTTGCGATGGTTGTCCGAGCCGACGCGGTTCAGGACAACGCCCGCGATGCGCACCGCGGGGTCGAAGGAGCGGAAACCGTGCAGCAGCGCGGCGATCGAGCGGCCTTGGGCGGCGGCGTCCACGACGAACAGCACCGGGGCGTCGAGCAGCTTGGCGACCTGCGCGGTGGAGGCCAGCTCGCCCTCGCCGGTCGCGCCGTCGTACAGGCCCATGACGCCCTCGACGACCGCCAGGTCCGCTCCGGCGGCGCCGTGCGCGAACAGCGGCGCGATCCGCTCGGTGCCGACCATGTAGGGGTCGAGGTTGCGGCCGGTGCGCCCGGCGGCCAGCGAGTGGTAGCCGGGGTCGATGTAGTCCGGGCCGACCTTGAACGGCGCGACGGTGAAGCCGCGGTCTGTCAGGGCTTTGATGATGCCGGTGGCCACCGTGGTCTTGCCGTGGCCGGAGGCCGGGGCGGCGATGACGATCCGGGGCACGCTCAGCGGGGCGGACCTCACCACTCGATGCCTTTCTGGCCCTTCTGCCCGGCGTCCATGGGGTGCTTGACCTTGGTCATCTCGGTCACCAGGTCGGCGGCCTCCAGCAGCGCCGGGGCGGCGTCGCGGCCGGTGATGACGACATGCTGCGCGCCGGGGCGCTCGGCCAGGGTCTGCACGACGTCCTCGACGTCCACCCAGCCCCACTTCATCGGATAGGTGAACTCGTCCAGGACGTACAGGCGGTAGGTCTCGGCGGCCAGATCGGCCTTGATGCGCTCCCAACCGGCGCGGGCGTTGTCGGCTTGCAGCTCCGGATCGCTGTGCAGGTCGCGCTGGATCCAGGACCAGCCCTCGCCCATCTTGTGCCAGTCCACGGCGCCGCCCTGGCCGGTGCGCTCGTGCAGCTCGCCGAGCGCCTTGAGCGCCGACTCCTCGCCGATGCGCCACTTGGCGGACTTGACGAACTGGAACACCCCGATCGGCCAGCCCTGGTTCCAGCCGCGCAGGGCCAGGCCGAAGGCGGCGGTGGACTTCCCCTTGCCGGGACCGGTGTGCACGATCGTCAGCGGCCGGTTGCGGCGCTGGCGCGTGGTGAGGCCGTCGTCGGGGACGTGGGTGGGTTGGCCCTGCGGCATCAGGCGGCCCTCCGGTCGGAGCGGGGTCGGTTGCCGTGCACCGCCGCGGTGAGCGTGTCCGCGGCGAGGTCGGTGAGCGGGAGGTGGTCGGCGTCCAGGTCGGCCGCCAGGCGCGCGGCCAGGCCCAGGCGGACCGGGCCGGCTTCGCAGTCCACGACGATGGACGTGCCGCCGAGGGTCGCCACCGCTTGGTGGAGATGGGCCGCGGCACGCCAGGTGTCGGCGAGGGGGTCCTTGGAATGCGAGGCCTGAGTCGCTCGGCCGTCGGTGATGACCAGCACGAGCGGACGCCGGTTCGGGTCGCGCATGCGCCCCACACGCAGCACGTCGGCGGCTTGCAGCAGACCGGCGGCCAGCGGGGTGCGCCCGCCGGTCGGCAGTGAGGTCAGTCGCGCGGCGCCGGCGTCGACGGACCAGGTGGGCGGCAGGGCGACTTCGGCCTCGCGGCCGCGGAAGGTCACCAGGCCGACCTTGTCGCGGCGCTGATAGGCGTCCAGGAGCAGCGAGAGGATCGCGCCCTTGACGGCGGCCATGCGCTGGCGGGCGGCCATCGAGCCGGAGGCGTCGACGACGAACAGGACGAGATTTCCTTCGCGGCCCTCGCGAATCGGCTCTCGCAGGTCCTCGGCGCGCAGGCGCAGCGCGCCTTCGCGGCGGCCTCGGGCGACCTGCTGGGGCGCGGAGGCGTGGACGGTCGCGACGAGGTGCAGACCGTGGCTGCCGGGGCGGGCGCCGACGGAGCGGCCGCCGGTGGCGCGGGATCGGGAGCGGCGGCCCTCGGCGCCGGTGCCGACGCCTTCGACCTGGAGCAGGCGGGCTTTGAAGGGTTCGCTCGGGGCTGCGGGCGGATGCTCGCGGGCGGGGTCGGCGGAGTGGGCTGAGTTGGTTGCGTCGGTTGCGTTGGCGGCACGCTGCGAGCGCGATTCGCCGTCAGCCGCCTCCGGCTGCCCGCCGCGCGGTCCGGCATCCGGGGCGGTCTGGTCAGCCGCGGAGCCATCCGGTCTTGCCGGGCTGTCAGTTTGAGGATTTGTGGCGCTGTCAGGGTTTTCCGGACTGTCTGTACCACTAGGGCCAGAGCCAGGACCGGGATCAGGGTCCTGATCCCCGTCGTCCATGGCCTCGTCCAAGCGCTCCTCGTCCAGCCCGGGGGCGTCGAACGGATGGCGGCGCCGGCGGTGCGGCAGCGCCAACTTCGCCGCCTGGCGCACGTCCTCGGCGGTGACCTCGTCGCGTCCGGCCCATGCCGCGAGCGCCGTCGCGGCGCGTGCCGTCACCAGGTCCGCGCGCATCCCGTCGACCTCGAAGGCCGCGCAGATGCGGGTGATGCGCAGCAGTTCGGCATCGGGCAGCCGCACCGCGGGCAGCAGGGCGCGGGCCGCCTCGATGCGGGCGGCGGTCTCCTTGTCGGCCTGCTCCCAGGCGGCGGCGAAGGCCTCCGGGTCGGCCTCGTAGGCCAGGCGGCGGCGGACGACCTCGGCGCGCTCGGCCGGGTCGCGGCTGGCTCGCACCTCGACGGTGAGACCGAAGCGGTCCAGCAGCTGCGGGCGCAGTTCGCCTTCTTCGGGGTTCATGGTGCCGACCAGCAGGAAGCGGGCGGCGTGGCGGACCGAGACGCCTTCGCGCTCGACGTGCGCGACGCCCATCGCGGCGGCGTCCAGGAGCAGGTCCACGAGGTGGTCGTGGAGCAGGTTGACTTCGTCCACGTAGAGCAGGCCGCGGTGGGCGGCGGCCAGCAGGCCCGGCTCGTAGGCCGCGACGCCGGAGGCCAGGACCTTCTCCAGGTCCAGGGAGCCGACGAGGCGGTCCTCGGTCGCGCCGACCGGCAGCTCGACCAGGCGCGCGGGGCGTGAGTGGGCGGCTGGGTCGCCGACGGTTTCGCTCGCGGTGTCGCCAGGGGCGTCGCCCGAGGTACCGCCCGCGGCATGCGGGCCGTCCGGGCAGGCGGGGTCAAGCGCGGCCGGGTCGCAGGAGAAGCGGCAGCCGGGGACGACCGCGATCTGCGGCAGCACGGCAGCCAGGGCGCGCACGATCGTCGATTTCGCGGTGCCCTTCTCCCCGCGCACGAGCACGCCGCCGACGGCCGGAGACACGGCGTTCAGCAGCAGGGCCAGCCGCAGGTCGTCGAGACCGACGACGGCGGTGAACGGGTACGGCGGCACGCCGGATCAGCTCCTCACGGGTATCCACGCCCGACAGGTCTCCTCAAGAGAACACGCCGCGGGGGCGGCGTGCCTGGGGCGGCCGTAGTCTCCTGACTCTCAGATCCGCGCGCCTGCCCGGCCTTCCCAGAACACTGATGTTCCAGTGGCATATCGAGCGGGAGGCACTCCCTGATCACAGTGGCGGGACCGTTCCGGATTCGCACCGGATTCCTGCCGACCGTCCCGCGTGCAGCATCCCGCAGCGATCACCGGGCGTCAAACCGTGTCCGGGCCGCGCGCGGGGTGGCGCCGGGACGCGGGGGGACGCGGCGGTGCGGCGCCCGGTGGCGCGATGTCCGGATGTGTCTGTCAATGGGAGGGTGAGCGATCGACAGCGCAGACGCCGTGTCCTGGGTGAATACGAGTTGGACGGCGGCGCCTTCGGGAGCGCGCTCGGGAGCGCGCGGACGGCGGTGCGGGGTGAGCAACGCGACACGCGCGGGGAAGCGAGCGAGCTGCGGGCTCGGGCGCTCGGCCGGCCCGGGACGCTGTGGCGGGCGGTGCTGCGGCGGATTCGGACGGGCTGAGGGCGCGGACCGCGGGACCGCGGGTACGCCGGGCTTCAGCGGGCGCAGCGGGGTACGGCGGCTATAGCGGGGGTACAGCAGGCGCAGCAGGCGGGCTACCGGCGGCTACAGGACGCGGGCCTACAGCGGAGGACCGTCTCCCGGGTCCTCCTGATAGGAGTACCGCTGCTCCTTCCACGGGTCCCCGATGTTGTGGTACCCGCGCTCCTCCCAGAAGCCGCGGCGGTCCGCCGTCAGGTACTCGATCCCGCGGACCCACTTGGGTCCCTTCCACGCGTACAGGTGCGGCAGGATCAGCCGCAGCGGGAAGCCGTGCTCGGGGGTGAGCGGCGCGCCGTCGTGATGGGTGGCGAAGACGACGTCGTCGCGGAGGAGGTCCTCCAGGCGCAGGTTCGCGCTGTAGCCGTACTCGGCCCAGACGGTGACGTGGGTCGCCTCCGGTGCCGGCGGCGCGAGGTCCAGGACGGTGCGGGCGGCGACGCCGCGCCAGGGGGCGTCGAGCATCGTGAACTTGGTGACGCAGTGGAAGTCGGCGACCACGTCGATGGTCGGCAGCGCGGCGAACTGGTCGTGGAACCAGATCCCGCCCTGCTCCTCGGCGGTGGCGCCGGTGACCCGGAAGTCCCAGGTCGCGGGCTTGAAACGGGGTACCGGACCGTAGTGCAAGACCGGCCACTCGCCCCGCTGCATGCGCTGGCCGGGCGGGAGCCGGTCGGCCGACGGCGCCGTCCCGCCTTCCGCGTCCACCCCTGCTCCCGGCTGCCCCATGGGAACCATCGTCCCAGATGTGGTGCACGGCACGTGCGCCGGGGACTTGGCAGCGGTCGTTGGGTAGCTTAGGCTTCCCTAAGTACCCGTTGATCGCCAGTGGCGACCCCGCCGACAGCCGGAGCCCCGCTTGTACGCCTGCATATGCCACGCGGTCACCACCGCCGAGGTGGACGCCGCCGTCGCCTTGGGTGCCACCTCCGTGAAGCACGTTCGCAAGGCCACCGGCGCCGGTTCGGCGTGCGGAACGTGCGTGAAGCGGCTGAGCTGCCTGCTGGCGGCCGCGCGGGTCGCCGATTCGGCGCCGCCGGAGGTCATGCCGGAGGCGGAGCGGCTTCCGGCGCGGGAGCCGGCGTCGGTTCCGGCGGCTGCGATCTTCGAACACGCGCCGCACTGTCCGGCCGCCGTGCCTGCTCTCGGCTAGTTCCGGCAGTAGTTCCGACCGGCCGTCGCCGATTCCAGCTGTTCCAGCTATTCCCGCCGGTTCCTCCTGTTTCCGGTCTATTCCGCGCGCGCCGAGACTCCCCGTTCGGCGCAATCCGCGCAAGCGCCGTTACCTCTGAGGTCGACGGCTCTGGCAATATCGAACGCCATGCAGGGTGACAAGGACATCATCGCGTTCCTCAACGAGCAGCTCACCGCCGAACTGACGGCGATCAACCAGTACTGGCTGCACTACAAGCTGCAGGACAACCGCGGCTGGAAGAAACTCGCCGAGTACACCCGCGCCGAGTCCATCGACGAGATGAAGCACGCCGACAAGCTCGCCGAGCGCATCATCTTCCTGGAAGGCCTGCCCAACTTCCAGAAGCTGTTCCCGCTGGAGATCGGCCAGAGCGTCACCGAGATGTTCCAGGCCGACATGAAGGTCGAGGTCGCCGCCGTCGAACGCCTCCGCAACGGCATCAAGCTGATGCGCGAGCGCGGCGACGTCACCTCGGCGAACCTGTTCGAGGAGATCCTCGCCGACGAGGAACACCACATCGACTACCTCGAGACCCAGCTGGACCTGATCAGCCAGCTCGGCGAGCCGCTGTACATCGCGCAGCTGGTCGAGCAGCCCGAGTCTTCCTGACCCTCACCGCACGAGAGATCCACCCCGCCCCGGACCGCTCGGCAGCCGCGCGGATCCGGGGCTATGCCACGACGGCATACGACACGGCGGCGACCCCCACGCCGGCGACTGTGGGCACAGCGCGACCCTGAGAACATCTCGGGGTCGTCCCTGATGCGGCGGGGGTGGGCGGCGTGTGAGCATGGGCGATATGGTCCGAGGTTGGGTTCGCGGGGCGCCTGCTGTTTCTGGTCCGGTGCTGGTTGTGGTGGGTGTTGTCGTGGTGACGGCGCTGGATGGGCCGAGTGCGGGCGATCAGGTGCGGGCTCTGATACCGCTGGCGGCGGTGGTGGCGGGGATGGGGTTGCTGCTGCGGGATCTGGCTGCTGAGCGGCGGGGGGTGTGGTTGGACGCCTCGGGTCGGCGGGGGCGGGCGGTGGATGCGCGGAGCGCGGTGGGGGTGTTGGTCGTCGGTGGGGCGCTGGTGCGGTTGTCGACCAATGGCGCTTCGTTGGCGGCGGAGGCCAGTGCGGTCATTGCGGCGCTCATTCTCTTCTCCGGCGGGGTGTTGATCGCGCTGCCTTATGCGCTGCGGGTGTTGCGGGATCTGGATGCCGAGCGTGGTGAGCGGATTCGGGCTCAGCAGTTCGCGGAGGTCGCCGCGCACATGCACGACTCGGTGCTGCACACGCTGACGCTGATTCAGCGTGCTGATCCGCGGGACGTCGCCGGGCTCGCGCGGGCGCAGGAGCGGGAGCTGCGGGCGTGGCTGTACGACCGGCGGGGGCGGGCGCTCGACGCCACCGAGCCGGAGACGTTCGCCGGGGCGGTGCGGGCGGCGGCGGCCGAGGTGGAGGACCGGCACGGCGTGCGGGTGGACGTGGTCGCGGTCGGCGATGTGGCGCTCGGCGGTGCTCTGGCGGCGTGTGTCGCGGCTGCGCGCGAAGCACTGGTCAATGCTGCGAAATATGCCGGTGGGGCGCCGATCGCGGTGTTCGCCGAGGTGGAGATGGTGATGGATGCGGCGATGGTGATGGAGGTAGGAACAGAGGCGGAAACCGAGGCAGGGGCGAAGTTCGGCGGCGCGGGGATGGCGGCGCGTCGGGTCGAGATCTATGTCCGGGATCGAGGACCAGGGTTCGATCTCGACGCGGTGGGCGCCGACCGGATGGGGATCCGGGAGTCGATCGTCGGGCGCATGGCTCGCCACGGTGGGCACGCCGAAGTCCGCACCGCGCCCGGAGCGGGCACCGAGGTGCGGTTGGAGATGCGGTGTGAGTGATCCCATCACCGTCGTGCTCGTCGACGACCACCAGATGTTCCGTGCCGGAGTGCGGACCGAACTGCACCGCGCCGCAAAGGCTGCGGGGGCGCAGGCGGGAGCGCCGATCGAGATCGAGATCGTCGGCGAAGCGGACGAGACAGCGCGTGCCGTGGAAGTCATCGCCGCGACGCGCCCGCAGGTCGTGCTGCTGGATGTCCACCTGCCCGGAGGCGGCGGCGTCGAAGTCCTCAGGCAGACGGCGCCGGCGCTTCCCGACGTCCGCTTCCTCGCGTTGTCGGTGTCGGACGCGGCGGAAGACGTCATCGCCGTCATCCGCGCCGGGGCACGCGGCTACGTCACCAAATCCATCAGCGGCGCCGAACTCGCCGACGCGGTGCGCCGCGTAGCCGACGGCGATGCCTTCTTCTCGCCGCGCCTCGCAGGGTTCGTCCTCGACGCCTTCGCCAGTGGCGGAGCGGCTGCGCGTGACGAGGAGCTGGATCGGCTGACGCCTCGCGAGCGCGAGGTCCTGCGCTTCATCGCGCGCGGTTACGCCTACAAGGAAGTGGCGCGGGAGTTGGTCATCTCCATCAAGACCGTGGAGACGCACGTGTCCTCGGTGCTGCGCAAGCTGCAACTGTCGAACCGCCGGGAGCTCACCCGGTGGGCGAGCGACCGGCGGTTGGCGTAGAGCCGGGTAAAAGTAGGCGCGCTAGAACCGGATGTTTCCCGGGCCGGCGGTGATGATCGTCTGGTTCAGGAAGGCTTCGCTGCCGTCGCAGGGCTTGCCCGCGGTGGGCTTGTCGACCTCGTCGAGGGTGATGGTCAGCGTGAAGTCGCCCGAGGCGCCGCGGTACGCGCCGGTGCCCGAGCCCTTCACCACCGCGACGCGCTGCGTGACGCTGATCGTGCCGGAGCACGTGGCCGGAGCGGTGGGGAAGCGGCTGCCCATCGCGGCGACGAAGGCCTTGTCGATGCCGGCGATGTCGAGGCGGAACGTGCCGTGCTGCAACCGGAGCTCCAGCTGGCTGTCGTGCTCGGGGTTGACCGAACCGTCCGGGTTGACGCTGACCGCCTGGCCGTAGTCCCCGACCGCGCCGGCGAGGGTCACCTGCTCGGTCGGGCCGTCGTCGGTGGTGAAGGCGGTCATGTGCGCGGCCGTGGAAGCCGCTGCGGCTTCCGAAGCGGCGGGCTTGGCGGACGCGGTGGCGGCGGAGCAGCCGAGGACCGCCAGGACGCCCAGCGTCGCGGTCGCGGTGGTGACGGCGAGGAGTTTTTTCGTCATGACCGACACTGTCGCGGCGACCGGGGCAGCGTCGGATCCGGGGCGGACCCTGGTCTTTCCCTCAGTGAACCCGCAGAAAAACACCACGCCGCCCGACCGGGATCCGGTCGAGCGGCGCAGCGCCTAAGCCCTACTTCGCAGTCTTCTTAGCCGCCGTCCTCACGGCCGGCTTGTCATCGTCGTCGTCCTTGTCCCGGTCGTCCAGCTTGTCGGCGGGGATGAACTCGGCCGCCGGGCCGGTGCCGGTCTTGTGGAAGCGCAGGGCTTCCCACAGGGGACCGGGGATGACGTGGATGCCGTAGTGGGCGCGGTGGTGGTTGGCGCACAGGACTTCCAGGTTGCCGGGGGATTCGGCCCACTTCTGGAAGTCCTCGTCGGTCTCGAAGTGCAGACCGAGGGCCTGCATGATCTTCTTCTCGTCGACCTGGTTGATCTGGGAGAACTCCACGTGGGTGTGGTGCAGTTCCGGGTCGCCGTCGCAGAGGTCGTCGTCGATGATGCACTTCCACATGCCCTGGCGCTTCAGGCGCGCCTTGGCCTGCTCGAACAGGTGGTAGTGCGGGTCGTCCTCGCGGGGGGAGTGCTCGGGGACGTGGGTGAGGATGTGGACCGTGAGCATCTGGTCGTGCTCGAGGGTCTTGCCCGTGGCCCTGGACACCGTCGGGTGCGTCGGGGAGGCAGTGCGGGCCGGCTCGTGGGAGTGCGCGGCGGCGCGGGGGGCGGGGACGGCCTTCTTGGCCGCGGGCCGGTCCGCGTGCTCGTGCTCGCTGGAGGCCGCCCTCTTCGCAGCGGTCTTCTTGGCGGGAGCCTTCGACCCCTTGTCCGCCTCGGCCGCGCGGCGATGCGCCTCCTCCGGGCCGATTTCCTCCTCGGAACCGAACAGCTTGCTCATCCAGCCCATCGGGCTTCTCCCCACCTTGCTCGCTCGCTTGCGACAACCGGCCTAGCCGGGCCCGACCCTAGCCCCTCTCAGGGGATTGCATCAAGACGGAGGAAACCACGTCGGCGGCGGTGTCACAGTCCTGCGCCGACACGTCCAGATGAGTCACGATCCGCAGCAGTTTCGGCCCGAAGGCGGAGATGCGCACGCCCCTGCCGAAACATTCCTTCGCCACCGCCGGCGCGTCCTCGGTGTCGACGAGGACGATGTTCGTCTCCGGTTCGCGGACCGAGGCGCCGGCGTCCCGCAGCGCCGTCGCGATCCGGCGGGCGTTCTCATGGTCCTGCGATAGGCGATCGAGGTTGTTCTCCAGGGCGTAGTGCGCGCCGGCGGCGAGGATGCCGACCTGGCGCATCGAGCCGCCCAGGCGGCGCCGCAGGGACCGCGCCTCCTCCGAACGGCCCTCGGGCATCAGCAGCAGCGAGCCGGCGGGCGCGCCGAGTCCCTTGGACATGCAGACCGACATGGTGTGCGCGATCGCGCCGTACTCCCGCAGCGGGACGCCGGCGGCCGCGTGCGCGTTCCAGATGCGCGCGCCGTCCAGGTGCAGCCCGATGCCCGAGGCGTCCGTCAGGGCCCTGATGCGCTGCAGCGTCTCGAGGGGATACACGGCGCCGCCGCCGCGGTTGTGGGTGTTCTCCACCTCCACCGCGCGGGTACCAACGGTGTAGCGGTCGCCGACGCGGATCATCGCGGCGAGGGCGTCGGGGTCCATCAGCCCGCGCGCCGAGGGCAGGGTGCGGGTCTGGATCCCGGCGTGCGCCGCCAGTCCGCCGTTCTCGTGCGCGACGATGTGCGCGTCGGCGTCGCAGATCAGTTCCTCGCCGGGCCCGACCTGCAGACGGATCCCGATGTGGTTGGCCATGATACCGGTCGGCACGAACATCGCCTCGGCGAAGCCGAACAAGGCCGCCACGGCCTCCTCCAGCCGCCGGGCGGAGGGATCCTCGCCGTACTGGTCGTCGCCGACCTCCGCGGCCGCCATCGCCTCGCGCATGGGTGCGGAGGGCGTGGTGACGGTGTCGCTGCGGAGATCGATCGGGAGAACGCGGTTGATAGTCGCCATGCCCCGAAACGTATCGCTCCCGTCCCCGCGAGGCGGGGACGGGAGCGGGAAGTCTGGCTCAGCGCCGGGCGCGCAGCATCTCCGCGACGAGGAACGCCAGGTCCAGCGACTGGCTGCGGTTCAGCCGGGGGTCGCACAGCGTCTCGTAGCGCTGGTGCAGGGCGTCCAGGGCGATCTCCGTGCCGCCGCCGACGCACTCGGTGACGTCCTCGCCGGTGAGCTCGACGTGGATGCCGCCGGGGTGCGAGCCGAGGCCGTGGTGCACCTCGAAGAAGCCCTTGACCTCGTCGAGCACGTCGTCGAAGCGGCGGGTCTTGTGGCCCGAGGGCGCCTCGAAGGTGTTGCCGTGCATCGGGTCGCAGATCCACGCCACCTGGTGGCCCTCGCCGCGCACCTTCTCCACCAGGGCCGGCAGCTTCTCGCGCACCTGCCCGGCGCCCATGCGGACGATGAACGACAGCCGGCCGGGCTCGCGGTCGGGGTCCAGCCGGTCCAGGTAGGACAGCGCGTCGTCCGGGGCGGTGCCCGGGCCCAGCTTGATGCCGATCGGGTTGCTGATCCGGCTGAAGTACTCCACGTGCGCGCCGTCCAGGTCCCGGGTGCGCTCGCCGATCCAGATGTAGTGGCCGCTGGTCGCGTAGGGGTTGCCGGTGCGCGAGTCGATGCGGGTCAGCGCCGACTCGTACGGGAGCACCAGGCCCTCGTGCGCGGCGTAGAACTCGACGGTGCGCAGTTCCTCCGGCTCGGTGCCGCAGGCGCGCATGAACTGCAGGGCGCGGTCGATCTCCCCGGCCAGCGCCTCGTAGCGCTCCCCGGAGGGCGAGCCGGCCACGAAGTCCTGGTTCCAGGCGTGCACCTGGCGCATGTCGGCGTAGCCGCCGGTGGTGAACGCGCGCACCAGGTTCAGCGTGGAGGCGCTGGCCTGGTACAGGCGCAGCAGGCGCTTGGGGTCCGGGGTGCGGGCCTCGGGGGTGAAGTCGAAGCCGTTGACGGAGTCGCCGCGGTACGCCGGAAGGGTGACCCCGTCGCGGGTCTCGGTCGGCTTGGAGCGCGGCTTGGAGTACTGCCCGGCGATGCGCCCGACCTTCACCACCGGCAGCGAGGCGGCGTAGGTGAGCACGACGGCCATCTGCAGCAGCGTCTTGAGCTTGGCGCGGATCGCGTCGGCGGTGACCCCGGCGAAGGTCTCGGCGCAGTCCCCGCCGGTGAGCAGGAAGGCCTCGCCCCGGGACACCGCGGCGATGCGGTCCTTGAGCTGGTCGGCCTCCCCGGCGAAGACCAGGGGCGGATACGAGCGGAGCTCGGAGACGACGGAGGACAGCTCGGCGGCGTCCGGCCACTCCGGCTGCTGGCCCGCGGGGAGCGCGGACCACGTGTCTTCGATGGATCCGGTCCCGGCCGGATTCCTGACGACTTCACTCATTGAGCCAGGGTACGCGAAGCTCCGAAGGCCTCCGCCGCCGCGTCCAGTGCGTGGGACCGTCGGATCCGAGCCGCAGGACCGGGCGGTGACGGTGGTGCCGGGCTCGCCTGGCGGGGCGCAAGTGGCCTCAGTCGAGCCAGCCGGGACGGGCCAGTCCGGACTCGTAGGCCAGGACCACCAGCTGTGCCCGGTCGCGCGCGCCGAGCTTGACCATACTGCGGCTGACGTGCGTCTTCGCGGTCAGCGGGCTGAGCACGAGGCGGTCGGCGATCTCCTCGTTGCTCAGCCCGGCGGCGACCAGCGCCAGCACTTCGCGCTCGCGCTCTGTCAGGGCTTTGATCTGCTCGGCGGCGGGGTTGGGACCGGTGCGCTTGCTGCGGACGGCGAACTCCGCGATCAGCCGGCGGGTGACGCTCGGCGCCAGCAGGGCCTCGCCGGCGGCCACCGCGCGCAGCCCGCGCAGCAGGTCGGCGGGTTCGGTGTCCTTGAGCAGGAAGCCGCTGGCGCCGGCGCGGATCGCCTCGAAGACGTACTCGTCCAGCTCGAAGGTGGTCAGGATCAGGATGCGGACGCCGGAGAGCTTCTCGTCGGCCGTGATCAGGCGGGTGGCCTCCAGCCCGTCGGTGCCGGGCATGCGGATGTCCATCAGGATCACGTCGGGCGCCAGCTCGGCGGCCAGGCGGTGCGCCTCGGCGCCGTCGGCGGCCTCCCCGGCCACCTCGATGCCGTCCTGCACCTCCAGCAGCGCGCGGAAGCCGGCGCGGACCAGCGCCTGGTCGTCGGCGAGCAGGACCCTGATCATGTCGGCTCCTCGGCATGGTCTTCGGCGGTGGGGGTGAGGGTGGGGGCGGTGTCAGTAACTATTACGGCGTCGGCGTCGGCGTTGCCGTCGGCGTTACTGCCGGCATTGCCGAGCAAGGCGCCGAACGGGATGTGCGCGTCGACCCGGAAGCCGCCGCCGGACTGCGGTCCGGCGGTGAGCGTGCCGCCGAAGGCCGTGGCGCGCTCGCGCATCCCCGGCAGGCCGTTGCCGCCGGCGCCGGGCTCCCCGAGCGGGCAGCCCCGGCCGTCGTCGGCGATCCGCAGGTGCAGGCCGCCGGCGGCCTCCACCAGGATCGTCGCGCGCCCGGCGGCGGCGTGCCGGACCACGTTGGTCAGCGACTCCTGGATGATCCGGTAGCCGGCCTGGCTCACCGCCAGCGGCACCGCCTCCAGGTCGCCGACCACGCTGAGCGCGACCTTCAGCCCGGCGGCCTCGGCGAGCTCCACCAGGTGCCCCAGCCGTCCCAGGTCCGGTGCCGGATCGCGGGGCGCGGCCCGGTCGCCGCGCAGCACGGTCAGCACCGAGCGCACCTCCCCCAGCGCCGAGCGGCTGGCGTCCTTGATCGCCGACAGCGCGATCCGGGCCTGCTCGGGGCGCCGGTCCATGACCTCCAGCGCCACGTTCGCCTGCACCGCGATCAGCGAGATGGAGTGCGCCAGCACGTCGTGCAGCTCCCGGGCGATCTCCAGCCGCTCCTCGCTGGCCTGCCGCCGGGACTCCTGCTCCCGGGCTCTGGCCTCCTGGTCCCGGGCCTTCTGCGCCTCCAGCGCGCGCTGGCGCAGCAGCCCGAACAGCTCGGCGAGCATCAGCAGCGCCAGCAGCCAGCCGGCGGTGAACAGGATGTCGGCCGGGCTGTTGCGTTTCTCGCCGACGTGGGCGTGCGTCGGCACGAAGATCATCCCGATCGCGAACAGCAGCGACCCGGCCCACACCTCGCGCCGGTAGCCGGTGCCGCCGATGACGATCACCGCGAGCAGCGCGTTCAGGTAGATCGGGCCGGTGGCGTAACCCATCAGCAGGTAGAGCAGGGTGGCGCCGAGGCAGACCGCGAAGGCGACGCGCGGCGCCTTGCGCCGGTGCCACAGCGCGATCGGACCGGCGACCACCAGGAGCCAGGCGAACCAGTCCAGCGGCCGGACGTCGACCTGCGTGCTCCCGCCCTGGTTGTGCCAGTGGCCGTAGGCGCCCCAGGTCCCGAACACGTCGATGACCAGCACGATCAGCGGCAGCCCGACCGTCGAGCGCTCCACCCACAGCCACGCCAGCCAGGGGCGCGAGGGCGGCTGCGGCGGCTGGTCGGTCATGGTTGAACGCTAGATCAGATCGCCGGACGCGGGTATCCGTCGAGCGGAGGCTGTGCCCCCGGTGCGGGTACTCCGGGGGGAGTACGCACTGGTCCGCCGGACTCCAAAACCTTGATGTGCCGCCAGACCGGGATCAGCGGCAGCGCCCCGAACACCCCGAAGGACATGTCCACCAGCGACCACCCGAACGGGATGCCCCGGATCGGGCCGCAGATCAGCGCCAGCGGGATGACGCCGGCGCAGGCGATCATGCCGAACTGGACGACCCACTTGTTGCGGACCGGGTCGCGCCAGGGCCCGTAGAAGGCCACGGCGATGGTGAGGTGCCCGAAGGCGAGCCAGTCGGTGCCGTAGGAGATGAAGGGGTACTCGGCGTTGGTCTGCTGGAGGCCCTCGTGGGTGCGGTCGATCCAGGCGGTGAGGGCGCCGGGCGCGGGGAGGTGGTGCAGCCAGGCGCTGAGCCAGCGGGTCTCGGTCTCCAGCGGGAAGGCGGTGACGCCGCTGAGGACCAGGCCGGTGATGAAGAGGGCGAGCCACAGGCGGATGCGGCGGAGGTGGTGGTCGCTTTGGTCACTGTCCACGCTGTGACGGTAGGGCGTGGGTGGGGCGGGGGTGACGGGGGTTGGGGGTGGTCACATGTTCTTCACGGCGCCGAGAGAGCCGAGTTCGAGGACAGCGATGGCGTTCTCCGTCAGGCTGCCCAGATATAGCGTTTCCCCACTGCGTCGCGCCGAGGTGACCGATTTATAGCCGACGCCCCAGCCGCGCAACTCCCGCACCTTCTCCCCGCTCGCGTCGAACGCGATGGCCCACGCCACGTCCTTCTCCGCCGGCTGCAACCGCTCGGGCGTGGCCCACACCAGCGAGCGCAGCCGCGGGTTCCTCGGCAGGAGCCAGTCGAGCGCCGGGTCGCGGGGCGAGACCATGGCGGCCCAGATCAGGCCGTCGGCGTCGCTGGTGAGGTTGTCGGGGAAGCCGGCCAGCGGGGCGCCGAAGGGCGAGGTGCGACCGGTCTCGGCGCCTTCGAGCTGAACGCG
Source organism: Catenulispora acidiphila DSM 44928 (assembly GCF_000024025.1). Taxonomy (GTDB): domain Bacteria; phylum Actinomycetota; class Actinomycetes; order Streptomycetales; family Catenulisporaceae; genus Catenulispora; species Catenulispora acidiphila. The sequence continues at coordinate 6,974,707 of NC_013131.1, forward strand.
GGTCAGGCAGTAGCCGCCGGTCTCGGCCACGATCGCCGCCGCGCCGTCCTCGACGAGCACGACGCCGTTGGCGAAGGCGAAGCCGTCGGCGACCACCTCCACGCCGCCGTCGCGGTAGCGGAACAGCCGGCCGGTCGCGGAGTGCTCGAACAGGTCGCCGCGGTACGCGTCGATGTTGAAGTGCCGCGAGGACTGCGTGAAGTAGATGCTCCCGTCGGCGGCGACGGCGGCGTTGCTGCAGAACGTCAGCGGCTCCCCCGCGACCTTCGCCGCGAGCACCCCAACCGTCCCGTTGGACAGCTGCACCTCCAGCAGCCCGCGATAGGCGTCGCACACCACCAGCGCGTCCTCCCCGAGCATCTCCAGCCCGAGCGGCCGCCCGCCGGTGGTCGTGACGGCGCGCACCTCGCCCTCCGGCGTCACGCGCAGGATGCGGCCGTCGGCCAGACCGGTGAGCAAGTTCCCGGCCGTGTCGACCGCGATGTGCTCGGGCCCGGCGCCCGGCAAGGCGATCCGCCGCACCTCCGGCAGCGTCCGCACATCACCGCGCCGCCGCACCGGCTGCGGGTTCGGCGGTGGCGTCCACCGCACCGCGGCCATCTTCGAACGCTGAGCCATAGAGCTCGCGCCCCCTCTCACCGGTCCAAAATGAGGACGTTAGTGGGCAGGGGGCGCGAGCACCAGATCCGGGCTGATTTAGCCGAAGAAGACCTTCGCCTCCTCATACAGCGACATCGGCACCGTCTTCAGCGTCGCCGTGGCGGCCGCGAGCGGCACGCGCACGATGTCGGTGCCGCGCAGGGCGACCATCTTGCCGAAGTCGCCGTCGTGGACGGCGTCGATGGCGTGGAGGCCGAAGCGGGTGGCGAGCCAGCGGTCGAAGGGCGAGGGGGTGCCGCCGCGCTGGGTGTGGCCCAGGACGGTGGTGCGGGCTTCCTTCTTGGTGCGGCGCTCGATCTCGTCGGCGAGGCGTTCGCCGATGCCGCCGAGGCGGACGTGGCCGAAGGCGTCGAGTTCGCCGGAGGAGACCTCCATCTGGCCGTCCTTGGGGGTCGCGCCCTCGGCGACCACCACGATCGGGGCGTAGCCGCGGGCGAAGCGGGATTCGATCCAGCCGCAGACCTCGTCGATGTCGAAGGTGACCTCGGGGATCAGGATCACGTTGGCGCCGCCGGCCAGGCCCGAGTGCAGGGCGATCCAGCCGGCGTGGCGGCCCATCACCTCCACGATCAGCGCCCTGGAGTGGGACTCGGCGGTGGTGTGCAGACGGTCGATCGCCTCGGTGGCGACGTGGACCGCGGTGTCGAAGCCGAAGGTGTAGTCGGTGGCGTTGAGGTCGTTGTCGATGGTCTTGGGCACGCCGACGACGTTGACGCCGTACTCGTCGCCGAGCACGGTCGCGACGCCGAGGGTGTCCTCGCCGCCGATGGCGATCAGGGCGTCCACGCCCTCGGCTGCCAGGTTCTCCTTGATCCGCTCGACGCCGCCCTCCACCTTCAACGGATTGGTGCGCGAGGATCCGAGGATGGTGCCGCCGCGGGGCAGGATGCCGCGCACCGCCTCGACGTCCAACGGCTTGGTCATCCGGTCCAGGGGGCCCTTCCAGCCGTCCCGAAAACCGACGAACTCAAAGCCGTAGAACTGCACTCCCTTGCGGACCGAGGCGCGGATCACCGCGTTCAGTCCCGGGCAGTCCCCGCCGCCGGTCAGCACTCCGATGCGCATGGCCACACTCCCTGATGTTCACGATGTGATCTGGGTCACCGTACGATCACCGCCACCGTAACCGCTACGAGACGGTAACGAGAACCCGTTGATCACCTGCCGAGACACGCCGGTCACCTCTCGTGATCTTCGTGCCGCGCCGATGTCACCCCCGGGCTTACGCCCCCGGGCCGATGTGCGCCCGGACGGGCCGGTGACAGGGTTCGAACATGACCACCACACCGTTCCCCGCCCGCCGCCGACCCAACCGCCGGACCCTGCTGGGCGCCACGATGGCCGCCGGGGTCGCGGTCCCGTTGGGCCTGGCCGGCCGGGCTTCGGCGGCCACGGCGGACGCCGCGAAGACGAATACGACCACGAATACGAATACGCACCCGACCGCCCCGAGCCCGGCCGGCACGAAGACCACCGCGCCCCCGGCGCACCTGTTCATCCCGCCGCCGACCGGCCCGTACCAAGTCGGCACGGTCGACCTGCACCTGCTCGACACCTCGCGCCCCGACCCGCTGAACCCGGGCCAGTCCTACCCGCTGATGGCCAGCATCTGGTACCCGGCGCGGGACGCCGACCGCTACCCGGTCGCGCCCTGGATGACCACCGGCACGTTCCAGGCCTGGCTCGCCGACGCCGGCTTCGACCCGGCCAGCCTGCCGGTCCCCGCCACCGCCGGGCATCTCGGCGCGCCGGTGCGCCGCGGCGGGCGCCCGCGCCCGGTGATCCTGTTCTCCCACGGCGCGCACGACCACCGCTCGGATGCGACGACCGTCGTGCAGGAGCTCGTCAGCCACGGCTACATCGTGGCCACCGTGGACCACACCTACGACGCGTTCACGCAGTTCCCGGGCGGGCCGGTCCTGTCACCGGCCGGCAGCGCGAACGTCCCGGAGTCCCCGAGCGACTTCGCCGCCGACGCCCGGTTCCTGCTGGACCAGATCCACGCCATCGCCGCCGGCCGCAACCCCGACGTGGATCGCCATCCGCTGCCCGACGGCCTGCCGGGCAGCCTGGACCTGGACCGGATCGGCATGTTCGGCTGGTCCAAGGGCGGCACCGCGACCGCCCTGGCGACCCTGGCCGACGACCGGATCCGCGCCGGGCTGGCCTTCGACGGCCCGATGGAGCCGACGATCACCACCGACCTGGCCAAGCCCTTCATGATGATGAGCGCGGTGTTCACCCGGGACGCCGACCCCGACGCGCAAGAGTTCTGGACGCACCTCAAGGGTTGGCGCCGCTACTTCCAGCTCAACGGCGCCGAACACATCGCGTTCAGCGACGCCGAAGGGCTGATCCTGCCGGTGGCGAAGATCCTCGGGCTGAGCCAGGACACGGTGCAGGGCCTGGTGGGGACCATGGACCCGAACGAGGGCGTGCGCGTCCAGCAGGCATACCCGCTCGCCTTCTTCGACCTGCACCTGCGGAACCGTCCGAGCCGGCTGCTGGACGGGCCGTCGCCGCAGTTCCCGGACGTGCAGTTCATGTCCTGATCATCAGGGCACAAGACGCGCGGGCATCAGGGCACGAGCGGCGCCTTGACCACCCGCTCCCCCGCCGCGCGGTCGCCGCTCCAGGCCAGGCCCGCGGCGTCCATGCCGATCCGTCCCCAGATCATCAGCGCCAGGTCCGAGGCCGTCCCGGCGACCTCGGACACCGGCTCGCCGGGCCCGTACTCCCAGGAGCGGCCGGCGTCGGTCGCGGTCAGGCGCAGCGCGGTCGCCGGCTCGGCCGCCAGACCGCGCTTGATCATGCGCGGGGCGAAGAGCTCGAACACCTCGCCGACCGCGTCGGCGGCGAAGGCGGCGTCGATCGGCTCGGCCGCGCCGCCGACGCCGGCCAGCGCGTTCTGCAAGTCCCAGCGGTGCATTCGCGTCTCGTGCGCGCGCCGACGCTGCCAGAACCCGACGGTGCGCGGCATCAGGCTGCTGAAGGTCCAGGCCTCGGTGCCGGGGTCGGCGGCGAGCGCGGTGGTGATCTGGTCGACCGTGCTCAGGTACCAGGTGTGCAGGGACGCCGGGTCGTGCGGGGCGGTGCGCTCCTGGTCGTTGCGGCCGTGGCCCTCCTGGATCGCCGTGGTGACCCACAGGTTGCCGTTGCCGAGATGGTCGGCCAGCTCATAGAGCGTCCACGGCGCGCACGAGGGGACCTGCCGGTCGAGGTCCGCCTTGGTCAGACCGGCGAGCAGCGCGCCGAAGGTGTCCAGCTCGGAGCGCAGGAGGCTGAGGAAGTCGAAATCACCCATGGGGCGCAAGCTACCTCAGCGACGGTGTTGTCACCGGTGATTACCGCCGGTCGAGATCAGCGGTCGAGATCAGTCGAGGCGCTTGAACATGTGCACGTCCTCGCCGTCGCCGGGGATGCCCAGCGTCCGGCCGGTCTCGGCGTAGCCGTGCCGCTGGTAGAACTCCGGCGCCTGGAACGTGAAGGAGGACACCGCGATCCGGTCGCAGCCGCGCCGGCGCGCCTCGGCCTCGGCGGCGAGCAGGATCTTCGAGCCCCAGCCGTCCTCGCGGGAGCCGGCCCGCACCCACAGCATGCTGATCCCGCACAGTCCGGCCCAGGTCCAGGCGGTGAGCCCGCCGACGAGCGCGCCGGCGTCGTCGCTCACCTTCACCGAGAAGACGTCCTGGTCGGCCTTCGTGGTCCCGGTCGCGGCGAAGTTGTACTCCTCCAGTCCGGCCTCGAGCGCCGCGCTCAGCTCCGGGTCGCGGCCGCCGGTGGTCAGCTGGGTCATCGTCATTCGTCGTCCTCGTCGAGCCCTTGGGCGATGGCGTAGCGCACCAGCTCGACGCGGTTGTGCAGCTGGAGCTTGTTGAGCGTGTTCTGGACGTGGTTCTGCACGGTGCGGTGGGAGAGCACCAGGCGGTCGGCTATCTGCTTGTACGACAGTCCCTTGGCGACCAGCCGCAGGACCTCGGTCTCGCGGTCGGTGAGGCGCGGGGTGTCGGCGGCGGTCCCGGCGCCGGCGCCCGGGGGGACCATCGCCAGCTTGCGGAACTCGCCGAGCACGAGTCCGGCCAGGCCGGGGGTGAACACCGGGTCGCCGACCGCGATGCGCTCCACGGCCGCCAGCAGTTCCTCGCGGCTGGCGGACTTCACCAGGTAGCCGATCGCGCCGGCCTTCACCGCCTGCAGCACGTCCTGCTGCTCGCCGGAGGCCGAGAGCACCAATACCTTGACATCCGGGTCGGCGGCGACCAGGCGGGCCGTGACCTCCGCGCCGGACAGCCGCGGCATCTGCATGTCCAGGACCACGACCTGGGGACGCGCGGCGGTTCCGCGCCGGACCGCCTCCTCGCCGTCCCCCGCCGTGGCCACCACGTCGTACCCGGCCTCGGCGAGGTCGCGGGCCACCGCGTCGCGCCACATCGGGTGGTCGTCGGCGACCATGACCCTGACCTGAGTGTTCACGGGCCCGACCTTATCGAGGGCGGCCCGCTCAGCGCACTCGCCATATGGTCTTCAGATCGCCGTGGCCGGCGCCGGACGGCGCGGGCGGACGCGGGACGCGCATCTCCACCTCCGTGCCCTGACCGGGGACGGAGACCACGTCGACGGTGCCGCCGACGTCGCGCAGCCGGCCCTGGATGGAGTGCGCGACGCCGAGGCGGCCGGCGCGGCGGGCCTCCTCCAGGCGGCCTTCGGGGATGCCGGGACCGTCGTCGCGGACCGTCACGATGACGCCGTCGCCCTCGTCCTCGACCAGGATCCAGGCGCGGGCTCCGAGGCCGTCGGCGCCCGGGCCGCCGTGCGCGCGGACGTTGTCCAGCGCGGCGGCGGCCGCTGCGGCGACCTCGCGCGCGACCGCGCTGGGCAGCGGCACCGGCGCGCCGGGACCGGCCAGCGTCACCCGGGGTCCGGCCAGCCGGCCGAGCAGCGCGCTCAGATCGAGGTCCACCGGGTCGCCGCCGGCATCGGCGCCCTCGACCTCGTGCCAGCTGTTGACCAGCGAACGCAGCGCCAACTCCTGCTCCCCGGCCATCCGGCCCAGGTCCCGGCTCGCGCCGCCGATCTCCGCGCCGCGCCGCTGGACCAGCGCCAGCACCTGCAGCACGCCGTCGTGGATGTCGCGGGCCAGGCGCTGGCGCTCGCGCGTGGCGGCCTCCAGACGCTGGGCCCGGACCAGGGTGAGCTCGGCGGTGCGGCCCAGCGCGGTGAGGTAGCCGACCGCCGCGCCGGTGAGGACCATCAGGACGGCGTTGTGGATCAGGTCCTGGCTCAGCGCGCCGCGCTCGAGCAAGTCGGCGCCGCCCATCAGCGCCGCCGCCGCGACCCCGCCGCGCCAGCCCAGCGCGATCGCGACGGCGATCACCGGCGCCGCGGACCAGACCGTGGGCAGCGTCAGAGCGCCGGCTTCGATACGCGCGCGGGTGTCGACCAGGTCGGTGCTCAGGACGGCGGCGGCGCCGACGGCGAAGTCCGCGGCGAGGAAGGACAGCAGCGCACGCCGGGTCGTGGTGGTGCGGTGGTAGACGATGCCGGTCCAGGCGGTCCAGACGGCCATGGTGAACAGGACGACGACCGCCGGGCCGATGTGCGCGTAGCGGTCGTAGGACGCTGCGAAGCGCGCCACGGCGTAGAACAGCGCGAGGCTGCGGAAGAAGCCCAGGGCGCGCCACATGGCGCTGTCGACGGCCGGACGCTGCTGCGGGGACGGTTGGGGAGGCGAGTTCGGCGCGGGGCGCGGCTCCGGGACCGGCTCCAGCATCGGCTGCGGGTTCTGCGACACCGGCAGCACCGGAACCTCAGACGCCTCAGATATCTCAGCCGCCTCCGGCGCCGCCGCGACAGCCTCAATAGCTTCGGCGACCTCAGCGACCGAGACGGATTCAACGCCCTCGGCAACCGCGACGCCCTCGACCCTCTCAGCCTTCTTAGCCCCCTCAACCGCCTCGGCGGCCGGCATCGGCAAGACCGGCGACGTCGGATCCCCCGGCCCGTTCATTGCCGCCGGGCGTCCTCGTCAGCCTCCTGCTGCCGCTGCTCCTCGATCGCCGCCCGGCGCTCCTCGACCGCTGCCTTCTTCGCCTCGGCGCGCTGCTCGGCGCGGTCGGCGGCCTTCTCGGCGGCGATGATCTTCTTGGCGTCGGTGGCGTAGATGTCGGCGTACTCCTGGCCCGACAGGTCCATCAGCGCGTACATGATCTCGTCGGTGATGGAGCGCAGGATGTAGCGGTCGTCGACGGCGCCGGGGACCTCGCGGTAGCGCGAGAAGTCCAGCGGCTCGCCGAAGCGGACGCCGACCCGCTTGATCTTCGGCATGACCTGGCCGGTCGGCTGGATCTCGTACGTGCCGACCATCGCGCAGGGCACCACCGGGATGCCGGACTCCAGCGCGATGCGCGCGATGCCGGTCCGGCCCTTGTACAGGCGGCCGTCGGGCGAGCGCGTGCCTTCCGGGTACAAACCCAGCGCCTTGCCCTCGGACAGGATGCGCAGCGCGGTCTTCAGCGCCGGGTCCGCGGCCTTGCCGCTGGAGCGGTCGATCGGCACCGAGCGCACCCCGCGGAAGAACGCCGCGGTCAGCCGGCCCTTGATCCCCTTGCCGGTGAAGTAGTCGCTCTTGGCCAGGAAGTACACCGGCCGGGGAACCATCAGCGGCATGAAGAAGGAGTCGGAGAAGGACAGGTGGTTGCTGGCCAGGATGACCGGACCCTCGGCCGGGATGTGCTCCAGGCCCTTGGCCCACGGCCGGAAGAGCACCCGGAGAAGCGGCCCCAGGAAGATCACCTTGAGCAAGCCGTAGAACAACCGTCTGCCTCTCCGTAGGGCGGTATACGCGTACAGTGACTTCATACCTGCAACGCACGGGGTTATCTTCGGGTTTCCGAAGCGAACACTACTGCGTGCCGCGTCGCTGTACTCCCCCCGTCCGCCGTGGAACGATGGTGACCATGACCGCGCCCGTGCTCCCCGGTGCCGAACCCTTCTCGCACGACGTGCCCGCCGCGGCCGAGGCCGCCGAAGGCGCAGGTCCGGCCCGGATCGGCGTCCTGCTGTGCCACGGATTCACCGGCTCCCCGCAGTCCCTGCGGCCCTGGGCCGAGCACCTTGCCGAGGCCGGGTTCGGGGTGCGGCTGCCGCGGCTGCCCGGGCACGGGACCGACTGGCACGACATGCAGGTCACCACCTGGGACGACTGGTACGCCGAGGTGGACCGCGCCTTCCACGAGCTGCAGGCCGGCTACGACCGGGTGTTCGTCATGGGCCTGTCGATGGGCGGCACGCTCACCTTGCGCCTGGCCGAGCGGCACGGCGCCGACGTGGCCGGCATCGTGCTGGTCAACGCCTCGGTGAAGCCGGACAAGGCGGTCATCAAGCTGGTCCCGGTACTCAAGCTCCTGGTCCCGAGCGTGGCCGGGATCGGCAACGCGATCAACAAGCAGGGTGTCAGCGAACTGGCTTACAGCCGGGTGCCGCTCAAGGCCCTGGACTCCTTCGCCGGCGGCTGGCGCACCGTGGCGGCGGACCTGCCGAAGGTCACGCAGCCCACCCTGCTGTTCCGGTCCACCGCGGACCCGGTGGTCCACCCGTCGAACAGCGCCATGATCTTGTCCCGCATCTCGGCCACCGACGTGACCGAACAGGTGCTGGAGAAGAGCTCGCACGTGGCCACCCTGGACCACGACGCCGAGCAGATCTATGCCGGAAGCGTGGAATTCGTCCGGCGGGTCGCCGGGTTGGGGAATTGATGTGAGCACCGCCAGCGAACAACCGGGTCCCGGCTTGCCCGAGGAGCCCGTGGAGTCCATCGAGTCCGCCGACGCGCCCGCGGAGGAGGTCGCGACCGCCGCCGGCGGCGCCGCCGACCTGCCCTCGGACCTGCCGGATCGGACCGGGCTGATCGGCCGGGACGAGCCGGCCGACCGCACCGACCGCACTGAGAGCGCCAGGAGCACCGAGAGCGCCGGGAGCACCCGCGGCGAGCCGGCGGAGCCCTCCGCCGAGGACCGCGCCGCCGAACCCGAGACCGAGGAAGAGCGCGTCGCCCGCGAGCGGGTGGAGTTCGACAAGCTGGTCGCCGCCTTCCACGGCGAGTCGGCGCCGGACCCGCAGCCGCACCGCCCCGAGACCCCCGGCCCGCGCAAGATCGTCCGCTACCCGGTGCTGGACCCGCGCCCGGACTGGGGTCAGGAGATCCACGAGCCGACCGACGAGACCACCGCGGACCCGCTGGACTACGTCGAGCACTACGAGCAGCCGGACCCGCCGCTGCCGCAGGTCGCCGCGGCCACCCTGGCGTCGTGGACGATGCTGCTCGGCGGGGTGGCCTTCCTGGTGCTGCACACGCTGCTGAAGTGGGAGACGCCCGAGTACATGGGCTGGCTGGCGGTCATCGGCATCTTCGGCGGCGTCATTACCCTGGTGATGCGGATGAAGCCGGACCGCGACGAGTACGACGACCCGGACAACGGCGCAGTGGTCTGACCGGCGATCACCGGCTGCTCGCCTCACCCGATCCGCAGCACCGCGAGCACCGGCCGGTGGTCGCTGGCCAGCGCCTCGTCGGCCTTGGCGATGAGGTCCGTCGGCACGCCCGCGCGGACGACGTCGACGTCCCTGGAGACGAACACCGCGTCCAACCGCTGATAGGGATTCGGTCCGGTGGAGGTGAACTCGTCTCCCATCGGCGAGACCATCCACGCGTCGGCCAGCCGCTCGGTGAGGATGCCCCACTCCACACTGCCCGGGTAGCTGTTGAAGTCCCCGGCCAGGACCCGCGACGTGGTCTGGTTGCGCTCGGCGAACCCGTCGAGATGCCCCAGCACCTCCCCGGCCTGGTGGACGCGCTGTTCCAGATTCATGCTCAGGTGCGTGGAGGCGACGGTGAACCGGCTGGCGCCGATCCGCAGCGCGGCGAGCGCCATACCCCGCAGGTGGTAACCCCGCTTGTGCTCCAGGTAGAGCACCTCCGCGGCGTCCACCTCGACGTTCGGCCCGGCCAGCAACAGGTTGCCCGAGGCGTTGGCGCCGCCGGCGACCACGCTGAGCCCGAACGACGCCGCCATCGTCCGCGCGGCACGCTGCCAGCCGAAGAAGCGGGGCGACTCCTGGACGCACACCACATCCGGCGCACAAGAGCGCACAACGCGTGCCAGGGCTGCGCGGTCGTCTCTTAAGGACCGCACGTTATAAGTGAGTATCCGTACTGTCTCCTCCATAGCGATCACCACGTTAAGCGGTGATCGCTATGGAGGGAAAGTGGTCAGACCCGAGCGAGGTCCGCGGCGCCGATCAGCCCGGCGTCCGGGCCCAGCGTCGCGGTCAGGATCTGCGCGTAGGGACGGTGCCCCTTGCCGGCGAGCTTGCGCCGGTAGGCCTCGGCGGCCGGGGCGCGCAGCAGGTCGCCGGCCTCGGAGACGCCGCCGGCCAGCACGAAGGCGCTGGGGTCCAGCAGCGCGGCGATGTCCGACATGCCCTGGCCCAGCCAGTCGGCGATCTCGTTGAACGCCGCGAGAGCGATCGTGTCCCCGCCCCGGGCGGCCTCGGTGACGTGCGCACCCTGGATGCCCTCGACGGTGCCGTCGCCGAGCGCGAGCAGCTCCTTGGCCCGGCCCGGCGCCGCGGCGGCGCGCTCGCGGGCGGCGCGCACCAGGGCGTTGCCGGAGGCGTACTGCTCGAAGCAGCCGCGGTTGCCGCAGCCGCAGGGCCGGCCGTCCGGGACGACGCGGTAGTGGCCGGGCTCGCCGCCGATGCCGAAGCGCCCGCGGTACAGCGAGCCGCCCAAAATCAGGCCGCCGCCGATGCCGGTGCCGACGGTTATCACCACGACGTCGTCGTGGCCGGCCGCGGCGCCGAACTTGGCCTCGCCCCAGGCCGCGGCGTTGGCGTCGTTCTCCACGACCACCGGCAGGCCGATGCGCTCCTCGATGCGGTTCTTCAGGGGCTCGTTGACCCAGGACACGTTCGGGGCGAACAGCACGGTGGCCCGGTCGGCGTCGATGAAGCCGGCCGCGCCCAGGCCCACGGCACCGATCTCGTGGTCCGCGCGGACCTTGCGCACCGCCTCGGCGATGGCGTCGGCAGTCTGGTCGGAGTTCTCCGGAGTGGAGACCTTGACCGAGTCGAGGATCTTCCCCTTCTCGTCGACCACGCCGGCCAGGATCTTCGTGCCGCCGATGTCTACGCCGATGGTGAGAGTCATTAGTCCCTGTTCTTCTGTTCGGACGGATCGATCCGGTCCACCCGTTCGACGGTGATCTGCTCCTGCTGTCCTGCTTTGTCCCCGCCCGCACCGGAGTCCCGCCAGGACTGCTCGGAGCCGCGCACCGCCGACCGGACGGCCGCCGCGACCTCGCGGCCGGCGGCGCCGAGGTGGCGCGCCACCTCAGGGTACGACTGGACCGCCGGGGCCACGACGCGCGCCTCGAGGGCCGACCAGAGTTTGCGCGCCTCGTCGGCGAGCGTCCCGAGATCCTCGCGCACGCCGGTCGGCCCTGTCGAGCCGGGACCGGGCGGTGTCCGCTCCTCGGAAGCCTGCGCGGCGCGTCCGGTGCCGCCGGCGTCCGCGGTGCCCGCTTCGGGACCCTTGTCGCCCTGAACTGCGCTCTCGCCGCCTTCGGCGCCCTCATTGCCACCCGCGCCACCCGCGCCGGGGGCGGCGGCGGCGCTGTCGGCGCCGGCCGCGTGCGGCGGGATGTCCTCGAAGGGGATGTCGTTTTCCTGGCTATCGCTCACGGCCGTGCTCCCGTCACCGGTCACCGTTTTGTGTGTCTTCACTATGGTCCGTCAAGAACCGCTCGGGCCACAGGCTCTCGTCCGGCTGGAAGCCGACGCGCAGCACGCCCTCGGAGATCCGCGCCGATGCGATGCGGCAGCGGCGCAGCGCCGCGGGCAGCGGGAAGGCCCGCCGCTGGGCGGCGACCCCTGGAACTTCCACACTGACCACCAACTCGTCCCCGGAGCGGACCAGACCGAGCTGGTCGCGCTCGACGCCGGGCAGCGGCACCTCGTAGCGGTAGCCGCCGTCCTCGCCCTCGGCGACCATCACCGGCTCCGGCGGGTCGGCCAGGCCGGGACCGGGGTCGGCCTCGCCGTAGACGGCCGCGCCGAAGGCTTGCAGCCCGGCGACGCCGAGCGGTTCGGCGTCCGCGCGCGGCACGTCGGCCAACGTCTCGGCGTCCACGCGCAGCCCTTGCAGGGCGAGCAGCGTCGGCGTGGCCTGCAGCAGCGGCTGCGCGGCGGCCGAGGGCGACCCGACGATCCGCACCACGCTGCCGGGGTGCACCAGCGCGGCGCGCACCGCGGCGATCTCGGCGGCGGCGTTGTCGGTCCACTGGGTGACCATGGTGAACGGCGCCGGCAGGCCGACCAGCCCGGCCAGCAGCGGCCGCAGCGCGCGGGCCGCCTGGCCCTCGATCGGACGCACCCGGCGCAGCGCCGCGGCGGCGGTCTCCGGCCAGGCCAGCATCGCCAGCGCGGCCTTCAGCGGCGGGCCGTCGACCACGACGGTGTCCCACTCGGCCGAGGCGACAGCGGTCGCGATCTCGCGCAGCGCGAGGATGTCGGGCAGGCCGGGGACCGGCCCGAGTTCGGTGGCGTCCGGCGCGGAGAGCCCGGCGACCGCCAGCGGGCCGCTGAGCAGCTTGGCGAGGTCGACCAGCGCGGTCTCGGTAGCCGCCGCGGGGTCGAAGCGGCGGACGGTGAGGTTCGCCAGCGCCGCGCGGCGGGCTTCGGCTTCCTCGGTGGCGGCTTCTGCTTCGTCGCCAGTGCTGCCGTCGTCAGCGCTGTCGTCGTCGAACTCGTCCAGACCGTCGTCGATATCCAGGACGTTGCCGTCCCCCGATACACCGGACGCGCCGAGCACAGCGGCCAGCTCGCCGGCGTCGGAGACTCCGAGCAGCAGCACGCGGTGCCCTCTGCTCGCGGCGCTCAGCGCAGTGGCCGCGGCCAGCGTCGTGGTGCCCGCACCGCCGGGACCGGTCAGGAACAGCAGTCGCGTCACGCGGAGATCGCCTCGACACGCTTCTTCAGACCGGACAGCGCCCGGTCGATGATCAGCTTTTCGACCTTGCGCTTGAGCAGGCCGACCATCGGCAGCTTGACGTCCACCGCGAGCTGGTAGGTGACGTGGCTGCCGGACTCGGTCGCCTCGACGACGTAGGAGCCGTCCAGCGCGCGCATCATGTTCGAGGACACCAGGCTCCAGCGGACCTCAACGTCCGAAGGGTATTCGTAGGCCAGCGTGTGCTCGTCGCGCAGCGCGCCGGCGTCCATGCGGTACCAGGCCCGGGTGGCGCGGCCGGCGTCGTCGCGTTCTTCGATCCGTGCCTGCTTCACCTCCCCGGCCCATTCCGGGTAGGCCTCGAAGTCGGTGATCACCGCCAGCACCGCCTCAGGCGGGGCCGCGATGTCGATGCTGGACTTGGTGCGCTCGGACATGGCCCGCCTCCTCGCCGTCGGTGGATGCGGCCAAGGCTATCGCGTGCGCCACACTGGAAGACCGGTCGAGCCTTTCGGCAGTGCATGATGGTCTCCAGCAGCAGTCGCATGGCCAGGAGTCCTAGAGGTTACGAAACAGCATCAAGTACTACCTACCGGCTGGTAATAAGCAGTAGCGTCAGGGCGCGCCTCGACCCCACGCGGCGCCCGGCCGCCTTGTCGTCCGGCCTCGAAAACGAGGAGTCAAGACACCCGTGCGTGAGTTCAGCGTCCCGCCGCTCTATGAGGTCGGCGCCACCGGCAACCTGACCGACGTGGTGCACAACGCGGCCGAGAAGGCCCCGACCGCGGCGCTGCTGGGCCGCAAGGTCGGCGGCGTGTGGCACGACGTCACCGCCAAGGACTTCCTCGCCGAAGTCACCGCCCTGGCCAAGGGCATCGCCGCTTCCGGCATCGCAGCCGGCGACCGTGTCGCCCTGATGTCCCGCACCCGCTATGAGTGGACGCTGCTGGACTTCGCGCTGTTCGAGGCCGGCGCGGTCGTCGTGCCCGTCTACGAGACCTCCTCGGCCGAGCAAGTCGAGTGGATCCTGTCGGACTCCGGCGCGGTCGCGGTGTTCGCCGAGACCAGCGACAACGCCGCCTGCGTGGAGGTCGCCCGCACCGGCGACACCCACTCCGACCTCGGCGGCGCGCCGAGCGTCCGGCAGGTCTGGGTGATCGAGCCGGACAGCGGCAAGGGCGCGGTCGAGGAACTGACCGCCGCCGGCAGCGCGATCAGCGACGAGGACCTGGCCGAGCGGCGCCGGGCGGCGACCCCGGAGTCGCTGGCCTCGATCATCTACACCTCGGGCACCACCGGCCGCCCCAAGGGCTGCGTGCTGACCCACGGCACGTTCCTCAGCGAGTGCGAGAACGTGACGCGCATGGCGTCCGCGGCGTTCAACGACTCCGGTTCGACGCTGCTGTTCCTGCCGCTGGCGCACGTGCTGGCCCGCGTCATCCAGACCGCCGCGCTCACCGCGCGGGTGAAGCTGGCGCACTGTTCGGACACCAAGAAGATCGTCGAGGAGCTCGGCAGCTTCAAGCCGACCTTCATCCTGTCGGTCCCGCGGGTGTTCGAGAAGGTCTACAACGGCGCGTCGCAGAAGGCGCACGCCGAGGGCAAGGGCGCCATCTTCGACAAGGCCGCCGCCACCGCGATCGCCTGGTCGCGCGCCGAGTACGCGGGCAAGGTCCCGATGGGCCTGAAGGTCAAGCACGCGGTGTTCGACAAGCTGGTCTACGGCAAGCTGCGCGCGGCCCTGGGCGGCAACGCCACCCTGGCGGTCTCCGGCGGCGCGCCGCTGGGCACCCGGCTGGTGCACTTCTTCCACGGCATCGGCCTGCAGGTCCAGGAGGGCTACGGCCTGACCGAGACGTGCGCGGCGATCACCTTGAACCCGATCGGCAAGTCCCGCCCCGGCACGGTCGGCGTCCCGGTCCCCGGCGCCTCGGTCCGCATCGCCGAGGACGGCGAGATCCTGGTCAAGGGCCCGATGGTGTTCTCCGGGTACTTCCAGAACGACACCGCCACCGCCGAGTCGATGCGGGACGGCTGGTTCGCCACCGGCGACATCGGCTCCCTGGACGCCGAGGGCTACCTGTCGATCACCGGCCGGAAGAAGGAGCTCCTGGTCACCGCTGGCGGCAAGAACGTCGCCCCGGCCGTCCTGGAGGACCGGATCAACGCCCACCCGCTGGTGAACCTGTCGATGGTGGTCGGCGACAAGCAGCCGTTCATCGGCGCCCTGGTCACCCTGGACCCGGAGTCCCTGCCGACCTGGGCCGCGGCCCACGGCAAGCCGGCGGACTGGTCGATCGCCGACGCCGCCGCCGACCCGGACGTGCGCGCCGAGGTCCAGAAGGCGATCGACGACGCGAACCGCGCGGTGAGCCACGCCGAGGCGATCAAGAAGTTCACGGTGCTCGGCACGGAGTGGAGCGTCGAGGGCGGGCAGGTGACGCCGTCGATGAAGCTCAAGCGGAACGTGGTGATGCAGGAGAACTCCTCGGACGTGGAGGAGCTGTACGCCGGGGTCGGGTCGACGACCGGACAGTGACGCGAGTCTGCTTCATTCAGGAAGGGCGCCCCTTTTCGGGGCGCCCTTCCTGCTTTCGCGGAGCAGCACATCCGAGTTCTGCCAGGCATCACATCCGGGCTCGCATCACATCCGGGCCCGCAGCACGTCCACCTCGCAGCCCGGCGCCGCCGGATCGAACCCGTGCTCGGCCAGCCACCGGACGGCCAGCAGGCAGCGCACCGACCACCAGCCGCGGACCACGTCGAGGTCCACGTCGGTGCCGTAGCCGGCGAGCAGTTCGGCGAGGCGGTCCTCGTGGCCGAGGGTGAAGGTGGCGATGTCGTACAGGGCGTCGCCCCGCGCCGCCTCGGACCAGTCGATGACGCCGGTGACCCGGTCGTGCTCGACGAAGACGTGGGCGATCTGCAGGTCGCCGTGGATGAACGCCGGCTTCCAGGGCCGGAGCGCCGCCTCGGCGACCTGCCGGTTGCGGGTGACCAGGTCGGCGGGCAGGACGCCGTCGGCGATCAGCCGCGCGCATTCGGCGTCCAGGTCGGCCGCGAGCGCGTCGGGGTTCGGGCCGGGCCAGGGCGGCAGCGGTGCTTCGTGCAGCGTCCGCATGGCTTCGCCGGCTGCCGCCCACGCCGCCGGCGACCCGGTCGAGCGCCCGCCGAGACGGCCCAGCGGCTCGCCCGGGAGCGCGGCGAGCGCCAGCACCGGCGGCTCGCACCACAGGACCTCCGGGGTCGGGACCGGCGCGAGCGCCATGGCCTGGACCTCGACGGCGGCGTGCGCCGGGTCGGCGTCGACCTTCAGGAACACCTCGCCGACGCGCAGGGTCGCGCGCTCGCTGTGCGCGACGACGATCTGGACCTCGGGATTCGGCGCCTTCTCGGGGTTCACGGTCTTCGCGGGGTTCACGGTCTTCGCGGGGTCCAGCGCCTCGGGCATCAGAACGGTCCCTCCTCGACGAAGCGCCGCAGTCCTCTGGCAAAGGCCTCGGCCTCCCCCGGCGGCCACGCCGCCAGCGAGGCGGAGACCCGCTCGACGAAGCGGCCGCGCATCTGCTCCACCGCCGCGGCGCCGGCGTCGGTGAGCACCAGCAGCACCGAGCGCCGGTCGGCGGGATCGGGCTCGCGCCGGACCAGCCCTGCGGCCTCCAGCCGCGAGGCGTGGCGGCTCACCCCCGAGCGGTCCAGCCCGACCACCGCGGCCAGGTCGGCGGCGTTGCGCGGGCCGGTCCGGGCCAGGCCGCTGAGCACCGGGTAGGCGTTCTCGTCGAGGCCGTCGGCGATGCCCTCGACCAGGGCGGCGTAGAGCCCGGAGCGGGTGCTGCGCTGGATCAGGACGCCGAAGGATGCGGCGATCTCCCGTCCGATGTCATCGTCCATGGCTCCACAGTAGCGTGCATCGCGCACGCATTGTCTGCTACTGTTCGGAGCATGAGATGCGTGCGCCGCGCACGCATCACTTCGCCTGACATTCCTGACATCACTGAGGGAGCATCACCATGTCCACGACCATCGCCGCCGCCCTGACCGACCTGCTGCTCACCCCCGGCCTGACGCTGGAGGAGGCCCTGGACCGGCACTTCGACCCGGCGTACCGGCAGCGCACCGACGGCGTCTGGGCCGACCGCGCCGGGTTCGCCGAGCACATCGCCCACCTGCGCGGCGTCGTCGCCGACGGAACGATCCGGGTCCACGACGAGCTCGGCGAGGGCGCCGCCTACGCCGAGCGGCACACCGTCGACGTCGTCAAGACCGACGGCTCGACCGCCTCCCACGAGGTCTACGTCTTCGCCGAGCGCGCCGCCGACGGCCGCTTCCTGCGGCTGGAGGAGGTCACGCTGATGCTGTCCGGCAGCGACGCCGACCGCGGCCTGGGCAGCGCGCGCGGCTGATCACGGCGGGCAGATGGGTGGCAGATGGGCGGCTAGGACATCTCGCGCGGCGTCATCAACCGGATGTGGTTGCCGGAGGGGTCGCGGAAGGAGGAGTCGCGGCCGTACATCTCCTCGCTCTCGCCGAAGGCGCGCCAGAACTCCCGCGAGAAGTGCGCCCGCGACAGACTCGCCGCCGCCGCAAGGTCGGCATAGCCCGAGTCGCCAAGGTCTTTGGCCCGCTGCAGGTGGCGCGCGGGGGCGACGGGAGCCGCGGGCTCTGACGTGCGCGGTCCGAGCGCCGCCGATAGCGTGCTGTCATGGTCGACGACGGCGCTGAGCAGCGGAGCGCGGAGCCCGGCCACGGGATGGGCCCGGACTCCCTGATCCGGGTCCACGACGCCACCGAGCACAATCTGCGCCACGTCGACCTGGCCATCCCGCGCGACCGGGTCGTGGCGTTCACCGGGGTGTCGGGGTCGGGCAAGTCCTCGCTGGCGTTCGCGACCATCTACGCCGAGGCGCAGCGCCGCTACCTGGAATCGGTGGCGCCGTACGCGCGCCGCCTGATCGAGCAGGCCGGTGCGCCGCGGGTCGGGGGTATCAGCGGTCTGCCACCGGCGGTCGCGCTGCGGCAGCAGTACGGCGCGGGCAGCGCGCGCTCGAGCGTCGGGACCGTCAGCCGGGTCTCGAACGTGCTGCGCATGCTCTACTCGCGCGCCGGAACGTATCCGCCGGGCGCCGAACCGGTCGACTCCGACTGGTTCTCGCCGAACACCGCGGTCGGCGCCTGCCCGACCTGCCACGGGCTCGGGCGGCGCTACACCGTCGAGGAGGACCGGCTGGTCGGCGATCCCGCGCTGAGCATCCGGGGCGGGGCGGTCGCCGCGTGGCCCGGGGCGTGGCAGGGGAAGAACTATCGGGACATCCTCGGCGAGCTGGGGATCGACATCGACGCGCCGTTCCGGACACTGCCCGCCGAGCGGCGGCACTGGCTGCTGACCACCGAGGAGCAGCCGGTCGTCACTGTGCATCCGGTGCGGGAGGCGCATCGGATCACGCGTCCTTATCAGGGCACATACATGTCGCCGCGCAGCTGGGTGCTGCACACGTATGCCACCACCAAGAGCGCCTCGCTGCGGGCGAAGGCGGCGTCCTTCCTGACCGAGGAGCCGTGCCCGACGTGCGAGGGACGGCGCCTGAATCCCTTCGCGCTGAGCGTCACCGTCGCAGGGGTCGATATCGCTCGGGCGACCGCGCTCCCGCTCACCGACCTGGCCGATCTACTGCGCCGAGCCCGCGTTCACCCCGACACCGCCGCGCTGTCACCGGAACGCCGTCAGGCTGCCGAAGCCCTGATCGGCAACCTCGAGGAGCACATCAAAACCCTGACGGAACTCGGTCTCGGCTATCTCGGGACCGACCGCACCACCGCGACACTGTCCGGCGGTGAGTTCCAGCGGCTGCATCTGGCGACGCAACTCGGCAGCGGTTTGTTCGGGGTCTTATACGTCCTGGACGAGCCCTCCGCCGGGCTGCACCCCGCCGACACCGAGCTGCTGTTGACCGCGTTGAAACGCTTACGCGCCGCCGGGAATTCGGTGTTCGTGGTCGAACACAATCCGCGGGTCATCGCCGATGCCGACTGGATCGTGGACCTCGGGCCCGGGGCGGGGACGCATGGCGGGCGCGTGCTGTACAGCGGTCCGGGGGCGGGGTTGGAGGGCGTCGCCGAGTCGGCCACCGCGCGGTATCTGTTCGGGAACACGCCGAGCCTTCGGCCGGCGAGCGTCCGCACACCGTCCTCCTGGCTGACGTTGTACGACGTCACGCGCCACAACCTGGACCGCCTGACCGTCCGTTTCCCGCTCGGCACGCTGACCGCGGTCACCGGCGTCTCCGGCTCCGGCAAGTCGACGCTGGTCGGGCAGGTGCTGGCGGCGACGATCCGGGACCACCTCGGGACACCCGAGAGCACCGAGAAGGACACCGACGGCTCCGAGGACGAAGCCGCCGCCCTGGACGACGACCGCATCGTCGCCATTCCCAAGGCCGACGGGCTGGACGCCGTGCAGCGCCTGGTCCAGGTGGATCAGAAGCCGATCGGGCGGACGCCGCGTTCGAACCTGGCGACGTACACCGGCCTGTTCGACGCCGTCCGCAAACTCTTCGCGGCCCAACCACTGGCGAAGGAGCGCGGCTACACCGCCAGCCGCTTCAGCTTCAACCTGCCCGACGGCCGCTGCCCGAACTGTCAGGGCGAGGGGGTGGTGAGCGTCGAACTCCTTTTCCTGCCTACGGAATCCGCGCCGTGTCCGGTCTGCCACGGGGCGAGGTACAACCCTGAGACGCTTCAGGTCCTGGTCGACGGCAAGTCGGTCGCGGACGTGCTCGCGCTGAGCGTCGAGGAGTCACTGGATTTCCTCGACCAACTGCCGACCGCGCACCGCATCCTGCGCCTGCTCGACGACATCGGATTGGGCTACCTCACCCTCGGGCAGAGCGCGACGACCCTGTCCGGCGGCGAGGCGCAGCGGATCAAGCTGGTCAGCGAGCTGCATCGCGCGCGCCGCGGCCACACCCTGTACCTGCTGGACGAGCCGACCAGCGGGCTGCACCCCGCCGACGCCGACCTGTTGCTGGCGCGGTTGCAGGAGCTGGTCGACCAGGGCAACACGGTCGTGATCGTCGAGCACGACCTGCGCGTCGCGGCGGCCGCGGACTGGCTGCTGGACCTCGGTCCCGGCGCCGGCGCGGACGGCGGGCGGATCGTCGCGCAAGGGACGCCGGCCGAAGTATCCAGTGGCGGATCCGGGCTCGCGGCGCGATTCTTGGCTGCGCACACCTCTTAGAGGGGACTGAATATCTTGCGACACGTACGACTGGGCCGCTCCGGCCTGAAAGTCTCGCGCCTGTGCCTGGGCATGATGAGCTACGGAAGCCCGGAATCGCGCGCCTGGATCATGCCCGAGGACGCCGCACTCCCGCTGGTCGCCCGCGCGGTCGAGGCGGGCATCACCTACTTCGACACCGCCGACATGTACTCCAAGGGCGCCAGCGAGGAAGTCACCGGCCGCATCCTGCCGAAGCTGTTCGCCCACCGCGACGACTACGTCCTGGCCACCAAGGTCTTCTTCCCGACCGGCACCGCCCCCAACGACTCCGGCCTGTCCCGCAAGCACATCATGGCCTCGATCGACGCCTCCCTGCGCCGCCTCGGCACCGACTACGTGGACCTCTACCAGATCCACCGCTGGGACACCGAGACCCCCATCGAGGAGACCATGGAGGCCCTCCACGACGTGGTCCGCTCTGGCAAGGCCCGTTACATCGGCGCCTCGAGCATGGCCGCGTGGCAGTTCAGCAAGGCCCAGTACACCGCCGACCTCCACGGCTGGACCCGGTTCGTCTCCATGCAGAACCACTACAACCTCGTCTATCGCGAAGAGGAACGCGAGATGATCCCCCTGTGCCTCGACCAGGGCATCGGCGTCCTCCCCTGGAGCCCTCTGGCCCGAGGCCTCCTCGCCGGCGCCCGCAGCCGCGACGGCGGCGCCACCACCACCCGCTCCACCAGCGACCCCTTCGCCTCAGAGCTCTACGACGCCCGCGACTACCCGGTCGTGGACGCAGTAGAGGCAATCGCAGCGGCACGCGGAGTACCGCCGGCACAGATCTCCCTGGCCTGGCTCCTCAGCCGCCCCGCAGTCACCGCCCCCATCTTCGGCGCCACCAAGCCCCACCACATCGACGACGCGGTAGCGGCAGCCGAACTGGAGCTGACCGCCGAAGAACTGGCCGCGATGGAGACGCCCTACCGCCCGCGCGGCTTGGCGGTGCCGGACTACACCTGAGGCGAGTGGTCGACGGCGGCGGCGGTCTGCCTGGCCGCCGCACTGCCGCTACTCGCTACCGGCTAATCGGGCCGATCAGCCCTGTGCCTCCGGCGCCGCATCGCCCATCCCGAACCAGTCGTGGATCGGCCGCACCTCGACAGCCACCACATGGAAATCCAGCACCCGCGCTGCGATCTCGTGCGCGCGCTCGGCGTTCTCGCACTCGAGGACGTAGTACGCCGTCACGCTCTCCGTCGCCGCACTCGCTGCCGCCGCAATCGGTCCCTCGACCACCGCCGGCGCGGCGTCCTGCTGCCAGCGCAGCGTCATGGTGTCAGCCGGAAAGGCGAGGCCGGCGCCGTTCAGCATTTCGCCGGTGGCGGCGAGGTCGGCGTGCAGTGCCTCGTGGCGGGCGAAGACGTCGGCGCGTTGGGCGGGGGTCATCGAGGCGGTGGCGGCGGGGTCGGCGTACATCAGGACCATGAACTTCATGCTGCGACTTACTTCACGCCGCGACGTACTTCACGCCGCGACCTTGGCCGCGGGGTCCAGCAGGCGGCGGAGGATGTCGGCGATGGAGTCCCACTGCCACTTCTCCTCGACCCAGGCGCGGCCTCGTTCGCCCATCGCCTTGGCCTTCGCGGGGTCCTTCAGCAGCTCCACGCAGCGCGCCGCCGTGCGCTCGATCGAGTCGCCGGGGACGACATAGCCCGTCTCGCCCTCCAGCACCGCCTCCGGGGCGCCGCCGCTGTCACCGGCGATCACCGGCAGTCCGACCGCCGAGGCCTCCAGGTAGACGATGCCGAGTCCTTCGACGTCCAGACCGTAGCGGCGCGTGCGGCACGGCATGGCGAACACGTCCCCGACCGCGAACAGGGTCGGCAGCTTCTCCCACGGCACCGAGCCGGTGAACACCACATGCTCGGCCACGCCCTCGGCGACCGCCAGCTTCTGCAGCGTCTCCTTGTACGGTCCGCCACTGCCGATCAGCAGCGCGGCATCGGGAACCGAGCGGCGAATCAGTGGCAGAGCCCTGATCAGCGTGTCCTGCCCCTTGCGCGGTACCAGGCGGGAGACGCATGCCACCACCGGGCGATCGGCCAGGCCCAGGGAAGCGCGCATCTCGGCAGCGCCGGCCGGATGCGGACGGAACATGTCGACGTCCACCCCCGGCGTCAGCTGCACCATCCGAGCGGCGGCAGACCGCGTCAGAGCCTTGGCGATCCGGGCGCGGTGGTACTCGTTCAGATAGGTGACGCAGTCCACCTCGTCCGCGATCTTGCGCAGCAGATCCCGCGCGCCGGGAAGCTTGGCCCAGCCCGACTCGTGTCCATGCGTGGTGGCCACTATGCGCTGCACGCCAGCCTTGCGCAGCGCCGGAGCCATCAGCCCCAGGGGAGCCGCGGCGCCGAACCACACCGACTCCGCCCCGATCTCCTTGGCGATCGCCACAGCACGCTTGGTGCGGTCCGGCGTCGGGAGCAGCATGCCGGTCTTCTCGCGGATCACGCGGTGCTTCTGCTGCGAGTCGAACTCACGGCAGCGCGCGGGGTCGCCATGCCAGGAGGACGCGTAGACCACGGTCTGCTCGGCGGGCAGCCGCTCGACCATGTTCTGCACGAACTGCTGGATCCCGCCCGGCCGGGGCGGATAGTCGTTGGTGACCACGAGAATCGTCAAAGCTCGGCCTTCCATCCCTGTGGTCCCTGCGACAGCGCGATAACTCAACGGAGTTTAGCCCGTGCCGACCCCGGTCCCCGCCGCGCCGGGCCGCGCGGCACGAGCCGGGCGACCGGTCCGATTAGGATGGCACGCACCATGAGGATCGCCCGCCGCCAACCCGTCGTGCCCTGGTACGCGGCCACCCGCGTCCTGCTGCTCCTGCTGGCGTTGAACGTGCTCCCGTACTTCAACCGCGGCGCGGTCACCGGCGACGTCTCGACCTACCACGGGTGGCTGGCCGGCTCGTTCGACCACGGCCGGTACCCGCTCGACGACCCGAAGTGGCAGTACCCGCCGGGCGCCGCCGCTCCCCTGGAGCTGCCGCACCTGCTGCCCGGCAGCTACTACGTGCTGTTCTTCTTGATGTGTCTGGTCGCCGACGTGGCGGTCTTCGGAATGCTGCTGCGCGCCGCCCAGCGCGCCGATACCGAGCGCGCCACGCAGCCCGGGCCGCCCGGGCAGCCGTCGCAAGCCGGACCGTGGCTGTGGACGCTCGGCGTCGCCGCCATCGGACCGATGGCCTACGGCCGCTACGACCTGGTCGTCACCGCGTTCGCCGTCGCCGCGCTGACCGTGACGCTGCGCTCGAAGCGATCCACGGCGATCGCGCGCGGCGTCCTGATCGGCGTGGGCACGTTCCTCAAGCTGTGGCCGGCGGCGTTCCTGTTCGGCGCGCCCAAGCGGCGCAACGGCCGCCTGCTGGCCGGTGTCGCGGCGGCCGCCGCCGTGCTGCCCACGCTGGCGCTGGAGCTGTTCTTCCCCGGCGTGCTGTCCTTCCTGACCAACCAGAAGAGCCGCGGCATCCAACTGGAGTCGGTGTTCGCCTCGCCGTTCCTGGTCGGCAAGTGGTTCGGCTGGTCGCACGAGATGCAGAACACCAAGTACGGCGCCTATGAGTACCTCGGGACCGGCGTCGGGGTGGCCGGCAAGGCGGCGCTGGCCGCGACAGTGGTCGGCTTCGGCGTCCTGCTGCTGATCCGGCGGCGCGCCGCGGTCCGCGGCGGCTTCCCGTTCCCGGCGATGTTCGCCGACGTCGGCTTCGCCGCCGTGCTGGTCGCGGTCGTCACCAGCCGCGTGCTGTCCCCGCAGTACCTGGTGTGGCTGCTCGGTGTCGCGGCGGTATGCCTGACCCGCCGCGAGACCCTGATGCGCACGCCGGCCTGGCTGGTCCTCGGCGCGGTCTCGGTGACCCAACTGATCTTCCCGCTCTTCTACCACTCGCTGCGCTACGGCCAGGTCTACTCCGGCATGATCTTGTTCGGACGCAACGCGGTGCTGGTGGTCGCGGCGGTGCTGGCCCTGCGCGCGCTGTGGCGGGCGACCGGTCCGGACGCCTCCGCCGCGATGTTCTCAGGAGGGCTTCTTGGCGAGTCCCGCGGCGACGGTGTGCGCCTGGCTCAGGACGAAGGCGCGCCACTTGACCGTGAAGTCGGCGGTCGTGGTCCCCAGGACGGTCCGGAACGCGTGGTCGACGGGGTCGGCAGTCCCGGCCGGAGCGGTGCCGACCGCCTTGTAGAAGGCGACTAATTTCGCCTGTCCGTACCTCTGGGCGATCAACGCGCACGCCAGATTGCTGATCTGGTACGTCCGCGACACCGAGTCCCCGGACCCGGCGAAATCATCCGTGGTCGGCAGGCTCTGCGGCTGCCAATGGTCCTTCGACACGGCGTCCGCCAGTTCCAGGAACCGCCGGTCGGTGACGATCGAAGAACCCAGGTAGCCGGTGTAGTCCGCGGCGCCTTCGGAGAGCCACAGCGGCACCGCCGAGGTGGTCCAGGCGCGGGTGGCGACGTGGGTGAGTTCGTGATCGAAGAAGAACTGCCAGGCGTCCGGCGCCTCCCCGTCGAAGGCCTCCGGATTGACCAGCACCCGGCTGGCCGGCGCCGCGGTCAGCGCCTGACCGCCCTCCCCGGCGGTGATCGCGACCACTCCGGCCAGACTCCCCGGCGCGCTGTCCAGCAGCGTCTCGACCTGCGCCTGGGTCAGCGGCACGACCACGACGACCTCGCCCTTCCACCCGGCCGCGCCCCACACCGTCGCCGCCTTCGCCGCGGCGTGGTCGGCCAGGTCCGCGAAGGGCTTGAGCCGCTGCTCGCCGCCGAGGCCGATGACCAGCGAGCGCGAGCCGTGCACCACCGATACCGGACCCTGATCCCAGATTTGAGTGTCGGGAGTCAGACCGGCGGCGCTGCCGTCGCTGCCGGAAGACAGCAGCCAACTCCCGCCGCGCTCGACGAACGTCAGATACCGCGTGCCGGTCACCGGCTTGTAGTCGACGCCGGACAGCTCGTAGGACTCGGTCACCCGGTACAGGTGCGCCACGCCGGCCTTCTGCACCCCGCTCTGATCGGCGGCGACCGCCATGCCCCACGAGGCCAGCGGCAGCGCCGCCAGGTTGTCGAAGACCTGCGCGTCGGCGGTCTGGAACGCCCCGGCGGCGTCGGTGGCGAGATAGGCGTCCTTGTCGTGGTCGGCGACGGCGGCGGCGCGGGCGGCCAAGGTGGCGGCGACAGCGGCCCGCACCTTCGGCTCCGGCGGCGCGGCCTGCGCCGAGGACGACATGGCGCAGCGCGCGACGACGACCGCGATCACGACCGCGAGCAGCGCCGCACCGACGCGCACCTGTCCGCCGCCCAGGCGGGAGGTGGTCCCGTCCGGTCGCCGCAGCCACGCTATGCCCGCCATAGCCGACCATGCTAAGCCTTGCGGTCGAACATCCGGGCCACATCCGCCCGGCGTCCGGGTCGTCGCGACGACCCCGCGGGCAGCCTGCCCACCTGCGGGTCTAACGCACCGTCACCGGCAGCGTGTCCAGCCCTCGCAGGTTGATCCGGCCGTTCCAGACCGGCTCGGCGGCCGGCGCGAGCGCCGGGAACCGCACGGCCATCCGCTCGACCGCGACCCGGCCCTCCAGCCGGGCCAGCGCGGCGCCGAGGCAGTGGTGCGGACCGCCGCCGAAGGCGACGTGGTTGCGGGCTCCCGCGCGGTCCAGCTGCAGATCGCCGGATCGCGGTCCCCAACGGGACTCGTCGTGGTTCGCCGAAGCCAGGGCGGCGACGACGAACCCGCCCTTGGGGATCACCTTGCCGCCGACCTCATACGGCTCCAGGATGACGCGCCGCGACAGCTGCACCGGACTGTCGTACCGCAGCATCTCCTCCACGCCGTTGGCGGCCAACTGCGGCGACTCCCGCAGCTTCTTCAGCTCCTCGGGGTGGTTCAACAGGGCCAGCGTGCCGTTGCCGATGAGGTTGACGGTGGTCTCGTGCCCGGCGACGTAGAGCAGCACCACCTGCGCGATCAGTTCCTCGTCGGAGAGCCGGTCGCCGTCCTGCTCGGCGGCGATCAGCGCGGTCAGCAGGTCCTCGCCGGGGTTCTCGCGCTTGTACGCGATCAGCCCCCTGACGATGTCCTGCATCTCCAGGCGCGCGGCGTTGATCTCCGCCAGCAGGGCGGGGTCGCCGATCGGCTCCAGGGTGCGGACCAGCAGACCGCTCAGCACCCTGATCCGCGCGTGGTCGGTCTCGGGGATGCCCAGCATCCGGGAGATCACGGCGAACGGGATCGGGAAGGCGAGCGTGGCGATCAGATCGGCGGTGCCGGCGTCGGCCATGCGGTCCAGTGCGGCGTCCACGAGGTCGACGACGAACGGCTCCAGCGCCGCCACCGAGCGCGGGGTGAAGACCTTCGAGACCAGGCCGCGCAGCCGGGTGTGGTCCGGCGGGTCGCGGTCGAGCATCGACATGCCGTAGGCGTCGACGGTGTCCCCGGTGGCCGGACCAGCCGCCTCGATCATGGCGTCGGCCTGCAGCCGCGCCGTGCTGTCCGGCGCGGAGTTGCGGTAGTCGACGGAGTTGGCCGAGCGCAGCAGCGCCGAGACGTCGTCGTAGCGGGACAGGACCCAGAAACCGAGCGGGTGGTGGTGTACGGGGTCCTCGGTCCGGAGCCGGCGGAAGGCCGGATACGGATCGGCTATGTAGCCCGGCTCAAAGGGATTGAAAAGCGGCTCGAGTGGTTCGAGATCGGTCATGCGGACTCACCTCGCCTCTCCCGAGTTCCGCCGGGCCCGGTCGGCCCTTCGGATACTCAGTGTCGGAAACATACGCTGTGTATGTCGTATGCTCTGGGCATGTCCGGTGTCAAGAGCAGGCGCGAGCAGTACTCGGAAGCGACGCGCGCGGCCCTGCTGGCCGCCGCCGCGCGCCGGTTCGCAGAGCACGGCTTCGCCGGCACGGCGCTGGAGGACGTCGCCGCCGACATCCAGGCCACCCGCGGCGCGGTCTACCACCACTTCGCCAACAAGACCGCGCTGTTCCGCGCGGTGCACGAACAAGCCGAATCCGAGATGCTGCAACGCGTCGAGGCCGCCGCCGCGGTGCACGCCGACGACGTGCGCGCCGCCGCCGGAGCCGCGCTGGAGGAGTTCCTCGAGTGCTGCTGCGAGCCGGAGTACGGACGTCTGGTCTGGCAGGAAGCACCGGTGGCGCTGGGCTGGTCGGAGTGGCGGGCCAGCGAGGAGCAGTACGCCTTCGGGCTGATCGAGCGGACCATCAAAGCCCTGATCGACGCCGGAGCGCTGCCGCAGCTGCCGGCCGGCACGATGGCGCGCGCGGTGTTCCAGCTGCTCGGCGCGGCCGGGATCGAGCTGGCGCTGACGCCGGAGGCCGAGAAGGCCCGGGTCAAGGACGAGTACACGCAAGTGCTGCGCTACATGCTCGGCGAAAAGGACTGACCGCGATCGCTACGATCGAGGCCATGGCCGAGCTGATCGGGAAGAACGGGACGTGGACCTTCGACGGGGACGTGGTGCGTATCGTGCCCGGTCACGACAAGGACGTCTCCCGGTTGCGCGCGGCGCTCGGCGAGATCACGGTACCGCTGGCGGCGCTGACCGGCGTCGCGTTCGAGGCGGCCGGCAAGAAGAGCAAGAACGGCGCGGGCCGCATCCGTCTGCGGCTGCGCGTCGGCGCCGATCCGCTGCTGCAAGCCTGCGACGGCCGGCTCGATGACGACTCGGATCCCTACCAGCTCGACGTGCCCCCTGAGCGCGGCGGCGTCGCGGAGTACTTCGCCGACGAGGTGCGCGACGCGCTGACCGTCGCGCAGATCCCCGGCGAGGCGACCGACCAGTACCTGCTCGCGCCACCGGCGGTACCGATCTCGGCGAACGGCCAAGACGGCACCGGTTCCTTCGACGGCGAGATGGTGCGCCTGGAGTGGGGCTGGCTGGCGGACGGGAAGAAGCGCTCGGCGGGGAACCGCGCGTGGCCGCTGTCCGCGCTGGAGGCGGTGGAGTGGCGCCCGGCGGTCGGGATGGACTGGGGCTGGATCCGCTTCCGGGTGCGCGGGGACGCCGGGATCGTCTCGACGAACCCGCGGCTCGACCCGAACTGCCTGGCGCTGTGGGGGACGAAGAAGGAGAGCGGGAACAGCGCGGTGCTGGCCGCCGCGATCGTGGGGCGGATGACGCATCCGAACGCGCCCGCCGAGGTGGCTTCGGCGGCGGACGGCGTTGCGGCGGCGGCGGGCGGGGCGGATCACGACGTGCTGCTGCGGCGGCTGCGGGAGTTGGGGGATCTGTACCGCGACGGGGTGCTCACCGATGAGGAGTTCGCGGCGGCGAAACAGGCTGTGCTGAAGCAGATGTAGGAGCTGCTTTCCGAGCGGAGCTCAGTAGTCCACGAGCTCAGCAGTTCACGGATTTGCGGACGTCGGAAGGCGCCTTGTCGACCGGACCGGTGCAGACGTCTGATCCGAGGTCGATCGCCGTCCATGCCCCGGCCTGGTACAGGTAGACGATCTCGGCGTTGCCGTCGGTCGCCGAGGAAAGCTGTCCCCCGGCCCAGTCGCCGTCGCACCGCAGGACGGTGATCCTCGCGTCGTCGGGCATCGAGCCGTTCTTCTTCTCGGCGAGGGCGTACGCCTCCTTGTCGCCGAGGCAGGTCGGGATCGCGGTGCGCGCGGGCGTCGTGGGCTTCGAGCCCGCCTCGGTCGGCACGTCGGTCGCGGGGACTGAGCCGGCGTTCGAGTCTGTGGTCAAGTCGGCGGTCGAGGGCGCCGCAGCAGCCGCCGGGTCCGCCGGGTCCGCCGAGCGAGAGTCGGATGTCGAAGGGCTGGCTGCCGGGACGGCCAGGGCGGACTCCGGCGCGTTCGCGGCGGACGAGGGACCGCCGGAACTCGTCGCCAGCAGGGACGCCGCCGTGCCGCCGACGGCGAGCGCCGCGACAGCGAGGGCTGCGGTGACACCCCTTCGCGAACGGCGCCCGCGACCGCCACCATCAGCACCGCGACCGCCGCCGGCGACCGTCGACTCCTCCGGCGCGCGGGAAGCCCACGCTGTCACTCCGGCGGGACGCGCGCCGGTCTCCGACAACGGATGATCCGCCGGCAGCAGCGGCACGACCGCCACGTCCGGTGGCGCGCCGCCGTCCCGCAGTGCCGTGACGACCGCCTCGTGCTGCTCGGTGATCAGCGCGTCCACGGCGTCCGGCCAGGTGCGGGTCAGCGCCGGCACGTCGCCGATCCGCGCCAGCAGCTGCTCGGGCGTGGGGCGCGCGGCGGGGTCCTTGGCCAGGCAGGCGCCGACGATGCCGCGCAGTTCCTCGGGGACGGCGTCGATGTCGGGCTCGGCGTGCACCACGTTGTAGAGCGTCGCCGGGGTCGAGGCGCCCATGAACGGCTCGGTGCCGGTGCACGCCATGTAGACCACCGCGCCGAGGGAGAAGATGTCGCTGGCCGGGGTCAAGGTCTTGCTTTCGGCCTGCTCCGGCGACATGTAGCCGGGCGAGCCGACCAGCCAGCCGGTGTGCGTGAGCTCGCTGGTGCTTCCGTCGGTGGCGCGCGCCACGCCGAAGTCGATGACCCGCGGACCGTCGGCGGCCAGCAGCACGTTGGAGGGCTTCAGATCGCGGTGCACGAGCCCGGCGGCATGGATCTCGCCCAGCGCGCTGGCCAGCCCGGCGGCCAGCCGCGCGGCGGTCTCCGGCGGCAGCGCGCCGGTCTCGTCGATCGCCTGCCGCAGCGAGGGCCCGGGCACGAACACCGTGACCAGCCACGGAATCTCGGTCTCGACATCGGCGTCGACCACCGGCGCGGTATAGGCGCCCGAGACCCGCCGCGACGCCGCGACCTCCCGCCGGAACCGCTCCCGGAACCCGGGATCCTCGACATGCTGCGCATGCACCAGCTTGAGCGCCACGAGCCGCCCGTCCGGCGCCCCGGCCAGGAAGACCCGCCCCATACCGCCGCGCCCCAGCTGGGCGAAGATCCGGTAGGGACCGATCCGCCGCGGATCGGACACCCCCAGTGGCTTCATAGAGGCCCACCCTAAAGGGGATGCTTTCTCTGGGGAAACGCAAGGGTGCAGTTCCGGGGCGGGATGCGGCACGTCGCCGGTGGTCGCCGAGCAGGAACGGGTTGAGGTTAGAGTCGGGAGGATGAACGTCTCGGTCGTCAGCGGCCTCGCCTTCGGACCCGGCGGCCAGCGCTTGGACGTGTACTCCCCCACCGACTCCCTTGAGGCGCGGCAGCCAGAGTGCCCCATCGTGCTGCTGTGGCACGGAAGGGGACCGGATGAACGCGACGTCCTGGCTCCCCTGGCGATGGCGACGGCCGCTTCGGGCGTCGTGTGCGTCGTGCCGGACTGGCGACCCGATGCGCCGGATCTGGGGCGTACCCACCTGCGCGAGTCTGCTTTGTTCGTGCAGCAGCACGGAGGCGATTTCGGCGGGGACGTCAGCCGGACAACCCTGGCCGGCTGGTCGCTGGGAGGCAAGACCGCGGTGGGCGCCGCGCTGGACGCAGCGGCGCTGGACGGCTGGCGGCCGCAGGCGGTCGTCGCGATCGCGGGCGGGTATTCGAGCGCAGATCCTCTCACCCGGCAGGTGGCGATGGACCGGCTCGCCGGAGCCGGGGCATTGGCGGAGCCCATTCCGGTCCACCTGGTCCACGGCACCGCTGATGTACTCGTCGACATCGAGCGATCACGCCTGCTCCATGCGGCTCTGCGCGATCGCGACTGGCCGTGCACCCTCACCGAGCTGGACGGCGCAGACCATGCCGGCGTGGTCATGACCGTGTACGACCCCGAAGCGCGCCGCTGTCAGGCGACCGACGCCGAACACGTGCTGCGGGCCGGGCATCAGACCGCGCAGGTCATCGCGCGGGCCGCGACAAGCCCATCAGGTCCCTGACAGCGTCGACGACCGCGTCGGGCCGCTGCATCACCAGTGTCACATGCCCGACGCCCTCGACGCGCCGGTTCTCCCCGTGCGTGAACGAGGCGGCGACCTCGTCGTAGAGCCGCAGCTTGCCGGCGGTTTCGGCCGCGACCAGTTCCTCCGACATGCCGGCGATGACCGCGCGCTTGAACGGGTCGATGTCCATCGCGGTCAGGAGCACCGTCGGCACGTCCGGGACGGCGTCGGCGACGGCGCGCATCTCCTCGCCGAGGGCTTTGACGTTCG
This sequence comes from Catenulispora acidiphila DSM 44928, assembly GCF_000024025.1. GTDB lineage: Bacteria > Actinomycetota > Actinomycetes > Streptomycetales > Catenulisporaceae > Catenulispora > Catenulispora acidiphila. The sequence continues at coordinate 7,005,779 of NC_013131.1, forward strand.
AGCTCTCCTGGATGCCGCCGCGCAGCCAGGCGCGGTGGACGTGGTTGGCGACCAGCGGTTCGCGGATCTCGGCGGGGAACTGCGCCATGGCGTCCTGGAACAGGCCGCGGTAGAAGTCCCTGATCTCTTGCGGGACCTCGTGGATCTCGTCCGGGAGGACGGCGTCGGGGTCGAAGCCGTCCCAGAGGTCGGTCAGCTCCTTGGGCATGTACTTGCGCAGGTCCTCGTGCCCGGGCTCGATCAGGACCAGCGCCGCGACCTGTTCGGGATGCTGGGTCGCGAAGTAGCGCGCGTAGAGCCCGCCGAGCGAGTGGCCGACGATGATGTAGGGCCCTGAGACACCTTCCGCGCGGAGGAGTTCCAGCAGGTTCCGCAGTTCGCCGGTGACTTCGGCCAAGGTGCGCGGGAGCGTCACGTCGCGGCTGCTCCAGCCGGTGCCGCCGCGGTCGTAGCTCACGACGGTGGCGAACTGCGCGACGCCTTCTTGGACTCGCCACATGTCCAGGCCGACCGAGCCGCCGCCGGGCAGGAGCACGACCGTGGCGCCCGCGCCCGCGCTCAGGTCTCCGTCCCCGTCCGCAGCACCGGTCCGGTATGTCTGCAGACTGCGGCCGTGCACCTCATAGCGCTTGCCGAACGGTGCCGGCCGCTCTGAGTTCGGATCGGTCATCACGGGCTCCCCTCACGTCTGCCCCGTCTGCATTCCCAACTATGGGAACGGTACCAGATATGGAACCATGCAGCATGTGGACACCCTCACCCTGCTGCTGCACCCCGTCCGGCTCCGCATCGTGCACGCCATGGCGGGCGACCGGACGCGGACCACCGCCGAGCTGTGCGAGCAGCTGGCGGACGTGCCGAAGACGACGGTGTACCGGCACGTCGGCCTGCTCGCCGACGGCGGCGTGCTGGACGTGGTCGACGAGCAGCGCGTCCACGGCGCGGTCGAGCGGCGCTATCGGATGCGCGGCACCCGGGCCCGCATCGGCGCGGAAGAAGCAGCCGGGATGAGCGTGGAGGACCACCGCCGGGCTTTCGCCGCCGCCGTCGCCGCGCTGCTCGCCTCGTTCAGCGGCTATCTCGACGGCGCCGACGCCGACCCGGCCGCCGATTCGGTCGGCTACCGCCAGATCCCGTTGTGGCTCAACCCCGCCGAGCTGGCGGAGATGATCGAGGAGCTGCAGGCCGGCATCGTCGCGCGCGCCGGGAACCAGCCCACGCCGGATCGCGGGCTGTATCTGCTGAGCCCGATCTTCTTCCCGATCGAAAAGGCCGAGGACAGGACACCCGACAGGAACCCCGCCACCGACCCCGTCAGCTGATCCCCGCGGTCGCCGCCCCGGCGACGACAGCCAGCCGCAGCTTGGTCTCGTCCTCGCTGCCCGGAACCGCGGTCATGATGACGATCTTCAGCTCGGTGTCGCCGTCGCCGAGCACATCGCAGTTCACTGTCACCGCGCCGACCGAGGGATGCTCGATCCTCTTGTGGTCCTCACGATGCGCGCCGACCGCGCCGGACGCCCACAGCTCGGCGAACCGCGCGTTGCCCGCGTTCAGGTCGCCGATCAGTCCGGCCAGCCGCGGATCCTTCGGGAACCTCCCGGTGGCGCGGCGCAGATCCGCCACGACGGCGCGATCGACCATGTCCGGATCCGACTCGATCACCGGCCAATGCGCGAGGCGTGCGTCGTCGGTGCCGACCGGGAACTTGCTGCGCGCGAAGTTGCGCTGGTGCTGCGGCACAGAGGCGGGGTCGCCGAACAACGCGGCCCAGCCACGGTTCCACCAGACCAGTTCCCAGTCCGCGGCGAACACCGCGACCGCCGTGTCCCCGAGGCGGCTGAGCACGCGGTGCACGCCGGGCGGGATGTGGTCGCTGATCATGGAGTCGGTCGGCGGCACGAGGTGCGCCAGGCGGTACAGGTGGTCGCGTTCGGCGACCGTCAGCTGGAGAGCCCGCGCGAGCGCCGCCACGACCGGGACCGACGGCGTCGTGGCACGTCCCTGCTCCAGGCGGACCAGATAATCCACCGACACCCCGGCCAGGTCGGCGAGTTCCTCGCGGCGCAGCCCGGCGGCCCGGCGTGCCCGCCCCGAGGGGAGCGCCACCGCCGAGGGCGGCAGACGGTCCCGCCAGGTGCGGATCGTCGCGCCGAGGTCGGCTGCCGGTGGAGTGCTCACGTCATCCATCCTCGCTCACCGACGGACCGCGCGGCGCCTCCAAGGGTGGTACTGCGGTTCCTACCGTTGAGCTGATCCTGGCCGTCCCTTCGGCGGGCGCACAGCATGAAGGCATGGCAATCATCTTCATCACCGGGGCGAACAAGGGACTCGGCCACGAGGCGGCCCGGCGCCTCATCGGGCTCCGACACACGGTGCTGCTCGGGGCACGCGACGCGGCGCAGGGGCGGAAAGCCGCCGACGCGCTCGGCGCGCGCTTCGTGCGGATCGACGTGACCGACGACGCCTCGGTCGCGGCCGCCGCCGCGGACGTGGCCGACCACGAGGGCCGGATCGACGTGCTGGTCAACAACGCCGGGATCCACGGTCCATCCGGCGATCCGGGGTCTCTCACCGGCGCCGACGCGCTCGGGGTGTTCGACACGAACGTGGCCGGGGTGGTGCGGGTGACCTCGGCGTTCCTGCCGCTGCTCGGCGCGTCGGAGGATCCGGCGATCGTCAACGTCAGCAGCGGTATGGGATCGCTGGCCTTCACCCACGACCCGGAGCGGGTCGAGTCGAAGGTCGTCGCGCCGCTCTACAGCGCCTCGAAGGCCGCGCTGACGATGCTCACCACGCAGTACGCGAAGGCGCTGCCGGGCATCCGGGTCAACGCCGCCGACCCCGGCTACACGGCGACGGATCTCAACGGCAACCGGGGCACGCAGACCGTCACCGAGGGGACGGACGCGATCGTCGCGCTGGCCACCGAGGGACCGGGCGCCGCCTCCGGGCGGTTCGTGGACCGCGGCGGCGACATCGGCTGGTGACGGCTCAGCCGGTCACCCCGACGGTCTGCCGCTCCGGCTCGATCAGCAGCACGACCCGCTCCACGCTGCGGTCGTAGGGCCGGCCGAGGTACTTCATCGCGATCGGGTCGATGATCTCCCACGCCGCGTCGCCCTCGATCCACTCCACGACCCGGCCGCGGACGGCGACCGGCTGGAAGGGGTTGTCGTTCGGGGTCAGGGAGAGGGCGACGCGCGGGTCCCGGCGCATGTTGCGCGCCTTGAGGCTGTCCGGACCGGTGAGGATCGCGATGCGGTCGCCGTACGGGGCGGCCCAGATGGTGACCGAGTGCGGGGCGCCGTCGGGCATGAGCGTGGCGAGGTGGACGAGCGGAGCGGCGTCCAGGATGCGGCTGACTTCGGGATCGAGCTTCATTTCTGCACCTCGTATCGCAGGTGAGTGACGCCGGGAGCCGGGACGGCCTCGACGAGGGTGAGCCGGATGTGCTCCGGCAGTTGCTGGAAGAACCGGCGTCCGGCGCCGAGCAGGACCGGCACGTGGTGCAGGATCAGCTCGTCGACCAGACCCGCCGCCAACGCCGAGGTCACGACGCCGCCGCCCATCAGGGCGATGTCCTTGTCGCCTTTGTCGCTATTGTCGCCGGCGAGTTCGCGCGCTGGGTTCGCTGAGCCGGAAGCCGTCGACCTCGCCGCTCGGCGTGTCGCCGGAGAAGTACCAGTCGAAGTGCATCCCGCCATCACCGAGTTCGTGGCCGGCGCCGGGAGCGCGGCCGGTGATGAAGCCGTCGACCGACACGGCGAGGGCGCTGACGACCTTGCCCATCTTCGGCGATCCTTTCTGGAGTTCCGGGTTTCCGGGTTCCCGAGTCCTGGAGATTCAGAGTTCCTTGAAGAGACTCTATCTCTGGTGTGAACCGTAGCACGTAGAGGTTCCCTGAGGGAACCCCAACCGCTAGAATGGCGGTATGCAGCGCACGAACTTCAGCGACTTGGCCGCGTGCTCCATCGCCCGCACCCTCGACGTGATCGGCGAGCCCTGGTCTCCGCTGATCCTGCGGGACGTGTGGGTCGGGCTCCGGCGCTTCGACCAGATCCAGGGCGACCTCGGGATCTCCCGCAAGGTGCTCACCGAGCGCCTGAACCACCTGGTCGAGGAGGGCGTGCTGGAGCGGCGGCCCTACGACCAGCGGCCGCGGCACGAGTACCACCTGACGCAGAAGGGGACCGAGCTGGTCGACCTGCTGATGGTGATGACGGCGTGGGGCGACCGCTGGCTGGCCGGCGAGGCCGGACCGCCGGTGCTGTACCGGCACCACGCGTGCGGCGAGATCAGCTCGGTGGACCTGCGGTGCGCGCACTGCGGGGAGCCGATGCACGCCGGGGACGTCGATCCCTTGCCGGGACCTGGTGCGAGCGCTCCTGGTGCGAGCGCCGCCGCCGAGCCCGCTGACGAACCCGCGGCCTGAAGTCGGTGCGCGGCGCACTGAGTGTTCGATCCACCGAGTGCGCCACACAATGATTGCGCCGCGCACCATCTTTCCGTAGGCTGAGCCGCCTCGAAGAGGAGGTCGGCCGATGGGGCGTGCGACGCGCCGCGAGACCGAGCAGCGCGTGATGACCGCGCTGCCGAGCTGGGTGAACACCATCTCGCAGCTGAACCGCGTGATCGCCGAGCGCATGGGGGTGACCGCCAGCGACCTCGGCTGCCTGCACGTGCTGCACATGCAGGGCCCTGCGACAGCCGCCGAGCTGGCCCGCGCCGTCGGCCTGACGCCGGGATCGGTCTCCCGCATGATCGACCGCCTCGACGCCGCCGGCTGCATCACGCGCACCGACGATCCCGAAGACCGGCGCCGCGTCCTGATCGAGGCGTCCACCGAAGGACTGGCACGGATCGCCGCCTACTACGACGGACTCACCGCGCGGTCCCACGAGGACCTGGCGGAATTCACGCTCGACGAGATGCTGGTACTGCTGCGCTTCATCGAGCGATCGCAGACCGGCGCCACCGAAGAACTCGCACGGCTGCGGAGGGCGCAATGACACTGGCATGGGACGCGGAGCACCTGCACTCCCCCGAAACGCTCTCATTGACGAGCCCTGATTTCGCCGACGGAGAGCCGATTCCCCATGTCCACGCAGGGGTCCGGCTCGGCGGCGAAGAGCTGTCGCCGGCGCTCGCGTGGTCCACGGCGCCTTCAGAGACAGCGGAGTTGCTCCTGGTCATCGAGGATCCCGACGCACCGATGGCCACGCCCTACATCCACGGCTTGGCGCTGATCGAGCCTTCGCTGACCGGTCTGTCGCAAGGCGCGCTGTCAGCGGAAGCGCCGGGTCCTGGAGTCCGGCTGCTGCGATCGAGTTCAGGACGCGGATGGATCGGCATGGCGCCGCCGAAGGCACACGGTCCGCATCGCTACGTGTTCCAGCTCTTCGCACTCGCCGAGCCACTGACCATCACCACCAAGGGCGGCGCGGAGGAAGCGCAGCCGCGCAAGGTACTCGCCGCTGCCGGACCGGTGCTGGCTCGCGGACGGATCGACGGGCTGTATCAGCGTTCGTAATGTTGGGCGCTGTGATCCACGACGACCCGCACCGCCGGCTCCGGCCATACGGCTGCGCCGCGCCTACTGAGTAAGAATTCCCTGGATCTTGTCGTCGACGGCCATGGTTTCCGGCGGGTCGTAGTTGGTCAGCTTCACGGCGATCCAGTCCGAGGGGTACCACTCCACGAGGGTCGCGATGCCGGCGTTGCCGCCGTTGTGGCCGACGGCCCATTTGCCGTTGCGCAGGGTCGCGCCGGGACCGTAGGCCTCGTAGATCGCCTTGGCGGGTAGCCCGGGTTTGGCCGGCAGGGTGGCCGCCGGGACTTTCGCGCCGACGACCAGGTCGATGTACGCCGGGTCGAGGAGCGTGCCGTTGAGGAGCGCTCGGGCGAAGCGGACCATGTCCGGGGCGGTGGCGAAGGCGTTGCCGTCGGGCAGTCCGATGAACAGTTCCTGGTCCACCACGTCGGTGCGCGGGCCGGAGGGCTGCCCGGGGGACTGATCGGCGTAGGGGTGCGCGATGCGGCGGTCGGACTGCCACTGCGGCCTGGTGTGGAAGGCGGAGGCGGTCATGCCCGCGGGGACGAAGACGTGCTGCGGGATGTAGTCGTAGTACGACTGGCCCGAGACCTGCTGCACGATCGCGCCGAGCACGGTGTAGGCGGAGTTGCTGTACTGGTGGCCCGTTCCGGGCGTGAAGTCCAGCGGCGCCTTGCGGATGAAGTCCATCGTCCCGGACAGGACTTGCTGGGCGCTGTTCCAGTCGGCAGCGGCGGTCATGTAGCCATCGAGGGCGTGGTAGTCGCCCATGCCGGCGGTGTGGGTCAGCAGTTGGTGGATGGTGACGTGGTCGGCGGCGGCGGAGGGGAAGCCGTCCACGTAGGTGCCGAGCGTCCCCTCGTATTCCAGCTTTCCTTGCTGCACGAGTTGGGCGATCGCCACGGCCGTGAACAGTTTGGTCACTGAGGCCAGGCAATAGACGGTGTCGATGGTGTTCGGGATGGACTTCGCCTTGTTCGCCATGCCGAAGCTGCGGGTCAGCACGGTCCGGCCGCCGTGGACCACGAGCATCGTGCCGGAGAACTTGTCTGCCGCGGCGAGCTGCGCGAGGAACTGGTCGAACGTCCCGCCCGGGCGCAGGTCCACCGGGACCGAGGACGAGCCGGGACCGGGCGGCGACGGCTTCGCGCCGGTCGTGCCGGTCGCCCCGATCGCCTCCGCGCTGCCGGACAGAGCCCACGCCCCGCCGATCGCCACCGGAGTCGCGCCGAGCAGTCCCAGCAACGAACGCCGGCCCAGGCTTCGATGGGCTGCGGGCTTCAGTGAATCGTGTCGCGTCATGGAAGAACCCTGTGACTGCCGTGGCGCTACCGGCATCTGCCGTACGACAGACACCGAAGGCGCCGCGCATCTGTCTTGCGGCAGACGCGCCGGCTCATCGGCTGTGCCTAGACTCCGGTGATGATGACCACGTCGCCGGTGTCCGCGCCACGCGCCTGGGCACGTCAGCCGCTGGTCCAGGACGCGGCGCTGGCGTCCGGGCTGCTCGCGGTGTGTCTGCCGCTGAACAATCCGGTGGCGGTGGTGCGGACCGTCGCGGCCGGTCCGCTCGGCGGCGCGTGGGGCGGCGCGATCACCGCTTGGGGGTGGTGGACCGCGACGGCGTTCACGCTGGCCGGAGTCGCGCTGCGGCGCCGGTGGCCGCTGCCGATGCTCGGCGTCTGCTCCCTGGCCGTGGCTGTGCACTTGGCGCTGCTTTCGGTGGTGCCCACTGTGGTGGACCTCTCCGCGGTGGTCCTGCTCGCCACCGTCGCGGCCAGGTGTCCGCGCCGGGTGTCGGCGGTGGCGCTCGGCGGGATGCTGGTGCTGATGGCCGGCTGGTGTTTCGACGGCGCGCGGTTGGGACGCCCCGTGAACGGGCTGCCGACGTTCAACGTCGAAGTGGTCCATCACCTCGACCAGCCCGGCGCGAGCGGCGCTGACGAGATCGTCGACCAGGCGAAGGGCTCGAGCACCTGGAGCGCGGTGGCGCTGTTGGGTTCGGTGCTGCTCGCCGCGTGGGCGATCGGTTCCGCCAACGGGAGCCGGCGGGACTACCTGCACCAACTGCACGCGCGCGCCGCCGACCTGGAACGGGAACGGGACCAGCAAGCGGCCCTGGCGGTGGCGGCCGAACGCGGGAGGATCAGCCGCGAGATGCACGATGTCGTGGCGCACGGCCTGTCGTTGATCGTGATCCAGGCGCAGGGCGCCGACGCGGCGTTGGACAACCGGCCCGCCGACACCCGCAGCGCGTTGCGTGCCATCGTGCGGACCGGCCGCGACTCCCTCGCCGATATGCGCCGGGTGCTGGCGGCGCTGGGCGAGGTGGAGGACGCGTGGCATCCGCAACCGGGGCTCGCGCAACTGCCCGGCCTGCTCGAGCAGGTCCGCACGGCGGGCACGGCGGTGCGGCTGCGCGTCGCCGGGACGCCGGCCGCGCTGCCGTCGGCGGTGGACCTGTCGGCGTACCGGATCGTGCAGGAGGCGCTGACCAACGTCATGAAGCACGCGGGCGCTGGAGCGAGCGCGGATGTGGTGGTCGAGTATTCGGACACTGAGATAGCGGTCGAAGTCGGCGACGACGGCCGGATCCCGAACGGCCATGCCGGACCGGGGGTCGGCGGCGGCAACGGTTTGCGCGGCATGGACCGCCGCGTGCAGCTCCTCGGCGGCCGACTCAGCGCCGAGCCTGAGGCGGGTGGCGGCTTCCGCGTGCGAGCGACACTCCCGATCGAGGGACGGCAAGCGTGATCCAGGTACTCATCGCCGATGACCAAGCCTTGGTGCGCACCGGCTTCCGCATGATCCTGGAGAACGCACCGGACATGGAGGTCGTGGCCGAGGCCGCGGACGGCGCCGAAGCGGCGACACTGGCGCTCGACCTCCGGCCGGACATCGTCCTCATGGACGTGCGGATGCCCGAGACCGACGGCGTCCAGGCGACCCGCCGAATCTGCGCCGAGCGCCCCGGCCATACCAGGATCCTGATGCTGACCACCTTCGACCTCGACGAGTACGTCTACGCATCCCTCCGAGCCGGAGCCAGCGGCTTCCTCCTCAAGGACACCCTCGCCGCCGACCTGCTCTCCGCGATCCGCACCGTGGCAGCCGGCGACGCGGTGGTCGCCCCCAGCGTTACCCGCCGCCTGCTGGAACGCTTCGTGGGCACGAACACCGCCGGCGCCAGCCCTACCGGCACAACCGGCACAACCGGCACTGCCTCACTCGCATCCGCCCTAGCCGCCGACACCCTGACCGACCGCGAACGCGAAGTCCTGGCCCACCTCGCCCGCGGCCTGTCCAACAGCGAAATCGCAGCACACATCTACATCGGCGAAGGCACCGTCAAAACCCACGTCAGCCGCATCCTCGCCAAACTGGACCTCCGCGACCGAGTCCAAGCCGTCGTCTACGCCTACGAATCCGGCCTCGTCCGCGCCGGCACCCCCGACTGAGGACCCCAGGGGACCGCCAACTGTCCGCAAGGAACGTGGTCCTTCCGCTGGCAGGCATTGACCGCAGATGATGCCGTCGTCTAGGCGGACTGGCTTCGGAGCAGGGCGGGCGCCGATCTCGGGTTCACCGAACCCAATCTGTCCTTCGCTCGCACTCGGTCCGAACCCGGTGTGATCGACCTCTAGGTCAGTCTGGACCTCGAGTTCTTATCCGCCTTGGCGCCGACGGACCCGGGCCGGCGACCCGTGCGCGATCTCCTGCCGGATCACGCCCGAGGCGATGTCGGAGGCTGCGACTGATTGGGCTGCCGAGATCGCCCCGTATCCGCCGTGAGACCGCCTCAGACCCGCACCACCATGTTCACCGGCATCGACATCAGCGGCGCGTAGCGCACCTGCGTGCCGGGATGCGGGGCGTGGATGATCTTGCCGTCGCCCACGTACATGCCGATGTGGCTGCGTCCTGCGTAGTAGATCACCAGGTCGCCGGGTTGGATTTGGGACAGGGGGATCTGTTGGCCGGCTTGGGCCTGCTCGGAGGAAGTGCGGGGGAGTTCGACGCCGGCTTGGCGCCAGGCTTGTTGGATCAGGCCGCTGCAGTCGAAGGCGTCGGGGCCTTCGGCGCCGAAGACGTAGGGCTTGCCGAGGTCGGCGATGGCGGCCTCGATTGCCGCGCGGGCTCGGTCGGAGGGGGCGGGGAGGTTCTGGTCGGGGGTGTTCGGGTCGGGCTGTTCGCCGGTGAAGGGGGAGGCGGGGTCGGCGCCGAGGTCGGCTTGGATCGCCGCGCGGCGTTGCGGCGCTGAGAGGGTGTTCAGGAGGGACTGGGCTTTGTGGAGCTGCTCGGTGACCTGGGTGCGGGAGCGGGCCGCGGTGTCGCGGGTCTGGTTCAGGGCTGAGAGCTGGTCGGCGGCGGCTCGCTGGAGTTGGACGATCTGCCGGCGCTCCTCGATCACCTCGGCGACCTTGCGGCTCTGCTGGTCGGAGACGCGGGTGGCCATGGCCTCGTTGCCGAGGAAGGTCTCGGGGTGGTCGGCGAGCATCAGGGCCAGGCGCTGGTCCACTCCGCCGGCGCGGTACTGGTTCGCGGCGATGGCGCCGATGGCGGCGCGCTGGTGCTCGTAGTCGGCCTGCATGGTCTGCAGTTTGGACTGCGAGCGCTGGACGGCCAGGCTCAGGGCGCTCTCCTGCTCCTGCGCCGCGTCAAAGGTCTGGGTCAGCTGGTCCGCCTGCCGGTAGAGGGCGGCGATCTGGGCCTTCACGGTGCCGCGGTCGGTGTCGGAGGCGCCGGAGCCCGGTCCGGCCGCGGGGGCGGCGGCCGCGGTGCCGCACACGCCGGCGGCGGCTGCCACGGCGGTCAGCGCGGCGGCCGCGACCGTACGGCCTCGGGCGGGCGGGGTCGCGGCGCGGTGACGCTTCGACCGCTTCGTACTGTGATGCGCCATTCTGTGATGACCTCCACATCAGGGCACGCCGGTGGATACCGGCAGAACAGCGCACGAACCTAGTCCGAGCCGACACCTCGGGGCAAGGATCAACCACTCAAATAGGTGAGCGGATCGGAGATAAGACATCTCCGACAAATCGTGGCGAGGAGCCAACCAGCTGGACAAGCGGATAGGTGAGGTAAGTCCCGACAGCCGAGAACCTCAGGACCGCGCCATCCGGTTCAGCAGCATCGACGCCGGCACCGGCCGTGCCCCCGACCGCCGCACGCCCTCGGCCACCTCGCGGTCCGAGGACACCACCACCACCGGCCGCCCGGCGGGCTCGGCCGCCACCAGCCGCCGGATCAGCTCGTCGGCGATCTCCCCCGGCGCGGAGAACAGCACGCGCACCCCGCGCGGCTGCGTCAGCCGCACCGGGCCGTCCAGCGCCGCGCCGTCGAAGACGCACGTCACCTCCGCGCCGGTGCGCGCGGCCAGCGCCGCCAGCCCGCCGACCAGGCGCACCCGCTGCTCGGCCAGCGGCAGCGTCGGATAGCCGGACTTGGTGACGTTGTAGCCGTCGACCACCAGGTGCACCATCGGCAGCGCCAGGTACTGGTCCAGCAGCGCCGGATCGTCCTTGGCGCGCCCCTGCACCGACATGTCCGAGGGCGCGACAGAGTCCGGAGACGCCGCCCCGACCGTGTCCGCCGGCCGGGTCTCGGTCGGCGGCAGCGCCAGCTCGCGCTCCAAGCCCTTCACCGCGCCGGTCACGGTGTCCAGCAGCAGCCGCAGCCGCATATCCCCCTCAGAGCGCCCGGAGCGCGCCGAGCGGCGCGCGGTGTCCAGCGCGGTCTCCGCGGCCGTCAGGCGCGTCCGCAGCCGCCTTAATTCGGCCTCTGAGGCCGACGCGGCCGAGGCCGCCGACGTCCGCTCCGTCTCCAGCGCCGTCTCCGCCGCCCGCGCCGCGGCCTGGGCCCGCCGCATGTCCGCTTCCAGCTGCCGCACCTTGCGCCGCAACTGGTCGCCCTCGCGGCGCGCCTCCTCCTGCGCGACCCGCAGGCTGTCGGCGGCGACGCGTGCCGTCTCGCGCAGCTCCGCGACCTCCGCGGCGAGCCGGGCGACCTCGCTCTCGGCGGCCTCGCCGGCGGCCAGGCGCGCGCCCTGCGTCACCGCCTCCAGGGCGTCCTTGACTATCCCGGTCCAGCCGTGCGGACGCAGCACATAAGCGACCGCCGCGACCTCGTGCGGGTCAGCGGCGGCCGGTACCACCCCGGCGAACAGGGAGTCGGACAGGTCAGGGGATGCTTCGCGCACACGTTCGGCGACCCGCGTACGAAATGCTCCGTCGCTCTCCAAGGACGCCGCCATGGGGATCGCCGCGGCTTTGGCCCGCTTGGCTGGAGTGAACTTGGCGAAGGGCCGCAAGGGCGCGGGGATCTCCGCGGCCGGCATCTTGCCCAGCGCCTCGGAGGCGATCTCCACGACGCGCTGGCGCACCGAGTCCGGCAGTGTGATGGTGAGACGTTCGCCCTCTGGTGAGCTCACGTCGCTCTCCCCACTCCCTCGCCTCGCCGGAGACGCCAACGCCTCCGGACATCGTTCCTGATCCGCCGACCTTATCGGCCGCGCTTGTGCCCGTACCAAGCACTCACTCAAAGGTAGGCCCTCCGCGCCGCGTTTCGGATCTCCCGCGCGCACGGTGATGGGCCATGATGCAACAGTGGTGATCCCCATTCACGACAGGAACCCGGTGTCCCGGACATCCGTCGTCACCTTCGGCCTGATCATCGCGAACGTGGCGGTGTTCCTGTCCGGCCCGATCGCGTTCGCCGGCGTCAGCCCGGACGCGGCGCGCAAGGCCAGGGAGAACGCGTACCTGTACCACTACGGCGCGATCCCGGCCCAGCTGCTGAACGGCCACGGCAACCCGGTCTGGCCGGTGTTCACCGCCATGTTCGTGCACGCCGGCTGGATCCACCTGCTGGGGAACATGCTGTTCCTCTACATCTTCGGCAACAACGTCGAGGACGTCTTGGGGCGCCTGCACTTCCTGGCGTTCTACATCATCGGCGGCGCGGCCAGCACCTACGCCTTCGCCTGGGCGAACCCGACGGCCACCGGGCCGCTGGTCGGCGCCTCGGGGGCGATCGCAGCGGTGCTAGGGGCGTACGTCTACCTGTTCCCACAGGCGAGGGTCACCTTGCTGGTGCCGTTCCTGTGGTTCCTGCCGATGCGGGTCCCGGCGTGGCTGGTCCTGGGTTTCTGGTTCGTGGTGCAGCTGCCGGAGTTCCAGCAGACCATCGGAGTGGCCGGCTCCACGGACGTCGCGTACTTCGCCCACGTATCGGGGTTCGTCTTGGGACTCCTCTACGTAGCCCTTGTCATCGGCCGGGGACCCAGCGATCCGGCCCGCGCCCCGGCCACCGAAACCCTGCCTCCCCCGCCGCCGCTGATGCCGGACTACCGCTCCGCCGATCCGGACGATCCCTACGGCCAATACCATCGCTAGACAGTCCCGCTAGAAGGAGCCGCTGTGATCACTGCCATCGTCCTGATCAAGACCGACGTGGACGCCATCCCGGAGGTCGCCGAGAAGATCTCCCGCCTGCCCGGCGTGAGCGAGGTGTACTCGGTCACCGGGGAGTACGACCTGATCGCCATGGTCCGGGTCCGCGAGCACGAGCAGCTCGCCGACGTGATCCCGGGCGGCGTGAACAAGGTGGCGGGGGTCAGCCACACGGTCACGCACGTGTCGTTCCGGACCTACAGCGCGATGGACCTGGAGGCGGCGTTCTCCCTAGGGCTGGACTGATCCCGCGCTGGACTGATCCCGCGCTGGGCGGGCCCGCCTCCGGCCGCGCTTAAGGGAAAGTCCCTACCAACGCCGAACCAACTCCGGGCAAACGCCGAGCCCCGCCTCCCATCGGGAGGCGGGGCTTATGACGCCACGTCATTGTGTGAGTGCCGACCGTAGACCAGTACAGACCAGTACAGGTCAGCAGCGTGCTACCCGGACGCCGGTCCGGTCCCGCGGGGGCGGCCCGTCAGGCGTCGGGGTCCTCGTCGATGAGGAAGCCGCGCATCGGCGAGGGCTGCGAGGGCACCGGCGGCTGGCCCAGGCCGTTGCCCGAACCCATGAACGGGGGCTGCTGCCCGCCGCCCATCTGCTGCGGCGGCATCGGGGAGGGCATCTGCGGCCGGATCGGCGCCATGGTCTGGGTCAGGGCCGCGGCGTTGCTGCCGTTGTTCCCGGCGCTCTGGTAGGAGCCGGTCGAGCCCATCCCGCCGTTCATCCCGGCACCGACCGGGGACTGCGCCTGCGGCATGCCCGGGGGCAGCGAGGCCTGCATCGGCATCGGCGGGCCCGAGGGCGCCGGCGGCGGCGCGGACAGGCCGGTCGGGCTCAGCTGCGCCCGGGAACCCATCGAGGAGCCCATGGTGTCGTCCCCGCCGGAGGCCTCGAGCTGGCGCATCTGGCCGTCCAGGTAGGACTTCAGGCGCTGGCGGTACTCGCGCTCGAAGGCGCGCAGGTCGTCGACCTTGCGCTCCAGGGCGGCGCGGGCGGTCTCCAGCGAGCCCATCGCCACGCGGTGCTTCTCCTGGGCGTCCCGCTCCAAGGCGTCGGCCTTGCCGCGGGCCTCGCGCTCCAGGCCGTCGGCCCGGCCGCGGGCGTCGCCGACGATCTTGTTCGCCTCGTTGCGGGCCTCGGCGATCGCCTGGTCGGCGGTCTGCTGGGCCAGGGCGAGCACGCGCGCGGCCGAATCGCCGCCGGGCGCCTGGAACTGCGGCGCCTGCGGCACCGGGAGCGGCGCGGGCAGCGGGGCCGGAAGCGGAGCCGGAACCGGCGGCGCGGGCGCGGGTATCGGGGTCGGCTCCCGCCGCATCGGCACCGGGGCGGCCGCCGCGCTGGCCGCGGCGCGGGTGGCGGCGGCCAGCTTGGCGCGCAGCTCCTCGTTCTCGCGGATCAGGCGGGTCAGCTCGGCCTCGACCTCGTCGAGGAAGGCGTCCACCTCTTCCTCGTCGTACCCCTCGCGCAGGCGTACGGTCGTGAACTGCTTGTTGTGGACGTCCTCGGGAGTCAACGGCATCTTTCATTCACCTCAGGCGTGGCGTGGTCGTCGGCATTCGCACAGACATTACCCGGTCACAGCGTAGCCGCGACCCGGATCAGCAGTAAGACGATGATCACGAGGATCATGAACGCCACGTCAAACCCCATCCCGCCGAGCCGCAGCGGCGGGATGTACCGCCGCAACAGCTTCAGTGGAGGATCTGTGACCGTGTACGCCGTCTCCACGACGACCAGCATGACACCCCGCGGCTCCCACGACCGGGCGAATACCAAAACCCAGCCGATGATGAGGCGGATGATCAAGCACAGCGCGAAGAGGTAGAGCACCCACAGGAGCAACGCCCCCACAACGCTCATAGCGCACTCCCCTTCCCACCTTCGCCGGCGCCCCGCCGCGCGCGGTCAGCACACACCGCCGCGGGACGCCGCCGGACATCAACACCCCACCGCCGACAACGCCGGCGGCCCTCAGCTCTGGTTGAAGAAGCCGCCCTCAGCGATGCGGGCCTTGTCCTCGGCCGTCACATCGACATTAGCAGGCGACAGCAGGAACACCTTCTGCGTCACCCGCTCCATGTTCCCGCGCAGCCCGAAGATCAGCCCGGCCGCGAAGTCCACCAGGCGCTTGGCGTCGGCGTCCTCCATCTCGGTCAGGTTCATGATCACCGGAACTCCCTCGCGGAAGTGCTCGCCGATCGTGCGCGCCTCGTTGTAGGTGCGCGGATGCAGCGTCGTGATGCGGTAGGACGCTTCGCGGTCCGCCGACCGGTCCGTCGGGACGCTGTACATCACCGGTCCACCTCTCTCGGCTCGGTCGGCTCGCGAGGACCGCTCGGAGCGGTCCGGCATCACCGTCACATTGGAGGCCGCCGCGAAGGCGCGGCGGTCGTTCTGCGCGACGACGAGCGCCCCGCCCGAGCCGGCTTCCGGCTCGCGGTGCACCGGCTCCGGTGCCGCCGCGGGCTCGGCGGCCTCGGGCTCGTACTCGTCCTCGTATTCGTCGTAGTACCGCTCGTCCTCGAACCGCTGTTCGTCGGTAAGCCCGAGGTAGACCGCTGCTCTGCGCATCATGCCGGCCATGGTGTTCGCCTCCGGACTGGGCCTGTTACGGCTGTCTTGCAACTGTCAACGAAAAAAGGTGCCGCGGAGGTTTCCCGATCGCGGTCGATGATGTGTGGCGCAGACGTGCGGTCGTCGTATCCGATGTTCGATAGATGCGACGTTACCGGAATCACCGTCTGATACCGAGTATCGCGCTGCCGATGCGGACGTGTGTCGCGCCCGCCGCCACCGCTTCGCCCAGATCCCCACTCATCCCCGCCGAGATCATCGTGGCCGATGGGTGTGTCGTTCGCAAGCGCATAGCCAGCGTGTGCAACCGCTCGAAGGCCGGTCCCGGCTCGGCGCCCAGAGGTGCCACGGCCATCAGGCCGCCGAGGTTCAATCCGGGCGCCGCGGCGATCGCGTCGGCCAGTTCCGGCACCTGGTCCGGAAACGCCCCGCCGCGGGCCGCGTTGTCGTCCATGGGCTCTGCGTTACCCAGGTCGACCTGCACCAAACATGTCAATTCTTTGTCATACCGGACAGCGCTCCTGGACAGCGCCGCGACCAGGCGGATCCGGTCCACAGAATGGACGAAATCGGCGTACTCGGCCACTGAGGAAGCCTTGTTGGTCTGCAGCTGCCCGATGAAATGCCAGCGCAGTCCCAGACCGGCCGTGGCGCGGGCCTTCGGCGCCGCCTCCTGGTCCCGGTTCTCCCCGACGTCCAGGACGCCGAGCTCGGCCAGGACGCGCACGTCAGAGGCCGGATACGTCTTGGTCACCGCGATCAGCGACACCTCGGAGGGGTCGCGGCTCGCCTTACGCGCCGCGGCGGCGATGTCCTCGCGCACCGCGGCCAGGTTCTCGGAAATCTGTCCCCGCCGCGCGTCCGAAGCCTGCTCGTCCGCGCGGTCCTCGCTGTCCCCGGCCATCGGTCAGTCCAGCCAGACGAACCCGGCGAACCGGCCGGTCGTCCCCTCGCCGCGAAAGGAGTAGTAGTCCTCGGACTCCTGGGTGCACACCCGCAGCCGGACCGAGGACTTCAGGTCGATGCCGCAAGCCTCCAGCTGTGCCCACACGCCCTCAGCGACGTCCAGCCCGGGCGTGCCCTGCCGGGTCACCGTGTAGCTGGCCGGGACCTTCTCGGCGACGTCGGCGCGCATGCGCTCGGGCACCTCGTAGCAGAGCCCGCACACCGAGGGTCCGCTGACCGCGACGATCCGCTCGGGCGCGGCGCCCAGGGTCACCATGCGCTCGACCGCCGCCGGCACCACGCCGGCCTTCATCCCGGGCCGTCCGGCGTGCGCCCCGGCCACCACGCCGGCCTCGGCGTCGGCCAGCAGCACCGGCACGCAGTCGGCGACCAGCACCGCCAGCGCCAGATGCCGGCGGTCGGTGACCAGCGCGTCCACGTCAGGGGCGCGGCCCTGCCACTGCGCGGCGGCGTAGGCCACGTCCGCGCCGTGGATCTGGTTCATGTACACCACGTTGCCGGGGTCGGTGAACCCCAGCTCGAAGGCCACCAGCGACCGGTTGGCGGCGACCGCCTCCGGGTCGTCGCCGACGTGCCCGCCGAGGTTGGTCGCGGTGTAAGGAGCCTTGGAGACCCCGCCCCAGCGGTCGGAGAAGGCGAAGCGGGCCTTGCCGCCCTCGCCGTCGGGACCGGTGTGCTGCCATATCGCCACGTCGGTTCCCGGTCCTACTTCAGGAAGTCGGGGATGTCGAGCTCGTCGGCGGCCGAGGGCGCCGGCTGCACCGGGATCACCGGGACGTTCTGGGTGTCGGCCATCGGGTCGTGGGCCGGGACCCCGGCGCCGCGCTCGGCGGGCTTGGGCAGGGTGCCGAGCACCTGCTCGCGCATGCCGTCGCGGACGCTGGTCTCCTCGTCGTAGCGGGTCGCCCCGGCGGCCTGGGAGTGCCCGGTGCGGCGCTTGGCCGGCTCGCCGCCGTCGAACCCGGCGGCGATCACGGTGACCCGGACCTCATCGCCCAGGCCGTCGTCGATCACCGCGCCGAAGATGATGTTGGCCTCGGGGTGCGCGGCCTCGCTGACCAGCTGCGCGGCCTCGTTGATCTCGAACAGGCCCAGGTCGGAGCCGCCGGAGATGCTCAGCAGCACGCCGCGGGCGCCGTCGATGGAGGCCTCCAGCAGCGGGGAGGAGATCGCCATCTCGGCGGCGGCCACCGCGCGGTCGTCGCCGCGCGCCGAGCCGATGCCCATCAGCGCCGAGCCGGCCTCGCTCATCACCGACTTCACGTCGGCGAAGTCCAGGTTGATCAGGCCCGGGGTGGTGATCAGGTCCGTGATGCCCTGGACGCCGGAGAGCAGCACCTGGTCGGCGGCCTTGAAGGCGTCCAGCACCGAGACGTTCTTGTCCGAGATCGACAGCAGCCGGTCGTTCGGGATGACGATCAGGGTGTCGACTTCCTCGCGCAGCGCCGCGATGCCGTCCTCGGCCTGGTTCGCCCGGCGCCGGCCCTCGAAGGTGAACGGCCGGGTCACCACGCCGATGGTCAGGGCGCCGAGTTCGCGGGCGATCCGGGCCACCACGGGAGCCCCGCCGGTGCCGGTGCCGCCGCCCTCGCCGGCGGTCACGAACACCATGTCCGCGCCCTTGAGGACTTCCTCGATCTCCTCGGCGTGGTCCTCGGCGGCCTTGCGGCCGACGTCGGGATTGGCGCCGGCTCCCAGCCCACGGGTGAGCTCGCGGCCGACGTCGAGCTTGACGTCGGCGTCGCTCATCAGCAGAGCCTGGGCGTCGGTGTTGACGGCGATGAACTCCACGCCCTTCAGACCGACCTCGATCATCCGGTTGATGGCGTTCACGCCGCCGCCGCCGATGCCGGCGACCTTGATAACAGCCAGGTAATTCTGCGGTGCTGCCACGTCCGACGGCCTCTCCGTGGTATCCGGTAATCTCGTGATCACCTTAGTCCCGCCCACACCGGCCGGGGACACGGCGGGGTCGTGCGACTGTGAAGTCTTTACAGGACATTAGGTCCCGCGACCTGTGAGGTTCAACGAACACGCCGAAACTGTCGGCAGGTTTTACTTCTCAGCGTGGTCCGACGACCCCCGTGTGATCCCGTGTGGATCCGATGAGGGGAATACGTATGTTGTTCGATTGCCCGCCAGATCTTAGCCGATCGGCGGGTCCGGATTCGAACCGTTACGAATACGCCGGAGCCGCCGGAGCACTCAGATCATAGTGCGCGGCGTCATTTCCGATCAGTGCCGCCAGTATCCGTGCCTTGAGAACCGGCTGATCCGGTCCGCCCCAAGCGACCGTCACGGAGTGCTGTTTCTTCGTGGACGGAGTCAGCGTCACGGTGATGGCGTAGGGCCCGGTCGCCGACACGGTGAGCACCCGCGAGAGCACCGGGGGCGGCAGGGCTCGAAGAGCGGCCAGCGCGCCGGCGACGGTGGCCGCGCGGGCGGCCTTCGCCTCAGGTCCCGGATCGGCGAACTGCTCCAGGTGGATGACCGGGACGTGCGCCGGGATCGCCGAGGCGGAGGCCGCTGTGTCGAAGGCCACCCCGTCGGCGTCGACGATCTGGAAGGAGCCGTCGGGCTGCGGCAGCGCGGCGGCCGGGGTCCGCTCCACTATGCCGATGGAGACGGTGTGCGGCAGCGAACGCTCCACCCAGGCGTCCTTCACCCGCGGGAGCGCCATCAGCCGGGCCTTGGCCGCCGCGGTGTCCACCGCCGCGACCGGGGCGTGCGCCGGGATCGCGGCGGCGGCCAGCACCTGCTGCCGGCTCAGCACCTTGACGCCGGAGACGGTGGTGGTGCGGACGTCGAAGACCTTGGTGTGCCACAGGATCGAGTAGCCGGTCAGCGCGAGCAGGGCGAGGAACACCGTGATCGTCACCGACAGCCGCCGCCAGCGGCGCCGCCGCCGCAGCCGGTCGAGGTAGCGCTCGACCAATACCCTGCTGACCCGCGGGTGGCCGGCTCCGGTCGCGTTCATGGGCCCCAGTTTCGCAGATGGGGACCATGGCTCCCGTCAGCCGTGGCCTCCTTTCAGACGGCGGTAGTCGTCCTCGACGGATTCCGGGTCGGCGAAGAAGGGGTCGTAGTAGAACCGACGGCGCTTGTCCGTGATCCTGGCCCGGCGGCGGAAGACAGCGGTTTTGAGATTCTTGCCGGATTTCTCATTCATTATGGTTCGTCCCTACTTGCTGTGGTTTTTCAACCTTTGCGAGAACCACTGTAGGAACTGATCGAACACCGCTACGATCCAATGGCGTGGCCGATACACAGACCAATCTGGCCTGGGAGACCCTCCTGGACCTGTCAACGACACGCCCCGGTCCACTGCACCACCAGCTCGCCGAGGCCATCCGCACCGCCATCCGCGGCGGACGCCTGCCGCTGGGCTCCGCACTCCCCCCGAGCCGCGTCCTGGCCACCGACCTGGGCGTCTCCCGCTGGACCGTCACCGAGGCCTACGGACAACTGGCGACCGAGGGCTTCCTCGCCGGCAAGACCGGATCGGCGACCCGCGTCAGCTGGTCCCCGGAACCCGACGAACGCCGCGCGGTCGTCCACAGCCACCCGGGCCACGCCGACCCCCGCCGCCACCTCCCGGTCCGCTACGACTTCTCGCAATGCACCCCCGACTTCCGCGCCTTCCCCCGCCGCAAGTGGGTCGAGGCGATCCGCACCGCGGCCGAGACCGCGCCGTTCGACCGCCTCGGCTACGCGCAGCCCGGCGGCGAGCCCCGGCTGCGCGGCATCCTCGCCGACCACCTGAACCGCCGCCGCGGCACGAACATCGACCCCGCGTTGATGACGGTGTTCACCGGAGCCAAGGCGGCGATGGGAGCGCTGGCGCGGGCGCTGTACGCCGAGGGCCACCGGCTCCTGGCGATCGAGGACCCTGGTTCGAACGGGATGTGGGAACCCGCGCGCGCCGCAGGGCTGGAGCTGGTGCCGCTGCCGGTGGACGAGCGCGGGATCGTCGCCGAGGCGCTGGCGGAGCATCCGGGCGTACGCGCGGTCTGCATCGGGCCCGCGCACCAGGTGGTGAACGGCGCGGAGCTGGCACCGGAGCGCCGCAGCTGGCTGCTGGAGTGGGCATCGCGGGTCGACGGCCTGGTGATCGAGGACGACTACGACTCGGAGTTCTCCTACGACAGACCGGCGCTCCCGGCAATGCAGGGCACAGACCCCCGCCGGGTAGCCCTGATCGGCTCGATGAGCCGCACGATGACACCCACGGTGAACGTCGGCTGGGCCGTGGTCCCCGGCCGCTGGCTCACCGCACTCCGCCCCGAACCCTGGACAGCCCCGACCGCCCCGGCCCTGAACCAACTGGCGCTGGCACACTTCATCGAATCCGGCTCCTACGACCGCCACCTCCGCACGAGCCGCCAACGCTTCCGAACCCGACGCGACGCCCTCGTCGCAGCACTGGAGCAAGCACTGCCCGGCGCACGCGTCAGCGGACAGCAGGCCGGACTGCACATGCTGCTGGAGCTGCCGCCCGGCGCTTCGGCGACACGGGTGATGGCGGCAGCGCTCAGGCACGAGATCGAACTGTGCGACCTGAACCTGCTCCGCATGGCCGGCGACCCCGACACCACCCGGCTGATGGTCGGCTACGGAAACCTGGCCGACGCGCAGGTGACCGCGGGGGTCGCGGCGCTGGTCGAACTCATACGCGAGGCGGGTGGCGAGGGCTGAGGCTCGACTCAGCTCGACTCAGCTCAGCTCGACTCGACTCGGCTCAGCTCGACTCGACTCAGCTCGACTCAGCTCAGCTCAGCTCGACTCGACTCAGCTCAGCTCGACTCGACTCAGCTCGACTCGACTCAGCTCGACTCAGCTCAGCTCAGCTCGCTCTCCACGCCTCCGATCGCGAGCGCTGGATCACAACCGCCTGACATCAGAGCCCGCGTCTGTCTCCTTCGAGCCCGGTCCCCCATTCGGACCGTGCCCGCATGCGGCTGCCGACCGGCTGGCGTCAGATCGAGCCATGGCACTCACCTCCAAGCAGAAGAAGCAGGGCGCCGCGGTCAGTGCGGCTATTGGTGTTCTGGCGCTGGGCGGGGTCGCGGCGTCGACCCTGGGTTCGGGCGGGGCGGCGGCGGATCGGCCGGTCGCCGTCGCCGCGGTGCAGCAGGCGGCCGCGGCGCCGCAGGTGGTGGCGGGCGCTGGCGAGTCGGTCGGGGGCATCACGGTCATCGCCCGGGTCGACAACGTCAAGCTCGCCGATGACACCGTTTTCACGGTCTCCGGTGAGGTCAAGGGCGCCAAGCCGGGGACGAAGGTGCGGCTGCAGCGAAAGACGTCGGGGAAGTCCGCAACAGGGTGGACCACGCTGGCGTACACGACCTTCACCGACACCAGCAACAAGTTCTCGTTCCCGGTGAAGATGGACTCGTCCGGCTCCTACACCCTGCGCATCCTGCATCCGCAGGACAAGGAGGGTCCGGCGACCGTGTACTCGAGCCCGTTCTCGGTGACGGTGAGCGCGCCGGCGAAGGCCGGCACGTCGTCCAAGGCGTCCGAGTCGTCCAAGACGCCGGTGAAAAAGAACTAGGGCACAGCCCTCCCCGAACCGCCCGGCCACCACTTAGGCGAGGAGTGGCCGGGCTTCATGCTGCGTCGGGTCCTGCGTCGGATCTCCTCGCGGCTCAGAGGAAACGCGAACTCGGCACCGGACCCGGCGACCCGACGTACTCCCGCCGCGCGGTCAGCCAGGTACCTTCCACCGCGGCGAGGAACGCCTCGAGCACAGCGTCCGGATCCGCCGGCGTCTGACCGTCGCCCTCATCCGCCTCCGGCTCCGTCGCAGCCAGCTCCGCCGCGATCTCCTCGACCGGACGCGCATCAGGCTCGGTGTCGACCACCTCGCCGTCGACGATCCGGAACCCCGCACCCCACGGCTCCCGCACCGCCTGCCGCAAGAACCCCACCGCGTCGGCAGCCGCCAGCGGCGGATCAGTCCAGTCGGTCGCGCGCTCGAACAGAATCTGCCCCGGAACCCGATTCCGCAGCGCCGCCAACACCTCCGGCTCAGCCTCATTCAGGTCGTACGCGACAACCAGCGTGTCCTCACGCTCCGCCGCGAAAGGCACCGCCGGCAGCCCGAAGTACTGCGCCGCCGCCAATCCCATGATCCGGCTGTCCCGGTCCGGCAGCAACGACACCGTCTCCGGAGTCAGACCCTTGGCCGCCAACAACACCCCCAACCGCCGCAGCACCTCAGCAGCCGCCCCATAGGAATCGCCGACCATCGCCCAACGCCCTGTCATCCCCGCGTCATAGCCATACGGCGAAACGGTCAGCAGCACCCCACCGGTCAGCGCGTAATGCCACCCACGCAAATCCTTCGGCCCAAGCGCGCCATCTGAAACCGCGACCTCCGCTGCCCGCACCAACATCGCGCGCACTTTCTCCCGCAGCGGCGCCAGATCTTCCCGTTCCTGCGCCTCGAGTTCAGGCAACGCCGCGAACTCCTCCTCAGCGGTCGGCACGTCCCCAGCCAGCAGCGCGTTGAACGCCAGTTGGTAGCGAGCCAGCCAAGGCAGCTCACCCTCAAAACCCCGCAGCGCAGCCATAGCCTCGCGGTGCTCCCACGACCGCTCGCAAGCCGCAGCCAGCTCCGTACGAATCTGGATGACGCCCGGCTCGCGCTCAGCAGCCTCGCGCAGCGCCCGAATCGCCAAGAACGCGATCCCATGCTCGACGCACTCATATCCGAACTCGTACAACCCCACCGCCTGCTCCGCGCGATCATCCCCGGCCTCCAACACCCGATCGCCGGCGACCACCATCGCGTCGAAGCCCATCCCCCGCGCGGCATCGCGCAGCACGCGCACGTAATCCAGCAGCGGCAGCGTCTCACCCTGCGTCCGCAAGTGCCGGACGAGTCCGGCGATGTCCTCGGCGGCGAGCAGTTCCTCGGCGGTGGTCAGGGCGTCGGTCGCCTCAGGGGCGGGGCTCGGAGAAGTCACGGTGGCACCGTAGCGAGTCCTGTGTATGCCGCGCCCGGGATTTCCGCAGAGGCCGTCTCAGGTAGCGCGGATCAGGCAACGAATTTCAGCACTCTGACAACCATTTTGAACATCGGCCCCGTCGGTTACTTCGCGAGTGCACAAAGGCTCCGGTGCGCAGCACGATCGGGCACCCGCGCACCAGAGCCGTTGCGACGATCTGGAGGAACTGCTTGTGCTAGCACGTATCCGTCGAGTCCCGACCCTGGCCACGGCCGTGGCGTTGGGCCTGGCCACCGCCGCCGGCGCCGCCGCGGCGAGCGCGCCGCCCGCCGCCGCCCCGGCCTCGGCGCCGGCCCAGCACACCCTGGCCGCGCCGGCGACCACCGCCCTGCCCAACGGCGACCGCGTCCTGGTCACCGGAACCGGTCCGGGCGCGTCCATCGTGGTCCAGGCGCCCGACGGCAGAACCGTCCCGGCCACGCGCTACACGCCCGACGCGCACCACGCCTACGTCATCCCGGACTCGGTTCTGGCGCACCCGGCGCAGCTGAACCCCGCGCAGTATGAGATTCCCGCGCTGAGCACCGCCAAGGCTCCCGCGGCGACGCCCTTCTACCCGCTGAGCATCCTGCAGATCAACGCCGTCGGGCTGGACGGGGCGCCCGCGGACGCCACGACGTTCCTGACCAACGTCGACGACGTGAACAAGTGGAGCGTGCCGTTGCCCGTGGCCGGCGGCATCGAGCGGGTCGCGGTGCCGACCGGGCACTACGCGGCGACGACCATCTTCTCCACCTACGACCAGACCACCGGGATCGGGACCACGCACGTGGTGTCGCAGCTCGACCTGGACGTCACCGCCGGCGGCGTCACCACCGCGACCGCCGACGAGCGCACGGCGACGGCCCAGGTCACGGCGAACACCCCCAAACCCACCGTGACCGACTTCCTCGATCTGTCCTACGTCCGCACGGACGTCAACGGCCTGACCGGCGGCGTGAGCGTCGGCGGCAGCGGGGACACCTACGTGGCCCCGACGGGCACCGCGAAGGTCGGCACGTTCAGCTACGACGTGCTGGCCTGGGGCGGCGAGAGCCCGGCCGGGACCAAGGACCCCTACCGCTACGACCTGATGTTCCCGGCCGTCGACCACGTGGACGCGAACCAGAACCAGAGGGTCGACACCTCGAAGCTGACCACGACCCACAACACCGTCGACAGCGACGCCGGCAACCCCCGCCACGACGGCGAGTACCTGATGGGCCCGGTCTCGCCGACGCTCGGCGGGATCCAGGCCGGCCACATCATCACGGTCCCGGAAACCCTGACCACCTACACCGGGGCACCGGTCGGCGACGAGCAGTGGTACGGGAACTTCATGAACGCCCTGCCCGAACCGGGGACGGGCTTCCCGGCCGCGCTGCTGTTCGGCCAGACGGCGCCGATCTACCAAGGCAAGACCGAGCTGTGGCGCACCTGGGGACACGGCCCGCTGACACCGCAGGTCGGGCAGTTCAAGAATCCGACCGGCTGCAACGCCTGCTCTGACGAGGGCACGATAGACCTCGGTCTGACCGCGCTCACGGACAGCAACCCGGACTCCTTCACGAACTTCCTCGGCCCGGCGACCGGCCACTTCACCGTCTACCGCGACGGCACCCAGGTGTTCTCGCAGGACAACACCTCCGGGACCGAGCTGACCGGCCAGGCGCAGCAGGCTGCGACCTACCGCATGGTGTTCGACCTGGACGTGAGCCAGTTCCCGATCACGCAGTCCACGGTGTCGCACACCGACGTCACCGTGCCCTACACCCCGAAGGCGGACCCGAAGCAGACGCTGCCGGCCGGCGACTACTGCTCCGCGCAGGGCAGCAGCAGCTCCGCCTGCTCGATCCTGCCGGTGATCAACCTGAACTACCAGCTCGCCACCGACGACACCAACACCAGCCACGGCCCGGCGGCGGCGCTGCTGCTGACGGTCGGCCACCAGTCCTACAACGGTGTGGGCTCGGACGCCAAAGCCACCGGCGCGACCGTGTCCGTGTCCTACGACAAGGGCGCGACCTGGACCCCGGCCGCGATGGTCCCGGCCGGCCAGAACCGGTACGCCGCGCTGTGGAAGAACGGCGCCAAGGGCAGCACGCCCTGGCTGAAGGTGACCGCCACCGACGCGCTCGGCGGGTCGATCACGCAGACCACCGCCAACGCCTACACCGTCGGCTGAGGGGAATCAGAATCATGAGTCGAACAACTCCTCACCGCCTGATCGGCGTCCTGGGCGCCGCGGCGCTGGCCGTCGGCATGGTCGCGGCGATGGCGCCGGCGAACGCCGCTACCGCTGCCAAGAGCCACCCGAGCAACGTCAAGAACGTCTGCGGCGCGGCGAAGCCCGGCTTCGACCGGTGCTACGCGGAGATCCGTACCGACGTGCACGAGCCCGCGCACATCAGCCGCGTCGCCGGCACTGCTGGTAAGGCTGCGGCTGCCGCCACCGCTCCGGCCGGCTTCGGTCCGGCGGACCTGCACGCCGCCTACAACCTGCCGACCACGGGCGGGGCGAATCAGACGGTTGCGATCGTCGACGCCGGAGACGACCCGACGGCCGAGGCGGACCTCGCGGTCTACCGCTCCACCTACGGCCTGCCGGCGTGCACCACCGCCAACGGCTGCTTCACCAAGGTGAACCAGCGCGGCACGGCCAGCCCGCTGCCGTCCGACATCGGCTGGGGCGTGGAGGAAGCGCTCGACCTGGACATGGTGTCGGCGGCGTGCCCGCAGTGCAAGATCCTGCTGGTGGAAGGCGACGACGCCGACAGCGACGACCTCGGCGCGTCGGTCGACACCGCGGTGCGCCTCGGCGCCACCGAGGTGTCGAACAGCTACGGGGGCACCGAGTCCAGCGCGACGCCCGGCGACGCGGCGCACTACACGCACCCCGGCACCGCGATCGTCGCCTCCTCCGGCGACAGCGGCTACGGCATCCCGAGCGAGCCGGCCGTGTTCGCCAGCGTCGTCTCGGTCGGCGGCACGTCGCTGACCAAGGACTCCAGCTCTCGGGGCTGGAGCGAGTCGGCGTGGAGCAGCGACGGCGGCGCCGCCGGCAGCGGCTGCTCGGCCTGGGTCGACAAGCCCGCGTGGCAGACCGACGCCAACTGCCCCGGCCGCATGGTCTCCGACGTCTCCGCCGACGCCGACCCGAACACCGGCCCGGCGATCTACGTCACCGACACCCCCGACCTCGAGGGCCTGCCCTCCGGCTGGAACATCGTCGGCGGCACCAGCGCCTCCTCGCCGTTCATCGCTGGCGTGATCGCATTGGCGGGCAATCCCGGCAAGTACAACAACGCCTCCGCCTTCTACGCGCCGGCGGCGAAGGCAGGGCTGAACGACCCGGTCGGCGGCTCGACCGGTCTGTGGGTGGACTGCGGCGGCGACTACCAGTGCACCGGGGTCGCCGGTTACGACGGCCCGACCGGGATGGGATCGCCGAACGGGCTGTCCGCGTTCTGATCGGCCATATCAGTGGGCTGCTTCAGGTGAGCTGATCTCGGTAAGTGTGTGACAGCTGGGCCGGCGCCTTCCGGGGCGCCGGCCCAGTGCCTTTTCACACCTTTTCACTGACCATGGCGTGCAGCGGGTTGCCGACGGCTTCGACCGCGGCGCGCAGGCCCACGGTTAGTTGCGATACAACCAGTAATGAGAATACTTCTCTGTCGCGTGCGGGCACGACGGAAAAGGGCGCCCCGCGAACGGGACGCCCTGTTCTGTATCTTTGCTCTGTATCTTTCCGGCGGTTACGCCAGCAGCTTCAGCAGCCGCGGACCGATCTCGGTCACGTCGCCGGCGCCGACCGTCACGACCAGGTCGCCCGGCGCGGCCAGCTCGGCGAGGCGCTGCGGGACCCGGTCGAAGTCGGGCTCGAACACGCTCGCCTCGGGCGGGAGTCCGGTCTCGGCGGCGATCACGTCGCCGCCGACGCCGGGGATCGGCTTCTCGCCGTGCGCGTACACGTCCAGCACCACGACCACGTCGGCGCCGCCGAGCGCCGGGCCGAACTCGTGCAGGAAGGTGTTGGTGCGGAAGTAGCGGTGCGGCTGGAAGGCGGCGACGACGCGCCCCTGCCCGGCCAGCTCGCGCGCGGCGGACAGGACCGAGGCGATCTCGGTCGGGTGGTGGCCGTAGTCGTCGTAGACCTTCACGCCCGAAGCCTCGCCGAGGAACTGCATCCGGCGTCGCGCGCCGCTGAAGCCCGCGACGCCTTCCAGGTACGGCTCGACGTCCACGCCGAGCGCCAGCGCGACACCGAGCGCGGCGGCCGCGTTGAGCGCGTTGTGCCGCGCCGGGATGGACAGCGTGATCGGGCCGTGGGCGTCCTCGGCGGTCACCAGGGTGAAGACGGGGAAGCCGCCGACGGTGCTGACGTCGGTGACGCGGATGTCGACGTCCGCGCCGGCTCCGTAGGTCAGCACCCGGACACCGCGCGCGGCGGTCCGCTCGGCGATGGTGCGCGCGGCGGGGTCGTCGGCGTAGCAGACCAGCGTCCCGCCCGGCTCCAACCGGCCGGCGAAGTCCTGGAACTCGGCCCGGACCTGCGCCACGTCGGCGAAGTGGTCCGGATGGTCGAGCTCGATGTTGGTGATGACCGAGATGTCCGGCCGATAGTGCGTGAACGTGCCATCGGACTCGTCGGCCTCGGCGACCAGCACGTCACCGGAACCGGCGTGCCCGGACTCCCCGGTCTCCCCGATCTCGCCACCGATGACGAAGCTCGGGTCCAGCCCGGCGTGCCGCAGCGCGACAGTCACCATCGAACTGGTGGTGGTCTTGCCATGGGTCCCGGCGATGGCGACCGAACGGTAGCCGGGCATCAGCGACGCCAGCGCGGAGGCCCGGTGCAGCAGGCGTAGACCGCGGGCCTTGGCCTCGACGACCTCGATGTTGCCGGCAGGGATGTCGGTGGAGACCACGACGGT
This sequence comes from Catenulispora acidiphila DSM 44928, assembly GCF_000024025.1. Classification (GTDB taxonomy): domain Bacteria; phylum Actinomycetota; class Actinomycetes; order Streptomycetales; family Catenulisporaceae; genus Catenulispora; species Catenulispora acidiphila. Next base: position 7,034,253 of record NC_013131.1, read on the forward strand.
GTCGACGCCGTCCAGGTTCTCCGGCGCCTGCCCGATGGCGATGGTCGCACCCAGCGCCCGCAGCTCCTGCACGGTCGCACTGTCCTTGATGTCGCTCCCGCTGAGCGGCAGCCCACGCCCGAGCATCGCGCGCGCCAACGGCGCCATACCGACGCCGCCGATGCCGACGAGGTGGATGCGCCCGAGTTCGGCAGCCGGGACGACTTCGGCCGGAGCCGGGAAGCGCGTCATCGGTCGCCGTCCTCGGTGGCGGTGGCTTCGGCAGCCACGGCGGCGGGGACTTCGGCGGGCTCGGCGGGCTCAGTCGCAGTCGCTTCGGCAGGCTCAGCAGCCTTAGCGGGCTCAGCGGCAGTCGCTTCAACCGGCTCAGCGGGCTCGGAAGCGGCCGACTTGGCGACCTCAGCGGGCTCAACGGCAATCACTTCGGCGGGCTCAGCAGCCTTAGCGGTCTCAGCGGCAGTCGCTTCAGCCGGCTCAGCAGTCACTTCGGCGGCCTTGGCAGTCTCAGCGGCCTGAGCCACCGACCCCGTCGCCGCGCCACCAGCACTACCAGCGCTACCCGCGCCAACACCGCGCGGTCGCGTCACCCCCGCCGCGGCGAACACCAGATCCACGATCTTCTCGTCCGCGTCCCGGATGCCGAAGCGGCGTGCCGCCTCGCTCATCGCGGTGAGCCGCTCGGCGTCGAGCAGCAGGGGCACCACGTTCGCGGCGAACCACTGCGGGGTCAGCGCCGCGTCGTCGATGACCAGCCCGCCGCCGGCGGCGACCACCGGGGCGGCGTTCAGGCGCTGCTCGCCGTTGCCGACGGGCAGCGGCACGTAGACCGAGGGCAGCCCGACCGCGGCCAGCTCGCTGCACGTCATCATGCCGCTGCGCGTCATCGCCAGGTCGGCGGCGGCGTAGGCGAGGTCCATGCGGTCCACGTACGGCCGCGCCACGTAGGGCGGTCCGTCGGGGTCGGCCTCTATCGCGACCGCGTTCTTGTCGCCGTAGGAGTGCAGTACCTGGATGCCCGCGTCGTGGAGGGTCTTCACCGAGGCGACCATCGTGTCGTTCAGCCGGCGCGCGCCCTGCGAGCCGCCGGTGACCAGCAGCGTCGGGCGGTCGGGGTCCAGGCCGAAGGCCTTGCGGGCCTCGGCGCGGACGGCCGCGCGGTCCAGGCCGGTGATGGCCGGGCGCAGCGGCATGCCCACGCAGGTCGCGCCGGGCATCGGGACCGCCGGGCTGCCGGTGAGGACGTGGTCGGTGAACTTCGCGCCGACCCGGTTGGCCAGGCCCGGGCGGATGTTGGCCTCGTGCACCACGATCGGCCGCTTGGCCCGGCGCGCCGCCAGGTACGCCGGCAGCGCGACATAGCCGCCGAAGCCGATGACGACGTCCGCGTCGACGTCCGTGATCACCTGCTGCGCCGCCTTGACCGTGCCGAGCAGCCGCGAGGGCAGCGTCAGCAGCGCCGCCGAGGGCTTGCGCGGCAACGGGACCGCCGGGATCAGGCGCAGCTCGTACCCGCGGGCCGGGATCAGCTTGGTGTCCAGGCCCTTCTCGGTGCCCAGCATCGTGATGCCGATCAAGGGGTCGGCGCGCCGCAGGGCGTCCGCGGTGTTCAGGGCGGGTTCGATATGCCCGGCGCTGCCGCCGCCGGCGATGACCACATGCACGCGGCCCACCCTATCGGTCGGCGGGCACTCCGCTCGGACGCGGTGCGGTGACACCCTGCTCGCGCACCGTGGCCGGATCCAACGGCTCCGGCCTCCGTCTGGCGAAGGACATGAGCATCCCGACCGCCGTCAACGAGGGCAGCAGCGAGGACCCGCCATAGGAGACGAAGGGCAACGGCACGCCGGCGATCGGCAGCACGCCGGTCACCGCCCCCAGATTGATCATCATCTGCGCGGCCAGCCAGACCGTGACCGACGCCGAGACCAGCCGCACGAACGGATCGCTGGTCCGCAGCGCCATCCGGATCCCGGCGTAGGCGATCGTGAGGAACAGCGCCAGCACGGTCAGCGCGCCGATCAGCCCCAGCTCCTCGCCGATGATGGCGAAGATCATGTCGGTCTGCACCTCCGGCAGCTGCCCCCAGCGCTGCTTGCTGGCTCCCAGGCCCTCCCCGAACCAGCCGCCGCTGGCCAGCGCCTGGAAGGCATGGATGGCCTGATATCCGGTGCCGCCGGGGTCGTTCTCCGGGCTGAGGAAGTTGGTGAAACGGCGCACGCGCGAGGGCCGCATCAAGATGGCGAGCGTCGCCAGCCCCACGGCGGACGCCAGCAGGATCGAGAACAGCCGCCCCGGCGCCCCGGCCGTGAACAGCAGGCAGAAGACGATGGCGACGATGATTATCGAGGTCCCCATGTCCCCGCCCATCATCACCAGCGCGATGATCAGCACGGCGCCGGGCACCAGCGGCACCAGCAGGTGGTCCCAGGTGGTGAGCAGCTTCTCCTTGCGCACCAACAGGTCCGCGCCCCACAACACCAGCGCCAGCTTCGCGAACTCGCTCGGCTGCACCGTCAGCGGACCGATGATCAGCCAGTTCTTGTTCCCGTTGTGCGAGGACCCGACCGCCAGCACCAGCAGCAGCGCCAGCACGGTCCCGACCAGCGCGGGATAGGCGAGCGCCCGGTACGCGCGCGGAGGCAGCCGCGAAGCGCCCCACATCAGCGCCAGTCCCAGCACCGCGGAGATCGCCTGGTTCTGGATCGAGGACAGCATCGGCCGGCCGTTGACCAGGTTGTTGACACTCGAGGCCGAGAACACCTCCAGCAGCCCGATCCCGAGCAGCAGCAGCACCGCCCCGACCAGCAGGTAATACGACGTGAGTTCGAGGTCGAACAGGGATTTCAGGACCGCGCGACGGGCCCGCAGCGCACGCACGGCGTTCTTCAACGGCGACGCCTGCGAGCCCGCGGCCTGTTCACTCATGGTCCTTAGGGTAGCCAGCGCGCGCCGGACGGGGGGTCAGCTTCAGGGCGGCGTGGTGTCGGGCCGCCGAACACGCTTTCGCCGGGCGATGAGCTTGGTCGTCGCCGAGCGATCAAGTCGGTCGCCGCCACTCGCTCGAAATGGTCGCCGCCGAACGATCGGGACCTCCCGCGCCAACCGTCCAGCTTCAGGCAAAGACCCTCATGACCGGTCGCTGGCGCGGATCGGCAACGTCTACAGTGGGCACCTGTCGCCCGCGCCAGCCGTCGGGCACCGCGTCGTCACGCCTGTAGCCACCCGGGGGGTTCGTTCCGCATGCCGCAGCCACCGGCCACCGTCCGTTCCCTCGCCGGCCTGGGCTCCGCCGCGTACAGCACCATCCGCCGCGGCGAGCGCGCTCCCTACCTCGGCATCGCCTCCCAGCACCTGCGCATGGCCCGGGGGCGGACCCTCGCCGTCGTCGGCGTCGTGGCCTTCCTGTGCTCGGTCTGGCTGCGGATCGTGGTCGTCTCGCACCATCCGCAGGACCTGTGGCTGACGATCGACCTCGACGTCTACTACGAGGCCGGCAGATCGCTGCCGCACGGCCAGGCGAACCTGTACTCCAGCGGTTTCGGTCTGGGCGGTCTGCCCTATCTGTACCCGCCGCTCACCGCTTTGGTGTTCGAGCACCTGACCTGGATCGACTTCGACCAGATCAGGGTGCTGACGGCGGCGGTCAGCATCGGCTGCCTGGTCACGGTCGCCTGGTCGGCGTGGGGCATGCTCGGCTACCGCGCCGGCTTCGGGCGGCTCGGCGCGACCGGCGCGGTGGCCGCCGTCGGCATCTGGCTCGAGCCGGTGCACTCCAACCTCAACCTCGGCCAGGTCAACATGGTCGTGATGGCGCTGGTCATCTGGGACCTGGCGCAGGCCGACCGCAGATGGACCAAGGGCATCGGGATCGGGCTGGCCACGGCGATCAAGCTGACACCGGGGCTGTTCATCGTCTACCTGCTCATCACGCGGCGGATCCGGGCGGCGGTCGTCGCGACGGGCAGCTTCGCGGCGGTCAGCGGCGCGGTGTGGCTGATCCTGCCGAAGGCCTCGCGCGAGTTCTGGTTCCACGCGATCGGCGTCACCCCCTTCGGTCGGGACTACGCCGCCAACCAGTCCTTCCAGGGCATGTTCCTGCGGCTGCTGGACAACAACGACAGCGCGGCGAAGTACCCGTGGCTGCTGGCCAGCGCGCTGATCGTGGTCGTCGGCCTCGCCGCCGCCGCCCTGGCCGCCCACCGCGGCGCCGAACTGCTCGGCGCGTGCGTGGTCGGCGTCGTCGCACTGGAGATCTCGCCGATCTCCTGGACCTGCCACTGGGTCTGGTTCGAGCCGCTGGTCGTGCTGGCCGCCTATGCCGCGATCCGCACCGGACAGCTGCGGACGCAGGTCTGGGCAGCGGTGGGCACGATCGCCGCCCTCGCCTGGCCGATGCGCGTCGGCGCCGACGGCGGGTCGAACCCCAAGCAGCCGCTGGTCCCGACGGGACTGATCAACTACGCGCCGCGCTCGCAGGGGCGGGAAGAGGCGTGGGATCCGTTCCAGATCCTGCTCGGCAACGCCTACGTGCTCTGCGGAGTCGCGTTCATCGTCGCCGTCGCTGTGCTGGAACTGCGCCGGCTCAGCCCGCTGTCGTCTGGCGCCTCCGCCGAAGTGCCGGCCGAACGCGCGCCGCTGGATGCCGCCACGAGCGCCACGAGCGCCACGACCGCACGCTGATCCGCGCCCGCCCCGCGAGCGCCGCACCGACCAGCAGCACCACCGCGCCGCCGGCCTGCACCGGAGTGAACGACTCGCCGAGGAACAGCGTGGCGCACGCCGTGTTCACCGCCGGCACGAGGAACATCATCAGCGACGCGCTGGCCGGTCCGACCGCGGCGACCCCGCGGTAGTACAGGACGTTCGCGACCGCCGTGGCGCCGATCGCCAGGTAGGCGACGTTGAGCCAGACCTCTGAGGGCAGCGCGCCCCACTGCACGCTCCCCATGTCCGGCGCGGCGACCAGCGCCAGCAGGACGGCGCCGGTGCAGGTCGCGTACGCCATCGCGGTCAGCGGCTCGATGCCGGCCAGCACCTTCGGAGCGGCGAGGGTGAACGCCGCCCAGCAGACCGCGCTGAGCACGTACAGCAGGTCCCCGAGCAGGCGGTGCGACCCGCCGCCGGCGCTGTTCGCCCCGATCAGGTACGCCGCGGCGCCGCCGAGGCCGAGCGCGAGACCGATCAGGCGACGGCGCGAGGCCTTCTCGCGTCCGCTGATCAGCAGGAACGAGGTGGTCAACACCGGACTCATGACCGGGATCAGGATCCCGCCGTCCAACGAGGGCGCGAGCGAGAGTCCCCAGAAGAAGAAACCGTTGTAGGCGAAGACTCCCAGCACCCCGGCCAGGCACGCGCGCACCGAAGCCCGCATCCCGACCTTGGGTCGCGGCACCCCGCGCCGTCCGGTCAACGCCCTCGCGATCAGCAGCGCGATCGCGCCGCCGCCGAAGCGCAGGGTGGCGGCGACGGTGTGCGGGACGTGGTCGACCACCGTCTCCGAGCTGGAGAACGCGCCGCCCCACAACAACATGGTCACCGCGAGGAGGAGGTACGGACTGCGCTGCTGTGCTGACATGCCCCGAGCCTGGCGGGCGTCCCACCATCCGGTCTTGAACGCTCGTGCGGCCGCGAACGCGCAGACCCGGGCCACAATGGAGGTATGGCAGGCACCCGAGGCTGGGCCGAGTACTGGCGCGACGACTCCCGCGGCCTGGAAGCCATGCACGCGCGCTTCCGCGACCACGTGTACGCCCCGCACTCGCACGACGCCTACTCCTTCGGCGTCACCGACGCCGGCGCGCAGCAGTTCCACTGCCGCGGAGGCCTGCACACCAGCGCCGCCGGCATGGTGATGGTGCTGAACCCCGACGATCCGCACGACGGCCGCGCCGCCGCCGACCTCGGCTACCACTACCGCATCGTGCACGTCTCGCCGCAGATCGTGCGTGCGGTGCTGGCCGACGCCGCGGATCTGACCGACCATGCCGATCCGCTGGAGGTCGCTGCTTCCTCCGCCTCCGCTTTCGCCGGCTCCGCCGTTCCCCTGCCGTTGTTCACCCGACCGGTCCTCGGCGATCGCCGGCTCGCCGACGCCATCGCCGGCCTGCACGCCGCGCTGGCTGCCGACGCCAGTCCGCTGGCGCGTGACGAGCGTTTGCGCGCGGTGATCCTCGGCGCACACCTTCGCGGCGCTACTCGTCCGCCGCGTATCAGGACTCTGAATGACGGCGCGCAGCGAGAGGCGGCACACCGTGCCAGGACTCTGATGCGCGAGGCGTATCCGGAGCCGCTGCCGGTGGAAGTGATCGCCGAAGCCGCCGGGTGCAGCAGGTTCGCGCTCTACCGCGCCTTCTCCGCCGAGTTCGGCATGTCCCCCAGCGACTACGAGCGCCAGCTCCGGCTGCGCCACGCGCGCTCGTTGCTGGCCGCCGGCAGCGCGCCGGCCGACGTCGCGGCGGCCACCGGCTTCGCCGACCAGGCGCATCTGGCGCGCTGGTTCAAGCGCGCGTACGGCATCACGCCGGGCGTCTTCGCGCGCGGCTCGGGGAGCTGAACCCGTCCTGGGATATCAGAGGGCTACCGTCGAACAGACGAGCGGCCTACCTTGAGTGCTCATGACGTACGAAATCCCGCCGGAGGCCCACCGCCTGCACGCCGAAGGGCGCTCCGCCGGCTCCCGCGGCGACTACGACCGGGCTCTGGCACTGCTCGGCCGGGCGGCGGCACTCGCCCCGGACTGGCCCTACCCGCCCTACGACGCGGCGTTCACGCACCTGATGCGCGGCGACACGCGCGCCGCGCAGAACCTGTACGAGCGGGTGGCCAACCTGTCCCCCAGCGGCTTCTTCACCTGCCGCACGACGCTGGACATGCTGAAGCGGGAGCACGCCGGACAGCTGGCGCCGGGGTTCTCGCGGGCGTTCGTACAACTGGAGTGGCTGGAGGACCGCGCGGAGAAGATGCGGATCCTGCGGAGCATCACCCAGCGCTTCCCAGGCTTCCCGCCGGCGTGGAAGGAACTCTCGCTGCTGCTGGAGGACCCGCAGGACCGCCTGATCGCCTTGGACAACGGACTGGCCGGTGATCCGGACCCGGAGACCCGCACCACGCTGCTGCTGAACAAGGCGGGGTTGTACGCCTCGGTCGGCGACGTCATCGCCGCGACCGCGCTCTACGCGGTGATCGCCGACGATCCGGACGTGACGCCGACCGGTGCGGCGTTCGCGCGGGCCTTTCGGGACAAGCAGAATCCGGGGATGTAACTCTGGTCGCGGCTTTGGTACGGAATTTGGGCTCGCCGCCTTGAGGGAAGCGGCGGAGCAGTCGCCTTTGTCCGTTGCGTTAGTCCGTCGCGTTAGTCCGTTGCGTTAGTCCGTCGCCTCTGCCTTCGCAGCCTTCACAGCCTCGGCGAACACATCGCCGCGCTGTCCGTACGAGGTGAACATGTCCATCGACGCGCACGCCGGCGCCAGCAGCACCGTGTCCCCGGACACCGCCATCGTCCGCGCCGCCGCGATCGCCTCGGCGATCACCTCGGCGGCCTGCTCCGGTCCCGGTCCGCCGAGGTCCACCACCGGGACCTCCGGTGCGCGGCGGCGCAGTGCCTCGGCGACCAGGTGGCGTTCGGCGCCGAACAGGACCGCGCCGCGCAGGCGCTTGGCGTGCCGCTCCACGAGGTCGTCGAAGTCGGCGCCCTTGGCCAGGCCGCCGGCGAGCCAGACCACGTGGTCGTAGGCGCCGATCGAGGCCGAGGCGGCGTGCGGGTTGGTGGCCTTGGAGTCGTCGACGAAGTCCACGCCGTCGATCGTCGCCACCCAGGCGATGCGGTGCGGTTCGGGCCGGAACTCGCGCAGCCCGTCGCGCACCGCCGCGGGCTCCACGCCGTAAGCGCGGACCAAGGCGGCGGCGGCCAGGGCGTTGGCGATGTTGTGCGGGGCGTTCGGCTCGACGTCGTAGACGGTGCCGAGCTCCGCGGCGTTGGTGCGGCGGTCGGCGATGAAGGCGCGGTCGGCCAGGATGCCGTCCACCACGCCGAGCATCGACAGTCCGGGCGCGCCGAGCGTGAAGCCGATGGCGCGGCAGCCCTCGACGACGTCCGCCTCCTCCACCAGGCGCACCGTCTCCAGATCGGCGGCGTTGTACACGGCGGCGACCTGGCAGTTCTCATAGGCGCGGCCCTTGGCGGCAACGTAGTCGGCGTAGGAGCCGTGCCAGTCGATGTGGTCCGGCGCGATGTTGAGCACCGCCGAGGCCAGCGGGCTCAGCGTCGAGCTCCAGTACAGCTGGTAGCTGGACAGCTCGATGACCAGCACCTCGAACGGCTCCCCGGCCTCCCCGCCGGCCTGCCCCCGCAGCACCGCGTCAAGAACCGGATACCCGATGTTCCCGCACGCCGCGACCCCCTTGCCCGCCTGCTTGAGCATCGCCTCGGCCATCCGCACCGTCGTGCTCTTGCCATTGGTCCCGGTCACCACCAGCCACGGCGCGTAACTCCCATCGGCCAACGGAGCCCGCAACCGCCACGCCAGCTCCGCATCCCCCCAAATCGGCACCCCGGCAGCCCGAGCAGCAGCCACAATCGGCGCCGAAGGCGGCAACCCCGGCGTCACCACCAGCAGCTCGGTCCCCTCCGGCAGCGTCGCATCATCCCCCAGCCGCACCACCGCCCCCTGCGCGGCAGCCCCCGCCGCCCGACCAGCCGTCGCCGCATCGTCATACCGGTCGATCAACGTCACCCGCGCCCCCCGCGCCAGCAAAGCCGCCGAAGCCGACAACCCCACCACCCGCGCCCCCACAACGGTGACAACAGCACCATCGAACTCCACAGGACCGGAAGCGGCGAACTGGTTCATGGCCCAAATCCTATGCGCTCACACCCCCCACCAGCCGCTCGGCCACAGCCACCAGCTCCCCCCACCGCACCACCCGCTCACCCCACCCGGGCACAGGAACATGCAGCCCCTCAGTCCACCGCCCCACGCCGCGCGGTCGCCGTGGGTCAGGGCTGCGGTGCGGCGTGGGAAGGTACGGCATGCGCTACCGCAGGCGTCGTGGCGACATCAGTGATCGGCTACCGGCGGCGTGCCTGGAGTTCCAGAAGTACAGATCGGCTGCGCTGCCCCAGGGATCGCCACTGATCAGGATCGATTCGGTCTGCAGACCGATGTCCTTGGAGTCGCCGGCCGCTTAGCGGCGGAATCGGTCGGAGATGTCAGCCAGGTCAGTCCACCGTGCTCCAGCACCGGGCCCGCGACCAACACCGCCACCTGGGTGTCGTCGGTCGTGCTTGCCCAGATCCCTGCCGCCGCTCCAACCGCGGGAGCCGTCCGCACCGCCAACGCACGATCTACCGGACTCGCAGCCTCGTCAGATCCGTCGGACCGCTATATGCCCCGCCCCATCCGTCACCCTCCGCATCCTAAGCGCCAGCTCACACCCGCTTCGCCTATTCAAGTGGACCAGCGTTGCCATGGCGGCGGATCATCGGAGCATGACCGATATCAGGGACCTGAACGCTCGTGCGGTGCGCGACAGTATGGATGTTGTCAGGCAGGTGCAGGTCACGGACTTGGGGCGGCCTACGCCGTGTGAGGGGTGGACGCTGGCGGATCTGCTGGGGCACATGGCGGTGCAGCATCGGGGGTTCGCGGCGGCGGCTCGGGGTGATGGCGCTGAGATGAGGCACTGGGAGTTCGTGAGTGCGGGGGCGGATGCCGTGCAGCAGTATCTTGCGGCGTCGGAGGATGTGCTCGCGGCCTATGCGGAGCTCGGCGATGATTTGGAGGGCGCCGTCTTCGAGTTGCCGGAGTTCAGTGTCGATCCGCCGCGGTTCCCGGCGCGGTTGGGCATCGGGTTCCACTTCATCGATTACGTCGTGCACGCCTGGGATGTGGCCGTCACGATCGGCATCGACTTCGAGCTGCGGCCGGAGTTGGAGCAGGACGCGCTGCGCATCACGCTCGCCGTGCCGAACGGCGACAACCGGACCGCGGACGGCTCGGCCTTCGTCTCCGCGTTGGAGATTCCCGAGGACGCCTCGACGCTCGACAAGATCCTGCTCTACCTCGGCCGGACGCCCGGCTGGCGCCCGACCGCGTAGCCAAGCCGCCAGCCCTACCTCCCCACAGCCCTACCGCCCCACCGCGTACCCCTGCATCCCCCGAGGATTGGCCGCCCCGCGCACCAACCCCCGCTCCGGATCCCGCCCGACCACGCACATCCGCCCCAGCGACCAGTCCCCCGACACCACGACCTCGTGCCCCCGGCGCCGCAGCCCGTCCACCACCGCGGCACCGAGCCGCGCCTCGGCGACGACCCGCCCCGGATAAGCCGGCCGCGGGTAGAACGACTCCGGGAAGTGCGAGGTGTGGAACGTCGGCGCGTCGATCGCCGCCTGCAGGTTCATCCCGCCGAGCACGTGGTTCAGCACGAACAGCAACTGCCACTGGTCCTGCTGGTCGCCGCCCGGCGACCCGAACGCCAGCACCGGCTCCCCGCCCCGCAGCGCCAACGTCGGCGAGAGCGTCGTGCGCGGCCGGAGCCCCGGTGTCAGGGTGCTGGCAAGCCCGTCCTGCAGCCACGTCATCTGCATCCGTGTCCCCAGACAGAACCCGAGCGCGGGAATCACCGGCGAGGAGTGCAGCCAGCCGCCGCTGGGCATCGCCGCGACCATGTTCCCCCACCGGTCGACCACGTCCACGTGCACCGTGTCGCCGCGCGCCTCACCCCGCCCCGCCCCCGACGCGACCGGCTCGCCGGTGGAGGCATCGGCGGGAATCGGGAGCCCGGGACGCTCCGGCATCAGCGGCGCACGTCCAGCCGGCGACCCCGGACGCAACTCCAGCGAAGCGACCTCGCCGATCAACGCCCGCCGCTCGGCGTTGTACTCCGGCGAGAGCAACGCCCCGAGCGGCGTGTCGAAGCCGTCCCCGTACCAAGCCTCCCGGTCGGCGAAGGCGAGCTTGGCGCCCTCGACCACGCGATGGACGTAGTCCACGGTCCCCGGCTCAAGCTCCTGGCCCTGCAACAAAGCCAACTGCTGCAACAGAACCGGGCCCTGTCCCCACGAACCGGTCTTGCAGAACGTGTAGCCGCCGAAGTCATAGCGCACCGGCTCCTCATAAGAGGGCTGCCATGCCGCCATATCAGCACCCGTAATCACTCCGGCATGATCCGAGCCGGAGGAATCCCGCCACGCAGTACGCGCGAACGCGTCGACCGCCTCGGCGACGAACCCCTGCCGCCAGGCGTCCAACGCGGCATCGATCCGCGCCTCGCGCGTCGAACGCGTAGATCGCGTGGATCCGGAAGCCTCAGCCAACCGCTGATACGTCGCAGCAAGCGTCGGATTGCGAAACACAGACCCCGCAACAGGAACCTCCCCACCAGGAAGGTAGACCTCAGCAGAAGGCGCCCAGTGCTCACGGAACATCGGCTCGATATCCGCAATGCACTGCGATAGCGCCGGCGTGACCGGATAACCGTCCCGCGCATACCCGATGGCGTAGGCGAGCACATCGGCGAGTTCCATCGTCCCGTGGTCCCGCAGCAACGTCAGCCACGCCGGAACCGCCCCCGGCACAGCCGCCGCCAGCAACCCCGAACCCGGCACGAGCTCCAAGCCCAGGTCCCGGAAGTGCCGCACGCTCGCCCCGGCCGGCGCCACACCCTGCCCGCACAACACCGTCGGCCGCTTGTCGTCCCCGCGCGCGAAAATGACCGGCAGGTCACCGCCGGCGCCGTTCTGATGCGGCTCCACGACATGCAGGACAAATCCCGCAGCCACCGCGGCATCGAAGGCGTTGCCGCCGCGCTCCAGCACCGCCATACCCGCCGACGCGGCGAGCCAGTGCGTGCTCGACACCATGCCGAACGTGCCGCTCAGCTCCGGACGTGTGGTGAATCCCTGGGAAACCGTCATCATCGCACCCTCCTGCCAGCCATTACCCTAGGCGCCCCACCGGCGCGAGCCAAGGGTTGATCAGGAGTTGGTCACTGCTCAGCGGCTCGGACGCGGCCGCAATCCGTCGGCCACCAACCCCGCCACCCGCGGCACGTCCGCCAACGGCGCTGAGCGCGCGGCGGCGATGGCGCCGATCACCAGGGCGTGCAGATCCTCGACGCCCACATCGGCACGCACCGCGCCGGCGTCCTGCGCCCGCCGCAGCAGATCGGCCAGCGCGGCCTTCAGCGCCCCGGCGATCTCACCGGTCGCCGCCCGGACGTCGATCCCGTGGCTGGTCAACGCCTCGGCGAGGTCCGTCTTGTCCCGCGCGTCGAGGGTCATGGCCACGAAGGAGGCGTAGAACGCCGGGCCCGGATCCGGTTTCGCCAGCGCGCCGCGCACCTCGGCCAGCATCGTCTCCATTCGGGCGATGAGCACGGCCGCCAGCAGCTCTTCCTTGGTCGGGAAGTGCCGGTAGACGGTGCCCGCGCCGACCCCGGCGCGGCGCGCGATCTCGTCCAGCGGGACCGCCGGACCGTCGGCGGCGAACGCCTGCGCGGCCGCCTCCAACACCCGCTGACGGTTGCGGCGCGCGTCGGCGCGCAGTGGTCGTTCGGCGGCGCTCGGCGGTAGGGCGACCACCGGCGGCGCGATGGCGCTCGGCGGCACAACGGCGGCCGGCGACACGACGGCCGGCGCGCTCTGCCCGGCGACTCTACCTGCCCCCGTATCGGCTTTCGCGGACCCGTTCACAGCGCCAGCGTAGTCCCCCTCGACAACCGGGGCGCCCGCCCCGTATCGTTCGGGACGAGCCAAACGGGGCGCTCGCCCCACTTACTTCCACCCGCCTTCGCCACCAGGAGACCCGCATGTCCGAGCACGTCCGCACCAGCCGCGAAACCGTCGAACTGCTCCTGCGCACCGTCGTCGAGGGCAGCCGCGACGAGCTCGCCGACCTGTACGCCGAAGACGTCGTCATCACGAACCCGTTCATCGCCGAGGAGCACAGCGCATACCGCGAGACCCGCGGCAACGCCGCCCTGCGCGCCCGGACGAAGCCCTTCGCGCAGTTCCTGCAGTACTCGCAGGTCAAGGACGTCACCCTCCACGAGACCACCGACCCGCAGGTGACGGTCGTGGAGTTCACGGTCGTCGGCACGCTCCTGCCCACCGGCGAGGGGTTCGAGATGCCCTATGTCAACGTGATCCGGGTCGTCGACGGCCTGATCGCCGAATCCCGCGACTACGGCGACAGCGTGCGCGCCGCCAAGCTGCTGGAGTCGATCCAGTCCGCCGCCTGAACCCTCAGTCGCGCACCAACTCCCACAACCGGGCCCAGTCCTCGGCCGCCAAGTCCTTGGGCAGAGCCCGGACCGGAATCCGGCTCCAGCGGACCCACTCCCGCAACTCGGCACGCCGCACCCGACCCGTGCGCGCGATCATCTCCTCCACCCCGCGCCCCGGCGCCTGGAAGACTTGCTTCACAAAGGTCTGATACCCGCTTCGCTCCTCGACCAGCGGCACGGGACGGCGCCACATCGTGAGCAGCCCGGCGTCCACCGACGGCACCGGCCGGAACGCGGACGCCGGGATCCGGCGGACCAGACCGAAGTCGTACCAGGGCCACCACGAGGCTGTCAGCATGCTGGCACCGCCGACCCCGGCCCGCCGCCGCGCCACCTCCCACTGCACGATCAGCACGGCGCTGCTCCATCCGCGCTCGGATAGCAGCTTCCTAATGATCGCGGTCGTCAGGTGGAACGGGATATTGCCGACGATCGTGTGCTCCGCGGCCGGAAACCGGTAGCGCAGCACGTCGGCACGCACCACATCCGCCCGACCGCCGAACCGCTCCTGAAGCCGCCGCACCCGACGCGGATCGATCTCCAATGCCGTGACCGGCCGATTCAGCCGGGAGAGCGGTCCGGTCAGCGCGCCGTCGCCGGCGCCGAGTTCGATGATCGGACCCTGCGTCTGCTCGCGGACCAGCCGCTGGATTTCGGCGATCAGCGCCGGATCGGCAAGGAAGTTCTGCCCGAGTTCCTGGCGCCCGCCAGGGAATTCGGACACGTAAGGGGAAGTCTTGTGGCGCTGCATGTGGTGCTCCGCGGCTCGCTCGCGATCGAAGCCGGGCAGCACTGAACGACCGCACCGGCAGGGACTCGGATGCGGCGGGACTGGCGGATCAGGGGATCAGCTACCCGCCGTCAGAGGCGGGTGCGAATGATCATCGCGGTGCAACACATGGTCACGGAGCCTAGCAAGGGCGCGCTGGATCTTCCCGTCATTTATGTGGCTGTACGGCGGGAACGAGGGTGTCACTCCCCTTCGAGCTCCCCCTCCAGCTCCAGGAACACCTGGCGCAGCCCGTCCAGCGTCTCCGCCTCCGGCTCGGCCCACAGCCCGCGCTCGGCGGCCTCCAGCAGCCGCTCGGAGATCCCGCGCAGCGCCCACGGGTTCGAGCGCTCCATGAACGCGCGGTTCGTCTCGTCGAAGACGTAGGTCTGCGCCAGCTGCTCGTACATCCAGTCGTCCACGACCCCGGCGGTGGCGTCGTAGCCGAACAGGTAGTCGACGGTCGCGGCCAGCTCGAAGGCGCCCTTGTAGCCGTGGCGCTGCATCGCCGCCACCCAGCGCGGGTTGACCACGCGGGCCCGGAAGACGCGGTGCGTCTCCTCGGCCAGTGTTCGAGTCCTGACAGCCTCCGGCACCGCCGAGTCGCCGACGTAGGCCGCCGGGGAGGTCCCGGTCAGCGAGCGCACCATCGCGACCATGCCGCCGTGGTACTGGAAGTAGTCGTCGGAGTCGACGATGTCGTGCTCGCGGTTGTCCTGGTTCTTCGCCGCGACCTGGATGCGCCGGAAGGAGTTCTCCATGTCCCCGCGCGCCTCGCGGCCGTCCAGCCCGCGGCCGTAGGCGTAGCCGCCCCAGACGGCGTAGACCTCGGCGAGGTCGGCGTCGGTGCGCCAGTCGCGGGCGTCGATCAGCGGCAGCAGACCGGCGCCGTACGCACCGGGCTTGGAGCCGAAGATGCGGGTGGTGGCGCGGCGGCGGTCGCCGTGCGCGGCGGTGTCGGTGGCGGCGTGCGCGCGCACGAAGTTGTCCTCGGCGCCTTCGTCGAGGTCTGCGACAGCCTGGACGGCGTCGTCGATGAGCGCGATGACGTGCGGGAACGCGTCACGGAAGAACCCTGAGATGCGGACGGTCACATCGATGCGCGGACGTCCCAGCTCCGCGGCCGGCACCACCTCGAAGCCGGTGACCCGGCGCGAGGCCTCGTCCCACACCGGACGGCAGCCCAGCAGATGCAGGATCTCGGCGATGTCGTCGCCCTGCGTACGCATCGCCGAGGTGCCCCAGACGGTGAGACCGACCGAGCGCGGATACTCGCCGGTGTCGGCGAGGTGGCGCGCGATCAGCGACTCGGCGAGCGCCTGCCCGACGTCCCAGGCGTTGCGCGAGGGGATGGCCTTCGGGTCGACCGAGTAGAAGTTGCGACCAGTCGGCAGGACACTGACAAGCCCGCGCGTCGGCGCCCCGGAGGGACCGGCGGGGATGTAGCGGCCGTCGAGGGCGCGCAGAACGTTGGTGATCTCGTCGGTGGTGCGCGCCAGGCGCGGGACGAGTTCGGTGGCGGCGAAGCGCAGGACGGCGACGATGCCTTCGGCTGCCTGCGGTTCCACCTTGCGAGCCGCAGCCGTAGCCACACCGCTGAGCACCGCATCGCAGACCTCTGGTACCGCCGCCGGATCCCAGCCCGCCGCGGCCAGCGCGTCCACCAGCCGCCGGGCCAGCGTCTCCAGCATGTCCACGGCATCCGACGCCGACCGCGCCGGGACGTCCCCGGCCAGCTCCGCGAGCAGCTCCGGCACCTTCACCGCCGCCCCCGGCTCGGCCAGCAGCACCTGCTCGTCGAGCCCGACGTACTCCGCCAGCGCCTGCCGCAGCCCGGTGACCGCCCCGTTCACGCCGCCGAAGACCTGCTTGGCGCGCAGGATCGCCAGCACGTCGGCGACCAGCTCCTCACCCTCCGGCGCGCGCCCGAGGATGTGCAGCCCGTCGCGGATCTGCACGTCCTTGATCTCGCACAGGTACCCGTCCAGGTGCAGCACGAAGTCGTCGAAGTCGGCGTCGGCGGGCGGGTGCTCGACGTCCCCGTGCAGGATCGCGGCGAGGTCGTGGTGCAGCTGCGCGGCGCGGATCAGGGTCCAGATCTGCGCCCGCACCGCCGGCGTCTTGTCCGGGTCCAGCGCCTGCACGGTCGCGTACTCGTCGAGCAGCTGCTCCAGCTTCGCCAGGTCGCCGTAGGTGTCGGCGCGCGCCATCGGCGGCATCAGGTGGTCCACGACGGTGGCGTGCCCGCGCCGCTTGGCCTGCGTACCCTCGCCGGGGTCGTTGACGATGAAGGGATAGACCAGCGGCAGCTCGCCGAGGACGGCGTCCGGGGCGCAGGACTCTGACAAGCCCAATCCCTTGCCGGGCAGCCATTCCAGCGTGCCGTGCTTGCCGAGGTGCACGACGGCGTCCGCGCCGAAGCTGTGCTCCAGCCATCGGTAGGCGGCCAGGTAATGGTGGCTCGGCGGCAGGTCGGGGTCGTGGTAGATGGCGATGGGGTTCTCGCCGAAGCCGCGCGGCGGCTGGATCATCAGCAGGATGTTCGCGAACTGCAGCGAGGCCAGGACGATGTCCTCGCCGTCCACATACAGCGACCCGGGCGGCTCGCCCCAGTGCTGCCGGATGCCCTCGCGCAGGTCGTCTGGGAGCTTGGCGAACCAGGACTCGTACTCACTGAGCGGAACGCGCGCCGGCGCTGCGGACAGCTGCTCCTCGGTGAGCCATTCGACGTCGTGGCCGCCGGCCGCGATGAGGCGGTGGATGAGCTGGTCGCCGTCCTCGGGGAAGTCGCCGACGGTGTAGCCGGCTTCGCGCAGCGCGGTGAGCAGGCGGACGGCGCTGGCCGGCGTGTCGAGCCCGACGGCGTTGCCGACGCGCGAGTGCTTGGTCGGGTAGGAGGACAGGACGAGCGCGAGCTTCTTGTCCTGGTTGGGGATGCTGCGCAGGGCGGCATGGCGGTGGGCGATGCCTGCCAGGCGCGCGGCGCGTTCGTCATCGGCGGTGTAGACCGGGATGCCCGCTTCGCCGTTTTCCTTGAAGGAGAAGGGAACAGCGATCAGGCGCCCGTCGAACTCCGGGATCGCGACCTGCATCGCGGCGTCCATCGGGGTGAGGGCCGCGTCAGAGTCCTGCCATGCCTCGCGCGAGGAGGTGAGACAGAGTCCTTGGATAACTGGGACGTCCAGGGCGGCGAGCGCGCCGACGTCCCAGGCGTCCTCGTCGCCGCCGGCGCTGGCGTCCGCGGCGTTGGCGCCGCCGCCGGCCAGAACGGTCACGACGAGCGTGTCGCAGCGGCGCAGGAGGTCGACGAGCCCGGCGCCGGCCGTGTCCGACAGCCCGCGCAGGGAGCCGCAGTAGACGGGAAGCGCGTTGGCGCCGCGGGTTTCGAGGGCGTCAGCGAGGGTGTCTACGAACGCTGTGTTACCCGAGAGCTCATGCGCCCGGTAGAAGACGATGCCGACGGTAGGGCGGTCCTCGCGCTGCTCGCGGCCGCCGTGGACGCCGAACTCGGGCATCGCTTGCGGCGCATCGAAACCCTCGCCGCCGCCGAGGACGGTGTCGGTGAGGAAGTTCGCCAGCTGCTCCAGGTTCGCCGGACCGCCGGCGGTGAGGTAGTTGAGGGCTTCGGCGACCACGCCGCCGGGGACCGTCGAGAGCGCCATGAGTTCGGCGTCCGGCACGGCCTCGCCGCCGAGCACGACAGCCGGCAGGCCGCTGGCGGTGATCGCCTCGACGAGCCAGCGCCACGGCCGATGCCCGCCGAGCAGGCGCACGACGGCGACGTCGGCATCGGCCACCAGGGGCGCGAGCGCGGCGGCGTCGAGACGCGCGGGATTCGCGGTGCGGTAGGGGGCGCCGCACGCGTGGGCGGCGAGGAGCTCGGTGTCGGCCGTGGACAGCAACAGAACGCGCGCGGGCATGCGACGGCACTTCCTCTCGCGGAGTCCGCGCTCCGCCTCGGGCTGATGGGGTGCGGACGGCAGGCAGTTCCTGGCTCGCGGCCCGAAGGTCGCTCACAGTTGCGGGACAGCGCCCGATTCGCACGGGCTTCCTGGGACTGTCGTCTTGGTGCACAGTGTGCCAGATGGACGGCGGAGGTCTACCGCTCTCCTCCCTACCGTGATCGCGCGAGGGCTCCCGCCAAGCGTGCGGCCGCGACCGCCGAGGCGAGCCCGACCGTCGCCGACAACACCGCGGCCCGACGAATGTCCGCCACGCGCGGCGCACGACCGGTCCCCATGACAGGACGATGCTCGACGGCGTCGCCATAGGTGTTGGTACCGCCGAGGCGCACGCCCAGGGCACCGGCGGCGGAGGCTTCGCAGCGTCCCGCATTCGGACTTGGATGCCGGGCGCCATCACGTCGCAGAACCCTGAGCGCCCGCACCGGGCTGCCGCCGACAACCGGCGCCGCAGCTACGGTGACGACACCGGTGAAGCGTGCGGGAACCCAGTTGAGGACATCATCGAGGCGCGCCGAGGCCCACCCGAAGTTCCGGTACTTGGCATTGCGGTAGCCGACCATCGCATCCAGCGTGTTGGACGCCCGATACGCCAGCAGCCCCGGAATCCCCGCCACCGCACCCCAGAACAACGGCGCCACCACGGCATCAGAGGTGTTCTCAGCCACCGACTCCACCACCGCCCGCGCAATCTGATCGGCATCCAACCCCCGCGGATCCCGCCCACACAGATGCGGCAACCGCTCCCTCGCCGCCGCAAGATCACCGCCACCCAACGACTCCCCGATAGCAGAAGCCTCACGCCGCAACGAAGTCCCACCCAGCACAGTCCACGTAGCCGCAGCAGTCAAAGCAGCACCAACCACCGGCCGCCCCCGCCCGACCCACTCAGCCGCAACCCCCACCACCCCCGCCCCCGCAACAAGCACCCCGGCATAAGCCACCCCCGCACCCCGCGAATCCGCATACAAAACCCCCCGCACCCCCGAAGCCACCCGCCCAAACCCCGCCACCGGATGCCCCCGCCCCGGATCCCCAAAGCACCAATCAGCCACAAACCCCACCGCCAACCCCACCACCCGCGCCGAAGATCGCATCCCGCCAATCTAGCGACGCCCCCACACCCGCCCGCCACGACGCCACACCCAACGCCCACCCCGCCCCGCGAACTGCGAACCAATCCGCCTGATCACCTCGCCCACACCGGCCAGCCCCGCCACCGGTCAGCCGCACCTCGCCACCACGCCCTGGCCAGAACTAGCCCCGCCGAACCTGCCAACCAACCTGCTTGATCACTCCACCCGCACCGGACTGCCCGCCATCAACAAGCCGCACCTCGCCCCGGCGAATCTGCCAACCGATCCGTTTGATCGCCGAGCCCGTCGCCGACCACCACTAGCGCCCTACCGCCGCGCCGCCCCACCCGCCTGCTCCCCGGATCCCCTCGCCGGCGGGCTACATTAAGCACGTGGGCACCGCCTTTCTGCTCCTGTCCGTCTTCCTGGCCTGCGCGGTTGAGGCTGTGGAGGCGCTCACGATCGTGCTCGCCGTCGGGCTGACGCGTGGGTGGCGGTCCGCGCTACAGGGGGTTGCAGCGGGGCTGTTGCTGCTCGCCGCTGTGGTGGCGGGGCTTGGGCCGGCGCTGACTGTGCTGCCGCTCAAGGCGTTGCGGTTGGTTGTTGGCGGGTTGCTGCTCACCTTTGGGCTTCAGTGGCTGCGCAAGGCGGTGCTGCGCGCGTCTGGGTACAAGGACCTGCGGGATGAGGCCGCTGCTTATCAGCGTGGGGTTGCTGCGGCGAAGACGGCTGCTGCCTCGAAGCGGTCCGTTGTCGAGGACTGGTACGCCTTCACCCTCAGCTTCAAGGGCGTCGTCCTGGAAGGTCTGGAGGTCGCTTTCATCGCCTTGACGTTCGGTGCGAACCAGCACGACATTCCCCTCGCCGCGGTTGCCGCAGTGGCAGCTGTGCTGACCGTCTGTGCGGCGGGGGTGGCGATCAAGGCACCGTTGGCGCGGGTGCCGGAGAACACGATGAAGTTCGCGGTCGGGGTGATGCTCACCGGGTTCGGGACGTTCTGGGGTGCCGAGGGGGCGGGCGCCGAGTGGCCCGGCGGTGATGCCTCGCTTCCGCTCGTGCTGGCCTACGTTCTGCTCGTCGCGCTGGGTGCGGTGTGGGTCCTGAAGCGGAGGCATGCGGCGTGGGCAAGGTGAAGGCCTTCGGGTTGTTCTGGTACGACTTCGTCTTCGGCGACGATCCGCTGGTCGCCGTGCTCGTCGTCGCCGCGCTGGCCGGGACCGCCGCGCTCAGCACGCACACCACCGCCTCGTGGTGGCTCCTGCCGCTGGTTGTCGCCCTCGCTCTCGCTGCGACGCTGGCCCGTGCCGTCGGGAAGAAAGAGGAGTAAGCAGCGAGGTAGGGACAAGCCGCAAAACCCAGCACCCGCCCTAAGAACCCGCCACCTCCACCCGCGTCCGCAGCCGCGCGTCCCACGCCGACCGCGCCGCGATCAGCTCCCGCACTCCCCCGCGCACGTACCACCGCCCCTGCTCCGCGTCCCAGCGCGCCAGCACGCGTGCCGGGATGGTAATCGGCACGGTCGCGATCTCGTTAGGCGCGGCGAACGTCGAGCCGAAACCGATCAGCCGCTGCGGGCAATCGCCCTCGCCGGCCAGATAGACCTGCACCACCTCGCGCCCGATCCGCCCGCCGGTGTTGCGTACCCGCACCGCCAGCTCGATGTCGCCGGCTGGGGTAGGCGCGGCCGTCATGTCCTCGTACTCCCAGGTGGTGTAGCCCAAGCCGTGGCCGAAGGGGTACGCCGGGACGATCTCAGCCTTCTCATACCCCCGGTACCCGAACATCGCCCCCTCGGCGTAGACGATCTTCCCGTCCACCGGCCGCGTGGACAACACCGGTGCGTCGGCGGCGGTCTTCGGGAACGTCGTGGGCAGCCGCCCGCCGGGCTCGACCGCGCCGGTCACCGCGTCGGCGACGGCGTGCCCACCCTCCTGCCCCGGGAACCACGCCCACAGCACCGCCGGTGTCAGCGCGCGCCAGGGCATCTCCACCGGCGCCCCGGCGTTCACCACCACGATCGTGCGCGGGTTGGCCTGCGCCACCGCCGCGACCAGCTCGTCCTGCCGCCCCGGCAGCCTCAGGTCGGTCCGGTCCGACCCCTCGCTCTCCACCTCATCGGTCGTACCGACCACCACGATCGCCACGTCGGCGGCGTGCGCCGCCGCGACCGCCGCGGCGAACAGCTCCTCCTCGCCGGGTTCCGGCCTCCCGTGGTGCAGTCCGAACATCGCGACCGGCAGGTCCGGATCGACCTGCACGACCGTCTCCAGCCGCACGGTCCCGGGGTCCATCTCGATCTCGACCCGGTGCTCCGGCGGCCTGACCAGCCCCTCGGTCAGGTCGGCGCCCGCAGTCGGGGACAGCGTGATCTTCATCGGCGCGTTGTCGCCGATCACCAGCCGGAACACGCCGATCCCGGACACCGAGAACTGATGGTTGCCCGCCTCGCCGAGGACGACGTCCGCGCGCACCCGGATCCCGGCGGTCCTGACCGGCAGCCCGCCCATGAACACGAACCGCGACGTCTGCCGCACCTCGCTGCCCAGCACGTCGCCCGCCGGATCGATGAAGTCCACGCGCATCCCCGGCTGCCCGGTGTCGGGATCGGTCGCGGTCTCCGGCGTGAGCGGCGGCAGCAGACGCTGCGTGACCACGCCTTCGGCGTACTCGACGGTCACCGTCGGCCCGAACGCCTCGGTCAGCCCTGTCAGAGGGCTGATGACGTAAGCCGGGTTCACATGAGCCGAGCCGCCGCCCTGAGCCGTCAGATGCTTGGCGTTCGGCCCGATGACCGCCACCCGCGAGACCGAATGCGGATTCAGCGGCAGCAACGGCTCGCCGGCGAAGGCCTCGTTGCGCAACACCACCATGGCGCGCGCCGCAATGTCGCGAAGCTGCGCGGCGGCGTCGTCCGGCGTGCTCACCGCGGGCAGCGGATCGGAGCCGTCCAGGGATCCCGTGCGATCGGCCAGCCGCAGGAGTCGCAGCACCTTGTCATCGATCACTGATTCAGCGACCTCGCCCTTGCCCACGGCCGCCACCAGCGCCTCGCCCCACGGTCCCTGCGGACCAGGACCGGGCATCACCACGTCCAACCCGGCGTTCGCCGAAGCCGCCGCCGACCGCGTGGCGAACCAGTCGGACACGACCACGCCGTCGAACCCGTAGCCGTCCTTGAGCACCCCGGCGATCAGCGCCTCGTTGTCGGTCATGGTTACGCCGTCCACGGAGTTGTACGCCGCCATCACCGACCACGCGCCGGCGCGCACCGCGGCCTCGAACGGCGGCAGGTACACCTCGCGCAGCGTCGTCTCATCGATCTCGGCGTCGTAGGTCATGCGCTCGGTCTCGGATTCGTTGCCGATGAAGTGCTTGACGGTCGAGGCGACGCCCGCGCTCTGCACTCCGTCGACGAACGCCGCGGCGACCGTCGCGGTCAGCACCGGGTCCTCCGAATAGCACTCGAAATGCCGTCCACCCAAGGGACTGCGGTGCAAGTTGACGTTCGGCGCCAAGTGCCAGGCGACACTCTTGTCCCGCGCCTGCGCTCCCATCAGCACCCCGGCAC
Source organism: Catenulispora acidiphila DSM 44928 (assembly GCF_000024025.1). GTDB lineage: Bacteria > Actinomycetota > Actinomycetes > Streptomycetales > Catenulisporaceae > Catenulispora > Catenulispora acidiphila. Next base: position 7,056,918 of record NC_013131.1, read on the forward strand.
GCCGCACCTGTCCGGGGTCCCAGGTAGCGGCCAGCGCCGTCGGGTTCGGGAACAGCAGTGAGGGATCGCGCTCGTCCCAGGTCGTGCCGCGCACGCCTGCGGGCCCGTCCGACAGCGAGATCTTGCGCAGCCCGATCTCCGGGACGGCGCGCAGCGACCAAAAGTCCTCGCCGGTCAGCAGCGCGACCTTCTCCTCGAGCGTGAGGCGTCCGACGAGGCCGGCCAGCGCCTTGGCATCCATCACAGGTTCCCTTCGAACGTTTCAGCGACACCGCGGGCACGCCGAGACCACCGCCGCACACCGGGCATCACCGCCGATCATCCGGCGCGGGCGGGGGGACGCAACCCTTGTCCCTCTTACCCGCGCATCCGGGTGCATCCGGGTGGGCGGGGATCTTCTCCCCCGTTCACCGGATTTTTCGCCGAACCCGCGTAATGAAAGTTCCCAGACCCCGTCTCTTCTCCTGAGGGGTCTTCCACTGGGACCCCGAGTGAGGGAGGCGACGATGGTGACCGAGAACGGCCGGGCCGAGTTGCGGGAGTTCTACACCGACCCCGCCCTACCGCTGACGATCGCGGTGGGACAGGCCTTCGACCTGGTGAGCATGCCGGCGGCCGTCGGGCACGCGGCGCTTGCGGCGCTGCGGGCCCGCAGAGTGCGGCTCGGTCCCGTCGTCGCCGACTCGCGGAAGTCCGTGATGAGGGTGGGATTCCTGGTGGCTCCGGCGCATGCGCCGGACTCCCCGCACTCCACGCGGAGTCTCCGCGCAGAGGTAGGAACATCGCCGGAAACCGTTCTGTACGCACAGAACGGCGCCGGGCACGCCGAGACCGCCGCGCTGCGCGACTGGGTCGGCCGATTAGGCGGGGCCCTCGGCGTCCGCGTCGGGGGCCGGGGCTCCACAGCCACTCTGCCGCCACTGTTGCCGTGGCGCGGGTGGCTGCACTGGCTTGTGCCGCCGGGCACCCCGGCAGTGCTGTGGACGCCGGCCGGCGCGCTGCTGACGGTGCTCTCCGAGCGCACCGGAGCGCGCGCCTTGTGAGATCAGCCCGGACCGGCGGCTCGTCACCGCCGGTCCGGATCGTGTCAACACCCTGTGTTGGGAAAACCACGGTTCATCCGGTCGGGTACATCGCACTCGTATTACCGCACAAGCGACGGTGTGGTGGCCCAAGCTGTCCCCGGCCGCGTACCGGCGCCCTCGGCGGTGTCGCGCGGCGGTCCACGTCCTGTTTCGTGTCCTGTTTCGTGTCCTGATTCGTGTCGACGCCGACGCTAGGAGGCCGTCCGTGCCCGTCCCCGGGGAGCAGCAGCACCCACCGACCGACGCCGAGCTGATCGCCATGGTGCGGGCCGGCGACCGGCGCGCGTACGGGCCGCTGTACGAGCGGCACCGACGCGCGGCGCTGCGCGTGGCGCGCCATCTGGCGCGGGACGAGGCCGCCGCGGACGACCTGGCCGCCGAGGCGTTCACCCGGGTGCTGGCGGCGATCGACCGCGGGAACGGACCGGACGAGGCGTTCCGCGCCTACCTCTACACGACGCTGCGGCGCACGGCCTTCGACTGGGCCGAGTCGGAAAAACGCCTGCGGCTGGTGGAGAACATCGCCGAGCTGGAGGTGACGGCGGCGCCGGTGACCGGCGCGGACCGGGACCCGCTGGACGAGGCCTTCGACCGCCAGATCACCTCCCGCGCCTTCCACTCGCTGCCGGAGCGCTGGCAGATCGTGCTGTGGCATCTGGAGGTCGAGGGCGAGTCGCCGGTGGAGGTGGCGCCGCTGTTGAACCTGTCGCCGTCGGCGGTCTCGGCGCTGGCGTACCGGGCCCGCGAGGGCTTACGCCAGGCGTTCCTCCAGGAGCACTTAGCCGAGACCGTGAACGACCGCTGCCGGCCGTTCGCGCAGCGGCTGGCGGCGTTCGTCCGCGGCAAGCTCGGGACGCGCGACACGGCGAAGGTCGAGCGCCACCTGGATACGTGTGCTGATTGCACAGGGCTCTACCTGGAACTGCTGAAGTTCAACGAGTCCCTGCCGGAGGTCCTCTCGCCTCTAGTATTCGGATCCGCCGCCGCGGCGAAGATCATCGCCGGGGTGGCGGTGGGCGCCGCGGCCGGCGCCGGTCTGATGGCGACGTCGGCGGGCACCACCGCGACGGTCGTCGGCGGCGGCACCGCGGCGGGTGCTGCGGCCGACGGGACGGCGAAGGCCGGCGCACTGCTCGCGCGCTGGCTGATGCAGCTGCGCAAGGCACGGACCCAGGCGATCACGATGGCGGCGGTCGCGGTGGTGGCGTGCGCGATCCTGGCGTGGGGCATGTCGGGCGGGACGGGAGCGCCGCCGCTGGAAACGCCGCCGTCCAGCGCACCGGCGGTCGCGCTGCCCGCGCCGACGCGCGTCGCCAGCACCAAGCCGACACCGAAGCCCGCACCGCCGGCTCCGAAGCCCACGAACCCGCCCGTAGTGAAGCCGACGCCGGTGCGCTACAGCTCGATCGTGAAGCCGCCCGCGCCCCGGCCGCGTCCCACGCCGCCCAAGCCGAAGCCGACACCGGCGCCGACGCCCACACCGGTCCCGAGCCCGACCCAGCCGGCACGGACGCCGACCACGCCGCCCCCTCCGCCGCCGTCGAGCTCACCGACGCCCACACCCCCGGCGCCGACGCACTCCACCGAGGAGCCGACGATCTGCGAACTGGCGTGGCAGGCGATAAAGGATCCGACGCCGGAGAACATCGGGCTGATCCTCGCGGCGCGGTGGGACCCGTTCTGCGTGCCGGTGCCGTGGGTGCCCTGGCTGCAATGGCCGCCGGCGCACGGCACGCATCAGGTCGGACAACACGGCGCGCACACCGAACGAAGCGAGAAGGTGCACTACGCGGATTGGTAGTTCGCCACCGATGCAGCCCGGCGCGGTCGCCGGTCGCTTGTCGACCATCAGTCGGCCGCGCTGTGTCGCGCGCCGCGTGGCTGGCGCGGTCGCCGGTCGCCCATCAGCCGGCCGCGCTGTGTCACGCCCCGCGTGCCGCGTGCCGCGTCGCCCCGCACCACCACCGGCGCGGGTAGCCTCTAGCCATGCACAATGACCTCCTCGGCGCGCCGTCGCCGACCCTGCTTCCCGACGACGCCCCGGTGCGCGACGCCCTGGCCGCGGGTACCGATCCGGCCGAGGTGGCCGCCGCGCATCCGGCGGTTCCGGCCGCGTGGGCCGCCCTGGCCGAGGGCGCGCTGGCCGCCGACGACTCCACCTTCGGGTCCGTCACCGCCTACGCCTTCGCCCGGACCGGCTACCACCGCGGTCTGGACCTGCTGCGCCGCGCCGGCTGGAAGGGACACGGCCCGGTGCCGTGGTCGCACGAGGCCAACCGCGGCTTCCTGCGCGCCCTGAACGCCCTGGGCCTGGCCGCCGAGCGCATCGGCGAGACCGAGGAAGCCGAGCGCTGCGCCACGTTCCTCGGCGACAGCGACCCGGAAGCCTTCAAGGCCCTGCGCGGCTGATCCCCGCCGCACCGCACCACAAGCTCGACCAGCGCCACCAGCGCGACAGGCACTACCCGCGCGCCACGCCGAACCGTTCCACAAGCACCATTCGCCGCACAACAAGCACGACAAGCTCGAAAAGCGCCACCGGCGACACCGGCGCGACAAGCACTACCCGCCCACGCGCCACGCCGCACCGCTCCACAAGCACCACCCGCCGCACAGCGCACCAAGGCCCGGAACCGCAGTGGCACACGGTTCCGGGCCCTCGCATGAGCTGCCTCAGCCCTCGATCAGCGATCGATCAGCTGGTGCACACTCCGCCGTCGGTCCACACTCCCTGCGAGTTGCTGCCGGGGGTGTCGCCCTGCGTCCACCACTTGGCGGTCCACTTGTGCGCCGGCGATCCGTACTGGACCACCGCCCCACCGCTGTAGGCGTTCGTGGAGCTCCACGCCGGCAGACTGCAGCTGCCCGGAGGCGGCGGGGGCGGAGTGCTGGTGCCGCCGCTGCAGGCGCCGTTGTCCGTCCACACCCCCTGCGAGTTGTTGCCGGGGACGTCGCCCTGGGTCCACCACTTCGCGGTCCAGGTGTGGCCGTTGTAGGAGACCACCGCGCCGCCGTTGTAGGCGGTCGAGGCGCTCCACTGCGCGGCACCGCAGACCCCGCCCGGCGCCGAGGACGACGAGGACGAGCTCGGCGAGGTCGGCGTGGTCGACGGCGGCGTGGTCGGCGTCGTCGAGGTGGTCGGCGGCGTGCTCGGCGACGTGGAGGAGGTCGACGGGGGCGGTCCGGTCGGGCAGGACGCCGCCGAGCCGTTCACGTCGTTCACCGCGTCGTTGAACAGCGTCGCCGCGCCGTCCAGGTCGTACATCGAGAACATCATCACGCCGCCGAGGCCGTTGCAGTGCAGGTAGTCGGCCTTGGCCTGGATCGACTGCGGGTCCTCGCCGGACCAGAAGTTGGTCCCGTCGTAGAAGTACGCAGCCTCGGCCACCGGGTCCCAGAAGGTGTCAGCGGGGTTGTTCACGATCCCGGTGAGTTCCTTGTACATCTGGATGCCCGGAACGCTCCCGGAGTCCGCGGCTCCCGCCGCCGGCGCGGAGGCCGGCTGGAACAAGCCGTGGGACGATCCGGCACTCACCCCCGTCCATCCCCGGTAGTAGAACGGGATGCCGACCGTGAGCTTGCTGGCCGGGAACCCGCCTGGGATGCCGTAGGCGGGATCGCCGACGGTGTACGCCTTAACCGCCTCATCGAGGTTGTACTTGGCGTTGCCCGGCGGGATCGGGGACATCGGGTCGTTCGGGTCGCTGTAGATCGGCGACTGGTGATTCGTCGGCCCGGTGGCGTCCCAGCCGCCGTGCATGTCGTACGTCATCGCGTCGCCGAACGTCAGGATGTTGCCGACGTTCTGCGTCTCGATGCCGGCGGCGATCTTCTCCTGCCCGGAGGGCAGGGCGGCCGACAGCGCGTAGGACTTTCCGTCAGCTGACCCCTGAGCGTTCAGCTCGGTCCGGAATTCCTGCAGCAGTGCCGTGTAGTTCGCCTTGTCGGCGGCCGACTCGTGGTTGCCGAGGTGCCCGGCGGTGGATGCCGGATACTCCCAGTCGATGTCGAAGCCGTCGAAGATGCCGGCCGCGGTGCCCGGGCCGCCGTAGCCGCCGGACGCCGGGATGTTGCCCTTGATGAACATGTTGATACAGCTGGAGACGAACTTCTGCCGCGAGGCCGAAGTGGCGGCCACGTCGGAGAAGTACTTGGAGTACGTCCAGCCGCCGAGCGACAGCAGAACCTTGAGATTCGGGTTCTTCTTCTTCAGCTCCTGAAGCTGGTGGAAGTTGCCGGCGATGGGCTGGTTGTAGACGTCCGAGGTCCCGTCGACGCTGATCGAGGAGTCGAAGGACTTCTGGTAGTCGGCGAACTGGTCCTCGGCGCCGTCACCGGCGTTCGGGTCGTTCTCGCCGGCCGGGTCGGGGTCGGTGGCCTTGGTGGTCTCGAAACAGGTGAGGTTGGCCGGGTCGATGTTCTCGAAGTCGTAGATCAGGTAGTTGAGCTTGCTCGCTCCGGTCTGGTCCACGTTCTTGAGGTAGTACGCGTTCTGATAGATGGACCACTGGTCGTAGTAGGCCACCTTCAGACCGCCGGAGGTCGCAGCGGCCCCCGTGGTGTTGGTGTTCTGCGCCGCGGCATGCGGGGCGGTGCCGGCGCCGATGGCGGCGGAGGCACCCGCGACGATGACCGCGGAGGCGAGAACCGCGGTCAATGCCGATCTGTGTTTGTTGCTTACAGAGCTTCGTTTGTTGCTTACAGAGCTTCGTGACGCTCTCATTCGTTACGCACGCTCCTGTGGCGGGAGGGAAACCGTTCGGAAAGAAACTGCACGTGGAGCTGATCGCATGGAGCTGATCGCACCGAGCTGATCCGGTGAGCGGCGCCGCAATAAACGGATCGGGTCGTAGGGAAGAAGTACCGCCGTCCTCCAGGACTGTCAAGGGTGAGGTCTAGACCAAGGTCTAGACCTACTGGCATAGACCATGGTCATCCCGTTGCAGGTCAGCGAATAGCAAAGAAGGCGTTGCGAGGACTTGACCGCGGGGTCGGCGACGAGGAGCATGGCGCTCGCCATCGCTGGTCTAGACATCTTTCGTCCCTTCGAGGAGCATCATGGCCCGCCCCTCCCAGCACCACCGCAACCGTCGCGTCGGGCTCGCCGCGGCCGCAGTCCTGAGCCTGGCGATCGTCCCGGTCGCCGCCGCCTCTCCCGCACTGGCCACACCCGGCAGTGCCGCCGCGTCCGCCGCGGCATCGGCGTCTTCGGCTTCATCCAACGGAAAAGTCTCCGTCGGCTACTTCACCCAGTGGGGGATCTACTCAGGGTTCTACGAGAAGAATCTGATCGCCTCGGGCGCGGTGAAGAAGCTCACCGAGATCGACTACGCGTTCTCCAACATCGCCCCGGACGGCACGTGTGCCAGCGCCGACGCCTGGGCGGACTGGCAGAAGCCGGTGGACGCCGCGAACTCGGTGGACGGCACCGCCGACACCGGCGCGCAGTCCATCGCGGGCAACTTCAACCAGCTCCGCGAGCTGAAGAAGGCCTACCCGAACCTGAAGATCGTGATGGCGATCGGCGGCTGGTCCGAGTCGACCAACTTCTCCGCCGCCGCGGCCACCCCGGCTTCGCGCGCGAAGTTCGCGCAGTCCTGCATCGACATGTACATCAAGGGCAACCTGCCCGGCGTCGCGCCGGGTGCGGCCGCTGGGATCTTCGACGGCATCTCCATCGACTGGGAGTACCCGGACGGGGTCGGCGACAACAACCCGCACGGACCGCAGGACACGCACAACTTCACCCTGCTGCTCCAGGAACTGCGCAACCAGCTCGACACGGCGGGCCGTCCCGACGGCAAGCACTACCTGCTCACCGCCGACATGCCGGCCGGACCGGAGAACGTCTCGCACATCGAGATCGGCGCGGTCTCGCGCATCCTGGACTGGATGAACGTCATGACGTTCGACTTCCACGGGACCTGGGAGACCACCGGCCCGACGAACTTCCAGTCCAACCTGTTCCCCTCGCCGTTCGACCCGGCTCCGCGCGCCACGTCGAGCAACCCGTTCCCGGTGAACGGGGAGATCTCGACACTGCAGGTCGTCATGAACTACCTGCAGCACGGCGCCACCCCGAACAAGATCGCGCTGTCGATCCCGCTCTACGCACACGGCTGGACCGGCGTCGCGCCGGGACCGCGCGGCGACGGGCTCTACCAGCCGGCCACCGGCGTGGCGACGGACGTCGTGTACAACCAGGTCGCGGCGCAGCCCGGGACCGTGCATCACGACCCGATCACCGGCGCCGTGTACAAGTACGACCCGGCCAGCAAGACCTTCTGGACGTACGACGACCCGCAGAGCATCCAGGAGAAGGTCTTGTTCATCAAGGCTCTGGGACTGCGCGGCGACATGGCCTGGTCGATGGACGGCGACACCGCCGACGGCGCGTTGGTGAACGCCTTCGGCCTCGCCAAGTAACCGACGTGACAGACGTCACACCCGCGACTGCGTGATCGACGGGAACGAACAACGCGGGTGGCTCCTCCTCAGCTCGACAGCATCCACCGCAGTCGAACCTGGAGGAGCCACCCGTGTCTGTCTTCCCGATGCCCACGATCGCTAAAGCAACTCCTGAACTCACTCACAGATTTGTGACCGCGCGCGGCGTGCGGTTCCACATCGCCGAATCAGGGCCCGCAGACGGCACGCCTTTGGTGCTCCTGCACGGTTTCCCGCAGCATTGGTACGTCTGGCGGCACGTCCTGCCGCACCTCGCCGCCACGCACCGCGTCCTCGCCCTGGACCTGCGCGGCTGCGGCTGGTCGGAGGCGACCGAGCACGGCTACAGCACCGGCAACCTCGCCGAGGACGTGATCGCGGTCCTGGACGCGCTCGGCATCGACCGCGCGGCGGTCGTCGGCCACGACTGGGGCGGCTGGGTCGGCTTCGTGGCGGCGCTGCGGCATCCGGAGCGCATCAGAGCCCTGGCTTCGGTGAACATGACGCACCTGTGGCCGATCCAGCGGCGGGTGCTGCCAAACCTGTGGCGGATGTGGCACACCGCCTTCATCGAGCACCCGCCGATCGGCCGCCTGGTCCTGCGGCACACGGGCTTCGCCGGCTTCCTGCTGCGGCACTGGTCGGGTGACCCGACGCTGTGGGAGCGCGAAGACCCGCGGATCTACACCGATTTGCTGCGCGACCCGGCGCGGGCGCGCGCCGTGGAGCAGGTGAACGCCGCCTATGTGTGGCGCGAGATCTTCGGCCATCCGCTGGGGCGGTATCGCAAGGCGCGGCTGAGCGTGCCGACGCTGATCATCGGCGGGGAACGCGACGTGGTGATCCCGCCGGCGGTGCTGGAGGGCGGAGAGCGGCACGCGGACGAGCTGGCGGTCGTCGTGCTGCCCGGCGGGCATCTGCTGCCGGAGGAGCAGCCTTCGGCGGTGGCGGAGGAGTTGCTGCGCTTCCTAGGCTGATCTCGTGACGCCATCGAGCCAGCAGGATCCCGCGATGAGGGTGGAATTCGTCGATGCCCAGCCTGTCGACACGGTGCGCGGCGATGCTCGTATCCTCATCCGGCCGTTGAATCACGAGGGCGGGACGATTCTGCGACTGCGCCGCTACCTGCCGCATCTCAGCCTGCTGCGCTACCGCGACCTCGCTCGGGACGGCTCGGCGCTGGGATCCGAGCGTGACGCGCTGATTCTGCCGAATGATGATCCACGCCTCATCGAGTGCGAAGTCACCTTGCCTCCCGAAGCCGAGACCCGCGAGTACCGCCTGGAATGGGAGCTCAACCCCGAGGACCACCCGCAGATCGGCGTCAGCGGCGGGGAGATGCTGCTGTTCCGTGCCTACCTGCTGGACCGCAGCGAGGACGGCGCGGAAGAGATCCGGGAGCAGCAACTCATCCGCATCCAGTGGGTGCCGCCGGAAGACCCGTCCACCGCGTTTCACCGCTGGCGCACGAGCGCGAGGACTCCCGAGCCACTGCGGGAAGCCTTGCAGGCGCTGCTGAAGGCCGAAGTCCAAACCCCTCGCACCTGCGAGTTGTGCCACGCACGCAAGGACCTCGACCTACTCCTGGCGCAGGACAGGGTGTGGGAGTGTTCGACCGCGCCGGAGCTGGAGGAGATCCGGCGCGTGGTCGTGCTGCGCGAACTGACGGGCTTCGAGCGTGCCTTCGCCGGCACGCTCCGGACCAGGCACGAGCACGAGTACCTCAGCGAGCAACTCGCCGCAGCCCGCGAGCGCCGCCAGGCGCGGCTGGCCGCCTACGCACCGCCGGGGACAGAGCACGTTCACGGGGACTAGCCCGAGCGTGCAGGCCGCCGCCGAGCGCCGGGCGCAGGGCGCCGAACGCAGGGCGCCTGAACGCCGCGCCGACGGCCTTCAGACGCCCTGCCGCTCGGCGCGAGCCTGCACCAGCTCCTCGACCGCGCTGGGCAGGGTGGTCTCGAAGTCGATCAGCTTCGCCCAGGTCGGGGTGATGACCACGCGGACCATGCCGTCGTAGAGCGAGCGGATCTCGGCTTCCCATTCCACGCGCTGCTCGGGCGTCATGTCGTAGGTGCCGTTCATCCGCAGGTACTCCTCGGGGATGCCGTCGACCTCGTCCAGCTCGGCCGTGCCGCGCATCAGCAGGATCTTCGGCGGGTGAACCTCGGTGTCGATCGTCAGCGCGACCTGCGGGTTCTGGCGCAGGGCGGGGAGCTTCGGGGCGTTCTTGGTGGTGCACAGGACGACCTGCGAGCCGTTCCAGGTGAAGGCGATCGGGACGCAGCGCGGGGTCCCGTCCTCGGCGACGTAGGCCAGCCGGGTCAGGTCCCGCGCCAGCAGTTCCTGGCTGTACGGGCGGTTCAGGATCTCGGTGATCTGGTGCTGCTCCATGGTTCTGGCTCCTGTGTGTGGGTCTGGTCGCTCTCACCCCTGGGACGGAGCCGATCGGAGGTTCTCGACACGATCGGTCGCATGTGTGGACGCGCACGTGAACGACTACCTACTGCACGGTGGCGTCTATTCGTAGGTCTGCACGCGACTGCGCACCTTGCCCAAAGTGCGCAGCACGGTGCGCTCGCCGAACAGGAGCGGAACGACTCTGCGGATTCCGGCGGTACGGACAGCCCCGCAGCCCGCGAGCAAGGTGGCGCCGCCGCCATCCTGCGCGACCGCCGCAAACCCACCGACCACGAACCGATCCTGCATGACGCACCACCCCTCCCGCAGCTCCACATCGAAGCGCCCGCGATTGCCGAGCAAGCCGGTAGCGACCGCCGAACCATCAGCGGCAAGCTCGAAGCGGCGAATGAAGCCGATCAGCTCAGGCACGCTGCGATCCATGTCCGCGAGATAGCGCCAAACACGCCCGAACGGCGCATCGACCCGGAGCTCGGCATAAGCGCTGGAAGGGAGCGCCGAGGCCAGCACACGCATGCGGCGGACGGGATCGAGGTCGGCGGTCGGCCAGTCGTTCGCGCCGCTTGGGTCGCCAGAGCCGCTGCCACTGCCACCGCCCGGACCGCTGAAGCCACTGCCACCCCTCGGGCCGCCCGCGCCATGGCCGCTGCCGCCGAAGCCGCCGATATCGCTGCCACCACTCAAGCCGCGCGCGCCATGGCCATTGCTGCCGAAGCCGCCGATACTGCTCACGCCGCCATTGCTGCCCGAGCCGCCAATACCGTTGGCGCCGCCGATGTCGCTGCCATCCCCCAGGTCGCCGGAACCGTCGCCACCGCTCGGGCCGCCCGCGCTATGGCCGTTGCCGCCGGAGCCGTCGATGTCATTCGCGTCGCGGTTGCCGTCGGAACCGCCGATGTCATTCGCGCCGCCGGTGCCGTCTGAGCCGCCGATGTTATTCGCCCTGCCAGCGCCGCTCACGATGTCCACTGCTTCCGGAAGGCCGCCTTGGCTCTGCTCAGCCGCGACTTCGCCGTTCCCGCCGACACGTCGAGTACCTCCGCCGCCGATCGTTCGTCCAAGCCTTCCACCTCGCGCAGCATCAGGATGGCACGGTGTTCCGGTGACAGCCGGTTCAGTACGTCGCGGATGTCCACCGCCAGCTCCGGGCTGCCTGGTGCGGGGAGTTCGGCAAGTTCGGCGTGCTGCTGGCGTGTGGTGCGCTGCGCGACGCGGATGGCCTCGCGGACCGCGATGCGCCGGGTCCAGCCGTACAGCGCTTCTGGTTCGCGCAGGGAGCGCAGGTTCTGGAAGATCGCGATCAGTGCTTCTTGTGCGGCGTCGGGTCCGTCGGCGAGGGCGATCGGGGCGCATAGGCGGCCGACGTAGGGGGTCAGTTCGTCCAGGAGGCGGCTCATCGCCAGGGCGTCGCCGCGTTGGGCGGCACGGACCCAGCGGACGGCGGTCGGGGTGGCCTGCGTGTCCGGCGCGTCCGGGGTGTCCGCGCCTGCGCTCACGTCCTTGATCGTACCGGCGGCGGCGAATAATCGGTTGCGGCGTGTCCGCGGGCGTGCGAGGGTCGTGCGCATCGCCCGATCGGACAGATCGTGGACCGAGTTCTCCTGGAAGGGGGTGGGGACAGTGACGATTGCCGTCATTGCCGCGCGCGCGGAATCCCGAGTCATTTCCCTCCTTTTCACATGGAGAACACCACAGTGCCCAAGCACTCGCAGTACCTGAACGACGATTTCGACAGCTCCGACAGCTCCGACAGCGCTGGCTTCGACGCGTTCGACGACTTCGCAGATCTCGAGGACACCTCCGCGCGCCCGGAGCGCATGCGTCGACGCGTCGACGAATCCCTCGCCAATCCGAACCGCAAGGGCCGGCTCACGCTCGAGGAGCGGGGGCGCCTCGCCATCGAGCGCGAGAACCAGGACATGGCGCCGCCGGAGGGCGACCGCTGGTCCAACTGGGTGGACGCCGGGCACGGTCCCGAACCGCTGCCCGAGTGGGTCATCACCGAGCAGGGCGCCTGCGACCACGAACTCGGTGTCCTGAAGACCGGCAAGGAAGCCGATGTCTTCCTGGTGCGCCGCGTCTTCCCCGACACCGGCGCCGAGGTCACCATGGCCGCCAAGCGCTACCGCTCGAACGAGCACCGCAGCTTCCACCGCGACGCCGGCTACCTCGAAGGCCGCCGCCTGCGCCGCACCCGCGACATGCGCGCGATCGAGGGACGTACGTCCTTCGGCATGAACCTGATCGCCCAGCAGTGGGCGATCGCGGAGTTCGGCGCGCTGTCCGAGCTGTGGCTGGCCGGCGTACCCGTCCCGTATCCGGTGCAGCTGTACGGCACCGAGCTGCTGATGGAGTTCGTCGGCGACCCCGACGGCACGGCCGCGCCCCGGCTGGCGCAGCTCCGCCCGGAGCCCGACGAACTGCTCGACCTGTGGGAGCAGCTGGTCTCGGCGCTGCTGGCACTGGCCGAGCGCGGCCAGACGCACGGCGACCTGTCCCCCTACAACATCCTGGTGCACCACGGCCGGCTGGTCCTGATCGACCTGCCGCAGGTGGTGGACGTGGTCATCAACCCGAACGGCCGCGACTTCCTGTCCCGCGACGTCCACAACGTCGCCAAATGGTTCCTCGCGCACGGCCTGCCCGAACGCATCGGCGACCCCGAACACCTCCTGGACCTGCTCGCCGGCGAAGCCCGACTGACCTGAAACCCTGACACCGCAAGGCTGCCAGCCGAGGTCCGCACCACGCGGACCTCGGCTACAGTCGCGTGATGCCCGAGCAGACCTGGAACCCCTTCGAGACGCTGAGCCGCACCCTGTGGATCGGCGGCGCGCAATGGGCCGGCAAGTCGACGGTCGCCCGCATCCTCGCGCACCGGCACGGCCTCACCGCCTACCACTACGACTACCACGACGCCCGCGGCCACCAGGACCGCCGGATCGCCCGCCGCGTGGCACTCGGCGAGCCGCCAGAGAATCCGACCCCTGATACGGTCTGGGTCGGCACGACACCCGAAGCCATGGCCGCGGCAACATTGGACGGCTTCCCAGTCCGCTTCGAGTGGGCCCTGGACGACCTGCGCGGCCTGTACTCGCCGCGCCCGATCATCGCCGAAGGCTGGGGTCTGCGTCCGGAGTTGGTGGCGCCGCTGCTGGACACACCTCGCCGGATGATCGTCTTGGTCCCGACAGAGAACTTCCGGCAGCACCAACTCAGTACCCTGCCACGCGCCGCCGCGATGGGTCAGAGCACGAGCGACCCGGCACGCGCTCAAGCCAACCGCATCGCGCGCGACCGCCTGGTCGCCGAGGACGCGGTACGCAAAGCCGAGGAACACGGCATCCGCGTGATCGAGGTCGACGGCTCGCGCGACGCGGCCGCGATCGCCGACGAGGTCGGGGAGCACTTCGGCGAAGCGCTGCTCGGGTGACGGGTGACGGGTGACGGGTGACGGGTGACGGGTGACGGGTGAGAAAGACGCGCAATCTGTGGACCGCCCCGGCAACGGACCGCCCTAGTAAATCGGCCTGCGATACTGGCTGCCTGTGACCCACTCCGACCTCGCAGCCCGCATCCACGCCGCCGCGCACCTGACCGGCACGTTCACCCTTCGCTCGGGCCGCAGTGCCAGCGAGTACTTCGACAAGTACCGCTTCGAGGCCGATCCGGTCCTGCTCGACGAGGTGGCCGCGCGCATGGTTCCGCTCGTGCCGTCCGACACCGAAGTGCTCGCCGGGTTGGAGATGGGCGGTATCCCGGTCGTCACCGCCCTGGGGCGGCACACCGGCTTGCCCTGTGCCTTCGTGCGCAAGACCGCCAAGGCCTATGGCACGCGCCGTCTTGCCGAGGGGGCGGAGATCGCGGGACGTCGAGTCCTGATCATCGAGGACGTGGTCACCAGTGGCGGGCAGATCGTGCTGTCCGCCGAGGAGTTGCGCACGCTCGGCGCCGACGTGCATGAGGCGCTGTGCGTCATTGATCGGGAGCAGGGCGGCGGCGAAGCCTTGGCCGCACAAGGGATTCAGCTCTCGTCTCTACTAACTGCCGACGATCTGCGCTCGGCGGCGGCACGCTAGTACCGCTACCTCACCCGGCCAGATACCGCGCGAACCCTGCCGTCTCCACTGTCGTCCCGTCCGGCAGTACCGCGTACGCCTCGAACCCGGCGCGCTCCTCGGCCCATTCCATGCCTCGTTCCGGTCCCATGGCGAAGACCGCGGTCGCGTAGGCGTCGGTGTGCGCGATGCGGGCGCCGATCAGCGTCACCGAGGCGAAGCCGGTCGCGGGTTCGGCGGTGGCGGGGTCGATGATGTGGGCGCCGCGTTCGGCGGTGCCGGAGGTGGCGACGGCGAAGTCGCGGCCGGTGACCAGGGCGGCGTAGCGGTCGGGGTGCAGGGGGTCGGTGACGCCGATGGTCCAGGGGCGTCCGAGTTCGGCCTCGCCTCGGGCTTGGACGTCGCCGCCGCCGACGATGAGGTGGTTGCGGGAGCCGGCGGCGGTCAGGAGGCGGTCCGCCTCCTCGATCGCCCAGCCCTTCACCCAGCCGCTGGGGTCCAGGCGGCCGGCCGGGTAGGCGGTGAACGCCCCGGCGGTGTCGGCCTCGACCTCGGCGCAGCGCCGGAGGACCTCGGCGATCTCCGGGTCGCGTTCCACGGCCTCACCGCGGGCCATGCGGCTGACCGGGCTGTCGTCGCGATAGGTGGAGAACTTGGCGTCGATCGCGTGCAGCCGGGCCACCGCCGCCGGGATCCCGTCGCCGACGTCGGCGACGATCGAGAAGACCGTGCCCATCGCCGGCTCGACGTGGCGGACGGTCACGCTCCCGCCTTGTCGATCGCGCTCTGCAGCGACTGCTGGTAGCCCTCGCTGGTGTACGTCGCGCCCGACACGCCGTCGATCTGCGCGCTCTGCGCGGTCATCGCCTGCTGGTTCAGCTGCGGGATCGCGTAGGTGTTGATCTCCTGGTCGCGGCCGGTCTCGGTGGGGTACTGGAGCACCTGGATCTGGGTGATCTTCTTGCCGTTGAACGTGACGGCGACCTGGACCGGTCCGAAGCGGGTGTCGGCGGCGTCGCCGGTGACGGTCTTGGACGTACCGGACGCCGCCGGAGCCGACGAACTCGGTGAACTCGGTGAACTCGACGGAGATCCAGGCTGCGAAGATCCGGACGACCCCGAAGATCCCCCCGAACTCGGCTGGCTGCTCGGTTGGCTACTCGGTTGGCTGCCTCCCCCCTGCACATCCGACTGAGTGATCGTGAACTTGCTGTCCGTCCCCTTGTCCGCAAGCGGCGTGTCGCTGTGCGGCTTCAGACCGAGCAGCAGGACGACCCCGGAAACGGTCGCGGTGCCGGTGACGATCGCGCGTCGCATGGGCCAGCCTCTCTAGAACTCGAACGACTCGTGGTGGATACGGGACGCGGGCACCCCGGCATCGCGCAGCGCCACGATGACCGCCTGCTGCATCGCCTCGGGACCGCACAGATACACGTCGTGCGCCTTCAGATCCGGCACCAGGTTCAGCAACCCGCGCGGCGTGAACGTCTTGCCGTGCCGCCGCCGGCTGCCGACCAAGTACACCAGCCGCGCACCGCGTTCGCGGGCGATATCCTCCAGTTCATGCCGGAAGAGGATCTCCCGGTCACTCCCTGCCCGGTACAGCAGCGTCAGCCGCCCCGGCAGCGTCTCGAACAAAGCCCGCACCGGCGTGATGCCGACTCCGGCAGCGATCAGCAGTACCTGCGGCGAGCGCGCCTTGTCCTCCGTGAAGGCGCCATAGGGACCTTCGGCGCGGACTTTCGTGCCCGGACGCAGGCTGGACACCGCCGCGCTGTGGTCGCCGAGGCTCTTTATCGTGAACCGCAGATAGTTCGGGTGCGGCGCGGCGGACAGTGAATACGGATTCGCCACCCAGCGCAGATCCCGAGTCTGGAACTGCAAACGGAAGAACTGCCCGGGGCGCACCTTCAGCTCATCGAGCCGCTCGCCCTTCAGAATCACCGAGTAGACGCCCGGACCCTCCGGCACGACCGTGTGCACCCGCAACTTGTGCCGCCGGTCGTGCAGATACGGCATCCACAGCCGGTACCAGCCCAGCGTCACCGCCGCCAGCACGTAGTACGCGCTCCACAGCGTCTGCTCCGGCTGCACCGACAGGTCGGCGCCGTTGATGATCTGGTGGCTGAACGCCAGCGCGATCGCCAGGTAGGTAGCCAGGTGCAGGTAATACCAAGTCTCGTAACGCATCTTGCGCCGTGCCGCGCGCGCCGAGACGATCCCGGTGCCGAACAGCAGCAGGGTCCCCAGCGACCCCTTGATCATCGCCGGGTAGTGGAAGACGATCTGCACCCCTTCGGCGAACGGGTTCTTGCCGTCGGTGAGGGCGTATCCCCAGATGATGGTGACGACGTGCGCGCTGACCAGGAAGACCATGTACCGCCCGCCCAGCGCGTGCCAGCGCGCCAGCCGGTCGCTGCCCACGCGGCGCTCCAGCACCGGGATCCGGGCCATGAGCAGCAGCAGGACCGGCGCGAGGTAGCCGGCGAGCAGTCCGGTGATCCGTCCGGCGCCGTCCAGCCAGCCGGCGCCGCCCACGACGCTGGCGGTGGCGTGCCACCAGGCGGTCAGCACCGCGGCGGCGCCGGCCGCCATCAGCGCCAGCGCCAGTCGCGGGACGGTCTCCGGCGACGTTTTCACGCCGGTCGGCGCGGTGTCCCCAGGTAGTACGGTCGTGCTCATGCGACCGAGGTAAACAGCACTACCTTTGAGTTTCCTCAGAACCGCTCCGGTTCCCGGGGAATCCTTAGCCAATCTTCACGCTGGATGTGGACGATGACCGCCATGCCTGCGAATATCGCGAACCCGACGGAACCCTGGCGCTTCCTGGTCGTCGACGACGAGCCGGACCTGGTGGAGGTCGTCTGCGGCGCGCTGCGGCACGAGGGCTGGGACGCTGTGGGCGCGCACGACGGCCGCGAGGCGGTCTCGGCCGCGGCGACGTACCAGCCGGACGCCGTGGTGCTGGACATGATGCTGCCCGACATGGACGGCATGGAGGTCATGCGGCGCATCCACACCTCCCGCCCCGAGGTGCGGGTACTGTTCTTGACCGCGCGCGACGCCGTGGAGGACCGGATCGCCGGGATCGCCGCCGGCGGCGACGACTACGTGGCCAAGCCGTTCAGCCTGGACGAGGTGGTGGTCCGGCTGCGCAGCCTGGTGCGGCGCACCGCGCGCGGGCGCACCGGCCGGGTCGCGAGCCCGGACTGCCTGGTGGTCGGCGACCTGGTGCTGGACGAGGCGGCCCGGGAGGTGACCCGCGGCGGTGAGCCGATCGACCTGAGCCCGAAGGAGTTCTCGCTGCTGTGGTTCCTGATGCGGCACCCGCGCCAGGTGCTGAGCAAGTCCCAGATCCTGGCCGAGGTGTGGTCCTACGACTACGGCGGGCAGGCGCACGTCGTGGAGCTCTACATCAGCTACCTGCGCAAGAAGATCGACGCCGGCCGCCCGGCGATGATCCACACGGTGCGCGGCGCCGGCTACGTCATCAAGGCCGCCGCTCCATGACCCTCGTCGAACAATGAGCCGGCTCCGGCCGCGGACACTGCGAGGGCAGCTCACGCTCGGGCTGGTGGTACTGCTGGCGGTGATCTTCGCCGGCGTCGGGATCGGCACCACGGCCCTGCTGCGCGGCTTCCTCGTGACACGGCTGGACCAGCAGTTGACGGCCGCCGGGCCGCGCTACGCGCAGAGCCTGGAGCACGGCCTGGAACAGAACAACATGGACGCCGACACCCGCGGCCAGACGCTGGGCACCTTCGGCGCGCGCGCCGCCGGCGGCGTGATCACCCAGGTCGGCGTGATCAACGGCACCAGCCTGACCGGCGACGACACCGGACAGGTCCGCCTGTCCCCCGCCGACACCCGCGCCGTACTGTCCCTGCCGCTGGACGGCTCGCCGCACACCGTGCGCCTGTCCGCCCTCGGGGAGTACCGCCTGCGCTCGGTCCCCGGCCTCGACAGCGACGTGCTGGTCACGGGCCTGCCGATGTCCCAGGTCTCCGAGACGGTACGGGAGCTGGCGACAGCCGAGATCGCCCTGTTCGCCGGCGCCGTGGTGGTCGCCGCACTCGGCGGCGCGGCCTGGGTCCGGCTGGCGCTGCGTCCGCTGGACCGGGTCGCCACGACCGCGGAGCGAGTCAGCACCCTGTCGCTGGCCAGCGGCGAGGTGGCGCTGGAGGTCCGGGTCCCCGACGCCGACCGCGGCGACGAGGTGGGCAGAGTCGGCGCCTCACTGAACCGGATGTTGGGCCACGTCGAGAACGCACTGGCACGCCGCCAATCCGTCGAGCGCCGCCTGCGCGACTTCGCCGCCGACGCCGGCCACGAGCTGCGCACCCCGCTGGCCGCCGTCCGCGGCCACGCCGAACTGGTTTTGCGACGCGGCGGCGAACTGCCCGACGACGCCCGGCACGCCCTGACCCGCATCGAGGCCGAGTCCCGGCGCATGGGCACGATCGTCGATGACCTGCTGCTGCTCGCGCGCCTGGACGCGGGACGACCGCTGGCGTCGGAGGAGGTCGACCTGACGCTGCTGGTGCTGAACGCCGTGGACGACGCGCGCGCCGCCGACCATGACGAGTCAGACATCGGCGAGTCGGCGACGAGGCACGAATGGCGCCTCGACCTGCCGACCGACCCGGTGACAGTACCCGGCGACCCACACCGGCTGGCACAGGCGGTGGCGAACTTCGTGACCAACGCACGAGTCCACACGCCGGCCGGGACGCTCATCACGGTCGGAATCAGCGTGGACGCCGACAAAGTCCGCCTAGCGGTCCAGGACAGCGGACCGGGCCTGGCGCCGGACCTCGCCGAGCGAGCCTTCGACCGCTTCACACGCGGAGACCCGGCACGATCGCGGGGCTCCGGAAGCACCGGCCTGGGACTGGCGATCACCCGCGCGGTCGCCGAGGCGCACGGCGGAGGCGTCACGGTGCGCTCCAAGCCGGGGCGCACAGTTTTCGAGCTAGTACTACCGCGCACGCCGCCGAGCGAGAAATAGCCGCTGCGCTCAGCCTCAGTGCCGATCGTCAGCCAGGATCAGCCGCCGCAGCACACGCCACCCGCGAGCCCGCTCGAGCCACGCCGCCGCCGACCGCCAGCCAGGATCAGCCGGCGCACCCGCCACCCGCCACCGCCACCCGCGAGCCCGCGCTCGAGCCACGCCGCCGCCGACCGCCAGCCAGGATCAGCCGCCGAAGCACATCACCGGCAAGTCCGCGCTCAGCCTCACGCGGCGCTGGGTGCGTCCTGATACTCAGCCCGACCGCGCCCCGGATCGGCGTAGTGCCGCAAGAACAACTCCTCCAGCGTCGGCGGCCGGGTCGTCAGGGACCTGATCCCCTCCGTCCCGAGCATCACCATCAGCGCCGACAGCTGCTCGGTGTCGACGGTGCACTCCAGCCGCACTCCCCCGCCGCCTTCGCCCTTGCCTTCACCCTCGCCGGACTCCAGCTCGGTCACCCGCACCTCATGCAGCCCCGCGAATCCGTCGAACGCACCCGGGATCCGCCCCAGCTCCGCGCTGACCAGCGTCCGGGTCAGATGCCGCAGCTCGGTCAGCGTGCCGGACTCCGCGACGCGGCCGCGGCGCACGATGCTGACGCGGTCGCAGACCTCTTCGACCTCGGACAGGATGTGGCTGGACAGCAGGACGGTGCGTCCGCGTGCCTTCTCCTCGGCCAGGCAGGTGCGGAACTCGGCTTCCATCAGGGGGTCCAGGCCGCTGGTCGGCTCGTCGAGGACCAGCAGTTCCGTCTCGGAGGCGAAGGCCGCGACCAGCATCACCTTCTGGCGGTTGCCTTTGCTGTAGGCGCGGCCCTTCTTGCCCGGGTCCAGGTCGAAGCGCTCCAACAGGTCCGCCATGCGCTTGGCGTCGGTGGTGCGGCCGCGCAGTTTGGCGAGCATCGCCAGTACTTGGCCTCCGGACAGATCCGGCCACAAAGCAACATCCCCGGGGACGTAGGCCAAGCGGCGGTGCAGGGCGACCGCGTCCTTCCAGGCATCGCGGCCGAAAAGGCGTACTTCGCCGGAGTCCGGGCGCAGGAGGCTCAGCAGGATTCTGAGGGTGGTGGACTTGCCGGCGCCGTTGGGTCCGAGCAGGCCGTGGACCTCGCCGGGTGCCACGGCCAGGTCCAAGCCGTCGAGGGCGCGGGTCGCGGCGGTCCGGCGCCCGAACGTCTTCACCAGCCCGGTGAGGGAGATCACATCCGTCACAGGGCCAGCGTACACCCCATGATCATCACATATCACCAACCGCGCCGATTGACGCACAACGCGCGGATCACCAAGATCGGGGGTGACGACACAATCACACAAGGAGGCACGACGATGCTCGAATCCGAGCAGCCTCGCCCCACGCGGAGCGTCACCACCGTGGAAGTTCCGCGCGGTCTGGCCGGCGTCATCGTCACCGACACGAAAGTCGGCGACGTGCGCGGTGAGGAAGGCTTCTACCACTACCGCCAGTACAACGCGGTGGAGTTGGCGGAGAAGCGGACCCTGGAGGACGTCTGGGTCCTGATGATCGACGGCTACCTGCCGGACGCCGAGCAGCGGGCGGCCTTCATCGCCGAGACCACCCCGCTGCGGCACGTCCCGGACAAGGTCAAGGCCCTGCTGCCGGCCATCGCCGAGGCGGTGCACGGCGAGCCGATGAACGGCCTGCGGGCGGCGCTGCCGCTGCTGGCCGGGCAGCGCGGAATGCGGCCGCTCTATGACATCGACGAGCAGACCCGGCGGGCCGACGCGCTGTTCGTCAGCGCTCTGGCGCCGACGATCCTGACGGCGGTCCACCGGCTCGGCAAGGGCCTGGAGATGGTGGAGCCGCGCGACGACCTGTCGTACGCGGCGAACTACCTCTACATGCTCACCGGCTCCGAGCCCACGGCCGAACAGGCCCGCGCGATCGAGCAGTACCTGATCTCGACCGTGGACCACGGCTTCAACAACTCCACGTTCACCGCCCGCGTCATCGCCTCCACCGGCGCCGACCTGGCCGCGGCCGTGACCGGCGCGCTGGGCTCGCTGTCCGGCCCGCTGCACGGCGGCGCGCCGTCGCGGGCACTGGACACCCTGGACGAGATCGGCACCCCGGACAAGGCCGAGGACTGGGTCCGCGAACAGGTCGAGGCCGGCTCGCGGATCATGGGATTCGGCCATCCGGTCTACCGCACGGACGACCCGCGCTCGATCATGCTGCGCGGCGTCGCCCAGCGGCTCGGCGGCGACCTGGTGGACTTCGCCGTGGCCGTCGAGGAGCACGTGCTCAAGGCGCTCGCCGAGCTCAAGCCCGGCCGCCAGCTCTACACCAACGTCGAGTTCTACGCCGGCGTGGTGATGGAGCTCTCCGGCGTCCCGCGCGACATGTTCACCCCGACGTTCGCCACCTCCCGCGTCATCGGCTGGTGCGCGAACATCCTGGAGCAGGCGCAGGACTCGAAGATCATCCGCCCGGCGGCGCACTACTCCGGCGTGTCGGCGCCGCAGCCGCTGCCGGAAGACTGAAACCGACAGCGAGCGCCGCGAGGCACGTCAACAGCAGTAGCCAGTAAGCACCGGTCATAGTCAGGGTTCGGAATCCCCAGGGATCCGGGCCCTGATCGCGTTCAGGCGGACTCCTGCCACAGCTCGATCCGGTTGCCCTCCGGATCGGTCACCCAGCCGAACCGGCCGATGCCGTCCATCTCCTGCACGTCCGCCTCGACCGCCGCGCCCTTCTCGCGCAGCTGCCGCAGCATCGCGTCGAGGTCGCGGACCCGGAAGTTCAGCATCGTCTGCTGCGCGCGGGAGCCGAAGTAGCCGGTATCGGCCGCGAACGGCGCGAACACCGACGGTCCCGCCTCCTGCTGCCACTGGCCGTGCTCGTCGGTGTCCAGCCCGAGGGCGTCGCGGTACCAGGCGGCCAGGGCGGTCGGGTCGGCGGCGCGCAGGAAGTACCCGCCGATGCCAAGCACTCGTTCCATGGCGCCATCCTGCCAGCCCGCGCCCGCGCTACCCCCGGCTTCGCCGCTTGCGCCGCCCGACGTTCACCGCCACGTTGATCACCATGATCGCGATCCACGCCATCGGCACGACCGCCGGCGTGGAGTGCGGACCGCCGCTGGTGACGGTCACCGCGGTGCCGGCGGCCAGCGAGCCGAGCGCGGTCCAGCGGGCGGTCACCGCGTCGGCGAGGTCTGACTCGTCGCGGCGCCTGGGGACCTCCGACGCCGCGCCGGCGCCGCCGGTGCGCGCCAGCACCTCCGAGTCGATGCGGCGCTGCATCCGGTCCGCCAGCGACGCCGCGATCTCCTGCTCGTAATCCGGGCCCAGCTCCTTGCGGGCCGCCAAAGCCGCCGCGATCTCCTGCGGCGTCAGCTCGTCGACAGTCATAGCGCGACGATATGTCGCGAGCAGCTCAAGGTAATCAGCCTGGCGAGTGACCTCCTGGAGGATGACGGCGTCCTCATTCAGGAGGACTCGGCCTCATCAGGGCCCTATGACGATCCGGTACGACCGGAATTCCCTCGACCTCGTTATAGGAAATCCTGCGCGCTACTGGCCCGCCAGGGGGCACCCCGCGAGTAAAGTCACGGGGAGAGCTCGGTTCACACTGCGAGGAGTCGTGAAGTGAACACCCAGGTCCTGCCACGCCGCCCGGTACGCATCGCGAATTCGTCCGGGTTCTACGGCGATCGCCTGTCCGCGGCCAGGGAGATGGTGGACGGCGGTCCGATCGACGTGCTCACCGGCGACTACCTCGCCGAGCTCACCCCGCTGCTGCTGGTCAAGGCCCGCGAGCGCGGCGGCCCGGGCTATGCGCGCTCCTTCCTGGCGCAGATGAACCAGGTCCTGGCTTCCTGCCAGGAGAAGGGGATCAAGGTCGTCACCAACGCCGGCGGCCTGGAGCCGGCCCGGCTCGCCGACGATCTCAGGGCCCTCATCGCGCATCTGGGCCTGCGCCTGAAGGTCGCCCACATCGAGGGCGACGACCTGCTGCCGCGCGTGGCCGAGCTGCGCGCGAAGAAGGTCCCCTTCGAGAACACGGACACCGGCGAGCCGTTCTCCGACGCCGCCGAACCGGTCACCGCCCACGCCTACCTGGGCGCTTGGGGCATCGCGGCGGCGTTAGCCGGCGGCGCGGACATCGTCGTCTGCGGCCGGGTCACCGACGCCTCTCTCGTCGTGGGCCCGGCCGCTTGGTGGCACGGCTGGTCCGGCGAGGACTGGGACGCCCTGGCCGGCGCGGTCGCCGCCGGGCACGTGATCGAATGCGGCCCGCAGTGCACCGGCGGCAACTACTCCTTCCTGGACGAACTGCCCGACACCCGCGTCCCCGGCTTCCCGATCGCCGAGGTCGCCCACGACGGCTCCGCGGTGATCACCAAGCATCCGGGAACCGGCGGCGTGGTCTCGGTCGGCACGGTCACCGCCCAGCTCGTCTACGAGATCGAGGGTGCGGCTTATACGAACCCTGACGTCACCGCGCACTTCGACACCATCCGGCTGACCCAGCAGGCGCCGGACCGGGTGGAGATGCGCGGCGCCAAGGGCATGACCGGCCCGCACAAGCTCAAGGTCGGCTTCAACTTCCGCGGCGGCTTCCGGAACCACGTCATCCTCGGCATCACCGGTTTGGACATAGAGGCCAAGGCGATGCTGGCCGAGGCGCAGATCTTCGACACGCTCGGCGGTCGCGGCCGCTTCGCCTCGGCGGACGTCCGGCTCCAGCGCAGCGACAAGCCCGCCGAGCAGGCGCGCACCGACGAGGAAGCCACCGCCTACCTGCACATCACGGTCAAGGATCCCGACCCGGACAAGGTCGGGCAGGCCTTCACCAGCGCCGTGACCAGCCTGGCGCTGGCGGGCTACTCCGGGTTCCACCCCACCGCGCCGCCCACGCGGGAGGTCGAGTACGGCGTCTACTGGCCGACCCTGATCCAGGACCGGCACGTCGACCACATCGCGGTGCTGCCCAGCGGTGAGCGCGTCGAGGTCCGACCCTGCCGCCGGCCGATGGGGACGCCGCTGCACCTGGGCGCGCCGCGTCCGCCCGAGCCGTTCTTCTCTGACGGAATGAAGCGGCTCGCTCCGCTGGGCCTGGTCTGCGGCGCCCGTTCGGGTGACAAGGGCGGCACCGCGAACGTCGGGCTGTGGACCCGCACCGACCGCGCCTTCGCCTGGCTGCGCGAGACCCTGGACGTCGACACCTTCCAGAAGCTGGTCCCGGAGTCCTGCGACCTGCGCGTGGAGCGCTTCGAGCTGGCGAACCTGCGGGCGCTGAACTTCGTCGTCTACGGCATGCTCGGGGAGGGCATGGCGTCCTCGACGCGCGCCGATCCGCAGGCCAAGGGACTCGGCGAGTTCGTCCGGTCGCGGCTGGTCATGGTCCCGGTGGAGTTTCTGAACGGCTGAGGAACGCCGACTAGGATCGCCGGTATGCGCTATCGTCACCTCGGCAATTCCGGTCTGCTCGTCTCCGTCGTCGGTCTGGGCTGCAACAACTTCGGCGGCCGCCTGGACGTGGCCGGCACCCGCCGCGTCGTGGACGCCGCGATCGACGCCGGCATCACGCTGCTGGACACCGCCGACATGTACGGCCAGTCCAAGTCCGAGACCTTCCTCGGCGAGGTCCTGCAAGGCCGCCGGGACCAGGTGGTCCTGGCCACCAAGTTCGGACATCAGGGCTTTGACATGGGCTACCCGCCGGCGGCCGGCGCCAAGGGCGGCCGGGCCTACATCCGCCGCGCCGTGGAGGCCTCGCTCCAGCGCCTGCGCACCGACTACATCGACCTGTACCAGCTGCACACCCCGGACCCGGCGACCCCGATCGCCGAGACCATCGCCGCCCTGGACGATCTGGTCCGCGAGGGCAAAGTCCGCTACCTGGGCAACTCCAACTTCGCCGGCTGGCAGATCGCCGAGGCGCACTATGTCGCCGAGCAGCTGAACGCCACGCCCTTCATCTCGGCGCAGAACCACTGGTCGCTCCTGGTCCGCGACGCCGAGACCGAGGTCGTCCCGGCCGCCCGCCACTTCGGCCTCGGCGTCCTGCCCTACTTCCCGCTGGCCAACGGCCTGCTGACCGGCAAGGTCCGCCGCGAGACCGGCATCCCGTCCGACGCGCGCCTGGCCGGGCGTCCCCAGTGGGTCACCGAGGACCGTCTGGACAAGGTCGAGGCATTGATCACCTGGGCCGAGAAGAACGGCCGCAGCCTCCTGGACGTCGGCATCGCCGCGCTGGCCGCGCAGCCCGGCTGCGCCTCGGTGATCTCCGGCGCCATGTCCCCGGAGCAGGTGCAGGCCAACGCCGCCGCCGGCGACTGGGAGCCGACCGCCGAGCAGCTCGCGGAGATCGACGCGATCGTGCCGGCTCCGGCGCAGGGGTAACGGCAGACCCAGGCGCGGCGAGTCAGCCCGCTGATAGACCCCGCACCGGCAGCAGCATCGCGACTTCCCCTCCGACACCCCGCCGCCCCCTGGCGTTCCCTCCCCATTCAGCCGTTTCGCGGGTGAGCGCCAAGTACCAGGGGTAGGTTCCTCCGGAATCAGGTGCGGGTCCGGCAGAGGGAGGAGCGGATGGATACCAGCGTCGCGGTGCGGGGCAGCGGCATCACGAAGACATTCGGTGACGTCGTCGCGCTCGATCACGTCGATGTGAGCATCGCGCGAGGGCAGATCCACGGCTTGGTCGGCCCGAACGGCGCGGGCAAGACCACGCTGCTCGGCCTGCTGCTGGGCCTCGCCGTCGCGGACCAGGGGACTTTGGAGATCTTCGGCGCTCCGGTGGGGCGCACGCTGGCGGCTCCGGACGGGGTCTCAGGGTTCGTGGACGGTCCGGGCTTGTACCCGACGCTCACCGCCAAGCAGAACCTCGCCGCGCTCGTCGCGCTGCGGCACCGGGACGCGCCGAGCACCGGCGTCGACGAAGCGCTGCACGAGGTCGGGCTGACCGAGGTCGCCGACGACAAGGTGCGCGGCTTCTCCCTGGGCATGCGCCAGCGGCTGGGACTGGCCGCCGCGCTGCTGACCAAGCCGCGGCTGCTGGTCCTGGACGAGCCCGCCAACGGTCTGGACCCGGCGGGCAAGAAGCACGTCCACGGCGTCCTGAACCGCCTGGTCGCGGGCGGCGCCACGGTCATCCTGTCCAGCCACCGCATGGACGACCTGGAAGCCCTGTGCTCGGAGGTCACCATCCTGTCCACCGGACGCGTGGTCTTCTCCGGCCCGCTGCACAAGCTCTCCGACGAGAACCGCGAACTGGACTACCGGCTGCGCGTCTCGAACGCCGCCGACGCGCGCACCGTCGCCGACGGGATGCCCGGCATCCACATCGTCGAGGGCTCCGACGCCGTCGCGCGCGCCGACGCCGAGGCGATCGTGGTCCGCGGCAAGGTGGCGGCCATGGACGAGCTCGTGGCCCGGATCGTGCGCGCGGACATCGCGCTGCGCGAGCTGGCGCCGGTCGTCTCGCCGCTGGAGGCGGCGTTCCTGGCGCTCACCGAGCAGACCGACGGCGAGGCATCGGTCCCGGCGTCCGGCCAGAGCGCCGGCCGAAGCCCGGATCAGCATTCTGATGCCGCCGTGAAACCGAGCGCCGGCCAGAGCGCTGACCCGATCCCTGGTCAGCCCACTGATACCGCCGTGAAACCGAGCACCGACCAGCCGCAGGAGGCCGCCCGATGACCGCGACCGCCACGGACACCTCCGGGCCCGAGGCCGAAGCCCAGACCCCGGCCGCCCGCCCGGTCCCGGTGTCCCGCGTCCTGCGCTTCGAGCTGACCAAGCAGTTCTCCGCCTGGCGGGTACGCCTCCTGATCCTGCTGTGCTGGTTCGGCCCGGGGCTGCTGGTCTTCGCCATCGACCAGCAGAGCACCCTGCCCTCGGACACCCTGTTCGGCCGCTGGATGCACGCCACCGGCTGGGCCGGATCCCTGGTGGCGCTGGGCTTCTGCGGCACGTGGGGACTGCCGCTGATCACCTCCGTGGTGGCCGGCGACGTCTTCGCCTCCGAGGACCGCCTCGGTACCTGGCGCCACCTGCTCATCGCCATCCGCTCGCACCGCCGCATCTTCGCGGCCAAGGCGGTCGCCAGCCTCACCGTGATCCTGCTGCTGGTCGCGGGGCTCGCCTTCTCCAGCATGCTCGGCGGTCTGCTCGCCGAGGGGAACAACCCGCTGGTCGGGCTCGACGGCCACAGCCTGTCCGGCGGCGACGCCGGCGTCCAGGTCCTGCTCGCCTGGACCGCCGTCCTGGCGCCGACGCTCGCCCTGGCCGCCATCGGGCTGCTCGGCTCGATCGCGCTGGGCCGCTCGCCGATGGGCCTGCTGCTGCCGATGATCGTCGCGCTGGGCATGCAGACCGCGCAGATGCTGCCGCTGCCGGTCGCCGTCCGGCTCGCGCTGCCCGGCTACGCCTTCATCTCCTGGAACGGTCTGTTCGCCGACCCCGAGCAGCTCAAGCCGCTGCTGATCGGCATCGTCGTCAGCGTGGTGTGGGCCGTGGCCGCGACCGTGCTGGCCTATCTGCTCTTCCTGCGCCGGGACTTCACCAACCTGACCAACGACGGCGCCGGACGCAGGGTCCTGACGATCGGCGTCCTGCCGCTGGCCGCCGTCCTGGCCGCGAGCGTCGGCGTGGTGGCGGCCGTGACGCCCGGCGCCGGCGGATCGGGCATCGACCAGAACAAGATCCAGCAGTCGGTCGCCACCGCCTTCGCGCACCTCTACCGGCTGCAGGAGCAGCAGATGCGCCGTCCGCCGCTCACCGAGGCACAGCTGCACAGCGCCGCCACCTGCCTCAAGAGCGAAGGGCTCGGCAAGCAGGAGGGTCCGGGGACCGACTGGCGCTGCACGGTCTCCTGGAGCGTCCCGGGCGACAACATCACCGCTCAGGCCGTCTACCAGCTCGACGTCACCGCCAACGGCCGCTACATCGCCGACGGCGACGGACCGCAGGAGGTCAACGGCTACTTCCTGATCGTCACCGGCGGCAAGACCGTGTCGAACCCGCTGTGGCAGTTCGACGGCAACGTCGATCTGGTCTCCGCGCACTGATCCCAGATGCACAGAACCGGCCGGGTGCGTTTCGCACCCGGCCGGTTCCCCGTTCGCTGAAGGAAATCAGCTCACGTTGGTCGATCAGCTCACATTGACCGTGGCGTCGTCGACGACGAACGAGGTCTGGTACTCGGCGTCCTCAACGCCGGTGAACTTCAGCGTCACCGTCTGCCCGGCGTAGGACGCCAGGCTGAGCGAGTGCAGCGAATATCCGGTGTTGGCGTTCAGATTCGAGTACGTGTACAGGGTTCCCAGCACGGTGCCCGCCGGGTTGAGGACCTGCACCTTGAGCGTGTCGTACTTGGTGGTGGTCGTGGTCTCCGCGGTGTCGATGTGCATATAGAAGTTGAGTTTCTCGGTCGTGCACCCCGACGGCAGCGTCACCGTCTGGGCCAACGTGTCCGTGGTCGCCTTGCCCCAGCCGTCGATCCACGCGTCGTAGGTCCCGCCGTGCGGCGGCTCGGAGCTGCTGCTGTTGATCACCGAGAGCGGGGTGTGCGTCGAGGTGATCGCCCACGGCGCCGGGTTGGACGCGCCGTTCTCGAAGCCCGGGTTGCCCAGCAGCTGCCCGGCGGTGCATCCGGTGCTGCCGGTCGGCGTGGCGGTGACCTCGTTGCTCTGCCCGCCCTCGCCGATGGGGTTCGACGCGGTGACGCGGTAGTAGTAGTCAACACCACTGGTTAGCCCAGTATCCGTGCACGTCAAAGTGCTGCCGCTCACGCCGCTGCAGCCGCCGGAGGTCACCAGCGATTCCGTGCCGCTGGACGTGCCGCGGTAGACGCTGTACTTGGTGATGTTCTCACCGCCGCTGCTCGCCGGCGCCTGCCAGTTCAGCGTCACCTGGTTGGTACCCGCTGCCGCGGTGAGGTTCTGTGGCGCGCTGGGCGGCGTGCCCATGATCGGCGACGCCGTGACGCTGACCGTCGACGTGGCCGTGTTCACCGGGGAGGCGCTGTCGGTCACCGTCAAGGTCGCCGTGTACGTCCCGGCGGCGGTGTAGCTGTGGCTCGGGTTCTGCGCCGTGCTCGTCGCGGAGCCGTCACCGAAGTTCCAGCTGTAGTGGTAAGCGGGAGTGCCTCCTGTCGCCGTTCCCGTGAAGTTCACGGCCAAGGGGATCTGTCCGGAGGTCGGAGTGCCCGCCGCCGAGGCCGCCAGCGGGCTGCCGACCGAGCTGACGTTCACCGCGACCTGGGAGGTCGCCGTCTTGACCGGGGAGGAGGTGTCGGTGACCGTCAGCGTCGCGGTGTAGCTGCCCGCGGAGCTGTAGGTGTGGCTGGGGCTCTGCGTGGTGCTCGTCGCGCCGTCACCGAAGTTCCAGCTGTACTTGTACGGCGCCGTGCCGCCGGTCGCCGAGCCGGTGAAGTTCACCGCGAGCGGTGCGTTGCCGGTGGTCGGGGAGGCCGTGGCCGAGGCGGACAGCGGGGTCGAGCCCTGGACCCAGAAGTCCTCCAGCGGGTCGCCGAGCGCGGCCTGGTCGTTGGTGGTCATCGGGAAGGTGTTCAGCCCGATGTTGTCGTTGGGGTCGATGATGCCGGCCTTGACGTTCTGCATCGTCCGTTCCATCGCCGCGATCACGTTGTTGGTCGTGTACGCGACGTGGCTGACATACCCCTGCTTGACGTACTGCGACGGGCCGATGACGACCAGCGGGACCCGGTAGGTGTTGCTGACGTGGTCGGTGCCGTTGTTGCCGTTCTGGGTGTCGTCCTCGGTGACGATGATCAGGGTGTTGTTCTTGTACGTCGCGTTGTTCTCGATCGCGTTGACCACGTTGTTGGTCGCGGTGTCGTTGCCCGGGATGTCCTGGTAGGTGCCCGGGTGGTCGTTGAACAGCTCGACGTAGCTGTAGACCGGCAGGCCGTTGGTGTTGACGAAGTTGATGTAGTCGTTGGCGATGGTGCTGTCCGGAAGGCTCTGGTTGGAGCAGGTGTACTCGTTGTAGTGCAGCTCCTCCGGGATGCTCGTGCCCGGGCGGTTGGGGGGCAGGACCTCGGTCTTGCCGTCGGCGGGGTTCTTCCAGTAGCCCGAGCCGCTGCTGAGCATCCAGTAGAAGTCGCCGTTCATGACGAACGTGTACGGGCTGGAGCCGCTGCCGTTGCCGGTCGGCGCCGTGCAGGCGTTGGTGCCCTCGTTGGTGGGACCGTTGGTGTTGCTCAGGAAGCGGTCGAACTCCGTCCCGGTGGAGGGGTAGGTCTGCTGCTGGGAGCTGGACTGCGACTGGGCCGAGAACAGCCACCAGTGGTTGGGACCGGAGGGCGGCTGCGTGCCCGTGCTGTAGGAGTCCGACAGCGCGTAGGTCTTGGCCAGGCTGTGCAGGTCCGGCACCGAGCTGATGTGGTTGGTGCTCTGCACCTTGCCGTTGCAGGAGGCCGAGATGGTGGTGGCGCAGTCGCCGAGGTAGTCGTCGAACGTGTGGTTCTCGCGGTAGACGATGACGAAGTGCTGGAACGGCGGGAAGTACGGCGTCAGCGGGTTCACCGCCGCCACCGGCTGCTGGATCGCCGTGGCCGGCTTGCCGGCGGCGGCGGGCTCGTAGGTGATGCGGTTGTTCACCGAGAAGTCGTGCGGCTGCGGGAACTTCGTGAACTCCGAGCCGAGCGCGGCGAACTTGGCGCTGGAGCAGTCGAAGTTGTCGGGCCGGTAGGACTGGGGCCGCTGGCCGACCGGCAGGTTCTTGGCGTTCGTCGGGTCGGTGCTCGGGTTCCAGCCGATGAGGGTGCACGAGCCGGGGCCGGATGACGGCCTCGTACTCTGCAGCCCCTGTGCGGCTCCGATGCTCCCGCCCGCGATGAGGGCGAGGAACGCGGCGCCCGCGATCCAACGTTTCCGTCTGATCATTGGTGCTCCCTGAGTGGGGGATGTGGGGAACGGCGGGGAAGTGGCGACGGTATTGTCCAGGCGAATAAGGGTCCGGACAAGGCCTGTCAGGGCACAGAACCCGCTGATAGCGACGGCTTTCATTCGTCGTTGGTCCACAGTTGGCCGATCGAACGGCGCCCGGGACGGTCAACGCGACATATCGCGTTCGGGATGGTTTCCGGCTACACTGACCGCATGACTTCCGCGCCCGAAGAGAGCCGGTTCGTGCCGGTCATCGTGCCCGATGCCGCAGAGGTTTCGGAGGTTCCGGAGGCTCCGGCTGTCGCCCCGGGCGGCGGCGTCCAGGTCCGCGCCTCCGACGCCGAGCGCGACGAGGTGGCGGCGGTCCTCGCCGAAGCGCTGGCCCAGGGCCGGCTGACCAGCGCCGAACTGGCCGAGCGCATCGATGCGGCGTACTCCGCCACGACCCGCGCCGAGCTGGTCCCGCTCACCGCCGACCTGCCCGACGACATGCGCAAAGCACCGGCCACCGGCCCGCTCGCGGCGGTGGAACGCCAGGAGCTGAGCGCGACCTTCAGCAAGGTGATCCGCTCCGGCCGCTGGGTCGCCGGGCGGCACACCGTGGCCACCGCGCGCTTCGGGGCGCTGATCGTGAACCTGGCCGACGCCGTGCTGCCGGGCCGCGAGATCACCCTGGACGTCAACGCCTTCTGCGGCAAGGCGATCATCACGGTCCCGGAGAACGCGCGCGTGGTCGACGAGGGCGGCGCGCTGTTCGGCAAGCGCTCGGTCACCGGCAGCGCGCCGGAGGGCGCCGAGGACGGACCGCTGATCCGGATCACCGGCAAGTCCACGTTCGGCAAGATCGTCGTGCACCGCGGCGGACGCGGCAGCGACAACCCCTACGTGTGGTGGCGGGAGAACCGGCACCAGCGCTGAGCCTTGATATCCGAGCTCTGAAAATCAGGCGCGCCCGCCGGGTTCGGTGCGCGAGACTTCCCCGAGGTAGGAACAGAACGGGGAAGCCTTCATGGGCAACGAAAACAACCTTCCGCTGCACCAGGTGCGCGCGGACTACGACCGCGAAACGATCGTGGTCTATCAGGCCTATCGTGCGCAGATCGCCGAGCCGGCGGTGCGCGCGCAGCGCTTCGTCGAGCCCTTCTCGCTGCAGCGGATGACCTGGATCAAGCCGTCGTTCCTGTGGATGATGGGGCGCAGCAACTGGGCCCGCAAGCCGGGGCAGGAGCACGTGCTGGCCGTCCGGATCACCCGCGAGGGCTGGGAGAACGCGCTGTCGCAGGCGGTGCTGACCGGTTACAAGCGCGGCGTGCACGCCGACCACGCGGACTGGGAACAGCAGATGAAGCACGCGAGGGTCCACGTCCAGTGGGACCCGGAGCGCACGCTGTCCGGCGCGGTCCTGGACGCCCGCTCGATCCAGGTCGGGCTGAGCCGCCACGTCGTCGCCGACTACGTCAACGCCTGGACCACCGAGATCCGCGACATCACGCCGACGGTGCGCAAGATGGCCGACCTGCTCAAGGAGGGCCGCAAGGACCGCGCAGCGCAGCACCTGCCGAAGGAGCGGCCATATGAGTTGCCGCCGCACATCGCGCGGCGGCTTCGCGGAGAGCGGGGTTAGGCAGCCGGCTCGAGGACGACGATCGGGATCTTGCGGGACGTGCCTTTCTGGTACTCGTCGAACTGCGGCGCCTTGGCGACCACGTCGGCGTACAGCGCGTCCCGCTCGTCCTCAGCGGCGACGCGCGCGGACACCTTCACGGTGCGCACGGCCTCCTCGCCCGGTACCTCGAGGGCGATGTCGGGGTTCGCCCGCAGGTTGTGGAACCACGCCGGGTGGTTGTCCCGGCCGGCGTTGGACGCCACGATCACCCAGCTGCCGCCGTCCTGCGCGAACCCGGCGAGCGGGGTGACGTAGGCCGCGCCGGACTTCGCTCCGGTGTGGTGCAACAGGACCAAGCCCTTGCCACCGAACTGCTCGACGCTGCCGGCGTTGGCCCGGAACTCCTTGATGACCTCTTCGTTCCAGGATTGACGTTCATCGTTGCTCATACCGGCTCGAGCTTCCGGTCGAAGGGGTTTTATTCCCGCCTGGTCCGGACCTCCCTCGAATGGCCCGTCCGGACTCGTCGGCGAGCACCCCGACCTCGGCGGTGCCAGGCTGGAACCATGGAGCGACCGACCTCTGACCGGACGGCGGCGACCCCCGGGACGGCGCCGCCGGTCGTGGTCGTCACCGGCGTCTCCGGCTCCGGCAAGTCGACCGTCGGCGCCGCCCTGGCCGGCCGCCTGGGCTGGGACTGGGCCGACGGCGACGCCTTCCACCCGGGCGAGAACATCGCCAAGATGGCCGCGCACGAACCCCTCACCGACGCCGACCGCCTCCCCTGGCTGGCCGAGATCGGCCGCTGGATCGACCGGGCCGCCGACGCCGACCGCGCCGCCGTCATCGCCTGCTCGGCGCTCAAGCGCTCCTACCGCGACCTGCTGCGCGCCAAGCGTCCCCAGGTCCGCATGGTCTACCTGATCGTCGACCTGAAGACGCTGCACCAGCGCCTGACCGACCGCCGAGGGCACATGTTCCACGCGGACATGCTCGGCAGCCAGCTCGCGGCGCTGGAGCCGCCGACGCCGGAGGAGGGCGTGCTGATGGTGAAGTCCGAGGGGTCGGTGGACCAGACGGTGGATCACATCATCGCGTGGGAGCGGTTGGGCGGCTATGTGCCGGCCGAGGAGGGGCGGCGGGTGTAGGGGCGGTTGTAGGGGCTGTAGGGGCGGGAGGGGTTCCCGCTGCTCCTGCTGCTCCTGCTGCTCTCGCCGCTCCTACTGCTCCCGCCGCTCCCGTCCCATCACCCGATCGTGGCAGCCACGCCGTAGTGGTCCGACAGGTACCGGTCCTGCCCGTCGCCCATCCGCACCTTCTCCTGCATCACCACTTCGGCTTTCGCGGGCACGCCCGGCGAGACCAGGATCTGGTCCAGCGCGGCGCCGTCCCAGCCGGGGACCGGGCGGAAGGTCGTGGCGGCGTCGCCGTCGAAGGCGTCCCGCAGCCCGGAGGCGGCCTGGAAGCCCTCGAAGAGCCAGGAGTCGCGCGGGACGTTGAAGTCCCCGACGGCGATGACCGGCTCGCCGGAGTCGATGCGGCGGATCGCCTGCGCCATCCGCGCCAGCTCCGCCTGCTGGACGCGGGTGAACGGCGCGGCCTGCGACCAGTCGGTCTCGTGGTTCGGCGACAGGTGCGTGTTGGTGACGGTGAAGAACTCCCCGTCGACGGCGAAGCGGGCCACCAGCACGCCCCGGCGCATCACCACGTCCGCCCGCCACTTCGCCGGCGCGGCGACAACGTGGTAGCGGTGCCCGACCAGCGGGACGCGCGAGAGCGTCAGCAGCCCGCCGGCGACCGTCGGCAGCCTGGTGCCGTGGGCGGCGTACGGGAACGAGGTCTTCGTCAGCGAACGGATCAGCCCGAAGCTCGGCGGCAGCGAGAGCTCCTGAAGACAGACCACGTCGTAGTCGGAGTCCGCCAAGACCTCGGCCAGCGCGCGCAGCCGAACCCTGGGCTTGTCCTTGTAGAGCGTGTTGAGCGACAACACCCGAATCTTCGGCACGGCTACGCCCTCCTCCCGGCGGTCCAGGCGACCCGCATCGGGACCTTGGACCCGAACCGCAACACAGAGTTCTCATACACCCTGGCGCCCGCACCGACGATCCCGACCGTCAGCACCGCCATCAACCCGATCGCCACCACCGGCTCCCACCACGAGGCATCACCCCCGGCAATCCGCACCGGCTGGATCAGCACCGAGAACGGCGGCACCAAAGAAAGCACCCGCACCCACACCGCATCCGGATTGCTCAGCGCCGCGAACGCAGCAAAGTAGGGCACCATCAGCAGCAAGTTCAACGGCTGCACCGCCGTCTGCATCTCCTCCTGCCGCGACACCCGAGCCGCCACAGCGGCATAAGCGGAGGCATAGAAGATGTACCCGAGCACGAACCAAACCGCGACGATCCCCACGGTCTGCCAAATCTGCCCGGTCATATGCAAAGCCCCGGTCGCCGACCCCGCACCGATCCCCACCGCGGCAGTAGCGGCCAACTGCAACAGCCCCAACGCCCCGATCCCGATGATCTTCCCGGTCAACAACACCCGAGCCGAAGTGCTCGACAACAGCACCTCAATGACCCGACTGGCCTTCTCCTCCACCACCCCGGTCGCGACCCACATGCAATAGGCGATCATCTGACTGAACAACATGATCTCGGCAATCAGCGCCACAGTCTTCCGCTGCCCCGCATCAGGATCCTTCGGCGCCAACTTGACCGTACTCTGCCCCTGCAACTGATCCAGATCCGTCACCTGCGAAGCCAGATTCGCCCCAGCGAGCACCGGCGCCAACTTCGGATCAACGGAATCCTGCACATAAATCTGCCCGCCATCAACGAGCGCATCCATCTTCCCGCTCTTGACCAGCGCCTGCCCACCCGCAGAATCGGTGACCAGACTCGACGTCAGCTTGATCTCATAAGCCGGCGCCTGCCGCTCAGCAATCTGCTGCTCAGCCGCCGCACGAGGCCCAGCAAACCCGACCGTGAACGACGGAGTCTTGTTGTGACTCGAAACCAACGAAGAAATCACCACCGCCACCACCACGATCAGCAGCGAAATCCCCACCGAGACCGCGAACCCCCGATCCCGCCCCCGCTCCCGAAACTCCCGCCGCATGACAAGCCGAACAGCGCTGCGATTCACGCGGAGGCTCCCTGCTGATCGGTAGGGGCGGCACTGTCGGGATCAGCGCCTGCCTGATCACCGCGCTGGCCGCCGATCAGGTTGGCGGTGCCGCTGCTCTCGTCGGCGCCAGCATGGCCGCTGGCCTCGCCGCTAGTCAGGCTGGCAGCAGTGTCGCTGCGGGAGCCGGCGCTTGCCTCGTCGCTGGTCAGGCTGGCGGCGACGCTGTGGGAGCCAGCGCTTGCCTGGTCGCCGGTCGCGCTGGCTTTGGTGCCGGTGCGCGCCTGGTTGCCACTCCTGCCGCCGCTCTCGCCATCGCCATCACTATTGCCATCACCATCACCATCACTGTCGTGATCGGCGACCGCCTCCCGGAACAAGTCCGCCAGACTCGGCCGCAGCGGCGTGAACTCCCGCACCGGTCCCAGTGCCCGCGCGGCGTCCAGAATCGCCTGGTCGTCGGCGTCCGCGGTGAGGATCAGCGTCGTCCTCGCCCCGTACTCCGCGGACTCCACGCCGGCCAGGCCGTCGGCCCATCCCGCGGCCGCGTCCGTGCCCACTCGCAGGCCTCGCTCGGCCCGGGAGGCGCGCAGCTCGTCGACGGTTCCGGTGGCGACCATTCGGCCGCGGTAGATGATGCCGATGGAGTCGCACAGGCGCTCGACCAGTTCCAGCTGGTGGCTGGAGAACACCACGGGCACGCCCTCGGCTGCCCTTTCGCGCAGGACCTCGGCGAGGTTGTCCACGCCGACCGGGTCGAGGCCGGAGAAGGGTTCGTCGAGTACCAGGACCGCCGGGTGGTGGACGAGGGCCGCGGCTAGTTGCACGCGCTGCTGGTTGCCCAGGGAGAGGGCCTCGACGCGGTCTTCGGCGCGTTCGGCGACGGAGAGGCGTTCCATCCAGTACTTCGTGGCGGTGGCGGCGTCGCGGCGGGTCATGCCGTGGAGTTCGGCCAGGTAGCGGAGTTGGTCGCCGACGCGCATCTTGGGGTACAGGCCGCGTTCCTCGGGCATGTAGCCGAAGCGGCGGCGGGTGGGGGTGTCGACCGGCTTGCCCTGGAAGCGGACGGTGCCGGCGTCGGGTTCCAGGACGCCGAGGGTGATCCGCATCGTGGTGGTCTTGCCGGCGCCGTTGGTGCCGACGAAGCCGTACAACTCGCCCGGACGCACCGAGAACGTCACGCCGTCCAGCGCGATGCGATCGCCGTAGAGTTTGCGCAGACCATCGAGCTCCAGCATCAAGCCTCCCGTTTCGCCTGGCCCGATCCTAGCCAAGGCAGCGGCCGGTCCAACGCCCCCTCCCGCCGCATCTCGGCGGCCGCGGCGTTGATCGTCGCCTCCGGGTCCCGGAACGGCCGCTCCCGCACCGCTGCCGCCAACGGCTCGGCCGAACTCTCGGCCATCGACGCCCGCACCTCCGGCGCCATCGCCTCCAGGGATCCGACCCGCGCCAACTCCAGACTCCACACGACTTCGGGCCCTGACACCGCCGCCAGCCGGCTGTACGCCTCGCGCCGCGCATCAGGCCGCATCCCCTCCCCCGCCAGCTTTATCAGGGTATGGAGCCACGTCGCGTCGTCATCCGGAACGGCAGCCAACAGATCCAGAAACTGCCGCTGCCCGTGTTCCAACAGCTCGCCCAACGACTTGCGCACAGCCTCCGGCCGGTCGCGAACCGCGAGAAACGCCTGATGCCGAAGCTCCCCGTCAGCGAAATCATGCGCCCGCACCGCCGTGGCGATCGCCGGCTCCCCGGCCCGGTTCAGCAACTCCGCCAGCACGACATCAGGCGTAAAAGCATTGCCCGCAAGATTCACCCGCGCACGCAACCGCCCCCGCGGACTCAACGTGTGCTCGACCAGCGCCCGCGACAACGGCATGCACCCAGCCATCGCCTGCGCCGCACCGGCCCGCCGGATCGCGGTCCGCCCGATCGCCTCGGTGAAGAAGCGCCGTCCGTCCTCCAACGGCGCCAAAGCCAGCATGATGTTCGCCGGACGCCACCAATGCCCGGTCCAGACGTTCGGAGGCGAAGGCGGCACGCTGAGATGATCGCCGATCCCGGTATCGTCCCGCCCGACCAGCAACGAGGACAGCGACCCGGTCCACAGCGCGACCTGATCGACCAGATACGCCCACCGCGAAGCCCGCTCCCCCACCGCCGCACGGATCACCGCCGCCAGCACCGCCCCGGTCCCGGCGACGTCCGGCTCGGCCAGCACCGCCACCGCGACCGCCGCCGGCCGCACCTCGAACAACAGGTCATGCGCGGTCAGCGTCCCGGCCCGCAGCCCTTGTACCGTCAGGTCTCGAAGATGCGTGAGAGCGCCGTCGCTGTCGGGGTGGTCGGTGAAGTGCCGCAGCGCGCGCTCGTAATGCTCCATCGACGGCCGGTCCCCGAACAGCGGTGCGGGCGGCGGCGGAGGCACGATCGCCGCACGGCTGCCGATACGCCGCTCGTAGAACTCGTCCTCGCTATAGGCGTCGAACTCGCCCTCGACCAATGCCGTCCCGCAGATGAACCCTCGGTTGGTGGTCACGGAGCCTCCTCACGCAACGGGCTGCGCTCCCACCTTAGGGCGCCACACCACCGATGTGACCAGTGCGAATCAGACTCCTGGCTGCCGGAAGGCGCGCCGGTAGTCGCTGGGCGCCACCCCGACCACCTCGGTGAAGTGGTGCCGCAGATTCGCCGCGCCGCCGAGCCCGGCCGCCGAGGCGACACGATCTACCGGCAGGTCTGTGGTTTCCAGGAGCCGGCGCGCGTGCAGAACCCGTTGCTCCGTCAGCCATTTTCCGGGCGTCGTGCCGACCGCGGTGTGGAAGCGGCGGATCAAAGTCCGCTCGGCGACGTTCGCGTGCCGGGCCAAATCGGCAACAGTCAACGTCTCCGCCAAGTGCGTCCGCATCCAGTCCAGCAGCGGCCCGAGGTTGTCACGCCGAGCCAATGGCGCGGGCGTGTCAACATACTGCGCCTGCCCGCCGCTGCGGTGCGTCGGCGCCACCAAACGCCGGGACAGGGTGTTGGCGACGTCCGCACCGTGATCGGCGGCGACGATGGCGACGCACAGGTCGATCCCGGCAGTCGTACCCGCG
Organism: Catenulispora acidiphila DSM 44928; assembly: GCF_000024025.1. Classification (GTDB taxonomy): domain Bacteria; phylum Actinomycetota; class Actinomycetes; order Streptomycetales; family Catenulisporaceae; genus Catenulispora; species Catenulispora acidiphila. The sequence goes on from NC_013131.1 coordinate 7,095,642, forward strand.
CTGGTGAGCACGTCGCCGTCGTCGATGTAGAGCACCGCAGGATCGAGGTCCACAGCCGGGAAGCGCTTCCGGAACTCCTGCGCGTAATACCAGTGCGTGGTCGCACGGCGGCCGTCGAGCAGCCCGGCGGCGGCCAGGACAAAGGCGCCGGAGCACAGGGACGCCACGCGCGCACCGTTCGCGTGCGCCTGGCGCACCGCCGCGACGAGGTCCGCGGCCGGTTCGGTGTAGATGTCCCCGACCGCAGGAACGATGACCGTGTCCGCGGTGAGGAGCGCGGCGTAGCTGTCGCCGGCGAGCGCGGTGAAGCCGCTGGAGGATACGGGCCCTGATTCCGGGTTGCAGATCCGGACGTCGTAACCGAGTTCCGGCATGCCCGGCCGGATGCGGCCGAAGACCTCGACCGGGATCGAGATCTCGAAGATCGGCGCGCCCTCGGTGACGGCGACGGCGACCGTGTGCTTGCCCGCCGCCTTGTGCGCCTTGCGCACCTTGTCCGCCGCGTCGCGCGGCCTCCGACCCGGTTCCGCAGCCGGCCACACATCCCCGTTCCGGCTCGCGCGCCCTCCGGTGTCCTCGACCTTCTCCATCGTTTCGACCATGGCAATATATTAGCGCTTCATGTCATTCCTGCCACTGGGCAGCGCCCGGCACGCAAGAGATCATCGGACATGTGAGCCTTACAGATGTGGAGAAAGCCGCGGTGGCGACACCCCCGCGGACACACAAGGAGACCTGGTCCCGTGCCGCGCTCGCCCTGACCGCGGTCGGCTGGGGTGCCAACCAGTTCGCGCCGATGGTGCTGCTGTACCGGGAGCGGATGGGCGTCTCGGCGTCCGCCGCGGAGGCGATCTTCGGGCTGTACGCGGCCGGCCTGGTCCCAGGACTGCTGATCGCCGGCCCGCTGTCGGACCGCGTCGGCCGCCGCCCGGTCGTGGCGTTCGCGGTGCTGCTGTCAATGATCTCCGGCGTGGTGCTGATGCTCGGCTCGCACGGCCTGGGCTGGCTCTCCACCGGCCGCGTGCTGATGGGCATCGCCAGCGGCGCGGCCTTCAGCGCGGGCAGCGCGTGGGTGAAGGAGCTGTCGGCGACGAACGCGGTCGCCGGCGCCGGCGCACGGCGCGCCTCGATCGCGATGACAGCCGGCTTCGGCATCGGCCCGCTGATCGCCGGCGTACTGGTGCAGTGGGGACCCGCCGCGTATGAGGTCCCTTATATTCCACAGCTGATTCTCGCCGCGGCAGCGCTGTTTTTGCTTGCCGGCACACCGGAAACCGTGCAGCGCTGGCCCTCGGGCATCCTCGGCGGCGGCCTGCTGCGCCTGCGCGGCTTCTCCGACCGGCGCTTCGTCGGCGTGGTGCTGCCGATGGCGCCGTGGGTGTTCGGCGCAGCGACGATCGCCATGGTCTACCTCCCAGGCCTGTCGGCGAGCCACGTCAAGGGGATCTCCCTGGTCTTCGCCGGCACGGCCGCCATGGTGACCGCGATGTCCGGCGTGGCGATCCAGCCATTCGCCCGCCGCGTCGCCGCCTCCCCGGCAGGCCAGGACCGCGCCCGTCCGCGCCTACTGACCCTCGGCCTCGCGCTGGTGACCGTCGGCACCCTCGCCGAAGCTGGCGTCGCCGCACTGAACAGCCTCGGCGCCTGGCAGGCAGTGCTGACGCTGGTCGTCGCGGTCGTCATGGGCTTCGGCTACGGCATCCTGCTGGTCTTCGGCCTCGCCGAGGTCCAACGGCTGGCTCCCCCGGAAGACCTCGCGGGCATGACCGCGGTGTTCCAAGCCTTCACCTACCTCGGCTTCGCAGCACCATACCTGTTGTCCGCACTGAAGAACGTCGCCTCGCCCAGCACCCTGCTGCTCGCGGTCGCGGCGCTCGGCGTACTGACGATCGCGGTGACGGTGCGGAACGCGCGGGTGACGGCGAAGCAGTCGTAGCCGGGCTGGCGACCGCCAATCGGCTGGTGATCGCGGCTTTTCAGCGAGCTGACATACTGGTGCATCATGGAGATCGATCTGGGCGCCGCAGTATCTTTCGTCGCTACGCACGCCCGGGTCATCGAACGACGTCGTTTGCATCTCCTGGTTGACGGAGGCTCCCCGGCGGGCGTCTTGGCCGCGCTGGATGCCTATCGAAACCCCGATGGCGGATACGGATGGGGGCTGGAGCCGGACCAGCGTTCGTCCACGAGCCAGCCGGTCGCCGCCATGCACGCGTTGGAGGTGCTGGCGACGATCGGCGACGACAGTGACCGCGCGACGCAGATCTGCGACTGGCTCGCCGGACACGCCATGGCCGACGGCGGCATCCCCTTCGGCCTCCCGTGCTCCGACACGGCGGGCTGCGCGCCGCACTGGACCGGCGCTGACGCGCATACATCGTCGCTACAGATGACGGCGCAGCTCGCGGCCCAGGCCCACAGAGTCGCGCGGCACCGCAAAGACATCGCGGAGCACCCCTGGCTGGTCCAGGCCACCAGCTTCTGTCTGGACTCGATCGATCGCATCGAGGAGGCTCCGCACCCCTACGAGCTGATGTTCGTGTTCCTCTTCCTCGACGCCGTCGCCGACCACGACTCCCGGGCCGACCGGCTGTTCGACCGCGTCCTACGATTCGTGGTCCCCGACAGTCCGACCTCCGTGCCCGAGGCCGAAGGCGAGGTGCTGCACCTGCTGGACTTCAGCGCGTACGCCGGCTCCCGGTCCCGCTCGCTCTTCGACCGGGCCGCGATCACCGCCGACCTGCACCGCCTGGCCTCCCAGCAGCAGCCCGACGGCGGATGGCAGGTCACTTTCCCCGCCTCTTCCCCCGCCGCCGCTCTGGAATGGCGCGGATACGCGACGCTGCAAGCCGTGGCAACGCTGCGGGGCGGGGTCTGACAGAACTCTCTCTGTCAGACCCCGTATCCGTCAGCCGTCAGCCTTACAGACTCCGCAACAACCGTGCGGGCTCCTCGACCAGGTCTGCGACGTAGCGTAGGAAGCCGCCGGCCACGCCGCCGTCGCACACGCGGTGGTCGAAGGTGAACGACAGCTGCGTGACCTGGCGGATCGCCAGCTCGTCGGCGACCACCCACGGCTTCTTCACGATGCGCCCCACGCCGAGCATCGCCGCCTCGGGGTGGTTCAGGATCGGGGTGGAGCCGTCGACGCCGTAGACGCCGTAGTTGTTCAGGGTGAAGGTCGAGCCGGTCAGGTCGGACAGCGGCAGCGAGCCGGCGCGAGCCGCAGCGGTCAGCCGCTCGAACTCGGCCGCCAGCTCCTCGGTCGACATCCGGTGCGCACCATGGACGACAGGTACGACCAAGCCGCGATCTGTCTGCGCCGCAAAGCCGAGGTTCACGTCGGCGTAGCGGACGATCTCCTGCTGCTCCACATCCACCGTCGCGTTCAGCTCCGGATACCGCGCCAGACCCGCCACACAGATCCGCGCCAACACCGCCAGCAGACTGATCTTGCGCGCCGACGCGTCCCTGTTCAGCGCCGCACGCAGCTCCATGAGGCCGGTCGCATCGACATCGACCCACGTCGTCGCATCCGGGATCTCACGCCGAGAGCGAGAAAGCTTCTCCGCGACCGTCTTGCGCAGACCACGCAACGGCACGCGCTCGAGCTCGGCGATACCAGCACTCGAACTCAGCGCCAGCGACGCAGGAGCAGCAGCCGGTGCAGCAAGCGCCGCCTCGACATCCCGCCGCATGATCAAGCCCTCAGGCCCGGTCCCCTGCACGGAAGCCAGGTCGAGCCCACCCTCCTTCGCCAGCCGACGCACGAGAGGAGACACGACCGCAATTCGAGGCGCCGCACCAGAGCGCTCCTGCACAGCCGCACCGCTCAGCGCGGGCACGGCCTTCGCAGCACTCGGAGATGATGCGGAGCCACCGCCCGCTGAACCGTTGCGAGCCGCAGCACTGCCTGCTGAACCATTACGAGCCGCAGCACTGTCCGCTGAAACGTGGCGAGCCGCAGCACTGTCCGCTGAACCATCGCGAGCCGCACCGCTGCCCATCGAGCCACTGCCCGCAGCACCAGTGCCATGCGCGGAGCCATGGCCCTCAGCACCACTAGTCGCACCGCTGCTCGCAGCACCAGCACCCGCCGAGCCATTGCCCTCAGCATCGCTACTGCCCGCAGCACCATTACTCACCGCGCCGCCATCGCCCGACCCGGCAACCGGCGCGCCATGCACCCGAGGCGAGCCGCCGTGCCCACCGAACCCGCTCACCACGCGCCGTCGCCGGACCCCTCCGCTCTCGGCGGTCCCGTACCCCACCAGCACATTGCCGGAGCCGCTCCCTGAGCCGCTGCCAGCGCTACCACCGGAGCCGATCTTCGCCCCGTTCCGAGCCGCAGCATCAAGCCGAGCCCGATCCGCCGGCTCCTCAGGCGCCGCCTTCAATCCTTGGGGCCTGTTATCTGAGCTACCAGCACCACCAGCACCACCACCAGCCGCCGCAACCACCGCCGCCGCGATGCTGATCAGCGGCTTGCCGACGTCGACGACGTCGCCGACCGCCCCGTGCAGTTCAACGACCTCGCCGGCGTAAGGACACGGCACCTCGACCGACGCCTTCGCCGTCTCGACCTCGCAGACCACCTGGTCGACGGAGACGTGCTCGCCCACCGTGACGTGCCAGGCGATGATCTCGGCCTCGGTCAGTCCTTCCCCGAGGTCCGGGAGCAGGAATACGCGGGCCGTCACCGGTCCTCCCACTGCAGCGAGGCCACCGCGTCCAGGACGCGGTCCACCGAGGGCAGGTGGTGCCGTTCGAGCTTCGGCGGCGGGTAGGGGATGTCGAATCCGGTCACGCGGCGGACCGGCGCCTCCAGCCAGTGGAAGCAGCGCTCGGAGACCCGGGCCGCGATCTCGGCGCCGGTGCCGCCGAAGCCGGCGGCCTCGTGGATCACCACCGCGCGGCCGGTCTTGCGGACCGAGGCGGTCACCGTCGCGTCGTCGAAGGGCACGATCGAGCGCAGGTCCACGACCTCCAGGTCGTATCCCTCGGCGGCGCCGGCCTCGGCCGCCTCCAGGGCGGTCTGCACCGTCGGGCCGTAGGCGATCAGGGTCGCATCAGCACCCTGACGCCGTACCGCCGCCTCGCCGATCGCCGGACCGGTGGTGGACAGCTGGTCCTTGGACCAGTAGAGCCGCTTGGGCTCCATGAAGATCACCGGGTCGTCGGACTCGATCGCCGCGCGCAGCAGCGTGTAGGCGTCCGACACCGTCGCCGGGGTCACCACGTGCAGGCCCGGCGTGGCGGCGAAGTAGCCCTCGGAGGAGTCCGAGTGGTGCTCCACGCCGCCGATGCCGCCGCCGTAGGGCACGCGCACGACCACCGGCAGCGGCAGGGCGCCGCGCGTCCGGTTGCGCATCTTGGCCAGGTGCGAGGCGATCTGCTCGAACGCCGGGTAGGAGAACGCGTCGAACTGCATCTCCACCACCGGCCGGAAGCCGTACATCGCCATGCCGATCGCGGTGCCCATGATGCCCGCCTCGGCCAGCGGTGTGTCGAAGCAGCGCTGCTCGCCGAAGTCGCGGGTCAGGCCGTCGGTGACGCGGAAGACGCCGCCGAGCACGCCGACGTCCTCGCCGAAGACGACCACCTTCTCATCGGCCGTCATCGCATCGCGCAGCGCCCGGTTCACGGCCTGCGCCAGGGAGATCTCAGTGCTCTGAGCCGCACCGTCCAGCGTCGCGGTCATCGCGCGGCCTCGCTCTCGGCGTCGGCCTCGGCGTCGAGCTCGGCCTGCAGCGCGGCGGCCTGCTCCAGCAACTGCGGCGTGGGCTCGGCGTAGACATGCCGGAACAGGTCGCGGTGGTCCACCTCCGGCTCCTCGCCGAGCCGGGACCGCATGTCGTTCGCCAGATCCTCAGCAGCCTGATTCGCCTCGGCGACGACGTCCTCGCCCAGCAGTCCGGCGGCCCTCAGGTAGGTCTCCAGCCGCGCCAGCGGGTCGCGCACCTTCCAGTATTCGACCTCTGATTCGTCCCGGTACCGGGTGGCGTCGTCGGCGTTGGTGTGCGCCTGCATCCGGTAGGTGACGGCCTCGATCAGCGTCGGGCCCTGGCCGCGCCGGGCCCGCTCGGCGGCCTCGGCGACCACGCGGCGCACCGCGATCACGTCGTTGCCGTCCACCCGCACGCCGGCCATGCCGTACCCGACCGCCTTGTGCGCGAGCGCCGCGGCGTGCGTCTGCTTGGCCAGCGGCACGGAGATGGCGTACTGGTTGTTCTGCACGAAGAAGATCGCAGGAGCCTGATAGACCGCGGCGAAGTTCAGCGCCTCGTGGAAATCGCCCTCGGAGGTCCCGCCGTCGCCGCAGAACGCCAGCGCGACCGTGTCGTCGCCGGCGAGCTTGGCGGCCAGAGCGAGCCCGGCGGCGTGCGGCGCCTGGGTGGCCAGCGGCGTGCACTGCGGGGCGGTGCGCCACACCTGCGAGTCGTAGCCGCAGTGCCAGTCGCCGCGCAGCAGCGTCAGGGTCTGCACCGGGTCGATGCCGCGGGTGACCATCGAGACGCAGTCGCGGTAGGTCGGGAAGAACCAGTCGGTGGGGCGCAGCGCCAGGATCGCGCCGATCTCGCACGCCTCCTGGCCGAAGGAGGACGGGTAGACCGCGAGCCGGCCCTGCCGGACCATCGTGGTGGCCTGCACGTCGAAGCGCCGCCCGATCACCATGGCGCGCCAGGTCGCCAGCAGCTCCTTCGGGTCCAGCTCGGGGACGTCGTCGCGCAGCGCGCCGGACAGCGCGCCGTGCTCGTCGAGGTACTGCAGGGGCGAGGGGTCCAAGATCGTGTCGAACCCCAGGGGGAAGCCCGACCCGGTCTTGTCGGGCGCGGCTATAACGGTCACGTCGTCTCCATTGACACGTGTCGGTGGCATGGCTGTGTGATGCCGATTCTTTGTTCGGTGAACACCAGCTGACCAGTGACCCCGCCAGATCGGAGACAATCGGAGTCATGAGCACCGCCAACATGAGCCAACCGTCCACGTTGGACGACACCGACCGACGGATCGTCCATCTGCTCCAGCAGGACGGCCGGATGTCGATGCGCGACCTGGCCGCCGCGGTCCACGTCTCCCGCGCGCACGTCTACACCCGGGTCAAGCGCCTGCTCGACGAGGGGGTGATCCGGCGGTTCACGATCCAGGTCGACCCCGAGCGCGTGGGCTTCAGCACCTCGGCGTACCTGACCATGAAGGTCGAGCAGAACAGCTGGCGGCAGATCCGCGACACCCTGGCCGCGCTGCCCTGGGTCGAGCACGTCGCGCTGGTCAGCGGCGACTTCGACGTCCTGCTCCTGGTCCGCAGCGCCTCCAACAAGACGCTGCGGGACCTGGTCTTCACCCATATCCAGAACATGCCAGGCGTGCGCTCGACCCGCACGCTGTTGGTCTTCGACGAGACGGACCACCTGCCGGCGCTGCCAGGCGATCCGGAGCTCATCCGCGAGTCCGACCCGCCCCCCGACGCATGAACACCGCCCACGTCAGCGCCGCACACAGCGCGTAGAACAGCAGGAACGTCCAGTACGCCGCGTTCCCGTTCTTCGTACTGAGGAACGACTGCCGGAAGGCCATGTTGACCAGCACTCCCCCGAATGCCCCAACGGCTCCGGCCAGCCCGATCAGCGCCCCGCTCAGCCGCCGGGCGTCGGCGTCGGCCTCCCCGGCGAACAGCGCCGGGATCATCTTGTACACCGAGCCGTTGCCGATCCCGCTGAACACGAACAGCAGCACGAACCCGGTCACGAACGCCGGCAGCGAACCGGCGTGGGACGCGGCCAGCACGACACCCGCGCCCGCCGCCATCAAGGCGAACGTGACCAGCGTGACCCGCGCCCCGCCGAGCCGGTCGGCCAGCCGTCCCCCGATCGGCCGCGACAGCGAACCGAGCAGCGGACCGAGGAAGGTCAGGTACGCGGCGTCCACGGGAGTGGCGAACTCGCTCTTGAACTGCACCTGCAACACCTGCCCGAAGGCGAAGCCGAAGCCGATGAACGACCCGAAGGTCCCGATGTAGAGCACTGACACGGCCCACGTCGTGCCGCGCTTGGCCACCTGGCGGATCGCGCCCTTCTCCGCACGCCGGTTCGGCAGGTTGTCCATGTACAGCGCCGATCCCGCCGCGGCCACCACGATCAGCGGCAGGTAGATCCCGGCGACCAGTCCCGGATGCCCCTTGCCGCTCCAGGCCAGCACCGCCAGCCCGACCAGCTGCACGGCGGCGACCCCGACGTTCCCGCCGCCGGCGTTGAGCCCCAGCGCCCAGCCCTTGAGCCGGTCGGGGTAGAAGGCGTTGATGTTCGTCATCGAGGAGGCGAAGTTCCCGCCGCCGATGCCGGTGATCGCCGCCAGCACCAGCAGCGTCGAGTACGACACCCCCGGTTTGACCAGGAAGGCCGCCAGGGCACAGGGGATCAGGAGAATCAGGGCACTGAAGACCGTCCAGTTCCGTCCCCCGAAGCGGGTGACGGCGAAGCTGTACGGCAGCCGCAGCACCGAGCCCACCAGCGTGGGCACCGAGGTGAGCAGGAACTTCCCGGCGGCGTCGACGTGATAGCCCGGGCCGAGGAACAGCACCAGCACCGACCACAGCGACCACACCGAGAAGCCGATGTGCTCGGACAGGATCGACAGCGCGAGGTTGCGGCGGGCGATGCGGCGGGCGCCGACTGCCCAGAGCTCCTCGTCCTCAGGGTTCCAGGCGTCCAGCAGAGCCTTGTCCGACAGGGTCTGTTCGGTAGTGATTACTGACATACCCGTAACCTATGAATGTCCTGTTTCGCCTGTTCAAGCCGCCAGAGTCGCCTCGGTGAGGAGTTCCGCATCCAGGCCCGCCTCCGATGTGACATCCGGGGCGACCCACACCACGCCCCGGTGGCGGCGCACCGCGAAGACCGGCAGGCGGACCTCCGGGGTGTCCAGCGCGACCCCGGTCGCCAGATCGAAGACGTCCTTGTACATCGGCGAGGCGACGGTCGCGGTGCCGTCGCCGCGCATGCCGGTGATGCCGCGGGAGATGACCGAGGCGCCGCAGAAGGGGTCCACGTTGCCGACCGCGTACAGCGAGCCGTCGCTGAGCCGGAACACCGCCACCGGCTCGTCCGCGACCAGGGCGGCGACGCCGCGGCCGGGCTCCAGGTCCGTGTACTTGCACACGGCGGTCCAGGCATCGGCCCGCACTTCTTCGCGGGTCAGTTCCACGGTGGTCATCAGCGCCTCCCAAGAGTGAGCAACGGCTTGATCTGGCCGCGTTCGGGTTCGAACGCGACGGTCGGGTCCGGCGCCTCCGGCGCGTTGACGAACGTGGCGAAGCGGGCCAGCTTCACCGGGTCGTCCAGCACCGCGCGCCATTCGTCGGTGTAGGCCTCGACGTGCGCGGCGATCAGCGCCTCCAGCTCCACGCCGCGGTCCTCCACGTCGTCCATCAGGACGCTGCGAAGCCGCTCCAGGCCGCCTTCGTAGCGCTCGACCCACGTCGCGGTCCGCTCCAGCCGGTCGGCCTCGGCGATGTACAGCGCCAGGAAGCGGTCGATGGTGCGGATCAGCGTCTCGTCGTCGAGGTCGGTGGCGAGCAGGTCGGCGTGCCGCGGCCGGGCGCCGCCGTTGCCGCCGACGTACAGGTTCCAGCCGCGCTCGGTGGCGATGACGCCGACGTCCTTGGACTGCGCCTCGGCGCACTCCCGCGCGCAGCCGGACACCGCCATCTTGATCTTGTGCGGCGCCCGCAGACCGCGGTAGCGCAGCTCCAGGTCGATGGCCATCTTCACCGAGTCCTGCACGCCGTAGCGGCACCAGGTGGAGCCCACGCACGACTTCACGGTCCGCAGCGCCTTGCCGTATGCGTGCCCTGATTCGAAGCCGGCGTCGACCAGGCGCTGCCAGATCTTCGGCAAGTCGGCCATCGTCGCGCCGAACAGGTCGATGCGCTGGCCGCCGGTGATCTTCGTGTAGAGGCCGAAGTCGCGCGCCACCTCGCCGATGACGATGAGCTTGTCCGGCGTGATCTCGCCGCCCGGGATGCGCGGCACGACCGAGTAGGAGCCGTTGCGCTGCAGGTTCGCCAAGACGTGGTCGTTGGTGTCCTGGAGCGCGGCCTGCCCGCCGTCCAGGACGTGCGGCTTGCTCTCGCCCTCGGCGAGCAGGCCGCCGAGGGAGGCCAGGATCGAGCCGACGGCGGGCTTGCAGACGTCGCAGCCGTCGGTCACCTCCTTGGCGGCGGTGCCGTGCTTGGCCAGGAGTTCGGCGTAGGTGGAGATGCGGTCGCGGCGGACGATGGTGTAGATCTCCGAGCGGGTCTGCGTGAAGTGCTCGCAGAGCCCCGAGCTACCGCCCGCGCCCTCGACCTTGATCAGGGTCTTGATGGAGCTGACGCAGGACCCGCATCCGGTCCCGGCCTTGGTGCACACGCCGACCTGCTTGGTCGTCACCTCGCCGTCGCCCTGCTCGGCGAGGTCGTGGATGGCGGTGCAGATCGCACCCTTGGTGACGTTGTGGCAGGAACACAGCACGGCGGCGTCCGGCAGCGCGGACGGTCCGATCGCGGCGGATCCGGCGGTCCCGGCCGGCAGCAGCAGCGCTTCGGGGGCGGCCGGCGGCTGCTCGCCGACGAGGGCGCGCAGCGTGCCGTAGTCCCCGGCGTCGCCGACCAGGATGCCGCCGAGAAGCCGGCCGTCCTGGGCGATGGTGAGCTTGCGGTAGACCTGTCGGCGCGAATCGCTGTAGGTGGCGGACATCGCGCCGTCCTCGGTACCGAACGCGTCGCCGAAGCTGGCGACCTCCACGCCGAGCAGCTTGAGCTTGGTGGAGGTGTCGGCGCCGGTGAAGGCGCGGTCCTCGACCTCCTTGGCGATGTGCGCGGCGGCTGCCTCAGCCATCTGATACCCCGGCGCGACCAGGCCGTAGACGCGGCCGTCGGCGGCCAGGGCGCACTCGCCGATCGCGTAGACGCGCTCGTCGGAGGTGCGGCAGAGCCGGTCCACGACGATGCCGCCGCGCTCGCCGACGTCCAGACCCGAACTGCGCGCCAGACTGTCCTCGGGGCGGACGCCGGCGGCGAAGACGACCAGGTCGGCGTCGATGGTCTCGGTGGTCTCGCCGCAGATGGCCTGAACGGCCGTCGCGACACCGTTTTCGTCGACCAGGACCTTGTCCAGGCGCGTGCCGGTGTGCAGCGTGACTCCGAGTTCTGAGATACGTCCTTGCAACGCCGCCGCGCCGCCGTCGTCCACTTGGAGCGGCATCAGGCGCGGCGCGAACTCCACGACCGTGGTCTTCAGCCCCAGACTGGTCAGCGCCTTGGCGGCCTCCAGCCCGAGCAGTCCGCCGCCGACCACCACGCCGGACGTGCGGCCGTGCTCGGCGGCGTACGCGGCGATGGCCTCGACGTCGTCCAGAGTGCGGTAGACGAAGCAGCCCGGCGCCTGGTGGTTCTCCACCGGCGGCACGAACGGCCGCGAGCCGGTCGCCAGCACCAGCGTGTCGTAGCTGCGCACGCTGCCGTCGGCGGTGGTGACGGTCTGCGCCTCCCGGTCTATGGCCGCCACGGCGACGCCGGTGACGACCTCGACCGCGCCGTCCGGATACGGATCCAGGTGCAAGGACCTGTGATCGCGGTCGTCGAACCACGAGGAGAGGCGGACGCGGTCGTAGGCGGGCCGGTCCTCGGCTCCGAAGACGGTGACGGAGGGCGCCGGGTGCCCGTGCTCCAGCAGGCTGGAGACGAAGCGGTGGGCGACCATGCCGTGACCGACGACCAGAACGGTGCGCTGCGAGGGGCTCATGCTGAAAGACTCCCGCGCCGCCGTTACCCGTCCGCTTCAGTCGTGTTACGTACCGTCGAAACCGCCCGCACCGCGCCCCGCCCCCGATGTGAGAAGCGCGGCCGGCGACTGCGGAGCCGGCGCCGTCGGCCGGGCTATGGCCCGGGCCAGGGCGGCCGCGGCTCCCACATCGCCGACCAGCGCGGCGGCCACCGGCACGTCGCCGTCGAGCACGAGCACCTTGCGCGTCCGGCGCCGCTGATCGGTGAACTGGATCGAGGCCTCGGGACGCGGGCGCCCCATGACGGCCACATCAGCGCCGGGGATGCCGTAGGTACGCAGGCGCAGCGGCGGCGGCGCTGCCGGGAGCGGCGAGAAGCCGTTCACGATCGAGAACGCGGCGCGGCGGGCATCGTCCAGGGCGGCGAGCGCGCCGGAGGGCCGATCAACGCTCTGCGCGCAGTCGCCGACGGCGAAGATCCGCTCATCGCCAAGCGAGCGACCGGAGGAATCGACGAGGATTCCGCGCCCGACCGGCAGCCCTGCGGCACGAGCGAGACCGACGCGAGGCTGCGCGCCGCAGGCAAGAATCACCAGATCGGCGGTCGGCCAGATGCCTCCGGTGATGGCGGAGACATCGGTATCGCAGTGCACGGTGATACCGGCTTGAGCCAGGGAACCGGCGAGCAAGGCGCCCGATTCCGCATCCAGCCACCGGGAAAGGACGTGCGGGCCTCGGTGGAGCAACTCGACCCGGATGCCCCGACTCGCCAGCGCGCAGGCGGTCTCGACGCCAAGCGGCCCGCCGCCGACGACCGCGACCCGCCGCGTCGCCGCATGCCGACGACCGCCGAGACCGGCGAGCACGCTGCGGCCGAGCTGCGCCATGCCGGAGCCTGAGCCGGCTTCGCGAGTCGCCTCGCCGCGCGCGCCGCTTCGCGCACGTCCGCCGAAGAGCGGGACGCCGCCGGTCGGGGTCGCACCGGAGCCGGTTTCCCCGTTCGTCTCGCCGCGCGCGCCGGCGAGCGGAGGGCGGTCTGTCTGCGCTATGCCGGAGCCGGTGTCCTGGTTGGCTTCGCCGCGCGAACGGGTGTCTCGGCGAGCGGTTTCGTCGAGGTTGCCGTCTGCATTCAGCTCGGCGAGGATCGTCCGGACATCGGCGAGTGTCCGGAGCGCCACCGTGTTGCCCCGCACTGGCGGGATCACTGCCTCTGCTCCGGTGGCGATGACCAGGTGGTCGAAGTCCGCCTTGGCGATGCTGCGCAGTTGCGTGTTCCTATAGATCAGGCGCGGATCGGTCAGGGTCGGCAACTCGATCGCGCTGGGAGCGTGGCGTCCGGCGAGCAGATCGGTCAGCAGCACCCTGTTATAGGGGTGTCCCGGCTCTCCCGCGTGCCAGGTGATCGTGCCGTCGAACGCCGGATCGGCCAGCAGCCGCCGCACCACTTCGTGTCCCGCGAGTCCTGCGCCCGCGACCACTACCCGGCTCATTGCGCCGCCTCCACTCGAACCGCCGCCGTCTTGAACGCCGGCATCCCGGACACCGGATCTGTCGTCCGGCGCGTCAGGACGTTCGCGCGTCCCGGTCCGGCCCAGTGAAATGGCATGAACACGGTGTCCGGGCGGATCACGTCGCTGATCCGCGCCGCCGCGACCGCCGTCCCGCGCCGGCTCGTCACTCGCACCGGGTCCCCTTCGGCGACCGCGAGCGCCGCCGCCAGATCCGGATGCAGTTGCACGAACGGTCCCGGCTCGGCGGCGTTCAGCGCGGGCACTCGCCGCGTCTGCGCTCCCGATTGGTACTGCGCCAACACCCGGCCGGTCGTCAGCCGGTACGGGAAGTCCACCGACGGTTCCTCCACTGCCGGCTCGCACGCGACCGGCACGAAGCGTGCCAAGCCGTCCGGCGTCCCGAACGTGTCCAGGAACATTCGCGGTGTTCCAGGGTGGTCGGGCGTCGGACACGGCCAGTGCAGACCGACACCCTCCGACGTCGCATCCAGCCGCTCATGGGAGAGCCCTGAGTAGTCCGCGACTCCCCCGGCTGAGGCAAGAGCCAGTTCGGTGAACACCTTCGCCGGCGCGGTCAGGAAGCCCGGCCAGCCCAGCCGTTCGGCCAGACCACCCATGACGTCCAGGTCCGAGCGCACTCCGTCAGGCGGTGCCACAGCCTGTCGACGTAGCAGAACCCTGCCTTCCAGGTTGGTGACCGTCCCGGTCTCCTCAGCCCACTGAGTCACCGGAAACACGACGTCCGCCAACGCCGCGGTCTCCGACAGCACCACATCGGACACCATCAAGAAGTCCAGCTCCCGCAACCGAGATGTCACGAACTCCGCATCCGGCGCCGACACCACAGGATTGGACCCGGCAACCAACAGGGCACGTATATCAGCACCGCACGATGCCAACAGCTCCACCGCCGGACGCCCCGGTCCCGGCAGCGCGTCCGGGCTGATCCCCCACACCTCGGCGACATGCTCACGCGCCGCCGGGTCGGTGATCTTCCGATAGCCGGGCAGCTGATCGGCCTTCTGCCCGTGTTCCCGACCGCCCTGGCCGTTGCCCTGGCCGGTGATCGCGCCGTAGCCGCAATAGGGACGTCCCGCTTTGCCCGCCGCGAGCGCCACGTTGATCCAGGCGTTCACGGCGTCGGCGCCGTCTGCCTGCTGTTCGGTGCCGCGCGCGGTGAGGACCATGCCCGTGGAACCGCGGCTCCCGGCGAACATCCGCGCCGCCGCGCGCACGTCCCCTGCCGGAACCCCGCACACCGCCTCGACGCGTTCGGGCCACCAGCGCTGGGCCTCGGCTCGCGCCTCTTCGAAACCGCTGGTGCGCGCGGCGATGAAGTCGTCGTCGATCAGGTGCTCGGCGATCAGAACATGGAGCAATCCGGCAGCCAGCGCCGCATCCGTACCCGGAACCGGCTGCAGGTGCAGGTCGGCCTGGTCGGCAGTCCGGGTCCGGCGCGGGTCGACCACGATCAGCCGACCGCCGTTCTCCCGCTGCGTCGTGAAGTAGCGCAACGCCGGCGGCATCGTGTCGGCGAGGTTGGAGCCGACCAGCAGGATCACGTCGGTCTGCGCGACATCGGCGAGCGGGAACGGCAGACCGCGGTCCACGCCGAAGGCGCGCTGCGAGGCCGCGGCTGCCGCGCTCATACAGAAGCGGCCGTTGTAGTCGATGTTCGGTGTCCGCAGGACCACGCGTGCGAACTTGCCGAGGGAATATGCCTTCTCATGCGTCAGTCCTCCGCCGCCGAACACCCCGACGGCGGCGCGGCCGTGGTCGGCGGCGATCGATGTCAGGCGTGCCGCGGCGACGTCGAGCGCTTCGTCCCACGTCGCCGGTTCCAGCTCGGCGCCTGGGGTGCGGCGCAGCAGCGGTGCGGTCAGGCGGAGGGCGGGGTTGAGGAGTTCGGTCGAGGTCGCGCCCTTTTGGCACAGCGCTCCTCGGTTGACCTGGAACGCGTCCCAGCCGGCGGCACGCAGCGGCGAGGTGCCGGCGGCGTCGGCGTGCAGCTCCATCCCGCACTGCAACGCGCAGTACGGGCAGTGGGTGCGGGTGGCCGGGGAGAGCGCGTCCATGGCTCCAGCCTCGCCAGTGCGCATTTCCGGCGGAGCGCCGCGTCGTTACCCTCGCGCGACGGAGGTCTCACACCGTCGGTCGCCCGACATGACGTGTTGCGGGCCGGGCGCGCCTGGCCCGCCGCCGGACGCGGACCGTCTTACCGCCCCGTATCCGGTCGGCAACACCACCGTAATCGGGCCTGGAGATAGTGCGGCGCATGGACACCACGACAACCGCATCCGGCACAGCGGGTTCGCCGACCGTCACTGAGGCCGGACTGCTCCCCGAACCCCTGGTCGGCTGCGTCGTGGCGATCACTTCCGACAGACGCCGGGAGGAGTTGGGGGCGATACTGCGGCGGCGCGGCGCGGAGGTCATGATGGCGCCGACCATGCGCATCATCCCGCTGAGCGACGACCGGGTCCTGCGGGCCGCGACCGAGGAGTGCCTGCGCGAGCCGTTGGACTACGCGGTGGCCACGACCGGCATCGGGTGGCGCGCGTGGATCTCGACCGCCGAGGGCTGGGGACTGGCCGAGCCGCTGACGGCGGTCCTGGGCTCGGCGACGCTGGCCGCGCGCGGCCCGAAGGCGACCGGCGCGATCCGGCAGTGTGGGATGCGCGAAACCTATTCGCCGCCGTCGGAATCCTCCACCGAGCTGCTGGCCTGGCTGCTCGCCCAGGACCTGGCCGGCACCCGCATCGCGGTGCAGCTGCACGGCAGCGCCGACACCGCCTTCCTGGACGCCCTGCGCGGCGCCGGCGCGGAGGTAGTGCCCGTGCCGGTGTACCAGTGGGGCGCCCCGCAGGACACTGCCGCCGTCGGCCGCCTGGTCGAGGCGGTGGTGCGCCGGCAGGTGCACGCGGTGGCCTTCACCTCGGCGCCGGGCGCGGCGGCGTTCCTGGCAGCGGCCGAGAACGACGGCAACCTGCCCCGCGTCATAGACGCCATGCAGGCGGACGTCCTGGCAGCCTGCATCGGCCCGGTCTGCGCGGCTCCCCTGGAGCCGCACGGCATCACCCCGGTCTGGCCCGACCGCGGCCGCCTCGGCTCCCTGGCCCGCGTGATCACCCAGGAACTGCCCCCGCGCGTCCGCCGCAAGCTGAACACCCCCGGCCGCGACATCGTGGTCCAGGGCAACGCAGTCCTGATCGACGGCCGCCCGGTCCCCCTGTCCCCCCTGCCCGCCGGCGTCCTGCGCGAGCTGGCCCGCCAACCCGGCCGCGTCCTGAGCCGCGCCGAACTCCTCCGCCGCGTCTGGACCGGCATGCGCCGCGACGAGCACGCCGTCGAGGCGACCGTCGCGCGCCTGCGCACCTCGCTCGGCGAGCACGCGGACGTGGTCGCGACGGTGACGAAGCGCGGGTATCGGCTGGCGGTCGATCCGAGCTGAAAATACCCGAGAGCTTCGACCGTCTCCTGGCATCCTCGGCTGTGTGACCTCGCTCAGCTTTAACAACATCCCGCCAGCCGACCATCCGATTCCCGACGCCGTCCGCGACGCTGCGGGCGGCCGCACCATCGTTCCGGTCTGGTTCAACGAGGGCGGTTCGACCTTTCGCCTCGGCGACGCTCCGGACGCTCGCTATGCGAAGTGGGCGCCGGCCGGCAGCTACCTCGACCTGGCGGGCGAGGCAGCACGGATTCGTTGGGCGGGGGCGTTCGTGACTGTGCCGCAGGTGGTGGAGCAGGCGGCGAGTGCCGAGGGGTCGTTGCTCGTCACCGCCGCGCTCGAGGGGGAGATGGCGGTGACTGAGCGGTGGAAGCAGGATCCTGCGACGGCTGTGCGAGTCATCGGGGAGAGTCTGCGCGCTTTTCATGACGCGCTGCCGGTCGACTCGTGCCCCTTCAGCTTCTCCGCCGAGCTGCGGGTTGCCGAGGCTGTGCGCTATGCCGAGGAGCTGAAGGACCGCACCATGCATCCTGACTTCGCCGGTCTCACGCGGGAGCAGGCGCTCAAGCGAGTCGCCGACATCCCGCCGGTGGACAAGCTCGTGGTCTGCCATGGCGACACCTGCGCTCCAAACACGCTGCTGTCCGCCGACGGCCGCTTCGCAGGGCACGTAGACCTCGGCGATCTCGGCGTCGCGGACCGCTGGTCGGATCTGGCGATCGCCACCTGGTCGACGACCTGGAACTACGGCGACGGCTGGCAGGAGGCGCTGCTGGAGGCGTACGGAATCGCGCCCGATCCCGAGCGCACCGAGTACTACCGGCTGCTGTGGGAAGTCAGCTACTGATTCAGCTGCTAAATCGGCTACTGAACCGCCTGAATAGGCTGCTGAACCAGCTGAACCGGCGTCGGAGCCAGGATCCGCCAGCGCTCGACCAGCAGCGGCAGCAGCACATTGCGCCAGATCTCCAGATCGACCTGCCCGCTGCTCATGCCGCCGCGCGCCAGCTCCTCGCGGTAGATGCGGTCCGTGGTCTGGTCCTGTAAGTCGTTGCCGGTGGTCCAGCGGAAGGAGGAGCGCAGGATCTCGACCAGATCGCGCTCGGAGGTCGGCAGGACCCGTTTCGCCAGCATCGTGCGCAGGGATCGCCATACGTACGGATCCCCGCGCAGACCCCACGTCGCCGGTTCCGGGTCGAAGAGGTCGGCAATCGTGCCGACGGGCGCGAACTCATCGATCATGTCGCGAACTTTCTTTGGTCACCACGTCTAGCGCAGATCTTCCCGAATCTGCGCGGTCCTCACAAGACGTTGGCGGCTAAGACTCACCAAAGAATCGCGGCCAGTTCGCCTCCTGCGATCAGCGGCGCCGCAAGCCGTCGAACACCAGGTGGGTCACCGCGGAGGCGACATCGTCGGCGGACCAGCGCGCCGGACCCGGCCGGTACCACTCCACGACGGAGTTCACCATCCCGAACACCAGCCGCGAGGCCAGCCGCGGATCGAGATCGGTCCGCAGCGCCCCGGCCGCCGCCGCGCGCTCGACGAACCCTGCCAGCCGCTGGTCGATCTCGCGCCGCCGGGCCTGCGCGGCCCGCTCGGTCTCGGTGTTGCCGCGCACGCGCAGCAGCAGCGTGACGTACGGCAGCTCGTCGACGAGGATCTGCACCGCGCGGAACACCGCCTGCTCCACCCGGTCCAGCTCGCCGGCGTCCGGCAGCGCCTCCAGGGTGTCCAGCGAGGCGTTCAGCGCGTCCAGGGCCCGGTTGACGCCGCGCGTCAGCAGCTCTTCCTTGCCCTTGACGTGGTGGTAGATCGACGATTTCGTGATCCCCGCCGCCCGCGCCAGGTCCTCCATGCTGGTGCCGTCGTATCCGCGCTCGTTGAACACGGCGACCGCGACTTCCAACAGGGAGTCCGGGGTGTAGGTGATGCGCCGCGAGGCGGCGCTCGTCCGGCTGGTGTTCATCGGGACCCGTCGCAGATCATGTGTGGTCGCCTCGCAGGTCGAGGATGCGTTGTGCCTTGCCCTGCGACCGTTCCAGGCCGCCGGGGTCGAGCACGTCAACGGTAATGGTGACGCCGAACCTCTCCTTCACCCCGGACGCCAGCCGCCCGGCCGCGGCGCCCCGGTCCACCTCCGCCTCGCGCGCCTCGACCCGCACGCACAGCTCGTCGAGCCGTCCGGGGCGGGTCAGGACACAGACGAAGTGCGGCGCGAGCCCGGCGACCGTCAGCAGCTCCTCCTCGATCTGGCTGGGGAAGAGGTTGACGCCGCGCACGATCATCATGTCGTCGCTGCGCCCGGTGATGCGCTCCATCCGCCGCATCGGCCGGCTCAGACCCGGCAGCAGCCGGGTGAGATCACGCGTGAGGTAACGGACGACCGGCATCGCCTGCTTGGTCAGCGAGGTGAAGACGAGCTCGCCCTTCGCGCCGTCGGGCAGCACCTCACCGGTCTCCGGATCGACGATCTCGGGATAGAAGTGGTCCTCCCACAGGTACGTGCCGTCCTTCTCCGCGACGTCCTCGTTGCCGACGCCGGGACCCATCACCTCGGAGAGCCCGTAGATGTCGACGGCGTGCACCGCCAACCGCTCCTCGATCTCGGCGCGCATGGCGTCGGTCCACGGCTCCGCGCCGAGCACCGCGATCCGCAACGAGGTCGAAGCCGGGTCAATACCCTGTTTCTCCATCTCGTCGACGATCGCCAGTAAGTACGACGGCGTCACGCAGATGACGTCAGGCTCGAAGTCCTGGATCAGCTGCACCTGCCGCGCGGTCTGGCCGCCGGAGATCGGGATCACGGTGCAGCCCAGCACCTCGGCGCCGTAATGCACACCGAGCCCGCCGGTGAACAGGCCGTAGCCGTAGGCGACGTGGACCCGGTCGCCGGGCCGGACGCCGGCGGCGCGCAGCGAGCGCGCGCCGACCGAGGCCCAGTTCTCCAGGTCGGCGGCGGTGTAGCCGACGACCGTCGCCTTACCGGTCGTGCCGGACGAGGCGTGGATCCGCGCGACGTGCTCCCTCGGGACGGCGAACATGCCGAAAGGGTAGTTGTCGCGCAGGTCTTTCTTCGCCGTGAAGGGGAAGTGCTTCAGGTCGGCGAGTTCCTTGAAGTCGCGCGGATGCACGCCGGCGGCGTCGAAGGCTGCCGTGTAGTGCGGCACGTTGGCGTAGGCGTGGTTCAGCGACCACGCCATGCGCTCGGTTTGCAGAGCCCTGAGTTCCCCGACGGAAGTGCGCTCGGCGTCATCGAGCACTCGCGAGGCGATCTCAGGAAGCGAACTCATGCCGCACGCTCCAGCAGGACCGCGATCCCCTGCCCTACGCCGATGCACATCGTCGCGACGGCGTAGCGCGCCTGACGCTCCTTCAGCTCCAACGCCGCGGTGAGCGCCAGCCGCGCGCCGGAGGCACCGAGCGGGTGGCCGAGGGCGATCGCGCCGCCGTTGGGGTTCACGTGCGCGGCGTCGTCGGGCAGCCCGAGTTCGCGCAGGCAGGCCAGCGACTGCGCGGCGAAGGCCTCGTTGAGCTCGACGACGTCGATGTCGCCGATCCCCAGTTTCGCGCGCTCCAGCAGCCCGCGCGTGGCCGGGACCGGGCCGATGCCCATGACGCGCGGCTCGACGCCGGCGGTGTGGGAGGTGACGACCTTCGCCAGCGGCGTGAGCCCGTAGCGCTCGACGGCCTCGCCGGAGGCGACGAGCAGCGCCACCGCGCCGTCGTTGACGCCGGAGGCGTTGCCGGCGGTGACGGTCCCGCCCTCGCGGAACGGCGTGCCGAGCTTGGCGAGCGCCTCCATCGAGGTGCTGCGCGGGTGCTCGTCCTTGTCGACGAGGACCGGATCGGCCTTGCGGCGGGAGATGCTGATCGGCGTGATCTCCTTGGCCAGCCGGCCGTTCTCCTGAGCACGCAGCGCGCGTTCCTGCGAGCGAAGGGCGAACGCGTCCTGGTCCTCACGTCCGACATGGAAGTCGGCGGCGACGTTCTCGGCGGTCTCGGGCATGGAGTCGATGCCGTACTGCTTCTTCATCAGGGTATTGACGAAGCGCCAGCCGATGGTGGTGTCGAAGACGTCGGCGCTGCGGGCGAAGGCGGTGTCGGCCTTGCCCATCACGAACGGCGCCCGCGACATGGACTCCACCCCGCCGGCCACCACGACGTCCGCCTCACCGAGCCGGATCTGCCGCGCGGCCTGCACCAGCGCCTCCAGCCCGGAGCCGCACAGCCGGTTCACGGTCGCGCCGGGCACCGTCACCGGCAGCCCGGCCAGCAGCAGCGCCATGCGCGCCACGTCGCGGTTGTCCTCACCGGCCTGGTTGGCGTCCCCGAGGAAGACCTCTTCGACAGCCGCGCCCGGTATCTGCGGCACACCGGCCATCAGCTCCCTGATGACGTGCGCCGCCATGTCGTCGGGGCGGACCGGCGCCAGCGCGCCGCCGTAGCGGCCGAAGGGGGTGCGGGTGCCGGTGACGAGGTAGGCGTCGGTCATGGCTGGTCCTTGTCGGGGTTGTCGTTCTCTTGCCGGTCCTGGGTCTGGGTTTGGGACTGACTATCGGTCTGGGGCTGACTCTCGGTCTGAGTCTGCTGGAAGGCCTGCTCCAGGTCGATGATGAAATCCCTGCCGACATGGTGCGCCAGCGGCGTGTCCATGAGCAGGTCGGCCTGGGCGAGATGCCGCAGCAGGGGCGAGGCGCGGTAGCGGCCGTCGCGGTACACGTCCTCGAGGTTGTCGAGGACTTCCCTGATGTAGGCGAAGCCCAGATCCGCACCCCACTCCAGCGGTCCGCGGGGGTAGTTCACCCCGAGCTTCATGGCGGTGTCGATGTCCTCTTCCTCGGCGTCGCCTCGGTACAGCGCATCCACCGCCTCGTTGACCAGGCGTGCGACGGTGCGGGTCACGACCAGGCCCGGGACGTCCTCAAGCACCACGACCTTCTTGCCCTCGCGCTGCAGCCGGGCGATCGTCGCCTCCAGGGCCGCGTTCGGAGTGTCGGCGGCAGGCGCGAGCGCCACGGTGGGGGTGCCGGCGAGGTCGAGCGTGAGATCCATCAGGATCCGGCCGTCGCCGTAGGAGGTCGCCGTCTTGCCGCGGCTGCGGTAGAGGCGCGGCCTGCCGGAGGCGGTCACATCGCGCGTGTCCTCATAACGCGGCGCGGGCTTGTCCACGCCCTCGCCGTACTCGTAGAACCCGCGACCGCTCTTGCGCCCCAAGCGCTTCGCGGCCACGTACTCCTTCTGCGTCCACGCGGGGGTGTAGCGCGGGTCGTACCCGGTCGCCTCCCACACCGAGGTCGAGACGGCGAGGTTCACGTCGAGCCCGATCATGTCCATCAGCTCGAACGGACCCATCTTGAAGCCGCCGCTCTCGCGCAGGACGGCGTCGATGGTCGCGAAGTCCGCCGCCTGCTCCTCGGAGGCGCGCAGCGCTTCGGCGTAGAACGGCCGGGCGACGCGGTTGACGATGAAGCCGGGCGTGGAGCGGCAGCGGACGGTGGTCTTGCCCCAGGCCTCGGCCAGTTCCGCGACGGCGGTGCCGAGCTCGGGGTCGGTGGCCAGGCCGTCGATGATCTCGACCAGCGGCATCAGCGGCGCCGGGTTGAAGAAGTGCATGCCGACCAGGCGTTGCGGGTCCTTCAAACCGCCGGCGATGGCGCTGATGGACAGCGAGGAGGTGTTGGTCGCCAGCAGGCAGTCCGGGCCGACGATGCCCTCCAGGCCGGCGAACAGCTTCTGCTTGACACCCAGGTCCTCGATCACCGCCTCGACCACGAGGACGGCGTCGCTCAGCGCGTCCAGTGCCTCGATCGCCGACAGCCGGTCCTTGGCCGCTTGAGCTTCCTCAGCAGCGATTCTTCCCTTGGCCGCCAGCGAGTCCAGCCGCTTGCCGATCCCGGCGACCGCGCGCGCCGCGGCGCCCTGGACCGCGTCGTAGACCGCGACCGGGTGCCCGGCCTGCACGGCCAGTTGGGCGATCCCGGCGCCCATCGTGCCGGCGCCGATCACTCCCACGAGTGATCCGTTCGCCTCGATCGCCACGCGTTCGCTCCTTCCCAGGCGGCGGGCGACGGGTGAGGGGTGTCCCACCCTGGAACCGACCGACCGTTCGGTTTACTCTAGAACCCGTCAGGGCCGCCACACCAGCATTCCGGGAGTCGATGATGACCGCCACGGCCGAGCAGTTCTCCGTCCGCCACCGTGAAACCCTCGATCGGGCGGTGGAGGCGATCCGCGAACGCGCGTTCTGGACGCCCTACCCGGAGATCCCCAAGGCCTACGGCGAGGAGGCCGCGAGCGCCGGCAAGCTCGCCTACGAGGGCTACCTGAACCGGCGGTTCCCGCTGGCCCAGCCCGGGACCGACGAGCTGGTCGGGGCGGAGAGGTCGCCGTACGGCGTGGACCTGGGCGTCACCTACCCGCACCCGGACCTGGACGTGCTGCTGCCGGCGATGCGGCGCGCGATGCCGAAGTGGCGCGACGCCGGTCCCGAGGCCCGCGCGGCGGTGCTCATCGAGGCGCTGGCCCGGCTGAACGCGCGCACCCACGAGATCGCGCACGCCGTGCACCACACCTCGGGCCAGGCGTTTGGCATGGCTTTCCAGGCCGGCGGCCCGCACGCGCAGGACCGCGGGCTGGAGGCCGTCGCCTACGCCTACGCCGCGCAGACCGCACAGGTCGCGGCCGCCGAATGGGAGAAGCCGCAGGGACCGAAGCCGGCGCTGCACATGGCCAAGAAGTTCACCGCTGTCCCGCGCGGCATCGGCCTGGTCATCGGCTGCAACACCTTCCCGACCTGGAACAGCTACCCGGGCCTGTTCGCCTCGCTGGCGACCGGCAACGCGGTGGTCGTCAAGCCGCACCCGAACGCCGTCCTGCCGCTGGCGATCTCGGTCGCCGTCCTGCGCGACACCCTGGCCGAGGCGGGCTTCGACCCGGACCTGGTCGCCCTGGCGGTGGAGCGGCCCGGCGAGGGACTGGCCAAGACGCTGGCGCTGCGCCCGGAGATCCGCATCATCGACTACACCGGCTCCACGGAGTTCGGCGTCTGGCTGGAGCGCAACGCCCCGCAGGCCGTGGTGTACACCGAGAAGGCCGGCATCAACACCGTGGTCGTGGACTCGGTCGAGGACTACAAGGGCATGCTGGGCAACCTGGCGTTCTCCTTCTCCCTGTACAGCGGCCAGATGTGCACCACCCCGCAGAACATCTTCGTCCCCCGCGAAGGCATCACCGCCGCCGGGGAGCACAAGTCCTTCGACGACTTCGCCGCGGACCTGGCCACCGCCGTCGACAAGCTCCTCGGCGACGACGCCCGCGCCAACGCCCTGCTCGGCGCGGTCTGCAACCCCGGCGTCACCGACCGTCTGAAGCAGGCCGAATCGGTCGGCAAGACCGTCCTGGCCTCCCACACCGTGGCCAACCCCGACTACCCCGCCGCCGAAGTCCGCACCCCCCTGATCGCCGCCATCGACATCACCGACACCGACACCTACACCGGCGAATGGTTCGGCCCGATCAGCTTCCTGATCGCCGCCGACAGCACCGACCAAGCCATCGAAACCTTCCGCGAAACCGTCCGAGACCACGGCGCCATCACCGCAGCGGTCTACTCCACCGACGACGACACCATCGCCAAAACCGAACAAGCAGCCCTCGACGCCGGCGTGAACCTCTCCGTCAACCTCACCGGCGCCGTCTACGTGAACCAAAGCGCCGCCTTCTCCGACTTCCACGCCACCGGCGCCAACCCGGCCGCCAACGCCGCCCTGTCCGACCTGGCCTACGTCGCCAGCCGGTTCCGGGTCGTGCAGTCGCGGCGGCACATCTGAGCGGTCCCGCCATATCTGGCGGAGTGACGGCAGGCGGGCCAGACTTCCCCCATGAACGCTGAGCTCCCTGCCGTCCGCACCGAGAAGAACGGTGCGGTCACGACCGTGATCCTGCATCGGCCTGCGGTGCGCAATGCGGTGGATCCGGCGACGGCGGCGGGGTTGGTGGCTGCGTTTCGGGAGTTCGAGGAGGATGCCGGGGCTAATGTCGCGGTGTTCTTTGGCGATGGGGGGACGTTCTGTGCCGGGTTCGATCTCAAGGCTCTGACTGCTGGGGCGGTGCCGGCGGGGATGCTGGCTTACGGGGACGGGCCGATGGGTCCTTCGCGGTTGCGGCTGTCCAAGCCGGTGATTGCGGCGGTCGCCGGGCATGCGGTGGCCGGTGGGCTGGAGTTGGCGCTGTGGTGTGACCTGCGGGTGGTGGAGGAGAGCGCGGTGTTCGGCGTCTTCTGTCGGCGCTGGGGTGTTCCGTTGGTGGATGGTGGGACGGTGCGGCTGCCGCGTCTGATCGGGCACAGTCGCGCCATGGACATGATCCTCACCGGGCGCGCGGTCGCCGCTGACGAGGCTCTGGCCTGGGGGTTGGCCAACCGGGTGGTGCCCGATGGCACGGTCCGCGCCGCCGCTGAGGCGCTGGCCGCGGAGATCGCCGCGCTGCCGCAGCTGTGCCTGCGCGAAGATCGCATGTCAGTACTCGAGCAGGACGGTCTGGACGAGGAGGCCGCGCTGCGCAACGAGCTGCGGCACGGGCAGGTCTCGCTGTCCGAGTCGGCCGCCGGCGCGCAGCGGTTCGCCGGCGGCGAGGGACGCCACGGCGCCTCGGCGAGCCCGACGCCGTAGGCTGACTGACGTGACGCAGGTGATCATCCTCAACGGCGGCTCCAGCTCCGGCAAGACCAGCATCGCGCGCAGCCTGCAAGCCCTGCTGCCGGACCCCTGGCTGTCCTTCAGCATCGACGACTTCGTCGAGGCGCTGCCCGAGAGGATGCTCTCCTCGGACGCCGGGATCCAGTTCGCACCGGGCGGCGCGGTCAGCGTCGGCGCGGACTTCCGCACCCTGGAGGCCGCCTGGATGGCCGGCATCGCGGCGACGGCCCGAGCCGGGGCGCACGTCGTCATCGACGACGTCTTCCTCGGCGGCGCGGCCTCCCAGCAACGCTGGGAGCAGGCGCTCGGCGAGCTGGACATCCTCTGGGTCGGTGTCCGCTGCAACCCGGAAGCCGCCGCACAGCGCGAGGGCAGACGCGCCAACCGCACCGCCGGGATGGCCGCACAGCAGGCGGAGACGGTTCACGAAGGCGTGCGCTACGACCTGGAGCTCGACACCGCGAACACCGGTTCCGCCGACTGCGCCCGGACGATCGCCGAGCGCCTCAGCTGACCCAGGCGTTCAGGAACCCGCCCCCGGCCGCTCCCCCTCCGGCCGCTCCCCCTCCGGCAGCTCCGACAACCGCATCGCCAGCAGCATCCCCGGCCAGTCCCCGGCCTCCGCGACCGTGAACTCCTTCACCCGCACGAACCCATACCGCTCGTACACCTTCACCAGGTTCCCGTCCTCCCCGGCCCAGCAGTCCACGCGCAGCAAGTCGATCCCGCGCTCGGCCGCCTCCTGCTTGGCCCGCTCGATCAGCAGGCGCCCGATCCCGCGTCCGGCGTGTGCGCGGGAGATGATCAGGAAATTGACATACAGCTCCCGCTCCTCGGCCTCCGGCACGTACGGCTGCCGCTGCTCGCTGATCACCATGACGCCCAGCGCGGTGCCGTCCTCGTCCTCCAGGACCCGCATCCCGCCGCCGTCGGCACGTTCCAGGAACGCCTCGCGGCGCTTGTCCAGGCTGGTCCACGCCGCGGTTCCCCATTGCTGGGTGTTGCCGCGCGCGTTCATCCACGCCACGGCCTCGTCGCCGAACGCCAAGATCACCGGTACGTCGTCCCGACCGCCCACTCGAATCCGCATGATCCCTTCCTAGCAAAGAGTTCACCTGAGAGCGCGTCAGATATGACCGATGTTCACCGGCGCCTCGGCCGGGGGCGATAGAACTCCCCTCCATGAGGATCTATCTCGCGTCCAAACGGCGGCTGATCGTCTCGGCGGTCGTGTTGGCCGTGGGACTGGCCCTGCTGATCCCCGCCGCCGCGATGGCCGGCGTCCGAGCCGACCGGCAGCATTCCGTCGGCGACGGCAGCGACCGCGGCGACCAAGTAAGAATCCTGCGTCACAAATAAGGCCACTTATTCAAAATCCTCGCCATGCGGGAACATTCGCGGACCGCGCCGCCGTTGCCCGGGCATGGAGCCGTTGGAAATCATGGGGGCGCTGCTCACCACCGAAGGGCGTGACAACCCCTATCCGCTCTACGACGAGGCACACCGGCTGGGCGCCGTCATCGACGCCGGCCAGGGTCTGGTGATGGTGCCGTCCTACGACGCCTGCAACCATGTGCTGCGCAACGCGTCCTTCGGGGTGTGGGACGTCGACTGGCGCGGCGTGATCTGGGACGACGAGCAGCAGCGCCGCCCCTCGCTGCGCAGCATGGAACGCTCGGTCATCTACTCCAACGCCCCCGACCACGGCCGCATGCGTTCCCTGATTTCCTCGGTGTTCACCCCGCGCCGGGTCGCCGCCCTGGAGCCGGCGATCGAGGCCGCCGTGGAGTCCCTGCTGGACCGGCTGGCCGAGACCGGGGCGAACGGCGCGGCCGTGGACCTGATGAACGACTTTGCCTATCAGCTCCCTGTCACGGTCATCTGCGACCTGCTGGGCATCCCGCAGCCGGACCGGGAGACGTTCCGCGTACTGGCGACCGACCTCGCGGCGGTCCTGGACTTCGTCGACGACCTGAGCCGGCTGGACGAAGCCGACGCGGCGTGGCTGGAGCTGGAGCTCTACTTCGGCGGACTGCTCGCCGAGCGGCGCATGCGGCCGCAGGACGACCTCGTCAGTGCCCTGATCGCCGTCTGCGACGCCGACGACGCCCGGCTCAGCGGCGCCGAACTGCTCTGCAACCTGGCGCTGCTGCTCATTGCCGGATTCGAGACCACCGCGAACCTGTTCGGCAACGGCGTGCGCCTGCTGTTCGAGCACCCGGAGGTCGGCGCGGGACTACGGCGCGGACACCTGCGCTACGCCGGCTTCGCCGAAGAAGTGCTGCGCTACGACTCACCGGTCCAGATGACCTCCCGGATCGCGCTCACCGACGGCCTCTCGGTCGGCGACGTCCCAGTCCCGGCCGGCGCGGAGGTCGCAGTGATGATCGGCGCGGCGAACCGTGACGCCCGCCGCTACGAGCAGCCGCAGCGCTTCGACCCCACCCGCACCGAGATCGGTCCGCTCAGCTTCGGCGCCGGACCGCATTTCTGCGTCGGATCGGTGCTGGCGCGCACCGAGGCGGCGATCGGATTCCCCCGGCTGCTGGAGCGGTTCCCAGCGCTGGCACCTGCGGGTGCGCCGACCCGGAACCAGCGGTTTATCCTTCGCGGCTACGAGCGGCTGCCTGTTACCGTGAGCTGAATTTCTGCTTTCCGGGGGACGCCATGACTGAGGTTGAAGACACCGTCGCCGACGCCAAACCCGACTTCGACGCCTTCGAGCCCGGCACGGTGTTGCTGTCCGGCATCGTCGGCTCGACCGCCTACGGCCTGGCCGGACCCGGTTCCGACGTGGACCGCCTCGGCATGTTCGCCGCGCCCACGCTGACCCTGCTCGGCCTGCACACCCCGCGCGACAGCCACGTCACCACGCATCCGGACGTGACCTTCCACGAGGCGGCGAAGCTGGCCCGCCTGGCCCTCGGCGGCAACCCCACGGCCTCGGAACTGCTCTGGCTCCCCGACGACCTGTACGAGCACCGCACGCCTCTCGGAGAGGAGGCGATCAGCCTGCGCATGGCGTTCGTGTCGGCACCGCGCGTCCACGACGCCTACCTCGGCTACGCGACCGCCCAGTTCCGCAAGCTCCTGTCGCGCGATCCCACCTGGACGCACCGCAAGATCGCCAAGCACGCACGCCATCTCATGCGCCTGGTGAACCAGGGCCACGAGCTCTACACCACCGGCCACGTCACCATCCGCCTCCCCGACCCCGAGCGCTATCTCGCCTTCGGCGAGAGCGTCGCCGCCGACCCCGAGGTCGCACGCCCCTTCATGGCCGACGCCGAGGAGCGCTTCGCGACCGCGCGTACGGTGCTGCCGAACGAGCCGGACACAGCGGCTGCGGAGGACTGGCTACTGAGGGTGCGGAAGGTTTTCTGGGCAGGCTAAGGGATTCGCAGGCTGAAGGATTCGCAGGCTGCGGGCCGAAACCGCCTCACCGATGCGCCGTCAGAATCGGCTGGTAGTACCCGGAATCCAGCGGCTCGATCCACTGCACGTCCCGGAACCCGACCGCCGTGGCGAACCCGGCGAGGTCCTCGCGCCGCAAAGCCCAGTACGTGGCGCGCCGTACCCGCACGTCCCACTTGTCGGCGCCGTCCGGGGTCGGCACCATCTGGAAGTGTTCCAGGTCGTACCGCTCGCCGTCGGGATGCCAGTGCCACAACTGGAAGGCGATCGCGCGCCCCGCTTGCTGTTCGGACACCTGCGGCGCGGTCGTCGTGGGCCGCTTCGCGCGCAATTCGTCGTAGTCGCGCACCGTCAGCACCAGCAGTCCGTCGGGTCGCAGAACCCTGCGCATCTCCGCCAAACCGGCGGTCAGCGCGTCGGGGGTCAGCAGGTGCGGCACCGAGTTGTCGGCGCTCAACACGGCGTCGAACACGCCGTCCCTGAACGGCAGCGCTCCCATGTCGGCCGCGGCGGTCGGTAGGCTCACGCCGCGCGCCGCCGCCTCGCGTGCGGCCCGGGCTGCGGCGCGCGGGCTGAGATCCGTGCCGATCATGCTCGCGCCGTCCATCCGCGCCAGCCCGATGGCCTGCGTCCCGATCCCGCACGAGCAGTCCAACACCCGCCCCGCCGAACGTTTGGTGCCCGCCTCGATCACCGCTGACAGCACCGAGGCCTGGTACTCCATGCTGACGTTCCAGTCCTGGAACATCAGGTGGTAGTCGTCGGCCAGTTCGTCATAGAACGAGCGCATCTCTCACCAGCCCCCCAACGTGTTACCGGAGCTCCGTTTTCCCACAGCCTCACACCAAAGGGACCGGATCGTCCAATGCCCCTTCGCTGCGCCACCGCTTCATCTCCGCGGCGGCGGCGCGGTGCCGCTCGGCCTGGGCCCGTGCGCTGGAGTGGCGGTTCCACTCCTCGGCTTGCTCGCTCCCCGGGTGCGGCGCGCGCCCTGAACGCACCACAGCGCCGCCGCGTCCGGTCAACCGCGCCGCCCCGCGCCGCGCGGCCGCCGCCGCCTTGTCGTCGTGCACCGCCGCGATCATCGGCTCCGCGCTCCCGGCAGCCATCGACGCGCGCACCTCCGGCATCATCCGCTCCAGCCCTCCGGCTCGCGTCAGCTCGACCGCCCACACCACCTCCGGCGCGGAGATCTCGGCCAGCCGCACATAGGCGCGCAGCCGCGTCTCCGGCTGCAAGTCGGGACCGGCGGCGGCGATCACCGAACGTACCCACGCGGCCTCTTCCTCAGGCGCCGCCTGGAGCATCTCCAGGAACGGCTCCTCCCCGCACAGCCGCAGCATCTCCCGCAGCCCGCGAAGCACCTCCTCCGGCTCGTCGCGCACCGCCTGGAACGCCAGCCGCCGCGCCGTCCCGCCGGCGAACTCGTGGACCTGCACCGCGCGGGTGACCTCGGGCTCGGTGTCGTGCTCGGCGACCAGCCGGGCCAGCACGCTGTCGGGGGTGAACGGGTTCTCCGCCAGCCGCATCCGCAGCGCGGTGTCCCCCAAAGATCCGAACGCGTGTCCCACCAACTCCCGGCACAGCGGAGCCTGCGAGGCCATGTCCAGGATCAGCGAAGCCTGCTCCCGTAAGGCTGAGAGCTCCGCTTCCGACGGTTGCTTGTGCATCGTCGCGCTGGACGCCAGGAACGCTCGGGCGGCCAGCGGCGGCGCGAGTGCCAGGACCACGTTCGCCGCGCGCCAACGCTGCCCGGACATGTCGGCTCCGGCGCCCTGCTCGGCCGGGGTGCGCCGGATGCCGCGGGCGATGACGCCGCGCCCCGAATCAGGCCTCGCCTTCACCAGCGCCGCCAGCGTGCCGCGCGCGGTGTCCACCTCGCGGACCATCCGGGCCCAGTACTGCGGTCCGGCGCTGTCGCCGCGCAGGATGGCTCGGGCCACGGCGTCGCCGACCGTCACGATCTCCGGTTCCATCACCAGCGTCACCGCCACCGCGGCCGGCTGGACGTGGCGCACGATGTCCGCCGGGCGGATCGTGCCGAGCCGTGCTCCGACCAGCGCTACTTCCCGCAGGTAGGCGAACTCAGCGGCCGGGTTCGGGGTCTGACGGAAGGCGGCGACGGCGCGTTCGTAGTCGTCGATCGTGGGGTGGGAGGGGACCGGCGGCGGCCTGAACGGCTGGGGCGCTCGGGGTGGCTGGTGTGGCTGGTATGACTGGTGTGTTGGGTGTGGTTCGTGCGGTTGCTGGCCCGGAGGGCGTCCCCGGTCGTCGACGCGGTTCACGGCTCTCCCTCCGCAGCCTCCCCGGCGCCCCCGCCGACCGCCTGGACCAGATCGACGAGCTGCGCGTATTCCAGGGGACCGGCTTCCATCAGCCGGCGCACCATGATCCGCCACCGGTCCGGGCTGTTGTCAAGATGCTGCCGTACCGCATTTTCCAGCGGCCAGCTCACCGGATCGTCCGGATGCGGGGCGCAGAGCTCGTCCGGATCTGGGACGGTCACCCCCGGAAGGTGCTGGTGTGCGACGCGTTCGGCGGCCGTGAGCAGCGGTTCGACGTCGCCGGCGGCCATCGAGGCGCGCACGGACGGGCTCACGTTCTCCGCCATGCCGGCTGCCATGACCGCGACGTCCCAGACTGGTTCGGGTCCGGCTGCCTCAGCGAGGCGTCCGTAAAGCAGGGCGGAGGTGTCAGGGCCCAGGTACTTGCCGATCTTCTTGAGCAGGAAATGCAGCCGTTCGACGGTCGGTGCGGCGGCAGCGAGCTGGTAGACGCGGACGTCGCCCATGTTCTGCACGAAGTGCGTGAGCTGCTCCCACGGAGTCCCCCACTTCTCCAACAGCTCGAGCGCGGCGTAGCGGATCGCGGGATCGGCGGCGCTGTGGAACATCGCCATGCGGGTGTCCTGGGGGTCGACGATGTCGTGCAGCAGGCGCTGGAGTACCGCGGTCGGTGTCGCCGGGTTGGCGGCCAGCGCACGGCGGGCGTCGCGGCCGGCGTCGGGGGCGAACGCCCGAGCCACCAGCCCTGGAGGGAGCGGGGCGCTTTCGAGCAGGGCCAGTTCGACTTCGTTCAGCGCGCCGGGACCGTCGGACAGGAGCTCCCGCGCTACGTGCGGCCGCGCGAAGGACAGGAGCACGTTGGCGCTGGGGACGCCTTCGATCGCCTCGTCGATCTCGTCCTCGCCCGGCATCGCTTGCCGAGGGCCGAGGATCGCGGTGGAGTCGACGAGCTCTGCCACAGTGCCGGACGACACCAGCGAGCGGATCAGCAGGGCGGTCCACAGCGGCACGTCGTCGCCGATCCGCTTGTAGAGCAAGGTGCGCATCTCCTCGGCGAGGTCGGCGCGGCCTCGGGCGGCCGGCAGGATCTCGTCGCCGGTGCGCCATGCCAGGTCCAGGATGGCGCTGGCGGGGACGGCGTGCTCGATGACGTCGGCGGCGGTCAGCGTGCCGAGAGACAGACCTCTGATGATCAGATCTCTGATGGGCTCGCCGAACTCGGGATCCTGCTCGAAGCGTCCCCAGCGGTCCCGCAGCCGGTTCACGGCCGCCGAGATGCCGCGCAGGGTCGCGACGTCGGGCGCGGCGGCGGTGTGCCAGGCGGTCGGCGGGTAGCTGGTGAGCAGCTGACGGCGGACGTCCGCGGGGATGTCCTCGCGCGCGGCTGCCTCGTCCAGTCCTGCGACTTGACCTAAGAACCGTCCCCGATCCCCTGCCACCGCCTCGTAATCGGCGGCGAGCGCCACCACCTCGTCCCAGTCCAGCCGCCACGACCGCGAGCCCGCACCGGGCCGGTCCCAGCGCTGCACCCAGACCTGATCGCGCCAGCCGGGCTGCGCGGCGGGGATCGGCCCGGGCAGCCCGAGGACGCGCGAGGCGGGCAGCGCCAGACTCAGATCGGCGGCGCCGGCCAGCACGCGCAGCAGCTCGAACTCGGCATCGCCGGTATCGGTGTCGGCCAGATGCTCCGGCGAGAGCGGCAGCCCGGCGGTCCTGACGAAGGCGGCCAGCTTCGCACGCAGATCCGGCGGCACGATCGGCTCCCCGCCGGGCCCGACCCGATCGCGCAGGATCGCCAGACGCACCCAGGCGATACCGCTCTGCTCCAACCGCCCGAACAGCGCACGATCGATGGCGGGCTCGGCACGACTCAGCAGCCTGCGACGCGCCGCATCATGACCGCGCACAGCGTCCTGATCACGCGGGACGCCCGGCTCGTCCTCGGCATAGCGGCTACGGAACAGGCTGTAGCGCACCGGCACCCGCGTCCGCGACGGCAACCGCAACTGCCACGCCAGCGTGTTCCGCGCAGCCGGCGGCCCATGCGTGATCACATGCTCGATCACCGGCTCCGGCAACCGAGGGCCCAACCGCGCGACCCCCGCAGTGAGTTCAGCGGCACTCAAAGCACCGAGAATCAGCGACAGATCCCCGGCCCGCGCGACCTGGCTGAACTCCAGTACCCGCGCGACCGCCTCCGGCACCGCCGGCGGCACCGAGCCACCCTCGGCCGCGATCCTCATCGCCCCCGCCCAGCCTCCCGCCTGCGAACACGCCTCGCCCGACCATGATGCCGCACCCAGCCCCCCAGAGCACCGACCCACCACCCGTTGCCCGCTGTCAGCGTCCTGTCCGGGCCCAAACATGCGGATCACGCGCTCGGGCGTGTTGCGCTGCTGCGCCTGCCATGATCCAGCCATGACCACCGACGGCACCGCATCCGCCACGAGCTCCGACCAAGGCGGGAAGATCAAGGTCTGGTTCCGGTTCGTGCCGCGCGAAGGCTGGTTACCGCAAGACACTGAGGGCTTGTGGGCAGAAAGGCTCAGCGACGACACGGCTCGGATCGAGAATGTGCCCTTTTTGCAGAACGGTGTCGCGCAAGGCGACACCATCCGCTTCGCGACCGGCGACGACGGCCTGTTTTGGGCGACAGACCGGGTGGAGGCATCAGGCGACTGCACGGTTCGCGTGATCTCGATTCCAGCCGGTCCGCTGGGACGGAGCGCTGCGGCGGTGCACGAACGGCTAAGCGTGTTCGGCCTGGGCGGTGAGGTATTCAGCGAGGACTTCCCGCTGGTGGCGTTCAATGTGCCCGCCGAATCCGACTTCGCCGGTATCAAGCGGCTCCTGGTCCAAGGTCAGGACGAGGGCTGGTGGCATTTCGAGGTGGCGTGCATGACCGATGCTTGGCAGACCGCCTAACTATGCACTCAACCGCGGCCGTCCCGCTCGCCGCCACCGCGACCGCCGAACAGGCTTGCGTTCAGCTCGCCCCGCCGAGCACCGCCAGCGCCTGGTCGGCGATCTCGATCTCCTCGTCGGTCGGGACCACCAGGACTGCGGTCTCGGCCCAGTAGGGCGAGATGTAGCGTTCCTCCTTCGACTGCTGGGTGTTGCGCTTTGGGCTGACGGCGATGCCGAGGTGGTCGAGGCCTGCGACGGCGCCGGCGCGGATGGTGGGGGAGTTCTCGCCGACGCCGGCGGTGAAGACCAGGGCGTCGAGGCGGCCGAGGGCTGCTAGGTAGGCACCGATGTACTTGCGGATGCGGTAGCAGTAGGCGTCGAGGGCGAGTTGCGCTGCTTCGTCGCCGGTTGCGGCGGCGGTGTCGACGTCGCGGAGGTCGTTGCTGCCGGCCAGGGCTAGGAGGCCGCTCTCCTTGTTGAGCGTCTGGTCGATCTGCTCGGGGCTGCGGCCGGTTTGGCGGGCGATGTAGGCCGGGATGGCCGGGTCCAGGTCGCCGGAGCGGGTGCCCATGATCAGGCCTTCGAGGGGGGTCATGCCCATCGAGGTGTCAATGCTCTTACCCTCGCGGATCGCGCAGACGCTCGCGCCGTTGCCCAGGTGCAGGACGATGACGTTCACCTCCTCCGGGCGCCGGCCCAGCATCGCCGCCGCGCGCCGCGACACGTACTGGTGCGACGTGCCGTGGAAGCCGTAGCGCCGCACGCCGAGGTCCGTGCGCCACGACTGCGGCACGGCGTAGGTGTGGGCAGCGGCGGGCAGCGTCTGGTGGAACGCCGTGTCGAACACCGCGACCTGCGGGGTGTCGGGGAACGCCGCGCGCGCCGCCTCGATCAGCGTCAGGTTCGCCGGGTTGTGCAGCGGCGCCAGGGGAATCAGCTCCCTGACGGCGTCGCAGACCTCGTCGTCGATGAGCGTCGGACCGCGGAACCGGTCGCCGCCGTGCACCACCCGATGCCCGACCGCGGCCAGCTGCGAGCGGTCCAGCGCGCCCTCCAGCTCGGCCAGCACCACCTTCATGCCCGCAGCGTGGTCGGCGACGGCGCCGGAAGACTCCCCGATCCGTTCTATCGCCCCGACTGCCAACCGCGCACGGTCGTCCATATCGATCAGCTGGTACTTGATCGACGACGAGCCGGAGTTCAAGACGAGCACCTGGTTCACGGTCCGCTCACTTCTCCCGTCTTACCCGTCTCTCCCGTCTCGCCCTGTGCCTGCACCGCCGTGATCACGATCGTGTTCACGATGTCCTGCACCAGAGCCCCGCGCGAAAGGTCGTTCACCGGCTTGCGCAAACCCTGCAACACCGGCCCGACCGCAATCGCGCCGGCACTGCGCTGCACCGCCTTGTAGAGGTTGTTGCCGGTGTTCAGGTCCGGGACGATGAACACCGTCGCACGCCCCGCGACCGCACTCCCCGGCAGCTTGAGCGCCCCGACCTCGGGATCGGCGGCCGCGTCGTACTGGATCGGGCCCTCCAGCAACAGATCCGGATCCCGCGCGTGCGCCAGCTTCGCCGCCTCGCGAACCTTCTCGACGTCTTCTCCGGACCCTGATTCACCGCTGGAGTACGACAGCATCGCCACCCGCGGCTGCACCCCGAAAGCCGCGGCGGTCCGTGCCGACGAGACCGCGACGTCCGCAAGCTGCTCGGCGTCCGGATCGGGGATGACCGCGCAGTCGCCGTAAACCAGAACCCTGTCAGCCAGCAGCATGAAGAACACGCTCGACACCACCGAGACCCCGGGCACCGTGCGAATGATCTCGAACGCCGGCCGAATGGTGTGCGCCGTCGTGTGCACCGCCCCCGACACCATGCCGTCGGCACGCCCGGTGTGGACCATCATCGTCCCGAAATAGGAGACGTCCTGAACGATGTCGCGCGCCTTGTCCAGCGTCATGCCCTTGCGCTCGCGCAGCCGCGTGTATTCGTGGGCGAATTCCTCGACCAGTACCTCATCGGTCGGGCTGACGATCCGCACTCCGGCGAGGTCCAAGCCCAAGGCGTTGGCACGCGCCCGAACCTTCTCCTCCTCGCCGAGCACCAGCAGATCGGCGGCGCCGCGTCGCGCCACGATGTCGGCGGCGCGCAGAATCCGGTCGTCGCCGCCCTCCGGCAACACGATACGCCGACGCTGCGAACGAGCCCGTTCCAACAGCTGCGCCTGGAACATCAGCGGCGTGACCGCCACCGACCGCGTCACGTTCAGCCGGTTCAGCAGCACCGAGGTGTCCACGCCCCGAGCGAAAGCGCCAAGCGCGGTCTCGACCTTGCCCGGATGTCCGACGGTGATCTCCCCGCGCACCGCCGCCAAATGCAGCGCGGTGGGCAACGTGTCCTCATGGCTGGTGATGATCGGCAGCGGCGAGGAAACTCCTTCCAGCAGCCGCGAAACGCTGGCCGGCAGCGTGAACCCGCCGGTAAGGAAGACCCCTGACAAAGCCGGGAAGTTCGCCGCCTCATGCGCCGCCAACAGTCCCGGCACCAGACCCGCGGTGCGGTCGCCGGGCGCGATGATCGCGACGCCCTCGGTCAGCCGATCCAACACGTTCGGCAACGACATCGCCGCCACGACCAAGGACGACGCCTCGCGGTCCAACAACGCCTCGTCGCCGCTGATCAGCTGTCCGTCGGCGGCGCGGACCAAGTCGCGGATCGTCGGCGCGGTCAGGCCCGGGACCTCGGGGATGGTGCAGACGAGCGGGGTCGCGTCGTCGATCGCCGATCCGAACGCCGCGGCGACCTCGCGCCGTACCGCGTCCTCCTGCCCGGGCTCCACCCGATTGACGATCACGGCCAGCTCGGTCGCGTGCAGCCGCGTCAGCTCCTGCCGCGACACCCGCACCACGGCGGCCACGTCCTGCGGCGTGCGCTCCATCCCGCCGACCACCAGCAGCACCGGCAAGCCGAGGTTGGCCGCGACCGTCGCGTTGAAGCCGAACTCGGCGGTGTTCGCGGCGTCGGTGTAGTCCGAGCCGACGACGACCACGGCTTCGCAGCGTGCTGCCAAAGCCCGGTAGCGGTCGACGATCGTCTCGACCGCGCGCGCCGGGTCCAGGTGGACCGCGTCGTAGGTGGTGCCGACGCAGTCCTCGTACGGCTCGTCGATCCGGTAGCGCGTCCGGATCAGCTCCACGACCTCGTCGACCGCCCCGCCGCCGGGGACCACCGGCCGGAACACCCCGAGCCGGCGCACGCGCCGCGACATGGCCTCGGCCACCCCGAGCGCGACGACGGTCTTCCCGCTGGCGGCATCGGTCGCGGTGATGTACAGGCCCTGTGCCGCGCTCGCCTCTCGGCCCACTCGATCCTCTCCGTCCACGTCAGCGATCATGCCAGGGTGACCCGTCCGGCGCAGCACAAGGGGCGCCGCCCGCGACCGCCGACAGAGGCTGGAGGAGTGACTCGCCTCTCTCGACAATCACCGCGCAAGAGCCCGCTGTCCGCCAAGGACCTCGACGCCGTCAACGCCTATTGGCGTGCCGCCAACTACCTGTCGGTGGGTCAGATCTACCTGCTGGACAATCCGCTGATGCGCCGGCCGCTGAGCCTGGACGACGTCAAGCCGCGGCTGCTGGGCCACTGGGGCACCACGCCGGGGCTGAACTTCATCTACGCGCACATGAACCGGGTCATCAAGGCGCGGGATCTGGACGCGATCTACGTCGCCGGTCCCGGGCACGGCGGTCCCGGCGTGCTGGCGAACGTCTATCTGGAAGGCACGTACAGCGAGATCTACCCGGGGATCGGCCAGGACGAGGACGGGATGCGCAAGCTGTTCCGCCAGTTCTCCTTCCCCGGCGGTGTGCCCTCGCACGTCGCGCCGGAGACGCCGGGCTCGATCCACGAGGGCGGCGAGCTGGGCTATTCCCTGGCGCACGCCTACGGCGCGGCGTTCGATAACCCGGACCTGCTGGTGTGCGCGGTGGTCGGCGACGGCGAGGCGGAGACCGGGCCGCTGGCCGCGTCGTGGCACTCGAACAAGTTCGTCAACCCGGTGCGCGACGGCACGGTGCTGCCGATCCTGCACCTGAACGGCTACAAGATCGCCAACCCGACCGTGCTGTCCCGCATCCCGCAGGCCGAGCTGGAGCAACTGATGCGCGGGTACGGCTACGAGCCGTTCACGGTCGTCAGCGAGGAGGGCGCCGATCCGCTGGAGGCGCACCAGGCGATGGCCGCCACGCTGGACGCGATGCTGGACCGGATCGCCGACATCCGGACGCGCGCGCTCACCGGCCGAGACAACGGCGAGCGCCCGGCGTGGCCGATGCTGATCCTGCGCACGCCGAAGGGCTGGACCGGCCCGAAGACCGTCGACGGCAAGCGCACGGAGGACTCCTGGCGCTCGCACCAGGTGCCGATGGCCAACGTGCACACCAACCCGGCGCATCTGAAGGTGCTGGAGGAGTGGATGCGCTCCTACCGCCCGGAGGAGCTGTTCGACCCGGCCGGTGCGCTGATGCCGGAGTTGGCGGCGCTGGCGCCGTCCGGGCTGCGGCGGATGGGGGCGAACCCGCACGCCAACGGCGGTGTGCTGCTGCGGGATCTGAAGATGCCGGACTTCCGCGACTACGC
This sequence comes from Catenulispora acidiphila DSM 44928, assembly GCF_000024025.1. Classification (GTDB taxonomy): domain Bacteria; phylum Actinomycetota; class Actinomycetes; order Streptomycetales; family Catenulisporaceae; genus Catenulispora; species Catenulispora acidiphila. The sequence goes on from NC_013131.1 coordinate 7,134,309, forward strand.
GGTCGAGCCGGCCGGGCACGGCGTCGAGCACGCGGAGTCCACGAAGATCCTCGGCACGTTCCTGCGCGACATCATGAGCGACAATTCGGGTGCTGACAACTTCCGGGTCTTCGGGCCCGACGAGACGGCGTCCAACCGGCTGCAGGCGTTGTTCGAGGCGACGGGCCGGATGTGGAACGCCGAGACGGTGCCGTGGGACGACGAGCACCTGGCGCTGGACGGCCGGGTGCTGGAGCCGCTGAGCGAGCACATGTGCCAGGGCTGGCTGGAGGGCTATCTGCTGACCGGGCGGCACGGGTTCTTCTCGTGCTACGAGGCGTTCATCCACATCGTGGACTCGATGTTCAACCAGCACGCGAAGTGGCTGAAGACGACCCGGCACATCCCCTGGCGGGCGCCGATCGCCTCGCTGAACTACCTGCTGACCTCGCACGTATGGCGGCAGGACCACAACGGCTTCTCGCACCAGGACCCGGGCTTCATCGACCACGTCGTGAACAAGAAGGCGGACGTGATCCGCGTGTACCTGCCGCCGGACGCGAACACGCTGCTGTCGGTGGCGGACCACTGCCTGCGCTCGCGGGACTACGTGAACGTCATCGTCGCGGGCAAGCAGCCGCAACTCCAGTACCTGTCGATGGAAGAAGCGATCGTGCACTGCACGCGCGGCATCGGCATCTGGGAGTGGGCCTCCAGCGACGGCGACGGCGAGCCGGACCTGGTGATGGGCTGCGCCGGCGACGTCCCGACGATGGAGACCCTGGCCGCCGTGGACATCCTGCGCCAGAACTTCCCAGACCTGAAGGTCCGCGTGGTGAACGTCGTGGACCTCATGCGCCTGCAGGGCAGCGACGAACACCCGCACGGCCTGTCCGACAAGGAATTCGACGCCCTGTTCACCACCGCCAAGCCAGTGGTCTTCACCTACCACGGCTACCCCTGGCTCATCCACCGCCTGACCTACCGCCGCACCAACCACGGCAACCTCCACGTCCGCGGCTACAAGGAGGAAGGCACCACCACCACCCCCTTCGACATGGCCATGCTGAACGACATCGACCGCTACCACCTAGCCATCGACGCCATCGACCGCGTCCCCGGCCTCGCCGAACGCGCCGGCCACCTCCGCCAGCAACTCCTGGACGCACGCCTGAAGGCACGCCAGTACACCCGCGAGTTCGGCGAGGACGACCCGGCGATTTCGGGGTGGGCGTGGCCTTACTGAGGCGGTGTGTGGTGGGGGGCGGCGCGGGGTGGTGCAGTGCGGTGCGGCTCGGGCCTGATGGCTCGGGCCGCACCGCACTGTAGGTTCTGTGCAATGCCGATCCGCCACTATTCCTACGTCGGACCCGCCGACATCAAGGCGATGGTCGCCGGGTCTCCCGCCGGCACCGCGCTGACCGGGCTCGACGCGCTGGCACGTTGGCACGCAGCGCAGCCTCCCGACGAGCGCGCCGAGCCCTTCACCTACGTTGTCGGCCTCGACGGTGTCCTTCGCGTGGCGCCCCGCCGCAGCGAGCACGTCGCATGCGCCGGCGGTGCTTCGGTTCTGGCCGCCGGTGAGATCGCCTTCGAATGCGGCGACGGGCAGTGGTCCGTCACCTCCGTCAGCAACCAGTCGACCGGCTACTGCCCCGACGTAACCTGCTGGCCTGCCGTCGCCGCCGCCCTGGACCAGCTCGGCGTGGCCCACCCGGCTGCCTTCACCACCGAGGTCCAGTTCCGCCGGTGCCTCAATTGCCGCGAGCTCACCATCGTCCGCGACGGCGACTTCGTCTGCGTGTTCTGCGATGCAGATCTGCCCGCAGGATGGAATATCGGCGCGCCGATTTCACCCGATCCCCTGGTTTGACGCGCACATCTCTTCACCGGGGGGCGTGGCGCGCTTAGCTTCGAAGGCATGCCGAAGCCGTTTCAGCTGCCTGATTTCTACATGCCGTATCCTGCGCGGCTGAATCCGCATCTGGAGTTTGCGCGGGTGCAGTCCAAGGGGTGGGCTCGGGGGCTTGCCATGATCGAGGGGTCGGGGGTTTGGGACGAGGGCGACTTCGATCGGCATGATTACGCGCTGTTGTGCTCGTATACGCATCCTGATTGTGATGCGGAGGAGTTGGCGCTGGTCACCGACTGGTATGTCTGGGTGTTCTTCTTCGACGATCACTTTTGGGAGATCTACAAGCGGCCTCGGGACATGGTTGGGGCGCAGGCTTATCTGGATCGGCTGCCTGCTTTCATGCCGATCGGGGATCTGGGGGCGATGCCGGAGCCGACTAATGCGGTGGAGGCGGGGCTGGCTGATCTGTGGCTGCGGACGGTGCCGAGTAAGTCAGAGCCCTGGCGTCGGCGCTTTGCCGAGAGCAACCGGCATCTGCTCGCGGAGTCGTTGTGGGAGCTGGCGAACATCACCGAGGACCGGGTGTCGGATCCGGTCGACTACATCGAGATGCGGCGCAAGGTCGGCGGGGCGCCGTGGTCGGCGCACCTTGTGGAGCACGCCAACGGGGTCGAGGTGCCCGACCGGGTTGCCGCCAGCCGGCCGCTGCGGGTGCTGAAGGACACCTTCGCCGACGCCGTCCACCTGCGCAACGACCTGTTCTCCTACCAGCGGGAGGTCGAGCAGGAAGGCGAGAACTCCAACTGCGTCCTGGTCCTGGAGCGCTTCCTGAGCTGCGACACGCAGACCGCCGCCGACTACACCAACCAGCTGCTCACCAGCCGTCTGCACCAGTTCGAGCAGACCGCGCTGACCGAGCTGGCGCCGCTGTTCGCCGAACACGGCGTCGGGCCGGTGGAGGCGGTGCAGGTCGGGCTGTATATCAAGGGTCTGCAAGACTGGCAGGCCGGCGGCCATGAGTGGCACATGCGCTCCTCGCGCTACATGAACGACGCCGCCGACGGCACGGGCGCAGGTACCAGCGCTGGCGGCGCCTCGGCCGCGCTCGCCGGACCCCTCGGCCTCGGTACGTCCGCCGCGCGCATCCTCGCCTCCATCGCCAAGACCATGCCGGCGCGCCTCAAGCGTGTCAGCCACCCGCCGCACGAGCAGGTCGGCCCGACGCCGATCCCGGCCATCGCCGCACCGTCCGAGCTGCGCCTGAGCCCGCATCTGGGGCTCGCAGCCCGCCACACCGTCGACTGGAGCCGCCGCATCGGCTTCTTCGACGGCATCTGGGACGAGCAGCACCTGCTCTCCTGCGACCTCGCCCTGTGCGCCGCGGGCATCTCCCCCGACGCCACACCGGACGAGCTGAACCTCGCGACCGACTGGCTGTCCTGGGGCACGTACGCCGACGACTACTACCCGGCCGTCTTCGGACCGACCGCGGACCGCGTCGGCGCCAAGCTCAGCAACGAGCGCCTCAGTGCCCTGATGGCCGACAACCCTCCCGCACCGGTGTCAGCCCTCGAACGCGGACTTGCCGACCTGTGGCGCCGCTCGACCGCCGACGCGTCGCCGGCGGGCCGCGAAGGACTGCGCCGCGGAACCCAGAAGATGCTCGACAGCTGGCTCTGGGAGCTGGAGAACAAGGCCGTCCACCGCGTCCCGGACCCGATCGACTACGTCGAGATGCGCCGCGACGCCTTCGGCTCCGACCTGACGATGGCGCTGTCCCGCATCCGCCACGACACCATCCCGCACGAGGTGCTGCGCAGCCGTCCGGTGCTGGCGCTCGAGCACGCCGCGGCTGACTGGGGCTGCCTGGTGAACGACGTCTTCTCCTATCAGAAGGAGATTCAGTTCGACGGCGACGTGCACAACGCGGTCCTGGTCGTCCAGGACTTCTTCGACTGCGACCGCGACCGTGCGCTGGAGATCGTCAGCTCCCTGATGGCGGCGCGGCTGGCCCAGTTCCACCATTCCGCCGAGGTCGAGATCCCGGCGCTGGCCGACACGATGCGATTGTCCTCAGCGACTCGCGAAGCGTTGGACCTGCACATCCAGGAACTGCGCGACTGGCTGACCGGAGTCCTGAACTGGCATCAGCGCACGGGACGCTACGCGGAGGCCGAGCAGCACCGGCTGCTGGTGACCCGGCTCGGGCATCGGTCGCCCTGGAGGCCGAAGACGCCCAGCAGTGTTCCGAGCGGCGCGCCAAGCGGAATCAGCGGCTTCAGCGGACCGCCGTTTCCGGCGCACACCACGAGTCCCACGGCCGCAACACCCTGACCAGCCAGCCATCCGGCCGGCAGCAGGCCAGCGGGCCGCCCGGCCAGCCAACCACCCACACCTACCCCGCGAACACCCCGCCCTCCCCGAACACGATCCGAGCGAACCGCTCCCCGATCACCCGATACCCGGCGGGCGTCGGATGCAGCCCCTCCCCCAAGTACTCGTCCGCCTCGTCCAGTCCCATCAACCGCAAGCCGTCCAAGTAATAGATGTTCGGGTCCTGCTTCGCCCGCTCCGTCACGATCCGCCGCAGCTCCCGCCGCACCACCTGCAGCGTCAGCTCCCCGCTCGCCGCCGCCGGATCGCCGGTCGCGTACAGCACGTCCTCGCGCCACACCGTCGGTCCGGGCCGCGCCTCCAGCGCCGGGCAGGCGATCGGCGAGACGACGAGGATCGGCGTGTCCGGATGGCCCTCGCGCACCGTGTCGAGGAAGCCGTGCACGGTCGGGGCGAACGTGCGCACCCGGTACGCCGCCTTGGCGGTGAGGTTGATGCCCAGCTTCAGGCTGATCACGTCCGCTGCGGCATCGCGGATCGAGCGCGCCACGAACGGGTCCAGGAAACAGTTCCCTGCCAGTCCCACGTTCACCGGGTCCACCCCGGCCGCCCGCGCCGCGATCACCGGCCACACGCCCAACGGCGAGTCCGCCTCGTTGCACTGGCTGATCGAGCTTCCATGGTGCAGCCACACCCGGCGGCCGGTCGGCGCGGGCGGCTCGACGTCGGCGTCCGCGCGCAGCGCCACCAGTTCGGTCTTCACCCAGTGCGGCAACCAGATCTCGACGTCCTTCACGCCGGCCGGCAGCGCCTCGAACCGCACCGTCGCCGTCTGCCCGGCGACGTAGCCGACCTGGGTCATCGTCGGGTCCATCAGCAGCACGTTGCCGACCGGGGCGCGCTGCGGGTCGCCCACAGCGGCGCCGTCGCACGTGATCTCGAAAGCTCCCGCGTCGTCCGGGTGCGGCTCGTTCTCGGCCATCATCGGCACGGTGGTCAGCACGTCCAGCTCGAGCGCCGTGGCAGCCGTCCGGAACGCCAGCCGCACCCCGGACCCGGCCGTGGCCTGCCGCTCCATCGAGGCGTCGGACTGCGCGATCGTCCACTCCGGCAGCCGCCGCGCCAGCACACCGGCCTCGGTCGTGACGACTTCCAGGGCTCCGCGGATCTCGACCGGACCGTCGATGAGCGGCACCTGCCGCAGCACGTCTGTCATGCGGTCGAAGATAACAGGGGAAGATCGCGGACGGAGGGGCGGCGGAAGAGGGGGGACAGCCCTACCAGCACTCGGGTGGCAGCTCTCTGACCTGCGACCCGCTTCCTCCGGGAGGGTGGAGCCATGCGAAAGACGTCAGCTCTCCTCGCGGCCACCACCGTCGCCGCCGCCACCCTCGCCGTGCCGGTCGCCGCGAGCGCCGCGACCCCACCGACCGCCGCCAGCACCGCCCCCGCCGCCTCCGCAACCACCGCCACCCCCACCTTCGACTTCCGCGACTGCCCGAAGCTGCCCGCCGGCGTCGACCCCGCCGCGTGGCGCTGCGAGGTCCTGGTCGCCGAGGGCACCGCGACCATCGGCGGCGTCGTAGTCCCCTTCGACTTCACCGCCGTCACCCACGCCGAGGGCCCGATGCCCGACGGCACGCCCGGCCAGGTCTTCGGCGGCTTCCGCGCCGCGCGCCTGCCGGTGTCGGGACGCCAGTCCGGCGACGGCCACGGCCCGAAGCTGTGGATGCAGCCGCACATGACCGCCGTCCCGGACTTCTACAGCCAGACCGGCACGATGAGCCTCGCCTTCCAGCTCACCGGCCCGCGCCTGGGCGAGCACTGCACGATCGGCACCCCCGCCGCACCGGTCCAGGTCGCCGCCGCACGCGTCGCGGGCACCACCCAGTGGCTGTCGCAGGACCCGCCGATCATCACCTTCGAGGTCCTGGACCAGACGCTGAGCGTGCCGAAGGTCAGCGGCTGCGGACGCGCGAGCGAGGAGCTGGACCGCCGCTTCGCCCTGCCCTCGCCGTCCGGGGCGAACCAGCTCAGCGGGACCGCCTTCTACTCCTTCAAGACCTACGACCAGCTCTAGAAACGCTTGCCAGGCCTCAGCCGAGCTCCAGCGTCGTGGTCCCGAAGACCTTGCTGTGGTCGACGTCGCGCACCGGCCCGGTGTACATCCGGGCCATCTCGAAGGAGGGCTCCAGCCCGAGGGCGCCGACCATCGCCAGGGCCTCGGGGTTGGTGTCCGGGACGTCGATCACGATGCGTCGGCCGCCCTCGCCTCCGTCTCCGACGGCGCCGGCGACCAGCGCGTCGAGGATCACCTCGGCGTAGACGCGGGAGTCGGCGAACAGCGGGCCGACGCGGTAGCCGTCGTGGGCCGGGCGCAGGACGCCGTAGCCGACCAGGCGGCCGTCGACGATCAGGGCCCTGCCGACGTGGCCGGGGGCGGCGAACCACTCGCGCAGGAACACGGGGCGCGGCGCCGGGAAGCACAGCGCGTCGTAGTCGGCGATCTCGGCGAAGCCGGCGCGGGCCAGCGGGACCGCGGCGGCCGGGCCGGAGCCGTCGGAGGCCAGGTCGCCGACGTAGCGGACGGTGCGGTACGCGTCGTCGAAGCCGGACTTGCGGTAGATGTCCTGCTGGGCGGCGGTGCTGTCGAGCCCGACGGTGCGCGCGCCGGCCCGGGGCAGCGCCGCCTTCCAGGTCGCCAGGCCGTGGCCGCGGCCGCGGAACTCCGGCCTGACCAGATGCAGCCCGAGGAAGGCGAAGGCGTCCCCGTAGTGCACCACGGACACCGCCGACACCGGCTCCCCGTCGACCCGCCCGACGAAGAAGCCTTCGGGGTCCTGCGCGAGGAAGCAGGGTCCGTCGTGGTCTCCGGGGTTCCATCCCTCGTCGGCGCACCAGCCCTGGATGAGCGGCCAGTCGGCGAGGGACGCGCGCGTGATCTGCATCGTCTGCTGGCGGTCCGTCATGACAACATCTTTGCGTGCGCGGGCCGCAGGTCCGGGTGCGACACGCGGACCCCGGCGAGCGGTCCGGAGATGCCATGATGAGCCCATGACCAATCCCTGGAACGCCCTCATCGTCCGGGTGGGACGCCAGAAGTGGTTCGCGACCGCCTTCAAGGGGGTGGCGCCGCACGTCGACCGCTTCCTGGGCCGGGTCACCGGCGGCCGGGTGTCCATGCTCACCGGCACCGGGATCAAGACCCTGCTGCTCACCACCACCGGACGCAAGTCGGGCCAGCAGCGCACGGTACCGCTGCTCTACTCGCGGCACGAAGGCGCGCTGCTGGTGGTCGGGTCCAACTGGGGTCAGGAGCAGGTTCCGGCGTGGTCGCTGAACCTGCTGGCGAACCCGGAGGCGACGGTCGCGGTCGGCGGCGCGTCCGGTCCGGTCCGCGCCCGGGTCGTCGAGGGCGAGGAGCGCGAACTGGTCTGGAACACGATCCTGTTGAAGAACTGGCCCGGCTTCAAGGACTACGCCGAGCGCGCGGGCCGGCACATCACCATCTTCGCGCTGGAGCCGGTGAAGAAGACGACGGCGGGCTAGTGAACGTCCGCACCCTCAGCGACCGGGAACTCAACCGCGCCACGCTCGACCGGCAACTGCTGCTGCACCGCTCCGGCATGGACGCCGCGCAAGCCGTCGAGCATCTGGTCGGGCTCCAGACGCAGATCCCGCCGAACCACTATGTGGCACTGTGGTCCCGCCTCACGGACTTCGACGCGCAGGCGTTCTCCCAGCGTTTCGAGAACCACGAGTTCGTCCGCATCAGCCTCCAGCGCTCCACGATCCACACGGTGACCGCCCGGGACTGTCTGCCGCTGCGCCAGCTACTTCAGCCGGTCCAGGACCGGAACCTCAAGGGCGCCTTCGGCAAACGCCTCCAGGGCATCGACCTGACGGAGCTTGCCGAGCGCGCCAGGAAGTTCACGGAGCAGGAACCCCTAACGTTGAACGACCTCGGCAAGCTGCTCGCCGAGTCCTATCCCGAACACGAAGTCCAGGCGCTCGGCGTCGCGGCCCGCAACAACCTGGCGCTGGTCCAGGTGACGCCGCGTGGGCTGTGGCAGCAGGGCGGGCTCCCTAAGCACACTACTGCGGAGCACTGGTTCGGAAACACTAAGGCGGTTCCCGCTATGCGCGCCGAGGAGTTGGTCCTGCGGTATCTCACAGCGTTCGGACCGGCTTCGGTCATGGACGCCCAGAACTGGAGCGGGCTCACCGGTCTGCGCGAAGTGTTCGACAAGCTCCGCGCGGATCTCGTGGTCTTCCGGAGTGAATCCGGAACCGAACTGTTCGACCTTCCGGACGCGCCGCGTCCCGGCGAAGACGTCCCCGCCCCGGGACGCTTCCTGCCGGACTACGACAACGTCTTCATCGGGCACAAGGACCGCGCGCGCATCAACGACCCGCGAGTCCCCAAGGAGAGGGTCTTCTCGGGCAACACGCCGATCTCCACGTTCACCGTGGACGGCTGGATCCGCGGGGTCTGGAAGGTAGAGACAGACAAGAAACGCACTACGGCGACTATGAATCTCACTCCCTTGGTACCCATCACCAAGGCCCAGCGCGCCGACCTGGAAGCCGAAGGCGGCAGGCTGCTGGAATTCCTGGTCCCCGGAGCGGATCATGATCTGCGATGGCATGAGGACGAGAACGGTTGAACCTTATGAGAACGCGTACGGGGCTGTGCGCGGTGGCGTCGGCAGGCGTGCTGATACTCACCGCGGCAGGTTGTGGCAGCTCCTCGTCGAGTCCGAAGACGGCATCGGCGGCGGCGTCCGGCGGCCCTGAGGCGGGCAGCGCTGCCGGGACGCCGTCCGCTCCGGCGTCTGGGTCGGCATCGACGCCGACGCCGACCCAGACGCCCGCACCGCCGTCGACACCGCAGACCCCGTCCAGCTCCCCCAGCGCCGACCCGGGGACGCTGCCGCAGATCAAGGCCCTGCCCACCGCCACCGACCCGCAGTTCACGGCCGGTGTCAACGCCCTGTGGCAGGGCATCGTGGACGACAACCCGCAGGAAGCCCTGCCGTTCTTCTTCCCGAAGAGCGCCTATCTGCAGGTGAAGGCGCTGTCCAACGCCGGCGCGGACTACGAGAACCGGCTGATCGGCTTCTACAACCTCGACATCCACGCCGCGCACCGGCTGCTCGGCTCCGGGGCGAAGGACGCGAAGCTGGTCGGCGTGAGCGTGCCGGCCAAGGCGGCGGAGTGGATCGTGCCGGGCGTGGAGCAGAACAAGCTGTCGTACTACCGCGTCTACGGATCGCGCCTGACCTATACCGAGGGCGGCAAGACCAAGTCCTTCGGGCTGTTCTCGCTGATCTCCTGGCGCGGTCAGTGGTACGTCGTGCACTTCGGGCCGAACCCGCGGCCGGCGTCGACCGGGGTCGTGTACGAGCCGCGAGGCTGATATCCCGCCGGCCGTTTTTTATCACCGAGCGTAGTCACCTCGTCACGCACATCCGACCCCGCCGCCCCGCCCTCAACAGGCGCCGCGGCGGCGCCTGTGACAGCTTTGAGGAATGCGATCACCGTCGCTGCTGTCGGGCTGGCCGGGGCGCGAACGGCGCCTGCTCGGCATCCTGGCCGCCGTGCTCGTGGTGATCCTGGCTGTGTTCTTCTCCTCCTCCGACACGCTGCGCACCACGGCATGGTTCGCGCTGTCCGTGTGGACCACCGCGGCGATGGTCGTGGGCATCCGCGCCAACCGCCCGCCCTACCCGCTCGCCTGGTACCTGCTGGCGATCTCCGCCGGGCTGCTGACGGCATCCAACCACACCGACTTCGCCTACGCCCGGCACACCCTGCCGAACTTCGCCGACTGGCTCGGACTGCTCGGCTATCCTCTGGCGCTGGTCGGGCTGCGGCTGATCATGAAGCACCGGCTGGTCGGCCGGGACTCCTCGGCGACGCTGGACGCGCTGATCGTGGTGTTCGCCGGCGCCTACGCGGCGTGGGTCTACCTGGTCGTGCCGTACTACCAAGACGGCGGGGAGCCCTGGGACTACCGGGTGATCGCCATCCTGGACCCGCTGGGCGACCTGCTGCTGCTGGGCATGCTGCTGCGGCTGATCATCTCCCCGGGAGCGCGCAACGCGGCGTTGTGGCTGCTCGGCGCGGGCTCGCTGTTCCAGACCGGCGCGGACGTCGTGGAGTCGGTGCTGCGCCTGAACTCCTCCAACTGGTTCGGCTCGCACGTCGGCAACCTGTTGCTGGAGCTCGCCTGGCTGATGTTCGCGGCCTGCTGGGTCGCCGCGTCGCTGGTGCCCTCGGCGCACAGTCTGACCAGACCCGTGGCCGAGACCGCGCGCGACGCCCTGCCGACCGCCTGGTCCCGGCCGCCCCGGATCTCCCCGCTGGTGCTGGCCGCGCTGGTGACGCCGGCCATCAACGCCGTCGAGCTGGCCCAGGGGAGCCTGGACACCGGCTGGGCCGGGCCGGTGATCGGGCTCGGGGTGTACCTGATGATCCTGGCGCGGGTCGCGGTGATGGTGCGCTCGCACCGGCAAGCGCTGGCGCGGGAGTCGATCCTGCTGGCCGCCAGCGAAGGGCTCGGGGTGGCCGCCGGGCGCGGGCAGGTGGCCGCGGCGCTGGCCGACGGAGCCGCCGGGCTGTTCGCCGGACGCTCGGCCGCGCACGCGGTGCTGGTCGCCGTGGACGGGACCGAGGGGGTGCGGGTGGCCGCCGCCGGAGCGGTGGACGGCGGCGCCGGGGACGTGCGGGCCCACGCCCCGGCGGCACTGTCCGGTCCGGACTCCGCGTCCTGGCGCAAGATGCTGACCAGGGTCTGCACCTCGGCGATCGTCCACGCCGCAGAGGACGACGTGCCTTACAGTCCCGCCCTCTTCGACACCGACGGCGAGCCGGAGGTGCGCCCCGCCGAGCCCGGGAGCGGGCCGAAGCACCACCCGCACTTCCACACCGCCAACGTGGTGCACACCGCCGACCTGCCGCTGCCGCTGGCCCGCCGGCTCGGACCGCCGGAACACGCCGGGGTCGTGCCGCTGGACGGCGCGACCGGCATGCTGGTCGTCGCCGCTGCCGAGGAGGACCTGGCGGTCCTCGGCGGAGCGCTGGAGATCCTGGGACGGCAGGCGTCCGCGGCGCTGGAGCGGATCGCGCTGAGCCAGGAGATCACGCGGCGGGACAGCGAAGCGTACTTCCGTGCCCTGGTGCAGAACACCTCGGACACGATCCTGATCGTCGACACCGGGCTGACCGTCCGCTACGCCTCGCCCTCCTCGACCGGGCTGTTCGGCGGCCGGCCGCTGCGGGACCGGCCGCTGACCGAGGTGGTCGGCAAGGTCTACGCCGCCGAGGTCGCGGTGCGCGCCGCCGACCCGACACCGCAGCCGCCGGTGCGCCGGGACTGGGAGATCTCGGCCGACGGCGGGGAGCCGCACGAGGTCGAGGCGACGATCGCCGACCTGCGCGCCGAGCCGACGGTCGGCGGCTTCGTGCTCTCGCTGCACGACGTGACCACCGCGCGCGGGCTGGAGCGCACGCTGCAGCGGCACGCCTACCGCGATCCGCTGACCGACCTGCCGAACCGGCTGGCGTTCATCCGCGGGCTGGAGGACGCGGTGGAGCTGGCCTCCCCGAGCGTGTCGGTGACGGTGATGCTGCTGGACCTGGACCGCTTCCGGGAGATCAACGACTTCCACGGCCGCGAGGCGGGCGACGAGGTCCTGCGGGACATCGCCGAGCGGATCAGGTCCCGGCTCGGGCCCGGCGACGTGCTGGCGCGCACCGGCGGCGACGAGTTCGCGGTGCTGGCCGTCCGGCGCAGCGATGAGGCACCGATCCTGCCGATCGGGATGCCCGGCGAGGACAAGCCGTTCTACGTCGGGCCGATCGCCGTCACCACCTCCGGCGCGGTCGCCACCTGCACCGTCGGCGCGAGTGGGGCGTCCCTGCTGGCGGACGCGGAGATGACGCTGCACGCCGCCCGCGGCGCCGGACCCAACACCTGGCGCGCCTACGACCCGCGGCTGCGCGCCGACCTGGCCCGCAGCGCCGCCCGCCGCTCCGGCCTGGACCGCGCGCTGGCCGAGGGCTCCTTCGAGCTCTACTACCAGCCGATCGTCTGGCTCGACGACGGCGACATCGGCGGCTTCGAGGCCCTGGTCCGCTGGCCGCAGCCGGACGGCACGATCATCCCGCCCGACGAGTTCATCCCCCTGGCCGAGGCGACCGGCCAGATCCTCCCCCTCGGCCGCTGGATCCTGCGCACCGCGACCGACCAGGCCGCCCGCTGGAACGTCACCCGTCTGGCCCAGGGCGTGGCTCCGGTGAAGATCTCCGTGAACGTCTCGGCACACCAGCTCCGCGACCCCGGCTTCCCCGACGAGGTCGGCAAGGCCCTGACCGACGCCGGCCTGGACCCGGCGTTCCTCATGGTGGAGGCGACGGAGAGCTCGCTGATCGACCGCGCGGGCACGGCCCTGGCGAACCTCAGGACACTGACACGCAGCGGCGTCGGCGTCTCCCTGGACGACTTCGGCACGGGATACAGCTCGCTGTCCTATCTCAGAGACCTGCCGGTCAACACCCTGAAGATCGACAAGGCCTTCGTCGACGGCGTCCCGGACGAGCCCCGCCAGACCGCGCTGGTGAAGGGCATCATCGGCATCGCGAAATCGCTGACGCTGATGGTCGTCGCCGAGGGTGTGGAGACCTCCCAGCAGCGGCGGGCCCTCGCGCGCATGGGCGCCGACCTCGGACAGGGGTATCTGTACGCGCGCCCGATGCGGGTGGACGAGGCCACGAAGCTGATGTGCGCGGGCCACGTGAAGCTGCCGCGCGGGATGGCGGGCCCGGAGGACGACGGCGAGGACGACGCGGACTACACGGACTACTTGGAGGACGACTCGTGAGCGCCGAGCGCTCGGGCGAGGGTGAGCCGCGGTCCTCGCCGACCACGAGCAAGCGCCCTGCCGTGCAGCCGTCCGCCGCCGATCGCCCGACCGAGCCGCCGCCGTACGACACCGAGGCCGACCGCGCCGATCGCGCTGATCGCTCCGATCGCCCCGCCAGCGACCGCTCCGACCGCTCCGACCGCCCCGACCGCTCAGTCGCCGACCAGCCTTTCGAATCCTCGTCCAAGCCGCCCCGCGCCATCCATCCCCCGCAGCTCGGCGGCGCGCACCGCTTTCCGAAGGATCCGGCCGGGCCGGCGATCCGGCAGCGGCGGTTCCGGCGTCCGCATGTGCGGCACACCTCGGTGACCACCGTCTGGCAGCAGAGCGAGGAGGAGTCTCGGCAGTTCGCCACCCGGTTCGCCGGGCAGTTGCTGGTCATCGGTGCCGCGCTGGGTACCGCCCTGACATTCCTGCTCAGCGTACAAACCGGCGCCTTCTCCGTCGGGTGGTACGTAGATGTCGTGACCGGCGCCGTGGCGGCGGCGTGGGGGCTCGTCTACATCCTGATGCCGCGTCCGGCACCGGATGCCGTTCTGCGCGCCACGCCTGCGATCGCCGCGCTGCTGATCACGTTCACGCTCGCGTTCAACCACAGCAACGCCGTCGACGGCATGCTCCTGCTCAGCTGGCCGCTGCTGTTCGCCGCGTACCTGCTGCCTCGGCGCACCGCCTACTGGACGCTGGGCATCGTCGCGGCGTGTCTGACCGTCATCTTCGTCGCCGGGACCGGGCCGGGACGGTTCGCCGCGTGGATCGAGACCACCACGTCGATGGCGCTGACGCTGGTGGTCATCCTGCGGGTGCGGGAGCAGGCCGACCGGCTCAAACAGGCGCTGGCCGAGCAGGCCAGCACCGATCCGCTGACCGGGCTGAGCAACCGGCGCGCGTTCGACGAGGCGTTGGAGCGCGAGGCCGCGCGGCAGCGGCGGACCCGCGCGCCGCTGTCGCTGCTGGCGGTGGACGTCGACCACTTCAAGAAGATCAACGACACCTGGGGGCACGCCGCCGGCGACGACACCCTCGCCGCGCTCGGCGACCTGCTCCCGCGCCTGGTGCGCGCCGACGACACGGTCAGCCGCGTCGGCGGCGAGGAGTTCGGCGTCCTGCTGCCCGACTGCCCGGCGCCGCAGGCCAGAGCGCGCGCCGACGCCCTGCGCGCCGAGGTCTGGGCCGCCTCGCGCGGCTGGTCTCATCCGGTGACGGTCAGCGTGGGCGTGGCGACCGTCCCGGACTCCGCCGACGCGTTGCAGGATCTGGTCGTCGCCGCCGACATGGCGCTGTACGCGGCCAAGGAGTCCGGACGCGACCGGGTCCGCGTCGCGCCGCTGATCCGCCGCCGCGACGAGCTGCCCTGAGCGCGCCCAGAGCGCCCGGAGCGCCCAGCCTGCCGGTGTCTCAGGCCTCTGGTTCCCGCCGGATCAAGCAGTACGTCCCGCCGCCGGGATCGCGCATCACCAGCCAGTTCGCCCCCTCGCGCACGAACTCCGCGCCGAGGGACTCGTGCCGGCGCCGGCTGGCATCGGCGTCGGTGCTGCTGACGTCCAAATGCGCCGACGTGGGCCGCTCCTCGTCGATCCGCTGGAACAACACCTCCACCGGCGACCCGTGCACCGGTTCCAGCCAGCTGAACTCCGCCCACCGGCTGCTCGGCACGACTCTCAGGCCGCTGACACCGCCCCAGAACGCGACCTCCGTGTCGAGCGCGGACGGCGCGATGTCGATGCACACCTGGTCCAGCCGGGTCCGCGTCCCGTCCGGAGCCACGTACGGACGCGCCACCTGCCGCGCGCCGTTCCAGGCGGCGACGCAGAGCCCGTATCCGCTCGGCGAGGTCACATGCGCCCACACCTCGTCGCGCTCGACCACCGTGCCGCCGAGGTCCACGGCCCGCGCCACGGCCTTCTCGAAGTCGTCGAATTCCAGGTCGATGTGCGCGCCGTTCCCGCTCAGCACGCCCTGTAGTTTCAGCGACGCGTCAGCGTCCCTGTCGGCCGGCACCAGGGTCGCGAACTCGCCGCGCTCACCGCGGCGCGCGGACAGCGTGGTGCCGGTGACCGCGGTCCAAAACCGGGCACTCTCCTCGAACACCCGTTCCGGACGGTCAATAAACGCCCAAGCCCACTTCAGCATGCCACCAGGCTATTCCCAACCCGCGACGGCGACCCGTAATCTGCCGCGATGCAGACCGACGACGATCTCCCGGAACCGGCGCCCGCACCGGATCCGTCATCAGAGCCCGAGCAAACCGCCCGGCGCCCCCGCCGCCGTCTGCGCACGCTGAAGATCGCCGCCGCGGTCCTCGCCGGTCTGCTCGTCGTCGCGGCCGGCGCCGGAACCTGGTGGCTGAACACCTCCCTGCACGCCTCCTACCCGCAGACCAAGGGCACCCTCCGCGTCGTCGGCCTGCAAGCGAGCGTCGAAGTGGACCGCGACGCGCAAGGCGTCCCGCAGCTCTACGCCTCCTCCTCCCACGACCTCTTCTTCGCTCAGGGCTATGTCCAAGCCCAGGACCGCTTCTGGCAGATGGACGTCTACCGCCACGTCACCGCCGGCCGACTGTCCGAGATGTTCGGCTCCAGCCAGGTCGACACCGACAAGTTCATCCGTACCATGGGCTGGCGCGACGTCGCAGAGCAGGAATACGCCGGGCTGAGCCCGGAGACGAAGGCCTACGCGAACGCCTACTCCGATGGCGTGAACGCGTATTTGAAGGATCACAAGGGTTCCAAAGCGTCAGTCGAGTACGCGGTCCTGGGTCTGCAGACCGACTACACCCCCTACGCCTGGACCCCGATCGACTCGCTGTCCTGGCTCAAAGCGCTCGCCTGGGACCTGCGCGACAACATGCAGTCGGAGATCGACCGCGCCCTGTCCTCGCAGACGGTGACCAAGGCCCAGGTGGACCAGCTCTTCCCGCCCTACCCGAGCACGCATCCGACGATCGTGGATCAGGGTGCTGTCGTGAACGGCGCCTTCGACCAGAACGCGACACCCACGCCGGACAATCCGTTGTCCGGAGCGGCGCTCCCCGCGGCCGCAGCGAGCGCGCTGGCGAACCTGTCGCACACCGTCTCCAACCTGCCGGCGTACCTGCAACCGACCGTCCAAGGCGTCGGCTCCAACTCCTGGGTGGTCTCCGGCAGCCTGACGACCACCGGCAAGCCGTTGCTGGCCAACGACCCGCACCTGGCTCCGCAGCTGCCCTCGATCTGGTACCAGATGGGCTTGCACTGCACGACCGTGGACGCCGCCTGCCCCTACGATGTCTCCGGCTTCACCATGCCCGGCACACCCGGCGTGGTCATCGGCCACACGCCGACCATCGCCTGGGGCTTCACCAACGGCACCGAGGACGTCAGCGACCTGGTGCTGGAGAAGGTCACCGGCAGCACCTATGAATACGACGGCCACCAGGTCCCGTTGACCGTCCGCCAGGAGACCATCAAGGTCGCCGGCGGCAAACCCGTCCCGATCACCGTCCGCACCACGAATCAGGGCCCGTTGGTCTCCGACGCCGACAAGGACATCGCCAGTGCGGGCAACGGATACGCCGTGGCGCTGCGCTGGACCGCGCTGTCCCCCGGACACACCGCCGACGCGCTGTTCGCCCTGGACCGCGCGACCGACTGGACCTCGTTCCGAGCCGCCGCAGCGAACTTCGCCGTGCCCTCGCAGAACATGATCTACGCCGACACCTCCGGCAACATCGGCTACCAGACCCCCGGCCAGATCCCGATCCGCAAGAACGGCGACGGCCGCTGGCCGGTGCCGGGCTGGACAGACCAGTACGAGTGGACCGGCTTCATCCCCTTCGACCAGCTGCCGCACGTCCTGAACCCGACCCCCGGGTTCGTCGCCACCGCCAACAACCCGATCATCGGCTCGCAGTATCCGTATGTGCTGTCGGAGGACTTCGACTACGGGTACCGCGCGAACGAGATCACCCAACGCCTGCAAGCCGCCACCGCGGACGGCAAGAAGATCGACGCCGACGGCATGCGCGCGATCCAGTCCGACACCCGCAACGAGTTCGCCGCGGTGCTGGTGCCGTATCTGCAACGCCTGCCGGCGTCGTCGAAGAAGCAGACGCGGGCAGCGGCGGCTTTGTTCACCGGCTGGGATGACACGACCTTTGCCACCTCTGCCGCCGCCGCGTACTTCTACGAGGTCTGGAAGTTCGTCTGCAAGGATGCCTTCGAGGCGAAGCTGCCCTCCTCGGTCGACGTGGACGGCGGCGACCGCTGGTTCGCGGTGGCGACCAACCTCCTGCCGGACGCCTCCAGCTTCTGGTGGAACGGCAACCGGGACGCCTTGCTGGCCAAGGCGATGGACCAGGCATCGGCCGAGCTGACCTCGCAGCAGGGCTCTGATGTGAAGAAGTGGCAGTGGGGCGCGCTGCACAAGCTGACGCCGACCAACCAGACGCTGGGCACCGGCGGACCGTGGTTCGTCAAGTGGCTGGTGAACGGCGATCCGGTCCCGGTGTCCGGCGGCTCGGCGGTCGTCGACGCGACCGGCTTCGACATCGCCAAGGACTTCTCGGTCGACGAGCTGCCCTCGATGCGCATGATGGTGGACCTGTCGCATCTGGACGCCTCGACGTGGGTGAACCTCACCGGTGCGTCAGGGCACGTCGATGATCCGCACTATCTGGACCAGCTGCGCCTGTGGCGGACGTTCCGGACGCTGCCGTGGCCGTCTTCAAGGCCCGCGGTTCTGGCCGCGACCAAGGACAAGCTGACGCTCCTGCCGTAGACCAGCTGAGAACGACGCAGGGTAACCGCGATTCCGGCTCGGCGCAGGTCGCCTGGGCCCGGAATCGCGCCGAAGGTCACCTAAATGCAGTAGCACGACCGCCGCGCGCCTTCGGACCCGGCTTGAATGAAGGGAAGGCCGTCTCGGCGTGCCGTCGGGGCGGTGAGGGCTAGGCTCCTTTGGAAGGGGGCACTCGGATGACCCGCAAAGTCGCCGACTGCCGACAGTTCCCCAGCGAGATGAACTGCACGCTGACGATCTCCGGCGAGGAGCAGGAAGTCGTGGACGCCGCGGTGATGCACGCGGTCGCCGTCCACGGCGAGACCGACACCCCGGAGTTCCGCGAGCAGCTCAAGACGTTCCTGGCCGATGAGAAGGTACCGGTCAGCCACTAGCGTCCCGCGTCTCCGGGGCGAGCCTAGGAGGGCTCATGACAGGACTCTTACACAAATCTCTCGACACGCCCGAGGAGACCCGTCCCTTCGAGCAGAACATGGGGCACCTGGACCTGGTCGCGATGGACGAGGGCGGTTTCGGCCGCGCCGTCTTCGAGCCGGGCTGGCGGTGGTCCCAGCATGTCAAGCCGATCGCCCACACCGACAGCTGCCAGGCCGCGCACCTGGGCTACTGCCTGTCCGGCCACATGCACATCGCCATGGACGACGGGGACCAGGCCGACATCGGACCCGGCGAGTTCCTCGAGATCCCGCCGGGCCACGACGCCTGGGTCGTCGGCAGCGAGCCCTGCGTCATGATCGACTGGCAGGGCTACTCCGACTACGCCAAGGAGAAGTGAGCAGCGACGTCCCGGCGTCGGGACCAGCGGCGTCGGGACGTGGCGCGTCGGGACGTGGCGCTGACGTGAAAGCGTGCCCGCGTCAGGGCTTCCGACCGATGGCGCCCAACACCGCCAGCTCCACCGGGGTCCCGATGTCGGTCGGGTCCGGCCGCCACAGCGGGCAGGGCACCAGTCCCGGGTCCACGAGGTCCAGACCCTCGAGGTAGCCGGCGATCTGCTCCGGGCTGCGCAGGTTGTAGGGAACCGCGCCGCTCTGGTTGTAGCGGCCGATGGCTTCCCGGTAGGCGTCGTTGGTGTCGGTGCCGTCGCGGATGACGAGGTAGCTGCCGGACGGGACGGCGTCCATCAGCCGGCGGACGATCGCCAGCGCGCGGTCGTAGTCCTCGATGTGCGCCAGGATGCCCATCAGCACGATCGCGACCGGTTCGCTCAGGTCCAGGGTCTTGGCCGCCTGGCTCAGGATCTCCTCGGGGTCGGCGAGGTCGGCCTCGATGTAGTCGGTCGCGCCCTCGGGCGTCCCGACCAGCAGCGCCTGCGCGTGCGCCAGGACCAGCGGATCGTTGTCGACGTACACGATGCGCGATTCCGGGGCGATGCCCTGCGCGATCTCGTGGGTGTTGTTGGCCGTGGGCAGGCCGGTCCCGACGTCCAGGAACTGGCGCACCCCGGTCTCGACCGTCAGGTGGCGCACGGTGCGGACGAGGAACTGCCGCCCGCTGCGCGCCAGATCGACGATCTCGGGGAAAACCTCACGGAAGTGGTCGCCGGCCGCACGGTCGGCAGGGTAGTTGTCCTTGCCGCCGAGCCAGTAATTGAAGATCCGGGCCGAGTGCGGAACGCTGCTGTCGATCTGCGACGCCGGCCGGTCCTGCGCATCGTTGGTCATAAACCACCATCCTGCCGTGAGATCGACTCCGAACGGAATAAGAGCCCTGATTCTGGGAACCGGCACCGCCATCGGAACCGGTAGAGATCAGTACCCTTCGATCATCCGGGTGAGGAAACCGATGGTGTCGGCGGGGGTCAGCGCCTGCACCGCCAGCTGGTCCATGACGGTCGTGTACGCGTCCAGGTCCTCGCGCTTGTCCAGATACGCCGCACCGGTGAGCTGTTCCAAGTAGACGATGTCGGGCAGCGCCGGCTCGGCGAAGCGCAGGATGGTGAACGGCCCGGCCGCCGCCGGACCCCCGCGCGCGAACGGCGCGACCTGGACCGTGATGTGCGGCAGCCGGCACAGCTCCAGCAGGTGCTCCAACTGGGCCCGCATGACGGCCGTGCCGCCGGGCTGACGACGCACGGCCGCCTCATCGATGATCGACCAGATCCGCGGCGGCTCAGGGCTGTGCACCAGCCGCGCCCGGTTCATCCGCAGCCGAACCCGCCGCTCGATCTCGTCGGGCGCGGCGAGCGGATAGCCGTCGCGGATGACGGCACGCGCGTAATCCTCGCTCTGCAACAACCCGGGGATGAACTGCGCCTCGTAGCCGCGAATGACTGAGGCAGCCTCCTCCAACCCGACGTAGACCTCGAACCAGCCAGGCATCAGATCGGCGAACCCGTGCCACCAGCCGCGCGCATTGGCCTGCGCAGCCAGCGTGAGGATCGCGTCGCGCTCGGCCTCATCGGAGACGCCGTACAGGGTCAACAAATCGGCGACATCCCGCCGCTTGAAGCTGACCTGCCCCAGCTCCATCCGGCTGATCTTGGTATGGGAACAGCGAATCTCATAGCCCGCCGCACCACGCGTGACACCGGCAGCGACGCGCAACTTGCGCAGCTGCGACCCCAGCAGCATGCGCAGCACAGTGGGGCCGCTGTCCGCGGGGCTGCTGTCCTCGGACCCTTCAAGCTGATCGACCGATTGCTCAGCCGGTACCGAGCTCATCCGTGCTCCCAGTGCTGATCTGAAGCGCTTTGGGCTGTGCCCCGTAAGCCCTCCGGCGCCGTGTCTGCCCTTAAGGGTAGACGGTACCGGCGCGATGCGTGAGAGGGCTCGTCAAGGTGCTGTGACGTTAGCACTCTGGGACCGAGAGTGCTAGCGTCGCGGATGGCGAGCGCACCGAAGGCAGGGGGGCGAACGGGGGGCGAACGGTGAACACTTCCCACGAAGCGACCATGCTCGGCACACTGCGCATCCGCGACTACCGCCTGCTCCTGACCGGCCAGTTGTTGTCCAGCATCGGAAACTGGCTCCTTCTGGTCGCAGCACCCTTTTTCGTCTTCCGCCTGACCGGATCCACGATGGCGACCGGATTGTCCATGGCGGCGGAGACCGTCCCGGCCGTGTTGCTGGGACCGGTCGCAGGAGTCTTCGTCGACCGCTGGGACCGGCGCTGGACGATGATCGCGACCGACGTGCTGCGCGCTGGAGCGGTACTTCTGCTGCTGCTCGTCCACAGTCGGGATCAGGTATGGATCGTGTACGCCGCGCTCGCGCTGGAGTCCGCGTTCGGACAGTACTTCGGGCCCGCGCAGGGTGCGCTCATTCCGAATCTCGTGGGGCGCGGCCCGGCACTCAGTGCGGCGAATTCTTTGGGGCAGTTGGTCGGCGGGACGATCCGCCTTGTCGGCGGACCGCTGGGTGGCGTGCTGTTCGCGGTTGCCGGGTTCCGTGCTGTGGTGGCGGTCGACGCTGCCAGCTATGTCGCGTCGGCGTGCCTCATAGGCCTGATTCGGTTTCGGGCGGTACGGGATGCGGTTGATGTCGGACGCGCGCCTGATGCCACCATTGGCGTCGTCCGATTGCTGGCCGAAGACCTGCGCGTCGGATTCGGCCACTTGCGACACACACCGGCGGTCCCGACACTGTTCGGCGTCGCAGTGGTCTTCTTCACCGGCAACGCCGTGCTGACCGCACTGCTCGTCCCCTACCTCAGCACCGTCCTGGACAGCGGCGCGCAAAGCCTCGGCATCCTGTTCGGGGCACTCGGCATCGGCTTCGTCCTCGGCGCCCCCGCCAGCCGCCTGGTCGCAGGACGACTGTCGGACCGGACCACGATCGCGGCCAGCCTGGGTCTGCTCGCCGCAGTCTTCGCAATAACGTTCAACACGCCACACCTGGCCGGGGACATCGCGCTGTTCACCCTCATCGGCCCACCGGCGGTCTGCTTCCTGGTCACCGCCGACACCTCGATCACCCGCCGGACGCCCGACCGCCTCCAGGGACGCGTCAGTTCCGTCTATCTGGCCGCGCAAGGACTGGCCACCTTGGTCGGCATGATCGCCGGTTCACTGCTCGGCCAACGGCTCGGCGTCGTCGCCACGATGGACGGCGCCGCTGTATTGATCGCAGTGTCGGCGGGAGGGGCTCTGCTCTTGCCAGGCTCCTGACGCGCGGCGCCGCGCCTGCTCGGCGATCAGCCGGTCAGCGTGGTCGGTGGTCGACACCCAGATCATGCGTACGTTCTCGTGCGTGTCGGGAGACTGCAGCCAGGCAGCGGGATCGGCCAGTACCGCGGCGCGGCGAACCGCGGAACTTGTTTGCGGGCAGCTGCTCGAAGGTCATGCGGTTCAGAACAAGCGTGTTCCCGACCTCGGCCCAGTTGATCCATCACACCTCGCATGGTTGCGAAAAGCAACCACCTTTTCTAGGGTGGTTGCATTCGACTACCACTTTGGGGGTGCGGGATGGGCTTCGCCCTGCTCTTGGCGACGGCCGGCGGCTTGTCGGTTGCGAACGTCTACTACGCGCAGCCGCTGCTTGAGCAGATCGGCGGGGCGTTGCACGTGAGTGCTGGGAGTCTGGGTTTGACCACCGGGGTGACGCAGCTGGGCTATCTGGTGGGTTTGATTCTGCTTGTCCCGCTGGGTGATCTCGTGGATCAGCGGCGGCTCATCAGTTGGCTGACTTTGGTGGCGGGTGTCGGGCTGGCTGGTGCCGGGTTCGCTGATGGGCCGGTTGAGTTCTTTGCGGCTTGTGCGGTGGTGGGGTTGGCTTCGGCGGTGGTGCAGGTCATCGTCGCCTATGGTGCGGTGCTGAGTCCGGTGGAGCAGCGTGGGCGGGTCATCGGGGTGGTGACCAGTGGTGTTGTCCTCGGGATTCTGTTGGCGCGCACGGTTTCCGGGCTGGTTGCCGCGGCGTTGGGGTGGCGCGCTGCGTTTCTGCTGCCTGCGGTGCTGATGGTCGTGATGGCGGTGACCGTGAATCGGCTGCTGCCTCGTCGCCGCCGTGCGGTGGCGGCGTCTGTCTCCTACCTGCGGCTCATCTCCTCGGTGTTCACGCTTACCGCGCGGGACCGCGTCTTCCGGACTCGCAGCCTGCTCGCGTTGTTCCTGTTCGGCTGCTTCGGGGCGCTGTGGGGATCGGTGGCGTTGCCGTTGTCCGCGGCGCCGTGGCAGCTGTCGACGTCGCAGATCGGCTTGTTCGGCATCGCCGGGGCGGCGGGCGCGCTCAGTGCGAGTGGCGCCGGGCGGCTCGCCGATCGGGGGCGCGCGCCGGTGGTCACCGGTGTCACGCTGGTGCTTCTGCTGCTGTCGTGGGCGGCGATCGGGGCGGCGCCGTTCTCGCTGACGCTGCTGACGCTCGGGATCGTCGTGCTGGACTTCGCCGGGCAGGCGCTGCATGTCACCAACCAGCATCTGATCGTCGCCGGCGATCCGGCCGCGACCAGCCGGGTCATCGGCGGCTACATGGTGTACTACTCGATCGGCACCGGCGGTGGAGCGATCGTCGCCACGAGCCTTTACAGCGCCTACGGATGGGGCGCTGTGTGTAGCTTCGGTGCGGCGTTGGCGGTGCTGGCACTGGTGGTGTGGAGTCTGGACCTCCTGCCTGAGGCGACCCGCGGTGTCCGAGCCCGAGGGTCACACACTGGCGCCTGCGCCACGGGTAATGTCGGGCGAAACGGGTGATACCAGAACTCAGATTGGGAGCCGACCATGCCACTGGACACTCCTAGCATCGCGCCCCGGGTCATGCTTCGGGTCATGTCTACAGCCCGCCGCCGCGTCGCCCTCGCCGGCGCGGTCGCCGCCACCGCCGCGCTCGCGCCGGGTGTCGCGAGCGCCACCGCGCCGTCGGGGGTGTCGGTGACCGAGACCAGCCGGACCAGCCTGCTCGGCGTGGACCACGTCCTGCGCCAGGTGACGATCCAGCCCGGCGGCAGCACGGGGTGGCAGTGGCACGCCGGGACGCTGTCGGTGTACGTCGAGAAGGGCTCGGTCACGCACAACGAGTCGGACTGCTTCTCGACCCAGGTCTACAGCGACAACTCCTCGTTCCTCGAGCCGGACGGCGCCGACAACGTGCAGATCGACCGGAACCTGGGGACGACGCCGCTGGTGTTGGACATCCTGTACGTCTCTCCGGCCGGCAGCCCGCTGGACCAGGACGCCCCGAATCCCGGGTGCGCCTTCCAGTAGCCGCCGATGGGTAAAGTCTGAAAGCGGTCGGCCGCCGACGAGCAGACCTCCGGACTACCACCCCAAGGCGGACCCCTGACATGCCCCGCACCATCGCCACCAACACCTCCGTCGACCTCGACGCGCTCCTGGAGTTCGTCCGTCCCCGCCACCGCGCCCTGCTGATCACCCGCCGCGCCGACGGCAGCCCGCAGGCCTCCCCCCTGACCTGCGGCGTCGACGACGACGGCCGCCTGGTCATGTCGACCTACCCCGAGCGCGCGAAGACCACCAACGCCCGCCGCGACACCGCCGTCAGCGTCGTGATCCTTTCCGACGAGTGGAACGGACCCTGGGTCCAGATCGACGGCGAGGCCGAGGTCCTGGACATCCCGGACTCGGTCGAACCGCTGGTGGAGTACTTCCGCACCATCTCCGGCGAGCACCCCGACTGGGACGAGTACCGCGAGGCGATGGTGAAGCAGGGCAAGTCGCTGATCCGCGTCACGCCGCGGCGCTGGGGTCCGGTGGCGACCGGCGGATTCCCGGCGCGGCTGGCGGATTGAGCCGCGCCGGAGTCGATCGCGGTTTGGACAGCCCTCGTTAACGTGGCGTTCGAATGGTGTTCCGCCTTGTCGGCGGCGAGCCCTCTAGCTTGCCGAGCAGGATGATCAGCGGCGCGCCGAAGGACGGAACCTCCATGACGAATCCGGATGCGGAATCAGCGGACGTACTTGTCGTCGGCGCCGGCATCGTGGGACTGGCGTGCGCTTACGAGGCAGCCGAGCGCGGGCTCTCGGTCGTCGTCGTCGAGCGCGACGCCCGCGCCACCGGCGCCTCGGTCCGCAACTTCGGGCACGCCTGCGCGACCGCCCAGTCCGGCAAGGCTCTCGGCTACGGCCGCGTGGCGCGCGAGGTCTGGCTCCGGCTGGCCGACGCCGCCGGGTTCTGGGCCGAGCGCACCGGAACCCTGATGGTCGCCCGCAGCTCGGAGGAACTCGCCGTCCTGGAGGAGTTCTCCGACCTGCGCGGCGAGGAGGCGCAGATGGTGACGGCGGCCGAAGTGGCCGAGCACGCCGGCTTCGGCGCGGGCGTGGTCGGCGGAGCGTGGCTGCCGCAGGACCTGCGCGTGGACCCCCGCGAGGCCGTCGCGAAGATAGCCGCGTACCTACAGGCGCGCGGCGTCCGCTTCCACTGGAACACGACGGCACACGGCATCGAGCCCGGCGAGGTCACGACAAGCCGCGAAACCCTGCACGCCGACCAGATCGTCGTGGCGACCGGACACGACGTCGACCGCCACTTCCCGCAGCTGGCCGCAGCGCACGGCGTCCAGCGCTGCGCACTGCGCATGCTCCGCGTCGAGAACCCCGGTGGCGGCGCTATCGAACCGGCCGTCCAGACCGGCTTTTCGATGCTCCGCTATGGCGGCTTCGCCGAATGCCCCTCACTGCCGACCCTGCGCGACCGCCTCACCCGCGAGACCCCCGACCTGGTCGCCATCGGCCTGAACCTGATGTTCACGCAACGCCCCGACGGCACGCTGACCATAGGCGACACGCACAGCTACGCCACGACGCCCGCCCCCTTCGAGGACGAAGAACTCGACGCCGCAGTCCTTCGCGAGACGGCGAAGCTGCTCGGCGCGGAGCGCCTGACGGTGCGCGAGCGCTGGCGCGGCATCTACGCCTCGGCGCCGGAGCCGTTCCTCGATGCGACACCGGTGAAGGGCGTGCGCGTCGCAGCGGTGACGGCAGGAGTCGGGATGACGACGGGGTTCGGTTTCGCTCGCGAGGTCATGACGGATGTGCTGGCCTAGCACTAGGCCTTAGGCGTGCCGGTAATACGCCTTGTTCGCGATCCGCCACCCACCCTCGCCGTCCACCAACAAGAAGATGTCGGTGAAGGTGTCCGCACCGTGGTGCAGCGTCATGCTGGCGGACGCGACGTTCCCGTGGACCCGAACGCTGTCGATGCGCCGCGTCCGGCTCGCCTCGTCAGCCGCGGGCTGCCCGCGAAAGAGCGCGCAGTACTCCTCCAACGGCCAGGAAACGAAAGCCCCGCCCCGGATTCCCTCGACATGCGCGCTGGCGAGAAACGCCTCGCGGAAGTGCGCGGGGTCGCCGGTCGCGTGTCCTCGAATGTAGGCGCGCAACGGCTCGAGCACGGCATCGTCCACAGCCGGTGTCGTCATCGCGACCGCGATGTCAGCCTCGGGGACACCAGCCGCATCAGCCGCGTCAGCCAGTTCGGCAGCGCTCGACACCGGCTTCGACGAGGCGTCAGCCAGCAGCGCCATGTCCTTCGCCAGCGCCCCGATCGTGAACTCCGCCTCGGCGACAGAAGACGCGGTCGGTGGTTGGGTCAGGAAGTCCCGCTTGCGCGCGACAAGCCCGCCAAGCTGACCGAGTTCGAGCACGTCCAAAGCCTCGTCCCGGGACAACCCGAGCGCCTCAGCCTGCTGCAACGCGTCGCGCACCGCGAGGGCAGCACCGGCAAGACTCGAGTTCGCCACCAACTTCAGCGCCGCAGCCTTGGCCGCGTCCTCGATCCGCAGCACGGTCCCGAGCGCTTCGAGGATCGGCTGGACCCTGTCGAAGGACTCTGCGTCACCGGCGGCGAGCAGCTTCAAAGCCCCAGCCGCCACGGCACGCACCGACCCCAGCACCGGTACGTGCACGTAGCGCGGCCCGAACCGCCGCGCGAACTCAGCCGCCTCGCCAGGCGCGATCGTGCTGGTGTTGAGCACGATCGCGTCCGCCTTCAGCGAGTCGCGAACATGGTCGAGCACCTCGCGGCACGCCGTCCCGTCGAACAGGCACAGCAGGACGACGTCAGCCTTCTCCACCGCCTCGTTCGCGTCCGTACCGCCGGAACGCGTCCAGCCGACGACGCTCTGTCCCTGATCGCCGAGTCGGTTCGCGATCGCGGATCCGAGGTGTCCCAAGCCGAGAACGGCGATCGTCTGCGGTGTCTTCATATGCCGAGCCTGCAACATCACCCGCTCTGCGACAAGCGCAGACTTCGCAGAGCATCCATGCGTAACACGCATGTCAGCGGCTCAGCGGCGTGCTACTTCACCGCTCCGCCATCCTCAGCACCGCCTCGACGAACGAAGCGACCAACGGCCGCCGGTCGTGCTCGTTCCACGCCAGGACGAGATGGCTCGGCGGCGCATCGGCGACCGGAACGAGGACCACGCCGGCCGGGAGCGCCGGGACGAGCGAGCGCGGCAGCACCTCGACCACCCGGCTCACGGTGATCATGTGCAGCATCTGGACCACGTCGGCGATGGCGGCGCTCCCTTCGGTATCAGAATCCTTACCGGCTCCCTTCCAGACCGGTCGCTTCTCCCCCTCGAGCTCCGTTAACCGCACCGAGGCACGCCCTGCCAATCGATGCTCAGCCGGAAGAACGGCGACGCGGTCCTCGGTGTACAAAATCTCGTGTGCCAGGCCGTCGAGCGGATCGAAGGGCGCATAGAGCAGCCCGACGTCTGCCCGACCGTCGAGCAGGAATTCGGCGCGGTCGATCGGACCGCTGAACAGGATGTCCACGTACCGCGCGTCGGGCTGTTCGGCATACGCCGCAAGCATTCCGGACAGCAGCCCGCCGTCGCCGCCGGGCTTGAGCACGAGCCGCAGGTGTGTCTGTGCACCGCCCGCGCTCTGCGCGTGCCGCACCGCAGCACTGATCGCGTTGAGCGCGTGCCGACCGTGCTCCTGCAACGCCTTTCCCGCGCCGGTCAGCTCGACGTGCCGACTGGAACGCACGAACAATGCCACGCCGAGCCGGTTCTCGATCCGCCGGATCGCCTTCGACAGCGCCGGCTGAGCGATCGAGAGCCGCACCGCGGCCCGCCCGAAGTGCAGCTCGTCCGCGACCGCGAGGAAGTACTCCAGCTCGCGCGTCTCCAGGTCATTCATGCCTCCAGGTTATCGCTGAAGAACAAGACGGTCTTGGACGCCGAGCTACCTACGTGCCGAGAATTGACGCATGATCAACCACACCATGATGGTCTCCTTCGTCGAACCCCTACCGGATGCCGAGCTGGATCGATACCTCGCGGACATCGAACGCGTGCTGCTCGAGACCGGCGTCGTCCAGTCCTTCGCCTCCGCGCGCCACATCACGGTCCCCGGCGAGGAGGAGATTCCGGCGCTGATCGCGACCGTGATCGTGCAGATCGGTGTCGCCGACCGCGACGCGCTGGCGAAAGCGTTCGCCGCGCCGGGGATCGAGGAGGTCATCGGGCACTGGCAGGCGCGCCATCCGTACAAGGTCGGTTGGGCGAACCACGAGCCTCTGCTTGCTACACAGCCCTGACGCGCGGCGTGTAGGGCGGAAAGGCGACCGGGTCGCTGACGTCCACGTCCGCATCGGGCCACCGACGCCGCAGCGCCTCACCCGCACTCCGCAGCCATCCCGACAGCGCGGGCAGAGCGCGGTACGCATCGGCAGTCCGGGCAGCCGACTCCACCGTCTCGACGAGTTGGAGTCGGCTGTGGTCGCCGGGTACACGCGCGTCGATATCGGCGAGGCGCTGGAGTCGCAGCAGTGCCCAAGCGGTGCAGGCAGCAGCCAGACCGAACCCATAACGCTGGTCGTCCTGCGCTTGCGGTACACCTTCGGCCAGCGCACGCCGATAGTGCTCGGCAAGACCACCGCTGCCGGTCGGGTCGCCGACGCTGATCCAGCGCGGTCCAGGGACGTACAGACAGACGGCGTCCAGCAGCACGTGGACGTAGCCGCCGGCTTCGAAGTCGATCAGGCGCGCATCGGCGGGCCCTGATTCATGGACCAAACAGTTGTTGGACTCCGCATCGCCGTTGCTCAGCGCCAGAAACGGTCCCGGCGAGCACAGCTCGTCGAATGCGGCGGTCAGTTCGGAGGCAGCCGCTCCGGCGATCGGCACTCCGAGCGCGGTGGCGTCCTGGTGCCCTTGGGTCCAGAGCGTGGTGAACCTGCTTCGTTGATCCGCCGCCGATCTCGGCACGCCGAGCGCGTCGCAGCGTGCACGGTACCTCTCGCCATGACCAGCCGTCGCCGCACCCAACTCCCCCAGCGCCCGCGCGAAGGCTGCCAGCCGCTCGCGGTGCGCCCCGGCGCCGTCGCGGCAGATGAGCTGGTCGAGAGCGGCGCGCGGCGCGAGATCGTCCAGGACGAGGAATCCGCCGGGCAGGTCGGCAGCGATCACGCGCGGGGCGATCGCGAGTGCCAGATCGTCGCGCAGGAAACGCAATGCGGCGAGTTCGGTAGCCAGCCGCCACCTCTCCGCGCGGGCGAGGGCAGTACCAGCGCGCAACCACTTCACGATCACGGTCCTGCTGCCCTCGACCCCCGAGACCAGTACTCGGGCAACGGCCCACGGCTCGATGGGGTCCCAGCGCTCGACGGCGACCGGCGCGCCGCAGACCTCCGTCAAAGCAGCTTCGACCGCGCCTAGGTGCAAGGGCGTCGCAGAATCGGGCATCCGCGCACTGTAGCTGTCTTCAGTGCACGGACGCAGCGACGCCGCTCATCGAGGTCCGGACAGCCAAGATCACCGCGAGCACCGTCGTCACCACGGCAACGCCGAACGCGGCGTGGAAACCGGCAGCCGCCGCGATCGTTCCGCTGAGCGGACCCGCGACCAGAATCCCGAGGTCCCAGAACGAGGTCATCGCCCCGACCGCCGCTCCCGCCGTCTCCGCCCGAGCCATGCCCAACGTCATCGCGGCGGTCGCCGGATAGATGAGTCCGAGCCCGGCGCCGGTGATCGCGGCGCCTGCGAGCGTGACGACGAGATCCGGCGCCGCCGCCAACAAGATCAGCCCCGCGGCCTGCACCACCAAGGTGACGCAGGCGACCACCGCGCCGCCGTGACGATCGACCAGCGGGCTCCCGAACCCTCGGACCACCAGGAACGCGCAGGCGAAGACGGGCAACGCCACGACCTTGCCCGCAGAGTGCCCCAGCGAGAGCACGAGCACCGCCGCGAGCGTGCCGTATCCGTATGCTGCCAAGCCGATGATCGACCCCGGCAGACTTACACCTGGAGGTACGAGCGGGCCCGGAATCCGTTTGGTAGTAACGAATTCCGGCTTGCGAGCGGTCGCCGCCAGGACCGCCGACACCAACGGCAACGCCGCGACCGTCCACCACACCGCGTCGGCGTTCGCGGCCTCCCCGATGGTCGCGGCGAGCACCGGTCCCAGCGTCAGCCCGCCCCACATGGACAAGCCGAACCAGCCCGCCACCCGGCCGCGCTGCTCGGGCAGCACGTCGGCGAGCACCCACGGCAGGGCGCCGGAGAACAGCGCCGCCTCCCCCGCACCCATCACGAGGCGGCATAGTAAGAGCACTGCGACATCGGGCGCGAACACCGTGCCCGCACCGGCTGCCGACGCCAGCAGCCCGCCGAGGACGACCACCGCGCGCGACCGTCCCGCATCGCCCCACCGGCCGGCGAAGGGGCGCCCGGCCGCCGTCGCGGCGAAGGCGGCGCCCACGACCAAGCCGGTCACCGCCGGTCCGACGTGGAACTTCGCGGACAGGAAGGGAGGGAGTTCCTGCAACGTCGCGCACCCACCTGCACCGCTATCGCGACCTGCTCGAAGACCGCCTCGCAGGCCTCGACATCGAGGACCCCGCAGCACTGGCACGTCGGCTGCTTCTGCTGATCGAAGGCGCCAGCGTGATCGTCACCATCGAGGGGAGCACCGACGCCGGCGCGGATGCCCGAGAGGCGGCGGCGATGCTGCTGCTGGTGGCGTCAAGACGATCGGGATGACGGCGCGGCTAACGCCGGTCTTCAAAAAGCCTCCCAGCTCATGGCATCCGCCGTGGGGTCGAGCGGCGCCACCTCCCAACCGGTCAGGGACGGGGCAGCCGCGAGCGCTCGGTGACACAGCCGCAGAGCGACGTCGGTGGTGGAGCCGGCGGATCCAGCAGCTCCCGCTCCGGTCGGCAGGACGAACAGCACTGCGTCGACGGTCCCCGGCGCCGGGCCGTGCCGCGCCCGGATGTGTTCCAGCCGGTCGGTGGGGATCGCGGCGGCCCACAGGACGTCGACCACGGTCTCCGGGCTTGGAGGCCGGTCGCGGTTCGGGGCTTCGGCGCCCGCGGACAGCCGGACGGGGACGAGGTCCATGTCAGCCGCCGCATGATGAGCACGGGACCGAGGCCACGGCCAGGTTCGCAGCCTGCTGAGTGGCGCCGGCGGCGGCCGCGGCGGCGTGGCCGGTCAGTGCGAACAGGGCGGCGACCAGGAGCGTGACGGCGGGTCGGCGGGCGGTTTTCGGCATGGCGGTATCCCCATCGCTGTGGTCGGTGATCGGTGGCCGGTGATCGTCCGCGGGGCGGCGAGCGGCGTCCCCGGCGCCGGCTCCGGCGTGTCGTCCGGAGCCGGCACATAGAACTCTGCCAAGCGGTGACCTGCACAGGAAGGGAAATCCGAGGCACCAAGACGCCTGGCAGCTTGGTGCCAATCCCGGCGCAGCTCACCATCGGCGCGGCCGGCGGAGCAGGATATTGGCACGCCTCAGAATTCGCTTCCGCACCCCTTCCGTCGGACCACCGGAAATGCGAAGATCTTTATCCGGCGCTGCGATCGGTGGGGGAACACTTGCCGCGGCGCCCTATCGAAGCTGACGCACAGGGGGTATGCCATGCCTGCCTCGGCCCGTATCGACGTGGCCACACTGCTGGGACTCGGGCTGGAGGAACGGCTCGCTCAACTATGGATCGCAATGGCGTCCGCGCCCGGCGCCGGCGTCGAAGAGCTCGCCGATGTCCTGGGCATCAGCGAGTCCCAGGCGCGCGTGGCGCTGGACGCCCTGGCCGACCGCGCCCTGGTCCGCGTCTCTCAGCAGACCCCTGGTCTGCTCGTGCCGGTGACCGCCGAGGCCGCGCTCAGGCAGTTGCTGCGCCGCCAGGAAGAGGAGTTGGCCGAGCAGCAGCGCCGGATCGAGGAGCAGCGGGACCAGATCACGAAGGCCGTCTCGGCATCAGCCCGGGACAGCGACGACGGCCGCGTCGAGCACATCGTCGGCGCCGACGCCATCCACGCCCGCTTCGAGCAGCTCGCCTACCGCACCGAGACCAGCATCGACTCGCTGCTGCCGGTGACCGGCCTGCCCGCCCAGATGCTCTCCGACGCCAAGCCGCTGGACGTCGATCTGCTCCAGCGCGGCGTGGCCATGCGCTCGCTCTACCTCGAGGCCATCCGCAACGACGCGCCCCTCATGGCCTACGCCCGCGACATGCAGGCCGCCGGCGCCGACGTCCGCACCAGCCCCACGCTGCCGCAGCGGCTGTTCATCAGCGACCGCTGCCTCGCCGTCGTCCCGGTGGACCCCTCGACCCGCGCCCACGGAGTGCTGCTGGTCCGGACGCCTGGAGTCGTCGCCTCACTGCTCGAACTCTTCGAAACCGTGTGGCACAACGCCGCCCCGCTCGACGTCGGCAACCCCATCGACACCGCCACCGGCCTGTCCGACACCGAACGCATCCTGCTCACCATGCTCGCCGACGGCGCCACCGACGAGAGCGCCGCCAAGCGGCTCGGGGTCTCGCTGCGCACGGTCCGGCGCATCATGGCGGACCTCATGCGGCGCCTGGACGCCGGATCGCGGTTCGAGGCGGGGATCAAGGCTGCTCGGCGGGGATGGCTGTAACTGTTCCAGAGCTGTGCGCCTCTAGTACCGGTGAGAGACGATGCTTTAGCGCATCAGGGCACTGACGACACGGTCTTGAGACAGTAACCCTCGGATCCGGCCACCATGGCACGCAGGATCTGTCTACGATCGCCGCAAGTCGCGGAGCCCGCGTTCGACCGTCTCAGGGCTGATGTCGCCGAGCAGGAGATGGCCGAACATGTAGCCCGGGGTCATCGTGAACAACACCGTGCCGACCGCTTCGGTATCAGCATCCTGAGCCAGGCGGCCGGCGGCTTGCTCGTGCCGGGCGATCCCGGTCCAGAAGTCGCGCATCCGCCGCAGGTTCGCGGTGACGACCGGGACCAGCGCCGGGTTGTGGGTGGCTTCGGCCCACACCTGCGGCGCCACCGAACCGGGACCGGCAGCGAGCTCCTGGAGCTGGATCGTGTAGCGGCGCATCACGTCCTCGAGCGGCGGCGCCGGTTCCTCGGCGAGCACCGCGTCCAGGAAGGGGACGATCATGCGGACGGCGCGCTCGGCCATCGCGACGATGATCTCGTCCTTGCTCTTGAAGTAGCTGTAGACGGCGCCGGCGGACAGGCCGGCCTCGGCGAAGACGTCGTTCATCGAGGTGGCGTGGAAGCCCTTGCGGGCGAAGCAGCGCTGGGCGGCGGACAGGATCTGCTCCCGCCGGGCGGCGGCGTGTTCTTCGGAGACCTTGGGCACCCCGCCAACCTAAAACGAACGCTCGTTCTTGACAATCCGGGCCGGTCGGACGACCATGGAGTCGCGATTAAAACAAAACGAGCGTTCTTTTTGGAGGTTCGGCATGCGGCACCTCACCCGTCCGACCGGGGTGGCCCTGGCCGCCATCGGCATCCAGGCCTTGATGGTGTTCGCCTTCACCGCGCCGACCGTCCACAACGCGCCGCACCGGGTCCCGCTGGCCGTGAGCGCCCCGGCTCCGGCGCGCGGGGCGGTCGAGCTGCGGCTGGAGCAGGCCGCCCCGGGCGCGTTCGCCGTGCACGAGGTCGCGGACGAGGGCGCGGCGCGCGCCGCGCTCGCCGATCGGGAGGCGTACGGCGCCGTCGTCGTGACGACTCAGGGCCCGCACATGCTCGTCGCCTCTGCCGCGAGCCCGACGGTCGCGACGCTGTTGACTCAGGTCGGTTCGCATCTGGCAGCGACTGGTTCCGACAGCTCAGCGCAGGTGACGGACGTGGTCCCGGCGTCGGCGGCGGACCCGCACGGCGCGGCGTTCACCTCGATGGTCCTGCCGTTGGTCATGTCCGCGCTGATCGGCGGGGTTCTGTTGACGATCAAGCTGCCGCGCCTGCGCGAGCGGGTCCTCGCCACCTTGTTGTTCGCGCTCGGCGGCGGTACGGCCGTGACGCTGATCGCCAGCCACGCGCTGGGGTTCCTGCCTGGTTCGTTCCTTCCGGTCGCCGCCTCGATCGCCGTGCCGATCCTCGCCATCAGCGCCTTCAGCATCGCGACCGCGTCGCTCATCGGACGCTACGGTTTCGCCCTCGCCGGCGCGATCATGATGCTGCTCTCCAATCCGCTGTCGGCGGCGTCGAGCGCGCCGCAACTCCTCCCGACGCCGTGGGGACGGATCGGCCAGGACCTCCCCGCCGGCGCCGCCGCGACGCTGATCCGCTCGACGGCGTTCTTCCATGGACACGGCGCCGGGCACGCCGAGGTCGTGCTCGGCGTGTGGGTCGCAGCCGCGGCCGCGATGATGGCCGCCGCGGGTGTGCGGGGCTGGCTGCGGACGAGGACTCATGCGGATCATGGCACGCACGCGGGACATGGCACGCACACAAGCCACGGCGCTCATGCCGCTCATGCCGCGCACCCGGGGCGGGGCGCGGAGGTCGCCGAGGTCGTATCCCTTACGGCAGCGAGGGGAACGAGTGGTGTTCGTGCGTGACGATCCAGCGACCGTCCCGCTTCCGCAAGCCGACAGTGAGCCGCAGCCGGTTGTCCGGGTTGGCGGCGGTGCCCTCCGGGGTGTCGCAGAGCAGCAGCGCGTAGACGAACGCGACGTCCGCACCGGCGACCACGTTCAACTCCACGAAGTCGAACGAGGCACCCTTCGCCAGGTATTCGAAGAACGGCGGCCAGGATTCGCGGTAGGCGTCCATGCCGCGGATGCCCTGGTAGGGAGGCGGCACATCGAACATGACGATGTCCGCGTCGTGGTCGGCGACGACCGCGTCCAGATCGCCGCGGCGCACGGCAGCGGCCCAGCTCTCGATCAGCCGGCGGATCTGCTGCTCGTCGGTCCCCGCGGCGGGCGAAACGGTGTCAGGTGTGTCAGGTGTATCGGTCATGCCCCTCAATCCTTCTCAGTGCGGGACTCTTAGCGCCGGACTCTTAGCCCCGGACTCTCAGTGCCGGACGCGCACCACGAGCTTGCCGGTGGCGCGGTCGTGCTCCATGTCGTCGTGAGCCTGGCGTACCTGCTCCAAACCGTCGTAGACGCGGTCCACCGGGAAGGTGAGCTGCCCGGCCGCGACCGCGTCCAGGATCTCCTGGAACACGTCCTGCGGCAGGTCGCTGGCGTCGCCGAAGTAGCCCGCGAGCCGCACGCCCCGGGGCAGGTACTCGTTCGGGGAGAAGTCCCGCACGCTGTATTGGTTGGACAGGCTGCCGCCGAAGCACGCCGTGCCGTGCACCCGGACCGCGCGCAGCGTGTCCGGCAGGGTCGGCGTGCCGACCAGGTCGAGGGCGGCGTCGACGCCGTCGGGGTAGAGCTCGCGCACGGCGGCGGCGACGTCGCCGTCGTCCAGCAGCGGATGGTCAACGCCGCGTTCCTTCAGCAGAGCGAGCCGATCGGCCTTCCGGGTGGTGGACAGGACCGTGCAGCCGCGCCAGCCGGCGAGCGCTGCGGCGGCCAGGCCGACCGAGGACGTCCCGCCGCGGATCAGCACGGTCTGCCCGGGCTGGATGTCCAGACCGACGGTGAGCGAGCCGTAGGCGGTCTGCACCATCTCCGGCAGCGCGCCGAGCACTTCCCATGGCAGATCGGTGTCGATGGGGATGACCTGGGACAGCGGAACCGAGGTGTACTCGGCGTATCCGCCGTCGTAGGTACGTCCCATGTCCCCCATCATCGCGACGACCTTCTGGCCGCGGACCAGTCCGCTGTCGGCCGGTGCCGCGTCGATGGTGCCCGCCGCCTCGATGCCCGGCACGCGGGGGAAGCTGACGCCGACGCTCACGCCGAGCCGGAGCTTCAGCTCGGAGCGGTTGAGGCCGAACGCCTCGACGCGGATGCGGACCCAGCCGTCCTTCTCGGGCGGGAGCGGGACAGTGGTGAGCTCGAGATTGTCCACGGGACCGGGACCGGAGAGTCGGACGGCACGCATGGTGCTCGGCGAGGACGTCATGGGTCTGCCTTCGGCTCGGAGGTGCGAACGTCGATCAGGGGCAATCAACATGCTGTCGCCACGGCTTCATTCCCGGATAAGCGTGCCCTTTCTTCTGGCGCCGTGCCACTGGCTTGGCGCCACTGGCTTGGTGCGACCACGTCACGCCTCGTCGGGCTTGACCACGGTGTCGACGAACTCCCCGAGGGCGCCGAGCGTCGCGCCGATCTGCTCGATCTGCGGGAAGTGCCCGGCGTCGGCGATCGGGGCGAAGTGCCCGTTGCCGAGCGCGGCGGCGAAGTCGCGGCCGTAGCCCAGCGGCGCTATGCCGTCCTGCTCGCCCCAGATGACCAGCGCCGGGATGGTGATGCGGTGCAGGCGGCGGCGCAGCTTGGAGTCGTGCATGTACTCCTGGCCGGTGTAGACCGCCATCGTCTGCTGGTTGGCGGCGGCCACCGCCTTCTGCTCGTCGGTGAACGAGGCGAAGTCGGGGCGGAACTCGGCGTTGGCGAACGACAGCTGGCTGAGCTGCGGCGGCGCCATGGTGCGGACGTCGACGACCTGCTCGTCCCCGGCGGCCTTGATGCCGACGGCGTTGACCAGCACCAGCGCGCCCAGCCGGCCGCGGTTGTCGCGCAGCGCCATCTCGGCGCCGATCCAGCCGCCGAGCGAGCTGCCGATCACCATGACGCCGGTGAGGTCCAGCTCGTCGAGCAGGTCCAGGTAGGCGTCGGCGAGGTCGGCGACGGTGTCGAAGCGGTCGGGGCGCGGCGTGCCGTCGAAGCCGGGGTGCGTCGGGACGATGCCGTAGGCGTGCTCGGCGAGGGCGCCGGCCAGGCCGAGCATGGTGCGCGGGCCGGCGCCGCCGCGCAGGAGGAGGACGGCGGTGCCGTCGGAGTTGGTGCCGAACTCGCTGAACGTGATGCCCATGCCGGTCGGGATAGTGACGGTGCGGGCGGCGGGAGTCGAGGTCGAGGTGCTCATGGATGAGGGTCCCTTGCGCTTGGAGTGGCTTCGTGAGAGCTGACTCCCATGAATATAGGGAGCTCTCACTCGTTGTGCAAGTGGACTCTCATGAAGCGTCCCGACCCGCATCATTCCGCGGCGTCGGCGGGCGGCGACGTCGGCGGCTGGGCGAAGTCGGTGGCCGGCGTGGTCGCGTAGCGGGGCATGACCTCGGCCGCGGCTTCCGGCATCGAGGCGCCGCGGGCCATGGCGTCGCGCACGTCGCCGAAGTAGTGCACGTACAGGTCCGGAGTGAAGGTGTTGATCATGACCAGCGGCTCGTCGCCGGGGTTGGCGAAGGTGTGCGGCGCGCCCGGCGGGACCATGACCAGGGTTCCGGGCGGCGCTTCGTAGTCGGTGGCGCCGACGGTGAAGACCGCCGTCCCGGAGACGACGTAGAACCCTTCGTCGTGCTCGGCGTGGCGGTGCTGCGGCGGTCCGGCGCTGCGCGCGGCCAGCCGGATCTCGGCGACGCCCAGGCGGCGGCCGGTGGTGGAGCCGTCTTCGAGGACGGTGATGCGCGCCGGTCCCAGGTCGATGGGTTCGCGATCGCCTGGCCCGACGATAGAAACAGAATTCATTGGAGATCTCCCTTTCGTGAGAGTTGACTCTCATGACATTAGGTCGGACGATAGCCATCGTGCAAGCAAGCTCTTATCATGGGAGTGGACTCACCGATCTCGGCGCGAAAGGATCCCGATGACGACCCCGCAGGCCGCGCCGGCCACCCCTGCCACTCCGACCACTCCGACCAACCCCGCCAGTGGCCGCGTCAACCAGAAGCGGCGCACGCACGCGGCCATCGTCACCGCCGCCGCCGACCTGATGCTCACCGGCGAAGAGGTGACGATGCCGGAGGTCGCCAAGACCGCGCTGGTCTCCGAGGCCACCGCCTACCGCTACTTCCCGGACCTGGCCAGCCTGCTGTCCGAGGCGATGGCGGACACCCTGCCGCACCCGGATCAGGCCTTTGCGACCGTCGCGGGCTCCACCGACCCCGTCGAACGCGTCGCCGCAGCCGCCGAACACCTGGCCCGGCACGTCCTCGCACGCCAAGGCGCCGTCCGCGCGATGATCGCCGCCACCATCGTCCGGCCGAACGCCGCACCCCCGCGCCCGGGCCTCCGCTTCGGCCTCATCGACGAGGCACTGCGACCCCTGGCAGAAGCCGCGAACACCGACCAGGAGATGCTCACGCACCTGAAGCGAGACCTGTCGATCGTCATGGGCGCCGAAGCCCTGTTCTCCCTGATGGATCTCAACGGCCTGCCCCCCGAGGACGCCGTCGCCAGCATCGTGCGCACAGCGACGACGCTGACGCGCGCCGCGGTTTCCGCACCCTGATCGACTAACGTCGGACCAGTGAGCCCCGACACCCGCGACCGCCTGCTGGCAGGCACGATCGATGCCCTGCGCGCCCACGGCATCGCCGGCGTGTCAGCCCGCACCATCGCCGCAGCCGCCGGCGTGAACCAGGCCCTGATCTTCTACCACTTCGGAAGCGTGGACGAACTCCTCGCCGCCGCAACCCTCCGCTCGACCGAGGAGCAGGTAGCGACGTACCGCGAGCGCTTCGCGCAGGTGCGATCGCTACGAGAGCTGCAACAGGTCGGCCGCGAGCTGCGCGTCCGGGAACGCGAGGCGGGCAACGTCGCCGTCCTCGGGCAACTACTCGCCGGCGCGCAGACCAACGCAGTGTTCGCCGCGGCGACACGGGACGCACTGCGCCTGTGGATCGCCGAGATCGAAGAGGTACTGAACCGGGTCCTCGCGGGCTCAGTCCTGGCCGAAATCGCCGACGCACCAGGGCTGGCCCACGCGCTATCAGCCTCCTTCATCGGCATGGAACTGATGGCCGCCGTCGACCCCGCCGGCGACGAAACAGCCGCCGCCGCACTCGACGACCTCGGCCTACTCGCCGAGCGCCTGGACGAGCTCGGCCCGGTGACGCAGCGCGCGCTGCGAGGCGCGGTGCGACGGACGGCGAAGAAGGGGCGCGGTGCGGACAGAGCACCGGGCGGGAGCGCCAAGCGGGGCAGCGATCAGGGCGGCTGACGCTAGGCAGAAGCACGGAGCCGAGCGGCGATCAGGGCGGCTGACGCTTGGCAGAAGCACCAAACCGAGTGGCGAACCGGGCAGCTGACGCTCGGCGGAAGCACCAAACCGAGCAGCAACCAGGGCGGCTAACGCTTGGCAGAAGCGCGGAGCCGAGTGGCGCACCGGGCAGCTGATGCTTGGCGGGAGCACCACCTCGAGCGGCTGACCACTCCGCCGGCGCAGCAATGAGGCACGAAGACACATCTGCCGCAGCACCGACCGACCCGCGCGCCTGACACCACCGAGCCGAGTCGCAGGCAGGGCGGCGGACCACTCTCGGCGGCGCGGCAATGAGGCACAGGAGACACATCCGCCCCAGTGCCTGCCAAGGATTCCCGGAGCATCGATAGCACCGAGCGGCAAGCACCGCGGCCGACCACTTCCGGCGGCCACCGACAGACTTCCCAGGTGACAGCCCCGAGCCGCGCCACCGGCATCGCCGCTGGCACCTCCAGCCCTTCGCCACTAGGCCAAACGGGTGACCTCCGTCCCCGCGTCGAGCTGCCGGCAGCGCAGCACCGTGTGAGGATTGAGCGGTCGGTTAAATCGCTCGCTCAAAATGTGGGCGGCCGGCTGCTCACCGGTGCGTCCGGTTCCCGGAAGGGGCTTCGTCATGGTGCGGTTGCATGAACATCTTCCCGCTGACCACCGTCTCGGGCAGGTCTATCGGTGGGGTTCAATTCTGTCCGCCGTGGTGCTGCTGGTGTTCGGGGTCATGGGGTTGTTGGATTCCATTCCGTTCTTCGGTACGCAGGGGCAGCATGTGATGGGCATGTCGAGCAATGGGCTGCTGTCTGTCGTCTCGATCGTGGTGGCGGTGTTCCTGCTGGTGGCGGCGCGGATCGGGGGGAACTTCGCCTCGACGGCCAACATGGTCATGGGCGGGGTGTTCATCGTCGCCGGGCTGCTGGGGCTGGCGGTCATGGACACCACGGCCAACTTCCTGGCGTTCGGGCTGTCCAACGTCTTCTTCAGCTTCGTCGTCGGGCTGGTCATGATGACGTTCGGCATGTATGGCCGCGTCAATCTCTACCTGCCCTACGACAACCCCTACTACCAGGCGCGTCACCCCGAGGTCGCAGAGGTCGTGGACGTCGCGGAGCTCTCCTCGGCCGCCCGCCGCAGCAAGTTGCGGACCATCCCGCCGAAGACCACGGCGTGAAACGGCGCCACTGACCACCAATACAGGTGGCCGAACAGGCCGTGAGGATAGAACAGGGCGCGCTGCCGGTACCGGGTGCGCCCTGTTTCCGTCGGCTCGACCCGCATCTCCAGCCAAGCCAGACCGGGCAGCTTCATCTCCGCACGCAGGCGCAGCAGATGCCCGCGCTCGAGCGCTTCGACACGCCAGAAGTCCAGCGTGTCCCCCAGACGCAGCGTGTTGGGATCGCGCCGCCCGCGCCGCAGCCCGATCCCGCCGACCATCCGGTCCAGCCAGCCGCGAACAGCCCACGCCAGCGGGAACGAATACCAGCCGGTCTGCCCGCCGATCGCCTCCACAGCACGCCACACCCGCTCCGGCGCGATATCGACCTCTGCCTCACGCACGTCGCGATACAGGCTGCCGCCGGCCCAATCCGGGTCGGTGGGCAGCGGGTCGCTCGGCGCGCCGAGCACGGAAGCCGACGACCAACGCGTCGTGACGTTGGCTTCCTGCACGCGAGTACGCGCCAGCCGCACCGCCTCGTCGAAGCCGATCAGTCCCTGAGGCGGGTCCGGAACCAACTCGGCGACGCGATGATCGGCGCAGACGACCTCGTGGCGCAGCG
This sequence comes from Catenulispora acidiphila DSM 44928, assembly GCF_000024025.1. Classification (GTDB taxonomy): domain Bacteria; phylum Actinomycetota; class Actinomycetes; order Streptomycetales; family Catenulisporaceae; genus Catenulispora; species Catenulispora acidiphila. The sequence continues at coordinate 7,175,185 of NC_013131.1, forward strand.
ACTCCACCAGAGGCCTGGCGATGGAAGCCGGGACCGGCGTGACCGCCCCGACCCAATGGCTCGACAGCCCCGGCGTCAGCACCGGAACCGGGAGGATCCAGCGCCGTGGCAGCCCTGCCACTTGCGCATAGCGCAGCATCATCTCGCGGTACGTCAGTACATCGCGACCACCGATGTCGAAGACACCACCGGCGCCGACCACATCGTCCGGCGCGCTGGCGCTGCCCACGAGATAGCGCAGGACGTCGCGAACCGCGATCGGCTGAATCCGAGTACCGACCCACCGCGGAGTCACCATGACCGGCAGCCGCTCGGTGAGATAGCGCAGCATCTCGAAGGACGCCGACCCCGACCCGATGACCACGGCCGCACGCAGCTCCACAGTCGGAATCCCCGAGCTCCGCAACGCCTGACCAACGCGGACCCGAGAACGCAGATGCGGCGAGAGCTCCGTGACCGGAGTCTCCTCGGGCGCCATGCCGCCGAGATAGACGATCCGCGACACTCCCGCGTCCCGGGCAGCGGATGCGAAGCTGCGCGCCGCCTTTTCCTCGGTCTGTTCGAAGCCGGCGCCTGTGGTCAGCGAGTGGATCAGGTAGTAGGCGACGTCGATGCCTTCCAGCGCCGGAGGCAGCGTCTCGGGCGAGAGCACGTCCCCCCGCACCCGCTCCACACGCTCGGCCCAGGCGTGATCACGCAGCCGATCCGGATCACGGGCCATACATCGCACGTCAAACCCGGCGTCGAGCAATTCGGGGACCAGCCGTCCGCCGATGTAACCGGTCGCACCTGTCACCAACGCTGATGGCTTCACGGTTCCATGGTCCGTGTCTACCTCCGGTGGCGCATTCCGGCCACGCCATACAGTTACGCCGCGACCGGCCCGGCCGCCATACTGTCGCGCATGGGCGACCTCGGATTCCTTGTCTCGCGGCTCGTGCGCCGTTATCGCGACCCCGTGGTGGGCACGCTGCGGCTCACCGCCAAGGACTGGCGGGGCTCGCGCGTGAAGTACGTCGGCGTGGTCAGCGCCCCGGGCCTGTCGCCCACGCCGGTCTCCTACCGCACGTCAGAGCCCACAAAGCGCTGGGTCATGGACGGGATGGACCTGCCGGTCGTCGTCGACCGCACCCGCCCGGCGAAACTCAGGATCCTGTGGAAGCAGGTCCCCACGACAAAGCAGTACCGTGCGAATCTCCAGGCGCAGCAGATGCGCCAGGCCGCGGAGACCGCCGCGCACATGGCGTCCGGGGACAGCGCCGCCGGCACGCCTCCCCTGCACAACATCTTCGCGATGCGCGGGAACCTCTTCGGCGACGGAGGCGACCTGGCTCAGGTGGTCAGCAACGCCATCTCCGAGGCGTTCGGCAGCCAGTCGAGCACGGTCTGGGGCGAGTCTCACGTCCACATGCAGATCAGCGAGGGCGCGCCGATCGTCGGCGGCATCCGCGGCACGGCCATCGTGATCGCGGAGCGCGACGTGTCCGTGCCGGCGATGTTCGGCGACGCCATGGCCGGCGGCCTCGTGGACCTCACGCTGGAGGTCACGCCGCCGGACGGCGTGCCCTACCCCGCGCGCGCCCGCTTGGTGTTCTCCACGCCGGAGCGCCGCGCCCGCATCGCCGCGGTCGGCACGCGGCTACCGATCCGGATCGATCCGACGCGGCGAGCGCATGTCGAGATCGACACGGCGGCGCTCAACCTGGACTGAGCCTGGAGCGAGCCGAGCCCGAGCCGGAGCACAGCCCGAGCCCGAGCGCAGCCCGAGCTCAGCCCTTCTTGGAAGCCTTCCCCGGCTTACCCGCCTTGCCCGCCACCTTCAGCGCCCACCACACGAGCGGCACCTGAAGCGGAAGCCGTCCGAGCGCCGCCGCCTTGGCCGGAGCAGGGCGATCGCTCCAGTCGCGGGCCATCTTGACGTTCGCGGGGAAGACCGCGACGAACAGCCCGGCAGCCGCCAACCCGCCCTGCCGCCGCGACTTGCCGTTCGCCACCGCGACGGCCACCGCCATCTCGGCGACGCCGCTGGCGTAGGTCCAGGTGCGCGGCTTGCCGGGCAACGAACGCGGCACGATCGCGTCGTACTGCCGGGGCGCGACGAAGTGGGTGACGGCCGCTGCGGCGAGGAGGCCAGCGAGGGCGGCGTGCGGGGAAGTCAGTCGGGACACGTCGGTGATCCTAAGAGTTATTGGACACCGTGTCGATAGCGTCCGCGTCTATCCGGCCAGGTAGCCTGCCAGATGGTCGATCACGTCTCGGGCGTCGTCCTCGGCGCCGTGGATGAATGTGGACTTGCGCCGGCGGAGCACGGGCAGCCCCAACGCGTACAGCCCTGGGCTGTCGACCACTCCCCCAGTGTGCCGCAGCCGTCCCTTGCCATCGAGGACCGACACCTCGAGCCAGGAGTAGTCGGGCCGGAATCCCGTCGCCCACACGACTGTCTCTATCTCACCGCTGCGCAGGTCGAGTTGCAGGCGTGGGGACGCCGGTATCTGGGTGGGCACGACGGGTTCGGACTCGTCGTACGCATCGGGAGCCCAAGCGTCGAAGGTCGCCAGCAGGCGCTCCATCTTGAGATCCGCGAGCGAGCACACGTTGCGCAGCCCGCCGGAGAACAGCGCACGACCGTCACGGACCGCCGCCCACCGACCCACCGGCTCGACGCCCATCGCCATCAGGGTGTTGAGGTCGAGATCGCCGCGGTCCGCGGTTCCGGCAAGCTGCGGCGAGGGGAGGCCGCGCGCTCGGTCCACGTCGTCGAGCTCGTCGTGCCGCTGGTCCCAGACGCCCGAGGCGTCCATCCACCACAGCACGTCCCGACCGCGATACACGCGCGGCAGCCGCACATGCTCCCCGACCGAGAGCACCACCGGCCGACCGGTCCGCCTGATCTCCGCCGCCAACTGCACGCCGGTCGCGGACGCGCCGACGACCAGGACGCCGCCGTCGGGAAGCTCGTCCGGACCGGTGTAGTCGAAGGGAGTCAGTTGCCTGATGGACTCCGGAACCGCGCTGCTGATCGCCGGCACTATCGGCAGATTGCACGCACCGCTGGCGATGACCACGGTCCGAGTCTGGATCTCGCCCTGGTCCGTCCGCACTCGGTAGCCGTCTCCTTCGCGCCGGACCGACGTGACCGCCATCCCGGCGCGGACGGGAGCCTGCGAGGACTTGGCGAAGCCGTCGATGAAGTCGGCGACCTCGCTCGCCGTCATGTAGCCGTCGGGATCAGGTCCCTGATACCGGTGGCCGGGCAGCCGGGTCAGCCAGTTCGGCGTGAGCAGCCGCAACGAGTCCCAGCGCTCGCGGCGCCACGAGTTCGCCACCTCGCCGCGTTCCAGGACGAGGTGGTCGATGCCGGCGGCGGTGAGGAAGTGGCTGGCGGCCAGACCCGCGTGCCCGGCGCCGACCACCACGGCGTCGCTGTGCTCGATGGCTCGGCCCTCTCAGAGGACTTCGACGGTGACGTCGGTCGGGTTGGTCAGCGCGTCGAAAACCGCCGAGCGCTTCTGCGACTGCGCGACCAGCGCCTCGATCTCCTGCTGCGAGGCGTCGGCGTCGATGCTGAAGGAGACCTTGATGTCGGTGAAGCCGTTGCGCACATCGCTGTCGGCGCCGAGGATCCCGCGGATGTCGTGCCGGCCCTCGACCGTGGAGGAGACCGAGCGCAGCTGGATCCCGCGGTTCTGCGCGACCGACGCCACCCCGGCGGTCAGGCAGCCGGCCAGCCCGACGAGCAGGTACTCGATCGGCGTGATGCCGTTGTCCTCGGCGGCGAAGACCGCCGGGTGGTCGGCCTCGAACACCGACTCGGTCTTGTGGTTGTGCTCCTCGCCGAGGCCGAAGAAGTCCTTGACGGTCGTGGTGCTGTGCACGCCGTCGCGCCAGGTGGAGGTGGCACGCCAGGTGAACTGGGCCGCCTCGGGCGCGCCCTTCAAGACCTCGCGCGCGTCCAGCAGCGCCTGCACGTTGACTCCGTTGGTGACCGTGGTCATGGGACGAGCCCGCCCTTCCGCACGATGGCGCAGTGAATCTTGAATTCCTATCTGGTTACTCGACAATACACGGGAGCGGGGGCGTACCATAGCCCTCATGCACAAACCCGCCACGGTGCCGCCGACCGGCTCGGTCGGCACCGTCGAGACGCGGTTCCTCGACCTGCCCGAACCGGTCCCGCTGGAATGCGGCCGGGAACTGAGCGGAGTGCGGGTCGCCTACGAGACGTACGGGAGCCTGTCCCCCGCGCGTGACAACGTCATTCTGATCTGTCACGCCTTGAGCGGGGACGCCCACGCCGCCGGGATATCCGCGGCCGCAACCACGACGGCAGGCACGCGCGACGGCTTCGCCGCCGAGGACCGCGACGGCAGCGCCGGAGCGAGCCTGGGCTGGTGGGACGGGATGATCGGGCCCGGCAAGGCCTTCGACACCGAGCGATACTTCATCATCTCCACCAACTTGCTGGGCGGATGCCGCGGGACGACCGGACCGCGATCGACGAACCCTGGCACCGGGCTCCCCTACGGACCGGACTTCCCGGTGATCACCGTCGCGGACATGGTGCGGACCCAGCGACGCTTTCTGGACCGGCTCGGCATCGAACGCCTCGCGGCGGTCGCGGGCGGATCCCTTGGCGGTATGCAGGCGCTGGAATGGGCTGTGCTGTTCCCGGATCAGGTCGACGCGATCGTGGTCATAGCGTCCACGCATGCCCTGCATCCGCAAGGGGTGGCGTGGAACGCAATCGCCCGCGAAGCCATCATGGGCGACCCGGCGTGGCAGGGTGGCCGCTACCACGGGACCGGCCGGACGCCTGACGCCGGCATGGGTGTGGCGCGCATGGTCGGGCATGTCACCTACCTGTCGGGTCCTGCGCTGGAGGCGAAGTTCGCCCGGCGGTTGCAGGCCTCCGAGCAGATCCGCCACACCCTCACCGAGCCTGAGTTCGCGGTTGAGAGCTATCTGAACCATCAGGCTGCCTCGTTCGTGAAGCGGTTTGATGCGAACACTTATCTATACATGTCGCGCGCGCTGACGTACTTCGACCTGGCGCGCCAGCACGGCGACGGCTCGTTGAAGCACGCGCTGGAAGGCGTCTTGGCGCGGACGCTGCTCATCGCGTTCAGCTCGGACTGGCTGTATCCGCCTTCGGCTTCGGACGAGATCGCCGATGCGTTGCGCTCGCTCGGCAAGCCGGTGGACTACCACTTGATCGAGGCGCCGTACGGGCACGACAGTTTCCTGCTTGAGGAAGCACGCCAGATTCCCATCGTCCGCCAGTTCCTGGAGGATGGGATCCAGACGACGATGAGGACTGCGACTCCATGACCGGCGACCTTCCGCGCTCGCGTCCGCGCACCGAGCAGCCCCACGAATTCGGCTTCGACACGCGGCAACTGCATGCCGGGCAGCGTCCCGATCCGAACACCGGCGCGCGGGCGGTGCCGATCTTCCAGACCGCCAGTTATGTGTTCGAAGACCCGGAGTCCGCGGCGGCGTACTTCAATCTGCAGGAGTACGGAAACACTTACTCCCGCATCATGAATCCGACTGTCGCAGCCTTCGAAGAACGGGTGGCGAACCTGGAGGGCGGCAGCGGCGCAGTGGCGTTCGCCAGCGGGATCGCAGCGCAGGCGGCGGCGCTGTTCACGCTGCTCGAGCCCGGCGATCACGTGGTGTCCTCCTCGGCGCTCTACGGCGGGACCGTCAACCAGTTCAAGCATCTGTTCCGCAAGATGAACGTCGAGCTGAGCTGGGCCGACCTCGACGATCCGGCGGCGTGGGAAGCGGCGGTCCGGCCGACCACGAAGGCGTTCTTCGGGGAGACGATCGGCAATCCGGCGGGCAATGTGCTGGATATCGAAGCGCTGGCAGGCATCGCGCACCGGCACGGCCTGCCGCTGATCGTGGACAACACGTTCGCCACGCCGTACCTGTGCCGCCCGATCGAGTGGGGCGCGGACATCGTGGTGCACTCGGCGACCAAGTTCCTCGGCGGGCACGGGACGAGCATCGGCGGCGTCGTGGTCGAGGCCGGGACGTTCGACTGGTCGAACGGACGCTTCCCGGTCATCGCCGACCCGTCCCCGGCGTACCACGGGCTGAAGTTCCACGAGACGTTCGGCGAGTACGGGTACCTGATGAAGCTGCGCGCCGAGACCCTGCGCGACCTCGGCGCGGCGCTGTCGCCGTTCAACGCTTTCCTTTTCCTGCAAGGGATCGAGACGCTGTCTCTACGTATGGACCGGCATGTCGCGAACGCGATGACGGTCGCGGCGTTCCTCGACGGGCACGAGGCGGCGGCGAACGTCACCTACCCCGGTCTGCCGGGCAGCAAGTACCAGCCGCTCGTGGAGAAGTACCTACCGCGCGGAGCCGGCGCCGTGTTCTCCTTCGACTGCGTAGGCGGTCGGGCCGGTGGGCAGGGGTTGATCGGGGGCGTGCAGCTGTGGTCGCACCTGGCGAACGTCGGGGACGCCAAGAGCCTGATCATCCATCCGGCCAGCACGACGCACCGGCAACTCGGCGACGATGAGCTGCGCGCGGCCGGTGTCGGGCCCGGGACGGTGCGGCTGTCGGTCGGGTTGGAGACGGTCGAGGACCTGATCTGGGATCTGGAGCAGGCTTTGGCGAGGGAAGGCGGGACGGCGTGAGCGGCTTGGGCGAGGTGAGCGGCGTGGGCGACGTGGGCGGCGTGAGCGACGGCGTGGCGCGGTATCAGGACCCGACGACCATCCAGCGCGTACTCAACACCGCCAGGACGATCGCGGTGGTCGGGCTGTCGAAGAACGAGCTGCGGGCAAGCTACTTCGTCGGCTACTACCTCAAGCGGCACGGCTTTCGGGTCGTGCCAGTGAACCCGCGCGAGACCGAGATCCTCGGCGAACGCTGCTACCCGAGCCTGCGCGACATCCCAGAGCCGGTAGACGTCGTGGACGTGTTCCGAGCGTCGGACGCCGTGCCAGGCGTCGCGCGGGAGGCGGTGGAGATCGGAGCGTCCGCGTTGTGGTGCCAGTTCGGCGTAATCAATCCCGAGGGGAATCAGATCGCTGAGAACGGCGGCCTGAGTGTGGTCGTGGACCGCTGCATCAAGATCGAGCACGCGCGGTACGTGGGGCGGATGCACTGGCTCGGGTTCAACACGCATCGGATCACGTCGGTGCGGACCGGTTTGCAGTAACTCAGGCTGCGCAAATTCACTCGCGCCGTACATCCGGTTCGACGGCGGGCCAGCGACCTCTCGACTGGAAGTACTCCAGGGCGGCGGGGGTCTCGGTGAATTCCAGCAGGCCGCCGACTTTCTGCTCCAGAATGACGCGGACCTCGGCCGGGGTGGCGAAGAAGAACTCGCGGCGTTCGTTGACGTAGTTCACGCGGCGGTGGGCGAACGACTTGTGGAGTTCGTGCTCGAGTGCGATGGCGTCGTCGGAGAAGAACAGCGCGTGCACGTCGTATCGGAACGGCACGGAGGCGTCCCCAAGTTCTCGGACACGGTCCATCGGCTCCAGGCGTCTGGTCATGCCGATCTTCACGACGCCCGGCCCGAACGCGCCGATGTTGGAGATGACGTACACATAGCCGGCGCGGATGTTCGCGATGCGGTAGTCGTTCGTCGCGATGGCCTGCTCGATGTCGGACAAACGGCCGGCGAGCTCGGCAGCCGCACTCTCATCACCCTTGGCCCGCAACGACTCCAGCACCGTGACGTAGTGGCTGCGCTCCTTCTCCAGGCGCTCGCGCTCAGCAGCAAGCTCAGCCTCGACACGGCGCTGCTCGCGAAGAAGCTCGCGTTCCTCGCGCGCCTTCTGCCGCTCTTCCTGAGCCTTCATCTGAAAGTCGGCGGTCAGCTCCAGCTCGGCGACGCGCAGCGCGTGATAGGCCGGGCTGATCCGCATCTCCATGATGCGTCCGAGCCTCTCGATCGCAGCCATCGCGGACTCAAGGCGCCTCTTCGCCGTGTGCACGTTGCCCGACCGAAGCGAGCGCACGCAGTTGTCCGCCTCAGCGTTGTACGCCCGCAGCATCAGCTTCGACAGGTCAGCGACAAGCTTGCGCCCCTTCGCCAAAGACCCGCTGAAGGTGAACAGCTCAGATGCCAGGATCGCCTGCCCCGCCTTGATGACCGCATCGATCTGGCCATCCAGCTCCTGAAGGCGCTCCTTGTACGCCGCCGCGTCCTCAAGGGGATGGTGGTAGCGGTAGATGCCGACGTCTTGCAGGATCCGCTGATCGGACAGCTCGATCACATCAGAAGCCGCCTCTCCGCCTTGGGCCGCGGCGAGTGCCGCCTCCAGCGACGCGATCCGCGCCAGCAGCACTTCTGTCCCGGCTGGAGCCACTGACACAGGCGCTGGTGCCGCGACGGCCTCCGGCTGCGCCTCAGCCTCGGCTCCGGCGTCATCTCCGTCATGGATAAAGAGTTCCCAGCCCTCAGGCGGGGCGGGCCACGAAGCGTCCGGTACCCACCCGGCTGGCGGCGTCCAGCCTTCCGGCGGAGTCGGCCAACCCGGCGGTGGATTGAACCGCATCCTCAGGCGCTCCGTATCGCCCGGACGCCGGGCGCCGTGTCGGCGGGCGTCAGGTCGAACGGAGACTTCGACAGTGCCGCGCCGAGGTGCTCGAGTGTCGCCTTCGGCACGACGTTGGACAGGTCGAACTTCGTGAACGCCTCACGCTCGGCGGCCACCACCACGAGCGGGATCGTGCCGAGAAGACCTGTGCCGGGGTCGATGGTCTCCACGCCGACCGTCAGGGAGATCGAATGTATCTTGCCTGCCCGATCTGCTTCGAAGACCTCGTGCAGCGTGCGGACGGCCACCTGGTACACGGCATCGGCGAATCGGCTTTTCTGCTCGCGGGCCGACAACAGGGTGGCTGCGATCTCATTGTGTGCCTTGATGTACTTGTACTCTTTGACCGTCGGCATCTTCGACGGTTCCGGTACCGTCACGGTCAAAGTCAGCTCACGGCCGTGCAGCGCGAACGCGTGGTCGTGCTCGACCGGGAATATCTCGGGGTATACCGAGTTGGCGAGCACGATTCCGACGTATTCGTCGATGGCTGACTCCACGTCGAATGCCAGACCGTTGATCAGTGTGTCGAGTTCCGCGTTGCGGGCGGCGGCTTGCGCATTCCGAGCCTCGCACTCATCCCGGTATTTCGCTTCCGCCTCCGCGAGCTTGCGCTTGCGCGCCTGCTCCAGTTCATCGCGGTGCGCGAGTTCCCCCTGATAAGCGGCTTGCAACGCTTGGTCGGCACGCCACCATTCAGCGTACGTCGCCTCGAAGGCAGCTCTGGCCTCAGCAACGGTCTTCTCGTAGCGCTTCCTCCCGCCGAACGCGGCGCCCATGCCGGCCGGCGGCATCGGCTCGTTCCACACCGGCGGATACCACCGCTGGGGAGTGGGTACCGCCTGGGTCTCGACCGCCAGCACGCCGGGCTCGAAGGGCGGATGGTCGACCGTCGTTATCTTCAATGTGGCCAAGTCGACGTAGTCGTCCACTTCGAGCGTTGAAGCCAGAATGCCGTCGATGTCCGAGTATTGAGCCGCCAGGTTTGCGTTCAGCTCTTCCACTTCGGCAAGACGCGCCTCAGCGAGCAAGCGCGCGGCTTCCCGCTCCGCAGCCTTCTGCTCCGCTATCGACGCGCGCGTGGCAGCGGCCTGCGCCCGTTCATAGTTGCGCATTGCCTGCTCGTAGCCGCGTTGCGCCGTGGCGTGCGCTCGCTGCGCAGCCGCATGTGCCCGTTGAGCTGCGGCTGCTTGTTGCCGGCGCCGTTTTTCCGCCTGTTGCGACTGATACTGCAACTCTGCGAAAAACCCACGCCGCTTTGCCACCACAACCCCCAACGTTCGCACCGGAGCCCGTCTCGATTCACCCTAGTCGAACATAGTGAGCCGCCGATACATGGTGAATATATCGTTCAAGTATCGGTGCCGTAGCGGCATCGCGATCCTTATACCGGTTAACGCTAGGGTTTTATATTCACTAGTAGCTGCTACCGGTGGTGATCCAGCCCCTCAACTCCCGCAATCAGGGACCTGAGCCCCCGGGGCGAAGCCTACGTAGTGGTCGGGGACCCACCAGAGGCGGTCTTCGAAGTAGATCTCGTACCAGCCGGTGGAGTTTTCGTGGTTGGTGTCGAGGCGTTCGTGGGTGAGGCGGCCGTGGGGGGTGTGGCAGACGACTTCTACGAGGTCGCCGTCGTGGTGGGGGCCTACTGAGTGGGTCAGGGAGTAGGGGGTTGGGAAGACTTCTACGCCGATGGAGCCGCCGTGGCCGTTGTTGGCGTCTTGGTTCCAGGTGCGGACTATTTTGCCGGGGATGGTGGTGGGTGGGGCGTTGGTTACCAGGATTGCGGTGGTGCGGTCGGTGTTGGGGGCTGGTGGGGTGGCGGTTTTGGGTGGGGTGTGGGGGGTGCCGCCGATGAAGGCGAAGGCGCTGATGGCCACTATCGCTGCTGCTGAGCCTGCTATGGATGCCGGGATGAGGAGGGGGTGTCGGCGGCGGGGTGGGGTGCGGCGGGGGTCGCGGTCGATGGGGGGTGCCGGTGCGAGGAGGGTGGGGGTCAGGAGGGTGGGTTGCAGGACCCCGACCGAGACCGGTTGTAGGACGGCGGGGAGGTCGGGGGATTCGCCGCGTGATCGGGCTTGCCATTCCTCTTGTGCCGCTTGCCATTGGGGTTGGAAGGGTGCCGGGTCGACGTCCAGGGCGTAGAGGAGGCCCTCGTAGTAGGACCAGGCGGGGAGGCTTTGGTCCTTCGCGGTGGGGTCGGGGGTCAGGATGCGGGAGAGGGTCGACTTGGCGAGGGTGCCGCGGCCGGCGCGCACGTTGCGGGTGTCGAGGTGGGTGAAGGAGGGGGAGCCGGCACTGCGGTGCGCCGTGCGGATCTCCAGCGTCAGTGCCCGGGTCAGGGGCGGTACAGCAGCGTCAAGATCCTTCAAAGCGCGCGCGGCCATGTCACCCGTCCCGTAATCAAACAGTGCGCGTCAGCGACAAATCACCAGGTCACTCCGGGGTCGGAGGATCCGGCGCGGCGATGGCCGCCGTCGGGATCCACCGACTCGTCCGGTCACCCTATGGCCTCGCTCGCTCGCGCAACGCCAAGATGGCTGAACTGTTTGCCAACTCTTTGGGCGGTCCTTGATCGCCCCCACCCGCCGGGGGCGATCAAGGTGACACGGGTCTCAGCGTCCTGTCACACCCGTCGGTGCGCCGGACGCCGGACGGTTCCGATGGGCCCGGATCAGAACCGGTAGTAGCCGATGACGTGGCCGCCGGCGGAGACCGGGTCGGTCTCGATGTAGTGGCCGGTTTCCAGGGCGTCGATCATCTTGCCGCCGCCGATGTAGATGCCGACGTGGTGCGGGGTGTTCCCGCTGCCGAAAAAGACCAGGTCGCCGGGCACCGGGCTGGAGACGCGGTGAGTCTCGTGGATCTGGACGGCGGTCCCGTCCGGACCGAGCACGTCGCGACCGTAGGCCAGCGCGTAGACCCAGCGCACGAAGCCCGAGCAGTCCAGCGAGATCTGGCCGTTGTGCCCGAGCGTGTGGTGGCTGGTCGCGGTCCAGCACGCCGGGTCGCCGCCGGAGGCGCCGCAGTTCGCCGCGCTCGGTCCGGGCTTCGCGCCGTGGCCGCCGACCCAGCCGTACGGCACGCGGCCGCCGCCCCAGCCCTTCTCCGCGTCGCCCGCCTCGATGGCCTTCGCATAGGAGATGATCTTCGACTGCACGCTCCCGGTCGGCGGAGGAGGCGGGGTGCTGTTGCCGCCGTCGAGCGAAGCCTTGGTCTTCGGCCCGACGATGCCGTCCACCGACAGCTTGTGGCTCGACTGGTAGCTCTTGACCGCCGCCCGGGTCGCCGGACCGAAGTCACCGTCGACCGCCAGGTGCGCGCCGTGTTTGTTCAGCAGCTGCTGAAGCTCGGTGACACAGCCGCTCTTCTGGCCGTAGGAGATGTTCGTCGGGCAGGAAGAGGACGTGAGCTTGATCGGCGACGGCGCGCTCGCGGCGTTCGCCGTCCCGGCGGCGAGCCCGACGCCGGCGACCGCGACGGCCGTCGCGGCGACGAGTTCCATCCGGGCTATTCGGGTGCGCAGTTTCATAGCAGGACCTTTCGTGGGGGACAACGGTTCTGGCCATGGATGATCGCGACCGGTCGGATCCCGGCCGGGCACAAGAAGATCCGGGTACGCGAGCGCGCAGCCGTGCGCGCTTCGCCATCGCTCTCGCGGAGCGGTCCATCCTCAATCCGAGGTAATCAAGCGCCGGCTCCGCTCGCTGTGGCTTCACGCGAGCTGCCGGACCCCGTTGTGAGCGTCATGCGATCCCCTTATGCGACTACAGGGCGAACGGACGGCCCAAATCATCACGGGGGTTCAGTTCACGGCACAACAGTTCGGACCGGTCGTGGCCCGACTCGGAACGTTTCATCGTTCCGAGCTGGCACCATGCGGCGCTCAGGAGTCCTTGCTCTTCAGATAGTGACGAGCCACACGCGCTCGGTTCCCACACGCGGCGCTGCACCATTCGCGGCGCGGGTGGTCCTTGACGAAGTACTGCACGCAGCCGGGAGCGTGGCACGCGCGCACATCCTCGCGCAGCGGTCCGCCGAGGACGGCGATCGCATCGCGCGCGATCCGGGCTCGCGCTGCCGACAGGGGATCGGCGGAGGACACCTCGATCACGCCGTAGCCGGAGTCGGCCGAACCCGCGAGCGCCGGCCAGCTCGGAGCCTGCTCCGACGCCGTGTTCAGCGTCGCCTTCGCCGCCTCCGGCAGCGCTTCGCCCTCGGTCGTCGCACGCAAGAGGGCGCGGATCGCATCGCGCAGCGTGAGAAATTCGCGGACGTCTCCCCCGCCGACGCCCCCTTCCCCGACGCCAGCCGAAAGCCGCTGCGAGTCCAGCCATTTCGCCAGGTCAAGCGGGGTCCCGACACCTTCCCGCTCGTCACCGCGGACGGCGTACCAGGTGTTCGCGAAGGCGACGGCCAGCGGTTCGGTCATGACCTAATGGTAGATCACACTTGCGCCCGTTAGGAACCTGCTGCCATGATCTAACTATTGGAAGCCGCATCAACCATTAGAAAGTGGGGGACATGACGTCGACCGTCGGGCAGGAACGGGAGCAGGAACTAGCCGCCGCAGCCACCGCGCCCCAGCCCGCCTCGCTCTGGCGCAACCACGACTTCCTGAAGTTCTGGTCCGGCGAGACGCTCTCCCTGTTCGGGACACAGATCACCACGCTGGCGATCCCGCTGACCGCCGTCCTCGTCTTCAATGCCTCGCCCTTCCAAGTCGGGCTGCTCCGCTTCCTGCAGCTCGTCCCCTACCTCGCGCTGGCGATGCTGTTCGGCGTCTGGGTCGACCGCGCGCGCCGCAAGCGCGTCATGATGCTCGCCAACGGCGCCCGCATGGTGCTGATCGCGGCGATCCCGCTCCTGTCGGCGACGCACCACCTCACACTCGGGCTGCTGCTGGCGATCGCCTGCGCGGTCGGCGTGTTCTCAGTGCTCTTCGACGTCAGCTGGATGGCGTTCGTGCCGGCGCTGGTGAAGGAGCCGAAGCAGTACGTCGAGGCCAACCAGAAGCTCGGCGTCACCTCCTCCAGCGCGGACGTCGCCGGACCGGGGGTCGCCGGTGCGGTCATCAGTGCCCTGAGTGCGCCGACCGCCCTCGCCGCCGACGCGATCTCCTACCTGTTCTCGCTGGCGACGCTGCTGTGGATCAGGACGCCGGAACCGAAGGCGCCTCCCACAACGACCAAGCGGCGGCTGCGGACAGAACTCGTCGAAGGATTGCGCTTCGTGTTCGGCGACCGGATCCTGCGGCCGCTGGCGCTCATCGCGCCGTTCTGCAACTTCGTGATGGTCGGCGTGTGGACCATGTTCCTGCTCTACGCCTCGCGCGGCGTCGGGCTGAGTTCGGCGCAGATCGGCGTGGTGTTCGCGTCTTCTTCGGTCGGCGGGCTGGTCGGGGCGACGGTCTCGCGTCGGCTGCTCCAGCGCTTCCGGCTCGGCAGGGTGTACGCGGTCTCGATGTCCGCGATCTTCCTCGCGCCGCTGCTCATCCCGCTCGCCACCGGCTCGCGACCGGTGCTGCTGGCGACGTTCATCGCCTCGTTCTTCCTCGCCTATCTGGGCTTGGGCGTCGCCAACGTGGTGGTGATCAGCCTGCGGCAGGCGTCCACGCCGCAGCACTTGATGGGACGGATGAACGCGGCGTTCCGCACCGCCCTGTTCGGCGGCGGCTCGCTGGGCGGCTTGGTCGGCGGGCTGATCAGCGGCGCCGCCGGTCTGCGGTCGGGGTTGCTGGTGGTGGCGGTCGGATCGGCGGTGATGGTGCTGCCGGTACTGCTGTCGCCGGTGAGCCGGCTGCGCGCGATGCCGACCTCGGAGTAGGAGCGGCAGCAGGAGCAGGAGCAGCAAAGGAAAGAAGGAGAATCAGGACATGTATGTCAAGGAGCTGTGGCGCTACCCGGTGAAGTCGATGCAGGGCGAGCGCCTGGAATCGGCCGACGTCACCTCGAACGGCGTGGCCGGCGACCGGCTGCTCCACGTCCGCGATCCGCGCGGCGTGCTCACCGGTCGGACCCGGCACGCCCTGCTCGGTGTGCCGGCGGCGACCGGCGCGGACGGCGAGGTGCGCGTGGCCGGTCGGCCGTGGAACGCCCCGCAGACCGCCGAGCTGGTCCGGGCAGCGGCCGGTCCAGGCGCCGAACTGGTCCGCTATGCGGGCCCGGAGCGTTTCGACGTCCTCAACCTGCTGGTCGCCACCGACGGCGCCGTCGCAGAGCTCGGATACGATCGGCGCCGGCTGCGGCCGAACATCGTCATCGGCGGCGTTCCCGGTCTGGCCGAGCGCGGGTGGCCGGGGCACGCGCTGCGGATCGGCGAGGTGCTGATCGGCATGCTCAAGCTGCGCGCGCGGTGCATCGTCACCACGATCGACCCGGACACCGGCGAGCAGGACCTGGACGTGCTGCGCACGATCCGCCACGGCTACGAGGGAACGTTCGCCCTGGACTCCTGGACGGCGGCGCCGGGGACGATCCGCGTCGGCGACGAGGTGGAGCTGGTGGATCTGGATCCCGGCCGGGCGCGTCCCCGGCCGGGAGGGTGGATCGTCGGCGCGCCCTATCTGGTGGCGTGACCGGCTATCCCGTATCCGGTGGCGTGAGCAGCTATCTCACGGCACCAGTGTCCAGTCCTGGTTCTGCCCGCCGTTCGCAGTGAACTGAATCACCGCCGTACCGGTGTTGGTGCTGCCGTTGGAGACGTCGATCATCTGTCCGTCGTAGACGCTCCTCAGCCCGACGACGCCCGGTCCTTCGTCGACCAGCGTCCAGCGGGAGTTGCTGTTCCCGTCGTCGGAGAACTGGATCAGCTGCGTCGCCGTCGCGGTGGTCGGGCCCGGGATGTTGACCAGCTTGCCGCTGTTGGCGTTGACGATCGTGTACGCGCCGCCGCTCTGCTTGGCGAAGGTCCAGCGCTGGTCGGCCTGGCCGTTGTCAGACCACTGCACCAGTGTCGCGCTGTCGGCGGTGGAGTCGCCGTTCACGTCCAGCCGGCCGCCGGTCAGCAGGTTCTCGACCCGGTAGCCCTGGTTCGCGTCCGGGACCGGGACCAGCGTCCACTTCTGGTTCGCGCCGTTGTTGGCGGGCCACTGGATCACCGACGCCCCGGCGCTCGTCGAGGCGCCGGACACGTCGGCGACCTGTCCGTCGGAGGAGGACTTCAGCGTGTACGAGCCGCTGCCGGTCGGGACGAAGCGCCATTGCGAGTCGGCGGCGTTGTCGTTGGCCTTCTGCGTGAGCTGTGCACCCTGAGTGGTTGAGGGAACGGCCAGCTGCTGGTGGCTGGTGCGGTTGAGGACCTTGTAGCTGCCGTCGCCGACCGGGACCAGCTGCCACTCCTGGTCGAGGGCGTTGTCAGGGCTCTGCTGCACGATCGAGGAGCCCGAGGTGGCCAGGTTCATGCTGCTGTTCGCGTTGACTATGTTGTAGGAAATCGCGTTGTAGCTCGCCGCGCCGGTCGGGACCACCTTGAGCAGCGTCGTGCCGTGCGCAGGCAGTGAAACGCCGTAGCTCGTCGCGAACGTGCCCAGGTTGCTGTGCGACCAGTCGTCGTGCACCGTCGCCGAGGAGCCGGTGAACCCGATGTCCTTCCAGTTCGCCGTGACCGTGGCAGCCGAGCCCGACAGGTTGAACAGAGCCACGGTGTAGCTGCCGTCGCCGTTCGCGGCGTACCAGGTCTGCAGCGGCGTCGTGCGGTCGACCGCGCGCGCCGGGTGTCCGGCCTGGTCCACGGCGAGCACTTCGCTGTTGGTCAGCAGCCCGACGTCGGTGGAGTCCAGGTGCGTCATGTCGACGCCGAGGGTGAGGTTGGAGTTCTCGATCGCCCACAGCGTCAGCTGCGTCTTCCGCTCGTCGAGGGTGAGCCCGTCGTTGGAGCCGTTGCCGATCTCCACCGAGTCCAGGTCGTTCCAGCCGCCGGTGCCGCCGACGCCGATCCACGGCTGCACGTCGGTGAAACGCTGGCTGACGTTGTTCCAGTCGGTCAGCGGGAAGGAGGAGTTCGAGCCGCAGTAGCACTCGACGTCCCCGTCGATGCGCCAGCCGTTGGAGTACTGCTGCCAGGAGGCGGCGTCCGCGGGCGTCAGCGAGTTGGACAGCTCCAGGTGGATGGTGCGGCCGGTCTGGTTGAGCGCCTGGGACCAGTGCTGGGTGTCGGCCACGCCCTGGGCGTCGCCGTCGTTCGGGCTGATGCCGTCGACCTTCAGGTAGTCGATGCCGTAGCCGGCGAGCTCGTTGGCCCAGGAGTTCAGGAACGCCTGCGCGGCGGCGGGGTTCTTGGCGTAGTCGATGTTGTACATCGCGCCGTTGCCGAAGTTGTAGTTCGTCGCGTAGCTGCTGGTGTTGGACACGATGTCCTGGGCGTGGAACGAGGTCCCCTGGATCGGCGTGTTCTGCTTGTACGCCGCGACCGGGATGCCCGGGGTCAGGTACATCCCGAACTTCTCACCGAGGGAGTGGATGTACGAGCCCAGATTCGCCATGCCGTCGGGGAACTTGCCGGTGTCGATGACCCAGCGGCCGTAGGAGTCGACGGTGGTCCCGGGGTTCAGGTAGTAGAAGTCGTCGAGGTTGACGTACTTGTAGCCCGCGGCGACCAGCCCGGAGCTGGACATGGATTGGGCTTGGGCCTTCATCTTCGCCTCGGTCGGCGCGCTGCGCAGGAAGGACCAGCTGCTCCAGCCCATGAGCGGCGTGAGCGCCGCGCCGTTGCTCTGCGCGTACGCCTTCGGCTGGCTGCCGTTGGCACAGAACAGGGCGAGCAGCGCCGCCAAGAAGACGGCGAAGACGCGGCGTGGACCGGGACGTACCAGTGGTGCGGTGTGCATGTCGTGCTCCCTGATGGCGGTCGATGGAGCCAGAAATCAAACAGGAAGGCAACCAAATTCACAGAATGAATCAGGCTTGTACGACTGGAGTAAACGGATCCGACCGTTACTCGTCAAGGGGCGGCTGTCACCGGCTTCCTCTACGGTCGGGGACGTGATCACCACGCTGGCCGTCGAGAACTACCGCTCGCTGCGAAACCTGTGCATTCCTGTCGGCCGGCTGACCGTGGTCACCGGTGCCAACGGCAGCGGCAAATCCAGCCTCTACCGGGCCGTACGCCTGCTCGCCGACGTCTCGCGCAACGGCGCGGTGGCGGCGCTGGCGCGCGAGGGCGGGCTGAGCTCCACGCTCTGGGCCGGACCGGAGCAGGGCACGAAGGCGGGTCGCAGGACGCAGGGCACGGTGCGCAGCGCGCCGGTCGGGCTGCGCCTGGGCTTCGGCGGCGAGGAATTCGGCTACGCGATCGACCTCGGGCTGCCGGTCCCCAGCGGGGATCCGGAGGCCGCGAAATTCAACCTGGACCCGGCGATCAAGACCGAGGCGGTCTGGAGCGGCCCGGTGCTGCGTCCGGCGACCTCGCTGATCGAGCGGCACAACGACAGCGTCAAGATCCGCGGCGCCGACGGGAAGTGGGCCGCCAAGCCGTATCCGATCCAGCAGTTCGACAGCATGCTCAGCGAGTTCGCCGACCCCGAGGCCGCCCCGGAACTGTTCCGCATCCGCGACCGGATCCGCTCATGGCGCTTCTACGACCACTTCCGCACCGACTTCGACGCCCCGGCGCGCGCCCCGCAGATCGGCACGCGCACCCCGGTCCTGGCGCACGACGGCGCCGATCTGGCCGCCGCGCTCCAGACCATCGTGGCCACCGGACGCCGCGCGGAGCTCGACGAGGCGATCGACAGCGCCTTCCCCGGCAGCCGCCTGGAGATCCAGGTCGGGCCGGACAGCCGCTTCTCCCTCCATCTGTGGCAGCACGGTCTGCTGCGTCCGCTCGGCGCCGCCGAACTCTCCGACGGCACGCTGCGCTACCTGCTGCTGGCCGCCGCGCTGCTGACCCCGCGCCCGGCCGACCTGATGGTCTTCAACGAGCCGGAGACCAGCTTGCACCCGGACCTGCTGCGGCCGCTGGGCGCGCTCGTCGCGGCGGTGTCGGAGCGCAGCCAGATCATCGTGGTCTCGCACTCCGCCGGGCTGATCGAGGCCATCGGACGCGCGGCGGCGAAGCTGCGGCGCGATGTCGGGATGGTCGAGTTGGAGAAGGTGAACGGCGAGACCGTGCTGCCCGGGCAGGGGTTGCTCGACGCGCCGTTGTGGTTCTGGCCGAAGCGGTGAGGGCAGCTCTCGTACACCGAATGACGCACCCGCCGCGTGCGCCCCACGAAGCGCGCCTAGCGTCGGATCCGACGCGCAATCGAGGCGCAAAGGAGCGGTCCATGTCCCATCCCCTGCTGAACGCCTTCTGGATGATCTTCTGGTTCTTCCTCTGGGTCATGTGGCTCATGCTGCTGTTCCGGGTGGTCGCGGATGTGTTCGGCGACAAGGGCCTCAGCGGCTGGGGCAAGACGGCGTGGCTGCTGTTCGTCTTGGTCCTGCCGTTCATCGGCGTGTTCGTCTACCTCATCACCCGGGGGCGCAGCATGGCCGAGCGCACCGAGGCGCACGTCCGGCAGCGCCAGCAGGCGTTCGACGACCACATCCGCGAGACCGCCGGCACCGGTCCGGGGTCGACCACGGTCGAGGAGCTGTCGAAGCTCGCCGACCTGAAGTCCTCCGGCGCGATCAGCGACGCGGAGTTCGAGCGGGCCAAGGACAAGCTGCTCGCCTGAGCGGTTCGCGCGTTTCAAGCGTTTCAAGCGGTTCGAGCGGTTCGAGCGGTTCGAGCGGCCCTGCGCCGGCGCCACCGAGACGGGACCCATGACGGCCGAGGACGACGCCCCGAGCCCGACCCCGAGCCCTGAGGGCGGTGGCGGGCGCGGTCTGCGATCACGCCTGACGCGGCTGATCGCGGCGGCTCGGGCCCGCCGCGGCGAGCTGGAGGAGCGGTCCCCGAAGCTGGCCGAGGTCCTTCGGGTCGCGCTGGCTCCGGAGACCATCGACCGGTGTTTCGCGGTGGCCGCGCAGATCTTCATCACCGCCGTGCCGATGGCGCTGGCGGTCTTGGCGTTCCTGCCGCACCAGCTGCGGGACCGCGTGCGGGAGAGCCTCAGCGCGCAGCTGGGCATCGAGGGCTCGGCGGCACAGAGCGTGAACGCGTTCTTCAACGGCCAGGACGAGTTGCGCGACGCGATCGGCGTGGCCGGGCTGGTGCTGGCGCTGTTCTCGGCGACCAGCCTGACCCGGCGGCTGCAGCGCGTCTACGAGCGCTCCTGGATGCTGCCGCCGGGACGGATGAAGTCCTCGGCGGTGCGGTGGCTGGCGTGGATCCTGGTGTGGATCGCGGTGCTGTCGGCGCAGGGTCCGCTGCGCGCGGGCAGCGGCTGGTGGCGGTTCTGGGGCTGGACCGCGTCGGCGGCGATGAGCGTCGCGCTGTGGTGGTGGACGCCGCACCTGCTGCTCCTGCGCCGGGTCGGATGGCGGACGCTGCTGCCGACCGCGTTGCTGACCGGGCTCGCGCAGACCGCGATCGGCATCGGGTCGCGCTTCGTCATGCCGCGGGTGACCGGGCGCAGCGTCGCGGAGTACGGGCCGTTCGGGCTCGTGCTCAGCCTCATGAGCTGGCTGCTCGTGGTCGCCGGCGTGATCGTTCTGGGCGCCGGGATCGGCCGGGTCCTGGCAGGCGACGCGGCGGATCCACCAAAACAGGCCGTTTCACCACCGGACAATTAGCCTGAATCCGATGTATCCACCAGCGAGAGGACGGCGATGCTGAAGCGGCTTCTCACTGCCTGGATCATCCTGGCACTGGCGTTCGTCCTGGCCGCGTGGGTCGCACCGGGCATGAGCATCCACGGCGGACCGGTCTCCTGGCTGTTGCTCGCGGCGGCCTTCGCCGCGCTGAACCTGGTCCTCGGCACCGTTCTGCGGCTGGTCACAGCGCCGCTGATGCTGCTGACGCTGGGCTTGTTCGGCATCATCATCAACGCCGTGCTGATCCGGCTGGTCGCGGCCTGGACCGACCGGCTCCAGCTGGACGGGTTCGGATCGGCCGTCTGGGGCGCCGTGTTCGTCATGATCTTCACCTGGCTGCTCCGGCTGACACCGCTCGGCAGGCCCAGACACACCCACAAGAAAAAGCACTGAGGCGGCGCCGTGTCAGTGCCCGGATTCCCCGAGGCGGGGTCCTCTGACGCGCGTCCCGATCCGCCTCGTGCTTCGCGTCCCGATCCGCCTTCCGATCGACCTTCCGATCGGCATTCCGATCCACGCGGGCTCCTGCCGCGCTGGGCGCTCCGGGCGACGGCGTGGAACCTCGCGCTGATCGTCGCGGTGGTCGTGGCCGCCGGGCTGGTCTGGGTCTGCGTCCAGCTGCGCGCCGCCGTCGTCCCGCTGCTGCTGGCGCTGCTGGCGGCCTCGCTGTTGGAGCCGGCGGGGCGGCGGCTGACCGGACGGATCCGCAGCCGGTCGCTGGCCGCCGGGGTGGCGTGCGCGCTGCTGGCGGGCGTGGTCGGCGGAACCGTCTGGCTGGTCGCGCGCGCCGTCGTCGACGCCGCGCCGGGCATCGGGCGGGCGCTGGGCAGGATCAGCCGGCGGGTCGGGGCGGGATCGGAGGAGGATCTGCTGCAGTCCGCGGCGAACGGCCTGCGGTCGCTGGGGTCGGAGGCGAACTCGGCGCTGATCGCCGGGGTCGTGCACGGGGTGTCCACGGCGGTGCAGATCCTGGCCGGGTCGGTGCTGAGCGTAGTGCTGATCTACTTCCTGATCCGCGACGGCGGCCGGTTCGAGGCGTTCGCCTCCCGGTCGCTGCCGGAGGGCACGGCGGACGTCGCCGTCCGGATGGCACGCCGCGCGTGGGATGCGCTGTCCGGGTTCATGCGCGGTACCACCTTCATCGCGCTCATCGACACGGTGCTGATCCTGATCGGGCTGCTCGTCCTGGGGGTTCCGGGCGCGCCCGGGCTGGCCGCCCTGGTGTTCGTCGGCGCCTACATCCCGTTCATCGGCGCCTTCCTGTCCGGCGCGGTCGCGGTGCTGGTGGCGCTCGGCGACGGCGGCGTCGGCAAGGCCCTGTGGGTGCTCGGCGTGGTGGTCGCGGTGCAGGTGGTCGAGGGCAACGTCCTGCAGCCGGTGATCCAGTCCCGGACCGTGTCGCTGCATCCGGCGGTGGTGATGCTGGCGGTGACCGGCGGCACGGCGGTCGCCGGGATCCTCGGCG
Organism: Catenulispora acidiphila DSM 44928; assembly: GCF_000024025.1. GTDB lineage: Bacteria > Actinomycetota > Actinomycetes > Streptomycetales > Catenulisporaceae > Catenulispora > Catenulispora acidiphila. The sequence continues at coordinate 7,196,898 of NC_013131.1, forward strand.
CGCTGTTGGCGGTTCCGCTGACGGCGGCCGCCTCGGGGGTCCTCGCCGAGTTGCGGGAGATGGCGGGCCGGTCCGGGGAGTCGTCGGAAGCTGACGTCGAACCCTGAGAGGGTCGGTGATCAGAGCAGTCCGACAATGCCTTTGATCATGAAGTAGCACCCGACGCCGGCCGCGGCGGCGGCGGCGATCACCCGGCCGTTGCGGGCGAGCCAGATGTTCGCGGCGCGCAGTGTGGAGTGCGTGCGCTCCGGGGCGATCAGGTAGGTCAGGATGGGCACCTCGGCTGCCAGCAGGACGACCGCCGCGATCAGGATCACGCTGAAGGCACCGACTCCGACGGTGGGCTTTCCCTGGGAGATCGAGTGCAGCGCCAGCAGATACATCGGCGAGGGTGTGCCGACCACCAGACCGAGCATGACGGCCGTGGTCAGGCGGGGCTCCCGCAGGCTCGGCTTCTTGTCCTTGCTCTTCACGCGCGGGGTACGGCGCAGGATCACCACCGCCAGCGCCACGGCCGCCGCGCCGAGCACGATGTCCAGGACCGGCGGCGCGGTCGGATGCCGCTGGCGGTCGTCGAACTCGGTGCCGGCCAGGACGGTGACCACGAGGAAGCCGATCAGGAGCGTGAGCGAGGCCGCGGCGGCGAGGAACGTCAGCGACAGCAGGCGGGCGCGTTCCCGGGCCAGGAGCCCCGCGACGATGACGAGCGTGGTCGGGGAGAACGAGGCCGCCAGCGCGGTCGGCACTGCTTCCCAGAGCATGGGCACATCCGTTCGGGGCGTTGCGGGTGGGCGGTTCGGTACCAATTATCAGGGTTCGGTCCGCCGCTTCTCGTCTACGCCGGGCGTTCGCCCGCCGTGGTCTGCCCCGGCCTTCGGTGGCCCGCCGTGCCGAGCCGACCACTGTTACCCGCGCCGCAGCCTTCAGCTTCCTGATGTTCACGATTCTTTCTCTCCTTTCGGTATTCCGATCGTCACGGTCTGTGTCTAGCATCACCGGTGCTGCCTCTCGCCCTCCCACCCCCACCGCACCTGGAGAGAATCCATGCGCATGTCCCGCAGGGCCCTGACGCTGTCCGCGGCCGTCGGCACGGCCGCCCTGGCCGCCGCCCTCATCCCGTTCGCCACCGCCTCGGCCGCTCCGGCGGCGTCCCCGGCCACGACCGGCGTGGTGCCGACCCCGGCCCACGTCGTCGTGGTGATGGAGGAGAACCACTCCTACAACGACATCATCGGCAGCTCCAGCGCGCCGTACATCAACTCCCTGGCTTCCTCCGGCGCGCTGCTGACCGGCTCGTTCGCGGTCACCCACCCCAGCGAGCCGAACTACATGGCGCTGTTCGGCGGCAGCACCTTCGGGCTGTCCTCGGATGCCTGCCCGGTGAGCGAGGGCAACACGGCGAACCTGGGGTCGGAGCTTCTGGGCGCCGGCAAGACCTTCAAGGGCTACTCCGAGGGTCTGCCGAGCACCGGCTCGACGACCTGTTCCTCCGGCAAGTACGCGCGCAAGCACTCGCCGTGGGTGAACTACAGCAACGTGCCGGGCTCGGACTCCCTGCCGTTCAGTCAGTTCCCGACCAACTACTCGACGCTGCCGACGCTGTCGTTCGTCATCCCGAACCTCAACGACGACATGCACGACGGCACGGTCAAGACCGGCGACACCTGGCTGAAGACCAACCTGTCGGCGTACGCGACCTGGGCCAAGGCGAACAACAGCGTGCTGATCGTGACCTGGGACGAGGACGACTACACCGAGAGCAACCAGATCCCGACGATCGTCGTCGGCGCCGGGGTGAAGACCGGCCACTACAGCGAGCAGGTCACCCACTACAACCTGCTGGCCACCCTGGAGAAGATGTACGGTCTGACCCCGGTCGGCAACAGCTCGGGCGCCGCTGTCATCAGCGACATCTGGAGCTGAGCGGCCCGCGGTCCTGACCCCATAGCGCGCAGCGGACGGCCCGGGCCTGCTCGGGTCGTCCGCAGTGTGCTGCGACGACGAAAGGAACCCCGACCGTCATGCGCCGTGCCTCCTGGCAGGTACGTCTAGCGGTGGTGCCGATCGTGACGGCCGCCGCCGTCGTGGCCGGTGTCGCGCAGTCCCATCCGGCGAGCGCCGGCGGCCCGATCGCGGTGCGCGCCTCGGGGTGCGGCACGCCTCCCGCCGCCGCCGACGCCGGACGCGTCGATTTCGTGGTCACCGACGACACGGACGCCTTCGCGACGGTCTACCTCGTGGACACCGCCGACCTGGTCTACGCGGAGATCCCGTGGCTGACGCCGGGGCGCACGCTGCCGCTGACGACGACGCTCGGCGCGGGGCGTTACGCGATCCGGTGTGTCCTGTCGGACGGCACGGTCCACACCACGTCGCAGTTCTCTGTGTCGGGGACGACGTCCGGCGCGGTCGCCGGTTACAAGCCGCTGCCCGACCTGGACATGACCGCGCCGGTCAACGCCTATCGCGACTGGTTGGGCGGTTCGATACCGAAGCTGCTCGCGGCTTCGAAGAAGCTCGACGCGGACGTCGCGAGCGGTGATCTGCGGACGGCCAAGGCGGATTGGCTGACCGCGCACTTGGACTATGAGCGGCTGGGCGCCGCCTACAACTCCTTCGGCGACTTCGACGGCGCGATCGACGGGACGGCGCAGGGTCTGCCGGACGGCACGGCGGACAAGGACTGGGCCGGGCTGCACGCGATTGAATACGGGCTCTGGCACGGTGGCTCCGCGGAGAAGATACGCCCTCTGACACAGGCGCTGGTCGGCTCGGTTCAGGGCTTGGTTGAGGACTTCCCGAGCGAAGAGGTCGATCCCGGCGATTTGCCGTTGCGCGCTCACGAGATCTTGGAGAACACGCTTCAGTTCCAGATCACCGGGGCGGCGGATGCCGGTAGCGGCACGAGCTTGGCGACGGCGTATGCGAACACTGAGGGTACGCAGGAAGTGCTGAGCGTTTTGGCGCCGTTGATCGACGATCGGGCTCCTGGACTGCGTGCGAAGCTGGCCGCGGAGATCGCTGCGGTGCAGGGCGATCTTCAGGCGACTCGTGACGGCTCTGGTGGTTCCGGTGGTTCAGGCGGTTCCGGCGGCTCCGACGGCTGGACTCCGGCGGGCGCCATCTCCGCCGCACAGCACCGGCGCCTCGACGCCGACATGGATCAGCTGCTCGAAGATCTGGCGACCATCCCCAACCTGCTGGCACCGAGGACGAACGCATGACCGGCGTGGCACGACGATCCTTCCTGCGCGGCGCTGCTGTCGGCGCGGCCTCGGCAGCGGCGGTCGGCGGTGCGGCGGGGGCGACCGCGATGGCGGTGACGGGGTCGGGGTCCGCCGGGAGCGGCTCCGGGCCTTCGGGGCGTCGCATCGAGTTCGAGGGTGCGCACCAGGCGGGGATCGTGACGGCGCCTCAGGATGCGGCGTCGTTCGTGGCTTTCGACGTCACGGCTCAGGATGCCGCTGCGCTGGCAGCCTTGTTCCGGACATTGACCGACCGAATCAGGTTTCTGACTTCGGGCGGGCTGCCGGTGGCGACGGATGTCGCGTCTCCGCCGACCGATAGCGAGACGTTGGGTCCGCGGCTGCCGTCGGACGGACTGACCGTGACGGTCGGGGTCGGGGCGTCGCTGTTCGACGACCGCTTCGGTCTGGCGAGCCGCAAGCCGGCGCGCCTGACACCGATGCCTGTGTTCCCCGATGACCATGTCGAGGGCTCGACGGAGTTGCATGGCGACCTGATGTTGCAGATCTGCGCCGATTCGCGGGACACGGTGATGCACGCGTTGCGCGACATCGCCAAACACACGCGCGCCGGGATGCAGCCGTCGTGGAAGATCGACGGCTTCCACGCGGCGCCGCGACCCACCGGGACCCAACGCAACCAGCTCGGCTTCAAGGACGGCATCGCGAACCCGGACGTGTCGAAGGGCTCGGTGACCGACGACCTGATCTGGACGGCACCCGGCGGCGGCGAGCCGGCGTGGACGCAAGGCGGTTCCTACCAAGTGGTCCGCATCATCAGGATGCTGGTCGAGTTCTGGGACCGGGTATCGCTGCATGAACAGGAGAACATGATCGGCCGACGGCGCGACAGCGGAGCGCCACTGGACGGGACGGCAGAGCGTGACACGCCGGACTACCAGGCCGATCCGCACGGCTTGGTGATCCCGGCAGACGCGCACATCCGCCTGGCGAACCCGCGCACCCCAGCGACGTCCAAGCAGCAGATCCTGCGCCGCGGCTACAACTACGAACGAGGTCTGGATGCCAACGGCAACCTCGACATCGGGCTGATCTTCTGCTGCTACCAGCAGGATGTGCAGCGGCAGTTCCAGGCCGTCCAGGAGCGCCTCGCCGGCGAACCACTCGTGGACTACATCCAGCCGACCGGCGGCGGCTACTTCTTCGCGCTGCCCGGCGTGCGCGATGGCAGCGACTTCCTCGGGTCGGGACTGCTGAGGCGCTGAAGGAGGCGCCTCAGACTGATGGGGGGTGCGGCTGGGCGAGATCGGTGCGGTTGGTTTGTTGGTCAATGCCGCAGCAGGACCAGCGTCAGGGAGTAGGCGGGCAGCGTCTTGGGGATCGACCCGTGCGTCTCGGTGACGCGGTGCGTCGCCGCGCTGTAGGTGAGGATGGTCGCCTTCGAGCCCGCGTGGAATCCGTTGATCCGCGTGTCGATCGGCGCGGCGTGGTCGGGATCGTTGTTCGCCAGCAGTACGCCGAGCCCGGAGTCGGGCAGCAGTGCGGCATGTGCGACCACTGATCCGCCGGCTGTCGCCGTCACGAGCCGCGCGCCGGGTCGGGCCAGCGCCCCGAGGAGCTGCATGCCGTAGTAGGGGTCGAACTTGGTATCCGCCTTCGGACCCTGCGACGCGCCGTCGCCGCTGACGTTGCCGGAGGCGAGAAGCCCGAGGTCGCCGTAGCCGGACTCGGCGCTCCCGCCCCATTTGTTGTACAGCGACCACCAGTCGACTTCGCCGGCGCCGTTCTCCAGCATCGCCAGGACCGACTCGGGCAGGTAGAGCGCGTTGGTCGGGCTGATCTGCTGCGGCGCCTGCTGGTAGTAGGAGTTGGTCTCGCCGATGTCGATCTTCAGTTTCGGGTTGTAGGAGGCGACGAGCGAGCGCAGCGACGCCATGCCCCGAGGGATCGAGGTCTGCGGCGAGGCGAGCAGCGCGGCGTCGGTCTGAGCGCCGGTGTAGTAGTGGACGTCGACGAAGTCCGCCGCCGAGCCCGCCACCGAGAGCACCGTCTTGTCCCAGTCCAGCATCGGCGTGCCGGGGATCGGCGCGGCGAGTTCCAGTCCCACCCGGATGCTGGGATCGGCGGCCTTCATCGCCTTGATGAAGGCGAGCGAGTTCGTCGCGTAAGCCTGCGCGGACTTGTCGGCGTGGCCGTCGGGTTCGGTGTTCATGCTCGCGCCGAGCGCGCCGTTGAAGTAGGTCTCCTCGCCGATGGCCCAGTCCGTGACGCCGTAGTGGCGGGTCTTGTTGGCATAGCGGACCCAGTCGGCGGCTTCTTGCGGCGTGCCGGTTCCGTAGTTGACGTGCACCAGCATCGAGCTGTCGGTCGCCCGCGCGGTCGCGGCGAACTGGTCGAAGCTGAACTGCGGCTTGAGGTCCTCGTAGTCCAAGCCTTGGGCGTCGTGCGCTGCGGCCTGGGGGTCGGGGCTGAGCCGGCCGGTGCGCCAGTGGTAGAGGTCGCTGACCCCGCCGCCGTCGAAGGCGAGCCTCTGGATTCCGGCGTCGCGGATCAGCCGGTCGGCCGGGCGGTCGAGCAGGTTGGCGCTCCAGATCGGGGTGTTGACGCCGACCGCGTGGTCGCCCAGCCGGGTGATCACGTCGTTCGCGCTGACGTCCACGTGGACCGCGGACGCGGAGGTCGCGGACGCGGGGGTCGCTGACGACAGGTTCGTCGCCCCGGACAAGGTCGTTGTCGCGGCCAGCAGGGAGAACATGGTGCCGTAGGCGTTCTTGAACATGGCTTCACTGTGCTCAGCGCCGCTGGCAACCGGCTGTCCGCCGGCATCGGGCGCCGCTGCCAGCGCGCTGCCAGCGGCTTGCCAGCGCGGTCCCCGAGAGTCTGATCATGACCAACCGGCACGGGCTGCGGCACCCGCACTATCGCTACTTCCTCCTCAGCCAGGGCCGCGCCAACACCTACAAGGGAGACGGCGTGCTCAGCGCCTCTCCCCCGGCCGCGGCGGCGCTCGACCGGTTCGACTACGACCCCTACGCCGCCGTCCCCACGGTCGACGACCTGGACCAGCGCTCGGTCGAGGTCCGGGAAGACGTTCTGTGCTTCACCAGCGCGCCGCTGACCGAACCGGTCCGCATCGCCGGATCCGTGGGACTGGTCGTCTTCGTGTCCTCCTCGATCCCCGGCGGCGGCATCACCGGCAAGCTGGTCGACGTCGCGCCCGATGACAGCACGCGCTTCATCACCGACGGGATCGCCCGGGTCCCGCGCGCCCGCGAGGTCCATGAACTCTCCATCGACCTCGGAGCGGTCACCGCGGTTTTCGCAGTCGGGCACCGGATCCGGCTGGACGTCAGCGGCGGCAGCGTGCCGAAATACGCCGAGCCCGGCGAGCTCCCGGCCGTGAACCGGGTGCATCACGGCCCTGAGACGCCCTCCCGGCTACTGCTGCCCGTCGTCGCCGAGGACTGAGCGCATCTCGGCGACCACTTCCTCGTACGTCATCGCGGCGCCGCGATCGTGAGCCCGCCGGTACGCCTCGTCCCCCAGCGCCGCGACAGTACGCTCGCGCGCGCCAGTGATTTCGGGACCGCGTACCAGTCCCTGCCCCATCAGCGCGACCTCGGCGCCGAACAGCACCGCCGCCTCCTCGGACCGGCCCGCTGCTTCGAGCGTCACCGCGGCGCCGAGCACCACGACGGTGAGAATCGGGATGTCCCGCAACGCGCCGAGCGCGGTCACGGCGAGCCGATGCTGGACGATGCCGGCTGCCGGATCCCCCGAAGCGGTGAGCGCACGTCCGTAACCGGCGCGCGCCCACGCGATGTCCTGCGGAACGGTGAGCCGGCCGCGTTCCATCGCCTCGAGGCCTTCGGCGTAGGCGGGCCAGGCTGCGGCGAAGTCGCCCTGGCGGCGTGCGATGTCGGCTTCGGCGAGCTGGATCTGTGCGTGCCACTCCGGCGGTACGCCACCGGCGGCGATCTCCTTGGCCCGCGCGGTGTCCAGGATCGCGCCGTCCACGTCTTCGGCGATCAGCCGCTCGTGGGCCAGGCGCATCAGAGTCGCGACGGCTTCCTCCGGACTCAGCCAGTCGGCGATGAGCTGACCGGCCTCGGCGATCAACGGTGAGGCGGCGGCGATGCCTTGCGTGATCGCGGCGTGCCGGAAGCGCAGCAGCAACGCCTGACTCAATCCCCACCGCTCCCCCAGCGCGCGGAACCCGGTGACCGCCGCTTGGAGGTCGGGACCGGCGAGATCGGGGCGGGCGAGCATGATGCGCAGGTTGCCGCGCATCATGCGACCGGCGGCTGCCAGCCACGGATCGGGCGCTTCGGCGCAGCGGTCGAGCCATCGCAGGGCGGCGTCCTGATCGCCGGCCATCGCGGTCAGCATCGCGCCGGAGACCTCGAGCATCGGCGGGACCGGGCCTTCGGCGCGCGCCAGGGCCAGCAGGTGGTCGAATTCCTGCGCCGTCCCGGCCAGCCGGTCGGGTTCGGCAGTGACCGCGGAGAAGTCGGTCGGGTGGACGAAGTAGGCGATGTGGGTCGCGAACACCGACGCGGCGTAGGCGCGCGCCGCTCCCTGCGGGACGCCTCCGGCGGCGGACGCGACTGCCTGCCGGGCCCACTGGTACGCCTCCAGCCGATGGCCGCGCAGCCACCAGAACCAGATCAGCGCGCCGCACAGGCGCAGCGCCGTCTCCACTTCGCCATGGTCGATGGCCCATCGCAGGGCGGTCACCATGTTGTCGTGCTCGGCGCCGAGCAGCTCGATCGCTTCCAGCTGCGCGTTCATGAACAGCTGCGGGACGGCGCCCTCGGCGACGTCCAGGAAGTAGCGCGCGTGCTCGGCTGCGGCGCTCTGCGTTTCGCCGGCTTCGGCGAGGCGTTCCAGGGCGAACGCCCGGATCGTCTCCAGCATGCGGTAGCGGTCCGCGCGGTCGACTTCCAGCAGGGACTTGTCGACGAGGGCGGGCAGGACGTCCAGGACTTCGTCCCCGAACATCGCCTCGGCGGCGTCCAGGCTCGCGCCGCCGGAGAACACCGAGAGCCGGCACAGCAGCCGGCGTTCGCGCTCCGAGAGCAGTCCCCAGCTCCAGTCGACCACGGCGCGCAGTGTCTGGTGACGCGGCAGGGCGGTGCGGCTGCCGCCGGTGAGCAGGCGGAAGCGGTCGTCGAGGCGTTCGGCGATCTTCTGCGGGGTCAGGGCGCGCGAGCGGGCGGCGGCGAGCTCGATCGCCAGCGGCGCGCCGTCGAGGCGGGAGCAGATGGCGACCACGGCGGCGACGTTGTCGTCGTCCACTGCGAAGCCCGGGCGGACCGAGGCGGCGCGGTCGGCGAACAAGCGCACGGAGGCGTACTGGAGCGCCTGCGCCGCGCCGGCGTCGCGGGGCGCGCTGGCCAGCGGCGGGACCGGGCACAGCGCCTCGCCCTCGATGCCGAGCGGTTCCCGGCTGGTGGCCAGCACGCGCAGGTGCGGGCAGCGGACCAGCAGATCCTCGACGAGGCGGGCGGCGGCGTCGATGACGTGCTCGCAGTTGTCCACGACCAGCAGCGTCGGTTCGCGCGAGAGCACTTCGGCGAGGCGGTCGGCGGCGTCCGGGCCGTCGGTGTCACGGATCGCGAACACCTTCAGGAACGCGAACGGCACGCCGGAGGGGTCGCCGACCGGCGCCAGCTCGACCTGCCACACGCCGCCGGGCCAGCGCTGAAGGGAGTGCAGCGCGGTCTCGCCGGCCAGCCGGGTCTTGCCCGCGCCGCCGGCGCCGACCACCGTCACCAGGCGGGATTCGGCCAGGCGGCGGGTCAGGCCGTCGACCTCGGCTTGGCGGCCGACGAAGCTGGTCAGGCGGGCTTGCAGGTTGGTGACCGCGACGACCCGGGGCGGAGGGGGATCGTCGTCGAGGGATTCCAGGTGGGCTTGGGCGAGGGACGCGGAGGGTCCGACGCCGAGTTGGTCGGCGAGTTCCCGGCGGGTTCGCTCGAACACTGCCAGGGCCTCCGAGCGGCGGCCGTCGGCACGCAGGGCCCGCATCAGCAGGACGGCGAGGCGTTCGCGCAGGGGATCGGCTGCGAGTTCGGTGGTCAGTTCTTCGATGACGCGGGTCGGACGGCCGAGGTCCAGGTAGGCCTGGGCGCGGTCCATGACGGCGTCCAGGCGGCGCTCGGTGAGCTGGGTGATGGCTTGCTCGGCGAAGGGCATCATCGCCACGTCGGCGAGGGCCGGTCCGCGCCACAGTGCCAGGGCTTCATCAAGGCTCTTCGCCGCGAGGTCCGGGCTCGGCGGGCTCGCCGCGAGCAGGGCGCTGCCCTCGTCGGCGAGGCGCAGGAAGGTGGCGGCGTCGACCTGGTCGGCGGCGGCGTCGACCTCGCCGTCGATGGCGGCGTCGAGCAGGTAGCCGGTCGCGCGGGCGACGACCCGCGTCTGGCCGACGGCCGTGCGCAGCCGCTTGACCAGCGTCTGGAGCGCGTTCGCGGCGTTGCCGGGGAGGTCCTGCCCCCACAGGCCGTCGACCAGCCGGTCGACGGGGACCACGCGTCCGGGCTCGAGAGCCAAGAACGCCAGCAGGGCGCGGACCCGCGGTCCGCCGAGACTGATCGGGTCGCCGTCGTCGGTGACGGCCTCCACCGGCCCGAGAATCATGAAACGCACGCCCTCATGATGCCTGGTCGCGGCGCCGGCCGACGCCGTCGCGACGATCCGTGCCAGGAGCGGGCATGGAGCCGAAAGTGCACGGACCGCAGGGCCTTATGGGGGAATTCCTGATCAAGCAGGGTGTCCAGGCCGTGACGGCGGGAATCCGCTCGAGGTGATCATCGGATTTTCCCGCAAAGTCGGGGCACTTCTCGTCGCGGCCGTCTTGGCGCTGCTCGCGATCGGATTCTCCGCGGCACCGGCCGCCGCGTCGAGCAAGGCGGCGGCCGGCAAAGCTGTGACAAGCAAGGTCGTGTACATCACCTTCGACGACGGGCCCAGTCCCGTCTACACGCCGAAGGTCCTCAAGGTGCTGGCGCAGTACGGCGTGCACGCCACGTTCTTCGAGGTCGGCCAGAACGTGGCCGCGCACCCGTCGGTGACCACGCGGGTGTACCGCGCGGGCAACAGCGTGCAGAACCACTCCTGGTCCCACCCCGACCTGCGCAAGCTGTCGGCATCGCAGTTCGCGTACCAGGTCAACGCCACCGACCGGCAGATCCGCGCGCACACCGGCTACCGTCCCTGCTGCCTGCGCCCGCCGTACGGCGCGGTCAACGGCGCGGTGCGCTCCCGGACGGCGGCACTCGGCAAGAAGATCGCACTGTGGACGGTCGACCCGCGCGACTGGTCGCGGCCCGGCGCCTCGGCGATCCAGGCGCGCGTGCTCAGCCACGTACGACCGGGCTCGGTAGTGCTGCTGCACGACGGCGGCGGCGACCGCAGCCAGACCGTCGCGGCACTGAGCGGCATTCTCAGGACCCTGAAGGCGCGGGGCTACACGTTCGCGACGTGGGCTCGGTAACGCCAGGCGAATACTGTGGGACCCATGACCCCGGAGGAACTGAAAGCGGCCTGCCTTGATCACCACGGAGCAGTGGAGGACTTCCCCTTCGCCCCCGAAGTATCGGTGTTCAAGGTGGCCGGCAAGGTCTTCGCCATCACCCGCCTCGACGAGCACCCCCTGGCCGTGAGCCTCAAGAGCGACCCGGACCTCGCCGCGAACCTCCGCGCGGCACACGCTGCGATCCGTCCCGGCTACCACCTGAACAAGCGGCACTGGAACACGGTCACCATCGACGGCTCCCTCGGCGAGGAGATGGTGCTGGACATGATCGAGGATTCCTACGACTTGGTAGTGAAGTCGCTGACGCGGGCTCAGCGGGCTGCGCTCGGCGGCTGACGCGCGGCCGCGCGAACCTGCGAGTCCGCGCGACCGCGCTGCACCAGCCTCAGCCTCAGCGCGCCATGCCAGCCACCGGCTTGCGCGCCTCCGCTGGCGCCGACACTGGCGCTGACGCTGACGCCGACACTGGCGCTGGCGCCGACACCGTCAGCGGCATGCCGATCAGCCCCGCCGCCAGAGTGCCTCCGTCGGACGGCTCGATCAGCAGGAACGAGCCGGTGCGTCGGCTGGTGCTGTAGTCATCGACCGGTAGCGGCTGCGAGGTGCGCAGGGTGACGCGGCCGATGTGGTTGAGCTGCAAGGATTCCGGCGCCTCCACGGTCGACAGGTTCTGTTCGTCAAAGCGGGAGTGGAGCGCGGCGACCATCGCGGACACCGTTCGGGTGCCGTGTTTGAGCAGGACCGATGCGCCGGGGCGCAGCGGTTCGTCTGACAGCCAGCACACGGTGGCGTCCAGTTCGTCGGTGACCGTCGGTGGCGCGCCGGCTGCGACGATCACGTCGCCGCGGCAGATGTCCAGCTCGTCGGCGAGCAGCAGGGTCACCGAGCGGCCGGCGTGTGCTTGAGCCAGTGGGCCGTCCATGGTGTCGATGCCGCGTACGGTGCTGCGCAGACCGGCCGGCAGGACCAGGACCTCGTCGCCCACCGCCGCCATGCCGACGGCGATCTGGCCGGCGTAGCCGCGGTAGTCCGGGTGAGCCTGAGTCCGTGGTCTGATCACATACTGCACCGGAAACCGCAGCGGTTTGTCCTGGGGATCCGGCTCCACTGGGACGGTTTCCAAGTGGTCGAGCAGTGTCGGTCCGGTGTACCAGGGGGTTCGGTCCGAGGGTTCGACCACGTTGTCGCCGACCAGTGCCGACACCGGGATGGCCAGGACATGGCCGTCGGCGTATCCCAGTTCGCCGGCATAGGCGAGGAACTCCTTGGCGATCGCGGCGAATACGGGCTCGTCGTAGCCGACCAGGTCGATCTTGTTGACCGCCAGGACGAGTCTTGGCACGCCCAACAACGCCAGCACCGCGGCGTGGCGGCGGGTCTGCTCGACCACCCCGCGGCGCGCGTCCACCAGGACCACGGCCAGTTGTGCGGTGGAGGCGCCGGTGACGGTGTTGCGGGTGTACTGCACGTGCCCGGGGGTGTCGGCGAGCACGAACGAGCGGCGCGGTGTGGCGAAGTAGCGGTACGCCACATCGATGGTGATGCCCTGCTCGCGCTCCGACCGTAAGCCGTCCACCAGCAACGACAGGTCGGGGGCGGCCAGTCCGCGCTCGGCGCTGGCCCGGCGCACCGCGTCGAGCTGGTCGGCCAGGACCGACTTGGTGTCGTGGAGCAGCCGGCCGACGAGCGTGGACTTGCCGTCGTCGACACTGCCGGCGGTCGCCAGCCGCAACAGGTCCTGCCGCGGATCCTCGTGGCCCATCAGAAGTACCCCGTCCTTTTCCGGTCCTCCATCGCGGCCTCCGACACCAGGTCGTCGGCCCTGCTCGCGCCACGCTCGGTGAGCCGGCTGGCCGCCACCTCGGCGATCACCTCGGCCACGCTCGACGCCTCGGACTCCACCGCGCCGGTGCACGAGCCGTCGCCGACGGTCCGGTAGCGCACGGTCAGCTCGTGGACGTCCTCCCCCGGGCGTGCTCCGCCCCAGGGACCGGCGGTCAGCCACATCCCGGAGCGCCGGAAGACGGCGCGCCGGTGCGCGAAGTAGATCGAGGGCAGCTCGATGCCCTCGCGCTCGACGTAGCGCCAGATGTCGCGCTCGGTCCAGTTGGACAGCGGGAACACCCGGACGTGCTCGCCCGCGCGATGCCGGCCGTTGTAGAGGTTCCACAGCTCGGGCCGCTGCCGACGTGGTTCCCACTGCCCGAATCCGTTGCGCAGGCTGAAGATCCGCTCCTTGGCCCGAGCCCGCTCCTCGTCCCGGCGCGCGCCGCCGAACGCGGCGTCGTATCGCAGAGAGTTGATGGCGTCCAGCAGCGGCAGCGTCTGCAGCGGGTTGCGCAGACCGTCGGGACGCTCGGCGAGTCTGCCGTCGTCGATCCATTCCTGGACGCGGGCCACTTCCAGCCGCAGTCCGTAGCGCTCCGCGATCCGGTCGCGGAAGGCGATGACCTCCTCGAAGTTGTGGCCGGTGTCGACGTGCAACAACGGGAACGGCACCGGCGCCGGCCAGAACGCCTTGACCGCGAGGTGCAGCAGTACGGTCGAGTCCTTGCCTCCGGAGAAGAGGATCACCGGCCGGTCGAATTCCCCGGCCACCTCCCGGACGATGTGGATGGACTCCGATTCCAACATGTCCAGGTCGTCCGCGAGCAGCGTGCCGCTCGATATCGATGTCATGGGTTCCAGGCTCCTGCGATCCGCGGCCGATGCCCGGCCGCGACGGCGTGAACGATGCGGAAGCGATGGCCGGCTGGCCGGTGTTCCGCCGGCGCCGCCGACCCGGGCGGTGGCATGCCCCGGGTCGGCGGCGGGGGCACTGCCCAGGTGCCCGGTTTTTAGTTAAGGAGGTTTCCTAGCAATCCCACCGACCAGTAGTACTCGTCCGTCACACAGACGTCAAGCATCGCTGCGGAGAGCTATCGAACATTCGGCCTTACCAGGCTTTTGCGACCTTCGGCACCGGCAGGAGCCGGGGCGCGCACCGCCGCCGCGGCCGCCCCGCGGACGGGAAGATCGTCTTTCGCAGGCTCTTGACGTCCCCGCACGGACGTCTTACGGTGCCCACGTCCAAGAAAGTAAAGTTTCCTAACAATCCACCCCCTCGGGTCCGGCGGACACCCCGCCCGGCGCCGGGACGAACGACCGCACGGCGAGCGCCTCGCGTTCCTCGGCGGACTCCCACCGTTCGATCACAAGGAGTGGATACGACCATGGATGTTCTCGTTCTCGGCGGAGACGGATTCTGCGGCTGGCCGACCGCACTGCACCTGTCCGACCGCGGCCACGACGTCACCGTCGTGGACAACCTCAGCCGGCGCGCCATCGACCTCGAGCTCGAAGTCGACTCGCTCACCCCGATCCGCCCGATCGGCGAGCGGATCCGCGCCTGGAAGGCGGTCTCGGGCCGCGACATCGGCTTCGTCCGCCTGGACCTGGCGACCGAGTACGAGCGCCTGACCGCGGTGCTGGCCGAGCTGCGCCCGCAGGCGATCGTGCACTTCGCCGAGCAGCGGGCGGCGCCGTACTCGATGCGCTCGCCGCAGGCCAAGTGCTACACCGTCGACAACAACGTGCGCGCCACCCACAACCTGCTCACCGCGCTGGTCACCACCGGCCTGGACGCGGCGGTGGTGCACCTGGGGACGATGGGCGTCTACGGCTACGGCTGGTCGGGATCCGCGCCGATCCCGGAGGGCTACCTGACCGTCAAGGTACCGACCCCCGACGGGGACATCCCGCGGGAGATCCTGCACCCGGCGAACCCCGGCTCGGTGTACCACCTGACCAAGACGCTGGACCAGCTGATGTTCGCCTTCTACGCCAAGAACGACCAGCTGCGCATCACCGATCTGCACCAGGGGATCGTCTGGGGGACGCAGACCCCGCAGACGATCCGCGACGAGCGGCTGGTCAACCGGTTCGACTACGACGGCGACTACGGCACGGTCCTGAACCGCTTCCTGATGCAGGCCGCGATCGGGCATCCGCTGACCGTGCACGGCAGCGGCGGGCAGACCCGCGCCTTCATCCACATCCGGGACACCGTGCGCTGTATCGAGCTGGCGATCCAGAACCCGCCGACCGGCGCCCAGCCGCGGGTGTTCAACCAGGTCACCGAGACCTACCGCGTGTCCGATCTGGCGAAGCTGGTCAGCGAGATGACCGGGGTCGAGGTCGCGCATCTGCCCAACCCGCGGCAGGAGGCCGACCGCAACGAGCTGAACGTGTGCAACGACCAGTTCCTGGCGCTGGGTCTACAGCCCACGACGCTGTCCGAGGGTCTGCTCGAGGAGTGCACCGACATCGCGGCGCGGTACCGGCACCGCGTGGACCCGAGCAAGATCGTCGCCCGCTCGGTGTGGCGGGCCGGGATGCCCACGTCGGAGGACTTGATGCCCGAGCCTGCGGACCGCTGAGGCAGACCGCTGAGGCAGCCCGCTGAGGCAGGGCACAGACACAGACCGCCGCCGGGAGCTACACAGGGGACGAGAAATGGTTGCCAGAGAACGGGTCCGCGGGATGAACGCGGCCTTCACCACCGGCGAGGCCGGCGTCGGCGAGATGCGGCCGGCCAAACCCCCGCTGCGGCCCAAGCAGCTGATCGCGGCGGTCGTGGCCGTCGCGGTCGGCGGCACCGCCGCCGTGGTCACCTACAAGGTGATGGCCGACCCGGCGCCGACCATCACCGGCCAGGTCACACCCGCGCACGCCTACTACCTGAACTTCGGGGACAACGGCACGCTGAGCGCCTTGAACGTGGCACCCGGCCAGCAGGTCAAGGCCGGGCAGCTGCTCGCCACCGAGGACACCGCGGTGGACCAGTCGGACCTGCGGGCGGCGCAGGCGCAGGTGAGCGCCGCCGACGCCGCGCTGACCGCCGCCGAGCATCCGCAGACCAGCACCGCCGCGCAGAACCAGCTCCAGGTCACCACGACCAAGGCGCAGGCGGCCGTCACCAGCGCGCAGAGTGCGCTGACGCTGGCTCAGGGCAAGGCGAAGAGCAGCGTCGACATGCAGGCCGCCGTCGTCGCGAGTCGGCAGCGGATGTTGAACGACGACCAGGCGCGTTACGCGCAAACCTGCACCGGGGCGGCGCGACCGGCAGTCGCGCCCGCCGCGCTGCTGGTCGGGCCCACCGGCTCGCCGTCGGAAACGGATCCCACGCCGACGCCGACGCCGACGTCCACTCCGAAAGCCACACCCCCACCGACGTCCACGCATTCTTCCCCACCGTCCCCGAAGTCGACGCCTCCGGCTCGGCTGACGCCGTCGAAACCGCCGTCGAAACCGTCGACGGCGCCGACCGACCCCGCGTCGCTGTGTCAGAACCTTGAGACGCAGATCGCGAAGGACGCCGACGCGGTGTCGGAGGCGAACGCGCAGCTCACCGCCACCCAATCCGCCGCGTCGGACGAGCAGCAGCGCGCCGCCGATCAAGTGACTCAGGCCCAGGCTTTGCTGCAGACGGTCCAGAACCAGCCGAACCCGGGATCCGTCCCGGACGCGGCGACCATCGCACAAGCCAAGTCGAACCTCGCCACCGCGCAAGCCCTGGTCGCCAAGGACCAGCAGGCGCTGGCCACCGCCTCGATCGTCGCGCCGGCCGACGGTGTGGTCGCCGACACCGCCGGCGCGGTCGGCGACCGCGTGGACCCCGCCGGGATCCACCTCTACGGCGGGCCCGCCGGGCAGACCGACACGTCGGGCAATCAGCAGCAGGGCTTCCAGCTGTTCGCCGGACAGCCCACGGCGAACGGCAACGGGAACAACGCCGGCACCCAGCCGGGCGGCTACGTCCCGCTCATCACGCTGTACTCCGAACCCATGACCGTGACGGCGCAGGTCCCCGAGGCGCAGATCGGCCAGGTCCACGCCGGGCAGCCGGTGACGTTGTCCGTGGTCGCGGTCAATCAGAACCTGCACGGCACCGTCGACAAGGTCCTGCTCGACCCCGCGCGCGTGCCCGGCGCCGTCTACTACGACGTCGTGATCTCGATGGCCGCCACTCCGCCGGGCGTGCTGTGCGGCATGACCGTGAACGTCGCGCTGTCCTCGTGAACCGCCGAACCGGTTCCTGCGCCGGAGAAGGGATGAGTTCGCAGCTCATGACGCACACATGACGCACCCGACCGGTCTGGTGCTGGTGGGCTTGGACATCACGGTCCTGATAGCCCTCACCCTGCAGCCGCTCGGCCGGCACTTCGACGACTCCGACCAGGGGGCGGACGCCGTGGTCCGCCTCCCGCCCTTCCGCCGCCCCTCGGTGCCCAGGGTGGTGGTGTTCCTCGCTCTGATCACGGCCGCGAACCTGGTCATCGTGGCGATGCGGCCCTCGCCGTTCGTCCAGGTGTACCGGTCGCTGGTCGCGCGCATGGTGGACTCGGTGGTCCACGATCCGGGGTTCAGCACGTATTACGCGGCCAAGCTGGTGCCTCTGGTACCGACCACCGTGCTCGCCTTCATGGTGATCGCGGCGATCGTCCTGCCGGCCACGCCGGGCCGGCGCTTGATGATCGCCGCGCACGGTGTGCTGTTCCTGGCCGTCTCGGTTGTGACCAGCACGATGCTGGCGCTGGTCGCCTATGCGGTGAACTCCCCGACTTTCGGTCCGCTTCCGCTGATCGACCTGGTGTTGCAGGAGTCGGTCGCCTTCTTCGTCGTCTTTCGCTTCGCGTTCACCAGTTTCCAGTTCCCGAGGGTGACGCAGGTTCCTGCGACGAAGCCGGGCCGCCGGTGGGAGACGTTCCTGCTGCTCATGTGCCTGGTCGCGGCGCTGTGCATGATGGGCAGCTTGGCGGTCGTGCTGATCGCGCGGGCCGGCGCCGAGTTGTTCGTCGCGTTCCTGGTGATCCGCGCGCTGCGAGCCGGGGTCATGGACTGCATCTATGTCCTGCTCGGCTTGGTGCGGATGGCAGGTCCCGGGTCGCCGCGCCCGGACGAACGGCGGCCGCCGCTGGAGGTCATCATTCCGGCGTTCAACGAGGCGGTGGTGATCGAGCGGACGCTGCGGTCGATCGACCGGGCGGCTCGCGCGTACGGCGGTCCGGTGCGGGTGATCCTGTGCGACGACGGGTCGATGGACGACACGCGCGCGCTCGCCGAAGCCACCATCGCAGAGTTCGGATACGCGACCGGGGAGGTGATCCAGGGGCGGCACGCCGGTAAGTCGGTCGCGCTCAACCTCGCGCTGGCCGAGTGCGAGGCGGACTACGTCTACCGGATCGACGCGGACTGCGCGCTGGACGCGAACGCCTTCGTGTACTCGGTGCCGCACTTCCTGAAGCATCCAGATGTGGGGCTGGTCGGGGCGTTCGTGCTGCCCAAGGAGCCCTACACCACCTGGATCGACCGGATGCGCGCACTGGAGATGATCTTCAGCTTCGGCTTCGCGCGGGTGATGCTGGCCGAGGTCGACGCCGTGCCGTGCGTGCCGGGCACGTTCTGTGCGTTCCGCCGGCTGCCGGCGCTGGCCATCGGCGGGTTCGTGCACGGGACGCTGGGCGAGGACGTGTTCTTCACGTGCTCGATGGCACGGCTGGGCTACCGGGCTGCCATCGATCCGCGCGTGATCTCCTACGAGGACGTGCCGACCACGGTCCGCCAGCTGCGGGTGCAGCGGTTCCGGTGGTGCAAGGGCGGGATCATGAGCTTCGCGGCGTATACGCCGTTCGGCTGCGGCGCTCCTGGTCCGCGGAACTGGTTCAAGATGCCGCTCGGCGCGGGCAAAGGGCTGCTCAAGCCGTTCAGCTCGGCGATGTTCCTGCTGACGATCGAGTTGTCGATCCTGGATCCGACGGTACGTCACAACGTTCTGCGATTCGTTCTGCTGCTGCTGGCGAGTCAGATCACTTCGATCGTGCCGCGGCTGATCGTCATGGGGTACTACCGGCGGCTGCGGCTGCTGCCGTGGATGGTGCTCTGGATTCCGTTCTCGTTCCTCAAGAGGTTCTTCATGATCGAGGCGTTCCTGTCCTTCGGGATGCGGCCGGTCAAGCCTCCGTTGCGAGTGCGGTCGCGGTTTCCGACGTGGTCGTCGGTGTTCCGAGCCCGTCCGGCCTCGGCGCTCGATCCGGCGGGAGGTGCGGCCGAATGAGGTCGGTTGTCGCGGCGGCGGTCTTATCCGGCTTGCTCGCCCTCGCCGGATGTTCCTCTGGCGCGCACGCGGCGCATCAGAGGGCTGCTAGGGCTGCTACTCCGGATTCCATTGGCGCGAGCCGGCCCAGCTGGATTCTGACCAAGGTGGCGCTGAACGCCCTAGCTTCGAATCCGAATGTGCGAGCGCGCCTGTCGGGTGCGCAGATCTTCGAGATTCTTAGCGGAGCGGAACGACCTGCGACGGCGTTGCCGGTCGTGCCCACGATGTCGTTCAAGAGTTTCGCGACGCTCCAGGACACGCTGAGCCGAGGTTCGCTCCCGCCGGACATCCGTGCGGTCATCTACGACGCGGAGCACTGGTCGCAGACGCCGTCCAAGGAGCAGCGTGATCCGGCGAGTTTCTATCAGCGGGCTGCCGATCTCGTCCATGCGCACGGTCTGATCTTCATCGCGACGCCGGCTATGGACCTGGTGAACGCCGATGGCGGGAAGGCGGCGGATCCCGCTGCGGCGTTCGTGGATCGTCACATCGGCTCCGATGCGGCTCGGGACGCCGATGTGGTCGACATCCAGGCGCAGAGCCTGGAACGTGACGCCGCCAAGTACGGCGGTTTCGTCGAGCAGGTCACCAGTCAGATCCGGGCGGTCAATCCGAAGGCGGTCGTGGTCGCCGGGCTGTCGACCAATCCGCCGGGAACCGGGATCACGCCCGAGATGCTGGTCGCCGCGATGTTGGCGACCGGGGACCGGACGACGGGGTTCTGGATGAACGTCCCGGGCAAGGGCGACGACTGCCCGACCTGCAACCAGCCGCGACCCGACATCGCGGTCGCAGCACTCGAAGACGGCCGCCTCGCCCGGCTGCCGCGCGTCTTCGGATCCGTCAACGCACTGCCGAATCCCCCTTCCTGACCCCACGCAGAAAGGCACAGCATGTCTGTCACTCGTCGACAGTTCATCACGACGGGCGGTGCGGCGGCCGGCATCGCCGTCACCGCGCTGACCGCCACCGCGCTCGGCGCCTCCAGCGCCACCGCGCGGAGCCGAGTACTCACCACACCGACGTGGATGCTGGCGGGCGCCGGTTTCGCCAACCTCGCCGCCAAGTCCCTCGGCGGCGACCCGGCAGTCTGCCGCCGCGCCTTCAACACCGGGCGCACCTGGTTCATCACCACGTACACCGGCGACACGACCATCCCGTCGCCGGTCCCCGCCGGGTACACCGGAGTCGCGGTCCTGAAGTTCAAGTGCTACCAGGACGGCTCGACAGGGCTCGTCGATGCCCTGGCCGCAGGGCTGCCCTCGTGGGTTACGGCGGTGCAATACGACGCCGAGTCGTGGGCCCAGACACCGGACCTGGAGCAGGGCGCCTGGCTCCTCAACCCCCACACGCAGACCAGCTACGCACAGCTGTTCTGCGCGACGGCTCACAGCCACGGCCTGAAGGTCGTTCTCACCCCCGGCAACGACCTGTGCAACAACTCACCGAACCCGGCCTACCCCCAGAGAAAGCCGCAATATCCAGTGACATCCAAGGACGCGGGACAGAACTACAACGCCTTCATCCGCCACAACATGGCCGCCGCGGCCCAGTACCTCCAGCCCGGGGACATCTTCGAATACCAAGCCCAGCAACTCGAACTCGACACCGAGGCCTACACCACCGTCACCACGAAGGTGGCCGAGCAGGTCGAAGCAGCCAACCCGGCAACCCTCTTCCTCGCCGGCCTGGGCCGCAGCAAACCCCCCTCCGACGGCGCCAACTGCGCCGACCTCGCCGCCGCCGCGACCGGCGTCGCCGACACCGCGGCCGGCTTCTGGCTGAACGTCGGCGCGTACAGCAGCCAGGTCAGGCCGATGATCTGCGCGCTGCGGAAGTTGGGGTACTGAGGTGGGGTTCTGCGACGGGGCGCGATGTCCGGCGCTCGACCGGACTGCGCCACGCGACCGGACCGCGCCCCACACAAGCGCCGAAGCGTTATCTTTCGACGCCTCTACTGGTCGCCGGCCTTGATCCCGGTCCAGTGCTGCTCCATCGCGCCCGGGCCGCCGGTCCCGTTCTGGAACGAGGTCCAGATGCGCCCGTTGGCGAAGAAGCCGGCGGGGGACGTCGCACCGACGAGCTTGCCGTAGGCGGTCTCATCGGCGGTGTGGAAGGCGGTGTCAGGCTTGAAGAGCACGAAGTCCGGCAGGACGGTTCCCTCTCCCATCGGGGCCTTCTCGATCAGAGACGTGAGCTGGTCCAGGACGCCGGGCTTCGCCCAGATGGCGGCCTGCTGCTTCGCGTCGCAGTCCTTGGTGCACAGGCGGGCCAGGGACGCCGTGTCCTTCTCGCGCGCCGCTTCATCGACCAGGGCCATCAGGTTGAGCACCTTGGGGTCGGTGGCTTGGGGGACCTTTTGCTGCTGGTTCTCGGTCTGCACGCGGGCCACCCAGGCCGGGTCGGCGGTCGGCATGTGCTTGACCGTGATGTCGCCGGTTCCGAAGGCGGCGAGCAGGCCGGCGATCGTGGCCGTGCCCTGCGACGCGGTCGAGGAGGCAGTGGCCGTCGCCGTGGTGCTCGGGGCGGCGGCGCCGCCGGTCGCGGATGTCGACGGCGCTCCGGTCGCGGACTTTCCCGTGGACGTGCTGCTGCTGCTGCATGCGGCAAGGCCGCCGACCAGTGCCGTGACCGCGACGATCTCGACGAAACGCACCCGCGCCATGATGTTCCCCTTGAATGGATTGTGCTCTCACTGGTCATGACGGGTGAGAACACGTCCGGTTGCCGCCGCGGAGATCACGGATCGATAACCCCGATCCTGCGGCGTCATCGTGTCCTGAGACGTGCGCGAGCCCGGTACCAGACAGCTGCCGGATGCCAGCCGCCCGGTGCCGGGCTCGCGCAGGAGCCGGCCGGGCTCAGCGCTTGGTGTACGGCGGGGGCGTGGGGGTCACGCCGGGGAAGGGGGTGCCGAGCGGGATGTTGGTGATCGGCGGGGTTCGCGCTTTGTCCGGCGAGCTGGACGACGGGGGCGGGCCGCTCATCGGGCCGCTGTAGGAGGAGGCGACGTCTTTGCCGGTGGCGTCGAAGACGTCGACCTGGATGGATTTCATCGGTGGCTGGCCTGGCGGCTCCAGGTAGTACAGACCGCACCAGCCGTGCGTTCCGTTCACCTTGACCACTGTGGCTGCGTGCTGCGTGCCGTTGATGGTCACGGTCGCCGCTGCGACGTCGGCGTCGCCGACGTAGAACCCGCCTTGGAGGCGGTCGCCGGCGCCGATGGAGACAAAGTCCGAGCCCCAGGTGTTGGAGCCGTTGTACTGCGTCGTCAGGCCGCCCTCGTACTCCCACCAGGACATGGAGTCCTTGGTGAAGTTGACGTAAATGCCCTTCTCCAGGCGGAGGGTGCCGGGGTTGACCTGCTTGACGATCGGTGTGGTCGTCAGCTTCGTGCCGGCTTCGGTCGTGGTCGTGGTCGACGGCGGGGTCGAAGGGCTCGAGGGGGTCGAGGTCGGCGCTGTCGGCTTGGCGGGCGGTGTCCGGGAGGGCGCCGAGGTCGGTGCCGGGTGGGTGGTGGTCGGGCCGGTGCCGGTGCCCTGCGAGATCGTCGCTGTGCCGGTCGGTGTCAGCCGCACCACGGCGCCGGCGACGGCGAGCACGGCGACGGCGCTCACCGCGCCGGCGGCGTAGCGGGTCCGGCGCTTGCGGCGCCTTCCTTCGGCGGCGGCGGCGGCGACCAGGTCGCCCAGGGGCGGGCGCCCCGCTGCCAGTTCCGCGGCGATGCGATCGCGGATCGCGTCTTCCGGAGTCATGATCCTCGTTCCCTGAGGTGGTTTCAGTCCCGTGAAGTGGTCTCAGACCGACAGGAAGTCGAGCTCGGCCGTCGCGGAGTCGTCGTGCAGCACCGTCCGCAACTCGGCCAGCGCGCGCTGGGTCAGCGACTTGACGGCGCTGACCGATAGACCCATCGCCGCCCCCGTCGCCTCGACGCTCTGGTCCTCCCAGAACCGCAGGACCAGCACAGCCCGCCGATTGAGCGGCAGTTGCGCCAGGCCCGCCAAGAGCGTCAGCCGCAGTGTCGGATCGCCGCCCGCCGGAGCGGGGGCGTCGGGCAGCGCGGCGCTGGGCCGCTCGGTCGAGCGCTTCGGCCGCCGGGAGTCCAGGAACGTGCGCAGCATGACCTGACGCGCGTAAGCGTCGACGTTGTCGCGCCGCTCTATCCGCTTCCAGGCGGTGTAGAGCTTCACGAGCGTCGTCTGTGTCAGGTCCTGCGCGCCGTGCCAGTCTCCGCACAGCAGATAAGCGGTGTCGCGAAGGCGCTGGGCCCGAGCGGCCGCGTACGCCGTGAACTCCGTGTCGACGCTCAACCTCGTCCTCTTCCAACCGGTCTGTCGAGGACGCCTGCCGCGGACCGGCGTCCCCCTCGCCTATGAGACGACTCCTGACAGCCCGAAGGTCTCACCCGGAATTCTTCGGCCTATATCAGACTTATAAGACGCTCCCGAGCGCCTTCCGGAATCAGGGCGAATCCTGCCCTAACCTCCCTAAAGCCGATGCCCGCATCACCCCCAGGAGGATCTCCCATGCTGACAGCCCTGCGTTTCGGGACCGCGACCGCGGCGGTCTTCGCCGCCGCCACCCTCTCAGCCGGGACCGCTTCGGCCGCGGACCACGGCCGTCCCGGCCACGACATGGGCGGCAACGGCGTCGTGTTCGCCCAGACCGACGCCACGACGGGCAACCAGGTCGTCGTCTACCACCGCGACGACGCCGGCCACCTCATCCGGCTCGCCGCCTACGACACCGGCGGGCTCGGCGGCGTCCTGGACGGTTCGGTGGTCGACCACCTCGCCTCGCAGGGCTCGCTGACCTACGACCGCGAGCACCACCTGCTGTACGCGGTGAACGCCGGCAGCGACACGGTCTCGGTGTTCGCCGTCTTCGGGAACCTGCTGCTGCTGCGGCAAGTCGTCTCCTCCGGCGGCACGTTCCCGGTCAGCGTCGCCGTCCACGACGACGCGGTCTACGTGCTCAACGCCCTGAACGGCGGCGCGGTCCAGGGCTATACCGTCAGCGACGGACGCCTGCGCATCCACCGGAACTGGAACCGCAAGCTCGGGCTGGACCCCACCGCCACGCCGCAGTTCACCAACACCCCCGGGCAGGTCGGGTTCGCCGACCGGGGACGCGAGCTGGTCGTGACGACCAAGGCCAACGGCAACAACGTCGACGTCTTCGCCCTCGACGACGACGGCGCCATCGCCCCGGCGCCGGTCGTGACCAACCTTCCCAGCGCGGTGCCGTTCGCGTTCACCACCGACGCGCGCACCGGAACGCTCTACGTCACCGAGGCCGGACCGAACGCTGTGGCGTCGTTCCGCGTCAACGGCGACGGAACCCTCACGCCGCTGCACACCGCCGCGACCGGCCAGTCGGCGACCTGCTGGATCACCGCGGTCGGCGACCTGCTGTACGTGTCCAACGCCGGCAGCTCGAACGTCAGCGTCTACCGCGCCGGCGCGGACGGCTCGCTGCAGCCGGTCGGCACCACGCCCACCGACCCGGGCACGGTGGACTCCGCCGCCTCGCGCGACGGACGGTTCCTGTACGTGCAGACCGGAGCGAACGGCATCCTGGACGCGTTCGCGATCAACCACGACGGCACGCTCAGCCCGATCGGCGCGGTCACCGTGCCGAACGCCGTCGGCGGCGAGGGCATCGTCGCCTCCTGAGTCCCGGTCACCGCAGGTCGTAGGCGGGAAGGGCGTCGTCGGTGGCGAACTTGTCGGCCATCCACATCATGGTCCGCAAGACCGGCCGACTGGCGAAAGACCAGTCGCGCAGCTGGATGCGCCGGCGCGTCGGCGGCGCCAAGAACGGACCCGCGTTCCCGGAGCGCGCGATCTTGGTGGGCTTGCGCATCCTGGCGTCGTACGCGGTGAGGGCGGCGCCGTGGTCGCCCCGCGCCGCGACGAGTTCGCCGGCGAGGACGTAGGCGCCGATCAGCGCGAGTCCGGTACCGAAGCCGCCGAGGGTGTTCGCGTAGCCGGCGTCGCCGACCAGGGCGACGCGGCCGCGCGTGAACGACGACATGCGGGTGCGCACCAGGGCGTCGAGGTAGAAGTCCGATGCCTCGCGGCAAGCTTGCAGCATCTGGTCGACGCGCCAGCCGGCGTCGGCCAGGTGCGACTCGAGGAACCGCAGCTGGGACTCGGTGTCGTGCCGGTCGTAGTCGGGCCGGTCGGCCTTGAAGACGAACAGGCTCGGCGCCTTCTGTCCCCCGAGCACGGCGAGTCGGCCCGGAGCGTTGTAGGCGTAGGCGATCGCGCGTCCGTCGGGCAGCCGTGTCTCCAGGTCCGCAATGGACGGAGATCCGCCAGCCAGCGCGTAGTAATAGCCGAGCGGCCGCATGTAGTCCGCTTCCGGGCCGAACGCCAGTCGGCGCACGGCCGAGTGCGCGCCGTCCGCCCCGATCACGAGATCGAAGCGTTTGGCGTTCCGGCGCGCGAATTCGACGTCGACTCCGGCGGCGCCGTCCCGGATCGCGGTGACCTCGTCGCCGAACACGTACTCGGCGACATCGGCGCTGCTGCGATGCAGGATGTCGGCCAGGTCCCCGCGCAGGATCTCCACGTCGCCACCGAGGAATTCCCCCGGGATCACCGCCTTCACCCGCTCGGTTTCGTCGATCAGCCGCCAGTCCGTCTTGGAGGTCTGCCGGGCGTGGATCTCGTCGAGGACGCCCATGCGGGTCAGCACTTCCCGGTGGGTGCGTCCCTTGAAATCGACGGCTTGCCCGCCGGGGCGGATCCCGGGCGCCTTCTCCACGACGGTGACCTCGAAGCCGTTGCGGCCCAGCCACCCCGCGAGCGCCGGTCCCCCGATACCTGCGCCGGATATCAGGACTTTGGTTCCTGGCATGCTGCTCCCCCTTGTGATCGGTCGCGCTTAATTGCGTCCTGCGGACACAGTAGCAATCAGTGTACCCTGGACGCAATTCAATGGCGGCTGACGAACCGACGGCAGAGGCAGGACGCGGTGAGCACAGGGGAATCGCACGAAGCCGTGGCGGCACTGCTGTGGGGCGCGCCGGCGCAGCAATCCGGCGGCAAGCGCGGACCGAAACCCAAGCTCACCGTCGAGCAGATCGCTGAGGCGGGCATCGCGATCGCCGACGAGCACGGCCTCGACGCCGTGACGATGCAGCATGTCGCCGAGCGGCTGAGCGCGACCAAGATGGCGCTCTATCGCTACGTGTCCGCTCGCACCGAGTTGGAAGCGCTCATGCTCGACCGCGCGCTCGGCACGCCGGGCGAACCCGGTGACGGCGACTGGCAGCACGCGCTGACGCGGTGGGCGCTGAACCTGCACGAACGCACGAGCGCACATCGGTGGTCCGTCGAGCTCGTGCAGCGTCCACACCTGCCCGGACCGAGCGAGCTCGCCTGGTACGAGGTGGGTCTGGCGACGCTGGAAGGACTCGCCCTAGAGCCCGGCGAGAAGCTGGACGTGCTGGCGCTGCTGTCCGGTCACGTGATCTCGATCGTGCGCCACGAAGCCGGAAGCGGCACGCCCGAAGCCGATCTGGCGGGGGCGCTTGTTCCCGTTCTGACGGCTCGGGCGCAGGACTACCCGCTGACCATGGCGGCGTTCGCCCAGACCGGCAAGCAGGCGCGCGACGGCGCGCTGCGCTTCGGCATCGAGCGCGTGATCGCCGGTGTCGAGGCTCTGATATCCGAACACTAATTCAGTCCAGACAGAACTCGTTGCCCTCGACGTCCTGCATGACCAGGCAGGCCTCGTCCTCACCGTCGGCGGGCAGCAGCCGCACGCGCGTCGCGCCGAGGGCGATCAGGCGTGCGCATTCGGCTTCGAGGACCTTCACGCGCTCCTCGCCGACCAGTCCCGTGGCGGTCCGCACGTCGAGATGCAGCCGGTTCTTGACGGTCTTGCCCTCGGGGACGCGCTGAAAGAACAGCCGCGGACCCACGCCCGCGGGATCGACGCATGCCGCCCACGCACCTTGCGGGTCAGGCGGCGACGGGACGACGTATCCCAACACCTGGCACCAGAAGAGAGCGACGCGCTCGGGCTGCGCGCAGTCGAAGGTGACCTGGAACTTCTTGACCGATGCCATGCGCACACCATAAGACCCGAAAACGGGTCAGAACGGGAGGCGCGCCACGGCGTCAAGAAGCGGTGTGAGACGGCCGAGTCAGTGTCCTGACGATGCCGGGTAAGTCAGGGTAATGCGAGGGGATCGGGACGGTAATGGTGCCCGGGAGCATCGGTGATGTCGCAGAGCAACAAGCCCGCTACGGGCCGGACGCCGCGACGCAACGCAGGTCCAGACGCCGATTGCTGGAGGGGATTGCGATGTCGAACATCACCGGAAAGATCGCTAAGAAGGCCGCCCTGGGGGTTCTGGTCATGGGGGCGGTCGCCGTCGCCGGCGGCACCACGGCGCACGCCGCGACGCACCACGCTTCCGCGGTGGGCCACTCCGTGGCCTCCGCCGACAACAACAACCCGGGTCCCGACGGCACGCACCCCGCGCCCGTCGCCTGATCGGACACCCGAGTGAATCAGGCATCGACGACCGGGAAACCGGTCCGTTGACTGGCGCTGATTCACCACCACCGCACCACCGGCCCGCAAAGGAGGAGGCGATGATCGTGCCGGAACACGGCTTGGCCGTTCAGTTGGTCTCCCGGCCGGAAGGACCGCTGGCGCGCGAACACCTCGCCGTCGTCGAGACGCCGGTGCCGCGCCTGGCACCGGGCTGGGTCCTGGTGCGCAACCTGTTCGTGACCCTGGATCCGCACCCGGCGGCCTCCCCCGCCCGGCGCTGGCCGCTCTACACGGCCGTCGGCGCCGGCTCGCTGGTCGGCGAGGTGGTCGCCTCGCGCAGCGCCGACGTTCCGCACGGCTCCCTGATCGCTCATCGCGGAGGGTGGAGTACGTACTCTGCGCTCCCCCGAGGCGGCTACGCCACGCGGGTGCTCGAACCCGCCGCGGGCGTGCCGATCGATGCCTATCTCACCGTCCTGGGCCTGCCGGGACTCGCCGCTCATGTGGCCCTCACCAGGGTTCTCCAGGTCGGACGCGGCGAGTCCTTGTTCATCGCCGGCGCAGCCGATCCCGTCGGCAGCGCCACGGCACGCATCGCCAGGATGCTCGGCGCGTCCCGCATCGTCGGCGGGGTCTCCTCGCCGGGCGGCGCGCGCCGCGCGGCTCAGGATCCTTATTTCGACGCGGTGTTCGAGCGCGGCACGGACCGGTTCGGCGCATCAGAGGCCTTCGATGCTTACGCCGGGGTCGACGCCGCATTCGTCGGGACCGCGCAGCCCGACCTTTCCGACGCCCTCACCTGGGTTCGCGACCTCGGCCGGGTCGCCTGGCTGCACGACACGCCTCAGGGTTCTGTCGAAGCCACGGTCTCGGTCGACCTGTCGATGGTGCACCGGCGCGGCATCCGGATCGAGGGGTTCGGGCTGCAGCACCATCTGCACCGGTTCAAGGAGATCGAGGCCCAGTACGCCGACGAGCTGCGCACCGGCGTCCTGGATCCGGGCCGGATCGCCGACGTCGACTTCCACGGCTTGATCGATGTGCTCGTGGCCGCGGCGCGTTCGGACTTCCAGCCGGCCGACGCCTACCGCCTCACTGGTGAGTCAGCAAGCTGAGACACCTGTGCCAGGCAGTCCGAGGTGCGACGATAGACATAGCCCTACCTGCTCGTGTATATAAATCCGTACTGATCAGGTGCCACCTGGGGCTGGATCGGGAAGACATCCACGGGGGAATTGGACCAGGGCTGACACCGAGGTCATTCTTGATGGCTTGCCTGGTCCTTCGGGGGACGCGACCAGGAGGACGCACGTGGACCACGGGGCCACAGAAAAAGGTACCCGACCAGACCTCCGCTTCGCCATCCTCGGCTCGTTCGAATGCTGGGCCGACGGCAGCATCATCGCTTTGCGCGGTCCGCTTCAGGAACGCCTCGCCGTCTCCTTGTTATTGAACCGGAACCGCGTGGTGCCCGTCTCCCGTCTTGTGGAGACGATCTGGGAGGACGGCGGTCCCGAGACCGCCGCGCACCAGGTCCGCAAGATGACCTCGGACCTGCGAAAACGCGTGCCGGGCATGGCTTCTCTGCTGACGACCTCCGGTGTGGGCTACCGCATCAGGGTCCCGGAGGAGACGCTGGACCTCGGGATCTTCACCGCGGCGTTGAGCGACGCGCGCCGCGCGACCGAAGAGGGCGATCTGCGCTCCGCCGCGGCCAAGTTACGCCTGGCACTGGACCAATGGCGCGGTCCGGTGCTCGGAGGCGAGGGCGGGCCGGTGATCCAGGCGATGAGCACCGCCTTGGAGGAACGCCGGCTGACCGCTCTGGAGCAGTTGTTCGCGATCCGGCTGGACCTCGGCGAGGCCAGCCGCCTGGTCGGCGACCTGCGGGAGGCGGTGGGTGCGAACCCGGTCCGGGAGCACTTGCGCGGGCAGTTGATGCGAGCCTTGTATCTGTCCGGACGCCAGACCGACGCGCTGGCCGAATACCAGAGCCTGCGGCAGTATCTCGACGAGGAACACGGGGTCGAGCCTGGCGCGGAGCTGGCCGAGTTGCAGCAACGCATTCTGCGCAACGACGCGAGCTTGGGCAGCCATGGGGAGGCTCGCAGGGAGACGCAGGTCGCGGTCCCGGCGCCGGCTTCCACGGCTGCGGCTGGCGGCTTTCCCACGACTCTGCCTTATGACCTGCCCGATTTCACGGGGCGCCAGGAGGCGCTGGACGCCGTGTGCGCGGCGGGGCAGCCGTCCGGGTCCGGAGCGCACCGGCTGCGGATCGTGCTGATCGACGGGATGGCGGGCAGCGGCAAGACGGCGTTGGCTGTTCATGCCGCGCACTTTCTGCAGGAGTCGCATCCCGACGGTCAGCTGTATCTGGACCTGCATGGGTTCACTCCCGAGCGCGATTCCGTGGACACCCATGAGGCGCTGGGCATTCTGCTCGGCGCGCTGGGCATCTCAGGGTCCGATGTTCCGGTCGATCCGGAGGCGCGGATCGCGCGCTGGCGTACGGCGACCGTCAATCGGCGCATGCTGCTGGTGTTCGACGACGCGGAGAGCGCCGCGCAGATCCGCGGGCTGCTGCCGAGTTCTTCCGAGAGCACGGTGCTGATCACCAGCCGCGTGCGCATCAAGGGGATCGACGGCGCGCGGGCTGTTTCGCTGGGCGTGCTGTCTCCGGCGGAGAGCTTGTCCCTGCTGGAAAGGGTGCTCGGACGGGAGCGCGTGGCCAACGAGTCCGAGGCCGCGATGCGGCTGGCGGACTTGTGCGGGCATCTGCCTTTGGCGCTGCGAATCAGTGCGGCGCGTCTGGCGAGCCGGGACCACTGGACCATCGCGCGGTTGGCGAGCCGGCTGTCGAACGAGTCGCGCAAGCTGGTCGAGCTGGCGGTGGAGGATCGCAGCATCAGGGCTTGCATCAAGTCCTCCCTCGAGGCGCTCGATCAGGAGCATCTGGAGTACCTGCGGTATTTCTGCCTGCATCCCGGCGACGATGTGGAGATCCACGCGGCGGCGGCGCTCACCGGTCTGGACGTGTACGGCGCCGAGGACATCGTCGAGCTCTTGCTCGATCGGCATCTGATGGAGCCGCGGTTGGCGGAGCGGTACACGGTGCACAGTTTGGTGCGTGCCTATGTGCTGGAGCAGTACACCGACCCGGAGGGCGAGGGTCCCGCGTTCGAGCGGCTGACCAACTACTACCGGACGGCGATCTGCCGGGCTACCGACGCCGCCTTCCCGGGGCGGAGCCCGTTCTCGGCTGGGCTGCCCGCTTACGAGGGCGACGTCCCGGAGCTGGAGGACCGGAGCCTGGCTCTGGCGTGGGTCGACGCCGAGTATCGCAATATTCTGCCTTCGCTGGCCGAGGCGGTGCGGCGCGGCAGCTATCCGCCGGTCGTGGAGAGTGCTCGCAACCTGATTTACCACCTGCACTTGCGCGGGCGCAGCGATGCGTTCCTTGAGGCGGCCACGCTTGGTGTCGCCTCGTCGCGTCAGACCGGGGATCCGGCGTCGATCCGGATGAGTCTGGTGAACCTCGCGGTGGCTTATTGGCATCGGGGGGATCTGCCGGCGGGTCTGGTTCAGTTGCGCGAGGCGCTGGAGGTCGCGACCGCATCCGGGGATCGGGCGGGGCAGGCTGTGTGCCTGGGCCGTCTCGGGACGTTCTACTCCACGCTGGGCGATCTGCGGGCGGCTGTGGAGCACCTTGAGCGCAGCATCCCGATGCATCTTGAGACCGGGAATCTCAAGGAGGTGGCCGAGGCTCGGTTCCATCTCAGCTCGGCGTTCAACACCCTCGGCCGCTACGAGGACGCCGCCGCGCAGGCCGAGGCGGCCGTCGCGGTGAATCAGGAGCTGAGCAGTCCCAGCACGCTGATCATGGCGCTGGTGAACCTCGGGACCGCGCAGACCGGGCTGGGCTTGCACCATGAGGCGCTCGGGACGTTGAGCGAGGCGTTGGAGTGGGAGGGCCGGCTCGGCGGGTCGATGTCGAAGGCGCTCATCCTGGCGCGGATGGTTCCGGCGTGCCGGTCAACTGGCGCTCGGGACGCGGCGGCGCAGTTCGCGCGTCAGGCCGCCGAGGCGGTGCGCGCTCCGCATACCTCGCCGATGCACCGGGTCGCCGTGCTCGATCTGCTCGGAGAGCACGCGCTGAAGGAGAACAAGCTCAGCGCGGCGCGGGAGCTGTTCACCGAGGCGATCGAGCTGAGCGAGGATCTCGGGCTGCGCCTGGACGCGGCGTGGGCGACCGCTGGGCTGGCCGGGGCGTTGGCGGCGGCCGGCGAGGACGGCGACGCGCAGGTGCTGCTGCACCGCAGCGATCCGATCCTGGCCGACATCGGGCTTCCGGAGAAGCTGCGGCGGCGCTCCCGGGGCTGAGGCCGGGAGGCAGGGTTCTGCGTTCTGGGTTCTGGGTTCTGGGTTCTGGGTTCTGGGTTCTGGGTTCTGGGTTACTGCCACCCGTCACGATGCCGCTGACGTGCGGATACCTCCGGGGGATCGTCAGGGGAACGGACCGGGAAGCCGATTCGCGAGCATCGGTGACGTCACGACGGCCGTCCACGACATGCGGGGCTTCTACCCAAAATCCTCATCGAGGGAGAAGGACTATGACCATCCGGGTCCTCATCTGTGACGAACTGCCGATCATCGGGGACGGCCTTCGGACCCTGCTCGACGCGGTGCCGGACATCGAGGTGATCGGCACGACCGACAACGGCATGGAGGCCATCGTCCTGGTGCGCACCGCGCGGCCCGAGGTCGTGGTCACCGACCTGAACCTGCGCACCATCTCCGGCCTGGAGATGATCCGCAGACTCGCCAAGGAGGACACCCCACCGAGCATCGTGGTGTTCACCGAAGCCGACGCCGACAAGACCGTCAGCGACGTCCTGCACGCCGGCGTCAGCTGCCTGCTCGGCAAGGACGCCCGCCCCCAGGAACTGATCGCCGCGATCCAGGCAGCCGCCACCGGCCAGACCGTCCTGGCGCCCAGCATCGCCCAACGCCTCGTCGGCTGGTTCCGCGCCCAACCCGAACCCCAGGAAGCCGCCATGTGCCCCGGCGCCTCCGAGCTGACCTCCCGCGAGCGCGAAGTGGTCCGCATGGTCGCCCGCGGCATGTCCACCGAGGAGGTGGCCCGCGAGCTGATCATCGGCGAGGCGACGGTCCGCACACACGTGTACCGAGTGCGGACGAAGCTCGGCGTACGGGACCGCGCGGAGCTGGTGTCACTGGCCTACCGCTCAGGACTCATCAACTAGGCACGCACGAGCCGGTCGGATCAGCGTCATGCGATTCCGGCCGGCGCGACCTCCGAAACACGGCCTCCCCCTAGTACCCGACCGGCGCCGCGAGCGCGAACTCCCGCCCAGCAGCAGCCCGCGCCTCCCGCAGACGAGCAGCGCCGACGATACGCCACAGGGCAGCGGGCTCGCCGTAGCGCGAGGACTCGGCAGCAGCGAGACGGAAGTAGCGATGCAGACCCAGCTCCGCGGTCATCGCCCGCACCCCGCAGCTCTGCATGCACAGGCGCAGCACCTCCCGCGCGGTCTCGGCCGCCATCGCAAGGGCGATGACCGGCTCGGTGCTGATGGAGTCGGGCTCGGCGTCCACCAACCAGGCCGCACGATAGACCGCCGCCCGCGTCGCCCGCAGCGCCACCAGAGCCCGAGCCAGCGGAAACGAGACGGCAGGCAGATCGCGCAGCCGACTACCGAACTGATGCCGGAAGCCAGTGTGATCCAGCGCAACGCGATGCGCACCCTCGGCAATACCCAGCAGGTACGCCGCCTGCCGCACCCGCGCACGAGCCAGCGGATCAGCGAGCGCCTCGGCAGTGGGGGCGACCACATCCGCCGCCGAGACCGGTGTGGCCGCGAAGCGCACGACCGGCGGCCAACACGCGGTCAGGACACTGACGCCAGGGGCATCGCGGGGCACCGCGACCAGAGCCGGCGCATCAGGATCAGGAAGCGCCACCAGGAACAAGGCGGCTTGGGCATCATCAACGATCGCGGTACCGGTCAGCTCCCAGCCATCGCCGCGCGGAGCTGCGATGACGCCGCGCGCACCGGGGAGAGCTTCCGTGCCCGCCAGCGCCACGCCTGCCACGACAGCACCCTGCGACTGCGCAACGCCCGAGCCGCCAGCAGCGCCCGCAGCCCTTGCGACATCTGAGCCGCCCTCGACGCCCGCCGACTTGGCAGAGCCCGAACCTTCCGCGATCCCCGCCGCAACCGCAGCGCCCGAGCCACCCGCAACGCCCGCCGCGCTCGCAACGCCTGCGCCGCCCCCGATTTTCGCCGCGCTCGCAATGGCCGAGCCGCCTGCGATCTCCGCCGCACTCGCAACGCCTGCGCCGCCCACGACCTTCCCAGCCCTCGCAACGACCGAGCCGCTCTCTACCTCCACCGCCCTTGCAATGTTTGCGGCGCCCGCGGTCCCCGTCGTGCTCGCAACGCCTGTGCCGCCCGCGATTCCCACCGCGCTCGCAACGCCTGCGCCGCTCGCGACCCTCGCCGCATCCTCCGAGGCGGCCGTCCAGCCGAGGTCGGCGGCCATGGCACCTGCGCGGTAGGGGTTGCCGCACGCGGCGCGGCCGAGTTCCTCGCTGACCAGCGTGCCAGCCGTCAGGCCCAGGTCTAGGCCGCCGGCGAAGGCGGGGCGTTCTAGGTCGGGGGCTTGGAGGGCTTGGAGGGTGGGGTGGGCGGCGGTTTCTGTTACGGGGGCGCCGTGGAGGTGGGGGTGGGGTGGGATTGCGGTGAGGGCTGTGCGGAGGGTTGTGCGGAGTTGGTGGGAGAGGGGGTCGGGGGTCGGGTCCATGGTGTGGTCCTTAGGGGAGGGAGTCGAAGGCGGCGGCGACGATGTGGAGCATCACCTCGGAGGTGCCTGCTGAGAGGGTCAGGCCGGGTGCTTCGCGGTGGGCGGAGTCGAGGATCTTGGCGGGGCGGGTGCGGTTCGCTCGCTGGTCGGGGCTGGGGATGTCGGCGGCCCAGGCGGCGATGCCCTGCGCGAGTTCGCTGCTGTGGTACTTGGCGACGGCGGCGGCGAGCTGGTCGATGCGGCCTGCTTCGAGGCCGGTGAGTACTTCCCAGGCCAGGGAGTGGTCGGCGGTGAGTGCGCCGTGCCAGCGCCCGATCTGCTCCAGGTGTGCCGCGTGCGCGGAGTCCGGGTCGCGGTCGACCAGGGCTTCCAGTGCGGTGTCGAGCCAGCGCTCCGCTTTCAGGTAGTAGTCGAGACCGGTGCGTTCCACCGCGAGCGCCTCGTTCAGCAGTGGCCATCCCTCGTCGCGCGGGCCGATCAGGTCCGCCGCCGACACCGCCACGCCGTCCAGCTCGACCCGGTGGAAGTGCTCGTCCCCGATGCCGGGGATCATCGACACCGTCACGCCGGGCGCGCGCATGTCGACCAGGAACAGGCTGATCCCCTGGTACTTCCCGGCGGTCGGCGTCGTACGGGCCGCGCACAGGCCGAGGTCGACGAAGCGCGTCTTGAGGCTGAAGACCTTCGTGCCGGTGATGCGGTAGCCGCCGTCACCGTCCGGCTCGGCGACCGTCCGCAGCGCACCGAGATCCGACCCGGCGTCGGGCTCGGTGTAGAGCACTGATGCGAAGCTCTCGCCGCGCGCCAAAGCCGGCAGATGCCTGCGCTTCTGCTCCGCGTCGCCGGCCATCAGCAGGAACTGCCCGACGATCTGGATCGTGTTGACGTGAAAGGTGTCCGGCACTCCGGCACGCACCAGCTCCTCGGCGAGGATCGCGGCGTCGGTCAGCGGACGTCCCGCCCCGCCGAACTCGACGGGCCAGTGCACGGCGAGCAATCCCAGCCCGCCGAGCATCCGATACAGCGGACGCGCGTCCGGCTCGACGCCCGCCGCGCCGGTGGCCTGCTCCGCGGCGGCGCGCACCTCGGCAGAGCGCAGCGTCCTTCGCACATCCGCCCGGAACCGCTGTTGATCCTCAGTGAATCCGAACCGCATGAAGTACTCCTCAACGCGCGAGCGTCTCTTCGATCGCCGCGACGACCCGGCTCAAAGCCAGCTTCGTGAAAAGGGTGTAGTGGTCACCGGGCACGCGCTCGGCACAGAACCGCCCGGTGCACACCGACCGCCACTGTTCGTGCACTGCGACACGCGGCGAGGCGGCGAGCGCCGTGACCGGTCCGCCGTAGGAACCGGGCGGGCTGTACGCCTGCATCGACAGCGCGCAGGCCCGGAAGGTCTGGAAGCGCGAGTCCAGTTCCTCGTCAGTGAGCTCCAGCCGGACGCCGAGCCCGGTCAGCGTCTCCCTGATGTCGTCCCCGCCGATGTCCGGACGCTCCAGCACCGCGCGCACCGCCAACCCGTCACGCCCCGCCAACCGGGCGACGTCGTGCACGAACCGCTGCCGCACCGTCGCCTCGTCCAGCGGCTCGGTGTCCTCGTCATAGGCGGCATCGAGCAGCACCAACGGCACGCGCCGTCCGATCCGCTCCTCGATCTGCCGCGCGACCTCGAAGGCGAGCACGCCGCCATAGGACCAGCCGGCCAGGCAGCACGACTCCGGCAACCCGCCGGCGATCAGCGTCTGAGCGATCCGCGCGGCGCTCACCGCCAAGCCCTCGCCCGGATCCACAGCGGCGTCCTGGGGATCGGCGGCGAAGCCGACCACCCCGATGTCCTGACGCAGAGCCCTGACCAACGGCATGTAGCAGAAAAGCTCGCCGCCCGACGGATGCATCAGAATTACCTGCGCCGGACCGGCGGCCCGCATCACCACCGATGCCCGACTGCCTTCTTCGTCCTTCGCGACACTCTGCTCGGCACGAGCGCGGTCGATGGTCGCAGCCAGGTGCGCGACGGTCGGCGAGACGAAGAAGTCGCCGAGCGAGACCTCCACCCGGAACCGGCGATTGATCGCCGACATCAGCTGAACCGCCTGCAGGCTGTTGCCGCCCGCGAGGAAGAAGTCGTCGTTCACCCCGAGCCGGGTGGTGCGCAGCAGCGGCGCGAGCACGTCATGCAGCAGCACCCGCTCGGTCGCGGTCCGCGCCTCGGCGACCGGCGCACCGACCTCGGCCTGCCCCACCTCGGGCGCGGGCAGGCGACGCCAGTCGACTTTGCCGCTGCTGGTCAGCGGCATCTCCCCCAGCACTACGAAATACGACGGGATCATGTACGACGGCAGCAGAGTACTGAGATGCTCGCGCAGCGCCGGCACCTGCCCCTCGGCAATACCGGTCGCGTAGCAGACCAGATGCTTGTCCCCGGCGTCGTCAGCCCACGGCCGCACACTGACCTGCTCGATCCCCGCGAAGCCGGTCACCGCCGACTCCACCTCGCCCAGCTCGATCCGCAAACCGCGGATCTTGACCTGCTGGTCGATCCGGCCCTGGAACACCAACCGGCCGTCCGCCAGCCGCTTCACCAGATCCCCGGTGCGGTACAGCCGACCACCGGGAGCAGTACCGAAGGGGTCTGCGATGAACTTCTCCGCGGTCAGCTCGTCGCGATCCAGGTAGCCGCGCGCTAACCCAGCGCCGCCGATCACCAACTCCCCCGGCACGCCGATCGGCACCGGACGCAGGTCGCGATCGAGCACGTGCGCGACGTGGTTCGCCATGGGCAACCCGATCGGCGGCGAGGCGTCCCACGTACCCGCGCACTCCTCGACGATCATCGTCACCGTGCACTCGGTCGGCCCGTAGCCGTTGAACAGCCGCCGCCCCGGATTCCACCGGTTCACCAGCTCGCCGCTGAACGCCTCGCCGCCGACGAAGGCGATCCGCAGCTCGGTGAACCGCTCCGGCGCCAGCAGCGGCATGACGGTCGGGGGCAGGTCGATGACCGTGATGCCCGCTCGCTCCATGAGCGCCTGGAGCCGGTCGATGGACAGCCGCTCGTCCTCGGTGGCGATGCACAGGCGCGCGCCGGTCAGCAACGCGGAAAAGGTCTCGAAGACGGAGACGTCGAAGGTCACCGAGGCGAACCCGAGCATCCGATCAGCGGGCGTCAGCTCGAACAGCTCGCGCACGGAGTCGATGAAGGCGACCACGCCGCGGTGCTCCAGCAGCACGCCCTTCGGCTTGCCGGTGCTGCCGGAGGTGTAGATGACGTAGGCGACGTCGCAGGGTTCTGCGGCGAGCGGCACATCGTGCGCGGGCATGACGGCCAGCTCCGCGCGCACCTCGTCCAGCGTCACCACCGGCGCCTCGACCTCGCTGAGGACGTCGGCGACCGCAGCATGCGTGATGACCGCGCACACCCCGGCGTCTGCGGCGATCTCGGCGACTCGAGCGGAAGGATGCGTGGTGTCGAGCGGCACATAAGCGGCGCCGGTCTTGAGAACCGCGAGCATCGCCGTCGTCAGGTCCACATTCCGCCGCAGACAGATGCCGACCCTGGCGCCCGGCTCGACACCGCGCTCGCGCAGCAACGCAGCAAGCCGGTTCGCGCCGGCGTTGAGCTTGGCATAGCTGGTCTCGACACCACCGACGACGACCGCCACAGCGTCGGGAGCTTCCTGGACGCGCGCCTGGAACTCCTCCACGATCGTCGTCTCGCGGATCGTCCGCACCGGTCCGACGGCGATGTCCGCCAGGAACTCCTGGTCCTCCGGGCTCAGCATCGCAGCGTCGGACAAGGGAGCGTCGGGAGCGGATGTCAGAGTACTGAGCATGCCGTCGTAGTGGCGCGCGAACCTGGCGATGCTGTCGGCGTCGAACAGTTCGGTGTTGAACTCGATGCCCAGTGACGCGTCGGCGCCGGGAGCCGTCTGCTCCGTCAGCTGCCAGCTCATGTCGAATCGAGCGGTACCGGGCCGGACAGCTTCTCGAGAAGTGTCGATGCCGGGCAGGGCAGGTGTGGTCACCGCGTTCTGCACGTCGAAAACGATCTGGAAGATCGGCGAGCGGGACGGATCGCGAGCCGGCTCAACGGCGTCGAGCAGCTTGCCGAACGGCAGTCCGCCGTCCCCGTCCACGTCCGCGAGGTCTGAAGCGCGCTTGACCCGATGGACCAACTCGCGAAAGGTCGGATCGCCGGAGACATCCAGTCGCAGAACCCGCATATCAGTGAACTGTCCGACCGCCGAGGACAGCGCCTCGTGCCGCCGCCGCTCCTGCGGCGCGCCGATCACCAGATCAGTCAGCCCGGAGTAGCGGTGCAGCACCGTGAAGAACGCGGCGGCGAGCACGTCGAACCGGCTCACACCCTCTTCTCGAGCCAGCTTCCACGCCTTTTCCCAGCCCTGGTGACCGACCGCGAAATCAGCGGTCGCGCCGACATGAGTCTGGGTATCGCCGCGCGGCCGATCGGTCGGGAACTCCAGGACTTCGGCGCCCGCCAACGCGCTGCGCCAGTGCGCGACCAGCGTGTCCAGCTCGCCGGCATCGAGCCGATCGCGTTGCCAGAGCGCGTAATCCGGATACTGCACGGGAAGATCAGGGACCTGTGGTGCCTCGCCGTCGCGCGAAGCCCGGTAGAACTCGCCGAGTTCGCGGATCAGGACGCCGTGCGACCAGGTGTCGCACACCATGCGGGACACGTCGAAGGCGAACAAGTGGTCGTCCGCGGCGACCCTGACCAACGTCGCGCGCCACGGCGGCGTCCGGCTCAGGTCGAACGGCGTCCCCGCCTCCCGGTCGATCAGGGCGCGCGCGTCCAGAAGCCGCCGCTCGTGGTCCTGCCCGTCAGCCTCGATCACCGCGAGCCTGACCGGGACGTCGCCGGCGATCACCTGGACGAAGCCGCCCTCGCGTTCCACGATCGCCGTCCGCAGCGCGTCGTGCCGGGCCACGAGCGCGGCCAGCGCCAAGCGCAGCGCGTCCACATCGAGGTCGCCGCGCAGCCGCAGGCACAGCGGAGTGCCCGGGGCAGAACTCTGCGAAGCGGACCGAAGCGTCTGTTGTTCCTGGGTCAGCGGCACGGGACCGGCGTCCCGGCGCGGCACGGGTCCGCGCGCGGCGGCGACCCGCGCCTGCTCTTCCAGCCGTGCCAGGAACCGCGCGCGGCGCTGCGCGGGCAGCGCGGCGAACCGCCGGCTCATGTCCGTCACCTTCGAGCTCCCCTTTCGATTGCGGTGAGCCGTCACCGGACGCCCGAGCGGGCGGGCAGCTGGGCCAGCTCCGAGATGGCGATCGTCAGCACGTCGATGCCGCGCCGGAAGTCCGAGAGCATGATGTGTTCGTCGTCGGCGTGGTCCAGGGCGCTGTCGCCGGGCCCGTAGGTGGCCATCGGGATGTCCCAGACCTCGGCGAGGGTGTTCATGTCCGAGGTGGCGGTCTTGACCACCAGCCGCGGCTGCGCGTGCAGCCGGCGGATGCCGGAGACCAGGGCGCGGACCGCCGGGTCGG
This sequence comes from Catenulispora acidiphila DSM 44928, assembly GCF_000024025.1. Classification (GTDB taxonomy): domain Bacteria; phylum Actinomycetota; class Actinomycetes; order Streptomycetales; family Catenulisporaceae; genus Catenulispora; species Catenulispora acidiphila. The sequence continues at coordinate 7,236,625 of NC_013131.1, forward strand.
CGCGGCCCACACGGCAGGCGGCGACCGAGTTCAGCACTTCCAGCTCGCCGATCGGCAGCCGGTCCCGCAGACCGCGCACCAGTTCCTCGACGTCGAATCCGGGCGGAGTACGGACACTGAGATCCGCTGTGGCGAGCGCCTGATCGCCGCTGATCCGCACGAGTGAGGCGCCCGGCTGACCGAAGACGTCGTGCCCGGCTTCCGGACCGAGCAGCTCGACCAGCGCGTCCCAGCAGGCGACCGCCAGCTCGGAAGCCTTCGGCGCGGGGTTGCTCGGGTGGGTGGCCGGGCAGCGGACGGTGTAGCGCAGATCCAGCTTGCCCTTGTAGCCGAGCACCACGCTGGACCAGCCGCTGGGCTCGCCGACGATGAGCGCGTCGGGCCGCTCGTGGGTGGCGCGGATCGCCATCGCGCCGCGCGAGCGCGGGGTCTCCTCCTCCACGACGCCGATCACGACCAGGCGGCCACGGAAGTCCGCCGCGCCGGCTGCGGCGCAGATCATCGCTGCGAGCGGACCCTTGGCGTCGACCGCACCGCGGCCGTACAGGCGGCCGTCCAGGGGGCGGACCGGCAGCACGCCGGAGACGGTGTCCAGGTGGCCCAACAGCATCACGGTCGGACCCGCGCCGCGGTCGATGACCCCGACGGTGTTGCCGACCTCGTCGATGTGCGCCTGGAAGCCCAGGTCGGTCATGGCGCCGATCAGGAAGTCGGCCAGCGCGCGCTCGTGGTAGGAGACCGAGGGGATCTCCAGCATGTTCCGCAGCAGTCCCAGCGCGTAGGTCTCGGTGACGGCGCCGGAGGAGGTGAACGGCTTCATCGGTGCGCTCGTTCCAGTAGATGCTCGACGATGTGGTCCGCGACGTTCACCTGCTCGGCGAGCGCGGACTGGAAGCCGGTGAACTCGACCCGGTGGTTGACCTCCAGGACCAGCAACCGGCCGTCCCGGTCCTCGATCAGGTCCACCCCGGCGATGTCGGCGCCGACGGCGTCCGCGGCGCCGACGGAGAACTTCGCGATCTCCGGCGTGACCTCGCACGGCCGCGTCTGCCCGCCGAGCGCCACGTTGGTCCGCAGGGATTCGCCGCTGCGGTAGACGGCGCCCAGCACCTCGCCGCCGACCACGATCGCCCTGATGTCCCGGCCGGGCTTGTCGATCAGCTCCTGGACGTAGGCCAGGTGCGACTGCGGACCGGGCAGCGCTGCGACGTATTCGAGCACTGCTTCGGCGCCGGCGCGGTCGCGCAGCGGGACCACCAGCCGTCCCCACGAGCCGACCAGCGGCTTGATCAGGGCGGGATAGCCGATGACCTCCAGGGCTTCCAGGGCGGATGTCGAGGTCAGAGCCAGGGCGGTACGCGGTGTGGGCAGCCCGGCCTCCTCCAACGCTTGCGTGGTGCGCCACTTGTCGCCGCACACCTCGGTCGCCTCGGCGCTATTGACCACGGTGACTCCGGCGGCGCTCAGAGAGCGAGCCGCGTAAGCCGCGCGGACCTGGCCGATCTCCCGGTTCAGGGCGAGATCGAAGGACCGGCCGCCACTGTGCCCGGCCACGTACCACTGCCGGCGGGTATCGACGTGCTCGAAGGGGACGCCGCGTCGGTCGAAGGCGTCGAACAGTCGCTTCTCGTCTGCGCCGACCCTGCTGGCGAGCACCGCGATCCTGCTCTCGCCCGGGCGCTGTGGTGTCGCTGACACGTGACCTCCGTTGCTAGAGCACCGATCGGCGGACGGCCCGACCGCCTGCCGCGCGTAGATAAGAAGTTACGAGCGAGCCGGCCCGATCTGCGTCCACGGCAGGTTCATTCGCGAGGACACGCCGCGTTGACTTCTCCGCTGGGCGGCAGCGGTTTTGATTACTGCCCCGCGGTGGCCCGCGTGTCACTCTTATCTGGATTCGAACACTCGCCGCAATTGTCCATTGCAGGTAATGAGAAAGGGGGAAACCGTGGGACACACACCGGAGCCGATACCGGTGCTCGCATTGTGGAGCGCGCCTCGTTCGCGCTCCACGGCCTTCGCCCGGATGATGGCTGAGCGCGACGACCGCGTCGTCGTGCACGAACCGTTCTCGCAGGTGGTCGACTTCGGTGAGGTGAAGGTCGGCGGGCAGCTCGCGCACAGCGAGGCCGGGGTGCTGGAGGTGTTGCGCGCCATCGCGGCGGAATCGCCGGTGTTCTTTAAGGACACCACGGACTTCCACTATCCGACGGTGCTCGCCGACCGGGACTTCCTGGCCTCGGCGACCCACACCTTCATCATCCGGCACCCGGCCGAGGCCATCGCCTCGCATCGCGCGCTCGCCCCGGAGCTGGGCCGCGACGAGATCGGGTTCGCCCGGCTGTATGAGCTGTTCGCGGCTGTGCAGGCCGCCACCGGAGCCACGCCGGTCGTGATCGACTCCGACGACCTGCTCGACCGGCCGGCGCAGACCGTCCGGGCGTACTGCGAGGCGGTCGGCATCCCCTTCCTGCCGGAGGCGCTGAGCTGGGAGCCGGGCATGCGCTCGGAGTGGCAGGCGACGAGCAGGTGGCACGCCTCGACCAGCCGGACCGCCGGCTTCCAGCGCGCCGGCGACGGTGACGCGACCGCGGAGCGCGCGCGGGCCCTGGAGGCGGTCGAGGCGGACCCGGTTCTGCGGGCCCACCACGATCACCACCTGCCCTACTACGAGAAGCTGCGCGCCGCCGCGCTCCGGCCCTGAACGTCTCAGTTCGCTGATGCGAGGTAACCACGGTGCTGACGAAAGCATCCGAGACCGCCGCTAGGTTGGCGACGCGGAACGGAATTCAAATGAGGTGGGACACGTGACGGACATTTCGGTGTCCTCCGCCAAAGCAGGGCTTTGCGATCCGGTCGACATCTCCGGCCATCACAACAACAAAGCCATCTCCGCGGCGACGGAGACCAAAGCGGGGGCTTTCAACGTATGGGGAAACTCGTTCGCGGCGGAATATCTGCCCGCGGGCGGGAGCATCGTGGAGGTGGACGGCGTCCCCTTCCGGTTCCCCCAGGCCGGCGACGGACCGGACAACATCCGCACGGCCGGGCAGTTCATCACCGTCCCGGAGGGCCGCTACGACTGGATCCACCTGCTGGCCGCCTCCGAGCGGCGCACGGAGGACTGCATGGATCTGAGCTTCGCCGACGGCTCGGTGGACGCCGAGAAGGTGCGCGTCTCCGACTTCTGGGGCGCGCCGGCGTGGTTCGGCGAGGTCAAGGCCTTCGAGAGCCTGACCATGCACTACCCGCACCACGTGCAGCGAGGCGTGCCGGCGATGATGTGGGCGCAGCGCGTGCCGGTGACCCGGCGCGCCGTCCTGTCCGGCATCCTGCTGCCCCGCAACGTCGCGCTGCACATCTTCGCGGTCACCCTCCAGCGGACGGAAGGCTGAGATGACCGTCACGACGACGACCCGGACCTCGATGATCAGGGGTCCGGAGCCCGACTGGTGGTACCGCGACCTGATCAGCTGCCTGCAGGCCACGTTCGGCACGGTGCTGAGCCGGGCCGGCGTCGATCCGCTGAGCGTGCTCGGCGCGGGCTGGCGCTTCCTGCACCTGCCCGGCGACGTCCGGTCCGAGGAGTTCTACTACCCGTGCCTGCCGGACGCCTCCGGAGAAGTGGACCTCGGCGCCGCGCTGGCGCCGCACCACGATCTGCACGCGCGCTGGTGGCAGCCCGCCGACGAGGACGACCTGTGGCACGAGGTGCGGCAGACGCTGGTCGAGGACCGGCTGGTCATCGCCGCCGTGGACAACTTCCATCTGCCCTTCCGCCCCGCCTTCGGCGATGTGCACGCCGCGCACCTGGTCGTGGTCTACGGCCTGGACGAGACGCGCGGGGTCGTCTATGTCTGCGACGCTATGCCGCCGGCGTTCCGCGGCGCCGTCCCGATCCGGGACTTCCTGCGCAGCTGGGGCTCGGCCAACCCGAACGACGTCCAGGACGCGTTCTTCAGCAACTCCCAGATCGGCCGGCGCTGCCTGGACGTCCGGCTCGGCGCCAAGCCCGAGCCGCTGACGCCCGAGCTGCTCGGCAGCTTCCTGCGCACCGACATCGAAGCCAACACCGCCGATGCCTCCATCCGCACCGGGCTGGCCGGATTCGACGCGTTCGCCGCCGAACTGCTGGACCGCTGCCGCGCCGGGGACGCCGAGGCGCTCACCGAGCTGTATCCGTTCGGCTGGGCGATGCAGGCGCAGGCCTCGCTGCACGGCGAGCTGCTGCGCAGCTGCGGCCGAGCCTGGGACGACCCGGCGCTGGCCGGAGCCGGGCGGCTGGTCGAGCTGGTCGCGCACCAGTGGACCGGATTGCGGTTCACCGGCGCGCACGGCCTCACCGACCCCCAGTCGGCCGTGGCCGACATCGCCCGCCACACCACCACGCTGCGCGGGAACTTCGCGCGCGCGCTCGACGCCGTCGGCGCGGCCGCGGCGCGCCTGTGACCGCCGGCGGTGCGGCCGGTCCCCCCGGTCCGGCCGCCGCGACCTCGTGAACGGGAGAATGATGAGCAAGCTCGCAGCATTCGGCGGTACCGCGGCCGTGCCGAAACACCGGCGCCGCTCGGAGTGGCCGCTGGTCGAGGACGACGATCGCAAAGCCGTGATAACCGTGCTGGACGGCGCGCGCCTGGTGTCCGACACCGACGGGGAGAACCCGGTGGCGGCGCTGGAGCAGGACTGGGCGCGGCAGTTCGGATACGGGCACTGCGTCGCGGTCTCCAACGGCACCGCCGCACTGTCCCTGGCCTTGTCCGCGCTCGGCATCGGGCCGGGCGACGAGGTGATCGTGCCGGCGCTGAGCTTCATCGCCACCGGGCTGGCGCCGGTCCACCAGATGGCCGTGCCGGTGTTCGCCGACATCGACCCGGTGACCTTCAATCTCGACCCGGACGACCTCGAGCGCCGCATCACCGCCCGGACCGCGGCGATCATCCCCGTGCACCTGCACGGCGCCCCGGCCGACATGGACCGGATCATGGCGATCGCGGCCCGGCACGGCATCCCGGTGCTCGAGGACGCCGCGCAGGCGCCCGGGGCGACGCACCGCGGCCGCCCGGTCGGCTCGATCGGCGCCGCCGGCGTGTTCAGCCTGCAGGTCAGCAAGAACATCCCGACCTGCGGCGAGGGCGGCCTGCTGGTGACCGGGGATGCGGACCTGGCCGCGGCGATGCGCCGCGGACGGCAGTTCGGCGAGGTGATCGAGGCCGGGCGCGAACGCGACTACGTGTCCTACGGTCTGGGCTGGAACCACAAGATGAACGGCTTGCAGGCCGCGTTCACCAGCTCGCAGCTGACCCGGTTCGAGGACTACGAGCGCGCGCGGCAGGCCAACATCGGCGCGTTCCTGGCGCGGTTGGCGAAGCTGCCGGGCATCCAAGTGCCGACCGCGCTCGCCGACACCACGCACGTCTGGCACATCCTGCGGTTCCGCTTCGACCCGGCCGCGTTCGGCCTGGACGGCGTGCCGCCGGAGGCACTGCGCTCGACGCTGCGGCGGCTGTTGCGCGCCGAGGGCGTGCCGATGTCGCAGTACCAGCTGATGCCGCTGCCCGATCAGAAGGTGTTCGTCGACCGGCTCGGCTTCGGCGTGGGACACCATCCGTGGGCGCTGACCGGTGCCCCGGGAACCGTGGCGGGCGAAGGCTATCCGGTGACCCGCGAGGTCATCGCCGATTCGCTGACCATCCAGAAGCGGCACCTCCATCCGGAGGCCGGCGATCTGCTGGCGCTGTACGCGGACGCCTTCGAAAAGGTGTGGGCCGCCGGCGACATGGTGGCCACGCTGGCGAAGGCGGCGTCATGACCGTCACGCAGCTCCTGGAGCGGGAGGCGCTGGACACTCTGGAGACGATCGCGACCCGCATCCGCTCGCACGTCATCGACATGTGCGCCGGACCTGAGGGCGGTCATCTCGGCGGGGCGTTCTCCTGCGCCGATGTGCTCACCGCGCTGTATTTCTCGGTGCTGAACGTGGATCCGGACCGGCCGGACGACCCGGATCGCGACCGGTTCCTGCTCAGCAAGGGCCATGCCGCGGTGGGTCTGTACGCGACGCTGGCCGAGCGGGGCTTCTTCCCGGTGCGCGAGCTGGCCGGATACGGACGTCCCGGCAGCAGGCTGATGGGGCATCCGGTCCGCGCGGTACCCGGCGTGGAGCTGCCGACCGGGTCGCTCGGGCACGGGCTCGCGCTGGCGTGCGGCTTCGCGCTCGCCAATCGGTACGCCGGACGCACCTCGCGCAGCTTCGTCCTGCTCGGCGACGGCGAGTTGCAGGAGGGCTCGGTGTGGGAGGCGGTGATCGCGGCCGCTTCACTGAAGCTGGACCGGCTGGTCGCCATCGTGGACCGCAACGGACTTCAGTTGACCGGCGCGACCGAGGACATCGCTCCGATGGAGCCGCTGGCTGAGCGCTGGCGCAGTTTCGGATGGTCGGTGCGCGACGTGGACGGGCACGACCCGGCGCTGCTGGCCGAGCTGCTGGACGGCGCGCCGTGGGAGCCGGGCAAGCCGAGCGTGCTGATCGCGCGGACGGTGAAGGGCCATGGGCTTCCGTTCCTGGCCGGACGCAGCTCCAGTCACTACGTGACGCTCTCGCCGCGCAACCACGCCCGGGCGCACAACGCGCTGCCGAGGACGGAGTCGCTGCGATGAACCGCGCGACCCGCGAGGCGTACCGGGACACGCTGATTCCGTTGCTGAGCCGGCATCCGGAGCTGATGTGTCTGGACTCTGACACCGGTCTGTTCGGCGCCGATCATGTTGCCGAGGCCGGCGAGCAGTACCTGAACCTCGGCATCGCCGAGCAGAACCTGATGGGTGTGGCCGCCGGGATGGCCGCGTGCGGACGAGTGCCGTTCGTCAACACGATGGCCGCCTTCGCCGCGTCCCGGGCGCTGGAGTCGATCAAGATCGACATCGCCTACAACCGGTTGCCGGTGCGCATCATGGCCACCCACGGCGGTTTGGCCGCCGGCCATTTGGGACCGACGCACCAGGCGCTGGAAGACCTCGCTGTACTGCGGGTGCTGCCCGGGATGACCGTGGTGGTCCCGGCGGACGCCGCCGCGACGGAGGCGTTCGTCGAGCAGAGTGTGACGCTGCCCGGACCGCTGTACGTCCGGCTCGGCCGCAAGCCGACGCCGCCGCTGCCCGAAGGCCCGCCGCCGGTCATCGGTCAGGCGCAGTGGCTGCGGCACGGCGAGGACGTCGTGCTGGTCGCCTGCGGTCCCTACCCGGTGCTCGCCTGCCTGGACGCCGCGGATGAGCTGGCCGGCCACGGCATCGAAGCGAGCGTGCTGAACATGCACACTCTGCGGCCGCTGGACACCGGGACGCTGATCGCCGCGGCCCGTCCGGCGCGGCTGGTGGTGACTCTGGAAGAGCACTGGCGCAGCGGCGGCCTGGGCGGCGCGGTGGCCGAGGCGCTGGCGGAGTCCGAGCCCGTCAGGGTGCTGCGACTCGGCGTGCCGGACACCTTCGTCAGCGAGGTCGGCAACCAGGAACACCTCGTCAGGCATTACGACCTCACCGCGGAGCGGGTCGTGGGGGCGGTCCGTGCCGCCCTCGACACCTCGGCCCGATCCGACAGACCTGCCAGACCCGACAGACCCGCCATACCCGACTACGACAAGGAGCTCGTTTCATGATCACGAACGTCGCCCAAGCCTGCCCCGAATGCGAGGAGCCGGTGGAGCTGGCCGAGGCGGTGCGCCTGAACGAGATCGTCGAGTGCGCCGGCTGCCGCAGCGAGCTGGAGATCGTGGCGCTGGACCCGCCGGTGCTGGCGCTGGCGCCGGAGGTCGAAGAGGACTGGGGCGAGTAGATGACCACCGACAGCGCGATCTTCAGCGTCACCCTTGCCGCCGTCAAGGATCTGGCCGAGTCCGGCACCCACCTGCTCGGCGCTTCGGAGTTCTCCTCGTTGACGAACTCCACGCCGCAGGACTGGGCGCGCTTCGGCCAGAACTGGGACGACCTCAAGCTCGACACCTATATGGCAGACGGTGGGACCTACCGCTACCGGCGGTACGACCAGTTCGTGGTCGACGTCGAGGCCGAGCGCATCATCTTGCTCCAGCACGGTCCATACCGTCAGGAAGCTGATATCAATAAGCTCAATGGCGGGATCGACCGGGTCTATGAGCCGCTCACCGCGGCGTTCCTGGACGACCCGCTGTTCCGCAACATCCTGATGGAGCTGGCGCTCATCTTCAGCGGCGTCGAGGACGTCAAGAAGTGGAACGTCAAGGTGACGCCCATCCGGATCATCGCCACGCAGGACCAGGCGGGGCAGCCGACGCCGGAGGGCCGGCACAGCGACGGCGCCACCTTCATCACGTCTTTGATGATCGGCCGCACCAACGTGGTCGGCGCGGACAGCTCGGTCTACAGCCCCGACGGCGAGGCGCTGATCACCACGATGCTCGCCGAGCCCGGCGAGATCCTGCTCAGCGACGACCGGCGCACGCTGCACGACGTCACGCCGGTGCGCCCGGGCGAGGCCGGGCAGCCGGCCCACCGCGACGTCCTGATCATGGCGTACACCGCGCTCTGAGGCGCTCGAGGAGAACTCATGTCAGAACTCAGATCCGGCGCGGCCGACCCGGACTTCGGCGACGGCTTCGGCAACGACTTCGCAGGTCTGGCGGCGATCGTCACCGGCGGTTCGGGGGCGATCGGGCTGGCCGCGGCCGAACTGCTGAAGAGCCGGGGCGCCCGCGTCGCCGTGCTGGCGCGCCGGCCCGGCGAGCTGCCGGACGGGATCGTCGGGATCGAGGCGGACGTCACCGACGACGCCTCGGTCAAGACCGCGGTGGACGCCGCGGCCGAGCGGTTCGGGCGGCTGGACGTCGTGGTGAGCAACGTCGGCATCTCCGCTTACGGAGACGTCGCCACGAACAGCGACCAGGAATGGTCGCAGGTCTTGGACGTCAACGTGATCGGGATGGTCCGGATCGTCCGGCACGCGCTGCCGCATCTGCGGCGCTCGCCGGCCGCGGCGATCGTCACCACCGGCTCGATCGTCGGATGGGCCGGCATGGCGCAGCGGGCGCTGTATTCGACCACGAAGGGCGCGGTGCACGCGCTGACGCTGGCGATGGCGGCGGACTACGTGCGCGAGGGCATCCGGGTCAACTGCGTCTCCCCCGGCGCGGTGGACACACCCTGGGTGAACCGGCAGCTGAGCGAGGCCGAGGACCCGGAGGCCGCGCGCGCCGAGTACCTCGCCTTCCAGCCGGCCGGGCGCCTGGTGACCACCGCCGAGGTCGCCGGGGCGATCGCCTACCTGGCCAGTCCGCTGTCCGGCGGCACGACCGGCACGGTGCTGGCCGTCGACGGCGGCATGTACAACCTGCGGCTGCGGCCGCCGACCAAGGAGCGAGTGTGAACGACTTCAAGGGATTGACCGCCATCGTCACCGGCGGCGCCTCGGGGATCGGCCTGGCCACGGCGAAGCTGCTGCACAGCCGCGGCGCCGACGTCGCGGTGTTCGACCTCAAGCCTGACGGGCTGCCCGAGGGCATCGTCGGGATCGAGGTCGACGTCACCGACGACAGCCGGGTGGCGTGGGCCGTGGAGGCCGTGGTCGAGCGGTTCGGGCAGCTGGATGTCGTGGTGAACAACGCCGGCATCCCGGCGATCGGCGACATCACCGGGAACTCCGACGCGGAGTGGCTCGGGGTGCTGGACGTCAACGTGGTCGGGATGGTGCGGGTCGCGCGGCACGCGCTGCCGCACCTGCGGCGCTCGCCGGCCGCGGCGATCGTCAACACGTGCTCGATCGTCGCCTGGGCCGGGATGGCGCAGCGCGTGCTGTACTCGGCGAGCAAGGGCGCGGTCTACGCGCTGACCCTGGCGATGGCTGCGGACCACGTCCGCGAGGGCATCCGGGTCAACTGCGTCGCGCCCGGGACGGCCGACACGCCCTGGGTGGACCGGCAGCTCAACGAGCTCCCTGATCCAGAGGCGGCGCGGGCGGCGATGAACGCCTTCCAGCCCGCGGGGCGTCTGGTGACCGCCGACGAGGTGGCCGGGGCGATCGCGTATCTGGCGAGCCCGCTGTCCGGCGGCACCGCCGGCACGGTGCTGGCCGTGGACAACGGTATGCACGGTCTGCGGCTGCGGCCGCCGGCGAAGTAGGGCGCCTGGTCGGGGCGCGCGCTTGGTAGCGCCGCCCGAGGCGCGGTGCGCGCGGTGCGCGCGGTAGGCGCGGTAGGCGCGGTAGGCGCGGTAGGCGCGGTAGGCGCGGTAGGCGCGGTAGGCGCGGTAGGCGCGGTAGGCGCGGAACAGTAAACCCTCTCTCCAAGGAGCCACACCTCATGCAGCCCGAATCCCATGCTCCAGGCGTCGGGACGGCGACCATGGTGCCCTCGCCGTTCTCAGTCCTGGACGACACAGCCTCCTATGCTGCGGCCGTTGAGGAGTTCCTCAGCGCGCCCTCGTCCGCGACCGTCCCGGTGTGGACCGGCGGACGGGCTGACCTCGCAGCCTCCGTCGAGCGTTCGGTCTCCCTATACGGGGAGGTCAGTCGGCCGGTGGCGCGCACGTACGGCATCGTGCTCAAGCCCGAGGCGCTGCCGGCCGGTCTGGTCTCGCTGATCGCGCCGTGCGCGCGCACCTGGCTCGGCGAGGACGAGCTCGGTGCGGCGCTGCTCGACGAGCTTTGGGCGCGGCAGACCGACGGCGGCGTGTACACGCTGCTGATCGCCGGGCTCTACGAGCACTTCACGGTGGATCTCATCTGGCCGCTGGTGCGGGCCGCGGCGCGGCGGCCGGAGGTGCGGCTGACGTTCCTCACCGGCCGGGACGCGGCTTCGCTGGCGTGGTTCACGGCGAAGCAGTACGTCCACACCGCCTCCGACGTGCGCGAGCTCGGGATGTTCACCGGCGTCGACCGGGGGTTCGTCCACAGCGGCGTCCACGTGCGCGACGAGCGCGGGCTCGAGACCGCGGACGTCAAGACCGAGATCTTGGACACCCGCTGGCGGCGGCTGTTCCTGCAGGGGCATGGCAAGGACGACTCGCTGAACCTCGCCGACTTCACCATCTGCGGGCTGAACGAGGCGGTGGCGCGCGACAACGCGCTCATCGCGCCGATCTGCGCCACGACAGGGCTCTGTTACAAGCCCATGGACAAGCTGATCCAGCTGCGGGACGTGCGGGCGGCGGAGGTCGTGCTGAGCTCGTGCAACAACAGCCCGTTCTCCGACGCGGCGGTCTACGACCCGAAGTACCAGCTGATGCTGAACGCGATCGACGGGACCGCGAAGGACATCGTGGGCGCGATCTCGGTGCACGACTCGGGGCGCGCGGAGAACAGCGCGTGGACGCAGGCCGCCTTGGCGCACGCCTCCTCGGTCAGCGCGCTCAACACGAGCATCGGCAAGGCGGAGGCGTTCCCCGCCTACGTGCACTTCGGCATGGGCGACGACACGGGAGTCGCGCCGGAGCCGCCGGACATCGCGCCGGAACCACTGCTGCTCACCACCGCCGCGCGCCTCACCGCGTACCTGGCCGGCGGACTGCTGTCCCCCAACAACCCGCTGCGCACCCGCTTCGGCAAGCTCGCGGCGAAGGTCGAGAACCAGGTCAGCCGCCGCGACCTGGCAGTCCACCAGGACCGCACCGCGACGCTGCGCAGCCTGGTCGACGACCTGCAATCGCTGGACATGGCGGTGGCGACGCAGTTCGTGAAGGACCCCGACAACGAACTGAGCAACTGCTTCGCCTACTTCGGCGACCGCAGCCGCATCGACATGGACTCCATCAGCCACATCCGCTGCCAATGCGGCCGCCCCGCCGAACGCTACATCCGGCGCAGCCTCGTCCCCACCGCCCTGGACACCGAGGGCATCGTCTGCACCCGCTGCGGCGACGTGGCCTTCCGCCTCCCCAACTCCCCCGCCCTCCTGCTGCACACCGACGAAGTCGCCACCCAGGGCAGCACCCTGCAAGTCCGCGTCGCAGTCCGCGAAGCCCGCCCCGGCATCCTGCGCGCCGGCCTCTTCTTCGCCGCCTACGGCCGCGAGGAGTGCACCATCACCCCCGACCTGCGCAAGGTCCGCATCGGCGCGAGCGGCGAAGGCGAGGCGGAGTTCACGCTGACCCTGGCGCCGGACATGGCGTGCCAGGGCTACTACATGACCGCCTACGCGGTGCAGGACCTGGCCGTGTCGATCGCGCGGCGGAACTTCGGGGTCGTGCCTGCGCGCTGAGTGGCCCGAGTGGGATGGCGGTGGCGGCGTGGGGCGACCTGCGCCGCCACTGGTTTGTGGTGGGGGTGAGTGGCTAGGTGCGGGCTGTTTGTGAGCTTTTAAAAGCTTTTTACGGCTTCGCGCGGGTGTTGATGGCCTCGCAGGGGGCGCAGTTCGGTGGGTCGTGTCCGGGTTGCGCTGGCGGCCGGCGGTGGAGACCGTGCACAATCGCGCGCCGGTCCGAATCATTGCGCACACGTTATGGTGGGAAAATTTCGTTCGACTTGATACCGCCAGGCCGAAATGATTCCGTCTACGGCGACGACGCAACGGGGAATCCGGGACTAGGGCGACCACAAGCAACAACAATCGGCAGCAGACAGCGCGACCACCCCTCCCCGGAGCGAGTGCCGCTCGCCGCGAAGGCGCCGCGGAGGCCCTGCTTTTGATTTCTGGTGCCCACCAAACACGGCAGACACCCGCCAGCCCCAATGTATGCGCAGTGACTCGGGCTGGTGCGCGGTCACGGGCACGAAATGCCGCCGGCCGCCAGCGCTATCCAGCACACACCACCGAACTGCGTCCCCTGCGAGGCCATCAAACCGTGCGCGAAGCCGTAAAGAATGCCTTTGAAACCACCAACAAACCGCACCAAAAACAACCCACCGCACCCACCACAAAAAAGGTCCCCTGCGCATTTGCGGCAGAGGACCTTGCGGTGCGGAGTACCGTCACCCGACGTCGGCGGTCTCGCGCCAGTGCTCGGCGGCGGCCGTCGGGTCGAGGGTGGGGGCTTCGGCGGCGAGGAGCATCAGGCGGGCGAAGGTGGGGCTGGCGGCTGCGGGGTCGCCGCCGGCTTTGCGCCATTGGCGGTATTTGGCGGCGTAGCTGATGACCGTCTCCTTGTCGCGGCGGGAGTGGGGGCGGGTGAAGGCGCCGGCCCAGAGGCCGTCCCAGGCGGCGTAGCCGGGGTCGCGGAGCATGACGCGGTGGGCTCGGGCGAGGTTCCAGTGGGGGATGCCGGTGTTCAGGTGGTGGACCAGGTGGTAGCGGTCGTTGTGGCGGCTGATCAGGAACCATTCGAGGAAGCGGCCGTGGCGGTTGCGGGTCAGCAGGAGCGGTTGCTTCTCGCTTTCGGGCATCGGGTAGTGCTCGGAGAGTTCGGCGAGCCAGCCGATGGCGGCGTTGGTGGTCAGGAGGGGGACGAACCAGAACAGGGCCAGTTGCGGGAGCCAGCCGAACCAGGCGCACAGGCCGATGATGGCGGTCCACTGGGTGAGCAGGACTATGCGTTCGGTGCGCAGGGATATGGGGACTGAGACCGTGTTCTTGGAGCCGTCGTAGAAGATGCGCTCGCGGGCGACGTAGCCGATGTAGTCGACGGTGCGCAGACCCAGGACCGACAGGATCAGGTCCTTGTAGAAGAAGTGGCGGTCGGAGCGTTCGATGTCGTACAGGCCGCACTCGATGTGGAAGCTGTAGTCGGGATCGTCCTTGGCATCGCCCAGGTTGCGGTGGTGGTTGCCCACATGCGAACTGCGATAGGGCCCGTACAGGTGCCAGACCAGGTAGCCGGCGAAGACCGAGCCGCCGATCAGGTTCAGCGTCTTGTTCCGGGCGAGCACCTTGTGCGAGGACTCGTGCAGGAAGTGCGCCATGAAGCGCTGCGTGGAGCCGATCACGATGAGCGCCACCGGATAGAACCAGTACGAGCCGGCGACGCACAGCGCGACGGAGGCGGCGATCAGCGCGTACTCGAAGAGGATCGCCAGCGGGCCGTGGTAGTCGTCGAGACGGCACAGTTCCCGGAGTTCCTTTTTCACCCCGGGATCCAGCCGATCGAAATTCAGTTGCTCGATTGCGGACATGCCCGTCCTTCGGTCGGTTCGCGAAATATGATGCGTTCTTTTCGGATGACGGCGTCGTCGCAAGGACGCTACGCGCCCGAAGGCGCTGTATTCGTCCGCGACAGGTTCATCCGCAGTGGCGCATCGCATTTACCGCGCTCCGCGAGGCTACTCACCCTGCTTATTCAGTCCGGACTTCTCGCGTGCGAACCTCAATGGCATGAAATCCGTGCTCATCCTCTCCTGGAAAGCCATAGGCAACGTGGCGCCCGCGGTCAAGGAACTGCGGGCCCGAGATCTGCGGCCGGTCCTGGTCTCCAATCTCCCGGACGACCCCAACGCCATCCTGTGCGACGAGCACGTCGTCTTCGACTGGGACCGCGAGCAGCTCCCGGCTCTCCTGGCCCGCCTCGACGAGCGCGCCCTGGACCTGGTCGGCGCCGTCAACATGGTCGAGAAGCTGATCGGCTGGCACCACGCGGTCACCGCGCACTACGGCCTGCCCGGCGGCGACGCCGGCCGCCTCGCGATCGCGAGCAAGACCGCGGTCCGGGACCGGATGCGGGCCCTGGGCCTGTCGGACATCAAGTACGCCGGCGAGGCGGACGCGCCCGAGACCGTGGACTTCTTCCCCGCGATCGTCAAACCCGCGCGCGTGTCAGGAGCCTCATACCTGGTCCGCCGCGTCGACGACCTCGCCGAGTTGCTCGCCTATCGGCAGCAGCTGGCGGACTCCGGAGCCGGCGACATCGAGATGATCGTCGAGGAGTACCTGTCCGGAACCGAGTTCTCCGTGGACGGCCCGGTAGTCCGCGGCCGCTTCCACCCGGTCCTCGCGGTGGAGAAGCCCGACCACAACGAGGTCACGCACCACGACGCCGGCCTGGAGTTCCACCCGCCGCAGAGCGACCACGTCCGCGAGGGCGTGCGCGTCTTGTGCGAGACCGTCAGCACCCTGTGTACCGACCTCGGCCTGGACCAGCTCTGGCTGCACTTCGAAGGACGGAGCTCCGCCGACGGCCGCACCGAGCTCATCGAGATCAACCCCCGGCCCGGCGGCGGCCAGATCCCCAAAGCGGTCCAGGAGATCAGCGGCATCGACGCGATCGAGGCGGTCGTCTCCATGTCCCTGGGCGTCTACACACCGGAGAACCTGGGACCGCTGCGCGAGCAGCCGATCATCGGCTGGATGGACGTGGAGGCCTACGAGGTCGGCACGGTCGACGTCGCCAGCAGCGAAGCCGACTTGCTGGCGCTGCCCGGCGTCATCAACATCAAGCTTCTCAACGGCTTCCAGATCAAGAGCCTGGACATCGAGAACTTCTTCTTCTCCTTCGCGGTGGTCGCCGATTCGGTCGACCAGCTGCGCGCTCACGCCGCGACCGTCTTGGAGACCCTCGACTATCGCGTCGTGCCGGCGGAGTGAGCGCGGAGTACATCAGGGCACATACCACGGCTCCGCGACCCGGAGGGGGGTAGGTCGCGGAGCCGTGGAGTCTGTAAAGGATCTGTACTGCCCGTAAAAGATCTGTGCCGCTCAGCGCTTGAGAGTAAACGTGAAGTCGCTGGAGAGCTTCCCTCCCAGTTTGGCCGTCGAGACGACCTTCCCGTCGGCGATCAGCCGGTCGACCTCGCTGCGCGACAGACCGCAGCCCTCTGCGATCAGCTTCACCGGACGCACGGGGATCTGCGCCGCGAAGCGGACCGTGACGTCCCTGCCCTCGTGGCTGACGTGCCCCGGCGCGCCGGTGTCCAGGCGCCACGCGTCGCCCCAGTCGAGCGCGACGCGGTTGCGGTGCCGGACGCCGGGATCCTGCAGTAGTTCGGCGGCCAGGGTGGTGTCGTTGTCGTGCAGCCGCCGCAGCACCTCGGGCTTTATCGCGCGCACGTTGGTCCGCTCCATGACCGTGAGCTTCGTGGTCTCGCCGCAGCCGATGCACAGCGCCAGGAGCCAGACGTCGAGGAGCTTGTGGTTCGCGTTGACGCGGAATTTGCCGTTCGCCCGGAAGGTTTCCGAGCCGCACACATGGCAGATCCGGCGAATGAGCGGCAGTCCGACGGGCTCGATCACCCAATTCTCGGGCACGGGAAACACACCCTGTTCCATTGCTAGACGATTACTACCGCAGGCTACGAAGCACCGTCGTCCAGCACGTCAGCACAAAGATGATCTGCGACTACGCGCGGCGTTGACGTTCCCGCGCCGCGGGTAAGCGTCATGCTTACGAACGTCAGTCCGGCATTCCCTTCGAAATGCGTTTGTCGCGGACGCCGACGACGCCGATCGCCCCGTAATTTCCTTGCCATGGTGCGAGTGACGGTGGCCGGTGCGGCCGGCTATATCGGCGGGGAATTGCTGCGGCTGCTGCTGGGACATCCCGAGATCGAGGTGGTCGGCGCGGTGTCGTCCCGGTTCCCGGGCCGGCGGATCGACGGCGTGCATCCGAATCTGCGCTCTGCCACCGATCTGTCCTTCTGCGCGACCGAGGACGTCCCCGAAAGCGACGCGGTGTTCCTGGCGCTGCCGCACCGGGTCGCGATGACCCAGATCGAGCAGTGGACGCAGCGCTCGAAGCTCGTCATCGACCTGACCGGGGACTTCCGGCTCGACGACACCGCGGTCTACGAGCGCTACTACGACGAAGAGCATCAGGCTCCGCATTTGCTGGACGAGTTCACCCCCGGCCTTCCGGAGTTGTATCGCGACCAGCTGCGCACCGCGGACCTGATCAGCGTTCCCGGCTGCATGGCCACCGCCGGCGTGCTCGCGCTGTATCCCTTGGTGGCGCACGATCTGATCGATCCGGAGCAGGGCGCGCAGTTCGACGCCCGCACCGGGTCCAGCGGCTCGGGCGCGACCGCCGGACCGGCCAACCTGCACGCCGAACGCAGCGGCGCGATGCGCGTGTTCGCCCCCACCCGACACCGGCACGAGGCGGAGATCTCCCGGCATCTGGGCCTGTCCGCGGCGATGACGGCGACCGGAGTCGAGGCGGTGCGCGGCGCTCAGAGCCTGTGCCACGCCACGCTGCGCGAAGGTGTGGACGAGCAACAAGTCCGGCGCGCGTTCCGCCGGCAGTACTCCGCCGAACCCTTCGTCCGCGTCGTGGCGCACCAGCGCGGCATCCACCGCTACCCCGACCCGAAGATCCTGCTCGGCTCCAACTTCTGCGACGTCGGCTTCGCCGTGGACGCCGACACCGGCCGGCTGACCACGATCGCGGCCCTGGACAACCTCGTCAAAGGCGGCGCCGGCAACGCCCTGCAATGCCTCAACATCCGCCTGGGCCTGCCCGAGACCCTCGGCCTGTCTTTCCCCGGCCTGCACCCGCTGTAGGCCGTGGGCCCAAGGAGCAGGCCCGGCCAACCGGAGAAACCGTGACCAGCAAACCGCTCACCGTCGTCAAGTGCGGCGGCAATCCCGCCGTGGACGCCGCCGGCATCTGTGCCGACATCGCCCGCCTCGTCCGCGAGGACCGCTCCGTCCTGCTCGTCCACGGCGGCTCCGGCGAGATCGGGCGCCTGGCCGGCCGGCTCGGCGTCCCGCAGCGCACCCTCGTCGCCCCCGACAACGTGTCCACCCGGTACACCGACCCGGACACCCTCGAGGTGGTCATCCTGGCGTTGGCCGGCGCGGTCAAACCCCGACTCATCGCGGAACTGGCGCGCCACCGGGTGCCCGCCGTCGGCCTCACCGGCATGGACTGCCGCATGCTCCGCGCCCAGCGCAAGTCCGCCGTGCGCTCCGTCGTCGACGGCCGGACCGTGTTGGTCCGGAACAACCTCAGCGGCCGGATCACCACCGTGGACACCGGGCTTCCCAGAACCCTGCTTCACGCCGGCTACGTCCCGGTGGTCTCACCGCCCGCCATCGACGAGCACGACCAGGCGGTCAACGTCGACGCCGACCGCGCTGCCGCCGCACTGGCCGCAGCCCTCGGCGCGGAGGAGCTGCTGCTGCTCACCGGCGCGCCGGGCGTGCTCGCCGATCCCGACGACCCCGGCAGCGTGCAAAGCAGCATCCAGATATCCCCCACCGGCGCCCCTGATCCGTCCGCCCGAGGCGGCATGGCGCTCAAACTCATCGCCGCGCGCGAGGCGCTTGCCGGCGGCGTCGGATCCGTCCGCATCGCCGACGGGCGCATCCCCGAACCCGTCAGCCGCACACTCGCGGGGGCTGGCACCACAGTGCACATCTCCCGCGCGGAATCGCCGAACCACAGCTCACGTGAAAGGGAGATCCGCCGATGAGCGCATCGAATGGCACGCCGGAGAAGCGGCCCGGAGGCACGGTCTGGCTGACCGGGCTGCCCAGCGCCGGCAAGAGCACCATCGCGATCGGTCTGGCCGAGCGCCTGCGCGCTGACGGGCACCGGGTCCAGGTGCTCGACGGCGACGAGGTCCGCGCCGCCCTCTCCCCCGACCTGGGGTTCTCGAAGGAGGACCGGGACACCAGCGTGCGGCGAATCGGCTACGTCGCCGAACTGCTCGCCGAGCACGGCGTGACGGTGGTCGTGCCGGTCATCGCGCCGTACGCGATGTCGCGCGAGGCGGTCCGGGACCGGCACGCGGCGCGCGACGTCCCGTATCTGGAAGTGCATGTCGCCACGCCGGTGGAGGTCTGCGCCGACCGCGATGTGAAGAGCCTCTACGCGCGGCAGGCCGCGGGCGAAATCAGTGGTCTGACAGGCGCGGACGACCCCTACGAAGTGCCGGTCGACCCCGATCTGCGGATCCACACGCAGCACCAGACGGTCGAGGAGTCGGTGCGCAACGTGCGGGCGCTGCTCACGGCGCGGGGTCTGGCGTGATCCCCCTCGGGTGGACGGCTGCGTGGGAGTTCGGCGATCAGCGCGAGGGGGTCCGCGGATGACTGTCGTGGATACCGTTCGGACCCGCCGCCCCTCGGGTCCGCTGCGCCTGTCCCACCTCGACGCGCTCGAGTCCGAGGCGGTGCACATCTTCCGTGAGGCCGCGGCCGAGTTCGAGCGTCCGGTGCTGCTGTTCTCCGGCGGCAAGGACTCGATCGTCATGCTGCACCTGGCAGCCAAGGCTTTCTGGCCCGAGCGCGTGCCCTTCGGTCTGCTGCATGTGGACACCGGGCACAACTTCCCGGAGGTGCTGGAGTTCCGCGACCGCGCCGTCGCCGAGGCCGGTGTGCGGCTTGAGGTCGCTCGGGTCCAGGACTACATCGACGACGGACGGCTGCGCGAGCGCGCGGACGGGACGCGCAATCCGTTGCAGACCGTGCCGCTGCTGGACGCCATCAACGCGCACCGCTTCGACGCCGTCTTCGGCGGCGGACGGCGCGACGAGGAGAAGGCGCGGGCCAAGGAGCGGGTCTTCTCGCTGCGCGACGAGTTCGGGCAATGGGACCCGCGGCGTCAGCGTCCTGAGTTGTGGGCGCTGTACAACGGACGCCACCGGCCCGGCGAGCACGTGCGCGTCTTCCCGCTGAGCAACTTCACCGAGCTGGACGTCTGGCAGTACATCGAGCGCGAGGGGATCGAGCTGCCCTCGATCTACTTCGCGCACCAGCGCGAGGTCTTCCGGCGCGGCGGCATGTGGCTCACCGCGGGCGACTGGGGCGGGCCGAAGCCGGAGGAGACGCCGGAGAAGCGCAGCGTGCGCTACCGGACGGTCGGCGACATGTCCTGCACCGGCGCCGTGGACTCCACCGCCGGGACGGTGCAGGAGATCATCGCGGAGATCGCCGCCTCGACGCTGACCGAGCGCGGCGCCACCCGGGCCGACGACAAGCTGTCGGAGGCCGCCATGGAGGATCGCAAGCGCGAGGGGTATTTCTAGATGCAGCCGCTCACGCCATCACTGACGAAATCACTGACGCAGTCGCGTACTCAATCGCTCACGCAATCACTCACGCAGCCGGGATCGCTGCTGCGACTGGCCACCGCCGGCTCGGTCGACGACGGCAAGTCCACGCTCGTGGGCCGGCTGCTGCACGACGCCAAGCAGGTCTTCACCGACCAGCTCGACGCCGTGGAGCGAGTCTCGCGCGAGCGCGGGCTGGAGGGCGCGGACCTCGCGCTGCTGACCGACGGGCTGCGCGCCGAACGCGAGCAGGGCATCACCATCGACGTGGCGTACCGGTATTTCGCGACGTCGCGGCGGCGCTTCATCCTCGCCGACACGCCGGGGCACGTGCAGTACACCCGCAACATGGTCACCGGCGCCTCGACGGCGCAGCTGGCCGTGGTGCTCGTGGACGCGCGGCACGGCGTGGTCGAGCAGACCCGGCGGCACGCCGCGGTCGCCGCGCTGCTGGGCGTCCCGCACGTGGTGCTCGCCGTCAACAAGATGGATCTGGTCGGATACGCCGAGGACGTCTTCGCGCCGATCGCCGACGAGTTCGTCTCCTACAGCCGCGCCCTCGGCATCCCCGAGGTGACCGCGATCCTGCTCAGCGCCCTGCTCGGAGACAACGTGGTCGAGCCCTCGCAGCACATCGACTGGCATCCGGGCCCGACGCTGCTGGAGCACCTGGAGACCGTGGACATCGACGGCGAACCGGCGAGCTCGGCGGCGCGAATGCCGGTGCAGTACGTCCTACGACCGCAGAGCCCTGACTTCCGCGACTACCGCGGCTACGCGGGCCAGGTCACGGCCGGAGTATTCGCTCCCGGCGACGAGGTCCTGGTCCTCCCCTCGGGCCGCCGCACGTCGATCGCCGCCATCGACCGCCTCGGCGAGCAGGACCTCGAGGCAGCCGGCGCGGGCCAGTCGGTGACCCTCCGCCTCACCGACGACGTGGACGTCGCACGCGGCGACATCATCGCCGCGACCGAGCGCGCGCCACGCGTGACCCGCGAGGTATCGGCGACCGTCTGCCACCTCGCCGACCAACCGCTGCGCACCGGCGACCGCGTACTGCTGCGCCACGGCACCGCCACGGTGAAGGCACTGGTCGACTCGATCGATTCGGTGCTGGATCTCCGGACTCTGCGACGCGAGCCAGGACCGCAGACCTTGCAGGCCAACGACATCGGCCGCGTACGCCTGCGCACCGCCTCGCCGCTGCCGCTCGACGACTACGCCGAGCACCGCCGGACAGGCTCGTTCCTGCTGATCGACGAGTCCGACGGGACGACCCTGACCGCGGGCATGGTCGGCGAGCCGTTGGCCGGCGCAGTGCACTGAGACACGCACGCCAAGCACCCGCTCAGCCGATTGGCTGGGCGGGTGCTTCGCATATGCTGCACAATGAGAGGTATGGGGCGTCGGGGGTGGATCGCCGCAGCTGCGGTTGCGGTCGTTGCGTTTGTGGGAATCTCAGGCTTCGCGGTCGACGCGCATGCTCTGGCGGTCAGACCGCCGGCGGTCACCGGCTCGGTGACGTTGCAGGCGGTGCGGAACACCGATCCGAAAGCCGACCTGTTCCTCTACGACATCCAGCGCTTCGACGGTGGCTGGCTGACGACGCCGAGCACCTTCGTCGAGGGCACGATCCACTGGCATCTGCCTCGCCGGCTGAATCCGAACACCTGCCAGGTGGCAGTTCACACGCTGCCGCAGGGGGCATGGCTCGGTGCCAACGCCCTGGCCGGCAACGTGTCAATGGGAGACGACGACCGGCTGGACAAAGCTCTCGCCATGCCGCCCGGCATAGCCGCTTTCATCATCCAGCCGGTCGGCACCGACGGTACCGCCACCTTCCTCTTCGCGTTTCTCGACGGGCAGAACCCGTTCGACGGCAACGCAGCCAGCGCCTCCGCGACGGTCGAGTGCGGTAACCACGTCCATCTGTTCCAGCAGTCCCAGGACGTCGTCGGACCGGTCACAGACTTCCCCGTATCAGTGATCTCATAGCTCGGCGGGCTCGGCGAAGGTGCGGCGGGAGGTGAAGGCGATCGCGGAGACGATCAGCATCACTACGACCACGGCGAAGAAGGTCGCGCGGGTTCCGGAGGCGTTGACCAACAGGCCCGCGAGTTGGGCGCCTAGCGCGGCGCCGCCGATGCTGACGGTGATGGCCCAGGTGAAGGCTTCGGTGACGTAGCCTTCGCGGGCGGTGCGGGAGACCAGGCTGTAGGAGATGGCGGTGATCGGGGCCTCCATCAGGCCGAGGATGACCAGAGCGGCGCCGAGGGACCAGGTGTTCCAGGCGAGCATCACCAGGGTGGAGCCGCCGGTGAGGGCTAGGAGCCCGGCGGCGAAGACGAGTTCGGTGGGGCGGCGGAGGGTGTGGCTGCCGTACCAGAGGCCGCCGAGGATGCCGCCGACGCCCCAGACGCCGAAGATCAGGCCGACGTTGTGCGCCGCTCCGTGGTTCTGGACGAAGGCGGGGACCGCGACGTTGTAGGCGCCGGTGGCGATGCCCGCGATCAGGAGCACGATCAGCAGCCGGACCAGGCCGCCGGAGCGCAGGGCGCCGAGCGGGTCGCGCTTGCCGGTGACGACGCTGCGCGCGCGGGAGGCGGGGGTCATCGCGAAGCCGACGGCGCCGGCGCCGGTCATCACGCCGCCGATGATCAGCGCGGTGCCGGCGCTGCCGAAGAACAGCACCAGGCTGAACAGCACCGGACCACCGATCACGAAGACCTCGCCCAGCACCGCCTCGATCGACAGGCCCACGCGCTCGGTGTTCCCCGGCGCGGCCCACAGGGAGCGGATGCAGCCGCTGATCGGCGGGATCGCGGCGCCGCCGACGACCGTGCACACCAGTTGCAGAGCCAGTGCCTTCGAGCCGGCGGACACGAAGCCGATCAGCGCCAGCGGGTAGACGATGCCGGTGATGAGCAGCACGCGCGGCTGTCCGTACCGGTCGACGTAGCGGGCGATGAACGGCGCGAAGACCGCCGTGCCCAGGCTGTAGCCGGCCAGCAGCATGCCGACCGAGAGATAGCTCAGCCCGCGCGAGGTGGTGAAGACGACCATCGCGACGGTGATCAGGTACAGCGGGAACCGGCCGACGATGCTCCAGAACAGCGGCGCGCGCATGACCTTGTCGTGCACGACGGACACGAGCGGGTTCCTCGTGGGCGCCGCCTCGGCGGAGGCGGAGGCGGCGGGTTCGGTGGAGACAGCCGGGTCGGTGGAGACAGCCGGATCAGTCGGCGTTTCTACGGACGCTTCGACGGACGTGGTGGACGACATCGTGACTCGCAATTCCCGCGGACTCCCCCGCCGACGGCGAGGCGGTCCGCGCACAGATGGCGGATTCTTACTCCGGGCCCGCGCCCGGCCTGCGCGCGTCGATCAGCTCGGCGATCTCGGCGACGCTCGCGCCGCCGACCAGCTCGCTCATCGCCACATCGACGGACGTCGCCTTGAGGATGCTGAACTGCAGGGCTATGACCTGCACCGAGACGGCGCCGAGCGCACGCAGGGTCCGGTGGTCGATCTCCTCGGACTCCGGCAGCCGCAGGACGTCCCGGATCATGATCCGCAGACGTGACAACGTGGTCAGGCGCGCTTCGAGACTCTTCTGCACTTCGATGACTCCTTACGGATTACGAGATAAGTGATTCGCCGGCACGCAGCAGGACGCACACCCGGAACCCGGACACGCTCGATGCCAGCAGATACAGCCCGTCGGGGCGGATGGTCCCGGCCGAGCGCCGGTCGGCCAGGTTGATCAGCGGGTCCGCAGCGAAGCAGTGCCCGACCCGGGCGATGTTCGCGGTGTCCAACTGGGACAGCGAGAAGCCCGCCTGCACCTCCTTCATCGTCACGATGGGGAGGTAGATGTTGTTGTGCAGCAAGCCGTCGATCGCGTCGAGGGTGATGCCGGCTTCGGCGCACAGCTGCGCGTTGGCGACCTTCGCCAGATCGGCGCTGATCTCGGTGACCCGTCCCAGGGCAGCCGGATCCAGCGCGCCGGCGTCGGCGACCCACTCGTACGAATCCCCGGCCGTGTCAGCCTGCTGAGTAACCAGGCAGCTGGCAGCGCCGTCGCTGAACAGCGCGAACTCGGTGAGCCGCTCCGATTCCTCGGCGACCCGGTCCGTGGTGATCACCAGCACGGTCCGATGCTGTCCCGCAGCGACCATCGCGGCGGCGACGCGCAGTCCGACGAGCAGGTTCGCGCAGCGGTTCAGCGTGACGCCGGTGACCGGGACGGGTCCCAGCTCCAGCCCTCGCAGCACCGTGGCGATCAGCTCGCCGTGCTGAGCGATCTCGGCGGGGAACCGCGTGGAGCACAGCACCAGCGCGTCGACCTCGCCGGGCTCGACGGCGGCTGCCGCCAGCGTTCGACTCCCGGCTTCCACCGCGAGTTCGGCGGTCGTCAAAGCCGTCTGGTGCACCTCGCCCCACCCCCACAGGTCGGCGTCGGGCACCATCCGGGCTTCGTCGACGAACTCGGCGAACCCGTCGATCTCGTCGTGCTTCCTGGTGATCTCGCCGAGCACATATCGCGGCGCGCGCACGAAGACACCAGTGGTCTGATTCAGATTCATGTCACGCCAATCGCCGGCGCAGGAAGTCAGCGATCAAGCCCATCGCGTCCCTGGCGGTTTCGAGGATCGAGGACAACGCCAGAAACCCGTGCGTCAGGTCTTTGTAGTGGTGGTGCTCCACCGGCACACCGGCGCGGAAGAGCACGTCCACGTAGTCCTGGCCCTCATCGCTGAGCGGGCAGTATTCAGCGGTCATCACCAGCGCCGCCGGAAGTTCGCTGTGGTCGGCGGCATTGAGCGGCGAGGCCAACGGGGACTCACCGGCGGCACGGTCAGCGAGGTACACGTCCCAGAACCATTCCGACGAATACGCGTTGAAGAACATCGGGTCCTTGTTCTCCCGCATGGACTTCGTGTCGGCATAGGCACGGAACGGCGGATAGACGAGTACCTGCGCGGCGATTGCCGGTCCTTCGTCGTCGTCCTTGGCCATCAACGTCATCGCCGCGGCCAGGTTGCCCCCGGAGCTGTCGCCGCCAACCGCCATGCGCGAACCGTCGGCGCCGAGCTGGTCGGCGTGCTCCGCGACCCACTTCACAGCCGCGTAGCAGTCGTCGACGGCTGCCGGGAAGGGGTGCTCGGGCGCCAGCCGATATCCGGCGGAGACAACGGTGCAGGGAGTCATGGCCGCCAGCGCTCGGCAGATCGCGTCCGAGGTCTCCAAGGAGCCCACGACCCAGCCGCCGCCGAAGAAATACATCAGCACCGGCAGCGGGGTCTCGCTGTGCGGACGATAGACCCGCAGCTGCTGGCCGCCGGCCGGGCCCGGAATGGTCACGTCGAAGATCTCGTCGGGATGCTCGTGCCAAGTCCACGCCGTGGCCTCGGTTTCGGCGTCCGCTTTACGGGCTTCTTCGATCGTCATGGTGTAGAGCGGCGTGAATCCAGTCTCCACGCGATAGTCCCTGACCCGCTCTATGATGGGATCAAGCGGCATTCAAGCTCCCCTTTCCGACAATGCATAAGCATGCTGATCTGTGACGGACGGATCCCCCGGCCACAGATTCAGCTCTCTGATATCCGGACGCATCACCACGGCCGCGACGGTCCGCTCCCTGCGGATGTCGCCGTTGTCCGCCACGAGGATCGGCGGCGTCGAGAGCAGCCGGTGGTGGCCCACGACGTCGTCCGCGGCCGGGATGCCCGCCTGGCGAACCGTCTCCAGCCGTCGCCGCGAGGAGTTCTTGGCGAAGACGTTGATCTCGTCGCGCTCGGCGAAGTCCGGATCCAGGAAGTGGTTGGTGTGCATCAGCTCCTCGCCTTCGAGGAGGCGGCGCTGTGTCCCGAGGGCTTCGACGCAGACCACTCGGTCCTGCCCGCAGATCATGAAGGATCGCGAACTGGCCAGCGGCAGCTCACCCAAGATCTCAATAGCCTGATCAACGCTGTCGGCGGTGTCCAGCACGTGCCGAATCGCCAAGTACGGCGGAACTCCCGGCTCCCACTCGCCGCCAAGCACGAGGTTCAAGCCGACCGCGAGGCCGGCGTCGTTGACCCCGAGGTAGCCCAACAGCCCGCCGAAACTGAGCACGAGCGAGCGATGCCGTGGTCCGGTGACGCTCAGGACGGCGATCTGATCGTCGAGATTCCCGTTCAGGTCGACAGTCTGGGCCAGCACCGGACGGTCGCGCACCGAGGCGTAGGTCGTGCAGTCCCCGCCGGTGACCCGGCTGTAGCCGAGGACTTCGCGGCGCAGCTGCAACAGCCAGGCGGCGTCGCGCTCGATGCCGGCGCCGTCGGCCAGAGCGTCGATCTCCTCGGCGAGCTCCGGCAGAGCTTTGACGACGACATCGCGGTGGTCGGCGATCGCCGGGCGCAGCGCGTCCAGATCCAGCGGCCGGTCGGCGAGGTGGCCCAGGCGCGCCAGCGAGTCGTCCAGGAAGGCCCGCAGCCGCCCACCCGCCGCACGCCCGTGGGTGTACCCGCGGGCGTGCGGCGAACCGGTCAGCTCCAAGGACTGCACGCTGGTCACGCGCATGGATTGACAGCCTTGCCGAGTCGGCGCAGCTGCTCCTGGACCGTGGGCCATTCGGCGCGGAGCACCGAATAGTAGATGGCGTCGCGCCGCCTGCCCTCGGGCATGGGGTTGAAGCTGCGCAGGACGCCTTCCTCGAAGGCGCCGACGTTGCGCAGCCCGGCACGCGCTTGAGCGTTGAGGACGTCGGTCTTGAACTCGACGCGCTCGGCTTCCAGGACGTCGAAGGCGTGCTGCAGCAGCAGGTACTTGACCCACCGGTTCACGCCCTTGCCCTGGTAGTCGACGCCGAGCCAGGACCAGCCGATCTCCAGCCGCCGGTCGGCTTCGGACAGGTTGCCGTAGCTGGAGCTCCCGGCGACCTCGCCGGTCCCCTTGTCCACGACGACGTAGCACGCTCGCTTGCCGCTGCTCTGGTCGGCGAGCATGGTGTCGAAGAACGCTGCGAAGTCCGCGTCGTCCTGGACCCGGGAGACGAAGTACTTCCAGATCCGGTCGTCGAAAGCGATACGCCGCAACGGTTCGCGGTCGGCTTCGGAGACCGGGTGGAGTTCGACATACTCGTTCTCCAGGAGCGTGGAAGCACTCTGATTCCACGGCGCGTGGCTCACGGTGTCATCCCTTCTGCGCGGCGTGCGGCGCCAGGGCGCCGACGACGTTGCCCAGGGTGCGCATGCCGGCCAGGTCGTCCTCGGTGAAGTTGTCCAAGCCGACGTCCGCCGCCTTGCACAGCGAGGTCAGGAACAGGACCTTGTTCAGCGAGGTGATCCCGTAGGTGTTCACCAGGTCCTCGTTCAGGTCGAGGACCTCGGGGTCGGGGTGGTCACGCAGGACCCGGGACAGCTGTTCGCGGGCCAGGGTGTCGAGGTCAGCGGGCATGGATGCCTACCTTCGGGTCGTCGATGAGGGCGCGGTGGCGGTCGGCGATCCGGCCGCGGATCGGCTTGAACTGGGAGGTCAGGAGCCCGTTCTCGATCGTGAACGGCTCGGCGGCGACGATGACGCGGCAGATGCGCTCGTCGCGTTCGGAGGCGGCGTTGACCTTCTCGAGCGCCTCGGCGATCGCGGCGGTGTCGATCGGGCCGGGGTGCGGGGAGACGACGGCGACCAGTCCGGCCGGGCTCGGGTGGTACAGGACGCATTCGGCGATCGCGCCGGTGTCGCGGAAGCGGGTCTCGATCGGCCGGACGATGATCTTCTTGGCGTTGTCCAGGACGATGACGTCGTCGGCGCGCCCGAGGATGTACAGGAAGCCGTCTTCGTCCAGGCGCCCCAGGTCCCCGGTGCGGACCACGCCGCCGGGCTTGAACATCCGCGCGCTGTCGCCGGCGGCGGCGTAGGTGTAGGCGGTGTTGACCGGGTGGTCGCTGCGGACGCAGACCACACCCTCGGCGTCGATGAGGATCTCCTTGCCGGGCAACGGCTTGCCGACGCTGCCGACGCGGTGCGCGCCGGGGTGGTTCTTGGTGGTGATACAGGTTTCGTTGAGGCCGTAGCCCTCGAAGATGGGGAGCCCGATCTCGTCGAAGAACCTGAGCGTCGCCGGGTCGGCGGGCGCCGATCCCGTCCACAGGTAGCGGACGCGGTCGCCGAAGAGTTCGTGGGCTGCCTTCTCCGGCTCGATGCCGTCGGCGAGCCGGTCTTCCAAGTGCCGCTTGGCGGTGTCGAAGAAGGCGGGAACGCCCATGACGACCGTCGGGCGGATCGTCGACATCACCGCGTACACGGACTGGTAGGTCGTGATGGTGATGTCGTGTCCCCAGTACAGCGCCGAGTAGAGCCAGTAGCGCTGCTGCAGGAGCGAGAGCGGCAGGAAGGTGAGGATGTTGTCGCCCGGCTGGTGGTCGAACAGGCTCTGCACCGCGTGCAGGGAGGAGTCGATGCTGCCGACGGTGGCTTCGAGTCCCTTGGGGATTCCCGTAGAGCCGGAAGTGAACTTGACCGTGGTGCAGTCGGTAGGACTCCATACCGCCGGCTCGAAGTCGGCGGCGTCTGGCTCGACGCCGTTCTCGACGTCGCCGGCGATGGTCGAGATCGGCAGCACTTGGCGCGGCGCGTCGTCGGGCAGCGGGACGTCGGTGTAGAGCAGGTCGAGGTCGTAACCCTCGATCAGGTCGGCGTCGGGACTGAACTTGCCGGGCTCGAACCCCGCGGTCTGCGCCTTGATCATGAGGCACGCGACGTCGAGCAGCGCCCATTCCAGCCGGTTGGCCGCCAGGATGCCCACGCGGTCGCCGGCGCCGATCCCGCGGCTGCGCAGCACCCCCGCAACGGTCCGGGCCCGGTCGTGGAACTCGGCCAGCGGCAACGTGGTGCGGTGGCCGAGGCCCGTGACGGTGAGCGTGCCCTCGCCGGCGGGCCGGTCGGCGACGATGCGGTTGATGATCGAGTCAGCCATTGCTGCCGTCCACGCCGAAGAAGCGGGTGTCCGACAGGGTATTGCGACTGCCCGGCTCGACCAGGTCCGCGGCGTCCGGCCAGCTGGTGATCGCCGGGATGCCGAGCGCGGCGGCGAGCTTCGCCGAGAAGCGCGGCATCAGCGGCGCCGAGGCGGCGGCCAGCAGCCGCGCCGCGGCCAGCTCCAGCGCGATCGCGGTGCGCGCCTCGGAGTTCCAGCGGTCGATCCCGGCCAGCGCGGACTGCTGACGGGAGAAGGCGCGCGCGTCGCCGACGATGGCGTCGAGCACCTGCGCGGCGGACCGCAGCGAGAAGCCCTCGGGGTTGAGCGCGGCGGTGATCTCGTCCAGCCGCAGCGAGAGCCGGGCCAGGAAGGCGGTCTGCTCGCTGGTCCAGGTCCCGGCATCGGGGACGGTGCCGCCGAAGCCGGCGTCCAGGCGGGCGCCCAGATCGTGCAGCCATTGCTCCCAGCCGCCGACGAGGGTCTCGGCGCACGCGCGGTCGAACTCGGCGCGCCGGAAGTCGGTGCGCTCGCCCTCGGGACGCGTGCTGGACAGGTAGTAGCGGACCGCGTCGACCGTGCCGGGGTTGAGGATCTCCTTGCCCCAGATCGCGTGCCGGCGGCTGGTCGAGAACTTCTGGCCCTCCAGCAGGTAGAACTCGTTGACGTGGTAGTCGATGTCCGGGTTCCACTCGGGGTGGGCCAGCCGGTACAGGACCGGGTACAGGATCGAGTGGTAGAAGCTGTTGTCGTAGCCGAAGAAGTGGACGATCTTCCAGTCGCGCGAAGGCTCCCGGCTCGACCAGAGCTCCCCCAGCTCGGCGCCGAGGCGCTCGATGCCGTGCAGGAAGCCGTAGCTCATCTCCGGCCAGACCCAGATCACTTGGCCGTCCAGGTCGTCCTCGGCGGGCTGCACGCCCCAGCCGGAGGGATGCGAGACCGGCAGGTCGAGCCGCTCGTGGGCGAAGACCCGCTGGGCCAGCTCGCGCAGCCGGATCGGGACCCGGCCGCGCCGGTGGTGGTCGGCGACGATGTCGGCGAACTCGTGCAGCGGCAGCGTGTAGCGCTCGGCGTCGGCCTGCTTCGGGGCGGTGCCGCTGATGCCGGAGACCGGATCGACGAGGTCTGCGACGAGGTTGGGCTCGCCGCACTCCTCGCAGATGTTGCCGCCGGCCGGGCTGAAGCACGCCGGGCAGCTGCCGCCGACGTTCACCTCGTAGAGGTACTCGTGGGTCTCGGCGTCGAAGAGCGCGGGCGTCGAGGCGGGGCTGACGTGCCCGGAGTCGACCAGCCGTGAGAAGTAGCCCTGGAGTCCTTCGGGATAGCCCTCGGCGACGCTGGTGACGTAGTACTCGTCGACGTCGATGTCCATCGCCTTCAGCGTCGCGGCGATCTCGGCGCTGTAGTGCGCGGCGGCTTCGGCGGGCGTCACGCCGTCCTTCGCGGCCACGGCCGTGACGTAGCTCTGGTAGTCGTCGCTGCCGGTGAGGTGCCAGGCACGGTTGCCGAGCAGGCGCTGGTAGCGGACGTAGACGTCAGCACCCAGATACGGACCGGACAGGTGGCCGAGGTGGAGGTCGCCGTTGGGCGTGGGAGGAGTGGAGAACACGAACTGCGGGCGCTCGGTGAGGTTCGGCCGGACGCGCGAGAGCGCCGAGGAGCGGGCCCGCGCCGAGTCGCGCCAGTACTGCGTGAAGAAGATCAGGTCGCTGTCACCGATGTTGGTGATGGTGTGCGCCTCGAACGGCTCGCACAGGACCACGGTGCCGGGCTGGACCGCGTGCGCCCGGCCGTCCAGGGCCAGCTCCCCGACGCCGGCGACGATGACGAAGAACTCGGTCTCGTCGTGTCCGTGGCTGACCGTGGCCGACCCGGGCGCGATCCGTCCCCAGCCGGCACCGACGCCGATGCCCTCGACGGCGGACATCTCGATGCCGAAGGCTGCGAACAGCTCGGATTCGTTGTAGGTGTTGAGGATCATGCCTGCCTCTGCAGTGGCTCGGAGAGAACTCGGGTCGGGGCGAGGTCCAGCGCGGCGACGGTCTCGGCGGCGATGGCGGGCGCCAGGCGGTAGCCGGAACCGCCGGCGGCTCCGGCGAAGACCAGGCCGGGCCGCAGCTCGGCGACGACCGGCTCGCGGTGCGGGCTGTAGGCGTCGCAGAAGACACGGCCCGAGGTGCACGAAGCCGCCAGGTGGGGCGCGTACCGGCCCAGGACGGCGCGGGCGTCGTCGAGGTCTGACGGTTCCAGGACCAGACCGGCGTCGTCGGGACTGACGTCCCAGCGGTCGCAGGTGTAGCTGAACAGGAAGTGACCGCGTTCGGGGAGCGGCAGCAGGAAGGCGTCCTCGTCGTGCAGGACGGTCATCGGGTCGCCGGGCGCGGGCGTGGATTCGATGTGCGCAGCGACGATCTTCTTGACCCGCAAGCCGAGCGGGGCGAGCAGGTCGGCCCAGGCGGGATGGCCGATCCACGGCCCGGGCGCGAGGACGACCCGGTCGGCGTGGATCTGCTGACCCTGGCTCAGCGTCAGCCGATGCGTGCTGCCCGAGGACAGCTCGGTGACCTCGGTTCCTTCCAGGACCCGCACCCGGCCGCGCAGTCCGGCGATGATGCGCGCGGCGACCTGCTGGACGTCAGCGTGCTGACATCCGTAGAGCGGCCAGCTGCGCGCGTCCGGCGGCGCCGACCAGCCGGCGGGCAGGTCGGCCGGAGTGCTCTGGACGCCGAGGCGCAGATACGTGGTGGAGATCGCGAAGGGGTCGCCGGCGGAGACGACCGTCGCGTCCACTTCCCGGATCGGCAGGCCGTGCTCGCCGGCCAGCTGCTGCCAGGCCAGGTGCGAGTGCTCGGTCAGGGCCCTGACCCGCGCGGTCGCGCCG
Organism: Catenulispora acidiphila DSM 44928; assembly: GCF_000024025.1. Taxonomy (GTDB): domain Bacteria; phylum Actinomycetota; class Actinomycetes; order Streptomycetales; family Catenulisporaceae; genus Catenulispora; species Catenulispora acidiphila. The sequence goes on from NC_013131.1 coordinate 7,268,344, forward strand.
CGCGGGAAGTGGACGCCGGCCGAGCGCGACGACGCGCCTTGGCCGACCAGTCCGCGCTCCAGGATCACGACGGACAGGTCGGGGTCGGCGGCGATCGCCTCATACGCGATGAGGGCGCCGATGACTCCCCCGCCGACGATCGCGAGATCGACGGTGTCGGGCTGTGCGTCCGCGTCTGCATCTGATGATGTGCCCGTCGCCATGGTCAGCCCCGCCCGCTCTTGGCCGACCAGTCGATGAACGACATCGCCATCTCCGGGGAGTTGTTGCCGCGCAGCCGGTCGGCGATCCGCTGGGCGCGCCAGGCGTTCAGGCTCAGGTTCACGTCCGGCAGACCGCGCTGGCCGCGCACCGCGTTCTGCATGAAGATGTTCCGGTCCGGCGGTCCGTCCCAGGTGACCGCGAAGTCCTCGTCGACGCGGACCTCGCCGTTCGCGGTCTCGATGTGGCTCAGCAGCGGCTCCAGGAACGTCTTGGGCGCCGGACGGAAGCCCGTCGCCCAGACCACGGCGTCCACCGGGAGGATCTGGCTCTGCCCGGACTCGTCGTTGTGGCGCAGCATCAGTTCGAAGATGCCGTTCGACGTGCGGTCGGCGGCCACGACGGTCCGGTTCGGCAGGAGTCCGAAGCGGTGCTCGTCGTGCTCGACGAACTGCAGCCGGTACAGCCCTTGGTAGATCGCGCGCAGGGTCGACTCGGAGATGCCGTCGGAGCTGAGCAGGTGTGCGGAGTTCAGCTCGGCGCGCTTCTCCTCGGAGAGCCGGTAGAAGTAGTCGGAGTACTCCGGCATGTAGAAGTCGTTGGTGAACGTCGAGTCGTCGATCGGGAAGTAGTTGCGGCGCCGGGAGACCCAGGAGACGCACGCCGGGCGGTCGCCCGGGGAGCGGGAGATCAGGTCCAGGAACGCCTCGGCGCCGGACTGGCCGCCGCCGACCACCGCGACGCGCTTGCCCGCGAGCTGGCCGGCGTACCGCAGGAACTGGCTGACGTGGAAGTGGCCGGTGCCCAGGTGCGGGACGGCCAGATCGGGAACCCAGGGCACGGTCCCGACGCCCACCGCGATGTTGTCGGCGGTGACCTGGCGGCGGTCGGTGGTGACCCGGAAGACGTCGTTGACGAACTCCACGTGCTGCACGCTCTCGGAGAAGACCACGTTCTCGTTGGTCTGCGCCGCCCACGCCAGGTAGTTGCGGAACTCGGTGCGCGGTACCGCGGCGAACTGCGCGTTCAGGAAGTGGTACATCCGGCCGTGCTCGTGCAGGTAGGACATGAACGAGAACCGGTTGGTCGGGTCGGACAGGCTGACCAGGTCCTTGAAGATCGAGACCTGCAGCGTGGCGCCGGTGATGAGCTGGTCGTCGTGCCAGGTGAAGGACGGCTTGCGGTCGAAGAAGAGGTTCGGCTGCCCGCGGTCGCCGTGCAGCAGGGCGGCCAGGGCCAGGTTGGCCGGGCCCGCGCCGATGCCGGCGAGCCGAAGGTGAGGCGTCTGCTCGGTGGAACCGGAAGCCGTCATTGACTTCGGCACTGACTTCGGTACAGGTCCCACGTCAACTCCTTTCAACGAACGTGCGAGCTCGGACTTTCAGGGAGTTCGGAGAGTTCTAGAGCGCGTCGGCGATCGTCATCTCGATCACCTCGGAGGCTCCCTCATAGATCCGCAGGGAACGGATCTGGCGGTACAGGCGCTCCACGGTGCTGCCCGCGACGAGGCCGGCGGCGCCGAAGATCTGGACGGCGCCGTCGACGATCTCGCCGGCGGCCTCGGTGCTGTGGAGCTTGGCGATCGAGGAGTGCTTGGCGTGGTCCAGATCGCCGTCGATCGCCCACGCGGCGCGGGCGGTCAGCAGTGAGGCGGCGGAGAGCTTGACGTCCATCCGCGCCAGCGAGGACTTCACCAGCTGCAGGTCTGCAAGCCGTCCGCCGTAGACCTTGCGCGTGCGCGCGTGCTCCAGAGCGAGCCGGAAAGCCCGCCTGGCAAAGCCGATCGCGGCGGCGGCCACGGTCGCCCGTGCGCGTTCGAGGATGTCCAACGCAACCACGAAGCCCTGGCCGCGCTCGCCGAGCACCGCCTCGCCGCCCACGCGGACGTCGGTGAAGTCCAGCTGCGCCCACGAGCGCGGAGCGATCGCGCCGATCGGCTCGGCTTTGAAACCGGGCACGCTGCTCTCGACGAGGAAGGCGGTCAGACCCAGCGGTCCGGGTCCGTCCCCGGTGCGTGCCAGGACGACGCAGACATCTGCGATGTCGCCCTGGGCGATCCACGTCTTGGTGCCGTTGAGGACGAACCCGTCGCCGTCGGCAACCGCTTCGAGCGCCACGGCTGCCAGATCGGAGCCGGCGCCGGGCTCGGAGAGAGCCAGCGCGCCGGCGGTCGTCCCGGTGGCAAGACCGGGAAGGTAGCAGCGTTGCTGCGTCTCGTTCCCATAGCGGGTAATGGCGGCGGCGGTGAGTTCCTGGATCGAATAGGCGAAGTCGGCCAGGTCCTCGTGATACGCCAGCGCCTGCCGCCGCAGACACAGAGCCCTGAGATCGGAGGCGGGCTCGGCGGGGTCGAGGTGGCGCAGCCAGCCCGCGCCGCCGAGGTCGGCGAGCAGGGCACGCCCGGAGGCGGCCGGCTCGGCGGCGTCCAGAGTCGCCCACGCCTCGGCCCGCCCGGCGCACCAGCGCCCGATGTCGCCGGCGAGGGCGCGGTGGGCGTCGTCGTACAGCGGCAGGGCGAGGATGTCGGGATCGAACACGTCGGGCAGGCTCATCGGGATCCTTCGGCAGGAGACAGTCGGCCGCTTTGAAATGACGCTACGGCGCCCTGAGCACCGGCTACGTCCGCGACAAACGCATCCGCCGGGACACACTGCGGGTACCGCGCGCGGCTCGGCTGCGCGTGGCGCTTACGCGGCGTCGCAGCGTGCTGAAAACAGCGCGCAAGCCCTCAGGGGCATGATCGTCTCCGCTTCACGATCTTGACGGCGGTACCGATGACCTGCGGGTATCTGCCGCACCGATGGGCGTCATCGCCACGAAGCCCTGCTGGACCGTGGACCGTATGGGGTTCCGGCTTCTAACTTTCGTGGTGCAGGTATTCCAAGGATATGGAGCCGAAGTGACCGACATTAGCGTGTCCTACCGAAAGAGATTTCTTGTCACGAGCGTCTCGTCCGACGCACACATGTGGAATCTGGTCTTCCTGCAGCTTCTTCTCGAAGAACGGGATGGTGATGTGACCAACCTCGGCATCTGTGTACCGGACGAGGTGATCATCGATGAATGTCTGCGCAGCCGGCCCGACGTCGTCGTGGTGAGCACGGTGAACGGCCACGGACACATCGACGGACTGCGCCTCATCCGCAAGCTCCGGGCGGTTCCGGAACTGGCCGACATGAAAGTCGTGATCGGCGGAAAGCTCGGCGTCAAGGGCGCCGAGAATGCCAAATACAGCGCCGAACTCGTCGCGAACGGATTCGACGCCGCCTTCGAGTCCAGCACCGGACTCGCCGCCTTCGAGAGCTTTCTCGGCTCCATCCGGAGCAAGCCGCGCACCGCGGTGCTCGCCGCCTCCGTGCCGACCGCCGCGGACCTGGTGTCCCACGAGCTCGTCGCCGCCGGGAGCCCGGCATGAGCGCGCCGACGATCGCGGCCCGAGCGCCGCAGACCACTGTCACCCCGCAGAGCACCACCTCTTCTCAGACCACTGCCGCTTCCCAGACCGCGCAGCCCCGGGGTCGCTTCTCACGGTTCGTCAGCCAAGCGCGGCAGCAGGGACGGCTCGTCGTCCAGCCGCGCATGGGATTCGGTGAGATCGCCCAGATGCGCGCCGGTCTGGACGCGGTCCGCGACAGCCACGCGACGGCGATCGGCACGATCACCGTGGACAGCTACACGCGGGTCAACGACCACGAGTCGGCCCGGCGCGCGCTGGCCGCCGGCAGCGACCTCAACGGATTCCCGGTCGTCGCCCACGGCGCCGAGCAGACCCGGCGCCTGCTGGCCGGAGTGTCCGGCGAGCAGTTCCCGGTCCAGTTCCGGCACGGGTCCGCGCTGCCCTACGAGCTCTTCCAGGCTCTGGTGGAGGTCGGGGCGGATGCCACCGAAGGCGGTCCGGTCTCCTACTGCCTGCCTTACAGCCGCGTCCCGCTGGCCCGAGCGGTCGCGGCGTGGGCCGAGTGCTGCCGGCTGCTGGCCGACCGTCCCGAGCCGATGCACCTGGAGAGCTTCGGCGGCTGCATGCTCGGCCAGATGTGCCCGCCGAGCCTGCTGATCGCGCTGAGCGTGCTGGAGGGGATGTTCTTCCGCGAGCACGGCTTGCAGAGCATCTCGGTCAGCTACGCGCAGCAGACGCACCCCGAGCAGGACCTGGAAGCCCTCGCCGCGTTGCGCCGGCTGGCCGGCGAACGGCTCGGCGGCATGGACTGGCACGTCGTTCTCTACACCTATATGGGCGTCTTCCCGCGGACCGCGGTGGGTGCGTTCCGGATTCTGGAAGACAGCGTCCGGCTCGCGGTCCGCAGCGGCACCGAGCGGCTGATCGTCAAGACGCCCGCCGAGGCGCACCGGATCCCGACCATCGCAGAGAACGTCGACGCGCTGGAGTTCTCAGCCGCCGTCGCCGAGGACGAGGCGGGGAAGTTCGGCGGAGCGCCGGCGCCCTTCTCCGACACCGGAATCTACGAGGAAGCCCGCATGCTCATCGACACCACCCTGGAGTACGGCGACACCGTCGGCTCGGCGCTGGTGACCGCGTTCGCCCGCGGCCATCTGGACGTCCCCTACTGCCTGCACGTCGACAACGCCAACCGCTCGCGCGCCGACATCGACTCGCGCGGCCGGCTGCGCTGGTCCGACCCGGGCGCGATGCCGCTGCGGGCGTTGGTCGGCGGCGAGCGCACGTCGAAGACCTCCGCCTTCGGCCTGATCGACATGCTCGGCTACAACGAGCGCCGCTTCGACCGCGAGCAGCTGGTCGGCGGCCACCTCAAGGGACTGCGATGAGTACCGCGACGCTTGCCGGCATCAGCGCCGGCCCAAGCACCAGCAGCAGCACCAGCGCCGGCTCCACGCTGGCCGCCGCCCGCGCCACCGGGACCGTCCGCGCCGTGGTCAGCCGCGGCATCCGCGGACTGTCCAGCCCTGACGCCGCCGGCGTCTGGCGCGGCCTGGACACCGACATGGCGCGAGCGGTCGCCGCCGCGGCGATCGGTGACGGGGAGGCGGTCAGCTGGCTGTCCACCGAGCCCGCGGCGCGGCTGGACCGGCTGGTCGCCGGCGAGGCGGACCTGGTGGTCTCGAACCTGACCTGGACGCTGGGCCGTGAGACGGCAGGCGTGCTGTTCGCCGGAGTGACGTGTTACGACGGCGAGGGCTTCCTGGTCCGGGCGTCCGACGGCATCACCGACCCGGCGCAGTTGGCCGGGCGCCAGGTGGCGACGCAGGCCGGTACCACCAGCGCGGCGAACCTCGCGGCGTGGTTCGGCTCGCGCGGCCTGGCGGTGACGCCGATCGCCTACCCGACCCCGGCCGACGCCCTGGCCGGTTACGCCTCCGGGGACTGCGCCGCCTATGTGCTGGACTGCGTCGCGCTGGCCGGCGAACGTGCCGCGCTGGACGACCCGGGCGAGCACCGGATCCTGGACACCACGATCTCCCGCGAGCCGATGGCCATGGCCGTCCGCGACGACGACGCCGAGTGGTTCCGGTTGTGCCGCTGGGTGCTGCAGTTCCTCATCGCCGCCGAACACGCCGAGGACCCCGCCGAGGCGGCGCGCGACGCGGGCCGGCACGGTCCGGCGCTCGGCCTCGACGAGAACTGGGCGGCCCGGGTGCTCGACGCGGTCGGTACCTACGGCGACGTCTACGCCCGCAACCTCGGACCGGCGTCCGGTCTGGACGTCCCGCGCGGGTTGAACGCGCTGTGGACGGAGGGCGGGCTGCACTACCCCATGCCGCTGCACTGACTCAGACGTCTGACTCAGTGGCCTGAATCAACGAACCACCGAAGAACGAAACAGACCTCACAACAAACACAGACCTCAGAACAAGACCCACCACAAGGAGCTTCCCATGTCACAGCCCACCGCACCTCCCGCCGAGTTGGAAAGGAAGGGAGCCTTCGAGCTCACCTTCGCGATGATCCTGTCCGGCACGATCGGCGTCTTCGTCGTGGAGTCCGGTGCCTCGCCGTTCAACGTCGTGTTCTTCCGCTGCGTCTTCGGGGCGATCGCGCTGGGTTCGTACTGCCTGGCCCGCGGCTACTTCAAGAACCACGGGTTCACCGCCAAGAAGCTGGGCCTGACGGCGCTCGGCGGCGTGTTCATCGTCTTCAACTGGGTGCTGCTGTTCTCCTCCTACACCAAGACCTCGATCTCGGTGGCCACGGTCGTCTACCACACGCAGCCGTTCTACGTCGTCCTGCTGGGCGCCGTGCTCTTCCGGGACAAGCTCACCGCCAGCAAGGTCGGATGGCTGGTCGTGGCCTTCACCGGGCTGATCCTGGTCGCCGGGGTGAGTGCCTCCGACCTCAGCGGGGACAGCACCTATCTGGTCGGGCTGGGGCAGGCGCTGCTCGCCGCGGTCTTCTACGCCCTGTCCACGGTCATCACCAAGCGCGTCTCCGGCGTCCGTCCGCACCTGATCGCCCTGGTCCAGGTCCTGCTGGGCATCCCGCTGCTGCTGCCCTTCGCCGCCGTCGGGCAGACCGCGGACCTCGGCGCCCGCTGGGGCTGGCTGGTCGGCATCGGCCTGATCCACACCGGCGTGATGTACGTGCTGATGTACTCCGCCTACCAGAAGCTGCCCACCCCGAAGATCGCGGTGCTGGCCTTCATCTACCCGGCGATGGCGATGGTCATGGACTGGCTGGTCTTCGGCCACCACGTCTCGGTGGTCCAGGCGCTGGGCATCCCGCTGATCGTCACGGCGAGCCTGGGCGTGAACCTCGGCTGGCGTTTCGGCCCGCCGCGCCGCCGGACCCCCGCCGAGCAGACCCCGTCCGTCCCCGAAACCAAGACCGCCCAGCTGGTCCCGGCTACTTCCACCGGAGGCACCCGATGACTCTCGTCACCGATCCCACAGCTCCCCGCATCGCCATCGTCGGCGCGACCGGCGTGGTCGGGACCACCCTGGCCGGGCTGATCGAGGACCGCGGCTTCCGCTACCGCGAGGTCCACCTGGTGGCCTCGGCGCGGTCGGCCGGCCGGACCCTGACCGTCGAAGGCCGCGAGTACGTGGTCGAGGACCTGGAAGGCTTCGACTTCTCGAACGTGGACCTGGCCTTCTTCTCCGCCGGCGGCTCGATCAGCGAGAAGTACGCGCCGGCCGCCGTCGAGCAGGGCGCCCTGGTCATCGACAACACCAGCGCCTTCCGGATGGACCCGGACACTCCCCTGGTGGTCCCGCAGGTCAACGCCCACGAGCTGGACAAGCGACCGGTCAGCGGCATCATCGCCAACCCGAACTGCTCGACCATCCCGCTGGTGCGGCTGCTGCAGACGGTGGAGCGGCGCTGGGGCATCCGGCAGGCGGTCGTGAGCACCTACCAGGCGGCTTCCGGCCAGGGCAACGGCGGCATCACGGAGCTGCACGAGGCCACCCGCGCCACGTTGCAGGACCCTGACGACCCCGGTCCCTCCGAGCGGTTCCACCCCTCGCTGTCGTTCAACGTGATCCCGAGCATCGACCGGATGCTGGAGAGCGGGTTCACCTTCGAGGAGCAGAAGATGCTCCAGGAATCGCGCAAGATCCTGGGCCTGCCGCATCTGGACGTCACCACCACGTGCGTCCGGGTGCCCGTGATCAACAGCCACTCCGAGGCCGCCTGGATCGAGTGCCAGAACGTGGTCGACCGCGAGGAGCTGGTGCGGCTGCTGACCGAGCTGCCCGAGGTGACGGTGCACGACAAGGACGCCCACGGCGCCTTCCCCACGCCGCGCACCGCCGGCGACCCGAACCACGTCCACGTCGGCCGGATCCGCGTCGCGCCGCACAACCCCCGCGGCTTCTGGCTGTGGATCGTCGCCGACAACGTCCGCATAGGCGCCGCCCTGAACGCCCTGCAGATCGCCGAGGCACTGACCGATCGAGGTGTGGTGTGAATCAGCCCACTGTGTCCCAGGACGGGACGCCTACCACAGCAGTACTGAAGTTCGGCGGATCCAGCTTCGCCACCCTGGCGGCGTATCAGGACATCGCCGTCGCCCTGGCCCAGCGGGTGCAGGCCGAGAACCGCCGGCTGGCCGTCGTCGTCAGCGCCATGCCGGGCGAGACCGAATCGCTGCGGGAGCGGCTGACCGGGGTCAACCCGCACCCGGCGGACGCCAGCACGGCGGGCCTGCTCACGCTGGCCGACACGATCAGCGCGCACCTGCTCGCCGCAGCGCTGCACGAGGCGGGCCTGCGGGCCACGGTGCTGGCCGGCCACGAGCTGGGCTTCACCACCGACAGCACGTTCATGTGGGCCCGGCTGCAGACGGCGGACCCCGCGCCGCTGACCGCCGCGCTGGCCGAGCACGACGTCGTGGTGATCCCCGGCGGCCAGGCCGTGGACGCCACCGGACGCCCGACCTGGCTGGGCAAGAACAGCTCGGACCTGTCGGCGCTGATCGTGGCCGCGACGCTCGGGGTCTCCGAGGTCGAGATCCACTCCGACGTCGACGGCGTCTACAGCTGCGACCCCAACGCGGTCACCGGGACCCGGCTGCTGTCGGAGATCTCCTACGACAGCGCGGCCCTGATGTCGCTGCACGGCGCGAAGGTCCTGCACCGGCACGCGGTGCGGCTGGCCAAGCAGCACGGCATCACCATCGTCTGCCGGCTCAACAAGGCTCCCTTCCCGAGCGGGACGACGATCGGCGCCCACGGCTCCGCGGCCTCGGCGGTGGTGGTGAACAAGAAGTCGGTGGTCCTGGAGTTCGAGGACGCCGGCGCGGCGGACATCGCGCACAGCACGTTCCACGCCCAAGGACTGGACTCGGTGCGGCTGGAGACCGGCGCGCACGTCGCGCTGACCAACGGCTACCTGGACCTGGAGGGGTTCGGCCAGCGCCACGCGCTGCCGCCGTACCACCCGGCGGGGATTCCGGTCGCCGAGGTGTCCGGGAGCCAGGTCATCACCACGATCGTCGCCGATGTGGCCGAGGCGGTCGAGGTGGCGCAGCGGATTCACGACGCGCTGTACGCGCGGACGCCGGAGCTGCTGACTGTCTGAGAATTCGAACCCGGAGTACTTCTCTACAAGACCCTGCACACCGTTCCACACAAACAACTTTCATCTCGCATAGGAGTTTCACCATGACCGTTCTGACCGCCTCCCGGATCGCCAACCCCGCGACGCTGGCCGACATCGTGATCCCCGACGCCGCCCGCGATGCGATGGGCACGCAGCTGGCCGCGATGCCCGAACCCACGGCGCGGATCGACTGGGCGATGGCCCGCTTCCACCAGATCTTCGCCACGCTGCCGGTCGAGGTGCTGCAGCAGATCCTGGACTTCGGCCGCCACTCGGACACCCCCGGCGTCGGGTACGTGCGCAACCTGCCGGTCGATGCCGTCGTGCCGCCGACCCCCGGCGACGGCGGGCCGAGCGTCGGCAAGCCGAGCTACGTGGCCGAGGGCGTGCTGCTGGGCCTGTCCGGACTGCTGGGCGAGCCGGTGGGCTTCCTGACGGAAAAGCAGGGTCAGCTGGTGCACGACGTGGTGCCGGTCCCCGGCGGCGCGAAGACGCAGACGAATCAGGGTTCGACGGTCTTCCTGAACTTCCACAACGACATCGTGCACGACTCCATCGGCCGCTACGACGTCAGCAACCCCGACTTCCTGGTGCTGAGCTGCCTGCGCGCCGACCACGAGGGCATCGCGGCGACGTACTACGCCGACGCGCGGGACATCGTCGCGGCGCTGGACGACCAGGCGCTGGAGATCCTGCGCAGCCCGCTGTTCCGCTTGAACGCGCCGGGGAGCTACGTGCGCGACGTCGCCGGCGGCGGCGAGGTGCTGTCCGATCCGGTGCCGATCCTCAGCGGGCCGCAGGAGTTCCCGGAGATAGCGGTCTCCGCGAACGGGGTGCGTGCGATGACCTCGGGGGCGCAGACGGTGCTGGACCGGCTGCAGGCGGCGTGCCGCGAGGTGTCGCACCAGGTGTTCCTGCGGCCGGGGCAGGCGCTGCTGATCAACAACCGCAAGGGGCTGCACGCTCGGTCGCAGTTCACGGCTCGGTACGACGGTGAGGACCGCTGGCTGCAGCGGACTTACGTGCGGCGGAGCCAGTGGACCATCCGGTACCGCGCGACGGAGGGGAACCGCCGGGTGCATCACTGAGTACTGATACAGCCAGTCAACGCCCTTGGGCGCCACCCCGGATGGGGGCGGCGCCCGCGGGCGTTTTTGGTGCTCAGGACGCCGGGGATTCCTCGCGCACCAGGCGGATCGTCTGATCGATGAACAGCTGCAGCTCCCGCGACAGCCGCTTGCCGCGCCGCCACGCCAGCTGGATGACCACCTCGAAGGGCGGCGTCCAGGGCAGGACGGTCAGCGAACCGGAGGCGATCTCGTCCGCAACCGTGATCTCCGGCAGCAGACTGACGCCGAGGCCGGCGATCACGCCGCGCTTGATGGCCTCGATCGTGCCGAACTCCAGGAACGAGGCGGGCGTGAGCTGCTCGGCGGTCAGCTCGATCTCGAACAGGTCGCGATAGGAGCACCCTGATTCGGTCGCGAGGACCGGGACCTTGCGCAGCGCCTCGATCGTGACCGTGGGCGCGGATGCCAGGGGGAAGGAGGGCGCGGCGACCAGCACAAGGCGCTCTTTGGACAGCACGACCGAATCCAGCCCGGCGTGCCCGGTGTCGGGCTCCATGAGGAAGCCGACGTCGAAGGTCCCCTGGCGCAGGGCCCGGCAGGTGTCGGCGCAAAGGCTCGGCCGCAGCGCCAGATGCACCGCGGGGTAGCGGTAGTGGAACAGCTCCAGCAGCGGCGGCAGCCGGTAGGACGTGATGCTCTCCATCGTGCCGATGGTGAGCGTCCCGGACGGCTCGGCCGGTCCCGCGACGTCAGCCCGCGCCTCATCAGCGAGCGCCAGCAGCCGCTCAGCGTGCAGCAGCAACCGCTGGCCGGCATCCGTCAGCTGGATCTTGCTCCCCAACCGGTCGAAGAGCTCGGTCTGCAGCGACGCCTCCAGATTCCTGATCTGGTTCGTGACACTGGACTGCGCGTAGTTCAAGTCGGCGGCGGCACGGGTGAAGCTCAGAACGGTAGCCACCCGCTGAAAAGTCACCAGTTGTTGGAACTCCACAGATCCACCTCGTTAGCTCCGCCAGCTGAAGCAGAAGCTGGCTTCCGGCGAAGACCCGGCCGCCCACAGAGCCGCCGCGCCGAGATGGACGCTACCGCCGGCGCAATGCGGCGCGCGTGCGCGAGGAGGTTCATTCGCGGGTCACGTTTCGCTTACGCGGGGGTGGGTGGGGCGCGGGTGGGTGGCCGGGGCAGCGGTGGAGCAGGGTTCTGCGATGGGTTGCGGGGCACGGGAGTTCGGGCGGTCCGCGCGGGGTGATCGGGTGCGGCGCGAGGCGATTATGCCGTGAGGTGGTGGCGAGGCAGGATCCTGCGGTGGCGCGGAGCACGAGAGTTCAGCGATCGGGTGCGGCGCTTGGCGGCGATTCCATGCGGCGGCGAAGCAGGGTCCTCGGTGGTGCCGGGCGCGAGGGTTCAGACCACCATCCGCACAGGCGATCGGGTGCGGTGCGAGGCGATGGCGCCGTGAGGTGGCGGCGAAACAGAGTTCTGCGGTGGTGCGGCGCACGCGAGTTCAGGTGATCCGTGCGGGGCGATCGGGTGCGGCGCACTCGGCGATGGCGAAGCAGGATCCTGCGGTGGTGCAAATCTGGGCGGCGGCATGCCGGATCGCGGGAGTTCAGACCGTCCACATGTGGCGGTCGGGGCTCCGGGGTGTGGAGAGGGTCTGGTGCCAGGCGGTGGCTAGGCGGCATGCGGCTTCGGTGAGGGCTGGCGCGGGGAGTGTGAATGGGAGCGGGATGTGGTGGTCGTGGGCCCCTGGGTCGAGGGTGAAGCGCGATCCGGGGGTGATGTGGACTCCGGCGTTGGCGGCGTGAGTGGTCAGTGCTGCGGCTGCGGGGCGGCCGAGGTCTACCCAGAGCGTGAGGCCGCCGGCGGGGTGGCGCCACGACCATTCGGGGGCGAGGCGGGTCAGGGCGGATTCCAGGGCTGCGCGCCGTTCGCGTAGCTGTGCGCGGTGTGCGGGGAGGTCGGCGTCGGCTTGGTGCAGCAGATTGGTGGTGAGTATTTGGTCGAGTGCTGATGCGCCGAGGCCGGCGTCGGCTTGGTGGCGTGCGAGGGCGGCGGCGGTGCGGGGTGTCGCGCGGAGCCAGCCGACGCGTAGGGCGAGGCCGTGGGTCTGGGAGGGTGCGCCGATGGTGACGATGCGCTCGGCCGCGGCTCGTGGGACGCCGAGGGTGAAGGGCTCGGGGGCGACGCCGTCGAGGACTGGCTCGATCGCGGTCTCGTCGGCGATGAGCCAGGTTCCCGAGCGACGTGCCGACTCGGCTGCGGCCAGTCGGACCTCAGCGGAGGGCAGGTGGCCGGTCGGGTTCTGGTAGCCGGCGCTGAAGTGGGCCAGGCGCGCGGCGGTGTGGACGAACCTGCCGGGGAGGTCTGCTGGGGTGATGCCGTTGCCGCCGAGTGGGATGGGGACCGGTCGGACTGCGCAGGAGCGGAGCACGGCGAGCGTGTCGGGGTGTGTCGGGTTCTCGACCAGAACGCGGTCCTCGGGTGCGCAGAACAGGCCGATTGCGAGGGCCAGCGCGGCTTGAGGACTGCTGGTGACGACGATGTGGTCTGGCGTGGTCGGCACACCGCGGCGGGTGTACCGCTCGGCGACCGCGGCGCGCAGATCTGGCAGGCCGGCGGGGTGGCGGTGGAAGTCGGACAGGTGGGCGGCGAGGGCCGGTGCCGCTTCGGCCAGAGCGCGGGCTGGGTCGAGAGACGACGGGAAGCTGGCTGCGGCGCCGAAGACCGGTTGGGAAAGATCGATGGGTGCTGGCGCGGTGGGGATCGGTCGCGGCAGGTCGACCGGTGCGAGCGCGGGTGCGGGTGCTGACGCGGTGGGGATCGGTGGTGCCAGGTCAATCGGCGCGAGTGCCGGTGCGTTCGGGGTCGGAGTCACCCGGGACACGTCGATCGGCGCGGGGGTGGGGGTGGTGGTGGTCATTGCGGAGGCCGGGGTGGGTTGGGGAGTCGGATCGATTGGGGGGCGGCGAACAGGTTTGTGGGGTCGTAGTGCGCCTTGATGTGTTGCAGCTTTGGGTAGTTTGCGCCGTGGTATTCGGTGGGCCAGGAGGGGAGGTCGGGGTCTGTGAAGTTTGGGTAGACGGTGCGGGTGCCGTGGGGGCGGACTGATGCCCAGGAGTGGTTCAGCCAGTTTTGGGCGGAGGTCTTTTCGGTGGGTGGGGCTTGGGTGGGGACTTCGACTGAGTGCTTGATGGTGAAGGATTGGGTGCGGTGGGCGTAGGCGGAGGCTTGGGCGGGGAGTGCGTTGTATGCGCCGCCGAGTTGGATGAGCTCTACGCTGCGGTTTTGGGCTGGGTGGCGGGCGTGGGTGAATTGTGCGACTAGGGCGTCGGCTGGGATGGGCTTGGTGAAGCACTCTGATTTGGTGGCGCGCCAGCCGTGGCGGTCGCGTGTGCCGTCCCAGAAGGCGATTGAGTCGCGGAAGGACATTGGCCACAGGGCTTCGATGGTTGGATGCAGACCGATGGCTGCGGCGAGGGGCGCGACGGTTCGCATAGCGGCGTCCGGCTCGGTGGCCAGGGCGCTGCCGTAGAGCTCGAGGATTGGTTCGCCCTCGTCGCGGAGTGCAAGGAAGGTCATGAACTCCGTTGGCAGGTCGCGGATCCATTGCTGCCAGGCGTTGATCACGGCTTCGGCGGCGGAGAAGGGCCACCGGAGGCGGAAGGCGGACAGCGCCATTGCGGGACGCACCGCGAACGACAGCGACGTGACCACGCCGAAGCTGCCGCCGCCGCGCAGAGCCCAGAACAGGTCGGGGTGGCGCTCGCGGTCGCAGGTCACCCAGCGGCCGTCGGCGAGCACGACGTCGGCGGCGACCAGGTGATCGCAGGTGAAGCCGAAGCGCCGGCCGGCCATGCCGAGGCCGCCGCCGAGCGTCAGTCCGGCGACGCCGACCCGCGTGTCGGTCCCGACCGGCAGCATCCGGCCGGCGGCGGTCAGGAAGCGGTTCAGCCGACCGGCACGGGTCCCGGCGCCGACACGGACGATCCCGTCGGCGGTGAAGTCCACGCGGTTCATGGGTGAGACGTCGATGACGACGCCCGGACCGACCGAAAAGCCAGCCAGGCTGTGCCCGCCGGCGCGCGCCACCGCCGGCAGCCCGGCACGCGTAGCCGCCCCGACCGCCTGCACCACGTCATGCGGCGTCCGGCAGCGCACCACCGCGGACGGCAGCACATCGTCGTAGCGGGCGAAGAAGACCTGCCGGGCGCGGTGATATCCAGGGTCGCCCGGGAGGTGAAGTTCGCCGTCCAGACGGGAGCGCAGTTCGCGCCACACGCTGAGAGTGTCAGGATCACGCGTTAGTGGGGCGAGGCCGTGGTGATCGCGGATATTGAGCTCGGGAATCAGGGTTCGCATGGGCGTTGTCCCAAGCTCGTGACGGCCTCGGTCATCCGTGCGCAGATCTCGGTGAGGATCGCGGGCGTTGTGCCGAAGTTGAGCCGGACAAAGCCCTCTCCGAAGGTGCCGAAGGAGGACCCTGAGATAAGATCCACTCCTGCCTTCCGGAGGAAGAAGTCAGCTGGGTCCGACAGGCCCAAGCTCCGGCAGTCCAGCCACGCCAGGCAGGTCGCCTCCGGTGGGACGTAGCCGATGTCCTTGGGCAACGCAGCACCGAGCACATCGCGGTTCGCTGACAATGTCTCGAGCACGGCGGCCAGCCACGGATCGCCCTCACGCCACGCCGCGAGAGTCGCCGCCACGCCTACCGCACCAAGCCGTCCCAGCAGATCCGGCGGAAGCCGATCCAGGCCGTCGCGAACCCGCTCGGACCCGACGTACGCCACGGCGCAACAGGCTCCTGCGATGTTGAACGCCTTGCTCGCCGACGTCATGGTGACCGTCCGAGCCTGCGCGTCGGCGGATAAGGAGGCGAAGGGGATGTGCACGGCTGGTGCGTAGGTCAGATCGGCGTGAATTTCGTCGGAGATCACCAGTAGATCGCGGGCCTCAGCGACTGTGGCGATGGCCGAGAGCTCGGAGCGAGTGAGAACCCTGCCAACCGGGTTGTTCGGGTTGACGAGGATGAGCGTGCGCGCGCCGGAGGCTGTTACTGCGGCGTCCAGGCAGTCGGCGTCAGAGCTCCAGCCGTCCTCGTCACGGTGCAGCGGCACCGGTATCAGCCGTCGGCCCATCTTCGGCACGGCGCGCAGAAACGTCGGGTAGCCAGGCACATGCATCGCCACGGCGTCGCCGGGCTCGGTCGCTACGTGCAGGACTGCCTGGAGTGCCTGGTTGAGATCGGTGAACTCGCGGACATGCGCGGGATCCGGCGACCAGTCGTAGCGCGCGGTCATCCGGTCGCGGAAGGCTTCGCGAAGCGGTGTGCCAGAGCCTTCCATCCACGCCGGATAGCCCAGATCCCCGATAGCAGCGAAGTCAGTCAGGACTTGGCGGACCGGCGGAGGTACCGCGAAATCCATCTCGGCTACCCAGGCAGGCAACACGTCGGGGGCAGCTGTGGCCCACTTAAGGCCCGGTTTGGAACGCAGCCAATCCGGATCGGCGGACACGGCGGAGGCGTCTGACATGCCGCCTCACTCCCCGCCGCGCCGACCGGCATACCGGGCCAGGAAGAACTCGTCGATGTAGTCGAGGACCAGGTCAGCACGGAAGAGGTCGAAGACCGACTCGAGACCGGCTGCCAGCGCGGTCCGTGCCCTCGCGGGGATGGCTTGATACGCGGGCATCGCGTCCAGCCGCGCCAGATATTCAAGCTTCGTGAGCACGACCGAGGTGTGATGGCCGAGTACCGCATGGTCGGTGAAGTCCGCCGCCGCGCGCAGTTCGGTACGTGCCGCGACGTCGCGTCCCGGACGGTCGGGATCGTCGAGGGTGAGCGCGGCGAGCCGACCCAAGCCGTGCTGCCGATGCATCTGGACGAGAGCCAAGCGCAGCGGATCGTCGAGGTTGGCCACGCGCTTCCACGAAACGGCGAGAACGCCGCCGGGACGCAGAATCTGCCGAGCACGCTGCAAGCGGAGTCCGGGCTCCACGAGATGCCAGGACTGGCCGGCGTAGATGAGGTCGAAACGGGAAGCAGCAGCGGCTGGCGGTTCCCAGTCTTCGAGGCGGAGATTCAGGATATTGATAAAGGCGTGTTCGTGGATTCGAGCATCCAACGCGGCCGCCCAGCGCTCATCGGGTTCCAGGCACGTGAGGCGAATCCCGCGCTGCGCCAGCAGCCGCGTCATCCGGCCGTCCGGTCCCGGTCCGATCTCCAGCGCCGGCGACACCTCGCCGCCGACATAATCCAGAAGGTCGTCGACGACGTCCTCAAGGCGACTGTGTGAGGCCACGGCCAGCAGCGCGGTCATGGTGCGGCGACCAGCTCGCGCGCACCGGCCGGCGCAGACGCCGACGCCGAAGCAGAAGCAGACACCGGCGCCGAACCCGTCCCCAACCGCCGAGCCCGCTCGGCCTCCAGCAGTGCGTAGTCCACCACATCGTGAAAGCGCCGCCGCTGTTCCAGCGACCCCTCGGACTTGATGTCCGACTCGCAGCTCACCCAGCGGTCGGCGATGTCGGTGTCGGGCTTGAAGCCGCTGTGGATGTTGCCGACCTGCCAGCCGTCCTGGCCGGTCGTGGTCCAGCAGCTGTAGAGGCGGCCGTCGGCGTTGATGACGGCGCCGGTCTTGCCGCCGACCACGCCGCAGTAGGCGCAGTCCTCCCCCATCGCCTGGTACTTCAGGGAGAAGCCCGTGCGGAGCAGGACCTGTCCGGCCTCGATGAAGCGCGCTGCGAGTTCCTCGGAGTACTCGAGTTCGTTGCTGAAGCCCACGCCGTAGTCGTGCACCGGGCTGAAGTAGACGTCGGTGCGGTCCGGCGGGTAGATGGTGGCGAGTTCCTCGACGAGGGGGACCAGGGTGTGCGCGTTCTTGTGGGAAACGTTGACGCGGACGGACCAGTGCAGGTCGGTGGCGGCGATCGCCTCGCGGACGTTGGCGTTGATGGTGTCGAACGTGCCGGCGCCGGTGCGGGCGACGCGGATCGTGTCGTGCGCCTCCTGGCCGCCGTCGTAGGTGATCTGCAGCGAGCGCAGGCCCGCCTCCTCCAGGCGCGCGGCGAGCGGGCCGGTCAGCAGGGTTCCGTTGGTCACCATGTCGGCGTGGACGAGGTTGACGCGGCGGAAGGCGGTCAGCAGGTCCACGCAGCCGTTGGGGTTCAGCAGCGGCTCGCCGCCGAAGATCAGGAGCGTCGAGCTCTGGTGTCCGTGTTCGGCCATCTGCCGGCCGACGAAGTCCACGACCCGTTCGATCTGCTTGCCGCGCAGGTTGAAGCTGGGGATGCGCGGCGGTCGCGGCGAGCCGTCCTGCGCCTGTTCCAGGTTCTGGTAGCAGTAGCCGCAGCCGAGGTTGCAGGCGGTGGCCGGCAGGACGGTCACGGCGTAGGGCTTGGTCTCGGCGGCGCGGAAGAAGCCGGCGCCCTCCAGGCGGGCGCTGACGGCGGGAAGCAGTGTGCCGGCCGCGTCCAGGGCGGTCTTCGGCAGGCGGGCCCGCTTCTCGCCCCGGGCGATGGCCCAGATGGCGTCCGCGCCCTCGACGAGGCGGAGGTCGCCGGCTGTGGAAGTCATGGTCGTTCCCCTCGATCGACAGGTGGGAGGTGGTGGGAGAAGCGGGAAGCGCAGAAAGGGCGTGAATAGCGTGAAGGGCGAAAGGGTCCTGCCGGTTCGTTCGGAGTGCGGGCCACACTGCCCGCGACCCGAACGAACCGGCAGATGGATAGCGCTGCGACGGGCTTACCAGCGACAGACGTCGCAGGGGGCGGCGGTGTCGGAGGTGGCCTCGTCGACGTAGATCTCGACCTCGACCTCGGTGACGGCGGTGTTCTCGGTCATGGTGGTTCTCCTTCTGGGTTGGGTCCTGCGATGGATGGTGCGATGGGTTTTGCAGTGATGGTGCAGTGATGGTGCGATAGTGCGATTTCGGTGGTGCGGTGTGACCCCGCTCGGGTCACGAACCCAGCAGCCTGAGCAAGACGACGTAGGCAGCCGTGCCGGCCAGGATGCTGAGAAACGGGTTGCGCCTCCAGTGGTGGATCGCGGCGGTCGCCCCGATACCGAGCACCACCGGCGCGGCGTGGGACGCTTGGGAGAAGTCGACGGAGCTGATGCTGTAGACCACGAGGACGGCCATGACGCCGGGTGGCATCAGGGTGCCGAGCACGCGGAGCACCGGGGTGTCGGTGAAGCGGGTCAGGACGAGGAATCCGGTGGCTCGCAAGGCGATCGTCACGGCCGAGATCACGGCGATCGAGGCCAGGAGGTGGGCGTTCATCTCAGTGCCCTCCGCCTTGGGTCGAGGCTGCCTGATCGGCGGCACGGTCCGACGGTCTGCGCGAGGTCAGCCACCACTGGCCGATCGCGGCGGCGAGCAGGATGCCGAGGGCTACCGACAGGAACTGCCCTGGGGCGCTGAGCCAGGCCACGACCGCGGCGACTGCGCCGTAGCCCGCGGACCTGGCGTTTCCGCCCTTGTAGAGCTGCTCCATCGCCAGCACGACGAACAAGGCGGTGAGGGCGAACTCGATCCCGTGCACCTGTCCTGGCAGTGCCGTCGACGCGGCTGCGCCGAGGGTGCTGCCCAGCACCCACCACAGGTGGCTGAACACCTGGATGAGATGTATTCGCCGGCCCGACAGTTCCTCGCCCGAGTGTGCCGTCACGACGGAGTAGGTCTCGTCGGTCAGGGCGAACACTCCGTAGAGTTTTCGTAGGGGTCCTTCGATCCTCCTTAATGGAAATGAGAGTCCGTAGAAGATGTGGCGGAGATTGACCAATAGTGCGGTCGTGGCGACTTCCGCCAATGGCGCACCGGAGGCCAACAAGGCCACCGACAGGAACTGCATGGCGCCGGCGAAAATCACGAGACTGGACAGCGTCGCCCAGTACCAGGCCAGTCCGGCGTTCACCAAGACCAGGCCGTAGGTGGCACCCAGCGGCACATATCCCATCGCGATCGGTACCGTGTCACGCAGGGCTTCGCGAGCGGCCGGCCGCCATTCTGAAAGGCGTGCCGGAACAGGGGCGAGCCGCGGTCGCGACTCCCTTTCCGGACGATTCAGAGCTATGTCAGTCATCTCGCGATTCCGTATCCTCGGCGGTTCCGACAACACAGAAACTAATGACTGGACAAGCAATGCGTCCACAGTCCACTAGGGCGTCGTGGCGATGGCTCCCATCGGTCCGGCAGATACCGCCACGTCAGTGCGGTATCGCGCAGGGCATTGCGCGCGCCGGAAGCTGCTAATCGAGGCCGGATTCGTCGCCTTCGGCGGCCTCGTCGGCGTCGGCGACAGGCGGACGCAGCAGATCGGCGGCAGAACGCTGAACCCGAGTCAGGGCACTGATCAACTGGTCCCGTTCGGCCTCGGTGAGGCCCGCGGTGACTTTCTCCTCGATGTCCCGCCGCTCGGCCTCGATCGGCTCCTGCAGGGCGCGGCCGGCGTCGGTGAGCCACAGGCCCACGAGGCGGTTGTCGCGCTCGTCGCGGCGGCGGGTGAGCAGACCGGCGGCGGTCATGCGGTTGGCGGCTTTGACCACGGTCGGTGTGGTCACGTGCAGCGCGGTCGCGAGTTCGCCGGGGGTGCGGCCGTCACGCTCCCAGAGCAGCGCCAGGACGAGGTCCTGGCCCGCGTACAGCCCGTGGCGGCGCATCGCCGTCTCGACCACGCCCCGGAGCGCCTTGGAGGTCTTGCTGTGCAGGTCCAGGAATTCGGGCATGCCCGATCCTAACCGCGCGACCTGGCTTTGACGGCCGATCGTTAACCGGCTAGCGTTTCCGATCGTTAGACGGCAAACGACTTGAGGGAGCCTTGATGATCCTGGTCACCGGAGCCACCGGAAACATCGGCCGTGAGCTCGTTCGCGAGCTCGCGGAGAAGGGCGTGGACTTCCGCATCCTGGTGCGCGACCCGGCTCGCGCCGCCGGACTGCTCGGAGCCGCCGACCACGGCAAACGCGCTGACCATGCCAGCCACGCCGAACAGCCCGAACTCGCCGTCGGCGACCTGAGCGACCCGGCGACGCTGACCCCGGCGTTCGCCGGCGTCGACAAGCTGTTCCTGCTCACACCGGGCATCGGCACCGAGCACACGGCGCACGCCGTCGCAGCCGCCCGGGACGCCGGGGTGCGGCGCATCGTGCACCTGTCGTCGTTCAACGTCCTGGGCGATCCCATGCCCGCCATGGGCCGCTGGCACCACGAGCGCGAGCAGATCGTCCGCGACTCCGGCATCCCGGCCACCTTCCTGCGCCCCGGCGGCTTCATGTCCAACGCCTTCGACTGGCTGCCCACCATCCGCGCCGGCGGCTACGTCCTCGACCCGACCGGTCCCGGCCGCTACGCCGCGATCGACCCGGCGGACATCGCCGCCGTCGCAGCCCTCGTCCTCACCGAGGACGGCCACGAGGGGAACAGCTACGTCCCCACGGGAGATGAGCCCATGACCGTCGCCGAGCACGTCCGGATCCTCGCCGCGGCGACCGGACTGGCCATCGACGTCCGCGAAGCCGCGACGCCAGCCGAAGCCGTCCAGGCGCGCTTCCCCCACGGAGCGCCCCCCGCTCTGGCTGCAGCCATCACCGAGGGGTTCGCGCTGATGCGCGCCGACACGCAGGGATTCCGCACCGACACCGTCGAGAAGCTGCTCGGGCGCAAGCCGAAGAGCTTCGCCGACTGGTGCGCGCGCAACGCCGAGGTGTTCCGCGGCGAGTCAGCGGCCTGACGCGCTGGGCTGTCCGGACTCCGCGTGTGAGAAGGCGCGGCGGTAGTCGGCGGGAGTGACGCCGACGACCTGCCGGAAGTGGTGCCGCAGCAGCGCCGCCGTGCCGAAGCCGCAGACCCTGGCGATGTGCTCGATGCCCAGGTCGGTCTGCTCCAGCAGCGAGCGGGCGTGCAGGACGCGCTGGGTGGACAGCCAGCGGTGCGGGGTGGTGCCGGTCTCGGCGACGAAGCGGCGGGCGAAGGTGCGCTCGGAGACGCGGGTGCGCTCGGCCAGGGAGGGCACGGTGTGGTCGGCGTCGAGGTGGTCGAGCATCCAGGCCAGCAACGGTTGCAGGCTGTCGGCGGTCTGCTCGGGCACCGGCGCCGCGACGAACTGCCGCTGACCGCCCTCCCGCTGCGGCGCGACGACCATGCGGCGCGCGATCGCGGTGGCCGCCGCCGACCCGAACTCCCGGCGGATCAGGTGCAGGCACGTATCGATCCCGGCAGCGGTCCCGGCGCTGGTGATGATGTCGCCCTCGTCCACGAAGAGCACGTCGGGGTCGATCCTGGCGCCGGGGAAGCGCTCGGCGACCTGCGCGGCGTACCGCCAGTGCGAGGTGCACCGCCGCCCTTCCAAGAGCCCTGCGGCACCGAGCAGGAACACCCCTGAGCACACCGACAGCATGGTGGCGCCGCGCTCGTGGGCATCGGCCAGCGCGCGCAGCACCTCGGGCGGATACTCGTCGCGGATCCGCGCCGCCGGCACTGCCACCAGGTCGGCGTCGCGCAGGGCTTCGAGCCCGTATTCGGGGATCAGCTGCGCGCCGACACCCATCGCCAAGGGCTCACCGGGCCGCTCGCCACACACTCTGAAGTCGAACGCGGGCACCCCGTCCTCGGTCCGGTCGATGCCGAACACCTCGCACACCACACCGAATTCGAACGGTGCGATGCCGTCGATCACCACCACGCTCACGGTTCGCAACATGCCGTCAGCGTAGTTGGCTGTTTTTTGTGGCACAAGGTCAGAAGAGACACTGTTGGCAGGAACTTGCGCAGCGCATAGTTGGAGACATGGAAACCGCAGCGTTCATCTTCATCCTCGTCCTGCTCGTCGCCCCCATCGTCTACGGCCTGGAGCGCAACGAGCGCCGCCAGAACGGCCCGCGCCCGCAGCTCAACGGCTCCGCCGGCGGCCAGGACCGCGACCTCGAGCGCACCTGGCACGACATCTCCGTCTCCCGGCGCGTGTGACCGACAGCCGGCGGGCATCCCGCCACCGAAGTCCCGTCTCCCGACGATTTCAACGATTCCATCGGCGAGCAGGCCCTCCGCGAGGAAGCGCGGAGGGCCTGCTCTTTTGCTTTTCCGCCGGCTGCTGAAGCCAGCCGATGAAGCTTCCGCTGAAGCTAGCCGATCAAGAACGAGGTCCGGCTGCTCAGCGCGGGTCCGAGCGTGAACAGCCCGGTCGTCGCGAGCAGCATCACGGTCAGCCCGAGACCGGTGAACGCCACCCCGCTGCGTGCGAGCCGCCGACGGCTGGCGACGACCGCCAGGCAGGCGATCGCCCATGGCAGAAAGCTGAGGGCGTAGCGTCCGGTGACGACCGCGAAGTACCGGCCGCTGGTCGCGAACACCTGCGTCTCCACCACCAGTGCGACCACTGAGATGCCAATCGCCGTGCCGAGGCCCAGCTGCCATCCCCAGGTGCGCAGGCTGCTGGTGGTCATCAGCACGAAGGGGGCGGCGCCGAGCACGACGCACAGCAGGGTCGCCCAGATCACCACCGACTCGCCGTTGACCGGGTTGGCGAGCCAGTAGCTGGTGGTCAGGTGCTGGAAGGTGCCGAACATGTTGCTGAGCAGGTCGCCGGCCGCGGATCCGGTGAGCGGCAGACCGTCGGCCTGGTTCGGGTTCACCCAGCCGGCCTGGCCGCGTCCGCTCTGGTAGAGGGTCCAGCCGCCGTAGACGAGGCAGAACGCGATCATGACCGCGAGCGGGATCCGGCCGGTCCGCAGCGCGCCGCGCCGGTCGCCGCGCCGCCAGGCCGCCGCCGCGAGGACCAGCGCGACCGCGCCGACCACCAGCATCGGCACGCCGTTGAGGATCTTCGTGCCCGTGGTCAGCGCGGTGACGGCGAACGGCCACAGCCACCCGGTCCGGCGCTGCACGATCACCCGCGCCAGCACGTACAGCGCCGCCGCCCCGCACAACGCCGACGGCGCGTCGCTGCTCAGGGAGCTGGCAGCGGCCAACACCCCCGGACACAGCGGCAGCAGTACCGCGCCCAAGCCGGCGTAGCGCGGCTCGACGCGGAACGCGCGCAGCGCGAGATACAGCACGAGCATCCCAGCGAACAGCCACAGCGCGCCTATGACTCGGCCGGCGGTGATGAAGTCGTGGGCGCCGGGGACCAGCGGGCTCAGCGCCCGACCGAGGTAGCCGGTCACCGCGTAGTACAGCGGCGGGTCGCCGAAGGTGTAGTCCTGCGCGTCGGCTTGGAAGTCGTCGGTGAAGCCCGCGGCACAGTCCGCCGAGTTCACCGCGGTGCCCAGGTCATGGCAGTACCACTCGTAGCGGATCTCGGCGTCGACGATCGCGCCCTTGGCCGGGACGCTGCCGTGGGAGACCTGGTAGGCGTAGTCGGCGTGCGCGGCCTCGTCGACGATCGAGAGCTGCGGCGCGCGGGCGACCACGAGGACCACCAGCGAGGCGGCGACGGCCAGCAGCCCGAGCACGACCGGCAGCACGCGCCGCAGCGGCTCGCCGCGCACGGTGAACGGCCGGGCGACCGCGCGCTTGTGAGGCACCACTCCGGCGACGACCGTGGCCACCGCGGCGGTGAGCCGCTGCGGACCGAGACCGCCGCCGACTGGAAGACCTTCCTCATGCACTCGCATCTTGTGCATGGTGGAACGCGGTCTTTAAGCCGCCGTGAAAGGTTTCTGAGGAAAAAACTTACGTTCGCGAGCCGGCGCTACAGGCTGCGAATCACCGGTCACGTAAGGCTCGCGGCGGGCTCGGACTCGGACTCGGATTCCGGCTGAACCGGCGCCGCACGCCCGGCGACCCGGCGCGCGAGCATCAGCCCGCCGGCTCCGGCCACCAGGCAGGACACCCCGCCGACGGCGAGTCCCGAACGCGGGTCCGACACCGCGATCACCCAGCCGACCAGCGGGCCGCCGATCGGGGTCGTGCCCTGGAAGGCGACCTGCCACAGGGCGATCATCCGGCCGCGCTTCTCAGGGTCCGAGGTGAGCTGGATCGTGGAGTTGCCGATCGCGATGAACGACACGCTGGCCCAGCCGACCAGCAGCATCACGGCGCAGGCCAGCGCGAGCACCGGGGCGTAGGCGACGGCGAGCATCGAGACGCCGAGGCCGGCCGAGGCGATGATCATCGGCTGGAGTCCGGTGCGTCCGCGCGCGGCGGTGAACAGACCGCCGACCACGGCGCCGATGCCCATCGCCGAGGTGATGAAGCCGAAGGCGACCGAGCCGCCGTGGAACGTCCGCTCGACGAAGACCGGGAGCGAGACCTGGAACTCGTAGGCGAGCAGCCCCACGAGTCCCATCATCGCCAGGGGTATCGCGATGCTCGGGGTGGCGGCGGCGTAGCGCAGACCTTCGCGGAGCTGGCCGCGGGCACGCGGCGTCGGCGGGCTGGGCCGCAGGGCGGAACGGTCCATGCGCAGCAGGGAGGTGACGACCGCGACGAAGCTGGCCGCGTTGAGCAGGAAGCAGATGCCGATGCCGACCACGGCGATCAGCACTCCCCCGACCGCCGGACCGACGGCGCGCGCCGCGTTCACCATGACCGAGTTCAAGGTGATGGCGTTGCGGAGTTGATCGCGGCCGACCATCTCCCGGACGAACGACTGGCGGGTGGAGTTCTCGAAGGCGTTGTTCGTGCCCAGGAGGACGGCCAGTGCGCACACCTCCCAGAACCTGACCACGCCGAAGACCGTGAGCAAGCCCAGGACCAGCGCGAGGACACCCATCATGGACTGCAGGACGACCATGAGCCGCAGCTTGTCGGCACGGTCGGCGATGACGCCGCCGTAGGGACCGAAGAGCAGGACCGGCAGTGTCTGGAGCGCGACGACCAGGCCGAGGGCGGTGCTGGAGTGCGTGAGGGTGAGGACGAGCCAGGACTGGGCCGTCATCTGCATCCATGTCCCGACCAGGGATATCGACTGGCCGGTCATGTAGAGGCGGTAGTTGGGGACCTTGAGGGAGGAGAAGGTCCGCTGCCGGACGGTCGGCGGTTTGGGTGGGGTGACCGGTCCGGCGTTGACGGTGCTCATGGACGACGGCCCTCTCCCTGCCGAGATTTATTTACTTAAGCGTACTAAATAGAAGGTCCGGCGGGAGGGCGCGGGACACCGAACGCGCGGCGCGTGCCCCGCCGAGGTGGCGGGGCACGCGCCGAAAGGCCAGGTCAGCACGTCAGTGCGGCATGGCGTCCCGGCGTCAGGGCTGACGGGGGAACAGGTCGCCGACGACCTTGCGGTAGTCGCGCAGCACCAGACGCAGGTCCTCGGTGTCGGCGTCCGACGCGCGCCAGCGGTCCGTGAGGGTGCCGCGGTGGGCGTCGAAGGCTCGGCGGCGGGCTTCGACGATCTCCTCGATCAGGGCGTCGGCCGCGGTGACGGCGGCGTGCGGGTCCTTGACGAAGAGGACCTGGATCTTCGACCAGCGCTCGAGGACGGCGTCGGATTCGCTCGGAGGGGTGGGGGTGGTGACCGCGGTGGTTTCCGCCGGGGTGGTTTCTTCCGGGGTTATGTCGACACCGGCGGTGTCGGCCGGGGTGAAATCGTCGGCAGTGGTGTCGGCGGGGGTGAAATCGTCGGCAGTCGTGTCGACCGGAGTGGTCTCAGCCGAGGTGACGTCGGCGGGAGTCGGGTCGGCGGGGATGGTGTCGACCGGCGTGCGCTCGACCGGAGTGGTGTCGGCTGCGGCGGTCTCGGTCGCAGCGGGCCGGGTCGCAGCGGTCTCCGACGAAGCAGGCCGGGTCGCGGCGGTCTGGGTCGCGGCGGTCTCCGCCGCCTGGTCGGTGCTCATGACGTGGCCTCCGCCTCGTGCTGTCGCGTCGCGACGTCCGATGATGCCGTGTGCGCCGCCACGACGTCCTGGAACAGGCCGTCGTAGCTGTTCAGCGCGACCCGCAGCGACTCGGTGTCGACGTCGGTCTCGCCGCCGTTGCGCTTGGCGTGCACGGCGCGCGCCTCGCGGTAAGCCGGCACGCTCGGTGCGTGCCGCACGGAGAGCAGGCGCAGCAGCCTGGACTCGTCGTCGGTCGGGTAGCCGACGTCCTGCAGCAGCTTCCCGACGAGGGTGTCCGCGGAATCCAGTGCCACACCCGGGCTGTCGACGAACGAGCCCTGGATGTGCATCCAGTCTTCGAGGTAGTACTTGCGCTCCGACGACGTCAGGGAGCGCATATCGAGTTGGCGCAGTTCGGCGTCCGCACCCCCGCCGCGGCGCCGATACCACGCCGCGGCCAGGGCGATGATGACGATCGCCGCGATGATCGCGACGATGATGCCGACGGTCATGGAAGCCTCCTGGGAACGGGCCGGTCAGGTCGGGACGGCCCGACCGGTGTCCCACTGTGTGACCAGGACGGCGGACTTCAAACGGTGGCCGCGCGCCGGGCCGTGCCGGCGATCTTCTCCACCAGGGTATTTCGATAGTCGAATGGACCAAGGAATACATTTCACAAGCGGCAACACCAAGGAAGTCGGCTGCTTATCAAAGTGCTACAGCTCCACGGGAGGCGAAATCCAGAATGACAGGGTTGTCGGCATTCTGGAAGAAAGCTCGCATCGGCAGCGCGTATAGCGTGGAAAGCGAGACCTCCGAAGATCGCGGAACTCGCGTGAGCTGGGCTACGGCCCTCGTCCCGCCGTCTGGCCCCGACTTCGGTGCCCCGACGCGAAAGGATTCACATGTCTGCCGCCGGCACTTGGAACCTGACCATCGACAGTCCGCTGGGCAAGCAGCGCGCCAGCGTGACTCTGACCCAGAGCGCTGACAACACCTGGACGGGGAACTCCCTCGACCTCGTCTCCGGCGAGGCGTCGGCCTGCTACAACATCGAGGTCAACGGCGAGGAGGTGGGCTGGCAGCAGCAGATCACCAAGCCGATGAAGCTGAAGCTGACCTACAAGCTCAAGCTCGACGGCGACACGCTCGCCGGCAAGGTCAAGGCCGGGCTGTTCCCCGCCTCCAAGGTCGTCGGCGAGCGCGTCTCCGAGGACGCGGTGAAGTCCTGACCCCCTGAATTCCACGACAGCGGAAATGCCGTCATGCGAATGCGCCCGGGCCGACCGGCCGGGCGCATTCGTGTTCTTTTTCCTACGGTGCTGCGTTCTTGCGTTTCAGGGAATTGCTGAGACGGCTAGTTCCAGGGCGCGGTGGGGAACCATATGTAGTTCAGACCGTGGGCCACACGGAGATCCCAATACGCGATGTTGAAGCCGCCGGCGATCAGGAACGCGACCGCCGTCAGAATGCTGATCCGGGCCGGGTTCTCGGAGAGCCAGCGCTGGACGCGGCCGCGCAGACCCACCGAGATCAGCAGGAACAGCAGGGCCATGACGAGGCTGTTGCCGATCGACTGCAGGGCGAAGGCCAGCGCGCCGTAGAACGGGTTGTGGGTGTTGGCGGCGTGCCGGAACATGTCGTGGAACAGCGGGTAGGGACGGCCGACGAGGAACAGGCCGATCAGCATGCCCATCACGATCAACGGGGCGTGCGGGAAGCGGCGGGCCAGCGGGGCCATGGGGTCGCGGATCAGCCCCAGGGCCGCGATGCCGCAGACCACCATCACCATGCCGACCGTGCCGAAGGCGATCATCGACTGCAGGGCGCGGGGGCTGAGCCCGTGCGACTTCTTGTTCGAGTACTGCGGCATGTGCTTGCCGACGAGGCCCACCATGAAGCCGTACACCGCGGACACCGCCATGGTGCCCAGCGCCATCCAGCCGACGGGCTTGAGGGTCTCCAAGACCCGCGCGCGCCGGGAGTCGGCCTGGCCCAGCAGCGGGCCGACCGCGCCGAACACGGCGACGTTGCAGGCCGTGAACGAGCCGGCCACGCCGGTGACGAACGCGAACAGGATGCCGGAGGCGATGCTGGAGATCGGCGTGTTGTGCGCGTTGTGGCCCAGCACCGTGTTGGCGGTGTTGAAGCCGATGTCGTCGTCGGCGAGGCTGGCCTTCCACAGGTAGGCCAGCAGAACGCCGCCGAGCAGGCCGACGACGAGCACGACCACTCGGCGCCGGGGGAAGTACCCGTTGACGAACAACGAGGTCTGACGTGGTGCGCTGAGCACCGGGGGACTGATCGCGGACACTGGTGGGCTCCTCTAGATCGAGACGATTCCGGCGAGAACGATGTCCAGCACTTGCTGTTGGTCGGCCTCCGGCACGCTGAGCACGGCCACACCGTGAGCGGCGGACCACACGGCCAGAGCGGTCGGGCGCGGAACATCCCCGACCCGCTCGGCGACCAGCTCACGGACGGCGTCGACGCCGCCGTGGCAAGCCATGCCGAACAGACCGGGGTGCTCGCGCGCGAAGCAGAGGTAGGCCTCTGCGATAGCGCGGATCCGAGTGGGGTCGGGGGACGGGGTGCGGGTCGGGGCACGGGAGCGGACGGCTGGTTCGCCGGCGCCCGCGCCGATGGCGGATGCGGTAAGGCCGCGGTCCCGACACGGATCGGGATCGCGGTGATGGCCGATACCGCGGGGGCGATCACGCTCGTGCTCGTGATCGCGCTCGCGGTATCGGTCGGGGTCGGGGTGGGGGTCGGGGTCGGGGTGGGGGTCGGGGTGGGGGTCGGGGTCGGGGTGGGGGTCGGGGTCGAGCCGGCGGTCGGGCTCGCCGTGGTGGTCGGGGTCGGGGTCGCTGTGGTGGTCGAGCCGGCGGTCGGGATCGCTGTGGTGGTCGAGCCGGCGGTCGGGATCGCTGTGGTGGCCGAGGTCGGGGTCGAGCTGGCGGTCGGGCTCGCCGTGGTGGTCGGGATCGGGGTCAAGCTGGCGGTCCGGATCGCCGCGGCGGTCGGGATCGGGGTCAAGCCGGTGGTCGGGATCGCTGTCGTGGTCGGGATCGGGGTCGGGGTCGGGGTCGAGCTGGTGCTCGCTGTGGCAGTCGGGCGCGTGGTCGAGCCAGGGGTCGGAGTCGTGGTCGTGTCGGCGGTCGTGCTCGCTGTGACGGTCGGGCTCGTGGTCGTGGTCGGGCGCGTGGTCGTGGTCGTGCTCGTACTCGTTCTGCTGCTCGTGCTCGCGCTCGTGCTCGCCCCGCCGGTCGGGATCGCCCCCGACCGCCGCCAGTGCCTCGTCCAGCTGGTCGGCCAGCACGCGCGAAGCCCGGCCCTTCACCGCCTCGAGGAGTTCCTCGACGGTGGCGAAGTGCCGGTAGACCGCGGCCGCCGTGATGCCGATCTCGCGGGCGGCGGCTCGCAGGGTCACTCGGGGCGGCCCGCCGCCGCGCGCCAGGTCGAAGGCGGCCTGGGTGAGCGCGGCGCGGGCGTCGCCGTGGTGGTAGGCGGCTCGGTAGAGCGCGGTCACGGGATGTGGTCGCGCCAGTCGGTGGGGGCTTCGAGGCGGCGGTAGGAGCCGGCGTAGAACAGGAGGGCGTCCTCGTCGGGACCGCGTCCGACGGTCACGATCTCGCCGAGGAAGATCGAGTGGTCCCCGCCCTCGTACACGGCGGCCAGGGAGCACTCGAACCAGGCCAGTGCGTCGGGCAGGACCGGCGCCCCGGTGTGCGGGCCGCGGATGTGCTCCACGGCGTCGAACTCCTCGGGACCGCGCGGACGGTCGCGGCTGGCGAAGTAGCGGGCGATGCGCTCCTGCCGGTTGGACAGGACCGAGACCGCGAACCCCTCGCGCTCCTTGATCGTCTCGTGCATGGAGGCGTCTCGCAGGACGCAGACCAGGATCATCGGCGGGTCCAGCGACACCGACGTGAACGAGTTCGCGGTCATCCCGCGGGGCTCGTCCCCGCCGGCCGTCACCACCGTGATGCCGGTGGCGAAGCGGCCGAAGATCCGTCGCAGTTCCCGGGGATCGGAGGCGGCACCGGCCGGAACCGGCGCCGCCATCGCCTTGGCCATCGCCGCTCAGCTCCCCGCGGCGAGCACCCGCGTCGGGGCCTGGGCGGCCGCCGGGCGGGTCCCCCGGATCGCGTAGCGGCTCAGAGCCTTGCGCAGGGTCTCGGGCACCGGGGTGGGCCGGGTGTCGGTGTTCGGGCCGCGCATGCACGCCACCCGCTGCCGTCCCCGGGCCACCAGGGTCTCCAGTCCCTCGCGCAGCCGCACGTAGTCGAAGGCGAACTCGATCTGCGTCTGCGTCAGGTCCTCCAGGCGCATCCGGATCGACAGCTCGTCGAAGGCGGTGATCTCCGACAGGAACTCGCAGTCCACCTTCAGCGTGAACAGCTTCAGGTCGGCCTGCACGTCGGCGATGACCTCCGGCGCCATCTCGCGCAGGAACATCTCCCGGCAGCGTCCCTGCCAGCGCAGGTAGTTGACGTAGTAGACGTTGCCGACGAGGTTGGTCTCCTCGAAGCCGACCAGGTGCCGGTACTCGTAGTAGTCCTGGGTTCCGTTGCCGCTCATCGCGCATCACTCCCCTCGTCGGCCGCGTCGGCGGCCGACACCGTGAACACCAGCGGTTCGTTGGTGTCCCGCACGGTGGTGGCGAACGAGGCGATCCGCCGCCCGCCCCCGCGCAGCGCCGCCCACGGCCCGGAACCGGGAATCCCGTCGACGGTGTCCAGCGTCAGATTCCGCACTGCCTGCCCGGACTTGCTCAGGCACTCGATCGCGCCCCACACCCGCGTCGCCGCGACCGAGTAGTCCTCGTTCCGCTCGGTGGAGATGAGGCGGGCCAGCGCGGCGCCCTCGGCGCCGAGCAGATCCGTCCACTCCCCCTCCGTACGGGTCATCGCGACTTCGACGTCGCACTCCACCGGCCGGTCGCCGGCGAGCGCCGTGGAGAAGGTAAGCCCTGCTCCGTGCGAGGAAGAGACCTGATATCCGTCGACCCACGGCATCCCGTCGGAACGGTGCCCGACCTCGACCCGCCGGCCGACCGCCCAGCTCATCGCCCGGTCGGTGCGCTCGCGCCGGAGCGCGGACACCGAGTCCTCAGCCTCGGAGGCGCCAGGAGCAGCCGCGTCCGGGATGACGCCGGTGCGCAGTCCGGTACGGCCGAAGACCGGTTCGACGTTGCGCTCCAGGTACGGCGTGAGCAACGCCGGCAGCCACGGACCGGTCCCGTCCTGCTTGCGGACCGCCTGCAGCGTCAGACCGTCCCAGCGTTCGACCAGAACGCCGTCCAGGTCCCGGACTTCGATGTCGTAGATGTAGGTGTCCCCGGTCCGCGACCGCTCGGCCGCGTGCAGAGTCACCTCGGGCAGCGGCCGGGCCCGCTTCGGGTCGGCCAGCCACAGCCGCTCCACGGAGGCCGGCAGCAGCGTCGCGTCCGGCACGCAGCACTGGATCGAGTGCATCAGGGCGTCCCGGGTCCCGGGGTCCGCCAGGATGAGGTCCGCCGGGTGGAACGAGCCGAACCAGTCGTCCCTGGCCTGGTTCGAGATCGCCGCCACACAGCCGCGGGCCTCGAGTTCGTGGTAGCCCAGCAGGCGCTGGAACCGGTCGCCCTGGAACAGCACCGGGCCGTAGAGCTCGGCCGCCGGGTCCAGCGGGATCCGCGGCGCGGTGTCCCGGTCCACCGGACGGGCATCCCCGGCCGGCAGCGGCTGGTCGTAGCGCAGCGTGGCGCGGAAGTGGTCGGCCTGGAAGCCGGTCTCACTGGAGCGCAGCGCCGCGCGGACCACGTCGGGACCGTCGGCGAGCAGGGCCACGCGCAGCGTGGTCCGGCCGTCGACCGGCACGACGATCGGCCGCAGGAACTCCACGTTCTCGAGCGTCGGAGCGCCGTCGTGACCGGTCAGCGCGCCGGCCGCCTGCGACATGGCCTCCATGCCCAGCACCGCCGGGAACAACAGGTCCCCGTCGAGCAGGTGGTCGCCGAGGTACAGGTCGGCCGAAGGCGTCAGGTCGGCGTCGACGACCAGCTCCACCCCCGGGTAGAACACCCGCGGACGCTCCAGGAACCGGCCCAGCGGCAGCTCGCGCTGCTCCATCGTGATCGTCGGCAGACCCTCGGCCCGCCCGGCGATCACCACGGTGCCGGGCGTCGACGGATCGGCCAGCAGGGCCTTGAGGATCCCGACGCCCTCGGCGACCGGGATCGGGGAGATGCCGTCGCGCATCAGCGCCTCGAGCACCCCGAGCTTGTCGCCCATGCCCGCGCCGGACCACACCGACCACTCCAGCGCCAGGCAGCGGACCTCCGGGCGGTCGGCGGCGACCTGGTGCGTCAGCTCGGTCAGCCAGGCGTTGGCGGTG
Organism: Catenulispora acidiphila DSM 44928; assembly: GCF_000024025.1. Lineage (GTDB taxonomy): Bacteria > Actinomycetota > Actinomycetes > Streptomycetales > Catenulisporaceae > Catenulispora > Catenulispora acidiphila. The sequence goes on from NC_013131.1 coordinate 7,300,763, forward strand.
GCGTAGTCGCCCTCGCCGCGCAGACCGGCACGGCCGATGATGCTGCCGAAGGTGATCAGCAGCTTCAGCGGGTCGGACCCGACGGCGGTCAGCACCGTCCGCAGACCGTCCAGCTTCGGCGCCAGGGTGCGGCGGAAGGTCGACTCGTCCAGGTCCACCAGCGAGCGCGGCTCGTTGCGGCCCGCGCCGTGCAGGATCGCGGTGACCGGGCCCAGCGTGCGCCGGACCCGCTCGACGGCGTCCTTGACCTCGTCGGCGGCGGTGACGTCGGCCTGCACGTACAGGAAGGGGATCCCCTGCGCGCGCATCCGCTCCAGGTTCATGGCCAGTTCCGGGTCCTTCGCCGGCTCCGAGCGGCCCATCAGCGCCAGCGAGGCGCCGCTGTCCTGGGCCAGGCCCATGGCGGCCTCGGCGGTGATGCCCTTGCCGCCGCCGGTGACCAGCAGCACGTCGTCCCGGCCGAGGGCGTCGCCCAGACCCGTACTCGGTGCGCTCGCCGCGGTGGTCGCCAGCGGACGCAGGATCGGGACCGTCCGGGTCCCGTCCGCCTCGTAGCCGACCTCTGCGAAGCCCGCGGTCATCGCGGCGTCCGCGGTGATCCGGGTGACCACCTCGGCGATCCCGTCCTCGGGGACGGTGTCGGGGTTGGCCATCGCGACCACGGTCGTGGTCACCGACGGCGCCTCCAGGTGCAGCGTCTTGGCGATGCCCGCGGCACCCCGGCGTCCGCCGACCGTGACGAACCGCACCGGCTCCTGCCGCACCCGCGACAAGGCCGCGCGGACCGCGGTGATCATGAGCTCGGTGTGGTCCTCGTGGGCCTCGTCCGGCAGACAGAGCAGGACGCCCTCGCCGATGCCCGCGACCGCCAACGCCGCGCCCAGCGGTTCGGCCAGCCTGTGGCCGTCGCTGGCGAAGACCTCCCACTGCGCCACCGGGTGCTTCACCACCGCCGGCGGCGCCGGAGGCGTGGGCACCAGGTCGATCGCGTAGGCGCGCACCCAGGGTTCGACGCCCGCGATCTGCTCGGCCGCACCGTCGTCGGCCAGGGCCGTGGAGGCCAGGCCCTCGAGCATGACGGCCAGCTCGGTCAGGGTGGAGGTGGCGTAGGCGGAGGTCGCCAGGACCGCGGTGACCCCGAGTTCCTTCGCCGCCTGGGTGACGATCTGGCCGACCGTGATCGAGCTCAGGTGCAGCTCGTCGATCGGGTTGCTGTCCGGGCTGACCGCCTCGGGCGGCAGTTCGGCGCGCTCGGCGGCGAGCCGGACCAGGACGGACAGCGCGTCCGCCGCGGTCGTACCGGACCCGCCTTCGGCCGCCGCCGCACCGGTCTGCGCGGGCTGCGCAGCACCCTGCGACGCCGGCGCCGCCGCCATCGCCGCCTTGACGACCGCGAAGTCGCCCTCGGGCGCGGCCTCGGCGGGACTGGCCAGGAAGACGAACTCCTTGTCCAGCGGCAGAGGCTTGACGTACCGGTCGCGGAACAGCTCGGCGTGCTCGACCGGGGAGCCCAGCACGTACGCCATGGCGACGGCGTGGAAGAGCCCGGTCAGCGACATGCTGTCGGACTCGATGGACACCGCCGGCGTCGCCGGCGCGATCTCCGTGGCCAGGTTGCGCAGGATGCGCCCCGGGCCGACCTCGATGAAGGCGTCGCAGTCGCGCGCCAGCGCCGACACGGCGTCGTGGAACCGCACCGGGTCGAGCATCTGGGTGGTCAGCAGGGTGGTCACGTCGGTGTCGGCGGGCAGCGCCGCACCGGTGACCGTGGAGACGACGGTGCGGTCCACCGGACTGAAGTCCTGCGCGGCCAGATGCCGGCCGAACATCTCGGCGGCCGGGGCGACCGCGGAGGAGTGGAACGCGTGCGACACCGAGATCCGGGTCGCGCTCAGACCGCGCGCCTGAGCCCGCGCCATGACCGACTCGACGGCCTCGACCGGACCGCTCACGACGGTCTGCGTCGGGCTGTTGTAGCCGGCGATGACCACCGGCTCGCTGTACAGCAGAGCATTGACGTCCGCCGCGGAGGCGGTGATGGAAGCCATCGCGCCGCCGCCGGAGGAAGCCTCGTCCATCACGCGGCCGCGTTCGGCGGCCAGCGCCAGCACCGCTTCCTCGGACATGACGCCGGCCCAGTGCAGCGCGGTCAGCTCGCCGAGGCTGTGCCCGGCGGCGCCGGTGGCGCTGATCCCGAGCGCGGAGAGCACCCGCATCGCCGCCACGGAACCTGCGACGATCCGCGGCTGCGCGACCGAGGTCGCGACCTGGTCGCCGTCGGTGGGCAGAGCCAGGTCCTGGTAGAGCTCGTCGACGGCCGGGAACCGGCGCCGCAGGGCACCGCCGTCCGCACGACGCCCGGCGCCCTGGCCGGGGAACAGGAACGCCAGCCGCGGCATCCGGCCGGCCGAGCCGAGGAACACCCCGCCCTTGGCGTCCAGCACCTGGCGGGCGCCGGAGTCCAGCAGCGAGAGCAGACGGCCGAGGCGGTCCTCGGCCTGCTCCGGGGAGGAGGCGACGATCGCGGCGCGCAGCGGCTGGCCGGACAGTTCCCCGGACAGCGTGGCGGCCAGGTCGCCGAGTTCGGCGAAGGACAGCTTGGTGACGAATCCGGCCAGCTGCGCCACCCGGCCGCGCAGTTCGGCGATGCCGACCGCGTCCAGGAGCAGGATCTCGCAGTCCTGCCGCGAGCGGACCAGCTGGGTGGTGCTCTTGCTGATGCCGCGGCGGCGGACGCCGTCGGCGTGTTCGACGATGAGGTGGGCGTTGATGCCGCCGAAGCCCATCGAGGACACACCGGCGCGGATCGGCGCGCCGTCGGGCCACAGCTCGGCGGTGTCCGGCACGTGCAGGGTCGCGTCCTCGGCGAGCAGCACCGGGTGCGGGTCGTAGTGCCCGGTGGCCGGCGGGATCACCTGGTGGCGGACCGCCAGGATCGCCTTGATGAGCCCGGCGACGCCGGCGGCGCCCTTGGTGTGGCCGAAGTTGCCCTTCACCGTGCTGATCGCCGCGGTGCCGGCCTCGAGCCCGGCGGCGTCGCGGCGGGCGCCGCTGATCGCGTCCAGCTCGGTGGCGTCGCCCACGGCGGTGCCGGTGCCGTGGCCCTCGAAGTAGCGGACCGTCTCCACGCCGAACCCGGCTTGCGCGTAGGCCCGGCTGATGGCGCGGCGGTGGCCGGAGGCCTCCGGGCGCGTGATGCCGCCCTTGCCGTCGGAGCTCTGCCCCCAGCCGTTGATGGTCGCGTAGCGGAACTTGCCCTGCGCCACGGCGTCCTCGTCGCGCATCAGGACCAGCATTCCGCAGCCCTCGCCGGGCCAGAAGCCGTTGGAGCCCTTGTCGTAGACCTTCATCTCCGACTTGGCCAGCGCGCCGGTCTTGGCGAACCCGATGACCTCGAACGGGTCGATGCTCAGGTCCACGCCGCCGGCCACGGCCGCGTCGATCTGGCCGGAGGCCAGCGCGTTGCAGACGGTGGCGACCGACAGCAGCGAGGAGGAGCAGGCGCCGTCCACGGTGTAGCCGCCGCCGCCGAAGTCGAAGTAGTTGCAGATCCGGCCGGAGATGGTGTTCGCCAGGCCGCCGGCCAGCGAGTCCTCGTCGATCGGCGGGAAGGGCGCCTTGTAGCGCGCCTCCAGCGAGGTCAGGAACTCCCCGAGCGCGACGTCGTCCCAGCCGGCCTCGCGCAGTGCCGCGCCGACCGTGCGCTCGACGTAGGGCCAGCGCAGCCGCATCAGGTTGGCGCGGCTGAACTCGCCGGTCAACGTGTTGCCGATGACCACGCCGGTGTTGGCGCGCGGCAGACCCTCGCCGCCGGCGAACCCGGCGTCCTCCAGGGCCCGGGACACGGTGTCCAGCGCCAGCCAGTGCGTCATGTCGGTGGACCGGAACGTGCTGCCGCCGATGCGGTAGCCGACGCGGTCGAACTCGAAGCCCTCCAGGACCGCGGCCATCTTCGAGTAGTGACGGTCCGGAGCCGTGGGATCGGGCGAGTAGTAGTCCTCGGCCCGCATGCGCTCGTCGGGCAGCTTGCGGAACGCCCGCCGGCCGGCCAGAACGTTGCGCCACAGCTCGTCCGGAGACTCCGCGTCGGGATAGCGCAGAGCGATCCCGACCACGGCGATCTTGGTGTCGCCTATACCGCTTCGGGTGTTGCTCACCTCGCCACCTCCTTCCCTACGACCCGGTCCGCCGCGGTGTGCTGTTCCTTCGGCAACACCGTGATCTCCCTCCATGGGCGTGAATGTGTCGATGATTCGGAAGTATTCGGCCCTGTGACCGGCGGCTGCTTCTCCAGCCGTGCCCAAGGGCGCAGGCCTGCGGGGGCGGGGCATGATCGCGGCACTTTGGGAGAAGGAACAGCCCTTCGGCGCGTGCAGACGATGACTCGTCCGTCAGGTTCGCCGACTCCCGGGAGGCTCCATGCCGTCCACTTCGATCCCCGCCGCCCCATTGGGCGGCCACAGCCTGCTCGTGCTCGTCATCACGGCCGGCGCGCTGCTGGTTCTGGCCATGCTGCTGGGCCGGCTGGCCGCGCGCTTCGGATTGCCGGCGGTGTGCGGCGAGCTGTGCGCCGGGCTGATCCTCGGGCCCTCGCTGCTGGGCCACACCGTCCCGCGCTTCTACCACTGGCTGTTCCCGCCGCAGGCCGAGCAGGTGCACCTGCTCGACGGAGTCGCGCAGTTCGGCGTGCTGCTGCTGGTCGGTCTGACCGGCGTGGACATCGACCTGAAACTGGTGCGCCGGCGCGGCCGGGTCGCGTTGTGGGTGGCCGGGTTCGGCCTGGTGCTGCCGCTGGTGATGGGACTGGCGGCCGGGCGGCTGGCGCCGTCCTCGCTGCTGGGCCATGGCGGCGACCGCACGTCCTTCGCGCTGTTCGCGGGCGTGGCGATGTGTGTCAGCGCCCTGCCGGTGATCGCCAAGACTCTGGACGACATGGGTCTGCTGCACCGCGACTTCGGCCAGCTCACCGTCGCCGCCGGGGTCGCCGACGACGTCGCCGGCTGGCTGCTGCTGTCGGTGGTCTCGGCGCTGGCGGCGACCGGCGGCGCGCACCGCTTCCCGTGGCAGGCGATGCTCTGGCTCGTGGTGATCGTGCTCGGCGCGGTGCTGATCGCCCGCACGCTCGCACCGCGGGTGCTGCGGCGCGCCGGTCGCGGCTCGACGCCGGGACCGGTCGTCGCGACCGTGGTGGCGGTGTTCCTGGGCTGCGCCGCCGCGACGCAGGCGGCCGGGCTGGAGGCCTCGTTCGGGGCGTTCGTCGGCGGACTGGTCGTCGGGACCGCGGCCGAGGCCGACCTGCGCTGGCTGGCGCCGCTGCGGACGGTGGTGGCCTCGGTCCTGGCGCCGCTGTTCTTCGCCACCGCCGCGCTGCGCGTGGACCTCGGGGTCCTGCGGGACCCGGTGATCCTGGGCGCGGCGCTCGTGGCGGTCGCCATCGCGGCCGTCGGCAAGTTCGCCGGCGCCTACCTCGGCGGCATGACCGCGAAGCTGGACCGCTGGGAGTCCCTCGCCCTGGGCGCCGGGATGAACGCCCGCGGCGTCATCCAGCTCATCGTGGCCTCGGTGGGGCTGCGGATCGGGGTGCTGAACACCGACTCCTACACCATCGTGGTGCTGGTGGCGGTGACCACCTCGCTCATGGCGCCGCCGATCCTGCGCCTTGCTCAGGGCAGGATCGGCGGCACTCCGGCGGAAGAGGAACGCAGGGTCAGGCTCGCCGCTATGCGGTGATCTCCTGGACCGCCTGGCTCTCCGGTTCCGCCGCCGGCGGGATCGGAGGCCAGAAGGTGCCGTGGGCGCTCATCGCCGCCGGCATGTAGCGCCAGTCCTGGTTGTCCGCGAACAGGATGTCGCGGATGCCGCTGCGGCCGCGGCGCAGACCGTCGCGCCGGCTCTCCAGAGCCCACTTGAGGGCCTCACGGGCGTAGGTGCGCAAGGGGAACGTGCAGTTCTCCTTCCACGCCTCGCTGCCGTGCCGGCGGTACCAGTTGACGTGGCGCACGCCGGACAGCAGCGTGAACGTCGCCGTGGCACCCTGCGCCGGGTCGCCGAAGCCCATGTACTTGGGCACGAAGTCCAGGTTTCCCAGCCGCTGGAAGATACGGCGGCCGGCCTCTTCATGGGTGATCTCGCCGCGGGTGGCGGCCTCGATCTCGTCCTGCGAGCCGCGCATCGTCTCCACGACGTTGGGCAGGTGGCTGCCCAGCACGCCGATCCGCCCCGGCTCGGTGGTCTTCGCCAGGTGCGAGGGATCGCCGGATTGCAGATAGCGGATCAGCAGCGACAGCGGACCGAACGCGCCGAGCATGTTGCCCAGCGCCCAGTTGCGGTTCCAGGCGTTCCAGGTGTCGTAGCTGGCGAAGGAGTCGAAGGCTCCTGAGACGATCATGTCGTAGTGGTCGAACCCGGTGTTCACCACGTCCTCGACGAACTGGAACCGCTCGGTGGCGAAGTCGTCCTCGCGCACCGCCGCCAGCAGCTGCTCGGCGATCAGGTCCACGGCCACGGTCAGCACCGACATGCCCGAGGAGAACAGCGGGTCGACGAACGCCGCGGCGTGCGGCAGCTGGAGCACCCGCGGGCCGAGGATGTGCGGCGAGGAGTACTGCAGGCGTCCCGAGCCGATCCAGGGCCGGGCGGCCACGGCGCTGTCGAAGTGCCGCCGGATCGTCGGGTACCGGGAGATGATGTCGCGGAACTCCTCCTCCGGCGCCCCCTGGGCGTCAGGGTGCTTACGCCGGTCGAGCATCATGCCCACGCTGGTCAGCGGGTTGGTCGCCTGCCGGTGGTTGTTGAACGGGATGACCCAGATCCAGCCGCCGTCGAAGATGTGGTGCATGGTCGACTGGCCCAGCGGCGAGGGCACGCCGCGGCGCTGCGGGTCCGGCAGCAGCAGGTCGGCGCTGGGGACGTTCATCATGTGCGTGTAGAGCGTCCGGGTGTCGGTCTTGAAGCGCGGCGTCTCGTCGCGCAGCCCCAGCTGGTCGGAGACCATGGAGCGCATCCCGGCGGCGTCGATGAGGTACTTGGCCTTGAAGCTGACGCCGCCGGCGGCGTGCAGCTCGACCTCGTCCTCGCCGAACTTGATGTCCTCGATGCGGGTGCCCTGGCGGAAGTGCGCGCCGTATTGGATCGACAGCGCCGCCAGGTAGGCGTCCACGTCCTGGCGGAACAGGTGCGAGTCCGGGCCGATCGGCGGGGTCAGGGTCGGCAGCTGGTTCACCTCGCCGGCCCGGTGCTCCTCGCCCTCGCTGTGGTACATGAAGCTGAAGGAGCGCTTCACGCCGCAGTTGCTGCTCACCCGGTCGCGCAGCTGGTGGAACGCGCCGATCCAGCCGATCTCGGGCACGCCGTACTTCTCGCCGATGATCCGCAGCCGGATCCCGGTCTCCGGGATGAGCGACTCGCCGATGGTGAACCGGGGGTGCGTCGCCCCCTCCAGTAGCAATGTCCTGACACCGTGTTTCGCCAGGATGCATGCCAGCATCGAACCGCCGATCCCCGATCCGAGGATGGCCACGTCATAACGGTCTTCGCTCACGGATACCTCAACCTCACTGTGCGGGAAGCGACAGGAACGGATCTGACAGACCCTGGTCCCTTCAGCGTGTCCAAGCCGCCCCGCGAAGCCTTCTCCGGCGTTGCCCGGCACTGGGCACGCTCGGAGAAGACACCGGAACGCCCCGCGCGCAGGATGTCTCTTGCTTCGGACGCACTTCTTCGTCCGCTCCATCGACCGCCCCATCGACCGCTCATCGACCGCTCATCGACCGCGCAGGAGGCACCGGCTCACATGGCGACCACATCCGCGTGGCTGACGCCGCACCACGGGCGGCGGATCGTGCGGCTTATCGGGATGCCGGCCGGGCTGCTGATCGCACGGTACGGCGCGGCGGCCGCCGCGGTGCCGGGCGGCGGGTCGGTTGCCGGGCGCGGTGCGGTGCCCTCGACCGCGCAGACCGCGGTCAGTGGGCGCGGCATGCCAGACCCCTGATGACAGGCTTCGGCGAAGGCCCGGAGCCAGTGCTCCGAACCCTCGCCGGACAAAGGCCGATCAGAGCGCCGGACCCGAACGAGTCGGGGGAAGGGAACCGGTCTCAGCGTCGGCGGACGGCTCTTCTGCGTCGCGGCCGCGTGGGGCGGCCGTTCTTCAGGACACGGCGTCCGCCTGGCCGCCGACGGCCACCAGCGCGCCGGCCGGCGACGTCCCGGCGTTGTCCAGTTCGGGCAGCGCCATCAGGATCGGGAGGTCCAGGATCGTGGCGGCGCGCAGGAGGATGTCGAGCTTGACCGTGCCCTCGTCCGGGCCCACCGTCACCTTCTCCCCCGGGCCGAGGAAGCGCGGCTGCCGGGCCCACGGCCGCGGGTCCACCCGCCCCGTGCGGACCGTCGCGGCGCGCACGTACCAGCTGCCGGCGGGCACACCGCGCACCGTGTACGTCCCCGAGCCGTCGACGATGTCGCAGGCGACCGGCGTCCCCTCGATCGCCGGGCTGGGGAACAGCCCGACGTAGGTCCGCGTGTCGCACTCGTTCTCCGGGACCACCGCGGCTCCGGTCACCTCCCCGGTCCAGCCCTGGGGCAGGACCGGCACCATGTCGAACACCTGGTGCCCGCCGGCCTGCGACTTGGCCCGGTAGCGCCCCGGCGAGGCGCCGACGCTGCCGCTGAACCGGCTGGTGAACGTCCCCAGGCTGTTGTAGCCGACCTGGTAGGCGATCTCGGTCACGCTCATCCGCGTCTGGAGCAGCAGGTGCTTGGCCTTGAACACCCTGATGGCCGACAGGAACCGCCCCGGCGAGGTCCCGGTCATGGTCCGGAACACCCGCGAGAAGTGGAACTTGCTCATGATCGCCGAGTCGGCGATCTCGTCCAGCGACAAGGGTTCGGGATACCGGTTCCACATCGTGGCTATGGCTTGTTCGATCGCTAGCTGTCTCAGGTCCACCGTCTCAAGTCTCCTGTGCTCCGTGCCAGGCGAGAACTGGTATCAGGGCGCCACCGCGGGCCCGTCGCGGCCGACCGCCCGCGCACGAAAGGATCGAAGCCGCCGCGATCTGCGACGGCTCCCGGATGGTCCGGCTGCCCCGGGTCGGCGAGCGCGCCGGCGCCTTGGCCTGTGAACTCATGTGTTCCCCTCCTTCGTCGGCCTCCCCGGGGAGAGGCATCCACCCCGGCGACGCCAGCGGAGTCCGAACGGCCGTCGACGGCGTACTGGAAGGTCGCGGACATCGCGCATGATCCGGCCCTTCCAGGCATTCTTGAGCAAGACTCCGCCAAGGCTTTTTCTGAGTATCAGCGGCCTGACGAACATACGACTTCTCCGCGCTTGCCCACCTGACGAAACGCACACTCTTGGTGGCTCTGTATCACCACCGGCATCATTGTCAATCCGCTGTTTGTACCCTCGCCGATGGGGGTGTTGTCATGTCAGTATCGGAAGAGCGGGACAAGTGCCCCCAGGGTCCGCTGAACTAAAGTGGCAGTCCTCAATGGCGTACATTATCGCGCCGTATAATGTTTAATTCACTTCTGCGAGCGTTCGCACATGGTTTCGCTTTTGCCCCAGATTGCGACTCCTGCGGCCGAGCGCGGTTAGTTTCGGCCTCCGGCCGGGTCTCCATATACGACGGCGGGTCCGAAACGGGCCCAAGCCGCGAGTAAGAGGAGGCGCGACGTGCGTACGTTGATCGTGAGCAGCCTGGTGACCGCCGACGGCATCCACGGCGATCCCCAGTTGTGGGCCGGAGAGTACTCGGATGAGGAGGCCGTCGAGCAGTGGCTCGGCGCGTTGAAGAAGAGCGACGCGTTCTTGATGGGCAAGAACACCTACGAGTTGTTCGTGCAGATGTGGGGCACTCCCGAGGGTCCGTACCTCGAGCGTCTTCACGAAATGCCCAAGTATGTCTACTCATCCACGCTGACGTCGGCGGACTGGGCCAACACGACGATCGTCTCCGGCGACGCCGTGGCCGCCGTGCGGGAGCTGAAGGAGCAGGGCGACGGGGACCTGATGGTCTACGGCTACGGCCGGCTGTCGCAGGCACTGCTGGAGGCCGGGCTGGTCGACCGGCTGGACTTCACGGTGAACCCGGTCGTGTTCGGCAGCGGGACCCCGCTGTTCCGCCCGGGCAAGCGCGTGAATCTGCGGCTGGACTCCGTCAGCCGGCGGGGCAACGGCGCGGTCGCGCTGTCGTACGTGCCCGCGTGACGCGGTAGCGAGCAGCCGCTGCCGCTACCGGGAAATACCGGGAACGCCGAAAGGCACAGTCGTGGGTGGGGCCCGCCCACGACTGCGCCGTCTGAGGAGGGCGCGGTCAGCCCAGGGGGTTGAGCCCGTTCGGGCCGACCATGTAGGCGGGCTGGTCGAGGGACTCGTCGGCGGCCAGGTCGACGATCGCCTTGCCGACGTGCTCGGTGGTCAGCTCCGGGCCCATACGCTCCAGGAACGCGGACACCGGGATGCCCATCCGGTCGGCGTAGGCCTGGGCGCCGGCCGCGCCGAGCTGGGTGGCCGCGCTCAGGCCCGGCAGCACGCTGACGAAGCGGATGCCCAGCGACCCGGCCTGCGCCTCGCCGGCCGCGTAGGCGCTGATGAACTTCACGGTGGCCTTGGCTCCGGCGTAGCCGCCGCTCATCGGCGAGCCGCCGATCGCCGCCGCGCTGGAGAAGGAGATCACGGTGCTGCCGGGCGCCAGCGGCTTCAGCAGCGCCTCGCGGGACCAGTTGAACGCCTGCCGGACGTCCATGTCCCAGTTCAGGTTGAAGGTCTCCCAGGTGTGCATCTGCAGCGGACGCGGCAAGGGCAGCGCGCCGGCGTTGAGCACCAGGGTGTCCGGGCTGTAGGTGGCCAGCAACCGGCCGGCCAGGACCGGGTCGGCGGCGTCGCCGACCACCGGGGTCACCGCGTCGCCGGCCTGCTCCCGCAGCTGCTCCAGCGCGGCGCCGTCCCGGGCCACCGCGACGACCTTCGCGCCGGCCTGCGCGAGCGAGGCGGCGATACTGCGGCCGAAGCCCCGGCTGGCACCAGTGACGATGGCCGTGGTTCCCGTGAGATCACGAGTCGTCATCGAAATTCTCCTTACAGTTGGGCGGGCGAGGCCGAACGCCCGATCCGGGATGACCGCACGAGGCCTCTGCAATAAAGACCCGGCCCGGCACACAGACTCACCGCGTTGCGCCGACCGGGTGACGCCGGCGCGCCGATATCCGCAGGTCCGGAGAAGCAGTGGGTGAACAGTGACGGAAATATCCCCCTGAGGTCGGTCAGGCACTTCCGCACCACCGGTAGCCGAGTGCCGGACGCGATACCAGTGGCGATCGTGACTGGCGCAGTCGGCACTTCTTTGTGCTCGGAGCCGCCGCGCGGCTGCGGGTTTGTCAGGGGGTTTTCGGCCAAGTCTGGCCCGCGTGCCGCAACGCATGTTTCGAAGAAGCCGCACCCCACGGCGCCGGCTTAGCATCGACACAACTTGGTAGCCGTGCCGGGCGATCCGAGGGATCAGGGCTCTGTCGGCGAAGGTCCCCTCCGCGCCGACAGAGTCCTGATTGACGTGTCTGCCCCTGTCCAGCCTGTCCAAGCCTGTCCGAGCCTGTCCAGCCTCGGCAAGCTGCGAGAAGTGCCGGTGGGGCGGGAGCGGCGATCATGCTACGGAAAGCGGGACAAACCCGATATCACCTCGCCGAGAGGGGCATCCTGTGGCCGGCATGTGGGCGGCGGCGCGGCGACGCGTTCTGACACCCAGCACCTCGCAGACGAAGCTGGCGCGACGCGGCTTCCATGAGAAGAGTCCGGAGGCCAAGGAACAGCTGGAGAGTGCCGGCGCGATGTTCCTGGCCGGATACGCGCTCGCGGCGGAGGCCGGGCACGCTTGGGAGGCCGAGAGCGGGTTGCAGACGTTGCCGCGGGCGTACCGCGGCTTCGCTTATGAGGGCGCCGGGATGGGGTTCGCTGTTCGGGACGCCATCGCGCCGCGGCGCCGACATATGACCGCCGACCTCATCGACGGCCGGGGCGCGGACCACGTGTACATGATCTACGTGGGCGTCGGGTGGGCGCTGGGTCGGCTTCCGCGTGCCCTGTGGGGGCGGATGACCGACAACCTGACCGATCCGGTGCTGCGCTGGCTCGTCCTGGACGGCTACGGCTTCCACCAGGCGTACTTCCACACCGAGAAGTACGTGAACCGGCAGTTCGCCCCGACCGATTTCCCCTGGCCGCAGGCCGGTCCCGCGGCTTATGCCAACCGGGTCATCGACCAGGGCATCGGCCGGGCGATGTGGTTCGTGCACGGCGCCGACCCGGACCGGCTCGCCGACGCCGTCGACTCCTTCCCCGAAGCGCGGCGTGCCGACCTGTACGCCGGCTCCGCCCTGGCCGTCACGTACGCCGGCGGGCTGGACGAGGCCGAGCTGCGGGTGTTCAAGCAGCGGGCCCACCGGTACGCGCCGCAGATCGCACAAGCCAGTGCGTTCGCCGCCACAGCCCGCGTGCAGGCCGGGAATCAGACCCCGCATACGGCACTGGCGACCGACGTGCTGGCCGGTGTGGCGCCCGATGAGGCGGCGCGCGTGTGCCTCGGAGCGTTCCCCGACGCCGGCGAGCGCACCGCGGCCGGGGAGCCGGCGTTCGAGGTGTGGCGGCAGCGGATCGCCGCGGCGCTGGGCGTGCCGTTGACGACGTGAGGCAGCTCCGCGGGCACTGATTCGGCTCCGCCGCGTTCCACAGACGACGAATACCAGAACGAACAACGGAACGAACAACAGAACACAGATAAGCGCCCGGCTGGTCCGAAGACCAGCCGGGCGCTTGTTTCGCGCCGCGGGTCAGGCAGCCGAGGGCAGGCTGGCAGCGGCGACAGCCACCGCCTTGGCCTGCGTCGCGGCGGTCTGGGCCTTGCGCTTCTGGTAGAAGTGCACGCCCCACCACCCCAGACCGCGTGCCGCACACACGATCGCCGTGGCGAAGAACAGCGTGTAGACGACGTTCATCACCATCAGGATCCCGTAGACCGTGGCGACCGAGCCGCCGAACATGAACTGCGCCCGGCCCTTGGACGGCGTGGTGCCCGGGTCGGAGATCATGTAGTTGCTGAACAGGACGAACGGCACGCCGGTCATCACGCCCAGCGCCGAGAACAGCGACACGTTCCAGATCCAGTGGCGGACGAACGCCTGGATGGCGAACCCGCCGAGCCAGCCCACGATCAGCGCCGTGCGCTTGGTCAGCGCGGTGTTCAGCACCGTGCCGGAGATGGCGATGATCAGGGCGATCATGATGCGGAAGTACGTGTTCGCGTTCTCCGTGAACTCGTACGGCTGCGCCACCGCGACCCACCGGCTGAACACGATCAGGGTCACCGCGATGCCGAAGTTCGACGGGTTCATGTAGTGGCGCGTCCGGCCGGCGATCGGCGCCTGCAGGATGTACTTGCCGCTGACGCCGACCATCACCCCGAAGATGACCGGGCCGATGTTGTCGTTGGTGTAGATCAGCATGTTGACGGCGAGCGCGGTGATGTGTGCCGGCAACAGGAACTCGTACACCCCGCGCATCCCCCGCCCCCGGTACCGGGGCGTCTGGCGCTGGGCCCAGCCCTGGATCGTGGACAGGGTCAGCTCGGTGGTGTAGGCCACCAGGATCGCGGTGATCGGGAAGATCCAGGCCTGCTCGAAGCCGAGCAGGGTGTAGCCGAAGATGTTGAAGATGCTGATCGAGAGCGCGAAGTTGCGCAGTGCTATGTAGTGGACGTCCTTCGGCTTGGCCGCCGGCGCGGCGTTCGCCTGGCCCGGAGCTTGCGGCCCGGGCGCACCGGGCGCTCGTTGGTCGGAGACGGTCGCGGTCATGACTGCGGGACCTCCTGGATGTGGTCGGTCAGCATCAGGTTGTGGGTTCCGGTGGTCAGCTTGATGTCCTGCGAGTGCAGGGCACCGGAGGTGTCGTGCCACTGGACGGTGACGGTCTGCGGGCCCATGTTCATGCCGAGGCCGAAGCGGACCTGGAAGGAGCGGTAGCCGTCGTGGCCGCTGCCGCCGTCCACCTGGGCCATCTGCGGCTCGCCGGGCGTGTGGACGGTGACCGTGGTCCCGTAGGCCGGGCTGCCGATACCCTCAAGACCGCTGCTCGCCTGGCCGTCGCTGGACGGGCGGTACAGGTTCAGGGTCATCTGGTCGCCGACGTCCGCGGTGTTGGCGTAGAACTCCGGAGCGCCCCACTGCCGCGCCACCGCGAAGTCCAGGTGGCCGCTGCCGGTGGTGTCCGCCAGCGCCATGCCGCGGCTCGGGGTGTCGTTGGTGAAGCCCAGCTGCTTGCTGATGTTGACGTACTTGCCCGAGGAGTTCTTGGCGAAGAACGCGAACGGCTGGTGGCCGGACACGTCGTCCCCGGGCTGGAAGTTCGGCCACATCGCCGGGTTGGCCAGCAGGTCGTCGTTCATCGTGGCCATCTCCTGCATCCACGGCCAGCGGTTGATGCTGCCGTTGATGAAGCCCAGGGCCTGCACCACGTCCTGGCTGCCGTCGTTGAGGAAGTCGCCCATCTTCACGTCCCAGGCCCAGCCGCTCCAGGCCAGGCCGTCCCCGGCCGCGCTCTGGGTGAACGGCGCCACCCCGGAGGCCAGCTTGGAGGTCATCTCAGCGTTGGACTTGGTGTCGTTCTTGAAGACGAAGTTGCTCTCCTCCAGACCCCAGGGCTGCGTGATGTCGCTGACCATGAAGTCGAAGTGGCCCTTGTCGCTCATGTCGGCGAAGTCCACGCCCATGCCCTTGAACGAGCCGTTGCCCATCACGAAGGACTTCGGGGTGGTCGCCGTGCGGTCGCCGTAGGCCTCGGTGAACTTCAGCTGGGTCGGCGTGGAGACGTTGTAGAGCAGGTGGCCGTGGCCGAAGTCGTTGCCGTCGTACAGGTCGGGCTTGCCCGAGCCGGTCAGGTCGGCGGTTCCCAGGGCCAGCGTCCAGCCGGTGCTGTCGTGGAAGGGGATGGCGTCCTTGTCCTCGACGTACTTCGCCGAGGGGGCGTCCCCGCCGGTGGCGCTCACCCAGCGCAGGAAGTGCAGGCCGCCGCCGTTGTTGGCGCTGGACAGCGAGTTCGGCATGACCACGTTGTTCTGGCCGTGGACGTCCAGGATGCCGCTGTCCGGGAAGTAGTTCCCGATGACGATGTCCGGGTGGCCGGTGCCGGCCAGGTCCGCGACCGCGATGGCGTCGGTGTTCCACTGCGGGCCGGTGTACTTGCCGTCAGTGTCGACGCCGCTGACCAGCTCCTGCGGCTGGTAGGCCTCCGCCGAGACGGCAGTGGCTCCGGCCTTGGGCAGGAACAGGATCGGGGTGCGTCCCCAGTAGTAGACCAGCATGCCCATGCGGCCGTCACCGGTGAAGTCGCCGAGCACGCAGCCGGTCGGCGCCATGGTGTCGTCGATCGGCAGCGGCGCCGCGTTCAGCACGAACGGCGTGAACTGGTCCGCGGCCGGGGCGGTCGGGGTGTAGGTGACGACGACGTCGTTGGTCCGAGTGTCGACCAGGCACATCCCGTCGGAGCGGCCGTGGCCGGTCACGTCGTTGATGGCCACGCTCGCGCCGACCGCCGACATCCAGGAACGGACTTTGTAGTAGGCGGGGTTCACTTGGCGGATCGTGTTCATCTTCTGATCGTCATAGCCCGGCGGCATGGCGATCGGCATCTGTTTGAACGAATACTTCGCAGCTGTCTGCGAAGCCTCACCCGCCTCGGCCGGGTTCCCCACCGCCACGTAGACGGTGAGGAGAGCGATGATGGCGGTGAGCGCCGGGATCAGCGTTCTCAATCTTCCACGCAGCACGGATGCACCCTCCAGGTCTCGGATTCCGATACCTGACAAACATGACGGGACGTGCGGTGGGGCCGCTTCTTTAGCGTTGCCTGGAGCGATTCATCCGTTTCGCACCATCAGCGCGACACGCGGGAGATTGCACCCTTTTGGTCCACAGATGCCAGAAGCCCAGAGATGCCGGAGAGGCCGGAGGGGCCAGAGAGGCCGGAGCTACCCGGCGGCGGCGGGCGCGGGCTGCTCGCCGGCCTCCAAGCCGGCGGCGTCGACGATCTCGACCGAGCGGCGCATGGAGGCCCACGCGTCCTCGCTGTCGTCGCCGATGCCGACGATCATGCTGTGCACCTGAGCCTCGAAGCACGCGTCGGCGTCGTAGGGCGCGAACAGGTACCCGCCTAGCTCCAGGGTCACGATGCCGTGCAGCGCGGTCCAGAACAGGTGCGCCACCAGCTCCGGATCGCCTTCCTGGAACCGCCCGGCGGCCATGCACCGCCGCACCGAGGCGACCAGGATGTCCAGCACGTAGCGGCCGTGCAGCCGGTCGGCGTCGGTCAGGGAGAACCCCGCGATGTTCAGCGAGCCGAGCATGACCTGGTACAGGTCAGCGTTCTGATGCGCGTTCCAGCGGTAGACCCGGCCGTGCGCCACGACGTCGGCCACCGGATCCGCGGAATCGCCGATCGCGATCATGGACGTGTTCAGCCGGGCGAACCCCTCGTGCACGACGGCTCGCACCAGGTCGTCCATGCTCCCGAAGTGCGTGTACACGGCCATCGTCGAGCTGCCCACCTCCTTGGCCAGGCGGCGGGTGCTCAGCCCGACAGAGCCGTCCTGCGCGAGAATTCGTGCGGCGGCTTCCAACAGGGCTTCGCGCAGATCGGACTGCGCCCGGCGAGGACTCACCCTTGACATGCTCCATCACGAGCGCTGTTATGGGAAGAAGAACACTGTTACGTAACGGTGATACACCGCCGCTGGGGGCGGCGGTGCACCAGAATCCGCGGGTGTGCTGAGCGCGGTACGTGCTCAGAGCGGCGCGTGCTCAGAACAGCTCGCCGCCGGCCGGCTCCTCTTCGGGCAGCCATCCGAAGTCGGGTTCGCAATCGGAGTCGTCGACCGCCCGCACGCCGGCGAACAGGTCGGCCTCGAAACCGTCGTCCAACGGCCCGGCCGTGCCGCGCAGCAGCTGGAAGTGCTCGATGCCGAATCCGCCGTCGGAGCTCGCCGCGAGCTTGAAGAACCAGCTGTCGGCGGCCATCTGGGAACGGTGCGAGCGCATGGCGGCGGTCTTGGCGTCCAGCCAGTCCCGGGCGTCGATCTGGGCGGTCACCAGGTGGTCGGGGACGCCGTACGGGATCTCGATGAGGTCCTCCGGCACGCCGTTGGCCAAGGCCTCGGCGAGCGGGGCGAAGGGGCTGTCGCCGTTGGAGCCCAGGCGGCGCGCGACCGAACGCAGAATGCTGAACGGGACGACGGCCGCGTAGACCTTCGCGACGCTCCAGGCCTCCGCGCCCTCGCCGCCGCCCTCGCCGCCGCTCTCGCTCTCGCCGCCGGTCTCGGCCGCGCGGTCGACGGCGGCCAGGCTCAGCTGGTGCGCGCGGATGTGGTCGGGGTGCCCGTAGCCGCCGCGCGAGTCATAGGTGACCAGAACCTGAGGCCGTATCTCGCGGATCGCCGCGGCCAACGCGTCGACCTGCTCCTGGAAGTCCCCGGCCACGAGCGAGCGCGGGTCGGTGTTGGACTCCTCGCCGGCCATCCCCGAATCCCACCAGCGGCCCGCTCCGCCGAGGAAGCGCGACCCCTTGATCCCGAGCATGGTGACGGCGCCGGCCAGTTCTCGCACCCGTAGTTCGCCCAGCGCCTGCTCCCCGTCGGCGGCGTCGTCCACCACGCGCTGGGCCTCCGGGTCCAGGATCTCGCCGCGCTCGCCCCGGGTGCAGGTCACCAGGTACACGTCGATGGTCTCGGCGGCGTACAGCGCGGCGGTGGCGCCGGTGGTGGTGGTCTCGTCGTCCGGATGCGCGTGCACCATCAGCAGCCTGAGCGGGTTGCCGAGGCGGTCGCCGAGGCGCGCGAACGGCATGTCCAGCAGGTCCAGGGGAAGCGTCATCGTGTGCCTTCTTCTGCGGTTCGGATGTGGCGCCGGGCCGCGCGCCGCTGGGGGAAGGAAGCGCGCGGCCCGACGCGGGCTGCGCGGTGGCCGGCTGGAGGTCCCGTCCGGGGCTCCTCGGGTCCAGCCGTCGTCCACGCGTGCCCCCGCTCCGACCGCGCCCAGGGTCCCGAGGGCCCGCCGCGCTCGCCGTCCTGGGGGGTGACAGCTTGCCCGCCGCCCTGGGGGTGGCGGCGCGCTCGTGCGGCTGACGGTCGTGGAAGCCTTTCAGGGTTCTGAGATGTCTGGCATTTCAGGCAAACAGTATGCACGGGAGCGGATCGGTTCGTACCGGATACCAGCATCTCTGAGCGGCCCGACTCTGCGTTTCTTTGAGCTTGCTGACTTCCCCCGGCCAGCTCATGCCGGGTCGCCGGTTTCTCCATCGTTGCCCGTATCAGCGATGACCGGCTTCCGGATCCCCATCTGGCCGCAAAACGCGGAATCATGGACGGTGTGAGTCCTCGCCCCGCACAACCCGATATCCGCCGCGCACTCATCGAAGCGGCGGCGACGATCCTCGCCGAATCCGGGCCCGACGGACTGTCCACCCGGCAGCTGGCCCGAGAGGTCGGAGTTTCCACTACTGCTGTCTACACCTATTTCGGCGGCATGGACGACTTGGTACGCGCGATGGTGCACGAGGGCTTCGCCCGCCTGAACCGCGCCCTGACCGCCACCGGCGACTCGCAGGACCCGGTCGCCGACGTGGTGCGCCTCGGACGTGTCTATCGCGAGAACGCGCTGCGGCACAGACATCTGTACGCCGTGATGTTCGGCGGGTCGGCCCTGGCCGGGTTCTCCCTGACCGACGAGGATCGCGCGCACGGGCTGTACACCCTCGATCTCCTGGTCGCCGCGATCGAGCGATGCGTGGTGGCCGGCCGGTTCCGCAGCGGGGACGCGACGCTGGTCGCGCACGAGTTGTGGATGTCGATCCACGGCATCGTCACGCTGGAGATCGGCGGGTACCTGTTCGAGCCCTACGACGCCGACGCGTGCTTCGACGCCCAGGTGTGCACCTTGCTGGTGGGCTCCGGCGACGGGCTGGAGCGCGCGCGGCAGTCCATCGCGATGTCCGGCGCGGAAGCCGCGGCCAAGGAGCCCGCGGCCTAGCGTCGGCGTGCCCTGATATAGGGGGCACACTGAATATAGGCAGACGTGCGAGTGCCGGCGATCACCCCATGACCGCCGGCACCGCACCACAGGGTGCTGAGTCAACCGCTCAGCGCCCTCCGAATTGGCCGGCGCTGCGGCCCGCGCCGGCCGGTCCCGGATAGCACTGCGCGATGCCCAGCCAGCGTTCCGCCTCGCGGCCGATCGCTTTGACGTCCACGTCGTCGCGGTGCCGGCGGCAGGTGACCAGCAGGCAGAAGTCCACCGCTGGCGCGATCACCCGCTGCTCGGCGTCTTCGGGCCCGAACGCCCACAGGTTGCCGGACGGCGCGGTGATCTCGAAGCGGAACGGCTTGTCGGGCGCCTCGAAACCGTGGGCCCGGTAGCCGAAGTCGCGGGTGCGCGCGCCGAACCAGACGACGTGCCCGATGCGGTCGGTGTGTGTGCGCTTCTCCCCCACGGTGTCGACGATGTCCTGTCCGTGGCCGAACATCTCCATCGCCAAGGCGGCGCCGATCAGCGAGGGCCGTCCCGTGCCGCGCATCCAGGGCAGATCGCGGTCCTGGTCGGCTTCGCTCAAGGCGCGCGCCGCGGCTTCCCGCTCGGTCCGCCAGCGGCGCACCGTCTGCTCGGGACCGTCGACCAATTCCAGCGGACGCCGCGGGGAGCCGTTCGCGCCGGCTATAGGGCGCGGCATCGCGGCGGACCGCGCCATCGCAGCGACCTCCGCCATGTGGTCGATCTGGCGACCCACGGTCCATCCGGGGGCGGGGGTCTGGGAGTACCAGCGTTCGTCGAGCGGGACGAGCGCCTCCAGCTCCTCCCCCTCACTGATCAAGTCCGCGTACACGCTGCTGACCACGGCTGATTCCGCCTCTCTGGGTCCACGACGATGATGACACCGAGTATTGGCCGCGCGGTGCGCCACCTGCTTCTTTGACGGTGCCGTCGCGCAACCCTCCAGGTTGCGCTTGACATGGCAGGGCACTGCGCCGATAGTTGAAGAACACTGTTATGTAACACTGATATGCATGGACGGTGAGCTTCGATGGCACTCGCGGACCTGCGCACTTCCTCCGACGTCGACCGTTCCGACATCGACTGCTCGGCCTTGCCTGTCAAGGGAGCCGTGCCCTCGGAGCTCGACGGCACTGTGTTCCGGATCGGTCCGGAGGACGGCCAGCCCTATGTGTCGGCGCTCCGGCTGCGGCACGGCCACGCCGAATGGTTCCGGGCGCGCCGGATCCGCACCGACGAGGTCTGCCGGCGGACCGGCGAGCTCCCCAGCCCCGGCCCGCGCCGGTGCGGGTCGGACACCACCGCCGCGGCCGTCATCCGGCACAACCGCCGCACGCTCGCGCTCGGCGACGGCGCCCTGCCCTACGAGCTGGCTCCGGATCTGCGCACCAAGGCGCGGTGGGATTTCGACGGCACGCTGCCGGCGGGGTTCACCTCCCAGGCAGTCCACGACCCGCTGACCGGCGAGCTGTTCGCCGCGGTCGCGGGGGCGAGGACGCTGGAGTACGCCGTGGTCGACGTCCAGGGCAGCGTGCGCAAGTACGAGCCGATCCCGACGCCGCACGATCCGGCGCTATACACGTTCGCCCTGACCGACCGGCACGCGGTGTTCTCCGGACCGGCAGGCGTGGGCATCATGCCGCGCGAGGGCGGCGCGGGCGACGTCGTCTGGGTCGGCACGTCCGGCACCGTCGCGGAATCCGGGCTCGCGGGCCGTCCGGTCAACGCCTTCGATCTGCCGGGCGGCGGGGTGGCCGTCGAGACGGTGAGCGCCGTTTCCGCCTCGGCGCCGGGGCTGTGGCGCTGGCGGGTCGAGCCCGGCGCCGGCAGCGACGCCGTGCGCGGGGAATGCCTGAGCCGCCGGGTGCAGGACCTGGCGAGCGTCGACGAGCGGTATCGGGGCTCCGATCACCGGTACGCCCTGACGCGGCGCGTGGACGCGGACCGCATGGACGACGCGGGACGGCCTCCGGGCATCGGACTGCTGCGCCACGACCTCATGACCGGCACGACCCAGCAGCACGCGGCCGAACCGGGCCGGCTGTTCGGCGCCCCGGTGTTCGTGCCGTACTCTCCGACCGCGCCTGAGGGACACGGCTGGGTCCTGGTCTCGGTGCAGGACACGATCCTGGAGCGGCACGAGATGGTCGTCATCGACACCGCCGACTTCACCGGTGTCCCGGTGGCCGCGGTGGAACTGCCCGGGACCGGGCAGCGGGAGGCCTCGGCGTGCTGGCAGGTCGCAGACCCCTGGTGAGCTGTCATGCCATCGCCCTCCGGAGCCGTCGGTGACTTTTGTCGTCGTCGTTCTGGCGATGCGGTGGCAGGGTTCTGCGACCTCATCCTTTCGTAGCGTCGCACTCCCGGCATCTCGCGACTTCTCGTTTCGTGCTCTGCGCAGCGATTTCCGCTGCGCAACCACAGAGATGTCCGCCCCTGCCCGGCGTGGCCACACTGGCCGACAAAGGCCGCCGCACTCGCGGCACCGCCTGCCGTCGAGGAAGGAGACCCGGCGATGGCGATCTCCCGCGCCGTCCTGATCACCGGCTGCTCCAGCGGGATCGGCCGCGCAGCGGCCCTCCAGCTGCACCAGGCCGGACTGCCGGTCTGGGCCACGGCCCGGGACACCGGCGCCCTGGCCGAGCTGGAAGCCCGCGGTATCCGCACCCTGCAGCTGGACGTGACCGACGAGGAGTCGGCCGCCGCAGCCGTCAAGCAGGTCGTCGACGCCCACGGCGCCGTCGGCACCCTGGTCAACAACGCCGGCTCCGGCATCCACGGCGCGGTCGAGGACGTCCCCCTGGACACCGTCCGCGGCTCCTTCGAGACCAACCTGTTCGGCGCCCTGCGCCTGACCCAGCTCGTCCTGCCCGGCATGCGCCAGCAAGGCGCCGGCCGCGTGGTGAACGTCTCCTCGATCCTCGGCCGCCTCTCCCCGCCCGGAGGCGCCCTGTATCAGGCCACGAAGTACGCCACCGAGGCCTACTCCGACGCCCTGCGCCTGGAGGTCGCCCAATTCGGCATCCAGGTCGCGCTGATCGAGCCCGCCACAGTCCGCACCCGCTTCTACGAGACCGCGGTCATGCAATTCGCCGGCGGCTCCGGAACCCCCTACCAGCCCTTCTACGACCGCCTCGCCGCCTGGGCCATCGACATCCACGAAGGCAAGACCCGAGCCGGCAAGCTCGCCGTGACCCCGGAGAAGGTGGCCGAGGCCATCCAACGCGCGGTCCTGGCCCGCAACCCCAAGGCCCGCTACCCCGTCGGACCGCTGGCGCGCGCCGCACTGGGGATGCGCCGGATGCTGCCCGACTCGCTGTTCGACAAGTTCGTCGCGCGCGAGTTCCCGGCGCCGTGAGGTGAGGGCGGGAGGCGAGGCCGCCGCGAAGTGAGCCCGTGAGGCGGCGCCGCGAAGTGAAGCCCTGCGGTGAGCCCGCGAGGCGACGCTGCGAAGTGAGCTCGCCGCGAGGTGAAGCCCGCTAGGGGACGCTGCGAAGTGAGCTCGCCGCGAGGTGACGCCCGCGAAGTGGGCCCGCGAGGTGAAGCTCTGAGGCGAGCCTGTGAGGTGAGCCCGTGAGGTGAGGCCCGTCAGGCAAGCCCGCGAGGCGAGTGCCCCCAGAGCGGATCGGCGGTACCGCGGTTGCCGGATGGCAGCCGCGGTATCCGCGCGCGAGCGCCCGAGCGGCCTGCCGGAAACGCGGGTCGATCACGCCAGTAGAGTCGCGGTATGACCGAGCTCGTTCTGTTGGCGAGTGGCCGGGACGCCGACGTCTTCGCCCTCGACGCGCAGCGTGTCCTGCGCCGGTATCGAGACGGCGGCGACGTGGCGGCCGAGGCCTCTGCGATGGCCCACGTAGGCAGCTTGGGATACCCCGTGCCGCAGGTCCACAGCGCCGGCGGCGGCGATCTGGTCCTGGAACGGCTCACCGGACCAACCATGCTGCAGGCGTTGGGCACCGGGGAGATCACCCCGGCGGCAGCGGCGGAGCTGCTGGCAGATCTGCTCGCCCGCCTCCACGCGCTGCCGCCACAGACGCCGGACCAGCCCGGGGACCACCCGATCCACCTGGATCTGCACCCGGCGAACGTCATGCTTGAGGCACGAGGACCGGTCGTGATCGACTGGCGCAACGCCAGTCAGGGCCGGCCCGAGGTCGACGTCGCGGTGTCCGCCCTGATCGTGGCGCAGGTCGCCGTCGACCCCACTCTGGACGAGGCAGCCCTGGCAAGGGCTTTCCTCACCGCGTTCCTGACCAACGTCGGCGCACTGCCGTCCGAGGCATTGGACGAAGCGGTGCGGTTCCGCCGGGCCGACCCCAACGTGAGCGCCCGCGAGATCGCCTTGCTGCACGAGGCGGTCTCGCTGCTCGGTGACCGCGGCTGAAACCTCCGCGATCTCGATATCAGGCTTCTGATCCCAGCGTCCGCTCGATCGCGGCGATCACCTTCGGGCGGAGCTCGGCGGCCTTGATCACCTCGTCGACGGAGCCGACCTTCACGGCGCGCTGGATGCTGTGCACGCCGTCGAACTCGGCTGCCACGTCGCCCAGCTTCTCGGCGCGGATGGTGGGACGCAGCTCGTCCAGTTCGGCGGTGAGCTCCGCGCGGTGGGTGCCGGAGGCTGCTGTGACGCGGGCTTCCAGGTCGCGGATGCGGGGGTCGTCTGCGGTGCGGGCGTTGACCTCGCCGGAGAAGACCACTGCGGCTGCCGGAGCGCCGCCGAGGACTGAGGCGTAGGAGCCTTCCAGAGCCAGCACTGTCATGTTCGGGTTCAGTGCCTTGGAGAAGACGACGAACGCGCCGCCGTGGTAGCGGGAGATCACGCAGAAGACGATCGGGCCCTCGAAGTTGACGATGGCGCGTCCGATCTCCGCGCCGTATTCGAGTTGCAGCGTGCGCATGGATTCCGGCGAGCCGTCGAAGCCGGAGAGGTTCGCCAGCACCACCAGCGGACGGTTTCCCGAAGCGCCGTTGATCGCGCGCGCCACCTTCTTCGACGACTGCGGGAACAACGTGCCGGCGGTGTACGTGTCCGGACCGTCGGTGGGCGGGAAGCCCTTGCGCGGCACCTGCCGGGACTCGATGCCGACCAGGCAGACCGGCAGGCCGCCGAGATGCACGTCCTGCACCACCGCCGTCTGCGCGTCAGCCATGCCGGCCCAGCGCTCCAGCACCGGGTGGTCCTGGTCCGACAGCGCCCGCATCACAGCTCTGATATCAAAGGCCTTCTTGCGGTCGGGGTTGGCGGCAGCGCTGAAGATCTCGCCGACGGTCGTGAAGTCCGAGTCCGGATGAGCGTGCGGGAACTCGGAGACGTCGCGGTCGATGGGGTCGTCGGTGCCGACACGCCGCGGTGCCGATTCGCCGGGGGCGATGTAGGTGTGGTCGTAGTGAGCCGCGAGGACGTCCCGGGCGGCGGCCAGGTTCGGTGCCCAGTATTGGGCTTGGCCGTTGGGTCCCATGACCCGGTCGTAGCCGCCGATGCCGAAGTTGTCCTCGGCCGAGACGCCGCCGGAGAAGTCCAGCGCCTGCTTGCCGGTGAGCACCATCGCAGAGTCCGGAGTCATGACCAGAACGCCGCGTGTGTGCATCAGCATCGTGGCTTCAGCGTTCCAATACGGCTGCGCACCCACGTTGATCCCGTTCACCACGACGTTGATCTCGCCGCCGTCCTGCGTGAACTCCACAATCCGCTTCAGCGCGGCCGCGACCCAGTCCATATTCTCGGTACCGGAGTGCATGGAGATGCGAGCGCCGGAGGACAAGGCGTACCACTCGACAGGAACCTTCATCTGCTCAGCGAGATCCAGCGCGGCGATCACCCGGCGGCACTCAGGCTCAGACAGCGCGCCCAAAGACTTCGTCGGGTCGCCCAACAGCAATACCCGCGTCACCCCCTGCGGATGGCGGCGGGTCGCCGTACTCACCACACCGGCCACCATCGCCGCGGTGTTCCGCCCCCGGGGACGGTCCACCGGGACCAGGAAGCCGTCGTCGTCTAGGTCGTATTCGACGAAGTCCCCCAGCGACCGCACCAACTCGTAGGGATACACCGACCCGCGACCGGCTGCCCGCAGCACCTTCAGCCGGTAGTCGTCCAGCGGCTCCACCGGATCGGTCGTCGGCTCGCCGACTGTGATCTCCGCGCCGCCGGCGCCGCCGAACGTGACCGACGCGGCCGCCTTCACCAGCTCGCCGGTCCGCTCGTCCCGATACCGGGCGATGACCGTGAGCTCCTCGAGCCCGACGTTCACCGACGTCGCCAGCACCCGGTTCGCGATGCCCAGCAGCTCCTCGTACGGGACCGTGACCGGCGGCCAGACGTAGACCACGACCCGGTTGGTGGTGAACCGCGTGCCGGAGGACATCCGCGACCGCGCGCGCCGGATCGAGTCCAGGCACGCGGCGATCGTGTACTCGGCAGTCGGCAGCGCCGCCAGCCGACCGTCGGGCTCGCGCAGCTCGGTCAGGTCACGGATCTGCGCGAAGGCGACCAGCCGGTCGTCGGCCGGGTTCTCCCGCGCCACGCACTGATACAGGTACACCTCTTCGTCCGCCGACGGCAGGCGCGTCAGGTCGAACTTGTTCAGCCGCTCCAACTGCATCCGCTGCGCGATGTGCGGGTGCAGACCGCGGATCAGCCGGTCCTCGGTGAGCACCGAGGCGTCGCGGCGGAACGTGAAGTGGTGGTGCATCGGCTCGTTGCGGCGCCCGGCGACGGTCGTGGTCACCCGGCGCACCTGGTCCGGCAGCGGATGCGCGCTGATGATCTCCTGCAGGGCGGCCGCGGCCTCGTCGGTGTCCGGCTGCTGTTCCCACAGCAGGTAGATGTCGGCGTCCAGGTCGGCTCCGTCGACGGGGACCAGCTCGGCGAGCCCGTCCAAGGCGGCGCCCAGGCGCTCGATCGGTACCGCCGCCGCGGCCAGACGCGCGCCAGCGCGCTCGGCGACGACGAAGGTGCACCCGAAGGCCGTCACGTCCTGCACGCCGGTCAGGCCCTTGTTGCCGTAGTACCGGCGCGTCAGCACCTCCAGCATGGCGGTGTTGTCCAGCTCCGGGTGCACCAGGCGCTGCCCGAGCAGCCGGACCAGCGGCTCGGTGCTGCGAACCATCTCGCCGATCACCTCGGAGCGGTCCTGAGCGCGCGGGTTCTCGTCCAGGTATCGCAGGTTCTTGCGAACGCCGGCGTAGACGCGGGCCCGGTTGCGGCGCAGCAGCGGCTGGCCGAACCACGCGTAGACCACACCGCGCGCCAGGTCCGCGACCCGGGGGAAACGGTTCTGGGTGGCGGCGATCAGGCGCTCCAACACCGGTCCGACCGGCTCGCGCTCGGCCTCCGGCGGCAGCGGATCGCTCAGCCATTCCCGCAGCAGCGCCGAGACGACCGCCGTGTGGTGCGCCGATCGCCGCAGAGCCAGGAAGACCCGGAACACCGCCGCTTCCAGCTCCGGCGTGCGCTCCAGATCGACGACGCCGTACCGCGCGAGGACGGTGGCCAGGGTGCTCCGGAAGGTGTCCGGCAGACCGGCGCGGTCGGCGTCCAGGCTCCGCAGGTAGGTGTGGAAGTGCTCGTGGGCGCTGTGCAGCTCGCTGCCCGCGGCGTGGTACTCGCCGCGGACCGAGCGATCGGCGCCCAGCTCGGCGAGGCCGGCGAAGACCTCGAGCAGGGTGAGTTCGGCCAGCGGCGACACCGGTCCCTCGACGGCGGCTCCCATGCGTGCCGCGAGATAGTCCCGGAGCACACGGTCCTCATCGTGCGGGTCCACGTCGAAACCGAGCAGCAGACCGCGCAGGTCTTCGATGCCCCGCTCCATCGCCTCCTGGTCGCGGCCCACGCCCTCGGCGAGGGCGGCGTCGGGGACCGGAGCGGCGGGCAGGTCCAGTTCGACGGCCTCGGTCAGCTGTGCGGAGGCGGCGGCTTCGTCCGGGTCCTCCTCGACGATCTGTTCCAGACGCAGGAGCGGTGCGCCGGTTTCGACCTGGCTGCCGACGGTGACGGCGAGTTCTTTCAGGCGGGCTTTGAACGGTGCGCGCAGCACCGTTTCCATCTTCATGCTTTCCAGCACCACCACCGGCGCGCCGGCTTCGACTTCCGCGCCGACCTCCAGCGGGGTGGCGATCACCAATGCCGGAGCCGGGGAACGGACCACGCCGCCTTCATCGCGGGACACGCGGTGGGTAACGCCGTCCACCTCGACCAGGTGCACCGAACCGTGGGTGGCAGTCAGCAGCCGGAAGTGCGCGCCATTGACCGCGATCTGGCCGGTGTGGCGGTCGAAACGGTCTAGCACTACATCAGCGGTCTGCGACTGGGCGCCGTCGCCGACCTCTATCCCCACACGGAACCGGTGCGCCCCGACGCGGGCGACGCGGACGCGATAGCCGACGCCGCGCAGTTTCAGGTCCAGCGGTCGGCCCGATTCGTGCTGGACTTGGGGGCGTCCGCCGGATGCGGTAGACAGCAGGCGAGCCCGCTCAACCCGCTCCTCATCCTCGTAGGCGTCGATAGCTGCGGCTGCCAAGGCGACTGCGGCGTTGCGGTGGGAGACCAGGCGGCCTTCGGCGCGGACCCGGTCGATCCAGCCGGTGTCGGCGGAGGCGTCGATCACTTCGGGCTGATCCAGCAGATCCAGCACGAAGCTCTTGTTGGTGGTTCCGCCTTCGATCACCACCGAGGTTTCCGCCATCGCGCGCCGCAACCGGCCCAGGGCCTCGTCACGATCCCGGCCGTAGGCGATCACCTTGGCGATCATCGAGTCGAAGTCGGCGGGGATGGTGTCACCCTCCGACACGCCAGTGTCGACGCGAATACCGGGACCGGCAGGCAGATCCAGCCGTGCAATGCGCCCCGGCGAGGGCGCGAAGTCGCGATCCGGGTCCTCAGCGTTGAGCCGGGCCTCGATCGCATGCCCGCGCTCGACCGGCGGACGACCCTCCAGCTTTCCACCGGAGGCCACATGCAGCTGCGCCTTCACCAGGTCGAAGCCGGTGGTCAACTCCGTGATCGGGTGCTCGACCTGAAGCCGAGTGTTGACCTCCAGAAACGCGAACTGCTTGTCACCGGGGTGGTAGAGGAACTCCACCGTCGCCGCGCCTCGATACCCGACCCGCACCGCAAGGCGTTCGGCAGAAGACTTCAACTTCGCGACCTGCTTGGGGCGGAGCACCGGTGAGGATGACTCCTCGATCACCTTCTGGTTGCGGCGCTGGATCGAGCAGTCGCGGACGCCGAGCGCCCACGCCGTGCCCTGACCGTCGGCGATGACCTGCACCTCGACGTGCCGAGCGCCGGTGACCAGGCGCTCCAGGAACACGACCCCCGACCCGAACGCCCGCGCCGCCTCGGCGCTGGTCCGCTCGAAGGCCTCGATAAGCTCGTTCACGTCGGAGATGGCCCGGATACCGCGTCCGCCGCCGCCGGCGGTGGCCTTGAGCATCAGCGGGTAGCCGATCTGCCTGGCGGCCTCGATCGCCGCCGCAAGCGTCTCCACCGGACCGCGGCTCCACGGGGCGACGGGAACGCCGACCTCCTCGGCGATCAACTTGGCGCCGATCTTGTCGCCGAGCTTGCGCATCGCCTCGGCATCGGGACCGATGAACGTCACGCCGATCCGATCGCAAAGCTCTGCGAACGCCGGATCCTCGGCGACGAAACCCCACCCGACCCACGCCGCGTCCGCACCGGACTCCACCAGAGCCCGCTCGAGCACCTTCAGATCCAAGTACGGACGCGCGGCGGCGGGACCGAGATCGTAGGCGATGTCGGCCTCACGGACGAACGTCGCATCCCGGTCCACGTCCGTGTGCAAGGCGACCGTTTCGATCGGCGCGCCGCCCTGTGCGGACAGCTCCCGGACCGCGTGGATGAACCGCATCGCGGCCTCACCACGGTTGACGATGGCGACACGACTGAACACCGGCCGGCCCTCCCCTAGATGTGGCTGGTGAAAACACAACCAATGAGGTCAAGCTAGCCAGGCGCCGAGGAGAACACGTCTTCCACATTGCCCGGTGCCGCGGTCCCGGAGTCCTGGCGGGCGCGGGCGGCAGCGTCGGAGAAGCCGAGCCGCCCCGCAGCCGGAAATGCTGGTCCGGCACACATCAGAGCCCTGTGACAGCGGAGGCGGCGCCATGACTCTGATCGGCATAGCGAAGGCGGCGGCGAAGCCGGTGGTGTGGGTGGCGAAATACCTCGCGAAGGCATTGTCCATCACCGGCCTGGCCATGCATGGCCGCCCTTACCAGAGGGCTGATACAGCCCCTGTGACCCCCGCCGAGGACTCCGCACCCGAGCCCGCCGCCGAAACCCCCGCAGTGGCGCCGTCCGGCCGCCTCAGAGACGATCTGGCATCGGTCCGGAGCCTCACCCCGGACGAGCTGCTCTGGCAGCTGGAACTCGAATAAGCCGATCGGCGAACGAGCTGCTGCGCCGCGCTGAACGCGAGAATCCCGCCCCTCGACCAGCGGCCTGGAGCGGGATCAGGGTGCCTCCGACCTGCGCGACGTGATCAGCCGCGGCGCGCAGGTTCGCCCACACCATCGTCTTCGGGCACGAGACTCACAGCGCCGCCGGCCCGTTCGGCTTCAGCAGGTAGGCGAGCTGGTCGAAGGAGGTGTCCGAGGCGATGTCCAGCACCGCCTTGCCCACCTGCTCCGGCGTCAGCGTCGGTCCCATGCCCGCGATGAAGTCCTCCACCGGCACGCCCTGCCGCGCCGCGTACGCAGCGGCACCGTTGGCTCCGACGGACGTCTGCGGCGACATCATCGGCAGCACCGCGACGAAGCGGATGCCGAGCCCGGCGCTCGCGGCCTCGCCGGCCGCGTAGGAGGACACGAAGCGCACGGTCGCCTTGGCACCGGCGTAACCGCCGGACAGCGGAGACCCGCCGATCGCTGCGCCGCTGGAGACCGACACCACAGTGGTTCCCGGATCCAGAGGGAGCAGCAGCGCCTCGCGGGCCCAGCTGAACGCCTGCTTGACGTCCACCTCCCAGGTACGGCTGAAGGACTCCCAGGTGTGCATCTGGAGCGGCCGGCCCAACGGCGTCACCCCGGCGTTGAGCACCACGGTGCGCGGGCGGTACTTCTCGAGCAGGCTTCCGGCAGCAACCGGGTCAGCGGCATCGGCCACCACGGGGACGACGGACCCGCCGAACTCCTCAGTCAGGCCGGCGGCCGAGCTCTGATCGCGAACCACCGCGACCACCCGCACGCCAGCAGCCACCAGGGCCGCGGTCACCGCGCGCCCGAATCCCTTCGCCGCGCCGGTGACGAGCGCGGTGGTCCCGGTCAGGTCCGAAGTCGGCATGGCAGGCTCCTCAATCTTCGATGAGTCGGTATTCGGTGGAGGTATTCGGTGAAGCGGTCCTCGGTGGAGCGGTCTTCAGTGGGGCGGTCCTCGGTGGAGCGGTCTTCAGTGGGGCGGTCTTCAGTGCCGCGGTCTTCGGTGGGGCAGTCTTCGATGGAGCGGTCCTCGGTGAAGCGGTCCTCGGTGGAGCGGTCTTCAGCGCGGCGGTCTTGCGCGGAGCGGTCTTCGGTGGGGCGCTCTTGCGCGGAGCGGTGTTCGGTGGGGCGGTCTTGCGCGGGGCGGTGTTCGGTGGGGCGGTGTTTGGTGGGGCGGTGTTCGGCGAGGCGGTGTCCGGCGGCGCGATCTTCGATGGCGCGGCGTTTCAGCTGGGCGGATCTGGCTCACGCCGGCGCCCCGCCGAGGGCGGGGGCGGCGCGGAAGAAAGAAGGCGCCCGGTGCGCCGGCCACACCGGGCGCGGCGGGAGTGTCGCCCGCCGAGATATGGAGACCATGTGGACGCCGCGAACTCACCGGGGCGCGGCCGGTGAGTTCGCCGGTGGCGGGTATTCGTATGTCAGCGGGCTGTCACGGTCATCGGCAGACCGCCGCGCACCCGCAGCGTCAGCATCGGCTCGCCCTCGACCACCTGGTCGGGTACCGAGGCCAGCCGCAGGTCGCGGCACAGAGCCGCGAGCACGATCGTGGCTTCCATCATCCCGAGGTTGTTGCCGACGCAGAACCGCGGGCCGGCGCCGAACGGTATATAGGAGTAGCGCTCGCGGCCGGCCCGCCGGTCCGAGGCGAACCGCTCCGGGTCGAACTTGTCCGGGTCCGGCCACCACTTCTCGCTGCGCTGCAACAGGTACGGACTGATGATCACGTCCGCGCCGGCGGGGACGGCGAAGCCGCCGATCTCGTCGGCCTCGCGCGCGATCCGGGTCAGCAGCCACACCGGCGGGTACATCCGCATGACTTCTTCGAGGACCATCGAGGTGTAGGTGAAACCGTGCAGCGCCGCGGAGTCCAGCGGGCCGCGCGAGAAGACCTCCACCGCCTCCTCGTGCACCCGCTCGCGGACCTCGGGGTTCTGGTCCAGCAGGTGCAGCGCCCAACTCAGGGTGCTGGCAGTGGTCTCGTGCCCGGCGAGCAGCAGCGTGACCAGCTCGTCGCGCATGCGCTCGCGCCCGACCTGCTGATCGGGCTCGTCGGCCACGGACTCGATGAGCCGGGAGACGATGTCGTCGCCGAACCCGTTCGGGTTCTTGCGGCGGTCCGCGGCCAGGGAGTCGGTCACCTCTTGCAGGTACCGCTTGGCTTTCCGGAACCGCAGCGTGCGCGGCAGCGGGAGCCACAACGGGACCGCGCCGAGCGACATCATCTCGAACATCGCCTGGTCCTGGACCGTCTCAAAGGCCTCACCGACCGCCTCGAACGCGCCGAGGTCGGCGTCGATCAACGTGCGGCCGAGTACTCCCAGAGCCAGGGCGGTCATCTCCTGGCGGATGTCGACCGGGCCCTGGCCGGAGTGCTCGCGCAACCGGTCGACCAGAGCCTCGGCCTCCAGCGCGATGGCGTCCACCTGGCGGGCCAGACGCTTGGCCTGGAACACCGGCTGGATCACCCGGCGCTGCTTGCGCCACAGCTCGCCCTCGCTGGTCAGCAGACCGTCGCCGATCACCCGGCGGGCGTGGGTCAGGCCGATGCCCTTGGTGTAGTTCGCCGCGTTGTCGGCCAGGACGTGGCGCGCGTGGTCGGGGTGGTTGAACAGGTACAGGGTCTTGGGACCGAGGGGGACGCGGACCGCTTCGCCGTACTCGGCCACCGCCCACGCCATCACCTCCAGCCGGTTGCGCATCATCCTCGGCAGCAGCCCGAGGGCCGAGGCGCGGGACGGCCCCGGCGGACGCCGGACGACCGGCGGGTGGATGCTCGTCGCGGACAACGCGGACCTCCTAGCGACAAGGCCCGGCGGACGCCGGACCGTTCAGCTGTTCGTCTGGGAAAGGGCGGCCAGGCCGGCGGATATGTTCCGCCGCCAGACCTCGTACAAGGGCTCTGAGTCCGTGGTGCCGGCGGCGGGCATCGAGCCCATGCACACCCGCTCGGCCTGCTCCGGCGTCGCGCCGCACAGCAATTCGGTGGCCAGCTCGGTGTGCGCCGAGACCAGCCCGGTCTGCACGCGCGCCGCGGCGGCGAAGGCACTGGCTTGCCCGACCTGAGGAAGGTAGTCGCCGGCCAGCTCGCGGTAGGCCAGAAGTTCGTCGCGGTCCACGCTGCCGGCGTAGGTCGCCGCCAGCCCCGAACCGCTGAACAGATCGGCGCGGCGCTCCTCGGGGAAGGTGGCGATGCGCTCGGCCAGCAGGTAGGGGTCGGTGCCGCAGACGAACCACATGGCCCGGCCGATGCCCTGATCGATCACCCGGTTCGCATACGCGCTCGGACCGTCGGTCGGCCAGGGAAAGTTCGGGTTCTGATAGTGCTCGTCGACGTACTTGCGGGTGTGGAAGTACGCCTGGTGGAAGCCGTACCCGTCCAGCACCAGCCAGCGCAGCAACGGATCCGAGGTCGAGGCGGTCGCCTTGCGCCACAGCGGGCGCGGCAGCCGCGCCATCGCCCAGCCGACGCCGACGTAGATCATGTATTTGTGCGGACGCCCGCCGCCTTCGAGGAAGGAGGGCAGCAGCGCCGAGCGCGCCGGCCGGAGCGTGTCCCGGATCGCGAATCCCATACCGGCGCCCTCATAGGCGAAACCCCGGTAGTCCGTGGGTACGTCGGTCTCCAGCCGGTGCGTCGCGTCGTCAGCGGTGCGCGCCTCGGCCGCGAAAGCGTAGCCGCGCAGGAACATCGCGCCGACCGTCTCCAGACGCTCGCGCGCCTGCGGGTTCTTCTCGTGGAAGCCCCGCTTGTCCAGCTGCGTCTGCGCCGGATTCGGGGTCAGGATGCGGCGCCGCAGCGCCGCCCAAGTGGCGGCCAAGGAACGCTCCTTCGCAGAGAATCGGGATGAGGACTCACGCACAGCGGGTCGCAGGAGCCTTGTTCGCATCCTCGCCAGGCGGCACGACGCCGGACTACTTGGACGTTGCCCGGGCCTCGGCGTCGAAGTGTGCGCGGATGCCCAGGCGCCACAACTCGTAGGACGGCTCGGGCCCGGCCACCTCGCCGGCCGAGGAGGCCTCGTCGGCCAGCGCGGAGGCGTCGGAGACCGACAGGCCGCCGAGCACCTGGACCGCGGTCGCGGTGTACTCCGGGACGTAGTCGGCGTAGTCGCGCGCCTTGGCGGCCAGCACGGCGCCGAGTGCCACGTGCCCTTGGTGCGGGCCGGACAGCTCCCGGAGCCGGGCGTAGCCCTCGGCGTCGCAGCCCCCTGCGAAGGACGCGGCCAGGCCCGCGCCGCTCCACATGTCCGCGTGCCGGGCCGGGGCGAAGCGGGCGATCGCACCGGCCACGCCGTCGGGGCGCGCGCCGTGCATGAACCACAGCGCCCGGCCGATGCCCTGGTCCAGAGCCCGCGGGAAGTAGTGCGGGGCGCCGGCCCACGGATACGGTGCCGGGACGTACTGGCGGTCGATCCACTTGGCGGTGTCGAAGTAGGCGCGGTCGAACCCGTAGCCGTCGACGGCCAGCCAGCTCATGGTCGGGTGGTACTTGGTGTCGCCGAGGTCGGGGACGACCTTGCTCCACAGCCGCCGGGGCAGCCGGGCCATGGCGAAGCCGATGCCGATGTAGGCCACGAACAGGTGCGGCGCGCCGGTGTCGAGCAGCAGCTCGCGCGTGCGGTGGCCGCCGAAGGCGTCGCGCACCGTGTAGGCCATGGTCGCCCCCTCGTAGGCGAAACCCCGCAATTCGGGGTCGACCACGCTGAGCCGGCGCTGCACATGCGCCATGCTGCGCGCCTCGATGGCCCACTCGAAGCCGCAGATCACGGTCTGCGGGACCAGGTCGAGTTTGCTCGCCGAGGGCGAGTCGGCGCCGGGGAAGCCGCGCTTGCCGATGGTGACCGCGTCCAGGGACGGGGCAAGAGCCATCCGGCGCGCGGTGCCGAGAAACGTGGGCATGATGCAGCCTCCGGTCGCGAAAAGGGAGTCGGGCGCTGGCGCCAGCGTCGGAGAAGCAGGGCGGTAGGGACATCTCCCTGGTTGCCCGAGGCATATCAGGGCCCCGACATTGTTGACACATCGGCACGGAGGCATCAATATCGGCGTCAGTCCACTCCCCAGCGCCGAAACACGAAGGTGACGGCTATAGCCGTGCCTACCGGACGTCCGACGGAGGTGTATCAGAGCACTGAAAAAGGAGTGGACACGCGGCCGGGCGAATTCGTGGAAACGGCCGCCGGGACGAGGTACAGGTCAGGAGGCACGGCGCCGACCTGTTGGCCCTACCATCAGAGCATTGAGATCGCGGACCCGCGTCGGGTCGGCCGCTCGGTAGGTGGTATCCCCCATACCGCCGCCAAGAGCCGCAAAACCGGCCGGTTCCGCATCGTGACAATCCGATGGCTTCGGGTATGCTGGCCGATGTTGCGGATGTGCTGCCAGGCAGGGCGTCATATCCACGACTCTGCGCCTCCATCGTCCACCGTGGAAGACGCCTGTCGAACAGGTGTCACCATTTCTCGGTGGATCCTGGTTTGCCGCGCATTCGTCCCGCGCACAGGCGGCCCTCATCATTGAAAAAAGGCGAGTTTCGCCTTTCGCAAAACGCTGCTGGCCAGTCCCACCACAAAGCCCGGTACCGCCGTTGTACCCCGGCGTCCGCACGACCGCGGGCGGTGGAGGCGAGCCAGGGGTCGACGGGGGATTGTCGACCACCCACCGTGTCACGAGTGTCGAGTGCACCATTGGAGTGGTAATGGACATCACACGTTTCGCTGCCGAACAAGCGATAGCCACCATGTGGAACCGCTACGCCGATCCGCTATCGCTGGATGAGATCGCCGACTCGGCGATCCTCAGCAAATTCTATTTCTCCCGGGTCTTCAGGTCCCTGACCGGGACCTCCCCCGGGCGATTCTTGTCCGCAATCCGTTTGTTCAAGGCCAAGAACCTCCTGCTCGAGACGGACATGAGCGTGACCGAGGTCGCCTACGGCGTGGGCTACAACAGCCTGGGCACCTTCACCAGCCGGTTCACCCGCAGCGTCGGCGCCTCCCCGGGCCGCTACCGGGCGATGTCGCTGGCGGGCACGCACTCCATCTTGGACATGGCGCCCGTGCCCGGTCCCGGCCCGCACGGCGAGCTGTCCGGGGTCGTGTCGTTCCCGGAGACCGACGACCCGCTGCGGGTCTACGTCGGGCTGTTCCCGGGCCCGGTCGTCGAGGGGATCCCCGTGGCCTGCGAGGTCCTGCAGGCGCCCGGACCGTTCGTCCTGCGGGACGTGCCGGTGGGCACCTGGTACCTGCGCGCCGCCGCCGTCGGGCTGCGCCAGGACGGGTCCCTTCCCTGGCAGCGCCGTCCGGCGCTGCTCGGCGAGCACGGCCACCACCAGGTGGGCGCGCACGTCAGGGTGCAGGTGGGGGAGATGGCACTGCGGCCCTCGGGGTTCTTGGACCCGCCGATCCTGCGCGCCCTGCCCGAACTCGACAACTGGGAGCTGGCCGAGCTGCACCGGGTCGCCTGAGCGGCCCGCGGTCATCAGAATACTGATCCACACATCAGAGTACTGATTGATAGGCGCGAAACGCGCCGGCGGCGGTGGTCCGCCGCCGGCGCCCGGCCCGGCCGGGGCTCCAGCAGAGCCGCCGGCCGGGCCGGGCCGCGTCAGACCGGAGTGCGGCCCAGCAAGGCGATCAGCCGGTCGCCCGGTCCGGCGTCCGGCGGCGCGGCCACCGCCGAGGCGAACAGTCCCGGCCGCCCGGCGCCGTCGACGATCAGGGTCGACAGGTCGAGCAGTTCGGCCGCCGGGGCGTCCGGGATCGGCAGGATCCTGCCGCACGCCCGGGCGATGTCCCAGCTGTGCACCGCCAGTTCCACCGCGCCGGCGCCGGCGACCAGGTCGCACGGCAGCGGACGGCCGCCCACCAGAACGATGTCCGGTCCGTCCCGCTCGCGCAGGGCGTCGTTGACCCGCACCAGCTTCTCGGTCCGGTACTGTACGGCGGCCGCCAGCAGGATGCCGATGTCGTCCTCGACGCCGAGCCTGCCGGGGTCCGGCACGTCGGTCCCGTTCCCCTTCCCGGTCCGTTTCCCGGTTCGCTTCCCGCCGACGCGCCGCAGCGCGCCGAGCAGGTCCGGGCGGCCGTCCTGAAGGGTGTCGATGAGGGCCCCGAGCGAGCTGTTCAGGTGCAGCATCAGGGCCAGCAGATTCCATTGCCGGCAAGGCGTGGGCGCGGACAGGTCTTCCAGGGTGACCGCCGACACCGCTTCGGCGCTGTAGGCGGCCACCTGCTCGAGCAGGCCGTCCGACGGGCTCAGGGCCGCCATGGGCCGGCACCGGCCACGCCGTCCAGCACGGCGGGCAGTCCGAAGCCGTCGAACAGGCTCGGATCGTTGAACGAGACGATGTGCGAGATGCCGGTGACCGTCATGGTCAGCACGTGGATCGCGTGGGCGTGCCAGCGTCCGTCGGTCCCGGCCAGGTAACCGGCGGCGGCCGGCTGGCCGTTCGCGGAGATCCGGAGCATGGCGAACGGGCGCCCGCCGAGGACTCTGGTGTCCAGGAAGCGGGTGACGTTCCCGCGTCCTTCGAACCAGAACAGGTTCGGCGGCATCTCCAGCACGACCTCGTCGCGCAGCAGCCGCACCAGTCCGGGGACGTCGGCGTTCTCGAAGGCGGTCGTGTACTGCTCGAGCATGGCCAGGCGGCGCGGGTCGTCCGGCTCGGTCAGCTCGTCGTCGCTGGGCGCGGCCTTCTCCAGCTGGGCCCGGGCGCGGCGCAGCGCGCTGTTCACCGCGATCGTCGTGGTGTCCAGCAGGTCCGCGACCTCGGCGGCGTGCCAGTCCATCACGTCGCGCAGGATCAGCACCGCGCGCTGCTTGGCCGACAGGTGCTGCAACGCGGCGATGAACGCCAGACGCACCGAATCCCGCACCGCCACGATCGCCGCCGGGTCGTTCCCCGGCAGGTCGGGCAGCGGCTGGAGCCACTCCACCTCGCCGGTGCCGGGCGTCGGGCCGGGCCGGTTGGCCTCGGCGTCCGGACCGCCCAGGCCCGTCGGCAGTACCTTGCGGCTGCGGTGCTCCAAGGCGGTCAGGCAGGCGCTGGTCGCGATCCGGTACAGCCAGATGCGCAGCGAGGAGCGCCCCTCGAACCGGTCGTAGCCGCGCCAGGCGCGCAGATACGTCTCCTGGACCAGGTCCTCGGCGTCGTGCACCGAGCCGAGCATGCGGTAGCAGTGCACCAGCAGCTCGCGCCGGTAGGGCTCGACAAGCCGGACGAACTCGTCGTCGTCACGCGGCGTGGCCGGGCCGGCCCGCTCGACGGCGGCCGGCGGGGTGTCCGCGGGCCGGGTGTTCGTGTCGATCATCTTGCCGTCCTCACCTGCGTCCGCCGGCACCGCGCCGGCGGGGATGTCGTCTAGAGGTAAGGACTCCGGTCGATCGCGAAACTCACCGGGTCCGGGAGATGGATTCGTCACGGGAGGTACCTTCCGCCCCTCGGGCGTGCCCACACCCCGTCCGGACGCCGGTTGCCGCCGCCCGGCAGCTGCCCGGTCGCCGCCCGACAGCTGCCCGACAGCTGCCGGATGAGTCCGAGTCCGGCGCACAGCGGGCAATCCGGAGGATGCCCGGCCCGACGGCCCTTTCCGATGATGAGACCGGATCGCGGACAGCCGCGGTCCCATCGCTGCTCGCAGACCAGACCACAGGGAGGAACGTGTGGAAGAGTCCTCTGTCGACCCAGCTCCGGACGTCCGGACACTGACCCTCGAAGCATTCGCCGACACGGTCATCCCAGGAGAGAAGCGCTGGCCCGGCGACCGCGCGATCGCGGGGGTCTCCCCCGGCGGGGGCTCGGTCCAGGCCGGGGCGCTCGCCGTCCTGGAAATGCCCGAGGGCGGCATGGCCCCGGCCCTGGACGACGTGGTCGCCGCGCTGAACGTCCACGCCGAGAACTACCGCGACCGCATGGGTCTGCCCACCGACGAGGAAGTGCCGCCTTTCACGGCGCTGTCCTGGGACGGCCGCACCGCGGTGCTCACCGAGCTGACCGCCGTCGGCCACCCGGAGAAGGAGCTGTGGACCGGGTTGGCGCTGTTCTGCTACATGGCCTTCGACACCGGCGCGCACCTGTCCACCACCGAAGCCCTCGCCGAGGGGCACCCGGGTCTGACCCTGATGCGCTTCGAGACCCCGGACACCGACGGCGTGTGGCGCTTCCCCGACTACTCCTACCGCCGGCCGCTGTCCAAGCTGCACCCCGACACGCTCGAGAACGGGAGCCTGAAATGACCGCCGGGACCGTGGAGTCCACCGATGTGCTGATCATCGGCAGCGGGTTCGGCGGGTCCATCCCCGCCTACCACCTGGCCGCCGGCGGCGCGCGCGTGATGGTGCTGGAGCGCGGGCCGTGGCTGAACCCCGAGGAGTTCGACCACGACCTGCGGCTGGGCACGGCCTCGACCCGGGTGTTCGAGTTCGTGGTCGGCCAGGGGATGAGCGTGCTGGGCGGCAACTGCGTCGGCGGCGGCAGCGTGGTGTACTTCGCCGCCATGCCGCGCGCGCCGCGGTTCGTCTTCGAGCGGCAGGGCTCGGTCGGGCACCGGCTGTGGCCGGCCTCGATCACCCGCGACTCGCTGGAGCCCTGGTACGAGCGGGTGGAGGAGGCGCTGCCGATCAGCCCGGCGAGCTGGGAGACCACCACCTACGCCGGCGGGCTGTGGGCTGCGGCCTGCAACCACGCGGGGTGGACGTGCAACCCGGTGCCCGCGGCGGTCGACTCCGACCTGTGCACCAACTGCAACTGGATGATGTCCGGCTGCCGGTTCGACGCCAAGCGCTCGCTGCTGCTGAACTACCTGCCGGCGGCGCTGGAGCACGGCGCCGAGATCCGGCCGCTGCACGAGGTGCAGCAGATCACCCGGCTCGACGACGGCGGCTACCGCGTGCACTACAACACCGTCGACGAGGTCGACTACCGGGTGGTGACCGGCAGCGGGACGGTGGACGCCAAGGTCGTCATCGTGGCCGCCGGCGCCGGCGCCACCCCGGTGATCCTGCAGCGCTCCGAGCCCGCGCTCGGCACGATGCCGCACGCCGTGGGCCGGTACTTCTCCGGCAACGGCGAGCGGCTGAACACCGCGGTGATCGACGAGGACAAGGCCCGCGACCTGCTGGGCCTGGACCGCGGTGACGGCCGGGCCTACGAGGGCTACCAGATCGGCCGCGGACCGACGGTCGCCTCCTGGGACCGGCTGGACGGCTCGCTGCCGGAGTTCGAGCGCTACTCCCTGGAGCAGCTGTACTTCCCGCCGGGCCTGGGCACCGTGCTGGCGCAGGTCCCCGGCGCCGAAGGGCCCAGCTGGTTCGGCAAGGGCAAGAAGGAGCTGCTGCGGGACTGGAAGTCCTGGCTGACCATCTTCACCATGTCCGAGGACGACAACGAGGGGGTCTTCGGCCCGCCGCCGCCCACCGGCAACGCCAACCGCTTCTCCCAGCAGATGTTCGGCTTCGGCACGATCGCCTACGAGCCGACGGCCAACACCCGGCGCGGCTGGGAGAAGTCCGACGCCGACGTGCGCGAGATCCTGGAGAAGGACGGCCTGGCCAAGGTCCTGCCCTGGACCAGCGACGTGATCGGCGCCTACACGGTGCACCCGCTGGCCTCCTGCCGGATCGGCGACAACCCGGAGACCTCGGCCCTGGACGACCGGCACGAGCTGCGCGGCCACCCGGGGATCTTCGTCACCGACGGCTCGGCGGTGCCGGCCGGGCTGACGGTGAACCCGGCGTTCACCATCGCCGCGCTCGCCGAGCGCGCGGTGCCGGGGATCGTCGCGGCGCTGCAGGCGCGCGGCGTCCAGGTCACCTACGGCGCCCCGTCCCCGACGGGCGCCGCCGCCGGACGCCGGGCCACGCGCGACTTCGCGCGCGCCGCGGGGGTCTGAGGCAGCGACGCCACGGGCCCTGTGCGCGATCCTCTGAGGGATGCGCGCACAGGGCCCGCGGCGTTTCGGTGTTCCTGCGTTTCGGTGGTGGGGCGTTGCGGCGTTGCGGCGTTCTGGTCTTTCGCTGTTCTGGTGTTTCGGCGTTCTCGTGTTTCGGTGTGTTTTCGGTGTCCGCGTGCATTCTGACTTCAGCGTTTTATCTTCAGTGTGCTGTCTACAGCGTGCAGTCCTCAGCGTTCCACCGGCTCGGCAGGAGGGGTGAACGGTCCCCAGCCGAACGCCGGCATCCACGGCCGCGGGTCGGCGCTCCAGTCCAGGGCGGCGATCTGGTAGGGCGTACGGCGCCCGACCAGCGAGCGGTACACGTCGACCCGGCTGCCGCGCAGGACCGCCTCGGGCCGGCCCTTGCCGATGTTCCGGGAGAAGTCCTCGGTCTCGATGCGCAGCGTCGGCAGCCCGCGCCACAGGACCGCCCCGGCAAACCCGGTGAGCGCCACCTCGAAGGCTCCGGGGAAGGCGGGGTGGTCATGGGGCAGCGGGGTGTCCAGCGCGACGCGCGCGTCGTACTCGTGGGTGAAGGCGTCCATGAGCAGCAGGGAGCCGGCTGCCGGGCCCGGCAGCTTGGACACCGCCTGCTCGACGACGGCGGCACTGCGAGCCCATTCGCTGAGCAGCTCGGCGGTGCTGGGCGCGTCCAGGCACAGCGGCCGGTCGGACAACTCGGGGGTGGCGGTGTTCGTCTCCGCGAACC
This sequence comes from Catenulispora acidiphila DSM 44928, assembly GCF_000024025.1. Lineage (GTDB taxonomy): Bacteria > Actinomycetota > Actinomycetes > Streptomycetales > Catenulisporaceae > Catenulispora > Catenulispora acidiphila. The sequence goes on from NC_013131.1 coordinate 7,341,932, forward strand.
GGCAGTTCTCCACGATGTGCGTCAGCAGCCGCCCGACGGTCCAGCCCGGACAGGCCGGCACCGGCCGGCCCTCGGAGTCCGGATGGGCCTGGATCAGGGCTGTGACGCGCTCGCGGGTGTTGCGGTAAGCGACATAGTGTGGAACCGGTTGCCAGGCCGAGGAGGCACTTCGGGTGAAGGCGTCGGCATCGTATGCCATGTGAGGCCCCTCAGTATTATCTCAGAGTACTGGTTGTAGTGGGCCGGTAACGACCGCTGCGGTCCAGGGCCGCCATGGAGTTGACCCTACTACGGCCCCCATCAGGGGTCAGGAAGGCCCGACCCCGCGGCGAGAGGGATGCCGAGGCGGCACGGGCCGATCGTCTGTGGCTGTGGTGGCGATCGCCTCCTCGGTGCCGACCCAGCGGGCGATGACGCTCGACGCGCGGGTTCGCCGTCGCCTGTCCGCTGCCGGTGCCAGTGGCGATGCTGAAGGTTTGATGATTACTGTCGAGTTACATCGTCGGCTACTGAGGAGGCGGACGTTTCTTGCAACGTGCTCAACTGCAAGGTGAGTGATCCCACGGCGCCCGATCCCGCGATCGGCGCCAGTCGGGCGCCACGGGGGACGAGCCGGGGGCGGGCACCGCGTCGAGGCGGTGTCGCGGCGGCTGCGCCAGGCCAGGGCGGCGGCGCCGAGCGGTCGGCGCTTCGCGGGCCTACCGGGCAGCCGGCGGGGTCGGAGCAGGTTTCGGCGGCTGGGCTGCCGACAGGGATTGAACCGTCGGCACAGACCGGGTAGCTGGCAAAGGCTGGGCAGCCGACACAGACCGGGTAGCACGCCGGGTAGCACGCTGTGGCTGGGTAGCCGACAGCGTCAGGGCAGCTCGCAAGGGCTGGGCAGCCGCACGCCGGGGCGCCCGCGCCGTCATCGGGAATGCGCCGGCCAGGCACACCGGCAGCCCGGTGCGGAGCAGCGCGGAGCCGCTCGGCAGGCCCGCGGCCGGCTCTGAGTCGGGGTCAGTGTCGAGGTCTGAGTCGGCATCGGCATCGGCGTCGGGAAAGGCCGCCGGCGCCTCACCGAACCGGACCGGGACAGCACCGAGGACCGTGGTCGCGACCACGGTCCCGTCGTGAGCGGCCCGGACCGCCGGCTCCGCGGCCGGCGCGGTCGGGGTCTGGGTGATGACTCCGGATCCTGACATACCGCCAACTGTCCCAGGTTCCCGGGCGCGGCGGTTCTCCGCACTTGCCCGGTTGCCTGGGGCAGATCAGGGTTCTGGGTAACGGCACGGGATGTCGATACGCGGCTCCGATCAGGTGCGTCGCACGGTATACGGCTCGGCCGAGGAGCACGTCGTCCCGCGGCGGAGGCAGCCGCCGCCGCACTCCTCGGCCGAGCGCGTCGAGATGAAGACTCGGTTCGCGCGCAAAACTCACCGCGGTTGAGGAAACACCCTGTGTCGGGTCCGAGAACAACCGCGGTGCGCGCGGGATCGGAGGCCCTCTCATCCGCCGGAGCCGGACGTTCGGCCGGCCCGCGCGCGACGTCGCGGCGCGCGAAAAACGCGGGCACGGCGAAGGCCCGGACGCGTCATCGCGTCCGGGCCAACGCCCGCGCCGGAGGTCCCCTCCTCGTGCCGCCCGCGCGGGCACGCATGCCGATGGGGGCGGCGGCCCCTCAACCGCCGCCCCCTCGCGGGCCGACCGGATCCGGATCGGTCGTCCGCGGGTCGGGAATCGCCGCGGCGCCGTGAGGCCTCGTCAGGCCGTCGGCACGTTCAGCGGGCTGTTCTGGTAGGCCGCCAGCAGCCACTGGCCGTCGATCTTCACGCACACCCACGTCGCCCGAATCGCACGCTCGGGAGCGACCTCGGTCTCCCCCGGCGCCATCACGCCGCCCTCGGTGACCATGACCGCGAACTCCGAGCTGTGGAAATGCGTGACCAGCGCCCGGCCGGTGACAGTCGTCCCCTTGTACGGACCCTGATACGCCTGCGTCATGAAACCCTGAATATGCGCCCGCCCGTCCATCAGGATGTCGCCGGGCAGCACCACCGTGCCGGTCGGCGCGAACAGGTCGGCGAACTTCTTGGCGTCGTGCTCGGCCCAGGCGGTCTCGAGCTGGTCGAGCAGCGCGTGCACCGCAGCGGTGTCGGCCGCGGTCTCCGGGGTGGTCTGCGTCATATCGTGCCGCCTTTCAAGGGCATCAGGTCTGTCGGTTGCGCACGGCGGCCGCGTGAGGGCCACGGATCCCATCTTGTTCGCCGGAGCGGGCGCGGACATCTTCAGGATTGCCGCTCTGCCCGAAGGGATCCCGGGGGGCGCCGACCGGCGCGGCTCCGCACTTCAGAAGAAGCACCGGCCTCGGACCGGGCCAGATACTCGACTCGGATTCCCGGTGCGCCCCGTCCGCGCACGGCCCCCCGTTCGCCTCCGTTCCGCGGCCCGGAGCCGCGGACGGGGCGCGCCGGTGTCCTTGAGCTCTGCGCCGACTTCCGTGTGGAAAGGATCCGCAATGACCGGACAGAACGATGTGTACGCCGACCTGGCCGCCGAGGGGGACGCGCTGGACACGCTCGTCGCCGGCCTGGACGACACCGGGTGGGCGACCCCGACCCCCTCGCCCGGCTGGACGATCGGCAACCAGATAGCGCACCTGGCCTTCATCGCCCACCTGGCGGACCTGTCCTCCACCGACCCCGAGGGGTTCGAGACCGAGGCGGCGCCCTCCCGCGTGGACTTCCAGGGCTCGGTGGACGCCAAGCTCGCCGAGTACATGGACGACAGCCGCGAGGGCATCCTGCAGCGCTGGCGCGTCAACCGCGAGAAGGGCGTCAAGGGCCTGGCCGCGATGGACGGCCAGATGGTGCCCTGGCTGCAGACCCCGCTGCCGTCCAACGTGCTCGCCACCGCCGGGATCATGGAGCTGTTCGGCCACGGCCAGGACGTCGCCGACGCCCTGCAGGTCAAGCGCGAACGCACCGACCGGATCGTCCACCTGACCTACTTCGGCCTGCTGACCCGGGCCTTCGGCTACGTCGCGCACGGCGAGGAGCCGCCGACCGAGCCGGTCCGGCTGGAGCTGGTCGCCCCCTCCGGCGCCAAGTGGGTCTTCGGCCCGGAGGACTCCGCGGAGTACGTCACCGGCTCGGCCTGGGACTTCTGCCTGCTCATCCTGCGCCGCCGGCACCGCGACGACCTGGACCTGACCGCCTACGGCCCGGAGGCCTCGCACTGGCTGGACGTCGCCCAGGCCTACCGCGGCCCGGCCGGCGAGGGCCGCCGGCCCGGGCAGTTCGCCGCGCTGGACGCCTGAGGGCACCGCAGACCACCGCCCGCCGCCGGCGCGGGGACACCTCGGACGCCGCCCCCGCCGGCGGCGCCCGGACCCGGCGGCGGGCGGACCGCACCGCCCACCGAATCGGAGAGGGGAACTCGTGTGGCCGCCACCATGGCCGGCTCGATCCGCAAGCTGCTGACCGCCCCGGACCTCGGGAGCACCAGCTTCGAGACACTCGGCTACGACACCAAGCACGCTCCGGCCCGCACCCAGCTGGAGGCCAGTGCCCGGCAGTTCATCATCGGGTACGAATTCGGCATCGAACAGCGCGAGCACACCGGGCTCGTGGACCGCCTGGAGGCCCTGCAGCGGGAATACCGCGGTTTCGCGTACGAGGGAGCCGTCATGGCCCTGTCGATGCGCGACGTGATGTCCCCGCTGCCGGGCCGGCGCCGCACCGAGAGCTTCCTGGCCGGTCCCGGCTACGACGACGGACCCGGCTCGCGGCACATCTTCATGGCCTACATCGGTCTGGGCTTCGCGATCGCCCGGCTGCCCGGAGCGATGTGGCGCCGCGCCCTGCCGCGGCAGAGCAAGCTGCCGGACCACCCGTCGCTGCGCGGGCTGATCCTGGACGGCTACGGGTTCCACATGGCGTTCTTCCACCACACGAAGTGGGTCGACGGCCAGTACGCGCCGCCGCGCTACCACTGGCCGGCGCCGCACACCCTCACCCAGCGCGTGGTGGACCAGGGCGTGGGGCGCGCGATGTGGTTCGTCTACGGCGGCGACGTCGAGCGTCTGATGGAGGCCGTCGAGCGGTTCGGCCCGGAACGGCGCTCGGACCTGATGTCGGGTGCGGGGCTGGCGGCGTCCTACGCCGGCGGGGTCGACGACGACGCGCTGGACCTGTTGTGGACCAAGGGTCATCAGTACCGTCCGGAGCTGGCCCAGGGCGCGGTGTGGGCATTGCGCGCCCGCGACGTGTCGAACCTGATCACGCCGGAGAACGAGGCGGCGGCCCAGCGGTTCTGCGGATGCAGCGCCGTCGAGGCCTCGCAGATCGCCGCGGACGTCGCGGAGAAGCTGCCGCTGGACTCCTCCCTGGCGACGTATGAAGAGTTCCGGAGGCGGGTGCGGCTCCGGTTCGAGTAAGCCCGCGCAGGGCTTGGATCGGCGATCGGCAAGGGAAGTCCACTCCTCGCCGGTCGCCCATCAGTGTCCTGCGACATCCATCGGTTCCCGAACTATCAGAGGCCTGTTTCACTGAGCCGCCGACGACGCGGCAACCTGGGAGAAGTCGGTTTTCCGCCACCGCGCTACGGTCACCGGAGTCGAGCAAGGCCAGCGCAGGCTCCTTGGAGGTACCCCCGTGTCCCACATCGAACTCGGCGTCGACGAGACGCTCTTCCCAGGGATCAGCGGCCCGATGCTGTTCCGCCCCCAGACCGCCGCTCCCATGAGCGATCTGGTCGAAGTCCTGCTGCGCGGGGAGAACACGCTCAGCCGCGGCGAGCGCGAACTGATCGCCGCGTACGTCTCCAGCAAGAACGACTGCGAATTCTGCACCGACTCCCACTCGGCGTTCGCCGCGGCGCAACTGGACGAGGGCATGCCCCTGGTCCTGCGGGTCCGCGCCGACCCCGACGAAGCCCCGATCACGCCGAAGCTCGCCGCCCTGCTGCGGATCGCCGGAGCGGTGGCCAAGAGCGGCCGCGAAGTGACCACCGAGCTGGTCGGCACCGCGCGCGCCCAAGGCGCCACCGACGAGGAGATCCACGACACGGTGCTGATCGCGGCGGCCTTCTGCATGTACAACCGCTACGTCGACGGCCTGGGCACCCTGCCCGCCGGCCGGGCCGAGGACTACCAGGCCGCGGCGGAAGCCGTGGTGGCCAACGGCTATCTGCCGCTGGCGGGAAGGGCGCCGTCGGCGTTGAACGTCGCAGCCTCCTGACCCGCCCTCCCCCGTTCCGCACCCGAGCCGCCGCCGATCGCATCCGCCAGGTGGGATCGCGCGCTCGGGTGCGGAGCCCAGAGCGCTGGTCGCGATGGCGCTGGTCGCGATGGCGCTGATCCTGATGTCGCCGGTCTCGATGTCTCAGACCTCCGGCTTGGCGCGGCGCCGGCCGAGGACCCGCAGCGCGGTGGCCGGCCGCACCAGTGCCTCGGGGCGGTCCACCAGGTCGGCCACCCGGATGAAGCGGGTCGATATCTCCACGTCCTCGGCCGCCGCCGCGTGGACGCGCGGCAGGTAGGCGTTGATCATCCGGATCAGCGGGGTCCGGTGTCCGACCACCCCGGGGAAGACCAGGTCGCCGCCGGCGGAGATCTGCCACGCCGGGTCGACCGCGGTCGCCATCGCGCGGAAGTGGCGCTTCCAGGTCGGGCCGCGGTCGTCGGCGAGCACCCCGCGCAGCGCCTCGGCCTGCATGGCGGCGGAGGTCATGCCCTGGCCGTAGACGGGGTTGAAGGAGCAGATCGCGTCGCCCAGGATGAGGAAGCCCTCGGGGAAGCTGCGCATCCGCTCATACCGGTGGCGGATGTTCGCCGGGTACTGGAACCCGACCGGGTCGTGCAGCGCCTCGCCGTCGCGGACCGCCTCGAAGATGTCGGGGAAGCGCAGGCTCGCGGCGAAGGCGTCGAAACCCTTGCGGTCCAGCGGCGGACGGTCCCCCAACATGCCCGCCATGGTCAGCCGGAACAGGCCGTTCTCCTGTTCGGAGAGCACGGCAGCCCGCTGATGTCCGGGCGTGGCGTTGTTCAGCATCAGCTGGTCCTTGCCCATGGCGCCGTCGGGCAGCCGGTAGGTCAAGGTGGCGTAGCTCAGGCCGACCTGGACCTTGTCGACCTCCGGGCGGCCGTGCCCCAGCTGCTCCAGCCACACCGGCGAGCGCGAGCCGCGCCCGGTGGCGTCCAGCACCAGATCGGCTTCGAGCATCTCCTCGGTGCCGCCGTCACTCTGGACCCGCACGCCGGTCACCCGGCGGCCGTCCGCTGTCGCGGCCAGGCTGACGACATCGTGGCCGTCGAGGAAGTCCACCCCGTCCAGCGCGCGGACCCGGCCGCGCACGATGTGCTCCACCAACGGCCGGCCGGCCAGCACGGTCTGCAGGCCGACGTCGGTCTGGAGCAGCCGGTAGCCGGAGACCAGCAGCCGCGTCCGGGCCAGGGCGTCCGCCGGCGTGGCGCCGGCGGCCACGGCCTCGGCGACGAAGCCGGGGAACAGCTCCTCGATGATCGACGTCCCGCGGGCCAGCAGGACGTGCAGATGCCGGGACTGCGGCACGCCGCGCCGGTGCTCGGGCCCGGCCGGCAGCACGTCCCGTTCGACGACGGTGACCCGCTCGTACTTCTCGCGCAGCACCCGGGCCGCCATCAGCCCGGCCATGCTCGCCCCCAGCACGACCGCGCGACCGCCGCTGATCTCAGGCACGCGAATTCCCCCCTCGTGAACCTTCGGCCTCGCCCCCCCATCGCCGTGCAGAGGAGGCTCTGAGCGGTTTCACTGTGGGCCCTGGCCGGCATATCAGGCTTCTTCGATGTTGCTCCCCCCGCCCGGGCGCCGGGTCGGGCACACCCGGGCAAGCAGGAAGAAGACGGGGCCCGTCAACACCTGAAACGCTGACCGGAACCCAACTGTGTCAGCACGTTCAGGCCCGCGTCCCGTCCGAACGGCTCTCATCGATCCGTTGCGCACCGCAGGAGGAACCTTGAACGAGGCTGTCGAGCGCGTTGTGGCCTACCTGTACGACCAGTACGACCAGCCGATCACCCTGGCCGACATGGCGGACGTGGCGATCCTGAGCCAGTTCCACTTCGCCCGCACCTTCCGCGAGGTCACCGGAGTCTCCCCGGGCCGCTTCCTCAGCGCCATCCGCCTGCAGCGGGCCAAGACCCTGCTGACGACCACCGAGCTGACCGTCACCGACATCTCCTACATGGTCGGCTACAACAGCCTCGGGACCTTCACCAGCCGCTTCACCAAGAGCGTGGGCGTCACCCCGATCCAGTACCGCAGCTTCGCCCAGGCCGACCTCGCCGCCGGACTCGGCGGCGCCGGCCGCCCGGGCGAGGACCCGGCCGCGTTCGGCGCGATGGCCGGCTGGATGACCCTGCCGCCGGCCGCCGAGGTGCGGCTGATGTACATCGGCGTCTTCGACGGCCCGATCCTGCAGCACCTCCCGGTCTCCTGCACCATGGTCGAGAACGAGACGGCGTTCCAACTGGACTCCGTCCCCGAGGGCGAGTGGTACGTCTTCGCCGCCGCCGTGAACCCCGACGAACCTCCGGTCGACGAGTACGGCTCGCGCGTCGCCCGCCTCGTGGCCCGCGAGGGACCGGTGAAGTGCGTGCGCGGGCAGACGACGATGCTGGACCTGGCGATGCGCCCCTGCCGGCCCACCGATCCGCCGATGCTTCTGGCGCTCCCGGTCGTCCTCGACTGCTCGCGCGTCCGGCAGCCGATGGCTACGTCGGCATAGCGGTCAGGCGCGTTGTGGCGCACGGCATCGCGGTGCCGTGCGCCAAGACCGTCACTCGTAACTTGTCACCAGCTGCTTGTCACTTGCCGGCTTGAAGGTCCTCGCCCTTCGCCCCGGGATCGCCGGCGCGGATGCGGTACACCTGCAAGGTGAGCCCGTAATACTTGTCGGTCTCGCCGACCCACTGCAGACCCAGCCGCTCCGTGGTGGCGATCGCGCGGCGGTTATTCGGCCGGGTCACCGCGAACAGCTCGTCGGTGTGCTGGGTGAACGCCCAGGCGATCAGGGCGCGGGCGGCCTCGGTGGCGTAGCCCTCGCCCCACATCTGCGGGTCGAGCTGCCAGCTGATCTCGAGGTCGACCTCATAGGGCGGCAGCAGCCGGATCGCCAGGCCGCCGACCAGCGCGCCGTCGCTTTTGCGCTCCACGGCCCACCGCCCTCGCGGCGCCAGCAGGTTCGGCTGAGCCTCGATCCACGCCTGGAGCACCGAGCGCATCGCGGCCACGTCGCCGACCCGGTCCATCGCCGGGGTCAGCCAGTGGGCGACGTCCGTGGAGCCGTAGACGGCGAGCGCGGCCTCGGCGTCGTCCACCGTCCAATCGCGGATGATGAGCCGCTCGGTGGTCACGGGCATTTCCATGGCTTGCACCCCACTTCGAAGAGTCGTCATGCCCATCCTGCGCCGTCCGGCCTGTCTGCGCGCCGCGGCTTGGTCCATCGCGCGATATCGGCGACAACAGGCGCCGCGTCCGCCCAGGACTTAGGCTCGCCGGTGTGGGCTTGCGCACATCAACGATCTCCCCGGCCGCCGACCGCACCGGCATAATGGCGCGATGAGTGAGCCAGCCGCCGCACCCCGCACCGTGATCCTCACGGTCGACGACGATCCCGGTGTGTCCCGCGCCGTCGCCCGGGACCTTCGCCACCGCTATGGAGGCGACTACCGGATCGTCCGTGCCGAATCCGGGGCGTCCGCGCTCGAGGCGCTGCACGAGCTCAAGCTGCGCGGAGACCTGGTGGCGCTGCTGATCGCCGACCACCGGATGCCGGAGATGAACGGCGTGGAGTTCCTGGAGCGCGCGCTGGAGGTGTTCCCCGGCGCGCGCAGCGTCCTGCTCACCGCCTACGCCGACACCGACGCGGCCATCGACGCGATCAACGTCGTCGACCTCGACCACTACCTGCTCAAGCCGTGGGACCCGCCGGAGGAGAAGCTGTACCCGGTCGTGGACACCCTGCTCGACCTCTGGCTGGCCGCGGACCACCGCGCGGTGCTGGACACCCGGGTCGTCGGCCACCGGTGGTCGGCGCGCTCGACGCAGGTGCGCGAATTCCTCGCGCGCAACCAGGTCCCCTACCGCTGGTATGCCTCGGACGAGCCGGAGGGCCGGCGCCTGCTGGCCTCGGCGGGACTGGACCCGGACGCCACCGGCGCGGAGGCGACGCGCCTGCCGCTGGTGATCGCGCCGGACGGCGGCGTCCTGATCGAGCCGGACGACCAGGAGCTGGCCTCGCACGTCGGACTGCGCACCACCCCGGCCGACGCCTTCTACGACCTGGTCATCGTCGGCGGCGGACCGGCCGGGCTGAGCGCCTCGGTCTACGGCGCCTCCGAAGGGCTGCGCACCGTGCTGGTCGAGCGGCTGGCGACCGGCGGGCAGGCCGGGCAGAGCTCGCGGATCGAGAACTACCTCGGGTTCCCCGACGGCGTCTCCGGCTCGCAGCTGACCGACCGCGCGCGCCGCCAGGCGGCGAAGTTCGGCTCGGAGACCCTGACCGCGCGCGAGGTCTCCGGGCTGGAGAGCTGCGGCTCCTCGCGCGTGGTGCGGTTCGCCGACGGCTCCAAGATCGGCGCGCACTCCGTCATCCTCGCCACCGGCGTGGAGTACCGGCGGCTGGCGGCGCCCGGCATCGACGAGCTGACCGGCAAGGGCGTGAACTACGGCTCGGCGCTGTCCGAGGCGGTCGGCTGCACCGGCCGGGACATCTTCATCGTCGGCGGCGCGAACTCGGCCGGACAGGCCGCGGTGTACCTGTCGCGGTTCGCCAAGTCGGTGACGATCCTCATCCGCGCCGAATCGCTGACCGCTTCGATGTCCTACTACCTGATCCAGCAGATCGCGCAGATCCCGTCGATCACGGTCCGGACCGAGACCGAGGTCGCCCACGCGCACGGCGAGGAACACCTGGAGCGGCTGACGCTCCGCAACTCCTCCACCGGCGCGACCGAGGACGTCGACGCCCAGTGGCTGTTCGTCTTCATCGGCGCCGCCCCGACCACCGACTGGCTGGACGACGTCGTGGCCCGGGACGAGCACGGGTTCGTCCTCACCGGACCGGACCTGGCGGTCGGCGGCGAGCCGGTGAAGGGCTGGACGCTGGATCGATCGCCCTACTTGCTGGAGACGAACGTGCCCGGCGTGTTCGCGATCGGCGACGTGCGCTCGGAATCGACCAAACGCGTCGCCTCGGCGGTCGGCGAGGGCGCGATGGCGGTCATGCTCGTCCACCGCTTCCTGGAGAAGCTGTGACCGCCGCGGAGCGCGTCGGCGGCTCAGGTCCCTGCAGCGTCGAGGAGCTCCGCGGTCTGTTCCTGTTCGAGAAGCTCAGCGACGAGCAGCTGAACTGGCTGTGCGAACAGGGCACCGTCCACACCTATGCGCCCGGGCAGGTCTATGCCGAAGGCGATGCCGCGCTGTGGTTCTACGTCCTGCTCGAGGGGACGGTCGTGATGTCGCGGCGCGTCGGGACCGACGACGTCGAGGTGATCCGGACCTCGCAGCGCGGCGTCTACGCCGGCGCGTTCCAGGCTTACCTCGACGAGAAGGTGCCGCAGACCTACCGGAACTCCTTGGCGATCACGGTTCCGTCGCGCTTCTTCGTCCTGTCGGCGCAGTCCTTCTCGACGCTGATGCACGAGTGGTTCCCGATGGCGGTGCACCTGCTGGAGGGTCTGTTCTTCGGGACCCAGATCCAGCAGCAGCTCGTCGGCGGACGCGAGAGGCTGCTCGCTCTCGGCGTCTTGTCGGCCGGGCTGACGCACGAGTTGAACAACCCGGCCGGCGCCGCGCTGCGCGCCTCTTCCGCCTTGCGGGAAGGCGTGGCGGACGCGCGCACCGCGCTCGGGGAGATCGCCGCGGAACCTGAGCACGCGCCGGATTTGCAGACGCTGGTGGCGTTGCTGAACCGCGCCGTGGAGCAGGCGGCGCGCCAGAAAACCAGCGCGCTCGGGCTCAGTCCGCTGGCAGTCTCAGACCTCGAAGATTCGACCGCTGATTGGCTCGACGACCAAGGCGTCCAGGACGGCTGGCGGTTCGCGCCGACGTTCGTCCAAGCCGGGCTGGGCGTCGCCGATCTGGACGAGATCGCCCGTACCGTGGACGAGCACGTCCTTCCGGCCGTCCTGTCATGGCTGAGCCGGATCCTCGACGTCGAAAGCCTGACGGTCGAGATCGAGGAGGCCACCGTCCGCATCTCGGCGCTGGTCGGGGCGGCGAAGCAGTACTCGCAGCTCGATCGCGCCCCGCAGCAGGAGAGCGACATCCACACGCTGCTCGACAGCACGGTGACGATGCTCGCCGGGAAGATCCCGGACGGCGTGCGCGTCGTGAAGGACTACGGCGCGGACCTGCCGAAGATCCCGGTCTATCCGGCGGAGCTGAACCAGGTGTGGACCAACCTGATCGACAACGCCGTCGCGGCAATGGACGGCTCGGGCACGCTGACCATCAGGACCGTGCTGGACCTCGACCGGCTCGTGGTGGAGTTCGAAGACACCGGCCCGGGAATCCCCGAGGAGATCCAGGGCAGGATCTTCGAGCCCTTCTTCACCACCAAGCCCGTCGGGCAGGGCACCGGGCTCGGGCTGGACATCTCCTGGCGCATCGTGGTCGGCAGACACCACGGCGACCTGAGCGTCGAGTCGGTGCCGGGCGACACCCGGTTCCTGGTGCGGCTGCCGGTGAAGCTCACTTGACGGCGCTACCTATCGCGAGGTGCCGTCGAGCCGCGTGATGTTCGTCGTGACGGACGGAGTGCCTGAGGCGTACCGCGCCAGCGCGAGCGCGGTACTGCCTAGCGCCAGCACCCCGGCGGCGCTCACCGCCATCAGCTGCCGCCGCTTCACCGTGCGCCGCGCGTGGCCGCTCCGGGCCGACGCGGCGAGCCCGGCGAGAGCGGCGAGAGCGGCGAGGTCGCAACGTGTCCTGTGTCAGATCCTCGGCCAGATGCCGATCGCCGGTGAGCATGAACGCCAGGCGCAGAAGCGCCGCACCGCGGGACGCGACCTAGTCGTCGAACGTTGGCGAGGCTGTTGTCATGTGCGTCCTTACGACCGGCGGGTGGGTGCGCTGTACAGGAAACGCTTCGGGGGCGCCGATCTGCTGCATGGGCACGGCGCCTCATGGCTCGAAGCGAGCGCATATCCGGATGACGGCCTCACATTGCACATACGTGCGATCGGCGATCGTCAGTGGCCTGAATCACTCCGTTCACAAAACGATCGAGCCCACATTCCCTCCCATTCATATTCGCCCGGCAAGCGTCGCAGCCAATAGCCAGGAAATGCACTCCTGCCGCCGAGGTCGTGTCCGGATGTCGCGGCATCACAACCGGCAATACCCTCAACACCCTCAATATCGCCCATACCGCCATAGACATCACCGCCGCTGTCCAGAACATAACCATCCAGGTCCTACCCGGCATCTCCCTGACCGTCGACGGCGCCTCGCGGCGTGTTTCGAAAGGGAAATCGCCTTACGGGAGCAGGCGTTGCGGTCCGGGCCGTCGGCGGCTTGCTGGCGTCCCCTTGGGTAGATCAGTGTCAATCTGTGATGATGTGCGCGGACCTGGGGCGTTCGCTCGCCTCGGCGACCGCCGCCGCATGTCAGGATGCTGCCGGGCGGTGGTGTCCGGGCTCCCGGGGGACGCGCGCGGCGGCGATGATGTGACACGCGCACTGTTGCGAGGGATCGAGCGACATGCCAGCATCTGGGGCTACCGGTCTGGGGCAGTGGCGCGATGGTGCGCGACTCCCGGGTCCGGCGGTCTGGGCGGATGGCGAGCGGGACTTCCGAACCCTTGGGATCAGGAGACCCGCCTACGCATATGCTGCCCAGTGGCAGCCGGCCGTCTCGACTTGCATAGGTGTCGGATACTCAATGACCGAAGCTCCCTCCCGCGAATCGGCGACGGCAGGACGGCGCATGCCGCACCTGCCGTTGATCATGATGTACCACTCGGTGGGCGTCCGCCCGCACGACCCGAACAACCTGGTCGTGACCCCGGAGCGGTTCGAAGAGCAGATGGCGGCGCTGGCCCGCCGCGGTCTGCGCGGCGTCTCCGTGGCCGAACTGCTCGCCGCGCGGGCCGCCGGCTCGGCGCGCGGTCTGGTCGGCCTCACCTTCGACGACGGGTACACCGACGTCGTGGACAACGCGCTGCCGATCCTGCAGCGCTTCGGCTTCTCCGGGACGTTCTACATCCTGGCCGGCCGGATCGGCGGGGCGAACGAGTGGGACGAGGGCACTCCGTGGCCGTTGGTGGACGAGACCGGGATCCGGCGTTGGGCTGACGCCGGGTTCGAAGTCGGATCGCACGGCACGATGCACCTCGCCCTGGCCGACGCCGACCCCGCGGTGGTGCGCAGCGAGGTCGCGGACAGCCGCGAGAAACTGGGCGCCATCCTCGGGAAACCGCCGAGCGGGTACTGCTACGCCTACGGGTCGATGGACGCCGCGGCCCGCTCAGCGGTCGCCGCGGCGGGCTACGAGCACGCCACCGCCGTCATCTCCCGGGAGTCGCTGGGACCGCTGGCTCTGCCGAGGATCTGGATCGGCCAAGTGCACACGTCCAAACATATTCTCAAAATGCTCTACACCTACCGGCTGCATCGTCGGATTTCCGGGCGGCATGCCCTATGATTTCCCACGCCGAACGCCATCGACGGCTGCGGCGCCCCGACAAGTTCGACCGTTCGCGATCCGGTTCGGAGTTCTTGTCATCTGGTGCCCCCTGAGTACCCGCACCATGCGTAGCCTGCCATTCACCTTCTGCCACTAGCCATTGCGGCCACAGGGCTGAACGCACCGCCGCCAGACCTTTTTCCCTTGGGGGGACCCGAATGCGATCGTTGTCGGTCGTGATACCGGCTTATAACGAGGCCGAGAACATAGAGGATGTCGTCGCTTCCATACCGGTTTCGCAGTTGGCTGACCTCGGGTGGTCGACGGAGATCGTCGTGGTCGACAACAACTCCAGCGACGGGACCGGGGAGCTGGCGCGGGCCTGCGGCGCCCGGGTCGTGTTCCAGCCGGAGAAGGGCTACGGCAACGCCTACAAGGCCGGCTTCGCCGCCGCCGAGGGCGAGGTGATCGCCTCCGGCGACGCCGACCGGACCTACCCGTTCGACCACCTCCCGGAACTCCTGGCCGAGCTCGACAGCTCCGGCGCGGACTTCCTGACCACGGACCGCCTCCACTCGGCGAACCGCGGCGCGATGAAGCACTCCCACTTCTGGGCCAACCACATGCTCAGCTTCGTCAGCCGGCTCATCTTCCGGCACGGCATCCGCGACTCGCAGTCCGGAATGTGGGTATTCCACCGGCATGTCTGGGCCGGCGTCGACGTCCGCTCCCCCGGGATGGCCTTCTCCCAGGAGATCAAGAACGCGGCGGTCCTCGCGGGCTATAAGGTGACCGAAACACACATCGAGTACCGCGTCCGCGGCGGCGATGTGAAGCTCAACTCGGTCCGCGACGGTGTCCGCAACCTGGCCCACCTGGTCGGCCACCGGATCCGGCACGACGGCCCGGCCCCCGCCGAGACCTACCAGGACCAGGACCTCGCCGTCCGCACCCGGTTCCCGGCGATGCGTTCGGCGAGTGTGTCAGAGGCAGAAGGAGCAACACCGGGATGCCAGACCGGCAGCGGCACAGCCGCCTGAGCGAGGGCCCCACCCTCCCCTCCCCGGAGTCGCAGGACCCCGACGCCCCCACCGGCGGCCACGGCCACGCCGTGCACCCCTACGAACCGATCTCCGGCGCCCCCGAAGCCGGCGATCGGACCCCGACCCCCGGCCAGAGCGCACACCTCTGGCAGGTCGACTCGCGGGGGGAGGCGGCGGAAGCCGACCGGCCGGCCTGGGAGCTCTCCGCTCGGCAGGGTCGCAAGGCGGATGCGAGTCATTCCGAGACGGACGAGACAACCCTGCTGGGCCGGCTGAATCTGTCGGAGCCGCCGGAAGACATAGCGGACGAAACCGTAGAGAACACAACAGTGTCGAGCCGCGCGGACCTGTCGCAGCCGGCAGATGACATGACCCTGTTGGGTCGGCTGAAACTGTCGGAGCCGAGCGAGGACAGCACGCCGCCGAATCCGCCGAATCCACCTCATTTGTCGCATGCGGCGGACGACACCATGCTGCTGGGTCGACTGAAGCTGACCGAGCCGACTGAGTCGACCGAGCCGACCGAAGACACCGCGCCGCCGAATCCGCCGCATTCGGCGGACGACACGATGCTGTTGGGTCGCCTGAAGCTGTCGGAGCCAGCCGAAGACACCACACCGCCGCACTTCTCCCAGCCGGCAGACGACACCACGCTGCTGGGTCGGCTGAAGCTGTCAGAACCGGCCGAGGACACGACACCACCGAGCCCACCGACTTTCTCGCAGCCGGCCGACGACACCACGCTGCTGGGTCGCCTGAAGCTGTCGGAGCCGGCCGAGGACACGACACTGCCGAGCCCGCCGCACTTCTCACAGCCAGCCGACGACACCACCCTGCTCGGCCGGCTGAACCTGTCGGAGCCGGCCGAGGACACCACGCCGCCGAGCCCGCCGCACTTCTCGCTGCCGGCCGACGACACCATGCTGCTGGGTCGGCTGAACCTGTCGGAGCCGACCGCACCGCCACTCGACCAGCCGGTCAGCCCGAGCTCCGGTCCTGATACCGACCCGGACATCGAGCCCGAAACCGACTTCTACGCCGCACCCACATTCGCACCCACCCGCACCCCGGCCCCCGGCGCCGGGCCGACCCGGCCGTGGTCGTCATGGCGCTCATGGTCGCGGTCGTGGTCCCTCCGCTCCTTGCTCGAGCGGTATCCCCGCCGGTTCGCGATGGGTGCGGGAGGCGTGGTCGCCGTCATCGCCCTGCTGGCGCTCCCCCCGGTCCGCGCCGAGCTGCGGGACTCTTTCACCCGGCTGCCGCAGCCGTACACAGCCCTCTACTTCACCTCGCCGCCGCAGGTCGACGGCACCGTGCTGACCGTGCCGGTGAGTGTGCACGCCGTCGAGACCGGCACGGACGTCTACAGCGTCCGGGTCTGGACGGTCGACGCCCAAGGGCGGGTCGACGACAGCCGGACCGCCGACCTCGTCTGGGACGGCCAGGCGATGAGTGCCGTCGTCAGCATGCCCGTCAATCCCCAGGCCGACTACGTGTGGGTCTCCCTCGGCGGGAGCACCGAGACCCTCCACTACAAGATCGCGGTGGCATGACCGAGCAGAGTCCCCCTGAGCACATAACCGCCGCCTCCATATCGGGCAAGCGGCGACGAATAGTTCAGGTCACCCCGAACTACCCGCCGCTGCTCGGCGGGCTGGAGCGCGTGGTCCAGATCCTGGCCACCCGGCTCGCGGCCCGGAACGACGTCAGGGTGATCACCACCGACAACAAGGCGGGCGGCGCGCCGCACCGGGCGGTCGAGAAGGGCGGCGTCAGGGTCCGGCGACACCGCGCGCTGACCGTCGCGCACACCTCGCTCGCCCCAGGCATGTTCGGCTCGCTGCTGCGGATCGAGCGCGGCACCGTGATCCATCTGCACTGCGCGACGGCGGTCGTCCCAGAGCAGGTCTGGCTCAGCGCCCGACTGCGCGGCCTGCGGTACCTGCTGCACTTCCACATGGAGGTCGACGCCTCCGGACCGCTGGGCCGCCTGCTGCCGCTGTACAAGACGCACCTGTTCGGCCGGGTCGTCCGGGGCGCGGCCGGCGTCATCGTGCTCACCGAATCCCAGCGCGGCTTCCTCGCCGAGCGCTACGGCGTGGACCCGGCGAAGGTCTACGTGGTCCCCAACGGCGTGGCCGAAGAGTACTTCCTCCCGCCGCGCACTCCGGGCGTCGAGCCGGCCGCCGGTTCCGCCCCTGATCCGCTGCGGCTGCTGTTCGTCGGCCGGCTCGACATCCAGAAGAACGTCGCCCGGCTCCTCGACGCGCTGGCGCTGGTCGCCGAGCCGGTACGGCTGCGGCTCGTCGGCGACGGCGACCTGCGCCAGGACCTGCAGGCGCAGGCGGCCCGGCTCGGGCTCGACGACCGGGTGGAGTTCGCCGGCCGCAAGCACGGCGAGGATCTGGTCAAGGAGTACGCGGACGCCGAGCTGTTCGTCCTGCCGTCGGACCGCGAGGGCATGGCACTGGTGGTGCTGGAGGCGATGGCCGCCGGACTGCCGGTACTGGCGACCGCGGTGCCCGGCAACATCGAGACGGTCGAAGGTGTCGGCGTGCTCGTCGCACCGACACCGCAGGCCATGGCCGCCGCGATCGACACCTTGGCCCGGGACCGCTCGGCACTGGCCGCTCCGGCCGCGGCGGGCAGGGCGCGGGTCGCCGACAGCCGCTGGGATCAGGTCGTGGCGGCGATCGAGGACGTCTACGAGCAGGTGGGATTCTGAACACCGAGAGTTCGAACGGCAGGACCGCGATCCTGGCGAGCGTCGTCCTCGCCGGGGTGGTCGCCTGCTTCGGCGCCTACTACCTGCCCGGCCCGCTGGCCACGCTGGCCGGTCTGTGGCTGATCCTCGGCGCGCCGACGCTGCTGTGGGCGGGCATGGCACGGCGCGTGGTGTCCCGGCTCGACGCCGCGCTGCTGGTCGCCTTCGGCTTCGCCGTGGTCACCGACTTCGCCGTGCTGCTGCTGGTGAACTTCGGCGGCCCGCTGCTCGGCTACCGCCGGCCGCTCTCGGAGGTGCCGCTGGCGGCCGGGTTCGCGCTGGTCAACCTGCTGATCGGGACACTGTCCCCGAGGTGTGAGCGCACCGTGACCTGGAGCCGGATCCGGGCGCTGCCCGGGCTGGGCGCCGTCGCCGGCTTAGGTGCGCTGTGCCTGGTCCTGGCGGTCGCGGGCGCCACCCGGCTGAACAACGGGCTCGGCCCGCAGGTCAGCATGCTGGCGTACACCGCGATCGCCGGGCTGCTGGTCCTGCTGCTGGTCCGGCACGAGCGGTACGCGGTCGAGGTGCTGGAGCTCGGCGTCTTCTTCGGCGCCGCCGCCCTGCTGCTGCTGACCTCGCTGCGCGGCTGGCTGATCACCGGGCACGACATCCAGGTCGAGTACGAGGTCTACCGGCTCAACCTCGGCGGCGGCCACTGGGTCATCGGGGACTACAAGACCTCGTACAACGCCTGCCTGAGCATCACTTTGCTGCCGCTGGCCCTGACCAAGCTCACCGCGATCTCCGCGGCCGGGGTCTGGAAGATCGTCTTCCCGCTGATGTTCGCGGTGGCTCCGGTCGCGCTGTTCCGATCGGTCCACAACCTGGCGTCGCGGCAGGTGGCGCTGCTGTCCGCGGCGCTGTTCCTGACCTTCCCGACGTTCTTCACCGACATGGCCTACATGGCACGCCAGGAGATCGCCTTCGTCATCCTCGGCGCGACGGCCGTGGTGATGTCCGAACAGCGCGGAGAGGCCCGGCTGCGGCGCTACGCGATGATCCCCCTGCTCGCCGGGATCGTGCTCGCGCACTACGCGACGGCGTATGTGCTGGTGATGGTCCTGGGATCCGGGGTCGTCGTCACGACGGCCTGGCGGCTGCTGGACCGGATCGGCGAGCGGCGGCGGGCGCGGAACGGCGTCCCTGCCGAGACAACAGACGTCTGGGACTACGGCGACTGGGACTATGCCGAGGAAGAGGACGCCGAAACGCCGGCCGGCCAAGACGGTGCATCCGCCGGCCTCGCCGCGAGCGGCGCGGGCATGGCGGGCGGCGCGGCTGCTGCGGGTGCGGGTGCGGGTGCGGGTGCGGGTGCGGGTGCGATACGCCGGCGGTCGGGCACCGATCAGGCTCCAGGCACTCCGGCACCGAAGCCGACCGCCCGAGCCATCCCGGCCTTCCTCACCGTCTGGCTGGTCGCCCTCACCGCCGTCCTGGCCGTGGGCTGGGCCGGCCCGATCACCCACACCAGCGGGCAGCTGACCAGCACCCTGACCGCGTCCTGGCAGGAGATCATCGGCCACGGCTCGGACGTCGGCTCCGCCGACACCAGCAACAGCCTGGTCGGCGGCTCCCACGTCACCGACGAGCAGCGCATGGCCGCCTACCTGGCCGAGACCCGCGCCTCGACCGCCGCCGACCGCGATCAGGGGTCGCTGTACCCGCAGGACGTGATCGACAAGTTCCCGACCCCGGTCACCGCCATCCCCGACCTGCCGCTGACCTCGGTCGGCAACGGGCTGCAGAAGGCGGGGGTACCGGTGGCGAGCCTGAACGGCCTGGTCCGCTTCGGCATCGCCGCCGGGATCCAGCTCCTGCTGGTGATCGGCACGGGCGTGGCCCTGCTGGGCCTGCGCTACCGGCGGGTCCGCGCCGAGCTGACCCCCTCCCGGGACCAGGCCGCGCTGGCCGTGGGCTCGATCGCGGTCCTGGTGCTGCTGACGCTCGTCCCGCAGCTCACCGTCGACTACAGCGTCCTGCGAGCGCTCCAGCAAGGCATCTTCTTCTTCGGCCCGTTCATGGCCGCCGGGCTCCTTTGGGCGCTGCGCTGGTGCGGCCGCTACCGGACGCCGGTGCTCGCCGCGGTGATCGCGGTGATGGCCGTGGACCTCACCGGCGTGGTGCCGCGCCTGACCGGCGGCTATCAGCCGCAGCTCGCGCTGTCGGACTCCGGCCAGTACTACGACGAGTACTTCCCCACCAGCGAGGAGATGGACGCGGCCACCTGGCTCCAGAACGTCTACGACCACATCCCGCCCGACGCGCAGCAGACCATGCTGCTCCAGACCAGCCAGGACGTCTTCGAGCGTATCCAGAGCGTCTACGTCGGCCCGGCCGAGGGCACGGTGAATCCGCTCATGCTGCAGCCGGGCAGCTACGTCATGCTCGGGCACGCGGAGGTCGACCAGGACCGCGCGTCCATCGACTACCGGGGAACGGCGGTGCCGTACGTGTACCCGACCGGCCTGCTCGAAGACCTGAAGGACAAGATCTACGTCAGCCCCGGAGTGGAGATCTACCGATGAGCGAGGCCGCCGCCGGACCACTCAAAGTCCTTCTCGTCAGCCACTACTACCCGCCGCACATGGGCGGCATAGAGAACGTGGTGCACTCCGAAGCCCGGTACCTGACCGCCGCGGGGGTGCAGGTGACGGTCCTGACGAGCGGGGAGCGGAGCAGCGTCACCGACGAGGACGGGGTCCGCGTGGTGCGGGTCCGGGCTTGGAACGGCCTGGAGCGCAAGGCCGGAGTGCCGTTCCCGATCCTGGGACCGAAGCTTCTGCGCCGCGCGCTGCGCTGGGCACGGTGGGCCGACGTGGTGCACATCCACGACGCCTTCTATCAGACCTCGTGGGCCGCGCTCACGGCGGCGAAGCTGACCGGTACCCCGACGGTGGCCACGCAGCACGTCGCGCTGGTGCACCACGACTCGGCAGCCGTCGGCCTGGTGCAGAAAGCGGTCTACGCGAGCGCCGGACGGCTGCTCATGCGGACCGCGCGCACTGTCCTCACGATGAACTCCGACGTCGCCGCCTTCGTCCGCGGCCTCGGCGCGCGGCCGGAGCGGATACGACACCTGCCGAACGGTACCGACACCGCGTTGTTCCGCCCGGTCCGGGACGCCGCCGAGCAGGCCGCCGAACGCGAGCGGCTGGGACTGCCGGCCGAGGGCGTGCTGGTCCTGTTCGTCGGGCGGTTTGTGCCCAAAAAGGGTTTCGATCTGCTGCTCGCGGCTCAAGATCCGGGATACCACTTGGTGTTCGCCGGCGGGCCTGCCGAAGCGCTGTCCGGCGCGGGGGACTCCGCGATCTACCTCGGTTCCCTCTCCCCCGCCGACGTGGCCGCGGCATACCGGGCCTGCGACGTCTTCGCCCTGCCCTCGACCTCCGAGGGGTTCCCGCTCACCGTCCAGGAGGCGATGAGTTCCGGGCTCGCCGTCGTCACCACCGACGACAGCGGGTACGCGGCCTACGACCTGGATCGTGATCGCGTATCGTTGGTGGACCGGGACACGGAGACGCTCCGCGTCCGGCTACGGGAGATAGCCGCGGACTCCGAGCTGCGCCGGCAGATGGGCAAGTACGCCCGGGAGTACGCGGTGGAGTGTTTCGCGTGGCCGGACCACGCCTCCAAGCTGATCGAGACCTACCGTTCGGCGATCCGCCCGGGGACGAGTTCCGCCGACCGGGGATGACGTATGAGGACGATGTTCCGGCCCGCCGCCGAGACGCTGATGGTCGCCGGGCTGCTGGGCTGGGCCTATGTGGCGGCGGTGGCAGTGCTGCGCCCCGACGCGCTCAGCATCCACATCGCCACGGTGCTGCCGATGCGGCGCGACACCTTCGGGGCGGTGAGCCTGGCGCTGTCGTTCGCGTGCGCGTACGCGCTGCGTGCCCGGACGGGCACGTTCTGGGTCCGCCGCGCCGGGCGGCCTGACGCGGCCGAGGCCGGGCTGGCAGCAGTCGGCGGCTACGCCTTCCTGGTGTGGGTCTACCTGTGCTTCAACAACCTGTCGCACCCGCGGACCACCCGGTACCGGTTCACCCACTTCTGGGAGCACCCCTCCGAGGGCACGACGGCTGTGCTGTGCTTCCTGGTGCTGTCCGCCTGCCTGTTCGGCCTGCGGGTCCGCAAGGCGCGGCATGGCTAAGGGGCGCCGCCGCCGGGGGGCCGCCGAACCAGAGACTGAAAGAACGAACGCCGAACATCCCGATGCTGACCGCTTGGACCCCGAGGGCGGCGGCGAGGAGGCAAGCGGCAACGCGGGCACGAAGATGCTCCGCAACTCGCTGTTCCTCATGGCCTCCGCCGGCCTCACCGCCGGCATAGGTTTCATATTCTGGGCGGTCGTCGCCCACCTCTACAGCTCGACCCAGATCGGTCTGGCCACCACGCTGCTGTCGGCGATCTCGCTCATCTCGTTCCTGAGCACCTTCGGGTTCGGGCAGACGATGATCCGGTTCCAGGCAGAGGGCCCAGCGCGGCACCGCCAGGTGTCGGTGATGCTGGCACTCGTGGCCGGTGCCAGCTTCGTGCTGGGCACGGGCTACGTCCTGATCGTGAAGGTGATCTCCCCCGATCTCGCGTTCGTCCGCGACAAACCCCTCTACTCCGTGGTCCTGATCGTCATCTGCGTCTTCGCCACGGTCAACCTGGTGACCGACTCGGTGTTCTTGTCCGCGCGCCGGGCCGAGTACAACACCCTGGTCGACGGCGTCATCCAGAGCGTGTCCAAGCTGGCGGTCCCGATGTTCGTGGTCGGCATGGGCGCCATGGGAATCGTGGCGGCCTCCGGGATCGGCTACGTCGTGGCCACGCTGGCCTCGATCTACTTCATGTACCGGAAGCTGGGTTTCCGGTTCTCCTTCCATCTCGGCGGCACCCGGATCCGTGAGACGGCAGGCTACTCGGTAGCCACGCAGTTCTCCTCGCTGCTGAACCTGATACCGCAGCTCGCCTTGCCGATCATCACGCTGCGCTGGCTGGGACCCGACAACGTCACCTACTACTACCTGGGCTCCCAGATCGCGGCCCTGCTGTCGACCGGCTCCTACGCCATCGGCAGCGCCCTGTTCTCCGAAGGCGCCCACGACCCGGAGCAGCTTCGCAGCCTGATGAAGCGGTCCGCGACGATCATGACCGCGGTGATGGTCCCGGGCGTGGCGGCCGTGATCCTGGTCCGTGAGCCGCTGCTGGGCCTGTTCGGCAGCAAGTACCCCGGCCACGCGCAGGGACTGCTGACAGTGTTGGCGCTCGGCGCCCTCGCGGTCGCCTTCCACACCTGGGCCAGCAGCGCGCTGCGGATCACCGGACGGATGAAGCCGCTTCTCGGCAGCAACCTGGTGTACATGGTCGCGACGCTGGCGCTCGCGCTGGGCTTCGCCCACCGCGGCCTGAACTGGATCGGCTGGTCCTGGGCGCTGGGAAACCTGGCCTCCGGACTGTTCGCCGTGGCGTTCGTCCCGGGCGCGAAGCTGGCGGCACTGGCCGAGGGCGACGCGGAGTACGACGACTACTACGACGAGCTGGAACCCGAGGAGGACCTCGCACCCGCCGGGCAACGGATCCCGGCCGGTGTCGGCGCCGCAGCGCCCTCAGGCGGGCCGCGAGACCGTCCGACGCCCCGTCCGCGGCAGAGCCCCTGGGTCGGCGTCGGCGACTCGACAGCCATCACCGAGCCGATGTTCTTCCCCTGGAACAGCCGGGAACAGCGAGGACGCAGCGACCGCTTCGACGCCTACGAACGCCAGCGCTCGCGCCCCCCGCAACCGACCGGAGGCCTGCGCATGCGGCCGCGCTCCATGCCCCGCCAAGCCGGACCGGTCGTGCCGCCGCCCTCAGCGCTGGAGGAGACCCAGATCCTGCGGCCGATCGTCGTACCCGATTCCTTCTTCCGCCCGGAGCCCGAAGACCGCGATCCCCGGGCCCAACGACCCGGGGCAGGCGAGGCGGACGAGCGCTGGCGGCCTCCGGAGCAGTGAGGTGGTTGGGACCAGCCGGCCGCGCCCGACCGGCCATGCCCCCACACCACCCACACGCGCCCTTAAACCGCTCTAAAACTGCCCTAAAAGCGCCGGTTCGCCAGCTGCACCCCGACCCACGCCAGGTGCTTGATCCGTGCCACCGAAACGCTCCACCCCAGCCGCCGCGCGGCCGCCAGCTTCTCGCGGCGCAGCAGGCCGCTCTGCGGCATGATCTTCGCCCGGTGGCTGAACTGTCCCTCGTGCACGCGGTAGCGCACCAGCTCCTCCGGCAGCGCGGCCACCTCGGCGCGGCCGAGGATCCGGAGCCAGAGGTCGTAGTCCTCGCACTGAATCGCGGCGTCGCGGAAGTTCCCGGCCTCGCGCACGACCTCCGGGCGCGCCATCACGGTGGAAACCGTCACCGTGTTGAACAGCAACAGCTTGCGGGCCAGCTCCTCGGAGTCGGAGGGGCAGCGGCGCGGGCCGAGGTCCGCGCCGGTGGCGCTGTCGAAGCGGCGGGACCAGGTGGCGAGCATCCCCAGAGCGGGACGGCGGTCGAACTCGGCGACCTGGTGGGCCAGCCGCTCCGGTTCGCAGAGGTCGTCCCCGTCGCAGAACGCCACCAGGTCGCCGCGGCACACGGGCAGGCCGGCGTTGCGGGCCGCGGCGATGCCGGAGCGGGGGCGCGCGGTGACGACGATCTGGATCCGGTCGTCGGGGAGCACGGCGGCCATGCGCCGGTTCTCCTCGCACTCGCCGTCCAGCACCAGGACGACCTCCCAGTCCTGGAAGGTCTGCTTCTGGACGGAGAGCAGCGTCTCCTCGAGATAGGGCTGCTGCGGGGCGCACGGGATGACCACGGACACCCGCGGCGTCTTGGCGGCACTCATCGTGACTTCTTCGCGTCGGCGATGATCTGCTGCAGGGTGGCGAAGGAGGGCCGGTAGGTCCCATCGGCCCTGCGCACCCCGTAGATCAGGTGGTCGGCGGGCACGTCCTGATAGGAGAACCAGAAGAAGGACGCCACGTTCGGATACGAGGACAACACCTCCACCTCCCGCTTGGCCTCCTGGACTTGGAAGGCCTCCGATTCTTTCTGCTGGGCCGGCGTGCCGCCGACCGCCGCCCCGGTCTCGGTGATCCAGATCGGCATGTTCGGCGCCCCGACCTGGTTCAGGGCAGTGATGATGCTCGTCGGCGACTGGCTGATGGCCTGGAAGGTCATGCTGGTCGCCGGGTCGCCGTCCGGGTAGGGATGGTAGCTGATCGCGTCGATGGACTTCAGTCCGCCGTTCTGGGCCACCGCCGTGATGAAGTCGTACGGCTTGATGAACGGCCCGCCGTTGCCCGGGTGGTTCGCCGCGAGGCCGCCCATCAGGATGAAGGCGTGCGGGTCCGCGGCGCGGATGGCCGCGGAGACGGTCACCAGGAGCTTGGTGTAGTCCGCCGCGTCAGGGGTCGGGGCCCAGGCCACGATGTTCGGCTCGTTCCACACCTCCCAGTAGTGGACGCCCCGGGCCGAGAAGCGCGCGACCGCCTGCTTCACGAACTTCGCGTAGACCGCGTTGTCGGCGGGCGGGCAGGCGGCGGTGTCCTTGCAGGCGGCCCGGCGCGCCCACGGCGGCGGGAAGTCCAGGGTGGCCAGCACCTTCAGGCCGCGGGCGTTCGCCGCGGCGACGACGTTGTCGAACTTGCCGAAGTCCGGCGCGTAGTTCGAGAAGGACTGGTAGTCCTGCCAGCCGAAGTCGACGCGGATGTAGTCCATCCCGAGCCGCTTGGCGTCGTCGAGCGCGGTGCCGAGCTGGGCCGGGGTGTCGAACGTCAGCGTGTCGCTGTAGTCCAGACCCCACTTCATGTCCGCCAGCGCCGAGGGCTTGCCGGCACTCGTGGCCGCCGCGGTTCCGGGCGCGGAGCTCGAACCGGTGCCCGGGGCGGCCGGGACCGTGCCGGACGTTCCCGAGGTCGCCGCGGTGGTGGAGCTGGCCGCGGTGGTGCTCGCCGCCGGCGTGTGGCCGAACGCCGAGGGCTGCCCGGGATCGCCGCCGGTGACGGCGGTCGCGATGCCGGCGGCCGCGAGGACCACGGCCGCGGCGGCTCCGATGAACGCCCACTGCCGTCGCTTGCTGTTCGCCATTATGATTTCGGGGCCGGTGACCGGCTGCCCTTCGCTCCCCTCGCCCGGACTTCGTCGCTGGACGTCCGAAGGGGACGCCCACCTGCGAGCGTTCATAGTGCCATGGTTCGGAGTCCTCGGTACGCCGGTACCGATTCTCCGGGCCCGGGCGGTTCGCACCCACCATTTCGTCTTCGAGGATTGCGCGGCACCGGTGAGAATTCTGCACATCGTCAACCTGGGCTTCGAGGCCGGGGGCGCGGAGAAGTTCGTCCGCATGCTGCGGGACGGCCAGACCGCCCGCGGCCACCAGGTCCGCGTGGTCGCCCTTGAGGCGCCGGCGGGCGGCCGGACGGTGTTCGCCGACGACCTGGTCCCGCCGGTCGGCGGCGGCCCGATCGGCAAGCTCGCCGGGTTCGTCTGGCATCGCGGGGCGCACCGTGAAGTGCGGCGGATCATGCGGGAGTTCCAGCCGGACTGCGTCCATATGCACACTATCGGCGGGTTCAGCCCGGCCGTGTTCCCGGCGACCCGCGGCACCGCGCGCATCCTCACGATCCACGGTCCCGAGGACTGGACCCGCAAACTGCTGCGCTGGCAGGTCGCCGACAACTCCGGCCGGATCGCGCCCGCCGCGCTCCCCCGCTATCTGCACCTGCGCCTCCTGATGCGGCCCGCCTACCGGCTGCTCGGGCTGCGCCGGATCGACGGCTTCGCCGCGCCGAGCCGGTTCGTCGCCGGGTTGATCGCCGCCGACGCCGGCCGCGTGCCGGTCCGGGTGATCCCGTACGCCGTCGACCAAGCCTTCACCCCGGCTCCGGTCACGGAGGTGTGGCAGACGGCCTACGTGGGCCGTCTAAGCCCTCTGAAGGGCGCGGACGTCCTCCTGGAGGCGTTCGACATCCTGGCCCGCACACAGCCCAAGGCGCGGCTCGTGGTGGTCGGCGACGGCCCGGACCGGGAACGGCTGCAGGCACGCGCCGCGCACCTGGTGGCGGCCGGCACCGTCGAGTTCCGCGGCTGGCTGTCCCCACCGGAGGTCGCCGAGTGCCTGCGCGGCTCGGCGCTGCTGGCTGTGCCGTCGACGACCCCGGAGATCTTCGGGCTGACCGCCCTGGAAGCGCTGGAGCTGGGCCGCCCCTTGGTCGCCAGCCGGATCGGGGCGCTGCCGGAACTGGTCGGGCCGGACAACGGGGTACTGGTCGCCCCCGGCGACGCCGCGGCACTGGCCGAGGCGCTCGCCGGGCTGGTCGGCGATGCCGAGCGGCTGGCACGGCTCGCCGAAGGCTCAGCGCGGCGCGCCGAGGCGTTCAGCCTCGACCGCTGCCTCGACGAGTACGAAGCCTGGTACCGGGAAGCCGCCGCGGCCCACGGCCATCCGTAGTAGGCCTACCGGCGAAGGCGGTTCGCCGCCGCCTGCCACAGCGCCCTGGCGCCGGTCAGGAAGAACGGCGCGAGATCGTCCCGGGCGAACCAGGCGGCCTCGTCCGCGGCGCGCACAGAGGCCAGCCAGGACCGCATGGTGAGGTTCTCGTCCCGCCGGTAGGCCAGGGCCGCGATCGGGTCGAAGTTCTCGACGAACAGCGATCTGCCGGCCACCGCCTCTCCCGGGGAAAAGGCGCGCCCGGTGAGGTCCAGGTGCATGGCTCGGACGACGTCAATGCCGGCCGAGTCCTGAAACAGCCGGAACTGCGCGCCCAGCCGGGGATTGAGGTCCAGAAGCCGGTAGCTGTCGTCGCGCGGGTCCCACCGGTAGTCCAAGTCGACCGGACCTCGGTAGCCCAGCCCGGACAGCAGCGCGACCGCCTCGTCGCGCAGCCGCTCGTTCGACTCCCACCGGCCGTAGCTGGTCAGGCCCGCGTGGATCGGGAAGGACCGCACCTTGATTCCGGTGTGACCGAACAGACACCGCGAGTCGGCGTCGAAGTAGCCGTGGAAGAACCAGTCTTGGAGCGTGCCACACGGCGCGGGCGCAAGGTATTCCTGAAGCAGCAGGCCGGTATCCGGGCCGTCACCGGTCGCCCGGCGGGCCCGCTGGACCAGCGCCAGCATCTCCTCGCGGCTGCGGACCACTGTCGTGCTGTGCAATCCGGCCGCGCGGTCGGCCATCCAAGGCAGATTCACCTTGGCCACGACCGGATATCCGCACGCGTCCGCGAACGCCGTCGCCTCGGCGGCGTCCACCGGAACCGTCGTCGCCGGATGCGGCACCCCGGCGGCACGGCAGATCTCGGCGAGCGTCGCCTTCCCCGCCGCCCGGCGCGGCAGATCGGCCGGCGGGTCGGGGAACAGGTAGCGGGGACGCAGCTTGTCACCGTGCTCGGCCAACAGAATCGCGCCCGCGTCGTCGGTGGTGATCAGGACCGCCGGGCCGGGCAACCGGTCGGCGAGCCGGTCCAGCAGATCGAGGACGTCGTGGGGATCGGCGCGGTCCGGCATCGGCGACACCGTCCGGCGCGCGTAGCGGGAGACCCCGGCCGGAGCGAACCGGTCCTCGCGCATGGCGTGGACCCGGATTCCCAGCCGTCCCAGGCTGCGGATCACTCCGAGCCCGCCGTGATGGAAGACATTCCGGTCAAGCTTCAGAAGCACGGCGTCGGTGGCGGTATCCACATCAACCGACGCCTTCAGTGACATGCCAACCATCTTATAGAGAAGTTCAAGGTAGTCCTCGTCCTGCTAAGGAACGGCCGAACTGGCCGGAAGCCTTGACGCACCAGTGTCGCCGTTTCCGCCGGTCACGTCGAGAGGCACGGCGGACCGGATATCGAACCGGTGAGGTTCAGTGCGGCAGCCGCGGCGCGACGGTGCGGGCGGCAAACGCGGACCCGAACACGAAGCGCATGGAGGGCCCGAACGTCGCCGCCGACGCCAGCCCGACCAGGTGCAACCCGGGGACCGAGGAGTCGAAGCCCGCACCGAGCATCGGCGGACCGTACGATCCGCGCATGCCGCGCACCCGCCGGCGCAGCTCCTCGCCGAGCATCGTCAGATTCCGGACATCGACCTCGAAACCGGTCGCGGCAATTACGTGGTCTGTCTTGAGCTCCCGGCCGTCGGACAGCTCCAGCAGGAGCGCGTCGCCGTCGGGCTTCGCAGAGGTGATCCGGGTCCCGATGCGGATGTGCTCGGTGTCGAAAGACTTCTCAAACCGCTCGCGGACCCACCACGAACCCTCAGGGCCCAGCGTCTTGCGGACGACTTCCATGCGGTATCCCGCGGGCAGCCGCCGGAACACGGCGGGCAGATCCCCCAACACCAAGTTGTAGTACCCCGGCCCGAGCCCGTTCTCCGGCTTGCGCAACCGCTGCCACAAAGTCGAGGGCAGATCGCCCGGCAAGCTGTTCCAAGCCAGCGCCCCGGTCCGCGCCACCAGCGTCACGTCCGCGCCCGCCTCGTCCAGCAGGACCGAGATCTCGATCGCCGCCTGCCCCGCGCCGACCACGGTGACCTGCTTGCCGGCGAAGCCGGACAGGTCGTTCACCGCGCTGCTGTGCAGCACCTGCGGCGCGCCGAGTCCGGCGAGCGCCTCGGGGAAGCGGGGGAAGGGCAGGAAGCCGGTGGCGAGGACCACTGAGCGCGAGCGCACCGAGGATCCGTCGGCCAGTTGCAGGGCGAACGCCGAGCCCTCGCGGTCGACGCGCACCACGTCGGTCTCGTGCAGGTCCGGTGCGGTCTGCTCGCGGAACCAGCGGCCGTAGGCGACGAACGTCTCGACCGGCGTGGGAATGCCGTGCCCGTAAGGCAGTCCCTCGATGCGGCAGTACTCCTTCAGCGTGTACTTGTCGCGCGGATCCGACAGGTGGGAGGCCCACGGCTCCGACTTGAGCTTCATGCCCAGCGGCATGTGCTCGGCCCAGGCCCGCATCGGCGTGCCGAACACCCGGGTGCGGGAGCCACGCGCCTTGGCGTGCGCCGCCACCGAGAGACCATAGGGCCCGGCACCGACCACGGCGGTGTCGAGGATCTCTATGCCTGTCATCGCTTCTCGCTTCTCCTTGTTCCGATCAACCCGGGCACCCCGGCCCTAGGACCGGGCCTGCTCGAATTCGGTACTGACGTTCCGCCCCGCGCCCCCACGACCCACGCCCCGCGACCGGCGCCCCGGGGTTGGTCGGCCGGAGCCTACCTGCAAAACGCGGGGCGATATCGCGGTGTTGCCGAAATGAAGATACCGGCCGCCGCATCCGGGACGTCGCGGACCTGCACAAAAACCCGGCCGCCGCCGCGATGCCCGCGTCGGGGGCGGAGATCGACTCCCGTCGCGGGCAGCCGGATGCCGGGCGCCGTGCCCGGTCGGGGGCGCCGGTCGGGCGACGCGAGCCGCCGACGGACACCTGGCGCCGATCCGTAGCACTATGAACGGTTTCAGCGGTTTCGTCCCCCGACCACAGACCGCGTGCCAAGACGATCTTCGAACTTTGACATTCGACCCCGTGCACCCGTTGACGAACGGTGTGCGGGCAACTACTTTCCGGAAAGACGTCAGGGTTCTTAGAACACTCTTAGCAAATCCTGCACAAAACCTTGGCGTTTCGCGCTGGGCCCATGCCACCAAGCATCGGCGCACGCGCTCTCCCCGCACCCCCTTCGCACCACTCCCGCGAGAGGAAGCCCGTGAGATCGCAACACCCCCACACCAAGCGCGGCCGTATGCCGCGACTGCTCGCCGTCGGCCTGGCCGTCAGCACCGCCGTCGCAGCCGGCATCACCGCGCTGGCCGCCGGACCCGCCACGGCGGCCGCAGCCGGGCAGACCGTCACCCCGAACGCGCAGGCTCTGGCCGTCCAGAGCGCCGACGCGCTCGTGGCGGCCCGGCCGGCGTTCCTGCACGCCAGCACGAGCGATCAGTTCGTGCGCCAGCAGGTCATCTCCTCCAACGGCGCGCAGTACGTGCCGTACCTGCGCACCTTCGCCGGTCTGCCGGTGGTCGGCGGCGACTTCGTCATCGCCACCAACAGCGCCGGCCAGGTCCTCTTCCAGTCGGTCGCCCAAGACCACGCGATCGGCGCGCTGTCGACCACCCCGACCCTGAGCACCGCGCAGGCGGTCTCGGTGGCCTCCGGACAGCTGAAGTCGGTGTCCCAGGTCGAGGGCACGCAGCTGGTCGTGTACGCGCTGGGCTCGGGCCCGGCCGTCCTGGCCTGGGAGACCACGGTCGACGGCGTCGGCAGCGACGGCGTCAGCAGGCTGAGCGTGGACGTCGACGCCAAGACCGGCGCGGTCCTGCACACCCAGGAGCATGTCGAGCACGGCAGCGGCACCAGCGCGTGGAACGGCCCCAACCCGGTCCACATCGACACCTCCGGTTCGGGCAGCTCGTTCTCGATGAACACCCCGAACATCAGCAACATGCCCTGTCAGGACGCTGCGAACAACACCACGTTCACCAAGTCCTCCGACGTGTGGGGCAGCACTGACAAGACCAGCCGCGAGACCGGCTGCGTGGACGCCCTGTACGGCGCGCAGACCGAGTTCAAGATGCTCGCCCAGTGGGACGGGCGCAACGGCATGGACGGCAACGGCGGCGCCTGGCCGATCCGCGTGGGCGACCAGGAGGAGAACGCCTACTACGACGGCAGCCAGGTCCAGATCGGCTACAACTCGCAGGGCCAGTGGATCGGCGCGATCGACGTCATAGCCCACGAGATGGGCCACGGCGTGGACGACCACACCCCCGGCGGCATATCCGGCAGCGGCACCCAGGAGTTCGTCGCCGACACCTTCGGCGCCTCCACCGAGTGGTTCGCCAACGAGCCCTCGCCGTACGACGTGCCGGACTTCACCGTCGGCGAGCAGATCAACCTCGAGGGCAGCGGCCCGATCCGCAACATGTACAACCCCTCGGCCCTGGGCGACCCGAACTGCTACTCCAGCTCCATCCCGGGCTCGGAGGTGCACGCCGCGGCCGGTCCCGGCAACCACTGGTTCTACCTGGTGGCCGAGGGGACGAACCCGACCAACGGCCAGCCGACCAGCCCGACCTGCAACAGCTCCACGGTCACCGGCGTCGGCATCCAGAACGCCGAGAAGATCATGTACAACGCGATGCTGCTGAAGACCTCGGGCGCCTCGTACCTGAAGTACCGCGTCTGGACCCTGCAGGCGGCCAAGACCCTGGACCCGACCTGCGCGGAGTTCAACACGGTGAAGGCGGCCTGGACCGCGGTCAGCGTCCCGGCCCAGTCTGGTGAGCCGACCTGCACCGCCAGCACCAACGACTTCTCGATGGCGGTCTCCCCGACCTCCGGCTCGGTCAACCCCGGCAGCTCGCTGACCGCGACCGTGTCCACCACCTTGACCAGCGGCTCGGCCCAGACGGTCGCGCTGAGCGCCTCCGGTCTGCCGGCCGGCGCCACCGCCTCGTTCAGCCCGTCGTCGGTCACCTCCGGCTCGACCTCGACGCTGACCCTGAGCACGGCCGCCAGCACGGCGCCGGGCAGCTACGCGGTGACCATCACCGGTACCGGTGCCTCGGCGACGCACACCGCGACGTTCACGCTGACGGTCAACGGCTCCGGTTCCGAGACCGTCTCGGTGACCAACCCGGGCAACCAGACCTCGACACAGGGCACCGCGATCAGCACCCTGCAGATCTCGGGCACCGACTCGGCGGGCAAGGCGCTGACCTACTCGGCCACCGGCCTGCCGGCCGGCCTGTCGATCAGCAGCTCCGGTGCGATCACCGGCATCCCGAGTGCCGCCGGCACCTCCAGCGTCACGGTGACGGCGTCCTCGGGCACCGCCTCGGGCAGCACCACCTTCAGCTGGGTGGTGAACCCGGTCAGCGGTGGCTGCACCGCGACACAGCTGCTGGGCAACCCCGGCTTCGAAACCGGTAGCGCGGCGCCGTGGACCGCCTCGGCGGGCGTCATCGACAGCAGCACCTCCGAGCCGGCTCACACCGGTTCGTGGAAGGCGTGGATGGACGGCTACGGCACCACCCACACCGACACCCTGTCGCAGAAGGTGACCATCCCGGCCACCTGCAAGACGGCCACCCTGGCCTTCTTCGTGCACATCGACACCTCGGAGACCACCACCTCCACCGCCTTCGACAAGCTGTCGGTGCAGGTTCTGAACTCCGCCGGCACCGTGGTCGGCACTCTGGCGACGTACAGCAACCTGAACGCCGCCAGTGGCTACGTGTCGCACTCGTTCAATCTGGGCAGCTACATCGGCCAGACCATCAGCCTGAAGTTCACCGCCGCCGAGGACTCCTCTTTGCAGACGTCCTTCGTGATCGACGACTCCTCGCTGAACATCAACTGACGTCCACGGACGTCACCTGACCTCCCCTGACGTCCGCTGACGCCAGCCGAAGTCCGGCGGCCGCCGGGCGATCCCTCCAGGGTCGCCCGGCGGCCGCTGCTTGGTTCCGGCGGGGTCGCGCCGGCCTCGCCGGGATCGCCTCAGCGGGTCCGCCGGGTCGACACACCGGGGACGACTGTGCGCGAATAGAGGACATGGACGATGCAACGGAATCCACGAAGACCGGTCTGCCGGAACGGATCCGGGCGTGCTTGTTCGACCTCGACGGCGTCCTCACCGAGACGGCGAAGGTGCACGCCGCGGCGTGGAAGCAGATGTTCGACGCCTACCTGAAATCGCGCCCCGGGCCGTTCGTGCCCTTCGATCCCGTGGCGGACTACGACCGGTACGTCGACGGCAAGACCAGGTCCGACGGGACCCGGTCGTTCCTGGCGTCGCGGAACATCAACCTGCCGGACGGCTCCCCCGACGACCCGCCGGGCACCGAGACGATCAACGGTCTCGGCAACGCCAAGAACGAGATCGTGCTGAAGCTGCTCGACACTCAGGGCGTCCATGTCTACGAGGGCTCGGTCCGCTTCCTCAAGGCCGTGCGCGCGGCCGGGCTGCACCGGGCGGTGGTCTCCTCCAGCGCCAACTGCGCCAACGTCCTGAAGGCGGCGGGGATCGACGACATGTTCGAGGTCCGCATCGACGGCGTGACGATCGCCAAGGAGAACCTGCCGGGCAAACCCGCCCCGGACACCTACCTCGCCGCGGCCAAGAAGCTGGGTATCGACCCCGACCAGGCCGCGGTCTTCGAGGACGCGCTGGCCGGCGTGGAGGCCGGACGCTCCGGCGGCTTCGGGTTCGTCGTGGGCGTCGACCGGGTCGGGCAGGCCGACGCCCTGCGCTCGTCCGGCGCCGACACTGTCGTCACCGACCTGGCCGATCTCCTGAAGCAGGAAGACCAGGCATGATCGGGCACCCGTTCTACGCGGTGGAGCCGTGGAGCCTGCGGGAAACGGAGATCGACCTCGACGTCCTGGGCCAGAGCGAATCGGTGTTCGCCCTGGGCAACGGCCACATCGGCTGGCGGGGCAACCTCGACGAGGGTGAGCCGCACGGCCTGCCCGGCGCCTACCTCAACGGCGTCTACGAATCCCGGCCACTCCCCTATGCCGAGGCCGGGTACGGCGACCCGGAGGCGGGCCAGACCGTCATCAACGTCACCAACGGCAAGGTAATCCGCCTGCTGGTCGACGACGCGCCGTTCGACTTGCGGTACGGACGCGTCCTGGACCACGAGCGCGTGCTGGACTTCCGCACCGGGCTGCTGGAGCGCCGGGTGACGTGGGAGTCCCCGATGGGCAAACGGGTGAAGGTCCACTCCTCCCGGCTGGTGTCGCTGGTCCAGCGGTCGGTCGCCGCGATCTGCTACGAGGTCGAGGCGGTCGACACCGAGCTGTGGGTGGTGCTCCAGTCCGAACTGGTCGCCAACGAGGCGCTGCCGGACGGCGCCGCCGATCCCCGGGTCGCGGCCGTCCTGAAGGCTCCGCTGGTTCCGGAGGAGAACAGCAGCCGGACCGCCGGCGGGTTGCTGGTGCACCGGACCGCGGTGAGCGGGCTGCGGATCGCCGCCGCCATGGACCATCACATCCAGGCGCCGCCGTCGCTGAACGAGACCGTGGAGAGCTTCGAGGACCTGGCGCGGTACACGGTGACCGCCGTCCTGAAGCCCGGCGAGCGGCTGCGGCTGATCAAGTACGTCACCTACGGCTGGTCGCAGGTCCGGTCCGAGCCCGCGGTGCGGGCGCAGGTAGAGGGCGCGCTGGCCGGCGCGGTCCGCACCGGCTGGGAGGGCCTGGTCGACCAGCAGCGGACCTACCTGGACGACTTCTGGGCCCGCGCCGACGTCGAGGTCGAGGGGGACGCCGAGATCCAGCAGGCGGTGCGGTTCGCGCTGTTCCACGTGCTGCAGGCCGGCGCCCGAGCTGAGCACAGGGCCATCCCCGCCAAGGGACTGACCGGGACCGGGTACGACGGCCACGCGTTCTGGGACACCGAGACCTTCGTCCTCCCGATGCTGACCTACATCGTGCCGCAGGCGGCCGGCGACGCCCTGCGCTGGCGCTACGACACCCTGCCGCTGGCGAAGGAGCGCGCCCGCCAGCTCGGCCTGAAGGGCGCGGCGTTCCCGTGGCGAACCATCACCGGAGCCGAGTGCTCCGGATACTGGCCCGCCGGCACCGCGGCGTTCCACATCGACGCCGACATCGCCGCCGCCGCGGTCCGCTACGTCGGCGCCACCGGCGACACCGACTTCGAGAAGACCATCGGGCTGGAGCTGCTCATCCAGACGGCCCGGCTGTGGCGCTCGCTCGGCCACCACGACGGCCAAGGACGCTTCCGCATCGACGGCGTCACCGGACCCGACGAATACAGCGCCATCGCGGACAACAACGTCTATACAAACCTGATGGCGCAACACAATCTCGTCTCCGCCGCCACCGTCGCCGAGCGCTACTCGGACCGGGCCCTGGAATCCGGCGTCGACGCCGAAGAGGTGGCCTCCTGGCGCGACGCGGCCGCCGCGATGTACATCCCCTACGACGACGTCCTCGGCGTCCACCCCCAAGCCGAGGGCTTCACCTCGCACGAGATGTGGGACTTCGCCGGCACCCCGCCCGAGAAGTACCCGCTCCTGCTGCACTTCCCCTACTTCGACCTCTACCGCAAGCAGGTCGTCAAGCAAGCCGACCTGGTCCTGGCCATGGCTCTACGCGGCGAGGCCTTCACCGACGAACAGAAGTCCCGCAACTTCGCCTACTACGAAGCCCTCACCGTCCGCGACTCCTCCCTGTCGGCCTGCACCCAGGCAGTCATGGCCGCCGAAGTCGGCCACCTCCAGCTAGCCGGCGACTACCTCGCCGAAGCCGCCCTCATGGACCTCGACGACCTCCAGCACAACACCCGCGACGGCCTCCACGTAGCCTCCCTCGCCGGCACCTGGGTCGCCCTCGTAGCCGGCCTGGCAGGCATGCGCGAACACGAAGGCACCCTGAGCTTCAAACCCCGCCTCCCCTCCGGCATCACGCGCCTGGCCGTGAACCTCTCCCTGCACGCAAGCAGACTCCGCGTGGAAATCACCGCCAACACCGTCACCTACCAGCTCCAAGACGGCTCATCCCTCCGCATCCTGCACCACGACGAGCCCATCGACGTCACCGCCGACACCCCGATCACCCGCCCCATCGCCCGCATCCCCCCCGCCCCACCCCTGCACCAGCCACCGGGACGCGCGCCGCTACGGCGGGATGCGCCGCAGTAGGGACGAGCCAAAAAGGCCGACGCCGGCTCCACTGCCACAGCAGCAGAGCCGACGTCAGCCGCACTCGTACCTACACCTACCTACCTATGCCTCGGCCCGCCGAGGCAGCTTCCAGTTCGGCCGCGGGTAGTGGCAGGTGTAGCCGTTCGGATACCGCTGCAGGTAGTCCTGGTGCTCTGGCTCGGCCTCCCAGAAGTCGCCCGCAGGCGTGACCTCGGTAACGACCTTGCCCGGCCACAACCCCGAGGCCTCGACATCCGCAATGGTGTCCTCAGCAACGCGCTTCTGCTCATCGTTCAGGTAGAAGATCGCCGACCGGTAGCTCCGCCCCCGGTCCTCGCCCTGCCGATCCCGCGTCGTCGGGTCATGGATCTGAAAGAAGAACTCCAGCAGCGCCCGATAATCGGTCACCTCAGGGTCATACCCGATCTCAATCGACTCCGCATGGTCACCATGATTGCGGTACGTAGCATTCGGCGTATCCCCACCGGAGTACCCGACCCGCGTAGAAACAACACCAGGCTCACGCCGGAGGAGCTCCTCCATCCCCCAGAAGCAGCCTCCGGCAAGAATCGCCCTCTCGGTGGCCATCTCAACTCCTCTTCCTGTGCTGGTCACTACGAGCTTTCGCTAGCCCTACCTGTAACAACAGGGTAGGTGCAGATGCTTCCCGCGCATGGCGACGCAGCCCGTGGCGCCTCACACACGTCGGTGGAAGCCGGAACGCACCGACGTCTCGGAAACCGCCGTGATCCCCGCCACGGTCCTCGCCGACGACGGCTGGGGCCTCCCGGCCAGCAGCCCTCCGGCGGCTGACCGCCGAGCTCATAGGAACGGGCTGCGCGCGGGTGTCCGCGCGCAGCCCGGGACATGCCGGCGCAGGGCCGACTCGGCATCGAGCGTTGGTCAGGGAATCAGATGCCAAGCCAAGTGAACAACCGACTCACCGGCCTCTCCGACTACCTCCGGGATTCCGAATCTCTGCACGACTATCGCGATACCGCCCGCGGGGCCGCCTCCCACTCCGATCGCGAAGGATCCGAGCGCCTTGTTCGTCTCTTCGGGCTTGCCGGCGAGGGCGAAGGAGAGGGCTGCCATGCCCGCGGTCGCCGTCGACGCGTACGACGCGGCCGCTCCGATGCCCGCCGGTCCCAGGTCGCCCTCACCGGTTTCCACTCCGGCCATTGCCCCGGCATAGGCCACGACAGAGGTGAACCCGAACTTGGCGCTGACGCCCTCGAACCACTCGCCGTGTCCTTCCCACCCATCCCGGGAGAGGAACTCTTTTTTGAACCAGGCCCCGCTCCCTTCGAAGTCCCAATTCTGGTTCTCGCACGTGATGTGGCCGGCGCCGCTCGGACAGTCCGGGTTCAACACGTCCCGGGAAGCCGTCGAGACCGCCCCCGCACTCGCCCCAGCGACATCGCTGAGGCACGTGCCCCACGAGAACGGGTTCAGCCCGCAGTGGTGCTTGGCCTTCGCGGCGGCGGCGGCAGCCGCGGCGGCCGCTTGTTCGCGGGCGAGGTCGGCGGCCGCTTCGGCGCTGAGCATCGCGGCGCGGGCGGCGGACTCGGCTGCGGCATAGGAGGGGTTGACGTAGTCGAGGTAGCAGGACTGGTTGGAGCAGGAGCCCGGGTCTGACGCGCCGTCGCTCCCGCCGTTGGTGCTGCCTCCGTGGTCGGTGGTGGTCGTTCCGGGAGTGTGGGTGTCGGTCGAGGACTTCTGCATGCGGGGCATGCCGGCGATGCACTGTTGCACCGTCGCGGCGTCGCCGTTGCAGCCGGTGCCGGGGTCCTCGACCCGCTTGCCGGTGGGGTCCGAGTCGGTGACCGGGTTGTCGGCGGCGTAGCTGTAGCCGCCCATCTGGCTGGGATCGTTGGCCTCCAGGATGGGGTCGGTGGACAGGAAGCGGCCGGTGACCGGGTCGTACTGCCGGGCGCCGAGCGTCTCGATGCCGGTGGTCGGGTCCGGCGCGCCGCCGACGTAGCCGCGGTCGCCGCCGGGCCACGCGGCCGGAGCCGGACCGCGCCCGCCGCCGTACGGCGTG
Source organism: Catenulispora acidiphila DSM 44928 (assembly GCF_000024025.1). Lineage (GTDB taxonomy): Bacteria > Actinomycetota > Actinomycetes > Streptomycetales > Catenulisporaceae > Catenulispora > Catenulispora acidiphila. The sequence goes on from NC_013131.1 coordinate 7,380,093, forward strand.
AACTCGCGGCGGGTGACGGCCTGGGTGACCGAGTCTAGGGCCAGAACATCAGTACCCTGCCGATCCGGCATCAGGTACTGGACGTCCTGGGTCGCGCCGCCCGCGGTCGCCGTACGAGCCGCCACCGTCTGCCCGCCGATGCTGTAGTAGCGCACCGCCTGGCTCACCGCGGTGGACGTGCCGGTGATCTGCTCGTCCCCCAGGAACAGCGTGCCGGTGCCCGGGTCGTGGCGGATCAGCAGGTTGCCGTCCGCGTCGTAGACATAGCCGCTGGTCCCGCCGGCGGTGGTGTCGGACTGGAGCTTGCCGGAGTCGGACCAGGCCAGCGTGTGGTCGCCGTGGACCGGGTCGGTGATGGAGACGGTGTCGCCGGCCTGGTCGTAGCCGAACTGCGCGCTCACCGAACCGGTCGGTCCGGTGGTCGTGGTGCTGCTCAGCGCGTTGGGCCGGGTCGCGCCGGCGCCGGCGGCCGGGTAGGCGTAGCCGGTGCTGACGTCCTCGGCGGTGACACCGGCGGTGTTGTGGTCGACCTCTGAGACACGGTCGCCCAGCGCGTCGTAGCCGAACGTCTGCCAGTACGGGTTCGGCCCGCCGACCGTGGCGGAGCTGCCCGCCTTCGGAGTGGCGGCGCACCTGTCGGTCGCGGTCCACGCCGCGGTGAGGCGCTGCAGCCCGTCGTAGCCGAAGCACTGGGTGTCGGTCACCTGGACCCCGGTCTCGTTCTGCAGGTCCGACACCGACGTGACATTGCCCGTCGCCTGGTTGTAGCCGTACGTGGTGTCGTCGACGGTACGGCTGGAGCTGTTGATCGTCGCCACCGTGGCGGCGGTCGCCAGCCGGCCGGTCATCGGGTCGTAGGTGAGGTCGAGGTAGGCGCTGTTGGAACTCGCGCCGAAGGTGAAGATGGACGGCTTGCCGAACTGGTCGGTCGTCAGGTCCGCCACGTAGGTGGTGTTGGTGCCGGTCAGGCTGTAGGGCTGGCCGAGCGCGTCGTACTGCGTGCTGATGGTTTCCGCCGGCAGCCCGCCGTCCGCGCTGTCCGTCGTGGTGGCGTTGCGGCCCGCGGCCGTATAAGTGAACTGCTGCACGTAGGTGCCCGCGAGCTTCCCTTCAGCCGCCGGAATGACCACGGCCGTCCCCTTGGACTGCCCCAAGGTGGTGTATCCGAGCACGGTGGAGATGTACGCGGAGCCGTTGTCATACGTGGTCGAAGACGTCGGGTAGCCCTTGGCGAGGGTGTCGTACGTCCAGGACGCGGTCTTGTTGCCGGCCGCAGGCGTGGCGCCTCCGGTCGTGTCGTACGTGGCGGTCTTGCGCCCGAGCGCGTCGTACGCCGTGGTGACCTGCTTGCCTCGGGCGTCGGTCGCGGTGATCTGCTGCCCGGCGGCGTCGTAGGTGAACGTGGAGCCGGCGGTGTCCGGGTCGCTCTGGCTGACCTGCTCGCCGAGCAGGTTGTAGCCGTAGGTCCAGGTGTCCCCGGAGGTGTCGGCGACCGACGCCGTCTTGCCGTCCCGGGTGTAGCCGTAGCTGGTCGTGGTGGCGACCGGGTCGGTCGAGCTGGAACCGTTGTACTGGACCACCTTCACGGTGTGGCCGAGCGCGTCGGTGTAGGTGGAGGCGGCGGTGTCCCCGCCGGCGCCGCCCGGCGGGGTGCTGGTGGTCTCGTCGACTCCGTTGTACGTGGTGTCGTTCTCCCACTTCTCGCTCGCCGCGTAGTAGGTGATGTCCTTGAGCTGGCGGTCCGCACCGTCGTACGCGAACCCGTTCTGGGTCAGGATCGTGCCCTGGGCCGCTTTCACGAGCGCCGGGCCGACGGCGCCGGTGGCGTAGTACCCGTCGGTCGTCAGCAGTTTGCGGCCGTGCGAGTCGTAGGTGGTGTCGGCGACGACGCGGTTCCCGTCCGGCGTCGGGGACTGGGTCTCGCGCTGGCGCATCAGCGAGTCGTAGAGCGTCTCAGAAGCCTGGTATCCGGTGCCCGCGTCGTTGAGCAGGGACGTCGTGACCACCGAAGGGGTCGTGCCGTTCGAGACCTGATACGTGAACTTGGCGTTCGGCAGGGTCGTGGTCGGCGTCGCGTTGGTCTGCGCCGCCCAGGACGCCGTGAGCCTGCCCAGCGGATCATAGGTTTGATACCCCTTGTGCCCGGCCGCGTCGGTGGCGGTCAGTTGCAGGCCGCGCGCCGGGTCGTAGGTCTTGGTCGTGGTGAACGCCGAGGTCTGCCCGGCCGGGGTCGGCGCGGTCGTGGTGACCGAGGTCGGCGCCGCGCCGGTGGCCGGCGTGTAGGAGGTGGTGGTGACGCGGCCGAGCCCGTCGGTGGAGGAGGTGGGACGGCCGTACTCGTCGACGGTCGTCGTGGCCTGGGTCGCGTAGTGCGGCACGCCGGAGGCGGCGACCGTGTCAGCCTTCTGACTGGTCGTGATGTCGCCGGACCCGTTCGCCGTGCCGACCGTGGCGGACAGGTCGTACAGGTTCTGCGTGTCGGTGACCAGGTTCGCCGGATACGACGGCGTGGCCGTGCACGCCACGTTCAGCGTGGACACCCGCGAGGGCAGGTCCAGCAGCCACCGGCTGGTGTCCTGCGCGTAGGCGGTCCGGGTGCAGCTGTCGTCGGCGCCGGTGGAGGTGTCCCCGAGGCTGCTGACGGCGGTGACCCGGCCGTAGCCGTCGTAGGTGTAGTCGGACTCGGTGGCGCGCGTGCCCCCGGTCGAGGTCGGGGCGTAGCCGCGGGTGGCGGCCATGGCCACCTGGTAGGCGACCACCGCGTCCAGACCCGTGCCGGGCCGGGACTGCGAGGCGGTCCGCTGCGCCCACATGTCGGTGATGTCGTCGGAGATCGCGGGCCCGTTGACGCCGTTGCGGACGATCTTCTCCCGCTGTTGCCCGACAAGCCAATCAGAGTCCGTGACGACCTCGCCGCGCGAGTCCTTCACACTCGCCGAGGTCTTGCCTCCGGAGGAGTTCGGGTCCTGATCCATGCCCTGCATATAGCCGGCCACCGTCTCGGAGATCGGGCTGGAGTCGGAGGCCTGCCCGGTGTCGGCGGTCACCGTGGCCGTCCCGCGCCACATGTCCCAGGTCCGGTACTTCGCCTGGGTCAGCGGGTTGTCGTCGAAGTGCCAGGCTCCGTTGCCGTAGGCGTACTGCACGTAGAGCGGCTGCGCGCCGCCGGCCGGGTCCGTGGTGGACACGTCGTGCACGACGTATTTGTTGAACCAGTCCAGGATCGGCGTGGACGCCAATGGCGGTGTCCAGTACTGCGGATAGCAAAGCGTCGTGTTGGCATCGACGGCCGGAGTGCCGCCGGTACAGGAAGCACCCTGATAGTCGACGCTGACCACCGCGCCGGATTCGCTGGTGACCCCGGTCATCCGGTACCGGGTGATCGGCTCGTATCCGTCGGTGACATGGACCCGGTTCGCCAGCCGCAGCCCGGTGAAGACGGTGGGCGGCAGCGGCGGCGCGGTCGGCGTGGCTCCGCCGGGAAGCCCGCCGAGCGTGTCCTGCCCGGTGTGGGTGATCGAGGACAGCCACAGCGCGCGCGGCGTGCTGTCGCCGGTCGCCGGGAACGCGTACTCGGGCTGCCACAGGTCGACGTTCTGGTACCCGGTCCCGACCAGGATCTTCGTCTGCACCGAGGTCAGTTCGTTCTCGGTCCAGAACGTCGGGCTGATGGTCGAGCACGCCGTGTCGGACGCACACTGCTGGTCGAACGGGACGTCCGGCCAGTTCCCGGCGGTCGTCGAGCTCAGCGTGGAGGTGGCGCAGCCGGTCGCGGCGGTGTCGCAGCGCCCGTTCTCGCCGAACAGCACTTCGGCGGCCGGCTGCGGGGAGGCGGAGTACACCTGGCCGTCGCGGAAGCCGTAGAGCGCCTTCGTCAGCGTCCCGGCGCGGGTGTACAGCGACCCGGCCGTCGCCTTGGATCCGTTGTCCGGCGAGTAGTGGTTCGTCTCCTGGTTGTAGAAGTACGCGATCGCGTCCTTGTGCGTGTCGACGACGTAGTCCAGGCTCCAGCGGTAGGCCAGCGTGCACCAGGAGCTGGAGAACGTGGCGTTGTAGCACGCGGCGTCCGGGTCCGAATCCGGCGGCGTCGAGGGGAAGTAGACCGGCTCGGTGAACGTCGAGGCGGTGGTCGCGTCGCTTCCGGCCCAGCCCTTGAGCCGGTTCTGCCCGAAGTAGTACTGGGTGCCGCTCGGCTCGGTGACCACCCAGTACTGGCCCGCGTGGTCGCCGTTGACGGCGCCGGTCAGCAGCTGGACGCGGTCGCCCGCGTCGTCCTGGCCGTGCCAGCCCTTCACCGGGTCGTCCACCAGCTGCGTGGACCGGCCGCCCAGCGACATCGTGTAGGTGTCGTTCGCCGACCAGCACGTGTCGCCGGTCTTGGTCGCGCCGGCGGGGTTGTCCGCGCAGCTGGCGAAGGAGCGCTCGATGAAGCCCGGCGAGTAGTCCCAGCCGTCGCCGGCCCAGGACGCCTGGCTGTTGGTGGCGGAGGTGCGGCCGTCAACGCTCTGCGAATCGTAGGACAGCGACACGGCGGGGCTCAGCCCGCCGGGCACGTTCGGCACCGCCATCGGGTAGGAGTAGTCGAACGCGCCGCTGGAGCCGCCGGCCGTCCAGCTGCCGGTCGTCTGGAGCGAGGTCGCGGTGTAGGTACCGCCCGAGTCCGAGGACGTCGACGTGAGCGCCAGCACCTGCGCGCCCGCCGCCAACGGCACCGAGGCCGTCACCCGGTGGGCCGCGGTGTCGTCGACCGACGCCAGCGGGGTCGTGGTGCGACAGGCGGGAAGCTGCGGCGTGGTCAGCGCGCAGTCCGGCATGGCGACCAGTTTCAAGCGGTTCGACCAGCCGCCGCCGTAGGCGTCGGCGAAGCCGGTGTAGTCGACCGCGACGCGTGCCGGCACAGTCGCCGTCGTCGCGGCTGCCGTCGTTTTCGCCGCGGCCGCGCCGTCGGATCGGGCCACCGACAACAGCAATCCGGGCACGCCGGCCGCCGTCGCCGCGTCCCGGGAGTACAGCCGCACCTGCGCGTCGGGAGCCGCGCCGCCCGGTGCCGCCGACCCCACCCACACCGGAAGCGCGCCGGCCTGTGCCATCGGCGCCTCGGCGACGGCGAAGTGCGTATTCGCGTTCTGATTCCCGAACGCCGGCGCGGCGAGGCGGGCCTCGGCGCTCCCGGCGGCCGGCCACGCCGTCGCCGGCGCGGGAGCCTTCGCCATCGCCTTCGGCGCGACCGCGTGCGGGGTCACCAGCTGCACCGACGCCGGCTTGTCCCGGGTCGGCGCCGCGACGTTGACGCCGCCGTGCCCGCCGGAAGCAGCGGCCTGTGCCACCGCTCCCCCACCGCCCAGCGCCAGCTGTGCGACCAGCACGGCGGCGGTCAGCCCGGCCGCCCGGATCCGGTGCCGGACCCGCTTTTGAGCCCGCCCGGCGCGTTTCGTCCCGGCCATGTCGTCCTTTCGATTGCCTCAGAGCCCGGATACAGAGCGAGTCGGAAAGTAGCAACGGCCGGCGCGCGCCGGTACCCACCAAATCTCGGTGACCGAAGGACGACACGACCCTTGTCGCCCCGCTCGCGCCGCCGTTACGGTCGCCTCGTCAGCCACCGGAAAGCCAAGGTCCGGCGGCCTTCGAACCCTGCGTTCCCTCACGATCGGCGATTCGGTGCCATCCGGCCGCACCCCTGGCGGCCGGACGCTGTCCGGTGCCCGGCGAGCGAACCAGAGCCCTGATTCCCATCTGCCCCTGGAGGGACCCGATGCCGACCGGTGCGAACCGAAGGCGCTCCATCCGCCCGCTCCTGTTGGCCGCCGTCCTGGCGCTGGCCTGGGGTTCCGCGGCCGGCCCGCTGGCCCGGCCGGCGCACGCCGTGACCGCGCCGGACTCCAGCACCGACCCGGCCGCGGCCATCGACCCGGTCAGCGATCAGGACCTGGTCGCCGACCAGGCGATGGCCGCCGCCTCCTCCCAGGCCGCCGCCTCCGGCACGCCGCAGGCGGTGACCGCCCTGTTCAGCCCGACCGAGCAGGTGTTCGCCAACCCCGGCGGCGACTACACGATGACCGCCTCGCAGCTGCCGACGCAGGTCCTGAAGGCCGGGAGCTGGGTGCCGACCGATGCCACGCTGGCGCCGGACGGCAGCGGCGGGCTCGCGCCGAAGGCGTCCTACGACGCGCTGAGGCTGTCCGGCGGCGGCACGACCGCGCTGGCGGCGCTGACCGCCCAAGGCATGACCCTGACGATGGGCTGGCCCAGCGCCCTGCCGACGCCGGCGGTCTCCGGCGCCACCGCGACGTATCCGGACGTGCTGCCCGGCGTCGACCTGCAGGTCAGCGCCGACGAGCTCGGCGACGTCAGCGACGTGCTGGTGGTCAAGGACGCCGCGGCCGCCGCCGACCCCGGGCTGGCCTCGATCGCGTTCCCGGTGACCGCGCCGGGCGGCACCGTCTCGGCCGACGCCGACGGCAACCTCACCGTGGCCCAGGCCGACGGCCAGGCGCGCTACTCCGCCGCGGCGCCACGGATGTGGGACTCCGCCACCGGAACCGATCCGATCGTCTCCAGTCCCGACGGTCCCGGTACCGCCGCGGCCACCGCCGCCGTGGGAGTCGCCGTCGGCGCGAACGGCACCCTCACCGTGACGCCGTCGCAATCGATGCTCACCTCGGCCGCCACCGCCTACCCGCTCTACGTCAGCGGGCCGCAATGGCACGCGCACTGGGCCAACGGTCCCGAGCAGGCCTTCGACGAGGTGCAGCAGGGTTGCCCGGGCACCTCGAACTTCGACTCGACCACCTACGACGGCGACGGTTTGGGTACCGGCGACAACACCTACTGGGACTGCACGGGCGTCGAGCGCGCCTACTACCGATTCGGTCTCCCCCTCTCGCAGCTCGCCGGGGCGCAGATCATCTCGGCGACCCTGAAGACGACGGTGAGCTTCGCAGCCTCCAAGGGCAGCAACAGCGACACCCTGAACGTCTACTCCAGCTGCGGGATCGACGGCAGCACGACATGGAAGCACCAGCCCTGCCGGGACACCACGGCCAACCCCAACAGCCCGAACCCGCTGGCCACCGCCTCCTTCACCACGACGAACCAGCACCCGGGGCTCGGGGTCGGCTTCAACGTCGCCTCCGGTCTGAACGCCGCGCTCGCGCACCACTGGGGCACCTGGACGCTCGGAGTCACCAACGCCGACGAGAGCGACGGCTCGGACTTCGTGCGCCTGGCCAAGAACCCGAACATCTCCATCGAGTACGACCACGCGCCGCGCCAGCCCTGGGGTCTGACCGCGATCGACGGATCGGCCAACACCGCGTGCGTCACGACCGCGCCGTACCCGTGGATGGGCAAGACCGCCTCGGTCACCCCGCCGAAGCTCTCGGCCTACGTCGGCGACGTCGACGGCGACCAGGTGCAGGCCGGCTTCCACTACTGGATCGAGGGCACCAGCACCGGCGGCACGGTGTACTCCACGGTCGCCAGCGGCCAGCTGGCCCAGGCGCCCGAACCGCAGTCGTTCGTCTCGGCGCTGGCGACCGGCCAGACCGTCGACTGGCAGGTGCGCGCCTATGACGGCCACGCCTACGGCCCGTGGTCTCCGGTCTGCCACTACAAGATCGACAAGACCGCGCCGGACGAGCCCGGCGTCACCTCGGCCTACTACCCGCAGCTCGTCTCCGGCCAGACGCCGGTCGCCGCCGGCACGCCCGGGACCTTCACCATCCAGGCCGGCGTCGGCGCGGCCACCTCGATGACGTTCGTCTACCGCCTGGACGCCGCACCGCCGGCGGTGAACGCGCCGAGCAACGAGAAGATCGCGGCCACCAAGGTCGCGGCCGGATCAGGGTTCGTCTACAGCGCCGCCATCACCATGGCCGCGCCGAGTCCCGGGCCGCACAACCTGTACGTGTACTCGGTGGACCAGGCAGGCAACGCCTCGGGCGAATACATCTATCAGTTCCTTGCGAACCCTGACGTCCACGTCACCTGCGCCGACCTCAGCTCGTGCTTCAACAACACCCTCACGAGCACGAACGCCAACCCGGCCGCGGGCAACGCCGACGGCGGCTCGGCCTCGATATCGGCCACCGATCTGGCGGCGGCCGGCTGGCCCACGGCCGGCGGCACGGTGACCGTGGACGGCGCGCCGATCAAAGTGCCCGCCTATGGCAACGGCGCCAAGGACAACGCGCTGGCCAAGGGCCAGACGATCGACCTGCCGGCCGGGACCCGGGGCAGCGCCCTGGTGATCCTGGCCACCGGCACCGAAGCCAACGCCGTGACCCCGGACGTCGACACCGCATCGGTCCCGGCGAACGTGGCCGCGCCGATCCTGCCGGGCGGCGCCCCGATGGTCGCCCGGTACGACGCGACGCACCACGTGGCCGTCTACCCCTCGGGCACCGTCGCCTACGGGACCGGCCCGACCTCGGACTACAGCGTCAGCGTCCCGGACTGGGCCGCCGGCCCGGCCGCCGCGGCCGTGGTGACGCTGCCGCACACCAACACGCCCTCAGGCCAGCTCGCCCGGCCGGTCAAGCTCTACGCGTTCGCGATCCCGCTGAGCCCGGACCGGACCCTCTCCTCGGTCAGCCTGCCCGACATCTCCGGCGCGGTGAACGAGAACGGGCAGCTCACCGACACCCCGGCGATCCACATCCTCGGCATCGGGGTTCGGCCGGTCCGCGGCGCGGGCCTGCCGACCGGCGCCGCTGTCGGCAGCGCGTGGACCACCGCGTGGAGTTCTCCGGACGAGGGCGTCTACAGCACCGCCGCCGGGCACTGGGCGGCGAAGCAGACGATCCGGACGTCGCTGACCCCGGCGGTCTCCGGATCGGGAATCAGGGTCCGGCTTTCCAACGAGGGCAACACCACCGGGCTCTCGATCGCGGGCGCGACGCTGGCTCAGCAGGCCGCCGCGGGCAGTCCGACAAGCTCCGGCACGCCGGTCCCGCTGACGTTCGGCGGCGCGCGGGCCGTCCAGATCCCGGCCGGCGGCCAGGTCTGGTCCGACCCGCTCCCGGCGACCGTCACCGCCGGCCAGCCGGTGCTGCTCAGCGAAAGCATCGGCGCGACCGTCACCTCAGTCCCCGGTCACACCTGGAGCAGCGGGTCCACCACCACCTGGCTGACCGCGGCCGACGGCGTCGACCACAGCGGTGACACCGCGGCCGCGGCGTTCACCGCGACCGGCACGAAGACCGGGCACTTCACGAACGTGCTGGCCGGTCTGGACGTGGTGACGGCGAGCGCCGTGCCGACCGTCGCGGTGCTCGGCGACAACGTCGTCAATCCCGGCGGCACCGGGATGAAGCCGGTGTCGGGCAGCCCGCAGCTGGCCGACGCCATGCGGGCGGCAGCCGGCGGCGCGAGCGTCGTGGACGCGGGCCTGCCCGACAACCACGTGGTCGGCGACAGCACCGCGGCCGCGGGCGGTCCGGCGCTGCTCACCCGCATCGACCGGGACGTCCTGGACGAGACCGGCATCGGCACGGCGGTCCTCGACGAGGGATTGGTCGACGTCCTCGGCGGGGCGAGGAGCACGTCCACGACGAACGCCTACGGCGTCCTGCAGAACCTGCTGACCTCCTTCGGCGTCAGCGCGATCTACGCCACTCCCACTCCGTGCGGCGGCTACAGCGCCTGCACCAGCACCGTGGAGGCGGAGCGCCAGAACCTGATCAGCTACATCGGCAACTCCACCTACTCGGTCGTCAGTCCCTACGAGGCGGATTTCTCCTCAGCGATCGGCGGCACCGCCAATCCGCAGGCTCTGTTGGCCGCCGACGACGCCGGAGACCACGTGAACCTCACCCCGGCCGCGTACACGACGCTCGCCGCGACCGTCGACGCCGCATGGCTCAAGCCCAACTCCCGATGAGCAGCCACCGCCTCGCGGCGGACCGTCCCGCCCGCCGCGAGGCGGTCCCGCCACCGCATCCGACCACCGACGTATGTCAGGAGCCTCCTATGCACGTTCGCCGACCCCGGTGGCGTCGCGCGGCCGGGATCGCCGCCGCGATCGCCGTGTCCGCGACGGCGGTCCCGGCCGCCCAGGCAGCAGCCGGATCGGCGCCGCCGACGGCACCGGTCAGGATCGGCGCCGCGCCCCGTCTGCCGGCCCGCACCGTCCCCGCTGCGACGCCCGCCGACTCCCAGCCGCTGCACCTGCGGATCGGGCTGGCGCCGCGCGATCCGGCCGGACTGGCCGCTTTCGTGGCCGCGGTGAGCGACCCGAAGTCGCGCCAGTATAGGCACTACCTCGCGCCCGGCGAGTTCGGCAGCCGCTTCGGCGCGACACCGGCCGCCCTCGCCGCGGTCGGCGCCGAGCTGCGCTCGATCGGGCTCTCCCCCGGCGCGACCGACGGCAGCGGCGAATCCATCGCCGTGGACACCACCGTCGGCGCCGCGAAATCCATCCTGCACACCGGATTCTCCGGCTACACCACCGCGGACGGCCGCCACGCCTTCGCGAACACCGCCGCCCCGGCGCTGCCGCCGGCCCTCGCTTCGGCGATCACCGGCATCACCGGCCTGGACGATCTGACGGCGCCGCGTCCGCAGTTCGTCAGCTCGAACCTCGGGAGCCAAGCGGCGCTCACCCCGCAGGCGCCCTCACCGGATTTCGCGGCACCCGGGCTGTGTCCTCAGGAAACCAGCATCCTGGCAGGCCAGGGCAAGACCGACGGCCAGCAGTACTACGACCCCGCAGACCTCAACGCCATCTACGGCAACCGCGACCAGTACATCGTCGGCGACTACGGCGAGGGCGTCACCGTCGCGCTGCCGGAGTTCGAGGGCTTCACCCCGGCGGCGATCGCGCAGTACCAGAACTGCGTCACCCCGCAGAACACCAACGCCGGCACGCCCGGCGGGCTGACGACGATCGCCGTGGACGGCGGGCCCACCACGGCGGCGCCGACCGCGGCGAACCAGGTCGGCATGGAGACCGCGCTGGACGTCGAGACGATCAACGGCACCGCGCCCGGCGCGGCCGTCCGGGATTATGAGGGCCCTGATACGGCCGTCGGCGCCCTGGACACCTACCAGCGGATCGTCACCGACGACCAGGCCCAGGTCATCGCGATCAGCTGGAGCGTCTGCGAGCTCGACGCCGCCCCGGCGACCCTCGCCGCCGAGAACACGATCTTCCAGCAGGCCGCCGCCCAGGGACAGTCGGTGCTGGCCGCGACCGGGGACAACGGCTCGACGGCGTGCCCGGCGAGCAGTCCGCACGCCGCCACCCCGGCGGTGTCCGACCCCGCCTCGCAGCCCTCGGTCACCGCGGTCGGCGGCACCACGATGAGCGGTGGCGGCGGCGCCGGGCTGACCACCTGGAACACTTCCGGCGGCGCGACGGGCGGCGGCGTGTCCACCGTGTGGAAGCAGGATGCGATCGGCGCCGCGTATCAGGCCGGCCACACCGGGCCCGGGTACGCCGACGCCTGCGGCGCGCCCGCCGGGACGACCTGCCGCCAGGTCCCCGACGTCGCCGCGCACGCCGGCGCCGACGGGCTGATCGTCGAGTACTACGCGACCGGCACGGCCGGGAGCTGGGCCATCGTCGGCGGCACGAGCCTGGCGACCCAGCTGTGGGCCGGTATCACAGCGCTCGCCGACAGCAGCGACGACTGCGCGGCCACCGGCCCGATCGGCCCGCTGAACCCCGCGCTCTACCACGCCGCGGCCGACGGCTCCGGATCGTTCACCGACGTCACCACCGGCAGCAACGCCAGACCCGCATCCGGCTACACCGGCGCGCTTTACACCGCCGGTCCCGGCTATGACCTCACCACCGGACTCGGCGCCCCGCTGACCGACGGCCTCGTGCCGGACCTGTGCGGCTACCCCGCCCCGGCTGCCGGCAGCACGTATCACCCGGTGAGCCCGGCACGGATCCTGGACACCCGCAACGGCACCGGAGCCGGCGGCAGGATCGCGCAGGTCCCGGCCGGCGGAACCGTCACGCTGGCCGTCACCGGCGCGCACGGCGTGCCGGCGAGCGGGGTCACCGGCACGGCGCTGAACCTCACCGCGGTCAGCAGCTTGGGCGGGTACCTTTCGGTCTCCGCGCACGGCACCGCGCGTCCGCTGTCCTCCACCGTCAACTACGGGGCGAACCGGCCGGCCTCCAACTTCGTCACCGTCGCGGTCCCCGCCGGCGGCCAGATCGACATCACCAACCACGGGACCGCCGGCGCCGACGTCATCGCCGACCTGTCGGGGTACTACTCCGCGACCCTGGCCGGCGGTTCCACCTACACCGCGGTCAACCCGTTCCGGATCCTCGACACGCGCGTGCCGAACGGTGTCCCGGCCAAGGCTCCGGTGGCGGCACACGGGACGCTGGCGTTGCAGATCAGCGGCACGCACGGCATACCGGCGACCGGCGTCACCGCGGTGGCGCTGAACATCCAGGTCGCCGACGACGCCTCGGGCGGCGACCTGATCGCCTACGCCGACGGGACGACGCAGCCGTTGGCCTCGAACGACAACTGGGCCGCGGGTCAGACCGTGTCGGACTTCGCCCTTGTACCGGTCGGCGCCGACGGCAAGATCGACCTCTACAACAGCAGCCCCGGCTCGGCCAACGTCATCGCCGACTTCGCGGGCTACTCCACGACCGCGGCCACCGGACTGAAGTTCCATCCCATCCGGGCGGCCCGGCTGCTCGACACCCGTGACGGCACCGGCGTCAACAGCACCGCCGGGCAGCCCTACCAGATCCCGGCGGGCGGCAGCTTCACCGTGAACCTGGACCCGGTCGCGCTTCTGCTGGGCGGCAATCCGCACAACGCCGTCGCGACCGCTCCGGCCGTCGCCCTGAACCTCACCGTCGCCTCACCGAGCAGCGGCGGCTACATCACGGTCTATCCCGACGGCCAGAGCCTGCCCGCCGTGGTCCCGGCCGCCGTCGACTTCACCGCCGGCCAGACCACCGCCGACGCCGCGATACTCCCGGTCGGCGCCGACGGCGGACTGACTGTCACCAACCACAGCGGCGGAACGATCCAATTGGTCATCGATCTCATCGGCTACTACGGCACGACCTGACCGCGTTCGCGCAGCCGGTCACGCAGCCCGCCCCGGATGCCGTCCGCGTCGGAGCTGTCCAGCTGGTCGACCGCCTCCAGGGCTTCGCGCCACGCCGACAGCGCGGAGCCCTGGTCGCCGTCCTTGTCCAAGACGTCGCCGAGCTGAGTCAGGGCTTTGGCGACGTAGTGGCGCGCGCCGTGCCCGGCGAAGACCTCGGCGGCCCGGCGGCAGAGCTCGGCGGCCCGCGGGTAGTCGCCGCCGGCGACCTCGATGTCCGCCAGGCTGAGAAAGGTGTTGCCGGCGCTGATCGGCGAGCCGAACTCCCGGTACAGGGCCAGCGAGCGCTCGCCGGCGGCGCGGGCCGCGTCGAGGTCGCCGAGGGCGACGTGGCAGGAGACCAGCGACCCGAGCGCGGTCGCCTGGCCCAGTCCGGATCCGGCGCGGGTGACGTGGTTCAAGCACTTCTCGCTGTGCTCGAGAGCCTCCGCGTAGCGGCCGCGCCGATAGGCGGATTGGCCCATGCTCAAGTGGACGTGCGCATGGCCCAAGGGCTCGTCCAGTTTGACCAGCAGGACGTGAGCCCGCCCCAGGTAGGCTTGCGCTTCGTCCTCCCGGCCGAGCTTGTCGGACACTCCGCCGAGCGGACGCAGCACGAGTCCTTGGGCGTATTCGTCGCCCAGCCGCTCGGCGGCGTCCAGACCGATCACCAGCGTCTCCAGCATGTCGTTCCAATACCGGTGCACGTTGAAGAACACGTAGCCGGCCCACGCGGTCTGCCAGGCGTGGACGTCGAAGCCGGTATCGGCCGCCCGAGCGATGACGGCGGGGAGCGCCAGGTGCTCGGCGGTGAACCACGCCGTGGCCGCAGCCTTGTCGGGGAAATCCTCCACCGCCACGCCAGGCTGCGGATCACCGACCTCGACCGGGTCCCGATGCGACGCCAGGACCATCGACGCCCGATAGGCGGAGTGCAGGTAGTGGTCGAGCATCCGCGCGAACGCCGCCGATCGCAGCTCCCGCTCCGCCGGGGCGTCGGCGAGTTCGGCGGCGTAGGCGCGCAGCAGGTCGTGACAGGCGAACCGGTCCGGCGCGGGCTCGGTGATCAGGTTCGCGGCGGTCAGCTCCGCCAACGCCGCCCTGGCCTCCGCGGCTTCCAGGCCGGCCAGGCTCGCGGCCGCCGCCAGGGAGACGTCCGGACCGGGGTACAGGCTCACCAGCCGGAACATCCGCGCCGCGGCCGGTGCCAGCTGCTGGTAGGACCACGAGAACACGGCCCGCAGATCGGTGGTGATATCCCCGCCGTTCAGCACGGTGAGCCGGCTCCGCGTGGTGCGCAGGCTGGCCAGGAATGCCGAGACCGGCAGCAGCGGGTTCATCGCCAGCCGCGCCCCGGCCACGCTCAGCGCCAGCGGAAGCCGGGCGGTGAGCTCGACCAGTTCGGCGATCGCCTCCGGCTGCTCGGCGACCACATCAGAGCCCAGCCGCCGCGCCAGCAGCTCCCGCGCCTGCGGCGGGTCCGGCAGGTCGAGCGGGATCCAGTGCGCGCCCTCGGCCGTCACCAGCCCGGTGAGCCGGTTGCGACTGGTCACCAGCACCAGGCACGCCGGGGTGCCCGGCAGCAGGGGACGGACCTGCTCGACGTCGCGCGCGTTGTCGAGAAGAATCAGGACCCTGCGATCGGCGACCAGGCTCCGGTAGAGCCCGGCCCGCGCCTGCGCGGTGGTCGGAATCCGCGCCGGCGGTATGCCGAACGCCTCCAGGAACACGCGAATCGCGTGGTCGGGGGCGACCGGGGCGCCGCCGGGATCGAAGCCGCGCAGGTTGATGTAGAGCTGACCGTCCGAGAAGCGGGAGGCGGCTCGGTGGGCCCACTGGACGGCCAGCGTCGTTTTGCCGATGCCGGCCATGCCCGCGATGACGGCGATGGCCGCGCCGTCGCGGTCGGCGGCGTCCAAGGTGGCGGCGTCGTGGGCAGCCTCGTCGGAGACGACCTCGTCGGCCAGCGCCGTCAACGCCGCCAGACTCTGCGCCCGCCCGCTGAAATACCGGGTCGCGGCGGGCAGCTGCCGGGGCACCACCGCCTGCGCACCACTGATCGAGGTGACGGCGCGCGCCGGACTCGTGCCCGCGGACCGCCCGTCGGCGGCCAACAGATTCAGCACCGTGCCGTGGCTCGCACCGGCCAGAATCCCTTGCTGCAGCGCCTGAAGCCGCGGCGTCGGATCGACCCCCAGCTCCGCGCTCAGCGTCCGGCGCGCCTGCTGAAACGCCTCCAGCGCATCGGCGCGTCGCCCCGAGCCGTAGAGCGCGACCACGAGAAGCTCATACAGGCGCTCGTTCAGCGAATGGTCGCGCAGCAACTCGGTGAGATCAGCGGCGGCTTGCTCGTACTCGCCGAGGTGCACCGCGGCATCGGCAGCGAGTTCCCGCAGCCGCAGCCGGAGTGCGGCCAGTGCCGGAAGATGGTCGCGCTGCAGCCGGGTCGCGGGCAGATCCTGCAACGGCTCACCGCGCCACAGAGCCAGGGCCCGCCCCGCCGCCGTCGCGACCGCGGACCAGTCCCCGACCCGCGACCGGTCCAGAGCCCGCCGCTCCAGCCCGGAAGCCTCCAGACTGTCCAGCTCGGCGTCACCCGCGAGCCTCACCAGATAGCCGGCAGGACTGGTCTGTAATCGCGCGGCCACATCCGGACCCACCGACCGCCGCAACCGAGCGACATAGTTGACCGCGGTCATCCGCGAACTCGCCGGCGCCCGACCGTCCCACAGAACGTCGATCAAGCTGTCCAGCGTCAGCGGCCGCCCCTGATGCAACAGCAGCGCCGCCAATACGGCCCGCTGCATAGGAGCGGCCACACTGACCGGCATGTCATCCTCGACGCGCACGTCGAGCGGACCCAAAAGCCCGAAACGCATGCCAGCCTCCCCGCCCCGCCGCACAGGCCTGCTCGACCCCTGCGACAGGATGGTAAGGCCCTCAGCTAGCAGCGGACCCGACGACCGCCAAGTGTTCGAAGAACGAGACACCACAGCGCGACTCCGCACCAGGCCGACACCGTCACCAACGCGACAATCCGCACCAGGCCCTCGCGCGCCACCCGCGCGAACCCGTCACGCCGGCAGCATCGTCCCCTCCTCAGCAGCCGCAACCGCACGCAACCGCACCACCAACTCATCCAACTCCGTCGACAACCCCGAGCCGTAAGCCACCAGCTCACGCCCAGCCGCCGTCAACGTGACCCCCCGCGGACTCCGCGACAACAGCTCGACCCCCAGCACCCTCTCCAACCGCTGAATCTGCGCCGAAAGCGTCTGCTGCGACACATACAACCGAGCCGCCGCCCGCGTAATACTCTGCTCCTCCGCCACCGCAAGAAGCGCCCACACCAACCGCAAATCGAGAGGTTCCACCGCCACGCCTCCCACCCGTCGACCGATCAAATCCCCGCAGATCCGCTTCAACCCTCTCCGGATCCTGATACGCGCCAGCGTATGGAGGCGCGATAGCCGCGTGATAGCGCGACCGTGCCTGCGGCTTTGAGGAGCGCGGCGGTATCAGGCTGCTCGATCACGCCCCATCGGCATCGACCACCGCGGGCTCCGCCACACAGCAATTGATCGTATTGACTCAACTCCCGCGCGACCTGTAGGAATTGGCGAACTATACGACGTCACCGCCGGTCAGTCGGCGTGTTCCATGAACAGGACAAGCCGTGTCGAAGCGCCGATCCCGAATAACCGCGCTGGGTGTTTCCGCCGCCGTCGTCGCGACGGGTCTCACTCAGCCGCAGTTGGCCAAGGCCGATGACACCACGGTGTCCGTCGACAATGCTCGGACCGGGTGGGATCGGAGCGAGCCCGGGCTCAGTCCGGCCGATGTCTCGGATCCCACCTTCGGGCAGATCTTCTCCACCACGGTCGACGGGCAGGTCTTCGCCCAGCCCGTGGTGGCCGGCGGGATGCTCGTCGTCGCCACGGAGAACAACAAGGTCTATGGGCTCAATCCGCAGTCCGGGGCGATCGAGTGGACGCGGGGCGACCTGGGGCCGGCGTGGCCGTCCTCGTCGATCGATCCGCCGACCGGGTGCGGTGATCTGGGTCCCACGATCGGCGTCACGGCCACGCCGGTCTTCGACGCGGCCAGCAACACGGTCTACTTCACGTCGAAGACCTACGCCGGCAACGATCCGACCGCGGCAAGTTGGCTGATGCACGCGATCGACCCGGGCACCGGCGTCGAGCGCTCGGGGTGGCCGGTCAAGATCCAGGGCTCGCCGAGCAACGACCCCTCGACGCCGTTCGACGCCTTCCACGAGATGCAGCGCCCCGGCCTGCTGCTCATGGACGGCGTGGTCTACGCCGCGTTCGGCGCGCACTGCGACTTCACGCCGTGGCACGGCTACGTCGTCGGCGTCGACGCCGCCTCCGGGCAGCAGACCGCGATGTGGACCTCGGAAACCAACGACGCCGGCAGCGGCGCCGGCATCTGGCAGTCCGGCGGCGGTCTGATGTCCGACGGCGACGGACGCATCATCCTGGCCACCGGCAACGGCATCAGCCCGAAGGCAGGGCCCGGCACCAGTCCCAGCGGCCACCTCGCCGAATCAGTGGTGCGCCTCCAGGTGGGCTCGGACCGGTCGCTGTCGGCAGTGGACTTCTTCAGCCCGTCCGACAACGCGACGCTGGACCTGAACGACACCGACTTCGGCTCCGGCGGGCCGACCGCGCTTCCGGACAGCTTCGGCACCGCCAAGGTGCCGCACGTGCTCTTCCAGGAGGGCAAGGACGGCCGGATCTTCCTGCTCAACCGCGACAACCTCGGCGGGATGGGGCAGGGACCCGGCGGCAAGGACAACGCCGTGCAGACCATCGGCCCGCTCCCCGGCGGCCTGTGGGGACACCCGGCGGTGTGGGGCGGCGACGGCGGCTACGTCTACCAGGTCGGCAACCAGCAACCACTGGTCGCGCTGCAGGCCGGGGCGACTGCGGCCGGCATGCCCACCCTGACCCAGGCCGGAACCAGTACCGACTCCTTCGGCTTCACCAGCGGATCGCCGATCGTCACCTCCACCGGCGCGAACTCCGGCAGCGCCGTCGTCTGGGTGGTGGACTGCCCGAGCGGATCCTGGGGCAGCGGCGTGACCGGCGAGAACGCGACGCTGAACGCGTACTCCGCGATCCCGGACTCCCACGGCACCCTCGACAAGCTGTTCTCCGCGCCGATCGGCCGGGCGGCCAAGTACTCGGTCGTGGCCACCGACTCCAACCGCGTCTACGTCGGCACCCGCGAGACCGACCTGGTGGGCAAGGTCATCGGCTTCGGCAAGCCCGCGAAGACACCTTTGACCACGGCTCCGGTGGCGTTCGGACCGGTCCAGGTCGGCGCCAGCGTCAAGAAGCAGGTGACGCTGACCGCCACACAGCAGGTCACGGTCACCGGCGCCACGATGAACGACTCGCCGTACGCCGTCGACCCCAAGCAGCTGGCCACGCCGGTGACGCTGAACACCGGCGACCAGCTGACGCTCACCGTCACCTTCGCCCCGACCGCGGTCGGCGCGGCGAACGGGATCATGACGGTCGCGACCAGCGCCGGCAGCGTCGGGGTGTCCCTGAACGGCAGCGGCCTGACGAACGGCCTCGGCGCGTCGCCGAGCCCGGTCCAGTTCCAGGAGGACCAGCCGACCGGCACACAGCAGACGATGGCGATCCGGATCTGGAACACGGGCTCGGTCGATGAGACCATCCAGAGCGTCACCCTGCCGAGCGCGCCGTTCACCGTCCAAGGACTGTCGCAGGGCACGACCATCGCCGTCGGCCAGTCGGTCTCGGCGTCGATCACCTACGCCCCGACCGCGGCCGGCCCGGCCGCCGACCACCTGACCGTCGTGTCGACCAGCGGCACCCTGAACGTCCCGCTCACCGGCGCCGCGGTATCAGGCTTCGGACACCTGCAGATCTCGCCGTCCTCCTTGAACTTCGGCAACGTCACCGTCGGCTCCACCGCGAAGGTGGGCTTCGACATCACGAACACCGGAACGGCTCCGCTGACGATCTCGAAGGCGAAGGCGCCGACCGGCGTGTTCACCACCGCCCTGCCGATCTCGGAGGGCCAGGTCCTCGGACCGACTCAGAGCATCCACGTCGACATGGCCTTCACCCCGACCGCGGCCGGTCCGCAACAGGCCCAGTACGAGGTCACCCCGGCCGACGGCCAAGGGGCGATGTTCGTCCAGATGAGCGGCAGCGGAGTCGCCCCGGGCAGCCCCACGGGCAACCCCGGCGGCAATCCCCCTCCCCCGGTCGCCACGGGAAACCCGACCGTCACCCGGCTGTCCGGCGACAACCGCTACCTCACCGGCGTCGCCGTGTCGCAGTCGCGATGGGCCAACGCCGGCGGTGACTCCTCCGGCCGCGCGACCGCGCACGTCGTCGTGCTCGCCCGCGGCGACCAGTTCGCCGACGCCCTGGCCGGCGTGCCGCTGGCCGCCAAGGAGAAGGGCCCGCTGCTTCTCACGGACCCCAACTCGCTGACGCCCGAGTCCCTGGCCGAGATCAAGCGAGTCCTCGGGACCAGCGGCGGGCAGATCAACGTTCTCGGCGGCACCAAGGCGATCTCCCCCGCCATCGTCAGCCAGCTGACTCACCTGGGGTACAGCGTCACCCGCTTCGCCGGTCCCGACCGCGACCACACCGCCTTGGACATCGCCGAGCACGGCCTCGGCAGCCCGCAGCACGTGGTCCTGGCCACCGGGCTGGACTACGCCGACGCGCTCGCCGCCGGCCCGTTCGCCACCGGACCCGCGGCGACCGCGGCCGGACCGGCGGCGGTGATCCTCACCGACGGCAAGACCCTGGCGCCGGACGTGCGGGCGTTCATCGCCAGCCGCGTCGCGCAGTCGTCCCAGGGCGCGACCGGAGCGTGGGCGATCGGCGGCCAGGCCGTGACGGCGGCGGCGGGTCTGCCCGGCTATGTCAGGCCTCTGGCAGGCAGCACCCGCTACGACACCGACGTCAAGGTGGTGCAGGCCGCCATGGCCGCCGGCGGCGTCCAGCAGATCGGTGTGGCGACCGGCGGCGGCTTCGCCGACGCCCTGACCGGCGGCGCGCTGACCGCGGCCACCGGCGGCGAGCTGGTGCTGGTGCCCTCGACGCTGCCCGCGGAGACGGCGAACCTGCTCAGTGCGCTGCGACCGCAGCTGACGGCGGTGGAACTGTTCGGCGGGACCGCCGTCATCAGTCCGGCGCTGGCCGGCCAGGTGACCTCGGCGGTGAACGGCCGGGCTCGCTAGCCCTGGAATCGGTGGGCCTGGAATCGGTGGCTCGGGAATTGGTGGGCCGAAAAGCTGCGACCCGGGAAACTCACCTAGTCCCGCCCTCGCCCCCGAACCGCCCCTCCAACCACCGATAAACCCCCGGCGCCACCCCCTGCACCACCACCGGCACGCGCAACCAGCGGGGCACGTACACCTCCGCCGTGCCCCGCTCCACGCACCGCATCACCGCCTCGGCGGCGGCCTCCGTCGGGATCGGTTTCGGCCAGCGGCGGGCGTAGGGGGTGCCGCGGCGGTCGAAGAAGGGTGTCGCGATCACGCCTGCCACCACCACGCCGATTCGTATTCCGGTCTCGCGCAGTTCGCCGCGCAGGCTGTCCGCGAAGCAGTCGAGGCCTGCTTTGCTCGCCGCGTACACCGCTTCGCCGCCGACGCCGAGGCGGCCGGCGATGGAGCTGACGAACACCACGCGGCCCGCGTTGTGCTCGCGCATCGCCGGGAGCAGTGCGCGGGTCAGGGCGATCGGGGCGGCGAGGTTCACGGCGAGGAGGCGGTCGGCGGTGCCTTTGGGCATCGTGCGGAAGTCGCCGTGCCAGCCGAAGCCCGCGTTGTTCACCAGGACCTCGATGCGGCCGTCGCCGACTTCCAGGGCACGGGTGGCGAGGCGTTCGGCTTCGCCGGCGTGCGCAAGGTCGGCGCAGACGGGGACGCCGTTCACGGCCATCGCGACGCCGGCGGTGGCACGTTCGTCGCGGCCGTGGACCACGACGCGGTAGCCGCGGCGGGCCAGCGCGGCGGCGGTCACCGCCCCGATGCCCGACGAGGCGCCGGTCACCAGGGCGACGCCCCGGCTCATGACCCCTCGGACAGGGCCAGCGCCTCCTCCACGAGCGCTTCGACGATCTGCGCCTCGGGGACCGTGCGGACGACCTCGCCGCGCACGAAGATCTGACCCTTGCCGTTGCCGGAGGAGACGCCGATGTCGGCCTCCCGCGCCTCGCCGGGACCGTTCACCACGCAGCCCATCACCGCGACGCGCAGCGGGTGCGGGAAGCCGTCGAACGCCGCCTGCACGCGCTCGGCCAACTTGTACACGTCCACCTGCGCGCGCCCGCACGACGGACACGACACGATCTCCAGATGCCGCCGCCGCAGCCCGAGCGATTCCAGGATGCTGATCCCGACCTTGACCTCCTCCACCGGCGGCGCCGACAGCGAGACCCGGATCGTGTCCCCGATGCCCTCCGACAGCAGGATGCCGAACGCCACTGCCGACTTCACCGTGCCCTGCATCAGCGGCCCGGCCTCGGTGACGCCCAGGTGCAGCGGGTAGTCGCACTGCTCCGACAGCAGCCGGTACGCCGCCACCATCACCAGCGGGTCGTGGTGTTTCACCGAGATCTTGATGTCCCGGAACCCGTGTTCCTCGAACAGCGAGCACTCCCACAGCGCCGATTCGACCAGGGCTTCGGGCGTCGCCTTGCCGTACTTCTCGTACAGCCGCTTGTCCAGGGAGCCCGCGTTCACCCCGATCCGGATCGGGATCCCGGCGTCCTCGGCGGCGCGCGCGATCTCGCCGACCTTGTCGTCGAAAGCCTTGATGTTGCCGGGATTGACGCGCACGGCCGCGCAGCCGGCGTCGATGGCGGCGAAGACGTATTTCGGCTGGAAATGGATGTCGGCGATGACAGGGATCTGCGACTTCTTCGCGATCGCGGGAAGGGCGTCGGCGTCGTCCTGCGAGGGCACCGCGACCCGGACGATCTGGCAGCCGGCGGCGGTGAGCTGCGCGATCTGTTGCAGGGTGGCGTTGACGTCCGCGGTCAGCGTGGTCGTCATCGACTGCACGGACACCGGCGCGCCCCCGCCCACCGGCACGCCGCCGACGTCGAGCTGCCGGCTGATCCTTCGTCGCTCGCGCGCCTCCGCGGCCGGGAAGGTCGGCAGTCCGATGTCGATGGCGTTCACAGTGTTCTCCTGTCTGGGGAAGGGGCGTCCGGCGGTCAGTGTCGGGGGCTCGACCGGGCCTGCCTCGCCTCGCCGTTCGTGGTGCGGACGGTGGTGATGAGCTGTGTTGTCTCAGGGAGCTGCGTTGTCGTTCCAGGGGGCTGCGTTACATCGGAAATCGGTGCTGTGCCAGGGATCTGTGCTGTCTCAGCGACCTGCGATACCTCAGGGATCTCCAACAACTCCGGAACAGCCTCCAAAGCGATCCGAGGCCCAGCCTGCAACCCGTCCACCACTGTCGCGACGACGTCCCCCACCCCCATCCCCGCGCCTTCCAAAATTTCTTCGCGACCACCCGCGGCCAAGAACTCCTGTGGCAGTCCCATCACCCGCACCGGCGTTGTCGACTCCGCATCGGCGCAGGCTTGCGCCAACGCCGTCCCCATCCCGGCGCTGCGCACGCTGTCCTCGACGGTCACCACCAACCGGTGCCGGTCCGCCAAGTGCGTCAGATGCGGATTGACCGGCAGGATCCAGCGCGGGTCGACCACCGTCGTGCCGATCCCCAGCCGGTCCAGCTCCTCGGCGGCGGCCAGGCATGTGCTCGCCGTCACGCCGGCGGCCACGATCAACACGTCCAGCGGCCGTCCCGCAGCCCGATACAAGATGTCGACGCCGTTCATCCGCGTGTGCGCCTCGATGTCGGGCCCGGCCACGGCCTTCGGGAAGCGGATCACGGTCGGCGCGTCGTCCACCGCCACCGCCTCTCGCAGCAGCTCCGCCAGCCGCGCCGGGTCCCGGGGCGCCGCCAGACGCAAGCCCGGCACGACGCTGAGGATCGCGCTGTCCCACATCCCGTGGTGCGAGGCGCCGTCGGGTCCGGTGACGCCGGCGCGGTCCAAGACGAACGTGACGCCCGCCTTGTGCAGCGCCACGTCCATGACCACCTGGTCGAACGCCCGGTTCAGGAACGTCGAGTAGACGCACACCACCGGGTGCAGCCCTCCGGCGGCCAACCCCGCCGACGAACACACCGCGTGCTGCTCGGCGATGCCGACGTCGAACACGCGCTCCGGGAACCGCCGCGCGAACTCGCCGAGCCCGACCGGCAGCACCATCGCCGCGCTGACGCACACCACGTCGGACCGCTCCGCGCCGATCGCGCTCATCTGCTCGCCGAAGACCTCGGTCCAGCTCTTCTTCGGCGGCTTGATCGGCGCGCCGGTGTGCGGGTCCACGACCCCGACCGCGTGCATCCGGTCCGCCTCGTCGCACTCGGCGGGTTCGAAGCCGCGGCCCTTCGTGGTGAGGACGTGCACCAGCGCCGGCTTGCCGAGCGCCGCCGCCGCGCGCAGCGCCTGCTCGGTCGCAGCGATGTCGTGGCCGTCGACCGGGCCGACGTAGGCCAGCCCGAGATCGGTGAACAGGTGCTGAGCCCGAGGCTCGGCGCGCAGTCCGCCGAGGTGCGTGGCGATGCCGCCGATCGTCGGGGCGTAGGCGCGACCGTTGTCGTTGAGCACGATCACGACCGGACGGTCGGCGGCACCGGCGAGGTTGTTGAGCCCTTCCCAGGCGAGGCCGCCAGTCATGGCGCCGTCGCCGATCACCGGCACGATGTGCCGCCGCGCCGGGTCGCCGGAGCCGTCGGACAGCTCGCCGCGCAGCTGGAACGCCTTGGCCAGGCCGTCGGCGTAGCTCAGCGCGGTCGAGGCGTGCGAGTTCTCGATCCAGTCGTGTGCGGATTCCGAGCGTGAGGGATAGCCGGACAGTCCGCCGTTCCGGCGCAGCACGTCGAAGCCCGCGCCGCGTCCGGTGAGGATCTTGTGCACGTAACTCTGATGGCCGGTGTCGAACAGCAGCACGTCGTGGGGTGAGCGGAAAGCCCGGTGCAGCGCGATGGTCAGCTCCACCACGCCGAGGTTGACGCCCAGGTGTCCGCCGACCGCGCACACCTTCTCGATGAGGAAGCCGCGGATCTCCGCGGCCAGTGCGGTCAGCTCGGCGGTATCGAGCCCCGCCAAGTCCTCCGGACCCTTCACTCGCTCCAGCACCGGATCGGCGGGCTGCCGCCGGGGTGCCGAAGACGACGACGAAGACTTGGCGGTCGTCCGCATAGGGACTCCTAACACTCGCCTACCATCGCGGCGCGGGAAGCAACTTGTGTGACTCCCACCGCACCAGGGTGGTCGCCTTCGGCGGTGCGCGCGTGCCCGGCGGGACGGACGCGAAAGCCGGGAAGCAGGTTCCGTGCCTGGTCAGCTCTCTGTGACCGGCGCCGTCGGGCTTCTTCCCAGGCTCGTCTGTTCGGGCGATCCGCAGGTTCGTAAACCTCCTTCCACCATCGCAGAAGGTGGTGGCATCGCTACGCAGAGCAGGAGATTCGGGCCGACGACTGGCAAAAGAGTAAGAATCACATGATCAATGCGGGAATCGGCGTCCATGTGTTACACACTGGGAATCCACGCGCAGTCCACCTATGTCGGACAGCGAAGGCGACTGGCCGATCCGGCAAGGCAGGGAACATGCAGGTTGAGCTCGAAGACCGCCGCGAGGCGGGCAGCATCACCGGCACGATCGCGACCCCGGTTCCGATCCTGGGCGAGGCCGCCCCGGTGGTTCCGATGGCTCCGGCTCCGGCGGTGGCTTCGGCTCCAGCTCCAGCAGCGATTCCCGCGGCAGTTCCAGCTTCAACGCTCACCTCGGCTTCGACGTCTGCTTCGACCTCGGCTTCAACTCCGGTGGCCGCTCCGACCCCCGCCCTCCGCCCCCTCGCCACGATCACCCCCGAATCCCCGGCCGCCCTGTCGACCCGCGGCCTGACCGTCACCGTCAAGCACCGCGGCGTGGTCAAGACCCTCCTGGACGACGTCGGCTTCGACGTCCCCGAGCAGTCCCTGGTCGCCGTCATCGGACCCTCCGGCTCCGGCAAGTCGACTCTGCTGCGCGCCCTGACCGGCTCGCGCCCCGCCGACTCCGGCGAGGTCCGCTACGCCGGCCGCGAACTGTGCGCCGAGTACTCCCTGCTCCGCCACCGCATCGGCCTGGTCCCGCAGGACGACGTCCTGCACGCCCAGCTCACGGTCAAGGCCGCCCTCCGCTACGCCGCCGCCCTCCGCTTCCCGCAGGGCACCACCGCCGAGCAGCGCGAACGCCGCATCGACGAGGTCCTGACCGACCTGCGCCTGACCGAGTTCGAGGGCAACAAGGTCGCCACGCTGTCCGGCGGCCAGCGCAAGCGCGTCTCCGTCGCCCTGGAGCTGCTGACCAAGCCCACGGTGCTGTTCCTGGACGAGCCGACCTCCGGCCTCGACCCGGGCATGGACCGCGACGTCATGCGCATGCTGCGCTGTCTGACCGACGAGGGACGCACCGTTCTGGTCGTCACGCACTCGGTCGCCGAGCTGCAGGCGTGCGACTTGCTGCTGGTGATGGCGCCCGGCGGCGGGGTGGCGTACTACGGACCACCGCAGGAGGCGCTGCCGTTCTTCGAGTGCGAGACCTGGGCAGACGTGTTCCTGGCCTTCTCGTGCCGGCGCGGCTATGACTGGGCCGGGGCGTACCGCTCGTCCGTCTATCACGACACATACAGCGCGACCTCGGCTGTGGAGTCCTCCGGCGCCACCACGCTTCCTTCGCCGCGGTCTTCGAGCGAGGACTTTGGTCCCGGAGCGTCCCGCGAGCGTAACGCTGCGTCAGCAACGGTCCTGCCGATTCCCGCGACTGCTGCCGCTGGTCCGCCCAAGACTTCCGCTCCCACCTCCTGCTACTCGACGCCTCGCGCGGCGCAGGGCTGGGGTTCCCAGCTCCGCACGCTCATCCGCCGCTACCTCGCGGTCATCGCCGCCGACCGCGGCCACCTGTGGCTGCTGGCCGCACTCCCGATGATCATGGGCCTGCTGAGCCTGGCCATCCCGGCCTCCTCCGGCCTGGCCGCGGCCTCCGGCGGCGACACGAACACCGACGCCCCGACCGTGCTTCTGGTCCTCGCGGTCGGCGCGTGCCTGACCGGCGCCGCCAATGCGGTCCGTGAGCTGATCAAGGAACGCGGCATCTACGACCGAGAACGCGCGGCGGGACTGTCGCGCTCGGCGTATGTGATGTCCAAGGCGATCGTCCTGGGCGTGATCACCGCGACGCAGACGATCGTGCTGTCGGCGATCTGCCTCCTGCCACGCCGCCTCCCGGCCCACGGTCTGCTGATCTCCGGCAGCGCCGTCCCGGAGCTGATGCTCGCGGCGGTCCTGCTCGGCGTCACCTCGATGCTGCTCGGCTTGGTCGTCTCCGCGGTCGTCCGCACCACCGAGAAGACCATGCCCCTGCTGGTCCTGATCACGATCGTCGAGGTCGTGTTCTGCGGCTCCCTGTTCCCCTTGTTCCACAGCCCGGCGCTGGAGCAGCTCGCCTGGCTCTCCCCGTCGCGCTGGGCGGTCGCCGCCGAAGCCGCGACGATCAACCTGCCGACCATCATGGGCCCACCCCAGGGCCGCACCACCACCGATCCGCTCTGGCAGCACTCGATCCTGCAGTGGGGCGCGGACATCGGGATGCTGGTCGTGCTGGGCACGGCGTGCGTGGCACTTGTGCTGCGGCTGCTGCGGCGGCACGAGTCATCGCTGCTGCGCGGCTGCTGAGGTTGCCGGAGGCGCGACTGGCAGTGGAATAGTGACAGCCGTGAACCCTCTGGCGTCGCTGTCCCTCCACTGCCCCGCCTGCGACAACCGCTACGCCCTCCACGACCTGGCCTGGCGCTGCACCGACTGCCACGGCGTCCTGGAACTGTCCGGCTTCGCCCCCACGTTCCCCTCACCGGCCGACCTATCCCACCGCCCGCCGACCCTGTGGCGCTACGCCGAGGCCCTCCCACTCGCCGAGCCCACCGCCATCACCCTCGGCGAGGGCATGACGCCGCTGGTCACGGCACCGGGCCGCTCGGACGTCCGCCTCAAGGTCGACTACCTGATGCCGACCGGCTCGTTCAAGGACCGCGGCGCCGTCCTGCTCGCCGCCCTCGCCGACAAGCTGTCCGCCGGCCGCATGGTCGCCGACAGCAGCGGCAACGCCGGCACGGCCATCGCCGCCTACGCCGCTCGCGCCGGCATCCCCTGCGAGGTCTACGTCCCGCAATCCACCTCAGCCGGCAAGGTCGCCCAACTCCGCGCCTACGGCGCCGCCGTCCACCAGATCCCCGGCTCCCGCGAGGACACCGCCGACGCCGCAGCCGAGGCGGCGGACGTCCCCGGCACCCTCTACGCCAGCCACGTCTACAACCCCTTCTTCTTCCACGGCACCAAGACCTATGTCTTCGAGCTCTGGGAACAACTAGGCGGACGCCTCCCGCACACCCTGGTCCTCCCGGTCGGCAACGGCACCCTCGTCCTCGGCGCCCACCTCGGAAGCCGCGAACTCCTCGCCGCAGGCCTGATCGACCGCCTGCCCCGCATCGTCGCCGTCCAAGCCGCCACCTGCGCACCCCTGGCCACAGCCTTCCAAGCCGGCCACGCCGAACCCGCGCAGATCACCCCCGAACCAACCCTCGCCGAAGGCATCGCCATCGCCCGCCCAGCCCGCGGCGCCCAAATCCTCGCCGCGATCCGCGCCACCGGCGGCGTCATCACCACGGTCACCGACGCGCAGGTCAGCGCGTCGCACGCAGCGCTAGCCCGCGCCGGCTTGTACGTAGAACCGACCGGCGCAGCCTGTTGGGCAGCTCTCAGTGCAGGACTCGTCGCGGAGCCCGAAACGCCACGAGACCCGGCTGTGCCATTCGCAGTAGCCCCCCTGTGTGGCAGCGGCCTGAAATCAAAGCCCCCACACTCCTGACCCACACCTTCGACGCCACACCAATGCTCATCCCTTGATCGCATCAACGCTTATTCGCATCAACGCCTATTCGCATCAACCCTTGATCGCATCAACCAGGCTGATAATCGCCAACACCCCCATGATCGCCGCAGCAATCCGGGTGATCACCGTGATCGGCACCAGCTTCAACAACCCTCTCCCGCCAACGATCGCCAACCCGGCCACCGCCCACAGCCCCAGCGTCGCGCCGATACCGACCGAAATCGGGTCGTGATACTTCGCCGCGAGGTTGGCCGTCACGATCTGCGTCAGGTCGCCGAACTCCGCGACCAGGATCACCCCGAAGCTCATCCCCGCGACCCGCCGAAACGTCGCCGGCTTGTTCCCCTTGAGCTCCAGGTCCTCCTCTACTTCCTCGTCATCGCCGCCGTGCCCGCGCAGCATCAAAATCGCGCCGAGCAGGAACAACGCACCAACCACCGCATGCAAAAGCCGCCCAGGCAGCAACGTCAGCAGACTGCCAGCGGCGATAGCAAGCACCACATGCACCAGGAAGCCGGAAGCGGTGCCAATGAAGACGTGCAGCGGGCGATAACGCGTCCCGAGCATCAGGGAGGCCAGGGCAGTCTTGTCCGGCAATTCGGCAAGGAAGACGATCCCGAACACAGTCAGGATGACAAGCAAATCCACGGCGGGCTAAGTCCTTCAAGTCGGGCCGCACCCGACGCCCGATTTCAGGAAGGCCTCGGCGCGGCAGCAACAGCTGCGAGCCGAAGGTCTTGCTCAACACCCTCACAGGCATCCCGGGGGCCGGGCCCAACCAGCAGGCCAGTATGTCGACGTCCCGGCGTAGGAGCTACTCCCCTTCGCGGTGATCCAAGAATACCAGCAGCCCACCACCCCCCTCCGCCCACACCCACCCACACTTGCCTTCCGCAAGTAACCGATATATCGTTAACGTATCGACAGCAACCAAAGACTGTCGCACACCACCCAAAGACAGATCGGAGACGATCGTCACCCCCGAAACGAGGACCCCATGAACACCCCCAACCCCACCCCCCACTCCGCCTCGCGCAACTTCGGCCCGCGCCACGGTTTCGATCGCCGCGGCTTCGAGCGCTCCGGCTTCGAGCGCCGCAGCTTGGGCCGCCACGACTTCGACCGCCCCGGCTTCGAGCGCCACGTCGGCTTCGGTCGACACGACGTCGACTCGCCCGACCCCCACACCCCCTGCCACCACCACCGCGCCGACCCCCGCACCACGCGCCGCGAAGCCCGCCGCGAGCAGCACCACACCGAGCCCCGCAACCAGCGCCGCGCCCCTCTCCGCGAGCAGCACCACACCGAGTTCCGCGACCAGCGTCGTGCTCCGCGCCACGAGCATCACCGCGCCGACTTCCACAACCGACGCCGCGAGGCATACCTTGACCAGCGCCGCGCCCCTCACCACGAGCATCACCGCGCTGACTCCCGCGACCAGCGCCCGGTCGACTCCCGTGCCCAGCGCTACACGGCCGACCGCGACCAACGCCGCGCCGACATCCGGTCCCAGCACCACACCACCGACCGCGACCAGCACCGCAAGTCCTATTGCAAGTCCCGCCGCAAGTCCCACCACGAGGCCCACCACGAGCACCCCCGCTCCGCCCGCCACGAAGCCCGCCGCGCAGCCCGAGCCGCCCAAGCCTCCCCCTGGCCCACCGCCGACCAGCGCACCGAAATCCGCGCCAAAATCCGCGCCAATATCCGCACCGACCTCCACACCACCCGCAACGCCCTGAGCGGCGCCGACCGAGCCCTCCGCAAGCTCACCACCG
The DNA here is from genome assembly GCF_000024025.1 of Catenulispora acidiphila DSM 44928. Classification (GTDB taxonomy): domain Bacteria; phylum Actinomycetota; class Actinomycetes; order Streptomycetales; family Catenulisporaceae; genus Catenulispora; species Catenulispora acidiphila. The sequence continues at coordinate 7,409,970 of NC_013131.1, forward strand.
CCTACACCGCAGCGGTGAACACCCCCAACCCCACCCGCCGTGACCAAGCCCGCGCCATCCTCGCGAACGCCCGCCGCGACCTGCACGCCATCCTCACCCCCGAAGCCTGACCGACCAGCGGCCCCGCCCACCGCCGGGGCCGCCCCACCCACCGCAAACGTCAGGCTGGAACCCACCCCCGACCCGCTAAGATGAGCCCGCGCCGAAGCCAGGCCCTCGTAGCTCAGTGGATAGAGCACCGGACTTCTAATCCGATGGTCGCAGGTTCGAATCCTGCCGGGGGCACCGAAGTTGAACCCCAGGATCACCCGCTGACCTGGGGTTTCACGTTTTCTCCACTCGAGCACTCGACTCGACTCGAGCCATAAAGTCGTCGAAACAGCCCCGTGTGATGACGATGTGATGACGGCCGTACGAAGTCCGTATGGTGACGGCCTGTTTTTTGCCGTGCCGCCGTATCGCTTCCACCCCGGAATCGAGGCTGCCCGCCACCCGTTCGAGTCACTTCAAACGCCGGGCCTTCTGACTTTGGCCCACGAACTCACACCTTTGGCGCACTCGAGCCGTGGGTTCAGAGAGTCAGCCAGTAAGAGAGGAGCGGCTGCCGAGCAGATCCCTGAAAAGCGCTGCTGCAGGCACTCGAAGTACCGCCGGTCCCCGTCGGCACGGCGGGGACCGGCGGGTTGCATCATGTCCCGCGTACGCATGAGCGCCTCGAACCCGCGTTGAAGGCGTCAATGGCCAGGATCAGACACGGGCGATCTTCAAGGAAGCTGTCGACTTTCGTCTCGGTACAGCTTGGATCATTGAGTACCCACTGCCACTTCAACGATGTCGGCGTACTCGTCCCAGCTCGTTGCGCTCGGATGGTCGTTGCTCCCGACGGCTACCGCTATGCCTGTCGCTCAATCGCCTCAAAAACCTCACAATTAGTCTCCCGCTGCCACTCCGGCTGTTCGCTCCAGTCGGTGACGTAGCTCGGCTTCGGGTCCGGGATGTGCTGGTAGATCTGGGCGATCCAGCACAACGACACAAACCTGCCTTTCTGCTCGCGGGTGAGCCTGGAGGCGGAGCCACCGCTCACCGTCAGGAAGTCGGTCACCTGGCCATAGACCGCGCTGGCAGCCTCGCGCTCCCATTCCGGTGTGTCCTCCCATGGCGAGATGTAGCCAGGCTTCGGCTCGCCGGGGTAGTGCGCCTTGACACCCGCAATCCAGGCTTCGCGGAAGATGCGGCCGTGTTCCTCGTTCAAGGTGGTCCCTTCATGCGCCGACGGTTGTCGAGGACGCCGAGATGGCGTCGCTGAGATCACGGATACGGTCGTCAGTCGCAAGGGGCGCGAGCTTGGTGTTGAGCCCCTGGAGCTTCCGGCCGATGTAGCCCGAGTTCGTCTCCTCAGCCAGCGCCAGCGCCGTGCTCCCGTACTGGAGGACTTGGTCCGGGTCATGTTGTTGGACGCCGAGGGTCGCGAGATCGGTGAGGACGCTGCCCCGCCTGCGGGATGAGAGCTTGCGGCGCAGCACATCGGTAAGCGCTGCTTCGGCCAAGTCCGGGCGGCTGAGCGAGACATAGCAGGCTCCCCGCTCTTCGGCGAGCCGCTCACCGTCGAAGCGCAGCCAGCCACCGTTGTGGACGCTACCGCTCATGCCGGTGACGGCCTGGGCTTCATCGAGCGCTCGGCTGCAACCGTCGAAGTCACCGAGCCCGGCAAGCGCGTGCAGCTATGTCAGCATCAACGCAATGAACACCGGGCTGCCTTTGCCCGTGTCGAGAGAACCGGTGCGTCTCCGCGCCGAGTCCGTCCACGTTCGGACCAACTCCGCTCGCGCGGACAGAGCCAGATGGCGACCCGGCCGACGCCCGCCGCACTTATAGCGTCGGCATTCCAGGCCTCCGCAGCTCGACATCGCCATTGTCGTAGCCGTTCCGAAACGCCAAGCACGGAGACTGACACTGTTCGCGTCGGCGTTTTGTACGGGGCGCTACCCGACTGCAATCGGCGAGGCAGGGCGACAACTGATCGGCACCGAGTTGGTCGGGGCGAAGGATGCCTTAGAGCAACACCCGCGGCGCTGCCGGAAATTAGGCCTGTACTGCGGCGCCCGTCCCCGTGAGAGGTACGGGCGCGCAGTGCGCACCAGGTCAGGCCGTGGGCGACAGGTGGTCTATGGCGGCCTGGAGCCACGGCCGGTGAGCCTCATACAGGCCGCCGCGTACGTCCAGCTCGGCGGCGAGCTGCTCCGCTGTGTCCACGCGGAACCAGCCCACCTCGATGGTGTCGCCGCCGGCGGCCACCGGGACCTGCCTGGGGACGACGAACAGGCTCAGGACCGAACACGCCCAGGCATTGTCGGTGGCCCGCGCGTCTTCCCTATAGCCGCGGTGCAGAATCTTCGGGTCCACACCGGACACGTCGACGCCGGTCTTTTCCCGCAGCACCCGCCGCATTGCCTCCACCCGGTCCTCACCCGGCTCGATCATTCCTCCGGGAAACGCCCACAGAGCGAGGTCATCGCAACGGGTCATCAATACGTAGCCGTCGTTGGATCGCACGATGCAGTTCGCCGCGGCGTTCTCGCCCCAGTGGCGCAGGCGCCGGCCGGTCCAGCCGGTGCGGCCGGCCGGGTTCAGTGGCCATCCACGGTCATCCAGGTCGAATGGGACCAGGGCGGCGGCCGAACGGCGCAACCACTCCGCCGCCGCCACGCCGTCAGGGGTCTGCAGCGCCTCGGCCGAGCCTTCCACGCCGTCGACGAGACACCTCGCCCGCGTTTCCGGCGGGAAGACGTCCACTGGGATATAGCCGGGCCAGGCTATAGACCAGGGCCGCATCACAGCGGGCATAGAAGCCTTCCGGTGGCGAACACCCCCATACGCTCCGGCAGCCCACAGCTCAGCAGGAGATGGCGCCTGCAATGCGTTCCGACGACTTTGGGCCGTCGCCTTTGACACACCCATGGCATAACCAGCCCGCCTGATGGAGCCGTGGTGCCCGGCGTGCCTGCGCAAGGTTGCATCCCGAACCCCGTCGAGCATCGACAACAACGCCGAGACCTCCTGCAATACCCGTTCGTCCCACTGCACGCCCTGAAATATCGGGCGGTCCTTGGCGGTGACCTCGCTCACGACCTGTTGCGCCGGCACTGCGGGGATGACCCGGGCCTCGGGCAGAACCGGTTCGGCATGTGTCCTGATGGCGGCAATCTGCACCATCACCGTGTCCAGGTAGTCCACGAGGCGGTGGGCATCGGCGCCCAGTGCGTCGGCCTGGTCGGCCGTCAACGAAATCGTCAGGTCCAGCCCACCGCGATGGGCCGCGACACCCTGCCGAGTCGTGATCATCAGAATCCCCCGAGTATTGAAATACATACGATATCCGTATGTAAGAACGTACCCAGAGAGTCAAGAGTCTGCAAGCTCTCAGATCGGACGGCATCGTCGCGCCTGCCACGGCGGCCTGTCTGTAGCGGTTTGAAGTGGCCCAGTCGTCCGGCCTGCCGCCGCTGGCGTCCTTCGCCCGCGGCCTGCTCGACGACCTCAACGGCGGGGCCTGTGATGTGCCGCTGGACCTGATGGAGAACAACCCGCGCTGAGTGGGCTGAGCGCGTCGGGCTGGCTGGTCAGGGAACGCAAAATGCTGCTCTGCATCGAGGACCGCGCCGAACAGCCGGCCGGGCAGGACGTCACCGATCTGCTTGCTGTCCTTCGATCCCCAGTGACGTCAGCGCCTGTGTGAACAGCTCGATGACGTCACTGGGGACGGCCGGACTCAGGAACCCGGCATCCGACTCCGGCCGCTGCACGTCTACTTCGACCCCGTACAACTGCCGAGACGAAACCCCCGTCGGCCTGATCGCCGACTCACCGAACTGAACCAGGCACCACACCGGGCGCTCGCCGCGCCAGAGACAAATCAGGTTGGCGAACAACAGCGGCTTCTCCCCACCAATCACCGATGCGAAGAGTTCAGCAACCAGTAGCACTGGGCTCTCCCAATCCGGCGGGTTGTCGTCGGTAATCACGCGCAGCCAGGCGTCACCGGCGGTCATCAGGTACGCCGCCTCGTGCAGGACGCTGCCTTCGATCTCGGGATCGGCTTCCTGTGCGTAGCCGACCAGGTCGCTCCGCAGCGCGTTCAAGGCCACGCGGGCTCGGGTGCGCCGCTCGTACCGCTGTACGCCCAAAGCATTCAGAGACTCATTCCGGCGCTGACGCTGCGCCGCCGACGCGGTGAACCGTTGCAGTGTCTTCTGGCCGGGTGCGAGTCCTTCGGACGGAGCCAACAGCTCGATGACACGCCGGGCTGTAGTGGTCGAAAACACGGCCGCTGGCTGTGAGCTGGCCTTTATGCGGCTTGTTCGTATTCGTGGATCAGTCCGCCAAGCACGGTTCGGCGGCGGATCCGGTTGATTGGCGTAGGGAACGCGATCACGTTCGGGGCGCGTAGCCTCATGCCGTGTCCTTGGCGCGAGCGGCCAGCGTTGTAGTGCTCAACGAACTGCTCCAGCACGGTGCGCAGGTGGCGGTCGCCGGCGATGAGCATCCGGTCGGTGCACTCGGCCCGGACAGTGCGCACGAAGCGTTCGGCGAACGCTTTCAACCGCAGGGCCTGTGGGGCAGTCTTCATGACGAGCGAGGAGTTCCCGCGCGAGTTGGGTGGCCAGGCCGCGGTGGGATACCGGGTGATCCCCAGCAGGCGCACCCGACGGTTGCTGTGCTCGATGACGAAAGCGACATACAGCCGGGTCAGCGTTACAGCGCAGTCGAAATGGCAGAAGTCCGTAGCGATCAAGGTGCCGGCACGGGAGCTCAGAAACGTTCGCCAACTGTCATCGCGCAGCGCGGGGGGGGACCGATCCGACGAGCACGCAGGATCTTGCGGATGGTGGACGCCACGTCCCGGTGCCCGAGCCGGCGCAACTCGCCGGAGGATCCGCAGCACGCCCCACCGGCGGTTCTCGCTTGCCAGCCGGACAATCAGGTCCACCAGCTCCTCGCCGATCGGCGGACGGCCCGGTGCCTTCCGAGGACCGCGAGCGGGTCTTCGACCGCTTCGTGCGTCTGGACGACGGCCGCGAGCGCGGCACCGGCAATTCCGGACTGGGCCTGGCCATCGCCCGCGAAATCGCCCTCGCCCACCACGGGAGCATCGTCATCACCGACAGCCCGGCCGGCGGCGCCCGTCTCACCGTCGTCCTTCGACAAGCACACTGACGCCGCCGCCGCTTCGATGTACCCGAACGGTCAGGACTCGAGCAGGCTCAACATGTCGTCGGCGTGCTCCTCCTCCTTGGCGAGGATGTCCTCGAGGACCCGGCGGGTGGTGGGGTCGGCGGTGCCGACCCAGTTGATCATCTCGGTGTAGGACGCGACGGCGATCCGTTCGGCGACCAGGTTCTCCTTGACCATCTCTTGCAGGTCCGAGGCCGGCTTGTACTCCGAGTGCGCTCGGGCCTCGAGCCCGGCGGGGTCCATCTTCGGGGTGCCGCCGAGCTGGACGATGCGGGCGGCCAGCCGGTCGGCGTGGTCCTGTTCCTCGACGGAGTGGGTCAGGAACTCGGCGGCCACCGGCTCGGAGTTCAGTCCGGTCGCGGTGAAGTGGTGCTGCCGATAGCGCAACACGCAGACGATCTCGGTCGCCAGCGCGACGTTCAGGAGGTCGACGACCTTGGTGACGTCTGTTCCGTAGGACGCGGTGACCGGGCCTTTCATGATGTCTTGGCGGGCTTTGTCGCGAAGGGACTTCACGTCGGTCAGAAAGTCGGTCACCGTCGTGCTCCATTCCTGGGGTTGCGGGTGCGGCTCTTCGCGCCGGAGCTCAAGCCGTGCCTTTCGAGGCGTCTTGGACGACCCTTCAACCCAACCCGGGTCCGGCCGGAGCCGCAAGTCCATGACAACAGGCTCATCTGTTCGGAGCCGGGCCGTCCGAGCACTCCGATCGCGACCGTCCAGCCCCGGTGGTAGGAAGGAAAAGGGGGGTTTCGCACGTCTGGCGCCGATGAATCCGAATCGTGCAGACCCGGGGCTGGTCAACAGGTCGCCGAGCCCGTGCCGGACCATCCGATCCGATCAAGGAGCAGCTCATGGCGAAGGCGGTAGGCATCGACCTGGGAACCACCAACTCGGTCATCGCGGTCTGGGAGGGCGGCGAGGCACGGGTCATACCGAACACCGAGGGTTCGCGGACCACCCCCTCCGTCGTCGGCTTCACCGAGGACGGCGAGCGCCTGGTCGGCCAGCTCGCCCGGCGTCAGGCGATCCTCAACCCCAAGGGCACCATCTACTCCGCCAAGCGCTTCATCGGGCGGCACTTCGACGAGATCTCCGCCGAGGCCAAGGCGGTGGCGTTCGACGTCGTCGAAGGGCCCGGCGGCGCGGCCCGCTTCGACGTGCGCGGCAAGCTCTACGCCCCCGAGGAGATCAGTGCCCTGGTACTGCGCAAGCTGGCCGAGGACGCCTCCAAGTCCCTCGGCGAGAAGGTCACCGAGGCGGTGATCACGGTCCCGGCCTACTTCAACGACGCCCAGCGCACCGCCACCAAGGACGCCGGGAAGATCGCCGGCCTGGAGGTCCTGCGCATCATCAACGAGCCCACCGCCGCGGCCCTGGCCTACGGCCTGGACAAGAAGGGGCACGAGACGGTCCTGGTCTTCGACCTCGGCGGCGGCACGTTCGACGTCAGCATCCTCGACGTCGGCGACGGCGTCGTGGAGGTCCGCTCCACGGCCGGCGACACCCACCTCGGCGGCGATGACTTCGACCGCCGTCTGGTCGACCACATCGCCGATGAGTTCCAGAAGGGGAACGGCATCGATCTGCGCGAGGACCCCCAGGCCCTGCAGCGTCTGTTCGAGGCCGCAGAGAAGGCCAAGACCGAGCTGAGCTCGGTCACCCAGACGCAGATCAACCTCCCCTTCATCACCGCCGACGCCTCCGGCCCCAAGCACGTGACCCAGACCATCCGCCGCTCCACCTTCGAGGAGATCACCGCCGACCTGGTGGAGCGCTGCCTCGGGCCGGTCAAGCAGGCGATGGCCGACGCCAAGGTCACCGCGAACGACATCGACGAGGTGATCCTGGTCGGCGGCTCCACCCGGATCCCGGCGGTCCAGGCGCTGGTCCGCAAGCTGACCGGCGGCAAGGACCCCAACATGACCGTCAACCCCGACGAGGTGGTGGCGCTCGGCGCCGCCGTCCAGGCCGGGGTGCTCAAGGGCGAGGTCAAGGACGTCCTGCTGCTCGACGTCACACCGCTGTCCCTCGGCGTCGAGACCCAGGGCGGCGTCATGACGAAGATCATCGAGCGGAACACCACCATCCCGGTGCGCCGCTCGGAGACCTTCTCCACCGCCGAGGACAACCAGTCCGCCGTGGACGTCGTCGTCCTGCAGGGCGAGCGCGAGATGGCGGCCGACAACCGCGTCCTCGGGCGCTTCCGCCTGGAGAACGTCCGTCCCGGGCCACGCGGCGAGCCCAAGGTCGAGGTCACCTTCGACATCGACGCGAACGGCATCCTCAACGTCAGCGCGAAGGACAAGGACACCGGGGCGGAGCAGGGCATCACCATCAGCGAGAGTTCGAACCTGGACCGCTCCGAGGTCGACCGCATGGTCTCCGAGGCCGAGCGGCACCGGGCCGAGGACCAGAGCCTGCGCCAGGTCGTCGATGCCCGCAACGACCTGGACACCGTCGCCTACCAGGTCCAGCGCCGGCTCTCCGAGCTCGGCGACGCCGTCCCGCAGCACGAGCGAGCCCGCGCCGAACTCCTCGTCGGCGAAGCCCGGGACGCGATCAAGCCGGAGGCGCCCGCGCCGCTGGACCGCCTGCATGAACTCACCTCCGAGCTGCGGCAGATCTCCTCGGCTCTGGCCGCCCGCGAAGCCGGAGGCGCGCCGAGCGGCGAGGCTGCGCAGAGCTCCGCGCCGGGCGGTGGTCCCGAGGGTTCGACGGGCCCCGACGACGACGTCATCGACGCCGAGTTCGACAAGAGCTGAGGCGCACGACATGGCCGACGAAAACGGCGCCCTGGGGCGCGATGCCCCGCCGACCGGGGCTGAGACGCGGGCCGAAGCCCCCGCCGACAGTGCGAGCACCCCTGAAAATCTCACCGAACGGGCCCCAAGGGAATCCACCGAGAGGCCTTCCGGTCCTGACGCGCCCGCGACCGCAGAGCTCGAAGACCGTTGGCGGCGCGCGCTCGCCGATCTCGACAACGCCCGCAAGCGGCACGCCCGGGAACTGAGCCAGGCGGCCGCGGCCGAGCGCCGCCGTGTCTGCCTGGCCTGGCTCCCGGTGGTCGACCACCTCGAACTCGCGCTCGACCACGCCGACGGCGACTCGCCGTTCGTCGCCGGTGTGCGGGCGGTCCGTGACCAGGCGGTCGGCGTGCTCGCCTCGCTCGGCTTCGCCCGCGACGACCAGACCGGCGTGCCGTTCGACCCCCAGCGGCACGAGGCGACCGGCGTGGTCGAGGACCCCGGCAGCCCGCCGGGGACGGTCGTCAGGGTCCTGCGCCCGGGTTACGGCCGGCCGCCGGAGTCGCAACTGCGCCCGGCCGCCGTACTGGTCAGCGCCAAGAGCGCCGGGCAGGGGTGAGCCGGTATGGCTCGCGACTACTACGAGGTGCTGGGCGTGCCGAAGACGGCGGACGCCGAGCAGATCCAGCAGGCCTTCCGCAAGCTGGCCCGCCGCCACCACCCCGACGTGAACAAGGACCCGGCGGCCGAGGAGCGCTTCAAGGAGATCAACGAGGCCTACCAGGTCCTGTCCGACCCGAAGACCCGGGCCCGCTACGACCGGTTCGGCCCGGACTTCCGCCAGATCCCCGAGGACTACGACGAGCAGGTGGCGGCCGGCCGCGCCGCGCGCGCCGGCGGTTTCCGCGGCGGCGGACCGGAGGGCGGCGAGTACGTCGACTTCGGCGGCGCCGGGGTCCGGTTCGAGGATTTGTTCGGCGACATCTTCGGCGGGCAGGGCGGGCCGGCCGGCCGGGGCGGCCAGGGTGGTCGGGGCAGTCGGGGCGGGCGCGGCGGGGTGCGGATGGCCGGCGCGGACCAGACCGCGGAGCTGGAGCTCTCCGTGGAAGAGGCCTATCGCGGTGGCAAACGGAAGATCACGATCGGCGGCGCCGGAGGGCGCGACTACGACGTCACGATCCCCGCCGGCGTCGTCGACGGCCAGCGGATCCGGCTGGCCGGGCAGGGCGGCCGCGGCTACGGCGACGCCCCGGCGGGCGACCTCTACCTCCAGATCCGGATCGCCCCGCACCCGCGCTTCCGGCTGTCCGGCCGGGACATCACCGTCGACCTGCCGGTCAGCCCGTGGGAGGCGGCGCTCGGCGCGACGGTCCCGGTCCCCACTCCCGGCGGCACGGCCAAGGTCGTCGTCCCGGCGGGCTCCTCGACCGGGCGCAAGCTGCGGCTGCGCGGCGAGGGCATGCCCAACCCCAAGGGCCCGCCCGGCGACCTGTACGCCGAGGTCAGGATCATGGTGCCGGCCACGCCGACCGACCGGGAGCGCGAGCTGTTCGAACAGCTCGCCGCAGCCTCGTCCTTCGACCCCAGGAGGCGGTCATGACCCCCGCGAACGACATCGGGCAGCCCGGTGGCGGCCGTCGCTATCCGCTCGTCGTGGTGCGCCGCGCGTCCCAGGGCCGGCTGACCCTCGAGGACGTGGCCGGCCGCTCGGGCGTCACCTCCCAGCTGATCCGCCGGTTCGTCGCGCTCAGCGTGCTCGACGCCCAGCGCGACGACGCCGGACAGCTCTGGTTCGACGCGCGCGCCCCGGCGACGGTCGCCCGGGCACTGCGCCTGCACGCCGGCCTCGGCCTCAACTACGCCTCCCTCGGCCTCGTCCTGGACCTGCTCGACCGCATCGACCAGCTGGAATCAGCGCTGCGCCGCAGCGGGCGCCCGGCGAAGGAGTTCCCACCATGGACATGAACCGGCTCACCCAGAAGTCGCAGGAGGCGCTCGCCGAAGCGCAGACGACAGCGACCCGCCTCGGCCACACCGAGGTCGACGGGGAGCACCTGCTGGTCGCGCTCCTGGACCAGCAGGACGGCCTGGTGCCCCGGCTGCTCGCCCAGCTCGGCGCGGACGTCGAGGCACTGCACGCCGACCTGTCTGCCGACCTGGCCAAGCGCCCGCGCGTCACCGGCCCGGGAGCCACGCCCGGACAGGTCATGATCACCCAGCGCCTGTCGCGCCTGCTGGACGCGGCCGAACGCGAGGCCAAGCGGCTCAAGGACGAGTACGTGTCGGTCGAGCACCTGACACTGCCGCTGATCGAGGAGGGCACGGCCACCTCGGCCGGGCGGCGGCTGCGGGAGCGCGGCGTCACCCGTGAGGCCTTCCTCAAGGCCCTGACCAGCGTGCGCGGCAACCAGCGGGTCACCTCGGCGACGCCGGAGGGGACCTATGAGGCGCTGGAGAAGTACGGTCGCGATCTGGTCGCGGAGGCGCGCGCCGACAAGCTCGACCCGGTCATCGGCCGGGACGCCGAGATCCGCCGGGTGGTCCAGATCCTGAGCCGCAAGACCAAGAACAACCCGGTGCTGATCGGCGACCCCGGGGTCGGCAAGACCGCGATCGTCGAGGGCCTGGCCCAGCGCATCCTGCGCGGCGACGTCCCCGAGGGGCTGCGCGACAAGACCGTGTTCTCCCTGGACATGGGCGCGCTGGTGGCCGGGGCCAAGTACCGCGGCGAGTTCGAGGAGCGGCTCAAGGCGGTGCTGGCCGAGGTCAAGGCGGCCGAGGGCAGGATCTTGCTGTTCATCGACGAGCTGCACACCGTGGTCGGCGCCGGCGCCGCCGAGGGCGCGATGGACGCCGGCAACATGCTCAAGCCGATGCTGGCCCGCGGCGAGCTGCACATGATCGGCGCGACCACGCTCGATGAATACCGCAAGCACATCGAGTCCGACGCGGCGCTGGAGCGGCGCTTCCAGACCGTACTGGTCGACGAGCCCTCGGTCGAGGACACGGTCTCGATCCTGCGCGGCCTGCGCGAGCGCCTGGAGGTGTTCCACGGCGTCAAGATCCAGGATGGCGCGCTGGTGGCCGCGGCGAGCCTGAGCCACCGCTACATCACCGACCGGTTCCTCCCGGACAAGGCCATCGACCTGGTGGACGAGGCCTGCGCCCGGCTGCGCACCGAGATCGACTCGATGCCGGCGGAGCTGGACGAACTCACCCGCCGGGTCACCCGCCTGGAGATCGAGGAGGCGGCGCTGGCCAAGGAGAAGGATCGGGCCAGCCGCGACCGTCTGGAGGAACTCCGGCGCGAGCTGGCCGACCTGCGCGCCCAGACGTCGGCCAAGCGCGCGCAGTGGGACGCCGAGCGGCAGGCCATCCGCCGGGTCCAGGAGCTGCGCGAGGAGTTGGAGCGCACCCGCGCCGAGGCCGAGCGTGCCGAGCGCGAGTACGACCTGAACAAGGCCGCCGAGCTGCGCTACGGCAAGCTCACCGAGCTGGAGCGCAAGCTCGCCGCCGAGGAGCAGCGGCTCAGCTCCAAGCAGGGCTCCAGCCGCCTGCTGCGCGAGGTCGTGACCGAGGAGGAGATCGCCGAGATCGTCGCGGCCTGGACCGGGATCCCCGTCGCCCGGCTGCAGGAGGGCGAGCGGGAGAAGCTGCTGCGCCTGGACGAGATCCTGCGCGAACGGGTCATCGGCCAGGACGAGGCGGTGCGGCTGGTCGCCGACGCCGTCATCCGCTCCCGCTCCGGGATCCGCGATCCGCGGCGCCCGATCGGGTCCTTCATCTTCCTCGGACCCACCGGCGTCGGCAAGACCGAACTGGCCAAGACCCTCGCCGCGGCGCTGTTCGACAGCGAGGAGAACATGGTGCGGCTCGACATGAGCGAGTACCAGGAGCGGCACACGGTCAGCAGGCTGATCGGGGCACCTCCCGGATACGTCGGCTATGAGGAGGGCGGCCAGCTCACCGAGGCCGTGCGCCGCAAGCCCTACTCGGTGGTGCTGTTCGACGAGATCGAGAAGGCGCACGCGGACGTCTTCAACACCCTGCTGCAGGTGCTCGACGACGGCCGGATCACCGACTCGCAGGGCCGCACCGTCGACTTCCGCAACACCGTGATCATCATGACCTCGAATCTGGGCTCGCAGTACCTGCTGCCGGAGTCGCACGCCGGCGGCGAGATCAAGCCGGACGTCCGGGACCTGATCATGGGCGAGCTGCGCTCGCACTTCCGCCCGGAGTTCCTCAACCGGGTCGACGACATCGTGCTGTTCCACCCGCTGGACCTGCCGCAGATCGAGATCATCGTCGACCTGATGATCGAGGAGCTGCGCCGGCGCCTGGCCGAGCGGCGCATCGCGCTGGTGCTGACCGAGCCAGGCCGCAAGCTGATCGCCGAGCAGGGCTTCGACCCGGTCTACGGCGCGCGGCCGCTGCGCCGCTTCATCTCGCACGAGGTGGAGACCAAGATCGGCCGCGCGCTGCTGGCCGGCGGCGCCCGCGAGGGCGTCACCGTCGTGGTCGGCGCCGAGGGCGGCGAGCTGACCGTCTCGTTCGAGGAACCGGCGGAGGAGCCGGCGGAGGAGACCGGAGACGAAGCGGAGGCGGCGCCGTGAGCGTGGAGCCGAAGACAGTCCGCTGCCCGCACTGCGGCAAGAACAACCGCGTGCCCGCGGCTGCCGAGGGACACCCCAGGTGCGGCAACTGCCACCAGAGCCTGCCGTGGATCGTGGATGCCGAGGACAGCACCTTCACCCAGGTGGTCGACAAGGCGAGCATCCCGGTGGTTGTCGACCTGTGGGCGACCTGGTGCGGGCCGTGCCGCATGGTCAGCCCGGCACTGGAGCAGGTCGCCGCCGATCTCGCCGGGAAGATCAAGCTGGCCAAGGTCGACGTCGACGCCTCGCCGCAGCTCTCCCAGCGCTTCGAGGTGCGGGCCGTGCCCACGCTGCTGGTCATCGACCGGGGCCGGGTGCTGGCCCGGCAGGCCGGCGCCCGCCCCGCGGCGGAGCTGCGCGCCTGGGTCGAGGAGGCGCTCGCGGGCGGCTCGGCGGCGGAGTCTTCGGCTGCGACCGGGTCAGCGGGCGCGCCATGACCCCGCGGTGGCGCTGCGGGGACGAGGTACGTGGCTGGGACGAGGCACACGCGTGACCGGGCCGGTCGAGAGCCCGGATCCCGACGGTGCCTTTCCGCGGCTGACCGATGAGCAGATCGCGGTTTTCGCCGAGTGCGGCGAGCGGCGCCGCGTCGAGCCCGGAGACCTGCTGTTCCGCGAGGGCGAGCCGAACGACACCTTCTACATCGTGCTCAGCGGCCTGATCAAGATCGTCGACGGGTACGGCGCGGACGGGCGTGTCGTGCGGGTGCACGGCCCGGGACGCTTCCTCGGCGAACTGGGACTGCTGGAGGGGCAGGTCGCGTACGTGACCGCGGTCGTGGACGCCCCCGGCGAGGTCCTCGCGGTACCGGTCTCGGAGCTGAGCACCGCGCTGGCGCGCGAGCCGGAGCTGGGCAACCTGATCCTGCGCGCCTACCTCAACCGGCGCGAGTTGCTGCTCGGGCAGGGCACCGGGTTCCGCATCATCGGCTCCCGGTACTCCCCCGACACCCGCCGCCTGCTGTCCTTCGCCGCACGCAACCGGCTGCCGCACCGCTGGATCGACCCGGACCGTGAGCCCGACGCCGAGGCACTGCTGCGCAGCCTCGGCGTCACCGCCGCGCAGACCCCGGTCGTGGTCTGGGGCGGTCGCAAAGTCCTGCGCAACCCCGGCAACGCCGTCCTCGCCGAGACGGTCGGGCTGCGCGTGCCACCCGGCGACACCGGGTGCGACCTGCTTATCGTCGGCGCGGGCCCGGCCGGCCTCGGCGCCGCGGTCTACGGTTCCTCCGAAGGGCTCAGGACGGTGGTGCTGGACAGGAGCGCCGCCGGCGGCCAGGCCGGCACCTCCTCGCGCATCGAGAACTACCTTGGCTTCCCGGCCGGGATCTCCGGCTCGGAACTCGCCGAGCGGGCGGTGATCCAGGCGACCAGGTTCGGCGCCCGGATCACCGTCCCGGCGACCGCGGCCGCGCTGGAGCAGCGCGAGGACGGCCGCTACGTGGTCCGGCTGGACGACGGCGAGGAGATCGCCGCGCACGCGGTCGTCATCGCCACCGGCGCGCAGTACCGGCGCCTGGACGTGCCGGGCTGCCGAGAGCTCGAAGGGCTCGGCGTCCACTACGCGGCGACCATATGGGAGGCGCGGCAGTGCGAGGTGAACCAGGTGGCCGTGGTCGGCGGCGGGAACTCGGCCGGACAGGCCGCGGTCTTCCTGGCGCGCACGGCGTCCCGGGTCCACCTGGTGGTCCGCGGCGGCGACCTGGAAGCCGACATGTCGCGATACCTCGTGGAGCGCATCAAGGCCGAACCACGGATCGAGGTGCTGCCGCACACCGAGGTACGCGAGGTCCTGGGAAGCAGGCGGGTCGAGGCAGTCGTCCTCGAGGACACCGCCACCGGACAGCGGCGACGGCTGACGGTGGCGGCCCTGTTCGTGTTCATCGGCGCGCGCCCCGGCACCGGCTGGGTGGCCGATGCGCTGGCGCTGGACAAGCGCGGCGCCATCCTCACCGGCCGCGACGTCGACAGCAGCGGATCCGACGCGCAAGCGGCGCACTGGAACCACCTCTCGCGCCGGCCGTATCTGCTCGAGACAAGCCGACCCGGGGTGTTCGCGGCCGGCGACGTCCGCAGCGGCTCCATCAACCGCGTCGCTTCGGCAGTCGGCGAGGGCGCGATGTCGGTACGCCTCGTCCACGCTTATCTGCGCGAGGTCGGGGCCGCCGGCATGTGACCGCGGCCGGCGCGGGGTGGAGATCAATCTTCTGCGACATGCTTCAGGCGGCCGGTGGAGCACGCCGGGTTCCAGCCACGATGGAATCAAATACGTCGAGCACCGGCATGATGCACTCTCAGCCCATCTATCGAGTCCAGTCGCAGGCACGATAGTAAAGGCACAGTCAGCGTGCCTTTGCTATCCGCATTGGCGTATTTCGCAGCTGGCCGAGCCGTCCATGTCCCCCGTGCGCCCTGTAGCCCCGTGGCCAAGTTGGCATCGCGCGGCGTGCCTGATGGGCCAGGGACGGCAGCGCCGATTGAGGGGACGCCGACTGCCGCCATGCGCTTCCCGTGTGGTCGGATCCGTGCCAGTCGCCGTGCGGTGCCCGGTGGAGATCAGGCTGGACCTCGATGGACTGCCGCCAGCACGGCCTGATGGGTGATCCATCCGGACAGGCAGGTGCCGGTCTCGTCGAGGACCGGCAGACCCGAGGGGGTTGCCCCAACCAGTTCGGCCAGGGCGCCGGCCAGGTCGTTGTCGGCGTGTACCGGCTTGGGGACGAAGAGGACTTCGCCGACCGGTTCGGTGTCGTGTCCGCCTTCGGACAGGACTTCGGCGACCGCGCGGGCCGTGGCGACGCCGAGGAAGGAGCCGTCGGCGTCGGTGACGGGCAGCGCGCCGTGCCGGGAGACGGCCAGCGCGTCCGCGGCCTGCGACAGGGAGGTGGTCGCCGTGAGCGCGGCGGGGACCGGCTCCATCACCTCGGCGACGGTGATCCCGGCGAACGGCGAGGCCGGTGCCGGAGCGGACAGGTCTACGCCGCGGCGGCGCAGCTTGAGGGTGTAGATGGTGTCGCCGGTGATGGCTTTGCTGGTCAAGGTGGCCAGCACGATCGCGGCCATCAGCGGCAGGATGATGGAGTACTCGCCGGTCAGCTCGAACAGGATGACCACCGCGGTGATCGGTGCGCGGGCCGCCCCGGCGAACACCGCTCCCATTCCGACCAGCGCGTAGGAACCGACCGGGCCGGCGCCCGTCCCGAAGAGGTCCTGGGCGGCCAGTCCGAACGCCGAGCCGGCCATCGCCCCCATGAACAAGCTGGGGGCGAACACTCCGCCGGATCCGCCGATCCCGATGGTCAAGCTGGTGGCCACGACCTTCCCGATCAGCAGCACCAGCAGGAATCCGATCGCGTATTTGCCGGCGACCGCGTTCTCCAGGACCGGGTATCCGACCCCGTACATCTGCGGCAGCACCAGCAGCACGACGCCCAGCAACAGACCGCCGACGGCCGGGCGGGCCCACTCCGGCCAGCGCCATGCCCAGTCGCAGGCGTCCTCGATCGCATAGAGGATCTTCGAGAAGGCGACGCCTACGATACCCGCGCCGATGCCGAGTACCGCGAACAGCGCGAGCTGGGACACGTGTGCGGCGTGGAATGGCGGCAGGGTCAGGAACGGCGCGTTGCCGAAGGCCGCCCGACCGATCACCGAGGCGGTGACCGAGGACAGCACGATCATCCCGAAGCCCTCGGCGGCAAAGGAGGTGAGGATCAGCTCCATCGCGAAGAACACTCCGGCCAGCGGCGCGTTGAAGGTGGCCGCGATCCCTCCGGCCGCGCCGCAGGCCACCAGCAGCCGCATCCGGTCCTCCCCGGCGCCGACGACCCGGCCCAGGGTCGAGCCGAGGGCCGACCCGATCTGGACGATCGGTCCCTCACGGCCCACCGATCCGCCCGAGCCGATACACAACGCCGACGCCAAGGACTTCACCACGGCGACCTGCGGGGCGATCCGGCCGCTGTTGCGCGCGACCGCGTACATCACCTCCGGCACGCCGTGCCCGCGAGCCTCCGGCGCGAACTTGTACACCAGCGGGCCGTAGATCAGCCCGGCGACCACCGGCGTGAGCAGCACGAACCAGATCCCCAGCGCCGAAAGGTGCGGATTGGCGGCGTGCCCGGCGTCGGAGTAGTCGGCATGCCCGGAGAACAGGTGCGTGAAGGAGGTGATGAGCCAACGGAACACGATCGCCCCGCCCCCGGCGCCGGCTCCGATCGCCAACGCCAGCACCACCAAACCGCTCCGCCCGGACGCCAAGGCGTCCACGAGGCGGCGCAGGACTCCACGGGTCGGCACCGGCAACACAGGAGAGGAGGTCCGACGCGCCGCGCCGCTGAGGGAGGACATGATTTGCATTATGCAAACAAGATGGCCGTCCGCGTCAAGCCGCCCGCATGTCCGACACGGCCCACCACGGCGCGGTAGAACTGTGACATGAGTCCGCGAACCGCCGACCACGACAACGCCGAGCCCTCGACCGCGGCCCATCCCGCCCGCGCCGTCGCCGGCACTGTCGACCGGGTCACCGATGCCCTGCTGACCGCCTCCCGGCTGCTGGTCGCCGTCTCAGCACGCTCGCTGAACGAGGTCGAGGACAGCCTGACCCTGCCGCAGTTCCGCGCATTGGTCGTCCTGTCCTCTCGCGGACCGCTGCGGCTGACGCACCTGGCCGAGCACTTGGCGGTCAACCCCTCGACGGCGATGCGCATGGCCGAGCGTCTGGCCGCCGCCGGAATGATCGACCGCTCGCCGAATCCCGAAAACCGCCGCGAGTCCATCGCCACCCTGACCGCCGCCGGCCGCGAAGTGGTCGAACAGGTCACCAGCCGACGCCGCGAGGAGATCACCACCATCGTCGAGCGAATGCCCCCCGACCACCTCGACCGGCTGGTAGAGGCCCTGGAATCCTTCAGCGCCGCCGGCGGCGAACCCTCAGCCGGATACGACCCGATCCCCCTGGGCTGGCAGTAACGCCAGCGCGAACAGGACACGGATCGCCGCGCGGGGTGATGAACGACGATCGTCCTCCGGCAGCAGGCCGCGTTTCGCCTTGAAATGCGCTGAGACGCAAAGGCCGCGGCGACTGCTCTGTGAAGGGCAGTGGCCGAGACCTCGAGATGTGCCGCGCGGCGCGGCCAGCGGATCAGGCTACTGGAGCCAACCAGTCGAACTCGGCGGCGCCGTAGCCGTCGGCACCGACGCCAGGACTACCGCGTCCCCGCTGTTCAGCTCCGACGATCGATCGATCATGGAGATCATTCGCGAGCTGTGACGCGAGGTCCGCTACCGCGCCGGGTGCGGACATTGACCGGAAGCCAAGCCAAAAGCCGTGACGTGGCGCGCGTTCCCGGTCCTCACGCCACCACTTGCCCGGCCCGGGCCGAGCCTGGGTCCAGCACCCGGGCCAAGTGGTCCAGCAGGGCTTCGAGTTCCTCTCCTGTGCCGATCGGTCTGAGAACCTCGGATTGCATCCGGGCGAGCGATGGCGCGAGGCGGGCGTGCAACTCGCGGCCGCGCTGCGCGGCGTGGACGAGAACTCGTCGCCGGTCGGCTGGATCGGGATGGCGGTAGACCAGGTTGTCCGTGACGAGGCGGTCGATGAGCTTGGTCGCGGTCGGGGCGGGAAGCAGGGCGTATTCCGCGACCTCGGTCATGGTGTGGCCCAAGCCGTCGGCGAGCAGGTTGAGCACTCGCCACTGCTCGATCGAGCAGCCTTCGGCCTCGGCCTCCAGCAGGGCCGATTGGCGGCGTACCGCGCGGTGCTCAGCCATGCTCAGGAGGTGCACGAGATCACGCTGTGGTTCGGCCGCGGTCATCGACTCGCTCTTTCTCTTCGGCTCGTGGCGTGCTCTGGGCTGGACGGACGGGCCTGCTGCCGGTCAGGATGACTGCGCCTGGAGCTCAGCGCCGAGCCGTAGCTCGTCAGCTCTCTGCGCCGCCGCACTATTACCGTTATCCGCATCCTCGTACCCGTCCCGAGGTGGTCGCGTGTTCGCCGAGACGCCGCAGTCGCAGCCGGCGCCTGCGCCGTTGCGCGGCACTGCGGATGAGGAGTTGACCGTGGCGCTCGTGATTCCATTGTCCGGGCCCGCCGGGGTCTTCGGACCCTCCTGCGAGCTGTCGGCGCGGCTGGCGGCCGCCGAGCTCAACGATGCCGGCGGGGTGCTGGGGCGGCGGGTGCGGTTGGTACCGGTGGACGGCGGAGGCGCGCCGGAGCGGGTGGCCGCCGAGGTGGCGGCACTGGTGGACGTCGGTGCGGTGGACGCGGTCGTGGGCTGGCACATCTCGGCGGTGCGACGTG
Source organism: Catenulispora acidiphila DSM 44928 (assembly GCF_000024025.1). Taxonomy (GTDB): domain Bacteria; phylum Actinomycetota; class Actinomycetes; order Streptomycetales; family Catenulisporaceae; genus Catenulispora; species Catenulispora acidiphila. The sequence continues at coordinate 7,428,907 of NC_013131.1, forward strand.
TGCTGGCGCCGCGGATCGCCGGTCGGGTGCCCTACATCTATACCGCGCAGTATGAGGGTGGCGAGCGGACGCCCGGTGTCTTCGTGACCGGGGAGACCCCTGCGCGTCAACTGCTTCCGGCGATGCGGCTGCTGGCCGAGTCCCATGGTGTACGGCGCTGGTTCGTGGTGGGCAACGACTATGTGTGGCCACGTGTGACTGCGCGGGCGGCGCTGCGGTACGCGCGGGCCTGCGGGGGCCGCGTCTGCGGTCAGGAATTCGTCGCGCTGGGCACGCACGAGTACGGCGGGGTGGTGCGCGCCATCGAGCGGAGCGCCGCGGACATCGTTTTGATGCTGTTGATCGGCGCGGACGCGGTGCATTTCAACCGGGCTTACGCCTCGCACGGCCTGCACCAAAGCGTTCTGCGGCTGAGCACGCACATGGACGAGAACATGCTGATGGCCACCGGCGCGGAGGCCACCGAGAACCTTTGGGCGGCCGCGGGCTACTTCGAGACACTCGCCACCGCGGAGAGCTTGGAGTTCAACGGGCGGTACGCGGCGCGGTTCGGGACGCAGGCGCCGGTGCTCAGCAGCCTGGGAGAGTCCTGCTATGAGGGCGTCCGGCTGTTGGCGGCGCTGGCGTCGCGGGCTCACAGCCTGAACGTACGCACCCTGCTTCGCGCGGGAAGCGCCGCGGCTTATGAGGGGCCGCGTGGCGCGGTCCGGCTGCACGGCAACCACGTGGAGCACCCCATCTACTTGGCGAGGGCCGACGCCTTCGACTTCGACATCGTCGCGCAACTCTAGACCCCGTCATCAGAGTACGAGCCCAGGAATACCCCGTCGCAGAAATAATTTCTCGGTGAAGTAACACTGCGTAACACACTCTCAACACCCGCACACCAGTCTCAACGGCAATCCCGGCGCTCCCGCCGGAGCCAGACCGTGACCGCGACAGGGAGGCAGAGTGTGACCGACACCGACAGCTCGGCCAGAACAGGGCAGGCCTCGACCGGCACCACCGCGACGACATCGACCGGTGCCAAGCGTGCCTATCACCGGTGGGCGAAGAACGACACGCTCGAGGACTACTCGCTGCGCTACGCACCCAAGTCCTTCCGGCGCTGGAGCCCCTACGTCGTCGCCACGACCGCGCTCGGCGGCATCGCCTACCTCGCCGATTTCGCCATCGGCGGCTCGATCGCCATCTCCTATGGATTCAGCAGCGCCGCCGTCGCGATTCTGATCGCCGCGGTCGTCATCTTCGCCACCGGCATCCCGATCGCCTACTACTCGGCGAAGTACTCCGTGGACATGGACCTGCTGACCCGCGGCGCGGGATTCGGCTACCTCGGCTCGACGCTGACCTCGATCATCTACGCCAGCTTCACCTTCATCTTCTTCGCCCTCGAAGGCTCGATCATGGCGCAGGCCTTCCAACTCGGCCTGCACATACCCCTGGCGGTCAGCTATCTGATCGCCTCGCTGCTCGTCATCCCCCTGGTGATCTACGGCATGACCGCGCTGTCGAAGATGCAGGTGTGGACCCAGCCGATCTGGCTGATCATGATGGTCGCGCCGTTCCTCGCCATCGCGGTCAAGGATCCCGGCGAGTTCGCCCGGTTCACGCACTTCGGCGGCGACTCGCCGACCGGCGCCGGGTTCAGCTTTCTCAGCGCCGGGGCGGGCGCCGGCGTAGCGCTCTCGCTCATCGCGCAGATCGGCGAGCAGGTCGACTACCTGCGCTTCATGCCGGACAAGACGGAGGAGAACAAGAAGCAGTGGTGGGGCGCGGTTCTCTCGGCGGGTCCGGGGTGGGTCGTGCTCGGCGCGCTCAAGCAACTCGGCGGGGCGTTCCTGGCGTTCTACGTCACCGAGAAGATCGGCAAGTCCGTTGCCGACGAGCCGATCCAGCAGTACCTGCTGGGCTTGAAGACCTTCGCCGCGCCCGTCGCGCTGGGCCTGGCCACTTTCTTCGTGGTGCTCTCGCAAGTCAAGATCAATTCAACGAACGCCTATTCCGGATCGCTGTCCTGGTCCAACTTCTTCTCCCGGGTCCTGCACAAGCACCCCGGACGCGTCGTGTGGATCTTTCTGAATGTCGGCATCTCGCTGGCGCTGATGGAGGGCGGGGTCTTCGGCTTCCTGAACAACGTCCTCGGCTTCTACTCCAACGTCGCGATCGCTTGGATCGGCGCCGTCACCGCCGACCTGGTGATCAACAAGCCGCTCAAACTCAGCCCGTCCTACATCGAGTTCAAGCGCGCGCACCTGTACAACTTCAACCCGGTCGGCTTCGGCTCCATGCTGATCGCCTCCGCGGTCTCGATCGTCGCGTACTTCAACGCCTTCGGTGCGTACGCCAAGGCCTTCTCTCCCCTGATCGCCCTCGGCATCGGCCTGGCCCTCTCGCCGATCCTGGCGTACACGACGAAGGGCAAGTACTACATCGCCCGCGTGGACGGCCTCGACGAGCCGCTGGTCGTGGACGGCCTGCTGTCCTCCGTCGAGCTCACCTGCACGGTCTGCACGGACGCCTTCGAGCGGCCGGACATGGCATCCTGCCCGTTCCACAGCGGTCCGATCTGCTCGCTGTGCTGCAGCCTGGAGGCCGCGTGCCACGACGCGTGCAAGAAGACCGGGTCCGGGGCGGTCGACCTCGGTATGCCCGTCACCGCGACCCCGGTGTGATCGGCGAAAGGCCCACGACATCATGCTTCTGTCCCCCCACGAGCAGGAACGCCTGCTCATCCACGTCGCCGCCGGGCTCGCCCGGGAGCGGCGAGCCCGCGGGCTGCGCCTGAACTACCCGGAGGCGATCGCCGTGCTCACCTCGTTCCTGCTCGAACGCGCCCGGGACGGCCACCGTGTCAGCGAACTGATGGACGCCGGACGTCATGTGCTGACCCGCGAGGATGTGCTGGAGGGGGTGCCGGAGATGATCGACGAGGTGCAGATCGAGGCCACCTTTCCGGACGGCACGAAGCTCCTCACCGTGCACCGGCCGATCGGATGAGGGGCTCGGTGGATCACTCACAGCAGCTTCAGACCGGGGGTGTGGCCCCCGGCGAGGTCCGGCTCGTCGCCGAGCCGATCGAACTCAACGCCGGGGCGCCGCGTACGACGCTCACCGTGCTCAACACCGGCGACCGGCCCGTACAGGTCGGCTCGCACTACCACCTGGCCGAGGCCAACCCGGCCCTGGAATTCGACCGCGGCGCCGCCTGGGGCCGGCGTCTGGACATCCCGGCGGGCACCGCGGTGCGCTTCGAACCAGGCCTGGCCCGCGAGGTCGCGCTGGTTCCGATCGCCGGGCGGCGGGTCGTGACCGGACTGCGCGGGATCAGCGGCGCGCGCGGGGAGGGCAGGCTCGATGGCTGAAATGTCCCGGCAGCGTTACGCGGCGCTGTACGGCCCGACCGTGGGCGACAGCGTCCGGCTCGCCGACACGAACCTTTTCATCGAGGTCGAGCGGGATCTGTGCGCGCACGCCGGATATGGCGAGGAAGCGGTGTTCGGCGGCGGGAAGGTGATCCGCGAGTCGATGGGCATGGCCCACCTCGCCCGCACCGGGCGCGGCGACGTTCCCGGCAGCCCGGACACCGTGATCACCGGCGCCGTCGTGCTGGACCACTGGGGTGTCGTGAAGGCCGACGTCGGGATCCGGGACGGCCGGATCGTCGCGCTGGGCAAGGCCGGGAATCCGGACACGATGCACGGCGTGCACCCGGCACTGGTGATCGGCCCGTCCACAGAGGTGATCTCCGGCAACGGCCGGATCCTCACCGCCGGCGGCATCGACGGACACGTGCACTTCATCTGCCCCCAAGCGATCACCGAAGCGCTGGGGGCGGGCATCACGACCCTGATCGGCGGCGGCACCGGACCGGCTGAGGGCAGCAAGGCCACGACCGTCACTCCGGGCGCCTGGCATCTGGCCCGGATGTTCGAGGCCCTGGACCCGTGGCCGGTCAACTTCGCGCTTCTGGGCAAGGGGAACTCGACCAACGAGGAAGCCCTGTGGGAGCAGCTGCGCGCGGGCGCGGCCGGATTCAAGATCCACGAGGACTGGGGCGCGACGCCTGCCGCGATCGACGTCTGCCTGCGGGTCGCGGACGCCTCGGGCGCCCAGGTGTCCATCCACACCGACACGCTCAACGAGGCCGGGTTCGTCGAGAGCACGGTGGCTGCGATCGCCGGGCGCACGATCGAGGCCTACCACGTGGAGGGAGCCGGCGGTGGCCACGCACCGGATATCATCACCGTCGCCGGCCTGCCGAACTTCCTTCCGGCCTCGACGAATCCGACCAGGCCGCACACCGTCAACACCATCGACGAGCACCTGGACATGCTGATGGTGTGCCACCATCTGTCGCCGGCGATCCCGGAGGACCTGGCGTTCGCCGAATCCCGCATCCGGCCGACCACGATCGCGGCCGAGGACGTCCTGCACGACCTCGGCGCGATCTCGATGATCGGCTCGGACTCCCAAGCGATGGGCCGGATCGGCGAGACCGTCATCCGCACCTGGCAGACCGCGCACGCCATGAAGGCCCGGCGTGGCGCGCTGCCCGGCGACGGTGCCGCCGACAACCATCGCGCCCGCAGGTACGTCGCCAAGTACACGATCGGCCCGGCCGTCGCTCACGGTATGGACGCCGAGATCGGATCCGTCGAACCGGGCAAGCTCGCCGACCTCGTGCTCTGGGACCCGCGTTTCTTCGCGGTACGTCCTCATCTGGTGATCAAGGGCGGTGCGATCGCGTGGGCCGCGATGGGGGATGCCAACGCCTCCATCCCGACGCCGCAGCCGGTGCTGCCCCGGCCGATGTTCGGGGCGTACGGTCACGCCCCCGCTGCCACCAGCCTTGCCTTCGTCGCACCGGCCGCGATCGGCGACGGGCTCGCCGAACGGCTCGGCGTTCGGCGCGAGCTGGTCGCGCAGAAGGATGTACGGCGGCTGACGAAGGCGGACCTGCCGGAGAACACCGCACTACCGCGGATCGAGGTCGACCCGGATACCTTCACCGTGCGCATCGACGGCGAGACCGTGGAGCCTGCTCCGGCCGAGATCCTGCCGCTGGCTCAGCGCTACTTCCTGTTCTGAGGCCGGCATCTGTGAACCTGGCCTCGCTGCTCATGCTGACCGACAGCCGCCTGCCCGCGGGCACGCACGCGCACTCGGGCGGGCTGGAGGCCGCCGTCGCCGCCGGGCGGGTCCTCGAGCCGGGCGACCTCCACGCCTTCCTGCTCGGCCGGCTCACCACCACCGGCCTGACCGGAGCCGCCTTCTCGGCGGCGGCGCTCGAAGCGGCTCGCGGACCGGACGACGCGCTGCTCGCCGAGCTCGACGCCGAGTACGAGGCGCGTACCCCCTCGCCCGCGCAACGCCGCGCGTCCCGAACGCTGGGCCGGCAACTCCTGCGCGCGGTCCGCGCGGGCTGGCCGGGCCCGGCTCTGGCCGCGGCTTCCGCCGTGCACCCGGACGGCCCCCACCAGCCGATCGCCTTCGGCGCGGCGGGTGTGACCGCCGGTCTCAGCGCGCACGACGCCGCGCTCGCCTGCGCACTCGGCGCCGTCAGCGGTCCGGCGAACGCCGCCACCCGGCTCCTCGGCGTCGACCCCGACGCGGTCACCCGGGTGCTCGCCGTGCTCGAACCCCACATCCAGGACACCGCTGACGCGGCGCTGAAAGCCGCGCTCGGCCCGATCAGCGAACTGCCATCGTTCAGCGCACCCCGTCTGGACATCTCGGCAGAACATCACAGCACATGGGAGGTGCGTCTCTTTGCATCGTAAATATCCTGACGAAGGCGCGGCCGGAGCCGGCATGAGCTTCGCCCTGGGGGCCGCGCGTACCGGCGGACCGCTCCGCATCGGCATCGGCGGTCCCGTCGGCTCGGGCAAGACCGCCCTCGTGGCAGCCCTGTGTCGTGCACTGCGCGACGATTACGCCCTGGCCGTGGTGACCAACGACATCTACACCCGTGAGGATGCCGAGATCCTGCTGCGCCAAGGCGTGCTCGAACCGGAACGGATCTCCGCGGTGGAGACCGGCTGTTGTCCGCACACCGCGATCCGCGACGACATCTCGGCCAACCTCGAAGCCGTCGAAGCCCTCGAACGGCGCTTCGCCCCCCTGGACCTGGTGCTCGTCGAAAGCGGCGGAGACAACCTCACCGCGACCTTCAGCAAGGGCCTGATCGACCGGCAGATCTTCGTGATCGACGTCGCCGGCGGAGACAAAGTCCCTCGCAAGGGCGGCCCCGGCATCATCTCCTCCGATCTGCTGGTGATCAACAAGACGGACCTCGCAGAGCTGGTCCACGCGGACCTCGACGTGATGCGCCGCGACGCCAAGCGCCAGCGCACCGACGCGCACGGAACCGAACGCCCCACGGTGCTCATGTCGCTCGCCGCCGACCCGCTCGCCGCCGACGTCGCGGCGTGGACCACCGCTCTGATCGCCCAGCGCCGCGCCGGCGCGAGCACTGTCCGGTCCCCGGCATGAAGGCGACGGCGCGCCTGGTCGCCGAGGCACGTTCTGACGGCACGACCCGTCTGGCCACCCTCGCCGGGCAAGCCCCCTTATTGCTGCGCCAGACCATGGGGGACGGCACGACGGACGCCGCCCAGGTCCACCTCGTCGCTGGCGCCGCCGGACCCATCGGCGGCGACGAACTGCACCTCGGTGTCCACCTCGGCCCGGGAGCCCGCGTGCGGATCCGCAGCGTCGCCGCCTCCCTCGCCCTGCCCGCAACCCAGCCGTGTGAGTCGACCCTCGATATCAGGATACGTATCGAGAGCGGCGCCGCGCTCGACTGGAGCGCCCAGCCGCTCATCGCCGCGCGCGGCGCCCGCCACCGCACGACCGTGAGCATCGAGATGACCGACGACGCCCACCTGATCTGGCAGGAACAGACGCTGCTCGGCCGGCACGGTGAGGAGCCCGGATCGGTGGTCACTCGTCTGCGTGTCCGCCGCGGCGGCCGCCCTCTGCTCGACCACACGCTCGCTGTCGGCCCGGCCCATCCCGGTTCGCTCGGACCCGCCGTCGTCGGAGCCGATCGTGCCGGCTCCACGACCGTGATCGTTGATCCGGCCTGGACCAGAGTGCCACCCGCCAAGCGGCTCACCATCGAACCCCGCGACGACGACCACGGCGCTCTCGCGGTGTTCCCGCTCGGTGGACCCGCAGCCGTCATCAGTGCCTTGGCACCGGACGCCCTCAGTCTGCAACGGCTCCTCAGCCGGAACGCAGCCCTTCGCCTTCCTGCGCTTGCGGCGTATCCCGCGCAGGCCGTCGCAGGATCAGGTTGATGACCAGTGCGGCTTCATCGCTCATGACTCACATCCCCTTGGCGGTACCGACCTGCGGGAACCGGGAGTCGGCGACATCGGCAGGTTTGAGCGCCGAACAAGCGCCACCGGGCGATCCGCCCTCGAACGGTGACTCACTGGCTTCGGCATACCGAAGCGGTGAAGGCCGAGCCGAACCGGACGGGTGATGTCGGTGACGTCGGTGATCGTGACCTCGCCGTCCGCTGCCACGGCCGAGAAAGTGCGGCCCATGCACTTGACGACGGTTCCGGCTCCGGACACCTCGTCGATCTCGAATACCTTGTCCACCTGCTTGTCAGAGGCCTGCACCGGGCCTCGTCCCTCGCTCGCGGGCACGTTGAGCGCCCTCCTCGCGTCGCCGTTTCACCAGAACCCTGATTCGTGGCGACTCAGTGTAGGCGCCGACGCGAACCGGCGGCCGTCGTGCCCGTAGAGGGGTTCCACCACTGGCATCGCGAACCGGCGATTCCGGAAGTGCCCGCCCCCGCCCCGATCATGGATCCCGTTCCGGATACACCATGGGATACCTCAGTAATCAGTTCTTCACGACGGCGACTCGCATCGGCAAACACCTTGTCCGACAGTCATCGCAACACCGCGCACCGGCCGACCCGGCGGTGCCGCCGACTCCCCGTCAGGAGGACCCGATGTCCCAGGCGACGACCTCGTCATGACCGCTCGGACCGTCTCGGTTCCGGCCAGCCCGGCGCCGTTCGCGCTCGACCCCGGGTCGGCCGCGCTCATCCTCATCGACATGCAGCGTGACTTCCTCGAGCCCGGCGGGTTCGGGGAGTCGCTCGGCAACGACGTCTCTCTGCTGCGCAAGACCATCGCTCCGCTGCAAGCTGTGCTCGCCGCCGCCCGTGCGTCCGGTATGCCGGTGATCCATACGCGGGAGGGGCATCTGCCCGATCTGTCCGACTGCCCGCCGAGCAAGCTCAACCGCGGCGCGCCGTCGATGCGGATCGGTGATCAGGGGCCGAAGGGGCGCATTCTCATCCGTGGCGAGTATGGCCACGACATCGTTGACGAGTTGGCTCCCGCACCCGGTGAGCCAGTCGTCGACAAGCCCGGCAAGGGGGCGTTCTACGCGACCGCGTTCGGGGAGATCCTTGGCGGGCTCGGGGTCACCCAGCTGATCGTCACCGGCGTGACCACCGAGGTGTGCGTCCATACGACGGTCCGTGAGGCGAACGATCGCGGCTTCGAGTGCCTGGTGCTCTCCGACTGCGTCGGCTCGTATTTCGCCGACTTCCAGGAGGCCGCGCTGGCCATGATCGCGGCCCAGGGCGGCATCTTCGGGTGGACGGCGACTTCCGCCGATTATCTGGCCGCCCTCGAATCCGCGGCCGGCGCGGACGCCATCACGACAGCTTCCTGAAATTGCCGCCGTCGAACGTCCAGTGCCAGGCACGGCAAGGCACCACGAGCGACGCGGGACAGCACAAGCACGCCCCGTCTGGCACCGCGCACCGCGCAGCACCGCATCTCGGCGCGACACCGCGCCGCACGCCCGGTCATCCAACCCCAGCCACGGAGCCGCCATGTCCACGGTCACCCCAGCCCCGGCCGCCACCACGGAGGCCGGCCCGCCCGCTCGTGCTCCCCTGGTGGGTGCCCGGCGACACCAACGCGTTCTTCGGCCTCGGATTCAACGTCCTGGTCAACGTGCTCGTCCTCACCGGACTCGTCATCGGCGTCGTGGGCATCTCCAGCCACGACACGTTCCACACGATCCTGCCGGCGCTCGGCGTCGAGCTGCTGATCGGCAACGTGTACTACACCTACCTCGCTCGGCGCCTGGCACGCCGGGAGAACCGGAACGACGTCGCCGCGATGCCGTACGGGCCGTCGGTGCCGCACATGTTCATCGTGACCTTCGTCATCATGCTTCCCACCTACCTGGCGACGAATGACCCGGTGCGGGCCTGGGAGGCCGGTCTGGCCTGGGCGTTCGTCATCGGTGTCATCGTCCTGATCGGCGCGTTCGTCGGGCCGTACATCCGGCGCTGGACGCCCCGGGCGGCGCTGCTCGGCACGCTGGCCGGCATCTCGGTGGCCTTCATCTCGATGCGGCCGGCCGGCCAGATGTGGGAGCAGGCCTGGATCGCGCTGCCGGTCCTCATGATCATCCTGATCGGCTTCTTCACCAACCTGCGCCTGCCCGGCAACATCCCCGTCGGCCTGGCGGCCCTGCTCGTCGGCACGGCCATCGGCTGGGCCGGCGGGTTCATGTCCGCCCCGGACGTCTCGGCCGCCGCCAAGGACATCGCGATCGGGTTGCCGACCTTCCAGTTCCACCTGCTGTTCACGGGCATCAGCCACATCGGGCCGCTGCTGTCCACGGCCATCCCGCTGGGCATCTACAACTTCACCGAGGGCATGACCAACGTGGAGAGCGCCTCGGTCGCAGGCGACGACTACAACCTGCGATCCGTCCTGCTCGCGGACGGCACCGGGGCCATCGTCGGCGCCGCCCTGGGCAGCCCCTTCCCCCCGGCCGTCTACATCGGCCACCCCGGCTGGAAGGAGGCCGGCGGTCGCACGAGCTACTCCATGGCCTCCGGCATCGTCGTGGCGATCCTGTGCTTCACCGGCATGTTCGGCCTCCTCGGCGCGCTACTCCCGCTCCCGGCGATCGTTCCGATCCTGCTCTACATCGGCCTGCTCATCGGCGCCCAGGCCTTCCAGGCGGTCCCCCGCGCCCACGCCGCGGCCGTCATGATCGCCATCATCCCCAACGTCGCCTCCTGGGCCCAGGGCCAGATGGCGGACGTCCTGTCCGCCGTCGGCTACCAGAACGTCGACTTCGCCTCGGGCGCCAAGCTCATCCCCCCGACCGCCACCACGCCGGGCACCGTCCCAGAGAGCTCCCTGGTCAGCGCGGGCGTGATCTACAAAGGCCTGATGTACCTCGGCGACGGGGCCGTGCTCGCGGGCCTCATCCTCGGGGCCATCGTCGTCTTCCTGATCGACCGGGCGTTCCTCAAAGCCGCGATCTACTGCGCGGCCGGCGCCGTCCTGGCCTTCGTCGGACTGATCCACGGCGCGAAGGTCGGCTGGGATGTCAACGGCGAGGTGGCGCTCGGCTACGCGTTCGCCGCCCTCGTCTGCACCCTGTTCCATTTCCGCAAGGTGCCTGCACGCGTCCCCGCGCCCGACGAGGCGCTGCCAGCCCCCGAACCAGCCTGACAGTGCCCCGACGGGGCCGGAGCTCAACCCGCCTCGGCCCCCACAGCCCGCCCGATGACGGCCGCGAACAGCAGCGGTCGCTCCAGATGCACCGCATGCCCGCACCCCTCCAGCACCTGGAATGGCAGGCCCGTGAAGGTGCTCAAGGCGCGCGCCGCTTCGTGCCGGGCCGGTGGCGACAGCTCGCCGACCGTCGTCGACGTCCGGCCGAGGGCTGGGACGGTCGCCGGTACCGCCGGTTCGAAGGCGCGGAACATGGCGAAGTCGCGTCCCACCGCCTCGGGATCGGCCGGGGCCATCGAGGCGTCCCAGGCCGGCCCGTACAACGCCGCGCCGAACCCCGGCACGCCGCGCGCCTGGTACCCGGCCGCGACGTGCGCGAGGAGGCCGGGGACGAGGCTCCCGACCGCGGGTTCGTGCAGGACCGCGCCGGCCAGCGGCACGCCCGACGCCATCAGGGCCAGGCCCAGGGTCGCCCCGCCGCTCACGCCGATCACCACCGCGCCCGCCGCCGTCTCGGCCAGGGCCGCCAGCTCCAGGTCCAGATCACCGCTGTAAGCCCGCTGCGGAGCCGCGACCCTGATGTCGGGCCGAGTCCGCGACAGGGCTTCGCGCACTGGATTCCAGACCGCCGCAGTCGTCGCGGCGCCGTGGATGAGGACCACTCGCGGCGCGGGCACGCCGATCAGCATAGAGTGCGCGGCGGCAGGCCGCGGCGTGTGTCAGGGCCCTGTCGGACGGCGGGGATTGATGCCGAAGTAACACCTGGGTAACGGCCGTGACATGCCGTCTGTGGAGGATCGCGGCATGGATTCCGCCGTGGATACGCTTCAGGATCCCGCTCCGTCGAACATGTCGCCCAGCGAGTCCGCCTACCGGCAGCTGCGCGACCGGCTGCTGATCGGCGGGTTCCCGCTGACCCGGCAGCTGGCGGAGAAGCGGCTCGCGGCGATGTTCGGGGTGTCGCGGACGCCGGTCCGGCACGCGCTGATCCGCCTGCACGGCGAAGGGCTCGTCAGCCAGCACGCGCAGGGCGGCTACCGTCCCGCGGTTCCCGATCCGAACGACATCGCCTGCCTCTACGAGGCGCGCCGAGCACTGGAGATCGGCGCGCTCTGGCGACCCGAGGAGGCCGGTACGTCGCACGACCGCGGGAAGTTGGACGCGCTGCGCGAGGACTGGGAGGCGCTGCGCCGCGATCCGCCTCCGGCCGACGCCGAGTTCGTCACCACCGACGAGGACTTCCACATCCGGCTCGCTCAGGCCGCCGGGAACGAGGTCGTCGCCGACCTGCTGCGGTCGGTCAACGCGCGGATCCGAGTGATCCGGATTCACGACTTCCTCAGCGACGACCGCATCGAGGTGACCATCGGCGAGCATCTCGGGATCCTCCAAGCCGTCGCCGCCGACGATCCGGCCGGCGCCGAGAAGCTCTTCCGCGCGCACCTCGCGAAATCCAAGGAGATCGCCGAGGAGCGGGCCCTGCGTGCCATCGCCCGGATGGCCACCCTCGACTGAAGAGAGGCACACCGATGACCGAGGCTCAGGCGGCGCCCCAGACGGCGCCTCGGACCTATGGCACCGTCGCGGCCGAACCGTACGCGTGGCCCTACGACGGTGTCCTGAACCCGGCGGCCACCGCGCTCGTCTGCATCGACTGGCAGACGGACTTCTGCGGCCCCGGCGGCTACGTCGACACCATGGGCTACGACCTCGCCCTGACCAGAGCCCCGCTCATCCCGACCGCGCGCGTCCTGGCCGCGGCTCGCGCCCTCGGCTTCACCGTGATCCACACGCGGGAGGGCCACCGCGCCGACCTCGCCGACTGCCCGCCCAACAAGCTATGGCGCTCGCGGCAGATCGGCGCGGGCATCGGCGATTCAGGGCCCTGCGGCCGCATCCTGGTGCGGGGCGAGCCCGGCTGGCAGATCGTCCCGGAGGCCGCGCCGCTGGAAGGCGAGCTGATCGTCGACAAGCCCGGAAAGGGCGCCTTCTACGCCACCGACCTCGACCTGCTGCTGCGCACACGCGGGATCACCCACATCGTCCTGACCGGCATCACGACGGACGTCTGCGTTCACACGACGATGCGCGAGGCCAACGACCGAGGCTATGAGTGCCTGCTCCTGACCGACTGCACCGGAGCCACCGATCCGGCCAACCACGAGGCCGCGGTGCGCATGGTGACGATGCAGGGCGGCGTGTTCGGAGCCGTCGCGTCCTCGGAGGCGCTCCTGAAGACGCTCGACATGGGCTGATCCCGGGGAGAGCGCAGAAGACGGGGCAGCGGTAAAAGCGGCTGCGCCCAGCTCACGAGTCGGGCCCGGCCTCGGGGACAGTCAGGCCGGCGTGTGAACCCCGGCCAGGTGAAGCGCCCCGGGTTCAGACCATGGCGACGGCTTTGACTGCCAGGTCAGAGGGCCGCTGACGTGGCAGTCAAACGGAAAAGTGTGGCACGAACCCGGTGCGGTTCACAGGCGTCATTCAGGCCACGGTGAACAACTTCGCACAGACTTCGTTCTGACCAGAGCGTTAGGCCTTACGAACCAGCGGCTTAAACGGCTGGGCGACGATCCACTCTTGACCCTCGTGGCACGGGTCACGATCCTTAAACCATGGCTCCCACCCGGGAACTGCATTCTTGTTGACCATGAGGTAGTGGCCCCTAGCTACGTCACGGATCAGGCAACCGATACCGTCGGGAGTCTCTTCCAGGCGCCAACGTTGCCACGAAGCGCCATGCCCCTCCCACATGACCGGCTGGTGGTCATCCCTGGTCGCATCAAGTACGAGTCCGTTACTTGCGCTCACGATAAGCACCTCATGTGGTACGCCACTCGGGCGTAGCATCCACAGGTGCTGCCGCTTGCCACTCGATAGTTGCATGTTGGGCCTCGTCCCCGACGCTGTGCTGGAGCGGCCATTAAGCGCAAGCCCGCAAACTCTAGATGTGATTATGAAGGGGCCGACCTCTCCGCGCCGTGACTGGCGCTTGAGCCGAAGGCCGATGTCGTCTACACCGACCTCTAATTCGGGCATCGGCACGATGAACGGTACTGGGGCGCGCAGCCCCAACTTCACACGAACTGCCACTCTCGGACTGTATCCGTGCTCGACGATTCTTTACAGGTCTCGACTGTTTCGCTGAGCAGTTTGATCCGTAAGGCGTGGAGAGTTGAACTCGGCCTCCGAGGCCGCACCAAGTACCATGCCTCCTGCCCGACCTAGCGAATGCCGTCGGTGGCTGCTCGATCACTTGGCGCTGGTTTCCCCAGCCAGAGCTGGTCCTGCATGAACGCCCTGTCCGGGGCGTACGCGGCGGCCTAGTTCTCCTCCGTTCGGAATCGCCAACGCCAGCGATGGCGGCGGCGTCATCCAGGCCACGGTGAAGAACTTCGTCCAGACGGCGAACTGATCACTCTCGGTTCGGGTACGCAGTTGAGCTAGTGCCAGACCTGTGGCGATGGCTTAAGATCCCCGACGGCAGCCTCGGTGATGCCCGCCGAGAACAGCCTGGTGCGGATCTCGTCGCTCAATGCAAGGTCGATTACCGTTCCACGGATCGTCGAGGCACTTGGATAGCCGCCGAAGGTTGGTGTCGCTGAGACCAGCAGCGCGTTGTCTTTACCACTGAGACGCCGGCTGCTCGATTAGGGCGGTTGTCTGCTTTCGCTCGACCCACAGGTCCTTGAGTAGATTTGCAGCTCCGTCAAGATAGGTGACGACCGACTCTGTCAGATCGTCAAGGAAGGCGTCGGCCAGCGCTTCGAAGTGGGTTGGAACCGTGCCGCCAGCGTAGACACATGCCTGGATCTCGGTGAGCTCCGGGGATCGAGGCAGCTTCATGTTGATCCCTTCGACGAGGTTGCCCGCACCGATGTCGATGTCCCAAGTCATGATCCGACGAGCCCGATGGACGTCGGTGTTCCGCATCGCGATCAACCACTCCATCCACCCGGCAGGGCCGGCAGCGGCGGTAATCGCGTTCAGATCGCTCGCGAGCTGCGCCTGGCGGACGTTGGATTTTGCTGCTTTCGTCAGTTGATCGCGGGCGCTGGACAGGGCGGCCTTCACGATGTCTGTCGGCAATCCGGGCACTCCGACAAGGCAGCCCCCCAGACAGTCCAGTGCGCTGGCGAGTGCTCGCAGCGCGCCGCAGAAGTGGGTCGTCACTCGCACAGGGCTGAAGTCGTCTGCTGGACCACGTTCCTTCGTCCCGAGGTCGGTGTAGCTGCTCCACCAGCCGATGCCCTTTTGAACCTCGTCCAAGTCGTCCACGATCACGTCTGCGAGCTCGGCCAGGTTCTCCAAACCGATGCCGAGGAACTTGGCCACGCGGACATCGTTCGGGCCCGGTTCCGGAGGCGAAGGGCTGTACGGGACCTTCAGGTGGTCCCTCGTGCGTGGCTTCATGACATGGCAGCCGCTTGCCGCAGCGGACGCCGAAGTCCTGCGGGCCGCGGGCGACACCCCGCCCGGGACCGTCGTCGAGGTCGTCGACGTCCCCATAGACCGGACCGCCGCCCACTCGGCCATGTCGGTTTTCGCCGAAGCCTTCGACCCGTTCGCCGGACGCCACCCCGGCCGGTTCCTGGCCTTCACCGACCAGGCCGCCGGCAGCTCCACCTGCACCATCGACGAGTCCACCGGTTTGCGCATCGGCATCCACGTCGACAACTTCTACTGCGGCGGGCGTCACAGCCCTGCCGCTATCGCGGCGTTCCCGGCGACCTTGACGAAGTTCGTGAAGTTGGCCGAGGCGGTGTTCGCGCCGATGCCGAAGCCGCTCACGTCCCGGTACTCGACCAGGACCACCGGGTTGTTCGGGTCGGCGTTGACGCGGCCCATCGCATAGGTGAACCAGGCTGTCGCGCGGGCCGGGTGGGTGTGGGCGGGGTAGCCCAGCGGCGGGGACAGGCGGTCGTAGTTCGCGCCGCGCGGGCCGATGCCGGCGAAGTCGTCGTCCAGGGACGGGATGCCGGCGCCGGCGTCGCCGAGGCGGATCGAGTCGAGCCACTGGCCCCAGGTGAGGGTGTTGACGATCGCGGTGTCCCCGGCCTTGTAGCCGTGCGGGCACATGGGGACGTTCCGGGCGGCCGGGGCCAGCGCGCCGACCAGCGCGTCGAAGATGCCCCGGTCGGCGTTGTCAAGCAGCACCTGGTACACCGACCGCACGTTCATCCGGGGGAGCAGGCCGAACCCGGCCTTGGGGCCGTCGTCGATGGTTCTGATGGTGGGCTGGGCGAACATCGCCCGGTAGTAGTAGAGCATCGTCACGAAGCCGGTGAGCTCCGGGCTCGCGCCCTGGCCGTGCAGCCACTGGGCAGCGTTCTGCTCGGCTTGCGGGCTGAACGGCCGGATCATCGCGGTCAGGTCGCTCAGCGGCCGCTCCATGGTGCACTGGGGAACGCCGTTGTACGCCCCGTCGTGCATTCCGAAGACCGCGATCCGGTCGCCGGCGTTCCGGAAGTTGGTGGCGGGCACCTCGACGTCGTTGACAACGTCGACGGGATCGTGGATGTCCGCGGCCAGCAGGAAGGCCAGCAGCTTCTTGTCGTCGGACTCGTTGATGGCCACGGTCGGCACGCCGACGATGTCCCGGAGCTGGATGTGCCCGCCGGCGTCGAGGTTGACCTGCTGCGGATACTTGATGACGTTCGCCGCTTTACGCTTCGGCCGGACCATACCGCCGCCGGTCACGTTCGACCCGATACCCAGCCCGGTACCGAACGAGCTCTGCTCCATGGAGGTCCGGATCCGCCCCATCGGCAGGCTGCCGAAATCCGGCGGAGCCATCCCCAGCGCCAGCAACACCTCCCCGATGAGTACGAGCTGCCCCACCATGGCACCCCACGTCGTCACCGGATCGGTGATGATCTCGACCTCACCCGAGTCCGACTCGATCTTCACCCCGGGGTTGGCCCAGTGGAAGATCAGGCCCTTGGACGGGATGTCGGTGATCAGACCCCACGGACCGCCGTTCCTCTCCTGGAACGTCAGATCAGTGGCGTTGAACTGCCATTCGAATCCGATCCTCGGCACGATGCGTCCCCCTCAGTAGAACGATTTACCCCTTGTAATTTCAGCACGACATCCTCCGGAACGCCGGGAAAACCGATGACGGGATTCCATTGCGGTGATACCTCGTCGGGGCGCCGTTCGCGCGCGTCCGCGAGCCGCCTGACCGAGGGCCTCAGCTCGCCGGACCGGGTTGGCCCGAGTCGTGGCCGCCGCTTTGCGCACGGCCTCACCGGCCTCGGTCAAGCCTGCGGTGACCGTCCCGTCCGCTTCTGAAAGATCGACGAGACTCGCCGCGGCGAGGTACTCGGCGGTCGCGAGCACCGACTCAAGCCCGAGGTCGCGGGCGATCTGAGCCAGATCGATCCGCTCGCCGGCGCCGGCAGCGGTCTGACCGATCGCCTCGAGCACCACAAAGCTGAATAGCTCGGGATCCTGTGTCACTTCCAATCCGATGGTCGCAGGTTCGAATCCTGCCGGGGGCACCGAAGTCGAACCCCAGGATCATGCCCTGACCTGGGGTTTAATGTTTTCTTGACTCGGCGACTCGACTCAGCTCAAGCCGTAAAGTCGTTGAAACGGCCCGGTGTGATGACGGGCGTACGAAGTGCGTATGGTGACGGGCTGTTTTTTGCCGTGCCGCCGTATCGTTCTCGTGCTGGAATCGCGCCGTTCGCCGCCCGTCCGGGTCGTTTCTAGGGTCGAGCCTTCTGATTTTGGTCCGCGAACCCGCGCCTTCAGCGCTCAAGCCGGGTTCAGAGAGCCAGCCAGTGAGAGGCATGGTCGCCCGGGCGGACCCGTGAAAATCGGAGCTGTAGGAACTCGAAGAATCGCCGGTCAGCGTTGGTGTCGCGGCCTGAGACCCATCGGGCATGCCGGGCCGTTCCAGCTGGAGCAGGCTGACCCACTCCGCCGACTTTGGCACCCCCGCCGCTGTCGTCGCCGGACGGACGGCCGGGGCCGCAGCCACAGGATGCGGCTTCATAACCAAGAAGGCGACCGGACAGCTTTGGCTGTGGTCGACGGCGTCGGATTCTGGGCGCTAGCTGACATCGTCGCGGCACCAGAAGCCGGATCGGCACCACAACACGAGTTCCAGGTCAGCATCGACTGCACCGATCAACAGGTCAACCATCGCTGCGTCGCAACGCCCTGCTAGGGCAGAGCGGTTCCGCGTCTCGCCTTAACCTCGCCACAGCAAACCGCTCGCCCCAGCGAACCAGGCGAAGCCGCCAGAAAGTCGGGGTCGAGGTACCTCGACCCCGGCTCGAGGAGTCACGCCGGTGGCTCGTACAGCATGGAGCTATTCGGCGGGGCTGCGGTGTGGCCGGTGTTAGAGCGCGTGGCCGGTTGTGCTGTCGACGTGCTGGGGGATGGCGCCTTCGTGCCGGTCTCCGGTGGTCGAGGTTCCGGTGGGTTCGAACATCAAGATGGCGCCGCCGGGTGAGGACGGCTTGTGCTCAGTGCCGCGGGGCACGACGAAGGTGTCGCCCTTGTGGAGGACGACAGTTGTCTCTGTCCCGTCGGCTGCGCGGAGTGAGACGTCGAACTGGCCCTCGAGGACGAGGAAGAACTCGTCGGTGTTCTCGTGTACGTGCCAGACGTGCTCGCCTTTGGTGTGCGCGATCCGGACGTCGTAGTCGTTCATGTGGGCGACGATCCTTGGGCTGTAGACGTCGTCGAACGAGGCGAGGGCGGCTGTGAGGTTCACTGGATTGCTGGTCATGGCCCTCATCGTCGTCCAGGGGCGTGCTCTGCGCTTGTACGATATTGATGTGGACGTGGATGCGCCGGTCCCACGGCGTTGCCAGGTGACGGCCTGGCGACCGGAGGTTCCCGGGATCGATGAGGTGTTCCACGCTCACATCGTTGACTACGCCTATCCGCCGCACTGTCACGACACCTGGACCGTGCTCATCGTCGATGCCGGCGCGATCCGCTACGACCTCGACACCCGACACTGTGGCGCCAGTCGTGAGACCGTCGCCATCTTGCCGCCTGGTGTCATCCACGATGGCCGGCCCGACGATCGTGCACGTGAGGGCTTCTGGAAGCGGAACATCTACCTGAACGCCTCGATGCTGCCCACCGGGCTGACCGGGGCCGCCGTCGACAAGACCAACCTGCACGACCCGTTTCTTCGGGCCGCGTTGGTCGGCCTCCACGAGTCGCTCACGATCAGAGAAGAACCGCTCGACGGTGAGGCGCGCCTGGCGATGATCGCCGAACGCATCGCGGCTCACCTCCTGACCCGTCGGCCTCGCCTGGCAGCGCCGGAAACCTCGATCGCGCACACCCTTCGGCAGCTGCTGGACGAGCACCTCACCGAACCGATCACCCTTCAGCAAGCAGCACGCTCACTCGATCGCTCTGTGCCCCACCTGATTCGCAGCTTCCGTCAGGCCTTTGCCATAAGCCCGCACGCCTATGTCATCGGACGCCGCGTCGAAGCCGCGCGCGGCATGCTGCTTCGAGGAGCCAAACCCGCCGCCGTCGCTGTGGACGTGGGCTTCTACGACCAAGCCCATTTCACCCGGCATTTCAAGAAACACACCTCTGTCTCCCCCGCTAAGTACGCCGCAGGTGGGAGATAGGGCCGCATCGCTACACGATCGTCATCGTCGGCGATCGTGGTCGTGGTCGTGGTCAGGAGTCCCGGGTGAAGGTGTCGGCGTTGGTCAGCACCGCGTGCGCCCACGGCAGCTTCATCAGCTGTGCCTGCTCGCCCGGCGCGGGTGGCTTCACCGCGGAGTCGGACACCACATGCCATAGGGTCTGCAGCTTTCCCTCGCGGAGCAGGCCGGTGAAGGAGCAGATGGATTCTCCGGTCGCGGATGAGGTGCTGAAGTTGAAGGTGATGCACTCGCCCTGATGGATGCCGGAGATCTCGGCTTCTTCTCCGGCGAATGCGCTGTCGCCCAAAGCGGTGCGGAACGAGCCTTGGATCCGGTGGTCAGACTCATCGGTGATGGTCAGCCTTGAACCGTACTGGTTGTGCCAGGTTCCGACCCACATAGATTGCCTCCCTGTCGATGTCGTGTCGATGACGCCTGCGCGCCGCTGCTACCCGCAACGCCTACGGATCACACGACTGATAGACGTGGGGTCTCACTAGGGATGGGGCGCGGGCACGGTCACGCTCATGCGACGAACTGGTGATCAGTACGGATCCGTGCGTCAGCATCAAAAGTGAGAACGTCGAAGCCGGCTCCCGCCACACTGCCGTCCGCGCGGTCGCGCATCACCCAGGAGAAGCTCACCGCCGCGCCGGCCTGCCGAACCGGCCCGCCGTTCAGCTCGAAGGTGTACTGGCCCGGCGCGACGAACAACTCGTAGGCTCGGCGGACCCGCGCGTCGAAGGCGTCGTGGCCTCGCACCTCCAGCAACGGAGAGGCGATGCCGTGGTGTGCGGCGGTCTCCCGGATCTCTTGCGGAGGGTTGACCAGCACCTGCAAACCGTCGACGGCCCAGACCTGCCGGATCATGTCCGACCGCCGCTCGGCATCCCCCTCGTTCCACTGCGCGAGGTACAGGTCGAGCAACTGCTTCAGTTCGAAGTCCGTGGGCTCATAGCTCATACCAAGCAGTCTTGACGGTCGCCCGGGTCCGGTCGATTCCCTTCAGGGAATGGCAGTGGTGTCCAGCCCTGGGTCCAGCCCTCCAGCCCGATCAGAGGAGTCCAGACGCAGCCGAAGCTTTGCTTCCCCGTGACTGACGATGATGAAATCCTCATGTACGATCCCGACATCAAGAACGATCGTCTCAGCAGTATGCCCCAAAACCCACTTTCAGGAGGCATCATGGCCACGCGTCGTCAAGCACTGACCGGATTGGGCGCACTGGCGGTGACCGGAGTCGGCATGTCCCAGCTCACCCCTGCGATGGCGGCACCGAAGGGAACAAAGAGCACATCGGCGCAAGCGGTGCGCTCAGCGGCCGCGGGCGGGCCCTTGGTGGGGGCGGTCGACGTTCACGCCCACTACCTCACACCCACCTACCGCCAGGCCCTGATCAACGCGGGCATCACCCAGCCGGACGGTATGCCGTCCATCCCGCAGTGGAGCGCCGACAGCGCGCTGGCCACGATGGACACCACTGGTATCGCCGTGGCGATGCTGTCCGTTTCCTCGCCGGGATTCGACTTCGGCGAGGCGGGCAAGGTGAGTGACCTGGTCCGCCAGGTCAACGAGGAGGGCGCCGCGATCGTCAAAGCCCATCCCACCCGCTTCGGGCTGATGGCGTCGTTGCCGCTGCCGGACATCAACGCCGCCGTCGCCGAGGTGAACTACGCGTTCGATGTGCTGAAGGCCGACGGGATCGCCCTGGAGACCAACTACGGCGGCACCTACCTGGGGGACCCCTCTTTCAGCCCGGTCCTGGCCGAGTTGCACAAGCGGAATGCCGTCGTCCATCTGCACCCGACCTCGCCGGCCTGCTGGGAAGCCACGTCGCTCGGCGCACCCCGCCCCATGATCGAGTTCCTCTTCGACACGACGCGGACGATCACGCAGCTGATCCTCGGGGGCGTCCTGCTGAAGTACCCCGGCATCCGCTTCATCGTTCCCCACACCGGCGCCGCGCTGCCTGTCCTCGCCGACCGGATCTCCGCGTTCGACCTGACTCAGCCTTCGCCGGTCGATGTCATCGGCGCGCTCAAGCGCCTGCACTACGACGTCGCCGGCTTCGCTCTGCCTCGGGCGCTGCCCGCGCTGCTCAATCTCGTCGGCCCGGAGACGCTTCTCTACGGCAGTGACTTCCCGTTCACCGAGGACCCCATCGTCAAGCTGCTGGCAGCACAGCTGGCGGGCACCACCGTCCTGACGCCGCAGCAGAAGCAGGCCATGCTCAACGGCAACGCCGCCGGACTCTTCCCACGGCTGAAGAACATGGCGCGACTGTAGGGAGTCCGCTCCAGAGCCTGGTCGAGGGCCGTTTGCGGTCGGCGGGATGCCGGCGTCACTTGGCGCCGGGACACTTCCGCCGACCGCATCGTGTTCCTGCGCCTGCTTCCTGCACCAGCGCCTTCGGCGCGTCGGCCCGGCATCCCGTCCGCTCGGCGCTTCCTTGACATGCACACCATCTTAACTGATGCTTTCATCATTATTGATGAAGCATAGCGAAGCATGAGGACGGTCATGGAAGACGCCGAGCAGCAGCGGGACCACACGGACGGCACCACCAGGCACGTGGACGTCCTGATCGTCGGCGCCGGCCTGACGGGAATCGGTGCCGCCTGGCGCCTGCAGTCGACGCATCCGGGCAAGACCTACCTGATCGTCGAGGCGCGCGAGGAGATCGGGGGGACGTGGGATCTGTTCCGCTACCCCGGGATCCGCTCGGACTCGGACATGCAGACGTTCGGATATCGGTTCCGCCCCTGGCGCGAGCCGCGAGCCATCGCTGACGGAGCCTCGATCCTGCAGTACATACGGGATACCGCCGCCGAGGCCGGCATCGACCGCCACATCCGTTTCCGCCACCGCGTCGTCAGCGCGTCCTGGTCCACCGCAGACGCCTCGTGGAAGGTCGAACTGCTTCGGGACGGAGACGTGGAGACCACAACGATGACCTGCGGTTTCCTCTACATGTGCACCGGCTACTACCGCTACGACAAGGGCTACGCGCCGCATTTCGCCGGTCGGGAGAAGTTCACCGGCCGTGTCGTCCACCCGCAGCAGTGGCCGCAGGACTTGGATTGCGCGGACAAACGAGTCGTGGTCATCGGCAGCGGGGCGACAGCGGTCACCCTGGTCCCCACACTGGCCCGAACCGCAAGCCATGTCACCATGCTGCAGCGCTCGCCGACCTACATCATCTCGCTGCCCAGCAAGGATCCGATCGCCAGCGGCTTGCAGCGGCTGATCGGCAAGCGCGCCGCGTACCCGATCGTGCGCTGGAAGAACATTGCGATCAACTCCGCGTCCTATCAGCTGGGGCAGCACGCCCCGGCCATCAGCCGGGCCTTCATCCGTGGACGGCTCAAACGTCTACTGCCCAAGGGCTACGACATCGGCACCCACTTCAACCCGCGCTACAAGCCATGGGATCAGCGGCTGTGCGTCGTGCCGGACGCAGACCTCTTCAAGGCCATCGGCGACGGGAGGGCTTCCGTCGTCACCGACGCCATCGAGTCCTTCTCCGAGTCGGGAGTGCGCCTTACCTCAGGACAGGAACTGAGCGCGGACGTCGTCGTCACCGCAACCGGACTGGACCTGGTCGGCCTGGGCGGCATCCAGCTTTTCGTGGACGGCGACGAGATAGTCCTGTCCGACACCGTGGCGTACCGGGGGGTGATGCTCAGCGGAGTGCCCAACCTCGTCTTCACCGTCGGGTACACCAATGCCTCCTGGACGTTGAAGGCCGACCTTGTCAGCCAGTTCGCCTGCCGCCTGCTGGCCCACATGGACCGTCACGGGCATCGCCAGTGCGTCCCCACCGAACCGCCCGGCGCGACCCGCCGTCCACTGCTGGATTTCTCTGCGGGCTACGTCCAACGGTCCATCGACCGCCTTCCGCGAAGCGGTACCGAGGACCCTTGGCGTTCCGGCAACAACTACGTACGTGACTTCGTCACCTTCAAGCGCGCCCGCCTCGACGATCAGGCGCTGCACTACTCCTCGCCCGACCCGGCCACCGCGGCCGTACACCCAGCTCGGACCGCCTCATGAGCACGCCTCGCGACCTTCCGACGTTCTCCTTCACGCGCACGGACGTCACCTTCACCTCCGGGAATGACGACTGTGCGGCGTGGCTTTACCGCCCCGATGGCGACCAGTCGTCCCTGCCCTGCGTCATCCTCGCTCACGGGCTCGGCGCTACTCGCGCCGGCCGGCTGGACGCCTTCGCCGAACGTTTCGCAGCCGCCGGCTTCAATGCCCTGGTCTTCGACTACCGCTACTTCGGCGACAGCACTGGCGAGCCCCGCTGCCTGCTGTCCGTCAAAGCACAGCTCCAGGACTGGCGTGCCGCCATCGGCTTCGCTCGTAGTCTGCCTGGCATCGACCGTTCCAGGATCGCGTTGTGGGGCACATCCTTCAGCGGCGGCCACGTTACCCTCATCGCTGCCCAGGACCCCGCCATCGCCGCTGTGATCTCCATGAACCCGTTCCTGGACGGCCGTACCAGCATCAGGAGTACTCCGCCCAGACGCGCGCTGGCCCTTGGCGTCGCCGGACTGCGAGATCTCGCTCACGCAGCCCTGAGGCGTCCCCCTTATCTGGTCCCTGCGATCGGCGATGACGGGGACACCGCCGCCATGGCCAGCCGCGAAGCTCTTGAGGGGTTTCTGGCGATGTTCCCCGCCGACGCCCCGCCATCCACTGACATCTCGGCGCGGATCCTGCTGCGTCTGGGCTTGCATCGTCCGGTCACCCGCGCCGCTCGCGTCGCATGCCCCTGGCTCCTCCAAGCCGGAACCACCGACACGATCAGCCCGGCCGGCCCAGCTCGCCGCGCCGCTGCCCGAGCCCCCAACGCGCAGATGTCGATGTATGACGGCGGCCACTTCGCCCCCTACGTCGGGGCGGCCTTCGAACAGGTCGTCACGGAGCAGGTCCGCTTCCTGACCCGCCACCTGCAGTTCAGGACGTGATGCCGACCATGAGCGAAGCTCAGCCAGCGACGACGCAAGCGCCGGTTCTCATCGTCGGTGGCGGCCCGGTGGGTCTGGTGGTCGCCAATCTGCTGGCCGCGCGCGGCGTAGCCCTGGTACTGGTCGAGCGCAACAAGTCAACCAGCGAAGAAGCGAAAGCCATCAGCCTGGATGACGAGTCCCTGCGGGCCTTGCACGCGGCGGGTCTCGCCGAGGATGTCCTGGACATCGTCGTTCCCGGCACGGGTACTCGCTACT
The DNA here is from genome assembly GCF_000024025.1 of Catenulispora acidiphila DSM 44928. GTDB lineage: Bacteria > Actinomycetota > Actinomycetes > Streptomycetales > Catenulisporaceae > Catenulispora > Catenulispora acidiphila. The sequence goes on from NC_013131.1 coordinate 7,453,291, forward strand.
TCGGCCGTAAGGGACGGCCGCTCCTGCACGCTCGCGGCCCGCAGGGGTACCGGCTCGGGTTTCCGTTCAAGAACCAGTTCGCGCAGCCCGAACTGGAAGCGCTGCTTCTGAACGCACTGACGTCGAGGCCTGAGGCGGACATCCGCTTCGGTACGGAACTGCTCGCCGTGACGGAGGATCCCGACGGTACCAGCGCTACCGCCGTTGTCCGCGCGCCAGGGCAGACAACGACACAGACTTTCCGCGCGAGCTGGGTGCTGGCGTGCGATGGAGGCCGCTCCACCGTGCGGGACCTGCGCGGCATTCCTATGTCCGGTACCAGCCACCGCCAGGTCTGGCTGGTCGCCGACACCACAGGCGACCCGCATGACGAGCGGTATGGAATCCACCTCGGCACTCCCCACCGGCCCACCGTGATCGTGCCCGGCCGAGACGGCCGATGCCGCTACGAGTTCCTGCTGCGACCGGACGAAGGCACCAGAGGAGTCCGCCCCGACTTCGAGACGCTGCGGCGGCTGGTCGCGCCCTACCGCAGCCTGACCGAGGCACAGGTCGAGCGGTGCACGGCTTACACCTTCAACGCCGTTGTGGCCGACCGGTGGCACGACGGGCACGTCCTGCTCCTCGGCGACGCCGCGCACATGATGCCGCCGTTCGCCGGCCAGGGGCTCAACTCCGGAATCCGGGACGCCGCGAACCTCGCGTGGAAGATCGAGCAGGTGGTGCGCGGGCGTGCTCGCGAGGCCCTGCTGCGTACTTATGAAGTCGAGCGACGTCCGCACGCCACCGCGATGGTCCGCTATTCCGAGCGGCTCGGATCCATCGTGATGACCACCGACCGGCGGCGCGCTCTGGTGCGAGACCTGGCGACCCGCGCGCTATTGGCGCTGCCTCAGGGACGGCGCTATCTCACCGAGATGCGGTTCAGGCCGCGGGCCCGGTTCGAAGCGGGGCTGGTCACCGGCTCGCATCCGTTGACCGGGACCCAACTTCCGCAGCCACTCGTCCTAATACCGCCAGGGCTTCGCCCACGGCTTCTCGACGACATCCTCGGCCCGTCGTTCGCGGTGCTCGGGGTGGACGTCCCCGAGGCTGCCTGGCGCCAGTTCGACGGCGCGGACTGGCCGGACATCATGGCGGACGCCACGCGGATCGACGTGTTCCTCGACGACAGGCTCCCTCCGACGACAGGCCCTCGTACGGCCGTCGCCGATGCCGACGGCCGCCTGGAGCAGGCACTCGATACGGCACGCAACCGATTCGTATTGATCAGACCTGATCGCTACATCGCGGCCGTCATCGGGCCGGGTGGCCTTCCGGCAGCTGTCGCCGCGCTAGGCAGAACCATCCGGTGACCGCGACGGCACCCGCCGGGTAGGCGCCGGCCCTGCGTGTTCTGTTTGCCCCCCCGCACGAAAGGAAAAGCAGTTGCCCATATCCACCACCGTCGCGGTAGCCCGTTCCGGTCAGGACACTTTCCAGTGGGAGCGCGCCGTCCTGGATGATCCGGGACCTGGCGAAGTTCTCGTTCGCCTTGTGGCAACCGGTCTGTGCCACACGGACCTTTCAGTATTGGCCGAACGGCTTCCCACTCCGCTTCCCGCGGTCCTCGGCCACGAAGGCGCAGGCGTCGTTGAGGCTGTGGGCGCCGACGTGGCCGGTATCGCACGCGGCGACCGCGTCGTGCTCTCCTTCAACTCCTGCGGACATTGCGATGCCTGCCGTACTGGTCGGCCGACCCGCTGTGCCACGTACTTCCCGCTGAACTTCTCCGCTGCCCGTCCGGACGGCACCACCCCCATCCATTCGGTTGAGGGAACCGCGCTGGGCGGCATGTTCTTCGGGCAGTCCTCCTTGGCCCGACACGCGGTCGTCTCTGCGCAAAGCGTGGTCCGTGTCGATGCGGCCGACGATGACGAACTCGCTCTGCTGGCACCCGTCGGGTGCGGCATCCAGACCGGCGCCGGAACGGTATTGAACATTCTGCGACCCCGCTATGGCGACATCGTTGCGGTCTTCGGCGCTGGCGCGGTGGGACTCTCGGCCGTCATGGCGGCGCGGCTTACTCCAGCTCGCGCCATCATCGCGGTCGACGTCGTGCACGAGCGGCTGGTTCAGGCCGCGGAACTCGGCGCCACCCATACTGTCAACAGCCGTACAGAGGACCTGCCCTCGCGTCTGGCCGAAATCGCCGGGTCCGCCGGAGTGACCCACGTCGTGGAGACCACCGGCGTCCCTTCCCTGCTGGAACTGGCCGCCACGGCGATAGCCGCCCACGGAACAGTCGCGGTCGTCGGCGCCCCGCCCGCCGGGAGTTGGGCCGCCTTCAACGTCAATGCCCTGATCGACGGCCGCACCATCCGCGGTGTCGCCGAGGGCGGCAGCGACCGCATCACGTTCATCCCCGCTCTGATCGACCTGGCTCGCCAAGGCCGGCTGCCCTACGAGAAGCTCATCCGCTTCTACACCGAGGACCAGCTCCAGCAGGCCGTGACCGATGCCAGGTCGGGAAAAACGGTGAAACCGGTGATCCGCTTCGACCCGCCCACAGCAGCACGAGGAGAGAGCCGATGAGCCTGCCGCATGCCCGCAACTTCATCGACGGCCGATGGTCCGACGCGCCCACCGCCGGCACCACCAGTTCACCGGCTACCGGAATGCCCATCGGCACGTACGCCGACGACGGAGCCGCCAGTGCTCGCAACGCCATCGACGCCGCGCGCCGCACTTTTCGCGCCGGAACGTGGGCCCGCGATCGGCGGTTGAGGGCACGCGCCTTATCGGAAATGGCCGACCGGATGGCACAACGCCGCGACGAACTGGTCGATCTGCTCTCGCGCGAGAACGGTAAACGCCGAGCCGAGGCAGCCATGGAAGTCGACGCCGCCATCCCCAAGCTGCGCTACAACGCGGCGCTGGCCCTGACCGACACCGGCCGCGCTGCCGAAACCAGCCCGTCCAGCTACTCCATGACGATCCACCAGCCCGCCGGGGTCGCCGCCGTCATCGTCCCGTGGAACTCACCGGTCATCCTGGCCGTGCGATCCTTCGCACCCGCCCTCGCCGCAGGCTGCACCGTGGCCATGAAAATGCCCGCCCAGACGGCGCTGACCAACGGCCTGCTCTACGAAATCATCGCCGAGACCACCGCCCTGCCCGCCGGCGCTGTCAACGCCTTCACCGAATCAGGCGACGACGGTGCCCGCCTGCTGGTCACCGATCCGGGAACCGACGTCGTCAGCTACACCGGCTCCACCGCCGTCGGCCGGACCATCATGGCCGAGGCCGCGCGGCACGTGAAGGGATGCTCCCTCGAACTCGGCGGAAAGACCCCGATGATCGTCTTCGACGACGCGGACCTGGACGCCGCCGTCCCCGTGCTGACCGCGGCCGTCACCACCTTCTCCGGCCAGTTCTGCATGGCTGGCAGCCGCATCCTCGCCCAGCGGTCGGTAGCCGACGAACTGCGCGCCCGGCTCACAGCAGCCCTCGAAGCCGTCCCGGTCGGTCCGGATCAGGATCACGAATCCGCCATGGGCCCGGTCATCGACCGGACCCAGGCCCTGCGTATCGACGCCATCGTCGCCGCGTCCTCCGCCTGGGGAAGCATTCTCCTGCGCGGCGGGCTGGTCACCGACGGAAACGACGCCTACCTGCGTCCCAGCCTGGTGGAGATCGATGACGTCTCCGCCCCGCTCATCCACCAGGAGGTGTTCGGCCCGACCGCCACCTTCGAAGTGTTCGACCACGAGAGCGATGCCGTCACCCGCGCGAACGCCACCGAATACGGACTCGCAGCCTCAGTGTGGAGCCGAGACGTCGACCGCCCCCTGCGGGTAGGCCGCCAATTGGACGTCGGCACCGTGTGGATCAACGACTGGGCAGTCATCCACGACCAGTTCGAAGAAGGCGGCTTCAAACAGAGCGGCATCGGCAGACTCAATGGTCCCCGCGGACTGGCGGAATTCCAGGAGATCAAGCACTTCGTCCATAGCCCTGGACAGGGTTGACACCGCTCTTAGCTTGCCGTTTAAGGTCAGGTGTTGATCAGGGTTCTGCTGCTGTCCTGCAACCGGCTTGGCCTGCCTACACACCGGATTCGCGGAGGCAGCGATTGCGCGTCTCACCGAGACATTCGATGACAGTGCGCAGAACCTGCCCCGGCGCGAGGTAGACCTTGGGATCGCGGCCGTCCCCGACGCCGCCCGGCGTGCCGGTGAGAATCACATCGCCCGGCAGCAAAGTGATGATTCCGCTCACGTACGCCACGATGTCGGGGACGCCGAACAGCAGATCCGACGTGCGCGAGCGCTGCATCACCTCCCCGTCCACCTCGCACAGGATCTCCAGATCCGGTTCCCTGCCCCCGAACTCGTCGGCGGTGACCAACTCAGGTCCCAGCGGAGTGGTCGCCTCGAAGGTCTTGCCTGCCAGGAACTCCCGGGTACGCCGCTGGTACTCGCGCACCGTGACGTCGTTGGCCACGGTGTAGCCGGCGACGTATTCGAGAGCCTCGGACTCGGCGACGTGGCGGGCGGACCTGCCGATCACCACGGCGAGCTCTGCTTCCCAGTCCACGGTGTCGCTCACCACAGGCAGCACAACCGGGTCGTGGGCGCCGATCAATGCGCCGTCGTACTTCGCGAACAGCGTCGGGTAACGGGGTGTGTCGCGCCCCATCTCCTTGATGTGGGTGGCGTAGTTGAGCCCCAGGCAGATGATCTTGTTGGGGTGCGGAACCACGGGTGCGAAGTCCGCTTCAGCCACCGCCACGCGTCCCGTTTCCTCCGCCGCGGCAGCTTGAAGCCAGTCGTCCGAACTGAGCAGAGCACCGACGCTGGCATGCGGCAGGACGGCGTAGAAGCCCTCCTCGCGCCGTGCCGCCCGGGTCCCCTCATCCGTCCGCAAAGTCGCAAGGCGCATGCTCGCAGCCCTCTCCCTCTGGTGCCGTTTCGGCGCCTGACCATACAATCGATTCATTAGTCAGGATACATGTCCTGCAAAACGAGACAGCGAGGGAGTGGCGGTATGGCGATCACGGGATTGGGACACACCGGGCTGTGGGTCTACGACCTGGCGACGATGCGGCGTTTCTACGAGCACGTCATGGGATTGTCGGTGACCGACGCGGACGACGAGCTCGGGATCGTGTTCCTCAGCGCGCGTCCCGAGCAGGAGCACCACGAGCTCGTTCTCCAGTCCGGTCGCACCGCGCCCATAGGCGTCAAACAGCAGCACCAGATCTCGTGGCGCGTCCAGTCGCTCGATGACCTGCGGAACTTCCACCACCGGTTCGAGACCGAGGGGGTGACTGTCCAGCAGGAGGTGACTCACGGCAACGCGCTGGGCATCTACTTCTTCGACCCCGAGGGCAACCGGAACGAGGTCTATCTGCGCATCGACCGCGACGTGCGGCAGCCGTTCCGCAAATCCATCGACTTCGGCCGGTCACCCGAGGAGATCTACGCAGAGGCCGAGCGACTGCTGACCGACGGTGGTGCGGCGTATCGGCCGGTTGCCTGATGCCTGCAGAGATACTGTCTCGCCTCGTAGGATGTCCTGCATGACAGGACAAGAGTCGGCAACGGTTGGAGCGAGCCAGTACCGGGAGCGCAACTCCACCGCCGATCGGGCGCTGGACATCCTGGGGCTGTTCTCGGAAAGCAGGCTGTCGGTGTCGGGCCAAGAAGTGGCCACAGCATTGGGTGCCGCCCGTTCGACGGCATACCGGTACCTGCAGAGCCTGGTTGCGAGCGGCTTTCTCGAAGAGGACCCCGCCGGTGGATTCCGGCTCGGTGTCCGCATCTTGGAGCTGGCACGCCTGGCACGACGCGGCTACGGCCTATCGGAGATCGCGCTTCCGGTCATGAACGACCTGTGCGCCGAGGTCGGCGAGACCGTACTGCTGACCCGCCGCTCCGGCAGCGCGGCGGTCTGCATCGAACGCTGCGAGGCACAGCAGCCAGTGCGGATCTCCTATGAGCGCGGCAGCGTGCTTCCGGCCAACGCGGGAGCTTCCGCCCTGGCACTTCTCGCCTGGTTGCCCGAGCAGCAGTGCCGCCAGGAACTGGCCGGCCAGCGGCTCCAGCGGTTCACCGCCCGCACGATCACTGACGTCGAGACGCTCATGGAACGGCTCGCGAAAATCCGCCGCGACGGCTACAGCGTCAGCCGGGGAGAACTGGACACCGACATTCTCGGTATCGCCGCGCCCGTCCGAGGAGCCTCCGGCGAGGTGGTCGCCGCCGTGAGCATCGCCGCGCTGGAGCATCGGGTCCCCGACCGCAGACTCGACGACGTCGTGACAGCGCTCCGGGAGGCCGCCGAGCTCATGAGCAGCCGCTTGGCGGTCATCGGAGACTGACCACACCGGAATACCCGAAGCCGGCCGGCCGAGCTGATAGGGCAATCCGCATAACGGGCTGCCGACGCCACCGCGGCCGTCTCGGCCAGGCTGTCCACTCCTCCCATGGTCCCGCCGAACGATCTCGCAGCCCGGCCCTGGCTACGATGGCGGGATGACGCAGCCCGCAGACCCCCCTGCCAACCGGCACGATCGTCGGCGTGCCGCCACACGCAGCGCGCTCATCGGGGCTGCACGCGAGATTCTCGCGCAGTCCACAGGCACTGACATCAGTATCCAGCGGATCGCGGAGCAGGCGGACGTCGGCTTCGGCACGTTCTACAACCACTTCTCCACCAAGGCCGAACTGTTCGAAGCCGCCTTGACCGATTCCCTGGAGGAGTACGGGCGCACCGTGGACGCGCTCACCGCGGACATCGAAGACCCCGCGGAGGTCTTCGCAGCCAGCGTCAGGCTGACCGTCCTCATGGTCGAATCCGCCCCGCAGCTTATGCAGATCCTGCGCCGCCACGGCCTCGGCCAGCTCAACAGAAACAGCGGCCTGGCACCCCGCGCGCTGCGCGACCTGGAACGAGCCGCAGCCTCCGGACGCTTCGAGCTGAGCGACCCGCAAGCCACCCTGTTCGCCATCGGCGGCGCCCTCATCGGACTGGTGGAATACCAGTTCAGCGAACCGCCGCCGCCCAGCGCCCCCACAGGGGAATCCGTCGCCGAACTCCTTCTGCGCATGCTTGGGCTCCCTGCGGAAGAAGCACGCGAGATTGCCTCCCGGCCTCTGCCTCTGCCTCTGCCTCTGCCTGCACCGTGAGCCGCGTGATTTCGTGGAGACCTGACGGATCCAAAGACTGATCGGCCTATCTTATTTGATGAGTTCATCAGTTAAGATGTGCGCATGGAGATCAGTGATGTCGGCGGCGAGCCAGCAGCCGGAGCGGGCCGGAACGGCCAGAGCGGCGTGCTCTTCGCCATGTGCCTGTCGCTGGTACTGGTGGTCGCATCGGTCTCGGCGTTGAACCTGGCCCTGCCGAATCTCGCCGTGGAGCTCGGAGCCACCAATTCCGCACTGACCTGGATAGCGGACGGATACACCGTGGCATTGGCCGCGCTCGTCCTGCCGCTGGGCGCCCTCGGCGACCGAATAGGACGTCGCAAGGTGTTGATCGCCGGAAACCTCGTCTTCGGCACGGCGGCGGTGTTCGCGGCGTACTCTCCCACGACCTCGGATCTGATCGTGAGCCGCGTGGTGATGGGCATAGGAGCGGCGATGATCATGCCGGGAACGTTGTCGACGATCACTGCGGTGTTCCCCCCGGAGAAAAAGGACCGCGGGGTGGCGATCTGGTCGGGGTTCGCGGCAGCCGGCGCGATCATCGGCATGCTCGTCGCCGGCGGCCTGCTCGAGCGGTTCAGTTGGACGTCGATCTTCTGGGCCAGTTCTGCGACCGCCGTGGTGTGTGCTGTCGCGGCATGGGCGCTGGCGCCGGAGACACGAAGTTCTGAGCGGCAGCGGTTCGACTACGGCGGGTCGGTCACCACGGCGGTGGCTATCGGGGCACTGGTCTACGGAATCGTTGAGGGCAACGAGAGTGGCTGGACCCGGCCGGAAGTCGTGGCCGCGTTCGCGGTGGCGGTTCTCGGCCTTGCCGCCTACGTGCCCATGGGATTGCGTACGCGTCATCCGCTTCTCGATCCACGTCTGTTCAAGCTCCGCGGCTTCCGGGCGGGGACTCTGGCGATCCTGACACAGTTCATGGCGGTCTTCGGGTTCTTCTTCGTGGGTCTGCAGTTCCTTCAGCTGATCTTGAGCTACAGCCCGCTGAAGAGCGCCATCGCTCTGGTACCAGTGGCGGCGGTGGTCTTGCCGACATCCGTGCTCACGCCACGCCTCGCGGAGCGGCTGGGCGTCAGGACCGTCATGCCTGCCGGACTGCTGTGCCTGGCAGGGGGAATGTTCTGGCTCACCATGCTGCATGTCGACAGCGGCTACCTAGTGTTTCTGGGCGCACTGGTGCTGGCAGGTGTCGGCATCGGCTTGACCAGTTCCACCGGAACGAGCGCGATTGTGGAATCCCTCGGACCCGACAGCCAGGGTGTGGCTTCGGCGATGAACGACACCACTCGCGAAGTCGGTTCGGCCGTGGGGATCGCGCTGATGGGCTCGGTGTTCTCCAGCCATTACCGGTCCGCGCTCCCCGCTGACGTGAGCCGACTACCGGCTCAGGCGGCTGCTGCGGTACACCACTCGGCTGCGGCCGGACTGGAAGCCGCCTCACGCCTGGGGGTCCACGGAGCACCGCTGGCGGCAGCGGTGCGCGGCGCGTTCATGTCCGGTTTCACCACCGCGATGGGCGTCATCGCCGCGATCTTGGCAGCGGCCGCTCTCGTGTGCGCCTTCACCGCGCCGCGTCGCAGCACAAGCGATGCTGCGCCGCTTGGGGAACAGAGCGGCGAGCCATCCGCAGACGCTATAGAGAGTTCCTTCGCGCCCAAGCGTTGATCGCCGCCGCCATCTCCTCAGGGCGGTCCTCCGGGCAGTGGTGGCCGGCGACCCCGTGCCGGGAGACCTCCAGCCCTGCGATGTTGGCCTCGCACCAGGCCACCGCTCCGGCATCGGTCATCGCGCCGGGACCGGGTTCGAACGCGACGAGCAGTTTCGGTACCTCTGGACTCGTGGCCAGCCAACGGTCGTAGCGCTCGACACGCGCGACGACGTCCGCGGGCTCGCCGTCCAACGGCATCATGCGCGTCCAGGCCAAGATCGGGCGGCGGCTTTCCGGCGTGGGGAAGGGCCGGCGGTAGACGTCGAGGTCGGCGGGGTCTAGCGGAGTGGCGAGGGTGCCCTGGACTCCTTCGATGAACAACGACTTCTCCAGGACCATCTCCTCTCCCACGCCCGGCATACGCAACTGCTCGAACAACTCCCGGCCCGCCACCGGGAACTCGTCGCCGACGAGCGGTTTGACAATGGTCTCGGCGAAGGCGAGGCCACGGACGCGCTCGGGCAGGCGGGCCGCACGGTCGAAGGCGAGCGCGCCGCCCCAGTCGTGGCCGACGAGGACCGCCTCGTCCACGCCGAGCGCGTCGAACCAGGCGTCGAGGTAGCGAGCGTGGTCGTCGAAGGAGTAGGCGAGGTCGGGCTTGCCGGAGGCGCCCATACCGATCAGGTCGGGAGCCAGCAGGCGACGGCCGGGTGCGGCCACTCGAGGCAGGACGTCTCGCCATAGGTGGGAGGAAGTGGGGTTGCCGTGCAGGAACACGAACGGCAGGCCGTTGGGATCGCCGGACTCGCGGTAGTGGATGGCGGAGTCCAGGACGGGAAGCAGGGGCATGGCGATGTCACTTCACCTTCGACAGAGAAATCAGGGCTTTCAGAGGTTGAGACCCAGGACACGATCAACGGTGATCTCGATGAGGACCAGGTCCGGAGGCGCCGGCGGGGCCATGCCGTAGCGCATGGCGTAGCGGCGCACGGCCTCGGCGAGGTCTGACGGATCGTCGGTGAGGCGGGCCCGGCCTTCGAGCGACATCCACCGGGCGCCGTCGACCTGACACAGCACGACTCGAGCGTTGACTGCCACGTTCCGGGCCTTGCGCGCCGCTGCTCGAGTCGTGACCCGGGCTCGGCCGACATTCATGTCCGCGGTGAAGCGGACGGGGGTGACGTGCGGAGTCCCGTCGGGTCGAAGGGTGGTGAAGGTAGCCGTGGCGGGACGCGCGAGAAACGCCCGGGCGTTTGGCGACAGCCGGATGTACATCGGGTTCGCCTCCTGTGGTCGGTCGAGTGCGCTACTTGCAACGCCCTTGACTGTGCCGACCTGGAGACCGCAGGCTCAACGCTGATGAATAACCGTGTGACTGCGCCCGCCCGCACTCGAGGACGCCCCCGGGGCAAGCCGCCGACTCGCGAGTCGATCATCTCCGCGGCGCGCCCGCTGTTCCTGGAAAACGGATACCGGCGCACCACCCTGCGTGCAGTCGCCGCAGCCGCCGGAGTCGACGCAGCGCTGATCGCCTATCACTTCGGCTCGAAGAAGGGCCTGTTCGCGCACGTCATGCAGGTCCAATGCGCCGAGGCACTGACGACCGGCGCAGTCCTCGACGCGGACCCCGCCACCCTCGCCGACCGGCTGATCGACGCGGTGACCGACCTGTGGGAAGACCCTGACTTCCGCCGCCTCACCGACCAAGGCGACGAAGCCGCGCAGGCGATCGGTGAGTACCTGGAAACCGAGCTACTCACCCGCCTCGTTGAATTTCTCGGCGGCCGCGACGCCACCGCCCGCGCCACCGCGGCAGTGACCATCCTCGGCGGCCTCATCTACACCCGCTACATCAACCCACTGCCGACGCCCGCCGCCCTGACTCCCTCCCAGGCCCGGCACGCCCTCGTCCCGGCACTGCGCGCCGCATTGGCGCCAAGGCCGCTCGTCGGCCGGAACCACCCGGCTGCCTTCTGAGGATTCATGTCGACGCTCCACTCGCAAGGCGTCGTAGTTGCGAGCGAGGTAGGGGTGTTCCTGCGGCCGGCCGAGGAGTCCTGGCCCGGGTGCTCACAAACAAACTCTGGATTGGTTGCCGGGGTCCATTGCTGACGGGCGGGTACTGGGCCGGTTGTTGGCGGCAACCCGTCTGGCCGCTGTTGCGTGACCAGTATTTGGCGGGCCGATCGGCGGTCGCGCCGTCGCTGGCCTTCGGGGGGCACATGCGGGACTCACAGAGCTTTGATGACTTCTATTTGGCCAGCGTGCGTCGGGTGACCAGTTATGTCCATGCGTGGACGGGGAACCTGGCCGACGCCGAGGACATCGTGCAGGAGGCGTTCGCCAAGGCGTGGCAGCACTGGGGCAAGGTCGGCGGGTATGCGGACCCGGAGGGCTGGGTGCGTACGGTCGCCTTCCGGCACCGGGTCAGCGTGTGGCGCAAAGCCACGACCAGGCTCACGGCCCACCGCCTGCACGGGCCGCCGGGCGACGAGCCCGAAGTCAGCCCGGACTACGTGGCGATCATCGCCGCGCTGCGCAAGATCCCGGAGGCTGAGCGGCGGGCGATCGTCTTGCACCACATCGTCGGGCTCACGGTGGAGGACGTCGCCGCCGAAACCGGCGTCGCGCAGGGGACCGTCAAAGCCCGGCTGCACCGGGGACGGCACCGGCTGTCCGGGCATTTGACCATCGACGATCCCGTCGGCCGGTCGCAGGAATCGATACGGAAGGAGATGCACGGCCATGAATGACCTCTTCGACACGGCTCGGTCCGGCGCCCGGGATCTGGCCGGGCGGCTCACGCCGCCCAGTGCCGCGGCCGTGCGGGCCCGTGGCGACGTCCGGCGGCGCCGCACGGCGGTCGCGGCCACCCTGGCCCTGGCCGGGACGGTCGCGGTGGGCGGCGTCGCCTTCGCCGCGAGCGGCTCCGGGCGCCACGACCGGAGTGAGCTCAGGCCCGGAACCACGGCCACGCCCAGCGGCGCGGGAACGCCTAGCAGCGCGGGTACGCCAAGCAGTACGAGCTCAAGCACTGCGAGCCCGACACAACCGTCGACACCGCGTTCGTCGCCGTCCTCATCGGCGGCGACCAGCCCCAACGCTCCCACCACGACTGCGACGACGAGCACGCGGAGCGCCGCGCCGCCGCCGTCGTCGCCATCGTCGACCTCGCCCGCGACCTGCGCGCCGGGTGTCCTGGCCGTCACCCACAGCCCATGGACCGGCCGGACCGGCCACATCATCGGCCTGCTTGTCTTCCAGAACACGGGTTCGGCGCCGTGCCGTGTCTCCGGGTACCCGCGGGTGAGCGGCCTCGACGAGGGAACGACCACGACCACGGCCGCCCACACGCTCTCAGGATGGGCCGGGCCGCAGCTCACTGCGATCCCGTCGGTCGACCTCGCCCCGGGCGGGTACGCCTCGGCGGGGATCGAGTGGCAGAACAGTACCGATGCCGGTGGCAAGTGCGCCTTGGTCGCGGAGTTCGACGTCATACCGCCCGCCGGCGGGAACCCGACGCGGATCCCGGTCGGGACCCCCAGCTTGACCGACGGCCCGGCCTGCGCGTCGTTCCAGGTCCATCCGCTCGTCGCCGGCGTCGACCCCTCCTACGGCTACACCCCCTGAAAACCGCCTCGGCGGCCCCAGCCCGGCCCATCCCGTGAACACGAACCGACCCCCGGCGCCGCACCAGGTCAGCACATCCGACCACGAGGACGAGGCCGAGAGGTTGCTCACCGGCTACATGTTCGGCCCGCACGAGTGGTCGGCGCCGCTGTGCGACCTCAGCGCCGGGGAGCTCCGCCGGCTGCTGCTCGACGAGCCGACGAACGATCTGGCGTTCGAGTCCCTGAACGTCGTTGGGGAAGCGCTCCGCGAGTTCATCGGCACAGCGGTGATGGTCAGCCACGACCGGTACTTCGCCGAACAGGTCGGCTTCACCGGGATCTGGGAGGCCGGGACGGCGCCGCCTGCCGCCGCACTCATCGAAGGCCTCGCCGCTCGCGGAACGGCGCGGAACAGCTGAGGAACGGCATGGAACGCCCTCAAGACGACACGTCAATCTTCGAGGGGAGAAAGTCCGTGACCAGCCCATGAAACGCCTCCGCAATGCCATATTCGCCGCCGGCTTCGCGGCCGTCGCGTCCGGTGTTTTTGGGGCGGCGACTGTCGCACACGCTTCGACCAGCGGACCGCTGACGATCTCCAACTTCGGGACCAACCAATGCCTCCAACCGGTCGGGGAATCGACCGCAGCGGGGGCAGCGATCGTCCAGGAGCCGTGCGACGGCAGCCCCGCCCAGACCTGGTTCGAGTATCCCGTCGGCGGGACCATCGGCCACTACAAGAACAGCTACAGCGGGCTGTGCCTCGACGCCAGAGGGAGCGCTGTCAACGGCACCCCGGTTCAGCAGTGGGTGTGCAACGGCATCAGCAACGAGAACTGGGAATACCCAGACGTCCCGTCAGACGACGTTCCGCCGCTGATCTCCCGGGTTTCCGGGACCAGCACCCACTGCCTCGACGTTCCCGGCGCGCAGAACACCCCCGGGCTCGCCATGCAGATCTACCGCTGCAACGGCTCCGAGGCGCAGCTGTGGTGGCAGTGGCCACCTACCCCGCCAAGCATCAACCTTGAGAAGGGACTGACATGATCAAGCACCGTCACGCCGCGCTGGCCCTCGTCGCCGCGATCGCCGCCAGCGGTCTGGCGGCCTCGGCCCCGGCCCACGCCGAGGACCCGATCGTCAAACTCGTGAGCTCCCAGAACGGCAAGTGCCTGCAGCCGGTCAACGGCTCGCTGCTCCAGGGGGACGCGGTCGTGCAGATGACCTGCAACGGCAGCCGCGCCCAGCAGTGGACGGTCACGGGGATCTCCTCGACGGCCGTCCACCTGGTCAACCGGAACAGCCAGCTGTGCCTCGACGCCCGCGGCGGGGCCGTCAACGGCACGCCGATCCAGCAGTGGACGTGCAACTCGATCTCCAACGAGAAGTGGGGCTTCGGCATCACGAACAACCTTTTGGTGTCGTTCGTCGCCGGCACCGCCAGCCATTGCATCGCCACGCCGGGATTCCCGGACGGCCTGCCGATGGAGCTGCGGTTCTGCGACAGTAACTCGTCGCAGCTCTGGAGCCGTCCCGCCGGCTGAGGCAAGACGACGGCCCTCGGAGGGCCGTCAGAAAATGAACGGTGTTCCCGTACCCCGCCGAGGGGTAAGGAACACCGTTCGCTTCAAAGCCGGTAGGAGCAGGACGTGCCGGTCCGCACGGCAGTCGCCAGGTGTTCGCCGATCACAGCGTCGACTTCGGTGACATGGGCGACGGCTCGGCGGATCGCTTTGGTCGCCGCGACCCGGGCCCGCTCGCCGCTCTGGACGAACCGTCGCGGACGGCTGCCGATCCCTGTCGCGTCGGCCAGCTCGGCGACCAGCCAGTCGCGCTCGACCCGCGAGGCCGACACGGACTCGTCGTCGCCCCGGCGTTCCAGCTCGTCCATCTCCCCCGACAGCTCCAAGAGCCGTCGGCGGTACTGCTTGACCGCCATAGGATCGAGAACGGACTGCGCTGACAGGTTCACCGCTTCGTCACGCACCGAGGCACCCGCTGTGCCGCTCAGCGCGGACACCCCCGCGACCAGGTCGAGAGCGCGGATTTCCTGCCCGGGATTGGCGATCAGCACCGCCAGGTGCAGCATCCCGACACTGTCCTTGACGACGGCCGTACGCGGCCCCAAGGCGAGGTGCCAAGAGCGGCCCGCTCGCACGCACACGGCCTGCAAGGGTCCTGGTTTGCTCGCGACGCCGCCCGGCAATGCGACGCCGAGGGCGGTGGCCTCCTGGTCGGCGGCGGCGAGTTCGAGCTGAACGACAGGGGCATCCTGCGGCTGTGCGCGGAGAGCGAGTGCCTGCGCATAGCGTGCGCGGGAAATCGCAGCGGCGGGCCAGTGCTCCAACCCGAGGTTCTGCTGAACCGCTTCGCGCAAGTGGTCCACAGCTCTGTCGACGTCGCCGGCTGTCAGGGACGCGAGGCCCAAGGCCTGGTGGACCGATCCGAAACAGGCCACCCCGAGGCTGACTATCGCTGGCAGGTTGCCGAACGGCGCCAGCATCTCATAGGCCCGCGACGCGGTCTCGGCGTCCCCCAGCAGGTGCGCGGCCTCCACGATGCCGGTCATCGTCACCAACCAGCTGCTGGACCGCGGCAGGTCCTCGCGATCGCAGCCACGGAGCGCGGACAGCAGGCCGACCGCCCTCCGACGGTCTCCGGTCATCGCCGCGGCCACGGCCAGCGCCGCCGAACACGCGTTGTCCACGACGCTCAGCGACGGGGAGTGGACCAGATCCTCCATCAGCGGAAGCAGCTCGGGCAGCCGGCCCTGGTACCACCGGATCGCGACCAGCTGCGCGCAGTACCACGCGGTGGCGTCGACGTCGCCAGCCGCTGTCCCGCGCTCGTGGCAGAGGGCCGCCAGCTTTTCGGCCCGGTCGAAGTCCCCTTCGCGAAGGGCGAGCATCACGTCGATCGCGCTCACCACGAACCCGACCGCGAGATGGTCGTCACGGGCCGTGTGGTCGCGCAGCTCGCCGAGCCGCCGCCGAGCGTGCGGGTCGCCGTCGAGGAACAGATCGACCGTCTGCCACAGCAGGCCCATCAGCAGATGGCTGCGCCGCCCGGAGGCGACGGCCTCCCGCACGAGCTCGTCGGCCAGTTCCCGCCGCAGCGGGCCCTGGCCGGGACCCAGCAGACAGTGGTGGGCCAGGTTCAGCACCTCGGCGCGCGCCTCGGGATCCAGCAGCTTCCGCGCCTCGTCGAGCACCGCGAGGATCTCGGCGTGCCCGCCGTGGCGGTAGTCGGACTCGGCGGCCAGCCGTGCCCTGAGACGGACGCCGAGTACGGACTGCGGATCGACCTGCGCCAAAGCACCTCGCAGACGCGTCTGGAGCGATGCCCAGCCCGCCGCCGTCCGGTCCTCATGGACCCACAGACCACCGATCCCCAACACGGCGACGGCCATCGCCCGAACATCCCCCGCATCCGCGGCCATCTGATACGCCGCCTCGAAACGCTGCCGCGCGGCTGCCAGATCGCCGTCGCGGTCCTGGGTGTATCGACCCGCCGCGAGGAATGCTCCCCGGTCTTCGGCCGGCGCGTCCGGTGGCCTACCATCACGAATCGCGCTCATCTTTTTCCCCCCGCAACCTCTTTCGCGGACCCGCAGCAGAGTTCTCCTCCTCCAGGGCCCTCTCCCTGTCATACTCACGATTCGGGATGTTGTCATCGGCCCCGGGCGCTGACCTCCATGAGTCAGGACCCATGAATACGTCGCTGGTGTGACTGTCAAGGTCGGAAACTCGACCAATGGGCCTGACGTCGAGGTATCTCGCAGCATTATCGAGGTCTGCGGCCGTCGATTTGCTTTACCGGATCTTCGTGAACCTCCTGTCTTGGCTGGCGTTGCTGGCCCGTTCGCAGGCGTCGAAGAACCGTGAGATATTTCCTCCCGATCGAACGCGCCGTGCGTCCCGGATCGCCCGCGCTTCCAGCCTGTCCTGGTCGAAAACGCCGATACTGGCGCTGGCCCGGGTCTTCGCGCCGGACACAAGCCGACAGAAAACCGGCCGCCCTGGCGATCGCGGAGGACGACTACCCCGACAAGCTGATTCGGGTCTCGACCTGGCAGCAGATCCGCGCTTTGAAGAAGGTACGCGCTCCTCTCTGAGAGGCCCTCTAGTTTGCGCATCTAACGGTGAGACGAACCGTCGGACGAGTGGTGGTTCGGATCCGCTGCTTGG
Organism: Catenulispora acidiphila DSM 44928; assembly: GCF_000024025.1. Classification (GTDB taxonomy): domain Bacteria; phylum Actinomycetota; class Actinomycetes; order Streptomycetales; family Catenulisporaceae; genus Catenulispora; species Catenulispora acidiphila. Next base: position 7,469,933 of record NC_013131.1, read on the forward strand.
GCAAGCGTGTCGTCGAGGATTCGTCGGGCGCTGATGGCGTAGCGCATGGCGGTGGCACGATCGACGCCATCGACCATGAGCTCTCCACCATGTGCTGACGCGAGATCACGTACGTGCACGGCAATTGGGGCGCGCGCCGTCAGCGGCGCGCGCCCCACTTCCGGTCTCTGCCCGGTGTCGTGGTCAGACTCCGGCGGTCTGGTGCAGCGCGGTGGCGGCCGCGTCTCGTACCGCGTGCCAGGCGATGCGGGAGCGGCGTGCGGCTGCGGTGCGCAGGGCGGTGGCGACGTCGTCGAAGTCGATGCCGACGTCGCGGAGGTCGGCGAGGGTTTGCTCGGCGTTCTTCAGGTGTGCGCCGTGCAGGGTGTCGTCGGTGATGGGGTCGGATTCGGCGACGATGCCCATCGTGGCTTCGGTCATCGCGGTGGCGACGCCGGGGGCTACCAGGGTGTCGACGTAGAGAGTCTCGGAGTAGTAGGGGTCGCGGGCTCGGGTGGCTGACCACAGCAGGAGTGGCGGGCGGGCGCCGGCGGCTGCCAGCGGTTTCCAGCGCTCGGCGCGGAGGGTTTCTTCGTGGGCTGCGAAGGTGGTGCGGGCCAGGGCCACTGCGGTGCGGCCGCGGAAGGAGGCCGAGCGGTCGGTGGCGATGGCCCAGAGGCGTTTGTCGACTTCGGTGTCGGTGTGGCTCAGGGCGAAGCCGATCGCGCCGGGGAGCTTGCTCAGGTCGTGTCCGGCTGCGCGCGCCTTGTCCAGTCCGGCCACGTACGCCTCGACGGCCGCGCCGTGGGCGGCCGGGTCGGCGACCGGGCCGATCAGGATGCTGATTCCGTCGGCGAGCGCCGCGGTGGCCGCGGTCAGGCCCGCGGGGGTCGCGGGGATCGTCACCAGGAGGTTGGGGCGGGCGACCGCGGTGGTGAACCGGCGGACGGTCTGGCCGATGTGGTGCGCGGCGGTCTCGGTGTCGGCTTCGGTATCGGCTTCAGCGTCCGCTCCGGTGTCGGCTGCGGTGCCGGCTTCCGTCTCGGCTCCGGTCTCCGCCGCCGTCCCGTAATCCAGCTCGACCGCGACCATGCCGGTCTGTCCGGGCCCGGCGGTGAACGCCGGCAGCACGACGTCGCAGGCTTCTTGGGCGTCGGTGGCGAGCAGGTCCAGGACGATCTCGGCGGGCTCGTGCCCGGCCAGGCCGGCGATCTGCTCCCGGTAGGCTCCCGCTTTCAGCGCCGGCAGCAGGCCGGCCGCGCCGAGGACCGCGCCGGTGACCGAGCGGCGCGCGACCAGGGAGGCCAGGCCGCGCTCGCGGATCCGGTCGCGGGCCAAGCCGTCGGCCCAGATGCCGTCGATCCGGGAGGCGAGCTGCCCCAGGCGTCCGTCCGTCGCGGTCACCGGGCCCCCGCTCCGGCTTCGACGCTGCGCCGGACCATCGCCAGGTGCTCCTCGTCGATGCCCCAGGTGAACAGGCGCGCCGGGTGGATGCGGATCAGCTCGGGGCTGAGGAACTCCAGATCCGGCGGGACCGGCTGGTCCACCAGGGCCTCGGCCAGGCCGCGGATCTCGATGCCGCGCACCCGCCAGGGCCGCCGGGAGACGATGTCGTCCACGACGAAGGAGGCCTTGCCGTTGGCCCGGACGTTGCGGAACTTCTGGGTGGTGGCCATCGCGCGGCCGCCGATGTCGATGGTCTGCAGCTCGGCGTTGTACCAGTAGACGACCGGGTTGTTCTGCAGCGAGCCGTTGTTCTGCATCGTGGCCAGGCGGCCGAGGCGCTGCGAGGCCAGGTATTCCAGTTCCTCTTCGGTGAAGACGGTGACGCCCATGGCGTTCCTCCCTATCCGGTGGTGGCTTGGCGAATGGTGAACTGCTGCACTGCGAGCCGGACGCCCTGCCCCCACACCTGGTCGGTGAAAACGCCCAGGCCGAAGGAGAACTGAGCGGGCACCGCGATCTGGGCACGGAGCCCGTTGTCACGCTTGGCGAACCGTGCGGCCTGCTCTCCCGGCAGCCGCAGCCCGAGCTCGTCCACGGCCAGGACCTGCTCGCCGCCGACGGACCAGCGCGCGGTGCCGGCCGGGGCGTCGTAGAGGATCGCGAGGTCGTGATGGTCGCCGGGCTCGCGATCCAGAACCGGTACGGCGTAAGAGAATCCGGCCCAGTCCGTACCTGGGAACGCCAGGCGCTCATAGACCGCGAAGACGCAGCGGTCGGTGACGATGAAGTCGAGCACGATCCCGGTCGGCCGGTCCACGCAGATCAGCACGGCCGCGCCGCATTTGAGCTCGCGGTGCGGGTCCGGCACGGAATCGCCGTACGGATGCCGGTCCAGGCCGAAGCCCTGGGCCGAGATCGTCGCCGACACCTCGGTCCGGCCGGCCGCGTCCGGCGGCGGGACGTCGGCGAAGGCCGCCCAGCGCAGGTGGTCCATCTCGCCGAGCGGGCCGTCGGTCGGGCTGAAGGCCGGCTCGCCGGTGTCCGGGTCGGTGTGCGCGGGCACGACCACGAGCCCTGCGGACCCCGTGCTCACGACGCCGTCGCCGTCGGGGAGCCCGGCACCGGCCGGCCGCAGCCGCCAGGACCCCGGGGCGAGGGCAGAACCGGCTCGGAAATCGTCCCGGAACACCACGCGCCAGGACGCGGCGATCGGGTCGGCGGCTTCGGCCGCGCTGCTAAAGGCCATGAGACGCACCGTGGACCGCCCGGCTCGCCGTGCGCTCGAACCCCGGTGGAGCAGTACTCGAGTGCGGATCTCGAGCCGTGTTCCAGCCACCTTCCAGACCGTGCGGGCATCGTCGCCCTGGCCATGCAGACCTTGTTTTCCCCACGACACACGGAGGCATCGATGGGTTCGAGCACTGATACGGACGCCGGGACGAAACGGCGCCGCGGCCAGCGCACCGCGGTGGCCGCCCTGGCCGTGGCCACGGCCACCGCGCTCGGCTCGGCCGGCGCCGGCGCGCACTCGGCCCGCACCCCGGGCTGGGCCGACGCCGCCAAGCCGGGCACGTCCACCGTCGGGACCTCCGCGTACACGTGCTTCGTGACCTACCCCGGCGGCAGCACGAACGTCCAGTACAGCCTGACGTTCACCGGTCAGGCGCCGGACCAGGTCGGCGCGCACCAGCCCTACGTCGCCGGCGTCACCTTCCCGACGATCACGCCGAACCCGGCCATCAACGAGCGCGTCGTGGACGTGACCTTCCGGTTCCGCCTCCCGGCCGGCTCGATCCTGTTGACCTGGAAGCTCAGCGGCGGCTCGGGCGTCACCGACCCGAGCGTCTCAGTGCTCGGCGACACCGTCACGGTCGAGGCCGACGGCCCGTTCCAGGCCTCGGCCCCCTTCCAGTTCCCGAATCTCAGCCTTCTGCTGCTCTCCGGCTCGGCCGGCACCGAGTCGCTGCTCCAGGAGGGCTCGAACCTGTCGGAGCCGTCCTTCTCCTGGGAACGCACCGACCTGGACGGAACGCAGCGTCCCTTCGCCTGCTTCCTGCCCACCGGCACCACGCTGACCAGCACGACAGTCGGCTGAAACGCCCACGACACCGAACCGGACAAGGAGGTGCGGGCCATGACGGTCCGGCATGCCGACAAGACGCGGCACGAGATCCTGGTGCTCGGCGCGACCGGGAAACAGGGCGGATCCACCGCCCGGCAGCTGCTCAAGCGGGGGTGGCAGGTCCGCGCCTTCGTCCGGGATCCGGCCAAGGCGCAAGCGGTGGACCTGGCCGGGCTGGGCGCGACGCTGTACGTCGGCGACCTCGACGACGCCGACAGCATCCACCGCGCGATGTACGGGGTCTACGGCGTGTTCAGCGTGCAGACGCCGCTCGGCCCGGCCGGAGTGCCCGGCGAGGAACGGCACGGCAAGCTCGTCGCCGACATCGCCGCGCACAACGGCGGCGTACGCCACTACGTCCACAGCTCGGTCGGCGGCGCCACGCGGCCCGAGGGTCTGCACTGGCGCGAGGCGAAGCTCCGGGTCGAGGAACGCGTGCTGGAGCACGGGCTTCCGGCCACGTTCCTTCGTCCGGCGTACTTCATGGAGAACCTGAACACCGACATGTATCCGCCGATCCTGGAGGACGGCGGGCTGGTCTACCGGCGAGGGCTGGCGGACGGCGTGAAGCTCCAGATGATCGCCGCGGCCGACATCGGCGTGTTCGCCGCGCAGGTCTTCGACGAAGGGCCCGAAGACGCCGTCGGGCACCATCTGGAGCTGGCCGGCGACGAGCTGACCGGCGCGGAGATCGCCGAGGCCTTCGCCCGGCACACCGGACTGAGCGCCCGGTACGAGGCCATCGCGCCGGACGACCTGGTCAACCAGAGCCACTGGCAGGTCGAGGCATACGGCTGGCTCAACCGCATCGGATACAGCGCGGACATCCCGGCGCTGCGCGAGCGGTTCCCGGAGCTGTCGACGCTGGACAGCTGGCTTGCCCGGACCGCCTGGAAGCCCGGCGCCCCGGCCGCTGCCCCAGCCGCTGCCCCGGCTGCCGCCTCCAGCCCGCAAGCCTGAGCCGTCGAAAGAGTCCGGCGCCGCTGCCGGAACCGTAAGAGTCCTGATCCGCACCACCGGCTGCTAAGGCGGGGTACCGATGTCCCAGCACGATCCGACCGGGCTGGAGGCGGCGCGGACCGCTTCACCGGTGTTCCACGACGACTTCCACAAAGGCTTCGCCGCCGCGGGTCCCGGCGCGCTCTGGCAGGTCCGGCCGGCTGCCGGTCTGCCCGCCGGCGACGGAGCCGTTCTCGTCTCCCCCCTCGGGCTGCACGTCGCGCCGCCGCACACCGATCCGGCGACCGGCGAGCCCCGGTTCGCCGACGCCGGGGACCAGCCGGTGCACGTGCGCTGGGCGGCGTTGGCGGCGCGCACCTCGAAGGCGGACTTCCCCGGTTTCGACGCCGTCCCGGGCACCTGGCTGGTGCTGGAGACCCAGATGTCGGTGACGCCCTTCGGCCTGGAGCGGATCGGCGCGGCCGCCGACGACCCCGCGGTCGCCGCCGCCGCGCTGATCACCACGGACCGGGAGACCGGCATGGTGTTCGACTTCATGGTCACCGGCGGCCGGGTGTTCGCCGTCTACGAACGCCTCGGCGCCCCGGACGCGCCGCACGCGGCGTTCACCTACACGGTTCCGGTCGCCGTCACCCAGCCGGGGCGCTCCCATACCTGTGTCGTCGCCTACGACGCGAGCGCCGGCACCGTAAGGTGGATCCTGAACGGAAGCAATGTACTGACAGTCGACCGCATCGGCGAACGGATGCCGGACGACAGCGCCCTGACCCGCGACAACGGCCGGCCGGCCGCGGTGTGCACCCCGCGTCAGCTGGCCGTGGGGCTGGGGATGTTCGCCGAGAAGTCGCTGGGGCAGGGCGTGCGCCTCGTGGTGCGCCGGGTGACGGTGCGGCGGGGCTGACCGCCGGCCGCGCCCCGCGGCCCCGAACCCCTCGTAGGAGCCTGCCATGCCGGACACCGAGCCTTTCACCGAGAGCCAGCTGGCCTACCTCGCGACCCAGCGGCTGGGCCGGTTGGCCACCATCCGCCCGGACGGCTCGCCGCAGAACAGCCCGGTCGGCTTCCGGGTCAACACCCGGCTGGGCACGATCGACATCGGCGGCATGAACATGACCGCCAGCAAGAAGTTCCGCAACGTGCGCCTCAACGACCGGGTGTCGCTGGTGATCGACGACATCGCCTCGGCCAACCCCTGGCGGGTGCGCGCCTGCGAGATCCGGGGCCGCGCCGAGGCGCTGGAGGACCCGGAGTTCCCGGCGATCGGCGGCCCGATCATCCGGATCCACCCCACGCGGATCGTCAGCTGGGGTCTGTGACCGCCGGGCCGGACACCCCGCGATCCCGCCGGTGTCCGGCACCGGCGCGCCCGAACCGCGTCATCCGAACCGCCTCGTCCGAACCGCCTCGTCCGAACGTCCAGCCCACCGATACCGGTGTTCGAGCCCGGCTCCAGCCCGGGCCCGGATCCTGAAGGCCGCGGGAGCCGGCTCCCGCGGCATGTGGACTCCTCGGGAGGCAGGCAATGACACGACGAGCCGTCATCACCGGAATCGGGGTGCGCGCGCCGGGCAGTCCCGGCGTGAAGGAGTTCTGGGATCTCCTGTCCGGCGGGCGTACCGCCACCCGGCGCATCACCTTCTTCGACCCCGCGCCCTACCGGTCCCAGGTGGCCGGGGAGTGCGACTTCGACCCGGCCGCCGAAGGGCTCAGCCCGCGGCAGGTACGGCGTCTGGACCGGGCCGCGCAATTGGCCGTGGTCTGCGCCGAGGCGGCGTTGCAGGACAGCGGCTTGGACCGTGCGGACCTCGTCCCCGAGCGCACCGGCGTGGTCCTGGGCAGCGCGGTCGGCGCGGCCAGCAGTCTGGAACGCGAGTACCTGGTGCTCTCGGACAGCGGCCGCAGCTGGGTCCCGGATCTGGGGCACCTGACGCCGCACATGGCCGACTACCTGACGCCCAGCGCGATGGCCGCCGAGACGGCCTGGACGGTCGGCGCCGAGGGCCCGGCGCTGCTGGTCTCCGACGGCTGCACCTCGGGCCTGGACTCGGTCGGGCACGCCGCCGACCTGATCGCCGAGGGGACCTGCGAGGTGGTGATCACCGGCGCGGCCGACGCCCCGGTCTCGCCGATCGTCGTGGCCTGCTTCGACGCGATCCGGGCCACCACCTCGCGCAACGGCGAGCCGGACACCGCCAGCCGGCCGTTCGACCGCACCCGTGACGGCTTCGTACTGGCCGAGGGCGCGGCGGTGTTCGTGCTGGAGGAGTACGAACACGCCCGGGCCCGCGGCGCGACCGTCTACGGCGAGATCGCCGGCTTCGCGACCCGCTGCAACGCCTACCACATGACCGGTCTGCGGCCCGACGGCCGGGAGATGGCCGAGGCGATCCGGCAGGCGCTGGCCGAGGCCCGGACCGGGGGCGGCGAGATCGACTACATCAACGCGCACGGCTCGGGCACCAAGCAGAACGACCGCCACGAGACCGCGGCGTTCAAGCGGAGTCTGGGCGAGCACGCCTACGCCACCCCGGTCAGCTCCATCAAGTCGATGATCGGGCACTCCCTGGGCGCGATCGGCTCGCTGGAGATCGCCGCCTCGCTGCTGGCGATGCGGCACGACCTGGTACCGCCGACGGCGAACCTGCACGAGGCCGACCCCGAGTGCGACCTGGACTACGTGCCGGTCGTGGCGCGGGAGCGGCGACTGGACACGGTGCTGTCGGTGGGCAGCGGCTTCGGCGGGTTCCAGAGCGCGATGGTGCTCAAGAGCGTGCCCGAGGCGGCGTGATGAGTACCCTGATGAACGCCGGCGCCACCACCGCCGATGCCGCCGACGCCTTTCTGGACGCCGCGGCCGGCGCGCCCCGTACGGCCCATCCGGTGATCACCGGCATCGGGATCGCCGCGCCGACCGGCCTGGACCTGGCGGCGCACTGGACGGCCACGGTCGAGGGCCGCAGCGGGATCGTGGAGTTGGAAGGCCTTCAGGACAGCGCCTATCCGAGCCTGCTGGCCGGGACGGTCGCAGGGTTCGATGACGCCCGGCGGGTCCCGTCACGGCTGCTGCCGCAGACCGACCGCGTGACCCGGCTGGCGCTGCACGCCGCGCAGCAGGCGCTCCTGGACGCCGGTGCCGATACGACGGCGGCTTCCGACGAGGAATTCCGCATGGGCGTCGTGCTGTCCAACGGCCAGGGCGGCTTCGAGTTCACGCACCGGGAGTTCCGCAAGCTGTGGTCCAAGGGCCCTGGTTTCGTCAGCGTGTACGAGTCCTTCGCCTGGTTCTACGCGTGCAACACCGGCCAGATCTCGATCCGGCACGCGCTGCGCGGGCCCAGCGCCGCCCTGGTCGCCGACCAGGCCGGCGGGCTGGACGCGATCGGCTACGCGCGGCGCGGTGTGCGGCGGGGCACCTCGCTGGTGCTGACCGGCGGGCTGGACTCGGCGCTGGACCCGTGGGGGTTCGCCAGCCAGCACGCGCCGGGCGACACCGCTCGGGGCGTCGGCGCGGCGTACCTGCCGTTCTCGCCGCGGGCCCGCGGGCACGTGCCGGGCGAGGGCGGGGCCGTCCTGGTACTGGAGGACGCCGAGTCCGCCGCCGCGCGCGGCGCCAAGCAGGTCTACGGCGCGGTCTCCGGGTACCGCGCGAGTTTCGATCCGGCGCCGGGATCGGACCGGCCGCCGACGTTGGAGCGCGCGATCCGCGGCGCTCTGGCCGACGCCGGGCTGGAGCCGTGCGAGGTGGACGCGGTGTTCGCCGACGGCGCCGGAAACCCGGCGGCTGACGCGTCCGAGGCCGCGGCGCTGGCCGCGGTGTTCGGGCCGCACGGCGTGCCGGTGACCGTGCCCAAGACGCTGACCGGCCGGCTGTGCGCCGGCGGCGGTCCGCTGGACGTGGCCACCGCGCTGCTGGCGATCCGGGCCGGCCTGATCCCGCCGTCCGGTCCCACCGACGCCCCTGATCGGCAGTACCGGCTCGACCTGGTCCGCCAGGCCCGGCCGGCCCGGCTTCGCAATGTCCTGATCCTGGCCCGGGGGCGGGGCGGCTTCAACAGCGCTCTGGTCCTCTCCGCGCCGCCGACGGCCCTGAGCCACCACTGACCAACCACGGACTGACCAAGGGGAGGAACGCCATGACCACACACGAGATGACCTTGCAGGAGCTGCGCGACATCCTGCTGGAGTGCGCCGGCGCCGAGGAGGGGATCGACCTGGCCGGCGACATCGCCGACCGCGGCTTCGACGAGCTCGGCTACGACTCGCTGGCGCTGCTGGAGATGGCGGCCAAGATCGAGCAGACCCGCGAGGTGAGGATCCCCGACGACGCGGTCTCCGGCCTGCGCACCCCGCGCTCGGTCCTGGACCTGGTGAACAGCGAGGCGGCAGCCGTGCCGGCCGTGTCGGCCGCGGCAGCCGCGGCGACTCCGGGGGCGGACCGGTGAGCGGCGCCGACGCCTCCGGCGGCCCGGGCCCGGGCACGCCGGTGCGCACCACGCACACGATCCGGGCCTCGGCACCGGCCCAGACCGTCTACGGGCTGCTGGCCGCCGCCGGCAACTGGCCGGCGGTCTTCGAGCCCACGGTGTTCGTCGACCCGCTGGAGCACGGCCCGGTGGCCGGCGGCGTCACCTTCGAGCGCTTCCGGTTGTGGGCCACGGTGAACGGCCAGGTCGTGTCCTGGTCCTCGCGCCGCGAACTGGACCCGGGCAGCCGGCTGATCACGTTCCGGCAGGAGCACAGCACACCGCCGATCGCGTCGATGTCAGGGAGCTGGCACGTCGAGGAACGCGGCGCCGAGGCCAGCGACGTCACGCTGGTCCACGAGTTCACGACCGTCGACGGCAGCGAGCAGTCCGCGCGGTGGATCACCGCGGCCCTGGACCGCAACAGCACCGCCGAGCTCGGCCAGCTCGCACGGCTGGCCGCGCTGGACGCCGCGCACGAGGCCGGCGGCGCGCTCGTGGACTCCTTCGAGGACGTCTTCGACATCGACGCCCCGCCGGCGGCGGTGTACGAGTTCCTCGACCGCGGCGACCTGTGGCACGAGCGGCTGCCGCACGTCGAGGAATCGGTGCTGACCATCAGCGAGGACGGCGCGCAGCACCTGGCGCTGACCACGGTGACGCCGGACGGCGACCGGCACCACACGGCGTCCACGCGGATCCGCGTCGACGCCTCGCGACTGGCGTACAAGCAGGAGAAGACGCCGGAGATCCTGCTCGGGCACGCGGGCCTGTGGACCATCGCGCCGCTGGACGGCGGAGCGCGGACGCGCGCCACCTCACGGCACACGTTCACGCTGCGTCCGGACGCACTGGAGCGGGTGCTCGGCGCGGGGACGACGGTCGCGGCGGCGCGGGCGCACATGCGCGAGGCGCTGGGGGCGAACAGTCGGGCGACGTTGGAGCACGCGGCGAAGTTCGCTTCCTGATTCGTGGCGCGGTGCGGCGGGACGCTCGGCCGGGTGCGTGGCGGCCGAGCGTCCCGCCGTTGCTGTGGCCGCTTCGCTGTGGTCGCTTTGCTGCGCCACTTCGCCCTCGCCGCTTTGCTGCGGCCGGTCGGGGACGTGGGCCCCTAGCCGCTGTCGAGCGCCGTTCCAGCACCGGGCGCGAGGCTGGTTCACCAAGAACCCGGCTCCGCCAAGACCTGCAAGGAGTGCGACGTGGTCACCCATCCTCCGCAATCACCGCCGCCCCGGCCGTCCGATCCAGCTCGCCTGCCGGCAGCGGCCGAGAAGGTCGCGGTCTTGGCCGCTGAGCATTCCGCCGAGACCGAAGCGGCTCGGGACCTGGCGCCGGAGGTGGTCGCGGCGGTCGTCGAGGCCGGCTTCGCGCGCTTCTACGTTCCCTCGCGTTTCGGGGGCGGCGTCGCGCCGGACGCCGCGCCGGACTATCGCGGCCTGGTCGAGGCCGTCGCCGCGGTCGGTCTCGGATGTGCCTCCACCGCGTGGTTCGCTTCGCTCACCGCGAGTCTGGGGCGGATGGCCGCGTTCCTGGCGGATTCCGCGCAGGAGGCGGTGTGGGGTGACGGGCCGGATCCGGTCGTCGTCGGGGCGCTGATGCCTGCTGGGAAGGCTGCTCGCGAGGGTGACGGGTGGCGGCTCAGTGGTGCCTGGCCTTATGTCAGTGGTGTGACGTCCTCGGACTGGGCTCTGCTGTGCGCGATGGCCGAGGGTGATGAGGGGGCGAAGCCGCACGCGCGGTTCTTCGCTGTCCCGCGCTCGGCTTACACGATCACCGAGAGCTGGTTCAGCGTCGGGATGCGGGGAACCGGGAGCAACACGGTCACGGTTCGGGACGTGCGTGTCGCCGCTGACTTCACCGTCACCCGCGAGGCGCTGCTCGCCGGGCAGGGACCGGACGCGGCGCCGGCCTATCGGGCTCCGCTGCGCTCCATCAATGGTCTGACATTCGCGGCGCCGCTGCTGGGTGCCGCGCGCGCCGCGCTGAACGCGCACACCGCCTCGCTGGCCGCCAAGCCCGCGCCGCTCGCCGACGACGCCGCCGCGCTGATCGGCCGGGTCGACGGTGAGATCGAGGCCGCCGCGGCGTTGCTGGACCGGGTGGCTTCGGCTGCCGAGCGCGGCGAGCACTCCCCCGACGAGGTCGCGCGCGCCACCCGGGACTGCGCGCTGGCCGCCGAGCTGCTGCCGGCCGCGATCGACCGGCTGGTACGCGCCTCGGGCACCTCGGCGATGGCCGAGACCTCGGCGCTGCAACGGTTCTGGCGCGACCTCAACGTCGGCTCCAGCCACATCGTGCTGAAGCAGCATCCCGCGGCCGCGGCCTACGGCGCGGCCCTCGTGAAGAAGGCAGGTGCGCGGTGACGAACGGCGAGGACGACTTCGTGGCCACCGTCGTGATCCCGGTGGCCGACGCGGACAAGGCGCGCGAACTGATCGAGGCGATGGCCGAGGACGTGCGCCAGTGGGTCCGGCACCTCCCGGGCTTCGTGTCCGCGAACTACCACATCAGCCTGGACGGCAAGCGGGTGTTCAACTACGCGCGCTGGACGAACGAGAAGGCCTACCTCGACGGCTTCCGCGCCGACCCGCGCAGCGCCGCGATGCGGGAGCAGATTCTGGCGCTGGCCGAGGGCGGACCGGAGATGGTCGGGTACCAGCCGGTGCGGTCGGTGGTGGCGGGCTGAGAAGGGCCACAGGCCGACAGCCGAACACGCCAAGCAACCAAGCAACCAAGCAACCAAGCAACCAAGCAACCAAGCTCAACCAAGCCCAACCAAGCCCAACCAAGCCCAACCAAGCCCAACCAAGCCCAACCAAGCCCAACCAAGCCCAACCAAGCAGCAAACCAAGCCCCGACAACCAAGCGACCAGCAACCAAATCTCGCAGCCAGGCGCAGGAGCGGCCTGCCGAGCGAACAGGCGCGCAGCCGGGGCACGGCAGTGCCCAGCCAGACAGGCAGCCTCGCCGTCGAGCGCCAAGGCAGCGCGGAACCGTGATCGGCCCTCGGAATTCGGGATTCCGGGGGCCGATCACGGTTGCGTTGCTTCGGTGTCGCGCGGCTAGGCGTGCCAGGCCTTGCCGATGGCGCGGATCGTGGCGATGCGTTCGGTGGTGTCGGCGTCGGCGGAGGACACCATGGCGCTGACCGTGGTGGCTCCGGCTTCGCGGTAGGCGGCGAGGCGTTCGGCGATGCGGCTGGGTGGCCCGATCAGTGCGGTGGCGTCGATGAATCCCTGCGGGACCGCCTTGGCCGCCGCCACACGATCGCCTGCCGCGACGTACTTGTACAGAGCGTCGAGCTCCGCGCCGTAGCCCATGCCGCGCGCCAGCCGTACGTAGATGTTGCGGCCGGGGCCGCCGACGGTGAGCAGGTGTGCGTAGTGCCCGCGCAGGCGGTCGGCGGCGAGCGCCGGGTCGTCGTGCACGAAGGCCGGTGCGCACACCAGGTAGTCGAACCCCGCGATGTCGCGGTCCGCGGCCGCGGCGCCGGCGTCGATCGCGGCGATGGAGGCGGTGGTCTGCTCCGGTGAGGAGAACATGCCGATCCAGCCGTCGGCGACGCGGCCGGTGAGCCGCAGGTTGCCCGGGCCGCCGGCGGCCAGGTAGACCGGTACGGCGCCGGGTGCCGCCGGAGCCAGCGGCAGCCGTACCGCGCCGGTGCCGTCGGTGCGCTCCGGATCGGTCGCGGCAGCCATACCCTCCCCGCTGATCGCCGCCCGGACCACCCGGACGTACTGCGCCGTGCGGCTCAGCGGCCGGTCGAAGGGCACCCCGTACCAGGACTCGGAGATGTCGGGGTTGGACACGCCCAGCCCCAGCCGGAACCGGCCGCCGGACAGCGTGTGCAGCGTCATCGCGGTCAGCGCGGTCAGGATCGCCGGCCGGGCCGGGATCTGCATGACACCGGAGGCCAGCAGGATCCCGTCGGTGGCGCCGGCCACCGCGCCCAGGACGCTCGGCGCGTCGGAGCGGTAGCCCTCGGGCGCGAGGACGATGCGGTAGCCGGCGTCCTCGGCGGCGCGCGCCAGCGGGACGGCGCCGTGGTGCAGGAGGTTGACGCCCAGATGCATGGCAGAACCTTTCTTCCCACCCCGGTCGGGAGCGGCGCTGGATCTAGATGAGGTGGGCGCCGCCGTCGGCGAGCAGCACCTGGCCGGTGGTGTAGCCGGAGCCGATCAGACCCCAGACGGCGTCGGCGACGTCCTCGGGGGTGCCGAGGCGGCGCAGCGGGACCGCGGCCTCGACGTGCTCGCGGATGTCGGTCATCTCGGCGGTCCAGGGCGTGTCGATGAGCCCCGGCGCGACCGCGTTGACCCGGATGTCCGGGCCGAGCGCGTTGGCCAGCAGCCGGGTCAGGTGGGCCAGCGCCGCCTTGCTGGCCGCGTAGGGCACGCTGCTGCCGGCCGGGCGCTCGCCGGCGACCGAGGACACGTTGATGATGCTGCCGCCGCTGCCGCGCAGATACGGCACCGCGGCCACGGTCGCGGCCCAGGCGGCGAAGACGTTGAGCTCGAACACGTCCCGCCACAGCGACAGGGGCGCGCCCTCCAGGTCGGCGTGCGCCACCCGCTGCGTGCGGCCGGCGTTGTTGACCAGCAGGTCCAGCCCGCCCAGCGCCTCGGCGGCCTCGGCGACGAGCCGTTCGGGCTCGCCGGGGGCGGCCAGGTCGGCCCGCAGGTAGACGGCCTCGGGCAGCTCGGCGGCCAGTTCGGCGCCGGCCTCGGCCGAGCGCGCCGAGTTCAGCGCCACCCGCCAGCCCTCGGCGGCCAGGCGGCGGGCCACCGCCAGGCCGATGCCCGAGGTGGAGCCGGTGATCAGCGCGGTTTTGCGATCAGTCATGAGGATTCCCGTCCGGCTCAGTAGTTGCCCAGGCCGCCGCAGACGTTCAGCGCCTGCGCGGTGACCGGTGCGGCGTCCTCGGAGACGAGGTAGGCGACCATGCCGGCGACTTCCTCGGGCGTGACGTAGCGCCCCAGCGGGACCCGCTCGGTGATCCGGGAGAAGGCCTGTTCGACGGTCGTGTCCCACACGCCGGCGTAGTACTCGCGCACCGCGGCGGCCATCGGGGTCTCGACGAAGCCGGGGCACACGGCGTTCACCGTGATGCCGGTGCGGGCCAGCTCCAGCCCGAGGGCCTTGGTGAAGCCGACGACCCCGTGCTTGGAGGCGCTGTACGGGCTGGCGTGCACGACGCCCTGCTTGCCGCCGGTGGAGGCGATGTTGATGATCCGGGCCGTGGGCAGCTCCCGCATGCCGCCGTCGGCGAGAACCCGCTTGGTCACCCGGAAGACGCTGGTGAGGTTGGTGGCGATGACGTCGTCCCAGACGTCGTCCGCGACCGACCCGATGTCGCCGCCGCCGGGCCGCCCGGCGTTGTTCACCAGGACGCCGATCGGTCCGGACGCGGCCACCGCGGCGGCCACCAGCGCGTCGATCTGAGCCGGGTCGCGCACGTCGGCGACCAGGCCGTCGGCCTTGGCCCCGGCCCGGCGCAGCTCGTCGATCGCGGCGGCCAGGCGCTCGCCGTCGCGGCCGCAGACGAACACCGGGGCGCCCAGCGCGCCGAGCCGCCGCGCCACGGCCAGGCCGATGCCCTGGGTCGCGCCGGTGACCAGCGCGGTCTGATTCAGCATGGTTCCTCCCTGGGGGTCTTGGGTCTCCAGCCTCGGCGCGGCTGCTGGAAGCGGCCTGGAGGGGCGATCGAGTCCGGCGGTGCGCCCGGCGGTGCGTCCCGCGGTGCGCCCGACGCGTGCTCCGCCCGGCTTCGAGCCGGTCTCCAGGCACCGCGGGCACGGTGGACCCGGCCCACTGGACCCGGCACGGGAGGGAATGACGATGGCCGACCACTGGTCGCAAGCCGCGCTGTACGCGGAGGTGCAGCAGCACCAAGCCCGTCAGATGCACGCCCTGGACGAGGGGAAGTTCGAGGAGTACGCGGACACGTTCACCCCCGACGGGGTCTTCCGGCACACCCCAGGCCGCGACCCGGCGATCGGCCGCGAGGCGATCGTGCGGGAGCTGAACGAGTTCCACGAGCGCTATGCCGAGGACCCCGTCCAGCGCCGGCACATGTTCACCATGCTGGCCATCGACGAGCTCGACGAGCTCGACGACTCAGCGGTGCAGGCGGACTTCTACACGCTGGTCCTGACCACCCGGGTCGACGGGCTGACGGTCGGTCCCAGCTGCCCGGTGCGCGACGTGCTGGTGCGCGGCGCGGACGGCCGGCTGCTGACCGCCAGCCGCTGGGTGGAGCACGACAACCGGACCGTGGCCGAGCGGACCGCGGCCGCGCGATGACCGGGACCGTGGCACGCGGCCAGGACGGCGCGGCGTTCCGCGCCGCGATGAGCCGGTGGGCCAGCGGCGTGGCCGTGGTCACCACCCGCGACGCGGCGGGCCGCTGCCACGGCTTCACCGCGACCTCGTTCACCTCGGTGTCGCTGGACCCGCCGATGGTCCTGGTGTGTCTGGACCGGGCGGCCTCCTGCGCCGAGGCGTTCGCCGTCGCCACGACGTACGCGGTGCACATCCTGCACGGCGGCCAGGAGGAGCTGGCCCGGCGCTTCGCGCGCAAGGGCGGCGACAAGTTCGCGGACCTGCCGGTCCGGGTGTTCGGGACCCCGGTGCTGCCGGACTCGCTGGCGGTGCTGGAGTGCCGGGTCGCCGACCGGTTCGCGGCCGGGGACCACACCGTTCTGCTGGGCTTGGTACGGCGCGCGGAGTCCTTCGCCGGCGCCCCGCTGCTGTACCACGACCGGGCGTTCGCGGACGTGGCCGCCCGGGTGTCCGCGCCGGGGTGACGCCGGGCGCGCGCGAAGCGGCGCCACCGAGCTGGTCGGTGGCGCCGCCTCAGGTTCGGACACAGTCAGAGGTCTGACGCACTCGAAGTTCCGGCATAATCAGCGCTCTGATATGCCCGGAAACTCCGACACTCTCAGAGTTCTGATCCGCGCAGCGCTACATCGTCAGTACGATCTTGCCGCGCAGGTGCCCGCGCTCGCTCTCCCGGTGCGCCGCGGCGGCCTGCGCCAGCGGGAACTCCTTCCACACCGCGACCCGCAGCTGCCCCTCGGAGTAGAGCCGGAGCAGCTCCCCGAGCCGGTCGGCCGAGCGCCGGGTGCCGATCGAGCGCAATCCGAGCCGGGCCGCTCCGCCCTGGTCGGCGATGGTGCCGATGCGGTCGCGCTTGCCGACCACCTCCAGCGACACCTCCAACGCCTCCCCGCCGGCGCCGTCCAGCGCGGCGTCGACGCCGGCCGGGGCGACCTCCTTGATCCGGTCCACCAGACCCGGGCCGTAAGCGACCGGCAGGGCGCCCAAAGACCGCAGGAACTCGTGGTTCTCCGGACTGGCTGTCGCCACGACCAAAGCGCCCCGGAGCCGCGCCAGCTGCACCGCGATGTGTCCCACTCCGCCGGCGGCGGCGTGGATCAGAACGGTGTCGCCGGCGGCGACCCCCAGGTCCTCCAGGGCGGTGTGCGCGGTCTGGCCCGAGGCGGACAGCGCGCCGGCCTCGATCCAGGGCATGATCGCCGGCTTGGCCGCGATCTGGTCGGCCTGGAACAGCACGCTCTCGGCGTACGCTCCGGCGGCCGGGCCCAGGACCTCGTCGCCGACGGCGAACCCGGCGACGCCGGGCCCGACCGCGTCGATGACGCCCGCGCCCTCGTTGCCCAGGCGCGCCGGGAAGCGCACCGGCATCCAGGCCTGCCACGCGCCGCTGCGGCTGCGGGTGTCCGCCGGCTGCACGCCGGCGGCCTTCATCCGGACCCTGACCTGCCCCGGACCCGGCTCGGGGGTCGGGACCTCGAGGAGCCGCAGCACGTCGGGATCGCCGTATTCGGTGAAGACAATGGCCTTCGACATGGTCGCCATGTTCGTGGACTCCTGTTCGTTTTCCGGTGGACGGTGCTCAGTCCGCCGTGTTCTGCGTGCCCGAATACTGCTGCCATTCGTTGGCCGACTGGCCGGGGACGGCTTTGCCGTCGGCGCCGGTTCCAGTGCCGGTTCCAGCTCCGGCTCCGGCGTTCTCGCCGTCCGCGCCGTCCCCGCCGCCCTGGCCGCCCCAGCCCGCGCCGCCGTCGCCGTCGTCTTGGCCGCCCCAGTCCTGGTTGGCCCAGTCACCCTGCTGCGCGGCCTTCATCGGCAGGGCGAATCCGAGGACGAACGCCGCGGCGAGCAGCCCGACGACCGTCCAGATCGTCTCCTGCACCGCCGAGCTGAAGCCCGCCTTGGCGGCCTTGACCGCGGTGGTGCCGACGGCCTGGCCGACCTCCGGGCCGTGCTCGGCGGAGGCCTTGCCGACCGCGGTGTTCAGGACGGCGCAGGAGGCCGGGACGGCGGCCGGGTCGCTGGCCGTGGCCCGGTCCTGCTCGCAGGTGTGCAGGTTCGCCAGGATCGTGTCCTGGTCCGCGGAGCTGACCCCGGCCACGCTCAGCTGCGTGCGCAGGGCCGGCGCGTGGCTGTCCACGGCTGAGGCGACGTGGCCGCCGAGCACCCCGAAGAACACCGTGCCGACCACCGCGATGCCGAGCGCCCCGGCGAACTGCTGCACCGCGTTCAGCGTGCCGGAGGCCGAGCCGTACTCGCCGGCCTCCACCCCGGCCAGCACGATGTCGAAGAACGGCGCCAGGAACATGCCCAGGCCGATGCCGGTGAACAGCAGCGAGGGGATCAGGTCGTAGGGGGTCAGGCCGGTCCCGGCGTAGTGGATCGTCAGGAACGTGCCGATCACCCCGGCGGTCATGCTCACCAGGCCCAGGTGCAGCATGCGCCGCCCGAGCTTGGCGGCCAGGCCCGCGCCGGCCGCGATGAACCCGACGACGCTGCCGACGGCCTGCGGCAAAGTGGTCAGACCGGCCTTCAGCGGGGAGTAGCCCAGACCGATCTGCACGAAGACGGTGAACACCAGCGAGAAGCCGACGATCGCGGTGAAGAAGGCCAGGCCGGTGAACAGGCCGCCGGTGAAGGCCCGTTTGCGGAACAGCGTGGGCACCACCAGCGGGTCGCCGCCGCGGTTGTGGATGCGGGTCTCCACCCAGCCGAAGATCCCGAAGACCACCACCGAGGCGGCGATCATCACGAAGGTCCAGGCCGGCCAGCCCAGCGAGCGGCCCTGCACCACCGGGTAGACCACGAGCAGCGCCGCGCTCGAGGCCAGCACGGTGCCGAGCAGGTCCAGTTTGATCGGGGCGCGCTCGTCGCGGTCCGACGGCAGGTACTTGATCGCGCCGACGAGCGCCACCAGGCCCAGCGGCAGGTTGATCAGGAAGATCATGCGCCAGCTGCTGCCGAACAGGTTGGCGTCGATCAGGGTGCCGGCGATCACCGGGCCGAGCACGGTGGAGAAGCCCATCGCCGGCCCGTAGGCGCCGAAGGCCTTGGCCAGCTCCTGCGGCGGGAAAACCGCCTTGATCACGCCCAGGCCCTGGGGCAGCATCACCGCGCCGAACAGGCCCTGCGCCACCCGGCAGCCGATCAGCATGCCCGGGGAGAAGGAGCTCGCGCACAGCACCGAGGCCACGGTGAAGCCGATGACGCCGACGATGAAGACCGGTTTGCGGCCGTAGATGTCGCCGAGCCGGCCGCCGGTGATCAGGCCGGCGGCCATGGCCAGCGTGTAGCCGGCACCGAGCCACTGGATCAGCGCCGGCCCGCCGCCGATGTCGGCCCGGATGGTGGGACCGGCGATGTTGGTGACCAGCGAGTCGAGCAGGTCCATCACCGAGGCCAGCAGGACGACGGCGAAGGCCGCCCAGCGCCAGCGGTAGGGGGGACCGGCCGTGGCCGGGTTGTTCCACGTCATGACTGCGACCTCGAGTCGGCTCAAGAGACGAGATGGGTGGTGCTGAGGGAAGAGCTTCGGACCGCTTCCATCGTCCCGATCACTGATCGGTTGACGATCGATGCTCTGTCAACGATTCCCATTCGACTAGCGATCGCTGTTCGTGTCAAGTAGGCTGCAGCGTGAGATCGCCCGAACGGTGTGAGGAGCGCCCAGTGACCACAAGCGACGGCGTCGACCTGCCCGCACCGCCGTGGCGCCCCGCCCGGGGCCCGCGGCGGCCCGTCCGTCAGCGCCTGCCGCTGTCCAAGGACCTGATCGTCGCCACCGCGCTGCGCATCGCGGTCGCCGAAGGCCTGGACGCCGTCACCGTGCGGCGCGTCGGCGAGGAGTTGGAGACCGGCTCGGCCAGCTTGTACACGCACATCTCCGGCAAAGACGAGCTGTTCGAGCTGGTGCTGGACGCGGCCACCGCGGACGTCACGGTCCCGGCGCCGGAGACCGGGCGCTGGATGGAGCAGGTGCACGAGGTCGCCTGGCAGATCTACCGGGTGCTCACGGCGCACAACGACGTGGCGCGGGTCTCGCTGGGGGTGATCCCCACCGGGCCGAACATGCTGCGGATCGCCGAAGGGCTGCTGGACATCATGATCAGCGGCGGGGTGCCGGTGCAGACCGCCGCGTGGACCATCGACAGGCTGCTGCTGTACATCGCTTCGGACGCGTATCAGAGTGCGCTGTTTCTGGCTCACCGGAAGCCGGAGCAGAGCATTCCGGAGTATGCGGTGCAGTTCCTGAGCGATATTCGGGAGTTCTACGCTTCGCTGCCGGCCGATCGGTTCCCCCATACGAGCGGGAATGCCGAGACGCTCACCACGGGCGGCGGGGATGAGCGGTTCGAGTACGGGTTGAGTTTGCTGTTGGACGGGTTGGCGGCTCGGTTGCCTGGGGCTTAAGGCTGGCGCCGCCGCCTTGCTTCATGCGTGGCAGGGCGGCATGCCTCCGTGGTACTCGGCCATCTCGCCGAAGATGCGGGGGACGTCCAGCGGAGTGCCTTCGGGGGCTCCGTCGAGTTCTGCGTAGACGCGCGCGAGGTTGCCGACGAGGCGTTCGGTTTCGCGGAGGTCGGCGAAGCGGCCGAGGTCGGTGGTGCGGGCCAGGGCCAACGGGTCCAGTTCGCGTTCGCGGCCGCTCTTCGCCAGGTCTTGGAGCCAGTGGAGGTATTCCTCGGCGACGTCGAACAGTTCGGGACCGCCTACCGGGCCGTGGCCGGGGACGACTGTTTCGGCGCCCAGGGCGCGGAGGCGGTCGATCGCGCGCAGGGATCCCGTGACGGAGCCCATCAGGCAGAAGGGGGTCGCGCCGCCGAGGACCACGTCGCCGACGAAGAGGATGCCGTCGTCGGGGAGGTGGACGACGGAGTCGTCGGGGGTGTGGGCCGGTCCTACGTGCAGGACTTCTATGGTGCGGGTGTCGTCGGTGCGGGTGTCGTCGTCGCCGAAGCGGTAGGCGTCGCGGTAGGTGGTGGTCGGGAGCGTGAGTTCGATGTCGCCCCAGTCGGCGCGCGGCCATACCGCCAGCAGGGCCAGGCCCAGCTCGGCCATGGCCGTGGCGGTGCGTTCGTGGGCGATGATCGTGGCTTCGGGGGCGAAGGCGGCGTTGCCGAAGGTGTGGTCGCCGTGGTGGTGGGTGTTGACGACGGCGAGGGCGGGGCCTTCTTCGGTCGTTCGCGTGGCTGCGGCTTCGGCGGCCCGGTCGACGATCTCGCGGAGGCGGCGGGAGCGGCGTTCGGTGGCCATGGTGTCGACGACGACGGTGCGGGCCGGGCCGGTGATCACGCCGGCGTTGCTCAGGCACCAGCCGCCGTCGTACTGGACGACGGCGAGGACCCCGTCACCGATCTCGGCGACCTCGGGTTCGGCGAAG
The DNA here is from genome assembly GCF_000024025.1 of Catenulispora acidiphila DSM 44928. Taxonomy (GTDB): domain Bacteria; phylum Actinomycetota; class Actinomycetes; order Streptomycetales; family Catenulisporaceae; genus Catenulispora; species Catenulispora acidiphila. The sequence goes on from NC_013131.1 coordinate 7,490,619, forward strand.
CCGGTGTTCACAGCGTCTCCTCGATGCGGCAGACCGGTTCCCCGGCGGCGATGACGTCGCCCGGGACCACGGCGAGCTTGGTGATCACGCCGTCGCGGTGGGCGGGCAGCGGCTGCTCCATCTTCATCGCCTCCATGACCACGACGGTCTCGCCCGCCCGGACGGTTTGGCCCTCGATGACCCGCAGCGCGACGACCGTGCCGGTCATCGGGGCGACGAGTTCTTCGCCGGCTGCCGGGGCGATGCCGCGGGGACGGGAAATGCGGCGGGCGCGCTGGGTAGCCGGGACGGCTTCGGCGGGGGTCAGGCCGATCGGGAGGGTCATTTCCAGCCGTTTGCCGGCGACTTCGACGACGACTGTGGTGCGCTCGCCGGCGCCCACGACCTCGCCGGGGGTGCCGGCGTAGGGCGGGATCGTGTTGTCGAATTCGGTCTCGATCCAGCGGGTGTGGACGTGGAACGGGCCCTCTTCCGGCGTGAACGCCGGGTCGTCCATCACCGCGACGTGGAACGTCAGCGCGGTGGGCATCCCGTCGATCTCAAACTCGGCCAGAGCGCGGCGGGCACGCTCCACAGCCTGCTGCCGATCGCGGCCGGAGATGATCAGCTTCGCCAGCAGCGAGTCGAAGTTCTGTCCGATCTCCGCACCCTGCTCGATCCCGGAGTCCAGACGCACGCCCGGACCCGACGGCGGACGCCATGTGGTCACCACACCGGGGGCGGGCAGGAAGTTCCGACCCGGGTCCTCACCATTGATCCGGAACTCGAAGGAGTGCCCACGAACCTCCGGATCGCCGTAGCCCAGCTCCTCGCCATCAGCGATCCGGAACATCTCCCGCACCAGGTCGAGACCGGTGACTTCCTCGGTGACCGGGTGCTCCACCTGCAAACGGGTGTTCACCTCCAAGAAGGAGATGGTGCCGTCCTGACCGACCAGGAACTCGCAGGTCCCGGCCCCGACGTACCCGGCTTCCTTCAAGATCGCCTTGGACGCCCGGTACAGCTCAGCAGTCTGCTCCTCGCTCAAATACGGCGCGGGAGCCTCCTCCACCAGCTTCTGGTGCCGGCGCTGCAACGAGCAGTCACGCGTGGAGACCACGACCACGTTGCCGTGCTTGTCAGCCAGGCACTGCGTCTCCACATGCCGCGGCCGGTCCAGGTAGCGCTCCACGAAGCACTCGCCGCGACCGAAGGCACTGACCGCCTCACGCACCGCCGAGTCGAACAGCTCCGGAATCTCCTCCAGCGTGCGCGCCACCTTCAACCCACGCCCACCGCCACCGAACGCCGCCTTGATCGCCACCGGCAGCCCGTGCTCCTTGGCGAACGCCACCACCTCGTCGGACCCGCTCACCGGATCGGCCGTACCGGCCACCAGCGGCGCCCCGACACGCTGCGCGATATGCCGCGCCGAAACCTTGTCACCCAACGAACTGATCGCCGCCGCCGACGGACCGATCCACGTCAGACCGGCGTCCACCACCGCCTGCGCGAACTCGGCGTTCTCCGAAAGAAATCCATACCCGGGATGCACCGCGTCCGCCCCGGAATCAACCGCGGCCTTCACCAACTTCCCGATCACCAGATACGACTCGGCAGGCGTGGACCCGCCCAACGCCCAAGCCTCATCAGCCACCCGCACATGCAACGCGTCCCGATCCGGCTCGGCATACACCGCCACCGAACCCATACCCGCATCCCGACACGCCCGAGCCACCCGGACCGCGATCTCACCCCGATTGGCGATCAGCACCTTGCGGATACCCGGCCGCGACAACTCGCCCGCCGACCGCGGATCCCCGCCGACACCTCGCTCAGTCAGATCGCCCCGCGCCGCACGCGCCCCACCCGCGCCCCGCCTCACCGACCGGCCCCCGGCCACGGCCCGCCGCCGACCCCGGTCCACGCCGCCGCCGGCAGATGCCGTCCGCGCGCGTGGGTGATCCGCCGCCGCGAGTGCCAGTGCGGGCGGGTCGTGCGCGACACCGGCCGCACAACTGTCCGCGCGGTCGCGGCCAGGCTCAGCAGTACCGTGACCGCCGCCGCCAGTTCCTCTGGGGTGGGGTTGCCGCGCAGTACGGTGAAGTGTCCCCCGGGCATCGCTGCCTCCTTCTGGTCGCGTGGGCTGCCGGTCACATCGGCGGGTTGCCGTGTTTGCGGACGGGGTTGGGTTCGTACTTGCCGCGGAGCATGGCCAGGGCTTCGATCAGGATCGGGCGGGTGTCCGAGGGGTCGATGACGTCGTCCACGAGGCCGTGTTCGGCGGCGTAGTCGGGGTGCGTCAACTGGCGGCGGTACTCCGTCATACGTTGGGTGCGGACGGCTTCGGGGTCGGCGGCGGCTGCTATCTCGCGGCGGAAGAGGACGTCGGCTGCCGCCTGGGCGCCCATCACCGCGATCTCGTTGACCGGCCAGGCGTAGGAGAGGTCGGCGCCGATGGAGCGGGAGTCCATCACGATGTAGGCGCCGCCGTAGGCCTTGCGGAGGACCACCTGGACGCGGGGGACTGTGGCGTCGCAGTACGCGTACAGGAGCTTCGCGCCGTGGCGGATGATGCCGTCGCGTTCCTGGTCGGTGCCGGGGAGGAACCCGGGGACGTCCACCAGCGAGACGATCGGGAGGTGGAAGGCGTCGCAGAGTTGGACGAAGCGGGCCGCCTTCTGGGCGGCGGCGATGTCCAGGGCGCCGGCCAGGACCGCGGCCTGGTTGGCCAGGACGCCGACCGGGTGGCCGTCCAGCCGCGCCAGGGCGCACACCACGTTCGGCGCCCAGCTTTCGTGGACCTCCAGGTAGTCGCCGTCGTCGAAGACCTCGCCGAGGACCGCGCGCACGTCGTACACCCGGTTCAGCTCCGCGGGCACCAGGTCCAGCAGCGCCTCGCAGCGGCGGTCGGGGGTGTCCGCCGGCGGCGTCCAGGGCGGTGCGGTGTGGTTGTTGTCGGGCAGGAACGCCAGCAGCGTGCGGACCGCCTCGAAGCACTCGCGCTCGTCGTCGTGCACGAAGGCCGCCACGCCGGAGGTCCTCGCGTGGACGTCGGCGCCGCCCAGATCCTCGTGCGTGACCTGCTCGCCGGTCACCGCGCGGACCACGTCCGGGCCGGTGACGTACATCTGCCCGGCGCCGCGGACCATGAACACGAAGTCGCACAGGGCCGGGGCGTACGCCGCGCCGCCGGCGCACGGGCCCAGGACCACACTGATCTGCGGGATCACGCCGGAGCCGCGCACGTGCCGGGAGAAGATGCCGCCATAGCCGGCCAGCGCGACCACGCCCTCCTGGATGCGCGCCCCGGCGCCGTCGCACAGGGCGATCAGCGGCGCGCCGGTCGCCAGCGCCAGGTCCATCACCTTGTGGATCTTCGCGGCGTGGGCCTCGCCGAGGGAGCCGCCGAAGACCCGGAAGTCGTGCGCGTAGTAGAACACCCGGCGTCCGTCGACCGCGCCCCAGCCGGCGACCACGCCGTCGCCGTACGGGCGCTTGGCCTCCAGCCCGAAGCCCGAGGCGCGGTGTCGGCGCAGGGTCTCCACCTCGACGCAGGACCCTTCGTCGAACAGCGCCGCCAGGCGTTCCTCGACCGTGAGTTTGCCGCGGGAGTGCTGGATGCCGGGTTCGGCGCGCGCCGCCAGGATCTCGGCGCGGGTGCGGCGGTGCTCCCTGGCGCGGGCACGCATGTCCGCCGCCGCAGGGGCGGAGCCGGCGCGGGTTTGGGCCGAGGTCTGCATGCCCGAAAGCGTCGCGCCCGGCCCTGGAGACCCGCTTGAGAACGGACCGGGGCCGGGCGCGGACGCCGGTCAGGAGGCCAGGATCGCCTGGTGGACCTCGCGGACCTCGGCGCCGGGCTCCAGACCGAGTTCGTCGATCAGCACGCTGCGCAGATCCTGGTAGGCGCGCAGGGCCTCGACCCGGCGGCCGGACTGGGACAGGGCCCGCATGTACTGGGCGTGGAAGGACTCGTTGAACGGGTGCCGCCGGGTCAGCGAGACCAGCTCGCCGATGACCTGGTCGACCCGTCCGACCTGGAGGTCCGCCTCGATGCGCAGGCCCATCGCCTGCAGCCGCGCCTCCTCCAGACGGCGGGTCTCGGCCTGGAGCGCCGGGCCGGGCACGATGCCGCCGAAGGCGTTGCCGGACCACAGTTCCAGCGCGCCGCGCCACATGCGGCCGGCCTCGGCGAAGCGCCGTTGGACCATGGCCTCCCTGGCGGCGGAGCTCAGGGTGTCGAAGCGGAACAGGTCGCTGTCACCCGCCGCGCAGCTGAGACGGTAGCCGTCGGCGTGCGTGGCCAGTTGGCAGGAGGCGACTTCGCGCAGGCTCATCCCCGAAACCTGCGCGAACACCTTGCGGATGTGAAGGATGTACGTCTGCAGCGTCGTCCGCGCGCTGCGCGGCGGACGACCGTCCCAGATCTCGTTCATCAGGGCCTCGCCGGTGACGACCCGGCCGGCATTCAGTGCCAGCAACGCCAGCACGGTGCGCGGTTTGGCCCCCGCGGGCACCACTGTTTCGCCGTTGACAATGACGTCGAAGGCTCCGAGCATGCGAACACGCATTAAGGTTCTCCCCCTCCAGAACTCATAGTGCGGGCGTACTCCGGAATCCCCCGTGGCTACCGCGGGTTCACCGCTTTAACGGATGCTTAGCCCATTGGGCTTCAATTTCACAATCCGGACACACCCACCACAGCGAGTGACCATAGCAGTACTCTGCTATGGTCGCAAGCCTGCCCAAAGGGGGTGTCTGGGGCGCGAAGTGGCACGCGAGCCGGGCGTCACGCGCTATGGCCGCCACCCAGCGGTGCGCGGCGGTCCGGGGTTGCCCTGATGACTCGGAACCCTTTGTTTCGCATTTGTTTCACGCCACCTCCCTAAAGCAGTCCGCTTTTATTCCGGTATATTGCGCGAAGCCTGCGCGAGGCGTCGGCGACCCGTGGGCGGATCGGAGGAGAGCATCGCCGAGCTGTGCGAAGCAGCCGCCGACCTCATCGGGACACGACGATCATTTGGTCTCGGCTCGCGCCTGGATTGCCCCTGGCTGGCACGACCGGATTCACACCCGAAGTACCGAGCCGGCCTTCCCCACCATCCGCATAGCGTTTGTAGAGCTGTCCGGCGCCGCACTCGCCCTAAACCCGGTCCCCAAGCGCACCGCGGCGTTCGGAGCAAGCTTCCCCCCGCTCACCACGTCACTGCTCAGCAGGACGCGGCGCGCGGCCGGAAGGTCGACAGGTGTGTCCGAAGATCGTCTCGCGGCGCAGAGCCGGCGCCTCGCGATACACGGTCAGCGCCGACTCGCCGCTCCTGATCCTGCACCGCCGCCGTGACCTCACTCCAGGAGGTCCCCGGCGTCCCCGGATCAGGCTGCCCTCAGCTTCGATCAGGCCGCTGCGACGGCCCGACAGTGCAGGTCTTTCACTTGGACACCACGGCGATCTTGTCGATGTCGGGGACGTCGCCGGTGGTTCCCGTGTTGCTGAACAGGATGGTGTTGGTTCCGACCGCCAGGCTCACAGTGATGGTGCCGGTCGCGGGGGTGTCCCAGTTCGTCGTCGGCGCGCCGGTGAAGGTGGCGTTGGCGCCACCGTTGACGCTGAGCATGATCCGGAGGTTGCCGGTGTCGCCGTTGGTGTACGCGATCGTGACCTGGTAGCTGCCCGCGGTGGCCACGGTGATGTTCTTCATGGTCAGCGTGCCGGTGCCGCCGAGGTATCCGACCCGGGCTCCACCCGAACACGCCGCGCAGGTGACGACCTTCGCGCCGCCGGCCAGGACGCTGGAGGAAGCTTCCGCTTCGTAGACGGTGGAACCGCTCGCGGTGGTGACCGTCAGTGTGTACGTCGCGGTGTGACTACCTGATGCCGCGCGTCCGGTCACCGTGATCGGATACGTGCCCACCGGTGTGGAAGAGGACGTCGTCACCGTCATCGTCGAGGACGAACCCGCGGTCACCGATGCCGGGGAGAACGAGACACTCGCGCCGGCGGGCACACCGCCGGCCGTCAGAGCGACCGACTGCGCGGTACCGGACGTGACCGCGGTGCTGACTGTCGACGTCGACGAGGCGCCGGCCGCCACCGAGCCCGACGCCGGGCTCGCCGCCACCGAAAAGCCATTGGCCGGAGCGGTGACCGGGAGCGGGTCGGACAGGCCCAGCGACCACAGCGCCATGCCGTGGACCGCGTACTTCTGAGCGAGTGTGGCCCGCAGCGGCCACGACTTCGCATCGGACCACCACATGACCGTGCCGTTCTTCAGGGTGGCGGTCCACTCGCCCTGGGTGCTGTCCCAGGTCGCGGTCGACCCGTCGCCCGCCACCATCTGCCGGGCCTGCGCGTCGCTGACTTGCCTGCCGGTGCCTGTCTTCGGCCAGGTGTAGCCGTATCCTGCGACGCCGAGGTCGACCTTGGCGGCGGGGACCTGGGTGAGCAGCTGCCGCAAACATGCTTCCTGCCACGGCAGCCCGCCGATCGGGCCCACGCCGTTCCAGGTCGGGCCGTGCTCGTCGTACGCCATCAGCGCGATCCGGTCCACGGCGCCGCCCAGACCCGAGAGGTTGTAGCCGTTGGCGGTGTACTCGGCGGCGGTCTGGTATGCCGTGACGTCGATGCTGACCGTCTTGGCCGCCGGCATCGCCTGCTTCAGTGCCGTGCTGAAATCGACCAGGCCCTGGGCGTCCTGGCCGAGGATCGACTCGAAGTCGATCGTGACGCCGTCCCAGCCTTGCGAATTCACAGCGTTCACCACGGTCGTGACCACGCTGTTGATGTTGCTCGGCGAGCTCAGCAGTCTGTCCAGCGCGGCGGGGTCGAAGTCGCCGATCGAGCTGGAATAGTTGCCCACCAAGAACTCGGCTCGCAGGTTGTCCGCGTGCGCCTTGGCAAGCAGGGAGGTCGCCCCGGCGTCCGGCGCCGGAGCACTGGTACCGGCGGAGTTTATGTTGATGCCGTCGACGCCGACAGTGGCCATCGCCGCCGCACTCGCGTCAATCGCGCTGTTGGCGGTGCCCTCCTCGGCGTAGCCCGTGACGGCCAGGGTGGGTGCCGCCGTCGCGGAGTGCGCGAACAGCATCGATCCTGCGACGGCGGTGACAGCGGCGAGTGACAAGGCCACGACGCCGCTGACGCCAGTGCGGTACAGGGTGGGGGGTGATGTCATACCGGGGATGGTCCGCTGGTAAATACCACTGGTCAATAGTTGCGGCGAAGAAATCTCGGCGGAAGCCGACGCACGCCTCACAGGTGACGCATTCAGGGTAGATATTCAGTGCCCGGTCACCGGCGCCGCGAAGAAAGGATCGGCAGGCATCACCACGCCCACGGGCTCCGCCGCGGTCGACCACGCGCCGGACAGCACACGGCCCCGCCGACGGTCCTTTGACAAAGTCAGCTGCGACACGATCCGGTACCGATCTCGCCGGTAGACCGCGTGCGCGAACTCCACGACGCGACCTTGTTCGTCCTCGGTCACGCGCTCGAACAGCAGCGCCGGATCGTACTCCGGCACGCCGAGCAGCGCCGCCTCGTCGGCGTTGAGGGCCGTCGGCTCGATGGTCTGCGTCGCTGTGGCCACACCGATCCCATAACGACTCTCCAGCAGGTCATAGAACGAGTGCCGTTCCAGATCGCCAGCCGTCAGACCGGGGACCAGTTCCGCCGGGATGTGAAGTGTGTCAAGGGACATGGGCTCGGCGTCGACGAAGCGCAGGCGGCTGATGCGCAGCACACGCGCCGACGGCGCCAGCCGCAGGAACTTGCCGACCCGCGCGCCGGCCCCGGTCTCCTGGAAACCGACGGTGCGGCTGGACCAGACCCCGTCGACGCCTGCCACCGCGTGGCGCGCGGAGCCCGCGCCGACCAGGTTCTGGGCGATCTTCGGCTGTGCCACGAACATCCCCTGGCCGTGCCGGCGTATCAGCAGACCGTCCCGGACCAGGTCGTCCACGGCGGCGCGGACCGTGGGCCGCGAGACGCCGAGTTGGTCGCACAGCCGCCGCTCCGACGGGATCGCCCCTCCCGGACCGAGCGTCTCGACCAGGTCGAGCAGGTGCTCACGGATCCGCTCCCGCTTCGAGAAGCCCCCTACCGCATCGACCGCCACCCTGCCCCCGATCCCTTCCCGTCGCTCCGTGCCCGCACCTCAGCCCTGATCCTCCCTCCGCCGCGACCACTGGTCAACCACCGGGCGTCACTGGTAAAGAAGGCCGTCATCGAGATCGAAAGCCGCCGCGCCTATCTGCTGGGTGTCACCGACCACCCGACCGGCGCCTGGGCCACCCAGATGGCACGGGAGTCGGCTGGCGATCTGGAGCAGGCCGGGCACCCATCGGCGTCGAGATCCTGCTCACCACCCCGCAGGCGCCCAGGATGAACGCCTACGACCAACCCGCGGCATGAAAGCCCAGCCCAGCGCGAGTATCAGGATTTTCGACCAGGACAGGTCAGAACATTCCGTGTGGGTGGAGCACCTCGTCGGGTATCGGCTGAACCACGTCCCAGTGCTCGATGAGCATGCCACCGTCGACCCGGAAGATGTCGACGGTGGCAAGGTCGCCGTTCGGGGTGGCCACGTGGGTGTGCACTGCGACCAGGTCTCCGTCGGCAAGCAGGTGTTTGGCTGCTACGGTCGCGTCCCGCAGGTGTGCGCTGCCGGGTCCGCTCAAGAAGTCCGCGAACGCCTCGCGCCCGGACTGTGCCGAGGGGTCGTGTGCCACGCGCGGGTTGTGTGAGACGAACCCTTCACCCAGCAGTTCGGTGAAGCCGGCGATGTCGCCCGCACCGAAGCGGGAGACCGCCTCCAGGACGAGCCGCCGGTTCTCTTCGGTGGATAGCGTCGATGTCATGGCATGCCTTTCGAGTCGGTGGTCGGTAACCACTGGGTAGACGTATTCGGGTCAGTCGGCGTCACGCGTGACGCCGGAGCCTGCTGAGCCGTCTTACTGATGAGGTCTAGGAGGATGTGATGGATAGGGCGGGCGAGCTGTTCGAGAAACACCGGGCCACGCTTTCGGCAGCGGCGTACCGGATGCTCGGCAGCCGGGCAGATGCCGACGATGTCCTTCAGGAGGCATGGCTTCGCTGGAGCCGGGTGGACCACGCCTCGGTTGCGGACCCCGGTGCGTATCTGTTCCGGTTGGTGACCCGGCAGGCGATCGATGAGCTTCGCCGCATACGGGCACGCCGAGAAGTGCACGCTGCCCATGGTCTGCCGGACACGCCAGCGGCCGGACCTGGCGTCGGACTCCGACCGGTCGAAGAAGTAGAGGCGGGCCTTCTGGTGGTTCTGGAGACCCTGGCTCCGACAGAGCGCGCAGTGTTCCTGCTGCACGACGTGTTCGGCTTCTCGCACGCGGAAATCGCAGCCATCGTCGGGCGCACCGAACGAGCGGTCCAGCAGATGGCCTACCGGGCCCGGCGACATATCCGAGCGCGTCGCCCACGGTTCCGGCCTACGCCAGGCGAGCACCGGGCAACCACCGACCGCTTCCTGGCCGCAGCCGCCCTGGGCGGTGACCTGGTCGGCTACGGCAGTACCTGCGCCTCAACCTGACCAGGGCGCCCACCGGTGATACTTCCCTTGCCGAGGACCTCGCCCACTCTGGTCAGGCGGAACCGCTGCGACTCCATTCGGCCGCAAGGTCATTTTCCTTGGCGCCACCAGACCGGGCGGGGCAACTCGACTCGACTCGAGCCGTAAAGTCGTCGAAACGACCCCGTGTGATGACGGTGTGATGACGGCCGTACGAAGTCCGTATGGTGGCGGTCCGTTTTTTTGCCGCGCCACCTTCTCGCTTCCACCCCGGAATCGGGGCCGTCTGCCACCCGTCCGGGCTATTTCAAACGCCGAGCCTTCTGACTTTGACCCGCGAACTCACACCTTCGCCACAATCGAGCGGCGGGTTCAGAGAGTCAGCCAGTAAGGGGATGGCGGGAGACGGTCAGCTGCGGTTTCTGCGCCGCTGGGCTGAGGACGGTGCGAGCACACGCAGCCGGTCGCGGACGGCTTCGAGTGCGTCGGCCAGGGCTTCGGTCTGTTGATCGTCGAGAGCCTCGAACATGCCCTGTTCCACGATGGCGACGTGGCCCGGGAGGACCTGGTTCAGCAGTTCCCGGCCCTGGTCGGTGATGGCGGCGGTGACTGAGCGCTCGTCGTGTGGTGAGGATTCGCGGCGCAGGAGTCCTGCGGTCTCCAGTTTCGCGGCCTGATAGGTCAGGCCGCTGCGGCTGTGGATGACGGTGTCGGCCAGGTCGGTCATCCGCATGCGTCCGTCCGGTGCCTGGGCGAGACGGGCCAGTAGGAAGAACTGGAGGTAGCTCAGGCCGCCGTCGCGCTGGAGTTGGTCCTCCATCAGCATCTGCAACAGGCCGCCGGCCTCCATCAGCGCGAAGTACGCCTCGGTGCGCCGCTCGTCCAGGGCCATGTGACTCCTCCTTCCGCTTCTTTGTTTCGATCTGGAAGCATGTTACCGTTCAAGAAGTGTTTCTAACTGGAAACACTTGTCGGTGCGCAACCCACCGGCCACCGGCCCAAGAACGGAGAACGACATGCAGGCAGTGCGCTACCACGACTACGGCGACCACACCCAGCTGGTCTTGGAGGAGGTCCCGACCCCTGATCCCGGGCCCGGCCAAGTGCTGCTCAAAGTCGTCGCGACCTCGTTCAACCCGGCGGACGCGGCACTGCGCGCGGGATACCTGCGCGAGATGCTCCCGCTAGAGCTGCCTCACACCCCAGGCGTGGACGTCTCCGGAACCATCGCGGCCCTGGGCGCGGACGTGACCGGCTGGGACGTCGGCGCGGCGGTGGCGGGCTTCCTGCCGCTCAACGCCGCTGGTGCCGCGGCCGAGTACGTACTAGCCCCGGCCGAGGTACTGGCCGCGATTCCCGACGGCGTGGACCCGGTCGACGCCGCAGCACTGCCCGCCGTCGGGCTGACCGCCTGGCAGGCCCTGTTTGAACACGCTAGCCTGACCGCCGGACAGCGCGTCCTGATCAACGGCGCCGGTGGCGCGGTCGGGAGCTACGCCGTCCAGTACGCCCACCAGGCCGGCGCGGAAGTCACCGCGACCGCCGCCCCGCGCAGCGCCGACCGCGTCCATGGCCACGGAGCCGACCACGTCATCGACTACACCGCCACTCCGGTCCACCAGGCTGCCGAGGGTACATTCGACGTCGTACTCAATCTGGCGCCCACCACCCCGGAAGACACCGACGCGCTGGCCGCCCTGACCGCCGACGGCGGGGTCTTCGTCACCGCCACCACCGCACCGACCTCCGAGCCCGGCCGCGGTGTGCGGGTGGTGCGGATGGCTGTGCGCAGCGACGCCGCCCAGCTGGCCGACCTCCTCGCCCAAGCCGCCGCCGGAACCCTGCGCATCGACATCGCCAACCGTCGCCCACTGGCCGAACTGCCGGATATCCACGCCCGCGCCGACCAAGGCACTCTGGGCGGCAAGACGGTCATCACCCCCTGACCGCACACCCACACCGGACGCTGGCATCCGGCGGATGCCAGCCCAGATTGCCGCCCCAGACGGCCGACTCTACGTTTTCGACCGCATGCCGCATCACGCCCGGAGCGCGGCCGATCCCGGCGTCGGCCGGGCCTCAGCGCGGCTGTTCGCCAAGGAAGGCGCGAAAGTCGTTGTGGCCGGCCGCTCCCATGAGCGCGGAGACGAACTGATCGCAGAGATCAACGACAGCGGCGGCACCGCGCCCTTCGTCGAACCGGACGTCGAAATAGCGGCTCCGGCGGGCGTGGTTGCTGGCGGTGTCAGGGACATTGTGTGCGTCGGTCGCACCCTCGGAACGGGGCTTCCCAGCGCAGTCGGCTCACGCTGACGCCGTCCGATCGGCGAGACTGGCGGCGTGAATCCCGCCTGGCTCGACCTTCCTGTCCGCGGCGCCGTTCCTGAACTCCGGCGTGCCCTGGACCGGCGCGGGACTGCCGTCCTGGCCGCCCCGCCTGGGACCGGGAAGACCACGTTGGTGCCGCTGGTCTTGGCCGGTCTGGTGCCGGAGGCCGGGCTCGATGCGGAAACGGGCAGTCCTCGGCGGGTGCTGGTTGCTGAGCCGCGTCGGCTTGCGGTTCGGGCTGCGGCGCGGCGGATGGCCTGGCTGCTGCGTGAACCGGTGGGTGAGCGGGTCGGCTTCACGGTGCGTGGTGAGCGCAAGGCCGGGCCGCGCACTGTGGTCGAGGTGGTCACCACCGGGGTGTTGCTGCAACGGTTGCAGCGCGACCAGGAATTGGCCGGCGTCGAGACTGTCGTATTGGACGAGTGCCATGAACGGCACTTGGACGCCGACACCGCGCTGGCCTTCCTCCTCGATGTCCGGGCCACCCTGCGCCCCGACCTGCAGGTGCTCTGCGCCTCGGCGACCTCCGACACCGACGCCTGGGCTCGGCTGCTGGGCGGGGCGGGCCAGATCCCTGCGCCCGTCGTGGAATCCGAGGGGATCCAGCACCCGGTGGAGGTGGTCTGGTCGCCGCCTTCCCGGCCGGTGCGTGCGCCGGAAGGGCTGCGCGTAGATCCCGCGCTGCTGGACCACGTCGCCGCGACCGTGCGGCGCGCACTGCGCGAACGCGAAGGGGACGTGCTGTGCTTCCTGCCCGGCGCGGGTGAGATTGGCCGGGTGGCCGAGATGTTGGCTGGGCTGCGTGACAGCGTGGACGTGCTGCAGCTGCACGGGCGGGCCGAGTCCGCTGTCCAGGAGGCGGCGCTGAGCAGTGGCGCCCGTCGGCGGGTGGTGCTGTCCACCTCCGTCGCCGAGTCCTCGCTGACCGTGCCGGGGGTACGCAGCGTCGTGGACTGCGGTCTGGCCAGGGAACCGCGCACCGACCACTCCCGCGGCCTGGCCACATTGGTCACCGTCCGGGCGTCGCTGGCGACCGGACGTCAGCGCGCCGGGCGCGCCGGACGTGAGGCCCCCGGAACGGTCTACCGCTGTTGGGCGCAATTCGAGGACGCCAGGGCCAGGGCCATGCCGACCCCCGAGATCATGCAGGCCGACCTCACCTCTTTCGCGCTCCAGGCCGCCTGCTGGGGTTCCCCCGGAGCCCGCGGCCTGGCACTGCTCGACCTCCCCCCGGACGGCGCGATGGCCGCCGCCCGCGACGTGCTGACTGCCCTGGGCGCCGTCGACGCCGAGGGCCGCGTCACCAAGCGGGGCGTGAGCATCAACCGCACCGGCCTGCACCCGCGGCTCGGCCGAGCCCTGCTGGACGGTGCCGCGCTGGTCGGCGCCCGCCAGGCGGCCGAACTGGTGGCGCTGTTGTCCGAGGAACCCCCGCGCGCGCTGGGCGACGACCTGGCCGCCGTCCACCGCGCTGCCGCGGCCGGCCACAGCATCTATGCCGCCCACTGGCGCGACGAGGTCCGCCGGCTGCTGGGCCACATCGAGTCCGCCGGCAACGACCGGTCGGCGGTCAGCCGTGCCGCGGCGGGCGGTCTGGTCGTCGGGCTCGCCTTCCCTGAACGCATCGCGCGGGCCCGCGCGAGTACGGGTTCGGCGAAGCCCGAACCAGGCGCACGCGCCTCCTACTTGATGGCCTCGGGCACCGCCGCCGACACAGCGCCCGGCTCCGCCCTGTCCGGCGCGGAGTGGATCGCCGTCGCAATCGCCGACCGGCCGGCCGGATCGCCCGCCGCCAGGGTCCAGCTGGCCGCCGTACTGGACGAGGCCACCGCCCGGCGTTGCGCGCCGCCCCTGTTCACCGACCGTGAGGAAGTCCGCTGGGCCGTTCCCGCCGGGTCGCGCCGAGGCGAGGTCGCGGCCAGAAGGGTCCAATCCCTGGGCGCGATCGAACTCACCACCAAACCCCTCGCCGCCCCCGCTCCCGCCCTCCTGCGCGCCGCCCTGCTGGAAGGTCTGGCCACTGAGACCGTCAGCGAACTGCTTACCTGGCCGGCCGAGGCCACCGCCCTACGCCAACGCTTGGCTTTCCTGCACCGCGTTCTCGGCCAGCCCTGGCCCCAGGTCGACGACCAGGCCCTGCTGGCCCGAGCAGACCAGTGGCTGGAGCCCGAACTTTCCCGCGCCCGCCGCCGCGCCGACCTCGAACGCATCCCCACGACAACCGCTCTGACCCGACTGCTGCCCTGGACCGGCGGCGCCGCCGGGCGTCTGGACGAACTCGCCCCCGAACGCATCACTGTCCCCAGCGGCAGCCGAATCCGCGTCGACTACTCCGCCGACCGCCCCGTCCTCGCCGTCAAAATCCAAGAGCTTTTCGGCTGGGACGCAGCCCCACAACTGGCCGACGGCCGAGTCACCCTGACGATCCACCTGCTTTCTCCCGCAGGGCGCCCCGCCGCAATCACCAGCGACCTCGCCTCCTTCTGGCGCGACGGCTACCGCGCCGTTCGCGCCGACCTACGCGGCCGCTATCCCCGCCACCCCTGGCCCGAGGACCCCACCGCTGCCCAACCCACCCGGCGTCTCAACCATCGCAAATAGTCCATGCGCTCGCCGCACGCCGCCAATACCGTGCGGACGATGGTCGAGGTTCGTCCTACTGCTCATGAACATGACCGGAATCCACTCGGAGGATCGTCCGCGTGCTCCGCATGGTGCTCACCCCTTCGGATCGCCTTAAGCACCGGCGGCCGCCGCCAGCGCGGCGACGTCGGCCACGACCCGGTCGCGGACGTGGCTGATCAGCTTGCTGAGATCTGCGCAGTACACCGACGGGTTCAGGAACCCTGTCCCGCGCCGGTAGCGCGTGCTGTACTCGCCGCCGCCGCACACCTCTCGGAGCGCGCAGGCTTGGCAGGTCGGCGACAGGGTCTCCACGCCGCGCTGTCGAGCCACGACTCCGGGGTGCAGGCGCGCGTCGTCGAAGGCGTTGCCGAACACGTCGAGTCCGGTCGCCGGAGCGTCTTGGAACGTCGACTTCAGCGCGTCGACCAGCTCGATCGAGCCGTCGGTGTCGATGTCCAGCGACTGGAAGCTTCCCAGGCCGATGGTCTCGGAGCTGCCGTGTCCGCCGAGCGCGAGGCGGATGATGCCGTCGAACAGCCGGACCGAGGTGGTCATGGGGATCGTGGAGTACCAGAGGTCGAAGATCGGGATGAGCCAGTCGGCGTATGGCGTCGAGTCGTCGTCCGATTCCCGCCCGGGCGGTCGCTGCTCCCAGTTCCCCAGCGGCAGCAGGAAGTCCATCTGCGGAGCGCCCAGCGCGGCGAGTTCGGCGTAGGTCTCCAACGGGTCGTTGGCCACGTCGATCACGCACAGCACGTTCCGCAGCCGTTCGGGCGCCGTGTGCGCGCGCAGTGCGGCCGCACCGGCCATGACGGCGTCGTAGCTGCCGCGGCCGTTGGCGTACTTGCGGTGCCGGTCTTGGGCTTCCCGGGCGCCGTCGAGGCTGAGCGTCACGGCGATGTCGTGCTGCTCCAGCACTCGCAGGATCCGCTCATCGGTGAGCAACACCCCGTTCGTTGTCAAAGTCAGCTGGGCGGAGACGCCATCTGGTACGGCTGCCCGGAACACTCCGGCTGCGTAGTCGAGGCCTTCGGCTCCGGCCAGCAGCGCCTCGCCGCCGTGCAGGGAGATGACGGCCTCGCTCACCTCGTCCCGGTGTGCTTCGAGATGCTCGGTGATCCGCGCGGCTGTGGCCTCGACGGTCGCCCGGGTCATGGCCACCGGCTTTCCCCGCCAGCTCTGGTCGGCCATCTCGTACATGTAGCAGTAGTCGCACGCGAGGTTGCACCGGCCGTGCAGCTTGATGATGTAGTGGGTGAACGGCAGCGGATGCCATGCCGGGTCGGCCAGCGCGGCCTCGACCACGGACCGGTCGGGCCACTCGGCTGTCGCCGGGACGTCCGCGTTCAGCAGCGGTAGGTGGATCACGGTGCCTCTCTCGGCCTCGGAGAGCCGGGCCTCGGACGCGGGCAGATCCCTGTCCGAGGCCCGGCACGGATCACAGCGTGACGGACTGGATACTCAAGCCGTGCCCTAGAGGCGGTTGTGGTTCATGTTCGGGGTCACCAGCGAGTTCTGGTTGGCGACCTGGGCGAGGGCGGCGGCCAGCGCGCTGTGCGCCGGAGCGGCGGCGGCGGCCACGCGGACGGTCGAGGTGCTGGGGGCCGAGGCGGTGACCGCACCGGTCATGGAGGCCGTCCCGGCGACGACGGCGGCGGCGGCGACCGCGCCGGCGGCGATTCGGGTGACCTTGTGGACAGTGGTCGTACGACCGTTGGTCTCCGACATTGCTTACTCCTTTTCAGGGCCCTGACAGGTTCCTAGGTGGAAACGGTGTGCTCACCTCGCCCGACATCGCAGCAGCGGGCAGGCTCGGCTGCGCTACCCATCGTGGATCACGGTTCTCTTCATTCTCTGTTCGTCTTCTATGCGCCGTGCGGCGCCACGCGTCGGGGGCAACGCTCAGGCAAGAATGGAAAACGGAAATCAAGGTGCGATGGAATCTGCCCAGGCCTGGCGCGCAGCGGCGCCGGCGCTGCCACTCACCGATGCTCCGCGCCTCGGCGTCACCGGCTGCGTATCGGTGTGATCAGGCCTCCGTCCGGACCGACGACCGGCAGAGCCTCCGGTTCTGCTCGCAGGCGCGCCCGCACAGCCTCCGCCTCGGGGCTGCCGATGCCGTCGAGCGTCTCCACAGCCTGCTGCCAGGCCGCCTGGGCCTCCGGCCAAGCCCCTAGCATCGCCAGGCCGATCCCCACCTGGTCCTGCATCCGGCCGAGCAGCAGCGCGTCTTCTTGATCCTGTGCGTACCGCAGGGCGGCGCGGCTCATCGCGAGCCCTTCGTCGACCTGGCCGACTCGCAGCAGAACCCACGCCAGCTGGCTGCGCGCGTACCCGGCCCGCTGCGCTGCGCCGCATTCCTCGGCGACATCTATGGCCTCGGCGTACAGCTTGCAGGCCTCGTCGTGCCGCCCGAGATCGCTCAGCGTCAATCCGAGGTTGGCGAGCGCGGCGGACAGCGCTTGGCTGTGCCCGAACTCACGCAACTCCTCCAGGCTCCTGCGCTGCGTCTCGGCGGCCTTCGACAGCATGCCGAGGCCGTAACGCAGGCTGCCGAGGTTCGCCATGACCCCGGCGGCTCGGCGACGGTCGCCCAGCGCGCGGTGGATCGCCGCTGCCCGCTCGAAAGGTTCCTGGGCCTGCGGGTCCTGACGCATGGCGTACGCGATGCCGAGGTTGTTCGCCAGCACGGCGGCGGCCGGCGGGTTGTCCGCGCCGAGGGCTGCCCGCTCACCGAGCCGCTGGGTTTCCACGAGGGCGTCCAAACGGTGGCGGCGCAGCAGATAGGGGCTGACGCCGACGGCGATCTGCCACACCACACGGTGCTCTTCGCGTTCGGCGGCGTGCCTGAGCACCGCCACGAGGTTGTCGATCTGTTCTTCGAACCAGGCCAGGGCCGCTGCTTCGCCGTCGAAGGGCTCCGCGTCGGAGGTGGTCAACCGGTGTGTGACGTCGGCGGGCAGCCGCGGCTGCGTCGGGGCCAGCACGGCGAACCCCGCGGCGGCGACGCTGATGTACCAGTCGATGACGCGGCCGTACGCGGCGTCGTCATCCGGTTCCCGGCGGCTGCGACCGTACAGCCGAACCAGGTCGTGCATCTGGTAGCCATCAGTGCTCTGGTCAAGCAGGTAAACAGCTTCCAGCGCACGCAACAGGCGCTGCGTGGCGTGCGTCGCTGCGAAGCGCAGCTCGCCGTGGTCTGCGAGAGCATGCGCTGCGGCCGCGCTCACGGTGCCGACGGGGTGTCGGCTCAGGAGGCGGAACAGGCGGCCCTGTTCGGCGGAGAGCCCGCGGTGCGAGTGTTCCAGGGCCTGGGAGACGGTGCGGCCGTCGTCGAGCAGATCCAGAGCCGAAAGGCGGTGCTCTTCGGACGTCAGCTCGGCTGCGAGGCCGGCGATTCCGGCGGTGGATTCCTCGAGCAAGCGGACTGCCGAGATACGCAATGCCAAGGGGAGTCCTGCGCATAGGCGCGCCAGCTCGCGCGACGCATCGGGCGCGCCGGCAACGGCGTCGGGCCCGACGATGCGCGCGAGTACTTCGACTGATTCATCCAGCGGCAGTACGCCGAGCTGGACGGTCAGTGCGCCGGTGTCGGCCACGAGGCTGCCCATGCGCGCACGGCTGGTGATGACGGTGCGGCTGAGTGCTGAACCCGGAAGCAGAGGGCTGATCTGCTGGTAGTCCCGCGCGTTGTCCAGAACCAGCAGCATACGGCGGTTGGCCACCGCCGAGCGGAACAGATCTTCGCGTTTGGGGAGCCCCGAGGGTATGTCGTGCCCCGGGATGCCCAGAGCGAGCAGGAAACGCTCCAGCACGCTGTCGGCGTTCTCGGCCTCGATGCGGTCGTAGCCGTGGAGGTCGACGAAGAGCTGTCCGTCGGGGAACGCGTCGGCCTGGCGGTGTGCCCACAGCAGGGCCAGGGCAGTCTTCCCGACTCCGGCCGGCCCGGTGACCACGGCGATGTAGGGGGAATCGTTGTCGGAGCCGAGCAGCCGGGTCAGGCGGCTCAACTCGGCGGCGCGGCCGACGAAGCCCGCGCTGGCGCGGGGCAGCTGGGCGGGCCGGGGCAGGGTGCGTGCGGCCGGAACTGGAACGGGCGCCGGAGTGGGGACCGGAGTGGGGACCGGAGTGGGGACGGTGAGCGTGGGCGCGGCGGGCGCGGCCGGCGCGGCCCCGGTGGTCGAAGCCCCGGGCCTGGCGCCCGCGGCGGCACCGGTTTCGGCACCCGCTTCGGATCGGCTCAGTGGTTGTGCCGACATCGCAGGCCACTGATGCTCCAGAGCCGGATCCCCTCGCAGCATGGAGTTTTCCAGCTCCACGATGCTGCGCTCCGGGTCGAGGCCGTATTCCTCGGCGAGCAGGGTCCGCAGCTTTCGCACGAGAGCCAGCGCATCCGTCTTCCGCCCGCCCCGGTACAGGGCCAGGGCGAGCCGCTCCACGAGCGACTCCCGGGTCGGGTACTCGTTCAGCAATCCGGTCAGCAACGGCACCAGATCCACGTGCCGACCCGCTGCCATCTCCAGATCGGCCAGCGCTTCATACGCGCTGAACCGCTCCTCCTCCAGCCGCGTGCGCGCCGGCTCGACGAAAGGCGCCTCCACCCCCGCCAACGCCGCGCCCCGCCACAATGCCAGGGCCGCACGCAGCGACCCCACCGCGGTGTCGAACTGTCTGCTCGCCATCTGCGCTCTCGCCGCGCTTGTCAGCCGGCGAAAGAGCGTCAGGTCGAGTTGATCGGCGGCGACAGTCAACCGGTAGCCACTGGTCTGCGACACCAGGCCTTCGCCGAGCGTCCCCGGCAGCCCGGTCCGCAGAGCCGAAACTGCCGAATGCACCTGTGCCCGCGCCGTTCTGGGCGGTTCGGCGTCCCACAACGCACCGATCAGCTGTTCGGTCTCCACCCGGTCATTCGCATGCAGCAGCAGGTAGGCGAGCACGGCCCGCCGACGCGGCCGCGGAACGCTCACCGGGTAACCATCGACCCGCACCTCCACAGGCCCGAGAATCGAAAAAGTCGTCATAGCGTCGCCCCCGAGACTCCTGGACTTCGACCGATCGTCGCAGACCGGTGATCCAGTATCGCAGCCGGCCGCCCGAGCCCAGGGGGCGCGGGCTTGTCAACACACTGGCCTGTCTGATCAGCCGGTTCAGTACTTGAACGGCAGCTCGGAGCCGGGGTTCTGCGGGCGGCGCTGGGCGAAAGTGTCGCGCAACAGCCTTAGCCGCCTGCCAGCTCACGGTAAGTCGCACGCCACTGAGCCAACGCCTGCGCTTCCCCGTCGATGTCGGTGACCAGCCTGCGGAGCTCCACGTCGCTGGGGGACCCTGGACCGTCCAGCGCCAATGCTTGTATTCGGATGCTCCGTGCCGCGGCCGTCACCTGATCAACTCGCATCCTCGCTTGGGGAAGCGCCGAGGCAACCAAGTCCACACCCGGCTCGCGGCGCAGCGTACCGAGTTGGGCATCCAAGCCCACGACGACCGATTCGATGCGGCCGAACAGCGTTGACAACTCTCTGAATTCCGAGCCATTCCCCTGGGCGTATTCGATCGTCCGACGCGTCTGGTTCGTCTCTTCCAGCAACCGCAGTCGCAGTCCGCTGAGTTCGCGCCTCTGCGCAGGTCCGACGGTAGCCCGCAGTCTCAGGTTGGCACGAGAAATCAGCTCGGAATGTTCGGACGCCGCCCGCCTGAGCCGCCGCCAAAGCAGGGTGAGAGCGACGGCGGTCACACCAATCACCACGATCGCCACAACGCCGACCGTCATTGACAGCGTCGATGAGACCTGAATCGCGTTCACACTTTCGCCACTTCTGGCGAAGAACACGGCTTGCGTCACAGCCCGTACCGCCCTTCGATCTATTTTATCCAAAGCCAAAGACTGAGGGCGCAGCGCCATCGCTCGCCGCTTCGAGCGCGGCTTCGCCGTGTCAGATGCAGAAGAACAACGCTGCCGAACCCCGCCCTGCCTAGACATCGGCGCAATCACGCAGATCCACACTGGTCTTCTCGCGGCTTGGGTCAGCCGCGTGGCTTGCTCGGACAGACAGGCACTATCGGGTGTGAGCCATATGGCGTCCGGCTCTGTCCTCTAGCTCGGAGCCGATACGGCGGTGTGGTGGGTGTATGTTGCGACGCCAGAGTGAGGTGCGGGGCCAGAGCGTGGCGCGAGGCTTGATAACTCAGTGGGGGAACTTGTGCCCGAGAAGCGTCAACCGGCGGGCGGCATGGGGCAGTTCCGGCTCAAGCGGCTGCTGAAGGCCGCGATGTACGTGGACCAGCACATGCTCGGCGTACCGGCCGACGCACCCGAGACTGTCGGGCTCACGGACGTGGTGGGCGAGATCGCTCGGGCGATCCATGTCGACGTGCCGCCGACCGTCTTGGTGAGCCCCTATGCGGAGGTCGCCATCTCCGGCGACACGGCGGACGACATGATCCTGTACGTCGGCGCTCCTTTCCTCCTGGGTCTGCCGGTTGTCGAGCTCAAGGCCGTGCTGGCGTACACCATGGCCGCCCTCGGCGAGCCGCATCCGGCGCTCGCCGACGCGGTCGTTCGCAGCGCGCAGAGTTTCCAGGACTGGCTGGACCTGTTCGGGGCGACGACGCCGTTGGGCCGGCGCTATCGGAAGTTCCTCGACGCCAGCGCTGAGGTCCGCACGGATCTGGCTCGCCACGCCGACCGGGCCGCCGCCGCGCTGGCCGGCTCCCAGAAATACGCCCAGAACGGACTGGCCCGCTCGAAGGCCATCACCGAGCACTTCGTGAGGTTCGCACCGTACTACCTGGTTACCGGCGCTGAGCCGTTGCAAGACCTCTACCGGAACTGGTTGCTCGCCGCGGCCCAGCCGGTTCCCGCCTGGGCCGTCCACTTGCGGTCGCTGGTGGACCCGCCGATCCCGGGAGAGTGCGTGCCCCTGGTCGCAGCCCTCAACGATGAGGACGTCGACATTCTGGTGGCCGCCATCGACGTCGATCCGGACGACGCGACCGGCTACGACTACGACCGCATCCGGGAGAAGATCCTTGCTGTGGCAGGCGAATCGCTCGGCCGCGAGGCGACTCCGGCCGATGTGGTCGCCCTCGTCGCGGATGGCCGCGGCGTCGAGCTCGCCGCGCGATGGGATGGCCTGACAAGCGCCGAACTCGCAGCCATTCTGTCCAAGACGCACGGAATGGAGCAGTATTCGGCCGAGAGCCTGACGTCCGTCTCGACGACCGGCGAACTGCTCGAAGCCTTCATCCCCGGCCTCGCCGTCCGGCACGGCTACCGCTATGACCCGGTGCTCCGCCCAGGAGTCCTCGTAGCAGATGCCCAACCTGAGATCGAGATCTTCGAGTCCATCGGCAGCGCCGTCGTCGGCGATACCACCACGCTCGCGGAACTGGTGAAGCAACTTACTGAGAACCGTTAGGTGTGCGTCCAGAGGGCCGAGACGGGTTACCTGGCCGACCTCGGCTTCGGACGAATCAGGACCCTACGTTCCCGCCATCGCTCGCTCGGCCGCGCGACCCGCCGCGACGCGGCTGGCGGCCACCGCGCGCAGCTCGTCCACCGTCTGCGTCGGCAGCGAACCCAGGAACAGCGTGAGCGCCTGTTCGGTGCTCGCCCGCAGGTGCGATCGGCCGTCGCAGGCGGTGTCGGCGTCGGCGATCGCGGTCTCGTGCGTGGCGAGATCGGTCGCGCTGGTGCCGTGCAGGACCGACGCCTGAAGCGCGGCGATCGCCGCCTGCGGGTTGGCGTAGTCCCAGCCGCCGGCCTTCATGCACGCCTGCCAGCCCTTCAGCGCGGTGACGTAGGGCTGGTAAGTGGTCAGGTACTGGCCGAACTGGCTCCGCACGACCTGCGGTATGTAGGCGGACGCGACGTAGTCCCGCACGTTCCCGAACAGCGTCGAGCGTGCCTGGCCGACGCATCCGCCGGTCTGGTAGTCGACGTGGCCGCCGCCTGGCAGCGGCAGGGTGCCGCTGTCCGCCGGCGAGCCTTCGAGTGCCTCGGCGTAGCTCGGCAGGGTGGCACCGGGATCGCTCGGGTCGCGGTTGCTGACCGATTCCGGCGTGACGCCATAGGTCGCCGGATACCCGCTGCCCAGTGAGGTGGCGGTGATGGTCTGCGCGCTCGGTTCGGGTCCCACGTCGGGCACGGTGTAGGCGAATCCGTTGCTGTGCATGCACTGCGCGGTGAGTGTCTGTTCGGCGCGGGTCAGGTCCCAGGTCCATTGAAGTGATGAGGCATCGGTGGCGATGACGGAACCTGCCGCCGCCACCTCGGGGCCGCCCGCGCTGTGCGGCGCGCTTGGCCGCGGTGGCCGGCTGCTCGCGCAGCCGGCCACCGTGACCAGCACGGCCAGTATCAGTACGGCGCTACGCGTGCGCGCGCCCCGCCGCTGGCAGTCCATCGCCTAACCCCGCCGGCCTTCCTTCGGACCTACCGCGCGCTCACGTGCACGCATTGGTGGTCCAGTCGTTGCTGCTGATCGAGTCGTTCATGCTGTGCGAATTGTCGGCGTAGGTCCAGTTGGCGAGGTTGGAGTACATGGTCGTGCCTCGCGCGACGCACGCGTAGCCGCCCGCGTAGCCGGCGGCCTCCCACACCAGGGCCTGGTCGGAGTTGCCGTTGTTGTACAGCGCCGAAGCGCAGTCGTTCCAGGTCTTGGTCTGGCACGTCGACTGGCTGAAGGCGGTCCAGTTCGTGTTGCTCCCGGAGAGCTTGCCCATGGCGCCGCTGAAGCCGGCGTTGACCCAGAAGCAGAGGTAGCTCGCCGGACACGACGAGTAGCCGTCGGGGTGCACAGCGCCGGGCTTCACCGGCGCCGGCTGGGTGAGGCCGGCCGGAGCCGCGGGTGAGAACGAGGCCGACGCCGAGGCCGACGGCGCGGCGAGCAACGCCATGGCCGCGACCGCCGGTACTGCGCCTGCCATGACGAGTGATCTGCGACCGCTGCCGAAGACGCGGCGGATGGTACGAAACATCGTCAAGTCCTTTCGTTACTGCGTGGACAAGTCGTTCCGGCGCACCGATACCGGTGCCGTGGTCCACCCGTACGCCCCGCGGGTCGCCTCGGCGCCGCCATGGTTTCGGCATGCGTCCGAGTCCGGTCCGAGCCATGTCTGAGTCGTGTCTGAGCCGTGGTTGAGCCGCGTCGAATCGGCACAAATCTCAGGCGCCTGATTCGCTTCCCTCGCCTATAATCCAGATTCGCGCGTCTGTCCTGATTCGTTCACGGACGGGGCCGCGTCGGGGTGCACAGTTGGGGGGCTGACCATGCGCTTTCGCGTCCTAGGGCCGCTGGAGATCCGTATCGGCTACGAATGGAGCGCGATCGGCGCTTCCAAGTGGCGTGCGCTGCTCGCCGCGCTGCTGCTCAAACCCGGCCAGGTGGTCTCGGCCGACTGCCTCGTGAATGAGCTGTGGGGTGAACGTCCGCCCGCCGGCGCGCGCAAGCTGGTCAGCGGTTACGTGCTGCGGTTGCGCCGGCTGATGCGCGACACGACCGGCCGTCAGCTGATAACGCGGGCGCCCGGCTATCAGCTGCTGGTCGGCCCGGCGGACCTGGACACGAGCCCGGTTCGCCGATCTGCTCGCCGAGGGGCGTTCAGCGCTCGGCGGGCACGATCCCCGGCGTGCGGGGGTGTTGCTGACCGACGCTCTGGACCTGTGGCGGGGACCGGCGCTCATCGACGTGCCGCACGGGCCGCTGGTCGCGATGGAGTCCAGTCGCCTTGAGGAGCTGCGCCTGGACGCGTTGGAGCTGCGGATCGAGGCCGACCTGGCGCTGGGTCACGCGCAGGTGGTGCCCGAGCTGCACAGGCTCACGGCCGAGCACCCGCTGCGGGAGCGCATGTGGGTGCTGCTGATGCGCGCGCTCCAGGCGACGGGCCGTCAGGCAGAGGCGCTGGACACGTACACGCTGGCACGGCGGATCATCGCCGACGAGCTGGGAGCCGATCCTGGAGCCGAGCTGCAGCGGCTGCACCAGCGCATTCTTGGCGGCGGTTCCGGCGTGCGCGCGAAGCCGACGGCCGCCGCGCCCGCCGCGCCCGCCGCACCCGCCGGCCTGTCCGCGCATCCGGTGGTCGTGCCGCGGCAGCTTCCCGCGGCGACGCGCCACCTGATCGGCCGTCAGGCGGAGCTCGCGTTCCTTTCCGAGGCGGTCGGTGAGACCGCGGGTGCCGGGAGCGGCGTGGTGATCTCGGCGATCGGCGGGACGGCCGGCGTCGGCAAGACGGCGCTCGCGGTGCACTGGTCGCATCAGGTCGCCGAGGAGTTTCCGGACGGGCAGCTGTACGTGAACCTGCGCGGCTTTGATCCGTCCGGCAGGCCGGTGATGTCGGCCC
This sequence comes from Catenulispora acidiphila DSM 44928, assembly GCF_000024025.1. Taxonomy (GTDB): domain Bacteria; phylum Actinomycetota; class Actinomycetes; order Streptomycetales; family Catenulisporaceae; genus Catenulispora; species Catenulispora acidiphila. Next base: position 7,515,431 of record NC_013131.1, read on the forward strand.
AGGCGATCCGCGGCTTCCTCGACGCTTTTCACGTGTCGGCCGAACAGATCCCGATGAGCCTCGAGGCGCAGGCCGCCCTCTATCGCAGCCTGCTCGCCGGGAAGCGCGTCCTCGTCGTGCTCGACAATGCGCGCGACGTGGCGCAGGTGCGTCCGCTGCTGCCCGGGTCGCCGGGCTGCCTGGCGCTGATCACGAGCCGCGCCGACCTGGCCGACCTCATCGCGGCGGAGGGCGCACACCTGCTCACGCTCGACGTGCTCGCCGAGCAGGAGGCCAGGGACCTGCTCAACCGCAGTCTCGGCGGCCGGCTCGCGTCCGAACCGAGGATCGCCGGCGAGCTGACCAAGCTGTGCGCGCGTCTTCCGCTGGCGCTGCGGGTGACGGCCGCGCGGGCCACTATCAGGCCACTGCTGCCGCTCGACGCGCTGGTCTCAGAACTGCGCGACACGCGGAGCCGGCTGGACGCGCTGGACGCCGGTGGCCAGTCCAGCAGCGTGCGCACCGCGTTCTCCTGGTCCCTGCGGCAGCTCAGCCCGTCCGCGGCACGCATGTTCCGGCTGCTGGGCCTCCATCCGGGACCGGACATCACCGTCGCGGCGGCAGCCGGACTCGCCGGGACGTCCCGCGCGCTCGCCGCCCAGGCGCTGGCGGAGCTGGCCCGTGCCCATCTCCTCGCCGAGCACATGGCCGGACGGTTCGCCTTCCACGACCTGCTGCGCGCCTACGCCGCCGAGCAGGCCGCCACGCAGGAGAGCGAGCCCGAACGCCACCAGGCCCTGCACCGGATGGTCGACCACTACCTGCACACCGCACGCGCGGCCTGCCTCCTGCTCGGCAGCCCGCGGGAGACGATCGTGCTGCCGCCCCCGGAACCAGGCGCGGCGCCAGAGGACTTCGCCGGCACGGCGCGGGCGTGGGCGTGGTTCGAGGCCGAGCATCACGTGCTGCTGGCGATCACCACCCAGGCCGCCGCCACCGGCTTGGACGGGCATGCCTGGCGCACCTTGGTCGCTTCGCGCGTTTTGTAAGCCGCGACCTTGGCCTTCGCGGGCTTCCTGGGCCTCGGCGCGCGGGCCGCGGTACGCATGGAGCGGGATGTTCGCAGGCTTGAGGTCGCGGCGCACGATGTCGGCGGCGTTCAGCTCGAGTTGGACGTCTCGGGCCCGGCGGGGGCTCGAACCGTCTTCGCTCGCGCGGAGGACATCAGCTGAAGGGCGGGTGTGCGGGGTCGAACTTCGTTCCCTGACTCAGGGTGCGTTGATGCCCTCAGCGCGTCGTTGGACCTAGGGTGGGCAAACCCCACGGGGCCACGGCTGTGGATCACTGACTAGGAGGACTGGGGGCTTGCTGCACCACCCAGTCGGAGGTGGGGTGCAAGGTCGCGCCCAGAGCACGTACCCGCCGGGTGGTGTGCTCGATTACCGCCAGCACATACGCCTTCGAACCGTAATGCTGCCGGACGGGGCGAGCGCCGCTGTCGCCGCGTGGCTGGCCGGTCGCGGGGGCGTCGAGTCGGTGAACTACTTGGCATCGAGGACTACTGCGATCTGGCGGATGAAGGTGTTGCCCACAGCCGAGCGGAGGAGGAAGTCGGCGACGTTCGTGCGCGAGGCCGAGGGGAAGATCGGCGTCCTTTTGACATCCTCGAGCGCGACGGTGCTGTAGTGCGTGCTGTCGCCGTTGTTCAACGCTCCGGGATATTCGAGGGTCCACTTCAGATCGCTGGCCTTCAAGAGCACCTCCGAGGCGGCCTTGTCCGCGTAGGTCTTCCGAAGCATGGTTCGGAAAAGAGGGCCTACGAGCCATGAGGCCTTCGCGAGGGAGTCGCCGACTCCGAACGCGGACAGCAGGACGAAACGGTCGACGCCTGAGATCTTCGCGGACTCGATGACCGCTTGGACCATGTCGGTGATCAGCGTCGGGGTCTTGCCGGCGCTTTTCACGCCGAGCGCACTGATGATCGCGTCGTGGCCCTGGGCCGCCTTCGCGATCACGGCCGCGTCGGCGACATCACCGGTAACGATGTGAGCGCGCGGGTCAACGGATGAGCCGGCCCGTCGAACCAGGGCAGTGACCTGGTGTCCCTCATCGAGCGCCTTCGTGACGAACAGGACGCCGGTGCGTCCGGTTGCTCCAAGGACAAGAAACTTCACGATACTTCCCTCTCTCGTCGAGGTCGTACGGGCGTGCCGGTGTTGCGCCTGCCCAGCGGCCGAATACTGTCAGGATCATTGATAATCTAGTCAGCTAGATTGACTATGTCAATCGGAGTCGAAGGCACTGCCGACGCCAAGAGCGTTAGCGCTCGGGCAAGAAGATTGCCGTGGACGCTGACGGGGCGACCTAGATGAACTCGGCTTTCTCTACCCACGATGCCAGCCTGACCTCGCCAGAGTTCCGCTCGCGCCACCTGGCCCTCGGCGACCTCGCGCCCGCTGCTGTTGCCAGTGGTTCGGATGCATGCCTATTGTAGTCAGGAAAGCTGACCAATTTGGATGAGGCTCCGATGAAGGGGCGGGCGGTGCGACCCGAGGACCGCTCCCATCCGGCAAGACCGAGAGAATAAGGACCAGAACTCATGATTTTGATCACCGGAGCCACCGGCACCGTCGGTTCGGAGGTCGTCAAAGCGCTCCTCCCCGCCCAGGCCGGCCACCTGCGAGTCCTCACGCGAAATCCTGACGCGGTCTTCCCCGACGGCGCCCAGAAGGTCGTCGCCGACCTCGCCGACAGCGATCTGGCACCCGTCCTGGACGGTGTGCACGCGGTGTTCTCGATCACCGACGGGCTCCACATAGCCGCGCACGATCGCCGGATCGCGGCGGCGGCACAGCGAGCGGGCGTCCAGCGGATCGTCAAGCTCTCGGTCCGCAACGTCGGACACGACGGCACCGACCCGATCACCACCTTGCACCGGGCCGGCGAGGAAGCAATCCGCGACAGCGGCCTGGCATGGACGTTCCTGCGCCCCACAGCGTTCATGTCCAACGCGCTCAACTGGGCGGGAATGATCGCGGCCGATCAGGTCGTGTACGCGCCGTTCGCCGCCGGACGGGCCGCTGTCGTCGACCCGGCGGACATCGCAGCGGTCGCCGCGGCCTGCCTCACCCAGGACGGCCACTTCCGCCGCGTCTACGAGCTCACCGGCCCCGAACCGCTCAGCGCCGCCGACCAGGTGTCGCTCCTGGGCGAGGTGCTGTGGCGCGACTTGCGCTACGTCGAAACCGACCCGGCCGACATGGTCGCGCAGATGGTGTCCTACGGCATGCCCGAGGAGCAGGCGCAGGCCGTCGTCGAGCTGTTCGGCTCCACCCTGGAGCCGTACAACGCCAAGCCGACAGACGACGTCACGGCAGTCACCGGCCGCCCGGCCCGCAGTTTCACCGACTGGGCCAAGGCCCACCGCGGCGCGTTCCCCAGCCCCGAAGCCATCCAGGACGCCGCGACCATCGAGGATTCACGATGAGCGCCTCCGGTGCTACGTCGCGCGTCGACACCCACGACATGGTTCTGATCCACCGAGTCCTCCGTCGCGAGTTCGGTCAGTTGCCCCGACTGTTCCGCTCCGCGGCCAATGACCGGGCACGTTCCCAAGTCATCGGCGCGCATGCCCGCGAGATGTTGGACTTCCTCCACACGCACCACACCGGCGAGGACGAACTGCTCTTTCCGCTGCTGCGAGAGCGAGCCGCGCTCGACCCGGAGCTGATGGACCGGATGGATGCACAGCACATGCAGGTCGACGATGCCGTCAAGGCTCTCGAAGCGGAACTGCCGGCATGGACCACGAGCGCCGACGCCGACGCCGGCGAGCAGATGGCGACCCGCGTCGAAGCCACGATGCCGACGCTGATCGCCCACCTGGCTGAGGAGGAGGAGAAACTGCTCCCGATCGTCTCGGACACGGTGACGCAAAGCGAATGGGACACGCTCGCCAAGCACGGCATGAGCGCGATTCCCCTCACGCGGCGGCTGGTCATCCTCGGCCACATCACCGAGGAGGCCACTGAGGCGGAGCGACAGAGATTCATGCAGGTCATTCCAGCTCCGGCCCGCCTGGCCTACAAGCTGATCGGCCACCGCCAGTTCACCCGCGAAACCGCAGCGATCCGCGGCTGACCGACCCGCGACCCGACACCACACCCGTGGACGACGGGCTGAAGCAGGCCGTCATCGCACTCCGCCCCAGAACCTGGGCACTAGTTCAGTTGTGGCCGCGTCGCGTCGCGCAGGGCGCGACGCGACCACCGTATTCCCGCCGCCTCTGATCGGGCGGCACTACGAGGACTGAGCCCTCAGCGCGCGGTGAGGAGGGGCAATTACGGACGCGGTCGAGTAGGCCGCAGTTCGAGGCCGGCGTCGGTAGCGGGCAGGGGTACACACCGCGTTCCGTTTGTGCCGTGAGGCAACCCAGATTTGCGGCGAGTCAGGCAGCGCGGAACTGGTGGTCCGCTCTTTACGGGCGCCAGGGCGGTCGCCGGACCACGGTGCCCCGCGCCTTGTTGCCATCACCCGACAAGACCGGGGTATCGTCAGGATCATTGATGATGGCCGGTCGGGTGGAGGCTGTCAGGCGTAGGGGTCGGTGATCTCACGGAGTTGATCGAGGATCTGGTGCAGCAACGTGAAGTTGCGGGTGCCCAGGTAGGTCTTCCACTCCGTGTAGATCTCGTCAAGCGTGGCCCTGACCACCTCGATCGCGCGCCGGCCGCGTTCCTCGATCACGATCAGCCGGGCACGACCGTCCGCGGGGTCGGGGAGCCGGCGGACGTAGCCCAGGTTTTCGAGCTGGTCGATCATCACGCTGGCGCTTTGCTTGGTCATCTGCGCCTGGTCGGCGAGGTCTTTGAGACGCGAGCCGCTCGGGGCGACGCGCTGGAAGACTCGGCACTGGGCGAGCGTCCAGTCGTCGAACCCGGCATCCTGCAGGGCCCGGAAAAGCCGGTCCTCGGTGTACCGGTACGGGATGAACAACGACACCCCTAGATCAACCCGTTGCTCGTCGTCCATGCCGCCCTCGGCTCCGTCGCTCGCCTGGCCCACCAGAGCGTTCGCCCTGCCAGGGGTCACCCAAACCAGTCAGATATCTTTACTATTGTATATGCAGCAGCACCGATGGCAAAACAGCCACGAGCCCTAATTCGCTGATCGAAATGTACGTGATGTCGAACGTGCGCCAGGAATGTCGCGGCGTTTCGTCGAAGCCGTCGACCACAGGGCAACGTCACGATCAGAGTCCTTCATCGAACCCCGTCCGCACCGGATCACTGCCCGATTGCCCCAGAACCGTGGTTCACTATGACGCGCTGGAACGGTCTTCCCGTGTTCGCCCAGTCTTTCACGCCGCGTCCGTCGGATGACGGTTCGTCATCGGCATTCGCGGTATAGGGCGATGAATCGCAGAAGTGCGCGACCAAGCAAACCCGGCGTATTCGCCAAGCCGTGGCCGAAAGGGCAGCTGATGCACGCCATACGTAAGACCCTCATAGCCTGCGCCACCGTCGCAATGTGCTGCGTCGGCTGCAAGAGCACCGCCCTGGGCGGCGCTCAGAACACCCCGAGCGGATCAGCCCCAAGCAACCACGCCCCCGTCGGCGGCGGCGCGAACGCACCCCTGGCCCGTTCTCGCCTCGCGCCAAGTCAAGTCGGCACCGTCCCGCCCAACCTGCACTGCCACATGGGCGGCAACGACCCCAAAAGCTACCGCCCCGACGCATCCTGCACCCCGGGCGCAGTCCAGGACAGCGTGACCCAGGCGAACATCGACTCCACAATCTGCACAACCGGCTACACAACGAAGATTCGCCCCGCAACCTCCGCGACAGACAAGATCAAGCACGCCCTGTACACCGCCTACGGCGTCCCCGACAACACGAAGAGCGAACTCGACCACCTGGTCAGCCTCGAACTCGGCGGCAGCAACGACACCGCGAACCTGTGGCCGGAACCGGGCACCCTGCCCAACCCGAAGGACAGCGTGGAGAACGCGCTGCACAAGGCGGTGTGCGCACACAAGGTGACACTCGCGGCGGCGCAACAGGCGATCGCCACCAACTGGACCACGGCACTGGCGGTCACCGGAGCTGGGAAGTAGGAAGTGGTGGCCGGTCAACAGCAGGGTTCCGACGACGCTAGTGGCAAACAGCCCTGCTCCGGGTGGTCGGCCGAAACTGTTCCGGCGGTCGAGGCGGGTCCGTGACCGTTATCAGCGGCTGCTGGGAACCCGCCGGCCTGTGTATCCCGATTCGACGATGCGCTTCGTTGTCTCCGTGTAGTGCGCGTCGTCGCCGAGGATGGTTCCGAGGCCGTCGACGTAGCGATTGGCAAGGCAGAACGCTGCCGCGATCAGTACGGTGTCGTGGATTTCGAGGTCGGTCGCGCCTTCGGCCCGCGCGTCCTCGACGAGCCTCTCGGTCACGTTGCGCCCGCTTTGCTGCACGGCACCGGCGATGCGGAGCAGGGCGCGCAGTTTCGAGGAGATCGGCGCCGAGTCCAGGTTCGCCAACACCTGCTCGACCAGTGGCCTTCCCTCGTCGAGCTGTGCGGCGGCGAAGGCGGAGTGCGAGGTGCAGCAGAACACGCATTCGTTGAGTCCTGATACGTATGCCGCGATGAGCTCACGCTCGCCGGCCGACAGGGAATGCGGGCCGTGCAGAAGGATATTGAGAAGATCGCGGAACGGTTTGGCCGTCTCCGGGCGGAACGCCAGTAGCCCGGTGATACCCGGGAACTCGTGCTCATCCAGTCCAAGATCGATGTACGCCATGCCCGGTACCTCCCGCTCGGCGAGAATCGTCGTTGGTCAAGATAGCGGCGAGAGGTACGGCGAGCCATGCTGCCGGTGGAATAGGGCACGATCGGAGAAGTCGAGGCTCGGTCTATTCCGTCATTCCAGCGCGGGACGGGCTGAGCGTCCGCGGTTCCAAGGCAGCCGCGTGGGAAGACCGTCCGGCAGGAAAAGCGGGTCACGCTCAGCGAGGCTCAGCTGGTGATGTCCTTCCGCAGGAACTTGTGCCAGGCCAGGGTGAAGAACACGAGGCTGTAGGCGAGGGAGGAGAGTGCGCCCCGGCTCATTGCGTCCCAGTTGATCGTGGGGCTCAGGGCGTCGAGCCAGGCGTAGGAGTAGTGCGTCGGCAAGATCGCGCGCACGCTGCCGAGGGCTGTGACGGTGTCGAGGATGTTGGAGACGATCACCAGCATGACGGTGCCGCCGACTGCGCCGAGGGGGGCGTCGGTATAGGTGCTCAGTGCGAAGCCGACGGCGGCGACGAAGAGCAGCGAGACCGCGAGGTAGCCGACTACGACCGCGAGGTGCGTGAGTGCGGCGGCTGTCGGCAGCGAGGTGCCCAGTGGCGAGCGGGCCGGCGCCCAGCCGAATGCCGCCCATCCGGCCGCGAGCGCCACGATCGGCAGGACGACGATCGCGGCCGCGGACAGTGCCAGGGCGACGATCAACTTCTGGCGCAGCAGGCGCGAGCGGGGTACCGGGGTCACCAACAGGTAGCGCAGGCTCGACCAGTTCGCCTCGCTGGCCACGGTGTCCCCGCAGAACAGCGCGACGATCACGACGAGCCCGAATCCGGAGGTGGCGAAGAGAGTGAACGCGACGAAGTTCGGCGCGCCGACGGTCGCCAGGCTTACCAGATCGACCGTGCCCGGCCGTCCGCTGTCGTTCGTCGGGTTGCCGAACTTGAACGCGGCCACCAGGATCAGCGGCAGGACGGCCAGCAGGCCGAAGGCCACCTGGGTGCGGCGCCGGCCGAGCTGGCGGCGCAATTCCACCCGCAGTGGCAGGGTGCGCCGCGGGTCGAAGCCCGGCGCCGCGCCGCTTGGCGCCAGAGCGAAGGCCGGGGCGGCCGCGGCACTGAGAAGGGTATGCGCGCCCTGATACGTTGACGCGTGCGGGATCTCGGGCTCGTCAGACACCTTGCCGCTCCTCTACCAGGTCGAGGAAGACATCTTCCAGGCGGTTCTGTGGCGCGATGCGCTCGACCGCGAGTCCGGCGCCGACGAGCGCGGTGACGGCCGCCGACGGCCGCAGCCCTTCGAGCCGCACGGTCAACCGGTCGTCGTCATATGTCACTCCTGCGATCCCGGCCATTTCCGTGAGCACCTTGTGCGCCCGCGCCGACTCACCCGGGCCGACATCGATGGCGACGGCGACGGAGGTGGCGGCGGAGAGCAGTTCGGTGACCGAACCCTGCGCCACGAGGCGTCCCCTGGCCATGACGACGCAGTGGGTACAGGTCTGTTCGACCTCGGCGAGCAGATGGCTCGAGACGACGACTGTGCGGCCGGTGGCGGCGTAGCGGCGCAGCGCCTCGCGCATCTCGCGGATCTGCGGCGGGTCGAGCCCGTTCGTGGGCTCGTCCAAAACGAGCAGGTCGGGCAGGCCGAGCATGGCCTGTGCGACGGCCAGGCGCTGGCGCATTCCCTGGCTGTAGGTCTTGACCTTGCGTTCGATGCTTTCGCCGAGCCCTGCCAGCTCCAGCGCGGCCTCCAGGTCGGCGTCGCCGGACGGACGCCCGGCGGCGGCCCAGGAGAGCTCGAGGTTGTCGCGGCCGGACAGGTGGGGCAGGAATCCGGGCCCTTCGACGAACGCGCCGACCCGGGAGAGCACGGAGGCGCTGGGGGTGATCCGGTGGCCGAAGACGCGGATCTCGCCCTCGGTGGGGTGGATCAGGCCCATGAGCATGCGCAGCGCCGTCGTCTTGCCGGCGCCGTTGGGACCGAGCAGCCCGAGCACCTGGCCGCGCTCGACCCGGAAGGACACGTCGGTCACGGCGCGAAACCCGCCGCCGTAGGCCTTGCCGAGATGCGACAAGACCACCGGCACATCCGCTAGTTCCGGATCCACCTCAGCTTCCCGGGTCCGGGCGCGGCGGCGGACATACCCCAGCACAGCGAGGGCGGCGATGAGGAAGGCGACGGCGGCCGCGACGGCCCAGAGCGCCGCGAGGCCGCCGCCGGCCGCGCCGGGCACATCGGGCAGATTCAGGACGCCGCCGCCGGCGAGCGCGACGCTGTAGGTGTGTGCTGTCGCCGGGGACTGATATGCCAGGTCGGTGGAGGAGACGGCCAGCATCAGCCGGTGCCCCGCCGGGAAGTCGTGCACGATTTCCGGCAGCGTGATCCGGATCGTGGCGCCGGTGGACGATCCGGTCACGCGGATCGGCGCGAGCAGTTGATTCGGCAGCACCATGGCGCTTCCGTCCGGCGCCGCGTCGTAGAGCTTGACGAACAACGTCGCGTCCGGCGCGTCTGTGGAGACGGTAAGCGAGACGCTCGGCCCGCCGACGACATCGACGGCGTTGCCCAAGGGCGCGCTTTCGAAGGTCGCCTGCTGTCCGGGCGGGGTGGGCAGATTCACGGCCGAGCCGAGTTCACCCAGAACGCCGCTGAGCCCGGGCAGTCCGGTGACCGCCGCGGGATTGCCTCCGGGCGGCGAGACGATGCCCTGGGCCGTACCGTGCAGCGTGACGGTGCTCGTCGTCGCGGGCCCGGAGGCGGTCACCACCGACGAGGTCGGCGAGGAGTTCTCGGACGAGAGCGCGCTGCCGGTGCGGATGAACTGGAACGCCGTGTCAGGCGTCGAGCCGTCGTGCTTGAGATACCTGTCGAACCAGGAGAGCGTCAGGCTTCGCAGGCGGTCGCCGTCGGCGTCGGTGCCGCCGTCGTGGCCGCCGCTGTACCAGAGCTCCTTGACCGGCGTGCCGTGCGCGGCGATCTGCCGGGCGTTGGCATCGCCCTCGCTCAGCGGGAACAGCGAATCGTCCTCGCCCTGGACCAGCAGCGTCGGGGCATTGATGCGCGAGGTCACCGAGTCCGGGCTCGATGCCGCGAGCAGAGAGCGCAGCGTGGGCGAGGCGACTCCGGTGGTCGCGCTCTGCTGGTAACCCGCGCAGATCGCGGCGGTGAAGCGCCCGCACACCGTCGCGGCCTGCCCGCTGAGCGGAGTGGTGCCCGCGCCGAAGAACTCCCCGGCCCACACCTTCTTGAACACTCCGGCCTGCGCGGCTCCCGGCCCGCTCCCATCCTGCGGAAACAGTGCCTGATTCAGATCGTTCCACGTGATCTCCGGAGCGATCGCGTCGATGCGGTGGTCGTAGCCGGCCGCCAGCAGCGAGAGAGCACCGCCATAGGACGGCCCGGTGAACCCCACGCGCGGGTCGCCGGGCGCGTCCTTGAGCACCTCCGGAAGCGAGGCGAGGAAATCAATGGTCTTCGACGCGTCGCGCACCTCGTAGTCAGGGGAGTCCACGGCGATCTGGCCTCCGGATGCTCCGAAGCCGCGCGCCGAGTAGGCGAGGGCGACGTAGCCGTGCTGCGCCAGGAAACGCGCATCCGCGTCCTCGTCGCTCTTGCTGCCGCCGAACCCGTGCGCGAGCACGACCGCCGGCGCCGGATGACTCGCGGACGCACCCGCGGGCACGTACAAAGTGGCGTCCAAGGAGACCGGCGAGCCGTCGGGGTCCGGCGTGCCGGTGATACGCAACGCCTGGGTCCGTACGGCCGGGGTCGAGCCGGCGGCCGCCGACACCGCAGCGCCGCAGAGGACCACCGCCACTACGGCAGCGGCACCCCACACAACCCATCTTCGACGCACGCGCACAATGTCCCTCACTGCCGAAGCCAGCACACGATCACAGCCATCCTGCCGGGAAAGCCTGGCGAGATCCCGGTGCGGTTCACGTTCAGATTCAGTGGATGTATCCGGTCTCGTAGGCGTAGATGACGGCCTGGACCCGGTCTCGTACGGCGAGTTTGGCCAGGATGCGCACGACGTGGGTCTTGACGGTGGTCTCCGAGAGGGCCAACTGCTGCGCGATCTCCTTGTTGGTCAGCCCGGACACCATCTGATCGAAGACCTCGCGCTCTCTGCGGGTCAGGCTCTCAAGCGGCGCGGAGGGGTCTGATGCTCCGGCGGGAGGGTCCGACGGCGCGGTGAACCGGTCGGCGTAGGCGTCGAGCAGGCGCCTGGTGGTGGACGGGGCGATCACGGCGTCTCCCGCGGCCACCGCCCGGATGGCGGCGGCGAGGTCGTCGGGCCTGGAGTTCTTCAACAGGAAGCCGCTCGCGCCGGCGCGCAGGGCCTCGAAGGCGTAATCGTCGAGGTCGAAGGTCGTGAGCACGATGACCCTCGTGGGCAGCGCTCGAGCGATGATCTGCCGGGTGGCCGCGATGCCGTCGAGCCGGGGCATGCGCACGTCCATCAGCACGATCGCGGGCTGGAGGGCGGCGGCCAGCTCTACGGCTTCGACGCCGTCCGCCGCCTGACCGACGACCTCGATGTCTCCCTGGGCTTGGAGGATCATGGCGAGGCCGTGGCGCGAGAGGGGCTGGTCGTCGGCCAGCAGCACGCTTACGCCCGTCATCGCGGTCCCGCCGGGTGGTCCACGGCCAGCCGAGCCCGCACGCACCAGCCGCCGGCGGCGAGCGGGGCGGCCCGCACTTCGCCGCCGTAGAGCGCGGCCCGCTCGTTCATCCCGTGCAATCCGTGGCCGGTGGCGGTCGCGGCCGGCGCGGCCACGGGGGAACCGTCGTTCTCCACGCGCAGGTCCACCAGCGATGCGTGGTGGCTGACCTCCACGAGCACCTTCGTCACACGACGGGCGTGCTTGATCACGTTCGTCAGGCTCTCCTGGACGATCCGGTAGATCGCGAGTTGGGCTGTCGGGGCAAGGCTCTCCAGGTCGCCGGCGGTGACCAGTTCGAGTTCGAAGCCGGCGGCACGCACCAGCGACGCGAGTGCGGGCAGGTCGCCCAGGCCGGGCTGCGGTTCGTAGGCGGAGTCCTCCTCGCCCCGGAGCACGCCGAGCATCCTATGCATCTCGCCGAGGGCTTGCCGGCCCACGTCCGAGGCCTGCGCGATCGTGTCGCGGGCCAACTGCGAGGGCTCGACCGCGGCCGCGGCGTCGTTCAGGGTGATCATCACGGACAAGCTGTGCGCGATGACGTCGTGCATCTCTCGGGCGAGGCGGGTGCGTTCCTGCGCCACGGCGATGCGGGCGCGGCTGTCGCGGTCGCGTTCCGCGGCCTGTGCCCGCTGGTGTATCGACTCGACGTAGGCACGGCGCATGCTCGTGTAAATGCCGGCGATCCACGCGGCCGTGACCGTCCCGGTCGCGGTGGCGCCGACCAGCAGGGGGTTGCCGGATGTCTCCCACCGACTCAAGGCCATGATCACGCCGAGTACGGCGACCGCGATCCCCGTCAGCAGCACGCCGCGGCGCCGTTCGTGAGCGCCCAGGCTGTACAGCGCGGCGAGCACGGCGAAATCCCCGATCTCCGGAGAGCCGAAGCGCCATTGGGCCAGGCAGACGGCGGCGAGCACGGCGGCCGCAGCGGCGGGGCGGGCGCGGCGGGCGGCCAGTGGAAGCACAAGCAGTGCGTCCCACACGCCCGCGTTCGCGGGATGGCCGCGCACGAGCAGGTCGATCAGTACGCAGGCTCCCGCTCCGAGCACGGCCGTGAGGCTGTCGAACAGCACGAGAACGCCTCCGGCACGCCGCGGCGCCGACCAGCCGACCGCGGGCAGAACCGCCTTCCGACTGATCAGCGCACGCAACGCCGGGGCCTGCGAGGTTGCCACGGTGGCCACAGACGCCCTTTTCTCTAAGCCGATCTCACGCGTCGCGTCGGCGAAGCAGGATCGCCGAGGCCGCCAGTCCGAGGACCACCCAGCCGAGCAGTACCACGAATCCCCATGCGGGGGTGAGGGCGTAGCCCTCGGGCAGGCTCGAGGCGAAGGCGCCTCCCGCGGACCCGGGCAGGAACTTGCCCACGTTCTTGCCCCAGTTTCCCAGCGTGTCCTCGAACAGCACCGGCACGACCAACACGACGCCGACGAAGGCGGTCAGCGCGCCGGGTGTGCTGCGCACGATCCAGGCCAGAATACCGCCGACCACGCCGATCAACGTCAGGTAGACGCCCGTGCCCAGCACCACCCGCAGCACTCCCGGGTCGGACAGGGAGTAGCCGGGCCGGTAGTGCGAGAGCAGGCCTTGGGCGGCGAGGAACGCCACGAAGGACATGACGATCATCGAGGTGGCGACCACGCCGACGAACACCGCGAGCTTCGCCCAGATCACCGGGATCCGCCGGGGAACCGCCGCGAGCGTCGCCCGGATCATCCCCGTGCTGTACTCGCCAGAGACGAACAAAACACCGAGCGCGCCGATCAGCAGCTGCCCGAGGTAGTAGCCCTGGAGCGTCGAGGACGGCGCGATGTCGTTCGCCTGGAGGTTGCTGGTCAGATGCCGGGTGTTGTACGCGACGATGAGGCCGATGGCCACCATCGCGACCATCGCCACGCCCAGCACGGCCCACGTCGAGCGCAGCGTGCGGAACTTGATCCACTCCGAGGCGATCGCCCGCCGCAGGCTCACGGGCTCTGACTCGGTGCGCGCCCGCGCGCCGGCCACGCCGGGGTTCTCGAGCACGGGGACGCTCACGCGGTCACCGCCGACTCGAATTCGCGGACCTGCGGGCCGACCGAGGATCGGTAGGTGACGGCGTCCTGGGTCAAAGCCATGTAAGCCTCCTCCAACGACGCCGCTGCCGGCGTCAGCTCGTACAGCGTGATCTGTGCCGAGGCGGCCGACGTGCCGATCTGCTCGTTGGTCAGCCCCGCGACCTCGAGCGTGTCCTCGGCCACGTTGTGGATGGTGACGCCGGCGCCGCCGAGCAGCGCGGCCAATTGCGCGGCCTGCGGGGATCGCACCTTGACCAGGTTGGTCGAGGCCTCGGCGATGAACTCGGCCATCGACTGGTCGCGCAGCAGCCGCCCCCGGCCCACGACGATCACATGGTCCGCCGTCAGCGCCATCTCGCTCATCAGATGCGAGGAGAGGAACACCGTGCGGCCCTCGTCGGCCAGACCCTTCAGCAGGATGCGGATCCACCGCACCCCGTCGGGATCGAGCCCGTTGACCGGTTCGTCCAAGATGAGCGTGTCGGGATCGGCCAGCAGCGCCGAGGCGATCCCGACCCGCTGCCCCATGCCGAGGGAGAAGGATCCCACCCGCCGGTCCGCCGCCTCCGCGAGCCCGACCATGTCGATGACCTCCTCGACCCGGGCGCGCCGGATTCCCGCCGTGGCCGCCATCGCCAGCAGGTGGTTGCGGGCCGAGCGCCCGGGGTGCACCGCCCGCGCCTCCAGCAGCGCGCCGACCTCGTGCAGCGGACGAGCGTGCTCGGCATAAGACCGGCCGTTGACCGTCACCGTGCCCGAGGTCGGCACGTCCAGTCCCAGGATCATCCGCATCGTCGTCGACTTCCCGGCCCCGTTCGGGCCCAGGAACCCGGTCACCATCCCCGGCCGCACGGTGAAGCTCAGCCCGTCCACCGCGAGCTTGTCGCCGTAGCGCTTCGTCAAACCCCGAGCCTCGATCACTGCGCCTCCCTCGTCGCCGCGCCACTCGCGCGTCCCCTCGACCGTACGAGGACGGCATCCCCCAGCGGATCATCCCAGACGCCTATCCTCGCGCCGGCCGGGTCCTCCGACTGGACGACCCGGAGCCTTTGATGGTGCGTGGCTGGGACTCCGTCGAGCACGGTCATCTTGTCGGGGTACTTCGTGCACTCCGGCGACACAGATACCTTCGTGACGGCATAGGCCATCGGAGGTCAAAAGTTGCGGTGCGCACCAACGACCTCATTGACGCCGGACTACGCAAGGCATCTGGGCTGGCGGATGCCCCGGGCGGGTGTACAGCTGTCGCGGTCCGCGGGGCGGCGGACCAGGCTGGAACCGGTCCGGATACGTGCGGTTGCCGCCGCCGGTCGACGGCCGACTGGTACGAGCCGAGTCCTGGAAGGTGATGGCCATGGTCCAGGTCCCTCCGAGAGCGCAGCGGGACGCGGGAGCTGTGCGAGACGGCGCGCCGGCGGCCGGTCCGGCGTTGGCCGGCGTGTGGTTGGTGATCGGTGGCTCTCTGAGCGTGCTTCTCGGCGTCACCGGTATCGCCGAGGACAGCCTGTTCCACCTTGCGGGCGGCTACGCTTACCGGTTCGACCTGACTGCCTGGGGTTGGATCAACCTGGTGATCGGGGTCGCGGTGGGGATCGCCGGCGTCGGAGTGTTGGCGGGGGCGCCCTGGGCGCGGACCGCAGGGCTGTTGACGGCCGCAGCGAGCCTGATCTCCCAGTTCATGTTCATCCCGTACTACCCGTGGTGGTCCATCAGTGTCATGACGCTCGATCTGTTGGCGATCTGGACGCTGGGCCGGTTCGATCCCGTGCGCAGGTAGGTGCCGGAACGCACCGATCGGGACGAGCCAAGCTATCGCCAGGCGCCAGGACCGGCGAGCGAGCCGGCCACGAACAAGCAGCCCGGTGGCGTCGTTCGCTTTCGGGAAGTCGTTCGTCGCTCACCCGAGATCGTCAGTCCTTCTTGAACGCCTCACGACGCATCATCTGCAGCAGGGTGGGAGCTCCTTCAGAGGTGGTGACCGCGACGGCCTTGTGCAGGAATCGGGTATCGGTGACCTGCGCCAGCATGCTGGCGGCGAGGTCGGCGCGGCTGGTGAAGATGCCGGGTGCCTCATCCTCATACAGCTGGTAGGCCGTCACGTCAGGGGCGTCGAACAGGCCCGACGGCCGCATGATCGTCCACTCCAGGCCGCTGGTGCGGACCAGGTCTTCCATGCGGCGCATGTCGGCATAGGTCGTTTTGCCGATCGTCCTGGTGACCAGCGGCTGCAGGACACGGTTGAGGAGGAACCCGCCGTCCGCGTGGTGGTGCGGCTCGGTGGCGCTTGAGCTGATCACCACCAGACGCTTGATTCCGTGCCGAGGCATCGCGGCGGCTATGGTGCGGGTGCCCTGGCTGTAGATATCGATCGGCTTGCGGGTGAAGGGCACTCCGAGTGTGGAGAGCACCACGTCGGCACCGTCGAGCGCACGGTCGACAGCCTCGGAGTCGTAGACGTCCGCCGGCGCCACGTTCAGGTGATCGTCGCTGATCGGGTACTCAGCGGGCCTGCGGGTGACGGCCGTGACGTCGTATCCGGCGTCGAGCGCTTGCCGGGTCAATTGCCGTCCGGTAAGCCCGTGAGCTCCGAAAACAGTGATCCTCATGGCCAAGCTCCTTCTGGCCTGCCCAAAACACGGGCGTCAGCCAAATAGTACGAGTTCGATAAGCTATGAGAGTCATAGTATCCCATGCACGCGGCATCGGGCACCGGCCCTCGTCTGGAGCCCCCATCACGTTTGATCTTGAGCAGTCAGGACACCAGAGCCAACCGGGGTTTTGTGACGTCGCAGGTATCGCCACTTCAAGGGGAGAGGGTCGGGCATGACTGAGGGAGGGACGGTTCTGCCATCGGCGACCGTGGCGGGGCGTGAAGGTCTGCGCGCGACAGAATCCGGCGTAGGGCGATCGCCGGAGGAGCCGGATGCGCCGGCAGGTCAGCGGCTGTGGATTCCGGGGCGGGTCACACGGCGGCCTCCTGCGCAGCGGTCCTGGTTCCAGATCGGCTACGGGTTCACCGCCGGGGCGATCCTGGCGTATGCGACTGCGGAGGCGATCCTGCGATCCGCGCAGGTTTTGGTTCTGGTCCTGCTCTCGGCGTTTCTCGCCGTCAGTCTGGAGCCGATCGTGGTGGGCCTGGTGCGGCTCCGGCTGCGCCGCGGCCTGGCGGTCGCTGTGGTGCTGGTCGGATTCACCGCCGTGCTGGGCGGCTTCCTCGCTCTGGTGATCCCGCCGGTGAGCAACGAGATCACTGCCCTGACCAAGGAGATCCCCACGTGGTTGCAGGAGATTCACGACCACCACTCGCAGCTGGGCAAGATCGAGGACCGCTACCACCTGGTCGCGAAGGCCAAGGCGCAATTCGCCTCCGGTGACGCCTCCGGCAAACTCGTCTCCGGTCTGCTGACCGCCGGGCAGATCATCGTCGGCGCGGTCACCTCGACCTTCATCGTCATCACCCTGACGATCTACTTCCTCGTCGGGATGCCCGCGGTGAGGGACTTCGGGCTGCGGTTCGTCAGTGCGCGCAACCGCCCCCGCAGCGCGGACCTGACCAACCAGATCCTGCTGCAAGTCGGCCGGTACATGCTCGCCAACCTGGCGACCTCGGCGCTGGCCGGACTGGCCACCTTCATCTGGTGCATGGCCGTCGGCGTGCCGTACGCGGCGGTGCTTGGCTTCCTGGTCGCCATCATGGACATGGTCCCGGTCATCGGCTCGACGGTCGGGGGCGCCGCGGTCAGCCTGGTCGCGCTGTCGGTCTCGGTGCCGACCGCCGTGGCCTCGCTGGTCTTCTACACCCTGTTCCGGTTCGCCGAAGACCACCTGATCAATCCGCTGACGATGAAGTACACAGTGCGGATCCACCCCATCGCGACCATGATCGCGGTGCTGGTCATGGGAACCCTGATGGGCCTGGTCGGCGCCCTGATCGCGGTACCGACCGCCACCGCGATCAGTCTCATACTCCAGGAAGTGGTCTTCCCCAAACGCGACCAGGCCGTTTAGGCGGGGTTGGCGCCCAGGTCACGTCGCGAGCCGGCCGTTGAACTTGACGGCGTCCAGGTACCGGTCAGCGGCGGGCGGTGGACAGGATGACGAGGAACTGGCCGCCGCCGGCCTCGATGCCGGCGGTCACCGGCAGCCCCGGCACCAGTCGGGAGAACCGGTCCGTCAGCCACTCCGCCGCCGCTTGAGCGTCCTGCTTGGTCGGACAACGGCCCACCACCTCGCGGCCTCCCTTGCGCTCCAGCCTCTCGGCGACGGTGATCAGCGGTGCGGGTTCGACGACGTACAGGTCGTCCGGCCAGGCGATGACCGCCTGGACCGCGCCCTTACGGGTGTTGCACCCGCGGTGTGCGAGCCGTTCGGCGACCTTGGCCTTCCGGTCGGCGGTTCGGCTGTCGACGCTGGGCCCCCGCGGGTCGTTCACCGACATGTCGGGGTCGACCGGTTCGTCGCACACCCAGCATCGCCAGCCGTCGCGTTCGGCCACGTCGTCAAGGAGAGTCACCGGAGCAGACTAGCCCGCCGGGCGGCTTCTCGCCGGTGGTCTCATGCGGATAGACGATCGGACGGCGATGCGCTTATTGGCCAGGTGGTTGAGGAATCTGGCGGCCTTGCTCCTTCTGATAGCCGGTCAGAAAGGCGCGCACCCCGGAGGCGATGATCAGCTCGGTCTCCGCCTCGGGCAGGGGGACCGCGCCGTTGCCTGAGCGCTCGGTGATCTCGGCGAAGGCCAACAGATGGAAATGCCGTGCGGTCCGGTCGGGATCGTCTGATCGCAGCAGGCCGGACCGGGCCAGGCGGTCGAAATGGCGCGCCAGGTCGGTGCGCGCTGCCAGCGGTCCGCTCTCGTACCAAGCCTCGACGAGTCGGGGGTCCAGATGCGCTGACTCGGCGGCGACTTGGCGAGCGACGGCGAAGTGGGCCGGGAAGAGGTCCATCGTGGCGACCCAGTCGCGGGCGAGCGCGACGAGGGCTCCCTCTATCTGCGCGGCATCCGTGACAGGAGTCAGACGGGCTGCGGTATGGGCGGACAGGGCGCTGTGCACATCGGTCGCGCCTCCGGTGACGACCTCAGCGAACAGGTGCTCCTTGTCTCCGAAGTGGTTGTAGACAGTGCGGGTGGAAACCCCGGCCTGAGCGGCGATGGCGTCGACGGACGCGCGCGTGTAGCCGTCGCGGCCGAAAACGGCGCGGGCGCCGTCGATGATCGCCGCGCGCTTGGCGATCCGGCCGCCGCGCGGCTGGGAATGCGTTGGCCCAGGTCCCGGCATGTCCACCTCTCAAATTTGCAGTCATCGTTTTACTTAGTTGCACCTTCCGTTGTAGTTTAGCGAACCTGGCCAGCCCCGCATGCCAGTCCTCGCCGAAACCTTGGAGATGCCTGTGTACGTCGTCACAGCAGCCACCGGCCAGCTCGGTCAGCTCGTTGTTCGCCACCTGCTCCACCGCGTCGATGCCGACCAGATCGCCGTCGTGGTCCGGAACGCTTCGCGCGCCACACATCCCGCCGAGCACGGGATCGAAGTCCGGGTCGCAGACTACGACGACCCGGCGTCACTGGCCGGGGCCTTCGGCGCCGGCGACCGCGTTCTGCTCATCTCTGGTAACCAGTTCGGAGCCCGTCTGACCCAGCACGCGAACGTCATCGCCGCCGCCAAATCATCCGGCATAGCCCAGTTGGCCTACACCAGCATCCTCGGCGGCCCATCGGCGAACTTCCCGGTCGCCGACGACCACCACGTCACGGAGCAGGCGCTCCTCGAGTCCGGACTTCCGTTCACGCTTCTGCGCAACGGCTGGTACACCGAGAACTACACCAGCCAGCTGACCGCGGCTCTGCACCACGGCGCAGTCGTCGGTGCCGCCGCGCCCGCCAGCCGTCTGGCCACCGCCGCCCGCGCCGACTACGCCGAAGCCGCCGCAGTGGTCCTGGTCGGCGCGGGCCACGAGAACAACGTGTACGAACTCAGCGGCGACACCGCATGGAGCCTGGAGGAGTATGCTGCCGAAATCTCCCGCCAGACCGCCTCGACCGTTCCCTACCGGCAACTCCCGCCTGCCGACTACGAGGACTTCCTCGCCGGCCTCGGACTGCCGACACCGATGCTCAGCGTGTTCACCGCGACCGAGGCTGCCATCGACCGCGGCGAACTCGCCGACACCGGCGGCGACCTCCGCCGCCTGATCGGACGACCAACGACGACCCTGGCCGAATCCATCGCCGCCGAACTCGCCGAACTCACCTCCCGCTGATGCGCCGAGAATCACCACCCGAGGACCAGCGTCTGAGGGGCGGCGCTGTGATGTCGTCCAGATCTTTGATCCTCCGCAACGGCGAGAAGACCAGGAACAGGCTCGTGCTCAACAATCCCAGGGCGGCGACGGCCAGCGCGGTTCGCGGGCCCGCCAGAGTGCCGAGCCAGCCTCCGAGCAGTGCGCCTACAGGTTTGACGCCTTGGGCCACGAACATGTAGGCCGCGTTGGCCCGACCGAGGAGGTGCGGAGGTGTGAGCGTCTGACGCACGGTCATGACGTGAACGTTGCAGGCGGTGATCCCGAAGCCCTGGACGAGGAAGGCGGCCGCGAACAGCGGTACGGCCCACATCCCGCGCTGCGCGGCGGGCAACGCCAGCGGAGCCAGATCGCCGATGACGGCGGAGCCGATCAAGGTCCGGTTCAGGCCCAGTCGGTGAGCAGCCGGCACCGTCACGGCGGAGCCTGCGAGGGCCCCGACCGCCCCGATCGCGAGGGTCACGCCCAGCATTCCGGCGCTCATTCCCATCTGCGTGACGGCGAACAGCGCCAACACCGTCTGAGCCATCTGCCAGAAGAGGTTGTAGCTGGCCGCCTCCCCGACGAAGGCTCGCAGGTAGGCGTTGCCGAACGAGAAGCGGAAGCCCTCTGCGATGTGCGACAAGGCGCTCCCATCGGCAGGTGCGGCAGGAACCTCCCGCCGCCGTACCCGTGCGAAGCCTGCGGCTGAGAACAGGTAGGACACCGAATCCGCGGCCAGGGCGAACGGCGCGCCGACGATCAGAGCCAGCACGCCGCCCAGCCCCGGTCCGCCGATCTCCGCCACCGACTCGCTTGCCGTCAGACGGGAGTTGGCCATCGCCAAGTGAGCAGAGGGAACGATCTGCGGGAGATAGGACCGGTAGGCGACGGTGAAGAAGACGCGGAACACTCCGGCCAGCCCGGCCAATCCGAGCAGCCAGCCGAAGGACAACCGGCCCAGCACGGCGAGGATCGGGATCGCCCCCACCGCGACCGACTGGCCCAGATCGGAGATGATCAGCACCGCGCGACGCTGCCAGCGATCGACCAGCCATCCGGCAACGAGGCCCAGAACCAGCCACGGCGCGTAGACCAGCGCTCCAAGAACGCCCAGTTGACCGGGCGATGCCTTCAGCACCAGCACCGCGGTCAGCGGCAGGCACAGCTGGAAGACCTGGCTGCCGATGAGCGAGACGGTCTCGCCGGCCCACACCGAGCGGAAATCAGCGCGCCACGGCCTGGACGGACCGCGCTCGGCGTCGAATGAATCGGGCGAGTCGGACGAATCAGCCTGTTGTGATCGGGCGTTGACGGACACGGCGAGCGGGTGCCCCGGAGCGAGCACACTATTCACCGCGGCTGAGGTGGACGATCGCTGCACTGAGTGCGGCGGCGAATCCACTCGAGGCTGCGTAAGACAGCAATCCACTCCAGGCCGCGTAAGACAGCGGAGTGTCGATGTCCGCCGTGAGCGGCATCGTGGGCATCAGCAGCCAGATGTTGACGGTGCCGCTCCTCGCCGCGCTGGGAGCTGGCCTACGAGTGCCGTCTGCCCGTGGCCGCGAGGATCGTCACCTACCGGTGCGGTATGCGAGCGTCGGCCGCAGCAGAAATTTGATGAGCTCCGCCGATCCGCTTCCTCGACGCAGCTCTAGGGCTGGTGCGCGGGCGGACCGGCGGAGCTGAGAGCCGCAGGGCCGGGCTTCTAGTTCGGAATCGAGCTGCTCTGCACAGCGCGCAGCTCCACGGCCATCGCCTGCCGGCGGTGCGGGGGCAGCTGCGTCAGGCGTGGAAACTCCTGCTCCTCTTCGGCGGTGGCGTGAGCCAGCACAGCCTGGTGGAACGTGTCGAGCTTGATGGCGAAGTCCGGGTGGTCGACCCCCATGGACTTGAGTTCACCCAGTGCCTGGTCTGCTCTCTGCTCTTCCTCGAGCCGGTCCGCGGCGATTTTGCGGCCGCCGGTCACGTTCAGGCGAGTCACCGGATGCACCACTTGCTGCTCGCCGGTCTCGTGAGTGTGCAGCAGGTCCGCCAGCTCGCTGAACAGCCGCCCCCGCTCCCCACCGGTCGCGGACAGGACCTGGACGAACTTACGTTTGACCTCTTCGTGCTGGCTCAGCAAGATCTCCACAATGTCGCCGCCCTGCGCAGCGCCCTGCTGCTCGATGAACTCCTTGAACCGCTTGGTGTCCGCCTTGATCTGGTGGGCGTCCAGATGCAGCATGCTGCCGACCTTCTCCACCACGCCCTGCGGCTCCCACACCAGCTGAACGGTGACGCGGGTCTGCTCGGCGGACAGTTGGTGGAAGGTCACCAAACCGGCGTGGCCGGCGTCCCCGCCCACGCTGTTCCAAGCGATGCGCTCATTGGGATACTGCTCGGTGATCTTCGCATCGAACTCCCGGCGCGCCCCGCCGACAGAGGTCACCCAGTGGGTGTGGAGTTCGTCGGTCTGGGTCACCGACTCCACGCCTTCCATGAACAGCGGGAACGACTCGAACTGGGTCCACTGGTTGTAGGCGGTGCTGACAGGCACGTTTACATCGACCGATTCGGTCACGTCACTCATGGTGTCTCCGTTACGCTTTTCGACTTCGCGAAGCTGCCGACCGCGGGGGTGCATCGGCCGGCGAAGGACGCGGTACCGCGTCGCTGACCCCAGGTGCCCGACCGATCACAGGGCAAACAGACTTGTCCGCGATCTAGGCCAGAACGCACGGAGAGGGACTTCCTGCAGGTCAGTGCCCATGGTGCCCGTTCTCATCTCATTGAAGTGGCTCGGCCGGTGACCCTGGCGGATCCTCCTCGCTACTCCCTCATGAACGAGTCGAGCGCTGCGGTCAGCTCATCCGAAGCTTGTTCGGCCATGTGGTGTCCACTGTCGATACCGTGCCCACGGACATCGTCGGCCCAGTCGCGCCAGATGCGCAGCGGGTCACCATACAGATCCTCCAGATCGTCGCGCAGCGACCAGAGCACCAGCGCCGGGCAGCGGACCCGGTTTCCGGCCGCCCGATCGGCTTCTTCGTCGCGCCGATCAACGGTCAGGCCGGCGCGGTAGTCCTCCAACATGGCCCGCACGACATCGGGATCGCGAACTGCCTCGCGCCATTCCCGATGGTTCTCCACTCCCATCTGAGCCGGATCTCCCTGATACCAGCGATCGGGATCGGCTGTGATGACCCGCTCGGGAATGTCCGGCTGAGCGAAGAAGAACCAGTGCCACCACGCCGTCGCAAACCGCGCGGAAATGCGGTTGAGATGCTCACTGATCGGCAGACAGTCCAGGAAAGCCACCCGGCGCACCAGCTCCGGGTAGTCCAAGACCAACCGGAGTGCCACCGCACCGCCCCGGTCGTGACCGGCCAGAGCGAAGCCCTCGTGGTCCAAGCCCAGGTGCCGCATGACCGCGACCAGATCGTCGGCGACTGCCCGCTTGCAGTGGGCAGTGTGGTCAGCGGTTGGTGCAGGACCGCGCGAGCGCCCATATCCTCGAAGATCGGCGCAGACGACCCGGTAGCCGCGCCGCACCATCGCCGGCGCGACCTCGTACCAGGTCGCCGAAGTACGCGGATGCCCATGCAGCAGCAACACCGGCGGCCCTTCGCCCCCGTACCGGACGAAGATAGAGGCCTGGCCGGTTTGCACCACCTCGGTCTCGAAATCTTCGAACATCGGTCGCTCTTTTCTACTGCCCCGTTTCCTAGCGGCGTCGCAAAGCCATGACAAGCAGGACAATGAGGATGACGACCACAACAGTGCCAACACCGATATACATGTGAAACTCCAATTCTTAGGTAAGGGATTCATCGAACTGACGGAGCCCCCGCGTACCCCGGGTTCCGGAGATCAACCGCATCCGGCACAGTCACCGTTGTCCACGGCTGGAGTCCAAGAGGTCTGAGATCGGGTCTCCCCACCTCGGAGGATGGGACCGCTAGCCGAAGGCCGTCATCGCTGCTTGCCGACGGAGTCCATCCAGGATCTGTTTCTGGTGCGTAGCCCTGTCGATCAGCCGGTCGAAGTCGATCGGCTCGAGGCGGGGATCCCTACGGGCCAGCTCGCGAAGCACTCGCCAGCCCGCTTCCTTGCCCTCGACCCCCAGATGCATCGCTTCCAATTCCACGACCGGAGTCAACGCGGTGCGGTGCACCAGGCTGCCGTTGGGCTTGAGGCGCCCGATCTTTTCGCCGAGCCACCCGGCTGCCATCTTGGCCGAGTGCCTCGGCACGTCCAGCCGGGTCATGGCGTCTATCAGCGACTGCCGGTCCTGTTCGATCTCCGCAGCGAGCTCCTCCAGGACGCTGCGCTCGTCGGGCTCCCCGAACGTGCGAGCAATGCGGCGTGCCAGCTCCACCCCACCGCAGGCGCCCATGAGGTGATCGTTCAGATATACGCCGAGCAGTTCAGAAGGCTCGATGTCGGTGGTGTTCATGGGGCTCGACCTCGCTCGTCGACGGTTCTGCTGCTGGAAACCACGCGTGCCCACGTCCAGTCAAGGCAAACCGGCGGTCCGGGCGACAGTGGCTGAGCCGGACGATCAATCACGTTTGAACAAGTGCGCCTGGCCGGACGCCTACCCGGCCAGGCTCTGGGTCAGCTGTGGTCGATGACGTTGCCGTTGGAGCAGTTGTTGGCGTGGTTCCCGGCCCAGTTGCCGAGGACGGGGACGACCGCTACCTCGGTGAGGCAGACGGCGGCGGCGGTGAAGTTGTTCGTGGCGTTGATGCCGGTGCCGAAGTTGCTGTCGTTGTCCGCGTGGGCTGGGGCGGCCAGGGACAGGGTGGTGAGGGTAAGCGCACCTAGCGCGGTGATCTTCTTCATGGCCTGGGCAACGAGGGACCGGGGGCGCCGTCACTGTCGGCTACACCGACCGGCGCAGCGGCGACTGGAGACATCTGGTCGGTAGCGGGAGGGCTCTGGCTACTCCGCAGCCGAGGGTACGGTGTCGCGGATATCGAAGATCTCGGTGACACCGGCCAACTCCAGGACCCGGCTCACGGCCTTCGACGGCACCAAAGCGAAGGTGGTGCCGACCTCCTCTGCTTGGCGCACCATGCTCAAGGCCACCCGCAGCCCCATCGAATCCATGAAGCTCACCTGCGAGCAATCCAGCACCACGTCCCCAGCGGCCACTAGAGGCTCCAGCGCCTCAGTCAGCTGCTGGTGCACGGACATGTCTATGTCGCCGGATACCTCGACGACGCTTCCCGTGCCCTGGTGGCGAACTCGGTAAATGAATTCCGGCATGGCCTGGCCTGCCCTTCCGTTGCCTCCCGGTACAGCGTTGGACGGTAGCTGTCCGGCGTCAACTTCCTGGAAGCCTATCGGGCGACGGCATGCGTACTGGCCGGCACTCAAGAACTGTCGGCCGGGTGGGACCCCGGCACGATCAGTGAAGTCGGACTTCCCAGGCCGGCCGCTGAAGCTGATCGTTGTACACGATGATGTCGGCGTGGTCGGTGGGGTGGGCGGTGGCGAAGTAGAGCTGTTGGGACGGGATGTAGCGGTACTGCCAGGACCGTTCGATGTCGGCGATGACGGCCGCAGATCCAGCCAGTGCGGTGCCTCGGCTCCGGGCACGGTCTATCGTCTGCTCGAGCGGGAGGGATACGAAGATGCGCAGGTCCCACCGGTCGATCAGCTCTGGACGCAGGAGGAAGACGCCGTCGAAGAGCAGTACAGCGTCTGTGGGCGCGGCGGCGGCCGGCAGGGACAGTGGTGTGTCGGTGTCTCGGTCGTAGACCGACGTTTGGAACTTTCGGTCCCCGCCCGGGCCCAGCGGATCGAGCAGAACCCTGCACAGTGCGGCGCGGTCGTGGGCGTCGAAGTAGCAGCTTTCCGCTGAGTATTGGCCGCGTCGGTAGCGTTCGGCGCGAGGGAAGAGGAAGTCGTCGATGGTCGCGCGGATGACGTCGCGGCCCTGCGCGCGCAGGACGGTGGCGAGTTCGTCGGCCAGTGTGGTCTTGCCGGAGGCGGGCGCGCCGTCGATGGCGACCCGCAGCGGGTGCGTGATCGTGGTCGTGGCGGACCTGAGCGCCTCGGCCAGGCTACTGATGAGCTCGCTGCGGGTGCCTTGGTTTATGGCTGCCTCTCTCACGGTTTCAGCGTAGAGCGCGACCTTGGATGCGGGACACATCCCAGCGATCCAAGGCGACGGAGCACACGGTTCTACAGCTGCTCGTATTTGCCCAGGGTCGGAGTTACTGACTTCGCCGGAGTCGAAGAGACTTCGTGCGACGCGCCGTGGAGCTTCTTGGTGAGCTCCGAGGAGGCGTCGGCGACCTTGGCGGCGACCGCCTTGGACGCCGTCCCGACGCGTTCCTGCAGATTCTCGCGCAGATCGACGACGGCCGGCTGCTCGCTGACCTCGTGCGCCTTCTGCTTGATCAGCTCGTACTTCTCGCGGCCGGCTTTGGTGCCGGCGACGTAGCCCACGGCGAGGCCGGTGGCGAGAGTGAGTGTGCGCTTCATGGATCCTCCTGTTTCGTTTCCGTCATTTACTTGCCCGACTCGACGGCACGGCGGATGCCCTCCGCCTGCAGACGGGTCGCTGCCGCCTTGGTCACGGCGAATACAGCCGCCTCCAAACCGACTCCGGCCATCAGATCCCTCCACCGGGTGTCCGCGTCGGTGGCATCGGGCAGTTCGTCCTGGTCGCTGAACAACAGCCACAGACGGCGTGTCACCATGCTGGCCAGTGCCCCAGCAGCCAGACTCAGGCCCAGGCCCACCGGCTTGTAGAGGAGCTTCGCGGTAGCGGGTTTCATCGGCGATCTCCCTCGAGCTTGGATCTGACAGCTACCAAGAGCGCTGTGATCACGCCGGCCAGCACCGCCGTCGCAGAGAGCCGGCCTGTTCTCGTCCGCGCGGAGCCGCGGACCCGTCGTGCCATGCCCGCCGCGTCGTCGCGGGCGCGCGAGGCTGCCTGGAACGTGCGGCGCTTCAGGCTGGCGAGGTCCTCCCGGATCGCGTCTTCGGCTCGCGTCTTCACGTGCGTCTTGGCCATGAGGGCTTCCAAAGTGCGCCCAAGCTGTGCCCGGGTCGCTGCGATGTCGACCTCGAGCTCAGCTTGCTGCGTTGTCATCGGCGTTTCCGAAGTCATGATTGACGCCCTTCGTGGAAAGCATCCTGGGCCCGGCGCAGATCCTCGCGAACGGATTCGGCGGCTTCTGTGGGCACCGGCGGGACGCCCTTCGCCAAGCGCTTCTTGCCGACCAGGGCCAGCACGCCGGCCACGAGGAACGCACCGGCCATGGGAACCGCGACCGCCAGCCACAACGGCCAGACATTCGCCAGCGCCACCACGACCAGCGTCCACGCCAGGACCAGTCCGATCCGGGCCAGCAGGAGCGCCGAGGCGAGCAGGGCGCCGGCCGTACCCAGACGCTTGGCCTTGATCTGCATCTCCAGCTTGGCCAGAGCGAGCTCGTCGTGGACCAGCCGCGACATCTGCGCTGTGGCGTCGTTCACCAGTTCCGCGGTCGAGGTGTGCACCGACGGCGTGATTCTCTCGGCGGTCATCAGATTCTCCTTTCCACGCCGGGCCTGATGACCAGTGTCAGCTGGCGCAAACGCCGGGAATGGGCAGCACGAACAGGATTGAGGAGCTCCTTAATCATCACCGGCCACGTTCTGCCCGCGAGCGACGTCACGGGTGGGGATGTCGGGTTGTTCCTCCAAAACGTCCTCCACCTCGGCCAGCTGGTTCTGGACATCGGTGATCTTGTTTTCCAGCCTTTGTTCGTGCTCTTCGATACCGTCGAGTTGAATGCCGAGGTGCTTGGCGATGGCCAGGGTGGCTTGGCTGTTGCGCAGCACTTCTGACAGCAGCGATTCAGTGAGCTGTTCGGCCTTCTCGTTGGTGGTGAAGTTGTGTTCGGCCATGGTGCGGTCTCGCAATTCAGGGACAGACCCAGCAGGTTGAACCCGATCCACAGCGCCACCAGCGTGGTCTGGACGATCAGGAAGCGCCAGGAGCCGATCTGCACGGCGATGGTGTCGGCGATCCGCTCTCCGCGCGTCCGGTCGTCCTCCAACTTGCGCGAGATCGGATGGCGAAGTGCTCCACCGCCTCGTTCCTGCGCCGCGGGCTGGCCGATTCCCCCACCCCCTGCACCCACCGCCGCTGACGACACCGCGTCCCCTTTCCCGGAAAGAACATCACCGCGGCTGGTATGAGCCCGCTGAGGCGTCGGTGATGCGCCTCGCCGCCTGGTTTCCAGATTCTGGCGGCATATGCGTGGCTGCAAAGACAGGCTGCGGGATCCACGGGCTGACCACTGCACGCCGCAGCACGTGTCCGCCAGCGCAAGCAGGACATCCTGTTTCGTGGCTTTGGCCAGGACGCTGAGCCATGTCCCAGTACAGCGTGTTGGTCTCGGCTCCGCCGCCAGGACTACGCGTCCCCGCCGTTCAGCTCCGACCGATCGATCTCTCTGCGTAAGGTGACAACCTCGGGGGTCATTCCCATGCGCTTCTCATAAAACGCCATGGACAAGGGGTTGTTGAGCTCCGTCTCCAGAATGATTACCTCCGCGCCGTGCGAGCGTCCCCACGCTTCCGCGGCCTTCATCAACGCGGTGCCGACACCGCCGCGCCGGTGTGCCGTCAAAACATCGAGGCTGTCGATGTGAAGGCGCTGCCGGGAGAAGTCGCTCTGCACCTGCCGTTCGGCGGTTTCGATCGGCTCAAGAAGCGTGGCCGAAATGGAGCCGACCACAATGCCGTCCACCTCCGCGAGTAACGTCAGCATGTCCCGTCGGCCGCCATAGGTGGCATGACCCTGCTCGAACCATTCGGCCAGACCCTCGTTCGACGGCACACGGAACGTGTGAGGGTTGATTCCGGCAAAGAATTCGCCCGCGTCGCGCCACAGGGCGGCACACGCCGCACCATCGCCGGGCCGGACTTCTCTGATCACCACATCGGTCATACGGCCATCGTGCCCGACAGTGTCGTAACGCTAGCGCCGCTAGCGTGTCGTGACCCTCCCCGGGCGAGGGGCGAACTACGGTCCAGAGCATGCATAGAAAAGCCTTTACAGTGGTGTGGGCCCTGGCCTTCGCCCTGCTCGGGCAGGCTACGCTCGCGCCTGCCCAAGCCGCCCCCGCGCGGCACCGCGCCGAAGCTCCCGGCAGCGCCGCCGACCAGGACATCGCCGAGTGGATCGCCCAGGTCAAGAAGGACCCGGGCAAGTTCGACCAGTACCTTGAAGCGGGCTGCATCGAGTCGGGTAGCTCCGCCTGCACACTGACGGCTACGCAGGTCGCTGCGATGCCGTCCGAGATCAAGAGGCTCACCAAGGAACTTAACCAGGAAGTCATCGATGACCCGAGCCTGGCAGACGGCGCGGAGGCTTCGGCGGGCGGGATTCAGCCGCGTGCGGGCATCAGCGGCCTGTCCCAGGCGCTCAGCAAGATCGGTGCGAGGAGCGGGAACTCCTTCGTCAGGAAGCTGACGAGCAACTCGGCCACCGCTCAACAGATCGCCGACGTCGCCGGCAACGCGAGTGTCGCGAACAACGTGGCCGGTGGCCTGACCACGGCGACCCTTCCCGCGGTCTCCAAAGCGGTGATCGGCTCCGTGCCCGTGTTCGGCGACGTCTTCACCATCGCCGACTCGATTTTCGGGAAGGACGCGGCGGAGAACGGCCCCAATGTCGAGGGCATCGTCGTCGCGTCGGTCTCCCTCATCGCCACCGGTGTAGGACTGGCGTTCCCCCCGGTGGGCGCGGTGATCGCGGGCGCCCTGGCCATCTACAGCGTGGGCAAAACCGTTCTCGGCTGGTTTGAGTCCCTCCTCGGCTTCTTGTGGCCGCAGATTCCTCCGCCCACTCCGCAGGAACTGTTCGACCAGGGCTTGGATGTGAAAACGACAACCACTCCCATCGACGGCCACGAGTACGACGTAGTCGTGTCCAAAAGTATGAAAACCGTGACGCAGACCATTCTGCTGGACTCGAAGTGGACCGAGTACAACAAGGACAGCGAACCGCTGACTTACATTATTCGACCGCCTGCGGACGGCGAATTCCCTTCAGCTCTCAACGTAGGTTCCTCGATCTACGCCAATGGCCATTTCCACACCAGCCTTCAGATCTGGCAGGGGGGAAAGTCTATTCCGGCCACCTGTACGCAATCTATTTCTCCCAGCTGCGGCCCGGATTCCGACATGACCATCGGCTTGGACAGGCCGGCAGTTTTCACTATCACGTACACAGTCAGAGAATTTTTGCTTAACTCCTGCGACCGACCTGTCTGCGGGACCGAGAATCCTAAGTTGTCGTTGAGGGTCTACGACCCGCGCACTAAACACGACGTCGCAATCCCGTTGAGTAGGAAAGTCGTCATCGTGCCCGCAGCCGGATAGGGCTCATACGCACCGCAGTGGGCAGGCGGCTCCACTCGCCAGCTTTCTGGAACGGCCGGCCTGCGAGGACTTGCCTGATCGGCCGTGTCGCCGACCGACGGGCGCCGGATGATCAGTGGCGTCCGTCGGTCGGCAGAATTGGGTCTCAACCTTTCGCTGGGAACCGACCTCTAAGGGGTGGGCCGATCGCGGGCGCGGCCGGATTTCGCGCGGTGCGCTCGCGTCGGACGGGACGACAAGGAGGCCAGTGACGGCATGGCTTTGAGGGAGTACGAGGAGGCGCAGTTCTGGGAGTTTGTGACGGCGCGACGGCGCGGCCTGGTTCGGGTCGCGTTCCTGCTCACCGGCGACCACGGGTTGGCTGAGGATTTCGTTCAGGACGCGTTGTTCCAGGCTTACCGCCACTGGCGGCGGATCGAGCGGCGTGAGCAGCCAGAGGCTTACGTCCGCAAGATCGTCGTGAATCTGGCGAACTCCCGGTGGCGGCGGCTGAAGGACCGCAATGTCTCGCTGTACAGCAGCGTGCCGGATCGGCCGACGACCCGTGACGCGCACGCTGACGTCGACCGCTCGGACGAAGTGTGGCGGGCGCTGGCGACGCTGCCGACCGGTATGCGGACGGTTATCGTCCTGCGCTTCTACGAGGAGCTCAGCGAGGCCGAGACCGCAGCCGTTCTCGGCAAGTCCGTCGGGACCGTCAAGAGCCAGTCGTCACGGGGGCTGGCCCGGTTGCGCGAGGTGCTGGGGGCGCCGGCCCAAGGCAAGCAGACCGATCCCGCTTACGTGGCGGGGCGATTGGGGAACACGCATGTCTGAGAACGAATTCGAAGAAGAGATCAAAGGGCTCTTGTCCGGGCTGGCCGAAGCAGAAGTCGGCGACAGCGCCCCTGTCGGGCGGATGCGGCGGGACTTTCGTGCGGCGGCCGCTCGCCGGCGGCGGGTCGTGACCACGACGACCGCGCTGGCGGTGACCAGCGGAGTGACGCTCGGCGTGGCGTTCGGCGCCGGCGGGAACAGCGGTTCGACGGGCAACGCGGGGGCGATCGGCCCTGCCGACAGCGCGGGGGTCGCGGCGCCGAGGGCCGTGACGACGACCGCACCCACTCCCAAGCCCACTCCCACTCCCACTCCCAAGCCTGCGGCCGAGCCCTCGCCGCAGATCCCTGCGGGCCCGCTGGTCGACGCGAACTGCGTCACCGCCAACGGCAAGACGTTCATCGGCGACGTCAACCGAGTGCCGATGTCGCCGCGCGGCAGCCTGGCGGGCGACAACGCCTTCGTCGGCACGGTCCTCGCGCGCGCCGAGGCGCTGGTCCCGGCGAACGCCGCCAAGGTCGAGATGGCCGACGACGACGGCCACAGCCGCGTCGCCGTGGTCTATCTGAACCCGAAGGCCGCCAAGTCCAACGGCCCGTGTGACAAGGGGATGGAGGCTGTAGTGTTCCACGGCCCGAGCGGTGCCTCGGTCGAGGATCTCCTGGTGCAGGCCGGCGGCGTCTTCTACGGCCCCGACTACGGCTTCAACTGGGCCGAGCGCAACGACGACGGTTCCGAGTCGATTGCGGTCGTCTACCCGGAGGCCGACAAGACCGTGTCGTTCGACGGATCGCTGCTGAGCACGGACTCGACGGCGAAGGTCTCGCACGAGACGAACAATGGCGAACTGCTGGTGACGCTGCCGGCCGGTGCGGCGCTGCCGGTGTTCATCGATGTTCCGAGCCTGGGCATGGTCCCCGGTGGTACGGCCGGCAGTCCACTGATGTTCGTCGCCGCCAAGGGCGATGCCGCAGCGTACGCCGCCGCGATCGGCGGAGACATCACCAAGGTCGGTCCGCTGCCCAAGGGCATGACCGGAACCGGATTCTCCTACCCCAAGACCGAAGGCAACGAGTGGTCCAGCCACAAGGACCCGCGGACGCTCACCGGCCCCGGCACGGACCCCGGTCTCTGGATGAGCTTTATCGGATGAGCTATGCCGCCCGCTTCGATGAGCGACGTCCAGTTGTGACCCCTTGACCGTCTATCCAGATCGGCACCTGCCTCGTGGAGCGGCCGACGAAGGCCATGAGACGTGATGAACAGCGCCGAAACGGCTCCGATCCCCTGAGAGGGGATCGGAGCCGTTCTCGTTTTCCGTGAGGCCTCAGTGACAGGCCACACCGTTAAGGGTGAACGCGCTCGGTGCCGCGTCGCTGGACGTCCATGTGCCCTGGACGCCCACGCCGGTCAGGGTCTGCCCAGCGCCGATGGATCCGTTATAGGAGAGGCTGGTCAAGGTCACGTTCCTGCCGGACTGCGTGTGGTTCCCATTCCACGAGTTCGTGATCTGCTGATCGCCGCCGTAGGTGAAGCCGACGGTCCAGCTGCTCAGGGCCTTGCTGCTGGTGATGCTGACGTTCGCGGTGAAACCGCCGGCCCACTCGTTCGTCCTCGTGTAGGTGACTTGGCAGCCGGCTGGGCTGGAGCTCGGCGGGCTGCTCGGCGTCGTCGACGGTGGTGTCGAAGGCGTGGTCGAAGGCGTGGTCGAAGGTGTGGTCGAAGGTGTGGTCGACGGCGTGGTTGACGGTGTGGTCGACGGCGTCGAACTCGGTGACGTCGGCGGCGGGCCGCCGCCGTTGGTGATCAGCGCGTAGGCGAGCGCGGGGTCGAACGTGCCGGCGGCGTCCGCGCAGCCGTCCGCCTCGCCCGGAGGCTTGATCCACAGGAACGCGTCCACGGCCGCATCACCGGTGTTCGCCGTCGGAGCCTGGCCCAGTGCCCGGCCCGACGGGTCGCACCAGGCGCTGCCGGCCGGACCGTTGCCGTTGCGGCTGGTGTCGACCACGATGTGCAGGTTCGACGGGCTGCCCAGAGCTGCCAGCACCTGCTTGTCGTAGGAGACCTCTGATGCCGTGGTCTGGAAGTTGGACACGTTGGAGAAGATCCCGTCCGAGGACGTCTTGACGCCCGCCGCGTTCAGCGCCGCGGCCTGCGCCGACGGCGAGTTCCAGCTCGAGTGGCCGGCGTCCAGGTACACCTTCGCCGCCGGGTCGGCGGACTTCAGGTGCGCCCCGGCGAAGGCGATCGCGTTGTCCCGGTCGGTGGCCTGCTGCGAGCTGAGGCAGGTCTGCAACGCCAGCGAGTCCGGCTCCAGGATGACGATCACCTGGTGGCTGCCGAGTCCGTTGGCAAAGCTCTGAATGTAGTTCTCGTAGCTGGAAATGTCGGGGGCGCCGCCGGCCGACGCGCCGCCGCAGTCCCGGTTGGGGATCTCGTACACGACCAGGACCGGCGTCTTCCCCGCGGCCGCGGCGGCGGTCGTCACCGCCGAGACGTCTGACTGCACGGTCGAGGGCCGGTAGTTGGAGAACCAGATCCCCTGGGAGACCGAGGCGATCTGGGAGGCGATGGCAGGCTCGCGGGCGTCACCGGGGTTGGCGGCGTCCCATTTGACGACTTGGGAGTTCGGGTCGGCGTAGAACTGCGTTCCCGATGCGATGGTGCCCGCCATCGCCACGCCGCCCAACTGGGTGGCGACCACGAGTCCGGCTACCGCGGCGACGGTAGCCGCGACCGCACTGAACCCGCGTCGGCGCGCAGAACCTGGGGAAGAGAAGTCGGGGAACAACGAGCCTCCCAGCAGAGCAGAATGACGTTTTTGAGGAATGAGGATGCGCCAACCGTGCAGCCGCTGTTCTCAGAGCGTCAACCCCGAAACGGGCTGATGAGGTCTGTGCGTGGTCAATGTGTCGGCACCGGCCAACGCCGCTTGAAAGTTCCACCCGCGATCCCTTTGTCACGCCCCTGATCCTGTCGGCGTTAGGGTGGCTCGTGATTTCCGTCGCGACCTGGAACATTCTGCACCGCGTCCACGCCGAGAACTGGGGCGAAGACAGCCCAAGGCACTGGCCCGACGAAGCGGATCGGATCGCCGCGATCACGGCACGGCTGATGAAGCGCACTGAGCAGGTCATCGCGCTTCAGGAAGTCAGCGGCGACCAACTCAATGGTCTGATTCACGCCCTACCCGCCGACCGTGTGGCACACGCTCTGCGCTACCCACGCGTCCCGAGACCACGCCACGGAACCTCCTCACTCCAGGATCCAAGCGAGCACTTGGTCCTGGTAGTGAACGGACCCGCCCACCAGGTCGCCGCCGAAGCCTTCGACGACGATCCGGGCAAGGGACTGCTGGCCGTCCAGACCGGCGATACGCTCGTGGTCGCCACTCACGTGAGCTCCGGCCCACGCCGGGCCGGTCAGCTGGCTCGCCTGGCCGAACTCACGACCGCCTCGACACATCCGGTCGTCCTGCTCGGCGATTTCAACTGCGACTCCGCCACTGTCTCAGCCGCCCTCGGTCCCGGATACACGCTCGCAGTCCTCCCACCGGACGCACCGCCCACCCGGCCGTCCGGCGCGGGCATCGCGGCCCAGACCATCGACCACATCATCGTCCGCGGCGGTGGTACGAGCGGCGCACAGACCGAAGACGTCGGCAGCCTTTCGGACCACAACCTACTGCGCGCAGATGTGTTACTCGAAGGCGAAGCGAGGTAACGCGCCTGCGGCTGGATGCTGACATCCTGTCGAAGCCGAGCGACTGGCGTGACCATCCACTCGGGCTATGAGCCACGCCCGATTATTCGACGGCCGGTGGTCGCCATGTGCCGTCGAGGGCTGGCTGGTCGGGCCAGTAGGCGCGGAGGTAGAGCGAGAAGCTGCCGTTCGGCGCCGGGAGCCAGTTGGCCAGGTGCTGGTCGTCGGGGCGGTGGGCGCTGACGTGGATGGTCAGGGAGCCATCGTCGCCGTGGCGGAGGGTGTCGTTTTTGGTTCCCAGTGAGTAGCGGTTGAGCTCGTTGGGGTGGAAGAAGTGGTGTTCGTTGTACAGGGTCACCGACCAGAAGCCCTGGACCGGCGGGAGTGCGTCGGCCTGGAAGGTGAGGGTGTAGGTGTTCTGGCCGGTCAGGCGTTGTCCGTTGCGGTCGAGGTCTTGGTAGAAGTACGCGGTCTCGGCGGGGATGTTGACGAAGATGTTCGCCTTGCCCATGGCGGTGCGGCTGAGGTAGTCGGCGCCGAACGCGGCGCCGTTGCGCTGGGTGCTCCAGTGGTGGTCCAGCGGGACCCCGATGTTGCGGAACTGGAACAGGTCTTTGACCAGGGTCTCGTCGGTCGATCGCGGCCTGCTCGAGGACCGCTGCCGCGTGGGAGTCGGCTTTGGCCTGGTCGAGGATCGATTGGAACATCCCGTACAAGGCCTCTTCGCCGGGGCGGGGCGGTACCTCGTCCAGCACCGTGGCCAGGGTGTCGAAGAAGACTGCGGGGTCCACCCACTGGGTCTCGTGTTCCCCGGAGGTGGCATCGCCCGCGGGGAAGGTGGGGGCGGCGGACCAGTCGGTGGTGCGCATCGTGCCGGTGAACTCGGCCAGCGGGTAGGCCATGACCTGGTTGATGAGCGGCTGGATCGCGGCGCGGTCTGCGTCGGTGTCGTTCATGAACACGCGGGGGATGCACACGGCGATGCGGGTGTCGTAGCGGAACACCTGTCCGATGCCTTCGGGGATCTCGCCGGTCCAGGTGGTGGGGGCGAGCAGGTGGCAGCCGGGTTCGGTGCCGTACATCGCGCCGAGCTGCGCGAAGGCGTCGGTGCGCTGGTCGACGGCTTGGTAGACCCAGAACCGGCCGTCGAAGTCGGGGACCTGGATCACCGTGGGACCGCGGCGGGCGTCCAGGACGCCGAAACCGTAGACCACGTCCTGGTTGGGGCAGGCGACGATCCGCTCTTCGGGGCGGATGTAGTCGTGCAGCATGCCGATCGATCCGGGCGGGCCCGCGGGGATGATCCCGCCGAGCAGGCCCGGGGCGGGCACCTGCTCCATGATCGACAGGCGGTTGTGCATGTTCACCAGCGGCCAGCCCCACAGATAGGCCAGGCGGCCCACGCTCCGCAGGTAGTCCTCGGTCATCCGAGAACCCGAGACCGGCATGGCCGGGGTGCGCGGGGCGACGGGCGCGGTTCGAGTCATCCTCTGACGATAGGTTCGCCCGTATCGTGGCATTGATGAGGAATGAGCCATCCGGTGGCGCGAGGTGGGTTCATCCCACGAATGCCCCTCCAGGGTGGGTCGGGCCGTCGTGGCTGCCTAGCATCACAGCTGGTGGGATCACCGATTCCGTCGGCATCGGCGCACGCGCACGAAAGGATTGTCTGTGGGTGCTGCGATCGGAGCGATGCTCGGTTCGGCGGTCGGGGTGGCGATCAGCCCGTTGCCGTTGATCGCGATGGTGCTGCTGTTGGCCACTCCACGCGGCCGGGCCGATGGTCTGGCCTTCTGTGCCGGATGGCTGCTCTCCTTGACGCTGGTCGGAACGGTGATGCTGCTCATCGGGGCCGGGGAAGACGCCGATGAGGGCTCTGCGCCGGCCACCTGGGTTTCCTGGCTCACACTCGTGCTCGGCGTGTTGTTCGCCTTCTTGGCCGTGGGCCAGTGGAAGGCCCGGCCGCGACCGGGGCGTCCGGCCAGGACGCCGGGCTGGATGGCCGGTCTGGACCGGACCACCCCGGCCCGGGCCGCGGGGCTGGGCGCCTTGCTGTCGGGGGCGAACCCTAAGAACCTGGCGCTGACGGTCGGTGCCGCCGCCGGCATCGCCGGCGCCACCTCCCAACCCGGCGCGCGGGCGGTCGCTCTGGTGCTGTTCGTTCTGATCGGCTCGCTGTGTGTCCTGGTGCCGTTGGGCGTGTACCTGGCCGGCGGCAAGAA
The DNA here is from genome assembly GCF_000024025.1 of Catenulispora acidiphila DSM 44928. Lineage (GTDB taxonomy): Bacteria > Actinomycetota > Actinomycetes > Streptomycetales > Catenulisporaceae > Catenulispora > Catenulispora acidiphila. The sequence goes on from NC_013131.1 coordinate 7,552,298, forward strand.
AGCGGCTGCGACGCTGGAGGGCTGGAAGGACTGGATGGCCACCCACAACGCGGCGATCATGACCACGGTGCTCGCGGTCCTGGCCGCGAAATACGTCGGCGACGCGCTCGCCAACCTTTGACCGTCACCTCAGTCTGAGGACCGCACGAGGCCGACGCCGTTGCAGGTCGGTACCGACAACAACGACGGCGAGCCGCGGCGACCGATGTTCGCGGCGGCCCGCCGGAATCGTGCCTACAAAGCTGCGGATGGGACGCTGTCGTCTGCCTGGCCCTGCTGCGGGAGTGTCACTCGCTCCTCCGGAGGGTCGACCGACAGGTGCGGCAGGCGCTTGTCGAGCCATGTCGGGAGCCACCAGTTGGCGCGTCCCAGGACCTGCATCGCCGATGGGACCAGGACTGTGCGGATGATGAAGGCGTCGATGGCGACTGCGGCGGCCAGGCCGATGCCGAATTCGGCGATGACCCGCTGGCCGCCGAAGACGAAGGCCATGAAGACGCTGATCATGATGGCCGCGGCTGCTGTGATGACGCGGCCGGTCTCGGCCTGGCCGATGCGTACGGCGCGCTGGTTGTCCTCGCTGTGGACCCACTCCTCGTGCATGCGGCTGACCAGGAACACCTGGTAGTCCATGGACAGGCCGAAGAGGATCGAGAGCATCATCACCGGGAGGAAGGCCTCGATCGGGCCGGAGGTGCCCAGGCCCATCGCGTTCAGGCCCCAGCCCCACTGGAAGATGGCGACCAGGACGCCGAAGGACGCGCCCGCGCCCAGCAGGTTCATCACCGCCGCCATCGCCGGGACGCCGAAGCTGCGGAACGCCACGAGCAGCAGCAGGAAGCCCAGGCCGATGATGACGCCGATGAACAGCGGCAGCTTGCCGTCCAGGACGTGCGCGAAGTCGTAGAAGATCGCTGTGCCGCCGGTGATGTACACGGACATCGTCGTGCCGGCGCGCGCCGCGGGGATCACCGTCGAGCGCAGGTGCGCGATCAGGTCGGTGGTCTGCACGGCGTCCGGGTTCGTGCGCGGATACACCTGCATGAGACCGATCGTCGCGCCGGGCTTCAGTGGCGGAGCCTGGACGGCGGCGACGTTCGGCACCGTGGCGAGGGTCTTCGCCAGCGAGGTGAAGGCCGCCTCGTCGGCCGGCGAGGTGAAGGTTCCAACGATCTCCAGCGGACCGTTGAAGCCCGGACCGAAGCCCGAGGCGAGCAGGTCGTAGGCCTTGCGGCTGGTCGAGGACGTCGGGGCGTTGCCGTCGTCGGAGTGCCCCAGGCGCAGCGAGCCGACCGGAATGACGAGGGTGACCAGGACCGCGAGGGCGACGACCGACAGGATCTTCGGCCGGCGCTCGACGAAGCCGGCCCAGCGCGCCCAGAATCCTTGCAGTTCCTCGGACTCCGGGCCGTTCGCGGCCAGCAGGCGGCGCTGCTTGCGGGACAGGACCCGCGTGCCGAGGATGCCGAGCAGGGCCGGGAGCAGGGTGAGCGCCGAGAGCACGGTGAAGACCACGGTCAGCGCGGCGGCCACGGCGACGCCGTTGAGGAAGGAGATGCCGAGCACCAGCATGCCGAGCAGAGCGATGCAGACCGTCCCGCCGGCGAACAGCACGGCGCGCCCCGAGGTGTCCAGCGCGATGGCCACCGCGTCCTCCGGCGCCAGGCCGCGCTTGAGGCCGCGCCGGTACCGGGTGACGATGAACAGCGCGTAGTCGATGCCGACGCCGAGACCGATCAGGGCGGACAGGGTCGGGGCCAGCTGCGCGATGGAGAAGGCGTGTGTCAGCAGGTTGACGGCGAGGATTCCGGCGCCGAGGCCGAAGACCGCGGTGAGGATCGGCAGCAGCATCGCGAACAGCGAGCCGAAGGCGATGAACAGCACGACCGCCGCCGCGGCGATACCGTACGCCTCGCTGGAGGACGGCTTGGCCTCGGAGACCTGGTCGATCGCGTTGCCGGTCAACTCGACCTGGAGGGTCGGGGTGGCGGCGGCCTGCGCCGTGTTGATGACGGCTTTGACGTCGGCGTCGACCAGTTCGTTGGCCTGGCCGGTGAAGTTGATCTGCGCGTAGGCGGTCGTGCCGTCCTTGCTGATCTGCTGCGCCGCGCCCTGCGGGCCGTAAGGGCCGCGGACCGCGGCGACCTCGGGAAGCTTGGCGATCTTGTCGAGCGCCGCCGTCATCGAGCCCTGGACCTGCGCGTCGCGCACCGTGCCGGACGTAGTACGCCAGACCACGGTGTCCTGATCGCCGGACTGCGAGGCGAACTGCGTCTGCAGGATCGTCAGCGCCTTGGTGGATTCCGTGCCGGGCAGTGAGAAGCTGTTGGCGTAGTTCGATCCCAGTGCGCTACCGACGACTCCCAGCCCCACGAGAGCGACGAGCCACAACACGGGCACGAGAAAACGATGCCGGAAACACCAGCGCGCGATGCCCGCCATGATCCACCCCTTGTGCCTTGAATTAATCGACCGGCAGGTAAGTCAACGCGCCGACAGTACCATCTGTTCATCACCGTTGTGACAGGGAGTCAGCGCACATGGCACGAACAGTGGGCAGCAACGCGACGGACACCAGGCGCCGCATCCTGGACTCGGCCACCGAGGTCTTCGCCGAGCACGGATACTCCGGTGCCTCGATGCGCGACATCGCCGAGCGGCTGGGCATCACCAAAGCCGGGCTCTACTACCACTTCGCGTCCAAGGAAGAGCTGCTCGACGGCCTGATCCGGCCGGTGCTGCAGAAGATGAGGGACTTCGCCGACGCGGCGGAGGCCGGCCACTACCCGACCCGCCAGTTCCTGCGCGAATTCCTCGACCTGATCATCGACGGCGTCCCGGCCCTGCAGCCGCTGTTCATGGACCCCGGCGCCCGAGCCGCGATCAAGGAACGCTACGACCCGATGGATCTCGGACGCCGCATCGAAGCCGCGCTCACAGACGGCGCCGATCCCGATCGTGCGCTGCGCGTGCAGTTCGTCCTGGGGGGCATCCGCTCACTGGTGATCGGGCACAAGTTCAGGGCACACGGCGAGGCGTACGGGCCCCACGGACATCCCGCGGCTGCCGGCCCGGCGACACTCACCGACGCCGAGCGCGAAGTCATCGTCGACGCGGCGTTGGCCGGACTCGGGGAAGGCGGCTTGGCTTAGGGCGAACGGCTGAAGGCTGGTCTCGCCCTCTTGCCCTGCGCCTGACGGGAAGGGTAAGTGAGTGCCGTGGATGTCAACGGCAAAGTCATGATCATCACTGGGGCGTCGGCCGGGATCGGCGAGGCCACGGCCCGCGCGGCCGCTCGAGCGGGAGCGACGGTGGTGCTCGCCGCGCGCCGTCGCGCACGGCTCGATGCCCTGGCGGCGGAGATCGGCGGCGACACGCTCGCGGTCCAGACCGACATGCGCGACCCGGCGCAGGTCCGACGCTTGGTCGAGACGGCCGTCGAGCGGTTCGGCCGGGTCGACGTACTGGTCAACAACGCGGGGCAGGGACTGCACGTACCGATCGAGCAGATCACGATCGAGGACCTGGCGGCGGTCGTCGAGCTGAACGTCTACGGGGCTCTCGTCGCGATGCAGGCTGTCATCCCGCTGATGCGCGAGGCCGGTGGCGGCTGCGTCATCAACGTCAGCAGCGGCACCACTCGCATGCCCGCCCCCCGCGGAGCCGCCGGCTACGCGGCCACCAAATGCGCGCTCAACATGCTCAGCAAAGCCGCGCGCGCGGAGCTCGCTCCGGACGGGATCGTGGTCTCGACCATCTACCCGTTCGTCACGGCGACCGAGTTCCACAGCACGCTGCGCGCCGGGTCAGGGCCCGCGGGCCGAAGCGGCGTCGAGCCGGATTCCGCCGAGAAGGTCGCCGATGAGATCCTCGCGCTCATCCGCAGCGGTGAGCCGGAGGCGGTGTTGATCCCGGAAGGGCTGCGCGCCTAGCCGCCGACGGCGACGCCTGCCGCAGGGACAGATGTGTCGGGGTCAGCCGGCCGTCACGACCCGTTCGATGACGGTCATCTTCTCCTCCAGTGTGGCGGGCACTTCGCGGATCCTGGCGTCGATGCCCGCCTGCGCCAGGGTGTCGTGGATGGTGTCCTGGGGCGTGTCGGCCAGGCGGACGGTGCGGCCGGCCAGGGTGACGGGCAGGGCGGCGGCATCCAGGGCGGCGAAGGCGGCGGCCCATTGGTCGCCGGAGGTGTCGACTTCGCAGGCGGTGGTGTCGCCGATGATGGCGGCCTCGGTGCCTTCGGCCACTGATTGGCCGTGGGACATGAGGATCAGGCGGTCGCACTGCTGCGCCTCTTGCATGTAGTGGGTGGTGACGAGGATGCCGGCGCCGTCGTCGGCCTGGTCGTGGATCGTGTCCCACAGCCGGGCTCGGGACAGCGGGTCCAGGCCGGAGGTGGGTTCGTCCAGGACCAGCAGCTTCGGCCGGTGGGCCAGGGCGATGGTGAAGGCGAGCTGGCGTTGCAGGCCGAGGCCGATCGCGGAGACCTGCTGGTCGCGGGCTTTCAGCAGGCCGGGGGTCAGGGTCGTGGCCGTGGCGTCGGTGCCGAACGCGGCAGCGGCGAAGGCGATGTTCTCCTGGACCGTCAACGTCTCCCACAGCCCCAGGCCCTGCGGCACGTAGCCCAGGCGCTGGCGCGTGGTGCGGTCCGGCGCCTGGCCGAAGACGGCGACCGTGCCGTCGCTGACGCGGGTCAGACCCAGGAGCATGCGGATCAACGTCGTCTTGCCCGCGCCGTTGGACCCGAGCAGGCCGACGATCTCGCCGGGATCGACACGCATGCTGACCGCCTCGACGGCCGTGAACGAGCCGTAGCGCTTGGTGGCCTGGTCGGCCTCGGCGAGCGCGCGCCCGCGCCCGGCCATCAGGCCGCTCCGGTCTGCTGGGCGTCCAGGGTCAGGGCGATGACGCAGTCCTCCATGTCGGGGTCGCGCGGCTGCTCGCCGGGGCGCGGCGGGCCGGGGTGCCAGGAGCGGGTCTGGTGCCCGCGGCGCCAGGACAGTTCGGCGGGTCCGGCGGGGGCGCTGCCGGTGGTCAGCGTGCCGGGGGCGGCGGCCAGCACATCGGCGGGCGTCCCGTCGGCCAGGACCCGGCCGCCGTCCAGGACCAGGCAGGTGGCGGCGCGCTCGGCCTCGTCGAGGTAGGCGGTGGACATCACCACGGCGGTGTCGGCGGCCGCCGCCCGGGAGATCAGCCGCCACAGATCGACCCGGCTGACCGGGTCGACCCCGGTGCTGGGCTCATCCAGGACCAACAGCCGCGGCCGGTGCAGGATCGCCAAGCAGAACGCGAGTTTCTGGCGCATGCCGCCGGACAGGTCGCCGGCCAGCCGGTCGGCCGCCTTGCTGAGCCCGGCCGCGGCCAGCAGCTCGGCGCGCCGGTCGGCCAACTCCGGCCCGGCCATGCCGCGCGCGGCGGCGACGAAGGCGATGTTCTCGTTGACGGACAGGTCCGTCCACACCCCCGACGCCCCGGTCGGCATGAAGCCGCTGTCGACGATCGACGGGGCGCGGACCGCACCGGAGGACGGCAGGATCCGGCCGATCAGGGTGCGCAGCAAGGTGGTCTTGCCCGCGCCGTCGCCGCCGACCACGGCAGCGACCTGCCCGGGGATCGCGTTGAGCGTGACGTCGTGGAGCACCTCGGACCCGCCGAGCACCACGGTGACGCCGTCCACGCCCCAGTTCACGCGGCGCTCCCGGCGGCGGCCGGGACCTTGGCGGCGTGGGGCTTGGCCGGAGCCAGGTCGCGGCGGAAGCGCAGGACGGCGGCGGTGAACACGACCACCGCCATCAGGGCCAGGATGCCCAGCGGGAAGGCCAGGGAGGACAGCGGCGCGTCGCGGAGCATGACGCCGAGGGAGATCCGGTTGAAGTAGGTCAGCGGCAGCAGGTAGCCGATCCAGCGCACCCCGGCGGCCATCGCCGACAGCGGGAAGATCATTCCGGACAGCAGGATCTGCGGCATCATCGTCATCAGCGCCAGCTGCATCGCCTGGCCCTGGTTCTGCGACACCGTGGAGATCAGCACCCCGATACCCAGCGTCGTGAACAGGAACAACGCCGCGCCGAGGGCGAACACGAGCACGTTGCCGGCGAAAGGCACCCCGAACAGCAGGCAGCCCAGCGCCGTCACCAGGACCATGTCGAAGGCGGCCAGCACGAAATAAGGGATGATCTTCCCGGCGATCACATCCGAGGGCTTGAACGGCATCACCGCCAACTGCTCCAGCGTGCCGGTCTGCCGCTCCCGGACCAGACCGATCGCCGTGATGATCGTCCCGATGAACGCCATGATCATCCCGACCAGCGCCGGCACCATCACCCACGAGGTCTTCAGCTCCGGGTTGAACAACACCTGCGGTACCAGCGCCCCGCCGCTGGCCCTGGCGGTCGCCGAAGCGCTCTGGGCGGAGAACAGCTGCGAGCCGTCGATCTGCACCGTCGACGGGCCCGGCGCCTCTCCGGTGACGACCACCGCCCCGGCGTCCCCGGACCGCAGCGCGTCCACACCCTGCTCGGCACCGGCCGACGGATCGATCTTGGTGACATGGAACGGCGCCTTGAGCTCCGCGGCGACCTTCGCCGCCTGAGGTCCGAGGACCTGCGTGTCAATGCTGGTCACGGTGAAGTTCGCGGCATACCCGAACACCACGAGCAGCAGCAGCGGCAACGCGACGATCATCACCATGGTCCGCCGATCCCGCCGCAGCTCCAGGAACTCCTTGAGCACCATCGCCCGCATCCACCGCACCACCGTCCGCAACAGCCGCACGACCAGGCGCCACGGCAGTGAGTTCGTCACCGTCCGCATCGAGGCCGCATCGAGGCCGCACGCCGACAGACTGACATCCCCGAGGCTAGGGACGCCGCGCGGGGCGAGCCACCGGACACGCCGCTGGGTTGGACCGAACCGGTGACGAGGGCGCTCATCAGTGCGCTTCGTTGTTGCTGCCGAACCAGGCGGCCTGGCGACCGCGCTGCGAGCCCGCTGCGAGCCCGGCGCAGCCTTCGGGCGGTGCACTCGGCGACTTCCATGCGGCCGCTGCCGTTCGGCGGCGTTACTTTGTGCAGACCGCCCACTGAACATGAACAGCGGCGCGGCGAGCCATGCGAATCCACGGCCCGCCGTCGGTCTAGCCGCGGCCGAGGTATTCCTCGACCGTGATCTCGGTGGTTTCGGCGCGCGGCAGGATCCAGGAGTTGGCACACCTCTCCTGTGCCCAGCTGATCGCCTCATCGGGGGAGTCGGTGGTGGACTCGAACCTGTCGATCACATCGGACATGTTCGGGCTCCCCGCCTTGGTGGCGGCGGTCCAGACGGCTTGCCAACTCGCCTGGTGGTCGCCGTACAGTTCGGCCGCGCGGCCCCGCCGCTCGTAGAACGGATGAAACGAGATGAAGATCTCCTCGGGAGATGGTGGGCCTTCGGGTTGCCCGGCCCGTCCTTCCCGCTCGGCTTGAACTCGTTCGGTGGCTTGCTGCTCGGTCAGCCCTACATGGATCATGAGGAAGTCGATCCGATAGTCCTCAAGGTCGCGCATGCTACCTACGGTAGTTGCCGGCTCGGAGGACTACGAGGTGATGCGCGAGATGGGCTGGACCTGGCACCAGCCGGCGCGCGGTTGCCTACTCCCCGCCCAGCCGCAGCACTTCCGAAGTCCGGCGTCGTCGGCTCAGCAGCGCCTCGGCTGCGGCGGCGATCGCTACCACGGCCAGTAGCGCGAGGCCTAGTAGCGCCGTGCTCGTCATGTCGACGCGGATCGGCGGTGGGTAGCTGTCGGTGAAGGGGGTCATGTCCAGTGCTGGACCGAGCAGCCAGGGCAGCGCCGCGCCGAGTAGGGCGCCGGATAGGGCCGCCGCCATTGCTGTCGGTACGAGCTGGACTGCCGTGATCGCCGCCGCTGACCGGGAGGGTAGTCCCATCGTTCGCAGGAATGAGACCGTGCGGCCCCGCTCGCGGGCCGTTCCGGCCAGTTCCAGCATGACCACGAGGATGGCGAACGCCGCCGACAGGGCGGTGCAGGCCTCGAACACGCCCGCCAAGGAGCGCGACAAGCCATCGGAGCGCATTTCCGCCAGTTGCTCGGAGCGCACCTCGATCTGTGTTGTGTCCGGCGCGGCGTCGGCCAGTGCGGCCCGGATCCGCGCGCTGCTCACCGGTCCGTACAGTGCCGCCGCTGTCGGAGTGGTCACTCCGGCGTCCGGGCCCAGTTCCGCGGCGGGCAGCACCACGTAAGCCACCGACGGATCGTCCAGCGCGGCTCGTACGGGGCCGCCCGGATCGGTTGGCAGCGTGCTGGAGATCCGGAAGTTGATCTCCTTGGACAGCAGGCTGATGGTGAAGGTACCGTCCGGGAAGTTCCGTGCGGCCGCGGGTGAGGCCAGGACCGGTACCGTTCCGTCCGGGTCGGCGCCAGCCGGCAAGCTGGGCACCAGCCCTGGTCCGACGCCGATGAAGCGGATCACGTGCTGGCCGCCGTCGTCGTCCACTGTGGACCGGTCGAGCGCCAGGACCGGTTCCATCCGCACTCCGGGCAGGGACTTCAGACGGTTCAGGACGTCGGCGGTGAGGGTCGGCGCGTGCACGACCGCGTCCGCGCCGAGCCGGTCGGCCGCCGCGGCCTGGCCGCGGTCCAGAGTCTTGACCACCACTCCGCCGAACACCGCCCCGCCCAGCGTCAGCACCAGGACCGTCAGTGCCACCGCGCGGGTCTGCCCTCGCTCGGCGGCGCTCGCCAGGCCCAGCCACGCCGCCGCCGAGCGACCGCGGCCGCGGCCGACCAGCCGCACCGCTCCGGTCGCCGCCGGGGGCACCGCCTTGACGGCCAGCACCGCGACGAGCATGCCGAGCAGCACCGGAACCGTGGCGAGCACCGGGTCGACGCTTCCGCCGGCGATGGTCCCGGCCACTCCGCGGCTGCGCAACGACACGACTCCGGCGATCGCCAGCGCCGCGAGGACGCCCTCGGCCGTGCGCCGCTTGGCTTTCGACAGCACCACGGCGCCGCCGCGGCGCCGGCGATCGCCCGACGCCGCCGTGAGCTCCGCCGTGACCAGCACCGTCGCCGGGATGGCGGCCACCGCGAACGCCGCGACCAGCAGCGAGGGCCACAGCTGCCCGCTGCCGCCGACGAGCCGGCCCAGCACGGTGACCGGAACGATGACGAGTACTGATTCCGCGACGAGCGGAGCGGCGGCCTGGCGCCGGGAGGCTCCGCGGGCCCGCTGCAGGATGACGGTGGCCGTGCGCCGGGCTGCCACCAACCGCGCGGCGGCGAACACCGAGGCCAGCTCGACCGCCAACAGCGAGGCGACGCCGAAGGACTCCAAGGCCGCGGCCGCCAGCCGCCGTCCGTGGAACACGGCGAACAGCCCGGTCAGACCGTCGGTGATGTGCTGGTCGCCGACCGGCCCGACCAGACCTTCGCAGGACGTCTGCTGGAGCACGGCCGGTTCGCAGAGGTCTTCCACCCCGGACTGCTCCAGGTGCTGCAGGTCCCGGCCGAGCTGCTTGGTCCCGGCGACGGTCAGGGCCGCGGTGTCGGCCGTGCGGCGCCAGCGGGCCTGGATCTGCACGCCGCCGCCGGCGTGCACGACCCCGGCGAGCCCGGAGTCGGAGACCAGGAACGCCCCCGCCCAGTAGGACAGCGGGTTGGCGCCGCCGGTCACCGTGATCCGAGGCGCGAGCAGGGTGTCGTTCTGGCTGAAGAAGGCCGAGTCGTCGGGACCCAGACCGGCGACCGGCTCCGCCGCTTCGAACAGGCCTGACACCACACCGGTCTCCGGCGGTCGCGGCGTGCCGTCGGCGCCGATCCCCGGGCCGCCGAACTGGACCACGGCACCGATCGGCAGATGCAGGACCGCGCTGGCCTTGCTGCTGACGCCGATCGCGATCTGGTGGTCGGGATCGGACAGGAGGGCCTGCGAGGAAGCGCTCTCGGGCGCGACGCCCGCCACATAGCGGATCAGGTGCGCCGAGCGGCTGTCGTCGACCAGTGCCACCCGGTCCGGGACGCCGCCGGGCATCGAGATCGCGGTCCCGACTGTGGGCACGTAGAAAGCGCGGTAGGTGTGGGAGACCCCGGTCAGCACCTTCGTCAGCGGCTGCGTCAGACGCCCGCCCAGCGCGTCCTGCATGTCGGAGAACGCGGCACCGGACGCGGCAGTATTGGTGACCGTGGCGTCGAAGGCCAGCGACCGGTCGTCGAAGGACGCGGCGCCGACGTTCTGCCGCAGGGCGCGGTCGGCCAGCGCCGTCAGCCGCGCGGGAGCGGCGGCGGCCGTGAGCGACGCGGCGAACACCAGCACCGCGACCAGGGCCAGCGGCACGGCCTCGGCGCGCAGCCCACTTCTGATCCGGCGCCCGGGGACGCCCCGGCGTACGGGATGGAGGCCGGGGGGCGGCGACGCGCCGGCGTCAGTGGTCACGGACGCGCTCTGGCGGGGCATCAGGACTCCTCGGTGTTCCGCAAGACGATCGGCTCGGCGGATGGCTCGGCGCATGGGATGGCGGATGGGGACGGCCGGCCTGTCACGGTTCGTCCCCCGCCCGCAGGGTGCGCGCCAGGTCGACCTGGGAGAGAGCGCGCGCGGCCAGCATCGCCACCAGCGTGACCGCCGCCGCGGTGCCGCAGGCGACCGCGGTACCGCGCAGCCATGGCACGGTCGCGGCGACCGTCGGGAACACCGGCGCCCCGGCGTCGTCGACCGCCACCAGCGGCACCGTCACCAGCGCGGCGGCCACCCCGATCGCGACGCCGACGACGACCGACAGCGCCGCCGGCACCACCTGTTCGATCCACAGGACGGTCGACAACTGGCGCGGTCGCGCGCCGATCGCGCGCAGCACCGCGAACTCGTGCCGCCGGCTGCGCAGCGTGGTCACCGCCGACACCGCGAATCCGACCGCCGCGAACATCGGCGCGGTCCCCGCGCCGATCGCCAGCAGCGCGGACTGGCTGCCGGCGAAACCGCCGCCGCGCAGGGTGTCGGCCACGTCTTTCTGGTACTGCGCGGACCCGATGTCCGGATGCGAAGCCGCATAGGCCTTCATCGCCGCTTCGCCGCCCGGAGCCAGTTTCAGCAGCCAGGAGACGGTCCAGCCGGGTTCGGCGTCACGCCGCACCAGCGCCCGGGTCAGCAGCGGGCGGTCCACCGCCGCCGCGGGCTCGTCCCCGGCCTGGCCCGGCAGCGCCTTCACCCGCCCGACGATCGCCAGCTGCACCTTGCTCTCGTCGTTGAGGGTGACGTAGACCCGGCCGCCCACCGGCGTCGACGTGGCGGCCAGGAAGGCGTCGGTCGCCACCGCCGGGATCAGCGGAACGGGGTCCGCCGGCGGCCCCGCCCCGATCGCCAGCCGCAGCGGCCGGTCCACGTCGGACCCCGCCGGGCGGTGTCCCGAGGCCAGACGGAGCGTGACCTGCCCGGCTGAGACATCCGTGCCGCAGAGCACAGGGACGGCGAAGGGCCGCTGGGCCGCCTGGCCGTCGCAGTCGTCGTAGGCGAACTGTTGGTCCTGGCTGTCCCGCGCGGCCGACTCGTCGATCAGGTGCCACGCCTCGCCGACGGCGACGGCCGGCGGGAAACCGACCGTGAGGTCGAGCTCCAGCGAGTCCGGCGTGTCCCGGCGGACGAGTTCGAACCCTTCGAAGCGCAGCGGATAGTCGGGGGCACGGCCGTCGACGGTCAGCGGGATCGAGACGTGGGTCTTGGTACCCGGTGCCGAAGGCGACGGGACCGGAAGCACGAGCGGCACACCCTCGCGGTCGCGCAGGTCCACGGCGAGCGAGGTGTGCGTGAGGAAGTCCTGCGGGGCGTCCCGCGGGCCGTGGCCGTCACCGGGCAGCGTCCGTGCCGACACCGTGATGTCGAAGTCGAAGGAAGTCGGCCGGCCGGGCAGCGGAACGGCCGGGTCGGGACCGTCGGGCCCGAGGTTCCCGTCCGGGGTGGCCAGCGGGGCGAACACCGCGGCGGCGCTGCCCGCCGCCAGGTCGCGGCGCATCGCCAGGACACCGGGCAGCGCGGCCGAGTCGACGCCGACCAGGCTGACCGGTTGGGTACCGGCCACCGCGTCCATATCGGCCCGAGGGGTCGCCGCGGCCACACCGGGCACCGCCAACATCGCAGAACGCTGATAGCTGTCGCCGACGGCCGAGGCGGTGACCTGGGCGTCGGCGCCGATCTGGAACGCCGCGCGGTCGGCGGCCGAGCGGGAGCGCATCGCCGCCGCGGTCACCGTCATCGCGCCCACCGCCAAGGCCAGCACCAGCAGCAGGACGGTACCGGCGGTCCGGGCGACGCGCCGGCTCACCTGCCACCCGCCCAGCGCCGCGGCCAGGTCCCGGCTGCGTTCCAGGTAGCGGTCCGCCAGCCGCGCGGCCGGCGGCAGCAGGCGCAGCGCGAGCGCGGCCGCGGCGGCCGCGGTCACCGCCGGCGCCACGACCAGGACCGGGTCGATGCTGGGGACCGCGGATCCGGCCGACACCGGCGACCTGTCATGGCGCAGCTGGAGGTAGCCGACGACGGCCAGGACGGCGAGCCCGGCGTCGACGCCGGCGCGCTGGAAGGCCGGGCCGCGGGCTCCCCGGACCCGCTGGCTCGTCGGCCGTCCCCGCGAGCTCGTCCAGGCCACGAGCGCCTGGATCGCGATACAGGACACGGCCAGGAGGGTGTCGACTTCCAGGGCGATCCCGACCGGACGGCTCGGTTCCGGAAGTCCGTGCAGACCCGGCAGGTGACGCAGACCCCGCGCCAGCGGAGCCACGAACGGAGCGGCGATCAAAGCCGGCAGCACGAGCAGTACGCCCTCGATCGCGGCCGTGCCCACCAGGAACCGCAGGGGCGCGCCCCGCGAGCGCATCAGGCGCGACTCCTCAGCGGTGTGCTCGCGGATCAGCCGCAGCGTCAGCACCAGGGCGAAGCCGGCGAGCACGGCCAGCAGCGTGGCGACGATGAGGAAGCCGGACAGGCCGACGGCCTCGGCGGACTTCACCAGCTGCACCTGCCGCGGCAGCGCCGACGTGACGGACAGCCCCGACACCGGTGGCGCGGTGCCGGAGAACGCGATCCGGTTCACGTCGCCGTTCTCGACCGCGACTACTCGGGTCGCCGCGGCGGTCACCCCCGCCAGAGTCGCTCGCGAGAAGTCAGGCTGCGCATACCAGAGCGCCTGGGAGATCGAGTCCAACCGGTCCGGCGCCGCGATGAAGTCCGGTGCCAGGAACATCAGGGGCGAACGCAGGCCGGTCGTCGGATCGGCGGCGGGCAGGACCGCGGTCCAGAACAGCGAGTCGCGGTCCGAAGGCTCGTAGACGCCGGACACGCGGTGGTCCTGCTTCTGGCCGTCGGCCAGCAGGTTCTGGACCACGGCGAGGTCGTCCCCGGCCCGCAGGCCGGCCGAGCGGGCCATCTCCGCCGGGACCAGGACGTCGCCGGGCTTGGTCGGCAGGCCGCCGGACAGCAGGCGCAGGTGTTTCTCATAGGTGTCGGCCACGGCGCCGGCCGCGGTGATGTCGCCGCCGGGCGTGGAGATGTGGATCCTCGCGACCGTCTCGACCCGGATGATCCGCGCCGGATAGGGACGCAGCAGCCGGCGCGTCGCCGTCGCCACGCCCCGGTCCGCCGCGGCAAGATCCGCGCTCAAGGAGGAGCTGAACATCAGCGTGGTGCTGTTGGCCGGCGCGGACGCCAGCGCCTGGCGGGTGCCGGCGTCGGCGACTCCGGCGGACTCCGTGCCGAGTACCGCGAGCGTCAAGGACGCCAGCAAGACGGTCAGGGCCGCGGCGGCGGCCACCGTGCGGTGAGCGGCGATGCGGCGCGCGGCCGCCAGGAGAGTCACAGCAGACCTGACGTCGAACGGCTCCGATCGCGACGCAGCCGTTATGGAAGCGTGATTGTTTGTCTCGACCACCGGACGTTTGTCGTGGGGACCGGCGGGGTTGACCGCCGACCTTCGATCCCGCGAGACTCGTCGCGGCTTATCAGGGTGGGGTCACGGTCTACGGGGGTCGGCTATGCGCGCACGCCGGATCACAACCATGTCGATATCAGCGCTCTCCATTGCGGCGCTGGGCGCGCCGATGGCGGCTGCCGCCGACTCCGATACGACTGCGCCAGTAACGCTTCGCGTCGGTTTCACCGGGACGTGCTCCGACGCCGCGCCGCGCGCCGACAGTGCTCTGTACTGCACGCTCGCCGGCGCGACCGCCGCCGCCCAGCCCGGCGACTCGGTGCTGGTCGGCGAACTCGGAGCGACGGACAAGATCGCCGGCTCGGGCGCACCGGGCAAACCGATCACCGTCTTCAGCCACTACGCCGACCAGACGTTCACCGACAACAGCTGGCAGACCGTGGTGAGCGTCACCGGGCAGCACGACGTCGTGGTCCGTGACATCCGGCTGGGCGGGCTGGACGCTTCCGGCTCGTCGGCGCTGACCGTGAACCACGTCCTGGTCACGCCGCTGAACTCCGCCGCCGACAACCGCTTGGCTCCCTTCGGGATACGGCTTTCCGCGACGACCGACTCGACCGTCACCGACAGTCACATCGACGCCGACAACACCGATGGCACCAACCTGGCCGTGGGCATCCTCGTTGAGAACGGGTCGGACCGCACGACGGTCAGCGGCACGATCATCGGCGAGGTCTATGGGACTGGTATCCAGGTCACCGACTCGAAAGACGTACGCCTCATCTCGGACACGGCCGCCGACGACATCGCCGGCGTCGTCCTGTCCGGAGCCTCGACCGGCGCCGTGGTGGAGAACGACATCTTCGCCGACGGCGGCCCCCAACCGAGCCTCACCGTGGCCGCCACGGCGATCGCCAACACTTTGGTGGGACACAACCTCTTTGGCAGCGGTAGTCCGACGACGTCGGTTCTTTGGGGAACCAGCGCCTACGCGACCGGCCAAGCTTTCGACAGCGCGCATCTGGGGTCGGCGGACCTGGACGGTGCGGCGCAGCTCGACACCTCCAACGACCCGGACTGGCCGGCCACGCCTCAGGAGTACTTCGTCGCGCCTTCCTACCGGCTGACGTGGAACTCCCCGGCCATCGACTCGGCCGACGCCGCCGTCCCGGGTGAGCCGGCCGTCGACCGGGTCGACGACCCCGACGTGGCGGACACCGGATCCGGACCGGCCGGCTACGTCGACCGCGGCGCCCGCGAGTTCACGGGCATGCAGATCAGGCCGTTCACCGCCACCGCAGCACTGGGCGTGTCACCGCAGGACTACTTGGACGCCACCGTGAACACCGACGGGATGTTCCAGTGGTCCGGCCCGGTGTCAGCCCTTTACTCCTACGGCGACGGTTCGGCCGCTACGAGTCAGAGCACTCACCACTACCCCGCAGCCGGGACCTACCACGGCACCGTGACGTTCACCGGCCAGAAGGGTGAGACGGCGACAGCGAACTTCACCGCCTCCCCGGCCGCCACCAAGGTGACGCCGGCGGTGTCGGCCTTCCAACCGGACGCCAACGATCCGCACCTGGTCAGCGTCAGCGCTTCCTGGGGCCCGGGTGCGACATACGACTTCGAATTCGGCGACGGGCAGTCGGACAAGAACAACTACACCGGATACTCCGACCACCGCTACGCGGCATCCGGCACCTACACCGTCACCGTCACGGTCCGCGACCAGAACGGCTGGACAGGCACCGCGTCCACGCAGGTGACCGTCACCATCCCCGGCGGGACGCCACCGCCACCGCCGCCGGCCGGTGCGGGCGGGACCGTCACCCGCGTGGGCGGCCGGGACCGCTACGAGACCGCGATCGACGCCTCACTCCGCCAGTTCCCCGGCGGCACCGCGAAGGCTGTCGTCCTGGCCCGCGGCGACGCGTTCGCCGACGCACTAGCCGGCGGACCACTGGCCGCACGCGTCGGCGGCCCGCTCCTGCTGACCGATCCCAAGAACCTCGGCACGCCAACCGCGGCGGAGATCGACCGGGCCCTCGGCCACGACCACTCCCGCACCGTCTACCTCCTGGGCGGGGAGTCGGCGATCAGCCCGGCGGTGGAGAAGCAGGTGCGCGCACTCGGCTACCGAATCGTCCGCTACGGCGGCGCGAGCCGATACGACACCGCCCTGAAGATCGCGCAGGACGGCATGGGCGCCACCGCCACGGTCGTGGTCGCCCGCGGCGACGACTTCGCCGACGCGCTCGCGGCCGGACCGCTCGCGGCGAACCGCGGCGCCGTGCTCGTGCTCTCAAACAAGAATCGCTTGGATCCCGCCACAGCTGCCTTCGTGCAGGCACACCAGACCGTGATCGCGGTCGGCGGCCCGGCGTGGGACGCCGTGGCGAAGCAGATCCCTGCCAAGGGCAAGCAGATCGAGACCGCCGTCGGCAACGACCGGTACGCCACAGCGGCGAACACCGTGCGGCTCTTCCATTTGAGCGCCGTAACCCTGTTCGGCGTGGCGACCGGAACGACTTTCCCAGACGCCCTGTCCGGCGGCGCACTGATGGCCGCCGCCGGCCAGCCACTACTCCTCACGAACCCGAACGTGCTGCCGCCCGACACCGCCCAACAGCTGACCGCCGACGGGAAGCGCAAGGAGAACGTCACCCTGTTCGGCGGCCAGGCGGCGATCTCCGACTTCGTCGAGGAGCAGATCGCCGCACTGGTGGAGCTGCGCCCCTGACGCCGCTGCGGGGCGGTCCCGCGATCGGGGCTGGTCGAATAACTCAGGCACGCGGAACGCGACCTCTGCGTTCCGCCCTGACGCTGTGATTTCGCCGGTCTCAAAGTACGGCTTGTGGTCCGCGCGCCCGTAAGGCCACAAGTAGCGCCTGTGGTGGTCAGAAACTCGACCACATCCTCCCCCACTTGCGCGGACGATATTTCGACATTGACAGCGCTCACGCGGTCGCGACGGAGGTGGCGAGCAACCTTGGGAAAGGTAATTTCCAAGGTTTGACAGACGGCCGCCGACGACGCGGCACCCTGCTGTAGAGGGTCCTTGTAAAGGGGATGTCGACGACGCGGAAACCAATTGATTGCGGTACGGTCGATCTCCTTATTAACGGAAAGATAACAATCGCCACTCGAAGGCTGCGCTCGCGCAGTGAATTCGTACCCTTCGATACGGAGAGGGATCGACCAGCGCCACGATCTGTGTGAAAATCCTGGGGAGGGATCTTGCGCGCGATTGTTCGAGCGGCTCTAGCATTCATCATGCTATTGATACTGCCGCTTGGGATTCTACTGAACATCCCTGACGTGACGGATCGCGGCGGGCTCCCGAACGACGCCGCCTGGACACTCAGGCTCCTGTTAGGCATTTTGATCTTGCGCTTCCTGTCGCGGTATGTCAGGAAACGCGTCACTCAGCCACTTCGCGATTCGCACGTCTCGCGAGACATCGTGAGCCTCGATCGCGACCTCGCCTATGAGCTGCAACGGGAGGCCGGGTTCGATCCGGTCAGCCGTCAGCAGGCGGCTCTTTTCATCATGGCACTGCGCACGCCCGCCAAGGTTCGGCAGCGCATTGTCGAGAAATACGTCCCAGGCCAGAGGAATCTTTCCAACACGGTATCCGTCGAGATCCAGGTTCCTCGCATTTTCCTGACGCGGAGACGGGAGCCTGATCCGGCGGGACCACCTGACGAGTCGTTCCCGTTTCCCATGGTCATATCGCCGAAGAGCATCATGTACGACAGCCTGGAGGTGTTCGACGAGGACGGCGCACGCCTTTCCACTCTGTCGTACCGGGAATACCTCACCATGATCGCCGGTGTCCTGCGCTACCTCCTGACCGGCGCCTACGGTGGTCGCATGCCGGAGGACGAGAAGCTCCTAGAACACGTCAAGTCGGTCGAGGCTGACGCATTGGAGCAGGTGTTCATGCGTCGTGACGACCGCCGCCTGTCGCTCCCGGAAGTTCAAGCTCTCGACGAGCGCACCCAGCAGGTAGTCATGAAGCTGCTGAGACTCAAGGGGGTCGACGACCGCCACCGACGCCAGTTGGAGCTGGCTGCCGACCTGGTGCGGATCCTGGCCAAACGCTATGCCATCGTCGCCCCGCTCAAGATATCGACGAACGGGCGCGCGCTCGTGACCTACAAGCGCCTGATCGTCCCGACGGTCACCGACGCCGACGACCAGCCGGCCGACGGCCGGGCCCGCACGTCCAAGGAGTACTTGAGGCACCTGCTCGGAGCGCGGCCGGTCGAGGTCCACGTCGCGTTGGAGAACGCCGGCATCTGCCATTCGTACCATCTATCGGTGCAGGGTCCAGAAGGGCTCTACCTGGCCAAGCAGGCTATAACCCCAGATCCGCCGGCTGGGCCGGACAACCGGACGTCCGGTGTCCACCAGCCCAACGACAGGTACGAATTCGCACCGCACTACCGGTTCAGGTCCCGCCGTGGCCAGTCCTACGCGCACTTCTACGGCCGACACTTTCCCTTCGTCAGCGACCCCAAGGCCGTGCCGCGGCTGCAGTTCAGCTTCTACGAGGTCCCGCCGGGCTCGGACTTCCAGGCATCCATCGCGGCGGCGAGTGCCGCCTTCCTGATCGGCCTCATCGGCTTCGTGCTGGCTCACTCCAGCCTGGACCAATTCGGCCGGATAACCCTGGCCTCTGACGCGCCGGTGCTGCTACTTGCTTTCCCTGGGGTCGCGGCCAGCTGGCTAGGCGTCGACAAGGCCGGCGCCCGACTCTTCGACAGCAGTCTGTCCGCGCGGCTATCGCTGGTCATCACGGTCGTCGTCTCGGTGGCGGCAAGCGCCCTGTACATCATCAACGCCTCCAATGTGGAGCCA
This sequence comes from Catenulispora acidiphila DSM 44928, assembly GCF_000024025.1. GTDB lineage: Bacteria > Actinomycetota > Actinomycetes > Streptomycetales > Catenulisporaceae > Catenulispora > Catenulispora acidiphila. The sequence goes on from NC_013131.1 coordinate 7,571,075, forward strand.
GGCGTGTTCGACGGCAAGCTCAATGCCGGAGTCTCATTGCTCGGCGTGCGCGGAAGCTGGTGGGCGGGACTCACGGCATTGGCGGTTGTCAACACACTGTGTATGGCCTATCGCTGGCTCTACAGATCATGGCGATACGCCTACCTGGCACAACGTAACACCTGAGAGTGAACCATAAAGGTCCTTTGAGAGTTGAGCAGAACTCTGGGGGAGAGTAGTCTCCGAAGAAGGGGTATTCAACTGTGGCAATCGCGAGCATCGAAAGAAAAATGACGGCGATAGACGAACATCCGTCTCCAGACCAAGGCCGACGCCACCTGTTCGCCCGGTGGGTGGGTCGGCTTATCGGATCACCGCACCAGTCGGGGTTCCGGCAGGTCTATGTCGTCGAGAACCAGGACTGGCTGGCTCCGAAGAGCAACCTGTCCGACCAGGAGGCGTACGACGCGATCGTCGATCTCTATGAAAGCGTCACCGACGAGCAGTACGGCGTTGCGATCGCCGAACTGAAGAAGGCTCAGGCTCCGGAGAGCGACGACTCGCCGCCACATTGATCCACCGAGGCGGTCACCGGACGAGCGCTCGGCGATGTGAGTGCAAGATTCGTCAGCGTTCTGCCACGACTGACTCTGCCGGTCCCATCGCAGGCCCTGCACTGCTCTCGAGGCACGTCACTGCGGGACTGCGAACGACGGCATCCCGATCTTCATTCCGGCACCGGATCGCGGCGGCCGTGCCAGGCTGGTGGGGCTGAGTTTTGCGCTGGAATCCTTGGGGGGACTGATGCGCGGGGACGAGACGGCGGCTGGTGCTGCCGCAGCCGACGAGGTCGAGGAGCTGGTTGGCAGATTCGCTCGCAGCGGTGACCGGGGTGCTATCGACAGGGCGGTCGCCGTCGCCGCGGCTGCCGTCGACGGGCTGGCGGACGGTGATGTGGACCGTGCGGCGGCGCTGGCGAATCTCGCTGTGACGCTGATGCGGCGGTATGAGGCGCTCGGCGATGGCGCGGATCTCGAGCGGGCGCACGAGTCGATCACGGTGGCCTGTGCTGAGGCGCCGCCTGGGAGTCCGCATGCCGAGGGTGTGCTGACCATCGCCGGCAGCGTCGCCATGACTCGGCATACGCGCTCCGGCGACGTCCAAGAGCTCAGGGAAGCGGTACGGATCACGCGCGCCTTGTGCGATGGGGCGGCTGAGTCCGCGCGGCGGCGCATGTATCTGAGCAATCTGACCTTCATGCTCGTGCGGCTGGCTGAGGCTACCGATGACAGGGCTCTGCTTCTTGAAGCGGAGGCGGCTGGACGCGAGGCGGTCGTGTTGAGCGACCCGGATGATCCGAGCAACGCGCTTGTCTACAACAACCTCGCCATCGCGCTGCACCGCCGCTACACCGTGTCCAATGATGTGGCGTTTCTGGCCGAGGCGGTCGAGTGGCAGGTCAAGACGCTGGCTGGGGTCGAGCCGGCGCACCAGGAGTATCGGAAGTGGCAATCCAACCATGGTGCGACGCTGCGCGAACTCCACGGTCGGACCGGCGAGGCGGAACTGCTGCGGCGGGCTGTCGAGGCCTGCCGGGCAGCGACTCAGGGGGCTGATCCCCGCCATCCCATGTTCGCCCACTGGCAGGCGAACCTTTCTGCGGCGCTGCTGCTCGCCTACCGGGAGTCGGGGGATTCCAGCCTGCTGAGGCAAGCGGTGACGGCCGGCCGTGCCGCGTACGAGGCGGCCGGGCCGGGGAGCCCTGATCTGCCGTTGTTGCTGACGGACCTCGGTGCGTTGCTCGACCAGGCGAGTCTGCGCACCAGCGACGCGGAGGAGCTGGCCCAGTCGGTGGAGATGCTGCGCCGGGCGGCGGTGACCGTGCCGCGCAAGCACGTGGCGTACTCCATCGTCCACACCAACTTGGCGATCGCCCTGCTGCGGACCGCCGAGGCGGACCCGGCCGGCGGATTCGTGCCGCTGCTCGCCGCGATCGGTCACGCGCGCAAGGCGCTCAAGCGGATCGGGCGCGACGATCCGCACCGGGCCGAGTTGCTGGGCGCCATGAGCGCCGCGCACCTTCGGCTGCACGGCTTCCGCGGCTTCGGCAGCGCTCTGATCCGCGCCGTCCGCGACGCGGAGGCGGCCTTGGCCGCCACGCCGAGCCGCCACCCGGACCGCGCGGTGCACCTGGGCCGGCTCGCCGTGGTGCGTTATACGCAGTACCAGCGCTACGGCGACCGGAAGCTGCTAATCGCGGCGCGCGACCTCCTGATCGAGGCGGGGCGGCAGCCGGGAGCCCGGCTGATGACCAGGATCGACGCGCTGCGCGGCGCGGGTGAGTACAGCGGCGAGGCCGGGCTCGGCAGCGACCGGCTCGGCCTGCTGGCGGAGGCCATCGACCTGGCGACCCGCGTCGCCCCGCGTACGCTGGCGCGGGTGGACCGCGAGCATCGGGTGAGCCTGCTGACGGGGCTGGCCACCGAGGTCGCGCAGGCCGCGTTGGACCAGGGGCAGCCTGAACGCGCGGTCGAGCTGTTGGAGCAGAGCCGAGGGCTGTTGGCCGCTGATGTGCTCGACGCTCGGGGCACGGATCTGGCGGCGCTGCGCGCGGTGCGGCCTGATGTGGCCGGAGAGGTCGTGGCCCTGCGAGCCCGGTGGGAGCGGCTGGATCGGGCGCAGCCACGACTCGGGGAGGTTACGGCGGATGCGCAGACCTCGGGCATACCAGCGGCTCAACCAGCGCCGTCGCAGTCAGCACCATCGGTGTCAGTGTCGGTGTCGGCGGCGGCGCCGACGGCATCACAGGCGTCAGCCGTCGACCTCCTCGAGGACCCCCAGCAGCTCTCCACTGAGCGGGCCGCCATCGGCGCCGCGTGGGACGCACTCGTCGCCGAGATCCGGACCCTGGTCGGCTTCGCCGACTTCATGCGGCCACCGCGCGTGCAGCGCCTGGTCGAGCAGCTTCCCGACGGTCCGGTCGTCTACGTCTACGCTGGATCGGAACGCAGCGACGCGCTGATCGTCTCCGGATCCGGCGTCGAGTGCGTGCGGCTGCCGAACCTCCGCGCAGCCGAGGCAACTACGCGCGCCGAACAGCTTCACGCCGCATTGGCCGACGCCGAGAGCGACTATGCGGACGTCGCCGAGGCTGCCCGGGAGAGTATGCGCGAGCTCCTGGTCTGGCTGTGGGACACCATCGCGCAACCGGTCGTGGCAGCCCTCGGATACGACGCCGCGCACGCTGATCCCGCGAATCACGCCGATCCCGCCAATCCCGCCGATCTCCCGCGCATGTGGTGGTGTCCGGTCGGCGTGCTCAGCGAACTGCCGCTACACGCGGCCGAGTCCGGTCCGCACACCCTGCTCGACCGTGCCGTCCACTCCTACACTGCCACCTTGCGCGCGCTCGGTGACGCCCACTCCCGTCCCGTACCGCCGTCGCGCGCCGCGCTCGTCGTCGGCGCCCACGATCTCACCGGGTCCGGACGGCTACCGGCCGCCGAGCACGAAGTCCACACCGTAGGCCGCCTACTCCCCCACGCAACGGTGCTCGACGCCCCGACCGCGGAGTCGGTGCGGACAGCCCTGCTCAGCCATCCGGTCGCTCACTTCGCCTGCCACGGCGTCGCCGATCGCAGCGACCCGGCCGCCGGTCTGCTGCTGCTCGCCGACCACGCCACCGATCCACTCACTGTCGCCGAAGTCAGTGCCCTGCGTCTGGACGGCCGGCTCGCGGTACTGACGGCGTGTCAGACCACTGTCTCCGCGCCCACGCTGGCCGACGAGTCGGTGCATCTGAGCGCCGCGTTCCAGTTGGCCGGGTACCGGGCCGTGGTGGGCACGCTGTGGTCGGTGTCCGACGAGGCCTCGGCCCGACTCGCCAAAGACTTCTACAACACGCTGACCGCCGAAGGTACCGCAGAGCTCGACACCGACCGCGCCGCGCGCGCCGTTCACGCCGCGGTACGCCGACTTCGCCGCCATTATCGGAACGCGCCGAAGGCCTGGGCCGGGTACGTCCATGTCGGCTGCTGAGCGCTCATAAGCACTTTTCGAGCAGGAAACAAGCGCCGGGCGATTTAACCGCGAGTAAGCCCTCTGGTCTGCTGAAACACATGGCAGACGACAACTCTTCCACCCTCGCGATCCTCACCGCGATCTTCCACGACCAGCCCGAGCTCCTCCGCGCGGTCAAGCTGGGCGACCTCCACTCGAGCCAGCTGCTCGAGGAGGTCCGCACCCAGAACAAGCTCTTCGGCGGCCCGGTCCGCCAGTTCGCGGTCGGGCGCACGGGAGCCGGCAAGACCACGCTCGGGAACCTGCTGTTCGGCGCCGAGGCGATGAAAGTGACCGGCTACAACGACTGCACCGACTACATCGGCCGGGTGCGCCTCAAGAGCGATATGTCCTACTTCGACACCCCTGGCGCCGGCGGCGACGACGAGTACGAGAACTACGCCCGCATGGCCCTGGGCCTGCCCCAGCTCAGCGTGCCCGAGGTCACCGAGTTCAGGCTGCTGGACTTCACCAACGCCACACTCGACGCACGGCAAAGGGTCGAGAACGTCACCCAGACCGTGATCACCGCGGACGATTACGAGAAGGGGTTCGCGAAGAAGTATCCGCCCGACGTCCTCATGTATGTGGTGTCCCCGCACGTGCAGTTCGTGCGCACGGACCGTGAGTACCTCCAGGACATGCTCAAGCGGTACGGCGACCGGGTCGTCATCGCTCTCAACCGGTGGGACGGGATGACCGCCGAGAACCACGTGGAGAACGTGCGCCGGCAGATCGACACCGTCTACCGGCACGTGTCCCCTGACGGCTCGCTGCGCCCGCGGTACGCCGAGTTCAACGCCCGCACCGGCTCCGGTATGGACGAGCTGACCCGGCACATCTGCGAGGTCATCGATCCGGCCAAGCTGGGCCGGATGCAGGCGGTGCTCGACGGCAGCCTGAAGGACCAGGCCCGCAAGGAGCGGGCCCGGCACTACCACCGCACTTTGGACCGGATCGCCGCACGCCTGGCCCTGCACACCGTCGACCACCAGACCGCCGGGCTGGACCTGATCACGCTGGCCGCCGACGGCGTCGCCCAGTACGGCGTGCTGACCTTCGAGGCCGAGAACGAGGCCCAGGAGGTCCGCGACGAGTTGGCCCGCCACGTCGCGGACGAGGCCGAGCGAGTGCGCCGCGAGCGCACCGAGGACATCGTCACCCAGCAAGTGAAGACGGGCACCCGCGACATCATCACCCAAGAGCCGGTCTACGACATCGAGGAGAAGATCGAGTACGAGACGCACCGGATCTCGGAGCAGATCAGCGAGAGCACCGGCGTCGGTTTGTGGAAGTCGATGGCGATCCAGACGGGCGCCGCCGTGGACCGCGCCGCCAACTGGCTGCAGGGCGGCACGCAGAAGGAGCGGGAGGCGATCAAGCACCAGGCGCGGAAGGACCAGGTCAAAATCACCACGCACATGGTGGAGAAGGACATCCAGGTCCCGGTCAAACGCTACGAGCAGAAGATCGCCAGTTATCAGGACAAGGTGATCGCCACCGTCACCGAGGTGGTCGGCATGACCGACACCGTGGTCGGCACCAGGGCCCTGCAGGGCGCGGTGCCGCTGATCGAACTGCTGCTGTCGATAGGGCACGGCGTCGAGCGGTTCTGCGTCGCGACCGGTGAGCGCAAGCCGATCGACGACTACGTCGCCGCCGCCCGCGACCAGATCGCCCTGGAGTTGGACCGGGTGCGCCGCCAGCTCGACCAGTTGATCGAGCGCGGCGCCCCGGCCGAGCAGCAGATCGCGGATCTGCTCGACTCCCTGTTCGCGAAGTAGCGGAGAGGACGCCTGACCGATGCTCCGCGATCTCCACGAACCTTCGCTGGGCGCCGTGCGCGCCCGGCTGATCCAGCAGGAGCTGGCCGGCGGCGCCGCGTCCCGGCCGGTCGACGGCGCAGTTCCCGGCCTCGGAGGGGAGGGCCGGGGGCTGCCCCTGCTGGCCGCGACCGGCAAGACCCACAGCGGCAAGTCCACGCTCGGCAACCTGCTGGTCGGCATGGCAGGGCTGCTGCGTTCCACTGGCTTCCAGGACTGCACGGACGGCGCCGACGTGCTCCGGTTCCCGCGCGGGCTGCGCTATTTGGACCTGCCGGGCGTGGCGAGCAGCGACATGCTGGAGAACGCCAACCGGGCCGTGCTCGGCCTGCCCCAGCATCCTGACCTCACACCAGTGCACGAGGTTCGGCTCCGTGGGTTCACGCCGGACGGGCCGGACCGCACCGACAGCCCGGCCGAAGCTCCCGGTGCGGCCGGAACCACGGAAGCTGCCGAAGCCGAAAACGGGCGTATGTGGCCCGTCGATCGGCTCCGAACCGTGCTCCCCCGCCCCGACCTGGTGTTCTACGTCGTCGCCCCGCACCAGAACCTGAACCGGGCCGAACAGCCCTACCTCGCCGACCTGCTCACGGCGTACGGCGCCGAACGCGTCCTGTTCGTCCTCAACATGTTCCACCGCGCCGACGGCACGCCCCAAGCCACCCCACAGAACCTCGACGACGTGCGCCGCAAGCTGGATCGAGCCTGCCGGGCCGTCGGCGCGGCACTGAAACCGGATCGGCTTGTCGCCCTCGACTGCCGCACCGGCGAGGGCCTCGACCGGCTGCTGAGCGCCGCGCAACAGATCTTGGACGACGACGGCCTGCTCGCCGAGGTCGTGATCCGCCAGCAGCAGGAGGCGCCGGCCCGGTACCGAGCCGAAGTGGCAGCCGCGGTGGCCGACTACGTCACGCAGGCCGCCACCCTAACCCCGGGCCCTGACGGCACCGCGCACGAAGACCTTGAAACGGCCGCGAACCGGCTGCTCGCCTATGCCCGGCGGCTCGGGACCATCCCATCAGGGTTCGACGAGAACCGTTGGCGTACCTCCTTCCGCGCCGTCGCCGCCGCGGCGGCCGCCGAGCTGCGCAACGAAGCCACCGAACCGATCATCGAACGGCGCTCACGGGACGTCACCCGCACCGAGACCGTCTATGACTGGATCACCGAGACCGACTACAGCCACCCCGTCTACGAGACCCGCCGAGTGCGGGTCGACTCGTCGATCGCAGATCTCGACGACCTGGTCACGGCCGTGAAGCGGGCGTGGCGCGGCGAACGCTTCGCCGCCGAGCGCTGGGAGAGCCAGCAGGTCGTCGTCGGCTACGCCAGCATCGAGCGCCAAGTGGCGGTCGGTACGCGCGAGGTCTACGACCACACCGAGCACTGGGAGGAGAACGTCGGGACGCGGGTCACCGCCGTCTACTACTCCCCCTACGGCGCGATCGGCCCGGCGCTGCTGCTCGCGGCCTGGGCGGCGGCGCTGCGCGGACGGAGGCCGGGCAAGGACCTCGGACCGGCGTCGGTTTACGGGCGTGCTCTTCAGGAAGCTGTCGCACATTCCGCGCCGGGCGCCCCAACGGAACCCTGGGCGATCTTCGCCCAGAACATCATGCCCGCTGCTTCTGTCCCCTTGTGGCACTCGGCGGCAGACCTCACAGACCGGCCCGACCTTCCGGAGGAAGCGTCATGACCACGCCACAGGCTCGAGAAGCACAAACGAAAGTGCCGAAGCAGACAGCACCGCAGACGACGGAGCCGACCCGCCCTGCCGCCGACAACCACGCCGCCGCGCGCACAGCAGCACGCACCGAAGCCCGCATCGCCGCCGTGCTGGCCGCCCGCCGCGCGGGCCTCCCCCACCTGGCCGACGCCGTCGACCGCTGGCGCCACATCGCCGACAGCCTGGCCCAGCTCGACGCGGCGCTGACGGCGCTGAGCGAGCAGCCCGCCGTGCCCGAGCCGGCGAAACTCATCCTGAGCGCGCTCGCCGACACCGGCCCGGTGCGAGCCGAGATCGCCGCGCTGCGCGCCGACCTGCGCAACCTGCACGCCCGCCTGGGCCGGCAGACCCTCAACATCGGGATCTGCGGCCGGGCTCGGATGGGCAAGTCGACGTTCCTGCAATCCGCCAGCGGCCTGGGCGAGGAGCAAGTCCCCACCGGATCCGGACTGCCGGTCACCGCCGTGCGCAGCCGTCTCTACCACAGCGCCACCGCCACAGGCGCGCGGGTCGAGCGGCTGAGCCCAGACCGCTTCGTCACCGAGGTGGTCCGTCCCTACTACCTCGCTCTGGGCCATCCACAACCCCCTGCGACACTGGACGCCTTCGCCGCCGACGACTCCATCGAACGGCTGGATCCGCAGCGGGTGCCGGACGGCACCAGCCTGCTGGACGATCTGCTCAAGATGCGCCGCTCGCTGCCGCGCTACCGCGAGGAGCTGGCCGGCGACGTGATCGATGTCGAGCTCGACACGCTGCGCCGCTACGTCGCCTATCCGACGCGCGAGGAACTGGCCGCCGAGCGTGACTCCGGCGCGGTCCTGGACCGGCACTACCTCGCCGTCGGCGACGTGCAGATCCGGTGCGCGTTCCCCCGCGCGGACGTCGCCGGGATCGGCCTGATCGACCTGCCGGGGCTGGGCGAGCTGGCCCCCGAGGCCGAGGCGCACCACCTCGGCGGGCTGGAGCACGAGGTGGACGCGGCGCTGATCATCGTGCGGCCCACCGACGTCAGCGCGTTCTGGGACGACTCGGCCAAGCGGGCGAAGCAGCTGATCGAGCGAGCCTGCGGCGACCTGCTCGACCCGCGGGACTTCGCGTTCATCGTGATCAACGACGACGGCGCCCGGCCGGACCTGTACGCCGCGCTGCGCGACTCGATCCTGGACCGGGTCAACGGCGGTGTCGACGGGCGCAACTACACCGTGCTCACCGTCGACGCCAAGGACCCGGCCGCGGTCGGCGCGCAGGTGCTCGATCCGCTGCTGGACCACCTGGCCGCGCACGCCGGGCGGATGGACGCCGCACTGCGCCGCGGCCACCGGGACCGGGCCGAGCAGCTCGCCGCCCGGATCCGCGGGCATCTGGGCGAGATCGGGGAGGCGCTGCGGCGCGTGCCGCTGGCCAACTCCGCGCGGCTGCTGGAGAGCCAGTCCGAGACGCTGCACCGGCAGCTGGCCGCCGCGCTCAAGGAAGTGGTCGACGAATACGAGCGGCGGGCTCGGGAAAAAGATCAGGACTATCAGGCGAAGGTGGAGGTCGCTTATCTGGAGGTGGAGGCCTGGCGCGCCCGCGGTTTCGGGGTCGGAGAGGACGCGTGGCGGGCGAACGCGCTCGCCGAGGGGAAGGTGCGGGGCAACGTCGGCGGATTCGTGATCGACGAGCTGAACCGCATCCGCGTGGAGATGGGCGCGGGTTTCCGGCGGCTCGACGCGTACTTCGCCGACCGGGTCGCCGAGCTGCGCGGGGATGTGGCGGCTGCGCTTGAGGTGCAGCTCGGCGGATTGTGGAAGCGGACGATCAGCGGCACGGGGCACGGCTCCAGCGTGGAGGCGCTCGCCGGGCAGCCCGACGGAGAGTCTGCCGGAACGCCTGCCGAATCCTCCGCCGAGCCGGCGACGGGGTCGAGCGCCGAGCCCACCGGCGACGAGGCGCTCCGGATGCTGGCCGAGCGCCTGCACGACGCGGCCGATCCCTGCCGGATCCTGGCCCGCGCCGTCGAAGACCTGCTGGACCTCACCCTCGACTACAACTCGCACGTCTACCCCTGGATCGCCCAGCACCTGCGCAAGCTCAACCAGGAGTACACCGACGACGCCGGGGTCCGGCGGACCCGCTTCGTCGTCGAACTCACCGAAAGCGGCACCGAGCGCCTCTACCAGGAGATCTTCAAGTTCACCGGGGAGGCCTCCTACGCGACCCGCAATGCTCTGCTGGACGGCGACACGCGCCCGGCGCAAGTGCTGGCGGCTGCGGCCGAGTACTTCGCCGACGCCTTTCTGCGATCCGGCGGGGTGCGGGCGGAGTTCGGGGCGCTGAGCCGCTCCTACCAGGACGAGCTGTGGCCCGGGCTGTTCGCCGAGCTCCAGCCGCAGAACGCGAATCTGACCCGGGTGCGGCTGCTGGCGCGCACCCTCGCCGAGTTGACGGAAGGAGCCCGGCTGTGAGCGACACGCAGCCTGTGACGTCCATACAGACGGACGACCTGGAGATGCGGGTGGTCCTGGTCGGTCCCATGGGCGTGGGCAAGACCTCGCTGATGACCACCCTGGCCGACGGCGGCGCGGCGCTGCTCGGCGGCACCCGCGTCCTATTGGAGTTCGACGAGCCGACGGCCGAGATGATCCGTACCTGCAAGGCCGCGCTCGACGGCTCCCTGGCCACCGAGCAGTTTCAGGTCAACGCCATGCGTCCCTCGCAGGAGCTGACCGAGTACCGCTACGCCGTCAATCCGCGCATCAGCGGCGTGGACCGGTTCCGCTTCCCGCTGACCGTGCTGGACATGCCGGGCGGCTGGTTCGGCCCTTCCGGGATCCCGGCCAGCCTCGCGCGCAACCGGGAGATCTTCGACGAGTTCCTCGGCAGCGCCTCCACCCTGCTGGTCCCGATCGACGCCACAGTACTGATGGAGGCCCGGCTCCAGCACCAGGTCGCGGCCCTGCCGGAGATCCTGCGGATCCAGGACGTGATGTCGGCGGTGGAGCGGTGGACGAAGGACCGGCGCGGGCTCGACGGCTCGCCGCTGCCGGCCACCGTCGTGCTGTGCCCGGTCAAGTGCGAGACGTACGTGCATCCGGTGGGCGGCCACGCCAATCCCGCCGCGGACAGCATGCGGGAGCTGGTGGACCGGTTCTACACCGCGGCGCTGCGCGAACTGCTGGAGACTCAGCAGGTGGCGCTGGGCCGCATCCTGTACTGCCCGGTCGAGACGATCGGCCCGGTCCGGCTGACCCGGGCCGACTGGGTCGAACGCGACGGGATGCTCGAATGCCGGCCGTCGTACGAGAAGGTGGGCGGTGCCACCCGGCGACTGCCGCACGGCGGAGAGGAGCTGTTCGCGTTCCTGTGCGCCGAGGTGCTCACCCGGCTGCGCTCGCACTGGTTCGAGGTCGCCGAGTGGGAGCGTACGCAGGCCGAGCGGCCGGTCGCGCCGCCGACGGGCGCCGGGCTGTTCGCCAAGGCGTGGTTCTACCTGGTCGATGCCTGGGACGAACGTACCGACCGGGTACTGCACCGGCAGCAGCAGTCCCGGCTGCTGTTGGAGCTGGCCCAGCTCGACAAGGCCGTCTCGGCGATCGCCGAGCGCGAGAAGCGGGCCTTCGAGAACCGGCCGGACAACCGGTTCGCCGTGTTGTATCAGGCCGCACCCGGCTGGATGTGACCATGGAGATCTTCGTACGGACGAAGTCGTACCGACAGGAGTACGGATTCCTGGGCGCGTCCCCGGACGACTGGTGGGTGGAGTACCGGCGGTTGACGACCGTCGAGCGGCCGGGGCTGATCGCGCGGGCCGAGGGTGGGGCGTGGCAGGTGCTGCTCACCGGGATCCCGACGCCGCGTACCGATGCCGCGGACCGGCGGATCACGTACTCGGTGCTGTTCGAAGGATCCGGGGCGCCGCGCGGGGAGGATCGCGAGGTGCTGATACGGGTCGTGCGAGCCTGGCTGGACGCTCTGGCCGATCCGGAGGCCGTGGAGTCCGGGATCGGAGCCGGGCTCGACGAGCACCTCGCCGAGGAGAAGATCGTGCGGCTGCTCGCGGCGGGGGCACAGGGAGACGTGCGTCCCGGGGTCACCAGGATCCCGAGCCTCGTCGAGCAGCCCGGCCGCCCCGGGAGCGGGGGTCTCGTCGGCCGCTCCGGCCGGCCCGGACTGTCCGAACCGCCTGATCCGCCTGATCCGCTTGATCCGCCCGACGATCCGCTGACCGACGAGGAGCTCGCCGCTCCGGCGGTCGCGGTACGGGCCGTCGCCGCGCAGCTGGATCCGGTGCCGCCGCCGGCAGCCGGGGCGTCGTCGGTATCCGTCGGGAGCGTGCGAACCGCGGAGGACCGACACCACCTCGTCGCGGCGGTGGAGTCCCTGGCCGCGAACCGGTCCGGATTCGCCGGCTATCTCAACATCCCGCGCAAGGCCGAGAGCGCGGCCCAGGCTTGGAACCACCTCGCCAAACCCGGGCGGCTCTGCGTCGTGCTCGCCGATCTGCCCCACCAGGCGGTGCAGGAGGCAAAAAAACTCTTGGCGGTCCGGCCGGATCCCGACCCCGAGCCGGATCGCAAACGCCTGGTTCGGGCGGCGGGCTGGCTGCTGGCGGCACTCGTCCTGGGAGTGGCGGCAGTGGCGGTGTGGTACCTGCTGCGCCGCCGGTGACGTCGGCCTCGGAAGGACGCTCGGTACGCCCCACACCGCAGCCCCCGGACCTGATCCGATCACTCGACGCGCTGCGGGATTCGGTCAGCGGAGCGGCGGGCAGGGCGATCCGCAAGATCGGTTCAGAGATCACGAAGGAGGTGACCCGCCGTCTCGCCGACGATGCCAGTGACGTCGGCGACGCCAGTGACGTCAGTGACGATCCAGGGCACGCCCCGGACCATCCGCCCGGACCGCCACCGCGTCACGATGACGGGCAGGCCAAGGCATAAGGGCAGCCACGCCGTCGTCAGGGCCGGTCCGGCCGCCTTCCCTCCGCCGGACCGAAGTCGCCGGCCGTCTGCCAGGCGCCGTCCGGCGGCATGGACACGCGACAGTCCGCATAGCTCAGCCGTTTGCCGATTCGTTCCCGGAAGGCAGTGCCCTCAGCGACGCGGACGTAGTTGAAGCCGCCCAGGTCGGCGATCGGACGGTGGTCGCCGACCTGGAGGATCAGCGTGGCGCGCGGGTGGTAGGCCAGGGCCATGCCGAGTTCGATCAGGACGTTGGGGCGGGCTTGCATGGAGTGGCCGGTCTCGAAGCCGGGCTCGGACGGGCCGGCCAGTTCGGGATGCAGGCGGACGATGTCATCGGGCGTCATGATCACGACCACCGCCTTGGCCCGCGGGATCGCCTCCCGCAGCACCCGGCCGAGGAACGGCATCGGCTGCTGGAGCAGGCCCACCGCCTCGTCCCATTCCACCGGGTGCAGCCCGAACGCCCGCAGCAGGTCGAACGTGGCCACGCGGGCTCGTTCGTCGCGGCCGTGGATGACGAACACCGTGTCCTTGTCTGTGACCTGATAGGCGGCCTCCGGGTTCACCGGAGCTGCCGGGCCGGCGGAATCGACCGGAGCAGCGGAGGCGACCGAATGGGCCGAAGCGGCCGGCATGATCGGCAGCAAGCTCGCCGAACGCGCGGTCCGCGTGTCCAGGTAGGCGATCTGGTCGTCCAGGAGTTCCAGGAACTCCTGCGCGTCCGCAGCATCGCGCAGGAACGGATTCACCGCCCGCAGCTGCTCCGCTTCCGACAGCGCGCGCCGCATGTTGTCGTCCGCGATCTCGGCCGTCTGTCTCAGCAGTTTGAGATCCCCGAGCAACATCAGCGCCTGCCCGCTGCGCAGCCGCAGCAGCTCCGCCTTGGCACTGTCGGTCGCCCCGGTACGGATCAGCTCACTGCTGAGCGTGTCCAAGGCCTCGTTCAGCTCCCGGGCCTGCCCGTCGCGCCGCCACACCCTCATCTCATACCGGAGCTTCGCGGCGTGCAGCAGGTACCTGGCCAGTGGCGGGATCTCGGTACCGCCCGACGACCAGATCCACCGACTGGCCCGGGCGTCGGAGCCGGGACCGACAGCCAGCAGGAGGCGACGGTCCGGCGTGTACAAGGGACGAGCGAAGGGCTCCCACAGCTGAACCCCTCGGTCGAGCGTGGCGCCCAGGAGATCCGGCGGCTCCGTATTCGAAGCAGTCGAACTCGTAGAATCTGCCGCATCCGTCGCATCCGTCGCATCAGTCGCATCAGTCGGCACCAGCGTGGCCAGCCATCCGAGCAGCGAGGCGTCCGCGGGATCAGCCTCGGGCACTCCGGCCAGGAACAACCGCGCCTGTCCCAGCATGTGCGGCGCGTACCGGGCACTGATCGCGTTCCAGGTCCGGTCGAAGTCCCGCCACCATGTCCACTCCCCCTCCTTCGGCAGGCGAGTCTCAGGCGGCGCCAACGCGACGGACAGGTTGAAGACGTCGTGATGCTTCCGCAGCACCGCCTGGCTGTCCGCGAACGGCCGCTCCTGGAGTGCGAGCACGCCCTCGAACTCCTCCGGCACCCCCTCCGCCGCCGACGGCGGGACCTGCGGCACATCGAACCCCTCGACCGCCTCGGTCATCTGGAACGCCAGCCGACACCCGCGCCAGATCTCACACAGTCCCCGGTACGCGGCCGGTGCCTCCGGACCGGTGGCGGGCGCGTAAAGATGAACGACGTACTGCTGATCAAGCAGCTGCGCCGTCACCGGGCCCGCCCCGGGTCGCCACCACCGCGCAGCATGTGAATCAGTTCATTGACGCGCTCCCGGATCTTCGGCGGCACCGGTATCCGCACGACACCGGTCAGCCCCGCCTCGGGCCGCGTGTTCCCTGCCCCGATCGGCGTAATCCGCATCGGCCCGGCCAGCTCCAGATCAGCGGTGGCCACCGCGATGGCGTCCACGTCATCGGCAGGAGCCGCGGCGAGCGCGTCCAGCATGCCTGCCAGCAGCTCCCACCGCGCCGGAGTCAGCTCCCAGTATTCGACATGACTCAGAGCCCTGACAGCTTCCGCGCGGATCTGCGCGAGGTCCTCACTCACCGACGCGCCTCCCGTCCTCGTCCAGACCGCTCAGATACCGCTCCACCGCGGGCAGGTCCACCGTCTCAAGATCCTCCTGCCGCAGCACGATCCGCAGCTCCTGCGCGGCCACCGAACCGGTCCAGCCCGCGCGCACGAACGTGTCCACGATCAGCAACAACAACTCGGTACCCGTCACCCCCGGCACCCGCGACAGCCGCGACCCGACCAGTGGAATCGCCACCGGCTTGAGCTGCCCGCGCCGCCCTATCGCAACCCACAGCTGCTCCAGACTGAGCCGGAGCTCCTCCCGGCTCGACTCGCCGACCAGATCGTTGCGCTGCCGGGTGTAGGCGACGCCGAAGATCCACCGGTCCTCATGCGGCAGCGCCACCACGGTCCCGACCGGATAGCGGGTGCGCTTGCCCTTCGGCTTGTCCCGGGGACTCTCCCGGACCACCGGAACCACCCCGCGCAGCCCTCGCCGCAGCTCGCGGTCCAGCGTCTTCACGTCCCCGCCGTAGAGCCGGTGCAGCAGCTGGCCCTGCACGCTCTCGGCGCTGATCAGCTCATTGCGCTCGGTCGAGGTGTCGAAGGTGTCGCAGAACCCGACGACCAGGTTCGCCGCCTTCTGCTCGAACAGGTCGCCGCGCACCACCGACAGCCGGGCCCGCAGTCCCGTGAACTGCCGCTGTAACAGCTCATCGCCCCGCCGCGCCCGTAACCGCCCACGCAGCTCCGCCACCTGTGCGCGGGCTTGGGGGTCCTGCGGCCGACGATCAGCGATCCGCACCGCGGTGGCCAGCGCCTCGTCGATCCGTCCCAGCTCGGTCTGGATCTGGATCAGCTCGCTGCAAGCGGACTCGTACAGCCCGTGCAGCCGCCGCATCCGATCGGCGACGAAACCGACCGGCTCGCAAGCCACCAGCGGATCGCCGCGCCAGAGCTCCAGCGCCTCCTGCAGCAGTTCGCAGGAACGGCTCGCCGACTGCCCGGCCGCCATCGCATCGACCACCAGCCGTTCGAAGCGCACGGCATCGATCTCATCGGGACCGCACACCAGGCGGTACGCGGACTCCGACTCCGAGCCGACGACCACCGGTTCGGTACGCACCACAGATTTCTCCGGAGCGACGCCCTCGGCGTCCAACAGCCGGCGCAGGGCCAGGATCCGCTGCTGGACCTCGGTACGGCTCGAACGATCGCGGCGGCTGTGGTGGCCCGAAGCCGGCCACAGCTCCTGGTGCATACGGCTGGAGGCCACCGAATCGCCGTCCGCGGCGACCAACAACGCCAGTGCCCGCGCCGACAGCGGAGGGACCCCGACCGGTTTCCCCTCCACCTCGAGCAGCAGCGGCCCGAGAACGTTGATCTGCAAACGTGCCATTGCGATCTCCCCTGCCGCCACGCCGCAATTTCCTTCGGCGAGGAAAAGTCTACGGACGATGATCTCCCCACTGCGGATAAGTCGGGGAAACCCTGAATACGTATTCTTATAGCGGTGTGACGTGCGGTTGTAGCCTGATAACGCGGAGCGCCGGCGCGAAGGGGCGGGATGAGCGGGAAACCGAGAAACTATCAGGGGATTGTCTACGCGGAGGCTCACGCACTGCTGCGGCGGACGCTTGAGTGGGAGTTTCCCGAACGCCGCTGGAATCGGGTCGACGATGCGCTGGCGGGAATGGAGTCAGCCCTCGACGGCGGCTCGTTGCAGACGTTCGAGGACACGGTCGCCACGATGGAACTGCTCGCCCCGCCACGAGTCTCCACGAGGCTCGGCGATCGGCCGGTGGTACCGGCTCCGGCTCGTGTGCGCGAGCGCGTCAACAAGCTGATTGAGCGGCTGGTGCGGCTGGTCGATGACGCTGATGCCGACGACGCCGAGGATGCCGCCGACGACACAGGGCTTTCGCAAACGGCTGACCCGGAAGCATGACGCCGCAGCCACGGCCGTCACCGTCGCCGACCGCCCAGGCACTGGCGGTCCATGTCTTCTTCTCCGCTGAGGGCGAACACGCCCGAGCCTCCTACGCGCGCTTACGCGACCTATGGACGGCCTGCGGTGATTCGCTCGGCATGACGACGCCGGTCCCGCGGCTCGGTATGCCCGTCGAACTGCCGCCGACCTTGGCCGCGCCGTCCGTCCTCGGACCGGCGGCCGCGCGCCAATCGGTCGCGGAGGGGATCGTGCAGGCTTTCGTCGTCCGCGAGCGCGACGTCTACTGCCTCGCCGTCATGATCGCCCCCGATGCGGCCGAGCGGCTCGGGTGGAGCGAGTTGGAGGCACGGTGGTCGGCGGTGGTGACGGCAGGAGCAAGCGCGGGTGCGGGCACGCCGAACGCTGTCCCGCTGGGCGAGGCCCGGCTCTTCCTTGCCCTGGTCAACACCATGCCCGACGGCGTCGCCGCACCTTCCGGAGTACGGGAGGCCATGCCTCAGCATCCTGATACGGACGAGGCTTGGTGGCGGCGCGGCCATCGCACCGACTCGGGTCTGCTCCTGTGGGAGACCGCCTCGCGCCCCGACGACCGAGCTGTGCGCCGCTTCGCCGTCGTGGCCTCTCGCCGCGACGAGAAGCTGATGGACGCCTGGGTGTGGACGCGCGGCGAGGCTGAGGTGCCGCCGTTCGGGCGCTATCTGATGCACATGGCGAAGATCCGTCATGAGCTGCGCATCCATGCCGGCGGCGACGCTGTGCGCCGACTGCGCACGGAGGCGGACAGCCGGGTGGAACGTCTGCTGCAGCTGTTGGAGGGCGAGATCCCGGCCGGGCCCGCGGAGCTGGTCGCGGCCTCGACACGGCTGGCTGTACTACGGGTGCAGTCGGCGGGGCTGATCGCCGCGCTGACCAGGCTGCGCGAGATGCGGCGGACGGTACAGATCGCGCAGTGGAACATGGCGGCTGCGCTCGGCGAGGACGGCGGAATAGAAGGTCAAGCCTCGGCGGTCAGCGGACCTGGACACATCAGAGCTCGCGCGAGTGACAACGAAGTCGGCGGGCCTGTGTCTGGCCGGCCTGGCACGACGGGCAGCCGACCCGGCACTCCCCCGGCCACCCCGCTCACCGACGACCGAGCACTGGCCGACTGGTTCGCGACCCGTCTCGACGACGACGCCCTGTACGTGGCGGCGGCGTGCGATCGCACCCGCGACGTCGCGGAGATCACCGCGACGGTCGTCGAGCACGGCCTGCACGAGCACCGACAGGCCGCCGAGGACCACCGCGACCGTTTCAGCCTGCTCCAGACGGCGATCATCGGAGCCGTGCTCATGGTCCTGACCGCGGTGCAGGCGCTCGGCTACCGGGTCCCCGTGTCGGGACCGGTCAAAGCCCCGCTCGTCGCGGTCCTCGGCGCCGTGACCCTGTTCCTGGCCGCGTTCGTCCTGCGTTTGGCCACCGCGTCCGACCACCGCCCGCAGGCCTTGCTCAGCCATATCGCCGCCGGCCTGAGCGGCGCCGCGCTGGTCTGGTTGCTCGTCGCGATCGGCTGGACCGAGCAGGCCCACCACAGCTCGCCGCGCGGCCTGACCTGTCTGGTGTCAGGATTCGGATTCGTCGTCGGGGTAGCAGTCGCCCGCCTGCTGTCCCGCCGCGGTCTCGCCGCTTAGGAGGCGACGTGGGAGTACGCCGGGAACTGGTCGAGCCGGTTCAGGCACGACTTTTTCACGTCACCAAGACTGGAAGCCTGGCCTCCGTCATGGACCAGGAGGCGTTCGAAGAAGGCGGCCGGCTCGCGGACGCGCTCAACGAGCTGCTGACGGCCGGCTATGACGACCTTCAAGCCCGGCACGCGTTGGGCTACTTGTACTGGTTCCAGTCTCAGGGGATGGACGACGAGCCGGGTCGGGCGGCACGCGCCGCAGCGGTCACCTTGTTCGCACCCTGTTTCCTGACCGGAGCGGGAATCCTGCCCGAACCGCTGCTGCCCGAACTCCTCGAGCGGGCTGTGCCGGACGCGGTGGCGATGCTCCGACAGCTCCGGAGCCAGGCGCGCAAAGGCGTGGCAGAACCGCTCAATCCAGCGCGGCTCGACGAGGCCACGGTCTTGGCCTGGACGCAGATCACCACAGCCACGGCCGGGCGGCCGGCTCACGCCGCACATCTGCCGAATCTGTGCGGCGCGCTCCAGATCCGCGCCGCGAGAACCGGCCTGCCGGAGGACTTGGACGCGGCGGTCGACGCCGGCCGGCGCTCCGTCACCGCCGCGCCGCCAGGCCATCCGGTCCACGCAAACGCCATGTCGAACCTGTCCGGCGCCTTGCGCGCCCGCTATGAGCACCAGCGTGATCCGCAAGACCTCGACGAGGCCGTCGACGCCGCGCGGCACGCCGTGGCCGCGACGCCCGAGCCGGGCCCGGACCGGTCCCGCTTCCTGGCCAACCTCGCGAGCGTCTCGCACATGCGTTACCACCGCACGGCCGACCTGGCGGACCTGAACGCAGCCGTCGACGCCGCCCGGGCAGCCACTGCGGCCACGGACCCGCGCGCGGCGACCCGCGGGCACCGGTTCGCGACCCTCAGCGGCGTGCTGCTGGACCGCTACGAGCTCGGGGGCATGTCGGCGGATCTCGACGAGGCTGTCGACGCCGGGCTGCCGGCCGCAGCCGCGATGCCCGAGGACCATCCGGACCTGCCGGCTCTGGTGGCCCGAGTCGGCGAGGCAATACGCAGACAGGCTGAGCGGACCGGGGATGCCGAACGGCTCGACGCTGCCGTCGCTCTGGCCCGGCGGGCGATCGATCTGACCCCCGAGACCGACCAGGCGGCAAAGGCGGCACGGCGGCTGAACCTCGCCGTGGCCCTCCTGCACCGTGCCGAGTCCTTCCCAGACCGGCGTGCCGACCTGGACGAGGCGATCGCCGTCGGCCGGCAGGCGACCGCCGATCCGGGGTGGGCCCGAGTGCGAATCCTGGCTCTCACCAATCTCAGCACCGCGTTGCGGAGGCGGTTCGAGCGCAGCGCCAACCGTGCCGACCTCGACGCGGCGGTAGCGGCCGGCCGCGAAGCGGTGCGGGTCGCAGGGCACGAGGTCACTGGCGGCTTCGAACATGCCGTGGCTCTCACCAACCTCGGCTCTACACTGGCAGTACGGCTTGAAAAGTCGGCGGAGGCTGGAGATCTGGCCGAGGCTGTACGCCTCTGCACGCAAGCGGCACACATGGCGACCGCGCCAGCGCTGCTCCGGACCAGGGCCGCAGCCACCGGCGGGCGCATGATCGCCCGCACTGATCCGGCCCAAGGTGCCGCGCTGCTGGAGACCGCGGTGGCGCTGCTGCCGCTCCTCGCGCCCCGGCATAAGAACCGCGCGGACACGGCGTACGCACTCGGGGAGCTCACCGGCGTGGCCAACGACGCCGCTGCCGCGATACTGGCGGACGATCAGCCCCGGCCGTCATCGCCGCAAGCAGCGCGCGCCCTGGCGATCCTCGAACAAGGCCGCGCCGTCCTCCTCGGCCGCGGCCTTGACGTCCGCGGCGATCAGGCCGCACTGGAACGTGAGCATCCCGCGCTGGCCGCCCGCCTCGACGAGCTGCGCATCCTGCTCGACGGCGAACGCACCGCGCTCCTGGAATCCGACCCTGACCTGCCCGCACCAGTCGAGCAGGACCGGATCTCGCTGACAGCCGACCTGCGACGGCTGCTAGACCACATCCGCTCCCAGGACGGATTCGCCACCTTCGGCCTGCCCCCGGACCCTACTGCGCTGGCGACTGCGGGCGCAGAGGGACCGGTCGTGGTCTTCGTCGTCACCTTGACGAGTGGTCACGCGCTCCTGCTGACCGCCGAGGGTATTCGTGCCCTGCCACTCCCCGGCCTCACGATCCACTCCGTGCTCGACCAAGGACACACCTTCTATTCGGCCTTGCAAGGGACTTCGCCGGGTATGTCCGAAGTCCTCGAATGGCTTTGGGACACCGTGGCCGGTCCGGTCCTCGACGCCCTCGGCATCCACACGCCGCCCGGCGCCGACGAACCCGCACCCCGCATTTGGTGGGTGACCGGCGGTGTCCTCGGCATGCTGCCGATCCACGCGGCCGGCTACCACCGCGAAACCCCGGCCTCGGCCAGGCGCACCGTCCTGGACCGGACGGCCTCGTCCTACGTCCCGACAGTCCGCGCCCTCCTCCAAGCCCGAAACCAGCGCGACCGTGAACGCCGAAGCCGACAACAGTCCAGCACCCCTGTCCCAGCCCTCAGTTCTCTGATCGTCGCGATGCCCACGACTCCCGGAGCCGAAAAGCTCCCGGGCTCCGCCGCCGAGGCCGAAGCCCTCAGGCCGCTGCTCCCCGACCCCGCCACACTGATCGAGCCCGAACCAGGCACCGAAGGCGTACCCCCGACGAAGCCGCGAGTCCTCCAGGAACTCACCACGCGGTCGATAGCCCACTTCGCCTGCCACGGCCACCACGACCCCAACGATCCCGCCGCCGGCCACCTCCTCCTCCACGACCACCGACAGGACCCCCTGTCCGTGAAAGCCCTGGCCGCACTCGCCCTCGGCCACGCCAACCTGGCATACCTCTCCGCCTGCGACACCGCCCTCGGCCTGTCCCCCGGCCGCCTCATCGACGAGTCCCTCCACCTCGCGACCGCCTTCCACCTGGCGGGCTTCCAGCACGTGATCGGCACTCAGTGGATGGCCAACGACCTGGTCGCCGTGAACGTTGCCAGCGCCTTCTATCGACAGCTGCTCAATCCCACAGCAGCACCAACCGACCTCGACCTCAATCTCAATCTCAATCTCGACCGCTGCGCCCACGCCCTCCGCGAAGCCGTCCTGCGCCAGCGGAACCGTCACGCAGCACGCCCTCACCTCTGGGCGCCCTATATCCACGTAGGTACGTGAATCAGCGCGGGCGCTGCCCTTCGTTGGCCCACATGGAGTAGGGAGATCTTCGCCGGCCGGGCCGAGGCCGGGTTCCCTCGGAATAATGGTGCGGAGATACCTGAAGCGCGATTCGGCCCGTTGGAGGTCCGATGGCGTCGAAGTTCAACCCGCCGCCTGGCTGGCCGAAGCCGCCACCCGGCTGGACACTGCCGCCTGGCTGGCGACCTGATCCCTCGTGGCCCACTCCCCCGGCCGGCTGGCAGTTCTGGGTGGACGTCAGCGAGTCCGACGAGCCACCGTCCACCGATCCGACGTCCGCTGCCACGGGACTGCCGCCCGGCGCACCAGCAACACCTGGGCCGCCGCCACCGGGTTCAACGGCCTACGGTGCTGGAACACCGCCAGGGCCGAATCGCAAAAGACCGCGGTGGATGTGGGTGGCCGGCGGCGTCATCGCCCTTGTCGTCGTCGTCATACTCAGCACCGTGTTCGGCGCTAAGGACACCACCAAGTCCGCGTCGAAAGCCTCGTCCACGCCGAGCTCTACCGCGACCAGCACGAGAGCCCCGGCGAAACCCAGTTCGACGACTCACTCTTCCACCTCGACGCCGAGCCCGACGACTCACTCCTCCACCGCGACAGCTCACCCCGCGACCCACCCCTCGTCCACGACACCTCACCCCTCACCTCGCCCCTCCTCGACCTCGAAGCCGCCGGCGACGACCACGACATCCCACGCCGCGACCGCCGCTCCCCCCGTGAAGGCCGCGGGACCGGCGCCCACGATCGCTCCGATCTCGCTCGCCGGCTCCGGCCAGCAGACCAGCCGGAAGTTCACCGTCGCAGGCGGACTCACCGAGTTCACCTCCTCGTGCGCCGACTGCGACGCCAACTTCGCCGTCGAACTCCTCGACGCCACCGGAAACGAAGTCGACCTGCTCGCCAACACGATCGGCACCTACACCGGCACCACGGCCGAAGGCCTGCCCGCAGGTGACTACCTCCTGAACGTCACAGCAGACGCGGCCTGGAACATCACCATCACCCAGCCGCGCGCGGTATCACCCGTCGCGCTCCCCCAGGCCTACAACGGGAAGGGCGACAAAGTCGTCGGACCGTTCAACGCCGGCGGCCCGTTCAAGGTCGACGGCACCAACAGCGGCCAAGCCAACTTCGCGGTCAAAGTCATCGACGCCAACGGAGACGACGTCGACCTCGTGTTCAACGAGATCGGAGACTTCACAGGCTCCGACGTCGCGCAGACGACCTTCTCATCAGGGCCCTACTACCTGGTGGTCACCAGCGACGGGACCTGGCGCCTGGCACTGTCGAACCCTTAACACCGCAAGGGATGTCGACAGCCAGGTCAGAAAACCTCTGACCTGGCTGTCGAACGGAAGAGTGGGACACGGACACGGACCCGGTGCGGTTCGGTCAGCTGCGGTGCTGGGCGCCGTGGGCGGCGAGTTTCAGGTCTTGCTGCAGGTCTGCGACGACGGGCTTGGGGGCGAGGTTGACGTCGTAGAGGTTTGCGTAGCCCTCGTTGGTGAACCAGCCGGGGATCCAGGAGTCGGTGTCGCCGAAGCCCCAGACTGTGAAGGAGATGCACTGCTTGACGGCTAGGCAGGCTTGGAGCATCTGGGAGTACTCGTATGGCTGGGCGAAGGTGGCCAGGTGGTCGGTGGGGACTTGGGTGGTGGGGCTGTCCACGAAGGTGCGGACGTCGGCTTCGGTGATGGCGGTCTTCAGGCCGAGGTTGGCGAAGCGCTGGAGGTCGTCGGTCATCTTTGTGGGGAAGCCGTACTGCGTGTCGAGGTGGCCCTGGTCGCCGACGCCGCTGATCGGGACGCCTTGGGCGACCAGCTGCTTGATGAAGGTGTAGGCGGCGTCGCTCTTGGCGTTGGTTCCGTCCTCGCCGGCGATGTTGTAGTCGTTGTAGAACAGGAGCGCCTTCGGGTCGGCGGCGTGGGCCCAGCGGAAGGCGTCGGCTATGACGCCGGTGCCCAGGTGCGAGATCCAGAAGTCGTTCGGGTTCAGCTGGGACGGGTTGTCGTCGGTGAAGAACTCGTTCGCGACGTCCCACTGCCAGATCTTGCCCTTGAAGTGCGTCACCTCGTCGGTGATGTGCTTGTGCAGCAGGTCGCGCAGCTGCGCGTCACTGATCGTGCCGTTGGTGACGCCGGTGGTCAGCCAGTCCGGAAGCTGGTTGTGCCACAGCAGGACGTGGCCGCGGACGAGTTGGTGATTCTGCTGCGCGAACTGCACCAGGCGGTCGCCGCCGGACCAGTCGTACGTGCCCTGCGTCGGCTCCACCACCTGCCACTTCATCTCGTTGCCGGGCGTGACCACCGAGAACTGGGTCGCGGCGATCTTGGCGTAGTCCGGGTTGTCGAGGTCATAGGGGACGACGGCGGTCCCGATATGCAGGTCGATCTTCGAGGCCAGCGCACGAAGCGAGTCGGAGGAGCTCGAGCTCGCCCCGGCGACGCCCGAGCCCGTGATCGCGGCCGCGACGGCGGTCGCCACGGCGACGCCTACTGCGGCCAGACGGTGGAACCTCATTGCGGAAACCCCTTTGCGCGAGAGCAGACAAGGACTCCGAGTTTCGATGAAGATACCGAAACTTTTTCGCAAAACTCGGCGATAGGGACTGTATCCGTGACCGGGCAGAAGTCAACCACCTGGGCCGTTCTGCTGCTTATACGTGGCTTGATATCGTCGATGACCTGGCAGTGTTCTGTCGTGTGGGATTGCTTCGAGTTTCGATAAGTTTCGATGCTCTGAAGATGCTCTGATTTTCCCGCGCGATACTCGGCAGCGGAGCAAGACCCACCCACCTCGACGCAGCTAGGGCGGCGGCACGCATGGCATTCCCAGACTCCGTTCTTCATGCGCTGGCGGCGCGGCCGGAACACGTCGCTGTGGAGGACGGTGACCTTGCGGTGACCGGCGGCGAACTGCTGCGCATGATCGGCACGATTGCCCGCGGACTGCGATCGAGTGGTATCGGTCCGGGCAGTGGAGTGGCGATGGAGTTGGGCGTCAGCGCTGAAGCGGTGGCTGCCTATTTCGCGGGTTACACGGTGGGCTGCCGGGTGATCGGCGTGCATCCCGGGTACTCGGCGCCGCAGCGCCGGCATGTGCTCTCGCGCGGCGTGGACGCAGTGCTCACCGGTGATCGGGTGGCTGAACTGCTGCGCGGTGAGGCGGCTGACCCTGTGGTGCTGGCCAGGCCGGACGATGTGGCGCGGGTGGCGTACACCAGCGGCAGTACCGGCCGGCCGAAGGGCTGCATGCAGACGTACAAGGCGCTGTCCTCGCATTGGTCGTGGGATGTTGAGAACTGGTGCGCCGACACCGTCGAGCTGGCGCGGTGTACCGGTCGCTATCTGCTGTTCGGCACGCTCGCCAGTGCCGTGGTGCAGGACTACCTGGCGCTGTGCCTGCTCTCCGGCGGCACCGCCGTGATCCCGCGGCTTCCCGCAGCCGGTGAGGGCCCGCTGTTTCCCGGGGTGTTCGAGCGGTTGCGCGCCAGTGCGACGATCATGAACGTGCCGCGCCTGTATCAGATGCTTGATGCGCTGAGGACGGCGGAGTATGACATGTCCTCCGTAGCGGCGATCATGGTTGCCGGGTCGCCGCTGCCCGCGCACCGGCTGGCCGAAGCGGTCGAACTGCTCGGCCCGGTGGTCTACTCCTCCTACGGACTGACCGAGACCGGTGGGCTCACCGCGCTGACTCCGACGGACATCGCCCAAGGTGTGCTCGGCTCCGTGGGACGGCCGCTGCCCTCCGTGGAGGTGGACATCCGGGACGGCGAGATCTATGTGCGCACGCAGTACCAGATGTGCGGGTACTTCGACGAGCCCGAGCTGACCGCCGAGACCCTGACGGCCGATGGCTTTGTGCGTACCCGCGATCTCGGGAAGCTGGAGGACGGCTACCTGTCCCTGACGGGTCGCGCCCGCGAAATCATCATCGTGGATGCCCTGCCGGTGTATGCGGGCCCGATCGAGCGCCTGCTGGCGGCGCAGGAGGACGTGGACCAGGCGTACGTGATCGGCGCCCCGAGCGACCAGCGCGGCGAGGCGGTGCACGCCTTCCTGGTTCCCCGCCCGGGACACAGCCTGGACCACGCGGGCCTGCGCCAAGCGGTCCGCGCCGACCTCGGCGAGCTCAGCGTGCCGGAGACCATCACCCAACTCGCCGAGGTCCCGGTGGCCGCCAGCGGGAAACCGGACAAGGCCGCATTGCTCGGCTTGCTTCGAGGCGGCGTGCCTGAAGCCGCGAGCCGGGACCACTAGTAGTCCAGTAGTGCTCAGCGGCACTCCAGCAATCGAGTACGCCGACTACGCCGAGCCTGGTCGATGCTGCCGTCGGCGAAGTCAAAACGGCGCTGGGGCGGCGGGGCGATGCCGGATTCCGTAGAGCACGCACCAGGTTTGGCCGCCTCCACTCTGGACATTCGGCGACCGGCTCAAGCGTCTGTCCGCCTAGTGGAGGGAGCCACTTCATGACCTTTGATCCTGAAGCCCAGCTGGACACCAGCGATGTCCGTGACGAACGCGGGGGTGGTGGTGGCTTTTTGGGCGGTGGGTTTCCGGGAGGCCGGGGCGGTATCGCTGGGCTGATATTCGCCCTCATCGCGGCAGCGGTCGGAGTTCCGGTCGCCACGATGGGCGGTGGAGGCAACGGCAACGGCGGGACTTCGGCGTCGCCGGGGGGCGTTGATTCCTCGCTCGCCGCCAAGTGCCACACCGGTGCTGATGCCAATGCCAACGATGACTGCCGTGTTGTGGCCGTCGTCGACTCCGTGCAGAACTACTGGAGCACGGCGTTCGCTAACAGTGGCAAGACCTACCAGCGTGCGGCAACCGTGCTCTTCTCCGGTTCCACCTCCACGGCTTGCGGCCCGGCGACCACCCAAGTCGGTCCGTTCTATTGTCCCGGCGATCGCACGGTGTACCTCGATCTGGGCTTCTGGCAGGAACTGCGTAGCCAGTTCGGAGCGAAGGGCGGTCCCTTCGCCCAGGCCTACGTCGTCGCCCACGAATACGGTCACCACATCCAGGACCTGCAAGGCACGCTCGGACGGGCCCAGCAGGGCGGCCAGGGTGCCACCGGCGGATCGGTCCGCACCGAACTACAGGCGGACTGCTACGCGGGTATCTGGGCGCACTGGGCCACCACCACCAAGGACGCCAGCGGCCATCCCCTCATCGACGCCCTCAGCCAGCAGAACATCGCCGATGCCCTCGACGCGGCGTCCGCGGTCGGTGACGACCGGATCCAGCAGGAGACGCAGGGCAACGTCACGCCGGAGACATGGACCCACGGGTCGGCCGCCCAGCGCCAGAAGTGGTTCACGACCGGCTATCAGACCGGGGATCTGAAGGCGTGCGACACGTTCGCCGGCGGGATATGACCGATCTGTGCTGAACCGTCGGGCGGCGCGGTTACGCCGGCGGTTCAGGCGAGAAAGGGCGGAGCTCGTCGTTGCCCTTTTGCACCATGCCGTATGTGGCCTCGGGTATCTCGAGCCAGGCACCGGGCAGGTTGCCGATCGGTTCGGAGACGACCAACCGCGTGTCGTCGGAGACCTTCTGCATGATGGGCGCGTCGGGGTACTGCTCCCGCAAAGTCGGTACGTCGCGCGTGAGAAAGAGGGTTCGCGATTTGCCCTGGCTCGAATAGCGGAACGCCCATGTGGAATGGCCGTCGCTGGTCACGATCGTCCCCTGGAAGGGGTAGTCGATCCCGGCCTTCCGGCCCTGCGCCTCGACGAAGCCGATGGCCCGGGCCACGGCCTTCGCCGGATCGGTTTCGAGCCCGAAGGTGAGCGCCAGGTAGAACAGCAGCTCGGTGTCGGTCGTGCCCACGATGAGGGGGTAGAGCGAGGGGTCGACGGCGAAGGCCATGTCGCGCTTGATCTTCGCGAACCCGTCGATGAAGCCGTTGTGCATCCACAGCCACTTCCCGTAGCGGAAGGGATGGCAGTTCGTCTGTTGGACCGAGGACCCGATGGCGGCGCGGATGTGGGCGAAGAACAGGGGCGAGGTGACGTGCTCGGAGACCTCGCGCAGGTTCGTGTCGTTCCACGCCGGTTCGACGCCGCGGAAGATGCCGGGGGTGTCGCGGCCGTCGTACCAGCCGATGCCGAACCCGTCGCCGTTGGTGGTCTCGGCTCCGAGCTCGGAGTGCAGGCTCTGGTCGATGAACGAGCGGATCGGCGTGTACAGCACGTCGCTCAACAGGACGGGCGAGCCTGAGTAGGCGAGCCAGCGGCACATGGCGCTTCCTCTCACGTGAGTCCGGTCATATGCCATTGTCTACGGGTTCACGTCCGGGCGCACCGGCCCGTCCGGCGTGATCGGTCTTTCAGATCTAGCATCGTCACCAGAGAGTGCGAGCCATCGTCGTTCAGTGTGGGAGGACGCCATGGCCTCGTCCGTGGAACAGATCCGGGACGTGCTGACGCTCGGCCTGGAGGAGGAGTTCGTCCTCGTCGACGGCCGCGAACCAGTCACGGTCCCCAGGGCCGAAGCCGTCCTGGCGCGGATCGGCGGCCGCCTGGATGGGCGAATGCACCGCGAACTCTTCCAGACCCAGATAGAGACCAACACGCTGCCCCGCGTGACGGCGGCTGAGCTGCGCGCGGACCTCGCCGAAACACGCGGGGCGGCCATCGAGGCCGCGGCCGGCCTCGACACGCGGCTGGTCGCCTCGGGCGCCGGAGTGCTGTCCCGGCGACCGCTGCCGGTGACGCAGTCGCCGCGTTATCTGGAGATAGCCCGCCGTTTCCCGGACGTGCTGGCCGAGTTCGAGAGCGAGCCCAGCGGCTGCCACATCCACCTGGGAACCCTGGACCGCGACAGGGCCGTGCTGCTGGGCACGCGGCTCCGGCCGTGGATGCCGCTGCTGCAGTCGCTCGCGGGCAACTCCCCGTTCGCTGCCGGACGCGACCGCGGCTGCGCCAGCTGGCGGTACTTCGAGTTCCAGCACTGGCCCTCCGCCGGTCCGGCTCCGAGCTTGACCGGCGGCGGGTACGAGCGGGCTGTACGCCGCCTCATGGAGTCCGGGACCGTCATGGACCGCAAGATGATCTACTGGTTCACCCGGCCCTCGGAACGCTGGCCCACCCTGGAGATCCGGGTCGCCGACGTGAACCCGGATCTGAACGTCCCGGTCTTGCTCGCGCTCCTGGTCCGGGGTCTGGCCGCGACGATCCTGGCCGCCCTGCAGGCCGACCAGCCGGTTCCGGGCACCGACGAACACCGGCTGATCGAGGACCACCGCCTGGCGGCCCGGTTCGGCCTGGCCGCCGAGGGACTGGATCCGGTGAGCGGCACGCTCGCGTCGGCCGAGGAGCGAGCGGCCAGTCTGCTGGAATTCAGCCGGCCGGGCCTTGAGCCCGGAGGCGATCTGGAGACCGCTGCCCTCCTGCTCGCCGAGGTGCGGGCCACCGGCGGCGGAGCCGCGCAGCAGCGGGCCGACTTCCAGGTCCGGGGGTCCTTGTCGGACGTGGTGGACGGGCTGGTGAAACGGACTGCTGTGTGAGGGGCGAGCCGCAGACTGATACGGGCCGCGCGGGCGCCGCCGGAGGCCTGCCAGCGCGGCCGTTCGCAGGTCGCCGATCCGCCGATCCGCCGATCCGCCGATCCGCCGAAAAAACATAGTCGGCGATGGACGGGCTCCGGTCCGCTGCGGAACCGATCTTGGTCAGGTCAGTGGCGGAACCGACCCCGGTCAGTGCCGGACCGCAGCCGTGATCTTCGCGGCGATCGAGCCGGAGAGATCGCGGTTGCTGCGCGCGGTGGCGGTCGCCGTGCCGTTGGCGGGGACTGCCGAGACGGTGACGACCGTCGCGTCCAGGAGGTTGCCGTTCGGGTCGTCGAATGCCACCGAGATCGTGTAGTCGTGGGGATCGGACGTCGGGTTGCGCACGGTCAGCGGGCACTCGGCACGGCCGTCCGAACCGGTGGTGGCCGGTCCGGCGGTCACATCGGAGGCCGCGGTGACGCCGTCGGTGACCTGGGCCAGGGCCGAGGAGGCGGCCGAAGACGCCGACGACGCGGCTTGGGAGGCGGCCGATCCGCCCTGCGAGGCCAGGCTGGAAGCAGCCGACGAGACCTGCGAGGAGGCGCTGGCGCCGGCTGAGGAGGAGCCGCTTCCGCATCCGGCCACCGACAGAGCCATCACGGCGAAGGCCGCGGCACCGACGGAAAGGCGCCGCCGGTGTACCGACGAGATCGTGGTCAGCATGCCCTCAACGTCCACGCGACAGCGCGTGTCCGCCACCTGGTGGCAGCTGAAAGGGTGATGGCGCGGGCTACAGGCCTGCCCCGGTGGTGGGATGGCGAACTTTTCCGCTCTGCGTCGGCGAGCGTGGTCCGGCCTCGTCCCGGAGTCGCTGCATCGCGTGATGGGAACCCCAGGTCAGAGCGATGACCGAGCCCCATGCGAGAGCGAGCAGGATCCCGATTCCGCCGAAGATGGCCGCGTTGTCGGTGTTGCCCCTGATCAGCGCGCCGAGGCCCGAGAAAAGGAACGCGAACACGAAGAACGCGCAGAACACCCGGATCGATGTCGTGATCAGCTTCACGGCGATCCGCTCCCGGACGGCGATCTCGGACAGCATCACGGAGATGCGCTCCATCCTTCGCCGAAAGTCCGGATCAGGGCTTTTGCCAGCCATGATCCCATTATCGGCCGCCGACGGTCACGCTGCATCCCCAAGGAGGTGCTGGCTGGCAGGGTGCGGGAGCCCGTGGTCGACTTGACGGACGCTGTCTGAATCGGCTCCTGGTCGCGGGCTCCTGGTGTGGAGGTACGGTGTCGGTCTTGCGCTCGGTGCCAGGCGTGCAGGCAGCTGCGACCTACCGGCGCCGCTGGCTCCTCAAGGACCTTGTCGCCGGAGTCGTTCTGAGCACCCTGCTCGTCCCGCAGGGCATGGCTTACGCGGAACTGGCCGGGCTGCCGCCGATCACCGGCCTCTACACGTCGATCACCTGCCTGCTCGCGTACGCGGTGTTCGGTCCCAGCCGGGTCCTGGTCCTGGGTCCGGACTCCTCGCTCGGGCCGATGATCGCCGTCGCCGTCCTGCCGCTGGCCGCCGGCGGCCAGGACAGCGCGCGCGCCGTCGCGCTGGCCTCGATGCTGGCGCTCATGGTCGCGGTGCTGCTGATCGCCGGCGCGGCCGCCCGGCTGGGCTTCGTGGCGGACCTGCTGTCCAAGCCCACGATCATGGGCTACCTGAACGGCCTGGCGCTCACCATCCTGGTCGGGCAGCTGCCCAAGCTGTTCGGCTTCAAGGTCAGCGCCGAAGGGCTCATCCGCGAGATCGGCGGCTTCCTGCGAGGGCTCGCGCGCGGCGAGGCGGTCGGGGCGGCCGCCGCCGTCGGGATCGTCGGGGTCGTGGTCATCCTCGTGCTGCAGCACTGGCTGCCGAAGGCGCCGGCCGTTCTGATCATGGTTCTGCTGTCCGTGGCCGCCGCCTCGGTGTTCGGCCTGGCCGGGCACGGGGTGAGCCTGGTCGGCGAGCTGCCCCGGGGGTTCCCCCCGCTGACGTGGCCGGACGTGCGCTGGTCCGACCTCGGCCCGCTGGCCGGCGCCGCCGCCGGCATCGTGCTGGTCTCGCTGGCCGACACCATCGCCACGGCCACGGCCTTCGCCGAGCGCACCGGCCAGGAGGTCGACGGCGGTAAGGAGATGCTCGGCATCGGGATGGCGAACCTGGCCGCCGGGCTCTTCCAGGGCTTCCCGGTCAGCACCAGCGGGTCCCGCACCGCGGTGGCCGAGCGCTCCGGCGCGCGCACCCAGCTGACCGGGGTGGTCGGCGCGGTGCTCATCACCTTGATGATCGTGCTGGCTCCGGGCCTGCTGCGGAACCTTCCCCAGCCGGCGCTGGCCGCCGTGGTGATCTGCGCCTCGCTGTCGCTGGCCGACATCCCCGGCACGATCCGGCTCTGGCACCAGCGCCGGGTCGAGTTCGCGCTCTCGGCGGTGGCGTTCCTCGGCGTCGCGCTGCTCGGCGTGCTTCCCGGCATCGGGATCGCGGTGCTGCTGTCGATCCTCAACGTCTTCCGGCGCGCGTGGCAGCCCGCCGAGGCCGAGCTCGGACGGATCCCCGGGCTTCGCGGATACTACGACCTGGACACCCATCCGACGGCGCGGCCCATCCCGGGCCTGGTGATCTACCGCTTCGCCGCGCCGCTGATCTTCGCCAACGTCAAGGCGTTCCGCAACCGGGTCACCCGGCTGGCCCGCACAGCTGACACCCGCTGGGTCCTGGTCGCGGCCGAGTCGATGACGGACGTCGACGTCACGGCATGCGACACGCTCAAAGAGCTCACCGAGAAGCTCCAGGAGCGGGGCGTCGAGCTGTTCTTCGCCGAGCTTCAGGAGCCGGTATGGCAGAAGATCGAACGGTTCGAGCCGGGGACGATCCGTCCGGACCACGTCTTCCCGACCGTCCACGCCGCGGAGGACGCCTTCCGGGCCGGACGGCCGAACTACCAGGCTCCCGATGCTGAAGAGTCCGGGCTCGCGGATGGAGAACGCTGACATGGAGCAGATCGACACCGACGAGACGAACGGTGAGGGCGGGTTGTCCGGCGCCGCGCCACACAACGTCGGGCGACGCCGGGCGTCCGGCATCTACGGAGCGATCGTCACCGCGGCGATCCTGGCGGCGACTTCCGGGCTGTCGACCGCGGCCCTCGTGGTCGCGGTGGTCGTCACCCTGGTGGTCTATTGGCTGGCCGAGGAGTACGCCGAACTGCTGGGCGAACAGATCGAAGACGGACACCTGCCATCGATGCAGCACGTCAGGCACGCGCTCGCCGACACCTGGCCCATGGTCACGGCGTCGTTCATTCCGCTGGCGTCCGCGGTCGTCGCGCGCCTGGCCGGAGCCACGGAACTGACCGCCGCGAACCTCGGGCTCGTGGCCGTCGTGCTGCTGCTCGGGGTGCACAGCTGGTCGGCGGCCCGCGCGGCGCACCTCACCGGCTGGCGCCTGGCCGGGGCAAGCGCGACCGCGGTGGGCCTCGGGCTGATCATGATCGGACTCAAGAATCTGGTGCTTCTGCACCTGCACTAGGCCGCACCGGAAGACCCCGAACGGCCCAGCGCCAGCGCACCGAGCCGGCGCCAGTCGACCCTCTGCCGTGCCGGCGCCACCCCGGGACGTTCGCGCGGCACCCGGACCCGCAGAGCTCCGGGCACGATGCGGCAGCGGACCGGAACGGCGAGCGTGAGGGCCTCGCCGTCCACCCCGACCCCGATCGTCTCGGTATCGGCGGTGACGACGACCTCCTGGGCCGTCATCGCGGTGAGGGTGCGGGACTGTTCGCCGAGCAGGGCCAAGTCCGCCGCCTGCGCCGCGGTGCGCACTGTCAGCCCGATGACACCGAGCTCTCCGGTGTCCAGCCTGGGGCGGCGGCCTGATCCGTACCACCCCGTGTCGTACGGGTTGCTGCTCACCAGCAGGGCCTGCGGCTCCGGCAGCACGACGCCGTCGACGCGCGCCGTGAGCTTGGCTCCGGAGTAACCCGTCAGCAGGTCCGGGAGTTCGGCGAGCGTGGTGGCGGCTTTGGCGTCCCGGTATTCCGGACGCTGCACGATCTCGGCGTAGACGCCGAAGGAGGCGTTGTTCACGAAGGTCCGCCCTGCCACCTCGCCGAGGTCGACGCGCAGTTCGACGCCGTCGGCGAGGGCGTCCAGGCAGCGGCTCGGATCCTCGCGGTCCAGACCGAGGTCCAGGGCGAAGTGGTTGCGGGTGCCGGCCGAGATCACCAGGAAGGGCACGCCGTGCGCGGCGGCGACCCCGGCGACCAGGGCCTGCGTGCCGTCGCCGCCGGCCACACCGAGCAGGTCCGCGCCGTCGGCGAGCGCCTGCCGGGCGATGGCGGCGACGTCCTGGTGCTGCGAGACGTCCAGCAGCACCACCCGGCAGCCGAGCGCCTCGGCTCGCCGAACCAAATCGAACCGCCCGACCTTGCCGCCGCCGGAGGCCGGATTCATGATCAGCAGCGGACGGCGCGGCGGCGGCGTGGCCCGGCTCCCCGTGCCGTGGCCGGCGTGGTCGGCGCGCAGCGCGGCGCGGGCGCAGGCCAGAGCGGCGCACCAGACTACGGCGGCGCCCAGGACGACGAGCCAGCGGACGGTCGAGCCGGCGTAGAGCACGACCATCGCCACCAGCGCGCCGATCGCGATCACCAGGCCCGCGGCCCGCGCTATGCCGTGGTGGGTCAGCGCCCACCATCCGCCGACCGCGGCCAGCGCGAGCGCCGCGACCGCGATCAGCGCGACGGCTACGGCGCCGCCGAGCCCCGTGGCCGTGATCAGGAGTCCTACGGCGGCGAGGCCGAGCGCGAAGGCGGTGCGGGCCAGCCGGTGTGCCCGCCGCTGGGAGCCCATCGATTCCGTCCGGCCCGAGGGGATGGCGCGCTGCGGGTTCTCAGTACCGTGCCGGCTCGTCGCCATGCCCGATGAGAGACCAGAGCGCGAAACCGTCGATCGCGAGGAGGGTCACGGCCCACCAGGGCTGATACGGCAGCCACAGGAAGTTGCCGAGCATCGCCACGCAGACGACGGCGACACCGGTGACGCGGGCCCAGCGGGCTCCGCTGTAGGCGCCCCAGCCGACGATCGCGACCGCGATACCGAGGATCAGGTGGATCCAGCCCCAGGAGGTGAGGGAGAACTTGTAGGCGTAGTTGCCGATGTGCACGTAGAAATCGTCTTTGGCGATCGCGGTGATCCCCTGGAGGACGTTCATCACCCCGGAGAGCATCAGCAGCACGCCGGCGAAGACCGCGCGGTGCGGGGTTGGGGACGCGGTGCGGGGAACCGTGGTTTGGCTCATCGCTGGTTCATCTCCACTCGCGCACAAAGCGGGTGCGCGTAGCCGGGCCGCACCCGCGCGATCAGGTACGACTTCCCATGCTTCATCGGCTGCTGACGTCCAGCGAGTGATGGCGGACCATTCGTGTGAAAGGTGGGAAATTTTCATACCCGGTGAGGCTCGTGGCGGTGCCGGTGGTCGTGACGATGCCGGTGGCGGATGCGCCTGGCGTACCAGAGGAGACCGGTCGTCGCGGAGAAGGCGATCACCAGCGACAGCAGCGCGGGCCAGGAGTTCCCGCCGATCTGGATGTCCAGCGCCAGGAACAATGCGATCCCGCCCACGATCAGGGCCAGCGAGCCCAGCGCCCGCACCGTGGCCGCCGCCAGCCCTGGGACGTCGGAGGCCTTGCGGGGCAGGTGGATGACCCTGTCCGGTCCCCAGTAGAAGACCGATACCCGTTCGGCCAGCTCGACGGTGCCGCGGTAGTACGACATGGACAGGTACGGAAGCCAGATCAGCGGCACCACCATGCCGACGGCGAAGGCCAGGCCGAGCAGCAGCCATCGTCCGAGGCGGACCAGCTTGCCCACCGGGGTGACCGCCGCCGGCGAGATCAGCCCGAGCAGCTTGGCCATGCGCCGGATCAGGTCGACCATGGCGTAGACGGCACGGCGTCTTCTCCTGGCGGGAGTCCGCGCCGAGGGCAGGGCTTTCATCGCCGCCGCGGCTCGGCCCACGTCCGGATAGACGTCCATGATCACCAGCAGCTCGGCGGCGCGCTGCGGCTCTTGAGGATCGCGCTCCGACAGAGCGGCCATGCGCAGCATCATCTTGATCTGCGCCAGCAGCGCGGCGACGAAGGCCACGGGGACGAAGGCGATCATGGGCCCGCCGACGAATCCGCCTTCCCGCGAAGCCTCCCGTGCCCCTTGCTCGGCGACCATGCGCTGCAGCTCGAAGACGTCGGCATCCGGGTTCAGCTGACGCAGCTTGCTGACGTAGGCGGGGACACCTGGGCTCAGCATCTTCAGCGAGAAGTCCGCCAGGTTCTCCGGGAGGTGGCCGGGATCGCGCAGGACGATCCGCAGCAGCATGCGCGCCAGACCTCGATCCGGGTGCGCCCCGCCGTCGTCCACCGACGGCGCGCTCGCCCCGGCTGCCATGGTCGCTCCTTCGTCCGCGAGCCCGCCGGACCCGTGGCGCGGGCATCGCTGGAGGGGGATGTGCGGACGACCCCGGGCGCGCCGGCCTTTTCGGTGCGGCACACCCGGGGTCGTCGGCGTACGCGCTACTTCTTCATGGCGCCGTTCTCGTCCTCGGCCACCGTGATCGCGAAACCGAGAGCCTCGGTGATGTGGCCCGCGGCGGACATGACCCGCGCCGTGCCGACCACCGGGGCGATCGCGACGAGCAGGTCCTGGACCTGCTCGAGGGTCACGTTCGCCTCCTGGGCCGGCCCGACGTGGGCGAGGTAGGAGATCGGCGGGGCGTCCATGGCGCACAGCGCGGCCAGACGGGTGAGGACGAGCGTGCGGGGGTCCATGCTGCAGCGTTCGAGCGAGTCGATCGTCATCGCCGCGATGGTGTCCAGCACCGGGGTCGGGGATGTCATGGCCATGGTGGGCTGCCTTCTCTTCGAGGGTCGAACCGACAGAAGTCGGAGAAAGGCGCAAGCCCTGTCGGCGGCTCGCGATTCGATGCTAAGAGCGCTTACGGCGGCCCGCACTTCGGGTATCGTCGCTGGTCAGGACCCATTGCGGCGGGTCGCGACCGGCGAGCGGAGCGGCGGACCAGGTCTTCAGGTCCCCAGGATCTTCTGCTTCTGCGCTGCGAACTCCGCCTCGGAGAGAACACCGCTTTCCTTCAGATCGCCGAGGTCCTTCAACTGGGCGAGCTTGTCGTCCATCGACGGCGCCTGGGGCGTCTGGGGTGCCGGAGCCGGCGCGGCGGCCGGCGGAGGCGCTTGCGCCGGCTGCGCCGCCGCCTCCTGCTGGGCCCAGCGCCCGCCCTGTCGCCGCGACACCCTGTTGGACACCGCTGTCGCCGTACCCGCGA
Organism: Catenulispora acidiphila DSM 44928; assembly: GCF_000024025.1. Taxonomy (GTDB): domain Bacteria; phylum Actinomycetota; class Actinomycetes; order Streptomycetales; family Catenulisporaceae; genus Catenulispora; species Catenulispora acidiphila. Next base: position 7,607,405 of record NC_013131.1, read on the forward strand.
CCACCGCGGTGCGCGCGACTCCTCTGAGCAAACCCATGATCAGACTCCCTTCAGCCGCCGGAACCGGTGGTCTCGAGGGCTTCGAGCAGGTCGGTCACCGGGATCCGGCCGGTGGCGACGACCTGCGCCCCGTTGCGCCGTAAAGCGCCGACGAACGGTGCGGCCCAGGTGTTCTCGTACACCAAGATCCCGGCCGAGGTCCCCGGCGTCATGACCGAGGTGGCTTCGGCGATCTCCTCCTCGCCGAGCAGCCCGGAGGCGGCGCCTTGGAAGACGGACAGTTCGAGCCGTCCGTCTGCGCCCTCGTCGGCGAGATCGAGCACCGTCACCGACCCGTCCTCGTCCTTGGCCACGAAGGTGAGGTCCAGGATCCGGATGATGCCGCGCTCCACCAGGTCGACCAGGAGCGGCATGCCTTCACCGTGCATGTCCGTGCGGGGGAACTCGACGACGAGATAGTCGACGGGTCCGAGTTCGAGATCGTCGCTCATGCCGACTCCCTAGATGGTCTTGTCCGTGCGGTCGGTCGTGCAGAGCCGCCTCAGGCGAGGATCTTCTGCTTGGCCTGCTGGAACTCCGCCTCGCTGAGGACGCCGTCGGCCTTCAGCGTGGCGAGCTTGGACAACTCCTCGGCGCTGTTGCTCGGGGTCGTCGAGGCGGTCTGGCGCACGTAGTCGTCGAACTGCTGCTGGTTCGCCTGGGCCCGCTGGATCTGCCGGGCGGTCATCGACTTCCCGCGGACGATGAGGTAGATGAACACGCCCAGGAACGGCAGGACGCACACGAAGATGATCCAGCCGGTCTTGGCCCAACCGCTCAGGTCGTGGTCCCCGAAGACGTCGGAGATGATGCGCCACAGCAGCATGAACCACATGATCCACAGGAAGAACCAGAAGATCATCCAGAACGCGTTGAGCAGGGGATGAGACATGTGTGAGCTCCTTTTCCACACCGGGGCAAGGCCTGGAACTCCTCTTCCACGCGGCACACGCACACCGTGAGATCTAGTTCCATCCAGATCCCGCCGGCCGCGAACCGCAACCGCGCTGCGCCAGTCGGGCGACGGCTGCCGGCAGGGCCCGTACCGCCTGGCGGAGCGCTCGCAGCTGCCCATATGGCCCATTCCACGGCGCGAGCTTGAACGCGACTTCCTACTCTGACGTCAAAGGTCGATCAACCTCCTGCCTCCGCGGGCGGAGCGAGAACGGGAGAGCTGATGACGTCGATGGATGTCCCCCTTGAGGGGGCGGGCGGGAGGCGGCGCGCAGCCGTCGCGAAGGCGGTCGCCAAGCCGCGCCTGACGTGGCTGACGCTCGCGTTCATGACCACCAGTTCGGTGGCCAGCCTGCGGGCCTCGCCGACGATGGCCGTCTACGGTCTGGCCTGCATCTTCCTGTACGTCGTGCCGGCGATCGTGTTCCTGCTGCCCACGGCGCTGGTCTCGGCCGAGTTGGCGTCGGGCTGGGACGGCGGGGTCTACAACTGGGTCGCCCAAGGCTTGTCGAAGCGGCTGGGCTTCCTGGCGGTGTGGTGCCAGTTCGCGATGACGATCTTCTACTATCCGACGCTGCTCGGGTATGTCGCCAGCACCATCGCCTACGTGATCAATCCCCAGCTGGCCGACAACGGCCTCTACACCGCGATCGTCATCATGGTCGTGTACTGGTCCGGGGTGTGGATCTCCTCGCGCGGGACCAGCGGGGTCGGCGGGATGGCCTCGTTCGGGCTGATCATCGGCACGCTGATCCCCGGCGTACTGCTGGTCGTGCTGGGCATCGTCTTCCTCGGCCAGGGCAACCCCTCCGCCGCGCCGATGAACGCCGGCTCCATCTTCCCGCAATGGACGGGAGTGGCGAGCCTGGTGCTGATCGTCAACAACTTCCTGAGCTACTCCGGCATGGAGATGAACGCGGTGCACGTCTCCTCGCTGAAGAACCCGGGCAAGGAGTTCCCCAAGTCGATGTTCCTGGCGATGGGACTGGTGCTGCTGATCTTCATCCTGCCGGCGCTGGCGATCAGCTGGGTGGTGCCCTCGGCGCAGCTGAGTCTCACGGCCGGCGTGATGCAGGCGTTCGACGCCTTCTTCCAGTACTTCAGCATCGGCTGGCTGACGCCGCTGGTGGCGGTCGGGCTGGTGGCGGCGTCCGTCGGCGGCATGCTGACCTGGCTGGCCGGACCGTCCAAAGGGCTGTTGATGATCTCGCGCCAGGAGGGCTACCTGCCTCCGTACCTGCAGAAGCTCAACAAGAACGGCGTCCAGCAGAACATCCTGGTCGCCCAGGGCGCCGTGACCACGCTGATCGCGCTGATGTACGCGCTGATCCCGAGCGTGTCCGGGGCGTACTGGATCTTCTCGGTGATCACGACGCAGGTCTACCTGATCATGTACCTCCTGATGTTCGTCGCGGCGATGCGCCTGCGCAAGCTGCAGCCGGACCATCCGCGCGGCTTCCGCGCCCCGCTGCTCGGACCCCTGTGCGTGATGGGTCTGCTCGCCTCGGCGGCGGCGATGGTCATCGGGTTCGTGCCCTCCTCGCAGTTCGGCAGCGGCAGCGTCTGGTCCTACGTGCTGATCATCGCCGGCGGCCTGCTCCTGCTCGGGTTCCTCATCCCGTTCGGGTTCCTCAAGGCGCGCAAACCCTCCTGGCGCCGCGCCGATGGGGAGCCGGCAGCCGAGGGCGGTGCGTGATGAGTCAGAACATGGCGACCCCGCCGCCCCAGACCCCTGACACCGGTCACCACAAAGAGCACAACAAGTGGCTGTTCATCGGCGGCATCGCAGTCTTCGTCATCGCGGCGATCGTCGCAATGGTGGTCTTCTCCCAGCATCAGAACGACGAGCAGGCGCGCGCCAAGGCGAAGGAGCTCCAGACCTTGATGGTCGCGGCCGGATATCCGCTGCCCGACGAGGAGACGGTCGTCGCGCTCCTGGGCACCAGCGGCGGTGCCGTGTGCAAGGACCCGACCGGAGCGCTGAGCAAGGCGCAGTGGCTGGACAACATGTCCAACGGCGCCGCCGGGCCCGGCATGCGCCCGGTGATCGCCGACCGCAAGGCCGTGGCGGCCGAGGCGCTCGTGATCAAGGTCTACTGCCCGCAGCACCTGGACGCGTTCCAGGACAACGTCGACGACCTCAAGACCGGCACGACGGTGCGCCGGTGAGGTACTCCGGGCACCTCCCCGGCCCAGGCACACCACCAGGAGACCTTCAACCAGGAGACCTTCGATGACCGACGACCTCGCCGGGCGGATCGCAGCGCTGATGCCCCGGGCCAAGAAGGATCTGGCCGAGCTGGTGGCCATCGCCTCGGTGGCCGATCCGCGACAGTACCCTGCGGAGAACTGCCGCCAAGCCGCCGACTGGCTGGTCGCGGCGTTCACCGAGGCCGGGCTGCGCGACGTCCGCTTGGAGCCGACCCCGGACGGCAGCCTCGCCGTCCTCGGCGAGCGCCCCGCGCCGCCCGGGGCTCCGACCGTGCTGCTGTACTGCCACTACGACGTCCAGCCGCCGCTGGACGACGTGGCCTGGACCTCGCCGCCGTTCGAACTGACCGAGCGGGACGGCCGCTGGTACGGACGCGGATCAGCGGACTGCAAGGGCAACATCGTCATGCACCTGACGGCGCTGCGCGCTCTGGGCGAGGACATCGGGGTCGGCCTGAAGCTCGTCGCGGAGGGCTCCGAGGAGCAGGGCACCGGCGGCCTGGAGGCCTTCGTCCCGCCGCATGCCGCCGAGCTCCACGCCGACACGCTCCTGATCTGCGACACCGGGAACGCCGCTGTCGGCGTCCCCACGGCGACCATCACGCTGCGCGGCATGGCCAACGTCGTGGTCACCGTCTCCACACTGGCCGGCGACGTCCACTCCGGAATGTTCGGCGGTCCGGCGCCCGACGCCCTCGCCGCGCTGATCCGCATGCTGGATTCGCTCCGCGGTCCGGACGGCGGCACCCGCATCGAAGGGCTGGACGGCGACGGAATCTGGGACGGCGTGCCCTATGACGAAGACCAGTTCCGGAAGGACGCGGGCGTCCTGGACGGCGTTCGGCTGACCGGCTCGGGGACCGTCGCCGACCGGGTCTGGGCGCGCCCGGCGGTCACCGTGCTCGGCATCGACTGCCCGCCTGTGGTCGGGTCCGCCGCCGCTGTGCCCGCGAAGGCGCGCGCCCGGGTGAGTCTGCGGGTGCCGCCGGGGATCGATCCGCGGGCGGCCCGCGCCGCGCTCGACGCGCACCTGCGCAAAGCCGCTCCGTGGGGCGCCGTGGTGGACATCGAGGACGAGAGCTTCGGCTCGCCCTTCCGGGCGCGGACCGGCGGCAAGGCCTATGCCGCGCTGGATCGTGCGGCGCGGGAGGTGTACGACAAGCCTCTGGCATTCCTGGGCCAAGGCGGCTCGATCCCGCTGTGCAACGTCCTGGCCGCGACCTATCCGGACGCCGAGATCATCCTGATGGGCGTCGAGGAACCCCGCTGCGCCATCCACGCCCCGAACGAGAGCGTCGACCCCTCGGAGATCGAGAACATGGCCCATGTCGAAGCGCTCTTCCTGCGCGACTACGGCAGCGGCCGGGACTAGGGCGCAGGAGGCTTTCCACCATGGCACGTCCCTTCACCGCCGACGACTTCGACGCCCGGATGCGCCGGGTCGCCGAGGACTGCACCGGCGCCGGACTGTCCGGGCTGATCATCACCCCCGGACCGGACCTGTACTACCTCACCGGATACCGGCCCGTGGCCATCACCGAGCGGATCACCGCCCTCGTCCTGGCTCCCGGGCGTCAGCCGGCCATGCTCATGCCCAAGCTGGAGCGTCCCGACGTGGAACGGTCCGTCTCGGCCGACCGCCTGGAGCTGAGCGACTGGGCCGACGGCTCCGATCCGTCCACGGCGCTCGCGCCGCTTCTGCCGGACCCGCGCGGAAGGTACGGCATCTCCGACAGCTCCTGGGCGCTGCACCTGCTGGGCATGCAGGAGGCGCTGCCGGACAGTACCTACTCTCCGCTCACCAAGGCCATGCCCATGATGCGGGCCGTCAAGGACGAAGCGGAGCTGGAGCGCCTGGCCGCGGCTGGCAAAGCCGCCGACGACACCTACTTCGACATCCTCCAGGTTCCCTTCGCCGGCCGCCTGGAGACCGAGGTCGCCGCCGACCTCGCCGCCTCGCTCAAGCGGCACGGCCACTCTCAGGTCGACTTCACCGTGGTCGGCTCCGGACCCAACGGCGCCAACCCGCACCACGAGGCCGGCGAGCGCCGCATCGAACCCGGCGACACGGTCGTCCTGGACTTCGGCGGCCTGATGGACGGCTACGGCTCGGACACCACACGCACCGTGCACGTCGGCGCGGACGTCCCCGACGAGGTGCGGAAGGTCCACGACGTGGTCCGGACCGCGCAGCAGGCCGCGTTCGAGGCCGTGCGTCCCGGCGTCGGCTGCCAGGAGATCGACCGAGCGGCCCGCAAGGTGATCACCGAGGCCGGATACGGCGACTACTTCATCCACCGCACCGGCCACGGCATCGGCACGACGACGCATGAGCCTCCTTACATGGTCGAGGGTGAGGCGCAGGAGCTGGTCCCGGGTATGTGCTTCTCCATCGAACCCGGCGTGTACCTGCCCGGCCGCTTCGGCGTCCGCATCGAGGACATCGTGACGGTGACCGAGACCGGCGGGCGGCGGCTGAACAACACGCCGCACGAGCTCGGGACGGTGCGTTGAGCATGGGTGCCGGCGGCGGGTCCGCGGCGGCGGCTCCGTCCCGCGCGGCGGCGGGAGTGCTGGCAGCCACGTGCGTCTCGGCGTTCGTCGTGAACGCCAACACCTCGGCCGTCAGCATCCTGCTTCCCGCCATCAGCGCGGACACCGGCGCCTCCCTGTCCTCCCTGCAATGGGCCGTGACCGGCTATTCGCTGGTCGGCGCGGCGGTCATCGTCACCTCCGGCGCCCTGGGCGACATCTTCGGCCGGCGCCGGATCTTCCTCGGCGGGCTGCTGCTGTTCGTGGCCTCGTGCGCGATGATCGCGCTGGCCGGCAGCGGCGGCGTGGTGATCGCCGGCCGCGCGATCCAGGGCGCGGCCGGCTCCACGATCCTGGCCTGCGGCCTGAGCCTGTTGTCAGCCGGGATCTCCGGCCAGGCGCAGATGCGCTCGGTGTCGTTGTGGGGAGCCGCCTCGGCGGCCGGGGCGGCCGCCGGGCCGCTGCTCGGCGGCGTGTTCGTGAACATCACGGGCTGGCAAGGGCTGTTCTGGGTCGACGCCGGCATCGCCGCGGCCTGTGTCCCGCTGACCCTGCGCACGGTCTCCGAATCCAGGGACCCCAACCGTGCGAAGTCCGTCGACCTCGCGGGCACGGCGCTGATCGCCGCGGTGCTCGTCCCGTTCGTGTTCGCCGTGACCGAGGGAGCGGACTGGGGCTGGCTCAGCGCCGCGACCCTGGCGTGCTTCGCGATCTCGGCGGCGGCGGTGGCCGGCTTCGTCGTGGTCGAGAAGCGCGTGCGGGCGCCGCTGATCGACTTGGCGCTGCTGCGCAACAAATACCTGGTCGGCGCGAGCGTGGCGATTCTCGTGGTGGCGGGTTGCATCAACGGTGTCATGTACATCTGCAGTCTGTACTTCCAGAACCCCGCGGCGCTGGGCATGACTCCGCTGGAGGCGGGGTTCGCGACCCTTCCCGCCGCGGCCGGCATCGTCGTGACCGCGCCCCTGGTCACCCCGTTCGTCAACAAGCTGGGTGCCCGGACGGTGATCGCCGGAGGCTTCGGGATCGCGACGGCGGGATTCGCCGCACTCATCTTCGTCCACGCGTCCTGGGCCTACGCGGCGTTCGTCGCCCCGCTGGTCGTCCTCGCCGTGGGGATGGGGCTGGCCAACGGTCCCTCGTCCTCGGTCGCCACCAACTGCGTCTCCCAGGAGCAGGTCGGTGCCGCCTCCGGGATCTCCAACATGGGCCGCTACGTCGGCGCGGCGGTCCTCACCGCCGTGACGGCGGCGATCTTCAACTCGGTGCGCCTGCGCCACCAGGCGGCCGGCGCCTCCGCGGCGGACGCGCTGGCCAGCGGTTTCTCCCGCGCGGTCATCGGACTCGCGCTGTTCTGCGCCTTCGGCATCGTGCTGTCGCTGCTCGTCGGCCGTATCCGCCCGGCCGGCCCGCCGTCCGCGGTCCACTACGCCGCCGCCGCCGCGGCGACATCGCACACCATCCCGACGACGCCGACCGGTCCGGGCGGCGCGCCGTACGTCGACGATCCCGGAGGCCGGCATGTCCACTGAACGGCGCTCACACCCGACTCCCGCCGAGCGCGTCAAGGCGGGCAAGTCCGCGCGCAAGGCGGCTCCCGTGGAGCAGAACGCGCAATTCCAGCCCGCCGCCGATCGCGCCGACCCGGTCGCGATCCTGGAGGACCAAGCCAGGACCCGGGTCCCCGAACTGATCCCCGTCCGGCACGGCCGCATGCTCGTCTCGCCGTTCACGTTCTTCCGCGGCGCGGCTGCGGGGATGGCCGCGGACCTGGCGGCCACGCCCGACTCCGGACTGACGGTGCAGCTGTGCGGGGACGCGCACCTGTCGAACTTCGGCATGTTCGCCTCACCGGAGCGCAGCCTGGTCTTCGACGTCAACGACTTCGACGAGACCCACCCCGGGCCCTGGGAATGGGACGTCAAACGGCTGGCCGCCAGTCTGGAGATCGCCGGCCGGGACAACGACTTCGGCCCGAAGAAGCGGCGCAGAGCCGTCATGGCCGCCGCCCGCGGATATCAGCAGGCGATGGCCGAGTTCGCCGGGATGAACCAGCTCGACGTCTGGTACGCCCGGGCCGACATCGGGGAACTGCAGGACGCGCTGAAGGCGGGATTGACCAAGGCCAGGCAAAAGACCTTCGACAAAGCCCTGGCCAAGGCCCGCGGCCGGACCAGCGCGCGGGCCTTCGGCAGGCTCACCGGCCTGGTGGACGGCGAGCGCCGCATCCTGCCGGATCCGCCGTTGATCATGCCGGTCCGCGATCTGGTCCCGGACGTCGAACGCGCCGAGCTCGAGGAGTGGTTCCGCGAGTTGCTGGCCGGCTACCGCCGCACGTTGCAAAGCGATCGGGGCTGCCTGCTGGACGCGTTCGAGTTCGTGGACATGGCGCGCAAGGTCGTCGGGGTCGGCAGCGTCGGCACCCGGTGCTGGATCGTCCTGATGCGCGGACGCGGTCCCGACGACCCGTTGTTCCTGCAGATCAAGGAAGCGCAGCAGTCGGTCGTCGCCGAATACGGCGGCCGCCCCACCGCCGAGCCGCTCGGGGAGGGCGAGCGCGTGGTCCAGGGCCAGCGGCTCATGCAAGCCGTCAGCGACATCTTCCTGGGCTGGCAGACCGTCGAGGGGATCGACGGTCAGACGCGGGACTTCTACGTGCGCCAGCTCGCCGACTGGAAGGGCTCCGTGGTGATCGAAGGCCTGTCCCCGACCGAGCTGCCGGCGTACGGGCGGCTGTGCGGCTGGACCCTGGCCCGCGCGCATGCCCGGACCGGCGACCGGATCGCCATCGCCGCCTACCTCGGCGAGGACGAAGCCTTCCCCGAGGCCGTCGCCGACTTCGCCGCCCTGTACGCCGATCAGAACGAGCGGGACTACGCCGCTATGCAGGACGCCCGGCGCTCAGGCCGGATATCCGCCGAGTCCGGACTCTAGGAGCGCCCATGGCCACCGGCACAGTCGGCTCGCCGTCCCGGGCCACGGCTGGCAAGACGGTCCTGGCCACGCTGGCGGCCGCGCAGTTCCTGATGGCGCTGGACTCCTCGGTCATGAACGTCTCGATCGCGACGGTCGCCTCCGACGTCGGTACCACGGTGACCGGCATCCAGGGCGCGATCACCGCCTACACGCTGGTCATGGCCATGTTCATGCTCCCCGGCGGCAAGGTCGGGGCGATGATCGGCCGCAAGCGGGCGTTCACGATCGGCTGCGTGGTCTACGGCTGCGGGTCGCTGACCACGGCGCTCGCCCCGAACCTGACGGTCCTGCTGCTCGGCTGGTCGCTGCTGGAGGGCCTGGGCGCGGCCCTGATCCTGCCGGCGGTCGTGGCCCTGGTGGCGCTCAACTTCCCCACCGAACGCCGCCCGACCGCCTACGGGCTCATCGCGGCCTCCGCCGCCGTCGCCATCGGCCTGGGCCCGCTGATCGGCGGGATCGCCACGACGTACTTCTCCTGGCGCTGGGTCTTCGCCGGCGAGGTCGCCATCGTGGCCGTGATCCTGGCCCTGGCCCGGCACATCGCCGACCGGCCGAGCGAAGGCCGGCCGCGCTTCGACGTGATCGGCGCGGTCCTGTCCGCGACCGGGCTCGGACTGTTCGTCTACGGCGTGCTCCGCACCTCCGAATGGGGCTGGTTCGTCCCGAAGGCCGGGGCGCCGTCCTGGCTGGGGATGTCGGCGTCGATCTGGGTGATGCTGGCCGGGGTGCTGGTGGTGTGGCTGTTCCTGCTGTGGCAAAGCCGTGTGCTGCGCCGCGGCGGGGACCCGCTGGTCGATCCGGGCCTGTTCGCCAACCGGCAGCTGTCCGGCGGCCTGATCATGTTCTTCCTGCAGTTCCTGGTCCAGATGGGCGTGTTCTTCGTCGTGCCGCTCTATCTGTCCGTGGCCCTGGGCCTGTCCGCGATCAGGACGGGTGTCCACATCCTGCCGCTGTCCCTGAGCCTGCTGGCCGCCGCGTCCTTGATCCCGAAGCTGTTCCCTCGCGCCTCCCCGCGGCTGATCGTGCGCTTGGGCGTCCTGAGCCTGTTCGCCGGCGCCCTGTCCCTGGCCGCCGCGCTGAACGCCGACTCCAGCGCGGCCGTGGTGACCATCCCCCTGCTGCTGATCGGGCTGGGCATGGGAGCCCTGGCCTCCCAACTCGGCGCGGTCACCGTCTCCGCGGTCCCGGACAGCCGCAGCGCCGAGGTCGGCGGCGTCCAGAACACGGTCACCAACCTGGGCTCCTCCATCGGGACCGCCCTGGCCGGCTCCATCCTGATCGGCACCCTGACGTCCTCGTTCCTGTCCAGCATCGAGAAGAACCCCGCGGTTCCGGCGAGTGTGAGCGCCCAGGCCTCGACCAAGCTGGCCGCCGGTGCGCCCTTCCTGTCCGACTCCCAACTCTCCGCCGCGCTCACCAAGGCGAACGTTCCTCCCGAGCAGGCGCAGGCCGCCATGCAGGCCAACTCGGCGGCCCGCCTGGTCGCGGTGCGGGCCGCGGTGGCGATCCTGGCTCTGGTGGCGTTGATCGCCATGGTCTTCACCGGCCGGATCCCGAACCGGCAGCCGGGGGCGCCGGGGGCGGACTCCGCCCGGTCGAACAAGAGCACGAAGAATGTCACCTGATCGGCATGCCGCCTCGGGCCCGGCGCGGCACGCCGACTGGCTGCGGGGCTGGGTCGACCGTGTCACGCACGCCTGGCTGTCATCCCACCGGTGTAACACCGGTCGCAGGATTCGCATCCGGCAGTTCTCCTTGTATCCGGGACCGGTGTACCGATGCCGACCTATGACCCTCGAAGGTGTTCGCGCGGAGACGGGAGTGCGTCATGTCGGTCACGGGCCCTGCCTCCGCGCCTGAGCCCGGCGACGAGGAGGTCGCCGCACTCCGCCGCCGCGTCGCGCAGCTGGAGGCCGAGGCCGCCGCCCCGGCCAAACGGCGCAAGGAGCACCACCGGATCCGCACGTTCTTCGCGACGCTGCTGATCGTCCTGTCCTGTGTGCTGGCCCTGCTGTCGGTCGTGTCGGTGTGGGCCGCCAACACGGTGACCGACACCGACCGGTTCGTGGCCACCCTGGGTCCGCTGGCGAAGGACCCGGACGTGCAGGCCGGGGTGTCGAACCGGATCACCAACCTGGTGCTGGACCAGGTCGACGTCAACTCCGTGGTCGACCAGCTCTCGCAGGCCGCCGCCAACAGCAGCCTGCCGCCGGCGACCGCCTCCCTGCTCACGAGGGCGAACGGGCCGATCAGCAGCGGCCTGAAGAGCGTGGTGGGGACGGTCGTGGACAGGGTCGTGAGCAGCGACCAGTTCGCCACTATCTGGAACACCGCGCTGCGCGCGACACACACCGCGTTCGTGAGAGCCCTCACCGGCAAGGGCGGCGGCGCGGTCAAGCTGACCAACGGCGAGGTGCAGATCGACGTCGGACCGGCCGTGGCGATGGTGAAGGACCAGCTCGTCGATCAGGGCTTCTCAGCGGCGAGCAGGATCCCGACAGTGAACACGACCTTCACCGTCTACAAGTCCTCGAGCCTGGAGAAATTCAAGAACTACTTCCGCCTCCTGCAGATCGTCGGCGACTGGCTGCCGGTCATCACGGTCCTGATCGCGGCCGCCGGGGTCTACCTGGCCCACAACCGCCGCCGGGCCCTGATCGGCACCGCGATCGGGTTCGCGGCGGCGATGCTGGTACTGGGCATCGCCCTGGCGGTCTTCCGGTCCTTCTTCCTCGACCAGCTCCCACCGGACGTCAACACCGGCGCCGCGGGCGCCACCTACGACGCACTGGTGAGATTCCTGCGGATCACCACCCGCATGGTGGGCGCCCTAGCCGTCCTCGTGGCCCTCGGCGCCTTCCTGAACGGACCCACCCCCGTCGCCGTATGGATCCGCACAGGCAGCAGCAGCGTGATCGGCGCCATCCGCACAGTCGCCGACTCGGCCGGATTCCACGCCGGCCCGGTCGACCGCTTCACCACCCGCTACAAGCACTGGATCGGCATCGCGATCCTCCTGATCGCCTCAGTACTCTTCATCCTCTGGGACCACCCCACCGGCCTAGTAGTCTTCTGGTTCGCCTTCGTCATCGCCGCCGCCTTCGCCATCCGCGAGTTCTTCGCCCCCGGCCCAGGCCTGGTCCGCCGCGACCAGCTGCCTGTCGACGCGACAGGCACCGGGCCTGCGTGATCGGGGTCTTTCTGGTGCGTGTCCGCGCCGAGCACGTCGACGCGGACACGCTGCCCCACTTCCGCGACTTCCGAAGCGTGATCGAACTGCGACCAGGAGAGGTAGTTCTCCGATCTCTCCGACAGGCCGATCGACTCACCGGACGAGATCGTCCAGCTAGGAGACGCCTCTTCTGGTCAGCCGGCGTGGCGAAGGACGCCGACCAAGCCGTGCGTCTCGCCGTCGATGCCGGCGCTGAACCAGAGGGCGTCGGTGCCGCCGGTGGTGGCGGTGCCGGGTAGCAGGGCCCACAGGCCGGGGATGGTGATGGGCTTGCCGGTTGAGGTGTCGGTCAGCTGGCCGGCGATCTGGTGGAACTGGCCGTGGTGGTCGGGCTTGAGGACGGTGATCTGGCCGCTGCCGAAGTTGCCGATCAGCAGGTCGCCGGCCAGGGCTCCCCAGGAGGCCGGCGCGATGGCCAGACCCCACGGGTCGTTGAGGCCGTCGCGGGAGTCCACGCGGGTGACCAGGCGGCCGTCGGGGGTGAATTCGTCCACGAAGCCGACGCCTGTGCCGGGAACCTCGCGGCTGGTCTTGGGGTCGATCTTGGCGTAGGTCACGTAGACGTCGCCGTTGATGTTCTGCGCGTTGAACGGGGCGTAGCCCTTGGGGATGCCGGCGTCGCGGAACGCCCACGACGGGGTGTGCACGAGGCCGAAGGAGGAGTCGAACACGTCGATCCGGCCCTGGCCGAAGTTGGCCGCGTACAGCTGTTGGGCGCCGGCGGCCGTGGTCGCGAGGGCCAGCCCGGTGTACGCCGCACCGGGCTCGGTCGCCTTGATCTCGACGGCGCCCAGGTGCGGGTCGACGCTCGGGCTCCAGGCCGCGATCTCCCCGGTGATGGTGTCGAAGATGAACGCGGCCGGGGCGCTGGTCGTGCCGTTGCTGAGCACGAAGCCGCTGCCGCCGTTGAAGACCTGCCCGGTGGGCAGACCGACCGGCGAGTTTCCGGGGCCCGGAACGGTGACCCGGACCGTGGGAACCTTGGCGACCGCGCTCGAGTCCGGCGCGTCGGTGTACAGCGTGGAGGTGCTGGTGCCGGCGTTGGCCACCCACAATGGCGACGTCGGGCTCAGCGCCAGACCCCACGGATTGACGGCGTCGGCGTCGGTCAGCACGGCCTGGCCGGGCACATCCGAGACGAGGTTGACCCGCTGGGTGGCCAACGGCGATCGGAGGTGCCCGTGCCCGTGATCGTGCCCGTACTCGTCGGCGCTCGCCACGCCAGGCGCCGCGATCACCAGCCCGGCCGCGGCGGCCATTGCGGCGACCGCAGCGAGGGGACGGACAGACAGTGCGTTGCTTTTCATGTGGTTCCTTAGGTGAGGAGTCCGACCTCCCTAAGCACGAACACTTGATGGTCCCGGTTCAGCACTCATCGAAAATTCCGCGGATCGAGCTCAGAAGACGAGGCAAGTGAGGCAAGTGCGGGTGTTTCAGATCATCCGTCAAGCTATGCCGACTCCGGGCCGCAGCGAACGCATGATCCAGGTTCAGCTGGTCATCAGAACACGATGTCTGGTTTTCGTAAGTTCATCCTGCGCGGCAACTTGGTTGATCTGGCAGTGGCTGTGGTCGTGGGTTCGTTGTTCAGCTCGCTGGTCAAACAGTTCGTCGCATCGTTCATCACCCCGCTGCTGGGCACGATCGGCGCCACTCCGAACTTCGACCATCTGAGCTTCACGATCAGGCGTCACGCGTTCGCCTACGGGGCGTTCCTCACCGAGGCGTTCTCGTTCGTGATAGCCGCCATCGTGATGTACTTCGCGATCGTCCTGCCGTTCAGCCGAATGATCCACCTTTTCGACGGAAATCAGGCGGCCACGGAGAAGGACTGCCCTGCTTGCACCATGCGGATCCCCGTATTGGCCAAGCGCTGTCCCGAATGCACCACCGTCCTCGACTCGGAGCACTCGTGGGATCATGGAACCACTGCCGAGGAGGAGCGATGAAAGCCTTGACCTGGCACGGAAAGCGGAATGTGCGGGTGGAGACGGTGCCCGATCCCGCCATCGAGGATCCGACGGACGTCATCGTCAAGGTCACCTCGACCGGGTTGTGCGGGTCCGACCTGCATCTCTACGAGGTTCTCGGCCCGTTCCTGAGCCGTGGCGACATTCTGGGCCACGAGCCGATGGGCACGGTCGCGGAGGTCGGCTCCGAGGTCACGTCGTTGCAGGTGGGCGACCGGGTGGTGGTGCCCTTCAACGTCTCGTGCGGCACGTGCTTCATGTGCCGGACCGGTCTGCACTCCCAGTGTGAGACGACCCAGGTCCGCGAGTACGGTTCGGGCGCCTCACTGTTCGGCTACACGAAGTTGTACGGCCAGGTACCGGGCGGTCAGGCGGAGTTGTTGCGGGTCCCGTTCGGCGACCACCTGCCGATCAAAGTGCCTCACGGACCGCCGGACGACCGGTTCGTGTTCCTGTCCGACGTCCTGCCCACGGCGTGGCAGGCCGTCCAGTACGCGGCCGTGCCGCGCGGGGGCAGCCTGGTCGTGCTGGGACTCGGCCCGATCGGGGACATGTGCACCCGGATCGCCCAGCATCTCGGCGCCGACCTGGTGATCGGTGTCGACCTGGTGCCCGAACGCCTGGCACGAGCCCGCACCCGAGGTGTGCGCGTCCTGGATCTCCAGGTCCACGGCAAGAAGCTCGCTGACGACATCCGCGACCTGACCGGCGGACGCGGACCGGACGCGGTCATCGACGCCGTCGGACTGGAGGCGCACGGCGCTCCGGCGACCAAGCTCGCCCAACAGGCGACCGCCCTGCTGCCCAGCGCACTGTCCGCCAAGCTGATGCAGGTCGTCGGAGTGGACCGGCTGACGGCCCTGCACCTGGCGATCGATGTCGTGCGCCGCGGCGGCACCATCTCGGTGGTCGGCGTCTACGGCGGCATGACCGACCCCATGCCCCTGATGACGATGTTCGACAAGCAGATTCAGCTCCGCATGGGCCAGGCCAACGTCCGACGCTGGTCCGACGACATCCTGCCGCTGCTCACCGACGAGGATCCGCTCGGCGTCGACTCCTTCGCCACCCACCACCTCCCGCTGGACCAGGCGCCGGCCGCCTACGAGATGTTCCAGAAGAAGGAAGACGGCGCGGTGAAGATCTTGTTCAATCCGTGACGCGCGTGCAGCTCTAGCGGTACCGACCAGATGCGACAGCGGGAAGCTACTCAGAACCCGGCGTAGCGACGACCGACGCATCGAGCTGGTCGCGCAGAATCGCGGCCGCTCGCTGCGCGGTGCCCGCGCAGCACGTGTTCACCACGACGTGCACCTCATCGACGGACTCTCCGAGCCGGCGGCTTCGGTCCGCCCACGCCTTCAGCTCGGAAGCGGAGTATTCGTAGCGGTAGCGCTCTTCCTTTCCGCCTCGTGACCACGCGGCACTGTGGCCGTGCAGACGGATGACCGCCTTGTTCGCGGTGGCTGCGAGCAGCGCGGGAACGGCGCCGGGGTGGGACTGGGACATGTCGGCGCAGACGTAGGCAGCGTTGTGGGCGCGAAGCAACTGCCATGTCCGGTCACGCTGCTCCGGTTCCAGCCAGGAGCTGTGCCGGAACTCGACGGCTGCCGGGAACGGCGCGCATTGGCGCAGCGCGGCCCGGACCGCCGCCGACCCGGCGGCGTCCGCTCGGCATTGCGGCGGGAACTGGAGAAGCACCAGCCCGAGATGCCCTGATTCGAGCAGCGGCGTGAACGTCTGGTGGAAGCGGTGCCAGAGTTCTGCGACGAGTCCTGCCGGCGCCGACGACGCCGTCAGCCACGGGCCGCGAACACGGGTCCTGAGATCGGCGGGCAGCGTCGCGGTGCGCGTTCGATGGCCCGTGAACAGCGAGTACGCCTTGACATCCATGGTGAAACCGTCGGGCGCCGCGTCGATCCAGCCCGCCACGGTCGTGGCACTCGGCAGCGCGTAGTACGGCGCGTCGGCCTCGACGAGCGGGAACTGGCTGGCGTAATAGCGCAGCCGATCCGCCGCGGTCCTCGTTCCCGGCGGGTACCAACCGCTTCGAATCAGACTCGCGTCGGCCCACCCGGCAGTGCCTGTCAGGATTCGCATACTCCACACCTCCGGGCCGCCGCATGCCCCGTCTCCGGGGCGTCACGCGCGCCTCACCGCACCGGGAATCTTCGGAGGATCGGCGGGTCCGCTGTTTGAAAACGCGGCACCTGGCCAGACGGCATTCCTGTCAAGACATCTCGCGGCTCCGCCAAGAGGGGCTTCGAAACACGAAACGGAGGGTGATCATGGGCATCATCGCGTGGATCGTGCTGGGACTCGTCGTCGGTTTGATCGCCGACCGCATCATGGACAGCCCGCACGGGCTGATCGTCACGACCGTGGTCGGTATCGCCGGTGCGCTGCTCGGCGGCTGGCTGGCGCAGAAGATCTTCCACGTCGACAACATCCGCGGCTTCTTCAACCTGTCGACCTGGCTGACCGCGCTCGTCGGGGCGATCGTGCTGCTGGGCGTTCTCCAGCTCGTCACCGGCAGCCGTCGAGGACTGCGCCACTAAGGGAGCTGGGAAGCCGGACCGGGCGAGGCACGACACATCCCAAGGGACGGAAGACGGCCATGACGCTCAAGGACTCGCGGGACCTCGAACTGCTCACTGTCGGGGTGGAAGAAGAGTTCATGCTGGTGGACCCCGTCAGCCGCTTCACCGTGCCGCGAGCGCCCGAAGTCCACGCGTTCGCCGCCGAGCGGCTCGGCGAGCAAGTCGCGCGCGAGCTCTACGCCACCCAGGTCGAGATCAACAGCAGACCGGCGAAACAGGCTGAGGTGCTGCGGCAGGATTTGGTGGAGGCGCGGCGAGCGCTGGCTTCGGCGGCCGCTCACTTCGACTGCATGCTCGTCGCGTCCGGCACCGCGGTCCTGACGACCAAACCCTTTCCCATCACCGAGGGCGAGAGGTACGAGGAGATCGCCGAACGCTACTCGGCGGCGACGACCGACATCGACAGCGAGGCCAGCGGTTGCCACGTCCATGTCGGTGATCTGGAGTGCGACGAAGCCTTGGCACTGGCCGGTCATCTGCGACCGTGGCTGCCTGTGCTGCAAGTCCTGGCCGTCAACTCGCCGTTCGCCGCCGGGTCGTTCCGGCGCGTCGCGAGTTGGCGGCACTACCAGCAGCAGGCTTGGCCGATCACCGGGCCCACCCCGATGATGACCGCCCTGGAATATGAGGCTCGCGCCCAGGAACTCGTCGACGCTGGAGTACTGATCGACAAGAGAATGATCTACTGGTACGCCCGTCCGTCGGAACACCAGCCCACGCTGGAAATCAGGGTCGCCGACGTCTGCGCGGACGTCGACATCACCCTGCTCGTCGCCGTTCTCACCCGCGCGTTGGCCATGGTGCTTCTTGCGGACGTCCGAGCAGATACGCCGGCTCCGCGAACCGAAGAGCTCGAGGTCCGCGAACATCACCGCGGAGCTGCCACCCTCGGGCCGGCCGGGCTGTGGACGCACCCGCTCAGCGGCGTTTCGATGCCGTTGTCAGCCGGTGTCGAAGCCCTCGTCGCGCACGCGAGACCGGCGTTGGAGATGCTCGACGAGACGCGGCTCGTCGCACAGCTGCTGCGGCGCGCATACCATCGCGGCACCGGGGCGCAACGCCAGCGTGCCGCGTACCGGCGGCGCGGACGCCTGGAGGATGTCGTCGACGAACTCGCCGCCCAGACCATCCGCGCCTGAGCAGCGGTACTCACGCCCCGTCTCACGCCCCGTTGGCCCGCCTGGCGCGGTACGCCGCAGCTTTGGCCTTGTCGCCGCAGGTGCTCATGCCGCACCAGCGGCGTCGGCGCGCGTGGCTCCGATCCAGAAACGGCCGGGTGCAGGTGGGCGCGGCGCACCAGCGGATGCTGTCGTGCTGTTCGTCCCGAGCCAGTAGCAGGCCTTCCTGTGCCAGAAGAGCCAAGGCCTGCGTCACGGTCCCTGTTCTGTGCACGTTCCCGTGTGCGTCGATGGACAGCCGTGGGCCGTCGTGGGCAGCGAATCGGGTGAGTGTCTCGCGCACCGCTGGAGTGAGCGCGGACCCGCCGGTGAGGCTGACCACCAGGGTGTAGAGGGACTCGCGGAGCTGGCGCGCCGCGAGCAGGTCGGCTTCGCCCGCCGTCGGTGGTGTATCGACGACACGGGCCTTGACCAGCCAGTCCGCCAGGTCCTCAGGCGTGCTGAGGCGCTCGAGGCGGGTCGTGGTGCGCTCCGCGACGGTCGCGACGTAGTCGAGCACCACATGGCCGGCGACGAACTCGAATCTCACGTCACCATATTGACCGGTGACGCGCTGGCGTGCAACGCTGACTTCTGGCGTCACCTGACTGACCGGTGACGCGGACAGGTCTCAGCCTCAGCCTCACCTCACCGATACACCGCACCGATACACCGATACACCGATTCTTCAGGCGGGAGTCCCGGTGACCGACCGTGCCAGTGCCCTGACGTCCGCAACCGCTCGCGCGACCGAGCGTCTCGCCACAGCAGTGGCTCCCTCCAGCCCGCGCTATCTGGCCGTGGCCACACTGGTCCGCCTAGCGGACGGCGGCTCGACCGTCGCGCTGGTGACGCTGGCGATCTCGCTGCGTCACGGCGCCGGAGGGGCGAGCGGCGGCATACTCACAGCGCTGCTTACCGCGCCCCATCTCCTGGGCCCGGTGGCCGCGGGCCCGCTGGCAAGAGCCAAAGACCCCCGTCGGGTTCTGGCCGCGGCGTTCGCAGGTTTCGGCATATGCCTGGCGCTTTGTGGCGTCCTGCTGCAACACGGCCACCTCATCCTCGCAGCAGCGGCAGCTTGTACCGCTGGCTGTAGCGGACCACTGCTCACCGGCGGCTTGAGCACGCAAGTCAGCGCCCGCGCCGACGGCCTTGCGGAGCGACAACCGGGGACACCGCCGACACCGCCGCTTGATAAGAGTCCTGATATGCGGCGGGCAGAAGCCTGGGACGCGGCCACGTACGGCGTCGGGGCAACGCTGGGACCCACTGTCGTGGCAGGAATCGTGGCCCTCGCATCACCGGTGGTCTCGGTCGTGGCGCTCGGGGGCGCGGCGGTGGCCGCCGCGTTCCTGACCCTGAGGCTGCCGCGCGCCGCAGGGACCGGGCGCTCGGAGGCCGCGCAGATGCCGATGCGTAAGGTCTTCGCGGCGATCATGGCGGTTTCCGTACTCCGACGAACCCTCGCGGCCACGGTGCTCGCAGCCTTCGGCACCGGCGGCCTGCTGGTGGCCGCGGTGGTCTTCGGCACCCGTCTGGGTGGTCACACGGCCGACGGAGCCATGCTCGCCGCGGCCTTCGGCATCGGGAGCCTCACCGGATCGGCCGTGCTCATCATGCGGCCGTTGCGCAGCGAACCGGAGTCCGCGATGGTCGCTCTGCTAGCCGTCTCCGGCCTCCTGATCGCCTTGTCCGCAGCCGCACCCGATCTGGGCCTGGCAGCCGCCGCCTTCGCATCCGCCGGCGCGGCATCAGCCGCCCAATTCACCGCCAGCCTGGCAGTACGTTCCACCTACGCCCCACCCGGCACCCGAGCCCACGTGTTCGTGACGATGGCCGGCCTCAAGATGGGCTGCTCAGCCCTCGGCGCAGCCGTCGTCGGCACCGTCCTCACCATCGGACCACGCCCCGCACTGCTCCTGATCGCCTCCCTCGTCCTCAGCGGCGCGCTGATCGCGACCGTGATGAGGCGCCGGACTCGTTTCGGACCAGCGACTCAGGACTCTGTCGTGCCAGCGGCGAATGTTCCGAACGCTCGTGTCCGCTAAGTCAGCCCGGTGACCGGCCAGCGCGCGCAACCTGCTTGTCTGTCCCAGACGTCATCCATACTGGCGGGGCATAGGCGAGGCATATCCACGGCGAGAAGGGGGAAACGTGGCGCGATGGAGGCCGCTACCTGCGGGTCTGGCTCCGGCGGTGGTCAGGTTTGTCGTGCAGTTGCGGAAGCTGAAGGATGACAGTGGGCTGAGTCTTTCTCGGCTCGCGGCGAAGACCGGCTTCAGTGTCTCGTCCTGGGAGCGATACCTCGCGGGCAAGACGCTGCCGACGGCGGCGGCGGTCGAGGCGCTCGCCGAGTTGGTCGGCGCCGATCCGGTGCGGATCGAAGCGCTCCGGGATGCCGCGGCCCAGGTTTGGACGGAGCAGGCAGAGCAGACGGAGCAGATAGAGAGCGATAAGACAGGCCTAGTCGAACAGCCCTCTGACACGCTCGAGCCGGACGACGAGCCCGGGCCTCCAGCAGGTTCCTCCCGTTCAAGGCGACTCCTGCGGACTGCCGCGACTGGGGCGGCCGGTGCCGTCGTCGGTGCGGCGGTCACGCTGCTGCTGGTCGGTCCGAGGAGCGGCGGTACCAAGCCGCAGGCCTTGGCGGTCACTCCGCGGGTCACCTACACCTGTACCTACACGCAGCGCGGCGGGCAGTGGTACGCCGGAAACAGCGCGACGACCACCGACTTCCTTCAGGTCGACATGTGGGGTGCGGAAGTCGCCGAGCTCCAGTGCCTGCTGCAACGTGCGGGCTTCTCGCCGGGCGGTATCGACGGCAACTTCGGCCCGCTCACCGAACTCGCCGTGATCAAGGCGCAGAAGGCAGACCAGTTGGACGTCGACGGTCAGGTCGGGCCGAAGACGTGGGCGGCTCTGCGCGCATGACCGCTCCGCAACCCGACATCCCCGGCGAGGTCACGAGGCTCGCCGCCGAACTGCGCCGGCTGCGCGAACAGACCGGCCTGAGCTTCACCGCGCTCAGCGAACAGACGCCGTACAGCAAATCGGCGTGGCAGCGCTATCTGACGGCGAAGGTCCTGGCGCCCTGGCCGGCGGTCCAGGAGCTGGGGCGCCTGGCCGGGGAGCAGGAGCCGAGGCTGCGAGCGCTGTGGGAACTGGCCGAGTCCGCGACCCGGAGACGCGCCGCGGTCATGGCCGGGCCCGGTGGGACCGAGCCGCCGGAGACGACCAAGGCGACCAAGGCGACAGAGCCAACGGAGACAACGAATTCTCCGAACTCCGCGCGACCCGCAGAGAGCGCAACGCCAGAGACCCGGACCGAGACCAAGCCCGAGACCGGGCCCGCCTTCCCCCGTGAAAGGCGGGCCCGGGTTGCCGTCGCGATGATCCTTGTCGCGACAGTCGTTGCGGCCGTCCTCGGCGTCGCCGGCGTCCGCCTCCTCCACGGCACCGGCGTTACCGGCGGCACCACCAGCAAAGTGTTGAACGGCCGGTTCTCTGTGATCTGTACTAGCGGATCCTGCGATCCCACCTGCCAAGGCGCGGCCTGCACCGGACAGGACCCCCAGATGACGCTGTGCGGAGTTCAGGGCCTGCCGCTGCACCGCGAGCAGACTGCAAGCGGCGTCGGCGTGGAGATCCTCTACAACCCCCGGTGCCGAGCCGCTTGGGCGAGCTTCTGGAACACCCAAATCGGCGACACTCTCACAGTGGCCGCGCCCGGTCAGCCGACCGAGAGCGTCCGCGTCTCCGACCCCCGATACACCAGCGGTTTCACTTATACGCCAATGGTCTTCGTGGCTGGCTCCGGTACCGCGCTGAAGGCGTGCATCACGTCGCCCAGCGGCGTCCCCGACTGCTCCGCTGCGACAGCATCCTGATCCCTGCTCTGCGGACCGGGGTCTGACACACCGCTCGGGTCCCGCGCCGCGCCTACGGCTCTACTTGACGGTGAACCTCTGGTAGTTCCCGCCGTTGCAGGGGTCTATGTAGATCGCGCCTACGTTGTTCCCCTCCCCGTTGGTGTTGCTGTCCAGGCACCAGGTACCGGCCTTGAAGGTCTTGGTGCCGTCGGAGTTGGCGACGACGAGGAAGTTCACCGCGTTGTCGGCACACGGGGTCACGGTCTTCATGTAGACGAGGTTGCTGTTGGCCTGTGTCCCGGTGGTCAGGCATCGGCCGGTCTGGGAGTCCTGGAGGTATTGGTCGTTCCCGCCGAACGAGCCCATGATCCAGCTCTGGTAGGTGCCGCCGTTGCACGCGATCGCGTAGGCCGTGCCCGAGGTGTTGCTGTCCAAGCAGCGACCCGTCGCCTTGGAGTGGAGTGTCACCGTGCCGCTCGCCGATGCCGAGCTGGAGACCATCGCTGTCAGAGCCACGACACCGACGAGGACGCCGGCCGTCTGAACCAATCTGGTACGGAACATGAATACCTCCATCGCTCGGTGCCGGTACGCGAATCAAGTGCGCACGGACACCAGGCCGTGCCGCGGCCGTGTGGCCGGGGCACAGCAAGTCTTGTCGGCGGTGGGAGCCGAACGCGCCGGCTCGCGGCGTAGTGACGGACGCGCGGGATGGGATGGCGGCCGACCTGCGATTTCCCCTCGGCGTCTGACGAGATGGAGGGACCTTGGGAGGTCCGGTGCCGCAGCGGGAGTCACAGCGGTGCCGCTAGGAAGGCTCGATCCTCGGGGGCGAAGCCGGCCCGGGGCGGATCGAGTCGCGGTACTTGATCCTTGTCCAGATCCTTGTCCAGATCCTTGTTCAGGTCTTGACGCGGTGGCGGCTTCTGCATTCAATACCTACTGAGTCAGAGGCCTGATTCCGGAGGCCCAGCCTCCGCTCACGCGCACCCCATGCTCACCCCACGCTCCCCCCACCCCACGAAGTGCAGGAGACGAGCTGTGTCATCCCGAATCCACAAGATCATGGCCGGGCACACGCGGTTGCTGACGGCCGGCGTCCTGGCCGCCGGTCTCGCCCTCGCGGCGACCGGGCCCGCGACCGCCGCGTCCCGGGCTCTGCCGGCGGGCAGCACCATCCCGCTCGGCGACGGTTACATGGGCGTCGGCTACGTGCAGGACGCCAAGCAGTTCACACCGGACACCCGGCAGGTCACGGCCGCGGCCGTGACGCCCGACGCGACCTGGAGCCCGGCAGGCATCGACGTCTCGCACTACCAGGGGACGATCAACTGGTCGTCGGTGAAGTCGGCGGGGATCTCCTTCGCCTACATCAAGGCGACCGAGGGCACCACGTACACGGACCCGCAGTTCAGCGCGAACTACCTGCACGCGTACAACGCCAAGGTCATCCGCGGCGCGTACCACTTCGCGCAGCCGGGCTCCTCCAGCGGCGGCGCGCAGGCGGACTACTTCGCGGCCCACGGCGGCGCCTGGTCGAAGGACAACCTGACTCTGCCGGGCATGCTGGACCTCGAGGGCGGGTGCTACGGCTTGTCGACGACCTCGATGCGCAACTGGATCCTCGCCTTCTACAACGAGTACAAGGCGAAGACCACGCGCGACGTCGTCATCTACACCAGCCCGAGCTGGTGGAACACGTGCACCGGCAGCTGGAGCGGCATGTCCGCCAAGAGCCCGCTGTTCGTGGCGGACTGGACGTCCGCGGCCAACCCGACGATCCCCGCCGGCTTCCCCTACGCCACGATATGGCAGTACACAAACTCGGGGTCGGTGAGCGGCATCTCCGGCGCGGTGGACCGGGACCGGTTCAACGGCGGCAGCGCGCGGCTTCTGGCCCTGGCGAACAACACCTGATCCTGATGCGGCGCTGAGGCCTCAACCCCTCTGGGCTCGGCAGTACGGCGACGGTCGCCGCCCTGCCGGGCCCTTCCCCGTGCACGGTCCGGTAGAGGAGTGCTTAGGCCCGGCAGTCGGCCTTGCTCGGCGCTAGCCGAGCCCTGATGATGAAGCAGTCCGCTCAGGACGCGATCAGGTGAAGACCGACTGCGGGGAATCCGGTGCAGGAAGCGGGTAACGAAGCCTCGCCGCGTGATGCGGCGCAGCTCTTGCGCGTGGCCGAAGACGAGGCCGCCGAGCCTCATCGCCGAGTGGCAGCCGCGCGCGAGCTCGCCGATCTCGACGGACGTCACGAGCAAGGCGTCCGGCTGCTCACGGAGCTCGCCAGCGTGGGCGGCATCGGGGAAGCGCGGCTTCGGTGGCGTCCATGGCCGAAGCGCAAACGCAAGCGGCGCGGCTATCCCAGTGGCGGCGGCTGGGTTCGGGCGTTGGCGTGCGCCGCCCTTGCTGATCTACCGGCGCAGGACGGTGTCGGTGCCGTGCTGCTCGCCGGACTCGCCGCCGACCAGAAGGCATCAGCCTCCGCGCGCGAGTTCGCGGCCGTCCGGCTGGCCGCTATCGAAGGCCGGTCGGAACAGGCCGCGGCCCTTCTCGTCAGCCTCGCCTCCGACCGCAAAACTGGTGACGCGACGCGTGCGACCTCCGCGCGAAGCCTCGCGAAGATCCCCGGCCACGAGGCGACGGGAATCGGCCTACTCACCCGGTTCGTCGCCGATCCCGCGCTCACCGATGCGAGCCGCCTGTTCGCGGCGCGCTGCTCGACCTCCGTCGGCCACGGCGAAGTCGGCGTCGGGCTGCTTTCCCAGCTCATCGACGATCCCGCCTTCGACGCGGGTCAGCGGGTCGAGGCAGCTGTCCTGCTCGCCTCGATCGAGGGGCAGGCGGACACCGGCGCGGCGCTGCTGCGAGCCTTCGCCGAACAAGACGGGTTTCCGAGCCAGGCGCGGGTCCGCGCCGCCGGCGCCCTGAGCGCGGTGGACGGCCACGAGACGACGGCCGTGGAAGCGCTCGCCCGGCTGGCCGACGACGTTCGGCTCGGTCACGGCGAAGACTACGAACGGCCGAGTCGGGCCGAAGCCGCCGAACTCCTGGCACGGATCCCGGGACAGCTCGACGTCGGCGCCGGCCGACTCCTGCGCATCGCCCAGAACGCCGACGGCACCGTCGGCGTGCACCAACGCCTCAAGGCCGCCCAGGCGCTCGGCCAGCACGAGAAGTACCGGGCCACAGCCGCCGACCTGCTTGTCCGCATGGCCCGTGACCACCACCTCGATCGAGACCAGCGGGCCAACGCCGCCAGTTCCCTGTCCTACCTCGAAGGCCACGGGCCTGAGGCACTCAGGATCCTGCGGAACATCGCCTCCCAAGCCACCGAACCGTTCGACCACGCCGCGACTCTCGCCCACAGCCTCAGCAAGAGGCTGGAAGAAGAATCAGGCTGATGTGATGGCGAAGCACGGGCTCCGTGCCGCCCCACATCGCGGCGCAGGTCCGGCCGGCCGGTTCCACTGACCGGAACACGGCACGACACCTTGACGCCCGTCCGCTCAAGCTGGTCCGCGAAGGAAGGCCTTCGACTTCTGATTCGTCATCAGCGGTCATCAGAGGTCTTTGATACTCCCATCCCAGCAAGGGAAGAACATGCGAAAGTTCGTCAAGCGGGCGGCCCTGTTCGCGTCCTCGGCGGTCATGGCGGTGCCGGCCATGGTCGTCTCCGGCGGGGCGGCGCACGCCACCGGCTTCACGTCCATCCGGGTCAACGGATCCACCCACTGCCTCGACAACGCGACCGAGAACGCCGACAAGATCCAGATGTGGAACTGCACCGGCGGAGCCGAGCAGAAGTGGTTCCCGGAGTTCAACGCCTCGACCAACAGCTTCAGCCTCGTCAACCAGAACACCGGATCGTGCATCACCACGCCCTACCCCAACGGCCCGGGACCGCTGGTCATGCTGTTCTGCCTCGGGTCGACCTCACAACAGTGGAACATCATCTTCACGAGCGTCCCGCACGGCCAGACCAGCGGCGGCTACTCGGTCTGGCAGAACGTCGAGAGCGGGCTGTGCCTGAGCACCGACAGCGTGGCGAACGGGACCGCGCCGCGCACCTGGCCCTGCGACGTCGGCGCCCAGTACGAGCAGTGGCACTTCGACAACTGACACCCGCACCAGCGAACGCCCCGGTCGGCGGACACCGACCGGGGCGCGGAAGCAAAGTCCCTAGAAGCCCGCGCCCGGAAGCGTGGGGTTCCCGTCGGTCGGGAACGGGTTGGACGGCGAGGGGTCGCCGGCTGGGGCACAGGGCAGCGGGACGACCTTCGAGGTCCCGCTTTGCACGCCCCAGTCCGGGGGCAGCGGGGCGCCGGGGCACGGAGTGATGTAGTGCTGGCCGAGGATGGTGTTCCCGTCGATGTAGTCGCGGACCATCAGCACCTGCGGACTCGGCGGCGGCAGAATCGCGTGCGACGACGGGGCGGTCATGAGCGTCAGGGCACCAACGCCGGCCGCAGCCATCGCGGCGGAGCGTACCCAGAGCTTGCGGTTGGACGTGAGCTGGTTGAGTGGCATCTCTGTCCTTCGTTCCCGGAGTGGATGGGACCGGTCGCCCTGGCGTGCGGCGATCCACGAAGAGATACGAAGGGGGTTACACCAAATCACACGAGAAGCGGCCGCTGCCGCGCTGATACCGTGCCGAGATGATTCGGTTCGCGGGGCGGTTCTTCGACGTCGGCGCGGAGAGGGTGTACGCGGACGACAGGGTGACGCGTGAGGATCTTGTTGCGCTTGCCGGGATGCCTCGTCTTCGGGCGCTGAATCTCAATACGGCGGCCATTGGCGACGATGATCTGGAGGCGGTGGGCCGCCTGGTCGGGCTGCAGGATCTGGATGTGAGTACCACTGACATCACCGATGCCGGTGTGCGACATCTCAGTGGCCTGACTGACATGCGCCACCTGCGGATCAAGGAGACCCGGGTCACCGATGCCGGGTTGCGGCTGCTGGCGCCGATGGGGGCGTTGGAGACGGTCAACCTGCGGCGGCTCGACATCAGTGACGAGGGGCTGCGCGGGTTGGCTGAGCGGCACCGGTGTCTGGACACGATTGTCATCTCGGACGAGGTGGACGAGTGCCGGTTCACGGTTGCGGGCCTGGCCGAGGTGCAGCGCCTGCTCCCGGCGTGTGAGATCGTGGTGGTCGGCCGCGGTACCTTCCCCCATATCTGAGCAGGGAGCGCCGGGGTGTCACGGCACTGGACAAGTCGAGATGTGGAGTCCATGGCTATGTCGGCCGAGGCGCATCGGGCTGAGCTCCTGCGTGCTTTCCGGATCGGACCCGACGACCTCGCGGCCAACCGCGGCGGACGGCTAGGCGGCCGGCAACTGGCGCGGATCCGGCGACAGGAGTGGGCAACGGCGGCGCTCGTGCTCGCGGGTCTCGCGGTATTGGCCGGGATCCTTTGGTCGGTGGCCGCGCGGCCGTTCAACGCCGCGCAGCTGATCACGGCGGGCCTCGTGGCGGCCGGACTGCTGGCGGCCGGCGTCGCCCACATACGGCGACTGCGGCGGGCGACAGCCGAGGGTGAAGGTGAGCGTGAGAGCGAGGTCGCCTGTCACGTCGGTCCGGTAAAGGTGGGCTTGCGTGGCAGAGCAGGCTGGTGGCTGAGCATCAACGGACAGTCGTTCCACCTCCCCGTACGGTTCTGGCACATCGGCCCGGGACTGGAGTACCGGGTCTATGTCGCCACCAGCGCCAACCTGATCGTGGCGATGGAGCCGGTCGTCGACCTCACCGCCGAGACGCTCGCGTGGGAACGCACCGACGACGGCGAATTCCCGTTCGCAGCCGTCTACGACGGACAACAGCTACGGATCCGCGTCAACGACTTCCCCGCCGAACCGCTCTACACACTCATCGCGGACGGCCGCGAAGCCGTCGATCTCGACGACTGGCCCGCAGCCTGGAGCCGACCGAAGCCCACCCCCGACCTTCTGCGCATCGCCGGTGCCGAGCAGGCCAGGCGCGGCCGGGTCGACGCGATCTTCGTCGCCGACCGCGCGTACCGGCTCTGCACCGGCGAGACCGACGCCGATCAGGAGGAGTTCACAGGCGGACCGAGCAGAGCCGCGCTCGACGAGCTGCTCGGTCCGGGACGTGAGGGCGTGCGCATTCACTGGGACAGCGCACGGCCGATGCACTACGAGGTCGAAACCGGCGAGTCCCCGTACGTCTGCACCGTGACCGCCTATTTCCGCGGAAGTGAGACTGCGGCGGAAAGAGTGTTGCTCCAACGCCGCAGTCGTTGACCGGGCCGGCTACTGAATGATGACGAAGCCGTCGAGGGTCGTGTACTGCCCGGACAGTTTCGTCACGACAACGGTGTGGCTCCCGCGAGCGAGTCCGGTCGCCGCGTATACGACGACGTTCGCATGGCGCTGGCCGTCGGCCGGCACTGTGCTGACCGTCTGTTGAGTGCCACCGTCGATGCTGATTCCGATGTTGCCCTGGTCCGTGTATTGCTCGCCGAAGACCTGGACGCCGGTTCCGGAGAACGACAGCTTCGCCGTGGAGCCGTTCGCCGTGGCGTAGTGCACGTCGTCGTCATAGTCGCCGAAGCCACGGTTCGCCGCATAGCTGAAGCTGCTGTAGGCGATCGACGGGTCAGTGTCGTTGAGGCGCGAGTTCAGCGCTTGGAAGCCGTCGAGCGTGGCGTACTGGCCGGAAAGCTTCGTCACCACGATCGTGTGACTCCCGGCCGCGAGCCCGCTGGCGGCATACACGACCACGTTGGAGTGACGCTGCCCGTCAGCGGGAACGGTGCTGACGGTCTGCTGGGTACCGCCGTCGATGCTGATTCCGATGTTGCCCTGGTCCGTGTTCTGCTCGCCGAAGACCTGGACGCCGGTTCCGGAGAACGAGAACTTCGCCGTGGAGCCGTTCGCCGTGGCGTAGTGCAGATCGTCGTCGTAGTCGCCGAGACCGCGGTTCGACGAGTAGCTGAAGCCGCTGTAGGTGATCGACGGATCGGTGTCGTTGAGCCGGCTCGTGCCGGCGGGCGCGCCGACGGAGATCTGGGAGGACGGGGTTCCGGCCGGGACGGGCACGATCAGGAAGCCGCCGGACAGGTACTGGACGCCGCTGACCTGCGTCGAGCCCACGAATACCGGCGTGCTGGAGCTGAATCCTTCGCCGCCGATGAGCACCTGCGTGCTCGTGCTCGTGGTCGGCGAGGCGTAGTAGATCTTCGGGCCGGCGGCGACGGCCAGTGCCGAGTTGGCAGCCCGCACACCGGCCGCGCTGAACAGGCCGTTGGGAACGTCGCCCGGCGCCGGCGTGGCGGAAATGGTGGTCGTACCGCTGACGTTGGAATCGACCGGCGCGTTGCACGGGTAGTACTGCGTCTGGTTGGAGAAGTAGTTGCCGACGATCCAGAAATGGCCGGTCGGGCTACAGCCGCCCTGCGACGCCGAGCCCGCGCCGAAGGCGACGTTGCCCTGCCAGTTGATCCACTCCGAGCCCGCGTCGTCGTAGTAGGTGAAGTTGGTCGTCGGGCCGTGATAAGCGATGTTGCCGGTCACCTGGAGACCATGGGCCAGGGTCTGGACCGGGTCGATCGTCGTGCCGCCGCTTTGGTAGACGTACTGCGTCTGATGCCCTTCGGCGTAGATCGCGCCGCCGTCGCTGCGCACCGACAGGTAGTTGTGGAAGACGTTGTCGCTCAGGGTGTTGTTCTCGTTGATGTTGGTCGAGTTCTGCGGCGCGCTGGCCTGGTCGACGTGTCCTTGGATGACGCCGGCGGTGATGCCGGTATAGGGCAGGTCGTACAGGTCGTTGTGGGTGATGGTGGTGCCGCGCGAGAACAACAGCGTGATGCCGCAGGCTGAGGAGTAGTCGGTGCCGATGTGGTGGACGATGTTGTCCGAAACGGTGGTGCCGGTGAGGATCTCGTTGGTCCCGATCACGTCCGCGCTGACCGCGGAGCCGTTCGGTGTGCAGTTCTGCTTGATGCCCGCGGACTCCGACGCGTCGGTCGGCAGCGGATCGTAGGTACAGCCGAGCAGAATCGCCGTCGAGGCGATGTCCGTGAACTCGTTGCCCTGGATGAGGGTGTTCGCCGACCCGTACATCACGCTCAGCCCGGCGCCGCCGAGCTCGGCGAACCGGTTCCCGGTGAGCGTGACGTTGTTCGAGGCGGTGAACGCCACGTTCGCCGTCGGCTGGGTCAGCGCGCCCCAAGGGCAAGTCCCGGCCGGTGAGGAGAAGGTGCACATGCCCTGGTTTTTCGCCCCGGTCATCCGCAGGTTGCTCTGCACGTCGGCGAAGCCGGAGGCAGCCGAGGGCGCGTTCCAGGTGGCGTAGGAGAACTGCAGACCGCGGAACGTCACGTCGTGCAGCGGCTTGGCCAGCGTGCCGGCTCCTTGCAGCAGGGACTCCAACCGCGGCAGCTCGACGTCCAGCGCGCTCATCTGCTGTCCGGTGGCGGGCTGGTAGTAGAGGGTGTTCGCGGCCGAGTCGAGGAACCACTGCCCGGGGTGGATCAGAGCCCTGGCATCCTCGATCAGCGTCGGCATGGTGCCGGTCGACATCGACGGCAGTCCGCCGCTGCCCTGGCTGAACGAGGCGCGCGCGGTCGTGTCGGTCCAACACGGCTGGGCCATCGTCAGCGTCTTCGCGGTGGCCGAGTAGCTCGCCACCCTGCACCGGGACTCGGTCCACGCTCCGTTGCCGCCCGGGTAGTCGAACTCCACCCCGGCGACCTGGGCCGCGCTCAGCGCGCCGAACCAAGCCGACGCCGCGGCGTCGCCGCCGATCGAATAGCCGGTCGACGTGCCACTCCAACCGCCGGCGAACCCCAAGGCGGACGGCGTGGACATCGCGATCGGCGCCTCGGCTCCGCTGACGTACAGCTGCCGACTGGCACTACCTGCCGGAACCACGGCCGACCACACCCCGGACGTCCCCACCTGAGTCCAGCCAGTGACCTGAGACGCCCCCGAGATCACCGGATGCGCCCCCGGCGCGGCCTGCCACACCACCGGATGCCCGGCGCTTCCCGAATCCGCCGCACCGAAGGCCCATGTGGCGGCCAGCCGGTACGTGCCGTCCTGCACCAGCACGGTCACGTCGGCGCCCGGCGTCGCAGCCAACTGCGATCGAACGGCGCCCTGCGCGCCCGACAACGAGCACGGCGCGGCCTGCGAGCAGGCAGAACCACTGCCGCTCGGCGAGGCGTAGAACGTCACGGCGGTCGCGGCCGACGTCTGCGCAGCCGCCGACACCGCGACCGCGGCCGTCAACGCCGCGGTGCCCGTCCAGGCCGTCAGCCGTCTTCCCAGTATGGACAAACCCATGGTCCATCCTTTCGTCGAGCCGTCGGCCAGACGGTCTGCGCCGACCCTGCGGACACGCTCCGATGCCGATTCATCAGATGTATCGCTTGGGATACTTACTCCCGCCACAGGGCTCGCGCAAGGGGTCGCGCCACCCGAAAAGCGGGGACGCAGCTCTCTGAGGAGATGGAAGACGCCAGATTCAGCATGCTTGAATCAGTCGCGGATCGGTGGCGAATCGGTGGCGATTCGAGGTCTGATGAGGCCGCTGATCCGACCTTTGGGCCAGCTCGGTCCCAGCCATCCGCACTGGCACAGTGCCCGCCTGGCGCCGGGCACCCGGCCGAGTTGTCAGTCGGTGATCGTAGAGTGCCAAGATCCGATCTCATCCGTCGCGCTCAGGAGCCCGCCCATGCCTATCGAACCCGTCATCCTGCACCGCACCGAGCAGCCTTACATCGGGATCACGCAGACGATCACGATGCAGACCTTCGACCAGGCAACCGCCCACATCCCGCAGCTGTTCGCCTGGCTCGACGCCCGCGGACTCGCCCCGGACGGACCCCCATTCCTCAAGCTCAACATCATCGACATGGAGCGGGAACTACAGGTCGAGGCGGGAGTCCCCATCGCCGACGGCACAACGCCCGACGACACCGTCCACTGCGGAACGCTGCCAGCCGGACGCTACCTCGCCCTCACCACCGTCGGTTCACCCGACGAGCACATCGCCGGGATCGCGGCCCTGTTCGACTGGGCCGACGCCCAAGGACTCGTCCTGGAGCGCTCCGAAACAGACGCCGGCTCCAAGTGGGCCGGCCGACTCGAAGAGCTGCTGACCGATCCGTCCCTGGAACCCGACCCGAACAAGCAGGAGATCCAGAACTTGTTCCTGCTCGTCGACTAACGCTGCAAAATCACAAGCTCTGCCTACCACAGGGATTCGCCGTGGATGACCCGCGCGATCATGATTTTGCCGGCGGGTGCTTCGGCGGTGAGCGCTTCGGCCAATGCTGTGTCGTAGTCGGCGTATTTGGCCGTCTCGTGGATGGGCAGGCTCTGCTGCGCCTGGGCATACACGACGTATTGGCCGTTGTACTTGGCACATGACGTTGGGTCGGTCTGGTGCTGACGCGCGGTCGGGGACCACTCGCGCAGCACCTGTCCGCCGGAGACGACTGCTGACTTCTCCAGGCAGTGCAGGCAGGACCGCGGGTTGTTGAAGACGCTGTACAGGGACTCGTCTGCTGCGAAGCCCCAGCCGCTGTCCTGGTCGGTGGGGGCGACCCAGGCGCGGCTGATTCTGTCCTGGTTGACGAAGATCCACTGTGCACGAGGCTCGTCGATGTCGAACGGATCCAGCCAGCCGGCCGTCGGGAACTCATAGCCGATGGCGGTGCTCATGGGATTCTCCCTAGTGAATCAGGGCCCTTGTTAAGGGTCCGACGTGGTGTCATCGTGGGCGGTGCCACCCCTCGTATGACGTCCAGGAGGTTGTCCATGAGCATTCGGCCCACTCGGCGACGCGCGGTCCTGGCGGCGGTCGCCGTCACAGTTTCCCTGACCGGTGCCGCGGGCGCGACGACGGCTTCCGCAGCTGTGCGTCCCGCGACGTTCATCGGTATCGAGGACGGCTACGGCCCGACTCTCGCCGACGCGCAGGCCACCGCCGGCGCCCAGATGAACGCCGACTACACCGGCTGCAAGCGGCCCTACTTCCTGGTCTCCGACGGCCAGATCGCTGACGGGACGTGGTGGGCCAGGGTCGAGGCGAACGGCTGCACCGGCTATCGCTGAAGCGTTACGGGGAAGTCCCTTGTGAAGCGTGTGCGGTATGTGGCCTAGCGCGCTCCGCTGCCGGCGAACTGCTTGACCAGCTCGGCACAGAAGGCCGGGAGGTCGTCCGGGTTGCGGCTGGTCACGAGGGTGCCGTCGACGCATACTTCCTGGTCCACCCAGGTGGCACCGGCGTTCTGCAGGTCGGTGCGCAGGCTGGGCCAGGAGGTGACGGTGCGGCCGCGGACCACGTCGGCCTCGGCCAGCATCCACGGGCCGTGGCAGATGACGCCGACCGGCTTGTCCGCCTCGAAGAAGGCCTGCACGAAGCGGACGCTGGGCGCGTCGGTGCGCAACCGGTCGGGGTTGGCGACGCCGCCGGGGATCACGAGGCCGTCGAATCCGGAGGGATCGGCAGCCGAGGCCTCGGTGTCGGAGCGGATCGTGCCGCCCTTCTCGTCGTGCTGCATCATCTGGATCTCGCCGACCTCCAGCGAGACCAGAGTCGGGGTGCCGCCGGCGTCCTTGACCGCCTTGAGCGGTTCGGTGAGCTCGGATTCCTCGACACCGTCGGTGAACAGGAACGCGATGTGCTTGCCCTGCAAGGTGTGCTCACTCATGACGTGCCTCCGGGTTCCATCCTTCGAGCAGATTGTCTCGTTCCGCGGGACAGTCGCTTCTTGATCACCCCGCGACCCGACCCTGGTGCCCTGTACCGTCGGTGACAAACGTGGGGAAAGTGCGCGCACTCGCAGCACAGAACAGCGTCCGTGGCAGCGCGGCGTACGCAGTATTGTGCTGTCCGGCCAAGTCACCGAGCAGTGCGTCCTGCATTAAGGAGCGAAGGGAGGTGGCGAACCGGTGAGCGGAGACGGGTGGGTCGAACGAAGCCTGGATTTGGATCCGCATTCCTCAGCGCCGCAGCTGGCCCGAGACTTCGTCGTCGAGACGCTTTCGGCGTGGCAGCTGGGGAGCTGGGAGGAGCCCGCGGTCCTGATCACCAGCGAACTGGTCACCAACGCGGTGCGCCACGCCGGCACCGAGCTGACGGTGCGCCTCCTGAAAGCTGTGTCGGAGATCACCATCGAAGTGGCCGACGGCGCGGCGGACCGGGTACCCCGCGTCGGTTCGTCCGAGGCCTCTGTGCCGGGCGGGGTCGGTCTGGTGATCGTCGGACGGCTGGCGCAGGCATGGGGCGTCGAGAAGCGCCGGAACGGCAAGTCTGTCTGGGCCAGACTGGCCGTGGACGTCCTTAGCCCTGAGCCCTGAGCCCTTAAGCAGACGTCGGAGCACTGTCGTGGATGACGAAGATGGACGTCACCCCGGCCAGCTCCAATACTCGCGCGACCGTCTGCGAGGGCACCAGCGAGAACGCTGTACCGGCCTGCGCGGCCTGGTTCAACGCGTTCACGGCCACCCGCAGGCCCATGGAGTCGAAGAACGTCACGCCCGTGCAGTCCAGGACCACGTCCCTGTCCGCCACCAGCGGCTCCAGCACGTCGCTGAGCTGCCCGGCCACGGACATGTCCACGTCCCCGGACACCTCGACCACGCTGACCCGGTCCTGCTCGCGGACCCGGTAGGAGAACTCCGGCATCGCACGCCCTCCAGCTGCTCTGACCCCGCACATGCATTCGATCTGTCGCGCGTCATTTTAGTCCACACAGTTTACTCGTGTAACCAAACCCCGCCCGAGGAAGTGGTTTCGCTCGCCGAGATGAGGGCAG
This sequence comes from Catenulispora acidiphila DSM 44928, assembly GCF_000024025.1. Classification (GTDB taxonomy): domain Bacteria; phylum Actinomycetota; class Actinomycetes; order Streptomycetales; family Catenulisporaceae; genus Catenulispora; species Catenulispora acidiphila. The sequence continues at coordinate 7,641,735 of NC_013131.1, forward strand.
CAGCATCCCCCGCGCCGTGAGGCCGCTCGTTCGGGGACAGGCGAGGCGAGATGAGTGAGGTGGGAGCTGGTCATGACACGTCTACGCCACAGCCGGACGCTGGATCCGGGCCTGCGCAGGATCCGGCACGGCAGCGGCTTCCGCTACGTGGACGCCGCGGGCGAGCCGGTCGACGCCGACACCAAGCAGCGGATCAAGGAACTGGTGATCCCGCCGGCCTGGGAGGACGTCTGGATCTGCCCCTGGCCCAACGGCCACATCCAAGCCACTGGCGTGGACGATGCCGGACGCCGCCAATACCTTTACCACCCCCAATGGCGGGAGCGTCGCGACCGGCTCAAGCACGACCACGCCCTGGAGTTCGCCCGCCGCCTGCCGAAGATCCGCGCCATCGTCGACGACGGCCTGGCCGGTGACGGACTGGGTCGCGAACGCGTGCTGTGCGCGGCGGTCGCGCTGCTGGACGTCGGTGTCTTTCGCATCGGCAATAACCAGTACGCGCAGGCCAACGGCTCGTATGGGCTATCGACTTTGCGCCGCAAACATGTCCGCATCCACAAGGGCGAAGCAGAGTTCTCCTACCTCGCCAAAGGCGGTCTGAAGCGGGCCGAGCACATCAGCGACCCGCGCGTGGTGGCTGTCCTGCGCGGGCTGCTGCGGCGCAAAGGAGGCGGGTACCAACTCCTCGCCTTCCACGAGGACAGCCGGTGGCAACCCATTCGCAGCCAGCACGTCAACGACTTCCTGCGCGAGATCTCCGGGATGGAGATCACCGCCAAAGACTTCCGCACCTGGCACGCCACCGTCTTCGCGGCAGTGGCATTGAGCGTGTCCACTCATGCCGACAGCTCGCAGACCGCACGCCGCCGCGCGGTCACCCGCGCCGTCGCCGAGACCGCCGCATACCTCGGCAACACACCCGCCGTATGCCGCGCCTCCTACATCGACAGCCGCTTGATCGACCGCTTCCTGCACGGCGAGACCATCGCCACCGCCCTGCCCGATCTCGGACGCGACACACCACCAGGCGTCCCGGCGATCCAGGGCGACGCCGAACACGCCGTTCTCCGGCTGCTCAGCGACTGACCGAGCCGGCCCGAGCCGGCGCCCTCCGGTACTAGGAGGGCTACGGCCGCACCGCGAGCCAGTCCACGACATCGGCCAGACGTCCACGCTCCCGATACACGGCACGCTGCCGGTCGGCAGGAGTGCCGCGCGAGTGGAACCGGGCCAGCAGCGCTGCCACGAGGTCTTCGTCACCCGCGGCGGCCAGGCCCGGGCGGCTGCGCTCGACCAGTCGGTCCAGCAGTGCGGCCGTCGAGATCAGCATCCCGGTCCGGGGATCGGTGGTGAGGGCGGGCAGGCCGTCCACCGCGACCCTGCGGTGGGCCTCGGTCAGCAACCGTCGGTCCATACTGGGCCACGGACGGCCGTACCGCGCCTCCGCCAGCAACGTCGTCGCAAGTCCGCGCAGCAGGAGCGTGAAGAGCATGACGACGTCGAGGTCGGGGTTGGCGTCGGCGATCCGGATCTCCAAGGTGGGACAGTGCTCGGACGGCCGGGCGTACCAATAGATCATCTTGCGGTCCAGCAGGGTCCTGTCAGCGACCAGCCTGTCCGCGGTGCGCTCGTAGGCCGGCTCGTCCAGGATCGGCGTCGGCCCGACGGTCGGCAGCGCCTGGATGTCGAAGTGGCGCCAGCTCGCGCAGTGGCGGTCCTCCCCGGCGGCGAAGGGCGAGTTCACGCACAACGCCTGCAGGGCCGGCAGCCACGGTCCCAGGTGGTTGCTCAGCAGCAGCGCGTCGCCGCGCGTCAGCGTACCGACGTGGACGTGGCACCCGCTGGACTCGCTGCGCATGCCGCCGAGGTGGCGGCGCGCGATGGTCTCGTAGCGGGCGTTCGGCGCGACGGGCAGCGGCGAGCGGTTCAGCACGGCGCTGCCCCCGGCGACCAGCAGGCAGCCGGTGTCCGCCGCGGCAGCCGCGCCGGCCTGGCGTCCCCGGACGAGTTCGGCGCGCACCTCCTCGGCGGTCATGCGAGGCCGCGTGGTGAACTCCACCTGTGTGGCGAAGAATTCGTGCTGAGCGTTGTCGCCCAGCCGCAGCCGCGCCTTCTCCACGACGTCGTCGGCCCGCGGCGCCGACACCCGGGTGGTGGCGTCGGCGAGGACGAATTCCTCTTCGACACCGATGCTGAGTACTTGGTCGATCGGGACAGTCGCGGCCATCTCTGCCTCCTGCGGCGCGGCTTCTGCACGCTCTTCTACACGGTCTTGTACGAGGTCTTCTGCGAGGTCTTCTGCATGATCAAGGCGATGGAGGAGCGTCCGGCAACGGCTTGCGCAACGAGCTGCGCGATTGCTTCCAACAGTCCAAGACGTGCGAGCCCAGGCGGTCGTCCACCAGGGCGCTGGCCGCGAGACCGAAGGCGATGTCCGCCTCCAACTGCGGCTCGTCGCGCAGCAGCGTGTCGATGACGTCGTGGCGGATGAGCTGCTCGTGCAGGGCGTCGGCTTCGACGTGCTCCCGGTAGAAGGCGGTGCCGTCGGCGCCGGCGCCGAGTGCGGCGAAAGCCTCCGCCAGGCGCCGAGAGCCGGGCGAGGAGGTGATCTCGACGCGCGCGAACTGGCCGACCAGCGCGCCGCGGTGGCTGCGGTGCAGTCCGAACAGGGACATGAGGTTCACGACCGCGAGGCTGTGGGCGGTGGCGGCGTCGGTGTAGCCGCCGTAGTCCGCGTCCAGATCGAAGTCGGCCATCATCCGGGCGAAGAGCTGGGAATGCGCGGCCTCCGGACGCCCGGCGCCGTACTCGTCGTACTCCACCGCCACCAACGCAGCCTGCGCCGCGCCGTGCAGCCGAGGGATGACCCACGCCTGGGGATCGGCTTCCTTCAGGTGGTAGAGCGAACGGTGCGCCAGGTACTCGCGGGCCTGCCAGCGCTCGCCCTGCTCCAGCAGGTAATAGGAGACGCCGGTCCCGTGGACGGGCTCCACGAGCATCGAATCCACCTGTTCCTGGACCGACGGCACCTGCCCCAACTCGTCCTCGACTCCGGACAGGAAGACCTTCTCCAGATCAGCGCGCGCCGCGAGCAATCCTGGCTGCCACTCCCATGCGTCGGATACATCGGCGAAGCCGCGATAGTGCAGCTCGTAGCACAGGTAAAGCGCGAGCTGCAGGTCCTCGTCCAACCAACCGCCGGTCGCCGGCGGCAGGCTCACTTCAGAGTCCGGAGACTGCAAGAGCCGGCCGGTGAGTGCCTCGGTGATCGGTCCCCGCGGCTCGGGGAGCCGGACCGGATTCAGTGTGCTGATACCCATGACGGCTTCTCACTCCTCGGAGGCCGCCGGGCAGCGGCGTCGGTGGCTGGTATCGCAGAAGGGATAGCGGCGGCTGCGGCGGCAGGCGCACAGGGCCACCATGGGACGGCGGCTCACGATGGTACGGCCGTCGTCCAGACGGATCTCGACCGGGCCCTGGACGAGGATGGGTCCGGCGCGCTCGGCCATCTCCACTCTGATCGGCTCAGGTGCGGACACCGCGGATCACCACCATTTCCTCCATGCGCTCGCCGACGGCGAGCAGGCCTTCGCGCTCCAGCCATCCCGCGCGCGAGTTCGTGATCGGTCCCAGACCTCCGGCCACGCGGGTCACGGTCTGCACCGTCAGCCCCGCCTGGGACATCGTCTGGACCGTGCCCTGCACATCAGCCAGGGAAGAGTGCACGAGCAGCAACACCCCGCCGCGTTTCAACACCTTCGGCGCTTCGGCACAGATCCGGTCCAGCCAGTACCGTCCGGTGGGACCGGCGTCCCACGCCCGCGCCGATCCCTTGACCGGCAGGTCCTGAGAGGGCACATAGGGCGGATTGGAAACCACCACGTCGAAGCGGCCGGGCCCGAGAGCCTCGAGGAAATCGCCGCGCCGGACACGGATGAATCGGCGGTGCAGAACACCGTTCACCCAGGTGGTGGCGACCGCGCGCCGGGAGATGTCGACCGCGGTGACCCGCGCCCCGCGCCGTGCCGCCGCGACGGCGACCGCGCCGCTGCCGGTACCCAGATCCAGAACCCGGCAATTCCTGCCCAGCCGCTCGTTCCGCAGAGCGTCGATCAGCAGGTCGGTGTCGCTGCGCGGTTGGTAAACGCCAGGTGGAACAAACAGAAAGGTCATGGTGGTCCCCGGGTGATGAGACGTGGTCGAGACCGCGCCTCGGGAGCTTCAGCCCGGTTTGAGGGCCGGAGGGCTCTTGTGTCCTCTTGATCGCGGGGTAAACGAGGTCGTCTCTCGGGCGTCCTGATGCTGATTCACTGGTTGTCTGCCTCGTCTGGCCATTTCCTGGCGTCGCGCGGCGGGACGTACGGCTCGTGCCGTGCGGACATGCCGCCCTCGATGGCGCGTTCGCGGGCCAGTTCGGCGTCGAACTCCAGCCCGAGCAGGATCGCCAGGTTCGACAGCCACAGCCACACCAGGAACACGATCACGCCGGCCACGGTGCCGTAGGTCTTGTTGTAGGAGGCGAAGTTGGCCACGTACAGGGCGAATCCGGCGGACAGGATGAGCCACAGCACGACCGCCAGCAGGCTGCCCGGCGAGACCCAGCGGAAGCCGCGGTCGCGGACGTTAGGCGCGGCCCAGTACAGCAGCGCGATCATGAAGGCCACCAGCACGACCAGGACCGGCCACTTCGCGATCGACCAGGCCACCAGCGCGGTGTGGCCCAGGCCCAGCAGGTCGCCGGCGCGCTGGGCCAGCGGGCCGGTGAACACCACGATCACGGCGCTGGCCAGCAACAGCGCCATCATCAGCAGCGTCAGCCCGACCCGCAGCGGCGTGGTCTTCCACACCGGCCGCCCCTCGCGCATGTCGTACACGACGTTGGACGCCCGGATGAACGCCGCGACGTAGCCCGAGGCCGACCACAGCGCTCCGGCCAGGCCCACGACCGCCAGCGTCCCGCCGGCGCCGCGGCTGGACCGCACCTGGGTCACCGCGGTGCGCAGCAGGTCGCGCACCGATCCCGGCGCGAGCTTCTGGATGTTGTCCAGGAGCGAGTTGGTGGCGGAGGGACCGATGAGACCGAGGACCGACACGACCACCAGCAGCGCTGGGAACACCGCCAGGACGCCGTAATAGGTCAGCGCAGCGGCGCGGTCGGACAGTTCGTCGTCGCGGAACTCGCCGGCGGTCCGCCTGAGGACCGCCAGCCAGCTGCGCGCCGGGAGCTCCGTCGGCGAGTCCGGTCCGCGCTCGACGGCTTCGGCGGCTTCGGCTGCCTTGGCCGGCTCGGTGGCGTCGGGCTCGGCTGCTTCGGCTGCGTTAGCCGGCTCGGTGGCTTCGGTGGCGCCGACTGCCTCGGCAGGCTCGCGCTGATGGTTGACGTCGTGCTTCCGTCTCAGTCCCATCGCCTGCTTATGGCCGTTTCATCAGCCACTACACGGTCGCTGCCAGCACGAACGCCGAGACTCTGTGTTTGTCCCGGCTGACGCTGGTCATCAGGCGCGGGAGAAGTTGAGGACAAAACCAGGAGGACTTCATGAAGCGCGCACTTACTTTCGCCACCGGTTTGGCCGTGGGCTACGTCGCAGGGACCAGAGCCGGCCACGAGAAGTATGAGCTGATCAAGGAAAAGGCGCACGAGGTGAGCGAGCAGCCCGCCGTCGTCGATCTGCGCGAGAACCTGAAGGGAACGGTCGAGACCGCGTCCAAGGCGGTCACCGCCAAGGTCGCCGACGCCACCTCGGAACTCACCAAGAAGCTCCACGGTTCTGCGCACGAGGAAGCCGCCTCCACTCCCGTGAAGCCGGCGCCCGCGGCGCCGGGCGAGTACCCGGCGGCGCCCACCGGCATCGTGCCCGGCAGCGGCACCGTCTGAGAGTTCTCGCCAGCGCGCAGCCAGAACGAGCAGCCAGAACGATTCGGCCGGCCGACTCAACGAGTCGGCCGGCCGGTGGAACTAGAGCGTCAGTGCGCTGATGGGATCAGCCGGTGGTGCAGGCGCTGCCGTTGACGGTGAACGCCGTCGGCGAGGCGCTGCTGGCGCTCCACGTGCCCTGGAACCCGAATGAGGTGGTGGCTCCCGGGGCGATGGTGCCGTTGTAGCTCATGTTCGTCGCCGTGACGTTGGCGCCGGACTGGGTGACCGTGGCGTTCCAGCCGTTGGTGACCTTCTCGTCGCCGGGGAAGGCGAAGCCGACGGTCCAGGAGGACCAGGCCGCCGTGCCGGTGTTCGCGACCGTCACGTTGGCGGTGAGCCCGCCGCCCCAGACGTTCGGCGCGTAGGTCACCTTGCAGGACGCGCCGGTGGAGCCGGCGCTCGTGGTGACCGCGAGCGTGCCGGAGCGCGCCGAGCGGTTTCCTGCAGTGTCGCGGGCATACACCGCGAAGGTGTAGGCGGTGGATGGAGTCAGGCCGGTGAGGGTCGCCGAGTTGGTGGTCGGAGAGGCGACGACGGTCTCGGTGCTGCCGTTGACCGCGACCACGTCGTATCCGGCCAGGCCGGTGCTGCTGGTGGAGGCGCTCCAGCTCAGCGTCGCCCCGGTGGACGTGACGTTCGAGGCGGTCGGGGTGCCCGGGGTGGTGGGCGGTGTGACCGTGGTGCCCGGCTTCAGCGTGACGACCGCGGCGCTGTAGGGCGCGATGGTCTGCGAGGACGCCGAGCCGGAGGCGGCGGTGGTGATGCCGGTGCCGGGCGGCGCCAGGGTCGCGACCGACGGGGCGCCGGAGGCCGGGGTGAAGCCGGTGTAGTTCAGGCCCACGGTGTAGCTGGTGGCCGGGTCGTCGTTCACCAGCAGGACCCGCAGCGAGCCGTCGGCGGCCTTGACCGCGTAGGACTTCAGCAGGCTCTGGCTGGAGGAGGCCGAGACCAGGGCGTCGCCGGGATGGATGAACTGGCTCAGCAGCTGCGTGCCGTAGTAGGCGGGGAACGGCGTGTCGGCTGCGGGCTCGCAGACCCGGGAGCCGTTGACCAGGCCGCAGCTGCCGTCGGAGAGCATGCCGTAGTCGCCGTAGGTGGCGGTGCCGTACAGCGAGGAGCTGGTGTTGCCGCCGGTCACGATGCCGTTGTGGATCTGCCACCAGTCGACGCTGGCGACGCCGTTCTGGATCCAGCCCAGGTAGTCCTGCGTCAGGTACAGCGCGTTGACGACGCTCAGGATCTGCTTGCCCGGGTTGGAGCTCACCGAGTTGGTCTCGGTGATCATGATCGGCACCGTCGAGGAGCCCTCCCACTGGCCCAGTTGCGAACGCAGCGTGGAGACCATCGTCGGGATCTGCGACGGGGCGGACAGCAGGGTGCTGTCACTCTCGTTGCCCGGGTTCTGCGGATACCAGTGCACGTCGGCGAAGCCGATCTGGCCGTTCAGCGCCGACATGACCGTCTGGTTCCAGGTCTGCGGGCTTCCGCCGTTGGTGACGCCGTCGGGCCAGTTGCCCGGGGCGGTCAGCACCACGCCGACGACGATCGTCGGGTCGACGGCCTTCATCGCCGCGATGTAGGCCTTGACGTTCTGGGCGTAGACCGCCGGTCCGCAGTTGGTCGGATTCGTGCCGGCCGCGCAGTGGTCGTCCGGCTCCCAGTTGGCGCCATAGGTCCCGTTGCCGTAGATCTCGTTGCCGATCTCCCAGTACTTGATGCCGTCGTGATGGGTCACGTTGGCGTACCGGACCCAGTCCGCGGCGAACTGCGCGCCGGTCTCGGCAGGGCTCTGCGACGCGCCGGCGGCGTCGCCGGTGCCGTAGTCGACGGTGACCATGCCCTGGGCGCCGGTCTGGCTGAGCAGCGTCGCGTACTGGTCGAAGTCGACCGACTGGGCCAGGCCCGACTTCACATCGGTGTTGGTCTTCCAGTTGTAGGTGTCCGAGGACGTCCCGCCGGGAAACCGGATCAGACCGGTCCCGGCGTTCTTCAGCAAGCCCGGGACCGCGGCGTCGGTGAGCGCGGCGTCGTAGACCGAACCGTTGGTGCCGATGGCGGTCGACGGGACGGTGGCGAGCGTCTGGCCGGCGTTCACCCCGACCGTGGCGGTCGAGGCCGCGGCGGCCGCCGGCCCGGCGCTCGCGGGCCCGGCGCTCGCCGCCAGCGGCACGGCGGCCGAGCCCACGAACAGCGCCGCCGCGGCGACAGCCGTCCAGGAGCGTGGGAACCGGCTTTGTCGTCTTCGCATCGAGCTCTCCTGGGCTGGGGGATGGTCGAGCTGGTCTGGCCTCACCCAGTGATGCTCGGCACCGGCCCGGAGACGGTCAAGGCGCGGATGTCCGTTCGACGCGCTGGTCTGCGCCGGAGCGTCGCAGAGCACGAAACTTCCACCGCGGCGCAGCCCGGCGCGCCCAGCGCCGGCTAGTTCACGAACACCGGCGGGCTCCCGGGGACGCTGGAGTCCACGACCGGCTGGTAGGTGAACGACATGAACTGGAGCGTCCCGCCGCACGGTCCGGGAGGGCCGCTCATGAGCTGGATCTTCTGGTTGAGGACGATCAGCCGGTTTCCGGGGTTTGCGTAGTTCCCCTGATAGATGCTGCCCACCGGCTGCCACACGCAGTTGAGCACGGCGCCGGGCACGGACTCCACGATGGTGAGCTGAACCGGCGCACCGGCCGGGACGAACTGCACGGGGAACCCGGCCGAGTCGTTGAACAGGACGTTGTTGTTCGGCAGGTTGTTCTCCGTCACGCTCAACACCGTCGATCCGGGGATGGTGGAGACGCACCCGCCGAAACCGAGAGCGGCCAGCTTGCTCACCGCGACCCCCGGCGCCGTCGGATTGGCCAGAACCTGCACTCCGATGTTCGACACCGAGCAGAAGGTGCCCACACCGCCTCCGGGAGCGGTGAGGAACGTGGCCTTGGTACCGGGCTGGAGGTTGCCGGTCAGGACCTGGCCGGGCGCGACGTTGGGACCGCCGGGTCCCGGGGCACCGTAGGTCAGGACGCTGACCGGTGCGGCGGCCGCCGACGCGGTGCCGACGACCGCCACCGTGGCCAGCGCGGCCACGGCTGCTGCTACGGCGAATGCCTTGAGGCTGTGCATGTGCATCTACCTCTTCCCTGCAGGGAGCTCCGCACTTGCTTCGAACCGAGTGGTTCATCAGTATTCTGGTTCACTCTCGACCGATTGCCCAGCCCCGTCCCGAGGGGTGAATCAGGGCTCATCATTCAGTACTCTGATTCGTTGGCGGACCCGCCGCCCCTACCTCCAGGAGCACCCCTTGACGCGAATCACCACCAGCCGGCCGGCTCGACGCACCGCGCAGATCCTCGGCGCCCTGGGCCTGCTGGTCGCCGGGACCGCGCCCGCCTCGGCCTCCGCCACCGGCGCGGCCGCGCCCCATGTCGTCACCGGCTACCCCTGCACCAGCAACTCCTCGGTCAACGTGTCCAACTTCCAGGTCGCCGATGGTGGGAAGTACCTCGAACCCGGCCAGAACATCTGCGTCAACGGCTATCAGTTCATCGACCAGCGCGACGGCAATCTCGTGATCTACAACGCCGCCGACACCGCGCTGTGGTCCAGCCACACGGCGATCGGCTCGCCGACGACCATGGTCTTCCAGCCCGACGGCAATTTCGTGATCTACAACGGCACCAAGGCCCTGTGGGCGACCGGCACCTACGGACACCCCACCGACTACGTCTGCTTCCAGACCGACGGCAACATGGTCGTCTACACCAACACCAACAGCGGCCGCACGACGTGCACCGGCTCGTCCCTGTGGGCCAGCCACACGTAAGGAGAGCGCCTCACCCCACCCTCGTGCCAGCGTTCAGCGGTATGCGCGGAAGAACTCGGTGATGTCCCGGGCCAGCAGCTCGGGTTCTTCGTGGGCGGGGAAATGGCCGCCCCGCGGCATCTGCGTGTAGCGCGTGACGCGGTACGTGCGCTCGGCCCAACTGCGCGGCGGCTGGCTCAGGTCGGCGGGGAACAAGGCGAGCGCCGTGGGAACGCCGACCTGCTGCACGCGCCGGGTCAGACCGTGCGCGTACTCGTAGTAGGGACGGAAGGAAGTGGAGATCGTGCCGGTGAACCAGTAGAGCGATGCCTGGGTCAGCAGGAAATCATCGGTGAAGCGCGAGGACAGGTCGCCGCCGCAGTCACTCCACGCGCGGTACTTCTCGACGATCCAGGCGAGCAGACCCGCGGGCGAGTCGGACAAGCCCTGGCTCAAGGTGAGCGGACGCGTGCTCTGCTGGTGCTGGTACCCGCCCTCCTGCGCCTGCCAGGTCGCGATGGAGTCCAGGTAGGCGCGCTCCTGCGCACTGAGCCCGGCGGGGTCGTAGTCGGCCGGCGCGGCCACGGCCAGCAGATGCAGGCCGACCACCGCCTCGGGGTGGGTCTCGGCAAGCCGCGAGCTGACACCGGCGCCCAAATCGCCACCATGCGCCGCGTAGCGCGTGAAGCCGAGTTCGTCATGCATCAGCCGATGCCACAGGTCATGGGTCTGCTCCGCACCACCGAGCGCCGGCCGCTGCGGCGAGAAAGCAAACCCCGGCAGCGAGGGCACGATCACGGTGAAGGCATCCGCAGCGCTACCCCCGAATCGCGATGGCGCCGCCAACCGCTCCGCAAGCCCGGTGAGCTCCAGGAAGGAACTCGGCCAGCCGTTGGTAAGGACGATCGGCAGCGCATCCGGGCGCTCACCGTCATACCGCAGGTAGTGCACAGGCGTCCCGTCGAGATCGACGAAGCACGAGGGCAGGGCATTGATGGCGTCCTCATGAACCCGCCAGTCATAACCATCGGCCCAATACGCGACCAACCGCCGCAGCTCCGCCGGATCCGCACCGGCCTCCCACCCGCCGACCGGCCAAGCCTCAGCCCAACGCGTACCCCTCAACCGGGTACGAAGCTCCTCGACGTCCGCGTCACTGACCGCGATCACGGCCTGGTTGCCTGCCATGAGACCCACTAGATCACACAGGTCGCGGTCGGATGCCGCCGCGACACTTGACGCGCCGGGGTGCGCCACCGGCCGCACCAGTTCGGGCTCGGGATTTGGAAGAGTTTATTGCGGGGCTCGGGGAGTTGCGGCAGTGAGCGGGCGCTGAACTTCCACGCGGCCGTGCTCGCCTCGCTCGGCGACCGCACCCAAGCCTTCGCGCTCTACCAGCGGGCTGTCGAACAGGCCCGGGCCCGGCTGTCCGATCTCCAAGCGCAATAAGCGCTTCTCATCCGATAGCCGGGGAAAGCGGGAAAGCGACTTCGATGCTGAGGCCGCCTTCAGGACGAGGACGGATGGCGACGATGCCGCGGTGGGCATCCGCGACCGCCTGCACGATGGACAGCCCGAGCCCCAGCCCGTCGCGGCGGCCGACGCGATCGGTTTCGAGGCGGCGGAACGGTTGGCGGAGGCGGTCGATGGCGTCCGCGGGGATCGGGGAGCCGGTGTTGCTCACCGTCAGGACGGACCGGCCGTCGGCGACGTACGTGCTAACCCATACCTGCCCGCCCTCCAGGTTGTAGCGCAAAGCGTTGTCGACCAGGTTGACGGCCAGGCGCTCGATCAGGCGCGCGTCGCCGATGACCGGCGCGGGCGCCAAGCTGGTGTGGACCGCGATGCGGTCCGGCGCGCGCAGCGAGGTCCGGGCGCGACAGGCGGCCACCGCCTGGTCCGCGACGGCCGCGAGTTCGATGCGGTCGTGCCGGTCGGTCCCGGCTTGGCCGCGCGCGAGCGCGAGCAGGGCTTCGATGATCGCCTCCTGATGGGCACCGGCGGCGATGATCCGTTCGTGGGCCGCACGCAGGGAGCCGATCGTCGGGTCCGGGTCGTCGAGCGCGACTTCGGCGATCGCCCGTTGCCGGGCCAGCGGGGTGCGCAGTTCGTGCGAGGCGTTGGCGATGAACTGCCGCTGCGCATGGAAGGCCTGCTCCAGGCGGTCCATGAGGTCGTCGAAGGTCTGTGCCAGTTCCCTGAGTTCGTCGGCGGGTCCGGCCAGCGCGAGGCGTTCGTGGAGGTTGTGCGCGGAGATCATCCTGGCCTTGACGGTGATCGTCCGTACCGGACGCAGCGCCCGGCCCGCCACGAAGTACCCGAGCACGACGGCGACCAAAGCGGTGGCGCCCAAAGCGATCCCGGAGCGGATCAGGAACTGGTGCACGTCGTAGGAGTGCAGGTGCCGCAGTTGCGCTTGCAGGTCGCGACCCTGCGCCGGAATCCGATCCGACTGGAAGAGGGTCCCAGTCGGCGCGGGCGGCTGTGGCTGAGGTGAATACACCGCAGTGTCCGTGGAGCGGTCCACCAGGATGTTCGCGATACCGAGCAGCACCGCGCCGGCGGCCAGGAACAGGGTCCCGAACAGAGCCGTCAGCCGGGCTCGGGCGGTCCGCAGCGGCCTGAAGTCCACGGCTCAGATCCGGTAGCCGAACCGGGCGACCGTCTCGATGACCGGAGGGTCGCCGAGCTTGCGCCGCAGCCGGCTCATCGTGACTTTGACGGCCGTGGTGACCGGGTCGGTCGCGTCGTCCCAGACCCGTTCGAGGAGCTCCTCGGTGGAGACGACCCGGCCGTCCGCGGCGAGCAGCAGTTCCAGGACTCCGAACTCCTTCGGGCCGAGCTCGAGCAGCCGCCGGTCCCGGGTCGCACGGTGCCGGGCGGCGTCGAGTTCCAAACCTGCTCGGCAGAGCAAGGGCGCCACGACAGGGTGCGCGCGCCGACCCAGGGCCCTGATACGCGCGACGAGCTCCGCGAACGCGAACGGCTTCGGCAAGTAGTCGTCGGCTCCCAGGGCCAAGCCGTCGACCCGGTCATCGATTGCGGAAGCCGCGGTGAGCATCAGGATGCGGCCCTCGACGCCGGCCGCCACCAAGTCGGCGCACACCTCGTCGCCGTGCCGACCCGGCAGGTCGCGGTCGAGCACGATCACGTCGTACCGGTTGACCAGGGCCTTCTCCTGACCGTCCAGGCCGTCGAAGGCAACATCGACGGCCATGCTCTGGCGCCGCAGACCCACGCCGAGCGTCTCGGCCAGCTCCTCGTCGTCGTCGACCACCAGGACTCGCATGTCTCCTCGCAAGGTTCTCGGTCGGGATCCCCAGCCTGCCCGGCCCATGGTTGCACGGCGGTGACATGGCGCTGGCCGGGCTCGGTGTCACCGGGCCGCAACCGGCTCCTCGATAGGCCTGGAGCGACCGCAGCGGCCGCAGGGCCGCGCCTTTCGCCAGGCGAGGAGTGTCCCCAACGATGACAGCAAACAATGATCCCCGGCGACGTCCGGCGATGTCCCGGCGCGCTCTGGTCTCGAGCGCCGCAGCCGGGATCGGCGCGCTCTCGGTCGCGGGCATCGTCCAGAACGCGCAGGCCGCCGGCAGCGCCAGGCCGGCGACTCCGTCCGCGACCGCAGGGCTGACCGATACGGTCCTCGACGCCTTCGGGCGGCACCGCCTCGTCGCCCTCGGCGAGTTCCACGGCTTGCAGGAGCACTACGACGCCCTCGCGGATCTGCTCGCCGACCACCGGATGGCCGGAGTCATCGACGATCTGGTCGTCGAGTGGGGCAACTCGCTGTATCAGGACACTGCGGACTGCTTCGTCTCCGGCGCCGTGGTGGAGAACGCCGAGCTGCGCCCGATCTGGCGGAACACGACCGACTCACCGCTCGCGACCGGCGACGAGCCGATCTACGAGCAGCTCCTCCGGCTAGTCCGCGCCGTGAACTGGCGGCGCCCGGCGGGGCAGCGTCTCCGAGTGCTCCTCGGCGACTCACCCATCGACTGGCCGACGACCACGACGCCGAGCCAGGTGACCGCGCTGCGCAACCAGCGGGATACGTTCGCCGCAGCCCTGGTCGGACGCGAGGTGCTCGACAAGGGACACAGGGCACTGATCTGCTACGGCGCGGGGCATGTGACGCACAGCGTGAAAAGCGGCGGCGGCAGCGGCTCCACGCCGGGTCCCAGCGGTGTCGTAGCGCTCATCGAGCAGCAGACCGGTCAGTCCGTGTTCTCCATAGCAACCCTGATCCCGACAGACGGCGATCCCGGAGGCATGGGTGCCCACCTCGCCCGGTACCCGCGAGGCATCGTCATACCGACAGCGGGCACCTGGCTCGGCGCGCTCGACGGCGGGAACCTCTTCCCCGCGCTGGCTCCGGGACCGTCGGGCCAGCCGGTCAACATCGACTGCGGCGTACCGCTCCGGGCGCTGGTGGACGCCGGTCTCTACCTGGGACAGGTCAACGAATTGACCATGTCGCGCCCCGACCCGGCGGTCTACCTCGACCCGGTCTATTGGGCCGAACTTCAACGGCGCGACGGGTTGCAGGGCGGCCTCATCGATCTCAGCGCACTGCGAAAAGAGCAGTCGGTCGTCGTCACGCCACAGGTCCTCCCTCCGCCGCTGCGTTGCCCGTGACCTCCTCACCACGACCAGAACCCATGCCAGGCCACAGGAACCCGGGAAATCAGGACTCATCCATGTCTCGTTCCAAGACCATCCCTCGCCCACTGCGCTACGCCGCGATCGTCAGCGCCTGCGCCATGCTGACCGCAACCCTCGTCAGCCAGCCCGCGATCGGCGTCGGATCGGCACACACCGACACAGCCCCGCCGACGCCCTGCGCACCGCCGACCGCGCCTGGTCCGCCGCCCCTGACCCCCACCACGGCGACCACGATCGAGCAGGCCTACTACTGCGTCTTCGCCCACTACTACAACGCTGCCGCGCTGGACGACCGGCCGCTGCTCGACGGCGCGTTCGCCGGTCTCACACAGTCGCTGGACCACCTCGGCATCGACCAGCCCGACGCGACCGCGCCCGCGTTGACCGGGAACCGTGAACAGGACTGGACCGCCTTCGCCGCCATCTATCAACAGATCGTGGACCAGCTGCCCACAGATCCGAACCTGCGTCAGCAGGTCGCCTCAGCAACGATGCAGGGCATGATCGCAGCCCTCGATGACAACCACGCCGGGTGGTCACGTCCGGTCATGCCGCCCGGATTCCAGCCGGGAGACCAATACGGCATCGGACTGGTCACCTCGCCTACCGGTCCGCTGCTCAGCGGCGCCCCGGCCGAGGCGCGTCCGCCGCTGTTCGTCAGCGCGGTCCTGGGCGGTCCGGCCGCCGCGCAAGGGCTGCGGCCGGGCGACGTGATCGACAGCGTCGACGGCCAGGCGCCGTTCGTCGACGGCGTGCCGAGCCCGGGTGTCGAGGCGCTGCTCGACCAGCGCTACCCGCAGAGCGACCGAGTGCAGCTGAAAGTGCATCGTCCGGCCGACGGCCGCAGCTGGACCGTGACGCTCAAGCCGGAGCTCTATCCGATGAGCGCCGCCGCGAACCAACCTGTGTCGGCCAGCCTGCTGAGCGACCACATCGCCGATGTCCAGCTGCACTCGTTCCTTCCCGGCGCGGCTGACACGGTGTTGGCGGACGTCGCCCGGATGCGCGCCGGCGGCACGCTGAACGGCCTCGTCCTTGACCTTCGTGGCAACGGCGGCGGGGATGTGGAGGAGGTCAGCCGACTGCTCGGCGCGTTCAAGCATCAGGGGATCTGGAGCTTCGACTGCGACTCGCCGGACACCTGCGACATCCCCCATCGCACCGATGACACGGTGCCTTTGCTGGGCATCCCGCTCGTGGTGCTGACCGACCGCGGCTGCGCTTCGGCGTGCGATGCGTTCAGCGGCGCGGTGAAGGACCTGCGCCTCGGCCGCATCGTCGGCACGCGCACCGCCGGCGTCGTGGCCGGACCGGCTGCCGGCTTCGTGCTCGACGACGGCAGCTTCCTCGGCCTGCCGGCAGGCCACGAACTCGGTGCCGACCACGAGATGCTGAACGGTATCGGCGTGGCACCGGACGACTACCAGCTGACCACGCCGGCTGACCTGTCCACCGGCCATGACCATGTACTCGCCGAGGCTGTCAGGCTTCTTGGACACTGAAGTCCGCCCCCGGCTTGCCAACTCGTGAGAGCGGGCAAGCCGGGGGCAGCGAAGCACTACATACAGCTCAGTTGTAGGTGACGATGTTGACTGGTCCGGCGTTGGTCGAGCTGACGGCTGCGCCGGTTCCGTCGATCACCGATTGGATGCCTCCGAAGTTGTTGAGCCATACGGTGAGCAGGTCGTGGAACACGACACCGGAGGTGGTTGGGGCTTGGAACGCCTCCGAGCTTTCGATGGCCGGTCCGGCAGTGAAGTTGGAGTAGACGCCCATGCCGTAGCCCTGGAATGTGGTGACGCTGTTGGGGATGTAGAACCCCGGGTAGCCGTTCTGGGTGGAGGTGGCCATCCAGGACGCCTGGTTGGGCACGTCGTAGGGGTTCTCGTTCTGGAAGAAGATGACGGTGCCGCCTTGGCCGTTCCAGACCGTCTCGTACTTCTGGTAGTGCTCGACGGCCAGTCCGTAGGCGGTGACATTGGTGCCGTTGACGGTCAGCCCGGTGGCTGCGGTGTCCGAAGTCCAGGAACCGGAGCCGGTGCCGTGGTCGGCGCGCCAGGACCAGATGTCGTCCAGGATCGAGTTGTTGCTGTTGTCGATGAAGGCGTCGGTGACCGAGCCGGCGGTGGCGCCGCCGACGCGGAAGAACACGTCGTCCACGGTGACCGGGTCACTGGCGTGGCTGGTGGTGGAGCCGGCGGTGCCGATGGTGAGCAGGGTCGGCGAGGTGGTGGGTCCGGCGTCGAAGAGCAGGCCGGAGACGTTCACGCCGTTGACGTCGGCGACGGTCATCGTGGTCTGGCCGGCGCTGGGGACCAGCGTGGCGAACCCGAGTCCGACGATCTTGGTGTCGGCTTTGGTGACGTTGATGGTCTGGTTGTAGCTGTAGACGCCGGGGGTGAACAACAGGTTGTTGCCCGCGGCGAGCGCGGCGTTGATCTGGCTGATGGTGCTGGCGGAGTTGACGACGTAGAACGTGTTCAGCGACAGCGAGGTGCCAGGGGTGTTGCCGTTGGCCCAGGACGGTCCGCTGGAGTTGGTCCGCACCGAGGGCACGAACACGTTGTAGTTGCCGGAGGAATCGGTGTAGAGGTACGGCGCTTCCTCGGTGGTCGGGCTGGTGGCCAGGGTGGAGTACGGCTGCGGACCGCCGGCTGAGACCGGGGTGGTGCCGAAGCTCTGCGCCGGTGCGCCGGGGTCGCCGCTGAACACCTGGTTCCACACGCCGTTGGTCCAGCTGCCGATGCTGGTGTTGCGCACCAGATACTGCTGCTGCGAGCCGTTCTCCACGGTGCCGTTGAGTTTGGAGTCGGCGATGAACCCGCCGCTGGACCAGCCCGGCGACCCGCCGCAGTAGTCCATCAGCGTGATGTTGCCGTTGACCGCGACCCGGCGCATCGGCGCGGCCTGCGAGGCGGCCCAGACGTCCTCACCGGCGTTGCAGCCGGTCAGGCCGGTGACGTTGATGGTCAGGTTCGACACCGAGCGCCAGAAGTTGTTGGTGGCGTAGCACTGGGTCTGGTCGCCGTTCGTGCACTGATTCCAGGAGTCGATCGTGCCGTTGATGACGACCTGGCTGGGATTCTGGCCCAGGCCCTCGACGCTCTCGTAGTAGCCGAGCTGGAAGTCCAGCGGGTTCGACGCCGAGCCGTAGGTCCCCGGCTGGAACAGGATCTCGTAGCGTTGCGCGCCGAACTGGTTCGGCGCCTGCTGCGTCCCGATCGCGTTTAGCTGACTGGCGATCGCGCTCACCGACTGACTCGGGCTGATCACGATCACGTTCGGACCCAAGCTGCCGCCGGTACCGCCGCCGCTGGTGCCGATCGTGTAGGTGGCGCTGGCCACTGCCGAGTTCGTCATGCCCGAGGCGATCGCGATCGCGCTGACCGTGGTCGTCGCCGTGACGCTGATCGGACCGGAGTAAAGGGTCGACGAGGCTGTCGGCGTGCTTCCGTCGAGGGTGTAGCGGATGCTCGCACCGGAGGTCGCATCGGAGATCGTCACCGACTGGGCTGTCGTGTACGAACCGCCGGCCGGATTGAACGTCGGCGTCGCGGCCGTGCCACCGCCACCGGTGCTGCCGCCTTGTGTGTAGGTGAAGTGCGGCGTGTCGTACTGCGCACCGCTCTTCTCATAGGTGAACCAGTACTCGAGCACAGTGCCGGTTGTCAGTGAACTGACGGTCTGGGTCCATGTGCCGGCGTTGTTGGTCATGCGGAAGTTCTGCTGACCGCCGCCGTTGACCAGGTAGTGGACGTCGACATAGGCCGCCGGTGTGATCGGGGTGATCGAGAGTTGAGCCTGCGTCGCGTTCAGCTGCGTCGCACTCTGCGTGTAGTCGGGCGAGGAGGAGCCGCCGCCACCGCTGGTGCCGCCTGTGCCGTAGACCTGGAACTCCCAGAGCGAATAACCGTAGGGCGTGGCTCGGGCCGTGCCGTTCATCCGCACGTAGCGGCCGGAGCCGGCGACGGTCAGCGTTTGCACGCCGCCGGTGCTGGTCGTCGTGGAGTAGATCGACGTCCAGGTGGTTCCGTCGTTCGAGGTCTGGATCTGGTAGCCCGTCGCGTAAGCGGCTTCCCAGTTCAGCACGACCTTGTCGATGGTCGCCGTGGCGCCGAGATCGACCTCGAGCCATTGCGGGTCGCTGAACGCGCTGGACCAGCGGGTGGTGGTGCTGCCGTCCACAGCGTTCGAGGCCGGGTAGGTGGCGTTCTCCGCCGACGAAGCGGTTGCCGTTTTACCTTGCGAGAGCAGGGAATCGGCGGCGTGCGCGGTGGGCGCGACGACGGTGAGGAACGCGAGGCTCAGCGCGAGCAGCAGGAGGAACGCGGCATGTACCGAGCGGATCAGAGGTCTCCGGTGAAGCGTTCCACCGAAGGAGGGTGCCTTCATGACATCTCCAGGTTGGTCGAGGTGCTTGGTTCCGGATCCAACGCCTAGCTGCCCATGACTTGGAACTCGTACAGGGAGTAGCCGTAGGGCGTGGCTCTGCTGGTGCCGTACATCCGTACGTAGCGGCCCGAGCCGCTGACCGTGAGGGTCTGGACGCCGCCGGTGCCGGTCGTCGTGGAGTAGATCGGCGTCCAGGTGGTCCCGTTGGTGGAGGTCTGGATCTGGAAGGCCGTCGCGTAGGCCGCCTCCCAGTTCAGGGTCACGCGGGAGATGGAATGGGTCGCACCGAGGTCGACCTGGAGCCACTGGGGGTCGCTGAACGCGCTCGACCAGCGCGTGGTGGTGTTGCCGTCCACGGCGTTCGAGGCCGGGTAGGTGGCGTTCTCCACCGACGAAGCGGTCGCGGGATGGCCTTGGGACAACAGGGTTCCGCCGGTGCTGCCGCCGCCTTGTGTGTAGGTGAAGTGGGGCGTGTCGTACTGTGCGCCGTTCTTTTCGTAGGTGAACCAGTACTCGACGACAGCGCCGGTCGTCAGAGAGCTGACAGTCTGGGTCCATGTGCCGGCGTTGTTGGTCATGCGGAAGTTCTGCTGACCGCCGCCGTTGACGAGGTAGTGGACGTCGACATAAGCCGCCGGTGTGGTCGGGGTGATCGAGAGCTGAGCCTGCGTCGCGTTCAGCTGCGTCGCGCTTTGTGTGTAGTCAGGCGAGTTGGACCCGCCGATCGTGTAGGTCGCGCTCGCCGTCGCGGAGTTCGTCAGACCGGACGCCAGGCCTATGGCCTTGACCGTGGTCGTCGCGGCGATGGTGATCGGCCCGGTGTAGAGGGTCGATGACGCCGTCGGGGTGCTTCCGTCCAGGGTGTAGCGGATGCTCGATCCCGGCGTCGTGTCCGACAACGTCACCGACTGCGCCGAGGCGTACGTGCCGCCGGCCGGATTGAACGTCGGCGTGGCGACGGACTGGCCGCCGCCCTGCTGGGTCGTGTACACGGCGACGTAGTCCACGGTCATCGGCGCGCCGGAGGTGGTGGCCGCCGTCGGCTCAGTGCACTGGCACACGTTGAACGGGTAGACGCCGCCGATGGCCACGTTGAGGATCGCGAAGAATCCGTGGTCGACGGCCGTCGCCCAGGTGTTCGCGTCGACCTGGTTCTGGTTGACGGTGTGCTGCAGGACGTTGTCGGTGTAGAACCGCAGCTGCTCGGCGTTGGCGTTCGTCCGGTCGATGATGACCGAGTAGGTGTGGAACGCGGTCTGGCAGCCGCCGCAGGCGAGCAGGCCGCTGCTGATGCCGGTGGTCTCGTTGCACGGGCCGCCGGGATCGACGCCGCAGTGGAACGTGTGCGACACCTCTGACAGGGCATTGACATCCTCCATGATGTCGAGCTCGCCGATGCTCGGCCAGTTGGTGGCGCCGACCGGACGGGCGTTCGCGCCCATGGCCCAGAAGGCCGGCCAGTAGCCGAGGCCGTTCGCCGGGTTCGGTTGCTGGAGCGAGGCGGTGATCTCCATCTGGCCGCCCGCCGGCGCCGCGAAGTCGGTGCGCGCGGTCTCCACACGTCCGGACGTCCAGGCGCCCTGCGCGTCCCTGATCGGCTTGATGACGAGGTGGCCGGCGCCGTCCTGGTAGACGTTCTGGGTCGAGTTGGTCTCGGACTCGACCTCGCCGGTGCCCCAGTTGCCGGCGCCGCCGGGGTAGCTCGTGCCCAGATCGTAGATCCAGTTGCTGTCGATGGGGGTGTTCGCGGCGCCGGTGAAGTCGTCGCTG
This sequence comes from Catenulispora acidiphila DSM 44928, assembly GCF_000024025.1. Taxonomy (GTDB): domain Bacteria; phylum Actinomycetota; class Actinomycetes; order Streptomycetales; family Catenulisporaceae; genus Catenulispora; species Catenulispora acidiphila. The sequence goes on from NC_013131.1 coordinate 7,662,269, forward strand.
AAGGCTGTGGTCCAGCCGGAGGGCGGGGCGGGGACCGCGGACGGGATCGCGGCCGGCGCTACGGCTGGGACTGCGGCCGGGACAGCGGCCGAGGCAGACGGTGGAAAGGCGACCGCGACGGTCGCGGCGATCGGCGCCACCGCGGCGACGATCGCCAGGACGGTGCGGCGCCACCGGTGGAGAGCAGTACCCATCTTCACTCCTGGGGTCGGGGGTGCGAGATCCGGGTCCGGATCTCGGGCGTTCGATGGATGCCCCGTATACGTTTCCGGCTCGGTGAGAGAATCCGGACCCTGATTCACTCAAACGGGTCCCGTGGCGTGGATTCCCTTGCCGGGCATGATGAACAGGCGTTTTGCTGATCGGCAGATCTGGTGTGCGCTGGGCGGGCTGCCGGGTGGCGGCCCCGGCGCGGCGGCGCGTGTCCGGAAGCGTTTCCGGCCACTGTCGCGGAAGATTACCTTGCTGTTTCGTCCGTCTGACGCGGATGGTGCACCCGCCCTCTGCCGCTGTCAAGGTTCTGCGGCGCCCGCCGACCGGTTCTTTGCCAGAACCGGGGCGCGGCATGGTCTTCCCCCGCGAACGAGGACCGGATACGTTTCCGAATGTGGTGGACATCCGCGAGCTGGCCCGCCGTAGCGGGGTATCGCAGGCAACTGTGTCACGGGCGCTCAACGACCGTACGGAGGTGAGCACGGAGACCCGGCGCCGCATCCTGGAACTCGCCGAGGAACTCGGCTACACCCCCAATCAGCCGGCCCGCACCCTGGTCCGGCGCCGCTCGGACATGATCGGTCTGCTCTGGGACACCGGCTACGCCAACGAGGGCCGCCGCCCGGCCTTCTTGCTCGACCTGTTCGTCGGCATCAAGCAGGCGCTGACCGCCGGCGGCTTCCATCTCATGGTCCTGTCGGTCGCCGACACCGCCGGCGTGGACGCCTACCTGCGAGCCGCCCGCCAGCACAGCCTCGACGGCGTCATCATGATGGGCGTCGACGAAGGCCACCCGGCCATCACGGCCCTCGTCGACTCCGGCATCGCCTGCGTCGGCATAGACCTCCCGCTGCAACGCAAACGCACCACCTACGTCACCTCCGACAACCGCAGCGGCGCAGCCAGCGCGGTCCGCCACCTGCACTCCCTCGGCCACCGCGCGATCGCGACCATCACCGGCCCGCTCCCCGCGATGCCCGCCGCCGAACGCCTAGCCGGCTACCGCTACGAAATGGCCCGCGTAGGCCTCGACCCCCACCCGGAGTACATCGAGCACGGCGACTTCTACCTCTCCAGCGGCTACGAATGCGCCCAGCGCCTGATCGCCCTGCCCGAACCCCCCACAGCCATCTTCGCCGCCGGCGACGAAATGGCCATCGGCGCCATGCAAGCCCTCCACGACGCCGGCATCTCAGTCCCCGCAGACGTGGCAGTCGTCGGCTTCGACGACATCGAGGCCGCCTCACTGGTCCGCCCGGCACTCACGACCGTCGCCCAGGACCGCGTCAGCATCGGCGTCGGCGCAGTCGAGACACTCCTGACCGCCATCGGCTCCCCCGACGACGACACCCGCGACGCGAAGCGGGACACGCACCCGACGGCCGCCGCGCCGCTTCTCATCCCCACGCAGCTCATCGTGCGGGGGTCGTGCGGGTCGGTGCGGTGAGTCCTGCGCGCTAGGAAGACCTGGTGCCCTTCGACAACGAAGCGTCCAGGGGTAGCGGTCCGCGGCTCAGGACAGTGCGCAGTGCGAACGAGCTGCGGACGGATGTGACGCCCTCGATGGCCAGGATGTGGTCCAGGAGGACCTCTTCGTAGACCGCCAGGCTCGGTACGACTGCTTCGACGAAGAAGTCGGCGTCGCCGGAGACGAGGTGGCAGGCGACGACTGCCGGGATGGCGGTGAGCTCGGCTTCGACCTGGCGGGAGACCTCTCGGGAGTGCCGCGCGGCTTTGAGTTCGACGAAGACCGTCAGGCCCAGGCCCAGGCGGTCCCGGTCCAGCTCCGCGCGGTAGCCGGCGATCACGCCCTGCGCTTCCAGGGCCTTGGTGCGGCGCAGGCACGAGGAGGGTGACAGGGAGATCTGCTCGGCGAGATCCACGTTGGCGATGCGGCCGTCGCGCTGCAGCCGGGTGAGGATGGCGCGATCTGTCGAGTCCAGATGGATGTCTGGCATGCGGTATCCCTTCATCGAGGTTCTCTGGTGGAAGATTGCACCAGTGGGCCTGCTGGCGGCAAACTTTGCCATCGCGTGCCGCGCGTTTCCTGACACGCTCAAGGCATGACGGTTCTCGATGTGAACAGGGCGCCCGCTGCCTCGGTCGGCGCTGGTGAAAAGGGTGCTTCCGGTACTTCTCCGTCGCTTCCTCGTCCCCTCACGGTTCCGCGTGGTGTGGCGCTGTACGTCGGCGCGTTGTTCGGTCCCGGTCTGCTGATGCTGCCCGGACTGGCCGCCAAGATCGCTGGTCCCGCCTCGGTTCTCGCCTGGGTCGGGCTGCTCGCGGTCTCGGCCTTGTTCGCCCTCGTCTTCACCGCGCTCGGTACCCGGTTCCCGGACGGCGGCGGCGTCATCGCGTACACCGCCGCGGGTCTCGGCCACCGGGCCGGACGCGCCGTGGGCTGGTGCTTCCTGATCGCCGTGGTGCTCGGCGCACCGGTGGTCTGCCTCATCGGTGCCGGCTATGTCACGGCCCTGACGGGCGGCGGTCGCGGAGCGACGTCTTTGGTCGCCGCGCTCCTGCTGGCCGGGGTCACGGCCCTGACCACCGCGGGAGCCCGGGTGGGCACCGCCGTGCAGATGGTGCTGGTCGGGGTGTTGCTCACCGTCGTCGTGGTCGCTGTCGCCGGTTCCGCGCCCTCCGCGCGAGCCTCGCACTGGACCCCTTTCGCCCCGCACGGGTGGACGGCGGTCGGCTCGGCGGCGTCGGTGCTCATGCTGTCGTTCGTCGGCTGGGAGGCGGCGGCTCCGCTGACCAAGCGGCTGGCCGATCCCGCGCGCTCCCTGCCGCGCATCATCGCCGTGGCGTTCAGTGTGACGACGGTGGTCTACCTGGCCCTGGCCGCAGCGGTGGTGTCGGTGCTCGGTGCAGCCACCGCCGGGACCGTGCCGGCCGCCGACCTGCTGCGGGTCGCCGTCGGGTCGGCCGGACCGGCGATCGCAGCGGGCGCGGCGGTGCTGTTGACGCTGGCCGCTGTGAACTCCTACCTGACCGGAGCGGCGGCCCTGCAAGCCCATCTTCGCGCTGAGCGGCAGCATGGCGCTGCGGAGCGGGCTGGAGAGGGAGAGGCCGAGTCAGGGGGTCGCGGCTTGTTCGCCTGGATCGCGATCGCCGGCTGCCTGGAGTTGACCGCCGAAGCCTTCGGCGTCGTGGACGCGACGCGGATGATCACGCTGACGACGTCGCTGTTCCTGGTGGTCTACGTGGCTTCGATGACGTCGGCGGCGCGGGTGCTGACCGGGTGGCTGCGCGGGGCGGCCGCAGCGGCGTGCGCGGCGTCGGTGGTGGTGCTCGTGTTCGCGGGGATGTCGGCGGTGCTGGCGTGCCTTGTCGCGATAGGCGGCATGGCCGTGCAGATCAGGTCGCGCAGGGCGCGTACGTCGCGCAGGTCGCACACGTCGCGCAAGGCAGCGTCACCGTCACGCTGAAAGCCTGAAGGCGCAAGCCACGCTGGCGCATTCGTGGCGGCGCCGATATGAACGATGCGGCGGCCTCCTTCCACGGTGTGTCCGACGTAGAGTGCTGTTGCCACTCAGGAGGAGCTTGCGTGCACACCATTTTTGATCGGAGCGCGATGCGTGAGGTGCGCGCGTTCTCGGCGATTGTTTGCGGCGTTGACGCGCCGAACTTCGCCGTGACCGTGTGCCCCGCCGACGCGAAGCTGGGCCTCTAGTATGCGGCGGACTGCGGCGGCCCTCCTCGCGTTGACGGTGGGGTGCGTGCTGGCGGACTCGGCGGTGGTCACGCTGGCGCTGCCGGAGATCTTGGAGCGGCTGCACACCACGGTGGGGCAGGTCGCCTGGGTGCTGATCGCGTTCAACCTCGTGCTCGCAGTGGTCGTTCGGCCTGCGGCGTGGTTCTTCAAGCGGCTGGATCCGGCAATTTTGTCTGCGGTCGGGATCGCGGTGTTCGCTGGGGCTTCGGCGTTGTGCGCGGTGGCCGGGTCGCTGGACGTGCTGATCGTCGCGCGGTCGGTGCAGGCGGTGGGTGGGGCGTTCGCGGTGGTCGGGTGCCTTCAGCTGCTGGTCGAGGAGTTGAGCGAGCGGCGCGGAACGGCGTGGTGGATCGCCGCCGGTGTGTTCGGGACCGCGGTCGGGCCGGTGGCCGGCGGGCTGCTCACGGATGCCTTCTCGTGGCGGTCGATCTTCGTCGTCCAGGTGCCGATCGCGGTGCTGGCCGTTCCTGCCGCGCTGGTGAAGCGCCGCAGGAAGGGGCAGGAGCTCGCCGAGGACACACCGAAGCACCGCGTGCAGATCGGGCCGAACATCGCTCTGGCGCTGCTCTCGGCGGCGCTGACAGCGGCGCTGTTCTTGTTCGTGCTGCTGCTGGTCGACGGCTGGCGTCGGTCGCCGGCGATCGCGGCCGTCACGGTCTCGGTGATCCCGCTCGCGGCGCTGTTCAGCCGGCCGCTGAGCCGGAAGCTGCGCGCCGGACCGACAGCGGAGACCATGTCCGGATGCCTGCTCATCGCCGGCGGTCTGGCCGGGCTGGCACTGCTGCCGTCGGCCGAACTCGGGTGGACGATCGCACCCCAGGCGCTCGTCGGACTCGGGCTCGGTCTGACGCTGGATCCGTTGACGCTGCAAGCGATGGACGGCCGCATGCCGCACTTCCTGCACGGCAGCTGGACCATCGCGGCCCGGCACGCGGGAGTGGTCCTGGGACTCGCGATCCTCACGCCGGTCTTCACCGCCGACCTGCAGAACGCCCAGCCGCCCGCGAAAGACGCCATCACCGCGCTGGTCCTGGACGCGCCGCTGACACCCGAGGACAAGATCTCGATCGCCGGCGGACTGTCCGATCAGCTGAAGGAGGAGAACGGCCGGGTGCCCGACCTCGATCCCGCCTTCGCGAAGCTGCACGTGTCCGCCATCGAGAAGCCCGCCACCGTGCAGCTTGAACGCGACCTCAACGATCAGCTCCAGCGGGCAGCCACCCACGCGTTCCGCAACGCCTTCCTCATCGGCGCGGCGCTCGCCCTCACGGCGTTGCTGTCCCTGATCCCGCTGCGGCGCCGGGGTGGTGAGCGATGAGCGCCTTCGCCCGCCTGCGATCGGCGGCGCTCCCCGCACTGTCCGTCGTGATGGTGGGCGGGGTGCTGGCCTTGCAGCTCGCGCACGGAGGCGGCGACTACAAGCCGCTTCGCCCAGCCAGCTCCTGTTCCGCACAGCCGGTCAGCTCGGTGTCGACCGGGATCGACGGCCTGACCGAGCAGCTCGTCCTGATCGGCGTGGACGTCGCCGCCTGCCAGCTCGGCATGACCCGCGAGGCCCTCACCCTCCAGCTCGCGCAGCCCGGCACCCACACCGACGCGCAGATCAGCGCGTTGCGCGCCGGCTTGCTCAGCGCCGTCGACACCATGAAGGCCGACGGCAAGCTCCCGCGGGCGTCGCAACTCACCCGCGAAGCGGTCGACGTATCGAACCTCAGCAGCTTCCGCAAGGCCGCGATCCGCGCCATCCCCGACGCCCTCATCGACAAAACCCTGACGACCGACGACGTCCTGCGCCGCACCATCAACGATCTCGACCTGCGCACCCTGCTGGCCAACCTCAGCAACCGCCAGCAGCTGACCGCCCAAGTGGACGCGGCCGTCATGAAGGCGGTGCTGGCACGCATCGCGGATGACTTGCACTAAAGCCTGTTGGAGAAGTCGAGTGTGAACGCCCGAGGTCTCTGGCGGTTGGGTCAGCGACGATCAGCGGCGGGTGGACGCGATTGGCGTCCGGACCTCACTGTGGCAGGAACCAGGCGAGCCCGACGAATGCGCCCCCGCTGATCAGGCCGACCACAGCCGTGACCCAATAGGATACGAGCCGTGGTCTGGTGAAGCGATGGGCGTGTGGGTCTTCGGGCAGGTAGCGCAGTTGGTACGTGCCCTTTTCGGGCTTCGGCGTATCCCAGCCGTCCAGGTTCGCCCAGAACGTGACGCGCTGGCCCTCAGCCGTGGTGAAGCTGACAAGGCCCTGTTGTCGATAGCTGACGCGGGGCACGTAGATACCGGCGTTGATTCGTTGCAGGGAGTCGATTCTTCGCGATCTGTTGGCAACGACGGTACCGACCGCGGGCAGCCCGTGACGCCGGATTGTGACGGTGCGCAGCGCTGGGAACAGCCCCTCAACGAGACCCTTCCATACTATATATATCCCTAAAATGATTATGGGTACGGATATGCCCTGCATGGCACGTCTCCGTCTTCTACCGAGAGCCGGGTTATTGGCGTCATTTGTGATGGAAGCAGACGGCGTGCGGACTGACAAGCCGTTTTGGCGGAATCGTGCTCAACCATCGCGGAACGCAAGAGGGCCAAGCCGCCCCGCGACGGCCTGGCCCTCCTGCCCGGCGACCCTGGGGTCGTCAGGCCTCTGTTACGGGTACGAGACGATGTCGCTCGGACCGGCGAACGTCGTGCTGACCGGGGCGCCGGTGCCGTTGATGACCGACTGGATGCCGCCGGAGCCGGTGAGGAACACCGTGAGGATGTCGTGGAACTGGACTCCGGGCGCCGGCGGGGACTGGAACGCCATCGAGTTCTCGATGTCCACGCCCTGGTTGAAGAAGGTGTAGCTGCCCATGCCGTAGCCCTGGAAGGTCTTCACGCGGTTGCCGACCAGGAAGGCGGGATAGCCCTTCTGCGTCGGGCTCGCCATCCACGAGGCCTGGTTCGGGACTTCGTACGGGTTCTCGTTCTGGAAGAAGATCACGGTGCCCTGCTGGCCGTTCCAGACCGTCTCGTTCTTCTGGAAGTGCTCGACGGCGAGTCCGTAGGCGGTGACGCCGTCGCCGTTGACGGTCAGGCCGGTGTCGGCCTGGTCGCCGGTCCAGGTGCCGGCGCCCGCGCCGTGGTCGGCGCGCCAGATCCAGACGTCGTCGAGGATGGAGTCGTTGCTGTTGTCGATGAAGGCGTCGTTCACGGTGCCCGCCGTCGCGCCGCCGACGCGGAAGAACACGTCGTCGACGGTGATCGGGTTCGCGGCGTGGCTGCCGGGCAGGGGCAGCGGCGCCAGGTCGAGCAGGGCCGGGGACTTGGTGGTGCCGGCGTCGAAGATCAGGCCGGACAGGGTGGTGCCGCCGGTGTCCGCGACGTCCATCGTCACGTTGCCGCTGCTCGGGATCAGAGTGGGGAAGCCGAGGCCGACGATCTGCGTGTTCGGCCACAGGACGTGGATCGTCCGCGGGACGTTGTAGACGCCCGGGGTGAACAGGAGGTCCTCGCCGAGCAGCAGCGCGGTGTTGATCTGCGAGACCGTGCTCGCCGGGTTCACCACGAAGAACTTGCTCAGCGGCAGCGAGGTCCCGGGGGTGTTGCCCGCAGCCCACGTCGGTCCGCTCGAGTTCTTCTGGAGCGAGGGGACGAAGACGCGGTACTTACCGGAGTCGTCGAGGTAAAGGTACGGAGCTTCCTTGGTGACCGGGCACGTGGCCAGCGTCGTGTAGGGCGCCGCGCCGCCGGGGTCGCCGGAGTTGGAGGCGAAGCTCTGCGCCGGAGCGCCGGGGTCCCCGCAGAAGACCTGATTCCACACGCCGTTGGTCCAGCCGTCGAGGTCGGTGTCGCGGGTGATGTACTGCTGCTGCGAACCGTTGATGACCGTGCCGCCGGTGAACCGGGAGTCGGCGATGAAGCCGCCGCTGGCGTAGTCCGGCGAGCCGTCGCAGTAGTCCATCAGGCTGACGTTGCCGTTGACGACGACCCGGCGGAGCGGGGCGGCCTGCGAGGCGGCCCAGAACTCGGTGTTCGCCTGGCAGCCGTTGCCCCCGGCGACGTTGATCGTCAGGTTCGTCACCGACCGCCAGAAGTTGTCGGTGGCGTTGCAGTTGGTCTGGCTGCCCATGCACTGGTTGTAGACGTCCAGCGAGCCGTTGATGACGGTCCGGTCCGGAGTGAGTCCGAGGCCTGACACGCTCGTGTAGTAGCCGACCTGGAAGACCAGCGGATCGGCGAGGGACCCGTACGTCCCCGGCTTGAACAGCACCGCGTACCGCTCGGTGCCGAACTGGTTCGGCACCTGCTGGGCGGCGATCGTGTCCAGCGTGCTCTGGATCGACGCCTGCGCCATCGACGGATCGAAGACGATCACGTTCGGGCCGAGGGCGCCGCCGGTGGGCGGAACGAGCGTCGCAGGACTCTGCTGCGCGCCGATCGCGGACGCGGCGTGGGTCGCGGACGCCGCCGCGGAAGCCGACGCGGAGGCCGTCGCGGTGAGGGCGGAGGCCGTCACCAGGCCCAGCGCCGCCGCCGCGATCGTCAGAGCCCGCCCCGCGCGCCCGAGCGTGCGCGGTACGAGGAACCGTTCGGGTTTGATCACAATCCACCTAGCCTTCGTAGCGGATGCCTGTGCCGGAGAGCGCTCTCCGGAGCGTGAGTGAACTCGCGTGCGACGGCCGCTGTCAAGAGATGCTCTCTGGCTGAGCAAGGGTTTGGACATGCAGCGTTTTATCGGTGTTCGCAATGCACCGAAATACGCGATCGTGGGTCCTGCGGAATATCGCGATCGTCCACAAAGGCACAGACGCACAGAGACACAGAGACGCAAAGAGCGTGACAGAGCGAGGGCTACGCCTTGGAATCTCGAATCGGTTCCGGCTCGGCCTTCGCCGCCGCTTCCGTGTCGGCGATCAGCTGCTCGATCTCGTCGGCCTTCGGGCTTCCCAGCTCCCGGTTGACGGCGACCGCTTCGCGCCAATACCCGATCGCCTCGTCGAAGCGGCCCAGATCGCGCAGCGCGTTGCCGAGGCCGAGCAGGCTGATGGCGACCTCGACGCGGTCGCCGACGGACTTCGCCAGCTGGTGCTGCTCGGCGTAGACGGCGTGTGCCGCCTCCGGTGCGTGCAGGAGGAGGTTCGCTTCGCCGATGTTGCCCATGATGAGGGCTTGGGCGCGGAGCTGGCCGAGTTCGCGGGCGTCGGTCAGGGCCAGGCGGAACATAGCCAGCGACTCGTTCAGCTCACCGAGCCGGAAGCGGGTCATGCCGATGTTCGTGCAGCAGATCATGGTGCGCCGTCGGTCGCCGAGACGATCGCTGATGAGCTGGGCCTGCTCCCAGACCGAGATGGCCTCGTGATAGCGGCCGCTCGCGTCGTGCAGCAGGCCGAGGTCTATCAGGGCCCAGACTTCCCCTGTGCCGTCATTGCTGCGGCGGCTGCGGTCCAGGGCTTCGAGGAGCGTTTCGTGGGCTTCGTCCATTCGCCTCAAGGCGATGAAGCGGCTGGACAGGCACAGCAGATGGCGCGTCATCACCGCCTCGTCCTGGCGGTCGCGGGCTGCCTGGACCGCGGCGCGGTGCGCGGCCATGCTCTCGGCGTGGGCGAAACGCAGGGTGGAGAAGTGGTCGAGGATGATCGGCAGTTGGCAGATCGCGTCGTAGGATCCCTGCGCGATGGCGGCGGAATGGATCGCGCTGAGATTGGCGTGCTCGGCGTCGAGCCACGACAGGGCACTGTCATAGGTGTCGAACCGCAATGGGTCGACGTCGGAATCGGCGACGTCGGGGAGATTGTTCGTGCGGATGGCGACGGCTGCGTTGTGAGCCGAGCGTAGGAACCACGACGTGAGCCGGTTCAGCATCAGGGCACGGTCGACGTCCGCCCCTTTCCCTTCCGCTACCGCGTCGGCGCAATAGGCACGGATCAGATCGTGCACTTCGAAGCGTCCTGATATGCGTTCCCGGGCCAGGCTCTCGAAGACCAGCTCCTCCATGGCGATTTCCACCTGCACAGGCTCGAGGCCGCATGCCGCGGCCAGTGCCGGCACGGTGTAGTCGGTGCCCGGATGCACCCCGATCGCCTGCGCCACCGCCTTCGCCGGCGCGGACAGCCCTTGGAATGACAGGTCGATGAGCGGGCGCAGCGAGCGCGCTCCGAGCTGGACGCCGTCCAGCCGTCGGCTGTGCAGGGCGTGCGCGGCCTCCGCGAGGCTCCAGGCGGGGCGGGCCCGCAGCCGGGAGGCGACCAGCGCCACAGCCAGCGGGAGCCCGCCGGTCGCCGCGATCAGCTGCTCGGCGGCTTCTTTCTCAGCGGCTATCCGGTCGGGTCCGATCACGGAGGTGAACAGGGCCAGCGACTCGTCAGGGTCGAAGACGTCCAGATCGACCAGCCGGGCACCGTCGATCCCGGCCAGGCTGCGCCGGCTGGTGATCAGGACCAGACACGAGGGTGCGGCGGGAATCAGGTCCCGTACTTGCCGGTCGTCGGCGGCGTTGTCCAGCACGATGATCGCCTGCTTGTCCTGCAGCCGATCCCGGAACATCGCAGCCCGCTCGTCCAAGGCGGCCGGGATGTGGCGGGCCGGGACGTTCAACGCCCGCAGAAACCCCTCCAGCACCGCGGCCGGATCCATCGGCGGCACCTCGGGATCGAAGCCGCGCAGGTTCACGTACAACTGCGCGTCGGCGAAGCGGCCGGAGCGCACCAGCTCATGCGCGGCATGCACCGCCAACTGGGTCTTGCCCACCCCTGCGGTCCCGTTGATCGCCGAGATCACGACCGTCTGCGACCCGCCGGCAGCAGGCTCCAGCATCGCCGCCAACTCCGCCTCGCGGCCGGTGAACGTCGCCAGATCCGCCGGCAACTGCCGAAAAACCCCGGTGGGACCGCCCCTGCGAGCCTCCGCCTGAACCCGGATGCACGCCTGCCGCCACCGATCGACCCCGGCCTCGTCCAGGCCCAAAGCCCGCACTGCGGCCACCACCAGATCCAGATCGAGACGACGCCTCCCCGGCCGGAACACGGCAGCCAACGTCGAATGACTCAACTCCCGCGGCGGCCGCAGCAAAGGCCCGGCCCGCCTGGCCAGCGTCCGATACGACGGAGCACCGGCCCACACCCGCAGCCGCCCGAACAACTCGACGAACTCATCCACATCAGCTGCCTGCGACGGATCCGGACCCGAAACCCGCGACGGCTCCACAGCCCTGCCCTCCCCAACGGCCGACGGACGGGCCGATACCTCTGCCCATGTCACGATCAGATCACGGATCTCGTTTGCTGTGACCCCTCCTCGGGGGCGAAGGAGTCAGTGATGGTGACAGTTATCGGCACGATCAGCACGATCGGTATCACGGGGGAGGCGGGCCATGTCGGCTTTTTCGAAGCGCGCGGTCATCATCACCACGACGGTTGTCGCGGTTGCCGCAGGTGGGACGGCGGTGGCGGTGAGTCGGAGCGGTTCGGGCGGGACGCACAAGGCGGGTGTCGCGGCTGACGGGTCGCCTGGTGCGCCGGTGACGACGACGGCTGCCTCGGCGTCCGATGCGGCGGCTGCCCCGGCCACCCCGCCGACCTCCGGAACTCCGACTTCCGCTGCGGGGACACCGGCGCCGAGCGACTCCGGAGCGCTGGGCGCCTTCGCCGACGACGGCACCACGCCTTTGACCGACTTCCCGAGCATGGTGAAGTTCAGCCAGGCCTTGGGGAGCGGCTCCCACATCGTCACGACCATCGATCCCAAGTACCAGCGCGCCGCCGCCGATGCCGTGTCGGCGAAGCCGTTGTCGGGGATGGTCGTCCTGCAGGCCGACACCGGCAAGATTCTGGCGATGGCCAGCAACGGTCCGGCAGACCTGGCCTATCACGCGGCGCGTGCGCCGGGGTCGACGTTCAAGGTCGTCACCGCCGAGGCGTTGCTGCGCGGCGGGATGACGCCGAACTCGGCCGCGCCGTGCCCGTCGAAGGACAAGGACTACCCGATCACCAACGACGAGACCAGCACCGTCAACCTCAAGGCGACGCTTCACTGGGGCTTCGTCTTCTCCTGCAACACGTCCTTCACCGGCCTGTTCGACAAGGCCGCCGACACCCCGGTGTCGCAGGAGTCGACGAAGTACTTCGGCCTGAACCAGCCGTGGGACCTGGGTCTGGGGGCGACGCTCTACGGGGTCGTGGACGGCGTCGCGGCCAACGTCCCGACGGCCAAGGGGCAGGACTTCGCCGCCGAGTTGTTCGGGCAGGGCGCGATCACCATGTCGCCGCTGAACATGGCCTCGGTCGCCGCGACCGTGGACGCCGGGCAGTTCCACCAGCCGTACCTGGTCACGGGCACCAAGCCCACCGCGCACGCGCAGCCGCTGGGCAAGACCGTCGACAGCGAGCTGAAGAGCATGATGCGCGACGTCGTGACCGAGGGGACGGCGCACGACTCGTTCTCCGCCGTGACCCCGGCGGTCAGTGCGAAGACAGGTACGGCGCAGGCCACCGGCGGCGAGGACAGCTGGATGATCGCCTTCCAGGGCAACATCGCGGTGGCGTGCCTGGTCGAGGGCGGCGGATTCGGCGACAAGGCCGCCGGCCCGGAGATCGCCGCGATGCTCAACGCGGCGAACGGGCACTAGCGGCAGCGGCTTTGCAGGCGACGCGGCCTCAAGGCGACTAGGGCGACTACGGCGACAAGGCAACTGCCCGGTCCCTCCGGTACCGCTCAGCTTCCGGTGGCGGTCGGCGGAGCCGAAAGCGTCTGGAACGTCAGCGAGCCGATGTCGATGCATGCGTCGGCCGTCGTCGCCGACGCGCCCGACGGCGCCGACGGCGTGAAGGTGACGGCGATACACGTCGACGAACTCGGGCCCGGCGGCACCTCGTAGACGCCGCTGGAGGAGAACGACGAGCCGTCGAGGAGGCCGGAGCCGACCGTCACCGTGAAGCCGCTGGCGGACATCGAGAAGGAGACCTGGTCGGTCGGGTTCATCACCTCGTCGGCCTTCGGCGCGGTGATCTTCACCGGCTTGCCCCAGTCGGTGAAATGCAGGTCGCCAAGACTGTTCCCAGCCTTGACCCTGAGCTCGACCGGCAGCCCGGAGTGATTCAGCCAGACATCGACGTGCGCCGGCTTGCCACCGGCGAACTCGGCCGCATAGCGCACGGTCGCAACCCCGTCAGCCGTCTCCGCACCGACCCTCGCGAACTTCCCCTCGGCAAGCAGCCCAGAAACGAGCCCAGCCGGATCCCCCAACTTCACCGGAAGGTGCACCCCGAACAACTCGTGGTCATCGGAAGGTATCGCGAACCACGTCGCATTCGGCTTCGCCACGACCTTGGCGTGCAAATTAGGCGGCGCCTTGGCGTAGAGCGTGCTCCCGTCATAGATCACCCGGTCAGGAACGTCATCACTGTCCGGCTTCACCGCCAACGACAAGTCGGCCACCATCTTCGGCCCGAACCGGACCGGACCATCGATAACCACGGTGCTATCCCCGGCAGCGCCGCCACCCGCACCCGCACCACCCGTGACGGTGACCGTGCCATGCACATGAACCCCGTCAGCAGCCAGGACACTCTGCGCAGCGGCATGCATGACCTGATCCGCAGGCAGCGACGGATCAAGCTTCCCCGCACTCTTGCCCGACATCCCACTCGCGCACGCGGCAGTGACCGCCACAGCCGCGACCGCAACACCGAATGCCACCACCGCCGACACCGCTTTGCGCCGCGCTGTCGCGTCGCCGATCTCTGTGTTCATGGCAGCCCCCGCTCTCCGATGATGGACGCGCATCAGGCTAGTGGACCTGTGGCTGAAGAGGTGCGATCAGCACAGACCGAGCACGGCGCTGTATCCGGCCGAACCGTGACCATTGAGGGCGAGGTCCGACTAAATCATGGGTATTCCATGGATCACAACACCCACGATTGCGCATTAGAGGAAACCACTAGCACGGGAAGTGACGAGTGGACGAGACTATCGCAAAGCGCTGGGATCGAAGTCAGGGAAACGCAGGACTCAACATTCCTTGGTTTCCACGGGAATACACGGCAATTCCCCCGGCTTGACAATGTGCGCGGCGACCTCTGCGATCCGGGTCATCCGCACAGGGCACCGGACGAAGGCGGCGCCGGTCCCGCGGCGGCCGATCGTCGTGCCGGGCCGCCGCTGGAGCTGTGCCATCAGACCGTTGCCAGTATGCGGATTCGGGACTCTAACTCTCCCGCAGCGCCCGCACCGACTCCCGTAGCGAGCCCAGTGTTGCGAAGACGGCGGTGGGCTCGTAGCCGCAGTGGGCCATGCAGTTGGCGCAGCGGGGGTCGTTGCCGCGGCCGTAGCTGTCCCAGTCGGTTTCTTCGAGGAGTTCCTTGTAGGTGGCTGCGTAGCCGTCGGACATCAGGTAGCAGGGTTTTTGCCAGCCGAAGAGGGAGTAGCTGGGGATGGCCCAGGCGGTGCAGGGGAAGTCGGTCTTGCCTTCGAGGAAGTCGAGGAAGAGGGGGCTGTGGTTCAGGCGCCAGCGTTCGCGGTTGCCGTTGGAGAAGGCTTTGTGGAAGAGTTCGCGGGTTTGTTTCACCGGGAGGAAGTGTTGCTGGTCGGGGGCTTTTTCGTAGGCGTAGCCGGGGCTGATCATCATTTGGTCGACGCGGAGGTCGTCGTTGAGGTAGTCCAGGATGTCGATGACGTCTTGGGGGGAGTCGGTGTCGAAGATGGTCGTGTTCGTCGTCACGCGGAAGCCTCGGCGGCGGAGTTCGCGGACGGCGGCCACGGCTTCGTCGAAGACGCCTTCCTTGCAGACGGATTCGTCGTGGCGTTCGCGCAGGCCATCGAGGTGGACCACCCAGGTGAAGTAGCGGGAGGGCTTGAAGCGGTCCAGCTTCTTGGGGATGAGGAGGGCGTTGGTGCACAGGAAGACGTAGCGCTTCATCTTCACCAGTTCGTCGACGAGTTCGCCGATCTGGGGGTGCATCAGGGGTTCGCCGCCGGCGATGGAGACCATCGGGGCGCCGCATTCGCGCATGGCGGCGAGGGCTTGCTCGACGGGCATGCGCTTCTTCAGGACGTCGGCGGGGTGCTGGATCTTGCCGCAGCCGGCGCAGGCCAGGTTGCAGGCGAACAGCGGCTCCAGCTCCACCAGGAGGGGGAACTTCTCACGGCGGCGCAGCTTGTTGCCCAGGACATAGCTTCCGATGCGGATGCTCTGGCGGACCGGCATTCCCATGGTTCCGCGCCTCCTTGCGAGTAGTTCCTGCTGGTTCTTCAGACGTGTTCGAGTGCTGTGGCCCAGTCCCGGAGGACCGCGCCGATGGCCTGCAGCCGTTTGCGGGCGTTCAGTCCCGCGCGCAGTGTCGACGGGCGGACCAGGGGGTGGTCCGGGGTGTCGACGATGACCCGGACCACCGTGAAGGGCCGCCCGCGAGCGGTCGCGACCAGGGGGAACGACTCCATGTCCACCGTGGTCACGCCCTGTCCGGCCAGCCGGGTCAGGATCTGCGCGGAGGCGATGTGGTCGATCGTCTCGACCGGCCCGGTCATCACCGCCGGCGTGCCGCGCCCGGCGGCGTTCAGACCGTGCGCGGTGTGCGGCTCGGGCGCCTCGTCCACCTCGGGCTCCAGGATCAGGTGGCGCTCCAGCGCGAAGGCGATCGAGTCGGCCCAGGGGCACTCGATCACCTGCCCGCCGCGGCGCACCTCGTCGGCGACCACGATGTCCCCGGGCCGCAGACACTCGTCGGTGGCGCCGCCGAATCCGGCGACGGCCAGCACGTCGAAAGCCCGCTCGCGCCGCGCGAACTCCTCGGCACGCCGCACTCCCATGCCGACGCGCTCGACCCGCAGGCCGTCGGTCTTCAGGGCCCGGGCTTCGATGCCTAGCGCGGCGCAGACGAGCAGGTCGGTCATGACACGGTCCCCGCATGTCCCGCATGTCCCGCATCTCCCCCGTCTCCCGCCGCTCCCACAGCACGCACATAGCGGCCGAGGGCGCTGATCGGGAAGACGAGCCGATACAGGTGGTAGTTCAGGTAGAAGTCGCCGGGGAAGCCGGTGCCGGTGTAGTGGTCCTCGTCCCACGTACCGTCCGCGCGCTGCGTGCGGATCAGGAACCTGACGCCCTGCTCGACCGCCGTCCCGCGCTCCTCCCCCGCCGCCAGCAACGCCAGCAACGCCCACGCGGTCTGCGACGCCGTCGAGACCCCGCGCCCGATCCAGCTCTTGTCGCGGTAGGAGCGCAGGTCCTCGCCCCACCCGCCGTCGTCGTTCTGGTGCTCCTCCAGCCAGCGAACGGCCCGGCGGATCATCTCGTCCTCGGGATCGACGCCGACGGCGACCATCGCCGGGACCACGGCGCCGGTGCCGTAGACATGGTTGGCGCCCCAGCGCCCGAACCACGAGCCGTCGCGCTCCTGCGCCTTCACCAGCCACTCCAAAGCGCGTTGCGACGCCCGCGAGTTCGCAAGCCCGAGGGCCGCGTACGCCTCCAGCGTGTGCGCCGTGACGTCGGCGGTCGGCGGATCGATGACCGCCCCGAAGTCGCAGAACGGCAGCTTGAGCGCCAGCGTGCGGGTGTTGTCGGCGTCGAAGGCGCCGTAGCCGCCGTCCTTGCAGGCCATGCCTTCCAGCCAGTCGACGCCCCGGCGGATGGCGGCGGGGGCGTCCGGATGCGCGACGCGGTTCAGCGCGAGCACCACCTCGGCGGTGTCGTCGACATCCGGGTAGCCGTCGTTGTCGAACTCGAACGCCCAGCCGCCGGGCGCCACGCGCGGACGCCGCACCGACCAGTCGCCGGGGTTGGTGATCTCCTCCCCCAGCACCCAATCGGCGGCCTTCACCAGCGCCGGATGATTCTCGGGCAGCTCGGCGTCGCGCAGCGCGGTCATCGCCAGGACGGTGTCCCACACAGGGGACTGACACGCCTCCAGCCGCCGCCCGCGCTCGTCGCGGATCGTGAAGCGGTCCAAGCCCTCGATGCCCTTGCGCATCACCGGGTGGTCCACGCCGTATCCGAGCAGGTTCAACGCCATCAGCGAATACACCCACGGCGGCTGGATCCCGCCCCAGGAACCATCAGCCTCCTGACGCGCGATGATCCAGTCCGCGGAGCGGCGCAGCGCCGCGTCCCGGACCGAGCGCAGCGGCTTCCGCTCATAGACGTGCAACGCGCGATCGAGCGTGCTGAACAAGCCGCGCTGCGCCGGCGCGCGCCGACCGGTCCGCAGCTCCTTCAGGTCGAAGCCGAGCGGCCGGACGGGACGCAGAGCATTGACGATCGTCAACGGCACCACGGTCTGCCGGGCCCAGCACGCCCAGTCGTAGACGTTGAGCGGGAACCACTTCGGCAGGTAGATCAGCTCCGGCGGCATGACCGGCAAGTCAGACCACTGCCATTCGCCGAACAGCGCGAGCCAGATCCGGGTGAAGACCCGGCTGGCCTCGATGCCGCCGGAGTCCAGGATGTAGGTACGCGCCGCGCGCATGTGCTCGGCGTCCTTCGCGTCCCCGGCCATGCGCAGCGCCGTGTAGGCCTCGATGGTCGTCGACAGGTCGGCCGGGCCGTCGAAGAAGTTCGCCCATGTGCCGTCGGCGCGTTGCTGGGAGCGGATCCAGTCGCCGGCTTCGCGGGTCACCTCCTCGGTGCGGATGCCGAGAAACTGGCGCAGCAGAAGGTCTTCGGCGTCCATCGTGACGTTCGTCTCGAGTTCGCCCTTCCACCAGCCGGCGTCGTCCTGCAGCCCGAGCAGGTGGTCGGCGGCGGCCTGGAGCGTCGCGGCCGCGCCCTGGGAGGGATCGGCCGGCCCGGTCGCCGCGACGGCTTTGTCGATGACGTCAGTCACGGTTGCCCCTAGTTGTCCCGGTGGGTGACGAAGCGGGCCACGGCGAGGAACTCCTCGCGCACGTCGCCCGGGATGTCGGCCTCGGCGAGCCGGGCCTCGGCGGCGGCGATCCGCGCGTCGGCCGCGCTCTCGGCCCAAGCCCGGCCGCCGGCTTCCTCGATCAGCGCCGCGGCCTCGACGAGCTGCGGCTCGGTCAGCGGATCAGGCTGCGAATACAGCAGCGCCAGCCGCGTCGAGGCCGGGGTCCCGGCGCCGAGCGCGGCGGTCACCGGCAGCGACTTCTTGCGCGAGCGCAGGTCGTTGAGCACCGGCTTGCCGGTCACCTCGGGCTGTCCCCAGATGCCGAGCAGGTCGTCGACGAGCTGGAAGGCCAGCCCGAGGTCTTCGCCGAACCCGGACAGCGCGAGCGCCAGCCGGTTCGGCGCCTCGGCCAGCACCGCGCCGATCGAGCACGAGCAGGCGAACAGCGCCGCGGTCTTGTCCATCGACATCACCGTGCACTCGTCCAGCGAGACGTCGGTGCGGGTCTCGAAGCCCAGGTCGAGTGCCTGGCCGGCGATGAGCTTGCGGGTGGTCGCGGCTATGTGGCGGGCGGCGCGGTGTGCGCCGGTCGTGCCGCGGTCCAGCAGCACTTCCTCGGCGAGCGCCAGCAGCGCGTCGCCGGCCAGGATCGCCGCCGGGACGCCGAAGACCGTCCAGGCCGCCGGGCGGTGCCGGCGCATGCGGTCGTTGTCCATGACGTCGTCGTGCAGCAGGGAGAAGGCGTGGACGAACTCGACCGCCACCGCCGCCGGGACGACCCGGGCCATGTCGGCGCCGGCCGCCCGGCCGGACAGCAGCGCCATCGCCGGGCGCAGCGCCTTGCCGCCGGACGGGCCGCGCGGCGCCGAGCCGTCGGCCTCGACCCAGCCGAAGTGGTACGCCGCGACCCGGCGCATCCGGGGGTCGAGCCGTTCGACGGCGGCGCGCATGGCCGCCTCGACCATTTCACGGCCGGCGGTGACGGCGTGCGGGACGACTGTCATCGGACGTTGCCTTTCTGCAGGTGGCGACGGCACAGGCGGGCGGCCGTCAGTCCGCTGCGCACCGCGCCCTCCATGGTGTCGGGCCAGCCCGTGGCGGTCCACGCGCCGGCGAGGAAAAGCCCTGGTACGCCGGTCGCCGACGGCGGCCGCAGGGCAGCGGAGCCGGGCGCCTGGCGGAAGGTCGCGTGGCGCTCCCGGGTGACGAAGAACTCCGAGACCGCCGCGCGCCGGCTGCGCGGCAGCACCTCGGCGAGCGCCGGCAGGAACGCCTCGCGGATCTGCGCGACCGGCGCGTCGATCCACTGCCCGGCCGCCGACACCACGCTGCTGACGTACTGCCCGTGGGTCTGGCCGAGCCCGGCGGCGCCGGTGCGGTCGAAGACCCACTGCACCGGCGAGTCGACGACGGCGGCGAACGGGACGTCCATCACCGGCCGGTCGTAGAGCACGTGCACGTCCACGATCGGCGAGGACGCCAGTCCGGCCCAACGCTCGCGGTCCGGACACGCCGCCTGGGGCACCAGCGCCGCGGCGGCCGGGTGCGGGACCGCGACGATGACCGCCTCGGCGTCCACCGGAAAGCCGTCGACGACCAGCCGGGTCCCGGAGACGATCTGCTCGACCTTGGTCTTCAGGTGCACGCCCCGCAGCGTCCGCTCGGCGGCGCGGCCGTGCAGCTCCCCCAGCGGGATGCGCGGGACGCCGATGTCGGCGGCGTCGGCGCGGCCGAGCAGCGCGTTCTGGATCACCATCGCCGACAGCCCGAGCGAGGCCTCGTCCACGCCGCAGTTCAGCGCGGCGGTGACGAACAGCTCCCACAGGTAGCGGCGGGTACGGTCGTTCTGGCCGTGCCGGTCGAGCCACTCCCCCAGACTGGTCGCGTCCAGCTCCGGGTCGTCCGGGTCCAGCTTGCCCAGCGCCAGCGAGGCCGAGGCGGCGCGCAGCCGCTCGGCCGGGGTGAGCAGGGAGTACTTCGCCAGTGCCGGAAGCAGGTGCAGCGGTCCGGGCAACGCGGTGCGGCGCAGTCGGGAGTCGGGCCGCTCGTCGGGAGTCAGGATCCGCAGGTCGAAGCGGTCCTGCAGGTCGATGCCGTCGGCGGTGCCCAGGCGCTCCAGCAGGCCGCGGTAGGCGGTGAAGGCGCGCAGCATCACGTGCTGGCCGTTGTCGACGGTCAGGTCCGGGCCGCCTTCGGAGCTCGCGCGCTGGAAGGAATGCGTGGCGCCGCCGAGACGCGGGCGCGCCTCGTACAGCTCCACGTCGATCCCGGACTCCTGGAGCGCCACGGCCGCCGCGATGCCGGCCAGGCCGCCGCCGACCACCGCCACGCTCACGGCGTCACCCCGGCCAGCGCGCGGGCCGCGACCACGCCCTTCTCCCAGGCCGGCAGCGACATCCGGGCGTTCAGGGCGCTGATCGGCTGCTCGGCGATGCGGATCAGCAGCCGGCGGTAGATGCCGGCCATCGCCGCGGTGCAGGCGGCGCTGCGGCGGTCCAGCAGCGGCAGCAGGCGCAGGCCTTCGTCGTACCAGGCTCGGGCGCGCGCCGCCTGGTCGCGGACCAGGGCGGCGAGGTCGGCGTCGTCGTCGACGAAGCGGCCGTGCTCGTCGATCTTGAGCGTGCAGCCGTGCCGGACCAGCTCGTCGGCCGGGAGGTAGACGCGGCCCATCAGGCCGTCCTCGCGGATGTCGCGCAGGATGTTGGTGAGCTGGAGCGCGACCCCGAGGGAGTCGGCGTAGCCGGAGGCTTCCTTCTGGCGCGCGGGGTCGACGCCGTAGACGCCGAGGGAGAGCCGGCCGATGGACCCGGCGACGCAGCGGCAGTAGAAGGTCAGCTGGTCGGCGGTGGCGTAGTCGGTTCCGCGGACGTCGGCCTCACAGCCGTCGATGAGCTCGTCGAAGGCGGCCAGCGGGATCGGGTGCTGGCGCGCGGCGTCGGCGAGCGCGACCAGGACCGGGTCCTCCGGATGCTCGTCGATGCGGTGCAGCTCCTCGCGGGCGGCGGCCAGCTGGGTCAGGCGCTCGCCGCGGGTCTCCGAGCCGTCGCCGATGTCGTCGACGCGGCGCGCGAAGGCGTACACCGCGGACAGCGCCTGGCGTTTGGTCGTCGGCAGCAGGCGGATGCCGTACGCGAAGTTCCGGGCCCGGGAGCGGACCACCCGTTCGCAGTGCTCGTAGGCGGCTTGGGGGTCCATGCTCACTTGGCCACATCCCTTCCGAGGATCAGCAGTGCCTCGCCGAGGGTCCGGGCGCGGCTCGGGCGCAGGCGGGCGGCGTGCACGTCGTAGGCGCCGCCGCTCAGCGCCGCCAGGGTGGCGCGGCCGCCGGCCAGGTAGCCGGCGACCGCGACCCGGGCCCAGCCATCGAGCTTGCCGATCAGCGGCGCGCCCTCGTCCAGCAGCGCGGCGGCGCGGTCGGCGTTGCGGGCCACCACGCCGCGCAGCCGGGTCGGTGTGGTCTCGGCGCCCAGGTCGGCGTCGGTGCAGCCGAACAGCTTCAGGTCGGTGGCCGGCAGGTAGACCCGGCCGTCGGCGAAGTCCTCGGCGACGTCCTGGCAGTGCTCGATGACCTGCAGCGCGGTGCAGATGTGGTCCGACAGCGCGAGCCGTTCGGGGGACGCGGCGTCGAACACGTGCAGCACCAGGTGGCCGACCGGGTCGGCGGACAGCGCGCAGTACTCCACGAGCTGGTCCCAGGTGGCGTAGCGGTGGATCTCCTGGTCCTGGCGGTTGGCCTGGACCAGCTTGCGCAGCGGCGCCTCCGGGATACCGTGCTCCCGGGCGACGGCGCCGATCGCGCGCAGCGCCGGCAGCTCCGGGGCGGTGCCGGCGAAGATCCGGTCGATGTCCCGGTCCACCAGGTCGAACAGCCGCCCGCGGTCGGCCGGCGGCGCCTCGTCGCCGATGTCGTCGATCAGGCGGGCGTACCGGTAGACGGCGCCGAGCGCCGCCCGGTGCCGGGCCGGGAGGATGCGCAGCGCCACCGGGAAGTTCTCCCGGATGGTCCGCTCGGGCGGCATGGCCGGATCGCCGGCGCCCGGACGCGTGGCACTCGCCGCCCGCGGACCGGGCCCGCTAGCGGTGTCGAGCCGGCTGGCCTTCAGCATCAGTGGAATCCCTTCGCCTCTCCAGCAACGCAATCAGCACTCGGCCCTCCCGTCCCCTTTTCCTGATCCATTCGAGGGTCCCCAGCGGGTCCGCACGCGGAAAGGTGTTGATTCGGGGGTCCGGGCGCCGCGGCGAGCCGGGGTGTGATCCCCTCCCGCGCGGGAAGGTGGCGGGCATGCGTTCGGTGGCAGTGGCGAGGGCCGGCGCGGCGATCGGCGTGGCCGGGCTGGGCCTGGCGCACATCGGGCCCGCCGCGAGCTGGCTGCCGCCGGTGCGCGACCGGCTGCTGCCGGCGCTGGCCGCCCGAGGCCGCGCCGACCACGTCGCGCTGACCTTCGACGACGGACCCGACCCGGTCAGCACCCCGCGCTTTCTGGACCTGCTGGACGAGCTGGACGTGCGCGCGACCTTCTTCGTCCTGGGCTCGCGGGTGGCGCGGCATCCGGAGGTGGCGGCCGAGACCGCGGCGCGCGGGCACGAGGTGGCGGTACACGGATGGACGCACGAGCCGCAGTGGCTGCCACATCCCCAGCGGGACGTCACGGAGCTGCGGCTGGCCTGCGATGTCGTGGAGCAGACGTGCGGGGCGCGGCCGACGTGGTTCCGACCGCCGTTCGGGGTGCTGACCACGGGGTTGTGGCGCGCGGCGCGGCGGGCGGAGCTGCGGCCGGTGCTGTGGGGCGCGTGGGGCAAGGACTGGGAGCCGGGCCGGTCGGTCGCCGAGGTGCGGGAGACGGTGCTCGGGTCGGTGTGCGGGGGCACGACGCTGCTGCTGCACGACGCGGCGCCGGACGGACGCGGCCAGGCGTGGCGCACGACGCTGGCGGCGCTGCCGGGGATCGTGGAGAGCTGCCGGGGCGCGGGGTGGGATGTGGGAACGCTCGCCGAGCACTTCTGAGGCAGCCGTCGACGTAACTCTCTTGGAGCAAGCATCAGCGACTCCTCCGGAGTAGTCATCACGACAGCCCCACACTGCTCAGCGCGGTACCGAAAGCCGCCTCCCACGGCGCTCGCACTGAGCCGATCGAGGGATCCGGCGTGGGCCGTTCGAGTGCTGCCAGGGCGGCGCGGACCACGTCCCGGGGCGCGGCTCCGGTGACGTCGGCGTGGCCGAGTTCCAGCTCGTGCTGCAGGTTGTCGCGGCCGTGTCCGGGGACCACGTCCAGCAGCAACAGCCGCCGTCCGATGGCTCGCGCCTCGCTGCACGTGTCCCCCGAACTGGTGACGACCAGATCCGCCGCCGTCATCAGCGACGGCACCCGATCGGAGTAGCCGAAGGCGTGGACGCGAGGCTCGCGCCGGGCCACGGCCCGAAGGCGTGCCTCCAGCTCTTGGTTGCGCCCCGCGACCGCCAGCACGTGCACCCCGGCCGCCCCCAACGCAGCCGCCGCGGCAGCCACCGGACCCAATCCCCACGCGCCCGACATCAGCAGCACGCACCGCGCGTCGTCCGGAACCCCGAACTCCTGCCGCGCCTGCTGCTTCGTCGGCGGCGTGTAGAAGGCGGGGCGCAGCGGAGCCGGAACCACGGCGATCGCGGCATCGGGCCGGTACCGCCGCACTCCGGCCGCCGCTGCCTGCGACGTCACCAGGAACACGTCCGTACTCGGATGCACCCACAGCCGGTGCGGCGTGACGTCCGTGCAGAACACCATGTGCGGCGGAACCTGTCTGCCCTCGCGGTGCAGCGCGTCGACCGCCCCGGCGGCCGTGGCGAAGACCGAGACCACCAGGTCGGCCGGCTCGCGCTCCAGCAGTTCCTTGATCCGGGGTGCGAGGCGGGCCACCGCCGCCTTCTCGGTATAGAGCGCCAAGCGGTTGCCGGGGCGCAGCGCCGAGAAGTGGAACGCGTCGTAGACGCCGGGGATCGCCAGCAGCCGCCGGAACACCGCCTCCCCCGCCGCGCCGGAGCGGCGGCCCAGCAGCGCCATCGCGTCGACGGTGGACGTGGTCCAGCCGCGGTCGTGCAGCGAGTCCGCGCAGGCTGCCGCCATCACGTCGTGCCCCTGGCCCAGGGACCCGGACAGCAGCAGTGCGTGCGGCATCGCGGCGGCCTCGCCTCTCGGCCTTCAGCGCGCCTCGGCCCGGTACCACTCGACGTAGCGCCGCACACCCTCGGTGAACCCGGTGGTCGGCGACCAGCCCAGCAGCCGTTTGGCCTTGGCGTTGGAGATGCGGGTGCCCGCGTAGTCCGCGGCGCGCGCCGGGACCTGTTGGACGGTGATCGGGCCGAGCAGTCCGTCGACGGTGTCGGCGATGTGCCGGACCGAGATCGGGGTCGTGCCCTCCAGGGCGATGGTCTCGTCCTCGGCGGTCGGGGACAGCGCGAGGACGTGCGCGGCGGCCAGGTCGCGGACGTAGACGTAGTTGCGCGTCTGGCGGCCCTCGCCGGCGATGGTGATCGGCTGTCCGGCCAGCGCCGCCTGCACGAACTTGGCGATGACCAGGGCGTCGCGCATGCGCGGGCCGTAGGGGATGCCGTAGCGCAGGATCGTGAAGTGCTGGCCGTACAGCTCGCGGTAGCTCTGCACGGCCATCTCGGCGGCGAGCTTGGTCGCGACGTACAGGTGCCCGCTGCGGCGCAGATCGAAGGGCACGTCCTCGGTGAGCTCGGCGGCGGCGCCCTCGCTGTCGGTGTGCGCGGCGCCGTAGACCCAGACCGTGCTGGCCAGCACGAAGCGGTTCATGCCGGTGCGCCGCGCGGCCTCCAGGGCGGTGCCGGTGCCCTCGACGTTGAGCCGCAGCGCCCGCACCGGATCGGCGGTGACCTGTTCGACGTCGGCGGCGGCGGCGAGGTGGAAGACCACCTCGCCGCCGTCCAGCGCGGCGGTCAGGCCGGCCAGGTCCAGGATGTCGGCCTGGCGGTACTCGGCGGCGGGGTTGAGCTTGCGGATCACGCTGTCCACGACCACGACCTCGTGGCCGGCCTCGACGAGCTGGTCCACGACGTGCGAACCGATGAACCCGCAGCCTCCTGTGACGACCGTGCGCATGACGGTTCTCCTTCCGGTTCGGTCAGCCGAACATCTCGCGGGAAACCGTGGTCACCGCGGTGAGGACCTGCTCGACCTCGTCGTCGCGCATGTCGGAGTGCACCGGCAGGCAGACGTGCCGGGAGCAGACGTCCTCGGCGACCGGCAGCGAGCCGTTGGCGTACTTCAGCAGCACCGGCTGTTTGTGCAGCGGCAGGTCGTAGACCTCGCCGGACAGGCGCACGGCGAAGCGGTCGGCGACCTCGGCCTTGAAGCGCGCGCGGTCGGCGCCGGCGGGCAGCAGCAGGATGTACTTGTAGAAGTTGCTGACGGCGCCGGGCGGCTCAGTGAGCGGCGTGAGCGCGCCGATCCCGGCGAGCGCTTCGGTATAGCGCGCGGCGACGCCGCGCCGGTGCTTCACGAACTCGGTCAGGCGCTGGACGTGGACCGCTCCGGCCGCCGCGTTCAGCTCGCTGAGCCGCCAGGACGCGCCGTCGCGGACGTGGTGGTTCGCGGTGAACGCGCCCTTGCCCTGGTCCCGGTAGATGCGGGCCTCGTCGCGCACCTGGGTGTCGGCGGTGAGGATCATGCCGCCCTCGGCGCTGGTGGTGACCTTGGTCGGGTAGAAGGAGAAGGCGCCGGCCAGCCCGAAGGTCCCGGCCATGCGGCCGTCCAGGCTGCATCCGTGGGCGTGCGCGGCGTCCTCGACGAGCGCGACGCCGCGCCGGTCGCACAGCGCGCGGATGGCGTCCACCTCCGGGGTGATCATCCCGCCGATGTGCACGAGCACCACGGCCTTGGTCGAGGGCGTGAGCACCGCCTCGACGGTCTCCGCGGTGAGCGCGAAGGTCGAGGCCGCCACGTCGGCGAACACCGGCCGCCCGCCGGCGTGCACCACGGCGGCGGCGGTGGCGTAGAAGGTGTTCGACGGCACGACCACGTCGTGGTTGGCCACGCCGACCACGCGCAGCGCGATCTCCAGCGCCGCGGTCCCGGTGGACACCGCCACGGCGTGCTGCGCGCGGTGCGCCGCCGCGAAGGCGGTCTCGAACCGCTCGGTGTGGGGTCCGAGCGTCAGGGCGCCGGTGGCCAGGCTCTCGGCCACGGCGGCGGCGACCGCCGCCCGGTCGTCGGCGTCGAACACGATGCGAGCCGCGGGTACTGTCACTGCACACCTCCGAAGTACGGATGAAAGCCGCTTTCCCATGAAAGCTCCCGAGGGGGGTGTCAGCTAGCTGAGCGGTCAAATGGGGTAGCCGTGCGCCGGGGGGAGAGAGAAGGAGCTGGCGCGAAACCATCAGCCCGCCCTTGCATCCTTTTGAGCCACCGAAGCGGTCAAGTCTGGTAGCCGGTCACTTCACCGGCGCGGGGCGGACGGGGTGGGTGGCGCATGGGGGAAGGACGGATTGCCGTGGGGGCGGCGATCGAACGGGAGCGGGCCGCTGATCAGGTGGACCTTCCTCGGCAAAGCCGGCTCGCCGGCTGGGAGCCCGGGGACAAGCTGTTCTGGTTCGCGGGCGTCCTGCTCGGGGCGTGGGCGCTGTTCCAGAGCTTCTTCAAGATCGGGACGGCGCCGATCCTCGCCGACGAGCCGGTCTACGTCGCCGCCGGCCGGCGCTACCTGCACGGCGAAGCCGGCTCGCCGCCGCGGTTCACCGGGCAGCTCGAACTGCCGGACAACTTCGAGCATCCGCCGCTGACGAAGTACCTGTTCGGTCTGGCGCAGATGTTCGTCGGGGCGCCGGAGGATCTGACCGCCGCGCGGTGTGTGAGCGCGACGGCGACGGTTCTGGCGGCGCTCGTCGCGGGCGTCTGGATCGGCCGGATCGCGGGCCGCTGGACCGGGCTGCTCGCCGCCGGGCTGCTGGCGGTGCTGCCGCAGCCGGCCGGCGGCTCGGACGGCCGCTTCGGACGGTTCGCGATGCTGGACCCGCTCGCGATGCTGTTCATGGTGGTGTCGGTCGTCCTGGCGTGGGAGTGGTCCCGGCGCAGCGGCCGGTCCGCGTGGGTCTTCGCGGTCTGGACCGGCGGCGCGGTCGCGCTGGCGGCCGGGGCGAAGGAGAACGGGTGGCTCGGCGCCGTCGGACCGGTCGCGCTGATCCTGGCCGGCGCGGTCCGGAGCCGCGCGGGATCGCTGATCCGCGCTCGGATCGCGCAAGTCGCGGTGGCCGTCGTGATCGCCGTCGCCGGCTTCGCCGCGCTCTACCTTCCGATCAGCAATCCGGTCACGGCTATTAGATACCTGTTCGACTTCCAGTCGACGCACTCTTCCGACGGTCACCTAGTCGGCTTCGCCGGACGGGTCACGGACCGGCCGCCGTGGTGGGCGAACCTGTGGTTCGCAGGGCATGCCTACGGCTCGGTCCTGACGTGCTTCATCGTGATCGCGGCGCTGTGCGCGGTGGCGCTCCGCCGGGACGCGCTCGTCGGCTGGTGCTCGGCTTCGCTGGCGGCTCCGTTCGTGTTCCACTGCTTCGTCGCGCATGTGGCGCTCGGCTTCTACTGGGTCCTGTGGACGCCGATGGTTCTGGTGCTCGCGGCGTTGGGGGCGTGCGAGGTCATCCGCGCGGTCACTGCCCGCCTCACACGCTTTCAACGCCCTGTCGCCGCGGGTGTGGCAATGGCTGTACTTGTCATCCCAGTGGTGGAGAGCGTCGACGGATCCGTTGTCACCGCTCGGATCCGTCCCGCCGGGGTGCAGGTGCTGCCGGCGGTGATGGCGCGCCACGGTCTGTCCGGACCGATCGTGAGCACCGGGGTCGGCGAGTGGGCGTACTCGTACTACCTGCCGTCGGTGAAGGTGGCGCCGCGCTTCGACGCGTCAGCGCCCGCCGACACGATCGTCATCGCCAAGCCGCAGTGCCGCGATCCGCTCGACCCCGCGGTGCGCGCACTGGTCGCCGTCAACGAGGCTTCCGGCACTGTCCGGCAGGTCTATAGCGACGCGGCGATCACGGTGTACGCCGCGGTCGGCACCCTCAGCGCGCCGACCGCGAGCCAAGTCGCCGACCAGCCGGTCAGCAAGGCGACCGACGACTGCTGAGGGCAGAGAACGCGCGCCGCCTCGGCGCCCCGCCTAGCATGGCTGCATGTTCTCGCTGCGAAGAAGCCACCGGAACGAAGCGTGGGAAGGCATGGTCGTCGACAAGAAGCGCGGCATGACCGACGGCTCGTCCATGTACTTCTATCTCAAGGTGCGGGTGTCCGACGGCTCGACCAAACGCGTGCGGGTCCATCGCGACCTGTGGAAGACGCTCGAGGACGGCGACACCGTGGTGAAGGCCGCCGGGGCGGAGCCGGTGAAGAAGTAGCGGGCGCGCCAAGGGAGATACCGCACCGAACGGGCCGCCGCGCCGGCTGAACAAAACTGCTTCAGTTCGCCGCCGACGCGTCCCACGCGCCCCACGTTCGAATCAGCAAACTGCGATAGTGTCAGCTCCTTATCGCCGCCTTGATCGAGTTTTGGCCGCTTATCGGCCCAGTGATGCCAAGAATCATGGATTCGTCCCTTGTCATCTCAAGCGCGCGGTGCGTCAATGGACAACGGTTCCGATCGCTGACTGACCGTCAGATTCCGCGCGACTCACACGCGACAGTGCACTGTGCGGGACTGGAGCCAGCCCACACGCGCGCCGGCGGCTTCCCGGCGTGCGGCGCGTCCCCCGCGCGGCGGCCGGCGACACGGACATCCGATCCCCCCATCCCGGAAGGGAAGAACCATGCACATCGGCAAGCTCGGCATCAGCACCGCGACCGTCGCCGGCCTGGCAGTCGCCGGCGCGCTCGTCCTGGCCCCGGCCGCGAACGCGGTCACCCCCGGCAGCGCGACGCTGTCGTTCAACTGCGGGGCGTTCGGGTCGGGAACGGCCACCGTCACCGCCGCGCAGAGCGGGACGACCGCCACCTTCACCCTCACCACCTCGGCGATCACCAGCCCGATCAGCATCTCGGCGAACTCGGTCAGCTCCACGCTGACCATGGCCGCCAAGGCCGGCGGTACCAAGACCTACACCGGCCACGCCAACCCGGCCATCACCGCCGGCCAGCCCATCTCGACCGGTCCGCTGACCGGCTCGGTCGCGGCCGGGGACAGCCTGTCGGCCTCCTCGCTGAAGGTCGTCGTCTTCGGCATCTCGGTGACCTGCACCGCCACCTCGGCACAGAGCCCGGGGCCGTTCCAGTTCTGATCGTGCGCCACGAGGGCGCGCGGGACGTGGAGCTCCACGTCCCGCGCGCTTCGGCACATCGGTTCCTTTCCGCTGTCATAGTTCCGTGCCCATGCCGGCGTCCTTAGAGAGTGAAAGGGGGACGGCATGGGAGTCGTTGATCAGAAGGACCGTGACGAGAGCGAGTTCCAGGGCTTCGTCCTGGCGCGCCGCAGGGCGTTGATGCGCACCGCGTACCTGCTCACCGGGGACACCGGGCGGGCCGAGGACCTGGTGCAGACCGCGCTGGCCAAGGCCTACGTCGCGTGGCGGCGGGTGCGGGACGTCGACGACCCGAGCGCTTACGTGGCCCGGATCCTGATCAACGCACACACCTCCGAGCAGCGGCGCAAGCGGGTCCGGGAATGGTTTCCCGGGACCGTGCCGGAGCCGGCCGTGAGCGATCGGGCCGAGGCGGTCGCCGACCGCAGCGCCCTGATGGCGGCACTGGCCACGCTCGCACCCAGGCAGCGCGCGGTCGTCGTCCTCCGGTTCTGGGAGGACCGCAGCGAGAACGACGTCGCGCACCTGCTGGGCTGCTCGATCGGGACCGTGCGCAGCCAGGCCTTCCGGGGTCTGGCGAAGTTGCGCGCGAGTCCCGAGCTGTCCCGCCTGTTCGAGCACTCCAAGGTGACAGAAGGGTTGGGACGATGACCAGAATGACGCACGGCCCCGGGGACGCGGTGTTCCCGGACGGCGAGCGGCTGCACGACGCCTTCGCCGAAGAGGTGGACCGGCCGGGGCTCGAGGGACCCTCCTTCGACGCCGTGCTGCGCAGCGGAACCGCGCGCCGGCGACGGCACCGGGTGACCACGGGGACGACGTTCGCGGTGGCGAGCGTGGCCGCCGTCGCCACCGCGGTGCTCGCCACCGGCGGGGGGACGTCCCACGACGTGTCCACGGCTGCCGGTTCGACGGGCACGAACTCCACCACCACGTCTCAGACCTCCGGCATCACGACGCTCACCTCGCCGGCGGCAGGGCCCGCGAAGGCGGCGCCGTCCCTCCCGGCGGACGTCGTCCTGACCTCGGGCACCGTCGACGGCCACAGCTGGCAGCTCGTGCGCGCGTACGCCCCGGACCAGCCGCCCAAAAGCTCGGACGCGCACGATCCCGCGAACGGCTCGGCGCCGAAGTGGTGCGGCTACCTGAACGTGGTCGCGGACGGCGTCAAGACCAACGCCGGCACTGGTGACACGCCCTGCCTGGGTCCGAACGGGAAGCCGGTGACCGCGGCGAATCCCGCCGAACCGGGATTCACCTCGATCGCGATCCTGGACGCGCACCAAGGCCGGCTCGGCGCGGTCGTGGCCGGGAGTGTCAGTCCGCAGATCGCGTCGGTCACCGCGCAGTGCGGCACGCAGTCGTTCACCACGAAGACGTCCCGGCCCGCCGGGGACGCGACCGCGTACTACACCTTCACCTTCCCGGCCGGCTCGTCCTGCCAGGTGGGGACCCTGTCGTTCTTCAACGCGGCGGGTACGCCCACGGCGTTCAAGAGCAATGTGGTGCTGGCGGCTGGCAAGTAGCTCGGCACCGGCACAGCATCGAGCCCTGATACCGCCGCTCGCGACGGTTATCAGGGCTCGACGGCGCGTGTCACGCGACCTCGGCGGGCGTCCCGGCTCCGGCTCCGACTCCGGCGCCGGTTTCGGCGGGCGCGGTGTCGCCCTTGTGCGGCGCGCGGATCGCGGCGAAGACAGCGCCGGCGAGCAGGACGACTATCGCGGTGACGAATGCCGCGTGCGCCGCGTCGACGAACGAGTTCTGCGCGGAGGTCAGCAGGTGCTGACCCTTCGGACCGAACTGCGTGAGCTTGCCGGAAGCGCTCTTCACGAAGGCGATCGAGGACTGCGCACCGGTCGCAGCCTGCTGAGGCAGTCCGACCGTGGCGGCGGAGACGTGGGAGCGGTAGGTGGCACTCAGGGTGCTGCCAAGCACCGCGATGCCCAGCGCGCTGCCGAGTTCGCGGGACAGGTCGTTCATCGCCGAGCCCACGCCCTGCTTGGCGGTCGGGAGCGAGGAGACGATCGCGGTGGTGGCGGGCGTCCCGGCCAGTCCCATCCCCGCGCCGAACAGCGCCAGACCGACGGCCAGGTGCCAGTAGACCAGGTGCGTGCCCAGGGTCGTCATCACGGCCAGTCCCGAAGCGCTCAGCACGAGGCCGAGCGGCAGCACGCGGTTGGCGCCGAGCTTCGCGGCGACCTTCGGCGCGTTGCGGGCGGTGGGGACCAGGAACATCGGCAGCGGCAGCAGCGCGATCGCGGCGCGGAAGGGCGAGAGGTTCGCGACGTACTGCAGGTACTGCAGGATGATGAAGAACAGGCCGAAGCTGCCGAAGAACTGGATCATGATCACGCCGGAGCCGGCGCCGAACCCCTTGAGCCGGAACAGGCGCACGTCCAGCAGCGGCTCGGCACGGCGCAGCTCCCAGCCGACGAACGCGGCCAGCGCGAGCGCCCCGACGACGAACCCCGCGACGGTCAGCGCGTCGCCCCAGCCGCGGTCGGGTCCCTCGACGATCCCGAACACGATGCCCACCGCCGCCAGCAGCGAGAACAGCCCGCCGAGCGGGTCCAGGCGCGGGGCGTCGGCGTCACGGGAGGTCGGGATGACCAGCAGCGTGCCGAGCAGGGCGACGGCGGCCAGGACCACGTTCAGGGCGAAGAACGAGTTCCAGGCGAAGAATTCCAGCAGCGTGCCGGAAGCCAGCAGTCCGAGCACCGCGCCGCCGCCGGCCACGCCGACCCAGACCCCGACCGCGCGACCGCGCTCGGCGGGCGGGAACGACGTGGTGATGATCGACAGCGTGGTCGGCATGACCGCGGCGGCGCCCAACCCCATCGCCCCGCGCAGCGCGATGAGCGTGCTCGGCGAGGAGACGAACAGCGCGGCGGCCGCGGCGGCGCCGAAGACAGTCAGGCCGGCGACCAGCGTGCCCTTGCGGCCGTAGCGGTCGCCGATCGCTCCGGCCGGCAACAGGAAGCCGACGAAGACCAGGGTGTAGGCGTCCACGATCCAGATCACCTGGGTCTGCGAGGCGCCGGTGGCGGCGGACAGGTCGGGCAGCGCGACGTTCAGTCCGCTGACCGCGGAGACGACCATCATCAGCGCCAGCGCGACGACGGCCAGCACCAGGGTGCGGCGTCCTTTGGTGAGCTCGGGAGTCATGGGGTCCTCGCGGGGTCAGGTGGAGTGTGGAGTGTGGAGTGTGGAGCAGGCGGAGCCCGGACGGGTATTCTGTACGTATAGAATTCTGCATCCACAGAATTCTGCATGTCAAGAATTTCGGAGGAACCCATGGTGGAGACCGGCGCACCCGCCGCCAAGCGCGGCCGCCGCACCGACGGCGGCCAGGCCAAGGAGGCCATCGAGCAAGCGGCGCGCCGACTGTTCGCCGACCACGGCTTCGACCGCACCTCGGTCCGCCAGGTGGCGCTGGCCGCCGGCGTCGACCCGATGCTGGTGACGCACTACTTCAAGACGAAGGCAGGACTGTTCGCAGCGGTCGTCCAGCCACCGGTGGACCCGGCACTAGCGATCACCTTCGTCCTCGAAGAAGGTCCCGACCACGCCGGCGAGCGCCTGGCGCACTTCGTCCTGCGCACCCTGGAGGACCCCGACAGCCAGAAATGGATCGTGGCCATGGTCCGCGCGGCAACGGCCGAACCCGAAGTCGCCGCCGTGGTCCGCGAACGCATGGTGGTACCGATGCTGATCCCCTTGGCCGAGGCCGTCGGCGCCAGCGACCCGGAGTACCGCGCGACGCTGGTGATGACGCAGCTGATCGGCTTGGCGGTAGGGCGCTACGTGCTCCAGGTGGAGCCGCTGGCGTCGCGGCCAGCGCAGGAGGTGGCCGCTGATCTGGCGGGGACTTTTCAGCGGTATTTGACGGGCTCGCTCAGCGGGTCGGAGGTAGGTGAGTCATAGCCCTGCCACATCGGCGGCAGAAGTTACGACCTACGCCCGCAGCCCGTCGAGAATCAGCGCGAGCATCCGGGGCGACCGATCCTCCGGTCCGGATGCCGCGCGCCACAACGCGCCGGTGAGCTGGAGGAAGTCGCCGGGGTCGGCG
Source organism: Catenulispora acidiphila DSM 44928 (assembly GCF_000024025.1). Taxonomy (GTDB): domain Bacteria; phylum Actinomycetota; class Actinomycetes; order Streptomycetales; family Catenulisporaceae; genus Catenulispora; species Catenulispora acidiphila. Next base: position 7,695,382 of record NC_013131.1, read on the forward strand.
TCCTCGCGGATGGTGCCGTCTTTTGTGCCTGCGTCGAGGAATGCCTTGATCGCGGTGATGACCGGGCCGTAGGTCTGCTCGGTGATCGTTTGGTGGGCGCCGGAGCTGAGGGCGTCGCCGAGGCCGTGCTTGCGGCGCATCGCTTCTACGAGGTCGGTGGTCCAGGTTCGGAGTGCCTCGATCGGCGGGAGTTGGTCGAGGAGGGGGGCGACCTTGTCGATGAGGCGGTCGACCTCCTCCTGGTAGACCGCCAGGACCAGTGCTTCGCGGGTGGGGAAGTTGCGGTACAGGGTGCCTGCGCCGACGCCGGCGCGCTGGGCGACCTGGTTCATCGATGTGGCGCCGTCTTGCGCGAAGGACTCGCGGGCGGCGGACAGGATGCGGGCGCGGTTCTCGCGCGCGTCGGAACGGACCACTGGACCTTGGACCTCACTTCCCCGACCCCTCGGGTTGCTATGTGGAGAGCTCTCCATTACGGTAAACGGAGAGTTCTCCACATACCGTAGAGGTGCAGCATGCAGTACATCAAGCTTGGCACGACCGGCCTGGACGTCTCCCCCATCGCGATCGGCGCGATGAGCTACGGCGAGCCGGATCGCGGGCATCCCGTGTGGTCCAAGGGCGAGCAGGAGGCGCGACCGCTGATCCAGCACGCCCTGGCCGCCGGGATCAACTTCTTCGACACCGCGAACATGTACTCCAACGGCTCCAGCGAGGAGATCCTCGGCCGGGCGCTGAAGGACTTCGCCGATCGCGACGAGGTGGTGATCGCCACCAAGCTGCGCCATCCGATGCGGACCGGCCCGAACGGGCGCGGCCTGTCGCGCAAGGCGGTCATGACCGAGGTCGACCACTCGCTGCGCCGCCTGGGCACCGACTACATCGACCTGTACCAGATCCACCGCAACGACCACGCGACCCCGTGGGAGGAGACGCTCGAAGCGCTCAGCGACCTGGCGAAGGCCGGCAAGGTGCGCTACCTCGGCGCCTCGTCCATGCACGCCTGGGAGTTCGCTAAAGCGCTGCACCTGCAAAAGCAGCACGGCTGGGCGCGCTTCGTGTCCATGCAGGACCACTACAACCTGCTCGCCCGCGAGGAGGAGCGCGAGATGATCCCGCTGTGCCTGGACGAGGGCGTCGGCACGATCGTCTGGTCCCCGCTGGCCCGCGGCCGCCTCGCCCGCGCCTGGGACGAGGGCAAGGCGACGGCGCGCGCGGAGACCGACGGCGCCTTCGCGGACCTGCTCTACAGCCCTGAGACCGAAGCGTCCAACCACGCGATCGTCGACGCGGTCGGCAAGGTCGCCGCCGCGCACGGCGTCAGCCGCGCCCAGATCGCCCTGGCGTGGCTGCGCCGGCAGCCGGTCGTCACGGCTCCGCTGGTCGGCGCCGGCACGGTCCAGCAGATCGACGACGCCGTCGCCTCCCTCGACGTGGAACTCGGCGACGAGGAGGTGCGGGCGTTGCAGGCTCCTTACACACCGCGGCACGACTGGCAGGGCGTCTCGGACGAAGCTGAGATGGAAGCCATTCGGCGACGCATCCCGGGGATGTCCTTGGCGTGAGACGCCCTGCCGGTCAGCGGTGGTTCACGAACAGGCCGCGCCGTTCACCGAGAACGCTGTCGGACTGGTGTCGTTCGACGTCCATGTGCCCTGGAACCCGAACGACGCCGACGATCCCGAGGCCACAGAACCGTTGTAGGCCACGTTCGTGGCACTGACCTTGGCTCCGGTCTGGGTCACGGTGGCGTTCCAACCGTTGGTCACCTTCTGGTCGCCGGGATAGGTCCAGGCGACCGTCCAGGCGGTCCACGGGCTCGCGCCGGTGTTGGCGACGGTGATGTTCGCCGTGAAGCCGCCACCCCATTCGCTCGCCTTGGTGTAGGTCACGTGGCACGTGCCCGCCGGGGCACTGGACGACGGCGTCGTGGACGGGGTCGCGCTCGGGGTGGTGGAAGGCGTCGTCGAGGGTGTCGTCGAGGGAGTGGTGGACGGCGTGGTGCTCGGTGTCGTCGAAGGAGAAGAGGAAGACGAACTCCCCGTCCCCGTCATAGTCCCGTAGACGATCCCTCGTCCGTTGGTCCCGACATAAACCCGTCCGTACACCCGCGGGTCGCCGGTGATCGCGGCGCCGATGTTGCCCCACTGGTGCTGGTCGTCGTTGATGCGGGTCCAAGTGCTGCCGTCGTCGTCGGAGCGGAAGATGCCGCGCACGCCGCCGATCTCGGCGATCGTGTACAGCGCCTTGTTCGTGCGGCCGGGTGCGGGAGCGCCGAAGCCGATGTTGTCGGCCTGCTGGACGTTCGCCAGCTTCGTCCAGGTGGCGCCGGAGTCCGTGGAGTGCCACAGACCGTAGGCGCCGGAGGTGGAGCCGCCGGCCAGCCAGAGGTCGCCCTCGGTGCCGGGGACTGCGTGGACGTAGGCGCCTCCCGTGCCCGAGGGCAGGTTCGTGGCAGCGGAGGCGGTGAAGGTCTTGCCGCCGTCGGTGCTGAGGTAGAACGTGCCGGTGGCGTAGTTGAAGCCGTAGAACTTCTTCGGGTTGACCCGGTCGCTGCGCACCTGCGCGCCGGCGGGTATGCCGGTCGAAGCAGTCCACGAACTCCCGGTCGTGGTCGTGTAGCTGACCGCGGCACTGGTCGGCGACCACACCGCCGCGCTGCCGTCGGCCGCCATCGCCACCGTGCCGCCGGCGGTGACGCCCGAGGGCTGCGACGACGCCGCGTACCAGTCGGCGCCGTCGTCCGAGGAGAACGCCGCCGAGTTCACGGTCGAGCTGCCGTTGCCGACGCGGACCACGTCGTTCGGGTTCGCCTCGGCGTAGTCGATACTCGTGGACGTGCTCCAGTTCGGGCTCTGATACATCATCGCCGGGACCTTGGTGAGGTCCGTGTGCCGGAAGCCGTCCACATCACCGAGCGCGGACAGCAGCGGCGCGCCGGACGGCGGCGACACCAGGTCGGTGACCGCGGTCTCCTCGATCCCTTGCGCCATCACGGAGAGCTTCACCTTCGCCGTGCTGGAGTCCCACGCCGTCAGGTTCGTCGTGCCGTACAGCGTCGCGCCGGTGCCGAACATCATGCGGTCGCTGTTGAAGGGGTCGATCGCCAACCCCTCGCTCATCCACCCGAGCTTCGGCGTCTCCTCCGGCGGCGAGGGGTAGTTGCCCCACGACAGCCACGGCGAGGCGGAGACGTCCAGCGTGTACTTGTCGACGCGGGTCGGATACCCGTTGTAGGACCAAGCGTTCGTCCACGTCGCGCCGCCGTCGGTGGAGCGGTAGATAAAGGTGTCCGGCCACCACGAGCTGTAGCCGGTGACCATGATGGTGTTCGGGTGCTGCTGGTCGATGGTCAGCCCGCTGTAACCGTAGAAGTCGTTCGACGTGTCGCTGGACTTGACCGGGCTGATCTGCGTCCAGGTCCCGGAGGCGATCGCGTACTTCCACACGTCCCCGGAAGCGCCGTCGTAGGGACCACCCTTGTCGCTGGTGGTGATGTACAGGTAGGCGCCGGTCGGATCCACCAGGCCCTTGTGTGCCAGGAAGCCGGTCGGCTGCCCGGCGACGCGGCTCCACGTCGCGCCGCCGTTGGTCGACTCGTAGACCGTGTTCTGCACGTCCGCGACGCCGACGAAGATGGTCTTGGTCGGCGTGCCGGCGGCTCCGGTCGTCCCGGAGGCCTTGTCGAAGGCGACCCAGGCGACGCCCTGGTTGTCCGAGAGGTAGCCGGTGGTGTCGGTCGAGTCCTGCACGTAGTTGCCGACGTTCGGGAACGCCGTCACCTGCGCCCACGTCACGCCGTAGTCAGTGCTCTTCCACAGTCCGTGCCCGCTGGGCATTCCCATGTACAGCACGGCGTCGTCGTTGGGGTCGACCATCAGCCGCTCCCCCATTCCGCGCCCCGGCATGTTCCCGCCGAGCTTGAACGGCAGCGGCGTCGCAGACCACGTACTCCCCTGGTCGGTGGAGCGCAGGATCGCGCCGTTGTTCGGGTCCCAGCTGTTCGTGTACATCCCGACCGCCGCGTAGACGCGGTTGGTCTGCACCGGATCCGCGGCGACCGAGACGACGCCCTGCTCGTTCCAGTTGGTGAAGCCGACCCAGTCCAACAGCGGCGTCCAACTGCTCGAGCTCTGATTCCAGCGGTACATCCCACCGATGTCGGTGCGGGCATAGGCGACGTTCTTCGCGCCGGTGTTGAAGACGACGTCCGGCACGAAGCCGCCGCCGACGATCGGCACGTTCTGCCACGTATAACCGGAACCGGAGGCCGCCGAGGCTGCCGAGGCCGCGGCGGCGGTACTGCCGCTCAACGACACACTGACGACGCCGAGCCCGGCGACGGCGAGCACGGCGCCGAGCACCGCGCTTACCGCGTTCTTCCAGCTTCTTCGCATGTTTCCCTCCTCAGGGAAGTGAGATGATCAAACTGTCGAAGCGCTTCGATTGAGTGGCCGGAAAGAGCCCGGTGCCGCGTGGCACCGGGCCCGCCCGATCCGCTCAGTGGCTACATCGCGGGATAGGCGTTCTCCACCTCCTGCTGGAATTCAGCGGCGAACCACTGTCCGGCCGGCACGTCGTAGCCGGGGATCGACCCGGTCGAGTAGGTCCCGCCGTTGCCGTCGGTGTTGGTCCCGGCCGGGTCGCAGTGCGGGTCGCCGTGGCTGTGCGAGGCGCTCGGGTAGTCGCCGTCGGACTCCCCCGGAGGCTTGATCCACACGTAGGCGATGATGTGGTTGGACGCGCCGTACGGCTGTACCGTCGGCCGCGAGCCGACCCCCGCGCCGTTCTGGTTGCACCAGTCACCGCGGAAGGAGCGCTGGTCCACCTTGTTGGCCGCGACGTAGGTGTCCACGGTCGTCGGCGAGGAGTTCAGCGCGGTCGGGCGGTTCGGGCCGCCCCAGCCGTTGCGCGAGGTGTCGATGAGCATCCCGATGTTGGCCGAGAAGCCCTGGCCGACCAGTTGGCTGTACATCGCCTGGTCGTAGTCGTACTCGTCGAAGTACGGGTTGTACTGGTAGAACTTCGCCGAGTCCAGCGGGTTGCCGCCGACCTGCAGGGTCGAGTTCGGCAGGAACGGCTCGGTGGTCGGGGTGTAGTTGGCCGTGTTGGAGATGAAGCCGTCGACGCTGGCGAACCCGGCCGTCGTGGCCCGGGCCACCTTGGCGAACTCCTGCGCCGCCGGACCCATGTTGGAGGACCAGCCCAGCCACGCCGAGTGCGCGATGTCCACGTAGTTGTAGACGTTGGAGATCGCGTGCAGCTTGTTCAGGGCGTATTCGACCCCGGACTCGTAGAACGGCGTCGCCGTCGCGCACGCGGACTTGCTCTGGTTGGTCACCGCGTTCGGCAGCGAGTCCGGTTCGACGATCGCGACGATCCGGATGCCGGAGTACTTCGGGTCGGCCAGGATCGCCGAGATCGGGTCGATGTACTGCGACTCGTACTCGGTCAGGCCGGCGGCGGTCGCCGGGATCTCGCCGTTGGAGGCCAGTGCGGCGCAGTCGCGCCCCGGCAGGTCGTAGATGACGACCTCGAAGGTGATCGGAGTCCCCGCCTTCTGCTGGCTCAGCGCCTGATCCAGATGCCACTGCAGACCGTGGTGCACGCTGTCGCCGGTGCCGGTGATGGCCGCGATCCGGTCCATCCAGACCGCGGTCGCGTAGCCGGCCATCTTCGACTCGGAGGCTGCCAGAGCCGGGTTCGACGACTGGTCGGCGGCCGCCTGGGCGTTGACCTCGCCGGCGTAGTCCGGGCTCAGGTACTGCGAGGCGCCCACGAACGGGTTGGCCACGTGCCCGCCTCCGCCGCCGCCGGTCGACGGGGTCGTCGAGGGCGTGGTGGACGGCGTGGTGGAGGGCGTCGTAGACGGGGTCGTGGACGGGGTCGTGCTCGGCGTGGTCGTCGGCGTCGTGGACGGCGTGGACGGCGTGGTCGTCGGCGTCGTCGGCGGCGGAGTGGTCCCGCTGCACGTCATCCCGTTGACCGAGAACGACGTCGGCGCCGCGTTGGTCCCGGAGTAGCCGAAGTTCCCCGCCGGGGTCACGGTTCCGCCGGAGGCCACCGCGCCGTTATAGGACGCGTTGGTGACGGTGACCGTCTTGCCGGACTGGTTCCAGGTGCCGTTCCAGCCGTTCTGCAGCGTCTGGTTGCCGGCGTAGGAGTAGCTGAGCGTCCAGTTCGTCCACGCCGGACCGTTGTCGGTGATGACCACCTGCGCGCCGAAGCCGCTCCCGGAGTCCCACGTCGTGGAGTACACCGCGGTGCATCCGGCGGCGGTCGCCGCGTTCGAGCTGGTCGTGGTCAGCGCCGCGAGCCCGCCGGCCACCCCAAGCGTCACACCGGCTGCCACGAAGGCACTGGTGAGGCGTCTGGCTCTGCCGGTGGCGCTGGGTGAGCTTTGTCCCATGATCCTCTCCTCTCTGCTGGTTGTCCCAGGCTCCGAAGAGCCCTGATATGCGAGCCCTCCTGGGTTCGAGGGCGCGGCGGCGGAGCCGTCCCCACCGCGGGACGGATGTCAGTGCTCGGCGATGCTCAGCCGGAGTCGCGCACCACCAGCTCGGTGGGGAACACCGTCGCCGGGGGCATGTCGACCTCCCCGATGAGCCGCCTGGTGAGATGCCGGGCCATCGCCTCTCCCATGTCCTCCACGGGCTGGCGGACGGTGGTCAGGCGCGGATCGGTGTGCAGGGCCAGCGGCGCGTCGTCGAAGCCGACGACCGCGACGTCGTCCGGGACCCGGCGTCCGGCCCGCCGCAGGGCGCGCAGGGCGCCCAGGGCCATCAGGTCGGACGCGGCGAACACCGCGTCCAGGTCCGGGTGGTGCTCCAAGAGCCGCTGCATCGCGTGCTCCCCGGAGGTCGGGGTGAAGTCGCCGTAGGCGATGGTGCCCACGGCGTCGGCTTCGGCGATCGCGTCGCGGTAGCCGGCCCGGCGGTCGGCGCCGACCGCCATGTCGGGCGGTCCGGCGATCGACACCACCTTGCGGCGCCCGGACTTCAGCAGACGGTTCACCGCCTCGTACGCGCCGCAGCGGTTGTCGGCGTCGACGTAGGGCAGCTCGCCCGGCGTCATCGGACGGCCGGCGGCGACCGTCGGCACGCGCATGGCGCGCAGCATCGGGACCAACGGGTCCCGATCGTGAGCGCTGATCAGGAGAACGCCGTCGGCGAGCCCCTTGGACAGGTAGCGCTCGACCGAGCCGTGGTCGGCCGGTCCGCGCACGACGAGCAGGACCAACTGGATGTCGCCGGTGCGCAGAGCCTGCCCGGCGCCGAGCAATATTCGGGAGAAGAAGGTGTCCGCGAAAAGCCGCACACCGTCCTCGCACACCACCGCGGCGATCGAGCTGACCTTGGCCCGGCGCGAGGCGCGGGCCCGCTGGCGGACGTAGGACAGGCGGGAAACTGCGTTGTGTACTTCGGTACGGGCGCTGCCGCTGACCCCTGCGGTGCCGTTGAGCACACGCGAGGCGGTGGCTGGGGAAACACCGGCCAACGCGGCCACGTCGGCCAGGGTGGGGCGCGGACCCGGAGTGGCGGAACGGGTCATCTCAAAGTTCTCCGACTTGTGGGGGGACGGATGAACAGCGGGTGTCGGACGGCTCACGTCAAGTTCATGAGAGCGCTCTCATGAAACTCGTCGCACCGCACGGAGTTGTCAAGACCCGGGGTGGACGATCGGGGTGCCCGGTACCGGTGGAATGAAAGTTTCATCACCTGACGGGTGCCGTCCTGGGGATTAGCGGCTCCGACCTTGCGCCGTCGTTGAAAGCGTTCCTACGTTCCGCGCGACATGTCGGAGCGATGAAGGAGGCTTATGTTCGCCAGACAGAGGCTGAGACCGCGGCCAAGACTGCGGGCGGCCCTCGGCGCGACGGCCGCCGTGGCGCTCATGGCCGGTTCGGCGACCGCGGCGGTGCTCGTACCCGGGACCGCGAGCGCCGCGACCACCGTGCAGTGTCAGGTCACGTATACGGTCGCCAACGACTGGGGTTCCGGGTTCACCACGAACATCACGATAGCCAACGTCGGCACGAGCGCGTGGACCGGGTGGACGCTGGGCTACAGCTATTCCGGCAACCAGACGCTGCAAAGCGGCTGGAACGGAACCTGGTCGCAGTCGGGCAAGGCGGTGACGGTCGCCAACGTCTCCTATAACGGTTCAGTCGCCGCCGGCGCCACCACCAGCATCGGAGCCAATTTCACGTACAGCGGCGCGAACACCGCGCCGACCGTGTTCAGCGTCAACGGCACTACGTGCAACGGCGTGGGCTCGCCGTCCTCGCCGACGGGTACGACGCCGAGCACCACTCCCAGCACGACGCCGAGCACTACTCCCAGCACGACCCCGAGCACCACCCCGAGTACGACGCCCAGCACCACCCCGAGCTCCCCTCCCCCGACGTCCGGCGCCCCGGCGCTGCACGTCTCGGGCAACCAGCTCCTGGACAGCACCGGCAAGGTCTTCGTCCCGCACGGGGTGAACCGCTCCGGCGCGGAGTTCGCGTGCGTGCAGGGCAAGGGCATCTTCGACGGTCCGGTCGACGACGCCTCGGTGGCGGCGATCGCCTCCTGGAAGGTGAACGTCGTCCGGGTTCCGCTGAACGAGGACTGCTGGCTCGGTGAGTCCACCGTGCTGCCGCAGTACGGCGGAGCCACGTACCAGGCGGCGATCGAGAGCTTCGTCAGTCTGCTGCACAAGCACGGCATGGCGGTCATCCTGGACCTGCACTGGACCGACGGCGTCTACACCGGCCAGTCCTCGGCATGTTCGGTGGCGACGGCGACCTGCCAGAAGCCGATGCCCGACGCGGCGAACGCCCCGGCGTTCTGGGCTTCGGTGGCCGGGGCGTTCAAGAACGACCAGTCGACCGTCTTCGACCTGTTCAACGAGCCCTACCCGGACTTCGCCGCGGGCTTCAACGCCGCGCTGGGCTGGTCCTGCTGGCAGAACGGCGGGACCTGCACCGGCATCAACTACCAGGTCGCCGGAATGCAGTCGCTGGTCAACGCGGTGCGCGGCGCCGGGGCGGGCAACGTCCTGATGCTCGGCGGCGTGGCGTACTCCAACGACCTGAGCCAGTGGCTGGCCCACGAGCCGACGGACCCCTCGCACAACCTCGTGGCGTCCTGGCACTCGTACAACTTCAACTCGTGCTCGTCCTCGTCGTGCTGGGACTCCCAGGTCGCACCGGTCATCGCGCAGGTGCCGGTGATCCCTGGGGAGATCGGCGAGAACGACTGCGGCCACTCCTACATCGACACGCTGATGGCGTGGCTGGACAGCCACCACACCGGCTACGCGGCGTGGACGTGGAACACCTGGGACTGCTCCTCGGGTCCCTCGTTGATCAGCGCGTACGACGGAACGCCCACGAACTACGGCGCCGGATACAAGGCGCACCTGGGCACCTTCTGACACGGTTTACCCAACACTGTTTACCTAACACGGTTTATCTGACACCTGACACAGGTTCCGACACCTGGGGATCGTCCGGTGCCGCCAGCAGGACCGGCGGCACCGGACGAGAGTGTCGCGCCGCGACCGGGTCAGGCGGCCCGGTCGCGGTAGGCGTGGTAGCGCTCGCGGACTTCCGGGAGCGGCTTGGCCTCGTAGGTCTCAGTGCCCTGAGTGACGCGCCGAGGCGGCTCCTCCGAGCCCTCCAAGACCCAGGCGGCCTGCGCAGCGGCGCCGTCGGCGACGTACTCCCCCGGCGGCGGCACGGTCACCGAGTGCCCCAGGACCGCCGGAGCGATGGTGCGGACGGCCTCGGAGCGCGCTCCGCCGCCGATGAGCAGTATCCGTGAAACCGGTACGCCCACCTCGGTGAGGGCGTCCAGACCGTCCGCCAGGCCGCACAGCATGCCCTCCACGGCGGCGCGCGCCAGGTGCGCCGAGGTCGCGTTGGCCAGGCGCAGTCCGTGGATCGAGCCGGCGGCGTCGGGCAGGTTCGGCGTGCGCTCGCCTTCCAGGTACGGGATGAGCGTGAGCCCGTCCGCGCCGGGTGCGGCCGACAGCGCGAGGTCCGACAGCTCGTGGAGATCCACGCCGGCCATCCCCGCCGCGGCGTCCAAAACGCGTGCGGCGTTGAGCGTGCAGACCAGCGGGAGGTGGCGGCCGGTGGCATCGGCGAACCCCGCGACAGTGCCGGTCGGTTCGGCGGTCGGGGTGTCGCAGACCGCGAACACGGTCCCCGACGTACCGATCGAGACCACGACGTCGCCGACCCGGGCGCCCAGGCCCAGGGCGGCCGCGGCGTTGTCGCCGGCGCCGGGACCGAGCACGATGTCGCCGAAATGTCCGACGGCTTCCCGGATTCCGGCGACGCGCGGCAGGACCAGGTCCCGCCCGAACGCCAGCGTCAGGAGATCGCGGCGGTACTCCTCCGTGGCCGGGGACCAGTAGGCGGTTCCCGAGGCGTCGCTACGATCCGTGGTCAGTTCACTGATATCGGTACTGCCGCGCAGGCGCCAGGTGAGCCAGTCGTGCGGCAGGCAGACCGCCGCCACCCGCGCGGCGTTCTCCGGTTCGTGCTCGGCGAGCCAGCGCAGCTTGGTGGCGGTGAACGAGGCGACCGGCACCGAGCCGATCGCCTGCGCCCACGCCTCGGCGCCGAGTTCGCGCACGAGATCGTCCGCCGCCTGCGCGGACCGGGTGTCGTTCCACAGCAGCGCGGGACGCACCACGGCGCCGTTCTCGTCGAGGCACACCATGCCGTGCTGCTGGCCGCCGACCGCCAGCGCCTCGACGCCGCCCGGTCCGCCGGCCGCCTCGATCGCCGCGGTCAGCGCGCGCCACCACGCCTCGGGGTCCACCTCGGTCCCGGCCGGGTGCGGGGCGGAGCCCTGGCGTACCAGGGCTCCGCTGTCCACATCCCGGATCACGACCTTGCACGACTGCGTCGAGGAGTCGACGCCGGCCGCCAGCCTCACCGCGCGCCCATCAGGTGCTCGACGGCGAGTTGGGTCAGGCGGACCGCGCCGAGACCGCGCTCGGCGGCCTCCTCGGGGTCGAAGTCCTCGAAGGCGGTGCGGTCGGCGAGCAGGTCGGCGTAGGTCTCGCCGGCGGCGAGGGTCGGCGTCCCCAGGTCGTCCACGCGGGCCGCGGCGCGCGCCTCGACGACCTCGGGGTCGGCGCGGAAGGCCGCGGCGCGCTCCTTGAGCAGCAGGTAGGTGCTCATGTTCGCGGCGGCGGACTGCCAGACGCCGGTGATGTCCTCGGTGCGGGAGGGCTTGTAGTCGAAGTGCCGCGGCCCTTCGTAGCCGCCGGTCTCCAGCAGGTCCACCAGGAAGAAGGCGTTGAGCAGGTCGCCGTGGCCGAAGACCAGGTCCTGGTCGAACTTGATGCCGCGCTGGCCGTTGAGGTCGATGTGGAACAGCTTGCCCTGCCACAGCGCCTGCGCGATGCCGTGGGCGAAGTTCAGGCCGGCCATCTGCTCGTGCCCGACCTCGGGGTTGAGCCCGACCATGTCGGCGTGCTCCAGGGTGCTGATGAAGCCCAGGGCGTGGCCGATGGTCGGCAGCAGGATGTCGCCGCGGGGCTCGTTGGGCTTGGGCTCCAGGGCGAAGCGGATGCCGTAGCCGCGGTCGGTGACGTAGGCGGCCAGCATGTCCAGACCCTCGCGGTAGCGGTCCAGCGCGGCGCGCACGTCCTTGGCGGCGTCGGACTCCGAGCCCTCGCGGCCGCCCCAGAAGACGTAGGTGTCCGCGCCGAGTTCGGCGGCCAGGTCCAGGTTGCGCATGACCTTGCGCAGCGCGTAGCGGCGGACGTCGCGGTCGTTGCTGGTGAACGCGCCGTCCTTGAAGACCGGGTGCTTGAACAGGTTGGTGGTCGCCATCGGCACCTTCAGGCCGGTGGCGTCCAGGGCCTCGCGGAAGCGGGCGATGTGCTTGGCGCGCTCGTCGTCGGCGGAGCCGAACGGGATGAGGTCGTCGTCGTGGAAGGTGACGCCGTAGGCGCCGAGCTCGGCGAGCCGGTGGACGGTCTCCACCGGGTCCAGCGCGGGGCGGGTCGGGTCGCCGAACGGATCCTGGGCCTGCCAGCCCACGGTCCACAGGCCGAAGGTGAATTTGTCAGCGGGGGACGGTGCGACGGTCATCGCGGACTCCTGGGCACGGCTCGTCGGGGAATTGTTCAATGGATGAACTTATGGACGGACTGTGGCATTGTCAAGACATGCCCGCGCCCACCAGCCCCGCCGGCCCGGCCAGAGCGACCGGCTCCGCCGACCGCGCCGTCCCCAACCCCGCCCGGCAGGGGAGCATCCGCAACGCCAACCTGGCGCTGCTCTACGGCCTGATCCTGGACGCCCCGGCGCCGCTGTCCCGCGCCGCGCTGGCCGCCACCACCGGTGTGACCCGCGCCACAGCCTCCGCGCTGGCCGACACGCTGCTGGAGGCGGGACTGGTCGCGGAAGTCTCACCGCCGCCGGCCACCGGCGCGGGCCGTCCGGCCGCCGGCCTGGTCCCGGCCGCCGAGGGCCCGGCCGGGCTCGGGCTGGAGATCAACGTGGACTACCTGGCGGCCTGCGTGGTGGACCTGACCGGCGCCGTCCGCGCCACCGTCATATCCGCGGGCGACCAGCGCGACCGCTCGGTGTCGGAGGTGCTGGCCGATCTGGCCGGGCTGGCGCGCCAGGCCGTCTCGGAGGCCGGGCTGACCGTCGCCGGCGCCGCGGTCGCCGTCCCGGGTCTGGTCGAGGCGCCGCACGGACGGATCCGGAGCGCGCCGAACCTGGTGTGGCAGGACGTGGAGATCGGCGCGGCGCTGCGCAGCGCGCTGCCGGAGACGCCGTTCGAGCCGGTCGTCGGGAACGAGGCGGATTTCGCAGCCCTGGCCGAGGCGCACGGGGTTTTCGACGGGGACGCGGACGGCCCGGCGGCGCCGCTGACCGACTTCCTGTACGTCTCGGGCGAGATAGGCGTCGGCGCGGGCGTCATCCTGGACCGCGAGCTGTTCCGCGGCGCGCGGGGGTGGGCCGGCGAGATCGGGCACGTCACGGTCCAGCCCGAGGGGGTCCAGTGCCGCTGCGGCGCGCGGGGCTGTCTGGAGACTGTCGCAGGACTCGAAGCGCTGCGCCGCGACGGACCCGAAGCCGCTGCTTCGGCACTCGGCCGGGCGGCAGCGGCCGCGGTGAACCTGCTGGATCTGCCGGCGGTCGTCCTCGGCGGCGCCTATGCCCGGCCGGAGTTCGCCGCGCTGGTTCCGGGGGTGGAGAAGGCACTGGCCGACCATGTGATCTCGGCGCGATGGGCTCCGGTCGCCGTGCACGTGTCGCGGCGCGGAACCGCGGCGGCGGTGACCGGCGCGGCGACGGCGGTCATCCGGCGGGTGCACGCCGATCCGGCGGCTTGGATGGCGGCACGCTGATCGGTGGGCGTCGACCTGCCACGCCGGCCTCGACCCCTGGCGCGCCACGTCACCCGGATGACGGCGACCGACAGGACACGCCCGCGCCCCCGATGAGTTGCTGGGTGGGGGTCCACTCGACCTGAAGGAGGTCTTGAGGCGATGTCCAAGTCGAGCAAGAAGAACGAGGGCGGCGGCGAGCACGTCGCGAAGTCCGAGGTGCGCCACCGGTACAAGGTGACGGAGCTCGCCGACTTCACGCGGCGCGAGACGAAGCCCGACGGCACGGAGAAACTCATGCCGCGCGTGGCCGTCCTGACCCCGATGAACGGGGGTAAACAGGTGCGGGCCTACGTCCCGGGCAACCTCGACGAGCCGGTCGAGGTCGGCACGGTCGTGATGTGCCGCGCACACGACAAGCCCAACAAGGGCGACGGTCCGCCGGTGAAGTTCCGGATCACCAACGTCCTCGGCTCGGGCGCCGGAGCCGCGTCCGACACCATGAGCGCCGCGCAGAACGCGCAGCTCGCAGGCCGCGCCCCGGCCGGGGCGATGCCGATGGAGTCGAGCGAGACCGTCCGCCGGTGACGTTCCGGCACGGATGAGGTCGACGATTCGGGGCGTCCCGCAACGGGGCGCCCCGGATTCATACCCCTGATATCAGAGCTCTGTTTGTGCTGCTGGTACCTCAGTGTTCAGCTGCCGCAGCACCAGGTAGCCGCCGATACCGGGCAGCAGCGCGAGCACCTTGGCGGGAGTCGCCGCACTCCCGTTGCGCCACGTCGCGAGGACGATGACGAGGTACGCGCAGCCGTGCGCCGGCCCGAACAACGACGTGATCGGCTGCCAATGAACGGTCGCGAGGTTGCCCAGCAGCACGAGCAACGTCACGAACTCGACGAACGCGGCGATGCGGAAAAACCGGGTAGGCACGCTCAAGCTCCCGTCGTCGAGCCGGGCCGCACGATCATCAGGACCGTGACAGTCGCCCACAACAGGTTGAAGACCCCGGCTGCGGCAGCCAGCCGACTTGCCGCCACAGCCGTCACTTCTTCAAGCGCAGCCTGTTGCGCGGGCAATATCCACAACCCGAGAACCGCCGCCGCCACAGCCGTCAGCGTGATGGCGGTGATCAGCCAGGCGCTCCCCAGAACGCCCATATTGCTCGCGGTCGCGAACCCGAAAACGGGAACGGCGATGGCGATCCCCGCGTACACCCGGCACACGCGATGCAGCAGACGGAGCCCGGTCACAGCATCAGGGTCCTCAGAAGCGGAAGCCTGTCGCAGGGCCCTGGGAAACATGCTCGCGGCGACGGCCACCGGCCCGACCGCGATGATGGCCGCCACGACGTGCAGCGACAGCAAGAATTTGGTCACCTCGTGACGCTATCCAGCCGCCGCCCCGCGCCCCAGTGGCAATAATGACAGGTTCCACCGGGAAAACGCCAACCGCCTCGCTATACTCCTGAACTGCAGAAACATGTTCACAGTCCGCAGTTTTCCGATCCTCGCCGAGGTATGTTCCCGCCATGCACACCGTCGCCATCATCGCCCTGGACGGCGTGATCCCCTTCGACCTCGCGACGCCGATCGAGGTGTTCACCCGCTCCCGTCTGCCCGACGGACGCTCCGGCTACCAAGTGCGCGTGTGCGCCGAGCATCCCGAGCTCGACGCGGGAGCCTTCACTCTGCGCGCGCCATGGGGACTGGAAGCGCTCCAGGACGCCGACACGATCATCGTCCCCGGCGTCGCTGAACCCCTCGCGCCGCTGCCGACGACCGTCCGCGAAGCCCTGCGCGCCGCCGCGGCGAACGGCACCCGCATCGCCTCGATCTGCACCGGCACCTTCCCTCTCGCCGCGACCGGCCTGCTCGACGGCCTGCGCGCCACCACCCACTGGATCGCCGCCGAGCGTCTCGCCGCCGCGTACCCGGCGATCGACGTGGACGCCAGCGTCCTGTACGTCGACAACGGCCAGATCCTCACCTCCGCCGGCGCCGCCGCCGGTCTGGACCTGTGCCTGCACCTGATCCGCAAGGACTACGGCTCCGCCGTCGCCGCGCACGCCGCCCGCCTGTCGGTGATGCCGCTGGAGCGCGAGGGCGGCCAAGCCCAGTTCATCGTGCACGACCACACTCCCGTCGCACCGCGGGGCGCCACGCTGGAACCGCTGCTCGCCTGGCTCCGGGACAACCTCAACCGCGACCTGACCCTCCCCGACATCGCTGCCGAAGCCGGACTGAGCACCCGCACGCTGATCCGCCGCTTCCGCGAGCAGACCGGCACGACCCCGCTTCAGTGGCTGCACCGGGCCCGCGTCCGGCGCGCGCAACATCTGCTGGAGACCACGCAGCACCCGGTCGAGCGGATCGCGACGCAGGTGGGGTTCGGGTCGGCGACAGCCTTCCGCGACCGGTTCAAGAAGACCACCGGGACCAGCCCGAACGCCTACCGCCGGACGTTCAGCTGAGCGGTCGCGGAAGCGCTCCCCCAGCGATCCGGGCGAGGCAAGCAGACCGGGCGGTCCGAGCAAACTGCGCGAACCGAGCGGACCGAGCGCACCGACCAGACCAAGCAAACCAAGCGAGCCGACTGCCACCCCGGCCGACCAGGCACGCAAGCGCAAGCGCGCCACCACACGCACACGCCCAAGCAAGCCCGCCCCACCCGCACGATCGCACACACTTCCGAACCCCCACCCCCGCAACCACCCACCCGCCACCCGCGCCGCGCGAACAACCCTTATGGCCCTCTCCAACTGGCGCCCCACCCCTAAAAGGATCTCTAGTGGGTTTTCAGTAGGCCGCCGAACCACCGGTGGCCGCGAGAGGAATGAGCGCACCATGCAGCACCTGCGTCCGGCCCGGACCGCCGGTATCGTCCTCGCCGCGGCCCTGCTGGCCGCGGCCGCCGCCGGATGCGGCAGTGCCGGATCGAGCAACAAGTCCAGCTCCTCGGGAGGCACCGCGACCGGCTCGAACTCCAGCGTCCGCATCGGCATCCTGCTGCCGGAGTCCAAGACCACCCGGTACGAGGCTTTCGACAAGCCGCTGCTGGAGGCCGAGCTCCAGGCCCGGATGCCCGGCGTGCAGGTCGACTACTACAACGCCGGGCAGGACGCCACGGTGCAGCAGACCCAGGTCGACACCGCCCTGACCAAGGGCGACAAGGTCCTGATCCTGGACGCCGTGGACTCCAAGTCCATCCAGGCCTCCGTGCAGAAGGCGCACGACGCCGGCGTGAAGGTCGTCGCCTACGACCGTCTCGCGCAGGGGCCGGTGGACGCGTACGTCTCCTTCGACAACGTGAAGGTCGGCGAGCTGCAGGGCACCGCGCTGCTGGCCGCGCTGGGCTCGAACGCCGCCACCCAGCAAATCGTGATGATCAACGGCTCGCCCACCGACCCGAACGCCGCGCAGTTCAAGCAGGGCGCGCACTCGGTGCTCAACGGCAAGGTGAAGATCGGCAAGGAGTACGACACCCCGAACTGGGACCCGAACACCGCCAACCAGGAGATGGCCGGCGCCATCACCGCGCTGGGGGCGCCGAACATCCACGGCGTCTACTCCGCCAACGACGGCATGGCCGCCGGTATCGCCACCGCGCTGAGCGCGGCGAACCTGCACGTGCCGCTGACCGGCCAGGACGCCCAGCTCGACGCGCTGCAGCGGATCCAGGCCGGCACGCAGACCATGACGATCTACAAGCCGTACAAGCCGGAGGCCACCGCGGCCGCCGACGTGGCCGTGGAGTTCGCGCAGGGCCGGACCCCCGGCAACGACCTGCTGCCGGACAAGCAGACCTCGGGCTCCGGCAACGTGGTCCCGTCCAAGCTGATCACCCCGATCGTCGTGGACAAGACGAACATGTGCACCACCGTCGTCAAGGACGGCCTGTACACCGCCGCGCAGATCGGCATCACCTGCTGATCCCTCCCGGGTCGCCGCCAGAGAGCAGCAGAACACCGAGCCCCGAGCCACGCGGAGGTACGCCCATGCCCGACACCACTTCGCAACCCGTGCTGGAACTGCGCGGTGTCTCCAAACGGTTCGGGGCCGTGCAGGCCCTCACCAACGTCGACCTATCGGTCCACGCCGGCGAGGTGGTCGCCCTGGTCGGCGACAACGGCGCCGGCAAGTCCACCCTGGTGAAGACCATCGCCGGGGTGAACCAGCCGGACGAGGGCGACATCGTCTGGCAGGGCGGCTCGGTCGGCATCAAAGGACCGCACGACGCCCAGAAGCTCGGCATCGCCACCGTCTACCAGGACCTGGCGCTCGCCGACAACCTGGACGTGGTCGGCAACCTGTTCCTGGGCAGCGAGATCCGGCGGGCCGGGGTCCTGGACGAGATCGCGATGGAGGGCCGCTCGCGGGAGCTGCTGCAGACGCTGTCGATCCGCATCCCCAGCGTCCGCATCCCGGTCGCCTCGCTGTCCGGAGGCCAGCGGCAGACCGTGGCGATCGCCCGCTCGCTGATCGGCGATCCCAAGGTGGTGCTGCTCGACGAACCCACCGCGGCCCTCGGCGTGGAGCAGACCGCGCAGGTGCTGGACCTGGTCGAGCGGCTGCGCGTCCGGAACCTCGGGGTGATCCTGATCAGCCACAGCATGGAGGACGTGATGGCCGTCGCCGACACCATCGTGGTCCTGCGGCTGGGCCGGAACAACGGGATCTTCGAGCGGGACCAGACCACCCAGGAGGAGATCATCTCGGCGATCACCGGCGCCACCGACAACGCCGTCACCAGGCGGGCGGCCCGGCACTCGGAGGGACAGCAATGAGCCAGAACCCGAACCCCGGCGACCCGGGCGGCCCGGGCGGCTCCGAGCACGGCGAGGACGCCGCGCCGCTCGGCCTGTCCGGCGCCGGCGACACCGCCGACGAGCGCGGGGCACCGGTCGGCAGCCCCCAGTCGGTCACCGGCAAGGTCGAGGAACTCCTGGCCGCCGGCGCCACCCCGGCGGAGGCCACGGCGCAGGCCGCGAAGGCGACCGGGGAGTCCAGGGAGGTCGTCCGGGAGATCGTCGAGACGATGGTCCCGGCGGCCGGTTCGGCTGCCGACCCGCGGCTGTTGCAGCAACAGGCCGGCCTGGCCGGCTACTGGGCGGCGTTCGTGCGCCGGCTCAAGGGCGGCGAGCTCGGCTCGCTGCCGGTGGTCGCGGCGCTGATCATCATCTGGATCGTGTTCTACGCCCTGAACAGCACATTCCTGTCGGCGCAGAACCTGTCCAACCTCTCCCAGCAGATCGTCGGCACCGGGATGATCGCCCTGGGCATCGTCTTCGTGCTGCTGCTCGGCGAGATCGACCTGGCGGCGGGCTCGGTGTCGGGTCTGGCGGCCGCGGTGTTCGCCGTGGAGTCGGTGAACAACGGGGTCAACCAGTATCTGGCGCTGCTGCTGGCCCTGGCCACCGGCGCCGGGACCGGGTTCGTCCACGGCTTCTTCTTCGCCCGGATCGGCGTGCCGGCGTTCGTCGTCACCCTGGCCGGCAACCTGGGCTGGAACGGCCTGATGCTCAACATTCTGGGCTCCACCGGCACCGTCAACCTGCCCAACAACGGCATCGTCTCCAAGCTCTACAACACGATCTACGGCCAACTCGCCGCGGCGTACGGCGCCGCGATCATCGCGGTCGTGCTCTACGCGCTGGTGGCCCTGTACGGCCGGGCGCGCCGGGTCAGGGCCGGGATCCCGGCGCCGCCGATCGGCGAGATCGCGGCGCGGGTGGTCCTGCTGGCGATCGTCGCCTTCCTCACGGCCTACGTGTTCAACCAGTACAAGGGCCTGCCGCTGGCGCCGCTGATCTTCCTGATCTTCATCGTGGTCGGCGACTTCATCCTGCGCCGCACGGTCTACGGCCGCCGCATCTTCGCCGTCGGCGGCAACATCGAGGCCGCCCGGCGGGCCGGTATCAGCGTGCCGTTCATCCGGCTCACGGTCTTCATGATCAGCGGCCTGATGGCCGCGGTCGGCGGTCTGTTCCTGGCCGGCCAGATCGAGTCCGCCTCCCAGACCTCCGGCGGCGGCAACCTGCTGCTGAACGCGATCGCCGCGGCGGTCATCGGCGGCACGAGCCTGTTCGGCGGACGCGGCAAGACCTGGTCGGCGCTGCTCGGTGCGCTGGTCATCGGCTCGATCCAGTCCGGCATGAACATCCAGGGCCTGTCGAACAGCATCCAGTTCATGGTCACCGGCGCCGTGCTGCTGGCCGCGGTGGTCATCGACTCCGTGGCGCGGCGGACGCAGAAGGCGAGCGGTCGCGTTTAGCGGTCGCAGCCTGCTGCTAACCAGTAACGACAGCTCGCGCCATACACAGTTACGAATATCGGCCTCACCGCCGCGCAGTCCGCGTCATCCGCGGGCTGCGCGGCGCTGTATCGCCACTCGCCACCCCTGCTACGCCGGCGACGCGGCAGCCTCGGCCACCGCCGCGCGAATCCCGCTGTCGATCTCGTAGGCGAGGATCAGCTCGGCGATGGCACGCGGGTTCGACAGCGAGCGCCCCGTCTGCTTCTCCAGCCGCCGCAACCGGTTCCGCACCGTGTTCGGGTGCACGAACAGCCTGCGTCCGGCCTCCCCCGCCGAGCCGTCGGCGTCCAGCCAGGCGCCGAAGGTGTCCAGCAGCAGCGTGCGGTCCTGGATCGGCAGCTCCTCGAGCCCGGCCAGGATTCCGCGCGCCACGCGCGGCATGATGTCCGGCGCGCTGCCCGCCACCGCCGACAGCGGATCGCTGCCGAACACCACGACGCGGCGGCGCTCTGCCGCGCCGTGCAAAGCGATCCGGGCCAGGCGCAACGCCAGCGACGTCGAGCGCAGGTCGTCGTAAGGCGGCGACACGCCCACGCGCGCGCCCTCGCCGACGTGCAACGCGGTGACCAGGCGGTCCAGCTGTGCGCTCGGTCCGGGCAGCGCGGCGACGCCGATCTCGACGTCGTGCATCAGCCGCCAGGCCGAGTCGATGCCGAGGACGCCGAGGCCCTGCTCGATGTGCGGCAGCGCGTGCCGCCCTATCGCCGGCACGCGGGCGGCGATCACCACGAACGGACCGCTGGCGGGCAGCCGCAGCTGTTCGGCGGCCTCCCACAGGTTGGTGTCCGCGAGGCGCCCTTCGAGCAGCGCCTGGACCACCGCGGCGCGGCGCTGTTCCTCGCTGCGGATCTGGCGGCTCAGCTCGTCGCGGTAGCCGGTGGACATCTCGCGGGTGAAGGCTTCCAGCGACGCGATCAAGATGGTCGCGGCGTCCAGGCACGCGTCGGAGGACATCCCCATCCCGCGTGCCGTCTCCACGATCGCCGACCACACCACGCGGAAGGCGACGCGGTAGCCGTCCATCACGACGGTCAGCGGGATGCCGTCGGCGGCTCCTACGCGGCCGGTGGGTCCGGCGGCGCGCAGGTCGGCTTTCTGGCTGCGGGCCATCGGATCGAAGGCGGAGACGACGTGATCGTGCACTGATGCCCGCAACATCTCGCGGCTGACCATGCCGGCGTAGACAGGGAACTGCTTGTAGACCCGCGTCACCACCGTCTCGGTGAGCTCCTCCGCCCGCTCCAGCATCAAAGCGGCGAGCATCGTCAGCTCGGCCAACTTCTGTTCGTCGTACTCCTGCCGCGAGCTCCCGATCTCCACACGGCGCACCTTAGTGCGGCGGCGGTCTGCTGACAGGACGAATCGCAGATCCTCACTCTTAGGTGGGCGGTTCTGCCCACCCGGCGGCCTAACGTGGCTGGTTTCCGACAGCCTCCTGCCACGGGAAGGGCCGGTCCAGCGCCTCCTCGCGGCGCAGCATCGCGACGGAAGTGACAGCATCCTGATCCACGCCGCGATAGGGATCGGCGACCGCCGCTTCGAGCAACGGGACGACCGATCCAGACTCCATCGACGCCCGCACCGCCGGATGCATCGCCTCCAGCGCGCCGGCCCGTTCCATCTCCAACGTCCACACGACTTCGATGCCTGACATCCGCGCGACGTGCGCGTAGGCGAACAGGCGGGCCGCGATCGGCAGCTCCGGATCCGCGTCCCGGATCAGCACGTGCATCAACGGCACGTCCTTGGCAGTCAACGACGCGATCAGCTGGACCTGGCGGACCACCTCGGCGTCGCGCTGGAGTGCCTCGCGTGCCTGCTCCCGGACGGCGGGATCGCGGACTTCGCGGTACGCGGCGAGCCGCACGGCCGGGGAGGTGCACTCGTGCAGGCTGATCGCGGCGGCGACGCCCGGCTCGCGGCCCGCGTACGTCAGCAGCCTGACGAGCACGGCGTTCGGCGTCAGCGGGTTCCCGGCCAGCGCCATCCGGACGCGCGCGCTGGTCTGCGGGCGCAGCGCGTAGTCGACGACGGGCCGGGACAGCGGGGCGTGACCGGCGATCCGGACGAGCGCGCGGGCGTTGCGGACGGCGTGCGGCTCCCCGACGATGGCGCCGGTCGCGCCCATGGGCGCCGCGTCGGCCGCGATGTGCGGCAGCGTCTCCGGCGGCGCCAGGGCGAGCAGGATGTTGGCGCCGCGCCACAGATGCTCGTCCAAGCCCAGCAAGGCGTGGACCGGGATGTCGTCCCCGGGCTGCGGTTGCTGTTTCAGCAGGCTGCGAATGCTTCCCGGCCACGCGTCGACGGTGACGACAGCCTCGGTCCAGTCTGCGACTCCCCGTCCGGCGCCGTGCCGGATCCGCCGGGCCAGCGCCGACGCGGCGTCCCCGGTTCCGGCGTCCAGCAGGACGGTCAGCGCGACCAGGGCCGGACGCACCCGGCTGTAGAGGTCCTCGACGCTGATCGTGCCGACCCGCAGGCCGATGAGGACCAGGTCGCGCAAGTGGCCGAAGGCGTCGTGGGCCGGGTGGCCGAGGCGCTCCAGGTCGTGGTCGTAGTCGTCGATGGTGGGACGGGCCCGCAAAGCCGGCGGCGGCAGGAGATGGCGCTGCAGCATCGGATCCGGCATCTCCTGGCTGAAGGCGGTCAAGAGGTCGGAGTAGGTCCCCTTGAACGTGTCCTGATAATCGGCGATCAGCCGCTGGGCCTCCGCGACGCGCGCGGCCGCCTCGGCCTGGTCGTAGTCGTCGATGTGCTCGCGTCCTGGCTCCATACACACAACACGCAACCTTGTACCGAACGGGTCTCAGACCCCTTTTACAAGCTCAACGCTGGTTATGGTGGAAACGTGTCCGAGTTCGGGATCGAGATGCGCCGCCTGCGCATGCGCCGCGAGTTGTCGCTGGCCGGTCTGGCTGACCGCGTGCACTACGACAAGGGTTATCTGAGCAAGATCGAGACCGGGCGGCTGCCGGCCAACCGCCGGCTGGCCATCCTGGTCGATGTGGAGCTGGGCGCCGACGGAGACCTGGTCGCGTTGGTGCCCGAAGAGCCGCGGCGCCGGGGCGGATCCGGCGTCGCGGCCGTCTCGGACGCCGAGCCGGACTGGGGCGGCGAGCTGGTCGCCTTCGGCGAGGCGCTGGCCGTCCCGCTGGGACTGCCGCCGATGGCCGGCCGCGACCACACCGACGACCAGCGGCTGCTTACTCACTACCGCGACGAGTTCGACCGGCACCGCCGGCTGAGCCAGCAGCTGCCGCCGGAACTGGTGCTGCGGCGGCTGATCGTCGATTTCAATACCCTGATGGAGTTGGCGCAGACCTCGACGACGTCGGCCTCACCGCTGCACCTGCTGGCAGCCCGCTACGCCGAGTTCATCGGCTGGATGTGCCAGGAAGCCG
Organism: Catenulispora acidiphila DSM 44928; assembly: GCF_000024025.1. Taxonomy (GTDB): domain Bacteria; phylum Actinomycetota; class Actinomycetes; order Streptomycetales; family Catenulisporaceae; genus Catenulispora; species Catenulispora acidiphila. The sequence continues at coordinate 7,718,448 of NC_013131.1, forward strand.
GGCGCTTGGACCTCGCGCTGTCCTGGACGCGCCGCACCGCGGATCTGGCGACCCGCGCCGAAGCCGCCGACCTCGCCGTCTACACGCTGGTGCGGGAGGCGGAACTGGCGCTGTACGACGGGGATCCGGTGACCGCGATGGAACTGGCCGAGCGCGTGCTGGAGGATCCGCGGGCCCGAGCGCGCAGCCGCGGACTGGCCGCGCACCGCCAGGCGCAGGCTTTTGCGATACGCGGAGACCACGCGCGCTGCCTGAGTTCGCTGGCCCACGCGCGCGATCTGCTCCATCCCGAACGCCTCGCGCAGGACGAGCCGGTGGTCGGCTCCGTCACTGTCGGCGGGCTGGACAACGCGATAGCCGGCTGGTGTCACTACGACCTGGGACGTCCGCAGCGCGCCAGCGAGTTCCTGGCCGACGCTCTGGAGCGGACACCGGCTGAGGCGCATCGCTCGCGCGCGCTGTTCGGTGCGCGGCTCGCGCTCGCCTATGAGGCGTCCGGCGAACTCGAGGAGATGCAGGCTGTGACGCTTCGCGTCTTGGACGACGCCAGCTTGGTGCGCTCTGCGGGCGCCAACGCCGAGCTGCGCGGGCTGTCGCGGGCTCTGATGCGCCACCACAATGTCCGTGCCCTGCGAGAGTTGCGAACCAGCCTCGATGAGGCGCTCGTCGGCGCGCGACGCGCCTGATGAGCGAGAGGAGCGCACGCTGTGCGGCGACTGGTAGCGGAGTGAACGCGACCGATAGCCCAGCCATAGAAGTCAACACAGTCGCCGAGATAGCCGAAGCTGCGGAGACGACCGACTGGCGGCGGCTGGACAGCGTCGTGGTCTTGGCGACGCCCTGGTTCGACGTACGTCAGGATGCTGTCATCCGTCCCGACGGCGCGGCGGACGTCTATCACCACGTCGCCACTCCCGGCTCGGTGACGGTGCTGCCGGTCGCGGAGGACGGGCGCGTTCTGTTGACCCGCCAATGGATCTACACGCACGGCGGCGTCCAGTGGCGCCTTCCCGCCGGCACCATCGAGCGCTTCGACGAGCGCCCCGTCGCCGCCGCGCGCCGCGAGCTGGCTGAGGAGACCGGGCTGCGCGCCGCACGCTGGGTCGCGCTCGGAGCCGTCAACGGCGCCGACAGTCTGACGAACCATGTCGACCATGTCTTCGTCGCCCAGGAGCTGACGCAGGGCGAGGCCGCGCGCGAGGGCGGCGAGGCGGACATGGCGCTGTGCTGGCTGTCCTTCGAGCAGGCGCTGGAGCTGGTGTGGTCGGGGCAGATCCGGCATGCCGGGAGCGCGTATGCGCTGATGTCTTTTAAGCATCTGCGGGAGCTGTAGATGCGGCGTCGCAGAGCTCTTACTGATCGTCAGAGTGCTGATTGTCGTCCGGGTCCTCGGCGAGCAAGTGCTCGATAGCCTTTTCGCACAACTCGCGGATCATTTCCGGCGGGATCGCGTAGTCCCGTCCGGGCAGGAACGAGACGGGGTCCGCCAGCGCGCCGTCCGGGCCGAAGGGCTCGACGACGACTTCGATGTCGACCACATCGCCCTCGGTGAGTCCGAGGACCACGTCGGAGTCCTCGGCGAAGAGCTCGCCGGCGTGCTGATACCGGTAGCTGAAGCGAACGCCTACTGCCCCTCCGTACTCCGAGGCCTCCGTCGGGAGCGCCAGCTGCTCGCTGAGCGCGGCGACGAGCTGCCGCGATGTGGCGCCCACGGGGATCCGGACTTCGTGCGAGACCTGGAGCGACTGGTTGCGCGCGTAGATGTGTATGGTCTGCTCGTGCTGCTCGTGCTCGTCGCGCGGGGACGGCTCGCGGACCGGCGCGGGTGCGGGCAGGACCTTGGTGCCGACCGCGCGGTCGCGCGTCCAGACCGCCGTCAGCTGCTCGGCGGCGGCCTGTCGGCGTCCGCCGAAGGCGTCCAGGTATCGGCGGGGAGCCAGGACCGGCGGCAGTTCGCTGTCGTCCAGGCGCACGATGAAGACGAAGGGGCGCGCGCGGCGCTGCTCCAGCACCATCGCCGCGGAGATCTCGCTGTTGACCCAGTAGCGGTCGCGTGCCGCCGCGGACCAGACGAGCACGTAGAAGTCCGAGCGTTCCAGGGCGCCGTTGATGCTCATCACGACGTCGTCGCCCGGGAGGATGTCCATGATGTCGAGGAAGGGGTCGATCCCGCGCTCCAGGAGGTCTTGGTGGAACTTCAGGACCTCGGTGCGGTCGGCTGTCGCGTAGGAGATGAAGACCGCGGGACCGCGGCCGTCGGGATGATGCGGCATGTTCTCTCATTCGGTCTCAAGGCGTACGGAACAGGCGGCGGATCAACTGCGCCGGCCGACGGGCCGACGCTCGCAATATAGGCGCCTTCACCTGATGCCCTGAATCCCCGTACAGAGTCCAACACGCCCACCAGGCCGGATGCCCTGGGTCCGGCACGGCCGCGTTCGGCGCCACGCGGCCGTCGCGGACGTCGAGCTGCGCGCGCCGGAGCGCGACGTCGCGCGGGAGGTAGCGCAGATAGCTCTCGAAGCGGTCCAGCAGGACTGTGGTGATGGAGACCTCTGCGATCCATCGCGCGGCCACGACCGAGGCGGCGCCGGCGTGGAGACCGGCGCGGACGAAGCCGGTGCGCTCATCGCGGCCTACGCGCTGCGCCATGCCTGATTCGCACGCGCCGAGGATCAGGGTCCCGCATGCTTGGAGATCTGCTTGCTGGAAGCGTGCCGGCTGGATCCGACCGTCACGCTGATCTTTGTTCTTGCCCGCAAACTGAAGCCAGGTCTGCGAGGCATCCCTCGGATCGGTCTGACCGTGCCCCAGAATCCGCACACGCCGATATGCCTTCTGTTTCAGCTCGCGCTCGAACCCCTCCGGCGTGGCGTCGAAGGCACTGATCATCAGTGCTCTGCCACCCCGATTGCCCGCAGACCTGTGCCGAAGCAGCGGACGCGCCGACAGACACGGCAGGTCCGACACCGCGAAGCGGCAGACGATCGGCGCCGGCTCGCCGTCCGGACCGTCCTTGATCGGCAGCGCTGCCAACGGAATATCGGACAGCACGCCCCCCGCGACAACCACCAGCCGCTTGATCCGCCGCGGCATCAGACCCAGCACCGTCTCGACCCCGATCTCGGCGCCGAGCTGCTCGATCAGCTGGGAGACACGCTCTCGACCCTCGGCCTGACCGAGCCGGAATTCGTTGCACTCCCTTCGCAGGGCTTTGACGAGCTTCTCCAGCGTGCTGCGATTCGCCGGGAGGTCGATGTGGTGCGCCAGGTCGCGGCCGATGATGCCGTGGTGCACGCGTTCGGGGCGGGCGTGCATGATCCAGATCGCCTCGTCGCGGGCCGTGGCGTCGGCGATGCCCCGCAGCCACCGCCACGCGGCGGCGCCGTCGCCGGGATGCGGGAGCCGGCGCAGCGCGCGCTCGGCGTCGGGCGCGATGCGGCCGAGGATCGCGGCGCCGCGTGCCGACTCCATCGCCACGATCGCGGCGGCGACGGCCGTGGCCGCCGAGGCACCCGCGGGACCGGTCAGCGCGAGGTCGGCGGCGACGCGGATGCGCTCGTCGTGCTCGGTGGGGATGTCCTCCAGCAGCGTGGCGCGGATCTCGTCACTGACCTGCCGCGCGACCAGGTCCTCCTCCAGCGCGTGGGCGCGCGCCCAGCAATCCGAAGCCAGCTCCGGCTGCTTCAGCAACTCGTACGCCTCGCCGAGCTGTCGCAGAGCCCGGATACGGATCTCGAGCAGCGGTTCGGGCGCGGCGTACTCCAACGCGGCACTCAGATCCCGCACCGCCTCGGCGAGATCCGCCTCCCCCTTCCGACGCTTGAACGCCGCGATCCCCACTTCGCCGGACGCCAGATGCCAGTAGGCACGATCCCGGTCCGAGGCGGCGAGCGCGCGGATCGCATCCAGCTCGGTCCGTGCCCGCTCCGTCTCGCCACGATCGAGCAGGCTGAGGCTGTTCAGCAGCGTTCCGACGAACCGCGCAGCCGGCGATTCGCTCCCCCGCGCCGCACCGCCAACCCCCACCAAGGTCGTCGCGAGCTCCGCACTGATAGCCTTCAGCGCTTTACCGCGCCGCAGCGCGACCAGCAGCACGACCAGTTCCTCGAGCACCGGCAGCCGCAGGGCGTCGTCGAGGTCATCGCGCGCCAGCGTCGCCACGACAACTTGCAGCGCCTCCTCATAACGCTGCCGATTCCTAAGCGCGAACGCACGGGCCAACGCGCGCGGCACCGAGGTCATCGCGCCGGCATCCTCGGCAAGAATCGCCGCCACAGCCTCCTCGGACCCATCGCGCGCCCGCAGCAGCCGCAAATCCGCCTCGACAACAGCCGCCGAAGCCGCATCGCCGATGGACTCAAAAACCGCACGCGCCTCACTCAAATACCGATCGGCCACACCGCGATCATGCGCCGCCAACCCCTCAACGCGCCGCAGCCGAGCATGATCGCCAATCTCAAGCTCCGCACCCGAATCACCCGCAACAACCCCCCGAACCTCCGCAGCATCAGCCGCCGCAGCATCATGCAACCCCGACTCCGACCGCACCAAAGCCCGCTCAAGCAACAACGCCACCCGCGCCCCCGACCCCAGCACCCGCCCCGCGCCCAGATACCCCTCACACCGCAAACCAGCCCCCGCCAACACCCCCATAGCCCGCACAACACCCACATGCTCCGCAGCAATCAACCCCCACAACGCCTCATCACCAACACCCACCAACGCCAGCACGACGCCATAAGCAACATCAACCGCCGCCACCGCGCTCGCGACGGCTCCAGCCGCAGCCGCACCGCCACGAGGCTGCCCCGCACCGACGCCAGCTCCGGCCGCGATATTTGTCGCTCTCACCGAACTCGCGCCGGCTCCAGCCTCGCCCGCACCAGCTCCGGCTGCGCCACTCGCCTCCACCGCACCTGCACCAGCTCCAGCCGCACCGCGACCGGGTTGCCCCGCGCCAACACCCGCTCCCGCCGCGATCCCCGCCGCCTGCACCGAACTCGCGCCAATTCCAGCTGCACTGTCGCCAGTCTCGTCCGGAACGGCGCCAGTTTTGATCGCGCCATCCGCCGCCCCTGAACCCACGCCCCTGCTAGCCGCACTGCCGCTGGTCTCGCCAGCTCCAGCCGCAGTACCAGCAGCCTGCCGCGCACTCGCGCCAGCTCCAGCTCCAGCTCCAGCTCCAGCCTCACTGCCACCGGACTTCCTTGCGCCGACGCCAGCTCCGGCTGCGATGTCTGCCGCCCTCACCGAACTCGTGCCAGCTCCAGCCTCACTGCCACCAGGCTGCCCCGCCCCAGCGCCGGCTCTGGCTGCCGTGGTCGCACCGCCACCAGCCGCCCGCGCCCGAATCGCCTGCCGCGCGACCGACCGTGCCCGTTCCAGGGCCTTCGCAAGTGGCTCGTTGCCGTCGAGGATGTAGTTCTCGGTCACGGTCGTCCTTTGTCTCGCCTCAGCACACGGGTTGGGCCTTGCCTGCCGGGCTGATCAGCAGGATTGTGCCTGGGGCTGCCGGCGAGGTCGACGGTGTGGTCGGCGAGGGTGATGGCGATGGGCTCGGCGTTCCGCTGCCGTTGGCGCCTGGCACGTTCACCAGCCCGCCGCCGCCGGTGAAGGGTGGGCAGCTGGATTTGCCGGTGGCGTGGATGAGGCCGGCGGTGCTGGCTAGGCGCCATTGGGCGCCTTCGTAGGTGCGGATGTCTGGTTGGGCTGTTGTGCTGTCGGCTCGGGGGTCGTGGCCGATGGAGACTGGGACGACTGTTACGCGGATTGTCGGTGGGAGGGACTCTGGGACGATCGGGCCGTTTGCCAGGTGGAGTGCGGTGCGGAGGGCGGGGCTGAAGTAGACGCCGTCGATGCCTGGCATGCGGAGGACGGTGCCGAGGAACATGGTTGTGGGGGTGCTGGTGGGGGTTAGGGGGGTGGTGTCGACTTGTTCGATGTCGTCGGGGATGCCTTGGTGTTGCTTGAGGATGTCGAAGACGGCTGTGCCGTTCGTGTCTGGGCCGAGGGCGCGGAGGACGCGGTTGGTGATGGCGTTGCCGGGGGATGCGAGGATCAGCGTGCCGTCGTCTGCTGCCAGGGCGGCGCCGTCGTCGCCGAGGGCTGTGGCGTGCAGGGTGCCGTCCTTGACCTTTCCTGCTTCGAGGAGCAGCTGCTTGATCTTGGGGAAGTCGCGGAGGAGGGCGGCGCCTTCGGAGGCGCCGTTGAGGCCGAGGACCGGGTCGCTCGCCAGGGCCTGCGCGGTGGCGCCGTCCTCGGTGACCTGGGCGGTCTGGCCGCTCAGTGTCCTGACGGTGACCGTCTGGTCCTTGTGGTCCGGCGGGCCCACGAAGGCGGCTATCGCGGCGTTGCCTCCTGAGGGCGGCAGGACGCTGAGATAGCTGCCGTCCGGGGGCGGTCCGGGTCCGGCGGTGAAGCTGCCGTCCATGAACGAGGCCGTGCCCGTCTTCGGGTCCGGTCCGCCGACTCGGAACGCCAGGGTGTCCGCGGCCGCCGGGACGTTGGTGCTGACGCCGAGCCAGGGCTGGCCGGGTCCGCCCAGGCGGTCCTTGACCGTGCCGTCGGAGGTCTTCACCTGGTACAGCACGCCGTCGGACGCGGTCGGGACCTTGCTGGTCGCGCCCTTGGACAGCTTCGCCTGGATGGAGGTCAGCGCGCGCCGGGCCTTGTCCGCGATGCCGGAGCGCCACTGGACCGTGACGATGTTCGCGGTGTCGGTGGTGTCGAGCGAGCCGAAGTCCTGGCCCTGATACGACAGGTCCTCGTGCACGCTGTGCCCCGAGGCGCGCACGCTGTAGCCGAGGTCCCGGTTGGAGTCGGAGGAGCGCCAGACCTTCACGTCGCCGAGCGGGATGACCTTGCGTCCGGACGCCTTGACGTCCACGGTCGCCGTGTCGCCGTCGCCGGACATCGCCAGCGTGCGGTCGACGCGTTCGGAGACCTTCCCCGAGTCGTCGATCGACAGCCTGCTGATCTCGCCGGTCCCGGAGGCCTCGTCGTAGGTCGACTTCGGATCGAACAGCCCGGCGCGCGTGACCGAGGTCGGCAGCGCCGGCTGGTAGTCCTGGCCATCGGTGCGGGCATAGTAGTCGCTGAGGGAGACCCCGCCCTCGATCTCGACGAACCCGCAGTCCTGGAAGTCCCGGCTGGGGTTGACGATCAGCGCCTCCTGCTTCGCCGAGGGCGGCGTGACGAAGGCGATCGGCGCCCGCTCGCGCAGCTCGTTGTGCGAGGCGTACCAGTCCTTGAACGAGACCGGCGCGGGGATCTGCGACCCCGCCTCCACCGGGAGCAGCTGCGACCCCTCGTGCGTCAGCCACTCCAGGGCACCGCTCCAGCGCATGATCTGGTCCAGGCGCTGGTATTGCGGCTCGTAGTCCTCGATGTCCTGCTGGTGCACGTCCCACCATTGCAGGGCCCGCCCGAACGCGTAGCTGGGCTCGACCTCGGCGCCGTTCTGCCCGTCGTCGCGGACGAACAGCCGGGCCGCCTCGGCGCCGACGTCGATGTGATCGCTGGTGGAGGAGAACGCGTCGTCGTTGCGGCCGAACCACAGCCGTCCGGCCTCCGACGTCGGATCGTTCGGACCCGGGCATTCGCTCCACGGCGTCACGGCCGCGGGGTCGGCGATGAAGCCGCCGACGGCCTGGGTCGGCACGCCCAGCCCGACGCCGGCGACCCAGTTCTTGGTCACGTAGTCGACGTAGGCAAGCGAGTCGCCGACGGCGGTCCCGGCCAGCCCGCCGTCGTAGCGCTCCTGGCTCATCGTGGTCTGGCCGTTGAGGAACTGGTCCAGCGCCCACAGCTGCGTGCGGTCGGTCGGCAGGCCGATCCGCGGCATCAGCGCGGCCTGGTCGGCGGAAGGGTTGTAGAGCTCGTTCTCGATCTGGTCCCGGACGTCGGAGGCGGCGCCGAACGGCGAGCCGCTCCAATCGTTGGACACCATGCGCGCGGCGATGTCAGGGCTCACCGATGGCGCCATCGCCTGGATGTCGCCGACCTTCGTGACGCGCAGCGGATCCAGCGAGAAGCCCGGCGCCGGACCGGTGCCGCCGGCGTCCGCCTCGTAGCCGTTCTGCAGAACACTGACATCGTCGAGGGTCATCGGGACCGAGGGCACCCCGGGCCAGGACCAGCCGTCGGCCCAGACCACGCCGTCCTTCACCGACAGCTGGGACAGCGACTGGGTCTTGGCCAGGAACGAGGAGAGGTCTTCCACGCTGCCGACCGGCATGCTCACGTAGCCGTGGTCGGTCCGGACCTGGTCGGGCGTGCTGATCTGGTCGGCGGTGACGTCCACCGTCTGCGCGGACTGGTCGATCGCGTAGTGGTGGATCTGGACCAGCGAGGGGTCCGCGCCGTGGTCGGTGCGGTACTGGTCCATCAGCTGACCGACGGTGCGGTTCTCATACCGGTCGCCTTGCGGGACCAGCAGATGCAGCACGCCGCTGGTGTCCACGAGTTCACGCCCCGGGCCCACCTGCTGGTCGGCGAGGTCGGTGAAGCCCTGGTCGCGGACCGGCAGGGTGTCGTAGGAGGCGTCGCGGATCGCCGAGGTGCTCATGCCCAGGTGCGCCGCCAGCGCGGTACGGATCCAGTCGCGGACCTGGTCGACGGTGTCCGCGGTATCGAGACCGGTCAGGCGGGAGGCCGCGGCGGAGTAGGAGACGACGAAGCCGGTCCGCGGCGCGACGACCTGCGACGGTGCCCCGACCTTCGCCGCGCCGCCACCGCCGCCGCCGGACCAGCCCCACACCCCGAGGCCGACGCCGGCGGCCAGGACGACCGCCGTCGCCGCGCCGAGGGTGCGGCGACGGTCGGCCAAAGCGCCGCGCAGTGTCCAAGAGCTCATCGCGTCCCCACCGTCCTGCCGCCCGCGGCCTGTGCCGAGTCAGTGCACGTTGTTTCCACTCGGGGTGTCGCCGGAATCCCCCAGCCCGATCACGGGTTCGGCGCGTCGCCCGGGTTCAGCGGCGACACCGACAGGTTGCCGTTGACCTGCTCGGTCAGCGTCAGCGTCCAGTCCGAGTCGCTGAAGTCCCACGTCGAGTCGGTCTTGGTGAACCCGCACTGCCGCGTGAACTTCTGCGCCGCGCTGTCCCAGTCCTGCCCGGAGGTGACGTAGATGTCGAAGACGCTGCCCGGGATGTCGCTCAGCGTCGTCTTGGCGTTGGCGCGGACGTAGACCGAGGCGACCGGGGTCTTCGTCCCGGTCTTGGTCAGCGTGACCACGGCGTCGGTGCCGGAGTTGTTGATCGTCAGCGAGCCCGGGCCGGAGGAGTGCCGCAGTACCTGCCCGTTGCCCAGCTGCCGGTTCTGGTCGGCGATCGGCGCCGGCAGGAAGCCCGCGAGGGCCTTGCCGTAGGTGGGATCCACGGAGTTCAGCGAGGTGGCGACGTCGCGCAGGCCCGTGGCGCCGGCCGAGCGCGTGAACTCCGCCAGCGCCGAGGCCGAGGTGCACACCTCGGTCCCGACGTCCTTCGCCGTGGTGTCCGCCGACGTCGACAGGTCGGCCAGCGCCCGCGACAGCTTCCCGTTCGGTGCGGACAGCGCGTCCGGCGGATCGTTGGGCACCCCGTTGTCCGACAGCGCCTGCGCGTCCGCGGACAGCTTGGTCAGCGCGGACTTCACGGCGTCCGGCGTCTCGGCGGTGACGACCGCCTGGAAGTCCGGCCCGAGCTGCCCGCTGATGGCCGTCAGGCTCTGCGCATACGCCGCCGAGCTCATGGCCGTGGGACTCGGCGAGGACGTGGTGACGGCGACCGAGGTCGAGTCGGAGGACCCGGCGTCCGACGTCTGCGCGGCCGCCGTGCTCTTGCTGCTCCCACCCCCGCACGCCGCCAGCGAACCCACCAGAAGAACACCGGCCAGGGCGTAGGCGCCTTGGACGCGAGACCTCGATATCAGACCATTGACCATTTTCGTACCCCCATCTCGCGAAACCGGCGCGGCGCGCCGCCCCCCGGTCCTCGGACACCCGTGCCGAGGGACACCAATATTCTGATGCCCACAGCGGCTGCGTCGAGGCGTTATCGGCAGGGTTGCGTGTTGCGATTCCACAGAGTAGGGCAGGGGGACCACATATCTTGTAAGGGTCCAGACCAGTGCCGCTACACCTGGGGCTGCGGCTGCCCCGCCACCACCAGACCCGACTCGTAAGCCAGCACCACGGCCTGCGCCCGGCTGGACAGGTTCAGCTTGGCCATCGCGCGGTTCAGGTGCGTCTTCACCGTGCCCTCGCTGACCACCAGCCGTTCGGCGATCTCGCCGTTGGACAGGCCGGTGGCGACCAGCCGCAGGACGTCGGTCTCGCGCGTGGTGAGCGCGGCCAGGGCGGCCCGTTCGGCAGAGGAGGGACCGTCCGGACGCCGCGAGCGCGGGACCAGGCCCGGCGCCGGCGTCGCCACCGGTCCGGGTCCCGGGCCGGGTCCGGGGCCCTGCGGCTCGCCGTCCAGCCCGGTGGCCGTGACGTAGGCCTGCACCAGGCGGCGGGTCACGGTCGAGGAGAACAGCGTGTCCCCGTCCGCGACCGCCTTCAGCGCCGCGAGCAGCCGCTCGGGCGGGGTGTCCTTCAGGACGAAGCCGTCCGCGCCGGCGCGCAGCGCCTCATAGACGTACTGGTCCATGTCGAAGGTGGTGAGGATGAGGATGCGCGGCAGGTTCTCCCGCCCGGAGCCCAGGATCGCGCGGGTCGCGGCGATCCCGTCCATGTCCGGCATCCGGATGTCCATCAGCACCACGTCGGGCTCGGTGAGCGCGGCCATGGTGACGGCCTCGACGCCGTCGCACGCCTCGCCGACCACCTCATAGCCGGGGGCGGCGCGCAGTATGGCCGCCATCCCGGCGCGGATCAACACTTGGTCGTCGACGATCAGAACCTTGACCATCCCGCGTCCCGCCGCCTTCTGTTCACCGGCGTCCGTCGCCGCACTCGCTGTACCCCGACGTTACCGGACCATGCATGCTCGGTGGTTGGCAACCCGGTGAAATCCTCAGACGTTTCCGTCCTCCGACCACAACTCACTGGGATCGCCGTCGCACGCCGCCTCCGCCACGGACCCGCCCGAAGTCTTCAGGCACATGCCGTCGACGGCGTTCATCAGTTGCGTGGAGCCGCCGGAGCCGCCGGTCTTCGACCACAGCTGCGTCCGGCTCCCGCTGCACGATTTCACACTCACCCCGCCGGGCCCCCCGGTCAGGCAGTCGCTGGTGCCTCCGTTGACCAGTTCCTCCTGGCCGGTGACGGCCCCGAGGATGCCGGTGAGGGGCACTGTGAACTCCCATCCCTGCGTCTTGCTGTCCACACAGCCCTGGTGCGCCGCCGCAGCGGAGCCGCTGGGCTGCGTCAGGCAGTCCCCGCTGCCCGAGTTCTGGAACCGATGGTAGTTCGCCGGCAGCAGCGGTCCGGTCGGCGAAGTGGTGACCGGCGGCGGGAGCGCGGCGCTGGAGGAGGCCGCGGTCGTGGTCACCGTGTGCGTCGGCGTCCCGGAGCTCGACGTGTGCCGGGTCGCCGACGGCGAGCTGCTGGAGCTGGAACGCGTCGGGGTGGCGGTGGGCGTGCTCTGCACGGCTGAGGACGCGCCGGGCGATCCGGTGTCCGTCGCGCTCGGCGTCTGTGCGGCGGTGGCGTCCTTGGGGGAAGAGCCAGAACCCTGCGACGTCACCAGCACCCACGCGCCGACCGCGACCAGGGCGACGACCGCCACCAGCGCGATGGGCTTGCCGATCCCGCGTCCCTCGTCGCCCGCCCCGGCGGCGACGGCGGTCCGGTCGCCGCGACCGCCCTGGCCGCCGCGCCGATTGCGGGCGGCGTCCGGTCCGCGCCGATCGTCGAAGCCGCGCCGATCGTCCGGGCGGCGCCGACCGCTGCCGGTGCGCGGACCGGGGATCGGGGCGTCGGCGTCCACCCGGTCCGGCCGGACCATGGTGTCGTCCGGAGGCGAGATGTACTCGTCGTCGTCGGAGTAGCCATCGGCGTAGTCATCGGAGTGGTCGCCGGCGTACATGTCCATCGCGTCGGTCGCGTCAGCCGACCGGGACGGGTTGATCACAGCCGGGAACTCCACCGCCATCGGATCCGCCATCACCAGCGCGGCCGAGCGGCCGTCGGGTATCAGGGCTCGAAGCGCGCGCCCGAAGGCGGCCGCGTCCGGGAACCGGTCCTCGGGCTCCTTGGCCATGGCGCGGCCGATGACCTCCGGCAGCCCCGGCAGATCCGGGCACTCCAGCCGCGGCGCCGGCTCGCTGAGCGCCAGATAGATGGTCCGGCGCACGTCCTGACCCGGCGCGCCGAACGGCGGACGGCCGGCGATCAGCTCGTACAGCGTCGAGCCGAGCGCGTACACGTCGGAGGAGGCCGTCGGCACGCCGCGCGTCATCAGCTCCGGCGCGGCGTGCTGCGGGGAGAAAACGTCGAGCACTGAGCTGGAGTTGCTGGCGTCCAGCAGCCACGAGACCCCGAAGTCGGCCAGCGCCGGCTCGCCGTAGCGGGAGATGAGGATGTTGTTGGGCTTCACGTCCCGGTGCAGCACCCCGAGCGCGTGCGCGGCGTGCAGCGCGTCGGCGATCTTCGCGCCGACCCCGGCCGCCTGCGCGCCGCTGAGCCGGCCGCGCCGTTGCAGCCACTGCTTCATCGACCCGCCGTCGTACAGGTCCATGGCCAGATACGGCCGGCCCGAGGCGGTCGTCCCGGTGTCCAGCACGGTCACCACGTGCGGGTGGTCGCTGAGCCGGCCGGCGAGCCGGACCTCGCGCTCGAACCGGCGCCGGGTGTCCTCGTCCGGGCCGACAATCGTCAGCAGCTTGAGGGCGACGTCGCGGTCGAAGGACTCTTGCACGGCGCGGTAGACCACGCTGAAACCGCCGTGCCCGATGCGCGTCAAGTCCCGGTATCCCGGGACGTGCTCGGGCGTCTCCGACGCCTGATTCACCTTCGGCGCCGTACCCGTCGTACCCGTCGTACCCGTCGAACCACTGTGGCGTGTCATGACCTGCGTTCCTGTCCGTTCCACGACATCCGCGAGAAAACACGACGAGGCGGCGGCGTGGCGGCACGCTCTTTCCGTGCCGCCACGCCACCGCCGTCGCCGGGTGGGTGCTTGCTGTTCAGTTCAGTCCGCTCGCTCGCTCCGTCCGGCGGGTCAGGCCGGGTCCTACAGGCCCTGGGTCAGGCCGCCGACCAGGCCGCCGACGACCGGCAGCTGGCCCACGACCGGCAGGCCGCTGCCGGCCGAGGTGACGTTGCTGAGTATGCCGCCGACCTGCTGCTGCAGCTCCATCAGCGTGCCGCGCACCGAGTCCAGCTGGGACTGCGCGGCCGGCCAGATGGTGCTGCTGAACATCGACGCCGCCGGGCCCTCCCAGACCGCGGGGTCGGTCAGCGCCAGGCCGTGCGAGGTGATCTGCGACAGCACATCGCCCAGCGGGCCCTGGAGGAGGTTCAGCAGCTGCCCGATGTGCAGGTGCGCTTCGGCAGTGACCTTGACCGTGCCGCCGTCACTCATCATGGTGCTCCGTTTTCTTGGTACGTCCGCGGACCTGCTTGGACAGGCCCGCCAGGTGGCTATTGGTACGCCGTGGAGTTCCTCGGCGGTACGAGTAGAACGCTAGGCCCATCCAGTTGTCCGGTCGTCTAACGAGCGCTGTATTTCCGCGCTACCACGGTCGTTAGAGAAATCACCGGGCGTTGACAACACAAGTTGTACGCCCTCGATCGTGCCGTCGCAGACGAGGTAGCCGCGGCCGGGCAGCGGCGCCATCCGGTGCTGGCGCGGAAGCGGCGTGCCGAGCAGGTCGTGGTCGTGATCGTGGTCCGGGACCAGCAGGATTCCGCAGCGGGCCTCCCGGATCCGCTGCGTCCACTGCCCGAACTGCCTGCGCACGCCGTCGTTGCGCCCGGCGACGATGGCGTGCCGTCCGGGCTTGGCGATGAACCGGTCGAGGACCCCCAGGGTGTCGGTGACGGTGTCGGCGTCGTCAACCAGGAGGAGTGCCCGGTCACCGGCGGCGTCCAGGGAACGTTCGAGTTCTGCGTACTCGGTGCAGCTGATGACCGTCGGCGGCAGGTCGCGCAGCGGCGAGCGCCGGGGCGCGAACGCCACCAGCGCCGGCGGCTCCGCCCCGGTCAGCACCATGTGCGCGATGGCGACCAATGCGCTGCTGCGGCCCGAGCGCGAGGGCCCGGCGATCAGGGCGTGTTCGTGCTCGTGCAGCCGGAGCACGGCGGCTGCCAGGGTGCTGTCGGTGAAGCCGACCGGGATGGACCACGGCTCGCCGCCGGTGGTCGCGGCGACTCCGGCACGGCGCATCCGGTCGATCGGGATCACCTCGGGCAGCAGCCGGACCTTGTTCGCGGTGCGCGGCGCCCCGGTCCAGCGCTGCGCGACCGCGCCGACGGCGGCGGCCAGGTCGGCGCCGGGGTAGCCGATCTGCACGACCTGGCGGGTCGCCACGACCACGGCGCGCCCCGGCACGGCGGCGGGCACGGCGCGGCGCGGGATGTCGAAGTTCGCGTAGTCGGCGGCGTCGGCGAGGCGCAGCAACAGTTTCTGCCTGCTCAGGGCGCCCCAGGCGCTGGGGATCGCGCCGAGCCGGTCGCCGGTGGCCGCGATGTACAGCCCGACCGCCGGACCGTCGGCGAAGACCCGCTCCAGGTCGTCCAGGACGCTCAGCCCGCCGTAGTCCTTCTCCAGCTCCGAGCGCAGCGACCCGACGTTGTCGATGAGCACCAGCACGCGCGGCGGACCGGGGACGTTGGGGTCGCGCACCGAGCCGCCGGCCTTGCGGGTGTTCAGTTCGGCTCGCAGCATCCTGATGAGGCGGATCTGCCGGGCGCGGTCGCCGGGACCGATGTAGGCGCCGGTGTGCGGCAGCCCTTGCAGTGGCGCGAGGGCGCCGGAGCCGAGGTCCAGGACGTACAGGTGCAGGCGATCGGGCGCTTCGGGAGCGGCGGCGGCCAGCGCGAGCGCCGACAGCGCCGTGGAGGTCCCGGAGTTGACGCCGCCGTATATCAGGATGTTGCCGACCGCCGGGTCCCAGCCGACCGTGTACTGCGCCTGCCGGTCCGGGTCGTCGAGCAGCGCGTACGCGGGCAGGCCCGCGGTGTCGGTCTGCAATCCCTTCACCGCCGGTCCCAGTTCGTGCAGCGGGATGGCGGTCGGCAGCGGGTCCGGCCAGGGGCGCCGGGGTTGGGCGAAGCCGGCGGAGTAGCTGGCGTGCTGCGCGGCTTCGACGAGGCGGGCCAGGTCGGTCGGCTGCCCGGCGGCGGCCTGCTCGGGGGCGACGACGGCTCCGGCGCGCTCCCCCGACGTCAACCTGAAGGGCAGGAGGGACAGCCGGCCTGCGGCGTTGTCGACGGGAGTGATGCCGGTGGACAGCGCGGTCTGGACCGGGAGCACTTCGCCGGCGCTCACCCGGTAGAAACCGCGACCCCACTGGCGGCTGCCGATGCTCGCGGCGATCGGGGAGTCGATGACGTCGGTGGAGTCGGCGCCGCTTTCCAGCCGCAGCGCCAGGCGCAGTTTGACGTTGTTCTTGATGGCGTCGTTGACCGAGCCGGAGGGGCGCTGGGTCGCCATCACCAGGTGCATGCCGAGGCTGCGTCCGCGCTGAGCGATGCTGACCAGCGCGTCGACGAACTCCGGCAGGGCTTTGACCAGCGTGGCGAACTCGTCGATGACGACCACCAGGCGGGGCATCGGTTCCAGGTCGGGGCGTTGGGCGTCGCGCAGCCGCTGGTAGTCGCGGACATGGCTCAGGCCCACGCCGCGCAGCGCGTGTTCGCGGTGGCGCAGTTCGGCTTCCAGGCAGCGCAGGGCGCGTTCGCCGAGTTGCTCGTCCAGGTCGGTGACCAGGCCGACGACGTGCGGCAGGCGCGCGCATTCGTCCAGGGCGCCGCCGCCTTTGTAGTCGACGAGGGCGAAGGTCAGGTGTTCGGGGTCGGCGCCGACGGCGAGGCTGGCTATCAGGGTGCGCAGAAGCTCGCTCTTGCCGGAGCCGGTGGTGCCGGCGATCAGGCCGTGCGGTCCGTCGTCGTCGAGGTCGATCTCGAACTCGCCGTGGTCGGTGACGCCGAGGACGGCGCGGGCGCGCAGCGTGCCGACCGTGGTGCGCCAGCGGTCGGCGAGGGCGGCGTCCAGGGTGCCGGTCAGATGCAGCAGCGGCAGAAGGTTCACGCGGTCCGGCATTCCGGCGCCCGCGGCTTTGACTTCCGGGTCCTCGAATCGGGCCAGCGAACGAGCCACGGTGCGAGCCCTTTGCCGGGTCATACCGGCGATCAACACGTCATCGACGCGCTGTCCGGAGGCGACGCGGTGCAGGCGACCGAAGCCGTCCGCCGACACCGACAGGACCTCGGTGCACAGCGCGGGCAGCCGTCGGGTCAGCACGATCCCGGCGACCGCTCCGGCCTGCCCGGCGAGCAGGTCGCGCAGGGCGCAGGGACGGCCTTCGAGCAGGGTGGCGCCGTCCACGACGAGCAGCAGCGTCGGCATGCCGGTGACGGTGGGGTCGGCGGGACGTCCCGCGCCGTATCCGCCCGGACCGGCGTTGGCTTCGGCGAGTTCGGCGAGCAGGCTGCGGGCCAGTGTCTCGCAGTGGTCGGCGCCGACGGCGACATAGCGCGAGGCGCTCGAGCGCGGGTCGGCGCCGTGCGGCAGCCACTTGGTCCAGTCCCAGTCGGCGCTGCGGTCGTCGTCGGCGAAGACCGCGACCGCGACGTCGGCCGGACCGCTCTCGGCGACGGCTTGGCACAGCAGCGATCGGGCCGCCGCCAGCGCTGCACCGCGGTCGCCTTCGAGGCCGAGCACGCCGCCGTCGGCGAGGTTCACCGCGACCGGGACCTGGCTGAGCCACGAGGCGTTGGCGATGGCATCCGTGATGGCTGGATCAGGCTCCTGATCTGTTCCTGTACGGCGGCCATGGTCGACCGGCGGTACCCAGTTCTGGTCGGCCAGACCTGCCGACAGGCGCAGGAAGTCGCCCGCGCCGAGGCGCCGCTCCCACAGCCGCAAGCCGGGAACCGAGGCGCGGTAGAGGACTTCGGCCGGGTCGGGGTACTCCTCGCGCAGCCGGTCTTCCTGGTCCTCGCGGCGTTCCTGGAGTTCGTCGTGGACCTCGGCGAGCCTCGCGGCGTAATCGCGCTTCCCGCGCCGGAAGCCGGACCGGCCGCGGGTGCGGTCCTCCAGCTGTGTGCCGATCATCATGACCGGGCTGAACAGCGCGAACAGCGCGAAGGCGGGGTTCTTGAGGATCGCGACCATGACGGCGGCCAGGATGATCGGCGCGACGATCGTGGTGATCCGCATCGGCTGGGAGCTGGAGCGCTTGGGCGCCTGCGGCAGCTTGACCGGTCCGGCGTCCGCCGACGCGGCCAGGCGCGGGGCGCGGTTGAACGGCAGCGTGCCGCCGGAGCCGGCTTCGTGGGCCGGGTTGACGTACTGGACCGGGCCGAGGTCGGCGACCGGCAGGACGCGAAACGGCACGCGGCCGGCGGCGGAGACGATGTCCTGCGGCCCGACCCGCGCCGGTCCGGTCAGCCGCTCGCCGTTCAGGTCGGTTCCGTTGCGCGAGCCGAGGTCCCGGACCCGGACCAGGCCGTCCCGGGTGACGTCGATCTCGCAATGCAGGCGCGACAGGTCCGGGCTGTCCACCCGCACGTCCGCCTGCTCGCCGCGGCCGAGCTTGTAGCGCCCGGGCATCAGCGGCACGGACAACCCGGCGTCCAGCCCGCCGATGACGCGCAGCACGAAGCCCCGGTCGGACATCGTGCCGGTGTCGGTCTCCGGCGCCACGGTGAGCGACACCTC
Source organism: Catenulispora acidiphila DSM 44928 (assembly GCF_000024025.1). Taxonomy (GTDB): domain Bacteria; phylum Actinomycetota; class Actinomycetes; order Streptomycetales; family Catenulisporaceae; genus Catenulispora; species Catenulispora acidiphila. The sequence continues at coordinate 7,736,258 of NC_013131.1, forward strand.
GGCGCCCATGACGAGCCCGGATTCGGTCAACGGCGTGGCCGGCGGGGTCAGCCGGCCGTCGATCATCACCGCGCCGCCGTACCCGCCGAGCGCGACCGCCAGGTCTGCGGCGACCGCGTCCTGGCGGCCGAGCCGCAGCTCCATATCGCGTTCGACCCCAGCGTCCCGATGGACGAACCTCATCGCCTGCCACCCAGTTTTGTTCTCAACGCTTACAGCGCACGACGCTACGCAACCGCGCGAAAGTCTAGGGTTCCAGGCTCGGTCGGTCCGCCGCGTTACCCACAGGTTGACAATGAAGATCCGCTCTATAACCAGCGGGGCAGTGACGCATACCGCACAGGTTTACCCTCGTTCGGCTGAAACCCGGCGCCAACTGAGGACAAAGCCTGGATGTGCTCCCTAGTTTGGCTGGATGCTCCGCATGCACGACGCCGCCAAACCCCTGGCGTCGATACCCCCGCTCGTCCTCGATATCGCCCTCGCGGCAGCCGTCACCTGGCTAGCCGTCGCCGCCTCGGTCCGTCCCCACGCATTACACGGCAGCAGGCACATAGACGGCATCGCCATCACTCTGGTCATCGCGATGGGCGCCGCCCTGATCCTCCGCCGCAGGTTTCCCTTAGCGGTGCTGGGAGTCTGCGCCGCACTAGTGGCGGGCTACGAGGCGCACGGCTACCGCATGGGACTGGCACAGATCGGACTGCTGCTGGCGATGTTCACGGTCGGAGCACTGCGCGCGCGTCCCTGGGCGGCACTGGCAGCGGGCATCACCTACGCAGAGCTCTTGTACGACCACTCCCACACCTGGTCCGGCTCGCACGTCTGGTTCTACCTGGGGACCGCACTGTGGGTAGCGGCGGTGGCGATCATCGCCGACGGCGCGCGGCGACTGACCGAAAGCCGCGAACTGCTGGCGGCATATAAGGAGCAGGTGCAGCGCAAGCACCGCGACCGCGAGCAGCGTGCGGTCCTGCTGGAGCGCATCCGCATCGCCCGCGAACTGCACGACGTGACGGCGCACCACCTGTCGGTCATCGCGGTGCAGGCCGGAGTCGCGCGCTTCGTCATCGACAAGGAACCGGAAACCGCCGACCAGGCACTCCGCGCCATCTCGGAGGTCGGCAGCGAAGGCCTGGCCGAACTGCGCCGCCTGATCAGCCTCCTGCGCCCCGAGGACGACGAAGGCGCCCGCGCGCACACCTCCGACCCGCCGGCACCAGGCGTGGCGCAACTCCCGGTGCTTATAGAGCGCGTCGGCCTGTCCGGCACCCCCTCCCGCTACACGGTCGCCGGCCACAAGCGCACCCTCCCAGCGGGCATCGAGCTCTGCGTCTACCGCGTGGTCCAGGAATCCCTGACCAACGTCCTGAAGCACGCCCCCGGCAGCTCCGTCGAAGTCCGCCTCGAATACGAACCCGAAACCATCCGCGTCACCATCACCGACACCGGCACCCACCCCGTCCCACCCCGCAAATCAGGCATCCCCGCCGCCGCCATCACCCAAGCCACCCGCCACAGCGGCAGCGGCGTAGGCCTCACCGGCATGCGCGAAAGAGCAGCCCTCTACGGCGGCGAACTCTCCGCCGGCCGCACCACCAACGGCGGCTTCGAGGTGGCGCTGGCACTCCCGGTAGTGGCGGAGCCCGCGGAGGCGGAGGAGGCCGAAACCGAGAGCGAGGGCGGGGACGGGAAGATCGCGGCGCCTGCGGAGGCGGCGAAGGTTGGGGTCGGGGCTTGAGGTAGGCATTCTTTATGCGCGGCGGCGGCGCTGCTGGCTGCGCGGGGCTGGAGGCGGAGCGGCGGTTTGTGTGCGGCGGCGCTGCTGACTGTGCGGGGCTTAAGGCGGGGCGGTGCTTTCGTGTGCGGCGACGCTACTGGCTGCGCGGGGCTCGAAATGGGGCGACGGTTTCGTGTGCGGCGACGCTGCTGGCGGTGCGGGCTTGAGGTGAGGCGGCGGTTTTGTGCGCGGCTGCGCTGCTGGCTGCGCGGGGCTGGAAGCGAGGCGGCGGTTTCGTGCGCGGCGACGCTGCTGGCGACGCGGAGCTCGAGGCGAGGCGGCGGTTTCGTGTGCGGCTGCGCTGCTGGCTGCGCGGGGCTGGAAGCGGAGCGGCGGTTTCGTGCGCGGCTGCGCTGCTGGCTACGCGGAGCTCGAGGCGAGGCGGCGGTTTTGTGTTCCGTGGTGTGTGCGCGGCGGCGCTGCTGGCTGCGCGGGTGAGTTTGTGGGTGTGCGTGGTTGCTACATGGCGGCTGGCGGTGGTGGTTGTTCACGACCGCCGGCCGCCAGCGCCACCCGGATACGCTCCACCGAACTGCGTTCCCTGCGAGGCCATCAAACCGTGCGCGAAGCCGTAAAAGCTGTTAAAACCCACCACTCAACCGCGCCGCCGCCTCATCCCAAGCAGCGCGATCCCCGCCGGGCACATACCGCGTGAGCGACTGCGTGCGGGCTACCAGTGCGCGCATCTCGGTGCGGTCGCCGAGTAGGCCGAGGGCTCGCGCTTGGACCAGGACGTTGCCGAGGGCTGCTGCTTCGGTGGGACCGGCGACCACCGGTAGGCCGCATGCGTCGGCGGTCAGTTGGCACAGGAGTGTGTTGCGTACGGCGCCGCCGACCATGTGGACCACGTCTATGGGCTGATCGGCGAGGCGTTGGGCGTCCTCGATCGCGCGGCGGTGTGCCAGGGCGAGTGAGTCGAGGATGCAGCGGGTGATTTCCGGTGGTGTGTTGGGGACCGGTTGCCCTGTGGCGCGGCATGCTTCGCGGATGCGGTCGGGCATGTGGTCCGGTGCGAGGAAGGTGGCGTCCGCGGCGTCGATCACCGAGCGCAGTCCTGGCACCTTACGGGCAGCAGCGAGTAGTGCGGGAAGCTCGACCCGCCACTCGCGCACGCACTCCTGCAGCAGCCACAGACCCATGATGTTGCGCAGGTAGCGGATCGTGCCGTCGATCCCGGCCTCGTTCGTGAAGTTCGCGGCCCGGCTCGCCTCGGACAGCACTGGATGCTCGAGCTCGAGTCCGGCCAGTGACCATGTTCCGGTGCTGATATACGCGAAGCGCTCCCCCGCTGCGGCCGGTACGGCGACCACCGCCGACGCCGTGTCATGCGAAGCCACCGCCGTCACCGGAACCGGACCGCGCAACCCGGCGGCCTCCAGCACGGCAGGCAGCAGGTCCCCGATCCGCGCTCCCGGTTGCCGCAGCGGCGGGAACAGCCCGACGTCCACCCCGAGCCGACCGGCCAGATCCGCAGACCATGTTCGGCTGGAGGCATCGAGCAGCTGTGTGGTGGAAGCGTTGGTGACCTCAGTGCCGGCGATCCCGGTCAGCCAATAGGCCATCAAATCCGGAATCAGCAGTGCCTGGCGAGCAGCAGCCAACGCACCAGTCCCCCGCGCCGCAATGAGCTGATACAGCGTGTTGAATGGCGCGTGCTGAATGCCGGTGACCGCATACAGTGCCTCGGCAGGCACCGTTTTCCATGCGCGCTCGGCAACACCCTCTGTCCGCGCGTCGCGATAGTGCACCGGATTGCCGACCAAGGCACCGTCAGCGTCGAGCAAGCCGTAGTCCACGGCCCAACTGTCGATTCCGATCGATGCGACCTGACCACCGGCGCGCAGCCCATCCACAATGCCCTGATACAGCGCGAGCGCATCCCAATACAACGTCCCGCCGACGCGCACCGGACGGTTCTCGAACCGATGCGCCTCACGCATCTTCAAGCAGTCTGTACCGACCCGCGCGACCATCACCCGTCCGCTGGACGCGCCCAGATCAACCGCCGCGACGGTCCCGGTGGTCCCGGTCTCGGTCCCGCCGCTCATCGCAGGAACGCCGCCGCGACACCGGCATCCACCGGAATGTGCAGCCCAGTGGTGTGCGTCAGGTCGCCGCCGACGAGCGCGAACACCGCGTTGGCGACGTGCTCCGGCAACACCTCGCGCTTGAGAATGGTGCGCTGCGCATAGAACTCCCCGAGCTTCTCCTCTTCAATGCCATAGGTAGCCGCACGCTGCGCGCCCCAACCGCCGGCGAAGATGCCCGAGCCGCGCACCACCCCATCGGGATTGATGCCGTTGACGCGAATGCCGTGTTCGCCGAGTTCGGCTGCCAGCAACCGCACCTGATGCGCCTGATCAGCCTTGGTCGCGGAGTAGGCGATGTTGTTCGGCCCGGCGAACACCGAGTTCTTACTGGCGATATAGACGATGTCCCCGCCGAGCCCCTGCCCGATCATGACCCGCGCCGCCTCCCGCGACACCAGGAACGAACCACGCGCCATGATGGCGTGCTGCACATCCCAGTCAGCCGCACTCGTCTCGAGCAGCGGCTTGGAAATGCTGATCCCGGCGTTGTTGACCACCAGATCCACACCTCCGAAAGCCAGCAGCGCGGCATCGAAAGCCGCCGTGATCTGCTCCTCGTCGGTCACATCGACGGTCACGGCGACCGCACGGTCGGCACCGCCGAGTTCGGCAGCCACCGCCTCGGCCGCCCCCGCGTCCCGGTCGGCGACGACGACACACGCGCCCTCCGCGACCAGCCGATGCGCGATGGCTTTGCCGATCCCGGATCCGGCGCCGGTCACCACCGCGATCCGAGTGGCTAGCGGCTTAGGCTTGGGCATGCGGGCAAGCTTGGCCTCCTCCAGGTCCCAATACTCGATTCGAAACTTCTCCGACTCCTCGATGGGTGCGTAGGAGGAGACAGCCTCGGCACCGCGCATGACGTTGATCGCGTTGACGTAGAACTCTCCGGCCACCCGCGCCGTCTGCTTGTCCCGACCGAAGCTAAACATGCCCACGCCGGGGATCAGGACGATCGCCGGGTCCGCACCCCGCATCGGCGGTGAATCAGGGCTCGCATGGCGCTCGTAATAGGCGCGGTAGTCCTCGCGGTAGGCGGCGTGGAGCTCACGCAGGCGTGCGATGACGTCGTCAAGCGGCGCGGTCGGCGGCAGGTCCAGCACCAGCGGCCGCACCTTGGTGCGCAGGAAGTGGTCGGGACAGGACGTACCGAGCCCGGCCAGTCGCGGGTGCTCGGCGCGTGCCAAGAAGTCCAAGACGACGTCGGCGTCGGCGAAGTGCCCAACCTGCGCACGATCAGCCGAAGCCAGCGCTCTGATATACGGCGCCAACGCAGCAGCGCGCACTCGCCGTTCCGCCTCCGGCAGCGCTTCGTAGCCCGCCAGGACCGGACCGAACGGCTCGCGCCTACCGTGCTCGGCGAGGAACGCCTCAGCAGTCCGAATGATCCGCAGCGAGTTCGCCTCGCACGCCTGCGACGTCGCGCCCCAAGCCGTGATCCCGTGCCCGCCGAGCACGCACCCGATCGCCTGCGGATGGGCAGCCTTGACCGCCGCGATGTCCAGACCGAGCTGAAAACCGGGGCGCCGCCAGGGAATCCACACCACGGCGTCGCCGAAGCACTCCGCCGTCAGCTTCTCCCCGTCAGCGGCACACGCCAGCGCGATCCCCGAATCAGGATGCAGATGATCCACATGCTCCGCATCGACCAGCCCATGCATCGCGGTGTCGATCGACGGCGCGGCGCCGCCCTTGCCGTGCAGACAGAAGTCGAACGCCGCGACCATCTCGTCCTCGCGCTCGACGCCGGGATAGACGTCGACCAGCGCGCGCAACCGATCCAGCCGCAGCACCGCCAGACCGGCCTCGGCCAACGTCCCCAAGTCGCCCCCGGAACCCTTGACCCACAACAGCTCGACGTCGCCGCCGGTCACCGGATCGGTCACGGTCCCCTTGGCTGAGGTGTTGCCGCCGGCGTAGTTCGTATTCCTCGGATCGGCGCCGAGACGATGGGACCGGTTCAGCAGAGCATTGACGTTCTCGTGCATCACGCGCCCCATCCCGCCTGTGTGCCGCCCACTCGATCGGCGACGATCTTCTCCGCGTAGCCGGAAGCGCGGTAGGCCGCCAGCGGATCGCGGTCCAACCCCATCTCCTCGCGCAGATCCGCCAGCAGCGGGCGCACGTCGGTGTCGTACGCGTCCATCAGCACCGCGTGCGCACCGAGCACGTCCCCCGCCGCCTGCGCCTCACGCAACGCCGGCAGATCCACCAGCAGCACCTTCGCCGTGGCTTCCTGCACGTTCATCACCGAGCGGATCATCGCCGGGATCTTCGCCTCGATGTTGTGGCACTGGTCCAGCATGAACGCCACGCCGTGGGCCTTGTCGAACCCGCCGTTCTTCGCCACCTCGTGCAGAATCCGGAACAGTTGGAAGGGATCCGCCGCGCCGACCATCAGATCGTCGTCGGCGTAGAACCGGGAGTTGAAGTCGAACGCCCCGAGCTTCCCCTCCCGCAGCAAGAACGCGACGATGAACTCGATGTTCGTCCCCGGCGCGTGATGCCCGGTGTCCACGACCACCTTCGCCTTCGGTCCCAGCTTCAGACAGTGCGCGTAGGACGTGCCCCAGTCCGGAACGTCGGTGGAGTAGAAGGCCGGCTCGAAAAGCTTGTACTCCAACACCATCCGCTGATGCTCGCCAAGGCGCGCGTAGACCTCTGACAGCGCCTCGAAAAGCCGGTCCTGCCGCGCGACGATGTCGTCCTGACCGGGGTAGTTCGTGCCGTCGGCGAACCACAGCTTCAGCGAGTCCGATCCGGTCGCGTCCATGATGTCGACGCACTCCATCAGATGCGCCACCGCCTTGCGCCGCACCGCCGCGTCCGGATGCGCCACCGAGCCGAGCTTGAAGTCGTCGTCCTGGAAGGTGTTGGAGTTGATCATCCCTATACGCACGCCCAGATTCGCGGCGTGCGCGGCCAGCGCGCCGTAGTCGTCGACACGGTCCCACGGGATGTGGAGCGACACCAGCGGCGCGACCCCCGTCGCGGCGTGCACCTGCGCGGCGTCGGCCAGCTTCTCGAACGGGTCCCGGGGCACTCCGGCCTGCGCGAACACCTTGAACCGGGTGCCGGAGTTCGCGTAGCCCCAGGAGGGGGTCTCGATCTCCTGCGCCTGCAGAGCGGCCTTCACAGCCGACGGGTCGGGCATGGCTCCACCTCGCGGATCGGGATTGAATCGATTCAATGCCTCGCTGGTGCCGACCTTAAGCGGCACCTCGGACGCCGTCAAGAGGAGATCCCCGGGCGCGGACACGATCTTGAACGAACCCCCAGGTCGACCAGGTGAGAAGCGTGCCCTGTAAGGTGACCTCGACGGGTGAAACCATTCAGTCCCAACCAGCAGGCGGACCGCACAGGTGACCAAGAAGACAGTCGGGATCTCGGACGTCGCACGCGAGGCCGGCGTGTCCGTCGGCACGGTCTCCAACAGCTTCAACCGCCCGGATTCGGTGGCGCCGGAGACCCGCGCCCGCATCCTGGCGGTGGTGGAGCGGCTGGGTTACGTACGCAGCGAATCCGCCCGCCAGCTGCGCACGGGGACCAGCCGCATCGTCGCCCTGCTGGTACTGGACCTGGCGAACCCCTTCTTCGTGGAGGTCGCGAACGGCGCCGAACGAGCGGCACGCGCCGCGGGCCTCGGCGTGATGGTGTGTACGAGCGCGCAGTCCCCGTCGGAGGAGGCGGAGTACGTCGGACTGTTCACCGAGCAGCAGGTGCGCGGCGTCCTGGTGATACCGGCCGACCCGACCGGACGCTCGCTGGAACCGTTGCGCCGTCAGGGAATCCCCTACGTCGTGGTGGACCGCCTGGTCGAAGACGCCGAAGTCTGCTCGGTATCAGTGGACGACGTCGCCGGCGGCCGCCTGGCCGTCGAGCACCTGCTCGCCCAGGGCCACCGCCGCGTCGCCTACATCAGCGGCCCGGCGCACCTGCAACAGATCCGCGACCGCCGCACCGGCGCCCTGCACGCCATCGCCGCCGCCGGCCTCCCCCCGCACACCCTGCACGAACTCCCCACCGCGCACATGACCATCGCCGCCGGCCGCGACGCCGCCGCCCGCCTCCTCGGCCTCGCCGACCGCCCCACCGCAGTGTTCTGCGCCAACGACCTCCTGGCACTCGGCCTGGAACAGGCCCTGTACTCAGCCGGAGTGAAGGTCCCCGAAGAGGTGGCGATAGTCGGCTACGACGACATCGAATTCGCCTCCGCAGTCGCCGTGCCACTCACCTCAGTCCGCCAACCCGCCGCAGAGATGGGACGGCTCGCGGCGCAAATGCTGCTGGCCGAGGCCGCCGGCGACGACGGGATCGACCACGAGCACCGGTCGGTGGTGCTGCAACCGGAGTTGGTGGTGCGGACCTCGAGCCTGCACCGGGTCGGGTAGCAGCTCAGCTTCAGGAGAAACGGCGGCCGGCTGAGTGCCGACCGCCTGGCACACTGGCGACGTGGCGAAAAAGCAGCCGGGAAAGGACCCGGAGACCGTGACCCTCCAGGTCACGCTGCCCGCGCAGGTGGCGAAAGACCTCGTGGCGCTGGCCGAGCTGTATCACGCGACGCCCGAGCGCATGGTCGCGTCGTGGACGCAGACGTACGTCGAGAACCTGGTCGCCGGGCTGACCCCTAGCGGAGCCGCCCCCGAAACGCCCGATAGCTCGCAGCCGCACCGACCTCGGTGACCGACAGACTCGCCGCCCGCACTGCACGCTCGACCGCCGCGCGCACCTCAAAGCCCTGCGCCAACGCGGCGGCAAGCACGCCGACCAGTGCGTCGCCGGCGCCGGTGGTGTCGCGGACGCGGTCGGGACGCGGAGCGCAGACATGGTCGATCGCGTCGGCGGTGATGAGCACAGCACCGGATGCGCCGAGCGTCACCAGCACCGAGCGCGCGAGGCTGCGCAGACGTGGCGCGGCGTCGGTGACGTCCTGCAAGCCGGTGAGTTCAGCGCCGGCTTCAAGGAGCTGAGCGGCCTCGATCTCGTTGACCACCAACGGATCCGCGTGCGCCAGCTCCTCGCCGAGATCCTGAACCGGCGCGAGATTCACCACCGCGCGCACCCCGAGTTCGGCCGCCAGCCGCAGCGCCGCACGGTTCACACTCGGCGCCACCTCGCCCTGCACCACCATCACCGCGGCGTCGCACAGCGTGTCCCGGCTCAGGGCTCCGGCGTCAAAAGCCTGATTCGCGCCGCCGATCACGATGATCTCGTTCTCCCCGGCATCGCTCAGTATCACCAGCGCGCGCCCGCTGGCGATCCCGTCGAGCCTCGCGACCATCGACGTGTCTACCCCGTACTCCGCCAGCTGCTCCAACGCCATCGCGCCGCGTTCGTCCGCCCCGACGGCGCCGACGAGCGCGACCCGGCCGCCGCTGTCACCGGCACCAGCACCGGCGACAGCGGCGGCCACAGCCTGGTTCGCACCCTTCCCGCCCAAGCCGGTCGCCCGCTCGCGTCCGAGCACCGTCTCCCCCGGCGCCGGCAACTCCGCCACGCCCACAACCTCGTCGACGTTGATGCTGCCGATCACGACCACTCGTTGCGACACCGCACGCTCCACTGGTCCGCCGGATCCGATCGCCTCCATCATTCCGCCTTGAGCGCCGCGCCTTCCGTTCCAACACGGGATCAGATGTATCGCGTCGCAAGCTCCGGAGACTGAGCACCGAACGCGGCGAGATCCGCGGCGAACACCGCCTGCAGAAGGTCGTCGCGCTCGACGCCGGGAGCGCACACCACCTCGTCGAGTTCCAGTCCGCGCAGGCTCGCGGTGACCACGTCGTCAGCTGACATGCGCGGCACGGCGCTGAGGTCGAGCCCTTGCCGCTCATGGAATTCGGTCGCCACGACGCCCGGACACAGCACCTGCACCCGCAGTCCCTGCTCCTTGACCTCCTCGTGCAGCACCTGCGAGAAGGCGACGATGTTCGCCAGCGTTCCGGCGTACACCGCGCGGCGCACCTGGACCTGTTCCAGCGTCGCCGGACCGCTGAAGGCGATCATGCCCGCGACGTTGACGATCGTGCCCACGCCGCGCGCCAGCATGCCGGGGACCGCGGCGCGGGACAGCATGACCGGCGCGACGACCTTCACGTGCAGCAGTTCGGCGGCCTTCGCGGCGGGGAGGTCGACGAACGGCATGTAGTGCGCGACACCGGCGTTGTTGACCAGCAGCGTCAGGGCTTCGGTCGCGCAGATGTCGGCGACCGCCGCGACGCCCTCGTCGGTGGCCAGGTCGGCGACCAGCGGACGCACGGTGACCTGCGGCAGCAGCTCCTCGACGAGCGCTTCGAGGCGGTCGCGCCGGCGTCCGACGACGACCAGGTCGTACCCGAGGCCGCCGAGACGCCGCGCGAAAGCCTGGCCGATTCCCGAGGAAGCGCCGGTGACCAGCGCCAACCCGGTCATGAGCGCGCTCCGGCAACGGTGATGTGGTTCATGGCAGACCCTTCGATCGGTGCTCGACCCTCGCTTAACCATCCGGTTAGTCAAAAATAGGCCTTAGCTAACCGGTTAGTCAACCGATAAGCTGAGCGCATGGCCGCACAGGAGACCAAGGCGCGCATCCTCGCCGCCGCGTTCCAGGAGTTCGCCGAATACGGCGTGGCCGGCGCGCGGGTGGACCGCATAGCGAAGAACGCGGCGTGTAACAAGAACCTGATTTACGTCTACTTCGCCAGCAAAGAGAACCTTTTCGCGACGGTTCTCGACCACCACCTCGCCGACGCCTACGCCGGACTGGAGTTCACCCCCCAGAACCTCCCCGACCTGACCCGGCGCGTCTTCGACTACGTCCAAGCCAACCCGGACGTCTATCGCCTCCTGGCGTGGGCCACCCTGGAGCGCACCGCGGCACGCCCGCCCGCCCGCGCCCGCGAGCACGACCGCAAGATCCCCCTGATCCGCGACGAGCAGACGTCAGGGACGGTGGACGGCGCGCTCCCGCCCGAGCTGATCCTGATGGCGGTCATGGCGCTGGCGACGGCGTGGTCCCCGGCGTTCCCGTTCGGCGCCACCGCGAATCCGGGCACGTCGTTGGAGCCCGCGGTCATCCGCGAAGCGGTCGGCGAGATGGTCGAACGGATCGTGCGGCCGGCACCGGCTCAGGAGAGCTCACAGAGGTAGGTCACCGCCGGCTTGCCGTTGAGCACCAGATCTCCGGTCGCCACGAAGCCGTTGTGCTCCAGCACCTTGTGCGAGGCGGGATTGTCGAGCGTCACCTTGGCGCGCAGCGTGGTGAGGCCGTAAGCGTCCGCGGCGAGTTTGCGCACCTCCCCCACGGCGGCAGTGGCGAGTCCCTGCCCTGCGAAGGCGCGGCCGATGCGGTAGCCGAGTTCCGCTGAGGCGTCCTTGACCTCGACCAGGTTCACGCGGCCGGCGATCTGCCCCGTCTCGGTCACCAGGAGGTGGAAGTAGTCCGTGCCGGCTGCCTGCCACTCCAGAAGCCGGGCGTGCCGGGCGCCGAACTCGGCGAAGTAGTCGTCGCCGCGGTCGGGGATCGAGGCCGCGAAGTACTCGCGGTTCTCCAACTCGAAGGCGAGCAAAGCGTCCGCGTGGTCGGAACGGACGGGCTCAAGTCGTGGCATCGGTTCTCCAGGGCCAGAAAAGGTGGCCGAGGTCGACGGTGACCGTCGGGCCCTCAGCCCATCGCGCGGTCACCTCGGCACCGAGCAGTTCGACGTCGACCACATCGGCCACGCCGAGCCCGCCACCAAGCCCGCCATCGGTCCCGACGTCCAGGACATGTAGCGCGACATGCACGGACTCGGTCCGCAGCAGGCGACCGGACAGGTACGGTACAGCGCTGTGCTCCCCGAGCGCATTCGCATTTCGGTAGCGCGCCACGGCACCGGAGTCGTACCCGTACACACCGTGCACCAGCGACCGCACACCGTCGCCGACAGCCCACGCGACAGCGCCTTCCGAACCGGATTCCGCCGCTGCCGCGACCTCGGCTTCCGTGTCCGAGGCGACCGCGTGCCCGCCTTCGCGCAGCGACCAGCCGACCGGCGCCGTCACCAGATGACACCGCAGCTCATAGCGGCTGGTCACCAAGGAAGCGGTCACGATCCGCGTCCCGGCCAACTCCCGTCCCGATGCCCCGAGGCGCGGAACGTGCCAGGAGGCGACGTATCCCTCCCCCGCCGCGGTCCTCATGATCCGACCGCGCCGCGTCGCCCGACCCCACTCGTCGACGAGCGCCACATGTCCGTCCACACCGGTGGCCCACGCACGGTCCGACCACGCCTCCCCGGTACCAGGAGCGGTGCGCGTCGAATACGCGAACTTCGCGTAGTGCGGATCGCCGGGGTCGTCGGCGGAGGTGGCGTGGTCGCTGCCGTGGTTGACGACGCGCACGATCCCGTCGTCGCGACCATGCTGCACCGCCCAACCAAGCGCGGGAAAGATTGTGGCGGAGCGAAAGATCGTGGCGGACTCCTCGGCGGGCTCATCAGGGTCCGCCGAAGCTGCCCACAACGGATGAGAAGCCGGAGCCGCCAAGCCCAAAAACCCCATCCCCGCAAAGTAAGCGGAGCCTGGTCCGCTGTACTCCTGCACCGCTGGAAGGAACTCCCGCGCGCCCCACCCGAGGCTCGGCGCCTCAGCACCGTCCACCCCGAGCCGACGGAAGTAGTCCAACGTCCGCCCCGCGATCCCGCGCACGACGCCAGGTGCCAGCGGATCGGCTCCAGCCAGTCCGGCGGTCCACAACCCGCCCAACACAGCGTGCCGATACGCCAGCGAACGCCCCAGATGCACCGGCGCACCATCGTCGCCGAACAGCAGCGCATAGGACGAAGCGAACTCCGCCAACCGCGCGCGAAACCGCTCGACCCGCGACTGCGGCGCGGCATCTGCGCGCAGCAGATACCACTGCCACAGGAAGGGCTGAAACACCCAGGAGTTGTAGTGATCGAGGTTCCGTCCCGGCGCCGCGAGCGGACCGTCGTTGTACCAGCCGTCGCCGAGGTACCAGGACTCGACGCGTTCGACGTTCTCCGCGCCGTGTCCGCCCTCGACCGGAATCCCGACCGACTCCAGGAACGCCTCGATCACCGCCGGAAACAACAGCCAGTTGTTGTGCTGCCACACCCGCAGCCGTGCGTGATGCGCCAGCCAGTCAGCCAGCTGCTCACGCACCGAATCAGCAAGCTGATCCCAGACCTGCTCCCGGCACAGCGCCAGTCCGAACGCCAGGTTCGCGGCCTCCACCGCCGGCTGCGTGATCCCGGCGCGCGGCCAGTCCTCGAACCCGACGGCGCGCGGCCAGAAGCCCGCCGCCGCAGGATCCATCGCCGCCGCAAGGCCTTCGGCGTACCACTCAGCGTGGCCGTGCGGGTCGTCCTCTCCCCCGCCGAGGCGTGCCCCGGCGATCAGGAAGCTGCGAGCGAAGCCCTCCATGCCGTCGCTGAGCGGGCCGCTCTGCGACGGCGGTCCCGGCGGGCAGATCAGCGCGCCGCCGTGGACGGCGTGCTTGCGGGCGGTCAGCAGCCAGCGGTCGGCTTCGGCCTCCCAGTCGGCGCGCGAGGGCTCGGCGCGCGGGAGATCGGCGCGTGCAGACAAGGATCAAGCCTTTCGTTCACGGAGCGGGCGCGGGCGGCGGCGCCGTCGAATCCCGGATCACCACGTGCGTCCCGACGTGGCGGGTACCGGTCGGGCCGTCGGACTCCCCGCGCAGCGCGACCGCCAGCCGCACCGCCTCGCGTCCCATCTGCTCCAACGGCAGATGCACGGTGGTCAGCGCCGGGGTCACCTCGGCGGCCAGCGGGATGTCGTCGTATCCGACCACTGAGACGTCCCGCGGCACGCGCAGTCCGGCCTCGCGCAGCGCCTGCATCGCGCCGACCGCGACACCGTCGTTGGCGCCGAAGACCGCGGTGAACTCCCCGGCGGAGCCGTCGCGCAGCAGCTGCGCGACACGCTCGTACCCGAACCGCCGGCTGAAGGCGCCGGGCTGGATCAGCCGCTCGTCGACCTCGAGCCCCCGGCTGGCGTGCGCGCGCCGGAAGCCCGCCACGCGCGCCTGGTGCACGGACAGCTGTTCCGGACCGCCGACGTACAGGATCCGCCGGTGCCCGAGCCCGAGCAGGTACTCCGTTATGGCGTGCGCGCCGCCGGTGTTGTCGTAATCGACGACGCCGGCCGGGACGCCGTCCTCCAGCGCGGGACGGCCGCACAGCACCAGCCACGAGCCTTCGCGGCCCAGCGCCCGGGCGCGGTCGGCGAGCTTGCGCCGGTAGGCGGGGTCGTCCACGCCGCCGCCGACCAGGATCACGGCGTCGGCGCGCTGTTCGTGCAGGGCGTCGATCAGGTCCAGTTCGCCGCCGACCACGCCGTAGGTGCTGCACACCAGGCACAGCTTCCCGTCCTCGGCGGCTTGGCGCTGCACTCCGTGCGCGATGAAGGTGTAGAAGGGGTCGATGATGTCCTGGACGATGATGCCGACCGTCCGGGTCCGCGAGCCGGCCAGAGCCCGGGCGTGCGCGTTCACCACGTAGCCGAGGGTGCGCACGGCTTGTTCGACCTTGCGGCGGGTCTCGGTGGCGACCGGATAGTTGCCGTTGAGGACGCGGGACACCGTGGCCGTGGACACCCCCGCGGCCTCGGCGACCTCCTGGACGGTGGCGCGCTTGGGCCCGTCGGTCTCCCGCGGCGTCCTCGGCGCCCTCGGTGTCCGCGACGGTTTGCCCTGCGGCGTCGGCACCCTGACCGCTCCTTTCGTCCTGCTGTTCGTCTGTGGCCTCACGCCAGCCGCTCCAGCTGGTCGGGAAGTACCTCATACCGTAGTGGCAGACCGGCTACGTACCGTTCCACCTCTTCCACGGCCAGGCGTCCCAGCCGCAGGACTTCGCCGCCCAGCGCGCCGGCGATGTGCGGCGTGAGGAAGACGTTCGGCAGCGTGAACAGCACCGAGTCCGGCGGCAGCGGCTCGGTCGCGGTGACGTCCAGGACCGCGTCGATGCGGCCGGAAACCAGTTCGGCGGTCAGCGCCGTCTGGTCGACGATCCCGCCCCGGGCGGTGTTCACCAGAACCGCGCCGTCGCGCATCAGCGCCAAGCCGCGCGCGTCGAGCATGCCGCGGGTGAGCGGGGTCAGCGGGGCGTGCAGGCTCACCACTTCGGATGCGGCCAGCAGCTCCTCCAGCGAGGTCAGCCGGACGCGCGGGTCGGCGGTCAGGTCGCCGGCGCCATAGGGGTCGTAGATCAGCACGTCGGCGTCGAGCACGTCGCGCAGCAGCCGCACGACCTTGCGGCCGATCCGCGAGGCGCCGACCACGCCGACGGTCATCCGGTGCGTGCCGATCGGGCTGATGCCGTCCAGGTTGCGGTGGGTGCCGTCGGCCGAGCGCAGGCCGCGCCGGTAGCGCGCGGCGGCGGTGAAGGCGCGCTTGGCGCCCAGGATGATCGCGGCCAGCGTGTACTCGGCGACCGGTACCGCGTTGGCCTCGGCGGCCGAGCAGACCCGCACGCCGGCGGCGAAGGCCTCCGGGGCCATCAGGAACTTCACCGTGCCGGCGGCGTGCACCACCAGGCGCAGCCTCGGCGCGGCGGCCAGCAGCTCGGCGTCGATCCGCGGCGAGGACCACGACGTCAGCAGGATCTCGGTGCCGGCCAGCGCGGCGGTGAACGCCGGCTCCCCCAGGCTCGGGAGCGGGCCGCCGCTGACGAGGCCGGCGGTGGCCGCCAGCCGCTGGTGGCTCTCGGCGTCCAGGACCAGCGCGGACTCCTCGGCGGTCACCGCCAAAAGCAGGGTCGGGCGGTCCGGCGCCGTGGCCGGAGCCGGGACGGACGCGGCCGTGTGGGACGTGGTCAGGATGATCTCCCCCTCCGCAGTGTGTCGGTGGGGATGGTACACGCTTACTACAGTCCGAGCGCAAGACCACAACGCTGGGAACTGCGTGGAAACGCTTCTGGTACCGGGGGGTTGACAGAGATGCAGCTCAGTCGAATACTCCTGTCCAGCTCATCACATTAGTAAGCGATTACCGGCGGGAGAGCAGGTTGACCGAGATACGTGCCGCGGACCGCCCGGTCCCCAGGTCAGTTCCTGAAAAGGCCGCTTTCGGCGGCCGTCCCCGCATCCGCGCTCGACGCAGCCGGAGCAGTCGGCGAGCCGGCGCCGCCGCGCGCCGCCCCTCGCTGACGCTCTGGCAGCGGATCAAGCGCGACAAGGTGATGCTCGCGCTGATGCTGCCGGGGTTCTTGTACTTCGCGGTGTTCAGCTACGCGCCGCTGTTCGGGTATTTGGCCGCGTTCGAGGACTACCAGCCGTACACCGGCTTCGTGCACAGCACATGGGTCGGTCTGCAGAACTTCACGGATCTGTTCGCCGACCAGGCGTTCTGGTCCGCGCTGACGAACACCTTCGTCATCAGCTTCATCCAGCTGGTCCTGTTCTTCCCGGCGCCGATCGGGCTGGCGCTGCTGCTGAACTCGGTCGCCTCGGCGCGGATCCGCAAGTTCGTGCAGAGCGTGGTCTACCTGCCGCACTTCATCGGCTGGGTAGTGATCGTCTCGATCTTCCAGGAGGTCCTGGGCCCGACCGGCGCGATGCAGCACATGATGACGTCGGTCGGCCTGCCGCGGTTCGACTTCATGTCGAACCCGGGGTTCTTCCCGTGGCTGGTGGCGATCCAGGCGATCTGGAAGGACTGCGGCTGGGGCACGATCATCTTCCTGGCCGCGCTGCTGTCCATCGACCAAGGGCTGTACGAGGCCGCGGCGGTGGACGGCGCGGGACGCTGGCGCCGGTTCCGCAGCGTCACCATGCCCGGGCTCATGCCGGTCGTCATCCTGCTGCTGATCCTGCGCCTGGGGACGATCCTGTCGGTCGGCTTCGAGCAGATCCTGCTGCAGCGCGACACCGTCGGCGCCAAGGCCGGCGAGGTCCTCGACACCTACGTGTACTACCACGGCGTGGCCACCCAGCAGTGGGGCACCGCCGCGGCGGCCGGCTTGATCAAGGCCGCCGTGGGACTGGTGCTGGTGCTCGGCGCCAACAAGGTCGCGCACCGCTTCGGACAGGAAGGGATCTACAGCCGTGGCGAGCGTTGATGTGGAAGCCAGACCCGCGCTGACCGGACGGCCGCCGTGGATGGAGCGGCCCGGCTGGTTCGGGCGCGGCGGCAAGATCCTGGCGATCGTGCTGATCAGCGCCGTGGTGGTCTATCCGTTCCTGGCGGTGGTCGCGACCAGCCTGTCCTCAGAGTCCGACATCGCTGCTTCCGGCGGGCTGGTGATCTGGCCCTCACACCCGACGTTCGAGGCCTACCGCTACGTGTTCAGCGGCGGCATCGTCTCGCAGGCGCTGTGGATCAGCTTCCTGGTCACGGTCGTCGGCACGGCGTTGAGCATGGCCGCCACGATCGGCATGGCGTACGGGTTGTCCCGCAGCGGCGTGGTCGGCGGACGGTTCTTCCTGGCCACCGCGCTGTTCACGATGCTGTTCACGCCGGGCGTCATCCCGATGTTCCTGACCGTGCAGAAGCTCGGTCTCTACAACACCCTGGCCTCGCTCGTGGTACCCAGCCTGGTCAGCGCGTTCAACCTGGTGGTGCTGCGCTCGTTCTTCATGAACCTGCCCGCCGAGCTGTTGGACGCCGCACGGATCGACGGTCTGGGCGACTGGCGGATCCTCACCCGCGTGGTGCTGCCGCTGTCCAAGGCGGTGCTCGCGGTGGTGGCGCTGTTCTACGCGGTGTCCTACTGGAACGCCTTCTTCAACGCCCTGCTGTACCTGAACGACACCAGCAAGTGGCCGCTGGCCCTCGTGCTGCGCGGCCTGGTGATCGGCGGCGAGGCGACCAGCGCGGCCAACGAGGGGATCGTGCCGCAGCAGGCAGTGCAGATGGCCGTCGTCGTGGTGAGCGTCGTGCCGATCGCCGCCGTCTATCCCTTCCTGCAGCGCTACTTCACCAAGGGCGTGCTCACCGGCGCCGTCAAGGGCTGAGCCCGCTTTCGACCACATCAGGCACGCACTCATCGGAGGAAGCATGCACACACCGCAGAGCCTCGGGCGCCGCGGATTCCTGCGCGGCGTCGGCGCCGCGGCGGCCCTCACCGCGGGCGGCTCGACGCTGGCCGCGTGCGGCAGCGGCAAGGCCGCGGCCGTGAACGAGGCGGGCAGCGCCGCGCAGGTCCAGCTGCCGACGTACACGCCGCTGGCCAACGGTCCGACGCCGGACCTGCCGGGCACCGACGCCGGCGTCCCGGCCGGGTTCTACGACTACCCGGCGTCCCCGACCGCGGCGTTCGCCAGCCCGCCGCTGTCCGGCGGCAAGTTCTCGGCGATGACGCCGCTGTTCACCGCTCCCCCGCCGGCCCGCGGCTCGAACCCGGCGTGGCAGGCGATGGAGAAGAAGCTCGGCGCGAGCGTCGACATCACGATGGTGGTCGGCGACGACTTCGACACCAAGCTCTCCACCCTGATCGCCGGCGGCGGACTGCCGGACCTGATCCAGTACGACGGCCTCGGCGGCGTCCCGACCATCAGCAACCTGCCGCAGTTCCTGGACTCGCAGATCGCCGACCTGACCGCGCTGATCGGCGGCGACAAGGTCAAGGAATACCCGCATCTGGCCGCCATCCCGAAGGTGTTCTGGGAGCAGTGCACGGTCGCCGGGAAGCTGTACTTCATCCCCATCCCGCGCGGCATCAGCGCCGGCGCCGGGCTGTACCGGCAGGACCTGTTCGCCGCCGCCGGAGTCACCAGCAACAAGGACATCAAGAACTCCGACGACTTCTTCACGCTTCTCAAGGAGCTGACGAACCCGGGCAAGGACCGCTACGCGCTGGCCGGCAACTCCGGCAACGGCGGCTATTCCGGGGCGATCTTCGAGCAGATCTTCGGGGTCCCGAACAAGTGGCGGGTGGACGGCGGCGGCAAGCTGACCGCGGACATCGAGACCGACGAGTTCCGGGCGGCGCTGGAGTTCATGGTGAAGGTAGCCAAGGCCGGCTGCTTCTATCCGGGCGCGCAGGGCTGGACCAAGGCCAAGATGGAGGACGCCTTCCAGTCCGGTAAGGCGGCCATGATCTACGACGGTCTCCCGGCGCTGTCCACCAGCGTCTGGGCCACCGCGCAGAAGATCGACCCGAACGCCAAGCTGATGCCGTTCGTCCCGTTCGGCGCCACCGGCGGACCCGGCGTCGCCTGGCAGGACAACGTGGTCTTCGCCGGCACGATGCTGAAGAAGGCGGACCCGGCGAAGCTGGCGGAGGTCCTGAAGCTCGCCGACTTCCTCGCCGCGCCGTTCGGCACCGAGGAGTACCTGCTCAAGACCTACGGCGTCGAAGGCGCGGACTACACGCTGGACGCCAACCACAACCCGGTGCAGACCGCCCAAGGCAAGAACGACGCGAACGTCACCTGGAAGTACGTCGCCGCGCCGCAGCTGGTCACCTACAACCCCGGTGTCAATGCTCTGACGGACGCGGTCCACCAGGCCTACACCGAGCTGGTGCCGATCGCCGTGCCGAACCCGACCGCGACGCTGTACTCGCCGACCTTCGGCAAGCAAGGCGTGGCGCTGTACAAGGCGGTCACGGACACCGTGACGCAGGTGATCGGCGGGCAGTCGAGCATGAGCGCCTTCGACAACGCGGTGAAGACCTGGCGCAGCGGCGGCGGCGACCAGATGCGGTCGGAGTTCGAGCAGGCGTACGCGAGCGCGCCGAAGAGCTGAGGACGGGACTGGCACTCATGCGGGAAGCGATGTTCGAGGAGCTGCTCGTCCGGTACGAGCAGCGGCTCCGCCGGCGGACCGAGGCCGCTGCGATCCAGCTGGACCTCGACGTGTCCGACGAAGGACACACCACCTTGAGTTACGCACAGCTGCGGACGCTGGCGGCGGCTTCGGCCGACGACGCTTCGGCGGCGACAGTCGTAGAGGCTCTGCGCTTCCTGCATGAGAACGCCTTCCACCCCGAGGCGGAGGAGACCGGCAACTGGTGGCACTGGGAGATCGGGACGCCGCGCATCCTGCTGGATATCTGTGTCCTGCTTCGCGCGCACATCCCGGACGCCGATCTGAAGCGGTATCTCGCGACAGTGCAACGGTTCTGCCCGGACCCCGACCGCCGGGTCAAGACCGGACCGTGGTCGCCACTGACGGAGACCGGGGCGAACCGCGCTGACAAAGCCCTGATCGTCGCGCTGGCAGGACTGCTCGCCGGAGACGCCGATCGGGTCGCGCTGGCGCGGGACGGGTTGTCGAGCCTGTTCTCGTACGTGGCCTCCGGCGACGGTTTCTACGAGGACGGCTCGTTCGTCCAGCACGACACGGTCGCGTACACCGGTTCCTACGGCGTCGTGCTGCTGACGTCGGTCGCGGAGATCCTGGCGCTGCTGCGCGGTTCGCCGTGGGAGGTCGTCGATCCGGGCGTGTCAGTGGTCTTTGACGCAGTCGAGAAGGCGTTCCTGCCGTTCCTTTTCGAGGGCCGGATGATGGACGCGGTGCGAGGTCGGGCCATCGCTCGGCAGCATTCGCGGGATCTGGACATCGGCGCCGCGACTCTTGACGCGATTCGGCTGCTGGCAGAAAGCGCTCCGGCTTCCTACGCCGAGCGGTGGGCGTCTTTGGCTCGGCCCGAGGGGTTCCACGTCTTCGGCTCGATGGATCGGGTGGTGCACCACCGGCCGCGCTGGTCCGCCGCGCTGTCGTTGTCGTCGGAGCGCATCGCGCGGTATGAGTGCGGCAACGGCGAGAACCTGCACGGCTGGTACACCGGCGACGGCATGCTGTACATCTACGACCTCGCCGATCCTGACCACTACACCGACGAGTTCTGGGCGACGGTCGATCCGTACCGGCTGCCCGGGACGACGGTCGACACGCGGCGACGTGAGGACGTCGGACGCGGGTCGGGCCGGGGCACCGGCGCGATCACGGCACCGAACCGGATCGCCGGCGGGACGATCGTCACCGGCGGATTCGGTACCGCCGACCTCGATCTGCACGGCGAGGGAAGCACGCTGCGCGCCCGCAAGAAATGGCACTTCCTCGACGACGCGGTGATGGCTCTCGGGACGGACATCTCCGCATCCGACGGCCGCCGGATCGAGACGATCGTGGAGAACCGGAACCTGCGGTCCGACGCCGGGCGGCGGTTCGTCGTGGACGGTGTCGCGCAGGCTCCCGGGCTCGGAGTCGAGCGGCGGCATCACGGCGTGCAGTGGGCGTATCTGGAGGGCGTCGGCGGCTATGTGTTCCCCGGCGGCGCGGATCTGATGTCGCTGCGCGAGGAGCGCGTGGGGACGTGGCATGCCATCGACGTGGGAGTCGGCACCGAGGGTGACGACGTCGAGATCCGGCGGATCTTCCACACCTTGTGGCTCGATCACGGCGTCTCGCCGCGGCGGGCCGGATACATGTACGTGCTCCTGCCGGGAGCCAGCGAAGAGGGGACGGCGAGACGTGCTGCTCAGCTTTGACGATCTCGACACCGCGCAGAGCGAAGTTCGGCGACTGCTTTCCGGCGGGCTGGAGGAGGACCTAGAGGTAAGGCTCGGCGCTAAAACGTATATGAGGACTCGTCCTCTCGTTTTCACCGAGCTGGATTCGGGGCGGGACGGGCACACGGTGACGTGGAGCGCCGAGCCTGGTGGTCACGTGGAGCTCTCCGGCGGCGTCGCGCTGGACGGATGGCAGCCGGAGGGGGACGGCCGGTGGGTCGCCATGGTTCCGGACGTGATTTCCACGCCGCGCCAGCTGTACGTCAACGGGCTGCGAGCGTCGTGGGCTCGGAGCGACTGGCTGGATCACGCGGACTGCAAGATCGGTCCGGAGGGGATAACCGGCGCCGGCGCGCTCGGGATCGCGGCGTATGCGCGGCCTTCGGACGTCGAGGTGGTGTTCCGGGTGCGGTGGCGTGACTACCACTGCCCGGTCGCCAGCATCGCGGACGACCTGATCCGTTTCGCAGAGCCCTGTTGGACGAACGCCTTGCCCGGCACGGGTCGCGTCGGACCACATTGGGACAACACGGCGGTCGGTACCGAGATCCATGGCTGGTCGATGTTCGCGACCAATGCCTTGGAACTGCTGACCGATCCTGGTTTCTTCGTCTGGAACTCTGAGGAGCGGACGGTCACCTACCTGCCTCGCGAGGGCGAGGACATGGAACGCGCGGACGTTGTCGTCCCTTGCACCGAGCAGTTGGTGGTGGTGGAAGGTGCGCATGATCTCGTACTCAAGGGTCTGAGTTTCGCGCACACCGCCTGGCACCTGCCCGACGGGTACGTCGGAGCGCAGGCGGGATTCACGCTGACCGGCGCCTCGGGACCGCTGGGCGAAGCCGGATCCCACTACACGAAGCCGGTCGCGGCGCTGAGCGTGCGGGGCGGGCGTCGGGTGACGGTGAGCGGCTGCGCGTTCGTCCATCTCGGCGGCGCGGGAGCTGTGCTGGAGGCGGGGACCAAGGACAGCACGGTCACGGCGTGCTCGTTCAGCGATGTCTCGTCCGGCGGTGTCTATGTCGGCGACATCGATCCGCATCCCGCGCCGGGGCTCGCGGACGAGGGCAACACAGTGTCCTTCAACACCTTCCACGGCACCGGTGCGGAGTTCACGGACTCGGTCGCGATCTGGGCCGGCTACACCCGAAACCTGACCATCGACCACAACACGCTGGAGCAGCTGCCCTATTCGGGGATCAGCGTCGGCTGGGGATGGAACCAGCCCGAGGCGCAGGATCCGTGGCTCGGGGACAACCGGATCACCGCGAACCGGATCGTCGACGTGCTGCGCGTCGCCGAGCGCCAGCACGACGGCGGCGCGATCTACACGCAGGGTCCACAGCGCGGGACGGTCGTCGAAGCCAACTACATCGACCGGTCCGAGTACGGCACCACCGCGAACGACGGCAACGGGATCTACCTGGACGAGCAGAGTTCGCACATCCTTGTCGCGGGCAATGTCGTCACGCGGGTCGGCTACAAGTGGGTGTCGAACTGGGCCGAATACGGGGTCGAGAACCGCGCGGCCGGCAATTGGACGGACAACACGATCACCCCTGCGTTCTCCGGCGCCGGAAGCGTCATGGAGGACAACGCCGAGGGGTTGACCGAGCTGCCGCCCGAAGCCGTCCGCGTCGCCGAGGGCGCCGGAGCCGGGCCGTGGCCCGCACCGGTGGCTGCGCTCGGCATCCCAGAGCCCTGATTCTCCGGGCTCGCCGCACTACGGTTCCTCTTTGTTTCACTGTCAAGTAAGCGCTTACTACGACGGAAAGGAACGTGCGCGCATGCATCGGCATCTCCGCCGCCGCACCCAGGCGAGGCGTCTCAGCGCCCTGCTCAGCGTGGCCGCTTTGGGGATCGCGGCACTGGCCGCGACCCCCGCGCAAGCCGCGACCCAGTTGTATCCGACCTACACCCTGGACCACACCGGGAGCCTGAACTCCGGGCTGACCGGCGACATCGCGGGCTCGGCGTTCACCGACGCCGACGGCCAGTTCCACTGGCTGAGCTCGTATGCCACCTACGCCGGCACCGACACCGGCTCGGACACGAACACCTTCACCAACACCGATCTGGGCGCCCTGACCAACCAGGTCGGCGCCGGGACCACCGAGACCACGGCCGACACCTACTGGAACAAGTCCGGCGCGCTGTGCTACCAGATCGACAAGGCGGCACAGCACGCGGCACCCTCGCCGTACGAGGACGACCACTGCGACGTGGTCGGCGTGTGGGTCGATCCGGGCAGCGGCGCGTGGTACGGCGTCGTCAACGACGAATACGACTTCAACCCCTGGGGCAGCAGCACCCAGACACAGAACCAGCGGATCGGTACCGGCATCCACGGCAACCGGATCCTCACCGCTTCCTCCACCGACAAGGGGAAGACGTGGGACTACGGCGGGGAGATCATCACCTCGCCCTACCTGGGCAACGACTCCGAGGACGCCTCCTCGCAGCCCGGCAAGACCTGGAACTACGGCGTCGCGGGCTGCCGGCTGTTCGTGGACTACGCGACCGGCTACTTCTACGTGGTCTACAACACCCAGATCAAGTTCAAGCCGAACTACACGACCTTCGCCTACTGGCCGGCGGTGGCGCGCGCGCCGATCAGCGGCAAGATGGCGCCGGGGACGTGGAACAAGTGGGACGGCGGGACCTGGACCCAGCCGGGCGTCGGCGGGTACGAAGGCATCGCGGGTAGTGCGCTGCACCTGGATCCGTCCTATGCCCCGGCGACGGACCAGGTCGACTTCGCCGGGACCGGCGCGGACGGCTCGACGGTGGACTACCGCGCCTACTACGCGAACCAGAACGGCAACACGTTCACGTTCGACGACGCCTCGGGCGACGCCTTCACCGCGAACACCTCGACCGGCGTGATCACCAACGCCGCCGGCACGACGGTGACCTCGGTCAGCTACCACGACCCGGCGCTGAACAGCTCGGTGACGGTCTCCACGGTGAGCGCGAAGGTCACCGTCGCGGTGACGGACGCGACCGGCGCGACGAACACCGCGACGCTGGGCGGCGCGGTGTTCCTGGACACGGCCACGCACCGGCTGTACATCACGCCGAACGTGGTCCAGGAGACGGCGTTCACGTTCAACCCGTTCTCCCTGACCTACCAGGGCGTCGGCTACGACACCAACGTGTACCAGACCCCTGACCTGGGCGACCCGGACAGCCTGGCGATCGTCGGGACGGAACCGGCGGGCGCGTCGAACTCCTACCTGACGAGCATCGACTACGGCAGCCTGACCAACCAGAACGTCAGCAGCCGCTCCTACCGCATGGTGTCCGCCCTGACCGGCGGCATGTGGGACGTCAGCATGGCGCCGCACTCCGCCAGCCAGACGCACTTCTCGGCGCAGGCCACCCCGGTCGACGCCACCGGAGCCGCGGTCAGCTTCGCCTCCGGCGCCTCCTACGGCCTGGCGGTCGGCGGCACGGCGCTGAAGGACGGCAGCGGCTCGGCGTGGCGCCTGGTCCCGGTGATGGACCAGTGGTCGACCGCCTACCGCACCGGCTTCTACAAGCTGGTCAACGTCAGTACCGGCGCCTACCTCCAGTCCACCGGCAGCACGGTCCAGCAGACCCGCGCGATCGGCTCGGCGGTGGCGACCGGAACACAGCAGGCGAACTTCAACCCGAGTGGCAACGGAGGCAGCGGCTCCCCCGGCGGCACCGACCAGTGGTACCTCCAGCCGATCGGCAAGGACACGCCGCAGACGCTGAGCACCTCGTCGTCGGCGTCAGCGATCGCCGCCGCGACAAACACCTCGCTGGCCGGCGTCGGCCGCTACAAGCTGGTCAACCGCAACAGCGGCCTGGCGCTGGAGTACGTGAACGGCGCGTGGAAACTGGCCGGGCAGGCGTTCGGCGACGCGGGGCAGGCGGTGGCGATCACGAAGGTTTCGTGAGCTGAGTCAGGGAGCTGAGAGTCAGGATCGGGATCGGCCGTCGCGCTTTCGGGCGCGGCGGCCGACGCCGTTCGCCGGCCGCTGTCTGCCCTCATCACGCAGGAAAGTTGGGCACCTGCTCCAAATGCCGCGCCGAGATCGCGCTCTCCTGAAACTCGATCGCCCCCTCGCCGCTGCGGGCCGTGAGCCAGTCCCTCAGTGCGCGGTAGTCGCCGTCGGCGGGGACGTCCACGGCCAGCAGGGCGGCGAACTGCGCGGCGGTCTCCCAGGAGCAGCCGGCTGCGCGCAGGCGGTCCTGCACGTCGCGGCGGGCCCGGCCGTCGAGGAGGGTGATGCGGACCGTGCTGTGGCCGGATTCGCCGTTCAGTCTTTCGAAGACCAGCTCGCGGCGGTCGTGGTCGGGGCGGACGTGGACCAGGTCGCCGTAGGCGACGCCGCGGGCGAAGAAGGGGACGTTCAGCAGGCGCAGCTCGGAGTCCACCGCCGTGCGCTCGCCCCAGAGGCGCTCCACGGCGACCGGCGGCCAGTCCGGTGCCTCAGGCGACAGGTCGAAGGCCACCTCGAAGGTGGTCCGACTGGTGCCGGAGGTCTGCTGCCCGTTCGCCGTTGCCACTGTCGTCCTCCTCCGAGCCGGTCCGGGTCGCTGCATTCCCGGCGTACCATTGTCCCAGCCTTTTCGACTATTTCAACCCGAATACACCTTCTAATGGCGATACACACCATTCGGCGAACCCTCGAGCACCCCGATAATCCGTTCGCCGCCGCCCAGCGAGCCCACTACCGTTAGATACGTTCCCAGGCGCAAACGGGCCAGGGGCACCAACTCAATAGTCTTACTCCCGCCGGGTGCGCAGGAGAGGGTTACTTCCACCTTTCACGTGGGTGACGCAGGTTCGAATCCTGCCGGTCCTGTCCGCAGGACTGTCGTCTAGCGGCCAAGGACACTTCCGTACCTTCCCCGACTCGATCTCCGGCGGGATCTGCGCTTCCCCTCTGGGTGCGCGGGCGGCCGCGAAAGGGTTCGGATGATCGCGCGGATGTGGCGGGGATGGGCTTCGGCGGCGACCGCCGACGACTACCAGCGGCACTACGAATCGGAGGTCGCCGAGCATCTCCGGCAGGTCCCGGGCTTCCGCGGCGCCCGCCTGCTCCGCGGTGCCGACGGCGAGGAGGTCCTGTTCACCTCGATCGTGGTCTTCGCGAGCATGGACGACGTGCGCGGGTTCGCCGGCGACGATCCCGGCCGCGCCGTCGTCGAGGAGACCGCCCGCCGCGCGCTGACCCGCTGGGACGAGCGCGTCACCCACCACGACGTCGCCGTCGATCTGGGCTGAGCCGGGAGGCATCCGCTACCCCTTCACCCCGGAGCTCATCTGGCTCCGCACGATCTGCCGCTGGAAGATGAAGAACAAGATCGCCACCGGGATCGTGGACAGCAGTGCCGCGCCGAGGGTGACCGGGAACTGGTTCCCGGAGCCCAGGGAGCCGCCGCTGAACTTGGCCAGGCCGGTGGTCAGGGTGTCGTACTTCGGGTCGGAGGTGGCGACCAGGAAGAAGCTGAACTCGTTCCACGAGCCCTGGAACGACAGGATCGTCAGAGTGATCAGACCTGGTTTCACCAGCGGTAGCGCGATGTCCCAGTAGGTGCGGAAAGCACCGGCGCCGTCGATGCGCGCGGCTTCCTCGATCGACTGCGGGACCTGCATGAAGAACCCGCGCATCAGGAAGATGCCGGCGGCGTCCATCGCGATCGGCAGGATCATGCCCGCGTAGGAGTTGTAGAGGCTCAGTTCCTTCAGGACCAGGAAGCGCGGGATCAGCAGCACCACGTTCGGGACCGCGAGCGTGCCCAGGATCAGCATGAACACCGCGCGCCGGCCCGGGAAGCGCAGCCGTGCCAACGCGTAGCCGGCCAGGCTGTCCAGGAAGACCCGCAGCAGGGTGATCGAGGTGGCCACGATGATGCTGTTGCGCAGCCAGGTCCCGAAGGGGACCGGCTGGTCGGTGCTGTAGCCGAAGATCCGCTTCCAGGACTCCAGGGTCGCCGGGTGCGGGACGATGTTCAGCGGGTGGTTGGTGGCGTCGGGGTCGGTCTTGAACGAGGTCGCGATCTGGATGACGAAGGGTCCGAGGAACAGCAGCGCGAACAGGGCCAGCGCGACGTACATCAGGACCCGGCGGGACGGCGAGCGGCGCTCGCGGACGGCGGCCATCAGTCGATCTCCTCGGGAATGAGACGCCGCTGCAGCAGGGTCAGGCCCATGATCAGCGCGAAGAGCAGGAAGGCGATCGCCGATCCGATGCCGAAGTGGTTGTTCTGGAAGCTCTGGTCGAAGGACATGAACGCCGGCGTCCGGGTCGCCGGGTTGTTGCCGGTCAGATAGATCTGGTCGAACACCTGCCAGGTGCCGATCAGTCCGAGGGTGAGCACCAGTAGCAGCGTCGGACGCAGGCTCGGCAAGGTGATGTAGCGGAAGCGCTGCCAGCCGCCGGCGCCGTCGAGCTCGCCGGCCTCGTACAGGTCCTCGTTCACGTTCTGCAGCGCCGCGAGGAACATCAGCATGAACGTGCCGGCGGTCGTCCAGATCACCAGGATGATGATCACCATCATCGCGATCGACGGACCGCTGAACCAGTCCCACACCGACTGGCCCATCACCGAGTGCCGCGTCCAGCCCGGCGGTTTGCTCACCCCGATGCCGCTGAGCCAGACGTGCACGACCCCGCGCGGATCGGCGAGCCAGTTGGGACCCTTGACGCCGAACCAGTTCAGGATCCCGTTCACCGCGCCGCCGCCCTGGAACAGGAACAGGAAGACCAGGGTGATGGCGATGCTGGAGGTGATCGACGGGAAGTAGAACGCGGTCCGGAAGAAGCCGCGTCCGCGCAGGTACTTGTTGTTCACCAGGACCGCCAGCCACAGCGCCAGCGCGGTCTGGGTCGGCACGACGAACAGCACGAACCAGAAGTTGTTGCGCAGCGCCCCGGCGAAGGTGGTCCGGGTCAGCCCGTCGTGGGTGAGCAGCTGCTGGTAGTTGTGCAGTCCAACCCACTTGACGTCGCCGCCAAGCGGGTTGGACAGGCCGTCCCAGTTCGTGAAGCTGACGTAGAGCGCCAGCACGATCGGGACCACCAGGAAGACGATCAGGCCGAGCAACGCCGGCGAGACGAAGAGCCATCCGGCGAGGGCTTGACGCCGGTCCTCCTGCGATCTTGTTCTGCTCATCTTCCCGAAAGGCCTTTCGCCTAGTTGTTGCTCAGCGCGTCAGAGGCGTTCTTCTGGAGGCTGGACAACATGCTCTTCGGGTCCGAGGAGCCGTCCGACAAGCCCTGGATCTTGGAGTCGAAGTCCTTCTGCACGGCGTCGAAGCCGGGGAAGCCGACCGGTCCGAAGGCGTTGTCCGCCCCGGTGACGAACGCCGCCTGGTCCGGGAAGGCGGTCGTGAACTGGCTCTTGGCGGCCTGCCGCGAGGGCATGACGCCGAAGGCCTTGGCGAAGCTCATCTGCTGGTCGACGGTCGTCAGGTAGTCGATGAAGTCGACCGCGGCGGCCTGGTGCGAGCTCTTCTGCGCCACGCCCCAGCAGTTGGTGAAGGACAGCGTCGCCTTGCCCGCCGGGCCTGCCGGCAGCGGGACGACCTTGTAGTGGACGTTCGGGTAGTCCTTCTGCATCGAGCCGACGATCCAGTTGCCCTCGATCGTCATCGCCGCCTTGCCCTTGCCCAGCGCCTCGCCGCCCCAGCCGGCGTCGACCTGCTTGGGGAACTTCAGAGCGCCCTCCTTGCCCAGCTTCTGCAGGTACTGCAGCGCGGCGAGGTTCTGCGGGGAGTCGGCGGTGACCGTCTTGCCGTCGGTGGAGACCACCGAGCCGCCCGCCTGGCGCATGAAGGCGCCGATGCGGTCCAGGGTGTCGCTCATGACCAGGCCGGTGACGCCGTTGCCGGTCAGCTTCTTGGCGACGGTCTCCAGCTGGTCCCAGGTCGTCGGGACGTCGGCGTCGGTCAGACCGGCCTTCGTCCACAGGTCGCTGTTGATCTCCAGCGCGAGCGTGGAGAAGTCCTTCGGGACGCAGTAGTACTGCCCGTTGGCGGTGAACGCCTGCTGCAGGTTCGGGTACATGTCGGCCGAATCAGTGATCTTCGATCCGACGTCGGCCAGGGCGTTGCCCTTGACCAGGCTCTGGAACTTGGAGGCGTCGACGTAGAAGATGTCCGGCGGGGTCCCGCCGGCCAGCGACTGCGTGAGCTGCTGGGTGAGGTCCTTGGCCGGGGTGACGACGACCTTGTTGCCGGTCTTGGCGGCCCAGGCGTTGCCCGCGGCGACCACCGCGTTGGTCTCGGCGTCGCCGGAGGACCCGATCAGCACCTGCAGGGTGACGCCCGAGGTGGCGCCGCCGGTTCCGCCGCCGGAGGAAGAGGACCCGGTGCTCTTGCTGGGACCGCTGCTGCCACACGCCGCGGCGGTCACCAGCACCGCCGCGGCACCGGCGACAGCGACGATCCGCCTGGTGCGAACTGACTTCATTGTCGTTCCTTTCGAATAGCCCGCTTCGTCGAGGATCGTGGCTCGGGGCGCTGACACTCTGGTGGCGGGGAGTATCAGGCCTCGTCATCGGGGGCGGGGTGAGTGGGATCACTGCTGCCGCGCGCTATGACCGTGGGCTCCACGACGGAGGTGGTCACCGCGCTGCGGGGGTCGTCGATGCGCTCCAGCACCAGGTCCACGCACTGGCGCGCGATGGACTCCAGCGGCTGGCGCACACTGCTCAGGGCGGGCTGGACGACGGTGGCCAGCGGGCTGTCGTCGAAGCCGATCACCGCGACGTCGCGGCCCACGGCCAGCCCGCGGTGCTCCACCGCGTGCATCACGCCGACGGCCATCGCGTCGCTGACGCAGACGAACGCGGTCGGCGGATGCGCCTTGTCCAGCAGCGCGGCCGCGAGCTTCGTGCCGTCGCCGATGCCGTTCAGCCCGCGCACGGTCAGCCCGCGGGTGGGCAGGCCGAGTTCTTCGGCGGCGGCGAGATAGCCGGCGTACCGGTCGTCGCCGACCTCGCTGCCCTCGGGCCAGCCGAGGAAGGCGACGCGGCGGTGGCCGGCGGCGGCCAGATGCCGGGTCGCGGCCAGCGTGCCGGCGTGCCCGTCGACGTCGAGCCAGGAGTACTCGAACGCGGTCTTCTCCCACGGCCGGCCGAAGCTGACGAACGGCACGTCCCGCTCGGCGAGCCAGGCGGTGCGCGCGTCGTGCCGGTGCGAGCCGAACAACACGAAGCCGTCCACCGCGCCCCGGCTGACCAGGTCCTCGAACATGGCGATCTCGTCCTCGTCGCCGTCGGCGGCGAACAGGATCACGCCGTACCCGCGATCGCGCGCGGCGGAGGTCAGCGCGTACAGGAACCGGTCCTCGATGGCGCCGATATCGCGCCCGCCGGAGCGCGTGGACCGGAACCCGATCAGCCGCGTGGTCTGCAACCGCAGGTTGCGCGCGGCCTGCGTGGGCCGGTAGCCGAGGTCCTCCACCGCGCGCAGCACGCGCGCCAGGGTGTCCGGACGCAGGCGCTCCGGGGCGTTCAGCGCGTTCGACACGGTTTGGTAGGACACCTGCGCGTGTTTGGCGACCGCCTTGATCGTCGGGCGGGCCGGCGACTGTTCGGGCTGTGACATGGCGTTTCCTCCTTTCGGCGAGTTGAACGTTCAAAGTATCTGGAGTGGAGTGTTTCATATGAACGTTCAAATGGATAGAGTGCGAGTGAACGACGACGCACCATGAGGGGCACTCCATGACCGACGGTCCGGCCGATTTCCCAGCTCAGCAACCCTATCTGCACGATCTCCAGACCACGGTGAAGGCTCCGGTCTTCGGCTTGTCCGGGACCGGCGGCGCTTTGTCGGGGCAAGGCGTGGCGGGGGTTTTCGCCGACGACAGACGCGTCCTGAGCGTTTCGGAGATCGCCCTCTCGGGTGCGCGGCTCGTTCCTATCGCGAGCGAGCTCGTCGGCGCGGATGCGACACGCAGCGTGCTGGTGGCGCGCGGACTCGGCGAGGACGGCGCGGATCCGGCGGTGTGGGTGGAGCGGTCGCGGGTGCTTGTGGATGGCTCCGATTCCGATTCCGATTCCGATTCCGGCTCGCGGGCGGTCGTGCGGGAGATCGTGGAGATCCGGTCCGCTTCGCGCCGTCGCGTCCAGACCACGCTGAGCATGACGTTGGGCTGCGACCTGGCCGAGATCTCGGCGGTGAAGTCTGGCTACTCCCCCGGCGCGCTGCCGGCTGAAGCTGTTCACAGTGGTCTGCAATGGGTCGGGCTTGGTGCGGAGAACCGGGACATCGTTCAGGCGATCGCTCAGCACGCGCCCGCCGTCGTGGATGCGAAGCAGGGTCGGCTCAGCTGGCCGGTCAAGCTGGAGCCCGGCGAGAGCGCCCGCTTCAGTATCGAGGTGAGCGCTGCGGTTTTCGACTCCTCTGTAGTGCTGGGCACCGCGGGCGAATCAGTGCTCGGCGACCTGCGCGTGGACAGCGGCGACATCCGTATCGGACGCTTCGTCGAGCGCTCACTGTCCGATCTGCGCGGGCTGGAACTGCGCGATCCTTCGGCGCCGGAGGACCACTTCCTGGGCGCCGGTGCGCCGTGGTTCCTCACGTTGTTCGGCCGCGATTCGCTCATCGCCGCGCGCATGTTGCTGCCGCTGGGCACGGAACTGGCCGCCGGCACGCTGCGTACGCTGGCCCGGCGTCAGGGTACGAAGACCGACCCGGAGACCGCCGAGCAGCCGGGCAAGATCCTGCACGAGATCCGCCGCGCGCCGGCCTCCCACGACGCGGTCGGCAACACCGGAGGGCCGATGACGCTGCCCTCGACGTACTACGGCACCGTGGACGCCACGCCACTGTGGATCATGCTGCTGCACGACGCCTGGCGCTGGGGCATGCCCGCCGACGAAGTGGAGAAGCTGCTGGATCCGCTGGGCGCCGCGCTGGCCTGGATGCGCGACCACGGCATGGACGACGCCGGCTTCCTGAGCTACGTCGACGAATCGGGCCACGGCCTGGCGAACCAGGGCTGGAAGGACTCCGGCGACTCGATCCAGTTCATCGACGGCCGGATCGCAACAGCGCCACTGGCCCTAAGCGAGGTCCAGGGCTACGCCTACGAGGCGGCAATGAGCGGCGCGGCACTGCTCGACGCCTTCGGCCGCCCCGGCGCCGACGAGTGGCGCACCTGGGCCGCACAACTCGCCGCACGATTCCGCGCCCGCTTCTGGATCAGCGACGCGGACGGACCGTTCCCAGCGATCGCCCTGGACCGCGACGGCAAGCCCGTGAACACGGTCGCCTCGAACATGGGACACCTGCTGGGCACCGGAATCCTGAACCCCGAGGAGTCGGCGCTGGTCGCCGCACGCCTCGGATCGGCAGCGCTGTCCTCGGGCTATGGACTGCGAACCATGGCAACCTCGGCAGCCGGTTACAGCCCACTGAGCTACCACGGCGGCTCGGTATGGACCCACGACACCGCGATGGCCGTGCAGGGACTGGCCCGAGCAGCGGCAGACGGCGTGCCAGGCGCGGCAGAATCGGCACGCGCACTGATCGACGGCCTGCTAGAGGCAGCCGCAGGCTTCGAATACCGCATGCCGGAGCTGTACGCAGGCAGCCCAGCCCGCACCGGCGGCCGCCCGACCCCCTACCCGGCTGCGTGCCGCCCACAGGCATGGGCCGCGGCGGCAGCGATCGCGGTGGTCTCGACGCTGGTCGGGGTGCGACCCGACGCGCCCGCGAACGCGATGGCGTTCCAGCCGCTGCCCGGCGGGGACTGGGACGGGCTGACCGTGCGCGGATTGCGGGTCGGCGCGGATGCGGTGGACGTGCGGCTGGATGCGGGGGATGTCCGGGTGCTGGATTCCTGAGCATGAGGGAGCGCAGGTGTGGCGCCGGTCGGCAAGGCATGCGAGGCGTTTGCGTCTGCGCGGACGCTGTGGATGTGCGGCTGGGTGAAGTGAATGTCTGGGTGCTGAGTTCCTGAGCTTGAGGGAGCGCAGCTGTGGCTGCGGCCAGTCGGGCATGAGGGGCGCGTCTGAGTTCCTAAGCTTGAGGGAGCTCAGGCGGCGGGTCATGCATGAGGGACGTTGGCGAGCGTGCTGTGTCGGCCGTCGTTCGTGGCGGCGCGGATGCTGAGAAGTCTGCGGCTGGAGGCGGGGGTCTTTGGCGGGGCATGCGGGGCGTTTTCGGGAGCTGCTGTGCCGGCTGTCGTGCGTGTCGGGAGGGGTGGATACCTTTTCCCGCATGGGTGAGTTTGAGGTTGGCGGGTTGTTGCAGCTGATGCGGGGTGCTGATCCTGCGGATCCGGGGACGTGGGCGGGGTGGCGGGGTGGGTGGGAGGAGCTCGTCGATGAGTTCCTTGATGAGGGTGCGTTGGATGATGGCGCTTATGTGGTGATTCCGCAGGTGATTGATGCGGCGGTTGGGTTGGCGCCGGAGCATATGGTCGATTTCTGGATACGGCTGGGGTATGCCGTTGCCGCGCCGGATTCGGGGGCGGTTCCTGCTGACCTTGCGGCGGGGTACGTGGCGGCGTTGCGGCGTGCGGAGCAGGCTGTGGTGCGGGTGCTGGCTGCTGCTGATGTTCCTTTCACCAGGTGCACCGACTTGGTCCTGTCGGGAGTGGCGTTCAGCGGGCATCGCATCGGGCGTGCGTTGTGGGCGATCAGTGATGTGCTCAGCGATCACGTTCTCCATTGTCCGGGCTGCGACTGGGAGTGCGACTACAGCACGGTGGTTCCGGGTCTGCCCTCGCGGGCGGAGGGGCACATGTGGACGGAGAGCGGCATCCCACTGGACGCCTCACCTCAGGCAGTCCTCGCCATGGCCGCCAGCCTTGTCGCCACGAAGGGGACGCCTACGTGGGCCGCCGAGGAGGCGGCGGAGCAACTCAGTGTGCTCATGGGGTGCTTCCAGTGCGCACACTGCGGAAACACATGGTCGATCGCCGACAGCTTGGCGCCGCCGCCGGACGGCGCGCGTCCGCTGGATCCCGATTCTCTGGTGGTGCTCGATACTCCGGTGCCGGCCGGGCAACCCGTCTCACCGACCGAGGAGACGGCGATGATGGCGGTGACGGCGTTGCTGGGCTGCGACGCCGGCGTCAACGCGGTGGCGATCGTGGCGGGCTCGGACCGGCCGACGCTGGTGGTGGGCGGCGGAGATCGTGGGCTGATTCATGTGTGGGACATGGCGACCGGTCAGGCTCTGCGCGAGCCGCTGGCCGGACACCCCGACCGGATCTTGACGCTCGCCGCGATCCCCAAACCGGACGGCGGCGCGTGGCTGGCCAGCGGCGGCGAAGGCGGCTCGATCGGTCTGTGGGATCCGTGGACCGGGGAGAAGATCCGACAGCCGGAAGTGACATGGGCAGGCGGCGTCAGCGGCGTGTGCGCGGCAACCATGCCCGACGGTCGCGTGCTCCTCGCGTCAGCCAGGACACGCGGCGCGGTGCGGGTGAGCGAGCCGGTCAGCGGCGACATCCGAGCACGCTTGAATCCCTTTGGGCATCCCATCGCATCGATCGCTCCGCTCCCGGTGGCTGCCGGCTACACGACGATCGCAGGGACGGACCAGTCCGGCCGTGTATACGTGTGGGATCCGAGCATCAGCGACCCGCACGAGTGCGAACACGGAGCAGCTCTCGCGCCCTCGAAGGATGGGCTCGCCGACGCCGGCCACACGTTCGTCCAGGCGGTCGCCGCCGTACCGCTGCGCGGAAAGACGCTGCTGGCCACCGGCGACCGCAAAGGCAACCTCGCGCTGTGGGACCCGGCGACCGGGACCGCGACCGGGCAGACCCTGCCTTCCGACGTCAAAGGTCGGACGCTGAGCGCCCTGACCGCGACCGAGCTCCCAGACGGGCGCACCCTCGTCATCACCGGCAGCACCCAAGGCAGTACCCTGCGATGGTGGGAGCCCGAGACCGGCGCCGTCTCGACGATCGACGTCGGCGCGGCGGTCACGTCCCTGGCCGTCACGGGCTCGACGCTGGTCGTCGGGCACACCCGCGGAGTGTTCATCATGCAGCTGGCTTGAGGCCATGGCCAGGTCGTGACACCGCGCTTACTGTGAACGCCGTCTCGCAGTGCCCGGATATACGACCCTTGGAGCGCAGATGAATCCCACTCGTCGCAATGTCCTGAAATGGGGACTCAGCGGCACCGTCCTGGCCGCCACCTCGCTCGGGCTGCCCGCCACGGCGCGCGCCGACTCCCCCGTCACGCCGGGCGGCAAGCCCACGGACCGCTGGATGAGCTATCTCGACCCGAACCTGTCGCTGCTGGGGATGACGGTTCCCGGGACGCACGACACCTGCTGCACCAATCCCGCGAACGGCACCGAGTGGTCGCACACGCAGAACTGGGGGATCCCGCAGCAGTTGTCGGAGGGCGTGCGGTTCGTCGACATCCGCTGCAACGGGTTGCAGGGGACGGCCAGCGAGATGGGCATCTACCACTCCAGCTACTACCAGGGCATCCGGCTGCAGGACGTGCTGGACCAGTGCAAGGCGTTCCTCGCCTCGCAGCCGACCGAGACGATCGTCATGCGGCTGAAGAACGAGAACGCCGGAGGCCAGGCGCTCAGCGACGCGGAGTTCCAGCGCCGGGTCACCTACTACTTCGACACGCTCGGGTATCGGGACCTGTTCCACATGTACGGCTGGCCGACGCTCGGTCAGGCGGCCGGCAAGGTGGTGCTGCTGGCGGACTTCGCGTTCCCGGCGTCGTGGAATCTGATCGGCTGGGCGGACAGCGCGAACTGGCAGTTCAACGTGCAGGACACGTATACCGGGGTGTCCACGGGCTCGAAGGGTCAGCTGATCACGCAGCAGTTCGACAACGCGTACAGCAACCCGGCGCCGACGACGATGTACGTGAACTTCCTCAGCCTGGCGCCGTCGATCAACGACGGTCTGGGGTTTCCGAAGAACCTCGAGCAGACGCTGATGGACAACTCCATCTACCCGTATCTGCGTGCCCGGACCGGGCAGCGCGCGCGGTTCGGGATCGTGCCGATGGACTTCCCGGACTTCCACGTGAACGTGCTGGAGATGTTGATCGACAAGAACTTCGCCTGAGAGACCAGTCAAGATATCGCATGGATTTGCTTCCGATCATGCTGGGTTGAGGGCTAATCTTCAACAGCATTCAACATGGTGGCGGCAGTCTGGCGCGCGGTCTTGGAGGACTGATGTCGGCGAGCTCTCAAGCAGATCGGCAGGATGCGGGCGGCTCGGTGCGCCGCCGCGCGGTGCTCGCCGGCGGGGCGGCTGTGGGCGCCGCTATGGTCGGAGTCGCGGGAGCGGGGACGGCGGCAGCGGCGACGAACGGCACGGAGGCCGCGATGAGCAATGCGGCGGCAGAGGCAGCGACGACGACAGCGACGGCAGAGACGAAGAGCAAGGACTCGGGCCCGGCCCGGGTCCGCTTCGACCGGTGGACGACCTGGGCCGACTTCCGGTCCGGGAAGTCCGCCGGCGTGCTGCCGCTGCCGGGACCGCGGCTGGGCGTCGTCATCGCCGAGCCGACGGGGACCACGTCCTACACCGACCCCTACCTCAACACCACCGCAGAGTACGAATACGCGACCTGGACCTCCCCGACCCGGCAACTGGACTTCGGCGCCACGCAGCTGACCGCGCACTGGAACGCCGACACGCCGAAGGGCACGTTCCTGAAGGTGGAACTGCTCGCCACGATGGAGGACGGCCACCGCGACACCTGGGTCATGGGCGTCTGGACCCGCGACGACAGCGAGCTGAACCGTACCTCGGTCAACGGGCAGAGCAACGCCTACGGCGAGATCGACACCGACACATGGAGCTCTGAGACCGGGCACTCGATGCGTTCCTACCAACTGCGCCTGACTCTGTTGCGCCGCCCCGGTTTGCGGGCGACGCCGCGGGTCTGGCAGATCGGCGCGACGGCCTCCATGGTCCCGGCGCGTACCACCGTTCCGGCGAGTACGCCGGGCCCGGCGACCGGCATCACGCTCGCGGTCAAGCCGTACGCGCAGAACCTGCACGACGGCCAGTACATCCAGTACGGCGGCGGCGGTGAGGCGTGGTGCAGCCCGACGTCGACCGAGATGGTGGTCGAGTTCTGGGGCAAGGGCCCGACCGCCGAGGATCTGGCGTGGGTCGATCCCAGCTACGTGGACTCCTCGGTGGACGAGGCGGCGCGCTACAGCTACGACTACGGATATCAGGGTACTGGCAACTGGCCTTTCACCTGCGCCTACGCCGCGTCCTACGGGTTGGACGCGATGGTCGTGCGGCTGAACTCGCTGACCGAGCTGGAAGTGCTCGTCGCCCACGGCTTCCCGGTGGTCACGTCGCAGTCCTTCACACTCGCCGAGAACGGCTACTACGCGAGCGCCGGACACCTGTGGTGCGTCATCGGGTTCACCGACACCGGCGACGTGATCGTCAACGACCCGGCCAGCAACAGCGACTCCAACGTCTACACGGTCTACCCGCGGCGGATGTTCGAGACGGTGTGGCTGCGGACGAACTACACCAAGGCCGACGGCTCGCCCGGGTACGGCTCCGGCGGGGTCGCGTACCTGATCAAGCCGCACGACAAGGCGCTGCCGCCGGTCGTGGACCCGCGCAATCCCAGCTGGCCGTCCGACCCCTGGGGATGAGACCGATTGAGGCCCCGGCGTGGCGGGCGTCAGGGGCCTCAATCACCTTTTTCCGGCTGGGCTCGGCTTTGCCCGGCTGGGTTTTCCGGCTAGGAAGGCAGTTCGACGGACAGGGCGTGGCGGAAGACGTCGCGTGGGTCCCCGTCGCCTTGATCTGCTGGAGCTTCGGGTAGTTCTCCTTGTAGTAGAGCTCGTGCCAGGGACGCCGGAGATGTTCCACGCCGGGTCGGCGAGGTCGACATCCGGGTAGTTGATGTATGAGCCGTCGCTCACGGCGTCCGGGACCGGGACGCCGCCGGTCGCCGCGTAAATGCTGCGGTAGTACTCGCGCATCCACTGGACGTTCGCGGCGAGCGCCTATGCTGCCGGACATGACCGCCGACGCTCCGGACCCAGCCGTCGAGGCGGACACCGCGCTGATCGGCGGCGCGCTCCGCAGCCGCGAGGACGACGGCGCGCCCTGGTCGGTGGCGTGGGGCATGCTGCCGCCGGGCGTGGAGGCAGTGCACGTGACGTTCCGCGACGGCCGCCGCTCGGAGCCCGCGGCACGCGTCGGCATCCTGGGACGGCACTGGGCCGCCGAAGTAGCCGGACGGTTCGACAAGGCGGTGGTGACCGCCGGCGAGATCCGCGAGACGGTGAAGATCAGGATGCGAGACAAGACCCCGGCGCCGCGCAGGTTCTCCCGCAAGAAGGACGCGCTCCCGACCGACCCGCTGGAGCGGATGAAGCACCACTGGGGACTCGCGGCGGTGATTCTGCAGCCGGGAAGCGAGGACCGTCCGGTGCTGCCGGACATCCGCAGCGCCGGCGGAGACCTGGCTTAGCCCGAACCTGCTAGACCGGGAACTCGATGTGCGGCAGCACGGACAGGCCCGGACCGTAGCGCGGCGGTATCGGCGGCTCGGCGCCGGCGGCCACCACCGGCGGCTCGACGAAGTCCACCTCCAGCTCGGACCGGTGCAATGCCACGACGTCGGCGGCAGCGGGCAATCCGGGCTGCTCCACCACCAGCAACGGCCGCTCCAACACCGGCGCCAGCAGATCCAGCACGTTGTCGACCGGCGCTGGCGTCGGAGGCTGGTGCAGATCCAGCCCGGTCCACGGATCCTCCTTCGCCACCGCCGCCTGCCGCGCACGCCGATCAGCCGCCGCGACGGCGGTCGCAGCGGCGTGGATGGTGGCGATGACGTCGTCGGCGGTCTCGGGGACCGCGACGAGGGTCGAGGCGGAGGCGGCGGAGGCGGAGAGGTCGGTGGCGACGAGGTAGGGCGCGGTGGGGGTGTCGACGCTGCTTTCGGCGGCCGGCACGAGGTCGGTGGAGGTGGCGGAGGCGGCGGATTCAGACTCGACCGGCGAGTCATCGACAGGGTCGGTACCGGCCGGGTCGGGGTCGACAGGCTCGGTATCGGTCAGCTCGGGGTTGGCAGGATCGATGTCGGCTGGCTCGGGGTCAGCAGGGTCGATGTCGGCGGGCTCGATGTCAGCCGGCTGAGTATCGGCAGACTCCTCAGCTATGGCCCGCTTGACCTCCGCCAGATCGAGCGAAACTGTGGCTGTCGCATCCGAGGCGGCGAGTCCTTCGGCGACGGCGCGCTTCACGGCCTCCACATCCAGGGCGACCGTCTCGGTCCCATTGGGGGGCAGGACGACCCGCTCCATCCCGACTGTGGGAGCCTCCGCATTCGAGCGCGGCACCGACTCGGCGGTCAGCTCGGCGGTGTCGTCCGAATCCGCGCCGTCGCTCGCACTCGCCTCACCACCATCGCCCGCATCAGCGTCGGCGTCATCGCTCGAAGCATCATCGTCGTTCGTGCTCGTCGCAGCGCCATTGCTCGCACTCGTGCCAGCACCGTTACCCGCACCCGCACCCGTAGCTCCCGCATCCACCGCTCCCGCATCCACCGCCGTGAAAGCAACCGTGTCCGCCTCCGCGATGCCCCTGCGCGGGGGCGTGGCGGCGGCGTCGAGGTCGACGGGAGGGAGTTCGCGGGTGTTCGCCGTCGCGGCGGTGGCGGCCGGGCGGGTGTGGTGGGGCGTCGGTTCGTTCAACAGCATCAGGTGCTCGCGGGGTCTTCGGGGGCGGCGCTTCGGGCGTGGAGTTCTCGGAGTTCGTCGTCGTCGGGGTAGTGGTCCACTGTGCGCTTCAGGAGGGCGCGGGCTCGCGGGTAGCGGTGCCAGTGGAACGGTTGCATGCCTCCGGAGCGGGGGTCGTCGGGGCTGGGGACGCGCAGGTTCAGGGTGGTGGAGGCGTCGGGGTTGGCGTTGCCGGAGTCGAGGGCCTCGGCCTCCTCCAGCAGGGACGCGCACAGGCCGTAGTGGCGGGTCTCCCACTGGAAGGTCGCCTCGTTCCTCCACAGTGCGGCCATCAGGTCCCGGAGTTCCTTCGTGTCGCGGTACGCCAGTGCGGTGCGCAGGCGGTGCGCGCGGTCGTTGAAGGGACGCTGGGTGCGCTCGTCCATGGCGTCGGCGATCAGGAGGGTCGCTATCACCCGCGGCGCCTCCAGGTCGGGGTCGCCGGTCCACGTCTTGTCGGCCAGCAGCCCCCACGTCATCCGGTCCACCGCCAGGGCACGGCGTCCACCGAGCGCCGCCGAGCACGCCAGCAGCTTCAGCGCGTACGACAGCCCGGCGTGGTACTCGGACTTCGAGCCGTCCATCTCGCTGAGTTCCTGCCACCACTGCACGGCTTCCAGCAGGTCGCCGTCGGGTCCGGGCTTGGTCAGCGCACCGGCTCGCTCGGCGAGCACGACCTCCAGCAGCGCCGCGGCTTCCTTGTCGTCCGGCCGCAGTTCGACGGCGCGCCGCGCGTGCGACAGCGCCAGCACGTAATCCCGCACCTCGGAACGCAGTTCCCTGGTCCGCCGCATATGCGCGACACCCAGTTCTCTCTGCAACGCCGTGACATCCGGAGCGACGGACAAGGCGCGCTCCAACACATCCACCACGCTCTGCAACACGCTGACCGGCGCCGGCACGTCCCCGTCGCCAGAAGCAGGAGCAGAAGCAGAAGCAGCGCCACTGGCGCTGTCACCAGTGGCACTCGCCGCCAGGCCCGACAAACCAGCCGCCGCGATGTTCACCGTCTTGGTCGCGTCGGCGATGAAAGCCGTGCTGGTCGCCGCCATGTTCACGGTCGGCGTCGCGTCCACCGAAACCGGACGCTCCCCCTCCTCGGCACGCCGCATCAGCTCCCGCGCCGCGTTCAGCCCGGACTCGGCGGCGATCTCCACCCACACGCCTTCGGGCTTGCGGTCCGGATCCAGCGACGCCGCCCGGGCTATGCACTCCAGCGCCGGCGCCCACTGCTCGTCCAGATGCAGCTCCATGCCCCGCATGACCAGCGTCTTGCGCAGCAGCGCGGTCCACGCCGCGTCGCGGTCGCTCTCGGCGACCGTGTCCAGCGCCGCGATGGCCGGCTCGAACTTGCTGTCCTCATACAGGAAGTGCTGCGGTCCCAAGGGCCCGTACAGCGCGGCGATCCGCACCGACTCGTCGTCCTCGGCGCCGTCGGAGTCCGCCGCGTGCGTGGCGTCGGCGAGTTCGCGCCACTCCGCGAGCGCAGGTGTCTCAGGCTGCTGACGCAGCAGCGCCTCCAGCGTCGGGCTGATCCGTATCGGACTCAAGGCGGGCAGGTCCGCCTCGCAGGCGAGCACGTCCATCCCGAGCCGCACGCTCCAGGCGTCCACCTCGTCGCCGCCCCGGTACGCCGCGAGGTCGGCGAACCGCAGGTCGTTCTTCAACTCGTCGATCAGCGTGCGCCGGGTCTGCTCGATCTGCCCGCGATCGGCTTCGACGTCGCCGACTCCGACGACCTGCGTCCAGAAGTCGGGCGCGTACAGCGCCGTCACCAGGCAGCCGATCGTCCACATCCAGTGCTCGTCCTTGTTTCCGGACCGAGCCAGCTGGTACGCGGACAACCCGAGCGCGTGCAGCAGCCGGGCGTTCGTCGGTTCCTCGCGCACCAAGGCGAGATACCCCGCGAACGCCTCTTCATGACGCCCCTCGTCAGCATGCTGACGCGCGGAGTACTCCGACAGAGCCTCCAGCGCGGCCAGCGCCTCGGGCTGGTCCGGCTGGATCTGCAGCGCGCTGCGCAGATCGCCGAGCGCCCGGTAGGGCTCGCTCTTCTCGATCGCCGACGCCGCGCGCCGGATGAGCAGCTCGACGCGCTCGGTCTGCACGTCGGCGGGCAGCCGGACCAGCGCGCCGTCCAGGTCGCCGGCCTCGGCGCGCATCAGCGCGAGCTGGCGGCGCAGCGGCGGAGTCAGGGCACTGCTGACCAGGGCATCGGCCCACGACGTCAGCGTGCGCTCGGCCTCGTCCGGGACGCCGGCCTTGCGCGCGGCGTAAAGCAGCGATTGCAGTGCTGGTCCGGCGCACTTCTCGCATCGGTAGGAATTGAGCCCAGAAGGGCGGAAAAGGTGCGTCCGGCATCCTTCGCGTCCGCAGCCGGCACACGAGCCGACCGCGTCCTTCCCGCACTCGACGTCCGCGACCGCGACACACGGCAGCGGCGGCTCCTCGTCGTCGGGCTCGGCCTCCGCCGCCAGCCGCTCGGCGGCGACCAGCGGTCCGGCGTTGGCGATCTCCTGGATGTCCAGGCTCTGGGTGTCGTCGTCGCGGAGCTCGTAGCCGGTGTCCGCGCCGGAGTCCGCGTCGGCGTCGACATCCTGCGATGCGGCGGAGCCGTTGGCGATGTCGTTGCCCAGAAAGCGCTGGTACCACTGCACGGCGTCGTACCAGTGCCCGGTCCGCTCGGCGTACAGCGCACGCGCCCGGGCGACCGCCGGGTCGCAGTCCGGGTCCTCGGGCAGTTCGGCGAGCAGCGTCTCGGCGTCCTCGATCCGGTCGTCCAGCAACGCCGCCACAGCCAGGTGGCAGCGGTCGCGCATCCGGCCGTCGGGAGCGAGGAACGTCTCCAGGTCGGTCGTGGTGCCGCCGGCCAGGTCGACCAGCGCCCGCAGCCGGTTCTGCCGGCCGCGCGTGCCGTCGCCGCGCCAGTCGGTCGGCATCGAGGCGGCCAGGTCGAGCGCGACGGCCGCTTTCTCCCGGTTGTCGGGTATCTCCCGTCCGGACATCAGCATCCAGGCGGCCTCGCGCAGCGCGGCTTCCCGCAGCGCTATCCGGTGCTCGATGACCTCCGGCGAGTCCAGATACGCGATCTGCCACTGCAACCGCGCGGCGGTCGGGTCGCTGCCGAGGCGCTTGCGCGCTTCGCGATCCCGCGCCACGGCGGTCCAGTCCCGCAGTTCGGTGGTGCCGAGCCGGTCCCAGGTGTCGATGGCGCCGGCCGGGTTGTTGGCACGCAGCTGCGCCAAGCCGTAGTGGAACGTGGCCATGCCGCCCCAGTAGGACGACTGTCCGGACTCCGGCTCCAGCAGGCCTTGCGCCTCTTTGCGGCGTCCGGCGGCCAGCAGTACGGCACCGAGCCGAATGCGCGCGGCGCGCGAATGCGCGTCGTGCCGCAGCGCCGCCTGGTAGTGCGCGATCGCCTCGGCGGGGCGTCCGGACTGCTCGCGCAGCAGCGCCAAGCCGAGCCGTGCCGGGGCGAAGGCCGCCTCGACCGCCAGGGAGTTGCTGAAGTGGTTCCACGCCAAATCGTCGGCGCCGAGTTGCACGGCGAGCCGGCCCAGCGAGTAGTGGATGCGCGGATCCTGCGGCGCGTACTGCGAGGCGGTGCGCAGGTCGGTCTCGGCCTGGTCGGTGCGCCCCATCTGCTGGTGCGCCAGCCCGCGGAACAGCAGCGCCTCGGGGCGCAGCCAGGCTCCGCGCGACCACGGCGAAGCCGGGCCGGTGCCGCGGCGGAACGCCTCGTCGTAGGCGGA
Source organism: Catenulispora acidiphila DSM 44928 (assembly GCF_000024025.1). Classification (GTDB taxonomy): domain Bacteria; phylum Actinomycetota; class Actinomycetes; order Streptomycetales; family Catenulisporaceae; genus Catenulispora; species Catenulispora acidiphila. Next base: position 7,780,025 of record NC_013131.1, read on the forward strand.
GATCGCGTCGTCGTAGCGCAGCAGGGTGCTGAGCTGGATGCCCCAGCGGAACCACAGCTCGCCGCTGCCGCCGGGCACGGCGGCGGCGAGCAGGTCCTCGGCCTCCTTCACCCGGCCGTCGCGGCGCATCATCGTGGTCAGCGCCAGCACCGGCCAGTCCACGCCGGGCAGCGCGGCCAGCGCGGCGCGCGCGGTGGCCTCGCGCTGCGCGGTGGGTCCGGTGGTGCAGGCCTTCTGCAGCCACATGACGGTGCGGATGGCTGTGTCCTCATCACCCGGCTCCAGGCCGTAGGTGATCGCCTTCAGGAAGTCGATGATCGGCTTGAGGTCGCCGTCCTCGGCGCGCAGCCGCTCCTCGGCGAACTGCCGCACAAGCCAGCGCGGCAGCTGCCGGAAGGGCTCGGTCAGCAGCGGGTAGGCCTCGCGGAAGCGCGCCATGGCGTCGGTGAAGATACCCAGCGCCAGAATGGTCTCGGCCTCGCCGAGCAATGCCAGACCGCGATAGTGCTGCAGGTCTTCGGGCACGGAGGACAGACGGCGGGCCAGGCGCGCGTATCGGTCGCGAGCCCGCTCCTGCTGACCCACAGCCGCCAGGTCCTCCGCCTTAGCGAACTCCTGGGTGATCCACTGCGGGTCCGTCCCTCGTCCACGCCCCAGCAAGGCCACACCGTCCCATCAAACCCGTATCGCTGCCTACAGCTTGACACAAGCGCGCCCGCCCGCGCCGGGCTAGATGTCACCCGGTGCGCACCGACCAGTTGTTTTCTCCTGGCGGTGCAACGCAGTTCACCCGGGCTCCATCCCAAGATCACCCGGCGTGTGCGCGCTGTGCCCCTTCGCTGTCCTCCGACGAGGCCGTATACCCCGTAACGACGCGGTGATCGTCGTCGAGGTTCCTCTATCGGAGGGCCGGAGGCAATTTTGACTCGGTTTTGACGAACAAAACGGGCCGATACGTCAGACCTTGATGGTCATGCTCTTCAGTGCTTGATCTCGGGGATCAGCCCCAGCTGCCGCATCTGAGCTGCGGTGTCGACGACTCCCCAGGTCTGCGCGATCCGCCCGGACTCGTCCAGGCGCACGATGAAGATCTCGTTGTAGGTGATCTTCTTCCCGGTCGGTTCGACTCCCATGTATGTCCCCCGATGCGTTCCCGTGACGACGTTGCGGTAGACGATCTTGTCTCCGTCGACGAGCCGGTCCTCGGTCTCGATGTGCAGATCGGGGAAGGCGGACAGCAGGATCCGGAAGACGACCTTCTGCGCCTCGACGCCGCTGACCGGGAGCTTCAGCGGAGTGCTCAGGATCATGTCGGGCGCGCAGACTTCGTCGATCAGCTTCAGGGCGAGATCGAGTTCTCCGTTGTTGACGGCGGCCTGGACGCGGTCGAGGGCGGAGAGGTTGTCGGTGGTCATGGTGCGCTCCTTGGCGTCTTGATCGGTGGGTGGTTCCCCTTACCGGGACGAGGGAGCGCCGCCGGCGGTGACATGCCGCGCATGCCACCGCCGAACGAGCAGGTCAGCCGGTTTCCTTCAGGAACACCGGGTTGGTCAGCGCGGCCATCGGGCCGAACAGCAGCGCGTCGCCCATCGTGTTGCCCTGCCCCGGCGTGCCGTCGGCCATGGGGTGGCGGACCTCGGCGCGGACGTAGGCGGCCAGCGAGGGCGTGGTGCGCCAGACGACGACGCCGTCGCCGGCGGCGTCCAGCGACTGCTGGAACATCTGCCCCTCGTCGGTGATCAGGCGGACGGTGCCGTTGGGGACGCCGTGCACCTCCAGCCGGACGTCGACCGGAGCCTGCGCCGAGGCCTTGAGCGTCTCGCCGACACCGGCCTGCTTTCCGGCGCCGGTGACGGTGAAGTCCAGCGTCACCGCACTGGATTCGGCGATCCAGGTGCGGCCGGCGCGCAGACCGTCCATCAACGCGTCGGTGCGCAAGTCGTCGGCATAGACGACGTTGTGCGGCAGACCGATCACCTGCGGCTCGCTGTGCGCGTCGCTGTTGCCCACGGCCGGAAGCCAGCGCTTTCCGGAGCGGACCGCCTCGCCGAGCTTCTGGTCCCAGGTGCTGACGGCGTGTTCGTCGTCGTACGTCCAGGGACCGGTCCACACCTCGGTGACGTCGGCGTCGTCGAACCCGAACTTCCACTGGCAGGCGACGTAGGCGCAGTACATGTGCGCCGGCGCGACCAGACCGCCGTGCTTGCGCACCTCGCGGGCGAAGCGCGGGAAGGCGTCGTCGCGGTTGCGGTAGCGCCAGTCGATCCACTCCCCGGCCGGCAGGCCCATCGCGACCCAGTGGCCGTTGCGGGTGGTGATCTCCTCTCCGGTGATGATCAGCAGATCCGGGCCGGCGTACTGACCCCAGACGCCGTGCGAGGAAGAAGTGTTGTGGTCGGTGGAGACCATGAAGTCCAGCTTCGCCGCGCGGGCGCCGGCGGCGACCTCGCCGGGCAGCCGCTTGCCGTCGGAGTAGACGGTGTGCAGGTGGCAGTCGCCGCGGTACCAGGACCGGCCGCGGCCCTTGGCTCGGGTCGGCGGGTAGTTCGGGACGAACGGGGTGCCCGGCTTGCCGTAGGTCAGGGTGACCTGGACCTGGTAGTTCATGCCGACCTGCGCGACCTGGTACGGACCCAGGGCGATGTGCCACGTGCCCTTGTTCACCGGACCGGGCAGGTAGCCGGGCGTCGCCTCGCTGGCGCTGATCGAGAACGCCGTCCGGAAACCGCCGGACCAGCCGCGGAAACCGGGACCGCCCAAGGCGATGCCGCGCTCGTCGAAGACGCCGATGTCGCAGGAGTTCGTCTTGTCGCCGGCGGTCACCGCGGGGTGGTCGTAGGAGTAGGAGACGTCGATCTGCTTCACCCCGGCCGGGATCACCACCGGCAGGTAGACGAAGTCGGCGGCGCCGGTCTCGAGGTGGCCGGTGATGGTCTGGGAGACCTGCGTGCCGTCGGCGGGAGTGCCGGAGGCGAAGCCGTCGCTCTTGTCGGCGGCGTGGGCGAAGGTCATGGGACCCAGGGTGAGCGCCGCGGTCGCGGCACCGACCGTCAGGACGCCCCGGCGGGACAGACCCGCTGCGGAGGGGTCGGCCGACTCGGGCAGCGGAGCAGCGTTGTGCTCGCAATAGCCATCAGTGCACATGGTTTCCGACCATCGGCGACGCCGGTGAACCAGGCGTGAGCGTCAAGAGAAAGGTTGGAACGTCCCGCCCCGCACCGGGCAGTACGGCTAGCCGAGCCGGAGTCCGGGATGGTCCGGGGAGTCCGGATAGGTGTCCGACACGGCTTCGGTCAGCGCGCGCAGGCTGTGCACCAGTCCCGCACGCTCGGCCGGTGTCAGCCTGCCGACCAGGGCGGTCACCTCCTCCGAGCGCCGGTCCATGACGCGGTGCACCAGGTCGCACCCGGTCTCGGTGAGGCTGAGGAGCTGTTCGCGGCGGCTGGCCGGATTCGGCTGGCGCTCCAGCAGGTCGGCCGCGGCGAGGCGGTCGGCCATGCGCAGGACGGTCGAGGGGTTCACGCCGAGTTCGGCGGCCAGGTCGCTCTGCTTCATCGGCGGGCGGTCGGCCAGGACCACCAGGGTGCGCAGCTGCGGCAGGGTCAGCGAGTCGTCGACGTCGGCCAGGGCGCGCGCGGACATGCCGACGATCATGCGGGAGGCCGCCAGGACGGCGGCCACGACTTCCTGCGTGTCGGCTTCCGGTGTGGCGGGGTGAATGTCCGGCTGCACACCCTGAAGCTACCGCATTGCCGCCGTAGACTGAACCATTGCATAATGCAATGGTTGAGGGGGGACCGCACCATGGGGAGGACGACGCCGTGGAGGAAGCACCTATCCGGGAGTCCTACTCCTTCCTGTGCCAGGCCTGTGGGCATGGGTGGCAGGAGGTCTATGAGATCCGGCGCGTGCACGACAGCCGCGGGCTCATCCAGTCTGCCTTCTTCCTCAACGGACGGCGTACTCCCTCGCCCTTGACCCAGGGGCGGTGTGCCGTCTGCGCGAGCGCACGGGTGCTGGTCACGCAGCGCACTCGGGGGCGCCGTCCGCGAGGCGGCGCGATGATGGAGGTGTCTCCATAAGCGCGAGGAATGGGAGATCGAGATGACCGGTATCGAAGTCCTCACCGCGGGCCGCTACGGCTACGCCGACCGGCGCATCCACCGCGACGACTTCGCCCACCAGCTGGCGATCATGCTGCCCGCCGACGACGGCGAACGGCTGCGTCCGGCCGTGGCCGTCACGGCGGAGGACCTGGTCAGCGCGGCGAAACTGTGCCGCCACCTGGCCGAGCGATATCCCGCCGAACCGCTGGGCCGGCTCGCCGAGCAGATCGCCTACCGCCTTGAACACCCGATCACCCACCCCGGTGCGATGGTGTTCTACGCCGCCGCACTGCTGTGCCGGGAACAGGAGGCCCTGAGCAGGGTCGAGAGCGCGACCATGGTCGCCGCGGTGCTGGAGGCGCGGGCCGCCGCCCACGCCGCCGACATGCTGGAGGCCACGGCTCCCCAGACCCTGCGCTACACGGTCAAGTCCGCGATCGACGGGGACTTCGTGCGCGGCGCGCGCCATATGAAGGCCCACCAGAACTGACGAACCGCCCGCCGGGCCGCTGCCGTCGAGGGCGTCAGCGGCCCTGAAAGACGGCGTCCATCCGGATGAAAACCGCGCGGGCCGTGCGCCCTGGCGGTGAGTACGGCGTCCTGCGTCCGTCCGCGACACAGGACGCCGCACTCCGCTTCTCACAGCACGGCACGCTCCCGACGCCGACGAATCCGCACTCTGATATCGCCTGACAGCCCCGCACAGCGCCCGAGGGCCCGGCGCGGGGCGGGATCCTGGCGCCGCGCCCGCCCGGTCGGCAGCGGGCCCATGGCGGCTCCGCTCAGCGCTTGATCCCCACCCCGACCAGACCCCAGATCTCCTGCCAGTCCTCGCGGACCTCGCCGTCGGGGCGCCACAGCGGCCGCGGCACGATGCCGGGCTGGATGATCTCGGTGCCGGTGAACAGGTCCCTGATCTCCTTCTCGCTGCGCATGTACATCGGCGAGGTCGCCTGGTCCCAGGCGCGGACCGCCGCCTCGGCCTGGACCGGGCGGCCGCCGTCGGTGATGTGCGAGACCACCAGGGCGCTGCCGGCGGGGACGGCGGCCAGGAACTCGGCGACCATCGCGTGCGGGTCCTCTTCGGGCGCGATGAAGTGCAGCAGGGAGTTCATCACGATCGCCACCGGCTGCTTCAGGTCCAGCACGCGGCGCAGTTCCGGGTCGGCCAGCACCTCGGCGGGGCGGCGGACGTCGGCCTCGACGACCGCGGTGTGCGTCGGGTCGGCGGCGGCCACCAGGGCGCGGCCGTGGACGGCGACCATCGGGTCGTAGTCGACGAAGACGATGCGCGCCTGCGGGTGCGCCTCGCGGGCGGTGTCGCCGATGTTGTCCGTGCCGGGCAGGCCGCTGCCGAGGTCGAGGAACTGCGTGATGCCGGAGGCGGCGAGGAATCTGGTCGCGCGATTGAGGAACGCGCGGTTCTCCTGGAGGATCTCGCGGGCTTGCGGAACGTGGCGCAGCGCCGTCTCGGCGGCCTCGCGGTCCACGTCGAAGTAGTGCATCCCGCCGAGCAGGTATTCGTAGATACGCGCGGTGTGGGCCCTGGTGGTGTCCAGCTCCGGGGGCACCCAGCCGGGGATCAGTGTGCTGTCGATGGTGTCGACGACGTCCATGGTCCCCCCGCTGCCGGCTCCGAGTTCCGTACTGTCCACCGAGGTCGCGGCGGGTTCGGGTGGCCCGCCGGTCTTCGAGGCCTGATGTTCGTCAACCACCCGCGAGAGCCTAGCGGACAACCCTGTGAACCGGACCCGCGAACAATGACCGAGATCGGGTCTTGACACCCGGCGACACTCGCGCTCTGACGGCTCGTCATTGTCCCGATACGTATTCGACCCGAGTTGTCCGTCGTATTGTGGCGCCGCAGCTGGTAGAAATTTTGGTCATGTCGAAGAATGCCAGCGCCCGACGAGTCCGCCGCCGCCTCATAGCCGGGGTGGCGGTGTCCACCATGGTCAGTGCGGCTTCGGTGGCGACCACGGTCAGCGCACAGGCCGACGCGACCCCGTCCGGTGGCCAGTCGTCGCCGGCGGCGGCTCCGTCAACGCCGTCGTCGTCGAGCCAGCCGGATCCGACGTCGGGCAGCACGACCCCGGCGCCCACGCCGACCCCGACTCCCACACCGACGCCGACACCCACGCCGACTCCGACACCCACGAGCCCTCCCTCCTCGTCCTCGTCGTCGGCGCCGCCCACGACGGGCCCGACCCAGCTGCCGCCCACGCCGACGGCGCCCCCGACGACGCAGCCGGTCGTCCCCTCGGCGCCCCCGAAGACCCCGGCGCCGGCGCCCGTCAAGGTCAAGCCGGCGCCGCCGGCGGCGAACCCGGCGCCCTACATCCCGCCGCCGGACCCGGTCCCGGTCCCGGTGCACCCGCCGGCCGGCGCGGGCCAGTTCGACAACTCGCTGATCGCCACCACCGCCCTGGCCTACGTCGGCCGGTGGGGCGGGCAGGCCTGCGTGGACGCCAACCGCTTCCGCTCCGGCCAGTGCCGGGAGTTCGTGGACTGCGTGGTGTCGCTGGCCAGCGGCGGCAAGATCTGGCCGGTCGACCCGGGCGGGAACTACCAGGTCGGGTTCAGCTCGGTCGGCGCGGTCCCGGTGGCGCCCGCCGCGGCCGCCGAGGGCGACATCATCCAGATCGGCGACCACGACGAGTCCAACCCGCTGCACACCGCGATCGTGCTGACCAACCACGGCAACGGCACGTTCACCGTCGTGGACTCCAACTGGGTCGGCGAGCCGCTCGTCAAGGAACTGGTCGGCGTGCACGACTGGACGCCGCCGGCCGCCGCGCAGTTCTGGCGCCTGGGCGCGGTCAACCCGAACAACCCCGGCTGGCACATGCCGAAGGGCGGCCTCACCGGCGGCTCCGGTCTGATCGGGAACCAGGCTCCGGACACCGCGATCAACCCGCCGCCGCCGGCTCCGACGGCGAGCACGAACACCGTGAACGGACTGGCTTCCGGGATCATCACGGTGCGTTCGGCGGACGCCGATCCGGCGCACCCGGCGGTCCGCATGCAGTACTGGATCGACGGCAAGTCCGGCCAGGCGCTCGACAACGCCCCCGGCGGCGCGCTGCTCTCGCTGGACACCACGAAGCTGTCGGACGGCCCGCACGTGATCACCACGCAGGCGATGGCGGCCGACGGCGCCATCTCCCCGCTGTCGGCACCGGTCACCATCACTGTCACCAACCACCAGCTGACCATCGCCGTCGCCGCCCCGAACGCGCCGCTGCTGTCCGGCACGGTGCCGCTGGGCGTCGGCGCGGCTCCGGCCGCAGACCTGGCCACCGAGACGTTGACGCTGGACGGCGTGGCGCAGCAGGAGCCGATGACCACCAGCAACCAGCTGAATCTGGACACGACCACCCTGACCGCCGGCCAGCACCAGATCAAGGTCGCGGTGACCAACCGCGAGGGCCAGACGGTGACGTGGGGACCGGTGATCGTGACGGTCACCGGCGCGGCCACCGGACCCCGGGCCGTGCTGCCCTCGGCCACCGCCGGGCACGCCGACCTCGTCGCGGTCGACGCCACCGGGCGGCTGCTGCGCTACCCCTGGGTCTCCGACGGGACGTTCGGCGTGCCGCAGCCGGTCGCCGACGGGTTCGCGGACGTCACCTCGCTCGTGGCCGGGCACTTCGCCGGCCCGGCCGGGGCGGTCCAGCTGCTCGCGGTGCGCAAGGACGGCAGCGCGCACCTGTACAGCTTCGACGCCGCCGGCAAGGCGGTGGATCAGGGTGCTGTCAACGGGCCGATCTGGAACAACTACACGCGTCTGACCGCCGGGGTGTTCACCAAGGGCGGGCAGGAGCAGCTGGTCGGGACCGACGCCGTCGGGCACGCGCAGCTGATCACGATCACGGTTCCGCCGGCTGTCATTCCGGCCACGCCGGCGACGCCTGCCACACCGACGGTTCCGGCCACTCCCACGGCCGCGACTTCACCGGCTTCACCGGCATCGCCGACTTCCCCGGCGTCTCCAGCGTCCCCGGCCTCCCCGGCCTCCCCGGCCGGAGCGCTGCCCGGCGCCGCCACGACGTCCCTGCCAGGCTCCGGCGACACGCCTCTGTCCCGCCGCACCGACCCCCATCCGGCGGTCGCACCGGCTGCCGTGGTCACGGCGAAGCCCGCGATCACCACGGCGATCCAAGGACTGCCGCAGAGCCCGGTGCTCGCCGGCGCGGTGACCATCCAAGCCGTTCCGGGCGCCGACGGGATCGACGAGCTGGTGTCCGCCGACGCTACCGGCGCGGTCGCCACCTTCACCTTCGGCGGCGCGCAGGGATTCGTGCCGGTCGCGAGCGCGCCCGGCGCGCCCGCCGCCGTCCGGCTGCCGGCTCCGGTCGGCACCCCGGTCGTCGGCGGATTCGTCGGCAAGGACCAGGAGATCCTCGTCACGGGAGCCGACGGGCAGACCTGGCTCCTGTCGCTGGCGCATCCCGAGCGGCCGGCTCAGGGTGCTGCGTTCCAGTCGGACGCCGTGGTCCCGCCGACCCAGCCCGCGCAGAGCCAGCACCGGCTCAGCCAGCCCGCGGGATGATCGCGCGGGCTCTGCGAGCGTAGAGAAAATGGTGACAGCCGCCCGGGAACTGGGAGGTCTCCCGGGCGGCCGTCTACGCCTTGTTTATCAGGTTCGCCGTTCCGGCGCTACGGTCCCGGGCTCGCTGCGGACGGGTGACGGTTGCGCGGCCGCGCTGCTCGCGCCCTCCCCGACGCGCTCCTGACGGTGATCCGCGCACCGATCCGTCAAACGCAAAACCAACACGATGTTCGCCAGGACCAACACGGCGACGAGGGTGGCCAACACGGACGGAAGGGACATGCGCACTCCTTGCCGAGCACCACGGCCGAGGGACCGGCGCTTACGGGTGATCAGGTGCGGATGCTACCAAAGCCGGACCCGCGCAGGTAAGGCTCTGATTCGCAGGATGACCCACACTTCTTCCTAAGAATTCCCAGGGTGTTCGCCCGAGTACCCCGAGCGATGTTTTCTCCGCCCGGAATGTCGCGAAGTGCCGGATACGAAACCGCGGCGAGGCGTTGATCGGGAGCTGACCGGCCCGCAAGCCGATCAGCTCCCGCAGAGCCTCAGTGTCGCCTAGTTCTGCTTAGCGCCGTTTAATACCGCTTAGTACCGGTAGTGCTCGGCCTTATAAGGGCCCTCAATCTCCACGCCGAGGTACTCCGCCTGCTCGGCGGACAGCTCGGTGAGCTGCACGCCGAGCGCGTCCAGATGCAGCCGCGCCACCTTCTCGTCGAGGTGCTTGGGCAGGCGGTACACCGCGTCCTGGTAGCGGTCGGGCTGCGTGAACAGCTCGATCTGCGCCAGGACCTGGTTCGCGAACGACGCCGACATCACGAAGCTCGGATGGCCGGTGGCGTTGCCGAGGTTGAACAGGCGCCCCTCGGACAGCACGAGGACCGCGTGCCCGTCCGCGAACGTCCACTGGTGGACCTGCGGCTTGATCTCGGTCTTGGTCACGCCGGGGTGCGCGGCCAGGCCGGCGAGGTCGATCTCGGTGTCGAAGTGGCCGACGTTGCCGACGATCGCGTTGTGCCGCATGCGCGCCAGGTGCTCGACGCCGATGGCGCCGGTGCCGCCGGTGGCGGTGACGAAGATGTGCCCGTCGGCGACGACCTGCTCCAGGCGCGCCACCTGGAAGCCGTCCATCGCCGCCTGGAGGGCGTTGATGGGGTCGATCTCCGTGATCACGACGCGCGCGCCCTGGCCGCGCAGCGCCTCGGCCGCGCCCTTGCCGACGTCGCCGTAGCCGCAGACCACGGCGACCTTGCCGCCGAGCATGACGTCGGTGGCGCGGTTCAGGCCGTCGGGCAGGGAGTGGCGGATGCCGTACTTGTTGTCGAACTTGGACTTGGTGACCGAGTCGTTGACGTTGATCGCCGGGAACAGCAGCCGTCCTTCTCGCGCCAGCTTGTACAGGCGCGCGACGCCGTTGGTGGTCTCCTCCGACACCCCGCGCAGCCCGGCGGCGATGCGGGTGAAGCGGCGGTCGTCCTCGGCGAGGCTGTCGGCCAGCAGCCGCAGGATCTGGCGGCGCTCCTCGTGATCGCCGGGCTCCGGCTCCGGGACACCGCCGGCGGTCTCGTACTCGGCGCCGAGGTGGACCAGCAAGGTGGCGTCGCCGCCGTCGTCGACGAGCAGGTCCGGACCGCGGCCGTCGCCGAAGTCGAACAGCTGGCGGGTGCACCACCAGTACTCCTCGAGGGTTTCGCCCTTCCAGGCGAACACCGAGGTGCCGGTGGGCTTGCCGGGCGTGCCGTCCGGACCGACGACGACCGCGGCCGCCGCCTCGTCCTGGGTGGAGAAGATGTTGCAGGACACCCAGCGGACCTCGGCGCCGAGCGCGGCGAGAGTCTCGATGAGGACCGCGGTCTGCACGGTCATGTGCAGGGAGCCGGCGATCCGGGCGCCGCGCAGGGGCTGCGCCGCCGCGTGCTCGGCGCGCAGCGCCATCAGGCCGGGCATCTCGTGCTCGGCCAACTGGATCTGGAGGCGGCCGGACTCGGCCAGGTCGAGGTCGGCGACGGCGAACCGCAGGCCGCCGATCTCCTTCAGGTGGTGCTTCATGCTCGCTTTCCCGTCTTCGCATGAGGTGGTGGAACCTCGGGGAAGCACGAAGTGCGCCTCCACGAGGGAGGCGCCCTTGGGAAAGTCGTCGGGACCGAGCGTGGCGGATCCTCGAGATCCGTTGCAGCGCCTCTCAGCTCCGGCGGCGCCTGCACAAGCGGCGCGTTTTCAATGTAGCCGATCGCCTCATAGGTCGCGCAGGAACACCACGCGCGCCTCTCCCGGCCCGGCGTAGTCCTCGACGACCTGCGCGCTGAAGCCGATCGCGGTGTGGAACGCGACGCTGTTCGTGTTCACGACCCCGGTGATCGCCTTCAGCCGCGTGGCGCCCTGCGCGGCGGCGAGGCGGGCGAACTCCTCGTGCAGCCGGCGTCCCAAGCCCGTGCCGCGCGCGTCGTCGCGGGTGGCGATGAAGTGGATGTAGCCGACGTGGTCGGGGTTCACCCAGCCCATCAGGTAGCCGCGGATGCCCTCGGGGGAATCGGCGACCATACACGTCGCGCCGAACTCGTGGACGATCGGGAACATGTGCCCCCAGCGCATATCGCGCTCGCCCCAGTAGCGCGGCATGTCGGCGACGATCTGGCTGAGGTCCGCGACGGTCATCGGACGCATGGTCTCGGTCATGGGGCGATCTTGACACAGGGGCGCCGCGCCGAGTCCGGGACCGGCGGGGCGAGCGCCGGTCCCGGACCCTGTGGCGGGTCGGGCAGGTCTGTGTTTGCCGAATAGTGCCGTGTGTGCCAAGGAGCGCCGTGTTTGCCGGGTGTTGTGATGGCGTTGTCTGTCAGCTCACCGCGGCCACGGGTTCATCATGCCTCCGTCTTGGTGTCCTGCGATACACCGGTGAGCAATGGCAGGCGGCTGACGGCCCTGCCACCGACGTCCAGCTCCGCCAGCGTCGCGTCCGGGTACGGGTCTCCCAGGGGTCCGTTGGCGGAGGAAGTGCTGCGCAGCCAGGCGGTACCCGGGGTGCCGTTCGCCGTGACCAGGACGTCGTAGCACTTCCCTGGCGCCAGGATCAGCGTGCCCACGGTGGTGACGTCGGCAGCCGGGACGCCGTCCTCGCCGACGACGGTGAAGGCGTAGCCGTCCATGCGGAGCCGGTAGGAGATGTCGGCGCCGGCGTTGATCAGGCGCCACAGCTGCGTCTCGTTGGGAGCCATCGTGACGACCGGTCGCAGTTGGCTGTTGACCAGGCGGACCGTCGTGGCGGCGGCGCCGGTCTGGAAGTCCTTGAGGATGAACGTGTGGGCGATGATGTGCTGGTAGGCGGCGGGCAGCAGAGTCCGGTCGTCGCCGACGATCAGCGCGCCGGACAAGCCGGCGAAGACCTGGTTCTCAGTGCCGCTGCCGGAGCCCGTACTGGCAGCACAGTTCGCTCCCATGGCGTGCGAGTGGTACCAGTACGTGCCCTGCGGATGGTTCGCCGGGATCACGAGGTGGTAGGTGGAAGTACCGCCGGGGGCGACGCACACGAACTCGTCGCCGGAGTGGTCCGCCGGATCGAGGTGCAGCCCGTGGAAGTGCACGTCGGTGGCCACCGGGAGGTGGTTCACCAGGCGGACGTCCACCTGCGCGCCGGGGTCGAAGCGGATGGTCGGGGCGACGTAGGAACCGTTGTAGGACTGGCCGATCACGGTCTTGCCGGCCAGGTCGAACTGCGTGTCGTGGGCGTCGAGGGTGACGGTCAAATCGCCATTGGAGCCGGCGGCCATGTCGGCCTCGGGCGGGTCTTGGAACGGCGCACCGGATCCCATGCGCTGGTCCTGGTCCGTCGCCGCGGGCGAGGCGTTCAACGTCCCTGTCGAGGACGCCAACGCCACCGCGCCGGTGGCGGCGGACAAGATGGCCAGGACTGTGATCACGAGTACGGCGCGGCTTGCTATCAGGCTTCTTAACGAGGTGTCGTGGTGTCCGTTTTCGGGCGCGGGCGAGCGCCATCGATGGGCAGCGGCCACGGCGGATGTCCTTCCTGGGTGGCAGGGGCGGGAGGTGGCGGAGCCGGGTGACGCTGTGAATCCGAACCATTCGCTGAACCGCTGTAGCTTTTCAGCCATCCGTGCTCGAATTTAGGACCTGTGCGGCTTTTGGTCCAGGGGACGACGAATCGGCGCCGCGGCGGCCATACGGCAGAAACGAGCCTGAGCGTCCACTTCCTTGACGCTCGCGTCTGACGCACAGGGTTGTTCCCTAGCGTCGCGGCATGAACAGCATCTCTGTGCGGGATCAAATCTGGCCGGCGCACGCGGCGTGGGCCGACGGCGAGCTCACGGTCGCCGGACACGGCGTGCGCGCGCTCGCCGCCGAGTTCGGCACGCCGCTCTACGTGCTCGACGCCGCCGACTTCCGAGCGCGCTGCTCGGCGTGGCTGGACGCATTCCCGAACGGAGACGTGCACTACGGCGGCAAGGCGTTCCTGGCGCCGGCGGTGGTGGGGTGGTTGGCGGAGCTGGGACTGTGCCTGGATGTGTGCAGCGGCGGGGAATTGGCGGTGGCGCGCGTCGGCGGGATGCCGCCGGAGCGCGTGGTGTTCCACGGCAACAACAAGTCGGTGGCGGAGATCCGGCAGGCGGTGGCGTGGGGCGTCGGCTGCATCGTGCTGGACTCGCTGCACGAGGTCGAGCGCGTGGCGCGGGCAGCCGCAGAGGCGGGCACGCGACAGCCGGTCATGGTGCGGGTGAAGCCCGGAATCGATGCCGCCACCCACGCTTCGTTGGCGACCGGTGGCGAGCGCACCAAGTTCGGGATGTCGATGGCCTCCGGCGAGGCGATGGAGGCGGTGCGCCGGGTACTGGGGGAATCAGCACTCGAATTCATCGGGCTGCACTCGCACATCGGCTCGCAGATCTTCGACCTGGACTCGTTCGCCGAAGCCGCGCGCCGCATGGTCGGCTTCCTGCGCGACGTCGAGCGCCGGCAGGGGATCGTCGTCGGCCGCCTGGATCTCGGCGGCGGCCTCGGTATCCCTTATCTGCCCGGGGAAAAGCCCGCCTCGACTCCGGCGGATCTCGCCGACGTCCTGCACGCGGTGGTCCCTGCCGGCATCCGTCTCGCCGTCGAACCCGGTCGCGCCATCGCCGGCCCGAGCACCGTCGCGGTCTACGAGGTCGGCACAGTGAAGGGCGGCTTCGTCGCGGTGGACGGCGGCATGAGCGACAACCCGCGCCCGGCGACCTACGGCGCCGTGTACACCGCGGTCCTCGCCTCGCGGCACAGCGCGGCGCCGGTCGAGCCGGTGACGGTCGTGGGCAAGCACTGCGAGAGCGGCGACGTGCTCATCGAGGACATCGCGCTGCCGGCGGACCTGGCGCCCGGCGATCTGATCGCGATCCCGTGCTCCGGCGCCTATCAGCGTTCCACTGCCAGCAACTACAACCTGGTGACGCGGCCGCCGGTGGTCGCGGTGCACGAGAACGCGGCGCACGCCATTGTGCGCCGCGAGACTGAGGAGGATCTGCTGCGGCTCTATCCCTGAGCCAGCACTTGATCCAGGAAGGTGAGCGTACCGGCATCGGCGTCGAGCCGGGCGCGCACCCCCACCGGATAGGTCTGCATCTGGCAGTTGTGCCCGATGTTCACCCCGGCGAGCACCGGCACGCCGAGGTCGCCGAAGCGCTCGGCGAGCAGTTGGTCGAGCTGCTCGGGGTCGCCGCATTCGGAGAACGTGCCCAGGATGATGCCGCGGACGCCGTCCAGGTAGTCCTTGGCACGGCGGAACTGCGTGAATATCCGGTCGAGGCGGAACGGGAGTTCGTCGACGTCCTCCAGGAACAGGATCGCGTCGCGGACCGGGAACGAGGTGTCCGTGCCGAAGTTCGCCGCGATCAGCGTCGCGGTTCCGCCGAGCGTCAGCCCTTCGGCGACGCCGGAGACCAGAGCGCGCGAGCCCGGGAAAGTGAGCCGGCTGACCGCCGAGGGCGCGTAGAGGAGCTTCATCAGCTCTTTGAAATCGTATTCGTCAGGGCCCTGCCAGAAGCCGCTGCACGCCACCATCGGACCGAACAGTGACACCCAGCCGAGCTTGACCGCTATAGCTTCCAGCAAGGCAGTGACATCGGAGTACCCGACGACCACTTTCGGCGCGGCGGCGTTGATGCGGCTCCAGTCCATCAACTCCAGCGTGCGCTGCATTCCGTAGCCGCCGCAGGCGAGGAACACCGCGGCGTACTTGGGGTCGGTCAGGGCGCGTGTCAGGTCGGCGGCGCGTTCGGCGTCGGTACCCGCCAGGTAGTCATAGAGGCGATCGGCGCGGGTCGTGGCGAACACGTCGGGTTTGAGTCCGACGGATTCCATCGCGCGCAAGCCCGATTCCAGCTGCGGCTGACCTGGCACCGGCGAGGAGGCGCAGAGTACTGCGACGCTATCCCCCGGTTTGAGCGCGGGCGGGCGAAGCAGGGTTCGAAGCCCGGTCATGCGCGCGTCCCGGGGTCGGTCATCAGGTAGGTGGCCAGGACACCGGAGCCGAAGGCCAGACTGTCGGTGAGGACGTGCTCGTCGACGCCGTGGACGTACTGCCAGGCGTTGAAATCCTTGGGAGTGCGTCCTGGGACGAAGCCGAAGCCGGGGATGCCGATCTTGGCGAAGGCCTTGGCGTCGGTGCCGCCGGTCATGCAGAACGGCAGGACGAGCGCCTCGGGGTCGAAGGCGCGCAGGGCGGCGGCGATCGCGGCGAAGTCCGGGGCGGTGAAGTCGGCGCTGACCGGCGCGCTGTGGTCGCCGACGCGGGTGGCGTCCGGGCCGAGGAGAGCGTCGACGGTGGCGAAGAACTCGGCCTCGGTGCCCGGCAGCAGGCGGCCGTCCAGGGCGACGCTGGCCTCGGAGGGAATGACGTTGTGCTTGTAGCCGGCACGCAGCATTGTCGGGTTGACCGAGTTGCGCAGGGTGTCGGCGAGCAGCGGGGCGGCGGCTCCGAGTCCGGACAGGTCTTGCGGGGAGATCTCGCGGCCGAAGTGCTCGGACAGGCCGTCCAACAGGGCTCTGACGATCGGGACGACCCGGACCGGCCATTCGTACTCTGCGAAGCGCGTGATCAGCGCGGCGAGCTTGGCGATCGCGTTGTCGTCGTTGCGGCGGGAGCCGTGCCCGGCGGTGCCGCGCATCGTCACGGTCATCCACGCGCTGCCGCGCTCCCCCGCCGCGATCGGGTACAGGCGCGCGCCGTCGGACAGGTGCACCGAGTGCCCGCCGGACTCGCTGATCGCGCTCGCCACGCCCTCGAACAGGTCGGGGTGCTCGCGGCACAGGAAGCCGGCGCCGAAGTCGCCGGTGTCCTCCTCGTCGGCGACGAACGCCATGACGATGTCGCGCGGCGGCCGCTGCCCGGTGCGGGCCAGGTGCTGGACGAACGCGAGCATCATCGCGTCCATGTCCTTCATGTCCAGCGCGCCGCGTCCCCAGACCGCGCCGTCGCGGACGTCGCCGGAGAAGGGGTAGGACCGCCAGTCGGCGGGCTCGGCCGGGACGACGTCGAGGTGGCCGTGGACCAGCAGCGCGGGCGCGCCGGGGTCGGTGCCGGGGATGCGGACCACGGTGTTCGCGCGGCGGGGCGCCGATTCCAGGACGATCGGATCGAAGCCGGCGTCGGTGATCTGCTCGGCGACCCATTCGGCGCAGGCGCGCTCGCCGCGGCTCTCGCCGGCGCCGAAGTTGCTGGTGTCGAAGCGGATCAGGCGGGAGCAGGCGGCGACGGTGTCGGCGGCGAGCTTTTCCAGGTCGGCTTCGGCGGGGCGGGGTGTGGCGGCGGAAGCCCTGGTGTGAGGAATGCGAATGCCGGGGGTCTGAATCTCAGGAGTCTGTGTGTCAGGGCTCTCGGTCACTTGCCCGCTCCGAGGACGTCGGCGTACAGGTCGAGTTCGGCTTGCAGGCACACGGACATCGTCTCGTCCTTGCGGAAGCCGTGCCCCTCGCCGGGGAACCGGTGATAGGCGCGGACCAGCCCGGGGTTGACCCTCTCGACCGCCCACACCAACCGGTCAGCCTGGTCCGGGCGGCAGATCACGTCGTCCAGACCCTGCAGCATGATGAACGGCGCGGTGATCTCCGCGGCGTGGGCCAGCGGCGAGACCTTGGCGAAGCGCTCGGCGTCCTTGTCCGGATCGCCGATCAGGTAGTGGACATAGCGGCTCTCGAAGTCGTGGGTCTGCTCGTCGAACCAGGTCCCGGGGTCGCTGATCGGGAAGTAGACGGTCCCGCAGGCGAAGTAGTCGCTGTGCGCGAGCGCCGCCAGGGTGGCCCAGCCGCCGGCCGAGCCGCCGCGGATGCCGGTGCGCCGCGGGTCCGCGAGCCCGGCGTCGGCCAGGGCGCGCGCCACGGCGACCGAATCCTCGACGTCGGTGACGCCCCAGGTGTGGCGCAGGCGGTCGCGGTAGGCGCGGCCGTAGCCGGTGGAGCCGCCGTAGTCGACCGAGGCGACGGCGTAGCCGCGGGAGGTGAACAGCGCGAAGGCCAGGTGGCGCGTGGCGACGGTGCTGCTGGTCGGGCCGCCGTGGACGTCGATCAGCAGCGGCGGCGGGGTGTCGGACGGGCCGCGGTACCCGGGATTGGTCGGCGGGTGGTAGATGTACGGGACCTGCCAGCCGCCCTCGACCTGGACGTGGCGGCGTTCGGGGACGCCGACCCAGGCTTCGTGGGGGTACTCGGCGCGCTCGACGCAGCGGACGGTGTCGCGGCGCGCAACGTCGATGCGCAGCGGGGTCGAGGGTTCGGTGGCGCTGGCGGCGACGACGGCGATCGAGCCGGCGCTGCCGGACACGGAGCTGGCGAACTCGGTCCACCCCGGCGCGAGGTCGGTGGTCTCGCCGGTCTCGGGGTCCCACAGGATCAGCGTCTCGTCGCCGAGGCTGCGGCGCAGGACCACGCCGGCGTCGGTGACCGCGAAGGAGGTGGAGCCGACGCGCCAGATGGCGTGGCCGCACTCGGTCTGCGTCGGGAAGACGTTGGTCGCGGTCGTCTCCTCCCCGGCGAGGTCGACGCGGAACAGGTTCCACCAGCCGTCGGGATCGGCGAGCGCGTACAGGGTGTCCGCGTCGGCCCATTCCGCCTGCGCGACGGAGACTTGTGTGTCGATGCTGCCCTGGCTGTCGACGCCGCCGCTGCCCTCGTCGCCGCCGAGCACCCGGACCGGCGCGACCGCGACGCCGTCGAGGATCGAGGCGACCATCAGGTCGGTGGTCTCCCACGGCATCACGGGGTGGTTCCAGCCGAGCCAGGACAGCCGCGTGCCGTCGGGACTGAGGCGGATCGTCGACAGGAAGTGGTGCGAGCGGGCCACGATGCGCAGCGCGTCCGGATCCTCGGCGGCGGCGCCGGACAGCGGGATCGCGACGATCTCGCGCGTGGTGCGCGGCGCGGGGTCGGTCAGCCGGTTCGTCTGGGGGATCTCGTAGACCTCGCGGATCGCCCAAATCTCGGTTCCGGTCGGGCCCAGGATCATGTCGGAGTAGTTGGAGCAGCGGACGCCGTCTGGGTCGGCGGGCGTCAGCGGGACCGGGACGTCGGCGAGCCGATACAGCCGCTGATCGCGGGAGCAGGAGAACACCGCGAGGTCGGGCGTGGCGAGGTAGGGACGGCCGCCGTATCCGATGGCCTTGTTGCCGACCGGCCAGTCCGCTCCCAGCACCGAACCGACCTCGCCGTCCGCGCCGCGGCGCATCAGACCCACGGTCGCCGTCGCCGGATCCGGCGCGCACCACCAGGTCTGCTCGCCGACGACCGAGGGCCACTGCGGCGCGCCGGGCGCGGCGGCGACGTCCTCGGGCGTGATCGGCGAGGGCCAGCTGCCGTAAGGCTTGTCGACCTTTGTCACGGAGTCTCCTTGGCTCGGTCGGTGGTGCGGGTGCGGTGTTTTGGGTCTGTTCGGTGCTCTGAGTCTGTTCGTTGTTCTGGGTCTGTGCGGTGCTCCGGCTGCGGCGTCAGCCTTCCCGCCGGAGGCGGATCGGCAAGGCGTCTGCCGGGTTTTGGAGTGTGAGCGGCGAGGTTTTCGAGGCTCGCAGCCCCGGCGGCGTCCAGGTCCCACGCTGGGTCGCGTGACCCATGACCACCATGCCCGCCGTATCCGCCGGGACCGAGCCGTGCACGCCGCGGTCGCCCAGGACCTGCTCGATCCGCATGCCACACCGGTCGCGGCGTTCGTCGACCTGCAAGGGATCGAGCAGACGGCGGCGGAGCTGCGGGCCGCCTGGCCGCGCGAGACGGAGGTGCTGCACGCCTTCGCCGCCAAGGCGAACCCGATGGTGCCGATCCTCGCGCTGCTGCTCCGGCACGGCCTCGGCTGCGAGGTGAGCAGCCCCGGGGAGCTGGCGCAGGCGCGCGCCGCCGGGTTCCCGATGGCGCGGGTTGTGCTCGACTCGCCGGCGAAGACCCAGGCCGAGCTGGCGGTCGCGCTGCGGGACGGCATCGCGCTGAACATCGACAACTTCGAGGAACTGGAGCGCGTGGACCGCCTGGTCGCCGACGGCGCGGCGGCGGTGCGGGTCGGCGTACGGATCAACCCGCAGGTGGGGATCGGGTCGATCGAGGCGATGTCGACGGCCGGGCGGACGACGAAGTTCGGCATCGCGATGGCCGACCCGGGCAACCGGCAACGGCTGCTCGCGGCGTACGCGGCCCGGCCGTGGCTGCGCTGGGTCCACGTCCACGTCGGCTCGCAGGGCATCCCGCTGGAGCTGAACGCGGCGGGCGTCGCCGAGGCGGTGCGCTTCGCGCAGGAGGTCAACGCGCGGCGGGACGGGCAGATCGAGGGCATCGATATCGGTGGCGGGCTGCCGGTCGACTTCAGCACGGACGGGGACAGTCCCACCTTCGCCGATCATGTGGCGGTCTTGCGGGACGCCGCGCCGGAGTTGTTCACCGGCGGGTTCAAGGTGGTGACGGAGTACGGCCGCTCGGTGATGACGAAGAACGGCTTCATCGCCTCACGCGTGGAGTACACGAAGCGCACTGGCGGGCGCGCTATAGCGTTGACGCACGCGGGGGCACAGGTGGCGGCGCGTACTGTGTTCGCTCCTAAGTCCTGGCCACTGCGGGTGCTTGCTTATGACCGCCATGGGCTGCCCAGTACTGCGGAGCTGGAAGTGCAGGACGTCGCGGGACCGTGCTGCTTCGCCGGGGACCTCGTGGCTCGGGAGCGCAAGCTGCCGCGGCTCGCTACGGAGGACATCGTGGTCGTGCCGGATACAGGTGCGTACTACTTCTCCTCGCCGTTCCAGTACAACAGTCTGCCGATGCCGCCGGTGTTCGGGTTCGAGGTGTCGGACGGGGATGTGGTGCGGTTCCATGTGCTGCGCGCCGCGGAGAGCCTCGATGAGGTGGTGGCCCGGAGCGGGGTGCTGCCGGCGAGTCTGCGGTGAGCGGGTTCTCGCTGGTGCTGCGCGGCGGGCTCGTCGCCGACGGGACTGGCGCGCCATTGGTCCCGGCGGATGTGGCGGTGTCTCGCGGGCGGGTCACAGTGCTGCCTCCCGGAACGTTCCCTCATGATGCCGGTCCCTTTACCGAACTCATCGACGTCTCAGGCTTGGTCGTCGCTCCGGGCTTCATCGACGCGCATACACACTCGGACACTGCTTCCATCGACGCTGCGGAAGGCTTACTCGATGAGGCGCAGGTATATGCCTCGGTCCTCCAGGGGGTGACGACGGAGATCGCGGGGAACTGCGGTCATAGTGCGTTTCCCGGGAGGTATGCGGGGTTCGACGCCTTAGGGCGCGCGCATAGCGTTGTCGGGCGGGCGAACCACTTGGCGTCCCTGGTAGGGCACGGGACTCTGCGCGCTGCGGTGGTCGGGGAGGAGGCGCGCGCTGCTCGTGCGGCGGAGATCGCTTGGATGGCGGAAGCGCTAGACGAAGCTCTAACGGCGGGCGCAGTCGGGTTCTCTACTGGGCTCATCTACACGCCAGGCTCTTATGCGGATACTGCGGAGATCACTGCGTTGGCGGCAGTCGCGGCGCGCCATGGGAAGCCTTATGTGACGCACCTGCGGGACGAGATGTCGGGTGTCGAGGGCGCCCTAGAGGAAGCGGTCGCTATAGCGCGGGACAGTGGCGCGGCGCTGCACGTGTCACACCACAAGACGGCTGGGAAGTACGCATGGGGACGTACCGAGGTAACGCTGGCGCGGCTGGCTGCGCTTCGGGAGTCGGGGATGGATGTGACGTGCGACGTCTATCCCTATACAGCCGGCAGTACGGCACTAGCTGCGATGCTGCCTCCCTGGGCTCATGACGGCGGCAAGGACCAACTACTGAAGCGCCTACGCGACCCGGCTCAGCGCGATTCCCTGCGCAAGGCGATCGCCGAAGGCGTCCCCGGCTGGGAGAACACGGTCGGCAACGGCGGCTGGGACCGCATCGCCGTCGCTGGCGCCCCCCACCACCCCACCTACCAGGGCCACACCATCGCCGAACTCGCCGCAGCCGCAGGCACGGACGCGCTCGACCTGGTAGCGGACCTCCTCCTCGGCGAAGACGGCGACGTAACGATCATCAGCCACTCCATGCGCGAAGACGACGTCCAACGCGTCCTGACAGCCCCCTTCACCATGATCGGCTCCGACGGCGTCCCCACCCCCGGCCTCCCCCACCCCCGCTGGGCCGGCACCTTCACCCGCGTCCTAGGCCACTACACCCGCGACCTCAACCTCCTCCCCCTCCCCGAAGCAATCCGCAAAATGACCACCGCCCCAGCCACCCGCTTCAACCTCCCCCACCGAGGCACCCTCCGCACCGGCGCCCACGCGGACATCACAGTCTTCGACCCAGCGCACGTAGCCGACCGAGCAACCTTCGCCGAACCCCGCAGGACACCAGAAGGAGTCCACCTGGTCATAGTCGACGGCACAATCGTGGTCCGCGACGGAGCCCTAACCGGCGCACGCCCAGGACAGGTGTTGAGGTGCTGAGAACAACACGGCAGCACTCAAGCAGCAGCCACACAGACGGAGACGGTCGCGCAGTCAGCACTCGAGCAGCAGCCGATGCAGCAGCGCGAACTAGCCGCGCCGATGCCCAGCCAGCGGCGAACAGATGATGGCGCGGCAATGCTCAAGCAGCAGGCAAGCAGCAGCTGGCGCGGCAATACTCGGGACGGCCAGTGAGTAGGAGCTGGTGCAGCGAGCACAAGCTGGCGCGGCGATGCTCGGGCGATGTGCGAGCAGGAGTTGGCGCAATGGCGCTCGGGCATTGTGCGAGCAGGCGTCGGCGCGGCGATGCTGAGGCAGTCATCGAGCAGAAGCTGGTGCGGCAGGCACAAGCTGGCGCGGCGATGCTCGGGCGGCACGCGAGCAGGAGTTGGCGCAATGGTGCTCGGGCAGCGTGCGAGCAGAAGTCGGCGCGGCGAGCGCAAACAGGCCCAGCGGTGCTGAGGCGGTCGGCGAGCAGAAGTTGGTGCGGCAGGTGCAAGCTGGCGAGGCGGTGCTCGGGCAGCGTGCGAACAGGAGTTGGCGCGGCGAACGCAAACAGGCCCGGCGATGCTGAAGCGGTCGGCGAGCAGAAGTTGGTGCGGCAGGTGCAAGCTGGCGCGGCGATGCTCGGGCAGCGTGCGAGCAGGAGTTGGCGCGGCGAGCGCAAACAGGCTCGGCGATGCTGAGGCGGTCGGCGAGCAGAAGTTGGTGCGGCAGGTGCAAGCTGGCGCGGCGATGCTCGGGCAGCGTGCGAGTGGGAGTCGCCGTGGTCATGCTGGCGCGGCATATGAGCGGGAGGTGTTGTGGTGAGCGGCCCTGATTTCCCTGATGTGAGTGCTCTGCCGGGGACTCTCGCGTATGCGGTGCCCGGCTGGGGCGAGTACTTGGCCGATGAGGTGATGCCGCTGGCCAGTGTTGGGAAGCTGCTGTTGCTTGCTTCGGTGGCGCAGGGTTTTGTGTCCGGCGAGCTGGATCCTGGGGAGCCGTTGGGGCTGCTCGAGCAGGACTTCAGTGCGGGCTCGGGGTTGCTGGTCACGT
The DNA here is from genome assembly GCF_000024025.1 of Catenulispora acidiphila DSM 44928. Lineage (GTDB taxonomy): Bacteria > Actinomycetota > Actinomycetes > Streptomycetales > Catenulisporaceae > Catenulispora > Catenulispora acidiphila. The sequence goes on from NC_013131.1 coordinate 7,802,667, forward strand.
TGTCGCCGCGGCGGTGGACCCTGCTTGACCTGGCGCGGCTGACCGCTGCCGTCAGTGACAACACCGCTACCAATGCGCTGCTGCGGCGGGTCGGGGTGGAGCGGGTGGCGGCGGATGCTGGGGCGTTGGGGCTGGAGCGGAGTCGCGTTCTGGATCGGATTCGTGAGCCTCGGCTGGCGGGCCATCCGCCGGCCTTTGCCGTCGGCACGGCGCGCGAGGTGGCGGCGCTCGCGGCCGTTGCCGCCGGCGATCGGGGGTGGGGTGCGGTGCTTCTGGGGTGGATGGCGGGGTGTCTGGATCGGAGCATGGTGGCTGCCGGGATTGCGCACGATCCTGAGGACTCGGTGGTGCGTGATGTGCCGTTGTCTGGGCTGTGGGTCGCGAACAAGACTGGCACCGATGTCGGGACGCGCTGCGATGTCGGCGTCGTGCGCGGCGCGCGGCAGGTTTGCTACGCCGTGCTGACGCGCTGCGCCGCCGGGCGTGAGTTCGACATGGTGCTGGCGATGCGCGATGTCGGCGCCGTGGTGGGGCGGCTCGCGGGGGCGGGAGGGTCAGCCTCGGCTGAAGCGGACGGCTGAAATCGAGTCGCCGTAGCGGTTTCCGTCTCCGTCGGCGTGTGCACATTGGATGGAGATGTCCGGGTTCGGCACGGCGGGGAGGGCGCCGCCGAACCACACCATCACGTAGCGCGTCGTCACCGGTTGCGCCGGCGTGAGCACCGTCGTCGCGGTGGCGGCGTCGGTGGTGGCGACCTTCGTGAAGCCGGCGGGGGGCTGGCCGGGGCGGACGGCCGGCGGGGTGTGCAACGACGGGTCGGCGGCCCACATCTCTAGTTCGGCGCCGGGGACGCCGATGTCCACCGTCGCGGCGGCGATGGGAGTGGGCGTGCCGAGGTCGAAGATCACGCCGGTGCCCTTGGGGCGGCCGTCGCTGGTCGCGACCTTCTGGCAGTACTGGTTGGTCACCCAGGCACCGGTGCCGGACAGTAGCTTGTGCACGCTCTGCCCGCCCTCCGTGCCGGCGGCGGAGTCATAGACGGAAACGCCCGTCGGCACGACAACGTCCGCCACCGCCTTCGACGGCGCAGCAGTCACCGCAGTCACCGCAGTCGCGGCACTCACCGTCGGGGACGCCACCCCCGAACCGGTCCCGCCCGGAACCCTCGCCGTCCCGCCACCGCCGCCATACATCGCAACCGTCGCCGCGACGAGCGCCACCGAAAGCACGCCCGCCACAACCCCGCCCTCGGACAACCGATGCCGCCGCCGAGCCCGCAGCATCCTCGCCGGATCCACCCGTACCCCGCCGATGTCCGCAGTGGCCTGCGCCATCGCGGCATACAGCTGCGTCGCGTCCCCGCTCCCCCAGCCGTCCCCGCCATCGCCATCGCCCGCGCCCCCGCCCGACCCCGCAAAGCCCTCGCTCATCGCTCACTCCTCGCTTCCGCGGTCATCAGTTCTCGAAGACGCGCCAAGCCGCGCGCAGCCTGCGACTTGACCGTGCCGGCCGAGCACCGCCGCAGCTCAGCGACCTCCTGCACGCTCAGCTCCTCCCAGTACCGCAGGACGACGATCGTCCGCATCCCGTGCGGCAACTCGTCGAGCGCACGCAGCAAGCTGTCCCGCAGCGTGACGTCCTCGGCATGGTCACCGGCAGCAGTCGCAACGGAAGCAGCGGCAAGCGCCGGGCTGTCGGATCCGCCAGGCAACTCCACCGTCGGCAGCCGCTTCGCCGAGCGCCACGCAGCATGCGCGTTGTTGACGACGATCCGCCGCACATACGCCTCAGGCGTATCCATCCGCCGAACCCGCGACCAGCGCGGAAAGGTCTTCTCCAGCGCCGACTGCACCAAGTCCTCGGCGCCCTCCCGGGTACCGACGAGCAAAAAAGCCGTGCGCATCAGGGATTGCGAGCGTGTGGCTACGAACTCCTCGAACCCTCGTAAACGTTCTGTCGTGTCGTGGGCCACCCTGGTTCCACTCCCGTCGTCCGGCCGGTCCGTCACTGTCTCAAGTCGCAGAGAGGACCGGTGGTTGCACGGGAGGCAGAAGATTCAGTGCCCGGCGCGCAGATTCGCTGCCGTCGAAGCCAGATACGCCAGGAACGAAGCCAGCACCGGGTTCGGATTCGTCGGCCGCGAGGCGACACCTATCTTCCGGTACAGCCGCGGCCCGGAGATGCGCGTGGTCTCCACCCCGCTCGTGTCGCTGATCCCCAGGCTCGGGATCAGCGCGATGCCGAGCCCGGCGCGCACCAGCCCCGTGATCACCTCATAGTGATCGCTGCGGCACCGGATGGTCGGCACGAACCCCTCCAGCGCGCACGCCCGCTCCAGCACCGACAGCACCGGCGACCCGGTCCCGAAGCTGGTGATCCACTGCTCCCCGGCGAGCTCGTCCAGCCGCACCTGCCCGCGCCGCCCCGCGGGGTGCCCCGTCGGCACCACCAGCAGCTGCGGGTCGTTGAACAGCTCGCGCACCTCCACGCCCTCCGGCGGGCTCCACGGGTCCAGCGCGTGTTCGAACATCACCAGCACGTCGATCTCGCCCTGCTGCACGGCCGGCGCCAGCTCGTGCGGCTGCCCCTCGACCAGGTCCAGCTCCACCGCCGGGTACCGGCGCGCGAAGCGCGACAGCGCCTGCGGGACCAGGCGGCGGCCCGCCGAGGCGAAGTAGCCGATGCACAGGTGGCCGGTGTCGGCGCGGGAGTGCGCCATCAGGTCCTTCTCGGCGGCGTCGAGCAGCGCCAGGATCTCCTGGCCGCGCAGCGAGAGCCGGCGCCCGGCGGCGGTCAGCCGCAGGCTCTGCGCCCCGCGCTCGACCAGGCTGACCCCGGCTTCCTTCTCCAGCTGCGACAGCTGGTGCGACACCGCCGACGGCGACAGCTTCAGCTCGCGCGCCGCCCCCGCGATGCTTCCCGACCGGTGGATCTCGGCCAGAATGCGGAGGCGGTGCGTGTTGAGCATGCGGGCAGGCTATCCCTTACCGCAGCGCACCGACCGGCGGCTGTCCCAGATGCCGAACGGAGAAGCGTTCGCGCTCACCAGTGGGCCACCGGTTAGACCTCCGTTCCCTCCTTTGGAGGATCAGCGGTCGCCAGGAGGAGGAACCGAGGTGTGCATCGGTCTCCTCCGGGCAGTTCTGGTCCGGTCACCCAGTCCAGACGGAAGGACCCGCATGCGCACGCTCCCCCGCCGGTTCGGCTCCCGGCGAGCGCTCCGCCTGGCCGGCCTGACCAGGGTGACCAGGGTGACCAGGGTGACCCGCCTGGCCTGCGCGATAGCACTGGTGAGCACCCTCGTGCCGCTGCTCGGCGCCGGACCGGTCCAGGCCGACAAGCGCGCCCCGAGCACGCAGTGCGCGCTGCCGAACCCCAGCGGCTGGACCGGCGAGGGCGAGACCACCGACTACCACCAGTTCGAACGGCCACAGGGCACGAAGAAGGCCGCGATGCTGTTCGTCGACTTCCCCGACGCGCCGGCCATGGACTCCACGGACGCCTACTACAAGTTCCTGGCTCCGGCGCACGACCTGATGACGCAGTTCTCCGCCGGCGCCGTGGACCTGAGCATCACCCCGGTGAGGCACTGGCTGCACATGCCGCAGGACTCGGCGTCCTACGACTTCGAGCGCGGGATCAGCTGGCCGCAGCAGGCGCTGTACGTCAAGCAGGCCGGGGAGTTGGCGGCGCAGTACGTGGACCTGTCGAAGTTCGACCTCATCTACATCGTCCCGCCGAAGAACGCCACGGCGATCACCTTCTCCCCCGCCTACGTCTTCGACCCGAAGCAGCCGAACCTGATCGTGCACGGCAAAGAGGTGAAGTGGGGCGTCACCCTCGGGCAGGACATGTACGTCTGGGGACCGAAGGTCCTGGTGCACGAGACCAGCCACACCTTCGGGCTGCCCGACCTGTACTCGTTCACCGACTCCGACGTGCACCACTGGGTCGGCGGGTTCGACGTCATGGGCAACATCATCGGCGACGCGCCGCACCACTTCGGGTGGGAGGACTGGAAGATCGGCTGGCTCGCCAACTCCCAGGTCGCGTGCCTGGACGCGCCGGGGACGTTCGCGGTGCGGCTGAAGCAGGTCGAGTCCCTCGGCGGGACGAAGATCGCGGTGGTGCGGACCGGGCAGACGACGGCGGTCGTCGCGGAGTCGCGCCGCCCTTACGGCGTCGACAAAGGGCTCTGCAAGAGCGGGGTCGTGATCTACAAGGTGAACTCCGCGACCATCAGCGGCAGCGGCCCGATCCGGGTGCAGAACTCCTCGCCGCACACCCCGACGACGACCGCCTGCAACGAGGCCGTGGACTGGGGCGCCTACGAGCCCGGCCAGACGTTCCACGACACCGCCGCCGGGGTGACGATCACGGTGAACTCGGCATCCACCACCAGTGACGTGGTGACCGTCACCAAAACCTGACCGTCACCAAATCTTGATCGGCAGCGGATCGGCGCCGCCGCCGTAAGGGGAGCAAGGTCGGTACGCTCCTGATGAGGCCGCCCCGCCGCGCGCCTCCCACCGCCTGGAGGAGTGCCGTGTTCGCGATACCGCTCACCGACGACGCCGAGCTGCGCCCCTTGGAGGTGTGGCAGACCGAGGAGTTCTTCGCCCACATCGAGCGCGCCCGCGAACAGTTGGACCGCTGGATCGGTTTCGCCGCCGCCTCCCCGGACCTGGACGGCGCCCGCGCCACGCTCCAGCGCTACGCCGACAGGCAGGCCGCCGACGCCGGCCGGCTGTTCGGCATCTGGGACCGCGGCACGCTGGTCGGCGGCTGCATGTACCCGACCTTCGACGCCAAGAGCGGCAACTGCGAGATCGGCGTCTGGACCGAGCCGGCCGGCCAGGGCCGCGGCCTGATCACCGCCGCCGTCCGGCTGCTGCTCGACCACGCGCTGCTCGAGCGCGGCCTGGCGCGCGCCGAATGGCACTGCGACCCGCGCAACGAACGCAGCTGGGCAGTCGCCAAGCGAGTGGGGATGACGGCCGAGGGGATCCTCCGCTCGAGCTATCCCTACCGGGGCGAGCGGCAGGACGCGCAGATCTGGGGCATCCTGCGGGACGAGTGGATCGCGGTGCGCGAGGCGGAACCCAAGGCACACAAGGCATCCTAGGCCTGTAGGGCACCCAAGACAGAGCTCTGAGAAACGCGACGCGGGCCGGCTCCGTAGGCATCGGAGCCGGCCCGCTGTTGCCGTCGATCGCGCAGAACCGCGAAAACCCTTACGGACGCACGAAACCCACAGCGGGCATCTCGTTCATCGGGATGTACTGGACCCCGGAGGCCGGGTTTCCGGCGTGGATCACCATGCCGTCGCCGACGTAGATGCCGATGTGGTGCATGTCCGAGTAGAACAGGACCAGGTCGCCCGGCTGGAGCTGGGACTTGGAGACCTTCGGGAACGCGGCGTACTGGTCGCGCGAACCGTGCGCCATCGCCACGCCGGCCTTGCCCCAGGCGGCCATCGTCAGGCCGGAGCAGTCGTAGGCGTTCGGTCCGGCGGCGGCCCAGATATAGGGCTTGCCGACCTGCGCCTTGGCGAACGCCACGGCTATCGCCGCGCGGGCGTCGGTGGGGACAGGCAGGTTGCTGATGGTGCTCTTGGACACGCCGCTGTTGCTGTTGGACACCATGCGGTTGTACTGCGCGCGCTGGGTGGCGGTGAGCTGGTTCAGCAGGTCTTTCGCCTGCTTCTCCTTGGCGTCGATGTCCGCCTTCTGCTGCCCCATCACGGTCCGGGTCTTGGCCAGCATCGCCAGCTCGTCGCTCGCGCTGGCCTTGTCCTGGTTCAGCTGCCGCTGGATCTCCGCGGCGCTGCTCATGGTGGCCTTCTTGGAGTCGGTCACCTGAGCCAGCGACGTCGCCTGCTGCAGGTACTGGTCCGGCGACTGCGTCAGCATCAGTTGCAGAGCGCTGTCGATACCTCCGGACTCGTACTGCGCGGCCGCCAGTCCGCCCAGCGCACCGCGCGCCGAGTCCAGCGAACCCTGCTCGGCCGTGATGCGGGACTGCAGCTGGTCCACTTTGTGCTGCAGGTCCGACAGGCTCGTGTTGGCCTCGTTGTAGGCCTCCGACGCCTGCTCGGCCTCCTGGTGGAGCTTGTCCACCTGAGCCTTCACGTCATTGATGTTCGCATTCGGGTCGGCCTCAGCGGTCGGCAGCAGAGCCACCGAGCCCGCAGCCGCCGTCGCCAGCGTCACCGTCATCGCGGTCCGGGAAACCGGAACGTACTTCTTGGGCGCGCGATGTGCCGCTTCCTTGGGCGACGTCACCATGTTTGTAGCCTCCGCTTCACCGAAAGGTCGGCAACACCATAGCCCCCTAAGGGGGAGGCGGACCAGAAAGTCCCGGCAAAGTCGGCGGGCATGAGACAACGCCCGAGCGGTGCGCTCGCGGGCTGGAACCCGGCTGACAAGGCTCGACGCGCTCTGAAAGACTTGATCCGTATATCCCGTCCGCCCGCCAGTATTCGCGGAGTGCGTCCATGGCTTTGCCATCCGCCGATCCCCTCGACCACCACTACCGCGGCGAGCACCCGATCCGCACGCTCGCCTACCTCTTCCGGGAGGACCGAGGCCGGCTGGCTCTCGGCGTCCTGGCCTATTTCGTCAAGCACAGCCCCACTTTTCTGCTTCCGTTGGTGACGGCGGACGTCATCGACATCGTGGTCAAACACCGCCCGATATCCGGCCTCTGGATCGATTCGGGCATTCTTCTCGTCCTTCTCCTGTTCAACCTTCCGGGACATCTTCTGTACGTCCGCTGCTTCAGCCACTCGATCCGGCGGATGGGCGTCCGACTCCGCTCGGCGCTGGTCTGGCGGCTGCAACACCTCACCATCGGCTACCACGCGCGGGTCAGCGCCGGTGTGTTGCAGGCCAAGGTGATCCGGGACGTCGAGGCCATCGAGCAGGCCGCGCAGCAGACCTCCGACACCGGCATCGGCGCGCTGGTGACGATGGTCGGCGCGACGGTCATCATCGCCTTCCGCGACCCGGTCTGGCTGCCGGTGTTCGCCGCTCTGGTGCCGGTGACGGTGCTGCTGGCGATGGCGCTGCGCAAGCCGATGAAACAGGACAATGAGTCCTTCCGTGCGGAAGTGGAGCATTTGTCGTCAAGGGTCGTCGAGATGACGAATCTGATCCCCATCACCCGCGCGCACGGTCTGGAGCGCGACGCCTACAAGCGGGTCGACGGCACGCTGCGCCGTGTGCTGGCCGCCGGGCTGCGTCTGGACCTCATCAACGGCACGTTCGGCGCGATGGCGTGGATCGCGTTGAACTTCATGGGCGTCGCGTGCCTGACGGGAGCCGCCTGGGCCGCGTACACCGGAGCGCTGGGCACCTCCCCCGGCGACGTGGTGATGCTCAGCGCGTTCTTCACGACACTGGTCGGCTCGGTGACCGCGCTGATGAACCTGACGCCGGTCATCACCCGGGGGCTCGCCTCGGTGCGCTCGGTCGGCGAAGTCCTTCAGGCGCCGGACATCGAGGAGAACGAGGGCCGCGAGGCCGTCGAGGCGGTGCGCGGCGAATTCCAGTTCGAGGGCTTGCGGTTCGAGTACCCGGACGCCGACCGGCCCTCGGTCGCGGACTTCGATCTGGTGGTCCGGCCCGGGGAGACCGTCGCCTTCGTGGGAGCCTCCGGGGCGGGCAAGTCCACGGTGCTGAACCTGGTCATCGGCTTCATCCGGCCGACCGCCGGGCACATCCTGCTGGACGGCCGCGACATGGCCGGGCTGGACCTGCGGACGTACCGCAAGCACCTGTCGATCGTGCCGCAGGAGACGACGCTGTTCGACGGGACGATCCGGGACAACGTGCTCTACGGCCTGACCGGCGTGGACGACGAGGAGCTGCGCACGGCGCTGCGCGACGCGAACGCGCTGGAGTTCGTCGATCGGCTGCCCGAGGGTCTGGACACCCGGGTCGGGGAGAAGGGCGCGCGGATGTCCGGCGGGCAGAAGCAGCGGCTGGCGATCGCGCGGGCGTTGGTGCGCGATCCCAGGGTCCTGATTCTCGACGAGGCCACCTCGGCGCTGGACACCCAGTCCGAGCGGCTGATCCAGGAGGCGCTGGGCCGGCTGGTCAGCGGACGCACGACGTTCGTCGTGGCGCACCGGCTGTCCACGGTGCGCAACGCCGACCGGATCGTGGTGATGGAGGGCGGCCGGATCGTGGAGACGGGGACGCACGAGGAGTTGGTGGCGCGGGACGGGGCTTATGCCGCGCTGCACGGTGTGCGGGCTTCGTAGACCCTTCACAGCCTCCTGAGTAGCCTCCTGCGCAGCCTCTGATCAAGCGTTCGACGGCGAGGGGCGCGCACGGCGAAGTCTGCCGTGCGCGCCCCTCCCCCATTCGGACGAGTGGAGTTGGCCCGACCCGCGCCGCTGCCTGATCGTGGCCTGCGATGAGCACCTCAGCCGAGCAGCGCCTTCCCGCCTGGGCCGTGTGGTCCAACGCCGTCCCGGTGCTGGCCGGCGTGCTGCTGGCGTTCACGTGGGGGCGCGACATGCCGCCGTGGGTGGTGGCGGTCATCGCGGCGCTGCTGTTCGGTGCGGTGCTGGCGGCGGTGCACCACGCGGAGGTGGTGGCGCACCGGGTCGGGGAGCCCTTCGGCTCGCTGGTGCTGGCGGTCGCGGTGACGGTCATCGAGGTGGCGCTGATCATCACCATGATGTCGGCGAAGGGCGCCAAGGGCGCGGGACTGGCCCGGGACACGGTGTTCGCGGCGGTGATGATCACCTGCAACGGCATCGCGGGCCTGTGCCTGCTGCTCGGGGCGCTCAAGCGCGGGCTCGCGCTGTTCAACGCCGACGGGACCTCGACGGTGTTCGGCGCGATCATCACCCTGGCCGGGCTGACGCTGGTGCTGCCGACGTTCACCACCTCGCAGCCCGGTCCGGAGTTCAACGACACGCAGCTGACGTTCGCGGCGCTGGCTTCGATCGCGGTGTACGGGCTGTTCATCAGCGCCCTGACGGTGCGGCATCGGCCCGACTATCTGCCGGTCGGCAGGGATGGCGGCGGAGCTGGCTCTGGCTCTGACAGCGATGCAGGCTTTGAGAGTGACACCGGTTTCGAGAACGACACCGGCTTCGACGAGGACGGCTATGAAGGCGAGCGCCCGACCGCGCGCCAAGCCCTGATCAGCCTGGGCCTGCTCGTGCTCGCCCTGGTCGCGGTGGTCGGCCTGGGCAAGGGCGTGTCGCCGACCATCGAGCGCGGCGTGGACCGGGCCGGGCTGCCGGCCTCGGTGGTCGGCGTCGTGATCGCGCTGATGGTGCTGCTGCCGGAGGCGATCGCGGCGGTGCGGGCGGCGCAGCGGGACGAGGTGCAGACCAGCTTGAACCTGGCGCTGGGGTCGGCGATGGCGAGCATCGGGCTGACGATCCCGGCGATCGCCGTGGCGACCGTGTGGCTGTCCACGCCGCTGCTGCTGGGCCTGGACGCCAGCCACATGGTGTTGCTGGCGATGACCGTCGCGGTCGGGACGCTGACGTTCGTGCGCGGCCGGGCGACGCTGGTTCAGGGCGGCGCACACCTGGTGCTGTGCGCCGGATATCTGGTCCTCGCGGTCAGTCCCTAGGCTTGCCGAAGCGGTCGCGCAGCTCGCGCTTGAGCACCTTGTGGCTGGGACCCAGCGGCAGCGCGTCGACGAACTCCACCCGGCGCGGGTACTTGTGGCGTCCGAGGTGTTCGTTGCCGTAGGCGAGGATCTCCTCGGCCGGGGGCACGGCGTCCCCGGCTACGACGACCGCCACGATCTCCTCGCCGTGGACGTCGTCGGGCACGCCGATGACGGCGACCTCGGTCAGACCGGGCATGCGCAGCAGCGCGTCCTCGACTTCGCGGGGGTAGACGTTGAAGCCGCCGCGGATGATCAGGTCCTTGGTGCGGTCGACGATCGAGATGAAGCCCTCGGCGTCGCGGCGTCCCAGGTCGCCGGTGCGGAACCAGCCGTCGACGACCGCGGCCGCGGTGGCCTCGGGGCGGCCGAGGTAGCCGGTGAAGACGTTGTGGCCGCGGATCACGATCTCGCCGAGTTCGCCGCGCGGCAGCAGCCTGATGGCCTCGGGGACGTCGGGGTCGGCGATCTCGACGTCCACGCCCCACAGCGGATGGCCGACCGTCCCGGCGCGCGTGCCGATCGAGAGCTGGTTCACCGAGGCCACCGGCGAGGTCTCGGACAGGCCGTAGCCCTCGAGCACCTTGGCGCCGAAGGCCGCCTCGAAGCGTTCCAGCACCGGCACCGGGAGCGAGGCGCCGCCGGAGACGCAGCGGCGCAGCGTCGGCATCCGCTCGGCGCGCGCCGCCGCCTCGATGAGCGTGACGTACATCGTCGGGACGCCGTGGAAGGTGGTGACGCGCTCCTGGACCATCAGCGCGATGGCGGCGTCGGGATCGAAGCGGGGCAACAGGACGACGGTGTTCCCCAGGCGCCAGGAGGCGTTCATGCTGACGGTCTGGCCGAAGGTGTGGAACAGCGGCAGAGAGGCCAGGACGATATCGTCGCGTCGGATGTCGTCGCGGGCGTCGTAGGCGTCGGTGGTGGCGTTCAGCACCAGGTTGAGGTGAGACAGGACGGCGCCTTTGGGCGTGCCGGTGGTGCCGGACGTGTAGAAGATGACCGCCGGGTCCTCGGGCTTGCGAGTGAGGAAGGTGGCGAGCGGGGTCGCTTGCTCGGTGAGCTCCTCCAGACCGCCGCCGGAGCCTGCGGTGAGCAGCTTCACGCCGATGTTCTCGGCGGCTTTCGCCGCGGTCTCGGCACACATCGCGTGGGCGATGACGAGGCTGGCGCCGCTGTCGCGCAGCACGGTCTCGGCCTCGTCGGCGGTGAGCAGCAGATGCACGGGGACGACGACGCCGCCCGCGGCGAGGATCGCGTAGTAGGCGCGCGGGAATTCGGCGGTGTTCGGACACATCAGCGCGACCTTGTCGCCGGGGCGCACGCCCTGCTCGACGAGCGCGCCGGCTTGGCGGAGGACCTGGTCCCAGAGCTCTGCGAAGGTGTAGCGGCGGTCGCCCTCGATCAGCGCGACGCTGTCGGGGCGGCGCCAGGCGGGTTCGGCGAGGATGCTGGCCAGCGAGAGGGAGGTCATGCGTGCTCGCTTCCTGAACTTCGGGCGGTCGGTGTCTTCATGGTTTCAGAAAGCGCTGACGCCGGTCAGGGCGCGGCCGAGCAGCAGCTTCTGGATCTGGGACGTGCCTTCGTAGAGAGTCAGGACTCTGGCATCGCGCAGGTATTTGCCGACCGGGTACTCGTCGATGTAGCCGTAGCCGCCGAAGACCTGGATCGCGTTGTTGGCGGCGCGGACGGCGGCCTCGGAGCAGAAGAGCTTCGCGGTGGAGGCGGCGGTGGCATACGGCAGGCCGCGCTCGATGAGGTCGGCGACGCGCCAGACGAGCAGCCGGCCGGCGTCCAGGTCGACCGAGATGTCGGCGAGCATCTCCTGGACGAGCTGGTAGTTCGCGATCGGCTTGCCGAACTGGTCGCGCTCGGCGGCGTAACCGACGGAGGCGTCGAGGCAGGCCTGGATCAGCCCGACGCAGCCGGCGGCGACCGACATGCGGCCCTTGTCGAGCGTCGACATCGCGATCTTGAAGCCCTGCCCGATCTCGCCGAGCCGGGCGTCGTCGGGGACGCGGACCTCATCGAGGATGAGCTCGGCGGTCGCCTGCCCGCGCAGCCCGAGCTTGCCCTTGATTTCGCGTGCCTGGAAGCCGGGGGTGTCGGTGGGGACGAGGAAGGCGGTGATGCCGCGCGGGCCGTCGTCGGGCGCGCCGTCTTTGGCGCCGGTGCGGGCGAAGATCAGGGCGAGGTCGGCCCAGGTGCCGTTGGTGATGAAGAGCTTCGAGCCGGTGAGGAGCCAGTCGCCGGTCTTCTCGTCGCGGACGGCTTTGGTTTTGAGGTGGCCGGCGTCGGAGCCGTTGCCGGGCTCGGTGAGGCCGAAGCAGCCGAGGGCGTCGCCAGCGGTGAGCTTGGGGATCCAGCGGCGCTTCTGGTCCTCGGTCCCGTAGGCCAGTAGCGGCTTGGTGACCAGGCCGAGCGAGACCGAGACAATGCCGCGCACGGCCGTGTCCCCGCGCCCCAACTCCTCCATGACGAGGCAGTAGGACAGGTGATCGCCCTCGGAGCCGCCGTACTCCTCAGGGATCGTCATGCCGAGGAAGCCCAGGTCACCGAGCCGCTTGACGACGGACCGATCCACCGACTCGGCCCGATCCCACGCCGCGGCATGCGGAACCAACTCGCGATCAGCGAAGTCGGCGGCCAGGCCACGAATCGCCTCGTGCTCGTCGCTGAGGGACAAGTCCATCGCACACCTCGGGGGTTGCAGAAACTAGCGCCGGGAGTTTTCTTGAACGTAGTCGGGCGAAACTAGCGACGCAAGGTTTCCCCCCAGGATTTACTGGCCTCTCAGCCCCACCCGCCCAGCAGCAGCAGAAGGAGACGCGCATGGCCCGCCCGCGAACACCCCTGCTCAGCCGCGCCGGCATCATCGCCGCAGCCCTGGCCCTGGTCGACGCCGAAGGACTCGAGGCCCTGTCCACCCGCCGCCTCGCCGCCGAGCTAGGCGTGAGCGGCCCCAGCCTGTACAACCACGTCGCCACCAAGGACGAACTCATCGACGCGGTGGTCGACAGCGTGGTCGCGGGGGTGGATGTTTCCGCTTTCGCGGGGTTGGGGGGTGGCGGCGCGGGCCTTGACGGCGCTGGTGGCGCGGGTGCTGCTGGCGCTGGTAGCGCAGGCGCGGGTAGTGCTGGCGCGGGTGGCGCTGGCGCAGGCGCTGGTAGCGCAGGCGCTCGTCGCGCGGGCGCGGGCGGCGTGGAGGGTGGTGCCGCGGGCGTGAGCGATGCTACGGGCGCCCGGCGCGCCAGGGGCGCTGCGGCCACAGAGCCTGCCGCGAGCCTCAAAGCCGGCGCCGACGCTCGAACTCCATCTCCATCTCCATCTCCATCTGCTGAGGAGCCACTTGAGGAGCCACTTCACGAGCTTCCTCCCTGGCGTGGTGCGCTCGCGACGTGGGCACGTTCGTATCGTGAGGTGCTGGCGGCTCACCCGAACGTGGTACCCGCCCTGGCACGCGGCTCGGGCCGTCGTCCCGCGCAGCTGCACATCGCCGACGCGGTCTTCGGCGGCCTGGTCGACGCCGGCTGGCCGCGTCGCGAGGCAACCAGCATCGGCGCCCTGATGCGCTCACTGGTGATCGGCTCGGCGCTGGGCTCGTTCGCCGCCAGCTTCCCCGCCGACGCCTCGGTCTACGCAGGCCTCTACCCGCACCTGGACCAGGCGCACCTGCTCGCCGAGCACCAGCGCGAGATCGACGACCGAGCCTTCGAAGTCGGCCTCACCGCCGTCCTCGACGGCCTGGAGCTGCGACTCACAGCATTGCGCACCGCCGAACCAGGCACCCCGCACCGCTGACCGCACCCGCGCCCCCAGCCACCACCCCCCTTTGTGAACTTGTGCCCCCACCCCACTCCGAACGCGATTTCGCCAACCAGGTTCCCCGCACGCCCACCTTCCGGCATGCTTCGCGCTGTGGCGGTCACAGACAACACGGCGACCGGCGGCACCAACCCCGACGAGCAGCCGCCGAAAGCCCTCATAGAGGCAACGACGGCACTCCTGTCCGCGGTCACCGCCCTCACCCTCCCCCTAGATCTCCCCACCGCCGAGCCGGCACGCCGCGCCCGCACCGAGATCGAGCACACCCTCACCACAGCAATCCTCCCCAGACTCCGCACCCCCAACGCCCCCCTCCTCTGCGCCCTGGCAGGCCCAACCGGCGTCGGCAAATCAACACTCCTGAACGCCCTAGCCGGCGCCACCCTCTCGGCAACAGGCCCACTGCGCCCGACGACGCGGACACCGGTGTTGGTGTGCCACCCGGCGGATATCGCAGGTCCCGAGCCGCAGTCCGCGACTGAAGATGCTGCGAGCGCTGGGCTGGCGATGCCGATGCCCGACGCAACGCAAGACACCGATGCGCCCGGACCGGCGCCAGCCGATGAGCTGATGCCGACTGGCGCACCAGCGCGCGACGAGCCAACGCCCGAGGCGCCGGCGCCTCACGAGCCTGTGCCCGAGGAGCCGATTGCCGCCGAGCCGACGTCCGACGCGCCGGCATCTCACGAGCCAGCGCCGGGTGACCCGACCGCCCTCGAGCCAGCGCCGGGCGAGCCGATGCCCGACACACAGGCAGCCCTCGACCCGACGCCCGACACACCGGCAATCTCCGAGCCGATGCCCGAAGCGTCGACAGCCCACGACCCGGTGTCAGCAGCAGCGTCGACACCGGCGGAGGCGTCGCAGCTCGCGGCGGGGCGTGATGGGGAGCGCCGAGAGCGCGCTGAGCCGGGGCTGGGTGCGCGGGTGGGCGCGGAGCTTGCTTCTCTGTTGTCTTCCCCCCTCCCCTCCCCCTCCCTCCCTCGTGGTGTTGCGGTAGTGGACACGGTTGATGGCGACGTGGCGGTCCTCGGTGCCGCGGACGTCGTGGTGGTCGTCGTGAGCGCAGAACGGTATGCGGATGCAGCCGTATGGCGCGTTCTGCGACGGGTCGGTGGCTGGGGCGTTCCAGTCGTCGTGGTGCTGGACCGCGTCACGGCGGAGGCCGTGGACGAGGTTGCCGGAGCCTTTGTCGAGTTGCTGCGAGTGAATGGGCTCGGGGCAGTTCCCTTCTTCGTGGTGGAGGAGGTTGGCGGCAAGGGCGAAGCCGATGGAGTGCAGAGCGGCGCGCACGGCACTGGCGAAACTCCGGTCGCGCAAGGCGAAGAGTCGACCGAGGCCGAAGAACACAGCGCACGCACGGCGCCGGGCAACGATTCGGACCAGACTGCAGGCGCGGCACACGGCAATATTTCGGGCCCAGCCGCTGAACAATCTGCAGATGCGGCGCGGGGCGAGGAGTCCGGCGCAGCCGCTAAGCAAGCCGCGGCGCAAAGTGAGATACCGGCCCGGGCCGCAGAACAAGCTGCAGATGCGGCGCAGGGCGAGGAGTCGGGGCAAACCGCGGAGCATGGTGCACACGCGACGCAGGGCGCTGTTTCGGACCAGGCCGCGGAGCAAGTTACAGGTGCGGCGCAGGCCGAGGCTTCCGGTGCCGTCGAGGAGCAGCAACGCGAGGCACAGAGCGAGATACCGGATCAGGCCGCGGAGCTAGGTGCAGGTGCGGCACAGAGCGAGATACCGGACCAGGCTGCTGCGGAGCCTGGCGGTGGGGCGGGTGTGGATGCTGGCTTGGGGGGTGCCCGGGCCCGGGGCGCGTTCCTTGGCGACAGCGGTGCTCTCGGTGTGGACGGAGGGCAGGGTGAGAGCGGGGCTAAGGGTGGGGGCGGTGCCTCGGGCGCGGGCGGCTATGGAGACGGCGGGCTCGGGTGCGCGGGGGAGCCTGCCGGGGGGACGGGGTTGGAGATTGGGGTGGGTGAGTCCGGCTCTGGGTTGGATTCAGGATCGGGGTCGGAGTCTGGGGCTGGTTCGAGGGCTGAGTCCGGCTCTGGGCCGAGTTCAGGATCAGGGTCGGAGTCTGGAGCTGGTTCGAGGGCTGAGTCCGGCTCTGGGCCGAGTTCAGGATCAGGGTCGGAGTCTGGAGCTGGTTCGAGGGCTGAGTCCGGCTCTGGGCCGAGTTCAGGATCAGGGTCGGAGTCTGGAGCTGGTTCGAGGGCTGAGTCCGGCTCTGGGTCGGATTCGGGCTCGGAGTTGGAGTCTGAGGCTGGTTCGAGGGCTGAGTTTGGCTCTGAGTCGGAGGCTGGCTCGGAGTCGGAGGCTGGCTCTGGCTCGGAGTCGGCGTTTGCGGCGGAAGTGTCTGAGTCCAGCTCTGACTCTGACTCCGACTCTCGCGCTGCGTTCGGGATCGGGGGCGCTGCCCCGCTGGTGCCGGGAGTGGCGGTGGCGGGGCTGCTGGGGTGGCTCAGGGAGGCGGGGGCGGACACCGCGGGGCGGGTGCGGATCGGGATGCTCGGGGTGGCCGGGCGGCTCGATTCCGTGGAGAGGCTGGTGGGGGAGCTTGCTGATGCTTGGGAGGGGCAGCGGCTTGCTCTACAGGTATTGCATCAGGGTTTGGAGAGGGTGCATACCGCTGAACGGGTGAGGTTTCGGGGGTGTGTGGATGGTGGGGAGTTGTTGGGGGGTGAGGTGCGGATTCGGTGGCAGGAGCTGTTGGGTTCGGGGCGTGTCAGTGCTCTGTTCGGGGCGGAGGATGGGGGCGGGCGGAAGAGTCGGAGGCGGCGGCGGGCTGAGGCGGATTGGAGTGCGCGCTTTCATAATCCGACGGCGCATGATGCTGCTACCGCGCCGTTGCGGGCGGCGCTTGTGGAGGCTGTTGCGCGGGGGTATCGCGCTGCGTTGGAGCGGGCTGCGCGGAAGACTGTTGATCAGTGGGAGTTGACGCCGGGGGCGCCGGAGCCGGGGCAGATCGATGAGGCGACGCGGCGGGCCACTGATCCGGCGCGGGCTGCTGCGGAATGGCTCGATCATCTGCCGGCGGTGATTCTCGATCAGGCGCATTCGCGGCGGACCACGCGCACGATTGGGCCCGCCGGTGCGCACATTCGCAGCGCGGCTTTGGTGCTGGGCGTTGCGGCGCTCGCCGGAAGCGGGACCGGCGGTGGAAGTGCGGGGGAAGAGGAAGGCGAAGATTTGGCCGCGTCTGCCGCGCTCGGTCTGCTGCGCACGATGTTCGGCCACGAGCACGCCGACCGCCTCCTGACGACCGCCACCACCGCCCTGAAAGACGGCAACGCGCGCCTCCTGGACCGCGCCTGCGAACCGCACCGCGCCCAGCTGGCCGCCTACCCCCTCGACCCCCGCCAGGCCCAGGCTCTCGCCGAGGCCCGCGCGGCGGTGGCTCGGGCCCGGAACGAGGAAGACTGACATGGACGTCAACACCGAGCAGGGCGCCGCCGTCGACCAGCCGGTCGGCTCCTCCCCGTGGGCCGTCACCGTGCCGCTGCCGATGGGTGGCGGCGGGTCGCGGGTGCTCACCGGACGGCTGGGCAGGCTCGAGACGCTGCTGAAGGAGACCGACGGCCGGCTGTCGGACTTCACCGCCCAGGAGGCCGACCGCATCCTGCGCCGGGTGCACGAGCGCATCGCGCTGTCCCCCGACCACGTCGTCACCGCCATCGCCGGCGCGACGGGGAGTGGCAAGTCTTCGCTTTTCAATGCTCTGATTCGCTTCGAGCTGGCGCCAGTCGGTGCGATCCGGCCCACTACGACCACCGGCCTGGCGTGCATCTGGGACCCAGCGCACGCCGAGGCGTCCACCGCACTGCTGGACCGGATCGGCGTTGCCTCGAATAACAGAATCCTGCGAGGCTCGCTGCTCGACGGCGCGAACCGGACCGCTGAGCCCGAACTCGCGCCGCTGGTGCTGATCGACCTGCCCGACCACGACTCCGCCGTGCGGGCGCACCGGGACGAGACCGACCGGGCGACCGCTGCCGCCGACCTGCTGTTGTTCGTCACCGACCCGCAGAAGTACGCCGACGCCTCGTGGCACGAGCGCTACCTCCGCCACCTGAATCACCACCAGGAGACGCTGGTCGTCGTCCTGAACAAGAGCGACGAACTGAGCGCGGCGGACATCCGAGCCTGTGCCGCCGACCTGAGCAGGATCATGACTGAATCAGGGCTCGGCGACGTGCCGATCCTGGTGACGTCGACGCGCACCGGGGAGGGACTTCAGCAACTCAGGGAGCTGATCGCGTCCAGCGTTCGCCGCAAGCAGGCCGCTCTCATGCGCAGCGAGGCGGACGTCGACCGGGCCGCCACCCTGATCGCCGCCGAACTCGCGCCGCGCGACGGCAGCGTTCCGGAAAGCCTTTCGCCGCAAGCGAAATCCGCAACGCTCCTAGCTATAGGCGACAGCACGAGCATGCAGGCCCTGTCAGACCTCATCGACGCCACGTACCGGCGCCGAGCCTCGGTCGTCACCGGCTGGCCCGTCCGGCATGCTGTCAGAACCCTGATATCACGCCTGCGCGGCGACACCGAGTCCCGCTACAGCCCTTGGTCCGGCGCGGTTGCGGGTGAGCCGGCACCGCCGCCGATCCAGTACGGCGACGTCGAACACGCCGTTGCCGACGCCGTGGACCGCTTCGCCGAGGCGATGCCGCAGCCGTGGGCCAAGGAGATGCGCCGCATCGGCGATCGCTGCGTGAAGAGCCTGTCCGACACTCTGGACACGACGTTGTCCGGCACGGAGGTTGGGCCGCGGCTCGTTCCTCGCTGGTGGACCGCCGTGCAGGTGGTGCACTGGATGCTGCTGACGGCTGCGCTAGTGGGAGCCGGCGGGGCGATCGCGTACGCGGCCTCCGGTGGCGGCAAGGACTCCAGCCTGCCCGATACCGGCCCGATTCCGTTCCCGCTTCTCGTGGCGATCATCGCGCTCGTCGGCGGGGCGTTGCTGGATCTCGTGTGCCGTCCGGCGGCACGGCGGGCGGCGGGGCGATTGCGGGCGAAAGTGGGCGAACGGATGACCGAGCGCGTACGCGGCGCGGCCGAGCAGCTACTGTTCGCTCCGCTCGTCGCCGAACACGAGCGGTATGTCAGGGCCTGGACGCTGGCTCAGGGACTTGTCAGGAAAACGAGAGAAAAAGGCGTGCCCCCGTCCGGCGGGGGACGGAGGCAGCCTACTAATTAAGTACCCTTATTCCGGCAGGGAAGCCACCCCCGGAGCCAGGAATCGGTGGCCGGCGACGGCCTCCGACACCCCGGTCCGGTCCAGGTACGGCGTGATGCCGCCGAGATGGAACGGCCAGCCGGCGCCGAGCAGCATGCACAGGTCGATGTCCTGCGCCTCGCCGACCACGCCCTCGCTGAGCATCAGGTCGATTTCCTGCGCCATCGCCTTCAGCGCGCGGTCGCGGACCTGCTCTTCCGTCGAGGGGGACGGACCGGGCTGGAACAGCTCCAGGACCTCCGGGTCGATGACCGGCACGCCGGTGTCCCAGCTGTAGATCGCCTTCTTGCCGGCGGCGACCAGCTTCGCCAGGTTCGGCGAGACCTGGAAGCGGTCCGGGAAGGCGGTGTGCAGCGTCTCGGCGACGTGCAGCGCCACCGCCGGGCCGACCAGCTCCAGCAGCACGAACGGCGACATCGGCAGGCCCAGCGGCGCCAGGGCGCGGTCGGCGACCTCGATCGGCGTGCCCTCGTCCACCGCCGCGGTGACCTCGCCGAGGAAGCGGGTCAGCAGCCGGTTCACGACGAACGCCGGGGCGTCCTTGACCAGCACGCAGGACTTCTTCAGCGTCTTGCCGACCGCGAACGCGGTAGCCAGCGAGGCGTCGTCGGTCTGCTCGGCGCGCACGATCTCCAGCAGCGGCAGCACGGCCACCGGGTTGAAGAAGTGGAAGCCGACGACCCGCTCGGGGTGCTCGAGCTTGGAGGCCATCTCGGTCACCGACAGCGAGGAGGTGTTGGTCGCCAGCACGCAGTCCTCGCGGACCACGGCCTCGACCTCGGCGAACACCTGCTGCTTGACCGACATCTCCTCGAAGACGGCCTCGATGACCAGGTCGGCGTCGGCGAACGCGTCCTTGGTCAGCGAACCGGATACCAGAGCCTTGAGACGGTTCGCCTGGTCCTGGTTGAGCCGGCCCTTGAGCTGGAGCATGCCGATCTGCTCGTGCACGTAGCCGACGCCCTTGTCCACGCGCGCCTGGTCGATGTCGGTCATCACGACCGGCACCTGCAGCCGCTGCACGAACAGCAGCGCGAACTGCGAGGCCATCAGGCCCGCGCCGACCACGCCGACCTTGGTCACCGGCCGCGCCAGCGCCTTGTCCGGGGCGCCGAAGGGCTTCTTGGCGCGCTTCTGGTTCAGGTTGAACGCGTACAGGCCGGCCCGCAGCTCGTCGGTCATGATCAGGTCGGCGAGCGCCGCGTCCTCGAGAGCGAAGCCCTCGTCGTTGGAAGCGGTGGCCATCTTCTCGATGATGTCCAGGGCGCGGTAGGGAGCCGGGGCGGCGCCGTGCACCTTGGAATCAGCAACCTGACGTCCACGCGCCACGGCGGCGGCGTAGTCCTCGGCGCTGAACTGCTTGCGCTCGACCACGAGCGAGCCGTTGATGACGCTCTCGGCCCAGGCCAGCGACTGCTCCAGGAAGGCCACCGGCTCGAACATCGCGTCGGCGATGCCGAGCTCGAAGGCCTTCGGACCCTTGAGCATCCGGTTCTGCGACAGCGCGTTCTCGATGATGACGGTGACCGCGGCGTCCGGGCCGATCAGCTTGGGCAGCAGCGTGCAGCCGCCCCAGCCGGGGACCAGGCCGAGGAAGCACTCGGGGAAGGCCAGCGCCGGCACCCCGGAGGAGATGGTGCGGTAGGTGCAGGCCAGCGCGACCTCGACGCCGCCGCCCATGGCCGCGCCGTTGACGAAGGCGAAGGAGGGTACTGACAACGCGGACAGGCGCTTGAAGGTGTCGTGTCCGGCCTGGGCGATCGCCAGGGCCTGGTCGCGGTTCTTCACGACCTCGACACCCTTGAGGTCGGCGCCGACGGCGAAGATGAACGGCTTGCCGGTCACGCCGACGCCGACGATCTCGTTGCGCCCCGCCGCGGCCTCGACCAGGTCGATGGCCTGGCCCAGCCGCACCAGGCCGCCGGGACCGAAAGTGTTCGGCTTGGTGTGGTCGAAGCCGTTGTCCAGCGTGATCAGCGCGAAGCGGCCGGAGTGCCCGGGCAGGTCGAAGAACTGGACCGGCGCGTTGGTGACCACCTCGTCCGGGAAGAGTTCCGTAGCCAGAGCGGTGAGGTCCTGAGTCACTTGCTCTCTCCGTTCCAGTGCGGGTTCTCCCAGATGACGGTGCCGCCCATGCCGATGCCGACGCACATCGAGGTCAGGCCGTAGCGAACCTCGGGGTGCTCCTCGAAGTGCTGCGCGAGCTGGGTCATCAGCCGCACGCCGGAGGAGGCCAGCGGGTGGCCCATGGCGATGGCGCCGCCGAAGGGGTTCACGCGCTCGTCGTCGTCGGCGATGCCGAAGTGCTCCAGGAAGGCCACGACCTGCACCGCGAAGGCCTCGTTCAGCTCGAACAGGCCGATGTCCTCGATGGTCAGACCGGCCTTGGCCAGCGCCTTCTCGGTCGCCGGGACCGGGCCGATGCCCATGACCTCGGGCTCGACGCCGACGTAGGCGTAGGAGACCAGGCGCATGCGGACCGGCAGGCCGAGCTCCTCGGCGACGTCCTCGGCGGCCAGCAGGCACGCGGTGGCGCCGTCGTTCAGGCCGGCGGCGTTGCCCGCGGTGACCCGGCCGCGGACGCGGAAGGGGGTCTTGAGGGCGGCGAGGTCGTCCACGGTGGTGCCGGGGCGCGGCGGCTCGTCGGCGGTGACCAGGGCGTAGCCCTTCTCGGCGTGCCGGGCGGACATCGGGACCAGGACGTCCTGGAACTTGCCGGCGGCCAGCGCCTTGGCGTACTTCTCCTGGGACGCGGCGGCGAAGACGTCGCAGCGCTCCTTGGTCAGCTCCGGGTAGCGGTCGTGCAGGTTCTCCGCGGTGGAGCCCATGACCAGCGCGGAGGGGTCGACCAGCTTCTCGGCGACGATGCGCGGGTTGGGGTCCACGCCCTCGCCCATCGGGTGGCGGCCCATGTGCTCCACGCCGCCGGCGACGACCACGTCGTAGGCGCCGAAGGCGATGCCGCCGGCGGTGGTGGTCACGGCGGTCATCGCACCGGCGCACATGCGGTCGATGGAGAAGCCGGGGACGGTCTTGGGCAGGCCCGCGAGCAGCCCCGCGACCCGGCCCATGGTCAGGCCCTGGTCGCCGATCTGGGTGGTGGCGGCGATGGCCACGTCGTCCACCCGCTCGGGCGGCAGCTGCGGGTTGCGCTGCAGCAGCTCGCGAATGCAGCGGATGACCAGGTCATCCGCCCTGGTCTCGGCATAGACGCCCTTGGGGCCCGCCTTGCCGAACGGGGTACGGACGCCGTCGACGAACACGACTTGTCGCACGGCCCTCTGGGTCTGAGGCACGTTGGCTCTCCTCCACACGGAACGGTTCTGCGACCATGCTACTCACGAGTAACAACATTCGGCGAGCGCGATGGGTGGTGACCGCGGTCACGGGGTTCTGTCGCACAGTTCAGCAGAGGACTGCGGGGAAGGACAGTCGGGGTGGTGGCGGGGAGCAGCGGGGGGCAGCAGCGAAGGACGGCGGAGCACGAGCAGGAAAAACAATGAGTGCGGCTCGCTTGGATAGAGCCGCACTCATGATCGTTCTCTCGGCGTGTGCCTCCGAGAGCGTCGTCACCGCATCAGGCTGCGACCGGCTCCCCTGACAGCTGCGCCGCGAGCTCGCGGGCCTTGGCGTCGGCCTGCTCCAGCGCTTCGGCGCGCGACTGCTCGGCCAGCGGGATCAGGTCGGCCATCGCCGGGACGGCCGAGGCGAGCGTGAGCTGGATGGTGATGAACTCCGGCGTGATGCCCAGGTGCTCGGACAGGACGCTGCCGAGGTAGTTCTTCACGTACTCCATGCCCTCGCGCGGCGTCCCGGGCTCGTAGGAGCCGCCGCGCGAGGCGACGACCACCACGGGCTTGCCGGCCAGGGAGCGCGCGCCCTCACCGGAGGTGCGGCCGTTCAGGATGACGTGGTCGAGCCACGCCTTCAGCCCGGAGGCGAGCCCGAAGTTGTACATCGGCGCGCCGATCACGATCGCGTCGGCGGCTTCGGCCTCCTCGATCAGCGCCAGCCGGGCGGCGTGCGCGGCGGCCTGGGCCTCGCTGTGCGCGGACGGGTCGGCGAAGCCGGCGGAGACGGTGAGCACGTCCAGGTGCGGCAGCGGGTCGGCGGCGAGGTCGCGGTGGACGACGGTGCCGTCGGGATGGGCCGCGCGCCAGGCGTCGGTGAAGGCCGAGGTGACAGACCGGGAGGCGCTGGCCTCATCGGGGAACAGCGAGGCGTCGATGCGCAGCAACGTGGCCATGGAATACTCCTCAAGCTCGATGGTTACCTTTTGTGCGTGGCATCATGATGAGCGATTATTGAAAGTTCTACAAAAGGCACATAGAGGTGAGGTCAGGCACACGGATGTGACCGTCCAGGTCGCGCCGGAGTTCCGGCCAGGACAAGCAGGACAAGGAAGGAACGTGAGCGAGACAGATGGCGGAGGCAAGGCTGGAAATGCCGGCGACCTGTCAGGAGGTGGGCCCGGAGGGGCAGTTCGTCCGCGGCGTGCTCGACCGCATCGGCGACAAGTGGAGCCTGATGATCATCGGCAGCCTGAACCGCGGCCCACGCCGCTTCGGCGCCCTCCAGGCGGCGATCGGCGGCATCTCGCAGCGGATGCTGACGCTGAACCTGCGCCAGTTGGAGCGCGACGGGCTGATCTCGCGCACGGTCTACGCCGAGGTGCCGCCGCGGGTTGAGTACGAGCTCACGGAGCTGGGGCACGGGTTGCTGGTGCCGGTGCTGGAGCTGGTGAACTGGGCCGGGGACCACGCCGAGGTGATCGAGAAGCATCGGGCGGCTTATGACGCGGGGGGTGGGGCGGTGGGGTGATTGGGGGGCGGGGCCCGATCGGAGCAGGGGGCTCACGCCGCCCCGGTCGAGACCGCGCCGCACTCGCGCGCCGGGTCAGGCCGAGCCGCACTCCCGCGCCGGGGAACCACCGCCCCCGGCCATACCAACCCTCACTCCCCCGCCGAAACCGCCCGCGCCGCCACCCGGCGCAGCACCTCGCCGATGGTGTGCGTTGTCAGTGCGACCTGCCAGGGGCGGGCGCCCGCGCCGGCCAGGAAGGCTGACACCTGCTCGTCGCTCGGGTCGGGTGCCGGCGGGGTCCAGCACAGGCGGCGCAATGAATCCGGCGCCAGCAGGTTCTCGACCGGCAGCGAGTGCTGCGCCGCCAAGGCGCCCACGGCCTCGCGTGCCGCAGTCAGGCGCTCCGCTGCGGCGGGGTCCTTGTCTGCCCAGGCGCGGACGGGCGGGGGGCCGTCGCTGGGGGCGGCGCCGGGCTTGGGGAGTTCGGAGTCCTTGAGTTGGCGGGCTTGGGTCAGGGCTTCGAAGTAGCGGGGGACGTCGTTGGAGCGCATGCGGCCGGTGAAGCCGGGGATGGTGCGCATTTGGGCGGCGGTGCCGGGCAGGGACAGGGCTGAGTCGATGATGGCTTGGTCTGGGAGGACTCGGGTGGGGGTCATGTCGCGGCGGCGGGCTAGTTCGTCGCGGGATTCCCAGAGGGCTCGGACTACGGCGAGTTGGCGGGGGCGGCGGACTTTGTGGAGGCCGGAGGTGCGGCGCCAGGGTTCGGCTCGGGGTTTGGGGGGCGGGGCGCTGGCCACGGCGTCGAATTCTTGGCGGGCCCAGTCGAGTTTGCCGGCGCCGCGGAGTTCGTCCTCGATGATGTCGCGGACTTCGACCAGGACTTCGACGTCGAGGGCGGCGTAGCGGAGCCAGGCTTCGGGCAGGGGGCGGGTCGACCAGTCGGAGGCCGAGTGGCCCTTCTCGAGCTCGAGCTTCAGGACTTCGGCGACCAGGGGACCCAGGCCCACGCGCTCGTGGCCGCCGAGGCGGGCGCCGAGTTCGGTGTCGAACAGCCCGCCGGTGCCGTCGGGGCGGCGCGCGGGCGGGTGCATGCCGACCTCGGCCAGGCAGGCCAGGTCCTGGGAGGCGGCGTGCAGGACCCACTCGGCGCCGGCCAGCGCCGGGCCGTCGCCGGCCAGCGCCGACAGGTCCGGGCAGGCGATGGGGTCGATGAGGAAGGTGCCGGCGCCCTGGCGGCGTATCTGGACCAGGTAGGCGCGCTGGCTGTACTTGTAGCCGCTGGCCCGTTCGGCGTCCACGGCGACCGGGCCGGTGCCGGCCGCCAGCGCCTCGACGGCGGCGGCCAGCGCCTGCTCGGTGTCCGTTACCGGGGGCAGGCCTTCACGCGGTTCCAGCAGCGGGACCAGGCCGGTCGGCGCTTCGGCGGCCTTCGGGGTCTGCTCGGGGCTCGCCGGTCCGCCCGGCGTACTGGAACTCGTCACGCCCTTACAGTAACGACCGCCGTCAGTGAATGGTCCCGCCGCGCAGCGCGACCGCGACCATGCCGGCCCGATCGCCCGTGCCCAGCTTGCGGGCGATGCGCGCCAGATGGCTCTTGACGGTCAGCGCCGAGAGCCCCATCGCCTGCCCGATCGCCTTGTTCGAGCGGCCGTCGGCGACCAGCCGCAGCACCTCGATCTCGCGGGCGGACAGGTCCCGGCAGCCGGCGTGCGCGGCCTGGGCCGCACCTCCCGCGCCGGCCAGCGCCGCGGCGCCCGGCGGCAGCCCGCCGGCCGGGCGGACCCGGTTGGCGCTGGCGGCGTGCACGCCGGTCATCCCGGGGCGGCCGGCGGCGACCGGGCGCGCGCCGGTGATGACGAAGCCGCGGACGCCGGAGGCCAGGGCCGCCCGGACGGCTCCGGCGTCGTCGGCGGCCGAGACGGCCAGGCCGCCGGCCCAGCCGGCCGCCCGCATCTCGGCCAGTAGCTGAAGTCCTGACCCGTCCGGCAGGTGGATGTCCACGACGGCCAGATCGCGGGTCGCGGACATCCGGCTGCGCGCTTCGGCAGCCGTCTGCGCCTCGAGCACGTCGCGGACGCCGAGCGCCCACAAGTGCCGGGTCACCGACTGGCGCACGCGCGGGTCGGCCACGACGACCATCGCGGTCAGGCGCGCCGGCCGGTATGCGATCAGGTTGGCGGTGTTGTCGACGAGTACCGACACCGAACCTCCTCCTGGGGGTGCTGCGAGCTTGTGCTCAGCGACCGCGTCCGCCGGTAGCGGATCGGTCCATTCAGGTCATCGGCAGATCAAGCAGGCACCTTTAGGGCTAATGCTCGCAAGTTCACGGAACGGGACGAGGTCGGGCATATGATTATCGGAAAATGCGCCCTGACCTGCGGTGATATCACCTGAGATGCAGATTGCTCACGCACGGCAACATGCCATGACGCAGAGTTACCTGACCGATCCGCAAGCGTCGGACGTGCAGTTCCGCGACCGATGGGGCGCGACGGGCCGAAGGGGTCGAGCGCTGGGCCGTCCGGTGGAACCGGCTGGGCTGATCAGGTGAGCACGGCGTAACAGAATGAAGCCGGAGCGCCCGGCGGTCGGCGAGTAGCAGAAGTGTTCGAAGTCGCCGGAGCGGTCTGCCGAGTGTGCCGAGCCTGCCGAGCCTGCCGAGTCCGCAGAGTCCGCAGAGTCCGCAGAGTCCCCTGAGAAGAGGTCCCGGTCAGCGACGCGACCCGGCCGGCGGCAGGTTCGCCACACCCTCGTACTCCGGCGGCAGTCCCGCGCACATCATCATCAGAGCGCACCACGCCTGCAGATGCGCGCCGAAGTCGATCCCGCCGTCGGGTCCGGGCACCGCCGTCCAGGACGCGCGGATCTCCACGGCGGTCGTCGCCGGACGCCCGGACAGTCCGCCGAACCCGCGCGAGGACGAGCGGGACACCGTGCCGCCCTCAGCCGTGAACGGCGCGCCGTGCTCGGCCAGCGCGTCCATCAGCCAGGACCAGGCGACCTCGGCCAGCAGCGGGTCCTCGGCGATCTCCGCCTCCAGGTCCGCCTCGACCAGCACCACGACCCGCCACGCGCCGCGCCACTCCTCGTGGCCGCCGGGGCGGTGCAGCAGGACCAGACGGCCGGTGGCCAGGTCCTCGTCGCCCACCACCACGCCGCCGCCGACGGCGTGCGCGAAGGGGGCGAGGTTCACCGGAGCCGGCAGCGGGTCGAGCTCGACCGCGGCCGGCGGGGACGCCGCCGTCAGGGCGGCGACGGCCTCCGCGAACTCCCGCGGGTCGTCCGCGCGGCTGGGTGCCATGGGTGAAGCGTACGCCGCCGCCCCGCGCGCCCGACGGGAGGCGCGCTGGCAGGGGACCCGAGGTGAGCGCGGAGGATATTCGCCGGTGATCCACACCACGGCGAGGCGCGCCGTACCGCACCGAAACCGCGGGGGAGACAACGCCGAACGCCGTCCATGCCGACAGCACGTCGGGAACCCCCGCGAACAGCAAGACCCCGGCACCGATCACCCTCGTGAACGTGGGACCATCGAAAGGTGACCGACGACAGGAGCGATGCCGTGCACGACAGTGTGACCGAGAGCCTGAACCCCGCGGCGGACCTGGACCAGTCGGCAGCCGAGAAGTCCACTGACGTGCCGGGCCCGCGCAGCGGGAGCGCGCCGGGCTCCTCGAGGGCTTCCGGCGCTTTGGGCGCCTCCGATGCTTCAGGCGCCTCGGACCCGCGCCGCAGCCCCGCCCACGACAGCGACTTCCTGCGCGCCGCCCGCCGCGAGCCGGTCAGCCGCACCCCGGTGTGGTTCATGCGCCAGGCCGGCCGTGCGCTGCCGGAGTACAAGAAGGTGCGTACCGGGATCCCGATGCTGGACGCCTGCCTGCGCCCGGACCTGGTGACCGAGATCACCCTGCAGCCGGTGCGCCGCTACGGCGTGGACGCCGCCGTCCTCTACAGCGACATCGTGGTCCCGCTCAAGGCGATCGGCGTGGAGGTGGAGATCGTCCCGAACGTCGGCCCGGTGATCGCCCACCCGGTCCGCGACCTGTCGGGGCTGGACCAGATCCGGCCGCTGGACCCGGCCACGGACCTGGCCTTCGCCACCGAGGCGGTGCGGCAGCTGGTCGGCGAGCTGGGCTCCACCCCGCTGATCGGCTTCGGCGGCGCCCCGTTCACGGTCGCCAGCTACCTTATCGAGGGCGGGCCGTCGAAGAACCATGAGAAGACCAAGGCGATGATGCTCGGCGCGCCGGAGCTGTTCGCCGCGCTGATGGACCGCCTGGCCGACCTGACCGCCGGCTTCATGCGGGTGCAGGTCGAGGCCGGCGCGAGCGTGGTGCAGCTGTTCGACTCCTGGGCCGGCGCGCTGTCCCCCCGGGACTACGAGCGCTACGTCATGCCGCACAGCGCCAAGGTGCTGGACTCGCTGGCGGACCTGGGCGTGCCGCGCATCCACTTCGGCGTCGGCACCGGCGAGCTGCTGCCGCTGATGGCCGCCGCGGGCGCGGACGTGGTCGGCGTGGACTGGCGGGTCCCGCTGGACGAGGCCTCGCGCCGCATCGGTCCGGACTACGCGGTGCAGGGCAACCTGGACCCGTCGGTGATGTTCGCGCCGTGGCCGGTCATCGAGACCCGGGTGCGCGAGGTCCTCGACGAGGGCTCGCGGACCCCGGGACACATCTTCAACCTGGGCCACGGCGTGACGCCGGACATGGACCCGGACCGGCTGGCCAGGGTCGTCGAGCTGGTGCACGAGGCGTCGGCGCGCTAGAGAAGCGCGCGCACGGAAGGGACCACGGCGGTGGGTGCGACACAGGGGGCTGCGATGAGTGCGGGGCAGACGTCGTCTCAGGGTTCGATGTCAGCCCGCGGGCCCGGCGCGAGGCCGCGCTCGGTCGCCGTGATCGGCGCGGGCGTCTCGGGTCTGGCGGCGGCGTGGTACGTCAAGCAGGCGCTGCCGGACGCGACCGTCACCGTCTTCGAAGGCTCGCCCCGCCTCGGCGGCAAGCTGGCGCTCGGCGAGGTCGGCGGCGTCCAGGTGGACCTCGGCGCCGAGTCGATCCTGAACCGCCGTCCGGAGGCCGTGGATCTGGCGCGGGCCGTCGGATTGGCCGACGACATCGTGCATCCGGCGACGGCATCGGCGTCGGTGTGGAGCCGCGGCGAACTGGTCCCGATGCCCAAGGGACATCTGATGGGCGTCCCCGGAGATCCGGGCGTCCTGGCCGGTCTGCTCTCGCCAGCCGGACTCAGGCGCGCCGAGGCGGGACCGGCGCTGCCGTCCCGATCGGTACTGCGCGTGCAGGCCGAGACCGACGACATCGCGGTCGGCGCCTACGTGGCGGAGACCTTCGGCCGCGAGGTCGTGGACCGGCTCGTCGAGCCGCTGCTCGGCGGCGTCTACGCCGGGCACGCCGACGAAATCTCTTTGCGCGCCGCGGTTCCAGCGCTTGTCCCTGCCTACGAGTCGGGCGAGCCGCTGGACGAAGCGGTGTCCAAGATCCTCGCGGCGCAGTCCGCGGCGGCCAACCCCAAGCCGGTGTTCGCGGGCGTCCGCGGCGGCGTGGGACGGTTCCCGGCGGCGCTGACAGAGTCCTGCGAAAGCGCGGGCGTCACCATCCGGCGCGAGACGATGGTCAGGGGACTGACACGCACGGCCGACGGCTGGCGGCTGGTGTCGGGTCCGGTGCCCGCGCCGAGCGCGCACGAGGCGGACGCGGTCATCGTGGCGGTTCCCGGCGCTCCGGCTTCGCGTCTGCTGAAGGACGTCGCTCCGGTCGCGGCGGCAGATCTCGCAGGGATCGAATACGCCTCGGTCGCGCTGGCGACGTTCGTGTTCGACGACGCCTCGCTCCCCGCCGGCAGCGGCTTCCTCGTCCCGCCGGCGGACGGCCGGTTCATCAAGGCTTCGACGTTCTCCAGCGTGAAGTGGTCCTGGCTCGCCGAGTCCGGCAAGACGGTGGTCCGCGCCTCCGTCGGGCGGCATCGCGAGACCGCAGACCTGCACCAGGAGGACGCCGATCTGGCGGCTTCGGCACTGGCCGATCTGCGTATCGCGCTCGGTGCGCCGGACGCGCTCGGGGAGCCCGTCGACTGGCACGTGCAGCGCTGGGGCGGCGGGCTGCCGCAGTACGCGGTCGGGCACGTGGCGCGCGTGGAGCGGATCCGCTCGGCGGTGGCGGCGCAGCCGGGACTCGCGGTCTGCGGGGCGGCTTACGACGGCGTCGGGATCGCGGCGTGCGTCGCCTCGGCGCTGCGAGCCGCTCGCGAAATCAGTGCCGGGCCCGCATAGCGCCGGGCGCACAACCCAGTACACCCATAAGGAAGAATGGCGACATGAGCGACAGCGGTAACGAAACCCAGGACGAGCGCCCGGCCGGCGTGGTCAGCAACGTCCGCATCGGCAAGCGCGCGGTGGAGCTGAACGAGGTCACCCGCTACGCGATGTGGACCGTCTTCAAGGTCCGCGAGGACCTGCCGGCCTCCGACGACGCCCGCGCCGACCTCGCCGCCGAGGTG
The DNA here is from genome assembly GCF_000024025.1 of Catenulispora acidiphila DSM 44928. Classification (GTDB taxonomy): domain Bacteria; phylum Actinomycetota; class Actinomycetes; order Streptomycetales; family Catenulisporaceae; genus Catenulispora; species Catenulispora acidiphila. The sequence continues at coordinate 7,832,683 of NC_013131.1, forward strand.
GAGACCCTGCTCGAGACGCTGGCCAAGGACGACGTGGTGCTGCGCGGCAGCTACGACGTGTCCGGCTTCCGGCACGACGCGGACTTCATGCTCTGGCTGCACGCCGAGACCTCCGAGGCGCTGCAGGACGCCTACCAGCGCTTCCGCCGCACCGCCTTCGGCCGCCTCACCGAGCCGGTGTGGTCCCAGATGGCGCTGCACCGCCCGGCGGAGTTCAACAAGAGCCACGTCCCGGCCTTCGTCGCCGACGAGACCCCGCGCGGCTACATCGCGGTCTACCCCTTCGTCCGCGGCTACGAGTGGTACCTGCTGGAGGACGCCGAGCGCCGCCGCCTGCTGGCCGAGCACGGGATGATGTCGCGCGAGTACCCGGACGTGCGGGCCAACACCGTGCCGGCGTTCGCGCTCGGCGACTACGAGTGGATCCTCGCCTTCGAGGCCGACGCACTGGACCGGATCGTGGACCTGATGCGCCACCTGCGCGGTTCGGAGACGCGCCGGCACGTGCGCGAGGAGGTGCCGTTCTACACCGGCAAGCGGCGCTCGATCACCGAGATCGTCACGGCGCTGCCGTAACGACGAGCCCGGATACGCGCCCCGGCGGGGCGGCGGGGCGGCGGGGCGGCGGACGATGCCGATGCCACCGCCCCGAGCCGGTCAGTAGTACCAGACCGCGACGCCTTTGTGGTGCGAACACGTGCCTGAAGGCGTCGTGCTGTAGCTGTACGTGCCGTCCTTGCACAGAGCCATCGCGCCCGACGGATGCGATTCGCCGGCTCCACAGGTAGCCGAGCCCTCGTCGATGGTGGCGTGGTCGATGCAGCTCGCGGCGTGGGACGTCGGTGCGGCCGGAGCCTTCGTGGTCGTGGTCGTGTGGGACGGCCGCGCGACGGCCGCCGTGGTCGGCACACTGCGCGCCGACGGTGACGGCTTGGGCGCCGAAGACGTACTCGGCGGCGCCGCTACCACCGGCGGCGTGCTCGTCGAGGGCGCAGCCGTCGTCGGCGCCGCACTCGACGTCGTCGACGTGGTCGCCGGAGCCGGAGCCAGAGCCGGCGCCGACGTGCTCGTGCTCTGCGAAACCTTCGCCCGAGCCGGAGCGCCCGCGGACCCTGAAGCAGTGGACTGACAAGCTGTCGCCGACAGCGCGATCGCGCACGCTAAAACCGGCACCCACCTGTTGCGGAGCATGGGTTTCCCTCCCCAGAAAGCCGACGCCCGCCGCCGGCCGGAGCCCCACCCTGGCACTGATCGCGCGGCGTGGAAACGCTTAAGTCCTGTCGACCATCGCCGCTGCTCGGCGGCTTGCCACGACGATCATGGTCAGTCGCCGGACACCGCGCTCGGCGCCGCAGCGGGTCGCCGTACCAAGCCGGTGATGCCCATGACCAGGCATCCGACCCCGGCGGCCGCCGCCAGAGCCGAGCCGGTCAGCTGCCGCGCCAGCGCCGTGCTGGACGCGCACGGTCCCTTGCCCTGGTACTGGAGTCCCGCCGGCAGCGGATACTTCCGGGACAGCGGGGACCCGCAGTCGACGCGGACGTGGGCGACCGTGATGCCGCTGGTGCCCACGTCGATGTCAAGATGCGAGTGGTGCAGGCCGACGTACGCCGCGCCCCCGATCAGGAGCAGGCCCAGGACGATCAGGATCCACGATTGCCGCACACCGTCTCAGACGTCCGACAGGCGGCGATGGTTGTAGCAGGGTTATCAGGCATGCCGAGGATGCAGGGTTATCAGTGATGGCGGGGAGGCAGGGTCATCAAGGATGCAGGGGTGTCAGGGCAGCAGGGATATCAGGGCACGAACCGGTATCCGGTCCCGTACTCCGTCATCAGGTGTCGCGGATTCTGCGGGTCGTCCTCGAGCTTGCGGCGCAGCCGGGCCATGTGGAACCGCAGATATCCGGCCTCGCCGGTGTGGCTGTTGCCCCACACGTCCGCCAGCAGGCGCGAGGTGCTCACCAGCTGACCGGGGTGGCGCAGCAGGACCTCCAGCAGCGCCCACTCGGTGCGGGTCAGGCGAACCGGATCGCCTCCGCGCGCCACGCTGTGCGCCACGAGGTCGATGTCGCAGCTGCCCAGACGGACCGAGCTGGTCTCGGCGCCGGTCGCGCCGGCGTTGGCCTGTTGGTGGCGGCGGATCACCGCGCGCAGCCGGGCCAGCAGCTCCTCCATGGCGAAGGGCTTGGTCACGAAGTCGTCGGCGCCGGCGTCGAGCGCGTGGATCTTCTCCTGCGGGTCGGTGCGTCCGGACAGGACCACGATCGGGACGGTTGTCCAGCCGCGCAGACCGAGGATCACCTCCACACCGTCCATGTCCGGCAGGCCGAGGTCGAGCAGGACCGCGTCGGGCAGGCGGCGCGCCGCTGAGGCCAACGCGTCCACGCCGTTGGCCACCGTCTCGACGTCGTACGTCCGGGATTTCAGGTTGATGCGCAGGGCGCGCAGGATCTGCGGCTCGTCGTCGACGACCAGGATGCGGGTCACTGACTCCCTCGGTTCTCGTGCGAAGTCGGGCACTCGTGACAAGTCAACAGTCCCGGTACGCCGTCCGGGACCTTGCTCGCGCGATGCAAACGCCGCCCGACTCGATGCAAATGGCCGCACCGCGCTGCGGCCCGGAGCACTCGCCGGTCCAGCGCCCATTCAATCAGCCCAAAACCAACGGGAGTGTCTCAGCTCTTAGCTCAGCTCTTAGCCGCCGCGACCGGATGCTCCTTGTCCAGCGCCAGGTTCAGCGTCACCACGTTCACGTACTCCTCGCCCAGGAAGCCCAGGGAGCGGCCGGTGGTGTTGTCCTTGACCAACTGGTCCACCGTCGCCACGTCGACGCCGCGCGCCTTGGCGACCGAGGCGGCTTGGTCGTCGGCGTTCTGCACCGAGATGCCGGGGTCCATGCCGGAGGCGGATGCCGTGACGGCGTCCTCGGGGACCTTGGCGGGGTCGATGTCGTATGCCTTGGCGTAGGAGGCGATGCGGCCCTCGATGGTGTGCTTCAGCGTGGCGCTGCCGGTGCCGAGGTTGGATCCGGCGGAGTAGCTGTAGTCGCAGCCGGGGTCGGTGGGGTTGGCGGAGTCGGTGGCGTCGGAGGGCCGGGTCTGGAAGTACTGCGGGAGGGCGGTGCCGGACTTGTCGACGTACTGCTGGCACAGCAGGGAGGAGGCGACGATCTGGCCGGAGGCGTTCTTGATGAGCGAGCCGTTCGCCTTGTCCTTGAAGGCGAGCTGCGCGATCCCGGTGACCAGCAGAGGGTAGGCGATGCCCAGGATGACGGTGAACACCACCATCGCGCGGACCGCCGCCAGGTGCCGCCTCAGCGGCGCGGAGATGCGAGACATGGTTCCTTCCCTTCCTTACCGGATTCCGGGGATGTACATGACGATCAGGTCGATCAGCTTGATCCCGACGAACGGCAGCGCCAGACCGCCCAGACCGTAGATCCACAGGTTGCGGCGCAGCAGGGGCCGAGGCCGACGACGGCTTGTACTGCACCCCGCGCAGCGCCAGCGGGATGAGGCCGATGATGATCAGCGCGTTGAAGATGATGGCGCTGGTGATCGCCGACTTCGGCGAGTGCAGGCCCATGATGTTCAGCACGTGTAGCCCGGGATAGACCACCGAGAACATCGCCGGGATGATCGCGAAGTACTTCGCGACGTCGTTGGCGATGGAGAAGGTGGTCAGCGAGCCGCGCGTGATGAGCAGCTGCTTGCCGATCTCGACGATCTCGATCAGCTTGGTGGGGTTGGAGTCCAGGTCCACCATGTTCCCGGCCTCTTTCGCGGCCGAGGTTCCGGTGTTCATCGCCACGCCGACGTCCGCCTGCGCGAGCGCGGGGGCGTCGTTGGTGCCGTCGCCGGTCATCGCGACCAGCTTGCCGCCTTCCTGCTCCTTCTTGATCAGCGCCATCTTGTCTTCGGGTGTGGCCTCGGCCAGGAAGTCATCGACTCCTGCTTCCTCGGCGATGGCCTTGGCGGTCAGCGGGTTGTCGCCGGTGATCATGACCGTCTTGATGCCCATCGCCCGCAGCTCGGCGAAGCGCTCGCGGATACCTTCCTTGACGACGTCCTTCAGATGGATGACGCCGAGAGTACGAGCCGGCTGGCCGGGCGCACGCTCGGCCACCACCAACGGAGTCCCGCCGGCTGCGGAGATCGCGTCCACCAGGGATCCGACCTCCTCGGTCGGGTGCCCGCCGTTGTCGCGGACCCACTTCATGACCGCGCTGCCGGCGCCCTTGCGGACCTCGTGGCCGTCAGCCAGGTTCACCCCCGACATGCGGGTCTGCGCCGTGAACGGCACGAACTCCGCTCCGGTCAGCTCACCGGTGTGCCGCTCGCGCAGACCGTAAGCGGCCAGATCTTCCATTGAACGCAGCGCTAGCACCACGATCGAGCGCCCCTCGGGCGTCTCGTCAGCCAGCGACGAGAGCTGCGCGGCATCGGCGAGCGCATCCTTGTCCACCCCGGCGACCGGGACGAACTCAGAGGCCTGACGGTTGCCGAGCGTGATGGTGCCGGTCTTGTCCAGCAGCAGGGTATTGATATCGCCGGCCGCCTCGACCGCACGCCCCGACATCGCCAACACGTTGCGCTGCACCAACCGGTCCATGCCGGCGATACCGATCGCCGAGAGCAGCGCGCCGATGGTGGTCGGGATCAAAGCGACCAACAGCGAGACCATGACCACCAGCGACTGCGCCGCGCCGGCCCACGTCGCCATCGGCTGCAACGTCACCACCGCGAGCAGGAACACGATCGTCAGCGAAGCCAGCAGCACGTTCAGCGCCAGCTCGTTCGGCGTCTTCTGCCGGTTCGCCCCCTCGACCAGGTTGATCATCCGGTCGATGAACGTCTCCCCGGGCTTGGAGGTGATCTTCACGACGATCCGGTCCGACAGCACCCTGGTACCGCCGGTCACCGCCGAACGGTCGCCGCCGGACTCCCGGATGACCGGCGCCGACTCACCGGTGATCGCCGACTCGTCGACGCTCGCGACACCTTCGACCACATCGCCGTCGCCGGGAATGATCTGCCCGGCTTCGACGACCACGAAGTCGCCGAGCCGCAGCTCGGTACCGGCGACCTCGGACTCCGGACCGGACTGCCCCGGGGACCAGGACGCCAGGCGCCGGGCGACCGTCGTCGTCTTGGCCTTGCGCAAGGTGGCGGCCTGCGCCTTGCCCCGACCCTCGGCCACCGCCTCGGCCAGGTTGGCGAACACCACGGTCAGCCACAGCCAGACGGTGATGACCCAGGCGAACACCGAAGGCTTGGTGACGGCCTCGTATGTGGTCAGCACGGAGCCGACCTCGACGACGAACATCACCGGGTTCTTGATCATGACCCGCGGGTCGAGCTTCTTCAAGGCGTCCGGAAGCGACTTCCAGAGCATCTTCGGGTCCAGGAACCCGCCACCGACACGGCGCGGTTCACCGCCCGGCTTCGGCTGCGGAGTCCGCGGCGCGGGGGCGGCAGCCGTCACAGTGTTGCTTGCCATCAGTGCAGTCCTTCAGCGAGCGGCCCGAGCGACAGGGCCGGGAAGTAGGTGAGGCCGACCACCAGCAGGACGGTGCCCAGCAGCATCCCCGCGAACAGCGGCGAGGCGGTCTTGAGCGTGCCCTCGGTCTCCGGGACCGGCTTCTGTTTGGCGAGCGAGCCGGCCAGCGCCAACACCCAGATCATCGGCAGGAACCGGCCGAACATCATCGCCAGCGCGCCGGCGGTGTTCCACCAGTGGGTGTTGCCGGACAGACCGCCGAAGGCCGAGCCGTTGTTGTTGCCCATCGAGGTGAAGGCGTATAAGACCTCGGAGAAACCGTGGGGCGCTGGAGCGCCGCCCGGTCCCAGGTTCCCGGAGTTGATCGAGGCGGTCTCACCCTTCAGCGCCATCGCCAGACCCGTGAAGATCAGCACCACGGCAGGGGTGGTCAGGATGTACAGCGCCGCGTACTTCATCTCGGTCGGGCGGATCTTCTTGCCGAGGTACTCCGGCGTGCGGCCGACCATCAGACCGGCGATGAACACCGTGATGATCGCCAGGATCAGCATGCCGTAGAGCCCTGAGCCGGTCCCGCCGGGCGCGATCTCGCCGAGCATCATGTTGAACATGGCCGCGCCGCCGCCGAACGGCGTATACGAGTCGTGCCAGGAGTTCACGGCACCGGTTGACGTCAACGTGGTGGACGTCATGAACAGGGTCGAGGCCGGAATGCCGAACCTGGATTCCTTACCCTCCAACGCGGCGTGCCCGTTCGCCAGGTCGATGCCGTGGTGATGCACCTCGAAGAAGGTGGAGAACGCCAGCGACCCGATCCAGATGATCGCCATCACCGACAGGATCGTGTAGCCCTGCCTGTGCGAGCCGACCATCTTGCCGAACGTGCGCGGCAGCGCGAAGCCGATGACCAGCAGCAGGTAGATCTCGACCAGGTTGGTGAAGCCTGTGGGGTTCTCGAAGGGGTGCGCGGAGTTGGCGTTGAAGATGCCGCCGCCGTTGGTGCCCAGGAGCTTGATGACTTCCTGGCTCGCGGTCCCGCCCGTGTAGAGGTTCTGGTCGCCGTTGATCGTGTGCACCACGGTCAGGTGGTTGCCGAGCGACTCGACGGCGCCGCCGGCGACCAGGATCACTGCGAACACGATCGAGAACGGCAGCATCAGCCGGATCAGGACCCGCGTCAGGTCGACCCAGAAGTTGCCCAGCCGATCGGTCCGGTTCCGCGTGAAGCCCCGGATCAGGGTCGCGACCACCGCGATGCCGACGGAGGCCGACACGAAGTTCTGCACCGCCAGACCGGTCACCTGCGCGACGTAGCCCAGCGTGTTCTCGCCGCCGTAGTTCTGCCAGTTGGTGTTCGTGACGAACGAGGCAGCCGTGTTGTACGCCAGATCGGCGTTCATCTTCGGCATGCCCAGCGCCGTCATCAGGTGGTGCTGGACGCGCAACAGCAGGTAGAGCAACAGAATCCCGACGGCGGAGATGGCGAACACCGATCGCAGGTACGTACCCCAGGTCTGGTCCGCCTCGGCGTCCACGCCCATCGTCTTGTACAGCGCCAACTCGGCCCGAAGATGCTTCCTCGAGGTGAGAATGTGCGCCATGTAATCGCCCAGCGGCCGGTAGGACACGGCCAGCATGAGGACCAGCGCGGCGACTTGGAGCACGCCGGCCCACGTGTCCGACATCAGAACTTCTCCGGGCGGATCAGGGCCGCTATCAGATAGCCGACCAGCAGGACCGCCACGATCAGGCCGATGATGTTCTCAGCGCTCAAGACGCTCGACCCCCTTGACGATCAGGGCCAGCAGGCCGAAGAAGGCGATCGTGATCCCGACGAAAACCACGTCGGCCATCAGGTGCTCCTTGGATTCGGGGACGGGGTGACGCAGATCAGTGAACCGGTGGAGAAAGCCCAGGCAGGAGCCGCAAGCGCGATGCAAACGGTCCGGAGGCCGATGCGCACGCGGCCCAAACATGCGGCTCGGTGACCGGTCGCCTACCATCCGTGAGATGCCTGTTCCCGACTTTTCGTGAGCCGTCAGGTGGGTGCGAACCATGAGCGACATACCGGTGATCCGCCACGCCGACCTGATCCTGCGCGGCGGGCGCGTCCACACCCTGGACGCCGCCGACACGGTGGTGTCCTCGCTGGCCGTGGCCGGTGGACGGATCGCGGCGGCCGGCGACGACCGGGAGACCGCGGTGCTGCTCGGCCCGGACACCGAGGTGGTCGATCTGGCCGGCCGCGTGGTGGTCCCCGGGCTGCACGACTCGCACCTGCACCTGACCGACGCCGGCAACAGCTGGAACCTTCAGGTGCGCTGGGACGGCGTGCCGTCGCTGGCCGACGCGCTGAAGCTGCTCGCCCTGCGCGCCGCCGAAGCCGCGCCCGGGCAGTGGGTCCAGGTGATCGGCGGCTGGTCGGACACCCAGTTCGCCGAGCACCGGCTGCCCACCCTGGCCGAGATCGAGTCGGTGTCGGCGGACGTGCCGGTGCTGGTGGTCTTCCTGGACACCGCGGCGTTCCTGAACGCGGCAGCGCTGCGGGCTCTGGGCTACGACCAGACGACGCCGGACCCGCCGGGCGGCGAGATCCAGCGCGACACCGCCGGGAACCCCACCGGCCTGCTGCTCTCCCGGCCGAGCCCGGCGGTCCTGGCGCTGGCCGTACTCGGCGCGCCGCAGCTGAAGCCGTCCGAGCAGGTGGGCTCCACCGACCGGTTCCTGCGCGAGCTGAGCCGGCGCGGCGTGACCGGCGCCATCGACGCCGGGGCGACCGGCATCCCGGGCTGCTACGACGCGCTGCGGACGCTGCGTGCGCAGAACCGGTTGCCGGTGCGGACGGCGCTGAACGTCATGGCTTCCCGGCCCGGCGAGGAGCGCGAGGAGCTGGCCACCCTGCTGCGCGGCGTGACCTTCCACGACGACGACATGTTGTGGTTCAACGGCATCGGCGAGGCACTCACGCTGGACGGCGTGGACTTCTCCAACTTCGCGCAGCCGCGCCCCGCGCTGTCCGACGCCATGGGACGCCACCTGGAGCCACTGGTCCGGCTGCTGGCGAGCAACCGCTGGCCGTTCAGCTTCCACGCGACCTACGAGGAGTCGATCAGCCGCTTCCTCGGCGTGTTGGAGAAGGTGAACCGCGACGTCCCCTTCGACGGACTGCGCTGGGCCGTGGAGCACGCCGAGACGATCCGTCCGCAGACCATCGACCGGGTGGCGGCACTCGGCGGCGGCATCACGGTGCAGCACCGGATGGCCTACCGGGGCGAGCAATTCCTGAAGCGCTACGGACCCGAGGCGGCCCGGCACGTGCAGCCGGTGATGGAGATGCTGACGCGCGGCGTGCCGGTCGGCGGCGGCACGGACGGCACGTGGATGGCCGACGCCAATCCCTGGGGCGCGCTGCGCTGGTTCACGACCGGCACGACACTCGGCGGCCTGGAGATGTGGCGCCCGGAGGACCGCCTGGACCGCACCCTCGCGCTGCGGCTGTTCACCGGAGGGAGTGCTTGGTTCACCGGCGAGGCACACCAGCGCGGGGCGCTGGAGCCGGGGATGCTCGCGGACTTCGCGGTGCTGTCGGCGGACTACTTCAGCGTGCCGGAGAACGAGATCGCGGATGTGGAGTCGGTGCTGACGGTGGTCGGCGGCGCGGTCGTGCACGCGGCGGGACCGTACGCGCGGCCGTGAGCGCCAGCCGCAACGACCCCCGATCGTCCTGATCACCGCGCTCGCTGGTTCCGATCACGATGCTGGTCCCGGCGGCAATCGCAAACGTGATGCAAACGCCGGCGGTTATCCGCTCCCCTGCGCGCGTGCGACGATCGGAACCGTGATGGTGGCGACTGGGGTGAACGCGCGATGAGCGCACGCGGCAACCTGCGCGTCTACTTGGGGGCGGCTCCCGGCGTGGGGAAGACGTACCACATGCTCGACGAGGCCCAGCGGCGTGCCGAGCGGGGCGGGGACGTGGTCGTGGGCTTCGTGGAGACGCATGGCCGGCCGCACACCCAGGCGATGGTCGACGGCCTGGAGATCGTGCCGCGCCGCCGGATGGAGTACCGGGGCTCAGACTTCGAAGAGATGGACATCGACGCCGTCTTGGCGCGGCAGCCCTCGGTGGTGCTGATCGACGAGCTGGCGCACACCAATATCCCCGGCTCGCGCAACACCAAGCGCTGGCAGGACGTCGAAGAGTTGCTGGCGGCCGGGATCGACGTCATAGCCTCGGTCAACATCCAGCACCTGGTGTCGCTGAACGACGTCGTGCAGAAGATCACCGGCGTCCCGCAGCGCGAGACCGTGCCGGACGAGGTGGTGCGCTCGGCCGACCAGATCGAGCTGATCGACATGGCGCCGGAGGCCCTGCGCCGCCGGATGGCGCACGGCAACATCTACCAGCCGGAGAAGATCGACGCCGCGCTGTCCAACTACTTCCGTCCCGGCAACCTCGGCGCGCTGCGCGAGTTGGCGCTGCTGTGGGTCGCCGGCCGGGTGGACGAGGCGCTGCAGCGCTACCGCGACCAGCACGGCATCGACAAGGTCTGGGAGACCCGCGAGCGGATCGTGGTCGCGCTGACCGGCGGACCGGAGGGCGCCACGCTGATCCGGCGCGGCGCGCGCATCGCGCAGCGGGTCGGCGCCAAGGGCTCGGATCTGCTCGCCGTGCACGTGGCCCGCTCCGACGGGCTGACCGGCGCCTCCCCAGCGCTGCTGGCCGAGCAGCGGGCTCTGGTGGAGTCCCTGGGCGGGACCTTCCACTCGGTGGTCGGCGACGACATCCCCAACGCCCTGCTGCAGTTCGCACGCGCCGAGAACGCCACGCAGCTGGTGATCGGCGTCTCGCGGCGCGGGCGGCTGGAGCGGTTCCTCGGCGGCTACGGCATCGGCGAGACCGTGGTGCAGCAGTCCGGCGACATCGACGTGCACATGGTCACCCACGAGCGCTCGGCAGCCGACCAGAGCCGCTGGATGTGGGCCAGGCGGGTGCTGCGCCAGCCGGAGACCGGACCGCGCTGGTGGGGACCGGTGGCCGGGCTGATCGTGCCGATCCTGCTGACCCTGGTGCTGGCGAACGTGCGCTCCGGGCTGAACCTGACCAACCAGGTGCTGGTCTTCCTGGCCGGCGTGGTCGCGGTGGCGCGCCTGGGCGGGCTGCTCTCGGCGTTCTTCGCCTCGCTGACCGCCTCGCTGCTGTTGAACTACTACTTCATCCGGCCCTTCTACCGGCTGACCATCAACGACCCGCAGAACATCCTGGCGCTGGTGGTCTTCGCGCTGGTGGCGCTGATCGTGGCCTCGGTCGTGGACTTCGCCTCGCGCCAGGAGCGGCGCGCCGGGAAGGCGTCGGCGGAGGCTGAGACGCTCTCGGAGCTGGCGCGCTCGGTGCTGCGGGGCGACGAGGCCATCGGGGCGCTGCTGGGCCGGTTCCGGGAGACCTTCGGCATGGAGTCGGTGGCGCTGCTGGAGCGGGTCGAGCCGGGCTCGCCGGTGCTCCCCGACGAGACCGACGACCCGGACGCCTGGCGGATCGTCGCGGCGACCTCGGCCGGCGGCGAGATGCCGTGCCGCACCCCCGGCGAGGGCAACGTGGTGGTGCACGCCGGTCCGGACGCGATGCTGGTGTTGCGCGGGCGCGCGCTGCCGGCTGCCGACCAGCACGTGCTGACCGCGTTCGCGGCGCAGGCAGCGGTGGCGCTGGAGCGCTCGCGGCTGGCGCGGCAGGCGGCCGAAGCGGTGCCGCTGGCAGCCGCGGACAAGATGCGCACGGCGCTGCTGGCCGCGGTCTCGCACGACCTGCGCACGCCGCTGGCGGCGGCCAAGCTGTCGGTGGCCTCCCTGCGCGACACCACGGTGCAGTGGTCCGAGGAGGACCGCGCCGATCTGCTGTCCGGCGCCGAGGAATCGCTGGACCGGCTCTCCCGGCTGGTGGAGAACCTGCTGGACATGAGCCGGCTGCAAGCCGGGGCGCTGAACCTGCGTCTGGAGGACGTCGCGATCGAGGACGTCGCGGCGATGGCGCTGGACAGCCTGGGCATCGAAGGCTCCCTGGTGGAGTTCGGCGACCTGTCCGGGGTCTCGGAGGTCCTGGCCGACCCGGTACTGCTGGAGCGCGCCGTGGCGAACCTGATCGCGAACGCGCTCAAGCACGGCTCGCTGAACCGGCCGGTCCTGCTCGCCGCCTCGGAGCTGGCCGGACGTGTCGAGCTGCGGGTGACCGACCGCGGTCCGGGGGTCCGGCCGGAGGACTGGGAGCGGATCTTCACCCCGTTCCAGCGCCTTGGGGACCGGGACAACACGACCGGAGTCGGGCTGGGCTTGGCGTTGTCCCGCGGACTGGTGGAGGCCATGGGCGGTGCTCTGACGCCCGAGGAGACACCCGGCGGGGGGATGACGATGGTGGTTTCGCTGCCGGCGGCGGGTATGGCCGGGAACGAGGATGACTCCGGCGACGGTACCGGCAACGGCTCCGGCGACGGGGAGCACGACGTGGAGGTCACCGCCGCTCTCGCCGCCGCTGAGGAGCCCGCCCGATGATGATCAAGGTCCTGGTGGTCGACGACGAACCGCAGCTGCTGCGCGCGCTGCGGATCAACCTGACCGCGCGCAAGTACGAGGTCGTCACCGCCATCGACGGCACCTCGGCGCTGGCCATCGCCGCGCGCACGCTGCCCGACCTGGTGGTGCTCGACCTGGGTCTGCCCGACCTGGACGGCGCCGAGGTCATCAAGGGACTGCGGGGCTGGACCGAGGTCCCGATCGTGGTGCTCTCCGGCCGCGCCGACGCCTCCGACAAGGTCGAAGCTCTGGACGCCGGCGCCGACGACTACCTGACCAAGCCCTTCTCGATGGAGGAGCTGCTGGCCCGGCTGCGGGTGGCGCGCCGGCACGCCGACCGCAACACGCCGAAGACGGCGGTGCAGCGGGTCGGGGACTTCGATGTGGACGTCGCCTCGCACACCATCACCCGGGTTCCGGAGGCGCCGGAGACGGTGCCGCCGACGGTGCACCTGACGCCCACCGAGTGGGGCATCGTCGAGGTGCTGCTGAAGAACACCGGGCGCCTGGTGTCGGCGCGCCAGCTGCTCACCGAGGTATGGGGGCACGGGTATGAGAACGACACGCCGCTGCTGCGGTTCCACTTCACGAAGCTGCGGCGCAAGCTGGAGCGAGAGCCTTCGCGGCCGGCGCATCTGCTGACCGAGCCGGGGATGGGATACCGGTTTCAGCCGTGAGGCTCGGACTGGCTTCCTGGAAAAATCCTTATATACGTATATTGCGGCGCTGGCGTTCCGGGATCGGGAACGACCCAGGTCAACCAGCAGACCTCCGTTGGTCAGCTTTATGGACGCGCGGTCGGAGAGTGCGCCATCGGTGGGAACTGACGGCGCGCCAGACATAACGCAACCCCAGCTTCCCCATATCTGGAAGCATGCGTACCTTGCGATTACTGCTGGCGGTCGGGATCAGCCTGGCCCCGGCGCTGGCCGCGACGGCGGCCGGCACGACCCCGGCCTTCGCCGGCGGCGGCGCGGGCATGACCCTGACCGCCACGATGGACGGCCAGGACCAGCGCCTCCTGGTCGGCACCCGGCACACGGTGCACATCACGCTGGCCGACACCCCCGGCGAAGCCGACCTGCGCGACATCACGATCAGCCTCACGGACCTGGACCCGAGTCCCTTGCCGGTGGTCTGCCCGGCGGGCCGGAACGGGCATCTGTCGCTGGAGCCGGACCAGTCGCTGCAGTGCACCTCGGTGGTCACGGCGGCGGTCGGCTTCCGCACACTGGTGGCGCGCGCGACGGCGTCCGTCCCCAGCGAGGGCACCCTGGTGCGCACGGCTCCGCTGCACTACAACGGCTTCATGCCGCCTCCCCCGCCGCGGCCCGTCCCGGTGGCGCACGCGCCGCTGGCACCGGACCCGGCTTCGGGGCGTCCGACGCACGCGCCGGTTGCCGCACCGACGCCGCCGCTGAGTCCGGCGGGTCCTGCGGACCCGGCTGATCCGGCGGACCCGGCTCGCCCGGGTGGCCCGGGTGGCCCGGCTGGCCCGGCTGGCCCGGCTCGCCCGGCTGGCCCGGGTGGCCCGGCTGTTGGCGATCCGGTGAAAGTGCCCGTTGCGCACGGGTGCTTGAGCGGGACCGGGTCGGACGGGAACTGTTGCGGGGCGGGGAAGGGCGGCAGCGGCGCTTGCTGCTCGGACAAGGCTGCCGGACCGGATGGATGCTGCGGATCGGCGAAGGCTGATGCGTGCTGCGGGTCGCACCCGGCGGGATGCTGCTCGGATCACTCGGCGGCGGACAAGAGCCGGTGCTGCGGATCGGCGGGCAAGTCAGGCGACTGCGTCAAGCGCGGCGGGCTGGCCTTCACGGGCATGTCGACGCCGTTGCTCGCCGGTGCGGCCTCGGGTGGGCTGGCGCTGGCAGCCGGTGGATTCATGCTGCTCAAGCGGTTCGCTCGGCGCTGATCGACGCTGGACACTTTCCAGCCAGACGAGAGCCCGGCGTTCGGCAACGCCGGGCTCTCGTCTTGTGTCTCGTGTCTTGTGTCTCGTGTCTTGTGCCTTGTGCCTTGTGTCTTGTGCCGGTCACTCGTCCAGCGCAGCGGTCAGGTCCACCTCGACCAGCTGCCCGCCGTATCCGAGCGCCGCGACGCCCAGCAGTGTGCTCGCCGTCCGGAGCGCCGGCGCCAGCGGCGATGCCATGAAGCGGGCCCAGGCTGCGGCCAGGACCGTGCTCTGGTCGCTGACCACGTAGATCACCGAGCGCACCACGTCCGCCGGGGTGGCGCCCGCCGCCTCCAGGATCGCCAGGCCGTTCGCCACGACCTGGTCGATCTGCGCGTCCAGGTCGGGGGCGACCACTTTTTCGTCGGCGTCGAGCGGGCACAAGCCGGCCAGGTGTGCGGTGCGGCCCGCGGCGGCGATGGTGACGTGCGCGTAGCCGGAGGTGGGGTGCAGGCCGGGCGGGTTGAGGAGGGTGAGCTTGTCGTCGGTCATAGTGCGCATTGTGCTGGGTGCGCGAGGGGACGGCAGGTGAATATGCGACCGCCGCCGCGCCGTACCCCGTTCCGGCTCCCGCCCATTTGCCCGGACGCCACCTCCGGATAACCTCGGCCGTATGTCCCGCATCGCGCTCGTCACCGACTCCACGGCCTGCCTGTCCGCGCAGGCGATGGACGCCCTCGGGGTCAGGGCGGTCCCGCTGGAGGTGATCGTGCGCGGCGCGCCGCACAGCGAGGCGGATCCGGCCACCGGTGAGCTGCTGGTCGCGGCGTTGCGGGCGCACGAGACCGCCACGACGTCACGGCCCTCCCCCGAGGACTTCGCCGCCGCGTACCGGGCCGCCGCCGAGGAGGGCGCCGAGGGCGTGGTGTCGCTGCACATCTCCGCCGAGCTGTCGGCGACGCTGGAGTCCGCGGAGCTGGCCGCGAAGGACGCGCCGATCCCGGTGCGGGTGCTGGACAGCCGCACGATCGGGATGGCGCTGGGCTTCGCCGTGCTGGGCGCCGCCGAGGCCGGACGGGATGGCGAGCACGACCTGGACGGCGTCGCCGACATCGCCGCCAAGCGCTCGGCGACCGCGTCCGCGTTCTTCTATGTCCACACCTTGGAGTACCTGCGCCGCGGCGGCCGCATCGGCTCGGCGCGCGCACTGCTGGGCTCCGCGCTGGCGATGAAGCCTTTGCTGCACATGGCTGACGGCCGCGTGGAGCCGCTGGAGAAGGTCCGCACGTCCGCGAAGGCGATCGCGCGCCTGGAGGAGATCGCGGTCGAGCGCGCGGGCGGCGACGGCAGCTCGGTCGAGATCGCCGTCCAGCACCTCGACGCGCCCGAGCGGGCCGACGCGCTGGCCGCGCGGCTGCGCGAGCGGCTGCCCGGGCTCACCGGGATCACGGTGTGCGAGGTCGGCGCGGTCATCGGAGCGCACGTCGGGCCGGGTGTGCTCGGGGTGGTCGTCGCGCCGCGCTGAAAGGCGCGCTCACACTCCCGGCGGTACCCATGTCCCCGCGCTTCCCGTCGGCTCCCCTGTGGCCGCCAGGTGCGTCCGCAGCGTCGCCAGCGCGGGGTGGGCGTTCTCGGTGCGCCAGACCAGCGAGTGCGGGTACACCGGCGTCGGGTCGACGACCGGGATCCGGCGCAGGTCGTGGCCGTCGGACCAGGCCAGGCGCGGCTTCTCGCCGACGAGCGAGGCGACGTCGGTGGCGTCGGCGATCACATCCATGAGGTGGTCGCTGCCGAAGTGCGGCCCTATGCCGTCGATGGAGAGTCCGAACGCTGCGACGAGCTGGTCGTAGTACAGCGCCCACTCCACGCCGGGGACCAGCCCGGGGATCCAGATGCGGTGCCCGACCAGCTGCGCGGGCGTCACGCTCCGGGCGCCGGCCAGCGGATGGCGCGGGCCCACCAGCAGGTCCAGCCGCTCGTCCAGGACCCGGGCGGACTCCACGCCCGGCGGCAGGCGGCGCGAGCCCGCGACGTATCGGAACGTGGCGTCGATAGTCCCGGCCTCGACCGCCGCCAGCGCCGCGTCGGCGTCGAAGAGCGTGACCACGTCCAGCTCGATCTCCGGCCGCGTCTCGTGGAACCCGCGCATCAGCGCCGACATCGCACTCCGCATGACCAGGACATCCACCCGCAGCGCGCGCCGCCCGGGGCGCACCGAGGCGATAGCCCGCTCCTCAGCCTGCATCAGAGCCCTGGCATGCGGCAGGAACGCCTGGCCGTCGATGGTGAGCTGCGCACCGCGCGCCGTCCGCGCGAACAGGCGCACCGCGAGCTCCTTCTCCAAGCCCGCGATGCGCTTGGACACCGCCTGCTGGGTGACGGCGAGATCGTTCGCGGCGTCCTGGAAACGGCCGGTTTCCGCAGCGGCGACGAAGGTACGCACGGCGTCGAGGTCCATGGCCGCACAGCCTAGCCACACAACGGATGGTTGTGTGCGGCAGCCCTTTCGGTTGTTTGACCAGGGATTCAGCCGCCGATTGGATGCCGTGGGTCAGCGGATGGTTGTGGATTGGTTATGGACCCGGGAGGCACGCAGATGGCAGACGGACCGAACGCGACCGGCAGGCGAAAGCTGGGACGACCGTTCACCCGGCTTTGGTCGGCCTACGCGATCAGCACCCTGGGAACCTACTTCGCCTTCAACGCCTTCTCACTGATCCTGATCCGCATCCTGCACGCCGGCGCAGCGCAGGTCGCCGCACTCTCGGCATCCGGCGCAGCAGTCGGAGCACTGATCGCACTCCCACTGGGCCCATGGGTGGAACACCGCCGCAAACGACCGGTGATGATGGCGATGGACCTGATGCGCTTCGCCGCCATGCTGACCATCCCGATCACCTACGGCTTCGGCGCCCTGACCTTCGCGCAACTGCTCGCGGTGGCAATCGTGGTCGGAGCCGCCGACATCACCTTCACCGCAGCGAGCGGCGCCTACCTGAAAGCACTGCTGCCACGCGAGGACTTGCTGACCGCCAACGGACGATTCGAGTCGACGCAGTGGTCAGCGATCGTCCTGGGACCCCCACTCGGCGGAGCAGCATTCGCACTACTCGGACCGGTGGCCACGGTGATCGCGGACGCGGTGAGCTACCTGCTGTCGGCGCTGGGAATCCGAGCGATCGGCGCAGGGCATGAGGCTGATGCTGGTGATCGTGCTACCACTGTGCCTGAGGCTGGCGACAGGATCCGCGACCGCTCCACCGGCCTCCGCGCCGCCGATCTCGTCGCCGGCTGGCGCCATATCCTCGGCAACCCGGCCCTGCGTCCGCTGCTGCTCAACAATGCCATGGTCAGTGGCCTGATCATGGCCGGGGAGCCGTTGCTCTCCGTCCTGATGCTCGGGCCGCTGGGCTTGGCGCCGTGGGAGTACGGCCTCGCATTCGCCATTCCGTGTCTCGGCGGCCTGGTCGGCTCACGTCTCGCGCCGCGTCTTGTCGCGCGCTTCGGTCGTGCCACGATCCTGCGCGTCGCCGGCACGCTTCGGGCGGTCTGGCCGGTCGGCTTGGCGTTCCTGCAGCCGGGCCTTCCCGGGCTCGTCCTGGTCGTCGTGCTCGAGATGGGTCTGATCACCACCATCAGCGTCTACAACCCGGTGCTGGCGACCCATCGGTTGGAGCAGGTCGGCCCAGGTAACGTCACGCGCGTCCTGTCCGCCTGGTCGATCACCACCAAGACCACCATCGCGGCGGCCACCGCGCTGTGGGGTGTGATCGCCACCGTGACCAGCCCGCGGTTCGGGCTCGGGTTGGCCGGTGCGCTGCTGCTGGCCTCGCCGCTGCTGCTGCCGCGTGGCGAGCGGGTCGGGCTGCTCGCGGAGCATGCGCCGGATCCCGTCAGCTCAGTCGGCTAGGCGCGAAAAAGCCCGGCGCCGACCGCCGAAGCGATCAGCGCCGGGCCGCTGGGCTACTCGGCCGTCGGGCGAAAACCTACGCCGGGACCACGTTCACCAGCTTCGGCGCCCGGACGATCACCGCGCGCACGCCGCGGCCCTCCAGCGCGCGCTGCACGCCTTCGGAGGCCAGGGCCAGCTCGCGCAGGGCGTCCTGGGCGATGCCCGGAGGCACCTCCAGGCGGTCCTTCACCTTGCCGGCGACCTGGACGACGCAGGTCACCGTCTCGTCGACCAGGTACGCCGGGTTCGCGACCGGGTAGGCGGCGCGGGCCACCGAGCCGTCGTGGCCCAGGCGGGACCACAGTTCCTCGGCGATGTGGGGGGCGAAGGGCGCGGTCAGGACCACCAGGGCCTCGGCTGCCGAGCGCGGGACGGCGGGCAGGCGGGTCAGGTGGTTGTTCAGCTCGATCAGCTTGCTGATCGCGGTGTTGAAGCGCATGCCCTCCATGTCGGCGCGGGCGCCGTCGATGGTCTTGTGCAGGGCGCGCAGGGTCGCCTCGTCGGGCTCGGCGTCCACGACCGTGACCTCGCCGGTCTCCTCGTCGATCACGTTGCGCCACAGCCGCTGCAGGAAGCGGAAGCTGCCGATCGAGGCGCGGGTGTCCCAGGGCTTGGACATGTCCAGCGGGCCCATGGACATCTCGTAGATGCGCAGGGTGTCGGCGCTGTACTCGTCGATCATGTCGTCCGGGGAGATGACGTTCTTCAGCGACTTGCCGATCTTGCCGAAGTGCTGCGTGACCTGCTCGCCCTCGTAGGTGAAGGCGCCGTCGCGCTCCTCGACGCGGG
The DNA here is from genome assembly GCF_000024025.1 of Catenulispora acidiphila DSM 44928. GTDB lineage: Bacteria > Actinomycetota > Actinomycetes > Streptomycetales > Catenulisporaceae > Catenulispora > Catenulispora acidiphila. The sequence continues at coordinate 7,851,380 of NC_013131.1, forward strand.
AGGCCTCGACGTAGACCCCGCGCGCGTCAGTGTAGGAGGCACCCTGGATCATGCCCTGGTTGTACAGCTTCCGGAACGGCTCGGCGCTGGTCACGTGCCCCAGGTCGAACAGCACCTTGTGCCAGAAGCGCGCGTACAGCAGGTGCAGCACCGCGTGCTCGGCGCCGCCGACGTACAGGTCCACGCCGCCGGTGTCCTCGGCGTCCTGCGGGCCCATCCAGTACTTCTCGGCGGCGGCGTCGACGAAGCGGGTGTCGTCGCCCGGCGACAGGTACCGCAGGTAGTACCAGCACGAGCCGGCCCACTGCGGCATGGTGTTGGTCTCGCGGTGGTACTGCCGCGGGCCGTCGCCCAGGTCCAGGGTGACGTTCACCCAGTCGGCGGCGCGCGCCAGCGGCGGCTCCGGGGCGCTGGTGACGTCGCCGGCCTCGAAGGTCTTCGGCGAGAAGTCCTCGACCTCCGGCAGCTCCAGCGGCAGCATCGACTCCGGCAGCGCCTTGGCGACCCCGGCCTCCGGACCGTTGACCGGGTAGACGATCGGGAACGGCTCGCCCCAGTAGCGCTGGCGCGAGAACAGCCAGTCGCGCAGCCGGTAGGTGACCGTGCCCTCGCCGATCCCCTTGCCCTGCAGCCACTCGGTGATCGCGCGGATCGCCGCCGGGACCGGCAGCCCTTCCAGCGTGATCTCGTCGTTGGCGGAATCAGTAATCTGCGCCGTCTTGGAGTCATAGGACTCGGTCCAGTCCGCCACGTCCACCGGCCAGTCCGCCGGCGGCGCCACGACGATCCGCATCGGCAGGTCGAAGGCCTGCGCGAACTCGAAGTCGCGCTGGTCGTGCGCGGGCACCGCCATGATGGCGCCGGTGCCGTAGCCCATCAGCACGTAGTCGGCGATGAAGACCGGCACGCCCTGCCCGTCGACCGGGTTCACCGCGAACGTGCCGGTGAACACGCCGGTCTTCTGCCGGCCCTCGGTCTGCCGCTCGACCTCGGACTTGGCCGCGGCCTGCGCGCGGTAGGCGGCGACGGCCTCGGCCGGGGTGGCGTGCCCGCCGGTCCACTTCTCACGGGTGCCGGCGGGCCACTCCTTGGCGACGAAGGAATCGACCAGCTCGTGCTCCGGCGCCAGCACCATGTACGTGGCGCCGAACAGCGTGTCAGGACGCGTGGTGAAGATCTCGATCGTCTTCTGCGAGCCGTCCACCGCGGTCACGCCGAAGTGCACGCGAGCGCCCTCGGAGCGGCCGATCCAGTTCCGCTGCTGCAGCTTGATCGGCTCGGGCCAGTCCAGCCGGTCCAGGTCGGCCAGCAGCCGGTCGCCGTACTTGGTGATGCGCATCATCCACTGGCGCAGGTTGCGCTTGAACACCGGGAAGTTGCCGCGCTCGGAGCGGCCGTCGGCGGTGACCTCCTCGTTGGACAGCACGGTGCCCAGACCGGGGCACCAGTTCACCGGCGCCTCGGCGATGTAGGCCAGGCGGTAGGAGTCGATGATCGCCGCCTGCTCCTGCCCGGACAGCGCCTGCCAGGCGCGGCCGTCGGGGGTGCGGCGGGCGCCGTCGGCGAACTGCTGGATCAGCATGCTGATCGGGCGCGCCCGGTCGGCCTGGTCGTCGTACCAGGAGTTGAAGATCTGCAGGAAGATCCACTGCGTCCACTTGTAGAAGGACACGTCGATCGTCGACACCCCGCGCCGGGTGTCGTGGCCGAAGCCGATGCGGTGGATCTGCTCCTTGTAGCGCGCGATGTTGCGCTCGGTGCTCACCCGCGGGTGGATGCCGTGCTCGACCGCGTACTGCTCGGCGGCCAGCCCGAAGGCGTCGAAGCCGATCGTGTGCAGCACCTTGTGGCCGGTCATCATCTTGTAGCGGCCCAGCACGTCGGTCGCGATGTAGCCCAGCGGGTGGCCGACGTGCAGGCCGGCGCCGGAGGGATACGGGAACATGTCCAGGATGTAGGCCTTGGGCTCCGCGGTGTCGGCCGGCTGGTCCGGTACCTCGAAGGTGTGGTTCTCGGCCCAGTACTCCTGCCACTTCGGCTCGATGTCGGCCGCTACGGAGGCGGTGTACCGGAACTTCGGGTCGTCGCTCGCAGGCTTGGGCTGTGTGGTCTGCTCGCTCATCGTCGTCTCAGTCCTCGGGATACGTCTGGTCAGAATCACTTCGGTGGCGGTCATGAAGGTCTGTGCTGGAGCATGTAGGTCTGTACTGAACTTGAAGTCGGTGCTGAACTTGAAGTCGGTGCTGGAAATGAAAAAACCCCTCGCGCATGGAGGGGAGCCGCGCTGACCGGAGCGGTGGACAACTCCGTCGTGTTTCAGCGCGGCGACATAAGAAGCAGCGTCACAGCCCGCATGTCTCCAGGGTACCAGCGCCGTCTGCCGGATATCCGCCCTACCTGCGAACCAGACCGAGTACCAGCAGGATCTGCGCCAGGTGGTAGGTGACGATGATCGGCACGTCCAGCTCCCAGTCCTTGCGCACGAACCGGGTCCAGCCGATCATCGTGTCGGACACCGCGAACAGCAGCGCACCGGGGATGATGCGCAGGTCGCCGGTCCACCACGCCGCGACCACCAGCACCGAGATGACGCTGACGTAGGCCAGAACCGGGACGGCCAGCGCGGGATCCTCCTCACCGGCCGCGCGCCGGATCCGCAGACCGACCGTCGCGAACATCGCCCCGGCCAGGACCAGTCCGGTCACCACGAAGGAGATCGCGTAGCCGCCGTGAGCGTGCAGCCGCACGAAGGCCGCGATGTAGGCGACGTGCGCGAGCAGGAACGCTCCCAGTCCGATCACGAAGTTCCGGTCGGCAGCCGACGAGTCCTCCGGCAGCATCAGGAAGACGTCGCCGATCGCGCTGAGTACCAGCGCCGCGACCGCGGCGATCGTGAGGTACGCCGTGGCGCGGTGCGGGCCGGGGATGCCGGACCTGGCGTGCGCGTCCGCGATGGCCAGTGCCGCGCCGATCAGAAAGACCATGGTCAGCGGCTTGGCGACATACTCCGCGTGGCGCGCGCCGACCGAGGTCGGGTCCATGGCGCGCCGCGATACGGCGATCCAGTCCGCGAGGGCGACAAGCAGGGTGAGCAGCGTCAATGTGAGGGGCACAGCGGAAAGCTACTACTCAGTAGCTTCGCTGTCAGCAGCCCCACCCGCGAAGCCTCTCCTTGTATATATGTACGACGCTCAAATGTTCAGTCCTTACGCAGCGGCTCCAGCTCCCGCCGACGACGGAAGACCCGCGGCGTCGGGATCGCCAGGAACCCCTCGGCCCGCCCCGCCGCGATGGCGATCCGCGCCAGGTCCCGGGCCTTCGGGAAGCACAGGTAGCGCGGCTCCCACACCGGCCGGTACTTCATGTTCGCCCGGTACAGCGACTCCAGCTGCCACCAGCGCGAGAACACCGACAGCACGACTCGCGCCAGCCGCAGGAACGGTCCGGCGCCGATCCGCCCGGCGCGCTCGAAGATGCTGCGGAACATCGCGAAGTTCAGCGAGATCCGCTCGACCTTGTGCTCCGGACCGGCCTTGATCAGGTCGATGACCATGAACTCGACCAGACCGTTCTCGGTGCCGCGCTCGCGGCGCATCAGGTCCAGCGACAGTCCCTTGGTCCCCCACGGTACGAAGGACAGCAGCGCGCGCAGCGCTCCCTCGCCGTCCAGGCACTCGACCATGACGCACTGGCCGTCGGCCGGATCGCCGAGCCGGCCCAGCGCCATGGAGAAACCGCGCTCCACGCTGCCGTCGCGCCAGTCGTCGGCGCGGCGGACCAGGGCGGCCATCTCGTCGGCCGGGATCTCGGCGTGCCGGCGGATCCGGGTCCGGTAGCCGGCGCGCTCGACCCGGTTGTACGCCTGCCGGACCCCGCGCATCGCGCGGCCCTCCAGCGTGAACTCCTCGACCTCGACCACCGCCTCGTCGCCGAGTTCGACGGCGTCCAGCCCGAACCGGGTCAGGACCTTGCCGCCCTCCTCCGAGGCGCCCATCACCGCTGGGACCCAGGCGTGCTGCCGGGCCTCGGCCAGCCACGCCTCGATCGCCCCGGGCCAGGCCTCGACGTCCCCGATCGGGTCGCCGGAGGCCAGCGAGACCCCGCCGACCGGCCGGTAGGCGATCGCCGCCTTGCCGGAGGGCGACCACACCACCGCCTTGTCCCGGCGCAGGTTGAAGTAGCCGAGCGAGTCCTGGTCGCCGAACTTGTCCAGGAGCGTGCGCAGCCGGTCGTCGTCCTCGGCCAGGTGGCGGTAGGTCCCGCGGCGCGGCTGGAACAGCGCCCAGGCGACCGCGAGGATCATCACACTGCCGATCAGGTTGACCGTGACGTCGACCCAGTGCGGCACCTCGACGGCGGTGTCGTACCACCAGATGCCGGTCCCGGCCATGCCCGCCTTGAGCGTGTAAAGCGCCTGATCCCCGAGGTCGGTGGTCGCGGTGGCGTCGTTCCAGGCCACCAGAGTGACGCCGAGGACCGTCGAGAGCGCGAACGACACGGCGAGCACGACCAGCGCCAGCCGGAAGTTGGCGGCGTCGAACACCGCGTAGAACTCCTTGCGGGCCCAGATCACCAGACCGATGAACACCGCCTGGACGACGAACGCGACGATCAGCGGCGCCAGCGGCCGCAGGTCGGAGGCGGTGACGTCGTACAGCAGGGCACTGATCGCCAGCCAGCCCAGCGGTCCGACGAACAGACCCAGCACCATCAGCAGCCACCAGGCGATCCGCTTACGCCGGCGCACCGCCGCGCCGAGCATGAGCATCAGCACACCGAACCCGATCGAGGGAACGCCGAGCAGGAATCCGAGGCTGAACAGGATGTAGTCCGGCAGCTGGTCGATGCGCTCGTTGGTCCGCGGCGACAGCGCCGACAGCATCGAGGCCAGCGCCACGATCCGGCAGTACCAGACCAGCACCACGGGGATCCGGGCGCGGAAGCGCTGAGCGCGGCTCGCGGTCGCGGTCTCGGTCATCCGAACCCTTACCTCCGGCTGTGGATGGTTTCGCGGCTGATAGCCGTCCAATCTACTCAACGTCCGGGTTCATCCCGGAGTGCCGGGAGCGGAGCGTGGCGGGTCGCGCCGTTGCGGCGGCGGCGCAGGGGATTACTGGTACTCTCCGGGTCACCGCGGGTGGGGCGGTACCAATGCGATCACTGGCGGACCGATGTTGGGGGCAGACCCGATGGATCAACAACCCGGACGGCGGCAGCCTGGGCGAACCGGCCACGGCCGCCCCGGGGGCGGCCGGGCACCGCGCCCGCCGGAGGACTTCGTCGAGGACGACCCGACGATGGTGCGGCCGTTCGTGAAGGCGCCGTCCGGCGGTTCGGGGGACGGGTCGGGCGACAATCGGCGCGGACGTCAGGCTTCTGGTGGCGGCCAGGGTCGCCAGCAGCCCGCCGGCCGCGGACGGTCGAACGGTTCCGGGTCCGGTTCCGGTCCCGGCGGCCAGGGCGGTCCGGGCGTCCCCGGCCCGCGACCGCCGCGCGACAACGACCCCAGACAGGTCCCGGGCCTGGTCTCGAACCCGATGCCGCCGCCGCGCGCGGTGGCCCGGCAGTCCCCGCCGCGCCAGCCGGCTCCGGATATGAGCGACCTGACCACGACGATGCCGATCCTGGCCGTGCCGGCTGACGACGGCTATGACGGCTATGAAGGGCACGACGGGCATGCCGGGTATGCCGCCGAAGACGGGTATGACGGATACGACGACCGCGACGGCTACCAGGACTACGAGTACGAGAACGCCCCGCCCGGCGAGCACGGGCACTACCACGACGACGCCGACCTCGGCCGGCACCGCGGCAACCGCCCGCCGCGCGCGCTGAAGATCGGCGCGATCCTGGCCGGCGTCGCGGTGGTCAGCGTCGCGGCGTACAGCGTGCTCGGCGGCGGGTCCAAGGCGCCCTCGGCGGGCCCGGTGGCGGCCGGGGCGAGCACCGCCAGCGGCGCGGCCGACGCCCCCGGCACGCCCTCGGACAGCAGCACGGCCGGCGCGCCGGCGCCGACCGGCACGCCGTCGAGCTCCAAGTCGGCGTCGTCCACCTCCTCGACCAAGCCCTCGCCGACGCACACCACGAAGTCCTCGCCGTCGAAGCCCACGACGTCCTCGCACTCCTCCGCGCCGAGCAGCAGCGCGCCGATCGCACCGCCGAGCAGCGTGCCGTCGACGACCGCGACCTCGGTGGCGGCACCGCCGCCGACTTCCGCGTCGCCGACGTTCACCTCGCTCAAACTCGGTTCCAGCGGCGCAGCAGTCACGCAACTTCAACAGAACCTCAGAAGATGGCAAAGATCTTCCTTCGGATGGTCAACCATCCAAGTGAGCGGCAACTACGACTCCGCGACTCAAGACGCAGTTCAGAGCTTCCAGGACAACAACCCTGGTACGAGTCCGCCCGACCCCGCTGGCGTCTACGGCCCGGCGACCGACCAGGCGTTGCGCAAGGCCGTGGGCTGATAGCCGGATTCGGGCCCCCGGACGAACATCAGAGTGATAGCGTCGGTGATCGCCCGAAGGCGCGCCACGGCAGCGAAGGACGTTACGGAGGCAGAGATGTCCGCACCGCAGCAGCCTTTGGAGCCCGACTTACCCCGGATATCGATGCGATCACAGGGTGAAGCGGAAAGATTCCGCCCAGGGCCCCGCGACCGGCACCGATCCCCGCGAGAGCGCACCGAAGCCGGCGCCACCCGGCCCCGGCCCGCGAACGGAGGAGTTCAGCGTGGCTGAGACGAACGGCGGCCCTCGCCCGGCCCCGAGACAGACGCGCACCATGCCCGACCAGAACCGGGGCACGGGAGCGCCGCGCACCGACGCGAACCTGCCGATGACGCAGCCCCGCGTGGCGGACCCCTCGTGGCTGCCGGGCGCGGCCCAGCGCCAGGGGCAGCGGCCCGGACCGCAGCCCGGATACGGGCAGCCGGCGGGGTACGAGCTGCAGCCGGGCTTCGGGCAGCCGACCGGGTTCGGGCAGCAGCCGAGGACAGGTCACGGTCCGGGCGGGCAGCATCCTTCGTTTCAGCCGCGACCGGCGCAGCCGCAGGGCTCGGCGCCGACCGGGCAGCACCCTTCGTTCCAACCGCGACCGGCACAGCCGCAGGGCTCGACGCCGACCGGGCAGCACCCTTCCTTCCAGCCCCGGCCCGCAGCTCCGACCGGCCAGCACCCTTCGTTCCAGCCGCGACCGGCTCAGCCGCAGCCCTCGGCGCCGACCGATCATCATCCTTCGTTCCAGCCCCGGCCGTACGCCCCGGGCGGGACGGGAGCCGCGCCTTCGCAGCCGACCGGTCAGCACCCTTCCTTCCAGCCTCGGCCGGCTCAGCCGCAGCCTGCTGCTCCGACCGGCCAGCATCCTTCCTTCCAGCCTCGGCCGGCTCAGCCGCAGCCTGCTGCTCCGACCGGCCAGCATCCTTCGTTCCAGCCGCGACCGGCTCAGTCCCCGCGCGCGAATCCCGCAGGTCCGACCGGTCAGAGCGCGCTCCCGCAGCGTCAGTCCGCTGCTTCCCCCGCGCCGTCGGCGCAGCGTGCCGAAGGCCTCACGCGCGACCTGCGCAGCCCGGCGCCGGCACGCCGTCAGCCCGAGTGGCTGCGCGCCGCCGAGGAGCGCCGAATAGCCGGCGCCGAGGCGGAGCGGCAGGGCGAGATCACGTGGCTGTCCGAGCGTGCGACCAGCCGTGATCTGGTCCAGCGTCCGGGAGGCGACACCACGGTCATGCCTGCCGCCTCGTCCGGATCCGGGTCGGGGTCCGGGTTCTTCGGCGGCGATGATGACGGCGGCGACGGCGGCGACGATCTGCCGCCCTTCGACCGAGGCAACTCCGGCGGGCGGCACCGGGGTCCGCGCCGTCCGGCGTTCCGGGCCGCCGTGCCGATCGCCGCGGTGCTCGCGGCCGGCGGCGGGGCGCTCGGGCTGGTGCACGCGGTGTCCTCCGGCGCGCCCGGATCGGCCGTGGACATGGCTTCGGGGAACAACGGCTCGACCGTCACCACCGACCTCAGCAACGCGCCCTCCGGCGAGGGCTCCACCACCGGCGCCAACCCCGCCACCGGCAGCGATCCGGCGACCTCGCCGCTGGACGCCACGACCTCCGGCGGCGACACGCACACCGGCCTGAACCCCGGGCAGCCGATCACCGCGCCCGGCGGCCGCAGCACGGTGCCCGGCACGACGCCGACCTCCGGCGGCAGCACGTCCGCGCCCGGCACGCCGCTGACCTCCGCGCCCGGACTGCCGTCGAACGGCCCGGTCTCCAGCGGCCTGCCGAGCAACCCGGGCACCCCGGTCTCGAGCGCGCCGAGCACCCCGGGCGCCCCGGCCAGCACCACGGCACCGCCCAGCACCTCGCCGACGTCGCCGACCCCCTCGCTGCCGGTCACCCCCTCCACGCCCGCGCCGCCTACCTCGACGACCCCGCCGACCTCCACCTCGAGCCCGACGCCGACGACCCCGCCGACCTCGACGCCCACCACGCCCGCGCCGACCCCCAGCGGCTCGGCGCCGACGACGGCTCCCAGCACACCGCAGATCTCCCCCAGCGCGGGCACCCTGCAGGCCGGCGACACCGGCCCGAACGTCTCCATCCTGCAGACCCTCCTGGACCGCCTCGGCACCCCCACCTGGGTCCCGGTGACCGGCGTCTACGACACCCGCACCACCGACGCCGTCGCCTACGTCCAGAACATGCTCAACATCACCGCGGACCCCCGCGGCGTCTGCGGCCCGGACACCGCCTCGGCGATCAACACACTCGCAGCGCACTGACACCGGCACGGCCACCAGAGCCGCGCCGACACAGCCGTCGCAAGGTCGCGCCGGGACCGGGAAACTCCCGGCGCGACCGCCATCGGGGCACTCAGGGTTCTCAGGGTTCTCAGGGTTCTCAGGGTTCTCAGAACTCTGACCCCAGTCAGCGCGTCCAGCGCCGCCGCGTATCAGAGTTCAGCGATCCGGACCGTAGAGCCGGTAATACCGTTCCACCAGACCGCTCTCGGCGATCGAGGCATCCGTTCGCGCGACATCGTGTCCGGCGGCGAATCCGTGCCCGGGGCGGGCCAGCGTGCACGCTCCCCACACCAGCGCCGCCAGCGTCAGATCCGACTGGCGCGTCGGCACGCGGTCGCCGCGCGGGCCGTTCACCGACAGCCCGTCGGCCAGCACCGTGACCGGTCCGTTCGGTAGTACGTACCGCATCCCGACGTGCGCCACCTCCTCGACGCGCTCGGCGCGCTCGGCCAGTCCCGGCATGTCGATCTCCGTGCCTCGCGCGGAAACGCTGGCCAGGAAACAGTCGCCGGGCAGGAAGTCCAGATCCTCGCCGCCGAGTCCGGTCCGTCCGGTCGCGGACACGATCAGCGCCGGCCGGTGTCCGTCGAGCAGGGCCGGCAGGTCCGGCGCCGTCAGGAATCCGGCTTCGTGCGCGGCGACCAGCTTGCGCCACTCGGTGTCGTGCACCGCGACCCGCATCCGCTGCGTCCGCAGCACCTGCGCCACCTGCTCGCCGACCATGCCGTAGCCGACGACCAGTGCCGGCGCGCCGTCGAAGTTCTCCCCGGCCAGCAGCTCGCGGATCGCGCGCACCACGGACTCGGCGATCCAGTGCGCCTCGACGCCGCGCTTCACCGCGCTCTGCGCCACGCTGAACACCGGCACGGGAACCGGCATCGCCTCTTCGGCGACTTCGAGCTCTTCGATACCCGGCAGCGACTGCTCGACCAGACCCTGGAAGCGCGGCAGCAGATCCGGCGCGAGCTTCATCAGCGTCGGCAGTACGTGTCCGCCGTCGTCGATCACCACGCTCGGCTCGACGACGCGCGCGGCGTGCAGCCGTAGAGCGATCTCGGCGTCCGCCACCGGCAGCACCGCGATGCCGAGCGAGGCCAGGTGCGCCTCGACCCGCGCCCGCAGTTTGTACGGGTAGTCCTTGGCCAGCACCGTCATCGCCTCGGGCCGCGCGCCGAGCGCCATCAGGGTCTGCGCCTGCACCACCAGGTCCGACAACAGATGTCCGACCAGCACCACACCGCACTCGCCGAGCGGCTTGTCCGCCACACGCTCCGGCAGCCCGGCCACCAACGGCAGCTGCTTGGCGAACGCCTCGGTCTCGTATCCGGTGAACGGCACGCCGTCCAGGCAGCCCAGCGCCCGCGCCGCGTCCGCCTCGGGAAGGTCGGCACGGTCCACCAAGGTCGCGGACAACACCAGCTGCGCGTTCCCACGCTCACGCGGCCGGCCCGCCGGAGCGATCGCGATCAGCATGCTGCCGCCCCCGCCGACGCCGAGCGGGACCAGCCACGCACCGGGCCCGAGCCGGTGCCGACCGGCGGCGGCGGGGAACGCCGCCTCGATCCGGTCCAGCACCTCGACCAGCACCAGACGGCCCTGTTCAGCGGTGCCCTGCAGCTCGGTGACAGCGGTCGCGGCGCTCCCCTGGTGCGTGTCCATCACAGCTCACATATACCAGAGTGCTGAGGAATGACCGTTTCGCCACGCGATCGGCCGGGACTAGTCATGCATACGCCCACTCGTCTCCCACCACCGCCCGTCAAGGAGTCGCGACGCTCCACAAGCTGATTGAGGTCTATAGATCGGTGTGCGCCGCGTCACACACCGCCGCCGACAGAACAGCGCCGACATGCCCGTCCGCCCGCACCGGCGGCCGACTGTCGCGAATGTGGACACAGGCGTCCCATTCTGTGAGCGAGAATGAGGAGATGACCACCGGACCGACTGACGACCTCACCCCGGCCCAGCGGGCAGCCGCGGTCCGGCGCCTGGAGAAGGCGATCGGCTCGTTGGCCGGGGTCGCGATCCAGCGCATGGAAGAGAGGCTGGCCTGGTACCGGGCCATGCCGCCGGACAACCGCTCCTGGATCGGGCTGGTCGTGCAGGCCGGTATCGCCGCCTTCGTGGAGTGGTTCCGCAACCCGCAGGACCGGACCGCGATCAGCGCGGACGTCTTCGGTACCGCCCCGCGCGAGCTGACCCGCTCGGTGACCCTGCGCCAGACCGTGGAGCTGGTCCGCACGACCATAGAAGTGGTCGAAGAGGGCATCGGCCAGATCGCCCAGGGCCCGGCCGAGCAGGCCGCGCTGCGCGAGGGCATGCTGCGCTACTCCCGCGAGATCGCCTTCGCCGCCGCCCAGGTCTACGCGCAGGCCGCCGAGCTGCGCGGTGCCTGGGACGCGCGGCTGGAGGCGCTGGTCGTCGACGAGCTGATGCGCGGGGACGTGCTGGACGACACCGTGCGCTCGCGCGCGGCGGCCCTGGGCTGGGACAGCGCCTCGGGCCTGGTGGTCGTGGTCGGCGCGACCCCGAAGCCGCTGGACAACCGGGACAACGTGCGCCAGCACACCGCGCTGGTCGCCGACGCCGTGCACCGCGCCGCGCGCCGGGCCCGGCTCACCGTGCTCACCGGCGTGCAGTCGGACCGGCTGGTGGTGATCATCGGCGGCGCCGAGGATCCGCTGACCGCGACCCGGGCGCTGGCCAACGAGTTCGGGCCGGGACCGCTGGTGATCGGACCGGTTGTCGAAGACCTCCTGTCGGCGGGCATTTCCGCCCAAGCCGCGCTCTCCGCGCTGCGCGCCGCCGGCGCCTGGCCGGACGCGCCGCGCCCGGTCCTGGCCGCCGAACTGCTGCCCGAACGCGCGCTGGCCGGTGACGAGGCCGCCAAGGCGCAACTGGTGAGCGAGGTCTACCGGCCGCTGGAGTCCGCGGGCGCGGCGTTGCTCGAAACCGTCTCGGCTTACCTGGAACAGGCAGCCTCTCTGGAATCAGCGGCCCGGATGCTGTTCGTCCACCCCAACACCGTGCGGTACCGGCTCAAAAGGGTGAGCGACCTCACAGGGCTCAATCCCGCGCAACCGCGCGCGGCGTTCACCCTCCATATGGCGCTGGCCTTGGGAAGGTTGGCCGGACCCGGAACGGGTTTGTAGGAAACCTCCAAGATCCAGACCAAGATCTTCGTCCGCCCCGCTAAAGGCAATCTCGCGGTTGACGAACGAGAGTTGATGACGTGCTAGTACTCGTCGCGCCGGGCCAGGGTGCCCAGTCCCCCGGATTCCTCACCCCGTGGCTCGAAGTCCCCGGGTTCGCCGACCGGCTGACCTGGTGGTCCGCCGTGTCCGGGCTGGACCTGGTGCACTACGGCACCGAAGCCGACGCCGACACCATCAAGGACACCGCGGTCGCGCAGCCGCTGCTGGTCGCCGCGGGCATCGCCGCGGCGCTGGCGCTGTTCCCGCACCCGGCCGACGCCTTCACGATGGTCGGCGCGGCCGGCGGGCACTCGGTCGGTGAGATCACCGCCGCCGCCGGCACCGGTGTGATCAGCGCCGAGGCCGCCATGGTCTTCGTCCGCGAGCGCGGCCGGCTGATGGCCCAGGCCGCCGCGGTCACCCCGACCGGCATGACCGCCGTCCTCGGCGGCGACCGCGACGAGGTGCTCGCCAAGATCGCCGAGCACAACCTGATCCCGGCCAACAACAACGGCGCCGGCCAGATCGTCGCCGCCGGCACGCTGGAGGACCTGGCGCGCTTCGGCGACGACGGTCCGTCCGGCGCGCGGCTGCGGGCGCTGAGCGTCGCCGGCGCCTTCCACACCCAGCACATGGGCTCGGCGGTGGAGCAGCTCTCCCGTCTGGCCAAGGGCATCACCACCCGCGACCCGCGCACCCGCCTGGTGTCCAACGCCGACGGCGCGGTCGTGCACGACGGCCGCGAGGTCCTGCGCCGCCTGGTCGCCCAGGTGTCGAATCCGGTCCGCTGGGACCTGTGCATGGATACTTTCGGCGAACTCGGGGTAACCGGCATTCTTGAGGTGCCGCCGGCAGGCACCCTGACGGGCCTTGCCAAGCGGGCCCTCAAGGGCGTGGAGACCTTCGCCCTGAAGACCCCGGAGGACCTGGACGCCGCCCGCGAGTTCGCCGCCAAGCACGCCGAACCCGCCGACGCCAACCCGCTGGACGCCGCCCCGACCTGGCGTCTGGTGATCGCTCCGCACGGGGGCACGGTACGCCGCGGCGCCGTGCAGGCCGGGGACAAGCTCGAGCGCGACACCGCCGTGGCCACCGTGGTCGCGCGCGGCGACGAGCACGAGATCACGGTGCGGCACGAGGGCCAGGCCCTCGAGTGGCTCGTGGAAGACGGGGATCCGGTCGCGCCGGGGCAGCCGCTGCTGCGCGTCCACCCGACAGGCTCGTTCGACTAGGGCTTGTCTTATGAACTCCGGCCGGCCCGACAGTCGATAAAAGGGGATCCGATCATGGCAACCATCAGGGAGAAGCAGGGCGCGGCGCACACCCGCATCATGGGTGTCGGCGGCTACGTGCCCAGCCGCGTCGTCGACAACGAAGAGGTCTGCACCTGGATCGACTCCTCCGACGAGTGGATCCGGACGCGCTCGGGCATCTCCGAGCGCCGCTGGGCCACGCCGGAGGAGACGGTCCTGGAGATGGCGGTCGAGGCCTCCGGCAAGGCGCTGGCATCGGCCGGGATCGCCGGGGACCAGATCGGCGCGATCATCGTCGCCACGGTCTCGCACTTCCACCAGACCCCCGCGCTGGCCTGCCTGGTCGCCGACCGGCTCGGTACCAACGGCGCGGCCTTCGACATCTCCGCCGGCTGCGCGGGCTTCTGCTACGGCGTGGCTCAGGCCTCGGACATGGTCAAGGCCGGCACCGCCGAGTACGTCCTGGTGATCGGCGTGGAGCGGCTCAGCGACCTGACCGACATCCACGACCGCGGCACCGCCTTCATCTTCGGCGACGGCGCCGGCGCGGTGGTGATAGGCCCGTCCGACACCCCCGGCATCGGCCCGGTGGTGTGGGGCTCCGAGGGCGACAAGTACGGCACCATCACGCAGACCTACCCCTGGAACGAGGTTCCCGAGGAAGGCGAGGACGGCGCGGAGGTCCGCGGTCCGTTCCTGCAGATGGAGGGCCAGGCGGTCTTCCGCTGGGCCTCCTACCAGATGGCCGAGGTCTCGCTGAAGGCGCTGGCCGAGGCCGGCATCACCGCCGGCGACCTGGACGCCTTCATCCCGCACCAGGCCAACATGCGCATCACCGACCGCCTGGTGAAGGTCCTGGACCTGCCCGAGCACGTGCCGGTCGCGCGGACCATCTCCGAGTTCGGAAACAACTCCGCGGCCACCATCCCGCTGGCCATGGACCGCATGCTCTCCGACGGCACCGCGCCGCACGGCGGCCTGGCCCTGCTCATCGGGTTCGGGGCGGGTCTGGTCTACGCGGCGCAGGTCGTTAGTCTCCCCTAGGGCTCCGCGGCTTTCGCGGTTCCCACCATCCAAAAATAAGAAACCAACGAAGGAGCGCCACACAATGGCTCTGACCCAGGAAGAAATCCTCGCCGACCTCGCTGAGATCGTCGAAGAGGTCGCGGGCGTCGACGCCGCCGACGTGCAGATGGACAAGTCGTTCACCGGCGACCTGGACGTCGACTCGCTGACCATGGTCGAGGTCGTCGTGGCCGCCGAGGAGAAGTTCTCCGTGAAGATCCCGGACGACGCCGTCAAGGACCTGTCCACGGTCGGCGACGCGGTCGGCTACATCCAGAAGAACCAGGCCTGAGCCTTCCGGCCAGGCACGCTGTGAGGCAGGGCTCGCGGTCCTCCCGCTGAGCCCGTCGCAGCGCAGTACGGCAATACGGCAATACGGCAGTACCGCAGCACCGTACGACGGCCGTCCGGCCGGCAAGAACCCGTGGAACCCACCAGATAGAAGGTAAGGCTCGTGACTGCTCGCAAGTCTGTCGTCGTCACCGGGGTCGGTGCGACCACGCCTCTCGGCGGGGACGCCGCCTCGTTCTGGGACGGGTTGCTGGCCGGACGCTCCGGAGTGCGCAACCTGACTGAAGAGTGGGCCGAGCAGCTGCCAGTGCGCTTCGCCGCCCGGGTCGCCGTCGAGCCCTCGGCGCACCTGAAGCCGGTGGAGATCCGCCGCCTGGACCGCTCGGCGCAGTTCGCGCTGATCGCGGCCCGCGAGGCCTGGAAGGACGCCGGGTTCGAGGGCAAGTCCGCCGAGCCCAACCGGCTGGGCGTGATGGTCGGCTCCGGCATCGGCGGGGTCACCACCTTGCTGAGCGCCTACGACGACCTGCTCGCCAAGGGCCCGCGCTCGGTCGGCCCGCGCACGGTCCCGATGCTCATGCCGAACTCCCCGGCGGCCTACGTCGGCCTGGAGTTCGACGCCCGCGCCGGCGTGCACGCGCCGGTCTCGGCCTGCGCCACCGGCGCCGAGGCGGTCGGCCACGCCATCGAGATGATCCGCTCCGGCCGCGCCGACGTGGTGCTGGCCGGCGGCACCGAGGCCGCCATCCACCCGCTGCCGATCGCCGCCTTCGCCAACATGATGGCGATGTCCAAGCGCAACGACGACCCGCAGCACGCCTCCCGGCCCTTCGACGTCGGCCGCGACGGCTTCGTGCTCGGCGAGGGCGCCGGCATCCTGGTCCTGGAGTCGGCCGAGCACGCCGCCGCGCGCGGCGCCCGGGTCTACGCCGAGGCCGCCGGCGTCGGCTTCTCCGCGGACTCCCACGACATCGCCCAGCCCGAGCCGGACGGCCGCGGCGTCGCCGAGGCGCTGGCCTTCGCGCTGGAGGACGCCGACCTGACCCCCGGCGACGTCCGGCACCTGAACGCGCACGCCACCAGCACCCCGCGCGGCGACCTCGCCGAGATCATGGCCTTCCGGAAGATCCTGGGCTCGGCCGCCGAGGACGTCGCGGTCTCGGCCACCAAGTCGATGCACGGCCACCTGCTCGGCGGCACCGGCGCGATCGAGTCGGTGGCGACCGTCCTGGCCCTGCACCACCGCCAGGCGCCGCCGACGATCAACATCGAAGAGCTGGACCCCGAGGTCACCCTGGACATCGTCCGCGACAAGCCGCGGGCCCTGCCCGAGGGCCAGATCGCGGCGCTGAACGACTCCTTCGGGTTCGGCGGGCACAACGTGGTCGTGGCCTTCAAGTCGGTCTGAGAGCACTGCGATCCCTGCGATCGCTGAGACCGCTGAGACCACCGCGATCACTGAAGGCACTGACATGACCGTCACCGACACCCAGGCCGCGCCGGCGATTCCGGCGCCGGCCGCCAAACCCTCCCGCGACGACGACCCCCGCAACCCGGCCAAGCGCCTGGAGCGGCTCTTCGACGCCGGCACCACGGAGCTGCTGACCCCGGTCGACGACTCCGGCTTCCTGGCCGCCGCCGGCCTGATCGACGGTGTCCGCACTGTCGCCTACGCCTCGGACGCGACCATCCAGGCCGGCGCCATGGGCCGGACCGGCTGCCAGGTCATCCTGGCCGCCTACGAGCACGCCTTGGCCGGCGGCCACCCGATCGTCGCGCTCTTCCACTCCTCCGGCGCCCGCCTGCAGGAAGGCGTGGCCTCGCTGCACGCGGTGGGCCAGGTCTTCGCGGCCATGACCCGCGCCAGCGGCAAGATCCCGCAGATCTCGGTGGTCCTCGGCCCGGCGGCCGGCGGCGCGGCCTACGGCCCGGCGCTGACCGACATCGTGATCCTGGGCCCGGCCGGCCGCATCTTCGTCACCGGCCCGGACGTGGTCCGCTCGGTCACCGGCGAGGACGTGGACGCCCTGCGCCTGGGCGGCCCGGAGCCGCACGGCCGGCGCTCGGGCGTGGTGCACGTGGTCGCCGACACCGACGACGCGGCGTACTCCAGCGCCCGCAAGCTCGCCGCGCTGCTGGGCGACCAGGGCACGCTGGACGCGGCCTCGGTCGAGGACCGCGACCTGGCGCACCTGCTCCCGGCCTCCCCCAAGCGCGCCTACGACGTCCACCCGCTGGTGAACGCGGTCTTCGACAAGGCCGGCGTGGAGCTGCACACCAAGTGGGCGCCGAACGTGGTGACGGCGCTGGGCCGCTTCGGCGGACGCACCGTCGGCGTCATCGCCAACAACCCGCTGCGCCTGGGCGGCTGCCTGGACTCCGCGGCGGCGGAGAAGGCGGCACGCTTCGTCCGCATGTGCGACGCCTTCGGGGTCCCGCTGATCGTCCTGGTGGACGTCCCCGGCTACCTCCCCGGCGTCGGCCAGGAGTGGGACGGCGTGGTCCGCCGCGGCGCGAAGCTCCTGCACGCCTTCGCAGAGTGCGTGATCCCGCGCGTCACCCTGGTGACCCGCAAGACCTACGGCGGCGCCTACATCGCGATGAACTCCCGCGCCCTCGGCGCCACGAAGGTCTTCGCCTGGCCGACCGCCGAAGTCGCGGTCATGGGCTCGGTCGCGGCGGTCCGCATCATCCACCGCCGCAAACTCGCCGACGTCTCAGACGACATCCGCGCCCAGATGGAGCAGGAACTCGCCGCCGAGCACGAGAAGGTCTCCGGCGGCGTCGACCGCGCCATCGAGATCGGCGTGGTGGACCAGGTCGTGGAGCCCGGCGCTTCCCGCAGCGCGATCGCGGCGGCCATCGCCGCGGCGCCCGGCGGACTCGGCGGAGACGCACTGGTGCGCGGACAGCACGGGAACATCCCGCTGTAGCAGCGAGGCCTACGCGGTGCGGGCGCTGAACCTTCGCGCCCGCACCGCGTTCTGCCGGCCCTCAGACCCTCACCCGACGCAGGGACCTTCTTCCTTCACCGGGAACGACTGCAGATGCTCCAGCAACGCGTCGAGCTCGCACGTCGCCAAACAGATCCCCTGGTCCCCGCTCCCGTAATACAAGTGCACTGTCTCATCGATGACCAGCGCGCCCGAGGGGAACGTCACGCGGTTCACGACGCCGGTCAGCTCGACCTCGGTCTGCGGGGTCAGCAGCGGTGCGGGCGTGCGCGCGATCACCTGCCACGGCCGTTCCAGGTCCAGGAGCGCGGCGCTGATCTGCCACTCCGGCTCCTCCTCGCTGTCGGAGTTGCAGTAGAAGAACAGCCAGCCGGCGTCGGTGCGGATCGGCGGGGCGCCGAGTTCCGGGCCGCGGCGGACGCGCTTCTTGGCCAGTTCGGCGCGGTCGCCGGGGATCAGGACCGCGGTGTCGTCGTAGGCGTCGACGGCGGCGGCGACGTGACCCCGCGGCGGGTTCTTCACCGCCGCCAGGTCGTCGAAAGTGGTGTGCAGGATCGCCGCGCCGGGGGTGTCGGAGCACCAGGTGAAGAACCACAGGTACTTCCCGCCGACCGGCTCGGGGAACAGCGTCGCAGCCTTCGACGGCGCACCCTGCGGCCCGACGATCCCGTGCTTGGCGACCGTCTCGGCGCGCAGGTCCGGCGTCGTCGCCAGCGCGATGCGGACCTTGATGTCCGGCGGGACGCCCTCGACGGCCGTGTAGTAGATGTAGTACTCGCCGTCGAGGAACACCACGCGCGGGTCCTCGCAGCCCAGGCCGTGCTCGTACGGCTGGTCCGCGACGATCAGCGGCTCGGGCCGGCGGATGAAGCGCACCCCGTCGGTGCTGTCGGCGATGCCGATCGAGGAGACGTACTCCCCCGCCGTGCTGAACTCCACGCCGTTGGTCGCGCGGTACAGCATGTGGATGACGCCGTCCGCGCCTCGGACGACCGTGCCGTTCAGCACGGAGCCGGCCTCCCACGGCTGGTCGGGGTTGCGGCGCAGGATGGGGTTGGCGGGATGGCGCTTCATCAGCATGCAGACATCCTGCCGTAGAACCTAACCCTCCAGGAGCAGGCGGCCGTAGTTGCCCATCGAGCGGTTGTAGCGCGGCAGGTGCTTCGCCAGCGCGACGAGCACCAGCGACAGCCCTTCGCGGTCGCGGCCGAGGGTGGACAGGCACAGCGCGATCGTGCAGTCGAGCGCGTCGGACAGGTGGTCCTCCCCGCCGGCGTCCTTCTCCTTGAGCAGCGTCGCCAGCCCGTCCTCGGCCCGCCCGATGTTGCGCAGCGAGCTGGACATCTGGATCACAGCGCGGCGGCTGTTCTCCCCGGTCAGCCCGCCGATCTCCAACGCCCGCGCGTACAGCGGCACGGCCAGGTCGGAGTGACCCCAGCTGTCGCGAGCACAGCCCCGGTGGAAGATGCCGTCGGCGTCGTCCTCGGGGAGCTCGGCGGCCAGCGCGTCCACCTCGGCGATGAACTTCTGCTCGTCGTAGTCGTCGATGGCCGCGAACAGGGCGGCGACGCGGCGGTTGACGTCGTTCTTCAGGTCGGCGGTCATGGTGGTTCTCCGTCTCGGAAGGTGGTCTGCGCCTGTGAGATAGGTGGTGCGAGGTAGATCGTGCCGAACCGCTACGATCATCGAAAGTCTTTCGGCCACCACCGAAAGTCCCACCGGCAGCACGGCAGCACTGACATCACCGGCCATCCACCCCGCCCCGGAGCGCGTCCCATGGTCATCAGCCTCGGCTTCGGCCCCGCCGACCTGGCACGCTGCCGCTTCGCCGTCTCCCCGGCCTTCGAGACCCTGTCCGCGATCCGCGACGCCACCGGCTCGCAGGGTCCCGGCGCGCACGCGCGCTGGCTGGACAGCGTCCGCCCGGCGCTGCCCGGCCTCGGACTGGACCCGATCGTCTTGCTGCAACCGCGCCGCGGCTACACCCCCGACTTCCTCGCGCCGCCGCCGACCGCGCCGGTCGGCGACTTCGACGCCGAGCTGACCCGGATCGCCGCCACCCCCGCGCCGGTGGTGCACCGCGAGATCGAACTGGCCCTGCGCCACACGCCCGGCGCCCGCGACACGCCGGCCGGACGGCTGCTGCTCGGCGACCCCGCCGAGGTCCTCAGCCTGCTGACGCAGCTGATCCGCGGCGCGTGGGAGACCCTGGTCGCACCGCACTGGCCGCTGGTCCGCGCCGTGCTGGAGGCGGACGTCGCCCACCAGTCCCGCCGCCTGGCCGAGGGCGGTCTGGACGCGCTGTTCGCCGACCTGCACCCGACCGTCCGCTGGACCGGCGACACCCTGATCCGCGACCCCGGCGGCGACGAGCACCACGACCTCGACGGCCGCGGCCTGATCCTGATGCCGAGCGTGTTCAAGTGGGACGAGGTCATCGTCATCACCGACGCCCCCTGGCAGCCGACGCTCGTCTACCCCGCGCGCGGCCTCGGCAACGCCTTCGAAGCCCGGCGCGGGACCCCCGCCGCCGCGCTGACCAAGCTGGTCGGGCGCACCCGCGCGCACCTGCTCACCGGGCTGGAGGAGCCGGTCTCCACCAGCCGTCTGGCGCACCGGCACGCGTTGGCGCTCGGGACCGTCTCCGAGCATCTCTCCGTGCTCCGAGACGCCGGCATGGTCGTCGGCGAGCGGCACCGGCACGAGATCCGATATCGGCGCACGGAGTTGGGCGACCGCGTGGTGCAGGGGCACTAGCCGCCGCGCCGGCCCGCACTCCCGCCCTCAGCCGCCTACGGCCAGGACCTCGTCGAGGAAGTCCAGGACCTGATCCACCAGCGCGCCGATATCGCTCGCGCCCTCCATCACATGCCCCGCGCCCTCCACCGGAACGAGGTCCGCGCGAACCCCGACCGAGCGCAGCGCCGCCGCCAGGTTCTCGCTCTCGGAGTAAGGAACCAGCGCGTCCGCTGCGCCATGCATGATCAGGAAAGGCGGCGCCACCGCATGGACCTGCCGCGTCGGACTGGCCGCGGAGGCCAGTTCCCGCTGTCCGCCGAGCAGCGCGTAGATGGGGTTGCCGGGGATGTCGAACCCGTCGGCGCCCTCGACGAAGTCAGCCGGGGCATACCAGTCGACCACCGCGTGGATCGGGACGCCGGAATCCTTGTCGAGGGCAGCCAGCGCGCCCAGCGTCCCTCCCGCGGACTCGCCCCACACCGCGAAGCGCGCGGCGTCCAGCCCGAGTTCGGCGGCGGCTTCACGCAGCCGGCGCAGCGCGCTTTCGACGTCCTCCAGCTGCGCCGGGAACACCGCTTCGCCCGACAACCGGTAGTCGAGGTCTGCCACGGCATACCCGCGCGTCAGCAGCCGCTCGTAGAAGCCGGGCGACTCCAGTTCGTCGAGCGGACCGGGCAGGTCCACCCGCGAGCCTCCCCAGAACGCGCCGCCGTGCAGGAACGCGATGAGCGGCTTGGGTCCCTCGCCCGGCGGGACGCGCAGATCGGCGTGCAGCGGACGGAAGCCCTGGATCCGCGAGACGGTGATGTTGCGGTAGTGCGCGACGCCGTCCGCGTCGACGAACGGTGCTCGGATTCTTTCCATGGACAGCATCCCCCTCGCTAGATCCTTGCGCGGATGCTATCGCTTTTTTGCGGTGTCCTCACGAAACATTTCCTCTCGCTCATCCGGCGCGTCGCCACGGGCCTCTCACCATCCGCTCGACACCGGCTCACCATCCGCCCGCCGCCAGCTCCCGCGTCACGTCCAGGAACGCCGCGAGCGCCGGCGCCGCCTCGCCTCCCCCTCCGCCCCAGACCACCCCGACGCCCCACCGCGCCGCCTCGTGCTCGATCGGCACCCAGCGGATCCGCTCGGCCGCCACCACGACCGGCGCCCTGGCCGACACCAGCGCCACTCCGACACCCGCCGCGACCAGCGCCATCACCGTCTGCAGATCGTTCGCGCGCTGCAACACCCGCGGCCTGATCCCCTCGGCGGCAAGGTAGCGCTGCACCTGGTCGACGAAGCCAGGGCCCTTGGTCTGCGCGAGCGCCACCATGCCGTGCGTCATGATCAGCTCCCGGACACCCGGGCTGGTGTCGACGTTCCCAGGGACCGCGAGCATCAGGTGGTCAGCGCCGAGTTCGAGCACGGACAGGTCCGGGTCCACTGGCAGCCGCACGAAGCCGGCGTCGAGCTGCCCGCGCCGCAGCCGCTCCAGCTGGACCGCCGTGGCCATGTCGTCCAGCGTCACGCCGACATCAGGATGGCGGCGCCGGAACTCGGCGACGGCACGCGGTGCGATGTCGATCGTCGACAGCCCGAAGCCGAGCGCCAGCCGTCCCGCGCCGCCGGCGGTCAGCCGCTTCGCGCGCAGCTCGAAGGCGTCCAGCCGCTCCACCGCGTCGCGGGCGTCGGGCAGCAGGGTCTGGCCGAGCGGCGTGAGGCGGGCGCCGAGCCGTCCGCGGCGGAACAGCACGCCGCCGATCCGCGCCTCCAGCGCCTGGATCTGCTTGGTCAGCGCCGGCTGGGTCACCGCCAGGGCCCGCGCCCCCGCGCCGAACGTCCCGTGGTCGGCGACCGCCACGAAGGCCCGTACCAGCCGATCTTCCATTCCTCCAGCTTATCGATCGACGTTCAACATTCATTGGACTCATCGATCACCGCGGCGCTTGCATGGAGGGCATGATGCTTCGCGCCGCCACCGTCCAGTTCGAACCGCGTCCCGGTGCCAAGGAGGACAACCTGGCCCGGATCGAGCACTTCGCCCGCGCCGCCGCGGCCGACGGCGTCCAGCTCGTCGCGTTCCCGGAGATGAGCCTGCTCGGCTACTGGCATCTGACCAAGCGCGACGCCGCCTATCTGCACGCTGTCGCCGAGCCCGACGACGGGCCGGCGATCACCCGAATCAGCGCCCTGGCTGCCGAGCTGCACCTGGGCATCGGCTTCGGGCTGCTCACCGCGCGCGACGGCTGGCTGTTCAACGCCTACGCGGTCTGCCTGCCGGACGGCACGGTGCACATCCACCGCAAGCTGCACGCCTTCGAGCACGAGGCGATCTCCTCCGGCAGCCGCTACACGGTGTTCGACACGCCGTGGGACGTCCGGGTCGGGGTCCTGATCTGCTACGACAACAACCTGGTCGAGAACGTCCGCGCCACCGCGCTGCTCGGCGCGCAGATCCTGCTCGCACCGCACCAGACCGGCGGCACGAACTCGGTGAGCCCGCACGGCATGAAGCCGATCCCGCTGAGCGTCTGGGAGAACCGGCACGCCGACCCCGCCGCCGCCGAGGAGGCCTTCCGCGGCCCGAACGGCCGGGAGTGGCTGCTGCGCTGGCTGCCCTCGCGGGCCCACGACAACGGGCTGTTCGTGGTCTTCAGCAACGGCGTGGGCCGGGACGACGACGAGGTCCGCACCGGCAACGCGATGATCATCGACCCCTACGGCCGGATCCTCGCCGAGTCCTGGGCCGCCGCCGACGCCATGGTGACCGCCGACCTCGACCTGGACCTGGTCCCGACCTCCACCGGCCGGCGCTGGCTGCGCGCCCGGCGCCCGGAGCTGTACCGGCCGCTGACCGCGGAGTACGGGGACGAGGTGGACGCGCGGACGGCGCGGTTCAGCTGAGCGGCCGGCGAGCAGGCACAGGCACGGGAGCGCTGCTCAGCGCCGCAGAACCCTGCCCCGCGCCGATCATCGGACCTCGGAAAAATCCGTCGGCGAAGACCACCCGTGCGGGTGAACGCCGCACCGATCCGGCCGTCGCCGCACCCCCGCCGGGCATCACCCGACCTGATGCAACCACCGCACCGGCGCCCCCTCGCCCGCGTACCGGAACGGCTCCAACTCGTCGTCCCAGGGCTTGCCGAGCAGCGCCTCGACCTCGCGTTCCAGCGCCGACTCGCCCCGGTGCGCCCGCGCCAGCGCGGCGCGCAGCCGGTCCTCGGAGATGACGATGTCGCCGTGCGAGCCGGTGGCGGCGCGGTAGACCCCGAGCGCGGGCGTGGAGCAGTAGCGCTCCCCCTCGGTCCCGTCGGAGGGGTCCTCGGTCGCCTCGAAGCGCAGCTGCTGCCAGCCGCGCAGCTGGGAGGTGATGCGTGCCGCGGTCCCGGACTGCCCGCGCCAGGACAGCTCGGCCCGCCACGTGTGCGGCTCGGCCGGCTGGTGGGTCCAGTCCAGGCTGACGCGCACGCCGAGGACGCTCGCCACCGCCCACTCGATGTGGGGACAGAGCGCGCGTGGAGCGGAGTGGATGTAGAGGACTCCGCTTGTTGTCACTGTCTTGCTTGCCGACTGTGCCGTCATCGGGACCTCCTGGCTGTGCTGCGGCGAGGTTCGCCTTCCCCAGCGGCCTTGCCCGCACCACGATCAGTGGAGCCCCATGTCAGCGGCCTTTATTGTGCCGCACGCTCCGGGCGCGGCACCAGTTGTCTGAGTGCTCTTGCACTCTAAGCGCCCGGGCGATCCCCGCACAGGCCGCCAACCGGGTGAACTGTCTCCATGGACAAACCCTGCGAACCACGGCGGACAAGTCCCATGAATCCGTGGATACCGCCCCTGATACGAGCCGATGATCTGACGGTCGGGCCACAGTTTCCGAAAGGTTGGGGGTTTCCCCCATCTCGCTGCCGGGACGATCACCCGGCGGTTCACTGAGCGATTCGCCGGCGGCTCACGCAGCGACTCACCGATGGCTCATGGCTCACTCAGCGACTTGGCACCTCACTGAGCGATTCGCCGGCGGCTCACTCAGCGGCTCACCGACGCCTCACGCAGCGACCCGGCGGCTCACTGAGCAATTCGCCGGCGGCTCACTCAGCGGCTCACCGACGCCTCACTCAGCGGCCCGGCGGTTCACTGAGCGATTCGTCGGCCGCTCACTCAGCGGCTCACCGACGCCTCACGCAGCGACTCGGCACCTCACTCGGCGCCCGTCAGACCCCGGATCACGACGTCCACCGTCCGCTGCCGGACGAACTCCTGCTCCTCGGCCGTCAGGTGCCGCTCCAGCGGACCACCGACCGACAGCGTCGCGAAGCCGTGCACCGCCGACCAGGCGGCGATGTCCGCGCCGGGGCGGCGCTCGGCGGGCATCCGGCCGGCCGCGACCACCTCGTCCAGCAGGTAGCCCAGCGCCCGGAAGGCGTCGGTGTCGGTGAACGGCTCGCCGGGGTACTGCTCGCCGGGCACCGTGGTGCGGCAGAAGGCGGTCAGGAACAGCCCGGCCTGGCCGGTCGCGAAGTCGATGTAGGCGTTCGCCGCGGCGCGCAGCCGGGCCACCGCGACGTCGCCGGGATCGCCGTCGGAGGGGACCGAGCCCACGGCGACCGCCAGGGCGTCGGCCAGCACCGCCAGCGAGGTGCTCTTCACCTCTTCCAGCAGCGCCTCGGCATCGGAGAAGTGCCGGTAGGCCGCGGTCGCCGAGACCCCGACGCGCCGCGCCACCTCGCGCAGCACCACCGCCTCCGGCCCGCCGGTCCGCGCCAGTTCCACCGCCGAATCCATCATCGCGTTGCGCAGATCGCCGTGGTGATAGCGGGTCCGGGAGGCGGTCTTGGGCGTGCTCACCTGTTCATCGTGCCTCATGTTGACACCGTTAACAATGACCGCCATGCTCGATGTTAACGGCGTCAACTTGTCCCGGACGCCAGACCCGGAGGGGGCTCCACAGCCATGCTCGGAAGTATTGGAAGACTCGCGGTCGAGCGGCCCAAAGCCGTCCTGATCGCCGCCTCGGTCCTGCTCGTGGCGATGGTCGCGGTCGGCGTCGGCGCGTTCGGCGTGCTGAAGTCCGGCGGCTTCGACGACACCGGCTCCCCGTCCTGGAAGTCGCAGCAGGCCATCAACGCCCAGTTCGGCGGCCAGGCCAACCTGATCCTGGTCGTGGGCGCCCGCACCGGCGCCATCGACCAGGGCACCGCCGCCCAGGCCGGCCAGACCCTGACCCGGGAGCTGTCGGCGGACCACGGCGTGAGCAACGTCGTGTCCTATTTCGCCGACCACAGCCCATCCCTGCGCGCCACCGACGGCCGCTCCGCGATGGTCCTGGTCCGCGTCCTCGGCGACGACACCACAGTCGGCAAGACCACAGACCGCCTGCTCACCGGCTACGTCAAGGACAACGCCGCGGTGACCGTCCAGGCCGGCGGCGAGGCGGCAGTGAACCACAACGTCACCACCCAGGTCACCAAGGACCTGGCCAAGGCCGAGTCCATCGCCATCCCGCTGACCCTGATCCTGCTGGTCCTGGCCTTCGGCAGCCTGGTCGCCGCGCTCCTGCCGCTGGCGATCGGCCTGGTCGCGATCCTCGGCACGTTCGCCGAACTGGCGATCCTGGGCCGGATCACGGACGTCTCGGTCTTCGCCATCAACCTCACCACGGCCCTGGGCCTCGGCTTGGGCATCGACTACGCGTTGCTGATGGTCGCCCGCTTCCGCGAGTACCTGTCGCAGGGCAAATCCGTCCCCGACGCCGTCCAAGGCACGATGCGCACAGCGGGCCGCACCATCGCCTTCTCCGCGCTGACGGTCGCCGCCGCCCTGGCCGCGCTCCTGGTGTTCCCGTTCTACTTCCTGCGCTCGTTCGCCTACGCCGGCATCGGCGTGGTCGCGATCGCCGCCGGCAGTGCTCTGATCATCATGCCGGCGCTCCTGTCCGCCCTCGGTACCCGCGTGAACGCCGGACGCCTGCCCTGGGCCCGCAACGCCCAGCAAGGCTCTGCGGCGCCGGCATGGGGACGCCTGGCCTCGGCGGTCATGAAGCGACCGGCCCTGATGGCGCTGCCGGTGGTCGCGATCCTGGCCTTCCTGGCGACACCACTGCTCGGCGCCTCCTTCGGCACTCCCGACGAAACGGTCCTGCCGACCAGCGCACCGGCCCGCCAAGCCGCCGACGTCCTGCACAACGATTTCCAGGGCAACCAGGCGACGGCCATGCAGATCATCACAACAGGGCCAGCGGACACCTCGTCGGTGGCGACGTACGCGGCGAAGCTCTCGACGCTGCCGGGCGCGGTGCGCGTGGACAGCAGCGCGGGCTCGTACGCCCACGGCGCGTCCCTGGGCACCGGTCCGTCCGACACCGGCATGGCGACGGCCACGGCCCAGCGCCTGACGGTGTTCACGTCAGCGGACGGACACTCGGGCGCAGCGGAGCAGCTGGTCCGCGACGCACGTGCCGTCCCCGGACCCGGCGGCACCTCGACCCTGATCGGCGGCGACACGGCCCGCCTGATCGACTCCGAGCACGGGATCACGGCAAGGCTGCCCTACGCGATCGCGTGGGTAGTCCTGACGACGTTCATCGTGCTGTTCCTGTTCACCGGCAGCGTCACGCAGCCACTGCGGGCACTGGTGCTGAACACCCTGGGCCTGTCGGCCTCGATCGGCACGATGGTCTGGATCTTCCAGAAGGGACACCTGTCCGGAGCCCTGGGCTTCACTCCCCGCCCGATGGACACGGCGATGACAGTCCTGCTCTTCTGCATCGCCTTCGGCCTCTCCATGGACTACGAGGTCTTCCTCACCAGCCGCATCAAGGAACTCCACGCCCTAGGCGCCGACCTGCACCTCTCGGTCAGCGAAGGCCTAGCCCGCACCGGCCGCATCGTCTCCACAGCCGCAGGCCTCCTCGCAGTTAGCTTCTTCGCCTTCGGCACCGCGTCGGTCAGCTTCCTGCAGTTCTTCGGCCTCGGCTGCGGCCTGGCAATCCTCATCGACGCCCTCCTCATCCGAGGCATCCTCGTCCCCGCCGCCATGCGGCTCCTCGGTCGCAGCGCCTGGTGGGCTCCAGGCCCGCTGCGCAGGCTGCACGAGCGGATCGGCGTCAGCGAGGGCGCGGACGAAGACGCCGAGGACCAGTTCGGGGAACTGGTCGGGACGTCGCGCGCGGGAGGTTAGGGCTCGCGCCGCTTGGGGGTCGGAGCGCGTGTCGCGAATGCTGTGGGTCGGCGTCTGGGGCACGCGCTTTGGCGTTGGAAGTGTCATCACCCCACCGGGCGCACCACGTTCTCCAGCTCCTCCCCCGCCGCGAACCGCCGCAACTGCGCGTCGATCAGCCGCAGCGCGCGCGGCAGGAACGCCGTCGAGGCGCCGCCGACGTGCGGTGTGATCAGCACGTTCGGCGTCTGCCACAGCGGGTGGTCCGGCGGCAGCGGCTCGGGGTCGGTGACGTCCAGCGCCGCGCGCAGCCGCCCCGAAGCGCACTCCGCCACCAGCGCCTCGGTCCGCACCACCACGCCGCGCGCCACGTTCACCAGCAGCGCGCCGTCCTTCATCCGCGCCAGGAAGCCCTCGTCGATCATGCCGCGGGTCTCGTCGGTCGCCGGCACTATCGCGATCACCACGTCCGCCTTCGGCAGCAGACTGTCGATCTCGGTGAACGCGTGCACGCCCTCGCGCGCCGAGCGCGCTACGCGCAGCACCTCGACCTCGAAGCCCGCCAGGCGCCGCTCGATCGCGGCGCCGATGGAGCCGTAGCCGAGAATCAGGACCGTCTTGTCAGCCAGGGCGTCGTCGACCGCGTTCGAATCCGTCTCGTACGTCGGTGCCCAATCGCCCCGCTCGGCCGCACGCACATAGCGCGGAATCCCGCGCAGCGCCGACAGCGTCAGGGTCAGCGCCAGCTCCGCGGTCGAGGCGTCGTGCAGCCCGCGGGCGTTGCACAACGTGACGCCCTCCGGCACGTACGCCAGCACGTTCTCGTACCCGGCCGTCAGTGTCTGCGCCACCTTCAGCTTCGGCATCCGCGCCATGAACTCCGGATGCGCGTTGACGAACATGTACGGCAGTACGAAGAACTCGACCTCATCGATCGAGTCCGGCACACCGCCGGGCGCGTCGACGTCCGCGCCGGTGAACACGTCGGCCGTCAATCCCTCCGGCACGTCCTTCGCCGACTGTCCGAACGGGACCCATACCTGGCGCGGGCTAGTCTGCGGCATGGAACGCACTCTACCCACCACCCCCGCGCCACTAGGGTGACGCCATGACCATCACACCGGACACCAAAAACTGGACATGGGTCTTGCAGCGCCCCTGCCCGGAGTGCGGCTTCGCGGCCGGCGCCATCGCCCGCGAGGAGGTCCCGACCCTGCTCCGCGCCAACGCCGAGGCCTGGCGCCGGTACTTCGCCGCCGCCGGCGACCAGGACGTGCGCACGCGTCCAGAACCGACCAAGTGGTCGCCGCTGGAGTACGCCTGCCACGTCCGCGACTGCAACAAGGTCTACCTCCGCCGCGTCTGGCTCATGCTCGCCGAGGACGACCCGCAGTTCCCGAACTGGGACCAGGACACCACCGCGGTCGAGGACGAGTACAACGACCAGGACCCCGACAAGGTCTTCGCAGAACTCGTCGACACCGCCGAAGAGGTCGCCGAACGCTTCGCGTCACTGACCGCCGAGCAGTGGTCCCGCACCGGCCACCGCGGCGACGGCTCCGACTTCACCGTCGAGTCCCTGGCCCGCTACTTCGTCCACGACCCGATCCACCACCTCTGGGACGTCACCGGCACCCGCTACGAAGCCTGAGGGCCCTCCACGCCGAAGATCCGCGCCGCGTTCCCATGGCACACGGCGCGGAGCCAGTCGTCGCCGAAATCGAGGCGGGCCAACGATTCCAGCGCCCCTGTGTAGGAGTAGGGGATGTTCGGGAAGTCGCTCCCGAACAAGATCCGTTCTTCGCACTCTGCGATCCGCTTACGATCCCGATCCGACAGCTCGACCTGCCCGAAGAAGTCGGTGAAAGCCATCGTGGTGTCGAACAGCACGCCGTCATAGCGGTCGGCCAGATCCAGGAACTCGACATATTCGGGCAGCCCGAAGTGCGCCACGACCAGCCGCAACGCCGGGTGCGCAGCCAGCACCCGCGCCATCGGCTCCGGACCGGTGTACGGAGTCCCGACCGGTCCCGAACCGCAGTGCGCGATCACCGGCACCCCCGCATCAGCGAGCGCACCCCACACCGGATCCAGCAACGGATCGGCAGGGTCATAGCCACCGACCTGAACATGCGCCTTGAACACCCGAGCACCGGCCTCGATAGCCGCCGGGACGTAAGAGGCGGCTTCAGGCTCAGGGAAGAACGTCGCACTGTGCAGGCAGTCGGGCGTACGCGCCGCGAAGTCAGCGGTCCACGCGTTCAAGCTCTCGGCCATACCCGCCTTGTGCGGATACGCCAGCGAGGTGAACGCGAGCACACCGAAGCCGCGCAGGATCTCCAGCCGCTCTTCCTCGTCCTGGCGGTACTTGATCGGCCACACCCGGCCGAGCAGCGGCCCGGCGGCGTCGAAGTACGCCTGGATCCGCTCCAGGAGACGGTGCGGCATGAAGTGGGTGTGGATGTCGATCAGGCCCGGCAGGCCCAGCGACTGCCAGAAGCGGCGGACTTCGGCGGTATCTGCGTCTGGCATGGAAACCACCGTAGCCCGCCGAACTTCTGGCCGAGCGTGCGCACGTCACGGATGCGGCGCTTGTAGGTAGCTCCTAGCGGGAGGAGCAGGGGACCGGCCATCGCGTGGCGCCAGGACAGCCAGTCCCGCAATACCGACCAGAGCATAGGCTGACGGGCCTGTTATCGCCGCCAGGCCGAGGTCGTCGACCGCGTCCACGGTGATCCCAGCCTCCCCGCGAGCCCGCGGCGCTCAGTTACCGCACACGGTCTCAGCTGTCCGATAGACGTAGGTGTGCTGCTCGGGGCCGATGAATCCGAAGCGGCGGTACTCGTGGGTGGCGTACAGGCTCCAGCCGGGCTGCTGCTGGGGGCTCGCGGCGACGACGTAACAGGGGTGGTCGTTGCCCATTCCCGCGCTCTTCTCGTAGATCCCGTGTTCGGCGCCGGGGTCGTAGGGCTTCTTGTAGCCGTCGGGCGAGTGCCAGGCGGTCCAGTCGAGGCCGGCGTCCACGTGAGCGGCGGACGCCTTGCCGTCGGCGACGACGGCTTGGGCCGAGTGCCAGGTGGCCGCGTCGAACGTGAGGGCGTTCATCATGATCAGCCCGGTGACGGACGCGATGAACGCTCCGGTCAGCGCCGCGAGGCCGATCTGCGGCCGGGTGATGGGCTCGCCGCGCTTCAGAAGCAGCGTCAGCACAGGGATGGTGAGCGGCAGTTGGTAGCGGTCGAACTGTATCCAGAGCTCTGATATCTCCAGAATCGCGAAAGCCGCGGTAACCAGCCAGAACACCAGGAATTCGATGCGGACCGCGCGTATTCGCTCACACACCAAGCCGATCAGCAGCGCGGAGCTCAGGCAGCCCAGTGGCAGCAGGATGTCCCACA
The DNA here is from genome assembly GCF_000024025.1 of Catenulispora acidiphila DSM 44928. Classification (GTDB taxonomy): domain Bacteria; phylum Actinomycetota; class Actinomycetes; order Streptomycetales; family Catenulisporaceae; genus Catenulispora; species Catenulispora acidiphila. Next base: position 7,882,210 of record NC_013131.1, read on the forward strand.
GCGGCTGGGGGAACAGATTCGGACGCAGCCCCAGGTACGCGGGGAAGTACGCGCCGTTCATCTCCAAGTAGTTCTGCGGGATACCGATCAGGCCCTGGTGAACGTCCCAGGCGAACCACGCGAACGCGGCGAGCGCCACCAACCGCACGGGCCACGACCACGCCCACGGCCGCGCCGTCAGCAGGATCACCGGGCTCAGAACGAGCGCGAGCACGAGCCAACTGCCGGCATACGTGTGCGCCATGGAGGCCCAGCCCGGGAACTGCGCGAAGGACACCTTCGGCGGTTCGCCGTTGACCACCTTGCGGCGCCACTGTTCGAAGACGAGCGCGGCGACCGCCATACCCGTGCCGAAGCCGAGCAGCCAGGGCAACTTGTCCCGCCGCAGCAGGGCCGGTCTCCACAGCGCCGCCACGTAAATACCCAGCGGGGCCGCGATCCCCTGCTCGCGGATCGTGAAGCCCCAGAAGCCGACCACCGTGACCGCCAGGAACAGCGGCACGGACGCGCGCTCCAGCGCCCGGCGGCCGAGCGCGAACGTCACGGCGATGGCCGCCAGCGCCGGGATGTCCGTCATGAACGACGTGGACAGCAGGCCGAACCCGGGCCAGCACGCCATGGCCAGCACACCGATCGCGGCACGCTTGCGTCCCCCGGCGTCGCGCAGGATGTCGAAGGTGGCCGCGAGAGCGACGACGGCGAGCAGGCCCGTGTAGATCTCCTGCACCGTTATCCAGGTGCCGAGCTTCCACAACGGGATGTACATGCCGACCAGCGACATCGAGTTCCAGTTGTACAGGTGGATCTGGCCGGTCCTGGCGAAGTTCTCGGCCGCCCGCGTCTCAGCCCAAGAGTCGTTGTGCGGAATGGAGTAGCTGCCGGTCCACACCGAGACGATGACCGGAAAGACGACGCCGAGGAAGAGCGCGAGACCCAGGGCGAGCACGACCAGCGGCGAACGCTCCCGCACGCGCCACCACGCGCTCGATGCCGGCTGCCTGTCCGCGGCGGGATCGCCGACCGCGGTGCCGCGGGGACCGCTCACCACGATGTCAGAGGGCTGACTCAAAACCACTCACGCTCCCACTCGGCCACTGCACCACCACAGACAACCCCATGTCGGCTGCGGGAGCATTCCAAGACGCGGCGGATCGCCCCCGAGAAAGACGGCCGACCGTGGCCGGCACGCGGCGAGTTTAGTGCGATCTCGAGTTCATGTGCGAGTGAATCGGTCCCCGCTCCATGGGTGCGGTTCCTGGGCAGGGCCGACGAACCCGGTCAGAAGTGCCTGCCTGGAGCGGTTTGAAGTGGGCCAGATCCACCTCAAACCGCTCCGGACAGGGCTCGCGGATCGCCGAGCGGATCGCCGAGCTCGCCGTCCGCCCTCAATCCCCCTGCCGCGCCGCCAGCCGCATGTGGATGTCCTCCAGTGACTCCGCCACCACTGCCCGCATCGCCACCTCGGCACGCTCCGGATCACCCGCCGCGACCGCCAGCGCCACCGCGTCGTGGCGGTCGGCGTCTGCCGGGTCCGGTGCCGTGGGCAGCAGCTTCAGCGCCGCGCGGCCGCGCAACAGCTCCTGCGTCACCGGCGCCAGTTGAGCGAACAGGGGGTTGCCGCACATGCCCAACACCAAGCAGTGAAAGTCAACGTCCGCCTCGAGAAACGCCGTCCGGTCCCCCACCGCCGCCGCGGCGCGCATCCGCGCCGAGCTCTCCAGTAGCCGCGTCCGCTCCTGGCGGTCCGTACGCCGTGCCGCCGCCGCGGCTGCCACCGGCTCGACCGCGGCGCGCAGCTCCGTCAGCTCGTCGAGCACGGTCCTGCGGTCGGATCCCGCCAGGCGCCAGCGGATCACGTCCGGGTCGTACAGATGCCACTCCTGCACCACCCGTACCGTGAGTCCCACGCGCGGCGAGCTCCGCAGCAGCCGCTTCGCCTGCAATGCCTGCACCGCCTCGCGGACCACCGTGCGGCTGACGCCGAAGCGCTCCGCCAAATCATCAGTGCGCAGCACCTCGCCGGGAGCGTGGCGTCCGCCGGCGATGGCCAGGCCGAGGTCCTCGGCGACCTTGCCGGACAGCCCTTTGCCCAACTCCGGCATGCGTTTCCTCCGTTGACGTACCCGATGTGCGCCCAACCATCATCCCGCGATCGCCCACCGCGGCCGCGAAGCCGCTTCATATTACGGAACAGTCACCACCCCTTCAATAGTCATACTTTTTCCCCTACCGTGACGGTGGCGCGCCACGAGGTGTCGCGTACGGGGTCAAAGGAGACTGCAACCGTGAATGCCGCACCACACGTCGCCGCCGGTGCTCCCGGCACCGGCGCCGAACCCCCGATCCTGCTCATCACCGGGGTCTCCGGCAGTGGGAAGACCACCATCGGCTCGCTGCTCGCCGGCCGGCTGGGGTGGGAGTACGCCGAGGCGGACTCCTTCCATCCGGCGGCCAACATCGCCAAGATGTCCGCCGGCCATCCGCTGACCGACGAGGACCGCGGGCCCTGGCTGGACAACATCGGGCACTGGATCGACGAGACGACCGCGAAGGGCCGCCCCGGCGTCGTCACGTCCTCGGCGCTCAAGCGCGCCTACCGCGACCGCCTCCTGCGGGGACGTCCGCAGGTCCGCCTGATCTACCTCGACGCCGACCGCGAGACCGTCGCGCGCCGCCTCACCGCGCGCAACGGCCACTTCTTCCCGCCGGAGCTGCTCGACTCGCAGTTCGGCGACCTGGAGCCGCCCGCCGACGACGAGCACCCCGTGCGCGTCAAGGTCGACGACAAAGACGCCCCGCTCACCGTCGCAGAGAACTTGATCCACACCGAGAAGCTCGAAGCCGTCGAAGCCGCGCACGACAGCGCAGCGAGCAGTAGCGCAGCCCACGACAAGGAGGCCACCGCGTGATGCCCGGCGCCCTGGCAACGCATCCGATAGTCACGGCGGCCGCGACCAAGGCCGCCAAATCCACCGCCTGGACCGGTCACGACACGCGCCTGATCGTCGTCGCGCTGGCCGGGATCGCGCTCGTGGTCCTGATGACCGCCGTGACGAAGATCCACCCCTTCCTCGCGCTGCTGATCGGCGCGCTGTTCGTCGGCATCGCCGGCGGCATCCACGTGGACAAGCTCCTGCCCACGCTCGAGACCGGCGTCGGCGGCGTGCTCGGCAACGTCGGCGTGATCGTCGCGCTCGGGGCGATGCTCGGCAAGATGCTCGTCGACTCCGGCGGCGCCGACCGGCTCGTCGGGGCGATCGTGGACCGCGTCGGCGAGAAGCGGGCGCCGTGGGCGATGGTGCTGGCCGCGATGGTCGTCGGCATCCCGATGTTCTTCGAGGTCGGCCTGGTCCTGATGGTCCCGATCATCTACCTGGTCTGGAAGCGCACCGGCGGCTCGATCCTGCGCATCGGCATCCCGGCGCTGGCCGGCCTGTCGATCCTGCACGGCCTGATCCCGCCGCACCCCGGCCCGCTGGTCGCGATCAACGCCCTGCACGCCGATCTGGGCACCACGCTGCTGTTCGGCGTCATCGTCGCGATCCCGACCGCCGTCATCGGCGGCCCGCTCTACGGCACCTGGATCTCCAAGCGCGTCCACCCCGACCCGCCGGAGAACCTGGCGAAGCAGTACACGGTGACCGAGCGCGAGGACGGCACGGCGCCCTCGGTGTTCACCACGCTGTCGGTGATCCTGCTGCCGGTGGTCATCATGCTGGTCAAGACCGTCGTCGACATCGCCGACAGCAGCCCGTCCTCCGAGCTGCACAAGGTGATGGACTTCATCGGCGACCCGATCATGGCGATGATCATCGGCGTCGTCTACGCGGTGTTCGCCCTCGGCTTCGGCCGCAAGGCCTCGGACGTCATGGGCGCCGCGCTGGCTCCGGTCGCCGGCGTCCTGCTCATCATCGGCGCCGGCGGCGGGTTCAAGCAGATGCTGGTCGGCACCGGCATCGCCGACTCGATCGGCAAAGCGGCGAACAACTCGCACCTGTCGTTGCTGCTGCTGGCCTGGCTGATCGCGGTCGGTATCCGGCTGGCGACCGGATCGGCCACGGTCGCGACCGTCACCGCCTCCGGCATCATCGCGCCGATCGCCGCGTCCCACACAGACACCTCCACCGCCTTGCTGGCACTGGCGGTCGGCTCCGGCTCGCTGTTCCTGTCGCACGTCAACGACGCCGGCTTCTGGCTGGTGAAGGAGTTCTTCGGCATGGACGTCAAGCAGACGTTCAAGTCGTGGTCGGCGATGGAGACGATCCTGTCGACCGTATCCATCGTGTGCATCCTGATCCTGGGAACCTTCGTGCACTAGTGTGCGGCGGCATGGGACTGCTCATGCTGCCTGCATTGGCGCTGCTCACGCTGTTCTCGGCGTGGGCAGTGTCCTTTTCGCCGTTCTGGCTGTTCGCGCTGATCCCCTTCGCGCTCCTGCTGGCGCTCGGGATCTTCGACGTCCTGCAGCGCCGGCGCTCGATCCTGCGCAACTTCCCGGTCTTGGGCCACGCGCGCTTCATGGCGGAGTTCATCCGCCCGGAGATCCAGCAGTACTTCGTCGAGACGAACACCGACGGCCGTCCCTTCGACCGCGACACCCGCTCGGTCGTCTACGAGCGAGCCAAGGGCATCCACGGCGACCAGGCGTTCGGGACCGAGCTCGACGTCGAGGCGTCGGGCTATGAGTTCCTGGAGCACTCGATGTCCCCGCTGCAACCGGTACCGGAGCAACCGCGGGTGCTCGTAGGAGGCCCGGATTGCCGCCAGCCGTATCACATGGCGCTGCTCAACGTCTCGGCGATGAGCTTCGGCGCGCTGTCCGCGCACGCGATCCTGGCGCTGAACAAGGGCGCCAAGGCAGGCGGGTTCGCGCACGACACCGGCGAGGGCGGCATCTCGCCGTACCACCGCGAGGGCGGCGGCGACCTGGTCTGGGAGATCGGGTCGGGGTACTTCGGCGCCCGCACAAAAGACGGGGACTTCGATCCCGACAAGTTCCGTGACAAGGCCGCCGACCCGCAGATCAAGTGCGTCGAGCTGAAGCTGAGCCAGGGCGCGAAGCCAGGGCTCGGCGGCGTGCTGCCCGGACCGAAGGTGACGCGCCAGATCGCCGAGATCCGCGACGTCCCGGAGGGCATCACGGTCATCAGCCCTTCGGCGCACAAGGCCTTCAACACCCCGCGCGAACTGGTGCTGTTCATCGCGAAGATGCGCGAGCTGTCCGGCGGCAAGCCCACCGGCTTCAAGCTCTGCGTGGGCTCGCGCCGCGAGTTTCTGGGCGTCTGCAAGGCGATGCTGGCCGAGGGCGTGACCCCGGACTTCATCGTGGTCGACGGCTCCGAGGGCGGGACCGGCGCGGCACCGCTGGAGTTCGAGGACAACGTCGGCACCCCGCTCACCCACGGTCTGCTGACGGTCCACAACGCGCTGGTCGGCGTGGGACTGCGAGACCGGATCCGGATCGGCGCCAGCGGCAAGATCGCCCGCGGTACAGACATCGTGAAGCGCATCGCACAAGGCGCCGACTACACCAACGCCGCGCGCGCCATGATGATGGCCGTCGGCTGCATCCAGGCGCAGAAGTGCCACACCAACCACTGCCCGGTCGGCGTCGCGACCCAGGATCCGAAGCGCTACCGGGCTTTGGACGTGCCGGACAAGGCGACGCGGGTCCAGCACTTCCAGGCCGCGACGGTCGCCGAGGCGCAGCAACTCATCGCCGCGATGGGTCTGACCGGACCGCACGAGCTGCGGCCGGAGATGGTGCACCGGCGCGTGAGCCAGCGCAAGACGAGCACCTACGCCGAGCTCTACCACTACCTCCGCCCCGGCGAACTGCTCGCCGAACCGGTGCAGGGGTGGGACGAGGACTGGCGGGCTGCCGACCCCGACACGTTCCGGATGGTGGCGGCTAAGGCCTGACTGAGGGCTATGGGTTATGAGCTAAGAGTGCCCGCGCGTGCTCGCCGCCCTTCGCAAGTCACCGCACGTAGTCGCGAGTAGTCACTGTCGAAACTTGGGACGCCCCGAATCAGAGGCCGTCCTAGAGTGGAGTCATGATCACCACCGAACGCCTGCGAGTGCGCCCCGCGACCATGGCCGATGTCGACTTCTGGGTCCGGCTCCACGCCGATCCCGAAGTCCATCGGTTCGTCGGTGCGTACACGCAGGAGCGCGCCGAGGTCCGGCTCCGTGGCATCGAGGACAGCTGGGCGGCGCGGGGATACGGCTTGTGTGTGGTGGAGTCGCTGGAGAGCGGGGAACCGCTCGGCCGCTCCGGGCTCAACTGGTGGGACGAGTTCGGCGAGACCGAGGTCGGCTGGACCTTCGCCCGCGAGCACTGGGGCAAGGGCTACGCGACCGAGGCCGCGCGCGCCGTTCTGGACTGGGGCTTCCGGGATCTGGAGCTGGAACGCATCACCGCGATGATCCACGCCGGCAACGACGCGTCGATCGCGGTGGCCGAACGGCTGGGGTTCACGCCGCGCCGGGAGGACACCGTGCTGGGAAACCCTTGCACGGTCTGGGCTTTGGACCGCCCTCAGGCCTCGCGCAGGCGGTAGCCGCGCCGGCGCTGCCATCCGGTGGCCGAGGTCGCGGCGACCGCGATGCCGGCGATCAGCAGGACCCAGGCCAGCCCGGCGTCGTAGTGCTTGGCCTGCGTGTAGTCCTGGGTGACGGTGTGCCCGTCGGCGTAGTGCGTGATGCACTTGTCCGTCGCCGACATCTGCCTGCCGTCGCAGGTCGGAGCGGCACTCGAGCCCTTATACAGCGAATACGCCGCCACGATCACCAACACCACACCGAGGGCCAGACCGACCTTAGCTGCCTTCACCAACATGCTGACAACCGTATCGGTGGGACGGCTTTTCGTGGGAAGGCACTCTCCGTTCGCTGACGTATTTTCGCTACGTACCCTACGAATCGGCCTCGGCCATGCTCTGCGTGCCGATCACCCGCAGCAACTGAAGCGCCTGCTGCGCCGGGGTTCCAGCGCGCGCCGAGTGGATGATGAGGCGCTGGTCGTGCTCCGGGGAGAGCATGACCTCGCAGTCCAGATCGATGCGTCCGACCACCGGGTGCAGCACGGTCTTGTGGTCCGAGCGGCGGCGCTTCACCTCGTGCCGCTCCCAGAGTTCGGCAAAGCGCTGACTCCGTACCCTGATTTCCTCGACGCGTGCACGCAGCCGGGTGTCGTCGGGCCGGGCGGCGAGGCGGGCGCGGAGATCGGCGACCGTGCGCTCGCCGTTGCGCACGAAGTCCTCGGGCAGGAAGTACGCCTCGGATTCGGGGTTGCAGAAGTGCTGCCACGGGATGTTGCGCTGCTCCAGCGGGATGCGTGCCGGATCGCCCATCAGCGCCGCGTGCATCGCGTTCCAGGCGAGGATGTCGCCGCGGTCGCTGACGACCATCGCCGGGGTGTCGTCCAGCTTGTCCAGCAGGTGCAGGACGCCGGGGCGCACGTGCTCGGTCGGGATGCGGTTCTCGTCGTGCGGCATCAGGCCGGACAGGTGGAACAGGTGGTCGTGCTCGTCCTTGGTCAGCCGCAGCGCGCGGGAGAGCGCGCCGAGCAGCTGCGCCGAGGGCTGCGGACCGCGTGCCTGTTCCAGGCGCGTGTAGTAGTCGGCGGACATGCCGGCCAGCATCGCCACCTCCTCGCGGCGCAGGCCTGCGGTGCGCCGGCGGGTGTTCGCCGGCAGACCGATGTCCTCCGGGCGCAGCCGCTCGCGGCGGATGCGCAGGAAGGCGGCGAGTTCGGCACGGTCGATCTTCAGCACACCTCCAGCATCGCGCACCCGCCGCGACCTATCCAGGGATCGCGAGTCCCAGGATGAGCGGGTCTCTCCACACTGGCTCCGACCTGCGGCAGCGTTCCTGGTGTCAGCAGGACGCAGCAGAACGCAGCACCGGCGGGCCGGCACGACAGGCTCGCCACCGAAGGAGACGAAATCCCATGGCCACCACTTCTTCCACCACTTCCACCACTTCCGCCTCTTCCGCCTTGTCGGCCTCGTCCGCCAAGCCGATCCTGGTCTCCGGCGCCACCGGCTCGGTCGGCAGCCGCCTCGTCCCGCGGCTGCTCGCCCAGGGTGAAACGGTCCGCGCCCTGGTGCGCGACCCGGAGTCGGACACCGCCCTGCGGCTGCGCACGGCCGGCGCCGAGCTGGTCGTCGGCGACCTGGCGACGCTGGACGCGGCCGGTTTCAAGGACGTCGTCGACGGCACCGCCGCGGTGATCCACCTCGCCGCGACGTTCCGCGACGCCCCTACCCCCGAACGCGCGACCGCGGTGAACACCGACGCGTCGACCGCGCTGGCCGAGGCGGCGCTGGACGCCGGGGTGACCCGCTTCGTGTTCGCGAGCACCAACCTGGTCTACGGCGGCGGCCACCCCGCTCCGCAGGCCGAGACGGCGGAGCTGGGACCGATCGCGTGGGGCGGTCCGTATCCGGAGTCCAAGGTCGCCGCCGAGAAATCGTTGCAGGACCTGCGGATCCGGCGCGGTCTCGACGTACGGGTCGTACGGCTGGCTTTCGTCTACGGCGACGGCGACCCGCACATCGAGGAGTTCATGAAGCGGCCGCTGGACTGGCACTCCTCCCGCCGCCTGCAGATGGTGCACCACGCCGACGTCGCACAGGGCGTGCTGCTCGCGCTGCGCGCCGAGGGGCTAAGCGGCGAGGTGTTCAACATCGCCGACGACTCGGCCGCGACCCTCGCCGAGCTCTACCGGTTCACGGGACGCGAGCTGCCGGCCGAGATGGCCGAGCGTGCCGTGACCGAGCCGTGGTTCGGCATCGTGGAGAACACCAAGGCGCGGCGGGTGCTCGGGTTCCGGCCGCTGTATCCGACGATGTGGCAGGCGGTCGACGCCGGGGTGATGTAAGGGGTCTGATGGCGGGCCGGGGTGTCAGGGCGTGACGATCGCGAAGTTCGGATCCGGCTCGTCCAGCACCCCGGTCACCTGCTGGAGCACCGCGGGGTCGCCTTCCACCTCGACGCCGTCCAGACCGCCGCCGCCGAGCACCGCCAGGAACTGCGGCTTGGTGAGCGTGAACGTCGCATCGGCGGCACCGACAGATCCGCTAGCACCACTCTGGGGTCCGTACGTCAGCACCCCGTGCTGCAAGGTCAGCCGATAGTGCTCGTCCAGGTCGGTGAAGTGCCAGTCGGTGACCACCTTCAGGTCCCACGCCTTCGGGCCGTCCACGCGGATCGCCATCGTGTCGAACAACTGCGGCACGCTCAGCGCGCCCGCCATCCCGCTGGACCCGATCGCCGTCGGCCGCACGCCGTTGCGCAGCTCGTCGGCGCCGGTCACGTAGCAGTTGCGCCACGTCGCGCATTCGGCGCCCAGCGCCAGGCGGTCGAAGACGTCGGCGAGCGTGCTCTTCGCATCCTGATTCGCCGGGTCGGCGAAGACCGCGTGCTTGAGCAGCTGCGCGGCGAAGCGCAGATCGCCGTCGTCGGCGTACTCCCGGGCCTTGGCGACCAGGTTCGGCACGCCGCCGAAGCAGATGGCGTACCGCTTCGCCGTCTCCACCGGCGTCTGCTCCCACAGGTCCGAGGGATGGCCCGAGTACCAGCCGAGGTAACGCTGGTAGATCGCCTTGACGTTGTGGCTGACCGAGCCGTAGTACCCGTGCGTGTGCCACGCCGCGTCCAGCGCCGGCGGCATCTGGATCAGCTCGGCGATCTCGGCGCCGACATAGCCCTGATTCATCATCCGCAGGGTCTGGTCGTGCAGATAGCCGTAGAGGTCGCGCTGGGTTTCCAGGAACTGGCGGATCTCGGGCTCGCCCCAGGTCGGCCAGTGGTGCGAGGCGAAGACGACGTCCGCCTTGCCGGCGAACAGATCCAGCGCTTGTCCGAGGTAGTGGGACCAGATCCGTGCGTCGCGGATCTTCGCGCCGCGCAGCGTCAGGATGTTGTGCAGATTGTGCGTGGCGTTCTCCGCCATACACAGAGCCCTGTGATCGGGGAGCAGGAAGTTCATCTCCGAGGGCGCCTCGGTTCCGGGCGTCATCTGGAAGACGAACCGTACGCCGTCGACCGTCTCCTCCTGCCCGGTCTCGGTGATCGACTTCGTCGGCGGTACCAGGCCCACGGTCCCGGCGGAGGCCTGGTAGCCCAGTCCCATGCCGACGCCAGCGGTCGGTCCGTGCTCCGTCGTGCCGGCGGAGTAGTACATGCCCCGGCGCAGCATCGCGGTACCGGCGTAGACGTTCTCCGACACGGCCTCGGCCATGAAGCCGTCCGGCGCCAGGATCGGCGCCTTGGATCCCGGCTCCAGCACGCCGCCGACCCCGCCGAAGTGGTCGATGTGCGAGTGCGTGTAGATCACGCCGGTCACCGGCTTGTCGCCGCGCACCTTCCGGTACAGCGCCAGCCCGGCGGCCGCGGGCTCGGCCGAGACCAGCGGGTCCACGACGATCACGCCGGCGGTGCCCTCGATCAGCGTCATGTTCGACAGGTCGAAGCCGCGGATCTGGTAGACGCCGTCGACCACCTGGTACAGCCCGACACGCGCACATAGTTGCGACTGCCGCCACAGGCTCGGGTTCACGGTGTCGGGGCAGTCGTCGTCCAGGAAAGACAGCGCGTCGAAGTCCCAGGCGACCTTGCCGTCGGCGGTCTCGATCTGCCGGTACTCCGGAGCTGCGAGGAAACCTCGATCGGCGTTGGCGAAGTCGGTGCGGTCGCCGAAGTCGGCGCCTTCTTGCGTGGCTGTCACGGCTGCTCCCTGGGCTGGGCGGGCATACTCCGCCATGCTCGGAGCGGTCGGGGGCGTCCGCCATCGGGGAGCGCCATTCGGCGATGCGGGAGGCTGGATCCGGTCGCGGCTAGCCCGGCATGAGGACGGTCTCGAGGGCTCCCGATGGCGACGATGTGGGGTCTGCCGACGGCGACGACGTGCCCGTCTTCGTGGCGAACGGTACGGACCCGTTCCCTCCAGCCGACGTCGGCAGGGCGTCGGCGGCGGCGATCGCGGTGTTCCACGCCGGGCTGTCCAGTATCGAGGTGACCTGGTCCGGCGAGAGGAGCAGCACTGCGCCGTAGGCCGCGGCACTCTTCTCGTTGGGGGCGTCGGTCTCGACGGCCGTGAGCGTGGAGCCGCCGGGACGGACGAGGGTCACGAAGAGGTCGGTCCGGTCGTTGTGGCGGCCGTCGGACGATCCCGGTTGTTTGGCGACGTAGGCGACTGAGCCGTCCTTCTGCGCCTGCGGCGTGCCGAGCGGAGGAACGGAAGGGCCGACGCCGGAGATGACGATGCTGATGTATCCGACGGATTTGCCGGCGGCGAGTTGGGCATCGATCATGACCGCATTCGCGGAGACCGGGGGCGTGCCCGGCGTGCCGTGCTTGACGTCGGTGCCGAGGGTTACGTAGGAACCGCTGCTGACTCCGGCACCGCCGAGGAGAGTTTTCAGGGTCCCGATCAGGTCGCCTTGGGAGATCTGCGGGGCGGAGCTGCTGGAACTCGGAGGGTTGTTGGCCGGGGTGGCGCCATTGGCATTGCCATCGCTGCTTTCATTGCCATTGCCATTGCCATTGCCATTGCCGTTGCCATTGCCGTCGCTGTCGGCATTGCCATTCGGTGTGCCGGGCGACGCCTCCGTCGACATGTTTCCGAGACCTGACGCAGCAGGCGGATTCGTCCCTCCCGCACCCCCGCCGACACTCGCCGTCCGATGCGACCCGACCAGTACGACCCCCGCGAACACGACAGCCACGGCCACCACCGAGCCGAGCACCTGCACGGCCCGCTCCAGGCGCCGCATCCGCGTCCCGCGCGAGACACCGCCGGCGGCAAGCCGCACGACGTCCGGCTCCAACCGGCGCGCGGTCTCCCGCATGGCGTGGGGCAGATCGTCGCGCACGTGGCACCTCTTTGGTTCGGTTCCTCCCTGTGTGATGTCCGACGCGCGGCGGGCTCGGCTTGTTACGCGGCGGGGATCGACATCGCGGAGGTCAGCGGCGGATTTCGGCGGTGTTGTCGGTCCCGGCCGCTAGCGTGATCGCATGCCGAGCGTCGAGACCTGCGAAGCCGTCCAGACTTGCTGGTTCACCTGTCGTGCCGCGGTCCTCGGCGGCCGGAGCTGGACCGATGGTCCGCTGCTGTGGACCCGCGAGGGCGACGCGCAGAATCTGATGTTCCCGGAACGCATTCCGGCTGACGCGGTGAAGCGGGCTGTGGAGCAGGCTCGCGAGACAGGCGTGCGGATTATCGGGGCGTGGCTCGGAGCGGAGACCGACACGTCGGCCTTGGCTGCCGCCGGGTTCGAGCGTGGGTGGGAGCCGTGGTGGATGACGGCGCCGGTCGCCGATGTCGGCGCCGCCAGCGATCCGCGCATCGAGCTACTGCAGGAGACCGTTGATTACAAGGGCGAGTACGCGGCGTATGCGGAGACCTTGAAGGTGACGCGCGTACGCCCTCAGCACACGTGGTACGCCGCCGCTTACGACGATCGGAAGGGCCGCAGGTTCGCCGGTCGCGCATGGTCGCATCTGTCGGGTGAGACGGCCGGCGTGTTCGACATGAACGTGTGGCCGCAGTTTCAGCGGCGGGGGCTTGGGAGCGGGCTGCTTCGTGCGGTCGTGGCGGCGGCGGCTGAGGCCGGCGCGAGCAATGCCGTGATGAACGCGACGCCGGAGGGCAAGCTGCTGTACGAGTCCTGCGGCTTCCGTCAGATCGGGGTGGGCATCACTTGGTGGCTCCACCTCAGATAGCGATGGGCGCTCCGGCCTATCCTGGGCCGCATGACCAACATCATCCCGATCGGACAGGTGGTCGGCGGCCGTGCCGAGCCGCGCGACGACGACTGGGGCGGGGAGCAGGCCGTGATCCGGCTCGACGACCGCTTCGGTCCCGAGGCCCTCGCCGGGCTGGACGCCTTCTCGCACCTGGAGGTCGTCTACCAGTTCCATTTGGTGGACCCGGAGAAGGTGCAGACCGGTGCCCGGCATCCCCGCAACAACACCGAGTGGCCGCTGGTCGGCATCTTCGCCCAGCGCGGCAAGAACCGGCCGAACCGGATCGGCGTCTCCCGCTGCCGGCTGGTGAAGGTCGAGGGCCGCGACGTCCACGTCACCGGACTCGACGCCGTCGACGGCACCCCGGTCCTGGATCTGAAGCCGTACATGGCGGAGTTCGGCCCGATCGGCGAGGTGGCCCAGCCCGAGTGGGCCACCGAGCTGATGCGGGAGTACTACTAGCGGGTCAGACCGTGTAGCCACCGTCGACGGCCAGCGCAGTGCCAGTGATGTACCGTCCGCCGGGCCCGGCCAGGTACGCCACCGCGTTCGCAATGTCCTCAGCCGCCCCGTAGCGGCCGAGCGCCGTCAGCGAGCGCTGGAAGTCAGCGCTGTCCCCGTCTTCGGGATTCATATCGGTGTCGATCGGCCCGGGATCGACAACCGTGGCAGTGATCCCCCGCGACCCGAGTTCGCGCGCCAGCCCCTTGGTCAGCCCGACAAGCGCCGACTTGGCCATCGCCTGCAGCACGAAGTTCTCAGCCGGCACGTGCCCGTTGAAGCACGATCCGATGCTGATCACGCGGCCGCCCTCGCGCATGTGCCGCGCAGCCGCCTGGGAGGCGAGGAAGACCGAGCGGACGTCGACGGCCAGCACCCGGTCCAGCTCCGTCTCCGTCACCTCATCCAGCGGACCGTAGGTGAGGAAGCCGGCGTTGTTCACCAGGATGTCGAGCCCGCCGAGGTCCCGCACGGTCTGCTCCACCGCCTGCACCGCGGCATCCGGCAAGGTCAGGTCAGCCTGGATCGCGATCGCCCGACCACCGCCGGCCTCGATCTGCGCGACCACTTCCTTCGCCTGCTCAGCCGCCTGCACGTAGGTCAAGGCGACGGCCGCGCCGTGCGATGCCAGCTTCCGGGCGATCGCGGCGCCGATCCCCCGGCTGCCTCCGGTCACCAGAGCCACCGTGCCGGCCACGTCGGTCGAGTCGGCCACGTCGTTCATCATCGTTCCCCTTCGTCACGGGCTCGGGGTGAGCCCATGACGAGAGGATCGATCCCTACCATCAGTGTCAGAGTCAAGGGGAGGGTCAACGGGGCGCGCCCCCGGGCGGCGTTACCTGAGGTCGTCGCCGGTGCCCACCTCGCCGTCCCCGCCGTCACCCGCTCCGCGGTGGCGCACCGTCTCCACGACATGCCCGACCGCCTCGCGCCCCTTGGACGCGGTGTTCTTGGTGATCTCGAACGCTTGTACCTGGATCACATTGGCGGTCTGGCGCACAGCGGGCTTGTCGGCGACCTTGCGCGCCGCCGTCCGCATCTTCTCGTACTGCTCCCGCCCGGCACGCGTACCGAGCACATACCCGGCCCCGAGTCCGGCGGCCAACGTCAGCTTCGTCCCAGCCTTCATGGCAACCCCATTACCCACGCCACCAGATCCTACGAACGGACCTTACGACGGACGGGCGACCCCCCAAAGTTCCCACACCCACCCCGACCTGCCCAGCAAAGCCGATTGCGGATCTCCCCCCAGGATGCGCTAACCTAGTCACGCACCGCCCCACTGGAACCGCCCAAAGCGCCCAGAACAGGCGGCGCAAGAACGATCCTGCATAGCTCAATTGGCAGAGCAGCCGGCTGTTAACCGGCAGGTTATAGGTTCGAGTCCTATTGCAGGAGCGCACGACCGAACGTCTCCGCTCGCGTGGCACCCCCCGCGACCCGGAGACGTTTGCCGTCACTAGGGGAAGCAGATCACCGGGGAGGGTTGATCCGCCACAACGCCGGGCACATGCCCACCAACGTAGTGAGCGGCGAGACACTTCACACTTGGGGCGTTAGCTCAGCTGGTTAGAGCAGGGGACTCATAATCCCTTGGTCGTGGGTTCGAGTCCCTCACGCCCCACTTCATAACAGAATGACCTGGCCCGCAGCAGCTGGTGTAGCGCTTAAGGGCCAGGTCATTGCTGGTTTTTCGGGGTCCGGTCAGGGCAGCCGATGTCTCACTGTTTCCCGCTGTGGATCATCATCAGCCGCTGTTTGTGTCCTATTTCTGTCCTGGCTTTCGCGAGCTGCCCCCTGGTCAACGGCCCCATCTGCCGAACCTAGCGCCGCATCGATGCGCCGCCGGGCCAGCTCATCCTGGTCCGGCCCATCGATGCACTTGGCGTAGGTGCTGAGCAGTATCTCGACACTGTGGCCGGCCCACTCAGCGACCTGTGTGGCCGGAACCCCGGCGTTCAGCCAGGTCGAGACCGCCGCGTGCCGCAGGTCATAGGGCCGTCGGCCCAGCTGCGAGCGGCACTGATCCGGCGTGAGTGCCGCCGCCCGGGCTCTGGCCCAGATCTTGGCATAGGTGGAGTGACGAATTGGGCCGCCGTCCAGACGGAAGAACAGGCGACCATCGGGGGCGGCGCCGAACTTCTCGATATGCGCCGCGAGGTACCGCACCAGCTCCGGGCAGGCTGGGACCATGCGGCTCTGCCCTTGAGCGCGATGCTTGAGCGACTTGCGCGGACTCGTCTCACCGTCGTCAGTCCACGCCGCATTGGCATACGGCACGGACTCAGCAAACCGCAGAGAACCCCAGCCGACGTCAGGCAGGTCGCAGTCCGAGACGCGCAGAGCGAGCGCCTCGCTAGGCCGAAGGCCGGCGAAGTACAAAACAGCAAAGAACGCCACCAACCGTGGCGCCGTCGGGCCCTGTTCGCGAACTCTTTCGATGAGCAACCGCGCTTGAGCCGGGTTGACCACAGCGGTGCGATCGACGGAGCTCTTATGTTTGGGCGGGGTCGTGCTGATGCGTTCGAGAGGGTTCGCGTCGAGGCGACCCATCTCGATCGCGAAACTGATCGCGCCGTTGAGCCCCTTCTTCTTGTTGCGGTAGGTGTTGACCGCATAAGGCCTGCCAAAACAGTCCGTCGTCGTACTGTTGAAGGCGCGCCTGGCCACCTTCGGATCGGCGAGCGCCGACATCGGGAGGGAATGATCTGCGATCCACTGGACGACGAACGCTGCCTCGCCGTCCAATGCCGCGGTCATTCGCTCCCGGCTGTTGAAGGCCCATCGGACCAGCCAACGGAAGCAGAACGCGTGATCGACTGGGTCGATCCCAGGCTCGGTGAGGGCCAGCGTGACGGTTGCGAGCGACTCCGCCAACTTCCGGCGAGAACCCGGTTCAAGGCCGGGCCACACCGTGTCCATGAACTCGATCGCGTTCTGGTACCAGCTGACGCTGGCGAGCATCGCACGGATCTCTGACTCCGGCAGCCCGCGATCGCGGTCGAATGCCTCGCCGCGGCGCTGAGCCGTCAGTAGTTCGCTTCGCCGGGATTCAGCCAGTTGCTTGCTGGCGTAGGTCTTGCTGAAGGTTCGTCCCGCCACGCCCCAACGAACTTTGTAGGTCGTCCTATTCGCCAGTTTGATCGGTGTAATGCTCCAGACTCGTACGTCCAGGCTCTGCACAGAGGTCGCGCCTTTCTTGCGGCGGGCATGCTGATCGCAGCCCGCGATACGTGCTGACGCTGCGTACTGGGTCGCAGCTTTGAGGGAATCGATCCGGATTAGGAGCCGGATTCGGGGTTGGCCGTGCGGCAGTGTTAAGTGGTCCGGCCGGAGAGGGCTCAGCGGCCGTGGACGCCGAGCCCTCTACCGTGACGCCAGGTCAGTGGCGCGGTTCTTCGCATGCGGTAAGGAACGCGTCAAGATCGGAGCGGCGGATGCGGATAGAGCCGTTGGGCAGGCGAAGGCTCGCCGGCCCTTTGCGCAGGGACCGCCAGCGGTAGAAGGTCGCCCGGCTGATCCCGAGCTCCGTGATGACCTGGGGGATGCTCAGCAGGGAGTCGTCAGCTGAGCTTCGGATGCTGCGGATCGGGACGTGCCGGGGCGGCATGCACACTCCCCTTGAGGCCTGCAGTCCTGACGGGGGCGACGCAGAGGTCTACATCCGGCCGAGTAGTCAGCCGCTCGGCTGAGTCAGAATCCTTCCTGTGCAGGCCGGTGGCATGATCGGCGCTGGATGCAGGCAGACCATAGCTCGACTTCTGACGATCTGTACTGGAACAGCCAGATCTAACCGAAATCACTTCAGACGGGAAGTCCTGAGCCAGCCAGATTGCCAACTGGACGAAGAGATCATTCCCGGTGTCGGCATCGGTGCTCCTCATGCGGCCCTCCCGGGAGGAACCGCAGGCACACAGGCGCAGCCGACGTCCTCGTCATGGTGCCGGGCAATGATGACTTCCTCGTGCGCACTGACGTGCGTGGGGCTGCCGGCGACGAAGGCATTGCGGGCGTTGACCAGTTGAAAGAAGGACGCCCGCGCCATCAGCCCGTCGTCGCGAGTCGCCGCCAGCAGGGCGATGCAGCGTTCGTGCAGGACGTAGCCGGCAGCGATAGCCGCTTGGGTAGCCAGGGTAGGGATGTCGACCAAGCGACCCGTCCGGCGGTACGGCCGGGCGGTGATGACCAGGAAGCCACCGGGACGCAGCAACTTTCTGCAACCGGTGAGAATCTGGGTGAAGCCTTCGATGAGGTCCTCGACGCCTTGGTGTGCCAGATTGTTGGGATCGTCGCCGTAGTGATGGTTCCGCTTCTGCACGCCGGGCTGGCCACTGGCGGACGAACCCCGAACGTGGCCGTGAGTCGCCGGACCGTATGGCGGCGAAGTCAGCACCAGTGCGGCCCGACCATGTACGTCCGCTCCCACGATGCGATCGACCTCACGGGCGTCGCCCTGCACGACGGTGCCATACCCGGTGGCACCCTGATCGACGGCGTGCTCGACGTTGCGGACGGCCAGGTCGGCCCACCGCTTCTCGTATTCCACACCGATGGCCATGCGATCCAGGTGCATAGCCTCGACCAGCGTGGTGCCGATCCCGCACATGGGGTCAACGACCAGGTCACCAGGCCGGGTGTACGAGGCGATCGCATGGGCGGCGATCGCCGGGAACATCTTCGCCGGATGCGCTTCCGACTCCTGCAGGTAGCGCCCCCGGCGCTGCGCCCGCGGACCGTCTTGGGCAGTGGCCCACACGGACAGCGGCGGTTTGTCGGGGACCGGTGGTGTGGCGTTCAAACCGGAACTCCTTTGTCACGGCCCGGCCCTCGGAGCGAGGGCAGGATCGGTAACAAAGGCCTGCGACGCGTGCACCGTCGGGGTCTGCACGAATCCGCTGACCCCTTAGGACACTCGGGCTGGACTACTTCACCCGCAGTGCCACGTTGCCCGGCAGCGGCGGCGCCTCGTACGTCACGCTCGACCCCGTTGCCGGAATCACCACCTTGGGAACAATCTTGGGTTCAAGATCGGCGCTGGCTCGGGGCCACGGTCGGGGACTGTGGGCGCTGTCGCCGAAAAGCTCCGGAGGGGGTCCGCACTGAGCTACAGAGGGCTGGTGTCGTTCGGGTAAATCACCCCATCCGTGCACCCGCGACGAAACAAGTGACAGACTACTGATAACAAACCCTAGTAGAGCCGTGCATGGGGTGGGGATATGGGCGTACGGAGTCGGTGGCTGATCGCAGGAGCCTCTGCCACGTTGCTGACGCTGGGTACCGCGTGGGTGGTGATATTGGCAGTTCCCGGGGTCTCAGGGGAAGTGTGGGCCGGTATCGTCGCAGCGATCGTTGCAGCCGGAGGCTTTGCCGTAGGTGCGTGGTGGGTCGGCCGGGACGATACTGCTGCGGGTGGCACCGGCCCTGCTCTGGATGAAGCTTCCGCGCGAGCTGCCGACAACGGATCGGCTGCGGATATTCGGGGCGGCACCGGCGACACTGCGCACGTCGCAGGTGTCGTCATTGCAGATCGGGGCAGCCGCGCCAGGATCAACCGCTCGACCATTACAACCACTGTGCATCAGACAGTACTTCCGCCAGCAGGCGAGGTGGTGCCCCCAAAAGTCCGGGTGCGGATGGGGGACCTTCCGCTTGAGCCGCCTGCGTTTCAGAGTCGTCCAGACCTCGGTGGGTTACTTGCCGAGCGTATAGAGCGGGCTTCCACAGCGACTGTGTCTGTTCTGCTGGGCGGACGCGGCATGGGCAAAAGCCATCTGGCCGCTGCTCTTGCCCGGGCTATGGATGCCGCCGACTGGACAGTGGTGGCCTGGGTCAACGCCGAGCAGGAAGCGTCGGTCCCGGTGTTCTTCAGCTCGCTGGCCCACCGGCTGGGTGTCGCGGTCCCTGACGAACCCGCCGCCTCGGCCCAGGCTGCACTGGATTGGCTGCGGGCCACGTCTGAACGCTGTCTACTCGTCTTCGACAACGCGGTCGATGCACAAGCCATACGCCCCTGGATTCCAGCCACAGGTCACGTCGCCACTGTCCTCACCACCAATGTGACCGACTTGGGCGCCCTGAGCACCGAACCACCCATCGAGGTCGGCCCTTTCACGCTCAGCGAGGCGGTGTCCTACCTGGACCGGCGCACCGGGCTCGGCACAGCGGGCGCCGCCGACCTAGCTACGGATCTGGGACTGCTGCCGGTGGCCCTCGCACAGGCAGCGCCGGTGATCAGGCACGATGGCATCTCCTACGAGCGGTATCGGGCGCGGTTGCGGAACGTCCAGATCGGAGAGTTACTCGGCCCGGTGCGGTCGGACACCTACCCGTACGGATTCGCTCAGGCGATTCTGCTTTCGGTCGGACGAATCGAGGAATCCGCCGCCGAGCGGGCTGGTGACCAGGCGATCCTCGACCGGTTGTTAGCCGCCATGGCGCTGCTGCCGGGCGACGGGATGCCTAGGGCATTGCTCCACGCCGCTGTCCAGGCCGCCGAGAATGACATCGCCGAGGACACCGTCGACCGCATCCTCGGCGACATCGTCGAGAGCAGTCTTGGAGCCCGGATCGGCTTCGAGGCGTTCGACGTCCACATCCTGACTCAGACGGTACTTTTGGACCGCGCACGGAACCGAGGGGACCTCGAGCAGGCGCTCGCAGGTCTCGCTGGTGCGTTCGAGGCTACCGACGCCGACGAGCTCGGTTCCTGGGAGCATCGGATCCAGATCCAGTGGCGAGCTCGGGCGATCGTCCGTCTCAAACCTCACCTCGGTCTGCCGGACGAGCCCGAGACCAACGCGCCCTCGTCCAAGACCGATTCCGGGCTCGCCAACACCGACATCGCGACGCGGCTGCTCAACCAACTCTCCCGCTGCACGCACCTGCTCAACGAAGCCACCGACTCGACCACGGCGCAGGTCCACGGACAGATCGCGGCCTCCGGACTGGCGGCGATCCTCGGTTCCGACCATCTCGACACTCTGACGGCCAAGGACCGTCTCGGGGCTGCCTACCTAGCCACCTTCCGGCTTCTGCAGGCAGGCACGCTGCTGGAAGAGGTCGTGGCGGCCCGGACTCGTCTCCTGGGACCGGACCACCCGGACACCCTGTCGACGCGATCAAAACTCGCCTGGGTGGTCATGCGGTCTGGACGGACCGACGATGCGATCTCCATCCTCGCCGAGGCACTCGAGACCAGTCGGCAGGTTCTCGGCGACGAGCATGCCGACACGGTCGGGTTCAAAAGCCAACTGGCGGATTTCCAAACTTACCGCAACGACTTCGCGGCTGCGCTAACTATGCATGAGGAATGCTACGAGACACGACGACGAGTCCTGGGTCCCAACGACCGGCAGACGATCAGCTCCCGCTTCTCGATGCTGATCGCCCACCGAGGCCTCGGCCACCACGCGGAGGCACTCGCGCTAGCGGAGGAAATGGCCGCAACCGCTCAGCGTGACCACAGCCAGGACATCTCGCAGATCGTCGCGATCACAAGCATGCTGGCCGCCCTCTACCAGGACGAGGGCCGGGCGCCGGAAAGTGCGATCGCCTCCGAACGTGTCGTTGAACTAAGTAAAGCCGCATTCGGCGAGCACCATCAGCTCACGCTGAACTACGTGCTTATCCTTGCGGCCACCTACAGAGCCGCCGGCCGGCCCGACGACGCCCTGCAGCTCTATGAACGCACGCTGCCGATCGCGCAGGCGGCGCTTGGTGAAGACAGCGTCGTCGCTCTCAACTGTGTCGGCAGTCTAAGCGACATCTATCGCGAACAGGGCCGGTTCCGGGAAGCAGTCGACTTGGCCGGTGTCGTTTTGGAAGAGCAGGAGCGTGGATTCGGCGACGATCATCCGATCACCCTCCACGGCCGTGTCAAGTTCGCTACCTCGCTCTTCGGCATCGGGCAGTTCGATCAGGGGATCGCAGTGCTGGAGAAGGTGCTCGCAACGCGCCGGCGGATTCTCGGAGAGGAGCATGTCGACACCCTCGAATGCCGTGAAAGCATCGCAATCGCTCGACTCGCGCTCAACCAGAACCACGCTGCGGTCGCCCTTCTCTCCGAACTGGCCGCCGATCGCGAAAGCTTTCAAGGGAGAACCCACAACGCGACGTTGACCACGCGCGGCAAGCTGGCCGAGGCCCTGGGGCGGCATGGCCGTCCGAGCGAAGCGATCGCAATGCTGGAAGAGATTGTCGCGACTCGACGGCAGGTCCGCGGCGACGACGACCTCTGGGTCCTCAGGGACCAGGCACACCTCGGCAAAGCGTACCTTGCGTTCGGGCGCACGATCGAGGCCGTTTCCATCGGCGAATATGTCGTCGCCGAAACTGGCCGTCTCCGAGGTGAAAGCCATATGGACACTCTCGACGCCGTGGCCGAACTTGCTGACACGTACGAGTCTGCGGGGCGCCGCCGGGAAGCGATCCCACTGCGGGAGCGAGTGCTGACCGGACGGGTCGAGCACTTCGGCAGACTTCACGAGAAGTCAGCCTCGGCTCGCCGGAGCTTGGCCGACGCGTACATCAAAGCCGGCGACACGGAGCGAGGGCTGGCCCTGCATGTCCAAATCAAAATGGAGACGGGCAGAAGCTTTGGCCACGAATGGTCACGAGTCGCGGGAGCAGTCCTGGCCGAGGCATACCTCACCGCCGGCCGGATCGATGAAGCAGTCACGCTGATGAAGGAAGCCCTTGCGGCCTCTGTACAAACATTCGGGAAAGATCATTACATCACCACGCGCATCCGCGAAGCGCTCACCGATCTCTACGGAAAGGCCGGGTTCACGGCCCAAGCCGCAGCGATGCTGGAAGCCAATTGGGAACGCGAGCGAGGTTACCGCGACCCCGAGGATCCGTACCTGCTGGGCTACCAAGCTCAACTTGCCGAAAGTTATGCGGCGGCCGATCGCGCCAACGAGGCGATCAACATCTACGAGAGCCTCATCGCCGAGGTCAACGGACGTACGGACCTGGCCGAGCAGCAGATCATCGCGATGCGACTGCGCCGAGGCCTTGCCATGGCCTATGCCAGGGCGAGAAAGTACGACGACGGCGTTCGAATGCTCGGCGACCTCGTGGCGGAGGCGGAACACTCCTTCGGGACGACTCATGAGTGGACTCTCGGCTGGCGTTCGGAGTACGCCGAGGCGTTGGCGGGCACAGAGCGACTCAGCGAGGCCATCGAAATGTACGAAGCGCTGCGGTCCGACATACGCCAGGGCTACGGAGCGAATCAACTGGCAGTCTCCGGGACTGAGGCCGCTCTCGCTTTTGCTTACATCGCCGCCGGACGGATCGACGACGGCCTGCGGCTCCTGGAGGCCACCACCGATGCACTCGCCGCGGCGGAGGGAGCCGGACATCCGGAGGCCCTCAGCGCACGCAATCGGCTGGCCCAAGTCCTAGCGAAAATCGGCCGGACCGACGATGCGATCACACTGATCGAACAAGTCATCGCGGCGATGATCGCGAACTTGGGACCGGAGCACCCCTACGTCCTGCAGAGCCGCTACGAGCTGATCGGCATGTATCGCAGCGCCTCACGGGCCGCCGAGTCACTGACCATGCTCAGTACCTTGGTAACGGATGAACGCCAGATTCTGGGCGAAGGCCACCCCACGGTCCTCGAGCACCGCGGCGAGCTTGCGAACGCGTATCGGGAAAGCGGGCAAGCCCTCGAAGCCGTCCGGCAATACCAAGTGCTGCTCAAGGACGATGCACGCTACGTGGGACCTCGCGGTGAGCTGATGATCATCCACCGGGCGGGCCTGATATGGTCCAGCGTAGATATCGGCCGGATCATGGAGGCCATTGCCATGTGCGAGCAGCTGATCCCCGACGTCGAAGCAAGCGGGGGGACGGAGAGCAATGCCGCCAAGTCTATACGCGAAGTGCGCGTTGACTTGGAGCGAATGGTCACCGGACTCCGGTCTGAAGCGGTCAAGCTAGCGAAAACACAGGCCACTGCAAAGCCCGACGCCTCGACGTTGGCACATTATTTCACCGAGAGCGACGCCGCACTGCGTCAACAGGGTGCAGCGGTCGCAGCCCTCTGCGGCCGGTCGTCAACTGAAATTGCGCCTCCGGCTGCAACGAGCGCTAAGTGCGCCAGGTGCCAGATGATCTACCTGAGAGTTCCCTCGGATGACCGGCACGAGTGAGGAAAGCCTTCCGAAGCGGGGCGAATTCGCGAAGCCGGTCGGGTGATGCCACCTATATAGAACTGCAAGGCCGATAGCCAGGTTGTCACTGCTGCCATCGCGGCCGATCTAGTCGACGCGGGGGCGGGAGATTCGGACCTGTGGCGGTTCACAACGATAGCTACAGCAGGCATTGACATTCCGGCCGGGTATCGATTCTAGATGGATCTGAAGACCGATGACCTGAGCCCGCCACGGTGCTCGCTGGCGCAGTAAAGCTCGTGCTATCGCCCCGGGCCTGACGCCACCAAGGGACAGAAGCTGCCCGATCTAGGCTCTGATCGACTTCTGAACTGACAGGGCCAAGGCGACATAGAGCAGAACGGCGAGACCTCTTTTCAGGCCGTTCAGTTGCGGCCGACCGCCTTGTTTCAGGGACGAGTCAGGCCTCAGACAGCCTGTGCTCAGGGCGGCCTCAGGCGGCTCGCGAACCCGAAAGCAACACGTTCACCCCTGCTTTCGGGAGCCCTCATGAAGATCGACACCGCCCCTTCGGCATCATCTACCCTTTCCGCGTCGCCGCTGCACGCCGTTGAGTCTGCCTTTCTCGGTTTGTGCGTCAGCGACGCGCCGCTCACCTTCCCCGCGTCCTTCCTTCAGGCAGCAGCGCCCGGAGGACGCGTCAGCGTGACTGTCGCCGAGCTGCGGAAGACCCTGCTCGCGAAGTCCACTCCCCTGACAGTCCGCGACGAGGTGTGGGGCGAGTTGGTCCGCCGCTCCCGCAGCATGGCTGGCGCCTGGACCGTAGTCGCCGTCGCGATGGCGATGCCAGCGCTGAAGACGATCGCCGCCTCCTTCGCGCGCAGCTTCGATGGCGCCGTCGCAGACCTGGACGGCGAAATTGTCACCGCCTTCCTGGCCCACCTGGCCACGATCGACATCACGCGCCCGGCGATCCTCCCCCGGCTCCGCTGGGCCGCCTTCCGCGCAGCCGAGCGCACCGTCGCCTCTGAAATCGACTTCGTCCGGCACGCCTCGACGCACCGGTCCGAGCCGCCGCGGATGCCGTTCGGACACGAGGATCTGGTGCTCGCTCGCGCTGAGCGCGAAGGCGTCCTCACCGCAGCCGATGCCGACCTGATCGGTATGACACGGCTGGAGGGCGTCGCGCTGGTCGAGGCCGCCGAGATGCTCGGCGTGACGGCGAACGCGGTGAAGATTCGGCGGCAGCGGGCTGAGGCTCGGCTTGTCGCGTGGCTGCGCGGTCAGCCGGTGCCGTCGAAGTCTGCGCTCGTGCAGTCCCGCGGTCGCGCATGAGCGGGGTCAGCGGGGTTTCTCGGACCCCGCGCACGCGCCGGCCCTTGGCCTTTGCGGATGAGGTATCGCCGATTCCACGAGCCAAGGGACAGCGCACGATGACCCACCATCCCGACGATCACGACCACCGCCGTAGAGCGGCGGTACTGCTGGCCGCGACCGCCGTCTTCGCGATCTACGCCGTGACCCGAGGCCACGCTGCGGACGGTCATCCGGCCTCTGCGGGACCGACGCTGGAAGCAGTGATCAAGAATATCCGCAACTGGCTGGTCACCCTGCTGGCCACGCTGGCTACGACCTTCCTGACGATCGGCGGGGTCAAGTATCTGATCGCGTCTGGAGACCCTGGTGAGGTCGAGCGGGCCAAGCACGCTCTGAGATCGGCAGCCATCGGCTACGGCCTAGCGGTCCTGGCCCCGGCCCTGGTCACGATCCTGCAAAAGATCGTCGGCGCCGGCTGACGACAAGGCCGCCAACGCCCGGACTCTCCCCCGCAGCTCGGCTCTAGGAGTTCCCATGCCCTCTTTCATGACCGCCGAAGGCTGAGAAGTGCACAGTCGCAGCTGCCATGCCCGCCAGGTTCTGCTCCTGGCCGGCATGGCGGTCGCCCTCGTCGTGGTGGCCGCCAATACAGCGGCGGCTGATCCGGCGGGTCCCGGCAGTCCAGCCAGCCCTACACCGCAGCCGGTCCCCCCAGGGATCTACGGCCCACTGATCGGCGGCGGTCAGATGGCGCCGCCGCCGATGGTCGGTCCCGGTCTCGCGCCGGCCAACGGATCGGACCCTTCGTGGTGGGACGTTCCCGGACAGATCGAGAAGGCGATCGACGCCTGGTTCGGCAACCTGGTGAAGTCGGCCCTGCAGCCCGTCCTCCGGTTGATCGGATCGACGTTGTTGTCGAGCCCTGACGTGTCCGACGGGCGGATCGCCCAGGTCTGGACCGGCGTGCTGATCCTGGCCAACACGGTCTACGTCCTGTTTGTTCTGGCCGCCGCCGTCATCGTCATGGGTCACGAGACAGTGCAGACCCGGCACTCGATCAAGGAGATCGCTCCACGCCTGGTCATCGGAATGGTCGCGTCTAACGCGTCATTGTGGGCGATCAGCCAGTCGGCCTCGCTGGGGAACACTCTGGCGGCGGCCCTCATGACTGGCCAGTTATCTGCCGAAGGGATCGGGTCCAGGCTCACCTCGATAATCGTCGACGAGATCTTCCTGCCATCTGGCGTGACGCAGCTCTTCTTGGTTCTCCTCGGCGGCGCGATCGCGGTCATGGGCCTGGTGCTGCTCGTGACGTGCCTCCTGCGCGCGGCAATCCTGCTCGTGCTCACGGCCGGTGCTCCGCTCGCATTCGCCTGCCACGCTCTGCCGCAGACTGAAGGGCTGGCCCGGCTGTGGTGGCGGGCTGTCATCGGCTGCCTGGCCACCCAGGTCTTGCAGGCCCTCGTGCTCATCACCTGCTGCCAGGTGTTCTTCGATCCGAATGCCGACACCCTCCTCGGGCTGCCTTCCGGCGGAGGTCTCGTCGACCTACTGCTCGCCCTCGTGCTCATGTTCATCCTGATCAAGATCCCCATCTGGGTGACGAGGATCGTCCTGGGACGCCGACCTCTCGGAGCGACCCTGGCCGGCCGCCTGGCGAAGTCCTACCTGCTGTACCGCGGGTTCGGATTGGCACGAGATCACCTCTCTAGGCGGCCAACGACCCAGCGAACCAGCGGTGTCTGGCACAACCGGAACCGCCCCGGACCGCCATTACCCGGATCAGCTCTGATGCCTTCACGCGGACCACGTCCCGGGTCGGGGAGTGGCCCCGGCGGGTGGCGACCCGCGCCAGACACGGTCACCGCCACGGCGACCGTAGTTCCGGACGCGTCCGCACCACCTGCTGAAGCACCGCGCACCGCCCGCCCGCACGGCCCAGCACCGCGCACCCCGCTAGGCCCCGTCCGCAAACCCCTCGCGCTGCCACCAGGTCGAAGCACCCGCCTGGACCGGCTTCAGCAGGAGCAACTGAACACCCCGTCCACGCCTCGGGGACGGCAGTACGGCTTGTTCGGCCCGATCGAGAAAGAGCCCGGCCCACCCACGCCACGGCCGGTGCCCGCCAAATCCGAACCACGGCCTGGATCGGCTCTGAAACACGAACCGGCGTTCCCGAATCCGTCGCCGAGGAAGCGCACGCCGAACCCGCCGACGATCCTGCCGTTGGCACCTGTGTTCCTGCCGCCGACTGCCAAAGAGCCACGTCGACGAGGTGGCGCCACCTCCGCCGCTGATGAAAAGAGCTGATACGTATGTCAGGCGACAACTACTCCGGCACGGCCAAGATTCCTCAAGACGTATCCCGGCCGGACAAGATCCTGTTCGGCGCCACTGCGCGGCAAGCCGTGATCCTCAGCGCCGCCGCAGTCGCCGAATGGCTGTCCTGGCTCGGTCTTCGCAGCACGGTGCCGCCGCTGATGTTCGCTGTTCCGGCCGGCTTGTTTCTGCTGGTGCTCGGGATCGCAGTCTCCGCCGAGCGCGACGGGATCGGGGTCGATCGCCTACTCCTGGCGGCCCTGAAGCAAAGACTGTCGCCCCGACGACTCGTCATGGCTCCGGAGGGCGTGGACGAGCCGCCGGAGTTCCTCCGGACCGCATTGCACACCCAGCGCGAAACAACTCCATCCACTCTGAACCTGCCAGCTCAGGGCGTGATTTCAGGTGGCGTGGTGGACCTCGGGTCCGACGGAGCAGCTGTGCTGGCGACGGCTTCAGCTGTGAATTTCACGCTCCGTACTCCGGCCGAACAAGAGCTGCTCGTCACCGGCTTCGCGCGCTGGCTGAACAGCCTGACAGGCGCAGGACAGATCACCTCGCGCACCACTCCGACGAACCTCACCGCAGAGGCGCGGACCTTGCGAACGTCGGCGCCGACGCTGCCGCACCCGCTGCTGGAGTCCGCAGCCCTCGGCCACGCCGACTTCCTGGACCAGATCGGGGACAGCCGCGAAGTGCTGCACCGCTCGCTCCTGATCACGGCGCGAGAACAAGAGCTCGCGCACATGCCCCGCGCTCAGCAACGGCTCAACGGCGCGGTCTCAGCGCTCTCAGCCGCTGAAGTCGACGTCGCACCCCTCGACGCCGCGCCAGCAGCAACCGCGCTCGCCGCGGCCCTAGACCCCGACGCCAACGGCTGAAGGAACCTGATCATGAGATCTCTGACATCTGTTGCAGCCGGCGCCGCGTCGATCCTGCCACTGACGTCGAGCACCAAGGCATCCCGGCGCAGTGCCCTCGGCTTGGGGCCGTCCAGCCTCACCATCGGCTCCAAGACTCTCGCCATCGGCGAGTCGACCCATGCCGCGAGCTTCGCAGTCGCCGACTACCCGGCAGAGGTCGGCAACGGCTGGTTGGAGCCCCTTCTCTCCTACCCCGCACGCATCGACGTCGCGATCCATATCGAGCCGGTACCGGCGATCGTCGCGGCCGAAAGGCTGCGCAAGCAGCGGGCACGTCTGGAATCCGGTCGCCGTCTCAGCGCGGAACGAGGACGGCTCGACGATCCGCTCACCGAGTCCACTGCTGCCGACGCCCGCGAGCTCGCGTATCGGCTCGCCTGTGGCGAAGGCAGGCTGTTCACCGTTGGCATCTACCTGACCGTCTTCGCCGACAGCGAGGATGCCCTGACCGAAACCGTCGCGGCGGTGAAGGCGACGGCCGACGGAATGCTGCTGAGGCTGGTGCCCGCCACCTATCGCACCGTCCAAGGTTGGACTACGACGCTGCCGCTGGGCCTGGACCGACTGCGGATCCGACGGACGTTCGACACCGACGCCCTTGCAGCCTGTTTCCCGTTCACCAGCGATCAGCTCGCCCAAGTAGCCGACTCGACCACGCCGGTTCTGATCGGCGTCAACGGCACCGGCGCCGGCCTGGTGTGCTTCGACCGCTGGGCGCTGGACAACCACAACTCGGTCGTGCTGGCACGCTCCGGCGCCGGGAAGTCGTACCTGACCAAGCTCGACATCCTCCGCTCCCTCTACTCCGGGGTCCAGGTGATGGTCGTCGACCCCGAACAGGAGTACGTACGCCTGGCCGAGGCGGTCGGAGGCACGGTCATCGAACTTGGCGTGCCCGGTACCAGAATCAACCCCTTCGACCTGCCGTTTTCAGATAGAGAGTCGTCCACCGACGCAGTGCGGCGAAGGGCACTGTTCGGCCACACCGTCGTGTCCGTGCTGCTGGGCAGCGACCTCACAGCCGGCGAACGTGCCGCCCTCGACGCCGCGATCCTGTCGGCCTACGACAGGGCCGGGATCACTGACGACGTACGAACGCACAGTCGCGCGGCTCCGACTCTGACCGATGTCGTGGACGTCCTGGCCACCGGCAGCGGAGCCGAGTCCAAGTCGCTCGCCGAACGCCTTGCTCCGCACACCACGGGGTCGTTCGCAGGGCTCTTCAACGGTCCGACCAGCACCGCCGCTGAAGGCCACCTGGTGGTCTTCGCCCTGAAGAACCTGCCGGAAGAGCTGAAGGCGATCGGCACGCTACTGGTTCTCGACGCGATCTGGCGCCAGGTCACATCGCCCCAGCGTCGAAGAAGGCTCGTCGTCGTGGACGAGGCATGGCTGCTGATGAGGGAACCCGCCGGCGCCCGGTTCCTGTTCCGAATGGCGAAGGCCGCACGCAAGCACTGGGCCGGCCTGGCCGTCATCACGCAGGACGCGGCTGACCTGCTGGGATCGGACCTCGGCCAAGCCGTAGTGGCGAACGCCGCCACTCAGATCCTGCTGCGGCAGGCCCCACAGTCCATCGAGGCCGTCGCCGCGGCGTTCCGACTCTCCGGCGGCGAACGTGCGTATCTGTTGGCCGCCGGCCGCGGATCGGGGCTCATCGCCATCGGCACGAGCCGAGCCGCGTTCTCCGCGGTCGCCTCGTCTGAGGAGCACATACTCGCCACCACCGATCCCGCTGAGCTGGCGCTGATCGATGCCTCCCGGCACGATCCAGACCCCGAGGACGAGGACATCTGAATGCTGCCTCTGATTCGCCCTGTCGAGGACGTCAGCGTCTCAACGCCTCCGCAGCCCGGCCTACTTATCCGCCTATTCGAGGACCCGAACTCGTTCTTCGCCGCCATCACCGCTGGACTTGCCGACAGCGTGTTCAGCAATTGGATGTTCGACGCGTCAGGCTCGATTGCCGTTCTCGGCACCGTGGCTGGTACGCGCCTCGTGCTCCGCGCTCGACACCAGCGGCTCATGGACGATGGGGCCCGTCTGATCGAGGTGCAGGTGCCTCCCGCCGTCGGTGCTGACTCCGCCGCAGCGTTTTGGTCGCACCTGCACGCCTTGCTGCGGCCGGCATGGCGACGCGTGCTCGACGGCCAACCGCACCTCACCTTCGAGTTCTGCTTCGACGCCTCGGGCGCCCGCATCGGGGTCTGGGTTCCCGGCGTGGTCTCGCCGGGGGTTGTCGAGGCAGCTGTCGAATCAGCCTGGCCGGGCGCCCGAACCACCGTCGCGATGGCACCTTCGGCGCCGCTGCCGTCAACCGCCGTCGCAGCGACCGGCGGCAGACTGCGTTTGGCCAAGCCCGAGGTGCTTCCGCTGCACGCGAAGTTCGATTCGGACCCGCTGCGTGCGCTTCTCGGCGCCGCAGCCGGATTGAAAAGCGGCGAGTTCGCGACGGTTCAGGTACTCGCGCGTCCCAGTACAGGGCGACGCTTGCGCAGCGCACGCCGCCAGGTAGCGCATCTGCGTCACCAAGCGTCGGGGCAGCGTCGGCCGACCGGCCGTGCTGTCGCCCTGTCGGCACTCGACGAGCTCACTCTGAGCCATCGCGGCAGTTCGTGGCCGTTGGTCGGCCGCATGGATCCGGCGGCAGCAGCCGATCTGCGCGCAGCGGTGGGCAAGATGACCGGGTCGATGTGGGAGACCGAAGTTCGCTATGCCGTGGCTTCGACGGTCGAGGCGGAATCCCTCAAAGAGCTTCGGACTCGACTGCGCGGCACAGCCGGCGCCCTCGCGGCGACGTTCGGAGTTTTCGCCGAGCGGAACTGGTGGACGCGCAAACGCCTTGTTAATCCGGTGGCGGTGACCTCGGCTCGTGCATTCCGTCGCGGCGACCTCCTTTCGATCGCGGAGCTGGCCGCCGTCGCGCACCTGCCGCTCGATCCGTTCGCCCTCGGAGTCTCGCGGGCCGGTGCCCGGTCTGTCGCGCCGCCTCCCGCCGTCGCAACGGCCGGACGCGACGTCAAGCTCATGGGCGATTCCGACGCAGGACCAGCGCGACCGATCGGGCTGAAAGTCGTCGACGCCCGTCAGCACACGCACATCCTCGGCGCCACCGGCAGCGGGAAATCGACGCTGATGGGTCGGATGATCCTGGACGACATCACCGCAGGTCGCGGCGTCGTCGTCATCGATCCCAAAGGCGACCTCGTCACCGACCTACTCGGCCGTCTTCCCGCACAGGCCCGGCCGCGCCTGGTCCTCATCGATCCGTCCGAGCCTGGTCCGCGGGCCACGCTGAACGTGCTCAATGCCGGGGACGATCAAGAGCTGCTGGTCGACAATCTGGTCGGGATCTTCCGGCGGATCTACGCGGCGCACTGGGGTCCCCGTACCGATGACGTCCTGCGCGCCGCGCTGCTGACGCTACTCGCGACGGCCGACGCCAAGGTGATGGCCAAGGTCAAGACGCCGACGCTCGCGGACGTACCCGATTTGCTGA
This sequence comes from Catenulispora acidiphila DSM 44928, assembly GCF_000024025.1. Classification (GTDB taxonomy): domain Bacteria; phylum Actinomycetota; class Actinomycetes; order Streptomycetales; family Catenulisporaceae; genus Catenulispora; species Catenulispora acidiphila. The sequence goes on from NC_013131.1 coordinate 7,913,649, forward strand.
TCAAGAACGTGGTCCGGCGACGTGTCCTGTCCAGACTTCCGACCTCGTACTCCGTACTGCACGGATTCTGGGACGGCTACGACAAGCTGTCGGAAGGCGGACGGGCCGCCGTAGTCGCGCCTCTCCTGAACAAGCTGCGTGCGTTCCTGCTGCGAGACTTCGTCCAGACGACCATCGCACAGCCTGCGTCGACCATCGATCTGCGCGAGGTTCTCGACGGAGGCATCCTGCTTGTCCGGCTGCCCAAAGGCGTGCTCGGCGAGGAGACCGCCCGGCTGCTGGGTTCGTTCATCGTCGCCGCGACATGGCACGCCGCCTCGGCCCGCGCGAAGTCGGCCGAGGGGGCACGCATCGACTCCGGGCTCTACCTCGACGAGGCGCACAACTTCCTCACGATGCCGATCGCCCTGGAGGACATGCTCGCCGAGGCTCGCGGGTACCGGCTCTCGTTGGTCGTCGCCCACCAGAACCTCGCACAGATGCCGACTGATCTGCGGGAAGGCATCAGCGCGAACACCCGCAACAAGGTCTTCTTCACGTGCTCCCCGGAGGACGCACGGGTGCTGGCCACACACACCGCACCGATGCTTTCCGAGCACGACCTCTCACATCTGAGCGGGTATCAGGCCGCGCTGCGACTGAACGTCGACGGCGTCACCATGCCGGCGTTCACCCTGCGCACCCGGCCGCTCCCGCCGTCCGAGCCGCTCCACGCCGAGCACAGCCGGCTGGCCAGCCGAGCCAACACAGCCGCCCGTCACACCGCGGTCCAGCACCTTCTGCCGGGAGACCATCAGTGACGACGACCCCCACCAGCGCCGCAGATCGAATCACCGCGCGTGACGCCCACATGCTCCGGCTCATCGCCGAACACCGTGTCCTCACCAGCAGCCAGCTGACCACAGCGTTCTTCAACCACCCCAGCAAGGCCCGGCTTCGCATCGGCATTCTGCGCGACGCAGGGCTGATCGAGACCTTTCGTCCCCCGGGCGGAAGGGCAGCACTCCACTGCGTCGCTACCGCGAAAGCACTGAAGCTCCTGGGCGCTGATCGGTCTGCCATGCCTCCGGCGGGCAAGGCCCAAGCCGCCACTGCAGCAGCCCTGCGGCCGGACCTCCGGCACCTCCGCGGCGTCAACGAGTTCTTCTGTCAGCTCATCGCGTACAGCAGGCGCACCCGCGGCGCTGCCCTGGAAGAGTGGCGTTCTGAGTGGTCGACCGCAGCCCTGTTCCCCGGACGGGTACGAGCTGACGGCTTCGCACACTGGCGCGTCGGCGAACAGTGGTGCGAGTTCTTCTTCGAATACGACACCGGCAGCGAACCGCTTCACCGGCTCGTCGCCAAGCTCGACGGCTACGACGATCTGATGCACACCGCAGACACCTGCTGCCCCGTGCTCTTCTGGCTGCCCAGCGCCCGGAGGGAGCAGCATGTCCGTCAGTCCTTGAGGGCGGCGGACGTCGAGGTCCCGTTCGCCACGGCTTCCGGCGACCCGGAACACAGCGATGTCGCAGGGCCCATTTGGCTTCCGTCATTCGCCGACCGTCGGCTCACGCTGGCTGAGCTCGGCGAAGCCGCGTGCGCCCATCTCGGTGTATCCCATCAGCCGCACGCACTCTGACGTCCGGCCGATTGCCAGCGAGGACCGATTTGACGACACCCGCACGCGTCGTAGTGGCTACCGCCACGTTCTTCCTTTTCCTCGTCGTACTGATCTCCGCCGCCGCTTCCGCGGTAATCGCGGCGGTCGCCAGTCCGCTCAATCAGGTCTGGCACACAGTGGCCCACGACCCTGTGGACACCGCGAGTATCTGGTCGGCTGACGACTACGTCCATCTCATCGCAACTGCCGAGCGTGACGCCCCGTCGCCGGCTGCCGCGCAAGCGATCGCGTTCGCCGCGGCTCAGATCGGAAAACCGTACGTATGGGGTGGAACGGGGAATCCAGGATATGATTGTTCGGGACTGACGCAGGCAGCCTATCGCAGCGCCGATGTGGGGATTCCAAGAGTCGCCACAGACCAATATTCGGCGGTCGCTAAAGTCGATTTACAAAGTCTTCTTCCCGGAGATCTCGTCTTTTACGGAAGTCCATCGTTCGCGCACCACGTTGCCATCTACATGGGTGTGGTCCGCGGAACAGCGGTCGTGCTCAACGCGCCCGCCCCGCACGAGACGGTCCGTTTCGACCCGCTCGCCGCGCACGACCTCTTCGCGGCCGGCAGGCCCGCGGTGACCCGCTGAGCCCCTGGTGCGTTCACCGACGCGAAGACCGGTACAACAACCGATACGCCGGGTGATACGCGCATCAGGCTTCGCCGGAAACCTGAATCAGCAGGTCAGGCATCCTTTTCAGGAGCAAACCCGCAGCCCGACGATCGCGCTTTCCACGATCTCCTCTTGGCTGCCCAGCTCGTTCTGGCAGCCGCTATCGCGTCCGCTCGAGTGTTGTGCTGGACCTGCTATTCAGCCGGCCCAGCACAACACCCTCGCCCACTTCACGCACCTCATGAGTCTCGACGTGCCCGGGCCGGCGTTGCCCCAGGAGGACTCCCGACATTCGCAAGCGCGAATCGGCATTTTCGCAGAATCTCGATTTCCGCGCAAGAAACTCGTAGTCCAAACGGGTGAATAAATGAGCGTCTCACGCTTGGCGTCATGCATTGTTCAAGATATTGTTGGATACATCAAGAAGTGAGGGCGAGACAGACATTACGAATCGCACCGACTGGAATCACGGAAGAACGGGAGCCCACCATCCGCGCCTCACCATGACGGCCGATCCATTCGGCCCGTCGGCCGCCAGCGCCGACCGGCCACAAAGCTCCGGCGGCGGGGTTGCACCCCCGCCGCCGGACGAGGCACCGACCACACCCAGCAACCGTCTGAAGTCAGCAAGGAGCACGTCATGAGCCTTGACGCCATTATCGCGCAGCTGCGCGAGCTGGCCGCGAACGCCACGCGGGCCGCGAAGTCCCCGGCACCGTGCTGCGACGGACACTGTCCGCACGCCTACCGTGCCGAAACCATGGCCGCGCGGTTCACCGAACTGGACGCCGCCATGTCGAATCTCGCACGACTCCCCCGGGCCTGGGCTTCCCCGTTCGTCCCCGGTACGCGCACCCCGCGCTGAACCGCACCCGGCTGACGACTCACCGCCCCTGAACCAGCCGCCGGACCTCCCTTTCCGCTGACGTCCGGCGGCCACCCCCGCACCAAATCCCTGATCGTCGCGACCGGGCGGAGCCATGCCGAAATCCGGCTGCTTCGGACCGGAGCCCAACGAATTCACACGCCGATATGAGGAGACTCCCATGACCGCCGAGCAGAACATCCCCGCCCTCGACCCGAATCGCCTTGCGCCGCTGCTGTCCGCCGCCGGGTTCACCACCCGCGAGCTCCCGGGCACCTACGACTTCGGCGCCGAACCGCCGCGCATCCTGCACCACGCGATCACCGAACACGGCCAGTTGGTCGCCGTTCTGGAATGGATCGAGGACCACCGCCGCCCCGCCGCGCTGATCACCGAACTCGCGGTCTACCCGAACGCGAGTGACCTGCTTGTCGCCGAGTGCGGTCCCATCAGCCGGATCCACGCCCGGGTCTTCGCCGTGACGCTCGCCGCGAACGTCCCCGCGCCGGTCGTCTGCGCAGCAGCGATCGCCGCGACCACCGCCCAGGTGCCGAACCGCGCCACCCGCTGACCTGCGACCTCCGTCAACCTTCGAACAACGGGAGCCACCCCATCATGACCACCGAAGCGGTCCCGGCCGCCAAGACCAAAGCGGTACGCGGCCAGCTACGCGCAGCCGTCGCCACCCAACTGGCGACCGCACCGGACGTCGAACACACCGTGACCCAGATCGCGAAGACCCTGGACGCGTCCGGCGGAGCTGTAGGTAACGCGCTCATGGCACTCGCAGCCGCCGGACATGCCCAGCTGACCTCCGAAACGCCCCGCCGCTTTCGCGCCACCGCCAGCACCCCGGCCGCTGCGCAGTTCGCGGTCCTGGTAAGCACTCTGGCCGCTGGGGAAACCGCCACAGCGACGCCCGCTAAAGGCCCTGCTACGGCCACTGTCACCGCCAGCACCATGCCTACACCGGCGACTGCCGCGCCAGCCCTCACCTCCGTCACTCCGAGCCCGGGTCCCGTGACCAAAAAGCGAGTGAGCCGGAGCAAGTCCAAGACGGAACCGGTTACGGCTGCGACGAAGGCAGCTCCGCCGGAAACCGCCGTAGCCAGCCCGAAGTCTGTTCTTCGTCCCAACGGCCAGGCCTACCATCTTCGGAGCCTGGGCGGGCATCCCGACGTGGAAGTACTCCGCCGCCTGCGAGACGCTGGCGTTCCCGCGCTGCTCTACGGTCCGCCCGGCACCGGCAAGACCTCCATGGTCGAGGCGGCTTTCACTGACCTGGTCACCGTCTCCGGGGACAACGACACCACCGTGGCCGACCTGGTAGGCGAATACACGCAGAACCCTGACGGGACCTACGAGTTTGTCTATGGCCCGCTGGTGGTCGCGATGCGGGAGGGCCGTGCCCTGCTGATCGACGACGCCACGCTTATCCCGGCGAACGTCCTGGCGGTGCTCTATCCCGCGTTGGACGGTCGTCGCGAGATCTATCTCAAAGCCCACAAGAACGAAGCCGTCACAGCTGCACCCGGCTTCTACGTGATCGCTGGACACAACCCGGGCGCTCACGGCGCGGTGCTCACCGAAGCTCTCTCGTCGAGGTTCTGCTTTCAAGTCGAGGTGTCCTCCGACCTTGAGCTTGCCAAGGACCTGGGCATTCACCCGAAGGCTGTCACCGTCGCGAAGAACCTGCGCAAGCGGCTTGGCACCGGTGACGTGTCCTGGTGCCCGAACCTGCGGGAACTGCTCGGATTCCGCACCATCGCCGAAGTCCTGGGCGACGACGTCGCCTTCGCCAACCTCATCGGAGTCGCTCCCATCGAGGACCGCGTAGCCGTGGCCGAGGCGGTAGCCGCCGCCCTCGGCCGTGAAGTCAACGCCCTGACGCTCGGCGGGCGGATCTAGTACGCGGCGGCCGGGCGCACCCAAATTGCACCCGGCCGCCGCTACCGAACCTACCAACGCACACCACACAGATTAGGGATCCGACCCATGACCGGCACTCCACACATCCACTACGGCGACGCGGCAAGCGCACCGACCGCGCCCGAACCCCCGAGTCCGACGACCGCCGACGAGCGCCTCATCGAGGCGGCCTGGCTGGCCCTGTCCGCCGATCTCACCGATGCCGTCGGCGACATCTCCAGCCGTGATGACTTGATCGTGAAAGCAGTTCCGGCGACCGCTATCGGTGCCCCGGCGATGTTCACACCTGCGAAGGCGACCGTGGAGATCGACCGATTGTGTTTCGGGGGTGTGGACCCCGAGTCGATCCGCGCTCACCTGCCCTCCGACCGTTACCGATACCCGAACGCGTGGGGCGGGTTGGTCCACGAGGCGGCACATGCCAACCACTCGACGTGGACTCCGGCCGATGTACCGACCCTCCCGAGCAACGCCGTAGCGGCGGCGATCCTGCTCGAAGAATCCCGGATCGAGGCCGCGCACCTGGTGGACCGGCCGCAGGACCGTGTATGGCTCCGGGCCGGGACCGTGAACATCGTGTGGCCGGAGCTGTCCGCGCACGAGGTGACGGACGGCGCTGTCGCGGGTCGTGCCGCTGCTCTGGTGTTGGCGCGGGTGGACGCCGGTGTCCTCACTCAGCAGGAGACCGAGCCTCTGCGCGCCGCCGCCGAGGCAGCCCTCGGCCGCGATGTGCTGGCTCAACTTGAGATCATCTGGCGTCGAGCTCACATGCTGGAAGACAACGAGCGCGAGGCGCTCCTCGACCTCGGCGCCGCGTGGTGCGAGGCGATGGGCGACGAACCCGACGCCCTAGCACCGACCAGCGCAGGCACCTCGTGTTCCTCGGCAAACAGTCCCGCCACGGGCTCCGCCGGGGCGAGCACGGCCGGTGACCTCGTCAGCGAGGCGATTGTGGCCGCAGTAGAAGAGGTAGCCGCCACCGTGGACGCGGCAGTCAAAACAGCCTCCGCTGGAGACGCCGCCGAGGCGAATCGCGCAGCTGCCAAGCATGTACACAGCATCAAGGGCGCCCGCGCAGCGAAGCAGGTCTTCGGCCGCGACAGTTCTCGAACTCGCACCCGACCCCCGACGCCTGAGGAACGCGGAGCTGCCGCCGCACTGGCCAAACAGCTTCGGGCTGCCTCGTGGCGCAACCGCAGCACCACGCTGGTTTCGGCCGAGCTTCCGCCCGGCAGGCTGCGCATGCGCGGCGCGATGGTGCGCGATGCGCAGCGCGCCGCCGGAGCGATCCCCACGGCGAAGCCGTTCACGGCCGTGGTGCGGCGCGCAGTCGATCACCCGCCGCTACGCATGGGGATCGCGGTCGACACCTCCGGATCGATGAGCAGCGCGGAGGGACCACTGGCCTCGGCCGCATGGATCATCGCAGCCGCCGTCAGCGCCGCCGACCCCAAGTCGCAGACCGCCACTGTGACCTACGGTGACCGCCGCGTGAAGGCGCTCACCAAACCGGGTAAGGCACCGGCCGGTGTTCCGGTCTTCAAGACCGGCGGCGGCGACGAACGGTTCTGCGAGGCCATCGACGTCCTCGACGCCGGCCTCGGCCTGTCGCAGCCCGGCACCGCACGACTCGTCGTCATCGTTTCCGACGGCTTCTACTACGTCGACGAGCGCCGCGAGGGAGCCAAACGAGTTACCCAGCTGATCGGCTCCGGCTGCGCCGTACTCTGGCTGACCCTCACCGGCCGGTCCGACGTCATGCGCGGTGCTACGGAAGTCGTCGTCGCCGACCCCCCGAAGGCGATCGCCGAGATCGGCCGCGCGGCTGTCAAGGCCCTGGTCGTGGCCCAGTGAGTACTCACGCAATGCTCCTCGCGGCGCTCACCGAAGAACTCCTTCCCGTCGCCTGGCAGCGCTTCGACCAGGATTCGTTCGGCCGGCGATCCACCGAGTTCCGGCGCTTGCCACACCGCGCTGTCCTCACGGTCACCGCCAACGCCGTCAATGGAACGAACGTGCACCTCTTCAGTGGTGAGATCGACGTCCCCTGGCGGGTCACAGCTGACGACCCCGATCCGGTGGTGATTGCCGCAGCTGCAAACGCAGCGCTCGACGAAAGTAGGAGCCTGGGCGCGCCGCTAACCGATCTCCTCGTTGCAGCCAGTTGGCACCGCGAGGCAGACGAGTTCGGATACGGGGCGGCGGAGCGCCGTTGGGTGTCGCCTGACGGCCAGCGTGACGCCATCCAGTTCTCGGACGACTGCGAGCGGCTGAACGACTGGCTGATTTCACTCCCACCGACCCGGCTCATGCCTCGGCGGACCCAGTACGTCACATCGCCGTACACCCCTGCGGCAGTCCTGGCTGCCGTCGCCCTTGGCGACGCGCTCCTGCCCTGACACCGACTCCCGGCGGGCGCGTTGGTGGCTCCCCGCGCTCGCCGGGTCACTCAGGCCTTCTGAATCTCTGAGTCTTCCGCACCTCCTAAACAAGGGTTTTGACAAATGTTCACCAATCCAACGCACGCCCCGCTCTCAGTGCAGCGCGCCAGAGCCGAGACCATCGGTTCGGTTCTCGCCAAACATGGGTTCGGCTGGAGACCCGAGTCTTGCGACAACCATCCCGGCGCCCAAGCAGTCACGCGGTACTCGCGCGGCTACGTCAAGCTGCTGGTTCTATCGCTTGGTCACCGGCACGGCCAGATCGTCGAAATCGCGGGTGGCCCAAGGCCCAGGAGCTATCCCGCGCGTGGCGGCCACTCGGTCGGCGGACGCCCCTCCTGGCGACTGACCGCCTATGACCCGCCCGCAGAGGCCATCGTGGCCGCAGCTCTGGCCGCACGCGACGGGTCGACCGAACTCGGCGTCTTCGAGGTGGCCGGGTGGCACGTCGTGCGTCCCCATACCAGCGACATCAAGCGACCGCGCGTCGCGACCTACACCCGGCCGGATGGTGCCGTCGTCGCGTCCTTCCACGTCCCGACGTTCACACCCTCCTGCGAACGTTGCGCTTCGCACGGCGACCACGGGGACGCCGGTGGGTGGCTCGTCACAGGTCTGGGAGTCGTGTGCGACGCCAGCGCCCACACGCCGGGCTCGGTCATCGCCGCCTTCGCGATGAGCCTGCCCAGCTCTCAGCTCTTCCCCGGCCGACCCTCGACCCGGCCCGCCAGGCCGACGTTGGAGGAGCCCGAATGAACGCGAGCCAGTTCGACCTTCAACGCCGAGCCGGTGAGGCGCTACTGGCCGCCGGCTGGCACGCCGCCTCCATCGCCGTCGCCGCCAAGCCGGGCTCGGCCTGGAACCTGGTCGATCCGACTCGCCGGATCAGGGTACGAATGAGCGCTGACCTCGCCGCGTCGATGGCCGAGATCACAGCTGCGAGCCGCCCCAGTGGCAACGACGCAGCCGACTCATGGCGCCTGACGGTCCACCATGCCCCACCGGCCCGCATCGTTGCCGGTGCTTTGAACGCACCAGCAGCCCTCGTCAGGGCCACCGGCGCCGAGCGACGCGCCATTTCACGGGCTCTGGAGAGCTCTGGCATGCGTGCCGACCGTGGACGCCTGACCAGAGCGCTGTCCGGAACCTCCTGCTGGTCCGGCTCGAGTCGCGAAGCCGAAGCCATCTGGACCGCGCCGTCCCGCACCCGACGCGGCGGTTGGCTGATCAGCACCGCCGCCGTGCTGCTTGAGGCGACCCACGCGATCCCGGCCGCTGTCCTTGTTCCCCTGATCAACCCGGATCCGCTAGCGGAGGCACAGTCATGACCGATCACCCCATCGAGCGAAACCCCGACGACGAGACGATTCTCGCCTATCTCGCTGGTGACGACGCCGTCGTCGAAGCGGCGCGCGGGGTCTGGCATCAGTCGAAGCAGTACAACGCGGCGGCCCAGGCGCTCAAGTCCGCTAAGCGGGATCTTCAGTCAGCGACGGACTCCTTCTCCGCTGCGATCCGAGCCAGCCGCATCCCCGAGAAGAAGGCCCGGCGACTCAGCGCCGCCCTCATGATGCGCCTCGGCCGTGAGTGGCTTCTGGCAGAAGGCGACGATCCCGCGCACGAATCGTCGACACATGCCTGACCCGCTTCACCACTACAAAGGAGGCAGCAGAATGCCCACCACCGCTCCTGACCCCCGCACACCGAACGTCGGCCCGAGCCAGATTCCGCGCGGACCTCTGCCGGGCGCCGCACCAGCCCTACCCCCGGACGCCTGCGTGAACTTCAACCTGATCGACGGGCGCGTAGCGTGTTTGTCGGTGCCGATCGGAATCACCGAAGCCGACGCCGCCTTCATCCTGGCTGTGATCCAAGCTCATGTGACGGCCGTTGCCCGTCGCGGTCACTAGGCCGCCGGCCATCACATGGCGAAGAAGAAGCAACGGCGAACGAAGTCGTCGGCCACCGGGTCGAACAAGGAACCGAGCCTGCGGCAGGTGCCGCGACACGAACAGCAATACGCATTGGTCGGAGACACCCTCCTCGACGTCGAGAACGCGTTCCGCCTCCTGCGAACAATGCCACGCCGCACCAAGCCGATCGACGTCACAGCCTGGGCACGCCTCTACGGCATGGACGGCAACCCACACTCCCCCGTCCAACTCGGGCCAGCCTTCGACCGGGCGCATGCGATGTCCACCAACCTCGCACGCCCGCTGATTCTGGCCACCTTTGCCAGCGGACCCATCGAGGCAGAAGACACTCTGCTGATCATCGACGGCACCCACCGGCTATACAGGGCCTTCGTCGAGGGGCGGGACCAACTGCCCGCTCTGGTCCTCACGGCGGCCGAAACCTCAGCCATCACCATGGCCCGCCCAACTAGATAAGCGGGCCGCCCAGGGCCCTGGATCCTGATCGGCCCCGGCAGCCGTCCACCACAGCATGCCAGGTCACTACCCGAGGCCCTGGGACCGCCGCCCGGTCTTCGACGCCCACTCGACCACCCGCCCGCCTACGACCAGCCCAACAGCGCAACACCGTGCGATCGGCCGCTCATCGGGCGACCGATCGCACTTCGTCATGCCCGCGCCCGATCACCGTCGGAGGCTCTATGACAGACCAGCACCAGGACCACGGCAACCTCGCCAACGCCATCCGCGTGGCCCGCATCGGCGGCACGATCGCCGAACTCGCCGCCGCCGCCATCAGCGCCGACACCCTCTACCACCTCGGCGGCCAACTCGACCTCGGCCCGGCCAGCGCCTGGCTGCTCCCGGCCGCCCTGGACGTCTACGCCTTCACCGCACTCGCGGTCGCGTACAACCTCCCAGTGGAACACCCCGGCCAGAAGCCGGTCCTCCGCAACGCCCGCCTGGCCTTCAGCATGAGTCTGGCCTGCAACGCCTTGGACCACTTTCTGAAAAGGGCTGGCCGCTTGGTCGACCCGCTCACGCGTGATCTTCTACTGGTCGCCGTCGCGAGCCTCCCGCCTCTGATCGTCGAGCGTCTGCTGAACCTTCAAAGCCTTCTGACTCGCAGCCGCGGCCGCAGCGCGCAAAGCGGTCGCGTCGAGGCAGCCCCTGAGGAAGAGGAGCCCGCTCGCATGGGCGAGGAAGCCCTAGCCCATGCGGCAGCGGCAGAAGAAGAGGCAGAGCCACAGTTGGCCAGACCCCCCGATCAGGAAGTCGTCTGGACCGGCCGCCCAGACTGGGTCGCCCACGGACGCGAAATCTTCGCCAATCTGAGCACCCAGCTCAGTCGACGGCCCTCCGGCCGCGAATTCCAGGCCGCCCTAGCAGCTGAAACACGACGCTTGAGCACTTCAGGTCACCTTCCTGCGGGGACCCGGCCGCCTTCGATCAGTTCGGCAAAGCGCATTCGCGCCGCCATCGAGGCAGACACCTAGTACTCCAGCTGACGTTCGTTGTGGTGGGCCGGAGGGGTTGGCAAGACGTGGCGGCTACCGCTATCCACCGAGTGGAGCGTCTCGGAGTCGACCGCGACAGTCTAGGCCGGGACCGCGATTAGGACGAGGGGCGTCCGTTGCGGAGAGTTCGAAGACGAACGGTGAAGCGTTGGCGAGTGGTAGCCAACCGGCTCCGGGCAATTCGGATCCCGATGCTCGGCCAAGAACGCGAACGCGCCTCTGGCGGATGTCAACTCCCGGCACGTGGTCCACCCATCAGGACCGGCCGGTGCCTCGGCACGCCTGCCCATCTCGCCAACCAACATGGCCTCGAACCGCATGATTTGGTCCCAAAACATCTTAGTGCCTGTCCGTGAAATCGTCAGGCCGCTTGTGGTAGCGGTCTGGCGAGACGGCGGCTCATCAGCATGATCATACTGATGGTGACCATGGCCTCGTGGTTCTCTGGGAGTCGTTCGTAGTCACGGACGCAGCGTCGCCCCTAGGAGCGTGGGTCAGTAACGCCAACCCCATCAGAGGTTCGTGATCTTTCGTATGGAAGAGTCTTGGTATGTCTGGTGGTGATGGTCTGTTCGAGGTTGATCCGGGGGCGGTGTCCGAGCCGAAGGCCGGGCCGCGTCCCCCGGTGAGCAAGAGGTTCCGGGCGTTCGCCCCCGATCAGATGCTGTTGTTGCCGCCGTCGCTGGATGAGTGGCTGCCGGGGGGCATCTGGCGCGGTTCGTCGCCGAGTTGGTCGACGACTCTTGGACTTGGGCCTGATCCTGGCGTCCTATACCGACAAGCGCGGGCAGCCTCCCTACGACCCCAGGCTGATGGTGCGGCTGTTGGTCTGCGGCTACACCACCGGGGTGCGCTCTTCGCGGGCGATTGAGCGCAAGGGCACCCATGACGTGGCGTTCCGCTATCTGGCGGCAGGGGCCGGCCCTGACTACCGGTCGATATCCCGGTTCCGCGCCCGGCACCACCTGGAGGCGCTGGCCGACCTGTTCACCCAGGTGCTGCATTTGGCGCAGAGGCTCGGGATGGTGAAGATGGGCCGCATTGCGCTGGACGGCACGAAGCTTGAGGCGAACGCCTCCAAGCACAAGGCGATGAGCTACAGCAGGCTGCTCGACAAGGAACAGCGGGTCGAGGCCGAGATCGCAGAACTGGAGACGGCCGCGGCGGCGCTGCTGGCCGACGCCGCGGCCACCGACGCCGCTGAGGATGAGAAGTTCGGCTCGGATGGCAAGGACACCGACCTGCCGGCCGAGTTGGACCGGCGGGAGACGCGCCTGGCCAGGTTGCAGGCCGCCCGCGCCCAGATCGAGGCCGAAGGCCAAGGCCGCCGCGCACGCCGAGGAACTGGCCCGCAGAAAGGCCAAACGGGCCGGGCGCGAACTCGATGTGGACGAGGTCGACCAAGTGCGGGAGCAAGCCGCCGATGCGGCCCGGCCGAAGGACAAGGCGCAGGCCAACTTCACCGACCCGGCCTCCCGGATCATGAAGAACAGCGACGGCGCCTACATCCAGGCCTACAACGCCCAGGCCGTCGTGGACGATGCGCACCAGATCATCACCGCCGCCGACATCACCACCAACCCCGCCGATGCGTTGAACTCCACCGGCAGGCTCGACCAGGCTGCGGCGAACACCGGCATCCACCCCAAGCAGGCCCTGGTCGACGCGGGGTACTGCTCCGAGGCCAACCTCGCCGCTGCTGCGGCCCGCAAGGACGAGCACGGCACCGACACGTTCATGGCCACCGGCCGCCTGGCCCACGACCAGCAGGTTCCCGTCGCGCCACGCGGAGGCATCCCGGCCGACGCCACCACCCGGGAACGCATGGCCCGCAAGCTGCGCACCAAGCCCGGACGCGCCGCCTGCAGTCGACGCAAAGCCATCGTCGAACCCGTATTCGGCCAGATTATGACCTGCCAGAACGGCAGGGAACTCCTGCTGCGCGGCGAGGCCGGAGCCCGCGGTGAATGGCGCCTGCTCGCCGCCTGCCACAACCTCCGCAAGATCTCCCGGCACGCCGGAACCGCCGGACTGATCGCCGCCCGGGCCTGACCACCCCGGCCGGATGGCCGCCGACGGGCCTCACCGAGCCCGGTCGACACCCTCGCGAACCGGTTCCGAAGCCACAGGCACCACGACAAGCCGACGGACAGCCAGCCAGCCGATCACAAAGCCCCGACGGCTTGTTCAATTCCGACCCACGCTCCTAGCGCTCGACCGGGCACGTCGACAGGCTGAATTCAGTCTAGGGATTTGGCCCCGTTCGGCCTCCGCGGATTGCGGCCCTCGCCCGTCGAGTGAGTGCACGACAGGCTGGGCGAATATCCAGCTGAGGCGCAAATAGCCCCAGCTCACAGCCTGTGAGCTGGGGCTACTAGAACGTGCGCACCAAGGAGTCAACTCATCAGCGTCGCACGCCCTCCCGCAATCCCGTTCCACCTACCCCACAATCAAGCTGTCGATGTTCGCCCCATTAGCCGTGGTGACCGTAGCTCGAACAGTGATCGTCGTACTCTGCGGAAGCGTGGCAGTACAAGACACAGTCGCCCAGCTGTCCCACGCACCAGTGGGCGCCATAGTGAGCGTGGCGACAGTGGTGCCGTTGACCGCGACGGCCATCGGGCGGTTCGTGGTGCCCCCGTTGGCATAGCGGATCGAGAGTTGCTTCTTCCCCGCCGCGGCCGCCGTGACCGTCCAGCTGATGCCGGGGCCCGAGGACGATCCGTTGAAGTCGGCATAGCCGGTCCCGGTGTAGCCGGGGTGGCTGGTGTCGATGATGAACGCGCTGTCGAGATGGGCCGTCTCGGCCTCGTAGACCGTGCCGCCGCTGACGGCGGGGAAGGCGGCGCCGCTCGGTTCGACCGTCGCGGCGGTGCCGCCGTTCGCGACCACGGCTATCTGCGAGGTGACGACGCTCAGGACCTTCGTAGACGCGTTCCACACGCTGCCGGCTCCACCCGAGCTGATCAGCGCTGCGGCTTCGCTGGTGAAGGCCGGCAGGGTCGCCCCGCCGTTGACCCGCATCCCCACCGGATTCGCCAATCCGTGGAAGCGGACGATGTAGCGGCGGCTGGTGGGCGCGCCCGCGTACGTCCCCTGCGGATGGGCGACAGCGACGCGGGTCGCCGCGTCGGTGTAGGTGAGCTGCGTGGTGCTCTGGGCGCCGCTCCGATAGGACTCGGTCACTCCGTCGTCTTCGATGACTGAGAAGGTGCCGTCGGCCCCCGCGTAGACATCCATCTCAAGCTGCTGCTTGGTGAAGTAGGCGGCGCTCTGCGCGTACGGGTACTTGGGCAGAATCGCCCCCGCCTTGACGAACAACGGAGTCTCGCCGGTGCGGGTGGTGTAGGCGAAGTCCCCGGAGTCGGAACCGGTGTGCTTGATGTCGGCCCAGAAGTTGTACCAGGTCGAACCGGCCGGCAGCCAGATCTGCTGGACGGCCCCGCCGTCGTTGGTGCAGGGCGCGACCAGCAGCGAAGGGCCCCACATGTACTGCAGGTCGTGGGTGTAAGCCTGGGAGCGGCTCTGGTAGTCGATCACCATGGCCCGAGCCATCGGCATACCGGTTGCGGCGGACTGGTGGGCGAGCGAGTAGATGTAGGGCATCAGGGTGTAGCGCAGCCGGCCGTACCGGGCGAAGTCCGCCTGCGCCTGCGTGCCCTGGTCGAGCGGCCAGCGTGAGGCGAGCGTGCCCTTCGACGGGACCGTGGCGGAGGTGTGCGGGCGCCAGATCGGCGCGAGGCTGGACCACGCGACCGGCCAGTTGCGGTAGAAAGCGTCGGAAATCACGCTGCCGTTGCCGTAGCCGCCGCCGTCGATGTTGGCGAACGGGAAGCCGCCGAGGCCCGCCGTCAGCATGCCCCTGATCTGGGAGCGCATCTCGTCGTAGGTCGAGGGGATGTCGCCGGTCCAGTAGTGGCCGTAGCGCTGCTGGCCCGCGGTGGCGCCGCGGCTCCAGGTCCACGGGCGCTTCGCGGAGCCGATGTGGCCGCTGCCGGCCGGGTCCCAGCCTTCTTCGCCGATGCCCTTGTGCAGGTTCAGCAGGTAGGCGTTCCGCCCTTCGGCCCACGTGTGGCCGTCGGCCATCTTCGCAGGGTACGGGATCCCGCCCATCTCGTCGGTCTCGTCGATCCACAGGCCGTCACAGGGGTACTTCAGGCTCGGGTTGAGGGCCTTGTCCCAGAAGACCTTCCACACCCAGGCGCGGGTGGCGGGGTAGGACCAGTCGGGGACGGCGTTGTTCTGCGGCACGCTGGAAATGTCGGCCGACGCGAAGCTGTAGCCGGGGGGCGGCCCCGCCTTCCAGTTCTCCATGAGGTCGGAGTTGTTGCGGTTGTAGTCCAGCGTCACGGTGACACCGTTGGTGGCGGCCCATTTCGCGTAGCCGGCGGGGTCGGGCCAGCGGACGGAGCTGAACTCGAAATACGAGCCGGACCAGGCGCCGGAGCCGGCCCGCCACCGGTTGTCGTTGACCTGGTGGTCGAACGGGAAGCCGGCCGCGCGGTGCTGGGTGATCTTCTGACGCCACCAGTTCTCGTCGCTGGTGTCGGGGAAGCTGTGGTCGGTCATGTGGAGCCCGAAGATGGACCGCTGGGGCAGCCGCGGACGGCCGGTGAGCTGGGTGTAGCGGTCGAAGAGCTGCGTGAACTGGGGACCGTTGATCAGGAAGTAGTCGACCTGGGGCCGGATGCCGCTGACGCCGTACCCGGTGGCGGAGAACCCGTACCCGTTGCTGCTGTTGAAGGTGAAGGTCGTGTCGAAGGTGGTGTTGAAGAACACCCCATACCCCAGGTTGGAGAGGTAGAACGGCACGATGCCCGGCGCCTGTTCCTGAGGGTTGTGAGCGGCGGCGTTGGCGTCGGCGTAGTTCTCCGAGACCGTGGTACCGGTGCGATCCAGTGACGGCACGCGCCCGAGGATGCCGTGTCCGGCCTTCAGGAAGCGCTCACCGGAGGACGAGGGGACGAAGGCCTCGGCCACGACGGTGGAGTTGGTGCCGCTCCACGTGATGCCCCGGGTCGCGTCCTCCTTGGCCAGCAGCGCGCCGGTGGCCCGGTTGTAGAACTCCAGCCTCAGGGGCTTGCGGTGCAGGACGATGCGCAGACCGTCCGCCGCGGCGGTGTGCATCTCGATCGTGTCCGTGGTGACGGTCACGGTCAGGCTGCCGCCCATGGAGGTGTGGTTCGCGGGGACCACCATCTCGTACCGGGTGTCGGAGAAGAAGCTCTCCCCGGAACGGACCGCGTGCACCCTGACGATCTGGTCTCCGTACGCGGTGATCCTCAGCTGCTGACCGGTCGTGCTGGTCACGGTGATGCTACGGCTGTCAGTGGTGTGCGAGGCGTAGTCCGTGAGCTGATCCGCGCTCGCCCCGAAGGCGGGGACCGCGTTCACGGTGCTCACGGCCAGCGCGCCGACGGCCGTGGAAAGGACGGTTCTGCGCTTGATCGAATAGTCTTTCATCACGTCTCCCATAGAGTCGGATCCCATAGAGCCGGATCCCGTAGAGTCGGATCCCGTAGAGTCGGAAGGACTGTTGAGCAGAGGTGGCGAAGCCGTGGCCCCGGTCAGGAGACGCGCCAAACCTGGTTCGCCCCGCCGTTGCCGGTCCATTGGTCCAAAGCCGTGCCCGCGACGGTGGAGTTCTTCGGGATGTCGACGACGAGGCCGCTGTTGAGGTTTCTGACGATGTACGAGGTGTTCGACGACGAGGCGTAGTCGCCGACGGCGTCGAAAGCCCACAGCTGGTCGGCCGCGCTGGAACACGGCCACTGGATGAGCGCGCCTCCCGCGCTCGTGGAGGCCCCCGAGACGGTCAGGCACTCGCCGCTCTCAGCGCTGACGACGGTGAAGACGTTGCCGGAGGCGCGGTGCAGGTTCCAGCTCTGGTTCGCACCGCCGGTGGCGGGCCACTGGTCGATCGCGGCGCCGTCGTTCTTGGACGCCTTGGCCACATCGACGACCTGGTTGTCGGCACCGCTGGCGAGGACGTGGGCAGCCGCGCTGGGGACTGAGGAGCCGGCCGTCCAGGTGCCCGCGGACACGTCCAACGACCAGGAATTGAACCATCCGACATTCAGCGTCGTGCCCGAGACGGTGATCGGCAGCCAGACGAGCGGCGAGTTGCCCAGGTCGGAGGAATTCCAGCGGTCGCCGGCGTAGATGAACGTGGTGCCCGACGAACCGCTGACCGGGATGATGTTCGCGGTCTGGGTGTTGTAGGTCGAGGTGCCCGCCGGTGCGAAGTCGGTGAACGACGTCCACGGCCCGCTCAGCGAGGTGGCGCCGGCGTACACGTTGTCGTTCGTCTTCCACCCCGACAGGTGGGAGGCGAGCAGGTAGTAGCGGCCGCCGGACTTCATCATCGCCGGTGCCTCGAGGTCGGGGAAGAGGGCGACGTTCGAGGCCACCGAGAGGTAGTCGGCGGAGAGACGGTCGATGCGCAGGCCGTGCTGAGGGTCCCTGGACATCAGGTAGGCAGTGCCGTCGGTGTCCTGGTAAAGGCCCTCATCCTTGCTCTGGAAGCCCAGCGGCTGGAAGCTGCCGCGATACGTGTAGGGGCCGCAAGGCGTGGAACTGGTCGCGACGCCAACCTTCGCCTCGGAGTAGGAAGGACTGTCGATGTGCATGTACATCACGTATTGGCGGGTCGAGGCGTTGTAGATCACCTTGGGCCGCTCGACGATGCGGTTCGGGCCCAGATCGCCGCTCGCCTGCTTGGACAGGGCACTGCTGTGATACGTCCAGGTCTGCAGATCGGTCGAGCTGTAACAGGGGATCGCACGGAACGACGTGTCCGAGGAACTCTCCCCCTTCTTGTCCTCACCGAACGCGTACCAGGTGCTTCCGGACTTGACGATCCCCAACCCGTGCATCTGCAGCGCGTTGCCGTTCTGGTCCTTCCACGCCGCACCGGGGCTGAACGTGCTCGCCGACGCGGCGTGGGTGATCGGAACCGGTCCCACGACCGCCGCGGACAGGAGAAGCGCTCCCGTCAGGCCCGTCAGGATCCGGGAGGCCATCGTCTTCTTCAGCCTCGCCACGGTCATCAAGGCAGAATCCACTTCTGATTGGCGCCGCCGTTGCAGTCCCAGATCTGGAGCTGAGTGCCGTTCGTGGTGCTGGAGTGCGGAACGTCGAGGCACTTGCCGGTCGCGGGATTGGCCACAGCGCCGTTGGCGGACGTCCAATTCTGGTTGGCGCCGCCGTTGCAGCTCCACAGCTCCACGAGCGTTCCGTTGGCGGTGCGGGCGCCGGTGATGTCAAGGCAGAGGCCCTGAACACGCAGCGTCTGACCCACGACCGTCCACTGCTGGGTCGATCCACCGTTGCAGTCCCACAGCTGGGCCTTCGTTCCCGGCGTCGACGATCCCTTGGGGTCGTCCAGACACTTGCCGGCGATCCCCGATTTCATCGCGCCGGCCGGCGTTCCGGCTCCCGGCAGGGCCGCGACGAGTGCGTCCTCGGCGCTCGCCGTGGAGCTGGAGGACAGCTGTCGGATCGGCCCGGCCCAGGACACGCCGAACCCCGTGGCGGAGGTGTCGTGCGCCTCGATCGAGCCGGCCTGGGCGGTGAACCACGCGTCGTAGGCGCTGGTGCCGGCGGCTGAGGCCAGGGTCCGCAAGCCGCGCACGAAGATGCCCTTGAAGGAGACCTGGTCCTGGTTGCAGTTCGTCGGCTCGCAAGACTCGGTGAAGACGCCGTTCTGCGACAGGCTGGACGTCGCCGCGTCGGCGATCTGGCGGGCCGTGGTGAGGAGACTGGTGTCCCCGGTGGCCTGGGACAGCGCCGCCAGGCCGCCCAGTACGACGCCCTGGTTGTAGGACCAGGCGATGCCGTTGTTGTTCTTGCAGGAGCTGCTGAGGCCGTCGTTGACCAGGTGCGAGCTGTTGATCATGCCGCTGCCGCTGAACCAGCTCCACTCCTGCTTCGCCCAGCCCAGGTACTGGGTGTCGCCGGGGATGCGGTTGTGGAGGTCGGCGGTCAGTTCGAGGAAGAGTTCGTTGGGGATGGCGTTCTTGTATCCCTTGGCCTTGCTCCACCAGACCCCGCCGCCGCAGGTCGAATCCCAATAGCCGTGGATGTAGTCGGCATCGGTGCGGGCCATCTGCAGGTAGGCGGAGTTGCCGGTGATGTCGTAGGCCTGGACCCAGGCCAGGGCCCACCAGCCGGTGTCGTCCATGTACTCGTTCTCGAAGTTCGAGGACTGGTGTTTGGCGAACGCCCCGGACATCGCGTAGGCGTACGAGCTGTCACCCGTCGTCTGCTGGTAGGTCTCGATCGTGCTCAGGGCCACCGCGGAGTTCCACCAGCCCGTGCCTATCTGGCCGGTCGTGGAGTCATAGGACTTCATCAGCGCGGCGGCGCCAATGGCGGCGGGCGAGGCCGCCGAAGCGGTGCCGGCTGCTCCGATCAGCACCGAGACGGCGAGGGCGGCGGCTGTCACGACCGCGCCGAGAATTCGGGTCTTTCCTGTTCGCGCTTTCATGGGGGGCCTCATGTCAGGGTCCAGGTGACGGTGTCGGTGTAGGTGGTGCCTGCGATGGAGGCTGAGGCGGTGATGGTGTTGGCCCCCGGGCGCAGTTTCACGCCGGTCCATCTGAAGACGCGGTTCGAACTGCTCTGCCGGCCCAGCGACACCCCGTTGAGGACCACGGTGACGCTCGATGCGTTGGAGTAGACCTTCACCTCGGTCGTGGCGTCGGTCCGGGAGGTCCAGCGGCGGCTGGTGATGTACAGGCTCGGCGCCGTGGCCCAGTTGGCCTTGTACCAATAGAAGGCGTCCTTGCGGGTGGCCCGGTCGCGGGTGACCAGTCCCTTGTCGTTGATGCCGGGCTGGCCGCCTTCGTTGCGGGAGTCCGAGGCGAAGTCGAACATCGTCCAGACGTACGTGCCCCAGACGAAGGGCCGGGCGGCGAGCTGCGTCCACGACGCCTCGTGCACAAGCGCCTGGTACTCCTCCGGGTGGAACTGCCCTCCCGCGCTGGGTTTCGCCGGGTTGAGGGCGTGCTGCGTGGTGTTCGCGCCGGCGCCGTACTCGGAGAGGGCGAAGGTGCGATTCGGCTCGCTCTTGTGCAAGCTGTCGGCCCACGGGCCCAGGTCGTTGTAAGAGCCGCCGTACCAGCCGTAGTACTTGTTGAATCCGGTGGTGTCGGCGTGCCCTGCGACTTTGGCGTCGTCGCCGAGGTCGTTGGCGTAGGTGCTGATGCGATCCGGGTCCTCGCTCCGCACCAGCGCCGCGAGGCTCGCCAGCAGGTTGTTGGCGGCGGTGTCGTCCGAGCCCTGCTCGTTGCCGATACTCCAGAAGACGATCGAGGGGTGGTTGTAGTTCTGCCGGATCAGTTCGCGGAGCTGGTTCTCCGTGCTCGTGGTGAAGGCGGCGGAGTCCGTGGTGGCGTTGACCAGGGGGACCTCCGCCCAGACCACCACGCCGGTGGAGTCCGCGAGGTCATAGTCCTTCTGGTCGTGCTGGTAGTGCGCCATTCTGACGGTGGTGGCGCCGATCTCCTTGATGAGGGCGAAGTCCTGAGCGTGGTCGGCATCGCTGACCGCCCAGCCCTCGATGGCGCGGTCCTGATGCAGGTTGACGCCGTGCAGTCCCAGGCGGCTGCCGTTGAGGTAAAAGCCGGTCTTGGTGTTGAGGCTGAAACTGCGCAGCCCCAGCGGTTCGGTGACCGCGTCGGTGACCGTCCCGGTGGCCGCGTCACGGATCTCGACGGTGGCGCTGTATAAGTGGGGGTCGGCCAGGCCGTTCCAGCGGCGCGGGCTGGCGATGGTCAGCGTCTGCACGACGTCCACACCGGACGCGGCGCCGATCCTCTGCGGCGCGCTGCTCCGGTCGGCCACGATCGTGCCGGCGGCGTCGGCGACCACGGCGCGCACCACCACGGAACGGCTGGTGGAGTCGTTGTTGTACACCTTCGCGGTCACGTCGACCTTCGCCGAGGAGGCCGTGACGCTGCGCTGACGCAGATAGATTCCGGGCCCGGCGTAGTCGAGCATCCGTATGCCGAGCTTGTCGATCGCGTAGAGGCTGACGTTGCGGTAGATCCCGCCCTGGAAGGTGTAGTCGGCGCTGAGCGGCGCTATATCAGGGTTGTACGCGTTGGTGACCTTTACGGCCAGCACGCTCTGCCGGCCGGGTGTCAGGGCGGCCGTGGCGCCGAACCGGAACCGGGAGTAGCCGCCCTGGTGCTGGCCCAGGTGGGTGCCGTCGATCCAGACGTCGGCGACCTGATTGGCGCCGGCGAACTGCAGGAAGAGCATCTTCCCCGACAGGTTCGCCGGCACCGTGATGTGCCTGCGGTACCAACCGACGCCCCGGTAGTAGTTCCCGCCGCCGTCCGCGCCGTCGGCGGCGTTCCAGGTATGCGGGACGCTCAGCGCGGTCCACGCGGCGTCGTCGAAGCCCGGCGCCTGTGCGCCGGCGACGTCGCCCTTATGGAATCGCCACCCTGAGTCGAGGCTGAGCCAGGTGCGGGGCGCCGGTGGAACGTAGGTCTGTGCGGGCGCCGGAGAGGACGCGGCAGCACTCTGAGACGCGTCATCGATGGCGAACACGGCCAGCGCACCGCCTGCCACGGTGCCGAGCAGCTGCCGTCGGCTGGGGGGTTCGTTCATTGGCATGCCTTCCCGGTGAGGTGGGAGATGCTGTTTCGAACCGCACAGAAGCGAACACCGTGCAGCGAAACCCAGGCCTCTGTTAGGAGTTCATATATGTGAACGGCTCTCGCCTATATGAACAAGCTAGCCGTGAGGTTAAACCTGGGCACCCCTTGAGTCAACCCTGGCGCAAAGCCAGAAACCGGCCTGCTACCTGGCGATTTGACCTTCGCTGGTTCACGTACGTGAACCAGTGGGCTGACGGCCGTCCCTCAATGTTCGGTCGCGTTCGGGCGTTCTGCCTGCGGATTCGCGTCCTGACTCGCCTGGGGGAAAATGTTCCATTGCCTTGAGTCTTGACCGCAGAAGAAACAGGACAGCACACTGTGCTCCAACCCCTTTGGTGAACGAGGGGTTGCGCCCGGCAACGAACCGGCAACACCAGCGCGCCCCCCAACCTCCCGGGTGCGCTTGGAAAGAGTGCGCCGGCCACGGCGGCCACCTGTAGCCGTCGGCCACCGGGCTGCCTGGCCGGTCCGGGCGCCCGGTGGCTGACTCCATTCCCCTCATCCGACCCCTCACCGACGAAGGGCCTCTTCCGCCATGCCCGAAATCTCCGGAAACGGAAGCACTTCACATATTCCCGCTCCCTCGCGTCGCAACGTCCTGACCGCGTTCGCCGCGGCCGGCGCCGCCGCGCCGCTCCTGGCGGCCTGTTCCAGCCCGAGCAGCCCGGGTGCCGGCACCACAGCCAAGGCACCGGCCTCGCTCGGCGGCACCCCTTCGGCCCCGGTCACCCTCAACATCCTGGACGTGGCCGGCAACCTGGCCCTGACCAAGCCGATGATCGAGGCTTTCAAGACCGCGCACCCCGAGGTCGTCAGCCATCTCACTTACAGCACCGGAACC
Source organism: Catenulispora acidiphila DSM 44928 (assembly GCF_000024025.1). Classification (GTDB taxonomy): domain Bacteria; phylum Actinomycetota; class Actinomycetes; order Streptomycetales; family Catenulisporaceae; genus Catenulispora; species Catenulispora acidiphila. The sequence goes on from NC_013131.1 coordinate 7,936,093, forward strand.
GCGCCCCAGCTCGCGTCGAAGGTTCAGGCGCAGCAGCAGGCCGGCAACGTGCAGATCCATCTGGTGCTCACCGGCACCGACGGCCTGGCCGCCGGCATCCAGAACGGCCTGTGGACCGGCCTGAAGCCTTATTACGACACGTTCTTCCCGGGCCTGATGACCGACTACCAGCCGGCCGCCGCCGCGATGACGTCGCTGGCGCAGGACCAGGGCATCGAACTGACCTGGTACCCCTCGGGCCCGCTGCTGGAGTACGACCCCGCGAAGGTTGCGAGCCCGCCCGCCACCACGGACGCCCTGCTGGACTGGGCGAAGGCCAACTCCGGGAAGTTTCAGTACGCACGGCCCGCCAACTCCGGCCCCGGCCGCACCTTCCTGATGGGCCTGCCCTACCTGCTGGGCGACTCCGACCCCACCGACCCGGTCAACGGGTGGTCCAGGACGTGGGCCTACCTGACGGAGTTGGGCAAGCACGTCGACTCCTACCCGTCCGGGACGACCGCCGTGATGAAGAACCTCGCGGCCGGCTCCGTCCACCTGGTCGCCACCACGACCGGCTGGTACATCAACCCTCGGGCCCTGGGCACCGTGCCGCCCTCCATGAAGGTCGCCAAGTTCACGTCCTTTACCTGGGTGAGCGACGCCCACTACGGGGTCGTGCCCAAGGGGGTGTCGGCCGACGTCCTGACCGCGGTCCTCCGCCTGCTCGCCTGGATGCTCACCCCCGAGCAGCAGGCCTTCGCCTACGACGCCGGCTACTTCTACCCGGGCCCGGCCGTCAAGAACGTCCCGCTGAGCAAGGCCCCTGCCGACTCGCAGAAGGTCATCGCCCAGTTCGGCGAGCCGCAGTTCGACGCCTGGATGGACCAGTTCCCGATCAAGAACTCGCTGCCGGCCGCCACCCAGGTCACCGCCTTCGACCTGTGGGATCGGAAGATCGGCTCGACGAAGTGACGACGATGGAATCGAGCACTCCCGCCGCGCCCGGCCCGGGGCCCGGCAGTCCGCCGGCCGCCGGCCGGCGGCCCGACTCGCAGCTCAGGGAACTGACTCTGCGAGGCGTCACCCGCGACTACGGCGAGCACACCGCGCTGCACCCGCTGGACCTGACCGTGCACGGCGGCGAGTTCGTCGCGCTGCTGGGCCCGTCGGGCTGCGGCAAGACCACCGCCCTGAACTGCCTGGCCGGCCTGCTGCCGCTGAGCGGCGGCGAGATCGCCCTGGACGGCCGGCGCGTGGACACCCTGCCGCCGGAGAAGCGCGGCTTCGGCATGGTGTTCCAGAACTACGCGCTCTTCCCGCACCTCACGGTCCGGGCCAACGTCGGCTTCGGACTCAAGATGCGCAAGACGGGAAAGGCCGAGATCGGCCGCCGGGTCGACGCGGTGCTGCGGCTGGTCCGGCTCACCGAGCAGGCCCACAAGCACCCCGGCCAGCTCTCCGGGGGCCAGCAGCAGCGCGTCGCGATCGCCCGCGCCATCGTCCTGGAACCGCCGCTGGTCCTGATGGACGAGCCGCTGTCCAACCTGGACGCGGCGCTGCGGCTTCAGATGCGCGGCGAGATCCGGCGCATCCACCAGGAATTCGGCCTCACCACGGTGTACGTGACCCACGACCAGGAGGAGGCGCTGTCGCTGGCCGACCGGCTCGTGGTGCTGCGCGAGGGCCGGGTCAGCCAGATCGGCACCCCGGCCGACCTGTACGAGACCCCCGCCGACCCGCATGTCGCGGCCTTCATGGGCTATCGCAACCTGCTGCGTCTGGAAGCGGTGACCGCCGACTCGCAAGGAGTTCTCGCTCGCGGGCGCGGCCTCGAACTGCGCGGGACGCCGGTCGCCGACCGGGTCCTGGATCTGCGCGAGCCGGTCGTGGTGGCCATCCGCCCCGAGAACGTCCATCTCGCCGAGGGCGGGGCCCCCGCGGACCTGACGGCCGTCGCCGAGATCGTCGAGTACCACGGGCGGCAGTTCCATGTGGAAGCCCGTACGGACGGGGGCGACCGCGTCTATTTCAAGACCGCCACCCGGGTGCACCCGAACGACCCGGTCTCCCTCACGATCCCCGCCGACCGGGCCCTGGTCTTCCGGGACCCGCAGGGGGCGGACCTGAGCGCGAACCAGGGGGCGGGCACATGAGCGCCCTCGCGCCGCCCGGCCCCGAGGCGACCCGGCCCGCGCCGCCCCGCAACGCCCTGCGACACCGGCTGGCCGAGCGCGGCGTCGACCGGACCCTGCTGCTGCTCGTGCCCGGCCTGCTGGCCTCGGCCGCGCTGTTCTGCTACCCGTTCCTGTACGGGCTGCAGATCTCCTTCCAGCCGAAGACGGGCGGCTTCTTCGGCTCCTACCGCGCCTTCTTCGGCAACTCCTTCGCGGTCGGCTCCATCGGCATCACCTTCAAGCTCGCGCTGCCCGCCGCGATCATCAACGTCGGCGCGGCCGTCCCGATCTCGTACCGGATGCGCAAGGAGTTCCGGGGCAAGCGGCTCCTTCTCGCGCTGCTCGTCGTCCCGATCACGCTGGGCACGGTGCTGACCGCCGAAGGCATCGTGGAGTTCTTCGGCCCGGTCGGCTGGTTCAACCAGACCCTGCACGCGCTCGGCCTGGCCGCCTCGCCGGTGAAGCTCACCTACGACTACTGGGGCGTGCTGCTGTCGCTGATCATCAGCGGCTTCCCGTTCGCCTTCCTGCTCACCAACTCCTACCTCTCGGGAATCCACCCGGCCCTGGAGCGGGCCGCCGCCACGCTCGGCGCGGACTGGCGGCAACGCTTCCGGCACATCACCTTCCCGCTGCTGCTGCCCGGGCTGATGACGACGTTCTGCCTGACGTTCGTGCTGGCCTTCGCGGTGTTCCCGTCGGCGATGATGGTCGGCGACCCCGACGGCAGGACCCATGTCATCTCCGTCGAGGCCTACGAGACGGCCCTGGAGCACTTCAACTACTCCGAGGGCTCGGCGATCGCCATGGTGATGACCGCCCTGATGCTGGCCGTGGTCGGCGTCGCGATGGGACTGCGCTCCCGCCTCTACCGGGGATCCACAGGGGGCAAAGGATGACCGTCCAGGCGACGCCGGCGACTTCGGCGACGAAGGTTCCCCCTCCCACCGCTCCGCGAGCGCGCCGCGGCATCACGCTGCGGCCGGGCGCCTGGCTGGTCTGGGGTGTCCTCGCAGTCTTCTTCCTCGGCGTGTTCGGCGTCGTGGGCTCCGTGGTCCTTGACTCCTTCGGCCAGACCTGGTTCTCCGGGTGGGCGCCGCACGGTTACACCACGTCCTGGTACGGCAAGGCTTGGAGCGAGTTCAACCTCGGGCAGGTCATGACCGTCACCATCGAGGTCTCGGTGCTGGTCGTGGCCATCTCCCTGCTGGTCGGGGTGCCCGCCGCCTATGCGCTGGCCCGCCGTGACTTCCCGGGCAAACGCGTGGTCTCCACGATTTTCGTGCTGCCGATCCTGGTGCCGCCGATCGCCTATGGCATCCCCTTGGCCACCGTGCTGTACAAGGTCCACCTGGCCGGATCGCTCACCGGCGTGGTGCTGGCCAACCTCGTGCCGTCCATCCCGTTCGTGATCTTCACCATGACCCCGTTCATCGAGCAGCTCGACCCCCGGCTGGAAGCCGCGGCCCGGATGTGCGGCGCGTCCACGCGCTCGGTCTTCCTCCGCGTCCTCGGCCCGCTGCTGCTGCCCGGGATGCTCGCCGCGGGGATCCTCGTCCTGGTCCGCACCTTCGGCATGTTCGAGCTGACCTTCCTCACCTCGGGCCCCGACAGCCAGACGCTGATCGTGGCCCTGTTCTCGGCGGTGTTCTCCGCCGGCATCCGAAGCCCCCAGTCCATCGACGCCATGGCCGTCGTCTACACGGCGTCGATGGCGGTGCTGCTGCTGGTCGCCCTGCGGTTCGTCAACCCCACGCAACTGGTGGCCCGCAGCTCGAACTGATCCCTCACCCCCTGATCCGTCACCCCCACCGGAAAAAGGAAGGATCGCCCATGAACCCGCCGATCACTTTGCGGCCACCCGGCACCGGAGGCATCCGGCGCCGCGCTTGGTGGTCCCTGCTCGCGGTCACCGCCCTGCTGGCCTCCCTGCTGTACGGGGCCGCGTTCTCCACCGCACCGTCGGCTCACGCGGAGTCCAACGGCGCCGCGGTGTCACCCCAGTCGGGGTGGAGCAGTTGGAGCTTCATCCGCAAGAACCCGACCGAGGCGGCCATCGAGGCGCAGGCCGCCGCGATGGCCTCCACCGGCCTGGTCAGCCACGGTTTCTCCCTCATCAACATCGACGACTTCTACTACCTGAGCCCCGGGTCGCACGTCGACTCCTACGGGCGCTGGGTGGTGGACACCGCCAAGTTCCCGCACGGTATGAAGGCGGTCGCGGACTACGTGCACGGCAAGGGTGAGAAGTTCGGCATGTACCTGACGCCGGGCATCCCGGTGGCGGCGTACAACCAGAACACCCCGATCCAGGGCACGTCGTACCACGCCCGCGACATCGTCTCCGACACCACGGACTACGAGAAGAACTACAACTTCGCCAACGGCGCGATGTACTTCATCGACTACGCCAAGAACCCCGCCGCGGCGCAGGCGTTCGTCAACTCGTGGGCGAATCTGCTCGCCTCCTACGGCGTGGACTACCTCAAGATGGACGGCGTCGGCACGTCCGACAAGGCCGACGTGCAGCACTGGTCCCAGGCGCTCGCCCAGTCCGGGCGCACCATCCAGTTCGAGCTGTCCAACTCCCTGGACATCAACCAGGGCCCGTTCTGGAAGCAGTACGCCAACGGCTGGCGGGTCGGCGGCGACGTGGAGTGCTACTGCAGCACCCTGACCAACTGGAGCAACGTCTCCAAGCGGTTCAACACCCTGCCGGCGTGGGTGCAGTACGACAGCCCCGGCGGCTGGGGCGACCCGGACTCGGTCGAGGTCGGCAACGGCTCGCAGGACGGTCTGACCCCCGACGAGCGGCGCACCCAGCTCAGTCTGTGGGCCATCTCCGCGGCACCGCTGACCCTGGGGACCGACCTGACCCACATGGACTCCGGCGATCTGGCTCTGCTGACCGACGACGAGGTGCTCGGCGTCGACCGTGCCGGACACCCCGCGCACCCGGTCGCGCAGGGCGCAACGCAGCAGACCTGGTGGGCGTACAACGGCGACGGCACCTACACCGTCGGCCTGTTCAACCTCGCCGGCTCGGCCGCCAACGTCACCGCGAACTGGTCCGACCTCGGCTTCACCGGCGGCGCCGCGGTCCGCGACCTGTGGAGCCGCACCAACCTGGGCTCCTCGTCCGGGAAGTTCACCGCCTCCGTGCCCGCCCACGGCTCCCGGCTGCTGCGCGTCACCCCGGCCTCCGGGCACGGAACGATCGGGGCGCCCATGGTCAGCAAGCTCTCCGGGCGCTGCGCGGACTCCCCGCAGGGCACCACGTACAACGCCGTCCAGGTGCAGGTCTGGACCTGCAACGGCGGCCCCAACCAGAACGTCACCTACAACTCCTCGTCGAAGACGCTGGTGCTGGAAGGCAAGTGCTTCGACGCGCACAACAACCAGAAGACCGCCGGGACGCACGTCGAGATCTACGACTGCAACGGCGGCGCCAACCAGCAATGGACCAAGAACAGCAACGGCACCATCACCGGCGTCCAGTCCGGCCTGTGCCTCGACGTCACCGGCGCCACCAACCCCAACGGGTCGGGCCTGGAGCTGTGGACGTGCAACGGCGGCCAGAACCAGCAGTGGACGCTCGGGTGAGGCGGCGGTAGCCGTCGTCCCTGATGAAACGAGCAGATCGTGAAAGGCAAGGAGACGAAGATGAGATCCCGATGGATGACGCTGGCGGTAGCCGCCGTCAGCGCCGGGGTGGTGGCGTCGCTGACGCTGGTGCCCACGGCCCAGGCGGAGGACAACGGGCTGGCCAAGACCCCGCTGATGGGCTGGAGCGGCTGGGGGTTCCTGCAGCGGGACCCCTCCGCGGCGAAGTTCAAGGCGCAGGTCGACGCCCTGGTGTCGAGCGGCCTGAAGGCCGACGGCTACGTGTACGCCAACATGGACGACTTCTGGTACAAGTGCCCGGGAAGCCAGGGCCCTGACGTCGATGCGAACGGCCGCTGGGTGACCGACACCACGCACTTCCCCGGCAGCGGCGGCAAGGACGGCATGCAGGTCCTGGCGGACTATGTGCACAGCAAGGGGCTGAAGTTCGGCCTCTACGTGACCCCCGGCATCTCCGCCCAGGCCGTGGCGAAGAAGACAAAGATCCTGGGCAGCTCGCACACCGCCGACCAGATCGTCAGCGGCAGCTCGGCCAGCAACTTCAACTGCAAGGGCATGAAGAACATCGACTTCAGCAAGCCCGGTGCGCAGCAGTTCATCAACTCCTGGGCGGACGAGTTCGCCTCGTGGGGCGTGGACTACCTGAAGCTGGACGGCGTCGGTTCGTCCAAGACCGCGGACGTCAAGGCCTGGTCGTCCGCGCTCAAGCAGACCGGCCGGCCGATCGCGCTGAACCTGTCCGCCAGCCTGTCCGCCAGCAGCACCTGGTCCTCGCTGGCCAACTCCTGGCGCATCGACGGCGACATCGGCGCCAGCCCCCGGGGTTCCAGCTTCCCGCTGACCAGTTGGACCAACGTCTCCAAGCGGTTCAACGACGCGGCCAAGTACCAGCCCTACGCCGGCAGCGGCGGCTGGAACGACCTCGACTCCCTGGGCGTCGGCAACGGCGGCAACGACGGGCTCACCTCGCCGGAGCGGCAGACCAATGTGGCGCTGTGGGCGCTGGCCAGCTCGCAGTACATGCTCGGCGCGGACCTCACCCACCTGGACTCCGCCGACAAGGCCCTGCTGACCAACAAGAAGGTGATCGCGATCGACCAGGACGGCATCGCCGCCAAGCGGATCAGCGACAGCGGCAACGAGCAGGTCTTCGCCAAGAAGGAGAAGAACGGCACCTGGCAGATCGGGATCTTCAACACCGACACCTCCTCCAGCCACACCTTCAGCCTGCCGCTGTCCAAGCTCGGGATCTCCGGTTCGGCGAAGCTCACCGACGTCCTGAGCGGCAAGGACCTCGGCACCCACAGCACGTACACCACCGGCGTCGCGGCCGGCGGAGTCGCCTTCACCACCGTGACTCCCTGACCCCGGAACGCTCCCGGCGTCCCCGACCGGCGTGGCCGGTCCGGGGACGCCAGGAGCCAGAACTGATCAGGAGGAGCCTGGACGGCAAGAACTACTTCACCGTCAAGGCCAATCAGGTGGACGCCACCACCTGGAAGAACGCCGTGGACCACCCGTTCTTCATCATCTACGACCTGGCGATCGGCGGCAGCTTCCCCGACGCCTTCGGCGGCGGACCCAGCCCGCCGGTCGGGTCGGGCGGCCGCGCACCCGCGGCGCCGCACCCCCTTGTGTCGCGCCGGCCCGCCACCACACTCGACAGAACGGCATCGTCATCATGAAAAGAAAGACAGCACTGGCAGCGACCTGTACCGCCCTCCTGCTCGGCGTGACCGGCGCCGTGATGCTGGCGCCCTCGGCCGTGGCCACCGCCAGCCTGCCCTCCGCGACCACGGTCTACCAGGACTGGAACAAGGCCTTCCTGGTGCAGGCCAACGGTGAGACCTTCTATAACAGCGAGCTGAAGAGCAAAGGCATCAAGCGCTCCACCATGTGGATCGCCGCCCTGGACATCCAGGTCGCCCAGGACCGCTACGACCTCACGCACTCGGCAGCCGACCGGCAGGTGGCCGTGGACCTGGTCACCACCTACATCAAGCACGAGGGCACCGACTGGGCCTCCTGGGACGGCTGGAACGACGACCTCGCGTGGGACATCACAACGGTTCTGCGCGGCTACCAGCAGAGCGGGAACACCGCTTGGCTGACCGTCGCCGAGGACCAGTTCGCCAAGACCTACAACCGGGGATGGTCCTCGGCCGGCGGCGGCGGGATCTGGGAGCACGACACCAGCGGGAGCAAGTGCGCGCTCAGCAACGACCCGATGATCAGCATCGCCTCGACGCTGTACCAGATCACCGGCGACCAGGCGTACCTGACCAAGGCGAAGGCGATCTACGCCTGGATGCGCAGCAAGGTCGTGAACACCTCGACCGGCGTGGTCAACGAGTGCGTGAGCATCCCGAAGGGGAAGAGCGGCCCGACCACCCTGCTGAAGTCGGACAACGCCTACAACGCGGGTTCCTGGATCGAGGCGGCCGACAACCTCTACCGGATCACCGGCGACACCCAGTACCGCGACGACGCGCAGCGCACCGCCGACCACTTCCTCAACCACGTCCCCATCGTGGCGAACAGCCAGGGCAACAGCACGTCCTACCAGTACTGGCTCTTCAAGGGCATCGGCGACTTCTGCACTGACGCCAACCTGTGCAGCCGCTACGACGCGTGGATGCGGTCCAACGCCGCGAAGGCGTGGAGCGAGCGCGACAGCGACAACGTCACCTGGAACAACTGGAACAAGAAGACTGACGAGCCGAACGCGGATGCCTTCGAGATGATCGGCATGGTCGCGGTCTTCCAGGCGCTGCCCGACACCGCCGCCTCCCCCTTCAAGGGGACGTACGAGATCAAGAACGTGCACAGCGGCCTGTCGCTGGGCGCGAAGGGTGACTCCACCGCCGCGTCGGCACCCATCGTGCAGAACAAGGACACCAAGGACGCCAGCGCCTCGTGGTCGTTCGTCCAGGAGAGCAACGGCTACTACGAGATCAAGAACGTTCGCAGCGGGCTGATCCTGGCGGTCAGCGGGACCCTCGGCAAGCCGGGCTCCCTGGTCGTGCAGTCGCCGGCGGCCGGCATCCGCTCGGGCGAGGACCAGTGGATGCCCGTCAAGAACTCCGACGGCACCTGGTCGTTCTCCAACCGCAACAGCAAGCTGGCCCTGGACAACTACACCGGGAGCACCGCGGCCGGCAACCAGTACGGCCAGTGGACGCCGACCGACGGCTCCGATCAGCGTTTCGACCTGATCTCCCGCTGAGCCGTCCGCCATCGCGGTCCCCCAAGCGCCGGCGGCGCTTTCGCCCAGAGCCGCCGACGCCTCGCCCGGCCCCGGCTGGTGCCGTTCGCTCCGGGCCCCCACCGCCACACCCCCACCTCCAGAACCGCGGACACGCGCGGCAGTCAGCCGTGGTCCCGTTTCCGGAGAAACGGAGACACCCATGAACATCACACGACGTACTCTCGGAGTCGGAGCGCTCTCAGCCCTCGCACTGCCCCTGGTCGACCAGGGCCTGGCCCGGGCCGCCGGATCCGGCGCCCACGACGCGGCGGCGCCGGCCGCGACCGGGCAGGCCGCGCCGGCGAAGGCGGCCGCTTCGGCCGTCGTGCCCTACCCGACGGCCCCGTACCTGACCAAGAGCACCGCCTACACGCTGAGCGTGAACTCGCAGGCGATCGACGTGCGCAAGCACTTCGACTACTCGATCGCGCAGTTCTCGTACTCTGGGACGGCGACCTTCACGATCACGGCGTCGGAGACCATCACCTCCTACAACATCAGCCCCCACAGTTACGGCGTCAAAGCCACCAAAAGCGGGAAGACCCTCACCTTCTCGCTCACCCAGACCCAGTCGCGGTATCTGGTGATCAAGGTCAACGGCTTGGAGAACCTCGTCATCGCGGCCGACCCCCTGGAGGCCGGCATCCCGGTGCCCAACGGCGGCAGCGTGAAGAACATCCTGGACTACTCGGGGATCGACAGAACGGGCAACACGCTCATGACGTCGAAGATCCAGAAGGCCATCGACGACGCGGCGGCCCGCAGCGGCGGCGGCACGGTCTACGTTCCCGCCGGCGTCTACAAGTTCACGCAGATCGAGCTGAAGAGCCACGTCACCGTCTACCTCGCCGCCGGTGCGGTGCTGCGCGGCTCGTCCAAGGTGGGCGACTACGACTTCAGCGGCAAACACTTCCACGCGGCGAACGTCCGCATCGTCGGCGCCGCCAACGCCTCGATCAAGGGCCGGGGGACCATCGACTCCAACGGCAGTGTGCTGACGTCCGGACCGAGCGGGTCCAACCGCGAGAACATCATCGCCTCGCTGAAGAACTCGCAGGGAACGAAGCCGGACACGCTGGTCTTCGAGGGCATCACGCTGCGGGACGGCACGACCTGGAACTTCAACCTCAAGGACTCGACCCACGTCACGATCACCAACGTGAAGATCTTCAACAACGTCCACTGGATCCACGGGGACGGCTTCGACCTGGTCAACGTCTCCCATGCCGTGGTGGACCAGTGCCTGGCCTGCACCGGCGACGACGCGTTCGACGCGAAGAGCTCCTCGACGGAGCCGATGACGGACCTGGTGTATCAGAACTCTGTCGCCTACACCCAGGCCGCCGGCACCAAGCTCGGCATGCAGGGCGCGGGCGCCATGAGCGACATCTGGTTCAAGAACATCGACGTGATCCAGGGATACCGCGGGGTCAGCGTCTCCCACGACGAGGGCGGCGGTGCCTGGAGCGGCATCCACTTCACCGACATCCGCACCGAGAAGATCTACAACAACGGCACGTCCGGCGAGTTCCGGACCGCGCCGATCCTCATCTGGACCGCGGAGTACTCGGGGTCGACCAGCGGGCCGATCACCGGCGTGGAACTGGTCCGGGTCAGCTTCGAGAACATCAACGGCTTCCACTCGATCATCCAAGGAGAGAACAGCAAGAGCAAGGTCTCCAACGTCAGCTTCACGGATCTGACGATCAACGGACGGCCGGTCAAGAAGGCCTCCGACGGCCTGATCGACATCAACGCGAACACCTCCGACATCACGTTCGCCGTCTCCTAGGGCACCGCTCCGCGGGCCCGCCGGCCTGCCGGCCGGCGGGCCCGCGGTTCCCGGGCGGACCGATTCCGCCCCGTCCGATGGCTTGAGCCCGGAGTGACTTGGGCCGGGCTCTGCCATCCGGATGTTCATATCCATGTCCACCGTTCTCATATGCGATCAGGGAGAAACCCCCGCCATGCGTGTGCGTCCACTACCGCTGACGAAATCAAGAGCTTTCGTCGCCCTCACCGCTCTGAGTCTCGGCGCCGCCGGGCTCCTGAGCGCCGAACTCCCCGCCTCCGCCGCCCCCGCGGCGTCGGCCACGTGTCCCTGGGTCGGGTCGAACGCCCCGGTGGCCAGCCGTGTCAGCCAGCTGATGGCCAAGATGAGCCTGTCGCAGGAAATCTCCATGATGACCGGCACCAAGGGGTCGAGCTTCGTGGGGGAGACCCCGGCGATCGGCTCGCTGTGCATCCCCGCCATGAACCTGGAGGACGGGCCGGCCGGCGTCGCCGACGGCATGACCGGCGTCACCCAGCTGCCCGCCCCGGTGAGCGCGGCCGCCACCTGGGACACCGGCGCGGAATCCGCCTACGGCAAGGTGATCGGCTCCGAGGAGGCCGCCAAGGGCTCCACCGTCGATCTCGGGCCGACGATCAACATCGTGCGGGACCCGCGCTGGGGCCGGGCCTTCGAGTCGATCGGCGAGGACCCGTACCTCAACGGCGTTCTCGGCGCCGCGGAGATCCGCGGAGTGCAGTCGACCGGTGAGATGGCGCAGGTGAAGCACCTGGCCGCCTACAACCAGGAGACCCACCGCAACACCTCCAGCGACAACGTGATCGTCGACCAGCGCACGCTGGAGGAGATCTACCTGCCGGCGTTCGACACGTCGGTGGGCTCGGGCGCGGCTTCGTCGGTCATGTGCTCGTACAGCACGATCAACGGGACCTACGCCTGCCAGAACCCGAACATCATGAACGATGTCATCCACAAGCAGTTCGGCTCCAACGCGTTCATCACCTCGGACTGGGGCGCCCTGCACACGACGGCCGGCGGCGCGAACGCCGGGCTGGACCAGGACATGCCCGGTGATGACGGCTACTACGGTGGCGCGCTGCAGACAGCCGTCAACAACGGCCAGGTCAGCAAGGCGACGATCGACGCCGCGGTCCGCCGCGTCCTGACCCAGATGTTCGGCTTCGGCATGTTCGACAACGTCTCCAGCGGCTCGCCGCGCGCGACGGTGACGTCCTCGGCGCACACCGCCACCGCCCGGCAGATCGCCGACCAGGGCACCGTGCTGCTGAAGAACGCCAACAACCAGCTGCCGCTGACCTCCTCGACGAAGTCCATCGCCGTGATCGGTGCGGACGCCTCCACCAGCGTTCGCAGCGCCGGTGGCGGTAGCGCGTCGGTCAAGGCCGGCAGTGTGGTCAGCCCGCTGGCCGGGATCACCTCGCGGGCCGGCAGCGGGGTGACGGTGACCTACAACGACGGCTCCTCCTCCAGCTCGGCCGCGACGGCCGCCGGCAAGGCGAACGTGGCAGTGGTCTTCGTCAGCAAGTCCGAGAGCGAGGGCGGCGACCTGTCGAACATCGACCTGGCCAGCTCGGACAACGCGCTGATCTCGGCGGTCGCCAAGGCCAACCCGCACACCGTGGTGGTGCTGAACACCGGCTCCGCGGTCACCATGCCGTGGCTGTCCTCGGTCTCCGGCGTCTTCGAGGCCTGGTACTCCGGCCAGGAGGACGGCAACGCGATCGCCGACCTGCTGTTCGGCGACGTCGACCCGTCGGGGCACCTGCCGGTGACCTTCCCGACGTCGCTCAGCCAGGTGCCGGCGAACACCGCCGCCCAGTGGCCGGGCGCCAACAACAAGGTGGAGTACTCCGAGGGCCTGCAGGTCGGCTACCGGCACTACGACGCGACCAACCAGACCCCTTTGTTCCCCTTCGGCTTCGGCCTGTCGTACACGTCCTTCAGCTTCAGCAACCTCACTGTCGGCTCGCTGACCAAGGGCGGCTCCGCCACCGTCACCGCGAAGGTGACCAACACCGGCAGCCGTGCCGGCTCCGAGGTCGCCCAGCTCTACGTCGTGGACCCGTCGTCCTCCGGTGAGCCGTCGAAGCAGCTCCAGGGCTTCGGCAAGGTCACCCTGGCCGCCGGCGCCAGCACCACGGTCAGCTTCCCCGTCACCGAGGAGAACCTCCGGCACTGGAACACCGGGTCCAACGCCTGGACCACGGATACCGGCGCCTACGGCATCCGCGTCGGCGACTCGGCGGCGAACATCCCGCTGAGCGGCACCCTGAACGTCACCTCGGCCCAGCTCGGCCAGCCGGTGACGGTCACCAACCCGGGCCCGCAGGCCACCATCGCGGGCGCGACGGTCTCCGTGCCGGTCACCGCGAAGGACTCGACCGGCGGCCAGACGCCGGCGTTCAGCGCCACCGGGCTCCCGGCCGGCCTGAGCATCTCCGCCTCGGGCACCATCACCGGCACGCCCACCAGCGCGGGCACCACGACCGTGGACGTGACGGCGAAGGACGGCAACGGCGCCACCGCGACGACCTCGTTCGTGTGGACCGTCTCGCCCTCCACCGCCGGGGTGCCCACCGTCCCGTACGTCGGTCAGGGCGGCAAGTGCCTCGACCTGGCGGCGGACGACAACACCAACGGCGCCAAGGTCGAGATCTACACCTGCAACAACACCAGCGGCCAGTCCTGGAGCCACCTCGCCGACGGCACCCTCCGGTCCGCCGGCAAGTGCATGGACGTCAAGGGCGCCGGAACAGCCAACGGCACCCTCGTCCAGATCTACGACTGCAACGGCACCGGTGCACAGGTCTGGAAGAGCGGCTCCAACGGCTCGTTGATAAACCCGGCCTCCGGCAAGTGCCTCGACGACCCGAAGTCCTCGACCACTGACGGCACCCAGCTGCAGATCTGGGACTGCAACGGCAATTCGAACCAGTCTTGGGTCCCGAGGGCTTGATCTCGAGCCCGACCGCTGAGTCCGTCATCGAGTCCTGAAACGCCAGACGCGGCCCGCCCGGGGGATTCCCGAAGCGGGCCGCGCCTGCGACTATCGACTGCTTGCGATGTTACTGGGGCATCTGGAACTCGTGGTTGAAGAAGCCCAGCTCCAACGGAATGTCATCGAGACGTACGACATGGCTCATTACCTCGATCCACCCGAGCCGCGCATGACCTGGGCTGCGTCCTCGATGTGTTTCTGGACCGCAGCGGCCGCAGCATCTGGCGCCAGCTTCGCCTCGTGCATCGCCAGGCAGGACAGCGCCGCACGCAGTCCTTGGAGGTGCCCGCGCCACTCGTGCCGTTCGGCGTCCGTCTCCGGCCGCAACGAATCGGGATCGGTGCCGACCAACACGGACATGACCAGCAAGATGCCGTAGCTTTCGCTGAAGCCCTCCTTCGACAGGAGCCGAAGGACAGTGCGCTTCGGTGTATCAGTCATCGGCGACTCCGCTCCTCAGGTCACCCGCATCGTCGCGGATGAAGATGGTCATGTCCTCGTCCTCGTCTCTCGGACGGACGAGGGTGAAGCCCGCGGCAGCCGCGAACGACTCCTGCTCACCGATCGTCAGCACACGTCGACGGATAACGTCCGTTGCAGGTTCTCGGTCCTCGAAGTCCCAATGCCGAGTCAAAATCAACACTTCGGCCGCCGGATCCCGGGTGTACGTAGTGGTGACGTTCGCGGACCGTCCCGAGACCCGAGTCCGCGAAGTCCGGGACCTGTCCAGCGGAGGAAACGCAGTGAGCGTTCGAATGACCAGCACGCCTCCTGGAACGCAGTGGCCAGCGAAGGTCGCGAACGCCGCCTCAATATCGTCCGGCGCGGTGAGGTACGCCAGGGCGTTGCCGATGCAGGTCACGACTTCGAAGGACCGTCCCAGCCGTATCGTGCGCATGTCGCCGACATACGTCTCCAACTGAGGGCGGCGCTCTCTCGAAATCTCGATCATCCCTGGCAGCAGGTCGACACCGGCCGACTTCGAGTACTTGCAAGCGAGCTGCTCCAATACCGCGCCGGTGCCACACCCGACGTCCAGCAGCGAATCAGCACCAGCCGGGCCGTGACGGTCGGCCAAGGCCACGATGGCAGCCGCGGTGTCGACGGCTTCGGCGTCAGCCATCTCGGCATACAACGCGGGCTCTCGATAGAGCAGCGACGCCTCTTCCAAGGCTTCTACCTTGCAGGAATCTGTCACAGTTCACCCCATACCAGACGCAGCCCATGCTCCAGACGCAAGACATCCGCCAGCCGAGAGTCGACCGCTGTCCCAGACTGTGCAGCACAAGTCGCTGCCTGAAGGACTGCTGGCTCGACCATGCCCAGCTCTGCCAGCAGCAGGCCGCGCTTGAGGTAGTCATCGAGAAGAGGGAGGCCGAATCTTCGCATCCCGATCTCCATGATCGGGCGGAAGGTCTCCGGGGACGACCGGTAGGCGACCCGCTTCGGGATCCGCAGGGCGAGACGCTCTCGCAACACGCGCTTACCGATGACCAGTTCTTCAGGGAGCTGACGACAGAACCGGGTCAGTGCGGGATCAGCCAACGGCGCGATCTGCCAGATCCCTGCAGCCAGCAGGCCCGGAGCGTGCGAGGCGAGCGCCATCAGCGTCGGTGTGTAGAGGTGCGCTGGAGGTGCGAGGTCGGCCTCGATATCTGGGACCGCGGCGCGTGCTTTGGCACTGAGCCACTCAGGAAGGAACTCCTCGGTGGGTGTCGCCTGGGCTTCGGCGGGGCACGCCATCAGCTCGTCGCCGCCAAACCCCGTCGCCATGGCGCGCACGCCATATGACCTGGCAGCCGCAGCGAGCGCGTCGAAGCTCTCGCAATAGTACGAACTGGCAGGGTTGTGCAGCTCGTACCGGCGACCGGCGCCAAACGGCGGATGCAGCACGGCGTGGATCGGGGTGTCCGTCAGCTTCAGCGTCTCGGCAATCGCCTCGCGCCGAGCCGTCTGGGCGATCCCCTCTTGGCCCGGCATGACCAGTCCGAAGCTCCGGACACGATGCTCGAAGAGCCCGGCGAGTTCGGCAGCCACTAGTGCCGAGTCGGCGCCGCCGGATAGTTCGACGCCGTCGGTAGGTCGTTGTTCGAGGTGCCGGCCGAGCAGGTCGCCGATAACTGCTACCGGATCGACGTCGCGCCTCAGGGCACGGCGGTGCACCGGCCGCTCGACCGGATCCGGGTACCGGACTTGAATGCCCGCCGGACCGGCGCTGATTCGGGCACGCTCAGTCAGACACACGATGTCGGCGAACACCGTGTCCGCGCTGAAGCGGTGACGGCGGGTCAGCAGCCGAATCAGGCCTCTGTCGTTCAAGGCACCGTACGGCAGGCTGTCCATCAGGTCACTGATGCGCCAGCTCCCCGTGATCCGGTTGTTCCGGTGCCGGAGGTAAATGGGGGCTCGCCCGAGCGGCCCTGCCTCCACGGTTACCGTGCGGCCATCAGTATCCAGGCGGACGAAGTCAGGCTCCTCACACCGCTCAGCGACGGACAAACGCAGACGTGGGCCGTCGATGACCGCAACCGACTCCAGCGCCGGATGGACGAAGGGCCGGACCCAGCCGGCAGGCCCGATCCACTGGTCTCCGTCACGGCTCCAAGTTCGCGAGCCGTCCGCGACGACCGAGATGTCGAAGCTGAGCATCATGTTCCTTGCACGTTGGCGGTAGGGAAGCCGCGCCCGGGACGAGGATCGGACGAGATGGGTCCCGACACGGGCGCGGCGGTCAGTGGATCAGGCCTGGACGCTGCAGTGGTCGCCCTTGTCCTCGCCGTCGGCGTCGCCCGGCGCCTTCTCCGCGAGCGCCTGGGACTGGGTCGGGACGGCAGTGGCGAGCGGCCCGTCGAAGAGCTCGTCGATGATCGTGAGGTCCACGGTGTTCTCCTCTGTCTGCTGGCAACATTCCGGCGCGATCTGCGCCGGAATGAGCACACCGCGTTACTTCACGAGGAACAATGACCTAGACCGATCCCTAGGCGATCCCTTTTCCGACAAGGGTGGGCATCATGGCCGATGAGCTCCGAGACGACATGCGAACGGCCCGACGCGGCTCTGGACTGACGTTCGCCGTGTTCGCGCGGCAGGCGGGATACGCCGAGAGCTACCTACGCAACGTGGAGAACGGGACCAAACCCCTCACCAGCGACGTCGCCAAAGCCTACGATCGTGTGCTGGCGACCGGCGGCGAATTCAGCATTGCGGTCGACGGTCCGAGCCGACAAAAGGCACCATGGAACCGTCAGGAGACATTCACCATCCTGGTGGACATGGCAACAGGAGGCGGCGTGGACCGTCGGAGCTTCGTCACGACTACAGGTGCAGCACTGACCTCGCTGGTCGGTCATTGGTCAAGCATTCTCACCGGACAAGCCACACCGGCCGCGCTAAGCGACACTCCAGCAGATGCCGCCCCTAGGTTGTTCGGCCACATCGAGGAACGTCTCGAACACTTGAGACACCTCGATGACGAGTTCGACAGCGGTGAAATGGCGCGCATGGCACGCAACGAACTGGCTCTGCTGACGCGGCTTCTCAAGGCCGGTGGTTTGGACGAGACCACCGAGAACCGCGCCTATTCGCTCGCCGCAGAAGCCTCGCGACAGGTGGCATGGAACCTTTTCGACAGCAAGCAGCACGCCGCAGCCGAGCGGTACTACGAGACGGCCCTACGCGCCTCCGCTGAGGCCACGGATGTGCTGACCGGTGCCTACGCGATGTCCTTCATGGCCATCCAGCACTACACCGCCGGCGATCCGAACGACGCTGTGAAGCTCTTGGACAACGCCGAGCAGACCGCCGGCAGCAGGGCCACGCCGCGCATGCGCGCGATGCTTGCCGCACGCAAAGCCAGAGCTCTTTCGAAAACCGGCGACCGACGAGGATGTGCGCGAGCCCTCACGGCTGCCAGAGACCTGCTCGACCTCGGCCCTTCAGAAGACGATCCCGACTACCTGTACTGGGTCACGCAGGGCGAAATCGAGATGATCGCTGGTTCCTCAGCCCTGGAGCTGAACGATCCCGCCCGCGCAGTGCGCTGCTTCGACGCCGCGGTCAGGGCCGACTATCCCGGCGACGTGCAGTATCCCAAGAGCCATGCCATCTACCTCGCTCGCGCTGCCGAGGCACACCTGGCCTTGCACGACTTGGACGCTGCGGTGGTCCAAGCCCGCCACGCCGGCAGGTGCCTGGGCTCGGTGGACTCAGCACGGTCGTCCTCAACGCTGGCCGGGCTGCGCCGTCAGCTGAGCGAGCATCGTGGACATCCCGCCGTGCGGGCATTCCTACAGGAGGCCTAGCCCCAGCAGCGTCCGCAAGCGAGCCGAAAGCTCTCGTTCATCGAGCGCGAACACGATCGTCATCCCCAAATCAACCGCCGCCTGAAGGTTCTCTTCGGAGTCATCAACGAAGACGCACTCCTCAGCGGGCAGACCGAGCTTGTCCAGGACAAGCTGGAACACAGCGGGGTCCGGCTTGCGCAGCCCGTGATTCTGCGACAGCACCACCTCATCGAAGTTGCCCAGCAAGTCAAAACCCGCGTACGGGTCGTAGGGCGTACGGCCTAGCGAGTTGGACAGCACCGCCGTCTTGTACCCGGCCGCACGCGCTTGCCGGGCAACCTTGAGCACCTCATGAGCCGGGAACGCGTCGTAGAGGTAGCGGGACATCAGATCGTCAGGCGCGACGCCCATCAACGCGGCGAAGCCCGAGTTCCAGTCGGTCTGGCTGATCTCGCCGAGCTCCAGGCGCGTGAACAGGTCCCTCCCCCGGGGATCGGCCCAGGCGCGAAGGAACGTCCCGCGGGCGATCTTCTCCCGATCCTCGAAGCACTCGATGACCTCGACCATGTTCGACGTCAGGACACCGAAGAAGTCGAAGATGAGGCCGTTGAAGCGTCGCGCAACCATGCTCCACACCCTACGGGGACGACCATGCCACCGGCAGGGTCGCGAGCAAACGACAACAGCGAATTCCGCATCAAGAAGAAGGCTGCAACGCGCTTGTCGAGACAGGTTGTAGCCTGCATAATGTTAAGCAGCGGGCAACCAGTCCGCCCAGGATTACCCGTTGGAGGTCTGTGCTCGAAGTTGTAGTGGTGCCCGCGATCGTATCCATCACAGGATGGGGCGGTCGCATTTTTGCTGTCTTCGTGATCCTGCGCAAGGACTGGACTCCTGAACAGAAAGCCCAGGTCCTTCGAGCGCTCGGGACAGTCATCGGCACGCGGCGGGGTGATGCCGGCAAGTAGAGCTTGAGCGCCGCGAGGCGGAAGCTTGAACGGCGTCTCGCCTCGCGGCCCTGTATCGCAGCCCCACACATATGCCAAGACGCAACACTTGGACTGAAACCCATTTGAGTACTTGCCGAAGTACCGCTTTGCCTTTCCCAGATTCACCGATACCGCTGCCATGGAATGACAGCGACCACAGTCTTCCCGCGATCAGGTTCGACGAATACCAAGGGAGCGGACCCGCAGAGCGCTGTCACGATAGCGAGCCCGCGTCCAGACTCACTCGCCTCACCTACATCGCGCGGTCGAACTGCCTCGGGCGGCACCGGCGCCGGATCCCATACTTCGATAGCCAACCGATCGACGAAGAGCTTCAGAACGAGACGGCACGTGGAAGTACCCTCCGACGCCGTCGCATGTTTGAACGCGTTGGCAACCAGTTCGGACGCGACAAGGGCAGCATCATCAGCCAGTTCAGACGCCGACCATCGCAGCAGCATGTCGACGACGTGCCGCCGAGCCCAGCCGGCAGCACTCGCGGTGGCGGCGAAATGTTGTGCCCTCGCCGCGAGAAGACGCGGACGGCCGATAGCAGACTCCTGCGAAATCTGCGACGGTTCAGAACGCCGTTGCGGGCCGCCAGCCTGAGACAGCGGCTTCGGCTTCGGCCGCACCGATGCGCCCGTCACGGGGATAGGAGGTGGATCGGACAGTGGGGAGCAAGACATGGCACACACCCCCGCTACCGACCGGCACCAGAGTCGGATCCAACATGGCGATAGCGCTTGGGCGCCTCACAAACTCTGACGGCCGTCCCAGCCCTGACCTGACGCTCGAGTGCGTTGGCGATAGCCCCCGCTGAACGGCCCGAGAGCATGTGGCTGATCATCGTCGGGGTGTAGTCGATCTCCGGGTGACCCGCCAAGACCTGCTGGACGAGGTCCCCCAGCCCGCCCCGGGCCAATCGCAGCGGCGGTCCCGAAGTTTCGGGTTCATTCGCCGATGCCGACGGATTCTGGGGTTCGACAGTTACGTCTGCACACGGCTGATCGACGACAGCCTGGCCTTCGAAAACTTCTTCAGGTCCGCCCGCGCTATCGCCCTCGCCCGCGCCAGGAGCGCTGGAAACACCCGCAACAGCGCCAGCATCTCTGGCGGAAAGTAATGAGCCCAGCCAGGGCATAGAGGACCACAGATCCGGCTCCCGGAACCCACCGCTTTCTCGGATGCTGCGCGTCGCAGCACCCGCTTGTTCCAACGCCACTAGGGTTTTGCTGACGGTCGACTTACTCACTCCTGCCGACTCGCTGAGCGAGGCGACCGTCGCTTCGGCGACGTCGAACAGCGCGCTGGCGACGGAGCGTGCCGCGGCCGAGAGTTCGACCGGGAGGTTAGCGTTAGCCACGTTTTGCACCCTTCGTCAGTGGATACGCCGCCGTTGAGGGCAGCTCTTCCATAGACGCTCTATCCGGGCGCAATGTGAAGCGCTCGGCCGAGGATCCAGCATTTATAGGGCAAGATTCACCGCGATGGATGACAACCTTCTACCATTAGCGACACTTGGGTGCAGAGGGCGGCAAGGGAAGGTCAGCCCGGTGGTCCGCACGCTAAAGGCAGCTTTGTGATGGCAGCCCAACAGGTCAAACGTTACGAGTCAATGTCCGTACGAGCGCCCTGGTGGATGCATCGACCACGAGCTCGACCGCTTCGAAGCGGGTCTCCAGAAGATTGAAGGTCCGTCGCACCGCGTCGTGCCGCCCCAGCCGTGCCTGCCCACGCATGATCCGGCGGTAGAGGTCCTCGTTGAAGAGGTCGTGCTCCAGCAGCTGGTTGAGGATGGCAAGTCCGCGGTCGGGGTCGGTTCGGCCGACGATGCGGGCGAGGTCGCCGGCTGCATCGCGGTAGCGGCGCAGCCGGTCCTCGCGATGCTCCAGCAGCCAGTCGCCGCGGATGCTCTCGTCCAGTGGTCCGCGGTACAGCGCGCATGCTGCTTCGAGGTGTGCGGTCTTCTCTGCGTCGTCGGCGGCTCGGGAAGCGCGGCCGACGAGCTGGTCGAAGCAGGCGAGATCGGTGAGGATGAGGGTCCGGTTGAGCGTGATGAAGCCGGAGGCGCGATCCGAGGAGATGAACTCCGAGTCGTGCCCGACGGCATCGGCCAGAGCCTTCTTGGTCTGATACAGCCGGGTGTCGAACCGTGTCCTGCGCTTCTTCTCCGCGTTCTTGCCGTCGGCCTGGTCGTCCGTCCACAGAGCTTCGATGATCTCGGCTCGCCGAACGGGGCGCTCCCGGAGGGCGAGGTAGAGAAGAAGTGTCCTGTGGCTCGGGTTGAAGCATCCAGTGACGTCTCGGCCGTCGATCTCGGCGGTAAAGGGACCGATGACCTTCAAGAGGAGAACACCCTGGTCGACGTGCGCTCGGGCCACGACCGGGACTGTATCGTCGGGCGTCGCCGCTGACGGCACGACCGATTCGTCCTGACGCGAGGCCTCAACCGGCGGCTCGCCATCGGCTTCGGTATCGGTGAACGGTTCGCGAGTGGCGGGCGACTCAGCAGCAGTGCCCAGAGCAGAGAGAATCTGTTCGGCCTCGTCCATCGTGATGCCGAAGGCCGATGCGTCACGCAGCAACTCGGCGTCGGGACCCGTGGCTGTCAGGAGGCGGTCAGCGCCGATTGTGACGGAAGTACCTGCGGCCCACGGCCCGAGCAGCACGAGATGAGTGTCGACCTTGCCGCCGGCACGGGCGATCGCCTCCAGCCGGTGCCGTTCGCCGGCTTCGAGATGGACCAGCAGGATGCGGGGGCGGAAGGGCTCCACGTTATCGAAGCGACGGACGTCAGCAGCGTTCGCCTGTCCATACTCTGCGACCTCCGCCGCTCGCGCCGACTGCTCACGCTCAGCGTCGTCCAGCAACGTGGTCAAGGAGTCGAAAACCGTCAGCCGATCGGAATCGGCGGTCAGGGCGCCAGGGCCCAGCAGCACCGACAGCGCCTGGACCGTAGTCTGGACTTCGACGGCCTGATCAATGGCCCTCGGACCACCGGCCGCCAGTGCGCTGACCAGCAAAGACCGCGCAGCGTCGGCCGCCCCGTCTCCGGTCAACCCAAGTCCTGCTGTCGTGACGGAAGCCAACGGAATCGGGGAGTTGCCACAGATCGCCACGTGGACGTCATCAGGGGCATCGGCGCCGTCCAAGACAGCCCGAAGGCTCGGCGCGAACTCTGGAGTGGTGAGTGGGGTACCGGGTTCGGACTTCAACGACCACAGGGCGTCCTCGGTCACCGAGGCGGATTCGGGCTCGCTGGGCAGCGGTTCGTCATCGGCGAACGGGTCGTCGCCAAAGTCCTCGTCATCCTGGAAGAGACCCTTCCCCGGGGCGCACACCGTCGCGTGGTGTGCACGCAACAGCTCTGCGCGAACGGGCTCGAGGAGCGGTGCGAGAGGTTCGGAATCGCCCGGGGCATCGACCGGCTGGATCCGGCTCCTGGCACGCGTGCGAAGGCGCGCCAACGCGAGCGCGGCGGCGACACCGGAAGCGAGGCTGACGGGAACCACTCCGCCACCAGGCAGTCGGACCGCTGCACGATCGCGCGGTGCGATCCGCTGCGCGGGGATCGGGTGTTCAGCCCGGGATGGAATTGCCGAAGCTGCCGGAGAGCCACCCGCAGCGATCAGAGATGGCGTCTCTACTGGCTCCGGGACCAGCACGGTACCTGCGTTGCTCGGCCTTGTGGTTGACACCGCCGGAGCCGGTACCGCCGAGGCAGGCGCTACGACGTTCTCGGGGAGACGCAGCTGCCAGCCCGGCTGGATCAGCTGCGGATCGGACAGCACGCCACCATCAGGCTGGACCCGGCCGACGTTCAGGCTATAGATGTCGTGCCAGCGCTCAGGTTCACCGAGGTGCAGCGCCGCGATATCCCACAAGGTGTCGCCAGATCGAACGACATAGTCATCTCCGCTCGCCGATCGGGCGCCTGGGACGGCCGGCGCAACGGAGGCAATCTTGGCTGTGGGGCTGAGAACGTAGCCCGTTGCCTTCGCCGCAGCCGCCGCGGTGTCGGCTGCGCGCGGCGCGAGCAGCGCGATAGTGAAGGCCGCGATCAAGCCTCGGGCCAGAGCGCCGCCCGGTCCCCAAGCTGCGCCTCGACGGACCGGCTCGCGACGCCTCAGGATTCTGACGATGTCGACGAACGTCCCAGGAACCTGGACGAGCAGCTGCACAACGAGCACAGCCCAGCAAGCCCACAGCAGATAGACGATGATCGTGATGAAGACGTGGATGTCGAACCGTGCCGACAGAGCAGGCACGATCTCATGCAAGCCCGGGAACTGCTTCGGAACAGGACTTCCGATATAGGTCAGCAGCAACCACGGAACGCCACAGGACAGCCCGGCGGTAAGGGCCAGAGAGAAAGCCGCCTTGGAAAGGCGTGCGATCAGGTTCACTGGAGGCTCCCAGGCTCGGGAGTCACGGTCGCCGTAGCGGTCATGGCGAAGGAGTCGATCCCCACGGCCCACAGGAACTGGGTCTTCACGGTGCGGGTGACGGTCACCGTCACTTCAGGCCCAGCGTCACCACCCACGTGAGTAACGCGGTTGGCCGCCCCGACCTGCCTGATGCTGATCACGGCATGGTCGCCTGTGGCCGCCATGAAGTCAGCGGCGGCGCTTCTAGCTGCAGGCTCGTCCAGCACAATCACGTGGTCCCGATGTAGCGCCTCGATATCAATGGCTTGCGAAGCCGCTCGGCCGGCGGACATGGCCTCGTCCAGAGCGTCGGCCCGAGCAGCCACCGCTCCCCCGCCATCGGTCACCAGACCGATCACCATCATCAGCACCCCGACGAGCAGCGTGACGAACACGGTCATCAGGAGCCTCCAGCCGTTGCTTGGCGGTACTGGTCGATCGGAGACGTCGACGACTTCGTGATGCTGGTGCGGAGCGGAAGTAGGCCCACACTGGCCAAGTCGCCCAGGTCGGCCCGACAGGTCACTGTCACCTTGACCACGCCGCCAGGCCGGAAAACAGCGGTGTCGACCACGACCTTCGGTTGCGGGCACGACACCCCGGCGGAAGCGAGCGACCGAGCAGCCTCGGCCTTGGCCGCCGCGGCAGCTCCGGCCGGACCGCGAGTGAGCGATGCGGCACGGGCAGCGGCGCCGGCGGCTGTATCGACGTCGAGCCGTGCGGATTCCAGACGTCCCGCGGCAACAGCCACCAACAGGACCAACACCAGGATCGGCGTGACAATGACGGTCTCCAGCGTGGCAAAGCCGCTGTCGGCTTCACCGCACCGCCGGTATCGACGCGATGCTGCCGCGTCAGCCACGATGGCCGCCTTCATCGAACGCTTCAACCGGGCCACTCGAAACGACGCTGATCGTCGTCGGCCAGAACGGCACGAAGTGCGGGGCGTTCGCATGGAGCGCGACAGTGACCTCGTTCGATGCCCGCGTGACGTTCACGCGGGCATCGCTGAGGGATCCGTCACCGACCACCTTCAATACGCGGTCGGCTTGGACCTGTCCGAATCCGGCGGTCCCGTACTCAGTGCGAGCCACGGCCACGGCGCGGTCGGCCGCCATCTTCGCGACTTGCTGCGCGTGGTAGTACGCCCCGGCCTGAATGATCAGCATCAAGACGAAGACCACCAGCGGCACGCAGATCGTCGCCTGAACCGAGTTGGAACCCCGGTCATCGCGAGCTGCGACGAGTGATCGGCTCAGAAATGCAGGGACTGCGCCTTCGCGAACACCAACTGGTAGATGACGGCGCCGATAGTCACTGCCATGGTCGCGTACACAGCGGTCCACAACACGTTCTCCACCGAGACGGAACCCCTGTCCTCGCGCAGCCGCTCGGCGGCTTCTTGGCGCCGGCTCCACAGAGCAGACATGCGGGCGGTAGCGTGCTTCAGCAGGTCTTCCATTAGCGGTACCTCTTTCTGATGGCGCGGAGCCGCAACGCGGCCCGGTTTTCAACATGGTGTGGACACCCACCCCTCAGATCTGCTTCGCCGCAGCCGCAAGCGCGGCGTATGTCAGGAAGCAGACGAATGACATCCCCAGCAGACCGCCGGGCATCGCCAAACGCTCGCTGTCGGCTTCGACAGCCTCGGTCTGCGCGGCGAACTCCCGTTCCCGCATCGAGCGGGCCTTCGCGGCGATCGACGACTTTACTTTCGCGCCTTCAGCACCGGCCAACGTGCACGCTGCGGCCAACTCGCACAGCTCTCGGATTCCCAACCGCTTGCCAAGGGCGTCGAGATGCGGCCAGGCAGGCTCGCGCGCGAGCCGGGAATCGGTAATCGAGTCACGGATCGCCCGAAAGACCGGACCGTGGCCGTCCGCGGCGGCGACCAACGCCTGCTCGATTCCCGCCCCACCGGCAAGAGTCGTGGCGGCCTGGTCCAGAAACGTCCGGACTGCCACCCGGCCGGCGGTCCGGAACTCCTCGGCCTCGGCAGCCAGCGCGAGATCCGGAACAAAGAACAGCACTGCGGCCAGGACGCCCGCGGCCAGGGCGGGAATCGTCAGCGGAAGGTCGAGGCCCACGATCGTGAGCGTGGCGAACGATGCCGCAGGCAGCAGCACTCCGATCACGGCGCACCCGGCCTTCTGTGCCAAGAACGGCAGGACCTCCCGGTCCAGCAATACGAGATTGGCCCGGGCTCCCGCCTGAGGCAGCCCCGCACGCGTGAGAGTCTCAGCAGCCCGGCTGCCGAGCCGAGTAGCGAACGACGTGTCCGGAGCCCTCACACCACCTTGACTCGGCGGAGAAGACATCGGGATCCGAGCCATCTGCTCCGCGAGGCTCAGTTTCGGCGGTAGCAGGCCGGCGAGGAGAAGCCACAGCCCAGCTCCACCGGCAGCCGCAGCGATCACGAGCAAAAGCATCTACGCCTCCTCCCATCCGTTGGGGTCGAGAAGTCGCGGCATTGCTTTGGGCC
Source organism: Catenulispora acidiphila DSM 44928 (assembly GCF_000024025.1). Taxonomy (GTDB): domain Bacteria; phylum Actinomycetota; class Actinomycetes; order Streptomycetales; family Catenulisporaceae; genus Catenulispora; species Catenulispora acidiphila. The sequence goes on from NC_013131.1 coordinate 7,962,115, forward strand.
TGAGGATGATCTGGATCCAGCACAAAGCGCCCGCGAACATCGCGACCACGACGGCCATCACCATCTGTCCACCAACGGTGTCGTAGGGCCGCAGAAACTTGGGATAGAAGACGCACAGTCCCAAAGCCATGAGCGTGAAGATCACGGTGATAGCCCGCTGAGACGTCCGGTGCTTTGCCCTCTCGGCGTGCACCCGCACCGCAAGACTCACCTGCGCTCGCGCGGCGGCGGCGAGCTCCCCCAGCAACTCGGCGAGGTTCTTCGCCTGGAACTTCTGGGCATGGATCAACGACACGATCACTTGGTCGGCGGTGGCGTCGCCGAGCTGGGCAGCGAGGGCCCGCATCGCATCGGCGAAGGGACGCCGCGCACGGAGATCCGAACCCAGAGCAGCCAGCGGTCCAGCAATCGCTTCCGGCGCCACGGTCGTCGAAGCCAGGACCGCTTGCTCCAAGCCGGCTGCCGACGACAAGACGTCCCGAAGCATCTCGGCCCAGACCGCGACGGCCTCGACCCGTGCCGTCCGGTCAGCTTCATGGACATCGTGGCCCATCACGATCGGCGCGAACCACATCGCCAAGCCGATCGCGGCGGCGGCTACCGGCCATCCTGAAAGCACGCCGACGACGCAGCCGACGCCGATCGCGACGGCCAGCTTGCGGCGCTGGACGAGCACCGGCCGCGGGTCCAGCCGCGCCAGCCAACCGGCCCATGACTCGCTCGAGGCGGGCGGTCGGTACGCGAGGAACAGCAGCGCGCCGCCCGCGATCAGCATGAGAAGCGCTCCGACCACCGTGAAGAACAGCGTCACGTTGTCCATCGGGTCACCACTCCCTCGGGAGGGCTGCTCTGAGAACATCCGGGTCGAGCCCCGCCGCTGCGAGCTTTCTTGCACGCTTATCCGAGATGACACCCGTCGCGCGAGCCCGGTTGTCACCATCGGGCTCGAACACTTCGTTCGTGACCAGGTTCTCCCCGTCGGCATCGCTGACCTCCCGGACGGAGGAAATGACGCGGGTGATGCCGTCGGTCGTGTAGTCCAGCTGCACGATCAAGTCCACCGCGGAGGCGATATACAGGTTGACCTCCGTCACCCCGGGCCTGGACGGTGCCTCGGCGGCGTAGGTCGCCAGCTTCACGAATACCTCGCGCGAATCGGAGGCATGGATCGTTGCCATCGACCCATCCGAGCCCTGGGACATCGCCTTGAACATCTGCACTACTTCTTCGCCCCGGACCTCCCCGACGATCACACGGTCGGGAGCCTGGCGCAGCGCGGCGCGTGTCAGCACCGCCAGACTGATCTCGCCCTCGCCCTCGATGTTGCCGGGGCGCGATTGGAGCGAGCGCACCTCGGGGTGGGCTTGGGCGTCAGCGTCGAGGTTCAACTCGCGGCTGTCCTCAATCGTGATCAGCGATTCGGCAGGGCTGATCTGTGACGCCAGCGCGCGCAAAAGCGTGGTCTTACCGGTTCCTGGTCCGCCTGCGATGAGGATGTTCATACGGGCCTTCACCGCCGCGGACAAAAACGCGGCGAGGTCTTCGTCGACGACTCCGAGGTCGAGCATCGTGGTCATGGTGGCCGTGGGATACCGGTGGATTCGGATACTTACGGTCGGCCGCCGAGACACCCAGGCGACCGCGTTCATGCGTGAGCCGTCCGGCAACTGGGCGTCCACGATTGGCGAGCCGCGGTCGAACCGTCGCTCGTCCTCGCCCGACCGAGCGGCGACCATCCGGATCAGGTCGACCAACTCGTCATCGCTTGCCGCGACCGGCCACTCGCCACGGACCCGCCGGTTTCCAGTCAGCCGCAGGAACACCTTGTCATGACCCAGGATGTTGATGTTCTCGACATCGTCCAGCTCCAGGTACGGCTGAAATCCTCCGAGCCCGAACAGGTGGTTGCGAGCACGTCGAGCCAAATCGGCCTCAGCCTCGGCGGTCGGCATCGGCCGACCGGCGGAGAGCTCGGCGTGCGCGATCGCCTCCAGCTCCTCGGCGAGAATCACTTCGGCGATCTGGTCCCGCCGCTCGGCGTCCACCACCCGACCAGTGGCTGACTCTTCCACGCGAATCTGGGCCGTCATCCTGGCCGTGACCGCCTTGACCAGGGTTTCTGGCGTCAGTAGTCCTGGACCCTTCGCAAGCGGCTGTGCCGGAAGATACGGCACCGAGACAGCATCGACGGTCATCGCACGGCCTCCGGGCCATCCGATGCCGAAGCCGTCACGACCTCGCGCTCACGTGACACCGTCGTCCAGGCCAATTCCTCGGCCACGCGAACCGTAGTTCCCCCGAAAGCCCTGCGTGATCGACGGTCCGCGAGCCGTGAGAACAGCGAGGCGTTCGGGTTGATCAGTGGTAGCACTCCCGCCGTCGGCAGACCGGCCACCGTTTCGGCGTCTCCTTCGCGGAGATCGCCGATGAACAGCACTCTGACATTCCGGTTCGTCAGACGTAGGTCGGAGGCAGCCGCAGCGACCCGGGCCGCCTGCTCGGGCACAGCCCTAGCCACCACCAGTAGCGACGCCAGGCTTCCTAGCAGATCCGCCGTGCTCGATTCCCTGGGGTCGATCTCGCCCAGGTCTACCAGCACAGCGTCACGCTCATCACGCAGCACTTTCAGCAACGGCTTCAGCGCGGCCACTGCCTGGCGTGCTGGCTCTCGTTCGGCAGGTGCAGTCACCGTTGGCACCGCAGACCCGCCCACAGGGCGGGCGTGACCGGCCAACGCAGACGGTTGAGGGTCCAACCGGGATGCCGCTGCGAGCGACCGCAAACCCGGGTCCGCCGCCATTCCGTAGCGCCACGCAACGTCTCCGCCACGCGCGTCCAGCTCGATGACGGTCGGCGTCGTGAGATGCGCCGGCCAGCATCCGGCAATCGCCAAAGTCGTTGTGGTGACCCCAGGCGAAGACTTCAGCGAGCACAAGCCGATCAGCATGAGACTCACCCCCCGGCCGGCAGAAGGACGAGAGACAGCGACCCAGGGGTAGCCGAGCTGACTGCCTTTGCCGAATTCTGGTCGGCCAACACACTCACCACGACGTCGCCCGAGTCAGTCGGCGTGGACACCTCGGTAACCGCCGCCAAGCTCGCGACCACTTGTGCCGCGGCACCTGCCGCTGATGCGGGTGCGACGACCTCCACACGCGCGCCCGCAACTAGATGTGGCGGGTATGCTCCAGCCTTCATCTGGGTGGTGGCCACGCCGTAGCCGGCAGGCGGATACGACGCGGCGCCAATCAGCTGCCACGTCAGGACTTCGTCCGGCACAAGCGGAACGGCTGCAGGCTGTCCAACCACTTGCTTCTCCTCATCGGCGAACGCCACGTGCGCCAAGGTTCCGGGGGCGATGTCGACCACCTTCAAGTCATCGGCGCTGATCACCTGACCGACTTGAACGGGAGCACCGACGACAAGTACCGGAACCCGACCGCCGACCTTCACGAACGCGACCGCGCCCACCACGACCGCCCCCAGCACGAGCATCGAACCTGCCACCACGTAGGGCACACGTCGACGACGACCAGCAGCGACCGCACGCACCGCATCATGCGGCGATCTGGCCGTGGGTACGCGCGATGAAGCGCGCGAAGGCATTTTGAGACGCGACATGGCAACAAGACCTCGAAGACGAGAGAGAACAGGTGAAGTGAGAAGCAGAGCTGATGTTCAGGGCTGAACGCGCATTACCAGCGCCTGAATCTCTGAGACCCGCAGCCGCAGCGACGAGGAGGCGGTGAGTTCGGGCTCAGTGTCGGCCAGGCCGGTCGTGGTGGACCAGGCCACCTTCCAGTGCGTCGTCACCGATACCGGGAAGTATCCGCCGGGGGCTGATGACGACGGTGCGGTGTAGGTGTACCCGCAGTCCGGCGACCGCTCCGGAGGCTTCGGCTCTCGCGGTGCCGGGTAGGGCGTACCCGCGCTCCGGCACGTCACAGACCCACCGTCGCCCATCGACCATGCGGCGAACTCGGGCGTCGCGGTCATCGTCAGAGAGACTCCGCCTGCTGAGACCGAAACCGACTTCGGCACCCATTCCGACGACGGAATCCACGCCCATACGGGAACGCCAACGAACTCGGTGGACGCAGCGTCTGGAGACAACGACAGCTGCGGCGCCGGGATTCTCATCGCTTTGGAAGCCTCGTCTACCAGAGCACGAACATCCGTGACAGGTGCCGCTGCTGAGACCGGCGTGAATTTGAGCGGTAGCCCAACTTGCCCCGCGCCTTTCGGACACTCCTGCTCCTGAACCGACATCTCTGTCGGTCCCCCACTGGTCTGCATCGAGGCCGGGATGGGATACGTGAAGTCCTGCTTGTAGTAGCAGGTCGGCGGGGATGGCGCAGGCGAAGAGCTGTGAGCTGCCGACGCCGCCGGTTGCCCGCCTTGCTTCACGCTCAGGTGCGCAAGGCACGTCGGAGTGAGCGACTGCTGGCATCGGGCATCAGTTGTCACCGTCTTCGGGCTGGCAGGAAGCACGTCGTCCGCGGTCGCAACAGCACTACCCACGAGGGGGCACGCCAAAGCGAGGCACGCCGTTCCGAGCCGCCTCAGCACGATCCCGCCTGGCCGGTGGCGAGAGTGGAAACCTTCCACACGCCACCCTTCACAACAAGCCCTGCATCAATGAGATGGCGGCCACCAGGCGTTGAATCCTCCAGCGCACCGGTCGCGGCTACGTACTTCAGGAAGTGCGAGAGGTCGGCGCAATCGACCACTTCGGCGGTGGCAGCCACACCAGCACCAGACACGGACTTGATCACAGGGTTCAGAACAGGTGCGCCCTTCCCGATCCACCCGTTGTGGCCGTCTACCGCGAGCGAGTTTTCCAGGTCCTGGAGCGCCTCACCTGTCGCGTGATTCACCGAGACCGGATTCCGCCAGTTCGCGGTCAGCAGATCCTTTTGGTAGTCACTCCACATGCCCGTATACCCGGCCAACACCGCTGCCCGTGTCGAGGCCTGGGAGCCGCTGGACGGATCCGACGACGAGGGTGCTACCGGCAGCGTGGTCTTCGAGCCGTGCGCGCACCCGGACACGAGCGCGCAGACGGCCGCAGCCGACACAAGCGCCTTCTTAGCAGCTACACGCACCTCTGACCCCTTATCCAGCAACAGACAGGAGGCCATTTCATCTCACGACTGACCCGTCAGAGAAGCAGACACTCAGGGTATTGCGAAAATGCCAAAAAAACTTTACCGGTCGGCAGCACCCGTAACAGAATGACACCCTTCGGGACATTACTGCCCCCGCAGTATTCCGGATCGAGCTTTATATATGGGCGACGCGACTCTCGTACGCTCGGTCAAGCGGCCATGGCGAGAGGCGGTCATGGAAGGTGACTCCCCTTCACGACTCGACGACCGCCTCGGCATCACCTCCGAACAAGATCGCCGTCCGCGGCGCCCCCACACCCAGCACCCGATCTATAACCCCAAATCGCGGACTACGATCTCCCTCATGATTTCGGTGGCGCCCCCGTAGATGGTGGAGATTTGTGAGTCCAGGTAGTCGTGGGCGATGCGGTATTCGAGCATGTATCCGTACACGCCGTGCAGTCCCGCGCACGGTACCGGCCGTAGCCATCATGTGCGGTGCGGCTGATCCAGATCAGTAAGCAGCCCGGAGAATCAAACCTCTGCGACGGTCAGTCGGTCAATCAAGGCGAGCTCGTCCTGGCTGAACGTCGTGTTCGCGACGGCTGCGACGTTTTCCTCCAGCTGCTTTACCGACGAGGCGCCGATGAGTGCAGAGGTCATGCGCGGGTCGCGCAGCACCCAGGACGTCGCCATCTGCGCGAGTGTCTGGCCGCGGTCAGAAGCCAGCTGGTCCAGCCGATTGAGTCGCGCGATCAGCTCAGGGGTTACGCGCTCGGCCTTCAGGAAGCGCCCCAGCGACGCCCGCGAGCCGGCCGGGATGTTACCGCCGAGGTAGCGCGAAGTGAGCAAGCCCTGAGCCAGAGGCGAGAACGCAATGCAACCCACGCCCTCTTCGGCCGTGGCGTCCAGGAGGTGGCCGTCCTCGATCCAGCGGTTGAGCATGGAATAGGACGGCTGGTGGATCAGGAGCCGGACACCCATCTCGCGGAGGATCCGCGCGGCCTCGCGCGTCTGCTCCGGCTCATAGCGGGAGATGCCGACGTACAGCGCCTTGCCCTGCTGCACCGCCGCCGCGAGCGCGCCCATCGTCTCCTCGAGCGGAGTCTCGGGGTCGAAGCGGTGCGAGTAGAAGATGTCGACATAGTCCAGGCCCATGCGCTGCAGCGACTGGTCCAGTGAGGCCAGCAGGTATTTGCGCGAGCCCCATATACCGTATGGCCCTGGCCACATGTCATACCCGGCCTTGGTCGAGATCACCAGCTCGTCGCGGTAGGGCCGGAAGTCCTGGGTGAACAGCTCGCCGAAGTTGATTTCGGCCGAGCCGTAGGGCGGGCCGTAGTTGTTCGCCAGGTCGAAATGGGTCACGCCGAGGTCGAAAGCCCGGCGCAGAATGGCGCGCTGGCTGTCCAGGGTGCGGTCGTCGCCGAAGTTGTGCCACATGCCCAGGGAGACCTCAGGCAGCTTCAGGCCGCTGGCGCCGGTGCGTCGGTAGGGCATGCGGCCGTCGTAGCGGTTCTCGGCGGCCAGGTAGTGCGACGTGATGTTCACGGCTCTCGTTGCCTCTCGTACGCGGGCCGATCGATAGGTGACCAGTCAAAACTGCGACGGACGAGAGTCGTACATCGTGCGGCCGTATCACGTTGCCGCGCCAATCGGGCGCACTCATACCGTCTGCCTTCGCCCGAGCCCGCGCAAGGGCTCGGGCGCCTCAGTGGCTGTCGTCAGTCCAGAATCGCACCGTAGCGTTCTGCCATGCGCAGCCACAGGCTCAGATGCCAGTCCTGGTCGTTCGCCAGCGGGTCGGCCAGGTGTGCAGCTCGACCGTCGACGGTGCTGGGCATGATGAACGCGCAGGTGGCCGAGCCGTCGTCGAAGTAGTTGGCCATGTTTGCGCGGAGGATCGTCAGCGCGATCGCGTCGGTGTGCGCTGACCGTAGCGGTGCGGGCAGACGGTACAGGACGGTCGAGGTCAGCGCGCTCCAGTGGTGCGGGAAAATGTCACCCCACAACCGCTCGATGCCGAACCAGTAACCATCCCAATGTCGGATGGCTATGTCTTTCAGTCGCGCATGCGGCTGCGGTCCGCCGAAGCTCAGCAGCCAGGGCAGGCGCTGCTGAATAGCGGTGAGCATGGACGCATCGTTGCTGAGACGGTAGGCGTCGATCAACAGATTGATCAGTGGCGCGACGATCGACTGCTCGTAGTTGACCTCGTGGTTGGGTAGGGCATGGCCGGCCTCTGCGAAGTGCCGAGCGCTCTCCACCACGGCGTCCGACATGGACTGAGACCTCTGAAGTTGCCCGTCCGCTTCCAAAGCGGTGATCACGTCGATACAGGCCTCAGAGAAGCCGATGGCGAGAAATCGGTCGCCGCCGAGAGCGAAGGCTCGTTCGATGACCCGGGCCGCAAGGTCCAGGTGATGTGGATCGCCGTTGTCGTTGTAGCGGTCGATGAAGAACTGCGCCAGCCACGGCGAGTCATACAGGCGCGCAGGGGTGGCTTGGTCCTGAGAACCGCGACGTGGCGCGGCTGACGAGTCCAGCAGGAATGACTCTGCCATCAGGGCCCAGCCTGAGAGGAGTTCATCCACGGATTCCTCGACCCATCCGCGACGACGCGCCTGCTGCAGAAGGATGGCCATGCCGATCCGCTCGGATCCGTCGGTCCAATCCGACCATCCATTGGTGGCTTGCGTCAGCTTGACCCGCGTGTCGACCGGCACGAGTCCGAACTGCAGCGAACCGGGCCTTTCCGGGGTCCTCTGGTGGGCGAGGATATAGCGCGCCCGGGCTTTGACCACGTGCTCCACCGGACGGTGGAACGAGACCTCAGTGCGCGCCTGGCCGATGTGCAGAGCGAAGACTCCCGGCTCGCGCGAGGTCACGCGGCTCCCATGTCCGTCCTCGATGACCTCGACGTTTGCGTGCGGGCTTGTCACCTGATCGGTGGCGTTGCGTATGACGATGTCGGTCCCGACCGGCGCGGATACCGTCGAGAGCTCGGCGGCCGGTCGCGTCGTTGCCAAGAACGCATCGACGCTGTCGTGAAAGCCCACCTCCCAACGGAGCACGTATTCGCCGCCGGCCGGCAGCGTAATGGTCGGCTGGCCTCCGAAAGCGGTGGAGTTGCGGGCGAAGTCCGTCGGCTGCAGCACGATGTGGCCGCGGATGTTCGACAAGGTGTACTGGTTGCGCGACTCGATGGAGTACGAGGACAGCGAACCCTCGCGCACCACGAGGCCGAGCACGCGCCCGACGCCGTCCATCGGCTGGGCGAACGCCCACGCCCAGCTCCCACCGGTGAAGACGTGCGCATGGACCGCGGTGCGCAGGGACTCCGCAGCGCTGGCGTAGACGTCTGCGAACGGAGTCTGAATCCCGATGCCTGTGATGGTCACCGCTTCGCTACCGGTATTGCGAAAGGCATAGGTCTCGATGAGTGAGTTCTCAGTTGTTCGGGTGACGGTCAGTTCGAGGCCGTCGACGAGCTCGTGGAGCGCGTGGAGTTCCGTCGGCGTGATCGTCACAGACTGCGGCGCGTTCCAGCGGTGCGTCCCGCGGTCAGACAGTACATGGCCGCTGCCCCACTGATGTTCTAGGGAGTGCCATATTTGGCGCTCGTCCAGAAGGTATTGGCGGTCGGGACTATCTTGGTCGAAGAACTGCATCGGCGCAGTGGTGATCGGGTCGATGGCGACGTGTCCGTTGGCCAGAGGCAGCAAAAGTGGGTGATGGGTGGGGCTGCTGGGTGCGTCAGTGAGCACGGTCTTCCTTGTTTCAGATGTAGGTCAGGTGGCTACTTCACGGCCCCGCCGAACGCGCCGGCGGCGATGCGCCGCTGCGCGAGCACGAGCAGGATGATCGCGGGCACCGACGCGATGACGGACGTCGCCAGCACCGGGCCCCAGTTCTGCACCGCGGCGCTGAGATAGGAGTAGATGCCGAGCGTGATCGGGCGCACGCTGTTCGTCGTGGTCAGGGTGAGCGCGAAGATGAAGTCGCTCCAGGCGAACAGGAAACTGAAGAGTCCAGCGGTGATCACGGCATTGCGGCTGATCGGCAGTACAACGGAGATGAACGCCCGGAAATGGGACGCGCCATCGATTCGCGCTGCCTCGATCAGGGCTAGTGGGATCGCCTCCATGAACGTGCGCAGGATCAGCACGGCAAAGGGCACCGAGGTGGTGGCGTCAGCGAGAACGAGTCCGGGAATGTTGTTGAGCAAGCCGAGGCTCGCATACGCCGGGTAGAGCGAGTTTGCGATCACGACGCCGGGGATCATCTGCGCGATCAGCAATGCGACGGTGATCAGCCGACTTCCCCGGACCCGGAACATCGCCAGGCTGTAAGCAGCCGGTGCGGCAATCACGAGCGTGAGAGCGACGGTGCCCAGGCCGATCAGCAGGCTGGTACCCAGATTGCCGAGCTGTTCCGAAAACGCCCTGCTGTAGGCAGCGACAGTGGGATGATCCGGCACCAGCGAGGTGTTGGCCGCGCTGGCTCCGCTCTGCAGCGAGGCATTGACCATCCAGTAGACGGGGAACAGCATCATCGCCGTGAAGAAGATACCGAGGGCGGTGTACAGGTATTTGCCGAGATGTGTGCGCTTCATGGCGACTGCCTCCTAGGCGCCGGTCTGCGCACGCTGGCTGCGCAGGTAGAACATGGTGAAGACCAGAGAGATCACGATCAGAATGTTGCTCAGTGCGGCACCCTGGCCGAACTGGAATTGAGTGAAGGACTGCTGATATGACTCGGTCGCGAGGGTCTGGGTGGCGTTGGCAGGCCCACCACCGGTAAGCCCGAGGATGATGTCCAGCACCTTGAGGGTGTAGACCACGCCGAGCATGAGCACGATCCCGATGACCGGCCGCAAATTCGGCAGCGTGATGTACCAGAAGGCCTTCCACCCAGTCGCCCCGTCGAGCGCGCCGGCCTCGTACTGTTCTGCGGGGATGGCCTGGAGCCCGCTGTACAGAATGGTCAGGTTGAACGGGATGCCGAGCCAGATGTTGACGATCATCACCGCCAGCAGAGCGACGCTCGGGCTGCTGAGCCAGGGAATCGGCGTGTGGATGAGGTGTAGGTTCAGCAGGGTCTGGTTGAGGACACCGCTGTCCTGATCGAGGATCCACTTCCACACCGCGCTCGAGGCGATCAGCGGGATTAGCCACGGAAGCAGGAACAACGAGCGCAGCACGCCGTTGAGCGGGAACTTGCGCTTGAAGAAGACTGCCAGCGCCAAGCCCAGTACGAACTGGCCCGTGATGGACCCGATCGTGAACACCGCGGTGTTGGTCAGCGCCGTGGTGAAGATGCCGCTGTGAAAGACCTGGGAGTAGTTGGCGAATCCCACCCAGGGCGCGACGCCGGTGTAGAACGTCGAAGTGGAGTAGTCCTGGAACCCCATCTCGACGTTCTTCACGATCGGGTAGCCAAAGAACAGCAGGAGGTAGGCCAGCACTGGCGCAAGGAAGTACCACGGTGTGAGAGCGCTCCGCAGAGCGCGTCTGCGCGAGCGCGGGGGGCGACCTGCCCCAGCGTATGAGCCGCCGTTGAATTCGTTCACGGCCTGAGGGACGCGATTGACGATGGTCATAGTCCTATCTGACTTTTCGGATTGAACGCCGAAGCGGGCCGCACCACGCGCTGCTGGACTACTTGCTGATCTGCGACTGCGCCTGCTGAAGTGCGGCCTGGGGCGACGCCTCGCCCGTGATGGCCGCCTGCACCGCTGTGTAGATCGCCGTTTCCGTCGCGGGCCACTTCGCGCCCAACTGCGCCGTGCGAGAGCGGCCGTCGGCCACGATGCTCACGAAGGACGCCAGCTCCGGATTGGATGAGGCGAACTTGGCTGCGGCATCCGTTCGCGAGGGGACCGCGTCCTCATTGGCCGCTTTCGTCGCCTCGTTCTGGTCGTTGGTCAGGCAGCTCACGAACTGTGCGGCCTTTTTCATCGACGCGGAGTGCCCGGTGTTGGGAACGCTGAACGTCTCCCCACCCAGCGGCGAAACCACGGTCTGGCCGGCCTCGCGCGTCGGGATGCTCACGCTGGCCCAGTGCACACCGGCCTTGTCCAGCGCCGGAATCTGCCAGGGACCATTGATCATCATGGCCGCCTTGCCGGCGATGAACTGGTCGTTCACATCCGCCTGTGTCCAGTTGACCACGCTCTTGGATGCGGAACCGCTGCTGACGAGACCGGTGAGGTACTGCAGGGCCTGCGCCGTCTGGGGGGTGGCGATGTTCGTCTCGTCCCCGCCGTTGCTCCACATGAACGGCAGGAACGTCCACGTGCCCTCGCCGGTGTTGGCAGCGCTGAACGCGAAGCCATAACGGCCGGGCTTCGTCAGCTGCTTGGCGTCCGCGGCCAGCTCGTCCCAGGTCTTCGGCGGCGTGATACCCGCCTGCGACAGGATGTCCTTGTTGTAGAACAGCGAGATCGAGTTCAGCACGGGTGGCACTGCGTACAGCTTGCCGTTGTACGAGCCCGCAGACACGGCTCCCTTGGCGAATCCGTCTCCGGTGATCCCGAATTGCGACAGTGGCGCGAGAGCTCCGGAGGCCGCTATCTGCTGCACGTTCGGGTTGTCGAGCATCAGAACGTCGGGCATCGTCTTCGAGGAGACCTGCTGCAGCACCTTGGCGATCAGACCGTTCGATGCCACGTGCACGATGTTGATCTTGACGCCCAGCTGCGAGGCGCACGAGTCGTAGATCGCCTTCATCTGGCCGGCCTGCGGTTCCGCGTAGTAGTCCTGGACCGTCAGAGAGTCCGAACTGCCGCCCCCTGAGCTTGAGGAACAGCCGCTGAGGCCCGCCGCGACGATACCGGCAGCGACGAGCGTCGCCGCCCAGCGCGAGTGTTTCATCATGAGCTCCCTTTGCCGTGATGTTGCTCGTCGGTGCGATGGAATGTGCGTCATCGATTCGTATCGATGACTTCTAGGGCCGTGAGCGTAGCATCGGCGATTCCGTCTGGCAACGCTCCGGAAACACGAAGGTGGCCCGCACTTCACCCTTGAGGGCGCCCGATCGTCCTGCTCGGACAACGCCACAGCGACATGCCACTTGAAGTGCATGTTTGGGGTGATCGCCAGCCCGCTGGCACCTAAATCCGCATGCTCGGCTGACGTCGACAGGGTCCGTCTGCGGCGGCAGCAAAGCCGGGCGTAACGCTAGCGCCGCAGCGTTACGGGCAACACGTACGTGCGTACGCCAGCCGCCGAAAGACCCATCGACGCCAGAATGACCCGGGTTGTACTGCTGGCACGGACACCAACGTGACCGATTCGTCGATACGTCTAGCGAGACAGTTGACGGACACTTCCCAGGTTCGTTATTTCGGCGGGGAGCAGAACAGACTGAGGATCGGCGCCTTCGATGGAGTCGACAGCGAAGCGGACGGCATACTGCGCCATTTGGGTGAGTTGAAGCTCCACGTAGTCAATCGGCGGCCGGGCGTGCATAGCGAGCTGACTCGGCGCGATCGCGATGATGGAAACGTCATCCGGGATCGACCGCCCGAGGCCGGCGAGGATCTGAGGGATCAGCGCTGTAGCCGGTTCGTATTGCAAGATCACGCCGGTGACCTCGGGCGCTGACCGAAACGCCGATTCCACCTCGTCGGCGAAGCCGTCCAACGACTCGGTGGTCGGGGGCGCGACCAGCCTCACTCCTCGACGCAAGGCTGCCTCGCGTGCTCCTTCGAGCGTGCGAACGGCATACCCCGCTTGAAGCTTATAGGCGCTCGGCGGCGGCCCGAAGAAGGCGATCACTCGGTGGCCGAGGTCCGCTAGGCGGTCCACCGTAGCCCGACCCGCGCCGAAGAAGTCGAGGTCGACCCAGTTGAGATGCTGTGACTCGGTCGGCCGGCCGACGAGCACCATGGGAAACGACAACGTGCGCAACTTCTCCACCCGCGGGTCTTCCAAGAGCACGTCGGTGAGGATCACGGCGTCCGCGACCGAGGACCGTGCCAGGCTGACCATGTCCTTCGGCTCTGCCCCGGTCGTCTTGAGCAACAGGTCGTAGCCCTGGTCTTCGGCTGCCTGGGCAAGCGCGTATACGAGTGCCCCCTGCACCTCCGCATAGGCATGTGTCCGCGCGGGCCCGACGAGCGCAAGTGTGTTCGAATGAGAGCTCCGCAGAGCGCGCGCCCGCGAGTTGGGCTCCCAGTTCAGCTCCTTAGCTGCGGCGAGGACTTTGCGGCGTGTCGCCTCCCCAATTGGCCGCTTTCCCGTCATCACATACGAAACGGTGCTGGGGGACACCCCCGCGAGGGCGGCAACATCGTTCATCGTCGCCATGCGCGACCTTCCCCTAAAGTGCTGATCCGCCAAGATACATCATGACCTGGTGCGTCTTTTGCGGCGTACGCCCGACATGACAGAGGGTCGCCTTCATTGACGAGGCAGGACGTCTCGGCCTTCGCCACGGACCCAGTCCTCTGAGACTGTAGGGCGCGGTATGGCCTTTGGGCCAGCCGCCGGCGGCAGGGGTATTGGTGAGCTGGTGAACGAGACTGCGGCAGGGTCCAGGTCGGTGTCGCTTCGCCTGTCTTCGGCGTTTCGACTACCGACCTGGACTTGCCCCGGAATTCGTCTGACGACGACGCCACAGGCACCGGACTGCCGCGATGAGCGGAGCCACTGGTCCGGTGACGTATGCGAAGGGCCTAACCCGCCTTAGCCAGGCAAAGGGGTCAGGTCAGGTCGCAGGCACTGTGATCGGACCAGTCGCCGGAAGTAGCTGCACGTTGTCGAACGCGAGCCACTGTGCCGAAAGAGCGTCGGAGTAGAAACCAACCGTGATCTTCCCGTCGGTGACGTGGATCCCGTTGATGGACACCTTCCTATACTTCGACTCCGCTGTGACGTTCTGGTGCACCGCCGACCCGCCGAACCCCTTGGCCTCGAGGTAGCAGGCATTCTGGCCGCCGCTGGATCGCACGTAGGCCGAGAGGTTGTAGGTGCCGTTCGGCAGCGTGATGTCCTGGCCCGTGTAGACCACGTAGTTCGAAGCCTTGTAGTGGACCGCGTTCCATCCGTTGGAGTAGTCGGAACCGTACTCGAGGTACGAGGCGTCGTCGTCCGAGCCGGTGGGCGACCAGACGTACCAACCCGCGATGTCGGCGATCGTGTTCGCCCCCAGGCCGAAGGAGGCGGCGTTGTCGTCAAAGCCGGCGTTCACGACCCGGTTTCCGGAGACCACGTCGGCGCTGTTGGGCAGTGCTATGTAGTCGATGTTGACGCCGCTGGCATTGCCGGTTTGTTCGCTGATGATCGCGATCGTGTTGCCGGCTCCTCCGGGCAGCGTGATCGACTGGGTATTGTTCGCCCAGGTGTTCCAGTCCGCGGTGCCGGTGAAGGTCACGTCCCTGACCTTCGTGCCGTTGACATAGAGGCCGAGCACTCGGTTGGTTGGAGCACCGCTGATCGGTCCGGCGGAGTAGCGGATCGTCAGGGTCTTGGTTGCCGTCGCCGAGGTGTTGACGGTTGTGGTCAGGGTCGCGCCGACGCTTGCGGCGAAGCCGTCGACGAACCCAGTGCCGGTGTAGCCCGTGTGGTTGGTGTTGACGCCCGCTCCCCCGGACAGCGCCTGGCTCTCGGCCTGGTAGGTGACGTTGGGCAGCTGGTAGCAGCGTACGTAGTCGATCTGTAGGTAGTCGGGCAGGTTGTTGGGGGTCGTCTGCCATTTGACGATCCCGGTCTGGATCATCAGGAACTCGGGGTAGAACGAGATGAACGCGTTGGTGTTGCTGATGGTGTTGGTCACGACGCCGTCCTGGTAGAAGACCAGCTTGGTCGGCGTCCACTCAAGCCCGTAGGTGTGCCAGCCCTGCGGATCGCTGTTGGTGGTCGTCAGGTGCGGTCCCGTGAAGCCGGTGCCGCCGGTGCCGTAGCCTCCCCAGAATTCGCTGTTGTTGACAGAGGTGCCGCTGGCGCCCCATTCAGTGATGTCCACCTCGCTGCCACGCCCGTCGGCGCCGTTGACGTCCGTGCCGTGCAGCGACGGCGTGCCCGAAGTTGTTGAAGACGAGTCGTTGTAGTGCGGGAGCATCCAGAACGCGTGGTAGCCGCCGATGCCGGTGTGTTCGGGAGCCGAGGGAGTCGCCGAGGCGGCATGTCTGAAGCGGGTCTCGACGTAGCCGTACTGGAACTCGAACTTGCCCTTCGTGGACAGGAACCCGGTCTGGTACGGCAGGGTCACGCCGTCAATGACGGTGGAAGTGGCGTCGGTCTTGATCCACGCGTAGCCGTCGTGCGCGGTGACGTAGCTGGGGTTGTACGCGCTGACATCGACGAAGAACCGGGTGTTGGGCATCGTGTCCGGCCAGTTGAAGCCCCACTTGCTGGTGTCGATGCTCGTGCCGCTGAACTCGTCGTTCCAGACCAACACATAGTCGCTGCTGGGCGGTCCTGAGGCGGCAGCCGTGGTGATGGTCGGTGCGACCGCGGCGCCAGCCGAAGCACCCGAAGGCTGACCAGCCGCGGCGCGGGGCGCAGCGATGAGCCCGACGGCGGCAGTAACGCTTGCGGTTGTAAGGAATTGACGGCGCGACCAGGGTGCAGCGTCGTTGGAACTAGATGACACGTTGTCTCCTCAAACGTTCGAATGAGTGTTGAGAGCGCGCAGGTGGTAGCAGCAATGGCTTGCCGGGCGATCGATTCGGTCGCGGAAGTCAGCCTGCGAGCCTCGGCTGCAGGGACCCGCCGGATCGGGGCGAGAGTGGTGCCGGCTTTGCTCGGCCCATCGGCGAACCAGCAAGACTCGCCGATGGGCTGAGGGTCTCTCCATATCCAGCAGCCGCTGCGGTACAGGGCTGTGATCGGATGAGTTTCGAGGACACATCCGGGCCGGTGTGCCTGCGGTCCACGCTGGCCGCGCCGTGTGTGCCTTGCGCGGATCCCGCGTGGCGCTTCGACGGGGTGCCTGTGGTCGGTCCCCGTGACGCTGACATGCATGACAGATTCGGTTTCAGTCGAGATGCCATCAGCACCAGGATTTGCTGCTTTTCCAGCGCTTGTCGCCGGCGGGCTGTATTACTGGCGCGCCCACTTCTGATTGCTGCCGCCGTTGCAGGTCCACAGCTCGATCGCTGTGCCGTTAGAGGTTCCGCCCTTGGTGACGTCGAGGCAGAGACCGGACTGAACAGCGGTGACAGTGCCGTTGCTATTCATCGTCCACTGTTGGTTCGTGCCGCCGTTGCAGTCCCAGATGATGACCGGTGTGCCGGGCGCAGTACCAGCGTTGGCGGCATCGAGGCACTTGTTGCCGTAGACGACAAGGGACTTGGCAGAATTCAACGTCCAGGACTGGTTGCTGCCGCCGTTGCAGTCCCAGATCTCAGTTTGAGTGCCGTTGGTGGTGGAGGCGTTCGGCACATCCAGGCACCGGTTGGATGCGGTTGCTCGAAGCACCGCGGTACTGACGGCGCCGGAGTTTCCGCCTCCCCATCCGTACTGGATCCTGTCGAGACCAGACCGGTTGGTCACGCTCAGCGAGAGGTTCGTTCCGCTCCCGCTGACCGAGGTGATCGCGCAGGATGCGTTCTCGCACGGCCCTGGACCCACGCTCTGGTCGGCCTGCTTCACGCCCGTCCAGAGGATGGATCCTATGCCCAGCTTGCGGACCGTATCGGTGATCCCGTACAGGTAGGAGACATCATTGTTGCCGTCTCTGGCACCGTCGTAATAGGCGCCGGTGTTCATCGCCACTCCGAACTCCGTCAGCACAGCGCGACTCGCGTAGCCGCACATGTTGTTCTCGAAGTTCGTGACCCAAGCAGCCTCGGTCGTGTGCGAGTTCCCGAACATGCCGTAGATGTGGATGGACAGCAAGGTCCCCGCGAGTCGGGAATCAGCTCCTTCAGCACACAGGGACTCGTCGTCCCAAGTGCCCGGGACTATCACGCGGCCCCGCGGCAGATTGGGGTAGTGCGCAAGCCAGTCAGCCTCGAAGTTGGTCAGGTCGGTGGCGCTGTACGCGTAGGGCTCGTTCATGATGTCGAAGTAGAAGTTGCTCTTCGACCCGTACTTGTTGATGACCGTGTTCCACATGGCGTAGAACGACGCCGTGTCGCTGACCTTGCCGTTCTGGAGCCACGGAGCGATGACGACGTTCATACCCAAGTCGCTTGCGGCGTCCAGGGCCGCCGTGTAGCTGTTCCACCATGATCCGGAGGTCGTCGCGGCGTTGATCCCCATGCGCACCGTGTTGGCCCCGATGGCCTGGAAGCCCTTGAGGATCG
Organism: Catenulispora acidiphila DSM 44928; assembly: GCF_000024025.1. Lineage (GTDB taxonomy): Bacteria > Actinomycetota > Actinomycetes > Streptomycetales > Catenulisporaceae > Catenulispora > Catenulispora acidiphila. The sequence goes on from NC_013131.1 coordinate 7,979,479, forward strand.
CCGTGGACTTCGCGTACACGGTCGCGTAGTTGTCCGACGCCGACAGCCCGACTGGGATGTTCGGGCCGGTGATGAAGTTGTCGTCCGGATCGGCCCAGTTCACCCCATGGAACTGCGACGTGGTGGCGTAGGCGGGGGAAGCGGCCATGGAGGTCAGGCCAACCGACCCGATCAACAGGGCGAAGGCTAGCGCGATCGTCATCGGCAGCCTCCGCCGGCGAGGCGCGTTTGTGTCCAACTTCTTCCTCCAGTCGAGACAGGCGCCCGCCAACAGGCGGGCTGCATGCGGGAGTCGACCAGCCAGGCGTGGAGATCGTGGATGGGCTCGTTGGCCGTAAGCGGCGGCGAGGGCATCAGCTTGGCTGGCTTGCAGTCGGCGACTCTAGGAGCCCTCTGATTGGTAGTCAAGGATTTTGTGCGAATCAGTGTTTGATCTAGTCCCTTTTAGTTGGCATCCACGCCTATCCCAGGTGCGGGGGAAGCCTCCTCTCCCCGCGTCCGAGCCCAGGGACACACGGCCAGAGCCGGCGGAGTCGCCTTTGGTGGTTACGGAGGGTCGAACACGGCCACGAACTCCGAGGCAGGCGCCACTGGTGTCGGCTTCCACGACGATGTATCCAACCGCTCTAGATGATCGATAGGTTTCGATCCGACAATCCCTCTCGTTCATCGCTTGTTACGGGCTCTTCACAGCTGCGCTCCCCGGTGCTACCGTTCCGGATCAACCAATCCATCGATTCGAATCGATCACAAAAGCGAGACGCGGCCCCAAGCAACAGCCCGACAGCACCAGCGACAACGCGTCGCGCTCGGTATCCGCCCACCGAAACGCATCCGCGAAGGCTCCAAACGTCAAGGCCCTGCTGGATCAAAGCTCTTAGTTAATGGTCGCAGATACGACCCCTGTTGATTTGTGTTTCCTTGCACTGCGCTCGTCACCTATCGCGAGCGCTGTCCGTCGGCTGCGACCAAACAGCTCACGGCAGCCACGCCCGAACCTCATCGCGTACAACGCCCATAGGCTCTGAGCACCGCTCCCACACAATCGCTCCACCTCCGCAGCGCGGACAGCACGCAACCGCAGCCTCATGTTCGGCAGTCGTATGCGCTCCACCTCCACAGCGCGAAGAGCACAGATCAGCGACAGATGAACTTCCGGTGTCCGCCAGCCCTGACATCACACGACCGCCCACCTGGGGATCTTCATAGCCGTTGACAGCCATCGGCCCTTTGGCCGCAGTTGCGGATACAGATTGATCGTGATCAACCCCGAGACGGGACAGGACCTGCCGCCGCCCCGTGACTTCACCTGCGCGGTCCCGGGTGTGCTGCTCGGCGCTCCGCAGGGCAAGAGGCACCGTCGGTGCGTTGACCTGTACCTTGCCTTCGTGAAAATTATGGGGGTGCGCTGCCTGCTCGCCATGGCAGCTGTCGGGGTCGTAGCCGGGTGCGGTACTTCGGGGTCTCATCCGACGGACGGGTCGGCGGGCAAAGCCGCCGCCATCATCGGCCAGCCGACGAGCCCGGCCGCCGTGAAAGCGCCGACGTCCCCGTCCTATTCGGAGTCGGCCGCGGTCCAGACCAATGGTGGGCGCGGCTACTCCGCGACGCTGTCCGCACGCCTGCTGAACGTGGGCTCGGCACCGACCGGGTTCTCCGTGAGGATCTCAACGACCGAGGTGAAGGATCCGGAGACCCCGAGCCCGAGCGCCACGGTGCCGTGTTCGGACGCCATCATCCCGCTGCTGTCAGTGCGACAGGTCGTCGGGAAGCCACCGTCGGCCATGGCCTCGGCCACGCTCAGCAATGACACGGACCCCGACCACTTCTGGGTAGGCGGCGAAGTACTCAGGACGTACAACGACGGCACCGCCTCACAGGTCATGACCGAGGTAAGAGCCCTCATCGGCCACTGCCCAATCGTCAACACGTCGGGCATCGGCGGCGACAAGGAGGTCTTCCGCTACGCGGTGGCTCCGGGTCCGCGGCTGGGCGACGACAGTGCACACGTCAGTTGCAGCATGACGACCGCCTCTGATGTGCTGGAGTGCGACACCGTGCTGGTCAGGATCGGGACGGGTTTGGTGGCCGTCTTCGAGGAGGGCAGCGATCCCGGCGGCAGCCGCTACCTTCCGCAACTCGCCGCGGCCGCGCTGCAGAAGTATCAAGCGGCAGGCTCCTAATCCGTTGTACTTCGAGGACCTGACCGCCTACGGCTACCGCGACGGACCCGACGTCGTGTCCCTGCACGACCGCATTGACCGCTCCAGCCCGCCGTTCCCAGTGGTCGAGCCCACCGCGTCGCGAGTCAGCGTCGGCTGGTTGGGCGGACATCGCCGCTTCGTCCGCAGGACGCGGTTTCCCACCGGCCAGAGCTCCCACGACGTCATCGACGCGCTCATCGACGTGATCGCGGCACAGGCGGTAAACGTCACGCGCGGCTTCCACCGCTGCGAGTACTGCCCGGCCAAGAAAGCCGACGCGCAGCTCGAGTTCGTTCATCGTGGCCGCACGATCCCGCTGGGCAGCAGCGAGATCCGCGTCCCCGCCGCCGACGCGTCGGTCTTCGCCGCTCCCACGCTCATCGCGCACTACGTCCGCGACCACCGCTACTGTCCGCCGCCGGCCTTCACCGATGTGCTCATGGCCTTCCGGCACAGTACCGCCGATCTCGCGCGCGGCTGGTTCGCGGCCTGAGCAGCTTGTCCCCAGCGCCCACTGTGGTGGGCGCCATGAGCATGAACCGTACTGGGATGGTGCCATGCTCTTCCGTTTGACAGCCAGGTCAGGGCATCCCTGACCTGGCTGTCAAAGCCGTCGCCATGGTCTGAACCCGGGGCGCTTCAATGCGCTCGTAACGCCGGTCGTGGCCCAGCCGGCGGCCGTACCGGCGCTGCTCCTGCTCGTCGCTGCCGGTAACGATGTTCAGGACCAGCCAGCCGCCGGACTGGCGTTGGAAGGTCGCGGCCATCTGCACGGCCAGCGTCGGCGCCAGGGAGTCCGGCCGCAGGGCGACGATGAACGCCAGAGTGCTGGTCTGGGCGGCAGTGGTGATCCACGCCTCCTCGCACCAGATCCCGGTCGGTGTCAGGACCGACCTCAACCAGATCCAATAACGCAATGGCCCCCGCGGCCGCGCATCGCAGCACTCCGATGCAGAGAACGTCCAGGGGTTGGCCACCTGCCTGACAGTGGAGTTGTCGTTGCTGAGGTCAAAGACACCGCGACCACACGCAGACAGGCGAACCAGCCGATACCAAAGGGCTGTCATATGCTTTTGGCCATTGCCTGCGTCTGGTACGAGACATTGTGCGTCAGCGTCTCGGCCGCTCAGTCGGCATCCTGCCCGATGAGCCGACAACGCGGACAACGTCTCGGAGTTGTGCGCGCTGACTACGCCATCAGGCCCTCCATGTTTTCCCTCTATTTGCCAACGCATCTCCACCGGAGAGCCCGATACTGGCTCGCGGACCAAAATGGTTCAGGGATCATCGACGGCGATTCACCATGGAGCGTGCGACGTATGCGTCTAACCAGCATCAAGATCAAAAACTTTCGGCTCCTGGAGGATATCGAGGTCGGAATCGATGAGATCGCGACGCTGATTGTCGGGCGCAACAACAGCGGCAAGACGTCTCTCGTCAACGTGTTCGACAAGTTCTTCGGGGACGAGGACTGCACCTTCGTGCTCGAAGACTTTCCAGCCGCGCGGATCGCGGACATCAAGCAGGCACACGAATGGTGGGCGAAGGCCGAACACGAAGAGCCGGCGGATGGTATCGACCCGGAATCCGATCTGCACGCCGCAGCCGTGGGCCTGCTGCCGCAGATGACGCTGCAGCTGACTGTCACATACGACGAGAAGGAGAACCTGGCCGCCCTGTCTGGGATGATTCTCGATCTCGACGAAGAGTGCCGCGACGTCGTCATTGAAGCCGTGTTGGAGGCAGATCAGCCCGAGAACTTCCTCGCGGAGTACCATACGGCCGCCAGCCACCAGGAATTATTCGTTGAACACCGGTGGCTTCGCTCCAACTTCCTCAAATTCTTCAAGACGTCCTTTTACGCCGTCTCAGTGCGAGGGAACCCGCCGGCACGAAGGCCGATCAAGAAGTCGGTGATCGACAACGTTCTATCTGTGCAGTTCATCTACGCACAGAACAAACTCGACGACTCCGGCACGGACCGCACCAGGAATCTTTCCAAGAGCTTCGAAGACTTTCACAGGGCCCACAGCGAGGACGCGGAGAGGAACCACAACATCGATGGGATCGATGCAGCCCTGCTGACCGCCTCGCAACGGGTGGACAAGAGTTTCGCAGCGCTCTTCACACCCATATTCGACGACTTGAACCGGTTCGGCGTCGGAAACATCGAGCCGGTCCGAGTACCCAAAGTTGTCACCAAGTTTGACGCCACCTCGGTCTTCCGGGGCAGCACCCGCATCGAGTACCCCGCCGAGACTGGCGACATGGCGCTGCCCGAGGGCCACCATGGCCTCGGCTACAGCAAGCTGATTTTCACGATCGTGCGGATCGTCGACTTCTACGAGACTCACCGACGCGCGGTGCCGCGGCCGGCGATTCAACTGCTCTTCATCGAGGAGCCGGAGGCCCATCTTCATCCCCAGATGCAAGAGGCGTTCATCGCGAACATCCGAGACTTCCTCAGGACCAAAGACGGCTGGAACGTCCAGGTAATCGTCACCACTCATTCACCGCACATCATGATGAAGAGCGGTTTCGAGTGCGTGAGGTATTTCGATCGATGGGATCCAGGCGCACGAGTACGGGACTTGCAGACGTTTCAGCAGCTCGCCGGAGCCACGACTGACGGCCAGGACGCGCTTCGATTCCTTCAGCAGTACATGGAGCTTCGCCCGTGCGACATGTTCTTCGCAGACAAGATCATCCTCGTCGAAGGAACCGTCGAACGTCTACTGCTGCCCGAGATGATCAAACGATGCGCACCCACGCTCGCCCACAAATACCTCTCGGTCATCGAGGTCGGCGGCGCCTACGCACTCAAGTTCAGAGAGCTTCTGAGCTTCCTCTCGGTCCAGACACTCGTCATCACGGATCTGGACTCGGGAACCCTGGAAGGCCATCACAAAGCATGCGAGCCCAGCACCGCAGGAGCAGTCACGACCAACGCGACGTTGAAGAGTTGGCTTCCCGCAGAAAGGGACATCGCCACACTTCTCGAAATCGACGACGCCGCCAAGACTAAAGGACACGTCCGAGTGGCCTACCAGGTGCCGGAGCAAAGCGGTGGTCCGGTCGGTCGCAGCTTCGAAGATGCCTTCATCCTCGCCAACGCACACATCTTGGCTGCCGAACTCGCCGGCCTGTCCACGCGCAAGGCCTTCATCGCAGACACAGACTCCCCCTCGGCGGAGATGATCGCCGAAAGCGCCTACAAGATCGCCGACGGGCTTCACGGCGAGAAGACTGGTTTCGCGTTCGACGTCCTCCGCCTCGACGGCTGGAGCGTTCCGCGATACATCGACGAAGGATTGCGGTGGCTGGAGTAGACACGCTGGATCAGCTGATTGAGAGTCTGGATGCCCGGCGGAGCTTCAAACTGGAGGCGGGCGCCGGGTCCGGGAAGACCTACTCACTCGTCTACGCGCTTCGGCATCTTCTCAGTACACAGCGGCGTGAACTCGAGCAGTCAGGTCGCTCGATCGCCTGCATCACCTACACCAACGCCGCCAAAAACGAGATACATCGCCGCGTAGCCCAAGATCCGCTTGTCCATGTCAGCACGATTCACGAGTTTCTGTGGTCGGTCGTCCGGCCGTATCAGGCTCAGCTACGCCAGGCCCTGATCGACTACAACCGAAGGGCGAGAGTCCCCGTAGACGGACTCGAGGACGCTCTCACCGCCGATGTGGAGATCACCTACGGTGACAGAGGACGTAGATACAGCGAGGGCGTCATCACCCACCAAGATGTGATCGAGCTCTCGCATCAGCTGATCTCCTCGCATCCGAGGCTCGCACGAATCATCACCGACCAGTACCCATACATCTTCGTCGACGAGTACCAGGACACCTTCCCTGAGACAGTCCAGGTGTTGCTTGAGCATCTTCTGGCCCGGACGCGAGGGCAAGTTTGTGGTCGGCCTATTCGGCGACTCGATGCAAAAGATCTTCCAGGCCGGGATCGGCACTGTCGTCACCGAAAGGCTCGAAACTATCACCAAGCACGAGAACTTCCGCAGCTCCCACGCGGTAGTAGCGCTCCTCAACAAGATCCGCCCGGAACTGCCCCAGATAGTGGCCGGCCCAGAGCGGGAGGGGGAAGCATGGCTGTTCGCAGAAACCCGCTTCTCGGGCCCGAATGAGCGCCTTGCTGCCGCCCACCGGATGCTCACAAACCGCGGCTGGCAGATAGACAGCACCAAACATCTGTACCTGACACACCGCCTGATCGCCGGTTCTTTGGGCTATCCGGACCTCGACAAGCTCTACGCCAACCGTGGCCGCAGTGGCCGCGACGACCTCCTCGAAGGTAGCGAGCCCTATGCCCAACTGCTTCAGAGAATCGATGCGGTCCGGCGAGCCCACGAGGCTGACGACCAGGCAGCGTTGTTGGAACACCTGGGTGACGGCGACGTCCTCATCACTCGTCACCGTCAGAAGCGCGAAATCACGCATGGGCTTCAAAAGCTAGCAGAGCTGTGCGCAGGCGGAAGCATCGGAGAGGTCGCCGATTGCGCGCACGGCCGCCGCCTCGTCTTCAAGACGCCGAAAGTGCGCGAACTGGAATCGCTCATCGGCCGTACCGAGCTCGGCGAGCGAGACCAGAGGCACGCGACCTTCTGCGAGGCACTGCGCGCTGTTCCGTACCAGCAGTGGGCCAACTTTGCGCAGTTCCGCGAAGACCAGACGCCCTACTCCACCCAGCACTCGGTCAAGGGCGCCGAGTTCGACGATGTCCTCGTGGTCGTCGACGACACCGCCTGGAACCAGTTCAACATGGGCAAAATGATCGCCGGCATCGACAAACCCGAGCGTACCGAACGGTCACGGAACATGTTCTACGTCTGCTGCTCGCGCGCCCGCAATCGACTCGCCGTCGTGTTCCTAGGCGATCTCCCCGAAGGGGCGGAGCCCGTCGTCCAAGACTGGTTCGGCGAGGATCGCGTTCTACTTTGAATCGGCGCAGCTGCACCCGGTTGAAGCCCGGGCTCGTCACCGCATGACTGTTCGCTTGAATGAGACGATGGCATTCTACGAACCAGAACTCGGATTCGTGGAGGCCGTTATCATGCGGGCGCAGCCATGGGGTTGGTGGACAGGGCACAAGCTTGAGATCCCTGAGGACTATCTGCAGGCCTTCACAACGGCCGACAAGAAGGCCGACGCCCTCATCTACCTCGATCTCTTCGCTGGCTGGCCGACGAACAAGGACGCCGCACCGGCGAGTCGGCCATAGGGCCGACCAAACACACCGACCTACGCGCCTACGTTGGGTCGAGCACGAGCCGCTGACCGGTGGATTCCGACAGGCCAGGCCTCGGCCCGGCCTGTCGGTCGTCAGGCCCGGACAGTGCCGCGACGGTCACGCAGGGACATCAGAGCAGTTCAGAGCACCGACAAGCGCCCCAGCGCGCCGGTGGCGCACGATGGCACGGCGTTATCCGGCGACACCTGCGGCGCAGACCCCCGCACACGATCGTCGCCGTCACGACGCCCATCCACCAGGCCGGCCAGCGCCACCAGATCCTCAAGCCGGTACGGGCACCGCCCCGCCGCAGCCGCCGCGAACGGGCCATCCGGCACCACATCCGTCCAGCCAGCCGGAATCGACCAGCGACGGCCCTGCTCATCGAGCCAGTACACGACGTCACCGCGCCAGCAGTTCATCCGCGCCACGAACACCAGCGCCTGCCCGAACAACGGATGGAACGGGTGCGTCACCCGCACACATCCACCTTCAGCAGCGGAAACCGTCGTAGTCGACGACACGGAACAACGCACTCCCGGAGAGCATGTGGAGCGTCATCAAAACCGAGCGGATCTGCCGCCGTGAGCTGCCCACCCGGGCCGACGCCGACTGCGAGCTGTTCGCATATACATCGACAGCTTCGACAGCACCCGCCGCATCCAGAAACGACTCGGCTAGCAATCCCCGGACGAGTACGAAGCCGCCTACTGGAACGCCGAAGACCTCACCGGCCGGCCACCAAAACCCCGCTGGCCGCTCACGCGGCCCCGACCCCGCCACCCATTCAACCCACCCGAATACACCGAGCCCTGACAACGATCAGCACCCCCTGACCAGGAGCTCAACCCCTCCGGACGACAGAGGGAAATTCCATCTACCCCGGGGTAACGTGTGCCATTGACCAAAGCCCCTAGACATCACGCGCCCGGCCCCAGGAATCTGGGGCCGGGCGCGTGATGTCTAGGGGGAGCCGCGTGGGCGTTCCCTACCGGCGGTGCGCGCTGCCGGGGGACGTCGTCATCAACGTGCGCAGCGCCACGAGTAGGCGTTGTGCACGTCGAGCGCGATGGAGAAGGCGCCGCCGCCGTACTGGTTGATGCATGCGCTGTCCAGGTTGACGCCGTACTGGTAGCCGCTGTACGCACAGCGCCACGAGTATGGGTTGCCGCTGTCGAGGACGATGGCGGACGATGATGGGCCGTACTGCGCCCGGCACTGCGCTGAGATGTTGATCGGCCCGATGACGGTGGCGGCCTGCGCCGGCCCTGCGGCGACCAGCAGTCCGCCGGCCAGGGCCGCGACGCCCGTGCCTCGGATCAGGCGTTGACGGGTCTTGGTGCTCTTCATGTTCTGTCCCCTCTCGATCGGTGTGGGCTGGGGACCGGCTCCCCTCCATCCGGCCGGGCCCCTGCGAAATGAATACGGCCTCAGATACCGACTCAAGAAGGGGTTGCGCGACACCCGGACAACGCCGGACAGTGAGGCGAGGAGGCCGCTGGAAAGTCGTACAAGTCCGGACAGTGCATCGTGCTAGGTCAGGACCGTTCGGGGGAGCCAGATGGCCGGGCAGCCGGACCCGCGTGGAATCAGGACGCGTCAGGGGTTCGGCGCGCAGCTGACTCTGTTGCGCGAAGCCGCCGGGTTGACAGTGCGCGACGTCGCGAAAGAACTGAAGCTCCCGATCAGCACCGTCGGCGGCTACCTGGTCGGACGGCACCTGCCGTCGCTCCGGTTTCCCGACCTGCTGCCGGATCTGGTGCGGGCCTGCGGCGTCACCGACCGCGACGAGATCGACCGATGGGTGCAAGCCCTGTGGCGGGTTCCGGCGGGGAGTCTCTGCCCGCCGCGCAGACACCGACGAGGCCCCGTACCGCGGGCTGGCCACCTTCGAGCTCAAATACGCCGCGTGGTTCCACAGCCGGGAGGCGGTCGCCGCCGCGCCGGTTCAGCGGCTGGTCACGACCGGCACGGTGATCGTGGTCGGACCGTCCGTGTTGCGGGCCAGCGTCGTCCCCGCTGGCCGGCTCCGCGGCCAACGAGGACCAGGACACATGGACGCCGATCGTGATGGCCCCAGGCAGCGAACCCCTGGCCGCGCTGGCATCCCGCTGTCCAGAACCGACTGCCGACGGTGTGCTGCTCATCGTGGATCAGCTGGAGGAGCTGGAGTAGCTGGAGGAGCTGTCACACTATGCACGGATCCGGTCGAGCGAACGAGGTTCCTGGAGGCGACGTCCTCGCACGGGCGCCTTGTGCCTCAGAGCGGATTTCTACTCCGATGCCCTGGACCACCCACCCCTGGCCCACCTGCTCCAGCACAACCAGATCGTGTTGGCCCCAATGACCCGCGACGAGCTGCGCCGGGCGATCGTGGAGCCGGCCCGGTCAGCCGGCGTCGCCTTCGAGGACGGCCTGGTGGACCTCCTCCTCCGCGACGCCGCCCCGTCCTCGACCGGTCCCGAGGGAGTCGCCCACGATGCTGGAGGCCTCCCGCTGATCGAATACGCGCTGCTCGCTACCTGGGCGCGCCGACGCCACGGCCTGCGGAGCGTGGAGGCCTACCGCAAGACCGGCGGCATCCGGGCCGCAGTCTCCCACCAGCACCGAAAACGTCTACAACCGCCTGACCACCCCGCGCCAGCAGGCGGCGCGGCAGGTGTTCCTGCGCGCAGTGCAGGCCGCGCCAGCGGAGCTTGAGCGGGCAGTGAAAGGCTACGGCTCTCACCGGCAAGGCGGAGCGTATGGCGTGTCGGGGACGTAGCGGTTCCACTCGGCGATGCTGATGGGGTCTCCCACCGTGGCGCAGATATCATTAATTGTCTGATTTACATCGGTGTTCCAGATTTTGATGGTGTTCTTCGTCCTGCTGCCGGCGACGAGGATCGTGCTTTCGGGATCCAGGTCGGCTCCGAAGATCGGGCCGTTGAGCTCGGCGAGGGTCTCCAGGAAGCGGGGTCGGCGGGGATCGGTGACGTCCCACAACCATACGGTGCCCTCACCCGTGGACGCGGCCAACAGGCCGCCGCCGGAGCCGAAGGCGGCCGCGTAGGTTCCGCTGTTGGGACCGGTCAGAGCGGGGCCGAGTGCGACCGGCTTGGCCGGGTCGGTGACGTCCCACAGTTGGACGGTCTCATCCGCGCTGCTCGCGGCGAGCACGCGGCCGTTCGGACTGAAGACGACGGCATAAACGTAGTTCGTGTGCGTGGCCAATGCCGGGCCCAGGGAGACGGCCCGGGCCGGGTCGCTGACGTCCCACAGACGGACGTCGTAGTCGGCGCTGCCGGCGGCCAGCACCCGGCCGTTGGGGCTGAACGCGAGGGAGAAGACGTAGTTGGTCGGGCCGGTGATGGATGGCAGAGCTATGGGATTTCGCAGATCGGTGATGTTCCAGAGGTGGATGGTCGCCTCATCGGCGCCGACGGTGATGATGTGTCCGTCGGGGCTGAAGGCGATGGTCTCCACCGGAGTGCTAAGGCCGTTGAGAACAGCTGGTAGGAGAATGGGATGTCGCGGATCGGTGATGTCCCACAGCCGGACCGTGCCGTCGTTGCTGCCAATGGCAATGGTGTTCCCGTCAGGGCTGGTCTGCACGGTGCCGGAGAAGGCGGCTTTCCCGGTGGGCGAGGTGATCGCCGGCCCGCGGAGCTTCGGGGTCCGGGGCGTGGACAGGTCCCATAGGGACGCCGTGGCCGTGGATCCGACGGCGAGAGTATGGTGCGGGCCCATCACGGTCGAGTAGATCGTGCCCGGGATCGGCTCGATGGTGGGTCCGGGCAGTCGCCACAGGCGGGCGATCCCGTCGATGTCCCCGGTCGCCAGCGTCGAATTGTCCCGAAGGTAGAACACTGAAGTGACCGCGGCGGGATGCGGCAGTTTGGTGACGAGTTGCCGGGTTCCCGCGTCCCATAGCCAAACCTGGTCGTCGGAGTCGGCGGCAGCGAGCCGCGTCCCGTCCGGGCTGAAGACCAGGGAGTTGACCCAGCTCCCAGGTCCGGTCAGCGGCTGGCCTGACGTTGTGGGCCGCGTCGGATCGTTGAGGTTCCACAACTGCACGACTCCGTCGGAACTGCCAACGGCCAAGGTCTGACCGTCCGGACCGAAGGCGAGCGAGTACACGACGTGAGCCGTGTCGGTCAGCGGGCCGCCGAGCTCCGTTGGTGAGGTCGGTCCGGTCACCTGCCACAGGCGTACGGTGCCGTCCCTGCTGCCGGCGGCCAGGACGCGGCCGTTCGGGCTGAAGGCTACCGCCTGCGCGGACTTGCCGAAGCTAACGAGCGGCGGCCCGATCGCCTCTGGACGGCTCGGGTCGGCCATGTTCCACAATCGGACGGAGCCGTCGGAGCCAGCGGCGACCAGCAGCCGGCCGTCGGGGCTGAACGCGAGGGAGTAGACGGTGGCGGTCGTGCCGGTCAGTGGCGGAGGCAGGGCGACGGGCCTGGCCGGATCCGTTGTGTTCCACACCCGGATCACGCCTTGCGCGCCGCCCACGGCCAGGGTGCGACCGTCCGGACTGAACGCGAGCGAGAACATCGTATACGTGTGGCCAGTCGGCAGATCAACGAGCGGTTTCGGACGGCCCGGATCAGTCAGTCCCCACAGCTGCACCAGGCCGCCGGCGCCGGAGGTGGCCATCGTACGCGCGTCGCTGGTGACCGCGACCGATTGCACGACGCTGGCCTTGGTGAAGACGCGTGTCGCGGCCGGCGTCGACCAGGAGTCGAGCAGGGCGCCGCGGGCGTCGGGCGTCGGCGATATCCGGAAGGCGGCGATGGCCAGCTGTTCGGCGAGCGTGACGTCGGTGCTCCGCACCTTGCTCGCCTCGATGGCCACCTGGCGAGAGATGGCGGAGTCGCGTTGCCTGGTCGCCTCCGCCTGTTGCTTCGCGGCGACGTTCCTCTGCTGGAAGGCATAACCGGCGAGCAGCCCGGCTACCGCGACCAACACTGTCAAAGTCGCGACCAGCCTGCGCAGCCGCAGGGTACTGCGACGACGAGCCTGCCGTTCGGCCTGTTCGGCCCGAACAGCCCTGTCGAGGAAGTCGAGTTCCAACGGATAGAGGTCCAGACGGTGCGTCAGGTCGTCAGCCCACTCCTTCGCGGCGGCGAGGGCTACGCCGCGGTAGAGCATGTGCGGGTCCCGATCGGCGTCACGCCAGGCCGCCGCCGCGTCTCCGAGTTGCCGGTGAACCCGCAGGCCGGCCCGGTCGGCGTCGATCCACGCCCGCAGCCGCGGCCAGGCAACCAGCAGTGCCTCGTGCGCGATCTCAACCGTGTCCCGCGAAGAGGTGATCAGCCGGTTCTCGACGAACGCGTCGAGGACCGGTTGGAGTCCCTCGGCGTCGATCTCGGTGTCCGGGGAGCCGGGCAGCAGGTCGTGCCGTGCGACGCGACGGCGCGTATCAGCTACCTGATCGGCGACGTGGACGAGGCGCAGAAACAGTTGCCGAGCCAGCGACTGCTGCGCCGGGCTAAGACGTGTGAAGACGTCCTCGGCGCTTCGCGCGACGGCCCCATGGATGCCGCCGGTCGCACGATACTCATCGGCGGTAAGGAGTCCGTGCCGACGGCGTTCCCAAGTCGCCAGTAACGCGTGACCCAACAACGGCAGCGCACCGGAGTCGTGCGCGATCACGGACGGATCGGCACCTGGCGGGGCAATCTCCGTGAGGATGAGTTCGACCAGACCCGGTTCGAACGCCACACCGGCCGATCTGGCCGGCTCGATGATCGCTCGGCGCAGGTCCTCGCGGGACATCGGAGCAACCACGATTTGCGCTTCTTGCAGAGCCGTGGCCAGCTGGGAGTGGCGAAGAACCTGCGGATAGAAGTCAGCCCGCAACCCCACCACGACCTGGACTCTGCCGGCCGCCGCCGGTATCGCGCCCTCGTCGTCGACAGAATGGTTCCGTGCCGCCGAACAAAGCGCGGCGATGAACGCCTCACGCTCGCTCTCGTCGGAGCACGAGGTGAAGACCTCCTCGAACTGGTCGACCACGATGACCAGTCCGGGGCCGTCCAGCTCGTCCGTGACAGCACGGGCGAGGCCTCGACACGTCCCAGGATCGGTACGTAGAGCCGCGACGGTATCGGCACCACTCGTCGCCGACAAGTTCGTGAGGCTCTGAGCCAGCGCGGTCAACGGCCGGTCCCCAGGGGTGAGCAAAACCACCTTCCAGGCGTCATGCTCGTCGTCGGAAAACGCGCCTCCGGTCAGCGCCGGGATCAGCCCGGCCCGGATCAACGAGGACTTGCCCGAGCCGGACGCGCCGACGACGAGCACCGGGCCGTCGGGCGGCTCGTCGGCCAGGATCCGGCCGATCAGCAGGTCGGTCAGCGACTCGCGGCCGTAGAACCAGGCGGCGTGCTCGGGTTGGAAGCCAGCCAGTCCGCGATAGGGGGACTGTGAGCCAGCCGTCGCCCGTTGCCCACTGGCCCGACGTATTCGCCAGAGCGCCCGAACCCACTCCTCGATCTCCGACGGGTCCGAGACACCGCACATCCGGAGAAAATCGGGCAGGAGATCCGGGAACCGCACCGGCGGCAGGTGGCGGCCCGTGAGGTAGCCGCCGATCGTACTGGACGGCAGACCCAATCCCTTGGCGGCGTCACGGATGGTCAGGCCCGCCGCCTCACGCAGCTCCGTCAGCGCCCGACCGAACTCGGCTCGCGTGGAAATACTCTCCGGCCCGATTTCCCTCTTACCGGAAATCGCAGTTCCGTCGGACATTCACCCACCCCTCGCGCCATCTCGGAACGGCGAATTTCCGTGTCCGAACTTGTACGACCCCTTACTGGTGGGCCGCCCACCACTGTCCGACCTTGAACGGGTGCTCCGCAAGCCCTTTTCCGCGCTTTTCAAAGCCGCTTTCCTTTGATTTTGCAAGGTCGTTCACCCGCCGGAAAAACCTTTACAAAGGGGCAAGGCCATGAATGTTCCGATCCTGAGCTGCGGACTTGAACCCGCGGCCCCGGAGGACTCGCAATCGGCAGACAGGAAGCTGAGACACCCCCGAACATCTGCCATCGTCGCGGCGTTCAACGAAGCCGCCACCATCCACAGCGTCGTCATCGCGCTGCTCGGCTGCCGGATGATCGACGAGGTGATCGTCGTCGACGACGGCTCGACCGACGGGACATCCGAACGGCTGCCTCCGGCCGTCCGGTGCATCCGCAACAGCGTCCGGGGCGGCAAGGGCGAGGCAATGGAACTCGCTGTCAGGAGCGCACGGGGCGACATCCTCTGCTTCGCGGACGCCGACCTCGTCGGACTCACCCCGCAGGCCGTGACGTCGCTGGTAGCGCCAGTACTAGCCGGCGACGCCGACATGATGGTCGGGCTGCGCTGGCTACCTCGATACCGCATCAGGCCCCTGCGAGCGGTGGTCGCCAAGCTCAGCGGGGAGCGCGTGCTCACCCGATCACTGTGGAACAGCGTCCCGGACCGGTTCCGCAGCGGATTCCAGATCGAGGCGGCTCTCAACATGACCGCGCGCAGGGCTGGCCTGAAGGTGGGGAACCAGCTGCTTCCCGGAGTGAAGCAGATCGTCAAGGAACGCAAGCGCGGCCTGCTGCCAGGGCTCGGGGCGCGCTTCTGGATGTCTATGGAAGTCGCGCTGACCTACGTCCGCCTCATCGTCACGGGACGGGCCTAGCCCGACTCGCGGATCCGAACATTGGAGACGTACCCATGGCCCGGATCATCGGAATCTGCGGCGTCGGCAACGACCCGCGCACCCATGCGTTCCGCAGCGTGGAGAAGGAATGGATCGGCGCCCTGCTTCGCGGAATGAGATGCACTGGAACGACGGAAGATCCGGTGCTCGATTTCGAGTGCTTGTGTTTCGCGGACTTGCTAGATCCGGCTGATCCGTTCGGCGGTGGCGTCCAACAGGACTTCATCTGTCGTTTTGGCGGGCGGCGGGTCAACAGGACCCGGGATTTCCTGACCCACGTGTCCGCCTATCTCGCCGACCAACGTGTCCGGGAGAAGGTCCAGCAACGGATCGCCGACCGCGTCGGGCCCGACACCCGGGTCTTGATAGGGCATTCACTCGGATCGGTGGCAGCCTACGAAACCTTGTGCCGGGCCTCAGCTCAGGGCGTTCAGACACTGATCAGCCTGGGATCGCCGCTCGGCTTCCACCGTTCGGTCCTGCGCACCCGGACTGCGCCGAACGCGGCGGGTCGCTATCCCTGGCCGGTCGGTCTGCGCCGCTGGGTCAACGTTTATGACTGGAAGGACCCGTTCGCGGCCAAGGTGAGGCTACGGCCGCTGTTCGGCGACGGCCGTCAGGTAGAGGACTGCCGGGTGTGGAATTGGGCATGGCCACATGCCGCCACCGCCTACCTGATGGCTCGGCCCACGGCACAGGCCGTCACCGACGCCCTGCTCTCGGCGTCGGACTTTCTGCTCTGTAAAAGTGTGCAAGCAGACGCGGTCGGTGTGCGCCAACCATGAGCATTCCGCGGCGAGCAGCATCCACGCGGCGCGGCCCGCGTCGCCGAGATGATCGGGCGCATCGAGGGCGAGCGTGGGCAGCGGCGGCGAGTGGGCGGCGTTCGGGAGCGCGCGCTCGCCGGGATTGCCGGTCCGGCGCTTGCACTCGGTCGGTGTCGGCGGGCGTCCGGTGGTCATGATCGGCTCAGACCCCCGGTCGGACTTTCGCGGCGATGTGTCTGGGGTTGGGGGGGCCGGGTCCTGCGCACGTATACCAGCCGAGATATACCCGCCCTCGGTATACGGCTAGGCCGTGTCAACGTGCGTGTGCTTCGTCGAATTGCACACCCGGCACAGCACTTGAAGGTTGCTGCGCTCGTCGCTACCGCCGGCGGCACGCGGGATGATGTGGTCGACGGTGAGAACCTTTGCGCGGTGTGGCTCGCGCATCCAGCCCGGACACAGGTTGCCGTAGACCGCGCGATGCTCGGCCAGGACGCGCGCGGTGAGCCGTCGCCAGCGGTAGCCGTAACCGCGAGCCGAAGCCGCGCCGCGGAACTCGTCACGGGAGCGTTCGTAGTGACTCTGGCAGACCGGGCAACGCGACGGGTAGAGGTGAAGAGTTCCGCAGTCAAGGCACGGGCGAAGGCGAGGCATAGCGCACCGCCGCGTCTCAGGATCCTGCGACCTCGGCGCCGCGACGCGAAGGCACGAAAACCCCGAGCGCCTACGGCGTCCGGGGTTGAGTTATACGGGCAGGCTGAAGCAGCCGCGGATCTAGGTTGCCCTGTGGATAACTGGCAGTCAACGCGCCTGCCCGGCAGGTCCGGGTCAGTGCACCGAAGGTGCTCTACTGATAGCGCTGTTCAAAACCCAAGTGATCTCATGTGGACCGAGCGACGACTTGTCGACCAGGTCCTTGAAGCACTGACAGTCAAGGAGACGGAGACCGCGGACCGCGCAGATTGCGATACCAGCAGTGCGGAGGGTGAGCACTGATTGTTGTACATACTGGACAAGCGGGTTCAAGGGTTGCAGGAGCGTGCTGATGGCCGGAATCTTCTGATCGATCTCGTCAACCCTGCCGAAAGCGGCGTAGCGGGCTTCGATCTCGGCTGCGACGTGGGCGAACTTCTTGCATCGGTTGGCACGCCACCGTGCTTCAAGTGTCGACCATGCCTTGTCGCCCATCTTCTCGATGAAGTACTCGCGCGCTTGATCGCGCCATCCGGCAGACACGAACGCCTGAACGTGAGCAGCGGCTTGGGCTGTCGCCACCGTCCGCTGAGCGGCCGCCTGCGCAGCCTTGAAGGCCGGTTCTGCCCGCTGCGATGACGCGGTAGCCTGGCGGGACGAAGCTGACGACGGGGGCCGCGGCACATACAGCAACGTGGATGGCGCCACATAATGCGAACAGCGCCGGCCTGCGCCGCCATGCTCGTCGCAGCAGAAGCACGCTCCCCTGACATCGTTCTTGCAGCGGCGGTTTTCCTTCGTCCTGCCCTCGCATTGAAAAACACCCGCACGTATCTCGCGGTGCACGTAGCCGGGTGAGGTGCAGGTGCGGTTGGACCTCGAATTGCTTGCCATCATCGTGTCCTGACTCATCCACGGCTGACGTTGAGTGATCAAGAGAGTAGACGAATTGGACTTCTTGCGCCAATCGATCAATTGACGCAAAAGATATTGCAAAACTGGTGACACGAAGATGAGCCCTAATCTCGACGTGGTTAGGGTCGATGATGCCGCGAGTTACACAGCCTGAATGATCATTGGCGCGGATACTCCGAGCTTGCGCCGGATCTGGCGCACATACTGACGTTCAAAGGGCGATGTCGTAGAGGGCTGACAGACCTCGGCTTCAGCAGTACGTCTATGACGTGAGGTATCCGCAAGGAGGTGGGCTGACGCCTGAGCGGCAGGCGTTCCGGGAGCAGATCCGGATGGTGGCGGCTGAGCGGTTCGCTGCTGGGGAGTCGAACGGGCCGATCCAGTTCGTGTGCTCCCCGCGTGTGCGGGGCTGGTCCCACGATGCTGGTTGATGAAAATCGACCCGGAAGGTGCTCCCCGCGTGTGCGGGGGCATCCCGCGGTTACCGCGAATGCTTGGACGCGCGAAAAGTGCTCGCCGCGTGGCGCGGCAAATGCGCGGCACAGCGCCTCCGCGAAACCGCCTGCATGACAGCTTAGTCGCTGGTCAGAGCCGATAGGAGAGGGCGAAATACAAGGGACTCATAATCCCTTGGTCGTCCGTCCGAGAAACCTCACCTAGCCGCTTCCGGCTTGTGCTTCGATCCCGACGACGCTGGCACCCTAACTCCCGGCGCGAGGCCGCGCCGGGCACCGTAGGCATCCAAAACGCTCAGCGGTAACCCGGTGGTCAGCCTGCGGCGCTCAGCCTCTGCTCCGCATGGCCGAGTTCAGAGGTCTACCGCCGCTCGGGCGGAGGCTGCACCGCCGTCTCCCGTGGAATGTCGTCGCTTTTCTTCACGTAGCCGATCAGGCTGGAGTCGAAGAACGTGTCAGTGTAGGTGGGCCGCACCGTGGAGGCTGGCGCCAGCGCGGGTGCCTGCGCCGCCGAGGGTTGTGACTGGGCTGGTGGCTGTGACTGGGCTGGCGACGGCGGGGGCGGTCCTGCGGAGTTGGTCATGTGTACCAGCATCCACGATGGCGGTGACAGAAAAGACCAAGCCCGCCACGGTCGCCGTCAGGCTGCACCACCACCACGCCGACTTCGCCTCGTGCTTCTTGTCGTTGGCCTCGTAGATGTTCACCCGCAGGCTGCACAGCGCCAGCAACGTCCGGGTTTTCGTCTTGTCCGCGTACCCGTCGTACAGTGCCCGTGGATTTAGCTCCTGGTACGGGCGAATTACCAAGGCCGGGATGCCCAGAGCGAATGCCAGCGCGTAGCAGGTGAATGCCAGTACTCCCAACTCTGGCTGCAGGTGCCGGCTGGCCAGAAACTGCGTCGCAGTCGCGATAAACCCCAGCAGGAATGCGACCTTGGTATCGACCTTAGAGTTGGCGTCCTCTTGGCGCGCGACCCGACCGGCCAACTCGGTGTTGAGCAGCTCGAGATTGGCAAGGTCGTCAGCTGCAGCGGCCAGCGCGTCGCGGTGTTCGTCATCTTCGGGGTTCACATCGGCGAGCCTAGCCAGCGGCGCCAACCGATCAGTTGCGCTGCGCTGGCATCCTGCACCGGGTCGCCACCCGTGACCCTGCTAGGGCAACTCGACGTAGGGGAGGCCGACCTGCGAAAGTTTCGTCTGAAGGTTGATATCGCTGGTCGCCACGAACAGCGTCGACCCGGGGTGGTCCGACTGCACCAGCAGGCTGGAGGCAACGAACCGGTCGTCGGGCACATCCAAGTCGAGCCAGGACGGCAACTGGTCGCCCCTGGGCTCGACAACCTCGAACAGAGCATGCACGTCGCCTGCGACCTTGACCCCGAGCAGGACGTCGCCGTTGGAGCGCAGGTGCTTGAGCCGACGGTCGGCCCGAGCCGCACCGTCGCGCAGGAGCTCGGTGCGTCCGGCGCGCTTGAGGCCGTCGATCTCCCGCAGCACCACGGGCAGCAGGTGGACCATGTACCGCGGGCCCAACGTCGCAGTGTGCACAGCGACGTCGGGGTTATCGATGAGCGTGTTGGTGTCCACCGTGAGCCGCACGGCGAACGCGTCGGGCGGCAGCACCTTAACGAGAGCCAGCAGCTCCTCCACGGAGGCATCGATCGCTTGTGCCGCAGCGGTGAGGCTGCCGGGGATCTTGTCGCGCTTTGGACGGATGAGCCAGCGCGTCAACCGTCCGATGTGTACATCGAGCCGTTCGGCCACCTCTGGCGTGGGGTGCGGGAACAGCAGTCGGAAGCGTGGCTCCCAGTCGCGCACCTTGCGCAACAGCGCCATCCGCTCCCGGTCGAGGTCCGGATCGCTGCCCGCCCACGCCCACACCACCGGGTTCATGAACACGACGAGGCCACTGCTGCGGCCGCGGTTGGGATCAACATTGATGATCTTCGAGGCTGACAATACCTCGCGGTAGTCGGCGTGGATCGCGCCGAGCTCGGCGCAGAGCCGTTCGATGTATGACGGCGGAGCCGTCGTCGCTTTGGACACTGGATTCTCCATCGTCAGCCGAACCGGTCCCCGGTCCAACAAAAAGCAAACAGTTCGGGTATTCTGGCCCGCCCGGGCGAACGGCGCCGGCTCCACGCTGGCTGCCTGAGCAGACCTCAAGGGCTGTTTTCAGGACAGATGAGTTCGGCAGTCGCTGTAACGGTGGCGTGCTGGGAGGAGCTGCGGCGAAGCCGGTAGTAGAAGGTTGGCACTCGTGGCCCGGTGCGACGCAGTTGAAACGCGGAGTCCTGGATCCGACGGGTCTCACCGACCGGGAGATTATCCGGAGCGAGTCGGTACGTATTCCACAACTCGCGGATGTCGTTCTCGGTCTGTTCGCGGGCGATGGAGTGCTGGCGGTGCTCGTGGGCCAGTTCGGAGGTGTCCAGGAACGCTGGCGCGCAAGGCAGGAAGATCTTGATCAGATAGTCGGACAGCGACAGGTCTTTGACCACGGCCAGGACGAGGCCGGCGGTGAACCACCCTAGACCTGCGGCCAGGACCGCGTTGCCGTAGGCGCGGTGGTCACTGCGACTCCAGACCATGCTCTGTCGTTGGCATAGCAGCACGTCGCCGGGCCATGCGACGCCGGTCAGGTCGATGCTGTACCAGTCGTGGTAGCGCTCGTGGTCGGGAACGCGCTCGGCCGCCCGGACGATGTCGTCCGGGGACGGCGGACTACCGGCCAGGGATTGGTTCCACGGCAGGTGGAACAGCTTGGTGTCGTACAGCTCGTGCGCGCGCACGGCGTCGCCGCGGGCGTGCTGCTCCAGCCGGGTCAGCACGGTGCGACCGATGACCAGCCACCCCGCGCCGACCGCAGCGAGAGTGTCGGTCGAGGACGGCACGAACACCGCGACCACTGGGGCAATCAAAGCCAGGGCCAACGTGCCGGCCGCCCGCAGTCGTCGCCACATCTGCGCCGAGTTGTACATGTGGCTGTAGGCGCGCAGCCGACGAAGGTGTTCGATTTCGTCCTGACGGGTCCTGATATCGGCCCCGGCCCCGACGGGCACGGGGCGGTGCGGGCCGGTCATGACTTCGCGAACAACGAGCCGAAGAGGCGCTGCCACTCGGCCAGTGCCTCGCCGGTGCGGCCAGCCTGGTCATGCTTGATCGCGCGGGTACACGCGGCCTCGGCCTCGCCGAGCGCCCGGCGAGACACGGCCATCGCCGCCGGATCGTTGTCAAGGACGTCGGAGACGTCCGGGCCCAGCCCGGCCGGGTCCGGCCAGCCCTCGTCGATGCGGTCGGCGGCGGTGGCGAAGAAGCCGCGCAGCTCGTACGGATGGCGCCCGGTCCACGGGCCCGAAAGGATGTCGAGGGCCATGACCTCCAACAAAAAGCCGGGCTGCACCGGCGACCCGCTCTCCTGATTCCACTTCTTGATCATCTTGATGAGCGGCTTCCACTGGTCGGCGAAGTCCTTGTTCGCACGGGTCGCCAGCTCGGCGTGGATCCGCGGATTTGTGGAGATCCACTCCCCCAGGATGTCATCAGGGATCAGGTAATTGTCGCCGTCGGCGAAGGCGGGGACCACGTCGAAGGAGATGATCTCGTCGTCCAGGTCTGTGACTCTAGCGACACCGAAGTCGACGCGCACCGCGCGGCGGTCGCTGACCACACGGCCCGGGTAGTAGGGCTCGAGGATCTGCACGACCTCCTTCAGGATCGCGGCGGGATCGCGGTTTAGGAAGTTCGTGTCCCGGAGGACCACCATGATGTCGATGTCGCGCAGCGGCTTGGTCTTGGTCTGACGCCGGTAGGAACCGGTCAGGAAGTCCTCGGCGATCTCCAGGTCGCTGGCGAGTTGCTCCCGGATGCGCTGCTGGCGGGCGCTGGCGGTGGCGTTCTCGCGGTCGGTGGTCTCCAGGCGGGTTCGGAACTTGCCGAACGCGTCCTCGATGCTCATCATCAGCTGTTCCTGGTGTAGTAGGAGATGCTGGCGCCGATCGTGCCGCCCGTGATCGCCGTGCCGGCAGTGCGCCGGGTGAGGTGATCGCTGGACCGCAACTGTCCCTTGCCCCAGCCGGGCACAGCAGGCCGGCCGGGCTTGTTCACGACGGTGAAGTCGTACTCGCACTGCGAGGGGTAGGCCCCGTTCTTGCGGATGACGTAGTCGATCACGTCCGGGTCTAGCCACAGGTCGCCGTCGGAGTCGGCGCCGTAGTCATATTCGATGGTGAAGTCGAACCGCCCGACCAGGCTCGTCACAGTGCGGTCGCTCGGATCGAACACCTCCATAACCAGGGTGGTCAGGTGACCGGACTGCAGCCATGTGCTAACCCCGGACTCCAGGAGCGCCCACTGGCCGAGCAGGCCGGCGGGGTCCAGGCCAGCGGCGCGGATGATCTGCTTCAGGCTGCGGATCATGTTCGTGGCCACGTGTGTAGCGGCATGCGTGGTCGTGTTAACGCGGACGCTGGTCGCCATGGCTAGGAAAGCTCCTCAAGGTTGACGGTCAGCGATCCGCGGACCTGCGGTTCCGCGAACTTGTCGATCTCCGCGACGGCGGTGAGGTCCCGAAGCGAGATCCGCCCGTCCCCGGCCAGCACACGGCCGAAGTCGTCGATGTCGTCGACACCGCAGGGCACGGACAGCGTCCACTGCGGGTCGGCCAGCGGCTGCACCGACAGCGGCGTCTCGTCCTGCAGCACCTCTAGGGCGTCTTCGCCGTGCACCGTGTAGATGCGGATCTGCGGGCCGGATGCTGGGCGGATGATGATCGGGGCGTCGCGTGTGTACTCCTCGGAGATGATTGCCGCGCACACCCCCGTCGCCGCCGACAGCACAGAACGGGCGGGCCCCTGCAGAGGGGCGACCAGGTCGATGATGGCGTGCCAGGTCGCAGTCGAGGTCCTAGCCGGGACGGAGGCAACGCGCCGGGCTGTCACACTCACCGCTCCACCCGCATCGCCTGCAGCGCGGCGAGCAGGTCCTCGCCGGTGACGTTCTCCGGATCGCCGAGCGCCTCGGGCCGCCAGGCGCAGGCCGAAGCCACCGCCTTGCGCAACCTGCGCCCGTCAATCCCCTCCGACAACTGCGCGGCCGCGTCCAGCACGGTCGGATCGCACAAGGACTGCGCCCCGGGAAAGGCCGCCGCCACCGCCGCGGCCGTACTCTCCAAGATCCGCCGCCGCAGGACAGCGTCCGGAAGCGGAATCTGAAAGACCGCGTCGGCACGGGAGGTCAGAGCCGGATCGATCCCCCCTGGGAAGTTGCTGGTCGCGATGACCAACACATCGGGGTGCTGCTGGGCCAGCCGGTCGATCCCGACCAGCGCGGCATCGACCGCACGGTGGACGTCGATCGGGTTGGCCTCCATCGACAGCGCGGAGCGGTCAGCCGCCAAGGTCTCGACCTCGTCCAGCAGCACCACCAGCGGCCCGTCCGCAGCAGCCTCGGACAGCGTCTGCCCGAACAACTGCTCCACCGCGCGCTGGCTGCGGCCCAGCGCGGAGCCGGCCAGCGCGTGCGGGTCGACCTCGATGAATGCCCAGTCGCCGATGCCGTGCAGCGTCCGGGCCGTCTTGTCCGCCAGGCCGCGGGCGACCGTCGTCTTGCCCACCCCCGGCACCCCGGTCAACAACACCACGCCGTGCAGCGGCATCGTCTCGAACGGCACCGTCCGGCGCAGCCGGAACTTGGCGATCACCGTACGCAGCAGGCGCTCCTTCACACCTTCCGGAAACTCGATGCTCGCCCACGCATCGGCGAACTGCCGGTCCGGAAGCGTCCGGGCGTCGGCGACACCCGGCAACGCGACGTCGGGCAGCGCCCGGCTCGACGCGGAAGATGTGCGGCTGGTCATGCGTTCACCTTACGAGAGCGATAACAAAAACTTGGGGCCTCAAGAAGCACAGGTAGAGACCATGATTCCGAGGATTGCGTTCCCGAGCGTAGGGCATGTACCGGCAGAGGTACAAGAGCTTTCCCGGTGCCAGAACGATCACTCTCCGTGATCACGATACGGTTCGGTACTGAGCGGTATGACAATGAAGGGAGACCAGACCAGTGGACGACCCAGTGGACATCTCAGCGCTGCAGCGGCTCGTACAGCGCCATCGTGCTGAGCGCGGACTGAGTCTCCGCGCAGCGGCCGAAGAATCCGAAGTGCCTTTCAACACGCTCGCCCGCGTCGAGAAGGGACACTTGCCCGACCTCGCCAACTTCCGACGCATCGTCGAGTGGTTGGGCCTGCCCCCGGAGCGGTTCTTCGAGCCGCCGCGCGTACGTACCGAGAGCACTCCGGAGCTCATCGCTTACCACCTCGCGCGCGACCCGAATCTCTCCGACGCCGCCGCGGGACGGATCGCGGCCCTTGTGCGCGACCTTTACGACACCATGGCCGAGCCGGCTGGCGCCGTCCAGGTTCACCTGCGAGCGGCCAGTACCTTCACCCCGCAGGCCGCTCGCGCGCTGGGCGAGCTGCTGGAAACCATCCAAGCCAAACTCGAGTCACGCTCTGGCGGCGCCCCTTCGGCCGAGGACAGGTAGGACCGACCGTGCGAAGAGGTTTCAAAACCGAGGCCGAGCGCCTGGCCGAACGGCAGCGCGCACAGCTTGGCCTCCAGCCCGTCGATCCCCTGAAGATCTTCGATCTTGCTGAGAACCTCGGAGTCCGGGTGTACAGCGCCAGCGACCTAGTGGATCGCTCAGCCCTGGAAGAACTTGAACGACTCCAACCAGGAGCATTCTCCGCAGCCACCTTCAACATGCCCGACGGCGACACCGTCGCCGTATACAACCCCCTCAGCGAGCCGGGACGCACCAACAGCGACATCGCTCACGAACTCGCCCACATCCTCCTCGGCCACCGACTGCGCGACCTCCAAAAAATCGGAGGAAACACCTTCTTCGCATGCGATCCCGAGCAGGAGGAGGAAGCGAACTGGCTTGCCGGCTGTCTGCTCCTACCTCGGCCACTATTACTTCGCGAGGCTTACGCCAAGGCAACCCCAGAAGCCATTGCCCACAAGTATCACGTAAGCATTTCAATGGCTCGCTTCAGGCTCAATGCCAGCGGCGTCATGATGCAAGCACGCAGATCCCCGCAAAGGCGCCCATAGCATATATATGTATTCTCAACCCTGCAGTCGTCTCGCGCTCGGCCATCGCAACTGAGACTGAACCGGCGTCCTGGTGCACCCATGCAGGTCGTGAGACCTAACATGCCCAGCCTGCATGGGTGCACCAGCTCTGGCTCATCGACAACACTCAGCCAATCAACCCCGTTTTGAAGACTTCAGCCTTCGACACTTATCAGACACCAGCTTCAGTAGCACCTATGCCGGGCAGTGTCAGTGCGGGCACCGGCTGGCAGCGCTGCTGCTTCCGCGCCGTACTAGCCCGACAATCGACGAGCAGTCGGCGCCACCGTCCGGTACGCGAATAGCCATTTCTGCGTTAACTAGCCATGGCGGCTCAGGTGCGGGCACTAAGAAGACATCACGGCCAGCCGATAAGCAACCTGCCAGTGCCGGAAAAGCAGACCATGTACCTCTTCGTCCAGGTCTCAACGTCTACGCATTCTGGGAGCGACCGCTTCATGACTACCCGGCCCACCACCGATACCACGTTTTGCACGTACGAGATGAACCTGTATCGCCGATACTTCGACATGGTCGCCTCCGGCCGCAAGACCATCGAGGTCCGCGTCCATTACCCCAAGTTGCGCAGCCTGACCACAGGTGACCACATCCGCTTTATTTACGACACAGACAGCGTTCTAACGCGCGTTAAGCGCGTGGCCCGCTACACCTCGTTCGAGCAAATGCTCGACGCCGAGGACGCCGCGCGGGTCAATCCTGACAGTCCACATGAGCAGCAACTCGTCGACATGCGCCGGATCTACAGCCCGGAGAAGGAAGCCCTCGGCGTCCTGGCTATCGAAATCGAACTCGCCTGATCAGGCTTACAACACCCTCACTCAAAGGCTCAGTCAGCGCTCGCTGGCCCCGCAGACCACGTCTTGTCCCATCCGTGTCCCACATGTCTTGAAGCCGCACGATTGGGAAGCATAACGGCAGCTCAGGGCCTTGATCACAGACGGTGGAACCGGGCCCCTCACGCCCCACTTCATAACAGAGTGGCCTGGCCCTAAGCAGCTGGTGCAGCGCTTAAGGGCCAGGTCATTGCTGGTTTTTCGGGGTCGGATCATGGCAGCCGATGTCTCACTGTGGCTCGCTGTGGATCATTGCCAGTCGCTGTTTGTGCCCCATGTGTGTCCCCGTTTCCGCAAGCAACCCCCTGGTCCGCGGGTCCAGCTGCCGAACCCAGCGCCACGTCGATGCGCCGCCGGGCCAGCTCATCTTGGTCCGGCCCATTGTCTGTTGCGGAAGTGGCCCGGGTGTGGCGGCTTGAAGCGGCCGCGGGTCTGCCCGCGGCCGGGTTCCGATCGGTGTGGCCCGGGCTCGGCCGGCAACGGTGACGACGGCAGCCGCACTGACGGGGCTGCCGGCACCCATGGCGATGACGGTTGTGGCGGAGGGCAAGGGCCGACTCCCTCAAACGGCTTCCACCGGTCTGGCTCGGGCCACACGATGTCCGCCTTGCCCGTCAGCCAGGCCGGGTGGGCCAGTCCAGACCGCCTCCAGGGAAAACACCCACGAGCGCAACTGGCCCAGGGCCGCTTCAAACCGCCACGCCCGGGCCACTTCAAACCGCTACAGACAGATCCCGCATTACGAGCTGATCGCCCGCGGAGCCAAACCTGCGGCAATCATGCCAAACGGGTGCGGGCGAAGTCCGAGACCGGATAGCTTTGCGCTGCCCGGGGGGAGTTCGAGCCCTGCGACGGGCTCGAGGGCGGGGAGGTGCTGGGGTGGATCCGGCGACGTTGGTGGTGCAGGCGCTGGTCACCGGTGCCAGTGCGGGCTTGGGGGACACTGCCACGGCTGCGGTGTCCGACGGGTACAGCGCGCTGAAGCACGTGCTCGTTCGGCGGCTGTCCGGTCGGCGCGAAGCGCTGGCGCAGCTCCAGGCGATCGAGGGCGGCAGTGGCGGTTCCACCGATGAGTTGGTGCACGAGCTTGTCGTGGCCGGCGCTGTCGACGAGCGGCTGCTAGCCGACGCGCGGCGCCTGCTGGCTCTGACCGATCCGGAGGGCAGCACGTCCGGCAAGTATCAGCTCGATCTGCGCGAAGCACGCGGCGTGCAGATCGGCGACGGAAATACGCAGCACAACACATTCCATTAGGGGCCCGCCGAGGGGACGGCGAGCCGGGGGGAAGGCGAGAGTCAGCCATGAAGATCGGTCAGGCCAAAGGCGCGCAAGTTGGCGACGGCAACACTCAGCACAACACCTACCTGCCTCCGCAGAAAAGCGGACGCCACAGCGCGCGGGACTCATCGCCGGTGACTGTCACTGCCGGCGACAACTCGACCGTCAACACCACGCAGAAGAACACCAATCTGAAGTTCTCCATCCCGATCATCGGCCCACTGTTCACCTTCGCCTCGGTGCACCCGGTCATCGCCGTGACGACTGCCGCGGCCGTCCTCGGCGGCACGGGAGCGGTGGCGAGCGGGGCGATGTCGAGCTCGAAGTCGGGTGTGTCCACCCAGCTGGTGCGGGGGTTTCATCTCACCGAAGCGGAAACCGGCGCACAACCGATCGGATACGACTTCTCGCGCACACCACCGGTGCTAGCCGGACCGAACACAGAAGCCATCTACATCCAGGGCGGATTCGTCTACTCCAGCTCCGGGAAGCTGGCGGAATGGACGGGGGCCACGAACCCCACGGCGGCCCAGTGCAGCGATGCGGTCGCCAAGCAGCCGGTACGCGAGGTTGTCATCAGCGTCGGCTCGATGACGTGCTACCTGGACTTGAACGGCAACACCGGCTATTTCACCATCACCTCCAGCCCGATGACTGGCAACTACATCACCATCGACACCGCGCATCTGGGCTGAGCCGGATAGCGCAGTAGCTCGACACGCTACGCGGCGGCGGCGGAGCCGTGTAGCGTGTCGAGCACGCAGACAACCTGAACAAGATCACCGCTGGCGGATGCTGACGATCTTTGATGCCGGTGCAGGCGGCTCGCCTTCTGCCGGAACGACATCTGTAGCGACGCCGATAGCCGGGAGCGACGGGCACCACATACAGCACCCAACGCTTCGCGCGGTCACCACGAGCAGCAACGACACCGCCGACAGACGCTCAGCCCCGCCGCGGCCACCAGAGCCCGCCCGCCGAAGCCTCCGCGAACGGCCCCTCCACCTGCGCCTGAGGCCGGTCCAGGTACGGCTGCAGCGCCCGCATGAATTGCTGCCGGTCGGTGGAGCGGAACCCGTTGAGCCGGATGACCATCCGGCGCCCCCGGGCATCGCGCAGCCGCATCTCCCACCAGGAGTTACCGCGCCCAGCGGCGTGGAACAGCCGGGCCTCAGTCAGCAGCGCCAGGTCGAAGTCCTTGAAGCGGATCACAGAGCGCTGCGAAAGGGTGGCGCTGCGGACCCTCAGGCAGTTCCGCATGACCGCCGTTCCCATGAGGACGAACGCGACCGCGATGAACCACCAGATGCCGCCGTCGTGCCGAACCAGGATCGCCGGCCCCAGCGCCGCCAAGGCCGGGATGCCGGTGAAGAGGCCGACCCAGAACGGCGACGGACCGATCTGTACGTCGTCGGTGTACGGGGATCGGCGCATAGTGCTCAGCCTACTGAGAGGTGTGCCACGGTTCGGCACACAAGCCTCACGCTAATCGCACTTATGCAGGGTGATGACACTTCCACCAGCAAGATCAATTTTGGCCGCCGATCGGGTACGGTGCGTATGAAATACCGCCCGATAAAGGAAAAAACATGCAACGTACCCTCAAAGCCGCCATCGGCGCACTCGCCGCTGTCGCGATGATCGCCCTCACCGCTGTGCCAGCGTCCGCCGCCTCGGCCTCGCGCGCAAAGGACAGCGACGCGGCGTACTTCGTCATGACTGACGTCACCCACGAGCAGTTTGTCGTGAGGCTGGACGATCCCACCGAGATCGAGCACGCACGGGACCTGCTGTCAGGCAGAACAACGGACCGGCCGCACGTTATCGGACGCATCACGTCCCGCACGGCGCCATACAACCCTCGTTGGAGCTACCACCTCACGCCGAGCACCGTCCACTTCTTCGACTTCGCCATCGAGGTCTGCGACGCCACGATCCCCTATGTCGAGGAACACCTCGACGAAGCCGGCGGAGCTTTCCTTCCCGGATACGTCTGGTGCGACTGGTCTTCGCGCCTGGTCAAGGAAATCTCGGCGGTGCAGCCGTAAGCCTCAACGTGCCCAGCGTGTCCGGGCCCTGTAATACAGGGCCCGAACACGCTTTGAAGCGTTAGCTGAGGGCGATCGATGTGTCGTCGAGGACGAACGACGTTTGGTATTCGTAGTCTTCAGCGCCGGTGAACTTCAGCGTCACGGTCTGCCCGGCGTACGCCGACAGGTCGTAGGTGTGCTGGACGTAGCCGGTGGAGGCGTTCAGGTTGGAGAGCGTGGCCAGTGTGGCCAGGACGGTGCCGGAGCTGTTGAGGACCTGGACCTTCAGGGTGTCGTAGGCCTTGGTGGTGCTGGTCTCGGCGGTGTCGGTGTGCAGCCAGAAGCCGAACCGGTAGCTGCTGCAGCCGGTCGGCAGGGTCACGGTTTGGGCGAGGGTGTCGGTGTGCGCGGAGCCGTTGCCGTCGAGCCAGGCGTTCCATGAGCCGGTGTGGGCCGGTTCGCTGGTGGTGTCGTTGTTGATGATGCCGGAGGTCGCGGTCCACGGGGTGGCGGTGCCGGTTTCGAAGCCGGGGTTGCCCAGGATTTGGGCTGTGGTGCAGGACGAGGGTGCTGAGGAGCTGCTGGAGGGCGGGGTGCTGGGCGTGCTGCTCGATGAGGACGGGGGCGGTGTGGTTCCGCTGCCGGCGAGCCAGGCGGTGGCGTTCAGGGCCAGCTGGGCGTCGGTGCCCTTGGGGTCGTTCCAGCCGTCGAACAGCGAGTTGCCGGACTGGCCGGTGCCGTCGTCGATCGTGGAGGAGTCGCCCCAGATCGCGACCCGGCCGGCGCCGAAGGTGCTGGTAGTGAAGAACGCGCCGATGGTGCTGCCGGCGGTGGAGCCGGTGGCGTAAAGCAGACCCTTGACGTTCGGGTTGTCGGCGGGCTTGAGCGTCTCGGTGGTGCCGTTGTAGATGACGCTGCCGGTGACGGTGCCGAACGTGCCGTGCAGGACCGGGTTCGAGGAGTCGCTGATGGCCTTGGGGGTGTCGCTGACGATGTTCTTCAGGTCCACGCTGAACCCGAACGGGTCGGTCTTGTCGACCGAGTTGTTGGTCATCAGGTCATTGATGATCGCGGGCGAGTCCCAGCCGTCGTTGTTCCGGTCGCTGCCGGTGTGGTCGGAGATGAGGAACAGACCGCCGCCGTTCTGCACGAACTTCATCAGCGCGGTCTTCTCCGCGGTGCTGAGCACGATGTTCGGCTCCGGGAGCACGAACTCGTCGAAGTTGGCCAGGTCGGTCGCCGACGAGGTGCCGTAGGTGATGGCCGAGCCGGAGGGCAGCGTGTCGAGCTGGTAGTCGCCGGTCTTCTGCAGGGCCACGCCCCAGGAGGAGATCGCCCCGGTCCAGTCGGTCTCCGCCGACGGTGACGGGTTCTGCTTAGTCGGATCCGGTATCGAGGTGCTGATGATCCAGTCGGCGTTCCCGGCGGTCTCGCCGTGGGCGTCGTCGAACAGCACCCGGTGCTTGGCGGTGGCGGCGTGCGCGTGGCCGCCGGAGACGACGACGAGCGCGCCGGCGCACACCAGCGCCGCAGCGGTCGCCGCTGCCACGATCGATGCGCCGTATCTGGATTTGAGCAGGGCCGAGTCGATCATTGTCTTGATCTCTCCTTGATGACGTGGGGGGTCATCATTGAGTTTGAGATCAGAACCTTGATCTGTTAAGAGGTACATAAGTGATGATTAGGTAAACTCTGCTTATCGCGAACGACTTCGGGTGGCTTCCGCGAGGGCAGCCTTCCAGGATCGGGGACGTGACCTAAGGGTGTCAAGGGGCAGGATCACACCTGCCCGGCGGCGTCGACGCGTACGAGTCGCTGGCCGCGGCAGACCCGGATGCGGATGCGTCCTCAGGCGTCCAGTCCTGCTTCGCGGCGGTCGAGGTCGGCTTGCAAGCGGCGGCGCATGCCGTCAGAGATCTGCTCTTGCGCGGACAGTCGGCGCAGCTCTTCGGATTGCACGCTGAGGACGTCCCGTCGCAGCGCAGCTAAGTCGTCCAGGAGTCCGGCGTCGGTCTGGGGGTCCAGGCGCTCGGCGTAGCGCTGCCGGAGTCGTTCGACCGCCACTGCGTTCACTGCGCCGACTGCTGCGAGCTCGTCTAGATATGCCACTGCGGCCTCGTTCATTGCTGCCAGTGCTGCCTGCTCCTTGGCTGCGGCATGCTCTGTGGCGACGGCCAGGCCCGAGGTTTTCACCATGCCGGCCAGACTCAGGCCCTGCACGGTCAGCGTGGCCGCTACCACCGCCGTGGTCAGTACGAGCACCAGTCCCCGGCCTGGCAGCGGTGTGCCGTCGGCGGCGACCAGGGGGATCGACAGCGCTGCGGCCAGCGGCATCACGCCCCGGGTTCCGGACCAGGTCACCACGCGGACCAGCGGCCAGGTCGGGTACCGGCGGGTCGGGCCGGCCCAGGCCGTCGTCGGCCATACCCACAGCATCCTGATTCCGATCAGTGCCGCTGCCAGCACTGCCGCCTGCCCCGGCCACCAGGAGTTCCCCGGTCCCAGATCCCGTACCAGTGTCGGCAACTCCAGGCCGATCAGCGCGAACACCACGGATTCCAGCCCGAAGACCACCACGGCGTACACGGTCTGCACATGCAGCCGGGTGCGGGCATCGGAGACCCGGTGTCCGAGGCTTCCGGCCGCGACCCCGGCCACCACCACCGCCGTCACCCCCGACACGTCGACCGACTCGGCCAGCAGGTACGCGGCGTAGGGGGCGACCAGGGCGATCACCGTGTCCAGCACCGGATCGGTGGTGCGCGTACGCACCAGCGCCACCGACGCGGCCAGCGCCAGACCCACCGCGATACCGCCACCGGCCAGGAGCAGGAAGCGTCCCGCCGCCCCGGCGAGGCTCACCGACCCGCCGGCCACGACCGCCGCGACCGCCACCTTGAACAGCACCAGCGAGGTAGCGTCGTTGAACAGGCTCTCGGACTGCACCAGCACCTGGATCCGCGCCGGCAGCGACAGCCGACGGCCCAGTGCGGTGACCGCCACCGGATCGGTGGAGGCCAGCACCGCTCCCAGCACGAACGCCATCGCCCCGGACAGCGCCGTCAGCGCCAGGGCCAGCGAAGCGATCACCGCGGCCGTCGCCAGCACCAGACCCAGCGCCAGCACGGTCACCGGCACCCACACCCGGCGCAGATCCCGCGCCGAGATCTCCTCGGCCGAGGCGTACAACAGCGGCGGCAACACCACCAGCGCGATCACATCCGGGGCCACATGGATCGCCGGCACCCCGGGAACCAGCGCCACGACGATCCCGGCGAGCACCAGCAGCGACGGCGCCGGAATCCCCCACCGCCCCGCGAACGTGGCCACGGCGGTGCCGAGCACCACCAGCATCACCACGATCCCCACGGCGTGCACCATCAACCAAACCTCGATGCGGCTCATCGGGGACCGGCACCTTGGACCGGCACCGGAGACAATCCCCGAGCCGACCAGACTTCCCGGCACACCTAAACCTAGAGCCTAACGATCAGCACACACGCCCGCTACAAGGGTCACACGCGCCGCCGGAATCGCATCGGTTCGGGGACAGCGTCCAGAAACGGGAGCCTGTATTCCGATGATGCCGGGCTCACTGACGCCTGTGGCTCAGGGCCTTCCCCGCGCGAACAGAGCAGGACGGCCGCTGATGGGCCAGTGAACCTGAAACGGACATTCCTCGCGGGAGCACGGCGCGGGATACGGCTGAACTGGCGGGCACGCCTGGGCACGGCAAGCCGAAAGTCCCGTCTGCGCCGAGCCCTTCGCGTCTTCGTGTGGCGCGGGACTAGTGAACTGGTTCGGAGATGCGAGAGCAGTAGCGGCAGATCCGGTCGGTGATTTGGTCTGCGGTCTTGGTCCAGATGAAGGATCTGGCTTCCTTGTTCCAGATTTCGATCCAGACTTCCACGGTTGTGGTGAGAGCTTGCAGTGAGCAGAACACTTCATGTTCCGGGCACCGGCGTAGCAGCTCGGCGAACCATCGCTCGGCCTGGTTGATCCAGGAGGAGTAGGTGGGGGCGAAGTGCAGTTGGAAGCGTGGACGGCCCGATGGCCCAGCAGCCAGCAGTGCACCACCGGCGCCTTGTGGGGAGAGAGGTTGTCGCAGATGACGTGGATGTCGGGTGCGACCTGGCGGGCGATGCCGTTCAGGAAGTCCCGGAAGTCAATTGCGCAGCGTCGGGAGTGAGAGTTTGCCGATGACCTGGCCGGTGGCGGTGTTTAGGGCGGCGAACAGATCGAGGGTGCCGTGCCGGCCGTAGTCGAAGCTGCGCCGCTCGGAGGTGCCGGGCAGCATCGGTAATACCTGGGCGGTGCGTTGCAGGGCTTGGATCTGGGGCTTCTCGTCGACGGCGAACACCGCGGCGTTGGCCAGCGGGGCCAGATACAGTCCTACGATGTCCCGGATCTTGTCGATGAGCAGCGGGTCCAGGGAGATCTTGAAGACCTCGGTGCGCCACGGTTGCGGCCCGAAGACGTGCCAGATCCGCAGCACCGACGACGGCGAGATCCGCACCCGGACGGCCAGCTCTCGTTTCGACCAGTGGGTCCCGCCCTCGGGCGCCTGCTCCCAGGTGCGCTGCACCCCCGGACGCGGCTCGTCAACCAGCCCGTCCAGACGATCGGCCCGGAACCGGGTCCGCCACCGCCGCACCGTGGAGTGGGCGACCTTCACGCCGCAACCTGCGTGTTGTTCTCACCGACGGCGCAGGCCAAGACGAACCGCGCCCGCAGCGCTAGACCTTGCGCGGTCGAGCGGCGAGACTCCCCGCCAGCCAACGTCCGCCGTTCGGCCTCGGACAGGATCAGTGGCGCCAATCTCGGATCAGGCATGTCATCAGCACACCGTCACACCGGAATCTATCGCGATCAAACCACCCAAACGCCAGCTCGCTCGCAATCTCCGAACCAGCGCACTAGGTGGGCATGGGCAGCGCGACAGGGGTGTTTTGACCGTCCCAGGTGACCCAGATCTCATCCGGCAAAGGGCGGCCCAGCGATCCAAGCAAGATCATTTTTGCGGACTCCTGTGGACGCAATGCTATCCCTGCGGGAGTTTTACCGGTCTCGGGCGCCAGGTTCCGCCGGTCGATTGTGACTCCGATAGCGATAGCGCTACCTATGTTGCGCAACAGATAGGCCTCACCGGTGCCCCGCTGTAGAACGAGCTGAGGCCAAGGCTGCTCGGCATCCGATAAACTCTGACGGGTTTCAGCGGCGGCCTGACGCTGGTCCGAGATCTCGCGTTCAGCGACAGCGGCAGGTCTCTGTGCCGCGTCGTTTGTTTTTCTCTGCGCTCTTATGGTGACAACTATCCCGACAGTGGCTGCTGCTCCTGTGGCCCATGTGGCCACATCACCCCATGCGATGGGAAGCGACATGCCACGAAGCTACACCGTAGCGGAAGGCGTTCCAGGCTCAATGGAGATAATCAGCTCCAAGTGCCACGGTCGAAGTTCGCCTCATCGAAGTTAGGAGGCTGTGAGTGCCGCGCCGCCCGGAATCATTTCCTTGACGGCCATGCGCAGCGACGGGACGGTAATTACCGCCACGATCCGGTTCGACCTGGTCGACAGAACGCTCACCGACCCCGCG
Source organism: Catenulispora acidiphila DSM 44928 (assembly GCF_000024025.1). GTDB lineage: Bacteria > Actinomycetota > Actinomycetes > Streptomycetales > Catenulisporaceae > Catenulispora > Catenulispora acidiphila. The sequence continues at coordinate 8,014,330 of NC_013131.1, forward strand.
GTCGTCATCGACGGCACCGGCCAGGCCGCCCTTCGCCTAAGGACCGCCGTCGGCGCCGCTGGCATCACGGTGCAGGCTGGCGACGACCCGACCGCTGCCGACCTGGCGTCCTGCGGCGCAGTGAAGTCGGCGACATCGCCGCCCGCGCCTTGCAGACCGACGAGTCGCCGTGAGCGTGGTCCGCGTACAGACCGCAGCGGCCGGCCTCGACGCCGCGCTTGGTGCCGCGCCGGCACCTGGCAATCTGTCACTGGCGTGGGCCAACAGCGACGCCACCGTGAGCATCGGACCGGGCTGGACCGCCAGACCGAGCGTCATCGATGGGCGCGGCGTCTAAACCGTCGCAAGATCGTCTAGGTCGATGAACCGACAGCGTGACAGCTCCCCCGGCTAATCAAGGCCGGCGCGTGGCCAACGTGCCCCGGGATCGTCATCTGGGACGATGCACGTACCCGCGGAATGGCCGGGATTATCGAATTCACCGCCGAACACGACGGGCTGACCCTGGTGGCATTGCCCAAATATACGCTGGAGATCAACCCGACCAGGGCATCTGGTCGCTGATCAAGCGGAGCCGGCTGCCTCGCCGAAACCGGCCTGGTCATCCATTCGCCCTGACCCGCGACGACATCACACATTCAAAGTCAGGAGCACCCTGAGACCCACGAACCTGCCAAATCTTGCAACGCTAGACCCGATTGCTGTCAGCCGGAGTGCCGCGATCAGCGCTCTGATTTTCGCAGTCGTACTTTCAGCGCGAGGACGGCCAAGATGACACAGAGGACGGAGAAAAGGCCGAGCATCGTCAATCCGACCAGCCAATGACCTTGCGTGTGAGCCCACATTCGGTCGGAATGCCCGCTCATCTGGGCCGCGGTGCCGGCGGGCGGCCGGGCGAGGCTGTTGAGGTTCGTACTCGAGGCGAGCGCCGCCATGCCCCAGCGCGAGGGGGCGATGTAGCCGATCCAGTTCGTCGGCCCTTTCAGGCCGATCGTCACCCCGTTGAGCGCCACTTGGATGAGGGCGACCCCTGTGGCCAGCCCGACGGCTTGCTCGAGCCGGGCCGCACGGGCCGAGACCAGCAGACCCACCGAGACCGCTGCGACGGCCATGGCGGCCAGGCCGATGAAGAGGTCCGCGGTTCCTCCCACCGCGACCGAAGACACCGGAGCCCCGCGCCACAGAACGAAGACAAGGGTCACCAACGCGGCCTGGACGGCGGCCATGAGCGAGAACACGAGCCACTTGGCGAGGATCACGCTCACGGGACGGCATCCCGTCCGGCACTCCCGCCTGATCACCCCTACCTCGGAGACGATGTCGCTGTAGGTCAGGGCCTGGCCGGTCAGAACGCACACCGTCACCAGGAAGCTCAGTGCGGCGGTGGGTGAGCCTCCGCTTGCGGAATACGACCGGAGGCCCCCCTTCCCCGCGGCCAAGGCAGCCAAGACCGCCCCCGCGCCGGCGATGAGGAAAGGCGCGAGAAGCTGCAGCAACGCCTTGAAGCGCTCGGTGAGCCTTGCGTCTAGCTCTGTACGGCCCCGGGCAAGGAGGAGGGATGCTTGTCGATGGACGAGCACCGCGGTCTCGGCCCACAGGTTCCGGCCGCGAGGGAGCGCCGCGCGCTGCCCGGCGTCCCGGATCAGACGGCTGACCCCGGCGCCCAACCGGTCCAGCGCGGATCCCCTACCACGCGTCTCGGCGTTCCCACCTCCGAGAGGTCCGGATCCGGGCCCCCCGGCGCGGATGTGCCGATTCTGCTGCGCCATCGCGTGGCGGGCTTCGTCACGCGCCTCCTTCGCCGCAGGGCTGTCCGCGTAGGCACTCGCGGCCATGGCGAGGTCCCCGGTTCGCAGCCAGTTCATCAGGCCGCTGTAACCCTCTTCTTCGAACCCGAGCGTTCCCAGCACGTCCGCCGGAGGCCCGAAGAACACGACCCGCCCTTCAGGCCCGACCACCAGGACGTTGTCCGCGGCGTCAAGATGCTCGACGGCGTGAGTCGTCACCGCGACGGTGCAGCCGGTTCCTGCCACATCCGCCAGGATCTCCATGACCTCGCCGTCCAGACCGGTGTCCAGGCCCGATGTCGGCTCGTCGAGCATGATGAGGCGGGGATGCTTGATCAGCTCGAGCGCGATCGACAGCCGCTTCCTCTCCCCGCCTGAGAGCGTCTGGATACGTTTGTGCTGTCTTTCCTCCAAGTGCAAGCGCTCACAGATGCCGAGGACACGGCCGGCGCGGCTGGCCCGCGCGCCGGGAGAGGAGTTCCGGAGCCGATCAGCGAAGGTCAGCGCCTGGTCGACCGTGAGTGCCGGATGGAAGTCCTCGCTTTGCGGCACGAATCCCATCAAGTGGCGGATCTCCTCGGTCCGCCCGATGACCGGCCGGTCGTCGAAGACGATGGATCCCTTGGCCGTCTCGCCGAGCTCGCCGAGAATCGCGCTGAACAACGAAGTCTTGCCCGCGCCGGAGGGACCGATGACAGCGGTGACCGTCCCGCCCGGTTGAGCGAAGGAGACGTTCGTGAGCAGGCTCTTGCCGTCACGGCGCACATGGTTCAGGTCGCCGACGACCAGGCGCCCCTTGTCGGTGACGCGCTCCACGCGCCCGTCGGGCAGCAGCTGCAGGCTGGTGCCGGCCAGGCCGATCGTGGCGCCGGGCCGCAACGGCAGCGTGCGGGAGGTGACCGCGCGCCCCTCCACGTACGGACCGATGTCGGCCTTCTCCAGCACGTGCAGCACGTAGCCGGCGTCGCCCTGCCAGTGAAGGGCGAAGAAGCGTCCGGGGACGGCCGGGTCCGCGAGCAGGCCGGGGCCCGACGCCGCCGAACCGAAGGTCAGTGCGCTTCCCGGCAGCGCCGCGAGATCCATGACCGCCACGTCGCGCAGAGCGCCCGGTCGCCGCGAAGCCGTTCTCGCACCGGCCACCGGCCTCCGGACGGCACGGCTCGGCGCCGGCGATGCCGGCGGGAGCCAGCCGGGCAGATCCGGCGGCACAGCGTCGATGACTACACTCGCCCAGCCTGTTTCCGGGTGGTATCGCAGCAGCGTGCGGCGGTAGGCGGACAGTCGCTGCGAGCAGTGTTCTCGCAACCGGGTCACGCGGGCCCGGGCCACCGCCGCGCGCCGCGCGAGATCGTCCTCGAGCCGGGCGCGGTGCGCCTCCAACGCCTCGGCCTCAGCGACCACGGCCGCTATCGCCGCCTGGGCCTGCCGGTTCCGCCACGCCTGCTCGGCCCGCCGCCGGCCCTTGACGACCCGCGGGTCCGTCACCCACTCGCCGGCGCGCCGGCCGAGCCGGCCGGCATCCTCCAGCACATTCCGCTGCTGCTCGGCCCGTACGGTCGTGACCCGCTCGCGAGTCTGCCGGATCCTGATGGAGGTCGAGGCCAACTCCTCGGCCACGCGTGCCCGGTCGCGCTCGTACCACAGGTATTCGTGCTCGTACGCGTCACGGGTCCGCTCGGCGAGGTAGTCCCGGGTCGGGGTCGACCGCTCCACCAGTTCCGGATCCGGGAGCGGCGCCCGCCCGTCCCGCCGACCGTGGTACCAGTCGGCGAAACGGGCGAACGGACCGTAGTAGACCGCTCCGACCGGCGTGTACGGCCGAGTCGCGCGGCTGCGGAGACGCCAGTGGACCATCAGGAGGCCGAGCCGCCGCAGTGGCCCACGAGCACGACCGACCGGTTCTGCTCGGCGAGCACCGGGTTCAGGCCGTTCTTGGTGACGTCGTCGACGTGCGTCGACCAGTGGGTCCCGACGCCCTCGGGCTTCAGGTTGGCGCGCGGGATACCGAGCGTCACCAGTTCGTCGACGACGGCCTGGGCCCGTTCGGCCGACAGCTTCAGCCGACCGGCTTCGTCTCCCCACGTCGCGGTGGTCCCGACGACCTCTATGGTGGCGCCGGGAAGATACGGTTTGACCGTCGCCGCATAGTTCGCGAGCGTGGTGTGCGCTGCCGCGGGGTCGCGGAACTGCGTCGTGTCCGGTTCGAAACCGACGGTCCCGCTGTCCGCGAAGACGGTCGTGCCGCAGAATGGCCCGGGCTTCGGCGGGGCGGGCAACGGGACGAGACCGACGGCTGGGTAACCCGCCGTCGAGCTGTCCGCCAGGCTCGCGTCCGGCTCGAAGGAGACGTCGCACGCGCCGGCCTTCACCAGAAGCGTCTGCCAGATGTGTTTCAGGTTCGTGATCAGCGGTTGACCGATGTCCGGCTGAGGGGTCACCGTCTGGCCGACGCCGACGAAGACCACTCGTATCCCGTGCAGATCGGGCAGCTCACCGCTGTTCGACAAGGACGTCGCGATCTCTGCGGGAGTGGCTTCCAGCAACCCCGGGGTCCGGAAGTCCAGCGGCGCGGACGTCTGGAGTCCGGAGTCGGCCACGATCAGGGTTCCCCGGTGCTTCATCTGATCGGTCGTCTTGCGGATCGCCATCAGGTCGTCGGCCTGCGGCTGCGAGGGTTTCAAGGACGACGCGACCGTGTTCACGTAGGACACGTACTGGTCACGCTCCGTTTTGATCCCGATGCTGCCCTTCGCGGTCGTGGCGAAGGGTTCGTCGTACGCCAGATGGGGAACCCCGTCGAGTTCGGTGACCACCACGGGCGCCGCCGGCTTGGCCTTCGCCGCCGCGGTGATCAGCGCGGTGACCTGATCGGCGAAGTCACCGGGGAGCACCGGTTTCGGGCTGTTGGCACGCAGCCCGAGGACCAAACCCACCGGGGCGCCGCTCTCCGCGGCCCCACACGCGCTCGACGGCTGGGAAGCCTGCGCGACGGAGTGCTTCTTCGACCCGCCCCCGCACCCGGCGCACAGCACCGCCGCCGCCATGCACAGGGCCATGGCGCGCGGGAACATCGGGGACCGGCGGTCCCGGACAGACTCGGAGACGATTTCATTCATGGTCTGGATCGTCCTTAAAGGGAGAATCGAAGTCGTCGGATCCGGAGCCACGAGACTTGGCCTTGTCCGAGACGGCGGACGGGGGCGGGAACAGGCCGTCGGTGGCGGCCGGATCCTGGAGCCGGACGGCGATGCACTGCCGCACGAGCTCTTCGAGTTCGGCGGCGAACGCCTTCAGAGCGGTGCCCTGGGCCTTGTACCGCGTCTTGTCGTGCTCTTCGCGCCCGATCGCGCGGTCCAGGGCGCCGACGGCGAGGGCATGCGCGGAGTTGTTGCGGTGGCTCCGCCACTGTGCCTTGATCAACCGGCTGCGGGCTCTGCGATAGTCGGTACGGGCTGCGTCATGCTCGACGTACGCGGTGACGATAGTGAGGGCGCCGGTGGCGAGGTACAGCGCCAGGAACAGCAGGGCGACCACCAGCGGGCTCGCCCCGCCGCTGTGATCGGCGGCCGGTGCCGCCTGCCCCAGGACGCTACCGCCGTTGGATGCCGTCGCGGGCTTGCGCCAGCGGATCACGAAAGCCATGACGCCGAGGCCGGCCCAACAGAGGATGACACAAGCCGCGATCACACCCCGTCCCCTGCCGATGTTGTCCGACCGGTCGCGCAGCGCGACCCCGCCCTGGTGTGCCAGAGCCAGGGCGATGCCGATAATTCCCGACACCAAAGACCGCACCTGCCAGTCGCCGAGATCCCTCATCTGGGTCCCGATCGCCTGCTCGAAGGCGATGTAGTCGGCGATCGCCCCCAGGAGGAGAATGATCACGACGGCCGTCACGCCTCTGCGGTCCACCGCCAGCCGGGGCGGCTTGTGGAACGTCATGACCGCGGCGGTATCGTGCCGTCCCCACAGCGACTCGGTTGCCAGCCGCAACCGCTGTGTGAAGGTCGCCATCACAGTCCCCCTGCTTCCCGAGCGCGCCGCCGGGCGGGAGCCAGGCTTCGGATCCGCTGACGTGCCTCCTCCAGGGCCGTCGTGGCGTCCTCGATCTCCGAGGCGTCGGTGCGCAGCGCCATGACGAGCGGTTCGACTCGAGCCCGCGCGCGGTCGACCTCCAGTTCGGCGGTCTCCCGCCGGCCCTCGTAGTCGCGCTCCGCGGCCGACAGCCAGCCGCACAGCCAGGCCTTGACGGTCCCGTCCAGGACGTGGCCGGTGCCGAAGTCAACCCCGCTGCCGAGCTGGTCCACGCGGCGCCTCACTTCGCGGTCGTAGTACTCCGTGAAGGACGCGGACAGGACCCGAGCCGGATCGGCCCACTCCGGTATTGCGTCTAGGCCGGGGATCCGGCCCGGCCACCGTCGATTGACGATCATTTCGTACTCCCCTCAGGGTTCTGATGACGGCGAGCCAGCTCGTCAAGGACCTCCGGCCCGTTGCGGTGCGACCGGATCAGACTTCGCATGTAGGACACACTCCGCCGGTCGCCATGCCGGTCGATCAGCCGCTTGCGGGTTTCCAGCACGTTCTGCTCCAGGTCGACCCCGGCCTGGAACCGTTCAAGATCCGCCCGGGCCGCGGCAGCCTCCTCGGCTGCCTTCTGGTACTCGGACTCGGCGCGGCGGCGCCTGGCCGCGTGCTCGGCCGTCCGGCGGCTGGCGACGACCGCCTCGCTGGTCCTCGCCTCGCTGGTCCCCACCTCCCCGGACCGGCGGCTCCGCAGCGCGGCGGCCGGCAGCTCGACCTCGATGGCGTTGAATTCCTGAAGCTTGGCGTCGCGCCGCTCCTCGGCTTCCTTCACTTGCAGCCTCAAGCTGTCCAGACCTCTCTTGTGCCCGCGCTGGGCGCGCCACTTAGCGAACTTCAGGTCCTCGCGCCCTTTCTGGACCTCGCCGCGCGCACGCAGCAGGCGCTCCGACGGGGTGTGCGCCGGGCCGCCCTCCCGGGCGTCGCGGATGTCGGGCAGGCCGCCCTCGGCGTCACGGCGTCCGTTGAGCCAGTCGGAGAGCCGGGCGAGCACCCCGTACAGCACGGGGGCGGCGGGCCTGGCCGTCCAGCGCCGGTATTGCGGATGTTCCTCTTGCTGGTCCCCGGCCATCGGCGATCCTCCCCGGGCGTGTAATTCCTGTGAATGAATCAGCGCCAAGGGTCTGACGGACCGCTCGCAACTCACCCGGATCCACATGTCCCGCCGCCCCGAAGTCGCATCTTCTGGAATTCGTCCGTCAGAGACCTTCAGGCCGCTGATTCGCACCCGGCGCGGCTGTCGGCGGCACAGAATCCCGCACGGGGAATCCCTATTCGGCGCCGTAGCCGCCGGAGCGGACAGCGGCGCCGGAATCCCGCGTACGTCGAGAGCACCCAGCAGGAGGGGCACAGTGCCACAGGTATGGGAATCGACCGCGAGACCGGTCGCGGTGGTCGGGCAGATCGCCGCGGTGACCGGTCTGACCGACGCCGGCATGGCGGCCGTCGACGCGCTGCTCGGGTATGTGCGCGACGGGACCGCCGGCGCGGACACCGGCATGAGGCTCGGCGCGATCTTCGGCGTGGTGATCGGGCTGTTCATCGCCGCCATGCGGATGCGCGCCGGGGTCATGGACGCCCCGCGCCGGGTGCCCCGGGTCGGCGACTTCGTCGGCGGGTGGCAGGTGCTCGGCATGACCGCGCGCGGCGGATACCGGTTCGAGGTGCGCGACGCCCTCGGCCGGCACGGCACGCTGCGGCTGATCGACCAGCGCAGCGATTTCGGCGCCGGCGTCGCCATCCAGCGGCTTCAATACGAGGCGAGCGTCCTGAAGTCGATCGACTCCGAGTATGTGGGGAAGGTTCTGGCCGACGGACGCATACGGAACCTGTATTACCTGGTCACCGAGTACTTCGCGGGCACGACCCTCCTCCGGCGGGTCGCACCGCATGGAGAAGGAGTCCTGCCGTTGCGGGATTACGAGCTCTTCCAGGCCGCTCGGGGAACCGTCGCTGCGCTCGCGGAGATCCACGGTCGGCACGCTGTTCACGAAGCCGTCTGTCCGGAGACCGTCATTCTCCGCGACCACGGGATCGGCGGGATCGCCGAACTGGGGCATCGCACGCCGTTCGAGCTGCGGAACGGAAGCACGGTGGACTCCAAGGGCTATGCCGCGCCGGAAGGCTGCGGATCCGCAGCCGCCGACATCTACGGGTGGGCCGCGAGCATGGTCTTCGCAGCGACCGGGCGGCATCCGATGCCCGCCGTCGCCGGCGGACCCGGGGCACCGGATCTGTCGGAATGTCCGGAGTGGATCCGTCCGCTTCTGGCCGAGGCGTTGGACGGCGACCCGGACCGCCGGCCGGAGGCCGACGCCCTGGCGACCCGGCTCGATGCCATCGGCGAGCGTCTAAAGATGTCGCTGAAGATTCCAGAACCGGCTCACCCGGCACGTTCGGACATGATCCTGCCGCGGTGGCTGGCCGGCACGCTCGTTCTGGCGCTGGCCGATCTCCTCATCACCGCGGCCACACTGCCGACTCCGGCTCGGCCTGTCACGGTACCCCCACCGGCCGCCTCGACCTCGGCGGCACCCACGACCGCCACGACAGCGTCCGCCACGCCCACGCTCCAACCCGCGACGCCCACGCCGACGCCGACGCCGACGCCGTCGCCCATCCCGACGCCCACACCGACGCAGCCCACGACGACTGCTCCGGTCGCAGAGTTGACGACGTCCCTCGGACCTGATCGGTGGCCGACCGATGCCCAGGACGGGTCACCCGCGATGTATGCGTATTTCGGCGCCTCGTTCTATTGGCCGCAGTGGACATCGTGTGACGATCGCGTCTGCATCACAAGTGATGGCGGCCCTAAGGTCGATGTTTACACTGTGCACCCGATCAAGCAGATCGCGAAATTCAGTTCCCAGGTATCGAGTCCGTATCAGCAGTTGCTCGCTCAGGGGTTCAAGCCCGCTGAGGCGAAGGATTTGCTGAAGATGGATTAGGGACGCGCCGGGACGACCACGGGCCGGATCGCCAGATCCGGCCCGTTCGGCGCGGCGGCGATCAGCGGAGGCAGGGGACCCGGATCGAGGTCGCGCAGACGGCACCGAACCTCGTGGACAGCCTCGCCCGTGCTGCGCCCGGCGTCGAGCTCCGCGTGGACCGGGTAGCCGGCGACCGCCGGCCAGAGATTCGGGGACCGGGCGGCGCCAGCCGACGACGCCGGTAAACCCGGCGGACAGCAGGCGATCCGCCAACGGCATGAGGTGGTCCGGCTGCAGGATTGCCAGGCCGCCTGAGACGGCGATGCCGTCGTCCCAGGCGAGCCGCTCGCCGCTGGCGATTTCCAGCAGGCCCTCCGGCCGCGGGCCACTTCCGGTCGCACCGGGGGTTCACGACGAAGACGGGCGGTTTCCAGGAGTGTGCGGCTCGCGATGAGCCAGGCTTCTGAGTTGTGACAATGACGCAACATGGGCGACGCGGATCTCGAGACCGTCATCGGCTTGGTCGGAGACCGACGGCTTCGCGGGATTCTGCGAGATCTCGTCCGTCCCGTCGAGGAGGACAGCGGAGCCAGCCGGCATCCAGCCACCCGATGCCTCGAACCGGCCCTCCACGGCGTTCCACCACAGCCCGCGCACGGGCTCGGCGAACCGCAACGCACTGGCACCCACCGCCCGCAGATCCTCGGACAGCGGCGCCAGCCGGGATCCCAGCTCCGCAAGCGTGCCCTCCGGAGACAGGGTTGCGGTGTAGACGAGCGCCGGAACACCGTCGGGGTCCTCGCTCACGATATCTTCGGCCGCGGCCAGCAAATGCCGGACCGACGCCTGTACGTCACCGTCGGGGGTACCGCCCGGCGCGTCCTTCTCGACACCGTCCCATCCGCCGTCGTCCCACCGGCCGCGGAGGTGCAGGGCGACCGCGAGGAGGAACCGATCGAGGCCGGACGGCGCTTCGGCGCTATGCACCACTGCCGCCGCAGCCGCTACGAAGCGATCAACCCATGCGGGCGGTTCCTCGGCTTGCAGGAAACCCACCGCCGTCGCATAAGGATCGTCATCGACATGGGGATCGCGGCCGGCGCCGATCAAGTAACGGACGTTGCGACGCAGCACGTCGACGTCGACCGCGAGCACAGGACGGACGTGCGCGACATGCGGACGTGTTTCCGGCTCTCCCTGAAAAAGCTCGACAGGCCAGGGAATTCGGGGGTCGGTGGTCCACTCCGTATCCTCGACACGGACGTCGCCGAGCCGTATCCCCACCAGATCGATCTGCTTGAGGTCTTTCAAGATCCGCGTCAGCTCCGGCATCATCTCGGCGGGGGTTGTCGGGTCCGGCGAGCCGAGCACGGCCAAAAGCCGCCGCAGCGCGCCAACGGCGGTGCGCATCCCGGCCGCGCCCGCGGCAAGTTGCGCCTGGCTCCGGGCCGCAGACAGCTCACTCAGGCGGGAGTCAGCCCGGTCGAGGTGTTCGGCGAGATCAGTCGGCGTGCCGTGCCCGAGCAGCGCCGCAAGTCTGTCCGGCTCCTGAAGAACGAACTGGACTCGGCGCAAGGCCGCAAAACTCACCGCGACCCGGGCCACCGCGGACAGACCGGACAGCGTCGCGGCGCCGTCGAGCTCCGCCTCGAGCAGAGCTGTACCACTGTCCGCATCGGCGGTCGCACCGTCGTGAAAGGCGAAGCTCAGGCACTGGCCTATCCCGAGCAGGACGGTGGCCCGGTGCCGTACCGGGTCGTCCGGCTCGAAGTGGCAGCGCGCCTCCTCCATGGCCTCGACGATCTCCGTCAGGAAGGGATGCGCGGCTGTGGAACCCACGCCCGTCCGGACGTAGTCGGCCCACAGCCGCTCTCCGAGATCGACCAGCGGCATCGCCCTGGCCCGGCCTTCGAGCCCGAGCAGCACTGCCCTGATACGTTCCGTTTCCGGGCTCATCTCAGTCCCCTTACTGTCCTCCGTGGACAAATCCGGCCCAGGCCCGCACATCCGGGATGTCGACTGCCTCGACCTCGCCGCGCAAGGCGCGCGGCATGGTGTCCGGGATCTCGCGCCCCGGATCCAACAGCCACAGCTGCGCCCGCCGCAGCGCGTCCCACGGCGCGAGCCCCTGCGTCCGCAGGTAGTGGTGGACCATGAACATCAGGACCGACGTCGTCCCGTCCGGCACGGCCCACAGCGTCGACAGCACCGATCGCACTCCGCCGGCGAGGAAAGCGGTACCGAGGCTGTACGACTCGTCGTAGCCGTGGATCGACCACGCCGTACGGCAAGCAGCCAGGACTGCGAGGCTGATTCCGCAGTCGGTGGTGAGAGCCAGAAGGTCCAGCACTTCCCGCGCCGACATCCGGCTGCCGCCGGCGAGAAGCAGGTACGAAGTGCTCCCGGTCGCGTCCCCTCGGGTGATGTTGTGGCACGCCAAGTGCAAGAGTTCGCCAGGGTGCGCGGCGCAAAGCCAGTCGCCGAGTTCGGCGACCGTCCCGGCTCCGGCCCGGCACACCGTCCCGTCGGTGCGTCGGCCGACATGGAGCCCTTCGCGGTAGAAGGTCCGGTGGACGGCCTCGGCCTCCGCCCGGGCCGCGACCAGCGGCACGCCGATGTCGCCGGTGTCCGGGTCGCCGACCACCAGGCCGACGGGGATCGGCTGCACCGGCGCGAACGCCGCGGACCGGTACAGCATGCGGGCCGACGCGGTCTGCGACACGGCGACGTGTTCAAGCGCGTAGCCGCCGGTGTCCCCCCGGGCCGCCGCCCACGGGATCAGCGCGAGCTCACCCATCGCCACCAGGAAGATCCGGTGCGGCCGACCGGCCGGCGGCTGCGGCAAGGTCGGCAGGTACTGCCCGATCAGCGGTCCCATCGCCGCACTCCATGCCCAGTCGCAGGTAGCGTCGACGAGGCTGGCCGTCGGACCGGCTCCGTCCGGGAAGACGTTGCGGTCGCCGCGCTCCTGCCCGGCGCTCGCCGCGAAGGTTCGTCCCGAAACCGTCCCAAGGAACCGCTGTACGGCGTTCTCCCCTTCCAGGCGCAGCTTCGGGAGCATCAGGGAGCCGGGCCGGCCGTCGGCCGAGACCGTCACCGCCCATCCCGCCGGCTCGCGGCCGGCGGCCACGAGGTAGACCAGGGCGTCGGCGTCCAGCGCGGTCAGCGCCTCGGCGATCTCCCCCAGATCCGGCGGGTCCAGGAGCCCGGGAGCCTCGGCCAGGGCGCCGAGCACCTCGCGCCGCAGACCGGCGAGCATGCTCCCGACTCCGCCCGGCCGGGTCGGGGAGGTGGCCGCTCGCCACTGCTCGGCGAGCCCGGCGTGGCCGAGCTCCGCCAGGCGTGGCGCGACGTCGCGGAACTCGGTGGCGGCGAAGAGCATCAGAGCACGGCCGCCTTCCAGCGCTCGGACCGCGTCGGCGGGATCGTGCTCGACGAGCGCCTGCATCGCCGCGGCGACGGCCGTGCCGGCCGCGTCCCGCACCACGCGTTGCGCGGCCTCGACGCCGTCCTGGAGCAGGACCTGCCACGCAGTGCTGCGCAAGGAGTCCAGGGCGAAGCGTCTAGCTCCGGTGTCCCCGCGGCGCCGTTCGATGCGGGCGAGCTGATCGTTCACCGTCGACCAGAGAGGATCTCCATGGTCGCCGATCAGGTCCCGCGCGGCGCGCGAGATCTGGGCGGCTTCGTCGAGATCGGCCATGGTCGTGGTCAGGGCACTGCGGGCTTCCAGAAGGCGTGCGAGCTCGATGAGACTCAGGATCCGTACCATCTTCGTGGGCGCATCGGCCCGCACCGCCGCGCGGAGGTGCTCGATAGCCTCGGAGACCTTGCGGATATCGCTCGCACCGTCCTGCTTCAAGCCGAGCATTATGTGGTGCAGCATGGCCAGGTCGTCGTCGGGTTCGGGACCGCTGCCGGGAGCCGGTGAAAGAGGCGGCATCTCCGTCGGATCGCCGACATCGCCTTCCAGCATGCCGAGCAGCGGACCGATGAGCGCGGCCGCCTCGCCGCCGGCACGGCGCAATGCGTGACCTTCCGGGAGCCGGGCAGCGGCGGCGCGAAGGTCCGTGAGTGCGATACGCATGGCGACCGGATCTCGCTGCGCCGCGGCCAGCTTCCCAAATGCGGCCAAGAACGCTGCGACCGCACCGGCGTCCGGTCCTTCCATCGGCAGAATCCCGATGAGCTGCTCGACCATCGCCGACATCTGCGCGGGGTGCGACCCGTCGCCGTCGTGGAACGCGCGGCTCTGGGCAACGAACGTGCGGACGACGGCGATTCTGCGCGACGCGGCGGCGTCGTCGCCGAATTCCCGGTCCAGATCATCCAGCTCGCTGTGAACCCGCGTCGCTTCCGCGGAGCCCCCGCTCACCGCCCTGGCCATCAGAACGCAGAGCACCGCCCCGAGACGTGCGCGCGGCCAGTCCAGGTCGCGCAGCGCGTCGGGATCGGCGATCGCCAGCAACAGCTCGTAGCGGATGGCCATGCGGTTCGCGCGCCCGAGGAAGGATTCACCGGTGTCCTGGCCGCCGTCGGCCACTAGGAAGCCCAGAACGGACGCGGCGAGCGCGCCGCGTCCCGGGGTCGCGGCAGACAGGGCGAGCACGGCGTCGGCCACCGCCTCCAGACCGCTGCCGTCAGGGATCCCGGGCATCGGGCTGGTATGAGCGTCGCGCTCTCCGGGTTCCTCAGACATAGCGGCTCCTCGCCGGTCATGGCCGTCAGCCGTGCGCCATCGGCTACACCTGGTGCTGACGGACCGTTCCGCTCAGTCGCTCGAGCCGTCCTCCGGCGCCTCCACGATGGCGAGGAAGACCGCGGCGATCCGGTCCACGGCAGCCGGATCGTCCAGCAGCCGCGCCACGAAGTCCGCCTCGGCGTCCGCCACGCGGTCCGAACCTGTGCCGAGGCTTCCGGCTCCGCCGAAGACCCCAGTGAGGACCTCCACGACCGCTGTCCGGAGTTCGACTCCGGCAGCGGCCCTGGCCCGGACCGCATCGATCGCGAGAGCGGCCAGCTCGTCCAGCAGGTCGTCGGCGGCGAGCTCGGGCCGGCCCAGCTCCAGATGGTCGGGCTCACGGTCCTCGCCGACCCACGCCGCCGGAACCAGAGGCGGCTGCTTGCGGCCCAACGGGGTCTCGACGTACCGCTCGTACCACGAGGGACGGGTGCGCATCGCGGCCAGCACCTGCTCCACCTCGGGGACGACCCCGAGCTCGCCGGCCTCGCCCCACCGGCCCAGAACCTCGGCGCGCCGGTCGGCCCAGGCACCCAGCGGCCACAGACCGGTGTTCAGCGCCAGGGGAACCCCGACCCAGACGAGGATCTCCCTGGCCAGCTCTGTGAGCCACGGGTCCGCGTCGAGCGCGACGACCAGCCACGCGGGCAGGCGGGGGCGCTGGAGGGCTCCGCGCTCGCCGCGCCGGCGCCGGTGCGCATCGACCGTGACCGGCGTCAGACGGGGTACGAGCCAGCCGCAGAGGTTCGCGATCTGAACGCCGGCGTGCCGCAGCACGTCCGCGTGCACGGCCTCGACGTTGTCCTGGTGCCGGTCGTGGCACTCGGCCGTGAGCTTGCTCCGGGAGGCGGCGCAGAGCAGGTGCCCGCGCCGGCGCTCGATCTTGCGCGTGAGCTGTTCGTAGACGACGTCGTCCACTATTCGGTAAAGGATCGCGCCGCCGCTCGGATCTCTCTCCAGGAATTCTTCCATCCGGCCTTCGCCGACCGCACGCAAGAATTCGGATTCCGCACTCGACTCGCGGAAGTCTTCGCCGATCACGCCATGCCCCTCTCCACGCCATCTCACCCCGGGGCACGCGTTTCAGGCATGGCGACACCCACGCGCTACTGGAAGACAATGCGCGGATATACCTGGAGACGGCCCGGAGGGCGAATTCTGATCGCCCGTTTCGGAAGATGCGACCACGGTATTCCGGGCTTCGAAGTGCGATCCATAATGGGCGCGGAAGACGAGCATAAATGGGGGGGTCGACGCGCCGTCGTCGTCGCAGCCGTCGCGCCTGGCATATGAACGGCGACAGAGTGTTGAGAAAACGAGGGGTGGTCGGCCATGTATGACGGCCGGCTCAACGACCGTGGTCCGGCCCCTACACATTTCCATGATGCGAGCGGCCGGCGCGGGCGCCCGAACACGCCGAAGCCCGGCCGTCAGGCGACGGCCGGGCTTCGGCGGGACGGTCAGCCGGTCATCTCGGTGGGAGCCGGGTTCATATCCAGATCGACGGCCACGGTCTGGACCGTCCGGCCGTTGACGATGACGGTGAAGCGGCGCCGGGCGGTGTCCAGCAACGGCAGCGACACGACGGTGCCGTTCTGCATCGCGTCCTGGATCGTGCCGACCAGTTTGGCGGCGTCGGGCTCCTCCGAGATCCACTGCGTGGAATCGATGATGACTTTCCTGGTGTGCATCTTGCTTGGCCTCTCGTCGGGCGAACGGTGAACCCCTGCGTCAGAGGTGTGACGGACAACCCTCACCCGAGGAGTTCGACGCGGTATGCGAAGGAGAAGTCCTGCACCCGGCGCAGCCCGGCCACCGGGTGCCGCCCCGCGCCGTAGCCCTCCTGGGCGAGCATGGAGCCGCGGTAGAGCCCGATGACGTCGCTGAGGGAAGCGCGCAGCAACCGGTAGGCGGCCTCCACGACGACGGCGCCCGCCTCCGGCACGACCGCCGTCGCCGCGGCGTGCGGCACACCGGCCACGGCCTCTCCGAGGCCGAAAAGCGCCTCGGCCGCCGGGAGCCCGGGTGGTTCGGCCGCCAGCAGGTCGGCGAGATCGGGCCGGTCCGTCATGTCTCGCGAGACCCAGACGGCGACGTCCAAATAGTCCACGGCCGGCCCGTGGTACACGAGCATCCGGTCCAGGGGCAGCGCCTCACCGCCGCGGATCCGGGAGAAGCGCTCAGTGCGGGCGACGTGGACAGGCGTGTTGGAGTTTTCCCCGTCGGGGCCGCCGCCGGACGGCCCGGTCGCCACGACGATGTCCACACGGACATCCGCGCCGAGCCACGCCCGGCTCCGGTGGACGACGAGGTCCTCGATCCGCACGGCCAGCTTCGCCGGCGCCGCCGCCCGTGCCGCGGCCGCCTCGCGGGAGACCGCCGCCCTCGCGGGCCCTTCCTCTATCAGAAACCGGGGCCCGGCGGACCCCGCGCTGAGATCGAATTCCAGGGCCCGGACATCGTAGACGGCCGCCCGGCCGCCGGCGGGCGAGACGTTCCGGTCCTCCCCGGTGCCGATCTGCGCGACCAGCGCCCACAGCGGCGAGCCGGCCGTGTCCGCGTCGCGGAGGGCGAAGACACCGCCTCGCTGGTCGAGGCCGCCGAAGGGATGAGGATCCTGCGTCACCATCACCAGTATCGTCTCCGGTCTGGCGCGCAGGGGGTCGAGCTCCGGCGGCCAGTACACCGGCTGGCCCGTGAGGGCGCCGGTGAAGCCGTCGAGTCCGAACACGTACTCCCGGTCGGGCGCCAAGGCGATGCCGGAGGGCGCGAAGTCTGTCAAGAGCGTCACAGCCCCGTCCACGCCGATGTTGACCAGGGACACATGGACCGTTCGCTTGTCGTCGTTCCGGATGCGGATGTACATCGGGTCGCCGGCCTGGAGCGCGGCACCGGCGGACGGAAGCGGATGACGTTCGCCGTCGCGGACCAGTCCCCACTCCACCATGAGCTCCGCCCCCATGGCCCAGGCGGCGTCGGCGGTCAGGCCTCGCAGGGCGGTCGCCCGCGCAATGCGGACCAACGCGCGGACCGCCTGGCCGATCCCGCCAGGCCCGGCGTCGTAAGGGCCGTGGAGCGGGCCGATCCGGTCACCGACTGTCAGGCGGCCGTCGGGATCGAGCACCACCTGGGCGGCCCAGGGTTCGTCGTCGCCGGCCACGGTCAGCAGCGGCGAGGCACCGACGGCTCCCTCCAGCTCCGCGGCGCCACCGCTCGGCACCCGCACCGGCAGGGCCGGGGCGGCAGTCGACGTCCGATGAGCGTGCGCCCCCACCGGGAGCCCGTCGACGCCCGGAGCGAGCAGGAGCGGGCCCTGGGCGGCCAGCGGTCCCACGACGTCGATGGCCAGGGTGCCGACGCGGTCGTCCTCGGCGGACCGGACCTCGAAGGTGTCGCCGTGCCGCACGCCCAGCAGGGGCGCGCAGTCCAGGCGCACCCGGCCCGAGCCGATGTCGACGGTGTACAGCGCGTCCAGCGGGTCGTCCTCCTTGGTGCCGAACAGCAACCGCCGAGACGGTCCCTCGGCTTCGGGCCGCTGGCCCGGCGCCAGCAATTGGACCCGCCGCCGCACCGCGTCCAGCAGGCTCGCCCAGCTGACGGGCCGCGTGCCCGCCGACCTCAGGGCCAGGACCAGCGCCTCGGTGAAGACGCCGATCTGCCCGCCGTCGATCCCCTGGTACTCGAAAGCCGACTGGTCGGGGGCACAGGCCACCAGGCGGACGGCCTCCGGGTTGCCCGGCGAGGGCCGGAGCTCGGTCCGCAGACCGGCAACACGGCGCTGGAGCTCGATGTGCTCGCGGAGCCGCTCGTAGGGCGTGCCGCGTGCCGTCGTGCGCACCCGCAGACCGGGGTCGCGCGACATCTGCCCGGAGTGGCAGCAGTCGAGCACGACCACGACGTTGTCGGTCTTCGCGGTCAGGCGAGCCTGCAGCACCGACAGCTCGACCGAGGAGATGCCCCGGAAGTCTCCGGGCTTGGAGTCGTGGAAGTCGACGGGGACGATGAACTGGAGATCGGCCAGACCGGGGCGGGGACCGTGCGATGGTGCCACGGCGAGTCCGCCGTGGCCGCTGTAGTGGACGACGGCCAGGTCGCCAGGCTCGACCGCGGCGATCAGGCGCTCGTAGGCGTCCAGGATCGCGGCCCTGGTCGCGCCGGGCCCGGTGAGCTGCTCGACCTCGACCGACCGGTCCGACAGCACCTCCGCCACAGCCTTGACGTCCTGGTCCACCCCGGTCAAGCCGTCGACCGCGCAGCCGATCAGCAGGGCCCTGCCGCGCAGGGGCCCGGAGGCTTGTTCTGACATGGGTCTCCTCTTTCAGGAGCCGGCGCGGCGGCATGGGACGCGAAGCGCGCCGCCGGCCGGCACGGTCGGCCGCGGGGATGCCCGGCGGCCGGTTGCTGTAAGAGGGCTGACGGACCGCGCCTCAGGAACGGTCCTCACCAGCGGAGACGCCACCATTCTGGACCGGGAAACCCACCCTGAGCGCCAGAGTCGCCAACTCGACGCGGCTGCGCAGTTCGAGCTTGCCGAGGATCTTGCTCACATGTGCCGCGACGGTACCCTCAGCCAGGAAGAGGTCGACGGCTATCTCGCGGTTCTTGCTGCCGCGCACGATGCCGGCGCAGATCTCGCGCTCCCGGGCAGTCAGCGCGTCGAAGGGCGCCGGGATTCCCGACACGCCGGGGCGGGCAGCCTTCTTCTTGGTGACGGGGCCGTCGGCGACACCGAGCCAGCGCCGAACGACGACGCCCAGCGGAGCCGCGGTCAACGTCGCGGCGGCGTCCGCGGCGGCACCGGCCACCCGGAGCGCCTCCGCCAGGTCGCCCGCCGCCAGTGCGGCCGCCGCCTGACGCCAATGCGCGTATGCCGCGGGGTAGGGCCGACCCAGGCCGTCCCAGTCCTCGGCGACGCCAGCCCAGACCGCGGCCGTGTCCCGACCCGCCGCCCGGTCGCGCTCGGCGTCGCACAGCCGGCACAGAACCCTGGTCTCGGGAGTCGTGACGCGTGCGGCCAGGCGCGGCAAGACTTCGGCGGTCCAACCCGACAGCAGTGCCTCGGCTGCTGCGGTCACCGCCGGGTCGTCTCCGTCCGCACTGAACTCGCTGGCCCCGATCGTGACGATGTCGGCCGCCGCACGCAGACCCACGGCGTGGAGCCGCAGGACATCCGTGACGTCCTCGGCCACGCCGAACGTGGTCAGCCCGCGTGTGACCGAGGCCAGAGCGTCGTCCGGCCGTCCCTGCCAATAGTCGGCCTCGGCCTGGCACACCTGCAGCGCCGCCGCCAGCCGCGGGTCGTCGCCCCGTTTGCCGCGGACGTCCTCGATCAGCCGCCGGGCCTCGGCGAACCGGCCGCGCGCCACGTCGACCTCGGCCAGGGTCAGCCGCTCGTAGACGCTCTCCCCGACCGGGGGCCGGTCCCGCAGGGTGTCCTCCAACAGCGCCGTGGCCTCGTCCCACCGCCCCAGCAAAGTGAGGGCGACGGCGGCGGCGTTCGCGACCACCCGGGCCGGGCGGGTTCCCTGCAGGCCGAACCGGTCCGCGTCCTTCAACCCGGCTTCGGCGATCCGGAGGGTGCCGGCCGCGTCACCGATGCCTTCCAGGGCAACGCAGATGTTTCCGTAGACCCGGAAGAGATCCTCCAACTGCTCGGTGCGCTTGGCGCTGTCCAGAGCACGCCGAAGCAGGGATATGCCTTCCTCAGTCTGTCCGAGCCTGGTGAGCGCCAAGCCTGCCGCGTTGAGCGCGCGACCCTCGGCGGCCAGGTCGCCGGCCGTCTCGGCGACCTTCGCGGCATGGCGGGCCCGCCTCAGTCCCTCGTCGTAGGAGTAGGCCCGGACCTCGGCCATGGCCAGTCCGGTCAGAGCCCTGGCGTAGACGGCTTCCCCGGGCGCGGAACCGGCCAGCAGATGTTCGGCCCGGGCGTAAGCCTCGTGGGTCTGTTTGCTCGCCCCGGCCTCCCAGAAGTAGCTGCCCAGACGTTCATACAACTCACCGAGTCTTCTGGCGTCCCGAACCGGGTCGATCAGCGCGATGGCCTCCTCGATGAACTCCACCGCGCGCCAGCCGTGTCCGGCCCACCGGGCGGCGTCCGCGGCGGACTCCAGAACGCGCAGGCGGGTCGTTCCGGCCTCGCCTTCGGGATCCGAGACCCGGCTCCACAGGTCCAACGCCCGCTTGTACTGCCGCTCTGCTTCGTGGAACGCGCGCGTACCGATGGTCAGCTCGCCCGCACGCACTGCGGCGGCGAGCGCCTGGGGGAAGATCCGCGCGGAGAACCAGTGGTGCGCCAGCTCGACCGCGGCGCTCCGGCCGTCCGCCAGGGAAAGGGTGGGGTCGGCGGTCAGCGCCTCGGCCATAGCAGTGTGCAGCCGTATCCGTTCTCGGGGAGACATCCGCTCGTAGATGGCCTCCCGCATCAGGGCGTGCCGCACGGCGTAGACGTCGTCCATCGGATCGGCGGCGAGCGTGTCTGCGTCCAGGCACTCGCGCAGGGCCTGGTCCAGCGACTCGTCGTCGAGCCCGCACACCGCGGCGATCAGATCGCCGCTCACCCGGCGCGCGGCGGTCGCGACGACCCGCATGACGCGGTCGGCGTCAGTGCTCAGCGTTCCGAGGCGCGCCAGCATCAGCTCCTTGACGGAGACGGGAAGGTGTCCGGCCGCCTGATCGGTGAGCGCGCCGGACTCGTAGAGCTGCTGGGCGAAGAACGCGTTGCCCTCGGACCGCTCGAAGCACGCGCGCGCCATGTCCGCGTCGACGTCGCCGCCCAGGGACTCCAGGAAGCGGAGGAGCTCGGGTTCTGTGAAGGGCGGCACGGCCACGCGGCGGACCCGGCGGCCGAAGTCCGGCTCGGCGAGCAGGATCCGCGTCGGATGGCCGGCCGGCATGCCCGCGCGGTGGCTGCACACCAGCAGGACACGCTCGTCCGACATGGCCCGGGACAGGAAGGAGACCAAGTCGAGGGTGGACTGGTCGGCCCAGTGGATGTCCTCGAACACGAGCACCACGGGCGCCGCGGCGCCCAGCTGGTCCAGCATGCGAAGCAGCGCGGCGTAGACGGGCTGCACCCCGAACCTTTCGGTGCGGCCGCCACCCCCGGCGCCGGTGAAGCCGTTGATCAAGCCGGACAACTCGTCCCAGACCGGGCCGGCCGCCGCGCGCGTGTGCGCCCCGCTCTGCTGCCTCGCCTTCAGCCGCAATGCCTCGACCAGAGGGAGGTAGGGGATGTCGCCGCGGCCCAGATCCAGACACGCTCCGCGCAGCACGATGGCGCCCTTCTCGCGTGCCCGGCCCGCGAACTCCTCGATGACGCGGCTCTTGCCGACCCCCGGTTCCCCGGACACCAGGACGATGCGCGGCCTTTGGGCCGACGCGGCGTCCACGAGCGCGCACAATTCGCCGAGTTCCCGCTCTCGCCCGACGAGCTTTCCCGCCTCCATGGCTTCATTCTCACGCAGAGGCACTGCACGACGACCCGGGTGACGGAAATTCGCCAAGCGCGGACCTCTGCTTCCGGCAATGCCCGATCGAGCTTCTCCGGGTTCTGGCACAGCGGCTTGCGAACCCCCCGCGAGGCTGACCAGCCGGGACTCCCACAATGCGGCGACAAGCCGCGGGTCAGCCCCCGCGGCCACCGCGCGGCCCCGAGCCGCGTCCAGTTCTTCCGCGAGCATCGCGATTAACCGCGCTCGCACCGTCTCCGGGAAGGTGTCATCGTCCCAGCCCGGCCTTGTCACAACGTTCTCCTGTCTTTCAGACGCGTTCGAAGGTCGATCCGTGCCGGGTGCGGGCGAATCAAAGCCCAGAGCTGCCTGAGCGCCAACTGACGCTCCGGAACGCCAAACCTGTCGACCGCACAGCGCGGTCCACACGGGCGAGCGCTCCGCGCGGCGGAATACCCGCGAACCAGACGCCCGTCCCGTCCACCCGCATCTGCCAGGGAGGCCGGGCTGCCCGCCGGTCCTCCCACTCCGCATAGCGCCGCCGTCCCGAGTCGCTGCGGATCAGCAGCGATTGGTTCGCCGATCCCCGCCAGAGCGGGTCGGTAGGACTGGCAGCGTCATAGCAGCCCATGATCACCGCGTCGGCGAGATCCACCGCTTCCACCCGGTCCGCATCGATTTCTCCGAGTTTGTATCCGGTGGAGATCAGGACGTCGAGATCCCCGCCGAACTCGGAACCCACCCGGCGCACGCTCTTCAGGAACCTGCGAAACGCCCCAGCCTGGGCCAGCAGCTCGCCACCGCTCACCGTCAGACCAGTCGCGCCGCGGTCCATGGTGTCGCGCCAGCGGCGCTCCAGGTCGGCGGCGCCCACCTCGACGCCGCCGTCGGGATCCCGCGTGCCTCGGGGCATGCACCCGCTGCACGCCAGCGGGCATCCCTGCCCCCAGACACCGAGCCGCAAGCCAGGGCCGAGGGCGGTGACCGGGAAATGGCTGCGGCTGATCCGCAGACGCGCGTCGTTCACGAGCGGCCTGCCCATCGTGAGCGCCCCGACGATCGACGCGGGCTGCGGTCCTGCCCGCCGACTCGAGTCGTCGGCGACGAGTCGGGCCAAGAACCCGCACAGCGGGGCAGGACTACGGCGTTCGACGCGCGATGCGCCTCCGGATCGGGTCGTGACCATGGCGGATACGGCTCCAGGATGCTGACGTGGTCGTGGAAGATCGAAGGGGCCGGCACCGATCGGCCGACCCTCCGGAGCATGGCTGTACGAACCGCTATGCGTCGGTACGGCTCCTGCGCGCCCGGCTCCGGACAGGCTCAAAGTGCTTCCGGTCCGGCGGGACGTACGTATCGTCTACGACCGCTTCGGCACACAGCAGGCGGCCCAGAACGCCGACGTCCAGGTTGAACTTCACGCAACGGCTCGCTCGCGGAGGGCAGCCTCACCGTGCACCGCCGTCTCGTGGGCCAGCCGGCCGTACAGCATTCCCCTGCGGTCCATCCAGATCTCCGCCGAGTGCTCGCCGTTCCACTCCGGGCGCGACAGGCCCACGTCAGCCGAGACTTCCACGTGGAAGTCGCCGTCCGGGTGATAGCCGAGCTCAGCCATGCAAGCGCGCATCGTCTCGGCGATGAAGCACTGGTGGATTTTGTCGCCGGCCCACGCAACCGCCTCGGAGCTCAGCGACCGCAGCGCAGGCTTCAGTCGCGCCCTGCCGGCGGCGATGTCGCGCAGCGCCACGACGACGTCGGTGAACAGCGATGGCGATCGCCCGCCGGCCACTGCCGAATCCCCCAGTACGGGCCATCGCTGCGCGGCCAGCCGATGGTCGGCGACCGCGACGTTCACTGTCGCGGCCAGTCGGCGCAAGGCCCGCAGCTGGACATCCGCCTCCTGCGTCTCTCTGGCGGTGACGGTACGGGCCGCTTCCAGCACGGAAAGCAACGCTTGCTCGTCGGCGTCCGGATTCAGGCCTTGGACGGCCGCCACCGCCTCCGGGCTCGCATCCTCGGCCCGAAACCAGGCCCGCGCGATCCGGACCTCGGCGTCGAGCAGCCGTTCGCTCTCCCGGCACCATCGCGCAGCCTCCGCCGCCGTGCGGCCGGTCAGGCTCAAAGGCTTCGGCAGGACGGCGGCGGTGCTCGCGCCGGACGTCCGGTCAGCCACCATCATGATCCTGGCGTTGAGCCCTACGACGTCAACGGCTACGTCCTCCCAGATCACCTCCGAATTGTGCACGGCCGACCGCCCGGCGACTTCCTCTTCGCCTCCCCCTCCCGACCCCTCGACGGCACGCACGGCCAGCACATCCGCCGCCCAGACCGTCAGAACGCCGGCGGCCGCGGCGGTCAGCTCGGCGATCGCGGCCGACGCGGCGACGGTGGCCCCCGGGGGGATCACGATTCCCGCAGAACTCATGGTCTTCCTCCTCATCAGGGGATGACGGACAGCACTCAAGAGGGAGGGTCTGTAGCACTCCGCCAAGGACTGCTTTGCGACGGATCTGCGCCGCCGGGAACGGGAACGGGACAGAGTTCGAGTCGCCGAACGCGGAAGTCATCAAGATCCGTCACAGTCTCAGACACCGACAACAAGGATGCCGCCTGGCAGAATTCCGCTTGCCAAGTAATTCACCCGCGCAGGTCAAGGGCACTAGAAGAGGGTGCAGGGCTGATGACCCTGAGGTCTCGGCTCGCTGCGTCATTGCTGCGATGCCCAACGTCAACTGCTATTCCTTCAGACGGTCCCAGCAAAGCCGGAGAAGGCCACGGTCCATCCATCATCTGTGTCGCGCCAGCGGGCCCTGACAAGGGGAAGTTCCGGTCCCAAAAGCGCAGTCAGACTGCCAGGTTGGCCGACAGGACAGGCTGGGTCCGCGCAACAACGACCAACCGAGCGCCCCGAATTTTCGGTCAGCAGCGAATGCGGCGACCTACCAATCACACGGCGCGGGCTGGCAGGCCGTCACGCCCAAAGGCGGCTCGTCGATCGACAAGAATCTTTTGATTGGCACTCACAGTGGCACGACTATCACCTTAAACGGAGTCAGACGACGATAAAAGGTCCGCTACCTGCCGTTTACGGCGTCGATAGGCAGTCCGGTCTAAGCAGCCTCGACATGCATTTCGACGGATGATTGCAATGAGCGCGGGACCGCAGTTCACTCTTGGATCCCTCGCCCAGCCCGCAAGTGCGGTCGGTCACCAGCCAGCGGCTAGTTCTTCACCGGAACGAGTGCGGCCATCTTTAGCGCTACTCATCGTCGTCGGCGTAGTCCCCAATGCTGACGTCCATGAGCAGCGACTGCCAGAACCCGGTTTCGTCTCGCAGTGCGCTCGGGTCGAGCGTCTCGAGTTCGACGCGCAGCCGAGCGGCGATCTCCTCGGCCTCGTCTTGGGAGGATCCGGCGGTCGCCTCTTCGAATATGGCGACGCTTTCACCGAACTGACGGGGCGAGGCGTTCACATAGACGAGATTCCCGAGCTCTCCGTCCCACAGCATGATCTCGCCTGAGTCGCGGTCGATGAAGTACGATCCGCCGTTTTCGGCATCACTCACCTGCAACAGATCGCGACCGCCCGCGGACAGTTCGCCGCCCTCGGCGGCGACAAAGATCGAGGACTGTTCGGGCAGCCCGGTCGTCACCAAGTAGTCGCGGGCATCCGCAGCACGGACTGTAGCGACGTATTCCTGGGGGTAACGGTGCATTCCGATCACGGCGCTCATTCTAGTCTGCCCATGGCGCCGCCCAGTTTCCTGCCTCAGCGTCATCGAAGATCTGGTCCACGTATGCCTTACGTGCAGCGTTGGCTGCTACGCCGTCCTTCGAGAGCGTCCACGCCCACGAGTAGGTGTACTTGATACCCATATCGCCCAGAGTCTTTCGGCACTGGTTCGTTCCGATGCAGGGCTCAAACTCGGAATACACCTCGGTGATCTTGTCACCATACTGGCGCACCAGCTTACGCTCGGCATGCATGAACTGGCCCTTTGACGAGGCAGCGACCGCTATTTGCTCCACTCCGTTGTCATCGATGTAGCGTGCGGCGGCGAAGTTGTTGCCCTTCTTGCCCAGTCGCAATCGCTCCTGGATGACCGCTTGGCTCAGATCGGTGCTTCCGGGCTCGGTGGTCCCGGTGCAGGCCAGACCATACGGGTCGGCCCACGTCAGCGGGTTCGGAACGTACGCCCGGTCGTTGGCCGCCGGAGCCAGACCGAGCGGGTCCGGTGTGAGGTAAGCAGCGGTCTCAGGGTCGTAATAGCGGAAACGGTTGTAATGGAGACCGGTCTCGGCGTCGTAGTACTGGCCAGGGAAGCGCAGGGGGCAATCGACTCCGTCATCGGCTGATACGGCGGTCTGTGTACCCCACAGACTCGTCGTGGTGTGCCAGACGATTCGGCCACCCTGATCGACCAGTTCGGACGGCGTGCCGAGTTGGTCCGTGACGATCGCGTGGAAGATCTCGTCGACAACCTCCTGAGAAGCGTCGTCAACCCAGTGACGACGGCGCTGCGCGGTCGGCCGGAAAGTATCGGGATCGTAGTCCCACGTCCACACCTCCCGACCACCATCGCCGCCGGAAGAGTACTGTTCGACCAGCTGGCTGCCGTCCCACGCAAAACGAACGGTCTCCACGACCACACCGGCCGCTACATGCTCCTTAGCCGTCCGACGACCCAGCGGGTCATAGCGGTAGCGCCACGCCGTGCCGTCCGGCAGACCCACCTGGACCAACTGGTCATCAGCGTTCCAGGAATACGTCCATTCCTTGCGCCGACCGTCGAGTGTGCGCCGGAGGGCGCGTACCAGGCGGCCCGCGACGTCGTACTCATAAGACGTGCGCCCAGCTTGCCGAATCAGCGTTCGGTCGGTGGTCCGAGCCCCGGAAGTGTCCGTGTCAGTCGGCACGTCGGCCTGGGCGACGTTGCCGAAGGCGTCGTACGCGTACGACTCCGACCAGCCTTCCGCTCTGACTCCCGTCACCCGGCCAGCCGGGTCCAAGTCATAACGACGGACGCCTCGCAAGCTGTCGGTCACGACTGCGGGTGTACCGTCTGGCCGATATCCAATATCGCGACCCAGCGCCGGCTGCCCGCCCACGATAGGCCGTTCCTCACTCCACAGCCGCTGCGCAACCAGCCGTCCGACTGCATCCACGCCCTGCTCGAGCCGGGCCTGCGGACCGAACACGACGCCCGTGAGACGGCTTGCCGCGTCGTACTGGAAGTCGAGCTTCCCTGCGCCCGCCGCCAACGCGGCTGGGCGGCCCGCAGCATCGAACGTCCACGCCGAGACCGCTCCCGAAGAGCTGGTGCGACGGATTCGACGCCCCGCAGAGTCGTACTCAGAGACGACCTCGTGGCCATCCACCGTTTCGGACACCACCCGACCCGCAGCGTCATAAACGAAGATGACAGCGGCGCCGGAAGGTCCAGTCGTGCGGGTCAGGCGGCCCATCGCGTCGCGCTCGTAAGCGAATTCTCCATCGCTCGTCCGGCGGACAACGACCCGACCCGCGGCATCTCTGGTGAACTCCGAACGGTTCCCGAGTCCGTCGATGCGAGCCGTCAGCTGCCCAGCCGCGTCATGCTCATAGGCGAGAGTGCGGCCGATGAAGTCCGTCTCGGACACCAGTTGACCGGCCGCGTCGTGCACGTACCGCCACGTCGCGCCGGCACTGTTCGTCACCGACGTCTGACGCAACTCGCTATCGAGCGCGAACTCGTGACGCTCACCGGTCGGATCCACGCGCGCAACCATCGAGCCGAATGGCCCGAGCTCGAACACTGTCCGACTGCCCAGAGGGTCGAGCACCCCGACCTGGCGCCCCTCCGCGTCATAGGACCATTCCCAACGTGCCCCGTCAGGCGCGGCATACCAGGCAGGATATCCTTCGACGGTCCAGCCGTATTCAGCGCGACCGCCAACGGGATCAACGATCGTCGTGATGCGGCCGAAGGTGTCGCGGACTACCTGAGTGACCTCGCCTAGCGGGCCGATCGTGGCAACTGGCAGGCCAGCGCCGTCGGTTTCGACACGAGTTGTGGCGCCGAGGGCATCGGTGAGTTCGTGCAAGGCTCCGTCGTCGCCGTAGGCGAAACGGTTCTCGATGCCCAGCGGATCAACGGCAACGATCAGGTTCCCACGCTGGTCATAACGCTGCTGCCGGAGCACTCCGTCTGGCGCACGTGCGGCGACGATGTGATGGTGCTCGTCGTAGTCCAACTCGGTGACCGCGCCGTCTGGACCGATCTGGCGGACCACATCACCGTGTTCGCCGAGTTCGTAGACCGTCCGACGGCCCAAGGCATCAGTGCGAGACAGCGGCCGACCGTACCGGTCGAACTCGGCGCGAGTCTGGTTGCCAAGCGGATCGGTAACAGAGATCAGGTGGCCCAGCTCGTCATAGACGTACGTGATCGAGTCGCCGAGAGAGTTCGTGAAGACGGTGGTCTGGTGCTCGTCATCGTAAACGAAGGACCCGGACAGGTAACCGCCGTCACCTTGAGTGCGTACGACCCGCGAACCCTCGTCGTACTCGTAGGCGTAGCGATAGCCGACCCGGTCGACCCAGGCGACGATCCGGTCCGCATCGTCGTACTCGTAGTTGTACGGCAGGTTAGAGGAGTCGAGGACACCTACCAAGCGACCGCGATCGTCGTAGTGGAATCGTTTGACGGTGACGCCATCCGGAGATCCGTCGAGCAGGCGCAGGCCCGTGACGCGGACGCCGGCGGCCGTATTGGACGCTTCCACGGCGACGCGGTAACCAGGGTGCTCGATAGCGACCGGCGTCCCGCGTTCGTCTCGCACGAAGCTAATCCGGTTGCCGTTCCGGTCAGATATCGCGGTCAGGTCCCTGATCTGCGCAGCGTTCTCGTTGTGGTGAACGACGGCGAAATGGCGAGTGAGGCCGCTCCACGGGTCAGTAACCCGAATCTCACCGGTCTGACGATCCCAGACAAGCGGCCACCGCGCTCCCCGCTCAGGAAGGACGGGGGAATCCCCGTCGGGGAGCGTGTAATGGAGAATCTGGGAGTCGTCGCCTGCGAAGTGGATACCTGCGGCGTTCAGGGCGATTCGCTGGTCGAGGGTAGAGGACCAACCTGGTCCGAACAGGCGACCAGTGGCATATGCCGAGGCGTAGGCGCGCCGCAGGATCACCGGCAAGACGCCGGGCAGGGACAGATCCGATTCGGCGGTGAGCATCTGGCCCGAGACGACGTCGATCGGGTCGATTTTGCAGAAGGAGGCTTCGCTGCCTTCCGCCTCGTGTGCTTCCTTGCCGAATTTGCCCAGGAGCTTGCCGCCGAACTTCTCCAAGGCCTTGCCACCGAGGAAGGTGACCCCGAGCATCCCCGCACCCATCAGGGCGTCGCCCCAATGGCCCTGCATCGCGTCGCCGGCGACTTCGAGCCCTGTGCCGGCCAGCGCGATCAGGTTGTCGGCTTCGGCCAGGCCGGCTGTGATGACATCGACACCGGGGATCCAGGAGGTCGCCAGGGCCAGGACGTCCAGGAACGGAGCGAGGTCGTTGGCGATCTCGGCGATCTTCCCGCCCCACTCGGACAAAAATTCCCCGACGTGCTCCCACCAATGCTTGTTGTGGATGCCATCAGACTGCGCGTGGTGGAGAGCGCTGGCGCAGGTTTTCGCCGCTGTGATGCGGTCGTTGTAGGCGTCGTTGGCCTGTTTGGCCAGATCGGCCATGCGCGCCTTGGCATTAGTCAGGTTGGTCTGCGCCGTGTCATGCGCGGTCTGTGCGTCGGTGACCGCCTGCTGATTCGGGTTGGCAGCCTGGTTCTGCTGCGCCGTCTTCAGATCCGTCGCGGCGCTACTGGCGCTGGTGGTGGCACGCTGCAGATCGGCGTGCGCGTCCTGCGCTTGACGGAGGGCCGCATCAGCCTTCGACTGCGCAGCTTGCAGCACCGGAGCGTACGCCGACAGCGCGTCGGATGCCTCGCTGTAGGACGTGTACAGCTTCTGTAGCCGACCCGGCAGCGGACCGAACTGGCCCTTGAACGCATCAGCGGTCTGCCCAACCCACTCCAAAGCCGAAGCGTCCGACCCGAACGAGTTCAGGCTCCGATACGCCGACTCCACGTCGTGAGCGAAGTCGCCGAGCTCCTTGGCCAGAGTCTGTACCGACTCAACCACACCGGGTGTCGGATCCCCGTCCAGGCCCAGGATGTCCCACCCGGTTGGACGCGCCATCAGCGGCCTCCCCGCGTGACATGTGCGTCAAGGCCCATGCCTGTCCCACCGCCGTGATCCACCACTGTCCCCCGCTCCCCCGACACTCGATCTACAGCGAGTGTCGAGTCTACAAAGCGACCACGACATCGGTAACCCCCTGAGCATGAGACAGTCACGTACCGTTCCCACTTCGGCATCGGACGCGGCCCAGCACCGGAACCAATCGTGACCGTGTCGCTACGCCTCTGTAGGCTGAGTAGATCAGAGTTCTGATGTGCTGAGGGGGCATGTGTGGCAAAGGGCGAGGCGGACGCTGCGATCGTACGGTTCTGGTGGGCCGTGGAGATGTTCAGTCCACCGAAGATCGAAGACGAGCCGTCATGGGACAACAAGGTCTTTCGGCTCTCGCCGGGTGAAGTCCCCCCTTGGCACCCCATGCATCCCTTGGCCAGACTGAAACTCGAGCGAGACAAAGTGTGGCAGCACACTGTTTTCGGCGGGATCTTCGCGCTCGAACGGCTTCGCGATGTGGTCGTAGCGGTCTTCGGCAACGATGCAAAGTACCGGGATGCGCGACTGGACGGCTCGACAGCGGTGTTCTCGCTGACTCTCACCCAGTCTGGTCATCTCATAGAAGACTCGCAGGTTCTGTCATCC
Organism: Catenulispora acidiphila DSM 44928; assembly: GCF_000024025.1. Classification (GTDB taxonomy): domain Bacteria; phylum Actinomycetota; class Actinomycetes; order Streptomycetales; family Catenulisporaceae; genus Catenulispora; species Catenulispora acidiphila. The sequence goes on from NC_013131.1 coordinate 8,044,177, forward strand.
TGCGCCTGGGCGACCGGGCGCGTGCTGGCCCGGCGACCGTGGCGCGGCAGCTGGCTCGACAAGACCGCATGGGCTACGGCGCGTGCCGAGTTCGAAGAGCTGACGCGGCACCTCGGCGAGCCACCAGTTCCCGGTATGCCGGGTGGCTCGGGAGCGGGTCGTGGCGATGACGGCGGCTTGGGCGGCCGGCTCCGCGGCGCCGCAGCGGACGCGGCGGAAGCCGGGGTCAACGCCGTAGCGGCGCCGCTCGCCACTTCAGTTGCCGGACCGCTGTTAGGCGGCGCGGTCGGCAAAGCCGCGGGTACCTTCGCGAAGAAGATGGTCGAGCCGGACGCGCCGAACGGTGGCGGCGATGGTGGTGACCGTGAGAACCAGTCTGCCGGTGGGAGCTCCGACGGGCGTCGCCCCGTGCATCCGCGAGAGTTGTTCGCGCTGTTCGAAGAACAAGTCAGCCAGCTCCGAATCGGTAAGGCCCTCGATCCGGCGGAAATCTGGGTAGCGTCCAAGCGGGTACATGTGAGGTCGGCGGACACCGCCGACAGCGACTTTCTCAACAGTTTTCTGTTCGACGATCTCGAGCGCGTCCAAGATGCCCTGCTCGCCAAGGACGGCGGCAAGGTTCTAGGCGAGTTCCTGCGCCCCACGGCACACATAGATATGCGATCGCGTGTCGACGTCCGCACGAGCAGTGGCCACGTCTTGGCAGAAGTGGCGCCGAAGCACACGCCGGTCGGCCGGTGGGTCGGCGGGGCGGACCGTCCTCTGGCACTGAGCCAACAGTTCGCCGTGAACCAGATCCTCAGCGCGACGAGAGCCGGCTCCATTCCTGTGTACGCGGTCAACGGACCCCCAGGCACAGGCAAGACGACCATGTTGCGCGATGTGATCGCTGCCCTCGTGGTCGAGCGCGCCATCCGTCTGTCCAAGCTCAAACGGCCCGCAGACGCATTCGGCGGCCCGGCGAGTTCCTGGAGCACGGAAGTCGGCACCCGCAAAGTACGGCCACTGATTCCAGAACTGACCGGTTTCGAGATGGTCGTCGCTTGCACAAGCAACGGCGCGGCGAAGAACATCACCCACGAGTTCCCGGGCCCTGAGGGCATCGACGCGTCTTGGCGGGAGGCAGCACGCGAGATCGACTACTTCGCCACCGCCGCCTCGATCGCCCTGGAGATCGAGGACGCCGAACCTGACCGGCGGGCCTGGGCTGCAGTCGCCGGCGCGTTGGGCAAGATGGAGCTCCGACGGAACTTCAGCGAACGCCTTTGGTGGGGCGTGACCGCTAAGGAAGAAGCTGCGGCGAAGCGAGACGCAGCGGATGGCTACAAGCGTCGGCCGGACCGCTCCGGAGCAGGCCTCGCCGACCTGCTCACCGAACAGACCCGGAACGGCACGCCTATCGACTGGCCAGCTGCCGTCAAGAGATTCACGAACGCACTGGTCAAAGTCGAAGCGCTAGAGGCGGCACGACAGGCTGCGGCGGACGCCGCCGAGATCGTCGCGAAGTCCGCAGCGCAGACGACAGCTCTGGAACAGACGCTTGCTGAGGCCGACACCGCTGTCGCACTGGCCGCTGAGAAAGCCGATACCGCAGCGACCTTGCTACGCCGCGGTGAGGAGGTTCTCGCCCAGGGACAGGTCGCACGGGCCGAACACGCACGCCGCCAGCCGAATCTGTGGACGTCGCTGTCGACGCGCGGCAAAGCCGGGCGGGAGTGGTACCAGAAAGATCAGCAACTGGCCACACTTCAGGAGCGAACGTCCGCGTTGTACGAGCAGACGCGTCAGGAGGCTCTGGCGACATCTGAACACCTCGAGAGAACCCGCCGCCGCCGCACGGAGATCGCCGACCGGTTGGCAGCGACCGAGAGTCGCGCCTATGAGGCGAAGCGGATCTGGGACCAAGCGCTCGCAAACTGGAAGGACCACGTCCCTTCGCCCGCAGTGTTCGCGGACGATGCGCTCCGCGAGAAGTCAGCACCCTGGAATGACCGAGACATCGCCGACGCCAGGACTCGCCTGTTTCTGGAGGCGCTGCTCCTGCACAAACAGTTCTTGCTCGCGACCTCCGAGACCATGCGGCGCAATCTACAGGCCGCCTTCGACATCATCGGCGGCAGCGCACCATCTGACGTTAAAGGCGAAACAGCGAAAGCGGCGTGGCAATCGCTGTTCTTGGCAGTACCCGTAGTGTCTACGACCTTCGCCTCGACCGGCCGCTTGTTCTCGCATCTCGGCCGTGAAGACCTGGGTTGGCTGTTCATCGACGAGGCGGGGCAGGCCACTCCAGCCGGCGCGGTCGGCGCCATGTGGCGGGCCCAGCACGCGGTGATCGTTGGCGACCCTCGGCAACTCGAACCGGTCATCACCGTTCCGCACAGCCTTCAGCAGGCACTGCGCGAGCACTTCGACGTGGGAGAGGAATGGCTGCCAGGCCAGGTCTCGGTCCAGACTCTCGCGGATCGCCTCGCGCCCTACGGTACGTACCTAGACGTCGATGACCAGGACGGACAGGGCGACCAGGTCTGGGTCGGGGCACCACTGCGTGTCCACCGCCGCTGCGACGCGCCGATGTTCGACATCAGCAACGACATCGCCTACGGCGGCACGCTCATGGTCAACGGCAAGAAGCCGATCGAGCCCGATGAGGACCCCTACCGGGACCTGCGCGCGAGCAGCTGGATCCATGTCGCTGGCCCATCGAACGGGGACAGCCCGTGGATCCCCGCGGAGGGCCGCGCTGTGCGGGCACTCATCGCGGAGCTGCGCCGAAACGGCGTCCGGCGCGACCGTATCCGAGTCATCAGCCCATTCCGCAAGGTCGTACGCGGCGTAGCGGAACTGTCGCTAGGACTTCCCAGGGAAGCGGTCGGAACGATCCACACCATGCAAGGCAAGGAAGCCGACATCGTCATCCTCGTCCTAGGCAGCAGCAACGGCGGCCAACGGGTCTGGGCCGCCGAAAAGCCGAATCTGCTGAACGTCGCAGTTTCTCGCGCAAAGCGTCGGCTGTACGTCGTCGGGAACCGTGACCTCTGGAAGCAGCAGCAGTACTTCAATCAGCTCGCGACCCGGCTTCCGGTGGTCCGCAGCGAGGCCGACGGATGAGGGGGCTGAAGTCCGCCACATTCGAGGAGGAGACGACGAAGCTCGTGGAACAGGTCCGCGAGTGGCATCGCCGATGGACCGGGACGGAACGGCCCAGGTGATGCTGCCTCCGTCGAACGGATCAGGCTGTGGATGACGCGTGTGTGGCGGCCCCTGCCATCTCAGCGGCGATGCGCGCCACGTCGGCGAGTAGCCGCTGCGGAGGCTGGTCGAGGTCGAGCGCGTGTTGGACGATCCGGACACCGGCGTTTCGGACAGTGTGCTCGGCGCGCGGCTCGTTGCCTTTCGCATAGACGAGATGTCCGGTGTCCAGGCCGAGGACGGTGCAGTAGGCCAGGAGCTGGTAAAGGTCGGCGTCGGGGTAGCCGGCAGGCTTCTCGGCCTTGTATTTGGCGTCGGCGACTCCCAGCGGCACGCTCGAGTCCGTGTACCAGACCAGGTCCGGCTTGAGACGGACGGCGTCGGCGGCGTCGAGATAGTGCGTGGCCTGCACCTTGGCGTGGCCGCCGAAGGGGGCGAGGGCCGTGGTCAGGGCGGCGGTGACGAAGTCCTCGAACAGTGCCGCCGTGTTGAAGATGAAGCCCTCGATCGTCACCGTGCCTTCCAGGTGCTCCACTGACGCGCCGTGCAGCACGATCCCTGCCAGGTACAGCGCCGGTTGATAGCGGACGTTCAGCCGCGAGGGATTCCACTTCGGGAGCTGGTGGCCGCGGACCAGCGGGGTGACATCGGCGAGCCGGGCGCGAAGCCGTAGCAGACGATGCCGGACGTCCTTGGCCACGCCCGGCAGCCGCAGCAACCGCTCGGTCGCCGCGGCGAGAAGCTGGTTCTCGGGAATGTCCGTGGTGAACTCGTCGAACGCGACCTCGATCGGGATTTGCCGGCCGAAGCGGCGGCGGATCTGCTCGGACTCCAGGATGCGGCCACGGACCACGAGTGCTGACTCTTCGGTGTGTCGGTAGCCCTGGAGAAGGCCTTGGCGCAGCGCCCGGTCGGATTGGCGCTCGAAGGCGTAGGCGAGGGCGGGCAGCAGCTCCGCATGCTCGGTGACTTCGACGTTCTCCTCGCGCCAGCCCTTGGGGTTCTGCGGGTAGCCGAGTAGGAAGAACAGCCTGCGGATCGGCACCTTCGGCGCGATCCGCAGCTCCACTGGTTCACCACTCGGGACCGCTACGCGGGCCACGCCCACCTTGGCCTTCGCACGAACCTGCCAATGCTCTGGCAGCCACGGGTCCGGCGAGGTGTCGACGAGCCCCGAAGCCGCGAGCGCGCGGCCCTCGGCCACCGATAGGAGGTGGGTGGTCGGCGGCCCGAGCTCGACGAGGTCCAGACGGGTCATTCGTCCGCCGGCCCGATTTCGGCGGCGTCGGCGGCGGTTGGCGTGTTCTCGGCTTGCTCATGCCGGACAATCGCTCGGCGCAGCGCGGCCAGGCCATAGCGCTTCTCGACGTCGATGCCTTCGCCGTAGTGGTGCTCCTCCAACAGGGGCAGGATCTTGGTACGCCACACGCGCTCCAGCCCGCCGTCGCGGTAGACGCCTTTCTTCATCAGGTAGGAGGGTCCGATGCGGAAGTCCTTGTCCTCGATACGGCAGTTGAGCTCGTTCAACAGCATGGCGGGCTCGGGAGCCCTACCTTCGGCCGCGAGCCAGCGGTGCAGCAGTTCCTTGACCGGCGCGGCGTCAGGCGACAGCTCGACAAAGGAGAACCGGCGGCGCATCGCGGCGTCCACGAGGGCAATGGAGCGGTCGGCGGTGTTCATCGTGCCGATGATGAACAGGTTCTGCGGGAGAAAGAAAGCTTCGTTGGAGTACGTCAAGCGCACCGAACGCTTGCGGTACTCCAGCAGGAAGTACAGCTCGCCGAACACCTTCGCCAGATTCGCCCGGTTCAACTCGTCGATGATAAGGAAGTACGGGACGTGACGATTACCCTCGCGCGAGGCGCGCTCGGCGATGTCACGTAGTGGGCCGGCGGTAAGACGGAACGCCACGTCACCGGATTTCTCATCTTCACGCGGGCGGAAGCCCTCGAAGAAGTCCTCATAGGCATAGGAGGGGTGGAACTGGACCAGTTCCACGTTCTCCGGACCGCCGGCCAGCTTCTCAGCGATCTCCTGTGCGAGGAAGGTCTTGCCGGTTCCGGGCGGGCCGTAAAAGACGATCTGCTTCTCATCTTCGAGGAGTTGCCGGACCTCGGCGAGCCAGGGCAGATCGACGTGCAGACGGTCGGCGTAGTCGCTGTCGAAATGTGGAAGCTCCAGCTCGCGCAACGGCGAGACAACGGCCTTGGGGACTTCTTCGGCCAGCGCGGGGCCCGGAACGTCGGCCCCGGCTTCAGCACCCCCGGACAGCGCGTCGATGATGTCGATGGCGCTCGTGAGGTCGACGACGTCGTGCTGATCGGAAAGGCGTGCTTGGACTTCGTCGGGGAGATCGTCGTAGTCGAAGGAAAGCTCGGCCCAGTCGGCCGCACGCCGCAGGTTCGAGCGGCCGTCCTCGGACTCGACCTGAACCGCCTCGCCGGTGATCTTCCCGGTCCACACCTGGCCGCCTGAGATGGTGACGACCGTATGGCCGGGCTTCATTCTCGCAAGGAACGCGTGGATGCCGTCGGCGAGGTCAAGCTTTTGGTTGTAGGTGGCCGACGCGTCGTAGCCTTCCTCGACGAACGTACGGATGGTCTCCTTCGACGGGAACCCACCTGCCACCACGCCTTGCGGGAGCCGTGATGCGGACAAGGTGACGAGACCATCCGACAGCCACAGGCGGTCCACCAGGTTCTGGCCGTTGACATTCGATCCCCGTACGAGCCAGGCGGAGCGCTTCGATCCCTGCCAGGAGACGTCCATGAAGTCGCCAAGCCGCTTGCCGTCCTCGGTTCGCCATTCGATCCAGCCGTTCGATGACCTGCCTTTAAGGAACTCGACCGCCTCCGACGGCGACACACATTCGATAGCTCGCGTGGTCTCCAAATAGCCGGGCCACTGCGTGGACTCGACGAGGCCGCCGTCCGCGATCGCTTCGTTGCGGTGACGGTAAGCGATAACTGCGTACTTCCCAGACTTGACGCTGTCGACGACGTCGCTACGGACCGGCGCCCCGGCGTCGATGACGAACTTCTTGCTGCCGTTCATACCGCGCTCATCGAGCAACCGGCCGCTGGCGATCGGCCCGTTGTTCGGGAGGCGGAGGAAGAACCGCGGGTACTCGGTCACTGTTCGGCTTTCTCGTGGCGGCTGTGTGAACTTCGGCTCAGCGGGGTGGCGCGGGCCCTTCGTCCTCACGTTTGACGATCGGGAAGGTCTCCATTATGTGGTCCACGTCGTCGCGTTCGATGCCGTAAAGCTAAAAGAAGACGGCATCGAGCTCGGCGCGGAGCTTGAAACGGCGCTCCGCGGCCCAGCGGAACGGAGAGCCCCAGTGTCTCCAACGTCGCGAGCAAGAGGCTTCATGTCACACTGTGGTGTATATCAGTTCGAGTACACGAGGAGCGAACCAGGAAAAATCGAATGGCGGTGTATCGAGAGCATTTGGCGGTAGTGCAGCGAGCTGCTCGACACAACCACAGCCAGATAAAGGCCGCCGAGTTTTTTGCCGCGCGATGTAGTCGAAGATGAACGAGGTTAGAGGAACGGTAGATGTCGCGGCCTGCGGCGAGACTAATCGGGTGGAGCTCCATCGGGACGTCTCAGAAAGCGATCGTGAACCGGTCGTCAGCGAGTTCCCGCAGCCGGGCATGGTCTGCCAGCCGGTTCGGCGGTGGTCCGCGGGCAGCGCGTCGGCTGGCGCTTCTGGAACGCGGCGGGCTCGTGGTCGCGACCGTTCTTCTGATCCTGCGCCTACCGTCTGCCCCTAGCGTCTACGCGGCACGAGTCCGGATTCGAAGGCGATGATGGCCAGGTGGACGCGGTCCCGGGCTTCGAGCTTGGCGAACAGGCGCGCTACGTGGGTCTTCGCGGTTGCTGCGCTGATGATTAGGCGTTCGGCTATCTCGGCGTTCGATAGTCCCTGGCCGACCAGTGCCAGGACTTCGCGCTCTCGGTCGGTGATTTGCGCGATCTGGTGCGGGTGCTCGAGGGGTTCGGGGTGTGGTTTGGGGGTGGTGGGGGTTGCGGTGAAGTCCGCGATCAGGCGGCGGGTCACGCTGGGGGCGATCAGTGCGTCGCCGGCTGCGACTACGCGGATTGCGTCGAGGATTGCGTCCAGGGCCATGCTCTTGAGGAGGAAGCCGCTGGCTCCGGCGCGGAGGGCGCCGTAGACGTATTCGTCGTCGTCGAAGGTTGTCAGGACCAGGATCTTGGGTGGGTCGGGCTCGGCGGTTGCCTGGCGGGTGGCCTCGATGCCGTCCATGCCTGGCATTCGGATGTCCATCACTACGACGTCCGGGTGTAGTTCGCGGACCAGGCGTACTGCCTCGCGGCCGTTGGCGGCCTGGGCTACCACCTCGAGGTCGTCGGTGTCGCCGATCAGGATGCCGAGTCCGACGAGCATCAGGGGTTGGTCGTCGACGAGGAGTACTCGCACGGTCATGCTGGGAGCCTGGCTGTCACTCGGAATCCGCCCTCGGGGCGGCGGTCGGCGCTGAACTGGCCGGAGAGCAGGGTCACCCGTTCGCGCATGCCGAGGAGGCCGAAGCCGTTGCCGCCGGCGCCCAGGGCGAACTTCGGGCGGGCCGGTCCGGACAGACCGTCGTCTCCGTCGTCCACGACCTCGATCCGCACGCCTGTCGGCTCGTAGCCGACCGCGACTTGGCAGGTTCGCGCGCCGGAATGCCGCACCACGTTCGTCACCGACTCCTGGATGATGCGGAAGGCCGACAGCTCGATCTCCGGTGGCAGTGGACGTTGCTCGCCTTGCCAGGTCACATGGACTCGCACCCCGGCGCCGGCTGTGCGTTCGGCGAGCTGCGGGACGTCGGCCAGGCTGCCGGCCGGCGCCAGCGGAGCGGCCTGCGGCATGGCGTCGTCCGGCTCGGCGCGGCGGAGTGCCCCGAGCATGCGCTGCAACTCCAGCAGCGTCTCCCGGCTGGTGGTCTCGATGCCGGTCAGGGCCTGCCGCGTCTGCTCGGGCTTGGTGTCCACGACCCGTGCCGCCGCTCCCGACAGCACCGTGATGATGCCGATACTGTGCGCGACGCTGTCGTGCAGTTCGCGGGCGATCCTGAGCCGCTCGGACATGACGACGCGCGCCGCGGTCTGCTCGTGCAGGGCTTCGAGATATTCGCGGCGTTTGCGGTACACCCCGCCGAAGACCCACGCGAGGGCGAACCACATCGCGAGCCACCCGGTCCACTGGGCCTGGTCGCCGATGTTCTGCCCGCGGATGTGGATGTCGTTGACGAACGCCGCCGCGACGCCCGCGACGGAGCCGACGGCGGCAGCCTTCGGCCGCTGGGCGGCGAGGTACCCGCCCACGCCGACGAGCAGGACGAACATGATCAAGGGCCGCGCGCCGAACGCGTCGCCGAGGATCGATTCGCCCAGGATCACCGCGAAGACAGTCGCCGGCAGACGGCGCACCAGCAGGACCGGGAGGGCGAGTACGACGCACAGAGCCATCATCTGGACCGGCTCGAGGTCGGGGAATCGGAGCAGGCCGTACTTGGGGGACGGCATCGTCAAGGGGAGCATCAGCGCGTAGAGGCAGGCGGCGGACAGCGCCACTGCCTGCGACATCAGCCAGGTCACGCGCTTCGATGTCGACAGGCGCTGGAGAAGCTCTTCCATAGGGAGATCGTATTCAGTGGCATCGGCTCCGCGCGTCGCCCCGGGGATGTACGCCGGATACGCCCCCGGGGCGACGGCCTGGGAAGAGGTGACATCCGCCGGCCGACGCGGTGGATCGCCGCCCGTTCCTAGGTTCACTGTCATGACGAATGCACCGATGATCGATCTTCGCGGCACGACGAAGAAATACGACGACGGCCCGCCCGCACTGGCCGGCGTCACCTTGTCCGTGGCGGCTGGTGAGTGCGTGGCGATCCTCGGCCATTCCGGCAGCGGCAAATCCACGCTGCTGAACCTGATCGCGGGCCTGGACAAGCCCTCCAGCGGCACCGTGACCGTCGACGGCACCCGCGTGGACCAGCTGGGCGAGGCCGGTTCGGCGAAGTACCGCCGGGCCTCGATCGGGATGATCTTCCAGTTCTTCAACCTGCTGGACGACCTGACCGTGCTGGACAACGTGCTCATCCCGGCGCAACTGGCCGGGATGAGCAAGGGCGAGGCGAGGCGGCGGGCCGTCGAACTGCTCGGCACGCTGGGCATCGACCGGCACGCCAAGGCCTACCCGCAGCGGCTCTCCGGCGGCGAGCGCCAGCGCGTCGCAGTAGCCAGAGCCCTGATGAACTCCCCCGCGCTGCTGCTCGCCGACGAGCCCACCGGCGCGCTGGACTCGAGCTCGGCCGAGGACGTGCGCCGACTGCTGCTGGATCTGAACGCCGACGGCCAGACCATCTTGCTGGTCACCCACGACGTGCAGCTGGCCGCCACCACCGCGCACCGCATCATCGAGTTGGTGGACGGCGCGGTCGCGCGGGACGTCGTCACCAGTGGCCGCGATGCCGCCGTGGCCGTCCGCACAACGCTGACCCGTCCGGCGGGAGAGGTCCGATGACACTGACGCTGCGCAAGCCGCCGCTGCCCCGGCGCGTCTTCGAGGCCGGATTCCATGCCATGGCCCGGCTGCTTCTGGCGGTGAGCCGGTGAGCGCCCTGGGCAAGGTCGTACACTCCGGCGTGGGCCGGCGCCGCGTCCAGTCCCTCGTCATGGCGTTGACGACGTGCACCGCGGTGATGTCATCAGTACTCTCCCTCGGCCTGCTGATCGCCGTGCAAGCCCCGTTCGAGCACGCTTTCGCCACCCGGAACGGAGCGCACCTGGCGGTCCAGTTCGACGGTTCGAAGGTCACGGCCGCGCAGACCGCCGCCACCGCGCACGCCGCCGGCGTCACCGAGGCGGCCGGCCCGTACCCGATCGCCGCCGCGCTGGACACGACCATCGGCACGGACTGCCCCAAGAGCAGTTGGGCCGGTCACGACAACCATCCGATCACCGTCACCACCCGGCCCGACCTGGGTAGCACCTCCGGGATGGACCAGCTGGTGCTGGTTCAGGGGCGCTGGCCGACCAGTCCGGGCGAGATCGCCCTCCCGGCGACCAACTATGCCGACGCCTGCTTCGGCTCGTCGGTGGTGTTCTCCTCCCTGCCGGGCAAGCCGTCGTTCAAGGTCGTCGGCTTCGGCGACTCGGTGACCAACAGCGCGACCGGCTTCGCCACCGCTGCCGGCTTCGCGCGGCTCACCGCCGCCGGTGCCACGTCCGACGAGCAGATGCTCTACCGGTTCGCCAAGGCCGGGACCGATGCCGACCTCGCCGCCGACAAGCAGGCGGTATCGGCCGCCGTTCCGGCCGGCGCGGTCGAGGACGGGCAGTCGTATCTGACCGCGGAACAGCAGGCGACCGGCAACGCCAAGGCCTTCGTGCCGTTCCTGGTCGCCTTCGGGATCCTCGGGCTGGTCCTGTCAGTGCTGATCATCGCGATCGTGGTCAGCGGCGCGGTGGCCTCGGGAATCCGGCGCATCGGGATTCTGAAGTCGCTGGGCTTCACCCCTTCGCAGGTGGCCCGCGCCTATACCGCGCAGGCGATGATCCCGGCGGCACTCGGTGTGGTCCTCGGCACGACGTTCGGCGATCTCCTGGCTGTACCGATCCTGGGCCAGGCCGGCAAGCAGCTCGGCACGGCCAGCGCCACGATCCCGGGGTGGGTCAGCGCCGTGGTGTCGCTGGGCGCCTTGCTGATCGTCGGCGTCACGGCTTCGATCCCGGCGTTGCGGGCCGGCCGGATGTCGGCGGTGCGGGCGCTGGTGGTCGGCCGCGCGCCGAAGGCCGACCACCAGCGCGGCCAGAGGGCGCAGGCTCTGGCCTCGCGGCTGCCGCTGCCCCGGGCCGTGTCGCTGGGGCTGGCCCAGCCCTTCGCCCGGCCGGCCCGGACCGTCCTGGTCGGCGCGGCGGTGCTGCTCGGCACGGTCAGCGTCACCTTCGCGGTGGGGTTGGGGACCGCGTTCAGTACGTATCAGGACACCACGATGAGCTCGGGCTTCAACGCCGCGTCGATGATCGTGATACCCACGGCCGACGTCGGCGTGCCGTGGGGTCAGTACGGACCCAACGACCCGCGCCACGCGTACTTGGACGCCGAAAAGGTGGCCGCCGCGCTCGCCAAGGTCCCGGGCACGAAGGCCGCGTTCGGCTGGGGCGACAGCGGCGCGAGCATGGTCGGCGCGCCGATCGGCGGCGAACCGCCCGCCGTGTACACGGTCAGCGGCGACTTCTCCTGGACGAACATGCAGCTGCTGTCCGGCCGCTGGTACGCCGCGCCCGGCGAGGTCGTGGTCGGCGACAAGCTGGCCTCGGCGGTGGGGATCCACGTCGGGGACGACGTCACCGTGGTGCAGCAGAACAAACACCTGTCCCTCAAGGTCGTGGGCATCAACTTCGACACCCATGGAACCGACTATTCGGCCATGACGGACGCGGCCACCTTCACCGCCGCGGGACTGACCCCGCACATCGACCAGTTCAACGTCGAGCTGGCCAGAGGCGTCGACGGAACGGCCTGGTCCACCTCGGCCGCCGCCGCGCTGACCCCGCTGAACGCCTCGGTCCAGTCGAACTCGGACAGCGGCAAGAACCTTCTGGTGCTCATCATGGACGCCCTGGTCGCGATGTTCACGCTGATGTTGACGGCGGTCGCCGCGCTCGGAGTGCTGAGCATGGTGGCGCAGGACACCCGGGAGCGGGTCCACGACATGGGGATCTTCAAGGCCCTCGGCATGACGCCCAAACAGACCATTGCGATGGTCCTGACCTCGGTGGCCTTCACCGGCCTGATCGCCGGACTCATCGGGGTACCGCTCGGGGTCGCGGTGGAGAAGGCGACGCAGTCCCCGATGGGGCACGCGATCGGCCGGCACCTGCCACCGAACGTGACCCACGTCTACACCGCCGGGCTGCTCCTTCCGCTACTGGCCGCCGGAGTCGTGATCGCCCTGCTCGGGGCACTGCTGCCGGCCGGCTGGGCGGCCCGGTCCCGGACCGCCACCGCGCTGCGGACTGAGTAGGACTGAGTAGAGCCGAGCAGGGCCACCAGTCGCCGGTCGCCGCAGCAGGGCAGCGTCACGGTGGAGTCGGCCGTCGGCGTCGGCACCACGGTCAGCGTGCGGCTCGACGTCCGCGTGGACCCCTTGTGCTCAACGCGACACAGCGGGGCTGTTCAGGGTGATTGACCCGCACAACTATCATTAGTAAAGAAAGTATGCAGTCGTCGAGGTGCGAACGGGGCAGTGATGGTGGTCGCTAGTGAGCGGATCCGGTTCGGCTTGGCCGCTCCTGTGCGGGTGCAGGCTGCGGGGAGTATTGCGGACGCCACGCAGACTCAGCTGTTCGCGGAGATTCTCACTGCTGGGCCGCTTTCGCGGACTGAGCTGGCGCGGCGTGCCGATCTGTCGCAGTCGACGGTGACCAAGGTGGTCAATCCGCTCATCGAGGCCGGCTATGTGGTTGAGGTGGGCGCCAAGAGTTCGGGGATGGGTAGGCCGCATCGGTTGTTGCGGGTCGCCGCGGATCGGTATGCGGTGATCGGCGTGAAGATCGCGCCGGGGTCGGTGACCGGTGTGCTGGCTGATCTTGAGGCTCGGGTGCTCGCTCATCGGACGCGGCCTCTCACCGCGGGTCACGATCCGGCGGAGGCGTTGGACGCGGCGGTGGCTGTGGTGCGGGAGCTGGTCGACGACCCCACGGCACACGGCGAGGTTCTGGGACTTGGTGTGGGACTCGGCGGTCATGTGGACACCGCCTCGGGGCGGGTGGCGCATTCCGGCGTGCTCGGGTGGGACAACGTGCAGGTCGCTGAACCGTTGGCGGCGGCGACGGGGCTGCCGACGGTCGTGGACAACGACGTGAACGCGCTGGCGATCGCCGAGCGCTGGTTCGGCGCGGGCCGCGACATCGATTCGTTCGTGCTGGTGACCACCGGACCCGGTGTGGGTTGTGGTCTGCTGCTCGGCGGGCAGTTGTACGCCGGGTCCACAGGGCTGGCCGGCGAGTTGGGCCACATCCCGCTGCAGGCGAACGGAGTGGTCTGCGACTGCGGGAACCGCGGATGTCTGGAGACGGTGGCGTCGGACCGGGCAGTGCTGCGGGAGATCGCCGCACACGGCGGATCGATCACCGATATCGGCGAGGCGATCACGGCGGCGCGGTCCGGTGATGAGCGGGCCTTGGCGGCGTTCGAGACGATGGGCACGGCGTTGGGCCTGGGTCTGGCGACCGTGTGCAACCTGTTCAACCCACAGCGGATCGTGCTGACCGGCGAGCGGGCGAGTGCTTATGACCTGTTCGGGTCCGCGTGCGAAAAGTCGTGGCGGGAGCACGCGTTCTCCACGGCGGCTCAGGACTGCGAGTTGGTCGTGGACGAGGCCGACGACTTGATGTGGGCACGCGGCGCGGGATGCCTGGTGATCCGGGAAGCGGTCGGGGCGTCGGTGGGCTGATCTGCTGATCCGCTCTGGCAGACCGCGCCGCACCGACGCCAACGTGAGCATTAAGAATTGCGGATGAGCCAGGCGGTGCTGGAGCCGGGCAGTACCCGGTTGCTGATCGTGGTGCTGGCCAGCGTCACATGGCCGAGCTCCTCCGACAGGTGAAACGGCGCGTCACCGAAGACGGTGACCACGGTCAGCGTCCCACGCGTGAAGATGAGCACGTCCGGGCGAGGCTGCTCGTGATCGGCCCAGGTGATCTGGTCGGGGGCGCCCGCGAACAGGGCTCGGCGCGCTGTCAGGGCGCTGCGATAGAAGTTCAGAGTCGAGTGCGGGTCGGTACTTTGCCGGTCCTGCGCGTAGTCGGCGAACCACAGCGGCTGCGGCAGCCAGGGCTTTCCGGCAGCGTTCGCAGGGCTGAAGCCGAAGCTCGGAGCGCTCGCGTTCCAGGGCAACGGGACACGGCAGCCGTCGCGACCGTGTTCACGGCCGGCCGACCGGGTCCAGATGGGGTCCTGGCGGGCTTCGTCGGGGATGTCCATGACCTCCGGCAGACCGAGCTCCTCCCCCTGATAGAGGAACGCGGCGCCGGGAAGTGCGAGCTGGAACAGCAGCGCCGCGCGAGCTCGAGCCTGGCCGACGGCTACGTCGACCGGGCCGCGGCGGCGGAGCAGACGCGCCATGGCGTCGGGTGACTCGAGGGGTTCAGCGGTGGTCAGGCCGTAGCGGGAGACCGCGCGGTGCGCGTCGTGGCTGTTGAGCACCCAGGCCAGGACGCCGGCCTGGTCCGGGACGGGTGCCGTCGCGGCCATCGCCTGCAGTGCTCTTTGAACGCTGGCGCGGAAGGCGGCGGCGTCCCAGTTCTGGGTCATCAGGTCGAAGTAGAACGCCTCGTGCAGCTCCCCGGGCCGGATGAAGGCGGTGACGTGTTCAGCGGTGGGTGCCCAGATTTCGCCGACGAGCATCAGGTCTCTGTCGGCGTATTCCTCGGTCACGGCACGCCAGCTGCGGTAGATGTCGTGGACGGCGGGCTGGTTGCTGGCGGGGTCCGAGCCTCCAGGGCGGAAGCCGTTATCCGGACGGTCGGGAAGTCCGTCGGCCTTGACCAGCATGGCGGCCACATCGATGCGGAAGCCGTCGACGCCCTTGTCGAACCAGTGGCGCAGCATGTCCTGAAAGTGTGCGCGGACCTCGGGTCGATCCCAGTTCAGGTCGGGCTGCCAGGAGTCGAACAGGTGCAGGTACCACTGGCCGGGGCTGCCGTCGGGGTCCGTGGTCCGGGTCCAGGCCGAGCCGCCGAACACGGATTGCCAGTTGTTGGGCGGCAGTTCGCCGTCGGCGCCTTGACCGTCGTGGAAGTGGAACAGGGCGCGCTGCGATGAGCCGGCAGGGCTGTTCAGTGCTTGCTGGAACCAGGGGTGTTCGGCCGAGCAGTGGTTGGGGACGATGTCGAGCAAGACCTTGAGACTGCGGTCGTGCGCGGCTTTGACCAGCCGGTCCAGCGCTGCCGTTCCGCCGTAGAGCGGGTCGATGCTGAAGTAGTCGGCGATGTCGTAGCCGCCGTCCCGTCCGGGCGAGGGATAGCAGGGGCTCAGCCACAGCGCGTCCACGCCGAGGCGCTCCAGATGGTCCAGCCGCGAGGCCAGGCCGTCCAGATCGCCGGTGCCGTCTCCGTCGCCGTCGGCGAAGGACTTCACGTAGACCTGGTAGACGACGGCGTCACGCCACCATGGGCGAGCGGTGCTCACTGGGGATTCTCCTTGCGGGTTGAGCGGCAGTGTCGAGATCCGACGGGGGTGCTCGGTGCGGCGCGGTGTGCGGCTACTTCAGTGCGCCGGAAGTGATGCCGCGGCTGATGGTGCGCTGGAAGATCAGGAAGAACAGGACGGCCGGCAAAATACCCAGCAGTGCCGAGGAACTGGTCGTGGTCACATCCATCATGTTCTGCCCCTGCAACAGCCCCAGTGCCACAGGAACGGTCTGTTTGCTGTTCGAGACCAGGAAGACCAGCGGGAAGAAGAACTCGTTCCAGGTCCAGATGAAGAAGAAGGTGAACAGCACGGTGAGGGTGGACCGGCTGATCGGGATCACCACATGCCACAGGGTTCGAAGACGGCCGGCGCCGTCGACGGAGGCGGCGTCGAGCAGCTCACGGGGGAACTCGCCGTAGACCGAGGACAACAGGTACGCGCCGAAGGCGCTGTGGATCACGCCGAAGACGATGATCAGGCTGGTGCGCGTGTCGTAGAGGTTCATGGATTTGGCCGCGTAGTACAGCGGGTAGACCAGTTCCTCTTGGGGCAGCACGTTGGCGATCAGGAAGAAGATCAGCAGCGCCCCGCGTCCGCGCAGGCGACCGATGCCGATGGCGTAGGCGTTCAGGGTGGACAACACCACGCCGATGACGGCAGCTCCCAGGGATATCAGGAAGCTGTTGAGCAGCATCAGCCCGAAGTCGGCGCGGTTCCAGAAGTCGATGAGCCCCGACAGGTGCAGCGCGCTCGGCAGCGAAAGCGGACCGCCGCTGGCGTATTCGCTGGGCGTCTTCACAGCGTTGATGGCGACCAGCAGGAACGGCGCCAGCACCAGCAGGGCCAGCACGAGGAGCACGGCCAGCACGGCGTAGCGGGCGCGGCCGGGTCCGAGCCGGCGCCGCCCGGGCGTCTCGCGGGACGAGCGCCGCGAACGGGGCGAGCGGGTCGGCGGCTTGGCGGTCAGCGTTCGGGTGGTCACGGCTTCTCCGTCTTCTGGTTGCGGGCCTGCACCCGCAGGAACACGACGGCCAGGATGACGATCATCGCGGTCAGGACCGTGGAGATCGCCGAGCCGTAGCCGACGTTGGCGTTCTGGAAGTAGTTCTTGTAGGCGAAGTAGCTCGGCACGAGGGTCGAGTTGCCCGGGCCTCCGCCGGTGAGCACGAAGATCTGCCCGAAGATCTTCAAGGTGGCGATGGTGGTGGTGACGACCACGACGTAGATCTCGGGACGGATCAACGGGACCGACACCCGCAGGAAGCGTTGCCGCCAGCCGGCGCCGTCGAGCTCGGCCGCCTCGTACAGCTCCGGGTCGACCCGCTGCAGCCCGGCCATGAACATGACCAGCGGGTAGCCGATCTGGGCCCAGGCGAGGGTGAACATCACAGTGGGCAGCGCGTAGTGCGGATCGCCGAGCCAGTTGTGGGCCAGCGAATGCAGTCCGACTTTGTTCAGGACGGTGTTCAGCGCGCCGTAGTCCGGGTTGAGGATCCACCCCCAGACCACGCCGGTGACCGCGACCGGCAGCACCTGCGGCAGATAGAAGCTGGAGCGCAGGAAGGCTGCCATGCGCGGGCCGAAGCGCTTGGCGACGTAGTCGAACAGCACCGCGGCCAGGGCCAGGCCGATCATCGTCGGGACGATCACCATGGCCAGGATCAGGATGCCGATGTTCTTGAACGAGGCCCAGAAGTTCTGGTCGTGCAGCAGCCTGGTGTAGTTGTCCAGGCCGATCCAGTGCAGCGGGCCGATGCCTTGCCAGCGGGTGAAGCTGATCACCATGGTGGCGATCAGCGGGACGATGATGACCGCGGTGCACAGCAGCATTCCCGGGGCCAGGAACAGGGCATAGCCGCCTTGGGCGGGCATGCGGGCTTTCTTGGTTGCCGACATGGCGTTCCTTCGTGGAGCCCGGCGGGCGGACGGCCTGCCCGCCCGCCGGGAGGTGAGCTGGCTGTGGCTACTGCGGTGCGTTCTGCTTGTAGGCGGAGCCGATGGTGTCGAGCATCGAACTCGGGCTCTTGGATCCGTTGATCAGTTCCTGGATCGCGTGCTGGAGCGTGTCGTAGTAGCCGGTGACCGGCCAGTCCGGGTAGAACCCCAGGCCGTCCTTGGCGGTGATCGAGTCGAACTCGGTGATCAGTTCCTTGCTGCTGGGGTTCGTGATCGCCGCCGGATCCGCGGCCACCGGCACCCCGCCGCTGTTGCCCATCAGGTTCTGGACGTTCTTGCTGAGCGTGGTGTCGATGAAGTCGTAGGCCAGGTCCTTGTTCTTGGCCTTGGTGGGCACCACCCACAGGTTGCCGCTGGAGCCGACCTGCAGCGTGTTGCCGGGGAACAGGAACGTGCCCCACTGCATGCCCTTGACCTCGCTCAGGAATTGGCCGTACCACCAGTTCCCGGAGAACATCATCGGGATCTTGCCCTGCTCGAAGGCGTTGGCCTCGTCCTGGGCCTTGACCGCGGCGGAGTCCTTGCTGATGTAGCCCTTCTTCACCCAGTCGGCGAAGGTGTTCGCGGCGTAGGACATCTGCGGGCCCTGGAAGTCGACCTTGCCCTTGAACAGCTGGTAGTCGTTGACCCAGGTGCGGTCGGCCTTGGACAGCGCCAGTTCGTAGAACAGGTGCACCCCGAGGTAGTCCGCGCCGCTCATGGCCAGCGGGGTGACCCCGGCGCCCTTGAACGTCGCCATCGCCGCCGTGAACTGATCGGGCGTGGTGGGGACCGGGACGTTGTACTTCGCGAACAGGTCCTTGTTGTAGTAGACGGTGAGGAATTCGCCGTTCATCGGCACGCCGTACCAAGTGCTGCCGCCCATGATGCCGCCGGTGTACTTGGCGGTGGTCTGCAGCGACGGACTCAACGTCTTGTCCCAGCCGCGCGAGGCGGCCTGGCTGCTCAGATCGGTCAGCAGACCCTGCTTGGACAACAGGCCGGCGGTGGAGTTGCCCTTGTTGTACTCCATCACGTCGGGCACGTCGTTGGAGTTGAGGATCATCCCGGCGTTCTGCTGGATCTGGTCGAAGCTCTTCGCCTCGAACTTGACCGTCACCCCCGGATGGGCGGCCTGGAACTCCTTGATCGCCTCGGCGCGTGCGATGCCGGAGGCACTGTCGTTGGCTTCGTAGTCCCAGACCACGAGCGTCTTGCCGCCGCCGCCCGAGGCGGCTTTGGAGCTGGAACTCCCGCAGCCGGCCAAAACCAGCGACACGGCCGCGGCCAATGCCACGCAGACCGCGTACTTAGTGGAGCGCACTTCGTGTCCTCCTGTGTCCGATGAGGGTGCGGCACGGCTTCCGCTTGACCCCGTGAGGGAACCGGGGCGATCACCAACAGCGGAACCGCTGGCCAAGAGGGCCCGCGAAGCCTGGCCCGGTTGCCTGCCGATGGCCCCCTGGGGGGCCGGTGCTCGCCATCGTAGGAAGAGTTACTTTCTTGGGTCAAGATAGTTAGAGGTTACAGCAGCGTCACGAATCGGCGGGGGCACGAGTTGAGGTCTCGCCGACCCGAGGCCGTAAACGCGCTGGTCACCCGCGCGAGGCAGGGGTGTGTCGCGGCAGCGGTGGCGAGTGTTTGTTACCGCGTGAAGGCAAGCGGGGCCGGTCCGCGCTGTCAGGTGCGGGCCGGCCCCGGGTTTCGCAGACTCGGGGCTAGGCCCGGAGCCGGTCGGGAATGTCGGTGACGGCGTGGTCCTCGTGCCGCAGATCTTGGTGTGGCGGCAACGACGCCTGTTCCGCTTCTGCCGCATCGTCCTGAGCGCTCTGGCGCAGCTCGCTCTTGAAGATGCGCAGCGACTGTCCCATGGAGCGCGCGGCGACGGGCAGCCGTTTGGCGCCGAACAGGACGACGGTGATCGCGAGGATGAGCAGGATGTGCCAGGGTTCGAATGCGCCGGTCATGTCTCCAACTCTGGTCGCGGTGGCGGCGCGCCGCCCGGCCCGGCGTGCGCGGTACCGGGCAGCGCGCCTCGGGTCATCCGACGGTGGCCGGTAGGCCGTTGACGGTGAACGCGGAGGGCTTCGCATCGGCACCGCTGTAGGTGCCGCTGAAGCCGATCGATATCGAGGCTCCCGGCGCGATGGCGCCGTTGAAGGACTGGTTGGTGGCGGTGACGTTATGGCCGTTCTGCGACCAGTTGGCGTTCCAGCCGCTGCCGACCTGCTGGTTGCCGGGGAAGGCGAAGCCCAGCGTCCAGCCGTTGATCGCGGTGCTGCCGGTGTTGGTGATCGTCACCGCGACGGACATCCCCGATCCCCAGTCGCTTTGCACCGCGTACGTCACCTTGGCCGTACTCGGCGGTGGTGCGCCTGCGGTGGTCACCGCCGTTGTGCCGGACGCCGAACCGGTCAGGCCTGTGGAGTCCTTCGCCTTGACGTAGAACTGGTAGGCAGTGGATGGCGACAGCCCGGTGATGGTGGCGCTCAGAGTGCCGGCACCGGTGGACGCCACGACCTTGTCAGGGTTGCCGACCTGGAAGACCTGGTAGCCGGAGATCGGGTTGCTGCCCGCGGCTGCCGCGGTCCAGGTCAGCGTGGCCGCGCTGGTGGTGACGTTCGACGCCGCCGGAGTACCTGGAGCACCCGGTGGTGTGGAACCGCCGGAGGCAGTGGTCACCGACGTGGTGCCGGACGCCGAACCGGTCAGCCCTGTGGAGTCCTTCGCCTTGACGTAGAACTGGTAGCTGGTCGACGGCGACAGACCACTGACGTTCGCCGACAGACCGGTCGAGGAGGCCACGACGGCGTCCGGGGAGCCGACGCGGTACACGTCGTACCCGGCGACCGGGTTGCTGCCGGCCGTGGCAGCGGTCCAGGTCAGGGTCGCGGAGTTGGCGGTGATGTTGGACGCGACCGGGGTCCCGGGCGCGCCCGGGGCGGTCGGCGTACCGCCGCTGCCGGGCAGAACCGGCGCGTCGCCCGGTCCGGTCTGGCTGGTGTACACCATGTCCCAGTAGTTGAGGCTGGGCACGGTGAACGACACGTACGAGCCGCCGGAGTCGGTCCCGGTGGTGAACGGCACCGAGTAGGTGGTGCCGTTGTTGTAGTCCGGCGAGGCGAACATGACGGCCTTGGGCGTGTTCTTGAAGTAGTACTTCACCGGCACATTGGTCAGCTGTGTCGGCGCCGGGTGCGGCGTGGTGATGTGCGAGCACATGTCGCACGCGCCGGTCTGCCAGAGGTTGCTGGACTGCCCGACCATGTTGATGAGCTGGATGACCTCGTGGTCCGCGTCCTGCTTGGTGAACGCCCAGACGTCGCCCGGCGTCGCCTGGCTGCTGACCGTCTGGCCGGAGACGGCGACGGTCTGATTGGTCGCCGTCTGGCCGTCCCGCAGCAGGTTCTCGTAGGCGGTCATGAAGTCGTAGTAGTTCTGCACCGACTGGGACAGCGAGGCACTCATGGGTGTCGCGCCGGCCCGGTACTCCTGATAGTCCAGCATCAGGCCGTTGTCGCCGAGCTCTTCGTGGCTGCCGCCGCTGGCGAACAGCGTGGAGTCCAGCAGCAGCACGTCCGGGGTGTTGAACGTGCCGCCGCCGCCGTTGGCGAAGTCGGTGTACGCCGCGACCGTCAGCGACTTGCCGCGGCCGGTCGGGCTGGCCGACGCGCTCTCGCTGAAGCCTTGGTCGATGGCCGTCTTCAGGCTGCCGTAGTCCCAGTACTGGTCCCGGTCGTTCGGCCACAGCTCGGAATAGAGCAGGTCCACCGCGCTGGTGTTGGCCTCGCAGTGGGCGTGGTCGTAGGTGACCGGGTTGAACATCAGGTACTTGCCACTGCCCAGGGCGCTCTTGGCATAGCTGAGGAACGACGGGAAGGTCCCGCTGAGCCACGTCGCCGAGCCGGCCACGTTGTGAACGGGCGTCGTGCTGTGGGCGCCGTCGGTGTCGGTGGTGCACGAGTCGCTGGCCACGCCGGCCGGCTGGCCGTTGTAGTTGTAGTCGACGGTGTCGGGGTCGCCGAAGGTGTCACCGTGGAAGCCGTCGAAGTCGAACGCTTGGATCGCGGCGTTCTGCTGGCCCATCAGGTACTGCTGCCAGCCGGGGTTGCTGGGATCCATGTAGTCCCACTGGAAGAACGCCAACGGCTTGCTGTGGTTGGTGTCCTGGTAGACGCCCCACGACGGACTGACTCCGAGCCCTTGCGTGTGGTAGTCCGGCGCACCGCAGCACGAGCCGTTGTCCGCCGAGAAGATGGCGTTGTACGGCATCGCGACGATGTTGCTGTTGTGCGCGGCGGTGACCAGATCCTTCACCGCCGAGGCGTACACCGTCTTCTGGTTGCCGTCGTCGGTCCACGAGGAACACGGCGCGCTGACCGTGCCGCACAGCGGCTGGTCGTGGTTGTACTGCCAGTCGTAGAACTGCAGGCCGTCGATGTGGTAGTTCGACATCGAGCTCATGATCGAGGCGGCCTGGGACGTCGACAGGCCTTGGTTCCCGAAGGAGTTGTTGGTCATGTAGCCGTAGCGCGGGAACCGGCTCCAGTCCGAGGAGACGTCGACCGCGACGTTGATCGAGTCCAGCGCCTTGCCGGAGGAGTCGGTGGCGACCGCGCTGACCATGTAGCCGGTGTAGTCGGTCGACGGTGCGGTCCAGTGGAAGGCCAGTGTCGAGGACGCGCCAGAGCCGAGGTTCAGAGTCTGGGCCTGCGAAGCGCTGGCGGCGTTCTGCATCGTCATGAAGTACAAGGTGACGGCGCCGCCGCTGATGGCACTGCCGGTCTTGTTGGCTGCGTTGACGGTCAGCGAGACGGTGTCGCCGGGTGCGTACCGCGACTTGTCGGTCGTGATCGAGGCGAGTACCTGCTGGGTGCGAGCGACCCCCGGGTCGCCCGAGGTGCCCGAGGCTGCGGCCGGTGCGGCCGAACTGACGCCTGGCATCCACCCGATCACGCTGGCAGCCAGCGCCGCGACGGCCAACGCGGCCCGGTGGCGGCTGGGTCGAACCGCTCTCGGCCGGTGATCGCGCGCCGGGATTCTTCGTCGTGTCCTGATGTGCATCGTGGCTCTTTCTGTGCCCGCTGGGCGGACACTGAGGGATTGTCGGCCGCCGCCCGCGGATGCGGGCAGCGGTTGGTGCTGGGGCGTCGTTCGCCGATCACTGCGTGGTGGCGGGCTGCCCGTTGATCGTGAAGGCGGTCGGCTTGGCGTTGGCACCGCTGTAGGTACCGGTGAAGCCGATCTGGACCGAGGCGCCCGGGGCGATCGCGCCGTTGAAGGACTCGCTGGAGGCGGTGACGTTCGCGCCGCTCTGGGACCAGGTGGCGTTCCAGCCGTTGGTGACGTGCTGGTTGCCCGCGAAGGTGAATCCGAGGGTCCAGTTGTTGATCGCGCTGGTACCGGTGTTGGTGATCGTCACCAAGGCGCTGAAGCCCGAGCCCCAGTCGCTTTGGACGGCGTAGGAGACCGCGGCTCCAGCCGAAACCGCAGCCGTCGTCACGGTTTTCGTGGCTGAAGCGGCGCCGAGAGCTCCGGCGCTGTCCTTGGCCTTGACGTAGAAGCCGTACTGCGTGGCGCTCATCAGGCCACTGATGGTCGCGGTGAGGGTTCCGGCAGCGGTGGAAGCGACCACGGTGTCGGGCGATCCGACCTCGTAGACCTGGTATCCGGCGATCGCGTTGCTGCCAGCGGCTGCCGCGCTCCACGTCAGGGTCACCGCGGTCGCGGTGATGGTGGACGCTGCCGGTGTGCCCGGTGCGCCGGGCGGGGTCGAGCCGCCGGAGCCGGCAGTGGTGACTGCCGTCGTTCCGGATGCGGCGCCGACGGTTCCCGCGCTGTCCTTGGCCTTGACGTAGAAGCTGTAGCTCGTCGCCGCAGTCAGGCCGCTGATGGTCGCGGTGAGGGTTCCGGCGGCGGTGGAAGCGACCACGGTGTCGGGTGATCCGACCTGGTAGACCTGGTATCCGGCGATCGGGTTGCTGCCCGCGGCTGCCGCGCTCCACGTCAGGGTCACCGCGTTGGAGGTGATGGCCGAAGCCGCCGGTGTGCCGGGGGCGCCGGGCGGGGTGGAGCCTCCTGAGGAGGCGCCGACTTGGATCGAGTCCAGATTCACTGATCCGGAATCGGTGGAGGTGCGCTCCAGGGTGATCAGGTTCGTCCCCGCGGCCAGCGCGAGGTTGACGGTGACCGTGCTCCAGGTACCGGCGCCGCCGGTGCCCGGGAGGCTGACCGAGGTGCTGCCCGAGACCGTGCCCGCCACGTTCTTGGCCGATATGGTCAGGCTCGCGGCGCTGCCGGAGTTGGCGTATCGGATGGTGACCGGAGTCGTGCCGCCCGCACCGGTGACGCCGAAGACGACCCGGGCGCCGACGCTACCCAGTCCGTCCACGTAGCCGTTGCCGCTGAAGCCGGACGCGGCGTTGTCGAACATCGCCCCGCCGCCCCAGGCAGCCACCTGAGACTGGTAGACCGGCGCCCCGGACCCGGCCGGCGTGATCTTGATCAGGGACACCCCGTGCATCGGCAGGGACGCCGAATACGACGTCATCTGGCCCAGGTTGGTGTTGTTCCACACGTCGTGGACCGTGCCGCCGGCCGCGAGCCCCAGAGCGCCGGCGAAGTCGATCGACTTGGTGACGCTGGAGTAGGTGGTGTTGAACAACGCGACCAGCCAGGTGCCGTCGGGCAGCTGGCCCGTCCACGTCTCCGGGTCCCGGCTCGTGGGATCCGACGAGAACGGATTGGCGTTGTGGTAGTAGGGCTTGCCGACGAACCCGGCCTTGTTGATGTTCAGGATGTCGTTGTTCTGCCAGAAGCTGAGGTAGGAGCCGATGTTGTCGGACCGGTCGCCGACGATCAGCGGCGAGCCGGCCATGGCGAACAGTGTCAGTGCCGTGCGGCGCTCGTCATCGCTGCCGAAGCTGTTCATCTCCAGGACGTCGCCGTCCAGGATCATCTGACCGCGCCCGGAGATATCGGAGAAGCCGGTGAAGCCCAGGAACGGGGTGTGCCACTGGGTCCAGTAGTTCTGCCAGCTCGACCGGCCGCCGTCCAGGAAGTTCCAGCCGCCGCTGCCGCAGTCGTCGTCGATGCGGATCAGGTCGCCGTAGCGCCGCTCGTTCTGGCCGTGGTTGAGCAAGTTGGGCATCACGACACTGACTTCCAGCCCGTCCCCGGCGGCCTCGCTGATCCAGCCCAGGGCGGTGGCGTAGTTGGCGCTGCCGTGCGCCACGCCGACCGTGCCCTCGTTCTGGTCGTAGCCGGTCTCGTACCACGCCCAGAAGTCGCCGCGCAGGTAGACCGCGCCCAGCTGCTTGAAGTAGTTGACGTAGCCCTGGACGAACTCCTTGGCGCCGTCCTTGGTCACGTCCACCCAGTAGATCTCCTGGGTGCCCTTGTTCCCGCCGAAGAAGTCCCCCGCGGTGACGATCGACGAGATCGGGATGTCCGGACGCCCGACCACCGTCTTGGACGGGTCGTTGTACGCACTCTTGGTCACCCACAGGGGGTTGTAGTAGACCCCCATCTTCAGCCCGAGCCCGGACAGGTACGACGACATCCCGGCCCAGCCCATGGCCCAGCTGTCCTGGTAGTTCAGGATGTAGCCGTTGGAGTTGGTCGCCTGGGTGTAGTCGACCCAGCCGTCGGTACAGGCCATGTCGATGCCGTAGGGCTTGAGGTTCTTCGCCACCCAGGTGACGTTCGCCTGCCAGCTGGCCTGCGACTGAGCGTTGTTGTTCGGGTAGTCGTAGCCGTACGTGGACCAGTACAGCGGCCCGGAACCGCCCCGGGTGAACACGCTGTCACGATCGACTGAGTCCGTCCCCACCGCGGACACAGCCACAGCCGTCGAGCCCACCAGGGCGCCCCTGCCACGCGACGCAGCGGCCGCCGAACCGGAACCGGCCGACAGCAAAGACCCGCCGACCACCACCGTTCCGCCGACCTTGAGCAGATCTCGCCGTGAGATCGCCATACCTACCTCCTGGAGCAATGGGAGTCCACGGCGCTGCGCCGCAGACCGCTTACACCGCCCACCAGTGCGCCAAAAGCGCACGTCGAAGGCACCTCCCGCGACGCAAGGGTCCTGAGAGAGTGCGGATCGGTGGAGCGGCAAGGGGGAGTCTGCGACCGTATCTTTCGTGTGTCAAGAAAGTAAGGGAACCTGCATGGCTCCCCCTGTGTCGACCAGCCGCCGACCAGCGGCTGACCTACGGCCGACCAACGGCCGACCAGCGGGTAATCACCTCGCTTATTCGGCGCCGCCGCTTCCGGTGTCAGCCTGGAAGCACGCGCAACAAACGCCCCGTTTTGAGACTCTCCGGAGGTCGCACCATGGAATCCGTGCTCGTACTCTCCTGGAAGGCGATCGGCAACGTACCCGCCGCGGTCAAGGAGCTCCGGGCCCGCGACCTGCGACCGGTCCTGGTCTCCAACCTGCCCGACGATCCCAACGCCCGCCTGTGCGACGAGCATGTCGTCTTCGACTGGGACGGTGAGGAGTTCTCAGCTCTCACCGCGCAGATCGACGAGCGAGGCATCACGCCGACCGCCGTGGTCAGCATGATCGAGAAGCTGATCGAGTGGCACATCGCGCTCGCCGCGCACTACGGCGTTCCCGGCGGCGACGCCGGCCGCACGGCGCTGGCGAGCAAGACCCTGGTCAGGGAGCGTATGCGGTCCCTCGGCCTGTCCGACATCAGGTTCTCCGGCGACCCGAGGTCGGTGGACTTCTTCCCCGCCATCGTCAAGCCCGCGCGGGAGTCGGCGGCCTCCTACCTGGTGAAGCGAGTGGAGGACCGGGCCGAGCTGCTCGCTCACCTCAAACACCTGGAGGAGTCCGGGGCGGGCGGTCTGGAACTGATCGCCGAGGAGTACCTTCCCGGCACCGAGTTCTCCGTGGACGGTCCCGTGGTCGACGGCCGCTATCACCCGCTGCTCGCCGTCGAGAAGGCCGACCACGACGACGCCAAGCACCACGACGCGGGGCTGTCGTTCCACCCGCCGCAGCACAGCCACGTGCGGGCCGGGGTACGGGACCTATGCGAGGCGATCAACACCCTGTGCGCCGACCGCGGCCTGGACCAGATCTGGCTGCACATCGAGGGCCGGAGCACACCCGACGGACGCACCGAGCTCATCGAGATCAACCCCCGGCCCGGCGGTCACCACACCGGAATCCCCACCGCCATCCGCGAGCTCTACGGCATCGATGTGATCGCGGCGAACGTCTCCATGGCGCTGGGCGAGTACGCGCCGCAAGGCCTGGGACCGTTGCGCGAGCAGCCGATCATCGGGAACGTGGAGATGGAGGCCGAGGAACTCGGCACGGTCCAGGTCGTCACCACCGAGGCGGAACTGCTCGCCCTACCCGGCGTCATCGACGTGCGCGTGTCCGACGGCTACCGGGTCACCAGCCTGAGCCAGGAGAACTTCTTCTTCTCCCTCACGATGACCGCCGATTCCGTGGAGCAGCTTCGCGAACAGGCGGCGAGAGTCCTCGACAGCTTCGAATACCGCGTCAAGCCGTAGCCGTCTTGGTGGGACTCCGCGGGGACGATCGCGGAGTCCCACCAAGACGGCTACGCGCACTTCCGTGGTGGCTGCGTCAGGACTGCATGGTCAGGACTGCACGGCGACGTCCCCGTCTGCACCGTCGCTGGATACCGACTCCACCTCGCGCTCGTGCTCGCGCTCACGCTCGCGCGTCGTCTCCGGCACGGGGCGCGTGTCTTCGTCGCGGAGGTCATCATCGGCGATGACGTCACGATCCCTGCGGGAGCTGAGTCGGCGCGTGCGCCGTGCGCCCCGGACACCGTCGCGCCGGGCTTGGGCTCGAAGCTGAAGATCCCTGCGCACACCGGCGAGGAGCAAAACCAGACCGAGCATGGCAGCCGCGCCGACAACGGCGCCCCAGAAGAACAGCTGGCCGGACGAGCCGTGCATGACACGCCCGAAGGCGTCGAACCCGCCAGGGATCTGATGGCCGGCGCCGCGGTTGTCCGCCACGGCAACAGTGCCGACGACGCCGGCGGCGACCAGGATGATGAGGCCGAGAATGAGCATACTGACTTCCTTGATCGGCCGACCCGAAAGGCCGGAGACGGACAGGGACACCTGACCCGAAACCGTCGACCGCGATCAAGCAGATAACATCGGCGAATCCCGAATCAGCCGTCCGCCATACCCGGCAATCCGAGAACCAACCGGTAAACCGGCCTACCATCCACCGCAGATGTGCCGGCTTGCGCCATGCCGAGACACCAGCGCACTTAGGCGCCGACTCTCTTCGCCCGGCAGCTTAGCCACCGCGGCGCCGGTAAACGCCGCGGTGGCCCGTCCTGCTGCGACAGGCTCAGATGAATCGCCACAGGTGATCTGTCGTGCCGTTGTCAGTCCACTGGGTTACCTGCGCGCCGTCCGCTGTCGAGGCGTTCGAGACTGACAGCACCTTTCCGCTGTGGGCGTTGACGATCTTCGACCAGCCGTTGCCGGCGTCGATGATGTGCCAGAGGTGGTCTGGTGTGCCGTTGTCCTGGTACTGCTGGATGGGGGCTCCGTCGCTGAGGGATTGCACGTTGACTGCCAAGACCTTGCCGCTGTTGCGGTTCTGGATGCGGACGGTGCCGTCGGGGTTCGGGATGACGGTCCATACGTGGTCGACGGTGCCGTTGTCGGTCCACTGGGTCACGTTGGCCGAGTCGGCCAGCGACATTCCGGAGACCGCTAGGAGCTTCCCCGAGTTCTGGTTCTGGATCCTCACCCAGGATGTGGTGCTCGCCGCGCGCGGTGCCACGAGGGTGAACATGCCGCCGACCACCGGCCGGTTCTGGAAGCCCTGCTGGGCGGCGGTGGCCACGACGTACCAGTCCGAGAAGGGCGCCCGCTGGGGTGTGGTGTTGGCGAACCCGTATACCCCGTTGATGAGGGTGTCGCGGATCGCGCCTTGGTCGCGCAGCCAGGCCGCGGTCCAGATCTCCCAGTCGGCCTTGGTGTAGTTGTTGCGCGGATCCAGCAGGACGCCGTAGGTCCCGGCGTGCGACTGGTACCAGCCGGCCTCCTGGGCGGCGATACCTGCCGGTACCAGGTCCAGACCCAGGAGCTGGTCGGAGAAGCCGTTGTACTTCAGGCTCCAGGTGGTGGAGGACCCGTACGCCAGGTCGAGGTTGGTGCCGGCCGGGTCCTCGCCCTTGCTCACCCACTGGCTGATGTAGCTGCGCGATGTGGAGGTGTAGAGGGCGTGATCTGTGGTGTTCCCTGCGAAGCCGGCGACGACGCCCATCGCTCCGATGCCGATGATGCCCTTGAGCGCCAGGTTCGCGCTGTGGGCGATGAAGCCGGTGAAGTCGTCGGTCTGGTTCTGGTTGGCCGGGTCCAAGGCGTTGGCGACGAGGTAGTCAGCCCACTGTTTCAGGATCGTGTAATGCTGCTGAGCGGTCGCCGTGGCGGTGGCTTGGGGAAGATGCTGGAGCAGCGCGGCCGTCATGATCAGCATGTTGGCCGATTCCTCGACCGGCATGTCCTCCTCGTTGCCGTCGTTGTGCCCGGAGGCGTTCGGGTAGCTGGAACCCAGGTCGTGCGCCGCGAAGGTCTTGGGCCAGCCGCCGTGCTCGCAGTAGTCCAGGATCGGCGCCAGGAGCATCTGCAGGTAGGACGGCGACAGGTACAGGTAGGCGGGGAACGCCGGGTAGGTGACGTCGATGGTGGACACGTTGCCGTCCGAGGAGATCTCCTTCAGGAAAGCCCAGGGCGTCCCGTTCCGGTTGACCAGCTCCGTTCCGCCGACGGCCTGGCGCAGCGCCAGTGCGGTCAGCGCCGCGTAGTGGGCGCCGGTCGTGCCGCCGCCGACGGCTGTACTGGAGTCGTTCTGGAGCTTGGATTCCAGCGCTGTCGCCGAACTCAGGGCCGAGCCGTAGTCGGCCAGGAACCAGTCGACCATGTCGGCCCACGGTCCCCAGTACGTCGTCCACCACGGTGCGAGGTTGGATCCCAGGTAGCTCAGCGCGGGATTGCGGACGTGGCCGAGCGCCACCACGAACGACGCCGACGGCGTTGTCCCGACCGACCCCAGATCCTTGTTGAGCCCCAGAACCGGCCAGTTGTTGTTGATAGCGCGGGGCTGGGCCGAGTCCGAGGTTCCGCTCAGCGATCCGGACGACACCGCGGCGCCGCGCACCACGGTGTCCTGCCCGATTTGCCAGGTCACCCCGCTGCCGCCGGCGGTGGCCAGCACGACCGAGCCCCAGGAGGCCTGGTCACCGTGCTCGGCCAGAGTCGAGGGGTTCGTCGGGGTGAAGCTGAGCGCGATGTTGTTCGCCCGGCTGGTCTGCTGCGACCAGTTGACCAGCTGCGTCACGTCGCCGTGCGCCCACTCGGCGGAGATGTCCAGATGGAGCTGGACGCTGTGGGCCGCGCCGTCGGCGCTGACCGCCTGCATCTGGACGTAGCTGAACGGCACGCACTGCCGTTGCAGGTTGGTCAGGTCCACCGGCGAGAAGAACGTGACGGTCAGCCGTACCCCGCCGCCGGTGAAGGTATACACCGAGCGGGTCGCGGTGAGCTGCAGCGACGTCTGCGTCATCGTGTTCGGAACGATCGACGAGCTCGGCGCGCCGGCGAACAGCCAGCCGGCGCCGTCGATGCGGGCTATCCCGCACAGCGCCGTGATGTGGCCGTTCCAGAACGTCGACCAGGTCCCGGTCAGGGTGTCAGAAGCCTGCCAGGTGCTCAGATACGGCGACCGCACGGCCAGCGGCGTCGCCGGCGGCCGCAGCGGCGCGAAGGTCGACGCCGCGGGACTCGCCGCCGGCAGCGGGGCGTTGACCGCCGCGGTCGACAGGCGTGCGTTCGAGCCGGTGGCCAGCCTTCGTGAGGCAGCGGCTTGTGCCGGAGTGGCCGTCGCAAAGGCTCCGCCGGCGCCGACGACGGCGGCTGCCGCACCGAGCCAGCGGAACACCTCCCGTCGCGAGGCGTCGACAGGCTTGGTGTGCGCACCGCTCGCGTCGCCGGGGTCGCCGGCGTTGGCGCGGTCGGAAACGTTTTCGGTCATCAGGGTTCCCTTCGTATCGGAATGCACTGATAAGCCAAGCGAACTGCGTCCAGTGTCCAGTGGTCGCGGAGCCAGATCTGGTTGGCGCCGCCGGTGGAGCCCCAGAGAGCCCGGGCGACGGCGGCGAAAATTGTTTGTAACTGTTGGGTATTGATGCACTCGGCGGCGGTGCCGTCAAGGGTCGACCACTCCGGCACTGATAGAGCAGCCCGGCGGAGGGCCTGACAGCTGCCGATCCACGTGGCCTGACTCTCAGCGGTTACGAACAATTTCGATACCGATTGAACAATCCCCTTGCCCAGGTGCTGGGTGGAGCGCGCCGTCCGGCGGGCGATGCAACCTGATGTGCGTCGGCTCAGTCACATTTCTTGGACCGGGGCGCAGTCGGGTGCGCTGGAGGCGGGGATGTCGGGTGGGGGTTGCGGGACCTAATGGATGGAATGGACATGAGCATGTCGACCGGGCCGGGGGAACAGTGGATCGTGAAGACGGCAGCCGGACAGACCCAGATCGGCATCGACTACCTGTGGCCCGACGGCACGTATGACAAGAAGCACTACGGGCCCTTCGACGTGTGCACGGAAAACCCCGTCAACCCTCTGGATCCGGATGCCGGACACCGCCAGTACTGCGTCCAGACCCGGCCGGCCCAGCAGTTCTACGGAGCACTCACCGTGGACGAGACAGACAGCACCGTGTCGTACAGCGTCGCGAACCACGACTACGGCAGGTACCTGATCAAGGCCGTGCCGGTCCCCATCCCGTTGGCCACCCAGCCGACCAGCGGCTCGTACTCAGTGCAGAACGGGCAGTACATCGTCCCGGGTCACAACGAGCCGGCCGCGATGTCGCTCGGGCAGCTCGCGAACGCGCTCCTCGACCCGCGCTTCAACGACTATCTCATCCACTACGAGAACTACGTTCTCACCCACGCGACCGCCGACTCGTTCAGCGTGTCGGGCTCGAAACCGCTGAAGACCGAAGGAAGGAACTGACGACCTAGCCAGCCTCTAGCCAGTCGCCCTAACCGGACATACAGTGTCCATCGCATGATCCTGACACATTGTCGGAGATCGGCGACCATCGGGCCCAGACGCCGCTCTCCCTGATCGAAGGGAACATCGGTGCGAAGCAATCCATCGCGTCGTATCGGCGCCGCCGCGGCCACCGCCGCGCTGCTCGCCCTGCCCGCCACCGCCCTCGGCGGGCCGGCGTACGCCGCCGCCTCCGCGACCCCCGCAGCGACCAGCCTGGTCCAGGTCAGCAGCGACCCCTACACCGACAGCCAGGCCCAGCACGCCACCGAAGTCGAACCGGACACCTTCTCCTTCGGCAGCACCGTCGTCTCGGCGTTCCAGGTCGGCCGGGTCTTCGGCGGCGGCGCCTCGAACATCGGCTGGTCCGAATCCACCGACGGCGGCACCACCTGGACCCACGGCTTCCTGCCCGACACCACCGCCAACACCGGCGGTCCCTACGGCCAGGTCAGCGACGCCTCGGTCGCCTACGACGCCAAGCACGGCCAATGGCTGATCTCCTACCTCGGGATCCTGCCCTCCGGCAACGTCAACGTCGCCGTCAGCCGCTCCCCCGACGGCCACACCTGGGGCAACCCGGTGACCGTGTCCAGCGCCACGTTCGACGACAAGAACTGGACCGTCTGCGACAACCACACCGCCAGCACCTTCTACGGGCACTGCTACACCGAGTACGACGACGCCAACGCCGGCGACGCCGAGCACATGCGCACCTCCACCGACGGTGGCCTGACCTGGGGCACGCAGAAGAGTCCATCGGGCAACCCGAGCGGACTCGGCGGCCAGCCGGTCGTGCAGCCCAACGGAACCGTCGTGGTCCCCTACTCGGCCAGCACCTCCGAGCGCGCCTTCACCTCCACCAACGGCGGCACCAGCTGGACCGCGAGCGTCCGCATCGCCACCGTCAGCCACCACACCGTCGCAGGCCTGGAATCAGACTCCATCGCCCCGCAGGACGAACTGCGCGAGAGCCCGCTGCCCTCGGCCGAGATCGACGCCGCCGGCAAGGTCTACGTCACCTGGTCCGACTGCCGCTTCCGCTCCGGCTGCCCCAGCAACGACATCATCATGTCGACCTCGACCAACGGCACCACCTGGAGCACCCCGACCCGGGTGCCGATCGACGCGACCAACAGCACCGTCGACCACTTCACGCCGGGCATCGGCGTCGACCCCTCCAGCTCGGGAAGCACCGCGCGCATCGGCCTGGCGTACTACTACTACCCGGTCGCCAACTGCACCGACACCACCTGCAAGCTCGACGTCGGCTACGTCTCCTCGACCAACGGCGGCGCCACCTGGAGCACCCCGACCCAGCTCGCTGGCCCGATGACCCTGGCGTGGCTGCCCAACACCTCGCAGGGACGCATGTTCGGCGACTACATCTCCACCTCCGTCTTCGCCGGCGGCAATGCCTTGCCGGTCATCGCGGTGGCCTCCGCACCAAGCGGCTCGACATTCACCATGGGCATGTTCGCCCCAACCGGCGGACTCACCATCGGCGGCGCCGCTAAGTAAGGACTCTGCGATCGCAATCAGTACGCCGGGCGGAACGGGACGATGACCGGTCCGTCCGGCGGCTGCGACTCCTCGGCGGAAAGGAGCGTGTCGGCTGTTTCGAACGGTGGCGCCCGGTGGCGCCGGTGGCGTTGTCCGCGGCGGCGCGGCGGCGCGCGCCACCGGGCGGTCTCACTCGGAGCGGGGCAACAGGCCTCGTTCGAGGGCGGTGACGACGGCGTGCGTGCGGTCGCTGACGTCGAGCTTGGCGAAGACGCGGAGCAGGTGGGTCTTCACCGTCGCCTCGGCGATGACCAGCCGTTTGCCGATGTCGGCGTTGGACAGGCCGTCGGCGACGCCGTTGAGCACGTCGACCTCCCGCGTGGTCAGCACGACAGGGGCGGGTTGCCGCATGCGCGCCACAAGCTTGGCCGCGATCCGGGGCGCCAGGACGGTCTCGCCGCGGGCCGCGCCGCGGATGGCCTCCACGAGCTGCTCGCGGGTGGTGTCCTTGAGCAGATAGCCGATCGCGCCGGCCTCGACCGCGCGCTCGATCTCGGCGTCGGTGTCATAAGTGGTGAGGATCAGGACCCTGGTTCCGGTTTTGCCGGCGACGATCTCGGTGGTGGCCGCGACGCCGTCCAGGACGGGCATCCGCAGATCGAGCAGCGCCACGTCGGCGCCGAGGCGCTCGACGAGCTCGACCGCCTCCCGGCCGTCGCCGGCCTCGCCGACGATGGTGATGGTGGGCTCGGAGGCCAGCAGGGCGACGACGCCGGCGCGCATCACCGTGTGGTCGTCGGCCAGGACGACGCGGATCGTGTCGTGGGTCATGTCACCCCTGATCGTTCGTGGGAATCATGGCGAGGACGCGGGTGCCGTCGCCCGGCGAGCTGGTGACGGTGAGCTCGCCGCCGAGGTCGGCGAGGCGCTTGCGCATGCCGTCGAGGCCGAAGCCCCGGGAGCGGCCGACGACGAAGCCGCGGCCGTCGTCGGTGATCTCCAGCTCGATGCCGTGCGGATGCGGCGTGAGGACGACGCCGATGGTCGAGGCGGCGGCGTGTTTGCGGGCGTTGGCCAGCGATTCCTGGGTGCAGCGCAGCAGCGCGATCCGGGTCTGCTGGTCGCACTCGATGTCCGGCAGCTCCGCGCTGACGGCGAGCCCGGTGTCCTCCACGAAACGGTCCAGGGTCCGGCGCAGGCTCTGGGCGACCGAGCCCTGCACGACGTGCGGAGCCGAGCCGACCAGGACCCGTGCCTCGGCGAGGTTCTCGCGGGCGGTGCGTTCGATCGACAGCAACTGCTGGGAGCTCTTCGCCGGGCTCGCAGCGATACCCGCGCGGGCGGCCTCGGCCAGCACGATGATGGACGCGAAGCCCTGGGCCAAGGTGTCGTGGATCTCCCGGGCGAGCCGTTGGCGCTCTTGCGCGGCGCCCTCGCGGCGGTTGGCCTCGGCCAGTTGCCGCTGGGTCTCCTCCAGCTCCGCGCTCAGGCGGCGGGCGCGCTCGTCGCTCTGCCGGATATACCAGTTCATCAACAGGCCGATCAGGACGCCGGCGGCGTACCCGATGCAGGTGAAGACCGTGTTGCCGGTGAGGAACGCGCCGGCGGCCGCTCCGCCGGCGAGGCATGCCAGCGCCGCGGCGCCGCTGAGAGCGATCGCCCGCCGTGGTCCTGCGGCGAGGATCCAGAATTGCGGAAGGGAGATGATGAACATCGCGGCGCCTCCCTTCAGCACGTACGCCTGAACGCCCAGGCCGATCGCGAGCAGGGCGAGGAAAGCCTGCGGGCGCAGGACGAGATTGCCGGGGACGAATCTGACGGCCGCATAGCAGAGGCCGAGCACGGCCAGCAGCGCCAACGACCAGGACTTCGTCTCGGCCGGCAGGTCCACCACCATGGCGATCGCCGGGGGGACCAGGCCGAAGACCAACCAGAGCGCGGAGTACCAGAGATGGAGTCTGCGCAACTGGCTCCGGTCGGTGGGCTGCGAGGCCGTGATCATGCTGATCAGCCTACTTTCACCAACGGACGATCAGCGCTCTCGGCGGTCTGCGCCCGGCGCATGCCCCGGGACGGCCACCAGTTGGCGTTCCCGAGCAGCAGCATGAGCGAGGGCAGAATCACCACGCGGATGACGAACGCGTCCAACAGCACGGCCGACGCCAGACTGAAGCCCATCTGCTTCATCTCCATGATGTGCAGCGGGACGAAGCTGGCGAACACCGTCACCATCACCAGGGCCGCGCTGGTCACCACGCGGGCCGAGCCGCCGATGCCCTGCAGGACGGCCTGCCGCGTGGGGACGCCGCTCAGCGCCGCCTCCCTGATCCGGCTGATCACGAACACTTGGTAGTCCATCGACAGCCCGAAGAGGATCACGAACAGCAACAGCGGTACACGGGAACCGATCGAGCCGGTGGAGTGGAAGCTGAGCAACCCTTCGGCCCATGTGCCCTGGAAGACCAGCACCAGCAGGCCCAGCGAGGCGCCGGCCGACAACAGGTTGAGCAGCATGCCGATCAGGCCGAGGACCACCGAGCGGAACGCGAAGACCGTCATGGCGAAGGTCGCCAACAGCAAGGCTCCGACGATCAGCGGCAGCTTCTGCTTCTGGTGCTCGGGATAGTCCGCGAAACGGGCCACGTCCCCGGTCACCGCGGCCTCGACGCCGGGCAGCTTGCCGACGGTGGCCGGCAGGTAGTTCTCGCGGATGTCCTTGAGCGACTGCCGGGCCGCCTTGTCGCTCACGTAGTGCGGCACTGCCAGCTCCAGCAGGCTGACCCGGCCATCCGTCGACGTACGCAGCGTCGCCGTGCCGGCCATGTCCGGGTCGGACTTCGCGCGCTGGGCGAGGTCGTCGAGCGCCGCGCGCACCTCCTGCGCGCGACTGGCATCGGCGCTGACGACGACCTGGTTCATGGCCTTCAGCTCGGGGAACGCGGTGTTGAGCCGGTCGAAGGTCTGCATGGCGGGGATGGTGCGCGGATAGGTTTCCGGGCCCATGTCGGTCAGGTTGAGGCCCAGCAGCGGCGAGGCCAGGGCGAGCAAAGCGATGACACCCGCCGCCAGCGTCACGGCCGGGCGCTTGCTCGTGGCGCGCAGCAGGGCGGAGATGACCGGTCCGGCGCCGGACTCCGGCTGCCGCGTCCGCGCGGTCTTGTGGCGCAGTCCCGCGCGCGCCTGCTTGCGCTCCCGGCGTCGCTGCGCCCGGGCGCCGAGCTTGGCCAGCAGCGCGGGCAGGACGGTCATCGAGCTGATCACGGCGACCAGGGTGACGACGATCGCGGCGGTGGCGATGTTGGCGAAGATGACGTCGTCGGCGAGGTACATCGTCGCGCTGGAGACCATGACGGCGAGCCCTGAGACCACGACGGCCCGGCCCGAGGTGGCGGCGGCCACCTCGACCACCGCCTGCGGGCTCATTCGGCCGCCCGAACGGGCCCGCTCCTCCCGTTCGCGCTTGAGGTAGAACAGGGTGTAGTCGACGCCGACCGCCATGCCGATCAGCAGGATGATGTTGACGCCGACGCCGGTGTCGGGGAAGACGTGCGAGGCGAGCATCGACAGGCCGACGGCGGCGAGGATCGAGGAGATCGCCAGCAGCAGCGGCACCAGCGCCATCGCGATCGAGGCGAAGACCACCAGCATCGTGATCAGGGTGATCGGCAGGGCGATCATCTCGGTCTTCGACAGGTCCTTGTCGCGCAGGGCGTCGACGGCTTTGCCGATGGAGGAGTCGCCGGTCTCCTCGATGCGCAGGCTCGGGTGGGCGGCCTGCGCCTGAGCGGTCTGGGCGCGGAGTGCGTCGACGTGCTGGTCGCCCTCTAGCTCAGGGCCCTTGATCACCACGTCGAGGCGTAGCGCCGTGCCGTCGGCGGAACGGATCGGTCCTGAGACCGAGTCCACGTCGGGCAGTGCGCGCATGCGTGCGGTGACGTCCAGCGCGGCGGCGGTGGCCGCGGCGACGTCGAGCCGGCCGGCGCCGGGATTGGCCGTGATCAGCACTCGTTCCACAGGCCTTTGCTGCAGACCGCCCTGAGCCGCCAGCGCCTCCGCCCGCCCCGCCTCTCCGATGCGGAAGTCCGCGGACTTGGCGGCGTTACCGCCGACCGCCGTGCCGATTCCGAGGCACAGCACGACGAATAAGAACCATCCGGTGATCGCGCGCCAGGGGTGCCCGGCGCTCCATCGAGCCACCCGTACAGGAAGTTTGGTCATGGCATAAATGCTGGCCGGAGCCTCGGTGCCGCCGACAGCCTCGACCGGCTGAACCTCGTGTCCACCGATCGGTGGAACGACGGGTGTGGTTTGGGGCGCGTGCTGCGTGGTGGTGGGTCGCGCGCCAGGCGCCGTCGGGTCGCGTGCCGCGCGGCATCGGGCCACATGCCGCATGCCATCTCGTCACGTACCATCCCGTCGCCAGCGGGTCAGCGTCCGATCAGGCGCATGTCGGCCTCTTCGTGCGTGCTGCCGAGCGCTCGGGTGAGGGTGTCGAGCTTGCCGGTTTGCTCCGCGGTCAGTTCGATGCCGTCTGCGGCGCTGTTCTCCTCGACGCGGGAGACCCGTTTGGTGCCGGGGATCGGGGCGATGGTGTCGGCCTTCGCCAGGAGCCAGGCCAGGGCCACCTGCGCGGGCGTGGCTCCTGATTCGGCGGCGACGGCTTGGACCTCGTCGGCGATCCGCAGGTTGTGGCGGAAGTTCTCGCCGGTGAAGCGTGGATTGTTCTTGCGCCAGTCGTTGTCGTCGAGCTGCGCGGTGGACCGGATCGCGCCGGTGAGGAAGCCGTGGCCGAGCGGTGAGAAGGGCACGAAGCCGATGCCGAGTTCCTGGGTCAGCGGCAGTACTTCGGCCTCGGGATCCCGGGTCCAGAGGGAGTATTCCGACTGGAGTGCGGCGATCGGGTGGACGGCGTGAGCGCGGCGGATCGTCGCGGGCCCGGCCGCGGACAGGCCGATGTGGCGGATCTTGCCCTCGGCGACGAGTTCGGCCAGCGCGGCGACGGTCTCCTCGATCGGCGTGTCCGGGTCGACGCGGTGCTGGTAGTACAGGTCGATGTGATCGGTACCGAGGCGCCGCAGCGAGCCCTCGACGGCGATCCGGATGGTGGCCGGGCTGCTGTCGAGTCTGCGAGCGCCACCGTGCAGGTGCGAGATGCGGCCGAACTTGGTGGCCAGCACCACCTCGTCGCGACGGCCTTTGACGGCGCGGCCGAGGAGTTCCTCGTTGGTGAAGGGCCCGTAGGTCTCGGCGGTGTCGAGGAGGGTGACTCCGAGGTCCAGCGCGCGCCGGACGGTGCGAAGCGACTCGGCGTCATCGGCGCCCGCGCCGGTATAGGCGGCGGACATGCCCATGGCGCCCAAACCGATGCGGGAGACGTCCAGGCCTCCCAGCTTGATGTGCTTCACGATGATCGCTCCAACCCGTTTCTCATGGATTCCGACATCCCGCACCGACGGTGTCGTGCTCCCCCGCGCGCCGGAAGACCGCGGTATTCCTAGGAGTGGCAGGGTCAGGCTGGCCGTAGCTCCGAATGCCAGACTGAAGCTGTGCCGGGACCGAACGAGCTAGGCGACTTCCTGCGGGCCCGCCGGGCACGGCTGCGTCCGGGCGACGTCAGCCTGCCACCGAGCTCCGGCATCCGACGGACGCCCGGACTGCGTCGCGAGGAGACCGCCGCACTCGCGGGAGTGTCCATCGACTACTACATCCGGCTTGAGCAGGGCAAAGAGACCAACCCGAGCGGTCCGATCCTGGATGGCCTGGCCCGCGCCCTCCGGCTGAACGAGGAAGAGACCGCCCACCTGTACGCGCTCGCCAACCACGCCGCGGGACGCACGGCGCGTGGCGCGACGCCTGCCGTGCGGGAGGTACGGCCCGGCGTCCTCCAGCTCCTCGAAACGGTGCGCCCCTGCCCGGCGTACGTACTCACCCGCACCAGCGATCTGCTGGCCGCCAACCCCGAGGCCCTCGCCCTGTTCATCGGCCTGGCGGACTGGCCGCCCGAGCAACGCAACACCATCCGCTACACGTTCTTCCACCCAGCGGCGCACGACCTGTTCGCCGACTGGAACCGCGCCGCCGAAACAACCGCCGCGCACCTGCACACCCTCGCCGCCGAAACACCCAACGACCCGACCCTCACCGCACTGATCACCGAACTACTCAACGCCAGCCCCGAATTCACCCACCTCTGGCACCGCCACGACATCCGCCAGCGACGCGGCCAGCCCAAGACATTCCGCCACCCCCACATCGGCGAACTAACCCTCACCAACGAAGTCCTCCACCTCCCCGACGGCCAACGAATGAGCATCTACCAAGCCGAACCCGGCACCCCCGACCACGCCGCCCTGGCTCTGCTCTCGCGGATCGCCAGTGGCGACAAGCCAGAAAACGCTGCCCGGTAGCAGGCCATCGGACTTCAGGTTCGAGATCGCCCGCGAGCACGCGACGCCCTCAGTACGAGCTCGCGAGCCGGCCATGTCCCGCGCTCGGGCGGCCCTGCGCGGCTCCTCAGCAGGTGGTGCGGTTGGGTGTCGTGGTGAACCGACGGGCGTTCGGGCGCGGGCGCAGCGCTCAAGGGACAGTCGCCCGTGAACCACCTGTCCGCCATGTTCCCGCCGAAGGTGTGGCGGGGCTGCAAGGCAAGCGCCGCCAAGGATTTGCCGACTCTTCATGCGGGCTCTGCTTTCGCGGTCGGGGGTTGGTGGTCTGATCCCAGGGGTCAGGTGGGTTGGCGGGGTGTGTGGCGTGAGAGGGATGAGGTTGAGGTTTATGGGCGAGGGTGCTGGGCGTTCGGTGGGGCGGGGTCGGCGGGTTGCTTGGGGGGCGGTGGCTGCGTTTTCGGTGAGTGCGGCTGTGGTGGGGGCGCCTGGGGTTGCTTCGGCGCGGGCTTCTTGGGGTGGGGATGGGGTTGTTCCGGGGGATCTGGTGGTCAGTCGGGTGCACTACACCGGGACTGCTGGGATGATCACGCCGGGGGTGACCGTGTTGCCGACGGGGGCGGTGGCGGTGGCTGATGGCGGGTTCGCGCATGTTTGGGACAATGTGCAGGTTGATCCGAACTTCGGGGTTACTGCGCCGATCTATCTGGACCAGATGACGCCGGGTGGGCGGCCGGTGGGCACGATCGCTGTTCCGGATGGCGCGCCTGGTGCTGCGGGGCGTGGGCACGATGGGCTCGTGAGCAGCTTCTCGTCGAAGTCTGAGTTGGCGCTGAATCTGTCCAGCAAGGGCTCGGCGCTCACGTTCATGGGCTACGTGGCGCCGGCGAACACGTTGGACGCCTCCAACGGGAACACGCCTGGTGTCGTCGACCCGACGAACCCTGATGCGCAGTCGGTGTATCGGGCTGTCGCCGAGCTCGATCGCAATGGGAAGTTCTGGTTCACCGAGACCAACGCCTACAGCGGTGACAACGGTCGGGCCGCGGTCCTGGACGACAAGACCGGTTTGTACTACACCGCCGGCAACTCCAACAACGGTGAGGGGACCTCGGTTCCCGGCGTCATCTTCGGCACCGGTGCGCAGCTGGTGCGGCCCGCCTACAAGCCGGAGCAGGCGCAGAACCCGGGCAGCCCGACGCCGGTCGGCGGCTTCAGCGTCACGCAGCTGCCGGCGAACACGAAGGCTGACAAGCTCGGCAAGGACACGAACTTCGCCGAGGTCGCCGACTACAACAACGTGCTCTACTACACCAAGGGCAGCGGCAGCAACGGGATCGACACCGTCTACTTCGTCGACACCACTGGCAAGGCGTGCCCGCAGGGTGTCGGCGTCCCGGTGCCCGGGGCTGCGTTTCCGTCGAGCGCCGATGCCTACGACCCCGCGACCGGTAACCCGGCGGGCAACATGTGCGTGCTGGCCGGTTTCCCGACGGCGCTGGCCAAGTCCATCAAGACTCCAGACACCGGTGCGGCGTCCAACACCGCCGACATCGGCGCGTTGTGGTTCGCCAACTCGACCACGCTCTATGTCGCCGACTCCGGCAACGGCGACGACACCTACGCCGACGGCAGCTACACCGGCGCCGCGGCGCAGAACCTCGCCGGCATCCAGAAGTGGTCGCTGGTCAACGGCACCTGGACGTACGACTACACCCTCAACACCGGCCTCGGACTCGGCGTCCCCTACACCGTCGCGGGCCTGCCGACCGGAACCAACCCCGCCACCGGCCGCCCCTGGGCGCCGGCGGTCGACGGCATCCGCAACTTCACCGGCAAGACCAACTGCGACGGCACCGTGACGCTCTACGCCGTCACCACCGCCGTCGGCGGCGTCACCGACTACGGCGCCGACCCGAACAAGCTGGTCGCCATCACCGACAAGACGGCCGCCGTCGCCGCGCCCGCCGGCGAGAAGTTCACCACGCTGCGGACGACCGGCGCGGGCGACGTGCTCCGGGGCGTCTCCTTCACTCCCGGCACCCGCTGAGCACCAGCAGCAGATGTGAGGCCTCGGCTCGGAACTCGAGCCGAGGCCAGCCCCGCCGGGCTAGAGTCGCGCACATGACCAGGTCTCGATGCATCAAGAGGTACCGGTGACCAGCCTGAACAGCGCCGTCATCGAGCTGCTGGGGCGCCCGAACATGCTCGGCGAAGACCGCGCGCTCGCTGCCCGGATGATCGTGGCCGACGGGGAGATCAACCACATCCTCGCCCGCACCAAGGGCATCCTGGCCCGCCCGATCTGGGCCGGCTGCGCTCACGAGTCGGACCGGTGCAACGACCTGTTCGTCGCCGAATGGGAGCGGTTCAAGTCCCGCGTGGCCGATGACACCGAATTCCGCAGACACCCCAGCCCAAGCGAGAGGGACGTCTTCAAGGAAGCAGTCGCGGGTACCGAGTACGCATTGGCGAGACTACGGCAGGAGTTCGCCCAGCTCGGCAAAACAAGCTGGGTCTATGACGACGAAGAGCCCTGATCGGCGTCGCACCATCCTTGCCGCCGATGACGTGCCCGGCCTCAGCCGCTAGACAGGCGCGGCAGAACCCGTTGCGGGTCAGCGTCGCTGCGCTC
This sequence comes from Catenulispora acidiphila DSM 44928, assembly GCF_000024025.1. Taxonomy (GTDB): domain Bacteria; phylum Actinomycetota; class Actinomycetes; order Streptomycetales; family Catenulisporaceae; genus Catenulispora; species Catenulispora acidiphila. The sequence continues at coordinate 8,086,118 of NC_013131.1, forward strand.
GGCGAGGAGGGCGGCGGAGCCGAGGACTTCGGGGTCGGGGAGCTGGGCGATTTCAAGGTCTTTGTTCGCGTAGGGGAACAGGGAGAGGACGTGTCGCATGGCGGCTAGGCGCGCTCGCTTTTTGTCGTTGCTCTTGATGACTGTCCAGGGGGCGTCGGCGGTGTCGGTGTAGAAGAACATCGCTTCCTTGGCGTCGGTGTAGAGCTGCCAGCGTTCTAGGGAGGCGAGGTCCATGGGGCTCAGCTTCCACTGGCGGACGGGGTCTACCTGGCGGATCAGGAATCTGGTGCGTTGCTCGGCTTGGGAGACGGAGAACCAGAACTTCACCAGGGTGATGCCGTCACGGACGAGCATGCGCTCGAATTCGGGCGCCTGGCGCATGAACTCCAGGTACTCGGCCGGGTCGCAGAAGCCCATGACGCGTTCGACGCCGGCTCGGTTGTACCAGGAGCGGTCGAACATCACGATCTCGCCGGCTGCGGGGAGGTGCGTCACGTAGCGCTGGAAATACCACTGGGTGCGTTCGCGCTCGGTGGGCTTCTCCAGGGCGACCACTCGGGCGCCGCGGGGGTTGAGGTGCTCGGTGAAGCGCTTGATCGTGCCGCCTTTGCCGGCTGCGTCGCGGCCCTCGAACAGGATCACCAGACGGCCGCCGGTGTCCTTGATCCAGTTCTGGAGCTTCAGCAACTCGATCTGCAGCAGCCGCTTGTCGTGCTCGTAGCGCGTACGGTCCAGGCGTTCGCGGTACGGATAGTCCTGGCGCCAGGTGTCGATCGGCACGCCGTCGGCGCCTATGAGGATCGGATCGTCGTCGTCCGCCTGCTCGATGCGCAGACCGCCGATGTCGGTCACGTCGGCGAGCGTCCACGCACGCTCCCGGTCATCGGGGTCGTTGCGGTCGTCGGGCTCGTCGGTGGCAGCGGACGGCACAGTCGGGTTTCCACTCACATGGGCAATATCCCGAATAAGTTCACCTGCTGATCATCCATCCGCCAAACACTGCGTTAACCCTGGGATCCCGCACGGGACACGGTCTGCTCGCGCCGCACAAGATAGGTGTCCATGATCCAGCCGTGACGCCGCCGCAGTTCCTGTTTGAGGGCAACGACTTCCTCGACGATCTCGAGCAACGGGCCCGAACGCAGAACTTCGTCCGGAGTGCCCAGATACGCACCCCAATACAGGTGCAGATCCGGGTCGTCGAGAGCGGCGCACGCCAGGTTCGGGTCGAGCATCACGACCGCGCTCTCCAATCCTTCGGGCAGCCCGGCGGCGAGGCGGCGGCCGGTGGTGATGTGCACCGGCTCGCCGATCCGGTTCAGCGGCAGCCGGTGCTGCGCCGCCAGCGCCTGCACGCTGGTGATGCCGGGGATGACGCGGTGCGTGAACTGCACCGCGCCGCGCGCCAGGATGTGGTCGATCACTCGCAGGGTGCTGTCATACAGCGCCGGATCGCCCCAGACCAGGAACGCGCCACGGCCGTTTTCAGGGAGATGCTCCAGGATCGCGGCCTCGAAGAGCTCGGCGCGGCGCACGTGCCAGTCATCGACCGCGCCGGTGTAGGCCTCGGCGGCGCGATCGCGCGGCGGCTCGGGGATCGTCACCATGCGGTAGTCGTCGCCGGTGATGTACCGGTCGCAGATCTCCTGCCGGAGTGCGAGCAGACCGCTCTTTTCCTCACCCTTGTCGACCACGAAGAACACGTCGGTGGCGTTGAGCGCGTTGACGGCCTGGACGGTGACGTACTCAGGGTCGCCGGCGCCGAGTCCGATGACCAGGATCTCGCGCATGCTGTGTCCTCACTGTGCGGGTGGCGGGTCCGACCGGGGGGCGGTCGATAGGGTTGCTCGATGCGGATACTCATCCTGGGCGGCACGGCGCAGGCGCGCGAACTCGCCGCCGAGCTGTGTGCCCGGGACGAGCACCGGATCATCCTCTCGCTTGCCGGCCGGACCGGCGAAACGGCCCTGCCGGTCCCGTCCGGCAGCCGGTTGCGGGTCGGCGGCTTCGGCGGCGCCGACGGGCTCGCCGCATACCTGCGCAGCGAGTCGATCGACGTGCTCATCGACGCCACGCACCCCTTCGCCGGCGCGATCTCCGAGAACGCCGCCGCGGCTTCGATCGAGTCCGGAATCCGGCTGCTGGCCTTGCGCCGCCCCCCGTGGCAGGCGCGCCCCGGCGACCGGTGGACTCACGTTCCGGACGTGGTCACCGCAGCCGCGCACGCCGCCAAGTTGGCCGATGGCCTCTGTGTATTCGTCACGACCGGTCGTCTCGAAGCGCGCGCCTACGCCAGTGATCAACAGCACACCTATCTGATCCGCACGGTCACCGCGCCCGACGGTCCGCTGCCGCCGCATCACACTCTCGTCTTCGATCGCGGGCCCTACACCGTCGCCGGCGAAACCGAGCTCATGGCACGCCATGACGTGGCGGCCCTGGTCACCAAGAACAGCGGCGGCACGTCCACCTCGGCGAAACTCACCGCCGCCCGGCAGCGAGGGATCCCGGTCATCATGGTGGACCCGCCTGCGCTGCCGGCTTCGGGTGAGGTGTACTTCGAGGTTGCTGAAGTCGTCAGGCAGGTAATCGCGATCACCTGACGGAGCGTCATTCCCCACACCGCCCGGACGTGCTTCCGATTACCTATGGGTAGCATGCAAGAGCCCGCTGAGCGGTTACCGGCGATGGAACCGGTTGCCCGGGCGGCGCCCTCCACCGACCAGCCGGCTCGCGAAGATCCACATCCCGCACCCGACCTGCGCCGGGGCGCGCATAGCGGGTCGGGTGACAGTCTGCGGAATTCGTCGTCGGGGTCCGCGGCGGGCGCCGCGGGGCGCTCCGGGCCGACGTCACCGGTATTTCGCGAGGTCGGCCCGGCAGTGCTTTACAAACAACCACTGGGATGTCGACACCACTTCAGATTTCAACAATTCTTGGGGCGCGGTCTCGGCAGGGATTCCGGCATCGACTACTTCCCTGGTGTCGTCGTGTTCTGCTACAGTCATATTGACTCCAACGGGGAGGCATAGTCGGGAATTCTTGCCGCGTTGCCTTAGTGTCGCTCCCTGCGATATCGGCTGTTCACTCGGCGGACTTCTCGAACGCTAACGACGGCCTCGCGGGGATCATGCGGCGGCCGCCGCTGGATGCCATTTGTGTGGGCGAAGGAGGCCGTCCGAAAATGCGCGACGAGACTGTTCCACAGATGACCGCGCTGTCTGCCGTCGATCAGTACGTGATCGACATCTACTGCCACGCGGTACGCCACGGCATGATCGAGTGCCTGGACGAAACAGCACGCGAACTGGGTCTGGACCGCGACCTGGTGGTGTCCGCGATCAATCAGCTGATGGACACCGGGCTGATCATCCGGGACACCTGCAACCCCAGTCTGTACCTGCCCATCGGCCCTGACGTGGCCACCGCGCTCCTGACTTATCCGATGGAGCGCGAGATCTATCAGCGCCGCGAGTTCATCGCGCGCATCAAGGGCAGTTTCGGCACGCTGGCACAGTCCGGCGCGCTGAACGGAAACCAGGTACCGGCCACAGCCGCGGCCATCGAACGGATCGATGGCGGCGCGGTGCTTAAGGGATTCCTGAAGGAATCCGGAGATGCCTGCGAAAAGGAGATCATCGTTCTCCAGCCGTACATTGAAGACGAGAACGAATTCGATGATTTACTCCAGTGTTTTCACGTCCCGGTGGACCGCGGTATCCGGCTGCGGATCGTCCTGCCGCACCGATGTCGCTCGCACCTGCGCTCGCGGGCGGCGATGAAGCGGCTGATCGAGGCCGGCGCCGAGGTCCGCACGGTGAGCCGGGTGCCGCAGTCGCTGATGGTCTTCGACAACGAGCTGTCGGTCCTGGGCTGCGGCGCCGCCGACGACTGCGTGGTCACGCGGGTGCGTGCCCAGGACGTCGTCAAGTTCCTGATAGACCACTTCCTGCACCTGTGGGACACCGCCAATCCCGTGGACGTCGCGGAGTTCGGCTACGCCGAGGCCGCCGACAGCCTGCAGCAGGACATCGCCAAGCTGATGGCGCAGGGATACACCGATGAGGCGGTCGCCCGGCGGCTCGGAATGTCGGTCCGCACGTGCCGCCGGCACATCGCGGCCCTGATGGGAAGCCTGGACGCGGTCAGCCGGTTCCAAGCCGGCGTGCGCGCGGCCAGTTCCGATCTGATCGAACTCACCTGAGCCGCAGCTGTATCCGACACGATCAGCTGTATCTGAAGTGAGTCTGTGGCTGAGGCAACTCAGTAGTAAGTCTGCACCGCCCGGTCGGGGGGCCGGGTGCGGATTCCGTCGCCGAACCGAACAAATTCCACGCACCGCCCCGGCGAACGAATTCGCGACTGGGAACCGCTAATAGTACGACCGCAAGGCCGGCCAGCGATCACTCCACGTACCCCGCAGCCCGGCACAGACCTGGATCTCCGCGCCCTGCTCGTCATTGCTCAGCCCGACTCCGTCATCGACGGTCGCGGCCGGACGGCATCCCTCGAACTGCGAGGGCAGGACCTTGTTATCGCGGAAGAAGACCAGAAGGACCGGCCCGTTCGCGGCATCCGGCGGCGGACCCCAGTCGAAGAAGCTCATGTGGCCCGAGTAGGGCTCGGGCAGACCGTATCGGGGTCCGTACATCGCGATGGCGCCCGCCTCGCCGTAGTTCTGCGTGAGGATCACCGCCCGCGAACGCTGATCAGCCGGGATCGTCTGCCACACTCCGGCAACGGTGGCGACCAACCGAGGCCAGCCCACCTGCTCCCCTTGCTCCTTGTCCACCGCGTTGACCGTGCTCACCGAGCTCGGGGGCAGCACCGGAAGCGTCGCGACACCGTTGATCACGGCCGTGACCAGCACGCCGGCCGCCAGCAGCGCGGGCCGACTGCGTCCCCGGGTAGCCCAGCCGACGACCGGCTCGGCGCCGGCCGCCAGCAGAACCAGCAACAACGGCAGCACGTAGTAGCACTTGCCACCGGTCGCCAAGACGACGACGCAAGCCAGCGGATAGGCGATGGTGAACGCGCGCAGCCTGCGCAGATCAGGGTCCCGCCACAGCCGCAGCCACCCGGCGATCCACAGCGGAGCCAGGGTCGGGGCGAGATACACGAACTGGAACGGGATGAACGTCGCCCGATTCAGCATCCCGTCCTTGCGGTCGATGCCGGAGGCGACGGTCAGCTGCGGCCAGCCGTGCCGGGCTTGCCACCACAGGTTCGGCGCGACGATCAGCACGGCGAGCGCCACTCCCCCGGCCGCCCAGCGCCACGCGCCGGATCGGGACGTCACCCGACGCGGCCCGACCAGCAGCACCGCGGCGACCAGACTCGCGATCAGCAGCAGCACCAAATCCTTGTTGAGCAAGGCGATTCCGGTCGCCGCCCCGATCGCCACGTACCAGCGTGGATCGCCGGTGCGCAGCAGCCGTGCCGCCAGCAGGCAGATCACCAGCCAGGCGAGCAGGTCGAAGGTCGCGGTGGACACCAGGTGGCCCGACATCAGGACCATCGAGGAGACCGCCGTGGCCGCCGCCGCCGCCAACTGCGCCGCGCGTCCGCCGCCGGTCTCGCGCGCCAGGAGCGCCACGGTCACGACGATCAGCACCCCGGCGAGGGTCGCGACCACGCGCAACCCCATCGGGCTCGTGCCGAACACCGCGGTGCTGGCCCGCGCCAGCAGCGGGGTCAGCGGCGGCTGGTCGACGTACCCCCACGCCAGGTGATGACCGGCCTGCAGGAAGTACAACTCGTCGCGGTGGAACCCGTACCGGCCGGACAGCGCGGTCAGCACCGCCGCGTACACCACCGCCACCGCTATCACCGGACCGGCCGCGAACGACGGCGGGGCGGAGCGTGCGGCGGACGGTTCAGGCATCACAAGCATCGATCATCGCAGCCTGATATGCCGGCGTCGACACCGTACGGCTGGCGAAGTGCGCTCCGGCCGGTGGCAACAAGTGCCCGGCAGCAAGTGCCCTCTGGCCGAGGGCGCGAGGCGCCCCGGATAGTGGCTGAGGGTCCGGGCGATGGGCGCGTGCCGACGCCGACTCCTCTCGCCGACCATCTCGAGGAAGGCCAGGAAGTGCTGGAAGCCATCGACCTCGTGAAGAACTACGGCACCCTGCGCGCCCTGGACGGCTTCAGCCTCCGGGTCGAGCCCGGGGAGATCGTCGGGCTCGTCGGCCACAACGGCGCCGGCAAGTCCACCTTCATCTCCATGGCGGCGAGCCTGGCCCGGCCGGACAGCGGCCGGATCATGATCGAGGGCCGACCGCCGGGCAAGGCTCGGGACCGGGTCGGCGTCGCACCGCAGCACATCGCTCTTTATCCCTCGGTCACGGTGCGCGAACACCTGCGGCTGTTCGGTGGGCTTTCCGGGCTGCGGCGCGGCGGGCTGCGCAGCGAGATCGACGACCTGGCGGCCGCGCTGCGGCTGACGGCGTTCCTCGACCGGCGCGCCGGCGTGCTCTCCGGCGGCCAGCAGCGCCGGACGCAAGCGGCGTGCGCGCTGATCCACCGGCCCAGCGTGCTGCTGATGGACGAGCCGACCGCCGGCGCCGACCCGGAGACCCGGCAGGCGCTGCTGGACACCGTCAAGCAGCGCGCCACCGACGGCGCCGCGGTCCTGTACACCACGCACTATCTGCCCGAGCTCACCGACCTGCGGGCCACCATCGCCGTCGCCCGCGCCGGCCGGGTCATCGCCCGCGGCACGGCCGAGGACCTGCTGGGCCGGCTGCCCGGGGAGGTCGTCGTCGCCTTCGACGACGAGCAGGTGCGGATCAGCACCGCCGACCCGACGGCCACCTTGGTCTCCCTGCTGCACGACGGCCGGCCGGTCCGCGGCGTCGAAGTGCGCAACCCCTCCCTCGACGACCTCTACCGGTCTCTGGCGGTCACAGATGTCCACAGCAACAGCTGACACCCCTTCCGGCCCGGGCGCCGGTTCCCCGCTCGACGCGGCGCGCCGGATCGGCGTGCTGATCCGGCACCAGGTCATCATGCGCGTCCGCGACCCCGGACAGGTGATCAGCTATGTGCTGACACCGATGATCCTGATGCTGGTCTTCAAACCGCTCTACCTGCGCGCCTTCGCCGGCAACCAGGGCACGCTGCAGGTCGTGACCGGCCCGCTGATCATGTTCTCGGTGTTCACCCTGGCCATCATCGGCAACTCGATCCTGGTCGAGCGCGAGTGGCACACCTGGGACCGGCTGCGGACCAGCTCGGCGTCGGTGTCCGAGATCCTGCTGGGCAAGCTGATCCCGGTCTACCTGATCGTGGTCTTCCAGCAGACGCTGCTGATGGCCTACGGCTGCCTGATCATCGGCCTGCCGTTCCCGCACTCGGTCGGGCTGGTCGCGATCGCGATCTGCAGCTGGGCGCTGGCGCTGCTGGCGCTCGGCGCGGCGCTGGCCACGGTGCTGCGCAGCCACGCCGAGCTGGGGATGGTGTCCGACGTCGGCGCCATCACCATCAGTGCCCTGGGCGGCGCCCTGGTGCCGGTGTCGATCATGCCGACGTGGGCGGCGGTCGCCGCGCACGGGTCGCCGGGGTACTGGGCGATCCGGATGATGCAGGCCGCGGTGCGCGGCGACACCGGCGGGACGCTGCGGCCGGCCGCGCTGCTGCTGGGCGGTGCGGCGGCGGCGGGGTCGTTCGCCGTCTACCGGCTGGCTCGCGGCTGGGGTCGCAGCCATCTGCTTTAGGGATCCGCACGGCTCATCCGTCGGGCTCGATTGGCACGTCTGCCTGCTCGACGTCCTGCTCAACGGCTTGCTCACCGATCTTTTCACCGGTCCGTCCGCGCGGCACCGAGACCTCGCCCAAGGAGGCATTTCATGACCGACCCCGACTACGACGGCGCGATAGCGCTGATCGGCATGTCCGGGCGCTTCCCGGGCGCGGAGAGCGTCGCCGGGCTGTGGCGCGACCTGCTGGCCGGCGTGCCGGGACTGCGCGCGATCACCGACGAGGAGCTGGCCGCGGCCGGCGTCGGCGCGGACCGGCTCGCCGATCCCGAGTACATCCGGGTCGGCGGGCCGCTGGTCCAGGTGGACCGGTTCGACGCCGGGGTGTTCGGCTTCAGCCCGCGCGAGGCGGAGACCATGGAGCCGCAGCACCGGATGTTCCTGGAGTGCTCGTGGGAGGCGCTGGAGAGCGCCGGGTACTGCCCCACCGACACCCCCGGGCACGTCGGCGTCTTCGGCGGCAGCGGGTTCCCGCACTACATGATGAGCAACGTGCGGCACGTCGCCGAGGAACCGGGCGGCGATCTGCTGCTGGGCGTCGGCAACGAGCGGGACTCGCTGGCGAATCTGGTCTCTTACAAGCTCGGGCTGCGCGGTCCGGCGATCGCGGTGCAGTCCTTCTGCTCCACCTCGCTGGTCTCGGTGCACCTGGCGGTGCAGAGCCTGCTGACCTTCGAGTGCGACATCGCGCTGGCCGGCGGCGCGTACATCCCGCTGCCGCAGCCGGTGGGCTACCAGTTCGAGCACGGCGGCATCCTGTCGCCGAACGGCCGGGTCCGCAGCTTCGACGCCGGCGCCGACGGCACGGTGATGGGCAGCGGCGTCGGCGTCGTGGCGCTCAAGCGGATGACCGAGGCGCTCGCCGACGGCGACGTGATCCACGCGGTGCTGCTGGGCTCCTCGGTGAACAACGACGGCCGGGTCCGCGTCGGCTACACCGCGCCCGGCGTCGACGGCCAGGCCGAGGTGATCGCCACGGCGCTGGAGGTGGCCGGGGTGAAGCCGGAGACGGTCGGCTACGTGGAGTGCCACGCCACCGGGACCGGCCTCGGCGACTCGATCGAGCTGGCGGCGATGGAGCGGGTGTTCCGGCAGACGCCGGAGAAGCCGTGCGTCCTGGGGTCGCTGAAGCCGAGCATCGGGCATCTGGACCGCGCTTCGGGCGTCGCCGGGCTGATGCGCGCGGCGCTGTGTCTGGAGAACCGGATCCTGCCGGCGACGCCGAACTACACGGCGCCGAACACCGCGATGGCAGGCGCCGGCGACCGATTCAGGGTTCTTACTGAGAACGAGGCATGGGAGCGCGGGTCCGAACCGCGTCGTGCCGGGGTGAGTTCGTTCGGGCTCGGTGGGACCAACGCGCATGTCGTGTTGGAGGAGGCGCCGGAGCGCGAGGCGCGTGCGGCGCGGACGGGACCGCAGCTGCTGACGTTCTCGGCGGCGGACGCGGGAGCGTTGAGCGCTATGACGGAGCGGCTGCGGGCGTTCCTGGTCGAGGACGATGCGGCTGATCTGGCCGATGTGGCGTTCACGTCGCAGGTCTCGCGGGGTGGCTTCGCGCTGCGGCGGGCTGTGGTGTGCGCCGACCGGGACGACGCGATCGCGGCGTTGGCGGATCCGGCGCGGTGGATCGACGGCGAGGCTCGGCGGCGTGCGCCGCGGGTGCGGCTGGTGGAGCCTGGCGCGGATGCTGTGAGCGACGAGTGGTGGGCGCAGCTTGGTGCGGCGGTCGCGGCGCTCGTGCCGGAGGTTGGCGAGGCGGTCTCGGCTTCGGCATCGCGTTCGCAGGACTCTGTGATGGCGATGCTCGGCGACGCGTTGCAGGTCCTCGGGGTGCGGTCCGGCGAGGACGGTGTCGAGGTGGTCGTGGCTCCCGACGGGACAGCGGATGCGACCTCGTGGCTGCTCGCGACGGTGGCTCGGCTGTGGGAGTCCGGGGCGGCGATCGAGTGGCCGGTGCTGCACGGCGGTGCGGGACGGCGCGTCGAGCTGCCGACGTATCCCTTCCAGCGTCGGCGCTACTGGGTCGAGGCACGTCCCGAGGCGGCTCCGAGCGAGCCGGTCGGGCGGGCCGCCGATCCTTCGCAGTGGACGTACTTGCCGGTGTGGGATCCGTTCCCGCTCCCGACCGCCGACCTCGACGAGCGGCTGCGGCTGGCCGGGCCGTGGCTGGTGCTGTCGGACGACGAGCGGACCGAGACGCTGATCGCGCGGTTGGGCGAGGCCGGAGCCGAGGTCGTCGCGGTGCGTCCGGGGGCGGCTTTCGACCAGGACGACGTGGGCGACTTCGTGATCCCGCGGCTGGACGACTTCGCGGAGCTCTTCGAGTCGATGTTGGTGGCGCCGCGGACGATCGTGCACGGGTTCAGCTTGGGCGGCGTGGTGTTCGACGCTGATGCCGACGCCTACGCCGATCCCGATCCGGTCATATCCTTCAGCGCGGCTCAGGAGCGCGGGTATCACAGTGCCCTGGCTCTCGCGCGGTACCTCGTCGATGACACCGGCGAGGCGACTCCGTTGGATCTCGTGTTGCTCACGTCGGGCGCGACCACGGTGGCCGGGGCGGATCTGCGTCACCCTGAGCACGCCACGCTGGCGGCTATCGCCGCGACGCTGTCGCAGGAGAATCCGCGGCTGCGTGCGCGCGAGATCGACATCGACGCGGTCGCGGCTGGCGGACGTAAGAGCTCTGTTACAGCTGAACGCTTCCGCGCCGAGGCGGTCTTGGCTGCTGCAACTGCCGAGTATGAGGGTCCTGTTGCTGAGCGCGCGGGTCAGACGTGGCTCCGTCGCTACCTGCGTCACCCGCTGCCGCGGACGGATGCGGCGTTCAAGAACGGTGACAGGGTTCTGATTACCGGTGGCCTCGGCGATGTCGGGCTCACGTTGTCACGTCACCTGGCGACCGGTTACGGCTGCCGTCTGATTCTGTGCACCCGCTCGACGCTGCCGCCGCGCTCGGCGTGGCAGGACTTCCTGGCCGACGTTCCCGCCGGGCAGGAGCGGACGGCGCGGCACGTCCAGAACATCCTCGCCCTGGAAGCCAGCGGCGCCGAGGTCATCGCGATGACGGCGGACGTCGCCGATCCGGTCGCCATGCAGGCGGTCGTCGATGCGGCGGTGGCGCGGTTCGGCGGGATCGACGTCGCGGTGCATGGCGCCGGGGTGCAGGACTCGCGCTTCTTCGCCTTCGCGCACCTCACCGAGCGGGAGCAGAGCGAGGCGCATCTGGACGCGAAGATCCGCGGGTTCCTGGTGCTGGATCAGGTGCTGGCGGGGCACTGCCCGGAGCGGCGCATCACGCTGTCTTCGCTGTCGGCGGTGCTCGGCGGGCTGACGCTGGGTGCGTATGCCGCCTCGAATGCCGGGCTGGACGCGTACGCCCGGGCGGCGCGTGCGGCGGGCAGCGGGCGGTGGGTGACCGTGGACTGGGACACCTGGAACATCGACGCCGAGCGGCTGGACGGCCACGGGCCGACCGTCACCGACTTCACCATGGCGCCGGCGGAGGGGGTGGACGTCTTCGAGCGCGCGTTGGCGGCTTCGGACCGTGTCGGGCATGTGGTGATCTCCACCGGGCCGCTGAACGCGCGGCTGGCGCAGTGGGTCACCGGGGGCGGCGCGGACGGCGGCGACGGGCAGGACGACGACGTGCGCGAGCGGTACGCGCGTCCGGACCTGCCGACGCCGTTCGAGGAGCCGCGGCCGGGGACCGAGGCGGCGCTGGCCGAGATCTGGTCCGCCGCGCTCGGGGTGGAGCCGGTCGGCGCGCTGGACGACTTCTTCGCGCTCGGCGGGCACTCGCTGGTCGCGATCAAGGTGACGACCCGGATCCGCAAGACGCTCAACGCCTCTGTGCCGGCGACGGCACTGTTGGAGGCGCCGACCGTGCGCGGGCTGGCCGCTCTGATCGACGGCTGATCAGCCGTCCGCCGAAAGGAACTTCGCGATGAAACCGTCCGACCACGTCCGTGCCGTCCAGGCGTTCACCCGCCGCGAGCTGATCGGGCAGGAGGCCGCGCTGGACTCCCTCGCCGACATGCCGTTGCCGCTCTACTCGCGCTTCGCCGAGGCAGGGCTGGCCAACTGGTGGGTCGGCGAGGAGTACGGCGGCGCGGGGTTGGGCCTGCAAGAGAGCGTGCGGATCGTCTCGGAGCTGGCGTATGGCGATGCCGGCGCCGCCTTCACGCTGTTCATCCCGATCCTGACCACCAGCATGGTCGGCTGGTACGCCGACGAGCAGCTTCGCAAGGCTCTGCTGTCGGATCTGGTCGCCGGGCACGGGTTCGCCTCGACGCTGGGCAGCGAGCACGAGGCGGGCAGCGAGCTGGCGCGCATCACCACGACCGTCCGCCGCGATGGCGACGAGCTGGTCCTCAACGGGCTGAAGGCCTTCTCGACCGACACCGACTTCGCGCGCTTCACCGTGGTGGTCGCGCGCGCCGAGGACGATCCGGCGGGCTACCTCGCGGTGGTCGTCCCGCGCGACGCGCCGGGGCTGACCGTCGACAAGCGCTGGGAGGTCATCGGGCTGCGCTCCTCGGCGACATATCAGGTCTCGTTGAAGGACGTGCGGGTCCCGGCGTCGAACGCCCTGCGCGGCAACGGTCTGCGGCTGCTGGAGGTCGGCCTGAACGCCAGCCGCATCCTCATCGCCGCGACCGGCCTGGGCATCGCCCGCCGCGCCCGCGACCTGTGCCTGGACTACGCGAAGAGCAAGCAGGTCAAGGGCGCGCCGCTGGCGGCCAACGCGGTCTTCGCCGCCAAGCTGGGCCAGATGGAGATGCAGATCGACGTCATGGCCAACCAGTGCCTGACCGCCGCCCGCGACTACGACGCCATCGCCACCCGCCCCGACGCCGGCGAGGAGTTCCTCCGCGTCGGCACACTGAAGTCGGCCCTGACGGCGAAGATGTTCGCCGGCCAGGCAGGCTGGCAGGTGGTCTCCACCGCATCGGAGATGTTCGGCGGCCTCGGCTACACCCACGAGTCGATCATCGGCAAGCTCCTGCGCGACGTCCGCTTCGTCTCGATCATCGAGGGCGGCGACGACGTGCTGCGGGACTTGGTGTTCACACGGTACGTGGTGCCGGTGTCGAAGCGGTCGTGAGCGCAGACGGCGAGTGCTCCGTCCGCCATGTGGTCCGGTAGGCGCTCGGGGGGACACCGAGCCGGGTGACGAAGTGGCGCCGCAAGGAGTCGGCGCTGCCGAGTCCGCTGCGGCGGCCGACGCCGTCCATGGTGAGGTCGGTGGTCTCCAGGAGCTGCCGGGCCAGGTCGACGCGCTGGTGCAGCAGCCATCTCAGGGGACTCGTTCCGGTTTCGGTCCGGAAGCCGCGGGTGAGGGTGCGTTCGCTGACGCCGGCGTGCGCGGCGAGGTCCGCGAGGGTGATCGGGATGTCCAGCCGTGCCTGCGCCCACGCGCGGGTGGCGGCCAGGGAGCGTCCGGGCGCCGCGGGGCGGTTCGGTACCACGGGCTGTGGCTGGTCGGCGGGCCGGACCGGTCCGGCGACGACGAGGCTGCCGGCCGCGGCGGCGACCGCGGCGCCGTGGTCGGTGCGGATCAGGTGGAGGCACAGTTCCACGATGGCGGCGGCGCCGGCCGAGGTGAGCACCGATCCGTCGTCGACGTAGAGGGCTTCACGCTCGACCTCGATCTGCGGAAAGTCTCGGGCGAGACGGTCCAGGACGTGCCAGTGCGTGGTCGCTCGGCGTCCGTCGAGCAGTCCCGCCTCGGCGAGCACGAACACGCCGGTACACGCGCCGACGACACGCCGTCCTGATTCGGCAGCCGTTCGCAGCAAGGCACGAAGGCGCTCGCCGACCCGCGGCTGAGGACCCCCGCCGATGACGAAGACGGTATCGGCGTGCTCGGCGAGGTCCAGACCGTCGCCGATCGCCAGTGCGGGTCCGGTGACCGTGGCGACCAGCCCGGGGGTCGGTGTCGCGACGTCGACGCGATAGGCGCTGTGTCTTGCTGGTCCGACGTCCTCGAGGACTGCTTGCGCCACTGAGAGGTCATGCGTCATGACCGGCGGTACCGCGATGAACACGACGCGGTGCGGGGACGGGGACGCGGGTCGGGACATGGCCGGATCCTCCGGGTGCTTGGCTGCCGTCGTACTGCCGCGGACCGGGACCCGGAGCGCACTGTGGGCGTAGCGCGCTGCGCACGTTCGCGTGTTCCCGCGAGCGCTTCCCGCCTCGATATTCCGGAGATGGACCATGCCGTTCCACGTGATCATCGGCGCCGGCGCCACCGCGCTGGCCACCGCCCGCCTGCTCGCCGAGGACGGTGAACAGGTCCGGCTGGTCAGCAGGCGCGGCACCTCAACGCCGCACGAACGGGTCGAACCCGTCGCTCTGGACGCGACGGACGCCGACGCGCTGACCGAGATCTGCCGGGGCGCGGCGACGGTGTTCAACTGCGCGATGCCCGCGTACCACACGTGGCCGCTGGCTCTTCCGCCGTTGTTCCGAGCGATCCTGAGCGCGGCAGAACGTGGCGGGGCGCGCTATGTGATGCTGGGCAATCTTTACGGGTACGGGCCCGTGCGGGGTCCGGTGACCGAGGACCTGCCGTTGCTCGCAACAGGCCCGAAAGGCGTTGTCCGGGCTCAGATGTGGCAGGAGGCCCTGGCGGCGCACGAGGCCGGACGGGTCCGCGCGGCCGAAGTACGCGCGGGACAGTTCCTCGGCGCGGGCGCCGTCTCTTCCTTCACTCTGACCGTCGCGCCCGCCGTGCTCGCCGGGCGGCTGGCGCTGACTCCGGCGGCCCTGGACACCACCACCGGCTACACCGCGGTGGGCGACGCCGCGCGTGCTCTCGTCGGCGTCGCGCGGGCGGAGGACGCCTTCGGCCAGGCGTGGCATGCGCCGGCCGGCAACGCCACGGTCCGGGAACTCGCCACGCTGCTGGCGAAGCTGGCCAGCGCGCCCGCCCCGCAGCTTGAGACGCTGACAGAGCGAGACACCGCCCTGCTGTCGTTGACCTCGCCGCTCTGGGCGGAATTCGAGGAGACCGCCCACATGTCGCACCAGGACTTCGTGGTGGACTCCCGCCGGATCCAGCGACGGTTCGGGCTCGCGCCGACTCCCGTGGAGGAGGTACTCGCCGCGCCGCGTTCGGGTGCGAGCTGACGGCGGAAAAGCTGTTGCCTCCCGGCGGCGCGCAGGTCAACGATGACGGGGTGTCCGATCCTCTTGAGCGCGTCGTCGCCTTCCGTGCCGCTTTCGCGCGGCGTCAGGCTGCGGAAGTTGTTGATTTCTCTGGGGCTTTCGCGGTGCGCGATCCGGAGTTTCCGTTGTCGCAGGAGCACAATCAGCTGATCGTTGCGGCGGCGGACGTCGATGCCGCTGCGCTGTCCGGGTGGGCTCTGCGGGGTCTGGGGGATCGTCGGCAGTATCGGATCGCGGTGCTCGATGGGGTGCTCGGCGAGCGGGTCGCGCCGGTGTTGGCGGCGGAGGGGTACGAGCGGGAATCCGAGGTGGTCCTGGCTCGGGCTACGGCTGGGTGCATGCTGCCCGAGCGGGCTGCGCAGGCGGTGGAGCTGGCTGAGATGCGGGAGGCTGTGTTCCGGCAGCAGATGGAGTGGAGTCCGGACGAGGAGCTTGCCCGGCAGCTCACCGATCGGCGGCGGGTGCGGTTGCGCGGTGCCGAGACGGTGCTGTTCCTCGCTGCTCGGACGGCGGAGGGGGAGGTTGCGGCGTGTGCGGACCTGTACCTCGACTCCCGTGCCGGGCTGGCGCAGGTGGAGGATCTGGTCACGGCTACGGCGCATCGCGGGCAGGGCCACGGCGACGCACTGCTCGCTACCGGCTTGGCGCTGGCTGCCGACGCCGGGATTCCGCAGCTGTTCCTCATCGCGGACGGCAATGACTGGCCGCGTGAGTGGTACGGACGGCGTGGTTTCGCCGAGATCGGGCGCAGTCACTCATTCCTCAAGGGATGAGGCAACCGCAACCACATGCCAGGAGCCCCGCGGACGGGCGAACCGTCCGTGGGGCTCTCTGTGTTTCAGGCCGCCGTGTCTCAGGCCTCTGTGTTTCAGTCCTCTGTGTTTCAGGCCTCTGCGAATCTCACACGTCCAGCGTGACCTTGTACCGCTGCGCCCACTCGTTGCCGCCAAGGGCGCTCTCCAAGCCGTCGCGCAGCCGGGGGTCGGCGTCGGCGGGGGCGTGCAGGATCGCTTGCAGGATCATCGGGTTGATGATCGACATGATCGGCGCTTCGGGGTCGTTGGCGATCATCTCCTGCGCCGCCTTCTGGAGCGCGAGGTAGTAGTTCGGGTCCTGGGTGGTCGGGTAGGGGCTCTTCACACGCTGGAGGACCTTCTCCGGCAGGAGGTCCGCGACTGCGGCGCGCAGCAAGCTCTTCTCGCGGCCGTCGAAGGTCTTCATCGCCCAGGGGGCGTTGAACACGTACTGGACCAGGCGGTGGTCGCAGAAGGGGACGCGGACCTCCAGGCCGCTGGCCATGCTCAGGCGGTCCTTGCGGTCCAGCAGGATGTTGACGAAGCGGGTCAGGTGCAGGTAGCTGATCTCGCGCATGCGCTTCTCCAGGCCGTCCTCGCCGGCCAGGCGCGGCATCTCAGCCATGGCGTCGGAGTACCGGTCGGCGCGGTAGGTCGCCAAGTCCAGCTTGGTCGCCAGGTCCGGCTCGAGGAAGTCCGCGCCGTCCAGATTGCCCAGGCCCGCCAGCCAGGGGAAGGTGTCGGCCTTCACCGCCGCCTCGTCGTGGAACCAGCTGTAGCCGCCGAAGACCTCGTCGGCGGCCTCGCCGGACAGCGCGACGGTGGAGTGCTCGCGGATCGCCTTGAACAGCAGGAACATCGAGATGTCGATGTCGCCCTGCGGCGGGGCGTCGCGCGCCAGCAGCGCCGCGGTGCGGTTGGCGGGGTCCATCAGGTCGTCGGTGCGCAGGACGATGTCGCGGTGCTCGGTGCCGGCGAACTCGGCCAGAGCGTGGACGTAGGGGGTGTCCGCCTCGGCGCGCAGGTGGTCGGCGACGAAGTTCTCGGTCAGGCCCTCGAAGTCCACGCAGAAGGAGCGGACCGGGCCCTGTCCGCGCGCGGTCAGGGCGCGCTGGGTCAGGGCCGTGATGGCGCTGGAGTCCAGCCCGCCGGACAGCAGCGAGCACAGCGGCACGTCGGAGACCACCTGGTGGGCGATGATGTCGTCCAGCAGCTCGCGGACGGTCGCGATGGTGGTCGGCAGGTCGTCGGTGTGCTCGGTCGCCTCCAGAGCCCAGTAGCGGTGCTCGGTGACGCCCTCGGGGCGCACGCGCACGAACGTGCCCGGACGCACCTCCTTCATCCCGCGGAAGTAGGCGGTGCCCGGGGTCTTCACCGAGGCGAAGATCTCGCGCAGGCCGTCCAGGTCCACGGCCGGGTCGACCAGCCCGGAGGCCATGATGGCCTTGGGCTCGGAGCCGAACAGCACACCGTCGGGCATCGCCTGGTAGTACAGCGGCTTGATGCCCATGCGGTCGCGGACCAGCAGCAGCTCGCGGGTGCGGCCGTCCCAGACGGCGAAGGCGTACATGCCGGTGAGCCGGTCGACGAAGGCGCTGCCCCACTCCAGGTAGGCGTGCAGCACGACCTCGGTGTCGCTGGCGGTGCGGAAGGTGTGGCCCTTGCCCTCCAGCTCGGCGCGCAGCTCCTGGAAGTTGTAGACCTCGCCGCTGTAGGTCAGCGCGACCGGCGCCAGACCCTCGGCGGCCATCGGCTGCTTGCCGCCCTCGATGTCGATGACCGCCAGCCGGCGGTGGCCCAGGGCGACGGGCCCGTCGATGAACACGCCGCCCTCGTCGGGACCGCGGCAGATCATCGTGTCGGTCATCGCCTCGACGGTCGGGCGCTGGGTGGACAGGTCGCGCTCGTAGCTGACCCACCCGGTGATTCCGCACATAAGACGTCCCTTTCTAACTTTCGTGATCGGTTGGCAGAACCAGGCCGGCTCAGCTGGAGCGCCGGCGCGCGGCCGCGGTGCGGACGCCGGACCGGCGCAGCTGGGCCCGGACGCCGGCGTCGGCGTCCTGCATCGGGATCGGCGCCCCGGAGCGGGCCTTGTCGACGACCTCGGCCAGCGCGGCCACGGTCGGCGCCTCATACAGGGTGTGCGGCGGCAGGTCGTCGAGCCCGAACTCCTTGCGCAGGGCGGTGACGATCGTGACCCCGAGCAGCGAGTTGCCGCCGAGCTCGAAGAAGTTGTCCAGGGCGCCGACGCCGTCCAGCCGCAGCGACTCGCGCCACATCCGGGCGATGGTCTCCTCGGTGGCGCCCTCGGGCTCCTGGAACGGCGTCATCAGCTCCGGCCGCGGGTGCAGCGCGCCGCCGTCGAGCGCCGCCGTGGCGGCGACCGCGTCCAGCGTGAACTCGGCACTCAGACGTACCAACGAGCCGAAATCCTGAGTGGAGACCACGACTCGCGGCTCCCCGGAGGCCAGCGCCCGCAGCAGGCAGCGCCAGCCCTCGTCGAAGCCGATGCCGATGCGCGTCCGGTTCTCCTCCAGGAAGCTGCGCAGCCCTTCGGCGTAGCCGTCCAGACCGGCCGACCACGCGTTCCACAGCCACTCGCCCCAGTCCACGGAGACGACCGGCCGCCCGGCGGCGGACTGCTGCGCGGCGAAGGCGTCCAGGAACGCGTTGGCCGAGCAGTAGTCGACCTGGCCGGGACCGCCGCCGGTGGCGGAGGTGATCGAGGAGAACAGGACCAGGAAGTCCAGCGGGATCTCCTCCGGCTCGCCGAAGTGCAGCGCCTCGGCCAGCGCGAGCGTCCCGGCGACCTTCGGAGCGAGCACCGTGTCCAGCTCGCCGGGCTCCTTGAACTGCATCAGGCCCATGCCGGGCAGGCCGGCGGCGTGCAGGACGCCGTGCAGGGCGCCGAAGCGGTCGAGGGCGGTGGTGACGGCGCGTCGCACGTCCTCGGGACGGCCCAGGTCGCCGACGACGATCTCGACGTCCGCGCCGAGGTCGAGGAGCGCCTGGACCTTGCGGACGCGCTCCCGCGTGGGCTCGTCGGTGCTCTGGTCGCCGGAAACGATGGCAGACCACTGCTCGCGCGGCGGAAGACCGGTGCGGCCAAAGAGCACAAGCTTGGCGTGGCACTCCGCGGCCAGGCGCTCGGCCATGCCCAGTGCGATGCCGCCGAGGCCGCCGGTGATCAGGTAGACACCGGATTCGCGGAGGATGCCAGAGGCCTGATCCGCGACCACGGGCGCCGAAGCCGAGCCCGCAGCGAGCGCCGGAGCAGCACTCGGCAGCGCTTCCTCCGGCATCGTCTCGAACCCGCACACCCAGCGCCGGCCATGACGCAGCGCCACGATGCGGTCGGCGGCGGGGCGGGCGAGTTCGGCGGTCAGCGCGGCGACCGTCTTGGGGGTCGGCTGCGCGTCGAGGTCGATCAGGCGCGCGGTCACGCTCGGGTACTCGACCGGGACCACCAGCGCGGGACCGGTGAGGGTGGCCGCGAGCGGGTCGGTGGCGTCGCCGGGCAGCACCTGCTGTGCGCCGGCGGTGACCACGTCGAGCGCCCAGTCGTCGACGCCGACCTCGCCGGCGGCCCGGGCGAGCGCCACCAACGTGTGCAGTCCGTCGACCACCGGGTCGGAGGAGCCGAGGGCCCACAGGTGCACCACTCGCGAGGGCACGCCGCCGGCCACCCGCAGGTCGCGCAGCAGCTGCCGGGTGTCGTCCAGGTTTCCGGGCCGGATGGCGTAGTCGCCCTCGGCGTAAGCCGCACCCGGTCGCACCACCGTCACCGCCGCGCCGCTGCCCCGCAGCCGCTCGACCACGCGGTCGGCGACCCCGTCACGGCTGAACACCAGCCAGGACTCGGGCAGATCCACCGCCGCCGGTGCCGCGGTCTGCCGCCACACCGGAAGGTGCAGCCACTGCTCCTCCGGCAGCTTCGGCAGGTCCGCGACCGTCTCCAGCGTCGTCTCGCCGCTGCCGCTGCCGCCGCCAGCGATCCCGCCGGTGTACAGCGCGGGCCGCATCGGCGTGTCGATCCAGTGCTCCTGCCGCTGGAAGGCGTACGTCGGCAGCGGCACGCGGTTCGGCACGGTCGCCGGGTCCTCGGGCCGTGCGCCGGGCTGCCGGTCGTACAGCGTCGGCCAGTCCAGGTCGGCGCCGACCAGCCACAGCCGCGCCAGGCAGTCCGTCAGCACCGCGTCGTCGGCGCGGCCGTCGCCGGCGGCCGGCAGGGTGCTGACGATCGTCGACCAGCGCTCCGGCGGGCAGCCCGCGGCACGCACCAGCGCGCCGAGCGACTGACCGGGTCCGATCTCCACGACAGCCAGGTCCGGATCGGCAAGCAGGGTGCTGATGGCGGTAGCGAACTGCACCGGCTGGCACATGTGCCGGGCCCAGTAGCCGGGGTCGGTCACCTGCTCGGTGGTGACCCGCGTGCCGGTGGTGTTGGAGATGTACGGCACGCGCGGTGCGTTCAGCGTCACGTTCGTCTTCACCCACGCGGTGAGCGCTTCGCGCACCGGCTCCAGCATCCGGCTGTGGAAGGCGTGCGTGGTCTGCAGCGCGCGGAACGGGATCTCCGCCTCCAGCAGCTCCGCACCCAGCGCCGCCAGCGCCTCGTCGGGACCGGCGACGACGGTGACCTCGGGCCCGTTGACCGCCGCGATGTCCAGCCCGCGCGCGGCCAAGCCGTACTTCTCCAGTCCCTTCGGCGACAGCGACACCGCCGCCATCCCGCCGCCGGGCTGCGCGCCGATGAGCTTGGCCCGCTGCGCGACCAGCGCCAAAGCGTCGGACAGCGACAGCACCCCGGACAGGCAGGCGGCGACGTACTCGCCGAGGCTGTAGCCGAGCATCAGCTTCGGCTGCACGCCCCAGGTCATCAGGGTCCTGGCAAGGGCGTACTCGACGGCGAACAACGCGGGCTGCACCACCTCGGTGCGCTCCAACGCCGACGCCCGCTCGTCCTGGGAACCGCCGCTCCGACCCAGCAGGGCAGCCAGATCCGTGCCGCCGCCACGCGTTCCGGTCAGCAGATCCTTCAGGTCCGCGTCGGGAATCAGGACCCGCAGATGCTCCAAGCACTCGTCCAGCAGCGTCCGGAACACCGGCTCGCGCCGGTAGAGCTCGCGCACCATCCCGGGGTACTGCTCCCCCACGCCGGAGAACAGGAACGCCACCGGGCGGCTCGTCGTGGTGTCCAGCCGTCCCAGCACCGCGGACTTGTCCGGTCCGGTCAGCGCGGCGGCCAGCTGCTCGATCCCGTCGGCGACGACCGCGCGCCGGTGCTCGAACAGCTTGCGCCCGGCCTGCATCGTGTAGGCGACGTCGCGCAGCCGCAGATCCGGGTTGCCCAGCAGGTGCGCGCCGAGCCGTTCCCCGGCCGCCTCGACGGCGCCAGAGTTGCGCGCCGACATCGGCACGACGTGGAAGCGGCGCACGGCGTTGGGGTCCGAGGGCTCGGCGGGCACCCGCTCAGGCGCGCGCTCGACGACCACGTGGACGTTCGTCCCACCCATGCCCAGGGAGTTGATCCCGGCGATCGGCGGGCGTCCGTCGCGGGTCTGCCACGGCGCCAGCTCGGTGTTGACGTAGAACGGGCTGTCCTCGAAGTCGATGTTCGGGTTCGGCGTCTCGTAGTGCAGGCTCGCCGGGATCATCTGGTCGGTCAGCGCCAGCGAGGTCTTGATCAGACCCGTGACGCCGGCCGCGCGGTCCAGGTGGCCGACGTTGGTCTTCACCGAGCCGATCGGGCAGTACTGCTTGGCGTCGGTGTCGCCGAACGCCCGGGTGAGCGCCGCGACCTCGATCGGGTCGCCGAGTTCGGTGGCCGTGCCGTGCGCCTCGATGTAGCTGATGTCCTCGCCGGTGACCCCGGCGTCGGCCATCGCCTCGATGACGACCGAGGACTGGCCCACCACGCTCGGGGCGGTGAAGCCGACCTTCAGCGCGCCGTCGTTGTTGACCGCCGTGCCGCGGATGACCGACCAGATGTGGTCGCCGTCGCGCAGCGCGTCGGACAGGCGCTTGAGCGCCACGACCGCCGCGCCGTCGCCGAACATGCTGCCGCGCGCGCCGGCGTCGAAGGTGCGGACGTGGCCGTCCGGGGAGGCCATGCCGCCGGCTTCGAAGCGGTGGCCGACCTTCTCCGGGACGTGCACCGAGGAACCGCCGGCCAGGGCGATCTCGCACTCGCCGTTGCGCAGAGCCTGCACGGCCATGTGTGTGGCGACCAGCGAGGTGGAGCAGAACGTCTGCACCGCGATGCTCGGTCCGTACAGGTCCAGCAGGTAGGAGACGGTCGTGGTGAGCGCGTCCTTGTCGTTGCCCATCAGGACCTCGTAGACGCTGAACTCCGGGTCCGCGAGGATCTCCGGGTGCCGCATCAGATAGGTGCTGATGTTGGACCCGCCGTAGACCCCGACGCGGCTGCGGCCTTCGGGCGCGGCGTAGCCCGCTTGCTCCAGCGCTTCCCAGCAGACTTCCAAGAACAGCCGCTGCTGCGGGTCGGTGAGCGCCGCCATGCGCGGGCTCATGCCGAAGAAGGAGGCGTCGAAGCCGCGGACGTCCGGCAGGACCGGCCGGGCCCGCACATACGCCGGGTCCGCCAGTTCCTCGGGCGTGACGCCGGAGGCGAGCAGTTCCTCGTCGGTGAAGAAGCTGATCGTCTCGACGCCGCCGCGCACGTTCGTCCAGAACGTCTCGACGTCGGTGGCGCCGGGGAACCGCCCGGCCATGCCGATGACCGCGATGCGCCGATCGTCGTCGGAGGCGACCCGGCTCGCCGAGCCGATGCCGCCGACCGCAGCCGGACGCTCGGCTCGCTGCGCGGCGATCCGGCCCGCCGCTTCCTTGTCGGTCGCGCCCTGGTTGTCCAGGATCGCCGCGAGCCCTTGCACGGTCGGCGCCTCGAAGAGAGTCACCGCCGGGATCGCGACGCCGAAGCGCTTCTTGACCAGCGCCAGCATCTGCAGCGCCAGCAGCGAGTTGCCGCCGAGGTCGAAGAACGCGTCCTTGACGCCGACCGGCTCCACGCCGAGCAGGTGCGACCACAGGTCGGCCAGCGAGCGCTCGGTGTCGGTGGACGGCGCGCTGTAGGGCTGCGGCAGATCGGGGCGCGGGAACTTCTCGCCGCCGCCGATCACGTCGGTGAGGGTCATGGCGCGCGGCAGCCGGTCGGTCAGCCCGCCGGCCGCGACGACCAGGGACGGTCCTGGACCGGCGAGCGTGGCGTCGAACGCCGCCAGTGCCTGCTCGCGGGTCATCGAGTGCTTGACCATGACCGCGCCGACGTGGTGGCTGTCGATGGTCACCGACCAGGTGTCCCAGCTGGTGGAGATCCAGCGGGTCGGGGACTGCCCAGCGGCGAAGCGCGCGTGGTTGCGCTGGCCGATCGCCGCCAGCGCCGCGTTGCCGCCGGCGTAGCAGGCGAAGGCGATGCCGCCGAGGATCGAGGAGGTGGAGGAGAAAAGCAGGCAGAACTCAGGAGCCTGAGTCTCATCCAATTCGGCCAGGAGTGTGTCCAGGACCAGGGCGCCGCCGACCTTCGCGCCGAAGTGCAGCCCGACCGCCTCGTCGTCGACCGCGCGCAGGGCGCGGAAGGTGTCCGGGTGGGTGACGGCGGCGGCGTGCACGATGCCGTCGAGGCGGCGGCCGTCGGCCAGAGCGTCGGCGAGGACCGCGCGCATCGCGTCGGCGTCGGTGACGTCCACTGCCGGGGTCAGGATCTCGACCCCGGACGCCCGCAGCGCCTCCAGCCGGTCCAGGCGGCTGCCGCCGGCGGGAGAGCCGGTGCGGCTGGTCAGGATCAGCCGTCCGGCGCCGGAGGCGGCGAAGTGCTCGGCCAGGATCATGCCGAGGTCGCCGAGGCCGCCGGTGATCAGGTAGCTGCCGCCGCTGCGGATCCGGTGCACCGGCTCGGCGGGCGCGGCGTCGGCGGGCACGTAGTCGCGCACGTGCCGCTCGCCGTCGCGGTAGCCGACCAGGACGTCGTCGACGTCGGAGGGCCGGCCGATCTCGGCGGCCAGCGCGGCGGCGACGGTCGGCGCGTCGGCGTCCGCGCCGACGTCGACGGTGCCGCACTCCAGGTTCAGGTATTCGAGGTTGGCGACGACCTGCAGCACCGCCGCGGCGTGCTGCGCCGGACGCGGCACGTCGCCGCCGACCGGCTGGCCACCGCGGGTGGCAACGAGCATCCGGGCACTGCCGGTGCCGTCGCTGCCCCAGGCGTCCAGCAGCCGGGCCAGCGGCTGGACGACGTCCCGGCCGTCGAGGTCGGCCGCGTCGCCGGCGGGCCGGTCCAGCAGCCGCAGATCGACGACCGTGGTGCGGTCCTCGGCGGCTTCGCGGGCCACGATCGCGGCGTGCTCCTCGCGGGTCAGCGCCGTGCCGCCGGAGACGGTGACGACCTCGGCGCCGGAGGCGGTCAGCACCTCGCTCAGCGCCTCGGCGACGCCGCCGGTGTCGGCGACCAGCACGACCTTGCCCAGCGCCCCGGCACCGGCCGCGATCGGCGCGGCGGACCAGCGCGGCCGCAGCACCTCGACGAGGACTTCCTCGGGCTCGGGCTTGGCCTGCGGCTTGGCGGCGGCAGCTCCGGCGGCGGCTCCAGCTGCGGCTGCGGGCCCGGGCAGCGCGGTGCGCTTGGGCGCGGTCACCGTGGTCGCGGTCCCGGGGATCTCGGTCCAGTACCGCTGGCGCTGGAACGGGTAGGTGGGCAGCGGGATGCGGCCGGGCAGCAGCGGATCGGGCTGCGTGTCAGGGTTCTGAATGTTCCGGCCCTGGTACGTCACCCAGTCCGGGTCCGCGCCGACCAGCCACAGCCGCGCCAGCGCCTCGGTGAACGCCTGGTCGTCCGGGCGCTTGTCGTCGGCGGCGGGCAGCGTGGCCAGGATCAGCGGCCAGCGGTCCGGCGGGCACTTCGCGCCGCGGATCATCGTGCCGAGCGACTGGCCCGGCCCGATCTCCAGGATTGCCAGTTCCGGGTCGGCCAGCAGCGCCGCGATCGCGTCGCCGAAGCGGACCGTGCGGCACATGTGCCGGGCCCAGTACGCCGGGTCGGTCGCGTCCTCGGCGCTGACCCGGTTGCCGGAAACGTTGGACAGGTAAGGGATTTGGGGCGCGTTCAGAGTCACGTTCGCCGCGACCCATGCGGTGAGCCGGTCCTGGATCGGCTCCAGCATCCGCGAGTGGAAGGCGTGCGTGGTGCTCAACGCGCGGTGCGGGATCTCGGCCTCGCGCAGTTCGGCGACGAAGGCCTCCATCGCCTCCAGCGGACCGGCGACGACCGTCACCTGCGGACCGTTGAGCGCGGCGATGTCCAGACCGCGCTCGGCCAGCTTGTAGGGAGCGAGGTCGGCGGGGGTCGCCGAGACCGCGGTCATGGCGCCGGCCTCGATCGTGGAGATCAGCTCGGCACGGTGCGCGACGAGTTTGAGAGCGTCCGACAGGGACAGGACGCCGGACAGGCAGGCCGCGACGTACTCGCCGAGGCTGTAGCCGAGCATCAGCTTCGGCTGCACACCCCAGGTCATCAGGGTCCTGGCAAGGGCGTACTCGACGGCGAACAACGCGGGCTGCACCACCTCGGTGCGCTCCAACAGCGCCGCGCGCTCGTCGTGGGAACCGTCGCCACGACCCAGCAGCGCAGCCAGATCCGAGCCGCCGCCGCGCGCGCCGGTCAGCAGATCCTTCAGGTCCGCATCGGGAATCAGGGTCCGCAGTTGGTCCAGGCATTCGTCAAGCCGCGCCCGGAACACCGGCTCACGCTGGTAAAGCTCCCGGACCAGTCCCGGGTACTGCTCCCCCACGCCGGAGAACAGGAACGCCACGGGACGCCCCGTCACCGCGTCCACGCGGCCGAGCAGGTCGCCCTCGCGCAGCTTGGTCTGCACGGTGGCCAAGCCGTCGGCGACCAGCGCGCGGCGGTGGTCGAAGCGCTTACGGCCGACCTGCATGGTGTAGGCGAGGTCGATCAGGCGGGTCTGCGGCGCGTCGGCGAGGAAGTCAGCGAGCTGACTCGCGCTCGCCTCGACCGCCGCCGGGGTGCGCGCGGACAGCGGCACCACCTGGTAGCGGCGCGAGGACGCGGCGTCCGCCGGGTCGGCGAGAGCGCGCACCGGCGCCTGCTGCACCACGAGGTGCACGTTCGTGCCGCCCATGCCGAGCGAGTTCAGACCGGCCAGCGCTGGACGTCCGTCGCGGGTGCGCCACGGCGTCAGCTCGGTGTTGACGTAGAACGGGCTGTTCGCGAAGTCGATCCGCGGGTTCGGCGCGGTGTAGTGCAGGCTCGGCGGGATCACCTGGTCCTTGAGCGCCAGCGAGGTCTTGATCAGACCTGTGACACCGGCGGCGCGGTCCAGGTGGCCGACGTTGGTCTTCACCGAGCCGATCGGGCAGTACTGCTTGGCGCCGGTCTCGCCGAAGGCCCGGGTCAGGGCCGTCACCTCGATGGGGTCGCCGAGTTCGGTGGCGGTGCCGTGCGCCTCGATGTAGCTGATGTCCTCGCCGGTGACCCCGGCGTCGGCCATGGCGTCCACGATCACCCGCGACTGCCCGATGACGCTGGGCGCGGTGAAGCCGACCTTGAGCGCGCCGTCGTTGTTCATCGCCGAGCCGCGGATCACCGACCAGATGTGGTCGCCGTCGCGGACGGCGTCGGACAGCCGCTTGAGCACGACCGCCGCGGCGCCGTCGCCGAACATGCTGCCGCGCGCCTCGGCGTCGAAAGTGCGGACGTGGCCGTCGGGCGACTCCATGCCGCCGGGCATGTATTCGTGCCCGATCTTGTCCGGCACGCGGACCGAGACGCCGCCGGCGATCGCCATGTCGGACTCGCCGCTGCGCAGGCTCTGGATCGCCAGGTGGGTGGCGACCAGCGAGGTGGAGCAGAAGGTCTGCACCGCGACGCTGGGACCGTACAGGTCGAGCAGGTAGGACACGGTGGTCGTCAGGGCGTCCTTGTCGTTGCCCATGATGACCTCGTAGACGCTGAAGTCTCCGCTGGTCATCTGCTCCGGCATGCGCATCAGGTAGCTGCTGATGTTGGCGCCGCCGTAGACGCCGACGCGTCCGCGCAGCTCCGGCACGACGTAGCCGGACTGCTCCAGCGCCTCCCAGCAGACCTCCAGGAACAGCCGCTGCTGCGGGTCGGTCAGAGTGGCCATGCGCGGGTTCATGCCGAAGAACGCGGCGTCGAAGCCCGAGACCTCGTCCAGGACCGGACGGGCCCGGACGTAGGCGGGATCGGCGAACTCCTCGGCGGAGACGCCGGAGGCGAGCAACTCCTCCTCGCTGAAGAAGCTGATCGACTCCACGCCCTCGCGGACGTTGCGCCAGAACGCCTCGACGTTCGGCGCGCCGGGGAAGCGGCCGGCCATGCCGACGACCGCGATCAGGCGATCGTCCTCGGTGCCGGCGCGGACGATCGGGCGTTGCGCGACGATCGGCGCCGTCGTGCTCTGCGTGCTCTGCCCGCCTTCGCCCTCCAGGATCGCGGCCAGGGTCTGCACGGTCGGCGCCTCGAAGAGCTGCACCGCCGGGACCGAGACCCCGAAGCGCTTCTTCACCAACGCCAGCATCTGCAGCGCCAGCAGCGAGTTGCCGCCGAGGTCGAAGAAGGCGTCGCGGGTCCCGACCGGCTCGATGCCCAGGACGTCGGACCACAGCTCGGTCAGCGCGCGCTCGGTCGCGGTGAGCGGCGCGGTGTAGGGCTGCGCGAGTTCGGGGCGCGGGAAGCGCTCGCCGGTGCCGATCGCGGCGTCCAGGAGCGCGGAGGCGCGCGGCAGGCGGTCGCCGAGGCCGCCGGCGACGACGGCGGTGGCGGCACGCGGCTTGGCCAGCAGCGCGTCGAGGGCGGCGAACGCCTGGTCGTTGCTCATGGAGTGCGCGGCCATGCCGGCGCCGAAGCCGGACTGGAGGCGCTCCAGGGTGATCGACCAGGTGTCCCAGGCCGCGGCGAGCCAGCGCGTGGAGGAGGTATCGCCGAGCTCTGAGGTATCGCCGAGCTCTGCGACAGCGGTGAGCGCGGCGTTGGCGGCGGCGTAGGAACCGAAGGTGATGCCGCCGAGGATCGAGGAGGTCGAGGAGAAGAGCAGACAGAAGTCAGGGCTCTGTTCTGCCGACAGCTCGGACAGGACGTCGCGCAGCACCAACGCGCCGTTCACCTTGGCGCCGAAGTGGGTCGCGACGGTGTCGGCGTCCAGGTCGCGCAGCGCACGGAAGGTGTCAGGGCTCGTGGTCGCGGCGGCGTGGATGACACCGTCGACCTTGCCGAGTTCGGCGAACAGCGCGCGGACGGCTGCCGCGTCGGTGACGTCGAGCTGCGGGGTCAGGACCTCGACGCCGCGGTCGGTCAGCCTGCGCACTCCGTCGGAGCGGCGGTCGCCGGAACCAGTCGGGATACCGCCACGGCTGGCCAGCACGAGCCGCGCCGCGCCGGCGGTCGCCAGGTGGCCGGCGACCAGCAGGCCGACGTCGCCGAGGCCGCCGGTGATCAGGTAGGTGCCGCCGGAGCGGACCGGGACCGGCTCGCCGCCGGGGAGGCCGGACACGTACTCGCGGATGTGGCGCCGGCCGTCGCGATAGGCGACCAGGATCTCCTCGCTGTCGCCGCGGGCTTCGGTGGCGAGAGCGCGCGCCGATTCCTCAGGCGAGGCCTGCGGATCGAGGTCGACGGCGCGGCAGTCGAGGTTCAGGTATTCCTGGTTCGCGACGGCGGGCATCGCGGCGAGGCCCGCTTGGGCGACGGTCGGGAGTTCGCCGTCGGCGACGGCGTGGCCGCCGGTGGTCGCGACGAAGTAGCGGGTGGTGCCGTTGGTGCTGCCCCACGCGTCGAGAGCTGCGGCCAGCTGCGGGACCAGAACATCGGGCTCGGCAGTCGTGGTGAGGGCACGCAAGTCGATGACCGTGGTGCTGGATCCGGCGTGGTCGGTACCGAAGCTGTCGCCGACCACTGCGACGTCCGCACCGTCGGCGCGCAGCGCAGTCGCGATACCGTCGGCGAGCCCTGATGTGCCGAGGACGACGTAGCGGTCCGGCGTCGTCGCGGTCCCGGTGAGCTCGGCGGCCGTCCAGCGCGGGCTCAGCAGCTGGACGTGCTCGGCGTCGGCGACCGGTCCGGTCAGCGGCGCGGTCGAGGCGGGCTTCGCCGCCGCGCGGCCGCCGGCCGGTGCGTCGATCCAGTAGCGCTGGCGCTGGAACTGGTACGTCGGCAGGCTCACGCGCGCCGCCGTCCGGCCGTCGCGGTAGCCGGACCAGTCGACCGGCACGCCGGTCAGCCACAGCCGTCCGAGCGCCTCGGCGAGCACCGTCGCGCCCGAGCGCGGGTCAGCGCGGCCCGGCAGCGTCGGGACGATCAGCGGCCACCGGTCGGGGGCGCAAGCGCGGTGTCCGCGCGCCATGGTCCCCAGCGACGGTCCCGGACCGATCTCCAGCAGCACCGCGTCCCCGGCGTTCAGCAGCTCGGCGAGCATCGCGTCGAACTGGACCGGCGCGCACATGTGCTCGGCCCAGTAGCCTGGGTCGGCGACCTGCTCGGTGGTCACGGCGGTACCGGTGACGTTGGACAAGTAAGGGGTCTGCGGTGCCTGGGTGGTGATGTTCGCGGCGACCCAGGCAGTCAGCTCGTCCTTGAGGCCGGCGAGCATCGAGGAGTGGAAGGCGTGCGTGGTGGTCAGCACGCGGACCGGGATCGCGTCGGGCTCCAGCAGGGCGGTCAGGGCGGCGACCGCTTCGGCGGTACCGGCGACCACGGTGAGCTCGGGACCGTTGACGGCGGCGACGTCGAGCTCTGCGATACCGGCGCGCGCGATGCGCGCGGCGACGTCGGCGGCGGCCAGCGGGACGGCGGCCATCGCGCCGTGCGGCTGCGCGTCGATGAGCTGTGCGCGGTGGGCGACCAGCGCGAGGGCGTCGGACAGCGACAGGACGCCGGACAGTGTGGCGGCGACGTATTCGCCGAGGCTGTAGCCGACGATCACGCCGGGGCGGATGCCCCAGGATTCCAGCAGCTTGGCCAGCGCGTATTCGACGGCGAACAAGGCGGGCTGGAGGATCGCCGTCGCCTGGCCTTCGGCGCTTTCCTCGATGGCGCCGCGGCCGAGCAGGCGGCTCAGGTCGCCGCTGATGGTGGTGTCGCGCGGACGCAGCATCTCGGTCAGCGGGTCGCGGCCGAGCTTGTCCTGGAGGACTGCGCGGCATTCGTCCAGGACGTCACGGAAGACCGGCTCGGTGCGGTACAGGTCCTCGGCCAGGCCCGGGTACTGCTCGCCGGTGCCGGCGATCAGGAAGGCGATCTCGCGGTCGGAGCGGCCGTCGGCGCGTGTCAGGACATTGTTTTCCTGCAGAGCTGCGGCCAGAGCGGCGGTTGTCGCACCGACCGCGATGCGGCGATGTTCAAAGACTTTGCGGCCAGTCTGGAGGGTGTTCGCGACGTCTGTGAGGGTGTCAGCGGTATCAGCGGTGTTGGCGGTGTCGGCGAGGTGCGCGGCGAGCTTCGCGGTCATGGCGTCGGCGGCTTCGGCCGAGCGCGCGGACCAGATGAGGACTTCGGGGCGGGGCTCGGGCGCGTTCGCCTCGTCTGCCTTGACCGGTGTCGGCAGCGGCGCTTCCTGGAGCACGACGTGCGCGTTGGTGCCGCCGATGCCGAAGGCGCTGACGCCGACCCGGCGGACCGTTTCGGGCGTGCGCGGCCAGGGCGTCAGCTCGGTGACCACCTCCAGCTCGGCACCGCCGGCGCCGAGCTGCGGGTTGGGGTCGGTGAAGTTGCGGGTCGGCGGGATCTCGCCGCGGTACAGGACCAGCGCGCCCTTGATCAGGTTGGTCACGCCGGCGGCGCGGTCCAGGTGGCCCAGGTTGGACTTCACCGAGCCGATGCGGAGCGAGGCGCCGTCGAAGACCTGTTGGAGGGCGGCGAGTTCGGCGGCGTCGCCGAGGGCGGTGCCGGTGCCGTGCGCCTCGACGTAGCCGACGTCGGCGGGCTCCAGGCCGGCGGCGGCGAGCGCCTCGGCGATCACCGCGGCTTGGCCCTGCACGCCGGGCGCGGTGAACCCGACCTTGCGGCCGCCGTCGTTGTTGACCGCCCAGCCGCGGATCACGGCGTAGACGCGGTCGCCGTCGGCGAGGGCGTCCTCCAGGCGGCGCAGCGCGACCACGCCGACGCCGTTGCCGATCGGGCTGCCCAGGCCCGCGGCGTCGAACGCGCGGCACTCGCCGTCCGGCGGGTTGATGCCGCCGGGCTGGTAGAGGTAGCCGACGCGGTGCGGGACCGCCAGCGCGACGCCGCCGGCCAGCATCAGGTCGGCCTCGAAGTTGGCCAGCGCGGTGGCGGCGGCGCAGACCGCGACCAGCGAGGTGGAGCAGTAGCTCTGCACGGTGTAGCTGGGCCCGGTCAGGCCCAGGGAGTGCGCGGCGCGGGTGGTCAGCGAGTCGCGGTCGTTGGCCAGGCCGACGGCCATCTCGCCGAGCGACTGCCCGACGCCGGAGGGCTCGAGGTTGTTGGTCAGGTAGGAGCTCCAGGCGCTGCCGGCGATGACGCCGATCAGTCCGTCGAAGCGCGCCGGGTCGCAGGCCGCGTCCTCCAGCGCCTCCCAACAGTGCTCGAGGAAGAGGCGGTGCTGCGGGTCGAGGATCTGCGCCTCTTTCGGGTTCACCCCGAAGAAACCGGCGTCGAACTGCTCGATACCGTCCACGACCGGCGCGGCCTTGACGTAGGCGGGATCGGCGAGGACATCCTCGGCGACGCCGGCGGCGCGCAGCTCGGCGTCGCTGAAGCGGGTCAGACCCGAGGCGCCGGCGCGGATACCGGTCCACAGCGCGCCGACGTCGGCGGCTCCGGGGAACCGCCCCGCCATGCCGACGATCGCGATGTCGGTGCCGGAGGGGCTGTCAGTCTGGTCGGACTCGGAAGTCTCACTGAGACGGTCGTTCACGGTCAGTCCCCTCAGTCATTTCCCATACGGGCCCGGCGGCGGCGATGCCCCCGGGCCGAAGACGTGGCGATCAGCTCCCGCGCGGCGGCCTTGCCCCCGGCGGGATCCAGCGCGGCGGAGAACGCCGCGACGGTGGGGTGCTCGAACAGCAGGGCCGGCGCGATCGCCAGACCCAGCTCCTTCTCGACGGCCAGCACCATGGCCATCCCGACCAGCGAGTTCCCCCCGAGGTCGAAGAACGGGTCGTGCACCCCCACGCGCTCGATGCCGAGATAGGCCTGCCAGATCTCGGCCACGGCCCGCTCACGTTCACTGCGCGGCGCGACGTACTCGGTACGCAGCTGCGGACGCGGAAAGCGCTCGGTCGCCGGGGCGACAGCGCTGGCGTCCACGAGGGAATCGAGGTCGACCATCGCAGCCCACTCCCGGCGCGAGTCCTCCAGGCGCTGCCGGACGGCGATGACACTGCCGATTCCGGCGTCGCTGAGGAGGATGCGGTCCAGGAGGGCGCAGCCGGCGTCGTCGCTGAAGCCGTAGCGGCGACGGTAGGCGGCGGCGCGGTCGGCCAGGCCGCTGGCGGGAGCGGCGGACTGCCAGGCGTCATGGAGCCAGGGACCCCAGGCTACGGAGACGATTCTGGTGGTCGGGGCGTCGGCCGCGAGAGCGGCGGCGTAGGCGTCCAGGACGGTGTTGGCCGCGCAGTAATCGCCCTCACCGATGCCGCCGAAGACGGTGACCGCGGAGGAGTACAGGACGAGGAGTTCGGGCCGCTCAGCTTCGGGCGTGGCCGGACCGACGAGTTCGGCCAGCGGTCCCATCGCGAGGATCTTGGGCGCGAGGACGCTTTCGGCATCGGCGACCGCGCGCCGCTGAGCCATGCCGCCGGCCGGGAGTCCCGCGGCGTGGATGACACCGG
Organism: Catenulispora acidiphila DSM 44928; assembly: GCF_000024025.1. GTDB lineage: Bacteria > Actinomycetota > Actinomycetes > Streptomycetales > Catenulisporaceae > Catenulispora > Catenulispora acidiphila. The sequence continues at coordinate 8,118,696 of NC_013131.1, forward strand.
TGAGCGCGCCGAAGTGACGACGGGTCTCGGTCAGGGCGGCGCGCAGGGCGTCGGGCACGCCAGCGTCGGCGGCGAGGAGGAGAACCTCGGCACCGACGGCTTCGAGGGCTGCGATACCGGGAGCGGTGCGGTCGGGGCGGCTACGACCGACGAGGGCAAGCCTGCGGACTCCGGCGCGGACGAGGTGGTGCGCGAGGGTGAGGCCGAGGCCTCGGGTGCCGCCGGTGATGAGGTAGGTGCCTTCGGGGCGCCAGGGAGTGGCAGCCCTATGCAGGGTGTCCGCAGCACCAGCCGCGGGGGCGGTCGCGGCTGAGGTTTTCGCAGAACCAGCCACAGTCTCGGTGGCGGTCGCGCCCGAAGTTCGAGCAGAACCAGCCGGGGAGACGGTCACCGCTGAGGCTCCAGCAGAACCAGCCGCGGTCTCGGTGGCGGTCGCGCCCGAGATTCCAGCAGAACCAGCCGGGGAGGCGGTCGCAGCTGAGGTTCCCGCAGAGCCAGCCGGGGTCGCGAGCGCGGTCGCGCCCGAGGTTCGAGCAGAACCAGCCGCCGTGGCGCTCTCGCTGATCGGCAGCTCGGCCCAATCCTGGGTCCAGCGGCGGCCTCGGCGGCGGGCGGCGAGGGTGGGTTCGGGATCTGGCGTCAAGAGTTCGGCGACCAGATCTACCGGACCATGAGCGTCGTCCAGGTCGATGCCGTGCCAGGTCAGGGTTTTGATTTCGTGGTGGACCACCCGCCCGAGGCCGTGGACGGCTGCCTGGTGGGGGGCGGTTGCGTCGCCGCCGTGGACGTCCAGCGCGTTGCGGCTGACTGTCAGCAGGTGGATCGGGCGGGGCGTGGGCAGTGCGCCGAGTGCTTGCACTGTCAGTAGGAGGCTGTCGAAGCCGAGCTTGATCGAGTGGCGGAGTGCGGCGTCGTCGGCGGCTGTTGTGCGGGTGCTCCAGGCGTGGACTACGTGCAGGGGTCCGTCGGCGGGGAGGCCGGTGAAGGCTTCGCGGTAGTGCTCGGGGGTCGCGATGTCGATCGTCAGGCGGCGTCCTTCGCGCTTGAGCTCGGTGCCGGGGATGACCTCGATCACCGGGACGCCCGCCGCCTCGGCGAGGTCGGCGAGTCCTTCGTCGGCGGCGAAGATCACCAGTGGGCCGTCCAGCGGGAGAGCATTCGGGGCGCTGCCGGTGACGTCGCGGCGCCATGCCGGTACGTATGCCAGGTCCGTGGGGCGGGAAGGCCTCGAGCGGTCCGTCGCGAGTGCATCAGGGTTCTGTTCCGGCCAGAAAGCCGTGCGTTGGAACGGATACGGCGGCAGGCTGACCGTGCGTCCGCCTTCGGGCCACACCACCGGCAGCCCCTGCTCCCACAGCCGGGCACGCGTGCCCGCCATGTCGAGCCGCACGTCCGGCGCGCCAGCGGTGCCCGACCAGGCGGCGGGCAGCGTCCCGACCACCGCCGCGCCACCGGCGCCGGCGAGGTTCTGGCGGACCAGGCCGCCGAGGGTGGCGCCGGCGCCGAGCTCGATGAAGACGTCAACGCCCTGCTCCACGCAGTAGCGCACGCTGTCGGCGAAGCGGATCGGGCTGACCAGGTGGTCGCCCCAGTACTCCCCCGACGCCGCCTGCTCGGCGGTCAGCGCGCTGCCGGTGGTGTTCGACACGATCGTGGTCGTCGGAACCGCGCGCGGCACCGAGTCCAGCAGCGCCGCCAGCTTGTCGCGCACCGGCGCCAGCAGCGAGGAGTGGAACGCGTGCTCGCTGCGCAGCGGACGGCACGCCACCCCCGCCCCGCGCAGCGCCTCGGCGAGCACGTCGACCTGGTCCTCGGTACCGCTGACGACCGTCATCGTCGGTCCGGTCAGCGCCGCGACGTCCACCCGCGCCCCGCTCTCGGCCAGCGCGGAGCGCACGCGCGCCTCGTCGGCGGCGACCGCGAGCATCCGCCCGGCCCGGGCCGTGGCGATCAGCCGCGCCCGCTCGACCACCACGTGCAGCGCGTCGCCGAGCGTCAGCACGCCGGCCAGGCACGCCGCGACGTACTCGCCGAGGCTGTAGCCGACCAGCACGTCCGGCCGCACGCCCCACGCTTCGAGCAGCTTCGCGAGCGCGTATTCGACGGTGAACAGGTAGGGATGGGAGAGCTCGGCGTGCGCGAGCGGATCCGGCTCAGAGGCGGGAGTGTTCTCGCGCCCGAGCAGAGCAGCCAGATCGCCGGATGCGGCGGTGGATGGCGAGGAGAACATCAGAGGGCGAAGATCGACGCCGCACCGCTCCTCGGCGATGGTCAGGCACTCGTCGATGGCGGCGGCGTATACGGGCTCTGAGGAATAGAGCTCGCGACCCAAGCCGGCGTATTGGTCGCCGGTTCCAGGGAGTAGGAAGGCGATCTTGGGGCGCCGCTTCGCCTCGATGCCAGAAGTGAGTGCTGTCAGCTGGCGAATGGCATCGGCGCGATCGAGGGCGACCACGCCGGCTCGGTAGTCGAGTCCGGCTCGGCCGTGCTGCAGGGTGTGGGCGATATCGGCCAAGTCCACATCCGGCCGCTCAGTCAGAACCGTTGCCAGGCCGCCGGCACGCTCCTGCAAAGCAGTCGTGCTCGCGGCCGATATCGGCAACGTGATGAAACCGTTCGTGCGCGCCGGCAGCGGGTCCGCGGCGAGACCATCAGCCCCCTGACCGTCTCCCTCTTCCGCCTCCCCCGCCGCCGGCGCCGTCTCCACCACCACATGGGCGTTCGTCCCGGACCAGCCGAACGAACTCACCCCGGCCACCACCCGCCCCGCGGGCAGGTCCGCAGCCGCTGCGAGCGGCCGCACCGTGCCGTCCCCCGGGATGGCGTCCGAGGGATCCTCCAGGTTCCGGTTCGCCGGTGCGACGCCGTTCTCCAGCACCAGCACCGTTTTGATCAGTCCGGCGACGCCCGCCGCCGACTGCGTGTGGCCGATGTTCGTCTTCACCGCGCCGACCAGGAGCGGACGCTCGGCGTCGCGCGAGGTGGCGAACACGTCGTGCAGCGCCGAGAGCTCGATCGCGTCGCCGAGCTTCGTGCCGGAGCCGTGCGCCTCCACGTACGCGACCTCGTCAGGGGCGACGCCCGCCGCCGCCTGCGCGCGCCGGATCACATCGACCTGCGCGCCGCGGTTCGGTGCTGTCAGGCCATTGCTACGGCCGTCCTGGTTGACCGCCGAGCCGCGCACGATCGCGCGGATCCGGCGGCCATTCGCCAGCGCCGAGGACAGCCGCTCCAGCACCACCAGCCCGCCGCCCTCGCCGAGCACGTAGCCGTCGGCGGAGGCGTCGAAGGTCTTGCAGCGTCCGTCGACCGCGAGCATCGAGGTCGCGCAGCCCTGCACGAAGGTGTCGGGGCGGATCACCAGGTACGCGCCCGCCGCGACCGCCATGTCGCACTCGCCGCGCCGCAGCGCCTCGGCGGCGAGGTGCACGCCGACCAGCGAGGAGGAGCACGCCGTGTCGATGGTCAGCGTCGGGCCGCGCAGGTCGTACTGGTACGCCAGCCGTCCGGCCGCGACCGACGTCGAGACCCCTTGCCCGAACAGCGGATCCGCGGCCACCGAAGGACCGGTCCGCTCCATCTCCAGCCGTCCGTACTGCACGGTGTCCATCAGCCCGACCATCACGCCGGTCCGGCTTCCGGCCAGCGACGCCGGTGTCGTACCGGCGTCCTCCATCCCTTCCCACATCAGCTCCATCAGCAGGCGCTGCTGGGGATCCATCCGGAACGCCTCCTGCGGCGAGAGCCCGAAGAACCCGGCATCGAACCCTGCGATGTCGTCCAGGAAGGCGCCCTGCTTGGTGTAGACGCCGCCGACCGAACTGCGCTCGGGGTCGTAGTACTCCTCGATGTCCCAGCGCGCCTTCGGCACGTCCGCGACGGTGTCCCGGCCCTCGCTCAGCAAGGTCCAGAACTCCTCGGGCGTCCGGACGCCGCCGGGGTACCGGCAGGCCATCCCGATCACGGCGATCGGCTCGTGCCGATCGCCGTCCGCCTCGGCCAGGCGGCGGCGCGCCTCGGCGAGGTCGACGGTGACGCGCTTGAGATAGGCGCGCAGTCTGTCCTCGGTCACGGTGCTAAGGCCTTTCACTTAGCGGCAAACAGCCGGCAGCGGAGTCGGGTCGGGGGCGGGGTCACAGCTGGCTGTCGATGAACGCGAAGAGCTCGTCGTCGGACGCCGCCTCCATCGCGATCTTCTCCGGCGCGGCCTCGGTCCCCTCGGCGGCGGAGCCCAGCCGGTTCAGCGCGCTGTGCAGGATCGCGGTCACCTTGGCCCGCATCGCGTCGTCGTGCTCGGCCAGCGAGCGCTGCATCTCCTCCAGCGCGGCCCGCAGGGTGTCGTCGGGCGCGGGCGCGGCCGGGGCGAGCTTGCCGTGCAGGAAGTCGGCGAGCGCGTTGACCGTCGGGTGGTCGAACGCCAGCGTCGCGGGCAGCCGCAGCCCGGTGGCGCCGCCGAGCCGGTTGCGCAGCTCCACGGCGGTCATCGAGTCGAAGCCGAGTTCGCTGAACGGCCGGTCCGGGTCCACGGCCTGCGGTCCGGGCGCGGCCAGCACGGCGGCGACGTGCGAGCGCGCCAGGTCGGCGAGGAACTGCCGACCTTCCTGCGCGCTCATCGCAGCCAGCCGCGCAGTCAGTCCGCCTGCTGCCGCCGAGGGTCCGGCCGCTGCGGCGCGGCGGCTGGCGGGAACGAGACCGCGCAGCACGGCGGGCAGGACGCCGTCGGTCTGGCTCGCGCGCAGTCCGGCGGCGTTCCAGACCGCCGCGACGGCCAGCGGGTCGGACGCGTGCAACGCGGCGTCGAGCAACTCAAGGCCCTGATCCCCGGTCAGCGGCGCGACGCCGGAGCGTGCCAGCCGCGCGAGTTCGGCCTCGGTCAGCTCGCCGGTCATCCCGGTCGCCGTGCCCCACAGACCCCACGCCACCGCCACCGCCGGCAGCCCGACGGCGCGGCGCTGCGCGGCCAGGGCGTCCAGGACCACGTTGGCAGCGGCGTAGTTCGCCTGGCCGGCGTTGCCCAACACACCGGCGAGCGAGGAAAAGAGGACGAAGGCCTCGATCGGCATATCGGCGGTGAGTTCGTGCAGGTTCCACGCCGCGTCCACCTTCGGGCGGAAGACGCGGTCCACGCCTTCGGCCTTCAGGGCTTCCAGGCGTGCGTCGTCCAGGACGCCCGCGGCGTGCACGACACCGGTCAGCGGCGCGTCGGCGGGGATCGCGGCGAGAACGGCAGCCAGGGCTTCACGGTCGGCGGCGTCGCAGGCCACGATGTCGGCCTCGGCACCGGCGTCGGCGAGCCGGGCGACCAGCTCGGCGGCGCCGGGGGCGTCGAGACCGCGCCGGGAGGTGAGGATCAGGCGGCGGACGCCGTGGCGGGTCGCCAGGTGTTCGGCGACCAGGGCGCCGAGACCGCCGGTGCCGCCGGTTATCAGGACACTGCCAATGCCGAAGGGCTGATCGCGCGCCTCAGATGCGGCTCGGGCCGCGACGCGCGGGACCGAGAGCTCGCCGTCGTACACCGCAAGCTGCGGCTCGTCAGCGGCGATCGCGGCGGCCAGCAGACCCCAGCCGGAGAAGCCTTCGGGGACGTCGGCGAGGACGAAGCGGCCGGGGTGCTCGGACTGCGCGGCGCGGACCAGACCCCAGACGGCGCTGGAGGCTATGTCAGTGGCCTGCGTCCCGGCGGCCTCAGTGGTGACGAGGACCAGCCGGGTGTCGGCGAACAGCTCGTGCTCGCTGCGGTTCAGCCAGTCGCGCAGGACGTCGAGGGCGTGCAGGGTGCGGGTTCGAGCGGCTTCGGGCAACGGCACGGCGGCGTTGGCGCCGGTCGAGCCGGAGCCGGCGATGCGGACCGCCACGAAGTCCGGCGCCTCGGTCGCGCCGTCCAGTTCAGCGAGGTCGTCGACCACGCGCCAGGTGAGGGTGTCGTCGGCGGTGACGGCCAGCGGCGTCCAGTCGATCCCGGACAGCGTCACGCGGTCTTCGGAGCGGGAGCGCAGCGCCTCAGCCGCGATCTTGCGCACCCGCAGCGACTTCACCACGAACACCGGTCGGCCCTCGGGGTCTGCCGCTGCGATCTCGATGTCGTCGCCGTCGAGCGTGAGCCGCACGCGCAGCGCGGAGGCTCCGGCGGCGTACAGACGCACGTCGCGGAAGATGAACGGGAGCATCAGGTCACTGAATCCCCCGGTCAGCGGGACCGGCTGCAGGGCGGAGTCCAGGACTGCCGGGTGGATGCCGAAGCCGGTGACGTCGAGCTCTTCCGGCGCAGCGATCTCGGCAAAGATCTCGTCGCCCTGGCGCCAGACGGCGGTCACGCCAGCGAATGCGGGTCCGTATTCATAGCCCGCCGAAACCAGATCGGTGTAGCGCTGCGCGACGTCCATGCCCGCGCCGGATGGCGGCCACTGCGCGGCCCACGTCCAGCCACCGGCAGCGGCGATGCCCGTGCCGATCGAGCCGGCGGCGCACCGCTCCCACTCCGATCCGGACTGCGCGTATATACCGACACTGCGATGCCCGTCGGCGTCCGGGGCGCCGACCACCACCTGCAAGTCCACCGCCCCGGATTCGGGGAGGATCAGTGGGTTTTCCAGGGTCAGTTCTTCCAGGTGCCCGCAGCCCGCCGCCGCAGCCGCTTCCAAAGCCAGCTCGACGAATCCGGCGCCGGGGAACAGCGCCGCGCCTTCGACGACGTGGTCGTTCAGCCACGGCGACGCAGTGCGCGACAGGCGTCCGGCGAGCAGCAGACCGCCGTCGGCCAAGGAGACCACGGAGGTGAACAGCGGGTGCGCGGACGCGCTCATCCCGGCGCCGGATGCGGCACGCTCGATGTTGTCGATCCAGTAGCGCTGGCGATCGAAGGCGTAGGTCGGGAGGTCCACCTGCCGCTGGACCGGGCCGAGGATCTCGGTCCAGGCCACCGGCGCGCCGAGGACGTAGGCTCCGGCGGCGGCGAGCAGGAAGCGCTGCCAGCCGCCTTCGTCGCGGCGCAGCGAACCAGTCGCAGCGCCGGATGCGCCAGCGTCCTCCAGGATGTCCGCGATGTCGCCGACCAGCACCGGATGCGGGCTGGCCTCGACGAACAGCGGTGTGCCGAAGTCCTTGAAGGCGGCGATGGCGTCGCGGAAGCGGACGGGGTTGCTCAGGTTCTCGTACCAGTAGGCGGCGTCCAGACGCGCGGTGTCGATGAATTCGGCGCTCAGGGAGGAGCACATCGCAATGTCCGTGGACACCGGTGCGGTTCCGGCGAGGACGGCGAGGATTTCCTCGCGGAGGGCTTCGACGTGCGGGGTGTGGGAGGCATAGTCCACGCCGACGCGGCGGGTGCGGACGTTCTCGCCGACTGCTCCGACGAATTCGTCGAGCGCGTCCGGGTCGCCGGCGACGACGCCGGATGCGGGACCTGCGTACACCGCGAGCCACAGGCGACCGTCGAACGCTTGCAGGCGCTTGACGATCTCCTCCGGCGGCAGGGCTACGGCGAGCATGCCGCCGGTTCCGCTGAGGCCGAGGAGCGCACGGCTGCGCAGGGCCACGACGCGCGCCGCGTCCTCCAGCGACAGCGCTCCGGAGACGGCGGCGGCGGCGATCTCGCCTTGCGAGTGGCCGATCACGGCGGCGGGCTCGACGCCGATCGAGCGCCACAGACCGGCGAGCGAGACCATGACGGCGAACAGCGCGGGCTGGATGACTTCGGTGCCGTCGAGGGTCGGTGCGCCGTCGGCACCGCGCAGGACGTCCACGACCGACCAGCCGGTGTGCGGGGCGAGGACGGTGTCGCAGCGGGTCATCCAGTCTTCGAAGACCGGGTTCGCGGCCATCAGTTCCGTCGCCATGCCGGCCCACTGGGAGCCCTGGCCGGGGAAGGTGAACACCGGGCGGACGTCGGCGGCGGCGGTGCCGACGGCGAGGGCCGGGTGCGGGGTGCCGTCGGCGAGCGCGGCGAGGGCGGCGGTCAGCACCTCGCGGTCGGTGGCGACGACGGCGGCGCGGTGTTCCAGGGTGGTGCGGCGGGCCAGGGACGGACCGGCAGCGGCCAGGTCGGCGGGATCGGCGGCGCGGGAGAAGACTTCGAGGCGGCCGGCTTGGGCGCGGAGAGACTTCTCGGTGCGGGCTGACAGGACCCAGACGTAAGGGTCCTGATTCGGGGTTGTTCGGGCTTCGGGCTCGGGCTCTGCTGCCTCCGTCTCCGGCGCCTGCTCGATGATGACGTGCGCGTTGGTGCCGCTGATGCCGAAGCCGGAGACGGCCGCGCGGACCGGGCGGTCGACGGTCGGCCAGGGGCGCGCCGCGTCCAGCAGACGTACCGCGCCGCTGTCCCAGTCGATCTGGGAGGAGGGGTTCTCGGCGAACAGGGAGGGTGGCAGCTCGTTGTGGCGCATCGCCATGACCATCTTGATGATGCCCGCGACTCCGGCGGCGGCCTGGGTGTGGCCGAAGTTGGCCTTGGCCGAGCCCAGGAGCAGCGGTTCGCCGTCGCCTCGGTTCTGACCGTAGGTGGCCAGCAGGGCGCGGGCTTCGATGGGGTCGCCGAGGGGGGTGCCGGTGCCGTGCGCTTCGACGACGTCGACGTCGCGGGCGTCGAGGCGGGCGTCGGCCAGTGCCTCCCAGATCAGCCGCTCCTGCGCCGGGCCGCTGGGGGCGGTGAGGCCGTTGCTGCGGCCGTCCTGGTTCACCGCCGAGCCGCGGATGACGGCCAGGATCGTGTGGCCGTTGCGCTCGGCGTCGGACAGCCGCTCCAGGAGCAGGACGCCGACGCCCTCGGCCCACGCCGCGCCGGTGGCGCCCTCGGCGAAGGGCTTGCAGCGGCCGTCGGGAGCCAGCGCGCCCTGGCGGCTGAACTCCACGAAGGAGTCCGGCGTGGCCATCACGGTCGCGCCGCCGGCCAGCGCCATCGAGCACTCGCGATTGCGCAGCGCCTGCGCGGCGAGGTGGACGGCGACCAGCGAGGAGGAGCAGGCGGTGTCGAGGCTGACTGCCGGGCCGTGCAGGCCTAGCGTGTAGGAGATGCGGCCGGCCAGCACACTCGGGAGCGCCGAGGTGAACAGCGAGGCCTCGACCTCCTGCGGCACGGCGCCGAGGAAACGGGTGCAGTAGAAGTCGAACATGACCCCGGCGAACACCCCGGTGCGCGAGCCGCGCAACGCCATCGGGTCGATACCCGCGCGCTCGCACGCCTCCCAGACCGTCTCCAGCATCAGCCGCTGCTGCGGATCGCTGGTCAACGCGGCGCCAGGACTCATACCGAACAGCCCGGCGTCGAAATCAGCCGCGTCGTAGAGGAAGCCGCCGTTGCGCGTGTAGGACTTGCCGAAGGCGTCCCGGTCGGGATCGTAGAGCCCTTCGACGTCCCACCCCCGGTCACCGGGAAACTCCCCGATCGCATGCCGCCCGCTGGACACCACATCCCACAGGTCCTCGGGCCCGGCGACCCCGCCGGGATAACGGCAGCCCATCCCGATGATCGCGATCGGCTCATGCCGCGCACGCTCAGTGTCCGACAGCTGCTGCTCGGTCTCCGCGAGCCGCCGACGCGTGTCGGTGAGGTCGCGCGTGACCCGCTTCAGGTAGTTGCGGAGCTCTTCCTCAGTGGCCATGACAGGCGACCTTTCGGGAATCAGAGTTCGGGGGTGGAGGTGTGTATCAGAGTTCGTTGTCGATGAAGGCGAAGATCTCTTCATCACTGGCGTCGTTGATGCGCTGCTCGACGCCATCGCCGGCGGACCCAGCAGTCAGGCGCGCAAGCGTGGCGGCGACCAACTCGGCGAGCGCCGGATCAGGCCGTGCGAGCACCAAGTCCTCGACCTCAGCGAGCGCGGCACGCAGAGCCTGATGCGGATCCGGCGCGGCAGGCGCGAGCTCGACGAACAGGTGCGCGCCGACAGCGGCGACGGTCGGGTGGTCGAAGGCCAACGCCGGAGGCAGACTCAAGCCGGTGTCGGCCTCAAGGCGATTGCGCAGCTCGACGGCGGTGAGCGAGTCGAAGCCGAGCTCAGCGAAGGCCCGATCGGGGTCGACGGAGGCCGGACCGGCGTAGCCAAGGACGGCGGCGACGTGCGCGCGGACCAGGTCGACGAGCGCCTGCTTGGCCTGCGGCTCGGGAAGGGCGGCGAGGCGGGTGCGGAGTGCGGGTGCGGCGGTGGCAGTGGCTGGCTTGCGGCGCGCAGGGACCAAAGCTTGAAGGATCGGCGGCAGAGTGCCGGCTTCGGCGCGTGCGCGGAGGCCGGGGAGGTGGAACGTGGCCGCGATGAGAGTAGCCGTGTGCGATGCCGAGACATCTGCACCAGATGCGGCCGCAGTAGCAGCTTCGGCGAAGGCGCTCGGAGCGCTGGATGCAGAGGCGGCGCCGGGGGTGTGCGCACTGGGTGCGGCGCTCGAGCTGAGCACAGTGGCTTCTGCGGGCGCACTGGGTGCGGAGGCCATGCTCGCACTGGGGGAACCTGGCTCAGTGGCCTGAGTCGCGCTGGGGGCGAGGGCGCAGGCTTCGGCTAGGGCGGTGTCGAAGAGGGTGAGGGCTTCGGGGGTGGTGAGGGGGGTTAGGCCGGATTGGGTGAGGCGGGTTTGTTCTGTGGGGGTGAGGGTGGTGGTCATGCCGGTGGGGGTGGGCCAGAGGCCCCAGGCTATTGATGTTGCTGGTTGGGATTGGGTGCGGCGGTGGGTTGCCAGGGCGTCGAGGGCTGCGTTGGCTGCTGCGTAGTTGGCTTGGCCGGGGTTGGCGAGGGTGCCGGCTAGGGAGGAGAAGAGGATCAGGGGGGTGTGGGGGCGGAGTTGGTGGAGGTGCCAGGCGGCGTTGAGTTTGGGTTGCAGGACTGCGTCGATGCGGGTGGGGGTGAGGGTGGTGAGGGTTGCGTCGTCGAGGATGCCTGCGGTGTGGATGATTGCGGCGAGGTGCGGGTGTTCTGCCAGGAGTTTGGTGAGGGCTTCGCGGTTGGCGACGTCGCAGGCGGTGATGGTGACCTGTGCGCCGAGTTCGCGGAGGGCGGGGGCGGAGGGGGCGTCGGTGCCGCTGCGGGAGACCAGTATCAGTTCGCTGACGCCGTGGTGTTCGACCAGGTGGCGGGCGATCAGGGCGCCGAGGCCGCCGGTGCCGCCGGTGATGAGGATTGGGCCGTCCGGCAGGGACGCGGTCCCGGTGTCGGTGTCGGCGTCGGTACGTGTGTGGCGGACCAGGCGCGGGACGGAGACGCGGCCGTCGGCGATCCGTACCTGTGGCTCGTCGCACGCGGCCAGCAGACCCCAGTCGTCGAACCCGAGTGGCACATCGGCCAGTACGAATCGGCCAGGATTCTCTGCCTGAGCCGTGCGAATCAGACCCCATACTGCGGCGTCGGCGAGAGAGCCGTTGAAGGCGTTATGCGTGAGGAAGACCGCGCGGCTCGACGATTCGATGGTTTGGTGGATTGTTGCCAGTGCCGAGGTCGTTGCCTCGCGGACGGCAAGCATCGGGTCTGTGTCAGGCGCGATGACTGCGGGGATCACCAGCGTGGTGGGGTCGGGCGTGCTGCGTGCGGTCGGGGTGGCGTCGATCCACTCGACGACGTAAGGCGTCGGCCCGGCAGCAGCCATCGCACTCGCGGGCGCCGCGCGGACCACCACGGCGTCGATGCCGAAGACTGGGTTACCGGACAGATCGGCGACCGCGACCGTAACCTCGTCGCCCGCCACCGTGAGCCGCACGCGCAGCGCCGAGGCGCCCGTCGCCGTCAGCCGAGCGCCCCGGAACAGGAAAGGCACCCGCGGCTCGGTCTCGTCGGCGGTCAGCAGCATGGGATGGAACGCCGCGTCGAGCAGCGCCGGATGCAGGCCGAAGCCGCTGAGGTCCAGCCCCTCGGGCGCTGCGACCTCCGCGAACAGCTCGGTCTCGCGGCGCCACACGCGCACCGCGCCGCGGAACGCCGGGCCGTACTCGTAGCCGAGATCGGCGAGCCGGTCGTAGCCACGTTCGGCGTCGATTTCGGACGCCCCGGACGGCGGCCAGGAGACTGCCCAGTCGCAGACTTCTGCGACACCTGTGCCGGAGGAACCCAGCCGGCCGCTGGCCCGCCGCGTCCACACCTCGTCCTCGGCGCCGCGCGTGTAGACCCGAACGCCCCGCTCGGCGTCCACCGCGATCTGCACGAACAGCACCCCGCTCGGCGGCAGCACGATCGGCGCCTCGAACACCAGCTCCTCGACGCGCTCGCACCCCGCGCGCTCGGCGGCCACCAGCACCGCGTCCAGCACCGCCGTCCCGGGCACCAGCTCGGCGCCGGCCACCCGGTGGTCGGCCAGCCACGGCAGCTCCGCCGCCGCCAACCGCCCGGTCAGCACCAGCGCGCCGTCGTCCCCGACCTCGACCGCCGCACCGAGCAGCGGGTGTGTCAGAGCACGTTGACCCACCGACTCCACCTGCGCCTCACGCGGACGCGGCGGCAGCCAGTACCGCGTCCGGTCGAAGGCGTACAGCGGCAGGTCGAACGACGGCACGCCGGACACCGGCCCGAACAACGCGTCCCACGCCACCCCGACGCCCGCCACGCATCCCTGCGCCAGCGCGCCAACCAGCGCCTCAACCTCCGCGCGCTTCCGATGCTGCAAAGCAACGACCCGCACATCGGCAGCGCTGGGACACCCCTGCGCGAGCCCAGCCAGGACAGCGTCCGGCCCGACCTCCATCAGCACCGCCGCACCCTGCGCGACCAGCGCGTCAACCGTCTCCTCGAACCGGACGGTCTCGCGCACCTGCCGCACCCAGTACTCCGGCTCGTCCCAATCCGGTCCACCAGAACCATCAGGACCCAGATTCGTCGCGTGCGCCAACCGAGGCGCGGCGAACTCCACGCGAGCCAACTCCGCCCGGAACGCATCGAGCATCGGCGCCATCAACGGCGAGTGGAACGCGTGGCTGACCGCCAGCCGCCGCGTCCGCCGACCGGCGGTCTGCCACTGCTCCGCCAGCCGCAGGCACGCCTTCTCCTCGCCGGACAGCACCACCGACGTCGGACTGTTCACGGCAGCCACCGCCACCGCGTCCTCCAGCCCGACCAGCGACGCCGCGACCTCATCGAACGAAGCCTCGACCGCGACCATCGCGCCGGCGGCATCAAGGCCCTGCATCAGCGCCGCCCGGACCACGACCAACCGCGCCGCGTCCGCCAGCGACCAGACCCCGGCGACGAACGCCGCCGCGAACTCGCCGATCGAATGCCCCGCGACGAAATCCGGCGCAATACCGAACGACTCGAGCAGCCGAAAAGCGGCGACCTCGTACGCGAACAAAGCCGGCTGCGTGTACCGCGTCTGATCGATCAGCGCGGCATCCGGGCTGTCCGGCGCGGCGAAGACCACGTCCTTCAACGGGCGGTCGAGGTGCGGGTCGAGGGCGTCGCAGACCTCGTCGAAGGCTGCGGCGAAAACCGGGAACGCCGCGTGAAGCTCGCGTCCCATTCCGGCGCGCTGACCGCCCTGACCGGTGAACAGGAAGGCACGCGGAGCGTGATCCGGCGCCACGCCAGTAACCACGTCCCGGTTCGGTCGCCCGGCCACGTAGTCGTCGAGCGCGGAGAGCAGCGCGTCCCGGTCGTCGCCGAGCAGCACGGCCCGATGCGAGAACAGCGCTCGCGTCGACACCAACGCCCGCGCGACATCACCGGCGTCATGCGGCTCGGTGTCTTCGAACGACCGCAGCCGCTCAGCCTGACCGCGCAAAGCGGCAGGAGTCCGAGCACTGATAACCCAAGCCAGCGGACCGCCGTGCCCAGAAACCAAAGCCGCCGAAGCAGCAGCATCCGGCGCCTCCTCCAGCACCACATGCGCATTCGTCCCGCTCAGCCCGAACGCCGACACCCCGCACCGCCGCGGCCCGCCGCGCCGCGTCCACTCCTGCTCGGCGGTGACCAGGCTCAGCGCCTCCGCGTCCCAGTCCACGTGCGGACTGAGCACCTCGGCGTGCAGCGTCGGCGGCAGCACCCCGTGCCGCATCGCCATGACCATCTTGAGGATTCCGGCGAGCCCTGCCGCTGCCTGGGTGTGCCCGAAGATCGACTTCGACGCGCCCAGCCACAGCGGGTCGTCGGTCTTGCGGCCGCGGCCGTACGTCGCCACCAGTGCCCGCGCCTCGATCGGGTCGCCGAGCGGCGTGCCCGTGCCGTGTGCCTCGACGGCGTCCACGTCGGCGGTGTCGAGACCGGCGTCGGCCAGGGCCGCCAGAATGACGCGCTCCTGCGCGGGACCGTTCGGCGCCGTCATCCCGTTGCTGCGGCCGTCCTGGTTGACCGCGCTCCCCCGGATCACCGCGAGGATCCGTCGGCCGTTGCGTTGGGCGTCCGAAAGGCGTTCCAACAACAGCACGCCGACGCCTTCGGACCACGCGGCACCGGCGGCATCCGCCGAGAACGGACGACATCGGCCGTCGGCGGACAGCGCGCGCTGCCGGCAGAACTCGATGAACGAATCAGTGGTCGACATCACCGTCGAGCCGCCGGCCAGCGCCAGCGAGCACTCGCCGTCGCGCAGCGCCCGCATCGCCAGGTGCACCGCGACCAGCGAGGAGGAGCACGCCGTGTCCAGCGTCAGCGCGGGACCCTCCAGCCCGAAGGTGTAGGACAGCCGCCCGGCCAGGACGCTCGGCGCGTTGGCGAGCAGGAACGCGCCCTCCAGCTCGGCGGGGTGCGCGTTGATGTAGCGCATCGCGTAGTCGTTGTGCATGGTCCCGGCGAACACGCCGGTCTTGCTGCCGCGCAGCGAGCCGGGCACTATCCCTGCGCGCTCAAAGGATTCCCACGCCGTCTCGAGGAACAGGCGGTGCTGCGGGTCGGTGGCCAGCGCGCTGCGCGGGTTCATGCCGAAGAACTCGGCGTCGAAGTCGGCGGCGTCGTGCAGGAAGCCGCCGTGGCGGGTGTAGGTGCGTCCCGGCGCCTCGGGGTCCGGGTCGTAGAGACCGTCGGTGTCCCAGCCGCGGTTCGTCGGGAAGCCGGTGATCGTGTCAGTGCCCGAACGCACCGTCTCCCACAGTCCCTCCAGGGTGCTCACCCCGCCGGGGAAGCGGCAGCCCGCGCCGATGATCGCGATCGGTTCGCGGCGTGCGTTCTCGGACTCCTCCAGCCGCCGCCGGGCCTCGGTGAGGTCGACGGTGACGCGCTTGAGGTAGTCGCGGAGCTTGTCCTCGGTCGTCGCCATTGCGCGTGCCCTTCCGCTTCAGACCCGGGGCGGTTCGGAGAACTGCCGGTCGATGTACGCGAAGATCTCCTCGTCGGTGGCCTCGGCGGCCGGGTCCAGAACGGCGTCGGCCGGGGTGGCCGGCGCCTGCTCGGCGGCGGCGCTCGCCGGACCGAGCCGGTCCAGGCCGCTGCGCAGCAGGGCGACGAGTTTGGTGCGGGTGGACTCGTCGGTATCGGGGAGCACGGCCTGGACGTGTTCCAGTGCCTCGCGCAGCGTGTCCTCCGGTGAGGACTGCGCCGGGGCGAGTTCGGTGTGCAGGAACGCGGCCAGCGCGGCGACCGTCGGGTAGTCGAACGCCATGGACGCCGGCATCCGCAAGCCGGTCTCGGAATCCACGCGGTTGCGCAGTTCCACGGCGGTCAGGGAGTCGAAGCCGAGTTCCGTGAACGCGCGGTCGGCGTCCACGGCGTCGGCGGAGGCGTGGCCGAGGACTGCGGCAGCGTGCGCACGGACCAGCCCGGCCAGCAGCTTGACGCCTTCGGACTGGGACAGACCGGCGAGCCGGGACGTCCACATGCTCTGCGATCCGGCGGCGGGCGCCGAGGCGTTGCCTGGTGCACGCGGGGCGGAGGCTGCGGCGGCGGTCGGAGCCGGTGCACGGCGCGTGGTGCGGACAAGACCGTCGAAGATCTCCGGCACGGCGCCGCCGCCATCGACTCGCGCTCGCAGCGCCGCCAGATCCCAGCGGGCAGCGACGGTCAGCGCATCATCCGATCGCAGAGCACTGTCGAAGTACTCAAGGCCCTGATCCGTCGGCAACGGAGCGACTCCGGTACGAGCCAGACGCGCCAAATCAGCGTCGGTGAGCGTGCCGGTCATGCCGGTGTGGTCGGCCCACAGCCCCCACACGACCGACACCGCCGGACGCCCCTGACGATGGCGTGCCGCAGCGAGCGTGTCGAGGAAACTGTTGGCTGCGGCGTAGTTGCCCTGCCCGGCGGTACCGACCGTCCCGGCGACCGAGGAGAAGAGCACGAACATGGCGCCCGGTGCGGTCTTCTCGGTGAGTTCGTGCAGATGCCAGGCGCCGTCGGCCTTGGCTGCCAGCGCCTCGTCGAGGTGCGCGGTGGACAGCGCGGCGACCGGGGCGTCGTCCAGGACACCGGCGGTGTGCACGACGCAGGCGAGCGGCTGGTCCGCGGGGATCGTGTCGAGCAGCGCGGCGACCGAAGGACGCGAGGAGACATCGCAGGCTGCGATGGTCACAGACGCGCCGAGAGCGGTCAGCTCGGTCTCCAACCCGGCGGCGCCCGGGGCTGCGGCGCCGCGCCGGGAGGCGAGCAGGAGATGCCGAACGCCGTGCGATTCGATCAGGCGGCGAGCCACAAGTGCGCCAAGACCGCCGGTGCCGCCGGTGATGAGGACGGTTCCCGTGGTGAGGTCAGGGATGTCAGGCAGGTCAGGGAGATCAACGCTCGCCTCGGTCGTGACGTCGGCACGGACCAGGCGCGGCACCCGCACGATCCCGTCCCGGATCACCAGCTGCGAGCGACCGGTGGCGAGAGCTCCGAGCGCCGAGCGCCAGGTCTGCGCGTCGGTGGCATCGGCGACGTCGACGGCGATGTCGATGATCGCGAAGCGACCGGGATGCTCGGTCTGCGCCGAGCGCACCAGACCCCACAACGGCGCGGCGGCAAGGCCGTCGTCCGTCCCGTCGATCGCACCAGAGGTGGTGAAGACCAGGCGACTGCCCGCGAACCGCTCATCGGCGACCCAGCCCTGGATCAGGTCCAGAACCTGGTACAACCCCTCGTGCACCGAGTACGGCAGGTCGAACGGATCGACGTCCGGCCGGTACGGCACGAACACCGTCTCAGGGACCTGACCCGCCGTCATGTCCGGCAGCGAGGGCAGGTCGTAGCTGAGCGTCGCCTCCGCGCCGAGCGCGGCCAGCGCGGCGCGCAGCTCGTCGGCGGCGGCGTCCGTGCCGACCACCGCGACCCGCTGCCCCGCAGGCTCGACCTCGGGGACGGTGAACTCGTTCCAGGCGAGCGTGTACGAGACCGGACCGCTCGCGGCCTGCCGACGCGGCACGCGGCGGAGCGTCAGCTCCTCGACGCCGAGCACCGGCTGTCCCGCGCTGTCGAAGGCGACCAGCGCCACCCGATCGGCGCCCAGCTCCGTGACCCGGACGCTCAGCGCCTCGGCGCCCCGCGCCGCGACCCGCACGCCGCTGAAGGCGAACGGCAGCACCAGCATGTCGTCCTCGCCGACGCTGTCGCGCACCAGCGGATGCAGGACCGCGTCGAGCAGCGCCGGATGCAGCATGAACCGCCCGGCGTCGGCTCGCACCGCTTCGGGCAGCGCGACGTCGATGAAGCGCGCGCCCTCGGTCGCGACGACCCGCAGCAGTCCCTGGAAGGAGGGCCCGTATTCGTAACCGTGGTCGGACAGCCAGTCGTAGACACCGTCGAGGTTCGTCTCGCTGGCATCATCAGCCGGCGCTTCCCACGACGCGACCAGTGGTTCGGTATCGGCGAGCAGCGTGGCTGTGGCGTTGCGGGTCCACGCGTCCTCGTCGCCGGAAGCCTGCCGCGTGTAGACGCCGAGCGGCCGTCGACCGCGCTCATCGGGGGCGCCGACCGTCAGCTGCACCTCCACCGCTTCGCCGTCGCTCAGCACGACCGGCGCCGCCAGCATCAGCTCGTCGATCCCGCCGCTTCCGGCAGCCGCAGCCGCCTGGAGCGCCATCTCCACGAAAGCCGTGCCGGGAAGCAGGACATTGCCATCGACCGCGTGGTCGGCGAGCCACGGCGTGGCAGCCGTCGAGAGCCGACCGCTCAGCACGAGTCCGTCGCCCTCGGCCAGGCGCACCGTGGTGTCGATGAGCGGGTGTCCGGCGGCGGCTCGGCTCGGCGATCCCTCGATCCAGAATCGCTGGTGCTCAAAGGGATACGTCGGCGGGACGACCTGATGCGACGCCGTCCCCAGCACCGCACGCCAGTTCACCGGCGCGCCCGCGACGTACGCCTGCGCGGCCGCCAGCAGGAACCGCCGCGGACCGCCGTCGTTGCGACGCAGCGTCCCGAAGGCGTCCCCGGCCATCTCCGCCGTGCGCAGCGTGTCCTGAACGTTGCCGATCAGCACCGGATGCGGGCTGGACTCGACGAACAGCGGCGTGCCGTCCCAGTCGCCGAACTGCCGGATCGCCTGCTCGAACTGCACGGGGTTGCGCAGCCCGAGGTACCAGTACTCGGCGGTCAGCGCGTCGGCGGCGACGAACCGGCCCTCGGCCGAGGAGCAGAACGCCACGTCCGTCGCGCGCGGCTCGACACCGGCCAGCGCGGAGAGCAGATCCTCGCGCAGCGCCTCGATGTGCGGGGTGTGCGCGGCGTAGTCGATCGCGACCCGCCGTGCCTGCACGCCGGACCCGAGGGAGGCGGCGAACTCCTCACACGCGTCCGGGTCGCCGCCGACCACAGTCCCGGAGGGTCCGCTGAGGATCGCGACCCACAGCCGTCCCTCCCATGGTCCCAACAGCTCGCGAACCTGTTCTGCGGGAAGGGAAACGGCGACCAGCGCACCGGTCCCGGTCAGCTTCATCAGGGCTTTGCTGCGCAGCGCGACGATCCGCGCCGCGTCGGGCAGGTCGAGCGCGCCGGCGACGCACGCCGCGGTGATCTCGCCCTGCGAATGCCCGATGACGGCTGCGGGCTCGACACCCGCCGACCGCCACAGCGCCGCCAGCGAGACCATGACCGCGAACAGCGTCGGCTGGATCACGTCAGAGCCCTCGAGCGCCGGCGCGCCGTCGCGACCGGCCAGGACGTCGGCGACGGACCAGCCGGTGTACGGAGCCAGGGCGGCGTCGCAGAGTTCGAAGGCAGCGCGGAAGTCGGCGTTCCAGGTCAGCAGTTCCAGGGCCATCCCAGCCCACTGCGATCCCTGGCCGGGGAAGACGAACACCGGCCGAACGTCGCCGGACGCCGTGCCCTGCACCGTCGCCGGATGCGGACGGCCCTCGGCGAGGGCGTCCAGCGCGGCGAGCAGTTCGTCACGGTCCTGGGCGACAACGACGGCGCGGTGTTCCATCGCGGTCCGCAGAGCCAGCGTCGGTCCGGTGGCGAGGAGGTCCGAGGCGGAGGCGTCGGCAGCGAAGGTGCGCAGCCGTGTCGCCTGGTTGCGGAGCGCGGAAGCAGTCCGTGCGGAGAAGACCCACACGAGCGGGGTCGCCGCAGCGACTTCGTGCTCTGCTTCGAGCTCCGGCGCGCGCTCGATGATCACGTGCGCATTGGTGCCGCTGATCCCGAAGGAGGACACGGCAGCTCGCGCCATCTGCTCCACCGGCAGCTCGACCGGCTCTGTCAGCAGCCTGACTGTCCCCCGGCTCCAGTCCACATGACCGGTCGGGTGGTCGGCGTGCAGGGTGCGGGGCAGCATGCCGTGCCGCAGCGCCTCGACCATCTTGATCACCCCGGCGGTCCCGGCGGCAGCCTGGGTGTGGCCGATGTTCGTCTTCACCGAGCCCAGCCACAGCGGACGGTCGGCGGGGCGGTCCGCGCCATACGCGGCGAGCAGCGCCTCGGCCTCGATCGGGTCGCCGAGGCGGGTACCGGTACCGTGCGCCTCGACCGCGTCCACATCGGTGGCGGCCAAACCGGCGTCGGCGAGCGCCGCGCGGATGACGCGCTCCTGTGCCGGACCGCTCGGTGCGGTCAGCCCGTTGCTGTGGCCGTCCTGGTTCACCGCAGAGCCGCGCAGGACGGCGAGCACCGGGTGTCCGGCGCGCCGTGCGTCCGACAGCCGCTCCAGCAGGATCACGCCGGCGCCCTCGGCCCAGCCGGTGCCGTCCGCTTCGGCGGAGAACGCCTTGCAGCGACCGTCCTGCGACAGCCCGCCTTGCCGGCTGAACTCCACGAACATCCCGGCGGTCGCCATCACCGTGACGCCGCCGGCCAACGCCATGTCACACTCGCCGCGGCGCAGCGCCTGCGCCGCCAAGTGCATCGCGACCAGCGAGGAGGAGCACGCGGTGTCGATGGTCAGCGCCGGGCCGGTGAGCCCGAGGCTGTAGGCGATCCGGCCGGAGACCACGCTCAGCGCCATGCCGGTGAGCAGGTGGCCGTCGGCGCCGGCGCTCGGCAGGTGCAGCCGGGGTCCGTAGTCCGGCGCCATCGCGCCGACGAAGACGCCGGTCCGGCTGCCGCGCAACGCCTCGGCGTCCAGTCCGGCGCGCTCGGCCGCCTCCCAGCAGACCTCGAGCATGAGCCGCTGCTGCGGGTCCATCGCCGCGGCCTCTCGCGGGGAGATGCCGAAGAAGGCCGCGTCGAACTTGTCGGCGTCGCGCAGGAAACCGCCGCGGCGCGTGGAGCTGGTCCCGGACACCTCGCCGCCCTCGGCGAACAGTGCCTCGAAGTCCCAGCCGCGATCGGCGGGGAAGTCGGACACCGCTTCGCCACCGGCGACGACCAGCTGCCACAGGTCCTCCGGCGAGGCGATCCCGCCGGGGTAGCGGCAGCCCATGCCGACGATGACGATCGGGTCGGGGTCCTCAACGACGCTTCGGGCACCGGAATCGGATGCTGGGTCAGCACCCTGCGAAAGCGTCCACATGCGGTCCGCGAGCTGGTCAGGACTCGGGTAGTCGAAGAGCACGCCGGTCGGCAGCGCCAGTCCGGTCGCGGCGCGCAGCCGGTTGCGCAGCTGTACCGAGGCTGCGGAGTCGACGCCGAGTTCCTTGAACCGCCAGTCCGGACGGACGGCGGAGGCGTCGCTGTGGCCGAGCACGTCGGCGGTCGTCGCGATGACCAGGTTTCGCAGGGCTCGACGATCGGTGACAGCGGTCTCGATTGACGCGGCAAGAGCAGCGACAGGTGTGGGGGCAGCCAGCGCAGCTGCCGGACGCGATGCGTCGGAGATCGAAGCCGTGGCGGTCTCCGCGAGCCAATACCGCTTACGCTGGAAGGCATACGTCGGCAGCTCGGCGAGCTGGTTCGACCGCACGTCCAGCGCTCCGGTCCAGTCCACGGGAGCCCCGGCGACGTACGCCTCGGCCAGCGCCTGCCGGAACCGGTCCGGACCCCCGACGCCGCGCTGCAAGGTCCCGACGACCGCAGCGGTCCGCTCGGCTGCCTCAACCGACTCCTCCAACGCGCCGGTCAGCACCGGATGCGCGCTGCACTCGACGAACAGCGCCACGCCCTCGTCGAGCGCGTGCCGTGCGGCGTCGGCGAAGCGCACCGGCAGTCGCAGATTGCGGTACCAGTACTCGGCGTCGAGCTCGGCGGTGTCGATCGGCTGCCCGGTGACGCAGGACACGAACTCAGTCGCGCAGGAGCGCGGGCTGACCGGCGCCAGCACCTCCAGCAGCTCCTCGCGGATCGCCTCGACGGCTTCGGAGTGCGAGGCGTAGTCGACCGGGACCAGCTTCGCGCGGTGACCGGCGTCCTCGAAGGCGGTCTGCAGCGTCTCCAGCACGCCGACCGGGCCGGAGACGACGACCGAGCGCGGTCCGTTGACGGCGGCGACGGTGGCTTCGGGCGTCAGAGCGGCCCGCACGACCTCCAGCGGCGCGGCGACCGACAGCATCCCGCCGGCTCCGGCGAGCCGGGTGATCGCCTTACTGCGCAAGGCGACGACGCGCGCGCCGTCCGTCAGCGACAGCGCACCGACGACCGTGGCGGCGGCGATCTCGCCCTGCGAGTGGCCGATGACCAGATCCGGCTGCACGCCGCGCGAGCGCCACAGCTCGGCCAGCGCCACCATCACGGCCCACAGCGCGGGCTGGACGACGTCCACGCGGTCGAAGTCGGGTGCGTCCGGGGCGCCGCGCAGCACGTCGGTGAGTTCGTAGTCGACGAACAGCCGCAGGGCGGCCTCGCACTCGGCGATCCGCGCCGCGAACACCGGCTCGGTGTCGAGCAGGGCGACGGCCATGCCGATCCACTGCGAGCCCTGGCCGGGGAAGACGAACGCGCGCTTGCCGCGGGTCGCGGTGCCCAGGATGACCGTGCCGTCCGGCATGCCGTCGGCGAGGGAGGTCAGGGCACCGAGTCGGTCGGCGCGAGCGCCGGTACCGGCGGCGTCGATGACCGCGCGGTATTCGAAACGGCTGCGGGTCCGCAGCAAGGCGAGCGCCGGGTCAGCGCCGTCGGCATCGGCATCAGCGTCAGCCTCGGCATCGACGTCAGCGGTGACAGCCGAAACCAGAGCGGCAGCCTGTCCGCGCAACGCCTCCGGCGATCGAGCGGAAACCACCCACGGCAAAGCAGAGTCCTGTATCGGCACCGCGACATCGTCCGGAGCAGCGCCGAGCACCAGGTGGCAGTTGGTACCGCCCATGCCGACAGAACTGATCCCGGCGAGCGCCCCCCGCTCGGAGTCCGACACCGGCCACGGCGTCGTCTCCTGAACGACGTGAAGCCGCAGCTCGTCCAGCGGGATGTCAGGGTTCGGAGTCCGGAAGTGCAGGCTCGCGGGCAGCTCGCGATGGCGCAGGCTGAGCACCACCTTGACCAGCCCGGCGATCCCCGCCGCGCCTTCCAAGTGTCCGATGTTCGTCTTCACCGAGCCGACCAGCAGCGGACGCTCTGCCGTGCGGTGCGCGCCGCCGAGGGCGGCGCCGAGCGCCGCAGCCTCGACGGGGTCGCCGACGCGCGTGCCGGTCCCGTGCAGTTCGACGTACTGCACCTCGCCCGGGCGCACCCCGGCCTCGCGGCACGCCAGCTCGACGACTTCGCGCTGGGCCTCGGCGCGCGGGACGGTCAGCCCCTCGCCCCCGCCGTCGTTGTTGACCGCGCCGCCGAGCACCACGGCCAGCACCGGGTCGCCGTCGCGGCGGGCGGCGGCCAGCGGCTTGAGGACCACCATCGCGCCGCCCTCGCCGCGGACATAGCCGTCCGCGGCGGCGTCGAAGACGCGACATCGGCCGGTCGGCGACAGCGCGCCGAATCCGGCGATCGCGGCGGTCGTCTCAGCAAGCAGATTCAGGTTCACGCCGCCGGCCAGCGCGACCGTCGATTCTCCGGCGGCCAGGCTCTGGCACGCCTGCCGGACCGCGAGCAGCGAGGAGGACTGTCCGGCGTCCAGGGTCAGGCTCGGGCCGCGCAGTTGCAGGGCGTAGGAGACGCGGTTCGCGATCATCGCGCGGTGCGCGCCGGTGTAGGAGTGCGCGCCCTGCGCGGCGGGGTCGTTCCGGCCGGCGAGCACGGCGTAGTCGGAGGCGATCGCGCCGAGGAACACTCCGACCGGGGCGCCGGCCAGGTCGCCGGGCACGAGCCGGGCGTTCTCCAGCGCCTCCCACGCCAGTTCCAGCGCGAGGCGCTGTTGGGGGTCCATCGCCGCGGCTTCGTGCGGGGAGATGCCGAAGAAGGCGGCGTCGAAGCGGTCAACGCCGTCAACGAAGCCGCCGAAGCGGAAGTCCGGCAGCGCGGCGCTCGGCCAGCGCTCCTCGGGAGCCTCGGTCACCGCGTCGCCTCCGGCGCGCAGCAGCCGCCACAGCGCGTCCGGTCCGTCCGCGCCGGGCAGCCGGCACGCCAGACCGATCACGGCGACCGGTTCCACAACCACATCTGCCATGCCCACGCCACCTTGAAAGGAGGAATCGCGATTCGCCCTCCCGGAAGGCTTCGAAAAATGGCCGCGGCGTAATCGCCGGTCCGGGAGTTCCGAGAACGAGGATCAATTGGCGATGGGCGCGCAGTCAACGAATACCGGGCCCCGCGCGATGGCAACTAACGGCCGCCGCAATCTGCCATCGTCATCACCTTGCGATCGTCGCCGGGCCTTGCGGCAATGGCCGTATGCCGAACTCCGTGCCGACCACACCGCTGAGCCACGGTCAGCTCTACAGCTGGCGCGAGGTGGAGTCCTACCCGCCGCTGTGGCGCGCCGAGGCGAACCTGTCGGCGACGTGGGATCTCCGAGGCCTGACATCCGAGCGGCTGGCCGCCGCGCTGTGCCGCCTCGTCGAGCTGCACGAGCCCTTGCGCACCAGCTACTCGGCCGGCTCGGACGGCGTCCCGGCGCAGCACGTGCATCCGCTGGAGGACGAGAGCCGCTGCGGTATCGACGCCGCGACCGGGCTGCCGGGCGCCATAGCGGTCGCCGACCGGCAGATCACCGACTTCGGCGACCCGATCCGCACCACCGAGACCCAGGCCGCGCAAGAGATCCCGATGACCGGCGGTCCCTGCTGGCGCGGCACGCTGGTGACCACCGACGGCGCGCCGATGTTCCTCTCGCTGGCGTTCTCACACCTGATCGTGGACGTCTGGTCGATGATCGAGCTGGAGCGCCGCTTCCGCGTCCTGGTCGAGGACCCCGAGGCCGACCTCGATGCCGGGGCGTCGCAACGGGATCTGTCGGCGACGCAGCATGCTGAGAAGTGGCAGAGCAGGCAGGCGGCGGCGGAGAAGTACTGGCGCGGCGTGCTCGCCGAGGCGCCGGCCGGCTTCCTGGACGCCCTGCCGACGCTGAGCACCGGCCAGACCAAGCCGCGCGTCCAGGCGGTCCTGCACTCGCACCGGCTCACCGCGCTCGCCGCCGAGGCGGCGCGGCAGCACGCGGTCACCGTGCCGGCCGTGCTGCTCGCACTGGTCACCGCCGCGCTCGCGGAGCGCCTCGGGACCGAGGGCACCGTCGTCAGCCTGATGTCGAACAACCGGTTCGCGCCGGACCAGCGCCATGTGGTCGGCACGCTGAACCAGCTCATCCCGGTCGCGCTGCCGGTCGACCGCGCCGGGACGCTCGGCGAGCACGTCAAGCGGGCGCATTGGGCCAGTGCCAAGGCGTATCGGTACTCCTGCTACGACGTCGACCGGATCGCCGCGCTGGCGACCGAATCCGCCGCACCGGCCGACGGCTGGTACAACCGCCTGTTCCCGGCGTGGTTCAACTACCTGCCCTTCGACGACCGGATCCTCGATCCGGCCGACACCGCCCCGGCGGAGTTGGTCTGGACCGAGCGGCCTCGCGAGTACGGGCAGCCCTTCGACGTCCGGGTGACCGCGCAGGACGGTCGGACCAGCATCCAGCTGCGCACCGATCCCGACGTCGCGGACGCCGAGGCGCTGACCGGCATGCTGCGCACGATCGCGTTCGGCGTCCAGCAGGCGGTGTCCGCTCCGGAGAGCGGACTCAAGGACCTGTGGACCCCCGCCGCACCCGACGCGGCGCTGTTCCCCGCCCTCTAGACCAGCCGAGCCCTCTAGACCAGTACTTCCACCGGCGCGGGATGGCTGAGGAAGGCGGTCGGACTGGCCGTCAGACCGTAGGCGCCGGCTTGGAACAGCACGATCAGGTCCCCGACGTCCGCCGCCGGGAGGTCGACGTCGTCGCCGAGCAGGTCCAGCGGCGTGCAGAGGCATCCGACCACTGACACCTTGCCCGCGGCGGTCTCGTCGATCCGATTCGCCACCGCGAGCGGGTAGTTGCGGCGGATCGTCTGTCCGAAGTTGCCCGACGCCGCGAGCTGGTGGTGCAGTCCGCCGTCGACGACCAGGAACACTTTGCCGCGTGACTCCTTGCGGTCCAGCACCCGCGTGACGTACACACCGGCCTCGCCGACCAGATACCGGCCCAACTCGACCGCGATCCGCGCGCCGGGCAGCGCGGCGGCGACCACGTCGGTCAGCTTCGCCAGGTTCTCCCCGATCGGCGCCAGGTCCAGCGCGGTGTCCCGAGCGGTGTAGGGGATGCCGAAGCCGCCGCCGACGTTGACGTAACGCACCGGCGAGGGCGCGTGCTCGGCGAGTGCGACGACCAGATCGACGGTGCGGCGCTGTGCCTCGCAGATCTCCTCGGCGCGCAGATTCTGCGAGCCGGCGAAGATGTGGAAGCCCTGGAACTCCAGGTCCTCCCCCGCCATCAGGCGCAGCAGATCCGGCACGCGTTCGGAGTCCACGCCGAACTGCTGCGGACCTCCGCCGAGCCGCATCCCCGAGCCGCGCACGGCGAAATCGGGGTTCACCCGGACCGCGACGCGCGCCGCGACACCGATCTCGGCGGCAGCCGCCCGGACCCGGGTGAGTTCGAGCTCTGATTCCAGCTCGACGGTGACCCCGGAGGCCACCGCTTGGCGGATCTCGGCGACGGTCTTGCCGGGCCCGGCGAAGCTCACCTTCTCCGGGCGCACCGGGGTGTCCAGCGCGGCGCGCAGCTCCAGACCCGAGGCGACGTCGAAGCCGTCGACCAGAGCGCTCAGGTGGTGCAGCAGCGCCGGCATCGGGTTGGCCTTCACGGCATAGCTCAGGTGGACGCCGGCCGGCAGCGCGTGCCGGACGGCGGCGAGCCGGTCGGCCAGGAGGCCGCGGTCGTAGGCGAAGAACGGCGTGGCGCCGACGCGGGCGGCCAGGCGCTCCACCGGGACGCCGCCGACGGCGAGCGCGCCGCCGGCCCGGCCGAAGCGCGCGGCGAGGGCTTGGGTCAGGGTCATACCGCCACTGTCCGAACCCCGGCGCCGCGGGTCAATGCGCGCGGATGGCCGGTAACGGCGTCAGGAAGCTGACACCGAACGCCCATTGTCCCGGGCCGGGCGGGCGGGGATCGTCTTACCATGCAAGCGCGACGCGGGGGTGCCCGCCGGTGACCGGGACGACCCAGGACACGAAGACCGCGGCGCTGGGTCTGGGCCAGCGCTACATCTGGCTGCGGCACCACCAGCTCCCCGCCGAGGCGCGCCACGACGCGCACATCGTCACCCGCTTCCCGCTGCCGCCGGGACTGTCCGTGCCGCAGATCCGCACGGCGCTGGGCCATCTGGTGCGCCGGCACGAGGCGCTGCGGACCACCTACCACCACGACGCCGACGCCGATCCGTGGCAGCGCGTGCACCCGGCCGGCCCGGTCCGGCTGGTGCAGGCCACGGTCGAGCAGGACGGCACGCCGCCGCCGGCCGCCGTGGTCCGGGAGCTGTCCACGGCGCCGTTCGACCTGGCCGCCGACTGGCCGCTGCGGGCGTGTGTCATCACCGAGGGCGGCGCGCCGCGCCAGCTGGTGGTGGTGATGAACCACATGGCCTTCGACGCCTGGAGCGTGGACCGCTTCGAGCGGGAGCTGGAGGTGCTCGGCACGGCGCTGGCCACCCGCCGCCCGGCCAGTCTGGAGCCGGTCCGCTACCAGCCGCTGCACCTGGTCGGGCACGAGAGCGAGACCGGGTTCCAGGACCGGCACGAGCAGGCCGCGGAGTTCTGGCGGGAGCAGGCGGCGCGGCTGAGCTCTGATCTGTTCGCCCGGCGCCGCAGCGACAGCCCGGCGGCTCCGAGCGCCGCCACGCTGACCTCCCCCGCCGCCCTGGCCGCCAGTCGGCAGCTGGCGGACCGGGCCGGTCTGTGGCCCTCGCTGGTGCACGTCGCGCTGTTCACCGCGCTGACCGCCGCCTACACCGGCGACTGGCTGGTCCCGCACTGGAACTTCCACGGCAACCGCGGCGAGGACGCCTTCAGCGACGTGCTGACGTGCCGGTTCTCACCGCTGCTGATGATCGTGGACGGCCGGGACGATCCCTGTTTCTCCGAACTGCTGCGCCGGGTCGCCGAACAGACCGAGGCGGTCCGGGACCACTCCGCGCTCGGCTACGACGAGATGCTGGAGATCCTGGCCTGCGCCGGCGCGATCCGCAGCCGGGACCTGCGGGTCGGCTCGGAACTCAACTTCCTGAGTCACGCAGCCCACGAGGCGGGGGTGAAGCGCACGACGTTCGTCCGCAATCCGGCGCCGACCGCGTGGGCCGCGTTCGGGTCGGACACGTATCTGCGGATCACCGAGCTGCGCGACGCGGTCTCGGTGAATCTGCAAGCCTCCGGCGCGGTGATGGACGCCGAGACCGTCGAACACTTCCTGCGCGGCTACGAGGCGGCGCTGCTGGCCCTGGCCGAGCCGGGGACGGATCTGCGGATCAGCGAAATCAAAGCCCTGATGGACTTCGGCAAGCCGGCGGCGGCCGCGCAGGACCACTGGCCGGACAAGACGCACGAGGCGGCGGACATCGCCGCCGGGGAATCGGTCGACGCCGAGACGCTGCTGGAACTGCGCGGCGCCATCGGCCGGGCGATCGGAGTGTGTGCCGACATGCTCGATCTGGACTCCGCCTACGTCCCGAACGGCGGCCGGGTGCTGCGGCTGCCACGCGTCTTGGACCTGTTGCACGAGCGCGGCTACGACGGTCTGACGCTGCGCGATCTGGCCGGCGGGACGCCGTTGCGGGTGCTGGCCAGTCAGCTCTCGAGGAACCGGTCGGCCGGGACGAGCGGGCCGGATGGACCGCCCGACCCGCCGCCGGACACGACGAGCGCCGCCGGATAGCCGGGAGCGGCGGCGAACCAGCGGACGGGCAGCGCCGCCGGGAAGCCCGCCGAGGGCGCCGAGGACCGGGCCGTCGCGCCGTCCACCAGGACGGCGCGCAGCCCGGCGACCCCGGCGCCGTCGGCTTTGACGTAGGCCTCTTTGGCGGTCCACAGCCGGAAGAACTCGCGCCGCCGCGCCACGCCGTCCAGGACCGCCAGCCGCCGGAATTCGGCGGGCTGGAACATCGTGCGGGCCATCGCCAGGCAGTCCACGTCCCGACCGTCCCATTCCAGGTCCACGCCGACGCGAAAGCCCGGTGGCGCAACGGCGATCAGCGCCCAGCGCCCCGAATGGGACAGATTGAAGTCGGGCGGCGGATGCTCATCGCAGGGCACGATGATCGGCCGACCGCCGTCCTCGGTCCCGAGCACGACTTCCTCCGGGGCGAGACCGCAGGCCTCCCCCAGCACCGAACGCAGAACGGCGCGCGCCACCGCGAAGCGACGCCCTTCCTCAGGGCTCGCATAGCGGGCGGCGCGCGCTCGTTCGTCGTGGCTGAGCCACCGGTGCGGATCCCCGTCCTGGTCCAGCGCGGCGCGCCAGAGGCGGACCGCGGTCACAGCCACGGGGTCACAGCCACGGTGTCAGGGCCTCCAGCAGGTACTTGTGGGTGATCCGCGCTTGTTCGAACACTGCGAAGTGCCCTTGGCCCACGGTGTGCAGGACGAACTCCCCGCCGGCCTGCTCGCGCCAGGCCGCGGTGGCAGCGGCGCCGGCGCGCGGGTCGCCGTCGGCGTGCAGCACGGTCAGCGGCAGGTCCAGCGGCGGCTCGGAGGGGTAGCGGTAGGTCTCCTTCACCTCCAGGTCCGCGCGGATCGCCGGCAGGATCAGCCCGAGCAGGCCCGGGTCGTTCAGCAGGCTTTCCGGCGTCCCGCCGAGGCGCCGCAGCAGCGCCACGACTTCGGCGTCGGAGGCTTCGTGGACGTTCGGCAGGAGACTGTCCCGCACCTGCGGCGCGGGGCAGCCCGAGACGAACAGGTGCAGCGGCATCTGTGCGTCCCGGCGGCGGAGTTCGCGCACCGCTTCGAAGGCGGTCAGGGCGCCGAGACTGTGGCCGTACACCGCGTACGGCCCGTCGGCGCTGTCCTGCAGCACGTCCGCGATCTCGGTCGCCATCTGCTCCATGGTGCGGATCGGCTCGTCGCGGAACCGCGCCTCGCGCGCCGGGGGTTGCAGCGGGCAGACCGCGACGCCGGGCATGGCGCCGATCCAGGGCCGGAAGGACGACGCGCCGCCGCCGGCGTGCGGGACGCAGTACAGCCGGACCGCCCCCGCTGGGCGCGGGAACGGCAGCCAGCGGTCGGTGGCGGTGGTCATGCCCGCTCCGCCGCGCCGGGACCGAAGACGCGCTCGGTTCCGTCCTCGTCGACCGTCACCAGCTTCACGTAGGGAGCCGGCGGCTGCAGGCGCGCCATGTCGGCCTTGAGCACGGCGAGCTTGCCCTGGCGGTCGATCTCGGTGAAACCGGCGAAGGCGTAGGTGATCTGCATCATCCGGTTGCGGCCGGTCTCGACGAAGTCGGCGTGCAGCTCCGCGCCCGCCTCGTTCGCCAGTCCCATGACATGGTTCAGCAGCACCGAACCGACACCGCGGGACATGACTCGGCAGGACATCAGAAGCATCAGCAGCTTCCAGACGCCGTCCTCGCCCTTCTCCACCAAGGTCAGGCCGACCTTGCCGTACGTGCCGAACTTGTCCTCCAGCGAGGCCACCAGCAGCAGGTGGTCGTCGGACTCGCGCAGTGCGTCGAGCTCGTCGTAGGAGTAGGTGCGGCCGGTGGAGTTGAGCTGGTTGGTGCGGATCGTCAGTTCCTCGGCGCGCTGCAGGTCCTCGGTGCGGGCCGGGGCGATGACGAAGGTCATGCCCAGGCTCGCCAGGAACTCGTCGTTCGTGCCGGAGAACTCGCGCTCGATGTCGTCGCGGGTGGCCTGCGCCAGGTACATGTGGCGGCGCTGGGCCGACTCGTCGGTGACGAAGCGCGGGTGGAACTCCGGCCGGGCGAGCTGCTCGGCCAGGTCCGCGACGTCCACGCAGAGCACGTCGGGCAGCACGTGCGCGACCTCGGCGAGCTCGAATTCCTGGTCGTCGACGAAGGCGAAGGCGTCCACGCCGAGGTTGAGCGCCTTGGCGATGTGCGCCACGGACTCGGATTTGGCGCCCCAGCCGATCTGCGGGTGCAGGAACATGTCCCGCAGCCCGAACGCCTCCAGCTTCGCCAGCGCGGTCTGCGGGTCGTTGCGGCTGGCGATCGAGTGCAGGACGCCGAGGCCGTCGAGCCGGTGGATCTGCGCGACCACATCCGAGCGCAGGACGACGTTCTCGTCCTCCAGCAGGACGCCGTCCCACAGGGTGTTGTCCAGGTCCCAGACCACGCACTTGACCCGGCCCTGCTTGGGCTTGGTCATCGCCTGCGCGGTCTGCGCCTCGATGCTCTCGGCGGTCGTGGTCACGACACCCCTCCCCGGAAGGCCTCGCCGGCGATGGTCAGCTGCTGGACCTCGGTGGAGCCCTCGATGATCTCCATGATCTTGGCGTCGCGGTAGAAGCGCTCGACCGGGTAGTCGGGGCTGCATCCGTTGGCGCCGTGGACCTGCACGGCCTCCGCGGCGTGGCGGGCCGCGGCGGTCGAGGCGAAGTACTTCGCGATCCAGGTCGCCATGATGGTCGAGGGCTCCCCGGCGTCCTTCAGCCGTCCGGCCTCCTCGCACAGCAGCCGCGCCGCGCGGGCGTCGGTGACCATGTCGGAGAGCTTGGCGCGGATCTGCGGCAGTTCGGAGAGCGGGGCGCCGCCGACCTTGCGCGCGGCGGAGTACCCGGCGCAGGCGTCGACGCAGGCCTGGATGATGCCCACCGAGCCGGTCGCCACGCTGTAGCGGCCCAGGTCCAGGGTGCCGGTGAGCACCATGCCGGCGGTGAAGCCGCTGGGCCCGAGCAGGGCGTCCGGGCCCAGGTCGACGTCCTGGAAGGAGATCTCGGCGAGCATCGAGGCGCGGGTGCCGAGCATGCCGTCGATCGGCAGCATGCTGACGCCGGGGGTGTCGTGCGGCACCAGGAACGCCGCGATGCCGGTGCCGACGCGCGCGAACACCAGCAGCAGGTCGGCCCGCTGCCCGTTGGTGATCCAGCGCTTCATGCCGTTCAGCCGCCAGCCGCCGGCGTGCGGGACCGCGGTGGTGGCGATGCCGGCGGTGTCGCTGCCGGCGCCGGGCTCGGACAGGCAGAACGCGCCGAGCACCGCGCCGCGGCTCATCGCCGGCAGCCAGCGCTCGCGCTGTTCCGGGCTGCCCCAGCGGTGCACGGCCCAGGAGGCCATGGTGTGCACCGTCAGCAGGCTGCGCACGGAGGAGCAGCCGCGGCCGACCTCCTCGTGGATCGCGCCGAGCGTGACCATGTCCAGGCCGGCGCCTCCGAACTCCGGAGGTAGGAACGGCGCCCACAAGCCTTCTGCGGCAAGGCGTTCCAGCAGTTCCTCCGGGATGCGGCCGTCGCGGTCCCACTCGTTGGCGCACGGCACGATCCATCTGTCCACGAACGCCCGCGCCGAGCCGCGGTCGGGCGTCCCGAGCGCGGAGCGCTCGAGATCGGCGACGGTCATGCGAGCACCTTCTGCCGGCCGACCAGGTCCGCCATCAGCTCGACGGTGCGGAAGCTGTCGATCTTCAGCTCGTCGTTCGGGACGGTGATGGAGAAGGTCTTCTCGATGAACATCACCAGTTCCATGGCGAACAGCGAATTCACGAATCCGAGGGCGAAGATGTCGTCGGAATCGGTGATCTCGGCCTGCGGGAAACGGCCGTGGATGAACTCGGATATCTGCTTCTTGGTCTGGATCGACTCGGACATTGCCTTTTCTCCTTGGCGTCGTGTCTTCAGTTCGCGGAACCGGCGGAGACCAGCCGGCCGGAGGGGTCGTAGTCGTGGAAGCCACGGCCGGACTTGCGGCCGTGCAGCCCGGCGTCGGTCATCTGCTTCAGCAGCGGGCACGGGCGGTACTTGCTGTCGGCGTAGTGCTCGTACAGCACCTCGACGCTGTACAGGATGGTGTCCACGCCGATCAGGTCGGCGGTCTCCAGCGGGCCCATCGGGTGGCCGAAGCAGCTGCGGAACACCTCGTCCACGTCCGCGGCGCTGGCCACGCCCTCGTGGACCAGGAAGGCCGCCTCGTTCACGGTGAGCATCAGCACCCGGTTGGAGACGAACCCGCAGGAGTCCTTGACCTGCACCGCCTTCTTGCCCATCGCGGTCAGCAGATCGCGGGTGCGCTCCACGGTGTCCGGGCTGGTGTGGAAGCCCGGGATCAGCTCCACGGCGGGCTTGGCCGGCACCGGGTTCATGAAGTGCACGCCGACCACCCGGTCCGGGCGGCCGGTGACCGCGGCGATCTTGGTGATCGGGATCGCGGAGGTGTTCACCACGAACACCGTCTCCGGTCCGCACGCGGCGTCCATCTCCTCGTGGACCGCGCGCTTGACGTCCCAGTTCTCGGTGACGTTCTCGATCACGATCTCGGCGCCGGCCACCTGCTTGGCGCCGACCCCGGTGGTGATCCGGGCCAGCACGGCGGCGGCGTCCACCTCCGGGCCGCCCATCAGCCGGCTCATCCGGCAGTTGCGCTCGATAAGGGTCAGCGCCTCGCGAAGCGTCTCCTCGTCCTTGTCGACGAGGATCACGTCGTGCCCGGTCTGCGCCAGGTTCTGCGCGACCCCGACGCCCATCACGCCGGCGCCGACGACACCCACCAGAGTCATGTCAGTCCCATCTCGTCTTCGGATTCCACTTGCGATGTCCGCTCCCGGAGCAGGGCGCGGTCGAACTTGCCGTTGGCGGAGCGCGGGAGCCGGTCCAGGAACGCGATCCGCCGCGGCAGCATGTAGGTCGGGAGGGCTGTCCGCAGCGCGGCCAGCAGCGGCGCCGGGTCGGCGCCGGTGTCCGGGACGGGAGCGGCGAACAGCACGATGTGCTGCCCCAGCGCCTCGTCCGGCACGCCGAACGCGGCGGCTTCGGCGACGAGTCCGGTGGCGTGCGCCGCCTGTTCCACCTCGGTCGGGCTGACCCGGTAGCCGGAGGTCTTGATCATCTCGTCGGCGCGCCCGCGGAAGTAGAGGAAGCCGTCCTCGTCGCGCACGGCTCGGTCGCCGGACCACACCGCGGTTTCCTCGCGTGCCGCTCCGGCCGCGCGGGGCAGTGAGCGGTAGCGTTCGGCGGTCCGCTCCGGGTCGTTCCAGTAGCCGAGAGCCACCAGCGCGCCGCGGTGCACGATCTCGCCTTCCTCGCCGGCGGCGCAGGGCGTGCCGTCGGGACGGACCACCAGCACCTCGGCGTTCGGGATCGCCTTGCCGATCGAGTCCGGGCGGCGGTCGATCTCGGCGGGGTCGAGGTAGGTGGAGCGGAAGGCTTCGGTGAGCCCGTACATCAGGAACGGGTCGGCCTTGGGGAAGACTTCGCGGAGGCGGTCCAGCGTGGTGCGCGGGAGGTGGCCGCCGGTGTTGGCGAAGTAGCGCAGGTGCGCCGCGGACTCCTCGGGCCAGTCGGCTTCGGCGAGCTGCATCCACAGCGGCGGCACGCACGTCAGGGCCGTGACACGGTGCTTGGCACACAGCCGGACCACTTCGCGGGCCAGCAGGAAGTTCACCAGGACCACGTGCGCGCCGGCGTGCAGCGCGGTGGTCACCTGGCTCAGCCCGGCGTCGAAGCTCAGCGGGAGGACGGACAGGACCACGTCGTCGGCGGTATGACCGAGGTAGCCGGCCACGCTCTCGGCGCCGGCGAGCAGATTGCGGTGGGACAGCACCACGCCCTTGGGCGTGCCGGTGCTGCCGGAGGTGTAGAGGATCGCGGCGATGTCGGCGTCGACGACGGTGACAGGGCTCTGCGACTCCGGCTCTGCCATCTGGCACAGCTCGGTCCAGGCGGTCACGGCGGTGGCGCCGTCGTGGTCGCCGGTCTCGGCGCGGCTTCCGACCACGACGACGTGCGCCACGGACCCGGGCAGGTCCTCGCGGACGGTCTGCAGCCGCTCGGGGCTGGTCAGGACCGCCCGCGCCGTACAGTCCCCGGCGATGAAGCCGACCTGTCCGGCCTTGAGCAGCGGGTTGACCGGCACGACGACCAGACCGGCGGCCGAGGCGGCGAACAGCGCCACGACCGTCTCCAGCCGTTTCTCCAGGTAGATCAGGACCCTGTCGCCGCGCTCCAAGCCGAGCGCGCGCAGGCCCGCAGCCGCAGCACCGACCTGCTCGGCCAGCCGGCCGTAGGTCAGGGTGCCGTCCTTGAAGGTGACGGCCGGGCGCTCGGGGTCGCCGCGGCGCACCAGGTCGTCAAGCCGCGTCAGCACCGCTACCGACCAGTGCGCTGACCGCCGCCCACAGCGAGCCGACGGTGGCGAAGGTGGCCTCGTCCAGGATCTCGTCGGGCAGCTCCACCCCGAACTCGGCCTCGACGTCGGAGAGCAGCTGGACCACGGCCATGGAGTCCAGGCCGAGCGCGGCCAGGTCCTCCCCGGCGCCCAGCGGCCCGGCGCCGGCGTAGGGCAGGTGGGGCCGCAGCAGCTCCTGGAAGGGGAGCGGGATCTCGGTCTCTTGGGATGTCAACGTGCCACCTCATCTCGGACGGGGCGCTCGGCACGGCGCCGGCCGCGGACGGATCACCCGGCCGCGATCCAGTGTGTGCGCAAAAACCCGGGGGCGCCGATGGCCGGACGGTGACAGGTTGTCCCTGCCCGAACCGGTCAGCGCCCGGTGATCGGCGGTCGCGGTGACAGCCGCCTTCGACCGCTTGATCAATGGCCTGATTCGCTGCTGAGGGGTCCGGCGCGGGTCGTAGGGGGATACTGACTCGCGCCGGACAGCTCCGGCCGCGCGACGGGGGGCGCCGCGACCGGAGCGCTTGGTGGGGCGGTGCGGCCGGTCGGCTCAAGCCGTGGCGACGGCGGGCGCGCCCTCCGGCTCGGACACGACCATCGCCGGGGACGTTCGGCGCACCTTCTCCAGCACGGCGTCCACCGACAGCGGACCGGCGCCGACGATCGCGATCATGAGGAACGCCCAGGAGAACATCGCCGCCGGCTCCCCGCCGTTGGCGATCGGCAGCAGCGCCTTCTCGGCGTGCACGGAGAAGTACGCGTACGCCATCGTCCCGGACAAGATGATGCCGGAGACCCGCGTCACCACCCCGAGCATCACCAGCACCCCGAACGAGAACTGCAGTAGCGCGGCGACTCCGCCGGGCCACACGGTCGGCGACACCGTGTGCCCGCCGGTGGCCTTCGCCGGCCAGGAGAACAGATTGCTGGCGCCGTGGCACGCCATGAGGAAGCCCACGACGATCCGAAAGAGCGAGGTGCCGTACTCCGGCACGGACTTCAGGTTGCGCATTCCTTCTCACCACTTCCTGGTAGATCCGGAGTGTCACGGGGACCGCCGTCACGCACCCCGGAGGCGGGGGAACGGCGCCTGACAGGGACCCAGTCTCGGCACAAAACAGGCAGCCGCCGAGCCCCGCGCGCTGACAGGTTGTGGACGTCGGAAGCGGCCAGTGTTCGAGGCCTGATGTACCGGCGGCAGGCGATCGGGACCCGGCGGCGCGGCGCGGGCGGGTCTGACCGCTGGCGCTGATTACTGTGGGTGTCGATCATGGAGGGCGCCGTCCGCCATAAAATGTCCTCGGCGACCACCGCCGGCATCCGCTCGAGAGGCACGCGCCCGTCCATGAACATCGGCAGCTACTACGAACCGGCAGGCGAGAACCGCTACAAGCCCACCGCGCACGCCGGCGGCGCGTGGGACCCGGCGGAGCAGCACTTCAGCCCGCTCGGCGGGCTCGTGGTCCACGCCATCGACCGGTTCGTGGCCGGGCGGCCGGGCGAGAAGCTGGTGCTCTCGCGGATCAGCTACGACATCCTGGGGCGCCTCGCTCTCGACGAGTGCGAGATCCGGGTGGAGACGCTGCGGCCGGGGCGCACGATCGAGCTGGTCGAGGCGGTCGTGCTCATCGGCGACCGGGCGGCGGTGCGGGCTCGGGCTTGGTTGCTGAGCTCGGGGGACACCAGGGCTGTGGCCGGTGGGGACGAGGGTGGCGAGGATGGCGGGGGCAGGCTGACGCCGCCGGAGGAACTCGCCTCGTGGTCGCTGACGGACGTGTGGCCCGGTGGCTACATCGCCTCAGTGGACGTCCGTCCCGTCGCACCGCCGCGCCCGGGGCGCACGACCGCCTGGATCGGCACCGGTCT
The DNA here is from genome assembly GCF_000024025.1 of Catenulispora acidiphila DSM 44928. Taxonomy (GTDB): domain Bacteria; phylum Actinomycetota; class Actinomycetes; order Streptomycetales; family Catenulisporaceae; genus Catenulispora; species Catenulispora acidiphila. Next base: position 8,155,405 of record NC_013131.1, read on the forward strand.
CGACCTCGTCGCGGGCGAGGCGAGCAGCCCGCTCGCGTCCTTCGTCGCGCTGATCGACACCGCCAACGGCATCGCCGTGCGGCAGTCTCCGACCGAGTGGATGTTCCCGAATGTCGACCTGACCGTCCATCTGCACCGACAGCCCGAGGGGCGGTGGACGGGCTTGGACACGACCGTGTCCTTCGGCCCGACCGGTCAGGGCGTCACATCGACCGTGCTGCACGACGTGGCGGGTCCGGTCGGGCACGCCGAGCAGATGCTTACTGTTCGGCCTTTGTGACGCCTTCAGCGAGTCTCGTCTGAATGACCGTCTCGGAGGTCAGCGTCCGGTGCACCGGGCACTTGTCGGCGATCTCCAGGAGCCGGTCCCGCTGTTCCCGCGTCAGGGGACCGTCGAGGCGGATCGTCCGGTCGATGCGGTCCACGAAGCCGGTGGTGGTTTCGCACTCCTCGCAGTCCGTGGCATGGATCCGGTCGTGGTTCAGGGAGACGGTCACCTTCTCCAGCGGCAGGTTCTTGCGGGTCGCGTACAGCCGCAGCGTCATCGAGGTGCAGGCGCCCAGCGCCGCGAGCAGGAGGTCGTAGGGGTTCGGGCCGGTGTCGCCTCCGGTCGGGACCGGTTCGTCGGCGACGATGTGGTGCCGTCCGGCGGTGATCAGCTGTTGGAGCGGTTCGGTGCCGGTCTCGGTGACGGTCACCGAGGTGTCCAGGGTGGCCACCGTGGAGGGCTCGGGCTCGGGAAGATAGCGGCTGACCCACGCGGCCAGGACCGTCGCGGCGTACTCCGCGTCGCGCCGCCGGGTGAGCAGGTGGTCGGCGCCGTCCAGCGACACGAAGGACTTCGGGTGGCGCGCGGCGTCGAAGATCTGCCGGGCGTTGTCGACGCCGACCGTCTCGTCCTGCGGGGAGTGCATGACCAGCAGGGCGGCCTTCAGGTCGTGGATGCGTTCGGCCTGCGGCTGATCCGCTATGTCGGCCAGGAAACTGCTGCGGACGCAGAAGTCGCGCCCGCCCAGCGTCACCGTCGCCTCGCCGTCGCGCTCGATGGTGTCGCGGGCTTCGCTGAGCAGGTGGGCGATGTGGGAGGGGTCCGCCGGTGCCCCGATCGTCACCACGGCGCGCACCTCGGGGATGCCGTGGCGGGCGGCCAGGACCGCGGCGCCGCCGAGGGAGTGGCCGATGAGCAGGCTCGGCGCGCCGTACTCGGTGCGCAGGTGGTCCGCCGCCGCGACCAGGTCCTCCACGTTGGAGGTGAAGCCGGTGTTCCCGAAGTCGCCGTCGGACTGGCCCAGGCCGGTGAAGTCGAAGCGCAGCACCGCGATGCCGTGGTCGGTCAGCGCGCGGGCGATCCGCGAGGCGGCGACGGCGTCCTTGCCGCACGTGAAGCAGTGGGCGAAGATCGCGTACGCCCGGGGCGCGGCGCCGTCGGGCAGCTCCAGCCGAGCGGCGAGGGCGACGCCGCCACCGCCGGGAAAGGTGACCTTGAGCGAGGTGGACATGGCATCAAGCATCCCCGACCGGGCTGCCGGACGCCGCATCGCCCCGGCAAGGCGAAGACGCGAGCCGAGACTCTGCGACTCAGTGCATTGACACCGGGCCGCCGTTGGAGGCGATCTTCTCGATCTTCCCCGTCTTGTCCGGCGGGTCGATCGCGGCGACCATCCAGACCGCCTCGATGGTGAAGCCGCCCTGGAAGGAGGTGGCGCCGGCGATCTTGGCCCAGCCCTGGTCGTCGACGGAGAAGGTGCGCCCGGACTGCGAGACGCGCAGGGAGAACCGCGTCCCGTACAGCGTCAGCTCGCCGCCGTTCTTCAACGGCAGGTAGGTCGGCGCGGGGTTCAGTTCCGTGGAGATCGTCATCGCCACATCGGCCGGCGAGACTTCGTCGTTCTCGTTCTGGATCCATTTCAGCTCGGCGAGCGTCACGTCGTCGTTCAGGAACGCCGAGTCGGGCTGGCCGGCGTCGTTGTCCGTGAGCGTGCCGCGGTCGGCGGCCGCCACGCCGACCGTGTCGAGCGGCAGCTCGTCCTGCTGGGTCGCGCCGTAGTCCAGCAGACCGTCGGAGCCGACGGCGAACGCCGGCCACTGCTGGCCGGACAGGAGCACCACGACGCTGTCCGCGAGCCACGGCGCCCGCGTGGTCCTGGCTGAAGTGCATCAGGAACGAGTTGCTCGGCGCACCGGACTGCACCGCGGTGGTCGTGACGAAGAACGCGCGCGGATAGCCCAGCGAGCGCGGGATGTAGAACACCGGCTTGTTCAACGCCATCGGCACTTTGTCCTGCTTCGCCCTATCGCCGCCGATGCCTTGGGCGTAGAGCAGGCTGGCCTGGTCCACCGCCAGCAATGATCCGCTCTCGGCCTTCGCGATCTGCGCGGTGTCCAAGGCGCCGTTGGCGTTGTTGTTCTGCGTCTCATACGCCTTCAGCGCCGCCGCGGCCTCGGCCTGCGACACCGTGGCGTCCCGCGCGGCCGAGGTACTCGGCGAGCCCGAGGTGCTCGGCGAGCTCGGGGACCCCGAGGCGAGCGACTGGTTCGTCGGCAAAGGCTTCGAGCTGAAAAACGCGGTGGGCGAAGGCTTCCCGGTCGCACCCACCGTCCCAGAGCTGGAGCATCCGGCCGATGTCAACGCCAGCGCCATACCCGTCACCGCCACCAGAACCGGGATGCGCCCCGATCCCCCACGGCCGACCGTTCCCCACCTAGGCATGGCTCTCCTTGCACTGTCCCCACACGGAGAGCGCAGGTTACTGCGGCAGCGCCCCGGCCGGGACGGTACTTCCTACGGCATTGCCGCCGGCAGCCGAGGGCGACTGAGGAGCAGGTATGCCGTCCATGGACGCCAGCATCGCCTCGCGGGCTCCGGCGAACTGCGCCCGCACCCCGACGCCGATGCCCGCCTTGACGTTCGGCGAGTCCTTGTACATCACCGCCTCGTTCCACGTCGGCGGCGCCTTGGGCGCCTCGCCGCCGGGAGCGGTGGACGCGGCCAGCACCCACGCCGCCTGCCGCGCCGCGCCGATCGCCATGATCTCGCTGCCGCCGAGCATCACCGCGCCGGTCGGGCGGCCCGAGCCGGGGCGCGGCACGCCGGTGGCGTCCAGGGCGGCGAACACGCCGGTGGAGGTCAGGCCGCCGCCGGGTCCGTCCTCGAAGGAGGCGGACACCGCGACCGCGACCGGGACGCCGAAGATCGCCGGGGCTATCAGCCGGACCGCGTCCAGCCGCGCGCCCTTGCCGGTGAGGATCACGCGCCGCAGCGGCGTGCCGACCGCGGCCATCTGCGCCCCCAGCGCGTCCAGCCCTTCGGCGATCCCGCACAGCATGCCCTCGACCGCCGCGCGCGCCAGGTTCGGCGCGGTCATCCGGGCCAGCCGCAGCCCGGTCAGCGAGCCGGGCTGGCCGGCCGTCGGCGGCACCAGGACGACGCCCTGCGCGCCGGGCGTGGACTCCAGCGCGAGCCGCGAAAGCCCTTGCAGATCAACACCGGTCATCTTCGCGGCGGCCTCCAGCGTTGGCATCGCCTCGCCGGTGCGGGCCATCGCCAGGAAGCCGCCGGTGGCGTCGGCGAACCCGGAGACCGTGCCGCTGGGGTCGGCGATCGGGCGCTCCAGCCCGCCGGCGAACAGCGTGCCGGTGGCGCCGACGCTGATCACCACGTCGCCGGGTTCGGCGGACAGCCCGAGCACCTGCGCCATCGCCGAACCGGTGCCGGGGGCGACCAGCACGCCGGCGTTGGTGTTCCCGGCGGGCTCGACCGGGCCGAGCACCCGCGGCACGGCGACCTCGCGGCCGAAGGCGTGGGTCAGCAGGGCCGTGCGGTAGTCGTTGGAGAACGGCGACCAGTAGCCGGTGCCGGAGGCCTCACCGCGGTCGGTCACCGGTCCCCCGGCGCCGCCGAGCAGCAGCCAGGTGAGCCAGTCGTGCGGCTGCAGGACGGCGGCGACCCGCGCGGCGTTCTCCGGTTCGCGCTGGGCCAGCCAGCGCAGCTTGGCTATCGGGAAGGCGGCGGTCGGCACCGAGCCGACCGCGGCGGCCCAGGCGCCCGGACCGCCGCCCTCGCCGACCAGGTCGTCGGCGGAGTTCGCGGCGCGGTAGTCCGTGGACATCAGCGCCGGGCGTACCACGCCTCCGGCGTTGTCCAACGCGACCAGCGCTTGGCGCTGCCCGGAAACGGCGACCGCCTGGACGCCGTCCAGGATGTCGCCGTCACAGGCTTTGACAAGAGCGTTCCACCACTCGCGCGGATCGTCCTCCCCGGCGGCGGCGTGGGCCACGGCCGCCTTGCGGATCACCTTCCCGCTGAGGGCATCGCAGACGACGACTCGAGTGGTGCTGGGCGAGGAATCGATACCCGCGACGATCGGCATGACGCCAGATCATGCCGTATGAGCCGCGCGCCGGAAACAGGTCCAGCCCAACCTGTTCCGACACATTCGACGCGGTTCGGTTTCCTGCCGGTGACCCACCGCTATCGCAGGTAGTCAAGCAGCTGATCGGCGTAGGTGTGACCGCGCAGCTTGGCCAGGGTCTTGGCCTCGATCTGCCGGATCCGCTCGCGCGTGACGCCGAAGGTGCGCCCGATCTCCTCCAGAGTGTGCGGCTGGCCGTCGGTGAGTCCGTAGCGCAGCTGGACCACGCGCTTCTCGCGTTCGCCGAGGGTGGACAGCAGCGCGTCCAGGTGCTCGCGCAGCATCACCACGGCGACCGAATCGGCCGGGGAGACCGCGTCGGCGTCCTCGATGAGGTCGCCGAGGGCCACGTCGTCCTCTTCGCCGACCGGCGCGTGCAGCGACACCGGTTCCTGAGCCAGGCGCAGGACTTCCACGACCCGCTCGACCGCGACGCCCAGAACCTCCGCGATATCGTCCGGTGTCGGCTCGACTCCGTTCTCCTGCAGCAGCCTGCGCTGCAGCCGGACCACGCGGTTCATCAGCTCGACCACGTGCACCGGCACCCGGATGGTGCGGGCCTGGTCGGCCAGCGCCCGGCTCATCGCCTGCCGGATCCACCAGGTCGCGTACGTGGAGAACTTGTAGCCGCGGGTGTAGTCGAACTTCTCCACCGCGCGGATCAGCCCGAGGTTGCCCTCCTGGACCAGGTCCAGGATCGACATGCCACGGCCCAGATACCGCTTGGCGATCGACACCACCAGGCGCAGGTTCGCCTCGATCAGCCGGCGCTTGGCGGCCTGGCCCTCCAGGACCAGGATGGCCAGCTCGCGCCGCAGCTGCGGCTTGAGGTGCGTCTGGAAGGTCAGCTTCTCCTCGGCGAACAGCCCGGCCTCGACGGCTTGGGCGAGTTCCACCTCCAGCACCGCGTTCAGCAGCGGCACCCGGCCGATCTCCCGCAGATACTGCCGGAACAGGTCGCCGGCCGGTCCGGCGGAATCGGCCCAGGCGTTGACCTTCTGGTCGGCCTCGGCTTCCTTCTCCGGCTCGGTCTCGGCCTCCTCCTCCAGCGCCGCTTCGAGCTCTGCGATCTCCGGCGCGGCGGGGCCGGGGATGCGCAGGGGACCGAGTTCCTCCTGGTCACCCAGACCGACGGCGGTCCTGGCCTCAGCCACGGACGGTGCGCCGGTGTGGGGGGCCGGCGCGACGGCGTCGAGGAGGGCTACCGGTCCCTGTGCGACAGCACTGTTCACGACAAGCTCCAAGGTGGGGGTTCGCGACGTCTTCGCCACACGCTTACCCCGCGCACCGCAGAGCTATCCCAGATAACGGAAACTGAACCGAGATCGGTGCGGGAAGAATCAAGATCGGCGTCGCCCGCCGGTCACGGAACCGTGACCGTTACGAGACTTCCGCCAGGCCACGCTTGTATTGCTCCAAGGCCACGAGTTCGCCGAAGAGTTTGTTGTATTCCTCTTGCCCGGTCACCGGATTCAGCCGCTGGAGCTTGGATCTCACGTCCTTGATACGCCGGTCGACGGTGTGGACGCGCACCCGGGTCATGACTTCGGCGACATAGCGTTCGTCGGCCTTGCCGCGAAAATGCACCGGCTCCACGGTCAGCTCGGTGATCAGCCCGCGGATGGCGTCGTCAGGAGCCTGATCTTGGACGCGGCCGGTCCAGTTGTTGTCATTTCCCGCAGCGCATCCCCCGCTCGCGCGTACCGCGGCGCACACCGCGGCATAGGCGGGAACGGTGAACTCCTCCGGCGCCAGACCGTCGAACGTGGCACCGGCGAGTTGCGGGAATTGCAACGCCATCTTCACCGCTTCGCGCTCGGCGCCGGCGACCGGATCCCGTTGTCCTCGGCCGGGCACGGTCGCGGCCTCGGCGCCGAACAGGCCGTCCTGGCCCGGCGAGCTGTAGCCGCCGCCGTAGCCGCCGCGGTCGTTCCGTCCGCCGCCGCGGTCCCAGTCGTCGCGTCCGCCGCCCCGGCCGCCTCCGCGTCCGCCGCCGTACCCGCCCTGGCCGCCCTGTCCGCCCTGTCCGCCCCCGTAGCCGCCGCGCCGGTTGTTCGAGCCCTGATTCCCCCGGCGGTCGTTCCAGTCGCCGCCACGGCCGCCTGAGGGCCCTTGGCCGCCGCTGGGGACCGAGACCTCCGGCCGGATGCCGGAAGCCGCGAGCAGACGGCGCACCGCCGACTGCACGTCGCGCTCCTCCAACCCGAGCCAGCCGGCCAGCCGGCGCGTGTAGTCGTTGCGCAGCGCCGAATCGCGGATCTTCGCCACGATCGGCGCGGTGGTGCGCAGGGCGTGGACGCGGCCCTCGGACTCGTCGAGGTTCTGCTTGGCCAGCTCGGCGCGGATCACGAACTCGAACAGCCGGGTCCGGGTGGCGACCAGCTCGCGCACCGCCGCGTCGCCCTTGGCCAGACGCAGATCGCAGGGGTCCATGCCGCTGGGCTCGACGGCGACGAAGGTCTGCGTGACGAACTTGTCCTCGTCCAGATAGGCGCGCATGGCCGCCTTCTGCCCGGCGGAGTCGCCGTCGAAGGTGAAGACCACTTCGACGCCGAGGAACTGGTTCCGGTCGGCCAGCAGCCGTCGCAGGATCTTGATGTGCTCCTCGCCGAACGCGGTCCCGCAGGTCGCCACCGCGGTCGGGACGCCGGCCAGATGGCAGGCCATCACGTCGGTGTAGCCCTCGACGACGACCGCGCGCTCCTGCTTGACGATTTCTCTCCGCGCCATCTCTAAGCCGTAGAGCACCGAGGACTTCTTGTAGATCGGTGTCTCGGGGCTGTTGAGGTACTTCGGGGTGTCCGGGTCGTCGGTGAGCCGCCGCCCGCCGAAGCCGATCACGTCGCCGGACAGGTCGGCGATCGGCCACATCAGCCGGTTGCGGAAACGGTCCATCGCCCCGCGCCGGCCTTCGGAAGCAAGGCCGCCGGTCAGGATCTCCTTGTCGGTGAAGCCGCGTCCGCGCAGATGCCGGACCAGCGACTCCCAGGACTCAGGGGCGAAGCCGACGTGGAACTGCTCGATCGCGCCGGCGTCGAACCCGCGCGCGGCCAGAAGCTCCCGGGCGTGGGCGGCGGCCGGGGTGGACAGCTGGTCCACGAAGTATTCGGCGGCGGCCTTGTGCGCCTCGATGAGCCGGGTGCGCTCGCTGCGCACGCCCTGGTTCGTGTAGCCGCCCTCGGTGTAGCGCAGCTCGATGTTGTACTGCCCCGCCAGCCGCTCGACCGCCTCGGGGAAACTGAGGTGGTCGTACTCCATGACGAACTTCAGGACGTCGCCACCGACCCCGCAGCCGAAGCAGTGGTAGAAATTCTTTGCCGGGCTCACCTGGAAGGACGGCGATTTCTCGTCGTGGAAAGGGCACAGGCCCTTCAGGTTTCCCCCGCCGCCGTTGCGTAGTTGGACCACGGCGCCGACGACATCGACGATCGACGCCGCCTGGCGTACTCGGTCGATGTCTTCGTCTTTGATCTGTCCAGCCACAACCAGAGTTTAGCTGCGCCGTCAGACCGTTCCGAGTCTCCTGCTCAGGGCGTACGCGGCGTCGTCGGTCAGTGACGCCACCTGGTCCACGACCACGCGCAACCGGGTGCATTCGTCGGTGGCGTCGGAGTACCAGGCGCGGAAGGAGGGCTCCAGGTGCTCCGGATGCGCCGAGAGTCCCTCGGCCAGGCTCGTGACCAGTTCCCGTTGCAGGCGGCGGCGCTCGCGGGCGTCGTCGCGCTGCATGACGTAGAGCGCCGTGACCGCTTTCAGCAGCGCGCACTCCAGCCGGGTCCGGCGCGGCACGACCAGGTCGGCGGCGTAGCGGGTCAGCGGCCCGGTGACGTAGGTCTCCGCTTCGCGATCGGCCGCGGCCTCGCGCGTGGCGGCCGCGGCGGACTGGCAGAACCGGCCGATCAGGCTGCTGGTGGTGTTCTTCAGCGCGGCCTGCGCGGCGAAGGAGCCGTCGTAGTCGCCGGGCCAGTAGTCCAGGTCCATCAGCCGGAACAGCGCCTCGGACAGCTCGTCGGCGCTGGCGCCCGGGGCGTAGCGCATCTCGGTGAGCTCGAAGAGCTCCGCCTGCTCGGTCAGCGACAGCAGCGCCTTGGGGACCAGGTAGCCGGCGTGCAGGGCGTCCTCGAGATCGTGGACCGAGTACGCCACATCGTCGGACCAGTCCATCACCTGCGCCTCGAAACAGCCGCGGCCGGGGACGGCGCCGGTGCGCATCCACTCGAAGACCGGCTCGTCGTCGGCGTAGACGCCGAACTTCGCCGTGCCGCGCGCCTGCCCCTCGGCGCGGGTCCACGGGTACTTCGTCGCGGCGTCCAGCGCCGCGCGCGTCAGGTTCAGCCCGCCGAGCTCGCCGTTCGGGCCCAGTACCTTGGCCTCCAGCCGGACCAGGATCCGGAAGGACTGCGCGTTGCCCTCGAAGCCGCCGCATTCGGCCGCGGCGAGCGCCAGCGCCTCCTCGCCGGTGTGGCCGAACGGAGGGTGACCGAGGTCGTGGGACAGGCAGGCGGTCTCCATCAAGTCCGGATCGGCGCCCAGCTCCTTGCCCAGTTCCCGGCCGATCTGCGCGCACTCCAGGCTGTGGGTCAGCCGGGTGCGCGGGCTGTCCAGGTAGGCGCCGAACGCCGAATCGCTCGACCCCGGCGCGACCACCTGGGTCTTGGCCGCCAGCCGGCGCAGCGCCGCGCTGTGCAGCACCCGGGCCCGGTCCCGCTCGAAAGCGGTGCGCCGCACGTTGCTGGGGTGGTCCGGGAGGTGGCGTTCCCGGTCGGCGTCGCTGTAGGCATCGGTCACCGCCCCACGGTAACCCGCGCGGGCCAACGGAAACTGAAGACTCGGCGGCGGGGCGGCCGGCGGCGGCGCGGCACCGGGGAGCGGCCGCCCCGGGTCGGGCTCCCGAGACGGCCGCCCTGTGTTCTTACACCGTCAACCTCTGAGGCCCTCCAGCAGTTCCTCGAACGGGCCGAGGACGAAGCTGCGGCACTCGGCGTAGCGCTGGAGCTCCTCGACGTCCTTCGCGGTGGCATCGCCCTCCGGCGAGGCGATCCCGACGCGCAGATCGTCCATCGTGTCCCAGCGCAGTTCGGCGACGCGGAAGTAGGGCTCGCCGCGGACCGGGAGCGGGTTGTCGCAGATGGCGTACGAGCGCAGCCCTGGGATCTTGCCGGCCAGTGGGATGTGGACGTCGCGGTAGTGCCGCTCGAACGCCTCGGGGTCGGTCGGCCGCTCCCAGAGGACGATGAAGCGAGCGGGGGCAGCGGCCGGGTCGCTCGGGTCGGTGCGATCAGTGCGGTCAGTGCGGTCGGTCGAGCCGGTCGTATCGGTGGCGATCATGGCGGGTTCCTCTCGGTCGGTGTCTCACCGGTACATACCGGCGGCACCGCCCGGACTCATCGCGGCAGACCGAAGGCGTCGAACAAGTCCGTGTCGGCGAACACCACGTTGGCCGTGACCAGGCCGCCGACCACGGTGAAGACCTGCAGCGTGTGCCGCCGGTGGCCGCCGTCGGCGTTCGGGGCGTAGGCGGCCAGCGCGGGCTGGCCGTTGGCCGAGGTGGGGATCATGCGCCAGCCGGTGCCGTTCAGCCGGAAGACGCGCTCCATGAACAAGCCGTAGTGCTCGCGGCCGCGGTACCACAGCGGGACCGGCGGCATCTCCATGACCACGTCGTCGGCGAGCAGCTTGACCAGCGCCGGGACGTCGGCAGCCTCGAAGGCGTGGATATAGCGCTCGATGACCGCGTGCCGGTCGGGGTCGGGCGTCTCGCGGACCGCGGCCGCCTCGCCGAGTCCGTCGACGGTCACGCGGGCCCGCTGCAGCGCGCTGTTCACGGCGGCGACCGTGGTCCCGAGCTGTTCGGCGACCTCGGCGGCGGAGAAGTCGAGCACGTCGCGCAGCACCAGCGCCGCGCGCTGCCGCGCGGGCAGTTCCTGCACCGCCGCGACCCACGCCAGGCGCAGGTCGGCGCGGGCGTCGGCGTCGAAGCGGGCATCGGGGAAGGGCTCGAGCCAGGGGACGTCGAGCGCCGGGCGCAACGGCGCCTCGGTGTCCTGGCTCGGGGCGCCGAGGCCGGAGGGCAGCGGTCGGCGCCCGCGCGAGGCGAGCGCGGTGAGGCAGACGTTGGTCGCGATGCGGTAGAGCCAGGTGCGGACGGAGGCCTTGGCGGGGTCGTAGCGGTCGCGGGCTTTCCACGCGCGCAGCAGCGTTTCCTGCACTTGGTCCTCGGCGTCGTGGACGGAGCCGAGCATGCGGTAGCAGTAAGCCGTCAGCTCGGCGCGGTGCGCTTCGAGATCCACGCGGTCGTCCACGGGGTCAGGCTACGCGCAGGCACTGACAAGAGCGGATGGGAGGCGCCGCACAGTAGTCGGGGCAACCGCTAGCGTTCCGGCATGAGTGATCAGGGACCGCCCGCTGTCGTCGCCGGGGAGAAGGACACGCTGCTTACCTTCATGCGTTACCTGCGCGAGGCGATCATCCGCAAGGCCGAGGGACTGCCGGACGACATCGCGCGCCGCTCCGGCCTGCCCACCGGTGCCAGCCCGCTGGGCCTGCTGAAGCACCTGACCGGCGTGGAGGTGGTGTGGCTGGAGTGGGCCTTCCTGGGCCGCGACCCGTTCCCCGAGCTGGGCATGGACGTGGTGGAGACGGACACGGTCGCGAGCTGCGTCGCGGCTTACCGCGCGGCGGCGGCGCGCGCCGACGCGATCTGGGCGACGCTCGACGACCTGGACGCGGTGTCGGCCCGCGAGGACCGGACGCTGCGCTGGATCCTGGTGCACACGGTCGAGGAGCTGGCGCGGCACGCCGGGCACATGGACGTCATGCGGGAGATGATCGACGGTTCGGCGGGGCGCTGAACCGAGGATGATCCTTCACATCAGCTGATATCAATTCACAGCCACCCCGCCTCCGTTAACCTCAGTTGACGGACACGGTGGCCGCGGGAGGGGATCGCTGATGGCGCGGGGACGCGAAGGCGACGAATCAGAGTCCGGAACCGGGTCGGTGCTGGGACTGGCCGGCATCGGCGAGGGCGGTAAGGGCGGCAGGTCTGCGATCTCGCGGCGCGCGCTGCTTCTGGGAGTGCCCGCGGTCAGTGTCACGGCGGCGGTCGTCCTGGGCGTCGTGGCCGAGCAGTCCGAGAACGCCCGCCATCGCCGGGCCCTGAATCCCCCGGTGAATCCGGGTCCTGCCACGGCCCGGGCGGCCGGGACCCTCGCCGGTCCGAGTGCGAAGCCCGCCTGGTCGGTCGTGCTGGAGCGCAGCGCGCACGCCGTCGCCGTGGCGTCCGGCACCGTGGTTCTGGTCGACAACTACGGCGCCGTCCGCGGCTTCGACCCGAAGACCGGCGCGGCGAAGTGGCAGCCGTCGGTCGAGTTCTTCGTCAACGACGACTCGCCGCTGACCGTGGTCGGCAGCACCGTCTACGGCTCGGACGACGACGGCCACTTCATGGCGGTGGACGCCTCGAACGGCACTCTGAGCTGGCAGACCCAGTTCGCGAGCAGCGGAGCGCAGATCGCCACGGTGGCGGGGACCGCCGGTCCGAACGTCTTCAGCACCGGCGAGATCGACGACCAGAGCGGCGGGAACGGCCACGGGGTGCTCTGGTGCGTCGACACCACGACGCGCGGCACGGTGTGGAACATCAATAACGTCGATTACAGCCTGGCGGTGGTCGCCTCGGAGCCCGCCGGGGTGGTGGTCACCGCCGATGAGATCACGTACAAGCTCACCGCGTACTCCTTGAAGGACCAGAGCGTCCAGTGGCGCAAGGAGGCCGGCAACGCCGAGGCGGTCGGGATCCCGGCCTCGCCGGCGGCTTGTGTCGCGGTCTCCGGGAAGACGTTCTACTGGGCCGCGGACAAGCTCTACGCGCTGGACGCAGCTTCCGGCGACGTCCGCTGGACCGGCAGCGCGCCGAACCCGGGCAGCGAGTTCCAGAGCGTGATCGTGGTCCCCGGGCAGGGCTCGGGCAGCGCGGATCTGATCGTCGCCACCGCGACCAGCCCGAGCGGCGGGACGCTGCACGCGTTCGCCGCCGACACCGGCGCCCTGCAGTGGGTCGAGCACGGCGGCCCGAAGTTCGGGTCGAAGACCGCCCTTACCGCCGGCGCCGGCGTGGTCTTCGCCGCCGAGCGGGACAACGGCTCGGTGTTCGCGGTGGACGCCAAGACCGGTCAGACACGCTGGACGTACCACGACCCCACGATCAGCGCCGACCTCACCTGGTCGGTCGCGGCGGACGACGCGCGGGTGTACGTCGCCTACGGGGAGCACCTTCTCGCCTTCGAGCCCTGATGCTCATGCTCAGGGTCACGACGAGGAGGCCGGGTGTCCGCGCGGACGCCCGGCCTCCTCGTCGTACTCAACTGCTTACCTGCTTACCTGCTCAACGCGAATCGCTCCCCGCGGACTCGATCGCCGCCCGAGCCGCCTCCAGCCGCGCCACCGGGACCCGGAACGGCGAGCAGGACACGTAGTCCAGTCCGACCTGGTGGAAGAAGTGCACCGAGTCCGGGTCGCCGCCGTGCTCGCCGCACACGCCGAGCTTCAGCTCCGGACGGGCCTTGCGGCCCTCCTCGGCGGCGATCCGCACCAGCTTGCCGACGCCCTCGCGGTCCAGCGTCTCGAACGGCGACACGCCGAAGATGCCGCGGTCCAGGTAGGCCGAGAAGAACGCGCCCTCCACGTCGTCGCGCGAGAAACCCCACGTGGTCTGCGTCAGGTCGTTCGTGCCGAAGGAGAAGAACTGCGCGGCCTCGGCGATCTGGCCGGCGGTCAGGGCCGCGCGGGGCAGCTCGATCATCGTGCCGATCAGCGAGCGGACGTCGGCGCCGGTGCGCTCCTTGACCTCGTCCAGGACCTGCTGGGCCTCGTCGCGGATGATCTCCAGCTCCTGGACCGCGCCGACCAGCGGGACCATGATCTCCACCCGCGCCACGCCGCCGGCCTTGGCGACCTGCGCCGCGGCCTCGGCGATCGCGCGGACCTGCATCATGAACAGGCCCGGGATGACCAGGCCCAGGCGCACGCCGCGCAGACCCAGCATCGGGTTGGCCTCGTGCATCTTGTGGACCGCCTGCAGCAGGCGCAGGTCGTTCTCGTTCTCCTCGCCCTTGGCCTCGGCGACCGCCACGCGCACCGACAGCTCGGTGATGTCGGGCAGGAACTCGTGCAGCGGCGGGTCCAGCAGGCGCACGGTCACCGGCAGGCCGCCCATGGCGGTGAAGATGGCGACGAAGTCGTCGCGCTGCATCGGCAGCAGCTCGTTGAGCGCCGCCTCGCGCTCGTCGTCGTCCTCGGCCAGGATCAGCCGCTCGATCAGCGCGCGCCGCTCGCCGAGGAACATGTGCTCGGTGCGGCACAGGCCGATGCCCTGCGCGCCGAAGCGGCGGGCCCGCGCGGCGTCCTCGGGGGTGTCGGCGTTGGCCCGGACGTAGAGCCGGCGGCGCTCGTCGGACCAGGTCATGATCCGGTGCACGGCCTTGACCAGGTCGTCGGCCTTCGGCGAGTCGGCGCCGAGCCGGCCCTCGAAGTACTCCACGACCGGGGAGGCGACGACCGGGACCTCGCCGAGGTAGACCGCGCCGGAGGTGCCGTCCACGGAGATGACGTCGCCCTCTTCCACGACCTCGCCGTTCGGCGCGGTCATGCGGCGGCGCTTGGTGTCCACGTCCAGCGACTCCGCGCCGCACACGCAGGTCTTGCCCATGCCGCGGGCGACCACGGCGGCGTGCGAGGTCTTGCCGCCGCGCGAGGTGAGGATGCCCTGCGCCGCGATCATGCCGTTCAGGTCGTCGGGGTTGGTCTCGCGGCGGATCAGGATGACCTTCTCCCCCGAGCGCGACCACTTCACCGCGGTGTAGGAGTCGAACACGGCCTTGCCGGAGGCGGCGCCCGGGGAGGCGTTCATGCCCTTGGCGATCTGCTCGGTCTTCGCGTTCTCGTCGAAGCGCGGGAACATCAGCTGCGCCAGCTGCGCGCCGGTGACCCGGTCCACGGCCTCGTCCTGGCTGATCAGGCCCTCGTCGACGAGCTGCACGGCGATCCGGAACGCGGCGCCGGCGGTGCGCTTGCCGACCCGGGTCTGCAGCATCCACAGCTTGCCGCGCTCGATGGTGAACTCGATGTCGCACAGGTCGCGGTAGTGCTGCTCCAGCGTGGTCATGATGCCGGTGAGCTCGGCGTAGGAGGAGGCGTCGATCTGCTCCAGCTGGTCCAGCGGCACGGTGTTGCGGATGCCGGCCACGACGTCCTCGCCCTGCGCGTTCTGCAGGTAGTCGCCGTAGACGCCGGTCTGCCCGGAGGCGGGGTCGCGGGTGAAGGCGACGCCGGTGCCGGAGTCCATGCCCAGGTTGCCGAAGACCATGGAGCACACGTTCACTGCGGTGCCCAGGTCGTTCGGGATGCGCTCCTGGCGGCGGTAGAGCTTGGCGCGGTCGCCGTTCCAGGACTCGAAGACGGCGCGGATCGCCAGGTCCATCTGCTCGCGGGGGTCCTGCGGGAAGGAGCGGCCGGCCTCCTTCTCCACGATCGCCTTGAAGGACTCGACCAGGGCGCGCAGGTCCTCGGCGTTGAGGTCGAGGTCGTTGTGCGTGCCCTTGGCGCGCTTGGCCTCTTCCAGCGCCTCGTCGAAGTGCTCGCCGTCCACGCCCAGGACGGTCTTGCCGAACATCTGGATGAGGCGGCGGTAGGAGTCCCAAGCGAAGCGGTCCGACTTTCCGTCGGAGTCGGCGCCGTCGGCCTGGGCCGCCAGCCCGAGGACGGACTCGTCGTTCAATCCGATGTTCAGGACCGTGTCCATCATCCCGGGCATGGAGAACTTGGCGCCGGAGCGGACGGAGACCAGCAGCGGCCCGTCGGCCTGCCCCAGCTTCCTGCCCATCTTCGCCTCGAGCGCCTCGAGGTACTCCGACACCTCGTCCCGCAGCTCCGGCGGCTCCTGGCCCTGCTCGAGGTACACGCGGCAGGCGTCGGTGGTGATGGTGAAGCCGGGAGGGACCGGCAGCCCGAGATTGGTCATCTCGGCGAGGTTGGCGCCCTTGCCGCCGAGCAGGTCCTTGAGGTCTTTGTTGCCTTCGGTGAAGTCGTACACGAACTTCGGCACGCAGATACTCCCTGACTGATCTGTGTGGCACACACCGCGGCGGCGACGGGACGGTTTGAGGGGGTGTCCCGCCGCATTGCCCTGACGCTGCGGAGCGTAGCGCGTCGGCCCGGCGTGTTCGCCAGGGCTATACCCCGATTGAAGCGTTTCGTCCCTGTGAGCCGCCTCACCCGGGGCGTGGGGGGCGTCACCCGTGCGGACCTCACGAGGAACCGCCGGGAATGAATGTGCCGCAGGGTGTGCTGTGTCGGACGATAGGTTAGTTGAAGCCTCAACCAAGATCACTCGGCGCGAGCCCGCCCGAGCCCCACCAGGAGGAAGAGCGATATGAGCACCGACTACGCGTCCCTGACCGGCGACTACACCTTTGACGTGGCCCACAGCACGATCGGCTTCATCGCCCGGCACGCCATGGTCACCAAGGTGCGCGGGGGCTTCAACGAGTTCGAGGGCGAGATCCACGTCGACGGCGCGAACCCGGCGAACAGCAGCGCCACCGCCTCGGTGAAGGTCGCCAGCGTCGACACCCGCAACGAGCAGCGCAACGGCCACCTGCTCTCCGGCGACTTCTTCGAGCAGGACAAGTTCCCGGACATGACCTTCACCTCCACCGGCGTCACCGCCAAGGGCGAGGACCAGTTCGTCCTGCAGGGCGACCTGACGGTCAAGGACGTGACCAAGCCGGTCGAGTTCGACGTGGAGTTCCTGGGCACCACGGTGGACCCTTACGGCAACACCCGCATCGGGTTCGAGGCCAAGACCACCGTCAGCCGCAAGGACTTCGGCATGACCTGGAACGCCGCGCTGGAGACCGGCGGCGTGCTGGTCAGCGACAAGATCCAGCTCGAGCTGGAGATCTCGGCGATCAAGCAGAGCTGAGCTGATCGATCGCCGAGGAGCGCCGGGACCGCCTGGAGGGTCCCGGCGCTCTTATGTGTGCGGGGGGGGCGGGGGCGTTCGACGGGACCGACCGCTCGCGTCGGGACGCTTGGGCGCGCCGAGGCGGCTGTGCGAGCACTGCGGTCGAGCGCGCCGAGGCAGTAGTGCAAGCAAGACGGTCGTGCGCGCCGAGGCGGTAGTGCAAGCAGGGCGCTTGTGCGCGCCGAGGCAGTAGCTCGAGTCGAGACGGTTGCGTGAGCGGCGGCGCTGCTCAGCCGCCGGAGTCCTCCATCTCGGCGCCGGCCGGCACGGTGTCGTCGTCCCGGTCGTCGAGCCAGCCGTAGGGGAGCGTGACCTTGCCCGGGGAGTTGGTGCGCCCGCGCGGCTTGCCCAGGGTGTCCGTCGGGAACGGCGTGGCCGGGTCCAGGTGCGCGAAGAAGCCGTCGAGCTCGGCCAGCGAGGAGGACATCGCCAGGCCGCGGCGGACGTCGCCGCCGACCGGGAAGCCCTTGAGGTACCAGGCGACGTGCTTGCGGAAGTCCACGACGCCCTCGCGCTCGGTGCCGAGCCAGGAGGCGAGCAGTTCGGCGTGCCGGCGCATGGTCGCCATGACCTCGCCGAGAGCGGGGAGCTTGCGCTCGTGCCGACCATCGAACGCTGCGGCGAGATCAGCGAATAGCCACGGACGTCCCAGACAACCGCGTCCGACCACCACGCCGTCGGCGCCGGTCTCGGCGATCATGCGGAGCGCGTCGTCGGCTTCCCAGATGTCTCCGTTGCCCAGGACCGGGACCTCGAGTTCGTCCTTCAGGGCCTTGATCGCGCTCCAGTCCGCTTCGCCGCTGTAACGCTGGGCCGCGGTTCGGCCGTGCAGTGCGACCCAGGCGGCGCCGGCTTCTTGGGCGATGCGTCCGGCCTCCAGGAAGGTGTGGTGCTCCTCGTCGATGCCGATGCGCATCTTGACGGTGACCGGGATGCCCGCCGGGGCGGCCGCCTGGACCGCGGCCTCGACGATCTGGCCGAACAGCCGGCGCTTGTAGGGCAGGGCCGCGCCGCCGCCCTTGCGCGTGACGCGCGGGACCGGACATCCGAAGTTCATATCCACGTGGTCGGCGAGGTCCTCGGCGGCGATCATCTCCACCGCCTTGCGGACTGTGACGGGATCCACTCCGTACAACTGGAGGCTGCGCGGTTTCTCGTCGCTTGCGAACTTCACCATGCGCAGGGTCTTCTCGTTCCGCTCCACCAGGGCGCGGGTCATGACCATCTCGCAGACGTAGATGCCGGCTCCGTGCTCGCGGCAGAGCTGGCGAAACGCCACGTTGGTGATGCCGGCCATGGGGGCGAGCACCACGGGCGGCGCAACGGGCAGCGAGCCGAGAGTGAGGATCGCTTTGTCTGGGGAAGTCACCCTTCCAGGATCCCATAGCACGGCAGGGCACCCGTTCGGATATTCCAGTCGGCCTTGTGACAACCGGCCCGTTAGTCTGAACGTCATAAGGAAAGAGTTAAGAAACCGGCGGGGGGACACCGCTGGAACAGCAGAACAGCGGGTGGGCGAGAGTGAGTGGAGAAGTGGCGAGAGGCAACCGCACCGGTGGAAGCGGTGCGGACGCGGACGGCCCGCGGGGGCGGGTGGAGCGCGGGCGCGACAAACTGGCGACGGGCCTGCTGGTCGGCGCGGTGGGGGTCTTCATGGCGGCCGGAATCTCGGCCTGCAACACGAACCCGCACGCCGCGGACGTCCCGCCGCCCTCGACGGTGGAGCAGCAGCCGGCGGCCAACGGCAAGACCCCGAACACCGAGTCGAGCGCGCACCACAGCGCGCCGAAACCGGGGATAGAGCTGCCCAACACCATCCAGGTGTTCTACGCGACCACCCCGGCGTTCCAAGACCTGACGCACCACATCGTGCTGTGGAACGCGACCCAGGCATACAAGGCGATGTACGCGGCCTCCTACCAGCCGGCCGAGGCGGGCACTCCGGACCTGAAGCGCTACTGGACCGGCACCGGCTATCAGCAGGCGCACAGCTGGGCCCAGGCGTGGATCGCCGCCAAGCAGCAGCCGGTGGGCTTCTCAGTACTGTCGAACGTGGTGGTGGAGAACCTCACGCCGGAGCAGGCGACCGTCGGGTTCTGCGAGGACCTGTCCGGCGTGGTGCGCGGCAACGTGCAGACCCACACCCCCGGCAAGGCGCTGCAACCCAAGGACTCCCTGGGCGACCGGATCGAGTACAGCATGGTGCCGACCGGCGTGAAAGGGCAGTGGCAGGTGAACGGCGAGTCGATCGCGAAGTCCTCGCCGCTGTGCCCGGCGCCTTCTGACAAGCGCCACCGCAGCAGCACCCACTAAGGGTTCTGATAACGACAGAGAGGTGGGCCGCCGGATCACTCCGGCGGCCCACCTCCTTGTTTGCGTGCTTGCTTTCTTGCTTTCTTGTGCCTTCTTGCTTACTTGTTCTCTTGTTTATCCGATGATCAGGCTCTGCTCGGTCAGGCGCCGATCAGCCGCGCGGCGAGGTAGCCCTCGACCTGGTCCAGCGCGACCCGCTGCTGTTCCATCGAGTCCCGCTCGCGGACGGTCACGGCCTGGTCGTCGAGGGTGTCGAAGTCCACCGTGATGCAGAACGGCGTGCCGATCTCGTCCTGGCGGCGGTAGCGGCGGCCGATGGCGCCGGCGTCGTCGAACTCGACGTTCCAGTTCTTGCGCAGCAGCTGCGCGAGGTCGCGGGCCTTGGGCGAGAGGTCGACGTTGCGGGACAGCGGCAGGACCGCGGCCTTCACCGGCGCCAGGCGCTTGTCCAGGCGCAGGACCTTGCGGACCTCCATCTGGCCCTTGGCGTTCGGCGCCTCGTCCTCGGCGTAGGCGTCGAGCAGGAAGGCGAGCATGCCGCGGTTCACACCGGCCGCCGGCTCGACCACGAACGGCGTCCAGCGCTCGCCGGTCTCCTGCTCCAGCTGGGTGAAGTCCTCGCCGGAGTGCTTGGCGTGCGTGCTCAGGTCGAAGTCGGTGCGGTTGGCCACACCCTCCAGCTCGGAGAACTCCTGGCCGCCGAAGTTGAAGCGGTACTCGATGTCCACGGTGCGCTTGGAGTAGTGCGACAGCTTCTCGGCCGGGTGCTCGAAGAAGCGCAGGTTCTCAGGCTTCAGACCCAGGTCGGTCCACCAGTTGTAGCGCTCGTTGAGCCAGTACTCGAACCACTGCTCGTCCTCGCCGGGCTTGACGAAGAACTCCATCTCCATCTGCTCGAACTCGCGGGTGCGGAAGATGAAGTTGCCGGGCGTGATCTCGTTGCGGAAGGACTTGCCGATCTGGCCGATGCCGAACGGCGGCTTCTTGCGCGAGGCGTCGCGGACCGTCTTGTAGGACACGAAGATGCCCTGCGCGGTCTCGGGACGCAGGTAGGCCAGGCCCGCGTCGTCCATGGTGACGCCCAGGTGGGTCTGGAGCATCAGGTTGAAGACCTTGGGCTCGGTGAACGTGCCCTTGTTCCCGCAGTTCGGGCAGTTGATGTCCGCCAGGCCGCGCTCCGGCACCCGGTTGTGCTTGGCCTCGTAGGCCTCGATGAGGTGGTCCTCGCGGAAGCGCTTGTGGCAGGACTGGCACTCGGTGAGCGGGTCGGTGAACTCCTTGACGTGGCCGGAGGCCTCCCACACCTCGCGCGCCAGGATGACCGAGGAGTCCAGGCCGACGACGTCCTCCCGGCCGGTGACCATGGCCTTCCACCACTGGCGCTTGATGTTCTCCTTCAGCTCCACGCCGAGCGGGCCGTAGTCGTAGGCGGCACGCGTACCGCCGTAGATCTCGCTGGAGGGGAAGACGAAGCCTCGGCTCTTCGCGAGCCGGACGATGGTCTCGATCTTGTCGGCGGCCACAGTCGCTCTCTTTCTTGTTGCCACCGCATCCACGGTGGCGAAGCCCGGCCGGATGCCGGGTTTCGGATGATGGCCCAGCTTAGCGGGTTCACGGCGGCGATTCTGAATGGTTTCCGGCGCTGGTCGCGGCGGGGTACGGCCGGCCGCGGGGGCGGGGCGGGAGGGGGCGGGAGGGGGGTCGGGGCGCGGGTTGGAGGGTGGTCGGGGCGCGGGGCGGCGGGCGGTCGGGGCGCGGGGCGGCGGGCGGTCGGCGGACCGTCCCGGATCCGTGTGCTGATCGTGAAAATTGACAATAATTTTCATTTTCAGCGACCATGGTTCCATGCTGTTCCGCACCGCCGCGTCCCGTCGTCGCCGGCGCCGGGCTGTACCGGCGGGTGCGGCCGTGGCGCTGGTCGCGGCGCTGACGCTGACGCTGAGCGGCTGCCTGAAGCAGTCGGACGAGCACGCGTCCGACGGGCGGCTCGACGTCGTCGCGGGGTTCTACCCCTTCGCCTTCCTCGCTGAGCGGATCGGCGGGGAGCATGTCGCCGTGCGGAACCTGACCAAGCCCGGCGCCGAGCCGCACGACCTGGAGCTGACGCCGTCGCAGGTCGGCGCGGTGAGCAAGGCGGATCTGGCGATCTATGAGAAGGGGTTGCAGCCGGCCGTGGACGCCGCCGTGACACAGAACAAGCCCAAGGCGGCGCTGGACACCGCGACCGTCGTGCACCTGGAAGAGCACGGCGACCTCGGCGAGGGCAGCGCGCACAGCGCGGACCCGCACGTCTGGCTGGACCCGGTCAACTTCGGCAGGATCGCCGACGCGGTCTCGGCGAAGCTGCAGCAGGTCGATCCCGGGAACGCCGCCGGCTACCGGGCGAACCAGGCGGCGCTGGACAGCCAGCTCACGGCTCTGGACGCCGACTACCGCGCCGGGCTCGCGCACTGCCAGCGCAAGGACGTCGTCACCAGCCACGCCGCGTTCGGCTACCTCGCCGAGCGCTACGGGCTGGTCCAGGTCCCGCTCGCCGGGCTGTCGCCGGACGACGAGCCCAGCGCGGCCCACCTCGCGAAGATCCAGCACCTGATCAAGACTGAGGGCGTGACCACGGTCTTCTTCGAGACCCTGGCCAGCCCCAAGACCGCGCGGACGCTGGCGTCGGACACCGGGACGAAGGCCGCGGTGCTCGACCCGGTCGAGGGCGTGAAGAACGCCTCGGCCCAGGACTATCTCTCGATCATGCGCGACAACCTGGCCGCGCTGCGCACCGCGCTGGGGTGCTCGTGATGGCGCGCCGGAGCGCGGGAGACGCCGCGATCGCCGCCGGCCCGCCCGAGGACCCGCCGCCCGCCCCGGTCGTGGACGCGCAGCAGGTCACGGTGTCGCTCGGCGGCCGGCGCATCCTGCACGGCGTGGACCTGGAGGTCCCCGGCGGACAGACCGTCGCCCTCCTCGGCGCCAACGGCTCGGGCAAGTCCACCCTGGTCAAGACCATCGTCGGGCTCTACCCGCCGGACGGCGGAGGCATCGACCTGTTCGGCACACCGCTGTCGGCGTTCAAGGCCTGGGAGCGGGTCGGCTACGTGCCGCAGCGCACCACGGCAGCAGCAGGCGTCCCGGCGACGGTCGGCGAGGTCGTCGCCTCCGGCCTGCTCAGCCCGCGCAGCTGGATGGCACGCCGGAGCCGCGGCGACCGCAGCGCCGTCCGCGAGGCCCTGGCCACCGTCGGCATGCTGGACCGCATCGCCGACCCGGTCGCCTCCCTGTCCGGCGGCCAACAGCAGCGCGTCCTGATCGCCCGCGCCCTGGCCCGCCGCCCCGACCTGCTGATCATGGACGAACCCATGGCCGGCGTGGACCTGGTGAGCCAGCAAACCTTCGCCGACACCCTCGCCGACCTCTCCCGCCACGGCACCACCATCCTCCTGGTCCTCCACGAACTAGGCCCACTGGCACCCCTGATCAACCGCACCGTGGTCCTGCGCGCCGGCACAGTCCGCTACGACGGCGCCCCGATCGAGCACGGCGAACCCGACCACGACCACGTGCACCCCCACGCCGCCCCACCCAACAGGCCGGGAACGCCGGAGTGCCCGCCAGGACACGCGCCGGTGGAGGCGCTGTCAGGGAAGGAGGGGATGGGATGAGCTGGACAAAGATCATGTGGCCGAGCACCGAGACTGCCGCAGGGGTCGAACCCGAGCAGAAGCTTCGGGCTGCATCAGCAGGCTCGGTATTGGCTGAGCGCCTGACCACCGCAGCCAGCGCAACACCTGAAGCCTCGGTCTCGACCATGAGCCCTGTCGCCGCAGCCAGCTCGATCTCGACCGCGCGCCAGACCCTCGCCGCCTACTCGCCATCGCCATCGCCATCGCGGTTGGTCCGCTCGGCGTCAGCAGGCTCGGTCTCGCTCGCGCGCCCGATCACCTCGCACCTCTCCCCCACTCCCAAGGCAGGCAGCGCATGCTGAGCGACACCATCTTCAGCCTGCCCTTCATGCAGCGGGCCTTTCTCGCCGCGCTGGCGATCGGGTTGGCCGCGCCGGCTATCGGCACGTATCTCGTGCAGCGGCGGTTGGCGTTGATGGGTGATGGGCTTGGGCATGTCGCGCTCACCGGGGTCGGGTTGGGGTTGCTGACCAAGACCTCGCCGGTGTGGGGGGCGGTGCTGGTCGCGGTGGTCGGGGCGGCGGCGGTGGAGTTGATTCGGGAGCGGGCGAAGGCCAGTGGGGATGTCGCGTTGGCGATGCTCTTCTATGGCGGTTTGGCCGGCGGGTCGATGTTGATCTCGCTGTCGGGGGGGAATGCGAATCTGAACTCGTACTTGTTCGGGTCGATCCTGTCCACGTCGGTCGGGGATCTGTGGGCGATCGCGGCGCTGGCTGTCGGGGTGTTGGTGGTCACGCTCGGTTTGCGGCGGGCTTTGTTCGCGGTGTGTCAGGACGAGGAGTTCGCGCGGGTGGCGGGGCTGCCGGTGCGCGCTTTGAATCTGCTGATGGCGGTCACCACCGCGGTGACGGTCACCGTGGGGATGCGCGTGGTCGGGGTGCTCATGGTCAGTGCGCTGATGGTGGTGCCGGTGGCGGCGGCGCAGCAGCTGACGCGGGCGTTCGCCGCCACGATGGGTGCTGCCATGGTGGTCGGGGTCGGCGCTGCGTTCTCTGGCGTCACCATGTCGTACTACGCCGACACTCCGCCCGGCGCGTCGATCGTGCTCATCGCGATCGCGGTGTTCATGATCGCCAGTATCAGCGCCGGGCTGGTGCGGCGGGGGCACGGGAGGTCCGGGTCGGGGGCGCGGCCGCGGACGCGCGAACCCGATCCCACGGCTGAACAAGCGGTCGCGACCGGCCGGAGCCTGCCACAATGACTTCGGGTCGCCCCCGCGCGTCCACCGCGCGCCCCGCGCCGATCAGCACGCCAACCGCTAGGAGAAGGACAGTGAGCACCGCAGACACCTCCGGCGACCACTCCGGCGACCACCACGGCGACACCGGCCGGGGCCTGCCGTCCCAGGGCCGCTCCACCCGCCAGCGGTCGGCGGTCGCGGCCCTGCTGGACGAGGTCGACGACTTCCGCAGCGCCCAGGACCTGCACGACCTGCTCAAGCAGCGCGGCGAGTCGGTCGGCCTGACCACCGTCTACCGCGCGCTGCAGTCGCTGGCCGACGCCGGCGAGGTGGACGTGCTGCGCACCGGCGACCGCGAGGTGATCTACCGGCGCTGCTCCACCCCCCGGCACCACCACCACCTGGTGTGCCGCGAGTGCGGCAAGACCGTCGAGGTCGAGGGTCCGGCGGTGGTGGAGAGCTGGGCGGCCCGGGTCGCCGCCGAACACGGGTACTCCGAGGTGTCGCACACCCTGGAGATCTTCGGGACCTGCGGCGACCACTGAGCCGGCGGCCACCTGGAGACGACCACCTGGAGACCACTGAGCGGGACTGCCTGCGAAGGTCACCACGACAGCGGCCGCGGCGCGCTACCTTGGGAACGGTCCGGGGGCGTCCCGCGGTCGTCGCATGATCGCGGAGCGCCCCCGGGCTCTCTCACGCCGTGCCGAGGTCAGACCTCGTCCGGGTCCGCGTACTCGCTCTCGTTGTACTCGTACTCCGGCTCGGTCTCGGCCACCGCGAACTGCTCCTCGTTCGTGAGCGCGCCGCCGTAGCGGCGGTCCCGTCCGGCGAAGGACTCGCACGCGCGCCACAGGTTGGTGCGGTCGAAGTCCGGCCAGAGTGTGTTGTCGAACACGAACTCCGCGTAAGCCGACTCCCACATGAGGAAGTTCGACGTGCGGTGCTCGCCGGAGGAGCGGATGAACAAGTCCACGTCCGGCATGTCCGGCTCGTAGAGATACCGCGTGACCGTCTTCTCGTTGATCTTCGACGGGTCCAGGCGCCCGGCCTTGATGTCCCGGCCCATGTCCGCCATGGCGTCGGCGATCTCCCAGCGGCCGCCGTAGTTGACGCACATGGTGAGGGTCAGGAGCTTGTTGTCCTTGGTGCGCTCCTCGGCCCACTCCAGCTCGTCGATGACCGACTTCCACAGGCGCGGGCGGCGGCCGGCCCAGCGGATGCGGACGCCGAGTTCGTCCATCTCGCCGATGCGGCGGCGGATGGTGTCGCGGTTGAAGCCCATGAGGAAGCGGACCTCTTCCGGGGAGCGCTTCCAGTTCTCGGTGGAGAAGGCGTACGCGGAGATGTGCGTGATGCCGCCGAGCTGCACCGCGCCCTCGACCACGTCGAACAGCGAGGCCTCGCCGACCTTGTGGCCCTCTATGCGCGACAGGCCGCGCTCCTTGGCCCAGCGGCCGTTGCCGTCCATCACCAGGGCCACGTGCCGGGGCACCAGGTCCAGCGGGATGTCCGGCGGCAGCGCGCCGCGCTTGTGCGGGAAGGGGTCGCGGTTGACGCCCGGCTGCCGCTTGGCGAGGCGCTCTTCCAGGATCCGTCGGGTCAGTCTCACCGCTCCACCTAATCTCGTCCTACGTCACGTGCTCTGCCGCCCGCAGCCGGCACCGGTCAGCGCTCGACCGGACAGCGCTCGACCAGCTCAGCGCTGGACCGGTCAGCGCTCGACCAGCCGCAGGGACCGCAGTCCGCGCTCCAAGTGCCACTGCAGGTAGGCGGCGACCAGGCCGCTGCCCTCCCGCCGGTGCTTGTCGGCACTGGCGTCGGCGACTCCCCAGTCCCCCGCGAGCAGCGCCCCCAGCAGGGCGAGTGTCTCACGGGCCGGGGCGACCGACCCCGCCGGCTTGCAGTCCGAGCACACCGCCCCGCCGGCCGGCAGGTTGAAGAACCGGTGCGCGCCCGGGTCCCCGCAGCGCGCGCAGTCCTCGAAGGACGGCGCGTAGCCCGCGATCGCCAGGGAGCGCAGCAGGAACGCGTCCAGGACCAGCCCGGCGGAGTGCTCACCTGAGGCCAGCGTACGCAACCCGCCGACGAGCAGGAGGTACTGCTGCACGGCGGGCACATCATCTTCACTCAACCGCTCCGCGGTCTCCAGCATCGCCTGCCCCGCGGTGTAGGCGGGATAGTCGGAGACCAGGGTCCCGCCGTAGGCCGCCAGCGTCTCGGCCTGGGTGACCAGGTGCAGGTCGCGGCCATGTTTCTCGAAGATCTGGACGTCGACGAAGGTGAAGGGCTCCAGCCGCGAACCGAACTTCGAGGAGGTCCGGCGCACCCCCTTGGCCACCGCCCGGACCCGGCCGCGGTCCCGGGTGAGGAAGGTGATGATGCGGTCGGCCTCCCCGAGGTTCCGGGTGCGCAGGACGACGCCTTCATCGCGGTGCAGGGGCATCGTCCCAGTGTAGGTGCGGCCGGGGACGGCGGAGGGCCCGCGCGGGACGGAAGTCCGCCCCGCACGGGCCCTGCAACGCACTATCGGATCGCCGGGACGCCGACAGTGACCGAGATCACTGCTGCTGATGAGGCGGCGGCCACCCGGTCGGGCCCTGATCGTCGTTCGGCGTGACATGCGTCGGCTCATCGGCCGGGGCGACGGGACGCGGCAGCGGGATCGCCATGGTCTCCATCGAGGAGGACGGGTCGATCATGGTCTGCGGCGGCGCCGGGATGGTCTGCGGCGGCTGCGGAGCGGCCGTCGGGATGAGCATGGTCTCCATGGACGACGCCGGCTGCGGCGGGACATCCTGCGGCGGCTGGGGAGCCTGGATGAGCATGGTTTCCATGCCGGAAGCCGGCGGAGCAGGCTGCGGCGCCTGGATCATCATCGTCTCCATGCCGGAGGCGGCCGGGGTCTGCGGCGGCACCGCATCGTGAGCGCCGGTCGCAGGAGCAGGCTGCGGAGCCTGGATCAGCATGGTCTCCATCGAGGAGGGCTGAGCCGGCTGCGGCGCCTGGATGAGCATCGTCTCGCCACCGGCACCGCCCGCAGCGACAGGAGGCTGCGCGCCAGTGCCCCACACCGGAGCCGCGCCCGTGCCGCCGCCAGCGCCAGCGCCAGCAGAAGCCTGAGCTCCCGTGCCCCAGGCCGGAGCAGCCGGAGCAGCCGGAGCCACAGCACCCGCCGGCACCGCCGCCACGATCCCGGCGACATACGCCTGGCTCATGCCGAGCGCGGCGCCGACCGCGTCGATCACCGCGCGCTCGGCGGGCTGGAGCGGGCCGTCGGCGGCGGCGACGCGGGTCGCGCCGGCCACCAGGGCCTCGCGGCCGGCGTCGGGGAGCTGGCCGGCGAGGCTGCCGAGCATCTGCGACAGGTCCTCGGGGACCACCTGCATGTCCTGGGCCAGGTTGGGTTCGGCGTAGCCGACCGCGCCGGCGGTGACGATCTCCTGGACCGCGATCGCGCGGGCGCCGGGGTGCTCCCAGCCGCCGCGTCGCAGGATGTTGACCATCACGCCGCGCACCGTGTTCTGGAGCAGATCGGTGAACTGCGACGCGGTCGGGCGCGCCAGGACCGAGTCGCGGAAGTCGTTCTTGCAGTAGGTGCAGCGGACGAACTCGCCGACGACCTTCAACGGGATCAGGGGGATGAAGAACAGTGTGAAGAAACGCTGAGCTTTGCGTCGCTCGTAGTTCCGGTCCGCACCACAGGTCGGGCAGGAGAACACCCCTCTGCCGATGACCCGGAAGACGGTTTTCCAGCCCCAGACGATCATTGGTACTCATCCCCTCCGTTCCGCGCGGCGCGGAACAGAGGGAATCCTTCCACAAATCGACATTGCGCCGCGGATCGGCTCCTCCGAAGGGCGGTGGCGGGCGACGGGTGGGCGGTCAGCGGAACGCCCGGTTCACCGCGGAGATGATGGCCTTGAGCGATGCCGTCACGATGTTGGCATCGATCCCCACGCCCCACAGCACCCGGCTGCCGATCGCGCATTCCACGTACGACGCGGCCTTGGCGTCCTCGCCGGAGGTCAGCGCGTGCTCGACGTAGTCCAGCACCCGCACGTCGATCCCGACCCCCGACAGCAGGTTGGTGAACGCGTCGATCGGGCCGTTGCCGACGCCGTCCAGCTGTGTGGTGCTCCCGTCCACCTGCAGGTCGACGGTCAGCTGGTCCTTCTCCTCGATCGCCGAGGAGGCGTGGTGGCCCAGCAGC
Organism: Catenulispora acidiphila DSM 44928; assembly: GCF_000024025.1. Taxonomy (GTDB): domain Bacteria; phylum Actinomycetota; class Actinomycetes; order Streptomycetales; family Catenulisporaceae; genus Catenulispora; species Catenulispora acidiphila. The sequence continues at coordinate 8,183,222 of NC_013131.1, forward strand.
CGGATGCGTCCCCAGGGCGCCGCTGCCCGGGGCGGAGCCCCATATTCACTCAGCGGCAGGTACTCGTCGACGAAGACGTTCCAGATCTCCTCGGGGGTGACCTCGCCGCCCTCGGCGTCGGTCTTGGCCTGGATGACCTGGGAGAACTCGATCTGCGCGCGCCGCGGCAGGTCCAGCTGGTGCTCGGTCTTCAGGATGTAGGCGACGCCGCCCTTGCCGGACTGGGAGTTGACCCGGATCACGGCCTCGTAGCTGCGGCCCACGTCCTTGGGGTCGATCGGCAGGTACGGCACGGCCCAGACGATCTCGTCGACGGTCTTTCCGGCCGCCGCGGCGTCCCGCTCCAGGTGCTCGAAGCCCTTCTTGATCGCGTCCTGGTGGGACCCGGAGAAGGCGGTGTACACCAGGTCGCCGCCGTAGGGGTGGCGCGGGTGGACCGGCAGCTGGTTGCAGTACTCGACGGTGCGCCGCACCTCGTCGATGTCGGAGAAGTCGATCTGCGGGTCCACGCCCTGGGAGAACAGGTTCAGGCCCAGGGTCACCAGGCACACGTTGCCGGTGCGCTCGCCGTTGCCGAACAGGCAGCCCTCGATGCGGTCGGCGCCGGCCTGGTAGCCCAGCTCGGCGGCGGCCACGGCGGTGCCGCGGTCGTTGTGCGGGTGCAGCGAGAGCACGATGGAGTCGCGGCGCTCCAGGTTGCGGTGCATCCACTCGATCGAGTCGGCGTAGACGTTCGGCGTGGCCATCTCCACGGTGGCCGGCAGGTTGATGATCACCTTGCGGTCCGGGGTGGGCTGCCAGACCTCGGTGACGGCGTCGCAGACCTCGACGGCGTACTCCAGCTCGGTGCCCGTGTAGGACTCCGGCGAGTACTCGAAGTAGATGTCCGTGCGGGTGCCGTCGGCGCGCGGGGGCATCGCCTCGTAGAACTTCTGGCACAGCTTGGCGCCGTTCACCGCGATCTGCGTGATCCCGGCGGTGTCCTGGCCGAAGACCACCCGGCGCTGGAGCGTGGAGGTGGAGTTGTACAGGTGCACGATGGCCTGCTTGGCGCCGCGCACGGACTCGAAGGTCCGCTCGATCAGCTCCTCGCGGGCCTGGGTCAGGACCTGGATCACCACGTCGTCGGGGATCCGGCCCTCGTCGATGATCTGCCGGACGAAGTCGAAGTCGGTCTGCGACGCGGCCGGGAACCCGACCTCGATCTCCTTGTAGCCCATGGCCACCAGCAGCTCGAACATCTTCAGCTTGCGGGCCGGGGACATCGGGTCGATCAGCGCCTGGTTGCCGTCGCGCAGGTCCACCGCGCACCAGCGCGGAGCCCGGTCGACGACCTTCGTGGGCCAGGTGCGGTCGGCCAGCGCGATCGGCGCGAACGGGACGTACTTGTGGATCGGCATGCCGGAGGGCAGTTGCGGCTGTACTCGCATCGTGCTCAAGACTCCCTGGTGTGTCCTACGAAGGGGACGGCCGACGGCGGAAACACGAACTGCCGCGACGAGGGAGCCGGCCTGTTTCGGTTCTTACAGGCCCTCGCCGCGGCTGCTAAGAAGGAGCAGGCCGCACAGGCAGGAGTTGCACATAGCGTTGCGACTGTATCCCGACCGTCTCAACGGGCGCACTTCGTGTCCGTGATCCGAGACACCTTCCGCATCACTCGTTCAGCGTAATCACAGCTGCCGCTCTGCATCACAATTGTGACCAAGATAACGAATCCGGCCATAGTTACCGCTATGACGAGGGCTACCTTCTGCGGCATCGTCCCGCCACACCTGCTGTCCCGCCTGGCCGGCTCCGGCCTGCACGCCGCGGACGCCGCGCGCCGGACGCTGACCCTCGACGTCCGGCACCGCCTGACCCGCGGCGCGGTCCCCTGGGTCGGCGAGCGGCACCTGGCGCCGCCGACCGGCGTGGAGCGCCGCGACGACCGCGCGATCTTCGACGACCACGACACCGAGCACCTGCCGGGCTCGCAGGTCCGCGCCGAGGACGGGCCGGCCACCGGCGACCCGGGCGCGGACGAGGCCTACGACGGGCTCGGGGCGACCTTCGACTTCTATCTGAAGGTCTACAACCGCTGGTCGGTGGACGGCCAGGGCCTGCCGCTGAAGGGCACGGTCCATTACGGCGTGCAGTACGACAACGCCTTCTGGAACGGCTCGCAGATGGTGTTCGGCGACGGCGACGGCGCGGTGTTCGGCCGCTTCACCGGCGCGGTCGACGTCATCGGCCACGAACTCACCCACGGCGTGACGCAGTACACGGCGAACCTCGTCTACCGCGGCCAGTCCGGCGCGCTGAACGAGTCGGTGTCCGACTGCTTCGGCTCGATGGTCAAGCAGTACCAGCTCGGCCAGGACGCCGCCGACGCCGACTGGCTGATCGGCGCCGGCCTGTTCCGGCCCTCGGTCCAGGGCGCCGCCCTGCGCTCGATGAAGGACCCGGGCACCGCCTACGACGACCCCCACCTGGGCAAGGACCCGCAGCCGGCGGCGATGTCAGGCTACGTCGACACCACCGACGACGACGGCGGCGTGCACATCAACTCCGGCATCCCCAACCGCGCCTTCTACCTGGCGGCCACCGCCATCGGCGGCAGGTCCTGGGAGGGCGCCGGCGCGGTCTGGTACGACGTGCTCACCTCCCCCATGCTCCCGGCCGCCTCGACCTTCGCCACCTTCGGCACCGCGACCGTGCACGCCGCCGAATCCCGCTTCGGCCGCCGGTCGCAGCAGGCGCACGCGGTCGCGGCGGCGTGGCGGGAGGTCGGGGTGTCGGTGCACTCCTGACCCGGACGAAAATCGATCGCCGCGAACGCGGGTTCTGCCTAGCATCGCGACGGTGAGCATCACGATCCGAAACCTCGACCCCGCGGGTGCGGACACGGTGTCCACGCTGCTTCCGCTCCTGCGCGCCGCCACGGCCACTGACCTGCCGCGGCATCCCGAGCCCACCGCGTCCTACCTGCGCAGGCTCATGATGCCGCGCGCCAACTGGGACACCACCTGCCTGGTCGCCTACGACGGGGACCGCGCTGCCGGCTACGGCTGTCTGGCCCACGACGTCGAGATCAACCCGGACCTGGTCTACGGCGACCTGCGGATCGCCGCCCAGGATCGGGCCGAAGTCACCGGGCCGCTGATCGAGGCGTCCAAGGAGTACGCCCGCAGCCGCGGCGCCGTGCGGCTGGTGCTGGACTCCAGCGAGTTCTCCGGCTACGAGCCGCTCCACAGCGCCGCGGGCGGCCGCGTGCTCGCCGCCGACTGCCGCCGCCAGGTGGACCTGACCGCGATCGACCGCGCCCAATACGCCGCGTGGGCGGCGCCGTCGGAGAAGAACGCGCACTACCGCTTCGAGATCTGGACGATCCCGACACCGGAGGACCTGCTGCCCGCGCTGATCGAGGCGTACGAGGCGATGCGCGACGCCCCGCACGGGGACCTGGAGTTCAAACACGCGCCGCCGGACGTCGACCGGCGCCGGCGCACCGAGGCCGCCATTCTGGCGTCGGGCCCGCAGATGTACATCGCCGCGGCGCTCACCCAGGACGGCGAGATCGGCGGCTTCCACGAGGTGCTCGTCCTGCCGGACTTCCGGATGGCCGACGTCGGCAACACCGGCGTCCCGGCGAAGTTCCGCGGCCACGGCCTGGGCCTGCGCCTCAAAACAGCGCTCGCGCTCCATCTGCTGACCCACGAGCCGCATCTGACGACCATCTCGACCTGGAACGACGCGCAGAACGCGCCGATGGTCCGGGTGAACGAGGCGATGGGCTACGAGATGGCCGAGAACTGGTCCTCCTGGCAGTTTGACCTCTAATATCAGAATTCTGCATCAGTGACTCTGAGGCAGTGCTCGGAGCAGAATTCGCCAGAGGGAGGACCACAGCGTGGCCGACCTGCCCGTCGCCCCGCTGGACGCGACCACCCGCACGCTGTGCGCGCAGACGTACTGGGACATGGCCTTCGCGCGCGAGGCAGAGGAGCTTCTGCTCGGCACCGGCTTCTCCGCGATCGGGCCGCCGGTCGGGCTGAACCTGCCCTCGATCCTGCAGCACGCCGAGCACTCGCTGCGGATCCGGCGGCGCCGGGACTGGGCGCTGCTAGCGTGCTGGCTGCTGGCAGTGTTCTGCGTCGCGGGTCCGCTGCTGGTCACCCGGGGCACCAAGGACTTCCTGCCGGCGCTGTTCGGCGTGGCCTGCGGCCTGGGCTCGGTCGGCGCGCTGGCCTGGACGGTGGCGACCGCCGCGCGCTGGATCCGCGTCCACTCCGCCTTCGCGCTGCTGCGCACCTCGGCCTCCCCGCTGGCCTCGGCGCCGCCGCTGCCCCCGGACGTGCACGGCGAGATCGTCGCCGACCAGGGCTCGAACGTGGTCTGCTACGCCGCGGCCTCCCCGACGCCGTTCGCCGGCTTCGGCGAGCTGGTGGACGACAAGGTCATGGTGCACCTCCCGCTGGTCCTGGTCCCGGCCTACGTCGAGGGCGCCGGCACGAAGGACACCCACCACGTCGACGCCACCGACCTGCACCTGTACCTGCGCAACGAGATGAGCCGCGACAGCGGGGTGCGGGACCTGACGATCGTCAGCAACCTGTTCGTCCGCGGCGACGCGGCCAACGGCGTCGCGGGCCTGTGGCCCGGCGGCAAGGAGGCCCGGCCCTCCCGCCAGGCGCACGCCCTGATCTACTCCGCCGGCATCAACGACCCCGGCGACCGCGCGCAGACCTACCTGACCCTGCAAGCGATCCGGCACGGCGGCAACCTGGTGGTCTCGATGCACGTCCGCCTCCGCGAGCAGCACGAGCGCATATCCCTGGAGATAGCCTCGGCGATCGCCGCGCCGCTGGCGGGCAAGTACACCACCGTCGGCGGCGCGCTGCCCCGCTCACTCGGCGGTCTGCGAGCCCACGCGCGCTGGTACGCGCTGATGGAACTGCCCGCCGCGCTGACCGAGGCCTGGAGCGGTCCGGTGATCCGCTTCGTCATCCGCCGCCTGCGCCTGCGCGCCCGCCTGGACATCCTGCGCGGCATCCGCTCGGGACGCATGCCGGACCGCGGCGCCCGCACCTCGCTGCGCCGCTGGACCATGGACCCGGCGAAGATCCAGTACCAGGAGGAGGCCGACGCGCGCGACATCCTGCAACGGCTGCGCAAGGCGCTGTTCGACCACCTGGTGAACTACTTCGAGATGCACAAGATCTCCACCGGCGAGCTGATGCGGATCCGGGAGAACGTGCTGATCGTGGAGATGAAGTTCCGGGGCGAGGTCATCGACGGCGCGCGAGCGTTCGGGGCGAACGAGAAGAACTGAACGCAGGGTTCTGATACGCGGCGGTTGCCGGTCCATCAGCGCGCCGTCGGTCGGGGAGTGGAATACGAACCCTGAGAAGAAGTCAGGACACGAACTCAGAAGCCGAGTTTGGCCAGCTGCTTGGGGTCGCGCTGCCAGTCCTTGGCGACCTTCACGTGCAGGTCCAGGAACACCGGGGTGCCCAGCAGCGCCTCGATCTGCCGGCGGGCCTGCGAGCCGACGTCGCGCAGCCGCTCGCCGCGGTGGCCGATGACGATCGCCTTCTGGCTCGGGCGCTCGACGTACAGGGTCGCGTGCACGTCCAGCAGCGGACGGTCGGCGGGGCGGCCCTCGCGCAGCGTCATCTCCTCGACGGTGACGGCCAGGGAGTGCGGCAGCTCGTCGCGCACGCCTTCCAGCGCGGCCTCGCGGACCAGCTCGCCGACCATGATCTCTTCCGGCTCGTCGGTCAGCTCCCCGCCCGGGTACAGCGGCGGGGACTGCGGGAGCTGCTTCACCAGCAGGTCCTCCAACAGCTGGATCTGCTCGTCGCGGACGGCGGAGACCGGGATCACCTCGGCCCACTCGATGCCGACCTCGCGGCCCAGCTCCATCAGGGCCAGCAGCTGCTCGGCGATGAACTCCTTGGCGGCCTTGTCGGTCTTGGTCAGGATGGCGATCTTCGGGGTCCGGCGGACCTGCGCGAGCTCGGCGGCGATGAAGCGGTCGCCGGGACCGATCTTCTCGTCGGCGGGCACGCAGAACCCGATGACGTCCACCTCGTTCCAGGTGGCGCGCACCTCGTCGTTCAGGCGCGCGCCGAGCAGGGTGCGCGGCTTGTGCAGCCCGGGGGTGTCGACGAGCACCAGCTGCGCGTCGTCGCGGTGCACGATGCCGCGCACGGTGTGCCGGGTGGTCTGCGGCCGCCCGGAGGTGATCGCCACCTTCGCGCCCACGACCGAGTTGGTCAGCGTCGACTTGCCCGCGTTGGGACGCCCCACGAAGCACGCGAACCCGGCGCGGAAGTCCTCGGGGAACTCATCGCGCGGCGGCGAGTCGTCCCGGACCCCGCGGCCGTAGGCGGTCGGCGCCGGCTCGGTGTCACGGACCCGGTCGGAGGTGACGCGCTTCTCGGCGAGCTGCTGGCTGCGCTTGACGCGCTCGGCCTTCTTCTTCGCCGCCTCGGCGTTCGCCGCCTGGCGGGACCGGGATCGTCCACTCGCGCTGCTCGTCATGGGGACCATTCTCCCTCACTCCGGGCGCGCCGCTGCCCGGACCGCTTCCAGGTCCGGTCCGACCCGCCGATCAGAGCCGCCGATCAGAGCTCCGGACAGAGCTCCGGGCAGAGCTCCGGGCAGACCTTCGCCTCAGAGCTTCGGGTCCGCCAGGAACAACCGCGGCGGCGCCCCGGCACCCTTGAGGTCGGCGACCACGTCCAAATCCTCCTGCCGGAACTTCTTCTCCTCGGTGACCAGCACCGCCGCCTCCAGCGCCCGCGCCCCACTGACGACCGCCATCGCGACCGCGGTCTGCAACGCCGAGAGCTTCAACGCCGGCAGCTCGACAGTGGTCGCGACATAGGTACGTCCGGTCTCGTCACGCAGCGCCGCGCCCTCGGCCGCGCCGTTGCGCGCCCGCTGCGCCTTGGCGAGGGTGTGGAGCTTGGCGTTCTCGGGATCCAGCTGGGAATCGGTCATGGTCCAACGCTACCGAAACACCACGGCATCCTCGGGCGCGAGCGTCATCACACTCAGCGTCGCGGAGTTCTCGGCGGCGATGGCACCCTCGACCCGCTCGACGATCAATGCGAGTGAGGAAGAATATCTTCTCGCGACCGAGCAGCTGCTCGGTCGAGCGGTAGTTCTTCCATTGCTCGCGATAGTGATAGACGCTTTCCAAAGACACCAGGATCTACTGGAAAACAGCAGAGGACCCCGGATTTCTCCGGGGTCCTCTGCCTTCACTCTGAGCGGATGACGAGATTCGAACTCGCGACCCTCACCTTGGCAAGGTGATGCTCTACCAACTGAGCCACATCCGCATTCGCCTGCCGGGTTTCCCCGGCGACGAAGAAAACTATAGCCCATGTCCGGGGTGGGTTCGCCGCCTGGTTACCCGGGACGTGTCAGGCGTCGTCCTGCGGAACGCGCTTCACCAACACGGTCCCGATCCGGCGTCGGCGGCCCTCTGGGGACTCGGCGGTGAGGCGTAGTCCCTCCACTTCGATCTGGGCTCCGGGGATCGGGACGCGGCCGAGCCGTTTGGCCATCAGGCCGCCGACCGTCTCCACGTCGTCGTCCTCCAGGTCCACGCCGAACAGGTCGCCGAGCTCGTCCACGCCGAGGCGCGCGGTGACGCGGGCCGCGTCCGGGGACAGGTGCTCGACCGAGGGGCGCTCCACGTCGTACTCGTCGGCGATCTCCCCGACGATCTCCTCCAGGATGTCCTCGATGGTGACCAGTCCGGCGGTGCCGCCGTACTCGTCGATCACCACGGCCAGGTGGATGTGGCCGGCCTGCATGTCGCGCAGGAGCTCGTCGGCGGGCTTGCTGTCCGGGATGCAGACCGGGTCGCGCATCGCGGACTCGACCAGCTCGGTGGTCTCCCCGCTCGGATGCTCGTGGATCCGCCGGACCAGGTCCTTGAGATACACGATGCCCACCACGTCGTCGGCGTTCTCGCCGACCACCGGGATGCGGGAGAAGCCGCTGCGCAGTGCCAGCGACAGCGCCTGGCGCAGGGTCTTGTGCCGCTCGATGAACACCATGTCGGTGCGCGGGACCATCACCTCGCGCACCAGCGTGTCGCCGAGCTCGAAGACCGAGTGCACCATGCGGCGCTCCTGGTCCTCGATGACGCTGTTCGCCTCGGCGAGGTCCACCAGGGCGCGCAGCTCGGCCTCGGAGGCGAACGGGCCCTCGCGGAAGCCCCGGCCGGGCGTCACCGCGTTGCCGACCGCGATCAGCAGCTGCGCCAGCGGGCCCAGGACCGTGGTCAGCAGCGCCAGCGGGCCGGCGAAGTGCAGCGCCACCCGCACCGAGTGCTGCCGGCCGATGGTGCGCGGCATCACGCCGATGAAGATGTAGGACACCGCGATCATCACGCCGATCGCGGCGAACCCGGCGCCCCAGGCGCCGTCGATCCGGCGCATGAACAGCACGGTGACCAGCACGGTCGCCGCGATCTCGCAGGCCACGCGCAGTAAAAGGACCAGGTTCAGCACCCGGGCCGGGTCGTCGACCAGCTGCTTGAGCCGGGCCGCGCGCGGCACGCCGTCGGCGACGAGCTCGGCGGCCCGCACCCGGGACACCCGGGACAGCGCGGCGTCGGCGCAGGCGGAGAACCCCGCGACCGCGACCAGGACCACGACGGCGACGATCTCCCAGAACAGCAGGACACTCATGCGGCGCTCCCGCCGCCGGAAGGAGTGCCCTGCCGATGTCTATGACCGCTCATCGAGCGCCGGACCTGGCCTTCCATCCTCGTAGCAACTGCTTCTGCAGGCCGAACATCTCGGCCTCCTCCTCGGGTTCGGCGTGGTCGTAGCCGAGCAGGTGCAAGATCCCGTGCGTGGTGAGCAGCCGCAGCTCCTCGGCGGTGGAGTGGCCGGCGTCCTTGCCCTGCCGCTCGGCCACCTCCGGACACAGCACGACGTCCCCGAGCAGGCCCGGGACCGGCTCGTTGTCGTCCTCGGCGCGCGCCGGGCGCAGCTCGTCCATCGGGAAGGAGAGCACGTCGGTCGGACCCGGCTCGTCCATCCACTGGATGTGCAGCTGCTCCATCGCGGCGGTGTCCACCAGCAGGATGGACAGCTCGGCCATCGGATGGATGCCCATCTCGCCCAGCACGTACCGGGCCACCCCGACCAGCTCTTCGGCGTCCACGCCCTGCTCGGTGCCGTAGTCGGTCTCGTTGGCGATGTCGATCGACATGGGGTCAGTGCCTCTTCCTCTTGGCGTCCCCACCCCGGGCGTCAAAGCGCCCGTACGCGTCGACGATGTCCCCCACCAGCCGGTGCCGTACCACGTCGGCGCTGGTCAGCTCGGCGAAATGGATGTCTTCCACGCCGGTCAGGATATTGCGCACGACCCGCAGCCCGGACTCGGTCCCCCCGGGCAGGTCGACCTGGGTGATGTCGCCGGTGACCACGATCTTCGAGCCGAAGCCCAGGCGCGTGAGGAACATCTTCATCTGCTCGGGCGAGGTGTTCTGCGCCTCGTCGAGAATGATGAACGCGTCATTGAGCGTGCGGCCGCGCATATATGCCAGCGGAGCCACCTCGATCACCCCGGCCGCCATCAGCCGCGGGATGCTGTCCGGATCGATCATGTCGTGCAGCGCGTCGTACAACGGCCGCAGATAGGGGTCGATCTTCTCGTACAGCGTCCCGGGCAGGAACCCGAGCTTCTCCCCGGCCTCGACCGCCGGGCGGGTCAGGATGATGCGGTTGACCTGCTTGCTCTGCAGGGCCTGCACCGCCTTGGCCATGGCCAGGTAGGTCTTGCCGGAACCGGCCGGGCCGATGCCGAACACGATCGTGTTGCGGTCGATGGCGTCGACGTAGTTCTTCTGGTTCAGCGTCTTGGGACGGATGGTGCGGCCGCGGTTGCTCAGGATGTTCTGCGTCAGCACCTCGGCGGGGCGCTGCCCGTCGACGTCGGCCTCGCCGCTGCGCAGCATCTGGATGGAGCGCTCGACACCGTCCTCGGTGAGCGGCGCGCCGGTGCGGAGCATCAGGAGCATCTCTTCGAAGAGCCGCTCGACGAGTCCGACCTCGCCCTGGCTCCCGGCGACGGTGACCTGGTTGCCGCGGGCGTGGATGTCGACGCCGGGGAACGCCTTCTCGATCACCCTCAGCAGGCCGTCGCCGGCGCCGAAGACGGAGACCAGGGGGTGTCCGGACGGTATTTCGATCTTGGCCTGGACGACGCCCGGGGCGACCTCCTCGGCGCGGCCGGGACGCGCTGCGCCGCCGGCGGTCCTGGGGGTCCCTGAGGTTCCGGAGGACGGCGCTGCCCCGTTCGCCCCCGCGCGGCCTGCTCCGGCCGCCCTCCCGGTGCGGTCCGCGGCGGAGGACTGGCGGCCCTTGCCCGAGCGCGGTGCGGTGTTGTCTGCCATAGGAACGGCCGTACGGCCTTTGATCACTCTCCTGTCTCCGTGTCGCCTCCATGCTAGCCCGCACCCCCGCGACCAGGGCGGGAGATTTTGCCCGCCACCCCTTTTCGTCATCCTGACGCTATGCTAGTCTCAGAGCCGTTATCGTCAGATGGACGATAACCGGAGACGACCTTGAGAAGGCGATGGCCATGGGCAGCGGACGCTGGGATTACAACGCATACGAGGCGGCGGAGGCCTACCGCAAGGCCAGCGGCCGCAGCGCCTTCGACTACAACGACCGGGTGCTCAGCCGCACCCCGCGCAACCAGTGGCGCGCCCACCCCGACCTTGAGCCGTACGGCGTCGGCGTCCGCGAGAGCCGGGACAGCGCCGAGCACCCGACCTCCTTGGCCATCTCCGTGCTGTTCGACGTCACCGGCTCCATGGGCGGGGTCCCCCGGGTGCTCCAGACCAAGCTCGGCGACCTGCACGGCCTGCTGCTGCGCAAGGGTTACGTCGACCACCCGCAGATCATGTTCGGCGCGATCGGCGACGCCTACTCCGACCGGGTGCCGCTGCAGGTCGGGCAGTTCGAGTCCGACAACCGCATGGACGATCAGCTCGGCGACATCGTCCTGGAGGGCGGCGGCGGCGGGCAGATGCGCGAGTCCTACGAGCTGGCGATGTACTTCATGGCCCACCACACCGCGCTGGACTGCCACGACAAGCGCGGCAAGCGCGGCTACCTGTTCATCATCGGCGACGAGATGCCCTACCCGAACGTCAACCCCCAGCAGGTCTCGCGCCTGCTCGGACCGAGCGCCGGCCGGGGCGGCCAGGCCGGCCGCGCCGAGCGCCCCGGGCGTGGCGGCCGCGGCGGCTCGGCGACCGTCCCGATCGAGGACGTGGTCCGCGACCTGACCCGCAAGTTCGACGTCTACTACATCCTCCCGGAGGGCTCCTCCTACGTCGGCAACGACGAGGTTCTCGGCGCCTGGCGCGCCCTGCTCGGCCAGAACGTCATCCAGCTCGACGACCTCGACGCGGTCTGTGAGACCATCGCGCTGACCATCGGCCTGGCCGAGGACCGCATCGACCTCGACGGCGGTCTGGAGGACCTGCGCGACGTGGGATCGCGTGCGGGCGGCTCGGTGGAGCGCGCGCTGGGCGGCCTGGACACCCGTCGCAGTGGCCGCCGCCCCAGCCGGCACCACACCACCGCGGACCCGGCGGTGCGGTACCTGCGGTCCCAGGGCGCTGACTATTCGTATGACTCCGGGTACGACAACCGCCCCGAAAGCCGTTGGTAGAAGAGCACCTTCCCTCCAGAGAGCACCCCGCAATGGACCTGATCGGCATGAAGCACGCGATCGTGGTGGACCTCGGATACGGCGACGCCGGCAAGGGCTCGACCGTGGACTGGCTCTGCTCCCCCGGACACGCCGAACCCCGCGCCGCCTCCCGGATCCGCGCCGTCATCCGCTTCAACGGCGGCGCGCAGGCGGGGCACAACGTGATCACCCCCGACGGCCGCCACCACACCTTCGCGCAGTTCGGCGCCGGCACGTTCCACGGCGTGCCGACGCACCTGTCCCGCTTCATGCTCGTGGAGCCGTTCGCCCTCGCCGCCGAGGCCGCGCACCTGGCCGAACTCGGCATCGGCAACCCGTTCGCCCTGCTGTCGGCGGACTCCCGCGCGCTGATCACCACCCCCTACCACCGTGCCGCGAACCGCGTGCGCGAATCGGCCCGGGACCGCACCCCCGGGTCGGCCCGCCACGGGACCTGCGGCATGGGGATCGGCGAGACGGTCTCCTTCTCCCTGGCCGTCTCGCCCGATAAGCCACCGCGCGTGGGCGACTGCCGGGACCGCGCGACGCTGGTCAGGAAGCTGACAGCACTGCGCGCCCGCATCGCGGCGGATCTGGAGCTGTCCGGGCTGCGGCTGCCGGCGGACCTGCCGAGTCCGGAGTTCTGCGCGGACGTCTACCAGGCGTTCGCTCAGCGCGTGCGGATCGTGGACGAGGAGTGCAGCGGATACCTCGCCGCGCTCCTGGACTCCGGGCCCTGCGTCTTCGAAGGCGCGCAGGGCGTGCTGCTGGACGAGTGGTACGGCTTCCACCCGCACACGACCTGGTCGACGACCACCTTCGCCAACGCCGAGGAGTTGCTGAAGGAGTCCGGCCAGGAGACCGGCAACGCGGCGCGCCTCGGCGTGGTCCGCACCTACAGCACCCGGCACGGCGCCGGGCCGTTCGTCCCCGAGGACGCGGCGCTGGCCCCGCACCTGCCGGAGCCGCACAACGAGACCGGAACGTGGCAGGGGGCGTTCCGGATCGGGCACTTCGACGCGGTGGCGCATCGCTACGCGCTCGACGTGTGCGGCGGCGCCGACGCGCTGGTGGTCACGCACGCGGACGCCCGGGCGGACGGCCGGCGCCTGTGCCGGGCCTATCAGGCCTCGGCGGACGTGCCGGCGATGGAGAAGCTGCCGCGCAGCCTGATGCCGGACCTGGACTATCAGCGGCTGCTGACGAAGACCGTGTCGTCGTGCACGCCGGTGTACGACGACGGTCCGCGGGACCAGCGCGACTGGCCGGACGTCATCGAGGAGGCGCTGGGGACGCCGGTCGGGGTGGTCTCCTCGGGCCCGACGTGGCGCGAGAAGGCCGCGCGCCTGCCCTGCGCGAAATAGTGCGCGTGCAGGACAGGCGCGGGAGGCTGTGCGGCAGCCGCCGGGAGCTACTCAGGGAGTTGCTCAGGGAGTTGCTCAGGGAGTTGCTCAGGGAGTTGCTCAGGTACCGAGATGCGCCGGGAGTGACTCAGGGAGTTGCCCCGGCGCCCCGGTAGTCAGAGGTCGCTCAGGAAGCTGCTCCGGCGCCGCGGTCCTCAGGTCCCGAAGTGCGCGAGGAAGTCACCGCCGAGCACGTGCGCGTGCACATGGAACACCGTCTGCCCGGCATGCGCGTCGGTGTTGAACACCACGCGGTAGCCGCCGTCCGCGATCCCCTCCGTCTTCGCCACCTCGCGCGCCTCGAGCAGCACGGCGGCGGCCAGCTCGGGCGCGCCGAAGGCGAGCTCGGCGGCGTTGGCGTAGTGCGCGCGCGGGACGATGAGGTCGTGGACCGGAGCCTGCGGGTTTATGTCTTTGAAGGCGAGCGTGAGGTCCGTCTCGCGGACCACCGTCGCCGGGATCTCGCCGGCCACGATCTTGCAGAAGAGACAGTCGGGTTGGGGTTGGCCGTCGGCCATCATGTCCTCCTCGGGCGCCCCGTTGGTGGGGGCTTTTCCGGCGATAGGCTACGGCACCATGCGCCTCCTCGACGGTTTCGCCCCGTCCGCCGCCGCGATCGGCACCGCCCCCGACGTCCCGGAGCTGAGCGACGACGCCCAGGCGGCGGTCAAGGGCTACGCGTCGGCCACCGCCGTGTCCCCCGGGGAGTCAGTGGACTTCCACATCTCGGTGGCCGCGCCGCAGGAGATCACCGTCGAGATCTATCGGGTCGGCGCCTATGAGGACCACCGCACGGCGCTGCTCGGCAGCAGCGAGCCGGTCGCCGTCGTCCCGCAGCCCGAGCCGGTGACGGACCCTGAGACCGGGATGGTCACCTGCCTGTGGGAGCCGGCGTGGCGGCTGAACGTGCCGGCGGACTGGAAGTCCGGCGCGTACCTCGCGGTGCTCCGGGCCGCCGACGGCGCCAACTACGTGCCCTTCGCCGTCCGCGATCTGCGACGCCGCGCGAGCTGGCTCGTGGTCGTGCCCTTCGCCTGCTATCAGGCGTACAACATGTACCCGTTCGACAACGCCCGCGGGAAGAACCTGTACTACGGCTTCGACGAGGACGGCGAGCAGAGCAGCAAGCTGCGCGCCTCCTCGGTCTCCTTCCTGCGCCCTTACGAGCTGACCGGCATGCCGCGCGAAGCCGAGCGCGTCCACGACTTCGTCGTCTGGGCTGAGCGTCAGGGCTATGAGATGGAGTACGCGACGAGCGCCGACCTCGACGAGGGCCGCGTCGACCCGTTGAACTACAAGGGTCTGATCTTCCCCGGCCACGACGAGTACTGGTCGGCGGGGATGCGCAGAACCCTCGTGAAAGCCCAGGACTCGGGCGTCTCGACGGTGTTCCTGCAGGCGAACAACGTCTACTGGCACATCCGCTACGAGGGCACGACGATCACCTGCTTCAAGTCGCGCCAGGACCCGGTCAAGACCAAGCGCCCCGGACAGACCGTGATGTGGCGCGACCTGCGGCTGCCCGAGCAGGAACTGCTGGGCGCGCAGTACGTTAGCCTGGTCAAGGGCGACGCCCCGCTGTTGGTCGCGAACGCCGACCACTGGTTCTGGCAGGCGGCCGGCGTGAAAGCGGGCGAGGCGTTCCCCGGCCTGGTCGGCGGCGAGGCGGACGCGGTCCACGAGAAGTATCAGAAGGCTGACGGGACCGAGTTCACCGTCCTGGCCCGCTCCCCCTACACCGACGGCGCCGACCAGACCCGCGAGCAGCAGACGGTCCTGCACCGCAAGCCCAGCGGCGCGTGGGTCTTCGACGCCGGCACCTTCTTCTGGCCGATGGCGCTGGGCCGCGAGGGCTTCGCCGACCCGCGGATCGAGGCCGCGACCGCCGCGCTGCTCGCGCGCATCGCCGCCGGGGACGGCCTGGCGTCCCGCTCGGCACGCCGCCGCGCCGCCCTGACCGCCGCCGTGAAGCGCGAGGCCAGCCCGTCGGCGGTGTCGGCGAAGGCCAAGCCGGTGGTGAAGCGGGTGGGCCGCAAGGTGAAGCACACGCTGAAGCGCTCATAGCGCGGCGGCGGATGTATCTTCGGGCGTCATGACGACGAAGCCCACCAGGCACGTCCGCCTGGACCCGATGACACCTGACGAATACCGGCCGTGGAGCACCAAGGTCGCCTCGGCCTACGCGCTGGCCCAAGTCGGCGAGGGCCACTGGGCCATCGAGACGGCTCAGCAGCAGGGGTGGGACGTCGTGCAGGACCTGCTTCCCGCGGGTCCGGCGTCCCCCGGCCAGCACCTGTGGACCGCCCGGGACGCCGACACCGAGCGGCAGGTCGGCGCACTGTGGGTCGCGATACGCGCCGCCGGTTTCAGCACGGAGGCGTTCGTCTACGACATCCACGTCGAAGACGAGTTCCAGGGGGAGGGATACGGCCGCGCCATCATGGAGGCAGCCGCGGCGGCGTCTCGCGCGCTCGGTGCCGTGCACGTCGCGCTGAACGTGCACGGCAGCAACGAGACCGCCTACCGGCTCTACAGGAGCCTGGGCTACGAGGTCACCAACCGGCACATGCGGCTGGGGCTGTAGCGCCGACGGCGCCGACTGTGCGGACAGCGCCGATGGCGCTAACAGTGCCGATGGAGCCGAAGGTCAGGCGCCCCACCCATAGGCGTCACCGGTGTCAAGCTCCTGCCAGAACGAGGGCTCCGGCGGTCCCGTCACCCCGGCGGCCTGCATGATCGGCATGATCGCCGCCTGCTGCTCGGAGAAGAACGCCTCGAAGCTCTGCCGGTCGGGCCACTCGTCGAGCACCAGCATGCCGCCGTCCCCGTCGGAGCCGTAGAAGCGGTGGGCGATGAGGCCGTGGCCCTTCGCCGACTCGACGACGTTCTTCAATGCGTCCGGGTTGTCCTTCGCGTACTGCTCCAGCGCCTTGGGATCCCCGTTGAACTTCAGCGTCAAGAACACGGACATGGCTGCTCCTCTCGGCGTGCGCGCACAGCGCGCACCAGGGTGGTTGAGCAGTACCAGTCGATCGCCTCGCGGACTGCGCCGCGTCGCTCACTACGCCATCCGGACGAGGATGCGCCGCTACCCCCAGCGGCCCGACTTCGCCAGCACCACTGTCGCCGCAGCAGTCCCGGCCGTGGACGTCCGCAACACCGTCGGGCCCATCTTGTAGGCCCGCGCGCCGGCCGCCTCGAACGCCGCCAGCTCCTGGGGCGAGATCGACCCCTCCGGACCGATCACCAGCACCACCGAGCCCTGACGCACCACGTCCAGACCCGCCAGAGGTGTCTCAGCATCCTCATGAAGTACCAGCGCCTGGTCCGCGCCGGCGAGCAGTTCGGCCACCTCGGCGGTCGAATGCAGCGACCTCACGGTCGGCCACCACGCGCGCCGGGACTGCTTCGCCGCCTCGCGCGCCGTCGCCCGCCACTTGTTCAGCGCCTTCTCGCCGCGCTCGCCCTTCCACTGCACGATCGACCGGCTCGCCGCCCACGGCACCACCGCGTCGACGCCGATCTCGGTCATCGTCTCCACGGCGGTCTCACCGCGGTCGCCCTTGGGCAGCGCCTGGACGACGGTGACGCGCGGCTCCGGCGCCGGGGTGCGCACCACGTCGCGGACGTCCAGCTCCAGCCAGTCCTTGTGCGCCACCGCCACCACGCACTCGGCGACGACGCCCTGGCCGCCGGCGAGGTCCACGCGCTCCCCGGCCGTCAGCCGGCGTACCAGAGCCGCGTGGCGCCCCTCCGCGCCGTCCAGACGCACGCGAGCACCGCGGTCGGCCGTCTCAGTGTCCTGCCAGAAGAAGACCGGTGCGGTGCTCACGTGGTTCCTTTGCGTCCTGACCGTGTTCTGCTGTGGTGCCGCGCTGCTGCCTCGTTGTGCTGCTATCAGGTTGTGCTGTGCGCTAGCGGGCGTTGAAGGCGTCCCGCAGCCGCGAGAACAGCTTCTGCTGCCCCGGCGCGAACTCCCCGGAGGGACGCTCCTCGCCGCGCAGCTTCGCCAACCGGCGCAGCAGCTCCTCCTGCTCGGGGTCCAGCTTCGACGGCGTCTTGACCTCGACGTGCACGACGAGGTCGCCGCGGCCGGTCCCGCCGGTGCCGTCGCGCCGCAGGTGCTGGATGCCGCGTCCGCGCAGCGTGATCGCGTGCCCGGACTGGGTTCCGGGGCGCACGTCGATCTCGGCGGGCCCGTCCAGCGTCTCCAGCGGCAGCTTGGTCCCCAGGGAGGCGGCGGTCATCGGCAGCGTCATCGTGCAGTGCAGGTCGTCCCCGCGCCGCTGGAATATCGGGTGCGGCAGCTCGACGATCTCGATGAACAGGTCGCCGGCCGGACCGCCGCCGGGACCGACCTCGCCCTCGCCGGCGAGCTGGATCCGGGTGCCGTTGTCCACGCCCGGCGGGATCTTCACGGTCAGCTTGCGCCGGGTGCGCACCCGGCCCTCGCCGCTGCACTCCGGGCACGGCGAGGGGACAACCGTGCCGAAGCCCTGGCACTGCGGGCACGGCCGGGAGGTCATGACCTGGCCCAGGAACGAGCGGGTGACCTGGGAGACCTCGCCGCGGCCGTTGCACATGTCGCAGGTGACCGGGTGGGTGCCCGGCGCCGAGCCCTCGCCGGAGCAGGCCACGCAGATCACCGCGGTGTCCACGGTGATCTCGCGCGCCGACCCGAAGGCGGCGTCGGACAGCTCGATCTCGATCCGGATCAGCGCGTCGTTGCCCTTGCGGACCCGCGAGCGCGGCCCGCGCGAGGTCTGCCCGCCGAAGAACGCGTCCATGATGTCGGTGAAGCCGAAGCCGGCGAAGCCGCCCGCGGCGCCGCCGGCGCCCCGCGGGTCGCCGCCGAGGTCGTACATCTGCCGCTTCTGCGGGTCCGACAGGACCTCGTAGGCCATGCCTATCTCTTTGAACCGCTCCTGGGTCCCCGGATCCGGGTTGACGTCCGGATGCAGTTCACGGGCCAGGCGCCGGTATGCCTTCTTGATCTCGTCCTGAGTGGCGTCTCGCCGTACGCCCAAGACCGTGTAGTAATCCGTCGACACCGACATGCCCTCGCTTGATTCCGCCCGGAAAAACTGCCTAAGTACACGCTACGCCCGCCCGTCGCCCGGCCACCGCCCCTGATGGAGGCGCAAGCGCCACGGATTAATTGAACTAAGTCTCAGCCAGTATGCGCCCCACATAAGCGGCTACGGCGGTGACCGCGCCCATCATGCCGGGGTAATCCATCCGGGTGGGCCCGAGGACGCCCAGGTGGGCGACCACGTCCTTCTCCCCCCGACCATATCCGGTGCTCACGACCGACGTGGTGATCAGACCCTCGTGCGCGTTCTCGTGCCCGATCCGTACGGTGAGACCAGACTGCGCCTCACCCAACAACCGCAGCAGCACCACTTGTTCCTCCAGCGCTTCCAGGACCGGGTACACCGTGTCCGGGAAGTCGTGGCGGAAGCGCGCCAGGTTGGCGGTGCCGGCCATCACGATCCGCTCCTCGCGCTGCTCGACCACCGCGTCCAGCAGGGTCGCGATCAGCACCCCGACCCAGTTGCGGTCCTCGGCGCCGAAGCGCTCGGCGAAGTCGGCCAGCAGGGTCGGGACGTCGTTCAGCCCGCGCGAGCCCACCTCGGCGTTCAGCCGAGCCCGCACGTCGGCCAGCGTGGCCTCCGGGACGGTGGTGCCGCAGTCCACGATCCGCTGCTCGACCCGGCCGGTGTCGGTGATCAGCACCAGCATGATCCGGGAGGGGGTCAGCGGCACCAGCTCCACGTGCCGGACCGCCGAGCGGCTCAGCGAGGGGTACTGGACCACCGCGACCTGCTGCGTTATCTGGGCCAGCAGCCGCACGGTGCGGGCCACCACGTCGTCGAGGTCGACCGCGCCGTCCAGGAAGGTGTGGATGGCCCGCTTCTCCGCCCCGGACAACGGCTTGACCTGCGAGAGCCGGTCCACGAAGAGCCGGTAGCCCTTGTCGGTGGGGACCCGGCCGGCGCTGGTGTGCGGCTGGTGGATGTACCCCTCGTCCTCCAGCGCCGCCATCTCGTTGCGTATCGTCGCCGGCGACACGCCGATGTTGTGCCGCTCGACCAGGGCCTTGGACCCGACCGGCTCCCTGGTGGCGACGTAGTCCTGCACGATGGCGCGGAGCACGTCGAGCTTGCGCTCGTCGAGCTTGTTTTCGGCCGTCACACCCGCCTCCGCATCTGGCCGGCCCTGCCGGACCCCTCATCGCCGCTCGCCTGGCACTCACCGAGGTGGAGTGCCAGGGCATTCCTTTCAGTGTAACGGCGTGTAGCCGCTCTTGGTCCTTCCCCCCGTGCGCAATCCGATGCGGCCCAGGTCGAAGCCGCCGGTCAGGGGGCACGGCGCTCACCTGTCCCGACGTCGGCCCCGCGTTGACCCGCGGTGATCCGCCGACGGCTGGCAGGATCGGGCCATGAGTGCCTGGACCGAGACCGCCGACCGCGTCTTCACCCGCCGCTTCGACCCCGTCAACGTCACCGTGACCGCCGTGCTCGGCGGTGACGGCGTCCTGGTCGCCGACACCCGCTGCAGCGTGCAGGAGGGCCGGGAACTGCGCGAGGAGTTGACGAAGCTCACACCGCTGCCGGTGCGCTGGGTCGTCAACACGCACACCCACTTCGATCACATGTGGGGCAACGCAGCCTTCGACATCCCGCACCAGGAACCGCCTGCGGCCTTCTGGGGACACGAGAACATGCCCGACTTCGACCCCGAGGACCCGGAGTTCGCCACGTTCAGCGAATACCTGCTGCGCGAGGGCGGTCCGGAGTGGCAGGCGAAGCTGGACGAGCTGGTGGTCCGCAAACCCGATCACCTCGTCGCCGGGCAGCACCGGCTCGACCTCGGCGGCCGGATCGCCGAACTGCGCCACGTCGGCCGCGGCCACACCGACAACGATCTCGTCGTCTGGCTGCCGGACGCGGCGGTGGCGATCAGCGGCGACCTGGTCGAGCAGTCCGGTCCGGTGGCGTTCGGCACGGACTCCTTCCCGCTGGACTGGCCCGCGACGCTGACCGCGCTCGCCGACCTCACCGGCCCTGCCGACCTAGCTGACCGCACCGGACTCGCCCCGGCGGACCCGATCTTCATCCCCGGCCACGGCGACCCCGCCGGGCGCGCATTCCTTCAGGAGCAACAGGATTTCGTCACCCGGGTCGCCGCGGAGATCCGGCGCCTGCACGGCGACGGCGTCCCGGTCGAGCGCGCGGTCGACGCCGGCGCCTGGCCGATCGAGGACGGCGCGCACTTCGCCCAAGCGGTCAAGCGCGGCTACGCCCAACTGACCGGCGCGCTCCCGTAATCTGGCGGGCGTGCCAGAGCCCGACATCCGCAGCAAGCAGTACACCGCCGACCTCGCCTCCGCCCGGCGCCGGCCGGTCTCCACGGAGGTGGAAGCGGTCCGCGACCTCGTGGTCGAGGACGTCGAGACCGGCTTCTGCGGCGCGGTGATCCGGGTCGAGAAGACCCCCGGCGGCCCGACGGTCACCCTGGAGGACCGCCTCGGCAAGCACCGCGTCTTCCCGCTGGGACCCGGGTTCTGGATCGACGGACGCCCGGTCGCGCTTGTCTTTCCGCGCACGTCCCAGGGTCCTGCGACACCGCAGCGGACCGCCTCCGGCTCCATCGCCGTCCCGGCCGCGCGAGCCCGGGTGGCGCGCGCCGGCCGCATCTACGTCGAGGGCCGGCACGACGCGGAGCTGGTCGAGAAGGTGTGGGGCGACGACCTCCGGATCGAGGGCGTCGTGGTGGAGTACCTGGAAGGCGTCGACGACCTGGCGGCGATCGTCGACGGATTCCGTCCCGGTCCGGACGCCCGGCTGGGCGTACTGGTGGACCACCTGGTGCCCGGCACGAAGGAGGCACGCATCGTCGAGGCGGCCATGCGCTCGCCGTACGCCGAGCACCTGCTGGTCGTCGGCCACCCCTACATCGACGTCTGGGAGGCGGTGAAACCGTCGGCGCTGGACATCCAGGCCTGGCCGCGGATTCCGCGCGGCCAGCCGTGGAAAGAAGGGGTCTGCGAAGCCCTCGGCTGGCCGGTGGACACGCCGGCGGCGTGGAAGCGGATCCTGCGCTCGGTGCACGATTTCCGGGACCTGGAGCCGGAGTTGCTGGGCCGGGTCGAGGAGCTGATCGACTTCGTGACGGGGGTCTGAGGGCTGAGGTCTGACCGACGGCCGGGACCTCAGTGCGGCGCGGAGTAGGTCCCGGCGACCCAGCCCTCTTCGTAGGTCGTGTCGTGGACGCAGTTCGTCCTGCCGCTGAACGGCAGGTCGCCGGCGAGCGATGCGACGCGTACAAAGGCGATCGCGCCATCGCAGGGCGGATCGGCGGCGCTACCGTAGCCGACGACCATCGCGGCCGAGGCGCCCGGAGCAAGGTTGTACGGCTTCAGGTCCGGGTTGGCACTGAATTCGACCGGCAACGCCTTGTGGGTGGCGCTGAAGTACGCGAGCGCGGGTTGCGCGGGCAGCGTGCAGGCGGTCGTGCTGTGGTTGGTGACGACGAGGTCTGCGAAGGTGGTTCCGGACGCGGCGCCATGGAGCGGCACCATCTTGGCGTCCAGCCCGGCGCACGACGAGCTGGCGGATGTGCTCGTTGAGGCGGAGGTGCTGGGAGTACTGGAAGCGCTGGGCGTGCTGGACGTGCTGAAAGCGCTGGGCGTGCTCGAGGCGTTGGAGGCCGTGGTCGGCGTCCCGGATCCGCAGCCCTGCACTGTCAGAACACCGACAGCCGCGACCGCGATCAGAAATCCCCGATGCATTGGCTTCCTTCCTCTATATCAGGCCTCGGATTCTCCCGCGTCATCCAGCGGCAGCCCGAGCCGCTTGCGCGCCCACTTCTTCAACGGCGGCGCCAGTTCGGCGACCTCCAGCAGCCGCGGCGCCTCGGCGCGGTCGCGGTGGAAGATCCGCGAGGCGTCGGCGACGGTGAACCCGTGCGCCGGCCGCGAGGCCACCGCGACCTGGTCGCCGGCGCCGACGTCGCCCTCGGTGAGGACGCGCAGATACGCGCCGGGGCGCAGCGCCCGCTCGAAGCGGCGGGGCATGCTCTGGTCCGCGGCGCGCACCCCGAGCTTCCAGCACGGGATCCGCGGCTGCGCCACCTCGAACTCGGCGCCGCCGACCCGCCAGCGCTCGCCGACCACCGCGTGGCTGACGTCGTAGCCGCTGATGGTCAGGTTCTCGCCGACGAATCCGTCCTCGATCTCGCGGCCGAGTTCGACGGCCCAGAAGTCGAGGTCCTCGCGGGAGTAGGCGTAGACCGCCTTGTGCACGCCGGCGTGGTTCACCTGGTCGGCCTGCCGGTCGCCGTCCATGTGGTGGTCGGCGACCTTCACCCGGCCGGGGACCGGGCGCTTGAAGATCGCGGTCTGCTGGACCTCGCCGTTCAGCTCGACATCGCGGGGCATCCCGACGTTGACACTGATCAGCAGGCCGCTGCCGGCCTCCGGGCGCGCGATGCTCATGGCAAGCATCTTCTCAGTCGACGAGGTCCCGGACAACCGCGTCTGCCAGCAGTCTTCCCCGCAGGGTAAGGACCGCGGACCCCTCGGCCAGTGACCGCGGATCGAGCAGTCCGGCGGCCGCGGCGCCGATCGCCGCCTTGCGTCCGGCGGGATTCAGGATGCCGATGTCGCAGCCGGAATCCAGGCGCAGCTCCAGCAGGATCCGCTCGACGCGCCGGTCCTCGGCGTCCAGGACCTCGCGCGCGTGCGCCGGGGACTGCCCGGCGGCGACGCGCTGGGAGTAGGCGCTCGGGTGCTTCACGTTCCACCAGCGCGTGCCGCCGACGTGGCTGTGCGCGCCGGGACCGACGCCCCACCAGTTGGCGCCGGTCCAGTAGAGCAGGTTGTGCCGCGAACGGCCCTGCGGCGCGGCGGCCCAGTTCGAGACCTCGTACCAGGAGTACCCGGCGGCGGCGAGCTTCTCGTCGGCGATCAGGTAGCGGTCGGCGTGCACGTCGTCGTCGATCATCGGCAGCTCGCCGCGCTTGACGCGCGCTGCCAGGCGCGTGCCGTCCTCGACGATGAGCGAGTACGCGGAAACGTGGTCGGGAGCCGCGCCGATCGCGGCGTCGAGCGAGGCGCGCCAGTCGTCGTCGCTCTCGCCGGGCGTGCCGTAGATCAGGTCGAGGTTGACGTGCTCGAAGCCGGCTTCGCGCGCCTCGCGGACACACGCCTCGGGCCGCCCCGGCGTGTGCCGCCGGTCCAGGATCTGCAACACGTGCTCACGCGCGCTCTGCATCCCGAACGAGATCCGGGTGAACCCGCCGGCCCGCAGCTCGGCCAGGTACGCCGGATTCACCGACTCGGGGTTGGCCTCGGTCGTGACCTCGGCGTCCGGCGCCAGCCCGAACTCGTCACGGACCGCGCCGAGCAGCGCGACGAGGTCCTTCGCCGGAAGCATGGTCGGTGTGCCGCCGCCGAAGAAGACGGTCTGCACTGGCAGATCCGCGCCGCCGAGCACCGTGCGCGCCAACCGGATCTCCTCGATCGCGGTCGCGCCGTAGGTGGCCTGGGAGGCGCCGCCGCCGAGCTCGGAGGCGGTGTAGGTGTTGAAGTCGCAGTAACCGCAGCGCGAGGCACAGTACGGGACGTGGATGTAGAAGGCGAGCGGCGTGCGGGACAACTCGGGCTCAGCGAGGGCCTGCGGCGGCAGCGATCCGTCGGTCGGGACGGGTTCACCGTCGGGAAGAACACCTGGCATGCCTTCATTGTCCCCGACAGATCCGGAGCCTCATGACAATGCAGGTCAGCGCGTCTCGAGCCATTGCGCCATCATCGCCTGCACCGCCGACCCGTCGACGTCGGCCAGCTTGCTCGCGGTGAACCCGCGGGCCCACTCCGAGGTCTGGACGCGGAACGGCGGGTCCTCGGCCTCCAGCACCTCCACGACCGTCGCGGCGGCCTCCTCGGCGCTCTGCGCGTTGCCGAAGGACTGGAGCGCGCGGTCGATGTAGCTCTGCAACGCCGGGCCGTACGGACCGGCCTCGGCGACCAGCGCCGGGATGTCGATCCGCTGGCTGGCGACGAACTCGCTGGCCACCGCGCCGGGCTCGACCACGCTCACCCGCACGCCGACCGCCGCCGCGACCGAGGCCAGCGCTTCCATGAAGCCCTCGACGGCGAACTTCGCCGCGCAGTACGCCTCGTTGAACGGCTGCCCGACCACCCCGCCGACGCTGGTGACCGTGACCAGCCGGCCCTTCGACGCGCGCAGGTGCGGCATCGTCGCGCGGGTCACCTCGACCACGCCGAAATAGTTGACCTCCATGGCCGCGCGCACCGGCTCCATGCCGCCGACCTCGATGGTCCCGACCACACCCGCTCCGGCGTTGTTGACGACCGCGTCCAACCCGTCGTGCGCAGCCGTCGCACGCGCCACAGCCGACGCGATGCTGGCGGCGTCGGTGACGTCCAGCCGCTCGACGTGGATCCGTCCGGCCGCACCGACCGCGCCGGCCTCGGCCAACAGCCGGCCGGCCTTGCCCGGATCGCGCATCGTCGCCACGACGTCCCAGCCGGCGCGGGCGGCGCCGACCGCCGCGGCCAGGCCGATGCCGGTGGACGTGCCGGTGATCAGGACGGTCTTGGACGCAGCCATGCGGACTCCCCATCTGAGGCGTTCTGGGCATCATCGCACCGGATGCCGAGGGTGTCCGCAAGCAGACGGCGCCCGGCCGATGGACGTGCCGAGCCGAGCCCGACCGGCGCGCCCGGCTCAGACCGCCGGTACCTCCGCGACGGCTATCGGCGCCGCTGGTGCCGCCGTCGGTAGTGTCGCCGCCGCCACTGTCGCCGCCACCGCCGCTGCCGCTGCCGCCTCGGTCGCCGCCAAGAACGCCGGCGGTCGGATCCGTACGGCCAACGGCATCGCACACCCGGCGACCGCGAAGACCGCCCCGACCACGAACCATCCGGCGGGTGCCCAGTCGACGCACGCCAGCGCATAGAAGCCCGGCGCCAGCGACATGGCAGCGCCGGTCACCATGCTGAGCAGCCCTTGGTACTGCCCCTGCGCGTGCTCGGCGGCGAGCTCGTACCCGAGCTCGAACACCCCGGCCTGCTGCACGATCTCGCCGATGGAGTGCACCGCGGCCGCGACCAGAAGGAGCACCACCGCCGCCCACGCCGGTACCCAGCCGATCGAGCCGAACAACACCGCCGCCCCGGCGAAGATCCATCCGGACCGCACCGTCGCCCGCACGCCCTTGGCGACCGTGTCCACGCCGCGGCTCATGCGCACCTGCAGCGTCGCCACCAGAACCGTGTTGATCACCAACACCGCGCCGACGGTCCAGCGCGGAGCGTGCCCCAGCTTGGCGATCCACAGCGGCGCGGCGAACAGCAACACCTCGAACTGCATGCTCATCACGCCGATCAGCGCCGCGGAGGTGAGGAACCGCCGGTCCCCCAACGCGATCCACTTGTTAGCTCCATGCGGGACCGGCAGCGGCTCCATCCGCGGCACGCGCAAGGCGATGACCGAGGACACCACGAACGTCAGGGCATTGAATCCGATCAGCCCGACGTACCAGGCGCGCGTGTCGAAGACCAGGCCGAGCCCCCCGGCCACGCCGCCCAAAGCGATCCCGACGTTGGTGACCGAGCGCAGATACGCGCGGAACACCGCCTTCTCCTCGCCCCCGAAGCGCGCGATCATCGCCCCGCGCGCGGCCCGGTTGCTGGAGGCGACCAGGTTCTCAACGACTGCCACGGCGAGAAACTGCCAGAAGGTGTGGACCATGGTGAAGGCCACCATCACCGCACCGGCCAGCATCCCGAGCACCACGCTCACCTCGCGCGGTCCGCGCCGGTCCGCCAAGTGCCCGACGGGAACCCCCGCGGCCAGCCCGAACAGCCCGGCGATGGTGAGGCCGAGCCCCACCTGCGAGGCCGGCAGACCGACCGATCGCGTGAAGTACATGACCATGACGGTCATGTACATGCCGTTGCCGATCGTGTTCACGAACGTGGCGACGGCCATGGTCCTTTGGACCCGGTCATGCGGCAGCAAACTCAAGACACCCTCCCCAGCGGCGATCTCCCCAACGCCTTGACAGGCCGAGCCTATCGTCATGACCGATACCCCGGAAAGACTATTACCGGCGCGAGGCGGTAGACTGCTGATGCGTCTTCAAGCCTTCCGGTGTGCCGGAAGGCTTTTCTGTTTCTCCGGACGCCTTGTCGGCGTTCCGAGTGTCTGTTCTGGCCCATTCTGGGAGGTTTGCGTGACTGAGTTGTTGGTGCGGCGTGCGGACTCCGCCGATCCCGTCGACCGCGGGGCGTTGGAGCGCATGTGGCTGATGTTCCGCCACGACATGTCGGAGTTCGCCGAGCAGCTGCCGAATCCGGACGGCTCGTTCCGGAGCGAGTGGCTGCAGTCGGCTTTGGAGGATGAGAACTGGGCTGCGTACTTGGCGCTTGTCGGGGACCGTCCCGCCGGGTTCGCTTTCGTGCGTGCGCTGGAGCAGCCGACACGGGTGCTGAACAGCTTCTTCATCGTGCGGGGTGCCCGGCGCAGCGGGTATGGGTTGCAGTTCGTGAAGCAGGTGTTGGCCGCGCATCCCGGACCGTGGGAGATCGCGTTTCAGGAGCGGAACGTCAAGGGCGCGCAGTTCTGGCGGCGCGCGGCGAGGGAGGTCGCCGGGGAGGCGTGGCATGAGGAGGTGCGGCCGCCGTTGACCGGTGGGACGCTGCCGAACGTGTGGGTCGTTATTCCGTAGAGCCGTACGGAATCCGTCCCTACAGTGGCGGAATGCGAGTCCACTATCCCCGCACTCCTCATCTGCCCTGGTCGCCCGGCGCCACCGCAGACGATGTGCACGCTCGGGACCTGTCAGGGCTCGCAGGACGCCATGTCGTCGTCACCGAGAAGATGGACGGGGAGAACACGACCCTGTACCGGGACGGGTTGCATGCGCGGTCTTTGGATTCCGGGCATCATCCGTCGCGCGCTTGGGTGAAGGCACTGCACAGCCGGATCGCTGCGCGGATACCGGAGTGGTGGCGGGTCTCTGGGGAGAACCTGTTCGCGCGGCATTCGATCCCTTATGAGGACTTGGACGGGTACTTCTATGGGTTCTCTATATGGGATGGCGAGCAGTGCCTCGACTGGACGTCCACTGTGGAGTTCTTTCGGGGCGTGGGGATTCCGACGCCTCGTGTGCTGTGGTCCGGGGTCTTTGACGCGAAGCTGATTCAGCAGCAGGTGAAGCTGGATCTGAGCCGCCAGGAGGGGTACGTAGTACGTCCCTCCGAGGGATTCGCCTATACGGAGTTCGCGGAGCGGGTAGCCAAGTGGGTCCGTCCGTCGCATGTGCAGACGGATACGCACTGGATGCATGCCGAGGTGGTGCCGAACAAGCTTGGGGCGAGGGCTCCGTTCTGGGCTGTGCGGAGCGGGGTGGATGTCGGCGCTGGGGAACTGACTGGTGCGCTGTCACTGGAAACCCCTAATGACGTCGACGACGACGCCTTAACTGATGCTTATGCGCGTCTCGATGCCGCCGGCTGTCATGGCAACGCGCGGCTGGTCGGTGCTGCCGCCTCGCTCCTGCATCGTCGGCCGCGCGCCGCGCTGATGGCGGACCTCGCGACGTCGCTGGAGATGCCGACGGTGCGGCGGATCGCCGATGTCGTCGGTCTGGCGCCTCGTCTGCACGCGTCCTTCGATGACGAGCATCGGCGGGCGGGACTCGCGCGGATGGCGTTCGGGACGGACTTGGGTGTGCTGCACGCGGTCGCCGCTTCGACTGCGGCCGACACTGCCGCTGCGGAAAACGTCACTTGGTCGCTGTTGTTCGCGGAGGACAGCGGTTTGCTTCCGGGCTCGCCGGTCCAGGTGCTGCGCTCGGCGTGTCGTGAAGCGTTCGCGGAACTTCCGCCGCGTGCTGCCGATCGGTGTTGGGGCGAAGCTCGTCAGCTGTTCGCTGAGGGGCGGATCGCCTCGCCCGAGGAAGCGGTGGCAGCGACGTGGCGCTGGCGGGACGGGGCGTTTCCGAAGCTGCACCACATGGTCGGCGTTTCCGCCAGCGGCAAGAGTTCGACCGCCACGTCCCTCGCGGGTCGCGCGAACACCGTCCTCCTCAGCCTCGATGACCTGCGCACGGCGCGGGGATCGCGGGCGGACCAGTCGGCGAACCGCGAGGTGCTGGACGAAGCGCTGCGGCTGCTCGACGAGGCGCTGGCGCAGGGGGCTGACGTGGTGTGGGACGCAACCTCCCTGACGCGCCAGCAGCGCGGGTTGGTCGACGGCGTCGCGCGGCGCCGCAACGCGCTGGTCGAGCATCTGGTGCACTTGGCGCCGGCATCGGTGGTGCGGGAGCGGAACGCGCAGCGTGCGCATCCTGTCCCCGCGAAAGTGCTGGACGCGCAGCTGCGCCGCTTCGACCCGCCGTATCCGGGCGAGGCGCATCGTGCGGTGTATGCCGACACGGTTGGCGAGGACGCGGCGTATGACGTTCTCGCCTACTCCATCTGGGAGGGCTGATCGGCGATGCGTACGAGCCAGGAGATCTACCACCGCGTGCGGTGGGACGCGCGCTTCGACGCGTCGCGGTTCGTGCTCGGCGTGGAAATGCGCGGGCGGGAGCCGAAGCGGGTGCCGCTGCCCTCGTTCGATCCGCACGGCGACATTCCTTGGCACCGGGTGCTGTTCTTCGAGGCCGACGGTCGGCTGGTGTGGGACCGGGCTTCCGGGCTGGACGCCCTGGACGCCCTGGACGCCTCGGGGGCGGGTCTGGCGCAGCGCGTCCGGTTGCTGGCCGCCCCGTTCTTCGAGCCGCGTACGCCGCACGCTTTCATCGACGGGCGCTGGCAGCCAGGGACCAACGCCTCCTCTCCTGCCATCGGGTTGGACCTGCGAATACTCACGTGGAACACCCTGTGGGACCGCTACGACAAGGACCTGATTCGCACCGCCGAACGCCGCCCGATGCTGCTCGCGGCACTGCGCGCTGCGGACGTTGATGTGATCGCACTGCAGGAGGCTGAGCCCGCGCTGGTGAAGATGCTGCTGGCCGAGGATTGGGTGCGGCGCGAGTGGACGCTCGGGGGCGATCCGCGCTCGTCGGACGTCGCGGACAGCGGGGTGCTGGTGCTCAGCCGGCTGCCGGTGGTCGAGGCCGGGTGGCATGCGCTGGGTCGGTACAAGGCGGTCGCGGCGGTGGTCGTGGAGGGCGGCGCCGGTCCGGTCGTCGTCGCGAACACCCACCTGAGCAGCGACCACTCAGCCGACGGCGCCAGCCTGCGCACCGAGCAGCTCGGGCAACTAGCCGACGGCCTGCGAGCCATCGACGCGGTCCCCGTGGTTCTGGTCGGCGACTTCAACGACGACACCGACGCCCCCGCCTCCCGCCTCGGCATGACGGACGCGTGGACGCAGGTCCACGGCGTAGCGGACGACACCGCGACCTTCGATCCGTCGGCGAACCCCCTGGCAGCGGTGTCTTCGCTGACAGGCGACGCCAAGCGTCTGGACCGCGTGCTGCTGCTAGGCGCCACCGCTTCGGACGTACGCCTGATCGGCGAGGTTCCGAACGCCGACGGCCTGTTCGTGTCGGACCACTACGGAATCACCGCACTGGTAACGGCGACCGCCTCAGCCACGCCAACCTCCCCTATCGCAAGCGCCACCGCCTCCCCCGCACTCGACGCGACACCAACCGCCCGAACCGCCCTCGCCTGGATCCCGCCAACCCCGGCATGGGAGCCGATCCAGGAGATCCGCCGCCGCCTCGACCCGCAGGTCCACCGCTGGCCGCCGCACGTCAACCTCCTGTTCGGCTTCATCCCCGAGTCAGAGTTCGACGCCGCGATCCCCCTGCTGAGCAAGGCCGCCGCCACCGTCGCACCCTTCGAGACAGAACTCACCGAAGTCCGCCACTTCACCCACCGCACCGACAGCACCCTCTGGCTCCACCCCACCGGCACCGCATGGCAAACCCTGCACACAGCCCTCCTCGAAGCCTTCCCCACCTGCCGCAACCGCGAGACCTACACCCCGCACCTGACCATCGCCAAGGTCCCCAACCCACCCCGCACCCCACCCAAGATCGCCCCCACCACCACGCCAGTCACCGAACTGGCCCTCCTCTCCCGCCGCGCCGACGGCCCGATGGAAGTCCGCGCAGTCATCGAGCTGGGAACCGGCGCAGTCCGGCTGCTGGATGTTGACCCCGGCGCCACTTCCGCCACCCCGCAGCCCGCCGCGCCCGGATCATCTGGCGCTGGCACTGGCACTGGCGCCGCCATCTCGCCGAACGCCCCTGCCGCCTCGGATCCCCCGCACCTCGACCACCCAGCCGCCACCAGCCACCGCGCGCTGAGCACCGGCGCAGTCCGGTCGATGGCTGCTGATGCCGGTGCGGCCTCCGACTCCGCGCACCTCGACCGCCCCGCTGCCACCGGCCACCGCGCGCTGAGCACCGGCGCAGCCCGGTCGATGGCTGCTGATGCCGATGCGGCCTCCGACTCCGCGCACCTCGACCGCCCCGCTGCCACCCTCACCGCGCGCATCACCGAAGCCCTCCCCGAGGCCACCATCCACCTCGTCGGCTCCCGCCGTACCGCCACACACCTCCCGGCCGCCGACATCGATCTCGTCGCGGCCGTCCCGGGCGCCCCCGACATCGGCGCGCTCGAGCGCCGCGTCGCCAAGGCGCTCGGCGCGGGTCATCGCGTGCGCCAGCTCGTCGCCGCGCGCGTGCCGGGTCTGCGCATCGTCACCCCTCGCCTCAGTGCCGACCTCGTACTCGCCCCTACCGGCGACATTCCGCCCGCCGATGCCGTCGCGCGGCGTGCCGAACTCGGCGAGACCATCGCCAGCTCGCTGTCTGCGGTGTCCGACGCCGAGGCGCTCATTGCCCTGCGGCCGGGACCGCATGTCCGCGTCGCCAAAGCCTGGGCGCGTGCGCGCGGCCTCGACGCCGCCCCGCTCGGCGGGCTCCCCGGGCTCGCGTGGGCGCTGATGGCGGCGCGCTGCCGCGACCTGACCGACTTCTTCGAGACCTGGGCCGCCCACAGTTGGCAGGACCCGATTCCCACCCCCACCGCGCCGATCCGCGACCTGACGCTGCATCTCACCGCATCGATGCGCGACCTGATCACCGAAGAGCTCTACAACGGCTGGGAGACGGTCACCTCGACACCCGACCCGCTCCCGACGCTCCTCGCGCCGCCCCCGATGCACCGCCGCCACCGCCGCTGGGCCGTGATCACCCTCAGGGCAGACGGCATCGAAGCACGCGACGTCCTCGAAGGCCGCGTCCGAGGCCGCACCCGCAGCCTCCTGTCAGCCCTCGACGAAGCCGGCGTCACCGACACCCACGCGTGGCCTCGCGCCTTCCACACCGCCGACGCCAACGCCAACGCCAACACCGAGCTCCGCACCGCCATCGGCCTCGGCCGCACCCCGCCGACCCGCGACGCGCTCGCCGAGATCACCAAGCCATGGCTCCGCGGCCTGAGCGGCGTCACGGTCGAGCTGGCTGGGAACGGCGACGTGCCGACGCTGATCTAGCGGCCGCAAATCGATCGCCGAGAAGGCGCCT
This sequence comes from Catenulispora acidiphila DSM 44928, assembly GCF_000024025.1. Lineage (GTDB taxonomy): Bacteria > Actinomycetota > Actinomycetes > Streptomycetales > Catenulisporaceae > Catenulispora > Catenulispora acidiphila. The sequence goes on from NC_013131.1 coordinate 8,214,928, forward strand.
AAGCCGTCCCCCCGACCGTCACCGTCCGCATCCCATCCCCCGCGACCCGCCCGCCGATCTCGGCCCACCCGTCAACCGCCGCCGGCCGGGCGAGGATCTCCGATCCCCACCCCTGCCGGATCACCAGCGCCCGCCCCAGCGCCCCGACCTGGCGCATCGCCGCCGAGCCGGTCGCCTCGTCCTCCTCGATGCCGCTGTCGGCGGCGAACACCCGCGCGCGCATGACGCCGCCGGGCTCGTCCGTCCACGCCCAGAACTGGTGGCGGCGGTACTCCGGCGCGGGCGGGACCGCCAGGGTCTCCACCGCGGCCTCGTCGGCGACCTCGACCAGACCCCAGTCCGGGGCGTCGGAGATGCGGCCGCGGATCCACACGCGGCCGCCCTCGGACCAGGTCGGGACCTCTGCGGCCTTCTGGGGGCGCAGCGCCTTCACCTCGCGGCCGGTGAGGCGGGACAGCAGCCATGACGTGCCGACCAGGGGGTGGCCGGCCAGCGGGAGTTCGGCGGCCGGGGTGAAGATCCGCAGGCGGGCCTGCTCGACGTCGTCGACGAAGACGACCTCGCTGAAGCGCAGGTCGGAGGCCAGTTTGCGGCCCGCGGCGGCGTCCAGGTGCGCGGCGTCGAGCACCACGCCCAGATTGTTGCCGAACAAACCGTGCGCGTCCGTGAAGACCCGGACTATATGGACGTCGGCCATCATGCTCATGGGCCCAGGCTACTGCCCGGGCCCGGCCGCACGGCCCTTACTTCTTGGCCTTGTCACCCGTCTCATTGGTCAGCGCGGCGATGAAGGCGTCCTGGGGCACCTCGACCCGGCCGACCATCTTCATGCGCTTCTTGCCTTCCTTCTGCTTCTCCAGCAGTTTGCGCTTCCGGGAGATGTCACCGCCGTAGCACTTGGCGAGGACGTCCTTGCGCATGGCGCGGACCGATTCGCGGGCGATCACCCGGGAGCCGATCGCGGCCTGGATCGGGACCTCGAACTGCTGGCGTGGGATCAGCTCGCGCAGGCGCTCGGTCATCCGCACGCCGTAGGCGTACGCCTTGTCCTTGTGCACGATCGCCGAGAAGGCGTCCACGGTCTCGCCGTGCAGCAGGATGTCGACCTTCACCAGGTCTGCCTGCTGCTCGCTGGTGGGCTCGTAGTCCAGCGAGGCGTAGCCGCGGGTCTTGGACTTCAGCGAGTCGAAGAAGTCGAAGACGATCTCGGCCAGCGGCAGCGTGTAGCGGATCTCGACGCGGTCCTCGGACAGGTAGTCCATGCCCAGCAGCGCGCCGCGGCGGCTCTGGCACAGCTCCATCACCGCGCCGACGAAGTCGTTCGGGGTCAGGATGGTCGCGCGCACCACCGGCTCGTGGATCGACATCACCTTGCCGCCGGGCATCTCCGAGGGGTTGGTGACGATGTGCTCGGTGCCGTCTTCCATCCCGACCCGGTAGACCACCGACGGCGCGGTGGCGATCAGGTCCAGGTTGAACTCCCGGTCCAGGCGCTCGCGGATGATCTCCAGGTGCAGCAGGCCCAGGAAGCCGCAGCGGAAGCCGAAGCCCAGCGCCGCGGAGGTCTCCGGCTCGTAGACCAGGGCCGCGTCGTTGAGCTGCAGCTTGTCCAGGGCCTCGCGCAGCTCCGGGTAGTCCGAGCCGTCGATCGGGTAGATGCCGGAGAACACCATCGGCTTGGGTTCCTTGTACCCGCCGAGAGCCTCCAGGGCGCCCTTGTTCTGAGTGGTGACGGTGTCGCCGACCTTGGACTGGCGCACGTCCTTCACGCCGGTGATCAGGTAGCCCACCTCGCCGGCGGCCAGGCCCTGGGAGGAGGTCGGCTCCGGGGAGATGACGCCGATCTCCAGCAGCTCGTGGGTGGCGCCGGTGGACATCATCGCGATGCGCTCGCGCTTGGTCAGGTGGCCGTCGACGACCCGGACGTAGGTGACCACGCCGCGGTAGGAGTCGTAGACCGAGTCGAAGATCACGGCCCGCGCCGGACCGTTCGGGTCGCCGGCCGGCGCCGGGACGCGGCGCACGACCTCGTTGAGCACGTCCGCGACGCCGACTCCGGTCTTGGCGCTGACCCGCAGCACGTCGTCGGGCTCGCAGCCGATCAGCCGGGCGATCTCCTCGGCGTACTTCTCCGGCTGCGCGGCCGGCAGGTCGATCTTGTTCAGGATCGGGATGATCTGCAGGTCGTTCTCCATGGCCAGGTACAGGTTGGCCAGGGTCTGCGCCTCGATGCCTTGAGCGGCGTCGACCAGCAGGAGCGTGCCCTCGCACGCCGCCAGCGAGCGCGAGACCTCGTAGGTGAAGTCCACGTGCCCGGGGGTGTCGATCATGTTCAGGATGTAGGTCTTGCCGTCGTCGGCCTGCCAGGGCAGCCGGACCGCCTGCGACTTGATGGTGATCCCGCGCTCGCGCTCGATGTCCATCCGGTCCAGGTACTGCGCACGCATGGCGCGTTCGTCGACCACGCCGGTGAGCTGGAGCATCCGGTCGGCCAGGGTCGACTTGCCGTGGTCGATGTGGGCGATGATGCAGAAGTTGCGGATCAGCGCCTGGTCGGTCTTCGACGGCTGGGGGATGTTCGGCGGAAGCGGGGGCACTCGGCGGGTCCAGTCTGTCCGGGATACGGCGTGGTGGGGATCGGGCTCGGCGTTCATTACACTGCCCTCTATCGTCCCACGACCCACGGGGTTACCGAGAACCGTATATCGGGACGTCACCGGCCACGTGCCCGGTTTGGGTCCGCGCACGGGCGCCTGCTAGCCTGGTCCCTTGCGTGGCGCGTGCGTTGCCTCGCGCCCACCACCAACTATCTCACCAAAGCAGAGGCATCTTTCAGTGGCGAACATCAAGTCCCAGATCAAGCGGATCAAGACGAACGAGAAGGCGCGCCAGCGCAACAAGGCCGTCAAGTCCTCGCTGAAGACCGCGATCCGCAAGACCCGCGAGGCCGTCGAGTCCGGCGACACCGCGAAGGCGCAGGAGCTGGCCCAGGCCGCCTCCCGCGAGCTGGACAAGGCCGCCTCCAAGGGCGTCATCCACGCCAACCAGGCCGCCAACAAGAAGTCGGCGCTGGCCAAGAGCGTGAACGGCCTGCAGGGCTGACCCTTCCCTGCCATGCGGTCCCTCTCGCCGCGGTAGAGAACCCGAGAACTCCGATCGGCGCGACCCCTTCCCCAGGGGTCGCGCCGATCGTCTTTGCGTGTTGCGCCAACGCATACCCCGACGTGAGCGGTGGGAGCATCGCGCTACGCTGAGCGCGGCGCCGCAAGACAAGGAATTCACTGGGGGTGGGGACGACTTCATGGAGCCGCTGCGATCGGGCGATCCGAGAAGGATCAGCAGCTACGAGATCCTGAACCGGCTCGGCGCCGGCGGGATGGGGCAGGTCTACCTCGGACGCTCGCCGTCCGGTCGCCGCGTGGCGGTGAAGGTGATCCGCCCCGAACTCACCAACGACCCCACCTTCCGCCAGCGCTTCCGCCGCGAGGTCACGGCGATGCGCCAGGTGTCGGGCTTCTTCACCGCCCCGGTGGTGGACGCCGACCCCGACGGCGACCCGGCCTGGCTGGCCACCGCCTTCGTCCCCGGCCCGTCGCTGGAGAGCGCGGTCACCGAGGCCGGCGCGATGCCGCACCAGGACGTCCTGCTGCTGGCCGCGGGCCTGGCCGAAGCCCTGAACGCGATCCACCGCGAGGGCCTGACCCACCGCGACCTGAAGCCCGGCAACGTCCTGATGGCCGACGACGGCCCGCGCGTCATCGACTTCGGCCTGGCCGTCACCACGGGCGCCACGAACCTGACCCAGGCCGGCACCGTGGTCGGCACGCCCGCCTTCATGTCCCCCGAGCAGGTCTCCGGCCAGCCCGTGGGCCCGGCCTCCGACGTCTGGTCCCTCGGCGCGGTCCTGGCCTACGCCGCCAAGGGCGAATCCCCCTTCGGCGACGGCACCACCATGGAGACCATGCTGCGCGTGATGAACGGCGAGCCGGACCTGTCCGGCCTGACCGGCACACTGGCGCAGCTGGTCAGCGCGTGCATGATGAAGGACCCGAACATCCGCCCGACGCCGGCGCGGATCCTGCAGGTGCTGTCCGAGGGCGCCGGGGTGCAGCCGACGATGGCGATGGAGGTGCAGCCTCCGGTGGTGGGTGCGGGGGCTGGGGGTGGTGCTGGGGCCGGTGCCGGGTCCGCTGCGAGTTCAGGCCAGAACCCCGGTCCGGTATCGGGATCTGCCGTATCGCCGCAGCCGCAGTCCCAGGCTCAGGACCAGGCTCAGGCTCAGTCCCAGCCGCCAGCACCGACGTGGGGCTCAGGACCTGTCACGCCCCCGGCCGCCGACGCCCCGACCGCCCCAACACCCGTGTGGGGCTCGGGATCCACGTCGACTCCGGCTTCGGGTTCGAATACCACCGCATCGACCTGGGGTTCCGCTCCAGCGCAGCAGTCGGCACCGGCGTGGGGCACCACAGACCAGTGGTCGCAGGTCTCGAGCCAGCAGACCTCGCCGACGTACCAGGGCGGACCGCCGACGCAGGCCGCGCAGTCCGTCAGCCCGTGGATGCAGCCCTCGCCGCCTTATGGCGTCCCGATCCCCTCCCCCGCGCCGGCCAAGAAGAACCGCAACGGCCTGATAGCCGCCGTCGGCATCGCCGCCGTGGTGGTCATCGGCGGCGGCATCGCGATCGCCGCCTCCAGCGGCGGCTCCGGAGGTTCGTCGGGCGGTACCACCGGCGGCACGCTCGGCGGCAACGGCGGAATCGGCAAGCTGACGCCCATCGCTGGCGGCTTCCAGCTGTCCAGCCTGCTCACCGACTCCGACGCCGCACAGTTCCTCAAGACCACGCCGACCCCCGGCGCCGCGACCGACGACGCCACGGACGACCCCTCCACCTTCAACAAGGACTGGACGGTCTCCTCCGGCTCCCAGGAGCTGCGGATCCAGGCGTCGAACTACAAGAGCAGCACCACGCAGGCGACCAGCGACTTCCTCGGCCACACCGAGACCCTCGCGACCGAGACCCCGTTCCAGGACCAGGGCTCGCTCGGCAACTCGGACAAGACCGAGGTCCAGGTCGCCACCGACGCCAGCAGCGGTCTGCAGCACTGCCAGATCGAGGTGCTGCGCGGCGGTCTCGACGTGAACATCATCTTCGTCGAGTCCGGCTCGGCCGACGCCGCCCACACCGACGTGGTGAACCTGGCCAAGCTGATCACGAGCCGCCTGCCCGCGAAGTAAGCACGGCGACGTCCCGGTCGCAGCCACGCCGATCCACTTCGGCGCACGGCTGCGACCGTCCGCGCCGCGCGCCTATCGCCCTTATCGGCGGCCTATCGGCCTATCGGCCTGTCCGCCTACTTACCTCAGCCTCAGCCGCGAGCGCCCTGCCCCCGGGCCTGACACACCGTCACGACACACCGCTCCAACGCGTACGCCGGATCGTCGCCGCCACCCTTCACCGCGGCATCGGCCTCAGCCACCGCCAGCAACGCGGTCCCGATCCCGTCAGGCGTCCACCCGCGCACCTGCTGCCGCACCTTGTCGATCTTCCACGGCGGCATCCCCAAATCGCGCGCCAGATCCGCCGGACGCGCGCCACGCGGCGCCGACGCCACCCGCGCCACAGACCGCACCCCGGCCGCCAACGCACTGGTGATCAGCACCGGAGCAGTCCCGGTCGCAAGCGCCCAACGCAGCTGCTCCAGCGCCTGCGCGGTCCGCCCGTCCACAGCCAGATCCGCCACGGTGAACCCGGACACCTCCGCACGCCCGCTGTAGTACTTGGCGACCACCGTCTCGTCGATCGGCGCCTTGCCGTCCTCAGCCGTGTCGGCGATCAGCTGCGCCGCAGCCGCTGCCAACTCCCGCAACTCATTGCCCACCGCATCGAGCAGCGCACGCGCCGCCTCCTCGGTGATCTGCCGCTTGGCCGCCTTGAACTCATCACGCAGAAAGGCGATCCGCTCCGTCGGCTTGGTCACCTTCGCGACATCCACCCGCGCCGCCCCGGCCTTCTCCACCGCGGTCAGCAACGCCTTGCCCTTCACCCCACCGTTGTGCACGACCACCAACGTGATCTCATCCGCCAGCTCACCCAGAGCACTGGTCAGCATGGTGACATCCTCAGCCGCCAAATCCTGCGCCGACCGCACCACCACAACCCGACTCTCGCCAAACAACGACGGACTCACCAACTCGGCAAAAGTCCCCGCACTGAAGCTCCCCGGCATCAGATCCCGCGCCTCAGTCTCCGGATCAGCCGCACGCCTCGCAGCAACAACCCGCGCCACAGCACGATCAACAAGCAGTTCCTCGGCCCCGACAACGAGGACGAGCTGAGGCGGAGAAGCAACGTGAGCAGGCATCAGGCCAAGCATGGCACGCCCCGCTGACAAGTCCCTATTGCCCACCCTTGCCAGACCTCCAGTGACCGGAGGACCCAGCGCCTCCGCGCACCTGGGCGACTCTCCCGACGCGGCCAAGCTCGCGCTTCCCTACCCTGCGCACCTTTGGCAGCCCAGTCGGCGCGGCCAAGCTGGCGCTGCCTTAACTTGCGTGCAGTTCAGCCGGCGCGGCTAGGCTCGTGCTTCCCACTTCTGCAGCCGGCCTGGTCCGTGCCTATTGCACTGGCGTTTCCCGGTCACCGCAGCCCGCCAGGCGCCTGTGCCCATTGCCCAGCGTTTGCCTTACCTGCCTGCCTGTCCGCCTACCTGCCTGCCTACTACTCAGCCTTGGCCTTCGCGGCAGCCTTCATCTCCTTCTTGAAGGCCCGCACCTTCACCAAGCTAGCCGCGTCCGTCACGTCCGCCACCGAGCGCGTCGACCCCTTCGTGCCGTAGTCGCCGGCGGCCTCGCGCCAACCCTTCGGCGTCACGCCGAGCTGCTTGCCCAGCAGCGCGACCAGGATCTGCGCCTTCTGCTTCCCGTAGCCGGGGAGGGCGCCGACGCGCTTCAGCAGGTCCGCGCCGTCCTTGGCGCCGGTCCATACCGCTGCGGCGTCGCCGGCGTAGTCCTCGGCGATGGCGCGTGCCAGCTTCTGGGTGCGCTCGGCCATCGCTTTCGGGAAGCGGTGGATCGCCGGGACCTCGGAGAACACGGCCACGAACTTCTCCGGGTCATAGCCGGCGATCTGCTCGGCGTCCAGGCGGTCCACGCCGAGGCGTGTCGCGAGCACGTACGGGCCGGAGAACGCCTTCTCCATCGGGATCTGCTGGTCCAGGAGCATGGCGGTGAGGACGCCGAGCGGGTCCTTCGCGAGGAAGGCGTCGGCGTCGGGGTCTTGGGCCAGATGCAGCGTCACCATGACCCCAGCCTGACAGACCCGGCGCCGCGCCACGGTCGGTTCTGGTCCGTTCGAGGCACCGGATCGCGCCGGGTCAGTCCTCGGACTCCAGCCGCGCGGCGACGTCGGCGACGAAGGCCCGGCCCTTCGGCTCCAGCCACGGACAGGCCAGGACCAGGTGGCACATCGAGCCGAGCACCGTCACGGCGCGCTTCTCGGCCGCCTGCATGAACTGGCTCACCCGGTTCAGCAGCCATTCCAGGACGTCGGCCCGGGTCTCGGGGAACGCCCATCCCACCGCGACCAGCGCCATCCCGGCCGCCTCGCAGACCCAGTCCTCCGGGCCGTTCAGCAGCTCCACCACCACCCGGCGCCGCTCCGAGCCGACCCACGGCTGGTCGGCGCGGTGGTGCGCGATCCCGACACACGCGATCGTCTGCACCGAGCGCACCCAGTAGTCCGGCGCCTCCATCGCGAACCCGTCCGGCCACGGTGCGTCCTGCGGCGCCGGCAGGTGCACCAGCACGCCGAGCAGGTCCGCGACCGGCACGCCGGCCAGCGCGACCGCGTGGTCGTACAGCGACGTCGGACCCGGCCAGTTCGGCGTCGCCAGGTCCCGCACCAGCGCGAGCGCCTGCGCGGACGGCGGCACGACCGCCGGGACCGCGTCGCAGCCCTCGTACCGCCACACCGTCACGCCGACCTGGGCGGCCGGCAGGCGCGGGTCCGGGTCACCGACCTCCTGGAACGCGACGTGCAGACCCGGGATCACCAGCCGCAGAGCGCTGATCGCACTCGGCGGCTCGATGATCGACAGCGACATCTCCCCGGACATGGTGAGGTTGTCCTGCTCGACCAGCTGCCGCAGCACGTTGATACACGCCTCCGTGCCGCCGGTCACCCGGCCCAGCCACGGCAGCCGCTGGACGTGATGCCCGAACAGGTATCCGGCGTAGTCGTGGTCCGGGTGCGCCCGGTGGTAGTCGGTGAGCTCCAGCAGGTGCACGCTGTCGCCGTCGGCCTCGAACCGCATGCCGAGCAGCGCCGGCGCGGCCTTCTCGTGCTCCGGCTCGACCGCCACCAGCCTCTCCAGCAGCGCCAGACCCTCCGCACGCCGCCCGACGAAAGCCAGCAGCTCCGCCAGGTCGACGATCAAGTACGTCTGCGATGGATCCTGCGCGACGGTCTGCGTCCACAGCGCGATGGTCTCGTCCACCCGGCCCGCCCGTCGCAGGGCGTTGCCGAGCATGATCGCACCCATCGCTCCGGCACCGGACCGGACCGCCACCTCGCCCCAGTACACGGCCAGCTCGGTGTCACCGAGCCGCCGGGCCAGGCCCGAGGCGACGGCGGCCAGGTGCGGGTCCTCGCCGCGCGCCAGCACCGCCCGCACCACCGCGGCGAAGTGCCCCAGCGGCTCGCGCTCCTCCTCCGCCACCGGGTCGCCGAGACCCTGACACAGCCGCAGCACGGCCTGGGTCAGCGACTCCGCGCTCAGCCTCGACGGCAGCTCCGGGTCCGCCATCCACGCCACGTCCGCCCACGGCCGCACCGGTGCCGCACCCATGACACCGGCCAGCAGCAGGACCGCTTCGTCGAAGCGGCCGATCGCGGCCAGCAGGCTGGCCCGGCAGGCCAGCTCACCGGTGTAGCGGGAGGCGGCCGGGAACAGCTCCAGCGCCGCCGCCGGACCGCCGACCCGCGCCACCAGCGCGGCCAGCGCCTCGTGCGCCTCCGGCAGCGACGGGTCGGTCCCGATCGCGCCGGCCACGTGATCGGCCGTGTGCTCCAGGTCGCCGCTGTCGAGGATCAGCCGCGCGACCGCGACCTCTCCCTCGGCTTCCAGGCGCTCGCAACAACCGGTGTCACAGGCGTCGGTGTGCGTGTGAGTGTGCTCCTCGGCGTGCTCGTCGTGCGTGTCCAAGAGCCGGCTCCCCTCCAGACTCGGCGTCGGATAGGGACACGAGACTATCCATAACCTGCGACGGGCGCGGACGGAGCTTTACCTCTCCTTTCCCTTTTTCCTAGTGGGCGTCGGGCTTTCTCGGTGGTCATCAGTCATTAGCCATCAGTCATCAGCGGCGCATGGCGACCTGCAATCTCCCGGCGGTCCCGAACACCACCACCTGCCCGTCCTCATCAGTACGGAAGACCCGCGCCTCGGCACCGGAAGCCAGCGCGATGGTGCGCGGCGCCGGATGGCCGTAGGTGTTGCCCTTACCGACCGAGATGACGGCGACCCTCGGGTGGACGGCGGCGAACAGGTCGGGGTCCTGATGCGCGGAGCCATGGTGCGGCACCTTCAGGACGTCGGCGGCGAGATCCGGGTGTGCGGCCAGGATCGCCGCCTGCGACGGCGGCTCGATGTCGCCGGTGAGCAGGAGCCGGACCGGGCCGTCCCGCGTCGCGACCGTCACCTGGAGCACGACGCTGGAGTTGTTCGGGCCGGAGCCCTCCTCGCCACGGCCCTTCGGCGAGGCCCGGGCTTGGCGACGGCCGCGGCGGCGGCTCTTGCCACCGGGCTCGGGTGGTATCGGCGGGCTCACGCTCGGGTCGGGCCACAGGACGTCCCAGGACACCGGACCGAACTGCCGGTGTTCACCGGCCGCTGCCATCGAGGTGGCGACGTGAGCCGCGTCCGCCCAGGCCGTGACTTCGGAGACACCTCGGGGCGGATCGGGATCGTCAGTGGTCTCGATCTCGGTAACGACGCGCCCCTTCAGCACACCGGGGACGCCGTCGACATGGTCGGCATGGAAGTGGGTCAAGATCAGCAGCGGAACCTTGCGGACCCCGAGCAGGGTCAAGCAGTGGTCGGCCTTCGCCGGATCAGGACCGGTGTCGACGACAACGGCTTCGCCCGGACCCACGGCAAGCGCCAGGGCGTCGCCCTGCCCGACGTCGCAGACTGCGAAGATCCAGTTCTGCGGCGGCCAGATGGCTGGACGGCTGCGGATGAAGAACAGCACAGCGGCGATGGATATCAGGGCCGCGAGGAGGATGATGGTGACCGCGCCCACGCCGCCGCGACCACCGGGGCGGTTCGGACCGCCCCGAAAGCCATCCCCTCCACGGCTTCCGGGACCTGGCCGGCCGGGGTCATTCCCACGGCGGCGCATCGGATCGGGCTCGGGGCCCGGCGATATCCAGGGTCCTATCTCGGTCATGAGATCTCCTCCTTGCGTTTCGCCGTCGCAGCCGTGATCAGGAACACCAGCGCGTAGACCGCCATCAGCCCGAGGGCTCCGGGCAGGCCGTCGGGCCAGCCGACGGTGGCGCCGGGCAGCCGCGATCCGTAGCGGGCAACCGCCACGATCCCGTCGGTCGGCCATTGGGCCAGCCACGCCACCGCGGTCCCCAGCGGGAGCCAGACGGATGCGCTGAGCAGCGCCACGGCTCCGAGGACGGTCGCCGGCCCGACGCAGAACTCGGCGAGCAGGTTCGCCGGGAGCGACAGCGGCGTGACCGCGGCGGTGAAGGACACCAGGATCGGCAGGCAGAACGTTTCGGCGGCAGCGGTGCAGGCCAGCGACTCGGCGATGCGGTGCGGCACGCCGCGGTCGGTCAGCGCCTGCTGCCAACCCGGCGCCAGGATGAAGAGCCCGGCGGTCGCGCACAACGAGAGGGCGAAGCCGTAGGACCGCGCGAGCCAGGGATCGAACAGGAGCAGCAGAGTCCCGCCCGCGCACAGCAGCGGAAGCCCTCGCGCCTGCCGTCCGACCGCCGCGAGCAGCAGGCCGAGCACCGCCATCACGCTCGCACGCACCATCGACGGCTCGGGCCGGGCCAGCACGGTGAAGCCGATGACGACGGCCAGGCCGGTGAGCGTCAGGAACCTGCCGCGCACCCCGGCAAAGCGCGCGACCGGCATCGCCGCGGTCAGGACGAACACCAGGTTCTCGCCGCTCACGGCGGTGAGGTGGGTCAGTCCGGTGTCGCGGAAGGCGATCGCCAGGCTGGGCGGTTCCTGCGACACGTCGCCGATCACCAGGCCGGGGACCAGTCCGCGCGGGTCGGCGGGCAGGTGAGCGCAGGCGTCGCGCAGAGCTTGGCGCAGCTTGCCGGCCAGCCGCTGGAGCGCGTTCGGACCGGCGAGGACCTCGGGCGGGCGGTGGACGGAGAGCGTCGCGGCATCGGGGGTGTCGTCGGGGGCGGGGCGGAGGCGGCCGGTGATGCGCAGGCGGGTGGACGGCAGGAACTGCCAGGCGCCGGGGTCGGAGGCCAGAGCTGTGGCGGGAAGCCGGGTGCCGAACTCGTTGACGCGCTCGATGCGCAGGGGCACGACGGCGAAGGGTCCGTGCAGGGAGGTCGCGATGTGCGGGTCGTCGGTGACGACGGCTTCGACGGTCGCCTGGGCGTGCGCGGCGGCGAGGCGCGGGAGCGGGCCGGTGTGGGTGGCGATGGTGCGGGTGGTGGCGGCGGTTCCGGCGCCGGCCGCGACGAAGCAGGCGGCGGCGAGGGTGCGGCGGCGGGTTCTGGTGCGGGTCGGGGTGGGGTCGGTGCGGGTGGCGGGTCGGGCAGGGCCGCTGCTGCGGAGAAGAAGGCTCGCGCCGACCGCCGCGCAGGCTACCCAGAGCAGGAGTGCCACCTGCGAGGTGAACCCGTTGCCGACGAAGGCTGCGACGTACGCGGCCAGCAGGATCGGCACGAGGCGCAGGTCGCGACGTGGACGCTGGTCGTGATCGACGGAGCGGTAGGTGGCGGTCAGACTCATGGCGTCACACCGTCACCGAATCGCGCATGTCCGCGAACTTCCGGTCGCCGATCCCGCGTACCTGCCGCAACTGCGCGACGGACTCGAAGCGGCCGTGCTCGGTCCGCCAGTCCAGGATCCGCTGGGCCAGCGCGGGACCCACGGCGGGCACGGTTTCCAGCTGCTCCAGGGTCGCGGTGTTGAGATTCACCGGCTGCGTGGTCTTGCCGCGCTTGCCATGCGCCGCCCCGCTGCTCGACGGCTGCGGCAGGCCGACGACCGGACTCGGCGCGCCCGCGATGCCGACGCGCAACTGCTCGCCGTCGGTGACCGGACGCGCGAGGTCGAGCGCGGTGACGTCCACGCCGGGCAGCGCGCCGCCGGCTGCGGCCAGCGCTTCGTAGACGCGCGATCCGGCGGGGAGCGTGGCGATGCCGGGGCGCGCGACCTTGCCCTCGACGTCGACGACCACTTCGCTGCCCGCTGCCGGGCCGGCCACGGCCGGGGTGGTGGACATGGCGGTGTGCGGCGGGCAGCTCGGGCGCTTCGCAGCCATGGCTTTGGCGTAGCGGCGAGTGAGCGGCGCATGGGACCAGTTCCTGGCCAGCGCCGGATCTGCGACGACCGGCACGATGGTCACGGTGCGCGCACGCTGCCCGCTTGGGCTGGCTGCGGGATGTGCCGCGATCGGCACGACCGTCAGGATGCTCTCATGCCAGCCGGTGGCCGATGCAGGTCGTGCATCGGCTGCCATGACCGACAGGGCGCGCATATGCCAACCCGTCGGTGCTGTGACCGGAGGAAGTGCCTGCGGTGAGCCGGACGGTCGCGCGTGCGTTCGGCAGGCGCCGTCGTGCTCGGCTGCGACTCCACCGGCTTTGACGGAGTCGCCGCCCTCGGCGCTCGGCATGGGATGGTCGTCGTCCGGCGCTGGTGTGGCGGACGCCGCGTCTCCTGCCTTCCCCGCCACGTCGACCACCGTGCTCTGCGAACGGGTCAGGTACCACCCGCCGGCCGCCGCCCCGCCGATGGCCACCACCGCCACCGCCGTGGCAGCCGGCAGGCTCAGGGCCCAGCGACCGTGAAGGGTCGCCGGAACACGATGCTCGATCGACTGGGCCGCCCGGCGCCACCAGGGGCGATGTGCGTGGTGCCGGGCGGCCAGCGCCTCGGAGAGAGGCATGGGACCCTCAGCGGCAGGCGACCAATACCGCCCCGGATCCCCATGAAGCGAAGCCAGCCGGTCGCGAGCCGTCGGCTGCGGGCTGCGGGGTTGGGCGCTGCCATGCGGCGCGTTTCCCGAACTGGTTCGTTCCATGCCACCGAAGGTAGAACGTCCCAAAGCCCACATACCACCCACGCACCCGAGCCTGTGGATAACTCGACCGCCACCAACGCAGCCTTCACCCTTTCGGCCCAACACCACGCGGACACTCAGCACAAATTCAGGCGGCAAAGCAGCTCGACGAAAAAACGGCCGCCTCCCGCGAGGAGAGAGACGACCGCCTGAGCAAGCCGAGTGGACCCGAGCGAGCCATGACGAAGCCTGAGACACAAGACCAGCGCCGACGCGCCCAAGCCAGCCCGAGCTGGCAAGACCACCGGGGCAGCTCAAGCGAGCCCGGCCGGCATCGGCTGACGAACCCGAGCCGGGTTACGTCCTGGGATGTGGTGTATCGGTTAGCTCTGATGGGCGTATCGCCGATAGCTGAGGCGGTCATCGGGTGATCCTTCGAGATGGATTGATGATCTTGAAGGAAGAGGACCCGATGACCGCTTTGACCAGTGTGCCTGCCGGTGACGACTTCGAGCGGCAACTCGCCGCGGCCGAGCCGGACGTGTTGCGGGCGATGGTGAAGTCGTTCGCTGAGGCGTTGATGTCAGCCGAGGCCGACGCAGCCTGTGGCGCGCCCTATGGCCAGGTCAGCGCCGATCGCACCAACTCCCGCAACGGCTACCGCACCCGGGCGTGGGATACCCGGGTGGGCAGCATCGAGCTGGCAGTGCCCAAGCTGCGGACCGGCTCATACTTCCCGGAGTGGCTGTTGGAGCGGCGTCGCCGGGCCGAGCAGGCGCTGATGTCGGTGGTCGCCACGGCGTATCTGCTGGGCGTCTCCACGCGGCGGGTGGAGCGGCTGGCCGCCGAACTCGGGGTGACGCAGCTGTCCAAGTCACAGGTGTCGGCGATGGCCAAGCACTTGGATGAGCAGGTCGCCGCCTTCCGTAACCGTCCGCTGGACGCAGGGCCGTATCCGGTGCTGTGGATCGACGCCCTGACCCAGAAGGTGCGGGAGAACGGCCGGGTGGTCAACGTGCACGCCCTGGTCGCGGTCGGGGTCAACGGCGACGGCGGCCGGGAGATCCTGGGCATCGACGTGGCCTCGGCCGAGGACGGCACCGGCTGGCTGGCGTTCCTGCGCTCGCTGACCGCCCGCGGCCTTGCCGGGGTGCAGTTGGTCATCTCCGACGCGCACCGCGGCCTGGTGGAGTCCATCGGCGCCGCGATCGGCGGTGCCACCTGGCAGCGCTGCCGCACGCACTACGCCAGGAATTTGATGAACCAGGTCCCCAAGACCGCCCAGCCCTGGGTGGCCACGCTGCTGCGCACCATCTTCGAGCAACCCGACGCCGAGGCCGTGCACGCCCAAGCCGGCCAGGTCATCGCCGCATTGGAGGCGAAGTTTCCCAAGGCCGCCGCACACCTGGACGAGGCCCGGGCCGACCTGCTGGCCTTCACCGCCTTCCCCCACGAGATCTGGCGGCAGATCTGGTCCAACAACCCGCAGGAACGACTGAACAAGGAGATCCGCCGCCGCACCGACGTCGTCGGCATCTTCCCCGACCGCGCCTCGGTGATCCGGCTAGTGGGCGCCGTGCTGGCCGAGCAGAACGACGAATGGGCCGAGGGCCGCCGCTACATGGGACTGGAAATCCTGGCTAAGATCCAGCGCACAGGCCAAGGCCCCGCCCCGGACACAGCACCAGCGGCCGCCCTGATCGCCTAACAACAAACAGGATCACCCGCTGGCCACCCCATACACCACCAGCGCGGACGTGACCGGCGAAGAATCCGCGTGGTGCTGCGAGATTCAAGTCGGCTGCACTGCGCCGCCGGACTCGAGAAGGCCTGAGCCAACGCGCACTCGCGACCTGCCTGAGCGAAACCAGACCCGCGGAGGCTCGGAAGCAGAGCCAAGCCGACTTGGCGAACCACACCTGACCCGAACATCAAGCCCGACCGGGCTTGAGTAAACCCAGCCCCGCTACGGCGGGCACGGCCGATCCCACAGAACCGACTAAGCGAATGGCGGCGCTGGCTAGGGGATGCCGCCCGCGCGAACCCGAGCCGGTGCTGGCGAACTCGGGCCGCCAAAGCAGCAAGCGCGGCCGAGAAAACCCGACCGCGCTCGTGCGAACTCAACTCAGCCCTGGCGGCCAGCTCGAGCGTGAACCCGAACCAGCCAGCAGCTGCCAACTCAACTCAGTCCTGGCAACCAGCTCGGGCGTGAACCCGAATCAGCCAGCTACTCGCGCCAACTCAACACTCAGCCCTGGCAACCAGCTCGAGCGCGAACCCGAACCAGCCAGCCTCCTGAGCCAGCCCCCTAAACCGCGCCCACTGTTCGGAAGGGCTCCAGTTGCGCGGCGAGGTTCTGGTGGATCAGGGCGCGGACTAGGGTGCCGTGGTCGGTGTGTTCTTCTTTGAGCATTTCGCCTTCGGCGTGGATGCGGGCTACCAGGTCGCCTCGGTCGTAGGGGACTAGGGCTTCTAGTTCTACGCCGGGGCGGGGGAGGTCGCGTTCGATGGCGGAGAGGAGGTGGTCGATGCCTTCGCCGGTGCGGGCGGAGACGATGATGCTGTGGGGTTCGTGGCGGAGGAGGCGGGCCAGGACTTCGGGGTCTGCCAGGTCCGCTTTGTTGAGGACCATGAGTTCTTTGACGTCGCCGGCGCCCATGTCGGCGAAGACGGCTCGGACCGCGGAGATCTGGCCTTCGGGGTCTTCGTCGCTGGCGTCTACGACGTGCAGGACCAGGTCGCTTTCGCCTACCTCTTCGAGGGTCGAGCGGAAGGCCTCGACCAGTTGGTGCGGGAGGTGGCGGACGAAGCCGACGGTGTCGGAGAGGGTGTAGGCGCGGCCGGATGCTGTTTCTGTGCGGCGGACGGTGGGGTCCAGGGTGGCGAACAGGGCGTTCTCCACGAGGACTCCGGCGCCGGTGAGGCGGTTGAGGATGGAGGACTTGCCGGCGTTGGTGTAGCCGGCGAGGACTACTGAGGGGACTGAGCCTCGGCGCCTTTCGGCGCGCTTGGTCACGCGTCCCTTGCTCATGTCGTTGATTTCGCGGCGGAGCTTGGCCATGCGTTCGCGGATGCGGCGGCGGTCGGTTTCGATCTTGGTTTCGCCGGGTCCGCGGGTCGCCAGGCCGCCTCGGCCACCACCCATCTGGCGGGACAGGGACTGACCCCAGCCTCGGAGCCTGGGCAGCATGTACTGCATCTGCGCGAGGGCGACCTGGGCCTTGCCCTCTCGGGACTTGGCGTGCTGGGCGAAGATGTCCAGGATCAGGGCCGTGCGGTCGATGACCTTGACCTTGACCACGTCTTCCAGGTGGATCAGCTGGCCGGGGCTCAGTTCTCCGTCGCAGATCACCGTGTCGGCGCCGGTGGCCACCACGATGTCGCGCAGCTCCAGGGCCTTGCCGCTGCCGATGTAGGTGGCCGGGTCCGGCTTCTCGCGGCGCTGGATCACCCCGTCCAGCACCTCCGAGCCCGCGGTCTCGGCCAGGGCTGCCAGTTCACGCAGCGACACCTCGGCGTCGGCGGCGGTGCCGTCGGTCCAGACGCCGACCAGGACCACGCGCTCCAGGCGCAGCTGCCGGTACTCGACTTCGGTGACGTCTTCGAGTTCGGTGGACAGTCCGGCCACGCGGCGGAGCGAGGCACGCTCCTCCAGGTCGAACTGCTCGCCGTCGTGCCGGGAGTCGGCCCACCGGTTGCGGTAGAGCGGGGCCGGCGCGTCGAAGGCGTCCTCGGTGTCCCACTCGGCTTCCGGCGTGTCGTGGTCGTTCAATGCGTAGACCTCGTCGCGGGCAGCGTCCTTGTGGGATTCCGTCATGTGCTTCCTCTTCATGTGTTGTGACGTGAGCGGCGTGCGGAGACGCCGCGAGGCGGGGAGAAACGCTCTCCCCGCCTCGATGGTGGCATGTCGTCGCCGATCTCCGACACCGGATTATGACCGGCCCGTCGGTGAGGGCAGCCGAGGCGTGCCGAACGTGTAGGGGTTCTCCGGACCCGGCAGCGGCGAGCCCGGGACGTAGGGCAGCGGACCCATCGGGGGCTGCGGGCCCAGCGCCTGGCCGAGGCCGGTCGCCAGACTCGAGCCCTGGGCGCCCATGCCCGTACCGCGGGTCGCCTGGGGTACCGCACCCGACTTGGGAGCGACCCGCGGCGAGCCGGAGGCCGGCCGGGTGTTGCCGGGGCGGTTGCCCGCGGTCCGGGAGTTGATCACGGCGGTCGGGATCTTCGCGGTCGGGATCGTGCGCGTGCCGCGCGGGGCGCCGGCGCCCACGCCGACCACCACGCCGGAGCGCTGGCCGGAGCCGGCCTGGCTCTGGCCCTGGCGCGCGGCGTCGGCCTGCCCGCTGCGCGCCGGCGGCATCGCGACCCGCTGCGGGGTGCGACGGTCGGCGGGCACCAGGGAGCCCAGCTCCGCGGCCTCGATCTCGGCGGCGAGTTCGGCCGCGGCGAGTTCGGTCGACAGTTCGAGCAACACGTCGGAGAGCTTGACTTCCAGCGCGTCGCAGATGGCGGCCAACAATTCGCTGGAGGGCTCCTTCTGTCCCCGCTCCACCTCGGAGAGGTAGCCGGGGGACACCCGTGCCGTCGCGGCGAGCTGACGGAGCGTCCGTCCGCTGCGCTGCCGTCGGCCGCGCAGCACGTCGCCGAGTAGGCGGCGAACCAAGATCATCTCGGCTTCCCCTCCCTCATCGTTTCCGCTGGCCTGCTGGTTTACCTGTGTGAATCATGAGCCTGTGGAGCCACCGTACCCCGGCTGTTGCCGGATTACTCTTCTGCTTTGCTTGTTGTTATTCCCCGTTCAATCGTTCTCAACGGTTAGGACGGGGTTTCCATTCCAAGAAGTTGCAGTCCCGTTGTGAACTCGGGAGCGAACCGGCCGCCACGAGGCGGGCGACCACCTGACTGCCACCGTATCCCGAGCCGCCGACAAGCGTCGGGTGAAGGCCACCCATCGGACAAAATCGAACATAGTTTCACGATACCCGGCGTGAACAGCCCGCGCGGGGTCAGTGAGGACGGTGCAACACACGTCACACCAGCCTCACGAGCACCCACGAAGCACCGCATGAGCACGGCCACAGCGCATCCCTGGCGCGAGTCGGCGCCACGGAGCGCGGTACGGCCGATCCAGCAGTCCCGGTCACGGTCGACCGGGCACGTGCACGCAGCGGGGTCCTCGGGCGGCCTTCGCCCCGAGTCCCACAGGCCTCACACAGACCTGTGGTCCCCTGACGAAAACCGGACTCCGCAGCGGTGGGGCACCTGCTTACCGCTGGATCAGCCGTTGATTACGCATTCCCGCGAAGATTCAAGAATTCTCGAACCTAGCGGGGCGCCGCCACGAGCCACCCTCGCACCCGGTGCGCGGGCTGGCCCACCGTCGCGCGGACGGCTTCCGCGTGCCGGTCGGCCTCGCGCGGCGCGGCCACAGCGGAAGGTCCCGCGGGAGCGCCGTGCGACCGGTGCGAACCCGAGGCCGAAGCCTCCTGCGCACGCGACACCGTATCCCTCATCACCTTGTCATCCTCCCGTGCGCTCCAACCGTTTCCTTAGCGCGACGTTCGAACCGCCGTGAAGGTTGCTTCCGAGCCGGAGAGCATGACCCTGATACGTTCAGCCTCCGGCGCGCCGATCACGACGAACATCGCCAACGCTTCCTCCCGACAACCCCGCGCCCGCTCCGGCTGCCCGGCGACATCCAGCACGTCAGCCAGCACCGCGAGCGCCGTCGCGTGCTGCCAGGTGTCGGCGGTCCCCCGCAGCACACTCACCGCACGCTCGGCATGCTCCAGCGCGCCGCTGGGCTCGCCGAGTCCCAACAGAGCCCGCGCGCTGGAGGCGTGCGCAGCACCCTCCATAGGCGGATGCACGTCGGCGAAGTACCGAGCCGCCTCCGTGAAGTACGTCAGGGACTCCCTATAGGCGAGCGTCTGCAGGTAGATGGAACCTGTCTGGAAGAGCGCGTACCCGGTGGACACGTCGTCCCCCAAGGCGCGACACAAGGCAAGTCCCGCCATAGTGCTCTGCAGTGCCTGCTCCGTCCGACCCAACACCAGCAGCGAGCGCGCCATGTTCTGCCGCGCGGCCGCCTCGGACGCCACGTCCCCGAACTCCCGGCTGACGTCGACAGCGCGCTCGTACAGCGCGATCGCCTCCGCGTCCCTCCCAAGGTCCGCATACGTCATCGCGAGCAGATTGACGGCGTCCGCCTGAGTCTCGTCGCCGCCGACCGACTCGGCGGCGCGGTGCGATCGCTCAGCCTCCTCGGCAGCAGCCTCGATCTGGTACGTCGCGTAAAGGATGCGCGCCAAGGAGTGCCGTACACGCGCCTCACTCCGTACGTCCCCAGACTCCACGGCAGCTGCGGCAGCGTTACGCGCCGCCGCAGAGAGCTCATCCGCATAGCGTTCGATACCCGGCAGCGAGACAAGGTGGTCCAGCAGCTCGACTGCGAGCGTCAACGGCGCCACCCCGACGCTGCACGGCGGCGCGGTCAGGACCCGCCGATTGAACACCGCGTCCACACAGCTGCCCTCGTCGGCGATCCACCGCACCCCGGCCTCCACGGAGTCGAACTCCCTCCCAGAGGACCGCGTCGGGAAAAGACCGAGCTCCTCCACCGGGATGCGCCGCAGCCGGCGCATCGAGGCGAGGTAGAAGTCGAGCAGGCTCACGAAGCCCGCGTCGTCGAGGCCACCCTCGGCCGCGTACTGCTCCCGCGCATAGAGCCGCAGCAAGTCGTGATAGCGGTAGCGCCCCGGAGACGAAGACTCCAGCATCGCGGCATCCACCAGCGACTCCAGCACTTCCTCGGTGTCGGCCTCGTCCTGGCCGAGCAGCGCGGCCGCCGCAGCAGCCGACACGTCAGCGCTGTTCAGCTGCGACAGCCGCCGGAAGACATCCGCCTGCGCCGGGGACAACTGGTGGTAGCCCAGTTCGAACGCCGCGCGCACCGCGAGGTCGCCCACAGCCAGTTCGCCCAGCCGGCGCCGCTCGTCGGACAACCGCGCCGCGAGCGACCCGATACGCCAGCGCGGTCGGGACGCGAGCCGTGCGGCCGCTATACGCACCGCCAGAGGCAAGTATCCGCAGAGGGACACCACGTCTATAGCCGCGGTGTGCTCCATCCCTAGGCGTTCCTCGCCGACGATCCGCGTGAACATGTTCATCGCCTCGCCGGGATCCAGCACGTCGAGATCAGCGAACGTCGCCCCGGCCAACCCGGTCAGCTTCGGCCGGCTCGTGACGATGACCGCGCACCCCGGAGCGCCGGGCAGCAGAGGCCGTACTTGCGCGGCGTCCCGGGCGTTGTCCAGGACGATCAGAACCCTCCGACCGGCGAGCGCCGACCGATACGCCGCAGCCCTCTCCTCCAGCCCTGGCGCAGTCTCGCCCTCCGAGATCCCCAGACCCCGCAGGAACGCTGCGAGAACCGGCGCAGGGTCTGCCGGCGTCGGGTCGCCTCCGCGCAGGTCCACATAGAGCTGCCCGTCGGGAAACTCCTCCCGCACCGAGTGCGCCAAGTGGATGGCGAGCGCCGTCTTGCCGACTCCGCCGAGCCCGGACAGCGCACAGACCGCCACCGACTGCCCGACCGTCGTGGATATCCGCGCCGCGAGCACGCGCGTCAGGTTCTCGCGTCCGGTGAAGTCGGCTGTGTCAGCAGGAAGCTGCGCAGGGATCGTAGGCGGCTTCTCCAAAGCGGTCCCCGCAGAAGCCTCAGCCGCTCTCGGGGCGATCTCGGCACTGTCGGCAGAAGGACGCGCCAAGGACGGGTCGGCACGCAGGATCCGCTGATGCAGTTCGCCGAGCTCTGCGCCGGGATCGACTCCCAGTTCCTTGCGCAGCAGCCGTCGAGTATCTGCGTAGACGCCTAGCGCCTCGGCCTGTCGTCCGGTCTGATAGAGCGCCAGCATCAGCTGCGCACGCAGTCCCTCACGCAGCGGGTGTTCAGCGGTGAGGACCGTGAGTTCGGAAACGGCGTCTCCTACACGCCCCAACGCCAAATCCAAGGCGATGCGGCTCTCCTGCGCAGCGGTACGCCGCTCCAAGAGCGTCGCGCGCAGGGACTCCGCATAAGGGCCCGGTATCCCGGCCAACGGAGTGCCTCGCCATAGCGCCAACGCATTAGCGAGTTCTCCACGCGCGCCCACGACGTCCCCGGACATCCGGCGCTGCTCCGCTGCCGCGACATGATCCTCGAACGTGAACAAGTCCACGTGCGAACGCTCCGCGCGTAACGCATAGCCACCGGCGATGGACGCTATGGCTTCGGCACCGAAGACCTTACGGAGTCGGAACGCGTACGTGCGCACCGTACCGAGCGCACCCTCCGGCGGCTCGTCGCCCCACAGACCCTCGATGAGTTCGTCGGCTGTCGCCACCCGACCGGCCCGTGACGCCAGCAGCGCCAGCACGGCCTGCTGTTGCGGGGACCCCACTTTGAGCTCCTCGGCTGGTTCTCCCGCGGCGCCCACTCGCAGCGCGCGGACCGGTCCGAGCAGCCCGTACTGCACCACCACTGACCAATCCCACCTCATGAACGTGGCCCCCGTGGCCGTGTCTTGCCGGGTCCCGCGGCAGTGTCGTGCCGCAGGCGAAGTGTGGCCCGCCGGTGGACTAGACCGCTCGGAACCACCGGCCCACCATAGCGCGCGATCCGCCTCGGGGACCGGGGTAGTCGTGGTTGTCACGTCCACAGTCGCCGCACAGTGGCGGCCGGTAGTCGGCCGCCACTGCGCGGGGAGTGTGCGGATCACATCCAGGGACGCTCCGGCGGGACCGCTGCCGGATGCTCCGCGAGATCGGCCAGCGCCAGGTCGACGGCGGCGTCGAGCTGCGGATCCCGTCCGGCGTCGGCGTCCGCCGGAGTGAATTCGACCTCGACCGTCGGGTCACAGCCGTGGTTCTCCAAGCCATAGCCGACGGAGTGGAACCAGTTCATGTACTTGGGCTGCGTCACCATGGTGCCGTCCAGCAGCCGGAAACGGCCGTCGATGCCGACCACGCCGCCCCACGTCCGCATCCCCACGATGGGGACGCCCCGGTCCTTCAGGTACTGGTTGATGATGTCGCCGTCGGAGGCGGAGTACTCGTCGCAGACCGACACCAGCGGACCGCGTACCGCCCCCGGCGGATAGGTCCGCGGTAGCTTCCCGCGTACCAGCTTCCAGCCGGTGGCCCGACGCAGCAGCTGCTCGGCGACCAGCGGCGAGGTGTTGCCGCCGCGGTTGTCGCGGGTGTCGACGATCAAGCCCTCGCACACGGTCTGCGTGGCTAGGTCGCGATGGAACTCGGCCCAGCCCCGCGAACCCTGGTCGGGCAGGTGGACGTAGCCCAGCCGGCCGCCCGAGCGCGTCCGCACATAAGCCCGCCGCTCGGCGACCCAGGCCTGATACCGGAGCAGCCGCTCGTCGTCGAGCGGCACGACCACGACGCGGCGCGAGCGCAGAAAGCCCGAGGGGTCGGCGGCAGCGTCGGCGTCGGCATCGGCGGCGGCAGCAGCATCAGCACCCTGCAGCAGACGGGAGTCGGCCACCGCGTCCCGCACCAGCAGCACCTCGGTCGGCTTCCCCGCCTTCCCGGCCAGCAGCGGCCCGGGTCCGACGGCGGAGTCCACCGGCCGGCCGTCGATCGCCGCCACCACGTCGCCGACCCGCGCGCCGACCCCGGGCGCCTCGAACGGCGACCGCGCCTGCGGCACCGAGGCGTCGCCGGGGAGGATGCGCGTGATCCGCCACTGCCCTTCGGCGTCGCGCTCCACGTCGGCGCCGAGCCGGCCCTGGTGGCGCGCGGGATCGGGGGCGTACCCCCCGGCCCGGACATAGGCGTGCGACGTGCCGAGTTCGCCGTGCATCTCCCAGAGCACGTCCACCATGTCGTCCTGCGAAGCCAGCGCCTCGGCCAGCGGCGAATACCGCTCCCACACCGCCGGCCAGTCGACGTCGCCGAGGTCGTCGCGCCAGTAGAAGTCGCGCTGCAGCAGCCACGCCTCCCGCATGCTCTGGCGCCGCTCGGCGACCGGGTCCACGCTCACCCGGATCCGCTCCAGGTCCAGCGGCTCGCGGTCGCCGTTGTCAGGACGCGCGTCGGAGGGCTGCGCCCGCAACGCTCCGCCGTCGCGCACCAGCACCCGGCTGCCGTCGCCGCTGACGTCGAAGGCGTACGCCTCGTCGCTGAGCGTCAGCACGTCCCGCTTGGCGAAGTCGTAGCGCCGCAGCCGGGGCTTGTCGGCCTCGCCCGACGGATCCGACATGCTGTCGCCGAGGTCGCCGTGTTTGAAGCTCTCCAGCCACAGCACGCCACCCTTGGCGGCCCGCAGCTGCGAGTAGTCCCCGGTCGGTACCGGGAACGGCACGATGCGGCCGGCGATGCCCTCGACGTCCACCCGGCTGCCGGTCTCGTCGGAGCCGTCATCGGAGTCTTCGGTGTCATTGGTGTCATTGGTGTCATTGGTGTCATTGGTGTCGTCGGAATCACCCGAGCCACCCGAACCGCCGGAACCAGAGCCCGGCTTCTTGTCCTTCTTCTCCTCGCCGATCGGCCGCCCGAGCAGCGACGGCGCGAACGGCGAGGGCTCCTCGGCGGACAACGGCACCAGATACGGCCGGACGCCGGGCACGAAGAAGAGGTCGAACACCTCGTCCGCGTAGTAGGGGTCGTAGGTGCGTTTGGACAGGAACGCCAAATGCTTGCCGTCCAACGTGAACGCCGGGCTCCAGTCCACGAACCGGCCGTCGGTGACGTCGACCGGGGTCAGCGATGCCACATCCGCGAGCCGGATCTTGCGCGGCCCGTCGGCTCCCGTGCCCTCGGCCCAGGCCAGCCACCGCGAGTCCGGCGAGAACACCGGGTCCTCGGCGAGCGTGCCCCAGGCATTGTGCGGACCGCTGGCCACCACGCGCGCCGTGCCGCTCTCGACGTCGATCACCATCAGGCGGTTGTCCTCGGTGGAGACCGCCAGGTGCGCGCCGTCCGGGGAAGCCGCCAGGCCCGCGACCCGGGTCACCTCGCCGGTCAGGATCCTGCGAACGGCACTGGAACCGTCTGCGCCAGAACCGTCGGCAGCGGAACCAAGGGCACCGAAACCGTCGGCACCGTCGTCGCCCTCGACCGGCCCGATCTCGATCGACCACTCCCCGCCGGCGTCGGTCACCCACGCGGCGAACCCGGTCTCACCGAGCACCACCGGCATCCGCGCCCGCACCCCCGGCGTCACCGCGAGCGCCCGAGCCGGACCGTCCTTGGCGGCCAGCCAGTGGATGGTCCCGCGCACCGACACCGCGATGGCGCGGCCGGTCTGGTCCGCCGCGAAACCACTCA
The DNA here is from genome assembly GCF_000024025.1 of Catenulispora acidiphila DSM 44928. GTDB lineage: Bacteria > Actinomycetota > Actinomycetes > Streptomycetales > Catenulisporaceae > Catenulispora > Catenulispora acidiphila. The sequence continues at coordinate 8,239,520 of NC_013131.1, forward strand.
GATTCTTCGACGTCGGGACCGGATACTCGGTACGGCCTATTCGGGTCCCGCTCAGCCGCACCTCCAGCGGCCGCGCCTCGCCGTCCAGCTCATCCAGCAGCCACAGTCGGCCGCCGCGCATGAACACCACGCGCGTGCCGTCGGTCGCGGCGTGCCGGGCGTAGAACCTGGAGGGATCGTCAGTGTGCTGACGCAGGTCGGATCCGTCCGGCCGACAGGAGTAGAGCTCTGACACTCCCCCGGCATCGGACAGGAACGCCGCGCGGTCCCCGACCCACATAGGCGCGTCGAGATTGCCCTCGTGCGCGCGCAGGATCCGCTGGAAGTCGCCGGAACCGTCGGCGTCGACCCACAGCTTGCCGGCGGTGCCGCCGCGATAGCGCTTCCACCAGGCCGCTTCGATCCCGTACCCCCGCCGCGTCATGACCGCACCGCCGGGACCGTTCACCGCCAGTTCTTGCAGCGTGCCGTAGGGCAGCAGCACCGGGAGGCCGCCCTCGGCCGGGACGGCGTGCGCCCGCACGTCCCCGCGCAGGGGTTGCCGGCCGCACGCCACGATCACCTCCTCGGCCGAGGCCCAGCCGAGCACCCTGGTCCGGTCGTCGGCCCAGTACGTCAGCCGGGTGGCGGCGCCGCCGTCGACCGCGGCCGCGTACACCTCCGGCGCCCCGTCACGCCGCCGTGCCCACGCCACCCGCGCGCCGTCGGGCGACAGCCGCGGATGCTTGGCCGGCTGCCAGTCCGAGGTGTACCGCGCGGCCCGCACCGGGCCGCCCGCGGCGGCGGGCAGCTCGGCGAGCCAGACGTCGTCTTCGGCGACGAACGTCAGCAGGTCCCCCGCAAGGTGCGGGAACCGCAGGTACGTGGTCTGCGTCATCAGTGCTCGTACACTCCCGGCACCGACGGCGCCGTCGCCGCGGGCTCCTTCGCCAGCGCCTCCAAGGCGATCTCGATCGCCTTGTCCAGCTGCGGATCCAGGTCGGCGACGAAGTCCTGCGGCCGGAAGTCGACGGTCACCGTCGGCTCGCAGCCGTGGTTCTCCAAGCCGTACAGACCCACGGAGTTGAAGGCCAGCGCGTAGCGCGGCTGCGTGATGAACGTGCCGTCCATCAGATAGAAGCAGTCGTCCATGCCGATGACGCCACCCCAGGTGCGCGTGCCGACCACGGTCACCCCGTGGTCCTTGAACGCCTGGTTGATGATGTCGCCGTCGCTGCCGGCCTCCTCGTCGCACACCGAGACCACCGGTCCGGGCGGCGCGTACGGCGGGTAGGTGTCGGGCAGCTCGCCGCGCGCGAACTCCCACCCGAGCGGCTTGCGCAGCAACCGCTCCACGACGAGCGAGGAGGTGATGCCGCCGCGGTTGCCGCGCGTGTCGACCACCAGTCCGTCCTTCACGACCTGAGCGCTCAGATCGCGGTGGAACTCGGCCCACCCCGCCTCGGCCTGGTCCGGCAGGTGCACGTAGCCCAGCCGTCCGCCGGACTTCTCCAACACGTACGCGCGACGGTCGGCGACCCAAGCCCGGTAGCGCAGCTGCACCTCGTCGGCGATCGGAACCACGACCACCGTGCGCTTGCCGGACTGGGTCTGAAGGACCAGCTCGGTCGGCTGGTCGGCTTTGCCCGCCAGGAGCGCGGCCGGACCGACGCGCGGCGGGACCGGCAGACCGTCCACCGCGGTGATCGCGTCCCCGACGCGCGCCGCGATGCCCGGCGCCAGCAGCGGCGAGCGGGCAGCGGGCACGGAATTGTCGCCCGGCAGGATCTTGACGATCCGCCACACGCCGTCCTCGTCCGGAGCCAGGTCGGCGCCGAGCAGACCCTGCTGCCGCGGGGTGTCGTCGCGGGAGGACTTCGGCGCGTCGACGTAGGCATGCGAGGTCCGCAGCTCGCCTTGCAGTTCCCACAGCAGGTCCACGAAGTCGTCGTCGGTCGCGGTGGCCGCGACCAGCGGCGCGTAGCGGGAGCGGGCTGCCTGCCAGTCGATGCCGTCCATGGTCGGCTTGACGTAGTTCTCGACCTGGAGCCGCCATGCCTCTTCGAAGGCCTGCTCGCGCTCGGTGGCGGGGACCACCGTCAGCCGGATCCGGGACAGGTCCACGGTTTCGGGCTTCGCGTCGTCGTCGTCCTTGTCGGCCGGACGCGTCGACAGCGCGCCGTGGTCGGCGACGACCAGGCGCGCGCCGTCGCCGGAGACCGCGTAGCCGTCCAGCTCGCCGATGAGCGTGTGCTCCTCGCGCTTGCCGAAGTCGAAGCGGACCAGGGCCGGGCGCGGTTGGTCCCGGCCGGAGCCGGCCAGCTGGGTGCCCAGCGCGCCGGTGACCGGCTTGGCCAGCCAGACCACGCCGCCCTTCACCGCGGCGAGGTCGGCGTAGGTTCCGGAGGCGACCGGGAAGGGGACGGCGCGCGTGGTGATGCCGAAGGTGTCGATCACGGTCGCGGGGGGCGTCGCAGAGTCCTTCTTCTCGCCGTCCGCGCCCGCGTCCTTGCTGCCGTCGCCGCTGCCGTCGCCGTCGCCGTCGTCCACCGGCCGACCACCGAGTTCGGGGTCGAACGGCGAGGGCTCGGTCTCGGCCAGCGGCACCAGATACGGCCGCGTCGAGGGCAGGAACGAGTAGTCGAAGTACATGTCCTCTTCGAAGGAGTCCAGCGTTCGCGCCGACAGGAACGCCAGGTGCTTGCCGTCGGCGGTGAACACCGGGTTCCAGTCCCGGAACCGCGGCTCGGTGATGTCGAGCGTCTCCAGGCTCGCGACGTCGGCGACCCGGATCTGCCAGGCGTCCGGGACGTCCGAGCGCTGGCTCCAGGCGAGCCACCGGGAGTCCGGCGAGAACGCCGGGTCGGAGACGAATCCGACGCCCCAGCGCGGCATCGCGCGGAACTTGCCCTCGCCGTCGGTGACCACGCGCAGGGTGCCGCCCTCGACGTCGATCAGCAGGAGCTTGTTGTCGCGGGTGGCGGCGGCCAGGTGCTTGCCGTCCGGGGAGGCGACGAGTTCGTTGACGTAGCCGAACTCGCCGGTGAGGATGCGGCGGCGGGTCGCGCCGTCGGCGCTGTCGGCTGCGTCAGCACTGCCTACGCCGTCAGCGCCGTTCACGCCGGCGATCTCGATCGAGTACTGTCCGCCGGCGTCGGTGACCCACGCGGTCTGCCCGGTCTGGCCGAGCACGACCGGCAGCCAGCCGCGGACGCCGGCCTCGACGCCGAGGGCGCGCGCCGGGCCGTCCTTGTGGGTCAGCCAGTGCACCGTGCCGCGGACCTCGACCGCGCTGGCGCGGCCGGTGTGGTCCGGACTGAAGGCGCCGAGGTGCTGCGCGGCGTCGATCGGGCGGCTGGTGGTGGCGGTGCGCGCGCCCGGGAGGCGGATGTCCAGGGCGCGCGGGTCGTCTTCGAGGTCTTCCATCACCCAGAGCCGGCCGGCGCGCTGGAAGACGATGCGGACGCCGTCGGTCATGGCGTTGCGCAGGTAGTAGCCGCCCTCGCCGGTGGTGTGGCGGCGCAGGTCGGTGCCGTCGGGGAGCGCGGAGTAGAGCTCTGCGACGCCGTCCTCGTGGTCGGAGTGGAAGACCACGCGGCCGTCGAACCACATCGGGTCGCCGAGGTTGCCGTCCAGGTCGGCCAGGAAGCGCTCGAACTCGCCGGTGCCCGCGCGGTCGATCCACAGCTGGCCGGTCGCGCCGCCGCGGTAGCCCTTCCACAGCCAGGAGTTGCCGGCGTAGAAGCGGCTCAGGACAACCGGGCTGCCCTCCACCCCGGGCTCGGCGACGGCGAGGCTCTTCAGGTTGCCGTACGGAAGCCGCGTGGGCTGGCCGCCCTCGAAGGGCACGGTGTGGGCGAAGCTGTAGAAGCGGTGGCCGTGACCGCCCCAGCCGCGCACGATCACCTCGTCGGGCGAGGCCCAGCCGATCGCCTCGGTGCGCGGGTGGCCCCAGTATGTCAGGCGGTGGGTCTCCCCGCCGTCCACCGGAAGCGCGAACGCCTCGACGACGCCCTCCCGCGCTGAGGTCCACGCCACGCGCGAGCCGTCGGGCGACAGCAGCGGCCGCTTGACCGGGACGCGGTCCGAGGTCACGCGCCAGGCGCGGGCGGAGGCGGCGAAGCCGGGCAGGTCGGTGAGCCATACGTCGTCGTCGGCGATGAACGTCAGAGTCGATCCGGACAGGTGCGGGTAACGGAGGTACGTCGTCGTCTGCGTCACCTGTCGAACGTAGGGCAAAGGGTTCCGACTGTGCCACTGATAAGGGGCGATGGTCTGTATCGCCTCAAGCCGAAGGTCTTCGCCGGGACGGCAGCGACCCCGGCGTGGGGCCGGGGTCGCTGCCTAGCGGTTCCTACAGGCCGAAACCGTGGTAGCAGCGGTGGTGCCAGGCACCGTGCCAGCCGCCGTCCCAGCCCCCCTGCCAGCCGACGACGTTGATCACGACGGCGTCGCCGTTGCCGACCACGTCGTGGTCGCCCACGACGTTCCCGGCGCCCTGCGTCACGTTCCCGCTGGTGCCCTGCACGACGTTGCCGGTGCCGACGCCGCTGTTACCCGAGGTCGAACCACCGGTGACGCCGAGGTTCGAACCGCTCGCGCCCACGTCGGCGCTGGCGGCTCCAGCGCCGGCGAGGATCAGGGCGGCGACCGTCGCGGTCGTCGCCAGGGTCTTGGTCACAAAAGACATGCAGTCCTCCGTGTGATGTGTGAAGCCCCCCATCAGGGCCCGCACTGCGATTCTCACACCGCAGAGCGGGCCATATGCGGATCATCACACTGAAACCACCGAAACAGGTCGGGTCCGGACACGAAGGGCGGGCGCGCCGCGGACAGTCCCGGATTCGGTCGGCGGAGCCGCCTTGCGAGGCAGTACTTTCCGCGCAAGTTGCAGGCGCCCGACACGCATCACCCATTTGAGGCAAAAGGGTTTGCAGCCATCACCGTCGATCAACCACCTCCATACCATCGCTGGTATGAGAACCACGCCGTCGAGGAGGAGGAAGTCGCGTGACGAGTCGTAGGACGCTCTCCGAGGTTCGGCACGAAAGGGCTGCGAACCCAGAGTTCCAAGCGGCCTACGCCGAGACCCGGCTTCGCTTCGAGCTGGGAGAGGCGGTCCGGGTTCGCCGCGAAGAACTCGGCTGGAGTCAGACCCGGCTCGCCGATCGTGCGGCCATGCGCCAGCCTGCGATCGCCCGTTTCGAAGCGGGTGGAACGACTCCCACACTGCCGGTGTTGGAACGCATCGCCGCCGCCCTCGGTCTCGTTCTGTCCGTCGAGCTGAAAGCGGTCCCCGAGGCTGCGACGGTCAAGGTCGACCCGACTCGACGCAGCAAAGGCACCTCAGGTCGAACCGCGACCGGCTGAACGGCATATACCCGTCGGCTTCCGCACCGTGACTGCACGGAAGCCGACTGGAGCCGTCGGACTGGCGCCCCTCAGCCGTTCGTCGGGAACCCGAGGTTCACACCGCCGTGGCTCGGGTCCAGCCACCGCTGCGTGACCGCCTTGGTGCGCGTGAAGAAGTGCACGCCGTGCGGGCCGTAGGCGTGGGTGTCGCCGAACAGGGAGGCCTTCCAGCCGCCGAAGGAGTGGTAGGCCACGGGGACCGGGATGGGGACGTTCACGCCGACCATGCCGACCTCGACCTGGTCGCGGAAGCGGGCTGCGGCGCCGCCGTCGTTGGTGAACACCGCGACGCCGTTGCCGTAGGGGTTGCTGTTCACCAGGGCCAGTGCCTCGTCGTAGGAGGGGGCGCGGACGACGGACAGGACCGGGCCGAAGATCTCGTCGGTGTAGACGCTCATCGAGGGGGTGACCTTGTCGAACAGGGTCGGGCCGAGCCAGAAGCCGTTTGCTGTGTCGATGCCCTCCTCCGCGCCGCCGATCGAATGGCCGCGGCCGTCGACCACCAGGTCCGCGCCGGCGGTGACGCCCGCGTCGAGGTAGGAGGTGACCTTGTCCCGGTGCGCGCCGGTGACCAGCGGGCCCATCTCGGTGTCCGGCAGGCAGCCCGGGCCGACCTTCAGCTTCGCCATGCGCTCGGTGATCTTGGCGACCAGCTCGTCGCCGATCGGGTCCACCGCGACCAGCACCGAGACCGCCATGCAGCGCTCGCCCGCGGCGCCGAAGCCGGCCGACACCGCGGCGTCGGCGGCCAGGTCCAGGTCCGCGTCCGGCAGGACCACCATGTGGTTCTTGGCGCCGCCGAGAGCCTGCACGCGCTTGCCGTAGCGGGTGCCGTTCTCATAGACGTAGCGCGCGATCGGCGTGGAGCCGACGAAGGACACAGCGTGGATGTCGGGGTGCTCCAGCAGCCGGTCCACCGCCACCTTGTCGCCGTGCACGACGTTGAACACGCCGTCGGGCAGCCCCGCGCGCTTCCACAGCTCGGCCAGGAACACCGCCGCCGACGGGTCCTTCTCCGACGGCTTGAGCACCACGGTGTTGCCGGCGGCGATCGCGATCGGGAAGAACCACATCGGCACCATCGCCGGGAAGTTGAACGGCGAGATGATCGCCACCGGTCCCAGCGGCTGGTGCATCGAGTACACCTCCACGCCGGTGGAGGCGGACTCGCTGAACGCGCCCTTGAGGATCGTGCCGATCCCGCAGGCGAACTCCACGACCTCCAGCCCGCGCGCCACCTCGCCGAGCGCGTCGGAGTGCACCTTGCCGTGCTCGGAGACGATGAGCGCGGCGAGGTCGTCCTTGTGCTGGTTCAGCAGCTCCCGGAACGCGAAGAGCACCGTCGTGCGCTTGGCCACCGACGCCGCCCGCCAGCCGGGGAACGCCGCCGCGGCCGCGGCCACCGCGTCGTCGACCTCCTTCACCGCGGCGAAGTCCACCGACCCGGTGACGGCGCCGGTCGCCGGGTCGTGCAGGTCGCCGTGGCGGGCGGTGGCGCCCTCCCACGCGCGGCCGTCGATCCAGTGGGTGACGTGCTTGGTCATGGCGGATCCTTTGGTGGCTGGGACGACGTGTGGAGTTGGTGACGACGTGTGGAGTCACTGATGAGTCTGCGACCGGCGGCAGGGCCCGACAACGCTCAGGCTGTCAGGGGATCGGACGAAAAGCCTGACAGCCTGCCGGATTCTGAAGAGTTCGCCGCACGGCGATGAGTTCCGGCTCCGGCTCCGGTATGTACCTGCGACCGATCTACGATCAAGGGAGAACCCATGTCAGAGAACCGTGACGCAGACAAGGCAGCGATCGCTGCCGTCCTGGCCGCCTCCTACAAAGCCTGGGAGGCCGGCGACGCCGAAGCCATGGTCGCCGACTACACCGAGGACGCAGCCGCCATCATGACCGGCTCGCTGCGCGGCGACCGCGAGACGATCCGCGAAGGCATGGCCCTGGCCTTCGCCGGACCGCTGAAGGACACCTCGACCTACAACAAGCAGCTGAGCCTCCGTTTCGTCGGCCGGGACGCCGCGATCCTCGTCAGCGAGTCCGGCATCCTGTTCGGCGGTCAGACCGAGGTCCCGGATGCCGGCAAGGTGAACGCGACCTGGGTCCTCGAGCAGCGCGACGGCCGCTGGCTGATCGCCGCCTACCACAACAGCCCGGTGTTCGCGGCTGCCTGACAGACCCTCGCGTGGCGCCCCCGAACCGCTCAGGGGCGCCACGCCAGTCAGGGGCGCCACGCCACTCAGGGCCGCCACGCCACTCAAGAATCGAAGCCCATCCCGAACCGGTCCAGCGTCCGCAGCCACAGGTTCCGCCGACCGCCGTTGCCGTCGGCTCGCGCCAACGCGTTGCTGGTCACGGTGATCCCGAACCAGCGCGCCGGCTCCGGCGGGAACGGCACCGGCTTGCTGCGCACCATCTTCAGCTCGGTGCGCTCGGTCGCCTCGCCGGAGAGCAGATCGAGCATCACGTCCGCCCCGAACCGCGTCGCTCCGACACCGAGCCCGGTGTACCCGGCCGCATAGGCGACCGCGCCGCCGTGCGCCGTGCCGAAGAACGCGCAGAACCGCGAGCAGGTGTCGATGACGCCGCCCCACTTGTGGCCGAACTTCAGCCCTTCCAGCTGCGGGAAGGTCTCGAAGAAGTGCCCGGCGAGCTTGTCGAAGGTCTCCGGCCGCTGGTCCAGCCGCGAGGAGATCTTCGACCCGAAGTGGTAGACCGCGTCGTAGCCGCCCCACAGGATCCGGTTGTCGGCGGACAGCCGGTAGTAGTGGAAGTGGTTCGCCGAGTCGCCGACGCCCTGCCGGTTCTCCCAGCCGATCGCCTTCATCTGCGGCTCCGAGAGCGGCTCGGTCATCAGCGCGTAGTCGTAGACAGGGACGATGAAAGACCGCACCCGCCTGAGCAGACTCGGGAACGCGTTCGTCGCCAGCGCCACCTTCGGCGCCAGGACCTCGCCCCGATCGGTCGCGACCCGCATCAGCAGATCGTCGCGCTCCAGCACCGACACCGGCGACCGCTCGTAGATCCGCACGCCGAGCCGCAAACACGCCTCCCGCAGCCCGAACGCCAGCCGTGCGGGATCGACCATCGCGCAGCCGGTCTTGTCCCACAGACCCGCGTGATACGTCGGCGAGGCAAGCTGTTCCCGCACCGCCGCACGGTCCAGGAACACCACGTCTTCCGAGGTGTCCGCGGACGCCAACTCCTCCGCCTGCCATTCGGCGGTCGCCACCGCGAGCTCGCCGGAGCGCCGGAAGTCGCAGTCGATGCCGTAGCGCTCGAGCGTCGCCTCGATCTGGTCGAGGTTCTCGCGGCCGAGGCGCTCCAAGGTGTCCATCTCCTCGGGCCACCGGGACTCGCCGTTGTCAGCGCCGTGGGTCAGCGAGGCGGAGCAGAACCCGCCGTTGCGTCCGGAAGCAGCCCAGCCGATCCGGTTCGCCTCCAGCAGGACCACGTCCCGGCCCGGGTCGCGTTCCTTGGCCAGCAGCGCCGTCCACAGGCCCGAGTAGCCGCCGCCGACCACGACGAGATCGGCGGTGGCGCGGCCGGCCAACGCGTCCAGGGCTCCGGGGCGGTCGCGGGTGTCGAGCCAGTAGGGAGTCGGGGACGCGTCGGCCAGCAGATGGTGGTACTTCATGGTGCAGCGGCACCCTCTCGGACAGCGAAGGGGGCGCCGGTACGACGCCCCCTAGGGATGAATTGTACTGATTAAGGCTGTTGCGCGACGTTCAGCGCGCCTTCGACGTCTTGAGCCACTTGGGCACCTCGGCGACCGCGATACCGGCCAGCGTGACGATGAGCATCAGCGAGCCGATCACGTTGACCTGCGGCGGGATTCCCTTCTGCACGGCGTTCCAGATCCAGTACGGGAACGTCACCGAGTTGCCCGCGGTCATCTCCGTGATGATGAAGTCGTCGAAGCTCAGCGCGAACGACAGCAGCGCCGCCGCGCCGATACCCGGCGCCACCAGCGGGAAGGTCACCCGCCAGAAGGTCTGCCACGGCGTGGCGTACAGGTCCTGCGCGGCCTTCTCCAGCATCGGGTCCATGCCGTTGAGCCGGGACTTCACCGTGATCACCACGTAGCTGACGCAGAACATGATGTGCGCGATGAGGATCGACTTGAAGCCGAGGAAGGTCACGCCGAAGGTGTTCAGGAACAACGCCAGCAGCGTGGTGCCCATGACGATCTCGGGCGCGGCCATCGGCAGGAACAGCACGCTGTTGACGAACCCGCGGCCCTTGAAGCTGTGCCGCACGATCGCGAAGGCGATCATCGTGCCCAGGATCGTGGCGACCAGCGTGGCCAGCAGGGCGATCTCCAGCGACAGCAGCAGCGGGTCGTGCAGGATGCCGTCGTCGAGCGGGTTCTTCCACGCGTCGAGGGAGAACTTCTCCCACTTCACGTTGTACTTGCCCGAGGGCTTGTTGAACGACATCCACACCACGACGAAGTTCGGCACCAGCAGGAAGAAGAAGATCAGACCCGCGACGATGGCGATCACATGTTTGCGGAACCAGTTGACGATGGGCATTAGACGATCTCCTCCGTCCCGGCCTTCTTGATGTACGCCAGCGTGATCACCAGCGTGCCGACCATCAGCAGCACGGACAGCGCCGCGCCGTAGGGGATGTTGCCGCCGGTGCCGATCATCTGCTGCTCGATCACCGTGCCGATGACCTTCGTCTTCGGCCCGCCGAGCATCACGGCGTTGGTGTAGTCGCCCACCGCCGGGATGAAGGTCAGCAGCGTGCCGCCGACGATGCCGGGCAGCGCCAGCGGGAAGGTCACCTTGCGGAAGGTGGCCCACGCCGAGGCGTACAGGTCCTGGCCGGCCTCGTGCAGCCGCGGGTCGATCTTCTCCATCGCGGTGTAGATCGGCAGCACCGTGAACGGCAGGAAGTTGTAGACCATGCCGCAGACCACGGAGAACGGCGTCTGCAGCACGCTGTTGTCCGAGTACGTCCAGCCCATCCCGCTCAGCAGCGGCGTGATGTGCAGCGTGTTCATCGTGTGCACGACCCAACCGTCGTCGGCCAGGATCGTCTTCCACGCCAGCGTGCGGATCAGGTAGCTGGTGAAGAACGGCGCGACCACCAGCGCCATCAGCAGGTTCTTCCAGCGCCCTGCCTTGAACGCGATGAAATACGCCAGCGGGAGCGCGAGCACCAGGCAGAACACGGTGCACATCACCGAGTACTCCAGCGACCGGATGATCTGCTCGTGCCACTGGCTCCACACGTCGCCGAAGTTCGCCCAGCGCCAGCTGAGCACGAACCCGGTGTCCATGTCGCCGGTCTCCACCGAGGTGGAGACGATCGACCACATCGGCACGATGAAGAAGACGACCAGCCAGATGATGCCGGGCGCCAGCAGCAGGTAGGGCAGGGTCGCCCGGCGCCGCAGCACGCGCTTGTCCGCACGCAGTTCGGCGTCGGTCGCGCCGGGGGCGAGTTCGTCGACGACCTCCGCGGCCGCGGGGGGCGCGGTCACGACGCGGCCTCCAGGTCCGCCTCCGCGCCGGCCTCGATGTCCTGCTTGCCGTCCAGGCCGAAGCCCTGCGACGGGTCCCAGGACACCACGACGTCCGAACCCGGGCGGAAGATCTGCGCGCCGTCGTTCTGCACGAACACACCGAGCTCGTCGCAGCCGGAGGCCTTGACGATGTACTGCGTGGACACCCCGACGAAGCTGGTGTCGACGATCACGCCGCCGGTGAGCACGTTGCGGCCGTCCGGCACCTCCCCGATCGAGGCGTGGACGGACACCTTCTCCGGACGGACGCCGACGATGACGTCGTCGCCGGAGGCGTTGTTGCGCGCCGACGGGATCAGCACGCGCGTGCCGTCCTCGAGCGTGACCTGCTGGTGTTCGCCGACAGTCCCGGAAGCCTTACCCGGCAACAGATTCGACTGCCCAAGGAAGTTCGCCACGAACGTCGTCTTCGGGTTCTCATACAGATCGGTCGGCGACCCCAGCTGCTCGACCCGCCCCAGGTTCATCACCGCGATGGTGTCGGCCATGGTCATGGCCTCCTCCTGGTCGTGCGTGACGTGCACGAAGGTCAGGCCCACCTCGGTCTGGATCCGCTTGAGCTCGATCTGCATCTGCCGGCGCAGCTTCAGGTCCAGCGCGCCCAGCGGCTCGTCCAGCAGCAGCACCTGCGGCTGGTTGATCAGCGCCCGGCCGAGCGCGACGCGCTGCTGCTGGCCGCCGGAGAGCTGGTTGGGCTTGCGCGCGCCGATGTGCGAGAGCTCGATCAGGTCGAGCATGTCCTGCACGGGCTTGCGGACGTCCTTGACGCCGCGCCGCTTGAGGCCGAAGGCGATGTTGTCGGTGATCGTCAGGTGCGGGAACAGCGCGTAGTTCTGGAAGACGGTGTTCACCGGGCGCTTGTACGGCCGCAGCCGGGTGATGTCGCGGTCGCCGATCAGGACCCGGCCGGCGGTCGGCTCCTCCAGACCCGACACCATGCGCAGGGTCGTGGTCTTGCCGCAGCCGGACGCGCCGAGCAGGGCGAAGAACGAGCCCTGCGGGATCGTCAGCGTCAGATCGCGCACGGCGGTGAAGTCGCCGAAGCGCTTGGTGACGTTCACCAGCCTCAGGTCTCCGGCCACGGCGCCCGCGGCCGAGGTGTCAGTGTTCTTGCTCATCTACCGCTGCCTGCCTGTCTTGCCGTCGAGAAAAGGGGTCGGAAGGGGGTCGAAAGGGAGTGGAGTAAAGAGCGGGGAGGGCGTCGGCATCAGCCGGTGACGTCCTTGAACTGCGAGACGTACTTGTCGAGCGTCTTCAGATCCAGGTTCTGGAACTCGTGCGCCTTGGCCTTGGTGGCCGCGTCCGGGAAGATCAGCTGGTTCTGCAGCGCGTCCTTGTCGACGTCCGCCATCGCGGTGTCCGCGCCCTGCATCGAGGGGATGTAGCTGATGTAGTCGTCCAGCGCCGCGCCGACCTTCGGCTCGAGCATGTAGTTCATGAACTTCTCGGCGTTGGTCTTGTGGGCGGCCATGGCCGGGATGCACATGTTGTCGGCGAACCAGAGCATGCCTTCGGCCGGGACCACCCAGACGATGTTCGGGTCGTCGATCTGCGCGATGTCGCCGGAGTACGCCATGCACATGGCGTAGTTCCCGCTGGTCAGGTCGTTGATGTAGTCATTGCCGGTGAACTGCCGGATCTGGTTGTTGTCGCGGGCCTTCTGGACGTAGGCCACGGCGGCGCCGAACTGGTCGTCGGTGAACTTCGCGGGGTCGGCGCCGGTGGCCAGCAAGCCGAAGCCGACACCGTCCTCCATCTCGGCGAAGTAGCCGACCTTCCCCTTGTACTTGGCGTCGGTCATCATGTCCTTGATGGACAGCTTCTGCGCCTGGTCCGCGGTCAGGCCGGCGGACTTCAGGTTGACGCCCATCAGGGTGAAGCCCAGCGCCCACGGCACGGTGTGCTTGCGGTTCGGGTCGTACGCCGGGTTGGCCGCCTCGGGCAGCAGGTCCTTGAAGTTCGGGATGTTCGCCAGGTTCAGCGGCTCCAGGTAGCCCATCTGCCGGAGCTTGCCGATCATCCAGTCCGAGAGCACCATCAGGTCGCGGCCGGTGTCCTGGCCGGCGGCCAGCTGCTGGTGGATCTTAGCGAAGAAGTCGTCGTTGGAGTTGACGTCCTCGGTGTAGTTGACGGTGATCCCGGTCTCGGACTTGAAGGTGTCCAGGGTCGGCCGCTTGTTCTTGTCGTCGGGGTCGACGTCGATGTAGGACACCCAGTTGGAGAAGTTGACGACCTTCTCGCTGTCGGACTTGTCGGCGCCCAGCTTGCCCTCCGACGGCGCCGCCGAGGACGAGCCCGAGGCGGCACCGGAACCAGAACCGGAGCCGGACGAGGCGGCCTTGGTCTTCGTGGCGCACGCACCGAGCACGCCGGCCGCGCCCAGACCGACGCCGGCGGCCAGGAAGCCGCGGCGCGAGGCGCCCCCGGCGAGCCGGCGCCTGAAGGCCTCGGGGAAACGGTCCGCGGCGTCGAGGAACTCGTCGCGGGCCCGGGATATGTCGTTCATGCGATGGTCCGTCCTATCACCTGTGGGGCTGGAATGCGGCGGTTGGTGCGGTGGCAGGTGTCTCAGAGCTCGAAGATGGTCCGGTGCCAGGGCTTGCGGGCCACTCCGGTGAGGTCGTGCATGGTGTGCTTGACCTGCGTGTACTCCTCGAAGGAGTAGGACGACATGTCCTTGCCGAATCCGGAGGACTTGTAGCCCCCGTGCGGCATCTCGCTGATGATCGGGATGTGGTCGTTGACCCACACGCAGCCCGCGGCGATCTCGCGCACCGCGCGCAGAGCCCGGTGGTGGTCGCGGGTCCACGCCGAGGCGGCCAGGCCGTAGGGGGTGTCGTTGGCCAGCGCGAACGCCTCGTCGTCGGTGTCGAACGGCAGCGCCGCCAGCACCGGCCCGAAGACCTCGTCGCGCACGATCTCCGAGTCCTGCGCGACGCCGGTGACCAGCGTCGGCCGGTAGTAAGCGCCGGCGGCGAGGTCCCCGCCGGGCGCCTCGCCGCCGACCACGATCTTCGCGCCGTAGCCGCGAGCGCGATCGACGAAACCGGCGACGCTGTCGCGCTGCCGGTAGGAGACGAGCGGACCGAGGTCGGTCGCCGGGTCGAAGGGGTCGCCGAGCTTCACTGTCGCGTACAGGTCGGCGACGCCGGCCACGAACTCCTCGAACCGGCTGCGGTGCACGTACGCGCGGGTCGCCGCGGTGCAGTCCTGCCCGGTGTTGATCAGCGAGCCGGCGACGGCGCCGTGGATCGCGGCCTCCAGGTCGGCGTCGTCGAACACGACGAAGGGCGCCTTGCCGCCGAGTTCCAGGTGCACGCGCTTGACCGTGCGGGAGGCGAGCTCCATGACCCGCTTGCCGACCGGGGTGGAGCCGGTGAACGACACCATCCGCACGTCCGGGTGCGTCATCAGCGCCTCGCCGGCCACCGGACCGGTGCCGACGACCACGTTGACCACGCCGTCGGGAATCCCGGCGTCGGTACAGGCCTGCGCGAACAGCAGCGCGGTCAACGGCGTGATCTCGGCGGGCTTGAGCACGATGGTGTTGCCCGCCGCGATCGCCGGCAGGATCTTCCACGCCGCCATCTGCAGCGGGTAGTTCCACGGCGCGATCGAGGCCACGACGCCGATCGGCTCGCGCCGCACGGTGCTGGTGTGGTCGGCGGAGTACTCGGCGGCGGCTTTGCCCTCCAGATGGCGCGCGGCGCCGGCGAAGAACGCGGTGTTGTCCACGGTGCCCGGGACGTCGAAGCCGGTGGTCAGGCGGATCGGCTTGCCGGTCTGGCGCGACTCGGTCTCGGCGAACTCCTGCGCGCGCTCGTCGAGCAGCTGCGCGAGCCGGTGCAGGGCCGTCGAGCGCTCGGCCGGGGTCGCCCTGCTCCATCCGGGGTACGCCCGTTTGGCCGCGTCCACCGCCAGGCCGGCGTCGCGCGCGTCGGCGAGTACGAGGTCGGCGACGCCGGAGCCGTCCGCCGGATTCGTGACCTGATGCACGACTCCTGACGATCCGGCCGTTTGGCTCCCGCCGATGTACTGGTGCACCACGATCTCCTTGACGGCTTGCAAACCCCGATCGGCTGCCGGGCTACACCGGCGCGATCCGGTCACTTCCTGAATGCCTCTCGGCCATGCGCTTTCGAGTGAGGATCGTTACAGACATCCGGCAGAGAAACAAGGGATTCCGTCGAAGAAAATGAACCTCGCAACGAAATCGCGACCTGGCGCTGGCCTGCACAGACAGATCCCGTTCCGCATCGCGAGCAGATCGAATTCCGGTCATCCCTTGCGCGCCCGAACCGCACCTGGCAGGGTGCCTCGGCAGTGCGATCCTTTTGAACACTCTGCAAAGAACAACGGGTGAAGAACCCCGCACGGCGCGGTCCGCACCGCCGCCCGGCGGCCCGGTTCCGCCGCTCCGCCCCGGCGCCCCGGCCGCCCCATGAGCCCCGCACGTCCCCAGGAGCACACCGTGAGCAGCGCAGAACGCCCCGAGCCGGCCGCCGACGGACCGGCCACGGCCGCGACCGGGGCGTCCCCGACCCCGTCGATGTACGTCACCCAGTACCCGACCGTCGCCGACGTCCTCCAGCTCGGCCCGGTGAAGCAGGGCGGTCCGCGGGTGGTGGCCGGCGCCGCCGGGCTGGACCGCGTGGTGCGCTGGGTGCACGTCACCGAACTGGTCGACGTCGGCACCATCCTGCGCGGCGGCGAGCTGGTCCTGTCCACCGGCATCGCCTGGCCCGAGGACCGCGACCGGCTCGCGGACTTCGTCGCCGACCTGGCCAAGCTCGGCGCCGCCGGCCTGGTCCTGGAGCTGGGCCGGCGCTACACCGACAGCAGCCTGCCCAAGGCGCTGCTGGCCGCCGCCGAGAAGCACAGCCTGCCGGTGATCACCCTGGCGCTCGACACACGTTTCGTCACGATTACCGAAGCCGTGCACGGTCTGATCATCGACGCCCAACTCGCCGAGCTGCGCGCCTCCGACGAGGTCCACCAGACCTTCACCGAACTCGCGGTCGAGGGCGCCTCCCCGGATGAGGTGGTCCAGCAGATCGGCCGCATGTCCGGCTGCCCGGTGGTGCTGGAGAACCTGGCGCACCAGGTCCTCACCTACTCTCAGGCCGGCGCCGATCCGGCGGTCCTGCTCGACGGCTGGGAGGGCCGCTCCCGCTCGGTGCGCCCGACCACCGGACGCACCGTGTACGACGAGCGCTCCGGCTGGCTGACCACGGTGGTCGGCGCGCGCGGGCACGACTGGGGACGCCTGGTCCTGATCTGCAACGACCCGGCGCCGGTCCCGCGCCTGTCCATGTTGTTGGAGCGCGCCGCCGCGACCCTGGCGCTGAACCGGCTGGTCGAGCGGGACCGCGATTCGCTGGAGCGGCAGACGCACCGGACCTTGCTGACCGCGATCCTGTCCCACGGCCAGCCGGCGTCGGAGGTCGCGCTGCGGGCGCGCGCGCTCGGCGTGACGCTCGACGGCCGCCGGCTGGTCGGCGTCGTGCTGCGGCTGCGCACCGCCGCGCACCCGACGGCGCTGGAGACGCAGGCGCGGCTGCGCGAGCTGACCGACCAGGCCGCCGCGGCGATCCGCGACCGCCGGCTCTCGGCGCTGATCGGCACGCTGGACGAGCACAGCGTCGGCCTCCTGCTCGCGCTCGGACCGCAGGACCGCGAGGACGCCGCCCTGGACGGCTTCGCCGAGCGGGTCCGCCGGCTCGTGGAGCGTCCGACGTCGCCGTCGTCGGCCGACGGCTACGTCATCGCCGTCGGCACCTCGGTCGGCGCGGTACGCGACGCGCGCCGGTCGCTGCTGGAAGCGGTGCAGGTCGCGGACGCGGCGGTGCGGCAGCCCGCGGTGCAGGCGCCGTACCACCGGCTGGTGGACGTCCGCCTGCGCGGACTGCTGCATCTGCTGCGCGACGACGCGCGCCTGCAGACCTTCGTGGAACGCGAGCTCGGCCCGCTGCTGGCCTACGACGCCGAGCGCGGCACGGACTTGGTCAGGATGCTGACGGTGTATGTGGATTCGGGACGCAACAAGTCGGCGGCGGCCGACGCCGCGCACCTGTCCCGGCCGTCGTTCTACGAGCGGCTGCACCGGATCGAGCGGATCCTGTCGGTGGACCTGGACTCGGTGGAGTCGTGTCTGGCGTTGCACGTGGCGCTGCTGGCCCTGGAAGCTATCAGACCATGAGTGACCAACAGCCCTATGACGAAGTCGCCGAGCTCTACGCCGAGAAGTTCAGCGACAGCCTTTCGAGCTATCCCTTGGAGCGCGGCCTGCTCGCCTCCTTCGCCGAGTTGGCGAAAGCGGTCGGCGGACCGGTCGCCGATCTGGGCTGCGGTCCCGGGTACGTCACCGCCTACCTGAGCTCGCTGGGACTGGACGCCTTCGGCGTCGACGTGTCCTCGGGCATGATCGCCCAGGCCCGCGCCCGGCATCCGGAGCTGCGGTTCGAGCTCGGGTCGATGGCCGCGCTGGACATCGCCGACGCGTCGCTGAGCGCCGTCCTGTCCCGCTACTCGATCATCCACACGGTCCCGGACGACGTCCCGGCGATCCTCGCCGAGTTCCGCAGGGTTCTGGCACCGGGCGGTCACGCCCTCATCAGCTTCCCGGGCAGTGAGGACGCCTCGCAGCCGACAGCTTCCTACGACCACACCGTCTTCACCGCCTACCGCTGGTGGCCGGACCATTTCAGTGCTCTGCTGCACGACGCCGGCCTGGAGGAGATCGGCCGGCTGATCGAGCGCGCGGCGCCGGACGCACCCCGGCCGTTCCCGATGGTGAACCTGGTAGCGCGCCGGGAGAACTGAATCCGGGGGTGATGGGCCATGCTGGATACCGACAGGTAACCTCGGCCCACCCACGAAGGGCACGATCTCCATGGCCTCCACCCCCGACCTCGGCGTCCCCGCTCCCGACTTCACGCTGCCGGGCATCGTCCTGTCCGGCACGGAGGTCGAGCGGCGCGACTTCACGC
Source organism: Catenulispora acidiphila DSM 44928 (assembly GCF_000024025.1). Lineage (GTDB taxonomy): Bacteria > Actinomycetota > Actinomycetes > Streptomycetales > Catenulisporaceae > Catenulispora > Catenulispora acidiphila. Next base: position 8,257,439 of record NC_013131.1, read on the forward strand.
TGTCCGCGCACCGCGGCAAGCCGATCGTGCTGGCCTTCTATCCCGGCGACGACACTCCTGTGTGCACCAAGCAGATGTGCGCCTACAACAACGAGCTGGAGAAGTTCGCGGACATCGGCGCCGAGGTCTGGGGCATCAGCCCGCAGGATCTGGACAGCCACGAGAAGTTCGCGCAGCGGCACGGACTCCAGCAGCCGCTGCTCGCCGACCCGGCCAAGACCGTGATCCAGCAGTACGGCGTCGGGCTGAAAGCCTTGGGCCTGAAGCGATCGGTGTTCCTGGTCGACGCCGAGGGCGTGCTGCGCTGGAAGCATGTGGCGACGTTGGGCTTGAAGTTCCAGTCGGTCGACACGCTGACCGCGCAGATCGCCGCGCTGGCCTGAGACGGCCGGCGGCCCGGCGCCCGCGAGGCGGCAACTACCCTGAGAAGCATGCCGTTGCCCGAAGGCCCGTACGCCCGCCGCACCGCCCGCGTCCTGCTGATGGACAAGGAAGACCGCCTGCTGCTGTTCAAGTTCGGCAGCCGCAGGCGGAACCACGTCTGGCTGACTCCCGGCGGCGGCATCGACGAGGGCGAGGCGGTGAACGTGGCGGCGGCCCGCGAACTGCGGGAGGAGACCGGCTTGGTCGTGACGCCGGAGCAACTCGGCGAGGTGGTCGCCACGACGGGCGGCTACGCCGAACTCGGCAGCTGGATCAAGGGGAACATCCGCGAGGACTTCTTCTTCCACCGCGTGGATTCGCTCAATATCGACAGCAGCGGTTTCACCGACTACGAACGCAAGGCCATCGCCGAAATCCGATGGTGGTCGGTCGCGGACCTGGAGTCCACTGCCGAGAACGTCGTTCCCTGGGGTCTGGTGCCGCTGCTGAAGTCCCTCCTGCGCGACGGTCCGCCGGCAAACTTCGTCGAGTTGCCCTGGCACCACTGACTACGCTGTGCGCATGACCACCGACTGGCGCAGCCGTAAAGGTCCGATCGGAGTCCTGACCGGTGCGGGCATCAGCACCGATTCCGGCATCCCGGACTTCCGGGGACCAAGGGGAGTCTGGAGCAAGGACCCGATCGCCGAACTGCTGTCGACGTACGCCAACTACGTCGCCGATCCGGAGCTGCGGCAGCGGGCCTGGCTCGCCCGGCGGGACAACCCGGCGTGGCAGGCCAAACCGAACGCCGCCCACAAGGCGCTGGCAGATCTGGAGCACTCCGGCCGCTCGGTGCGGATCATCACGCAGAACATCGACCGGCTGCACCACCGCGGCGGGTCCTCGGCGCGCAAGGTGATCGAGATCCACGGGAACATGTTCGACGTGGTCTGCGTCCAGTGCAGCTACCAGACCACGATGGAGACGACGTTGCAGCGCGTCGCCGACGGCGAGGCCGACCCGCCGTGCCCGTCCTGCGGCGGCATCCTGAAGGCCGCGACCATCATGTTCGGGCAGAACCTGGACCCGGCCTCGCTCTGGCAGGCCGAGCAGGTCGCCGAGGCCTCGGAGATCTTCCTGGCGATCGGCACCTCACTGCGCGTGGAGCCCGCCGCCTCGCTGTGCGAGGTGGCCGTGTCCCACGGCGCCGACCTGGTGATCGTCAACAACGAGCCGACGCCGTACGACCCGTTGGCCACCGAAGTGATCCGCGAGCCGATCGGCGAGGCGGTGCCGCGCATCGTCGCCGAACTGATCGCCGCCGAGAACGGGACGCTGTAGGCGCTGCGGGAATCCGCACGTTAACCGCGGATTGACGCGAGGTTGCGCACCCCGGAGCATATGACGCGTGAACGCGCCCCGCGACGACGAGCCGACGGCGGCCGGGGAGGAACCCTGGCACCCGCCGGTGTCGGAGTACGCGGTCTACATGACGCCGGCCGAGGAGCACCGCCGCCTCGGCCTGGCCCTGTACGGCGCCGGCTGGCACACCATCGCCGAGCACGGCATCCGCTGGGACGCCCGGGTCCTGAACTGCTACGCGCTGCACCTGGTGACCCGCGGCTCGGGCTGGATCGAGTGGGGCGACCGCCCGCGCACCCGGCTGCCGATCAAGGCGCCGGCGGCGTTCTGGCTCTTCCCCGGCCTGGTGCACTCCTACCAGCCCGACGTCGGCGGCTGGACCATCACCTGGGCCCTGTTCGACGGCCCGGCGGCGGCCGGCTACGAAAGCCTGGACTTCCTGTCGCGCACCTCCCCGGTGGTCCCCCTCGGCGACGCGCGCCCCGTCCGCGAACTGTTCCGCGAACTGCTCACCGTCGTCCGCACCAGCGGTCCGCACTACGAGGTCTCCGCCGGAATCCTGGTCCACCGCCTGATCACCGCGGTCCGCGACAACGGCCCGGGTCTGCGCGAATCCCGCGCCGTCCGCGCCCTCACCGAGCACGCCACCGATCCGGTCGCCCTTCAGGACCACGCCACCCGCCTCGGACTGACCGTCACGCAGCTGCGCGAGGAGGTGCGGCTGGCGACCGGCTCGACGCCGAAGGAGTACATCCTGCGGGTCCGCCTGTCGAAGGCGAAGGACCTGCTGGCCGCGACGGATCAGAGCGTCGTGCAGGTCGCGCGCGCCGTCGGGTACGACGATCCGGCGTACTTCACGCGGTTGTTCACGCAGCGAGTCGGGCTGTCGCCGACGATGTTCCGGCGCGGTTCGCTGTCGGCTTGAACGGCTTGAACGGCTTGAGCGGCTTGAGCGGCGCGCCGATCGGCACGGCTGATCCGAGAAATGTCCAAGAACGCCGAGCCAAGATCCATGGTCGCCCGCGCCCGGCCGGCCCGATCATCGCAGGGTGGCCCACGAACGCGTACTGACCATCGACGGCGGCCGGTTCCTGCGGGGCGGGCGGGAGCACCGGATCGTCTCCGCGGCGATCCACTACTTCCGGATCCATCCGGACCTGTGGCGCGACCGGCTGCAGCGGTTGCGCGCCATGGGCTGCAACACCGTCGAGTGCTACATCGCCTGGAACTTCCATCAGCCGACGCCGGCGGCGCCGCGGTTCGACGGCTGGCGGGACGTCGCCGGATTCGTGCGGCTGGCAGGGGAACTCGGCTTCGATGTGATCGCGCGTCCCGGCCCTTATATCTGTGCGGAGTGGGACTTCGGCGGGCTGCCGGCGTGGCTGCTGGCCGATGAGAACGTGCGGCTGCGCACCACCGATCCGGTCTATCTGGCCGCCGTGGACGCGTGGTTCGACGAGCTGATCCCGGTCCTGGCCGAGCTCCAGGCGACGCGCGGCGGACCGGTCGTGGCGGTGCAGATCGAGAACGAGTACGGCAGCTTCGGCGCCGATCCCGACTACCTCGACCACCTTCGCAAGGGTCTGATCGAGCGCGGCGTGGACACTTTGCTGTTCACCTCCGACGGCCCGCAGGAGCTGATGCTGGCCGGCGGCACGGTCCCGGACGTGCTGGCCACCGTGAACTTCGGCTCGCGCGCCGACGAGGCGTTCGCGACGCTGCGCCGCGTCCGCCCGGACGACCCGCCGGTGTGCATGGAGTTCTGGAACGGCTGGTTCGATCACTTCGGCGAGCCACACCACACCCGCAGCGCGCAGGACGCCGCACGCTCCCTCGACGAGATCCTCGCCGCCGGCGGCTCGGTCAACTTCTACATGGGGCACGGCGGCACCAACTTCGGGTTCTGGGCGGGCGCCAACCATTCCGGCGTGGGCACCGGCGATCCCGGATATCAGCCCACGATCACCAGCTACGACTACGACGCGCCGGTCGGCGAGGCCGGCGAGCTGACGCCGAAGTTCCACCTGTTCCGCGAGGTCGTCGGGCGATACGTCGAACTGCCCGATGCTCAGCCTCCCGCTCCCCTGCCCCGTTTGATGCCGCAAACCGTTGCCGCGCCTCGGATCGCGGCGCTGCGAGACCGCCTGGACCTGCTGGCGACGGACCCGATCCACCACCCGACGCCGCAACCGATCGAGAAGCTCGGGCACGGCTTCGGGCTCGTCCACTACCGCCGCCGCCTCGACGGTCCCGCTCGTACCCACACGCTGCGGATCGAGGGTGTCCGCGACCGCGCGCAGGTCTTCGCGGACGGAAAGCTGCTCGGGATGGTAGAGCGTGACATACCCGAGCGGACGCTGGATCTCCAGATCCCGGATGAGGGCCTGGATCTGGAGCTCCTCGTCGAGCCGCTGGGCCGGGTGAACTACGGCCCGCATCTGGCCGATCGCAAGGGCCTGATCGGCGGCGTGCGGCTGGACCACCAGTTCCAGTTCGGATGGGAGCACCGGGTGCTGCCGCTGGACGATCCGACAGGTGCGTTGGCGCTGGAGAATCAGGAGGCTGTAACGGCGAACCAGACTGCCGGTCCCGCTTTCCACCGCGCCGCGATCACCGTCCGCGAGCCCGCCGACGGCTTCCTCGCCGTCCCCTCCACGGCGCGAAGTCTGGTCTGGCTCAACGGATTCCTGCTCGGACGGCTGTGGGACCGGGGACCGCAGGTCACGCTCTACGCCCCGGCGCCGCTGTGGCGCGCCGGCGCGAACGAGATCGTGGTGCTGGCGCTGGAGCCGGATGCCGGTACGCAGAGCCCTGATGCGCAGAGCCCCAGTGCACCGAGCCCTGATGCACAGGGCCTGGAGATCGAGCTGCGCGGCGAGCCGGATCTCGGCCCGCTCGCGACGCCCTCCACCCACGCGGACTACTGAACCTTCAGGCGTCCCGCTTCTTCACGACCACCAGCGCCACCACGATCGAGATCACGGCCCAGCCGGCGTACACCAGCCACGCGTGCATATCGCTGGCCGGCCACTTCCCCAGGCTCTGGTTCGGGTCCTTGTGCCAGAACGTCAGAGTGTCCTCGGCGTCGCCCGGGAACAGGTGGCTGACCTCCTTCACCCAGCGGTACTTGTCGCCGCCGAAGAAGGCCGGCAGCAGGAACAGGAAGGCGACCACGGCCACGATCGACGCCGTCGCGTTGCGGATCACAGCGCCGAACAGCATGCCGACCAGCGCGCACACCGGGACCACCAGCGTGTAGGCCGCGATGGCGATCTGGGCGTTGTGGTCGGTGATCGACACCCCGACGTGCCGGCTGGCGACCATCGCCTGGCCGCCGAGGAAGGAGATCAGCGCGACCGCGAACGCCAGGACCGTGGTGATCACCGACAGCACCGTGATCTTCGCCGCGACCACGCTCCCGCGCTTCGGGACGGCGGCGAAGGTGGTGCGGACCTGTCCGGTGGAGAACTCGCCGAACATCGTCAGCGCGCCGATGGCTGCCGCGCCGAGCATCATCAGCTGCACCGCGAGGCGCGACAGGGAACGGAACAGCGGGTCGTAGACGAAGTGCCAGTGGTACCCGTTCGCGATGACCTCGTCGGGGCTGGCCAGGCTCCGGTCCAGGTACTGCAGGTTGGAGCGGACCCCGTTCAGATTGATGAAGATGGTCGCGGCCGCCGCCACCAGCAGCACGAACCAGGTGGAGCGCAGCGAGGCGACCTTGATCCACTCCATCCGGCACAGATCGCGGAAGCGCGGCTTCGGCTCGCCGGAGACGTGCGCGGTGACAGAGGTCTGCGACGGTGCGGCCATGGTGCTCATCGGGCTTCTCCTGCGGCGTATTCGACGGCGTCGGCGGTCAGTTCCATGAACGCCTTCTCCAGCGAGGCGTTCTGCGTGGCGAGCTCGGCCAGCATGATGTCGTTGCGCCAGGCCAGCTCGCCGATCCGGGCGGCGGTCAGGCCCAGGACGGTCAGCCCGCCGGCCGCGGTGGCGGCGTCTTCGACCTCGGCGCCCTCGGCGGTCAGGATCGCCGCCAGCGCGGCCGCCTCCGGCGCCCGCACCAGGACGGCGGCCTTCGAACCACGGCGCGAGAAGTCGGCCAGGGTCTCGTCGGCGATCAGCGCGCCGCGCCCGATCACCACCAGCCGCTCGGCGGTGTGCTCCATCTCGGACATCAGGTGGCTGGAGACGAACACCGTCCGCCCCTCCTTGGCCAGCCGCTGGAACATCTCGCGCACCCAGCGCACACCTTCGGGGTCCAGACCGTTCAACGGCTCGTCGAACAGCAGCACCGGCGGGTCGCCGAGCAGCGCGCCGGCGATGCCCAGGCGCTGCTTCATGCCCAGGGAGTAGCCGCCGATCCGTTTGCGGCCGGCCTCGGCGAGCCCGACCTCGTCCAGCACCTCGCCGACCCGGCGCAGCGGGATCCGGTTGCTGACGGCCAGCGATTTCAGGTGCGCCACGGCCGAACGCCCGCCGTGGATGTCCTGTGCGTCCAGCAGCGCGCCGACGTGGCGCAGCCCGCGCGGCCGGTCGATGAAGCGCCTGCCGTCGATGGTGACCGTGCCGGAGGTCGGCGCGTTCAGACCGAGGATCATGCGCAGCGTGGTGGACTTGCCCGAGCCGTTCGGGCCCAGGAAGCCGGTCACCGTCCCGGATCGGACGGTCACGGTCAGGTGGTCCACGGCCGTCTTGTCGCCGTAGCGCTTGGTGAGGTCGGTCAGCTCGATCATGCGGTCCAGCCTGCCGGTCGGGTCCGTGAACGGGCATCGGCCCGGGAGCCGCAATGGACTCGGCCGGCAGTGGCCCGGGGATGTAAGCCCGTGAGCCGATGCGCCGCGGCCCGGCAGCTGTCTACGATCTTGGGCGTGGAGAAGAGACAACGCGGCCTGTGGCTGTCGGACGGCCTGCTGGTGGTCGTCTACCTCGTGCTGGTCGCGCTGGTCACGCCGGCGCTGCGCGAGTTCCACACGATCACGGACTATCCGAACGGTTGGTACACCCCGCTGGGCGAGCAGATCATCCCGCCGGGCGGGTCGGTGACCCAGTCGACCTACCGCGCCAACAACTGGCAGCAGCTCGAGCCGACGATCTTCACGATGATCCTGGTGCCGATGCTGCGGCGCCGGCCGCTGGTCTTCGCCAGCGCCGTCTGTGTCGGCCAGGGCCTGGTCGGCTCTGTGCACGCCTCAGGCGACACCCGGTACGAGTTGCTCCTGGCGGCCGTCGCCTGCCTGGTGTCCGTCGCGCTGGCCTGGCCGCGGCGCACGTCGCTGAAGGCCGCGGCGCTCATCCTGGCCGGCGCCGTGTTCTCGATGACTGCTTTCCCTCCCGGGTCCTCGGAGATGATGCAGACGCACGTCGTCGTAGTCACCCTGCTGACCCTGGTGGCCTGGCTGATCGGCAGCTCGATCCGCGAGCGCCGGGCCGGCGCGGTCCGGCAGCGCGCCGACGCCGCGGCGCAGGCGGTGGCGAACGAGCGCCTGCGCATCGCCCGGGAGCTGCACGACATGATCGCGCACAGCATCGGCATCATCGCCATCCAGGCCGGTATGGGGAACCGCGTCATCGGCACGCAGCCCGCCGAGGCGCAGAAGGCGCTGCACGCGATCGAGGAGACCAGCCGGGACACGCTGTCCCAGTTGCGCCGGACCCTCACCGCGCTGCGCCACGGGGAGAACGCCGAGACCCCGACCGACCCGGCGCCGGGCTTGGCCGACCTGGACAAGCTCGTCGCCTCGACGAAGCACGCGGGAGTCCTGGCGATCGTCGAGAGGATCGGCATCCCGCGGCCGCTGCCCGGCGAGATCGACCTGGCGGCCTACCGCATCGTGCAGGAGTCGGTGACGAACGTGGTCCGCCACTCCGGCGCCAGGACCTGCCGGGTCCGCATCGAGTACCAGGACAGCGCGGTGGCGATCGCCGTCTCCGACGACGGCCACGGCGTCCTGGGCTCCGGCGGCACCGGCTTCGGCCTGGTCGGCATGCGCGAGCGGGTGACGCTGGTCCACGGCGCCTTCGAGGCCGGTCCGCGCCCCGGCGGCGGGTTCCGGGTGTCCGCGACGCTGCCGGTACCGGGCGGGTTCGAGACCACCTACGGTGGGGCGAAGACGAACGCTGACACCGGCACTGGCACTGGCACTGGCACTGGCACCGACCCCGATCCCCGCGCGGACACCGCGCCTGACCCGAACCCGGCGGTGGCCTCGTGACCCACGACCCGATCAGCGCCCCGACCACCGGACCGCACCACCAGCGCGCCACGATCCGCGTGATCCTCGCCGACGACCAGCCGCTGATCCGCAGCGGCCTGCGGGTCCTGATCAACGACGCGCCCGACATCGAGGTCGTCGGCGAGGCCGGCACCGGCGCCGAGGCGGTCCGCCTGGCCGCCGCGCACACCCCGGACGTGGCGGTGATGGACATCCGCATGCCGGAGATGGACGGCATCGAGGCCACCCGCCGCATCACCGAGTCCTCCGACACCACCCGCGTGGTCATGCTCACCACCTTCGACGACGACGAGTACGTCTACGCGGCACTCCGCGCCGGCGCGAGCGGCTTCCTGGTCAAGGACATGGCCCTGGACTCGATCCTGGACGCCGTCCGCGTCACCGCCTCCGGCGACGCGATCATCGCCCCGAGCGTCACCCGCAAACTGATCGCCGAGTTCGCCATCCGCCCCGATCCCGGCGCCACCGCCCCCCGCCGAGGCGACAAGGCCCTCCTCGACGGCGTGACCGACCGCGAGCGCGAAGTCCTGACCCTCGTCGGCCGAGGCCTGTCCAACGGCGAGATCGCCGAAGAACTCTTCATCAGCGCCGCCACCGCCAAAGCCCACGTGGCCCGCCTGTTCACCAAGCTCGGCGCCCGCGACCGCGTGCAACTGGTCATCACGGCGTACGAGGCGGGGCTGGTGGCGCCATCGCGGTGAGGCAGTGAGGCGGTCGGCGCGGTGATGCGGTGATGCGGTGATGCGGTCGGCGCGGTGATGCGATCGGCGCCGCCAGGCCGCGGCGGTTGTCTCGGCAATGCGGTCGGCGCTGCGGTGTTGTCTCGGCGATGCGGTCGGCCCGACTGCGCTGTCTCGGTGATTCGATCGGCGCGGATGTGTTGTCTTGGCGATGCGGTCGGCGCAGCCGTGCTGCCGCACTGTCTTAGCAATGCGGTCGGCGCGGTCGCGCTTTCTCAGTGATGTGGTCGGCGCAGCTGTGCCGTCTCGGCGATGCGGCCGGCGCGGCCGTGCTGTCTCGGTGATCTCAGTGATCCGGTCGCGCCGCCGCGCCGAAGACCCGCTGCACCGCCACCCCGCCGCCCCGCCGCGGAATGTCAGTGCCCTGCTCTCTCAGAGCGCCGCCTTGATCACCTTCGGCATCTGCTGCTGGGCGATCTGCTTGCACTGCGCGTTCCACTGCTCCAGCGAGGTCGTCTTGGGCATCGGCACGGTGAGCATCACCTCGGCGTTGTGCTTCACCTGCTCGACGGTGCAGGTGGCGTTGGCGAAGCCCAGGGAGCCGTAGGTGATGTCCGGGGTCAGCTCGGTGAGTTTGTCGCGGGTGAAGATGTTGTTCGCGCGCCATGTCCCGTCGTGGACCTGCTGGTCGGCGTACTTGTGGGCCGTCACCAGGTCCATGTCGCTCGCCTGGTACAGGTCCACCTCGACAGAGGTCGTCTCGTCGTCGGTCACGCACCGGATGTTCGTGTACGCCGGGTGCAGGCCGCGGATGTCGGAGGCGTCGGTCACGTTCTGTCCGACCTTGAACGCCGGTTTGCCTGCCACCGCCGCCGAGAGTTTCTCGCACGTCGGCAACGTCTTGTAGTCAGTCGTCCCGCCGCCGCGCAGCAGGAGTGCCGTCGCCGTCCCGGCGGCAGCCAGGACGACGACGGCACCCACGATCCCCCATGTTTTCCAGCTCATTTAGCGGATTATGGCACCGTCCATCGCTGGTTGGCGCCGCCGTTGCAGTCCCAGATCTCCAGCTGCGTGGAGTTGGCGGTATTGAACCCCGGATCGTCCAGACACTTGCCGGACCCGACGCCCACCAGCTCGCCGTTCGCCTGCGGCGCCCACTGCTGGTTCGCGCCGCCGTTGCAGTCCCACAGCTCCACCAGCGTGCCGTTCGCCGAGCCGTTGCCGGTCACGTCCACGCACTTGCCGCTGGCTCCGTTGAGTTGGAGATAACCGTTGGCCCAGAACCAGTTCTGCGCCGCGCTGTTGTTGCAGTCGTACATCTGGACGTGCGTGCCGTCGGCCGTGGAGCCGGCGTTGTCGTCCACGCACTTGCCCGCCTGCGCCGAGGTGACCGGACCCTGGTGCACGACCTGCGAGGAGCCCGGCGTGATGGAGAAGTTCGAGAACTCCTCCGTCTGGTAGCCGGTGACGCCCAGACCCGCCTGGCCGTTCGTCCAGGTGCTGTCGTTGACGCTGCCGACGGTCTTGCCGTCCACGGACGCGGTCAGCGTCGAGCCGTTCAGCTGGAAGGCGACCGTGTGCCAGGTGTTCAGACCGAGCGAGGCGATCGTCCCGCTGGCCAGCGTCGTGAAGTTCCACGCGTTGTCGCTCTTGACGATCGACCACGCGCCGGAGTTGCCGACCCGGAGGTGGTAGGCATTCAGCCCGTTGTTGTTCGTGCCCTGCAAGTTCGCCCGACCGATCAGCTCGACGCTGCCGGCCTGCTCGAACAACGCATCGGTCTTGACCGTGTAGTTCGACCACGTCTGATCGCCGATCAGCGTGTACGGCGCGTCATAGGACTCGCCGGTCCAGCGGATCGGCTGGTACGCCGCCATCTGACGCAGGCACGTCCCGGCCCGCCCGGCGTCGCACGGCGCGGTCTGGAAGGCGCCGTTCATGTCCGAGAAGTACAGCGGGGAGGTGGTCGTGGCCGCGGTGTTGAAGGTGTTCGTATACGGCAGCGGCATCGCCGAGGCGGCAGGCGGCGACGTGACGCCCTTGCCCTGCCCGGTGGTCGTGGTGAACGTGTAGACGTAGCCGGGCTGCAGGGTCACCGTGTAGGACCCGCCGGACGGCGTGACGTCTCCACTGTGCACGAACCAGTCGGAGGAGCTGCCGGAGTTCACGTTGGTCTGCCACACGTGCACCGCCCCGCTCGACAGACCGCCGGCGACCTTCACCGTCATCGTCTGCGCGGCGGTGGCGTCCATGGTCTCCACGACGGTGCTGTAGTCGCGGCCGTTCGACGACTTCAGCGACACGTAGCTGCCGTTGGCGCGGTTCCCGCCGAGGAATCCGCTGCCGGAATCAAGGTACTTCCATCCCGGCGCGGTGAACTGCGAGGTCTGCGCCATGACCCAGGTGGTCTTGCCTATGTAGTAGTTGCCGGACCACGGCTGGTTCGCGATCCCCAGTCCCTGGTCGGCGTAGTGCAGGTTCGGGTAGATCGCGGACACCAGCGGCCAGTTGATGTACGCGGTCATCTTGCCGTCGATGTAGTCGCGGTTGAGGGCGCGGGCGATACTCGGGGCGCCGAACGTCGAGCTGCCGTCGGTCGACTCCGAGCCGTTCTCGCTGGCCCACAGCGGTTTGTTGAGATTCACCGCGTTGGAGGTGCTGGTGCACGACGTGAAGGCACTGCCGTAGCCGCAGGGATAGTGGACGCCGACGATGTCCACCGCGTTGTTGAACGAGGAGTCCGAGGTCATCGTGTCGGCGACGCCCCAGCCGCTGTCGGCTCCGACCACCTTGGTGGCGCCGTAGCCGTGCGAGACCAGCGCGCTCTTGAGGTTCTCGTACCAAGCGGCGTTGTAGTCGCGCTCGTTCCAGCCGCCGAGGTAGTCGACGGGCAGATTGTGCTTCGCGGCGCAGCCGAACCAGTCCATCAGATAGTTGATGGTGTCGGTGGACCAGAAGCCGCCGTTGATCCAGCCCGGGGCACCCCAGGCCAGACCGTAGATCTTGATGTTCGGGTTCCGCGCCTTGGCCTGCTCGGCGAGCCACCATTCGTAGCCCTGGTTGCAGTCCACGACGCCGCGGCTGTGCTCGTGCGAGGCCTCGGCGCCGTCGGTGGAGTTGGTGTCGCCGCCGATCTCGATCTTCAGGATCTGCAGCGAGGCGCCGTACCCGGGCTTGAACAGGTAGTCCAGGATCTGGGTGCGTTCGGGCTCGGGATAGTCGACCAGCAGGCGGGAGTTCCCTCCGCCGCCGCTGATCGCCCCGATGCCGTCGAAGGTGCGGCCGGCGGAGCCGCCGTCGACCGTGACGGTGGTGGACGTGGCCGCGTGGGCCGGCGGGGAGGCGACGGCCCAGGTGGTCAGGATGCTGAGGAGGAGGGTGAGGGTGGCGGCGAGCGCGGTGCGTTGTCTAGCTGCGGGGGACATGAGCACGCTCCAACAAATTCGACTACGAATAAACGCCATCGATCGCAATCGCACAGGTTAAGCGCGTTGTCACCCATCGTCAACACCGTCTTCACGGCGCGTCCCCGGACGGTGTTGACAGACCTCTTACATGTTCTTACTGTCCGTGAGGGTTCGACTCCCGATCCGCCCGAAACCGCCCCCGGGAATCGGACACCGCCACCCAACGACGAGCGCCGGGGCGGGGTTGGTCCGCTGCCCCGGCGCTCCGGTTCTGGTTCTGGTCTGGTTCCGGTTCTGGTTCCGCGTCGCTCCGCGGCGTCGTCTCAGCCCTCGGAGATCTCGCGCTCCAGCGGCGTCCGGAACCGCGGCGTCACCCGGTGCTCCCCCAGCGCCGTCTGACACCGCTCGGTCTCCACCGCGATCGCCTTCTCCGCCTCGCTCCCGACGTCCCGCAGCAGCCTCGTCGCCACGGTCCCGTCAGCACGCTGCGCCCAGCCGCCGACGACCTCGCCGTTCCACCACACCGTCGGTCCCACGTTCCCCGCGCGGTCGAACAGCGGCGGCCGGATCTCCTCAGCGAGGTACCACTCGCGCGCCTGCCAGCCCATCGCCGTCGGGTCGAGCCCGGGCAGGAGGGCAGCCCACGGCTCGGGCGCCGCGACCTCGTCCAGGTCGTCCGGCAGCACCCAGCCGACACCGGTGCCGACAGCTACCTGCACCGCGTTGACCGCCTTCAACGCCTTGCGGGCGTCGGTCACCTTCCAGCCGGTCCACCACTTCAGATCCGCCTCGGTCGCCGGACCGAACGCCCGCAGCCAGCGGCGTGCCAGCTCCGCCTGGGCGTCCGCGACCGCGATCTCCGCGTGTCCGGCGCCCGGCTCCCACCGGTGCTGGCTGGACAGCCACGAGCCGACCGGACGCCCGCGCACCACGGCGCCGTCGAAGCCGAGCACGCGCAGCACGCGCCCCGAGGCCGGCTGCCAGGCCTCCCACTTGGTGCCCTTGCCGTACAGCACCTGGTCCCGCAGCCCAGCCACCGCCTTGCCCAGCTCAGCGCCGGTCGCCGATCCGCGCCGCTTGACCTCGGCGACCGTCTCCGCCTCGACGCGCTCCAGCCAAGCGGCATCCAGCCCGGCGGCCACGGCGTTCTTCAGCAGCAGACCGCGTTCCTTGCCCCACATCTCACGCGTCGTCGAAGCCTGCACCACCGGAGCCAGATCAGCCGGGACCACGAACAGCGTCTGCCGCATGCCGTGCATGCGGACCAGTGTCCGGTCGTCGTAGAGCGCGCGCTCGACGTCGGCGGTGTCCGGCTTCTCCAGCCGGGCCAGCGCCGAGAGGTAGACCGTCGCGGCGTCGGTGGAGTGCAGCGCGACGAGCGCGTCGACCACCGCCTCCGGTGTCGCCGCCCTGCGTCCGGGAGCCAACAGATGTCGCGACGCCAGCCGTGCCCGGCGTTCCCCGTCGTTCACCACGCGTGAATTCACGCGTTCATCTTGCGCAGCCCCCGCACCGAGCGCCACCCGATCACGCCGATCGACACCCCCGCCACCATGGACACCGCAACGAGGACCGCGTGCACGAGGAAGAAGGACGTGGGTCCGTCGTCCCAGGACCTTTTGTCGTCCCAAATGGCTTCCATGAAGCGCGGCCAGATGATCACCGACCACACTCCGAAGGCGACCAGGAACCAAGACGCGACACGCCCAAGCCTCACTTGCACTCCTTACCTGGGGCGGACCGAAAACCCGCTTCGAACCGAACATTGGATCAAGTAAATCTCGTAGACTTCGGGAGCCGCGCCCGCCCCACCCGCAGGAGGATCCCCTGTGTCCGATTCCTTCGTCCACCTGCACGTTCACACCGAGTATTCGATGCTCGACGGTGCGGCACGACTGAAGGACATGTTCAAGCATGCCTCCTCGTTGGGCATGCCGGCGGTGGCGATGACCGACCACGGGAACATGCACGGCGCGGCCGACTTCACCAAGCAGGCGATGGCCGCGGGCATCAAGCCGATCCTCGGCATCGAGGCCTACGTGGCGCCGGAATCGCGCTACAACGCCAAGCCGGTCCGCTGGGGTCAGCCGCACCAAAAATCCGACGACGTCTCCGGTGGCGGACTCTACGGGCACGCCACCATCTGGGCCCAGAACGTCACCGGTCTGCAGAACCTCACCAAGCTCTCCTCCCGCGCCTTCACCGAGGGCTTCGCGCGCAAGTACCCGCGCATGGACGCCGAGCTCATGGCGGAGCACTCCGCCGGTCTGATGGCCACCACCGGCTGCCCCTCGGGCTTCGTGCAGACCCGGCTGCGCCTGGGGCACTTCGACGAGGCGCTGGCCGCCGCCGGGCAGTACCAGGAGATCTTCGGCAAGGAGAACTTCTACCTGGAGCTGATGGACCACGGTCTGGACATCGAGACCCGGGTCCGCGAAGGGCTGCTGGACATCGGGCGCAAGCTCAACATCCCGCCGGTGGTCACCAACGACTCGCACTACACCTACCGCGAAGAGTCCGCCGCGCACGACGCGCTGCTGTGCATCCAGACCGCCTCGAACATCGCCGACCCCGACCGCTTCCGGTTCGGCGGCGACGGCTACTACCTGAAGAGCGCCGACGAGATGCGGGCGATCAACACCGACGACATCTGGCAGGAGGGCTGCCGGAACACTCTGGCGATCGCGGAGAAGGTGAACCCGGAGGGGATGTTCGCCTACCGGAACCTCATGCCGCGGCTGGAGGCGCCGGACGGGCTGACCGAGGACCAGTGGTTCCGCAAGCTCGCCTACGACGGCCTGAACAAGCGGTTCCCGGCCGGCGTCCCGGACGAGAAGGTCTACCACGCCCGCCTGGAGTTCGAGCTCGACGTCATCTTGTCGATGGGCTTCCCCTCCTACTTCATCGTGGTCGCGGACTTCATCAACTGGGCCAAGGACAACGGCATCGCCGTGGGTCCGGGCCGCGGTTCGGCCGCGGGGTCGCTGGTCGCCTGGTCCCTGGGCATCACCGACGTCGACCCGATCCCGTTCGACCTGCTCTTCGAGCGGTTCCTGAACCCCGACCGCGTCACCCCGCCCGACATCGACATCGACTTCGACGACCGCCGCCGCTCGGACGTGATCCGGTACGTCACCGAGAAGTACGGCGAGGACAAGGTCGCGATGATCGCCACCTTCGGCCGGATCAAGGCCAAGGCGGCGATCAAGGACTCCAGCCGGATCCTGGGCTACCCGTTCGCGATGGGCGACCGCATCACCAAGGCGATGCCGCCGGACGTGATGGGCAAGTCGATGCCGCTGTCCGGGGTGTTCGACAGCAACCACCCGCGCTACGGCGAGGCCGGCGAGATCCGCGGGATGTACGAGCAGGACGCGGACGTCAAGAAGGTCATCGACACCGGCCGCGGCGTGGAGGGCCTGATCCGCCAGCCCGGCGTGCACGCCGCCGGCGTCATCATCTCCCCGGAGACGATCACCGACCACGTGCCGGTCATGATGCGCCCCGCCGACGGCGTCATCATCACGCAGTTCGACTATCCGACCTGCGAGGAAATCGGCCTGATCAAGATGGACTTCCTGGGTCTCAGGAACCTGACGATCATCACCGACGCGCTGAACAACGTGGAGACCACCACCGGCAAGCGGCTCAACACGCTGGAGTTCCCGCTCGACGACCCGCTGACCTACGAGCTGCTGTGCAAGGGCGACACCCTCGGGGTGTTCCAGCTCGACGGCGGGCCGCTGCGCTCGCTGCTGCGGCAGATGCGCCCGGACAACTTCGAAGACGTCTCGGCCATCATCGCCCTGTACCGCCCCGGGCCCATGGGCGCGAACTCGCACATCAACTACGCCGAGCGCAAGAACAACCGGCAGCCGATCACGCCGATCCACCCGGAGCTGGAGGCGCCGCTGAAGGAAGTCCTCGGCGTCAGCTACGGCCTGATCATCTACCAGGAGCAGGTGATGGCGGCCGCGCGAGTGCTCGCCGGCTACTCCCTGGCCCAAGCGGACCTGCTGCGCCGGGCGATGGGCAAGAAGAAGAAGGAAGTCCTCGACAAGGAGTACGTGGGCTTCGAGAAGGGCATGGCCGACAACGGGTATTCGGCCCAGGCCACCAAGGCGGTCTGGGACGTCCTGGTCCCGTTCGCCGACTACGCGTTCAACAAGTCGCACTCGGTCGCCTACGGCTTCATCGCCTACCAGACCGCGTATCTCAAGGCGCACTATCCGGCCGAGTACATGGCCGCGCTGCTCACCTCGACGGCGACCGACAAGGACCGCTCGGCGATCTACCTGGGCGAGTGCCGCCGCATGGGCATCAAGGTGCTGCCCCCCGACGTCAACGACTCGCTGCACCAGTTCACCCCGGTCGGCACCGACATCCGCTTCGGGCTCGGCGCGATCCGCAACGTCGGGGAGAACGTGGTCACCTCGATCATCGCCACCCGCAAGGCCAAGGGCCGGTTCACCTCCTTCAACGACTTCCTGGCCAAGGTGGACCTGCCGGTCTGCAACAAGCGGACCATCGAATCGCTGATCAAGGCCGGCGCCTTCGACTCCCTGGGACACTCCCGCCGCGGGCTGATCGAGCAGCACGAGCGCGCGATCGACTCGGTGGTGGACGTCAAGAAGCAGGAGGCGCTGGGCCAGGACTCGCTGTTCGGCTCGCTGATGGACGGCGGGCAGGAGGCCATCACCGGCGGGATCGAGCTGGCCTTCTCCGACATCGAGTGGGACAAGAAGGTGCTGCTGGGCTTCGAGCGGGAGATGCTGGGGCTCTACGTCTCGGACCATCCGCTCTCCGGCGTGGAGAACCTGCTGGCGTCCAAGGCGGACTGCTCGATCGCCTCGCTCACCGGGGAGAACGACCGCGCGGACGGCTCGATCGTGACCATCGCCGGGCTGGTCGCCGGGCTCGCCCGCAAGGTCACCAAGCAGGGCAACACCTGGGCCGCGGCGTCCGTCGAGGACCTCGAGGGCGGCATCGAGACGATGTTCTTCCCGCAGACCTACCAGCTGTACTCCACGCAGCTGGCCGAGGACGCGGTGGTCGTGGTGAAGGGCCGGCTGGACAAGCGCGACGAGGTGCCCAAGCTGATCGCGATGGAGGTCGCGGTCCTGGACATCTCGACCGCCGGCAGCAGCGCTCCGGTGGTGCTGCACGTCTCCGAGTCCCGGGTGATCCCGGCGACCGTGGAGCGGCTCAAGCGGATCCTCACCCGCCATCCGGGCACCACCCCGGTGCGCATGCACCTCAAGAGCCGGGATGAGAAGGTGATCCGGTACCAGCTCGGCGACAACCTGCGGGTGGCCAACTCCCCGGCGCTGAGCTCCGATCTCAAGGTGCTGCTGGGCGCTGGCTGCTTCGGCGCCGACCCCTCGCAGGCGGCGGAGTGAGCATGGAATTCCAAGATGTGATCCGCAAGCGGAAGATGGTCCGGGCGTTCACGACCGAGCCCATCGCGCCGGAGGTGAGCGAGCGCCTGCTGCGCGCGGCGAACCGCGCGCCGTCCGCGGGCTTCTCGCAGGGCTACGCGATGCTCGTGCTGGAGTCCGCCGAGGACCGTACCGCCTTCTGGGAGGCGATGGATCCCGAGGGCGAGTACGAGGGCACCGCGCTGCGCAACGCCCAGATGATCGTGATCCCCTGCTCCAACAAGGAGATCTACATCGACCGGTACGCCCGCCCCGACAAGGGCTGGACGGACCGGGACGAGGCCCGCTGGCCGGTGCCCTTCTGGCACATCGACACCGGCATGCTGACGATGCTGCTGCTGCTCGCGGTGGTCGAGGAGGACCTCGGCGCGCTGTACTTCGGGATCCCGCCGGAGTCGATCGGCAACGTGCGCGCCGAGTTCGGCATCCCGGCGGAGTTCACGCCGATCGGCGCGGTCGCCATCGGGCATCCGGACCCCGACCGGGACGCCCGGCAGAAGACGTCGCGCAAGACCATCAAGCGGCGGACGGTCGAGGACATCACGCACCGCGGGCGTTGGCACACCGACGCGGAGTGACGGGGAGGCGGTGCGGATGTCCGTGGCCGGAAGCCGCTTGCGGCGGTCTGCGACAGTGAGACTGTGATTTCCTTCGCTGAGCTGGCCGAAGTAGAAGACATCATCCGTTCCGTCAACGAGAAGACGGTCCTGCCGCGCTTCCGGGCCCTGCGCGACTCCGACGTCGTCATGAAGGGCCCGAACGACCCGGTCACCGTCGCCGACCGCGAAGCCGAGGACCAGCTGCGCGAGCGCCTCACGGCGTTCCTGCCCGGCTCGGTCGTGGTCGGCGAGGAGGCGGTGTCCGAGGACGCCTCGGTGCTCGCGGCGCTCACCGGCAGCGCACCGGTGTGGATCGTCGACCCGATCGACGGCACCCGCAACTTCGTCGCCGGCTCGGGACGCTTCTCGACGCTGGTGGCGCTGTCCGTCGGCGGCGTGCTGCTCGCTTCCTGGACGTACGCGCCGGTTCTGGGCCGCATCGGTACGGCGCTGGCCGGTCACGGCGCCCAGGTGGACGGCGTGCCGGTCCGGGTGGCAGCGGCTCCGGCTGACGGCACGCCGACGCTACCGGTCACCACCAGCCACCCGGTCTGGTGGCCGAACGGCTACGGCCGCGGCGTGGACGCGATGCGCGCGGCGGATCTGGACGTGCGCTACTTCGACGCGTGCGGCATCGAATACCTCGACCTGGCCGCCGGATCGCGCTCAGCGATGGTGATCACATGGGAGTTCTGCTGGGACCACGCCGCCGGGCTGCTGCTGGTCGCCGAGGCGGGCGGCCACGTCGCGGCGCTGGACGGCGCGCCGGTGCGGCTGGAGGGCGGCAACGTGCTGCCGTTCGTCGCCTCCACGGACCAGGCGACGACGGATCGGATACGGACGCTCATCGTGGAGTCGAAGTAGAGACCCGGACCAGCATATATTCCTTGACAGGTATATAACCATAGAGGCACACTCGTTTTATGACCGTGGCCGCAGCCTTCCAAGCCCTCGGCGAACCCCGCCGCCTGGCCATCGTCGAACTGCTCCGCGAAGGCGAGAAATCCGTCGGCGAGCTCTCCGAGCGCCTCGACGCGAGCCAGCCGGCCGTCTCCAAGCACCTGCGCGCCCTCCGCGAAGCCGGACTGGTCGACGTACGCCCCGACGCACAGCACCGCTTCTACCGCCTACGCCCCGAACCACTCGCCGAGCTCGACGACTGGCTGGCGCCGTACCGGTGGCTGTGGACCAGGAGCATGGACCGGCTGGAAGCCCATCTCGAAGACCGGAGGAAGCCATGAACGACGCCAAGAACGACGTATCGAACGACGCATCGCTGACGACCGGAGGGACGCAGGGCGCCGCGATCCGTCTAGAGCGCGCACTGCCCGACCCGCCGAGCGTGGTGTGGCAAGCCCTGACCGAGCCCGAGCAGCTCAAGGCATGGTTCCCCTGCGAGGTGACCGTCGCCGACGGAATCTGGAAGCCCGGCGCCGCCATCAGCTTCCTGTTCGGACCCGAGGCCGACAACCTGACCATGCAGGGCGAGGTACTAGAGGCGCGCGAGCCGGAATCCCTGGCCTTCACCTGGGGCGAGGAGACACTGCGCTTCACCCTGACCGCGCAGGGCACCGGCACCCTGCTGGTCTTGATCGACGAGCTGCGCCCCGGCATCGCCGCGCGCAATGCAGCGGGCTGGGAATCCTGCTTGGACCTGCTGGCCACCGGCACGCGAGACAAGGACGCCTGGCAGCCGCGGTTCGAGCACTACAGCGCGATGTTCTCGCAAGCGCTCGGCGAGCAGGAGGGTCCGCCGGCCGGTATGGAGTGAGGCTGGGCTTGTGACTTGTGGCTTGCGGCTCTTGATCTAGAGCAGATCACCGCCCCAACCCCAGCCCGATCCGCCAAGGCAGGGACGCCAGAGGCCATCAACACCCTGCGCGGAGCTGTAAGAAAACGCCTTTCAACCACGCACACAACCGCCGCCGAAACGCCTACACGGCACCGCGCCCAAAACGCCCGAGCCCGACTCGCGCACCCGCCCGCTCAGCCAGCCCCGCCCCGCCCCGTCATCGCCCGAGGATCCACGATCCGGTCGAACTCCTCCGCCGTCAGCCATCCGCTCGCCACCGCCGCCTCGCGCAGGGTCGTGCCCTCGGCGTCGGCGGTGTGCGCGATCTGCGCGGCGCGGTCGTAGCCGATCTCCGGGGTCAGGGCGGTCACCAGCATCAGGGAGCGGCCCAGGTCGTGGTCGATGCGCTCGCGGTCGAGTTCGACGCCTTCGATGCAGAAGACGCGCAGGTTGCGGGTGGCGTCGGTGAGGATCTGGGCGGAGTGGAGGAAGGAGGAGGCGATCAGGGGGCGCATGGTGTTGAGTTCGAAGTTGCCCATGGCGGCGGCGGTGGCCAGGGCGGTGTCGTCGGCGAGGATTCTCAGGCAGACCATCATCGTGGCTTCGCACTGCGTCGGGTTGACCTTGCCCGGCATGATCGAGCTGCCTGGTTCGTTCTCCGGGAGGCGCAGTTCGCCGAGGCCGTTGCGCGGGCCCGAGCCCAGGAAGCGGATGTCGTTGGCGATCTTCAGCAGGGGGACGGCCACGCCGCGCAGGCCCGCCGAGGCCGCGACCATCGCCTCGGCGCCGGCCAGGGCGGCGAACTTGTTGGGTGCGGTGACGAAGGGGTGGCCGGTCAGTTCGGCGAGTTCGGCGGCGAAGCGCTCGGCGAATCCGGGCGGGGCGTTCAGGCCGGTGCCGACGGCGGTCCCGCCCGCGGCCAGCTCGTAGAGCCCGGGCAGCGCCGACTCCAGGCGGTCGGTCGCGGCGGCGATCTGCGCGGCGTAGCCGGACCACTCCTGGCCGACGGTGAGCGGGACGGCGTCCTGCAGGTGCGTGCGGCCGGTCTTGGGGATGTCGGCCCACTCCCGCGCCTTGGCGTCCAGCGCCGTGTGCAGTTTCCGCAGCTCGGGCAGCACGTGGTTCTGCAGCGCCAGCACCGCCGCGACGTGGGTCGCGGTCGGGAAACTGTCGTTGGAGGACTGCGCGAGGTTGACGTGGTCGTTGGGGTGGACCGGCGCCTTGCTGCCGAGCGTGCCTCCCGCCAGCTGGATCGCGCGGTTGCTGATGACCTCGTTGACGTTCATGTTGGTCTGCGTGCCGGAGCCGGTCTGCCAGACGTAGAGCGGGAAGTGCTCGTCGAGGTCGCCGGCGATCACCTCGGCGGCGACCCGGGCGATCAGATCGGCCATCCAGCGCGGCAGCCGCCCGGCCTCGCCGTTGACCAGCGCGGCGGCCATCTTGACGTATCCGTAGGCGTGGTGGATCCCCGGTGGCATGTGATCGTCGCCGACTGTGAAATGCTCCAGCGAGCGTTGGGTCTGCGCGCCCCAGTACCTGTCAGCCGGGACGTCGACGGCGCCCATCGCGTCGGTCTCGCGCCGGATCCCGCCGGCGTCGATGCCGACAGGGAGGTCGAGGATCTCAGGAGGGGTCTGCCCCTGCTCCGGGTTCGTCATGCGACCTCCAGTCGGGAACGCCAGAATGCCGATGCAGTAACGCTAACGGCCCAGCCCTGACTGTGCCTTCCGGAAGTACTCAACACCCCCGACCGGGGGTAGGAGGTGACCGTGTACGACACGACAACAGCCCGCCGGGGCTACGGGATCTCGACGAACACCCTGTTCGCGCGCACCATGGCCTTCGTGGCCGGGACCGCGGCCCTGTTCGCGCTCGGCGCCTACACCGGCCGCAACCTGAACCACGGCGCGGGCTTCATCGGCTTCATCGCCGCCTTCGCCTGCCTGATCGCGATGCGCTTCACCGCCGCGCGCTCCCCGCAGGCCACCGTCCTGCTGCTCGGCGCGTTCGGGCTGCTCATGGGCATCGCGATGGCGCCGACCCTGGTCTACTACGCGACGACCAACCCGACCGCCCTGTGGCAGGCCGGCGCCGCCACCGCGCTGTTCATCGGCGCGCTCGGCTCAGCGGGCTACGCCACCGAGCGCGACCTGTCCGGGGTGGCCCGCGCCAGCTTCTGGGCGCTGGTGGCTCTGCTGATCTTCGGCGTCGTCGCGATCTTCGTCCGCATCCCGCACGCCTCAGTGATCTACAGCGTCGCCGGGCTGGTGATCTTCGCCGGGTTCACGCTCGTGGACTTCCAGCGCCTGCGCCGGGTCCAGAACATCGCCTCGGCGCCGCTCCTGGCCGCCTCGATCTTCCTGGACATCCTCAACGTGTTCCTGTTCTTCCTCAGCCTGTTCGGCGGAGGCGGCCGCCGGAACTGACCAAGGGACGAACCTGATGCCCCGCCGTCGGCAGATCCCGCACCGAACGCATCGGCGACAGCAACAGCACCAGTCCCGCCGCCGGAACACCGGCCGTAGCGATCCACATCGCGCTCGGCACGCCCACCAGCGTGCCGAGCACCCCGCCGAGCAGCGCCCCGAGCGGAAGCGTCCCGTAGTTGACGAACGAGGCGCTGGCGTTCACGCGGCCGAGCAGATGCGGCGGACAATACGCCTGGAAGAAGCCGGATTTGATGACGTTGCCCGCGACCACCCCGGCCGAGACGCAGAACGCCCCCACGAGGTAGCAAAGCGTCCCGAATCCCTTCGTGGTCAAAGCGATCAGCATCGCGGGCACCGCCAACCCGACCTCGAACAGCAGCGTGGTACGCGCCGTGCCGACCCGTCCGGCGACCCGCCGCACCAGGAACGCACCGCACACCCCGCCAGAACTCGCCGCCGCGACCAGCAGACCCACGCCACCCGCGCTGAGCCCGACATCGCGGATCAGAAACACCGGCAGGATCGACTGATACGCCATCAACGCCAAGTTCGACACCGCGCCGAACACCGTGAGCGTCCTGATCCACGGATCCCGCGCGACCAGCCGCAGTCCGTCGGCGATCTCCCGCCGCATCACCCGCTCAGCCGGCTCCACCGGGCGCGCCTCGCGAATGCGGATCGACGCCAGACAGAACACTGACACGACGAACGTCGAGGCGTTGACGAACATGACGTCGAGCCCGCCGAGCGCCTGCGTGAACAACCCGCCGCCGCTGCGCCCGACGATCTGCGCGGCCGAGGCGCTGCCGTGGAGTTTCGCGTTGCCCTCGGCCAGATCCTCGGGCGCGACCAACGTCGGCAGGTAGGCACGGTAGGCGGTCTGGTAGAACACCGACGCGGCGCCGACCAGCAGCGTGACGGCGAAGAGGTATCCGATGCCGACGCCGCCGCTGCCACCACCGACCAGCGGAACACTCGCCAGCAACACCCCCGACACCACCGCCGAGCACAGCATCACCGGACGGTGCCGCGTCCGGTCCACCCACACCCCGACCGGCAGCGCGATGACCAGCCACGGAAGCCACGCAGCCATGCTCAGCAGGCTCACCGCGAACGTCCCGGCGTGCAGGGTCGCGATCGCCACCAACGGCACGCCGACGCTCGTCACCGACGTACCGAACTGGTCGGCAACGTCGCCTATGTAGAAGCGACGGAAGTCGGCGTGGCGAAGGAGCAGGCTGGTGGCGGCAGTCCGCCTCACTTCCGCGGGAAGGACTGGATCTGGACCGACACCGGCGCACCATCAGGATCCTGCGGCTCCGAGACGTACCGATCGACGACCGCGAACAGATCCCGATTGAGAGCGGCGAGCCGATCCGGGGCGAGCTGCAGGTCCTGCCAATCCGAAAGCGTGGCAGCGCTCTGCCACTCCTCACTCCAGTCCTCGGCGACATACCGCTCGGCCCGCTCGAAGCACTGCCGCACGATCGTTCCGAGATAGATGCTCAGTGCCCGCTCCCCCGGCATGTCCGCGGGATCGAGCACCTGCCGCTCCTCCACCGCGTGCCACCATCGCTCCCGCTTGGTGCCGCGCTCGACGTCCTCCTCGATGAAGCCGTGCTCGGCCAGCAGGCGCAGATGCCAGCTGAGCGTGCCGGTGCTCTCGCCGAGGCGGTCGGCGAGGGTTGTCGAGGTCGCGGGGCCGTCGGCTTTGAGGACGTCCAGGATGTCCATGCGTAGCGGATGAGCCAGGGCACGGAGGGAACGGACGTCCATACGGCGTATCGGCTTTGCGGGCATGCCTTCACCGTACTCTTGCAGAGGAGACTCTGCAAAGGATTCTCGGGAAGGCGCCCGCGCGGGCGTCAGTTCACGCAGGCGATGCCGTTCTTGGTCGTGGCGTCGGAACCAGAACCAGACTTCGGCGCCGCCGTCGTCGCCAGCGCCGTCGCCGCCGAGGCAGCCTGCACGACCGACGTCGGATGCGTGCCGCTCCCGCCGCTGCTTCCACCGGACGTGGCGTCGGAGAAGTACTCCTTCATCGCCGCCTGCACCTTCGCCGGATCGATCAGGTTCACGTCCTCGCCGTCCCGCGTCGCGAAGCCCTCGATGGGCAGCGTGTGGAACTGGATGCGCCCGGCCTTCAGGCTGCCGGCCTTGGAGATCAGCGACAGCACGTCGAAGCTGTCGTCGACCACGACGTCCCGCTTCACCGCGTCGACCAGGTCCGAGAGCTTGCCGACGTCCGACAGCACGCCGTCGGCGGACAGCTTGCGCTGCACCGCGGACAGGAACGCCTGCTGTCGCCGGGTCCGGTCCAGGTCGCCGCCGGGCAGGCCGTGGCGCTGCCGGACGAAGGCCAGCGCGTTCGAGCCGTCCAGGGTCTGCACGCCGGCGGGGAAGGCGGCGCCGGAGTAGTCGTCCTGGACCGGCTTGTTCAGGCACACCGTCACGCCGCCGAGGGCGACCGCGACGTCGTAGAAGCCTGCCAGGTTGACCTCGGCGAAGTGGTCGATCGGGACGTTCAGCAAGCCCTGCACGGCGGCGATCGACGCGGCGCGCCCGGCCTCGCGGCCCGCGGCCTCCAGCGCGTCGCCGGTCGGACCGCGGCCGGCCTTGACCAGCGCGGTCTCCTGCGCCGCCTTGGCCCGGCCGTACGCCTCCTTGATCTTGTGCCAGCCCAGGTTCGGGATGTCGACCCAGTCGTCGCGCGGGACCGACACCGCGGTGGCCGGCGAGCCGTCGGCCGGGACGTGCAGCAGGATCAGGGTGTTGGTGTTGTAGCCGCCGATGTCGCTGGAGGAGCCGGCGTGCAGCTTGCTCAGGATCGCCGCCGGCAGGTCGTGGCCGTGGTTGTCCCGCCGGGAGTCCAGGCCCATCAGCAGGATGTTGACCGAGCCGTCGTGCGACTTCGGGATGGTCCCGCCGAGCGCGGCCGAGCGCTGGAAGCCGCCGAGCACCGCCGCTCGCAGCCACGCTCCGGTCAGGCTGATCAGCAGCACCGACATCGACATCGTCGAGGCCGCCGCCCACAGCCAGCGCGAGCGCCGGCTCCGGCGGATCGGCGGCCGGGACCGCGGTCGCGGCCCGGGTCGGTGGCCGTGCGGTCCGGCGGCGTGCGGCGTTCCCGCTGATGGTTGGTGCACACGTCCAGCAAACCGCGTGAGGCCGCGTCCGCCGGAGGCGACACGCCATGACGCACTATTTGACAAGCTTGGCGCTACTTTATGCCTCTGTGAGCCTTTACACCTCCATGCGCCATCCGCACGTCCACATGCGGCTCCGGCACGGCCACGCACGCGTCGAGCACGAGTTCGCCGGCGCCGGCGGCCGCCTCGCGGCGTGGATCACCCGCCGCCTGGGCTCGATGTGGACGGTCTACGTCTGCGTGGCGCTCACGATGGCGTGGATACTCCTGGGCTCGCGGACATTCCTCGGCTTCGACCCGTACCCGTACCCGTTCATGCTGTTCCTGGGCAACATGGCGCAGCTGCTCCTGATCTTCGTCATCCTCCTCGGCCAGCAGGTCCTCGGCCGCACCGGCGACCGCCGCGCCATCCAGACCTTCGAGGACGCCGAAGCGATCCTGCACGACTGCGAACAGATCCAGAACCACCTGATCGCCCAGGACGCGCACCTGGCCGCCTGCGTCGTCCTCGACGAACTCGAGCAGTTCCAGCTCACCGCCGCCGCCGAACGCTTCACCACCCCGCCCACGATGGCCGACGAGCACATCAGCGCCAACGCCCGCCTGGCAGCCCGCATCACAGCACGCTGCGGCACCATGAGCGCCTTCTACATCGCGGCGGCATTCCAGATGGTGTGGATCGTCCTGGCGCAAACCGGCGTCCTGCGCTTCGACAAGTACCCGTTCGCCTTCCTGCTGTTCCTGTCGAGCCTGGCGCAGCTGCTGCTGATGTTCGTGATCATGCTCGGCCAGCAGGTCCTCGGCCGCGCCGCCGACCGCCGCGCGGAGATGACGTTCCGCGACGCCGAGGCGGTACTGCGCGCCTGCGAGCGACTGCAGGCGCACCTACGGGCTCAGGACCTTGCGATCCGGCATGTGGTGGACCACATGACGACGTGCGGGAGCGCCGAGCACCGCTAGATGACGCCACCCGCCACGAGACCGCCGACCAGCAACAACGTCCCGGCGGTCAGCAGATTGGCACCCCGATCGATCCACGGCGCGGTCAGCAGCCGCGCCCCGGCTGCGGTAGCCGTGGTCAACCCGGCGATCGTGGCAACCGTGACCGCCGCGAACGCGATCAGCGAACCGATCGAGGCAACCACCCCGACCGCCCCGGCAGCCAGGAAGACCGGCAGGATCGTGAGATCCGGCGAAGCCGCCGCCCCGAAGGGGACAAGGAACGCGGCCAAGCTGCGGGCGTCCCGGCGGCCGTGATCATGCGCGCGACCGTGGTCGTGCGCGTGACCGCGGTCGTGGTCATGTACGTGCCCGTGATCATGCCCGTGATCCCGCGCATGCCCATGATCATGCGTGTGCTGATGCCCGTCGCCGCCACCGTGCCCATGACCCCGCCCCGCAACCTCCATGACCACGAACACCACCCCGGTGACCAGCAGAATCCCGCCGATCACCCCATCAGTGTGCCGCGAAACCGTCCCCCGGAACTGCAACCCGACCACCACGAGCACAGCACCCAACACCAACGACACCAGAACATGCGTAACCCCAGCAGCCAGCGACAAGCGCACCGTCCGCCGCGTCGAGTAACGCCGCGTCCGCGACAGCACCGCGAGCGGCATCCAATGGTCGGGCATGACCGCATGGCCGAACCCGACTCCCCCAGCAGCGAGCATCAGCGCGGGAAGCGTCTTCACCCGCCCCAATATAGCTTCCCATCTTCGCATTGACGAATATGAGCAACCATTGCAAAGCCCTTTCACCTGCGAACTTCTCGCAGGTGAGAGCTACTGGCGGCGCGGCGAGGCAGCAGCAGCTCGGCTCACCGCCAAGCCACCTCCGTCTCCCCGCCGACCCGCGTCAGCTTCTCCGGATTCAGCACGTAGTACATCCCGGCGATCCGGTCGTCCTCGACGTGCAGGGCCATGATGCCGTCGACTTCGCCGTCCACGCGGACCAGGAGGCCCGGGTTGCCGTTGACGTCGGTCAGCTCGGTGGTGACCGTGACGCCGGACTTGCGGATGCCGCCGAGCACGTAGCGGATCACCTTCGCCGCGCCGGTGACGGGTCGGAGGCCGGCGCGCTTGATGCCGCCGCCGTCGCCGATCAGGACCGCTTGTGGCGCGAGGACGTCCATCAGGGCCTGGACGTCCTGTGTCTCCAGTGCGCGCTGGAACGCGGCCACCGCGGCCTGGGCCGTGCGCTGGGTGGCGGTGGTGCGGGGGCGGCGGGCGTCGACGTGCTGGCGGGCGCGGTGGGCGATCTGGCGGACGGCTGCCGGGGTCTTGCCGACGGCCTCCGCGATCTCGTCGTAGCCGACGTCGAAGGCTTCGCGCAGGACGAAGACCGCGCGCTCGGTCGGCGAGAGGGTCTCCAGCACCAGCATCAGCGCGATCGACAGGTTCTCGGCGACCTCGACGTGTTCCGCCACGTCGGGGGCGGTGAGCAGCGGCTCGGGCAGCCAGGTGCCGACGTAGGCCTCGCGCCGCCGCTTCATCGTGCGCAGCCGGTTCAGCGCCTGGCGGGTGGTGATGCGGATCAGGTAGGCGCGCTCGTCGCGCACCTGCTCCAGATCCACCTCCACCCACCGCAGCCACGTCTCCTGCAGCACGTCCTCGGCGTCGGCGGCCGAGCCCAGGATCTCGTAGGCGACGGTGAACAGCAGGTTGCGAAGCCCGACGAAGGTGTCGGTGGCGGCCGGGTTCATCGGGACGTCAGCACCTTCCCGTGCAGCGCCTCCACCTTCGCCCGCCGCTGGGCGTCCTTGCTCCACCACGTGTGCTTCCCCGGCTTGCGTCCCTCGGTCTTCAGCTGCCAGACCGTGCCCTTGCAGATGAACTCCTTGATCCGTCCGCCGAACCTGCCGCCAATGTACATCGACCTCGGGCTGTCGTCCTTGTGCAGAACCTGGAAGATGCCCACACTGCGCCCCAGGCTGACGCACAGCCCGACGAAGCCCACGTCGATCTCCGCCGGGTCGCGGCCGGCGAGCCGCGCCAGAACCGTCTCGGCGGCCTGCGGACCGAGCTGGACCGCCGACTGGCAGCCCATCCGCAGCGGCATGCCCGACGGCGCCGCCGAGTCCCCGGCTGCGATGATCCGCACGTCGTCCACGCTGGTCAACGTCTCGTCGGTGAGCAGGCGCCCGGCGGCGTCGGTGCTCAGGCCGCTGCGAAGGGCCAGGTCCGGCACGCTGAACCCGGCGGCCCAGACGGTCAGCGCGCTCGCCAGCTCGCGACCGTCGGCCAGCCGCACGCCGTCCCGCTCGACCGCGGTCACCATCGACCCGGGACCGTCGATGACGGTCACACCGAGCTTCACGAGCTTGCGGGCGACGAACGCGCGCCCCTTCTCATGCAGCGACGGACCGAGCGCGCCGCCGGTCACCAGCGTCACCGCGCGACCCTGCTCGGCCAGCTCAGCGGCGGTCTCGATACCTGCGGGACCGGCGCCGACGACCGTCACGGCGAAGGACTTCGGCAGGTCTTCGAGCGCCGCCTTCAGCCGCCTCGCGTGTTCCATCGTCGCGATCGGATAGCCGAACTCTGCGACGCCGGGCACGTCCGCGCCGGTGGCGGAGCTGCCGACGGCGTAGACGAGGTAGTCGTAGCGCAGCGTGCTGCCGGCGGCCAGCGCCACGGAGCGGTCCGCCGCGTCGATCCGGGTCACCGAGTCGACCAGCAGGCTGACGCGCGGACTCAGGACCTTGGCATAGTCGGCGACCGCGGCGTGCGTCCCGGCGACCAGCTGATGCAACCGGATGCGCTCTACGAATTCCGGACGTGGGTTGACCAGCGTGACGGTGACGTCTTCCCGCTGGGTGAGCCGGTTGGCAGCCATGACGCCGGCGTAGCCTCCGCCGATCACGACGACCTCGGTGATGCCGGTGGCGGTTCCCATGGGGGTTCCGCCAGGGGTAGCGCTGGTGTTCATCGTTTTCTCCCTCTCTCATTCGTCGCCCCCAGGACACCGGGCAGCCGATCCCTGTGACGGAATGTGACCCAGATCACCCTCGACAAGATAGCCTGCGCGCAGATAGTCTGTGCACAGAGGAAGTCGCACCAGGAGGGAAACACCATGTGGGACTACGAATTCAGCGCCACCGCCGAGGTCACTCCGCACGCCGTCTGGACGCTGTGGGCCGACCCGCTGGGCTGGCACGCCTGGAACGACGGCGTCGGCGAGGTCGAGCTGCACGGCCCGTTCGCCGCCGGCACCGCCTTCACGATGACGCCGCCCGGCGAGGACACCATCCACATGACGATCACCGAGGTGGTCCCGAACCAGGCGTGGATCGACGTCTGCGAAGTCCCGGGCATGCTCATCACCACGCACCACCTGATCGAGGACCTCGGCGGCGGCCGCACGAAGGTCACCTACCGCACCGAGATCACCGGCGAGGCCGCCGACGAGGTCGGGCCCGAGATCGGACCGCAGATCTGCGCCGACTTCCCCGACGTGGTCACCAAGCTGCTGGCCGTCGCGGCGAGCGCCTGATGAGCGGCGGTGCGGGCGACGCCGGTCGGGAAAACGGCGCGGGCGGACGCGAGAACCGGGGCGGTCACAGCGGTTCGGGCGACACTGAGAACGCGCGCAGTGGCCCAGCCGACCAACCCGGCTTCCTCCTGTGGCGCGTCACCCTCCGCTGGCAGCGCGAGATCGCCGCGGTCCTCGCGCCGCTGGACCTCACCCACGTCCAGTTCGTCCTGCTCGCCTGCACCTTCTGGCTCAACGACCAGGGCCTCGCGCCGAACCAGGCGACCGTCGCCGAGCAGGCCGGCACCGACGTGAAGATGACCTCGCAGGTGATCCGCACCCTGGAGACCAAGGGCCTGATCACCCGCGAGGTCGACCCCGCCGACACCCGCGCGCGCCGTCTCCGGGTGACGAGGACCGGCGCCGAGCTCGCCCCGCGCGCCATGGCCGCAGTGGAGGCCGCCGACGCGGCGTTCTTCGATCCCGTCGCCCGCCCCGACGCCGTCGGCATGCTCAGCAAGCTCGCGCGCTTCGCGTAGCCCGAGCAGCCGACCAGCCAAGCCAGCCAGCCAGCCGAGCAGCCGAAACGAGAGAACTCAGCCGACCGCCGCAGGCTTCGTCAGCACCGCCGCGACCACCGCCCGCACGACCTCCCGCCGCTGGTCGCGGTCGGCGGCGTTCATCACCCGCATCACATCCGGGCTGGTGAACTCCCAGAAGGCGGCTATGTGCAACATCAGCGCGAACACCACGTCGGCCGGGAACCGGCTGCTGATCACGCCGTCGGCCAGCGCCCGGTCGATCAGCTCGACCCGCCGCCGCGAGTCCTTGGCCGCGATCTCGTTCCCCGCGGCGTCCCCGCGCTCCAGGCGCTGCCAGGTGATCAGCCGGGGCAGCTCGGGGTGCTCGGCGTAGATGTCGCACAGCATCACCGCGACGCCGGGCAGGTCCTCCACCTCCAGCGGCAGCCCGTCCACGATCTGCTCGACCAGATCGCTCCACACCGCGTCGAACAGCCCGGCCTTGTTGGTGAAGTAGTGGTAGATCTGCGCCTTGTTGGACTGTGCCGCGTCGGCGATCCGGTCGACCCGGGCTCCGGTGATGCCGTACGCGGCGAACTCGGCCCGGCCCGCCGCGATCAGACGCTGTCTGGTGGCTTCCGCGTCACGCTGCATGACCACCAGCCTAACGCACCATCAACTAACTATTTGGTTGATTTAGGGATCCTTCGCGGATCTCCAGCCGCCGGTCCACCCCGATCTCCGCCAGGAACCGCTCGTCGTGACTCACCACGATGAAGGCTCCCTGGTAGGCGTTCAGCGCGTTCTCCAGCTGCCCGACGCTGACCAGGTCCAGGTTGTTCGTCGGCTCGTCCAGCAACAGCAGGTGCGGCGCGGGCTCGGCGTACAACACGCAGGCCAGCGTCGCGCGCAGCCGCTCGCCGCCGGACAGCACCCGCACCGGCAGATGGATGCGCGCACCCCGGAACAGGAACCGCGCCAGCACGTTCAGCCGCTGCCCGTCCGCCAGCGACGGCGCGAACGCCGCGAAGTTCTCCGCGACGGTCTTGGCGTCATCCAGCAGGTCCAGCCGCTGCGACAGGTACGCCACGCGGCCGTCCGCGCGCCGCACCGTCCCGGCGTCCGGCTCCAGATCGCCGTGGATCAGCCGCATCAGCGTCGACTTGCCCGCGCCGTTCCCGCCGGACAGCGCGATCCGCTCCGGTCCCCGAATGGTCAGGTCGACACCGTCACCGGCGAAGATCTCGTTGTCCCCCAGCCGCTTGCGCAGCTGCTCCCCCACGAACAACGTCCGCCCCGCGGGTACCTGCGTATCCGGCAACTCCAGCGCGATGCTCTGATCGGCGCGCACCGCCTTGGCAGCCTGGTCAGCACGCTCCTTCGCCTCACCGACGCGGGAAGCATGCATCGTCTGCGCGCTGCCGGCAGTTTTCTCCGCGCCACGCTTCATGTTCCCGGCGAAGATCCTCGGCAGCCCGGCGTTCTTGAGGTTCTTCGCCGCAGTGCTGGCGCGCCGGTCAGCTCGCTCGCGCGCCTGCTGCATCTCCCGCTTCTCGCGCTTGAGCTCTTGCTCGGCGTTCCGCAGGTTGCGCTCCGCGTTTTCACGCTCGGCGGCGACCGCTTCCTCGTAGGCGCTGAAGTTCCCGCCATAGAACCGGATCTCTCCGGCGTCGAGCTCGGCGATGCGGTCCATCTGGTCCAGCAACTCGCGGTCGTGGCTGACCACCAGGACACAGCCGCGCTGACTGGCGATGACCTCATAGAGCTTGTGCCGCGCCCCGCCGTCCAGGTTGTTGGTCGGCTCGTCGAGCAGCAGCACGTCAGGGCTCTGGATCAGCAACGCGGCGAGCCCGAGCGAGACCACCTGCCCGCCGCTGAGCGCGCCGAGCGGCTGCCGCAGCGAGACGTGCCCGAGACCGAGCCGGTCCAGTTCGATCCGCGCGCGGTCCTCGACGTCCCAGTCGTCGCCGATGGTGGTGAAGTGCCGCTCGTCGGTGTCGCCGGACTCGATGGCGTCCAGCGCCGCGATGACGTCGGCGACGCCCAACACCTCGGCGACCGTGCGCCCGGCGGTCAGCGGCAGGTCCTGCGGGAGGTAGCCGAGGACGCCCTCGACCGTGACCGAACCGGCGGACGGCGCCAGCGCGCCGCTGATCAGGCGGAGCAGGGTGGACTTGCCGGCGCCGTTGGGGGCGACCAGGCCGATGCGTCCGGCCTCGAGGCTGAAGCTGAGGTCGTGGAAGACCGGGGTGTCGTCGGGCCAGGTGAAGGACAAGCCGGAGACGACGACAGAGGACTGTGACATGAGAGTGCCCTTGAAAAGGAGGAGGACAGAAGAAGGTGACGGCGAAACGGCGCCGAGTCGCGGATCAAGAGTGATCAGAACGCGCTCGGGAGCCCGGACATCTCAGTGCGAGATGTCGTCGTCGCTCAGCATGTCGAACTCCTTTTTCACCGATGCCCAAGCACCGTAACACGGGACCTACCTGCGAGCTCACCGATTTTTCGGTTGACAGCGGAGCGGCGATTTGTCAGAAGTCTGAGACGTTGTCCGCGAGCCAGGTGAGGACGTAGTCGGCGATGTCGCGCCAGCCACTGTCGAAGACCAGCGAGTGGCCTCTGTCGGCGAACTGCTTCAGGTCGGTGACGGCGGTGGAGTCGCTGTAGAGCTTGTAGGTGGCGCGCGTGACGGCGTCCGTCACCATCCGGTCTTCCTGCCCGGAGACCAGCAGCAGTGGTCCGCGCGCCGTGTTGTCCGTGTTGACGGCGAGTTCGCCCTCGGTCAGCAGGCGGTGCGGCGCGGGCAGCGCGTAGCGCTCGTAGAGCTTCCCCGCTTCCTGCTCGCCGACGGTGTTCGCGACGAGGGACCGGAACTGCTGGCGCGGCATCGGGACGAAGCC
Source organism: Catenulispora acidiphila DSM 44928 (assembly GCF_000024025.1). GTDB lineage: Bacteria > Actinomycetota > Actinomycetes > Streptomycetales > Catenulisporaceae > Catenulispora > Catenulispora acidiphila. The sequence continues at coordinate 8,290,793 of NC_013131.1, forward strand.
GTTGTCCTCGACAGAAGCGCTGAAAAGCTTGCTGGACATACGATTCGACTCGGCGTCGGGCAGGACGAGACCGGTCGGCGGCTGCGGCGCGATCGCCACGGCTGCCTGGCCGATGCCGGCGCCGAGCAGCCGCTGGGCGATGAGGCCGCCGAGCGCGTGGCCGATGAGCACCGCCGGGGTGTCGCAGGATCGTGCGATCCGCTCGTAGTGCGCGAGCAGGTCGCCGATCCGGAGATCGCGGACCGGATCGAGGTTCCGGCGAGCCGCGGCCACGGTCGGTTCCTCGCCCGGCCAGCCTGGGACGTCCACCGCGTAGCCGTGTCTGGCGAACCTCTCTGCCCAAGCCTCCCAGCTCGACGCGTGCAGCCATGCGCCATGGATGAGGACTACAGGGGTGGTCTGCACAACAGAGCCTTCCGACAGTGGGCGGGCAGGGAGCGGGGGCAGGGCATGGCTGGGAAATCGGCTGCGGCACAAAGCGTTCGGGCCCCGCCCCCGTCCCGGGGCGGGCCCGAACCACACCGCGCGCCCGGCTCAGACCGGCTGAACCGTACCCCGGCGCGCCTTCCAGGCCAGCAGAGCGGCCTGGACGATGAAGAAGATCCCGCCGCCGGTGGCGTAGACGGACAGGACCGACAACGACGGCTTGTCCCCCGCGGCCTGCGCGTCGTAGAAGACGCCCACGACGAACGACAGCCCGCCGGCGATCAGCATCGGCCACTGCTTGCCCAGCTCCGGACCGCGGCGCCGCAGACCGACGGCGACCTGCGCCGCGCCGGAAAGGACAGCCCACGCCCCGAACGTGGCCAGCGCCGCCGCCGCACCGCTCGCCCCGCCGGCGATGCCGACGCCGATCGCGGCGAGCGTGCTCAGCACGCCGTTGAACGCCGTGACCCGGCGCTCCGGTCCGTCCGGACCCAGCCGGTAGTCGACCACGGAGGACACCGCGTCGAGCAGCGGATAGGCGATCAGCAGCGTGACCGCCGCCGCGCTGAGGGACTCGTGGGCCTTGTAGGCGTCCGCGAAGGCCGCGGCCCACGCCACCGCCAGCACGCCCCGCGTGAGGTACAGCCGTGTCAGGGGGCTGCGTCCGGCGTCCGCCGTCGTCGTACTCATGACCTTCTCCTTAGTGTTCGAGTTTCAGGCCGGCGTCGTCAGGCGTGCCGGTGTCGTCAGTTGTGCGACGGGTTCACGCAGCGGAAGCTGGCGGGGTTCGTCACGTCGCCGTGGCCGGAGTAGTGGGACACCATCGGGTAGCGGCAGACGTCGCGGTCGACGGTGCCGGTCGTGGTGGTGCCGGTGCTGGAGGTGGTGGCGGTCGGCAGCGTCGCGTGCAGGACGGCCGGCGCCTTGCCGTGCTCGACCCAGGTGGTCAGCGCGGTCATGTCGTCGACGCCGACGCCCTGCAGACCGCAGTGCGCCACGCCGGGAGCCAGGAACACCCGGTAGAAGTCGTCGACCTTCTTGGTGCCGCCCATCAGCGCGTCGACCCGCTGGCGGTAGTCGACGGTGCCCGCGGTCGGGATCAGCTGGTCGGAGTCGCCCTGCCAGGTGATGAGCTTGCCGCCGTTGTTGCGGAAGGCGGTCAGGTTCGGGTTGGAGGTGCCGATGACGCTGTCGTACTGGCTGCGCGCCTTCTGGAAGATCTGGTCGAACTGCGCGTAGGTCAGGTTCGCGGAGCTGAACGAGGGGTCCTTCTCCACGAAGTTGGCGACCCACTGCGCCGGCACGATGAACGGCGAGCCGGTGGTGACGCCGTCGGTGGTGCTGGACGCCGCCAGGTAGCTGAAGTCGGCGCCGACCGGCAGGCCGTACCAGAGCCGCTTGCCGTTGGTGTCGCGCGGACCGTCCCAGATCTTGCGGACCACGGCGGCGTCGGCGGCGCTGATGGTGACCGGCTTGCCGTCGCAGGTGATCGTGGTCCCGACCAGGCGGCGCGGGTCGTAGTCGCACGCGCCCGGGTCGCTGATCAGGCCGTCGACCGCGCCGTCGAGCTTGTCGCAGGACTTGAGCGCGGCGGCGTTGAAGGCGTTGAACTCACACAGGGTGGGATAGGTGTGCGTCTGGTTCATCACCACCTGCGGCCACAGGGTCGCGACCTCGAACTGGTTCCAGTTGATGCCGGGCGCGTCAGCGTTGATGCCGTTGTAGTCGCTCGGGTACTGCTGGGCTTCCATGTAGCCCTGGCGTCCGCCGGTGGAGCAGCCGTTGAAGTAGGAGTAGTTCGCGGCGTGGGTGTAGACGTCGGCCACGACCTGCTTGCCGACCAGGGTCATCTCGTGCACCGAGCGGGAGGCGAAGTCGGTCAGCGCCGCGGTGTTGATCTGGCCGTCGGCGCCGAGCGCCCAGCTGGAGTTCAAGCCGCTGCTGTCGACACCGGCGTCAGTCATGGCAGCGGCGTAGCCCTGCTTGACCGCGGTCGCCACGTTGCTGATCTGCCCGGCGGCATAAGCGGCGCCGCCGACGCCCTGGAAGCGGCCGTTCCAGCCGGTCTGCGGCAGCCAGACCTGCACCTTGGCGTGGTCGTTCGCGCCGGGGTGGGTCACGGTGACGGTCACTTCGCAGTGCGCCGGGACGTCGGCGACCGGGAAGCCGCCCAGCGGCGGGGTGCCGGGGACCTGGAAGGTGCCCGCCAGAACGCTGACTGCCGTCACTGACTCCACGACGGCACCAGAGGGCGCCGGGATCTGGAACGGGGAACAGGTGTAGCCCGTCGGGTGCGAAGCCGAGGCGGCAGCCGTCGCCGGCGCCGCCGCGAAGGCGCTCACCGGGACGTAGACAGCGGCACCCACCAGCGGCACCGCGGCCGCCGTGATCGTCAGAAGCCGTCGTCGTTTCATGGTTCTCCTCAGGTGGAAGGGGATGGCTCCCTCACTCTCGGGGACGTCCCGGCACCGGCACATCAGTCACGTGACGCTCAGTCTTTTCCGGGCTCGGAGCCGCCCTGACTGCCTCCGCGACTGGGAGTCAGATGACCGATGTCGCCGGCTGAGCCGCCGGGTGACAGTGAGGGCCGCACCACCCACACCAGCCCTCGAAAGGGAACTGCCATGTTCACGCTCCCCCATAGCCGCAAGCGTCGCCTCCTCGCCGGATCCACCGCGGTCGTCGGCGCGGCGGCCGCGCTCGGCGCGTTCGCGCTCACCGGTACCGCCGACGCCGCGTCCCGCCCGGCGTCCGCCGACCGCGCCCCGAAGCCGACGGTCGTCCTGGAGCACGGCGCGTTCGCGGACGCCTCGAGCTGGGACGGCGTCATCACCGACCTGCGCCGCGACGGCTATCCGGTGGTCGCCGCGGCGAACCCGCTGCGCGGTCCGGCCTCCGACGCCGCCACGCTGCGCGCCCTCATCGAGCACATCAAGGGCCCGGTCATCCTGGTCGGCCACTCCTACGGCGGCTCGGTCATCAGCGAGGCGGCCGTCGGCGAGAGCAACGTCAAGGCCCTGGTCTATGTCGCGGCGTTCCTGCCGGCGCCGGGCGAGAGCGCGCTGCAGCTGACGAACCAGTTCCCGGGCTCGACGCTGCCGGCCACGCTGGACCCGGTGCCGTTCACGAACGCCGACGGCAGCACCGGCACCGACCTGTACATCCAGCAGGACAAGTTCCCGCACCAGTTCGCCGCCGACGTGCCCGCGGCGCAGGCGGCGCTGATGGCCGAGACGCAGCGGCCGATCGCACAGTCCGCGCTGGAGGAGACGGCGACGGCCGCGGCGTGGAAGACCATTCCCAGCTGGGACGTCGTCACCACGCAGGACCTGAACATCCCGCCGGCGGCGCAGGAGTTCATGGCGCAGCGCGCACACGCGCACGTCACCAAGGTCGCCGCCTCGCACTCGGTCGCGGTGTCGCACCCCGGGGTGGTCACCGACGTCATCGAGCGCGCCGCCCGCGCGACCCGCTGAGGGAGGACTCACTCATGGATCTGAAGCTGGAAGTCGTCGTCGTGCCGGTGTCCGATGTGGACCGCGCGAAGGATTTCTATATAGAACAGCTGGGATTCCGCCTCGACGCGGACTTCCGGGTGGAGGACGGCTACCGGATCGTGCAGGCGACGCCTCCGGGTTCGGAGTGCTCGATCATCTTCGGGGACGGGATGACCCCGACGGCGCCCGGGACGTATCAGGGTCTGCACTTGATCGTCACCGACATCGAGGCGGCGCGTGCTGAGCTCTCGGCGCGCGGCGTCGCGGTCAGCGAGCCGTTCCGGGACGCCACCGGCGCGTTCCACCGCGCGGGCGCCGCCAAGCGCGTTCCGGGTCTGCACCCCGAGCGCCTGAGCTACGGGAGCTTCGCCTCGTTCGAGGACCCGGACGGGAACCAGTGGTTCCTGCAGGAGATCTCGCAGCGCGCTCCGGGGCGCTGAGCGGTCTCCCCTTGACCGCCGAGGGGGCGGTTCCTCCCCGTTCACACCGCCCCCTCGGCTGAGCTTTTCTGGTCATCCCCCTTCTCTCCTCCCTTCTTCCGCCTTTTCTGCCGCGCCTTCTGAGCCTTTCTGAACCTTCCCAAGAGCCGTTTCGGAGACAGAACCATGCCAGGCACCACCACCCGCACCTTCGACGTCATCGTGATCGGCGCCGGTCCGGTCGGCGAGAACGTCGCCGACCGGACCACCGCCGCCGGTCTGGACACCGTCATCGTCGAGGCGGAGCGCGTCGGCGGCGAGTGCTCGTATTGGGCGTGCGATCCGAGCAAGGCGCTGCTGCGGCCGGTGTTGCTGCACAGCGAGCTGCGGGGCACACCCGGACTCGAGAGCGCGGCGAATCAGACCCTTGATGCCGCAGCTGTCTTGAGGCACCGCAACACGATGGCGAGCGAGTGGGACGACGCGGGCCAGGTGGAGTGGCTGAACAAGGCCGGGATCAGCCTGATCCGCGGGCACGGCCGGCTCGCCGGTCCGAAGGAGGTGACCGTCACGACGCCGGAGGGCGACGTGCTGCTGCTGACGGCGCGGCACGCGGTGGCGGTGTGCACGGGGACGACCGCGGCACTGCCGCCGCTGCCCGGCCTTGAGGAACTGCGGCCGTGGACCAGCCGTGAGGCGACCAGCGCGAAAGAGGTTCCGGCGCGGCTGGCGATCCTCGGCGCGGGTGTCGTCGCGACTGAGATGGCTACGGCGTGGCAGGCACTGGGTTCGCAGGTGACGCTGATCGCGCGCGAGCCGGGTCTGCTGCCGCGCGTCGAGCAGTTCGCGGCGGATCTGGTCACCGAGCGGCTGCGTGAATCAGGGGTCGATATCCGCTTCGATTCGGGGATCGCCGGCGCTGTGCGCTCCCCCGATTCCGGCGACGTGCACATCACGCTGGTCGACGGCAGCGAGGTGGTCGTCGACGAGCTGTTGCTGGCGACCGGTCGCGCGCCGCGTACCGACGACCTGGGCATGGAGACTGTGGGACTGCGGGCCGGCGACTGGCTGGCGGTCGACGACCTGTTCACCGTCGAGGAGGTCGACGGCGAGTGGCTGTACGCGGTCGGGGACGTCAACCGGCGCGCGCTGTTCACGCACCAGGGCAAGTATCAGGCGCGGATCGCCGGGGCAGTGATCGCGGCGCGCGCGCATCGGCGTCCGCTGGACATCCGGCGCTGGAGCCGGTTCGTGGGCACGGCCGACCGGGTCGCGGTGCCGCAGGTGGTGTTCACCGATCCGGAGATCGCGGCCGTCGGGCTCACGACGGCCGAGGCCGAGCGGACCGGCCAGGTCGTGGACGTCGTGGACTACGAGATCGGGCAGGTCGCCGGCGCGGCGCTGCACACCGTCGGCTACCGCGGACACGCGCGGCTGCTGATCGACCCCCGGCGGCGCACTGTCGTCGGCGCGACGTTCGCCGGGGCGGGCGTCGCCGAGCTGCTGCACTCGGCGACGATCGCGATCACCGGCGAGATGCCCGTGGAGCGGTTGTGGCACGCGGTACCGGCGTTCCCGACCATCAGCGAGGTGTGGCTGCGGTTGTTGGAGACGTATCGGGACGCGATCTAGAGTCGGAGGGAACGTTCCGAGAGCTGGGAGGCGCGCGATGAGCGGAGTCGCAGGCACTGTGCTGACGGCGAAGGGCCGCGCCACCCGGGCCCGCATCGTCGAGGGCGCGGCCGAGGTGCTGCGCGAGACCGGCGTCGACCTGGCCACGCTGGACGACGTGATGGCCCGCACCCACACCAGCAAGAGCCAGCTGTTCCACTACTTCCCGGCGGGCAAGGACGAGCTGCTGCTGGCGGTCGCGGGCTACGAGGCCGACCGCGTCATGGAGCATCAGGAGCCTTATTTGGGCTGCCTGGACACCTGGGAGGCGTGGGAGCGGTGGCGCGACGCGACCGTGCAACGCTATGAGGAGCAAGGCGATCGGTGTCCGTTGGGAACACTGTCGCTGTACTTGGGACGGAGCACGCCGGGGGCGCGGGCGGTGGTCGTGACGCTGCTGCGGCAATGGCAGGCGGCGCTGGCGGTCGGGGTGCGCGCTTTGCAGGAAGCGGGGCGGCTTCCCGCCTCGGTCGACGCCGACGAGCGCGCCGCCGCGTTGCTGGCTGCGATCCAGGGCGGCGTAGGGATTCTGCTGGCGACCGGCGACGCCTACCATCTGCGTGTCGCGCTGTTTCAGGGGGTCGCCGACTTGCGGCGGCTAGCGACTGACTGACGCCTCGCGCCACGGGTTGCTCCTCGACCTCCCCAGACTGGACTTGCTGGTCCATTTTTTCCCTCGCAGAGTGGTTCCCGCAGCTTGGAACAAGAACTCGGGAGTGCGAAATGAGTGGACGTCTGCAGGGCAAGCGCGCGCTGGTCACCGGCTCGACGAGCAACATCGGCCGCGCCATCGCCGAAGCCTTCGCCGCCGAGGGGGCGCACGTGATCGTCTCCGGCCGGGACACGACGCGCGGCGCCGAGGTCGTCGACGGCATCCGCGCCAAGGGCGGCCGCGCCGACTTCGCCCGCGCCGACCTCGACGGCAGCCCCGAAGCCTCCCGCGCGCTGGCGGAGGAGGCCGAGGCGCTCCTCGGCGACGGCATCGACATCCTGGTCAACAACGCCGGCATCTACCCGCCCGGCACCACCGTGAGCACCGACGAGGCGACCTTCGACCGCGTCTACGCGGTGAACGTGAAGGCACCCTTCTTCCTGACGCAGGAGATCGCCCCGCAGATGGCAGCCGCGGGCGGCGGCACCATCATCAACCTCGGCTCCTGGGTCGCCCGCCTCGCCGTCCCCGTCGGCGCCCTCTACGCCTCGACGAAGGGCGCCATGGAGACGCTGACCCGCGCCTGGGCCGCGGAGTTCGGCCCGCGCGGCGTGCGCGTGAACGCGGTGTCCCCCGGCGTGATCCTGGAGCCGACGCCGGGCCAGGCGCACCCCGGCGAGGTGATGGTGAACGGCACCCCGGCCGGACGGCTGGGGAAGCCGCAGTACATCGCGGACGCGGTGGTGTACCTGGCCAGCGATGAGGCTTCTTACTTGCACGGCACCGTGCTGGACGTGGACGGCGGCCGGACGGCTGCGGCGGTCATCGCGGCTTAAGACCGCGCTGTTGGGCTCAGTCCAGTGCTTCTTGGACGCGCTGCACGACCCGCCACATCGGCGTTCCGCGCCTGGCCACCACCACCATGACGTCCTCTTCCGGTTCCGCGGTGCGCGGGGCGGAGGGGACGTCGTCGGTGTATGTCGCGCGGACCCATTCCAAGGCGTGCTCGACGAGTTCGGCGGGGTCACCGTGGCCGTCGGAGCGGAGCCAGCCGCGCAGGGCATGGTTGTGGGCGGCGACTACGGCTGCTGAGACGACGTCGGCGCGGAGGTCGCCGTCGGCGCGTCCGCTGTAGCGGGCGCGGAGGAAGGCGGCCAGGGCGCTCTCGTAGCGGCGGACTACTGCGAGTTCGTGCGTACGCAGCGCCGGGACCTGGCGGGTCAGCTTGTAGCGGGCCAGGGAGAACTCGGGGTCGGCGGCGTACATCGCCAGGACCATGCGGGCGGCGTCGCAGACCCGGGCGACGGGGTCCTGGGCGAAGCCGGACTCGTCGGCGAGGAAGTCGGACATGCGGGCGAGGGTGCCCTCGTGGTCGGGGAAGACCACCGATTCCTTCGAGGGGAAGTAGCGGAAGAAGGAGCGGCGGCCGACTCCCGCGCGCGCCACGATGTCGTCGACGGTGGTCGCGTCGAAGCCGTGCTCGGCGAACAGGGCCACGGCCGCCGAGACCAGCGCGTCGCGCATCGCCGGGCGGGTCTCGGCGCGGTCGGGCTGGTCGGCGGACATGGCTGGACGGTAACACTGCGCATGACGACGTCCCATACCGATGCGGTCCAATGCGGTCCGCGTCACACGGGTGGTTGCTCTGCCCCACTTCTCATATCAAGGAAGTCGGCGGCATTCACATCCACAATCATCTTCGCCTGGGCTTCCGGCAATCCCGCGGCAAGGATGTACTCGATGTGGTCCCGCAGCGACGGTCCCTGCTCAAAGGGATAGTCAGTGCCCAGCAGCAAGCGCTCCGGTCCGACGACTTCGGCTGTCAGCCGCAGCGCCGCCGGGAGCGGATTCGCCGTGTCGTAGGCGATGCCGCGCATCAGTTGGCCGGCGCTCGGCGCATCTTTCGGCAGGTACCAGTCCCGGTGCCGGTCCAGGCGCTGGATGAGGAAGGGCAGGTAGCCACCCATGTGCGGGGCGATGATCCGAATATCGGGGTACTTCACGGTCAGACCCGCCTGGAACAGCTGCAGGATCGCGGTCGAGACCTCCGCCGCGTAGCCGATGACCCGGTCGAGCTTGGACGCCTGCATGAGCGGCGAGCCGGCCGACTCCCCGATCGGGTGCACGAACAGCACGCCCTTGCGCCGGTTCAGCGCCGCGAACAACGGCTCGAAGTCCGGGTGGCTCAGCGGACGCCCGAGGATCGAGGTCCCGACCGCGGCGCCGAGCATGCCGTCCTGCTCCATGGCCCGGTTGAGCTCGTCGACGGATGCCAGGATGTGCGGAAGCGGCAGCGCGGCCAGGGCCCGAAGCCGCTCGGGATACTGCGCGACGGTCTGCGCCAGCGCCACATTCGCACACCTGGCAGCCTCCACAGCCGCCGTCGGATCACCCGTATACGGCCCTTGCGGGCAGGTCGAGAGCAGTTGCACGTCCACGCCGACCGCGTCCATCGCCGCCAGCCGCAGGCGCAGCTCGCGCTCGCCGTCCCCACCGCCGAGCGCCCGGACCTCGCGCGTACCGACCCCGCCGTCCTGCCGGAAGTCATCGAGGAGGTCCAAGTAGGCGGCCGGGAACAGGTGCGCGTGGACATCGACTCTCATGCCGCCAGGCTGGCCCGCACCCCGCCACCCGGCGTCCCAGAACCCCGGCACCACCGCCGTCCGGACGAAGCCGCGCACCCCGTTGCCCCGAACGGCTGCCTCCCAGAGCGCACCCCAACTCGCCGTCCCAAAGGCTCGTACAAGGCCCGAAGCCACCCCGGCCCGAGCCCGGCAAGAAAGGCGGCAATGCCATGGCCGACACCCCCGACCTGGGCAAACTCTGGAAACAGCTGACCGACAGCGTCGGCGGCGGCATGGGCGAAGCCCTCGAGAAGCTCAAGAAGAGCAGCATCGGCGAGCAAGTCCAATCCTGGATCGGCAAGGGCGAGAACAAGCCCGTCAACGCCGACCAGCTCACCCAAGCCATCGGCCAGGACAAGATGGACCAAATCGCCCACCAAGCAGGCACCACCCCCGAACAAGCAGCCCAAACCATGGCCGAAAAACTCCCCGGCATGGTCGACAAAATGACCCCCGACGGCCAACTCCCCACCCCCACCACCATCAAGGACAACGCCGCCGGCGCCGCCCAAACCATGCCCACCACAGCCGCCAACGCCATGGGCAACCCCACCACCACAGCCCAACAGCAAACCCCCCGCACCAACCCCCCGCCCATGTAGCACCCCCGGGAGCGCACCCACACCCCCCCACCGGCCGGACCCCGCACCCCGGGGCCCGGCCCACCCACACCCAAACCCCCAGGTAGCGAATCGATTTCCCATCCACCCGCAGCTCTGGCTAATATAGGCAACGCCCGCCGGGGAGATCAGCAAGATCGATCAGACGATCTCACCGGGGGACCAGATGGGGCTTTAGCTCAGTTGGTAGAGCATTTGTCTGGCAGACAAAAGGTCAGGGGTTCAAGTCCCCTAAGCTCCACCATTGCGGTCTTACTCGAACCGCCGTTCGTAAGGGCGGTTCCGAGGAGGACTGTAGGGGTGATCATGACGGCGGTACTGTCCTTCAGGACGGTGCCGCCTTCTTGCTGCGGCGCCGCTGAATCGTGGAGCGCCGCGCGCTGAGTTTCGACGAGTGGCCGGATGGTGTCGGTGAGGTCGTCACGGGCGACGAATGGCGCGCCTTCGGTCTCGTCAATGTAGATCTTGGTGAAGCACGCCTGATTGAGCACCTTTCGGGCCGGGTCGCCGGCTAGGCGGTAGAGCCGGTGCACGTCGCCGAGCAGGTCCAGCAGCCCGGTTAGGGCGGAGTGCCCCGCGTCCAGGTCGGGCGCCGATTGGAGCTGGTCTAGCTGGGTTTGGAGTCGCGCCTTCTCCTCGCGGATCGTGCGCATTTTGCCGGTGAGTTGGTCCTGTGGCCAGTCGGGATTGCCGACCAAGTCGAGAAGGCCGTCAATCTTGGCGCTCAGTGCTGTGAGCTGTCGCGTGAGTGGGTGCGCATGAGGCTGTCGGTGGTTCCGCTGTCCGTGACGGCCGCGCGCATGGCTGCGGCGATCCGGATGCGTAGGTCTGACGAGAGGGTGATGGTGGTGTAGTTGTCCTCGACAGCTCGTTCGACCTGGGCGATCTTGAGATATGGAAGGTCGCAAGTGTGCTTTTGCCGACCGGAGCACATGAAGTAGAAGTGCTGCTCTCCTGTGTGGGACTTGCCGGGAACGTACCAAACGCGGCTGGAGCAGCGGGCGCACCATAGTGAGCCCTTCAGGTAGTGGTGGTGCTTGCGGCGACGCAAGCCACCGCCGCGTTAGATGTCCAAGACCTCTTGTCTGTAGCGGCTTGAAGTGGCCCGGGTGTGGCGGCTGGAGGCGGCCCGGTCTGCTGGTTCTCTCCTTGCTCGGCTTCCGATCGGTGTAGCCCGGACTGGGCCCGCAACGGTGACGACCGCAGCCGCAGTGCCGCGGCTGCCGGCACCCATGGCGATGACGGTCATGGCGGACTGCAAGGGCCGGCTCTCTCAAACGGCTTCTACCGGTCTGCTCGGGCCACACGATGTCCGCCTTGCCCGTCAGCCAGGCAGGGTGGTCAGTCGAGACCGCCTCCAGACAAAACACCCACGAACGTAACTGGCCCAGGGCCGCTTCAATCCGCCACACCCGGGCCACTTCAAGCCGCTACCGCCCGAAGCTCGACCTACTCCGTAAACACGTCCTCCTGGCCCCGTGACCAGTTCGATCACGGAATGTGGGCCAGATCCACTTCAAACCGCTACAGACAGCCGTCCGCTTCGCGCTCAAATGGATCCGGTACCGGCCCGAACTCGTTGACGACTGTCTCGCCGAGACTTGCCTGATTATCCACCCACCCTGGCCTGCGATGACATCACACATCCAAAGTCAGTAGTCGAACATCTGCAAGGTTGCGATGGAAAAACGGCCGAGGTTAGGCCGCCCCACGCCCTGCCTCCAGCATGAATCCGCAGAAGGACGCAACCCTGCCGAATGAGAGTAAGTACTCTTACCGGTGGCCGGGCCGATATGAGACCTCGACAAAATCAGGGCTCTCTGACATCACCATGCACCGGCATCCATAGACGACACCACGCCACCGAAAGTCAGTTGTCGCATGCCTCTACTGATGGACATCATCTGCAGCAATCAATAGCTCTTCAGCAGGCGCCGCCTGCGGCGCCCGCCAACAGATACTGGCGCAGTTACGCTTCTCGTAGCGCCGCCAGTCCTTGGTTAGCCTCGCGCAAAGCGACCTTCAGGGCGGAACGCTCATCGATCGCCGTCAGCCTCTTGCGCCCGCCATCTTCAAACTTACGAGAAAACGAGGACCACGCCATATATAATGAGCGAATCAAAACTCTGGCCTCGCTACTACGCCGCGAGATCTCCGACGATTCCAGCGAAGACTTGGCAAAACCACCGCACCACTTGTTAAACCTGGCATGCTCGGCCTGAAGCTCGCCCACCAACTCGATGAGATCGTTACCCATCATCTCGCTGGCAAGCATTATGATCACGAGATTCGAAACCACAGAGGCTGTGGGTCGCTGCAGCTCCGCAGGTACTGACCAATCCTTCGACAGCGGAAACTCGCCGGCCTGTCTGTCCGTCATCCCATGCCCCAAAGTTTACAGACACCCACCTTCCGGAGAAAATCTGCATAATACGCCGCACGACTCCGGGTTTCGTAAATATAAGGGCGCTCAAATTGCGACTGCTAACCTGCGTCTTTCACCAAGCGAATCCATAGGTTAACCCCCGAAACGAGGAAGTGCCCCGCCACCTGGGATGATCTTGATTGCGAAGTCGAGACCACACCAGAGAACCGGAGCACTTGCCAGGTGAAGCCTATAACGACGCGTCCGAAGCTGTCCGTAAGTACCGACGGCAAGGGCGTGGTCGCACACTCCGGAGCCCGGCTGCCGGCCGATCTAGCCGAGGCCACCGGCCTTGAGCAAGCGTTCTCTACGGCTCTGGCGCCCTCGCGAGTCCGCGGCGGCGGGCACGATCCGGGCCGGGTGGTAGCCCTACTGTATTGCTACGGTCTAGCAGCAACCATGGAAGAATGCGAACAAGAAAAGATCGCCAGGTACGCCCGATCGCCACGGTGCGCATCAGCACGCCGACCCTCATAGGGTTGGCTGTGCTTGCCCTGCTCCTGCTTGGCTTTCCGCTTAACCTCTGGTAGTGATCAACGCTCTGTTGATGGTTTCGAGACCAGGTTGAGAGCGTGTTCCGGTTCTTCTGTGCAGCGAGGTGTTGGCGCAGCTCGGGGCTGGCGTGTTCGAGGATTCACGGACAGGGCGACGGCCTCCGCGTGACGATGGATTCTGCGAAGAATGCTCACCGTCACGGAGGGGGCCGTCGTGTCCAGCGTGCTGCATCCGGCGATCGTCTGCGGTCGGTTGGCGGTACTGGCCGGGTTCCGCAGCGCCTTCTTCGAGACGTTAACTAAGCTGACCAACGAATTCACGACCGAATGCGTCTTCGCCTTAGACCTTCGCCGTTCCTGGGGTGCTGCATCCGTCATCGTCGTTGTGGACCAGCACCGGCGTGTCGCCCGCGATCACATAGTACGTATGCAGTCCGTCGATCAGACGCCCCTGACCTCTGCCCTGTGGCTCGGCAGCTTCAGCTGCCGAGCCACAGGGCGTGTGCTTTTCAGCCGTACAGAGTCGCCGATCGAGCGTCCTCCCGAGGTCCGTATGACAGAGGCCTGTGAACAGTACGGAACGGCGCGCAGAGCGTCAGCCGCCGGCCGTCACCGGGATGTTGGTGAGGCCCTTTACGGCGTGGGTCACTGTGTTGGTGCTGTAGACGATGTTGGGGTTGGTGGCGCAGTCGGATTGGTCGGTGATGTTGATGGCGTAGTTGCCTACGTTGGCTAGGTCGGAGTCGTTGTTCTTCCAGGTGTTGCCGCAGCCGAAGGGGGCTACTATGCGGTGGACTTGGTAGCCGTCGGCTAGGACGCCGCCGGGGGGGTAGGTGCCGTGGTTGGCGGTGAGGGTGTAGTTGCTGCCCTTGACGTCGACCCAGGAGTCGGCGCTGTTTTCGCCGGAGACGCCGCCTGTGAAGGTGTTGGCTTGGACTAGGCCGCCGGTGGTGCCTTCTTTGATGTCGATGTGTTCTGCGGCGATGTTGGGGCCGAAGGTGTTGCCGATGGCCTGGTTGTTGTTGCTGCGGTCTTGGCCGGTGCTGTCGCCGTACTTGTCCCAGTTGCTCTCCGCTGAGCCGAAGTAGAGGCCTTCGCCGTAGCCGGGTTGGACGCGGCCGGTGTCGTGGATGGCGGAGTTCTCGATCAGGTTGCTGGAGCTGTCGGCTCGGAAGTGGACGCCTTCGTCGCCGATCTGGTCGACCTCGACGCTGTTCAGGGTGTTGTTGCTGGAGCCGTCGAGGACGATGCCCTTGGAGGAGTTGGTGACGGTGAATCCGGTCAGGTGCCAGTTGGTGACGTGGTTCAGGTGCAGGCCGTAGCCGCAGTAGGAGACGTCGCTGTTGGACGGCGGCGAGTTCGGGTCGCAGGCTGACGCGCTGTTGGAGAGCTTGGCGGTGCGCGGGCCGGTCAGCGTGATGGGCTTGCTCGAGGTCCCCGACGTCAACGTGTAGAACGCCCCGTCGTAGCTGCCTGGCGCCAGCACGATGGTGTCGCCGGGAGCCACGCCGGCCAGGGCCGCGGTCAGCGCGGCGGGGGTGCTGACGTTCCACGTCTTGCCGCCGGGCGGGGACGACGACGGCGTCGTGGACGGGGTGGTGGAGGGCGTGGTGGAGGGCGTTGTCGACGGCGTGGTCGAAGGTGTCGTCGACGGGGTGGTGGAGGGTGTCGTGGAAGGCGTGGTGGGCAGCGTCGACGATGAGCCGGGCGCGCCGGGGGTGCCGTAAACGGCCACTTCATCGATGGTGAAGCCCGCGGTGCCCGAGTACTGGCTCAGGTAGACCTGGATCCAGCGGGTGACGGTGTTGGCCGGGAGGGCGAGGGTCTCGGTGCCGCCGTGGCCGGTGGTCGTGGCGACGACCGTGTGCCAGCTGGATCCGTCCTCGGAGGTGCGGATCTTGTAGTTGGTGCCGTACCCGGCGCCCCAGGTCACGCTCACGTGGTCGACGGTCGTGTCGGAGCCCAGATCGACCTGCCACTGCTGCGGTTTGCTGGTGCCGCTCTGCCAGACGGTGCCGGACGCGCAGTCGTCGGCGTTGCCTGCTGTCGCAGAGTTCGACGACGCGGTGGCGGGCCGCCCGCAGGCGAGGTTGGTGGCGCTGGCCTGGGCGGAGGAGCTGATCGTGACCAGTGCGGCGGCAGCGGCGATCGTGAGCGCCGCGCCCGCCGAGACTATGTGCAGTGATCGGCCGGGGGTGGGGATGCCTCTCATGGTGCCCTCTCATCGACGAAGGGTCTCGGCGGCCGTGGCGGATCGAGCCGTCGAAGCGGTTCATATACATGAACTCAGTTCATTGATGTGACTGATGCCTGCACAATGTAGAGCTCACACAGACCCGTGTCGATACCCCAAAAGCCGCCGTCAACCGTGAACGGTCGACGGCGGCTCGCGAAGCGGTCCGAGCTGATGCGTCCCCAGGTCAAGCGCGGGCCGAGGCGCCCGCGCCCGACGTGGTCGGCCAAGACAGTGCCCTGAGGTCCCCAGCGCTGCGCCCGGTTTCATCAGAATCCAACATCGGGCTTGACGCCCCGGCCGGCGCTGCCTACTCTCGGATTTGAAGTTAGGAAACGTTACTAACTAAAGGTTCCAGCGATGCCATCGCCGACCCCGCACGACTCAACGTGCGTGCACCTCGAGGAAAGTACGCACCGCGGACTCCAGCGCGCCTTCGATCCACGCCGGCTTGAGGCTGGTGTGCTCCCCCGCGAAGTGCACGCGACCCTCGACGGTCCGCGTCGCCGGATGCAGTTCGTGCAGCTGGCCGGGCGTCACGACGACCGCCTCGCCGAGCGCGTAGCGGGCCCTGGCCCAGGACTGCGTGGCGCCGACGCCGGTGAACTCGGTGTAGACCTGCCTTCCGTAGATCCGAGCCATGTCGGCCAGGGCGAGTGCGTAGCGTTCGCCCGGCGTCAGGGAGTCCCAACGCATCGCGTCGTCCGACCAGCAGTAGGCCGCGAGCACCACACCACCGCGCGATCCCTGAGGCGCGTGCGAGGGGAAGTAGGTGAAGCGGCTCGGGTAGTCGGAGATGTTGCCGCCGCCGGTGAACCCGCCGGGTCCGCGCTCCCAGAACCGCGTCTTGAACTCCAGGAGCACCTTGGTCGCGTTGTCGTAGTGGAGCTCCTCCACCGCGCGGCGCTTGGTGTAGGACATCAGCGGCTCGAACTGGCAGAAGCGAAGGGCGCTGAAGGGGATGGCGATGATCGCGTAGTCGCCGTGGAAGGTCTCGACCGGGCCGATCGGCGCGCCGTCGCAGGAGTCTTCGCTCCCTGATTCGGCGGTCGTCTCGATCGTCACGCCGTGCGCGTCCTGGACGAGCTTGGTCATCCTGCGGTTGCTGCGAATCAGGCCCTTGAGTGGCGCGGCGAGTGCGTCGGTGAGGGAAGCGCTCCCGTTCTCGAACTCCCAGTACCGGCTTGTCGGGTTGATCAGCGCGTGGTCGAACAAGGTCGGGACCAGCGAGTAGTGCAGGCGCGACGTGAGGTTCTCCAGAGTCCCGACGGCCTGCAGCCGAGGTGTGTCCCAGCCCTGATTCTCGACCAGGTACCGCTGCGTGGAGTAGCCGTCGAAATCACGGAAGAGCTGCGTCCAGCCGTTCAGCTGCGTCGCGATCGGCGCGGCGCTGGACACGATCACGGGAGCGAACGCCGTGTTCGCCGCAGCCGTGGTCGTGGTGGCCAAATTCGTGCCGAACAAGCTGTTGAACGCGCTCGGATTCTGCGCGTACGCGGTCCGGGTCCGGCTCAATCCGTTCGAGGTGAGCAGGGACAGCCCGGTGGCCGGCGGCGCGCTGAACGGCGTCCCGCCCGGGCCGTTCGTCCAGGTCTCGCCGGTGAACGAGGTATAGGTCACCGGCGGGATCCGGCCGGTGGACACCGCGCCGGGGGCGACGTCGGCGTTGTAGAACAGGCGGCGGGTCAGGCCGAGCTTGTCGCCGAGCGCGAGGACGAGCGGGTGCGCGTCCGGCAGGCGCATGGCGCCGGCCTCGGCGTGCAGGAGCGGGTCGGAGAAGATGCCGCGGAAGGTCTTGATCCGTCCGCCGATCCGGTTGGCGTTGGCCTCCAGGATCACCACGTCGTGCCCGGCCGCGGTGAGAAGGCGTGCCGCGGTGAGCCCGGCAGCGCCGGCGCCGACGATCAGGACCCGCTTGCGCGCGGTCCGCGCGGGCAGCCGGCCGTCGATCAGGATCTTGAGATATTCGAGCTTGAGGTCGCTCTGCTCGTCGTCGCTGACCATCAGGACTTTGCGAGCCAGGTCGCGGGACGTCGCCTCGTCGCCGCCGCCCGGGGCGTCGGTACGCGGCGCGGCCGCAGCGGCGGCGTCGGAGGCGGGCAGGCCGAAGCCGGTGGCGGCGGGCAGGGCCAGCGTGGCGGCGGCCGCACCGCCGACCAGCGCGCGCCGCGTCAGGCCGGGACGGTGGGAGGAGTCGGCGTTTTCGGGAAGCTCAGCGTTTTCGGGCAGGCTGAAGCGACTCGAGAACCTCTTCTTCACGGTGCTCTTCTCTCTGTTCTCTGTGAGCGCGGCGCGGGAGGGGTGCGGCGGCGTAGGGCGCTGATGCGCGCGGGCTCGAGAGGTGTGGTGGTGGCTGGAGCCGGTGCAGCTCGCAGAGACTGCTGAAGACCGACCTATGTATGCGGGCGCTGAAGTACCGCCGCCGCTTCTCCGCCCTAGGGGTGAGTATGCGGCGGCGGCGTTCATCGCAGCCATCTGCGCAGCCGTAGTGTGGGATGGCGCGGCGCATGCGGGACCGAAACGCCCGCGGCGCGCCTCGTCAGAGGCTCTTCGCGGACACTTCGGTCGAGGTCGTGACAGTGCCCGGCTCGGTGGCACGGCGCGGTATCGCTGAACCCTGTGCCGGCTGGGACTTCGTCAGCCACAGACCGGTGAGAACAGCGGTCGCCAAGGTGACGGCACCGGCGGCGAGGAAGGCGCTGTTGAGGCCGGACTCGAAGGAGGCGCCGCCGGACTGCCGGGTGCGGACGACGGCTCCGAGGATCGCCACGCCGAGTACCGCGCCGATCTGGCGGGTGGTGCTGCTGATGCCCGATGCCAGGCCGCCTTCCTGCGGACTCACCGCTTGGATGGCCGCTCCCGTCAGCGGGGACATGGTCAGGCCGAAGCCGATGCCGACCAGGGCCAGCCGCCACCACACGTTCGTATAGCCGGTCGCGGCGTGCACCGTGCCCAGTGCCAGCAGTCCGACGCCCGCCAGGACCAGGCCGGCGGTGACCACGGCGCGGAAGGTGTAGCGGACGGCGAGCCGGCCCGCGACCGGGCTAACGATCACCATCGCGAGGGTCGAGGGCAGCGTTTGCAGCCCGGCGCGCAGGATCGAGCTGCCTTGGACGTAGACGAAGAACTGGGAGAAGAAGAAGGACGAGCCCATCAGCGCGAAGCCCACCACGACCATGGCGGTGTTGGACACGGTGAACAGCCGCTGCCGGAACAGCCGCAGCGGCAGCATCGGCACGGAGCGGCGCGCTTCGACGGCCACGAAGGCGGCGAGGAGGATGGCCGCGGCGCCGAAGCAGGACAGGATCACCGGCGAGGTCCAGCCGCGGGCGCCGCCTTCGATCAAGCCGTAGGTCACAGCCCCCACCCCCAGCACGGACAGCGCTGTCCCCGGGACGTCGATCGCGGGCGCGTTCGGATTGCGGGTCTCTGCCAGAGTGCGCAGGCCGACCAGCAGAAGGACCACACCGATGGGCACGTTGACCAGGAAGATGGCGGACCAGCCGAAGGCGTCCACCAGGACGCCGCCGGCGACGGGACCCGCGGCCAGACCGATTCCGCTGAGTCCGGCCCACAGCCCGATCGCCTTGATGCGTTCCTGCGGCACCGGATAGGCGGCGGCGAGGATGGCGAGCGAGGCCGGGCTCAGCGCCGCGGCTCCGACGCCCTGCAGCACCCGGCCGCTGATCAGCCAGCCGACGGTGGGCGCGAAGCTGCACATCAGCGACGCGGCGGTGAACACCGCCACGCCGGCCAGGTACACCCGCTTGCGGCCGAACCGGTCGGCGAAGACTCCGCCGGACAGCAACAGCATGGCGACCACCAGCACGTACGCGTCGACGATCCATTGCAGACCGGTCAGCTGGGTGTGCAGGCGGCGCTGCATGTCGGGCAATGCCGCGCCGACGATCGTGTTGTCGAGCAGGACCATGAACTGGCCCAGGCAGGTCACCGCGAGCAGCACGCCCCGGTTCGGTCGACCGCCTCGGGCCGCCGGCGATGCAGCCATGGGGATTCCTCTCACTCGGAAGCACTAACGCAGTCATTGACTGCGTTAAGACTGTACGGAGCCGTGCGCCACAAACGCAAGTCCTCACTGCGTTAAGGTGGGGGCATGGACGAGCGACAGTCGCCCCGGCGCCCCGGCGGACGCGGCGCCCGCGTCACCGCGGCGGTCCACCAGGCCGTCACCGATCTGATCAGCGAGCGCGGCTACGGCATGTTCTCCGTGGCCGACGTCGCAGCCCGCGCGGGTGTGGCGGACAGCAGCGTCTACCGCCGGTGGGGCAGCCTGGAGACGCTGCTCACCGACGCGGCGCTCAGCGGCCTCAACACGCGCTCGCCCATGCCCGACACCGGGAGTCTGGCCGGCGACCTGCGCACGTACGCGGCCGCCGTGGCCCGCGAGATCACCGGACCCGACGGCCCGGCGCTGGTGCACCTGGCCATCGCCCTGTCGAAGGCCGGCGACCAAGGGCTGCGGGCGCGCGAGGAGCTGCTGGCCGCACGCGCCCAGCAGCTCCAGTCCATGCTCGATCGCGCGGGCGAACGCGGCGAGCGGGTCCTCGACCCGCTCGACGTGCTGGACCACGTGCTGGCGCCGATGTATATCCGGGTCCTGCTCGGTGTGGATCAGCTGACTCCGGAGTACGTCGACGGGCTGGTCGACCGGTTGCTGTGAGCCGCGGGTCAGGCCGTCGGCAGGACTGCCGCGGCCACTGAGGCGTTGCCCAACGCCGCCAAGGGTGCCATGTTACGTATCACGCCTCACCATCGTCGAGGCGTCCGCGTCTATGGCACTGAGGTGACTCCTTTCATGAATCCGCGTCTGGCTACGACCGACCACGTGTTCACCGTTCCTCTGGACCATGATGAGCCTGGCGGCGGGACGATCGACGTCTTCGCGCGGGAGGTTGTCGATCCTGGCCGGGGCGGCGACGTCGATGGGTTGCCCTGGCTCGTCTTCTTGCAGGGTGGGCCTGGTGGGAAGTCGCCGCGTCCTGGCGCCTCCGTGCCTGGATGGCTCGGGCGGGTCTTGGAGACCCACCGGCTGTTGCTGCTTGATCAGCGCGGGACAGGGCGCAGTACGCCGGTCACGCCGGCTGTCGCGCGCGGCTTCGGCTCGGGAGAGGAGCTTGCGCGCTACCTCTCGCTGCATCGGGCGGACAGCATTGTGCGGGACTGCGAGCACATTCGTCGCGCACTGTGTGGCGATCAGCCGTGGGAGACGCTCGGACAGAGCTATGGCGGGTTCATCACCATGAACTACCTGTCGCGGTATCCGGAGGGACTGCGCGCTTGCTACGTGACCGGCGGGATACCCGGGCTGACCACGACGGCGGATGACGTCTACCGCAACACCTATCCGCGCGTCGCGGCGAAGAACGCGGAGTTCTACGACCGGTATCCGGAGGACCGCGCCACGGTTGCTCGGATCGCCGAGATCCTGACCACGCGCGATGTCCGGCTGCCCGATGGGGACCGGCTCACCGTCGACCGACTGCGCAGCCTCGGGCTGGCCTTCGGTATGGGAGACGGCTACGAGCGGATCCATTGGCTGCTCGATGAGGCCTTCGCCCGGCCCGGCGAGTTGTCCGACACCTTTCTGCTGAACGTGAGCCTGCCGACCGGCTTCGTCGAGAACCCACTGTTTACCGTCATGCAAGAGCCCTGCTATGGGCAGGGGTCGACGCCGACCGCGTGGGCGGCAGAGCGCATCAAGGCTGAGCATCCGGCTTTCGCCGCGGACGCCAACCCGCTGATGTTCACCGGCGAGATGATCTATCCCTGGATGTTCCGGGACCTGCGCGCTCTGCGGCCGTTCGCCGAGGCCGCCGAGATCCTGGCTGCCAGGAATGACTGGCCTGCGCTGTACGACCCGAAGCGGTTGGCGGACAACCGGGTCCCGCTGGCCGCAGCCGTCTACCACGACGACATGTACGTGCCCGCCGACTTCTCACTGCGCACGCTGAGCGGCGTCGGCGCGGCGCGCGCCTGGATCACCAACGAGTGGGAGCACGACGGTGGCAATGCTTCCGGCGGGTCGGTGCTGGCGCGGCTGATGGACATGGTCGCCGGAAGAGCCTGACGGCCGCTGGATGAGTCTTATGGCTGCTGGATGAGTCTGATGGCCGCCGGAAAGAACGACTAATTCAGGGCACCTCGATAACCCCTAACCCCTAGCCCATAACTCTCACCGACCGCCGCGATAACACCGACTCCGATGCGGGAGATCTGATGGAGCGACTGGAACTTCGTCACCTGCGCACCCTGTGCGCGATCGCCGACACCGGCAGCCTGCGCCGCGCGGCCGCCGCGCAGGGCTACTCGCAGCCGGCGCTGACGACTCAGCTCCAGCGGATCGAGCAGTACTTCGGCGAGCCGCTGTTCGCGCGCAGCAGCATCGGCGTCGTGCCGACCGCTGTCGGCGGCGAGATCGTGGCTCAGGCGCGCGACGTGCTGGCGCGCATGGATGCCATCGGGCCGCGTGGCCATCGGTCCGACGACGAATGCCGCACGGTGCGGCTGGCCGCCACGAACACGGCCATGTTGTCCGGATTGGTCACGCGGTTCCGGGACGCGGCACCGCAGTGTTCTGTGACGGTCAGCAGTGTCTACTCCTCGAAGGAAATGGTGGGAATGCTCGAGGAGGGATTGGTGGATATCGCGATCGGTGTGGATTATCCGGGGCAGGAGTTGCGGCACTCCTCGATCGTCGCGCACCGCGGGATCGTCACCGAGCCCAGCTTCGTGGCGGTTCCCGCGGGTCATCCCCTGGCCGCGCATCGAGAGGTGTGTCTGACCGATCTGGCCGACGACGCGTGGTTCCTCACGCCCGATGACGGCGCGGGTTGGCCCGGCGTGTTCTTCACCGCGTGCGAGGTCGCCGGGTTCCGGCCGGCGACCGTGCACGAGTTCCTGGGCGACCGCCGGCAGTTGCACGCGATGATCGCCGCAGGTCTGGGCGTCGCGGTGGTGCAGGCGACGTTCGAGACGACGGCCGAGGTCGCTGTCAGACCCCTGATCGGCAGTCCGCTGTGGTGCCGCTACCTGCTCGCCTGGCGGGTGTCGGCGGTCTCCGACGACGTCGTCGACACCGTCTACCGGTCGGCGTCGGAGGCTTATCGGGACCTGGTCGCCGACGCTCCGCATCTGCGCGATTGGGCTGCCAGGGCATACGGCTTTCCGCAGGAATAAGTATTCTTCGAGCCTTTATCGGCGCGGCGGTGTTATCGCCGCACTGCTATTTCTCTATCGCCGCGGGCATTGTCGGCGCGCATCTGGTGATGAGACTTTTCTGTCTCCACCTCGCCGCGCTTTCAGCTCCCGGAGCCACTCTCTATGATCCGCTCACGTCCCAGCAAGGACCTCACCAAGGACCCCGGCCGTCCCCGCACACCCGCGGCCCTGGCCTGGCGCCGGTTCCGCGCCGACCGGACCGGGATGGCGGCCGGGGTCGTGGTCGTTCTCTTCTTCCTCCTGGGTCTGTGCGCCCCGCTGATCAGCGCGGCGTATGGTAAGGACCCTTACACCACCTACGGGCAGAACGAGCCCGGGCTGCTCGACGAGTTCGGTTACCCCACCGGCGCGTTGGGCGGAGCCGGCGGCCGGTTCTGGCTCGGGCTCGAACCAGGGCTCGGGCGGGACGTGTTCACCCAGCTGCTGTACGGGATCCGTACGTCGCTGCTGATCTCGGCCGTGGTCGTGCTGATCATCACCGTGCTGGGGACCGCGGTCGGGCTGATCGCCGGGTACGCCGGCGGCTGGCTGGACGCCGGCGTCAGCCGGATCGTCGACATCGCGCTGTCGTTCCCCTCGACGCTGTTCATCATCGCCTTCGTCCCGGTGGTGCAGTCGCTGTTCGTCTCCGCCGACCGGCAGACGCCGACCTGGATGCGGGTGACGACGCTGGTGGTCGTGCTCGCCGCGTTCGGCTGGGCGCCGGTGGCCCGGCTGTTGCGCGGACAGGTGATCTCGTTGCGCGGCCGGGAGTTCGTCGAGGCGGCGCGTATCGGGGGCGCCTCGCCGATCCGGATCGTGCGGCGCGAGCTGCTGCCGAACCTGTGGACGCCGATCCTGGTCACGGCCTCGCTGTCGGTCCCGGTGTACGTCACGACCGAGGCGGCGCTGTCGTTCCTCGGCGCGGGCATCGACGAGCCGACGCCGGACTGGGGACGGATGATCCACCGCGGCGCCGAGGTCTACCTGTCCGACATCACGTACATGCTCATCCCCGGCGTCGCGATCCTGATCTTCGTCGTCGCCTTCAACCTGCTCGGGGACTCGGTGCGCGACGCGCTCTCGCCGTCAGGCCGCTGATCCGTCCCCGGTTCGACCCATCCCGGTTCGCCCCATCCCGGTTCGCCCCATCCATCGAAGGGATCTGCCATGTCCGCATCCAGGCGCCGGTCACGGTCGGCCATCGCCGTCACCGTGCTGGCAACACTGACGATCACCGCCGGGTGCTCGTCGTCGTCCGCCAAGAAATCCGGCTCCGGTCAGCAGGAGGCCGCGCAGAACGTGGCCAAGCAAGCCGTCGCGGTCGGCACGGCTGCCGACTCCCGGGGACCGGATCCGGCAGTGTCCGGCGCCAAGTCCGGCGGGACTGTCACAGTGCTCGAACACTCGGACTTCAGCCACCTGGACCCGGCCCGCGTCTGGTCCTCCACCAACCAGACCGCCGATCTGCTGCTGACTCGCCAGCTCACCAGCTACCAGCAGGTCGGCAACACCACCAAGCTGGTCGGAGACCTGGCCACCGACACCGGGAGCAGCACCGACGGCAAGACCTGGACCTACCACCTCAAGGCCGGCCTGAAGTACGAGGACGGCAGCACGATCACCGCTCAGGACGTGAAGTACGGCATCGAGCGCACCTTCCAGAAGGAGCTGTCCGGCGGTCCGCAGTACCTCCAGATGTGGCTGACCGGCAAGACCGACTACTCCTCCACCTACTCAGGGCCCTGGGGCGGCCAGGACCTGCCGCAGATCCAGACGCCCGACGCCACGACGATCGTCTTCCACCTCGCGTCGGTGCACGCCGACTTCCCGTTCGCGTTGGCGATGCAGGCTTACAGCCCGCTTCCCAAGGACAAGGACGCCAAGTCCGCCCTGGACCAGCACCCCTTCTCCTCCGGGCCCTACAAGGTCGACAGCCACGACATCGACAAGGGCATGGTCCTGTCCCGCAACACCCATTGGGACGCGAACACCGACCCGGTCCGCCACGCCTACCCCGACCAGTGGAAGTTCGAGTTCGGGGCGCAGGACGTCGACATCAACCAGCGCCTGGCGGCCGCCAACGGCGCCGACAAGGACGCGATGACCTTCAAGGTCACCATCGGCTCGGACCTGGCATCGCAGGTGAACTCGAGCCCTGATCTGAAGGCTCGTCTGGTCAACCAGGTCACGCCCTTCTCAGAGTTCTACAACATCAACACCCGGCGCGTGACGGACGTCAAGGTCCGCGAAGCCCTGCTGGAGGCGTTCCCGCGCGCCCAGACGCGGCAGCTGCTCGGGGGACCGATCTACGGCGACTTCACCACCACGATCCTGTCGCCGGTGACCAACGGCTACCAGGACTACGACCTGTACGGCGCCCCCGACACCGGCGACCCAGCCAAGGCCAAGGCGCTGCTGGCGACGACATCGACGCCGCACCCGACCATCGTGTACGCCTACCAGGACGACACCGCCTGGCAGCAGGGCGCCGTCGCCATCCAGCAGGCGCTGACCAAGGCCGGCTTCACCGTCGTCACCAAGGCGATCAGCGACAAGAACTACTACGACGAGACGCAGAAGACTGACAACCAGTTTGACGTCTACTGGGGCGGCTGGGGTCCGGACTGGCCCAGCGCCTCCTCGGTCATCCCGCCGTTGTTCGACGGCCGGCAGATCACCGACGGCGGCAGCGACAACTCGCTGCTGAACGACCCGACGGTGAACGCCGAGATCGACCGGATCCAGTCCATGACCGACCTGAGCCAGCAGAACACCGCCTGGGCCGCGCTGGACAAGAAGATCATGCAGGAGGTCCCCATCATCCCCTGGGTCGATCCCCGGCAGGTCTCGCTCTATGGGCCCGGACTCGGTGGCGTCCACACCGGCTTCATCGGCACCTGCTATCCGCTCGACGTCTACGTCAAGTAGGGGGCGGACGACTTGTTCGGATACATCCTCCGGCGGGGACTGGGCGCGGTACTGATCCTTCTCGTCGTCAGCGCAGTCACCTTCCTCCTCTTCTATGCCCTACCCGCCGACCCGGCGCGCCTGTCCTGCGGCAAGACCTGCACCCCGCAGACCCTGGCCCAGATCCGCCACACCATGGGCCTGGACCGGCCGCTGACCGATCAGTATTGGCAGTTCCTGCGCGGCGTTTTCGCAGGACGCCACTTCGCCACCGTGTGGTGCGCCGCGCCGTGCCTGGGCTACTCCTTCGTCAACCAGCAGCCGGTCACCGCGACGCTCGCCGACCGCTTTCCGGCGACGCTCTCGCTCGCGGCCGGCGCCTCGGTGCTGATCCTGACCGTCGGCGTGGGGTTCGGCATCGTCGCCGCCCTGCGCCGCGGCCGGGCGCTGGACAAGCAGCTCACCGGCGTGGCGCTGGTCGGCGCGTCGATGCAGGTGTACTTCCTCGGCATCGTGGCCCGCTACCTGCTGGTGGACCAGTTCGACCTGCTGCCGCAGCCCGGCTACACCGCGATCACCTCCGACCCCGGCAAGTGGTTCGGCGGCATGCTGCTGCCGTGGGTCACCCTGGCGGTGGTGAGCGCCGCGACCTATGTCCGGTTCACGCGCTCGGCGATGATCGAGGCCGAGTCGCAGGAATACGTGCGGACCGCCCGCGCGCAAGGGCTCCCGCCGCGCGTCGTGCACCTGCGGTACGCCTGGCGCGGCGCCATGACCCTGGTGCTCACACAGTTCGGCCTCGATCTGGGTGTGTTCCTCGGCAGCGCCGTGGTCACCGAGACCACGTTCAACATCCACGGCATCGCCCAGCTCGCCGTCTCCTCGGTGACCGACCTGGACCTGCCGATGATCACCGGGACCGTGCTGGTCGCCGCGACCTTCATCGTGGTGTGCAACACCGCGGTCGACTTCTGTTACGCGCTCATCGACCCCCGGGTGAGGCTCTGACCATGGTGATCCCTGTGCACACCCGCACCGACGTGAGCGCCAGCGCGCGCCCGCTGCTGACCGTCGAAGACCTCGCGGTGCGCTTCGCCACCGAGGGCGGGACGGTCCGGGCTGTCAATGGCCTGAGTTTCCAGATCCGGCGCGGCCGCACCCTGGCGGTCGTCGGCGAGTCCGGCTCCGGCAAGAGCGCCACCGGCCTGGCGATCCTGGGCCTGCACGACCGCCGACGCACGCAGATCACCGGACGCGTGGAGTTCGACGGCGTCGATCTGGCCGGCTTGGACGAGCGTGGGCTGTCGGACTATCGCGGCTCGCGGATCGCCATGGTTTTCCAGGACGCGCTCACCGCACTGTCGCCCTATCACACTGTGGAGCGTCAGCTCACTGATGCCTACCGTCGCCGCACCGGCGCGAGTCGCCGGGCGGCGTGCGTCCGCGCCACCGACATGCTCGCGCGGGTCGGCATCCCGGACCCCGCTCGGCGCGTGGCGGAGTACCCGCACGAGTTCTCCGGCGGCATGCGCCAGCGCGTCATGATCGCCATGGCCCTGATGGGCGATCCGGATCTGGTGATCGCCGATGAGCCCACGACGGCGCTGGACGTCACCGTCCAGGCGCAGATCCTGGACCTGCTGGCCGGTCTGCAAGCCGAGTCCCAGCTGGCGATCATGCTGATCACCCACGACCTCGGCGTCGTGGCCGGCGTGGCGCACGACGTGATGGTGATGTACGCGGGGCGCTGCGTCGAGTACGGACCGGCGGCCGACGTCCTCACCGCGCCCGAACACCCCTACACCGCCGGGCTGCTGCGCTCGGTGCCGACGCTGCGCAGCGATCCCGACGCCGACCTCACTCCGATCGCCGGTAGTCCGCCGGACCTGCTCGACCCGCCGTCTGGTTGCGCTTTCCATCCGCGCTGCGACCAGCGTCTACGGGTCGCCGACGACTTGTGCGCGAGCGCGGTGCCACCCCTCGTACCGATCAGCAGCGGCGAACGCTTCCGCGCCTGCCACCTCGCCCTCGAAGGGAGCGTGACGCTGTGAGCGCTGTGCCTCCGCCCCAGCCCTCCCCCGCCGAACCCGATCCTCTGCTGGACATCACCGGTCTGGCCAAACACTTCCCCGTCCGCCGAGGCGCCGTCGTGCCGCGTCGGATCGGGGCGGTGAAAGCGGTAGACGGCGTCGGGTTCACGGTGGCGCGCGGCGAAAGCCTGGGACTGGTCGGCGAATCCGGCTGTGGCAAGTCGACGACCGGCCGCCTGATCACCCGGCTTCTGGAGCCGACCGCCGGCACGATCCGCTACGACGGCCGGGATATCACCCATGCCGGTCGCAGAGAGCTGATGCCGTTGCGCGGCAAGATCCAGATGGTGTTTCAGGATCCTTATGCCTCTCTCAACCCTCGGCATACGGTCGGCGAGATCATCGCCGCTCCCCTGGAGTCTTTGGGCGTCGGGACCTCGGCGAGTCGCCGAGGGCGGGTCCTGGAGTTGCTGGAGACCGTCGGTTTGGACGCCGCGCACGTCCACCGCTACCCGCACGAGTTCTCCGGAGGCCAGCGCCAGCGCATCGGCGTGGCCCGGGCGCTGGCCACCGAACCGGAGCTGATCGTCGCCGACGAGCCCGTGTCGGCGCTGGACGTCTCGATCCAGGCGCAGATCGTCAACATGCTGCGACGTTTGCAGCGCGATCTTGGCATCGCCATGGTGTTCATCGCCCACGACCTGGCCGTGGTCCGCCAGGTCAGCCACCGCGTGGCGGTGATGTACCTGGGACGGATCGTGGAGGTCGCCGATCGGGACACGCTTTATGAGCGCTGCCGGCATCCGTATACCCAGGCGCTCCTGTCGGCCATCCCTGAGATCGACGACGGCGCGGGTCGCGGCACCGGCACCAGCACCAGCACCGAGCGGATCCGGCTGGTCGGCGACGTGCCCAGCCCGCTGAACCCGCCGTCCGGCTGCCGTTTCCGGACCCGCTGCCCGAAGGCGCAGGACCTCTGTGCCGCCGAGACGCCGCCACTGGTGCGGATCGACGGCTCGGCCGAGGGCCACCTGACGGCTTGCCACTTTCCGTCGCCCGTGAATCAGACCTCTGTGATCGGCCGGGATGTTATCGCGTGAGAGCAATAGTTCTATCGCGCACTCCATTGTCAGTACCGCACACGGATGAGAGCTTCATGGCACGCCTCGCACCGATCGTTTTCGGGGCGCCCCTCATCAGTTCACAAAGGAGCACTTGATGCGCCATCGATCTGCCCTGCCCAGAATTCTGGCTCTGGGCCTCGCGGTCTGCACCGCGTCGTTCGGGCTGGCCGCCGGACCGGCCGGTGCGGTGTCGGGTGCGGCGAGCGCCGCGCCGCCGTCCGTTCCCGCGCCGAGCGGTGCTGCCGTCGCGCCGGCGGGAGCCTCGGAGAGTCACACGGCTGCCAAGCCGTCGCCGGCCGGTCCGCCGGTCGCCATCGGCGCCGCGACGTCGCTGGCGGTGACGAGCCCTGCGGGCCCGGCTGGACCGGACGCCGCGTCCGCCGTGACCGCGGCATCTTCGGCGGCGCCTGCGGGCACGACACCCAGCACACCCAGCACGCAGTCCTGCACCGCCGCTGACTTCGGCAGCCGCGGCGGCGCCAAGCTGGCTGCCTACGTCAAGACGTCGACCACCGACTGTCTCAATACCCTGTATGCGCTCACCGGCTCCGATGCTGCCGCGGTTTTCAAAGAGTCGCAGATGACCGCCGTGGCGAACGCGTTCGTGAGCACGGCGCGGAACTACCGGGGCGACGACTCCAGCGGTATCTGGCAGCTCAGTCTGTTCCTGACCGCCGGGTACTACGTGCAGTACAACAACGCTGCCGCGGTCGGGTCGTACGGCTCTGCCTTGGCCGATCCCGTTCAGAACGGTCTGGACGCCTTCTTCTCCGCGAGGCACTCCTCGGACGTCAGCGCTGCCAACGGAAACGTCCTGGGCAATGTCATTACCCTGAGCGACAGTGCCGACCTGCAGGCGCGCTACATCAGCGTCTACAAGCGGGTGCTGAACGGCTACAAGAGTTCCTACGACGCCTTCCCAAGCATGGACGCGGCGGTGAACGCGGTGTTCACGCCGATCTATCGCGGTCACTTCTTCCCGGCGTATATAGCGGCGGTCACGGCGGACCCGAGCCTCATAGACGCGCTGAACTCCTTTGCGCTCAACAACACCGCGCTGCTCCCCGGCGCGAACTACGCGCTGGACACAAACGCCGCTGCCGAAGCCGTCCGCTTCCTCGACACCCCGGCGCTGCAAGCCAAGGTGCGGCCGCTGGCCGCGCACCTGCTCGCGATCTCGCCGCTGCCCGGGCCGAACGGTCCGCTGTGGGTGCGGGTCGCGGTCGTCGTCGACTACGTCGACGGCGCGGAGTGCGGGACGTTCGGCGTCTGCGACTACACGGACACGCTCAAGGCGGCGGTCCTCCCGACGACCTACCCCTGCGGCACGACGCGCACCATCCTGGCGCAGGCGATGACCGCGGCGGACCTGAACGCGGCCTGCACCAGTCTGCAAGGTGAGGATGCGTTCTACCACGGCCTGGTGAAGGACGGCGGCCCGATCGCCGGGCAGTACGACACGAACGTGCGCCTCGCGGTCTTCGCCACCAAGTGGGACTACACCGTGTACTCCACGGCGCTGTTCGGCAACGACACCGACAACGGCGGCGAGACCCTCAGCGGCGACATCACCGACCCGGCGAACCAGCCGATCTCGGTGATGTATGTGAAGTTCCCCGGCGACGGCTTCCCGGCGAGCGTGTGGAACCTGAACCACGAATACACGCACCTGCTGCAGGGCGAGTTCGACATGAAGGGCACCTTCGACCAGGAGATCTCGGTCCCCGACATCTGGTGGGTCGAGGGTGAGGCGGAGTACGTCTCCTACGCCTACCGCGGTCTGAACAACACCCAGGCGATCGGCGAGGCGAGCCAGCACGCGTTCCCGCTGAGCACGCTGTTCCAGACCACCTACGACAACACCACCACCGACCGCACCTACACCTGGGGTTACCTGGCGGTGCGGTACATGATCGAGAAGCACCCGGCGGACGTCCAGGCGATGCTGGCGAAGTTCCGAGTCGGCGACTGGGCCGGCGGCTACGCGGTCTACAACGCGATCGGCACCAAGTACGACGCTGACTTCGACGCCTGGCTCGACGTCTGCGCGGCCGGCGCGTGCCTGGTCCCCGGTGCTCCGACCGCGGCGTTCACCATGGCTCCCGACGGTCTGTCCGTCCACTTCTCCGACGTCTCCACCGACACCGGCAGCCCGCTGAACTTCGAGCGTTGGAGCTACGGCGACAACACCATCTCCACGACCGACGGCCCGAACCCGACCCACACCTTCCCCGCCGCCGGGACCTACACCATCGCCTTGACCGTCGATGACGCGAAGGGGTTGAGTTCCACCTACGCGCAGAACGTCACGGTGACCGGTCCGTCCGGCCCGCCGCCGTGCCCCTCGGCCAACCCGCAGGCGATGGACCGCAACTGCTCCCGCGCCGACCAGTCGGAGACTGCGGGCGACTACGACAGCCTGTGGATCTACCTGCCCGCCGGACAGGTGACCCTGCATGTCGCCACCACCGGCGGCAGCGGCAACGCAGACCTCTACTACGACCCCGACACCTGGGCCACGAAGCAGACCCACACCGCGAAGTCGACCGGCGGCGGCAACGACCAGAGCATCACCGTGACGAACAAGACGGCGGGGTACCGGTACATCAGCTTGTACGCGGTCACGTCGTTCAGCGGAGTCAGCGTCTCGACGCAGTACTGAGGACATCGCGACAGCGTGAATCGTGAGCGCTCCCGGGGACCGTCCCGGGGGCGCTTGTCGCCTGAACGGCGCCGCTCCGATACCCGCCGCGCCCTGCCCGAATGCACGGTTGAGACATGCCCATTCACGGTCTCAGAGTCACGCTTCAGCCGCCCGACGGCACCGCGTTCGACGAGGACGCGATCCTCAGCCTCGCGACCGGCGCCAACGGTGGCGAGGTCTACAGCGGCAACAGCGGTTTCTGGATCGAGGTCGTCGACGCCGGGGACGGTACCCAGCGCGTCGCGGACTACGGCTGGCCGGACGGGAAACGCGGGCACACCATCGTCAGCCAGGTACCGGTCATCCTCTAGCGCCCCGGCTGCACTATCCGGCGCACATCATCACCCACTTGGGTCCCCGAACAGGCACGCCGGGCTCCAGACCCGCTTACGTAGGTGGTGGGCAAGCTGCCCGATCGCCGGTCGCAAGGAGTCCGCCATGAACGTGCTGGATAAGCTGAAGCAGATGTTCACTGGGCACGAACAGCAGGTCGACAAGGGTAGCGACAAGGCTGCCGACCTGGCCAAGAAGAAGGCCGGCGGCAAGTACGACCAGCAGATCGACACAGGCCGGGACAAGCTCAAGGACCAGTTCGGGACGCAGGACCGCCCGAACGGCTAGATAAAGCTCTCCATTCCGGCGAGCTCGACAACCTCGACAACCTCGACAACTGTGTGAAGCTCGACGGCTGGGGACCAGGTCGCGGATCCGCTCAGGCGGCAGCGACCTGGTCTCTTGTGATGAAGCGGCAGCCGGTGCCGGCCGAACTCGATGAACGAGTAGATGAACCGAGCGACGCGGACCGGCTTCGAGAGTCCCGAGTGGCGGGCGGGACGGCTGTTGCCGTCTCGCCTGAGTTGCTGTCCGCTGCCGGTCCCGCCTCCGGCAGCGTCGAGCGGATCTCGGCTGATGACGCGCCATGCCCTCGATACCAGGCTCACTCCGCAGTAGCACGCATGCGTACCCGCGTCTCAGCCAACAACGCACTGTTCAGCCAGAGCGGCGGCCCGGGTCGCGGGCGTGACTCCGACGTTTCGTGAAGCACCTGCGTCTGGCGACAGAGTGCTGATTCTTGCTGCAAGAGTCAAGGCTCTTGCAGAAATGGCGCGGCGCAATCCAGGCGCATGCCTGTGAGGTGCGGAGATAGGCCTGGTCCCGGGCGTTTTCTTGCAGGTTTTGCAGGGTCTGGCGTTGCTGCTGATTCGGCGATACGTTACGGCTCGCTCACTTGATTTGTTGCCGTGCGCAACAGAACAGGGCTCTTGTATCCGTCGCATGTAGGACAAAATCCCGGCGACTGGGAGCTCTTCAGACGACCCGTGGTGCCGTAATCGCCGGGTCGTGCCTCGCCCCACCGCAAGCTTGCAGGAGGTTGCAGAATGCTGGGCAGATTCATTTCACCACCCCGGGTCGGGCGGCGATGGCTGCGGTCGTCGCTGTCCGCGTTCGCCGGGTTGTCGCTGGCCACTGTGGGAGTCTGGGCTTCGTCCAGTCCTGTGGCGCGGGCTGGTACCGCGTCGGGGGGACCGGGGACGGCCTCGTTCTGGAACGAGACCAGTGGCGTGCAGGGGTTCGCCACCGCGCTGAGTCCGAGTTCGAAGGTCTGGTACACGCTGGGCAACGGCGGGCTGGAGAACGTCTTCTATCCGCAGACCGACAACCCGGACACCTACGGGCTGCAGTACTACGTCACCGACGGGTCGAGCTTCACCGACGGCGAGGCCACCAACACCAAGCACGCGATCGCCTTGGCCGATCCCGCCTCGCTGACGTTCACGCAGACCAACACCGCCGCCAGCGGCAAGTATGCGATCACGAAGACCTACGTCGCCGATCCCGCGCGTTCGGTGATCCTGGTGAAGACCACGTTCACCAACAACGGCTCCACTCCGCTGTATCTGTACGCTGATTACCTCCCCCAGCTCAACAACCAGGGCATGGGCAACATCGGCTCCACCGACGCCGGCGGGGACCTGGTCGCCTCCAACGGCCCGATGGCCAGCGCACTGGCCGCGTCCACCCCCTTCAGCAGTGCCTCGACCGGATACGTCGGCACCGCCAGCAGCGGTACGGCGCAACTGGCAACCGGCCACACGCTCGGCACCGTCTACAGCGGCGTCTCGAGCAGCGGCCACATCGACCAGACCGCGCAAATCCCTGTAGCCGCCTCGGGTTCGACCACCTTCACCCTCGCGCTCGGCTTCGACACGACCAGCGCCGCGGCCGTCTCCGACGTGTCGGCGTCGCTGTCGTCGGGCTTCGCCGCCGTCCAGTCCTCCTTCCAAGCTGGTTGGCACACCTGGATGAGCGGCCTGACCACCGCCCCGGCGTCGGTCGCGAACAACGCCGGACTGCTGACGCAGTACGAGACCTCCTTGATGGAGGTCAAGGCCGATGAGGACAAGAACTACGTCGGCGCGTTCGTCGCTGCTCCGGTCACGCCCTGGGGCTCGACCGTCAGCGCCGACGGAGGTGGCGGACACGGCTACCACCTGGTGTGGACGCGCGACGAGTACCAGATGGCCAGCGCACTGCTGGCAGCCGGCGACAAGCAGGACGCCAGCGACGCGCTGACCTATCTGGAGAACTACGAGGAGACCTCCAGCGGCCAGGTCAAACAGAACACCTGGCTCAACGGGAACGCGATGTGGGGCGGCAACCAGCAGGACGAGGAAGCCGACCCCATCATCCTGGCCTACCAGCTCGGCCGCACCGGCAGCGCCGACTTCGCCAAGATCAAGCTCCTGGCGTCCTTCATCGCCGCCAACGGTCCGACCACCGGGCAGGAGCGCTGGGAGGAGAACGGCGGCTACTCCCCCGCCACCATCGCCTCCGAGATCGCCGGCTTGGTGTGCGCGTCGAACATCGCCACCGCCAACGGCGATTCCGCGGACGCCGCCGCCTGGCTCGCCAAGGCGCAAAGCTGGGCCGGCAGCGTCGCGGGGTGGACCTACACCACGAGCGGTCCCTACGGAAGCGGCTCCTACTTCCTGCGCCTCACCCCCGACGGCCAGCCCAACTCGGGAGCCTCCATCGGTCTGGCCAACGGCGGCGGCAACCACGACGACCGCACCGTGGTCGACCAGAGCTTCCTGGACCTGGTACGCCTCGGCGTGATGCCCGCCACCGCGAGTCAGGTCACGAACTCTCTCGCCGTCGACGACGCGCAGATCGGTGTGAACACCCCCGAAGGACAGATCGACCACCGCTACGACTTCGACGGCTACGGCGAAACCTCCTCCGGAGCGGACTACACCGGCGCCGGAACCGGCAATCCCTGGCCTGTGCTGACCGGTGAGCGCGGCGAATACGACGTGGCGGCGGGCAACCTGACCGGCGCGCAGTCCGCCCTGACCACCATGGCCGGCGCCGCGTCCGACGGCCAGATCTCCGAGCAGGTGTGGGCCGGGACCAACGGCACCGGCGGCTTCAGCCTCGGCCGCCCCGACAACTCCGCCAACCCGCTGATGTGGGCGATGGCGCAGTACGTGCGCCTGGCGATGGACATCTCCGCGGGTCAGAACCTTGATACCCCGACCGTGGTCTGCCAGACGTTCAACGCCTGCTCGGCAGCACCGACGACGAAGCCCGCCGCGCCGACGAACCTGACCGTCACCGCCACCCACACCACCAACGTCTCGCTGTCCTGGTCCGGCTCTTCGCTCGCGGCCGGCTACAAGGTGTACCGCGCGACCGGCACCGGTCCGGCGGCGCTGGTCGCCACGGTCGCATCGACCGCCTATACGGACACCAAGCTGACCGCCTCCACGGCCTACAGCTACTCCGTGACCGCGTACAACAACGTCGGCGAGTCCGGACCGTCCAATACGGTCACGACCACCACCAAAACCCCCGTCCCGCCGCCGAACGCGCCGACCGGCCTCACGGTCTCCGCCGCCGCCAGCACCACGGTCGACCTGACGTGGACCGCAGCCACAGACACCTCTGGTGGAACGGTCGGCGGCTACAACATCTACCGCGCCACCGGAACCGGGACCGCAGCCCTGGTCGCCTCGACGAGCGGCACCAGCTTCACGGACACCGGTCTGACGCCGTCCACCGGCTACACCTACTCCGTCACCGCGACCGACACAGACGGAAACGAATCGGCCGCCTCGAATTCCGTCACCGCGACCACCACCGCGAACAACGTCGAAGTGGTGACCGTGACAGTCCCCTCATACACCGATCAGACCGGACTGACCGTCTACATGGCCGGGACGCTGTCCGCGCTCGGCGGCGGGCAAGGTGACTGGGCAGCCAACGGCATCGCGTTCACCCGCGTGGACGCCACGCACTGGCGCGCCACCATCCACGCCGCGGGTCCGACCACGCTGTCGTACAAGTACACCCTCGGCGGTGCGTGGGCCAACGACGAGGAGACCGCGTCCTGCGGCTACGTGGGCAACCGCAGCATGCAGATCAACGGCGGCACCGAGGCCGATACCGTCGCCAACTGGGCAGGTCCCTACACCTGCGGCAGCTCGCCGCCGCCCCCTCCCGGCGGCGGCACAGGCGGCAACGGCGGCACCACCGAGACGATCGCTGTGACAGTGCCCGCCGACACCCCGGCGAGCGCCCAGGTCTACCTCGCCGGCAACCTGTCGGTCCTCGGCGGCGGCCAGGGCGACTGGGCAGCCAACGGCGTGCTCATGTCCCGGGTCGACGCGACCCACTTCACCGCATCCGTCAGCGCGGCCAACGCATCCACCACGCTGCAGTACAAGTACACGCTCAATGGAACCTGGTCGAACAATGAGGAGACGGGCTCCTGCGGGTATGTGCAGAACCGTTCCCTCACCGTGAACGGCGGCACTCAGACCGACACCGTCGCGAACTGGAAGGGGTACGGCGGCTGCTGAACCACCCCTGTGGTCACTGAACCACCCTTGTGGTCCCGCACCTGGATACAGGTGCGGGACCCGTCCCTGTCCGATCGAGCGAATGAGGCCTCGATGAAACGATCCTCCCGATACAGAGCCGCGGTGGCGTGCGCGGCCGCCTTCGCACTGCTCACCACGGCAGCCGGGTCCACCCAGGCTGCCCGCGCCGCCGTGTCCGGCACCGCGACGGCAGCCGGTCCCGGCGGGCCGTCCTATTTCGATCTGGCGCGCAAGGACTGCCTGGGCACCGCGCAGAACTCGCACTCGAAGGTCTGGTACACGGTCGCCGACGGTGTCCTGTCCGACGTCTACGAGCCGACCGTCGACAACACGAACGTGCAGACCCTGCAGTACGTGGTCACCGACGGCTCGACGTTCAGCGACCTGCAGACGCGCGACATGACGTACACCGTCGCGGCCGACTCGACCGGTATGGAGTGCACGGTCACCTCGACCGACGCCAAGCACGGCTTCGAGCTGGTCACGACGTACGTCACCGACCCGCAGCGCGACAGTGTCCTGATGAACACCCGCATCGCGCCGACTCAGGGCTCAAAGACCCGAGTGGGTGCGCTGAAGGTCTACGCGCGACTCGACGCGCACGTCAACGGCGATGGTGGCGGCGGGGCGCAGAACGCCGGCGGCAACACCGGCGTCGTCGACGCGCACACCGGCATCCCGGTCATCGACAGCACGAACACCACCACCCAAGCCGCCAACCGCAGCTACGCCGTGCCGACCTACATGGCGATGACGTCCGCTGGGCAAGCCGGTGAAGCCAAGCAGCGAGCCTCGGTCGGCTACGAAGGCACGGCGAGCGACGGACTGACCCAGCTCGACTCCTCGCACACGCTCACCCAGACCACCTCGGCCGCCGACGGGCACATCACCGCCACCGAGGACGTCACTCCGCGCCACGGCACCGACTTCACCTTGGCTCTCGGCTTCGGCCGCACTCAACAGCAGTCAGTCCAGACCGCGACCGCGTCGCTGCGCGCGCCGTTCGAGGTCACCGCGCACGCTTACGCCGACACCTGGGGCGCATACGACCGCGCGCTCAACCGGCCGCCAGGCTCAGTGCACGGCCAGTCGGGGCAGTCGGGGCAGTCGGGGCAGTCGGGGCAGACCATCGCCAAGACCTACTACCTCGACGCGAACGTCCTCAAG
The DNA here is from genome assembly GCF_000024025.1 of Catenulispora acidiphila DSM 44928. Lineage (GTDB taxonomy): Bacteria > Actinomycetota > Actinomycetes > Streptomycetales > Catenulisporaceae > Catenulispora > Catenulispora acidiphila. The sequence goes on from NC_013131.1 coordinate 8,327,890, forward strand.
GCCAGCGAGGACAAGACCTTCCCCGGCGCGGTGGTCGCCTCGCTGGCTTCCCCGTGGGGTCAGGCGGTCAACGCAGGCGTGGAGGCGAACGGCCAGCCGGTCTACTACGGCTCCTACCGGGAGGTCTTCGCCCGCGACGCTTATGAGGCGTTCACCGGGTTCCTGGCCGACGGGGACCTGGCCACCGCCCGCGCGCAGACTCAGTTCCTGCTCGACGACCAGCAGCTGCCGACCGGGCAGATCCCACGCAACTCGCTCCTCAACGGCAAGGCCGCGCCGGACACCGGCGGCGACCAGCTGGACGAGACCGCCTACCCGATCCTGATGGCGTACCTGTCCGGTCTCGGCGGCAGCGACGCGTTGTGGACCGGGCACATCAAGCCGGCTGCCGACTTCCTGCTGGCGCACGGCCCGAGCTTCGGCGTCGAGCGGTGGGAGGAGCAGTCCGGATATTCGCCCTCGACGATCGCCGCCGAGATCGCCGGGCTGACCGCCGCCTCGACCATCGCCAAGCAGCACCACGACTCCGCGGACGCGGCGCTCTACCAGGCTGCCGCCGACGACTTCCAGCGCAACGTGAAGAACTGGACCGTCACCACCACCGGCCCGGACAGCACCTCGCCGTACTTCATCCGGCTGTCCAAGACCGGCGACCCGAACGCCACGACCAGCTACAACCTGAGCAACGGCGCGCCCACCGCGTCGCAGAACACTGTGATCGACGGCGGCTTCCAGGACCTGGTCCGCCTCGGCGAGATCTCGCCGAAGGACCCGGTCGTCACCAATTCGCTGAATGTCCTGGACAGCACTCTGTCTGTCGCCACCCCTTCCGGAACCGGCTACTACCGCTACGGCACCAACGCCGCGCAAGGCTCCGCGGACGGCTACGGCGACTGCTCGACCGTCGGCAGCCAGACCTCCTGCACGACTGCCGGGCAGCCCTGGCCGACCACCGACATCGGTACCGGACACCTGTGGCCGGTCCTGTCCGGCGAGCGCGGCGAGTCCGCCATCGCCGAGAACAATCCGTCGCAGGCTTCTGCCATGCTCTCGTTCATGATCAAGTCGGCGTCGGGCGTGGGCCTGGTGCCCGAGCAGGCGTGGGAGGACCCGAACCTGCCCGCCTCGCCTTACGGCACCGACCCGGCCACGGCCTCCATCGGGTTCGCCGACGGACAAGCCGCCGGCTCCGCCTCGCCGCTGACCTGGGCCCAGGCTCAGGAACTGCGGCTGATCGTCGATCTCGGCACCGGCAAGGACACGGACACCCCGGCGATCACGACGGCGCGCTACGTCACGCACGGCGCTCCGGCTTCGACGACGGTGGCGATCACGTCCCCGGCGTCCGGCGCGACCATCGAAGGCGGCACCACGACGGTGTCCGGTACGGCAACGCCCGGAGCGAGGGTTGACGTCGAGATTCAGGACGCTGATACTGCTGCCGCCGCGACCACGGTCAGCACCGTGGCCAACGGCTCCGGCGTCTACGCCGCAACGGTCCCGATCGGATTCGGTACCAACGCGATCGCCGTCGCGGCCACCACGGCAGCCGGAGCCACCGGTTACACGCAGACCTCGGTGATCGGCGACGTCAGCGGCGGCACCACCGTCTTGAACGTCACCGCGCCCGCCGGGAACGACAACGGCCCGGGAACGTATCAGTACCCGACGTCGTCCTCCTACGCCTCCGGCTCCTTCGACCTGACCGGCTTCCAGGTCATCACCGCCGGATCCGAGGTCTACCTGCGCGCCTCGCTCGCCAACCTCGTACCGACCTTCGGCTCGGTCGACGGCGCGCAACTGCTCGACATCTACGTCCACAACCCCGCGGCGACCTCGACCTCCACCGCCGCGGCCTTCCCCAGCCGCAACTACACGATCGCGCCGTCCGACGCCTGGAATCAGCGCCTTGAGATCCAAGGCTTCGCCTCCCCGGTCTGGGTCGCCCCGAGCGGACAGCAGGTCGGCACGCCGACCGCCGTGGTCGCCTCGACCGTGGCCGACACCATCACCATCGCCCTGCCGGCAGCCCAGTTCGGAACCCCCGGCCCAGGCTGGACCTTCACCCTCGGTCTGACCGGACAGAACGGATTCCAGGCGGACCAGGCCATCCCGTTCACCGCGACGCCCGGCGACTACACCTTCGGGGTCTGCCCGGTCGGCGGCACAGCACCGATCTGCTCCGTGAGCCCCGGTTCCGTGCCCGAGGTGATGTCCACCATCACACCGCCCGGAGTATCGCAGAGCGCTGAGCTCGACCCGACTCTCGGACCGGTCGTGCTGCACGGAGTGACCGCGCCGTAAGAGGCAGGCACAGCACAAACCGGGCCCCGGCAAACGCGCGAGCGCGACTGCCGGGGCCCACCTTTCTTAGGCCACATCGCGGCGCACGCTCGTGGTGACGGCGAGCACGGCGAACAGCACCGTGTAGACCGCCAGTACCGTGCCGCCGCCCCATCGGGGCAACAGGTCGTGCGACATCATCGGCTTGGCAGCGGCGCCGAGAGCCTGCCCGGCGCTGAACGGCAGCCAGCGCGCGAAGCCGCCGACGAGTTGGCCGACGACTCCCTCGACGAGGGCGACCCACGCCAGAGCAGCGGCGATCGCGCCGACTTGGCTGCGGACGAGAGCTCCGATGCCCACGCCGATCGCGGCGAACGCGGCGTTCCACGCGATGCCGCCACCGATCGTCGTCCACATCGACGAGTCGCCCCAGGAGAACGACACGCCCTTGCCGGACCACAGGGCCGCCGCGACGACGAGGCCGACGACCGTGCTCACCAGGCCGCTCACCGCGCCCACACCGGTACTGACGACGAGCTTCGCGGTGACGACGCGGCCGCGGAAGGGGACGCTCAGGTATGTGTCAGTGATCGTCTTGTGCCGGTGCTCGCCGGCGACCGCGAGGATCCCGAACATCAAGGTGAACAGGGAAGCCAAACCGACGTGCGTCATGACTTGCGCTTGCATGGTCGGGTCGTGTGGGTCCGAGCCGGAGGTGATCGCGCCGCCGATCCCGGCGGCCACCAGGAGTGGGGAGGCGGCGAGCAGTAGCCACGGGCTGCGGACGGTGCGCAGTTTGAGCAGTTCGACGCGAATCAGGGTATTCACTTGTGCAGGCTCCTCACCTCGGCGACCGGGGCATCGGCCGCGGTGCCGTCGTGGGCTGTCGTCGCTGCGCTGGCGGTCAGCCGCAGGAACGCGGCCTCGAGCGTCTCGCCCTGCGGGGCGGTGAGATCGGCGAGGCGACCGGCGTACCGCAGCCGGCCTTCAGCCGCGATCACGACGTGATCGACCGTCTGCGCCACTTCGCTCAGGACGTGGCTCGACATCACGACGGTGCGGCCCTCGGCGGCCAGGTCGCGCAGGAGTTCACGCAGTTCGGCCATGCCCGCCGGGTCCAGCCCGTTGGCGGGCTCGTCGAGGATGAGCACCGCCGGGTCGCCGAGCAGCGCCGAGGCCAGACCGAGGCGCTGGCGCATGCCGAGCGAGTAGCCCTTGACGCGGCGATCGGCTGCGTCTGCCAGACCGACTCGGACCAGCACGTCATCGACGCGCGTCGCCGGGATCCGTTCGGCCATGGCCAGGACGCGCAGGTGGTCCCGTCCGCTGCGGCCCGGATGGAATCCGCCGGTCTCCAGCACCGCGCCGACCGCCCGCCGGGGGTGCGGCAGGCGCGCGTAGGGGAAGCCGTCGATCAGCGCTCGGCCGGCGTCGGGTCTGACCAGGCCGAGGATCATCCGCAAAGTCGTGGTCTTGCCTGCTCCGTTGGGACCGAGGAACGCGGTGACCTTTCCGGCTTCCACCTCGAAGGTCAGGTCGTCGACCGCGGTCACCGCTTGGTATCGCTTGGTCAAGCCCTCGACCAAGATGCCGCCGCCCATGCCGGGACCTCCTCTCCGTTCTTGGGGATGGCGCACGGATTCGGGCGCCGCACTCACCATCGCGGCGGCGCCGGCTCCGTGTCGTCACCCGCACACGGCGATCCGGACTACCGCAGGCGCGGTATGCCGCCGATGGATACCGCGGCTGTATCAGTGCAGGCTGCTGCCGCGTGCGGACGCCGGGCGGGTGGGTGCTCGCTTATCGTGAGGGACATGAGCATCACCGGCCACCTGCGCGGCGCCGTCCAACGGCATCCGCATCCGCTGGACGCGGCGATCGCGTTGGTGCTGTTCGTCGCGACGGCGGTGACGGCCTTCGGCGGGCATCAAGCATTCGAGGCCGGCGACCGTGGCGAACGCGGAGTGCTGCTCGCGATCGTTGCCATCGGGTGCGGGGCGCTCATCGCCCGGCGGCGGTTTCCGAAGATCGCGCTGCTGGTGAGTGCCGGAGCCGCGGAGATGTTCTTCGCGAAGATCGGGGGCAGCGGGAGCGGAAGCGGCGGTGTGCTGATCGTGCTCGCCCCCTCGATCGCCCTCTATACGGTCGCCGAACAGGTCGAGCGCCGGTCGGGGCTGATCGCCTGCGGAGCCGCGGTCGCGACGTTCGCCACGGTGCACGCGCTCTCGCATCCGGCGATGCTCGGCGCGGAGAACCTGGCACTGACGGCGATCGGCGCGCTGGCCATCGCGGCCGGCGACTCCTCGCGCACGCGCCGGGCGTACCTCGCCGAGGTCGAGGCGCGCGCCGAACGCGCGGAGCAGGCTCGGGAACAGGACGCCAGCCGGCGGGTGGCGGAGGAACGCCTGCGCATCGCCCGGGACCTGCACGACAGTGTGGGCCACCAGCTCGCGCTCATCAGCGTCCAGTCGGATGTCGCCGGACGCGCGATCGATACGGATGGTCCGGCGGTGCGTGAGGCGCTCGCGCATGTGAAGGCGGCGAGCCGTCAGGCGTTGGGTGAGTTGCGGGACACTGTCAGCCTTCTGCGACAGCCGGGCGATCCGGTCGCGCCGACGGAGGCTCCCGCACCGCGACTGGACGCGCTTGAGGACCTGCTCGCCGCGCTGCGCACGTCCGGGCTGGAGATCGACCAGGCTGTGCGGGGTTCTGTCACTCGGCTCGCTCCCGCCGCGGATCTCACGGCGTACCGGGTCATCCAGGAATCGCTGACGAATGTCTCCAAGCACTCCAGCGCGCGGCGTGCACGCTTGCTGCTCGATTACGGTCCGGGTGAGCTGCACGTCGAGATCGACGACCTCAGCGTCGGCGATGCTGCTGTGAGCCCTGTACTCCGCTCTTCGCTCCCCCGGCACGGCATCGTGGGCATGCGCGAACGGGTTCTCGCCCTCGGCGGGCAGTTCACCGCGGGTCCAGGTCGAGAGCCCGCGTTTCGCGTCGCGGCCACCTTGCCGTACCAGCCTCTGGATCTTGCAGTGGGGTCGGAGTCGGAGTCATGACGATCCGCGTGGTGATCGCCGACGACCAGCCCTTGCTGCGCACCGGATTCTCTGCTCTGGTCGGCTCCGCGCCGGACCTGGAGGTGGTCGGCGAGGCAGGGGACGGACGGGAGGCGGTGCGACTGGCGAAGGCGGCTCAGGCGGACGTCGTCCTGATGGACATCCGGATGCCGGTGCTCGACGGGCTCGCGGCCACTCGCCTGATCACCGGCGACGAAGACCTCGCCGGAGTCAAGGTACTGATTCTCACGACGTTCGAGATCGACGAATACGTCTTCGAGGCGCTCCGCGCCGGCGCGAGCGGCTTCCTGGGCAAGAGCGCCGAAGCCGACGAGCTGCTGGCGGCGATCCGCACCGTCGAACGCGGCGACGCGCTGCTATCCCCCGCCGCGACCAAAGCCCTCATCTCCCGCTTCCTCACGACACCCGTCGCCCCGCGCCAGCTGGACCAAGCGCAACGCGGCGCCCTCGACGCCCTCACCGACCGCGAGCGCCAGATCACCGGCTTCGTCGCCGAAGGCCTGTCCAACGACGAGATCGCCGCCCGCCTGGTCCTCAGCCCGGCCACGGTCAAGACGCACGTCAACCGCGCCATGGTCAAGGTCGGGGCGCGGGATCGGGCGCAGTTGGTGGTCTTCGCCCACCGCAGCGGTCTGGCCAGCGTCGGCTGAGCGGCTGAGCAACCGAGCGGCTGAGCGGCTGCTCACGCGCGAGGGCGCCGCCACGCTGGTCGGTATCCACTACCTACCGCCGCCACCGTCCGATGCGGTTTCATGGCTGGTATGGCGCCGCGCTCGAAGGTCACTGCCTTGTGGGTCACCGTGGCGTCGCTGGGCACGCTGTGCGCGATCGGCCTGGTCGCCTTCGGCGCCGTCGCGGGACTCGCGGGCATCCTCGACCAAACGGCGGCCGACCGCGTGTACCACGTCCAGTTCGGACACCCCGGCGCCGGCTGCGACAGCAAGAACACCATCGGCTTCGACATCGACGACGGCCAAGCGCTGCTCTGCTCGGCGTCGCCGAACACCATCGGCCAGACACACGGCTATGGCTTCTCCGCCGCACAGAACGCTGAGATCACCGACCTGGCCACTCAGCTCGGAACCGACGGTCTGTCACCAGCGGACCAACAGCAGGTCCAGCAGCGTGTGGACCAGATCGTCGCCGACCTGCCGCACACCCGACGCCCCGGACACGGCGCCCTGTTCTGGGGCGCGCGGCAGGCCTGGATCAGCTGCGGACTGGTGCTCGGTAGCCTTCTGAGCCTCGTTCTGCTGTGGTGGGCGCTGCTCCGCTCCGCGGCGCGGGGAAACCACCTGCGCTGAGAGTGCCGGGACCGATGACCGTACCGGCGCTCGTGAGGCCGGATCAAAAAAAGTCGCCGACCGTGTACAACCTTTCGCGTGTTGCCAGCCCTTAGAGAAGCAGCGGCGTTCACCATCGCTGCGTTCGAGAGGGGCGGGGATGGCGTATCAACTGTCGGGGGTGAGATCACGTCTGCGAGCGCATCGGTGGATGCGGGTTCCGATATCTCCTGTCGGGCTCGGGGTCATCTCTGGTGCGCTGATGGCGATACGGCTTCTGGTTCCGGTACCCGTTGGCATGGCGGACAACAATGATGGGTCGCGTCTGTTATGTCTTGTCGGCGCAGACGCCGGCGCGGTACATAGCAGTGCGCTTCCGTATTGGCAGTACGTGGTCGAGCGGTATCCGTTCACACCGTCGCCGCACCATTGCGAGCCCTATCCGTCGACCATGCTTCTTCCTGCGAAGCTCGCCGCGCTGGTGCATCAGCACATACTCGGCTTGGCCGGCGCCATCGACTTGCGAGAACTGGCTGTCGAGTACTGCCTCGTCGTTGGATTCGTGATGTGGGTCGCTGCTCGGCTGACGCGAAGCTGGCGTCCGGCGGCGCGGGGCGCGTTTCTCGTGGCATTGTTCCTGGTGCTCGCCGAGGCTACCTTCGCCGATTATGCGAACTCGCCGTATACGGAGACCGCCGCCTTGTGGGGGCTGGCGGTGTTCTCGGTGGCCGGCGTCGCGGCGAGCGTCACGCACTCCCGGCAGCGGGCCGCGTACGTGGTCGCCTGGGTGGCGGCTCTGTTCACGGTCGGCGCGAAGGTCGAGACCCTGACAATGGCGATCCCGCTGTGCGTCTTCTTCGGCAGCCGCAAGCTGGACTGGGGACGCTTCAGCGGGGGTCTTAGGGCTCGTGCCATCCCCACCCTCACCGTGTTATCGCTGGTCGGGATAGCGATGTGGCAGGGTGGGGCGTTCGGCGGCGGCCCGAACGATCAGCAGACGAACGTCCGGAACGAGCTCACCATGACGCTCATGCCGCTCTCGGGCGATCCCGGCGGCGTCGCCACAGGGCTGGGGCTTCCTCACTCGTTCGGCGCCTATAGCGGCACGAGCATTTGGTCCGCGCACCCCATGCAACAGGACCCTGCGTTCGACCCGTCGCGCGTCACCTTCGTCCGCATAGCGGGATACCTGGCTACGCATCCCCGGCTTACGGCTCGCGTTCTGGCGAGCGGTTCTGGTCCCTTTTTGAGGCTGTTCCGTACCGACTACTACATCGGTGACTACACAAAGGCCGACAGTCTGGGAAGACCGCAGCGGGAGGACCACCGAATAGCAGTCATCTCCTGGGTCGCCAACCACTTCGCCTGGGTCGGCTTCGGCGGCATTGTGGCATTCTGGATCGCCTGTGCGATCGGCGCGGTCCTTCTGCGCCGGCGCAGCGCGAAGGGTTCACCGCAGCGGGCGTTCGCCATCGTCTCGCTCACTTTCACGGCCGGTTCCGTCATCCAGTATCTGACCGCCGTTTTCGGCGAGGGCAACGAGGTGACGAAGCATCTTGTCGTCAGCCTCTTCTGCGCGACACTCGCGCCGCTGTGGATCGTCGCGGTGGGGATTGCGCATCGTAGACCGGCTGAGGCGTCGGCCGCGGTCGTTCCGAAGCGGCGAGAATCCCCGACTTATTCGCTGGATCGAGTGAATGCCCCATATCCCTCCGGTGATGCGCGTTGACTTGCATTCCCGGATAAGGCTTCTGTGATCTTGGCGATATCCGCCCTGATCCACTGAAGTCACCATGACGGGAAAGGTCTATTGATGCGTCCGTATGAGAAAGTGCGGCGACGACTTCGTTCGCTGGCCTTCGCCGGGGTTCTGCTCCCGGCTCTGCTGGTCCCCGCCGTCGCGGCGCAGGGCGCCTCGGGCTCGCCGCAGAGCGTGCGCGGCTCGCACTCCGGCAGCCTGGCCACGCCGAGCGCCGTGCCCGGCGGCGATCCCTGGGTCGTCTCGCTCGGCGACTCCTACATCTCCGGCGAGGGCGGCCGCTGGGCCGGCAACACCGACCAGAGCAGCTCGAAGATCGACGCCCTGGGTCCCACGGCGTACTTCGACAACAAGGACCACACCGCCGAGCTGATCCCCCGGTGCCACCGCTCGCTCTCGGCGGAGGTGCACATCGGGATTGCGCACAGCCTGAACCTGGCGTGCTCCGGCGCGCGGACGTCGACGTTCACCGAGGGCGGCTACTTCAAGCCCGGGCTGGACTTCTACAACGTCGGCGGCCACCAGGGCCAGGCGCTGATGCTCCGCGACTTCGCGCTGAAGAACCGCGTCACGATGGTCGCGGTCTCCATCGGGGGCAACGACTTCGGGTTCGGCGACGTCGTCACGTCCTGCGTCGAGCACTACCTGGCCGGCACGCTGTGCAAGAACGATCTCGCGGTCACCAGCCACTTCAACGCGGCCAACGCCGCTCGGATCACCAAGGACATCGCGTCGGCCCTGCGCAACGTGGGCCTGGCGATGGCCTCGGCCGGGTACCCGGACAACTCGTACAAGATCCTCGTCCAGAACTACCCCTCCCCCATCCCGTTCGGCGTCGACTTCCGCTACCCGGAGCACTACAACCGGCAGTTCGTGGGCGGATGCGGCCTGTGGAACGCGGACGCGGACTGGGCCCTGCAGACCGCCATGCCGACGGTCACCCGCTCGATCGGCGCCGCCATCGTCGACAGCGGCCTGAGGAACATCATCACCATGGACGTCTCCCGGGCCGTGGGCGGGCACAAGCTCTGCGAGAAGGGCGTCGGCCTGCTGGAGGAAGTCGGCCTCAACAGCTGGAAGGATCCCGGCGCGGTCGACAAGACCGAGTGGATCAACCAGATCCGGATCGTCACGTTCGGGACGGACTACTTCCAGCAGGAGTCGCTGCACCCCAACTACTGGTCGCAGTTGGGCTTGCGCAACTGCCTGCGGCAGGCGTACTCCGGCCCTGTGCCGCACGGAGGCGTCTGCGTCATCGCCCGCAAGGGTCTGACATTCCGCGGCGAACCCGAGATGAGTCTGCTGTAAGTCAATGCTCGAAGACTCTGCTGGACGCTGACGGAAACGTCAGCGTCCAGCGGGGTTGGCCTTGAGCTGCTCTCGATATTCGCCAAGCAGTACCCGCCGTACCAGGTCGGCGTCCGAGCTGCCCGGCAGGCTTCCGTACCCGGTCGCCGCCCAGACCGAGCCTTCCTTGGGCGCGACGAAGTACGGCAGCTCGACCAGCGCGCGCGTGCGGCGCCGGACTCGCACGGTGACGGCGATCGGCATGATGTCCAGCGGCAGGTTCTCCTGCGCGCGACGCCGGCACTCCGCACACATCGGGACCGGCGATCCCTTGCCCCGCGGCGAGTTCTGGCGCTGTCGCTTCTTCGACTTGTGTGCGGGGTCCGAGCCGCTGGAGGCCGCGCCGTGCAGCGGATTGTAGAAACAGCGCGGTCGGCGATGCGGCGCCGGTCGGCCCTCGTGGCGGGCGCTCGCCACCGCGAAGTGCGTCGCCGCGATGTCGAGCAATGCTGACACGCCGCCGAGCTCTACCGGCGCTTCGGCCTCATCGAGGAGCTTGCCGGCTGCGGCGTAGGCGTCCAGGGCAAGCAGGTACTCGCGGGTGACCTGCTCCTCGCCGTTGCGCAGGCTCAGTTCTGAGGCGGCGAGCTTCTCCCCGACGTCGACCAGCCGTGGCTCCACATGCGCGCGGATGTCTCGGCAGAGCGCGTTCCAGCGCGCCGGATCGACGCGCGGCAGGGTGATTGTCTTGGTCTGCTTCTGTATCGGGACGGGCTGAGGACGACCCGCATCGTCCCCGAAGCCGCTCCAGACGAAGCGGGTCCAGAACGAATGCAGCCTGGCGCTGAATCCCCGTGGCCTGCGCGCTGACGTGTTGTGTTGGCTTCCCCCATGCACGCTTCCAGGCTAGCTGGTCAGGCTCTCGTCGAACACGGCGCGGCGCCGGAGAAGCGCGAGACGCGGAACCGGCTAGCCAGCGCGGGGGGCGAGATGCACAGCGGGTCACCTCGCCTAGTGCGCGCGGTGGCCGTCCGTCGTGGCGCCGGCGTGTTCGCGCCAGGCGTGCATGCCGGCGATGGAGGCGTGCTTGGCCTGCTCCATCTTGACGGCTGCGGCGGTGGCCGGGGAGATGCCGCGTTGCCTGGACCAGACCATCGCGCCGCGGAGGGCGCTGATGGCGGCGAGCGCCATGCCCATGGTGGCGAGCATGAGCCCGCCGCCGGTCAGGGCGGCGCCGATCTTGATCATGCGGGTGTCGGGGACCGACAGGGTGGCCTCTTCTGCTGCCTCTGAACGCCTCATGATTCGACCCTGCGCCATGTTGCCGGGTCTCGCATCTTCGCGCGCCCACTGGTGGTACTCCCGGGACCCGATCGTCAGGTGGTGACCAGGTTGAACACCTGGTAGACCTTCGGCTCGGGCACCGGGGCGCCGAACTCCGCGTGCAGCGGGGCGATGATCTCGCCGAACTGCTGGAAGGACTGCTTGGAGTCCCAGACGTCGACGATGAGCAGCCCGTCGGGCGTGGTGGCGGCGGTGTGCGAGAGCAGCCCGGCCACCGGCCAGTCCGACGTCTCCTTGGCACCGCGGCCTTCGCTCATCTTCTTCGTGATCTGCTCGTACATGTCCTGGGTCATGCCCGGAAGCTCGAAAACCGTGACGACCGCCATGCGTGTCTCCTCTGTGGGAGTGGATACGGACAGGGTCAGTCGAGCACGGTGTTCGCACGCCCGCCCGACGGCCGGACCGCTCGTGTGAATCGTGGAAGCGAGCAGCCTCAGGATCCCGTGCCCGTCGCGGTCGGCACGGGTGGCGAGGTGGTGCCGATCGGTGCGGACGTCGGCGGTGAGGTCGGGTTCGACGTCGTCGTCTCGCCGGAGCCGGTGGTCGTGGACGTCAGCGGGGAGGTCGAGGTCGAGGACGTCACGTTCCCCGACGTGGAGCCGGACGGGCACGGCGACTCGCTGCCCGAGGCCGACCCTGTGGCGCAGGACGTGCTCGGGGACGTCGAGGAACTGCCCGATCCGGACGAGGATGTCGAGGACGACGGCGACGTGGAACTGCCGGTGGGCGGCGGCACCTTGTGGTCGCCGTGGCCGGTCCCACCGGTCGGCCTGCCGAAGTACTGGCCGGTCGTCGGGTCGAAGAGCACGATGACGGTGATCTGGACCGGCGCCGGCTGGACGACCACCACGTTCTGCGGCCGGAAGCCGGACCACGCGGTGCCGGTGAACTTCTCGGACGACTGCGCGGCCGGCGGCAGCAGCGGGTTGCCGCACGCACAGCGGGCCCGCGGCACGCCGTGACTGTCGACGAGCACCGCGGTCCCGGCTTGCAGGACGGACTGGAAGGTCGTGGCCTGGCCGTTGCTGAAGCCGTGGTTGGTCACCCGGGTGTCGGTGCGCAGGACGACTGGCGTCAGCGAGTGCAGATACGCCGGAATGTCCGCCTGCGCGATGCCCTCGACGCCGGCCCACGCCTTGCCCTTGTCGGGGTGCGCGGTGAGGAAGTCGGAGAGCTGGTTGACGTCGCAGCTCGAGACGTTTTCGGTGCCGCCATAGAGGCCCGCGGCGGCGCCGGACACGGTTTTCGCGCCGTTCGAGCTGGTCGCGCTCGCCGATGCGGACGGACCGGTACTCGCGGCGGCGGGCGGCGGCGCCTTGGTCGGCGAGGAGGTGTAGGCGTCGGGCCCGGAGGACGAGGTGTCTTGCAGGAGCACCGGCTTGGCGGAGGCGGTGCCGGTACCGAGCGTGATGGCCAGCGCCGTGGCGAGCCCGACGACGAGCACCCCGACGCCGATGCCGACGGGGCGGCGCCACCAGGGACGGCCGCCGGACGCTCCGGAGCCCGAGCCGGACGGCGGTTTCGGAGGCGGCGCCATGGAGGAACCCGAACCGGACGCGCCGCTGGGCGCCTGGCTGCTGCCGGAGGGGACGCCGGACAGCGGGCCGGAGGGCGGACCGGTCGGCGAGCCCGACTGGGATCCGGACGGCGGCGGGGATGGCGGGGGCGGCTGCGACGGTCGGTTGCCGCCACCGCTCGCTGGTGGTGAGGAGGAGGAAGAGGCGACGGCGGCGGAGGGCTGCTGGGATGATGCCTCGGTCGGCGAGCGCTCCGAGGACGGTGTCGGAGGACGGTCGGAAGCCTCGGTCGGCGGGTACTGCGAGGCCTGTGCCGGGGGACGATCTGCTGCTTCGGTTGGCGGATACTGCGAAGCCTGGGTCGGAGGACGATCCGCAGCCTCAGTGGGCGGGTATTGCGACGCCTGGGTCGGAGGGCGCTCCGAGGATGGTGCCGGAGGATTGTCCGACGCTTCGGTTGGCGGATACTGGGACGCCTGCGTCGGAGGATGCTCCGAAGCTTGGGCCGGAGGATTGTCCGATGCTTCGGTCGGCGGGTATTGCGAGGCCTGCGTCGGAGGGTGCTCCGGCGGGCTGTCCGCAGACTCGGTCGGCGGATGCGGCGGCTGGGGCTGCGGCTCCTCGGCTTCGGGTTTGGCTTCGCCCTCGCCGGAAGTAGGCGGCGGTGTGGTAGTCAACGCTCGTCTCACCTGCTTCGACGGTGCTGGGCGGTGCCGGGGGGGTTGGCGGTTTGGTGGTGGTCTCTGCGTGCCATTGTCACTGGCGGCGAGCGTGGGGTCGCAACCTCTGAGGGGCGGTACCGAGGGGTCGCGGCTGGCGTTTGCGCAGGTCGGGGCTGTGTCGTGGATGCTGCGGGGGATTCAGGGCGTCCTCCGGACGGCCGCGTTGGCGAACACCGGCATCGCCCACGCCGGTGGTAGAGGTATCTGTTCCTCGATCTCAGCCTCAGGCAGTTGCGGCGTCGGCCGCCGAGCCGCCACCTCCCCCACCACATCCCCCACCGCCGCCGCGACGCGCGTCGGGTCGTGACCGACCACGGGCGTCCCCGCGGCCCGCAGTGCGAGCGCGAACTCCATGCATGTCCCGAAGCGGTCGCGGGGCTCCTTCGCGAGGGCTCGGGCGAGTACGGCGTCGAGTGCCAGTGGGAGGCCGGGGCGGGTGTCGGTGAGCAGCGGGGGCGGGTCGTGCAGGTGGGACCACAGGAGCGCCAGGTCCTCGTCGTGATGGTAGGGCGCGGAGCCGGTCAGGAGCTCGAAGACCAGGCAGCCGAGGCTGTATTGGTCGCCGCGGCCGTCGACGGGCTTGCCGGAGATCTGCTCGGGCGCTACGTAGTCGACCGTGCCGACGAACTGGCCGACCCGGGTGAAGCCGGTGAGGGAGGAGGACTTCTTGGTCAGGCCGAAGTCGGTCAGGTAGACGTGTTCGGGGTGCTCGCGGTCCGTGCCCTCGGCGAGCAGGATGTTGCCCGGTTTCACGTCCCGGTGCACCAAGCCGTGCGCGTGCGCGGCGTCCAGCGCGGAGGCGATCTGCGTGGTGATCCGCACCGCCTGCAAGACCGGCAGTGTCCCGTTCCGGTCGAGCAGCGTACGCAGATCGCGCCCCTCGACGTACCGCATCGCGATGTAGAGCACGCCCTCGCTCTCTCCCGCCGAGAAGACCGGAATGATGTGCGGATGGTCGATCGCCGCGGCTGCGCGCGACTCGGAGGCGAACCGCAGGCGGAAGGACTCGTTGAGCGCGAGCTCCGGCGCGAGCAGCTTGACCGCGACCACTCGGCCCAAAGCTAGATCCTGCGCCCGATAGACGACCGCCATCCCGCCGCGCCCGATCTCCGTCTCCAGCTGGTATCCGGCGATCCGGTGCCCGCTCAAGCCCGCCGGGACAACAGCCTGCGAAGGTTGCTCCACCATCAGTGCTCACCCTCGCTCGCCGCCGCTGCCGCCCCATGGACGCCCGGCGGCGCCTCGACGGTCGCAAAGGTCTGAAGCTGTGTGTCGTGGCAGTACCACCAGCGGTCATGCTCAAGATCCAGCAGCCATGCCGACTCCCCGTCGACGATGACCCCCACCCGCAGCCCGACGCTTCGCTCCCGAAACGCCTGCAGATCGATCGTGCCCGCAGCCAGTTGCTCGACCAGCTGCCGATAGGCGGTGAGCGTCCGCTCCAACTGAGCCAGCAGCGGACGGGGATCCGGCGTCCGCGCCTGCGGTCGGTCCGTACCCGGCGGACCGTCCGGCAGCGCGACCAGCAGTCGGCCGTCGACCCACGCCGACCAGTTGTTCGCGCACAGCACCCGAGCCCAGTCGCCCTGCGTCTCGACGACCTGGACCGGCAGGACGGGGTCCAGCAGGGCGGAGGGCTCAGAAGGGTCCGGGCCGTCCCACGTCGGCATCCCGTCCAGGGGCGTCACATGGGTCGGCCGGAAGCCAGTGTCGTTCATGGCGCCTCCCGGATCACCCGGATCTCACCGGCGCATGATCGCCGGCTCGTGGCGGCGCAGCAGCCGAGCGACCGCCAGGCCCAGGATCAGCGACATCAGCAGCATGGCTCCCATGTCGAGCAGCCAGGTGCTCGTCTTGTGGGCGAACAGCGGATCAGCGGTCAGGGTGCCGGGGACGACCTGGTGCAGGTCGATCGTGCTCGCCATGGCGGCCAGCGCCCAGCGCGAGGGGACGAGCCAGGACAGCTGGTTCAAGCCGGGGACGTTGTGCAGCTGCAGCAACGCGCCGCAGAAGACGACCTGGATGATCGCCAGCAGCACCAGCAGCGGCATCGTCACCTCCTCCTTCTTCACGAGGGCGGAGATGAGCAGCCCGAGCATCATCGCGGTGAAGGACAGCAGCGCGACGGCGAGCGCGATCTCGATCAGCGGCGGCATCAGCACCCCGCCGCCGGCCGGCCTGATCCGCACCCCGGCCAGCCCGATCACCGTCATCACCACGGCCTGCACCACGGTGATGGCGCCGAGCACGACGATCTTCGACCACAGATACGCGGACCGGGACAAGCCCACGGCTCGCTCCCGGCGATAGACGGCGCGTTCCTTGACCAGCTCGCGCACCGCGTTCGCCGCGCCGACCAGCAGACCGCCGACGCAGAGGATGAGCAGCGCGTTCAGCGCCGTGTCGGAGGTGAGCTTGCTGCCGGCGAGCGCCCGCGCCATCGCGCCCATCACGAACGGCAGGATGATCATGACCGCCAGGAACGTGCGGTCGGCGGCCAGCGCCGCCACGTACCGGCGCACCAGCGTGCTCAGCTGGCCGAACCAGCTCTGCGCCTTGGGCGGCTCGGCGTACCGGATCTCGACCGCGGCCTGCGCGGGCTGGTGCTCCATCGTGCCGGCGACGTACTTCCGATATGTACCCGACGTCTGGTACCGCCCGGCCCAGTCGCGATCCTGATCGTTCTCGAAGGCCTCGAACGCCTCCGGCCACTGCTCGAAACCAAAGAAAGTCAGGGCGTCGGCTGGCGGCCCGAAGTAGGCGATGCGACCGCCGGGCGCGAGCACCAGAAGGCGATCGCACACTTCGAGGTTCAGGACGCTGTGCGTCACCACGATCACGGTCCGGCCGTCGTCGGCGAGCCGGCGCAGCAAGTGCATGACGGAGCGGTCCATGCCGGGGTCCAGCCCGGAAGTCGGCTCGTCCAGGAACAGCAGCGAAGGCTTGGTCAGCAGCTCCAGCGCGACGCTCACGCGCTTGCGCTGCCCTCCGGACAGACTGGAGATCACCTGGTCCGCGCGCTGTGTCAGCCCGAGTTCGGTGATGACCTCCTCGACCCGGTCCGCCCGCTCGCCCTTCTCGGTGTCGCCAGGGAAGCGCAGCTCGGCGGCGTAGGACAAGGCGCGGCGGACTCCCAGCTGGGTGTGCAGGATGTCGTCCTGCGGGACCAGGCCGATGCGCTGCCGCAGCTCGGCGTAGTCCTGGTACAGGTCGCGGCCGTCGTAGCGCACGCTGCCCCGGTCGGCGGGGCGCATCCCGGTGAGCGCGTTGAGCAGCGTGGACTTGCCGGCGCCGCTGGGCCCGACCACGGCCAGCAGCGACTTCTCGGCGACCGGGAAGGAGACGGCGTCCAGCAGGACGCGCGGCTCCGGCCCGACCTGCACCGACAGCCCTTCGACCTGCAGCGCGACCTCGCCGGTGTCGACGTACTCCTGGATCTCGTCGCCGACCAGGCAGAAGACCGAGTGCCCGATGCCGATCAGGTCGCCGGGCTCGACGATCGCGGTCAGCACCGGCTGGCCGTTGAGGAACGTGCCGTTGTGGCTGCCCAGGTCCTCGATCTCGTGGCGGCCGTCGGGGCGGGTGCGCAGCTCGGCGTGCGAGCGCGAGACGCTCAGGTCCTCGACGACCAGGTCGTTGTCCAGGGCGCGGCCGATGCGGACGGTGCGCTCGGGAAGGGGGCGCACCGTCGTCGGCTGCCGGTAGGAGCCGGTGATCGCGGTGAGCGCGGAGGGCCGGGCGGCCTTCTTCGGGGTGGCGGGGCGCGCCACGGCGAGCAGGCTGGCCCGCGGTCCGTCCTGCGGATTGCCGAACCGGAGCATCGAGCCCGGGCCGACCTCGAGATGCCTGACCCGGTGGCCCTGGCCGTCGTAGGTGCCGTTGGTGCTTCCGACGTCGTCCAAGGCCCAATGCCCGCGGTCGACGTGCAGCACGGCGTGGTGCCAGGAGACCCGGGGATCGGTAAGGACCACGTCGCCAAGGGGATCGCGGCCGATCTGATACTCGCGGCTCGGGCTCATCACCCGCGAGTCGCCCTCGGTCTGGAGCACCAACTCCGCGCCTGGCTGATCCGCCATGCCTTCGAGCCTAGCTCAGCCGCAGGGCTCCCGCCTGCGGTGCGGCGGGCGCCGACCCTGCCGGTGAGGACGCCTGGCGAGGCGGCGGCGGACTCGCGAATTGTCGGAGGTATCGCAGTACTCGTCTATACGCACCCGTACGCATAGCTCGGCGAGGCCGCGGGCGCAGACCATGGAGAACGGGAGGCCGCACAAGCGGCCAACCAGTCCGAACCGACATGAATCCATGGAGGAATCATGAACGACGTCCTGAGCCTGGCCGAGCTCGTGATCGACGACGAGACCGAGCGCGGCCTGTTCGGCACCCCGTCGATCAGCTGCGGCCAGACCAGCGCGGTCAGCGACCACTGCTGACCGTTTCCGCAAGGTGCCGGCCGGGCCTCACGGCCCTGGCCGGCACCGCCGCGCCGAACGCCGGACCACAGGGATGGGTGGGGAAAACGATGCGCAGGTTCGACAGCTACGTCAGCGCCGCGAAGGCGGATCCGCGGTTCTACGACACCTTGGCGCGCCTGGAGACCGACGACGACCTCGCCGCGCGCATGGCCGCGGGAATCGGTCCGGACTTCTCGGTCACGATCAAGGACATCTGGGCTGTGGCTGTGGCGCACTCCGAGCAGCTTCCGGAGATGCCCGACCATGGATGGAAGATCCATGTCTCGGCGCGCGCCGACCAGGCGGCCGCGGCGCTGGACGCGGTCTGCGCCTTGTTCCAGGCAAAGCCTTTCAACTTCAAGTGCCTGCGCGACATGCGCTTCGTCCGGATGAGTTCGGCCCGCTGGTGGACACCGGGCCAGGTCGGCAAGGTGCTGGCGATCTATCCGCGCACCGCCGAGGAGTGCCGTGACCTGCTCGCGGAGCTCACACCGCTGCTGAAGGACATCCGTGGCCCTTACGTCCTCACCGATCGCCGCCACGAAGGTTCGCAAGCCCTGTTCTACCGCTACGGCGAATTCCGCGCTCTGGGCCGGCGCAGCCCGGATGGCGATCGCATCCCGATCGTCAAAGGCCCGGACGGCCAGACGTGGCGCGATGAGCGGGGTCCGGTCTACCGGAGGCCGCCGTGGGTCGACGAGCTGTTCCCGCAGGACGAGACGGAGGGGAAGCAGCAGTCTCATACGTTGCACGGATACCGCGTCATCAGGCCTCTGCATTACTCCGGGACCGGCGGCGTCTATCTCGCCGAGCGGGTCAGCGACGGCGTGCAGGTCGTCCTGAAAGAGGCACGAGCCGAAACCGGCTTCAGCGAGGCCGGAACGCAGGCGCAGGACCGGCTCCGCCGCGAATTCGACGCCCTGACGCGCCTCAAGGGAAGCGGCGTCGCGCCGGAGCCGATCGAGCTGTTCGAGGAGTGGGAGCACCTGTTCCTGGTCGAGGAGTTCATCGACGGTCTGGCTCTGATCAGCTTCATCGGGGCGAACCATCCGCTGACCCGCAACATCGACGACCCGGACACCGTCGAGCGCTACCGCTCGGTCATCGCCGCGACCGTGTCCGGTCTGCGCCGCGCGGTCGAGGCCTGCCACAACGTCGGCCTGACCTACGGCGATCTGTCGCTCACCAACATCATCGTCGACCCGGAGACGCACCAGGTGCGCCTGATCGACTTCGAGTCCGTCCGGCCGGTCGACGTGGACCAGGAAGGCTATCCGCACACCGCGGGCTTCGCCCCGGCCGAGACCGCCGGTATCCACGACGGCCGGATCATCGACGGCTACGGCATCGACGCGACCGAGCTGGCGATGCTCATGCCGCGTCCCACGTTCCGCGACCTCGACGCCGCGGCGTTGGCGCGCTCCGCGCACTTCCTCGCCGCCGGGCTCGACTACCCGGTCGAAGACCTGCTCGACCGCTTGGAGCTCGCCGCCGACACCGCGCTGGAGGATCTGCCCGGTCCGGCCGACCTCGCCGCGCAGGCCATGCGGTTCGCCACCGCGGTGATGACGCCGGAGCGCGACGACCGGCTGTTCCCGGCCGATCCGCTGGTCATGGCGACGAATCCCTGGTCGGTCGGCTACGGCGCGGCCGGGGTCGTCAGGGCCCTGCATCGCATCACCGGCGAGGTCCCGGAGCCCGTCCGGGACTGGATGCGCCGCTCGGCGCCGAGTCTGGCGAAGATCCCGCCCGGGCTCTACACGGGCCGTGCCGGGGTGGCGTGGACGCTGCACGACATCGGTGAAACCGAGTGGAGCCGCGAGATTCTGGACACGGCGGTGGCCGACGCCGCGAGCTGGCCGGACATGCCCGCGAGCATCCTGTCGGGCTGGGCCGGTATCGGGACGGCGTGCCTGGCGCTGGGCAGCGTCGCGGGTGGGGAACGCTTCCTGGAGCACGCCGAGCGCATCGGAAGCGACCTCGCCACGTCCGGTCAGGACGACGGTCAGGGACTGCACTGGCCGGTCGCCGGCCAGAACTTCCGGTCGGTCGGCTACGACCGGGGGTCGGCCGGCATCGCGACCTTCCTGCTGTCCTTGTTCTGCGTGACCGGGGACAAGCGATACCTCCGGATCGGTCGGCGCGCCCTCGAATACGACCTCGCGCAGGCCATCGAGCACGACGAGGTCATGCTGTCCTTCCCGCAGCGGGTCGGCGGCGGCACGTCCACGCCCTACTGGTCGCGGGGCGCCGCGGGCATGGGCACGGCGCTGATCCGGTTCTGCCGCGTCACCGGCGATCCCCGGCTGCGCGCGGTGCTGGACCAGCTGATGCGCTCGCGCGTCGCCGGGATCAGCGTCAGCCCGGCGCTGTTCAACGGCATGGCGGGAATGGCGAACGTGGCGCTCGATTACGCCGAACTGCTCGACGCGCCGGAGTACCGGCAGAACGCGAGCCGCATCTGCGGGGCGATCCGTAGCCTGGCGAGCCTGCAACCGGAAGGCGTGGCCTTCCCTGGCGAGTCTCTGGTGCGGTTCAGCACCGACTACGCCACCGGCAGCGCGGGGATCGCGCTCGTCCTGGACCGGCTGGAGCGGACTTCTGGCGACTTCAACTTCACGGTCGACCACCTCCTGGACGGCCATCGTGCATGACAGGGCCCTGTCGGTGATCGTGTGCGGTTCCAGCGCCGCGTTGTCGCTGACCCAATACCTGTCCCGGATTCGGCGGCAGATCGGCGAGGACCCCATCAGGGTTCTGCTGACGTACTCCGCGCAGCGGTTCGTCTCGCCGGACACCGTGCACTGGTACGCCGACGAGTGCTTCGTCAGCGAGGATCCGCGGTTGAACCCGACGGAATTCGCTTTGCGGTCACGGGGCGTGGTGGTGCTGCCGACCACCGCCAACATGCTGGCTTCCGCGGCGTTGGGACTGGCGGGAACGCCCGCGCAGACCGTTCTGCTGATGGCTGAGCCGCCGACGCTGTTCTTTCCCAGCATGAATCAGGTCATGTGGCGCCGGGGCACGACCGGTACGCATGTCAGCGCACTGCGCGCCGAAGGGCATGTGGTCGTCGATCCGCAGCCCGGCGAGGCGTACGAGATGTGGAAGCGGCGCATCGTGGACAGCCTGGTCATGCCGGGACCGGATGAGGCGGCGGCAATCGTCGGGCGCTGGTGGGAGCAGCGCGATGGCTGACCGGCCGGTGCGGGCGCTGCTCGGCGACCTGGACTTCCGGCGGCTGTGGATCGGCGCGGGGCTCTCGGCGTTCGGGTCGCAGTTCACTGCTTTGGCCGTCCCGCTGCTGGTTCTGCGGCAAACCGGTTCGCCGCGGCTCGCAGGGGTGGTCGCGACCTGCCGGTTCGTCGTGTTCTTCGCGGTGCAGCTGCCGTGCGGGGTCATCGCCGACCGGCTCTCGCGGCGTGCGGTACTGCTGACCGCCGACGCTGTTCGGGCGGTGGTGATGGCGGTGCTGACCGTGGTCGCGGTGGACCGGTCGGCGGATGTCGTGGCGTGGCTGATCGTCTGTCTGACGGCGGAGGGGGTGTTCAGCGCGGCGGCCAACGTCGCGGCGATGGCCGCCATGCCGGAGGTCGTTCCGGAGCCGCGGCGCGCCACCGCGATGGCGTTGGCGCAGATGCAGGGCTCTGCGACGCAGCTGGCGGGGCCGTTGGTGGGCGGGCTGTTGTTCGCGGCTGGTTCCGCTGTGCCGTTCGCGGTCGATGCGGCGAGCTATCTGGCGAGCTTGGTGCTGGTGCTGTTCGTGCGCAGACCGCTCGGGGGCGGCGGGAGGGACGAGGAGTTCACGCTGCGCAAGGATCTCGTCGTCGGACTCGCGTTCGTCCGCCGGTCGCGGTATCTCATGATCCTGATGGTGTGGTCGGCGCTGATGAACTTCGGGACCGCCGGTCTTGGTTTCGTGGTGGTGGTTGCGGTGGGCGGCGAGCATCACGGGCGCCTGCTGGGTCCGGCGCTGGCTCTGTCGGCGGTGGGCAGCATGGTCGGCGCTGCGCTCGCGCCTCGGTTTCGGGAGGTGAACGAGGACGGGCTCATCAGGAGCGTCACGTTGGGGATCGTCCTGCTCGCGCTGGGCGCCGCGGTGGTCGGCGAGCCGGTTGTCATCGCTGCGTGCTTCGCCGGGGTCGCGTTGCTGGGTCCGATCGTGGTGATTCCGAAGAACGTCCGGGTCTACGCGCTGGTGCCGACCGAGTTGACCGGCAGAGCACAGGGAGCGCTCTTCCTTATCGGCGGCAGCCTGTATCCGTTCGCGGCTGTGCTCAACGGTTTTCTTGCTGAGCGTTACTCCACGCGCGTCGCGTTGGGGCTGGACACCGCAGTGCTCGCGGTCGTGCTGGTCATCACTCTGGCGCCGGCGTTCCGGCGGACGACGGCGCTGGCAGAGGCCCACGCGGTCACCGCTGCCGAGCCGGCTGTTCCGGTGAGCGGAACAGCGGAGGTACATTTAGGACGCGAGTGAATATTCTGAGCGCCTCAGCCTGCTGATCATCGGCGGGCGCTCGGGTCGGGGGAGGAAGATCAGTGTCGACTTCGGAGCTGTCGCGAAGCGAGCTGGCGAAGATTCTGGACCTTGCGGTGTTCCTGGTGGAGACCGCCGACCAGGTCGAGCCGATGCAGTCGATGCGGTCGCATCTGGCGGAGCACTTCTCGGTGGAGCCCGGCGCGATCGTCTTGAGCCGGGACGACGTCTGGGCTCAGACGGGTTGCTCCGAAGCCGAGTGCCGGCATGACGGCGTCTGGCCGCTCCTGGACCGGCATCCGCTGGTGACGCACTACGCCAGGACGCGCGACGAGCGCATTCTGGCTCCGCGGCGCACCGTCCGGTCCGACGTCGCGTGGTCGCCGCGGTGGGACGACCTGGTGCGCGAGGCGATCGGTTGCGAGACGTACCTGTCGATGCCCGTTCCGGCGCCGGCCGGTACCTCGCAGTTGTACCTTCTCGGCACATCGCACCGAAACGCTTCGTGGCACCATTCGCTGCTGGCGACGCTGGCGCCGTTGGCGTCGGCGGCGGTGAAGAGGTCGATCAGCAGCTGTCTGGCTGCGGCGAGACAGGATTCTGGTTCGCCGATCTTGGAAGCCGACACCACTATCCTGACGCGGCGCGAACGGCATGTGCTCGAACTGCTCGCGCAGTCGCTGACCGCCGATGCGATCGCTCATCGTTTGAAGTGCTCCAAGCGCACGGTGCACAAGCATCTGCAGAACATCTACCGCAAGCTCGGGACGGCGGATCGGTTGCAGACCGTGCTGGCTGCGCAGAAATTGGGACTCGTTGGTGCTCCTGCTTCGCTGGTTGCGGAGCTGTAGCGGGCTTTCTGTTCCGGGCGTCTCTAGTCGCTGCTTCGGCGGTGGCGCCGGCGGCGGCGGCCTCTGGTGGTGTCGGCGTGGCGGGTGAAGCCCAGGGCGCGGCGGGCGTCGTCCAGGCAAGTCCACTGGGGGTCGATGGGTTGGCTTTCGGCCATCGCGACCACGTGCTGGAGGGTTGTAGGGATTTCCCATCGGTTTCCGCAGCGGCACGCTACGTCTACGCGCATTCCCATCGCGGCTATCAGCCAGTCGGTGACCCGATGGCAACTGGGACACTCGATGAGTCCCTGAGTCTCGCGGCCGTCGCCCGATGGCTCGGATCTGACGTGGGCCTGGTCTGCCACTCGCAACAGCGTCGTCGTTTCCCACCCGACGGACACGATGCCTCCCTCGTCGGCCTCACCCGTGCGTGTCGAGAACGACTCGACGTTCGCACAGGAACGGGGGGCTGTCCACCGTACAGTCGTGGATCGTCGGCTCAGTGCCGCAGCGCGATGCTCACCTCGGCGGTGACGCCGGACAGGGAGCGGTTGCTGCGCGCGGTCGCGGTCTTGGTGCCGCCGGCGGGGACGGCGTCCACCGACACCGCCGCGATGTCCTGGAGCGTGCCGCCACTGTTCTTGAACGAGACCGAGATGGTGTAGTCGTGCTGGTCAGAGGTCGGGTTCTTCACGGTGAGCTGGGCGGTGGCGCGGCCGTCGGAATCAGTGGTGACGGCTCCCACCTGGACGTCGGCGGTGGCGTCGATACCGTCCTTGACCTGGGCCAGCGCCGAGGAGGCGGAGGCCGACGCCTGCGAGACCGCCGAGGACACGGCTCCGCCGGCCTGCGAGCCGAGCGAGGACAGTGCGGAGGACGCGGACTGCCCGGCCTGGGACAGCGCCGACGAGACCTGGCCCTGGGCATCGGTCGGGGACGGCGACCCCGAGGCGCCTGAAGACCCCGACGATCCCGAACCGCAGCCGGCGGCCAGGGCGGCGGCGCCGAGGATCGCGGCGACGGCGGTCAGGCGGCGGGTGGCGGGACGGGTACGCGGCGGGTGGTCCATGCGAGCAACGCTAGGCAGCGCACGGATATCACGGGCTGCTCGGCTAGGCCGCGCGGTTGATCCGACATCTCGGGAAGCCCGCCGGCTGAGCAGGCGGCTCGGGCTAGACACCGTCGACCGCGATCCGGTCGATGGCGGCGGCCAGCGAGGTCAGTGCTTGCAGGATCTCCCCGGGGTCGGACGCCGGGGAGGCGCGGTAGGGGCGCAGGACCTCGTCGGCGTCGAAGCCGCGCCGGGTCAGGACGCTCGCCGCCGTGGCCCGGGCCAGTTCCAGGCCGGTCGCCGGGTCGTCGACGAACACGCCGTAGGCGCGGCGGACCGCGGTGTCGAGGTAGTCGACGTCGGCGGTGGTGAGACGACGTGGCAGAGCCGAGCCCGGGTAGACGCGGTACCAAGCGGTCATCGTGTCCTCCTTACTTATACAGGCCGTCAAAACCGCTATATCCGCGCCTTCCCATGCCAAACGGTCGCGGGCGGCCGACGCGCGTCAGTGGCGCCATATCAACGTCCTGTCGCCATCGGGCCACAGGTGGCTGTTTAGACGTGTGGATCGGGGACATTGCGAAGGATTGACGACGACGACAATGACAATGCGGAGGCAGCGCCATGCAGCAATCCCGCGGCACCGAACCGTTCGACACAGGCAGGACGGTCCGCCGGAAACACGGTGCGCGCCCGGAACGTGCGCAGCCCGACCGGTCGCGTGTCAATTCCCTGTCATGGTCGTTCCCCGGCACGCCGGCGGATGTGTCGTGTTCCCGCCACTGGCTGGCGATCGCGGCGACCGAGGCGTGGGGCGAGTGCGAGGACACCGACCGCTTGGTGCTCGCCTACAGCGAGATCGCGACCAACGCGGTGGTGCACGGCGCCGGACCGGTGACCGTCGCGGCGCAGATCTGCGCGACCAGCGCGCGCTGCGAGATCGCCGACCGCTCCACCCGGCTGCCGAAGGTCCGCCACGCGACGGCCGGCGACCTCGGCGGGCGCGGGCTGGAGATGGTGGAGCTCACCGTCGACCGGCTGCGGGTGGCCGCCGACGAGGTGGGGAAGACGGTGTCGTTCGAGGTGGGGCGGCGCGATGAGCGCGATGAGAGCGGCAGCCCGGCTGAGGACGACACCGAGGGATGAAGACGCCGGTCGGGCGGTCGGGATGAGTTGACCGGCCTGGTGAACAAGCAAGACGGTCTGGCGACCAAGCAAGTTCGGTGAGTAGGCGACAGAAGCGGCCGCAGGCCGCTTAGACAGGCTTCGACAGCTGCGTGGTCATCGCAGCTGTCGGAGTCTTTCTCGTCTTTCACGATCTGCATCTGAACAGAATCCGAGTCCGCACAGAATCTGAATCTGCACAGAGTCCGGGTCTGACCAGAATCTGTATCTGAACAGACCGGCCCTCCGGGCGGTGCGCCCGGGGCCGGTCGGCGTGTCGTTACTTGTTGAGGTGCTGCTTGGCCTTGGCGGCGAGCTGCTCGGCCTTGCCCTTGGCCTCGGCGCTCTCGTCGTCGGTGACGGCGCCGGCGACTTCGCGGACCTTGCCCTTGGCTTCCTGGCCGGTGTTCTTCGCCGTGTCCTTCGCCTTGTCGGCCGCGTGCGCGGCGTGTGCCTCGGCCTGGTCGGCCTGGCCTTCGGCCTGCATGCGCTCGTTGCCGGAGACCTTGCCGACAGCCTCCTTGACCTTGCCCTTCGCGTCCTCGGCGGTGTGCTTGGCCTTGTCACCGACACTCATGGTGAGTCCCTTCTCGCGGCGGGTGCATCTTCGTGAAGGGCCCTCGTAACCCCAGCGCGCGGTATGAAACGGCCCTAGGGCGTCAACCTCGTTCCATAGCCGCGGGGATAGGGTGGAAGGATGGAGGAGGCAGACGAACGTCGACGGTGGACGCTACTCACTTCTCACGGGCACGTCCTCGTCGAGATCGCGCGGAATCCGCAGGCCCGGGTACGGGACATCAGTGCGATCATCGGGATCACCGAGCGGGCCACGCAGGCGATCATCGCCGATCTCGAGCGTGCCGGATATGTCGAGCGTCTCCGGATCGGGCGGCGTACCCGTTACGTACTGCACACGGGCAATCCGTTCCGGCACTCGGCTCAGGACGGTCTGGAGGTGGGACCGTTCCTGGAACTCCTCACCGGCGTCGCCTCTTTGACCGGCACCCCCCTGGCCGACGATCCGCTGGCGATCCCGCTGGCGTCTGATCCGATGGCGTGTGATCCGATGGCGTCCGATCCGCTGGCCATCCCCCAGGCGTCCCTCGCGTCACCCGAGCCACCCGAAGCACTCACGGACGTGTGAAGCGCCGAATCGCGGTTATCGGGCGGCTGTGAGCCTTACCGCTGTGAGCCAGCCCCTGCTCGGGAACCGCTATCGGCTCGGTGAGCGCGTCGGGCTGGGCGGCGCGGCCGAGATCTACGAAGCCACCGACGTCCACCTGGGGCGGCCGGTCGCGGTCAAGATCCTCAAGACCGGCGAGTGCGGGCCGGAATTCGCCAGGCGCTTCGCCGAGGAGGCGCGGCTGCTCGCGGCGGTCGGCCATCCGAACCTCGTCCCGCTGTGGGACGCCGGCCGCGACGGCGCGTGGCGCTACCTCGTCATGCCTCTGATCCACGGCGAGGATCTGGCACGCGTCATCGGGCGCGGACCGCTGCCGCCGCCGGAGGTCGCGCGGGTCGGAGCCGCCCTGGCCGACGCGCTGGCGCACATCCACGCGCAGGGCATCGTCCACCGCGATCTGAAGCCCGCCAACGTCCTGGTGGAGCCCGACGGCGGGATCTACCTCGCCGACTTCGGGATCGCGCACGCGTGGAACGCATCGATCCACACCGCCGACGGCCTGGTCGTCGGGACCGCCGGCTACATGGCGCCGGAGCAGGCGCGAGGCGTCGGCCCGATGCCGGCTTCGGATGTGTTCTCGCTCGGGCTGGTCCTGCTGGAAGCGCTCACCGCACAGGCGGAGTACCCCGGTCCGGCGTTGGAGCGGATCGCCAGCGTGGTCAACCGGTCGCCACGGATCCCGGCGGGTCTGACGCCGCGCTGGCGTGCGCTGCTCGCCGCGATGCTGCGCCGCGAGCCCACCCGGCGTCCGACCGCGGCGCAAGTACGAGACCTGATTGCCTTGGAATGCGAACCGGCTGCGGCGTCCGCGCCGCCTCATCCGCGACACCGCCGGCCTGAGCCGCTCCCATCAGAACCCGTGTCAACACCCGAGGTCGTCTCCCCGAGCGCCGCGACGCGCACGTTTACCCCCGATCCGGCTGGACACCGGGAGGGCTCCCCCGGCTCCGACGAGGCGGCGGAGACGCAGCGATGCGGGAGGAGCGACCTCAGTGACCGAGAACGACCACGACGACGTCATCGCCGTGCTCACCCACGACCATCGGGAAGTCCGGGCGCTCTTCGACGAGCTGGACAGGACGCGGGACAGCGCCGATCCGAAGCAGCGTAAGACGCTGGTCGACCGGGCCACGATCGAACTCGTCCGGCACGCGACGGTCGAGGAGCAGTTCCTGTACCCGGCGGTGCGTCTCAACGTGGACGGCGGCGCGGAGCTGGCCGATCGGGAGATCCGCGAGCACGCACAGGTCGAGCTGACGCTGAAGGAACTCCACGGGATGCAGCCCGGCGACGAGCCGTTCGAGCCGACGCTGCGGCGCCTCGTCGAGGCGGTCACCGCGCACATCGCCGAGGAGGAACAGATCCTGTTCCCCCAGCTGCGATCCGTCTGCACCGCCGAGGATCTCGTGGCGATCGGCAAGATGGTGACGACCGGCAAGAAGATCGCCCCGACCCGGCCGCATCCTGCCGCTCCCGACACCCCGCCGGGCAATCTCACCGCCCCGGTGCTCGGGGTCGTGGACCGGGTCCGGGACGCCGTCAGCGGTCGCGGGCGCGAGTCCTGAACCGGCGAGCCAGACAAGCAGCCCGATAGAACCCGACGAAGCAGCACGACAAGGAAGAGGTTCCATGGACGCCCCGACGAACGCCTTCGACGTCCACACAGCGACCGGGGCGGGCGAGGCGACCGGTGACGGCCGCGCCGCCCGACCGCGCGAGGCGTCGCTGCTCGACGACGAGGAGCGCGCCGCGTTCCTCGCCGAATGGAGCTCGGTGCAGACCGGGTTCGCCAGCGACCCGGAGGGCGCCGTCACGGCCGCCGAGCGCTTGATCGCCGCGTTGGCCGAGAGCATCACGCGGCAGATCGGCGAGATCACCGACGCGGTCAAGCGGCCCGGGATGGACCCGGCAGCCCCGGCTCCCGCCGAGGAGGTTTTGCGCGAGCAGCTGCTTCGCTGCCGTGAGGCGTTCCATCTCCTCATCGACAGCTAGGCAAAACGCTCGCGGCGCCGCTTGGAGTCACAACGGAGCAGCAGCGGAGGCGACACCCGGCTGGCGTCAGAACACCAGGGCATCACGCCGCGCCCGCGCCCCCGAGCCGAGCCCGCACCACAGTCCCCAGCCCCGGCGCCGACCGGATCTGTAACAGGTCGCAGACCTGGTTCGCGATCCACAGTCCGGCTTTCCCCCCGAGCCCGGTGGGTCGGCGCCGGCCGGCCAGCGGATCGGTGATCACACCGTTGTCCCGCACCTCGCAGACCAGGGACGCGACGTCGCGCCACAGCCGCAGCACGCCGGCGCCGCCGCCGTATTTGATGCTGTTCGCCGCCAGCTCGCTCACCACCAGGACGGCGTTGTCCACGTCCTGGGCGCTCACCACCGGCTCGGCGAACTCCGCGACGTGGTCCCGGAGGTCCTTGAGGCTCGCCAGATCGAAGACGAGCTCCCACACCGGACCGGTCGGCTCCTCCAGCGGTTCGTCGAACACGGGGTGGGCGAGCCCGGCCTGGGGGTAGGTGGCGCTGCGCGCTCTGGTGTCCTGGGCGACGACGCTGGGGTGGCTGCCGTGCGCGTGCTCGATGACCGGCGCGGGCAGGACGTCGAGGTCGTAGGGACACAGCAGCCACCAGCCCGGGCCGTCGTCGAAGGCGGTGTTCAGCAGCCTCTCGTGGTGCTGGCATTCGGCGATCTCGCTCGGCGTGCGGCCGGCCCAGGCCGGTTCGCCGATGCCGCGGAAGCCCTTGGCGGTGGCGGCGTTCCGGTCGACCCAGTCCTGCCAGGCCGGGATGATCCGCGCCGGGTTGCGGCCGGCGCGGGTGAGGTCCAGGAACTCCACGCGGTCGGCGTCCCGGCCCAGGGCATGCCGGAGCAGCGTGGCACGCGGCTCGACGACCGCGACCAGCACGGCCTCGCCGACGTCCAGCGCGGCGGTCACGAACGCGGTCGTGCCCGCCAGGAAATGCTCATCACCCGAGTACAGAAACGCCTCGTGGCGGAAGGGTTCCGCCGTATCGAGGGTCTGAGCAGCAAACGGAAGCCTGCTCACGCTCTCACCTCACCATGAACGACTGACCACGGATTACCGCTTTGGTGCGCCTTAAACGAACAGGTGGGCGAGGTTTCGGTCAGTGGTCGGTCTCAAGTTGATCACGCAGGCGTCCGAGGATCTGGGAGAGCAGGCGGGAGACCTGCATCTGGGAGACGCCGAGTTCGGCGCCGATCTGGGCTTGGGACATGTTGCGGAAGAACTTCATCAGCAGAATCCGCTTGTCACGGGTACTCAATTCGGCCAGCAGCGGCTTGAGCGCCTCCCGATCCACGACCAGCTCGAAGCCCGGGTCCTCATCACCCATCAGCTCGCCCATGCTGGCGCCGTCACCGTCGGCCATCGCCACCGGCACATCCAGCGAAGCGGTGTGATGTGCAGCACTGGCTTCATAGGCCTCGGCCACCTCATCGGCCGACAGATCCAGCCGCTCGGCGATCTGCGCCGCACTCGGCGCGTGCCCCAACTGCTGCGTCAGCTCCCGCTCCGCAGCCCGCACCGCCAACGCGTTCTCCTGCACCCGGCGAGGAACATGCACATCCCAGGTGGTGTCCCGGAAATGACGCCGCACCTCACCGGCGATCATCGGCGTGGCATACGTCAAAAACGCCGCACCATAGTCCGGGTCGAAGTTGTCGACCGCTTTGACCAGCCCCAGATAGGCCACCTGCTCCAGATCGGCTTGGGACTCCCCACGCTGGCGGAACTTGCCAGCCACATACCGGGCATAGGACATGTACTCCCCGATGACAAACTCCCGCAGCCCTTCATATTCGGCATCATCAGGAGCCATCCGCCGCAAACGCACCAACGCGGTCCTGGCCGCGGCGCGCTCGCGGGTGTAATCCCCCGGTTCGGCAGGCGTGTTCACAGATCACTTCCCGCCCGTACGACGCTTCAGAATCTCCACGTGCACCGTCGGACCGTCCACCCGCCACACAATGTCATCGACCAATGCGGACAAAATCGTCCACCCGAACTCATCACTCTGCGGCGACGCGACATTACGCGCCTGACGACTCAGCACCGCACGCAGCGACGAGCCCTCGAGTATGAAGCGGCACACCAAGTCGCCGACGCTGTTGGCACCGTCGGTCGCGTCCCCGTCCCGGACGGTATGACGAAGGAGGAGACCGCACGCCTCGTCCACCGCCAGACGCAGGTCGGCGACCTCCGAGAGGGTGCACCCGAGTTTGGTCGCGACGTGGGCGCTCGCCGACCGGATGATGGGCAGATAGTCGGCGTCAGCCGGTACCTGGATCACCACGGTTTCCGCCTCGGTCCCCGCCTCGCCGTCAAGGTCGGACCCGGTCTCGATGCCGGCGGACGTCCGTAGAGAATGTGCTTCAGGATCCATGTGCGCTCCCAGCCGATAGCTTCGTCACCGGGACAGCTTACCCACGAAGCAAAAAACACGAGAAGTAATTCATGTATCGGTTGACAGAGGTGTCGGCGATGACCAAAGCTTGTGCCGCCACCGTCGGCGGCTCCACGCCGGAGGGGTCGACAACTAGGAGCCGGCCATGGAGTTCTCTTGTACAGTGAGACAGATCGCCGACCGTGTGGTGCTCACGGTCGCCGGCGACGTGGACCTCGCCGTTCATGGGCGCTTCGAGGCGGACGTCGAACAGTATTGGGACGCCTCGACGGATCTGGTCATCGACTGCTCACGGATTACTTTTCTAGACTCTATGGGACTCCGTGTTCTGGTGCACGCGATGCAGCGCGCGGCCGGCAATGGACGTGACATCGCGATCGCGGCGCCGTCCGACCCGGTCCTCCGGGTGCTGGACCTCGCGGGCATCAGGAGCCTGTTCACGGAGATCGGACCGGTTGCCGACGCCGCTCCTGACCCGGACCCCGCCACCTGAGCGCGAGGGACGGCGGGACAAGGCGCCCGCACGCCCTGACGGCGGAAGGAGATTCGTGAGCGCCCCTCGGATCATGGTTCTGGGCGATTCGCTCGCCAGCGGGATGCAGGACGACTACACCTGGCGTTGGCAGCTGGCGCAGCACCTCCAGCGCACCGGCACACCCGCGGAGTTCGTCGGCCCGCACACCGGGACGTTCTCGATGTACGACGACCCGGTGCTGCTGGCGCTCGTGGAGGGACGTCCGGTACCCACCGGCCCGGGCGTGGCCAATCCCATGACCGGTCCGTATCGGGAAGGCTCATTCGAGGGCGGGCACTGCGCGCGGCCCGGATGGACCGCGAACGCCGCCAAGGACTCGGTCCGCGACCACGTCGCCACCGACCGCCCGGATTTCCTGTTGGTCCAGCTGGGATTCAACGACCTCGCGGTGGTCGGACCGCCGGAGCAGACGCTGGAAGACCTGGCCGCGGTCGTGTCCGAAGCGCGCGCCGCCGCACCCGAGGCGACCTTCCTCGTCGCGAACATAGCGGGCACCACGACGTGGGGAAACGCCTGGTTCCGCAAGAGCATCAAGGAATACAACGCCAAGCTCCCCGCCGCCCTCAACGCCCTTTCCACGGACCGCTCCCCCATCGCGTTGGTGGACGTGCACACCGGCTTCGATCCCGATACCGACACCTACGACAGCATCCACCCGAACCCGGCCGGAGAGCTGGCCATGGCACGCGCCTTCGCCGACGCGCTGCGCCAGTTCGGAGTCGGACGCGAACCGCTGCAGCCGCCTCTGCCGCATCCGCGGGAGATCCCGCTGTCCGAACCGACGATCGTCACGGCGCGAGTCCACAGCGACGCGGACGTCATGCTGGATTGGAATCGGGTGCGCGGAGCTTCGGCCTATCGGATCGCACTCCGCGACGTCACGCTCGGAGAGCCGCGCACTGAGGGACCGATCCCGGTGCTCGGCGACCACTGGCTGGCTCAGGGACTGACTGCCGGGCACGTCTACGAATTCGACGTCGCCCCGGCCCGCGGCGAACGAGTCGGCCCGCGCTCCAAGCCGCTCCGTCTCGCCGCCGGCCGCTGACGGCGAGGCGTGGCGGTCGGAGTCGGGGTCACCTGCTGCGCGAGCCGCTTCGGGACCTGATGCCGCCGACGATGGCGGCGACGACGAACAAGACGATGCCGATGACCAGGAGCCACAGCAGGCCCTTCACCACGGCGCCGAGGACGCCGAAGATGATCGCCAGGATGAGGATGATCACAATCACAGCCATATGGTCATGATTCGCCCGTTTCAGTGACTGCGCAGCTCCAGAAGGTGGTGGGGCGCGGCCATCGGCTGGAAGGCAGGTGGAAGGCTACTGCTCACGCGGCGCAGGAGCCTCAGGCGTCCCGACTTCAGGCTGCGGAGGGCGGGGCGCTTGCGGGAGCGGGACTTGTGACGGCTGGGGTCCCTGCGACGTCTGCGGTGTCTGGGGCGTCTGCGGTGTCTGGGGCGTCTGCGACGTCTGCGTCTGCGGTGTCTGAGGCTCCTGGGGGACCTGATCCAGCAGGCGCTCCCGGTCCTGGTGCAGATTGCGCGCCGCACGCCGCAACTGGATGATCCGTCCGGCTCCCGGCACCACGACGAGCAGCACGCCCAGCGCCGCGGCCATCAGCAGCGCGACGCCGAGCGGTGCGTTCCAGTGTGCGCCGTACAGGTGGATCTGGACGTGCTGGTCGTTCTGGAGGATGAACACCAGCAACAGGACCAGGACCACGGCGCCGGCGGTCAGAACGACCCACAGCCCGCCGAGGCGCGTGCGTCCCGGCAACGGCGGGTGCTGGGGTTCGGTCGGGGTCTCGCCGGTGTCGGGCACGGGCGCGCCCCCGGCAGGATCCGGTTCCTGCGGAGCGATACTAGCCATGACCAGTAGCTCCTCTCCCATGCCGTGATTTGTGAATATCGGTCTCTTGTTCGGCGTGTACCCCCATTTGTCCAGGTCAAGCAGGATTCCGAAGGAGACCCGAATGCGCCTGCTCTTGATCGCGGACACGCACGTCCCGAAACGTGCCCGGGTTCTGCCCGCGCAACTGCTCGACGAGGTGGACGCCGCCGACGTGGTGTTCCACGCCGGGGACTGGGTCGATGTCGCCACACTCGACCTGGTGCAGGAGCGGTCGCGGCGGCTGGTCGCGGTCTACGGCAACAACGATGGTCCGGCGTTGCGGGAGCGGCTTCCTTCGGTGGCGCGGGTCGAGCTTGAGTCGTGCCGGTTCGCGGTGGTGCACGAGACCGGTTCGGCCAAGGGACGCGAGCAGCGGTGTGCAGCGCAGTTCCCTGATACCGACGTCCTGGTGTTCGGGCACAGCCACATCCCTTGGGACAGCCACGCCTCCAACGGCATGCGGCTGCTCAATCCCGGCTCGCCGACCGACCGCCGCCGGCAGCCGTACGCCACCTACCTGACCGCCGAGCTGGCGGATGGCCGGCTCGGCGAGGTCCGTCTGCACAACCTGCCGCCCCGCAGCTGACTCACACCAAAACGCCGCCGCCGTCGATCGTGAGCGTGCTGCCGGTGACGTAGGGGTTGGACAGAGCGAAGAGGTACGCTCCCGCTGCCTCCTCGGCGGTGCCGACGCGCCGCGTGAGCAGTGCGGAGCCGGACTCCCGAAGGAAGGCGTCCGGGTCCGGGACGCTGCCGTCCCACAGCTCGGTGCGGATCACGCCCGGCCGGATCACGTTCACGCGCAGCGGAGCGAGCTCCACGGCCAGGGCACGGCTCAGGGACTCGATACCACCGGTGACGGCGGCGGTCACCGCTGTGCCGGCCGCGGGGCGGGTCGCGAGGGTGCCGGAGCTGAAGGTGATCGAGCCGCCTTCGCGCAGGTGCGGCGCGGCGTACTTGGCGGACAGGAACGCGCCCCAGAAACGGCGCTCGAAGATGGTCCTCGCCTCCTGCGCGCTGGTATCGCTCACCGGCTTGAGGAGCAGGGATTCGCCCGCGGTGAAGACGAGGTGGTCGAACTCGCCGATCTCGTCGAAGAAGGCTGCGATGGCCGCGCCGTCGGCGACGTCCAGGCGGCGTCCCTGCGCCGAGTCGCCCAGCCGCTCCGTGGCGGCGTCGACGCGGTCCTGGTTGCTGGAGGCGATCACGACGTCCGCACCCGCCGCCACCGCCTGCCGGGCCAGGGCGAAGCCGATACCGGAGGTGCCGCCGATGATCACGATCTTCTTGCCGGACACGGATGCGGACAGAGCCGCAGCCGCAGATTCAGATTCAGACATGACAGGAACGTATGCCTCGGGGAGCAAGACGGTGAATGACAGGAAGTCTCGGTTCTTTGTCTTATCGTCTCGAACGGGAGCGACTACGGTGGTGGCATGGACATCCTGAGCGACACCCTCGAAGTCCTGCGGACGGGCCGTCCGATGGTGACCCGCACCGACGCGCACGGCCCGTGGGCTCTGAAGTACCAGCCCATCTCGGGCGCCAGCTTCCACGTGGTCATGGAGGGACGCTGCCGCCTGCTGCGGCCGGAGGGCGAGCCGCTCGCGCTCGGACCCGGCGACATCGTCTTCCTGCGGCGCGGAAGTGGCCACACGATGTGCGACCCGGACACGCCGCACCCCGAGCCGATGGACTTCGCCCCGCACCGGCTGGACGACTCCTCGCCGATCGGCCAGTTCACCGTCGAGGGACCCGGACCGCGCACGGTGCTGGTGTGTGGCGCGTACAAGATCGACGCAGACCACCGGCATCCCCTGTTCACCAACATGCCGGAGATCATCCACCTGCCCGCTGCCCCAGGGCGCTATCCGGTGCTGCGCTCAGCGATCGACCAGCTGTGCGCCGAATTCCGTTCACCGCAGCCGGGTTCGGACGCGATCGTCACCGCTCTCGTCGACCTGCTCCTGCTGCACATCCTCCGGTCCTGGTACGCCGAATTGCCGAAGGACCAGACCTGCGGATGGGCTGCCGCGCTGACCGACCACGCGATCGCCCCAGCCCTGAAGGCGATCCACGACGCCCCCGGCGACCCCTGGACCGTGGAGTCACTGGCCGCCCGAACCGGATTGTCCCGCGCCGCGTTCGCCCGACGGTTCGCCGCGGTGGTCGGCGTACCGCCGCTGACCTACCTGACCAACTGGCGGATGGCCACCGCCGCCCGGCTGCTGCGCGAATCTCCGAGCACGGTGAACACGATCGCGCAGCGCACGGGATACACCTCGGAATTCGCCTTCGCCAAGGCGTTCAAACGGCATTTCGGATCGCCGCCGGGCTCCTACCGCAAGCCGACGGTGTCGGCACCCGGGTCTATGGTCCCTCGCTATGACGACTGATGAGCTCGGCGGGCCGCGACTACCCACCGGCGAAGAAGAAGACCGCCTCTGGTCTTTGCTGGCGCAGGCGTGGTCGAAGGCCGGGGACTCGAGAGAGGCTTTCGTGAAAGTTCTGACAGAACTCTGCGAAGGCATGTCGTCCGAGGAACTCACGGACCTCGACCGGGTCGTCGAGCGCAAGCTCTACGACGTCGACCGCGCCGACATCCACGCCGTCACCGACGGCTCGGACGACG
Organism: Catenulispora acidiphila DSM 44928; assembly: GCF_000024025.1. Classification (GTDB taxonomy): domain Bacteria; phylum Actinomycetota; class Actinomycetes; order Streptomycetales; family Catenulisporaceae; genus Catenulispora; species Catenulispora acidiphila. The sequence goes on from NC_013131.1 coordinate 8,363,801, forward strand.
GATTCCTCTATGCACGCGGCCTGATAGTCGCCTCGGGGCGGGAGAAGTACTACGCGGTCCTCGCCGACCCGAATGCCGCGACGCCCGACGACGAACTCGAGGAGATGTGCTACTTCTTCGCGCATCTTCACCACGAGAAGTACGGCTCGTGGCCCGAGACCGGCTCGGGTATATCTCGCGAGTCGTGTTCCAACCCCGAGGGGTGGCGCTCGGCGTGAGCTAGCGGGACTGTCCAGGCGACACCGCTGTGGTCAGTAGCTCATCCGGCGACACGAACTGCGTCACGCTCGCTGCCGCGATCATCTGTTGACTGCGCGACGACGTACTCCTTGAACTCCGCACGGAGAGCGGAAGTTTTTCAGACGTCTCGCACCAGCCAATTCCCCGTATGGTCTGGACCAATTTTGCGCAAAACCCTTGACTGGTCTGGACCAATTCAGTTCACTCCCAAGTGACCCCGCTCACACCTTTCCCCACAGAGGAGTGGCTCATGACCCTTACTCACGCACCGAAACGCACGCGGCTCCTAGCCTTGCTGGCTGCTCTGGCCAGCGTGCTCGGGCTGACCCTCATCGCCATGCCCGCCTCGCCGGCCCACGCCGCGACCGCCTGCGCCGCGCCGTGGAACTCCGGCGTCGCGTACACCGGCGGGCAGACCGCGTCGTACAACGGGGACAACTGGTCCGCGAAGTGGTGGACCCAGGGCGACATCCCCGGCAACAACGGCCAGAACGTCTGGGCCGATCAGGGTGCGTGCTCCTCGAGCGGGGGCGGAGGCGGCGGGGGCAGCAGTTGCAGCTACCCGGCTTGGGTCGCCGGGCAGTACTACAACGTCGGCGCCATCGTCACGTACACGCCGAACGGCGGGCTCTACATAGCCACCAACGCCAATCCCGGCTACGACCCGACCATCAGCACCTGGTACTGGTCGCCGTACACCTGCACCGGCGGCGGTGGTGGGGGCGGTGGCGGTGGAGGCGGCTCCAACGGCTTCGTCGTCAGTGAAGCGCAGTTCAACCAGATCTTCCCGAACCGGAATTCCTTCTACACCTACTCCGGTCTGGTCGCGGCGCTCAGTGCCTACCCCGCGTTCGCCACCACCGGCAGCGCCACCGTGCAAAAGCAGGAAGCCGCAGCGTTCCTGGCCAATGTGGACCACGAAACCGGCGGCCTCGTCTACATCAACGAAATCGACCAATCCGGCAACTACTGCGCCAGCGAATCCTACGGCTGCCCCGCCGGAACCTACGCCTACTACGGCCGCGGACCCCTGCAACTGTCCTGGAACTTCAACTACTACGCCGCCGGCAACGCCCTCGGCATCGACCTCCTCGACAACCCCAACCTCGTCGCCACCGACCCAGCCACCTCCTGGAAAACCGCCATCTGGTACTGGTTCACCGGCACCGGCAACGGCTCCCTGACCTCCCATCAGGCCATGACAACCGGAGCCGGCTTCGGCGCCACCATCCGCGCCATCAACGACATCGAATGCAACGGCGGCAACACCGGCGAGATGCAAGACCGCGTCAACGACTACGAATCCATCGCCGGGGTGCTCGGCGTGACTCCGGGCGGGAACCTCACCTGCTGACGTCCTGACGTTCTGACGAATGATGGAGCCGGCGCAGACTGCGCCGGCTCCTTCTCCTACTACGAAGTGGTCACGCGTCAGCGACTCGTTAAGTAAGCCCACTGACTATTCTCGGGGGGTCAGTGAAGATCGGCTGGGAGGCGAGATCGATGAGTGGTTTGACCGTGGTCACCGGAGCGACCGGCAATGTCGGTGGTTCGTTGGTGACGGCTTTGGTCGCGGCGGGTATGCCGGTGCGCGCGGTGGTGCGCTCTGAGGCGGACGCGGCGCGCTTCGACAGCGGCGCGGTACAGACCGCGATCGGCGACCTGAACGAGCCCGCGAGCCTGGCGGCCGCGTTAGATGGTGCGCAGGCGCTGTTCCTGCTGCCCGGCTACGCGGACATGCCCGGCGTGTACGCGGCGGCGCGCGAAGCAGGGGTCGGACATGTCGTGCAGCTGTCGGGGATGTCGGCGGCGAGCGGCGACATGAGCAACGCCGTCACCGAGTACATGGTGCTCAGCGAGCAGGCGGCGGCGGAGTCGAAGCTGCCGCACACCGTCGTGCGGCCCTCGGCGTTCATGACCAACGCGCTGCGGTGGGCGGACCAGGTGCGCGCCGGCGACACGGTGACGCTGCCGTTCCCGACCGTCGCCACCGCCTGTCTGCACCCGGCGGACCTGGGCGCCGTCATCGCCGCGGTGTTCGCCGACCCGGACCGGTACGCCGGCGAGGTGCTGCTGCCCACCGGTCCGGAGGCGCTGCTCCCCCGCGACCAGGTCGCGATCGTGGCCGGCGTCCTGGACCGGCCGCTGACCTTCGTGGGGCTCACCGACGAGCAGGCGCGCGAGTCCATGGCCGCCGACGGCACGCCGCAGCGGTACATCGACGCCTTCCTCGACTTCTACGCCAAGGGGAGTCTGGACGAGTCGCCGGTGCGCTCCACCGTCGCCGACGTCACCGGCAACGCGCCCCGGACGTTCGCCGCCTGGGCTGCGGACAACGCCGAGGCGTTCGCGCGCAGCTGAGGGTCCAGCTGCGCGGGTCGTCGCGGCCGCCGCTCGGGGCGGGACGGGGCGGTTTGGTTCGGGTCGGGACGGGACGGCTTGGTTCGGCTCGGGACGGGACGGGACGGCTCGGTTCGGCTCGGGACGGGACGGCTCGATTCGGCTCGGCTTGGTTCGGGCCAGCTTGGTTCGGCTCGGCTCGGCGATCAGGGCATTGACAGCCCGGCGCCCGGGTCCCAGCCGTCCGGCCGGGCGGCGGGCAGCGCGCCGAGCGCGTCCAGCCGGAGCAGGTGGTGCTGGAGGCGGCGGGCGAAGTCGGCGGGATCGCGGCGCTCGTCGCTCCACGCGCCCTCGGCCAGGGCGCACAGGCGCGGGTACAGCAGATGCCTGACAACCTCGGTCGTGGGTGCGGACTCGGTCCACAGCTGCGCCTGGGTTCCCAGGACGCCGGGTCCGCCGGAGGCGTCGGTCAAGGCGGCGACGCCGAGGGCGGACAGATCGGTCGGCAGCGGGTCGAAGGAGTAGGCCTCGGCGAGGGTCAGGACGCGGTCGTCCGCCGAGGGCGGCTCGGCGGGGTGGCTGGTCTGGCGGTAGTCCAGGTAGGTGTGTTCGTGCGGGGCGACGATCACTTGGTGGCCGCGCGCTATCGCCTCCGCGGCGTGTTCCGGCTTCAGCCAGGCCGTCGCGACCACCCCCGGGTCGAGGTTGCCGACGCCGACCGCGTCGTTCCAGCAGACGGCGCGGCGTCTGTGTTCGGCAAGGTATCCGTGCATCTGGCTCAGGAACCAGCCCAGCAGTTCGGAGACGTTCGGCAAACCCTCCTGCTCGATCCGGCGGCGGGCGTCGGCGTTGTCCTCCCACTGGACGGTCCGGCATTCGTCGCCGCCGATGTGGATGTTCCGGGACGGGAAGAGCGTCATCACGTCCGACAGCACGTGCTGGCAGAAGTCGAGCGCTTCGTCGTGCACTGCGAGGATGTCCTCGCTGATGCCCCAGGACGTCCACACCGGCAGCGCGGTCTCGGGGTGGTTGCCGAGTTCCGGGTAGGCCGCGAGCGCCGCGCGGGTGTGGCTGGGCATGCCGATCTCGGGGACGATCGTGACGCCGCGCGCCGCCGCGTACTCGACGAGGTCGGCGAGCTCCCGGCGGGTGTAGTAGCCGGAGTGCGGGACGCCGTCGAACACCGTGGATCCGGCGCGGCCGACCATCGATGCGGTGCGGGTGGAACCGATTTCGGTGAGCCGGGGCAGGCCGTCGATCTCGACGCGCCAGCCCTGGTCGTCGGTGAGGTGCAGATGCAGGATGTTGATTTTGTGCAGCGCGATCTCGTCGGCGAGCCGGTAGAGAAACTCGATCGGCATGAAGTGCCGTGCCACGTCGAGCATCACGCCGCGCCAGGCCAGGCGGGGTGCGTCGCGGACGTGGCAGGCGGGCCAGCGCCAGGCGTCGGCGGGGACGGCGGGATCGGCTGACAGCGTCTGCGCGGGCAGCAGTTGCCGCAGCGTCTGCACCCCGTTGAAGAGCCCTGCTTCGCTCGGCGCCGTGAGCGTCACCTGTTCCGGGGTGACCAGCAGGTCGTAGCCGTGGGGATGGTCGTGGGCGCCGTCGTCGAGGCGGAGGGCGACGGCCGGGCCGGCGCCGGTGCGCGGGCGGCCGGCGCCGAGGTAGGCCGCGAGCAGGTCGGCGGGGCGTTCGGCTCCGGGACCGGCGGCCAGGTTCAACGCCGGTCCCAGGACGAACTCGCCGGAGCGCGCGGTGTACTCGGCGGGGCGGGGGATTATCACGGAAGGCCTTTCGGGTCAGCCCTTGACGGCGCCGGCGGTCATGCCGGCGGTGAGCCTGGTCTGCGCGATGAGGAAGAACACGACGGCGGGGAGGGCGAACAGCGTCGAGCCCGCGATGAGGCCCGCGTAGTCGGTGCCGGTGTTGGTGGAGAAGGTCGCCAGCCAGACCGGCAGCGTGTAGTGGGCGTCGTCCTTCATCATCACGTAGGCGTAGATGTAGTCGTTCCAGGCTGTGATGAAGGCGAAGATCGAGGTGGCGATGATGCCGGGCGCCAGCAGCGGGAGCATGACGTGCCGGATGACCTGGCCGGGGCTCGCGCCGTCGAGGCGGGCGGCCTCCTCCAACTCGACCGGGATCCCCTGGGCGAAGCCGCGCAGGATCCAGATGGTGAGCGGCACGACAAACCCGGTGTAGGTGAGCCCGAGGGACAGCAGGTTGTTGAGCAGGTGCAGGTTCTTCATGGTGAGGAACATCGGGATCACCAGCGCCGGCGCCGGGATCATCTGGATGCCGAAGATGGTGACGAGCAGCGCGCGCCGGCCCACGAATTTGAAGCGGGCCAGCGCCAGCGCCGCCAGGAACCCGACGACGGTCGCGACGACCACGACGGACAGCGTCACCACGAGGCTGTTGACGAGATAGGAGCTGAAGTGCGGCTTGCCGATGGCGTCGGCGAAGTTGGCCAGCGTCAACGGGAACGGCAGGAACTTCGGGGTGGAGGTGAGGATGTCGTGCTGCGGTTTGAAGGCGGTGTTGACCATCCAGTAGAGCGGGAACGCCCACACCAGGACGAACACCGATCCGCCGATGTTCAGCAGGACCCGGTTACGGCCCTTGGCTTTCATGCTTCCTCCCCGGACACGACCAGACGCCGGACCCACCAGCCGACGAGCACAGCGAGCAGCACCACCGAGAACACCGCGATCGCCGCGCCCTGTCCGTAGGACTGGGAGGCGAAGGCCTTGGTGAACGACCAGATCGCGATCGTGGTGGTCGCGCCGTCGGGCCCGCCCTTGGTGAGGATCCAGATCTGGTTGAAGACGTTGAAGTCCCAGATCACCGACAGGACGGTGACCAACATGAGCACCGGACGCAGGAACGGGAGCGTGACGGTGCGCAGCCGGCGCACATAGCCGGCGCCGTCGATGGCGGCGGCTTCGTAGTAGTCGCCGGGGATCTGGCTGAGCCCGGCGTAAAGGGTCAACGCGACAAAGGGCACTGATATCCACACCACGAGCAGCCAGACCACGACGAACCCGGAGGTCGTCCCGGCGAGGAAGTCGTGCTGCCGGACGTCGCCGAAGACGCGCAGCTGGGTCAGCAGCCAGTTGACGACACCGTAGGTGGGCTGGAACAGCCACTGCCAGACCAGCGTGGAGGCGACCGTCGGCATGGCCCACGCACCGAGCAGCGCGAGCATCATCGCCACGCGCAGCCGGCGCCCGGCGGCGACCATCATCAGCGCCGCGCCGAAGCCGATCACCACGGTGCCGGCGACGAGCGTCGCGGCGAAGACCACGGTCCGTATGAGGACTTGAGTGAGCTGCGTGTCATGCAGGATCGCGGTGTAGTTGGCGCCGCCGACGGAGGTGGCACGGCCGGTGATCAGGGTACGAAGACCGAACCCCTGGGTGGAGATGACGCCGAGCCGCACGAGCGGATAGCCGACGACAGCGGCCAACAGCACGACCGCGGGCAGCAGCAGGACATAGGGCTGGGGCTGCCGACGCCGGCGCGGGCGGGACCCCGCCGCCCCCGGATCATCGGGGGCGGCGGAGGCCGCGGGCCTGGTCGGCGGCGTGCCCTCGCGCCGGGGCGCGTGAGTGGGCAGCGCGTTCACAGATGGTTCCCTCCTGGTTCGCCGGATGCGGCGGAGGCTCGGGCAGGAGTCAAGTGCTCAGAGGCAGCCCGGGCAGCGAGCGGCCGGTCTGCCCAGACCTGCTCACGCGGGGCGGCGATTCTGGCCGCGGCCGTGTGCTCAGAGGCAGCCCGGGCAACGAGCGGCTGATCTGCCCTGACCTGGTCGCGCGCAGCCTGGTCGGTGGTGGCGCGCTGGGCGGCCACCACCGCCTCCACGTTCGTCGCGGTCATTGCGCCGGGGCGTTGAGTGCCTGGTTCAGGTGTGCGTCCAGGGTTTTGGCGGCGTCGGCCGGGGATTTGCGGCCGGTGGCGATGTCGGCGAAGAAGTCGTTGATGGACTTGTCCGACTCGATGGTCGCCCAGCCGGCGACGGCTGGGGTCGCGACGGAGGTCTTCGCCGCTGTGAAGAACGCCTTCGAGACGTCCGGCAGGCTGCTGATGGTCTGGTCGATCACCTCGGTGGAGGCGGGGATCCAGTGGTCGATGCCGACGATCGCGGAGGCCTGGACCGCGGGGTCCGTGGCGGCCTTCAGGTAGGCCAGGGCCAGCGCCTGGTTCTTGCTCTTGGCCGCGACCGCGAGGTCGGAGCCGCCGAGGAAGACCGGCTGGGTCTTGCCGTCGGTGGCGCTGGGGAAGGGGAAGGTGCCGATCTGGTCGGTCAGGGAAGGGTCGACCTTCAGGATCTTGTTGACGTTCGAGTTCAGGATGGTCGCGGTCTTGCCCTGCGCGAACAGGGTGTTGAAGTCCGGCGCGGTGGTGTCGACGTCCTGGGAGGCGCCGGCGGAGTACTTGCCGATGAAGGTCTTCCAGGCCTGGAGTCCCTGCTGGGCCTGCGGCGACTCCAGCTGGCCGGTCCACTTGCCGCCGGCCTGGCTGGCGAGCTGGCCTCCGGCGTCCCACACGAACTGCATCGCGCCGTACCAGTAGCGGCCGGGGAAGTAGAAGGCTGAGAAGTCCGGCGCGGTGTTCTTCGCCTTGATGGCGTCCAGGTCCGCGGTCAGCTGCGCGAAGGTGGTCGGCGCGGCGGTGATGCCGGCGGCGGCCCAGATCTTCTTGTTGTAGATGACCGCGCGGTTGCCGGCGAACAGGGGCGCGCCGTAGTTGTGGCCGTCGACGGTGGCAGGGCCCGCGAGGCCGGGGAGCCAGTGCTGGTCGGCTTGCAGCTGCGGGAGTGCCGAGGTGATGTCGGTCAGGCCGGAGCTGGCGGCGAACAGCGGGACGTCGGTGTTGCCGATCTCGATGACGTCCGGCGGGTTGTCCTGCGCCAGCGCGGTGGCGATCTTGGTGTTGATCCCGTCCCACTGCTGGATCGCGACCTTCACCTGGGCGCCGGTGGCGGCGGTGAACTTGTCGTTGATGGCCTTGGTGGCGGCGTCGGACAGGTCGCCGTCCATGTACCAGACGGTCAGTGTCTTGCCGGCGCCGGAGCCCGCCCCGGCCACGGCGGCCGGCTGCGTGCCGGAGCCGGAGCCGGCGGGCCCGGACGACTTGGACGCCGCGCTGGAGCAGGCCGTGGCGCCGAGGACGAGGACACTTCCCACGGCCAGCGCGGCCGAAGTGCGTATGCGCATGGTGATCCTTACCTTCGAGCTCTGTCGGATGAAGAGATGAGCGAGGTGCGACGGATGCTTGCACTTTCCCAGTGGTAATGTCAATGGTCACCTCGCACGGCCTCGCGACCTCGGGACAAGTGGACCGAAGGTCCGCTGTGACCTCCAGAAATGGCCATATCGGGCGTCCTGGAGCGAGGTCTTGACAGACCAGTGGCCCGGTCGCATTCTGAACGCCAGCGCCGCCAAGAAGTTACCTATGGTCCTCTCGGCGGCCACCTCACCGCACCGTCACGGCAGCCACCCACCCCACGAGGAGTTCCCTGACATGCGCCACACCCCCCGCCCCCGCCGCTCGCTCGCGGCCCTCACGGCCACCGGCGTCGCCGGCGCCTTCGGCCTGACCGCGGCCGTCCTGTCCACCTCGGCGCACGCCGCCGGCGCGCCGGCGGCGCTGGCCTACCACGTCGGCTCGTCCGGCTCGGACATGGTCGAGCCCTGGTTCAAGGTCACCAACACCGGCGGCTCGGCGCTGAGCCTGGCGACGGTGAAGATCCGCTACTACTTCACGATCGACTCGGCGCCGTCCTACCAGTTCACCTGCGAATGGGCGCAGATCGGCTGCGGGAACGTCACCGGCACCATCGGCACCCTGCCCTCCCCGAGCGCGACCGCGGACCACTATCTGGAGGTCGGGTTCACCGGCGGCAGCCTGGCGCCCGGCGCCTCGACCGGCGACCTGCAGCTGCGGATGAACGCCGCCGGCTGGGCACCGGTCAAGCAGAGCAACGACTACTCGTTCAACGCCTCGCAGACCTCGTACGGCTCGACGGGCACCATCACGCTCGCCGTCAACGGCGCGATCGTCTCCGGCACGGCGCCCGGCGGCAACCCGCCCCCCACCAGCCCGTCCAGCTCACCGAGCACCAGCCCGTCGACCTCGCCGAGCTCCGGCGGCGGCGGGTCGGCGTCCGGGACGCTGTTCGACGACTTCTCCTACTCCGGTCCGTCCGACCCGAACCTGGCCGCCCACGGCTGGGCGATCCGCACCGGCGCCGGCGGTCCGGGCGTGCAGAACTCCTGGGCGGCGGACACCTTCAGCTTCCCCAGCGACTCCAGCGCGCAGGGCGGGCACGTCATGAACCTGGCGGCCTCGACCGACGGCACCACCTCCGGGACCAAGCAGGCCGAGATCGACACCACGCAGGAGAAGTTCTTCGAGGGCACCTACGCCGCGCGCGTCTACTTCAACGACGCCCCGACCACCGGCACCAACGGCGACCACGTGAACGAGACCTTCTACACGATCACCCCGGACAACTCGCTCTACAGCGAGGACGACTTCGAGTACCTGCCCAACGGCGGCTGGGGCGGCCCGGCGGACTCGATGTACACGACCAGCTGGTACAGCGCCGACGCGATGGACCGGGTCACCACCGACACCATGGGCAGCCTGCAGGGCTGGCACACGCTGGTGGCGACGGTCTACGGCGGCACCGTCACGTACTACATCGACGGCAAGCAGGTGTTCTCCAGCACCGGCAAGTACTACCCGCGTGAGGCGATGACCATCGACTTCAACGAGTGGTTCATCGACCTGCCGTTCACCGGTGCGCGCACCTGGAACGAGAAGGTCAACTGGGTCTACTACGCCAAGGGCGTGGCCCAGTCGCCGACCGATGTGCAGAACGCGGTCAACGGGTTCTACCAGGGCGGCACGCACTTCAAGGACACCGTGCCGAGCAGCTGATCCTCCCCGGATCGCCCGCGACCGGCGGCGCGGCCCGACCTGAGAACGGGCCGCGCCGCCTCCGCGCGGCGATGCCTGGCCCGGCGGCACCTGCGCGCCGAGAGGCCTACCGAGATCCTCACGATCCATAGGGATTTATAGCTATCCATCGCGATCCACCGCGGTCCGTCGAGGCCCACCGCCCCGATGTATCCGTCCACCGAAGCCCGCCGCCCCGGCCGACCGGGGCGCCCGACCGGCCAGACCTGGCAGAATCATCCGATGTGACTGGCAGCGAGACCCGCCCGGCCCGCAAAGTGGCCACCGCCAAACGCGACCGTGTGCGCGACCACCTCCTGCAGCTGATCGACACCGCCGCCCCCGGCACGAGCCTGGACTCCGAACGCGACCTCGCCGAGACCCTCGGCGTCTCGCGCCCCACGGTCCGCGCCGCGCTGCAGGATCTGGCGCGCTCGGGCTACCTGGTCCGGCACCAGGGTCGCGGCACGTTCACCAGCCCGCGCAAGATCGACCAGGCGCTGACCGGCGACAGCGCCGACGGTGCCGCGGCCCTGGCCGCCCCGTCCGCCGAGGGCACGTGGACCAGCCACGTCGTGACCTTCCGCACCTCCGCGGCCGGACCGTCGCGCGCGACCCGGTTCGACATCGCCGTCGACGCGCCGATCCTGCGCATCGTGCGAGTGCGGCTGGTCGAGGGCGAGCCGATCGCGATCGAGCGCCTGGACGTCCCGGCGGCATTGGTCCCGAATCTGAAGCCGGACGACGTGGAGTCCGGCAACTTCTACCACCTGCTGCGCGACCGGCACGGCATCGTGGTCTCCGACGCCGTGCAGACCATGGAGCCGACGGTCGCCAACCCGGAACAGGCCGAACTGCTCGACATCGAGGTCTACGCGCCGCTGCTGCAAGTCGAGCGCACCACCAAGGACACGACCGGACGCGTGGTGGAGTTCGCGCACTCGGTGTATCGCGGGGACCGCTACCGGATCACGACACGGCTGCATCTGGACGCGACCTCTGGCTGAGGTTTCGCGCATGGATCCGCCGCGGTCGTGTCGTTCGCGGCGGTCGCGGCGTTCGCGGCGGTCCGTCCGGGAACACCAGAAGGCCGCCCACCGGTGGTGGACGGCCGAGGTGTGCCAGACATCGCCGGGATTACAGCGAGCGGTGGTTGCGGACCACTTCGTCGATGATGAAGTTCAAGAACTTCTCCGCGAACTCCGGGTCCAGCCGCGCCTCCTCGGCCAGCGAACGCAGCCGCCGGATCTGCACAGCCTCCCGGTCGGCGTCGACCGCCGGCATCCCGTGCTTGGCCTTGAGCCTCCCCACCTGCTGGGTGCACTTGAAGCGCTCGGCGAGCAGGTGCACGACCGCCGAGTCGAGGTTGTCGATGCTCGCCCGGAGCTCCAACAAACGGCTGCGGGCGCCCTGCGCCGCCTCATCGTCTTGCAATGTGGACAAATCGCTCGTCATGCCGCCCAGGGTACCCGAGGACAGGCCACTGATCCCTGAGCTTTGTCTCGCATCCCGAGACATGCAAGGACACGCATATCAGAGCTCTGAGTAAGGAGCCGCTCGACGACCCGTCGCTTCCGGTTGACGTCATCACGGTCGAACTCATCGGCAGCACCGAGTAGATTTCTGTACCTACTAGTATGTACAGTAGTTCTCGTGAGTACGAGAGAGCGGCTCATCGAGAGCACCCGGACACTGTTGTGGGAACGCGGCTACGTCGCGACCAGCCCGAAGAACATCCAGCACCTGGCCGAGGCGGGTCAGGGCAGCATGTACCACCACTTCTCCGGCAAGGAGGAGTTGGCGCGCGTCGCCATCGACCGCACCGCCGAGGAGATGCGCGCGAGTGTGGACGCCGTGCTTTCGGGCCCGGGCAGCGCGCTGGAGCGGATTTCGGCGTACCTGCGGCGTGAGCGCGAGGTTCTGAAGGGCTGTCCGATCGGGCGGCTGACGCAGGACCCTGATGTCATGGCCACGCCGATGTTGGTGGCGCCGGTCGAGGAGACGTTCACGTGGCTGCGCTCGCGGCTGGCCGCGATTGTCGCCGAGGGCGTCGTCGCGGGCGAGCTGAGCGCGGCCATCGATCCGGTGATCACCTCGGCCGCGATCGTCGCCACGTTGCAGGGCGGGTACGTGCTGGCCCGCGCCGACGACGACCCGGCCGCCTTCCAGCAGGCGATCGAGGGGATCCTCGCGCTGCTCGGCGCTCTCTCCGTCCGCTGACCACCGAACGTCTCCAGGTTCAAGGAAGAGTGATCATGCAGATTTCCCGTGCTCCCCGCACCGGTGTGCCCGCTTCGTCGGAGTGGATCACCGGCGGTGCGGACATCGAAGAACTCGCCACTCCCGCAGGGCCGTCGCGGACGCAGGTGGACAGCGTCCGCTTCGCGCCGGGTGCCCGCACGCACTGGCATCGCCATCCGCTCGGGCAGGTGCTCGTCGTCACGGACGGGACCGCGCTCGTCCAGCGGCGCGGCGGCGGCGTCGAAGCCGTCCAGACCGGCGACAGCGTGCGGATCGAGGCCGGCGAATGGCATTGGCACGGTGCGACGCCCGATGCCGCGATGACCCATCTGGCCGTCGAGGAACTGCCGGAGGACGGCAGGATCGCAGAGTTCGGCGACACCGTCACCAACGCCGAGTACGGCGCGGGGCGCGAAGCGGAATCCGAAGCCCAGGCGGAATCCGGAGCCCAGAGCGAGCCGGCGCCGCCCCTGAGCCGAGTCGTCGTGATGGATCAGAAGCTGCCCGAGGCCCTCGCGACTCAGCGCGTTGAGATTCGGCGCATCACCATCGCCCCCGGGTACGCCGCCGGGCTGCACGTCCACAACGGACCGGTGTTCGGCAGCATCGAGACCGGCTCGGCCGTGTACCAGATCGAGGGGGAATCAGCCGTTGTGCTCCGCCCCGGCGACGTCTTCCACGAGCCGGAGGGAGTGCGGATCGCGCGGTTCGACGCGCAGCAGGACGGCGTGACCTTCCTCGGTTATTTCTTGCTCGCCGACGGGCTCGACGCCGAGTTGGTGTTCGTCGAGGACTGATATTCGCCGGGACGCCGACAGCGCGTTTCCAAGTCCGCTCAAGCGCCGGGCACGTGTCTGTTGACACGTGCCCGGCGCTGCTGCGGAGAGTATCCGGAGGATGACGAAGACCCGCCAACTATCCGTGCTTACTTCGTCACAAGACTAAAAAACGCAAGGCCAAAAGCTGTTACCGGTGCGTACCTTTACTCGGGTAGCCAGTGGGCAACTATGCACGGCAGTACGTGAGAGACCGTTGACCGACCAACTCCGGAGCGCTACTTTCCCTACTCGAGGCCTGGAGGGAACCGTCCGTTCGGTCGGTACGACGCACGGTCGTTCTCGCCCAGCAGAAGAGCAAGGCGTACACCAACGGCACGGCCGGATCGAGACGCGCAAAAGCAGCTGCGGCGGAGCCCACAGGCACCCCACCTCCGTATGCGGCCTGCGCGCGCCCCCACGAACCAGGTCTCCTCTCGATCGACCGCGTCAACACCCTGCCGAAAGGCGGCTGTCCCAAAGGCCATGCCGTCTCCCCACACCGAGAGGGAAACCATCCCCGTGAGAATCAGTTCTCGCCTGCGCGCGACCGCGCGCCTGGCAACAGCCGTTGCGTTGGGCAGCGCGCTGACAGTGGCCGTCGCTTCGGGGGCCACCGCCTCTCCGGCACCGGCCGCGACCACTTCGGCGTCCGCGAACCTCATCGCCGCTGAGGCCGCCGGTTCCGCCCACGCTTCGCAGCCCGCTTCCACGGCCGCGAACCAGGGCGCCAGCCACGCTTGTTCGGCCGTGATCGTGGTCGGCCACCAGTCCTGCTTCGCCCTGAAGCGGAACGGCGTGCACGCCGACGCCGCCTCGGTGTCGCCGAACTCCATTCCGTCCGGTGTCGGCTATGGGCCCTCGCAGTTGCAGTCGGCCTACAACCTGACCTCGGCCGCGGCCTCCAACGGCGCCGGGCGCACCATCGCCCTGGTCGACGCCTACGACTACCCCACCGCCGCAGCCGACCTGGCCGCCTACCGCTCCGCCGCCGGACTGCCCGCCGGCAACTTCACCAAGGTCAACCAGAACGGACAGACCTCCCCGCTGCCCTCAGCGCCGCCCTCAGGCGACGACTGGACCGTTGAGGCCGCCCTGGACATGGACATGGCCTCAGCCATCTGCCCGCTGTGCAACATCGTCCTGGTCGAAGCCCAAGACGACTCCAGCGACGGCCTGTACATCGCACAAGCAGCCGCCGCAGCCCGCGCCACCTACATATCCAACTCCTGGGGCGGCTCGGAATCCTCCACCGACCCCTCCAGCGACAACACCTACTTCAAGCACGCCACCGGCACCGTCACCACCGTCTCCGCCGGCGACTCCGACTACGGCGTTTCCTACCCGGCGACCTCCCCCAACGTCGTCGCCGTCGGCGGCACCGCACTATCCACCGCCTCCAACACCCGCGGCTGGACCGAATCGGTCTGGAACACCTCCACCGGCTCAGAAGGCACCGGCTCGGGCTGCTCGGCCTATGAGACCCAGCCCTCCTGGCAGACCGCACTGAACATGCCGGCCGGCTGCTCCAAGCGCATCGACAACGACGTCGCCGCAGACGCCGACCCCGCCACCGGCGTCGCCGTCTACGACACCTATAACGGCGACGGCGGCTGGAACGAAGTCGGCGGAACCTCAGCCTCCTCCCCCATGGTCGCCGCCATGTACGCCCTCGCAGGCAACGCCGGCGCCAACCCCGCCCAAGACATCTACCAGCACACCAGCAACTTCTACGACGTCACCACCGGCAAAGACGCCTCCTCCTGCAGCCCCGCCTACCTGTGCACCGCCGAAACCGGCTACGACGGGCCTACCGGCATCGGCACCCCCAACGGCATCGCGGGTCTGCAGACCGGCGGCACCAGCTCCGAGACCGTCTCGGTGAGCAACCCCGGCAACCAGACCTCGACGCAGGGCACCGCGATCAGCACCCTGCAGATCTCGGCCACTGACTCCGCGAGCAAGGCACTGACCTACTCGGCGACCGGTCTCCCGGCCGGCCTGTCGATCAACTCCAGCGGCGCCATCACCGGCACGCCGAGTGCCGCCGGCACCTCGTCGGTCACCGTTACCGCGTCCTCGGGCACCGCGTCGGGCTCGACGTCGTTCACCTGGACGGTCAACGGCACCGGTGGCGGCGGATGCACCGCGGCCCAGCTGCTCGGCAACCCCGGCTTCGAAACCGGTAGCGCCTCGCCGTGGACCGCCTCGGCGGGCGTCATCGACAGCAGCACCTCCGAGCCGGCCCACACCGGTTCGTGGAAGGCGTGGATGGACGGCTACGGCACCACCCACACCGACACCGTGTCGCAGAAGGTGACCATCCCGGCCGGCTGCAAGACGGCGACCTTCGCCTTCTGGCTGCACATCGACACCTCGGAGACCACCACCAGCACTGCCTTCGACAAGCTGTCGGTGCAGGTCCTGAACTCCGCCGGCACCGTGGTCAGCACCCTGGCCACCTACTCCAACCTCAACCACAACACCGGCTACACCCAGCACTCCTTCAGCCTGGCCAGCTACATCGGCCAGACCATCACCCTGAAGTTCACCGGCGCCGAGGACTCCTCGCTGCAGACCTCGTTCGTCGTGGACGACAACGGTCTGAACGTGAACTGATGACTGCACCGTAGGTTCTGAAACCGCGGGCGGCGGATCGGGTTTCCGATCCGCCGCCCGTTTTTGGCATCTGTAGCAAATCGTGTCGAACATCCTCTAGCGGACTTCTGTAGGCGAAACTCGTTGCATGGGATTCGACCTCGCCGACCTCCTCGCCGCGCGCCGGGGCGAGGGGTACGGACTGCACGCCGAGTACGGCAACCCCCAGCTGGCCCGGATGCTGCGGACCATCGGGTTCGACACCGTGTATGAGCAGGCTGAGGGCGCCTTCCTGATCGGCGCCGACGGGCAGCGGTACCTGGACTTCCTCAGCGGGTTCGGGGTATTCGGGCTCGGTCGCAACCATCCGGTGATCCGGCAGGCGCTGCACCAGTACCTTGACGCGCAGTACGCGGACCTCGTGCAGTTCGACTGCGCGCTGCTGGCCGGCGTGCTCGCCGAGCAGCTGGTGAGCAAGGCACCGGGGATGGAACGGGCATACTTCGGCAACAGCGGGACCGAGGCGGTCGAGACGGCGTTGAAGTTCGCGCGGTGTGCGACGGGAAAGCCGCGGGTGCTCTACGCCGACCACGCATTCCATGGACTGACCGCCGGGTCGTTGTCGGCCAACGGAGCCAAGGAGTTCCGGGACGGGTTCGGGCCGTTGCTGCCCGGCGGCGCTGTCGAGTTCGGGGATCTGGCGGCGTTGGAGGCGGAGCTTCGCAAGGGTGACGTCGCGGCCTTCATCGTCGAGCCGATCCAGGGCAAGGGAGTGTTCCTGCCGCCCCCTGGATACCTGGCGCAGGCGCAGGCACTGGTGCGGAAACACAAGGCACTGCTGATCTGCGACGAGGTGCAGACCGGCCTAGGGCGGACCGGCACCTTCTTCGCCTATGAGAGTGAAGGGCTGGAGCCGGACCTGGTCACGGTCGCCAAGACGCTGTCGGGCGGATTCGTGCCGGTGGGGGCGACGCTCGGCAAAGACTGGATCTTCCAGAAGGTCTACTCCTCGATGGACCGGGTGCTGGTGCACGACTCGACGTTCGGGTCGACGGCGATGGCCATGACCGCCGCACTGGCCACGCTGTCGGTGCTGGAGGACGAGGAGCTGACGGCGAACGCCGCCCGGGCCGGCGGCCAGCTGACCGCCGGGCTCCAGGACATGGTCGGACGGTATGAAATGCTCGCGGACGTGCGCGGGCGCGGACTGATGATCGGCATCGAGTTCGGGAAGGCGTCCTCGCTGCGCCTGAAGGCGGGATGGTCGATGCTCCAGGCCGCGCGCAAGGGATTGTTCTCACAGATGATCGTGATGTCGCTCTATCGGCGGCACCGGATTCTGACCCAGGTGTCAGGCGACTTCCTGGAGGTGGTGAAGCTGCTGCCGCCGCTGACCATCGGCGAGCGCGAGGTCGAGCAGTTCCTGGCGGCCTTCGAGGACGTCATGCGCGACGCGCACAAGGGCACCGGGATGATGTGGGACTTCGGGAAGACGCTGATGAAGCAGGCTCGGTCGGCTTGATGCGGGCGGTCGGGTGAGGCGGGCGGGTCGAAAGGTGGCCCGCGGTCGGGCTTGGCCTGAGTTAGGCGGTCGGATGAGGCAGGCGCTCGGGTGAGTCAGGCGGTCGGATGAGGCAGGCGGGTCGAAAAGTGGCCGCGGTCGGTCTCGGCCTGAGTCAGGCGGTCGGAAGTCGGCCGCATGACTTTCGGCGCGAAAGTCGCTCCCGGTCGGACCGGCTCCCCGCTCAGCCCGCGCGCTGGAGTTCGGCGAGCACGCGTTCGCGCAGCTGCTCCAGCTGGACTCCTTCGTCCCGCAGGATTCGGGCGCCGAGTCCTTGGTTCTCGCGGACCAGTCCGAGCAGGATGTGTTCGGTTCCGATGTAGCCGTGCTTCAGCGCGAGTGCTTCGCGCAGTGACAGCTCCAGGACCTTCTTCGCGCGCGGTGTGAAGGGGATGTGACCGCGCGGCGGGCAGGGGCGTGCCTGCTCCTGGGCGTGGCGGCGGCGCCACCACGGACCCTGGATCGCCTCGCTGTGGGGGGTGCCGCCGTCCAGGGCGCCGGGACCGAAGGAGTCCTCGACGGCGGCGCGTACCGCGTCGAGGTCGATGCCGATGGTGCGCAGGGCGGCGGCGTCCTTCTCGGCGCGTTCGCGGTCGGATTCCTGGCCGGCCTGCTCGATGCGCTCGATGTCGGCGACGACCCGCTCGCGGGTGATGCCCGACGCGGCGAGCACGCTGCCCGCGACGCTGTCGGTCCCGCGGAGCAGTCCGAGCAGGACGTGTTCGGTCCCGATGTGCCGGTGCCCCAGGAACCTTGCCGAGTCCTGGGCGACCACCACCGTTGCCCGCGCCTCGCCCGTGAACCGTTCGAACATCACATCTCCCGTCCGGACGCCGGCACGGACGCTGCCCGCGTCCGCCCGGCGTGCTTCTTGTGGACAGCCTGTTTGCTCACGCCGAGTTCGTCGGCGATCTCCTGCCACGACCAGCCCTTCGCGCGGGCGTGGTGCACCTGGAGGGTCTCCAGGGAATCGAGCAACCGGCCCAACGCCGCCACCGCGCGGAGTCCTTCGCGCGGGTCGGTGCTGCCGGCTGCGGCAGCGAGATCTGTTGCTTCGGTCATGGTGTCAATGTAGGTTGACGACCGAGGCGCTGTCAACCGGAGTTGACGGCGGGAGCTGAGAAACAGCCGCCGGCGGGCAGCCCGGACCGGAGCTCAGGACCGCCCCGTCGATGGCGTCCGCGAAGTACCCGGATATGACCATCCGGTGCGCTCAGCAGGGTATTGTCACGCGCTCTCGTCGGCCGCGGTCTGGTTCGGGCTCGCCTGATCGCCGCGACCGGGCTTGGCGTGGTGGTGCTGGATGATGTTGCCGTCCATCACCGCGAACAGCGTCGAATTGTCCTTGGCGATGTTCGTCATCGTCTTCTCCGCGGGCCTGGCGGCCGGAGCCGTCCCGCCGATCCGGTCGACCAGCCGCCGGAGTGCCTCGTCCGCGGCGGGGTTCACGGCGAGGACGCGGACCAGGTTCTCGCGCCAGCGCGCTGCGAGCATGTCGGTCAGGACCGCGACGTGCTCGGGCGCGGCGCCGAGGAGCATGCGCGCGTTCACGTCGAGTTCGGGGACCAGGACGCCTTCCAGCGCCGGGCCCGCGTCGTGGAGCATCCCGACCGCCTCCTCGCGCAGGGCGGGCCAGTCCGGCGTCGGCATCGCGGCGACCAAAGCCTGACCGCACTCGGCGGCCAGGCGGGACGGCTGTTCGGGCGGCATCAGGGTCCTGTCCTGTCTGTCGTGCTGCGCGAGTGGGTGTGCAGGTGCATGTCGCCGTTCTGCACGGCGAACACCGAGCCGTAGTCGTGGGCGACGGCGGTCTGGCGGGTGATGAAGATCCGCCGGTTCTCGGCGAGGTCCGAGGCGTAGGCCTGGACCAGCTCGGCGAGCGGGACCACGCACTCGGGATCTTCGTCGAGCAGCGCGGAGAACTCCAGCGTCCAGCGGCCGACCAGGGCGCGGCGCGCGGCGTCGGGCTCGGCGGCGCGCTCCACGGCGGCGGAGTCGGCGTCGAGTTCGGTCTCGATCCGCTGGGCGGCTTTGCCGCGCCGCCGGCGGCGGAAGAGTTTCGCGACGGTGGTACGGACACCGCTCCAGGTGTCGGTGGCCATGGCCGTCACCAGAGTCGCGGCGGCAGCGGCCGCGAGGGTTGCCATCTCGTCCATGGGATCCGTTCAGAGGTGGTGGATGTGCACGTCGCCGTGCTGCACGCCGAGCGCCTTGGCGGAGTCGGTGGCGATGACGGTCATGGACGAGCGGTCGTCCGATCCAGGGCTGCTTGCCGGCGCGGCGCGCGCCGCCGCCTCGTCCTCCTGCACCGATACCCCCTGCGGCACATACAGCCACGCCCCGGCGGCGTATTCCTTCTCCTCCACCTGGACCCGCCGGAACTCCGCCGCCTCGATGCCCACGTAGCCGTGAACGATCGTCTCGTCGTAGAAGTGCTGCGAGACCAGCAGCACCAACGGCACGGATTCCGGCGCCTTCGCCAGCGCGTCACGGCAGGCCCGCGCATCGAGCATCCGCGCCAGGACGATCAGCGAACTGCCCGCCGGGACGCCCTGCGGCCCGACGAAGACATCGCCGGAGTGGACCGCCATCCGGACGCGGATCTGCCCGATCGCGGCGTGCAGCCGGTTGTGCTCGCGAAGACGTGCCGCCAGCTCGGGAATCAGGGGATGGACAAGGCTGGTCCGCGCCGTGCCGGACGGCGTCGTCACCCGGAGTCCGTCGCCCAGATCCTCGACCAGACAGGCGTCCCAGGCGATGCCGCTGCGCTCGACCGCCTCCGACAGGCAGCGCGTGAGCGCCGCGCGGATCGCCAGCAGAGCCTGGTTGCCGCGCCCCGAGGATTTCTCGATGTCGACGGCCAGGACGGAGCGGTATTCGGGCAGGTCGTTCACGATTCCCCCCATGTCAGCGTTCCCATCAACGGTCCTCATGGTCCGTGCCCGCGCCGAAACATCGGAACCGCGCCCCCGGGGGACGCACCGGATGCCAGTCCTCGATCGCGTATCCCTCGTCGCGCAGATCGGTGTACAGACCCTCGGACAGCACCACCGCGAAGCCGTGGCGTTTGCGGCCGTCGGCTCCGTCGTGGTCGGCGACCGCGGAGGTGACGGCAGCACTGACGGCCGCGGTGACGGCGGCGTCGTTCGCCAGCGCGCGGGCCCGGTCCAGCCCGGCGCCGGCGAACCCGTCGTCGAGCACCCGCATGATCCCGACGTTCAGCGCCAGCAGTGTCGGCGGGCTGCCGGAGTCCGGCCCGTCGGACTCCGGCAACCGCGCCGTCACCGCCTCGACGAGGTCGCGGACCAGGCGCACCTCGTCGACGCCCGCCGGCGCGATGGCGGCCTGGGTCCCGTCGTCCAGGACCGCCAGGAACAAGCGCGCGAACCCTCCCCCCGCGCAGGCCTCGGCCAGCAGTCCCGGCCGGTCCGAGGCCAGCGCCGCGCACAGCCGCCGGGACCCGGTATCCGGGCCCTGCGATTCGTTCCCCTCGTCGGTCATGCAGAACCCCCTCAGTAGCGGAGCATCGGAGCCGGCTCCTCCCCTCCGCGCTCCACTGTTCACCACTTCGAGCGATCGAACCCCGTACCAATACGGATTCCGTGGAATCCCCCGCCCTTGCCGGTAACCGAGCCGGTTCTGAAGTACGTGGCGCACAATGTTCTCGGTAATCCCACTTCTCGGGCGATGGCGGAGGAGAACCGCATGGACCATCTGGACCGCTCGGGCCCGGATCCCCTGCGAAGAGCACAGCGCTCTGCCGCGCGCGGTACTTGGCGCTGGCCGGAGAACAGCCTTTTGGGAAGTCTGCCGGAAGCCACGCGCGAGCGATTCCTGAAGCTGGGCAAGATGGTGCAGCGGCAGCCGGGGACCGTCCTGATCCGCGAGGAGGACCAGTCGACCTCCGTGCTGATCCTGCTCGACGGCGTCGTGAAGGTCACCGGCCGCACGCAGGACCAGCGCGAGGCGCTGCTGGCGGTGCGCGTCGGCGGCGACCTCGTCGGCGAGTTCGGCGCCCTGGACGGCAAACCGCGCTCGGCGACCGTCACCACCTGCGGCACGCTGGTGCTCCGCCTGGTCACCCGCACGGACTTCCTCGCCGCGCTCAACGCCGATGCCGTGCTGTCCCAAGCGGTCAGCCGCTCCGTCGTGGACAAGCTGCGCGTCGCCAACAGCCGCCGCATCGACTTCGCCGGCAGCAACGCGCCGACCCGGCTGGCCCGCGTCATCTACGACTTGGCGATGACCTACGGCGAGCGCGAGGGCACGACCCTCGTCATCCGCTGGCCGCTCACCCAACCAGAGATCGCCTCCCTCGTCGGCGCGGCCGAACCCACGGTTTTCAAGGCGCTCAAACAGTTGCGGGAAGCTGGCATTGTCAACAACGGTTATCGCCGCATCGCAGTACGCGATATCGACAAGCTGCGCGCTGTGGCGTTTCCGTAAAAGCCCGACTCGACTATTCCCGGTATTCCTTTAGGTGCGCAGCAGCCACGCCAGATTCTCCGATACGCCAGCCAGGTCGTCCTCGTAGAGTCCCGGATGAGCCGCGACGAGACCGCGGTACAGCGCCACGGCCTCCGAGAGCGCTTCGATGGCAGCACCCTGACGTCCTACGTCCTCACGGCGCAGCCCCAGCTTGTTGAGCGCGATCGCCAACGCGGGACGGACCGCCGGAACGTCCTCAGCCGCCTGCCGCAGCCCTTCGACAGCCCGCTCGGCCGCGTCGAGCGCCGCTTCCCTGCGTCCGACGGCGCTCAGATACCCGGACAGGTTCGCCAGCGCTTCGGCGAGTAGCACGCGATGCGGCTCGGGATCCGACGCCGTCAACCGCTCGTGGATCGCGACCGCTTCTTCCGCGACCGACAGGGCTTCGGCGGCTTGATCGTGCTCGCTGAGGTGGACGGCCAACGTGGTGAGCGCGTGCGCCAGCCGATAGGAGTAGGCGTCCGCATCTCCTGCGGCGAGCCGCCTCCACACTGCGGCGGACTCGCGGGTCCGCTCCAGCGCTTCGGCGTGACGACCGGTCCGGGAAAGGGCGACGCCCTCGTTGTGCAGAGACAGCGCGAGCTGCGGTTCGTGCACTGCCGGAAGCCGGTCGGCCAACTCGCGGCAGACGGCCGTGGCCTCGCGATGCTGAACCAACGCGTCTTGGTACCGTCCCCGCGCCCCGAGCGCACCGGCCAGGCGGCCGAGCGCGCGGGCGAGTTCGGGCTGGTAAACGTCGCGGTTCGCGGCCGCGTGGACGCGGAGCAACCGCACCGCCTCGGCAGCAGCACGCTCGGCTTCCTCGTCGTGGCCCATGTCGGCGGCGCGGAAGCTGATGCCTATCAGGGCTTGCGCGAGGTCCGGCTCGTATCGCGCTGGTTCCTGTGCCGCCAGACGACGGATGACCTCGAGCCCTTCGCGCGCGACCGCCAACGCCTGAGCCGCGCGGTGATTGCCGCCGAGGGTGGAGGCGAGGTTGCTCAGAGCGTCGGCGAGGAAGCGGTCGAACGTCGCCGGATCGTCGTAAGCGAGGCGGCGGTAGAGGTCCACGGTCTCTGCCGCCGTATCGGGATCGGGCCGTCCCTGCCGGCCCTCGACGCTGGTGAGGTTCTGCAACGACGAGGCGAGGACGGCGTCGAACTCACCGGGTCTCTTCGCGGCGAGACGCTTCAACGCGGACACCGCGAGGCGCGAGGCGTTCAGCGCCTCAGCGGTTTGACCCGCCGCCAGCAGATGCGCGGCGTAGTCGGCCATCGTCGTGGCCATCAGACCGGTGTGTGCGGCGGGATCCTGCTTGGCGAGGTCGACGGTGAGCCGGACGGCGCGCAGTCCCTCGTTCTTCGCCTCATCCCAGAGTCCTGCGTTCGCCAGCCGGTAGGCGAGGTCCGAGTGGATCCACGCCTGCGCCTGGAGATCGTCCGTCTCGGCGAGCCGTTTGCGCGCGAGGCGTCGTGCCACCGCGGCGATGCCGGTGTCGAGTTCGACGCTGCGGCGAGGCAGAAGCGGCTCGACGGCCTCGAACAAGGCGATCGGTGCATCGTCGAGCCCTGACAGGGCACTGAGCGCAGCCGCCCCCGCATCGGGCGCGAGCGCCGGATCAGCCAGCAGCACCGGATACAGGCACTGCTCCCCCACATGCGGCCAGCGCTCTGCGGCGGCTGCGAGGAAGATGACGGCGCGAGGCGTCCACGAGGCCGCCCTCGCCTGAGATCCGCGCGCCAACAAGCCGGCGGTGGTTGAAGGCGCCCACGTCTGGTCGGGGTACTCCGCGTGGTACTGATGCCCGGGAATGGTCAGCGCGAGGAAGTCTTCCGCCAGGCGGTCCGGGTAGAGCGGTTCGAGCGCCAGCTCGGCTTCGGGCGGCGGATAGCAGACGGCATGGTCGCCGACGATCTGCTCAGGGTTCTGATCCAGGCCGAGCCGGGACAGCGCGGCCATCGCCGCCGTGCGATCCGTCGCGCCGGTCAGCGCCGCCGCGAACACGGCGTGGTTCATGACGGACGGCGGTGTCCGGTAGGTGCGCTCGCCGGGATTGAGTTCGTAATCGGGGTCGCCGTGGAGCAGGCGCCAGTGACGGTGCTCGCGGTTCAGGAGGTAGATGGTCAGCCCGGCCATGTCGCGCGGCGTCCGGTCGCCGTTGATCCGCGCGTCGACGGCGACCAGCGCCGCCATGTGCACGGCCAGCGTCAGTCCGAAGGCGGGGTCCGTCAGCGAGACCGGCGGGGGAAGGTCCTCCAGGTCTGCGGGGATCTCGCGACCGGAGGGCCCGGTCACCGCCCCGCGCCGGTAGACGTCGGCGAAGGCGTCGCGCGCCGCGGTGAACATCTGCGACCGGTCCTCGCCGTCCTCCGGGAGCGGCTCGATCACCTGCGCCGACGTCGAGATCTGCTGGTCGGTCAGCGTGGCGGCGACCGCCGGCCACATCTCGGCGGTCCGCGCGATCAACAGGACTCTGGTGCGGACTTGGGAGTGGAAGAGCAGCCGGTTGGACAGCAGCGTCATCAGATGCGTGTAGGGCCACTGCTCCGCGTAGTCGACGACCAGGAGCAAACCGTTCGCGCTCTCGGCGCGCAGATCCTGGCTGGCGGCGCTGGAGATGAACGCGCCGGGTCCGTGGACGGCGGTCACCACCTTCCAGCCGTCGGCCACAGCGGCGGCTGAGATCTGGGCCGCCAGGCGGCTTTTGCCCGCGCCGCCCGGTCCGCGCAGCCAGCGCACGTCCAGGCGCGGCCGGCTCATGCGCCAGTCCCGCAGTTCTCCGAGCTCTGATTCCCGTCCGGTGAAGCCGACGACCTCGAACCGGGCGTTCAGCATCCGGCTCGGCGGTTCGGCGAGGAAGCCGGGGTCCGTCTCGGGCGCGCCGCGCCATTCGGACAGCAGGAACAGCGGCACGCCGTCGCCGTAGACGTGGAGATCGGCGCCCATGACCGCGATGCCGATGCCGTTCTCGATGCGGAAGATCTGCTGGTACACCGGGTGAACCCCCACATGGGAAATATCGAGAATCCCGTACTAAGACCGATTGTCCGCCTCAGAACAGGTCCACGGTGGTGCCACGCGACATCGGGCCCTGAGAAACCTGCGGAGGACGACCATGACCGACCCGTACGACAGCTCCGGTCCCGGCGGGGGCAGCCCCGGCGGACCGGACCAGGAGGGCTCCGGCGGCGGCGTCGGAGCCATGGACCACGTGCGCGCGGCGTGGCAGACGCCGGGCGGCAAGATGCTCGCGGTGATCCCGGCGGTGGTCGCGCTGATCCTCGGCGGCGCGGCCGGCGCCGCGCTGGGCGGCGGTGGCGGGTCGAAGAAGCCGGAGATCGTCTCCGCGCCCGGTCCGACGGATTTCGTCACCGTCACCGCGACGGGGACATCGTCCGCCGGCTCGGACGGATCGGGCGCGGGATCCTCCGGCTCGACCACGGCCAGCGGCACCGGCACGCCGACCGGGACCCCGACGGGATCGGCGGCCAGTCTGCCGAGCACGAATCCCACGCAGATCGGCGTCGTGCCGCTGGCGGACCTGACGCCGGCCAGCGGGCCGTGGCGGTCCCGCAACGCGAGCCCCATGCTCAACGGCGCGCTCCAGCAGTTCGCGATCATCCAGGACCTGGAGGACGCCAACACCAACGGCGACGTGGGATACAACCTCGGTCGCTACTACACGAAGTTCACCGGGGTCATCGGGCTGGACGACAACTCGCCGAAGTCCACGCTGCACCCCACGATCGAGATCGACGGCGACGGGCTGAAGATCGCCACGTTCACGCCGACGCTGGGCCATCCGGCGCAGATCAGCCTCGACGTGACCGGGGTGCTGCGGCTGGACGTCAAGTACACCAGCCTCGACAGCGACGGCAACGACAGCGTCGCGGGCTCGCTCGTCCTCGGCAACGGCCAGCTGACGACGGTCCCCGGCTACCACCCGCCGGCGCCGAGCTCGTCCTGAGGCCCGGCTCTCCATCCGCTCTGGAAAGGAGTAAGCACCATGGCACGCGAAGGCGAAAGCTTCCGGTTCGACGGAGGCGCGGCGACGTTCTGGGGCACCGCGCTGCTGGCGGGGTTCATCACGGTGTTCACGCTCGGCGTCTGCTACCCGTTCGGGGTGGTGCTGATGCAGCGCTGGCAGGCCAAGCACTCCTTCATCGACGGCCGGCGGCTGGTGTTCACCGGCTCGGCCTGGGGGTTGTTCGGCAACTGGATCAAGTGGTGGTTCTTCTGCCTCATCACGCTGGGGATCTACGGGTTCTGGGTGATTCCGCGGCTGACGCAGTGGAAGTGGCAGAACACCGCGTTCGACCCGGCGGCGCAGCCGGCACCGTACGTCCAGTGAGCTTGCGGGAGCTGACTGGTGCGGGAATCGGCCCGGCCCGAGCGATGAGTCGTCGCTCGCGCCGGGCTTTGCTGTGCGGATGTCCTTGTGGAGTGGCCCTCGCTCAGCGCTCCTCGCGTCGGCCGCCGTCGGCCAGCAGCCGCGCGACCGGAAGCGTCGCCGCTCCGAGTGCCGTCGCCGAGGGACCGAGTTCGCCCGGCTCGATGCGCGTGAATTCCTGCAGGTAGGGCAGGGCGTGCCGGCGCACGACGCGCCGGACGGCGGGAAGCAGGGCCGCGTCGCAGAGCAACGCGCCGGCCCAGCCGGAGATGATCACCCGGTCCGGGGCGACGAGGTTAATCAGGTTGCTGATTCCCACGCCGAGGTAGGTCGCCGTGGCGTCCAGAACCTCGAGCGCCGCGGATTCGTGGTGCTGGGAGGCGCGGGCGACGAGTTCGGACAGCTGGGCTTCGACGCCGTCTTCGGCCAGCGGAGTGCTGCCCGGCGTCGCGGCGTAGCGCGCGAGGATCGCCTCGGCGCCGATGTAGGTCTCCAGGCAGCCGCGTGCTCCGCAGCGGCAGTGGGGACCTTCGAGGTCGACGACCGTGTGTCCCCACTCCATGGTGAAGCTGCGCGCTCGGCCGCCGGGACCGGCGGCGAGCGAGAGCGCTCCGCCGGCGCCGGTACCGAGCAGGAGGGCCACCGCACGTTCGGCGCCTCGTGCGGCTCCGCGCCAGGCTTCGGCTTGACCGAGCGCCATGGCGCCGTTGTCGATGTCGGGGGTGAAGCCGAGGCGGTCGCGGAGCAGACCGGCGAGCGGGACCGCGGACCAACCGAGCGTGGGCGCGTGGATCACCGATCCGCCGGCGCCGGGCACGCCGATGCCGACGCCGAGCAGGTCGTCCACAGCGATCCCGGCGCGTGCGGTGACCGCTGCTATCTCGGACAGAACCTGGTCGGCGACCTGCTGCGGCGGGACGCGCGGGATGTCCACGGGCCGCGCCTCTTCGGCGACCGGATGCAGGGTCCAGTCGAAGAGCCCGACCCGGATCTCGGTCTCGCCGATGTCGATGCCGACGACGTGACCGAACGCTGGCAGGACGCGCAGCAGCGAGCGCGGACGGCCGCCGGCCGAGCTCTGCGAGCCGTTCTCGCCGACGAGTCCGTCGCCGATCAGATCCGAGACGACGTTGCTGATCGTCGCCGCGCTGAGTCCGGACGCCCGGGCCAGATCGTTGCGATTTGTTGCCTCGCCCAGGTACAGCCGTGTCAGCAGATCGGCGCGGTTGTGCCACCGCAGGTCACGAGTCGTTTTCTGGGCGCGGGAGGTCACGGGACGGATTCTGCCATGCCCTCGGTCCGCGGGGTCGGGTCCTGCTGATCCACACCGAAGTGGTCTGGACCGATTGGTTTAGACCCTTGACGAGAGCAGGCGCCAGGAGTTCAATCACGTCTTGAACTAAGCAGTGAATAAAAGAGCTGACGATCAAGCTCGAGCCAGCGCGCCTTCCCCACTCCCCCACGCAGTAACTGAGGCGGTGCCCCCATGCCCAAATCGTTCCAAGGCTCCACCGCGAGACGCCGGATCCGACTCGTGATCCGGGCGGTCTCGGCGGCGGCGCTCGCCATGTCCGGCTTCGCGCTCGCCGACGTCCCCGCGCACGCCGCGAACGAGTCGGTCAACGTCTGGCTGACCAGCACCAACGACTCCGCCGGCCGGAACGTCACCCGCGGTCTGCAACAGCAGGCGGCGGTCTCCTTCGCCTCCGGCTCCGGCAGCGGCGGCCAGGTGGTCACCGTCAACGAGAACACGCACTACCAGCAGTTCACCGGGGCCGGCGCGTCGTTCACGGACACCGCGGCGTATCTGATGAACAGCAGCGGCGCGCTCAGCGCGTCGACTCGCAATACCCTGATGACCAACCTGTTCAGCCCCACGTCCGGGATCGGTCTGGACTTCCTGCGCAACCCGCTGGGCGCCTCGGACCTCGCGCGCTACAGCTACACCTTCGACGACATGCCCGCCGGGCAGACCGACCCGAGCCTGGCGAAGTTCTCGATCGCCCACGACCTGGTCGACGTGCTGCCGCTGACCAAGCAGGCGCAGCAGCTCAACCCGGGTCTGAAGGTCATGGCCTCGCCGTGGACCGCCCCACCGTGGATGAAGGACAGCGGCGCGTACAGCCAGGGCTACCTCCAGTCGCAGTACTACGCCGCCTACGCGCAGTACTTCGTGAAGTACATCCAGGCCTACCAAGCGCAGGGCGTGCCGATCAACTACGTGTCGGTCCAGAACGAGCCCACCTGCTGCTCGGGGTATCCCTCGATGCAGTGGAACGGATCGGGCCTGGACTACTTCACGGCGAACGACCTGCTTCCGGCGTTCCACTCCGCGGGTCTGTCGACGAAGGTCCTGGCGCTTGACTGGAACCCGGACAGCTACGCCTCGTACGGCGCCCCCACCGTCGACGACGCGACCGTCCGCAACGACCCGAACTTCGGCGGCATCGCCTGGCACGGGTACGAGGGCAGCGTCACCACCCAGACGGACATCCACAACCAGTACCCGAACGTGGACGCCTACGACACCGAGCACTCCGGCGGCACCTGGATCGGCAACCAGCAGCAGGAGGACATGAACAACATCATCGACTACACCCGCAACTGGGGTAAGTCGGTGGTGAAGTGGTCCCTGGCGGTGGACCAGAACATGGGCCCGCACAACGGCGGCTGCGGCACTTGCACCGGCCTGGTCACGGTCCACAACGGCGACTCGCGCTCCGGCCAGGTCGACTACAACATCGAGTACTACGACATGGGCCAGCTCACCAAGTTCGTGAAGCCCGGCGCCTACCGCATCGACTCCACGGCGAACTCGAGCGTCCCGAACGTCGCCTGGCAGAACCCGGACGGGTCCAAGGCGCTGGTCGCGTACAACGAGTCCGGCAGCACCCAGACGCTGACGGTGAACTGGGGCAACGAGCACTTCAGCTACTCCCTGCCGGCGCAGACCTCCGCGACGTTCACCTGGAACGGCACGCAGGGCACCGGCGGCGGCACCGGCACCCCGACCGGCCAGATCAGCGGCTACGGCGGCAAGTGCGTCGACGTCGCGGGCGCCAACCCGGCGAACGGCACCGCGGTCCAGCTCTACGACTGCAACGGCACCGGTGCGCAGCAGTGGACGGTCGCCTCGAACGGCTCGCTGCAGTCCCTCGGGAAGTGCATGGACGTGACAAGCGCGGGGACGACGAACGGAACGAAGGTGCAGCTCTACGACTGCAACGGAACCGCGGCGCAGCACTGGACGCACCAAGCCAACGGAGAGTTGGTGAACGCCGGCTCCGGACGCTGCCTGGACGCCACGGGCCCGAGCTCGGCGAACGGCACCCGGCTGCAGATCTGGGACTGCACGGACGCCGCGAACCAACAATGGAACCTACCGTCGTGAGGCGAGGGCACTGACGGGAGGATGAGCGGGGCGCGTGCCGGGAGGGCGCGCGCCCCGCGGTTTTTTGGGGGGATGGCGGATGGGGACGGGTCAGGATCGCGGGTTGGCGATGGTCCTTAATGCCTGATGGCGAGCGCGGGATGACCAA
Source organism: Catenulispora acidiphila DSM 44928 (assembly GCF_000024025.1). GTDB lineage: Bacteria > Actinomycetota > Actinomycetes > Streptomycetales > Catenulisporaceae > Catenulispora > Catenulispora acidiphila. The sequence goes on from NC_013131.1 coordinate 8,392,955, forward strand.
TGCGGCGCTATTCATGGATCGCGACCACCCCGCCCACGAAGATCCGCCGCGAGCCAGGCTGGAAGGCCCGACGCGCGGCGGTTGATCGGCTGCCCGGCCCGCGAAGACCTGCCCCACACAAGCCTTCGCGGGCCTCGGATTCCCCGCTCCCCCGAGCTCGCCTCGCGCCGCCACTCGCGAGGCGAGCCGTCTGTGCTCGGGCGGTTGCCTACTTCACGGCGATGTCGTAGCCGTCGTTGTTTGCCGCGTTGGGACCGAGCGAGACCGGGCCGGCCGGGTAGGGCTTGGCGTAGAGCTCGAAGGTTCGGGTTGTGCCGTTCTCGTCATCGGTGAGGGTGGTGGCGGTGTCGGTCCAGGTGGTGTCCATCCAGGAGCGTTTGCCGGTGCGGACGTCCACTGCCAGGTAGACCGTTGCCGGCTTGCTGATCGTGAAGGTGACCAGGGGGTTGGTGGTGACCGTCTTCGAGGCGTTCGCCACTCGGACCCATGCCGCGCCGGCGAGGGCCGGCGGCAGGGTTGCGAGGGTGTAGGTACGGTCGCCGTAGATCTGGACGCCGGTCTGGAGGTTGCTCTGGATCGACCAGTTGGCGGCGTTCGGGGGGTCGTTCACGGTCAGGGCGGACAGGACCAGGTCGCCGTTGCCTGAGCCGGTGACCGGCGGGAGGGGTGCCTGGGTCCAGGTGAGGACGCTCTGGTAGGCGGATTCGATGCCGGCGTTCGCCACGATCGTGGCGGGGACCTGTGATGCGCCGGTGATGGTGGTGTTCTTCGCGACGGTGAGGCCGCCGCCGGTGGTGTAGGTCGCGGGGTTCTGGAAGTAGTTGCTCTCCACGTCGGTGGGGTCGTAGGTGGTGGTGGCGCCGGGGGCGTAGTCGGTGTGGCGTGAGGCCCAGGCTTGGGCGGTGGTGTTGTTGTAGACGGCGTTGCCGGTGATGGTCTCGAAGGTGCAGCCGTTGTCGGTGTAGATCACATGGCCGCTGCCGGTCTGGTCGTGGATGTCGTTGCCGGTCACATGTTCGCCGGTGGCCAGGGACGTGCCGGTGATGCCCTGCGTGTAGATGGCGCCGCCGTCGTTCAGCAGGCTCATGTGGTCGAAGATCAGGTTGTTGGAGATGGCGTTGTCGTGGGAGAAGTTCGCCTGCGGCGCCTCCTTCTCCTTGTCCGGCCAGCCGCCCCAGCCCTGCGAGATCGCGGTGTAGGGCGTGTGGTCGATCTGGTTGTGGCTGACGCTGTCGTGCGCCGTGTAGCCGGAGTCGATGCCGATGCCGCCGTGGAATTCGACCGGGACGTCGAACACATGGTTGTCGGTGACGGCGTTGCCAGAGGTCTGCGACGCCCCGGTCGCCGTCGGCATGTCCACGTTGCCCAGCTCGATGCCGTTGCCCGACACGTCCGTGACCACGTCGCCCTTGACCACGTCGTTCTGCGAGCCGTCGCCGAGCGCCAGGCCGGCGGCTCCCAGGTGGACGAAGGCGTCGCCGGTGAACTGGATGTTCTGGTCATAGGTGAGCGAGACGTTGCCGGGGATCTGCGTCCACGCCCCGAAAGGGCACGTCCCGAGCGTGTAGCTCGACGGCGGGATGTGGCAGAGCCCTTGCGAGGCCGCACCCTTGGCGCCGGTCACCTGGTAGTTCGCCTGGATCTCGGAGAAGCCGTCGGAGGTGCCCTGGGTGTGGAACTGCGGTCCGAGCCAGGTCGCGTAGGAGAACTGGATGCCGGAGAACACCACGTTGTGCAGCGGCGCCGAAGCCGTGCCGCCGCCGGTGACCAGGCTCTGCAGCGCCGGCGCCTCGACGTCGGCGCTGCTCATCGTCTCGCCGGGGCGCGGAACGTAATACAGCTTGCTGTCACCCTGGTCGAGGAACCACTGGCCCGGGGTCTTCGCGCCGAGGAACTGGAAGGCGTTCTCCACGCTCGTCGGCTGTTCGGTGATGGAGCTGCGGCCCACCAGGTTGTACGCGCGGCCGTCGGGGAAGGAGCCGGCGCGCGCCGTGGAGTTGGTCCAGCACGGCTGCGCCATGGTCACCGCCGCGCCGCTGAACGAGGCGACCGGGCAGCGCGGCTCGGTCCAGGCGCCGAGGCCGCCGCGATAGACGAACTCCAGCTGCGGCTTGGCGCCGCTCGGGTTGCGCCAGGCGGCCATCGCCGTGCCGCCGCCGCTGTAGCCGGTGGTGTTCTGGCCGGTCAGCGCGGCGGGCAGGGCGCCGTTGGCGCGGCTGGCACGGACGCCGTCAACGTAGAGCTGCCGGGTCTGGAGTCCCGCCGGAGCCTGCGCGACCCAGATCGGGCTGCCGGAACTCATCGGCTTCCAGCCGGTGATCTGGTCCGAGCCGGCCAGGACCGGATGCGCGCCGGCGGCGGCGGTCCAGACCACGTTGTGGCCGTTGCTACCGGAGTCGGCGGCGGTGAGTGTCAGAGGGCTGGTCATCCGGTAGAAACCGTCTTCCAGGACCACCGTCACGTCGGCGCTCATGGTCTGGTCCAGTGCGCGGACCAGCGACTGCGCCTTGCTGATCGTCCGGACCGGCGCCGAGGCGGTCCCGGGATTGGTGTCGTCGCCGGTCGGCGAGACGTAGACCTGGCCGGCGACGCCCGCCGCCGCGCTGTCGGCCCGGCTGACGGCGGTCAGACCCGCCGCGCCGAGCAGGGAGAGGGTCGCCGCCGCGGTCAGCAGAGATCGAAGACTGATCAATGATCTGACACCGAACGGCACAGAGCGTTTTGTCATGCGGCGGAGTCAAGCAAACATCCGAGGTTTCGGCAATGACCAAACGAAGAGAGTTGAGTTCAACACCGTTTCGTGGGGATTTATCAGCGAACCCTGAGATCAAACATCCGACCCTTGTCGAGTGCGCCGCCGCGCTGTAGCTTGCGCTGCGGAAGCGAGTAAACCTACCTTACTAGCTAGGAGCCGACGATGAGGCGACGCCCGCCAGGGATCAGGACCAGGACGTGGACCGCGGCTGTCGGGCTGGCGCTGGCGGCCGCGCTGCTGCCGCCGATCGGCGCGACCGCCCCGGCGCACGCCGAGGACAACGGCGTCGGGCTCACCCCGGCGCTGGGCTGGTCCAGCTGGAGCTCGGTCCGCACGCACCCGACCGCCGCGAAGATCGACGCCCAGGCCGACGCCATGAAGTCCTCCGGGCTGGCCGCGGCCGGCTTCCAGTACGTCAACGTGGACGACTTCTGGTACCAGTGCCCGGGAAGCCAGGGCCCGAACGTCGACGCCAACGGCCGCTGGGTCACCGACGCCACGAAGTTCCCGGCGTCCGGCAGCACCAACGGGATCCAGGCCGCCGCGAACCATGTGCACGCCGACGGCTTGAAGTTCGGCCTCTACGTCACCCCCGGCGTCTCCCAGCAGGCCGTCTCGCAGAACAGCGCGATCCTCGGCACGTCGTACCACGTCAAGGACATCGCGACCACGACGGCGGAGAAGAACTACAACTGCAAGGGCATGGTCGGCATCGACTACTCCAAGCCCGGCGCGCAGGCGTTCATCAACTCCTGGGCTGACGAGTTCGCGTCCTGGGGCGTGGACTACGTGAAGATCGACGGTGTCGGAACCTCCGACGTCCCCGACCTCCAGGCGTGGTCCAAAGCGCTGGTGCAGACCGGGCGCCCGATCCACCTGGAGCTGTCCAACAACCTCGCGATCGGCAGCGCCTCAACCTGGCAGCAGTACTCCAACGGCTGGCGCACCGGCGGCGACATCGAGTGCTACTCCAAGTGCACCACGGCCGGGACGCTCACCGACTGGAGCCACGTGCAGAGCCGGTTCGGCCAGGTCGCCTCGTGGCAGCCGTACGGCGGGCCCGGAGCGTTCAACGACTACGACTCGCTGGAGGTCGGCAACGGCTCCGCCACCGGCCTCACCGACGCCGAGCAGCAGTCGCAGATGAGCCTGTGGGCGCTGGCCGCGAGCCCGCTGATCCTGGGCACCGATCTGACGAATCTGAACTCCACCGAGCTCGGCTACCTGAAGAACGGTCGCGTCCTGGCTGTCGACCAGGACGCGATCGATGCCTCGCGCATCGTGAACAACGGCAACCAGCAGGTCTACATCAAGAAGGAGAAGGACGGCAGCGTCATCATCGGCCTGTTCAACTACAGCGGCACGGGATCGACGACGGTCAGCGTCCCGCTGTCGGCCGCTGGTATCTCCGGCAGCGCCACCGCGACAGACCTGTGGAGCGGCGCCTCGGTCGGCACCATCAGCGGCACATACAGCGTGACGCTCGGCGCCGGCGCGGTGAAGCTGATCAAGGTGGCTCCCTCAGGATCCGGCGGGAGCACCACGATCGAAGCCGAGGCAGCCGGCAACACCATCGCCGGCGCCGCCAAGATCGCCACCTGCGCGGCATGCTCCGGCGGCCACAAGGTCGGCTATATCGGCAAGGGTGCGGCGAACGCCGTGACCATCAACGGAATCACCGAGTCCGCAGCCGGAACCCACACGCTGACCATCTCCTATCTGGTCAGCGGTACCCGGAGCTTCTCCATCAGCGTCAACGGCGGGCCGGACATCGTCGAGCAGCTGACCGGGACCAGTTTCGCCACGCCGGCGACCACGAGTGTGGCGGTGCAGCTCGCTGCCGGAACCAACACGATCAAGTTCGACAACGACACGGCGTACGCGCCGGATCTGGACGCGATCACGGTGAGCTGACACCTCCTGGCGCGGTGGCCGGCTCAGCAAGCGGGTTCGGCCCGAGCCACCAGCGCCTCCACAGACGCCGCCACCTGCGCTGGATGGGAGACCAGCGACAGGTGGTGTGCGCCTTGGATGACCGTGGGCGCCGGTGCTCCGATGTTTGCCGCGACGCTCTGAGGTGCGTTCGCAGCGAACATCGAGTCCTGGGCGCCGAAGGTGACGGCCTTGGGCAGGCACAGCTGCGTGAGCTGGGACAGCCGGGAGGCCGGCAGTCCCGGTCCGCCGACGGTGTCCAGGGTGTCCCAGAGTCCTTGTTCGGCTCCGGCTACCTGGTAGGGGCGCCGGAACCGCTCGACGCCGGCGGCGTCCAGGCGTGGGCAGGACGGTCCGCATTCGGAGGCGTAGATGGTGCGGATCGCCCAGTCCGAGCGCAGCACCAATCGGAGCACCGAGGTACGCAGAGGGCCCAGAACCCATGTGACGCCTGGGCTCGGGATCGGCAGACCGTCGCCGTCGAGGAACATCAGACCGCTGTAGGTGTGCGGAGACTCCAGCACCGCCTCGGCGGCGACGGCCGCGCCGCTGGAGTGGGACACCAGCACCGGGCGGTCGATGTGGAGTGCGGTGACCAAGCCGGTGAGCTGCGCGGCCATGTGTTGGGGGGTGTAGGGCGAGACGCGCCGGCTGTAGCCGGAGCCGGTGAGGTCCAGGGCGTAGACGCGGTGGTCTTTCGCGAGGACGGCGGCCAGGTCCTGCCAGGTGTCGGAGTCTTCGACAGCGCCGTGGACCAGGACGATCGGCGAGCCGCTGGTCCCCCAGGTCTCGTAGCGGGTGTGGATGCCGTCGGCGGTGACGTAGGTGAGGCCCGGCGGCGGCGCGACCGTGCCCGCGGTGTAGGCGTTATAGGGCACCGAGAGCATCGTCAGGGTCACGAAGACGACCGCGACGGTCTTGGCCGTGCGGCGGAGGACGCGGCGGTGCCAGGGGCGGCGCGGGAGGTCGGCCGCGAGGTAGTGCTCGACGTCGATCGCGTCGTGCTGCTCGTCCACCTCGTCCGTCGCCATGTCACGATCCTCGCTTGTGCTGTCGTGCTCCGGCATCGGCTGGGAGTCGGACATCGGGGCTACGTCGGGAAGCGTACTGGCGGGTCACGCGGCAGCGCGGGCCGCCTCGACGACGGCGGCGTGCGCCGGGTCGGCGGCGGCGAGCTCGTCGAGGGCGGCGCTGAGGGTGGCTTCGTAGGTGGCGCGCGCCTCGCGGTAGCGCTCGCGGCCGGCGTCGGTCAGGACGGTGTAGGCGCCGCGCTTGTCGTCGGGACACAGGTCGCGGTAGGTGAACTCGGCGGCGTTGAGGCGGCCGACCAGCCGGGTGACCGAGCTCTGGTTGAGGCCGAGGAGGTCGGCGAGTTCGGTCATGCGCAGCTCGCTGTTGTCGGCCTGGTCCAGGAAGCTCAGGGCGCGGTATTCGGACAGGCCGAGGCCGTGGCGGCGTTGCAGGACGGTGGCCAGGCGGCTTTCGACGTGCGCGTGCAGGATCAGCAGACGGCTCCAGGTGTGGGCGTCTGAGGACTTCGCTGACTTCGCTGACTTGGCCGGCGACGGCATCGGGTGGCTCCTCGGGGCAGGTGCTTGACAGCAGTTTAGTTGTACGTGCATGCTTTTGGCACGTCAAGAACTTGCACGTACATACAACTACTAGCATCGCACCGATAAGACAAGGAGAACGGTTCCATGGCTTGGGGCTACCTGCTCATCGCGTCCGTCTTCGAGGTGGTGTTCGCGCTGGCGACCGACGCCACGCACGGGTTCACCGTGCTCGGTCCCTCGCTGCTGACGGTCGCCGCGGCCGCCGGCGGGATCTTCTTCCTGAGCCTGGCGCTCAAGACGCTGGACGTCGGCGTCGGCTACACGGTGTGGACCGGGATCGGGTCGGTCGGGACGGTCGTGTTCGGCACGGCGCTGTTCCACGAGGCGGTGACGCCGGCGAAGGTGATCGCGTTCGTCCTGATCATCGGCGGGGTGCTGGGACTGAAGGTCGCCGACAAGCTCGCCGCCGCCTGAGCCGCCGCCGAGCCGCCATCTACTGAAGGAGCCTCGCCATGGCGTGGATCTACTTGCTGATCGCCTCGGTCTTCGAGGTCGCTTTCGCCTTGGGCACCAACGCCACGCGGGGTTTCACCCGGCTGTGGCCGTCGGTGTTCACGCTCGTCGCCGCCGCGTGCGGCGTGTTCACGCTGAGCCTGGCGCTGCGCACGCTGGACGTGAGCGTCGGGTACACCATCTGGACCGGGATCGGGTCGATCGGCACCGTGGTGCTGGGATCGGTCATCTACAAGGAGCGGATCACGACGCCGAAGATGATCGCGTTCGCGGCGATCATCGCCGGGGCGCTCGTGCTGCGGCTGGGGTCGTGACGCGACCGCCGGTCGGCACTCACGCCAGGACGACGGCCGCCAGCACGAACGTCGTCAGCGCCGCGACGGTCACCACGGCGCCGACCAGCAGACACAGGACGGCGATGACGACCTCGGCCAGCCAGAAGCGCTCCTGGGCCACCGTGGCGTTCGCCGGGTCGTAGACGATCTCGACCTCCGCCGCCGGGATGCTCCGGACGCGCTCGGCGTTGGCCAAGCGCGTCTGCCCGGCGGTGTTCATGAAGCGATAGACGCCGAACGCGCCGCCTCGCGAATCCCAGCGTTCGGCCACGGCCGGCACCCGGATGCCCCGCCGGCGCAGCGCCCTTTGCTCGCGCAACGTGCCGACCCCGACCCAGCACATGATCAGACCCACCGGCGACAAGCCCACCGCCAGAACCAGCAACAGCCTCATGCCTTCCAGCATCGGCACGCACGAAGCACCCGACGTCTCCCAGGCTGCCCGCACGCCGGCGATTGCGATCACCGCCGAGCGTTGCTAACAGCTGGTCCGCGATCAACCGCCGAGTACTGCTGACAAAGGGTCCACGACCTCTCGCCCCGCCCGGAACGCCCGCGCCTGCGCCATCGCCTGCACGCCAGTGGTAGCCATCAGCCGCCGAGCGCCGCCAGCAACCGGTCCAACGACCCCTCGCCCCGCCAGAACACCATCGCCCGCACGCCAGTGGTAGCCATCAGCGGCCGAGCACTGATAACGAGCGGTCCACGACCTCTCGCCCCGCCCGGAACGCCATCGCCATTCGCCATCGCCATCGCCATCGCGCTAGTGGTAGCCATCTGCCGCTGAGCACTGCTAACGAGCGGTCCACGACCTCTCGCGTCCCAGGCTTTGCAAACGCCATCGCCAGCGGCAGCCGTCAACCGCCGAGCACCGCCAGCAACCGGTCCACGACCTCTCGCGTCCCAGGCTGTGCGGCGTCCGAACTCCGCACGATCTCGCGCCCGGCGCGGAAGGCCACCGCCAGTGCGCCGACCGACTGCGCGGCTTCGGCGAGTTCGACGGAGGTGTAGACGTGGCGGAGGGCGGCGTCGGTGTCGCCTTCGCCGAGGCAGGCGAGTGCTAGGTGGCCGAGGACTACGGCGAGGGTTTTGCCGGGCTCGTAGCGGATGGCGGCTTCGGTGAGGGCTGCGCGTGCCTCGGTGTGGCGGCCGAGGGCCAGGTAGGCGGCTCCGGCGAGGCGTTGGTAGGTGCGGGGCGGGCAGGCGCCGGGTGACGGGTCGTCGGGGCTGATGGCGGCCATCGCGCCGCGGGCTGTGGTGAGGGCTCGGTCGCATTCGGCGGCGTTGCCGAGGAGGGCGTGGCCTTCGGCGGCGTGGAGGCGGGCCAGGGCGAACAGCGCCTCGCTGACCGGTGCCGCTATGACGGCGGCCTGGACGCAGCGGCGGACGCCGGCGCGGGGGTCGCCGCCGTAGAGGCCGACGAAGGCCGCGCGCAGGGTCACGGTGACGTGCAGGACCGAGTCGCCCGCTTGGGCCGCGCGGCGGGCGGCGCGGTCGAAGAACTCTGCGGCGGCCGAGGAGTCGCGGCGGCCGGCGGCGTCCCATAACAGGCGGCCGACGAGCAGGGCGGCTTCGGCTTCGGCGACGTCCAGGTCGCGGCGCCAGCGGATGGGGGTGGTCGCCGGGGCGGCCGGCCGGGGCGGCGTCAATGTGGACAGCGGCATGGATGCCATGGACGGCATGGAGGGTATGGAGGATATGGACGCCGTGGCGGATGTGGACCACGCCGGCAGGCGCGCGCCCGTCGCGGACATAGCAGATGAGGTGGCCGAGACAGACAGCTCCGCGGCATCGAGAAAGGTTTCAGCGGGTATCGCAGGAAGCTGAGTATCGCCCGAACCGCCGCTCGCGCACTCCCGCAAGGTCTCCACCCGCCCCAGCAGTCCGACCGCCGGCACCACCAAGCCCGTCGCCGGCCGCGCCTCGTATTCGGCCGTCAGCTTCGCGATCTCCTCGCGGACGCCGGCGATCGCCGCCAGCCGTCCGTCGTCGGCGCCCTCCCAGCCGACTGCCTGCGTCTGCGTCTGCGCTTGCACCTGCGGCACTTCCGGTGACAGCAGCCGCTCCAGATCGTGCAGCCCGACGCCGAGCACCCGCGCTATCTGGGGACGTTTCCCGGGCAGCGGCGTGGTGCATCCGCTCTCCCAGCGCACGACGGTGGACACCTCGACGCCGGCGCGGGTGGCGAACGCCTCCTGCGTGAGCCCGGCCGCCTCGCGGGCTCGGGCGAGCCCTGCGCGGCGGAGCCTGGACTGTCTGGGCTTGGCCATGAAAGCCCCCTTTCCGGATGCCACCAGAATGCGACGAGCAGTATGCGGACAGTCAGCCTGTATCCGTCAGCATACTGATAGGTCAGAGCCCTTGTCGCATGGTCCGTGCATGGTCCGCGCACAGTCGGTGCGCTTCCCGAACTGGGCGTTTTCGGCTTGGGTATTCCGCGTTCAGTTCGGGCCCTGACAACAGACAACACAGAGGCGGTGGCGGTTCGGTGCGTGGACACTGCGCGGCCCAAAAGCCCTTTCCAGCACAGGGATGGTCGTTGTGGCCGCCCGCAGGGCCTCCTCGTCAGGAGAGGCCCACCCGTGGCGAAACGTAGAGGACCGGGCGAGGGAAACCTCAAATTGGTCTGGGACCCGGCCGGGCGGGACCGGTGGCTGGCGACCACCACGCAGGAGTTGCGCGTCGGGCGGTACACGCTGGCCGGCGAGCTGCTCGCCGACCGGCAGGCCGGCGAGGACATCCGCGACTACCGCTACCTGATCCTGGCGCAGATCGCCGCGTCCAACGGCGTGGACACCGCCTGGCTGGCCGAGGAGCCGGACAGCGCGGAGGCCGCGCTGTTGCGGCTGCGCGCCAACGTGATCAGGGCCCTGCAAGCCCACCGCGCGCAGCATCCCCGGGCGTACGGGCTGATCGACCTGACCAGGAAGCAGTGCCTGGAGGCGGCCGACCGGTTCCCGGACGACCCGCTGCCGTGGATCGCGCTGCTGCATCTGGCGCCGGCCGCGCCGGACAACGTCCCCGGTCCGCCGGAGCTGTCGATCGACGGTCCCTGGGAGACGATGGGCCAGCTGTGGCGGCGCGATCCGTGGAACCGGGAGGCGCACCACCGCCTGCTGGCCGCGGTCGGGCCGAAAGGCGGCGGGTCGGTGTCCGCGCTGACGACGGTGGCGCACTGGATCGCCAGCCAGGCGCCGGCGGGGTCGGCGCTGCTCGGCTTGCAGCTGGTGGCCTTCATCGAGGCGTTCCGGCAGCAGCTGGAGCGCAGCGATCTCAACAAGGTCCTGCTGACGTACCGGAACTGGTCGACCGCGTACGCCGAGCAGGAGACAGAACGCTGCTACACCCACTGGTTCTCCCCCACCAGCGGGAACGGCGCGCTGCTCCCGGATCTGCACCACCTGGCGCACGCGCTGTGGGCCGGGTCGCAGTGGCGGCCGGCGGCGCACGTCTTCGACGCCATCGGCCCGTACGCGCTGACCATGCCCTGGTCGCTGCACGGCAACCCCGAGCAGGTCCTGGTCACGGCCCGGGAGCGATGCGTGTCCGAACTCTGATTTACTCTCCAGGCCGCGTGCGCCCTCGCGCGGCACGTCCCTCGCACCCCCCTTCCCCATTAAGAGGTACGACTGATGGCGACTCCCGCCACATCGACAGGCAGCCGCGGCAGCTCGCTGGAGATTCCGGACGACGACCAGACGCTGCGCGAGCTCGGCTACCCGCGCCAGCTGGCGCGCCGGGTCAACGCGTTCGGGAACTTCGCGATCTCCGCGACGATCATCAACTTCATCTCCGGCGTGATGACCGCCCTGGGCCTGGCCATGGTCTCCGGCGGCCCGCGCGTCATGGTCTTCGGCTGGCTCGCCGTGGGCCTGCTGGTGCTGTTCGTCGGCGCCGCGATGGCCGAGATCACCTCCGGCTTCCCGACCTCGGCGGCGCTGTACTACTGGTCGGCGAAGCTGGCCAAGCGGCACAACGCGGTCTGGAGCTGGTTCACCGGCTGGCTGAACTTCATCGGCCAGATCGGCGGGACGGCGGCCACCGACTTCGCGCTGGCGAACTTCGCGGTGGCGCTGGCGACGCTGCAGTGGCCGAGCTTCAGCCCGCATCCCTGGCAGATCCTGGCGATCTACGGCGCGATCCTGCTGACCCACGCGCTGCTGAACACCTACACCGTCGGGCTGGTCGCGCTGCTGAACAAGATCAGCATCGCCTGGCTGCTGATCGGCGGACTGGTGATCACCTTCTACCTGATCGTGTTCCCGGCGCACCACAACTCGGCGAGCTTCGCCTTCACCCACTTCGTCAACGGCACCGGCTTCAAGTCCGGGCTGTACGCGGGCATGATCGGCCTGCTGTTCACCAGCTGGACCTTCACCGGCTTCGACGCCTCGGCGCACATGTCCGAGGAGACCACCCAGGCGGCGGTCTCGGCGCCCAAGGGCATCGTGCGCTCGATCGCGTTCTCCTGGGTCGCCGGACTGGTGCTGATCCTGGCGGTGACGTTCTCGATATCGGCGTCGAGTTACAGCGACGAGGCCTCGGCCGGCGAGCCGGCGGCGCAGATCTTCGTCGACTCCCTCGGCCTGAGCACCGCCAAGGTCCTGCTCCTGGTGGTTTGCGGCGCGATCTTCTTCTGCGGCCTGGCGAACATGACCTCGAACTCCCGGCAGATCTTCGCCTTCTCCCGCGACGGCGCGATCCCGGGCAGCAAGCTGTGGCGCTCGGTCAGCAAGCGCACGCACACCCCGGTGAAGTCGGTCTGGTTCGCCGCGGTCGGCGCGTTCCTGCTCGGCGTCCCGTCGCTGTGGAACACCGTGGCGTTCCAGGCGATCGTCTCGGTCAACGTGATCGGGCTGTTCGGCTCCTACGGCGTGCCGATCTTCCTGCGGCTGCGGCGCGGCGACGACTTCACGCCGGGACCGTGGAACCTGGGCCGCTGGAGCAAGCCGGTGGCGACCGTCGCGGTGGTGTGGATCACGCTGAGCAGCATCCTGTTCCTGCTGCCGCAGCAGAGCCCGATCACCCACAAGTCGTTCAACTACGCCCCGGTGGCGCTGGCCGTGGTGCTGACGATCGCGACCGTATGGTGGTTCATGACGGCGCGCCGGACCTACCGCGGTCCGATCAACTACGGCACGCCGGAGGAGCTGGCGGCCATGGAAGAGGATCTGTAGGCATGGAACGAGACGGGGCGGAGCAGCTCGAGATCTCCCGGGCGCGGGCGGCCGACTGGCCGGTCTTCGAGTCCTGGGCCGCCGGCGAGGGCTGGAACCCCGGTCCCGCCGACGGCGGCTGCTTCCTGGCTCAGGACCCTGACGGGTTCTTCGTCGGCCGGATCGCCGGCCGGCCGGTGTCGGCGGTGTCCGTGGTGAACTACGGGGAGACCTTCTCCTTCCTCGGGTTCTACCTCGTGCACCCCGACTTCCGGGGTCAGGGCCACGGCTACGCCACCTGGCGGGCCGGGCTGGAGCACGCCGGCAGCCGGGTGATCGGGCTGGACGGCGTGCTGGACCAGCAGGACAACTACCGGCGGTCCGGATTCCAGCTCGCGCACCGCAACATCCGCTACGTCGGGCCGGTGACGGTCGGGGCGTCGCCGGAGCTCGAAGTCAGCGCCGGGACGACCGTGGTGTCCGCTACCGAGGTCGAGCGGTCCGCGATCCAGGACTACGACAGCGCACGGTTCCCCGCCGAGCGTCCGGTCTTCCTGGATCGCTGGCTCTCGGCGCCGGGGCACATCGCCTACGCCGCGGTGACCGACGGCGCGGTCGTCGGCTACGGCGTCATCCGCCCCGCCCCGGCGTTCGCGAAGATCGGGCCGCTGTTCGCCGACACCCCGGAGATCGCCGAGGCGTTGTTCAGGACTCTGATCGCCGCGCTCACGGCAGCGGTCGGACCCGAGGCGCCGCTCGAGGTCGCGCTGGACGTGCCGGAACCGAACGCGGCAGCCGCGGCACTGGCCGAGCGCCACGGAATGAAACCCAGCTTCGAGACCGCGCGGATGTACACCGGCCCGGTGCGCGATATCGATCTGGCGACGGTCTACGGAATCACCTCGTTCGAGCTCGGCTGACCCGCATACAATCGGCGCAACTTCACCGGACCGCCGAGGGACTGGCCGGCGCTTTCGAGCACCGGGCACGGCGGACTGGAGCAGCAAGCGGCGTGGCGTTCTCGGCATCGAGGACGCCACGCCACTTTTTTTGGCGCTTGAGTGCAGAGCGGCAGAACACTGGAACGACAGAGCGCTGGAACAGCAGAACCGTAGAACACTCCAGCGAACCGCCGATGAGCGTGTTCTGCTCTCCCGACCTCCCGGATGGCTCATCCCGGACTGCGCGCTCGGCCGGCGCGCTCGATGCTGCGAAGGTGTCGACCTATCTGTTCCGGATCGCGCGCTGGTCGTTCCATCACCGGCGGCGGGTGCTCGCGCTGTGGCTGATCCTGGTCGTGGCCATGATCGTGGTGGCCGGAGCCAGCGGCGGCAAGACCAATGACGAGTTCACCATTCCGGGCACCGAGTCCCAGCACGTCACGGATCTGCTGGAGGTCAAGCTGCCGGCGCTCAGCGGCGCCCAGACCACCGTCGTGTTCGCGGTGCCCCCCGGTACCAAGGTCACGGACTCCGGTCCCAAGGCCGGCATCGAACAGTCGGTGGCGAACCTGGCGAAGGTGCCCGGGGTCGTGCAGTCCGCGGACCCGTTCCAGGGCGGTCCGATCTCGCAGAACGGCCAGGTGGCTCTGGGCAACCTGCAGTGGAGCCAGCAGCCGCCGGACATCAAGGACTCCGCGCTGGACATGGTGAAGACCGCCGTGGCTCCGGCTCAGGCGGCGGGAGTGCAGGTCGAGTACAACGGCAGCGTGTATCCGGGGTGGCGGGTCGTGCCCTCGGAACTGCCCGAACTCGTCGGGCTCATCATCGCCTTCATCATCCTGCTGATCACCTTCGGCTCGCTGGTCGCCGCCGGGCTGCCGATCATGACGGCCGTCATCGGCGTGCTGACCACGGTCATGGCGGTCACCGCGCTGGCCGCGGTGATGACCATCGCCTCCACCTCGACGACCGTCGCGATCATGCTGGGACTGTCCTGCGGCATCGACTACGGGCTGTTCATCATCGCCCGGCACCGGGACGGCGTGCTGCGCGGAATGCCGCCGGACCAGGCGGTCGGACTGGCCGCGGGCACGGCGGGCGGCTCGGTGGTGTTCGCCGCCGCCACGGTCATCATCGCGCTGTGCGGACTGGCGGTCGTCGGCATCCCGTTCCTGACGATCATGGGTGTGGCCGCCGCCGGCGCGGTGTTCCTGGCGCTGGTGATCTCCCTGACGCTGGTCCCGGCGATGCTCGGGTTCGCGGGCCTGCGGATCAAGAACTTCTCACGCTTCCCCTTCGGCAAGGAGCACTCCCGGCGCATCGCGCAGCAGACCGTCGAGGACCCGGAGAAGGCGCACGGCTGGCGCTGGGCCCGGTTCGTCGTCCGCCACCGGATCCCCGTGCTGATCGTCGGCGTGGCGGCGCTGGTGCTGCTGGCGCTGCCGGCCACCCAGGTGGAGCTCGGCCTGCCCGGGGCGGATTCGAACCCCAAGAGCGACACCTCGCGCAAGGCCTACGACATCATCACCGCGAACTTCGGGCCCGGCTTCAACGGCCCGCTGCTGGTCGTGGCCGACGGGGTGCAGTCCCAGCAGCAGGTGTCGCAGATCTCCGCCGGGCTCGCCAAGCAGCCCGGGGTCGCGGCGTCCACGCCGGCGGCGATGCAGAACAGCACGGCGGTGATCCGCGTCGTGCCGACCACCGGGCCGAACGACCCGGCGACCGCGACCCTGGTGCACCACCTGCGCGACAACCGCACCGCGATCGCCGCCGGCACCGGGGCGACCATCCTGGTCGGCGGCGTCACGGCGTCGAACATCGACGTGTCCGCGAAGCTGTCCTCGGCGCTGCCGGTGTTCCTGGCCGTCGTGGTCGGCCTGGCGTTCATCCTGCTGACGTTCGCCTTCCGCACCATCTGGGTGCCGATCAAGTCGATCATCGGCTTCCTGCTGTCGGTCGGCGCGGCGTTCGGGCTCCAGGTCGCGCTGTTCCAGTGGGGCTGGGGCGAGAAGATCTTCAACATCACCAAGTCCGAGACCATCAGCTTCCTGCCGATCATCATGATCGCCATCATCTTCGGCCTGTCCAGCGACTACGAGGTGTTCGTCGTCAGCCGGATCAAGGAGGACTTCACGAAGAACGGGCACGCGGTCGAGGCCGTGCGGCGCGGCGCTGGCACGGCGTCCCGCGTGGTGACGGCGGCCGCGCTGATCATGTTCTCGATCTTCGTGGCGTTCATCGTCTCGCCGACCCCGACGATCAAGGCGATCGGGTTCAGCTTCGCCGCCGGCGTGTTCCTGGACGCGTTCGTCGTCCGGCTGACGCTCGTCCCGGCGGTGATGGCGCTGGCGAAATCGGGCTTCTGGTACCACCCGCAGTGGTTCGCCAAGTACGTGCCCGACCCGGACATCGAGGGCGAGCGGTTGCAGGAGCAGCTGGCGCACCACGACGGCGTCGCGGCAGGGCTCGACGTGGATCCGGGAACCCTGCCGCCGTCGAAGTGACCGGGAGCGTTGCTGGCTACTGATTACTGGTTACTGGCTACTGATTGCTGGCTGCCCGGTTGCCGGGTCACGGCGCCACGGCGCTGAACGCCGCGTAGTAGCCGCCGCTCTGCCCGGAGGCGGTCGGGTGGTAGGAGTCGCCGACGTCGGTGACGTCCACGGAGTGCAGCCACTCGTTGAAGAAGTCGCACAGTTCGTGGCCGTGGAACCGGCTGCGGACGTCGGCGAAGGTGTCGCCGGCGTTCGCGGCGGCGGCGGCGATCTGGGTGTCGAGCAGGTCCGCGGCGTTGTTCAGCGCGGTGCGGTCGGTACCGGACAACCCGGGGCAGTACCAGGAGTGGCCCAGGTCGTAGAGCTCGGGGTAGCCCAGGACCACCACATGAGCGGACGGCGCGGCGCTGCGGATCGCGGCGAAGGTGGTCGCCAGCCGGCCCGGAAGGATCGTCTTGGCCTGCGCGACCGCGGCGTTGATCGCGTTCAGACAGGTGCTGCTGGAGTCCAGGACGCAGGTCTCCATCACCGAGGAGAAGCCGACGTCGTTGCCGCCGATGGTGATGCTGACCAGGGTCGTGCTGCTGCTCAGTGCGGAGATCTGGTTGTTCAGCACGTCCTGCGTGGTGGCGCCGGAGCAGGCGACGGAGACGTAGCTGGCCGGGTGGCGGCTGTTGGCCCACAGCTGGGAGTAGGCGTTGGTGCTGCGGTCGCAGCTGCCACTGGACGAGATGTAGCTCCCGGCACCGACGCCGGAGGAGTACGAGTCGCCCAGCGCCACGTAGTGGTCGGCGGCGGTCGCCGAGGCGTTGGCGCCCAGGAGCGTGACGACGGCGGTGACCGCCGCCGCGACGCTGAGCAGGCCGCGCGAAAGGTGGGTTTTGAACACTGAGTGCCTCCATGGGAGGAGGGGGATGTGGGGGTGGCGCACTGATTGAAATAGCACTTCATCAGGGCCCTGGGAAGGTGGCTTCTCGCGAGCCACCCCCTCATCCGCTCAGCGGCTACGCAGGTGCGAAAATCCCCTGTCCCGGCGCCAGAATCCCGTGCGGATCAAAGCGCCGCTTCGCCGCCCGGAACGCCTGCCAGCGCGCGCCGTACTGCGTCCGCCAGTCGCTAGGCGTCATCGGGATCGCGCCGACCGGGTACTGCTTGCCGCCCGCGGCCTGCACGCGCAGGTAAAGGTCGCGGTTCTCCCGCAGCTGCGCCGCGGCCGGGAGCGCGCCGCCGTCCGGGGCCGCCGTGCGCAGGACCGCGAACAGGAAGGCGATCTCGCCGTCCGGGACCGAGAGCAGCGGCGTCGTGAACTTCGCCGTCGGGACCGGATACAGCAGGACCAGGCCGCTCGCGCCGAGGTCGGCTGGTGTGGTGGCGTCCATGGTGGCGGTGACCAGCGCGTCGGCGGCGGTGTCGGGGAGGAAGCCGTTGAACCACGGGTGCGGGTCGTACCACTCGCCGCTGGCCTTCAGGGCGGCCACGGTCGGCGCCAGGTCGTCCACGAAGTCGACGTACGCGGAGTCCTGGATCTGCGGCGCGCCGATGGAGCCGAGGTCGCCGATCAGGGCATTGTCGTCCGGCGGGGTCGCGTCGTAGAACGCTGATCCCTCGAGGAGGTACAGCCAGCCGCCGCCCGCCGGCAGGATCGTGCCCTCCAGCCAGTCGAAGCGGCCGTCGCCGACGGCCTTGCGCTGCGCCGCGGTGAGGGCTGCCACGCTCGGGTAGACCAGCGAGTAGCTGCGCACCGACGTCGGCGCCGGGACCAGGCGGATCACCGCGCGGGTGATGACGCCGACCTGGCCGAGGCCGGACAGCGCGGCGTGGAACAGGTCCGCGTCGCGGGTCGCCGAGCAGGTCCGGATCTGTCCGGTGCCGGTGACGACCTCGAGCTGCACGACGTTGTCGACCTGCGCGCCGTGGTGGTGCGAGGCGCCGCCGACGCCGCCGGCGGACAGCGTGCCGCCGACCGAGAGCTCGATGTAGTCGGTGAACACCGGCGGGGTGAGGCCGTGGGCCAGGCTCGCGGCCAGCACCGCGCTCCACACCGCGCCGGCGCCGACCGTCGCGGTGCTCGTCGCCGGGTCGACGCTGATCGCGGCCAGCGGGCCCAGATCGACGATCAGGCCGTCGGCGGCCTGCGCCTGGCCGAAGGCCTGGTGGCCCTGGCCGCGCGGGGCGACCGGGATGCCGAGCGGGCCGCAGAAGGCGATCATCGCGGCGATGTCGCGGACCGAGCCGGGGAGCAGCGCCGCGCGCGGCGTGCGGTGGACCAGGTGGCCGAAGTCGTCCTCGTAGGGCGCCAGGTCCGCCGGGGCGATGAGCAGGCGGCCGTCCAGGTGCGGGGCGCGCCGGAAGTCCGCCGCGGCGCCTTGGGGAGCCTGCGCGGCCCAGGCCCGGGAGGTGGTGTCGAAGCCGACGGCCAGGGCTCCCACGCTCACGGCCCGGACGAACGAGCGACGGCTGTGGTGCGCGTCCATGCCCATCTAGTCCCACCCTTTCCCACGGAAATGAAGACCATTGATAATACGGAGGCCGGTAGTCCTTTGCGACCGGCCTGTGACAGGTCTGGTGCCGCGAGTCGAGGGAACACATGGTGATCGGGAAGCCGGGCGCGTCCCCCCGTGAGGGTCTGGCCGGTAGTGCGGATCAGGCGTGGGTCGAGCGGGAGCAGGCGCAGGCACGCGCCTACGACGCCATCGGCGCGCGCTACGACGAGGCCTTCCCGCACAAGGAGGGACAGCTCGCGGTGGTCACGATGTTGCTGGAGCGGTTGCCAGTCGGCGCGCGGGTGTTGGACGTGGGCACCGGTACCGGGTTGCCGACCGCGCGGCAGCTGGCTGACGCCGGCTGCCGGGTCGCCGGTCTGGACATCTCGCCGCGGATGATCGAGATCGCGCGGGGGAACGTGCCGGAGGCGGAGTTCGTGCTCGGCGACGTCCTCGATCTGGACGTCACCGATCCCCGCTACGAGGCGGTGACCGCCTTCTTCTCCTTACTCCACCTGCCGCGCGGGCAAGTGCACGCGGCACTGGGTTTGATCCATGAAGCACTGGTCTGCGGCGGTTGGTTCGCGGTGGCCATGGTGGAGGCGGATGTGGACGACGTCCCGATCGCCTTTCTGGATAGCCGGGTCCGGGTGACCGGCTACCTGCGCGGCGACTTACGGTCGGTGTTGACAGAGTCCGGATTCACCATCGAGCACGAGCAGGTGCTTTCTTACGCGCCGGAGACTTCTTCGGCGCAACCGGAGATCCAGATGTTCTTTCTCTGCCGCAAGGCGGACAGACAGTCCTAGACTCCGCACACCAGTATCGGGCCGGAGCGAGAGCAACGTATAAGTGCACGAATCAGAGCACGGGCACAACGGAGTGCTGACGTACAAGATCGATCTGCGGGACCATCTGTCGTTCCTGAACGAGGCGACGGACCGGATCGGCGCCGGCACGGACATGGTGGCGATCGCGGTGCAGTTCGCCGCCGCGCTGGTCCCGCGGCTCGCCGACTTCGCCTCGGTGCACCTGCTGGACGCCTTGTTCGTGGACGGCGCCCCGGCTCCGCCGGCGCCCGGCGCGACGGCGTCCAGCCTGGTGCGGCGCGTGGCGGTGGCGCATGACGAGCCGCCGGAGCGCTGGCTGTCGCTGGTGCCGGAGGGCGCGGTGCAGATCATGCACGCCACGAGCCCCTGCCACGAGGCGATGGCCACCGGGACGCCGGTGCAGCTGGACCGGGTCACGCCGGACCGGGCCGTGGCGATGGCGCTGTCCCACTCCCCCGGCGACTTGTATCCGCTGGTCGCCGAGCGCGCATATCTGGCGGTGCCGATCGTGGTGCGCGGCCGGGTGCTGGGCTGCGTGGCGCTGACGCGGCGTCCGGAGCGCGCGGAGTTCGACGAGGTGGACGTGCTGACCGTCGGGCAGCTGGCCGCGCAGGTGGCGCTCGGCGTGGACAACGCGCGGCTGTTCCGCGGGCAGGTGGCCACGGCCGCGGAGTTCCGGCGCGGGGTACTGCCGACGGCGCCGCCGACGCTGGCCGGGGTCGAGGTCGCGCACCGGTATCTGCCGGCGAATCCGGCGGTCGAGGTCGGCGGCGACTGGTTCGACACGATCGCGTTGCCGGGGAGCCGGGTGGCGATCGTGATCGGCGACGTGATGGGGCACGGCGTGCGCTCGGCGGCGGTGATGGGGCATCTGCGGATCGCGGTGCAGACGCTGGCCGCGCTGGACCTGCCGCCGGGGCAGCTGCTGCGCCAGCTCGACAGTTTGGCGCTGCAACTCGGCGACGACCATCTGGCGACGTGCTTGTACGCGGTCTACGACCCGATCGCGTCGTGCTGCGTCATCGCCAACGCCGGGCATCTGGCGCCGATGCTGGTGCGCGCCGACGGCCGGGTGGAGCGGGTCGAGGTGCCCAGCGGCGCGCCGATAGGGGTCGGGGGCGTGGCGTTCGACACCGCCGAGATCCCGATCCGCGACGGGGACGTCCTGGTGCTGTACACCGACGGTCTGGTCGAGGCGCGCGGCGACGACATCGACGACCGGATTGCGGCCCTCGGCGAATGTCTGGAGCTGGCGGCGCGGCCGGACGCCGATCCCGAGGCGCTGTGCGACACGCTGCTGACGATGCTCGACGGGGACAAGCACGAGGACGACGTCGCGCTGCTCGCCGCGCGGCTGAAGGGGATTCCGGCGGAGAGCATCGCGAACTGGCTGTTGGCGCCGCTGCCGCCGACGGTGCCGCGGGCGCGCGGGCTGGTGCGGCGGGCGATGGCGGGGTGGGACCTGCCGGAGAGCGTGCGGGACACCACCGAGCTGCTGGCCACGGAGCTGGTGACGAACGCGGTCCGCTACGCGCACGGGCCGATCGAGCTGCGGCTGCTGCGCACGCGCACGCTGCTCTGCGAGGTGCGCGACGACGACCACTTCCTGCCGATCCTGTTGGAGGCCGGCGATCTGGACGAGGGCGGGCGGGGGTTGTTCCTGGTCAGTCAGCTGGCGCAGCGGTGGGGCGTGAGCCGGACGGCGAACGGGAAGGTGGTGTGGTTCGAGGTGGCGCTGGAGGAGGAGCCCGTTTGGGCCTAGGCCGCTGTCCGCTTCGGGAGCGTGCGGTCCAGGACGGAGACCAGGAGCAGCACGACACTGACGCCGATCATGATCCAGGCGATCAGGTGGACGCCGTGGTCGGTGACGCTGGTGTGGAAGACGATGCCGGTGATGGCCGAGGAGGCGATCGAGCCGACGTAGCCGAAGGTGCGCAGGAGTCCGGCTGCCGTGCCGAGCTGATCGGCGGGCGCCTGCGCGTAGAGCGCGGTCTGATTGCCTGCGGCGGCGAAACCCATGACCAGCCCGAAGACGAGCGTGAGCACCACGACCCAGCCGATCCAGGCGGAGGCGCTGAGGACGAGCGTCCCCACCGCGCCGACGACGCACGCGACCGCCGCGGCGATGACGGGCCCGCGCACCAGGTTGCGGCGCGAGACCGGCGAGACGATGAGGCCGGAGACGAGCGTCATGGGGAGCAGGAGCAGCCCGGCTTGGGTCTCGCTGAGGCCGCGGACGCCTTCGACCCATTGCGTGACGCCGTACAGGACCACGTACAGGCACAGCATGGCGAGGCCGAAGCGTAGATAGGTGCGAGTCAGCGCCTTGTTGGACGCGAGCATGCGGACGTCGAGGAAGGGCGCCGCGGCGCGCAGCTCCCAGAACACGAGCGCGATCCACAGGACCACGGATATGCCTAGCAGGTACCAATGCGTCGTCGGGAGCGAGAACAGGAACAGCAGCAACGCGATCATGGCAGCGGCGAACCCCGCGATGCCGACCGCATCGAGGCGCGCGGCCACCTCCCGCCACCGCAACGGACGCTGAAGCGGCCCGTCGGGCGAGACCCACGTCAACGTCGCAGCCAGCGCAACCAACGCGACCGGCACGTTGGCGAAGAACACCGACCGCCACCCGAACCACCCGACCAGCGCACCCCCGATCGGCAGCCCGAGCGACGCGGTGGCGATCCCCGCGATCTGCAATCCGCCGAGCACGGCACCCGGCGGATTGCCGAGACCGGCATCGCGGGCACGACGGCGGATCAGCAGCATGGCGGTCGGATAGGCGCAGGAGGTGCCGAGGCCGATCAGGACTCTGCTGACGACAAGGGTGAGCAGGCCCTGAGCGAAGCCACCGGTTATCCCACCTACCGCGACCAGAAGGATGCCGGCGAGGAACACGCGCCGCGGCCCGAAGACCTCGGCCGCCTTGCCCGCAGTCGGCTGCGCGATCGCACTCGCGAGGTAGAGCGCGGTGACGAGCGCCGCGGTCTGCCCGATCGGCACGCCGACGCCGCGCGCGATCGGCAGCAGCGCGGTCGCGATCAGCGAACTGTTGACGGGATTGAGCGCTGAGCCGAGGAACAGCGGAGTGGTGAAGCGCCAGGAGAAGGGGTTCGGGGTCGAGGGCGGCGGCGCGGGAGTTGTCGCGGGTGCGGGTGCCTCGGGCGAGGCGGGCATGGGGGCTCCTCGGGGGCGGTGCGAGTGGTGCGAAGCAAGCGATGGCGCGAGCGAAGCGGGGCGCGCGCGGCAGTGCGGGTCGGTTGCCGGTGGCGCAGGTGGCACAGGCAGTGCGACCAGAGCAGATCGGCGCGGGTAGGCCAGGTGGGCAGATCGGTGCGGTGGCGCGGGCAGCCCAGGGCAGCGGGGATCGCGTGGGCCGGCGCGGGTGGTGCTGGCTGGTTCGGGCAGTGCGGTGGTGCGGGCAGCACGAGGCTGCGGGGATCGCGTGGGGCAGCGCGGATCGTGCTGGCTGATGCGGGCAGACCAGGGAGCGCGGATCGCGTGGGGCGGCGCGGGTGGTGCTGACTGGTTCGGGCGATGCGGGCGGCGCGACCTGTTGCGCGGTGGCGTGGGCTTGTGCGGGTGGCAGTGCCCTCAGAGCAGCTCCGCGAGGCGTTCGATGAGGGAGGCGGCGGCGGTGAGGGTGGCTAGGTCGGTGTCGGTGAAGGATTCTTCGAGGGCTGCGGTGATCTTGTCGGTGACGGCGTTGCGGCCGGTGTGGAGGGCTGCGAGGCCTTCGGGGGTCAGGGTGAGGATGGATTGGCGGGCGTCGGTGGTGTGGGGGGTGCGGGCGATCAGGCCTAGTTTTTCGAGGCCGGAGATCGTGGTGCCCATGGCTTGGGGGGTGATTTGTTCGCGGCGGGCCAGGGCGGTGGTGGTCATCGGGCCCAGGCGGTCGAGGCGGGAGAGGGCGGTGAGTTGGGGATTGGTCAGTTCGCCGGCGATGGCGGCCTCGTCTACGCGGCGGCGGAAGGCTCCGATGGCGATGCGGAGGTGGTTGGCCGTCTCGCGGCGGGGCTCCGGCTGGGCTTCGGTCACAATGCTCAGCCTAGGCTTGGTAGTTTGGGTTTACAAGTTTGGGCTTCATCATTGTCGACCGGACGGGGCTGCCGGGGTGCCGCCGGGGGCGGGGCGGCGGATCGTGCCGACTGTGAGCCGCTACTCGTATGAACTCGCCCGTGATCGCGATCTCGACACGGACAGCACCGAGGACCAGTTCTGGCACGTCGTGCGCGTCGATGACGCCCACGATCCGCCGCATCTGCACACCTTGTGCAATCGGGTGCTCGAGGAGCCCGTCACTCGCTGGCGGGATTACTCGGTGGAGCGGATGGTCGACATCATCTGCCATCAGTGCCTGACGGGGTATGTCGCCGAGGCGGGCAGTCAGGCGGCGTAGTCGGTCCCGGCTGGAGTTGTCAGCGGCTGGTGGGTGCTCGCACCTAGAATCCGCGAGTGACCGATCCGTTTGAGACAGCAGCGATCCGTGCCCGGGTGTTGGAGGCGTGGGTGGCCTCGCCGGTGCGCTTCCGCGAGGACGCCAACCTTGAGGAAGACCTCGTCCTCGGCGGGTACCGGGACCGGGTGGTCGTGGAGTTGGCGCAGAACGCCGCCGACGCCGCGCTGCGCGCGAAGGTGCCCGGCCGATTGCGGCTGACGCTGGACGGCCAGACCCTCACCGCCGCGAACGTCGGCGCGCCGCTCGACGCGGACGGCGTGACCGGGCTGTCCACGCTGCGGGCCTCGGCGAAGGTCGGGGATGCCGGCGGCGCGGACGATCCGGCTGATGCTTCGGAAGTGGCGGCAGCGGCAGCAACGGCGGCATCGCCAGTAGGTCGCTTCGGCGTCGGCTTCGCCGCCGTCCTCGCCGTCTGCGACGAGCCCTCCGTGCTCTCCCGCGACGGCAGCGTCCGCTTCTCCGCCGCCGACGCCCGCCGCGAAGTGGAGCGCGCCGCCGAGCGCAGCGCAGGCCTGCGCGCCGAACTCCAGCGCCGCGAAGGCCGCACCCCGGTCCTGCGCCTCCCCTTCCCCGCCGACGAGCAGCCGCCGCGGGGCTTCGACACCGCCGTCGTCCTCCCCCTGCGCGACGAGGCGGCGCGCAAGCTGGTCCGCAACCTGCTCGCCGCCGTGGACGACGCGCTGCTGCTCGCGCTCCCGTCGCTGTCCGAGATCGTCGTGGACGTCGACGGCGAGCTGCGCCGACTGACGGCGGACCGCGATCCCGACGGCGTGTGCACCATCACCGACGGCTCCGAGGTCTCCCGCTGGCGCATCGCCTCGGCGAGCGGACCGATAGACCCTGAGCTGTTGACGGACCGCCCGATAGAGGAACGCGCGCGACCCACGTGGGCACTGACGTGGGCAGTCCCCTGCGACGCCGACGACGAGCCGCGCCGCCCCGCCACCGTCCCGGTGTTCCACGGCCCGACGCCCACCGACGAGCCGCTCGGCCTGCCCGCGCTGCTGATCGCGACGCTGCCGCTGGACCCGACGCGGCGCCGCCTGGCTCCCGGCGCGCTGACCGACTTCCTGCTGGACCGGGCCGCCGGTGCCTATGCCGACTTGGTCCGCGACTGGCCGTCGAAGACGCCGGGGCTGCTGCGGCTGGTCCCCGGACCGATCGCCGACGGACCGGTGGACGCCGAGCTGCGCCGCCGGATCGTGACGCTGCTGGCGCAGGCGCCGATCCTGCCCGCGG
Organism: Catenulispora acidiphila DSM 44928; assembly: GCF_000024025.1. Classification (GTDB taxonomy): domain Bacteria; phylum Actinomycetota; class Actinomycetes; order Streptomycetales; family Catenulisporaceae; genus Catenulispora; species Catenulispora acidiphila. The sequence continues at coordinate 8,417,652 of NC_013131.1, forward strand.
CAGCCGCGCCGGACGCGAAAGACGAGAAGACTGCGAGCGACGCGGCGGAAAGCGAGGCGGCGGAAAGCCAAGCGGCAGAAGGCCCAGCGACAACACCCGAAGCAGCGCCCCAACCCCCCGCTCTCCTCATCCCCCGCAACGCCGTCGTCCTCACCCCGAACTCCGAAGCCCTCGTCGCAGCCCTCGACGACGTGATCCCCGGGCTGCTCCCCGCCGGCTTCGAGCGCGACCAGGCGGCGCTGACCACCCTCGGCGTCCGCGGCATCGGCCTCGGCGACGTCGTCGAGGCCGTCGCCGGGCTCGACCGGCCGCCGGCGTGGTGGTCCGCGCTCTACACCGCGCTGGACGCCGTCTCCGGCGACGACCCGCTGGCCTTCGACGCGCTCTCGGCGCTGCCGGTCCCGCTCGCCGACGGCCGCACCGTGCGCGGACCGCGCGGCACGCTGCGGCCCGCCACCGGCCTGGACGACGCCACCCTGGCCGCCCTCACTCCCCTCGGCCTGCGCGTCATCCACCCGCACGCGCTCGGCGACGGCGCGCGCCTGCTGGAGCGCCTGGGCGCGCAGCCGGCCGAGCCGCGCGTGATGCTCGCCGATCCGGCGGTGCTGCAAGCCGTCGACAACGCCTACGACCCCGTGCCGCTCGGCGACGACGACGCCTCGTCCGATCCGCTGGCGGTCGCCGAGGCGGTGCTGGCTCTGGTCCGCGCCGCCGGTCCGCGCCCCGGCGAGCGGTTCGGCTTGGGGCGGCTGCTGCTGCCCGAGGCCGACGGCGCCCTGACGCCCGCCGGCGAGCTGCTCGTGCCCGACTCGGCGCTGGCCGGGATCGTCGACCCGGAGCTGTACGGGTTCGTCGCCGCCGAGTGGGTCGAGCGCTGGGGATCGGCGGTCCTGCACGCCGCCGGCGTCCCCGACGGCTTCCCGCTGCTGCGCGACACCGACGTCCTGCTCGACCCCGACACGCTCGACGACGAGCTGACGGAGCTGGAGGGCTTCGAGGACTGGGCCGAGCACGTGGAATCACTGTGTCCGCCCGACTCCGCGCCGGTGGTGCTCGCCGAGCTGGCCGGCGTCATAGGGCTGGAGACGGTGCGGGCCGAGGCGTGGGCGCAGGCGCTGGAACTGCTGGCGCGCACCCCGGCGCTGCGGCAGGCGGTGATCCGCTCGGCGCGGCTGTCGCTGGCCGACGGCGGCAAGCTGACGCTGCCCTCGCCGACCGCGTGGTGGCTGGGCCGCACGCCGGTCCTGGCCGACAAGTGCCCCGCCGATCTGCTCATCGGCGACGACACCGCCTTGTCAGGGCTCTACGATCCGCTGGATCCGGCGGACGCGGGAGCCCTCGCCAATGACACAGAGTTCCTGACCGCGTTGGGCGTCAAGACCACCGCCCTGGATCTGCTGGCGACGCCGGGCGGTCCGGACGAGCTTCTCGACCGCCTCGCCGACCCGGACCGGTCGGTGACCCGCAGCCAGCTCACCGATCTGTACTGCACGCTCGCCGAGGTACCCGCCGACCAGGTCTCGCCGCCGGATCACCTGCGCGCCACGTTGGACGGCGAGCTGGTCGTGGCCGACGCGAACGACGTCGTGGTCGTCGATGCCCCGGATCTGTTGCCGCTGCTGGCCGGACGCCCCTACCTGCCGATCCCCCTGCGCCACGCGACGGCCCTGGCCGACCTCCTGGATCTGGATCTGGCCTCGGAGGTGATAGACGCCGCCGTCGACGAGCCGGGCGAGGTGCGCGACGTCCCGGAGGATGTCAGGGCTCTGCTTCCCGACGCCCCGGGCACCTACGTCGAGCACGACGACCTGATCCTGGCCGACGGCACGGAGGTCGACTGGCGCGTCGCGGACGGCGTGGTGCACACCTCCACGTTCGACGGGCTGGCGCGCGGGCTGGCGTGGGCCGCCGGGCGCTGGGACCAGCGGCACCTGGTGTCGGCGATGCTCGCCGAGCCGGAGCGGACCGCCGATCTGCTGGTGGAGGTCGACTTCGAGTAGCGGGCGGCGTCTACGCGGCGGCGCGGGCGTTCCCGCCGCCGCGCAAAGCCAAAACCCATAGCCCACAAAGGAAACTGGCCGCCCGCGCCTTCGCGCGAGCGGCCAGTCCTTGTCCTCGGTGAATCTCAGCGGCGGCTTACTGCCCCGCGGTCGAAAGCCCCGCGGCGGAACCGGCGAGCCAGGTCTTCCAGCTCTCGTTCCAGTCGGTGAAGCCGTTGCCGGTGTGCACCTGGTCGGGCTCGCCGTTGATGGTCACCGGGTCGCCGACGTGGATGAAGTTGTAGAACCAGGTCGCGTCCGCGGGCTTCAAGTGCACGCAGCCGTGGGAGGTGTTGTCCGTACCGATGTGGCTGTCCCACTCCGCCTGGTGGATGTAGGTCCCCGAGTTGGTGAGGTGGACATCGTTGTAGACCTTGAGGTCGTAGTAGTTACCGACCCCCGGGGTGCAGCTGAAGCCCGGCACCGAGCAGGACTTCATCTCGATCATGGGCTCCTTGTCGAGCACCACCATCGTGCCGCCCCAGGTGCTGTATCCCGACATACCGGTGTCGGTCGGGATCTCCTTGATGTCCTTGCCGTCCTGGTACACGTGCATCATGTAGTGCTTCGTGTCCACCACGGCGCGCTGGTCGCGGCCGACGGTGAAGTTGAAGCCCTTCGTGAACGAGCCGAAGGTGATGTCGCCGGCCTTGACGCCGTTGAGGTTCATCTGCACCGAGACCTTGGTGCCGGAGGCCCAGTAGTTCTGCGGGCGCCAGTCGACCTGGGTCGCGCTGATCCAGCTCCACGCGCCCTCGACATGGGGCGTGGTGGTGACCGTCATCGCCTTCTCGACGTTGGCGCGGTCCTTGACGTTCGGCGGGTTGGTGAAGGTCACCGACACCGGCTGGCCGACGCCGACGGTCGTGCCGTCGTTCGGGAAGTAGCTCTGCAGTCCGAGCCGCTTCTGCGGGGTCAGCGTGGTGAACTTCGCCGAGATGTCCTTCTCGGCGCCGGTGCTGTCCAGAGCCTTGCCGGTCACGGTGTAGCTGCTGGATATGTTGAGCGTCCCGCTGGAGGCCCAGGAGGAGCCGTCGGCGGCGAGCGTGCCGGCGACCTTGTTCCCCTTGGAGTCCTGCGCGCTCACCGACTCGATCTTGCCGCCGGCGGCGCTGAGCTGGATCCCCTGCGAGGGGTCGGCGTCGGTCGTGCCGTCGGCCGGTTTGGCGTTGAGCACCAGCGGAGTCGCCGGCACCGACGGCGTGGTCGGCGCCGACGAGCTCGAGCCGCCCGCCGCGCCGGGCGCCGAACTGGCGCCGTTGCCGGCGGGATGCGCCGCCGAGGGCTTGGAGCCCGACGAACTGCCGCAGCCGGCCGCCAGCAGCGTGGCCGCGGCGGCGACCGCGGTGAGCTGGGCGGCGCGACGCCACGCGGGCCGGACGGTGACGCGACGGGCGGCGCCCGCAGAACCATCCCGGCCGTGCTGACGTGCCACGAGTCCCTCCTTGGAAATGGGCTACAGTATCTGACCACGTATAAAGCGTTTGACGTATGTCGAGCACGAAGTGCGGGGAGCCGATCACGTTCCGTGCATCTGCGCACGCCGGGCCCGCTGGAATTCCGTACACCCACCTAGACGTCACGTCGTGCCCCGAGGTTGCTGAAGAATTCGGCCGGACCCGCCTTCGTGACAGTTCCGGTACAAACAAGCGAGCGCGGACGCGACGGCCAGCGTACCGTGGCCGCGCACTGCCTCGGAGACCGCGGTTTCCCCGTCTCTGTCCTCGGGATCCGCGCTCAGAGGAAACGAGGCGCCGGCGCAGCCCACCCAAAAGGGATTGAGCATGTCTGAACCGTCCCGTATCAGGCATCTGACTGACCGGTCCGGCCTTCCGTACCCGCGAGAACGACGGCGCACTAGGAGGCCTCGCGGTAAGGCCCGCGTTACCGGAATCTCAAGATTCTTCGTCCGCTGTTCTGGACAGCCCTCCGTGAGAGCGCTTTCATGAAGCTTGCGCGCGCAATGGTATAGACCTCGCGGATGCATGACGGCCGGGCTGCGGATGCCGCAGGCCCGAGTCCTGGTCCGCGAGTCTTCGTGGTGCGTCAACCCAGGAGATCCCCCATGTCTTCATCCCCACAGCAGTCACCACCCCGCACCGCCCGCAAACGCTTCCGGCGCCTGGCCGCCGTGGCCGCGCCGCTCGCCGTGGCGCTCGCGGCCTGGGCCGCGACGCCGGACGGCGCCGCGCAGGCCTCCGCGCCCCCGCCGCCCTCGGGCTGGAACCAGGTGTTCCTCGACGACTTCGGCGGCGCCTCCGGCAGCGGCATCGACGGCCAGTGGAAGTACGACACCGGTCCGGGCTCGAGCTTCGGCACCGGCGAGATCGAGACGATGACGAACTCGACCAGCAACGTCCATCTCGACGGCGGCGGCAACCTGGACATCACGGCGCAGGGCAGCGGCAGCAACTGGACGTCGGGGCGGGTGCAGACCACCAGCGCCAACGTCGGCGCCCCGGCCGGCGGCAAGCTCGAGGTCACCGCCTCGATCCAGCAGCCGACCGGAGGCCTGGGCTACTGGCCGGCGTTCTGGATGCTGGGTCCGGGCCAGTGGCCGGAGAACGGCGAGATCGACATCATGGAGGATGTCAACGCCCTGTCCGAGGTCGCCGGCACCATCCACTGCGGCGTCGATCCGGGCGGTCCGTGCAACGAGGGCAACGGCATCGGCAGCGGCCTGCGGGCGTGCGGCGGCTGCCAGTCCGGCTTCCACACGTACACCATGATCCTGGACCGGACGAACACCTCGGCCGAGTCCATCGCGTTCTACCTCGACGGCAGCCAGTACTTCTCGGTGAACGAGTCGCAGGTCGGCACCTCCACCTGGCAGCAGGCCTACGACCACAACCTGTCGATCATCCTCGACCTGGCGATGGGCGGCGCCTTCCCGAACGGCGTGTGCGGCTGCACGACTCCGACCGGCTCGACCGCCTCCGGCGGCACGATGCGCGTGGACTACGTCGCGGCGTACACCACCACCGGCAACGGCGGCGGCAACCCGCCGCCCCCGCCCGGCAGCGGTCCGATCACCTCCGGCGTCGGCTCGAACATCTGCCTCGACGACCGCTCGTCGAGCACGGCGAACTACAACCCGGTGCAGATCTACACCTGCAACGGATCCGCGGCGCAGCAGTGGTCGGTGGTCCAGGCGGGCAGCACGCTGCACGTCCTGGGCAAGTGCCTGGACGTGTACGCGGCCGGCACGGCGAACGGGTCGAAGGTCGACCTCTACGACTGCAACGGCACCGGATCCCAGGTGTTCGTCCCGCAGTCGAACGGGTCGCTGCTCAACCCGCAGTCCAACAAGTGCCTGGACGTTCCCGGTGCGACCACCGCGTCGGGCACGCAGGTGCAGATCTATGACTGCAACGGCACCAACGCTCAGAAGTGGACGCTTCCGTAAGCGGTCCGCTTGACGACGCGCGGCCCTGGACACGGTTTTCGTGCCGGGGTCGCGCGCTTCGCGTTCAGCGCTGTTCGGTCAGGGTTGTTCTGGTGGCGTGGGGTGGGCGGCGCGGCTGAGGATCGCGGCCGGTTCGTAGGCGAACAGACCCCACATCGCGGCGACGGTGGGATGCGCCGGGTCCGCTTGGTAGGACAGCCAGCAAGCCCAGCGGCCGCGGTGGGCGAACCAGCATTGGATGTGGCCGGGGAGCCAGCGGCCGCCGACGCGCACCCAGATCGCCGCGTCGCGCGGCTCGACGCGGCGGGCGTCGCGGGGCGGGCGGGGGAGGCGGCGGGCGTCGTGCCAGGGGGTGTTCGGAGCGCTGGAGCTGTTTGCGGCGCGGGAGTTGTTCGCGGCGCTAGCGCTGTTCGGGGCGCCGGAGCCATTCGCGCTGCGGAAGCTGTTCGGTCGTTCGCGATCGTTCGCGCGCGCGGCACGCTCTCCCCCGTTCAACTCGGGTAGACGCGCAGCCGGCCGGCGCCGTCCGCCTCCACGCGCAGGCGTACCCGCCCCAGGGCGTGCTGGATGCGGGCGGCGGTCTCCGGGCCGGCGAGTCCTTCGATCACGACCACGGACCGCGGGCCGTCGATGTGGACGGCGGCGGGAAAGCCTCCGAGGCGGTCGACCTCGGAAGCCACGGCACGGGCGAGCGGGATGAGCGGTTCCACGGTTGGGGATCATACTCGAACAGATTTTCGATACAAGGAGAGAGTGCACTTCAGCCCGCCGGGCGCTAGCCGGTCGTGAGCCGGACCGCCACATCCTTCGCCAACGCCTGAATCCACGCGATGCCCTCCTGGCCCGAGGGGACGACGGCCACCCCCGTCGCCGCCACCAGGTCGCCGCTTCGGACGAAGACGACTCCCCTGTGGTCGCCGAAGGTGTACGCCAACACCTCGTCGGCGACCGTCTGCGGGGACGCCAGCAGCTTGGTGGTCTGCGGCGCTCCGCAGCCGGTCTCGAGAGCCGCGCGTATCTCCTGCATAGCGGTCGCGCCGCCGCCGGCGCGGAAGTTGTACACCGTTTCCATCACGCTGTTGGTCGCCTTGCCCGGCGGCGAGTTCTCCACCTGGGTCGAGACGGAGCTCAGGGCCGGCTCGAGCGCCCCCTGCCTGACGGCCCCGTTGTCGCAGGCGTCTTCAGCCGACGTCATCTCGACCTCGTCCATCACCATCGGCATGCCGTCCGAACCGGGAACCCACCCCGCTCCCAGATCGGAGGCCAGCAGAAAATCGGAGATCGACGCGGAGCGCGAGCTCGGCGGCGGCGATGGCGAGGGAGCCGTCGGGTGCGTCGCGCCCGGTGCGGTCCCCGGGAACGACGGCGAGCTCGCCACCGTGCTCGCCGGCGCCGGGCCGCCCGCGTCATCCCGCCCGGGCGACCACGCGACGATCCCGGCGACCACCGCGCAGGCGGCCACGACGCCCGACAGCGCTTGCGCCATCCCGCGCCGCCTGCGCCGCTGCCGCGCGCGCCGTCGTACCGCGGAGATCGGCGGCGTGGTGATCGTGACGAGGTCGGCGCGGGCGTGCAGGCGCGAGCGCAGAGCCTCGTCGGACTCGGATTCGGATTCGGATTCGGATTCGAGGTCGGACTCGGGCTCGACGCCGTGTTCGCCGTCTTCGGCACTGTGGTCCATGCGGTCTATGCGGTCCCTGCTCATGCCGCCCCCTCCCGCCGCTTGGACGCAGCGCTCGCCGTACCCGCGAACTCCAGGATCTGGCCGTGCTGCCGCAGGCGCGCCAGGGCCTTGGCCGTCTGGCTCTTGACCGTTCCGACCGAGCACCGCAGGACGTCGGCCGCCTGCGCCTCGGTGAGGTCCTCGTAGTACCGCAGGACGATGACGGCTCGCTGCCGGGGCGCGAGGTCGTTCAGCGCCGCCATCAGCACGTCGCGCTCGCCGTGCTGCTCCGCGTGGTCCGTGACGAGCCGGAGCCCGTCGGGAACGGCGGCGACCGGGTACTCCGGGACCCGGCGTTTGCGGAAGCGTCCGCGATGGCAGTTCAGGAGCACGCGTTGCAGGTACGCGTCCGGGTTGTCGGCGCGCCGGACCCTGCCCCACGAGGCGCACGCGCGCTCGAACGCGGCTTGCGCGAGGTCCTCGGCGTCGTGCCGGTCGCCGGTGAGCAGGAATGCCGAACGCACCACGCGCGGCCACCGCTCGGCCATGAACCGGTCGAAGCCGTCGTCGGACGGTTCGTTTCCTTCGGGCATATCAACCCCCTCCACCCGCACGATGCTGAATGCCGGGAAGATGGTTGCCCTCTTGCGGACTACTCTGACTACTCCGATCGCGTCCGCGGGCCGCTGGGCATCATCTTGGCCGTGAGGTTACGTGCGCTGATTCCGAGCCGGGTCTTCGGGACCAGCCAGCTCGCCGCGAGGCTGACGGTGCGCTGCTTCGGCGCCACCAGCTTGCGGTGCTCGTTTTCGTACGCTCGCAGGGCGTCGGCGATGTCGTGGTGGCTCGACAACGATTCGGCGAGGGTGTGCGCGGCGGAGATGGCGAGGCTGGAGCCGTCGCCGAGTAGCGAGACGCAGGAGGCCGCGTCTCCGGCGAGGCTCACGCGACCGCGTGTCCAGGTGTCGAGCCTGACCGCGCTGACGGCGTCGAAGTAGAACTCGTCGGCCGCGCGCAGCTTCTCGAGCAGGTGCGGGACCTCCCAGCCGACGTCTGCGTAGGCGTCGAGGACGATGCGGCGGTGGCTTTCGCTGTCGCGGTGGTCGAAGTCGGCGGATGTGGGTCCGCGGAAGATGAAGGCGGCGAGTGCGGAGCCGCGTGCGGGGTGCACTGAGGCCAGGCGGCCGGGGGTGTTGTAGACCACGATCTCGTCCGCGCGGTCGGCGGGGCGCCCGAGGGGAAGGGTCGCGACATAGAGGCCGAGGTGGTGGATGAAGTCGCGCTCGGGCCCGAAGACGAGGCGGCGGACGGTGGAATGCAGGCCGTCGGCGCCGATCACGAGATCGAAGCGGCGGGGGGCGGCGCGGTCGAAGACCACGTCGACTCCGTCGCCGTCAGGGTGCAGGGCGGTGATCGTGTCGTCGAACAGGAACTCGGCGTGCGGTTCCGCGGCCTCGTAGAGGATCGAGGCGAGGTCGGCCCGGGGTATCTCGACCTCGGCGCGGACGCCTTTGCCCGCGGCGCGGCCGGCGGGGGTGGCGAGCCGGGCGACGGCCCGCCCGGACGGCGCCAGGAGCCGCATCACCGTGGCCGCGGTGGCCGCCTGGCGCAGTTTCGGGGTGAGGCCCATGGCCTCGACGACGGGGACGGCCGGGCCGCGCACGTCCACGGGATTGCCGCTGGAGCGCATGCCCTGCGAGCGCTCGACGACGGTCGGCTTCAGCCCGGCGCGGGCCAGCCAGTAGGCGAGGGTCGAGCCGGCGATGCCGGCTCCGGAGATCAGAACGTCGGTCATACCGCGAGCATATGTGCAGTCACTGCAAAAATGCAATGGCTGCAATTTTGCCGTGACTGCGTACACTGGTCCCGTGACCGCCGAGCCCGATCCCCCGCCGCCTCCACTGCCTCCGCAGCCTCCACCGCCCTCCCTGCGCGACCGGAAGCGGGCGCGCGTCCGCCAAGCCCTCATCGACGCGGCGCTCGACCTGTTCGACCGCAACGGCTACGAGCAGACGACGATCGCCGACATCACCGCGGCCGCCGAGGTGGGCGCGCGGACGTTCTTCAACTACTTCGCGAGCAAGGAAGACCTGCTCTTCCCGGAGAGCGACGCCCGGGTGCGGTCCACGCTCGACGCCATCGCCGCGCGCGACCCGCGGGAAGGGCCGGCGGAGGTGCTGCTGCGCGCGCTGCGCGATGTCGGCGAGAAGAGCGATGAGATGGCGAGCCCGCAGGCGGTGCTGCGGCTGAAGCTGATGCGGACCGTGCCGGCCGTTCGCGGTCGTACGTTGCAGGTCCAGATGGACGCGCAGCGGGAGATCGCGCGCCACCTCGCCGCCGCGTATCCGGACACCCTCGACGAGGTCAAAGCCGCTGCGGTGACCGGCGCTTTCATCGGCGCGATCACGGGTGCGTTGCAGGTCCTGCTCGAGGGCGTCGACGAAACCGACAGCTCTAGCCGTCCCGAAGACCCGCGCGAATTCCGCCGCGCGCTGGGCGAGGCGACGGACCTCGCGCTCGCGCCGTGGATGAGAGCAGAACAGACCCAGGATCGGAGCACACGATGAAGGCCGTTCGTTTCAGCAGGTTCGGAGGGCCGGAGGTCCTGGAACTCGTCGAGCTGCCCGATCCGCATCCCGGACCCGGCGAGGTGCGGATCGCGGTGCGGGCGGCCGGGGTCAATCCGAGCGACTGGAAGAAGCGCAGGGGTCTGATGGACGAGGAGCTTCCGCAGACGCTCGGGTACGAGGCCGCCGGCGTGGTCGACGAGGTCGGCGCGGGGGTCGAGGACGTGGCGGTCGGCGATCGGGTGGTCGGCTTCTCCATGGCTGGTGCGGCGCAGGCCGAGTTGGCGGTGCTGACGTACTACGCGCCGATCCCGGCGCCGCTCGACTTCGTCGGCGCCGCCGCGCTGCCGGCCGCCGTCGAGACCGCTACGCGTGCGCTGGATCAGCTCGGCGTGAAGAACGGCAGCACGGTGCTGATCAACGGCGCGTCCGGCGGCGTCGGGAGTGCGTCGGTTCAGCTCGCGGTGGTGCGGGGCGCACGGGTGATCGGGACCGCGAGTCCGGCGAACCACGACTACCTGCGCTCGCTCGGCGCCGAGCCTGTCGCGTATGGCGAGGGGATGAGCGAGCGGGTGCGTGCGCTGGCGCCCGACGGGGTCGACCTGGCGCTCGACGCCGCCGGGAGCGGGGTGTTGGCTGAGCTGATCGAGCTTGCCGGCGGCGCCGAGAATGTCCTGACGATCGCCGACTTCGCCGGGGCGCAGGAGCACGGGGTGCGGTTCAGCAGGGGCGATTCGGGGCGTGCGCTGCACGCGCTGGCCGACGTCGGTCCGCTGATCGAGGCGGGGCGGTTCTCGCTGCCGGTGGCTCAGAGTTTTCCGCTCGCCGAGGTCGCCGAGGCGCAGCGAGTGAGCGAGGACGGCCATGTGCGCGGGAAGATCGTGCTGGTCGTGGGCTGAGACGCGCGGGGTCGAGGGCTGAGATCCGCGAGGGTGTGGGTGCGCTGCCCGATACTGAATGGTCAGACTGCCCTCGACGCGGGAGGAACCCATCCGGTGAGCTTGAACTTGTTCGCGGGGGTCGCCGTCGGCGACTTCGGCGCGGCGCTGGCCTGGTATCGGTCGCTGCTCGGCGCCGAGCCGACGTTCTACCCGCACGAGACCGAGGCGGTGTGGCAGCTGGAGGAGGGGCGGCTGCTGTACATCGTCGAGCGGCCCGAACACGCCGGCCACGCGGTGCAGACGCTCATCGTCGAGGACTTGGATGCCGTGCTGTCCGGCGCCTCGGAGCGCGGGGTGGAGGCGGCGAAGCAGGAGACGTACGCGAACGGGGTTCGGAAGGTCACCTATCTCGACCCGGACGGCAGCGAGATCGCGTTCGGGGAGGTGCCGCGGTGAAGCAGAGCGCGGGCATCCTGATGTACCGGATCGAGGGCGGGGAGCTGCGGGTGCTGCTCGTGCATCCCGGCGGGCCGCTGTTCACCAAGCGGGACGCGGGGTGGTGGTCGATTCCCAAGGGCGAGTACACCGACGACGAGGACGCGCTGGCCGCTGCCGTGCGGGAGCTGCGGGAGGAGACCGGGGCGGTCGTCGCCACGACGGATCTCGTGGAGCTCGGGTCGGTGCGGCAGAAGAGCGGGAAGGTGGTCACGGCGTGGGGCGTCGAGGCGGACTTCGACGTGACGACGCTGGTGAGCAACTTGTTCGCGCTCGAGTGGCCGCCGCGGTCGGGGGTGATGCGGGAGTTCCCGGAGGTGGACCGCGGCGAGTGGTTCGGGGCGGAGGAGGCTCGGGTGAAGATCAACAGTGCGCAGGCTGCGTTTGTTGATCGGTTGGAGGCTTGGCTTGGGCGCGGGGAGCGGGAGCAGGAGGGCTGAGGGTCGGCGTGTCCTGACTTGGCTCTGCTCACCAGTCGCTTCACCGGTCGCTCGTCAGTCCCAGCGGACTGGTAAGTGCTTCAGGCCGTTCTGGAAGTTGGAGGTCAGGCGGACCGGATCGCCGTCAGGGCGGATGTGCGGCATTCGAGTGAGGACCTGGCCGAGCATCGCGCGCATCTGGGTCTTGGCGAGGTGCGCGCCGAGGCAGTAGTGCGGGCCGAAACCGAAGGTGACGTGGTCGTTCGGAGTGCGGGTCAGGTCGAGGCGGTCGGGGTCGGGGAAGACGGTCTCGTCGCGGTTCGCCGAGGCGTGGTAGACGACGACCTTGTCGCCGGCGCGGATCTCGCGGCCGCCGAGGGTGACGTCGCAGGTCGCGGTGCGGCGGAACTGTATGACCGGCGGCCAGTGGCGCAGGAGTTCGTCGACGGCGGTGTCGAGGCGGGCTTCGGGGTCCCGGCGCAGGTGGTCGAGCTGGTCGGGGTGCTGCAAAAGAGTGAGGAGGGCGCCGGGGATGCCGTTGCGGAGGGTTTCGTTTCCGGCGACGGCGAAGAGGAAGAACATGTTCTCGAACTCGGCGTCGGTGAGGCCTTCGGCGAGGAGGCGGCCGACGATGCCGGGGGTGTCGGGGGTGGCTGCCGGCGGTTCGGCGGCGAGGCCGTGTGCGTACGCGTACATGTCGGCGAGGCCGGCGCGGGAGCGGGGGTTGAGCGGACGTCCGTCGGGGCGGGTCATCGTGGCGGGGCGTTCGGCCAGCGCCGCGCGGCCGAGCGGGCTGAGCGCGGCGGCGTCGGCGGTGCCCAGTCCGGCGTAGTCCGTGTCCTGATAGCCGATCACTCGATTGGCCCAGTCGTAGAGCAGCCGGCGGTCCTCGTCCGGCACGCCCATGATGCGGGCGAGCGTCCACACCGGCAGATCCGCGGCGACCTCGACGAAGTCGGCACGTCCGGCGGGCAGGACGGCGTCCACGAGCATGCGCGCCCGCTCGGCGATCGTCTCCTCCAGCCGCCGAATCGCCCGCGGAGTGAACGCCGCGGCGACGATCCGCCGGAGCCGAGACTGCGCCGGCGGATCCTGATTCAGCATCATGGCGCGCACGAAGCCGAGGTCGTCAGCGGTCTCCGGATCGCGGATCTGCGTGCCGCCGAGGTGCGAGGAGAAGGTCTGCGGATCACGCAGCACCCGCTTGACGTCGGCGTGCGCGAACACACCCCAGTACCCGGACCCGGCCGGCCACGCCCCCACCGCCGGCTCCTCGACCCAGCACACCGGCGTGGCGCGACGCAGCTCGGCGAAGCGCTCGTAGGGGACGGCGTGGGCATAGGTCTCGGGATGGAAGATCTCGACCGTCACGAATCCAGCCTGCCCCACCGGTATGGAAAGGCGAAAGAGGCGAAAGAGCCGCAATCACCTCACAGCGGCTTGACCCATCGCGACCACTCACCCTGCGGCGCATAACCACCGGCACGCCAGGCACGATGCGCAAGCTCGTTCTCATCAAGGACCATGGCATCAGCACGCGCACCGCCGAGCGCACGGAAGCGCGCCTCAGCAGCATCGACCAGCAGCCGACCAATACCCGCACGCCGCCGATCGGGATGCACGGCGAGGCGATAGAGGTGGCAGCGCCAGCCATCCCAACCGGCGACAACGGTCCCGACCAGCTCGCCACTGTCCGCATCGACGGCAAGAATCAACGCCTCGGGATCTCGCGCGACAAGGGCTTCGACCGCCCGAACACTGTCGGCGGGACGATGCGCATCCTCGGCAGCCACCTGCCAGAAGGCCAGAACCGCAGCAAGATCGGCGGACGTGGCAGGGCGGAGTTCAGGAGCCGGCATGCCGATGACGCTAGTGCGACGCGAGGGGAATTGGCCTGCGCCGACCGCGATGTGGGCAGGGAGCAGGTATCTGGTAGCAGACGCCTGATGCCCCGACAGGCAACCGATCCGCGCCGCCGAGCCAGCCGCTTAGCAACGCGGGCAGGGGCGCCCGATGACTCAAGAGCGAACCCATCCGCGCCGCCGAGCCAGCCGCTTAGCGACGCGAGCAGGGACGCCCGATGTCAAGAGCGAACCCATCCGCGCCGCCAGGCCAGCCGCTTAGCGACGCGAGCAGGGGCGCCCGATGTCAAGAGCGAACCCATCCCCGCCGCCGCGCTAGCCCGATCAACGAGCCAGCCGCCCAGTGGTGTCAGCCGCGAGCCAGCCAGCCGCCGCACCGAGTACGCAGCCCAGCCGCCTGATCGTCCCGGCGCCCGAGCCAGCGCTCCCTACTCGTCGTCTCCGATGACCGGCTCCAGAAGTGTGCCGGCGTTGTGTTCCAGGAGGCGCCAGCCGCGGCGGGCTTCGCCGAGGATGGACCAGCAGCAGTTGGAGAGGCCGCCTAGGGCGCCCCAGAGTTCGTAGGGGAGGCCCATCATGCGGCCGAGGGCTACGCGGGCGGCTCCGCCGTGGGTGGCTACTACCAGGGTGCCGGCCGGGGGGACCTTTTCCAGGGCTCGGAGGATGGCGGGGACTACGCGTTCGGCTACTTCGACTTCTAGTTCGCCGCCGCCTCGGCGGATGGGTTCGCCTCGGCGGAAGGCTTCGAATTCCTCCGGGTAGCGGGCGACGATTTCGTCGTCGTTGAGGCCTTGCCAGCGGCCTGCGTAGGTTTCGCGGAGGGCTTCGTCGAGGGTGACCGGGAGGTTGGTGAGGCGGGCGAGGGTTTCGGCGGTGCGGGTGGCGCGGATCAGGTCGGAGGCGACGATGACGCTGGGACCGAGGCCCGCCAGGACGCGGGCGGCGCGTTCGGCTTGGGCCAGGCCGACGTCGTCCAGCGGGATGTCGGTCTGGCCTTGGAAGCGGCGCTCCAGGTTCCAGGCGGTGCGGCCGTGGCGCCACAGGACGACTTGGCGTGCGCCGTGTACGTGCGCGGCGCGGTCCATGCCGGACGGGGCGGTCTCGGTCGGTTCCTCGCCGCGCGGGGCGGACGCGGTGACCGTGGGCGCCACAGTCGCCGGAGCCACGGCGCCGCCCCCTATTCCTTCGTCCTGATCCCTGCTCACGCGCCCGGACCGCCGGCCGGCTCGTCGTCCTCGTCATCCTCCAGGTCCAGGTCGGCGTCCAGGTCGTCGTCCGTGTCCAGGTCCAGGTCCGCGTCCGCGGCCGCGTTCTCGCCCGCGAGCACCGCCGCGCCGGCCGGGCGCTCGCTGCGGCCGTTGGTCACCGAGTCCGGCAGCTCGATCAGCGGGCAGTCCTTCCACAGCCGTTCGAGCGAGTAGTACGTCCGCTCCTCGGCGTGCTGGACGTGCACCACGATGTCGATGTAGTCCAGCAGGACCCAGCGGCCCTCCTGCTCGCCCTCGCGCCGCGCCGGCTTGGCGCCGATCTCCAGCAGCTTCTCCTCGATGCCGTCGACGATCGCGCGCACCTGGCGGTCGCTGTTGGCGGAGGCCAGGACGAAGGCGTCGGTGATCACGAAGACGTCGCTCACGTCGTACGCGACGATGTCGTCGGCCACTTTGTCGGACGCCGCCTGGGCCGCCGCGATGGCGAGCTCCCGGGCGCGGTCGGTTGCGGTCATGAAGGTCTTCCGTTCGTGGACTGGACGCTTTCTGGGCGGTTACCAGGATCTCATGCGCAGGCCGGGCGCCAGACCGGGATTCCGCGCCGCTCCAGCCCGCCGCTCAGCCCGCCGCGGAGGACGACGAGGACGCGGCCGGACCGCTCGGGCTGGTCGGCTGGTCCGCCGGTACCTGCCCGACCTGCGTCCAGTCCGCTCCCAGCACCACCCGGGCGTCGGTGAGCGTGCTGTCGAACGGCGTGACCCGCACCGCGCTGTCCGGCAGCCCGAGCGCCAGCGCGATCTGGTCGCCGAGCGACGTCGCGCCCTGGGTCGGCACCATCACGTACGTGGTCGGCGTCTGCGCCGTGACGCCCTGGTCCATCGGCGTGTAGCCGCCGCCGACGAGCTTGGACTCGGCCATCGCGCGGCTGGAGACGGTGTCCACGCGGCCCGTGCCGTCGGCCACCGAGACCCGGG
Source organism: Catenulispora acidiphila DSM 44928 (assembly GCF_000024025.1). Taxonomy (GTDB): domain Bacteria; phylum Actinomycetota; class Actinomycetes; order Streptomycetales; family Catenulisporaceae; genus Catenulispora; species Catenulispora acidiphila. The sequence goes on from NC_013131.1 coordinate 8,433,166, forward strand.
ACAGGCCGCCGTTGTCCTTGGCCGTGGACGCCCCGCCCAGCAGGGTCTTGACCACGACCGACGCCTTGTCCAGGTCCATCACCCCGGAGCCGTCGGCGCGCACCGGCAGCGGCTGCTCGGCGAACCGGTGGCCCTGCTCCTCGGCGCCGAGCGCGGTCAGGATCGCGGCCAGCCGGTCGTTGGGCAGCGCCGGGTCCGGGACCGCGGCCAGGCTGTTGAGCACGGCGGTGGTGGTGCTCGCCGAGTGCGGCATCTTGGCCAGCATGCCCTGCACGACCTGGCCGAAGCGGGCCATCTGCTTGGCCGGCGCCTCGCCCTTGGGCTTGTAGGTGGCGTAGTAGGCGGCCTTGTCGCCGGTCAGGTCCTCGCTCCCGGCCTGGAAGAGCGGCTTGCCGTCCGGGCCGAGCACCGCGGCGGCCGAGGCCGGGTCCACCGTGACGGTGACGCCGATCAGGCTGTTCAGCAGCGCGGCGAAGGTGAGCTCGTCCATCGACCAGACGCCGTCCACGTCCACGCCGAGCAGCGAGGTCAGGGCGTCCTTGCCGGCCGGCGCGCTGCTCGGCATGGCACCGCCGAACGGCTGGCTGTCCAGCGCGGCGGACTCCACGCTCAGCTCAGAAGGAATCAGCACCGCCGCGCCGCGCCCGGCCGGGTCGCTCTTGCCGGCCACCTCGGTCTTGTCCGCGACCAGCACGACGTTGCCGACCGCGTTGCCGTTGGGGTCCTTGACCTGGAACAGCACCGTGGTCTCGGTGGCCTTCGTGCTGCTGCCGCCGCTGAACAGGGCCCACGCGCCGCCGCCGACGGCCAGCAACGCCAGGACTGTGGCCAGCGCGATGAGCTGGATCCGGCGCCGCCGCGCGCGCTCGACCCGGCGGTCGTCGGTGCCGACGAACTGGAGCCAGTTGGTCAGCTCGCCCTCGGTGTCGCCAGTGTCGCCAGTGTCGCTGGAGCCGTCGGCCGCTTCGGCCTCACTCTCGGGGGCGACCAGGCGCGTCGGCGTCTCAAAGGGCGACTGTGCCGCAGGCATCGGCTCGGGATCCGGTACGAAGCCGGCGACCGGCTCCGGCATCGTCGGGAACGCCGAGACGCGCGGGGCGGCAGGCTGCTCATAGGAAGGCTGGTCGTACGAGGGCTGTTCGTAGGAAGGCTGCTCGTACGAAGGCTGCTCGTAGGAGGGCTGCTGCGGCAACGGCGGCGCCGGCTGGTACGAACTGGCCGGAACCTGCGCCTGGCCGTAGGAGTCGTACTCGTACGACGACGGCGGCAGCTGCGGCGGCGGCTGCTGCGTTTCGGGAGCAGGCGCCTGATAGGTGGGCTGATAAAAGCCCGAAGAGTCTAGGTTCTGGTACTGGGCCGGCGCGTCGGGATAGGCAGCGTTCCCGTATCCGTACGACTGCGCCTGGTAAGGATCCTGGGCCTGGTACTGCTGGTAGCCGCCCTGCTGGTACCCACCCTGTTGATACGGATCCTGCTGATATTGATCCGTTTGGTACTGGTCTGCCTGGTAGTAACCCGGTTCCCCGTACCCGGAGTACTGGTCGTACGCCGCGGCCTCCTGCTCGGCCCGCGCCACGAACTCCGGTGGCCGCTCGTACTCCCCCGATCCGCGCCGTCCGGTGCCGGCGGGGTCCTGGGAGGCCTGATACGGGTCCTCCGGAGGGTTGTCGGACCGGCGCCGCCGGCCGCGTCCCCCCGAGCCTCCGCTCGTCGGTGGATCGTTCTCCCCCGGCCAGCTCATGTCATCCCTGTCCCAGGGGTGTCCCGGTAGAGCCCCCGCTTGTTGATGTACTGGACGATGCCGTCGGGCACCAGATACCAGACCGGCTCCCCGTGCCGGACCCGCTCGCGGCAGCCGGTGGAGGAGATCGCCATGGCCGGCACCTCCACCAGCGAGGCCTTCCCCGGCGGCAGACCCGGGTCGGCCAGCTGGTGGCCGGGGCGGGTGACGCCGATGAAGTGCGCGAGGTCGAACAGCTCCTTGGCGTTGTGCCAGGAGAAGATCTGCTCCAGCACGTCCGCACCGGTGATGAAGAACATGTCCGTGTCCGGACCGCGCTCGGCCGACAGCTCCCGCAGGGTGTCGATGGTGTACGTGGGCCCGCCGCGGTCGATGTCGACGCGGCTCACCGAGAACCGGGGGTTGGAGGCGGTGGCGATCACCGTCATCAGGTACCGGTCCTCGGCGGCGGACACCCGGCGCTCGGACTTCTGCCAGGGCTCCCCGGTCGGGACGAACACCACTTCGTCGAGCCCGAACAGGCTCGCGACCTCGCTGGCCGCGACCAGGTGGCCGTGGTGCACGGGATCGAAGGTGCCGCCCATCACGCCCAGCCGCGTACGGCGCCGGCGGGCCGTCGCGGGGCCCTGCGGTCCGGACGTCGGATGAGAGGTCATGGCGCGTCACCCTACCGGGTCGGACAGGGGTGGTGGGACTACCGATCCTTGTTGAGGCGCGTGGTGACGAACAGCAGGATCAGCAGGACCACGAGCACGATCGCGCCGTTCAGCGGCGGGTTGATGCCGTCGTGCGTCTTCTCGGGCGTGGTCCCCTCGGCGAGGAACACGTGCGCGGCCTGCGTGGCGGTGGCGAGTGCGGACATGGAGGTCAGCATAGGGGGTCCCGGGTATCGGAATCCCGGCAGGGTACCCGGGAGTCGGGCACCCGTCAGCCGCGCGGGCTACTCCCCGTCTACTCGCCCTCTGAGTCGTGGCTCCGGTAGCCGCGCAGACACGCCCATGCGAGCAGCGCGACCAGGATCACCGCGCCCAGGATGAACCACCGCAGCCAGCCGGCGGTGTGCGGCGCGTTGTCCTGGGGGAACGGGCTGGGATCCGCCAGGAAGATCGAGTAGACGACATGCATGGCATCCACAGTACGCCCGGCCCTCAGGGAACTCCCTAGCAGGTCCACGCGTCCTACTTTGAGAGCTCCGCCGGCGGTCACGGGAGCGCCCCGCACAGGGCCCCGCCGGGTCTACTGTGAGCTATAGAGACATCTACAAGGGGGTTCCCGCATGCCGGAACGCGAAGGTTCTGAGAACACGCCGGAGCGGAGCCGCCAGCGGTTCCCCGGCATCAGCTCCCGGGCCTACGAGCATCCCGCGGACCGCACCGCGCTGGTCGCGCTGCGCAAGATCGACGGCTTCGACATCCTGCTGCGCAAGCTGTCCGGGTTCATCGACGAGCGCAAGATCCGCCTCTCGCTGCTGGCCGACGGCGTCAAGGTCGGCGACCTGCAGTTCCCGCGGCTGCAGACGATGCTGCAGGACGCGGTGGACGTCCTGGACATCGGCTTCATGCCGGAGATGTACGTCGTCCAGAACCCGGTGCCCAACGCCTTCACCATCGGCATGGACCGCCCGACGATCGTGCTCACGACCGGGCTGTACGAGCTGATGGACGAAGAGGAGATGCGCTTCGTCGTCGGGCACGAGGCCGGGCACGTGCTGTCCGGGCACGCCGTCTACCGCACGATGCTGTTCTGGCTGACCAACTTCGCCACGAAGCTGGCGTGGATGCCGATCGGCAAGTGGGGCATCGACATGTTCATCAACGCCCTGCTGGAGTGGTTCCGCAAGGCCGAGCTGTCCTGCGACCGGGCCGGCCTGCTGGTCGAACAGGACCTGGACGCCGCGATGCGCTCGCTGATGAAGCTGGCCGGCGGCTCGCACCTGGCCGAGATGAACCCGATCGCGTTCCTGGAGCAGGCGCGCGAGCACGAGGGCGGCGGCGGTCTGCGCGAGTCGATACTGAAGATCATGAGCCTGCGCGAGCGCACCCACCCCTACACCTCGATCCGCGCGCTGGAGCTGACCCGCTGGGTCGAGGCCGGCGACTACCAGCGCGTCATGGGCGGCACCTACCCGCGGCGCGAGGACGACCCGCAGGCCAGCGTCCGCGAGGAGGCCAAGGCGGCAGCGAGCCAGTACAAGGAGAACTTCGAGAAGACCACCGACCCGCTGCTGACGAAGGTGCGCGGGTTCGCCGACGAGGTCGCCGGGGTCGGCAGCCGGATCGGCGAGACGGTCTACCGGAAGTGGGGTCCGGGCCGCGGTCCCGAGGGCGCCACCGATGAGGACGCTGAGGACTGAGGTGGCTGAGGGCTGAGGTAGCTGACTCTGAGCCCTGATGCGGTGAGTTTCCGCTGAAGCGGCCCCGGTTTCCCGATGGGAGCCGGGGCTGCTTCGCGTTCTGGCAGGTGAAGTCAGACGGTAGGTCAGGCGGCGCGCCGGTCAGGCGATGCGGCTGCGCTCGGGGGCGAGCATCACCAGCTGGTAGTCGAGCCCTGCGACCGAGAAGCGCAGGGCGTCGCGGGCCGAAGCCGGCGCCGAGGCGCTCGCACTGGTTCCCGCGCCTGAACCGTCCGGCGTACCGGAGGCGGGCGGGACGTTCGGGTTCCGATCGTTCCCGCCCTTGGCGGAGGAGAACAGCCGCGGCACTCCGATGATCGCCGAGGTGACCAGCGCGGCGAGCACGACCCACGCCACGTTCCGCCGCCAGCGCCGGCGCCGTCCGGTCCCGTAGTCGATCGGCGCGCTCTTGTCCCGGACCGGCGCGGGGGCGTCGGCGAGGTCGGTCGGGGTGCCGTCGGCCCGCCAGCCGCCGTCGTGCGGACGCTGGCGCTTCCACTTCTCGCTCAGCTCGCGCTGGCGCGCCGAGGGCTCCTTGAAGGTCGCGGTCTTCGTCGACTCCTTGGTGAAGGAGCGCTCGAACTCGGCCCACTCCTGCTCGGAGAGTATCGGCGCGTCACTGGGGTTCTCAGCGTTCTGGTTCTTGTCCTCGGCCACGGCGGCCTTCCCCAAACCCTGTAAGGCACAGCCCACTTCCCCCGGGCCGCGACACGGACATGATGGGCGAAAGGCTACTTGATCCCGCTGCGTTGCACACCTGGTTCGAAGGCCCGGACCGCCTCGGGCCGCGCCTCACTCGCGGATCTGACCGTCGCCGACCATGAGGTACTTCGTGGAGGTGAGCTCCGGCAGCCCCATCGGTCCGCGCGCGTGGGTCTTCTGCGTCGAGATGCCGATCTCGGCGCCGAACCCGAACTCGCCGCCGTCGGTGAAGCGCGTGGAGACGTTCACGCCGACCGCCGCGGCGTCCACGCGCAGCTGGAAGGCGCGCGCGGCGTTCAGGTCGCGGGTGACGATCACGTCGGTGTGGCCGGTGTTGTAGGCGTTGACGTGCTCGATGGCGGCGTCCAGGGAGTCCACGACGGCCGCCGACAGGTCCAGCGACTCGTACTCCGCGGCGAAGTCCGCGTCGGTGGCGGGCACGACGGCGGCGGAGAAGGCGGCCACGCGCTTGTCGCCGTGCACCGTCACACCGCTGTCCGCCAGCGCGGCGAGCGCCTTGGGCAGGAAGGCGTCGGCGACATCGGCGTGCACGAGCAGCGACTCGGCGGCGTTGCAGACGCTGTAGCGCTGGGTCTTGGCGTTGATCAGGATCGACAGCGCCTGGTCGAGGTCGGCGGAGGCGTCGACGTAGACGTGGCAGTTGCCGGTCCCGGTCTCGATCACCGGGACCCGCGCGTGGTCCACGACGGACCGGATCAGCGAGGCGCCGCCGCGCGGGATGAGCACGTCGACCAGCCCGCGGGCGTTCATCAGGTGGGTGACTGCCTCATGGGAGTCACCGGGCACCAGCTGCACGGCGTCGGCCGGGAAGCCGGCGGTGGCCAGCGCGTCCCGCATCACGGCGACCAGCACGGTGTTGGAGTCCTTGGCGGAACTGGAGCCGCGCAGCAGGGCGGCGTTCCCGGACTTGAGGCAGATCCCGGCGGCGTCGACGGTGACGTTGGGCCGCGCCTCGTAGATGATCCCGACCACACCGAGCGGCACCCGCACCTGCCGCAGCTCGATGCCGTTGGGCAGCACTCCCCCGCGCACGCTCTCCCCGACCGGGTCGGGCAGCGAGGCGAGCTGGCGCAGCGCGTCGGCGATCGCCGCGACCCGGCTGTCGGTGAGCGTCAGCCGGTCGATGTAGCCGGCCGGCGAGCCACCCTCCCTAGCCCGCTCGGTGTCGCGGCCGTTGGCGGCGACGATCTCGGCGGTGCGGGCGACGAGCGCGTCGGCCATGGCGTGCAGCGCCGCGTCCTTCTCACCGCGCGGTCGCTGCGCCAGGTCGGCCGCGGCCTTCTTGGCGCGGCGGGCGGCGTCCAGGACTTCGGTCTGCAGGTCCGTCATGGGTCCAGCCTAGGCCGGACGGGGGCGTCTCAACGGGGATTTCGCCTGTCGAGACGCCCACGCCGGGCAGGGCGGCGGCGCCGAGGGACGCCGGCTACGCCGCCAGCGGCTTCACCGTCAGCTGGTAGTCCTCCCGCACGCGGCCGTCGGCGTCCAGGACCAGGAACACCCTTGCCGACCAGGCGGTCTCGCCGGCGTCGGGACCCTGGGCGTGGTCCAGGCGGATGGTGAAGGTGACGATGTCGGCGTGGACGGCGACGTCGTCGCCGCCGGTGGCGGTGTAGGTGGCGTTCGCGACGAAGGCTTCGTGGGCTTCGGCGACCCGATCGGTGAGGGCGGCGTGGCCGATGTATTGCTGGCCTTCGATGTACTCGATGCCATGGTCGGACCACAGGTTCGCGACGGCCTTGGCGCGGTCGGACGCGTCGGCGACAGCCCAGACGGCGATGTAGCGGTCCACGACGGCAGCGGCTTCGGTGGCGTCGACCGTGGTGTTCTCAGTGGTGTTCGTCATGGCCGTGACTCTGTGGGCGCCGGTCACGGGAGGGTCAAGCGCCTTGCGGCGGCAAGACTCTCCAGTAAGGGGAGGCCTCACAATCAAGGCATGGGCTCGTTCCTCTCCATCGGCGATTTCTCGCGCGCCACGCACCTGACCGTCAAGACGCTCCGCCACTACCACGACGTCGGGCTGCTGGAGCCGGCCGACATCGATCCCGTCACCGGCTACCGCCGCTACACCGTCGGTCAGATCCCCGCCGCTCAGGTGATCCGACGGTTCCGGGAGCTGGGTATGCCGCTGGAGGAGATCCGGACGGTGATGGACGCGCCCGACGTGGACACCCGCAACCAGCACATCGCCGCGCATCTGAACCGGCTGGAGGCGGAGCTGGGGCGGACGCAGCGCGCCGTCGCCTCCCTGCGCGATCTGCTGGCGCCCGGCGAGGCCGACGCCGTACCCGACATCACGCTGCGGGAGGCGCCGGCGATCCACGCCGCGGCGGTCACCGAGACCGTCGCGATGACCGACGGCGCCGCGTGGATGCAGGGCGCGCTCGGCGAGCTGTACGCCACCGTCGCGGGCCAGGGTCTGGCGCAGACCGGTCCGGCGGGCGGTCTGTTCACCGACGCGGTCTTCACCGCGCACCACGGCGAGTCGACCGTCTTCGTCCCCTGCGAAGGTCCGGTGCGGCCGCTGGGCCGGGTCCGTCCCGCCGAGGTCCCGGCTGCCGAACTCGCGGTCATCGAGCACGCCGGGCCGCCGATCGAGTCCGACCGGGCCTACGGCGCGCTGGCGGCGTACGTCGAGCGCCACGCGCTGGCGGTGCAGGGTCCCATTCGCGAGTACTACCTGGTCGGGCAGCGCGACACCGCGGATGTCACGCGGTGGCGGACCGAGGTGTGCTGGCCGGTGTTCCGGGTCGGGAGCTGAGGGCGGGAAGAAAATCGCCGGCGCCGAGGCAACCGATTCCCCGGCCGTCCCGGTCAGGTGGGTGTCAGCGAGCGGGGCCACCGGGTCCCGCCGCCACCCGAGCCGCCTGTACCGGTCGGCGGGACACGCAAGGAGGGCCGGGCCGATGGCGAGATCCGACCGTGACGCCGAGTTCACCGAGTACCTCAGAGCACGGTCAGGATGGCTGACCCGGGTCGGCTACCTGCTCTGCGGGGACTGGCACCGCGCCGACGACCTCGCCCAGACCGCGGCCGTCCGGCTGTACCGGCACTGGAACCGCGCGTCGCGCGTGGAGAACATCGACGCCTACGCGCGGCGGATCCTGGTCAACGCCTTCCTCGACGAGAAGCAGTCCGCCTGGTCCCGGTTCACCTTCCTGCACCGCGGCACGATCGAGCGGGAGGCGCCGGCACTCGACGCCGACGCCTCCCTCGATCTGCGCGGCGCGCTGGCGAAGTTGGCGCCGCGGCAGCGCGCGACCGTGGTGCTGCGCTACTACTGCGACCTGTCGGTCGAAGAAGCAGCCGAGGTACTCGGGTGTTCCACGGGCACCGTCAAGAGCCAGACGGCGCGGGCGCTGGCCAATCTGCGGGTGCTCCTGGCGCCCGCGGCGGCGATCGAACTCGAAGGGATCACCCGATGAACGACGATCTGTATCCGACGACAACCCTGCCGACGGCTCTGCGCATGATCGCGGACGACGGCCAACCGCCCGCCATGGACGTCGAGCGCGTCCTGCACGAGGGACGGAACAGCCTGGTGCGGCGGCGCATGGCGGCGCTCGGCGGCGGGACCGCGGTGCTGGCCGTGACCGCGCTGGCGGTCGGCGCGCTGACCGGGATGGGAAGCGGGGTGCAGGACCGCGCGGGGGCGGCGAGCGCCGCGTTCACCGTGGATCCGCACGATCCAGTGCTCACCCACTGGCAGTTCGGCTACATGCCTTCGGGGATGGTCGCCTACGGCGGCGTCGATACGACCGACGAGCAGATGAGCGCGATACTGGAATCCGAGAACTCGCTCTTCCAACTGCAACTCATCCCCATGGAGGCTCCCATCCTCATCGACGGGGACCCCCGCGGCAGCGGCCCGACCGAGAAGGTCTCGGTGAAGGTGCCCGGGACGGCCAAGGCCTACTGGGAGGGCTACGGAAAGGGCCGGATCACCACGACCAACGGCCGAGGCGGCCAGATGGCCACCCTGGACCTGCAGCTGAAAAGCGGTCAGTGGGCGAGTCTGACGGCCAACAACATCGAGGCTCGCGCGGACTGGGAGGAGCAGGTTCTCCAGGCGGCCGCCGGCCTGGTCCACGAGGACCGCTCGGTCCCGATGCCCTTCCAACTCGCCGGAGCCCTCCCCCAGAGCTTCACGTTCAGAGGCGGCAGCGTCATGCGCAAGAGCGGGGTCGCCACCGCCTACATGATGTACCGCCTGGGCCCTGAGACGAATCAGATCTTCGAAGACATCGTCAGCATCGACGCGTCCACGGTGGGCGATACGGCGAACTCAAGCAATCAGAACCCGAATATGGATTCTGTCTGCAAGGACTCCAAGGGCTTGACCATCTGTGTGTCCTACCCCAAGAAGGTTCCCGCCGAGCTGACGGCGATCGGCGGCCCGCAAGCCCTGCTGGACCGGGTGACCTCGCTCGGCACGGACCCCGCGAACTGGACGACGGACGTCATCCGCTAGCCGCGCGAGGAAAACGCAGAGCCGGGACTACCTGACAGGCAGTCCCGACTCTTTCCTTCGTCGATTCAATACCCTGAGTCGCGCCAGACGCCGCTCAGCGCAAGACGACCAAGTCGTCCCGGTGCACCAGCTCCCGCTCGTATTGCGGTCCCAGCGCCGCCGCCAGTTCCCGCGTCGAGCGCCCGAGCAGCTCCGGCAGCTCGCTCGCGTCGTAGTTCACCAGCCCGCGCGCGACCGCGACCCCGGCGTCGTCCACCAGATCCACCGGGTCCCCGGCGTTGAAGGACCCTTCGACCCCCGTCACGCCGGCGGGCAGCAGCGACAGCCGCCGCTCGACCACCGCGCGTACCGCGCCGGGGTCCAGGTGCAGCGCCCCGCGCGTGTCGGCGGCGTGCGCCAGCCACAGCAGCCGGGTCGGCGTCCGCGAACCGGTCCGGTGGAACAGCGTGCCGACGGCCTCGCCGCGCAGCGCCCGCGAGGCGTGCGCCGCCGACGTCAGCACCACCGGGATCCCGGCCTCGGTGGCGATGCGCGCCGCCTCGACCTTCGTCGCCATCCCGCCGGTCCCGAGCCCGGCCTTGCCGGCGCCGCCGATGGAGATGCCGGCCAGGTCCGCCGGGCCGCGGACGTCGGCGACCTGGGACGTGCCCGGCTTGGACGGGTCGCCGTCGTAGAGCGCGTCCACATCGGAGAGCAGGACCAGCAGGTCGGCGTGCACCAGGTGCGCCACGAGAGCGGCCAGCCGGTCGTTGTCGCCGAAGCGGATCTCGTGCGTGGCGACCGTGTCGTTCTCGTTCACGATCGGCACGACGTTCATGTCCAGCAGCCGCGCCATCGTCTGGTGCGCGTTGCGGTAGTGCGAGCGCCGCGTGGTGTCGTCGACCGTGAGCAGGACCTGCCCGACGGTGCGGCCGTAGCGCGCGAAGGAAGCCGTGTACCGCCCGACCAGCAGACCCTGGCCGACGGACGCCGCGGCCTGCTGCGTCGGCAGGTCCTTGGGGCGCTTGCGCAGGCCCAGCGGCGACAGGCCCGCGGCGATGGCGCCGGAGGACACCAGCACCAGCTGCGTCCCCGGCACGCCGAGGCGCGAGGCGAGGGCGTCGACCAAAGCGTCGACGCGCTCGCCGGACAGCCCGCCGACCGCGGTGGTCAGCGACGAGGAGCCGACCTTGACCACGATCCGCCGGGCGGCGGACACCTCTTCTCGCACCTGGCCGGACACGGTCGCTCAGAACCCTTACTCTCGGCTTCTCGCGGACTGTCGCGGACTGTCGCGGATTGTCGCGGGATGGCTGCGGCCCTGTCGCGGGCTAGTCGTCGTCCTCGGGGGCGAACAGATCGATTGTCCCATCCGCGCGGCGCCGGTGCGCCTTGCGATACTCGGCGTCTCGCGATGTGGGCCGCTCCTCGTGCAGGTGCAGGCGGGGGTCCTCGCCGCGGCGGCCGCCGGTGGCGGTGACGCCGAGCGCGCCGGTGGGGATCGAGGGCTGCCAGTCGAAGACCACGGCGCGCGGGCCGTCGCCGATGACCACCGTGTCGCCCTCGTTCGCGCCCATCTTGACCAGCTCGGTCTCGACCCCGAGCTTGTTCAGCCGGTCGGCGAGGTAGCCGACCGCCTCCTCGTTGTTGAAGTCGGTCTGGCGCACCCAGCGCTCGGGCTTGGTGCCGCGCACGAAGTAGGCGTCCTCGGCCTCGTCGTAGGTGATGGTGAAGCCGATCTCGTCGACCGCCTTGGGGCGGATGACGATGCGCTCGGGCTCCGGCTCGACGCGGTTCGCGCGCGCGGTGTCCACGATCTTCGCCAGCGCGAAGGACAGCTCGCGCAGTCCGGCGCGGGACACCGCGGAGACCTCGTAGACGTCCAGCCCGCGAGCCGCCAGCTCCGGCCGCACGATGTCGGCCAGGTCCTGGCCCTCGGGGATGTCGGTCTTGTTCAGCACGACCAGGCGCGGCCGGTCGGACAGCTTGCCGTAGATCCCCCACTCGCTCTCGTCGCGGGAGTCCTCGTAGGCGCGCAGTTCGGCCTCGATGACGTCCAGGTCGGAGATCGGGTCGCGGTCGCTCTCCAGGGTCGCGCAGTCCAGGACGTGCACGAGCACAGCGCAGCGCTCGATGTGCCGCAGGAACTCGTGGCCCAGGCCCTTGCCGTCGGAGGCGCCGGGGATCAGCCCGGGCACGTCGGCGATGGTGTAGACCGACTCCCCGGCGCTGACCACGCCGAGGTTCGGGACCAGGGTGGTGAACGGGTAGTCGGCGATCTTCGGCTTGGCCGCGGACACCGCCGCGATCAGCGAGGACTTGCCGGCGCTGGGGTAGCCGACCAGGGCCACGTCGGCGACCGACTTCAGCTCCAGGGTGAACTCGCCGTCGTCGCCGGGCTCGCCGAGCAGCGCGAAGCCGGGCGCCTTGCGCTTGGAGGTGGACAGCGCCGCGTTGCCGAGGCCCCCGATGCCGCCGTGCGCGACGACGAACCGGGTCCCGCCGCCCACCAGGTCGGCGACCACCTCGCCGAAGGCGTCCTTCACCACGGTGCCGGAGGGCACCGGCAGCACCAGGTCGACGCCGTTGGCACCGGTCTGGAAGTCACCGCCCCCGGGCTTGCCGTTGGTGGCCTTGCGGTGCGGGGAGAAGTGGTAGTCCAGCAGCGAGTTCGTGTTCGGATCCACCACCAGGACGATGTCCCCGCCGCGGCCGCCGTTGGCGCCGTCGGGCCCGCCGAGCGGCTTGAACTTCTCGCGCCTGACCGAGGCGCAGCCGTGGCCGCCGTTCCCGGCCGTGACATGCAGCTTCACACGATCGACGAATGTCGCCATGGTCAGCGCCTCCTTGCTGTTGTGGACAAGCGGTGAAACACGAAGAAGCGGGCCGGGGTAGCCCCCGGCCCGCTCCGCAGAAGCCGAGATCTACTCAGCCGCCGGGACGATCGAGATGACGCGCCGGCCGCGCAGAGTGCCGAACTCCACCTTGCCCGCGGCGAGCGCGAACAGGGTGTCGTCCTTGCCGCGGCCCATGTTCAGGCCGGGGTGGAAGTGGGTGCCGCGCTGGCGGATGATGATCTCGCCGGCGTTGACGTTCTGGCCGCCGAAACGCTTCACGCCGAGGCGCTGGGCATTGGAATCGCGACCGTTCTTGGAGGACGAAGCGCCCTTCTTGTGTGCCATGGTTCGCCCCTGCCCTTACTTCGTGCCGCTGTCGATGGCGGTGATCTTGATCTGGGTGTGCTTCTGGCGGTGGCCCTTGCGCACGCGGTAGCCGGTCTTGTTCTTGTACTTGAGGATGTGGATCTTCGGACCCTTGGTCTCCTCGACCACCTCGGCCTTGACCTTCACGCCCTCCAGGACCCACGGGTCGGAGGTGACGGCGTCGCCGTCGACGAGCAGGATCGCGGAGAGTTCCACTTCCTGGCCGGCCGGGACCTTGGGAAGGCGGTCCACCTCGACGACGTCGCCGACAGCCACCTTGTGCTGCCGTCCGCCGCTCTTGACGATCGCGTACACCGCGAAACTCACTCTCTTCTCGTCGACTGGGGGTCGATCAGGTCTGCTGCCTTACTCGCGACCAACTCAGTAGCTGGTCACAAGCGTCCGGCACTTCTTGCGAGGTGCGGACTGACGACCCATCGAGCCGATCATCATCCGGGCCGCCTCTGCTCGCGCAGGGGCCCTGGATGCCGGGCACACGTATCGCATGCCGAAGCTCAAGGGTACGGAAGTCCGCGCCTGTGGGTCAAACTGGCGCCGGACAGGTCCGGCCGAGCTGTGCCGCCCGGCCGGACCCGCCCGTCAGTTGTGGGCCGCCGGAGGACCCGCCGGGCGCTTGGCCGCACGGCGCACCCGCAGGCCACGGCGCTTGGGGGCGTCGGGGTCCGCTTCGGCGGCCGGCGCCGGGGCGACGGCCATCGCGGCGACCGCGGACGGCTCGGCGACCTCCGCCTCGGTCTCGTCCTTGTCCGCCTCGGAGGCGCTCACGGCGCCGCCGGTGCGCGGGACGTAGACGGTGTGCGCCTGGGCGTCGCCGACGGCCAGCCGCTCGGTGACGTCGGCCTCCTCGGCGGCGACCACGTCGTCCGGGGTCACGACCGGAGCCACCACGTGCTCGTGGCTCGGGACGCGGTCCACGGCGCTGTGCTCGGACAGCTCGGCGGCCTCGTCCTCGTCGCGGTCGGTGTCGGCGTCGTCCGCGACGCCGGCGCCGTCCGCGGCGACCCGGGCCACCTTGGTCACGGTGACCGGGCCGGCCGGCGCCTGCTCGCCGTCGGCGAAGTCCTGGAACTCCTCCGGCACGCCGTCCACGTCGTACTGCGGGTCGAAGTGCTGCTGGCGGTCGGCGTGGCCGTGCGACTTGCGCCGCTTGCGCCGGCCGCGGCCGCCCTCGTGCTCCTCCTCCGCGCCGCCCTGGCCGCCGTCGGCGCGGGACTCCTCCTGCTTGCCGCCGCCCTTGTTCTGCTGGCTGCGGCCGTCGCGGTCGGCGTCCTCGGACCCGTGGCCGTGGCCGTGCGGCACCGGCTCCATGTGGACCAGCACGCCGCGGCCGTTGCACTTGTCGCAGGTCTCGGAGAAGGCCTCCAGCAGGCCCTGGCCCACGCGCTTGCGGGTCATCTGGATCAGACCGAGGGAGGTGACCTCGGCCACCTGGTGCTTGGTCCGGTCCCGGCCCAGGCACTCCAGCAGCCGGCGCATCACCAGGTCGCGGTTGGACTCCAGGACCATGTCGATGAAGTCGATGACGATGATGCCGCCGAGGTCGCGCAGCCGCAGCTGGCGGACGATCTCCTCGGCCGCCTCGATGTTGTTGCGGGTGACCGTCTCCTCCAGGTTGCCCCCGGAGCCGGTGAACTTGCCGGTGTTGACGTCGATCACGACCATCGCCTCGGTGCGGTCGATGACCAGCGAGCCGCCGGAGGGCAGCCAGACCTTGCGGTCCAGCGCCTTGGCCAGCTGCTCGTCCACCCGGTGCACGGCGAAGATGTCCTGCTCGGAGGTCCAGCGCTCCAGCCGCGGCGCCAGGTCCGGGGCGACGCCCCCGACATACTCGCGGATGGTGTCCCAGGCCTGGTCGCCGGAGACGACCAGCTTGCTGAAGTCCTCGTTGAAGATGTCGCGCACCACGCGCACGGTCAGGTCCGGCTCGCCGTACAGCAGGGTCGGAGCCGAGCCGGCCGAGGTCTTGGCCTTGCGCTGGATCTCCTCCCACTGCGCGGACAGCCGCTCCACGTCGCGGCGCAGCTCGTCCTCGGTGGCGCCCTCGGCCGCGGTGCGCACGATGACGCCGGCGTGCTCGGGGACGACCGCCTTCAGGATGGTCTTGAGGCGGTTGCGCTCGTTCTCCGGCAGCTTGCGGCTGATCCCGGTCATGGTGCCCTCGGGCACGTAGACCAGGTAGCGGCCGGGCAGCGAGATCTGGCTGGTCAGCCGGGCGCCCTTGTGGCCGATCGGGTCCTTGGTGACCTGGGTCAGGACCGCCTGGCCGCTCTTCAGGACGCTCTCGATGCGCTTGGCCTGGCCGGTGATCCCGGCGGCTTCGAAGTTGACCTCGCCGGCGTACAGCACGGCGTTGCGGCCCTTGCCGATGTCGACGAACGCGGCCTCCATCGAGGGCAGCACGTTCTGGACCTTTCCCAGGTACACGTTGCCGACGTAGGACGCGGACTGCGCGCGGTTGACGTAGTGCTCGACGAGCACGCCGTCCTCCAGGACGCCGATCTGGGTCCGGTCGCCGCTCTGGCGCACGACCATGACCCGCTCGACGCTCTCGCGCCGGGCGAGGAACTCGGCCTCGGTGATCAGCGGCGCGCGGCGGCGGCCGGTGTCCCGGCCCTCGCGGCGGCGCTGCTTCTTGGCCTCCAGGCGGGTCGAGCCGCGCACGCCCTGGACGTCGTCGTCCGCCAGGCCGCCGCCCTTGCGGTCCCGGCTGCGCACGCGGGACTCGCGGACCTTGACCACGGTGTTCGGCGGGTCGTCCGGACCGGGCTCCATGGACTCGCCACCGGCCCGGCGGCGGCGCCGGCGACGGCGGCGGCTGGAGGAGCCGGTGCCCTCGTCGTCGTCCTCTTCGTCGTCCTCGGCTTCGGCCTCGGCGCTGTCGGTCGCCGGCTCGGCCTGCTCAGAGCGGTTCCGGTTGCGGTTGCGCGTCCGGGTGCGGCGGGTCGGCGCCGGCTCCTCCTCGGCTTCGGCCTCGGGCTCGGCTTCGGCCTCGGTGTCCGACGCCTCGGCCTTGGCGGCCTTGGCGGCGGCCTTCTGCGCGGCGGCGGTGGTCAGGTCGGGCGCCTGGAACAGCGGCACGCCGGCGGCCGGCGCGGCGGCGCGCGCGGCGATGATGGCGCGGGCCCGCTCGGCCGGGGACAGGCTGTCGAGGTCGACGGGCTGCTCGGCGTCCTGGGCGGCAGTCTGGGCGGTCGCAGTGTCCTGGGCGGCGGGCTGGGACTGCTGGGCCTTGTCCTGCTTGCTCTGGCGGGACTGCCTGCCCTGGCGGGGCTTGTCCTGCTTGTCCTGCTTGTCCTGCTGAGCCTGGCCCTGCTTGTCCTGCTGGCCCTGCTTGTCCTGGCCCTGCTTGTCCTGGCCCTGCTGAGTCTGCTGGCCCTCGGCGGCCTCTTCCAGGGCGCGCGGCGGGCCCGCGGGAGCGGAGGCGGCGCGGCGGCGGGTGCGCTTGGACTTGGCGCCGGACTCGGCGTCGTCGTCCGAGGCGGCAGCAGCAGCTGCAACAGGCACCGTCGGGGCTTCGGCCTGGGCCTTGGGCTCCGCCTTGAACTCCGGCTTGCCGGGCTGCTCGGTGGGTGTCTCCTGCGCCGGGGCGGCCTTCTTGGCCGTCTTCGCAGGCAGCTGCGGCGCCGCGAACGGGTTCGCGAACGGCGAGCTGAGACCGGTCGGGCGGGAGCCCGAGTCGGCGGACTGGTCGTCGGCCTGCTCGGCGGTGCCCTGCGGGGCGGTGGCAGCCTCGGGGGCGCTCGCCTGCTGGGCCGCGGTGCCGGCCGAGGTGGCGCGGCGGCGGGTGCGGGTGCGGGACGCGCCGGCGGTGTCGGCCTGGCTGGTGTCCGACTGGCTGGTCTCGGCCTGGTCGGACGAGGTGTCGACCTGAGCCGAGGCGGTATCGGCAGCGGCGGCGGAAGCCTGGTCGCGGTCGGCGGCTGCGGCGCGGGTCCCGCGCTTGGCGGCACCGGTACGACCGGTCCCGGCGGCAGCGGTCTCGGAGCGACCGGTCCCGGCAGCAGCGGCAGCGGTGTCGGCGGTCTTGGCGCCCTCAGCGCTCTCAGCACCCGAATCGGCGCCGGTCACCTGCTCGGCGGCGGTCCCGGCCGACGTGGCGCGGCGGCGGGTACGCGTCCGCGCACCCTTGGCGGCGTCGTCGGCGGTGTCCGCGGCGGGCTGCGCCTGCTCGGTCGGGGCGGTCTGCGCGGTGGCGGAGCCGGAGTCCCGGGCCTCGCCGGCCGCGACCGGCTCGGCCTCGGCAGCCTTCTTGCGCGTGCGGGCACGCGTCGTCTTCTTGGCAGCGGATGCGCTGTCCCCGGGCTCGGCCGTCTCCGGCTCGGGTTCCGGGGCGGCGACCTTCTTGGCCGCGGTCTTGCGCGCCCGCTTGGGCTTGCTCTCGGGCTCCGCGGCGGCGTCGCCGGAGGCCGCGGCCTCGGACCCCGCCTCCGGGGGCTGCGGCGGGCCGGCCGGGCGGCTGGCCGCCCGGCGGCGCTGGCGCTGGGGCGCCCCGCCTTCGTTGGTGGCGGCCGTGGCCGCGTCCTGCGCGTCTGACGTCTGGTCCGGCTGTTCGCCGGGGACGCCGGTGGGCTCGTTGTCGAGCATCCGGGCGGTTCTCCCGTCATGCCCCCCGGGCGCGCGCGAAGCGGTGCCCCACATCTTCCCCGCCGATCCGGCGGGGGATGGGCACAGCCGGCGAATCCCTGACAGATCCGGGTGCTCTGCGGCGCCACACAGGTGGCTGTTGGTGTCTTCGCCTCGTCGGGTGCGGTCGCCCGGCGCTTAGCGGGGCCGGCCGCCGACCTGACGAGAAGTCTGGTTGGGTCGTGCTCTCGACGTCACCGGTCGCATCACCGGTCGGCCGCCGACCCCGCGGCGGCCCGGTCCGGATCCAGGGGATCGGACAGCGCCTCCACGCTCACACTGGTCGGCGTCGCGTCGGACCCGGGTCGCAGCGGCCCCTGCGCCAGCCTCGTCACCTGGGGAGGGACGGGCGGCACCAGGCCTGCCACACGACCGAGTCCGGTCAGGACGTCGTCGGGCCGCACGGCGGGTGTCAGGTGCCGCACGACTAGTCGCAGTATCGCACAGGGTCGATCGTCCCGCCCGCCACCTTCTGCGACACCGCTCTCACCTGCGGAAACGCCGGAGCCCTCCACGCCGCCGACACCGGCTGCGGCGCCATCGGCCGAAACTCCGGCCTCGATCCCGGTCACCGCGGAGCGCGCGTCGAACGTCCGCATGCCGTTCTTCGTCTTCCGCTCGACCAGCACCTCCTCGGCCGCCGCGAACGCCGCCACCGCGGCAGCGGCCTCCTGCGGCGCCACCCCCGGCAGCCGGATCTCCCACACGGATGCCTCCAGCCGCTCCATCAGGCTCGGCGTGGCGGCCTCGACGACCTCCAGGATGTCCAGGTCAGCCGGCAGCGACCCGTCCAGCGCGGCAGCCAGCTCCGCCGGAACCAGCGCCCGCGTGACCCCGATCTCGACGTACTCGGCCTCACTGGCCACCCCGGTCGGCGCGGCGCCGGCCCACGACACCTTCGGATGCGGCGTGAACCCCGCCGAATACGCCATCGGCACCCGCGCCCGCCGCAACGCGCGCTCGAAGGCCCGCTGGATGTCACGGTGGCTGGTGAAGCGCAGCCGTCCACGCTTGGCGTAGCGGATGCGGAGCTTCTGAACGGTCGGCGGCGGCGCCGGTCCGTCGGGCATGCGGGCCACGGGGGTTGGGTCTCCTCGGTGATGCGGGCGGTGACGCGGGCAGTGATGCTCGATGCGGCTGTGCTGGTTGTTCAGGATAGCCGGTGCGGAGCGATGGTCACTGTCGGTAATCAGACCTCACGCCAAGAGGGCGACGACGCGGTCAGCGTCGTCGCCCTCTTACGCAGAAGTGCGCGGCCCTAGCGGGGACCGGTGTGCGCGCCCGGGTTGTTCCGCGCGTACACCCACTGGTTGGGCTGACCGATGAGGTCGCCCACCTGGTTCTGGAGGCCGTCGTCGATGACCGCGGGACCGCCGAACATGATGGCGTCCGAGACCGAGCCCGAAGCGTGGTTCAGGTAGTCGGCCGTCTCGCTGGGCAGCCCGGTCGGACCGGTCAGCAGCAGCGGTCCGCCGACCCGGCCGGCCAGCGCGCCCCCGGCCAGCGCGTCGGGGAAGTTGAAGCCGGTCGCGATCCCGACCACCTGCGGCCCGCTGAAGAAGGTCTGCGCCACGAACGTGGCAGTCTCGAACCGGTCCAGACCGGAGACCCTCGTCGCCGCCATCCGCACCGAGCTCAGCGCGGTGACCGCCCCGCCGCCGACGCCGAACACCGCCCGCTGCGGCACCGCGTTGATGAACGCCTGGGTCTGGGGCGGCATCTTCGTGTCCGAGGTGAGCACCACCACGGTGTTCGGCCGCGAACCGGCCACCGCGCCGGCCGCGAGCGCGTCGGGGAAGTTCAACCCGGTGGCGGCGAGGATGGTGACGGGATTGTGCGTGTAGTCCGGGACGATCGTCTTGGCGATGTCCACCGCGGTGTCGAACCGGTCGTTGCCGCCGATCCGCGACGGCCGGAACCCGGCTGCCGCGACCTGGTTGAACGTGTGCGCCGAGATCGCCGCGGTCTGCCCCAGCACGTAGACGAACCCGCCCGGCTTCAGCACCCGCTGGATCTCCGCGAGCGTCCGCGGGTCCAGGTTCCCGGTCGGCGTCAGCAGCAGCGGACCGTGGAACCGCGCGGCGAGCGCCGACCCGGCCAGCGCGTCGGCGAAGATGTCCTGGCGCGCCAGCACGACCACGTTCGCCTGCTGATTCCCGTAGGACCACCCCGAGACCTCGTCGGCGGTGCCGATGCGGTCGGGACCGTCGAGGCGCTCGACGAGGTTGACGGGGTTGGACGTCGACGGCGGCCGGGACATGTCCGCGTTGGGCTGCCAGGAGATGCGGCCGGTGACGAAGGCGACGGTGTTCTCGACGGGGCCGCGCACCGGCTTGATCGTCACCACGGCGCCGGCGGCGGCGAACGCGATCAGCGAGCCGTCCGAGGACCACACGGGGGTGTCGTTCTTCTGCAGCGGCTTGGCGTCGGTGGTGAGCTGGGTCGGGTTCGAACCGTCGACCCCGACGGTGAACACCTGCGGGAGCCCGTTGAGGTCTTCGTGGATGTAGGCGATCGTCCGGCCGTTGGGCGAGATCGAGGGCTGAGTGCCGGCGTTCGTGTTCGCCACCCGCGCCGCGGCGTTGGTGTAGCCGTTGTAGGTCCAGACCCACGTCGCGCCGTTGGTCTTCCGCTGGAAGACCATGCTGCCGTTGGCGCCGCCCTGCGGGGCGGAGTCCTGGTCTCCCGGCTGGTGGCCCGCCGAGAGCACCTGCACCGCGCCGCCCAGGCTCGGAACCGAGTACAGGCTGCCGCCGTGGGCGTAGACGATGAGGCTGCCGCCGTTGATCCACGTCGGGTGGGACGCGCCGGCGTTGGCGGCCACGACTATCGGGTCGCTGCCGTCGAAGCGGGCCGAGATCACGCTGCCGTTCTGGTCGACGTAGGCGACCCGGCTTCCGTCCGGCGCCCACTCCGCGTCGGCGATCCGGCTCGAGGGCATCTGCTCGGTACCGCCGCCGCCGGGCGTGGAGCTGCCGAAGTGCAGGAGGTTGTCCTGTCCGGTCGTGACCGTCAGCGGACCGTTCACTCCCGGGAAGGTCTTCGGCGCGACGTTCGCATGGGCCGGGACCGCCAAAGAAGTGGCGGCGGCGAGGGCTGTCGCGGCGGCTGCCGTGAACTTCTTTGCGGACACCTTTGCTTCTCCCCTGGGTAGATCTGGGTCCTGCGATCCGACGTGCCAGCTTATCCATCTGGTGTCTTGGGGTCCACCCTGTGCTAGCCGATGGTTGCCAACGGTCACGCGTTGTTCACTTGATGGCGTCTGAACTGGGATGTGACGAGGAGGGCGAGGCCTATGAGGAGGCCCCAGAATGCGGCTCCGATTCCGGCGACGGTGATGCCGGATGCGGTGGTGACGAATGCCGCTGTCGCCGGTTCGCGATAGCGGATATCGCTTAAGGCTGTTGTCAATGCTCCGCCTAGAGCGGGCAGGAGTGCGAGGCCTGCGACGCCTTCGATCAGCAGGGGCGGCGCGGCGATGAGAAGTGCTGTCGCGGCGGCGGCGGCGAGGCCCAGGACGACGTACAGCACGCCCGCGGTCGTGGCGGCGATCCAGCGGCGGCGGGGGTCGCGGTGTGCGTCGGGGCTGGCCGCCAGGGCGGCGGTGATGGCGGCGAAGTTGATGGCGATGCCGCCGAAGGGGGCGCCGAGGGCCGTCGCCGCGCCGGTGCCCATCAGGACTTCGCGGATCGGGGGTTCGTAGCCGTAGCTGCGCATCACCGCGATGCCCGCGAGGTTTTGGGACGCCATCGTCACCAGGTACAGCGGCAGTCCGAGGCTTATCAGGGTTCCGATATCCAGGCGCGGCGTGGTGGCGGTCAGCGTCGGGAGCAGGCCGCCGGTCAGATGGCCGCGCGTGGACGGGTCGAGCGCGAGGCCGATGAAGGCTGCGGCGAGAGCGGCCGGAGTAGCCCACCGCTTGGCGAAGCGCCCCAGCACGACCCACACCGCGAGCGCCGGCAACGCCAAACGCGGCAGACGCACCGCTGCTTGGGCGGACTCGAAACAGATCGGCGCGATCACCCCGGCGAGCATCGCGGCGGAAATCGCCGCGGGGATGGTCGCGATCCACCGCGTCAGCGTGCGCGAGAACCCGGTGATGACGATCAGCAGCCCCGCCAAGGCAAACGCGCCAAGCGCTTCGCGGTAGCCGCTCGCCCCTCCATGTCCGGAATGCACACGTCCCGCGCCGATACTCACGAGCAGCGCCGCGCCAGGCGTCGACCAAGCGATGCTGATCGGCATCCGGTGGCGGACGCTGAATACGACCCCTGCGACGCCCATCGAGACGCTGAGCACCAACAGCCCCGACGCTGCTTGACGTTCAGTGGCTCCGATCGCCCGCAACCCGGCGATGACAACCGCGAACGAACTTGTGAAACCAACAAGCGCCGTGACAACGCCGGCTCCGAACGTCGGCCCTAGCCCGTCGTCACCCCGGCTGCGATCGGTGTCGCCACCGTCGCCGCCGCCGACAGCGACAACGGCATCCTCAACCTCAACCCCGGCAGCCCCAACGCCCCCACCCTGCTCACCACCCACGACGGACCTCCCTGTTCCGTATATGGAACAAGCTATCAGCTCCCCTTCCGGTGTAGGTTGCGAACGTGGGAGACGGCACGCCATCGGACTTCGCCACCCAGATCGGCGCACGCATCCGACGCCTGCGCCTGGAACGCGGCGTCAGCCTCTCGGCGCTGGCCCGCGACGCCGCCGTCGGCAAAGCCACCCTCTCCGGTCTGGAAGACGGCTCGCGCGGCAACCCCACGATCGAGACCCTGTACGCGATCGCCGGCCGCCTCGGCGTCCCCATCGGCGCGCTGCTCCCCGATCCCCCGCACCCCGGCGAGAAACCGCTGGAGACGATCCACGGAACCGCGGTGTCGGCCTCGCTCCTGGAGACGTTCTCCGACGCGGACGCCGACACCGAACTCTTCCGGCTCCACATCCGCCCCGGCCATGAGCAGCTCTCCCCCGCGCATCCGCCGGGAACGGTCGAATACCTCACCGTCTTCACCGGGACAGCGCGCGTCGGCCGCCCCGACGCGTTGCTCACCGTCCCGCCCGGCGCGCATGTGTCATGGACGGCCGACGTGCCGCACACCTACACCGCGATCAGCGACGACGACGTCTATGCCAGCCTGCTGATTCGCACTCCCCGGCCGCCCGAAAGCTAGGCGGCGCGGAGCCTAGCCCTCGCCCCGCAACATCGCCGCGGCACGCTCCGGCCGGATGTCGTTCATGAACGCCCCCGCCCCCGACTCCGTCCCGGCCAAGTACTTCAGCTTCCCGGGCGCACGCCGCAGCGCCGCGAGCTGCCATCGCAGATGGGACTCGGCACGCCCGGCGGTGACAGGAGCCTGATACCACGAGCCGATGTACGGCATCGGACCGTCGAACAGCGCGTCCAGCCGCTGCACGCAGTCCTTGCCGATGACCGCCAACTCGTCGCGCTCCACCGAAGTCAGCGCCGGGATGTCGGGGACGTGCCGGTTCGGGACTATGTCCACTTGGAACGGCCACCGGCCGGCATAGGGCACGTACGCCGTGAAGTACTCCCCGGCGGTGATGATCCGCGACCCCTCCGCCTTCTCCTCCACCAGCGCGTCGCACGCCACGCAGCCGCCGGTGCTCTCGTGGTACGCGGCGGCGACGTCCAGCATCTTCTGCATACGCGGCGGGATGAACGTGAACGCGTAGATCTGCCCGTGCGGATGGTGCAGCGTGACGCCGACCTCGACGCCGCGGTTCTCAAAGCAGTACACGTACTCCACACCGGGACGCGAGGCGAGCTCGCTGGTGCGGTCGGCCCAGACGTCGACGATGTGCCGGATGCGCGAGACCGGCAGCGCGCCGAAGGAGGCGGCGTGTTCGGCGCTGAACACCACGACCTCGCAGCGGCCGGTCGAGCCGGCCAGGGAGGGGAAACGGTTCTCGAAGACCGCGACGTCGTAGTCGGCGGCCGGGATCTCGCTGAGGTGGCCGGGCCGTGAGGGGTCCAGCGGGCACTGGTCGGCGGCGGGCAGGAAGGTGCGGTCCTGGCGGTGGCCGGCCACCGCCGTGATCTCGCCGGTGAGCGCGTCGCGGCGCAGTTCGCTGGTGGTGGACACGGTCGGCAGATCGCGCTCGTCGGCGGCGGAGCGGTCCTGGCCGGGGGTCTCGTCGTAGTAGATCAGCTCCCTGCCGTCCGAGAGCTTGGTGACGGTCCTGGTCAGATCGAGGTCCATGGTTCGAGGTCTCCGTCAGGGGATCCGGTGCGCGCCCGCCGAAGCGACGGCGGGGAAGAACTGGGGCTCGGTGTATCCGTGTTCTGCGAAAGCGGCGACGACGGCCGCGCGCACGTCGTCCAGCAGATCGCGGTCGACCAGCGCGATGGCGCTGCCGCCGAAGCCGCCGCCGGTCATCCGCGCGCCGTGCGCGCCGGCCGCGACCGCGGTGGCCACGGCGAGGTCGAGTTCGGGGGCGCTGACTTCGTAGTCGTCGCGCAGGGAGGCGTGGGACTGCATCATGCGGTGCCCCAGCCGGGGCAGGGAGAGCGGCTCCTGGTTCAGGATCTCGACGAACTGCTCGACGCGCGCGTCCTCGGTGACGACGTGCCGCAGCCGCCGCGCGAAGGTCTCGCCGAGCCCGACCGACACCTTCGCGAAAGATTCAGGAAGCTCGGCCACCGAGACGTCGCGCAGGGCGGCGACGCCCAGGAACTCGGCGGCACGCTCGCACGCCGAGCGGCGGTCGGCGTAGCCGTTCTCGCCGTGCGCGTGCGACACCCGGGTGTCGATGATGAGCAGCAGCGCGTTCTCGGCGGCCAGATCGAAGGGCTGCGGCCGCACCTCGCCGCTGCGGGTGTCGATGTACAACACCGAGCCGTCCTGGCCGAACGCCGAGGACATCTGGTCCAGCGGGCCGCACGGCACGCCGGCGTAGATGTTCTCCGCGCGCTGCGTGTGCCGCGCGAGTTCGGCCGTGGTGAGCTCGAACCCTGAGACACCCGCGAGCGCGAGCGCTGTCGCGCACTCCAGGGCAGCCGAGGAGGACAGCCCGGAACCGACCGGCACAGTGCTGGTCAGGTAGACGTCCGCGCCGCCGACCGGGAACCCGGCCTGCTGCAGGATCCACGCGACGCCGACCGGGTAGCCGGCCCAGCCGCGGACCGCCGGTTCGGCCAGCGGCGCCATGGCGGGGTCCGCGGCGTCGCGGCTGTCGCCGGCCGACCCCGGGCCGACGAGGGCGTCGAGGGAGATCTCGACCGTCTCGTCGAGCTGTGCGGCGTACACCCGCAGTGTCCGGTCCTGTCGGGGCGCGGCGGCCGCGTAGCAGGCGCGGTCGATCGCCATCGGCAGGACGAAGCCGTCGTTGTAGTCGGTGTGTTCGCCGATGACGTTCACCCGCCCCGGCGCGGCCCACACTCCGGCGGGCTCGCTGCCGAACCGCTCGTGGAATCCACGCCGCGCGCCGTCCACCGTCGACGCCACCGATCCCGTGTCGAGGCTCACCGCCACCCCTCACCCTGCTGTTGTGATCCGTTTGATTCTGTTCGGATCTGGTGAGGTCAGGGTAGCGGTGAGATCATCGCCCCGACAAGCGCGTCCCGCGAGGCTTCGCGACGGTTCGCCATGCGCTGCGCTTATGGCAAGCCGATCGCCCACGACCGACACCGGGTCGAGGGCGATCGTCCGGCGCGCCCAGACGTGGTCCCGCCGAGTTTTCCGTGCGCTGCGGCGGCTGCGGCTGCGCCGCCTCGCCAGAGCAGCCGCCGATCCGCGCACGCTCTCAGACGACAGTGAGCGGCAGGAGCTTCACCCCGGTCGGTCCGACCTGGATCTCCGTCCCCATCTGCGGGCACACGCCGCAGTCGTAACACGGCGTCCAGCGGCAGTCCTCGACCTCGTTGCCGCCGCCCTCGGCCGCCTCCAGCGCGTCCTGCCAGTCCTCCCACAGCCAGTCCCGGTCCAGCCCGGAGTCGATGTGGTCCCAGGGCAGGACCTCGTTGTACTCGCGCTCGCGGACGGTGTACCAGGCCAGGTCGACCGGGGTGTCGGCGAGCGCCGCCGCGGTCGCGTCGGCCCAGCGCTGGTAGGAGAAGTGCTCGCTCCAGCCGTCGAAGCGGCCGCCGCGCTCCCACACCTCGCGGATCACCTTGCCGACCCGCCGGTCGCCGCGCGAGAGCAGGCCCTCGATGACGCCGGGCTTGCCGTCGTGGTAGCGGAAGCCGATGGCCTTGCCGTAGTTCTTGTCGGCGCGGATGGCGTCGCGCAGCTTCACCAGGCGGGCGTCGGTGCCCTCGGCGTCGAGCTGCGCGGCCCACTGGAAGGGGGTATGCGGCTTGGGCACGAACCCGCCGATGGACACCGTGCAGCGGATGTCGCGGGTCCCGGAGGCCTCGCGGCCGGCCTTGATCACCTTGCGCGCCAGGTCGGCGATCTGCAGGACGTCCTCGTCGGTCTCGGTGGGGAGCCCGCACATGAAGTACAGCTTCACCTGCCGCCAGCCGGCGCCGTAGGCGGCGGTGACGGTGCGGATCAGGTCCTCCTCGGTCACCATCTTGTTGATGACCTTGCGCATCCGCTCACTGCCGCCCTCCGGGGCGAAGGTCAGACCGCTGCGGCGGCCGTTGCGCGAGAGCTCGTTGGCCAGGTCGATGTTGAAGGCGTCGACCCGGGTCGAGGGCAGCGACAGCGAGGTGTTGGTGCCCTCGTAGCGGTCGGCCAGACCCTTGGCGACCTCGGCGATCTCGGTGTGGTCGGCGCTGGACAGCGAGAGCAGGCCGACTTCCTCGTAGCCCGTGGCCGCCAGGCCCGCCTCGACCATCTCGCCGATGCCGGTGATGGAGCGCTCGCGGACCGGCCGGGTGATCATCCCGGCCTGGCAGAAGCGGCAGCCGCGGGTGCAGCCGCGGAAGATCTCCACCGACATGCGCTCGTGCACGGTCTCGGCCAGCGGGACCAGCGGCTGCTTGGGGTAGGGCCACTCGTCCAGGTCCATGACCGTGTGCTTGGCCACGCGGAACGGCACGCCGTGCCGGTTCGGCGCGACCCGGCGGATGCGGCCGTCGGGCAGGTAGTCGACGTCGTAGAAGCCCGGGACGTAGACGTTGCCGGTGCGCGCCAGGCGCATCAGCAGCTCCTCGCGCCCGCCGGGGCGGCCCTCGGCCTTCCAGGCGCGGACGATGTCGGTGATCGCCAGCACCGCGCCCTCGCCGTCGCCGACCACGGCGGCGTCGATGAACTCGGCGATCGGCTCGGGGTTGAACGCCGCGTGCCCGCCGGCGATCACCACCGGGTGCTCCAGCGTCCGCTCGGCGGCGGCCAGCGGGATACCCGCCAGGTCCAGGGCGTTGAGCATGTTGGTGTAGCCCAGCTCGGTGGAGAAGGAGACGCCGAACAGGTCGAAGTCCTTCACCGGCCGGTGCGCGTCGACGGTGAACTGCGGGATCTTCTGCTCCCGCATCACCTTCTCCATGTCCGGCCACACCGCGTAGGTGCGCTCGGCCAGGACGCCCTCGCGCTCGTTGAGCACTTCGTACAGGATCATGACGCCCTGGTTGGGCAGCCCGACCTCATAGGCGTCCGGGTACATCAGGGCCCAGCGGACGTCACAGGCGTCCCAGTCCTTGACGGTCGAGTTCAGCTCGCCGCCGATGTACTGGATCGGCTTCTGCACACCCGGCAGGACCGCTTCGAGCTGCGGGAACACGGATTCGACTGGCATCGGATTACTCGTCCTTGGGCTTGCTGGAGGATTGTGGCGGGCTGACGGCGCCGCGGATCCAGCCTAACGCGTGCCAGAAGGGCGGTCCCGCCCGTTCACTCCACGGCGTTCACTCCACCGTGATCGCCGGCCGGGTCGAGCGCAGCCGCACATTCTCCACCAGCCCGACGGCGATGAAGCTGGCGAACATCGAGGAGCCGCCGTAGGAGACGAACGGCAGCGGGATGCCCGCGACCGGCATGATGCCCAGCGTCATGCCGATGTTCTCGAAGGTCTCGAAGGCGAACCAGCTGACCACGCCGGCGCAGACCAGCATCCCGAACAGATCCTCGCACTGCCGGGCGATGGCGATGCCGCGCAGCAGCAGGACCGCGAACAGCGCGATGAGGACCACACCGCCGACGAAGCCCAACTCCTCCCCGGCGACCGTGAAGACGAAGTCCGTCTGCTGCTCGGGGACGTAGCGGCCGTTGGTCTGCGTGCCGTTGAACAGTCCCTTGCCCAGCACGCCGCCGGAGCCGATGGCCAGGCGCGCCTGCGCGGTGTTGTAGCCGACGCCCTGCGGGTCCAGGTGCGGGTCGGCGAACGCCGCGAACCGGTTGACCTGGTGCTGGGCCAGCAGGTGCAGCTGCGTGGCGGCGAGCGCGGCGACCGCCGAGCCGACGCCGAGGGCGGCCAGCCAGCGGCCGCTGGTCCCGGCGAAGACCAGCAGGCCGGCGGTGGCGACCAGGATCACCATCGCCGAGCCCAGGTCCGGCAGGAGCATGATGATGCTGGTCGGCGTGCCGGCGGCCAGGCCCGCCAGCGCGATCCGGCGCGGGGTGACCGCGTCGTCCCGCTCGGACATCCCGGACAGCGCGCCCTTGGCCGGCGCCAGCGTCAGCACCACCGCCAGGCCCAGGACCACCGCGACCTTGGCGAACTCGGCGGGCTGGATGGAGAACCCGCCGCCGAGCTCGATCCAGGACTTCGCGCCGTTGACCGTCGAGCCCAGCGGGCTGAGCACCGCGGCCAGCCCGAGCAGCGCCAGCACGTAGAACACCGGCGTGACCGCGCGGATCCACGCGTAGGACAGCAGCGACGTCAGCACCATCAGGACCAGGCCGATCGCCAGGTTCATCAGGTGCCGCTTGAGGAAGAACTGCGGGTCGCCGCCGGTCAGGCTGGTGCGTCCGCGGGTCGCCGACCACACCAGGACCGCGCCGTAGACCGCCAGCGCCAGCGCCGCGGCCAGCAGCGTCCAGTCGAAGCGGCGCAGCCGGCTGGCGCGGCGGCGGCTCTCGGCGACCGGCATCGCGGCCGGGCCTTTGTAGATCGCGGGGTTCAGGGTCACGGCGCTCTCACTGCTTCGTATCAGGCGTCGGCGACGGCGGCGGAGGCGTGGGCAGGGTGGTCGCCGGCGGCAGCGCCGGCAGCAGACCGTCGGGGCGCACCGCCGGCAGCGCGGTCGGCAGCGTGCCCTTGGGGTCCGGGTGTCCCATGTCGACGCCGAACAGCGCGGCCAGGATCGCCTCCACCGACGGTCCCGACGTCCCGACACCGGTTCCACCCTGGGAGACCATCATCGCCACGACGTAGCGCGGACCGGACTCGGTCCCGGCGTAGGCGACGAAGCACGACGTGGTCTGCTTCCCGTAGACCTCAGCGGTACCGGTCTTGGCGTAGGTCGGGATCAGGTTCTCCGGCCAGGCGGCGAACGCCGGTCCCGCGGTGCCCTCGGTGGAGGTGCCGTGCAGCGCGTCCTCCAGGAACGCCAGCGTCGAGGCGGACACCGGCAGCTTGCGGCTCACGATCGGCGCGAGCTCCTTGACCACCTTGCCGTCCGGGGAGATCAGCGCCCGGCCGATCTGCGGCTGGTACAGGACGCCGCCGTTGGCGACGGCCGCGTACACCCGCGCCAGCTGCAGCGGCGTCACCAGGTCGCCGCCCTGGCCGATGGCGGAGATCGCGGCGTCGCCGGGCTGGTATTTGAAGCCGTCGGTGCAGTTCTCCTTGGCGAGCGCCTGCAGGTACGCCGCCCTGGTCGGGTCCGAGCCGAGCAGTTCGGGGTAGCCGTCCTTGGCGCGCTTGCACCAGATGCCGTGCATGTTGTTCCAGGTGAGCTGCTTCTCCGCGCGGGTCTGGATGTCGCCCTTGGCCTCGCCCGGCAAGTCGATGCCGGTCTTGGCGCCGAGCCCGAAGGCGTGCGCCATGGTGGCGATCGGCTCCAGCGGGTGCGCGACCGGGCGCAGCCCGCCGTCGCGCAGCCACATCTGGTAGGCGACGCCGTAGAAGACCGTGTCGCAGGAGACTTCGATGGCGCGCTTGAGCGAGATCGGCCCGAACGCCTCGCCCTCGAAGTTGGTGAAGCTCTGCCCGCCGATCTTGAAGGCCGGCGAGCAGTCGTAGGTCCCGGTGCCGAAGCCGTCCTGGAGCATCGCGGCGGTGGTCACGGCCTTGAACGTGGAGCCCGGCGCGAACTGTCCCTGGAAGGCGCGGGACAGCAGCGGGGTCCCGGCCGAGTCGCCGGTCAGGGCGGAGTAGTCGGCCTGGGAGATGCCGCCGGTGAAGACGTTGGGGTCGTAGGTCGGCGTGCTGGCCATCGCCACCACACGGCCGGTGCGGGCGTCCAGGACGACCGTGGCCGCCGAATCGGCGGCGTAGGGCTTGCCGTTGGTCGGCGAGGTCTGCGAGCGGGCCCGGTTCACCGCGTTGTTCAGCTCGCGCTCGGCGATCGCCTGGATCCGGGCGTCGATCGAGGTGACCAGGTGGTCGCCGTTGACCGGCGGCTTGGTCGCCATGGTCGACTGCGCGTGCCCGAGGATGTCCACGGAGACCTGGGTCTCGCCCTCCTGGCCGCGCAGGTAGGAGTCGTAGGTGTCCTCCAGCCCGGCGCGCCCGATCAGGTCCGAGCGCTGCATCACCTCGCCCTTGGCGGTCGCGGCTGCCAGTTCCTTTTCGGTGACCGGAGACAGGTAGCCCAGGATGTGCGCGGCGTTCAGGCTGTAGGGCGCGGGGAAGCGGCGGACGGTCTCCGGGCCCGCGATCACGCCCGGGTAGAGCTCGTGCTGCTCGGAGACGTCCAGCGCCTGCTGGACCGAGACGTTGCGCGCGATCGGGACCGGCTGCAGCAGCGAGCCGTTCCAGCAGGGCTTGGGGACCTTCGCGGTGCAGGGGCGGATCTGGTCGGAGATGGCCTGCGGCGTGGTGCCCAGGACCGAGGCCAGCCGGGCCAGCGTCGAGGCGCCGTGGTCCTTGGTGCCCAGCAGGGTGGCGCGGTCGACCGACAGCGTCAGCGCCGACTTGTTGTCGACCAGGGGGCGGCCGAGGTCGTCCAGGATGTCGCCGCGCACCGCCGGGGTGATCACGGTGCGGACGTCGTTCGCGGCGGCGGCGTCGCGGAACGTCTGGCCGGTGCGCACCTGCAGGTACCACAGCCGGGCGACCAGCGTCCCGAGCAGCGCGAGCACCAGCACGCGCAGCACCATCAGCCGCGCGCGCCGCCGATCGGCGAGCCGGCTCTGAGCGGAAGTCATCTACAACACCTGCGTACTGCCGGCCGAGGCGCGGCGATTCAAGGTCTTGACGCCCGGCAGGCGGCTGTGCGAGCGCTGCGTGGGCAGGCCGCGGGCGTCGCCGCGGGTGAGGACGAAGCTCACCACCGGGATGACGAACGGCGCGAGGACGCCGGTGTACAGCGCGGACGCCGCGGCAGCGGCCGGCAGGCCGTGGAAGTCGGCGGTGCCCACCGCGCCGGCCAGGCCCGCGTACAGGAACGGCGAGAGCGCGGCCAGGCACGCGACCACCAGGATCGGCCGCAGCACAGTGCCCTGCACCGCGCCGGCGGTGCGCCCGGCCAGATACCCGGCGAGACAGAGCACGAACGCCTGGCTGCCGACCGCGTGCGCGGCCGGCGGCGAGACGTCGGCGGCCAGCCCGAGCAGGAAGCCCACGACCAGCCCGGTGCGCGGGCCGCGGGCGAAACCGGTCGCGGCGACCACGGCCATGAGCAGGTCCGGGGCGGCCAGCGGCAGGCGCACCGCGGACAGCAGCGCGTCCTGCGCGGCCAGAACCAGGGTCAGGCCGCAGATCATGGTCAGGAAGCCGGTGAGTCTCAAGGGTCACACTCTCTCGGGGTCGGGCAGGGGTCAGTGCGCCACCAGCGCGTCGCGCGGGTCGGTGCGCGGCGGCTCGACCACGACGCCGACGGTCTGCAGACCGTCGTAGGCCACGTACGGCTTCACGATCGCGGTCCGGGTCAGCGCGCCGGGCGTGGGCTGCACCGAGGTCACGGTGCCCAGCGGCACGCCGGGCACGAACGGCGTGCCGCCGGCCGAGCCGAAGGTCAGCACCGGCGTGCCGAGCGGGATGTCGGCCTGGGGGTCGAAGAACTGCACGCTCAAAGCCCCGTTCCCGCCGCCGGTGGCCAGCCCGACCTGCCCGCCGCCGGCGCCGCCGGTCCCGGGGGTCCGCACGCCCACGATGAAGCGCGGGTCGTCGGCCAGCAGCACGGTCGAGGTGTCGCGGCCGACCGCGACGGTGCGTCCGACCAGTCCTTCGCCGTCGAGCACGGTCATGCCGGGCTTGATCCCGTCCATCGAGCCGGCGTCGATGGTCGCCGACCACGTGCCCTGCTGCTGCGGGGCGAAGGACATCACCCGGGCCGGGATCGTCCGGTAGCCGCCGACCGTCGCGACGTGCAGCAGCTTGTCGAGCTCGGCGGCCCGGGCGCGGACGTCGGCGGCGGTCTCGGACTGCACGCGCAGCGCCGCGTTCTGCGTCTTGAGCCGCGCGATCTCCTTCTTGTCCTGCTCGCTGTGGCCGAGTCCGTGCACGAAGTCGCCGACCGGCCGCTCGGCCGCCGCGACCGAGCGCGCGACCGGGCCGAGCACGGCCTCGCCGCCGGAGCGCAGCGGCTGCAGCGGCGAGCGCGGCCCGCCCCGGGCGTCCACGGTGATCATGGCGAAGGCCGCCGCCAGCAGTACCGCCAGCAGCAGCCTCGTCCGCTTGTCGTCACGCACGCTCCCGGACTACCTCCGCCCGGGACGGCGGCGGTTGTTCAAGGAACCCAGCACCGGGGCGAGCGCCTCGAACTCCTCCAGGCAGCGGCCCGAACCCAGGACCACCGAGTCCAGCGGGTTCTCCGCGATGTGCACCGGCATGCCGGTCTCCTCGCGGATCCGCTCGTCCAAGCCGTGCAGCATGGCGCCGCCGCCGGTGAGGACGATGCCGCGGTCCATGATGTCGCCGGCCAGCTCCGGCGGGCACTTGTCCAGGGTGTCGCGCACCGCGTCGACGATCGCCGTCACCGGTTCCTCGATCGCCTTGCGCACCTCGCCGGAGGACAGCAGGATCACCTTCGGGAGCCCGGAGACCAGGTCGCGGCCGCGGACCTCGGCGCGGGTCTCCTCCCCGGAGTCCCAGGCCGAGCCGACCGTCACCTTGATCTCCTCGGCGGTGCGGTCGCCCAGGAGCAGCGAGTACTCCTTCTTCGTGTACTGGATGATCGCGTTGTCCAGCTCGTCGCCGGCCACCCGCACGCTCAGCGCCGTGACGATGCCGCCGTAGGAGATGACCGCGACCTCGGTGGTGCCGCCGCCGATGTCGACCACCATGTTGCCGGTCGCCTCCTGCACCGGCAGCCCGGCGCCGATCGCGGCGGCCATCGGCTCCTCGATGAGGTGCACGCTGCGCGCGCCGGCGGCGCTGGCCGCGTCCTCGACCGCGCGCTTCTCCACGCCGGTGATGCCGGACGGGACGCAGACGATGACCCGCGGCTGCGCCAGCCAGCGCCGTTTGTGCGCCTTGCGGATGAAGTAGCGGAGCATCCGCTCGGCGACTTCGAAGTCGGCGATGACGCCGTCCTTGAGCGGCCGGATCGCCACGATGTTGCCGGGCGTGCGGCCGATCATCTTCTTGGCCTCGGCGCCGACCGCGAGCACCGCGCCGGTCGTGGTGTCCACCGCGACCACCGAGGGTTCGTTGAGCACGATGCCTCGGCCGCGTACGTACACCAGGGTGTTCGCGGTCCCGAGGTCCACCGCGATGTCCCGACCGATGACCGCCATCCCGGAGCCCATGCGCGATCCCCATCTTCCGTCGCTCGGATGTTGCAGAAGTCTTGCCGTCGCTGTGTGGTGCCTTGTGGCGTCGGCGCGGCGACAGGCGCGAAAGTGCCGCGCCCGCCATCGATCCTAACCAGCGTTATGCCCGATAGATCCCTGAGCATCCGATTCACCCCGAAGCGGTACGCCCGAACGGGTGAGAATGCTTATGTCAGGGGTCTGGAGGGCGGGTCTGCGGCATTCCGCGCGGCGCGCGCCACGCGGGTGTCCGCCCTTGCCGATGCCCGAAGCCGCCGGGGTTCACGGCGCCTGGATCGTCAGTCCGCGCGGCGGACGCAGGCCCACCGACTCCAGATTCCGGCACACCGCGAGCATGGCGCCGGCCGCGCCGACCGCCGCGCCGAGCGCGAACGCCTGCGCCGACCAGTAGGCGGCGTCGTCGCGCGTCACTTCCGAGACCGCGCCGTGGTAGCGCACGAAGTAGGCGGCGCCGATGGCCAGCGCGGCGGTCGCGACGCTCAGCACCACCGCGTACAGCAGGCGCTGTCCCAGACTGCTGCGGCTCACCGAGGGCCCGGGGCGCACGAGCCCGAGCTGGGCCACCACCGCCAGCCCGAGCAGCCCGACGGCCAGCGCGAGGAGGTCGGCGGCGAGGGTGTCGGAGACCCGGTGCCAGTCGGCGGCCACCGTCGCCACCCCGGCGAAGGCCGCGCCGGGCAGCGCGAGCACCGTCACCGGGACGTACCAGCGGCGGCTGACGATGATGAGGGCTGCGAACAGCAGGCCCATCGCCGCGGCGGCGTGGCCGGACGGGAGGGTGTTCGGTGTCTGGTACGGAGTCAGCGCCGTGTGGGCGGTGGCGACCGCGTGGGCGGCTGCGGCTGCCGTCGCGCTGCCGGGAGCCGCGGGTGCGGCGGCGGGTGCGGCGGCGGGTGCGGCGGGTGATGCGGCGGCTGCTGTGGCTGTGACACCGGCGGCGTGGGCTGCCATGCTCGCCGCTTTCGCCGCGCCGGCCGCGCTCGCCGTGTGCGCCGCCTGCGCCGCCCGGGCCGCCGCCCGGACCGCCTCGGCACCGAACGCCGGCCGGCTCGGCAGCGCTCCCTTGAGGACCCGCGCCGCGATCACCGTCCCGACGGCCGTCGCCACACCGCATACTGCGAGCAGCACGCGCCGCCGCAGCAGCCCGACCGCGGCGATGACCACGAGCGAGGCGCCGAAGCTCTCGGCGGTGAGCCGGTTCAGCCACCGGTCGGCGTCGCCGTACCAGCTCCCGCTCCGGTGCTGCCCGGCGCCGGCCAGGGCGGCGTTCTCGAAGTCCTGCCCCCACCGCGTCCGCACGGCGAGCAGGTAGACCACGAACACGCCCGCGAGCGCGACCACCGCCCCGGCCACCAACCGGTTGCGCAGATCACGTCGCGAGCCGACGGTTGCCGTGTGGCGGTCCACGGCCAGGGCCTCGGGGTAGGACATGTGGAGGAGTTACCCGGGCGGCGGGGCGGAATGGCGTGGATTAGTCCGAATTGATGATCACGGGGCGGGTGAGCGGGGGAATGGGTTCGACGCGCAAGGACGGCACGCCGGGACCGAGCTTGGCGGGCTACCGGTTCCTCCAGACCCTGACGTGGTCGGCGGCGCCATTCGTCATGCTCTTCGGGACCGTCGCTCTGGTCGGAATCCGGCGCACTCCGGAGGACCGCGCCGACTACCTCATCAGCTGGCCGGTCTGCTGCCTGGTCGCCGCCGTGGCGACGGTCGTCTTCTACGCCGCGCTGTTCGCGCTCCGGCGCCACCGGAGCCGGGCGGCGGCGATCGATGCCCGCCGTCGGCGGCACACGCGCTCCCAGAACAGCGCGGAGGCGTACTGGGAGGAAACGCGCGTCAGGTACTTCGGCGACCGACGGCTGCCGCTGCCGATCGCCCTAAGTCCTGCGCTCTGGACGCTCCCCGCGATGTTCGCCGGCGTCCAGCAGCTTGCGCCGGACCCGGTCACCGGTCAGACCCCGGTGAACGTGGGGAGCCTGGTCGCCGGTCTCGTGCTGCCGGTGCTGGCCTTCATCTTCTGGGGGTACTTCGGCAGAGGCCTGACCGCCCTGTGCGTTGTCGCGTGGGCCGGCTGGGCCGCGTGGGCCGTCGGCGGACACGAGACGGCGTCCGCCGTCGCCGGCTGGATCGGGCTCGTGGCGGTGGTCGTCGCGACTATGGCGACGACGCTGGCCCGGCGGCGGCAGCTGGCACGTGGCGCCTAAGGACTAGGAACTGCCTACGACTTCGCGCCCGCGGCCTGCGCCTGCGCCGCCTCATAGGCCGCGTAAGCCGCCGCCTTCTCCGCGTCGATCTGCCGGCCGGCGCGCAGTCCCCAGTACCACAGCAGCGCGAAGCCGCCGCCGATGAAGAACATGTCGGTGATCACGAACCCGGCGACGACCAGCGCCGCCTGCAGCACCCAGCCGAGCGAGTACGCCCACTGCTTGCGCAGCATGCCGCACAGCAGCGCGGCCAGGACCATGCCCGGACCGCAGATCGCCCAGACCGTGCCGGTGCCGAGGTCGGAGAGCTTCATCGCCACCAGGGCGAAGAAGAGGATCACCAGAACCTCGAAGCACAGCACCGAGGCCGCCATCCGCCGGACCATCATCGGTCGTCACCGCCGTACTCGTCGTCAGAGAACCCGTCGCGGTCGCCGTCCGGCTCGCTCTCGCGCTCCCCGCTGTGTTTGATGTTGAAGCTTTGTTCGAAGTCGCGGTCGTCGAAGTCCTCCTTCTCGGCGTCCTCGAACCGGACCTCCTCGAAGGAGTGCCGGTCCTCGACGCGCTCGGAGCGGTCCCGCACCAGCAGGGTACGCGCCTGCCCCGCGGTGACCACCGACCCGGTCACGATGACGCCGGCACCGCTGGAGGTTCCGGCCGGGATCGCCGCCTCCGCCAGGCCGATCGCCACGTCGATGGCGTCGTCCAGGCGCGTGACCAGGTGGACCCGCTCGGCGCCGAAGATCTCGGCGGCGAGCTCGGCCAGGACCGCGGCGGGCATGGCGCGCTCGGTGGTGTTCTGGGTGATCACGACCTCGTTCAGGACGGGCTCCAGGACCTCCAGGATCCCGGCGACGTCCTTGTCCCGCATCGCGCCGACCACGCCGACCAGGTGGTCGAAGGTGAAGTCGTCGGCCAGGGCCTGCGCGGTGGCGCGGGCGCCGGCCGGGTTGTGGGTGGCGTCCAGGATGACCGTCGGGCCGCGGCGGACCACTTCCAGCCGCCCGGGCGAGGTGACCTTCGCGAACGCCTCGCGGACCACGTCGGGGTCCAGCGTGGCGCCGCCGCGGCCGGCGCCGAGGAAGGCCTCGACGGCGGCCAGCGCGGTCGCCGCGTTGTGCGCCATGTGCGCGCCGTACAGCGGCAGGTAGATGTCGGTGTACTCGCCGGCCAGACCCTTGATCGTCAGCTGCTGGCCGCCGAGCGCCTGCTGCCGCTCCACGACGCCGTACTCGATGCCCTCGCGGGCCACGATGGCGTGCACCTCGGAGGCCCGGCGCAGGATCACCTCGGCGGCCTCGACCGGCTGCTGCGCGAGGACGACCAGCGCGCCCTCCTTGATGATCCCGGCCTTCTCGGAGGCGATCTTCGCCGGGGTGTCGCCGAGGATGTGCGCGTGGTCCACGTCGATCGGGGTGATCACCGCGACCTGGCCGTCGGCGACGTTGGTGCAGTCCCAGGTCCCGCCCAGGCCCACCTCCAGCACCGCGGCGTCGACCGGGGCGTCGGCGAAGGCCGCGAAGGCCATGGCCGTGATCACCTCGAAGAAGGACAGCGGGAACTCCTGCGAGGCGTCCACGATGTCCACGTAGGGCCGGATGTCCTCGTAGACCTCGACGAAGCGCCGCAGCGGGATCGGCGCCCCGTCCAGGGTGATGCGCTCGTTCATCGACTCCAGGTGCGGCGAGGTGAACCGGCCGGTGCGCAGGTTGAGCTCGCGCAGCAGGGTCTCGATCATCCGCGCGGTGGACGTCTTGCCGTTGGTCCCCGTGATGTGGACGACCGGGTACGCCTTCTGCGGATCGCCGAGGATCTCGGTCAGGGCCCGCACCCGCGCCAGGGTCGGGTCCATCTTCGTTTCCGGCCAGCGCTCCAGGAGCTCGCGCTCGACTTCGTCGAACTGCTCCTGGAGCTCCGGGTCGATGTTCGCCATGTGCTGATGGTTCCTTATCGCGGCCGGTTGGGGCCGATTAAGCGGACGGCAGCGCGTCGAGCTGAGCGCCCAGGCGGGCGATGTCGCTCTCGGCGTCGGCCAGCCGCTTGCGGATCTTGTCCACCACGGCGTCGGGCGCCTTGGCCAGGAAATCGGCGTTGCCGAGCTTGGCGTTCGCCTGCTCGACCTCCTTGCGCGCGGCGGCCAGACCCTTGTCCAGCCGCTTGCGCTCGGCGGCGACGTCGATCGTGCCGGAGGTGTCCAGCTCCACCTTCGCCCCGGTCGCGGCCAGGGTCGCGGTGGCGCTGAAGCCGTCCTCGGGGGCGGTGAGCCGGTTCAGCAGCCGGATCGCCGGCTCCTGTCCGGCCAGCTTGGGGTCGGTCAGCGTCAGCCGCGCGACCACCCGCTGCGCGTCCTTCACGCCCTGGTCGGTGCGGAAGCGGCGCACCTCGGTCACGACCTCCTGCACGGCCTCGATCACCGCCTCGGCGGCCTTGTCGGTCCGCGCCAGGTCGGCGGCCGGCCACTCGGCGATCACGACCGACTCGCGGCCGGTGAGCGCGGTCCACAGCGTCTCGGTCACGTACGGCACGGCCGGGTGCAGCAGGCGCAGCATCACGTCCAGCACGTGGCCGAGCACGGCGCGCGCGGTCTGCGCGTCTGGGTCGTCGGGTGCGACACCGATCGGCAGGCGCAGCTTGGACAGCTCGATGTACCAGTCGCAGACTTCGTCCCACGCGAAGTGGTAGAGGGCTTCCATGGCCTTGGCGAACTGGAAGTCCTCATAGAGGGCGTCCACCTCGGCCACCACCTCGTTGAGGCGGGACAGGATCCAGCGGTCCTCGACGGTCAGCCGGTCGGCGGACGGGAGCTCGGCGGGCACGTACGCGCCGTTCATCATCGCGAAGCGCGTGGCGTTCCAGATCTTGGTCGCGAAGTTGCGCGCACCGGCGATCCAGTCCTCTGCGACGGCCTGGTCCGAGCCCGG
Source organism: Catenulispora acidiphila DSM 44928 (assembly GCF_000024025.1). Taxonomy (GTDB): domain Bacteria; phylum Actinomycetota; class Actinomycetes; order Streptomycetales; family Catenulisporaceae; genus Catenulispora; species Catenulispora acidiphila. The sequence continues at coordinate 8,471,235 of NC_013131.1, forward strand.
GTTGGCGCCGCGCAGCAGACCGAAGCGCACCGCGTCGGAGCCGAACTTGTCCATCCACTCCAGCGGGTCCACGCCGTTGCCCTTGGACTTCGACATCTTCTTGCCGAACTGGTCGCGCACCAGACCGGACAGGACCACCTTGTCGAAGGGCTGCTTGCCGTCCATGGCGTACAGGCCGAACATCATCATCCGGGCGACCCAGAAGAAGATGATGTCGTAGCCGGTGTGCAGCACCGAGGTCGGATAGAACTTCGCCAGATCGGCGGTCCGCTCCGGCCAGCCGAGCGTGGAGAACGGCCACAGCCCGGAGGAGAACCAGGTGTCGAGCACGTCGGAGTCCTGCTGCCAGCCCGCGCCGGCCGGCGGCTCCTCGTCCGGGCCCACGCACACGACCTCGCCGTCCGGGCCGTACCAGATCGGGATCCGGTGTCCCCACCACAGCTGGCGCGAGATCGTCCAGTCGTGCATGTTGTCGACCCAGGCGAAGTAGCGCGGCTCCATCTCCTTGGGGTGGATCTGCACGCGGCCGTCGCGCACGGCGTCGCCGGCGGCCTTGGCCAGCGGCTCCACCTTCACCCACCACTGCATCGACAGCCGCGGCTCCACCACGGTCTCGCAGCGCGAGCAGTGGCCCACCGGGCGCAGGAGCTGCTTCTGGCCGACGACGCGGCCGTCCTCGCGCAGCGCGGCCACCACGGCCGGGCGCGCCTCGAAGCGGTCCATGCCCAGGAACGGGCCGTGCACGGTGATGTTCGCGTGCTCGTCCAGGATCGAGGGCATCGGCAGGTTGTGCCGGCGGCCGATCTCGAAGTCGTTCGGGTCGTGGGCCGGCGTCACCTTCACCGCGCCGGTCCCGAACTCCGGGTCCACGTGCTCGTCGGCGACGATCGGGATGCGGCGGTCGGTGAGCGGCAGCGCCACCTCCTTGCCGATCAGGTGCCGGTAGCGCTCGTCGTCGGGGTGCACGGCCACCGCGGTGTCGCCGAGCATGGTCTCGGCGCGGCTGGTCGCCACCACGATCGAGTCCTCGCCGTCGCCGTAGCGGATCGACACCAGCTCGCCGGGCTCGTCGTAGTGGTCCACCTCGATGTCCGACAGCGCGGTCAGACAGCGCGGACACCAGTTGATGATCCGCTCGGCGCGGTAGATCAGACCGTCCTCGTAGAGCTTCTTGAAGATGGTCTGCACAGCCTTGGACAGGCCCTCGTCCATGGTGAACCGCTCACGCGACCAGTCCACGGAGATGCCCAGCCGCCGCTGCTGGCCCAGGATCTTCCCGCCGTACTCGGCCTTCCAGTCCCACACCTTGCGCACAAAGGCCTCACGGCCCAAGTCGTGCCGGGACAGCCCTTCCTTGGCCAGCTCCCGCTCCACCGCGTTCTGGGTGGCGATACCGGCATGGTCCATCCCCGGCAGGTACAGCGCCTCGAAACCCTGCATCCGCTTGCGCCGGATGATCGCGTCCTGGATCGACTGGTTGAGCGCGTGGCCCACGTGCAGCGACCCGGTCACGTTCGGCGGCGGGATGACGATGGTGAACGGCTCCTTGTCAGAAGCCGCGTCAGCGGTGAAATAGCCGTTCTTTACCCACCGCTCGTACAGCTCGCCCTCTACCTCTACCGGCACGAAAGCGGTCGGCAGAGTGGTGGCGGCGCCGGCGGCGCCCTGAGCGGCTGCGGAGTTGGTGGTTTCATTCACGCAGACAAGCTTAGTGGTGCCCAGGAGGCGTTTCCGCCGAGTATCGGCTAGAGCGCGAGGTGCAGACGCAGCGCGGCGTCCAGGCTCCGCATCGTGCTCGGGCTCAGGGTCGTGATGCGGCTTCCGATGCGCGCCACGTCCACGGTGCGGACCTGTTCGGCCTGGGCTTTGGAGTCGGTGCGCAGACCCGGATGGTCGGCCGCGTCGATGAGTATCTGGAAGGGGTACACGCGCTCAGTGTTGGAGGTGACGGGCACGACGGTCACCACACCGCGGCCGTAGCGGTGGACGGCGCTGTTCACCCCGTCGTTGGAGACCACGACGGCCGGGCGGCGTTTCTTGATCTCACCGCCGCGCGCGGGGTCCAGATTGACCCAGCACATGTCTCCGCGGCGCAGGGCGGGTACCGCACCGCTCACTGGTCGGCCTCGTCAGCGATCCCGTCGCCGACGACGCCGTCCCACACCTCGGCCTCGCCCGAGCTGACCCATTCGTCGTAGGCGGCGGTGTAGTCGTCGACGATGCGCACCGACCGGGCGAGCTTGATGGCCGCCTGGACCGCGGCCGAGCGGGAGTTCCGGTCCAACTCGTCCAGGAAGGCCACATCGGCGTCCGGCAGGGAGATGCTCAACTTCGTCGCCATACCGTCATCCTACCCGAGTAGGAATGGATTCTCACCCTGTTCTCATCGCGACACGAAAGCGGCGGCCCGCCGAAGCGAACCGCCGCCCTTGCCGTCTGTCGAACACCCCTACGCCGACCGCTCCCGGCGCTCGGTGAGGTTCTGCTGCGTACCGGTCCGCCGGAACTGCTGGTCGCGGGGCACCAGGGTGGGCAGCACGTGCTCGCGCACGACCTCGCCGGTGATGACCACGGTGCCGACGTCGGAGTGGCTGGGGACCTCGTACATCACCGACATCAGCACCTCCTCCATGATCGCGCGCAGGCCGCGGGCGCCGGTGCCGCGCAGGATCGCCTGGTCGGCGATGGCCTCCACGGCGTCGTCCTCGAAGACCAGCTCCACGCCGTCGAGCTCCATCAGCTTCTGGTACTGCTTGATCAGCGCGTTGCGCGGCTCGACCAGGATCCGGACCAGCGCCGCGCGGTCCAGCTTGTGCACCGAGGTGACCACCGGGAGCCGGCCCACGAACTCCGGGATCATGCCGTACTTCAGCAGGTCCTCGGGGAGCACGTCGGCGAAGACGTCGGTGGTGTCCACGTCGTAGCGGGAGCGCAGCTGGGCGGTGAAGCCCATCCCGCGCTTGTTCACCCGGGAGTCCACGATCTTGTCCAAGCCCTCGAAGGCGCCGGCCACGATGAACAGCACGTTGGTGGTGTCGATCTGCAGGAACTCCTGGTGCGGGTGTTTGCGCCCGCCCTGCGGCGGCACCGAGGAGACCGTGCCCTCCAGGATCTTCAGCAGCGCCTGCTGGACGCCCTCGCCGGAGACATCGCGGGTGATCGACGGGTTCTCGGCCTTGCGGGCGATCTTGTCGATCTCGTCGATGTAGATGATCCCGGTCTCGGCCTTCTTGATGTCGTAGTCGGCCGCCTGGATCAGCTTGAGCAGGATGTTCTCGACGTCCTCGCCGACGTACCCGGCCTCGGTCAGCGCCGTGGCGTCGGCGATGGCGAACGGCACGTTCAGCATCCGGGCCAGGGTCTGGGCCAGGTAGGTCTTGCCGCAGCCGGTCGGGCCCAGCAGCAGGATGTTGGACTTGGCCAACTCGATCTGCTCGCCGCGGCGCCCGCCGCGCTCGCGCTGGTAGTCCCCGGCCTGCACCCGCTTGTAGTGGTTGTACACCGCCACCGACAGGCTCTTCTTGGCGTTCTCCTGGCCGATGACGTACTCGTCGAGGAAGTCGTAGATCTCCTTGGGCTTGGGCAGCTCTGCCAGCCCGCGGGCGGCTGCCGGCTCGCCGGGCTCCTCCTCGATGATCTCGTTGCACAGATCGATGCACTCGTCGCAGATGTACACGCCGGGGCCCGCGATGAGCTTCTTGACCTGCTTCTGACTCTTGCCGCAGAAGGAGCACTTCAGCAGGTCGGCGTTGTCGATGCGTGCCACGGTGGAGCTTCTCCTTTGTGAAGATCCCGGTGCTGGACCCACTACTGGCGCCCGGAGGCGCTTCGTAGTCTGTCCCCCAAGACGGTACCGCTCATACCCCCGGCGAGGCGTGAGCGCTCGACAATCGCGAGCGCATCGGCCGTGGCATCGAATGATAATCCGATGCCACGGCCCATGGCGGGTCACCCCGCCGATATATCAGTGTCCGCAACCGGTCATCGAACGTTCAGGGACTCGGTCCGGGAGGTGAGGACCTGGTCGATGATGCCGTAGTCCTTCGCCTCGTCCGCCGAGAGGATCTTGTCGCGGTCGATGTCCTTGTGCACCAGCTCCGGCTCGCGCCCGCTGTGCTTGGAGAGCATCTGCTCCATCACGGTGCGCATCCGCAGGATCTCGTTCGCCTGGATCTCCAGGTCGGACAGGTCGCCGCGGCCGCCCTCGCTCCAGGGCTGGTGGATCAGGATCCGGGCGTTGGGCAGCGCCAGGCGCTTGCCCGGGGTGCCGGCGGCCAGCAGCACGGCGGCCGCGGAGGCGGCCTGGCCCATGCAGACCGTCTGGATGTCGGGCTTGACCCACATCATCGTGTCGTAGATGGCGGTGAGCGCCGTGAACGAGCCGCCGGGGCTGTTGATGTAGATCGAGATGTCCCGGTCGGGGTCCATCGACTCCAGGGTGATCAGCTGGGCCATCACGTCGTTGGCCGAGGCGTCGTCGATCTGCACGCCGAGGAAGATGATCCGCTCGTCGAACAGCTTCGAGTACGGGTCCCACTCGCGGAAGCCGTAGCTGGTGCGCTCGCTGAACTTGGGGACGATGTAGCGGGCGTCGTGCTCAGGCCCGCGGTACTGCATGTCGTTCATGGGAAGAGTCCTCCGAGAGGGGGGCGGCGGGTTAAGGGTCTACGCGGGGCGCTGCCGGGGTGCGCGAACCTCAGGCCTGGGCGGTGCCGCCGGCGCCGGGGACGTCATTGGCGTGCGTCATGATGTCGTCGATCAGGCCGTACTCCTTGGCCTCCGCGGAGCTGAACCAGGTGTCGCGGTCGGAGTCCTTCTCGATCTTGTCCAGCGTCTGCCCGGTGTGCTGGGCGGTCAGCTCGGCCATCCGCTTCTTGCTCCGCAGCAGGCGCTCGGCCTGGATCCGGATGTCCGCCGCGGAGCCCCCGATGCCCGCGGAGCCCTGGTGCAGCAGGATCTCGGTGTTCGGCAGCGCGAAGCGCTTGTTCGGGGTGCCGGCGGTGAGCAGGAACTGGCCCATCGAGGCCGCCATGCCCATGCCCACGGTCACGATGTCGTTGGGGACGTACATCATCGTGTCGTAGATCGCCAGGCCCGCCGAGACCGAGCCGCCGGGGCTGTTGATGTAGAAGTAGATGTCCTTCTCGCTGTCCTCGGCTGTGAGCAGCAGCAGCTGGGCGCACAGCGAGTTGGCGATGTCGTCGTCGACCTGGCTGCCCAGGAAGATGATCCGGTTGCGCAGCAGCCGGTTGTAGACCTGGTCGCTCAGGCCGAGCGGGCTGTCCACGCCCGCACGGGCCATCGGGGTCAGCGGCGTCGTCATAGGTTCACCCTGCCTGGTTCGTCGGAAGCGGAATGCGCGGACCGGCTCGGCCCTGTCAGGGGTGTGATCGCCGGGTCCTAGGACGACCCTAACGCCCCGCTCCCCCGCCACGTCGGCGCCCCGGCCCTTGTTCGCTGACGGCATACGCTAAAGCCCCGCCTCCCGAGCGGGAGGCGGGGCTTTGGTACTACCGGGTGTTCGACGCGCGCAGGGCGCTCAGAACAGTCGCCACAGGTCTGCGCGGCGGGGGTGCGGCTCAGTCGTGCTTGTGGCCGTAGTGCTCGTCCTCCGGCGCCCGGCCGTGGCTGTCCGGGTTCTCGCCGTCGGTGTCCTCGACGTCGGGGGCGTTGATCTTCTTGACGTCCACCTCGTTGCCGGAGGCGTCCTTGACCTTCGCCGCCTCCAGGACCAGGTTCAGCGCCTTGCCCCGGCGGACCTCGCCGACCAGGGCCGGGATCTGCCCGGCGGAGGAGATCTGCTGGGCGAACTCGTCCGGGCGCATGCCGGCCTGCTGGGCGCGCTGGATGAGGTGGTTGGTCAGCTCGCCCTCGTTCACCGAGATCTCCTCGGCGTTGGCCAGCTTGTCCAGGATGAACTGGGCCTTGACGCCGTCGCGCACCTCCTCGGCGAGCTCGGCGTCGTACTCCTCCTCGGTCTTCTCCTGCAGCTTGAAGAAGCCCTCGCGGGTCATGCCGCCCATCGCGATCTGCCGGTCCAGGGCCTCGTTGCGCCAGGCCAGCTCGGAGTCCACGACCGACTTCGGCAGGGGGATCTCCACGCGCTCCAGGAGCACCTCCAGGACCTTGTCCCGGGCCGAGGCGACCTGCTCGAACTGCTCGGAGCGCTCCAGCGTCTCGCGCACGTTGGCGCGGAACTCCTCCATGGTGTCGAACTCGCTCGCCAGCTGGGCGAACTCGTCGTCCAGCTCGGGCAGCTCGCGCTCCTTGACCGCCGAGACGGTGACCTCGATGGTCGCGTCCTCGCCGGCGTGGGAGCCGCCGAGCAGCTTGGAGGTGAACGTGGCGGTCTCGCCGGCCTTCTTGCCGATGATCGCCTCGTCGGTGCCCTCGATCAGCTGGGTGGAGCCGACCTCGTAGCTCATGCCCTTCGCGGTGCCGTCCTCCAGCACCTCGCCGTCGATCGAGGCGGCCAGGTCCAGCGTCACGAAGTCGCCGTCGGCCACCTCGCGCTCGACCTCCTTCAGGGAGCCGAAGCGCTTGCGGATCTCCTCGATGCGCTCGGCCACGGCCTCCTCGGCCACGGCGGCGTCCTCGACCTCGACCTCGATGTCGTCGTAGGCGGGCACGTCGAACTCCGGACGGACGTCCACCTCGGCGGTGAACTTCAGGTCCTGGCCCGGCTCGAGCTCCTTGAGGTCCACGTCAGGCTGGCCGACGACCTCGATCTTGTTGTCCTCGACCGCCTGGCCGTAGAACTGCGGCAGGGAGGAGTTGATGGCCTCCTCCAGCGCGGCGCCGCGGCCGAAGCGCTGGTCGATGACCGCCGCCGGGACCTTGCCCTTGCGGAAGCCCGGGATCGAGACCTGCTCGGCGATCTTCTTGTACGCCGCGTCGAGGCTCGGCTTGAGCTCCTCGAAGGGGACCTCAACGGTGAGCCGGACCCGAGTGGGGTCCAGGGTCTCGACAGCGCTCTTCACTGCTGCTCTCCTTGCGGCGCTGCCGGCGGCAGCCTCGAGTCATGGCGCGACGTCGCGCGTGGACGGAATACGAAGCCCCATCGTAACCCGGAGTGCCGCCCCTGAAGGAAACGGTCCCCGAACTGGCTACAGCTCTCTTTGGTAGCAATGCGACTTCGTGTGGGACAACGGGCCGTCGGCATACGCCCCGAAACCGGGGATCGACACGTAGCCGGAGCGCTCGTAGAGACGGATCGCGGCGACCTGTTCGGGCCCGGTCTCCAATCGGAGCGTACGCCGACCGCGCGCTACCGCCGCCTGCTCCAACGCCGCGAGCACCGCACCGGAAACACCCCGGCCGCGCCAGTCCGGCACCACATACATGCGCTTGATTTCGGCGGCGCCGGGCTCCAGCGGACGCAGCCCGCCGCAGCCGACCGGCACGCCTTCGACGTGCGCGATCAGGAAGACGGCGATGTCGGCGGCGGAAGGCGCGACACCGGGTTCGCTGCCCGGTCCGTAGATCGCGTCGATCTCGGCGCGCTGCGCGTCACGCAGAGCGACCGCTTGCGGGTCGTCCCAGGGGACTTCGGTGACGGTGATGATCCCTGTGCTCACCGCGCCAGTGTGGCTCGGGGAGATGTCCTCGGTGTTTCCACCCGATCCCGTGGCTCGGCGGCCGGCTTCAGCTCTCAGCTGGCCAACGCCTGCACCGTCATCAACGGCATCAGCACCAGCAACACCACGCCCAACGCCGCCAGCACCGCGAACACCACGACGTTGAACCGGCCCATGGGCCCGACCGCGAAGTCGGCCTCGGTCGGCAGGTACCGCACCTCGGCTGTCGCGCCGACCGTCAGCGCGCGGCTGGAGGCGTCGGCGTGCCGGTGGGTGGCGCCGTCCGGAGTCGCGTACTCGAAGACGGGATAGGTGAAGTCGCTGTTGTGGAACGAGATCACGGCGGCGACGGTCGCGGTCACGCGCTCGGCGCCGGAACGCAGACGCCAACGCAGCCGCAGCGCGTCGAGATAGTCCGTCCGCAGCGCGGCGGCCGCCAGGAACGCGCCGAAGGCGGAGGTGATCGCGCCAATCAGGACGCTGGCATAGCCGTTGTTCGCATCGGTGTCGGACGCCACTATGACGACCGACTCCACGGCATAGAGAAGGACTGCGGTCAGCAGTATTCGTGTGCCCTTGGACAGAGCGGCCCACTTCCCGGCCATGCGCAACCCCTCCCCAGGATCTCGAGGCCATCGATGGTAGCGGGTCTCGGGGTCGGCACCATCGGACGAATCTGCCATGATCGGGCGAATGCGAGAACTCACCGAGCTGATCGAAGTGGACGATCCGGCATGGCCGGAGCTCCAGGCGTTGTTCGCGGCGTGCCCGATGCCCCTGACCGTCTTCGCACCCGACTCCGGGGAGAGCACGCGCGGGTTGCGGCAACTTCAGGTGACGGCACGGTCGATGCTCGGCGGGCTGACCCTGAACACCGGCGGCCTGCTGGTCGACGACGGCTGGGTGCGGGTGTTCGGCGCCGGCTCCGGGCGCGACGGGAACCTGCCGAGTCTGGCGCAGGTGAACGGGTTTCCCGAGACGTTCGACCCCGCCTGGCAGGCGGCGGCGGGACTCGTCGTGGCGCACGACGTGCTCGGCGGGGTGTTCGCCCTGAACGGGATGGACCCGGCGGCCGCGGGACGTCCCGGGCAGCCGGGCCAGATGATCTACTTCGCGCCGGACACCCTGCAGTGGGAGGCGCTGGAGATCGGGCACTCGGCGTGGGTCGCCTGGCTGCTGTCCGAGCGGCTGGAAGGGTTTTACAGCGCGCTGCGCTGGGACGGCTGGCGCGAGGAGGCCGCCGCGGCCGGACCGGCCGAGGGGATCAGCGTGTTCCCCTTCTTGTGGAGCAAGCAGGCTGAGGACGTCGCCACGACCAGCCGGCGCACCGTGCCGATGTCCGGCGTGCTGGGGATAGCCGCGGATTTCGCGCAGCAGATCGGGGTCGGGGATCCCGGGTTCCTCGGGCTGGTCTGAACTGTGCTGGCCAGAACTGCTGGCCAGAACTCTGCTGATTCAACCTCTGCTGGTCTGATCGCCGATTGAGTAGCGGCGGACTCGCGGCCGATCTCTTCGATGAGACCGGCCGCAGCTCGTGCGCTTTCGAGCTTGCCGCTTGCCGCTCTCGGCGAATCAGACCCGGAACTGGAGCGACTTCGTCTGCAGATACTCCTCCAGCCCGAAACGGCCCAGCTCGCGTCCGACACCGGAGCCCTTGTAGCCGCCGAAGGGCGCCGCGAGGTTGAACCGGCCGCCGTTGATGTCGACCTGGCCGGTGTCCATGCGCCGGGCGAAGGCGACGGCCTCGTGGTCGTCGGCCGCCCACACCGCGCCGGCCAGGCCGTACTCGGTGGCGTTGGCGATGCGCAGGGCGTCCTCGGCGTCGTGGAAGGACATCACGGAGATGACCGGGCCGAAGATCTCCTCGCGCGCCACGGCCATGTCGGTGGTGACGTCGGCCAGGACCGTCGGGCGGACGTAGAAGCCGGTCGGCAGGCCCTCCGGCGGCTGCGCGCCGCCGACCACCACGCGCGCGCCCTCGCCGACGGCGTCGTTCAGGTAGCCGCGCACGCGCTCCCGCTGCTTGGCGTTGACCAGCGGGCCGACCCGGGTCTCGGCCTTGGTCGGGTCGCCGGGCACGAACTTGGCCGCGGCGTCGGCGGCGATGCTCAGCGCCTCGGCGTAGTGGTCCTCCGGGACCAGCAGGCGGGTCCAGGCCGAGCAGGTCTGGCCGGAGTTGTTGAAGACGTTGGCGACCGCGACGTTGACCGCCTTCGCCAGGTCCGCGCCGGGCAGCACGACACACGCCGACTTGCCGCCGAGTTCCAGCGCGAGCCGCTTGACGCCGCGCCCGGCGTGCTCGGCGACCTGCCGGCCGACGGCGGTGGAGCCGGTGAAGGAGACCATGTCGACGTCCGGGTGCGCGGCCAGCGCGGCGCCGGCCGCCGCCCCGGTCCCGGTGACCAGGTTGAACACGCCGGGCGGGAAGCCGGCCTCGTCGACCAGCCGGGCGAACAGGCGCGCGGTCAGCGGCGTGTCCTCGGCGGGCTTGAGCACCACGGCGCACCCGGCCGCCAGCGCCGGCACCACCTTGGCGACGACCTGGTGCAGCGGGTAGTTCCACGGCGTGATCGCGCCGACGACGCCGGCCGGCTCGTGGTAGACGGTCGAGTTGCCGACCTGCTCTTCGAACTCGTAGTCGGCCAGGATGCGCAGGTAGCTCTCTGCGACACCCAGCGGCAGCGCGGCCTGCACGGCGGTGGCGAAGCCGACCGGGCAGCCGAGCTCGGCGACGACGGTCTCGACGATCTCCGGCTGCGCCTCGGCGAGCTTGGCGACCAGATGCCCGAGGAACTCCAGGCGGTAGTCCTTGTGGCTGGCGCCCCAGGCGCGCGCCGCCGACCGGGCCGCGGCCACGGCGGCGTCCACGTCGGCCGCCCCGCCGGCCGGGATGACGGCGATCACCTCTTCGGTGGCCGGGTTCAGCACGTCCACCGTCTCGGTGGCCGCCGAGGGGATCCATTTTCCGCCGATGTACTGGTCGGTGAAGGTGAGCACGCTCATTGGGCCGTCCCGGGGAAACTAGCAGTGCGAATTTCTGCGGACGCTAGCGCCACGATCATGGCGGCACAAGGACGCCCCGCGAGGTCCAGGGCGTGTCGTTGCTCACGGGACCCGCCGATCGTGCCCGGCCCGCGGCTCATGGCGACGGCTCCACCCGCAGGAGGCGCGCCGCCCACGCCGGCAGCACCCAGTTCCAGCGCCCGAACAGGGACACCAGCGCGGGCACGAGCAGCGCGCGCACGACGGTGGCGTCCAGCAGGATGCCGATGCCCAGCCCGGTCGCGAAGATCTTGAGGAACGTCGACGGGGCGCTGGCCAGGGCCGCGAAGGCCAGGAAGAGGATCAGCGCGGCGCTGGTGACCAGGCGGCCGGTCCGGCCGAGGCCCACGACCACCGCGTCGTCGGTGCGCGCGCCGGCGTCGAACTCCTCGCGCATCCGGGACAGAATGAAGACCTCGTAGTCCATCGACAGGCCGTAGAGGAACGCGAAGACGATCATCGGGATCCAGAACGGGATGCCGCCGGTCGCCGGGATACCCCAGATGGCGTGCGAGCCGTGGCCGTCCTGCCAGATCAGGACCATGCCGCCGTAGGCCGCGGCGACCGAGAGCAGGTTCGCCAGCACCGCCTTGGCCGGGAGCAGCAGGGAACGGAAGGTGCGGGCCAGGACCAGGAAGGTCAGGATGGCCAGGACCGCCAGCAATAAGGGGAACTGGCCGTACATCTTGTGGATGTTGTCGATGTTGGCCAGTGCGCTGGAGGCCACGAGGGTGCCCGGGACGGCGTGCTCGAACTCGGTGCGGGTGAGCTTGGCGATGTGCTGGCCCTGGCTGGTCGCGGCTTCGTCGCTGGGGAGGATGACGGTCATCGGCCAGCGGGTCGTCGGGGTCTTCTCGGTGCCGGGCGGCGGCGTGGTCACCGCGATGGCGGCGTACAGGCCGTGGCTGATCGCCGAGACCGTGACCTGGCTGCCCGACGTGTTCGGCGGCGTCAGCACGACATAGGGATTGAGGACGCCGCTCGGGATGTCGGCGGTGCGCAGGGCCACGAGTCCCTGCCGGGCGTCGCCGGACTTGGCGAGGGAGTCAGTGGTCGGATCGCCTTCGTGGATGCCGAGCGCCGCCACGGCCAGGGGCACCAGCACCAGCAGAGCCAGCCCGGCGGCGATCCACCTGTGCCGCACCACCCAGCGGGCCCACGCGGTCCAGGCCCGGCTGGGCTTGTCCTCGTGCCGCAGGCGCGGCCAGTCCAGGCGGCGCCCGAAGCCGGTGAGCGCGATCGGCAGCAGCGTCAGCGTCACCGCCACGCTGACCACCGGGATCAGCATCCCGCCGATGCCGATGGAGCGCATGAACTGGATCGGCACGACGATCAGCGAGAGCAGACCCAGGGCCACGGTCAGGCCGCTGACCAGCACGGCACGCCCGGCGGTGGCCATCGCCCGGTGCACGGCGGTCTCGTTGTCCGCGCCGTGCGCCACCTCCTCGCGCCACCGGGTGACCAGCAGCAGCGAGTAGTCGATGGCCACGCCCAGCCCGATCAGGCCGACCATGTACTGCACGACCGCCTGCACCTTCATGAACTCGCTCAGGAGCAGCACAACGAGATAGCTGGACAGAATGGAGACCGCTGCGATCATCAGCGGCAGCAGCGCGAGGAAGGACCCGAACACGAAGGCCAGCACGATCAGCGCCCCGGCCGCCCCGAGCAGCGCCTCGGCGAGCACCCCGTTCCCGCCGCCGTTGCCGTTGGACGACAGCGGCGTGATCCCGGTGACGTGCACCTGGGTCCCCGCCGGAGCGGCGGCGGCGAGCCGGCGCGGCAGGACGCGAGCGGCATCCGTCTGGACCTTGGCATCCTTGACCTGGTCGTTGACCGCCGGAGTGAAGACGAGGGCGAACATGGTCCGGCCGTCAGCGCCCAGGAACGCCCGATTGCCACTGTTGTAGTAGTCGACGACCCGCCCCGGCACGGCAGCCAGCGCGGGCTCCAGCTTCGCACGAGCAGCCTCGGGCGTGACCCCCGGCGGCAGCACGAACACCGGCACGAGCGGATCGAGCCCGCCCCCGACGTGATACTGCGCCACCAGGGCATCGCTCGCCGCCGCACTCGGCGTCCCGGCGATGGTGAAGCTCTGATTCAGGTGCTTGGACAGCACCGACGAAGCCCACCCGCCACCGAGCAGCAGCACCACCCACAGAGCCGCGATCGCCCGCCGCTTCGCGAGCACGAATCTCGAGAATCGCTCCACGGCTGCCCCCTACACGTGTCGGCTCGGCTGTCTCTCCAGTCACTCCAGAATCATCATTGACGACAAGAACAACAGTGCACCACCGCACCACCCGCCGCAATCGGCCGAACGGGTGGCCGACACCGCCCCCCGCCCCCCGGATGGGATAATCCTCCATATGCGCATCTACCTCGGCAGCGACCACGCCGGCTACGACCTGAAGAACCACCTCGTCACCTGGCTGACCGCCGCCGGGCACGAAGCAGTCGACTGCGGCCCCCACACCCTCGACCCCCAGGACGACTACCCCCCCTACGTGATGCTCGCCGCCAGCAAAACAGCCGCCGACCCCGACACCCTCGGCATCGTCATCGGCGGCTCCGGCAACGGCGAAGCAATCGCCGCCAACAAAGTAGACGGCATCCGAGCAGCCCTAGCCTGGAGCGAAGAAACAGCCCGCCTAGGCCGCCTCCACAACAACGCCAACGTCATCAGCATCGGCGCCCGCATGCACACCGAAGCAGAAGCCACCCACTTCGTAGAACTCTTCATCACCACCCCCTTCACCAACGAAGAACGCCACAACCGCCGCATCCAACTGATGACCGACTACGAAAAGACCGGCGAACTCCCACCCCTCCCCAACACCACCAGCTGACACAAGGCAGGTCGCACGAAGGCTGAGACGCAGAAGGGCCGCCCATTCGGCGGCCCTCTCTCTGTTCAGAGCCAGCGAGCAGACGCGCTCACGCCGAACAGCACAAAAGCCCAACTCCGCCGCTAGGGCTGAGCTGGGCTCCGCAAGTCTGGAGCGGATGACCGGGATCGAACCGGCACAATCTGCTTGGAAGGCAGAGACTCTACCATTGAGCTACATCCGCACTCGCGGCCTGGAGGGGTCGCGCGTGGGTCTATCTTGGCACACTTGGCGGCTGGTTCTCACCCCGGTTGCGGGGGCGGGTTTAGGTTCGCCAGACGACTACGAGGGCTCGGTCGTCCTTGACGTTGGGTGCTACTTCGTTGATGAGGCGGTCGGCTCCGCCGGCGAAGCTGGTGGTGAGGCGGGTTTCGGCGGCGCCTAGGAGGCGGTCTAGGCCTTCGTCTAGGTCGCGGCCGGGGCGTTCTACGAGGCCGTCGGTGAAGAGGAGGAGGGCGTCGCCTCTGTCGAGGCAGCCTTCGGTGGCGGGGAATTCTGCGTCGTCGAGGATGCCTAGGAGGGGGCCTTCGGCTTCTTCGGTGGACCAGCGGCCGGTTTTGGCGGTCAGGCGGGCGATGGGTGGGTGGCCCGCGCTGTGGAAGCGGTAGTGGCCGGTTTCCAGTTCGACGACGAGGTGGACGGCTGTGGCGAAGCCTTCGTCCCAGTCTTGGCGGAGGAGGTACTTGTTCGCCGAGGTGAGGAAGTCGCGGGAGGGGACGGTGCCGAGGAGGCCGCCGAAGGCTCCGGACAGGAGGAGGGCTCGGGTGCCCGCTGCCAGGCCTTTGCCGCTGACGTCGACGAGGCTGAGTTCGAGGGTCTGGCCTTGGGTCGGCGCGTCGTCGAAGTCGGCGGTGGGAGTGGGATGGGGATTGGCGGCGGGGTCTGGGCCGGGTGCCGCGGAGGTTCCGGAAGCAGCCGCGAGTCCCGGCACGCTGCTCGTCCCGACCGCGTTGGCCACCGGCACGGGGCGGCGCTGGGCCGGGAACGCCGGGTGGGACAGGGCCGCGATGAGGAAGTCGCCGGCGAAGGACTGACCACCGGCTGATCTGATCGACATATCGACATGCCAGTCGGCCGGCAGGCGTGGCACCACGCCCTGGGCCCGCAGCCGCTCACGCAGGTCCAGCAACATCGCCTCACCGCGTGTGCCCTGGACGCCGAGCCGGAGGCGGGAGCGCGACGTCAGTATCACCAGCGCCGCGGTGGCGAAGACCGCCAGTGCCGAGCCGAAGGCCACGCCGGCGCGCTCGCGGTGCCAGGACACGGCCATCAGGACCGCGATGCAGATCACCAGCAGGAGCAGTTGCCCGCGCAGCTTCATCAGCAGGCCGCCGGCCAGGACCGGGAGGGCCAGCATCGCCGGGGTCCAGGCTTCGGGGAAGGCCACGGTCAGCATGCCGAAGCCGACGGCCACCATGCCGAGGGCGGGCAGCAGGTAGAGGTCCGAGGCCATGGCGTTGTCCGTGAGCCAGCGCCCGATTTCGCTCTCGGCGAAGCGGGCGCCGACGATGCGCCGGCGCCGCCCGACGGCCGCACGCCTGCCGGACCGCCCATTCCCCGAGTCCGCGGTCATGCGCGAACCTTATCGGTCATACGGCCTTTTCGTCACCCTGCGATCACCGCGCGACCACGGTCCGCAGTGGACCGCAGGGTTCGAACATACTTTGTGGGGCTCAGGCGGCGCTCTTTTGGCAGGTCGGGCACCAGAAGAGGTTCCGGTCGCGGACTCCGGCCGTCGCCACCGGCGTGCCGCACACCAGGCACGGCTGGCCGTTGCGGCGGTAGACGTACACCTCGCCGCCGTGGTCGTCCTTGCGCGGCGGACGGCCCATCGCCTCCGGCGTGTGCTGCGGCCAGACCGTGTCGATGCGGCCGATGCGCGCACCCTCGGCCATCAGCTCGACCAGGTCGGTCCAGATGCCGTCCCATTGCTCGCGGGCGAGGTCGCGGCCCTTGAGGTACGGGTCGAGACCGGCCCGGTACAGCACTTCGGCGCGGTAGACGTTGCCCACGCCCGACAGCACCGGCTGCTCCATCAGCAGCTCGGCGACGGTCAGGGAACTGTTCGAGATCTTGCGCCATGCGAGGTCCGGGTCGGCGTCGGCGCGCAGCGGATCCGGGCCCAGACGGCGCACCAGGGCGCCGCGCTCCTCGGGACCGTACAGGTCGCACGCCGAGGCGCCGCGCAGGTCGGCATGCCCCGATTTGCCCACCATCCGCAGCCGCACCTGACCGACCACCGGACCGGGCGGTTCCTCGGTCACATGGAACTTGCCGTACAAACCGAGGTGCACATGGATCCAACGATCGGGACCGAATCCGATGAACAAATGCTTCCCGTGCGCCTCCGAACCGGCATATGGAAGATCTGCCACAAGGCGCGCACTGGCTTCAAAACGCCCCTGCGGGCTGCTGACCTCGGACAACGGCGATTCCGAGGTGAGTTCGGGGGTGAAGACCGAGTCGAGTTTGCCGGCAAGACGGTGAATCACGTGACCTTCGGGCATACCTAAGGACACTACCCGTCCCCACCGACACCGGATCACGACGAAGGCGGCAGCCTGATGACCATTGAGAGCCTCGGCCGCAAGGGCGGCCCCAAGCCCGGAGACCTCGGCGCGAACCCGCGCCACAGCCGACGCCCGCAGCCGGAGACGAGGATCGTGCCCACGGCACGGCCCAAGCCCGCCCCGCCGCGGACGCCTCCGGGCATGGGAGAGGCACGACGGGCCGTCCCGCAGCCGCCGGCACAGCGCCCGCAGGGATCGCAGGGATCGCAGGGGTCACAAGGACCGCAAGGACCGCAAGGACCGCAAGGACCGCAAGGGCAGGCGCAGGCACAGGCACAACCCCAGGCGCAAGGACAACAGCACCAAGGCCAGCAGGCGCCGCAGGGCCACCAGACTCAGCCGACCCCCCAGGCACAGGCCCAAGCACACGCCCAAGCCCAACCCCACACCCAGTCCCGCCTCACCGAAGCGAAGCCCGCCAGACCCCCCGAAGCACCGAACGCCCGCGATCGAGCCGCCGGACCCACGCCCGGCCAGCAGAAGTCCCGCGGCCGCGGAGACAAGGCGGACAACCGCGGCGAGCGCTCCCTCTACGACGGCGGCTCCCCCTCGGCGAACCGTCTGGGACCGGCGAAGGCGATGCGCGCCCGGGACGTTTCACGGCCGCGTGACTGGTGATAGCGAACGCGAAGACTCACGTCGAAGGCCCGGGACCATATGGTCACCGGGCCTTCGACGTCATGTCGGGGTGACCGAGGCCCTTTCACACCGGTCGAAGCCCGTTCAACGACTCTTGGAAATGGCCGCTACCTGGGCAGACAGTCCTGAACCCGCAGAGCCACGTGCACGCTCGCAGTGCCGCACCCTTCGTCAGTTGGCGAACAGTGACACGGACGAACTCGTCCATGCTTGGGAGCAAGGGGTGGGGGTCGCGGAGATCGCAGCACGCTCGGGCATCCACCGATCTACCGTGTGGAGGCACCTCAGGAACCGAGGGATCGACGCCTCTGACCGGTCGATGGGTCCTAATGGCCTGACACGAGCGATCGAACTGTACGCGGAGGGGCGGACGCTCGTTCAGATCGCCAGGGAGTTCGGCGTCGCCAAGAAGACGATCAGAAAGCGGCTCGTTGAAGGCGGTGTCGTGATCCGTCGGGGCGGCCGGGCCAGCTGGGAATCTCGCTAACCCTGGGCATCCCCAAGGCTGAATCAGGCCACTTCGAGGATCAACTAGCACTCGAACTCCGCGAGTGCTAGCGTCTCGTCCTCAGCTCAGCGGAGCGGAAACGCCGCCAGTCCGATCATGCCGACGACGTCAGCGTCTACGCCGGGCGATCCCTGTGGCCAGGTACTTTCCTCGATCACAAGGGGCGTTCATATTCAGCGGCCCCGCACGTTGAGTACGGAGCCTCACACCAAAGGAAGCGGCGCGTACGCGTCGGTCAAGTGAGGTAGTTCGTGTCCCTGACCCCTAAGAACCTGCCCGAGTCGCTTCAACCGCTCGCCGCTGAAGCAGACCGTATCCACGAAAGCGCGCTGTGGAGCTCCCAAGGTCAGTTTGAACAGGCCAAACTGTGGCGGCTCATGAACCTGGTGCTCGGCGTACCGGCGGCAGTGCTGGCCGCGATTTCCGGCGGAACAAGTCTCGCCGGGCACGTGGGAGCTGTTCCAGGTGTCCTGGGTCTGCTGGCCGCAGCGCTCGGCGCAACGCTGACGACGGTCAACGCGTCCCGCCGCATGACGCAAGCTCAGGCGTCGGCCAACGCGTACCTCCAGCTCCAGACGGAAGCCCGGCAGTTCCTCACGATCGACCTTGAAGGAATGAGCCGCGAAGATGCCCGCGAGGCACTCCGCAACCTGACGAACACCCGCGACGAACTAAACAAGACCGCCGACCCACCGGGTCGACTCGCCTACCTGCGTTCCAAAAAGAACATCGGCGACGGTGGACAGAGCTACAGCACCGACAAGGAGACGTGAACATGGCAAGCGACGCCACCGAGGGGTTCAACACGTGTCTGCGCTGGCTCACCCCAAGCGACGCCGAGCGCTCGAAGGCTTCGACGCACCGGGCAGGCATCGAGGCGAAGCTCTCCAGCAAGTTCGGCCTGTACCGGATGTTCGAGAGCGGCTCGTTCAGCAATGGCACAGGCGTCAGTGGCCGTAGCGACACCGACCTATTCGCATCGCTCAAATCGTCGAAGCCTTCTCTGGGTTCGAGCTCACTCTCGGCCGTTCGGTATGCCCTTTTGGAGCGCTTCCCGAGCACGTCAATCACCGTGCGGACGCCGGCTGTCGTGCTGAACTTCGGCAACGGATATGAGCGCGTCGAAGTCATCCCGGCGTATGCGGTGGGCACGACTAATGGTTTCACGAAGTACAGCATCCCTGGTGTCACGTCAGACTGGATGGAGTCGACGCCGCAAGCACATCTTGCCTACGTGAACGGGTCAAACGCGAAGCCGAGCCAAGGCAACGCGAAGGCTCTGGCACGACTCCTTAAAGCATGGAAGTACTACCAGAATGTGCCGATCTCCTCGTTCTATTTGGAGATGCGGGCTGCGGCGTATACGCGCACGCAGAGTTCCATCTACTACTGGATGGATATCTACTTCCTCTTGAGCAGCCTCCAGACTACGAGCCTGGCAGCGATGAACGATCCGACTGGCACAACAGGCTCGATCCGGCCATGCTCATCCGACGCGACTAAGCAGGTTGCCCTCTCAAAGCTTGATACTGCAGTTACGCGTGCAAAGAAGGCGTTTGACGCGGCGAAGGACGGCAAAATGAAAGTCGCATTCGACAACTGGGATCTCCTATTTGGCGGTAATTTCCCAGCATACTATTAGGATGGCGTGCTGGCTATTTCCGCTCGCTTCGCCTGAAAAGCTTGATCCAACTGCCCAATTCCTCTTTAATAAGACAGTCACTAACAAGAGGAGGGTCGGAATGGGCGAACAACCAGCAGCAGAGCAACAGGCGGCGGGCGAAGAAGCACAGAAGACAACAGTCTTTGCGCCTCGCATCCCCGTACCCATGCGACAAGACGTAGAAGCCATACAGGGCCTCACTGGTCAGAGCGTCAACGAAGTTGGTGTCGAAGCCCTGACCCTCTGGATGGAAGCCAAGCTCGCAGACGAAACTCTTGGCGCACAGGCACTTGCAGAGATCGAGGCCGAACAGCAACGGCTGGACCAACGACGTGCAAGTATCGCCAGCCTTGTTGGCCAGCGTGCCGTGACGGAGACTGCACCGAAGCCGGACGGACCCGACCCGAACCGCCCCGTCGGCAAGCAACGTAAAGCGACGTCGTCGGGCGAAACCGCGAGTTGACAGCTCAGAACGCTGGCTCCGTTAGCCGCAAATTGACAAGCCGGAAACCCATCGCCGCAGGGCTGACTTTAAACAGCGCGGCCAACGTCTGTGCGTCTTCGTTCTGAGCGAAGGCTTCTCGGACCATCACAGCGGGCATCAGGAGGTTCGCGGCGAAGTCATTTGCTGCCCGTTCGGCTCGCCAGTCAAATTCTGGATGGCTTCCAGTAGCGTGCTGTGATAGTTCGTTACCAAATTCCAGATGGAATCGATCGAAGTGCTGTAGGAGCTTGTGACCTAGCTCATGGGCAAGCGTAAATCGCTGACGAGTCTGCGCCTGTGTCTTATTGACCCAGACAACCGGACCTGATTCGAGGTTAACCATCAGGCCGTCAACGTCTTCAAAGTCCCACGGATGAATCAAAATTCCACAGCCCGCAACCAGTTCTTCAATACGAACTGGAGGCTGCTTGACGCCAGCAGCAATTAAGAGGGCCTCGGCCGTGTCACGGGGTGATGCGGGCGCAACCTCCCACAGAAGACTTGGCCGCGGGCGCTGCTCGGCATCCTTTGCGAAGGCCTCGAGCTGCTCTGCGAGTTGCTGTGCGTCGACTTGTTCGGCAACCGCCCGGAGTAGCGCCCCGACAGGCCGCTGCTCGCGAGGATCGGGAAGCAGCTCCGAGATGCCAAGACCGAGAACCCGGGCAAGCTCGATCAGGTCGTCAAGGCCAACGCTGCGCCGTCCGGACTCCCAATACGAAATGGCCGTGGGGGTCGGTTGCCCTGCGAGCCTGGCCGCAAGCTCGGCCTGTGACCAGCCACGCCTTGTCCGAGCCGCACGAATCCGCTGGCCCACCTCTACCGCGGTGGAACTCATTTGGGTCTCCGAACTAGACATGCGGACATACCACTGAGGTAAGATCGCTCAACACAACGGTAAGGCAGCTCGTTGAGCTACGCCACCGCAGTCTAGGGGCAAATTTGCCCAGATTCGGAGAATGATCATGAATACCGTTCGCATGACTCACAAGCGCCTCGCTGGCGGCTCCGGCCACGAGCACATCGTCCGGCTCTGGTGGACGGACGCGGCAAACCGGGTCGGCGACAACTCCACGGCCGAGTTCGTAGGATGGATCGAGGCCAAGACTGTCGCGGCGTACGTGCAGGATAGCTATGGCAATCGTGTCAGCGTGGGTGTTGTGACCCCGCAGTTCGGTGCGAAGTACCTGCGCACCCGCGCCGATGGCAAGTGGACGGACAACCTGTTGGCGCTGCCGAACGAGTAGTCACGGCTTGGGGTGAGAGGAAAGACGGGGCTGAGCCTCACCCCAACGATGGGTATGTCGTTCCGCCTCCGCCGCCTGGCATCTCCATGACCGTGTAACGCAGATCACCTACCTCATAGGCTGTCAAGATGGACGTTCGAACGCTTCTGAAGAAGCTGCAACTCGCGGTTCGCTCCGAACCGGCCGATACGGATATCCCGTTCGGACGCACACAGAAGCTCCCCGACGATCTCCGTGTCGGAGACCACGATGCACTGCATGTCGGCACAGATATCTCACGCCGGATCCGTAATGTCGTCGCCGCTCTGCTCTCGGACCTCCACTACGAGCATCTGAAGGACGGTGCTGACGCCGCAGTCTGGGACTTCGTGTGCCATGCGGCCATCGAGCGAAGCAAGGACCACGTGGCCGGCTTCATCCAGCAGCATCATCAGGACTTGCGCGTGGCAACCGTGCGCTTCAGTGTCGAGTACCTCACTGTCACCGTTCCGTTCGAAGTCTTCGAGGTGACGTTCCAACCACTGCCCGCCGAGGACACCGACGAAGGACAGCGCTTCCGGCTCGATGCACACTGCGGTTCACTGGCTGGCGTCGAGGTGTCCGGTACCGACATGGAGCGCATGGTCGCCCGCGGACGCGAGCACGTCGAGCACGCCCTCCGGGTACTCCGTATCAGTATGGCCAACGTGGAACAGCTCAATGAGGGACAGCTGCGGTTCAAACTCGGACAGTGGTACGCGATAGAAGGTATGGGGCGCGGCTTCCACCGCTACCGTGACGCCCCCATTCCTTTGGAGCTCCCGAAGCAGCCAGCCGAATTGTTCGCCAACTTCGCCTTGCTGCCGATCCGCTACGACGACCGAACAGAGATCGGTCGCCAAGCCAAGTTGGCCCTGGGCTGGATCAACTCAGCACGCCTCGCTATTGATCCGATCCACAAGGTCGCCTTCCTCTTTTCGGCGCTCGAGTCGATGCTCGGCGACAAGTCGGCTGGACTCAAGGCACCGATGCTCATGTACTTCCGGACGCTGCTTGGACAGGTGGTGAACGACGGCTTCCCCAGTCCGAACCGCCTGTACGAGTTCTACGATGAGGTTCGGTCGAACGCCGTGCATGGCGAAGAGGTTCCGGAGTTCACCACCGATGAAGTGAACCGGTTGGAGTGGAGCATCCGCTCGGCGCTTGTCGAACTGCTCACGCTCTGCGACCAGCACAAGCTCACCAAACGATCTCAGGTGCGCAAAACCCTCTTGGCCACTGAGCACGCACGGCCGACGTACGACCACCTGTAGGCCACCACCCCGGCGGAGTGGTGGCGGCGGTGGTCGCCCTGGGGCGCTCCCACTCCAGACAGTTGCACTGAAAAGGATGACCCTAAGCCGACCAACAGTTCCGAGGAAGGCGAGGCTTCGTCATGAGCTGGCTTACCGACGGCAGCGACGTCGCGACTATGGCCACGGGCCTGTCGGCAGTGACTGCAGCGTTCGTGTGGACGAACGCCCAGCTCCGAGGTTGGAAGCAGGAACGAGCTGCCATGCGGCGCCGGAACTGGCACGGCTATATCGAGCTGGGGATGATCGATACCTGGGGGGTCAGGCTCGTAGAGCAGCCCGACGAGCCAACTGCGAGAGTAGTCCTTGAGGTCGTAACCAGCGATGGCACGCCTGACGACCATATGGCTCACACCATGCACCAACGGGTCAAGCAGGACGGATGGCTCAGCAGATCCCCCACGCCGACCGAATACGAGTTCCTCAAGCACTTGTACCGTGAGCGCGGCTATGGCAAGGGCGAACGGGTTGATTGAGTCGCTGCTTCTGCCCCTCCTTAATACACCGGCGTCCGCCCGAACCCGATGCTGTCACGGTCGAGCTGGAGTCCACGCTGCGCAAGGAGGGTGAGTACATCCCGGCCGGTGCCAAGCGGCAGCGAGGCAGCTGAGTGTGCCAGTGCAAGCGGAATGACGGCGTTGGGGTACAAGCGTGTCTGGAACCGATCGAGCGCCTCAAGGGTGGCGCGCAGCGTGGGATAGCTGTCTATCGCTTCGCAGGGGTTCGCGCCTTCTGGCCCTTGTTCGTAGGGCTGCCCCGCGGGCACGCGTGGCACAGTTACCACGAGCATCTGGTCGGTGCTGGTCTTGTAAAAGAAGCGCCGGCCGTAGAACTCGTCTTTGCCGTAGGTACCAGCGCTAGGGCGCCGGCGGATCTTCTCGCTGATGTACGCATTGCTCAGGGTCATGACGTGCTGGGGTGGGATCTGGCTCGCGATGGCCATGGCGTGGTCGACGAAGACTCCGCTCTTCTCGATGCCTACCAACAGCGGCACAGCGTGGCCCTGCTGGGCGAGCCAGTGGCACAGCCGGCCCCAGTATTCGACCATGCGCCTCTTCAGGGGCGCGGTTGGGCCGAAGAAGGCGAGTGGCCCGTCGGTAATGAACAGTCCGGCTCCGAGAGCGGTCGGTGCGTAGCGTGCGAAGTTGTCGATGTAGGACAGAGCGAGTAGCCGTTCGGCGACGTTCATGACTCGGGTAAGGATGTTCACGTTCGAGCCCTCGTCCGCATACTCCTCGTGCGTCCGCAGCAGATCGGTCGGATAGAGGGCGCAGCCACACTCGGAACAAGTAGTCGGATCTGTGCCGACTTTCTGACCGGAAGCTTGGCAGTCAGGGCAGCGGCCGAGCTCGGGACGGACGTCGGCTTCCGGTTCTCCCGGTCTACCGTGCAGCCGCAGCAGGGCATCGACTAGGGAGTAAGGGCTGCCGAAGTCTGCGATGGCCTGCCGCTTGAAGGTCTCGTACAGCTCGACGCGCCACGACTCTACGCCCGACATCTGTGGCCGGGTGACCTGAGAGCTGGGCAAGACGGTCTGGATAGTCTGGCGGGTCTGGGCGCGCTGCACCTTCCGGGCATCCACCAGGCCGTCGACTCGCGCGTTGAGGAACTCGTCGACGCGGACCAGCACGCCAGCTATCTGTATGTAACCCACGCGGACCGATGGATACTGGCGGCGGGCTTCGACCTCTTGGTCCGAGCCGTCGAAGGAGATGACGAATGACGGTCCCTGTTGCCGGTCAGACTTGAGGTCGTTCAAGGCGACGCATCGATCGGCGATCGCCGCCGAATCCTCAGCGCCGAGTATCGGCGTCTCCCAGCGGGACAGCGCTTCGACGATGAGCGGGCTTTCGGCAGTAGGCAGATGCCCGAGACGGGATGCCCGCTCGTTGGGGTATGGCATCAGCGGACCTGTCCAGGAACCGTGATCTCTGCCTGCCCCGAGGCCTTGCGCGCGCCATTGATCATGTCGTGGTCGAACTTGGCGATCTGGATCGGCACGATGTACTTGCCGGAGAACGTCTTCATGCGGGCGAAGCCTGGTTCCTCAGACCGCCGGATCTCGTCGGCAAACACGGCAAAATCGTAGTAGTGCGCGAGCTCGCGAGTCTCCTGGTCAGAGTTCAGGTGGGCAATGACCCAATTGTGAGTGTTCGACAGGATCCGGCGGTCGACCGAGGAGACCTCTTGCGTCGCGTAGATGACTCCGATCTCGTACTTCGCAGACTCCTTGGCCAGGCGCACCCACGGGTCCGTTTCGTTCTTGTTGGCCCTCTCCCGGTCGAACAGTCGGTGGGCTTCTTCGACGACGATCTGCATCCGCATTGGGTCCTGGTTACTTCGGAACCGCTTGTTCGCCAAGTCCAGGAGGCCACGGACTAGCCGTTCGGACAGCATCGTCGCGACCCGTTCCGATCCATACGACAAGTCAACGATGACAAGCATGCCGCGCTCCAGGTCGCTCGCGACCTGCGGGAGTAGGTTGGCATCGGCCTTCGGGTCGTGAAAATCAGTACTGCCCTTCAACCGGTTGAGAATGGCCGTCCCACCCCCGCTACCGTCATAGGCCGCACGTATGGCCATGAATGGCACGCACTCCCGCCACTTGGTGATGTCAGGGCCGGAGTACGGTTTCCGGTCGGTGGCTTTCTCGGCTGCCTGGATGTGACGGCACAGCCAATCCATGGTGCTCTTGAGCCCGTCCATGGTCTTGACTGTCACGTAACCGCTTTCCTTAATCAGCGTTGACGAGCCGTAGTCCTTCAAGATGGCGTCAGCGACCACGCCAGCCATCTGAAATCGAATGCCGCTCCAGCCGCTCGGTACCTTGAAGCCAGCCTTGGCTAGGAGCGCGTACAAAGCGAAGCGTCCGCATCGGGCCCGGTTACTTGCGCCGAGGTAGGCGCTGTCCTTATCCCCACCCGGGTAGTCTTCCGCGTCAGGGTTTTCGATTTCGGCGGCCTTGAACGCGTGCACATACCCTGCTTCGAGATCCCCGATGCACTCCTCAATGAGACCGCGTACCGCTGGCAGGTGCGACTGGTCATAGAAGTTGATCGTCAGCGAGCGTTCCTGCTGGTCATCCGGGTTGGCACGCAACTTATAGATCCGCACCCAGTCCTCACCGAGTAGCCGGAGGCCAGTCTTGTCCTGCTGGTTCACCGAGGCGTATTCGCCCTGCGGGTCGAAGATCAGCTGACCGATCGGCCGCTTCGTCGTCTGCGAGTACTCGAAGATAGCGGTGCAGATCGTCTTGTTGGTGTTCGACTTACCCGCGCGGGTCATGCCCAGGACGGCGGTCTTGCGCGCGATGAAGTCCGTCACGCGCACGTTGACTGGCACGGCCGCCAACCCCGCGGCCACAGCCCGTCTGCGTGTAGCAGCGAACCGCACATGCCCAAGCTCAATCAGCGCCGGAGCAATTTGGCGCTCTATCTCGTCCTTCGTCCGCTGCGGATACGAGGCGAGGAACTTCAGAGTCTCAGCCGACGGCGTGTAGACGAAGTAGCGGGCACCGGCGTAGACGTTGTCGATGTCGGCGCCGTATTGGATGAACGCTTGGCCAGCTACGGACTCGGGGTAAAACGTGCCCAATACGTCGCACTCAAAGGCCGACATCTGGATCTGACCCTCCGTGAGGGTATCCAGGATCTCTGAAGGCTTTCGGTCGCGGAGGTCCGCGTCGCGCATCGCGGCCATTCGGGTGGCCACCACTTCGGACTGGTTGGGGAGCTGCGCAACACCGCGAACACGGAGGAGGATGATCTCGTCCTCATCAAGCGGCTCATCGTGCTCACGATTCGGAGCGGTCGCCGCCGCCAAGAGGAAGCCGTGACGCGGCACGCCGCCAGCGTCTCGCTTCAAGAGATCATCGGTGATGATGACGGCTCGCTCGTAGTCGAGGTGATAGATGCCGCCGAGTCGCCGAGCTCCCTTAAGGAGGCCGGTGAGAGGGTTCGCCTCCACGACAGCTTGCGCGGCCATTCCCTGGAACGAGGCCATTGACACCCCTGCTCCGATCTATTCGAGTACTGCGATACCTAACTATTGGTAGCAGCACCCGCCCACATGGAGTAGGTCAATCGACAGCTCGGTACCGTTCCGAAGCCGGGAGGTCGGGATAATTCGTAACAAGCAGCTCGTCTCGGACTGCCCGATTCGATGAACCAGCCGCGGTGTACAGGTGCGGCACAGACAGGCGGGTCACCCCTGACACGCCTTGGTACAGGTCACGAATCGTGGGATTGTCGTCGTAGGACAGTAGCCAGCGGAACCGACCCGACCGGCACAGCGCTTGCGCCAGTGATGCGTGCTCGTCTGACTCGAACGACCACTCGTACAGAAACGGCGCCTTCGCTACATACGGTGGATCTAGGTAGACCGCGATCTCATCGGGATCGAGGTGACCATACTCGCGAAACAGCCGGGTCAGGGTGAGACGCCAGTCAGTATTCCAAACATCTAAGAGTCGCCCGGTCGTTGCGAGGTCGCCGACGGCACGGAGCCGTCGCTCCAGGCCTTCCTTGCCGAAGCGGCAGTCAATCTTGTATTTCGACTCCTGGGCACGTCCGCCGATCGGGCCAGCCCGCCCGTGCAGGATCCCTGAGAACGTCGTGCGGTTGAGAAACAGGCACTTCAAAGCTCGGTCACGGCGGCCTCGTGGAGTGCCTAGCCGCCACCAGTCCCAGCGGTCGAGTGTTACCGGCTCCTCCCACATAGCGGCGATGAGCCACGCAGTGTCGAAAGCCGCCGTGTACCAGAACGCAGCGACAAGGGGATCCGCATCCGCCAAGATGATGTGATCCACAAACTCTTCGCCGGCCACCTTCAGAGCAGTAGATGCTCCGCCGCAGAACGGCTCAACAAACAGCCTCGGCGGTGGCACGTTGGCGCGGATTAGCCCCTGGATGACCGGAGTCAGCCGCCGCTTCGCCCCTGGATATCGAAGCGGGCTCACGACGCTTTGGTCAAAGAACCGCCGGTCACTCAATAATCCTGGCTTGTCAACTACATCCTGTGGCATCCAAGGCTTCCTGCGGGTTTTTGGCCGAGAGGGCTGGTCGCCTGCTGCGCCCACCGACGTATCCCCCCTCATTCCTTTTGACCTGCCTCAGCACCGGAACGCAAGCCTAGCGTTCCCATCATCGTGGTGCTGGGCGGCGCACCATTTGACGGGTTTTGCCGCACGTGGGTTCCACCTCTATCTAAGCTATCGAATATACACGCGCCCCTCAATGGCTAGAGCGCGGGTGATCAGACCATACGAGGAAACCGGGGGCAGCGAATGCCATAAACAGACTGATCACTGCCAACTCGGGCTCCGCGGCGACGAGCACCTTCCGGTGCGGCCACGCTCTCGGTCTCCGCAACCGGGAAGGCCGCATCGGCTCAGTACAGCGCATTGGCTCGGCCGTCCATGCCACCATCCCCATATGGCGAAGCAATCCTCCCTGCTCATCCTCTGGGACATCGACCACACGCTTGTGAGCATCAGCGGTGTCAGCCGCGACATCTACGCCCAAGCCTTTGAGCAGGTCGTCGGTCGACAGATGGAGCACCTGGCCGACATGACCGGCCGGACTGAGGAAGCCATCATCAGGGAGACGCTAGAACTCAACGGCGTCGACCCGGGCACCTCGTTCGAGGCTTTCTACGAAGCGCTTGAGATGGCCGCCCATTCCCTGGAGCCAGCTATGCGTGAGCATGGCCAAGCACTGCCAGGCGCGCGAGAGGCCATCGCCGGCTTCGCGGCCGAGGGCTACACGCAGGCAGTCGTGACGGGCAATATCCGGAGCATCGCCAAGACCAAGCTCGAAGCCTTCGACCTCCAGGAGCACATCGACTTCGAGATCGGAGGCTACGGTGACGACGGCTCCGACCGGGCGGAGTTGGTGCGGCTAGCCATCCAGCGCACGGAAGCCAAGTACAACCGCGGCTTCAAGGCTGAGCACGCCGTCGTGATCGGGGACACCCCGCACGACGTTCGGGGTGCTCTGGACAACCGTGCGCTGGCAGTCGGCGTCGCCACCGGGTCAAGCAGCGTCGAGGAGCTTGCAGCGGCCGACGCAGATGTAGTGGTGCCAGATCTCGTAGGGATCTGCGAGGTGCTGGGCCGTCCGTAGCAACTACGCGGGTACGGCCGAAAGGGGTAGCTACCGGCTTCGCGCGATAACCCACATTGATGATCGGCAATAGATCGATTGCCCTCTCACGCGGCATTCCATGCCACGCGCATATCAACCTGTTACGTTGATCAACTCACTCGAATGAGGGCAAACGTGAACCGCACAAGGCTTCACGCTCGTTCTAATAGCGAGGAGTGACTGTCGGCCGCAGCAAAAAAGGATCACCGCGGCAGGCAGATACGGCCCAGTGGTCGTGATCTTAGTTATCACAAGGTATTGTCTTCCAGCGAACGCAGGTGTGACTCTGGACCAATCACGCTTAAAGACTTTGGAGGGTCATTGACATGAACGTCAGCCCTCACTGGCGTACCGGATTTTGGACACGAGCTCGCCCCGTTGTCGCAGCTACAGCGCATGTCGGTCGAGCGTTTACGCTATGGCCTTGCAATAGTTCCGAACGAAGACTACCGTCCCCGCATGCGCACAGTAGTCAGCCAGACACAAAAGCCTGGCGCGATCTAGGCGCTCCTGGGGGGACCATGTCGTTGCGCGTCAAGCGCCTGCTTCTCGCGATCATGACGATCATTGCTGTACTGCTCATCGCCTACGTCTGCGTGGATGGGCAGCGGTTTCTCGGCCTAAGGCACACAGCTGCCTACAGGTGGAGCGCGCTCGGATTGTTTGTCATCGACGCAGCCTCGGCCAGCATGCTAGCGGCCAAGATCCATCGTGACTCGAACCCGGACAACTCTCCAGGGCCGCCAGTCACGGCAGCAGAAGATCCCATCGACATACTCAGAAAGACAGCGCAGCTGAAACAGCGTCATGACGATGACGTAATCGAGATCTTTACGTCGATCTTGACTCACCCAGAGCTTTGTATCGCTCGCGCCGTGGAAGACGCCAGCGTCCAGGAAAGCGCGCTTGAATTAAATGTTCGCGTTACTTTCGATCTACGGCAGGCCTCTGGCTCAGTTGGTCGACGAAACCTTGGCCCCTGCATCGTGCCGTTTATGAGGATGCAGAAGGGAGCGCTACTAGATAATCTTGAAGTCCGCGGAGCCGATGGTGCGAATTTGGCAACGCTATCTCAGCACGAGACTCGCGCAATGACGGCGATCGTCGTAACAAATCTGTTCTGGAAAGCGTATATTGATCCCAAGGAGATCGGCGTTGTAGCGGACTCATCCGCGTTTCAACAGAACGTTCTCGCGCTTCTTCTCAGAATCGTCTTTGATGCCGAACACGTCGCACGAGGTTTGATGGACAGCGTAGATACTGTCCTGGGACGGCATGCTGTGAGGGATGAGGTAGCCCGCGAGACGCTGCTTAAACTCGTACGGTTCTTGGCCAGCCACTACGTAATCGCGGCAGCAGTTCCAGAGGCGACCGATGATAGAGCCATCATCGAATATACGAAGAACCTTCCGTGCTACGCCCAGTACGAGCAGCTTCGAGACAAACTTCGCCTGCTTTCAGGGCTGCGGCCATACCGTTTTACTGTGCCGCTCTGGTTGCCGTATTACGCGACCAGCTACCACTTTCGGATGCGTGGCACTGGTGGGCAGTATGTTGCGAACCACTATCTGACGCGTCCAACGTCTGACAACAAGGCAATCAAACAAGACGACTTCGAAACGCTGCACCCCCGTCCGTACATCCGCCTACGGCACAACCGAGGGCTTCCATACGGACACCTGTACATGCGCGACTTCCGCAGCGCTCCACCCGAAAGCCTTGCCACAGTTGTCAGGTTCGCCGAAACTCCTCCAGGGGCACTCGGTGGCGCTGCGCTCGTGTCCTGGGCGAGTGCAGCACTTGCGGTCGTATTCACGTTCCTCACAGCTTCAAGTGGCACTCAAGCAAGTTCAGATATCCCAGCGCTGCTACTTGCTTCGCCGGCGTTTGCCGCTTCGTTCTTGGGCTATACCACCGACAGTGAGAGTCTGCTGCGCACCTCGCTCACTGCACGGTTCGGGTTGACCCTGACTGGTGTCATTTCGTTTTCCAGCGCAGTTTTGTTCTTACTTCGCGCGAATCAACACATGACCGCCCGTTGGACCTTCACGTTCTTCGGCGGCCATCTCCATCTCAACAAGGTCAGCCCGTACTGGCTCGTACTTGCAGTCGCGAGTACGACACTCGCTATATACCTGACCTGCATTACGGCCATCAGGACAAGGCGGTATATGAAGGCAGTCGCTAAATTTGACTCTATTGCAGATCTCTATGGGCTAGATTAAAATGGGGGTGAGTTAAGTGAGTACAGCAGCTATGCATTCTGAACAACCAAGGCGTCGCAATGGATCCCGTCGATCTCGCCGCGCAGCGCCAGCAAACAACGAAACCAGACAGCAGGAAGCCGTAGTCGCGGAACGGGGCGGCAACTGGATCGTCGAAACGGGTGAAGTGAGTGCGCCAGACACGCGCTTCACAAACAGCCTGGCTGAGTCACAAGCGCTTCAAGAGCGGCTCCGAGAAGGAGGAGGTGTTGGAGCGGTTGCCATGATGTTTGCCACGATGAGCGAGGCTGACGTCCAGAGTCTCGCAGAACACATCGCTCGTCCCTACGACGAGATCCTGGATGCCATCCGCAGCCACGATGAAGGCGCTGGCCAGCCACAAAGCGATTGAACAAGTCGGAAAACTGCCGTCATGCGCGGCTACCCGACGACGACCTCGACAGAGAGACCGCTATCGCCTCGTCTGCTTGAGTCGCTCCGCAAACTCCCGACCTGCCCGCGTGTCAGCGAACGGCGCAAGAGCTTCACGGAACTCACTCAGCCGTTCGGCTACGCGAGCTGACCCAATAGCTTCGCTGAGCTGTAACGCTTCGGTAGCGACGGCGCAGGCCTGCTCGACATCTGACACCAGCAGATGCGTCTTCGCCAGACGAGACAGGTAATGGACGCGGTCACGCACGCGGTGTGGTGCATGCTCGTCCAGCAGAGAAAGCGCGTTGGTCAGTGCGGCTTCGGCCTCTCGCGGCCGTCCAAGCCCGAGGTAGCACGCCCCTTCCTGGGCAGCCACTTCGACCTTGTCGACGTAGGAGAGCCACAGCGGTTCTTCGACCTGACCGTTGCCGTCGTACGAGCTGCGCGTGTCGTCGAGTGCACGCAAGCACTCCCGCTCGTTGCCCAGGCCGGCGTGGGCGCGGGCTTCACGAGTGGCGAGCATTGTTCTGGTCAGTGGCGTCAGTGCTGACTCATCAGTGGCGCGGGCGGTCTTCGCCAGCGCCAACGCCGTTCCGGGTTCACCGCGGTACATGGCGTGCAGACTCATGTAGGCCGTGGCACTGGCCGCCAGGCCAGGATCGTCGGCTTCGTGCCCGACGTAGACGGCGGTGGTCAGGAAACGCCGGGCTTCGCCATGCCGGTTGCCGTCCACGGCCAACCAGCCGGCCATCTGGCTGAGCTGCCCGAACGCCAAGAGGCCGTCACTGGGATCTACTTCGACTGCCACGGCCATACGTGCCACGTATTGCGACAAGGGTGCATACAGCACATCACCGCCGAGCTGGTCGTCGAGTTGGAGGAACAGCCCGAGCAACTGCGAGGCGCTTTCGGCGAGGGACAAACCGTCGAAGGCCCCCACGGCCTTCAACGGCACCGCGGCCGTCGTGGCTGGCACACGGTTTGCGGTCAAGCTAGCAAGCAAGCCCATGGTGCGGGCGGTCGCCGAGTTTTCAGCGGCTTTGTGGAGTGGCGCCAGCCGAATCGGCGCTGGATGCTCTCTGGTCGTCGTCTGCGGTGTCCGCTCACCCCGTACCTTGAACCACAACAGAACCGAGGGGATACGGAGCACCGTCGACCAGTACGTCAGCTTGCTCAGTTCTTCCGGTGCCCGGCCGCTCTCGATGCGACTGAGCTGGGCTTGGGTCAGATTGAGCCAGCCAGCGACAAGTTCCTGGGACAACACCCGGCCGTGGTAAGGATGGGCGCGGTATGCCGTGAACACCCGCCCCATGTGCCAGCTGTCCAAGGCGCCGCGCATCTGCTCGTCGTGCCAAAACGAACGCGGAACGTCCGGCGGCCGGACGAGGTCGTCAGCAGCCTGCTTCCGGCAGGCCGCACAGAAGCGGTCGGCGTTGTCGGACGCCAGGCGGCTCCGACAGCGGGCGCAGCTGCGCGGGTTCGGTGGGGTCGGCATGGCCTTCTAAAGCCCCTTGCATACATGGGTTGCCGGGTTCCGGCTGGCGGCGTGCCGCCACCTTCCGCTACCAGACTGGCGGGCTACCACGACTCAGCACAACCGGTCATACATAACGCGTATACCGACTATGTCGTTCCGACATGGAGAGTGCTTCTGACCTGGGCAAAGGTGGTGGCACAGGCACGGCGGCAGCGTGCCCCGTCTACTAAGGAGCCAGACATGCCCGCCCCTAACGCCCGCATCTTCGTACCACCCAAGCCGCCCAGTCCGTTCGCCAACTCCGGAGCGATGTCAGCAGGTACGGAGCGAGAACTGTTGCCGCTGCCTCCGTTCAGGGGCGAACGGCGCGGCACGTGGGACCCTCATGCACACTGGCCCAGCCCGGAGACCATGCGCTTGTTGCGCTCACAGTGGGCTTGGTTTGAGGCTGGATTGTGTGGTGACTCACCACTTGTCCAGCTGCTCAAGTCCCTGGACGAGCCCCAGCCTGAAGCTGAGGCCTGACATGTGCCATAGCTACTGGACGAGATCGTTCAAGGGACTGCCGGAACAGGTTGCAGATGTCCGGGAGCTCATTCGCTGGGTCATCGGCGACGTCGATGGTGCCGACGACGTTGTGTTGGTCGCTTCGGAATTGGCGGCCAACGCCATCCGGCACAGCGCCAGTGGAGACCTTGGTGGGAGCTTGGCGCTCCAAGTGGCGGCGTTCTCAGACGCCTGGCATGTCCGCCTCACCGACCAGGGCGGCCGTACCAACCCGACGTGGGAGCCAGCAGATGACGACGAAGCCGGCCGGGGGTTGCCGGTGGTCATGGCGCTGTCCCGCGCCTGGGGCGTGATCGGGGGCAGCACTGGTCGCACTGTCTGGGCTGAGATCCCGTATCCCAAGGACGACGTAGCGGCGGAGTTCTACGAGGGCGACGTCGAGCGCGGTCAGCAGGAACCAGCCCTCAGCGTTGTCGACCATTCGCAGCTCGGATGCCGCCCTACAACCCCACTCGTTCCAAGATGGTCTGCACCGTTGTTCCCAGCGCCTTGGCAACATGGTGCAGCTCAATGAGGTCGAGCCGTCGGTCTCCGGATTCGTACTTGCTGACGAACGACTGTGGAACACCCAAGGCGGCAGCCACCTGCACCTGCGTCAAGTCAGCTTCGTGACGCAGTTCCCGCAAAACTGCGCACAGCCGAAGATGCTCGGCTGAGTAGATCGACTTGTCCACCAGGCAAGCGGACTGCCATGTGCATGGATATCCCAAAATCGGATATGGTCGATTCACTCCATCTCGCAGTGGCCGTATGGCCACTGCGAGTGCGCACAACCACGGGGAAACGCATTTTCGAATCTGATCCCAACCGAGCGATGACCTACAGCGAAGCAGTCTTGTGCTTACCACCAGACCCCGGAGGTTTCCCGTGTGCCGTACCAGAACCCTTGCTGTCGTCAGTATCGCGCTGGCCTCGCTCGTCCTGACTGCCGGCTGCGGTGGCTCCGGAACGCACGCACCGAACGGCGTCGGCAGGTTCAGCACGACGACGCCGGACGGGTTGGCAGTGACAACCAGCGGCATCGAAAGGACTTCGTCGACACCGAGTGCCGTCAGCTCGCAGAACATCGTCGCAGCGGTCGGCTTCGCCTTTTCCACCGGCGACCAGGTGGAGGTGACGTTTGCCGTCGATCCCTTGACGGATCTGGCCTTGGCCGATCCCATGGCGCAGAGTTGCCGGTTGGAAAGTGATCCGTCCAGAGCGCTAGTGACCCACGTGCGAGTCTCTGCCAAGCTAACGGGCAGTCTCCCGGAGAACTTCACGCTGAAGTTCGGCAGGCCGGTGTTGATTCCCTTGGCCATCCAGATGGCGAGTGGCGGACAGTGCTTGTACCCCGACCCCGATGCGCAGCTCCCCATCTCGCTGACTCCAGGCCAGAGCCTGCCGATCGACGTGTGGATGCTTGGCGACGGGGCGAAGACGCCGACCTATCCGGCCGGCGATCCCAGGATCTTGAAGTGGATGACGTTCAACCCGTCGATGCACGTCGGATGGAGGGACATGCTCCAGCCAGATGCCGACATTGAGTTCGGCTACGGCTCCCAGGTGCTGGCCTGCAACCTCGACAACGTGCACAGCGTGCAGACGGAGATCTTCGCCGACGCGGGGGTGTTCGCCAGGGGAGACGACGGATGCGCGCCTGCGGCAACGCTGGAGCAGTTCAAGGGCTTGGAACAGAAAGCTGGGACTGCAGGGGCTACGAGTCCGTAGACGGATAGTCATCTCCGCTCGACGGATCGTGGCTACGTACTCACTGATCGTAAATCCCCGAACGGTATCCTGCGTAGCCCCCTATCCGACAGACTGCCACCGTGAAGAAACGGACGGTGATCATCGGCGCTGCGGCGTGCGCGGTAGCCCTGATTGTCGGAGGCATGTGGCTCTTCGGCGGGACATCGTCGAAGACAATCTCAGATGCCAAGTTCACGGCCGGCGGGTCGTTTTACTCCTACACCACGCCTTCGGCGGTAGTCGTGATGCAGGGCACGAGGACAGTTGCGTCAGTTCCGGAACGGCTCACGGGATACCAGTTTCAAGCAACACGCTGGACACTTGACGGCCGTTACGTGGTCTTCCTTACTATCTATGCTATTGGTAAACCCCTGTTAGATCAGACCCTTGTGTCAATCGACACCGAAAGTGGCGCGGTAGCTCGACTGCCGTGCCCGGATTGCACCACAATTGTGGGCGACGGTGGCGATGAGGTGTTGGCGTACCAGGCAGACTACCAACAGATATGGAGCGTCACGCTTCGTTCTGGAAAACCGTCTCAAGAAACTAGAATAGCTATCCCGAAAGCCGTTAGTGACGACCATTTTATCATTGGGGCGAAAGGCCAGGCGGTACTCGCCATAACCAACGTGGCTCAATCAGCAGCGACTAGCAATTCAGAATCGTTCTATCTCGTCACTGCGCACGGCGCCGTTCGTGAGCTGGCGGCGGCCGGTAGCGAGAGTGAAGTTGCGCCCATCGCGGCGACCGGTCATTCGGCTATTGGCGATGCCACCATCGCCATGGGGGACTCAGTGCACGGCGGAGCGTGCCAACGTGCTGGTTTCATTCACATGCTCGACCCGACCAACGGAGTCGAAACTCAGGTCGAGCTAGTGGACGCGTATCCGCCGAACTATGAGCCTGGCAGAAACGGCGGGCTCGAAATCCACGACCTGTGGTGGGACGACAAAGGATACCTCTACGCCACCGTTGAGTCGTGGATTTGCAATGGCGGCGACCGCAAGATTACGACACCGTCCAGTCTGTGGCGTTTCGACGGAAAACACTGGACAAAAACTGACGCTGGACCCTTGGCCATGGTACGAACACTAGCGGGCGGCGGGCGGCTCGTGCTAAGTCAGCACGCTGATTTCACTACGTACAATGAACCCATCGGCGGTCCGCTCTATTTGGAGCAGGGCTCATTATCGCGAACTAACGTAGCAACAAACGCGCTCTACATTTCAACGCCAGATCAAGCGTCCATACCCTAGGAACAGACACTCGTTGCCGACACGGACGTGAACCCCTGTGGGTTGGAATCAGTTCCCCACTGGTAGATATCAGTATAAGGCGAGCCGTTCGCACGATCGCACAGCGATGCCGCAGTTTGAAAGGAGCCCGGGATCATCTGTGTATAGCGTCTTCCGACAACCTCATAGTCAATTGCCAGCTGGTAGGTGTAGGACGCCTTGCTAGCCTTTAGAAAGATATTGAGAGTGTGGCCATCTTGCGGATCGACACCAAACGCTCGGTCAAAGAAGTCACCTTGGAAGGCTCCTGACGCATAGTACTGCGGCTTGGGAGTCGTCGCGTCGAGGTCAAAGGCTGCTTGGTCTGTGCTTGGCTCCGATGCTGGTTCAACTACGAAAAGACCGCTCGGCGTTGGCACGACTTGCCGGCTCACCACACGAATATTATAGATGGCGACCGGACTTGGAACGTTGTCATCAATCTTGAGGCTAATCAGCGTGTTCCCATAGTTGTAGGCGCCGGCCGATAGCTCCTGAGCGATGTTCGGGTAACCAAACGCGTTGATCTGTGACACGACGCCATGAGCTTGGGAAGTGTCTGAGGCTGGAAACACGAAGCTCGTTGAATCAAGAGACCCGACCCCTGTGACAGTCAAACCGAGCATCGAGCCGACCGGATTTCCGTTCGGATCGGCGACCGTAGTCGCACCAAAGCTCGGAGTTGATTGGCCGCGTGTTGACGGCGATGTATCCGGCAGAGCTGCATACACCGCGAGGCCGATCGCGACAGCCGCCGGAGCGAGTACAAGCTTCCGGTGACGGCGGCCTGGTTTGGCCTTGCTCTCCGTTGCGTCGTCGGTAGCTGGATCGGCAACTGCAATAGTCGAAATAGTCTCGTCCGCAGCGGTCGACTCAGCCACTTTGGGCGTGCCGACAGCCTGCTCAACCTCTACGCCGACTTGGGGCTCATCGGACGGCTCGACTCCGGAGGTTTTCAGGATGATGCCCTTGGCGATGAGCTCCTTCTCGATGAGCGGGAGAAAAGTCTTCTGTGCAGTGCGAAGCCAACCCTCGCTAGAAGACTCCGTGATTCGGAACGCTTCTGGAACGTCATGTTCCAGCCAATGACGGCGCTCCGGTAAATCATAGTCTCGCAGTTTTGGCACGTTCGCTGTGTTGTAGGTGACACGCAAGCTACGCTGCACAGCTTCTTCAGGATCGGGGTACGTATTGCTCTTTGCTGGATACGGACAGCTTGGCAAGAGTAAATCAAGCGCAGTAGAGAACTGCTTACAGACTTCTTCCGGGGTCATCGACTCGGTGATCTCCCAGAGTTGACACAGCTCCGATCCGAGGATCGTGTAGAAGCCCTCCCGCCATGCCCCCTCCTTCTGATGGAGCGCGCGGAAGCGCTTGCGCCAATCAGAGTCCTCGGTGATCACGATGTTCGGCACGCCGCCCCCTCTCGTGCAGGCAGTGTAGCGAACGTTAGATAGATCGCTCTCGCATCAAGCTATTGTCTTGTAGATCATTTTGTGGCATACTTAGCGAGTTAACTGAGAACGTATGTATGAGTTTTGAGTTCTTCGAGCCAGTCCGACCTCTGTCGCCGGACGACATAACTCGCCGACGCATGTTTGAGCAAGCCGAGAAACGTCTTGGACTGTTGTCGCCAGGTGAAATCGTCGCAGCTGCACGTTTGCTCGAAAAGGAATACCGACGCGAGATCGACCTGGGCGATATGTCTCCCTATATGTGCTACGACGATGTAGTCGTATACGTCCATGACCTGTCTACTACTGATCAAGAACGAGCTGTCGGTGTCCTCTCAGCGTTCGTTGAAAGTCCTCTGGCTGGAGACAGGCGGTTTGCGGTACCTCAGATCAGCAGCTTCAGCCGCGCCAACCCTGAAGCAGGCGTGACCCTTTGGAGTCGTCTCATGGGCGACCCCGACGAAGAAGTTCGCGACTGGGCTAAAGAGTCCCTCGAAGATTGCCTTGCGACCGCATCGGCAGGAGATCTGGGCTATCTCGGATTCGTCACGATAGCCGCCCTCGACGAACCCCGCTTCATCGAACGCGTAGGCCTCACTCGGCCGGACGCCTACGACCTCTACCTGTCGTACGCCTACGCTGAGAACGGCCAATACTTCGATCTCGGTCGAGCCGCCCTCGCCATGGTCAACGACCTTGCGCCGCCATCTTCTGACGGCCCAGCGAGTGCTATTTAGCACGTCCATCTCGCCTAGGACAACCCTCTGACCTGCGGTTCTGTCGCTTAGCACATCTCGCAGTGCTAAGCGCACCTTTCAGGTTGGACTTGCCGTTCTGCCCCGTGCTTTGCTGAAGTCACAACCTCACACCACCGAGCAACTGAACGCCGCTGGCAGGGGTTCAGAGCAAAGCTCAAAGTCTCGTGTGAGGGCTCCTTGAAAACAAAATCCCTAGGTGAGCTCTACCCAAAACCGCCTCCTGGAGACGTGGCTACCGCCATGCCTCATGGCAGCGATTAGGGCTTGCTCATCGAGCTTCGGAACTCCAAAGCCCGAACTACTTCTATCGAAAGGAGACAACAACGACGTGAACCGCTCAGGAGGCTTGTTCCTCCGTGTCCTCACCGTCATCGCCGGCCTTGCCCTGGTGGGCATCGTCCTCAAGCTGATCGGCTCGATTCTGACACCGATTCTGCCGGCCAGCTTCAACGCTGCGTTGTCCTCGGGACTGGCCCATCTGGTCACGATCGTGAGCCCGGCCATACCCGCAATCGGAGCACTGGCGATTATCGCCCTGGTGCTCTGGATCATCACGGGTCGGAGGTAGCTGCCATGAAAGACATCCTCGGCTTCCTCGTGATGCTGGCCATGCTCGGCTGGTTCGCCATGGGCGTCGTCCAGGTGCTCAAAACCCTGTGGCTCTACGGAGTCGTGGCCGTCGTCGTCCTGTCGCTGCTGGTGTTCTTCGCGCGCCACTGAGGGCAGGCTCTACGAGCCCTGTCACGGGGTCGTAGAGCCTGCCAAATCCGAACCAATCCATCGAGCAAAAGGAAGTGAGACGCGTATGTATGACCGCTCGCAAGAATCACTCGTCCAAGCAGGCCCGCAAGCGCCAGGAGCGGGAGCTCCGCGACCTCGCTGACCGTCTCACGGTGCTGGAGCAGGAGCTCCACGCCGACTGGCTGCGCCAGCTCGACGAAGAGATCCAGGAAGCCCTCGGCGAGGACACCAGCAAATAGATAGGCGGGCCGCTGCCTCACGCTGAGGCGGCGGCCTGGCGGTTCAGACCCAGAAATTTACGTATAGAGCACAACATTAAGGCGTCGCATGTCCATCGGGACGCGGACGCTGCTCGCCCAGTTGGAAGAGGAAGCAGGCCCCGGAAGCCTGTGGCTAACAGCGTCGGATGCTGGAGGCGGAGCCGCATTGTGCTTGGTGCAAGCCGACATTCCGCCGGTGCCTATCCAGTGGTCGGGCGGTACCAATCGGCGTTGTAATTACGACCCAAGACTGTTGAAGATCGAAAATAATCTGGGCATAGTAAAGGCGGGTCAGGCGATCCGCCAGCTTACGCCGCGAGGGTTTTCATATCTCACCTCGCATCGCAGCTCAACCACGGACACCCGCCCCGCCTAAGTGTTTTCACAAAGCCCCGAAGTGGGGGTTTCGTGTACGTTTCATTGAATACTCATCATTCATGCCTGTCAAGGTCATGAGGTGTATTCAGTGCACCCACGAAAACCTCCGTTTCGGCTTCACCGAAGGGAGGTTTTCTTTATGTCTCAATCACCACAAGACGTGCCTGTCCATGTGACGGCCGAAGTTCGGCCGCCGGCGCTCCGCAAGCTCGCCCGAGCCTGCATCACGCTGGCGCGGCTCCAGCTGTCAGAACCGCCGCAAGACAAGGCCGTCAAGCGGCCGTCCGTGCCCGAAGACACGGAGGCCAACAGATGACCGCGTGGGCGTGGTACGAGGCCTTCCCGCCGCGCGGCATGACGCTGGAAGCCTCCACGAACGTCATGCGGGCGCTCGCCGGACGGCCGCGGTTCGGATTGCTCGGGCTGGTGCCGCTGGCTGTCTTCGAGCTCTGGCTGTATCCGGAACGCGTGCGCTGGTTGGTCGGCATGGATGAGCAGATCAGTGACCGGCTACCGGGGGAACTCATGGCGCAGTGCCCGGAACTGGTACTGGTACACACCGACAATCCGAAGCGTCCGGCAGTCGTTGCCGGCCGTGAGGTTCGCTTCAAGAGCCTGGCGTATCCCATTCGCGGTGACGTCGCCGAAGGAGTCACCGCGGCGCTGCTGCGTATCCGTCAGGGACTGCGCCCTGGTGAAGCCGTCGCACTCCAGTTCGTCATCGGGCCCGGGCAGTTCTTTGCGGTTTTGCCACAGCGGCGGACGCCGTTGGATGTCCTGGGCTTTACCAGCCCACCGGAGCCAGACAGCAACGACCGTCGAGCATTCAAGCGCAAGGTTTCCGAGCCCTTGTTCGCCATCCGCGGCCGAACGGGGGCGGTAGCAAAGGACCCTCGTCGCGCCGCTGGGCTGACCCGACCGGTGTTCTCGGCCCTGGCTTTGGCCAACGACCGGCACGGCCGCGTCCAGGTCTCGGCGCAGTCTTCGCGGGTAGCGCATCAGCTCATGGCGGTCATGGGTAGGGCTCGAACTTGGTCGAGCATCGTGAATGCCGGCGAACTGGCGACCGTAATCGGCTGGAATATCGCTGAAATGGACGTGCCGGGCAGCGGCAACGGCTTCGCGCCGCCACCTCCCGAACTTCTGGACACCGGGGACAACACCAGCCGTCCGGTGGGTCGGAGCCAGCACCCAGCTACCCCAAACCGGCCAGTGCATC
This sequence comes from Catenulispora acidiphila DSM 44928, assembly GCF_000024025.1. Classification (GTDB taxonomy): domain Bacteria; phylum Actinomycetota; class Actinomycetes; order Streptomycetales; family Catenulisporaceae; genus Catenulispora; species Catenulispora acidiphila. Next base: position 8,511,819 of record NC_013131.1, read on the forward strand.
TACCGCTGCGCTCGTATGCGGCACACTGCCACGTCATTGCTCCGACCAACGCGGGCAAGTCAACGATGCTCGCCCACTGGGCAGTTGCCGAAGCGGAAGCTGGCCGCTCACTGGTGGTCATCGAGCCCAAAGGCGATCTGGTAGACGACATTCTCAGCCTGTTGCCGGAGGAGCGGCGAGACGATGTGGTCATCATCGACCCGGGAGCAGACGCTCACCTGCCGGTGATCTCCTTCAACCCCTTGCAGGGGGCGGTCAGTGATGCCGAACGCCGCGCCGATTCACTGCTCGGGCTGTTTAAGGAGCTGTTCGGGGCAAACATCGGGCCCCGGAGCAGTGACGTGCTGTTGCACGCACTCATCGCACTGTCTAGATCGGCAGACGGAACCTTGACCGACGTCATGCCCTTCCTGAGCGACGAGCGCTTCCGGCGCTCAGTGCTTGCTCACGTCAGCGATCCGCTGACCTTGGCGCCGTGGGCGGCCTGGTTCGACACTCTCAGCGTCGGTGAGCTCGGCCAAGTGGTCGCGCCGATCGGGAACAAGCTACGGATCATCAGCGCCCGGCCGAGTATCCGTCGACTGCTCGGCCAGCCAGACCCCGCGTTTCGACTGGAGTCGATCTTCGAGTGCCCGACGATCGTGCTCGTCAACCTCAACGCCGGAGCTATTGGAGCCGAGGGCTCGAAGATCATCGGGACATTGCTGCTACATCAACTGTGGGACGCTATCCAGCGCCAGACCACCAAGCCCCCGAAGCAGCGTCGGGCGGTGCCAATCTTCGTCGATGAGTTCCAGGGCTACACGTCAGGCCTCGACTTCGCTGATGTGCTGGCCAGAGCCCGCGGGGCAGGGGCACCATTCACTGTGGCGCATCAACACCTTGACCAGTTGAGCCCAACTCTCAAATCCGCGGTGCTGGCGAATGCACGCTCACGCGTTGTGTTCCGGCCGGCTGAGGGCGACAGCGCCGCCCTGGCGACCGTCCTCGGCAAGCCGGTGACTGCTGACGACTTGGCGCGGCTCCCGGCGTTCCATGCGCTGGTGCGTGTCCCGCTCGGTGGCACTCCGTCACCGGCGTTCGAGGTGGCCACACTGCCACTGCCGAAGTCCACCACCGACCCGAGGCGACTCCGGCGCCAGTCTGCCGAGCGCTACGGCACCGATCCGAAAGCTATCGACGACGCCATCTTGCACCGCTGGCGGGGCGATGAGCCGGATGAACCAGTCGGAGCGCGGAGGAAGCAGCCATGACTGCTGACCTCACACCTACCGATCGGCCTACCGGCCGGGCTGAGTGGGCAACCACCCGACCAGCGGACACGGGAGGTAGACACCGCCGAAACTCCTCCATGAGTGGAGGCGTCACATCGTCCCGGCGGGCACCGGCGGAACGTCTGGCGGATCGCCTCGGCCCCCGGGACCTTGCAGTGCTGGCTTCGCTCAACGAGTTCCGTTTGCTCTCGGGCAGCCAGCTCCGACGCCTGCATTGTCCTGGTGGCGAGATCTCCACCCAAGCTCGTAAAACTAGGGCGATCATGCGGCGGCTGACAGAACTCGGCGTCGTCGCCCGCGCTGAGCGGGGGGTCGGCGGCATTCGCTCGGGAAGCGAAGGCTACGTTTTCGGCCTCTCCGGCCTCGGTCATGCCGTCCTCGATCGCGATCAGCCTGGCGCGCGGCGGCATCGCAGCGCGATCGAGTCGAAGTCGACCTTCACGGCACACATCCTCGCTTGTTCTGAGCTCATGTGTCAGCTCGTCGAGCACTCCCGCGCCGGCGGTTGCACTATCGAGGAGCTACGCGCTGAACCTGGTTGTTGGCGCTGGTTCAGCAGCCAGAGCGGCGGACGCCGGCCGCTCAAACCAGACGCCTACGTCCGACTCACTGTCGACGATTTCGATCTTGCGGCATTCATCGAGATCGACCTGGCCACCGAGAGCCTGCCGACGATCGCGAGCAAGTGCGCGGTCTACCTTGACTACTGGCGTTCTGGAGCCGAGCAACGCGTCGCCGGCTTCTTCCCGCGCGTCTGGTGGCTGGTGCCGCACCCCGATCGGGCTGGCGCCATCTCCCGAACCATCCAGCGGCTAGCCCCGGCCGAACAACGTCTCTTCGCTGTGGCGCTCATCGAGGACGCCGTGGCCGCACTCACTACAACCCCTCACACCGACACCAAAGGAGGTGCCCAATGAACCAGATCACGCCCACGAACCGTAACCGCATCCTCGTCGGGGACGTCCGTGCCCGGCTGTCGGAACTTCCGGACGCCGCCGTCCACTGCGTCATTACCAGCCCGCCGTACTGGTCGCTGCGCGACTACGGCCACCCCGACCAGATCGGGGCCGAGCCGACCGTCCAAGCCTGGGCGGAAACCATCGCCGCTGTCTGCGGCGACCTCGGCCGCGTACTGCGGCCGGACGGCGTGCTCTGGCTCAACCTCGGCGACGGCTACAGCCGTCACATCCGCGAAGGTGCCGCAAAGAAGTGCCTGCTGCTCGGACCCGAGCGAGTCGCCCTGAAGATGACACAGTCCGGCTGGCTGCTGCGGAATAAGGTGATTTGGGCCAAACGTAACCCGATGCCAGCCAACGTCCGCGACCGGCTGAGCACCAGCCACGAATACCTGTACTGCTTCACCCGCTCGCCGCAGTACTACTTCGACCTGGACGCCATCCGCGAGCCAGCCGTGACGGCCAACAAGCAGCAACGGGCGGGCAACCGCGCCACCTACCCGCCCAGGACGGCCGTGCCGTCTCTCAACGGTGGCAGTACCTCCCGCGTCGACCTCAACCACGGTCTCAGCGCCATGAAGGCTCGTGGCGTCCAATCCCATCCGCTCGGCAAGAACCCGGGCGATGTGTGGTCCATCTCCACTGCCAGCTACCACGGCGCCCACTTCGCGACGTTCCCGGTCGAGCTCGTGCGGCGTCCATTGCTGGCCACCTGCCCTGAGCGAACCTGCGCGGCCTGCGGTACTCCCTGGGCCCGAACGTTGCTTGGTACCGGCCACCGACGAGCTTCGAGTGGACCACTACGCCAAGCGTGCCTGTGTCAGGCCGGCTGGCAACCGGGGCTTGTCCTCGATCCGTTCATCGGGGCGGGCACAGTCGGCGTCGCCGCAGAACGCTTCGGCCGCGACTGGTTGGGCATTGAGCTCAATCCTGACTTCGCGGCTCTGGCCACCGCCCGGATCGCCGAGGCCCGAGCGGCCAAGACAAACCGCTAGTCCGCTCTCCGGGCACAGCGGTGCTGGAAAAACCACAGCACCGCTGTGCTTCCTCACGTCACCGAAGATGGTGGACGTCCAAACACGTCGAAAAGTAAATAAGGTCATCCTGTCCTTTCTTGGCACCGTATCTATGGGCTGAGAAAATAGCTATACAACGAAAGGAGACAAAAGATATGACACAAGAAGAAACGGAAATCGGTCGCCCACCTGAGACGAGCGCAGTTCGCGCCGTGATGTACTTGCGGGTTGCCAGCCCACGGCCGGACGACAGCCAAGCGGCTGCCCACCAGCGAGCGGCTTGTCTGCACGTTGCCGAACGCCGTGGGCTGTCCATCGCCCGGGAATACCTCGATCTCGGAACGCCAGGTCGGTTTGACCGTCAATCGGCGCTTCAGCACCTGCTATCCGAGCTGGCGGAAAAGTGCGAAGCGGAAACCGTCGTGGTGTCCGACAAAGCTCGGTTGAGTCGATCTCTGCCGGAGCTCATGACCACCGTGCAGCGTATCCGTGGCTGCGGGGCAATCGTCGTGACCGCCGACAACCTTGAACAGATTTATGAAGGGAGGAACGAAGCATGAACACGCACGACCATACACAGGAGGCAACACCGAGGCGGAACGCTCTCGAAGCAGCCAAAGCCCGGGGACACCGCAAGGCACGGAATAGTCAGACGGCCGCCAAACCCCGTGACGTGCTCATCGGGATGTTGTACGCCCGCGTCAGCACCAAGGAGCAGGCTCGGAGTGGCGGTGGTGCTCTGGGCTACTCGCTTCCCGTACAGATCGACGCCTGCCGCCTCAAGGCCGCCCAGCTGGGTGCGGTCATCGCCCCAGAGCACGAGTACATCGACGCCGGGGAGTCCGCCAAGACCGCCGACCGCGACGAACTGCAACGGTTGCTTCAAGACATCAAGACGGTACGGCCGGACTTCGTGATCGTCCACAAGATCGACCGCCTGGCACGCAATCGCGCCGATGACATCGCGATCAATCTCATGCTGAAGAAGTACGGCGTGACCTTGGTGTCCTGCACCGAGAACATCGACGACACCCCGAGCGGCCGGCTGCTCTACGGGCTCATGGCCGAGATCGCGCAGTTCTACTCGGGCAACCTCGCCCAGGAAGTCATGAAGGGTCTGGTACGCAAGGCCGAGGAGGGCGGCACCCCGTTCCGGGCTCCGCTGGGCTACATCAACCGCAAGGAGACCCAGGGCAGCGTTGAAACCTCGTGGGTGGAGCTCGACCCGGAGCGAGCCGAGCTCGTCCGGTGGTGCTTCGAGGCCTACGCCAGCGGCGAGTGGAGCGGGATCGCCCTCACACTCGCTACTGAAGCCAAAGGCCTGACGACACGGCCGAGGGGCAGCAAGTCCACCCAGCCGCTCTCCTTGACCGGGATGTATCACCTGCTCCAGAACCCCTACTACATGGGGGTTGTGTCATATCGGGGCATCCACTACGAGGGCAAGCATTCGCCCCTCGTTGAGCCGGAGGTCTGGCTGGCAGTGCAAGACCTGCTTGCCTCCAACGCCCACCGTGGCGAGAAAGACCGCGTGCACCGGCACTACCTGCGGGGCACGATCTACTGCTCGATCTGCGGTGGTCGGCTCATCTACTCCGAGAACACCGGGAACGGCGGGACGTACCAGTACTACCTGTGCCTGAAGAAGGCACAGCAGGGCGGTTGCAACCGCCCTGCTGTGCGCCTGGAGCGCATCGAGGACGGCATTGACGACTTCTACCGCTCGTTTCGTCTGCCAGAACACCAAACCGAGGCCATCCGGCAAACAGTGCGAGCTGAGCTGGTCGGCCAACAGAACGAAGCCCGCGCTGACCTCAAGCGCGCCAAGAACAGGCGCGAAGCCGCCCAGGACCAACGTCAGAAGCTGCTCCAAGCCCACTACGCCGGAGCTATCCCCAGCGACCTCCTGTCCGCTGAAATGAACCGGCTCACCCGGGAACTGGCTGAGGCTGACGTCGGGATCAAGGAGGCCAAGGCCAGCAACAGCGACGTCGAAGCCACGCTCGACGCTGCGCTAAAGGCTGCAAGCCACTGCGAGCAGGCCTACCTGCGCGCCCCTGGCCACGTGCGGCGGCAGATCAACCAGGGGTTCTTCGAGAAGCTGCTCATCGGGGAGGACGGGTCGGTCGAGCGGGTCGAGTTCACGGAGCCGTACCAGCCGATCTTGGGCAAAGGCCAGGCCAGCCTGTCCTTTGCCTTCGACCATGTTCTGGACGAGACGAACTACCGTCAGAACGTCGGAAGTTCCAAAAAGAACACCAGCGACCGGGTTCCCCCGGTCGCTGGTGTGAATGTGACCTATATGGTCGGGATGACAGGATTTGAACCTGCGACATCGTGCCCCCAAAGCACGCGCGCTACCAAGCTGCGCCACATCCCGGTTCTCGCGACAGCAGGTTAGCACTGAGGCAGGGGTTCAGTCCTGACGCTTTCGGCCTCGAGCAGCAGGCGGGGACCGGGTCAGCGGTCCCCGTGCGCGGTGCGTGCTGCTCAGTCGAAGATCGGATCCTGGGTGCGGGTCCGCTTGAGCTCGAAGAAGCCGGGGGTGGAGGCCACCAGGAGGCAGCCGTCCCACAGCTTGCCCGCGTCCTCGCCCTTGGGCGCCGGGGTCACGACCGGGCCGAAGAAGGCCACGCCGTTCACCGCGACGACCGGGGTGCCGACGTCCTGGCCGACCAGGTTGATGCCCTCGGCGTGGGACTTGCGCAGGGCCTCGTCGTACTGGTCGCTGTCGGCGGCGTCGGCCAGGGACGCCGGCAGGCCGGCCTCCTCCAGCGCCTCGACGATCACCTCGCGGGTGAACTCGCGGCCGCCGGGGTGGTGGCGCGTGCCGAGGGCCGTGTAGAGCGGGAGCACGTACTCCTCGCCGTGCTGCTGCTGGGCGGCGATGACCACGCGGACCGGACCCCAGCCGGAGTCCATGAGGTCGCGGTAGCGCTGGGGCAGGTCCTCGCGGTGCTCGTTGAGCACCGACAGCGACATGACGTGCCAGCGCACGTCCACGGGGCGGATCTTCTCCACTTCCAGCATCCAGCGGGAGGTCATCCAGGCCCAGGGGCACAGGGGGTCGAACCAGAAGTCCGCCACGGCGCGGGGGGCGGCTTGTTCGGGGGTAGGAGAGCTCATGCAACAGACCAACACCATCGGACCTGCGGCTAATCCCGCAGGCACACAGAAGGGCGACCGTGCGAGGATCGATGGCAAACAACTCGACACACAGCGACAAGGAGCCGTGCAAGGGTGCCCGGTACTAATCTGACCCGCGAAGAAGCCCAGGAGCGCGCGGCGCTGCTGGAAGTCCAGTCCTACGACGTGAGCCTGGACTGGTCGAACGCCCCCGATCCGGAGGCCAAGACCTATACATCCGCCACCACTGTGCGGTTCCGGGCGAACACCCCCGGCGCCTCCGCCTTCATCGACCTGATCGCCCCCGCGGTGCGGGAGATCACCCTCAACGGGCAGTCGGTGGACCCGGCCGAGGCCTTCAAGGACAACCGGATCTCGCTGGCGAACCTGCAGGCGGACAACGAGCTGCGGGTCGTGGCGGACTGCGCCTACATGAACACCGGCGAGGGTCTGCACCGGATGATCGACCCGGTCGACGGCGAGGCGTATCTGTACACGCAGTTCGAAGTCGCGGACTCCCGGCGGGTGTTCCCGGCGTTCGAGCAGCCGGATCTGAAGGCCACCTTCGCCTTCACCATCCAGGGTCCTGACAGCTGGCAGGTCTTCTCCAACTCCCCCACCCCGGCTCCGGAGTCGCGCGGCGACGGCACGGCCATGTGGGCTTTCGAGCCGACCCCCCGCATCTCCTCCTACATCACCGCGCTGATCGGCGGGAAGTACCACGTCGCGCGGTCGGAGCACACGACCAAGCGCGGGCAGAAGATCCCGATGGCGGTCGCGGTCCGCACCTCGCTGGCCGAGTACCTGCGCCCCGAGGAGATCTTCGAAGTCACCAAGCAGGGCTTCGACTTCTTCACCGAGAAGTTCGACCGCGACTACCCGTTCACGAAGTACGACCAGCTCTTCGTGCCGGAGTTCAACGCCGGAGCCATGGAGAACGCCGGCTGCGTCACCTTCCGCGAGGAGATGATCTTCCGGTCGAAGGTCACCGACGCCGCCTACGAGCAACGCGCCGAGGTCATCCTCCACGAGATGGCCCACATGTGGTTCGGCGACCTGGTCACCATGCAGTGGTGGAACGACCTGTGGCTCAACGAGTCCTTCGCGACCTTCACCTCCTTCTACGCCCAAGTCGCCGCGACCCGCTACAAGGACGCCTGGACCACCTTCGCCAACGGCGAGAAGTCCTGGGGCTACCGCCAGGACCAGCTGCCCAGCACGCACCCGATCGTCGCCGAAATCCGCGACCTCGAAGACGTGATGGTCAACTTCGACGGCATCACCTACGCCAAGGGCGCCTCCGTCCTGAAGCAGCTGGTGGCGTGGGTCGGCGACGACCACTTCTTCGAGGGCGTGCGCGCCTACTTCAACCGCCACCAGTGGAGCAACACCACGCTGGCGGACCTGCTCGGCGCGCTGGAGGAGACCTCCGGCCGCGACCTGAAGGAGTGGGCGAAGCTCTGGCTGGAGACCGCCGGCCCGAACACGCTGCGACCGCTGTATGAGGTCGACACGGACGGGAACTTCACCTCCTTCACCGTGGAGCAGGAGGGCTTCTCCGAGCAGTTCCCGACGCTGCGCCCGCACCGTTTGGCGATCGGTCTGTACAACATGGTCGACGGCGCCCTGGTCCGCACCGACCGGGTCGAGTTGGACGTCACCGGCGCCTCCACCGAGGTCGCCGACCTGATCGGCAAGGCCCGCCCCGCGCTGGTCCTGCTCAACGACGACGACCTCACCTACGCCAAGATCCGCCTCGACGAACACTCGATGGCGACCCTGGTCGACCACGTCGGTGACTTCGCCGAGTCCCTGCCGCGCACTCTGTGTTGGGGCGCTGCCTGGGACATGCTGCGCAATGCCGAGCTGGCGGCTCGCGACTACCTCACTCTGGTCCTGCGCGGCATCGGCCGGGAATCCGACATCGGCGTCTCCCAGCTCCTGCAGCGACAGGCCAAGTCCTCCGTCGAGCTGTTCGCCGACCCGGCGTGGCGTCCGACCGGTCAGGCACTGCTCGCCGACGCCTGCTGGGAACACTTGAAGACCGCCGAGCCCGGCTCGGACTTCCAGCTCGCCTGGGTCCGCTCCTTCGCCGGTGCCGCGCTGACCGACGAGCAGCTCGCGTACGTCGCCGCCCTGCTGGACGGCTCGCAGACGCTGGAAGGCCTGACCGTCGACACCGAGCTGCGCTGGTCGCTGCTGATGTCGCTGGTGGTCGGCGGCAAGGCGGACGTGCCGGAGATCGAGGCGGAGCTGGCGCGCGACAAGACCGCCACCGGCGAGCGATACGCGCTGCAGGCACGTGCGGCCCGTCCGACCGCCGCGGCCAAGGCCGAGGCATGGGCATCGGTCGTGGACGGGGACACCCTGGCCAACCACACCGTGGCCTCGGTGATCGGCGGCTTCCAGTCGGTCCCGGCGGACAAGCGCGAGGAGCTGCTCAAGCCGTACGTCGCGAAGTACTTCGCGACGGTCGAGAACGCCTGGGACTCGCGCACACACGAGATCGCCACGCAGATCGCGACCGGCCTGTTCCCGACGTTCGTGATCGAGCAGAGCACCGTGGACGCCACGCAGGCGTTCCTGGACTCGGCGCAGCCGGTGCCGGCGCTCCGGCGGCTGATCGTGGAGTCCGTGGACACCGTCGGGCGCTGCCTGAAGGCGCAGGAGAAGGACCGCTCCGCGGCCTGAATCCGGCGCACGGCGCACCGGAATGCCGGGAAACCGGGAAGCCGGTGAGCCCGAGGCGAGAACGCTGAAGCGGCCCGGGCGGGGAAACCCGCCCGGGCCGCTTCGTCAGCTATGAGCGCTCTACAAACGCGCGGAAGTACCGGCTACGGCTGGTCGCCGTGCAGCACCGGAGCCTTCTGCGCGTGCTCCATCAGCGACCCGAGGCCGTTGACGATGCCGCCGGCGAGGTCGCCGACCGCGAAGGTGGAGGCCATGGCCGCGGCGGCCAGGCCGGCGGCACGGTCGTCCACGCGGCGCTTGGCCTCCACGCCGGTGACGATCTGCAGCTGGTTGCGGCGCGGGTCGACGACGACCAGCACCGCGAGGTCGGCGTCGGCCAGCTGCCGGTGCAGCCGGACCGCCTGGGCGTGCAGGTCGCCCTCGACGGAGCCGACGTAGACCGAGAACTTCAGGCCGCTCTGCTGCTCGGCAGTGGCGATCGCCTTGGCGATGTCCTGCTCCTGACGGGCGCTGAAAGCGTCACCAGCGGGCACTGGCGCCTCCCTCGGTCTGGGCCTCGGAGTAGGCCGTGAGCTCCTTGAGCGAGGTCCCGGTCAGCGCGCGCTCGCCGGACCCGCCGTGCTCCTCGCGCGGGCCGCCGAACCAGACCGGCGAGGCCCACCAGCTGAGCTGGTGCGGCCGGTAGCGGTTGCCGCGGGCGATCGAGGGGGCGAGCACCAGCAGCGCGATGACGCAGAAGACCGCAGCCGGGATGCCGATGTACACGAGGATGGTGGCGACGGCGGACATGCCCTGGCCGGGGTCGTCGCCCGCGTCCCGGTGCAGGGCGAACGCCGGGGACGCCAGCAGCAGGGGCACCGCCGCCAGCGAGCCGAGAGTCGCCGTACGCAACGCCCGGCGCGTCCGCGCTTCGGGGGTGGTCGGTGGTTTCACAATCCCACGGTATCTGACGTGGTCTCACGCTCGAAAAGCAGGGCCGCCCCCGGCGAACCGGGGGCGGCCCTTCAAGCGGTACAGGTCCTGGAGATCAGGTCAGGCGGCCGCGAAAGCACCGTCCACCCCGAGCCCTTTGGGCTCCCCGCCATACGCCTCGAGATAAGGCGACCAGCGCGGATCTTGTCTTCCTGAGGACAGGATCCGCCAAGCCGAACCGGCCGGCTGTGCCGGGGCCCGGCGCATGCGCCACCCCAGGTCCGGCAGCGGACGGTCCGCCTTCACATGGTTGCAGCGGCGGCAGGCGGAGACGACGTTGTCCCAGGCGTGCTGTCCGCCGCGCGAACGCGGGATCACATGGTCGATGCTGGTCGCGGGCGCGTCGCAGTAGACACACCGGCCGCCGTCGCGAGCGAAGATGGCACGGCGCGTCAAGGGCACCGCCCGGCGGTTCGGCACCCGGATGTAGCGGGTGAGCCGGATCACCGAAGGCGCGGGCATCGACCAGGTGGCCGCGTGGAGCAGGTCGCCGGATCCCTCAAGGGTGACGGCCTTGTCGCTGAGGATCAGAACCACTGCGCGGCGTTGGCTCACGACGCATAACGGCTCATATGAAGCGTTCAAAAGAAGTGCGTGCGGCACTGGTGGCCTCCTGACCGAGTCCGACGCGTGGCTCGCGCCGGAGCTAACGTTTCCGCTCCGCCTCCAGTGCACCCGGCGAACGACTGATGCCTCAGCTGACACATCAGCGCATGTCGGAGTGCGTGTCCGCGGATCGGCTCACGGGTAGATCCAGTCTGTCCGCTGTTGTGGTTCCCGCGCTACCAGATTTCACGCACATCTTCAAAATCATGTGTCACGAGCGGGTTAACACAGATCGACCACAAGACATAGTGTTCTGAGGCATGCCGTCTTTTGTATACCCGCAGGCAGAGCGCCTCACCGTGGCAGATCGCCTGCATGGCCGCGACGTCCCCGACCCCTACCGCTGGCTCGAGGACCCGCGGGATCCGCGGACCGTGGCCTGGAGCGAATCCCAGGAGGCGCTGTTCTCCGCCGCGCGCGAGGGCTGGCCGGCCACCCAGAGGTTCGCCGAGCGGATGACCGAGCTGATGGGCACCGGCGACGTCTCGGCGCCCTCCTGGCGCGGCGAGCGCCGTTTCCTGACCCGGCGGCTGCCGGAGCAGGAGCACGCGGTGCTGCTCGCTGTGGAGGCGGACGGAACCGAGCGGGTACTGGTCGACCCGATGGCGCTGGACCCCTCCGGCACCACGACGTTGGACGGCTGGCAGCCCTCGAAGGAAGGCGACCGCCTCGCCTATCAGCTCTCGGAGGGCGGGACCGAGGAGTCGGCCGTCTATGTGATCGACGTCGGCACACTGGAGCGCCTCGAAGGCCCGATCACCCGCGCCCGGTACACGCCGGTGGCCTGGCTGCCCGGCGGCGAGGCCTACTACTACGTCCGCAAGCCGCACCCCGACACCGTTCCCGAGGGGGAGCAACAGTTCCACCGGCGGGTGAAGCTGCACAAGGTCGGGACCGATCCCGAGGTCGAGGACGTCGAGATCTTCGGCGCGGGCCAGCCGAAGACCAGCTACTTCGGGATCTCGGTGACCCTCGACGGCCGCTGGCTGAAGGTGGAGACCTACCCCGGGACGGCTCCGCGCAACGACCTCTATCTCGCCGATCTGACCGCGAGCTCCCCCGAGCGCCCCGTGCTGTCCCCGGTCCAGGTCGGGCTCGACAACCAGACCTCGATCGAGATCTGCGCGCCCGACTCCCCGCTGGCCGGCAGTGTCCTGGTGTGGACCGACCGGGACGCCCCGCGCGGCCGGATCTGCGTGGCCGCGGTCGGTGATCTCGCCTATGAGAACTGGCGAGAGCTGGTCCCTGAGGACCCCGAGGCGGTCCTGGACTCCTACGCGCTGCTGGACGGCCCGGAGTTGGAGCGGCCGCTGCTGGTCGTGGCCCGCACCCGGCACGCGGTCGGCGAGCTGGCGCTGCACGACGCCCGCACCGGCGAGAAGATCGGCGAGATCGCGCTGCCGGGGCTGGGGACGCTGTATGGGCTGAGCACCCGGCCCGAGCGCGGCCACGAGCTGTGGTTCGGCTACACCGACTTCACCACTCCGGTGCAGATCCACCACTTCGACGCCCGCACCGGCCAGACCGCGCTGTGGGAGCGGCCGCCGGCCGAGGTGGAGATCCCGCAGGTCCGCACACGGCAGGTCACGTACGCCTCCAAGGACGGTACTGAGGTGCGGATGTTCGTCATCGAGGGCAGCGAGGAAAGCACCGGTCCCAAGCCGACGATCCTCTACGGCTACGGCGGCTTCAACATCCCGCAGACCCCGGCCTACAGCGCCCGCATCCTGGCCTGGGTCGCAGCAGGCGGCGTCTACGCCGTCGCGAACCTGCGGGGCGGGTCCGAGGAAGGCGAGGAGTGGCACCGCGCCGGGATGATGGAGAACAAGCAGAACGTCTACGACGACTTCCACGCCGCCGGCGACTGGCTGGTCGACAACGGCGTCACCACCCGCGCGCAGCTCGGGATCTTCGGCGGTTCCAACGGCGGGCTGCTGGTCGGCGTGGCGCTGACCCAGCACCCTGAGAAGTACGCGGCCGTGGTCTGCTGGGCGCCGCTGCTGGACATGATCCGCTATGAACAGCACGGCCTCGGCATCACCTGGAACGAGGAGTACGGCACTGTCGAGGACCCCGAGCAGTTCGGCTGGCTGATCGCGTACTCGCCGTACCACAACGTGCACGAGGGCACCGCGTATCCGGCGACGCTGTTCGCCGTCTTCGACAGCGACAGCCGGGTCGACCCGCTGCACGCCCGCAAACTCGCCGCCGCCCTCCAGCACGCCACCTCGGCGCCGATCACGGAGCGTCCGGTGCTGTTCCGCGCGGAGCGCGAGGCCGGCCACGCCGCCCGCAGCGTCTCCAAAACGGTAGGCGTCTACGCCGACATGTGGGGCTTCCTGGCCGCACAGCTCGAACTCGAACTGACACCGCGAGCCATGCCAGTCTGACCCTTATGGATCTTCGAATACTCACCGAACCGCAGCAGGGCGCCTCCTACGACGCCCTGCTGCGGGTCGCCCGCGCCGCCGAGGAGCTGGGCTTCGACGGCTTCTTCCGCTCCGACCACTACCGCGCCGGGGGCGCCGCGGACGGGCTGCCGGGTCCGACCGACTGCTGGACCACGCTGGCCGGGCTGGCGCGCGAGACGTCGCGGATCCGGCTGGGCTCGCTGGTCACGCCGGTGACGTTCCGGCTGCCCGGGCCGCTGGCGATCCAGGTCGCTCAGGTGGACCAGATGTCCGGCGGGCGGATCGAGCTGGGTTTGGGCACCGGCTGGGACGCGGCTGAGCACTCGGCTTACGGGATTCCGTTCCCGGACAACAGGTTCGACCTCCTCGAGGAGCAGCTTCAGATCATCAGAGGGCTCTGGAGCACGCCTGCCGGCCAGACGTACTCGTTCAAGGGCGCGCACTACGAACTCAGCGACTCCCCCGCGCTCCCCAAGCCGGCGCAGAGTCCGCATCCGCCGATCATCGTCGGCGGTCGCGGGCCGAAGCGGACGCCGAGACTGGCCGCGACGTACGCCTCCGAATACAACTCGAACTTCCGGCCCTCGGATCAGGTCGCGGACAGCTATGTCCGGGTGCGGGAGGCGTGCGAGGCGATCGGGCGCGATCCGGACACCTTGACACTGTCCGTGACCATGGTCGTGGCCTGCGGAAGGACCGATGCGGAGATCGCGCGCCGCGCCGAGGCGATCAGCGGGAAGGCCGCCGCGAACCAGATGGTGCTGCGGCTGACGCCCGACCAACTCGTCGAAAAACTTGGCGAATATCACTCCGTCGGGGCGCAGCGCGTCTACCTGCGCACCTTCGATCTCGACGACTTGGATCAGCTGGCATTGATCGCGAACGAGGTACGGCCGCACACGCGGATCCTCTAATGTGGCGATGTTTAAGTACGTCTTTCAAATGAGTCCGTGAGGCCCCGTACCCCGTGTCCGCAGTTTCAGCTATCGTCCTGGCATCCAAGAGCCCGGCGCCGAGCCCGCCGTCGGTCACTCCGACCACCTCGCTCAGTGACAAGGCGAAACACGTGAGCAACTGGTTCAGCGATCACTCGGGCCTGATCGTCTCCCACGCGATCGCCATCGTCGCGATCATCATCGTGGCGATGGTCCTCCGGAACGTCACCCGGACCTTCATCCGCCGGGCCGTGGAGAAGGCCGCGGTGCGCGCCGAGACCAAGCCGGGGCGGTTCCTGGAGGCCGGCCTCCTGATGGGTGCCGAGCGGCGGATGCAGCGCACCCGCGCCCTCGGCGGCGTGCTGGGCAGCATCGCCAGCGTCGCCATCATGATCGTCGCGGCGCTGATGATCATCGACCAGCTGGACATCTCGACCGGGCCGATCCTGGCCTCGGTCGGCGGCCTGTCGGTGGCGATCGGCTTCGGCGCCCGCGACGTGGTCACCGACCTGCTCGCCGGGATCTTCATGATCATGGAGGACCAGTACGGGGTCGGCGACTTCATCGACGCCGGCGACGCCCGGGGCACCGTGGAGGAGGTCGGGCTGCGGATCACCCAGCTGCGCGACATCGACGGCGTAGTCTGGTACGTCCGCAACGGCACGGTCAAGCGGATCGGCAACCAGTCGCAGGGGCACGCGCGCGCCATCGTGGACGTCCCGGTCGCCTACACCGAGAACCCCTCGCGGGTCAGCGACATCATGGTCGAGACCGCGCACCAGCTCTTCGAGGACCCGCTGTGGAAGGCCAGCTTCCTGTCGGAGGCGCCGACCATCGCCGGCATCGAGTCCATCGAGGGCGACCACATGATGATGCGCGTCAGCATGCGCACCGCTCCGCGCACCAGCTCGGAGGTCGCGCGGGAACTGCGCTACCGGCTGCTCGCGGCGTTCGACGAGGCCGGGGTCAAGGTCGGCCTCACCGCGGCCAGCGGGACGAACGGCGCCGAGGACGGCTTGCGGCGGGGCGGAACGGTGCCGGCGCCTACCATCAACCCCTGAAGAGTCCATCGACCGATGGACGCGGGGTTCCATCGGTAGCACCTCATGCCGGAACCGCCTCGGCGGCCACTGTGGAGGCATGACCACAGCACTGCGCGTCAGGGGATTGCGCAAGAACTACGGGGACGCCGAGGCGCTCGCCGGCGTCGATCTGGACGTCGCCGCCGGCGAGGTCTTCGCGCTGCTGGGACCGAACGGCGCGGGCAAGAGCACCGCCGTGGAGATCCTGGAGGGGTTGCGGGGGCGCGACGGCGGCGAGGTGTCGGTGCTGGGCGTGGACCCGGCGCACGCCGACCAGCGGTGGCGGGCCCGGATCGGGGTCGTGCTGCAGGAGGCCAAGGACTTCACGATGCTGCGGGTCGGGGAGGCCGTGCGGCAGTTCGGCGCCTACTACCCGGCGCACCGCGACCCGGAGGAGGTGATCGCGGCGGTCGGGCTCACCGAGCAGACCCGCACCCTCACCTCGCGGCTGTCCGGCGGCCAGCGGCGGCGCCTGGACGTGGCGCTCGGCATCATCGGCGGCCCGGAGCTGCTGTTCCTGGACGAGCCGACGACCGGCTTCGACCCGGCCGCCCGGCGGCAGTTCTGGGAGCTGATCCGTTCGCTGCGCACCGCCGGGACAACGATCCTGCTCACCACGCACTACCTGGACGAGGCCGAGGCGCTCGCCGACCGGGTCGGCGTGCTGGCGCGGGGCCGCCTGGTCGAGGTGAACGCGCCGGAGCGGCTCGGCGGGCGGGACCGGGCCAAGGCGATCGTGTCGTGGGAGGAGGACGGCCGGCGCTGTGAGGAGCACACCGCGGAGCCGACACGCTTCGTCGCGGAGCTCTCGACGCTGTTCCGGGGCGAGATCCCGGGGCTGGCGGTGGTGCGGCCGTCGCTGGAGGACATCTATCTGGGACTGATCGGGGCGCAGGAGGGGAGTGCGCGATGAGCGCGATGACGACGGGACAGGCCGTGGCGGAGCAGGCGGCGGGCCGGACGGCCGGGCAGTCAGTCGAGACGGCGAAAGCCGCGGAGGGGACGACTGAGGCCATGGGACGGCAGCGCGCCACGCTGAGCGAGATCTGGCGGATCGGGCGGATCCGGATGGTGATCGAGGTGGTGCAGCTCAGGCGCAACACCGGGCTGCTGATCTACACCTTCGCGGTGCCGGTGGTGATGCTGCTGCTGTTCGGGTCGATCTTCCGCGGCGACATCGAGGGGACGAGCGCGACCTACCAGCAGGTCTACGTGACCGGGATGACCGGCATGTGCGTCATCAACGGCGCGCTGCAGAACCTCGCCTACCAGGTGGCCGCCGAACGGCACACCAAGGCGCTGAAGCGGCTGCGGACCACGCCGATGCCGGCCGCCTCGTACTTCCTGGGCAAGGTCGCCTCGGTGCTGGCCGCGACGGTCGCGCAGGTCGCCGTGATGCTGCTGGTCGGGGTGACGGTGATGGGATTGAAGCTGCCGACCTCCGTCGGGCCCTGGCTGACCTTCACGTGGGTGCTGCTGCTCGGCTGCACCGCCTGCAGCCTGCTGGGGATCGGGATGAGCGGGCTCATCCGCTCCGAGAACGGCAGCGCGATCGTGTGGCTGCCGGTCATGGTGCTGCAGTTCATCTCGGGGGTGTTCATCGTGTTCTCGCAGCTGCCCAAGCCGGTTCAGCAGGTCGGGGCGGTGTTCCCGATCAAGTGGCTGTGCCAGGGGATGCGCTCGGTGTTCCTGCCCGACTCCTTCAAATACTCCGAGCCCGCGCAGTCCTGGGAGCACGGACGACTTGCTCTGGTGCTGGCGGCCTGGTGTGTGGTCGGCTTGATGCTGTGTCTGAAGACGTTCACGTGGCGGGGAAGGGACGACGGGTGATCCAGCCCGCTACGGCGGTCGGGCCCGAGGGCCGGGCCGCCGTCCCGGCGTCCGCGGTGGCTGCCGCGCCGGTTGCCGCGGCGCCGGTTCAGGACGCCCGGAGCGATGCTCGTCACGATGCCCGCAGCGCCGAGCCGCACGCTGGCGCTGGCGCCGACACCCCGGTCAGCGACACCATCGCGCAAGACGCCCGCGCCTCCTTCCAGTCCTGGAAGCGCATCGCGCGCTGGTGGGCGGTCGGATGGCACTTCGGGCTGGCGATCAGCGTGGTGCTGGTCGCGGTGGAGCACAAGCCGGTATGGCTCTACGGCGCGCTGGCCGGGATGTCGCTGTCCTACCTGCTGCTGCAGCACCGATGGCTGCTCGACCGCGGCAACCCGCGCGCCGTGTACTACCACCTGGCGATCGTGTGCACGCTCTGCTTCGCCATGGTGTGGGCGGACCTGAGCCTGATCTACATGTCCAGCGTCGTGCTCTCGCAGTTCGCCCCGCTGGCCGGCTTCCGGGCCCGGGGCATCGCGATCCTGGCGGCGGCTGCCGCGGTGCTCACCTTCCCGATCGCCGCGAGCGACGGCTTCACCAGCGGAGACCTGGTCGCCTGGGGTCTGACCGCGGTCGGGGCGTTGTTGTTCAACCTGTTCATCGGCCTGTTCTTCGGCGAGATGCTGAACGACCACGACCGGCGCGGCGCGCTGATCCGCGAGCTGGAGGCGACCCGCGCCGAGCTCGAGCGGGCCCACCACGAGGCCGGGGTCCGCGAGGAGCGCGAGCGGCTGGCCCGGGAGATCCACGACACGCTGGCGCAGGGCTTCACCAGCCTGCTGATGCTGGTCCAGGCCGCCGAGGCGACGCTGGACACCGATCCGGCGACCACCCGCGAGCGCCTGGACCTGGCCGCCCGCACCGCGCGCGAGAACCTCGCCGAGGCCAGGGCCCTGATAGGCGGCGACCCGACCGCCGGGCTCCCGCTGGACGCGGCGTTGCAGCGCGCGGCGGCACGGATCGGGGAGGAGCTGGGGATGGCGACCTCGGTCGACATCGGCGGGAGCGCGCGGACGCTGACCGCCACCGTGCAGGTGGTGACGCTGCGGGTGGCGCAGGAGGCGCTGGCGAACGTCCGCAAGCACGCGCGGGCGGCGTCGGTCACGGTGTGGCTGACGTACGGCGCCGACCGGCTGACGCTGGCCGTCGAGGACGACGGCGTCGGGATGCCCGAGGCGCCCTGCGGCGGCTTCGGGATGCGCTCGATGCGCGAGCGTGTGGAACAGGTCGGCGGCGAGCTGACGATCACCAGTGCGCCCGGCGCCGGGACGCGCGTCGAGGCGGAGGTGCCCTATGAGTGAGCAGGCCGGGAATCTCCGAGTCCTGATCGTGGACGACCACCCGGTGGTCCGCGCCGGGCTGACCGGCATGCTGGCCGCCGAACCGGACCTGGACGTGGTCGCCGAGGCCGCCGACGGCGCCGAGGCCGTGCGCCTGGCGCTGGAGCTGGTGCCGGACGTGGTGCTGATGGACCTGCGCATGGCCGGCGTGGACGGCGTCGAGGCCACCGCGCGGCTGGCCGCCGCCGCCCCGGCGATCAGGGTGCTGATCCTGACCACCTACGACACCGACGCCGACATCGTCCGGGCGGTCGAGGCCGGCGCGACCGGCTACCTGCTCAAGGACACCCCGCGTGCGGACCTGGCCGAGGCGGTGCGGCTGGCCGCGCGCGGCGAGACGGTCCTGGCGCCGGCGGTGGCCGCCAAGCTCGTCAGCCGCCTGCGCCAGCCCGCCGCGCAGCCGCTGACGCCGCGCGAGCGCGAGGTGCTGGCGCTGGTCGCCCGCGGACTGGCGAACGCCGAGATCGGCCGCGAGCTGTTCATCAGCGAGGCGACGGTGAAGACGCACCTGGTCCGGGCGTTCGGCAAGCTCGGCGTGGACGACCGCACGGCCGCGGTGACGAAGGCGATGGCCCAGGGCCTGTTGTGATGGGAGCATGACTCCCGAGCAAGCCCGCGCCACTTTCCTGTCCCAGCCGCACGCCGTCCTGGCCACCGCGGACGCTTCAGGCGTCCCTCACCTGGTACCGGTAGTCTTCGCGGCGATCGGTGACAGCCTGGCGCTGGTGGTGGACCACAAGCCCAAGCGCAGCACGGATCTGAAGCGCTTGCGGAACATCGCGGCGAACCCGTACGTCTCCTTGTTGGCGGAGCACTACGACGCCGACTGGAACGCGCTGTGGTGGGCCCGCGCCGACGGCACCGCCCGCGTCAGCCCTCTGACGCCGGAGGTGCTCGCCGCGTTCCGGCGGAAGTACCCGCAGCACGACGCGGCGCCGCCGGCCGGTCCGCAGGTCGTGGTGACGGTCGCGAAGTGGTCGGGCTGGACCGCCGCGGCCCGGCCGGCGGGCGGGACCGGGCCGGCCTGACCCGGCCTGATCCGGTCTGATCCGGTCTGGATCCGGCCCTGATCGGCGCCGTCGGCGGGCACACTCTTGACGGGTGGGGACGGGACCGCTAACCTGCCTTTTCGTTAGTAAACTTTCCTAATAGATGCCCACCGGCACCGGGGAGCGGGGAGGAGAATGCCGCCGTGGCCAATCCCGACACCACCCCCGGCACCCCCCGCCTGCTGCGGTCGATCAACGACCGCTCGGCGCTGGAGCTGCTCCTCGAGCACGGTCCGCTGACCCGTACGCGCATCGGCGCGCTGACCGGGCTGTCCAAGCCCACCGCCAGCCAACTGGTCGACCGGCTGCTGACCGCCGACCTGATCGTCGCCGCCGGCACCGCCGCCGGCGGACCCGGACCCAGCGCGCAGCTGTACGCGGTGAATCCGGCCGCCGGCCACGCCGGCGGGGTCGACGTCACCCACACCCGGGTCACCGCCGCCGTCGCCGACCTGGCCGGCGAGGTGGCCGGCGAGTTCGAGGTCCCGGTCGTCGGCCGGACCGCGGCCGGCAGCGTGGAGCGGGTCCGCGACGCGCTGCACGGCGCCGCCGAGGCCGCCGGGGTCGCCCCCGAAGCGGTGCGGCACGTGGTGATCGGCGTGCCCGGCGCCCCGCATCCGCAGACCGGCCAGCTCGGCTTCGCCCGCGACCTGCCCGGCTGGCACGGCGGCAACCTGTCCCGGCTGCGCGAGCTGCTGGGCGTGCGGGTCGAGGTGGAGAACGACGTCAACCTCGCCGCCATCGCCGAGCAGCACCTGGGCCAGGCCCGCGGCGCCGACGACTTCGTCGTGTTCTGGATGGGCAACGGCATCGGGCTGGCGATCGTGCAGGACGGCCGCTTCGTTCGCGGCGCGACCGGCGGCGCCGGCGAGATCGGCTACATGCCGGTCGCCCTGGATCCGCAGGACCCGCTGACGCGCTCGCCCAAACCGGTGAAGAACACCTTCCAGAACATCGCCGGCCGCCCCGCGGTCCTGCACCTGGCCCGTGAGCACGGCATCCGCGTCGACGACCACTCCGAGGCCGTCCGGCGCGCGGTGGAGACCGGCAGCACCGAGATACTCACCACCCTGGCCCGGCGCGCGGCGCGCGGGCTCGCCCCGGTCCTGGCGGTCCTGGACCCCTCACTCGTGGTCCTGTCCGGCGGCACCCTGCGCGCCGGCGGCGACCTCCTCAAAGACCTGATCACGCACGAGCTGCACGCCGTGGCGGTCCCCCGCCCCACGCTCGCGGTGTCCACCGTGGAGGGCAACCCGGTCCTGGCCGGAGCCATCCACGCGGCGCTGCGGACGGTGCGCGAAGACCTCTTCAACCGCGGGGTGTAGCCGTGCATGGACGTTTGGACCGGGACAGGAGCCTGATATGAAACTCGCCGTCGTAGGCGGAGGATCGACGTATACGCCGGAGCTGGTGGACGGCTTCGCACGGCTGCGCGACACCCTGCCGCTCACCGAGCTCGCCTTGATCGACCCGGCCGCGGACCGGGTGGAGCTGATCGGCGGGCTGGCCCGCCGGATCTTCGCCAAGCAGGGGCATCCCGGCACCGTCACCACGCACACCGAGCTGGAGTCCGGCATCGAGGGTGCGGACGCGGTGCTCATCCAGCTGCGGGTCGGCGGTCAGACGATCCGGAACGTCGATGAGACGTTCCCGCTGGAGTTCTGCTGCGTCGGCCAGGAGACCACCGGCGCCGGCGGCTTCGCCAAGGCGCTGCGGACCGTGCCGGTGGTGCTGGACATCGCCGAGCGCGTCCGGCGAATAGCCCCGCAGGCCTGGATCATCGACTTCACCAACCCGGTCGGTATCGTCACCCGCGCGCTGCTGGACGCCGGGCACCGCGCCGTCGGGCTGTGCAACGTGGCCATCGGCTTCCAGCGCCGCGCCGCCGCGCACCTGGGCGTGCAGCCCTCGCGCATCAAGCTCGACCACGTCGGTCTCAACCACCTGACCTGGGAGCGCGGCTTCTACCTCGACGGCGAGGACTTCCTGCCGAAGTACCTCAGCGAGTCGCTCGAGGAGATCTCGCACGACATCGAGCTGCCGGCCGAGCTGATCCAGCGGCTCGCCGCGATCCCCTCCTACTACCTGCGCTACTTCTACGCCCACGACATCGTGGTGAAGGAGCAGATCGACCAGGTCGCCAAGGGCGAGAACCGCGCCAAGGCGGTCGCCGCGGTCGAGGCCGAACTCCTGGCGCAGTACGCGGACCCGACGCTGGACACCAAGCCGGAGGCGCTGAGCAAGCGCGGCGGGGCGTTCTACTCCGAGGCGGCAGTCGAGCTGCTGGCCTCGCTGCACGGCGACCTCGGCGAAGAATTGGTCGTCAACGTCCGCAACGCGGGCACCTTCCCCTTCCTGGCCGACGACGCGGTGATCGAGGTCCCGGCGATCGTCGACGCCTCCGGGGTGCGCCCGGCGCCGTTGCGCGCGCCGATCGAGCCGCTGTACCGCGGGCTCATCGGACACGTTTCCGCCTACGAGGAGCTGGCCGTGGAGGCCGCGATCAAGGGCGGCGTGGAGCGGGTCCGCACCGCCCTGCTCGCGCACCCCCTGATCGGTCAGGCGGACCTGGCGGACAAGCTGGCCGACTCCCTGGTCGCCAAGAACCGCAGCTTCCTGCCGTGGGCGTGACCCGGGCGGCCGTCCTGGCGATCGACGGCGGGAACAGCAAGACAGAAGTGGCACTGGCGGCGGCGGACGGCACGGTCCTGGCCTGCGTGCAGGTCGGCGGCTTCACGCCGCACCTGGACGGCATGGCCGGCGCGGTCTCGGTGGCCGGGCAGGGCGTGGCGCTGATCCGCGCCGAGCTGGGGCTGGCGGCGGACGAGCCGCTGGCCGAGCTGCTCGCCGCCTACGTCGCCGGCGCCGACTTCCCGGTCGAGGTCGAGGCGCTGACCGCGGAGTTCGCCGCGCGCGGCTGGGCCGAGCGCACCATCGTGGACAACGACTCGTTCGCGCTGATGCGGTCCGGGACGTCGCGGCCGTGGGGTGTCGCCGTGGTCTGCGGCGCGGGCATGAACTGCGTCGGCATAGCGCCCGACGGCCGGCACGCGCGCTTCCCGGCGATCGGCACAGTCTCCGGCGACTGGGGCGGCGGACCGGGTATCGGCGAGACCGCGCACTGGTTCGCGGTGCGCGCCGAGGACGGCCGCGGCGCGCCGACCGTGCTGCGCAAGGCGGTGGCCGAGTACTTCGGCTGCGCCTCGATGGCCGAGCTGGTGGAGTCGATCCACTTCGGGCGGATCGCCGACGACCGGTTCGGGGAGCTGGCGCCGCTGGTGTTCGAGGTCGCCGGGCTCGGCGACGAGGTGGCGCTGTCGATCGTGGAGCGGCTGGCCGACGAGGTGTGCGCCTTCGCCTTCGCCGCGATGGGCCGGCTGGACCTGATGGACGCCGAGGTCGAGGTGGTGCTCGGCGGCGGGGTCCTGCGGGCGCGCCAGCCGCTGCTGACGGCCGGGATCGAGCGGCGGTTCGCGGCGCGGGCGCCGAAGGCGGTGCTCACCTTGACCACCGACCGGCCGATCCAGGGCGCGGTGCTGCTGGGGCTGGACGAGCTGGCCCGGCGGTAGCCGCCGAGATGTACGGACCCCGGCACGCCGGAGTTCGTCTCCTGAGATGGCTGAGGTCCCTGTCGCTGAGACAGGGACCTCAGTCATGCGTGCGGCGAACGCACCGGCGAACGAACCACTGGACGAACTCAGACGAGCTCAGACGAGCGCGGCGTCCAGGGTGATCGACGGGACGGCAGCCAGCGCCTTGGACACCGGGCAGTTCGCCTTGGCGTTCTCGGCGGCGGCCTGGAAGTCCTCGGCGCTCAGGCCGGGCACGTCCGCGCGGACCACGAGGCGGATGCCGGTGATGCCCTCGCCGGGCTGGAAGTCGACCTCGGCGTGGGTGTCGACGCTGTTCGGCGGGGTCCCGGCGCCGGCCAGGCCGTGCGAGAGCGCCATCGAGTAGCAGGTGGCGTGCGCGGCGGCGATCAGCTCTTCGGGGCTGGTCTCCTTGGCCTCGTCGGTCGCGCGCGACGCCCAGGTGACGTCGAAGGTCCCGCTTTTCGACGAGGCCA
This sequence comes from Catenulispora acidiphila DSM 44928, assembly GCF_000024025.1. Lineage (GTDB taxonomy): Bacteria > Actinomycetota > Actinomycetes > Streptomycetales > Catenulisporaceae > Catenulispora > Catenulispora acidiphila. The sequence goes on from NC_013131.1 coordinate 8,535,215, forward strand.
GCGTGACGTTGCCCTTGCCGTCGAGGAGGCTGCCCTCCCAGTGCGTGTCGGCCTTACGAGTAGTCGCCATGGGTGTCCCTACCTTCTTCCTTGCAACAGTCGAAAGCTCCTGACGCGATCCTCTCACGCGGTCGGCGGGCGTGCTCAGCCAGTCCGTTTGAACACGAACACGTTGTCCGCCGTGTCGGCGAACACCTCCTGGTAGGAGTAGCCGGGGTGCCGCGCGACGACGAAGTCCTGCGCCGTGGCCTGCCCGCCCCACCCCGCGCGGTCGATGTCGAAGGCCACGTAGTCGGGCGGCACGACGATGTTCGCGTTGCCGATCCACAGCGTCTCGTCGCGCGCGGCGAGCGCGGGCAGCATCTCGACCGTGGTCTCGACGGTGACGTTCGACGGGATCGCGGCTTCGGCACGCTTGATCGCCTTGGCGCGCGGGCTGGGGTACCAGGTCTGGTGGTGCAGCAGGTCCTGGAGCGGGAAGGACTGCGTCAGCGCGGCGGCGACCGCGAGCATGGCGACGGCGCCGTGCTTGACCTGGGCGTCGCCGATGGTGCGCAGCCAGGACTTGGGTTCGGGAAAGCGGCTCGGGTGAGCGGCTTCGCGTTCCCGGGATTCCTTCATCAGGACCAGGCCGTGGATCGCGGCGGCGAAGACCACGACCATCGGGACGACGCTGTAGTGGAAGTTCGTGCCCCAGTAGGACGGCATGACGTTGACGAACCGGGCCACCAGCGCCGGGACCGCCAGCAGGGCCAGCGGGGAGCGCAAGGCGATGAAGGCGACCGGGAGCAGGGTCATCAGCACCGTGCTCTCCTTGTCGCCGAGTCCGTTCACGAACTGTTGGGGAACACAGGTGAGGAGCTTCCCAACGCCGCTGTGGAGTTTGGGGTCAAGGCAGCCGCCCTCGTTCCAGTACTCGTAGACGCCGTTCGGGTTGAAGCGCGGTATGACGATCTTGACGAGGAACGAGGTCGTCAGCGCTCCTAGGGCGACCCCACAGGCGAGGACACCGGCTTGGACGACAGTGCGTCGTGGGAAGCCGGTGCGGGCTATGACCATCGCGATGATGATCGGGACGAGCAGCGCGAGGTCTTCTTTGACGAACAGGAGCGGTAGCGCCCACAGGATGGTTTTGCGGTATTCGCCGCGTATATACGCGCAGAGGCTGAACGCTATAGGGGGGACCGCGAAGGAGACCTCATGGAAGTCGAAGTTCGCGGCCTGGACGACGCCCCAGGACAAGCCGTAGGCGATTCCTATGGCGTATCCCTGGTAGCGGCCCACAAGGTCCATCGCAGTCCGTGTGAGCGGTACGGCGGGCAGTGCGAGGAGTACGGACTGCGCCACCAGGAGAGTGACCGGCGAGGGGAAGACGCGGAAGAACGGTGCCAGGAGCATCAGGATCGGATGCCAGTGGTCGCCCAGGAGGTTCATCTCCTGACCGCGGATGCCGACCATCGGTGCTTGGAAGTGCGCGTAGCCGCGGACTGCTTCGGTGAAGATGCCCAGGTCCCAGGACATCGACTCACGGCGCTCGTAGCGGAGTATCGAGATCAGTGCGTACAGGACGAAGGCGCCGGAGGCTATGAGCCAGGGGGCGGCGCGGGCGACCTTGCTGGGGGGTTCCGTTCTGGTGCGTCTAGGTAAGACGTACTGCGAGTCCTCTAGAGAGGAATTCGCTATAGCGTTTCCGCCCTGTGAGGCGTCTTCCTCTGAATCCGACGGACCGGCCGGGAGCGGCGCTAAGCGCGGTGGCGGCAGCTGGAGTTCCGGGGGACCGACCGCATGTGATGCTTTCGCGAACCCCGTATCCAGCGCTTTTGAGTCCCCCGGCATGGATGAAGCATAGAACCCGCTCCGCGCGCGGTGGGAAGATGGTCGGGTGAGTGATCGCGAGGAACCCGTCACGTTCTACGAGGCGGTCGGCGGCGCGCCGACCTTCCGGAAGCTGGTCGCGCGCTTCTACGAAGGCGTAGCGACCGACCCCCTACTGCGGCCGATGTATCCCGAGGAGGACCTCGAACCTGCCGAGGAACGCCTGCGCATGTTCCTGGAGCAGTACTGGGGCGGCCCCACGACATACTCGGAGCAGCGCGGGCATCCGCGCCTGCGCATGCGCCACTTCCCCTTCAAGGTGGACCCGGCCGCGCGCGACGCATGGCTGACCCACATGCGGGTCGCGGTGGACGAACTGGAACTGCCGCCCCTGTACGCGGCGGAGCTGTGGGACTACCTGCTCCGCGCGGCGCACAGCATGGTCAACGCGGAGTAGAAACCCATTCGTGGCGCCGGCCGCGCCGGTTTAAGGTCGGCGCCATGAACGAACGCACCTTCCGGGTCATGGTCCGCGGCTCCTTCGACGCCCTGACCGAGGACCAGCGCACCGCCCTGCTCGCCGACGCGGCGGAGCACGACGTGCTGAACGCGGCGTTCACCGCGGAGGGGCACCTGACGTATGACCTGGCGATGCGGCCGTTCTTCACGTTCCGCTACCTGGAGCACGGCGAGCGCGAGGAGGACATCGCCGCCGCCGGCGAGAGCGCGCGGACCAAGGCCGAGCAGTGGCTCGACGAGCGCGGCTACGGGTACAAAGGACTGAAGGTCAGCGCGGAGGACATGGCGCTGATGCCTTTGGCGAAGCGGCAGCGGAAGGCTCAGGCGGCCGGGTAGCGGATGGCAACCACGTAGCGGATGGCAGTCAGCTGTCCGCCTGATCTTCGCTGATCTCCGCCGACCACCGCTGACCAACCCAGCTGGTCACGGACTACTGATACCTGATACCCGTCAGCCTCGCCTGACGCCTTCTAGCACTCCCCGCCGCTCCCAGGATCCAGCCCGACCACCGACTCCACCAGCGCTGCGAACCCGTCCGCCCCCATCGGCCCGACCGCGCGCTCACGCAGCGCCGCCAAGAAGGTCCGGATCGCCTCGCTGGCGACTTCGAACCCGTGGTCGGTCAGCGTCACCAGGATCACCCGGCGGTCGGCGGCTGAGGGCCCGCGCTCGATCATCCCGGCCTCGGCGAGGCGGTCCGCGACCTTGGTCGTGCCGGCCGTGGAGAAGCCGAGGATCGCCGAGAGCTGGCTCATCTTCGCCGTGTACTCCGGGCTGCTGACCAGATACCACAGCGCCTGGAAGGCCGAGGGCGCCACGCCGGTCCGGGCCTCGACGTCGTCGAGCAGGCGCCCGTTCAGCCGCCGGAACGCCCCCTGGAGGTGGTTCCACTGCTGAAGCAACGCCAGGTCCGCCACCGAGGGGCAGGTCCCTTCACCCCCGCTGTGCCCATCCGTCCCGTTCACGTTGACCAGGATAGGCCACCGAGCTACTATCTCGCCAGCTAGATAATTACTGGCGAGAAGATAGCGTGTTGCCTATCTGCTCGGCCGTCCGCAAGCTTTCAAGGAGCCCGTCATGAGCGAGAAGTGGACCCTCGACCCCTCCGGCCACGAGGTGGCGTTCAAGAACAAGACCTTCTGGGGACTGGCCACGGTCCGCGGCGTGTTCAAGACCGTGCACGCCGAGGGGGTGCTGGACGAGGACGGCACCGGCGAGGGCGTCGTGACCGTCGAGTCCGCCTCGCTCGACACCGGTCTGGGCAAGCGCGACACCCACCTGCGCTCGGGCGACTTCTTCGACGTCGAGCGCCACCCGACGTTCCAGTTCGTGGTGGACCGCATAGGTCCGGTGACCACAGCCAGCTCCGAGACCCAGGTGCGAGGCACGCTGAAGGTCCGCGACATCGTCAAGCCTCTGACCTTCATCGCGCACGCCGAACAGCGCGGCGACTCGGTCACCCTGACCGCGACGATCCCCTACGTCCGCGCGGACTTCGAGATGACGTGGAACCAGCTCGGCATGATGGCCGGCAAGGGCGAGATCAGCGTGAAGCTGCGGTTCACGCGGCAGGGCTGACCTTGTAGGGCTGATCTGGAAGGGCTGACTCGGCAGGGCTGGCCCGACAGAGCTGCTGACCCTCAGGCGAGCAGGCCGGACCCGGTCCGCAGCACTATTGTCCCGAACGGCGCGTCCAACCGCAGCCACCGGCCCGCCGACCGCACCACGGCCGACGCCGACTGCGCCTGCCCGAGGAACGCCATGGCCCGCGCGGCGTGCGCGGCCCGCACCGGCAGCCCGAACGTCAGCGGCCGGTCCCAGATCTCCGCGGCGATGCGGTCGACCGCCACCCGCGTCCGCTCCCGGTCTGCGATCGCCTCGGCGCGCTCCTTGAACTCGGCGATGCCGGCCAGCGCGGCCGTCTCCACCTCCGCGACCGGCAGCTCGCCGACCGTCTGCCAGCCGACGCGCGGCGGCAGGAACCCGGTCCAGGACGTCGCGCCGGCCAGCGGCCGGGGCAGGGACAGCGAGCCGTCGTCGGCGATCGCGTGGAGCAGGTCGCCGGCTGAGACGGTGATATCCAGGTCGATGGCGATGTCGCTGTCGGCGTCGGTTCCGGCGGCGGTGTCGGCATCAGTATCGGTGTCGGCATCAGTATCGGTGTCGGCATCGGCGTCCCCGGCGACGGGAGCCGTGGACTCGCCGGCGCCGAGAGCGACCGTGCGCAGCGTCAGCACGTCGAACGGCGGCCGTCCGTACACCCCGACCGTCGGGCCCGAGGCCACGACCCGCACCGCCGCCGCCTTGTCGAACCGCAGCAGCCGGCTCAGGTATCCGCCGAGGTCGGCGGCCTCGTCCGCACCGGCCAGCAGGAGCTCGGAGACGTGCGCGCTCACGCTTCCACCGGGGTGTAGTACTCGGCGAGGTAGTCCTTCTCGACCTGCGACAGCCGCCGCAGGTGGTTTCCCTCGATGTTGAACGGCACGAGGACCGAGGAGGCGGTCGCGTAGACGCCATCGTCGTCGCAGACCTCGTAGGCCACGGTGAACTTCGCCGTCGCGATGGCGGTCACCCAGACCTCGACCCGCACCGGCTCGGGCCGGTAGACCAGCGGGCGCCGGTATTCGATCTCGTGCTTGGCCACCACCGTGCCGAACGTGGCGAAGCCCTCCACCCCGGCCTCGGAGGCGCGGCGGAACATCCAGTCCACGCGCGCCTCCTCCAGGTACCGGAGGTAGACCACGTTGTTCACGTGCTGGTAGGCGTCCATGTCCGACCACCGCAGCGGGCACAGGTAGACATGCCGCCGTCCCGGCCCGGCCGGCGCTGGGGGCGCCGTCCGGGAGCGGGAGGCGGTCGTCGTGCCGCCTGTGCTGGTCTGGCCGGTGCCGCTCATCAGTCGCGCGTCAGCTTCCGGTAGGTGGCGCGGTGCGGGCGCAGCGACTCCGGGCCGAGGCGCTCGGCCTTGTTCTTCTCATAGCCCTCGAAGTTGCCCTCGTACCAGAACCACTTCGAGTCGCCCTCCCACGCCAGGATGTGCGTGGCGACCCGGTCCAGGAACCAGCGGTCGTGGGAGATGACCACGGCGCAGCCGGGGAAGTCCAGCAGCGCGTTCTCCAGGGACGTCAGCGTCTCCACGTCCAGGTCGTTGGTCGGCTCGTCGAGCAGCAGCAGGTTGCCGCCCTGCTTCAGGGTCAGCGCCAGGTTCAGCCGGTTGCGCTCGCCGCCGGAGAGCACGCCGGCCGGCTTCTGCTGGTCCGGGCCCTTGAAGCCGAACGCCGAGACGTAGGCCCGCGAGGGCATCTCGACCTGGCCGACCTTGATGTAGTCCAGGCCGTCGGAGACGACCTCCCACAGCGACTTCTTCGGGTCGATGCCGGCGCGGTTCTGGTCGACGTAGGAGATCGAGACGGTCTCGCCGATCTTGACCGAGCCGCCGTCCGCCTGCTCCATGCCCACCATGGTCTTGAACAGCGTGGTCTTGCCCGCGCCGTTCGGACCGACGACGCCCACGATGCCGTTGCGCGGCAGCGTGAAGGACAGGTCGTCGATCAGGACCCGGTCGTCGAAGCCCTTGACCAGGTCGGAGACCTCGATCACGACGCTGCCCAGACGCGGGCCCGGCGGGATCTGGATCTCCTCGAAGTCGAGCTTGCGGATCTTGTCCGCCTCAGCGGCCATCTCCTCGTAGCGGGCCAGCCGCGCCTTGCTCTTGACCTGGCGCGCCTTGGCGTTGGAGCGAACCCACTCCAGCTCTTCCTTCAGGCGCTTCTGCCGCTTGACGTCCTTCTGCCCCTCGACCCGCATGCGCGAGGCCTTGGTCTCCAGGTACGTCGAGTAGTTGCCCTCGTAGGGGTAGGCCCGGCCGCGGTCCAGCTCCAGGATCCACTGCGCGACGTTGTCCAGGAAGTACCGGTCGTGGGTGACGGCGACCACGGTCCCGGCGTACTTCTCCAGGTGCTGCTCCAGCCAGTTCACCGACTCGGCGTCCAGGTGGTTGGTGGGCTCGTCGAGCAGCAGCAGGTCCGGCGCCTCCAGCAGCAGCCGGCACAGCGCCACCCGCCGCTTCTCGCCACCGGAGAGCACCTTGACGTCGGCGTCCCCGGGCGGGCAGCGCAGAGCGTCCATCGCCTGCTCGATCTGGGAGTCCAGCTCCCAGGCATTGCGGTGGTCCAGCTCGTCCTGCAGCTTGCCCATCTCCGCGAGCAGCTCGTCGGAGTAGTCGGTGGCCATCTGCTCGGCGATCTCGTTGAACCGCTTGAGCAGGTCCAGGGTCTCCTTGACGGCCTCCTGGACGTTCTCCAGCACGTTCTTCGACTCGTCCAGCGGAGGCTCCTGCAGCAGGATGCCGACGGAGGCGCCAGGGGCGAGGTTGGCGTCACCGTTCGACGCCGTCTCCAGCCCAGCCATGATCTTCAGCACGGTCGACTTACCCGCACCGTTCGGACCGACGACGCCGATCTTCGCCCCCGGCAGGAACGACAAGGTCACGTCGTCGAGGATGACCTTGTCGCCGTGGGCCTTGCGCGCCTTGCGCAGGGTGTAAATGTACTCCGCCATAACCTAGAGCTTAGTTGCCGCGGGTTAATGGTTTTGACGCCGTCACTCGGAAGGCGGGGATGTGACGGGGGTCACGGCGGCCGCTTCGCGTTCTCAGCACTCTGATTCTGCCGCCTCCGCACCGCGCACACTGGACCCACCCCGCCGCTTCAGCAGGCCAGCGGCCCACCGAGCGTGTCGCCACCCGGCCGCGAACGCGTCACACCCGCGGGATCAACGCACGCGCCGCCCTGCGCACCGGTGGCGCGCGCGTAGACGGCGACGAAATCGCGAGCGGAATGACTGAAGTACCGCTCGGCGGAGCGCGGGTAGTCACCCCACTTGAAGGGACGCGGATCACCGGGGTTGCCCGAGGAGTCATACGCCATGAAGGACGGCCAGCTGATGTTGATGTCGAGCTCCATCGCCCGCACGGCGCCGGCCCGCTGCAGCGCCGTGGCCAGCGAACGCGGCGACATCGTCGGCCCGAGGGCGAAGACCACATCGCCATCAGCAGTCACCCCGACACCCGAGCGCCGCACATAGGTGGCACCGCCATCGGTAACACCCCAGGTGAACAGCGAGTCGATGTCCCCAGCGATCCGCCCGCCGTCTACCATCAGCTGCCGCTGCTGCCGCACCCCGACGACGTCCGACCCGAGCGTCACATCACGACCCCACACACCAACCGTGAACGACCCATCCCGCCGAAACACCTCAGCCGCAACACCGGGAACGAGCGGACCATGCTGCTTCCCGTCGAGGTAGAAGCCGCCACCGGAGTCACCCATAAGGAAGCCGCCATTCCACGTGGCGACAAGCCCACCGCGCCGATCGCGCGGCAGCATGTCCGGCTGCGACCAACTGCCGCCAGGCTGCGCATACCCAGGATGCAGCTCGAAGCGCGCGGCGGACTGCTTGATCCACGCGATGGCCACCGGCGCAGAAGTACCGGCAGCATGCAGGAACGTGCCCTGGACCACGGGCTCACCACGGGAGTCGGTGGCAAGCGCGCGCCACTGGCCTTCGTTCGGAAACGCCCGAGCCGCAGCCACGACGAGCGGAGCCTGGAGCGGGTACGTGCGCCGCGGACTCGTGGGCGCGACGGCAGGCTTCACCGCCGCACGGTGCGCTGTGCTGGAGGCGAGCGCCTGTGTCGGCGCCGACTCCGGCGAGGAGTACGCGCACACACCACCGGCCACCGCCGCGGCCACGGCGGTACCAACCGCCAATCCTGGAATCCAACGCGCACGCCCGCGCTTCATGTCACCCACTGCGATCTTCTGCCCGGCGCCAGCGGTGGACAGACGGCGCCGAATGGCTGACGTGGCAGGGCCGGGCAGGATGATCCAAGACGGCACGGCACGGCAGCGACGCACCGCAGCGCGAAGCCATAGCGCGGCTCGAGGCACCACAGGGCGGCACAGCGCCAAGCCGCAGTTTGGCTCAAGCCGGAGTCGCCGCAGCGCGAAGCATGGCGGCGCGAGGCGGCTGCGGCGTGCGACTGCGGCTGCGCGCCGCTTAGTTCAAGCCAAAATCACCGCAGCGGGAAGCACGGCGGCGCGAGATGGTTGCGGCGTGCGGCTACGGCTGCGCGCCACAGCTTGGCTCAAGCCAAAAGTTCCGCAGCGCGGAGCACGGCGGCGCGAGGCGGCAGCAGCGTGCGACTGCGGCGTGCGGCTTCGGCGTGCAGCTTCGGCGGCGCGCCGCTTAGTTCAAGCCGGAATCACCGCAGCGGGAAGCATGGCGACGCGAGTCGGCTGCGGTATGCGGCCGTGGCTGCGCGCCACAGCTTGGCTCAAGCCAAAAGTTCCGCAGCGCGGAGCACGGCGGCGCGAGGCGGCAGCAGCGTGCGACTGCGGCTCCGGCTGGGCGCCACAGTTCGGCTCAAGCCGGAGTCACCGCAGCGCGAAGCATGGCGGCGCGAGGCGGCAGCGGCGTGCGGCTGCGGCGCGAGTCGGCAGCGGCAGCGGCGACTCGGGCGGGATGTTGTTGCTTGACAGTTTTCTCCTTATCCCCCGCCCCCATCCCACCTGCTATTTGGCGCGCGCGGGCACGCTGCATGGAGCAGTCAGCGTCAGCCGACTGCCGTCTCACCGGGCGCGGTCCTTGCGCCTGCCGCCGTCCCGAGGCCGCGGCCGGTCCCCGCATACCGGCCGCGTACCTCGTGGCGGGGGGCTTGGTGTCCGCAGCATCGCCGCTGCGGGCTCAGGCCCTGCTGCTAGTGCTGCCTCATGCCGCCGCGGGGAGGTCCATCACCTCCCGGGTGCTTGGTTCTGTCTCAGGGTTGGTGCTTGCGGCGGGCGGTAGTGCGGATGCTGCTGTGCCGGCGGCGATGGGCTCGCGGTCGGGGGTGGCGGTTGCGTGTGCTGTGGCGGCTGGTTCTTCGCGGCGGCGGGCGGGGCCGGGGATGCGGGTGCCGCCGGGTGGGGTGGAGTGGCGGTAGACGGTGGTGCCCCAGCGGAGGTCGTGGCCGATGGCTTGGACTTCGAGTTCGGCGGTGACCACGTTCTCTTCGCCTCGACGCCAGCGGCTGATGCGGAGGCGGCCGGTGGCTACGACGGGGTCTCCTACGCCCATGCTGCTGGCTACGTGGTCGGCGAGGTTGCGCCAGCAGATCGCGCTGAAGTAGTTGGGGTCGCCGTCGGTCCAGGTGCCGGTGCGTTTGTCGTAGCGGCGGGGGGTGTTGCGGATTTGGAAGCGGGCGATCGGGTTGTTGTCGGTGGACTGGCCGTAGCGGATGTCGCTGCAGACCGTGCCGACGACGGTGACGGTGGTTTCGTTCATCGGTGCATCCCCCTGGATGTGCTGATGTGCTGGGCTGGGTGGGTCTTGCCGGTTCGCGGGGGGATCGCCGGCCCCCGGTTCTCGCTGTGGGACTATGCTCGCATTCTTCGCTAATCGGGCACAAGGGTTCGAAGGCGGGTGCACTCTTTCGGCCCAGTCAGGGCTCTTCCGTGGGGCGTTGGGCGGTTTTAGTGTTTGCCGAAAGGATGTCGACGCTGGAGGTTCGTCGTGACCGGATCCGTGGACAACGCCGCCGCTGCCGCCGCCGAGGACTTCTTAGTCCGCATCGCGGGGCAGACCGTGCCCTCCTTGCTGGAGCGCAACGCGGTCGAGTTCGGGGATCGGGCGGCGATCACCAGTGCCCCGGATGCGAACGGCGATACCAGCACACTGACGTGGACCAAGCTGCGGGAGCGCGCCGCGGAGTTCTCCGAAGGGCTGGTCGCGCTCGGGCTGGAGCCCGGGGACCGGATGCTCACCATGATGTCCAGCCGGCTCGAGCACTGGATCGCCGACCACGGCGCCCAGCACGCCCGCGCCATCCCCTGTACCGCCTACGCGACCCTGTCCACCGAGCAGATCGGCTTCGTCGCCGCGCACAGCGCCGCGCCGATCGTGGTGCTGGAGGGCCGGCACGAGATCGAGCGCTGGCAGCCGATCCTGGCCGGACTGCCCGCCCTGCGCCACGTCATCGTGGTCGAGGAGGCTGACTGCGTCGTCACCGGCGAGGACGCGCACGGCAAGCAGTTCCTGCCCTACAGCGCCGTGCTGGCCATCGGCCGCGAGCGCCTGGCGGACAATCCGAGCCTGTTCGAGCAGCGCTGGAAGCAGATCCGGCCAGAGGACCCGGTCGGCATGATGTACACCTCCGGCACCACTGGGGACCCCAAGGGCGTCGTGCTCACCCACCTCAATGTGCTGTACGAGGCGGTGGTCGTCGACGCCATCACCTCGATCGAGGACTTCCCCGACACCATCGCCTACCTGCCGCTGGCGCACATCGCCGAGCGCGAGCTCAGCCTCTACGGCTCGGTCATGAAGACCGCGCACGTCCATCTGTGCCCCGACCCGCGCCAGGTCGTCGGCGCGCTCGGCCGGGTCCATCCCGCCGGGCTGTTCGGCGTGCCGCGTATCTGGGAGAAGCTCGCCGCGGGCGTCCAAGGCCTGGTGAAGGGTGCCGAGCCGGCGCAGCGCGAGGCGTTCGAGAAGGCGCACGCGGTCACGCTGGAGGCCGCCGAGCTGGAAGCGGCCGGCAAGCAGGTCCCGGAGGAGTTGGCGCGCGCCGTCGAGGAGGCGGACCGCACCGTGCTGGCGCCCACCCGCTCGCTCCTCGGCCTGGACCGCGTCACGCGCGCCACCAGCGGCGCGGCGCCGATCTCGGTGGAGACCCTGCGCTTCCTGCACGGCTTGGGCGTCCCGCTGATGGAGGTCTGGGGCATGTCCGAGACCAGCGGCGCGGCGACGGTCTGCACGCCGGACGCGAACCGCGTCGGCACCGTCGGCAAGCCGATCCCGGGCGTGGAGCTGAAGATCGGCGAGGCCGGCGAGGTGTTCGCCCGCGGCCCGATCATGCTCGCCGGCTACCTCCAGCCGGACGGCAGCGTGCTCTCCCCGCTGGACGACGAGGGCTGGCTGGCCACCGGCGACGTCGGCACGCTGGACGCCGACGGCTTCCTGACCATCACCGACCGCAAGAAGGAACTCATCATCACCTCCGGCGGCAAGAACATCGCCCCGACGCTGATCGAGAGCCACCTGACCGCGCACCCCGCCATCGGCTTCGCCGTCGCGATCGGCGACCGCCGCCCCTACGTCACGGCCCTGATCGTCCTGGACCCGGACGTGTTCTCCGCCGACGCCGCGCACTCCGCCGAAGCCCGCGCCGCGGTGGACCGGGCGGTGGCGACCGCGAACGCCAAGCTCTCGCGCGTCGAGCAGGTGAAGAAGTACACGATCGTCCCCGGGCCGTGGACTCCGGACACCGGTGAGGTCACCCCGAAGCTGAGCCTGCGCCGCAGAGTGATCGCCGAACGCTACGCAGGCGTCATCGACGAGATGTACCTGGCGCCCCCAGCGGACGGCGAAGAGGAGATTCACGCGTAGGCGCGGAAACGCCTACGGAAGTACTGCATATAGAACGTCATAGGCAGGCGACGTACCCGCCGGGGAACCCGCGGGTACGTCAGCCGCGCCATGCGCACCCCGAACCGGAACAACCGTTCCCGGCGCGGATCCCAGACGAGCCCGAACTCATCCCGCAAGTACTCCGGCAGCAAGCCAGTGGTGATGAGCCGGTTCACCGGCAGCAGCGGACGCAGGTAGAAGGGAACAGCTCGGCTGTACAGCAGGTCGTGACAGATACGCTTGGCACCGTCGGAGATCACTAGCGCCGCCAACGCACTGTCCCAGTACTTCTCAAACTCTGCTACAGACGCTGGCCACATGCCCTCAGGGCAGCCCAGCAGTGTCCCGTATAGCGCGCTCTCCCGGCAGAACTCCTCCTGCATCGCAGTAGGCATCGGCCCTAGCGTCAGCTCATACATCTGGATCGCCGACTTGTAGAGCGTCGCCGCGACCCACAGCTGGAGGTCCGGATCGTTCGCGGAGTAGCCGGGTCCTGTGACGTACGTATGGATCCGGTTCACTGCGCCGGCGACCCACTCGGACTCCTCAGGCGTTCCCAACGTAGTGCCGTAGATGTAGTCCAGTGTTCCGCGCAGTCTCTTAAGCGGGTTCTCTGTAAAGCGGCTGTGGTCGGTCACTCCTTGCGCGACCTTAGGGTGCGCCACCTGAAGCAGGATCGCCCGGCCGGCGCCACCGAGCACGCAAGCCTCACTCACGACCCGCTGGATCGCGGTCTCCTTCTGTCGTGCCTTCACTGCGCCAACCCCAATCCGACCGCTCCCGCGAGCAGGCCCGCGAGGAGGCTTACGCCGACGTTCGTGACCGCCTTGGCGAACGCCCGCTCCTCCACCAGCCTCACGGTCTCCACACTGAACGTCGAGAACGTCGTGTAGGCGCCGCAGAAGCCGGTCCCGAGGATCGTCACCGCCTGCTTGGACAACCCATGATGAGCTCCCATACCCACCAGCACCCCCAGGACGAACGCGCCGCTGACGTTGATGACGAACGTGCCCCAGGGGAAGCCGCCCCTGTTCCGCGCCGCCACGAACCGGTCAACGAGGTACCGCGCAGGTGCGCCCACAGCGGCCGCCAAGGCGACGGCTAGAAGTGTCATGCGCGGGACCATCCAGGGGAACGCCTGACGAGAACCGCGCGCGCCACGAAGATGCCGAGCGCCGTCGCCGCCAGTCCGGAGAACAGGCTGCCGAAGATGTTCAGTGCGGCGAACGCATAGCGTCCCGCCGCCATGAGCCGGTCCGTGTCGACCATCCATGTGGAGAACGTCGTATAGGCGCCCAGGAAGCCGACCGCTCCGAAGGGCCGCACATAGCGCGTCGGCGGCCACACCTCGATCACGCACACCAGCAGCACCGCCAGGATGAACGAGCCACTCACGTTGATCACGAACGTCGTCGTCGGGAACGCGTGCGCCGCAGTAGGAAATGCCCGACCGAGCAGATAGCGCGTGGGCCCGCCAAGGAACCCGCCTGCCGCGATGACGGCGACTACGCGCGCAGTGCTTGGTGCGGCAGACAGTGCAGCAGGAGCAGCTGGAGCTTCAGCGGCGACAACAGGAGCCTCGACGCTGCTGCCCTCGCCTTCCGGCGGGATCTCGTGATGCCAAGCGTGATGCGGCCCATGGTGGTGCGGCGGCCCGGCGGCGGAGGGCGGCTGCGAGGGATTCACGCGCCAATGATCGCGCGCACGATCGCCGAACGCCAAAACCCCCGTCGCAGGCCGGAAGCGGGCATCGCGGACGCTCCCCCGATTTCGCGATGGCGCGTATAGGCGAATCAGACCCTTACCGATTGTTGACTCGCTGGCCACAGCCGCAGCGACGATGACACCCGGGCCCGGCGGCCGTTCCCTTGGAGTCTCCTCCAGCGACGCTTGGATTTTACCGTTACGCCGCAGATCGCGCATTTACAAGCACTGCGATGCGCACCTACATTCACAGGGCATCTCGCGAGCAGCCACCCTCACCCGATCTCTCCCACACCGCCTGGAGTGAGATGTCACCCCTTTCCAGACGCAAGTTCCTGTCCGCTTCCGCGGCTGCGGCCGCCGGCGCCGCCTTCCTGCCGGAGACGCTGCGCACGGCCATGGCCGCCACCACGGGCCTGACCGGTTCGCTCAGCGACGTCGGCCACATCGTGATCCTGATGCAGGAGAACCGCAGCTTCGACCACTACTACGGCACCCTGGCCGGAGTCCGCGGCTTCAACGACACCACGCCGTACCTGTTCCAGAACGGCACCACGGTGTCCACCCAGCCCAACGGCAGCAAGACCATCCTGCCGTGGCACCTGAACACCGCGACCACCAGCGCGCAATGTGTCCCAGATCTTGATCATTCCTGGGGCGGCATGCACAACGCCTGGGCCAACGGCTCCTACAACGGCTGGGTCGCCGCCAAGGGCGTCGACACCATGGGCTACTACACCCGAGCGGACATCCCGTTCCAGTACGCCCTCGCCGACGCGTTCACCATCTGCGACGGCTACCACTGCTCCGTCATGGGCCCGACCAACCCGAACCGGCTCTACTTGTGGACCGGGATGATCGACCCCAACGGCACCGGCGGCGGACCGGTCACGGACAACTCCGAGGCCGGCTACACCTGGACCACCTACCCCGAGCGCCTGCAGGCCGCCGGGGTCACGTGGAAGGTGTACCAGGAGACCGACAACTACGACGATAACGCGCTGGCCTGGTTCAAGCAGTTCCAGAGCGCCGCCACCAGCAGCCCGCTGCACCAGCGCGGCATGGTGAAGTCCACGGACTCGGTCGCGGAGTTCCAGGCCGACGTCACCAACGGCACGCTGCCGCAGGTCTCCTGGATCGTCGCGCCGGCGGGCAAGTCCGAGCACCCGAACTACGCCCCGGCGCTGGGCGCGGACTACGTCTCGAAGATGCTCACCGCGCTGGCGTCCAATCTGGACGTGTGGTCCAAGACGGTCTTCATCCTCAACTACGACGAGAACGACGGCTTCTTCGACCACGTCATCCCGCCGACGCCGCCAGCCGGCACTCCCGACGAGTTCGTCGGCGGCCTGCCGATCGGGCTGGGCGTGCGCGTCCCGCAGGTCGTGATCTCGCCCTGGTCGCAGGGCGGCTGGGTGGACTCCACGGTCTACGACCACACCTCCACGATCCGGCTGATCGAGGCCTGGACCGGCGTGCACGAGCCGAACATCTCAGCGTGGCGCCGTGCGGTCTGCGGCGATCTGACCACCGCGCTGAACTTCGGCAGCACGACCACGACCTTCCCGAGCCTGCCGGCCACCGGGCCGCTGGTGACTGCGGCGAACAACCAGTGTTCGACGCTGCCCGCCCCGACCCCGCCGGCGACGCAGAGCACGCCGACGCAGGAGTCGGGCACGAAGGGCCAGCGCGCCACGCTCGTCCAGCCGAACGTCACCGGCCGCTACGACCTGGCCGCCGGACGGTTCTGGACAGACTTCTCCAACGCCGGCGCACAGGCCGTCCCGCTCCAGGCCTACACGATGGCCTACCGGACCTTCGCGAACTGGCAGTACCTCATCGCGCCGAACTCGAGCTCCTCGGACTACTGGAGCGCGCAGAGCGTCAGCAGCGGCAAGTACTCCCTCGACGTCCACGGCCCGAACGGCTTCCTGCGCTCCTTCGTCGGCGACCTGACCACCATCAGCAACGCCTCGCTGCCGCACCTGGAGGCCAAGCCGAGCTACGACACCGCGAACAACGCGCTGGTGCTGACCATGACCAACACCGGCACCGCCTCGGCGGTGATCACGGTCAAGGCGAACCACTTCATCACCGGCGGGCCCTGGACCTTCACGGTCGGCGGCGGCGCGACCGTCACCCACTCCTGGACCACGGCAGCCGGCTGGTACGACCTGACCGCCACCGCGAACGTCGGCGACAACTTCCTGCGCCGTTTCGCCGGCAAGATCGAGACCGGCCAACCGGCGGCGCCCACCGGCACCGGTGGCGGCGGTACACCGGCCGTCCTGGACCGCACGGGCTGGACGGTGAAGTACTTCGACAGCCAGGAGACCGCCGGCGAGAACGGCGCGGCGGCGAACACCATCGACGGCAGCACCACTACCTACTGGCACACGCAGTGGTCCAACGTCACGCCGAACCCGCCGTGCCCGCACGAGATCCAGCTCGCCATGACCGCCTCGCACTCCGTGTCCGGCTTCACGTACCTGCCGCGGCAGGACGGAGGCAACCACGGCTGGGTCGGACAGTACGAGTTCTATGTGAGCACCGACGGCACCAACTGGGGCACCGCGGTAGCGACCGGCACCTTCGCCAACAACAACAGCCTGAAGACAGTGAACTTCACCGCCGCGACCGGCCGCTACGTACGGTTCCGCGCGCTGACGGAGGTCAACGGGAACCCGTGGACCTCCTGCGCGGAGCTGAACGTCATCGGGGTCTGATCTACCGGAAAGACACGTAACGCACGATGTCGCTCGCCACCTAAACCAGGCGTGCATCGACTTCGCGCGGACCACGGACGCCAAGGAACTGACACTGCCCGTCCGTGACGACAACGTCAGGGGCAGCCGCTTCTACGATCGGGAGGGGTTCGAGCTGACCGGCGCCATGCAGCCGCTCGACCTCGACCCCTCCCACAACCTTGTAGAGAGAGGAGTGCGCCAACGATATAGAGGCGGTCGATCAGGTCAGGCGACCAGGCCGACGAAGCCGGCGAGGAACGCCGGTGCGCCGAGCCCGACCAGACCCCAGCCGACGACCTCCAGCAGGCCTTCGCGTTTGCACTGCCGGTGGTGCTCCGCGCGGCCGCTGCTGAGGCGGGCTGTGGACTCGTGCAGCCACTTCGCTCCGCGGTGCTTCGGGTTCGATATGTCCACGCGCCGGTAGGCGAGCATTCTGAGCACGTCCAGAGCCAGCACCAGACCGAGGGCGAGGAACACCAATCCGATGGTCACCGCGCCGGCGTCCCCCCACATGCC
The DNA here is from genome assembly GCF_000024025.1 of Catenulispora acidiphila DSM 44928. Classification (GTDB taxonomy): domain Bacteria; phylum Actinomycetota; class Actinomycetes; order Streptomycetales; family Catenulisporaceae; genus Catenulispora; species Catenulispora acidiphila. Next base: position 8,551,966 of record NC_013131.1, read on the forward strand.
GTGCAGCGTGCCGGAATGGTCGGCGAGGCGAGCGCCCACGGACCTCGAAGCGATCATCCATGACTCCCAAAAGCTGCGGATGCGGGACGTCGGCCGCGAACGCGCCCAACCCGTCCCCCGCCAAGAGTCTCACCTATAGATCCGATAGTCGCGACATGTGGGACGAACGTGAGCAACGTTTCGATTAATTCGCGGCGACGGCGCCCGCCACCCGCCCGGCCGCCCCAGCAGGCGCAGCAGCCCCACAAGCACGACCATCGGCCCTATGGTGGCCAAGCACTACGCCGCGATCTTCAAGGCGCCGGGGTCGAAGGGCTTCTCCTCGGCGGCGTTCGTGGGCCGGCTGCCGATCTCGATGCTCGGTCTGGGCACCATCTTGATGATCAAGGAATCCACCGGGAAATACGCGCTGGCCGGCGTGGTGGCCGGGACCATGGCGCTGGTCCAGGCCTTCTTCGGGCCGTTCCTGGCGCGGCTGATCGACCGCCGCGGCCAGGCCGAGATCGGGTTCCCCTCGCTGGCGGTGTCGACCACGGCGCTGATCTCGCTGATGCTCTGCGTGCGCTTCGACGAGCCGACCTGGACCTGGTTCGCCTCGGCCGCGCTGGCCGGAGCCTTCCAGCCGAACGTCGGGGCGCTGGTGCGGGCACGCTGGACCAAGCTCTACACCGGCACGCCGTCGCTGCACACCGCCTACTCCTTCGAGGCGGTGATGGACGAGGTCGTCTTCATGATCGGCCCGATCTTGGTGACCTTCCTCACCCTGCAGGTGCACCACGAGGCCGGGGTCGGGCTGGCCACCGGGTTCCTGGCGGTCGGGACCACCGCGTTCCTGATCCAGCGCCGCAGCCAGCCGGTACCGCATCCCCCCGAGCACCACACGGGACCGGCGGCGATCGCCATCCCCGGCATGCGCGTGGTGCTGGCCTGCGCGATCGCGATCGGCGTCATGTTCGGGTCGATGGAGGTGGTCACGGTCGCCTTCGCCGAGGAGCACGGCCACAGCGACTGGGCCGGGCTGCTGCTGGCGGTCTACGCCGGCGGCTCGTTCGTCGCCGGGCTGATCTTCGGCGCCACGCACTGGGAGACGCCGCTGTACCGGCGGATCCAGATCCTGCTGGCGGCGGTCCTGGTCACCGCGGCGCCGATGACGCTGGCGCCGAACATCGGCGTGCTCGCGCTGGTGCTGCTGCTGGCCGGATTCGCCATCTCCCCCACCCTGATCACCCTCGTCGCGCTGGTCGAGTACCTGGTCCCGGCGGCGCGGCTGACCGAGGGGATGGTGATCGAGACCACCGGGGCGGCGGTCGGGATCACCGCGGGCTCGGCGGTCTCGGGCTGGCTCATCGACAGATCCGGGGCGCACACCGCATATCTGGTCCCAGTGGCAGGAAGCGCCCTCGCCCTCTTGACTGCGCTGCTCGGCTCGCGTTGGCTACGTCCGGGGGATCCGGCGATCGAGTGAACGGCGCGGCTCACGGCTGGCGTGCCGGCGGAAGAATCGGGTGAGGCGTGGCGGGCGCGAACGAGTGGTCCAACTGGGCAGGCAACCAGACGGCGAAGGCGGCCAAGGTCGTCACCCCTCGGACCGCCTCCGAGGTCGTCGAGATCCTGCGCACCGCCGACAACGACGGGATGACGGTCAAGGCCGTCGGCTCCGGCCACTCCTTCACCCCGGCCGCGGTGACCGACGGGGTCCTGGTCAAGCCGGACGGGCTGACCCGGCTCAAGCAGATCGACCGCGAGGCCGGCCTGGTCACCGTCGAGTCCGGGATGCCGCTGCACCAACTCAACGCCCTGCTGGCGGAGAACGGCCTGGCGCTCACCAATATGGGTGACATCCAGGTCCAGACGGTCGCCGGCGCGATCGGCACCGGCACGCACGGCACCGGCCGGGTCTCCGGCTCGATCGCGGCCCAGGTCGCGGCGCTGGAGCTGGTGCTGGCCAGCGGCGAGATGGTGATCTGCTCCCCGACCGAGAACGCCGAGCTGTTCCAGGCCGCGCGCCTGGGCGTCGGGGCGGTCGGCTACGTCACCGCGGTGACGTTCCGCACCGAGCCCACGTTCCTGCTCACGGCCCGCGAGGAGCCGATGAAGCTCGACGCGGTGCTGGACGGCTTCGACGACCTGGCCGACAGCAACGAGCACTTCGAGTTCTACTGGTTCCCCTACACGACCAGCACCAACATCAAGCGCAACAACCGCTCGACGGGCCCGGCGGCGCCGCTGTCCGGCTTCCGGCACTGGATGGACGACGAGTTCCTGTCCAACTCGGTGTTCGGCGCGGCGCAGCGGCTGGCCCGCACCGCCCCGCGGCTGACCAAGACGGTCTCGAAGGTCTCCGGCTCGGCGCTGTCCGCCCGCACCTACACCGACCGCTCGGACAAGGTGTTCACCTCGCCGCGGCGCGTGAAGTTCGTGGAGATGGAGTACGCAGTCCCGCGCACGGCGTTCGTGGCGGCCTTCCGCGAGGTCACCCAGCTGATCAACAGCTCGCACTGGAACGTCAACTTCCCGATCGAAGTGCGCGTGGTCCCCGGCGACGACCTGTGGCTGTCCACGGCGCACGGCCGCGACACCGCGTACATCGCCTGCCACATGTACCAGGGCACGCGCTTCGAGGAGTACTTCAAGGCGGTCGAGCAGGTCCTGACCGCCCACGACGGCCGGCCGCACTGGGGCAAGATGCACACCCGCGACGCCGAGTACCTGGGCAAGACCTACCCGCGGTTCGAGGACTTTCTCGGAGTACGCGACCGGGTGGACCCGAAGCGGATGTTCGCCAACGAGTACACCCGGCGCGTGTTCGGAGACTGAGGGACTACTACGCGGCGACCGGCACGGGAGCGGCGCCGGTCGGTGCCGGTCGGTGCCGGTCGGTGCCGAAAATGTGGCCTTCACCACGCGCAGGCAGGGAAAGCACGCTTGATGTGAGACAACAGGTCCGCATCCCGGACGACAGTGGACGCTTCCGGGATGCGCTGCCAGGCTGATGGGCATGTCCCGTGCCGGAATCGCCCTCGTCTGTCGACGCCACGTCGACTACGGACGTCTGTCCAGCATGGTCTGTATGGTCCGCACCGGGCTCTGACCCGCGCTTTCAGCGGTTCGCGCTCAGGCGCTCTCCCTCCGGCCGTACGAACCTTCTTTAAAGGACACCCCCGACATGACCGTCACCGAGCCCACGCCTGCCCGCGTCAGCCGACCTCGCCAACAGCGCGGCGAGGGTCAGTGGGCCAAGGGCTACTTCACGCCGCTCAACGGCAACGAGCAGACCAAGAAGGACGACGACGGCCTGAACGTCCGGGCCCGTATCGAGAACGTCTACGCCTACCGCGGCTTCGACTCCATCGACGGCGGCGACCTGCGCGGCCGCATGCGCTGGTGGGGTCTGTACACCCAGCGCCGCCCCGGGATCGACGGCGGCAAGACCGGCATCCTGGAGCCGGAGGACCTCGACGACAAGTACTTCATGCTGCGGGTGCGCATCGACGGCGGCCGCCTGGACCTGGACCAGCTGCGCGCCGTGGCCGAGGTCTCGGAGAAGTACGCGCGCGGCACCGCCGACGTCACCGACCGGCAGAACATCCAGCTGCACTGGGTGCGGATCGAGGACGTCCCGGCGATCTGGCGGACGCTGGAGGGTGTCGGGCTGACCACCGCCGAGGCGTGCGGCGACGTGCCGCGCGTGATCCTCGGCTCGCCGGTCGCCGGCATCTCCGCCGCCGAGATCATCGACGGCACCCCGGCGATCGAGGAGATCTCGGAGCGCTACATCGGCAGCCCGGAGTTCTCCAACCTCCCGCGCAAGTTCAAGACCGCGATCAGCGGTCTGCAGGACGTGGTGCACGAGATCAACGACATCTCCTTCGTCGGCGTGGTCCACCCCGAGCTCGGCCCGGGCTTCGACGTGTGGGTCGGCGGCGGCCTGTCGACCAACCCGCACTTCGCCAAGCGGCTCAACGCCTTCGTGACGCTGGAGGAGGTCCCGGAGGTCTGGGCCGGCGTCTGCGGCATCTTCCGCGACTACGGCTACCGCCGCCTGCGCAGCCGCGCGCGCCTGAAGTTCCTGGTCGCCGACTGGGGCGCGGAGAAGTTCCGCGAAGTGCTGGAGACCGAGTACCTCAAGCGCGAGCTGTCCGACGGTCCCGCGCCGGAGCCGGCGCCGGCCTACGACCGCGACCACATCGGCGTGCACGTCCAGAAGGACGGCAACCACTACGTCGGCTTCGCCCCGCGCGTCGGGCGCGTCGACGGCGCGACGCTGGCCAAGATCGCCGACCTCGCCGAGGCCGCGGGCTCGAACCGGGTCCGCACCACCGCCGAGCAGAAGCTGCTGATCCTGGACGTCGCCCCGGACCGGGTCGAGGAGCTGGTCAGCGCTCTGGAGGCGCTGGATCTGCAGGTCCGGCCCTCGGTGTTCCGCCGCTCCACGATGGCCTGCACCGGCATCGAGTTCTGCAAGCTGGCGATCGTGGAGACCAAGAAGAGCGCCTCGAACCTGATCGACGAGCTGGAGCGCCGGCTGCCGGACTTCGACCAGCCGCTGACGATCAACCTGAACGGCTGCCCCAACTCCTGTGCCCGCATCCAGGTCGCCGACATCGGCCTGAAGGGCCAGCTGGTCCTGGACGAGCACGGCGAGCAGGTCGAGGGCTACCAGGTGCACCTCGGCGGCCACCTCGGGGCACAGACCAAGGACCCGAAGGACGTCGAGGACGGCGCGTTCGGCCGCAAGGTGCGCGGGCTGAAGGTGACGGCGGCGGCGCTGCCGGACTACGTCGAGCGCCTGGCGCGTCGGTTCCAGGAGCAGCGGCACGAGGACGAGACGTTCGCGCAGTGGACGGCGCGCGCGTCGGAGGCGGACCTGTCATGAGCGAGCGCGCGGCCCCGGCATACTGCCCCTACTGCGGCGACGAGGATCTGCGCCCGGAGGAGGGCGGTCACCGCCGGTGGTCGTGCCAGTCGTGCCGCCGGGTCTTCGAGGTCGCGTTCGTCGGCCTGCTGGCGGCCCGGCCGCCGGATGATGCTCGAAATTCCACATCCAGACCCTGACAAAAGAATACTAAAGATACCTTCAAAGGCTCTCCCAAAAGCGGCTATAAGAGATCACAATGGTCTGTGAAAGCCCCATAAGGAGCCGCCTGTGACCATCTTCGGACCGGACATATCGTCCTACCAGAGCGGGCTAGTCCTGTCCCGGCTCTCGGACGCCGCGTTCATCATCGCGAAGACGACCGAAGGCACCTACTACACCGATGCCGACTATCAGGCCTGGCGCAGCCAGGCCTCAGCACTCGGCAGACCGTTCATCTGGTACCACTTCCTGTCCGGGGAGAGCGCCGCGTCTCAGGCCGCGCACACAGCGGCCAACATCGGAGACCGCTCCCTGCCGGGCATGCTCGACGCCGAGCCGGCGGGCTCGTACTCCCCGTCCCTGGCCCAGATCGTCGCCTACGTCGACGCCGCTCTCGCCGCGGGACTCAACCTGCGTCTGGTCTATCTGCCCCGGTGGTACTGGCAGCAGATGGGCTCGCCGAACCTGTCCGAACTCTCCGACCGGGGCGTCTCGCTGGTCTCCTCGTCCTACCCGGGCGGCTCCGGCGGCCCGGGCAGCATCTATCCCGGGGACGACGCGGCCGGATGGCAGGCCTACGGCGGGATGACACCCCTGATCTACCAGTTCACGAACCAGGCGTCCGACGGCGGACAGCAGCTGGACTACAACGCGTTCCGGGGCACGGCCGCACAACTGGTCACCGCACTGGGCCCCACCCATGTTTTGGAGGACGACACCATGCCCGCATTCGCCACCGGTGAGATCACCCCCGGCGCCGGCGCCGTGACGATGGTGCTGCCGCCGCCGGCGAACTACGGCGCCGCCGGCTGGGGCAACGTCTGGTTCAGCCTGGGCGCCGACTTCGGCACGGCGACCGTCCGGGTCGCCATCTTCACCCACGGCCAGGGCTGGTCGCACATCTACGAGGACGTGGTGGTCGACGCCGCCGCCGATCGGGTGAACCCCTTCGGCGGACCGCTGCCGACCGCCGTGCAGAAGATCAGCGTGACACGGAGGGGGAACCCGAACGTGCCGCTCGCCTACCTGGTCGAGGCAGTGCAGCGGTAAGCCGCTGGGCACCCGCGATCTCAGCCCTCAGCCTCAGCCCTCAGCCCTCGGGCTGAGGCTCGACGGGCGCACCCAGGTCCGCTCGCGGCGGCAGCACGGCGCCGCCCGACACCGACAGCTCCTCCCCCGCCGGTTCCAACTGCCGCTCCGTGTGCCGCTCCGACTGCGCCGGGACAGTCAGGGTCGGCATATCAGCCGACTCCGACGGCGCGAGCGCAGCGTCCCCATCGGGCTCGTGCGCGCTGAGAGCCTGCCGCGGGACGGCCTCGCCGCACACCTCGACATCGTGCAGCCGCGCGGTGGCGATCAGGCTCTGCCGCACCTCCGGCCAGGTCGCCATGGCCAGCGCCGCGAACACCCCGGCCTGGACCGACTTCTCCCGCCCGAACGCGCCGCGGTAGACGACCTCGCTGACCACGTCGCCGCCGCGGGCCTTCGTCAGCCGCGGCGCCGCGAACTCCCCGAGCAGCGCCATCGCGTGGTCCACCACCCACTTGCGGCCCGGAACCGGCGGCAGCATGTGCCGGATCCGCTCCGCCTCGCGCGCCATCGCCTTGTCCGAGACCACCTCGACCAGGTCGCGCACGACCAGCCGGACGGTCTTGGCCCAGGGCACGTCCTCGCCGTCGAAGGCCATGTGATCGGGCCCGACGGCGACCTCGCCGTAGCGGTCGAGCAAGCCCAGCGGCTTCAGGGCGAGCGAAGGGAGATCGGTCCGGTGGCGCAGATACGCCGCGAGCGACATCTCCCACAGGGCGGTCGCCGGCACGGCCGGCATCAGGATCTTTGGTGTCTTCTGGTCCCCCACGCGGCTTACTCTAGCCATCCGCACACGGGAGCCCTCCCCGAGACTTGCGGCATGCCTACTGTCGCGGACGTGCTGTGGAAGATGCTCGCCGACGCCGGGGTGCGGCGGTGCTACGGCATCGTCGGCGATGCTCTGAACCCGGCGATCGATGCGCTGCGGCGAGCCGGCGACATCGAGTTCGTGCATGTCCGGCACGAGGAGTGGGGCGTGTTCGCGGCGGTCGCGGAGGCGAAGATGTCGGGGCGGCCGGTAGCGGTGTGCGGAACCGCCGGACCCGGTGTGAGCCACCTGATCAACGGACTGCTCGACGCCCGCAAGGAGGGCGCCCCGGTGATCGCGATCGCCGGCGACGTCGAGACCGCCATCATGGACACAGACGGTCTGGAAGAGCTGAACCCTTATACGTTCTTCAGCGTGGCGTCTCTCTATACAGGGCGCCTAGTAGACCCCCAGCAGCTGCGTCCGATCGTTACCTCCGCGATCACCACCGCTCTGACCGAACTGGGTCCGACCGTCATCTCGCTGCCCGGCGATGTGGCGGCAGCGGACGCGCCAGACGTTCCGACGCATATCGCGCTGCCGAGCACGACTACCGGTCCCGCGCCCGACAAGGACATCGCGCAGTTGGCGGACATCATCAACGCCGCCAAGACGGTCGCCATCTTCGGCGGCGAAGGCTGTCAGAACGCGCGGGAACAGGTCCGTGCCCTCTCAGACATACTGAACGCGCCCGTCGGCTACAGCTTCAAGGGCAAGCAGTGGCTGGAGTACGACAACCCGCACGCGGTCGGCATGACCGGGCTGCTCGGCTATGGCGGCTGCTGGGAAGCGGTGAACCACGCCGACGTACTCCTGATGCTGGGTACGGACTTCCCCTTCCCGCAGTTCCTCCCGCACAGCGGAGTGAAGGTGGTCCAGGTGGACCGCGACGGACGCCGCCTAGGCCGCCGCGTCCCACTGGAGCACGGACTGGTCGGCGATGTCGGCGCCACCCTGGACCGACTCCTCCCGCAACTGTCGCCGAAGACGGACGACGCCTTCCTGCGTAAGTGCTTGAAGAAGACCGAGGAGTTCGACAAGCAGCTGCAGCACTACGTCGAGCGCGGCCCGGCGCTTAAGCAGATCCGCCCCGAGTACCTGACCGCCACTTTGGACCGGCTCGCCCCCGAAGAAGCGGTCTTCACCGTAGACACCGGCACAGCGTGCATCTGGGCTGCGCACTATCTGCACCTCGGCCCTAAGCGCCACCTGTTCGGCAGCCTCACATGGGCCTCGATGGCCAGCGCCTCCCCGAACGCGTTCGGCGCCAAGATGGCCTTCCCGGACCGCGCGGCGATCGCGCTGTGCGGCGACGGCGGCTTCACGATGCTAGGCCTCGGCGACCTCCTCACGGAGGTGCAGCACAAGGCCGAGATCGTCCACGTGATCCTGAACAACGGCAAGCTCGACTTCGTCTGGATCGAGATGCAGGAGGCCGGGCTCCAGCCGTGGGGCGTCGACTTCCAGAACCCCGACTTCGCCAAGGTCGGCGAGGCGCTCGGTGCCAAGGGCATCCGGATCGAGCGCCCCGCGGACCTGGAACAGGGACTCAAAGAAGCGTTGAACCACCGTGGCGGTCCCGTAGTGGTCGACGTAGTAGTCGATCCCTATGCGTTGGCGCTACCCGCACACACTCCGGCGGCCACCGTTAAGGGATTCACGCTCAGCGTCGCTAAGCAGGCGCTGAGCGGACACCTCGGAGACGTCGTCAAGGAAGCGACGCACAACGCGCGCCTACTCTGAGCTCAGAGCGCTTCCGCGAGCCGATCGACCTGACCCGGATCGGCGCCGTAGCAGTAGAGCATGACCTCGTCGACGCCGAGATCGGCGTACTGCGCGATGGTCTGCCGGATCGCCGCCTCGGTGGTGAGCATGCCGGCGACCATCTGATCCGCACGGTCGCCGGCGAAGCGGTAGTAGGCGGCCATGGCGGTGCGCGCGTCGTCGACGACGATCTGCGGACCGAGCGCGGCGTTCGCCTGGGCGACGATCCGAGGCACGCCCGACCGGCCGGCCTCGGCCCAGGATCGGTGGACGGTGTCGATCAGCGATCCGATCCACGACGGCGGCGCGGCGGCGAGGAATCCGTCGCCGAAACGCGCGACGCGTTTCAGGGCCGCCGGCTGGAAACCACCGAACAACACCTGAGGACCGCCTGCGCGGTACGGCAGCGGTCCGATCGGCCCGACCGTGTCGCTATAGGGCGCACCGGACCAGATCTTCTGCATGACGGCCATCTGCCGGTCCAGGAGACGTCCTCTGGTGCGCAGATCTGTGCCGGCTGCTTCGTGGTCGTCCTCGCGACCGCCGACACCCAGCCCGAGGACGAACCGGCCCTCGCTGATCCGGTCGAGAGTGGCGGCTTGCTTGGCCAACAGGACCGGATCACGCAGCGGAGCCAGCAGGACTTCGGTTTGCAGCCGGATGCGGCGGGTCGCGCCGGCCAGCACGGACAGGGCGATCAGTGGCTCGGGGTTGTCATAGACAAGCCGGTCGAGCAGACCGAGGGTGGTGAACGGTCCGGTGTCAGCAGCGCGGGCCCAGTCGAGCAACAGCTCGGGGGCGCTGATGGGCAGACCGATTCCGACTTCCATGGGAGAACCTCCGTGAGGGCACGATGAATCGATGCCGCCCTCTCCAGGACCTCGGCGAGGCGAGGCGCGGGCTCCCGTTCTGCGGCGTTCGTGCTGAGGAGCTCCCTGTCGGAGTAACGGCAGCCTAAAACGCGATCCTCCGCCGGTACAAACCGTTTTCGGCGCCCCGAAGTGGCGTGAGACACACAGTCCGCATCATGGACGACAGTGGACGACCCGCGGACCGCGTGCGACTCTCTAGTCATGTCTCGTGCTGGAATCGCGCTCGTCGGTCGGCGTCACGTCGACTTCGGACGGCTGTCCAGCATGGTCTGTATGCCGGTCCAGTAGACCTCGCCCCCGATCTTCCGTTCAAGATCTTCCAGGGCCACGGTCCGCCGGCACCTCCCCCACGCCGTCCGTGTGACGCCGCAGAGTCGCGGCCCGCGACGCGTCGGGCGTCCGGCACGCCCGTGTGCCCGCCACCTTAAGGGGAAGCCCCGAAATGTCAGCGGACACCACACCAGCGCCGGCCGGCCCGGCGGCCACGGCCCTTGTTGGCCGCACTGACCTGCGGGCGCTGGCCGAGCAGGCCAACGCGGAACTGGAGAACGCCCCGGCCGGGCGGATCGTCGAGTGGGCGCATGCCACCTTCGGCGCGGACCTGGTCGTCGCCTCCTCGATGGCCGACACGCACCTGGTGCACCTGGCCTCCACCGCGGCGCCGGGCGTCGACGTCGCGTTCCTGGACACCGGGTACCACTTCGCCGAGACCCTCGGCACGCGCGACGCGGTCGCCGAGGTCTACCCGGTCCGGCTGCTGAACATCACCCCGCTGCAGACCGTCGCCGAGCAGGACGCCGAGTACGGGCCGCGGCTGCACGAGCGCAACCCCGACCAGTGTTGCGCGCTGCGCAAGGTGGAGCCGCTGGAGCGCGCGCTGAAGCCGTACACGGCCTGGATCAACGGCATGCGCCGCGAGGAGTCCCCGACCCGCGCGGACATCCCGGTGATCGGCTACGACGCCAAGCGCGACATGGTCAAGATCTCACCGCTGGCCGCCTGGACCCAGGACGACCTGGACGCCTACATCGTCGACCACGGCGTGCTCACCAACCCCCTGTTCATGGAGGGCTACACCTCCATCGGCTGCGAGCCCTGCACGCGCAAGCCCTTGCCCGGCGAAGACCCGAGGGCCGGCCGCTGGGCCGGCAACGCCAAGACCGAATGCGGACTGCACACCTGATATGAGTACCCTCACCCACGACGAGACCGCCCCGGCGCACGACCATCTGCGGACGCTGGAGGCCGAGGCCGTCCACATCATCCGCGAGGTCGCGGCCGAGTTCGAGCGGCCGGTGCTGTTGTTCTCCGGCGGCAAGGACTCGATCGTGATGCTGCACCTGGCGTTGAAGGCGTTCGCGCCGGCGCCGGTGCCCTTCGGGCTGCTGCACGTGGACACCGGCCACAACTTCCCGGAGGTCCTGGCCACCCGGGACCGCACCGTCGCCGAGCACGGGCTGCAGCTGTACGTCGCGCACGTGCAGGACTACATCGACGACGGCCGCCTGGTGGAGCGCCCCGACGGCACCCGCAACCCGTTGCAGACCGTGCCGCTGGTGGACGCGATCCAGTCCCACAAATTCGACGCCGTCTTCGGAGGCGGCCGCCGCGACGAGGAGAAGGCCCGCGCGAAAGAGCGGGTCTTCTCGCTGCGCGACGACTTCGGGCAGTGGGACCCCAAGCGGCAGCGCCCCGAGCTGTGGCGGCTGTACAACGGCCGGCACCGCCCCGGCGAGCACGTGCGGGTGTTCCCGCTGTCGAACTGGACCGAGCTGGACGTCTGGCAGTACATCGCCGAGCAGGAGATCGAGCTGCCGGAGATCTACTACGCGCACGAGCGCCAGGTGTTCGCCCGCGGCGGCATGTGGCTGTCCCCGGGCGAGTGGGGCGGCCCGCGCGAAGGCGAGACCGTGCAGAACCGGGTCGTGCGCTACCGCACCGTCGGGGACATGTCCTGCACCGGCGCGGTGGACTCCGACGCCGCCGACATCGCCGCGGTCATCGAGGAGATCACCGCTTCCCGGATCACCGAGCGCGGTGCCTCCCGCGCGGACGACCGCATGTCAGAGGCCGCCATGGAGGACCGCAAGCGAGAAGGGTACTTCTAGTCATGACTGTGCTGCTGGACGCGCCGACCACGAAGGACACCCAGGTCGCAGGACTGCTGCGACTTGCCACCGCCGGCTCGGTGGACGACGGGAAGTCGACCCTGGTGGGCCGCTTGCTGTTCGACACCAAGTCGGTGCTCGCCGACCAGTACGAGGCGGTGGAGCGCACCTCGCGCAACCGCGGCCTGGAGCAGGCCGACCTGGCGCTGCTCACCGACGGCCTGCGCTCGGAGCGCGAGCAGGGCATCACCATCGACGTCGCCTACCGCTACTTCGCCACGCCGCGCCGGCGCTTCATCCTGGCCGACACCCCCGGGCACGTGCAGTACACGCGCAACATGGTCACCGGCGCCTCCACCGCCGAGCTCGCGGTGATCCTGGTCGACGCGCGCAAGGGCCTGGCCGAGCAGACCCGCCGCCACACCGCCGTCTCCGCCCTGCTGCGGGTGCCGCGGGTGCTGCTGGCGGTGAACAAGATGGACCTGGTCGACTTCGACAAGGACCGGTTCGGCGAGATCGAGGCCGACTTCGCCGCCTACGCCACCGCGCTGGGCATCGAGCACCACGCCGCGCTGCCGGTCTCGGCGCTGCGCGGCGACAACGTCGTGGAGCCGTCGGCGGACCTGGCCTGGTTCGAGGGCCCGACGCTGCTGGAGTACCTGGAGAACGTGCCGGTGGAGACCGAGCGGCGCCCGGCCGGCCGGTTCCCGGTGCAGTACGTGATCCGGCACCAGAGCGCCGACTACCGCGGCTACGCCGGCACCATCGCCTCCGGACATCTGGAGGTCGGCGACCCGATCGTGGTGCTGCCCTCGGGCCAGCGCTCGACCATCGCCGCCATCGACCTGCTGGGCCGCTCCGTCGAGCGCGCCACCGCCGGGCAGGCCGCCACCGTGCTGCTGGCCGACGAGCTGGACGTCTCCCGCGGGGACCTGATCGCCCCTGCCGAGGCCGCGCCGAGCGCGGTGCAGGACGTGGTGGCGACCGTGTGCCACCTGTCCGAGAAGCCGCTGAACGTCGGCGACCGGGTGCTGCTGAAGCACACCACGCGCACGGTCAAGGCGATCGTGAAGGAGATCTCCGCGAAGCTGGACATCTCCGACCCGCTGGCCGCCGCCGGCCGGGCCGCCGCCGACGAGTTCGACTGGGACGAGGCCGCCCCGGCCGCGCACAGCCTGAGCGCCAACGACATCGGCCGCGTGGTGCTGCGCACCGCCTCGCCGATCCTTCTGGAGCCCTACGCCGCCGACCGCGAAACCGGATCCTTCCTGCTCATCGACCCCGCGAGCGGCGACACCCTCACCGCGGGAATGTCAGGGGATCCGCTTGGGGTCTTCTCGTGATCGAGTACGCACTGTTCACCCACAACTTCACCGGTGACATCCGATGTCGGGTCGCCGGGCAGCAGCACCGCTGCTCGCTGTTCCGATATCGAAGACCCTGACCGTCCCCCGTCCTTGGAGCCAGCGTGATACGAAGGGCATTGTCCACCGTCGCCGCCACCGTCGCGGCCGGCTGGATGGTCGTCTCGCTGGTGATCGTGGTCGCCGCGTACGTCTCCGCCTCCAGTGACAGCTCCGGTTCGAGCACGTCCTCCTCGTCCTCCAACGCCGCCGCGGGCACCGCGTCCACGGCGGCCGGGGAACTGCGGCTGGGCTACTTCGCGAACGTCACGCACGCCACCGCGGTGGTCGGAGTCGGCCACGGCGACTTCGCCAAGGCGCTGGGCTCCACCAAGCTGTCGACCCAGGTCTACAACGCCGGTCCCGCCGAGATGACCGCGCTGCTCGGCGGCCAGCTGGACGCCGCCTATGTCGGACCGTCCTCGGCGCTGGCCGCGTTCGCGCAGTCGCACGGCGAGGCGCTGAAGGTCGTCGCCGGCGCCACGAGCGGCGGCGCGGAACTTGTGGTGCGGCCCGGGATCAACTCCGTGGCCGATCTCAAGGGCAAGACCATCGCCACCCCGCAGAAGGGCAACACCCAGGACGTCGCCCTGCGCGCCTGGCTCAAGCAGAACGGCCTGACGGCCAACCCGGACGGCACCGGCGAAGTGTCGGTGAACCCGCAGGACAACGCCGCCACGCTGGATCAGTTCAAGGCCGGCCACATCGACGGCGCTTGGCTGCCGGAGCCCTGGGCCTCGCGCATGGTGCTGGAGGCCGGGGCGAAGGTGCTCGTCGACGAGCGCGCCCTGTGGCCCGGCGGGCAGTTCGCGACCACCAACCTGGTGGTGTCCACGTCCTTCCTGAAGGCGCACCCGGACACCGTCAAGGCTCTGATCGACGGGCAGATCGCCGCCAACCAGTGGATCACCGCTGATCCCACCGACGCTCAGCAGCTCGTCAACGACCAGCTGAAGAAGCTCACCGGCAAAGCCCTCACCGGCGCGGAGATCCAGCGCGCCTTCACCGAGCAGGCGGTGACCGACGATCCGCTGGCCGCCTCGCTGCAGACCTCGATGGATCACGCCGTGTCCACCGGGCTGCTCAAGAAGACCGACCTGCACGGCATCTTCGACCTGACGCTGCTGAACACCGAACTGGCCCGCGACGGCCGGTCCGCGGTGTCCGACGCCGGGCTGTCCACGAAGTAGCGCCGGAAACCAAGGGGAGAACGCCATGACCGCGACCATCGCCGAATCAACCACCGTCGACGCCGGTGCCTCCGCGACTCCGGCCGTCCGGCTGTCCGGGGTCGGCAAGACCTTCCGGGGCGGCGCCCCGGTGCTCGACGGCATCGACCTGACCGTCGCGCCGGGGGAGTTCGTCTGCCTGCTCGGCGCCTCGGGCTGCGGCAAGTCCACGCTGCTGAACCTGATCGCCGACCTGGACGCGCCGAGCTCCGGCACGGTCGAGGTGCCCTCCGGCCGCGCCGCGCTGATGTTCCAGGAGTCCGCGCTGTTCCCCTGGCTGACCGCCGGGGAGAACATCGACCTCGCGCTGCGCCTGCGCGGCCTGTCCGGCCGCCGCGACCGCCGCGCCGAGACCGAGCGGCTGCTGGACCTGGTCCGGCTGCGCGGCGCCTACGACAAGCGTCCGCACCAGCTCTCCGGCGGCATGCGGCAGCGCGTCGCGCTGGCCCGCGCCCTGGCGCAGGACAGCCCGGTGCTCCTGATGGACGAGCCGTTCGCCGCGCTGGACGCCATCACCCGCGACGTGCTGCACGAGGAGCTGATCCGGCTCTGGGAGGCCACCGGCCTGGCCGTGGTCTTCGTGACGCACAACGTCCGCGAGGCCGTGCGCCTGGGCCAGCGGGTCGTGCTGCTGTCCTCCCGCCCCGGCCGGGTGGCGCGGGAGTGGCGCGTGGACATCCCGCAGCCGCGCCGCATCGAGGACAAGGCGGTCGCCGACCTGTCGGTGGAGATCACCGACGACCTGCGCAAGGAGATCAGCCGCCATGGCCGCTGACACCGGGACCGCCGGGCCGCCGGCCGGCGACGCGCTCGCAACAGTCGAGGCTGGACTTGACGCGCTGGAAACATCGGCGGAACCGGAGTCCAGCAGACTCAAGGATGTGGCCGCGTCCGTCTTACCGCCGATCATCACCATCGTGCTGATCATCGCCGTCTGGCAGATCCTCTACGCGGCGAAGATCTGGCCGGACTGGAAGCTGCCCGGACCCTCGCAGGTCTTCAGCTCCCTGAAGGACACCTTCGCCCACGACGACGCTCTGGGAGCGGTCGGCCACAGCATCGGCCACGCCGCCGTCGGCTTCGGCGCCTCGGTCGCCCTGGGCACTCCGCTGGGCATCCTGGTCGGCCGGTTCAAGCCGGTCCGCGCGGGCATCGGGCCCATCTTGTCCGGATTGCAGTCCCTGCCCTCGGTGGCCTGGGTCCCGCCGGCGCTGATGTTCTTCGGTCCCTCCCCGGCCATGCTCTACTCCGTCGTCCTGCTCGGCGCGGTGCCCTCCATCGCGGTCGGCGTCATGTCAGGGCTGGACCAGGTGCCGCCGCTGTATCTGCGCGTCGGCCACAACATCGGCGCCCGCGGCCTGGCCTCGGTGCGGCACGTGCTGCTGCCGGCCGCGCTGCCCGGCTACCTCGCGGGCCTGCGGCAGGGCTGGGCTTTCGCCTGGCGCTCGCTGCTGGCCTCGGAGATCATCGTCCAGTCCGCGAGCCTCGGGCACTCCCTGGGCTTCCTGCTGAAGAACTCGCAGGACGGCAACGACATGTCGGGGGCGTTCGCGGCGATCGTGCTCATCCTGGCCGTCGGGGTGGCGGTCAACCAGCTGCTCTTCGTGCCGCTGGAGCGGCGCGTGCTCAAGGCGAGGGGGTTGGCGTGACCAAGGGGCAGGCGATGCTGGCGGTCGCCCACGGGAGCCGGGACCCGCGACACCGCGAGGTCATCACAGGGCTCGTGGACGCGGTCCGCGACCAGCGGCCGGAGCTGCGCGTCGAGACGGCCTTCCTGGACCACTGCGGTCCGACCCCCGCCCGGGCGCTGCACGGTCTGGTGCGGGACGGGTATCAGGACGTGAAGGTGGTGCCGCTGCTGCTGAACACCGCCTTCCACGTCCGGCAGGACATTCCGGTGGCCGTGGCCGCCGCGCACGAGGCGCTGCCGCGGCGCTGGCGGGCCGGGGTGGCGCAGCCGGTGCTGGCCGCGCCGCTGGGCCCGCATCCGCTGCTCACCGCCGGGCTGGAGCGCCGGCTGCGCGAGGCCGGGGTGTGGCCCGGCGACGAGGAGGCTTCGGTCGTGCTGGCCTGGGCCGGCTCCTCCGACCGGGTCGCGGCGGCCGCGGTGGACGAGCTGGCCGAGGGCTGGGAGCGCAGCGGCTGGGAACGCGTGGTGGCGGTGCCGGCGGTCGGCGACCTGGCCGGTGAGGCGGTGCGCGAGCTGCGCGGACGCGGCGCGCGGCGGGTCGTGGTGGCGCCGTATTTCCTGGCGCCCGGCTTCCTGGCCGACCGGATCCGCTGCTCGGCGCAGGCTGCTGGGGCGGACGTGGTGGCGGCCGAGTTGGGGAACGCGCCGGAGGTGGCGTCGGCGGTGCTCGCTCGGTTCGACGGCGCGGTGTCGGCCTGCCTGGCGCACGTGGCCTGAGCCGCTCGCCGTTGACCGGTGCCGGCGTTCGGTATCTGCGTTCGGTACTGGCGTTCGGTATCTGTGTTCGGAAGCGACGCGCGGCATCGGCATGAGGGACCGGCGGAATCAGCGCCGCGGAGACGAGGTTGCAAGCTGCGGACTACCGCAACCTTTGAAAGGATCCGTGTATGCGCGCGATCGTCGTCGGCCAGACCGGCGGACCCGAGGTCCTACAGCTCTCCGACGTCACCGCTCCCGAGCCGGGACCCGGTGAGCTCTTGGTGGAGGTCGGCGCCGCCGGCGTGAACTTCATCGAGACCTACCAGCGCAGCGGCCTGTACGCGATAAAGCTGCCGTTCACGCCGGGCGCCGAGGCGGCCGGGCACGTGCTGGCGGTCGGCGAGGGGGTCACGGAGTTCCAGCCCGGGGACCGGGTGGCGACCGTGGACGCCCGCGGCAGCTACGCCGAACAGGTGATCGTGCCGGCCGACCGCGCCGTCACGGTGCCGGACAGCGTGGACATCCAGACCGCCGCCGCGGTGATGCTGCAGGGCATGACCGCGCACTACCTGACGCAGAGCACGTACCCGGTCAAGGGCGGCGAGACCGCGCTGGTCCACGCCGCCGCCGGAGGCATGGGCCTGCTGCTGACCCAGATGGTGAAGGCCGCCGGCGGCAAGGTGATCGGCACGGTCTCCAGCGACGCCAAGGCCAAGCTGGCCGCCGAGGCCGGCGCCGACGAGGTCATCCGCTACGACCAGGTGGCCGGCGAGGAACTGGCCGCCGAGGTGCGGCGCCGCAACGGCGGGCACGGCGTGCACGTGGTCTACGACGGCGTCGGCAAGGACACCTTCGAGGCCTCCCTCGGCGCGCTGCGCCCGCGCGGCATGCTGGTCAGCTTCGGCAACGCCTCGGGCCCGGTCCCGCCGTTCGCCCCGCTGCGGCTCTCGGCGGCCGGCTCGCTGTTCCTGACGCGCCCGACCCTCGGCAACTACATCGTCGCGCGGCAGGAGCTGGAGTGGCGCGCGGACGACCTGTTCCGCTGGATCCAGGAGGGCTCGCTGACCGTGCGGATCGGCGCCACGTTCCCGCTCGGCGAGGCCGGCGAGGCGCAGTCGGAGCTGGAGTCGCGCAAGACGACCGGCAAGCTGCTGCTGATCCCGTAAGGACGTACGGACACCGGTCACGGCCGCGTTCCCGGCTGCTTGCCCGGCTGCGTCCTCGGGCCAGCCCGCCGGGCAGCCGGGCCGCGGCCGGCTGCGATGAGGCACAGGACCGCGGCCAGGGCCGTGACCACCGGTCCGGCGCGCATGGAAGGCGCGACGGCGTCGATGCCCTGAAGTTTCGAGTGGAGCTGGAAGGCCGCCAAGGCCGCGCACACGGCCAGCACCGTCGCCGCCAGCAAGGACAACCAGGCCAGGCGCGACGCCGGCACGATCAGCCGCAGCGCCGACAGCACGATCAGCCCGATGCTCAACCACTGCAGGACATGCAGGCATGTGACCACGGAGCCGATGCTGTCCGAGACCGGCTTGGGATCGCCCATGATGTCGAACCCGGACCAGGACAGACTGCCGGCGGAGCCGTCCTGATAGTCGGCCCAGGGTATGGCCAGGGAGCCGAGGGTCAGCGCCGCGAAGCCGAGGGTGGCCAGCGCGTTGGCCCGGGAGTCGCCGGCCGCGGGCCGCACCGCGTGGTCCGCCTCCGGGGGCGGGACGTCGAGCATGGCGCTTATGGTCACGTATATCATCCGACCGAACAAGGGTCTTGATACCGCTCGGACTCAGTCAAGCTTCTGATGCATCACGTGGATGCCGACGTAGCCGTGTGCCCGGCTCAGGAACGCCTCGGGAACCGTACCGATGATCTCGAAGCCGATCGACCGCCACAGGTGCACCGCGCGGGCATTGCTCTCCACCACGGCGTTGAACTGCATCGCGCGATAGCCCTGCTCACGCGCCCACGCCAGGGTGTACTCGCCGAGCGCGCGGCCGACGCCCCGGCCCGCGGCCGCCGGGTCCACCATGTAGCTCGCGGTGGACACGTGCGCGCCGGGACCGGGCCGGTTCGGACCCATCTTCGCGCTGCCGAGGACCGTTCCGGCCGCGTCGACCGCGACCACGGTCAGCCCCGGCGGCTGCTCCATCCACATCGAGCAGCCCTCGGCCTCGGTGGGCTCGTAGGGGTAGACGTAGGTCTCACCCTCGGCGCAGATGCTGCGGAAGAACGGCCAGATGTGCGGCCAGTCCTCGTCGGTGGCCGGGCGGATCTGCATCGTCATGGCGCGAGGATAGGCTGCGTTCCTCTTAGGAGGCTCTTTAGGGGCTCTTTAGGAGACTCCTTAGGAGGCGCCCTTAGGAGGCGAGGACGCGCTTCTTCTCCGTCTCGATGTCGTAGTCGGCCGGCGGCCACTGCGGGTCGATCCGCTCCAGCGTCTCGACGAGCAGCCTGGTGATCGCGTAATTCCGGTACCACTTGCGGTCGGCGGGGATCACGTACCAGGGTGCGGTCTCAGTCGAGGTGAGGTTCAGCACGGACTCGTACGCCTCCTGATACGCCGGCCACAGCTTGCGCTCGGCGACGTCGTTGGTGTTGTACTTCCACAGCTTCGTGGGGTCGTCCAGGCGGGCCAAGAGCCGTTTCTTCTGAGTGTCGCGGCTGATGTGCAGGAAGCACTTCACCACGGTCGTGCCCTGGTCGGCGAGTTCCTGCTCGAACTCGTTGATCAGGCCGTAGCGCAGCTCCCACCGGTCGCGCGGGACCAGGTCGCGGACCCGGACGATGAGGACGTCCTCGTAATGGCTGCGGTCGAAGACGCCGACCATGCCGGGTGCCGGCAGGGCCTTGCGGATCCGCCACAGGAAGTCGTGGGCCAGCTCCTCCTTGGTCGGAGCCTTGAAGGAGTTGATGCGCAGGCCGCCGGGGTCCATCACGCCGGCGACGTGCTTGACCGTGCCTCCTTTGCCGGAGGTGTCCATGCCCTGCAGGACGAGCAGCAGGTTCTGGCGGGCGGGCTTGGTGCCGCCGTGCGCCTGCGCGAACAGGCGCTCCTGCAGATCGGCCAGGCGCCCGGCGAATTTCGGCAGTTTGCGCAGGGCATCGGCCTTGGAGTCGACGCCGGGGTGCGCATCGGACGGGATCTTGGAGAGCTTCACCGGGGAGTCCGGGGCCCGCAGCATCTTCGTGAACGACTTCGCCATGAAGGAAGACTGCCATCCGGGTTAACGGACCGCATCTCGTTCGGAGCCGTTCCGGGTCTGGGCGCCCGTTCCGGGTCTAGGCGCTCGCGCCGACTCCGGCCTGCTCAGCCGCAGCGAGCGCCACGCCGTCCCGGGCCAGGGCGGTGATCCGGGAGATCGCACGCAGGTACTTCTTTCGGTAGCCACCGCGCAGCAACTCGGGGGTGAACAGGTCGCCGAGCGGCGTGCCGGAGGCAATCACCGGGACCTTGCGGTCGTAGAGCCGGTCTATCAGCACCACGAGGCGCAGGGCCACGTTCTGGTCGTCCAGCGGCCGCACGCCGGTGAGCCCGACCGCGCTGACGCCGTCGATCAGGGCGCCGTAGCGGCTGGGGTGGACCGCGGCGAGTTCGCCGGTCAGTCCGTCGAAGGTGTCCAGCGTGGCGCCGGAGAGCTCGTCCACGGTGCGGGTCACGGCGTCCTCGGAGACCGGGGAGGGCGGCGTGGGCAGGTCGCGGTGGCGGTAGTCGGGCCCGTCCACGCGCAGCACCTCGAAGCGCGCCGACAGCGCCTGGATCTCGCGCAGGAAGTCGGCGGCGGCGAAGCGGCCCTCGCCGAGCTTGTCCGGCAGCGTGTTGGAGGTCGCGGCCAGCTTCACGCCGCGGTCGGACAGCCGGGTGAGCAGCGTGGAGACCAGGACGGTGTCGCCGGGGTCGTCGAGTTCGAACTCGTCGATGCAGACCAGCGCGAAGTCCGCCAGCCGCTCCACCGCGGCGGCGAAGCCTAGGGCGCCGACCAGGCTGGTGTACTCGACGAACGTGCCGTAGGCCTTCTTCTCGCGCGGCGCCGGGGACTCGTGCCAGAGCGAGGCCAGCAGGTGGGTCTTGCCGACGCCGAAGCCGCCGTCGAGGTAGACGCCGATCGCGCCGGGGACCGGAGCCTTCCGCTTGAACAGCCCGCCGCTCTTCTTCGGAGCGACGGCGCCGACGGTCGCGGCGAAGGCCTGCAGCCGGTCGCGCGCAGCGGTCTGGCTGGGCTCTGCGGGGTTCGGGACGTAGCTGGAGAACCGCACCCGGTCGAACCGCGGCGGCGGGACCAGGTCTGCGATCAGACGGTCCGCACCCACGTCCGGACGACGCCCGACGAGGGTCGCAGCGGGCGCGGAGACGAGCGGAGCAGACGTCGGCACTCTTCTAATCTCGCAGGCCGGAGGGGGTGTATCGGACCATCCCGGGGGTGTAATTGATCACATGTGAAGCCAGTCACAAATCCTTGTGCGGCAGGCGGATGAGCCGCGCGTGTCAGAAGTCCCCTGGTGTGATTCGCTGGTCCCATGTATCAGCTGTTGCCACCATCGAACCGCAGCCGCCAGGTCGATCTGGCCGAGGTGTACGCCTACCCCACCGGGGCCCGGCGCTGGGTGCGGGCGAACATGGTCGCCACCGTCGACGGAGCCGCGACCGCCTCCGGCAAGTCCGAGGGAATTTCCGGCGAGGCGGACAAGCGCATCTTCGGCGTGCTCCGCGCGCTGGCGGACGTGGTGTTGGTCGGAGCCGGGACCGTCCGCGCCGAGCAATACCGGCCGACGCGGGTGCGCGAGCAGTACCAGGCGGCGCGCGCCGCAGCCGGCCAGGCGCCGACCGCCGCCGTCGCCGTGGTCTCGCGGGCGATGGACCTGGACTGGACGATGTCGCTGTTCACTTCCCCGGCCGTCCCCACGATCGTGCTCACCGCCACCGACGCCCCGCAGGCGCAGGTCGACGCGGCCACCGAGGCCGGCGCCGAGGTGATCGCGGCCGGCACCGGCGACGTCGACCTGGCACTGGCCGTGGACCGGCTGGCCGAGCGCGGCCTGGGCCGGATCCTGTGCGAGGGCGGTCCGCACCTGCTGGCGCAGCTCGCGGCGGCCGGGAAGATGGACGAGCTGTGCCTGTCCATGGCGCCCCAGCTGCGCGGCGGGGACTCGATGCGGATCCTGGCCGGGCCGGATCTTACGGACGGATTACCGCTGATACTGCACAGCCTGCTGACGGAAGACGGATTCCTCTTCGCACGTTATCTAGTCGGGGGACCACACGGTTCCGTCGCTGGACCCGGTATGGAAGGGTGATTCGCATGGTCGAGAAGGTGCAGAAGTCCGAGGCGGAGTGGCGTTCGCTGCTATCGCCGATGGAGTTCGCGGTACTGCGCGAGGCCGGCACGGAGCGGCCCTGGAGCGGGGAGTACGTCTCCACGCACACAGAGGGCACCTACCACTGTCGGGCTTGTGACGCGCCGTTGTTCCGGTCGCAGGCGAAGTACGACTCGCACTGCGGGTGGCCGTCGTTCTACGAGCCCGGCGAGGGCGACGCGGTGACGCTGCTCGAGGACCGGAGCCACGGCATGGTGCGGATCGAGGTGCGGTGCGCCGCATGCGGGTCGCACCTGGGGCACGTGTTCGACGACGGCCCGAGGGAGCACGGCGGGCAGCGGTACTGCATCAACTCCGTGTCGCTGAAGCTGGACGAGGAGCCGAGCGCCTCCTAAGCGCTCACCAGCTCCACCCTCGCTGCCCGGCCTCAGTTGCCCCGCTGCCACCTCATGGCACCGACGACGATGCCGAGCAGCGCCACGGCCGCGAGCAGGGCGGTCGCCGCGAGCGAAGTCGGCGGGATCGGATGCATCCCGGACTTCAGCGGCGGCCACGCGGTCAGCACGCGGGGATTGAGCAACGAGGACAGCACGGGAGTGGTCCGCAAGGAGTCCTCGGCATCCGTCAGCGCCTTGGCGATGGCGGGCAGCCCGCTCATCAGGCGCCCGGCAGCCAGCGGCACAGCCAGCGCCACCACCGCCACGGCCACCGCGACCGACGCGCGGTACCAGGCAGTCAGCCACCCGACGGCGAGCCCGAACAACCCGGCCGCCGTCGCCGCCGCAGCCGCCGGCGCCACGCCCTGCAGGATCGGGTCGGCGGCAGCACCGTCGGGGATGAGAGTCCGGTCCCCGGCAAAAGCCCACGCCAGAGCCAGCGCGTAGCCGAGCGCCGCGGCCAGCGCGACCAGCGCACCGGTCAGGGCGGACACGAACGCGGTGAGCGTGACCTTGGCGACCGCCAACCACGCCCGCCGGGGCACCACGGCGAGGGTGACGTAGCGCATCTCGTAGTGCCGCTCATGCCCCGAGGCGGCGGCACCCAGCACGACGGCAGCAACCAGCGCGGGCAACGTCCCCGCCAACCGCAGCAACGCCACCGCCCGCTCCGAAGCCCCCGCCGACACCGCCAACGCGGCCGCCACCCCAAAAGCAGCGGCCACCACCGCAGCGCCCCCCGGCACTCGCCGAGTAGCCCGAAGGCTCCCCAGCCGACGAAGTTCGTACCGGAACGCGGCGATCATGCGGACGTTTCCTGCTCTGCCGGGGTCGCCTCCGCGACCGACGCCTGCTGCTGACCTTGCTGGCTCTGCTGACTCTGCTGGCTCTGCTGGCTCTGCTGCCCCTGCTGCGACGCCCGCGCGGCGGCAGCCCGCCACGGCGTCATCCCATCCTCAGCCGCACCCTGCTCAACCGCAGACGGCGCGACGGTGAAGGGCACAGCAGGCTGGTTCAGGACTGGAGCCGCAGCACTCTCCGACGCGGGCACCTTTGCCGGCACAGGCGCCAGCGCTGACACCGACGCCGGCACCGGCGCTGCATGAGCCGGCGGCTTGCTGCGACCCCAGCGGAGGCCGAACGAGGTGGTGCGGCGCGTGATTTCGCGGGACTTCGCACGAGTCGGCGCCTCGGGCCTCGGAGCTGCGGCAGGACTTTGAGGCGCAGCGGGCTGGTCTGCGTTTTTCGCGGATGCGGTGACGCTGGTTGCTGCGAGGTCCGGCGCGGGCTCAGGAGTATCTGTGGGCCCAGAAGCAGTCGGCGCTGAGATGGTGGCCGCCGGCTCTTGGCTGATGCCGGTGGTCCCGATTGCGCCCGACTGCCGATCGCCGGAACCCTGCGGCTTCTGCGAACCCTTCACTGCCGACCACCGCGACCCGGCGACCGAACCCTGTGTCCGCCACGAACCGGCGACGCTCGACTTCTCGCCAGCAGCCCGAACGCGCTGTTCACCCTCAGCCGACGCAGATCCTCGCGGCTCCTGCCACGTATGAGCGCCGATGCTCACCACAGCTGAGCCCTGCGAAAGGACCGCCTCAGGCGCATCGCCAGCCTGGGCCACCGGACCCGCATCGGCCATCGGACTCTGCGATGCCTGCGCACCCACGTTCACCGGGGCACTCGCCGACGCGCCCACATTTGCCGAAGCACTCACCGGCGCGCCCACGTTCGCTGAGGCACTCGCGTTCGCCGAGGCACTCGACGGCGCGCCGACATTTGCCGAGGCACCCGCTGGCGCACCTACATTTGCCGAAGCACTGACTGGCGCACCCAGGTTCGCTGAGGCACTCGCTGGCGCGGCCACGTTCGCCGAAGCACTCGCCGGCGCACTCGCATTTTCTGAGGCACTCGCTGGCGCGCCTCCACCCATCTGCGGCGCACCGCCGGCCTCCGCAGCCTGTACGCCAAACCTCGCCGTCGCCGGCCGCTCAGCCTCCCTGCTGGCTTCTCCGCTGGCTTCCGCGCTCGCCTCCGCCGCGGCCTCGACGACCTCTGCCTCCTCGATCTCCTCGGCGACCAGGCGGACACCGGATTGCCAGGTGGCGGTGGCGCGGTTGAGGCCGGGGAGGAGTTCCTTCTGGCGGGGGACGGGGCGTAGGCCGAAGACGTCGTCGTCGTGGCCGATCTCGCTGAGTTCGTGGAGGCAGACGCCGGCGACGTGGGCCACCTCGCCGATGCGGGCGCGGTCGAGGCCTCGGACCTGGAGGGCGCCGGGTCCGGCGGGCGCCAGGCGGGCGCCTTCGCCTTCGAGGGCCGCTGCCAGGCGTGCCGCTTGCGGGCTGCGGACCTGGACCACCGTGGCGCGGCGTTCGTCGAAGACCTCGGCGGCGGAGCGGCTGGCGATCACGCGGCTGATGCCGTCCTGCTCGTCACGGCGCAGGACGACGACGTGGTCGGCGGTGCCGGAGAGGGTTTCGGGGTCGGTGGCCGCGACCAGGACGGTGCGCCCCTGGGCCGCGTAGGCGCGGATCAGGGCGTGGAACCAGGACATGCCGTGCGTGTCGAGGACGTATGGCTCGTCCAGGATGAGCGCGGCGGGGTCACCGATCAGGGCCGCGGCGATCGCCAGGCGCTGGCGCTGGCCGGGATCGAGGCGGCCGCAGCGGACGGTGGCCTGCGTGGACAGTCCGGCGACTTCCAGGACCTCCGCGACGCGCGGCTTCGGCACGCCGCCACCGGCCGCGTAGAGCTGCAGGTGAGCCTGCACGGTGCGGCCCGGGTGCACGGCATCCGGGTTCAGCGCCACTCCCACCTCGCGGACGGCGGGGCGCAGGGCCCGGTAGGGACGGCCGCCGAACAGGGTGCGGCCGCCGCCGGGTTCGAGTTCGACCATCAGGCGCAGGACCGTGGACTTTCCGGCGCCCGGCGCCCCGAGCAGGGCCGTCACCTGGCCCGGATAGACGTCGAAGGAGACCTTCTCCACCGGCCCGCCTGCCGCACCGCGCGACCGGCGGGTGCTGGTCAGCTCGATCGCCTCGATCACCGCGACTCCTCCTGCTCCGGGCCATAGCCGCCGCACGGCGCCGGGTATCGGCGCCGGTGTCCATCGGTTGATCACCGTCCGCGACATCGCTGTCCGCTACGGTAGCCGTGATCACTCACGGGACCGGGGGAAATCACCGTGAAGAGTGATGAAGTGTCGCAGCCGACTGCCTATCGCCAGCTTATGGACAAGCTCGCTCAGGCGTGCGCACCATGAGAGGACCCCCCATTTGCGAGGAGGTCTGCGCTATGGCCCTCGCCCCCGCCGTCCCCCTTTCCGCCGCCATCGCCGAACACCTGGCCGCGACCGAAGGCGTGCACGGGCTGTACGCCGAAATCGCCGCCGCCGACCCGCGCCTGACCTACGCCGTCGAGACGCTGATCCGCGAGCACGCCGACCTCCGGCGCGCAATGCAACGCGACCTGACGAGCATGAGTGAGAAACAGCTGGCCGAGCTGTCCCGACGGCTCGACCGGCACTGCCAACGCGGGAATGATCTGGTCTACGAGGCCTACATCGTGGATCTGGGCGGGGAAACCTGACGTCCGCGGACGCCCGAGGCGTTCCGCGCATGCTCAGCCCGCTCAGCTCGCTCAGTCCGGACAACCCACCCAACCCACGCGACCCGTTCGGTCCGCTGGGCCCGCCGGTCCGCCCGGTCCCGCCAGTCCCTCAGTTCCGTCAGCCCCTCAGTCCCTCAGTCCGCTGACGGCCGCAGCATCGGCGGGTTCAGCAACGTCGCGGTCCCCCGCCGGAACAGCTGCGCCGGCCGGCCACCCTGCCGCGACGTGGTCCCGCCGGTCGGCACGAGGAAGCCCTGCGTCCCGGTCACCTTCCGGTGGAAGTTCCGCGGGTCGAGCTGCACGCCCCACACCGCCTCGTAGACGTTGCGCAGCTCCCCCACCGTGAACTCCGGCGGGCAGAACGCCGCGGCCAGCGACGAGTACTCGATCTTCGAGCGCGCGCGCTCGACCCCGTCGGCCAGGATCCGCGCGTGGTCGAAGGCCAGACCCTCCGATCCGGGCAGCTTCGCGACCGGCAGCCACTCGGCGGCACGCGCGTCGCCGCCCGCCGC
This sequence comes from Catenulispora acidiphila DSM 44928, assembly GCF_000024025.1. Classification (GTDB taxonomy): domain Bacteria; phylum Actinomycetota; class Actinomycetes; order Streptomycetales; family Catenulisporaceae; genus Catenulispora; species Catenulispora acidiphila. The sequence goes on from NC_013131.1 coordinate 8,578,570, forward strand.
CGGGAACGGTCCCTCGGAACCCTCCTGCAGCGAGGTCAACGGCGCCAACGCCAGATACGCCACCGACACCACGCGCATCCTCGGATCCCGGTCCGGCGCACCGTAGCTGGCGAGCTGCTCCAGGTGGACCCCGTGGTCGGGGACCCCCTGCGAATCCTGCCCGGCGACCTGAAGTCCCAGCCCGGTCTCCTCGGCCAGCTCCCGCACCGCGGCGTCGCCGAGGCTCTCCTCCGGCTTCACGAACCCGCCGGGCAGCGCCCACCGGTCGGCGAACGGCGGCTCGCCCCGCCGCACGGCCAGCACGCTCAGCCCTTGCTCGGCGACGGTCAACACGACCAGATCGACGGTCACCGCGAACGGCGGGTAGTCAGCCGGGTCATAGACCGGGTCGAGATCCTGAGGCATCCGCTCATCCTAGCCCGATGTCGTCAGTGTGACGAGAACTGGGGTCGACACGACGGATCGCGGCAGGTCGGTGCTCCATCAAGCTCCATTAATCAGAGGAACGCGCCGCGCCGTCCGCATACGATCGCCGTATGGCGAATGAGGATCCTGAGTGGATCACAGTGCTGGCGTACGAGAACCTGCCGGGTTGCCCGGCGCCGATGCGTGCCGTCGCCGTTTGACTGCTCGACCGCGGCATCGACTGGCTTCCATTCGCTCCCGAAGACGTCCATATTGACTTGTACTGCGGCAGACGCGCCGACGGACACTGGCACGGAACCTTCCAGATCCGACTCCGCGCAGACCAGCTACGACCTCTCGGCCTGCACCCCGACCAGCCCTGGTCGCGCATCACCGGACCGGAACGGCCCGGCTGGGCACGCGCCGACGCGCTGCGGCACATGCTCGGCTCACCCAAGCACCGCCGCGGCTAAGCGCAACGGCGCCATGCCGGTCCCGGTGAAGCGCCATGTCGCGATTTCGACCTCGGTGACGCGCAGCGGGATCGGGTCGACCTCGCGACGCTCCGCGACCCAATCGATCAGGGCTCGCGCATCGGCGACAGGCCGGGCGAAGTGCAGGACGTTGAGATACCAGATACTCCGCACGAACGTGCTCTCCAGCCACGCGTCCGGGCCGAGCGCCGCGGTGAAGTCCACCGAGAGACGGTCCGCGGCCTCGTCCGTCGGCTGGGCGCACGCCATCACCGACAGCGGGGTCAGCGTCAGACCGGTGACCTCGAAGGTCAGAGGCCGGACACCGGCGACCGCCGTACGCAGGGCGGCGGCATATCGCGCGATGCACGGGTCGTCGTCCCTGATGTCGTTCCGCGGATACTCGAGCGCGCGCATCGTGAGGTGCGAGCTGCCGACGGCACCGGTCAGCCAGTGACCGTCGCCGGCGACCGCCGCGGCCTCGCGGGCCAGCGCCGCCACCGACGCCGCCGCCCCGGGATCCGGGCGGAGCACCACGGACACGCCCCACCGCCTGTCACCCTCGGACGGCACCACCTGGGTCCCGTGCGAGCCGTCGGTCAAGGCCGCGGCTCCCTCAGCGAAGAGCTGATCGAAGGTGGCACGGTTGGTCCGGCGCAGCAGTGGTTCACTCACTCGACGATCTCCAGCGTTTGCGGCTTCTCGGCCTCTCGGCGTTCTCCGGGCCGGGGCTGACCTGGTCGAGGGGAAAGACTCACGACCGGCCGCGCCCGGTTCCAGATCCGCGCTCGCCACCCTGCGGGGCAAGAATGCGCCCTGCCGGAACCGCGAATATTTATTACGAACCAAAGAACCTCCCTGCTGGATGCTGGTGCCGCATGATCTGCGGTGATGTGATGGGTTTGTGGCAGAGGCATCAGACGCTGGCCGCGGCGCGGATGCCGGCGGCGTGAGCAGCGGCGGCGGACCGGGCCGGGCGGACCGCGAGGGGCGGCCGGTCGGACGGCGTGTCGTGTTCGGCGTGATGGGACTGGGCGCCCTGGGGGTGCTCGGCGGATCCGGCGTGCAGCGATTCCTCGCCGACGCGGCTCAGCATGACCCGACCGGGCTGTCGAACCTCCTTCCCCTGGGAGACCAGTTCCGGATCTACACGGTGACGGGGGGCGTCAAGACGCCCGATCCGACCACCTACCGGCTGTCCGTCACGGGCCTGGTGGACCGGCCGCAGCACTACTCGCTGACCGATCTGGCGGCACTGCCCCAGACCGACATGGTGCGGGACTTCCAGTGCGTCACCGGCTGGCGGGTACCGAAGGTGCCGTGGAGCGGTGTGCGGCTCAAAGACATGCTCGCGCTGGCCGGGGTGCAGAGTTCGGCGAAGGCGCTGCGGTTCGTCTCCTTCGACGGGACGTACACGGAGTCCTTGACGCTGGACCAGGCGCAGAACCCGGACATGCTGGTGGCGCTGAAGATGCTCGGCAACCCGGTGAGCCACGACCACGGCGGGCCGGTGCGCCTCTACGCGGCGCCGATGTACGGGTACAAGAGCATCAAGTGGCTCTCGGAGATCCAGGTGGTGGACGCGGTCCATCCCGGCTACTGGGAGGGCTACGGCTATGACATCGACGCCTGGGTCGGAAAGTCGAACGGGAGGACCGGCGATGTCCCGACCACCTGAGGTCGGCGGCGTCCGGCGGCGGATCGAGCGGTTCACGCGCGCCGAGCGGTATGTGCACCGCGCGACGGCGGCATTGATGCTGACGTTGATCGCGACCGGGGCGGTGCTGTATCTGCCCTCGTTGTCGGTCGCCGTCGGCCATCGCCCGGCGGTGGCCTTGATCCATCTGTACAGCGGCTTCTCCCTGCCGATCCCGATGGCGGCGGGGCTGTTCTCGCGGGCGTATCGGGCAGACGTGCGGCGCCTGAACCGGCACACTGAGACCGACCGCGAATGGCTGCGCAGCCACGCCTGGCGGCGCGAGCGCGCCCGCGAACTGGCCCTGCCGGTCGGCAAGTTCAACGCCGGCCAGAAGCTGAACGCCGCCTTCCAGTGCGGCGCGATCCTGGTGATGGTCGGGACCGGGACCCTGATGTGGTTCCCGCACCTGGTCAGCGTCTCGGCCCGGACCGGCGCCACGTTCGTCCACGACTGGCTGGCGCTGGCGATCGGGTTCGTGGTGGTCGGCCACGTGTGGTTCGCACTGAACGACCGCCAGGCCCGGACCGGGATGCGGACCGGCTGGGTGACGCGCGGCTGGGCGGAACGGGAGCACCCGGCTTGGGCCGCCGAGGTGGCGGCGCAGGACCGGTCCGGCGACGGAACCCCGGACCCGGACGCCGTAGGTGAGGCGAAGGACCGCGCGGCCCGCGGTGAGGCGGGCACGCGCGATGGGGCGGAGGGCCAAGCCGTTCATCAGGCTCGGGCCTGGGACAGGTAGTCGACCCTCGCCGCACAGGCGGTGCGATGCGGGGAGACGGCGACGTCCATGGGATCCGCGGCGGGGCGCAGGTGCGCCACCATGTAGCGGTCCTGGCTGATCGGGTAGCCCCTGCGCTGGCAGGACGGCGATGCCGACAGGCTGGCGGCCACGGCGTTCTCGGATGGCAGCTGCGTATGGTTCGCCACGCCGTTGGGGATGTCAACGGCCTGCTGGGACGGGACCGTCATCTGCTTGGTGTTGGACGGCACCGCGAACGGGACGAGCGGTTGCGGGAGGACGCGGGAGCGTGCACCGGCCGGGGGTACTGAGCTGGCGTGGGGCACGCGGTACTCCGCGATCTCGCCGTGTGTGCCGTCGGGGAGGACGACGGGGCGCGGGTGGTCGATCGGGAGTGCGGGCTGAGCCGGCGCAGCGAGCCAGGGGACGTTGTCGCGGTTCGGGACGGTGAGCGACCAGCCGCTGGCGGTCCAGGCTCGGAGCGTCATGACACCGGGATCGGGGAGGACCGGGCCGTGGTGGAAGTGGTGGAGGTGATGCCGGGCGTGCGGTACCTCGGTTCTGGCCACACCGCCGCCGCCGGTGGACGACGTGGCGCCGAAGGCTGTGCCCGGCATCAGCGGCACGGCCAGCGCCGCCATCGCGACGGCGAGACCGGAGCCGCCGCGTCGGGCGCGCGGAAGGCGAGGCTGCGGCGCAGGGGTCGGAGTCGAGGTCGGGGTCGGGGCGGCGACTTGCTCTATGCGGTTCATGGGATCTCCAAATCGGATTCGGTGGGGACTTTTTTGGTCGAGCGGGGAGACGGAATGGAGGCCGGAGCGGTGTCCGGATCGGTATGCGCGCGATCCGCGTCGCCACGATCGGCGGCGTCGAGATCGATGACGGCCTCGCCAAAGAGGTCGCGCCGCGTACTGGCGGCAGACTCGCGCACGCCCTCGCCATCGATGGCGTGGTGCAGGCCGGCGCGAATCAGCGAGGCGAACTTGTAGTCGGCATCAATGGCCAGCGCCCGATCCACCGCACACTGCGCGATAGCGGGCCGGCCGATCGCCCACGCCGCCCACGCGGCCAGCGCATAGGGGGCGAGGCGAAGATCAGGGTGTGGCGCCCGCCGCGCAAGCTCCGCGCCGAGGCGCAACAGCCGTCCAGCGGAGTCGACGGTCGAAGCGGCGCACGCCAGGTAGTCGCGCACCCGCCAGTTGAGCAGCGCGACCAGCAACTCGGCCGCCTCGGCATCACTCATGACCGGCGGCGCCAGCAGCGAGCCAGGCGGCTCAGCGAGCGCCCCGAGCGGAATGCCCTCGGACGTGGCGCCGAGCGCGGGGATGCGGTTGGTGACGCGGCGAGCGGTGCGCGCGGCGGGAATGACGGCGCTTGAGGTGTGCGGGGAGGAGCCGGGCTGGTCGGTGGCAGGGTGGTCCGCCGACTGCGAGGCATCAGCATCCGAGGAATGCGGTGAGAAGTCATCGGCCAGCGAGTTGCGATCGGTGGGTGCGCGCGAAGCATCAGCATTCGGCGACGCGAGGCGGCTGTCTGCGGACCTGTCGGCGGCGAGCGAACCATCAGCGCCCCGCGACTCGGGATAGTCGGCTGCGGATCTCTCGGCAGCGTGCGAGGCAGCAGCGCCCGGCGACTCGAGGTAGTCGGCTGCGGAGTCGTCGGCAGCGTGGGAAGTGTCGGCATTCGGTAATGCGGAGCGGCCATTGAGTCGGGACTGGCTGGACCGGGCGGTGGCCGCACCACTCGTGGCGGAGGCTGCCGATCCGGCGCCGGTGGCGGAGGGCAGTCCGGCGGTCGCGGCGTCGGACAGGCCGCGGCGGCCGGCGCGGGGACCCTCGGGGCGGGGGGTGCGGGGGGCGGGGTCGGTGGGGTCGTCGCCGCAGCGGGCTAGGAGGGTGTCCATTAGGCGGCGGGCTTCGGACAGGCCTGCGTCGGTGTCGTACCAGGTGGGGTCGAGGTGTTCGGCGGCTGCGGCGGTGCGGGCGAGGATCTCTGGCGGGTGGGGGTCGAGGGTCGCGTCGAGGGCTTCGCGGCTGGCGTAGACAGTGTGGCCGCGGGAGGTGAAGGCGCCGGCGAGAGCGGCCGGGGCTTCGGCGGGGACGACTGTGCCGGCTGCCGGGCAGCAGCGGTTGTTGCGGCACATGTAGGACCACCAGCGGCCGTTGGCGGTGTAGAGGGCGTCGACGACGGTGACGCGTTCCTCGCTCGCGGCCGCCTCGAGCTGGGCTCGGAACGCGGCCATCAGTTTGCGGCAGTGGTCGGGGCGGGCCTTGGCACCGGTGGCTGTGCGCGGGCCGAAGGCGACCAGGATGGCGATGTCCGCGTCCTGATCGCGCAGCCGGGCGGCGAGTTCCAGGGCGGTGGTGCGCTCCTGGCCGCGGACCTGTTCCAGGTCGATGCGGACGCCGTGCCGGATGAAGCTGCCGCCCTCGGCCGAATGGCTGACGCCGAGCACGACCAGGCTGTTCTCCGGATGGAAGCCGAACAGGAACGGGATCGAGGCGACCACCGAGCCCGGGGAGGCCAGGCGGACGGTGCTGATCGGGCCGGAGGCACTCGGCGCGTCGGAAGGATCGGTCTCGCCGCCGACGGCATCGCGGCCACCGGCACCGTCATCGCCCTCACCACCGCCACCGCCACCGGCGTCACCATCGCCGGCGTCACGACCGCCGCCACCACTGCCCTGGCCCGGAATCGCGCCGCGCGCATCTCGCGGGCGCGGCGGCGCCTGGGCTCCGGTTCCGGCGCCTTCGGGAGCGGGGCCGCCGGGCTGGAGGCCGTCGGCGACGGTTCCGGGGGCGGTGGTGAGGTCGTGGTCCATGACGGATACTGTGCCGATTCGCGGGCACGGTGCGCGACCAAGACATGACTGACTGTGGATAAACAGCCGTTGTGGATAACTCGTATCCCTCTAACGGCCTAACGCTCCCGCTCGACGGCGAGGCGACCGCCAGGAAAAACATCGTCGTGATCTCAGCGTCTTCTCAACCGCGCGGGGCAGAATGCGGCCATGCACATCCTCGTGGTGGACGACGACCAGGCGGTCCGGGACTCGCTGCGCCGCTCGCTGGCCTTCAACGGCTACGAGGTCGAGCTGGCGGCCGACGGACTGGCGGCGCTGGAAGCGATCGCGAAGCGGCGGCCGGACGCCGTCGTGCTCGACGTCATGATGCCCCGGCTCGACGGCCTGGAGACCTGCCGGCGGCTGCGCTCGGCCGGCGAGGACCTGCCGGTCCTGCTGCTCACGGCACGCGACGCCGTCCCGGACCGGGTCGCCGGCCTGGACGCCGGCGCCGACGACTACCTCCCCAAGCCGTTCGCGCTGGAGGAGCTGCTGGCGCGGCTGCGCGCCCTGCTGCGCCGCACCCAGGGCAGCCTGGCCGACCAGTCCGACGCCCCGCTGGCCTTCGCCGACCTCACGCTGGACCCGGCCACCCGCGAGGTGACCCGGGCCGGCAAGCCGGTGCGCCTGACCCGCACCGAGTTCAACCTGCTGGAGCTGCTGATGCGGCACCCCCGGCAGGTCCTGACGCGGGCGCAGATCCTGGAGGAGGTCTGGGGCTACGACTTCCCGACCACCGCCAACTCCCTGGAGGTCTACGTCGGCTACCTGCGCCGCAAGACCGAGGCCGACGAGCTGCCCCGCCTGATCCACACCGTCCGCGGAGTGGGGTATTCCCTGCGTGAGACCGCGCCGTGAGTCCCTTCGTCGCCGCCGAGAACGTGGAGTCGCAGGAACGTCCTGGACCCTACGAACGGCTGCGCGCGAAGATCACGGAGATGATGTCGCACGTCCCGCTGCGGACCCGGATCACCGCGCTGGTCATGGTCGCGGTGGGTCTGAGCGTGGCGCTGGCCTCGATCGCGGCCTGGGTGACGGTGCGCAACCAGATCCTGAGCCAGCTTGACGTGACCCTCTACAACCACGCCAGCCAGGTCGCCTCGACCATCCGCGCCCAGCAGGACGACTACACCCAGCACGGCGTGAAGGCGCCCTCGACGCTGACCGTCCCGGTGTTCGAGGACAACGAGGTCGTCTACTTCAACAGCGACGACGTCCAGCTCGGCACCAACCCGCAGACCACCCTCCCGGCGATCCAGCCGAGCGACGCCGACATCACCGTCGCGCAGAACGGCACGGGCCACAGCTTCCAGACCATCACCTTCCCCGGCGGGTCGAAGGTCCGGGCGGTGACCGTGCCGGTCCAGCCGAGCCAGTTCACGCCGGGGAACCGCGAGGCCATCCTGCTCGCGCAGTCGATGCACGACACCCAGCAGACCCTGGGCCGCCTCAGCCTGGTCTCCATCCTGGTCGGCATCGCCGGCATCGCGGTGGCCGGCAGCGCCGGCATCACCGTCGGCCGCGCCGGCCTGCGCCCCGTGGACCGGCTCACCGAGGCCACCGAGTACGTCGCCAGGACCGGCGACCTGCGGCCGATCGAGGTCCAGGGCACCGACGAGCTGGCGCGCCTGGCCACCAGCTTCAACAGCATGCTGACCGCCCTGGCCCGCTCCCAGGACCACCAAAGACGCTTGATCGCCGACGCCGGCCACGAGCTGCGCACCCCGCTGACCTCGATGCGCACCAACATCGACCTGCTCTCGCAGGTCTTCGGCTCCACCTCGGAGCACGCCGCGCCGGGAGCGAGCCAGCCTCCAGGCTTGAAGCGGATCCAGATCAGCGACGCGGATCGCGCCGAGCTCATCGGCGACGTGCGAGCCCAGATGGAGGAGTTGTCCGTCCTGGTCGGCGACCTGGTCGAGCTTTCCCGCGACACCAAGCCGCAGGCCGCGCCGGAGCCGGTGAACCTCGGCGACGTGGTGCGCCAGGCTGTGGACCGGGTCCGCAGGCGCGCCCCGTATCTGAAGTTCGACATCCAGCTCGAGCCCTGGTACCTCGAGGGCGACCCGGCGACGCTGGAGCGCGCCGTGACGAACCTGCTGGACAACGCCGCGAAGTGGAGTCCTGAGAACGGCACGGTCACCGTGCGTCTGTCCGACGGCCTGCTCCAGGTCGCGGACGAGGGCCCGGGCATCGCGGAAGAGGACCTGCCCCACGTCTTCGAGCGCTTCTACCGCTCCACCGAGGCGCGCACCATGCCGGGCTCCGGTCTGGGCCTGGCCATCGTGCGGCAGGCTGCTGAGAACCACGGCGGCCGGGTCGCCGCGGCGCGGGCACCGAGCGGCGGTGCCTTGCTCGGGCTCTGGCTCCCCGGACGCCCGACCGAGGAAGAGGACCCCCAGAACGGCGGCACGGCGGCGAACGCTTAGGAAGCGGTCCACCGGCAGGTCACAGGCGCGTTCCCCGCTTCCGGGAGGACGCGCCTGATGCCATCTGTGGAGCAAGCACCGCATAAGGTCGGTACCCGATGGGCCCGCGTCTGGCAGAAACACAGGAGATCTGGGCTCGTTTTTCGGTCGGCTCTTGTCCGGGTCTCAGCAGCATTTAAGGTGAACAGGCGAAGCTCCTCCACATGAACGAACCCTCGAGCAACGCAGGCGGCGTCGGCGGCCTGGGCGACAACGGCGCCAACGAAGCGGCGCACCAGGACGTGAGCGACAGCTTCGGCGCGAACCCCGCCGCGTCCGGCGGCTCGGGGGCTCAGGACCCCCAGGCGGTGCCGCCGGTCCAGCAGGCCCAGCACGACGCAGTCCCCCCGACCGCCGCGCCTCAGCCCGCGCCCCAGCCGGTGTCGCAGCCCGCCCCGCAGGCGCCCGCCGACCAGAACCCGACCCTGATCCAGCCGACTGCCAGCGCCCCGGACCAGACGCTGATCCAGCCCGCGGTCCCGGCCACGCCGGACCCGGCCGCCGGGGCATACCAGGCGCAGTCCGGTCCGGCCGAACCCGGCGCGGGCCAGCAGCTGCCCCCGACGCAGCCCGGCGCCGCCTTCGGCCCGATGGGCCAGGCGCACGAGGCGCAGCAGGCCCAGCAGGCCGGCGCGGGCAACCACCTGGGCCCGGGCCCCACTCCCCCGCCGAACTGGGCCGCCCCGTCCGACGGCACGGCCTTCCCGCCCTACACGCCCCCCGGCGCGGTCGCCACCACCTCGCAGCGCTCCTCGCTCGGCGGCGGCAAGATGCTCCTCGCCGTGGCCCTGATCGCCGGTCTGATCGGCGGCGGCATCGGCACCGCGGTCACCTACGCGGCCAAGGACAACAGCAGCTCCTCCTCGACGGCCGCGTCCAGCACGCGCTCGCCGCTGAACACCAACAACACCGCGCTGAGCACGCCCGGCAGCGTCACCCAGGTCTCCTCCTCCGTCATGCCGAGCGTGGTGGACATCCAGGTCACCACCGCCAACGGCAGCGGGGACGAGGGCACCGGCATCATCTACAGCTCCGACGGCCTGATCGTCACCAACAACCACGTGGTCGCCGCGGCCAATGCTTCCAGCCAGAGCAACTCCAACGGCAACTCCAACGGGAACGGCAACACCAACCCGTTCGGTGGGAGCAGTGGCGGGAGCAACGGCGGAAGCAATGGCGGGAGCAACGGCGGGAGCAACGGAAACAGCAACTCCACCAGCGGCCCGGCGACGATCACCGTCACCTTCAACGACGGCCGCACCGCCAGCGCGCACATCGTCGGCACCGAGCCGCTGGCCGACCTCGCGGTGATCAAGGTCGACGGCGTGACCGGGCTGACGAAGGCCTCCTTCGCCGACTCCAAGAACCTGGCGGTCGGCCAGCAGGTGGTGGCCATCGGCTCGCCGCTCGGCCTGACCAGCACCGTCACCTCCGGCATCGTCAGCGCCCTGAACCGGCCGGTGGAGACCCAGGCCGAGGACGGCAGCACCGTGGTCCTGGACGCCGTCCAGACCGACGCCGCGATCAACCCCGGCAACTCCGGCGGCCCGCTGGTGGACATGCAGGGCAACGTGATCGGCATCAACTCCGCGATCGCCTCCAACAGCCAGAACTCCGGCGGTCTGGGCGGCAGCAGCGGACAGGCCGGCTCCATCGGCCTGGGCTTCGCGATCCCGATCTCCGAGGCGCTGCCCATCGTGGACGCCCTGGCCCAGGGCAAGCCCGCGCAGATCGCCTCGCTGGGCGTCGCGCAGTCCGGCCAGAGCGACACCACCACCCGCACCGCGAGCGGCTACAAGGTGGACCAGGTGTCCGCCGGCGGCCCGGCCGACAAGGCGGGCCTGAAGTCCGGCGACGTGATAACCAAGATCGGCGACCGGCTCGTGTACTCCTACCAGGACGTGGCAGCCGCGGTGCGCTCGCACCGGCCCGGCGACGTCATCCCGATCACCTACACCCGCGGCGGCTCCTCCGCGAAGGCCAACGTCACCCTCGGAGTGCTGCCCGCGCAGACCCCGTAAGGGCGGTAAGAAGCAGGCGTACCCTTGAGGGGTGTCTGACGAACGTGGTATCTCGGTCCTCCGCGCCGGCTTCGGCGCGGAGGCCGTTCCGTATCTGGCGGCGTGGGATCTCCAGCGCGAGGTCCACGCCCAGCGTGTCGCCGACGAGATCGACGACACCCTGATCCTGCTGGAGCACCCGCCGGTGTTCACCGCGGGCCGCCGCACCTCGCCGGAGGAGCGGCCCACCGACGGCACTCCGGTCCTCGACGTGGACCGCGGCGGCCGCATCACCTTCCACGGGCCCGGGCAGCTGGTCGGCTATCCGATCCTGCGGCTGCCGGAGGCGATGGACGTGGTCGGCCACGTGCGCCGGCTGGAGGAGGCGATGATCCGGGCCTGCGCCGAGCTGGGCCTGGAGACCACCCGGATCCACGGCCGCAGCGGCGTGTGGATTCTGGGCGAGGAGATCGAGCGCGAGGACCTGGGCGGCCTGAAGCTCCAGCTGAAGACGGTCGGCGCGCCGGTGGACGACGACGAGGAGTTCGACCCGCGGCTGGCCGGCCCGGAGTACGCGCCGTCCAACGCCGGGCAGCGCCGGGCCGACCGCAAGCTGGCGCAGATCGGCGTGCGCGTCGCCAAGGGCGTGACCATGCACGGCTTCTCCATGAACTGCGACGTCGACCTGGCCTGGTTCGACAAGATTATCCCCTGCGGCATCCGGAACGCCGGAGTCACCTCGCTGTCGGCCGAACTCGGCCGGGACGTCACCGTCGAGGAGGTCGCGCCGCTGGTCGCCCGGCACCTCGACGACGTGGTATCCGAGGCCTACGGGCTCGTCGGCGCCGGGAAGGAATAGTCCGCCGGCGTCGTAGGCTGGTAATCGTAGGAATACGCGGTACGCGGTATCCATTTCATGTTCATGCAAGGAGACTCGAAGTGACGGCCGTCACCCCAGAACCCGAAGGCCGCAAGCTGCTCCGGCTTGAGGTCCGCAACAGCGCCGTCCCCATCGAGAAGAAACCCAGCTGGATCAAGACCCGCGCCAAGATGGGCCCGGAGTACACCGGCCTGAAGAGCCTGGTGCGCAGCGAAGGCCTGCACACGGTGTGCGAAGAGGCCGGCTGTCCGAACATCTATGAGTGCTGGGAAGACCGCGAGGCGACCTTCCTCATCGGCGGCGACCAGTGCACCCGGCGCTGCGACTTCTGCCAGATCGACACCGGCAAGCCCAAGGACTACGACACCGACGAGCCGCGCCGCGTGGCCGAGTCCGTGCAGACCATGGGCTTGAAGTACGCCACTATCACCGGCGTGGCCCGCGACGACCTCGAGGACGAGGGCGTCTGGCTGTACGCCGAGACCGTCCGCCAGATCCACGCGCTGCTGCCCGGCTGCGGCGTCGAGCTGCTGATCCCGGACTTCCACGCTAAGCCCGAACTGCTCGCCGAGGTCTTCGGCAGCCGTCCGGAGGTGCTGGCGCACAACATCGAGACCGTGCCGCGGATCTTCAAGGAGATCCGCCCCGGCTTCCGCTACGAGCGCTCGCTGGACGTCATCCGCCAGGCCCGCGACTACGGCCTGGTCACCAAGTCCAACCTGATCCTGGGCATGGGCGAGGAGCGCGAGGAGATCTCGCAGGCGCTGACCGACCTGCGCGAGGCCGGCTGCGACCTGGTGACCATCACCCAGTACCTGCGGCCCTCCCCGCGGCACCACCCGGTGATGCGCTGGGTCAAGCCCGAGGAGTTCGTGGAGCTGGCCGAGGAGGCCCGCGAGATGGGCTTCGGCGTCATGTCCGGACCTCTTGTCCGTTCTTCCTACCGGGCGGGGCGGCTGTACAAGGAGGCTGTCGAGGCCCGTGCCGCGGCGGCATCCGGTGTCGGCGCCGGCGTCGGCGTTCCGGCCTGATCCGCGCGGTTTCTTAGCACGCTGCGACAGCGGCCCCGGTCCTGATGGGACCGGGGCCGTTTCGCATGCTGGACACCGGGAATCCAATGTGTTGCACATCGCGTTACCACGATTTGACCCGCCACGCCAGACCCTGTAACAAAGAATATTGATAGTGGTGGTGGCCCGCCGCCGGCTCCACTGTCGCCGCATCCACAGCCCCGACGTCCCCCTTTATCTCTTCTGGGTCGAGGTTCCGCAATGAGCATCGCGCCGTCGTCCGCTCCGTCTGTACCGTCCGCACCGTCCCCCGTCCGCACGATGATCCTCACCTTCGAACGCCGTGTGCTGCGCGCCGGCGGCCAGCAGGGCGCCCTGGCGAACGCCCGCGCGGCCGTGTTGGAGGGACAGCAGCGCGCCGCGCTGCGCGCCGAAGCCCACGAGTCGCTCACCAGGATGGGCATCCGGACCCGGTAACCTGCCGAACTGGTTTACCACGGGGCGCGAGCACCACGTATCCTGCGTGGCATGGCACGCGACACCACGACGAAGACCCCCGCCGGCGGGGATGCGCCCAAGAAAAAGGGCCGGCTGACGCAGATCCGCGAGGTCTACGGGATGACCCGCAAGGAGGATCCCAAGCTTCCGCTGGTTCTGGCCGCTTGGGCCCTGGGCGCCCTGGTGGTGTTCGTGGCGCTGGGCGTCCTGCTCGGCTCCCCGCTGTTCTACGGGATCTTCGGCATCCCGGTCGCGGTGCTGGCCGCGATGATCGTCTTCGGACGGCGGGCCCAGCGCGCGGCCTACTCCTCCATCAAGGACCAGGCCGGCGCGGCCGCCTCGGTGCTGGACACGCTGCGCCGCGGCTGGGACGTCACCCCTGGCGTGCGCTTCAACCGGCAGCAGGACATGATCCACCGGGTGCTGGGGCGTCCGGGCATCATCCTGGTCGGCGAGGGCAACCCGAACCGGCTCAAGGCGCTGTTCACCGAGGAGCGCCGGCACCTGACCCGGCTGTTCGGCCCGGACGTGCCGCTGGTCGCCCAGGACATCGTGGCTGGCGACGAGGAGGGCATGGTCCCGCTCGGTCGGCTGAACAAGACCGTCATGCGGCTCAAGCCGGCGACCGGCAAGGGCTACCTGCGTCCGGCGCAGGTGCAGGAGTACCAGAACCGGCTCAAGGCCGTCGGGCCGAACATGCCGATCCCGAAGGGCCCGATGCCGCGCAACGGCAAGATGCCTCGGGGTCAGGTGCGTTAATCGTCGCTAGCCACGTCAGCCGGACGTAACCCCGGCGAAACGCCATGGACGCACGACGGCCCGCGACCGGTGATCGGTCGCGGGCCGTCGGCGTTCGCGGCGCCGGGGCGTCCCGGGTCGCGCGGACGGCTCAGCGGGTGCTGACGATCATCGTGTGCGCGATCCGGTCGTGCAGGCCGCGGCCGTCGGCGTCCCAGACCACCGCGGGGATGACCAGGAACAGCAGCACGGTGCGCATGCCGATCGAGTACAGCGAGGCGCGGCCGCCCTGGTCGGAGGTGACGCGCATCCCGAGGGCCGCCATCCCCAGGGTGGAGCCGCTGATCGACAGGCCCACCAGGTAGAACACCGCCAGCACGCTCAGCGCCGCGAACTGGCCGTTCCTCAGCAGCCGGTCGCCGACCAGCAGGTAGGCCACGCCGTAGGCGATGGCCCAGTCGATCATGATCGCGGCCAGCCGGCGGCCGACCGAGGCCATCGAGCCCGGACCGGTCTGCGGGAGGCCAAAGCGCTGGCCGGAATAGTCGGACGAGGTCATGGAATCCACGGTACTCCGCGCCGTTTCACGCTCCGCCACCCGCTCGGTCTTGAGCGCCGCCTTAAACACGATCGTGAGCGCCGCCTTGAGCGCTCCCCTGGTGGCGGGCGGCGCACGAGGTAGGTTGGAAGGGTGCCGGGCTCCGTGTAACACGCCGGAAACAAAAGGGACACGGCCGGGAAACCCCCCGGTCCTACGGTCACAGGAGTGCCCGTTGGGTCCCGGCCCGGAGGCGAGAGGCTTCCGGCCGGTGAGAGTACTCAAAGGAGTAGTGGATGTTCTCGAACGCCGACGAGGTACTCAAGTACCTCAGGGACAACGACGTGAAAAGCGTCGACGTGCGGTTCTGTGACCTGCCCGGTGTGATGCAGCACTTCACGGTGCCGGTCGAGTCGTTCGACGCCGACGTCTTCTCCCACGGCCTGGCCTTCGACGGCTCCTCGATCCGCGGCTTCCAGGCGATCCACGAGTCGGACATGCAGTTGCTGCCCGACCCGACGACCGCGCGCCTGGACCCCTTCCGCGCCGAGAAGACCCTCAACATCAACTTCTTCATCCACGACCCGCTGACCGGTGAGGCCTACTCCCGCGACCCGCGCAACGTGGCCAAGAAGGCCGAGGCGTACCTGAAGGGCACCGGCATCGCCGACACGTGCTACTTCGGCCCGGAGGCCGAGTTCTACGTGTTCGACGACGTGCGCTTCGCCTCCGGTCCGGAGGAGAGCTACTACCACATCGACGCCGAGGCCGCGTTCTGGAACACCGGGCGCGCCGAGGAGGGCGGCAACCGCGGCTACAAGCCGCGCGTGAAGGGCGGCTACTTCCCGGTCGCCCCGAACGACCACTACACGGACCTGCGCGCCACGATGAGCCGCACGCTCATCGACTCCGGCCTGATCGTCGAGCGCCAGCACCACGAGGTCGGCTCGGCCGGCCAGGCGGAGATCAACTACCGCTTCAACACCCTGCTGGCCGCCGCCGACGACCTGATGCTGTTCAAGTACATCATCAAGAACGTCGCCTGGCAGGCCGGCAAGACCGCGACCTTCATGCCGAAGCCCGTCTTCGGCGACAACGGCTCCGGCATGCACTGCCACCAGAGCCTGTGGAAGGACGGCGCCCCGCTGTTCTACGACGAGGTCGGCTACGCGGGCCTGTCCGACACCGCCCGCCACTACATCGGCGGCCTCCTCAAGCACGCGCCCTCCCTGCTGGCCTTCACCAACCCGACGGTGAACAGCTACCGCCGCCTGGTCCCCGGCTACGAAGCCCCGGTGAACCTGGTCTACTCCCAGCGCAACCGCTCGGCCTGCATCCGCATCCCGATCACCGGCTCGAACCCGAAGGCCAAGCGCATCGAGTTCCGCTGCCCGGACCCCTCCTCCAACCCGTACCTGGCCTTCTCCGCCATGATGATGGCCGGCCTGGACGGCGTGAAGAACAAGATCGAGCCCATGGCCCCGGTCGACAAGGACCTCTACGAGCTCCCCCCGGACGAGCACGCCTCGATCCCCCAGGTCCCCGGCAGCCTCCCGGCCGTCCTCGACTCCCTCGAGGCCGACCACGGCTACCTCCTCGAAGGCGGCGTCTTCACCCAGGACCTCATCGACACCTGGATCTCCTACAAGCGCGAGCGCGAGGTCGACCCGGTCCGCCTGCGCCCGACGCCGCACGAGTTCGAGCTGTACTTCGACATCTAGAACGTGGCTTGACCTGCGGAAACGCAGTTTGAACACTATGCACCGCCGCGTATCGCCCCGGGTTGGCAAGTCGCCGACCTGGGGCGATAAGCATGTCCGCAGCCAGGCTGAGGCGCCGTGAGGCGATGCAGAAGCTAGCCACGATGGGCGCTCGAGGCGCCTTTGACGAGGGCGTCACGGCGTACGATGCTCGCAAAGAGGCATGGCACGAGTGAAGTTCGGGTTTCTCCTCGACGCCTCAGCCTTCTGGCATCTGACCCGTGCCCCGGAGGCCATGAAGGCGTGGGAGCATTACGGCGCGGAGGGTCTGTTCCACGTGAGCGAGCCGACACGCGGCGAAATCCTCTATTCGGCCGAGAACCCTGCGCATGGCTGGCGTCCTTGACATCCTGTGCGAGCTGGCGCCGGTACCGAAGGACGCATGGCGCTGGGTCGACACCGCACAGTACAAACTCACGCTCAAGTCACAGCACCGCAAGTCACAGCACCGCGGCCCCGGCCCCATCGACCTTCTGGTCGCCGCGACAGCCGTTCACCACGGCCTCACCGTTCTGCACGTCGACAACGACTTCGTCACCATCGCTTTTGTGCTGCCGGAGCTTCGACGGCAAGACATCCGCAGCTAGTGCGGCATGTGGGCCCAACGTGAGCCCAGTGGTCTGATAAGTATCGTCTCGGCAGGTCAGGAGTTCTCGTGTCTATTACTCCGGCATCTAAATACGCTCAGGGCAGCTGCCTGCGGCGTAAGCGCGAAAATGGCAGCTGACCAGCAGTAAGACGTTGATCACGATGGCTTCGCTGGTCCAAGCGTTCTTCGTTGAGCCAGTGAATGCGTTTACGCCGACGTGCAGGTAATTGTCCAGATGGCGCCGGCTTCTTCCGACGTGACGGTCATCGGCGAAGCTGAATGTCACGGAGTCGCCGACGCCAACTCCGGGGAGCGAATACTGCGGGCCTTCCAGTACTCGATCGACGACCTCCTGCATCTCGT
This sequence comes from Catenulispora acidiphila DSM 44928, assembly GCF_000024025.1. GTDB lineage: Bacteria > Actinomycetota > Actinomycetes > Streptomycetales > Catenulisporaceae > Catenulispora > Catenulispora acidiphila. The sequence goes on from NC_013131.1 coordinate 8,595,572, forward strand.
CCCATGTTTCAGCGAAGAGGTAATCGGCGCCGATTCTCGCGTTAAGAAACACGACACCCCCTGTGCCGGTGGCGGTATTTCGTCGGGTCAGCGCAGGCCGGCGAACAGGTCGTTCTCGGGTACGGCCGCGCCGGTGCTGTCCTGGACTCGGACGAAGGTTTCTACGCCCATTAGGTCTGTGAAGCGTTCTGGGCCCATCTTCAGGAAGAAGATGTTTTCGCCTTGGCTGGCGTGCGCTGCGAGTGCGTCGAACTTCTGGCCTCCGAACTTGGAGACGTCTACCCAGGTGGTGATTTCCTCGTCGGGGAGTCCGATCTCGGGCATTGCTTCGGCCTCTGCGGGATCTGGCTCGGTCCACTCTGGGTCGAATTCGCGCATCGTCTCCATGAAGTTCTGCATTGCGGAGCGGGGCATCGTTGTCCAGTACAGCTTCGGTGTCAGTTCGGTTAGCGCCAGTGCCGCAACGGTGACGCGGTTTGCCTGGATGTGGTCGGGGTGGCCGTAGAAGCCGTTCTCGTCGTAGGTCACGACTACGTCGGGTTCGTAGTGGCGGATGAGGTCGGCTAGGCGGGCGGCGCTCTGCTCGACGGGTGTTCGCCAGAAGGATTCGGGGGCGTCGTTGGTCGGCCAGCCCATCATTCCGGAGTCTGCGTAGTCGAGTGTTTCCAGGTGGGTGATGTTCAGGATGTCGCAGCTGGCTTTGAGTTCCTGGCGTCGGAGGGCGGCTACTGCGACCGGGTCGTGGCCGGGCTCGCCTGGCTTCACGCCTCCTGGTCCGTCGCCGCAGCCGCCATCGGTGCAGGTGACCAGGACCGTGCGGATGCCCTCGGCGGCGTACCGGGCCAGAATCCCTCCGGTGCCTGTCGCCTCGTCGTCGGGGTGGGCGTGGACCGCCATCAGCGTCAAGGGCCGGTTATTCATAAGGACATCCTCCGCCATGGAGCGCGTTCGGATCGAATCTGTGGTGTACCAGTCGCGTCAGAGGCTGCCGCCGGCGAGTCCGATCCGGTAGGCGAGGACGACTGCCTGGACCCGGTCGCGCAAGTCGAGCTTGGTCAGGATGCGTGACACGTAGGTCTTGACGGTCTCGGGCGTGATGAACAGGGAGGCCGCGATCTCGGCGTTCGAGAGTCCTTCGGCGATGAGCTCGAAGACTTCCAGTTCGCGAGGCGTGAGTGTGCGCGTGACGGCTTCACGCGCGGCGCGTGCAGGGTCGCCCGGGCGGAGCCGTTCGGCAAAGCGGCCGATGAGGGTGCGCGTCACCGCCGGCGCCAGCAGGGACTCGCCCCGGGCGACGGTGCGGACGCCGTTGACCATTTCGGCCGGGGGCGCGTCCTTGAGCAGGAAGCCGCTGGCTCCGGCGCGGAAGGCGTCGTAGACGTAGGCGTCGACGTTGAAGGTGGTGACGACGAGGACCTTCGGCGGGTCGGCGACGTCGGGTCCGGCCAGGCGGCGGGTGGCTTGAATGCCGTCCAGCAGGGGCATGCGGATGTCCATCACCACCACGTCGGGGCGGATGCGGGTCGCCGTCTCGACCGCCTCGAGGCCGTTGGCGGATTCGCCGACGACCTCCATGTCGGGTTGTGCTGAGAAGATCGTGGCGTAGCCGGTACGCACGAGTTCCTGGTCGTCGCAGACGAGCACGCGGATGGGCCGGTCGGTCACGGGGTCACTCCTGATCGGGTCCGAACGGGATCCGTGCTCGGACAGCGAATCCGCCGTCCGAGCGGGGACCGGCCTCCAGTTCACCATGAAGCACTCGGACACGTTCGCGGAGGCCGGCCAGTCCCCGGCCGCCGCCCGGCAATTCCGAGGCGCGAGGAGGGGACGCGGAGGCCGCGGCTCCTTCCTTCACGGGTCCCTCGGTCGTCACCTCGACCTCCATGTGCCGCGGGTGATGCCGCACCAAGACGTTCGTGCGTGCTGCGCCCGCATGCTTCATCGCGTTGGTGAGCGCCTCCTGCACCACGCGGTAAGCGGCCAGCTCGACCGCGACCGGCCGCGGTCGGTGTTCGCCGATCTCGCTGAATTCGACCGGCTGGCCTGCGGCCCTGGCCTGCTCGACGAGGTCTGCGATCGTGCCCTGAGCCGGAGCCCGGTCCGGGCGCGCCCCGTCGCCGGTGGCCTCCAGCACGCCCAGCAGGTAGCGCAGTTCGGTCAGCGCCCGCCGCCCGGTATCGGACACTGATGTCAGCCCTGCTACGACCCGCTCAGGATGGGAGCTCAGCAGGAACTGCGCCGCATCGGCCTGCACCACCATGGCCGTCACATGGTGGGTGACCACATCGTGCAGCTCCCGGGCGATCCTGGCCCGTTCGGCGGCGCCGGCGGCCTCGGCGACCAGCCGCCGCCGCTCGATCTCCTGCTCCCGCAGCCTGCGCATCACCGTGCCGGCGAGCCAGGCCGCGGTGGTGACCAGATAGAAGACGGAGTAGTCGCCGAACCCATGTGGTGCGCCGAGGTGGTGCAGCACCAATGCCAGCGCGGAGTAGCCGACGGTCGCCGAGACGGCAACGGCGCGGCGCAAGCGATCTTGGTGAGCCCCGGAAGAATAAAGAGCCAGATACAGTCCAAGACTGGCGAACGTCGTCGGGTAACCCAGGGCCTGATCCGCGGCGAACGCGAAGCCGATGACCGCCAGCACGGCCGCCGGGAACCTTCGCCGCACGGCCAGCGGCAGCGCCTGCGCCAGGGCCAGCGCGACGCTCACCACGTCGGCCGGACGGCTGGGCAGGTCGCCGATCTGTGCACCGACCTTCGACAGCGCCGGGGCGAAGGCCAGCACCGCGAGCCCCGCCGCCAGCACACCGTCCTCAACCGAAGCATCCCGTTGCCCCAGCAAGCCTGCCGCGCCTCGCAGCGACACCGGCCGACGAGGCGTGGCAGACGTGTTCACTAGCGGCTCCTCCGGTCGGCGCGTCGAGCAGGCAGCACATTGCCACGCCGGCGGGCGGCGACGAACATCGGTATCGCCAGCAGCAGGCTGATCGCCACCGGCACGACCGACGCCTCCAGCCCGAAGGCGCCGCCGGTCAGCAGGTGCGAACCGCTGGTCCGCACATTGAGCAGCCGGGCGTCGGCGGGGTGTCCGGAAACCGGGACGCCCAGCAGCTGCTCGACGCTGTTCCAGACGAAGTGCAACCCGACAACGAGCCAGATACTGCGCTGCCACAGGAACGCCGCCCCCAACATGACCCCGGCCTCGACGGCTATAGCCATTCCGCTCCACAGCGTGGCCCCGGGGTTGGCCATGTGCACTGCGCCGAAGAACAGCGCCGTGACAGCGACCGCGACCACAGTGCCCCACCGCTGCTCGATGGCCTGCAACGCCACCCCGCGGAACATCAGCTCCTCGGTCAGCGCCGCCCCCGCCTGAACCGCCAGCACCGAGGCCAGCGTCCCGCCGACAGCGTGGTGCGCCCAGGAGAACGAGTACCCGCCGAAGGCCACGATCAGCAGCGTCGAGACCGCGACGAACCCCAGTCCCATCGCGCTGCCCAACAGCGCCTGCCGCGCGGCGCCGCGCCCGGTGATCTCCGGGGTGGCCCGCCGTGCCAGGCGGCGCATCACCACCCAGTAGACGCCCACCGCGACGCCCCCTCCCAGCACCGGCACCGGACCCGGACCGGTCGCGGTCACACCCGCCACCAGGCCCACCCCCACCAGCCCGGCCAGCGCCCAGCCCAGTGGGCTATGCACCATCCGACCCCAGCGACCGCGCCCCGGACCGGATCGCACCGGCCCGTGATCGAAGTCTGCGTCGCGACGAACATCCGTCGTGCTCATTGGACAGCCTCCCCAGCGTTTCCGGCCACCTCAGCGGCGGCCACGCGACCCACGCTAGGGATCTGACCGCATCCCCCGAATCACCCGTAAGCGAACGGATCCTGTAGCTCCCACGGGGGATGCGCGACGGCGATGGCCATCAGGTCTCGATGGGCCTGATGGTCAGCCCGCTGTTCCTATCCCGCACAGGCTCCAGACGACGCCGTCGGTCCACAGGGTCCAGGTCTCTCCGCCTGCCTGAGTGATGTCTGTGCCCTGGCAGCCTGTGGATCCGCCTCCTAGAAAGCTGGCCAGCCACACGGCTGCGAGTCGGTTGGCTACCACGGAGCCGTTGACCGGGCCGCCGCATTCGCTGCTGAGCTGGGGCAGTGGCCCTGGGGGGAGGTCGGCGAGGCATGTGCCGATTGGATACGCCTGGAGGACGGGGCGCGCCGCCGGCGGTAGGCAGGGGCGGATGTCAGTGAAGGTGAGGGGCTGGAGGCTCGCCTTCAGGGCGACGCCGCCAGCGGTCTCGACGCATTGGACGCTCGTCCTCAGTTCGGGCGGTGCCGATGTCGACCCCGCGATGTGATCCGGTTGTCTGGATTGAGGAGCGACGGGGGCGATTGTTGGCGACTGGACAGTGATCGGCGCTGTTGGCGTGTCATGCGTCGGCGGGACGGTTGTGCTCGTCGACCATGGCTTGAGCAGGAACAGGCTGATGGCCAAGGCGGTGCCGACCGTCACCGCCACTGTCACCGCCGCAGCGCTGACGGCGCGCCATGGCCTTGCCGGGCGGGACGATGACGCAGGGGCAAAAGGGTGGTCGTCGGACGCGGGCTCGGTTGGCGGTGGGCCGATGATGCGCGGAGGGAGGGCGCGAGGTGTCGGCGCGGGCTGGTCGAAGGATGGTTCGAGGTCTTTGGTGAAGGGGATCGCGCCGTTGAAGGGGATCGCGCCGTTGAAGGCGATGATCTGCATCAACTGCTCATAAGCTTCCGCGGTCTGCGTTCTCTCGGCTGGATCTTTGGTCAGCAGGCCGGACAGAAGCTGATCGAAGGCTTGGCCGTGTTGGAGTCGGCTGGCCGATTCGAAAAGCACTGCCATCGAACTCGCGACAAAGCTGTCGCGGCCGAAAGGCGAGCGGCCCTCGACGGCGAAGTACAGGGTCGCGCCGAGGGAGAACAGGTCGGAGGCTGAGGTCGCCGGGCGTCCCTTCACCCGCTCCGGTGCCATGTATTCCGGGGTGCCGACGGCGATCCCTGTCGGAGTCAGGGATCCCACCGCGGCTTCGTGGGTGGCTCCGCCGGCGGCGATGCCGAAATCGGTGAGCAGCACTCGGCCGTCGTCGGCGAGCAGGATGTTGGAGGGCTTCACGTCTCGATGGATGATCTGCTTGACGTGGCAGGCGGTCAGCGCCATGAGCACCTTTTTGCCGATGTGGGCGACCTGGAGCGGTGGAAGCCGTCCGTGCTCGGCCACCGCTTGTCCCAGCGTCTTGCCGACGACGAGTTCCATGACGATCCACGGGCGGCCGCCTTCTTCGAAGACGTCCAGGATCTTGACGATGTTCGAGCTCTTGGCCACCGACAACGCGTGGAGCGCCTCCAACCACGCCCTGCTCAAGTGCGATTTCCGGTCGGTCTCGGCGGTGAAGGTGTCAAGGCGCACCTCTTTGAGGGCGACCTCGGTGCCCGACAGTTCATCGCGGGCGAGCCAGACCCGTCCCATGCCGCCGCTGCCGAGAACGTGCCGGAGCGAGTACCGTCCTCCGACCTTGCGGCGACGACTGTGAGGCTGCGTCATTTCAGACATCCCTATCCCCTGATGCTGACGACGCCCGCGATTCGGCGCAGGCGGCAACGATCGCCCTGGCTGGGAACGCCGACCCGATCGACAGCGGCCTGATACAGGCCGTTGTGAAGATCTCCGGCGACATCAGTCCAGGTCGGCGATGATCAGTGGGTGGCCATCCGCGTGACGGCCGCTCCCACCCGATCGCGACTCAACGGGGATAAGCCTTGAACAAGCCTTTGCGATAATCCATGCGGTTTAGCGGCCCGCACAGAACTGTGCGAAGCCGTTCCACCTAGCGTGCCCTGCTCGCAATGATTTCGAGCACCAGCGTGCATTCCTGGTTCACCTCGTGATTCATCGAAGCTGACGATGAAGGGGCGACCGCCGCCGGAATCTCGCTCCAGGGGAACGCAAGGCGACGAGTGGAGCCGGAAAGTAGACGCAGCATGGGTGGCACGCTGTCACACTGCGGGTTCGGAGTACCCCTCACCTCGAAGGGGCTTCGTCTTCGGCCGGTCGATGGACGCTCATAAGCGCGAAATACGCCAGTGTCGCAATGGCCGATGTGGCTTGCCCAGCCACTCCCGCGAAGTTCTCCCCCTCATATCCCCCCGTTGACCACAACTGAAAGTCGTTGCCGGACACTGAATCATAGCTCTGGTCCACCCGTTCGGGTATGCGAACCATCGCAATACAGGATCTCCCTGCTAACCGGGGAAAACCTCGACACTACGCCACAGCCACGACTGTGTGCGCTAGGCGGGGTTCAGGCCTCGGGACAGCGGTGCGCCGTGCCGTACGCAGCGAGATACACCAGCCCGGTGGTCGGCGGGGCGGCATCGGAGTAGGCGACGAGACGTTCGGGCAGGCCGTGTCCGGGATCGGGGGCGACTTCGACCCGGTAGTCATGTCCTCGGAAATGGCAGTGCACCACCTCAGCCCGCACGGTGCCGACGCCGGGTTCCGCCGTCAAGCCGATCTGGCGGGGCCGGATCAGGACGACGCCGGGTCCGTCCGCCGCGGAACCGTCGGTGAGGGCGAGCTCGCCGAAGGCGGTGCGGGCCAGACCGTCGGCGATGTCGGCGGGAACCAGGTTGGCCTCGCCGAGGAAGCGAGCGACGCCGGTGTCGGCGGGCTGGTGGTACAGCTCGGTCGGGGTGCCGGTCTGGGCGATCCGGCCCTCGCGCATCACCGCGACGACGTCGGCGAACGTCAGCGCCTCTTCCTGGTCGTGGGTGACCAGGATCGCGGTGGTGCCGGCCTTGCGCAGGGTGGTGGCGACCTCGGTGCGGACCTCGGTGCGCAGGGCGGCGTCCAGGGCTGCGAACGGCTCGTCCAGCAGGAGCAGTTCGGGTTCCGGCGCCAGGGCCCGAGCCAGGGCGACCCGCTGCTGCTGGCCGCCGGAGAGCTGGTGCGGGTGGCGTTCGTCCAACCCGGCGAGGCCGACCAGGTCCAAGAGCTCTTCGACCCGTTCGCGGCGGCGGTGCCGGGGCAGCCCGAACCCGATGTTGCCGGCGACGTCCAGGTGCGGGAACAGCGCGCCGTCCTGAGGCACGTAGCCGATGTGGCGCCGCTCGGCCGGCAGCCGGACGCGGCCGTCGTCCAGAACCCGCCCCGCGAGGGCGACCTGTCCCTGCTCGGCCGGGTGGAAACCGGCGATGACCCGGAGCAGGGTGCTCTTCCCGCAGCCCGAAGGGCCCAGGACGCACGCCAGCGCACCGTCGGCGACGGCCAGGTCCACGCCGTCCAGGACCCGGGTCCGACCGTGGCCCGCCCGCAGTCCGGTGATCGACAGGCCGCTCATGATGTCTCCACGGGATGGTCGGCGCCGAGGCTGCGGCGGGTGAGCAGGAGGACCGGGGGGACGGACATGGCGACCATCAAGGCCGCGTACGGTGCGGCGGCACCGTAGGCCAGGCCGCTGGTGTAGACCCAGAACTGGGTGGCGAGGGTTTGAGTGCCGGTCGGGCGCAGCAGCAGCGTGGCCGTCAGCTCGGTGCTCGCGGTCAACGCCACCATCGCCAAGGCGGCGCCGAGTCCTGGGCGGATCAAGGGCAGCGTGACCCTGGCCAGGACGAGTGTCGGGCGGGTCCCCAGGGATCGGGCCACCTCCTCGACGCCCGGAGGCACCTGGGCCAGCGCCGCTCGGACAGCGGTGAGCGCCAGGGGGAAGAACAGGATGACGTAGCCGGTGACCAGCAAAGGCGGCTGCTGGTACAGCGGCTGGGCGTACCGGATGGCGAAGAAGACCACGGACAAGGCGACCGCGATCCCGGGCAGGGCGCGGGTCACATAGGCCAGGCGTTCGGCGGTGCGGGCCAGCCGGCTGTTGCGCCGCCAGGCGAACAGCGCGATCGGCACGGCCGCGGCGGTGGCCACGACGGCGGCGGCGAACGCGTAGCCGAGCGAGGTGAACGTCGCGCCGATCACGGAAGCCGACGGCAGCGTGGTGGAGCTGCCCTTGAGTAGCCAATATCCCAGCGCGTACAAGGGCACGCCGAGCGACAGGCCGACCACCGCGGTCAGCCCGGCCATCGCCGGAAGCCATCCCCGGCCGAGCCGCGCGGGCCTGGCTCCCCGGTTCGACCCGGACGTGACCACGACGCGCCCGCGGTGACCGCTCGCCGCCTCCAGGCCCAGCAACAGCAAGGCGAGGCCGACGAGTACCAGAGTGAGTAAGGACGCTGACGCGGCGTCGAACCCGAGCTTGTACTCGGTGAAGATCGCGGTGGCGAACGTGGTGTAACGAAGCATCGCGAACGCGCCGTACTCGCCGAGCAGGTACAGCGAGACCAGCAGCGCGCCGCCGGCCAGCGCCGGGCGGCACAGCGGCAGAGTGACGCGCCACAGCGTGGACCACGGACCCTTGCCCAGACTGCGCGAGACCTCCTCGGCGCCGGAATGTCCGCGCCTGAGGGTGGCGGCGACCGGGAGGAAGACCAGCGGGTACAACGAGCAGGTCATGACCAGCACCGCGCCCCAGTAGCCGTGGACCGACCGGAACAGCGACACCCACGAGTAGCCGCGCACGAACTCCGGCACCGCCAGCGGCAGCGCGAGCAGCGTCGTCCAGGTCCGCCGCCCCGGCAGATCGGTGCGCTCGACCAGGAAGGCCGCGCCGAACCCGACGACGGCGGTCAGCAGCGTGACCGCGAGCGACAGCTCGACCGTGTGCCAGATCAGGGTGCTGATCAGCGGGCGGGAGAACAGCCGGTCGGCCTCGTCCCAGCCGGCCTGGGCGGCCTGGATGCCGACGAAGGCCAGCGGGGAGGCGAGGACGACGATGATCGCGAAGGCCAGCGCGGGCAGCACCGGAAGCCTGGAGAGCACGCCGACGGCCCGCCACCGCGAGAGCGGTGACGGGCCGGAGGCGGAAAGCCGTGGTCTCACTGCAGCAGACCGGTGTCCTGCAGCAGCTGCAGGGCCTGCTTGCCGTCGCCGAGCTGGGCGACGTCGGCCACCGTGCCGATGGAGTCCAGCGGCGCGAGCCCGTCCTTGGCCGCGATGCCGGCGACCAGCGGATACTCATAGCTCTCTGAGGTGGCGATCAGCTGCTGGGCCGGGGCGCTGACCAGGTAGGCCAGGAACGCCTGCGCGGCCTGCTGGTGCTTGCCGTTCTTCAGGACCGCGGCGCCGGACACGTCGACCAGCGCGCCCGGGTCGCCCTTGGCGAAGTAGTGCAACTTGCTGTGGGTGTCGGCGGCGCCCTTCTCGTCGCGCAGCCGGAACCAGTAGTAGTGGTCGATGACGCCGCCCTGGACTTCGCCGGCGTTGACCGCGGCCGACAGGTCCTCGTTGCTGTCGTAGGTCTTGGCGTTGGCCTTCAGGCCGACCAGCCAGGCCTTGGTCGCCTCCACACCGTCGGCGGCGATCATCCGGGTGATCACCGGGGCGAAGTCGGTCTCGCTCGGCGCGATGCCCAGGCGGCCCTTCCACTCCGGTTTGGCCAGGTCGCGCAGCGAGGTCGGCGGCGCGGTGTCCGCAGCGGAGCCGGTGGCGGCTATGAACGCGGCGGCCCGGGCCGAGACGCCCAGCCAGTCACCCTTCGGCGAGCTGTCGGCGGCCGGCACGGCCTTGAGCGCGTCCGGCGCGACCGGCGCCAGCAACCCCTTCTCGTCCAGCATGGTCAGCGCCGGCGGGTTCTCGGCGTAGAAGACGTCCGCCGGAGACGCGGAGCCCTCCTGCAGCAGCTGGTTGGCCAGCTCCGCCTCGTCGCCGGAGCGCAGCTCCACCTTGACGCCGGTGCGCTTCTCGAAGTCGGCGACCAGCGCCTTCACCGTCTGCTCGTGCTGGCCGCTGTAGACGGTGATCGACTGGCCGGATGACGTCCCGCCGGCCGATGCCTTCGAGGCGGAGCTGCCGCAGCCGGCGACGCCGACCAGGCAGGCAGCCACGGCTGTCAGGGCTATGACAGGACGCCTGATCGCGCGCATGAGGAAGGGCTCCGCTTTCGGTGGGCTCGGCCGTCGGCTCTGACGGGAAGGGAGGGTCCGGCCGGTCCTGGAGCACCCCGAAAAGCCGAGCGCTGCGTCCAGCCGACGATCCCGACCATAGAACAGGTAAGCCTCACCTAACAAGTCCCGCGGAGCTAAGCGCCAGCAAGGTGGTCAGGGCACACGCTCGTCGGCACGGACCGATGCGGAGACGGTGTAGCCCTCCGGCGCCAACGGACAGGTGACGGCGAACCTATGCCCCGGCACAAGTCCCGTCGATCTAGATGCCCTCCACGTTGACCGCAATGGGTCCGCGAGCCTCCAAGGCTCGCGGACCCATTAGTGCCTGTGCAGCGACCGGCGTCTTCAGGTCACTTGTTGATGAACTCTGCCGCGAACTGGCGGAGGACGTCGGGGTTGTCGACGGCCTGGGCGAAGGTGATGGCGAGTTCCTGGACGCCGATGGCTTCGTAGGCGGCGAGGCGCTCGCGGATGGTGTCGGGGGTGCCGACGAGGAGGTACTTGGCGGCGTCGCCGGGGTAGATGGCCTGGACCCACTGGGGGAGGTCGGCTTCGGCGGCTTCGTCGGTGTCGGCGATGATGCAGAGGCTGGAAGCGGTGCGGAGGATCTCGTTGTAGTCGCGGCCGACGGTTTCGCAGTGCTGCTTCAGGACCGCGTACTTGTGGGCGAGGCCTTCGACGCTCTCGTTGATGTTGCAGCCGTCGCCGTACTTGGCGACCAGCTTCAGGGTGACCTTCTCGCCGCCGCCGGCGATGAGGAGGGGGATGCGGTCCTGGGCGCCCTTGGGCTGGTTGATGGCCTTGTCGACGCTGTAGTACTTGCCCTCGAAGCTGAACTCTTCCTCGGTCCACATGCCGCGGATGATCTGGACCGACTCTTCGAGGCGGCGGAGGCGCTCGGGGGTGTCGCCGAAGTCGTAGCCGAACTGCTTGAAGTCGTTCTCGAACCAGCCGGCGCCGATGCCGAAGTTCAGGCGGCCCTTGGACTGGATGTCGAGGGTGGAGGCCATCTTGGCGATGAGGGCGGGGTTGCGGTAGCGGTTGCCGGTGACCATGTTGCCGATGCGGATGCGCTCGGTGTCGCGCGCCAGACCGCCGAGGGTGACCCAGGACTCGAACATCGGCGCCTGGAAGGGGAAGGCCGGGGTGAGCTGGTCGGCGAGCCACAGGGACTCGAAGCCGGTCTCGTCGGCGATCTTGGCGATCTCGGTCATGCGGTCGTGGGCGGCGATCGGGTCCTCATAGCCCATGAAGTCGAGCAGGAAGCCGGTCGGGAGGAAGACGCTGTATTTGATGGACATCGGATCTCAACAGCTTTCTGCTCGGAGGTCGGGATGTGACGGGCCGCCGACGCGGCCGGTCGGCTCTGGAGGCCGTGGCCGGGGGGGTCTCCTGCGGTAACTGGTCTGTGCGGCCCCGCCCGGCGCTTGGTGATCGGTGGTGCCAGACCGCCCGGCCGGCCTCATGGGAATAGTCCCACCGGCGCTCGTGGAGCGGCTTCTCTCAAGCTGCGCTGGAGCGCTGGTTTTATACCTGACGTGCTTGAACCATCACCCTGAGTCACGGTCTGTGGCGACTCGAACGGGCTCAGTCATCGGGCTTTGCGAAGGTCCGATCTCAGCGTCCGGCGCGCCGCGTCGGAGGCGTCCGCGATGTCGGCGACCTTCGCGGTCCGCACCGGCGTGTACCCCGGGTCGGGCACCGGCGCGGACTTCTTGCCGAACAGCGCGCGGGCCATGAGATCCGGGCGCATCAGGGACGTCGGGGGCGCGATCAGGCCGGCCGTGCGCATGAAGGCGGTGGACAGCTTGTCGTCGAACTCCGCGGCGGCGGTCACCTTCTGGACGAACCAGCCGCCCACCGCGAACTTCACGCCCTTGTTCCCGGTGACGCCGCGGTGGGTGAAGTCGCCGGCTCCCGCGACGTCCCAGGCGATGGCGGTGCCGCGCTTGACGACGTCGCGCTGGAACTTCAGCGGATCGGGGGTCTTTCCGTGGCTGAGGTGGTCGCGGAGCACCGTGGCCTCGACCGCGGCGACGGTCATCCCCTGGGCGTAGATCGGATTGAAGATGCAGGCGGCGTCCCCCATGATCAGGTAGTTCTCGGGGAGGGACGCCATCTTGTCGAAGCGGCGGCGCCGGCTCTCGGGGAAGTTGTAGGGCACCGGGTCGTGGATGAACTCGGCACGCCGCACCACCTCGGCGATGTCGGGGATGGCCAGCGACTCGGCGTAGGCCAGGAAGCCCGCGCGGTCGGTCGGCGGCTTCTGGCCGAGCAGTCCGGTCAGCGTGATGGAGTGGTATCCGGCCATGCGCGCGTAGACCGCGCCGCGAGGCAGGTTCGGGGTGCCGATGGGGACGCTGGCCACGTCCTCACCCAGCAGGTCGTCTTCCCGGTCGATGAGGAAGTTCCCGGTGGAGTACGCCAGGCCCATCTTCACGCGCTCTTCCTCGACCTCGGGGTACCCCAGCTCGGTCAGCCAGCGCGGAGTCCGCGAGCCCCGGCCGGTGGCGTCCAGCACGAGGTCGCCGAGCAGCGTCTCGGGTTCCGCGCCCGGTTGCTGGGACTGGATCCGGGCGCCGAGGATCCGCTTGCGGTCCGGCGTGGCCACGATCCCGAGGATGTCGGTGTGCTGCCGGAAGGACACGTTGGGCAGCGCCGATATCCGGGCTCTGATGCGGTTCTCCAGCAGCGGCCGGCCCGGGCCCACGGCGATCATGTCGCTCCGGACCTGCTTGATCTTGCGGCCGTCGAAGTACCAGCGCACGTTCTTGTTGAAGTCGCCCCGGGAGGCGCCGAAGGAGACCAGTTCGTCGGTCATCCCCGGGAACAGTTCCTCCAGGACCCGCTGCCCCTTGGCCAGCAGCGCCTGCAACTGCCAGCCGTGCGGGACGGCGCGTCGCACCGTGAGGACCCCCGCCGGGCGGTCGGGTTCCGGCTCCGTCAGGTCGTCCCGGTCTATCAGGATCACCTCGCGATAGGCCTGGGACAGCGGCACCGCCGCCAGCATTCCCGCGATGCTTCCGCCCAGCACCACGGCCCGCTCACCGATGTGGTTTCCCATTGTTTTTCTCCCTGCAAACTACTCAGACCCACGGGACTCCGGTATCGAAGAATGATCGGACCCGCCTTACCTGAATGATTGCACTAGCACAACACGTTGACTTCTCCGTGGGTGCCACGTCCCCATCTGGCGAAAAACAGTCCCTGGGAAGCAGGAAATTACGTTTGGCCTCGAACAGCTCTCTTCCGCGAAAGCGAACAGGCGGGATCAGGAGTGATCGCGATTATTCCGGAGTAAGGAAATTCACAAGCCCCCGTTCCGCTGGGGAACGGGGGCTTGGGACCTGCTCGCGCCCGGTGGGGGCGCGGATGCCGCGTCAGACGGTGGTGGCGTCCGCCGCGACCTTGCCCTGCGCGGGAAGGGCAGCGTCGGAAGCCTTAGCGTTCCGGACGAAGAGCACCGCCACGGGGACGGCGGCCATTCCGATGAGCCCACAGACCAACAGCGCCTGGTGGAATCCACCGGTGAGCGCGTCTGTCGGGTTGTGGCCCTGACCCAGCAGGGTGCCGAGCCGCGAGGCCGCCACCGTGGACGCGATGGCGATGCCGACCGCTCCGCCGAGCTGCTGGGAGGAGTCGATGAGTCCGGAGGCGATGCCGGTGTCGCGCTCCTTGACACCGACCAGGGCTCCGATCGACACCGGGATGAACACCCAGGTGACCGCGCCGGTCAAGAAGAACGGACCGGCGAGGTTCGCCCAGAAGCTGCCGTCGACCGGCGCCTGGGTCGCCCACAGGATCCCGGAGCTGGTCAGCGCCAGGCCGGCGGCCATCACCACCCGCACCGACAGCTTGTTGACCAGGACCTGGGACGGTCCGGCCATCACCACCCCGGTCATGCCGACGGTCAGCCAGGCCAGGCCGGTCGTCATCGCCGAGTAATGGAGCACCTGCTGCATGTACAGCGTGCCGATGAAGATGTAGCCGTAGAAGCTGGCTCCGAGCATGAAGCCGACCGCGTTGGACCCGGCCAGGGTGCTGAGCCGGAACAAGCGCAGCGGCAGCAGGGGCGTCGCCGACCTGGACTCGATGACCACGAACGCGATCAGCAGGACCGCCGCGACCACGAGCTCGGTCACGGTCCGGGTGGACGTCCATCCCTTGATCGGCGCCTGCGTGACCGCGTAGACCGCGAGCACCGAAGCGGCGGTCACGGTCACCGCGCCGAGCGGGTCGTAGCTGCGCGGCGCGCCCACCAGCCTGCTCTCCGGCACCAGCCGCATGGTCAGCAGCAGCGCGATCCCGCCGATGACCACGTTCAGGTAGAAGATGTACTGCCAGCCGGCGTACCGGGTGAGCAGACCGCCGGCGAGCACGCCGAACGTCGCGCCACTGGCTCCGACCGCACCCCAGATGCCCAGCGCCTTGTTGCGCTCGGGACCCTCGGGGAACATGTTCGTCACGATGGACAAAGCCGCCGGCAGCACTGCCGCCGCGCCCAAGCCCTGGACACCGCGCATCAGGATCAGGAACGTGGCGTTGGTCGCCAGCGCGGCACACAGCGAGGCCAGGCTGAAGACCACGAGCCCGGCCATGAACATCCGGCGCCGGCCCAGCAGGTCGGCCATGCGGCCGCCGAGCAGCAGGAAGCCGCCGAAGGTGATCGCGTACGCCGTCACGACCCACTGCAGGTCCGTCTGGGCGAAGTGCAGCTTGGTGCCGATCGTGGGCAGGGCCACGTTCACGATCAGCATGTCGACCGCGGTCATGAAGTAGGCCACGCCCAGCAGCGAGAACGCCCGCCACGGGTGTGGCGACGTCCCGCCGCGGATCTCGGGCAGGCTTTCGCTGGACACGCTCATCGCCGCCACCTCCGGCTCCCCACAGTGGCGGGCATATCGCGCACCGCTCTCCGATATCTCACTTGCTCTCTACCGTGATCCACGGCAGTTCCTCCGTTCAATGCATACCGGGTAGGGAGCTGCCGCACCGCAGACCTCGGTGCCTGCGAACTCGCCTCACAGACCACAGGTAAAGACCAGAGTCGGCGGCGAAACTCACCGGCCGTGGGGGATTCACCACACAAACGGGGAGCCGGCCCGCCTAAGCGGGCCGGCTCGCGGCTCATCGTCTTCGCTCGGCCTTACGCCGCCGGCACGTAGACGAGCGTGGCGACACCGTTGCCGCGCTGGCTGACCGACTCCAGGCGCAGATTCACCCGCTTGCCTTGGCGGAACAGCGGAGTCCCCGTGCCCAGCACGACCGGGTTGACCACGACGTGCAGCTCGTCGACGAGCCCGTTCTCCAGCAGCGACTGACCGAGCCGGCCGTAGCCGTAGACCATCAGGTCACCGTCGCCCTGCGTCTTGAGCTCGCGCACCGCGGCGACGGGGTCCCCGGAAACGATCGTCGTGTTGTTCCAGTCCGCCTTGGTCAGCGTGGAGGAGTAGACATACTTGGGCATGTCGTACATCCGCTGCAGGTAGGGACCCTGCGGGTCTCCCCACATCTGCGCGAAGAGCTCGTAGGTGTTCTTCCCCATCAAGAACGCGTCGCTCTTAATGAGCGCGTCGAGCCACGCGGTCGCCGCCTCCTCGTCGGAATACTCGCCGGCCCACAGGTGCGGATCACCGTGGATGCCGTCCGCCGTGACCAGGCTGCTCACAATCAACTTACGCACGTCGCGTCTCCTCTTACTCGCGGCCCCGGCTCGTCCCGGGCCTGCCGTCGTATATGGAGACTCGATCGGCCGCCGATACTAACCGCGATCTGGACTTGTCATTTCAATGGACCGACGCTGCACGGCAGAATGCACGCTCGAACGCCCGTGCTCCCAAGCCGGAAATCCCCATGTCGTCGCCGCCCGGAATTCCGGAGCCGACCGCGCAGCCGCGCTGTGCCGCCCGACGCCGCAGCCGTCCTGTTCCGTCTCCGACCGCAGTGGATCAGTTTCTCCGTTATTGCCCCATAGGCGCCGAAACGGTGAGTCCGGGCTCCGAGTCTGGTCACCATTCACAGTAGCGCCGCGTGACCGAGCGGACGCCAGTAGTACCGGAGGAGATGAAAGAAGCATGACCGAGTCCCCCCTGATTCGTGAGTTCTACGACGCCTTCCAGCGAGCCGAGTTCGACCGCTGGGATCCGATCGCCGACGCCGAGATGGTGATCAACACCCCGCTGGGGTTCGGGGTTTCCGGGCTGCAGGCCCTCAAGGACTTCGCCGGGCAGCTCTATGACCTGGCCTGGCGGATCGATCTGGTGGACGAGCACCTGGCCCTGGACGCCGACGGCAACGGACGCGGGTTCATCTCGTTCTGCCTGAACTGGAAGCACACCAAGGTCTTCCTCGGCTTCGAACCCACCGGCCGGGAGGGCACCTCGATCGAGACGCTGATCTTCACCCTCGCCGGCGGCCGCATCACCCAGATCGACGTCAGCGAGAACACCCTCGACCTCGTCATGTACGAGGCCGAACTGGGCTGGCCGATCCCGGACAACGTCCACCCCGACGCCCTTCTCACCGGCGTCGACCGCCGCTGAGGGCGCTCGCCTGATCCGCTGAACCAGGAATACCTCCCACACCTCCGCCTCGGCGGGGCCGGCCGTCACCACCGACCCCGCCGAGGCGGCGATCGTTCACACCGGCTTATCGCCGAGCAGAACTATGAATTGCTCTGTTCTTCACCGGATGACGTGAGGTGCGGATATTCCGCCGCGCGGTGCTGGAACGCCAAGATCGCCGGGTTCTGGATGACGCCGTCCCAGATCTCGATCGCCCGGTGGATGGTCTGATCGGCGTCCCAGGCGCTGGGACCAGTGAGGACCGGGCGCAGGAAGGGGATCAGGGCTTCGCTGTTCTCCCACGTTGCGGAGTTCCACAGGTAGGAAGGGCTGTGGTCGACGCCGTAGTAGTGCACGCCGGCGCCGACGGTGAACATCGGGTCGGTGAAGGTCGTCGGGCGTGCCCAGCTGAAGCCCATGCCCTCGTCGCAGGACACGTCGATGACCAGGGTGCCGGGGGCGAGCGTCGCGAGGTCCTCGTCGATCAGGAAGGTCAGCGGCGCCGCGGTGTCCTGCAGGACGCAGTTCACGATGACGTCGTGGTCGGCGAGGAACTCCGCCAGCGGTTGGCGGCCGCTGTCGGTGAGGGCGTGGCTGCGGCGCGGGTCGCCGGTGTCGTCGGCCTCGTCGTGCTCGAACTGGACGATGCGCGCGGAGTGGATCGGCGAGCCGACCGCGGTGACGCCGCGGCCGGTGAGGACGTCGACGTCGTGGACGCCCAGGGCGTTGAGCGCCGTCACCGCGCCCCGAGCGGTCGCGCCGAAGCCGATGACGACCGCCTTCAGCCGTCGGCCGTAGTCGCCGGTCGATCCCCGCAGCTGCATGGCGTGCAGGACTGAGGAGTACCCGGCCAGCTCGTTGTTCTTGTGGAACACGTGCAGGTTGAACGAACCGTCGCTGGTCCAGTGGTTCATCGCCTCGAACGCGATCAGGGTCAGATGCCGGTCAATGGCCGTCTGAGTCAGTTTCGTGTCTTGGACGCAGTGCGGCCAGCCCCACAGGGTCTGACCTTCGCGCAGTTCTGAGACGTCTTCGAGCATGGGCTTGGCCAGCAGGATGACGTCGCAGGCGGCCAAAAGCTCCGCCCGCGGCCTGATCCCGGCGACGAGCGGCGCCAACCGGCTGTCGGGGACCCCGAAGTGTTCGCCGTAGCCCTCCTCCAGATGGATGTGCGCCCGCAAGTCTGCGTCGATGCGCTCGAAGTGCGCCGGATGGATGGGCAGTCGGTGTTCGTTCTCCTTGCGGGAGTACGCGATGATGCCGAGATCGAGGTGGCTCACGATGTCCTTGTCCTTTTGGCTGCCTGGATTCATACCGCGGCCGTGATCGGGGCGTCGAGCAAGGACTTGGCCAGCGCGCGGTAGGACTCCGCGACGGAGGTCCACGCCAGGTCGGGCGCGATGCGGCCGGAGGCCAGTGTCATGGACGCGGCCAGAGCCGGCTGGGTGAGTACCGCCCGCAGCGCCTCGGTCATGGCTGGGACGTCTTCGTGCGCCACGAGCAGACCGGCGCCGTCTTCGAGCAGCTCCACGGCGTGCGGGAAACGGGTCGCGACGATCGGGCGGCCGGCGGCGACCGCCTCGATGAGCACACCGGAGGTCACCTGCTCGGTGGAGTCGTAGGGCAGGAGCACCACGTCGGCGCTGCGCACGAGGTCCATCAGCACATCGGGGTTGCGGTATTCGGTATCGAATTCCACATCGGCCGCGATACCGAGGTCCTCCGCCTGGGCTCGCAGGGAGTCCCGATAGGCCTCGCCGTCCCGCGCCAGGACTTTGGGATGCGTCTGGCCGGCGATCACATAGCGGGGTGCCGGAGTCAGATCGCCCAGCCCGGCGAAGGCCGCGATCGCGCGCTCGATGCCCTTGCCGGGCCCGAGCAGACCCCAGGTGAGGACGGTCGGCCGCCGCGGCGCCGAGGCCGGAGCCGGCGGGGCGAAGGGGTTGAAGGACGCAGGCGGCGACATGCGCCGGCTGCTGAGCGCGCCGTGCGGGATGACCGAGACCTTGGCGGTGTCGACCAGGTAGCCCTCCCGCAGACGATCGGCGGCGGTCCGGGACATCACCACGACCGCGGCGGCGGCGTCGGCGATCCGCTCCAGCACCTGGCGCTGATGCGCGGTGGGGGCGGCCAGGACGGTGTGCAGCACCACGATCGCCGGGACGGTCAGCTCCCCCACGAGCCGCAGCACGTCCTCGCCGTCGCGGCCGCCGTAGATGCCGAACTCGTGCTGCACGACGGCGACGTCGAACCTGTTCAGCACCGCCGCGGCCCTGGCCGCCCCGGTCGGCGACCCGTTGACCAGCTGGGCGACGACGTCCGGATAGACCGCCGGCTGCGCGGCGTCGACGACCCGGACCACGCCGGCCCGGTCGCCGGTACCCTGGCCGGTCAGGTGGCGCACCAGGGCCGCGCTGAAGGTGGCCAGGCCGCACTGGGTGGGCGGGTACGTGCTCAGAAAGCCGAAACTGGTCATGGCGGAGCCCTCACTTCGTCGATCGACCGGAGGGCGAACAGGGCGGTGTCGCCGATGCTCGCGGGATAAGCGTTCGAGGCGATCGCAGATTCGAGGGCGACCACGACCCTGACCGGGGACCAAGACGCGCAGCAGGCGGCTGCGCTGTGCCGGTGGGCTGCACCGTCACCAGAGGACGATGTCACCGTCGACAGTACCAGCAGGCCAGATCGCGGCTCCGCAGCCCGGTCCAGCGGGGAGAACGGGACGTGACCTTTGAGAGCGCGGCCTCGGAAACGGGCAGTGCCCCGTATCGCCTCGTATCGCCCCAGGCCGGCAAGCCGTTGACCTGGGGCGATACGCAGACCTAGACCCGCACCTGCTTGCCGAGCGTCTCGGTGAGCTCCCGGAGCGGCTCGCCGACGAGCGGGCCGTGGTGCGTTTGCGGGTCGTCGGCGGTGGTCGTCACTTCCAGGATCGCGTCGCCGCCGGATGCGTCGAGCTTGTCGATCGCGGCCAGGCCGCCGCCGGGGGTGAGGACGGCTTTGCCCGCCGTGAGCTTCTGGGTGATGACGGTTGTCAGGTCGCTGCTCGCGATGTGGCCGTCGCGCTGTAGCAGCGGTGCCAGCAGGTTGATCGCCTTGGGGTGCTGGACCCCTGTGACTGTCGCCTCCAGCGAGCCTCCGCCGGACAGCGAGTAGGTGCAGGTGATCATCGCGCCGCCGAACTGCTTGAACGCCGAGTCGGCACTGGCGGACGTGGCACTGTCGGCGTCGACGGCCTTGGCGCCGGAGTCCGTACCCTTCGCAGGCGTCGCTGTGCCTGCCACTTTGGCCTTCTTCAGCGCGGCGTTCACGTCGAAGCCCAGCGGGCACGGGTTCGCCGGCGCGGCGACCGCCGCGTCCGCAGCCTTTTGCAACTTGTCGATAGAAACCTTCGAGTCCGAACCCCCGCACGCCGTCAGCGCGATGCTCAGAACGGTCAGCACTGTCGTTCCGGTGACGCCCCCATGAGTTTTCACGGGCTCACCGTAGCGCGGAGCCACGCAAGGGCTCTGAGGTTTCCCCGACTTGCCGCTGTACCGCGCCTTCGCCAGCCACCGACGGCTGGACCTCGGCGCGCTCTTGGGGGTGTACCTAGTGACACCCCCAAGACACCGTCTAGCCCTATGTCGGCGTTGACCTGGCCTTTTCTACCTTTGAGGACGTACCGGTGAACGGCATCGGTGATCTCGGAGGGGTAGGGACGATGGCTGGCAAACGGAACGTCGCGGCCGCGTTGGGCGGTTGGAGCGCGCGGCATCGGAAGACGGCTGTGTTCGGGTGGCTGGTGTTCGTGGTGCTGGCGACGGTGGTCGGTGGGGCGGTCGGTCAGAAGAGTCTGACTGATGCGCAGAACGGGGTTGGTTCCTCGGCTCAGGCGTTGCAGATGCTGCAGGACGCGGGGCTTTCGGATCCGGCTTCGGAGATGGTGCTGGTGCACAGTGCCTCCCAGAACGCTGACGCTGCTTCGTTCCGGACGGCTGTGGACGCGGTCGTCTCCGGGGTGCAGGGCACGGGCCAGACCGCGCCGATACAGAGTCCTTACACCGCCGGGCTGATCTCCAAGGACCGGCACTCCGCGCTGGTCGTCTTCGACATCGTCGGGGATCCCGACAAGGCGGCTGACCACGCGCAGCCCATCCTTGACGCGGTGGCGAAGGTGCGGGCTCAGAACCCTGACATCAAGTTCGACGAGTTCGGGGACGCCTCTGGGCAGAAGTGGCTGAACGAGTCGCTGGGCAAGGACTTCAAGCGTGCGGAGTGGACCGCGGTCCCGTTGGCCTTCGGCATTCTGCTCGCGGCGTTCGGGGCGCTGATCGCCGCCGCGCTGCCGGTGCTGCTGGCGGTGACCGCGTTCGTGGCCGCGCTGGGGCTGCTCGACCTCGTCTCGCACTCGATGCCGGTGGCCTCCACGTCGACCTCGGTGATGCTGCTGATGGGGCTGGCGGTCGGCGTCGACTACTGCTTGTTCTACCTGCGCCGGGAACGGCAGGAGCGCGCGGCGGGCCGCAGTCCGCAGGAGGCGCTGAGCGTCGCCGCGGCCACGTCGGGGCACTCGGTGCTGGTCTCCGGCGTCACCGTGATGGTCGCCATGGCCGGGATGTTCCTGACCGGCATGCACATCTTCGACGGCTTCGCGCTGGCCTCCATCCTGGTGGTGGCCATCGCGATGCTCGGGTCGGTCACCGTGCTGCCGGCGCTGCTGTCCATGCTCGGCGACCGCATCGACTGGGGGCGGCGCAAGAGCCGGCGGCACGGCCAGGCCCGGCAGACCCGCCAGGCCCGCGCCGCCGCCGCGAACGGCGGCCGGGTGTGGAACGCCACCATGGCCAAGGTCCTCAACCACCCCAAGCCTTTCGCCGCCCTCGCCGTCGGCGCCCTGGTCGTCCTCGCCATCCCCGCCCTGGGCATGAAGACCCAGTCCCTGAACGTCAACCAGCTCCTGCCGGCCACCAGCCCGCTGGTGCAGACCTACAACGAGATCAGCGCCGACTTCCCGGCCAGCCCGGCGCCCGGCATGATCGTCGTGAAGACGCCCGATGTGAACTCCCCCGCCGTCGCCCAAGCCGTGGACGCCTTCAAGACGCAGGCCGCTGCGGCCGGTGCCCTCGGCGACGGCCCGGTGCAGGTGACGCCGTACCCCGCGCAGCACGTCCTGAAGATCCTGTTCCCGGTCGCCGGACGCGACCACGACACCACGGCCGTGAACGCGATCACGAAGATCGGCGACACGATCGTCCCGCACACCTTCGGCGCCTTGCCGCACACCACGGCGGCCACCGGCGGTTCCCTGGCCCTGAGCACCGACTTCAACCGCCAACTCGACCACAGCCTGCTGCCGGTGTTCGTGTTCGTGGTCTCCGTCACCTTCCTGCTGATGCTCGTCGCCTTCCGCAGCTGGGTCATCGCGGCCACCGCGATCGTCCTCAACCTGCTGTCCACCGCGGCGGCCTACGGAGTGATGGTCGCCGTCTTCCAACACGGCTGGGGCGCGAGACTGGTGGGCACCACAGCCGTCGGCGCGATCGAGGCCTGGATCCCGCTGTTCGTCTTCGTGGTCCTGTTCGGCCTGAGCATGGACTACCACGTGTTCGTGGTCTCCAGGATCCGCGAGGCCCGCGAACGCGGGCTGAGCACCAAGGACGCCGTCGCCCACGGCCTGCGCGTCACCGCCGGCGCCATCACCAGCGCCGCAGCGATCATGGTCGCGGTCTTCGCCGTCTTCGGCACGCTCGACATGCAGGACTTCAAGCAGCTCGGCGTGGGACTGGCCATCGCGATCCTGCTCGACGCCACGGTCATTCGCGTGGTGCTGCTGCCGACCGTGATGATCCTCCTCGGCGAGCGCAACTGGCGCGACCGGAAGACGGCGGCGCCGGCTCCGCTGCCGCGGCCGGAGGCCGGCGGTCCGGTCCCGATCGAAGCCGGTCGCCTGCGGTAGACCGGCTCGGTCGACGGAAGGTCCGCGACGCGCTCGGCTGAGGGTTCTCAGCCGAGCGCGTCGCTCTTGTAGGTAACATCCCTCGGCACATCTACTGGCACCGATCCGGGCACTACGAGCTAGCCGACTTCGACTTCTACGCGCTCCATGTCAGAGTGCTGATCCTCAGGCTCCGCGGTGGAATGGCGCGGCAGGATCACCGCCACCAGCACGGTGCCGACCGCGAGGATGATTCCGCCGATCAGGCTGGTGTGGGCGACCGCGTGGGTGAAGGCGTGGTCCGCCGCCGTCACAAGCGCCTGGGCTTGGCCAGGACCGCCGGCGGGGCTGTGGGCTACCTGATCCGCGACGGCCAGGGCGCCGCCGATGGAGTCCTTCGCGACGTGCGCGCCCTGCTCCGGGAGGTGACCGGCGATGACGGGAGCGAGCTTGTCGCGGTAGGTCGTGGCCAGGATCGATCCCAGGATCGCGATGCCCAGCGAGCCGCCGAGTTCCAGCGCCGTGTCGTTGATGCCGCCGCCGACTCCGAGCTCTGATTCGGGGAAGGCGCCCATGATGGTGTCGGTGCACGGTGCGGTGCTCAGGCCGATGGCCAGGCCGAGCATCGCGAGCGTGGGCAGGAAGTCGGTGTACGTCGCGCCGTCGCCGACGCGGGCGAGCAGCAGGATCGCGGCCGTGCCCAGCGCCATGCCGAGCACCACGACCAGCTTCATGCCCAGCCGCGGTGTCAGGCGGTTGGTGAGCGCCGCGCCGACGAACACGGCGCCGGCCAGCGGCAGCAGGCGCACGCCGGTCGACAGGGCGTTGTAGCCCAGGACGAACTGCAGGTGCTGGGTCGCGTAGTAGATGGTGCCGTACGCGCCCAGGAAGAAGAACAGCACTGCCAGCACCGATCCGCTGAACATCCGGTCGGCGAACTTGCGGACGTTCAGGATCGGGTGCGGGTGGCGCAGTTCCCAGAGCACGAAGCCGACCAGGCCCACCGCGGACGCCGCGAGCGCGCCGAGCGCCGCCGCGCCCCAGCCGAAGTGCGGGCCTTCGATGATCGCGTAGACCAGCGAGCCGACCGTGATCACCGACAGCAGCCCGCCGACCAGGTCCAGGCGGCCCATCGCCGCCGCGCGCGAGGGCGGTACGACGACCAGCGCCGCCACGATCGCGATCGCGGCGATCGGCACGTTGATCAGGAACGTCGAGCCCCAGCTGTGCTGCTGCAGAAGCCAGCCGGCCAGCAGCGGGCCCAGGGCTATGGCCAGGCCCGAGGTCGCGCTCCAGGCGGTGATCGCCTTGGCGCGTTCGGCGCGCGGGAAGGTGGCGACCAGCAGCGACAGCGTCGCGGGCATGATGACCGCCGCGCCTATGCCCATCGTCGCGCGGGCCACGATGACCGCGATCGCTGTGTGGACCAGGCTTCCGGCCACCGCGCCGCCGGCGAAGACCACCAGCCCGGCGATCAGCGCCCCCCGGCGGCTGAACTTGTCGCCGACCGCGCCGAGCACGAGCATCAGCGCCGCGTACGGGACGGTGTAGCCGTCGATCACCCACTGTAGATCGGCGCTGCTCAGGTGCAGATCGCGGGTCATGTCGGGGGCGGCGACGATCAGCGAGGTGTTGGCCATGACCACGATCAGCAGGCTGAGGCACAGCACGAGGAGGGCCCACCACCTGCGTGCATAGGGCTCTTTCAAACGGTCCACCGGAGTGGAGGCGATGAGGGACACGGTGACCTCCGCGGGTCTGGCTCTGGTTGCTCCGACGCGCTGTCGCGCCTCGAACTTGCACATCCGCGTGCAACTATAGATATCTGCACATCGGTGTGCAACTATGGAGTCCCCTGATCCGCTGACCCGGCGATCTGCCAGCCCGCCGAGCCGCCAGCGCGCCGACTTGCCTACCCGCCGACCCCCGCCCAGGACAGGAGCCCGGAGTCCATGCCCGACAGCCCGCCCGCCCCGCCACAGCGCAGCCACGCCCGCTCGAACCGCGCGCGCATCCTGGCCACGGCACGGGAGGAACTCGGCCGCAACCCCGAGGCGACGCTGGACGAGATCGCGCGCGCCGCCGGTGTCGTCCGACGCACCCTGTACGGGCACTTTCCGAATCGCAAAGTCCTGATCGAGGCGCTCGCACTGGAGGCCCAGGAGTCGCTGCGGGAGGCGTTCACCGCGGCACGGCGACCGCAAGCCGGTCCCGCCGAAGCCCTGACCCGGATGTCCCTGGCCGCGTCGGCTGTCGGCGACCGCTACCGCATGCTGATCTCGTTGGGCCGCCGAGACTTGGGCGAGGAGGGCATACGAGCGGCACTGGCGCCGGCACGCGCCGAGGCGACCACGATCCTGGAGAACGGTCAGCGCGAGGGCGTCTTCGCCGACCACCTGCCAGCTCCGATTCTGGCGCTGGCCCTGGAATCACTGACCCTGTCGCTGGTGGAGTCCCACTCGGAGTCGGGCTGGAGTGATCCGCGCGGCGTGGCCGCTGTGACGGCAACCCTCATCGCCGCCGGTGTTGCGCCCGCAGCTGCCCGGGAATGCGTTCAGACCGTCCTCCGCGACGAGAAAGGCGAAGAACGGTCTACGCCCTGACCAAGGACGGCGAACAAGTGCCGCCGTCCTCGCTCGCGATGACCTTTCGTGTAGGGTCCGACGATTCATAAGCACTGTCCGGGCCATGACCTGGGCATTGCTAAAGATCACTTGGGGTGGGCGGAGAAGCGGTCCGGGTGATCATGGGCAATCGCGGGGCAGTTCTCCACCGGTCTGGCCCGACCGGAGCATGCACCCCGGCGGCGGACTCCTATAGCCGCCGCCGGGGTGCATGCTCCGGCGCCGTTCACGCCGCGCCCGACCGCCTGTTCCCGGCAACCGGACGCTCCGGCACGTTGGCGGGGAGGATCAACCGCCGCGCGTGAGCGTCGGCGAGCCAGTTCGCCCACCGGGTGATGAACTCCTCCAAGTCCCCGGCCTTCACCTCCGTGAAGGGCCAGGCGACCTGGTGAACGGCAGTCGACAGCCCTAGCGCGGGCCGCGGGGTGGCGTCCGGGCCCATCGCGAACGGCGCAGCCGCAGCGTGCCCGGGTCACCCACGCGGCTTCGCCGGTCGCCGTCGTGGCCGCGGGCCAGGGCTGCTCGCCGCAGATGATCCCACGATCCGGGGGACACCCGCTCGTCCCGTTGGCGGCGCCGATCGCCGACCAGGTCGGCCGGCCGCTCGGCGGGGCCCTCGTCGTCTTCACCGCGCCGCCGACCGACGGCCCCTTCACCTGGGGCAGCTTCGACGCGACCGGCACGCAGACCGTCACAGTATTCGCCGGTGACATGACCGGCGTGGCGCTGTCCGGCCAGCTCTCCCGGCCGTCCACCGACTTCGCCGGCCGCGACGGGAACTTCGAGATCACCGCGGCGGCACCCGGCGTGCCGGGGATCGTCGCGCGGTTCCTGCCGGAGACGCGGAAGGCCTGGATGTTCCGTCCCGTGAGGTTGGGGCCCGGCCGGGGCGCACGCGGGCTTTACCAGAACATTGATTCAATCTCGGCTCGGTGTTAGCCCCTATATTTCGACGGCGGTCCATGGGTGATCGTGAAGCGCGTGATCACCCATGGACATGTGAATCAGGAGTGGGCCGACATCGCGTTCGTGCTCCCGGCGGGCGGCGAACTCCACCCCCACGACCGGATCGCGGTGTTGCAACACTACGGCCGCGTCGTCATAGCCACCGTCCCGGAAGACGACGCCGACGAGGTGCGCGCCATCGCGCACGGCAGCCTGGTCGCCGCCGGCCGGCGGCACGGCGACGTGGACGCGGCGACCTGGCACTCGCTGGATCCTGCTGAGCGCCTCGCCCTCGAGGGCTACTGGCTCAACCACTCTGAGGAATACCGGCGGACCAAGGACGAACGGCCCGGAATGGGGGCCGCCTGGGATCATCCGGACTTCCTGCCACCCGACCCGCCGGGAGGGGTGGACCTCACCGCCGTGGCCGAGATGAACCACCGGCTGCGCGGATCGGTCGCCATCGGGCTGGTGATGGTCAGCGGGCCCGACGATCTGGCCTTCAGCGACGACCAGAAGGCCCGCGTGCTGGCGGAGACCCAGACCGGCCTGTCCTGGTTGGGCTGGATGTGGCAGCTGAAGCGGGTGCGGTACATCGTGGACGTCTACACCCCCACCATCACGACACCCGCCGACCCGTCGGCCCCGGACAGGGAGAAGGAGGCGGTGTGGCGCAATCCGGCGATGAAGGAGATGAAGCAGAAGGAGGGGAAGGAAGGCGTCGGTGAGTTCGCGGAGTCGTTGCGGAAGAAGCACAGCACGGACGGCGCGTACGTAGCCTTCTTCATGCACTACCCCGCCCTGAATTTCGCCTACGCGGAGCCGGGCTGGCCGGAGACGGTCATGCAGTACTCGAACGGCCCCTGGACGCCGTACGGGATCGACCGGGTCTTCGCGCACGAGACGTGCCACATCTTCGGCGCGCCGGACGAGTACCGCGAGTCCCTGTGCCGGTGCGGGGGGAGTCACGGCTACTACCACATGCCCAACGACAACTGCGACAACTGCGACGGCCCCCACGAGTTCTGCATCATGGGCCGCAACTGGTACGACATGTGCACCTGGACTCCGCGTCATCTCGGCGCACCCATCTGGTGGGTCAACGGACAGGACAAGATCTTCTCCCCGGTGGCGGTCTCCGAGGGCGTCATCTACTACCAGGGCACGGACAGCTACATCTACCGGGTCAAGACCGACGGCAAGCCGGCCGTCAGGTTCGACAAGGAACAGACGTCGGCGACGCCGTGCGTCGTCGGCAAAGTCATTTACTATCAGGGCACGAACTACCGCCTGTACCAGGTGACGACCGACGGCACGAGCGGCGGCAGCATCGGCGAGATCAAGCTGATGGGATCGCCGGTTTACAGCGACGGCTACCTCTACTACCGGGGTACGGACAACTATCTGTACAAGCTGCGCATCGGCGATACCGAAGGCGAGCGCATCGCCAACAACAAACTGCTGTCACCGCCGGCCGTCGGCGGAGGATACATCTTCTATCAGGGTACGAACTACTACCTGTACAAGGTGCGCATCGGCGAGACGACCGGCACGCGCGTCGGTGACGGCGAGTTGCTGTCGTCGCCGTTCGTGAGCGACGGCGCTGTCTACTTCCAGGGCACGAACAACGGCCTCTACCGGATCCCCTTCGACGGCAAGGTCTCCCAGCAGCTCGGCGAGTGCCGTACCCTGGCGACTCCGTTCGTGGCCGGCGGCTGGGTGTATCACCAGGGCACGGACTGCCTGCCGTGGCGGGTCAAGACCGACGGCACGGGCCGGGAGATACTGACCGGCGCACCCATCCGGTCCAGCCCGGTCGTCGCCGACGACGTCGTCTACTTCGAGGGCAACGACCTGCTGCACGAGAACCACCTGTATATGATCAACCTCACGTGACCGCGGCGCCCGCGTAGGCGCGGAGGACCCCGGGCCGCGCCGGCCCGGGGTCCTTGTGGCTGTCGGGAGTCTCAGCTCACCGATGACGTCACGACGGCTGCGTCCACTTCTGCGCGCCGGTGCCCTTGCACTCGTAGAGCTGGACCTTCGTGCCGTCGGCGGTGCCGCTGCTGGTGACGTCCATGCATTTGCCCATGATCCCGAGGCTGCCGTCGGGCTTGACGGTGAACTGCTGGGCCGCGCTGCCGTTGCAGTCCCGCAGCTGGATCTTCGTGCCGTTGGTCGTGCTGCGGCGGTCGTCGTCGGCGCACTTGCCGGCGATGCCCGAGCCGATTGCTCATGGTCACCGGACATTGCTCGGCTAGTGCTCATGATCGGCGGACGTTGCTCAGGGATTTTCGGGTCCTACATTTCGCGCAACCTTCAACCCGGTCGCGGCCAAGGACCTGGAAGCATCCTGGGAAATCCACGCTGGCGGCGTGATCGTGACGATGCGCGCCGAGAGGGTGCCGGCTTTCCCGGCGCTGTACGCAGCGATGGCCAGCGGTCAGGTGGAGACCGCAGGCAATGCCAAGCTGGTTGAGACCTTCGTGCGGGTCTTCGCGCCACCTGCCGCCGCCGCTAAGTGACGGCGCACGCGCCGTCGATACCTCGTCTCAGTACCTTGTGCTGTCCGCCAGCAGGGGCGGATAGACCGCGGACGCCTCCCCGTCGACTGTCGTCCCGGCGAACTGGAGCATCGCGCGCAGCGGTCCGCGCATCGGTGCCGGGTAGTCCAGCGTCGGCGCCGACACCTTGTCGAGCCGGCCGAGCTGCTCGTCGTCGAGGGTGATGTCGAGGGCTGCGAGGTTGGACTCCAGGTGCTCCAGGCGCCGCGCGCCGACGATCGGCACGACGGCGCCCGGGCGGGCCAGCAGCCAGGCGAGGGCGACCGCCGAGGAGGTCGTGCTGAGCTCGTCGGCGATGGCGGCGACGGTCTCGATGACGGTGAACTGCGCGTCGTCGGGGGCACCGACGTGATTTGCGCGTGCTGAGTCCGTGACGGCGGCTCCGCGGCGGTACTTGCCCGACAGGAAACCGTTGCGCAGCGGGCTCCACGGGACGAGAGCCATCCCCTGGTCGGTGGCGAGCGGGGCGAGTTCGCCCTCGACGGTACGCGCGAGCAGCGAGTACTCGACCTGGAGGGCGACCAGCGGTGTCCAGCCGCGCAGCAGGGCGGTGGTCTGGGCCTGCGCGGTGACCCAGGCCGGGACGTTGGAGAACCCGATGTAGCGGACCTTGCCGGCGCGGACGAGGTCGTCGAGCGTTCGCATGGTCTCCTCGATCGGGGTGTTCCGGTCCCACTGGTGCAGCCAGTAGAGGTCGAGGTAATCAGTGCGCATACGGCGCAGGGTCTGCTCCAGCTGCGCGGTGATCGCGCCACGCCCGGCTCCGCCGCCGTTGGGGTCGCCGGGGTACATGTTGCCGAAGAACTTAGAGGCCAGGACCACGTGCTCACGGCTGCCGGGCCGGGCGGCGAAGTAGTCGCCGAGGATCGCCTCGGAGTGGCCGTTGGTGTAGAAGTTCGCGGTGTCGACGAAGTTGCCGCCGCGTTCCAGGTAGGCGGTGAGGATGCGTTCGGACTCGGTCACGCTCGATCCTGCTCCCGGCGGGTCCTCGCCGAAGGTCATGGCGCCGAGCGCGAAAGGGCTGACCCGCAGGCCGGAGCGGCCCAGGGTGCGGTAGTGGTCGAGGGGCATGAGCTTTCCTTTCCGGTGATCCGATCTGCTTTCCATTCCACCGGCCCACGGCTCGCGCGGGTAGCTCGATCGCCGTGCGTTCTTGCCTATTCCTGCTCAGAGGGAGCAGGCTGGTCGTTGTGGAACCGCTCGACGAACTCGCCTCTCTGGTGGCCCGGCACGCGCACCCGGACAGCCGCACGGCCATCGACGGACTACTGCTGTCCCGCGTGGAGACCGCCGAGCCGGAGTACTCGCTGACCGAGCCGCTGCTGGTGCTGATGGTCCGCGGACACAAGCACCTGCAACTCGGCGACCACGTAATCGACCACCGGTCCGGAGACGCTTTAGTGGTCACGACCGACCTGCCGGTCACCGGCCACTTCGCCGGCGCGTCGATCAGCGAACCGGCCCTCGGCGTCGGCATCGCCCTACGCCCCGAACCGATCGCCGCACTGCTCCCCCAACTGCCAGCCGGCCCATGGTCCCGAACCCGCGCCGAGGGCCCGGCGATGGCAACCGGCCCGGCAGACCTGGAGCTGCTGGATGCGGTACTGCGACTGGTGCGCTTGCTAGACAGACCCCCGGACATCGCCGTCCTAGCGCCGGGCTTGGAACGCGAAATCCTGTGGCGCCTGCTCACCGGTCGCCACGCCGCAGCAGTGGCCCAAATCGGCCGCGCCGACAGCGAACTGGCTCACCTCGGCCGCGCCATCGCATGGCTCCGCACGAACTTCGCCGAACCAGTCCGCATCGCCGAACTCGCAAGCCGAGCAGGCATGAGCCAATCAGCGTTCCACCGCCGCTTCCGCACGGTGACAGGCATGAGCCCACTCCAGTTCCAGAAGCAACTCCGCCTCCAAGAAGCCCGCACCCTGCTCCTGGCACGCTCAGGCGACGCAACCCGCGTCGCGCACACCGTCGGCTACGCCAGCGCCAGCCAGTTCAGCCGCGAGTACCGGCGCCTCTTCGGAGCACCGCCCCTGCGGGACACGGTGAGGCTCCGGGAAGCCTGAGCTCGCGCAGGTACGCCAGCGCTGGCCCGCGGAGATCGCCGCGTCGTAGTCGGCACGCGAGCAGCCGGCCCGACCATGACGTACGGATCACTACGCGCTCGCCGGGCACGCCAATCCTGGGCGCCGGCCGTGGCTGCCGATCCACGAGGACTGAATGAGCACGAGGACTGAATGAGGCAGCCCCAGATCGGCGAGTCGCGAGTCGTCGATCTGGGGCGCTGCGCACCGAACCCGGCTTCAGCTGTAGCTGTGAAAACCCCGCCCGGTTTTGCGGCCGAGGTGTCCGGCTTCGACCATGCGGGTGAGGAGTGGGGGCGGGGAGTGGTGGGGGTCCTTGAATTCGGCGTACATGGATTCTGCGATGGCTTTGACCGTGTCCAGGCCGATGAGGTCGGCTAGGGCTAGTGGGCCTAGGGGGTAGGCGCAGCCGAGGACCATGCCTTGGTCTATGTCTTGGCGGGAGGCCATGCCTGATTCGAGCATTCTGGTGGCGCTGAGGAGGTAGGGGATCAGGAGGGCGTTGACGATGAAGCCTGCTTGGTCGCGGGATCGGATGGGGTGCTTGGCGAGGGATCGGGTGGCGAAGGTTGTGGTGCGGGCTTCGGTTTCGGGGCTGGTTGCCAGACAGGGGATGAGTTCGACCAGCTTCAGGACCGGGACCGGGTTGAAGAAATGCAGGCCGATCACGTGGTCGGGGCGGGATGTCGCGGTGGCCAGGCGGATCACCGGGATGCTCGAGGTGTTCGTGGCCAGGATGGCGTCGCGGGAGCGGACCGTGCGGTCCAGGCGGGTGAAGACGTCGAGTTTGAGGGCCTCGTTCTCGGCGACGGCTTCGATCACCAGGTCGCGGTCGGCTAGGCGGTCGAAGTCGGCGGTGACCGTGATGCGGTGCAGGGCCTCCTTGCGCTCGACGTCCGTGATCTTGCCTCGGTCGGCGGCGCGGGTCAGGGAGGCTTCGATCCGGGTGCGGCCGGCGGTGGCGGCTGCGGTGGTGGTTTCGGTGACCACCACGTCGAAGCCGGCTCGGGCGCAGACCTCTGCGATGCCCGAGCCCATTTGGCCGCAGCCGACGACGCCGATCAGGCGGAGGTCATGCGGCACTGGGTCCGTCGCGGAATCGGTCGCGGAATCCGTCGCTGAACACGACACAGAGTCCGTCACGAGGGCAGTCGCAGGACATTGGTGCCGCGCTTGATCAGCTCGCCAGAGATGATCAGGCGCTGGATCTCGGAGGTGCCCTCCCAGATGCGGTCCACGCGCAGCTCACGGTACAGGCGCTCGACCGCGTAGGAGCGGTCGTAGCCGCGGCCGCCGAAGATCTGCACGCAGCGGTCGATCACGCGGTTGGACGCCTCGCTCGCCGTGAGCTTGGCGATCGCCGCCTTGGCGTGCAGGGTCTTGCGGTCGGCGTCCGGCTGCGAGATCTCCCAGGCGACCTGGAGGAAGTAGGCGCGGTTGACCGCGATGTCGACCGCGCAGTCGGCGAGCATGCCCTGGATCAGCTGGAAGTTCGCGATCGGCTGCCCGAACTGCTCGCGGCGCACCGCCCACTCGCGTGCCAGCTCCAGTGCGCGCTCGGCGGCGCCGATCGTGCGGGCGGCGATCATCAGGCGCTCCTCGGTGAACCAGGCGCGGGTGATGTCGTAACCCTCGCCGAGCCCGCCGAGGACCTGGTCGTCGGGCACGAAGACGTCCGTGAACGTGAACTCCGGGTGCTCGTAGACGAAGGTGTGCATGAAGCGCGGTGTGCGTTGCACCGCCACGCCTTGCGTCGCCTTGTCCACCAGGAACAGGGTCGGGGCGCGGTCCTCGCCTGCCGCGGCCAGCACGATGATGAAGTCCGCGTGGTCGCCGACCGTCACGAACCACTTCTCGCCGTCGATCGACCAGCCGTCGTCGACCTTGCGCGCGGTGGTCGTCAGGTTCTGCGGGTCGGAGCCGGCGTTCGGCTCGGTGACGGCGTAGCAGTCCCGGCGCTCGCCGCGGATCACCGGCTCCAGGAAGCGCTCGCGCTGCCCCGGCGTGCAGAAGCGCAGCGCGTTGGCCGGGCGCCACACCATGTCCCACAGCGCGCCGGTCAGCCGGCCCAGCTGCTCCTGCACCACGGCCTGCTCGAAGATGGTCAGGCCGGCGCCGCCCCATTCGGCCGGCATGTTGATCGCCTGCAGTCCCGCGTTGAGAACCGCGTCGCGCACCTCGGCGTGCGCCTCCGGCGGCAGGCCGTTGTCCTCCTCGCAGGCGAGCTCGTACTTGGTCAGGAAGTCCGCCAGGTCGCGGGCCGCGGTCTGCAGGTCGAGCTGGCGCTGGGTGAGTCGGAAGTCCATGTCAGTCCTCGTTCGTGGTGGCGGAAGCAGGGGCAGCGGTGGCCGCGGTGATG
Organism: Catenulispora acidiphila DSM 44928; assembly: GCF_000024025.1. GTDB lineage: Bacteria > Actinomycetota > Actinomycetes > Streptomycetales > Catenulisporaceae > Catenulispora > Catenulispora acidiphila. The sequence goes on from NC_013131.1 coordinate 8,628,644, forward strand.
TCGGTGGCTGCGGCGGGGCGGGGCAGGGCGAGCGACCGGGTCCCGCGCTTGATCAGCTCGTTGGCGATGATCACGCGCTGGATCTCGGAGGTCCCCTCCCAGATCCGGTCCACGCGCAGCTCCCGGAAGATGCGCTCGACGGCGAACGCGCTGTCGTAGCCGCGGCCGCCGAAGATCTGCACGCAGCGGTCCGCGACCCGCCCGGCCGCCTCGCTCGCGGCGAGCTTGGCCGTCGAGGCCTTGGCGTGCAGGGTCTTGCGGTCGGTGTCCGGCTGGTCGGCCTCCCACGCGACCTGGTGGGTGTAGGCGCGGTTGACCGCGATGTCCACGGCGCAGTCGGCGAGCATGCCCTGGATCAGCTGGAACTCGGCGATCGGCTGGCCGAACGCCTGGCGTCGCACGGCCCAGTCGCGGGCTTCCGACAGCGCGCGCTCGGCGGCGCCGACGGTCCGCGCCGCGATCATCAGGCGCTCGTCGGTGAACCATTCCTTGGTGAGTTCATAGCCCTCGCCGACGTCTCCCAGCACGTCCTCGTCAGCGACGAACACGTCGGTGAGCGTGAACTCCGGATGCCCGTTGACCGCGTGGTGCATGAAGTGCGGGACGCGCGTCATCTCCAGACCCGGCGCGTTCTTGTCGACGAAGAACAGCGTCGCAAGCTTCTCAGGACCCTGGGCACCCTCGACAATCGCATCTGCCTGCACCAGCAGGAAGTCGGCGATGTCCCCGCAGGTGACGAACCACTTCTCACCGTTGAGCAGCCATCCCCCGGCGGTGCGCGTGGCGACCGTGACGCCGCTGGAGGGGTCCGATCCCGCCTCGGGCTCGGTGACCGCGAAGGCGTCGAACTTCTCGCCGCGGATGATCGGCAGCAGGTACTTCTCCCGCTGCTCCGGCGTGCCGTAAGCCAGGACGTTCGAGGGCCGCCAGGGGATGTCCCACAGACAGTTCGTCGCCTTGCCGAACTCCTCCTCGACGATCACCTGCTCCAGCAGCGACAGCCCCGGGCCGCCCCACTCGACCGGCATGTTGATCGCGTAGACGCCGGCGTCCATCGCGGCGAGTGTCAGCTCCCTGACGATGCTCTTCGGCAGCGCGCCACGGGCTTGCTCAGCCTGGTCCTCGTACTGAATGAGGAGCTTGACGTAGTCGGCGGCGCGCCGTTTGAGGTCCTGCTGGGCAGGCGTGTATCGGAAGTCCATGTCGGCGCTCCTCAGTGCTCAGGAAGTGCTTGCTCGGAAAGTGCTTGCTCGGAAGGGGAAAGCGGGACCAGCGGCACGGCACGGGCGTCCAGCGCGAGCGTCCCCGACGGCAGCGCCAGCAGTGGATTGACTTCGAACTCTGCGATGTCGTGGTGCGCGGCGGCGACCCCAGTGATCTGCTCGATCGCCTTGGCGGCGGCGGCCACGTCGACCGCCGGACGCCCGCGCACCCCGTCCAGCAGAGCGGCGCAGCGCAGACCGCGCAGCATCGCTTCGGCGCGGGCCGCCGAGACCGGCGCGAGGGCGAACGCGACATCGCCAAGAACCTCGGTGAACACCCCGCCCAGACCGACCATCGCGATCGGACCGAAGCGCGGGTCACGGTTGACGCCGACGATCAGCTCGACGCCGCCTCCCAGGTCCGCCATCTCCTCGACCGAGTACGACGAGGCGGTCAAGCGCGCGTGCGTCTCGCGATACGCGGCGACCAGAGCCTCCTCGTCAGCGAGGTTCAAGGCGACGCCACCGGCATCGGACTTGTGAAGCAGATGCAGAGCCTTGAGAACGAAGGGCCCTGACGTACCGCGCGCGAACGACCGCAACGCGTCCTCATCGCAGATCTCGGCGGAGGCGGGGAATCGGACGCCTGCCTCGGCGAGCAGGGCGCGCGTGGCGTAGTACCCGGTATCGGTCATCGGCGCGGCCGGCTCCGGCAGCGGATCGATCGCCGCGGCGCCACCAGCGACGTCCCCGACCATGACCACGACCGCCTGCAACGCACGCGCCGCATCCTCGATCGCCGCGAACACCGGAATCCCAGCCGCCTGCATGGTCTGGCAGCTCGGCGCGTCCGGATACATCGACTGCGCGACCACCGGCTTCGGCGACGCTCGCACCGCCCGCGCGATCGAATCGGCAGCGGCGAGCTCAGCGGCGCCAAGCGATCCCTGCGCACCGCCGAGACCTCCGGAATCGGCGGAGTAGCCCCCGAAGTAGCCGGTCATCAGGACGGCATCGACCTCGTCGGCGTCCAGCAGCGTCCGGACGACGTTCGCGTACGACATCGGGTCCTGCTCCCCCATGCCCGCCAGGTCGACCGGATTACCGAGCGCCGAGGGACCCCACAGGTGTGCTGCCAACCGGTTCTGGACCTGCGCGCCAAGCTCGGGAACGTCGAATCCGGCAGCCTCAGCAGCATCCGCGGCGACGACACCGTGACCGCCGCCGTCGGTGAACACCGCGACGCGGCGTCCGCGAGCCCGACGGCTCCCCACGACCGCCGCGAGCACAGCGGTCATCTCCCTCGGCGTGCGCACCAGCTCGACACCCGCGTCCCGGCACGCGGCCGCGACGATGTCCGAGGAGGTCGTCAGCGCCCCGGTGTGCGACGCCGCACTGCGCGCCGCAGCCGACCCGCGTCCGGCGCTGAGCAGCACCACCGCCTTGCCCGCCGCAGCAGCTGCCGCCGCGAAAGCCCTGCCGTCGCCGAAGTCCTCGGCGTAGACCGCGATCGCCTGCGTCGCCTCGTGACGCGCACAGTCCTCGACCAGATCCACGAGCGTGACGTCGGACTGGTTGCCCAACGAAACGAAGCGCGAGAAGCCCAGACCGTGCGGCGCAAAGGAGAGCTGGAGTTCCAGCGCGAGATTCCCACTCTGACTCAGCAGCGCGACGCCGCCGAGATCGAAGGCGTCGGAGGCCAGATACAGCTCGGTGGTGTTGTCGGCGATGCCCAGGCAGTTCGGTCCGACCAGGACCGCACCGGCGGCGCGCACGCGTTCGGCGACCGCTCGCTGCCGCGCCAGACCGTCGGCGCCGGTCTCAGCGAAACCTGCGGTGACCGCGACGATCGCACTCGCGCCGCACGCCAAGGCTTCCTCAACGGTCTCCTCGTATACCGCAGCCGGAACCGAGACCACGACCAGCCCGACCGGCTCGCCGATCGCGGTCAGGCTGGTCGCCGCAGCCTGGCCGAGCACGGTACCCCCGCGCCGGTTCACCAGATGGATCGGCCGGCGGTGCGGCGCGCGCAAAGCTTGCGAGGCGATGGCGTGCCCGTACTTCGCCGGATCGTCGCTCGCCCCGACCACGGCCACAGACACCGGGTCGAAGAGCGGCGCCAGGTCCCGGCTCACGGCCGCGACTCCAGCCGCAGCGCGCGGTTCGGGCATGCGGCGACGGCGGCCCGGGCAGCCGGTTCGCCGTCAGCCGGAACCTCGGCCTCGGTGACCGCGGCATAGCCGAAGTCGTCGAGGTCGATCTGAGCGGGAGCTTGTTCCTGACACACGCCGTAGCCCTCACAGAGGGTGGCGTCCACTAGCAGTTTCATGGTTCCTCTATCGCGGTGCTGATATGGGCTGACTGATGGCGAAGACGGTCGGAGGCGCCACCCGGAACCGGTCAGCTTCCAGCAGCCGGTCGGACAGGCAACAAGGGCTGCGTCCTTCGATGTGGGCTTCGGTGAGCGGGCCGAAGGAGCGCAGCAGAGAGGCAGCGAGGTTCGCCGCGGCGTCGAGCAGGCCGCACGCGCCACGACGGCGCAGGCTTTGCGACCACTTGCTCAGCCGAGCCAGGTCGTCAGGCTCGGCGGTGCCGTGGACCGCGGACGCCATCGTGCGCGCCAACGCGGCAGTCCCGGTGACGCACACCCCGCACTGACGGCTGCTCTCATCGGCGAGAAACGCCAATCCCTCGGCGGCGAGCGCCACCGGACACTCGCCAGGCGCGAGGAAGTGCACGGCTCCGCAGCCGAGCGCCGATCCCGCCGCGGTCAGCGCCGCCGCTTCGAGTTCGGTCCGCAGGCCGCGGGGATCGAGGATTCCTCCGAACATGCCGCCCATCAGGACGCCAGGAGTACCGAGCCGGTCCGCGCGGTAGGCCAGCGCCTGCAACGACGTGCCGACCGGCGCCTCGACCAGTTCCGGTTCCAGACCCGGACCGGAGACCGTCAGCAGCAGTGAGTCCGGGGTCTGTGGCCGTGCGGCCAGCAGCGCGATCCGCGCCAGAGTCTCGACGTTCGCGACGAGCGTCGGGACGCCGTCGACACCGGATTCAAAGGGTCGCGGCGGTTTCGCGGTCGGCAGTGCGGGCCCGCCGTTGATCCGCCGGACCACCGCCGTCTCCTCGCCGGCGACATAGGTGTGCGCGACCCGCACGATCTGCGTGGGCACGTACGGCTCCCGCTCGGCCAGCGCGCGACGCATGCTCTCGGCGGCCTCGTCGTCGGCCACGTAGACGTAGCAGCGTGCGGCGCGGGTGATGTCGGCGGCGCGCAACATCCCGTCCAGGACGAGGTGCGGCCGCGCCCGCATCAGCCAGCGGTCCTTGACCGATCCCGGTTCTCCTTCGCCGCCGTTGGCGACGACGACCGGGACCGAGCCGGCGGCGCGCACGGCGAGCAGCTTGGCTGCCGCCGGGAAGCCGGCGCCACCCCGGCCGCGCAGCCCTGCCGCCTTGATGCGGTTCACCAGCAGATCCGGCGACAGGTCGCGGTAACCGCCAGCGTGCCAATAGGCATCACGGGCTTCACGCCGGTCGGGTCTTTCGCCGAGCAGCGGCGCGGAACCCGGCATCAGGGAATGGATCTGGGTCATGTTCGGTCTCGTTCGTTGGGGAGTTGCTGCAGGACCCGCACGGCCTCGGCCAAGGCCGCGCGTTGGGCCTCGACCCGGCGGTAGGCAGGCCCGGGCAGGCCGATGAGCATCAGGTGGTGGTCGAGGACGACCTGCGCGGCGAGCAGCGCGCGGTCGGCGTGGACCGGCGCGTCGGCGGCGGCCGCGCGCACCAGTTCGGTGACCTCGTCCAGGTAGCGCAACCACGACCGCTGATGGCCGCGGACGACGAGCTCGCCGATCCGCCGGCGTTCGGCGTGGACTGCCAGGGCTGGATCTGCGGGTTCTGCATCGGGCAGCGCCTGGCGCATCCGCAATGACGCGACCGCTTCGGGCAGTTCGCGCTCCGGCTCGGCGGTGAGGCCGAGCCAGACCGGCCGGCGGCGATGAAACAGTTCTGACAGTTCTGACACCCTCCACCTCCACGGTGAATCCGGTGGCCGGGAGCGTAACTGACTAACTAATCAGTAAGCAACCCTTGACAGCGCGGGAACTTCGCTGCAACCTGACTGACCAATCGGTCAGACACTCTGCGAAGGAGGACCGGTGCCGATCACCGAACCACTGAGTGCGTCAGCTCCCCCGGGCCCGCACCCGCAAGACCCGCCGCCGGCTCTGGCGGCGCGCTACTACACCGATCCGGCGCTCGCCGAGGCCGAGCTGCGCGCGGTCTTCGCCAAGACCTGGCAGCTCGTCTGCCACGAGTCCGACCTGCCGAACCCGGGCTCCCGGCTGGCGGCCTGGGCCGCCGGACGCGAGGTGCTCGTGGTCCGCGACGCCGAGGGCGGGCTGGCCGCGTTCCTCAATGTCTGCCGCCACCGCGGCACCCGGCTGGTCGACGCCCCCGAGCCGGAGCCGAAGGCCGCCGAGGCGATCCGCTGCCCGTACCACGGCTGGACCTACAAGCTCGACGGCTCGCTCGTCGGCGCGCCGGAGGGCCGGCAGATCCCGTGCCTGGACAAGCCGAAGCTCGGGCTGTTCACCGTCGCTGTGGAGTCCTTCTTGGGCTTCGTCTTCGTCAACGTCGACGGCACCGCGGCACCGCTGGCGCAGACCTGCGCGGGCCTGGCCGAGCAGGTCGGCCGCTACGCCGGCGCCGAGCTGGTCCCGGTGGGCCGCGACCGGATCCACGATCTGGACAAGGCCGAGGTGCAGAGCGCCAACTGGAAGGTCGCGGTCGACAACTACCTGGAGGGCTACCACGTACCGGTGGCGCACCCCGGGCTGATGCGGCTGCTCGACTACCAGAACTACCGAATCACCGAGGCGGCCGAGGATTACGTCCTGTTCCAGACACCGCTGCGCGACAAGCCCTCGTCCAACTGGCGCGAACGGCTCTACCAGCGGCTGACCTCGACGATGCCGGGACTGCGCGCCGAGGACCAGCGGATGTGGCGGTACGCCGTCATCTACCCGAACACGCTGCTCGACTTCTACCCCGACCACGTTCTCGCCTGGACCGCCATCCCCGCGGGCCAGGAACGCGTCGCCGTCCCCGGCGGCTTCTACACCCGCCGCGGCTCCAGCCGCCGCACCCGCCTGGCGCGCCGGCTCAACATCGCGATCGGCTGGATCACGAGCGATGAGGACGCCGAACTGCTGCGCCGGGTGCAGCACGGCATCCGCACTCCCGGCTTCGAACCCGGTCCGCTGTCGCGCCGCGAGGCCGGCGTCGGCTGGTTCGCCGATAGGATCCGAGCCGATATGCCGGTGCGTGGTGACGGGAGCGATGGACCGCGATGAGCGCTGAGGCCAGGACCGAGCAGACCCGCGCGGCGATCCTGCGAGCCGCGTGCGAGGTCATCGCAGAGACCGGATTCGAGAAGGTCAGGATGCGGATGGTCGCCGAGCGGGCCGGGGTGTCCACGGCCGCGCTCCACTACCACTTCGCCACGCGCGAGAAGCTCTTCCTGGAAGCACTGCGCTTCTCCTACGACACCACGGGCTCCGCGGAGGGCAAGGCCGATCCGCCGGCCGAGGCGCCGCAGACCTGGCTGTTGGCCCGCGCCATCGACGACTGCCTGCCCGGCGACACCGAGCTGCGCCGCGACTTCCTGCTCTGGCAGGAGCTGCATCTGCGCGCGGTCCGGGACCCCGACTCGCGGACCGTCGCGCGCGATCTGTACGCGAACCTGCGGGACTGGATCGCCGGGATCGTCCGCGACGGCCAGAGCGCCGGCGAGTTCGGGCCCTGCGACGTCGGGCGGTTCGCCGACCTGGTCATCGCGCTCACCGACGGCTACGGCGCGCGCATCCTGCTCGGCGCCTCGGCGCTGACGCTGGACGACGCGCGCGACCAGATCTGGGCGGTCGTCGCCCCGCAGCTCGGCGTGCACACGCCGATCCCGGCGGCCGGCACGCGGACCGCCGCGGTGTAAGGCCTCGAAGCCGTAGCGGCCGACCGGCTGCACGGCACGGCGCCACCACACGGCACCGCACGGCACCACAACCGCGGCGTGCCCCGCACGCCGACGCAGAACCCGCGTCGCAGCCACCGGCGCACGGTGAAAAACAGGTCTCCTGCCGCTTCGGGCCGGTCACCCCCTCATACCGCTCGACCCCGCCGCGGACGTTCCTGGGTGTCGCCTTGCCGCGATCCGCTCCGCCGTGCCGGGCCCTCCCATCCCCGACGAAAGGACAAGCCATGTCCCGCCAGTCTTCCGAGGAGTCCTTCGAGCTGTCCCGCCGATCGCTCCTGCGCGCCGGGATGGCCGGCACCGTCGGCCTGGCCGCGGCCGGCTGCGGTTTCACCGGGTCGAACCAGTCCTCGTCCGCCGCCGGAGCGGACGGGACCGCGGGTGCGGCCGCGACGTCCGCCGAGCCGCCGATCGACGTCAAGGTGGACGGCGACCTCGTCTACTTCAACTGGGCCGATTACGTCGACCCGTCGGTCTTCGACGGGTTCCAGAAGGAGTACGGCGTCAAGGTCGTCCAGTCCAACTTCGACTCGATGGAGTCGATGGGCGCCAAACTGGCCGCCGGGAACAAGTACGACGTCGTCTTCCCGTCGGCCAAATGGACCCAGCGCCTGGCCGTCGCCGGGAAGCTGCGCCGCATCGACCACTCGGCGCTGAAGAACGCCCCGGCGATCTTCGACCATTACGACTACTTCCAGGACCCCTGGTACGACACGGCTTCCGCGCACAGCGTCCCCTTCACCATGTACAAAACCGGGATCGGCTGGCGCAAGGACAAGCTCGGGGACCTCACCGGTTCCTGGCAGGACCTGTGGTCGCCGGCCGCCAGCGGGAACGTCTTCCTGTTGGACGACCAGGACGAGGCGCTGGGCATGGCGGCGCTCAAGCTGGGCCTGCCGATCAACACCGCCGACTCCGGCGATCTGGCGAAGATCGACGCCGAGCTGAAGAACCTACGCTCCCACCTGCGCGGCTTCTCCAGCGACGACTACAACAACCTGCTCAACGGCAACGCGTTGATGACGCAGGCGTGGAGCGGCGACATGGTCTCGGTGCTCAACCAGGCCAACGACGCCTCGGTCTACGGATTCCAGACGGCGAAGGAGGGCTCGCCGGTGAACACCGACTGCTACGCGATCCCGGCGAACGCCGAGCATCCCGGGACGGCGATGCTCTTCATCGACTACATGCTCCGGCCGGAGAACGTCCTCAAGAACATCGACTACATCGGGTACCCGATGCCGGTGAACGGCACCGAGGACGCCTACGCGAAGCTCGTCGCGCAGTTCCCGCAGTGCGTCGTCAAGCCCGAGGACCTGGTGAACGACCACATGTTCCAGAACGGCACGGCTGCCCAGGGGCACGCCCGCGACGCCGTGTGGACCGACGTGAAAGCGGGCTGACGTGCTCGACACCGCATCCGAACCCACCGCCGATCCCACCGGTCGGGCCGGACGGAACGGCCCGCATATTCCGCGGATCCGCGCGTCCCGGCGCCGTCCGGCCTCCGAGGACACCCGCATCTGGAACCGCCTGGCGCTGCCCGGCACGCTGTGGATGTCGCTGTTCTTCATCTCCTCGCTGCTGCTGCTCGCCGCGCTGTCCTTCGGGACCACCGACGACTTGGGCAACCCGCACTTCGGCCGCACGCTGGACAACATCCGGCGGCTGGCCGCGCCGGCGTACCGGACAGTGATGCTCCGTTCGCTGGAGTACGCCGCGCTGACCTCGCTGCTGTGCCTGCTGATCGCCTACCCGGTCGCCTACGCCATCGCGCTGCACGCCGGGCGCTTCAAGAACGCGCTGATCGCCGCGATCGTCGTGCCCTTCTTCGCCAACTACCTCGTGCGGATGTACGGGTGGTCGGTGGTGCTCTCCGACGACGGACCGGTGCTGCGCTTCCTGCGCGCGATCGGACTCGCCGACTCGCACACGAAGATCCTCAACACCGGACCCGGCGTCATCGCCGGCCTTGTCTACGGATTCGTGGTCTTCATGGTCATCCCGCTCTACGCGGCCCTGGAACGGCTCGACATCTCGTTGATCGAGGCCGGACGCGATCTGTACGGCGGACCGCTGCGCACGTTCCTGTTCGTCACGGTGCCCGCGACGCGGCAGGGCGCGGTGGCCGGGATGGTGCTGGTGTTCCTGCCGGCGATGGGCGACTTCGTCTCCGCGCAGTTCCTGGGCGGGCCGAACCAGATCATGATCGGCAACCTGATCCAGGACAAGTTCTTCGAAGGCCAGGACTGGCCGCTCGGCTCGGCGCTCACGATGCTGCTGATGGCCGTGCTCCTGATCGGCATGTTCGGCTACCTGCGGCGCGCCCGCAAGGACGAGGCGGAGGCGACCCGATGACCGCTGCGACGCACCCTTCCCCACAACCCGCTTCCCCGCAGTCCTCTGCCCACCAGGGCCCTGCCCCGCAGCCCGCCTCGCGGCGCCGCCGGTTCCGTCCGCGCCGACGCGGCGTCGAGGCCAAGCCCCGCTTCGCGATCGTGGTCACCGCGCTGTTCTTCGTGCTGCTCTACCTGCCGATCGCCATGGTGGTGCTGTTCTCCTTCAACTCCCAGAAGTCGCTGACGGTCTTCAAGCACTTCAGCACTCGGTGGTACTCGGCCTTCTTCCACGACCACGTCCTGCTGTCCTCGCTGGGCATGAGCTTGAAGATCTCGCTGGTCGCGATGATCGGCTCGGTGGTGCTCGGCGTGGCGCTCGCTCTGGGCTTGGTCCGCGCGCGGGGCAGGCTCGGTACGTACTCCGGCTTGATCATGCTGGTCCCGCTGATCACCCCGGAGATCGTCACCGGCGTGGCGTCGCTGATGCTCTACAAGGGTCTGAACATCACGCTGTCCACCGGCACAGTGATGATCTCCGAGATCACCTTCTCCATCTCCTATGTGACGGTGATCCTGCGCTCGCGGGTCGCCGCGCTCAACCCGGAGGTCGAAGAGGCCGCCATGGACCTCGGCGCGACGCGGTGGCAGGCGTTGCGGCTGGTGACGCTACCCGCGCTGCTGCCGGCCATCCTGGCCAGCGCCGTGCTGATCTTCGCCCTGGTCTTCGACGACTTCGTCCTGGCCTACTTCACCACCGGCGTGGATCCGCAGCCGCTGGCGGTCCGCATCTACTCCGCCATCCGCTTCGGCGTCGAGCCGACCATCAACGCCGTCGGCACGCTGATGCTGGCCGGTTCCATCACCCTCATCGCCGTGGCCCTGTCCATCCCGCGTCTGTTCGGCCGCTCCGGCGGCCTCGACCTCCTGTCCGGGGACTGATACCCATGAGCACCACCCCTTCCGCGCTCTCCCCCACCACGCCCGACCCGTCCGCCACGCCCGCGGTACGGCTGGACCGGATCACCAAGAGGTTCGGCGGCGACAACGACACTGCCGCCGCCGTCGCCGATCTGAGCCTGGACATAGCCCCCGGCGAGTTCTACTCGCTGCTCGGGCCCTCCGGCTGCGGCAAGACCACGACCCTGCGGATGATCGGCGGCTTCGCCGATCCGACGTCCGGCTCGATCCTGCTCGCCGGACAGGACGTGACGCGGTTGCCGCCGAACAAGCGGAACGTGAACACCGTGTTCCAGAGCTACGCGCTGTTCGACCACCTCTCGGTGGCCGACAACGTGGCCTTCGGCCTCAAGCGCGCCGGCGTCGCCCGGGAGGAGATCCGGCGGCGGGTCGGCGAGATGCTGGAGCTGGTGCAGCTGACGACGTTCGCCGACCGCAAGCCGCGCACGCTGTCCGGCGGTCAGCGCCAGCGCGTCGCACTGGCCCGGGCCCTGGTCAACCGGCCGGCGGTCCTGCTGCTGGACGAGCCGCTGGCGGCGCTGGACCTGAAGCTGCGCCGGCAGATGCAGATCGAGCTCAAGCAGATCCAGCGCGAGGTCGGCATCACCTTCGTGTTCGTCACCCACGACCAGGACGAGGCGCTGACCATGTCCGACCGGGTGGCCGTGATGAACGCCGGACGCGTGGAGCACTGCGGGACGCCCGAGGACGTGTATGAGCATCCTGAGACGAAGTTCGTCGCGTCCTTCATGGGGACGTCGAACCTCATGACCGGCGTCTACCGGTCCGGCGCGGTGCAGATCACCGGCGGTCCGGCGATCGCCGTGGGACCGTGCCCGGAGATCACCGAAGGCAGCGAGGTCAGCATCTCGATCCGGCCGGAGAAGATCTGGCTCTCGGACTTCGAGGCGGACATGCCGCGGGCTCGCGGCGTCATCAAGGACACCGTCTACTCCGGTCCGACCACGACCTATCTGATCGAGCTCGCGCCCGGCGTGACCGTGGCCGCGCTGGAGCAGAACACCGCGCGGTCGCGGAACGAGGACCGCTGGGAGGGCGGGGAATCGGTGGAGATCGCCTGGAAGCCGGAACACTGCCTGGTCCTGGCCTGAGAGGAGGATTCATGCACCACTACGACGTGATCGTCCTCGGCGCGGGTCTGGCCGGGCTGGCTGCCGCGCGGGACCTGGGCGCCGGCGGCGCGGACGTCCTGATCCTGGAGGCCCGGGACCGGGTCGGCGGACGGGTCGAGCAGGCAGTGCTCGGCGACGGCCGCATCCTGCAGCTCGGCGGCGAGGTGGTCGGGCGCGCGCACACCGCGTATCTGGGCCTGGTCGGCGAACTCGGGCTGACGCTGGTACCCAGCTACGTCGCCGAGCCCGGCGTCATCGCCCGCGCCACACCGGAGGAGGTCTCCGCCGGCGACCCGCCGCACTGGTTCGGTCCGAAGGACGACGACTGCCAGCGGCGGGTGACGCAGGGGTTCGTGGACATCGCGCGGACGGTCGACCCGGACGACCCGTGGTCGCATCCGGACGCCGCCGCGCTGGACGCGCTGTCTGTCGGGCAATGGCTGCGGTCGGTCGACGCGACGCCAGAAGTGCTGCGGTTGTGGGAGATCGGGCAGCTCAGCCTGGCCAGCGGTTCGGTCGAGCGGACGTCGATGCTCGGCGCGCTGCGGAAGAACGCGGCGGTGCCGAGTGCGGGTCACTACGACTACGAGGACTGGGAAGGGCTGCGGGTCACCGAGGGTTCGGCGACCGTCGCGCTGCGGATGGCCGCCGAACTGGGGTCCCGGGTGCGGACCGGGGCTGCGGTGGCGGCTGTCGATGTGCGGCCGGGGCGCTGCACGGTGCGGCTGGCGGGAGGGGAGACGCTGACCGCTGACGCGGTGGTCAGCGCGCTCCCGGTGGGACCGTTGCGGTCCGTCGCGGTGAGCGGCGTGTCGGATGAGCGGCTCGCTTCGCTGCACGCTCAGCGGCAGGCCTGTGCGGCGAAGCTGGCTGTGGCGTACGAGCGGCCGTTCTGGCGCGAGCAGGGGATGAACGGTCTGTCGGAATGTGAAGGAGTGCTCGGCAGTACGTGGCCGCAGGGCGAAGGGTTGCTCTCGGCGCTGATTCCGCCGGAGCGGTACGGCGTGATGCTCGGCATGCCGGCGCAGTTGCGTATGCGGGAGCTGATATCCGATGTCGCGCGGCTTTACGGTCCGGAGGCGGAGCAGCCGATCACGGCGTACCTGCGGATGTGGGGAACCGATCCGTGGACGCAGGGCTATGTGACGCAGTGGGCTCCGGGAGATGTGATGCGTGTCGGACCGCTGCACGGTACACACGAGCCGCCTTTCTATGTGTGCGGCTCGGATCAGTGGGTCGCCGGGTATATGGAAGGCGCGGTGCGGACCGGACGCGCGACGGCTGCGGAGGTGCTGCGTCGTGGATGAGATCCCTGATGTCCTCAATGTTGTCGGCGGGCAGGAATCTGCGGCGGTCTCCGGCGCGCGGCTGGATCTGGTCGATCCGTCGACCGGCCGGGTCGCTGGGCGCTCGGCGTTGTCCGGCGCTGAGGACGTCGACGCCGCGTGCGCTGCCGCGGCCTCGGCTTTCGAGTCCTGGTCGGTGACCACGCCTGCTGAACGACAGCGGGCGTTGCTGCGTATCGCCGATGGCGTCGAAGCGCGCGCCGAGGCTTTCGCCGACGCGGAGGTGCGCGAGACCGGCAAGCCGCGCGCGTTATTCCTTCGGGACGAGTTCCCGGCGATCGTCGACGCGCTGCGGTTCTTCGCCGGGGCGGCTCGGAACATGCCGGGTGTGGCTGCGGCGGAGTACGTCGAAGGCCGGACCTCGGCGCTGCGTCGGGAGCCGGTCGGTGTGTGCGCGCAGATCACGCCGTGGAACTATCCGCTGATGATGGCTGCGTGGAAGCTCGCGCCGGCTGTGGCTGCGGGTAACAGCACGGTGTTGAAGCCTGCTGACACCACGCCTTCGTCGGCGTCTTTGCTCGCGCGCGTCGCTGCGGAGCACCTGCCGCCGGGCGTCGTCAATGTCGTGTGCGGTGATCGGGAGACCGGGCGTGCGTTGGTGGCGCATCCGGCGGTTCGCCTTGTCGCCGTGACCGGGAGCGTCCGTGCCGGTCGGGAGATCGCGGCTGTGTGTGCCGGTGATCTCAAGCGTGTTCATCTGGAGCTTGGGGGGAACGCGCCGGTTGTCATCCACGACGACGTCGATGTGGAGGCGACGGCAGCCGAGGTGGCTGCCGTCGCGTTCTACAACGCCGGGCAGGACTGCACTGCTGCGACGCGGTTGCTAGTGCACGCTTCGATCCACGACGCCTTTGTGGATGCGTTCGCGAAGCAAGTGGCTGCGCTGCGCACCGGTCCGGTCGCCGATGCCGACTTCGGTCCTCTGAACAGCGCGGCGCAACTATCGGCGGTGCGCGGTGTTCTGGAGCGGCTGCCGGCGCACGCGGACGTGGTCGTGGGAGGCCGCGCGCTTGACGGCGCCGGCTGGTACCACGAGCCGACGGTGGTCGTGCAGGTCCGGCAGGACGACGAGATCGTGCAGGAGGAGACGTTCGGGCCGGTCGTCACGGTGCAGCCGTTCGGTACCGAGGCCGAGGCGATGGCGCTGGCGAACGGGGTTCGGTTCGGACTCGCGGCGAGCGTGTGGACGCGCGATCACGACCGGGCGATGCGGGCCGTACGCGGGTTCCAGACCGGCATCGCCTGGGTCAACACGCATGGCACGACGGTGTCCGAGATGCCGCACGGCGGGGTCAAGCACTCCGGGTACGGCAGTGATCTGGCGATGTCCGGGTTGCTTGATTACACGCAGGTCAAGCACGTCATGATCTGATGCGGTCGCGCGCGTCCAAGGCCTTGGCCGTACTCGACACGGCGACGTCGTCCTTGTCGGGATAGGTGTTCAGCACCTTGTCGGAGACCGGCGTGATGATCCCGAACCAGTAGTTCTCGTTGCGGAAGTGGTGGAACTGGTGCGTCCGGCGGATCGTCTTGTAGAGCGAGGACTGCGGGCGGTAGGCGGAGTGGATGAGGAAGTGCGTCCACTCATAGGTGGTCATCGAGGCGATCGCGGTGGCGAAGCCGGTGAGCGCCGGTCGCAGAGCCCTGGCTCCGGCGAGGTTGGCCAGCGCGAGCACGGCGATCGACGGCGCCACCGCCGGGCGCGGGATGAAGACGAGGTCGGGGTCGCGCGGGTCGCTGTGGTGGGCGCGGTGCGAGCTGGCCAGCAGGCTGTCGGCGACGGCACCGTCCTTCTTCTCGCGCGGACGGCGGTGCAGGACATGGACGTGGATCATCCACTCCACGAACGGTTCCGTCGCCAGGATCGCGGCGGCGGCCACGGCATCGCGCCTGCTCCACTTGCCGAGGACGAGGCGCGTGGCAGCGGCGGTCGCGGTGGTGGCCGCCAGCGCGCGGGAGTTTGGATGCCGGGCGAACAGCGACGCCGCTTCGCGCAGCGTCATGCCGGAGCGGGTGAAGGCGGTGCGGGTGACGGCGGTGCGGTTCGAGACGGTGCGGTTCGAGACGGTGCGGTTCGAGGCGTTGCGATTGTTGTCAGCGTTGTCGGCGACAGCGGTCATCGTCCCTCCAAAAATGCGGTGATGGCGGCGGTACCCAACCCGAGCAGCTCGCCGGCGGCAGCCCGTGCACGCTCCGGATCGCGAGCCTCGATCGCGGCGATCACATCCTCATAGCGCCGCACGGCGGTGATCTCATCGGCGAGGACATCGGCGACCAGCGCGGCAGCCGGGGCGTAAGCCTGTCGCAGGGCATTGAGCGACAGGCGGTAGCAGATGTTCTGCGAACCGTCGACGATTAGATCCCAGAACACTGATTCCAAGTCATGGCCACGTCCCGCACCCTCGGCAACAGCACGACGCAGCCCAGCGGTATCCGCCAAACGCAGCGCGCACAACGCCGCCGCGTCAGCACCGACCGCCTGCCGCATCTCCATCACCGACCGCACAACCTCGGCGTCAAGCGAACCATCCGCCCGCCGAAACAGCCGCGGCAGCAAATCCAACCCAGCGGCATCACGGTAATCAAGCACCCGCGTCCCACCACCATGCCGAATCTCCACCAACCCCAGCTGATCCAGCCGCTGAAGCGCCTCCCGAACCACCTGCCGCGTCACCCCGAGCTCCAAGGTCAAAGCCCGCTCAGACGGCAACGCCGAACCAGGATCAAGACTGCCATCCAAGATCCGACCAAGAATCTGCTCAAAAACAGCAGCAGCAACACTGCTACGGACGACCGGCGCGAACGTGTTCACGTCCGTGAGTCTGGCCACCGGTGGTCCGGTGGTCAAGTGGTACGACCACTTGAATTCACTGACCTCTCAACACGGATCAACACTGTGGTGTGCGCGCCGTCAGCCGATATCGCTGCGATGGCGCCGACCCAGCGGTAGTTCCTGGTCCAGTTCGAGT
This sequence comes from Catenulispora acidiphila DSM 44928, assembly GCF_000024025.1. GTDB lineage: Bacteria > Actinomycetota > Actinomycetes > Streptomycetales > Catenulisporaceae > Catenulispora > Catenulispora acidiphila. The sequence goes on from NC_013131.1 coordinate 8,644,618, forward strand.
AGACGTTCGCTGTCGGCCGCCGAGAGCATGCCATTCCCACGGGCGCCCAGGTCGCACAATCGGCGACCAGCCGAAGACGAACCACGGTGCTGCAACCGTTGCCGTGAACCCGTTTTCACTCAGGACGCATACCGCCGACCTGTTCCGTATCAAGCATTAGCCACGCATACCGCTAGCAGTGACAATCCATAGAACATAATTGCGACATGGAGGATCACCCACAAACTATGCAGCCGGATGCGATGCAGCCAGGGAAAGGCGCGGTAATGATCCGCTCGAGCCTGCACCAATCTCTGATCGCTACCCAAGATCCCAAGCTCTACGAGATCCTGGGTCAAAGCGCGCGCCTGCGACAGGTGGTAAGCAGCCCGCTCGTAGTACTTCGATACAGCCACTGCACCATACAGGCCCGCCAGCATGATGAAAATGCACAAGGGGATGACGTATAGCGAGAAGTGCTGTTGCGCGATCAGAGCGCTCAGGGCGGCTGTGATGACAATCAACAGGTTGGTCAATGCCGAACGCTGAGTCTCGCACTGGCGCAGTTGCTCTCGATGTTCCTTCCAGTAGGCGCGTACCGCCTCATCTGAGATCCCTGCCACTAGCCCCTGCCCCTCACCCGCACTCAAGATAGAATGTGCGAGAACCAGTCTAGTTCACCGGAAAACCCCTACCAGCGGAGACGGCGTAGCGTGAAGATCTTCATCAGCAGCGCACGAAAGGGTCTGGAGAAAGAGCGCGACTCGCTTCCCGGCTTGATCACTGCGCTGGGTCATACACCAGTACACTTCGAGGACTTCTCAGCCCAGTCCACGCCCAGTCGAGAGGCATGTCTGGCTGCCCTGGATTCGGCGGATGTTTGCCTGCTCCTGTTGGGCCCGAACTACGGCCACATTTTCCCGGAGACTGGACAGTCTGCCACCCATGACGAATGGATTCACGCCCAGGTCAAGGGGATTCCGCGGCTCGTTTTTCGCAAGGCCGGGGTGAAGCTCGAGCCCAAGCAGCACGAGTTCGCCCAAACCGTGGAGGCATACGCCACAGGCGTATTCCGGACTACCTTCGAGGACACCCCAGATCTCCAGATCAAGATTGCCCAAGCGCTGCGCGAGTTGGGCTCGAAGCCGTCCCCCCTTGAATTCAAGAGGTTGACTCAGCCGCTGGCAATAAGCTGGACTTCGGCGGAAAATGGAGCGAATTCCCCTCTTAGTGACCGCGGAGCTCTCCTCGAAACTCACGTCGCACCCGTGGATCACTCGGGATACTCTGCTCGCGAAATGGAGTCGTTGATCAATTCGATGCAGAACCGCGTTCGCGCGACCCACTACATCCAGAACGACGTCGCGCTTAGCCTCTCCCGGTCAAAGGATCATGCGGTCGTCAGAATTGAGGACAGTGATCGTCCGGCCTGGGACAAACCCAAGGCCGGAAGGCTTCTCGAAGTTCGGCTATACCAGACTGGTCAGATCTCAATCAGAGCCACGCTCCCAAGAGACCGGATAGGATCAATTCTGGATCGTAAGGCGCTAACCCAGCAGATCGCTGAAATGCTTCGACTTACGGGAGCCTTGGGCATCATCGAGCAGGGGCATGTAGCGGTAGCAGTTGGAGTGTTGCCAGAGATGACCACCAGCGTCGACACCTTTGATCCAAACCACCCGCGGTCCAGTGCCCAGTTCATGCGCTTCGGCCAGTCGCCTGACATGGTACGGATCGAGCCGGACGAATCGGTCAACCTCACAGCCTTGGGGGTCGGAGCAGGCGAAGTGGCTGGCAATCTCTCTCAAGCACTGTTTACTCAGCTCACGATGTAGTTCAGGAGTGGAAACCACGTGCCGCATAGGAAGGAGCCAGTCCGTCGGCGGCGATACGCACATGGGCTCGCCCAGCACCTGTGTGCCAGGGAGCCCACGTCATGTGCTGCCGTCGCGACTACCGCCAAGTGAGGGTGTCGCGCAAGAACTTCATGTATTGCGCGGTCAAGCCGTCCTTGGAGGTCTTGCCGTCGTTGTACCAGACCACGTCGCCGTCGTCCTGTGCCATGGACAGCGGGCTGCCGGACACCAGCGGGTCGGGTACGTTGCCGATGATCTCCCAGGCGCCCGAGGCGGCGGAGGTCGGCATGGTCAGCGCGTCCTTGGCCGGCGCGTCGGTGGCGACGCCGTCCCAGGAGTAGAGGGCGGCGGCGTTGTTGGAGCCGTCGGCGGTGCCGGACACGATGACGTACTGGTTGTCCGCGTTCTTGCGGATGTCGCGGATTCCGAGGCCGCCGAGGTCCATCTGGATGGCGTTGCCGAACGTCGCCTTGCTTGCCGCGCCGGTCACCAGTTGGTCGACGTTGGTGGCCGGAACGATCAGGGCCTTGGTGCGGTTCGAAGGGCTTTCCTGCGGAGCACGGAAGGCGAAGTACGCGGTGCTGGTAGAGCTCGGGGCGAACTCCATGCCTTCGATGTTGAAGCCTGCGGGGTCCTTCGAGCCCTGACCTTCGGCGGCGGAGGCAGCCAGCCCGAGAGTGTTGCCGTTGGCCTTGTCCCACGCGACCATGTCGGCGCGCAAGTTGGTGTACGCGCCGACGTAAGTCAGGTTCGTCGAGGCGCCTGAGCCGGCGATGTCGGTGGCGAAGAGGGTGTCGGTCGCGGGTTCGAGGTTGCCGGCGCTGCCGCTGTTACTCATCGACCCGGACCAGTAGATGCGGTTGCCGACCCGCGCTCCCGCCTCGATGTCGACCGCGTCGGTGCCGTCGGGGAGTATGGCGGTGAAATCGAAGGTCTTGATCGGAGTCGTCACGCCTTGCTGGTACAGGTACAGCACATTGGTCTCGTCGTCGCCGATCAGGAAGTAGCCGCCGCCTGCGTCGATCATCACCGAGGCGTTGCCGATGCCGGAGTAGTAGTCGGCTGCCGGGTCGGACGCGTCGGCGATGGACGCGGCGTAGGCGATCGTCCCGGTCGCGGTATTGCCGTCGGGGGCTGTGGCGGTAACCGTCAGCGTGGCGTAGCCGGCCTTGGCCGGGGTGACGGCCAGCGTTCGGGTGGGGCCGGTGCCGGAGAACACCAGCCCTGAGGACGGAACGACGCTGGTGCTGGAGGACTTCGCGGTCAAGGTCACCGCGGACGCGCCGTAGTAGGCGTCGCCGATGGTGAGTGTGGCAGCCGGATTGTTGGTGTTGCCCACGGCGCCCAGCAGAGTCGCCAGTGACGCCGCCAGGGTCGGAGTCTTGCTCCCGCTCGGCGTCGAGGCCGGTGTTGACGGCGGCGTTGACGCCGGCGTCGAAGTCGGTGCCGTGGACGGGCTGGTCGGACCGGTACCGCCACCGGCGGTCGGCGCCAAGGCAATGCCCCGGAACGCCTGCTTGGACGGTGCGGTAGCCAGCGTCGTCACCGACCCGGATAGGCTCGCGCCCACGCCGGCGGAGTCGGTGAGCGTGGACAGCGTGCCGCTCGTCCCCGAGGACCCGCTGCCGGTCGCGTAAAGCACGGCCTTGCCGCCGACGACCGAACCGGTCAGGTCCACGACGTTCGACAGGCTCTTGCTGCCCTCAGCCTTCCAACTCCCGTTGGCCAGGCTGAACTTCTCGATCTTCCCGGCGCTGTTGTCCGAGACGTACATCGTGTCCGCTGCGCTGCCTCCGGACAGGTTCAGCAAAACCGCGTTGTATGGGTCGCCGCTGCTCTCCGGGCTGCCCGGCAGGTTCGCCACGCTCTGCCCGGAGGTGGTTGGCGTACCGGTTCCCACCGTGGAGACCCCGACGTTGCTCTTGTTCGAGGTCGTATACAGCCGCCCGCCGACGACCTGCACCTGGCGCACGTTGTCTCCGGTCAGCTGGGTGTACGTACTGGCGCCGAGGGTGGCGTAGCCGATGCCGGCGGCCCCGGAGACCCAGATCCCGGTGCCGTCGGTGCTGGTGGCGCCGCGCACGTTGTTGCCGTCGGCGAACCCCTTGAGCACGGTGGAGGTGTCCACGCCGCCGTCCGCGCCGACTCGGGCGAGGGTCACGTCGTCGGTGCTCGACACGCTGCTCGTGCCGACGGCCTGGTGGTAGCCGGGGACCAGCAGGTAGCGGCCGTCCGCGGACAGGGTGAGCTCGCCTTCGGAGGTGGCGCTGCCCGATGCGGTCACCTCGTGCGCGGCGCCGTTGTCACCGGTCGGCAACGCGACGGAGCGCACCAGCGATCCTGCAGGGCTGTACTCGTCCAGGAACACCGGCGCGGCCTTGTCGCTCAGCGAAGTGCTGCCGTCGCCGACTCGGTAGACCACGATGTCCCCGGCCGTGAAGACCGAGGACGCCGCGGCGGTGCCGGCGGCGATCGGCACGATGGCGGCGCCCAGGGCCAGCGCCCCGGCGACCGCGGCGCCGATCACGGCGCGCCGCTTGGAAATGGGAGAGCCGGGTGGGGGAAGGGTGCCGCTCATGCCAGGCGCTGCCTTTCGACGGGGATGGCCGCCCCAGCCGCGCACGAAGCCACCTCGCCGACCAGGGCACAAACGGCGAAAGCTTCGCGCATGTTCGTGGCCTGAGAGTGAACCCGGAAAGACATGTGGGGGCGGGAGCAAATGATCTGCTCCCGCCCCCGTGCGAACGACTATTAGGTGAGCGCGTCCACCGGGACCGGCGGCGTGACAGGTGATTCGTCGAAGGAGTCGCGGATCTGACCTTGTTCTCTCCGCAGGTGGTACAGGGCCATGGCGAAGATGGCCGAGCCCATGACGTTGGCCCAGAAGTGCCACCACACGCGATAGGTGGTGGCTCCCGGACCGGGGGTCAGCTGGCCGAACCAGGTGGACAGCCCCACCGCCTGCTTGGCGCCCAGCCACACCGACACCGTCAGCGACAAGTGCTCCAGGCCGTGGATCCCCTGCATCCACACGCCCATCTTGCCCCACCAGCGGGTCCGGGTGTTCCGGGCCCGCCGGCTGATGACCATGACCGCAGCCAACCCGGACAAGAAGATGAAGTTGCCGACCAGGTGCAGAATCTCCATCCCCAACGTCGGACGCGACTTGTCGATCTGCCCGAAGCCCCGCGCCATCCCCGTACCCCACGGCGTCATCCACGCCGGCGCCTCCGGATGCCAAATCCAGTACACCGCCTGCGCCACATGCTCAGTCAGATGCCCGATCTGACCCACAACCCCGATCAGAATCACCGCCATGCTGACCTTGTAGACCCGCATACTCTTGCCCTGACGGTCAGCGAACGCCAACCCGGCCACCGCCGCCCACATCACCACAGCCCACACCAGCAGGCCCACAGCCCCCAACGTGTCGAGCATCGGCACTGAATGGCCGCCACTCATGTTCATCCCCGGCATATCAGGCATGTTCGGCAACGTCTTCTCCCCCTTCCAGACGCGGAGAGAGCAGGAATCAGAGTCCTGTCCGTCCGCTGGAATCGGTCCCGTGTAAGCGTCCGATAAAGGACGCCTCTGCCGGGCAGAGTAGGGAGCGGCGCCCGGTGAGGGCTTCTCGCTGCGTGCCTTACGTCATGAGCCCATCAATAGATGCGCGCAGCGACGCGCCATCGCCGTATCTTCGCGGCGGTCGGAAGCACCCGCAGGGGTTTGTCAGAGGCCGCGCAAGGGTTTTGCGGCGCCGCCGGGGGGCTGTGGCGGGGGCACGTCAAGGACCGGCGTAGGGCACGGGCACGTTGTCTAGACCTGTTGGCGGGATTACGGTGCGGCTCAGCGGGGCGGCCGGCCCTCTCGCCTGGGTCCGGCCGTCGAATCCCATTCCTGGACGGACGGCTCGTGGCGTGCCGCGAGCCTGATGTCCCCTGCCATGGAAAGGAGTCCGAGTGGACAACCTTCGCTCGGCAACACGCTGGCGGTCCGGTACGGCCGCCCGGTTCGCGGCCCTGGTGGCCGCGTCCGCGTTGGTGTGGGGCGGCGTCACGAGCGCTGCTTCGGCCAGCTCGATCGCCTCCGCCTCCACCACCGTTTCGCACTCCGCGTCCACCTCAGCCTCGACCACGACCACGACCACGACCGTGACCGCGACCAAGACCGGCGCCGCTGCGGACTACGTCCACTCCTGCACCGCCCCGACGCGCCCCGGCCAGATGTCGTGTCTGGCGCTGCGCCGTACCGACGTCCGGGAGCATCCGGCATCGGCCGGCCTGGCCGTCTCCGGCTACGGTCCGTCCGACCTCCTGAGCGCCTACAACCTGCCGGGCGGCGGGTCGGGCCAGACCGTCGGCATCGTCGACGCGCAGGACGACCCGAACGCCGAGAGCGATCTGGCGGCGTACCGGTCCAACTACGGCCTGCCGGCGTGCACCACGGCCAACGGCTGCTTCAAGAAGGTCGACGAGAACGGCGGGCGGAACTACCCCACGCCGGACACCGGCTGGGCCGGGGAGATCTCCCTGGACCTGGACATGGTCTCGGCGGTCTGCCCGGCGTGCCACATCGTGCTGGTCGAGGCCGCCTCGGCGAACATGTCGGACCTCGGTGCCGGGGTGAACCAGGCGGTGGCTCAGGGTGCGAAGTTCGTGTCCAACAGCTATGGCGGTTCCGAGGACTCCTCGGACACCTCCTCGGACAGCGCCTACTTCAACCACCCGGGCGTGGCCATCACTGCCAGCACCGGTGACTCCGCCTACGGCGCGGAGTACCCGGCGACGTCGCAGTACGTGACGGCGGTCGGCGGCACCTCGCTGAACCGCGGCGGCGGCACGCGCGGCTGGAGCGAGTCGGTCTGGTTCACCAACTCCACGGAGGGCACCGGCTCAGGGTGCTCCTCCTACGACCCGAAGCCGTCCTGGCAGCACGACACCGGCTGCTCGCGGCGGATGGAGGCGGACGTCTCGGCGGTCGCCGACCCGGCCACCGGCGTCGCGGTCTACCAGACCTACGGCGGCAACGGCTGGTCGGTGTACGGCGGCACCTCGGCGTCGTCCCCGATCATCGCCTCGACGTGGGCCCTGGCCGGCGCGCCGAACCCGGGCGACCACGCGGCGCAGTACCCGTACAGCCACACCGGCAGCTTCAACGACGTGACCAGCGGCCGCAACGGCAGCTGCTCCCCGGCGTACTTCTGCACCGCCGGCGCCGGCTACGACGGCCCGACCGGCTGGGGCACGCCGAACGGCACCAGCGGCTTCAGCGCGGGCACGGCCGCCGAGACGGTGTCGGTCACGAACCCGGGGAACCAGAGTTCGGCGGTCGGTTCCAAGGCGTCCCTGCAGATCTCCGGCTCGGACTCGGCGGGCAAGTCGCTGACCTACTCCGCCACCGGTCTGCCGGACGGGCTGTCGATCAGCAGCACCGGTCTCATCACCGGGAGCCCGACCACCGCCGGGACCTTCTCGGTGACGGTGACGGCTTCTTCGGGCACCGCCACCGGATCGACCAGCTTCAGCTGGACGGTCAGCCCGGCAGGCGGCGAGACCGTGTCGGTGCGGAACCCGGGGAATCAGAGCTCGACGGCCGGAACCCCGGCGTCGTTGCAGATCTCCGCGGCAGACTCGGCGGACAATCCGCTGACCTACTCCGCCACCGGTCTGCCGAGCGGACTGGCGATCAGCAGCACCGGTCTGATCTCCGGGACTCCGAGCGCCGCCGGGACCTCCTCGGTGACGGTGACCGCGTCCTCGGGCACGGCCACCGGCTCCACCACCTTCACCTGGACAGTCACCGGTTCCGGAGGCGGCGGCTGCACCGGGCTCACGCCGTGGAGCGCGAGCACGTCGTACGTGCCGGGCGACGTGGTGGCGTACAACGGCGACAAGTACACCTCCACCTGGTACTCGACCGGAGCCACCCCGGGCGCGCCGGCCTCGTGGGCGGTGTGGCAGGACAACGGGACCTGCTGATCGGTGAGGTCGGCTCGCATCCGAGCTGACGAGACGGCTCCGGGGGCGTCGCGATATTCGCGGCGTCCGCGGAGCTGATGTGTGTCGGCACGCAGCCGTCCCCAGCGGGAACCCGCCACTCGTGGCGGGAACCTGCCACTCCCGGCCGAGGGGGACTACCCTCGAAACCGCTCCACCCTACGCAGAACATTGACTTCGTCGGGATGAGAAGGACGCTGACCATGCCACGCACTCGGACACGCCCGCGATTCGGGCGGGCACTCGTGCCCATACTCGCGACCCTCACACTCACCGCCGCGACGGTCCTGCCCGCCACGGCCTCCGCGGCCGGTGCGGACCCGTCGCAGAGCACAGCGACAGCGCCGGCCGCGACGTCCACCGCGGCGTCGCTGACCCAGGCCTTCGCGGCCGGGCGGCACGTCGACGACACCGCGATCGGCGGTATCCGTGACGGATCGCTGCACACCGGCGCCGCCGACGGCCGTACCTGGGCCATCGCCGCGTTCGCCACGGCCGAGACGGCCAAGCCGCAGGAGGCGGTCGGGCTGCAGGACGCCGACACCGGCGTCTTCGTCCAGACCGGGAGCAGCTGGCATCTCGTCAGCACGGGCCTGTACGGCTGCGCCGTCGGTCTGCCCGCCGCGCTGAAGACCGCGTGGGGCATCTCCGCCTCGAGCGTGTGCACGGGTTCGGCGCCCGCCGAGCAGGCTCAGGCGCGCAAGGCGTTGGCGGCCGACACGCAGGCGGCGACGACGCCGGCGGACACTACGCCGCTCGGCCAGAAGATCGCCGACATCGCGCTGAGCCAGGTCGGGGTCCAGACCGATCCGCCGGTGCCGAACTTCAGCACCATCGACTGCGACCCGTACAGCACCCTGGTCGCGGGCTTCTCCTCCGACAGCGACGGCTGCGGCTTCGACTCCAGCTTCAACGTCAGGAACCAGAACGAGACCTGGTGCGCCGACTTCGCGAAGTGGGTCTGGCAGCAGGCGGGCGTCACGGCGGACATGAACACGCTGAACGCCGGCGCGGTCTCCTTCCACACCTGGGCGGTGCACCAGGGGCAGAACCCGCAGGCGAACAGCGGGACGCCCGAGCCGGGCGACGCAGTGCTCTTCTACTCGCCGGGCCGGCTCCCCAACGGCTTCGCCGACCACGTCGGCCTCGTCTCCGCCGTCCACCCCGACGGCTCGATCGACATGGTCAACGGCGACTTCTCCGGCGGCGCGGCGGTGAACGTCCAGTACGACCAGAACATCACCGACCTGGCCGCCTTCGCCGCGAGCGTCGAGGGCCCGGGCGAGCAGTGGGCGCTGGTGACCCCGCCGACCACGGCGCAGCAGCCGAACCCGGCCGGCACGATGGACGCCGCCACGGTCGCCGTCGACGGCGCCACGGCGCGGTTCCACGCGTCCGGCTCGGTGCCCGGCGGCACGATCACCGGCTACTACTGGACCTTCGGCGACACCCGGATGACCAACGAGACCGGCGCCGACGTGACCCACGTCTTCAGCGAGCCGGGCACGTACACCGCCACCGTGACGATCACCTCCAGCTTCGGCACCACCACCACGGTGCGCAAGAACATCCAGGTCCTCGCGGCCTCCGCGGCGATCGCCACGGCGCCGACCGACCAGATCTGGTACGACCCGCTGCCGGTGGTGCAGTACACCTTCGTCCGTTCCCAGGGCGGCCTCGCAGTCGACTACTGGAACGGCGGGCAGTGGATCCAGTGGAGCGTCCCGGGCACCCCTGACGCCACCGGCAACATCACAGCCCTGACGTTCCCGGACGCGGCGAACCGGTGGGTGAACACCGCGCACGCCTTCTACCGCACCGCCGGCGGCGGGCTCGCCGAGACCACGCAGACCCCGACCGGTTGGCAGACGCAGGCCCTTCCCGGCACGGCGATCGCCGGCGGCGCGGTCAACGCGACGACGACGGCCGACGGCAGCGTCGAGGTCTTCTTCGTCAACGCGCACCGCCAGCTGTCCGCGGACGTGCAGTCGGCCTCCGGCTGGACCACTCACGTCCTCGACCCGGCACCGGTCGCGCAGCCCGGCTCGCTGGTGCTCGCCGACACGACGAGCGGCCCGGTGATCCTCGGGATCGGCCCGGGCGGCCTGGTCACCTCGAGCACCGACATCGGCCCGGCCTGGATCACGGTTCCCATGGCGGCGTTCGCGGCCAAGGGCAGCAGCCTCGCCGCGGCCACGACGGCCTCGGGCACCGCGGAGGTCTTCTACACCACGCCCTCCGGCACGCTCGGTACCGCGACCCAGGACGGACCGCGCTGGAAGCCGTCCACGCTGCCCGGTTCGCCGGCAGCGAAGACCGGCAAGTCCGCGACGACCTACCTGCTGCCCTCGGTGCTGCCGGCGGTCGTCGGCGACTTCCCGCAGCCGCCCGGCACGCTGACCGACACGAGCGTCAGCGCTCCCCTGGGCATGGAAGTGTTCTACCTGACCGCGTCCGGCGCGCCGGGGGTCACCTACAACGACGGCACCGGCTGGCAGACCAAGACCCTGCCGGGATCGGCTGACGGCATCGTGGGCGCGAGCGCCTACCAGGTCGACGAGGAGCCCTCGAACCTGTACCTGACCACCGGGAGCACCATCACCGAGGAGACGACCGGGGCACGCAGCGGCGATCCGTCCGGCTCCTGGAGCACGGCGCCGGCGCTGCCCACCGCCCCGTCGACCTGGGCGAACCAGATCGTCCTGTACGCGGCCGACGCCGCGGACGCGACGACCGCGCGCGCCGCCGCCGACGCCGCCGGGCTGCCCGCGCAGCAGGTGACCACCTCCTTCGCGACGGCCTGGGCCGACACCCTCGACGGCAACTACCTCGTCTACGCGGTCGGCACCCCGGCAGTCCGCGCGCTGTACAGCAACGTGTGCAACTGGGCGAACCCGTCCGACCTCCCGGGACCGGGCACCCCGTTCTCCTACGGCGTCGACCCGGTGAACTCGGTGGCGCAACTCGGCGCCGGCAACTTCGTCAACGCCGCCGGCGCCACCGCCACGGACACCCAGGCGATCGCGACGGACCTGGCGTACTACGCGCTGCACGGCGTGCTGCCGCCCGGCGTGACGTCGGTGCCGCCGCAGGTCGGTGCGCCCTATGCCTGTATGGGGAGCCCGAGCTAATCAACTGCCATCTCGCATCGCCCCGGGTCAGCAAGCGCTGGCGCGGGGCGATGCGGTTCTTGGGCGCACAAGCGGCGGCGGTCTGGACATCCACACAGGACTGAGGAAGGCAGGCTTCGTCCATCCCGCTCCACAACAGACACCAGTCTGTGACCGAACCGTGAGGCCGTAAGCGGGAACCGCGCGGCGTGCGGCGCCGTCCCACTGCTGTTACGGCTCCGTCACAGGGCGGAACCGGGGTCTCGGGAGGGCCGGGCGGATGAGACAGGGTGCTCATAGAGGGCGGATGGTGGCGGTGGCGGCCGCGGTCGTGGTGATCGGGCTGAGTGCGGGATGCGGTAGCAGCAAGAGCAGCAGCTCGGCGGCGTCGAGTGTGGGCAGTGTGGCGGCGGGCGGCAACGGGGGTAGCGGCGGCGGGTTGTCCGGGGCGGCGCCGAAGGCGGGCGCGGCGCCGGCTTCGGGGAACTCGCTGGCCAAGACGCCGGTGGCCGGCCGCAGTCTGGTCTACACCGCCAGCATGACGGTGCGCACGAAGGATGTCGCGGGCGCCACCGCGAACGCCGAGACGCTGGCGGCGAGCAACGGCGGGTTCGTGGGGGACGAGAAGTCCCTGTCCGGGACAGTGGCGGATGTGAAGGGCCTGACTCAGTCGACGGTGACGCTGCGTGTGCCGTCAACCGCCTTCGACAAGGTGATCGGGCAGCTGGACAGCGGAGGGGTCGTGCAGGACGAGACCCGCTCGGCCTCCGACGTCACCTCGCAGGTCGTGGACACCAGCACGCGCATCACCGCACAGCAGGCGAGCATCAACCGGATCACCGATCTGATGAAGAACGCCGCGAACCTGTCGGACGTGGTGACGCTGGAAAGCGAGCTCTCGCGGCGCGAGGCGGACCTGGAGTCGATGCAGGCGCAGCTGGCCACCCTGAACGACCAGGTGTCGATGTCCACGATCACGGTCACCTTCCTCGTGCCCGAGGCACCGGCACCGCACCCCGTGGTCAAGCACCAGAACGCCCTCCAGCGCGGCCTGCACGACGGCTGGCAGGCGTTCACCGGCACGGTGAAGGTGCTGCTGGTGATCGTCGGAGCGCTGCTGCCGTTCGCAGTCCTGGTCGCAGTGCTGTGGTGGCCGGCGACGCGGGTGATGCGGTTCGTCGAGCGAGTGCGCGCACGGCAGAGGCAGAAGGCTCGGACGGGCAGCAGCGTCTTCGCCCCGGCAACAGTTCCGGCCAATGTTCCGGCGGGTGTCGCGGCGGGCGGAGGCGATCAGCCGGGCTCCACGACCGGCGCAGCCTCAGACGACTCCGAGTAGGCACAGGTGCGTGCCGAGGTCGGCGCGGTGGCCGGGGCATCGCTTCCGGTCGGCGCTCCGGCGCGGGCTGCCTACTCCCACTCCCACCGAATCCCGACAATCCCCGGCGGCACCGGATCCACATTGATGTGCACCGCGTGGTGTCCGGTCATCGCCAGCTCCTCCTCGACCGCGCCCCGATAGGCGAAGCAGGCCACTGGCAGCCGCGCCGGGGCGAATCGGACCTGTAGTGCGTACTGTCCCGCTGGGAAGCGGAAGCCGCGGTGGAAGTCGCGGCATTCGACGGCGGCGTGGTCGGTCACGGCGTAGCGGATCAGGTGGGTCTGGTGGGGACGAAGGGTTAGGTCGAAGAGGAGTTCGGCGACCAGGAGGCCGGCTTCGGGGTCGCGGCGGACGCGGCCTAGGCGGCAGTTCTCCAGGGCCTCGACGCCGATGCGGGCGATGTCAGCGCCCGGGTCGGCGTCGACGATGGCGACGTAGCGGTCGACGTCGTCCTGGTGGGCGCGCAGGATCTGGAAGGTCTCGCGGCGCGGGGAGCAGCCCTGGTCGTCGATCCAGACCTGTTCGTGTTGGGCGGCGATGTGGAGCTTGGTGTCGGCGACGGTGCCCAGGGACGCGAGCATGTCGGTCAGGGCGGCCCAGGTGGGGAGGATGTGCCGGTATTCGCGCGAGCCCGCCGGCAGTCCCACTCCGTGTCCGCGGGGTCGGGGTGGTCCGAGCAGGACCAGCAGGGAGCCGGCCGGCAGACCGAGGATGTCTTCGAGGGCTGATACGGCGCGCAGCGAGGCCGGGCGTTCCGGTCGGCGGCGGCCGTTCTGCCAGCAGCTCAGGGTGGCGACGCCGACGCGGACGCCGCGCTCGGCCAGGTGGCGTTGGAGGCTGTCCAGCGAGAGGCCGCGCGCGGTGACGGCGGCGCGGAAGGCCTCGGCGAACGGGCCGGTGCGCAGGGCCGTCGCGGTGGTGGGCGAACCGGTGTGAATGTTCACAGTGAGACACGGAACTGCGGTGTTCAGGAGACTGTCAAGGTGTGCTGACCCGGGGTTTGCGCGGCGTTCACACCGGCTCGGGTTGTGAAGGACCGCTACCGCGTTCACCGTGTCGCCGCAGCGCTTACCGGGACGCTGTTCGCGCTGTTCAGGGCGGACCTACGGTTACGCCACCGTTCACCATTCACCTCCACCAGGACGGACTCGAGAGGAGTCCCGCGTGTCCCCCACACCCCACGCCAAGCGTCCCGGACGATCGCGTATCGCAGTGCTCGCAGCCGCGGTGGCGCTGCTCACCACCATCGCGGTGCCGGCGTCGGCCGCGACCGCCAACCAGCTGTCCATCACCATGCAGTCCCAGCAGTACTCGAACTGGTGCTGGGCCGCCACCGGCAACACCGTCGCCAGCTTCTACGGCTACCGCTACTCGCAGAACCAGTTCTGCGACATGGCGTTCGGCAACTCGACCAACGCCTCGTGCTCGAACTCGCAGGCCTCGCTCGCCAACGACCAGAACGCGTTCGAGCGGATCGGGATCTCGCCGGGGAACTACGTCACCGGCTACCTCTACTACTCCTCCATCATCCGGGAGATCGATGCCGGACGGCCGGTGATGGCGCGGATCCAGTGGTCCTCCGGCGGCGGGCACATGGAGGTGCTCTACGGCTACGACCAGAGCCAGAGCTGGGTCTACTGGGGCGACCCGTGGCCGTCCGACGACCGCTACAACTGGGGCTCCTACACCTACTACGTGAGCAACGATTCGTTCTCCTGGACCCACTCTCTCGACTACATCGGCGCGTGAGGAGGCGGCAGACGATGAGACTCACCAGGATTCCCGCCGGGAGCGCGACCACCGCGATCGCCGCCGCGATGATGGTCACGATGAGCGGCACCGCTCACGCCGGCGCGACCGTCCCCGCGGCGCCCGCGATCCCCGCAGCTCCGTCGCCCCACGACGTCGCCGCCGCGCGTGACGCCGCGAACGGTGCGCTGCCGACCGTCGGCCAGTTCTTCGCCTCGGGCGGCCACAAGCCGCAGGGCGACGCGCACCAACTCGCCGCGGCGGCAGCCGCCGCAGCACCCCGCATCGACGGCGCGACCGTGCCGGTCTACTACCTCTCGCCGGCCTTCGTCGCGGACCCGTCCGCCTCCGGAACAGCCACGCCGGTGGCACAGCTGTCCTTCCTGGCCACCGACACGATCAGCGCGAGCGGTACGCACGCATCCGTGTGGACCGCGGATGTCGGCTCCCAAGGCTGGAAGGTCGTCAACATCGCCTCAGGCTCTGACGAGACCACATACACAGCTCAGGCGACACCAGGCGCCGCCGTCTTCGAAGAACCGCAGATCGGCGCCTGGTACCAGGTGGTCGGCGGCCGCGTCCTGCCGCTGAACGCCGCCGCGCGCGCTTCCGTCGGAAGTGGCGTCACGCTCGCCGACTACCACCAGCTGGTCCGCACTCGCTACGCCGACAAGATGCCGGGCAGCGCCTACGACAAGGCAGGTCTGGCCGGCGGGTTCCAGCCGACCGTAGCGAGCAAGAACTCGTCCACGAACACCGCTCCGCTCACCGCCGGCGTGGTACTGATCGGATTCGGAGTGGTCGGCGCCGGAGCCGTGAGCTGGCGACGGTCGAGAGCACAGCGCGTCTGATCAGGATTCTGATGCCGCTCGGCGCCTCGTTCCGCAGGCGTTGGGCGGCATCGCCATGCCGCGCGCCAAGCTGCGCCTCGGCGCCGACCGCGGTGACCGTCCGGAGCTGACTCGACACTCACCGCATGGAGCGGTTGCCGCACAGCCGAATCGCCGGTCGGCGAGCATCGCGCGAACAGGCGCTACGGCTTTTATGAGGGCGTACTGTTCGTCACAGCGGGACGGTTCGCTCAGCTGAGCTCAGAGCCGGCCGCGGCAAAGGAGGCCCCACACTATGGCGCGGACCGGAATACGCGGGAGCAGGATAGGCGCAGGACCCAGAGGCGAGAACGAACGAGGGCTGTCGGTCGCGCGGATCGCGGTGACCTTCTGGTGTGCGATCGGCCATTCGACCAGCCCGGTCTTCGCGGCGACCGCGGAAGTCCCGGTGACCTGGGACTGCCACGACTGCAACCGTCCGGCGGGCCGGGACCCCGAGAATCCGCCGGCTCTGATCCCGACGGCTCCGTTCAAGTCCCATCTGGCGTATGTCCGCGAGCGGCGCAGCGACGCTGACGCCGAAGCCATCCTCAGCGAGGCGCTCACCCGGCTCCGCGCAGCCGCTTGACGTGAGAAAAGTACTGCCCGGCACCTGAATCAGGTGCCGGGCAGTACTTAAGAAACGTCCGGAAAACCGGGCGAGCGGTCCGCTACCGGGCCGGAACGATGTTCACAGCCTGCGGGCCCTTCTGGCCCTGGGTGACCTCGAAGCTCACGCGCTGGCCCTCCTGGAGCTCGCGGTAGCCGTCGGCCGCGATGTTCGAGAAGTGGGCGAAGACGTCGGCGCCGCCGCCGTCCTGCTCGATGAAGCCGAAGCCCTTTTCCGCGTTGAACCACTTCACGGTGCCATCGGTCATGATTTTTCCTCCTGGTATGGGGAACGAAAGGAATCTCCGCACTGCGCGAAGCCCTGGCCGCCGAAATGAACCCCGCCCGGAGAAACCCGGAAAACAAAAGACGCCTGAGCCGCAAAGCATCAGGCGCACATTAAGACATGGGTACCACGACTGCAACAAGATCAAGGTAGCACAGATTTTGGAGTGGTGCAGATTTTGAAGTGATGCAGATCGTGGAGTCGGCGGCACCGCGCGGCGCGGTGCGCACGGATCCGGCCGGTGATCGCTACGGTGGCTGACATCTCGGACTGACATCTCGGACGGACTCGAAGGGAACAGCCCATGGTCGCGGAGAACCCGGTCAAGCTGGCGGTGCTGATCGACGCCGACAACGCCCAGCCGTCCAACGCGGCGACGCTGCTCGCGGAGATCGCCAAGTACGGCACGGCGCACGTCAAGCGCGCCTACGGCGACTGGACCGGGACCAGCCTCAAGGGCTGGAAGGAGCACCTGCTCGCGCTGAGCATCCAGCCGATCCAGCAGTTCGCCTACACCTCCGGCAAGAACGCCACCGACGCCGCGATGGTCATCGACGCCATGGACCTGCTGTACTCCGGGCGCTTCGAGGGGTTCTGCATCGTCTCCTCCGACAGCGACTTCACCCGCCTCGCGGCCCGGATCCGCGAGTCCGGCCTGATCGTCTACGGCTTCGGCGAGCGCAAGACGCCGAAGCCGTTCGTCGCGGCGTGCGACAAGTTCGTCTACACCGAGAACCTCGCCTTCGCCGAGGAGGGCGCGTTCCCCGACGAGATCGTCCCGAGCACCGTGGAGAAGCCGACAGCCAAGATCGCGGCGACGAAGCTGCGCGGCGACGCGAAGCTGGTGAACCTGCTGCGCAACGCGGTTGAGGCGGCCAGCGACGAGGACGGCTGGGCCGGGTTGTCCGGCGTCGGCCACATCCTGACCAACCAACAGCCGGACTTCGACTCCCGCACCTACGGCTACCCCAAGCTCAGCAACCTCGTGACCGCGACCGGCCTGTTCGACGTCGACCGCCGCAGCACCGGCGAGGGCAAGCCGGCGCAGATCCACATCAGGGACAAGCGGTACGAGTCGCGGCCGTAGCGCGCGTCGGACGCCGCGTCCGACGCGCGCCGGAGCCGGCCTCAAACCCCGAGGTCGATGACCGGCGGGTCCCCGGGGGTGACGGTTCCCTGGGCGGTCATCAGGGTGCCCTTGAAGACCAGGCGAAGACCCTTGGCGCCCTTGGGCGCGATGAAGACCAGCTCGCCGGTCTGCTTCTCGCCGGGCTTCAGGTTCAGCAGGTTCAGGCGCACGTTCGCGGGCAGCTCGTCGGTCGCCACGATGTCGGGCAGGATCTCGTGGTCCGCGCTGTCGCGGACTTCGAGGTCCATCATCGAGAAGGCGCCCGCGCCGGCGGTGTTGGCCAGTTCGACGTGGAGCTTGAGGTACTCCTGGTTCGAGGCCGGATGCAGGGAGTAGCCGGCCGGCGGGTTGTACGGGTAGGTCACGACGTCGACCTTGAACTTGAAGCCGCTGCGCTCGACCCAGTCCGAGGTCTTGTTCGTGATGGCCGGCGGCGTGGCCGACGGGTCCGCCGAGGCGGTGTCCGAGTCCGATGCCCCCGAGGACGGCGCGGACGACGTGTCGGATGCCGACGTGCTCGAGGCGGCCGACGAGGCCGTGGTCGAGGCGGCTGCCGAGCCCGTGGCGGAGGTCTTGCCCGCCGCGGTCGGAGCCGAGCCCGAGGACGAACAGGCGGTCATCGCCAGCGCGAGCACGGCCGACGCGCCCAGTAGCAGAGCAGACTTCGTTGATCGCTTGGACACAAGTCCCCCGGTTGGTTGATGGCTGCTGAGATCCCCTTTAGCGCGGCCACTTTAGCGCCACGCCGGGGGGAGCGGGCCTAAGAGCCCTGCCGTTCGGGGTTGGATGGCAGGACGATCTGCCTGTTGTCACTCCCGGAACGAAGGAACCGCACATGTCCGGCACCGCGCCCCAGCCCGAGCACAGCAGCCCGACCACCGAGACCACCCAGACCGGCCAGCCCGATCACGCCGACCACGCCGACCACGCCGACCGCCCCGCCAGCCGCTACGACCGCGGTCTGGCCCTCCTCGGGCAGGTCGGCGGCACCGACCCGACCCGGGCGCTGGCCGGCCTCGCCGACACCGCTCCGGACCTGGCGCGCCTGACCATCGAGTTCTACGCCGACATCTACTCCCGGCCCGGGCTGACCCTGCCGCAGCGGCAGATCATCAACATCGCCGCGCTCACTGCCCTGGGCACCGCCGCCCCGCAGCTGCGCTTTCACATCGACGGCGCTCTGAACGTCGGCGTCGGCCCGACCGAGATCGTCGAGGTGATCATGCACATGAGCGTGTACGCCGGGGTGCCGGCCACGCTCAACGGGCTCGCCGTCGCCAAGGCCGCCTTCGCCGACCGGACCGATCTCGACTGGTCGCCGACAGCGTCCCCGATCGAGGAGCAGGAGAGCGCCGAGCAGCGCTACAACCGCGGGCTGGACGCGCTGCAGGCCATCGACGGCCGGGCCGGCGACCAGGTCATGGCCTCGCTGGCGCCGATCTCGCCGGACTTCGCCCGGCTGCTGGTCGGATTCGCCTTCGCCGACATCTACTCCCGCCCCGGCCTGGACCTGAAGAGCCGCGAGCTGGCCACCGTCGCGGCCTGCACCGCGCTCGGCACCGCCGCCGCGCAGCTGCGGGTGCACCTCCACGGCCTGCTCAACGTCGGCGGGACCCGCGAGGAGCCGGTCGAGGCGATCATGCAGATGGCCGGATACGCCGGCTTCCCCGCCGCTCTCAACGGCATCGCCGCAGCTCGCGAGGTGTTCGCCGAGCGCGCGGGCGCCGAGGGGTAGGCGCGCCGGGCCCGCCGCGTTTGCGAAACGCAGTAGTTTCGATACGATGTAGTTCCGAGACGACACCGTTTCGATACAAATTCGTTCAGCATTGAGGTGGGTGAGCACCGATGACCCAGCACAGCCAGGTGACCGAGCCCGGCCACGCCCCCGGGCGCAAGCGCGACGCCTCCCGCGACGACGCGCTGTGCCAGGCCGCGCTGGAGGTGCTGGCCGACGTCGGCTACGACCGCCTGACCATCGACGCCGTCGCCGCGCGCGCCGGCGCCGGCAAGGCGACGTGCTACCGCCGCTGGGCCGGCAAGGCCGAGCTGGTCGTCGACGCGGTCGGACGGATGAAGGCCCAGCCCGAGCTGCCGGACACCGGCACGCTGCGCGGCGACCTGGTCGAGCTCACCTGCCACTTCCACGAAGGCGACGACGCCTTCCGCACCGACGTCCAGGCCGGACTGGTCTCCGGGCTGGTCCGCGACGCCAAGCTGCGCGAGGTGTTCGCCGAGCACTTCATCGCGCCGCGCAAGGAAGTGTTCCGCGTCGTGTTCGACCGCGCGGTCGCGCGCGGCGAGATCGCCCCGGTCGCCGACTACGACCTGCTCTCGGACGTCGTGCCGTCGATGGTCTTCCACCAGATGATGCTCACCGGCAGAGCGCCGGGACCGGCCTTCGTGCACAAGGTCCTGGACCAGATCATCCTGCCGCTCACCACCCCGAACACGAACACGAACACAAACACGAACCCGCACTCGCACTCGCACTCGCACCACAGCGCCACCCAGACAAGGACCGCCTCCTCATGACCGAGTCGATAACCCAGACCCTCGACCCGAGGCGGTGGCGGGCCCTGGCCTTCATCGCCCTGGCCCAGCTGATGGTCGTCCTCGACGGCACCATCGTGAACATCGCCCTGCCCTCCGCCCAGCGCGACCTGGGCATCTCCGACGCCAACCGGCAGTGGGTGGTCACCGCCTACGCCCTGGCCTTCGGCGGTCTGCTGCTGTTCGGCGGACGCATCGCCGACCGCTGGGGACGCCGCCGGGCGTTCCTCATCGGCCTGATCGGCTTCGCCGGCGCCTCCGCCCTGGGCGGTGCGGCGGTCAACACCAGCATGCTGCTGGGCGCCCGCGCGCTGCAGGGCGCGTTCGGCGCGATCCTCGCCCCCGCGGCGCTGTCGCTGCTGACCGTCACCTTCACCCAGCCGAAGGAGCGCGCGAAGGCCTTCGGCATCTACGGCGCCATCTCCGGCGGCGGCGCGGCGGTCGGCCTGCTGCTCGGCGGCGTGCTCACCGAGTACGCGAACTGGCGCTGGACGCTGTACGTCAACGTCCTGTTCGCCGTGGTCGCCGTGCTCGGCGCGGTCTTCGAGATCAAGGAGCCCGAGGGCACCCGCAACCACAACCGCCTGGACATCCTCGGCATCGTGCTGGCCGGCGCCGGACTGGCCTCGCTGGTCTACGGCTTCAACAAGGCCGAGACCGACGGCTGGAGCTCGGGCACCACGCTCGGGTTCATCGCCGCCGCGGTCGTCCTGCTCGCCGCGTTCGTCTTCTCCCAGTCCCGCGCGAAGGCCCCGCTGCTGCCGCTGCGCGTCGTGACCGACCGGAACCGGGGCGGGGCGTACCTGACCATCGGCATCGCGGTGGTCGCCATGTTCGGCGCGTTCCTGTTCCTCACCTACTACCTGCAGATCGTGCTGGGCTACAGCCCGCTCAAGAGCGGCCTGGCATTCCTGCCGATGGTGGTCGGCATGATGGCCGGCGCGACGCAGGTCGCCGTCCGGCTGCTGCCGAAGGTCCCCACCAAGCTGCTGATGGTGCCCGGCGCCCTGATCGCCGCCGGGGCGATGCTGATCCTGACCCAGATCTCGGTCGGCGGCTCCTACACCACCGTCGTGCTTCCCGCGCTGCTGATGCTCGGCTTCGGCATGGGCCTGGTGTTCATGCCCGCCATGAACCTGGCGACCCACGGCGTCCGGCCGCAGGACGCCGGCGTCGCCTCGGCGATGGTCAGCACCTCCCAGCAGGTCGGCGGCGCGATCGGCACCTCGCTGTTGAGCACGATCGCCAACAGCGCGACCGCGAACTACGCCAAGGGCCACGTCGCGGGCGTCCACTCCGCGGCAGACGGCGCACAGCTGAAGCTCGCGGCCATGGTCCACGGCTTCTCCATCGCCTACTGGATCGCCGCCGGACTGCTCACGGTCGCCGCGCTCGTCTCGGCGGTCCTGATCAACGCCCGCCCGCAGCAGGGCGGCGGCCACACCTCCAGCGCCGGCACGGACGACACCGGCGTGGACAGCACCGACATCATCGAGGACGCGGTACCGGTTTTCGCACACTGACAGACCGCACTACCTACTGCCCGGCCGCGGCACCACCCCCGCCCCGGCCGGGCATTGGGGGGAGACCGACATGCAAACGGCGATGAAGACTCCTACTCGTTCCGCGTCCTTCCTCGACGCGGCACGCGAACTCGGTACCGAGCCGAACCGCGTGAAACGCTTGCGCGCACGCTTCCTGAGCCTGCTGGTGGCCTGTTGCGCGGGCCTCGGCGCCTGGATCGTCTATCTGGCCCTGTCGATGCCGACCGGCTATCACTCGCGGGCCTGGTCCGCGGCGTGGGTCGGCTTCGACATCCTGCTGTTGCTCGCCCTGGCCGGGACCGTCGTCGCGGCCATGCTCGGACGGCAGATCGTCATCATGCTCGCGGTGTTCACCGCGACCCTGCTGTTGTGCGACGCCTGGTTCGACATCGTGCTGGACTGGGGCTCCTCCGAGGTGTGGGTCAGCCTGGCCTCGGCGGCGTTCTTGGAGATCCCGCTCGCGGCGTTCCTGCTGTTGCGGGTCCGCACGCTGGTCCGGGTCTCGCTCTTGCGGCGCTGGCACGAACTCGGACTGCCCGGCGATCCGCCTGCGCTGTACCGGATTCCGTTGTTCTATTCGGCCGAGACGCCGGAGCCGACAGCTTCCGTACCGGCGCCCGCTCCCATTCCCACTCCGACGCCCGCGCCCGACGCGGCGCTGTCTGAATAAGCACGAAAGCGCGCCCTCTAAGGGCGAAACCGCGCCCTGCGACCTAGGTCGGTCAGGGCGCGGTTTTCGTTGGGGCATCTCAGAGGCTGCCGGCGGTGATGTCGCCGAGCGAAGTGGTCGCCTTGATGCTCAGGGCAGCGGCGGCACCTTCGGCGTTGTACAGCGCGTTGGCGATGCGGCCGGAGGCAGTCCCGGCGTCCAGGACACCGGACACGCCGTGAGCAGCGGCGACCGACAGGTTGCCCATGTCGGCGTGCAGCTCGACCCGGCCGGCGTGGGCCTCGGCGATGGTGATGTCGCCCTTGCCGTTGCGGATCTGCGCCGGTCCGGCCAGGCGGGAGATGCGGACGTCGCCGGTGTGCACAGTCAAGTACGCGCTCGCGGCCTCCTCCACACTGACGCTGCCGTAGCCGCCGTCGAAAGACACCTCGCCGAGGCGCCCGGTGCTGTGCAGTTCCGCGGCGCCGGCCTTGCCTTCGAGGCGCGAGCCGGTCGGCAGCTGGATCGTCACCCGCACGGCGCCGCTGCTGCCGAGCAGCCGGTTCGCGTCGGCGGCGGCGATGCTCAGGACGCCGTCGCGGTACTCGACGCCGATCTGCTGTGCGGCCTTCACGTCGCGGCGCTTGGAGCTGTCTGCCGGCAGCACCTCGACGATCGTGTCGGTGCGGTCGCCGGCGATCAGGTGGACGCTGCCCGCGGGGATGTCCAGGTTGACGGAGACGGGGCTGGTGGTCGTGTACTTCTGCGTGTTGGTCATGTGCCTACTCTCGGAGGGCGCGCTGACGCGGGCCTGACGGCACCCTGACACGGCCGCTGACACAGGCCGGGACGTCCCCGAGAAGGTCACACAGATCCCAGCGCGTCCACGACCACCTGGAAGCGCCGCGGATCGAAGTAGTCGTGGTACTCGGTGATCAGGCCGTCCTGGAAGCGGAAGACGGCGATGTTGTCGTTGGTGTACTCCGTGCCGTCGTGAAGGACGGCGACGTTGCGGTACTCGACGCAGACCGCGTCGGAGTCGGCTGCCGGGTAGACGCCGGTCAGGTGCGCGGTGAAGGTGGCGAAGTTCGCGAACAGGCTGTGGAAGCCGGAGGCGATCTCGGCTTTGCCGCGGATCTCCGTGGGAAACCCGGCAGGCGGATACGGCACGGAGATGACTGCGTCCGGATGCCACAGGTCGGCCCACGCCGCGATGTCCTTCGCGGACAACAGGCGGAAGAACGCGCGGGCGGTCTCGGCGTGAGCGGTGCCGGTCGGCAGTGTCGTCACGGTCATCGTGCACTCCTGGGAGGTGATAGGCGGAGGTGCTAAGCGGGCTAGGCGCGGTTGATTGCCTCACCTCCAGCCTGGCGGTGCGTGTCACCACCGATCAACGACCAGATCGCGCGCCGATTGTGAAGCCAGGACGCACAATCGGCGTCCGGCGATTAGTCTTCGAAGGGTGGAGATCAGGGAGGTCGAAGCGTTCCTGGCGGTCGCCGAGGAACTGCATTTCGGCCGCGCCGCCACCCGCCTGCACGTGACGCCCACCAGCGTGAGCCAGAACATCCGCAGCCTGGAGCGCCGCGTCGGCGCCCCGCTTTTCGAGCGCACCACTCGGCGGGTCAGCCTGACGCCGCTAGGCGAACGGCTCCTGGCCGACCTGCGCCCTGCCTACCAGGCCATGGAAGCGGCTCTGAACACCGCGCACGAAGCAGCCGCACACCACACGGCGTCGTTGCGCGTCGCCTTCGCCACCTCGATGTCGCGCCGTATCTCCGCCGAAATGGTTGACGCTTTCCGCCGAAGCCGGCCGCAGTGCCAGGTCGTCCGGACCGCTTTGCCCACCGCCGCCCTGCACGCGAAACAGGTCCCTGACTTGGGCGACATCGACCTCTTCATCACCTGGGCACCCGGCGGGCCCGCCGTGTTGCAGGCGCCGGGCTGGGTCGTCGGCCCGGTCCTTGCCACCGTGCCCAGAGCCCTGCTGGTCGCCCGGAACCATCCGCTCGCCGGACGCGCCACGGTCGACGCCGAAGAGCTCACCGACCACCCGCTGTTCTTCATGCAGAGCACCGAGCCGGCGTCCGACCGGATGGCCGGCTACATCGACGCCTGGACTCCGTCCCACACCCCCGAAGGCCGACCGCTGAACCGCGTCCGCCACATGAACGGCCCTTACGTCGAAGAGCTCATCACCACCATCGCAGAGGGCTGGCTCGCCCACGTCACCGTCGAGGGCCTGACCGAGATCTATCAGCATCAGAACGTCACCGCGGTCCTCCTCACCGGTCTGCCGCCGATCCCCATCGTCGCCGCCTGGCCCGCCACCGGTCACAACCCCATGGTCAAAGCCTTCGTGCAAGCCGCCATCGCTTCCCAGGACGGCACTCCGCCCCTGGCCGGGGGGCGGCCAGGGGCGGAACGGTGAGACGTCAGAGGTCGAATACCTCTCGAGGCTGTCAGTCGAAGACGAGGTCAAACTGCTCCGACTGACTGATCGATGTCTTGCTGGCGATCAACGGTGAAGCGCCGCCATTGGGCGCGGTCACGATGTCGTTGTTCGCATGGGAGCGCAGGCTCACGCTGCCGATGCCGTTGGCGACGAGGGTGAACTCCTCCCACGGACCGATCGTGGTGCGGTTGGCGATCAGCGGCGAGGCGCCGGTGTTGTCCGCCGTCACGATGTCGCTGTTGGCGTGCGAGCGCAGGCTCACGCCGCCGTCCGCGTCGGGGATCAGGTCGAAGGTCTCCCACGGACCGACCGCGGTGCGGTTGGCGATCAGCGGCGCCGCACCGGCGTTGTCCGCCGTCACGATGTCGTTGTTCGCGTGCGCCCGCAGGCTGACCGGCACGGTGTCCTGGACGAGGTCGAACTCCTCCCAGGGACCGACGGACGTGCGGTTCGCGATCAACGGCGAGGCGCCGGCGTTGTCTGCGGTCACGATGTCCTGGTTGGTGTAGGAACGAAGGCTGACACTGCCGTCGGCGTTGTGGATCAGCCCGAACACTTCCCAGTTGCCGACGCCGCCCCGGTTGGCGATCAGCGGTGCGGCGCCGTCGTTGTCGGCGGTGACCCAGTTGTTGTCGCCCAAGGACTTCAGGTTCACCGTGCCGTCGGTGCCGGTGACCATCTCGAACTGCTCGGCCTTGCCGATCGAGGTGGCGTCCGCGATCAGGGACGTGGTGGTGTTCGGCGCGTCGACGTAGCGGCCGTTGGCGTGCGCCTTGAGGCTGATCACCGACGCGGTGGTGCTGAACGTGGTCGTGTTGTTGGCGTAGCCGGCCGCGTTCACGTTGGCCTGGACCGCGTTCTCGGTCGCGTCCGAGGGGAATCCGGTGGTGACCGCGCCCTCGAAGAACTCGCCCTTGCCCAGGTCGCTGTTATCGCCGCCGGTGCCCAGCTCGATGGAGGGCTGCACCTTCATCGGGTTGTAGCCGTTGGGCAGCGCGCCGGAGTAGGCCTGGGTCAGTCCCCCGGATTGGCCGTTGCCGTATTTCAGCGTGAAGTTGGTCGTGCCGTTGTTCTTCTCCCAGGCGGTCACGAACGAGCCGGTCTCGCTGGGGATGCTCGCCGGGTTCGGACCCGCGGCGCTGAAGTACATGCCGTTCTCGAGGTCGCCGCCGACCCAGGGACCGGTGCCGGAGCAGCCGCCGGTCCAGCAGGCGGTGCCGTAGTAGATCGCGTTCATGGTCGCGTTGCCGTCGTCGCTGTCGTTGGTCTCGGCGGAGCCGAAGTCGAAGCAGCAGCTGCCGCTGGTCAGGTTCGACGAGGTGAGCATGTACTCGCCTTCGGGCTGCGAGCCCGTGGGCACGTTCTTGGCCGCGTTGTTGCGGTATCCGGTACCGACAGAGTTCACGAGCACGCCGTAGGCCGCCTGGCCGCCGACGGTCACCGGCAGCGCCATCGCGTTCGCGCCGATATCCGCGCCGTTCGCGGCGGGACCGCCGAGTCCGCCGGAGCAGCCGGCGCAGGCCTTGCCGGGCGAGATCGGGAGGTTGTTGGCGTTCGCGGTCTGATCGTAGAGCAGCGTGATGGTGCACGTCGTGCCGGAGCAGAACGAGACCTGCGGCGCCGAGTTGGCCACGCCGCCGGCGGCGCGCAGACCGATGTTCAGGGTGCTGTTGTCCGACGCACGCTGGATTTGGTACAGCGGCCCGTTGTACGAGCCGAACATGGCGCGCGTGGTGCTGTAGGCGGCTTCACAGGGGGTGTTGCCCGAGGCGTAGATGTCGCACGGCGCCGACACGGCCGCCGCGGCCTTCGTCGTGGACGTGCCGAACACCGGCACGGCCACCGCGATCGCCATCGCTATCAGGAACGCGGCCACCAACCGCGTTCCGCGTCGGAGTCTTGGCAGGAAAAGCACGAACACCTCCATCGAATCAGGCTCATGACGTCGAAGCTGCGGCCGGTTGCCAGGGCACATGTTTCGACTGACTACGTGTGTAAGTCAAGAGCCTGAGCACGATTTCTGATGAAGTTTCGAACGATCATCGATATAAGAGTGCCCACAGAGTGGACAGGCGGCGCCTCGACTGCCTGATTTCGACGTATCCAGACCCCGCGACGCAGCACGTCGAGGCCGCCGGGACATCTTGACGGGACCCCGGATCGCGAGTTCAATCACGACGTGAATTAAGCCGGGTGCGGCCGGTGATCCACAGCGCTCCTGTCCGCGTGGCTACCGCGAACCGGTCCGTCTTCCCCTCGAACCACGGGGTGATTCAGCCTGCTCCATCACCAGAAAGACAAATCAACACAAGGCAGGAGAAGATGAGACACTTGCGCATCACGCGACTGCTCGCACCCGGCTCCCCCACGCCGCGTCGAGCCGGCAAAGCGGGAAGTGCGGGCCTCGGCCTGGCGGTGGTCGCCGCCCTGACGCTGATCGGCTCGCCCTCCGTCGCCCACGCAGCGGGCGGAGGTCCCTACGGCGGGACCGCCGCCGCAGTGCCCGGGACGATCCAGGCCGAGAACTACGACACCGGCGGCCAAGGCGTGGCGTACAACGTCGCCACGGTCAACGGTTCGGCCAACAGCTACCGGTCCGACGGCGTCGACCTCGAAGCGACCACGGACACCGGCGGCGGGAACGACCTCGGCTGGACGGCGTCCGGGCAGTGGTTCGACTACACCGTGAACGTCGCCTCGGCCGGGACCTACTCGGTGAGCCTGCGGCTGGCCTCCCCCAGCGGCGTGACCGACGGTCTGCACATCGCCACCACCTCCGGCACGAACCTGTCGGGCGCGGTGAACGTGCCGGCGACCGGCGACTGGCAGGCCTGGACGACCGTGACGGCGTCCGTCACGCTGGCGGCCGGACAGCAGACGCTGGTCGTGGACCAGGACAACGGAGGCTGGAACCTCAACAGCCTGACGTTCGCCGGCAACTCCGGTCCCTACGGCGGCACGCCCGCCGCGGTCCCCGGGACGGTGCAGGCTGAGAACTACGACACCGGTGGCCAGGGCTCGGCGTACAACGTCGCCGCGGTCAACGGTTCGGCCAACACCTACCGGTCCGACGGCGTCGACCTCGAAGCGACCACGGACACCGGCGGCGGGTACGACGTCGGCTGGACGGCGAGCGGACAGTGGTTCAAGTACACGGTCAACGTCGCCACGGCGGGCCAGTACACGGTCGGTCTGCGGCTGGCCTCGGTCAGCGGCGCGACGGACGGTCTGCACATCGCCGGCTCGTCCGGGACGAACCTGTCCGGCAACGTCGACGTCCCGGCGACCGGCGGCTGGCAGACCTGGACCACGGTGTCGGCGAACGTCACGCTCCCGGCGGGACAGCAGACCCTGACCGTCGCCCAGGACAACGGCGGCTGGAACCTCAACAGCCTGGCCTTCACCGCCGGCGGCGGCTGCGGGACCAGCTGCGGCGGTACGCCGAACTTCGGCCCGAACGTGCTGGTCTTCGACCCCTCGATGTCGGCGAGCACGATCCAGAACCAGATCAACACTGTCTACAACGCTCAGCAGAGCAATGAGATGGGCACGAACCGCTACGCCATCCTGTTCAAGCCGGGCACGTACAACGAGGACGTGCCGGTCGGCTTCTACACGCAGGTGCTCGGCCTCGGGCAGTCCCCGACGCAGACCACGATCACCGGTGGCGGCGTCCACGCGGACGCCAACTGGAACGGCGGCAACGCGACGATCAACTTCTGGCGGGACGCGGAGAACCTGACCGACTCCCCGTCCTCCGGTAACACGGTGTGGGCGACTTCTCAGGCGACACCGCTGCGCCGGATGAACATCAACGGCTCGCTGGCGCTGTCGCTCAACGGCTACTCCTCCGGCGGCTTCGTCGGCGACTCGGTGGTCACCGGCCAGGTCAGCTCCGGCAGCCAGCAGCAGTACATGTCGCGCAACGACCAGTTCGGCAGCTGGAACGGGGCGAACTGGAACATGGTGTTCACCGGCTCCACCGGTGTGCCCGGCAACAGCTTCCCGAACCCGCCGGACACCTCGGTCGCGACCTCGCCGACGATCTCGGAGAAGCCGTACCTGTACGTCGACGGCTCCGGCGGCTGGAACGTCTTCGTCCCCGGCAACCAGGCGAACCGGTCGGGCACCAGCTGGCGCACCGGCAGCACGCCCGGCTCCTCACTGCCGATCAGCTCCTTCTACATCGCGCATCCGGGCGACTCCGTCGCGACGATCAATGCCGCGCTCGCAGCCGGGCAGAACCTGCTGTTCACCCCGGGGATCTACCAGGTCAACGGCACGATCAACGTGACGCGGCCGGACACCGTGGTGCTCGGCCTCGGTCTGGCCACGCTGGTGTCCAACGGCGGCAACACGGTCCTGTCGACCGCGGATGTCAACGGCATCCGGATCGCCGGGCTGATGGTCGACGCGGGCACGACCAACTCCCAGACGCTCATCCAGATCGGCCCGTCGGGCTCGTCCGCCAGCCACGCGAGCGACCCGACCGTGCTGTCCGACGTGTTCGCCCGCATCGGCGGCGCGACGGTCGGCCGGGCGACGCAGACGCTGGTCGTCAACAGCGCCAACGTGATCGGCGACGACCTGTGGCTGTGGCGCGCCGACCACGGCAACGGCGGGACGGTCGGCTGGTCGACCAACACCGCCGCCAACGGGTTGGTGGTCAACGGAGCCAACGTCACGATCTACGGCTTGGCCGTCGAGCACTATCAGGCGGTCCAGGTGCAGTGGAACGGCAGCGGCGGGAAGGACTACTTCTACCAGAGCGAGATGCCGTACGACGTCCCGAACCAGGGGTCGTGGATGGACGGCTCGGCGCGCGGCTACCCGTCGTTCGCCGTGGGCGGCTCGGCGACCGGCTTCCAGGGGTACGGGCTCGGCGTGTACTGCTTCTTCAGCACGAACAACAGCGTCGTGTCGGACAACGCGTTCACGTCTGCGGCCTCCGGTGCCAGCTGGCACGACCTGGTGACGGTGTCGATCACGAACGCCGGGGCGATCGAGAACGTCATCAACGGGGTCGGTGGCAAGACGCCGACGAACACTTCGGCGGTGGATCTGACGAGTTACCCGTAGCCGGTAGCCGGTGACCCGTAGCCCGTAGCCCGTAGTAGCCGACGGTAGTCGGGACCGGTTCCCAGCGTGCGCCCGTACAGGGGCGGGGGCACGCTGGGAACACAGCAGTTCACGGCGCTGTTGATCGCGAAGCCGTCGGGACTGATCCCGGGGCTGGTCTTCGACAGAGGTGAGACGCCATGCGGGCGATGGTTCTTCGGGAGTTCGGCGGCGCGCTGGTCGCGGTGGACCAGGAGGTGCCCGCGGCCGGTGAGGGGCAGGTCCTGGTGCGCGTCGAGGCCAGCGGGGTGAATCCGCTGGACACCAAGATCCGCGCCGGGCGCGCCGCACACGCGCGGAACACGCTGCCCGCCGTGCTCGGTCTCGACCTCGCCGGCGTGGTCGAGCAGGTCGGCGCCGGGGTGAGCTCCTTCGCGCCCGGCGATGAGGTGTACGGGCTGACCGGCGGCGTCGGCGACCTGCAGGGGTCGCTCGCCGAGTTCGCCGCGGTCGACGCGCGGCTGCTCGCGCTTAAGCCGCGCACGCTCGACATGCGGGAGGCCGCGGCGTTGCCGCTCGTGGCGATCACCGCGTGGGAGGGCTTGGTGGACCGGGCGAACGTGCGGCCGGGGCACAAGGTTCTGGTGCACGGCGGCGCCGGGGGGATCGGGCATGTCGCCGTGCAGCTCGCGCGGGCGCGGGGTGCCGAGGTGTTCGCGACGGGGTCCGGGGCGAGCCTCGAGGTCATCCGCGGCTATGGCGCCACGCCGATCGACTACACGGTCGGCGACGTCGAGGCCTATGTGGCCGAGCACACCGGTGGTGTGGGCTTCGACGTCATCTTCGACACCGTCGGCGGGGCGACGCTGGACGCCTCGTTCGCCGCGGTGCGCACGTACACCGGGCACGTTGTCAGTGCTCTGGGTTGGGGTTCGCACAGCCTGGCGCCGCTGTCGTTCCGCGGCGCCACCTACTCCGGCGTCTTCACGCTGCTGCCGATGCTCACCGGACAGGGCCGGGAGCACCACGGCGAGATCCTGACCGCGGTGAGCGAGCTGGTCGACGCCGGACAGCTGCGGCCGCGGCTGGACGAGCGGGTCTACGCGCTCGGCGAGGTCGCCGAGGCGCACGCCGCGGTGGAGTCGGGCGCGCGGGGCGGGAAGGTCGTGGTGAGTGTCCGGGGCTGATGTGCGTCCGGGGCTGGTGAGCGCCCGCCGCTGATGTGCGTCTGCGGCTGAGGCCAACACTCGGCAAAGCGCGGATGAATTCCGCGTTCTGCCCGTTTCGTACAACTAAGGATGCCCTAAGCTCGGCGGCGAACCCGTTCCGGACGCTCGCCACGATGGGGCTCCCCTTGTCCAAGATCTCGCCCGGCCTGGCTTCGCCGAAGGTCGTCCTGCCGCTGGCCGCCGCTGTCGTGGCGTTCGCGGCGGTCGCCGGCACGGCGGCGCACCACTCGCCCGCCAAGCCGAAGTACGCGGCCGGGCTGCCGTCCGACGCGCTGACGGTCGACGTGTACGACTGCGGCGCGAACTGGACCTCGCCGAAGCCGGGCAAGCAGAACCTGCTGATCGCCAACACCGGGATCGAGACGACCGAGGTGTACCTGGTCGATCCCGGCAGCGGCGCGATCTACGGCGAGCTCGTCGGGCTCGCCCCCGGCACCAGCGACCAGATGCCGGTCGTGCTCGGCGCCGGCACGTACGCCCTGCGCTGCTGGCCCGCCGACGCCGACCCGGTCACCGGCCCGCCGGTCCGCGTCACCGGCAGCGCGTCGGGCACGATGGCCGGAACGGTGACGCCAGGCGTGCTCCCGGTCACGCGCGAGGATCTGACCGCGCCGGTGAAGCAGTACCAGGCGTACGTCGAAGGCGGCCTGGCCACACTGAAACCGCTGGTCCAGAAACTCCAGAACGACCTCGCCGCCGGCAACCTGGACGCCGCGCGCGCCGACTGGACCCCCGCGCACCAGCAGTACGAACGCCTCGGCGGCGCGTACGACGCCTTCGGCGACCTCGGCGACGCGATCGACGGACTCCCCACCGACCTCCCCGCCGGCGTCAACGACCCCGCCTTCACCGGCTTCCACCGCATCGAGTACGGACTCTGGCACAACCAGACCGCCACGCAGCTGACCACCCCCGCCGCCGACCTCGCGACCGCAGTCGACAAGCTGGCCACCGAATTCCCCAGCGCCCAGATCGACCCCCTGGCACTGGGACTGCGCACCCACGAAATCCTGGAGGACGCAGTCCGCTTCGAACTGTCCGACCAAAGCAATCAAGGCAGCGGCACCACCCTGGCCACAATCGACGCGAACATCGACGGCACCCAAAGCCTCCTCAGCATCCTGCGCCCGATCCTCACCCCGCGCGACCCCGACCTCCCCCGCATCGACGCCGCCCTGACCCACCTACGCACCCTCGCCGAAGCACAGCACCACCCCGACGGCTCCTGGACACCGCTCACGCACCTCACCACCACCCAGCGCGAGGCACTGAACTCAGCAGCCGGCGGCGCGGTGGAGCTGCTGGCGCCGGTCGCGACGATCTGCGAACCCCGGCTGGCCAAATCGTGAGGAAACGCCAGCACGCGCCAAGCAGTTCGCGAACACCTTCGCCCGCACCGCCAATGCCAGGTACCGCGCCGCTCACACCGACGATGGCCGCACCCCGAATCACCCGCCCCACGCTCGAATTCTCACCCGGGAGCATCCGATGACCGCCTCGATCGGCCGCCGATCTCTGCTCCGTGCTGCTGGTATCGGGGGTGCTGCGGCTGCCGCTACTGCTGCTGGGACCGGTGTTGCGTTGACTCGCGACACCGCTTCGGCTGCTGCTGTCTCCGATGGTGCTGTTGTTGCGCCCGCGCCTGCGCCTTCGTTTCGTGGGCCGCATCAGGCTGGTGTGCTGCGGGCGGCGGCGCCGGCGACGATCATGCTGGCGCTGGATGTCACCGCGGCTGACAAGGCTGGGCTCGTTGAGCTCTTTCGGACGCTCACTGCTCGCGCGGCTTTTCTCACCTCGGGTGGGCTGCCGGATCAGGTGGGGGTTGCCGGGCCGCCGAGTGATTCGGGGACGCTGGGGCCGGAGGTTGCTGCTGACAATTTGACGGTGACGCTGGGGGTTGGGTCCTCGTTGTTCGACGGGCGGTTCGGGCTGGCTTCACGCAAGCCGGCCGGGTTGTTTCCGATGCCGGTGTTCCCGAATGACGACCTTGATCAGGGGCAGTGTCATGGCGATTTGAGTCTTCAGCTCTCGGCTGATCACAGTGACACCGTGTTGCACGCTTTGCGCGACATCATGCGCGGGGTTCGGGGTGCGGCGCAGATTCGGTGGCGGATCGACGGCTTCGTCAGTCCGCCGCGTCCTTGGGGGACGCCGCGGAATCACTTCGGGTTCATGGACGGGACTGCCAATCCCGATGTCGCCGACGCGGCTCAGATGGGCCGGTTGGTGTGGGTGGATCCGGCGAGAAATCCGGCGTGGGCGGTCGGGGGCAGCTATCTGAGTGTGCGGTTGATCCGGATGTTGACCGAGTTCTGGGACCGGGTGTCGCTCGGGGAGCAGGAGAACATGTTCGGGCGGCGGCGCGGGAGCGGGGCTCCGTTGTCCGGGCATGTGGAGACCGATGCGCCGGACTACTCCAATGACCCCACCGGGGAGACGATCCCGCTGACCAGTCACATCCGGTTGGCCAATCCGCGGAGCGCGGCCACCGACGGTTCGCGGATCCTGCGGCGCGGCCACAACTACGACCGCGGGGTCGATCCGAACGGCGACCTCGACATGGGTCTGATCTTCACGTGCTACCAGCAGGACGTGCACCGGCAGTTCGAGACGGTGCAGAACCGCCTGAGCGGAGAGCCGCTGGCCGATTACATCGCGCCGTTCGGCGGCGGGTATTTCTTGGTACTCCCGGGTGTTTCGCCGGGTTCGGACTTCTTCGGGTCGGCGCTGCTGGCGTGAAACAGCAGTTCTCGTGCCTCAGAATTCTCACGCGATTCCCAGCGAGTTCACTGCGGTTGTCGAGACTGTCCCCGGAAAACCGGCAAGACCTCTCAGGGAGAAGAACCGATGTCGCAGAGCAAGAAACGACTGATCCGCCGGAAATGGGTCCTGCCCGTTGCCGCCGCCGCGGTGCTCGGTCTTGTCGCCACCCCGAGCGCCTTCGCGTCCGGCTACGGCTGGCACCACGGCCACGACGGCAGCGGTGACGACCGCACCAGCACCCCCATCAAGCACGTGGTCGTGCTGTTCGACGAGAACGTCTCCTACGACCACTACTTCGGCACCTACCCGAAGGCCGCCAACGACGGCCAGGGCACGACGTTCACCGCGAAGCGGGACACGCCGAAGGCCAACGGCCTGAGCCAGTCGCTGCTGACGGCGAACCCGAACCAGTACAACCCGCAGCGGCTCGCCCCGAGCCAGGCGCTGACCTGCGACCAGAACCACGGCTACACGGCCGAGCAGAAGGCGACCGACGGCGGCAAGAACGACCTGTACGTCCAGAACACCAACGTGTCGACCTGCACCGGCATGCCGGTCCTGTACGGCGCGCCCGGCCTGGTCATGGACTACTACGACGGCAACACCGTCACCGGCCTGTGGAACTACGCTCAGAACTACGCGATGAGCGACAACTCCTACAGCGACGTGTTCGGCCCGTCGACCCCCGGCGCGCTGAACCTGATCTCCGGCCAGACCTACGGCGCCACCGCGGTGAACTCCACCACCGGCCAGCCGGTCTCGGCCTCGTTCATCGGCTCGCCGAACGCCTCCGGGGTCGGGACGCTGTACACCGACGCCGACCCGGCGTACGACGACTGCTCCGACAACGGCCACGCCTCGACCTCGCCGCTGGCGGCCCTGTCCGGCGCGAACGTCGGCGACCTGCTGAACAAGAAGAACGTGACCTGGGGCTGGTTCCAGGGCGGCTTCGCGCCGACCACCACCGCCACCGCGTCGGCCAACGGCTACGCGCAGTGCGGCGCCACGCACACCAACGTCGGCGGCAACTCCTCGGCCGACTACTCGCCGCACCACGACCCGTTCGAGTACTACAAGTCCACGGCGAACCCGCACCACCTGCCGCCGACGAAGACCTCGATGATCGGCAAGAGCGACCAGGCGAACCACCAGTACGACCTGACGGCCTTCACCACCGCGCTGAACACCGGCAACCTGCCGGCCGTCAGCTTCCTGAAGGCGGCGGAGTACCAGGACGGCCACGCCGGCTACTCCGACCCGCTGGACGAGCAGAACTTCCTCGCCACCGAGATCAACGCGATCCAGAAGTCGCCGAACTGGAAGGACACGGCGATCATCGTCGCCTACGACGACTCCGACGGCTGGTACGACCACCAGTCCGGCACCGTCGTCAGCGGCTCGAACACCGCACTCGACAGCTCCCCGGCCTGCACCGCGGCCGCCCCGGCCAAGGGCCAGGCGGACCGCTGCGGCGTCGGCCCGCGCCAGCCGTTCCTGGTGATCTCGCCGTTCAGCAAGCAGAACTACATCAGCCACAACCAGATCTCCCAGGCCTCGGTCCTGCAGTTCGTCGAGGGCAACTGGAACCTGGGCGACGTCGGCAACGGTTCGTTCGACCGCACCGCCGGGTCCATCAAGAACATGTTCAACTTCTATGACCGCGATGTCTCGAACCGCGTCATCCTGAACCCGACCACCGGCGCGATCGTCTCGCACCGGTAGTCAGGGCAGGGCAGTCGCACCACAGCTCGACCACAGCTCGCCCACAGAAGCCATCGGCGCCCGGGTCCTCGGAACCTTCGAGGACCCCGGGAGGCCGGTGGCTTCGTCATCTCCAGAGATCGGCGGACGTCAGCCGCTCGGGATGGGTGTACAACTCGGCCCAGTCCAGGACGTCGTCGGCGACGGTCTCCCAGCCCGGCGCCCGCACGGTGTGGTGGCAGCCTTCGGGATATTCGAGGTAGCTCGTGACCGCCTCGGATTTCCAATAACGGCGCGCGGTCGCCTCGACAGACTCCGAGGGCACGCGGCGGTCCACTCCGCCGCCGACCAACAGCAACGGTGCGCGGGACGAGGAGCGATAGTCGACGGCGAGGGGTTCGGCGCCGCGATGCGGGCGAGCGCCGATCCCCAAGACCCTTGTGCGGCGCTCGGGGATGCGCGGCGGGTTGAGGGCGATGCCCGCCGCGCCGAAGCCGCGGTCGAGCAGCAACTGCGCGATCACGCCGCCGAAGCAGTGCCCGATCAGGATCGGCGGCTGCGGGATCGTCACCAGGAGGCGTTCGTAGTAGGTGAGGACCGAGGCGACCTGTGCCCAGTCGCGCGGTCCGAGGCAGTCGGTGGACGGCGGCAGCGGGGCGGCGGTGGCGATGACGCTGTAACCGCGCGCGGTGTAGCGGGATATCCAGCCCTGCCAGTTCAGCGTCGTGAGGCAGGTTCCGCCGATCAGCAGGACGGTCTCCGGCTGCTGGCGCGGCTCGAACGAAGGCTGCGGCTCCATCGTCGGCTCCATCGTCATCACGCCGCCTCAGCCTGCGGCACAGCCGCTTCCCGGCCTCGCGCCGCCGCGATGTCCGCGCGCGACCGGCCACCGCGCGGACGGCGCAGCTGGGCGATGCGCTCCTGGCTGGTCGTGCCGCCCCAGATCCCGTGCTCCTCGCCGATCGCCAGCGCGAAGCGTGCGCACTCCTCGCGCACCGGGCAGACGTCGCACAGCTCGCGGGCGAGCCGCTCGCGTTCACTGCGGGCGAACCCGCGCTCGCCGGTCGGCGAGAAGAACCGCGCGCTGTCGGCCGACCGGCAGGCGGCGGATTCCTGCCATTCCCACAACGTGGCGATCGGCCGTGGTCCGGAACCGTTCATCGTCGTCTCTCCTCCCTGATGTCACCTCGCGAGGCGTCGTGGCTCCCACGTGTGGATCATGCTAAAAGCGGCTGGTCGCAGCGGGCTTCCGTCATATGACTCGGACTGTTTTCGCGGCCGGTCCGGCGCTCGGCGGCGCCAGGACGCCTGTCTCACGGGAACGTCAGTCATTCGACGGTCAGTGACGCCCGGCCGCTCCCCGCGCTCTGGCCGTCGCGCACCCGGTGGTGCAAGCTGGTGCGGGGCGGTCGCGATACTCGAGCCCTGAGACACGTCGAGGGGACCGGGGGTCCGATGCGGGGCGCGGGGACAAGCATGGCTTCGAGGGTTCGAGCCGGGCTGTGTGTGGTGGCGGTCGTCTGCCTGGCGGCGGCGTGCGGGTCGACGTCGGCGAAGCATTCGGCGCCGGCCGCCGGGACTTCGACCAGTTCGCCGAGTCCGGCGACCGGGGGCGGGACGCCTTCGGGGACGCCTTCGGGCACGCCGTCGCCGAGCGGGACGCCGATCTCTGCTCCGCCGACATCGGCCTCGACCTCGGCGCCCGCCGGCGGTGTGTCGGCGCCGGTCATCTTCACCACGGTCCCGCCCGTGTCCATCCGCGGCGCACGGGTCGCCGAAGTGAGCGCCGTCGGCGGGAACAGCCCGTTCGGCTCGCTGGGCTACCAGCCT
This sequence comes from Catenulispora acidiphila DSM 44928, assembly GCF_000024025.1. Classification (GTDB taxonomy): domain Bacteria; phylum Actinomycetota; class Actinomycetes; order Streptomycetales; family Catenulisporaceae; genus Catenulispora; species Catenulispora acidiphila. The sequence goes on from NC_013131.1 coordinate 8,681,358, forward strand.
GCCGAGATCGCCGTCTATGCCGATGGCAGCGTCGTCCTCGACGGCTCCATGTGGTTCACCCTCGCTCCGGCTGATCTCCAGAGCCTGCTGACCGGGCTCCAGAAGGACCTCGCGGGCCTGCCGGCCGTCCTCACCGCCGCCGCCGGCTCGGCGATGACCGACGTCGGCGACACCGTGCTCGGGGTCCGCGGCGCCGGCGGCGGGTACCAGACGGTGCGTGCGAACGCGCTCCCGCAGCGCTTGGCCTCCGGCGCCTACCCCGCCCCGGTCGTCACCGCCTACAACGCCCTCGAAGCGGTGAAGAACTCGACCGCGGCCAAGGCCCGCGCTCCCTACATCGGCAACACCGTCCGTGTCGCCTACGAATGCCCGGTCAGCACCGCGCTCGGAACCCAGTTCTGGCCCGACGGGCTTCCCGCTCCGACTCACGCGCGCGGTCCCCAGTGCCCTGAGATGGTCACCGTGACCGGCGGCACCGTCGACATCGCGCGGCAGGCGTGCCTGAACTACGACAGTGCCCTGCAGGACGGCGCCGCCAATCAGGCGGTCCCGTATCTCTCCGAGGGCGGCATGGGAATCCGGACCTGTGTGTGGCGGTGGGCGCTGCCCGACGAGCAGTCCCACTGACCCATGCCGCTCAGGCTGTCTCGAAGCGCGCCGCTCCCGGCTCCAGCGGGAGGCGCGCGGCGCGGGCGGTGAAGCTGATGGCGTGGTACCAGCCGCACACCAGCAGGAGATCGAGGAGCTGGTCGTCGGTGAACTCAGCGGCGAGGCGGGTCCAGAGGGCGTCGTCGATGTCGTTCTCGTCGTGCAGGGCGTCGGCCGCGTCGAGAAGCAGGCGGTCGCGGTCGGTGGTCCAGCAGGGGTCGGCGCTGGTTCCGTGGGTCAGTGCCGTGATCTGGTCGCCGGTCAGGGCGGCGCGGTCGGCGAAGTGGGCGATGTGGACGCCCCACTCGTATTCGCAGCCGCAGCGCGCGCAGGTGCGGTCGATGAGGATTTCGCGGTCGCGCAGGGTGAGAGTGAGGCGGCGGCTGAGGACGTGGCTGCCCCAGACGTGCAGCGCCTCGGCCATCGGGAGGTTGCGGGCGAAGGTGCGGAACAGGGCGATGGGTTCCTGGTCGCCGGGCATCATGCGATCCAGCAGGTCCGCGGCTTCGGCGGAGTAGGGCGGCGACAGCGGTGGGATCCGAGCGGCCATGGCGTGCCACTCCTTTCGGCGTCCCCCAGCGAGTTCGGCAGGGAGAGTGAGAACGCTTCGATTTTAGAAGCACTCCCGCGAGAGTAGTGTTTCTGATTCCGAAGCGCCACCCGCTCGGACAGCTCACGGAAGGGCGACGACTCGACGTGCCGACGACTCCCGACACCGGCCCTTCCGCTCCTCCTCCCCCTGACTCTCCTCCCCCGCGCCCCGGACGGCGGGTCCGCGGCTCGAGCAGCGGACGTCCGCTGATGGCCGCGCTCGATCTGTTCGGGCGGCGCTGGGTTCTGCGCATCGTCTGGGAGCTGCGCGACGGTCCGCTCGGCTTCCGGCCGTTGCAGCAGCGGTGCGACGGGATGTCCTCGAGCGTTCTGCAGCAACGGCTGACGGAGTTGCAGGAGAGCTTGCTCGTCGAGCGCGACGAGGCCGGCGCCTACCGACTCACGCGGCTCGGCGTGGAGGCGCGCGACGAGTTGCGCGGTCTTACCCGCTGGTCGGAGCGGTGGGCCACCGCGCTGGAGCAGGACACTGCCGCCGAGGGAGGCGAATCGTGAGCCTGCCAATCGGGTGAATCAGTGAGATCGCTGAAATTCGTCGCGCGAAGTGGCGTCATGAATCGCCGGTTCGGCCGTCTCATCTTGTATGGCCGATACACCGATGACCCCCGCGATCGACGCCAAGACCCCGCACTACATGGTCCGGCTTGCGTTTCGTGTCCGCTCCGACGCCGCCTCCGGCCTCGGCCACGTCGGCTACCTCTTCCCCGCCGCGTACTTCTCCAGCGGGGAGCACGCCGAGCGGTTCGGCATGTGCCTGTGGGCCACGCGGCACCGCGACGTGGTGGCGCTGCACGTCTTTCCGCCGGTCAGCGGCCGCAGCCTCGCGCCGGACGGCTGGTCGATCGCCGAGCCGGTGCACGTGGACTGCGGTTCCCTGCTGCGCCGCCGGGTTCCGGCGATCGCGGTGGCGCCCGGCGGGAGCATGTGGCTGCAGGAGGCGGGCGCCTCGACGCGGTTGGTCGGTGACCGCCGAACCGGTGGGTGAAGGCGTGAGGCAGAGCCCTCACACACCGGTCGCAGCCGTCCGCGGTGATCAGCTGTGGTGGATCGACAGGGCGTAGAAGCCGACCCGGGCGCCGACACTGGAGCTGCTGCCGGAGCTTTGGTCGTAGTCCCCGGCCTTGAAGTACATGCCGTAGCCGTTGAAGGTGGAGGAGGCGGTCCAGGTGCGGGCCGCGCCGCCGTTGAGCGACAGGCTGATGGTGCTGCCGCTGAGTCCGATCACGTAGCTGAACTGCGTGCCCACCGGGACGGTGCCGACGTCGTAGAGCACCTCGTTGCCGCCGGCGGGGGTCTGCTCGATGGCCATCTTGATGTCGCCGCTGGCGTAGTAGAACAGCTCCAGCAGCGGCTTGGTGGAACCGCCGGAGCCGAGGTGGATCTGGCCGACGCAGACGTGGTCGGGGACCTGCGTGACCTTCAGCGTGGCGCTGAGGGTGTTGGTGGTGCCGGCCGCGAACCAGTTGGCTGCCGCGCCGCTGGAGGTCATCTCGCGGAACTCCGAGCGCGAGTAGTTCGAGTTCGGGGTGGTGACGCCGTTCTCGGGGTCCCAGAACGTCATCGCGCCGTCGGTGGAGTCGGTGTAGAAGTACTGGCTCTGATAGCCGTTGGCGCCTTCGAGCTGCGCGGGCAGGATCGTGGTGGGCGAGCCCGCCGAGCCGGTGGGCAGTTGGAGCTCCCACAGCGAGAGGTCGAAGTTGCCTCCGGGCGCGACGCCGGGGTTCAGTCCGCCGGGACCGGTACCGCCACCGCTACCGGTGGGCAGCGTCCACTGCTGGTTGGTAGAGCCGGTGCAACTCCAGATCTGCGCCTGGGTCCCGGAGCCGCCATGGCCGGTGTCGTCCAGGCACTTGCCGGAGTTGGGGTTCAGCAGCTCGCCGTTGGACTGCGGGACCCAGACCTGAGCGCCGGATCCGTTGCAGTCGTAGAGGTCGACGGTCGTGCCGTTGGCGGTGCCGGCGGAGTGCACGTCGAGACACTTGCCGAGCACCTGCAAGGTGTTGCCGGTGCTGTTGACAGTCCACTGCTGCGCGGTGGTGCCGTTGCAGCTGTAGACCTGGACGGGATTGAGGTTGGCGGTCAAGCCGCCGCGGTCGTCCAGACACAGCCCTTGGTAGCCGGTGACCTGGCCGGTAGCGTTTCCGGCGGAGGCGACCGGAGCCAGCATCAGGCTCGTGCCGGCGACGGTCAGCGCGACGCTGCCGAACGCGGCGGCGAAGGACCTGGCGGATCGGCGGCGTGGTTTGCGGAGCATGCGGGGTGAAGCGGTGGGCGTGGGCGTGGGCATTGCGGAACTTCCTTTCCGGGCCTGAGCGTGGGCAGAGGTGTGGGGTACCGGAGCAAGAAAAGTGCCGAGCGAATGAATTCACGTACATGAACACACATTATGTAGGTGAACGGCGCACACGATAGGAGACGAACGGAGGCTCGTCAATGCCCTTAACGAGCATGTGCTCCGCCACCGCGCCGCCTGCTCGGTAACCCATGCGGACCAGTCACGGCTTCGCCGCCGGACGCGTGGGGCACGAGTGCCGGGAACCACACCTCACCCGCACCTGGAGCCCTGGTGAACGGTCGCGTCGGCAAACACCGCAACATCCTGCTGGTCTGGCTCGTCTGGCCGCTGATCACGCTGGGGATCTATTCGCTGGTCTGGTACTACAAGGTCAACCGGGAGGCGCGGGACTTCGACCGGCGGATCGAGGTCAATCCGGTCCTGGCGCTGCTCGCCGTGACGATCGGGTGGGTCATCATCGTTCCGCCGTTCGTCTCGGTCTACCGGACCGGCGAGCGCATCGCCGCGATGCAGCGGGCGGCGGGGCTGCCGGGCAGCTGCAGCGGGCTGATCGGGCTGATCCTGGTGTTCTTCGCCGGGCTGCAGTCGCTGTACTACCAGCACGAGCTGAACGGGATCTGGAAGCAGTACGGCGATCCGCCGGAGGGCAGCGTGGTCGCCCTGGCGGTGGTGCCAGAGGCCTCGGGACCGGCGATGTGACCCCGCCGGAGCCCGATGGTGGAGCCTGACGGTGGAGCCTGGTGGTGCCAAGCCCAGCATGAACCGGCTCTCCTGTCGCGGCTCGGCCTGTCGCCAGAATGATCGTCATGAGCAATGAGCGAGAGCAGATGAAGGCAGTCGTCATCCCCGAGTTCGGCGACGCGGAAGTGTTGCGCGAGGTGGTGACGGCGGTCCCCGAACCCGGCGCCGGGCAGGTGTCGATCGACGTGGCGTACGCGGGAGCCAACTTCGCCGAGGTGCTGTACCGGCGCGGGGTCGTGGACGTGCCGCTGCCGTTCGTGCCCGGGATCGAGGTCTCGGGGCGGGTGCGCGCGATCGGGGAGGGAGTCAGCGGTCTGACGGTCGGGCAGCCGGTGGCGGCATTGACGATCGTCGACAGCGGCGGGTATGCCGAGGTCGCCGTCACCGCCGCCGATCTGGTGGCGCCGTTGGCCGAAAGCACGGACCTCGACCCAGGATCCGCCCTCGACCTGGCGACCGCCGCCGCACTCCCCTCCAACAGCACCACCGCCTTCCTCGTCCTGGACCAGATCGCCCGCCTCGCGCCGGGCGAGAGCGTGCTGGTGCACGCGGCCGCCGGCGGCGTCGGCAGCCAGCTCGGACAGGTCGCGCGCCTGCTCGGCGCCGGACGGGTGGTCGGGACGGTCGGCAGCGCGGCGAAGGTGGAGACGGCTCGCGGCTTCGGCTACGACGAGGTGATCCTGCGCGATGACCTCGCCAGCGCCGGGCAGTTCGACGTCGTCGTGGACATGGTCGGCGGTCCCGCGCGCCAGGGGAGCCTGGACCGGCTCGCACCGCTGGGCCGCCTGGTCGTCATGGGCAACGCCTCGGGCGCCGAGGACGTCGGGATCTCCGCCAACGAGCTGTGGTTCAGCAACAAGACGGTCTCCGGCTTCAACCTCGCCGCGTACTCCGCCGTCCACCCCGATCGCGCCGGACAGGCGCTGCGGCGCGCGGTACGGGCCGCGAGCGAGGGGACGCTGCGGGTTCAGGTGGAGGCCGTGCCGCTGAGCCAGGTCGTCGAGACGCACCGGCGGATCGAGTCGGGCTCGACCACGGGCAAGCTGGTGCTCGAGGTCGTCTAGGAGACAGTGCCCGGAATCAGCGCTTGGAATCAGTGCCCTGAATCAGTGCCCTGTATCAGTGCCGGGAAGCAGTGCGGGAATCAGTGCCCGGATTCGACCAGATTCTCCAGCGCGGCGAAGCACTCCCCCATCGTCTTGCCCATCTCCCCCGCCTCGCTCCGCACCCACTGCGCGAACGACGCCCGGAACACCGCGATCCCGGCGTCCGCCGCCAAACGGGCGTCCGGCTCGCCGACCCCGCGAGCGCGCAGACCCTCGGCGAGCGCCCCGGCGATCTTCGCCATCTTCGCGACCTCGCGCTCCTGCAGCTCCGGGTGCGCGTCGATGATGCCCTGGCGCAGCTGGGAGCGGTCGTGGCGCTCGTCGAAGAAGGTCGCGACGCAGGTGATGGCGGCGCGGACCGCGTCGAACGGTCCGACCTCGGGCGGGGTTCCCGCCAGGGTCTGGACCATCGCCTCTTGGAGGAGTTCGCCGCCCTGGAACAGCACCTCGCGCTTGTCGCTGAAGTGCCGGAAGAAGGTGCGCTCGGTCAGGCCGGCGCGCTCGGCGATCTCCGCGACCGTCGTCTGGTCGTAGCCGCGCTCGACGAACAGGTCCATGGCGGCTTGTTCGAGACGTCCTCGGGGGTTCGACGGCCAGCGACTCATGGTGCCATGGTAGATGATGACAGCGGCTGACATCAGTGCTAGCGTGAGTGATGTCAGAAACTGTCATCACTGGCCCGGGAGGCCTTCATGCGTGTTTTCGTCACCGGCGCGTCCGGACACATCGGTTCCGCCGTCATCCCCGAGCTGCTCCAGGCCGGACACCAGGTCGTCGGGCTGGCCCGCAGCGACGCCGCGGCCGAGCGGGTCGCCGCCCGGGGCGCCGAGGTGCACCGCGGCGACGTCTTCGACCCGGACGGCTACCTCGACGCCCTCGCCGCCGCCGACGGCGTGATCCACCTCGCCTACGACCACTCCTTCTCGGACATGGCCGAGGCCGCGGCGAAGGATCTGCGCGCTGTCAAGGCGATGGGTGAGCGGCTGGCGGGTACGGGCAAGCCGCTGGTGGCCACCGCCGGCACGCTGATGCTGGCCATGGCCGCTCCCGGCGAGATCGGTCTGGAGCGGCACACGCTGCCGGCCGGTCCGCGCATCGACACCGAGAACGCTGTCATCGCCCTGGCCGATCAAGGCGTCCGCTCCTCCGTGGTGCGCCTGGCGCCGCTGGTCCACAGCGACCTGGACCACCACGGCTTCGGTCCGACGCTGATCCGCATCGCCCGCGAGAAGGGCGTGGCGGGCTACCCCGGCGACGGCGCGAACCGCTGGCCGGGCCTGAACACCCGGGACGCGGGGCGGATCTACCGGCTGGCCGTGGAGTCCGCGCCGGGCGGCTCCCGCCTGCACGGCGTCGAGAACGAGGGCTACGCCCTGCGCGAAATCGCCGAGACCATCGGCAGGCGGCTCGGCGTGCCGACCGCCTCGATCGGCGCCGACGACACGGCCGCGTACTTCGGCTTCCTCGGCGGGTTCATCGGGCTGGACAACCCGACCTCGAACGAGGCCACCCGCAAGATCCTCGGCTGGGAGCCGGAGCACCCGGGTCTGATCGAGGACCTGGAGCGGGACCACTACTTCGTGGAGCAGTGAGCGCACGCGGACAGGCGCCGGCCCCGACGCCTCCCTCAAAGCGCCGGGGCCGGTGTCGCCCGATTCAGATGTGGTTCAGGATGTGACTCGCTTCGTCGGAGTGGGTGTGGTCAGGGTGTGGCTCAGGACGTCGTCAGCGAGGTGTCGTCGATCACTGAGTTGGTCGTCCCGCCACTGGTGTCGGTCTCGCTGCCGGTGAACTTCAGCGTGACGGTCTGGCCCGCGTAGGCCGACAGGTCGGCCGTCTTCTGCGAGTAGCCCGAAGCCGCGTTCAGGTTGGAGAACGAACCCACGGTCGCCAGCACGGTGCCCGAGGAGTTCAGCACCTGCACGGTGAACGTGTCCGGCTTCGCCGTCGTCGTCTTCTCCGTAGTGTCGATGTGCAGCCAGTAGGTCAGCGACGCCGAGCAGCCGGACGGGATCGTCACGCTCTGCGCGATCGTGTCGGTGTCCTTGCTGCCGTTGCCGTTGAACCACGCGACGTACGAACCGGCGTGCGCCGGCTCGGCCGAGGTCGCCTTGGTGATCGGCGTGAACCCGAGGGTGGAGGTCTGGGTCCAGGTCGCCGCGCCGGACTCGAAGCCGGGGTTCACCAGCAGTTGCGCCGGAGTGCAGCCGCCTCCGCCGCCGACGGTGGTGACCGTCAGCGAGTACGTGGCCGAGTGCGAGCCCGAGGACGCCGTCCCGGTCACTGTGATCGCGTACGTCCCCGCCGGGGTCGACGACGATGTCGCGACGGTCAGCGTCGAGGAGGCTCCGGAGTTCACCGAAGCCGGGCTGAAGCCGGCCGTCGCGCCGGTCGGCAGACCGGACGCCGACAGCGCCACGGACTCCGCCGATCCGGCCGTGACAGCCGTGCCGACCGACACCGTCGCCGAAGAACCCTGACTCACCGAACCGGACGCCGGGGACGCCGAGATCGAGAAGTCGTTGGCGGGCGGCGGCGGGGTCGAGGCCGAAGCCGGGCTCCAGTAGTCGCCGGCCATCACAATCATGACCAGCGTCTTGATGGACTCGCCGTAGTAGCCGTCACCGTAGGGGTTGGTCTGCAGGAAGCTCCAGATCGTGTCGGTCCACGCCTGGTCGCCCGCGGCCATCGCGGACGGGCCGATGGAGTCCCCGGCTTCCTCGGCGACGTCCGAGGTGTTCTGCCCGGTGCAGTTCAGGTTCAGGTGCGGGTAGACGTTGCCCGGCTTGCCGCCGGAGACCTTCTTGGCGCACGCCGACCACTTCTGCGCGTCGCTCAGCTCGAACGCCGCGGTGGTGGCGCCGTTGAGCAGCGCGTCCGTCCCCATGTGCCAGGGCACGCGGATCGAGTTGTAGCCGACGATGTTGTCCGGCTGGTTCTCCTGGTAGTTCGCCGGAGCCGGCTTCGGCGTGCCGTTGGCGCCGACGACGAAGTCGGGCAGCAGGCCGTTGGCGGCGGAGTAGTTGGTCACCAGCGAGCTGTCGACCGCCTCGGTCCGAGTGATGACCTTGTTCCAGTCGTGCGAGGGGTCGTACGCCGCGAACGCCCGGAGGTGGTCGATCATGTGGTCCGAGGGCCGGGTGTCGGTGTTCGGGCCGTCGTCCTCGCACTTGAGGTGGCCGTCGGGCGCCACGTTGTGGGCGTAGAAGTTGCTCAGCCACGTCTTGGCGTCGCTGCTGTAGCCGCCCCACTGCTTGTCGGCGAGGATCAGGCCGTAGCCGATGTCCAGGTCGCCGTCGGTGGCGCCGTCCGGCGTGCCCCCGCTGTAGTACTTGCAGGTCTTGCCGTCCAGCTGCCACTGCATCATGCCGTACTGGTCTTCGTGGTCCTTGACCAGCTGCCACAGACCGTTGAACTCGGCCTGCGCGTTGGCGTCGTACCCGGCCATCAGCGGCACGATGTTCATGCCGTAGCCCTGGCCCTCGGAGACCGGGCCGTTGTTGGTGGCGTCACCGTCGCCCTTGGTGGACACGTAGTACTCGTTGCTGGCACAGCCGTGGACGAGGTACGAGGCCTTCCACGAGTCGTACTGCTTCTCCACGGCGGCGTCGCGCGTGGCCTGGGAGGCCGACGGCATGACGCCGACCTTGTAGGTCTGGTGCTGGGGGAAGGCGTAGTTCGGGCCGGCGGCTTGCACCGCGGAGGTGTGCGCGACAGCGAGTGCCACGCATCCTGCCAGGGTACTGATTCCGGTCGCCAGACTGAGAACGCGCTGGGAGCGGCGCTTCACAGTTCTCGTTCCTTTCTGCCGGGGGTGGGGGACGTCAGTGGGTCTGCAGGGCGGTGTCGTCGGCCACGAAGGTGGTCGTGCCGCCGCTGGTGTCGGCTTCCGTGCCGGTGAACTTCACCGTGACCGTCTGCCCGGCGTAGGCCGAGAGGTCGGCGGTGTGCTGCGTGTAGCCGGAGGCCTTGTCGAGATTCGAGAACGAGCCGACGGTCGCGAGCACGGTCCCGGAGGAGTTCAGGATCTGCACGGTGAACGTGTCCGGTTTCGCGGTGGTCGTGCTCTCGCTGGTGTCGATGTGCAGCCAGTAGGACAGCGACGCGGTACACCCGGACGGGATCGTCACGCTCTGCGCGGCGGTGTCGGTGTCCTTGCTGCCGTTGCCGTTGAACCAGGCGATCCACGAACCGGCGTGCGCCGGCTCAGCCGAGGTGGCCTTGGTGATCGGGGTGAACCCCAAGGTGGATGTCTGGGTCCAGGAGGTGGCGCCGGATTCGAAGCCCGGGTTGGCGAGCAGCTGCGCGGGGGTGCAGGTGCCTCCGCCTCCCGAGGATGTGACGGTCAGCGAGTAGCTCGCGGTGTGTGTCGCCGACGGCGCGGTACCGGTGATGGTGATCGGGTACGTCCCCGCTGGTGTGCTCGCCGCGGCGGCGATGGTCAGCGTCGAGGACTTGCCCGCCGTCACCGCGGCCGGGCTGAACGTCGCAGTGGCACCGGTCGGCAGACCGGAGGCGGTCAGCGCGACGGACTCCGCGTTCCCGCCGGCCACCGAGGTGGACACGGTGGCGGTGGTCGAAGAACCCTGAGTCACGTTTCCGGAGGCCGGGGAGTCCGAGATCGAGAAGTCGTTCGGGGTACCGGTTCCGGTGCCGGCGACGACATCGATCTTCGACGCGTTCCAGCCCGACACGCTCACGACCGGCGTCGCGCCCTGCAGATCGGCGGACTTGTAGGTCGCGGTCAGCGTCTCGGATTCGCCGGGCCACAGCGTGACGTCGTTGTCGCTCCAGACCGCGGAGGTGACTTCGCTGTCGCCGGACTGCTCGCCGCCCGAAGCGGTCCCGCGCCGCAGGTCCGCGCGGAGCAGGAAGCCGACGGCCGGGGTCGTGGACTTGTTGGTGACGGTGACCGTGACCAGGCTGTCAGCACCGTTCGGACCGGCCTGGCGGCTGGTCGCGGCGGTCGCGGACACCGTGGCGGCGGGCAGGTTCTGCAGGCCGGTGAGGTTCGCGTAGGAGGTCATCGTGGCCTGCGGGTTGCCGCCGCCGGAGGGGATGGTCGAGCCCCAGTTGACGGCGTCCGGCGTGGTGGAGTCCCAGTAGACGTTGCGGTCGACCACGGTGCCGTTCTGCTTGACCAGCAGCTCGACGAAGTAGACCGTGCCGGCGGCGGTGGGCAGCTTCGGCGTGAGCACCTTGTTCTGGACCTTCTGCGAGGCCAGGGACAGCGAGCTCGAGGTCTGGTCGTCCAGCACGGAGCCGGCGGTGCTGTAGACCTTCGATTCGACGGTCACGCCGGACTGTGTCTGGCCCGACAGGTTGTCGACGGTCACGGTGTGGTTGTCGAGGGTGTAGATCGCGTGCAGCGACCGGTTCGCCTCCTGCGCGCCGAAGTAGGCGCCGGCCTGGTCGTAGTCGTTGTTGTAGAGCGACCACAGCAGCGTCGGCCAGCCCTTGTTCATCTGCCAGTAGATGGTGCCGGTGGAGGGCTGCGTGGCGTTGGTGGAGTGGGCGATGAAGGCTTCGAACTGCGCGCGGGTGTCCTCGTAGTTCTGCGCCTGCGCCTCTTCCACGTACTGCGCCAGGCTCGACCAGGCTCCGTAGCGCTTGGAGACGGCCTGGTCCAGGTTGTAGAGCGTGCCGAAGGAGTAGCCGCTGTGGCCGGTGCCCTCGTAGTTCGCGTGGTACTGGTTGGCGGCGGTGGTCTGCCACAGCGCGGACTGGTCGGCGGGCGACAGGAAGCGGTTGAGCGAGTCCATCGTCGGGACGGTGTCGCCCGCGCTCTGCTCGGAGTCGAAGCCCCAGGCGCCGCCGGCGTTGGTCAGCGTGGAGTCGCCGGACGGGGAGTGCGTGGTGTCGTACCAATAGTTCGACGGGACCCAGTCATAAGGACCCTCCTTCTCCCCGGACGTCCCGAGCTGCGGGCTCGAGTTGTACTCGGCGGAGGAGATGAACGGACCGGGGTAGTCGGCCGAGGCGAAGCCGTTCAGCGCCTGGGTCTCTTGCGTCGAGGTCGGCGCGTTGTCGCTCCACTGGAAGCTGAAGATGCTCGGGTGGTTGCGCCAGATCGCGCCCTGGGTCGCCGCGGTGTTCTGGTACACCGTGCCGGCCGAGCCGCTCTTCTCCCACTCGTCGCAGCACTGGTAGCCGACGTTGATCAGGATTCCGGCGGCGTCCATCTGCTGGTAGAAGTCCGGCGGCATGAAGTGGCCCTCGAGCCGGATGGCGTTCAGGCCCATGGACTTCATCAGCGCGATCTGCTGCGCGGTGTCCGCGGGGTCGTAGCGCAGGAACAGGTCCGGGTCCCAGCCGCCGCCGCGGATCACCAGCGGCTGACCGTTGATGCCGAACTGGCGGACTCCGTCGGGCGAGGCGCCGCCGGCTCCGACGAGGCTGGAGGTGACGGTGCGGATGCCGAACGTCTCAGAGGTCGAATTCAGGACGGTCGAGTTCTGCGCCACCGAGGTGCTCAGGGTGTAGAGCGGCTGGGCGCCCATCTGGTAGGGCCACCAGATCTTCGGCGAGGACAGCGTCAGCGCCGGGTAGCTCGCCGGCGCGAAGGTGACGGCCGAGGTGGCGTGCGCGGCGACGGTGACGTTCTGGGTCACCGAGACCGGCGTGCCGCCGCCGGGCGGGGTGAGGGTCGCGGTGACCGCGCCGGTCTGCGAGGCGGCGGAGACGTTGACCACCGAGGCCTTCACCGTCAGCGCGCTGCTCGACAGGTTCGCCGCGGTGCTCTGGTCCACGTGCGCGTCGTCGACGATCAGCGGACCGCCGGCCTCGAGCTGCACGGGGAACTGGATGCCGGTGTTGTTGTCCGGCGGGATCTGGCTCCAGTCGACGTTGTCCAGCGTCAGCATCGAGCCCGGGTTGTTCGGGTGCATCTCGATGGCCAGCGAGTTGGTGCCGCTCAGGAGCTTGGAGGAGATGTCGAAGACACTCTTGTCGTAGTCCCCCGTGACGGTCGAGGAGGTGGCGACCTCCGTGCCGTTGACCCACACGTCGGCCGTCCCGACGACCCCGTTCAGGATCAGCCGGGCGCCCTGGCCGCCGGCCGGCGCGGTGAAGTCGGTCCGGTACCACCACGGGACCGAGAACTGCGCGATGGTCTCCGCGCCGACCTTGGTCATCTGCCCGAAGCAGGTCTTCATGTCGGTGGAGTAGTAGACGTTCGGGCAGGAACCGTTCTGCAGCAAAGCATTGATCTCCGTGCCCGGTGCTCCGCCGCCGTCGTTGGCGACGCTGAGCCAGCCGGAGGTGGAGAAGCCGGGGGCGGAGATCTGGGCGCCGGTCTGGGTGGCGGTGGCGCTGGTGAGGACCTTCCAGCCGGTGGTCGCGCCGAGGTTCTGGACCGCCGACGAGCCGGTCGAGGGATCAGTGACGGTCGCGGCGGCGGATACCGGTGCGGCGAGGCGGGTGCTCAGGGCTTTCTGCGAGCTGCTGCCGGCCGTCGCCATCTGGACGGTTCCGGCGAGGACCGTACAGACGAGAGCGGCGGCCCCGAAGGCGCGGGTCGCAGAGCGGCGTGTGCGGATCGTGTCAATGGATCTCATGCCCGACTCCTCGTGGGCTTGGCGGATGACACAGGAGCGACGGTGCTTCGAGCGGTGCGCGATGGAATTAGGAAAGGTTCCTAACGAGATCGGGGCGTACGCTACTCATCCCGCGACGAGGTCGTCAAGAGTCTGTGAAAGGTCCTTAACGAGAAGAAGGCAGCCCTTGCCCCTATGTCAGGATTCCCATACAGTCTCGCGTAAGGAAAACCTGACATCGAAGGAGTGCGCGATGGGCTGGCTCTACGAGGGAGTTCCCGACGAGGAGCACGAGGGCCACGCGGTCGGGGTGCTCGGCAACGGCGTGATCCCGGCCTACGGCTCCGGCGGGCAGTGGTCTGAGATGGAGTTCCGAGACGGCTGGTGGTCGCCGGGCAGCGGCGCGGAGGATCCGGGCGTCGAGCCGGCGTGGCTGCTGCCGGCGTGCGTGTGCGGCTGGCGCGGCGAGCGCGTCGGCTACGACCCGCAGGCCGAGGATGCGGCGCGGGCGCTGTGGGACGTCCACATGGACGACGTCACGGTCTACTTCCTCACGGTCGCCAAGGCTGCCGAAGGCCTGGCCGACGCGCTCGAGACGGCGCGGAAGGAAGGCGAGTACGACGCGCGGCCGCTGGCGGTCGTCAAAGCCCTGCGGGTCACGCAGGCGCGCATCGGCTCGGAGATCGCCGTCGCGGTGGGTGCGGCGCGTGCGCGGGAGCTGAGCTGGGAGCTGATCGGCGACGCGCTGGGGGTCACGCGGCAGACGGCGCATGAGCGGTACCGCGAGGTCGCGGCTGTTCCGGCGCGGGACGATGTGGTGGTCAGCGCGGTGGACAGGGCAGTGGACAGCGCGGTGGACGCGCTCGGCTGAGCGCGCCCACCACTTTTCATATCTTTGCTCTGATGCCTGGCTTGCCCTGGCGCCTGGCTTGCCCTGACGCCTCGGCTCAGCCCTGGTGCGTGCTGAGCACCTGACCGTTGCCGTCGACGTGGCCCAGCCCGCCGCCGTCGGTGCCGGTCACCGCGCCGTTCGGCGGCTCGGCCGGCATGCTGACGCAGGAGGGCACCGGCTTGTCGGTCAGCACCCCGCCGGCCTGCGCCTTGCTGCCGTCGAAGCCGAACGCGATCAGCGTCGTGGCGTTCTTCGGCAGGCCCGAGGCCTGGACGGTGATCGTGTCCTGGCCGTTCGGACCGAACTTCAGGTTCAGCGACGTCTTGCCGCCGGCCAGGCCGGGGGTGGCGAAGGAGCTGAGCGACGGGCAGCCGGGCGTGGCCTTGAGCACCACCACGTCGGCGCCCATCTGGTGCAGCTTGGCATTGGCGCCGGCGACGCCCTCGGCCTTGCTGACCGAGACGGTGACGGTGCCGTCGTGGTTGTCCGTCACGGCGTAGGCCGAGGCGGTGCTGCCGAAGACGGTGAACCCGACGGCCGCGGCGCCGGCCGCCGCCACGGTTCCGGCGGTGGCCCAGGCGGGTCGGGCGTAGCGGCGGTGGTCCGCGGCGGGCGCGGAAGCCGAGGCCAGCTCGGCTCCGTGCTCGGCCATCAGGTCCTCGAAGAGGTGGTCGGCGAACTTGGTCATGATGTCACTCCGGAATCCGGGCGCGAGGTGTGCGCCCTGCGTAGACGGGTTCGGGCGCGCATGAGCCGCATGCGGAGCGCGCCCGCGGAGATGCCGAGCACAGCCGCCGCCTCCTTGGCCTTCAGGCCTGCGATGTCGACCAGTTCGACGGCTTGGCGGTCCAGGTCCGGCAACTTGGTCAGTGCACTGACCAGGGCGCGGCCCTCCCGCTCGGCGTCGATGCGGTCGAGGAGTTCTTCGACGTGGTCCGCCGCCAGGTCGCGGCGCCCCGCCAGCCGGACCGCGCGCTCGCGGTGGCGCGCGTCGGTCTCGCAGTGCTGCGCGAAGGTCCGGCGCGCTATGCCGAACAGCCAGGCGCGCGCGGTCCCGCGGCGGGGGTCGAAGGTGGAGTAGGAGGTGATCGCCTCGAGGAAGGTGTCCGCGGTCAGGTCGGCGACCGTCTGCGGATCGGTGGTGCGTCGGGCGAAGTAGGCGGTGACCGCGTCTATGTTGGCGCGGTACATGGACTCGAAACCGGCGGCGGGGTCGTGGTCCGGGGCAGGCCGCCGGGGGCGTCCCGGATGCGTCTGCTCCGTTCGCGGCTGATCTCGAGGGCGCTGGGGTCGCTGCGTCGTCGTCTCGCTCACACCTGTAGTTGCCGTCCGCGCCGGATTCTGTCACACGCCGGGGGTCACTCGTCCGGCGCTGGCGACGTTTGCGCAGGCCTCGGGGCGTGCAGAAGCAGCGCGTGAACAAGGGTGTTGCCGCTGCGGCGGTGTGCGTGCTGCTGTCGGCCGCGGCCGGATGCGGGTCCTCGGCGGCGAAGTCGTCGGACTCCTCGCCGGCCGCGTCGTCGTCGTCGAGCTCCGCGCCGTCCTCGCCGGGTCAGAGCTCGGACCAGCTGCAGACGGACTACGAGCGGATGGTCGGCGACGTGCTGCCCTCGGTGGTGCAGATCAGCACCGACAGCGGTCTGGGCTCCGGCGTGGTCTACGACAGCAAGGGCGACATCGTCACCAACGCGCACGTCGTCGGAACCGCCACCAGCTTCAAGGTCACGCAGCCCACCGGCGGCCAGCCGCTGACCGCCACTCTCGTCGGCAGCTACCCGGCCGGCGACCTCGCGGTGATCCGCGTCGGCAACGGCGGCGGCGGACTGAGGCCGGCGAAGTTCGGCGACTCCACCAAGCTGCGCGTCGGGCAGATCGTGCTGGCGATGGGCAGCCCGCTCGGACTGACCGGCACGGTGACCGAGGGCATCGTCTCGGCGCTGGGCCGCACCGTGACCTCCAACGACGGCACCGGGGGCGGCGCCGCCATCACCGTGGGCGACGCCATCCAGACCTCGGCGGCGATCAACAACGGCAACAGCGGCGGCGCCCTGGTCGACCTGTCCAGCGAGGTCGTCGGCATCCCCTCCTCCGCCGCCCTCAACCCCGAACTCGGCAACAGCGCCGCCCCCGGCATCGGCTTCGCCATCCCGACCGCCACCGCGACCCGCATCGCCGACCAGCTGATCGCCGCCGGCAAGGTCACCGACTCCGGCCGCGCCGCCCTCGGCGTCAAGGTCATCGGCGTGGTCGACAACACCGGCGCCGCAGCCGGCGTGGGCATCGCCGAACTGGAGCCGAACAGCGCCGCCGGCGCCGCGGGACTGAAGGTCGGCGACGTGATCACCGCGGTGAACGGCACACCCACGCCGGACCTGACAACGCTGTCCCAGGTGCTGGTGACACTCACACCCGGCCAGCAGGTCAAGGTGGACTACACGGCTTCGGACGGATCGAAGCACACGGCGACGGTCACGCTCGGGACGCTGAACGGGTGAGGCTGGGCTTCGGCTCTGGAATCAGGCTGCTGCTTCGGCGCCGGGCTCGGGCTGAGGGCTGAGCTTCGGCGCCGAGGTCCGGCAAGGTCCGGCGAGGCCTTCGCGCTGTGGCTCAGGCGGTCCACGGCGGGATGATGCCGTCGCCCTCGCGCGGCAATGTCCAGGCGCGTCCTCCGGCCGGGGCGGTCACGATCGCGCTGAAGCCGGTGATGGGGTCGCCGGTGATGGTGCGTTCGGCGTTGGCGGGGACCACGACCGTATCGCCGGCCTGCATGCTGTGGGTCTGGCCGGCCAGGTCCACGTCGGCGGCGCCGGTGGTGAAGACCCAGATCTGCTCGACGTCGATGATGTGGCGCGGGCCGGCGGGGGCGCCGGGGGCGACCTCCACGCGCCAGATCGGGCGGTCGGCGGCGCCGAGAGTCGGGGAAGCGAGGGTGGTCATGGTGGCGGCGGGGGTCTGGCTGCGGCGGGTCTCGGATGTGCGGATGACTGACATGGTCGGCTCCTCAAGCGTCGGGATTCGGGCGTCGGCTAGAATCGACAATGGTGTTGTCCTAAATAGACAATGAGGTTGTCGATCGTGTCAAGCGCGTTGCCGCCGCGGGGATCTGACCTGCCGTTGCTCATGCTGCTCGGATTCCGGGCGCTGATCGACGAGGTGCACGCCGACCTCGCCGAAGCCGGGCACGCGGGCTTCCGTCCCCTGCACGGCGTCACCTTCAAGGCCATCGGCGACGGGGTCACCGCCTCCGAGCTGGGACGGCGGCTCGGAGTCTCGAAGCAGGCGGCCGGGAAGACCATCGAAGGGCTCGAACGCGAGGGGTACGTGGAGCGGGTCGCCGATCCCGCCGACGCCCGCAGCAAGATCATCCGGCTCACGCCGCGCGGCGTGGACGTGCAGCAGCAGGCGTTCGAGGCGATGGCGCGGCTGCGCGCGCGGTGGGCCGAGCAGCTCGGCGAGGAGCGGATGGCCACGATCGAGGAAGGGCTGCGGGAGATGACGGCCGATCGGGAGATGCGGTTCGACATTCCGGGGTGGTTCAGCGGATAGCACCGCCGTCCGCGCATACCATCGGTCTTATGCCGCCACCGGCCGAGCCCGGGCGTGTCGGTCCGTGACGGCGGCCCGGCGAACGTCTCGACTGTGATCATGAGATATCGCCTTCTCACCGGTCTTGCCGTTGCCCCCTTGACGCTCGTCATGCTGACCGCCGAGCCCGCCGGCGCCGTGGACGACCGCGCGGCGGCGGTGAGCGAGCCCGCGAAGCAGGCTGTTGATCCGGTGGGAATGCTCGCCGGAGGAATGGTGCTCGCGGCGAGTGCGGCGTTCGCGGGGACGGGGATGGTGCGGCGGCGGAAGCCGCGCTAGCTGTTCGGCGTAACCCGGCTCTAGCTCGGCTCTAGCTTGGACCTGGCTCGGACCTGGCTCGGTTCTAGCTCGGTCCTATGTAGAACCGCACCTTGGCCGGCAGCCCATCGGCAGCCGTCCACGCGCCCTCGCCGCTTCCCACATACCGCCAACCGGCCCGCTCGTACAGCGCGATCGCCCCGGCGGCGATGGCGTGTACTTCGAGCACCGCTTGGAGCCCGCTGTCGCTCGCCGCCCGCGCCGCGCAGTCGAGCAAGTCCCTCGCCACCCCGCCTCGTCGCGCGTCCACCGCCACGAACAGCCGCGACACCAGCGCGAGTTCCGGCGCCGCGATGCCGACCGCCTGCGCGATGGCGTCGCCGGACTCGGTGAGCGCGACGTGTCCGAGGACCGCCGGACCGGCGACCGCGACCCACGCGCCGAGCATGGTCTTCGGCGTCAGCCAGCGGCCGGGATCGGCGGGCCAGTGGACCGGATAACCATCGGATTCGTGGACGCCGCGCAGTGCGGCGGCGCAGGCGGGAAGGTCCTCGTCACGGCGAGGGCGGATCACTGGCTCGGGCACGGCGTCCAAGGATAGTCAAGCGTCGACTGCCAGGTGCAGTGGTCGGCGGGCAGCCCGTCCGAGCAGGAGCCCGGGGAACCGCCCGCCGCCGTCCGCATGTCATGCCCCATTTGCTGACACGCGGCGTCTTCGCCCTATGGTCCCCTCTCCGGCATGACAACACACGTAGAAAAGCGATTCAGTTTCCGACGGCTGTCCCACCGCGAAACCGGGAGGTCAACGCCGCGCCGCATGTTGTAGGCTCTCCCGGCGCCCGGGATCTGGGCGCTGGGGGACTTTAAAAATCAGGTGATCTGGGGGGATCCACCATGAACGCACATCTTCCGTGCTCTGATCCGGTCTGCCGGACGGTCGCCGGCGTGCCGTCGAGCCTGCTGCCGCTGCAACTGCGGGTCGTCGTGCAGCCGGCGGGCGCGCCGCTCGGCGAGGACCCGTTCACCGCCGACTTCCATCCGGATCTGGTCGGGGCGGTCGTCGTGAAGGGACGGCAGGACGAGCCGCTGGTGCTGACCCGGCATCTGGCGGCGACGTGGCAGGTTCCGGCGGCGCGGCTGTGGGACGACGCGCTGGCCGCGCTCGGCGTGGAGCCGCTGGACGTCCGGAGCTTCCCGCTGCCCGGCACACGCGCCGAGGCCTACGCGGTGACCGGGCTGGGCTGGCCCGGCGCGGCGCACATGTTCCGCCTCGAGCAGGTGCTGGGGCGGCGGCTGCCGCTCGGCGCCCTGGTGATGGTGACGGACCACAACTCGTTCGTCGCCCTGCCGCTGGAGTCGAACGCGACGCTCGGCTCGGCGTCCGCCTTCTGGGAGCTGAACGAGAGGCTCGGCCGCCGGACGCCGACTCCGCTGACGCCACTCGCACCGCGCCTGCTCTGGGTACGCGGCTGGGCGGTGCACGACCTCGGCGCAGGCTTCGTCAACGGGCAGTTCACCGCCGACCTGCCGCGCGAACTTCGGGCGGCGTTGGCGCAGCTGAACTAGTAACCGACCAGCAGAGGAAAGCTCACTCCGCCCGCGCGAGCACAGCGGTCACGACCAACAGCGCCAGCGCCAACCCGAGCGCCGCACTGATGCTCTGGTGCAGCACCAGCAACCCGCCGCAGAGCGCGCCGGCGAAGATGCAGCCCAGCGACAGCAGCCGGCGCACGGTCGGCTTGCCGAACGGGTCGGAGGCGATCCCGGTGACGGTCATGGTGAGGACCGTCGTGGTCAGATCCGGGACCGCGAGCTTGCGGACCACCGCGTTCTGGACGCCGAAGCCGAAGGCTAGGATCGCGGTGAGCTGCGCGTGCGTGGACGTCTTCCCGTCGTCCTCCGCGGCGGCGATCAGCAGCGCGACGGCGACGAAGACGGCGTGCGCCGCGACCGCGTTCGCCAGCCGGCGGTGCTGGTCGTCGCCGGCGGTGCGGCGGGCCAGCCGGGGCTCGGCCCAGGCGCCGGCGGCGAAGCAGGCGATGGCCAGGCACGGCGCCCAGACCGTCAGGCCCTTGGCACCGGCGAGCGCGAAGCCGAGGAAGACCACGTTGCCGGTCATGTTGGCCACGAAGATGTGGTTCAGAGCCAGATAGCTGACGGCGTCCACGACGCCGGTGACGAGTGTGGCGACGATCAGCGGCGCGGGCAGGACGCCGTGCTTGGCGGCTCCGTCGTCGTAGAGGCGGTCGGACAGGCGCAGCAGAGCGGCTTTCACGGTGGTGATTAGACCAGACGCTGGCATCTGGGACACCGGTCGGCGGCCTGTCCCGTTCACGCGGCGCCCGGGAGGGTATGGGTCAGACTGTGACGAAAGGAACGGACAGCTTCGCCTTCCCCTCCGGCGGGACGGTCGTGGAGCTCGCCTCCAGCGCCGAGTGCCCGCCCGAGATCCGCGAGCGGGCACTGCGCGCGCTGGCGGCGCGGGCCCGCGACGCCGAGGACGCCCGGCAGCTGATGGAGGCCCTGGGCCTGGTGGACACGCCGCCGCGGGTCCGGCCCACGCGGCGCCGCGGCCGCACCGTCATCCGATCGGTCGGCAGCGGAGGTGAGCGACCGGAGCCGGAGTGATCCTGGGGACCTGTGGCGCGCGGCCGCGCGCCGAGCCCGGAACAGGAGGCCCGAGGTCCCATGAGCGACCAGTTGCCGCCGGCTCCTCCGCCCCCTCCGGAGGACCCGAATCAGCCGCCTTATGGGCAGCAGCCGCCCTATGGTCAGCAGCCGGGCCAGCAGCCACCGCCCTACGGACAACAGCCCGGCCAGCAACCGCCTCCCTATGGCCAGCAGCAGCCGTACGGCCACCCCTACGGCCAGCAGCAGGGCTATCCGCAGTACCCGCAGTACCCCGGCGGCGGCAACGTCTACGGCGAGCTGCGGCGCGAGCCGGAAGTCCAGCTGGACGTGCAGGGCCTGCGCCCGCAGCGGCGCTGGACCGTCCTGATCCGCCTCATCCTGGCCATCCCGCAGCTGATCGTCCTGTACCTGCTGCTGGTGGCGGGCTTCTTCGTGCTGATCGTCGGCTGGTTCGCGGCGCTGTTCACCGGGCGGCTGCCGGCCGGCATCCGCGACTTCCTGATCGGCGTGCTGAAGTACCAGATCCGGGTGCACGGCTACCTGTTCCTGCTGGTCGACGAGTACCCGCCGTTCGCCTTCTTCGAGGCGCCGGGCTATCCGATCCAGATCGAGGTCCCGGAGCCGACCCGGCTGAACCCGGCGGCGGTGTTCTTCCGCATCATCCTCATGGTCCCGGGCTGGATCGTCACCTCGGTCGTGGGCGAGGGCGCGGCCGTGGTCTCGTTCTTCGTCTGGATCATCATGCTGTTCACCGGCGTGCAGCCCGAGCCCGCGTTCGGGGCGACCAGCGCCATGCTGCGGTACGAGAGCCGCTTCCTGGGCTTCTCCGGGATGCTGACGCCGACGCAGCCCAAGGGCTTGTTCGGCGACGCGCCCGGCGCCCCGGAGGCCGCCGCCCGCCGCTCGCCGACCCGCCCGCTCCTGCTGTCGAGCGGCGCCCGGACGCTGCTGATCGTGATGATTGTGGTCGGGGCGATCGCCGCCATCTTCAACGGCGTGTTCAACTCCGACAACGGCAGCGACTCCAACAGCGTCAAGGCGCCGTACACGGTGTCGCAGCACCTGTAGTCGCCGACCGGATCAGCCGCGCATCCGCAGATAGAGCTCGCCGAGCAGGCCGCCCACCACAGCGGCCAGCACGACGAGCTCTGTCTTGCTCCCCTCGACACTCCCCCGGTACCAACTCCGCATCCGCTGAGCCGACGTCGCCGCCGCGCGCCCGAGCAGGGCCACGGCCACGCACCCCGCGACCGCCATGAAGATCACCACCACCGTCACCTCCTCGGTTCCAGGCTGGCGCACCCCCGCGGCCCGGACCAGGAACGCACACCGGAAGTTGCGCGGACGATTAGCCGCACGTCAGCCGGGCAGACTGCCGCTGTGGAAGACGGGGAGGGCCACGCCGGCGGTTTCGCGGAGGCGATCCGCGCCTGGCGCGAGCGCCGGGGTTGGACGCAGGAAGAGCTCTCGCATGCCAGTGGTCTGAGCACGCGCGCGATCCGCAGCCTGGAACGCGGCCGGACCTTGAAGCCGCGCAGGACCACCGTGCAGATGCTGGCCGACGCGCTCCAGGTACCGCGGGCACGGTTGATGGGGACCGTACGGCGCGCGGTCGGCGACGCCGACGCCGAGGCGGACGGCACGCTCGGCAACGTAGCCACCGGAAGCGTGGAGGGCGACGCGGTCGCCACGGTCAGCGCCGAAGCCCGCTCCATCCACGCCGGCGCCTGGGTCCCGCGCGAGCTGCCGCCGGATCTGGGCCACCGCACCCTGGACGTCCGCGAAGTCGTGGCCGAACTGGTCGCGGGACCGACGGAGCCCTATCGCGCGGCGATGGTGCGCGTCGACGGCTCCGATGTGGCGATCCGCGCGGCACACCACGCTTCGGCGAAGTTCTCCGACGGACAGCTCTACGCGCGCCTCGACGGCACCCCGCCGGTCGCCCCGGCTGCCGTGCTTCGCAGGTTCCTGCGATCGTTGGACGCCCCGCAGCGGCCGAGCGATGCGACCGTCGACGAACTCGCGGCGGCCTTCCGCAGCGCGCTGGCCGGACGCCGCATGCTGGTCGTGCTGGACGGCGCGCGCTCCGAGGCGCAGATCCTGCCGCTGATCCCGGCCGAGGCGCGGTGCGCGCTCCTGGTCGCGTTCGTGACAGAAGGACGGCCGGTCGCCCGGCCGCCCTCCCCCGTGCCGTCGTACCGGGCTACTCCTGGGGTGGCACGGCCAACGTGAAGCGCCCACCGAGATAGCGGTACTCCGGGTCCTCGGGGTCCGGCGCGCCGTCGGCGGCGGCCTCGATCTTCTCGGCGAACGCGTCGGAGTCGTCCTGCGGGTCGTAGCCGAGGCGCCGCGCCGGCTCCAGGTCCCACCAGCCGGTCTTGTTCGCCGAGATCCCGTACACGATCTCGTAGTCGAACTCCGGCGCGCTCGCCAGGGCGTGGAACAGGCGCGTGGCGTCGGCCGGGCTGAGCCAGGTGTCGAGCATCCGGCGGTTTCTCGGCTCCTCGAAGCACGAGCCGATGCGGACGCACGCGACCTGCATCCCGTGCCGGTCGGCGTAGAACGACCCGAGCGCCTCCATGAAGACCTTCGAGACGCCGTAGTACGTGTCCGGCCTGGGCCGCACGTCCACGCCGATCGGCGCGTCGCGGTACCACGCGCGCTCGTGGTACCCGACGGCGTGGTTGCTGCTCGCCGTCAGGATCCGCGGCACGCCGGCCCGCAGCGCGGCGTCGAACACCTTGTAGGTCCCGTCGATGTTGCTCGTCAGGATCCGGTCGAACCGGTCCTCGACCGGGATGCCGGCCAGATGGATGACCACGTCCACGTCGCGCATCGCGGCGTCCAGGGCCGCGGCGTCGCCGACGTCGCCGACGACCCACTCGGTGGCGCCGGGCTCGTCCGGCCGCACCAGGTCGAACCCGCGCACCTGCCAGCCGAGGCCAGGCAGTCCGGCGCGCAGGAAAGTGCCCACCCCGCCGGCCGCTCCGGTCATCAGGATCCGGCCGAGCTTTGTCTCAGACATCTGTTGTTCCACCCTTACGCCAGCGTGTCGATCCCGTGCCCGGTCAGTACCCGGCGTCCCTCGTCGATCAACTCCTGAAGCCGGGCCACGTGCTCCGGGGCGGCTTCGGTCAGCGGCGGCCGCACGGGACCGGCGTCCAGACCGTCCAGCCGCACCCCGGCCTTCACCAAGGCGACAGCGTAGCCGGGAGCCTTGGCGCGCAGCTCCACCAGCGGCCGGTAGAACCGGTCCAGGAGCGCGTTGACCAGGCTCGTGTCGCCGTTGCGGTAGCCGTGGTAGAAGGCCAGCGCGACGTCGGGGACGAAGCAGAAGACCGCCGAGGAGTACCCCGGGACGCCGACGCCGGCGTAGGCGAGCTGCGACATCTCGGCGGTCGGCAGACCGTTGAAGTACATCAGCTTGCCCTCGCCGTGGCGGTCCCGGACGGCGGAGACGATCCGCTGCATCAGGTCCAGGTCGCCCTTGCCGTCCTTGAACCCGACGATGTTCGGGACCTCGGCCAGGTCGGCGACCACCTCGGGGGTGAAGGTGACGTTGTCGCGCTGGTAGATGATCAGGTCCAGGTCGGTCGCCTCGGCCACCGCGGTGTAGTGGTCCCGCAGGCCCGCGGCTCCCCCGGCGACCAGGTAGGGCGGCATCACCAGCAGTCCGTCGGCGCCGGCCTCCTTGGCCGCGGCGGAGAACGAGGCGGCCAGCGCCGCGCCGTAGCCGACGCCGGCCACCACCGGCACCCGCCCGGCCGCGACCTCGGCGGCGGCCCGGACGCACTCGGCGAACTCGTCCACGTCCAGCGCTTGGAACTCGCCGGTCCCGCAGCACGCGAACACCGCGGCGGGCCCGGGGCGCTCGGGGGCGTCCAGGAAGGCCAGCCGCGAGCGCAGGTGCTCGCGGTACACCTCCAGGTCCACGCCTCCGGGACGGTCCCCGGCGCCGCGGGCGAACGGGGTGACGGGGAAGAACAGCAAGCCGTCGAGCCGGTCCACGAGTGATTGCATCAGTACCCTTATCCCTTGAGCGATCCGCTGAGCAGGCCGCGTTCGAACAGTCTCTGCAAGGCCAGATAGACCAGCACGCCGGGCACCGCGAGGATCAGCACGGCGGCCAGCCGCACCCCCTCGCCCTGTTCCTGCGAGGACTGCAGGCTGGTGACGACGACGGTCAGGGTGTCCATCTTCGGAGTCTGCGACACCAGCAGCGGCAGCAGGTACTGGTCCCAGATCATCAGGAACCCGAACACCGCGCACGTGCCCAGCGCCGGCCGGCACACCGGCAGCACGATGCGCCAGAAGATGCGGAAGTCGCCGGCGCCGTCGATCCGGGCGGCCTCTTCCAGCTCCAGCGGGACCCGCTTCATGAAGCCGGTCAGCACGTACACCGGAAGCGCCCAGCCGACCAGCGGCAGGATCAGCCCGCCGTAGGAGTTGACCAGCGTCCCGCCGGTGAAGGGCTGGTGGATCTTGCCGAGCACCTGGAACAGCGGGACCGCGATCACCTCCTCGGGCATCATCATGGTGGCCAGGATCGCCAGCATCACCACTCCGGCGCCCTTGAAGCGCTTGCGGGCCAGGGCGTAGGCGGCCAGCGAGGACACGGTCAGCTGCAGGGTCAGCCCGACGGCGACCACGATCAGCGAGTTGAGCAGGCCGCGCGCCACGCCGAGGTGCCAGGCCTGGGAGACGTTGGCGCCGGTGAGCCCGTGCGGGACGTTCATCATCGCGCCGAGTCTGGCCTGCCGCTTGGAGAACACGGTCGCCACGACCGTCCACAACGGGTAGACGAACACGAACGCGACCAGCGCGTAGAGCAGCCAGACGCCGGCTCTGGTACGGATCCTCATATCTCCCTGCGCCTCCGCCACAGCAGCATCAGGCAGGTCAGCGCCATCGTCACCACGAGCAGCACGGTGCCGATCGCGGCGGCGTACCCGGTGTCGTTGTTCTGGCTGAACTGCCGGTACAGGTAGGTCACGACCGATTCGGAGGATCCGGCCGGGCCGCCGTTGGTCGAGACCCAGATGTCGGTGAAGACCCGCAGACCCCTGATGATCCCGAGCACCAGCACGATGGTGGTGATCGGGCGCAGCGCCGGCAGGGTCACGAAGCGCAGCCGCTGTCCCCAGCTCGCGCCGTCGATCTCGCAGGCCTCGTACATCTCGCGGTCGATCGAGGCCAGACCGGCGACGAAGATGACCATGTCGTAGGGCGCGTTCTTCCAGATCTGCATCAGGATCACCGACGCCAGCGCCGAGTGCGGGCTCTCGAAGAACGGCTCCGGGCCGATGCCGATCTTGCCCAGCAGCGAGTTCACCGAGCCGTAGGGCGAGGGGTAGAGCAGCGTCGTCCACAGCTCGGCGGCGGCGACCATGGCGATCACGGTCGGCAGGAACACCGCGGTCCGCAGGATCCTGATGTGCCGGGCCGGCCCTTGCAGCAGTACCGCCAGCCAGAAGCCGACGAAGATCGAGCCGGAGACGGCGAACACCGCGTCGAGGAGGGTGTGCACCACCGCCGTGCGCAGGTCCGCGTCGGAGAAGAGCTTGGAGTAGTTCGCGGTTCCGGCGTACTGGTTCCCGAGGTAGGGACGGACGTGGAAGAAGCTCAGGTAGACGCCCCACACCGTCGGCCACACCTTGAACACGCCGATGAACAGCAGCAGCGGCGACAGGTACAGCCAGGGCCCTAACCGCCGCCAGAACGGCTTCCCGGGAAGGGCGCCGGACCGGCGGCGGCCGGACAGCACGCTGTCCGCCGCCACCGGGTTCCGGATTTCGGTCGTCATCCGACGCCCTGCTGCTTCAGGAGCGCGGCCACGTCGGCGTTCATCGAGGTCATCGCGGTCTGCACGTTCCCGCAGGAGGACAGCAGCTTGTTGAGGTCGTCCGACATCTTCTGGCGCAGCTGCGTCCAGTTCGGCGCGTTGTCGTACTCATAGTGGCCCGAGCTGCTGTAGACCTGCTGGGCCAGCTGCCAGCGCGGGTCGTCGCCGTGCACCGCGGAGGCGTCGACGGTCTTGTTGACCGGCAGCCGGACGATCGTGGCGGTCGGGACCGCGCTCATGCCGAGCTTCTGCGCGTCCGGGGTGACCATGAACTCCTCGAGCTTGGTCACCTCGTCCTGCTTGCTGTCGGCCATGGTGAAGATGTCGGTGCCCTCCGCGAGCGTCCCGGCGGTGCCGTCGGGACCGGTCGGCGGGGCGACCACGATGTACTTGCCCTTGACCGCGGTGGCGTCCATCGTCGCGTAGGCGTACGGACCGGTCAGGTACATACCCGCCACGCCGGTCTGGAACGCCTTGTTCGTCGCGGTGGTGTCGTCCCCGAGCGCCGAGGGCTGCACGTCCTTGTTCTTGCAGACCTGGTCCTCCAGGAACTGCGCCGAGGACACGGCCTGCGGGGAGCCCACGGTCGCGGTGAACTTGCCGCCGCCGGCCTTCAGGTAGTCCCCGCCCGCGGAGTACAGGAACGTGGACCAGAACCACGAGGTGTAGCCGCGCGAGGTGGAACCGGGGACGGCCAGGCCGTAGGTGTCGTTCTTGCCGTCGCCGTCCGGGTCCTTGGCGGTGAAGGCCTGCGCGACCTTGGCCAGGTCGTCCCAGCTCTTCGGCGGCTGCAGGCCGAGCTTGTCCAGCCAGTCCTTGCGGATCAGCAGAACGTTGGCCTGCGCCGAGAACGGCACGGCGTAGACCTGGCCCTTCAGATCGGTGGCCGAGGCCCACGACTGGTCGGTGAGCTGGTCGGCGCCGGTGAAGCTGCTCTTGGCGACCGGCAGGACGATGCCCTGGGAGACGAAGCTGCCCATCTGCGCGGCGTCGTCCACGACCATGTCGGGCAGCTGGTGCGCCGAGGCGGCGGCGGTGAGCGCGGTCTCGAAGTCGGTCAGCGTGGCCTTGCCGATCGTGACCTTGATGCCGGTCTGCGCGGTGAACGCGTCGAAGATCTTCTGGTACGCCTTCGGCGAGTCGCCGGCGCCGCGGATCCAGACGTTGATCGTGCCGGCCGCCGCCGCGTTCTTGGACGTGGACGCGCCGGAGGAACTGCTCGAACTGCTGCTGCACGCGCTGCCGGATATCGCGACGCCGGCGGCGACTGCCACGGCGCACAAAGATCTCGCTGTTCGGGGTGTCACGGTTCGCATGGGGCCCTCGGCTTCAACGGAGGTGTTCACGGATGTGAACGAAATACAGAAGGGTGAACGAACTCAGATGCTGGAAAGGTAGTGAAGAACGTCCGAGCGGTCAAGGGGACCGTGGCTGTCGGCGGCGCCCCCTCTCGCGTTCCTATGCCGGGGCGCCAAAGCGGACATTTCAGATATGTGAAGCGGTATCAGATATCTGAAGAGCGCCGCAGCCGGTACTGTGGACCCGGAGACCTGTCAACGAAGGAGTCCCATGGCCGACATCGGCATAACGAGCGGACCTGCGGTGGGATCCGCCGCCACGACCAAGGACGGCGCGCTCGACGGCACCGGTGGCGACTCCGCGGGAGTGAAGTCGGCGCGGCGGGCCGTGGAGCTGTTGGAGGCCTTCGGCTCGAACCACTCCTGGCTCTCGCTCACCGATCTGCACCACCTCACCGGGTTCCCGCGCTCCTCGCTGCACGGGCTGCTGCGCACGCTGCGCGACGTCGGCTGGATCGAGTCCGACGACGCCGGCACCCGGTTCCGGCTCGGCGTCAAGGCTCTGATCTGCGGGACCGCGTACCTGGACCGCGATCCGGTGATGCCGTACGCCACCGAGGCGCTGGAGAAGATCCGCGACCAGATCGGCTACACCTGCCACTTCGCGAGGCTCAACGGCCCGGACATCGTCTACCTGCAGACCCGCGAGTCGCGGACGTCGGCGCATCTTGTGTCCCGTGTCGGGCGGACGCTGCCGGCGCACGCCACGGCGCTGGGCAAGGTACTGCTGGCCGAACTGGCCGACGACGAGCTGACCGGGGTGCTGCCCAAGCACCTGACGGCGCTGACCGATCTGACCATCACCGACCGCGAGGCGCTCCGCTCGGAGCTGGCGTTCATCCGCGAGCGCGGGTACTCCACCGAGCGCGGGCAGAGCTCGCCGAACCTGGCGTGCGTCGCGGCGGTGGTGCCCTACCGGATCCCGGGCACCGACGCGATGAGCTGCTCGATGCCCGGCGAGCGGGTCACGGACGCGGAGTTGCAGCGGGTCGGGGCGCTGCTGCGGGACGTCGCCGAGGACCTCAGCCAGCAGCTGCGGCGCGCCGGGATTCGTTGACCTGTATTGAACCTGAAGCTGAACCCGAGTCTGAACCTGGGCTGAATCTGCATCTGAATCCAGCGCGCTAGGCGTTCCTGTATGTGAACGACGTCTATGTTGCTGAATCGTTACCGCCGAGGATCTTGTCAGTCTCCTTTACTAGTGCCACGGTTCCCGCCATGGCGAATCCTGCGTCCCCCGCAGCACCGGCCGCGCGCCGGCCGGTGAACCGCGTGACCCTGTACACATTCGGCGCCTTCGGCGGCATCCTGTTCGGCTACGACTTGGGTGTCATCGCCGGCGTCCTGGTCCTGCTCGCGAAACAGTGGTCGCTGACGGCGTTCCAAAAAGGCGCCATCACGGCGAGCCTGTCGGTCGGCGCGATGGTCGGCGCGATGCTGGCCGGCCGGCTGAGCAACCGCGCCGGCCGGCGGCTGACCATCATGGCGGCCGCGGTGGTGGTCATCATCGGCACCGTCGCCTGCGTCCTGGCCGGCGGCTGGCAGGTGATGATGCTGACCCGCGGCGTGATCGGCATCGGCATCGGGCTGTCCTCGGCGACCGTCCCGGCCTACCTGGCCGAGCTGGCGCCGGCCCGCGTGCGCGGCGCGCTGGGCTCGCTGAACCAGCTGTTCATCGTGACCGGCATCCTCATCGCGTTCCTCGTGGACTACGCGCTGTCCAGCCACAACAACTGGAAGGGGATGTTCCTCGGGGCCCTGGTCCCCGCGGTCATCCTGCTCGCCGGGCTGACGATCCTGCCCGAGACTCCGCGCTGGCTGCTGAGCAAGGGCCGGGACGCCGAGGCCCGGGCCGTGCTGTCCGCGACACTGCCCTCGGCCACCGCGGCGGAACTGGACGCCGAGGTCCAGGACATCCGCGACGTCATCCGGCGCGACAGCGAGGAGCGCGGCCGGATCCGCGACCTGTGGCAGCCCTGGGTGCGGCCGATGGTCCTGGTCGCGCTGATCCTGGCGATCGGGCAGCAGTTCTCCGGCGTCAACGCGATCAACGCCTACTTCCCGACGATGCTGAAGTCGCTGGGCTTCGCCACGCGCACCGCGCTGCTGTCGGCGGTCGTGCTGGGCGTCGTGAAGTTCCTGTTCACGGTGTGGGAACTGTTCATGGTCGACCGCTGGGGCCGCCGGCCGCTGCTGATGATCGGCGCCTCGGTGATGGTGGTCTCGCTGTTCGCGGCGGGCCTGGTCATCAAGAACGTGACCGACAAGGACACGCTCGGCACCCTGACGCTGGTCTTCCTGATCCTCTACCTGGCCGGCTACGAACTCGGCTGGGGCGCCACGGTGTGGGTGATGATCGGCGAGATCTTCCCGCTGCGCGCCCGAGCGGCCGGCACCGCCGTGGCGACCACGGTGCTGTGGGCCGCCACCGGTCTGGTCACCGCGGTCTTCCCGACGATGTCGGCGAAGAGCAACCTCGGGATCGGCGGCGCGATGTGGGTCTTCGCCGGGGTCAACATCGTGCTGCTGCTCCTGGCGCGGTTCTACATCCCGGAGACCAAGGGCCGCAGCCTGGAGCAGATCGAGCGTGATCTGCGGGGCGGGAAGATGTCCGCGAGCGGCGCCGAGCAGACGGCCGGTGCGACGACCGTCCCGGCCCAGGCGGCGCCGGCGGGCACCGGGACGGCGGCCGGTTCGGCGACCGAGGAGTCCGGCGAGGCGGGACTGGTCTCCGAGTCCTGATCCCGGCCGCCTCCCGGCGGCGCACGAGCGTTCAAGACACGCCACGGCGCCGCCGGGAATCCTCGGATCATGAACGAGGGCACTCCTGAAGGCACCGTCGAAGACGCTGAAGCCACCCCAGTCAGGTTCGACACGAAGATCGCCGTGCTGCTGCGGGACGACCTCGCGGTGTGGCAGCGGCTGAACGTCACGGCGTTCCTGGTCAGCGGGATCGGGACGGCTCACCCCGAGGTCATCGGCGAGGCTTATCGGGACGCGGACGACACTGCGTATCTCTCGGAGTTCCGCCAGCCGGTTCTCGTCTTCGAAGGAAGCAAAGAACTGCTGACCGCGGCCCGGAGCAAGGCTCTGGCGCGCGGGCTGGCTGTCGCGGTGTTCACCGGCGACATGTTCCGCACCGGCAACGACACCGACAATCGCGCGGCGGTGCGCGCTGTGCGTGGCGACGATCTGGATCTGGTCGGGATCGCGGTCTACGGCGCCAAGAACGCGGTCGACAAAGCCTTCAAGGGCGCCGCGATGCACCACTGAGCACCTCGCCGCTCAGCTTTCTGTCTGTACGGGCCGCGCCGCGTCCGTCCTAGCGCTTCTCGTGCGCGTGGACGGACTGCGGCGCCTTCGTGTCCGCCAGGACCGCGTCCAGCAGTCCCGGCCACCGTACGTCCATCAGCTCCCGGCGCAGCCGGACGTGCTTCTTGGCGCCGACCCACCACATCACGACCAGTCCGGCCTCGCGCAGCACCTTGTAGTGGTGCGACATCGTGGACTTAGTGGCGGTGAGCCCGCTCTTCTCCCAGACGTCCAGACAGGCGATGCCGCCCTCGGCGGCGTAGTCGGCGACGGTGTGGACGATGGTCAGCCGGACCGGCTCGGCCAGCGCCGACAGCACCGCCGTCAACTCCACGGCGTCCTCACTGGGATGAGTCAGTTCGTACTGCTCGACCTGGGTGTCCATTGCCACAGCCTAAACCCGCTTGCCTTGAGTTCGATAGTCGTCGTACAGTTCGATACTAGTCGAACGGTTCGATGAACGTCGAACTGTTTTCCTCACTCAGCGTCACCTCGAGCGAAGCGGATGGTGCCCGGTGTCAGCCACCACGGAAGAAGTCCTCACCCCCTTACCAACCACGCCGTCGCCGGATTCTTCCCCGGACCCGCGGCGCTGGCGCATGCTGCCGGTGATCTTGTCGGCGATGTTCATGGCGATGTTCGACTACTTCGTGGTCAACGTCGCCGCGCCCTCCTTCCAGCACGACCTGCACACCACCGACGCCGGCCTGGAGCTGGTCGTCGGCGGCTACGGCTTCGCCTACGCGGCCGGGCTGATCACCGGCGGGCGGCTGGGCGACCTGCTGGGCTACAAGCGGATGTTCGTCGGCGGGATGGCCGCGTTCACGCTGGCCAGCCTGGCCTGCGGCGTCGCGACGTCCTCGACGATCCTGATCGTCGCGCGCCTGGTCCAGGGCGCGACCGCGGCCGCGATGGTGCCGCAGCTGCTGGCCCTGATCAACGTCATCTACCCGGTGCACGAGCGGCCGCGGGCGATGGCGTGGTTCGGCGCCACCATCGGCACCGGCTCGGTCGCCGGGCAGGTGCTCGGCGGCGTGCTGCTGGAGGCCAACATCTTCCACTGGACGTGGCGGCCGATCTTCCTGGTGAACGTGCCGATCGGGCTGATCGCCGTGCTGCTGGCGCTGCGCTGGCTGCCGGACACCCGGGGCACGCACCGTCCCAAGTTCGACCCGGTCGGCGCGATAGCCATCGCGCTGAGCATCGGTCTGGCGCTGGCGCCGCTGATCCTGGGCCGCACCGAGGGCTGGCCGGTCTGGACCTGGGTCTCGCTGGTCGGCTCGGTCCCGGTGATGATCGTCGCGATGCGCTGGGAGGCGCGGCTCGCGCGGGTCGGCGGGGCACCGATGGTGGACCTGTCGCTGTTCAAGGAGCGCACGTTCAGCGTGGGCCTGGCGCTGTCCGGGCTGATGCTCGCCATGTTCGGCGGGTTCATGCTGGCCATGACGCTGTTCCTGCAGGGCGGCATGCACATGAGCCCGGTGAAGGCCGGTCTGCTGTTCGGCCCGCTGGGGGTGGCCTTCGCCGTCACCTCGCTGCTGGCGCGGCAGGTCTCGGGCCGCTACGGCGCCCGGGTGATCGCGATCGGCGCCGGGCTGAGCACCGCCGGACTGGTGCTGCTGGGGATCGTGCTGGCCTGGCGGGGCGCGGACCTGGCGTCCTGGCAGCTGCTGCCCTCGATGATCCTGGTCGGCGCCGGCAACGGCCTGGTGCTGCCCTCGCTGGTGGGCTCGGTGCTGGCCGGCATCAAGACCAAGAACGCCGGCGCGGCCTCCGGGATGCTGGTCACCGCGCAGCAGTTCGGCGGCGCGTCCGGCGTGACGATCCTGGGCACGGTGTTCTTCTCCGTGCTGGGCTCGCACCCCGGCGGGTTCGGCGGCTACGTGACCGCGATGCGCTGGGTGGACGCGGTGGACGTGGTGTTCGTCGTGGCGATCCTGGCGATGGCGTTCCTGCTGCCCAAGCAGGCCGCCGGGATGGCGGCCAAGCGCTGAGCGGAGCCTGACCGGACTGACACCCCGGCTCCCTTCGCCTCTTCCCCACTTCCCCTCTTCGCCGAGTGAGATGCCCGGCCGGATCGCCTCATCAGCCGATCC
Organism: Catenulispora acidiphila DSM 44928; assembly: GCF_000024025.1. Taxonomy (GTDB): domain Bacteria; phylum Actinomycetota; class Actinomycetes; order Streptomycetales; family Catenulisporaceae; genus Catenulispora; species Catenulispora acidiphila. The sequence goes on from NC_013131.1 coordinate 8,714,267, forward strand.
GGCCGGGCATCGGCATGCGCGCGGCCGTGCCGGAGAGCACTGTGGAACGCATGACGAACTCGAGCCTGGCCTCGCGGGTGGCGGCCGGGCGTGCGGCCCGCAAGCTCATCACGCGCTCCTCGACCGGGGACTGGACGCCGCCGCCGGACCGCCGGGACCCGATGGCGATCCTGCAGAAGCAGGCGGCCACGCGGCTGCCGGGCCTGGTGCCGATCCGGTACGGCCGGATGGCGGCCTCGGAGTTCGCGTTCCTGCGCGGCGCCCCGGCGATCATGGCCGCCGATCTGTCGCACTCGCCGAACACCGGTCTGACCGTGCAGCTGTGCGGCGACGCGCACCTGTCCAACTTCGGGCTCTACGCCTCCCCCGAGCGCCGGCTGGTGTTCGACCTGAACGACTTCGACGAGACGCTGCCCGGGCCCTTCGAGTGGGACGTGAAGCGGCTGACGGCGAGCATCGCGGTCGCCGCGCGGCAGAACGGGTTCACGGACGAGTGCGGCTCGCACGCCGCGACCCACGCGGCGCGGGCCTACCGCGCGACGATGGCGCGGCTGGCGGGGATGAGCGAGCTGGACGTCTGGTACCGGAGCGTGGACGCCACGATGATGCTGCAGCTCGCCAAGCGCCCGAAGGGCCGCCGCGAGGTCGAGGCGTCGCTCAGCGAGGCCGAGCGGCACACGAATCTTCAAGCGCTGCGCAAGCTGACCGGTCCCGGACCGGACGGCACGCCGCGCATCCGCTACCAGCCGCCGCTGCTGGTGCCGTTCGCGGAGCTGGGATTCGACCGGGACGCCGAGGAGGAGACCATCCGCCGGGTGTTCACCGACTACCGCTCCACGTTGCAGGAGGATCGCAGGACTCTGCTGGAGCGGTTCCGGTATGTGGAGTCGGCGTTGAAGGTGGTGGGCGTCGGCAGTGTGGGGACGCGCTGCTCGATGGCGCTGCTGCTCGGCGAGACGACGGCGACGCCGTTGTTCCTTCAGGTGAAGGAGGCCGAGGAGTCGGTGCTCGCGCCGTATCTGAAGGCCGGCCGGGATGACCACCAGGGGCATCGGGTGGTCAGCGGGCAGCGGCTGATGCAGGCGACCAGCGACATCTTCCTGGGGTGGGCGAGCGGGCCGGCGGGGCGGTACTTCTACGTGCGGCAGCTGCGTGACATGAAGGGGTCGGCGAACGTTCCGGAGATGGACAAGACGATGCTGCGCGCGTACGGGGAGCTGTGCGGGCAGACATTGGCGCGGGCGCATGCGCGGTCCGGGGACCGGGTCGCGATTTCGGCGTACTTGGGGAGCGGGGATTCGTTCGACCGCGCGATGGGGCGGTGGGCTGTGGCGTATGCCGATCAGACCCGGGTGGATCACAAGGCTTTGATGACGGCGATCAAGACCGGTGTGGTGCTCTCGGTCGATGCCTAGCTCGATGCCGGGCTGATGCAGCTGATGCCTAGTAGCGGCGGCCGTTGCGCAGGAGGTTGTGGTCTTCGAGGAGATCGACGAGGCGCGCTCGTTGCTCGGGTTCCAAAACCTTGTCGGGGAAGGCCAAACCGCGCGTCGGTGCGGCGGTGAGCTTGAGGTGCCAGATGCCGAATCGCCTGTAGGCGCGGCGCCATTGGAGCCACGGGAGTTTGGCGATCTTGCCGGACACCGCGTAGGTGACGCCGTCTTCGTCGAACGCGACCGTCACCGGCGCGGGCCGCAGGCGTCCCGCGACGCGCAGTTTGCGGTAATGGCCCAGGGCCACCGCTATGACGAGCAGGACGGAAACCACGGGGAGGACGACGGTCGCGTCGCGGAATGCCGCAGCGCATCCCGCGGCGACGACGACACCGACCCACAGGACCGTCGCCAGCGCGTCGCCGAGTTCGGTGACGACGGCGGTGCGGGCGGTGCTGACGAAGGAGACCACGACGGGCACGTCCGCGCCCGCCACTTCTTCCGGTACGCCGCTGAGATCCCCCACCCGCCACAGCATGCCCTATCTGGGCGAAGACGCGAAAGTGGTTGTCCCGGGGTCGTGACGGAGAACGGCTCCGCCGGGCGGAGCCGTTCTGGCGGTGTGCTGCGAGTTCAGCCTTGGCTGCGCACGGTTTCAGCGCGCACAGTCTTGGCGCGCAGGCCGAACCAGACCAGCGCGGCGGCGACGAGCACGACCACGCCGTCGGCGCCCATGCTGAGCTGGATGCCGCTGGTGAGCGCGTCCTTGGCGCTGTGCCCGGCGGTGCGCAGGCTGTCGCTGCGCGCCGAGGCCACGGCGGACAGCAGCGGGATGCCGAGCGTCAGACCGACCTGCTGCGAGGTGGTGACCAGACCGGTCGCCAGACCTTGCTCGGTGTCGCCGAGGCCGGAGGTCGCGGTGACGCCGTACGAGACGACCGCGGCGAGGTGGCCGAAGGCGGCGACGGCGCCGATCGTCAACAGCAGGACGGTTCCGTTGCCGGGGGCGATCAGGGCGAGCGGGAGGATCAGCGCGCCCTGGAAGATCAGTCCGCCGACGAGGGTGGTGCGGGCGCCGTAGCGGCCGATGAGCCGTGGGGCGATCATGCCGCCGAGCGCTGCCGCGACCCCCATGACCGCGAAGACCAGACCGGTCAGGGTCGGGGACATGCCCTCCACTTGTTGCAGGAACAGCGTGCCGAGGAAGACGACCGCGCTCATGCAGGCGAAGGTGATCAGCCCGCCGATGTTGCCGATCGCGACGTTGCGGCGGCGCAGGATGCGCAGCGACACCAGCGGTTCGGCGGCTCGGGACTCGATGAAGACGAAGGCCGCGAGCAGTGCCACGCCGGCGACCAGGCCGATGACGACGTCGGGGCGTCCGAAGCCGGCCTGCGCGGCGGTCGACAGCGCGTAGATCAGCGCCAGCAGCGCGGTGGTGACGGTCGCGGCGCCGGGGACGTCAAGGCGGGAGGCGTGCGGGTTGCGGCTCTCGGTGAGCAGCCGCGGCGCGCCGAGCAGGACGACGGCTCCCATCACGGTGTTCAGCACCATCGTGGAGCGCCAGGACAGCGCCTGGGTCAGCACGCCGCCGAGGACCATGCCGGCGGTGAAGCCGACGGTCATCAGCGTGCCGTTGATGCCCAGGGCGCGCTCTCGCTGCGGGCCCTCGGGGAAGGAGGTGGTCAGCAGCGCCATGCCGGTCGGCACGATCATCGCCGCGCCGATGCCTTGCAGGGCGCGGCCGGCGAGCAGGACCGCGGGGACCCACGCGATGGCGGCGATCACGCTGGCCGAGGTGAACAAGATGGTGCCGGTGATGAAGACCTTCTTGCGTCCGACGAGGTCGCCGACGCGGCCGGACAACAGCAGCAGGCCGCCGGAGGGCAGCGCGAAGGCGGTGGCGATCCACTGCAGGTTCGCGTCGGCGATGTGCAGGTCCTTGCCGATGCTGGGGACGGCGATGTTCAGGATGGAGAAGTCGACGGCGACCATGAAGTTCGCCGCGCAGAGCAGGAAGAGAACAAGCTTGGCCCGGGCGGACAAGCCGGAAGTCGTCGAGAAGTCGGTGATGTTCGCGGTGGTAGCCGTGCCGCCCGGACCTTCGGGTGCCGCCGGCGTGGACCGGTCGAGGACATCTGTCATGCCATCCAGGATTCGGCGCGGGAAGCGTAAGTGGGTAGCGCCTGTTTATGCTGGTGGTCCTTACACCAGGCTGGGTCCGGCAGCTCCTGGCAGCCGGCGGCGCGCCGAATGCGCGGACCGCGAGCGGGATCCGGACCCCGGACTGGAGCGTACGGCGTGCTTGAGGGGAGAAAGCTGTGTCGATGACGACCCCGGTCCCCGTGGACCCCGAATCCGTCCGGCGGGCGAACCTGCGCGAGTTCCTGGTCGCCCGCCGCGCCCGGATCACGCCCGAGGAGGTGGGCCTGGCGCCCGGCAGCCGCCGCCGCACCCCGGGCCTGCGCCGCGAGGAGGTCGCGGTCCTCGCCGGCGTCGGCACCTCCTGGTACCAGTGGCTTGAGCAAGGACGCGACATCACGGTGTCCTCGCAGGTCCTTGACGCAGTCGGCCGCGTCCTCAAACTCGACGAGCCCGAAACCCGCCACCTGTACGCCCTGGCCGGCCTCAACCCACCCCCCGTCGGCCGCCTGTCCCCCGCCGACGCCGCCGGCCCGGTCGACCAAGCCCTGGTCCACCTCGTGGACACCTGGCTCCCCAACCCCGGCATGATCATCGACCGCTACTGGAACATCGTCGTCGCCAACCGCGCGGCAGAACTGGCCCTGCACACCACCAAGACCGGCTGGAACTGCCTCCACCAGTACTTCCTCGACGAGATCTACCGCGAATCACTGGAGAACTGGACGGAACTCGCGCCCCGCGTAGTCGCGACGTACCGCTCAGAGATGACGGCCTCCCCCGGCGACGAAGGCTTCCGCCTGGTAGTGGAGAACCTACTGACGCAGAGCACTGAGTTCGCCGAACTGTGGGCCCGCCAAGGCGTCGCACACAGCGGCGTGAACCTGAAGTCGATGAGCTCCCGCGTCGGACCCCTGCACTTCGAATCGGTGACCCTCGCCGTCCCAGACCGCGCGGACCTCCGAATCGTCCTCCACAACCCCCAAGCCGGCTCCGACACCCGCGCGAAGATGGAGCGCTTGCTGGCGGAGGACGAGCGGCGGAACGGGTTGCGGTTGGTGGCGGGGTAGTCAGGGTTCGTATCGGTCAGGGTTTCGTATCGGTCAGGGTTCATAAGGGTCGTAGAACTCGTTGCTGCCGGCGACGGGTCCGTCTGCGACGCTGGCGGCTGGGGCGGGCTCGCCGACATCGAACAACGGCTCATCCAGGTCCTGCTGGGGATAGAAGGCACGGCGCACCGACTCGGCGTCGTCGGGCCGCTCCATGGATTTCAGGACGTTGACGATGTTGCCGACGAACAGGTTTCGGTGATCTGAGCTGGTGAATCCGAGGTGGTCGGCCATTTCGGCGATGTAGTCGGGTGTCGTCCGGGGGACGCCGTTTGCCCGTGCGGGTTCGGGGTCGGCGTGATCGTCGTCGTCGCCATAGTTGTCGTAGTCGTTTGAAGCGTCTGGCGGGCTCGGAACGTGACCGTTCTGCGCAGCGAACTCGGGGGCAACGAGGTGCCGGAACACCGGCGCGACGTCGGTGTCATTGGCTGCCGCAGAAAGCAGCGCAAGCGGTCCGATGAGGTCGACGGCGCGCTCGATCGAGTCCTCCTTGCGAGCCAACGCCCAAACGACGGCGCTGCCCGCGGACTTGAGGACGTCGCCTCCGAGGTAGGCACGCCGATGCTTCTCGTACTCACGCTCTGATTCCCACACCTGCTCGTCCTTGCGGATCTCGGTGAGCCGGCGCATGCGCTCGCTGTCGGCATCGGAGAGCGTGAGGGACACGTCGCCGGCCCATGCTTCGAGCAGTCCGGTGGCATCAGAAAGCCTCGCACCCAGGGCACCGGCGAGCTCCGCCTCTACCAGCGCGACTTCTCCAGGATCCCGGCTGGCCAACAAATCGGCCGCGCGGCGGATGATCGCGCTGCGTGCGACGGCAGCCAGGTCGCTGTGCGCCACCGGGGACATGTTCGCGCTCTCGCGCCAGCGGACGGTCGCCGCGAAGCGGAAATCGTAGCCGTCGGCCGCACTGCGCAACCGCATCCGTGGCTGCGGGCACTCGTGCTCGACACCGGGCAGCATCACAGAAAGGGGCGGCGAGACCGTGAGCCCGCCATCGGTCCACGACGAAGCCGAAGGCGCGAAGCCGTTGTAAGACGCATCGTCCCCGGACTTCGCATCGTAGGAACGACCGCCCGGATGACTACCCACCGCCACGGCCGCAAAGACCAACGGAATCCCGAGCAGCGCGGGCCAAAAGCTCCAACCGACATGCGCGGCCACCGCCGCCAAGCAGGCGGACAACCCGGTCACGACGACGCCCACCACGATCTTGGTGTCGGTACTCATCAATCGGTCCCTTCCATGGCGACAAAGGAGAAGCCCTGCGCGTCATTGACGCGTTCCAGCAACGCGTCGGCGACAGACCACGCGCCTCCTCGCGCCGCCGCCCACGCAACGGCGGCGGCGTGCAGACGGCTGCGCGCGGCGAGGTCGTCGGGAGCCTCGGCGAGGATGGCGAGGAGGAGTTCGCTGCCCGACCTGTTGGCGGCGGCGATGAGCCAACTATCGAGCTGCTCCTGCCAGCCTCGGGGCTGCTTGGCGAGCGTGGCACGCCACGCCAGGGCGAGTTGGGTGCGGACGGCAGGCTCCGCAGCAAGGGGTCGCGCACGGCCGCGCCAGTCGATGAGCAGATGCGGATCAATGACGTGGACGAAGATGGCGGGATCGCGGTCGTTCGGGTGCTCGACCATGCGGAACAGAAGAAGACGGATAAGGCGGAGCAACCGGTCCTGGGCGAGCTGAACGGCCAGGGTCTCACACGCCATCTCGCCGATCCGCCCTGATCGGCGGGCCAAATGATGCAGGCGGACAAGTGCCTGGTCGGGATGGGTGTCACCGATGACTTCGACACAAGCCCGGATCAGCACCTCGCCCAAACCATCCGATGGCGGGTTCTTGGCCCATTCCCACATCTGACGTCGAAACCCTCGGCCGTGGTCGGGGTGCTTCAAGCCCAGTTCGAGCAGCACGAAAGCCTGCCGGATCGGCTCATCGGCTTCCGAACCTGCCAGATCGGCGATCAGCTTCGCCATGGAGGTGATCTGTCTGGTCCGCAGATGCTGTTCGCCGAAACGCGCAGCAACGCGCTCGGCATCGGCGAGCGACCATTTCCAGTTCTTTCCCAGCGCTTTGATCCATTCAGCCAGCGTGTTGCGCAATGCCGGGTAGCCGTCCCACATATAGGCGCGTATCGCAGCATCGAGCGGCTTGTGGAACTGGATGTGCCGATGCTGATCGATACCGGCGCCGAAGAGCGCCAGTTGTTCCTGGAGGTCGGACCGATCCAGAGGAAGGTCCGGGTCCTTGGGATAGCGGAGGGTCTCCAACAGGACTCTGGCCGCATGCCATGCACCATCCGCGGACCCGCCGGCGAACAGTGACGATGCCAGAAGCAGCGCACGTTGTTGGCCGGCCTTCAGCTCTTTGAGGATGGCGGCCACTTCTTTAGGTCCGGCACGCAGCGCTTCGAGCGCGACTCGGGTCCAGGCGCGGTCGTCAAGCGTGGGGTTCGCATCCCGGGCCTCGACCACAAGGAGCATGAGTCGAGTCAGATCGGCCATCGGGGCGTGCCTGAAGTGCTCGTGGACCGCCGGCCCGTCTATGGCGTCGGCCAGTACGCCGATGCTTTTCAGATGCCTCCGATAGGCCTTGACCGGATCGGGGCGGGTGATCGGGCGAACTATTTTCAGCCAGTCCGGCTCCGGCTCGCAGGCGTCGGGGAGGATGATCACCGATCGGGCGCGCGCGGTCTGCACCGTCTCAACGAAGGGCTGGACTTCCGGGGCGACCATTTTGAACTGTGCTTCGTCCATCGTCGAGAGGTCGACGAGAACGCGGTCTCCCCGCTGGATCCGAAGTCCGGAGAGCGATTCATCGTCGCCGCTCCCAACCACGGGCGCATAGAACAAACCCGGGCTGTACTGGCTCTTGCTGAGCAGTTTGAGAGCTGCGAAACGGCGGCCCGAGCCGGGAATCCCTTTCAGGATGACGACCTTGTGCTCCTCGATGGCCGCCTGGATCTCCTGGAAGCCATCGGGTTCGAAGAAGCACTGGTTCACGTGCTCGAACGTCGACTCCGACCACGCTCCCGCCCCGCGACGCACGGCCACTTTGGCCGTGTGGAGCGTCAGGTTCCACTGGTTCCCCGACCCGGTGTGAAGATTGCCCCGTGCCTGGTGGATCTCGGCACTCACTGCTCGTCGTCCGGGTCGTCGTCCGTCGGCAGCGTGTTGAACTGCGCGCCGCTTCCGGTGTGGACGTTGCCCCGGGAGCTGCCGATGAAGGTGCCGCCGCCGGTGTTGATGGCGCCGCCATAGTTCGTTCCGCCGCTCTGGTCGCCGTCGATGTGGATGCCGTCGCGGCGGTCGCCGGAGATGTGGACGTCGCCGTGGGTGTCACCGGACAGGTGAGTGCCCCCTTGATGGTCTCCGGTGACGTTGACACTGCGGCCGCCCTGGGTGCCGATCGTGGAGCCGCCGCTCTGGTTTGTGCTGGTGGTTCCGGCCATGGAGGGCGGTTCAGGCTTCTGCTCGGTGTTGTCGATGAGACCGGGGACGACTTCTTGGACGGCGGCGGCGATCTGCGGCAGCTGTGCTTCCGCCTCGCGGTGGTCGAAGCGGCGGTAGTTGAAGTTCAGGAGGTCCTTGATGTCCGGCGGGAGGTCATTGGGGAGGCGGTCGGTCGTGCGCCCGACGAGGACGGGGATCACGTGAGTGCCGGCGTTCAGAGCCGCGACTATCTCACGCCGGACCCAGTCGTTCTCGTCATCGACGAGACGGTGGCCACGGGCATCCCGTTTGAGCCACTCCGAGCCGATGACAGCGAGCAGGACCCGCGCCTTGCCGGCCTCGCGGATCAGCGCATCACCGAACGGCACTCCGTGTTTGAGCGAGCGGGACGCGTAGAAGACCTTGTCCGCGCCGAAACGGTGCGTCAGATCAGCCTGGATGGCGAAGGCCGCGTCGTGGGCATCGTTGGTGCGGTAGTTGACGAAGATTTCGTGCATGGTCGCAGGTCCCTTCCAGAGCGGTGAAACGGGTAGCGCGACGCCGACAGCCGGGCTGGTTTCGCGGCGCGGCTAGAGCGAGGCGGTCAGGCGCGGGCTGAGGGCGCGGACCGCGGGGTCGGTGCTGTGGCGGTTGAGGGTGCGGGACAGCCGACGGAGGTCGGTACGGATGGTCGCCGAGTCGGCGGCGTCAGCCGCGTCGAGGAGGCTGGCCGTCAGCGCCGTTGCGCGTGGAAGGTCGCCTAGGGCCGCGTGCGCGAGGGCGAGACGCGTTCCGTAGCGAGCACGGTTACGGACGGCGTCCGGCTGCAAGGCAGAAACGGCAGGGTCCAGAAAATCCGCGGACTGCTCCCACCGGCCGAGGTCGAACAGGCACCAGCCGGTGGTAATCGCCAGCGGGTCGATCATGGTCGTCGAGCCGATGGTGAACGCGCGGGTTGTGGCCGTGGCCGCGGTCGGCGAAAGCGAACCGGCTGTCGGGCGTGACGTGGAAGATCGCGATGGCACCGGGACCAGGGAGCCCAACTCACGGGCACGGTCGAGAGCACGGAGGCACGCGGTGTAGTCGCCTTGGAGTGCGTGGCCCTGCGCGGCGCGACGTGCAGCCTGCTCACGGATCGTGGGTGACCAGCGCGAGTGCTCGGCGTCGCGAGCCGCCGCCACGGTCCCCGCACCGTCACCCCGGTACATCGCCACGAGAGCACGCCGGATGCCGGAGTAGGCGACGAGCGTGGTGTCGCCGGCGGCGTCGGCGAGGCGAGCAGCGAGCTCTGTCCACCACAGCGCGCCTGAGTCGCTTCCCGCTTCTTGAGCCATCCAGCCGGTGAACTCCGCGTAGCGGGACGTCAGGCGGAGCAAGCGGTTCCTCGTGGCTGCGGACGCACGGGCGGCGAGGCCGCGCAATGTCTCAGTCTGTGCCACCAGTGTCGGCAGCACGACGGCGGGACTCGCAGTTTGGCCGAGCGTCCGCATCTGGCCGAAGAGGGTCTCGAAAGCGCGCGTGGCGTGCTCGTCATAGGACGCCGCCGAGCGCGGGGCGAGGCCGGTGCCGAGACCGACAGCGAGCACGGCGCCAGTGCCGGCCGCGAGGACGTCTCGGCGGGGCACGGCGGCGAACGAGTAGGCGTCGCCGTCGAAGCCCGAGCTCCAAGGTTGGTGGAGGTCGGGTTTGGCCGGGCTTCCGGACCTGGTAGGGACGTCGGTCTCTGTAGCAGAGCTCCTCGGAGCCGGCGTCTGGTCGGGCACTAACGCTGCGAGCGCTCCATCTGCCTTTAGGTATGCGTCGCACCGCCGTGCAAAGTCTGGGCGTGCCGGCATGCGGCCCGTCTCGATCTTGCTGAGATAGCCCTTGCTGTAGCGCAGGTAGGCAGCCATGGTGCCCAACGACAACCCGGCTGCTACGCGGCGGGCCCGCAGCTCGGTGCCAAAGCGTGACGAATCCCCCATGTAGCCGCTCCCCTCGATATAAGACCTCTTATTCGTCTTACCGGCACGGTGCAGACCGGACAAGGGGGACGGATGCTGTTTCCTGTTTCCTAACGGCGCGCGCCGATCTACCCTGAAAAACGCACAGAAGCGCCAGTGCGAGGGGTAAGCCATGTCAGATGTCGAACGGACCGACCTGAACCGGCTGCGGGACATCATCCGCAGTGCGCAGCAGCAGGGTGATCAGTACCCGGTGGATCCGAAGGCGCGGATCACGGTCGGGTCCGAGGGTGAGATCTATACCGGGGTGGTGCCCACGGGGCGCCCTTTGAGCAAGGTGCAGCACGGGACTTTCGCCGCTCGGGTGCGCGGGCGCGAGGTCGAGGACTTGCAGTGGGCCGCCAAGCACATGCCGCGGAACACGCAGTTCATCGAGCACCGGGACGCGCGGGGGTGGTGTTACAGCTTCCTGTCGCAGATGGGGCGGCCGTACACGATGTTCGCGTACTTCGACGGGACGAGCTACCAGGTCAAGCTGGTCGAGCCACGGTTGGAGGGTCTGGTCGGCGCGCACGCGGGGCATCTGTATGCCAACGGGCGACTGTGCCTGAGCCAGGCCGGCGGCTCGGGGCAGCCGACGCTGGAGGAGGCGTACTCGAAGTCGGTGCTGTGGGCCACGGGCATGGATGTGGTGTTGGCGGGGTATCCGTTCCCCTTCTCGACGAACAACGAGTTCGAGTACGGACTCTGATACCGGTTCCCATCCCGATTCTCGTTCCCAGGCCCACGGTTCGGAGGAGTGCATGCTGAACCCCGTCCGGGTGGCGGACTTCGTGCTGGACGCGATCGCCGCGCGCATCGGGGCGGTCGAGCCGGAGCAGGGCGGCGCACTGTTGGGGCTGCCAGGCCTGGACTACATCAGCGAGTTCATCCACGACGCCGACGCCGCAACCACCACCACGCGCTACCAGAACACGGACTGGCTGATCGCGGCGATCGGCGCACGAGAGGCCGCCTCAGCGGCGCGGTTCAAGGGGATCGTGCACTCGCACCCGCGCGGAATGCCCGTGCCCTCGTCGCAGGATCAGGCTGAGTACGCGGAGTCGCTGCGGCTGAATCCGCAGCTGGCGCGGTACTTGGCGCCGATCGTGACGCACGACGTGGACACACCGCTGGCCGGGCATGAGGTGCGGTTGGGACCGGCGCGGATCTCCTTCTTCGGCGCGGAGCGTGCGGCGGACGGCTTCGCACTGACGCCGGTGCGGCCGGTGGTGGTGCCGCTGATGCGAATGCTGCGGCGTGCCGGGGTACGGCCGGAGGGCGACCCGGCGGCGATCGAGCTGGAGGGCACCACTCTGCTCGCCACGCAGGCACAGCTGCCGGGATTCGGCGCGGTGACCCTGCTGCTGGGCGCGGACTTCCCGGCGACGGCACCGATAGTGCTGCCGGAACAGAGCGACGGACCGCTGGCACTCAGGTGGGATCTCGGGCTGCCGACAATCGAGCGACTCGCCGGCGCGGTCCTGGCACTACGCCGCGGCCGCGCCAGGGAGCGCGAGGGGCGAGATGCGTCGCACCGAGACGACGCGGGCGCCGCGGCGGAAGTGAATCCGGCGGCTGCTGATGGAGGCGGGCGCGGCGCGGATAAAGATGAGCAGAGCGCGGAAGCATTCGGCGGCGCGGGAGCATTCGGCGGCGCAGAAAATGTGAGCGGCACAAAGGGATCGGCTAGCGACGAGGCCGCGCGATCGGCGGGTACTGCTGAAGGTGATCGCGGCGCGGATGAAGATGAGCAGAGCGCGGGAGCATTCGGCGGCGCGCGATCAGTGGCCGGCGCAGAAAATGTGCGCGGCACAAAGGGATCGGCCAGCGGCGAGATCGCGCGATCGGCGGGTGCTGCTGAAGGCGGGCGCGGCTCGGATGGTGGGGCGAACGCGGGCGGCGTGGTGGGTTCTGAAGCCGGCGCGGGGGATGCGGGCGGGGCGCCTGGGGGTCGGCGTGATCCGGGGGCGGTTCTGTTTGCGCGTAGTGAGGGGATTTTGTCGCCGTCGCTGGCTGGGCGGAGTGTGCTGATTGTTGGGGCGGGGTCGGTGGGGTCTTATATGGCTGAGGTGCTTGCTCGGAGTGGGGTGGGTGCTTTTGTGATTGTGGATCCTGATGTGGTTGAGGCTGTCAATGTGGGGCGGAGTGGTTTTCGGGTTGCGGATGTGGGGTTGGGGAAGGCTTGGGCTGCTGGGGAGGTGGTTTTGGCGGTCAATCCGAGGGCTCGGGTGGGGGTTTTCGGTGCTCGGCATGGGGATGTGGATCTGGCTGCTTTGGTGGGTGGGGCTGATGTGGTGGTGGTTGCCACTGATGATCCGGAGGCTCAGGCTCGGGTTGGGCATTTTGCTTATTGGGCTGGGCGGCCGGCGGTTTTTCCTGGGCTTTATCAGGGTGCTCGGGGTGGTGAGGTGATCATTGCTGCCGGCGGGAGTGCTTGCTTCGCGTGTGCCACTGGTGGGGTGCGGGCTGATTTGCAGGAGACGGGGAGTGGGGAGGTTGCCGCGCGGACCGATTACGGGACCGGGCGGTTGATCGCCGAGCCGGGGTTGCTGGCTGATGTGCATCAGGTGGCGGCGGTGGCGGCGAAGGTGACTCTCGGGTTGTTGCACGCGCCTGATGACGACGCCGCGGCGGCCCGCTTCGCGTACGGCATCCTCAAAGCCGGGACCACGTACGCCGTCTTCGGTCACGAGCCGGACTACTGGATCTTCGCCGACCTGATGCGGTCCGCGCCGGCGCAGTACGCGTATCAGTCGCTGTGGCTGTCGGTGGCGAGTCGGAGTGACTGCGCGGTGTGCGGCGAGCCCGAGGGACGTACCGATCCGTCCGCTTACCAGGAACCGGATATCGATCTCATCAGAGCACTGAAAGACTCGCGATGAGCGCGCTGTATCCCGCGCCCTCCCCCGCTGCGACGACTTGGCTCGCAACGCTCCGCACGACCCTCGCTAGCCTTGCCGATCAAGTCCGTCACGCGCCGCCGATCGACGTGGAAACCCTTGCCGCGTATCTGGAATCCGAGTCGCCGGAGGCTGCCGAACTCGGTGACGCGGTGCTGGCGACGCTGGAGGAGTTCGAGCCCGTTATCAGTGGTCTGACGATGTCGTTCGGGCTCGTGCCGTCGACGATGCTCATCGCGCTCGGGCGGGGCGAGGAGATCGGGGAGATCGATCCGGTGGTCGCTTCGGCGTTGGGCGAGGTCGGGGAAATCAGGCCTCTGACTTCGTCGGGGACCGTGACCATCGAGAAGGACGGGCGCGCGACCACCCTCATCGCCGGGACGACTGTCGCCGCGCCGATCGGGCCGGTGCGCATCTCATGGCCCGATCGCGATGACGTCTGGCTGTGTGCCGTGCCGGCTGCCGCCAACCCGGTGGCTACTGCGCGAGCGGCCCTCGAACGAATACTTCCTCATGCCGGCGTGGGGCGGGCCCATCTCCGCACCGCCCCCGCAGGCAATCGCCGAGCCGCCCCCACAAGCACCCCCAGAACCGCCCCAGCGGCCCTCCACGCCGCCCTCCTGTCCATAGACCCCACCGCCGACCCCGACCTCGTCATGGCCCGCCTGGAGGGCTGGCGCGCGGCCCTGGAGCAACTCCACCGGGGCGCGGTGGCCGTCCACTGGGAGCAAGCCTGAGATGGCGAACCACGACATCGACAAGATCCGCACCGCCATCGCCCGCCAAGAAGGCCGCGTCCCCCGCGCCGTCATCCGCCCCGGACGCAGCCACCGCCCGCATCTGCGGCCCGCTCCGCACACGCGCGGCGAGTTCGCGCTCGCGCTGCTCTCGATCGTGCTGACGTTCCTGGCGCTGCTGTTCAGCATCACCGCCGGGCAGCTCGCCGCGTTCTGGATCGGGGATCACGCACAGAGCGGCGGCAAGGCGTGGCCGGTGTTCCGGGCGTTGGGGTATCAGCCGTGGAAGCTCGGCGGCCTATCAGCAACGCGACGCGAAGCGTCTCCTCAACGGGCGGTGGTGGGAGACGGGTGGGCGTATCTGTACCACGCGATGGTGGTGGAGTTCCGGCTGCTGCCGTGGATCACGATCGTCGCGGTGCTGACCGCCGCCGTGGCGCGGCCCTACCAGGCCGTGCTGGCGGCGTTCGTGGCGGGGATCGTGGAGAACAACTGGTGGCTGCACCTGCCGAGCTATGACTTCCCGCAGTGGTTCGCGGATCTGGTCGACAAGCAGCGGACGCTCCTGGAGCACCACGATCCCTGGCAGGCTTTCGGGATCCTGCTGGCGTCGGCTCTGGTGGCGATGGCTTGGGCGGAGCGCACCCAAGCCACGTAATCGGCCCTGTGATCGGTCTTGTAGTCGGCCCTGTAATCGGCCGCTCAGTCAGCCGCGGCGTTCCAGCGGCTCGTATTGCCGGCGCGTCCGGCTGGGTGTCCGGAGCGCGCCGTCACCCGTCCGTCAGCCGTACTGGAGCAGGTAGTCCATGACCTCGTCCATCGAGGCCGTCGCCATGGCGATGCAGGAGTCGGCCGCGCCGTAGTACAGCCGCAGGTCGCCGGTCTCCTCGTCGTGGATCATCCCGGTGGGGAACACCACGTTCGGCACGTCGCCGTGGGTTTCGTAGTCGGTCGCGGGACCCAGCACCCACTGCGGGGAGCGGCGGATCACCTTGGCCGGGTTCTCGAGGTCGAACAGGACCAGCCCGGCGCGGTAGAGCGGGCCGGCGGCCATCTCCTTCACGCCGTGGTAGACGCCGAGCCAACCGTGTTCGGTCTCGATCGGCGCCGGGCCCAGGCCCATGCGGGCCGCGTCCCACCAGGCGCCTTCGCGGGCGGCCATGACGGGCTCGGGGCTGCTCCACTTGCGCAGGTCCTCGGAGCGGGACATCCAGACGTCGGCGCGGCCGTCGCGGGCCGAGACCGGGCGGTGGTACAGGCAGAACTCGCCGTTGACGCGCCGGGGCAGCAACGATGCGTTCTTGTCTTCCGGGGGCATGACCACGCCGAGCTTCTCCACCGACTGGAAGTCCTCGGTGGTCGCCAGGGCCACGCACGGGCCGGAGGGTCCGTAAGCGGTGTAGGAGATGACGTACGCCGACAGTTCGGGCACGAAGGTGATGCGGCAGTCCTCGACGCCCCACATGCTGGTGTGGTCGGCCGGGTCGTCGGCCAGCAGCGGCTTGGGATCCACCCGCCAGCCGTGCACCCCGTCGGGGGAGCGCGCGACGGTCAGGTGGGACAGGCCGCGGCGGTCCTCGACACGGCACAGGAGCACCGTCTCGCCGTCGTGGCTCGTGGTGGCGCCAGGGTTGAACACGGTATTGATCTGGTAGGGCCAGTCGTTGGCCGTCAGGATCGGATTGGCTGGGTCCCGGCGGAACAGTTCGCCGTGGGGGCTGGTGGTGCCGAGCGGGGTCGACATCTTTTGCCTCGCAGGTGGTCTGGTTGCGAACAGGTTTCGATCTTCGCAAACGGCACAGTTCGCCGCTGGAAAGCACCGACTGTAGCGCCCGTGATCACACCCTGTCTGGACAACACGCTAACGCGGGCGCCGACAGGGACTTTCGATACAGGGGTCTCCCATCGCAGCTCCCGCCCTTTTCGCCACGACCCGCCACGCACACGGTATTGCGGGCCATGGCGGCGCCAGGGCCGATTGTGTGACGAAGGCCACAGCGCGGCGGTCGTGGGCCGGATCCGGTGCGGAGCAGCCGCGGGGCGCCTCTATGATTGCTCGGCCGTTGACGGATCACCCGCTGCTCACCTGCTTGCGAGGTCACGGACGGCAGCCACCACGACGCTGTCCGTCCACGCTTGGAAGAGGTGCGCGCTTTTGCACGTCAATGGTTTCACCTACGGCCCGCTGACCCCTTTGCTGGCCTTCTTCATGTCGTTCCTCGGCTCGATGATCGGGCTGCAGAGCGCCTCGCGCGCCCGGGCGGCCGAGGGAGCGTCCCGGACGCGATGGCTGGCGATGGCCTCGGTGGCCCTGGGCGGCACAGCCATATGGGTCATGCAGTACATAGCGATCCTCGGCTTCACGGTACCGGGCGTGGAGATCCGCTTCGACCCGGTGCTGACCGTCGGGAGCCTGGTCGCGGCGATCGCGGTGGTGGCCCTCGGCCTTACCGTGGTGGTGCGGCGCCAGGCCGACACCCGATCGCTGTGGCTGAGCGGACTCGTCATCGGCACGGGCATCGCCGGGGTGAACTGCCTGGGCCTGGTGGCCCTGCACATGGCTCCCGGGAAGCATTACACCGTATGGCTGATCGCCGCCTCGGAGGCGGTCGCCGTGGCCGGCTCCGCCGCCGCGCTCTGGTGCGCGCTGCGGGTGCGCGGGCTGGCTTCCACCGTCGGCGCCGCGGTCGTCCTGGGCGCGGCCGTCACCGGTGCGCACTACCTGGGCATCGCGGCGCTCCACCTCACCGGCCCGGCCGCGACCGATCCGTCGAGCCTCACCACCGCACCGGTCGCGCCGGCCGGGATGGCGGCTTCGGCGCTGTTGACGCCGCTGGTGCTCGGAATCAGCATCGTGACCACGGTCATGCTGCTGGTGGTGGCGATGGCGCCGACCGAGCGCGAGCTGCACGAGGAGCGCCGGGCCGTGGAGCTGGCCGCAGCACTGCGGGAGCGCAGCTACTGAGCCGCGCCGGCGACCGCGGAGCGGTCCCCCACAACGGATGCGACCCCGTACCACACGAGCGCTCTCGCGACGTGCGGCACGGGGTCGCGCCGTGGAGGACGAGGCCGAATCTCCAAGCCACGCCTGGAGAAACGGCCTCACATATCTACACCAGGTCAGCGGACCGCAGAGCCAGCAGCGCCTGGTAGTAGGCGAGCGTTGATTCAGCGCCCTGATTCGCGTTCGCGTCGGTCTCGCGCAGCCCGTCCCGGCCGCCGCCGCTGCTCGCGTCGTACAGCGGCAGACCGAGCCGGTTCGCCCCGAGGAACCAGCCGAAGGCCCGCCGGGCCCGGTCGGCGTAGAACTCCCGGCCGGTCACGCGCCAGGCCTCCACGCACGCCTCGACGACCGCGGCGGCGTCGATCGGCTGCTCGTCGCCCTCATAACGAGGTGGCAGCGCACCCTTGCGCCGCCACAGATTTCCGACCAGAGCCAGGTATCCCTCGGGCTCCTCCCCCGGATCGCTCTCCCCGAGCCCGACCTGCTCGAGATACCAGTCCAGGGCCCGCAGAGCGTCCTGGACCATCCCGGCGTCCCCGGCCCGCTCGCCGCCGGCCAGCAGCGCCTGCGGCAGGCGGGCGTTGTCGTAGGTGAGCTCGGTCTCGAACCAGGGCCAGTCGTCGGTGGCGGTGGCGCGGAACGCCGCCTGCAGCCGCGCGACGCCGAGCGCCAACTCGGGAGTGGGCTCCGGAACGCGCACCAGTCCCAGGAGGGCGTAGGCGGTGGAGCGGACGGTCGTCAGCACCCGCAGCGACGGCCGGGCCGCGTCCAACAGCGCCGCGGCGCGCTCGCGGCACTTGTCCGGTACTGCGGCACCCGCGGCGACGTCGCCCAGCGACCACAGCAGCCGCCCGACGTGGTCCCCGCCATGCGGCTCGTCCAGCCAGACGCCGGTCGCGTCGCGCATGTTGCGGGACCCGAGGGCGGCCGCGTCGTAGCCGGCTTCCAGGAAGCCCAGGGAGGTGTCCAGCCAATCTTGCGGGTCGGCACCCTTCAGTTCGCGGACCGGGACGTCGCACAGGCCCGCCGCCACGATCGCCAGGCGGGCGACGTCGTCCACGCAGTAGCCGGACCCGAGGTCGGGTTTGGCGCGGTCGCTGAACTGCACGATCCCGCCGGAGTCGGTGATCCGGTTCAGGTGCGTGAGCTTCAGCTTCGGCACGTCCACCCGCGCCATGCCGGCGGCGTCGGTCGCCACGGCGTCGGGCACCGGGCGCGTCCGGCGGGCCGCGGTGGCCCGCGCGATCCCGGCGAAGCGGCGGGCCACCGCGGTCCAGTGCAATCCCGCGCCCTGGGTCCTGGCGGCTTCCCTGGCGCGCTCCAGGCGGTCCCGGTCAGACAGCAGGATGTGCAGCGCCGCGGCGTACGCCTCCGGGTCCTCCGGCGGCACGGTGATGCCGGCGCCGCCGGCGAGCATGTCCTCGGCGTAGAAGTACGACGTCGAGACCACCGGGCAGCCGGCGGCGACGGCGAAGGTGAGGGCTCCGGAGGAGATCTGCTCCCGGGAGCGGTAGGGGGTGCAGAAGATCTCGGTGCGGGCCAGGACCGCGGAGATCTCGGCGTCGGAGAGAAAGGTGTCGAGGAAGACCACGCGGTCCTCCAGCTTCGCGGACTTCACCGCGGCGACCAGTTTGTCGCGGTAGTTCTCGCCTTCCTGGCGCGCGACCTCCGGGTGCGTGGAGCCGGCGATGAGATAGGTCACATCCGGGTGCCGCGCGGCGATCAGCCCCAGAGCCGCGATCGCGGTCTCCAGACCCTTGTTCGGCGACAGCAGCCCGAAGGTGGACAGCAGCCGCCGCCCGGCCAGCCGGTCCAGCGCGCGGGCCACTTCCGGGCGCACGTCCCCGCCGCTTCCCGGCGGCGGCGCCCCGTGCGGGACGTGGACGATGCGGTCCGGCGGGGCGATCCCGGTGTCGACCGCCAGCCGGCGCGCGGTTCCGGTGAACACGGTCACGGCCGCGGCGTCGCGGCACAGCCGGTACAGGGCGCCGGCCTGCGAAGGGCTCGGCTCGGACAGCACCGTGTGCAGTGTGACCAGATAGGGCACGCCGAGCCGGTGCAACTCGGCGGCGAAGTCGGTGATCCAGGCGCCGTCCGGGCCGCCGAAGATCCCGAACTCGTGCTGGATGACGACGGCGCCGACCCCGGAGGCGGCGACCCGCTGGGCCGCCTTGCGGTAGTCGGGGCGTTCGTCCTGGCGGATCACCGTCCGCACCGTTGCGGGGTAGGCCAGTCCGTCCCGGTCCAACGCGCAGATCTCCACGCGCACGTCCGGAGCAGCATCGTTGAGCGCGACGGCCAGGTCGCGCGAGTAGGTGGCGATGCCGCACCGTCGCGGCGGATACGTGGAAAGGATCGCGAGTGTTATGCCGATGTTCGAGACAGTCCCTGCCATGACCTCTCATACCTCTCTCCGCCGTCACTAAATACGACGGAACCGGCAAGCCACTCTAACGTTACTCAGTGGGCTGAATCAATACTCTTAGACACATTGCCGGTCGCGCGCCGTTGAACAGGGCTGGATGCGCACCGCCTTTGGCAAGGCGCTGAACGAGCGGAAGAAGCCCGCCCGACCTGCGCCTGTGACGTGGGCCGCTTGACAAGCCCCCGGGAGGCTCGTGGTTTAATAGAGCCATGAACGGCGCTTGCATCACGTGCTGCGCGACCTGCCATGGGACGAAAGCCCATATGGCCGGCCGCGTATGCCGCATGCGCCGAATGTGCGGCCGCTGACGTCCGATAGCCCGCTGGTACGGAACGACGCGAGGGTTCGCCCCCGCTTCATCCGGAGGGCACCTTCCAGCCGCCGTAGTCCTGTAGAGGTAACTCTGATGACAGACCTCCCGAGGCCGAGCCTCCACCGCAGCCTCAGCCCTTCCGCACCAGTCCGCAGCACCCCGGATTACCGGTTGTGCCTGCTCACGCACCGGGTCCCTCCCCGCGTTCATAAAACGTGCCGCCGAAGCCGAATGCGCCGGGGCGTACCAGCCAACGTTGTCTGCGTACGCCCTTGCCGGAGCGCCGACCCCCGATCCGTGAGCTTTGCGACCCCGCTGAGGAGCACCCCCGATGGACCCCCGCCGCCTGGAGAAGATCTACGACGCCGTCCGTGACGAGCTGGCCGGCCTGGACCGTTTCGAGATCGAGCAGCGCGCCTGCGTGGCCCGCGCCCGCTGGCACGCCGCCTCGACAAGCCCCAACGCCAATCCTGAACAACGGGCCCTGGCCGGGGCCCGCGCCGCGGCCATCGGCCGGATCCTGATCCACCTGCGGCGCACCTGGACCGACGCCTACGACGCCGCCGACCACACGGCCCGCGCCCTGGCCGCCGAGCGCGTGGACCCCGAGGTCGCCGCGAGCGTCCGGGCCGCCGGCCACCCGGTCGGAGCCCGCGTGGAGATCGTCGGCGAGGAGCGCACCGGCATCGTGCAGCAGGTCCTGGTCTCGCGCGAAGAGGACGGCTACTACGCGCGGTGGTACGTGGTGCACGTCGCCGAGCTGCAGTTGTGCCGCGCCTACGGCTGCGACGAGCTGGAGACGCTGGAGCCGGAGCAGGCTGCGCTGCTGCCCGCCGCGCAGCACTCGGCGGTGTCGTTCGCGGCGCTGGCCGAGCGGGCCGAGCGCGCCGACCGCGGCGCCGTCACCGTGCGGCACGGACAGCGCAACGGCCGGCGGGTGCTGACCCCGGCGTAAGGCCGGCGGGTCGGGGCGAGCGTGGGCCAGAGCGTGGGCCAGAGGTAGAGACAAGGCTGGATCCGGTGTGCAGACACCGGATCCAGTGATCTCGCCTGTCGGAATCGGTGGCGGGAATCCACTGAACGGAGCTTCTCCAGCCAGCGCTCGGCGATGGCTGACACAGGCCGCCGCGCCCTCACCGTTTGAAGAAGTCCCGCACGTTCACCAGCAGCAGCACCAGCGCCGCGAGCCCCATCGCGACCAGGAACCCGTCGCGGGCATGGCGCGCCGTCCACTCCAGCGCGCTGATCACCACGCCGGCGCCGACCAGGATCACCGCGAGGCTGACGGCGGTGGTCAGCAGGCGGCGGCGGGCCAGAGCCTCCAGCGCGGCGAAGATCACCAGGATCGCGAGCAGCGTCGGGATCTTCTCGCGGTCGTCGGGCAGCAGCAGAACCGTCGCCACGGCCAGGAACAGCAGCGGGACGCTGACCGCCGCCCAGATCTGCAGCAGGATGCCGTGGTGCTTGCGGTCGCCGGGGTCGTAGGGCTTGTGCGGCCGGGTGACGTGGGCCTGCGGGTCCTGGAGCGGCGGACCGCCGCTCTTGAGCACGTTCACATGGACCGCGCGTTCCTCGGCCATGGCCGTGCGCTCCCTGATCAGGCTCATCACCGACTGCTCGGCGACGCCGGCCTCGCCGAGGCGCTCGGCCGCGGTCTTGGCGGTCTGGAACTCCGTGGTCAGCGAGCGGACTTCGGCGAGCCGGTCCCGGGCTCCCTGTTGCAGCGCCACGGTCTGCTCGTCCGCCTCGGCGATGCGGACGTCGAGATCGGCGATGCGGTTCTCCAGGCTGTGCGCGAGGCCGGTGTCGTTCGGGGGCACCTTGTGCAGCCCGGCCCAGCCGAGGGGGTCGGCCCAGGAGAAGCGGACCATGCCGTCGCGCTCGTAGCGCGGTCCGGCCGGGGCGCGCTCGCCGCCGGCCCAGTCCCGGGTGTCCACGCCCCACAGGCCGCGGAAGCCGCGGACCCAGGGGGTGTCGTCGTCGATGAGGACCGGCTGCCACTCACGGTCTTCGCCGGGCCCGACGCGGACGCCGTCGCCGCGGGCGTAGTCGATGAAGGGGATGCCGAAACCGTGGTCCTCGCTGCGGTCGCGGCGCAGCATCAGCTCCGCGCCGCGCTTCCACCAGCGGGTCGCGGTCCCGAGGAAGCGCGGGTTCACGGTGACGAGATAGTCGCCGGCGAGGAAGGCGCCGGAGTGCGAGCCGGCACCGGCGAACACCACGGGATGCGTGCCCCCGGCCACGGTCAGGTCCGGATCGTCCCAGCGGCGGCGGAGGTCGTCGCCGGTGTAGTCGTGGGAGGAGAAAGCGACCCAGCGCGGGGACACCGTGGGCGGTCCGTCGGGGATCGCGGGCGCGCCCTCCGCGAGGTAGACGGTCACCATCTCCCAGTCGGCCTCGTGGTCGTTGACGCCGCCGAAGGTGGAGCGCCAGTCGTTGGCCGCGTAGAAGTACCAGTACTGCAGGATGACGTAGCCGCCCTCGCGCAGCACGCGGCCGTAGTACGGCGACGCGGACGCACCGCCGCCGCCGTGGTACTGCTCGGCGGCCTTGGTCATCACGCCGCCGGGCACCGTGCCGCGGATGAGCAGGCTCAGCCGGAGCAGGACGTCGATGAGGCGCGCGACGAAGCCGACGGCCGCCAGCCGGCCGGTCCGGCGGATACCGGTGGGATGGGCTTTGCGCCACCTGCGGACCTCGCGGCCGCCCGCGGGTTTGAGGACGTAGCGCAGGAACAGAGGACGGCCGGGGTACTGCTCGGAGGCCGCCAGCAGGCTCTCCAGGTCGAGCTCCCCGGCCGGGACGACTTCGGCCTGCTTGTCGCCGTCGCGCCAGAGGCCGGCCGCGGCGATGTAGTGCTCGACGTCGGTCGGCAGGAAGTACTCGCCCTTGGTGTAGGCCAGGATCGGCTCGTGCGCGCGGAGCAGGGCGAGGTCGTCCGAGGACGCCACGGGGTCGGCGGGATCAGTGGAATCGGCGGCAGTCATCGATGCCGACGATAGGTCACCGCGATCAACGGCGCGCGCCAGGTCCGCGGGCGGTGATGCGGTCGGCGATGCGGTTAGTGACGCGTCTGGCGCGGGCTCAGTGCGGGCTCGGTGCGGGCTCAGTGCGGGCTCGGGCTCGGCTCGGGCTCGGCTCGGGCTCGGGCTCAGTGCAGGCTCGGGCTCGGCGCGGGCTCGGCTCGGACTCAGCGCGTGGTGAAGGCGCCGCCGTTGACGTGGATCGTCTGGCCGGTGATCTGCCGGGCGCCGGGGGAGGCGAGGAAGAAGACCGTCTCGGCGATGTCGTGGGGCGCGCCGGCGCGCTTGGTGTGGGTCTCGGCGATGAGGGTCTGCTCGCGGGCGTCGGTCATGGCGCCTCGGAAGAACCCGGTGTCGGCGATGTAGCCGGGCGAGACCACGTTGGCGGTGACGCCGCGCGGGCCGAGGTCGGCGGAGAGCATCGCGTACCAGGCGGTGAGGGCGGCTTTGGCGGCGCCGTAGGAGCCGCCTCGGCGTTCGGAGCCGATCGTGCCGATGGCGATGGCGGTGCCGCCGGGTGCGAGGACCGGCTTGAGGGCGGTGGTGGTGAGGACCGCGCTGAGCAGGTTCCCGTCCAGGTCGGCCTGCCATTCGGCGAGCACGGTCTCCAGTGCGCCGGCACCGGGTCGCGGTTGCGCGCTGCCGAGACCGCCGGCGGCGTTGACCAGGACGTCGAGGGTGTCGAAGCGGGCTGCGAGGGCTTCGACGGCCTGCGGGTCGGTGGCGTCGCAGACCACGCCGGCGGCGCCGATCTCCTGAGCGGTGGTCTCGACGAGCTGCGCGCGGCGGCCGGTGACGACGACGTCGGCGCCGTCGGCGACGAAGCGGGCGGCGACGGCGCGGCCGATGCCGCTGCTGCCGCCGGTGACGAGGACGGTGCGGGTCATGAGTCCCTCCTGCTATGTTTAGAGCTAAACATTTAGACCTTAACATAGCGACCATAGCGACCATAGCGACCACAGCGCACACAGCGCACACAGCGCACACAGCCGAACACAGCGCCGACAGGAGCCCGCGTGAGCACCACCGCCGCCGAGATCGCCGAGGCGTGGCGCCGCGAGCGCCCGGGCACCCCGGTCGACGCGATCGAGGTCTTCACCCCGATCGTGCGGCTGGCCAAGCTGCTCACCGACGACCGGACCCGCGTCCTGCGCGCCGCCGGGATCGACACGGCGACCTTGGACCTGCTGTCCGTGCTGCGCCGCTCCGGTCCGCCTTACACCCTCACCACGCGCGAACTCACCGAGCGGACGCTGGTGACCGCCGGGGCGATCTCGCAGCGGGTCGCGCGCGCCGAGCAGGAAGGGCTGGTCACCAGGGCGCCCGATCGCTCAGGACACAAAGCGGTGGCCGTCTCGCTGACGGCAGCCGGACACGCGGTGATCGAGCGTTCCGTGGACGCGGTGCTCGGGCGCGACTCGGAGTTGGTCGCGGGTCTCACCGTCGAGGAGCGGGAGGTGGTGATCCCGCTCCTCGACAAGCTCGAGGGCTTCGTCAGGGCGCGCACCGCCTGAGCGGAGCCGAGCGAAGCTAGCCGAGCCCAGCCGTCAGCGCGTCACGACCCAGCCGCCGAGACGCACAGGTTCGGGTCGGCGGCGTTCTCCCCGTCGGCACTGGACAGCGCCGCCGACGGCAGCGCGCTCGGCGCGCTCGAGGAGGAAGCCGCGCCCGGGTTGTACACGTCGCCGCTGGCGAAGTCCGAACCCACCCGCACCACGATCGGCGCGCTGCCGTCCCCGCCGGCCTGCACGGCGGACGCGGGCAGCTGGAGCGCGGTGGCTACCGCCTGCGCGGCGGCCTGGTGCGCGGGACTGCTGTAGAAGACCGTCGTGGTGTCGACGTCGCCGTTGTAGCTGACGCCGGAGGTGTTCTTGAAGCCGTCGGCTTGCAGGGTGGAGGCGAGCTGGCGCGAGCGGCCGTCGTTGGTCGTGCCGTTCTCGACGATGATCGGGTCGGTGACGGCGCTCGGGCTCAGCGCGCTGGAGGTCGCCGTCGGGGTCGGGGACGGCGTGCCGGGCGTGGTGCCCGCACCCGTGGCGGCCACCGTGCTCGGGCCGGTGACCGATTGGTCGTGCGCGAGCAGGGAGAAGATCTGGTCGTCCAGGTCGGTGTCCGGGGACACGCGGTTGTGGTCCGGCGCGTAGGGGACGGTCGGCATGGTCAGGAAGGTGATGTTCTGGGTCGGGACCTTCTTGAGCGTGTTCGCCAGGTCCAGCAGCTTCCCGACGCTGGCTATGTCGTCGTCCACGGTCAGCGACTTGGAGGCGATGTCCATCAGGTGCGTGGCCTGGAGCGGGTTGTCCAGGGTCGCCTGGTCCTTCATCTTGCGGATCAGGGCTGCCATGTACTGGTGCTGCGCCTGGGTGCGGTACAGGTCCGTGCCGTCGGCGAACCCTTCACGGGTGCGCAGGAAGGCCAGCGCCATGTCGCCCTGGACCGTCGAGGTGCCGGCCGGGAGGGTCAGGTGCGAGTCCGGGTCGTTGACCGCCTTGGTCACACAGACCGGGACGCCGCCGACGGCGTTGGTCAGCGCCACCACGCCGGCGAAGTCGACCATCATGAAGTGGTCGATCTTGACGTGGGTGAACTCCTCGACGGTGTCCACCTGGCAGCCGGGACCGGCGGCGAGCGCGGAGTTGATCATGCCGATGCTCTGCGCCGCGTAGTGGTTGCCCTTGGCGTCCACGCACGCCGGGATCGGGATCATGGTGTCGCGCGGCAGCGACACCACGGTCGCGTTGCTGCGGTCGGCCGAGACGTGGACCAGCATCTCCACGTCGGAGCGGCCCGAGGGATCGGTGAAGCCGCCCAGGCTCGCGTCCTGGCCGGGCAGCCGGGCGTCGGTGCCGATGAGCAGGATGTTGATCGGGACGTCGCCGTACGGATCCTTGGTCGGCTGCACGATCTCGCCGCTGCCCATCTGGTCCGGCGGGACCACCGCGCCGTGCAGCGGCGCGCCCTTGATGTTGTGGTCGATGCGGTAGTACCAGTAGCCGGCGTAGGCCACGGTCCCGCCTATGACCAGCACCAGCATCCCGGACAGGATCATCAGGGTGCGCTTGACGCGCCGCCGGGTCCTGCCGTCCTTGCCCCCGGCGGGCGCGACCGATGAGTGCTTCGGGATCCAGGCCGCGTCGGATGTCTCGTCGTCGGCTATGCCGGAAGTGTCGTCGCTCATCGGTCCTGCTCCCCTGTCCGGCTTGATCCCCACCCACTCTCGATGACGCTTAACCTCCGGCTGTGGTTCCGTCCTGTACCGATACCGAGACTGTGACGAGCAATTGAGTGGCTCGGGTCGCAGTTACATAGTGCGTCCGCGGGCCCATCGGCGACTCCGAGGCGATCTTGTCCGGATCGACCAGCACCACCGCGTCGAACTCCAGCCCCTTGGACTCCAGGGACCCCAGGACCTGCACGCGGTCCGGCAGGTCGGCCACGTCGGGCACCGTGAACGCTCCGAGCCTGGTCATCGGCACGATCACGCCGACCGTGCCCTCGACCTCCCCGGCCAGCCGCCGGGCCGCCGCCCCGGCCGCAGCGGCCAGATCGGCCTCGTCGGCCACCACGAACTCCGGCGGCCGTCCGGTCGAACGGACGGCTCGCGGCAGCGGCGCGTCGGGCAGGAAGCGGTGCAGGAGTGTCGCGGCGTAGTCGGCGATCTCCACCGGGTTCCGGTAGTTGGTGGTCAGCTCGAACTGCCGGCGCTCGCGGGAGGTCCCCAGCGCCAGGTCCATCGAGCGCCGCGCCTCCTCCAGGTCCTCCCAGGAGCTCTGCGCCGCGTCGGCGACCACGGTCCAGGTCGCGTGCCGGCCGCGCCGGGCCAGCATCCGCCACTGCATCGGCGAGAGGTCCTGGGCCTCGTCGACGACGATGTGGCCGAACTCCTCGGGGTCGGGCTCGTCCTGGTAGACGCCGCGCTGCGCCGCGCGGTCGCCGAAGGTCGACAGCTCGCGGAAGCCGCCGGACTCCGGATCGGAGCCGTCGTCGGTCTCCTCGCCGGTCAGCAGGTTCACGCCGTCCACGACGTACGGGTTCGCCGCGGCGAGCGCGCGCGCCGTGCGCGGGCCCTCGCCGAGCAGCGAGTCCAGCTCGTCCAGCAGGGCCACGTCCGAGTACGACAGCCCGGCGCCGGGCTCGCCTTCCTGCCCGACCGCGCGCCAGGACTCGGCCAGCACCGCGGCGTCGCCCGCGCTGAGCACCCCGCGCGAGACCTCGGCCAGGTACGCCGGGTCGCCGAGCGAGCGCAGCACCTCCAGCGGGGTGCGCTGCGGCCACCAGGCGGTCACGAAGTCCGCGAACGGCCGCTCGGAGCGCAGCTCGGACAGGAAGGTGCGCCTGTCGTCCTCGAGCATGTCCGGGTACTCGTCGTAGGGCGAGGCGTCGCCGGCGGCGCGCTTGGCGTCCTGGTAGGCGTTCCAGGCGGCGTCCTGCAGGGCGCGGATGACGTCGGCGCGCACCGCGTTCGGCCGCCGGCTGCCGCCGCGCAGCATCCGCTCGCGCAGGGCGACCAACTGCGGGGCGTCCAGGGAGAAGAACGTGCCCTGGTAGATCAGCCGCACGTCCTTCGGGGCGCCCCAGGGCGCGTCGTTCGCCGCCTTGCGCAGGATCCGCACCATGCGCGGGGAGCCCTTGAGCTTCGCGCGGACGGCGTCCTCGTGCCGGGTGGCCTCGGCGCCGTTCACCACGTCGCCCAGCGAGCGCAGCGCGGCGCCGCCCTCGCCGAGAGAGGGCAGCACCCGTTCGATGTAGTCGGTGAAGCGCCGGTTCGGCCCGACCACCAGCACGCCGCGGCTGCCGAAGCGGCGCCGGTGCTGGAACATCAGCCAGGCGACGCGGTGCAGCGCCACCGCGGTCTTGCCGGTGCCCGGACCGCCGGTCACCACCACGCTCACGTCGGCGGGCGAGCGGATCACCACGTCCTGCTCGCGCTGGATGGTCGCCACGATGTCGCGCATGTGGCCGGTGCGGGTGCGGGCCAGCGCGGCGATGAAGGCGCCGTCGCCGACCACCGGCATTCCGTCGGGGGCGGCGTCCGGGTCGAGCAGGTCGTCCTCGATGTCCAGGACCTTGTCCCCGCGGCAGTGCAGCACGCGGCGGCGCACGACGCCCTGGGGGTCCTCCGGGGCGGCCTGGTAGAACGCGGCGGCGGCCGGCGCGCGCCAGTCCACGACCAGCGGCTCCAGCTCCTCGGTGCGGACCCCGAGCCGGCCGATGCGGTAGGTCTCCAGCTCCTCGCCCGGGGTCTCGGGCCGCAGGTCCAGGCGGCCGAACACCAGTTCGTTGTAGGCGTTCTCCAGGGACCGCTCCCAGATGGCGGCCTCCATGACCTGCACGTCCCGGTCGACCAGCGCCGAGTAGGTCCCGCCCTGCGCCACCTTGTAGCTCTCGCGCACGCGCTTCGCGGCCTGCTCGCGCATCTGCGCCAGGCGGGCGTACGCGGCGTCCACCGCCTGCTGCTCGACCGCGATCTCGCGTTCCTTGACGTGCGCCGAACCGTCCTGCTGAGGTGACACCCCGCGACCTCTCATCGTCTACTGAACCAGCACAACCGCACGATCATCCAAGACCGAGCCCACCCGGGCAAACGCCGTCCGCCGCCGAAGTGTTTGCATTCCGTTTGGAACAGCCGTCTCAGGGTCCTCACAGGCACCGTCCGGTCATATGTTCAGAACCGTGACGGGGACTCTCACTCAGGCGCCCAACCGCAGTACATCGCACCGGGCGACCACCAACGGAACCAGCTTCAGCGATCATCTCACCCACATCCCGCGCGCACCTCGCGGGACCACACCGAACATCCTGCGCGCGGCGACCGCCGCCGCCGGGGTGTTCGCCCTCATCGCGGCCGTGGCGCTCAGCGGCGCCGCTTCGGGGGCCCGAGCCCAGATCAGCACGGTGCGGGCCACGGACGCGCCGAGCGTGCGGGCCACCGACGACTTCCTGTTCCGGCTCCAGGACATGGACGCGCAACTGGTCAACGCGCTGCTCGTGAACGGCGACACCGGAATGCGCGTGCCGCGCGGCGCCAGCGAGGCGCTGTTCGACACCGACCGCAAGGCCGCCGACGGGGACCTGGAGGCCGCGACGGCGGCGCTGTCCGGCGACCAGAGCGCGCTGGAGCAACTGCACACCGTGGCCGACGGCTTCGGCCAGTACCAGGAGCAGTCGGTCCGCACGCTCGCCGACGACGAGCGCGACGGCGGCACCGCCGCCGGCGGCGCGCCGCCCTCGGTGTTCGCCGACTACCTGATCGGGCACGCCCTGCTGTTCGGCGACAACGACGACAGCGGGCTGATGAAGTCCGCCACCGACCTGGAGGCCGCCAGCAAGAACGCCATCTCCGCCTCCGCCTCGTCGGCGAACGACTCGCTGAGCACCGTCCTCGCCGAGTTCGTGATCTTCGGCGCCCTGCTGGTCGGGGGACTCCTCGCGCTGCAGGCGATCCTGTTCCGCCGCTTCCACCGGATGCTGAACCCGGCCCTGGCCGCGGCGACCGCGGTCGCCCTGATCCTCATGATCGCCGGCATCGCCGGTACGGCCGGCGCGGCGGAGGACTTCCACACCGCCAAGTCCGACGCCTTCGACTCGGTGCTGGCGCTCAGCGAGGCCAACGCCACCAGCGCCGGGATCAACTCCGACGAGAGCCGCTGGCTGCTGGCGCAGAATTATCCCGAGCAGCTCAGCGAGTACGAGAACTCGTTCCTTAGGGGCGAGAACAAAATCGCCGACGTGCCGAACGGGAGCAGCGTCACCGACTACGCCGGGTCGCTGGACGGCCAGAAGCTCATCACAGACGTGAACGACGTCGACCAGACGAGCTTGACCCCGAACAGCAGCTTCGGCAAGGAGTTGGCCAACATCACCTTCCCGGGCGAGGCCGACCAGGCGCTGGCCGCGTTTCGCGCCTACTGCGACTACATCAAGGACGACGCGAAGCTGCGCGCGATGCCGTCGGACCCGGCCGGAGGACTGAAGGCCGCGATCAACTTCGACACCAACGCCGATGCCCCCGGCTCCTCGGACCAGGCGTTCACCGCGTACAGCAAGGCGCTCGGGGACGTCATCGCCACCAACGAGGCGCACTTCGAGTCCTCGATGCCGGCCGCGGAGAACGGCATCGGGACCTGGACCTGGCTGCCCTACCTGTTCTCGCTGCTGCTGATCGGACTCACCGTGCTGGGGATGCGGCCTCGGCTTACCGAGTACCGCTGACCTCGTTCGGATCCACCCCTGGTGAGCTCTCGAAACACCTTCGGGCCGCCGCACCGCTTTCCGCGGGCGGCGGCCCGTAGCGTTCTCGGCAGCGACCGCTCAGTGGTGCACCGAGAACCAGACCAGCGACACGATGCCGGCGATCACGCAGTAGACGCCGAACGGCTTCAGATCGCGGTTCTCGAAGTACTTGGTCAGGAAGCGCACCGAGATGTAGGCGGCGATCCCGGCCAGCACCGAGCCGGCGACAGCCGGTCCGAGGATGCTGTGGTTCGCCGGCTTGGCCAGCTCGGGAGCCTTGTACACGCCGGCGGCGAGGATCACCGGGGTGGCCAGCAGGAAGGCGAAGCGCGCCGCGTCCTCGGTCTTCAGGCCGCGGGCGAGCCCGGCGACCATGGTGATGCCGGAGCGGCTGATGCCCGGCAGCAGCGCGAAGGCCTGCGCGCCGCCTATGCCCGCGGCGGACTTCCAGCCCAGCCGGGCCAGCCTGCGGTCGGCGGCGATCTCGGTGGACTCCCCGTGCGTGGCCGGCGTGGTGCCGTCGTCGGCGTGCCGGCCCTTGGAGGAGCTCTTGAGCATGGAGTCGGCGAGGAAGATGACGAAGCCGTTGATGAGCAGGAAGATCGCCGCCGGTATCGGCTTGCCCAGATGCGTGCGCAGCTCCTTGTCCGCCACGATCCCGATCAGCCCGACCGGGATCGTGCCGACCACCAGCAGCCACGCCAGGCGCTGGTCGGCGGTCTCCACGCTGCGGTCCTTGACCGAGGTGAACAGGGCCCTGATGATGCGCACCCAGTCCCGCCAGAAGAACGCCACCAGCGCCAGCGCGGTCGCCACGTGCGCCAACACCAGGAACGCCAGATACGGCGAGTCCTTGGCGGTCATGTCCAGATCGGCCTTCCAGCTTCCGCCGATGAAGGCCGGCAGGATTATCGAGTGGCCGAGGCTGGATATGGGGAACAGCTCGGTGACGCCTTGGACCAGCCCGATGGTGCAGGCTTCGAGATAGTTGAGGCCGGACAACTCGTACCCCTGTCGGAAAATGGATGCAGTCTGCCGGAGAATACGCGGGGCGTCCGGCAGCTCGGGGAAACAGACGGTGAACGTAGGGCAAAGCAGCAGCACACGAGCTCAGGCTGGAGTCCGCGGCGGTCGGCGGGCTCGGCCGGCGGCGGCGCGGACGCCCCGGCACAGCCTACGACACGTTGTAGCAGATGCGCCCGGATCAGTCCTCGCCGGTCTCGCCGACGGGCTAGGTGTTTGTCCTAGGCGGTCGTCCTAGGCGGTCGTCCTAGGCGGTCGTCCTAGGCGGTCGTCCTAGGCGATTGCCCTAGGCGCTCGCCCTACGGAGTCCGCCGGGCATCGGCTACGAAGTCCGCCCGGTGTACCAGCTCTCGAGGTCGCCGGGCTGCACGTGCAGTGCGGCCGCCAGGCGTTCCCGGGAAACGGGTTCGGGCCCGGACACGGCCATGTTCATCACCGCCTGCAGCATCGCGTTCAGCACGCCACGGGCCTTCATCAGCGACTCCAGCGCGTTCTCGTACGCGCCCTGGTCCACCGCGCGGGTCACCATCGGCAGGCCGACGTTCACCAGGCCGTTGATGCGCCCGCGCAGATCGGCGTCGAGTTCGCCGGGGAACAGCGCGCGGCCGTCGGCGTAGACCTCGGCCAGCGCCAGGCCGGACTTGTCGCGGATCATCGCGCGCACGCTGAGGTACGCGCCGTACCGCAGCGCCGGGGCGTGCGCCTCCCCGTTGGGGGCGGTCACGTGCTCGGCGAAGTCCCGCAGGCGCGGGACCATCGCCAGCACGTAGTCCTTCAGGGCGTCCATCCCGTTCAGCGGAGCGGGATCGACAGCGTCCACCGCGGCGGTGGCCCACAGCGTCACACCGACCGCGGCCTCAGCGGCATCGGGATGCGCGGTGAGAACGTCATACTCCACCCGCTCCGGGCGGAACTGTCGCGCCATGCCCCGGAGTCTGGTCGATCAAGGCGAACCCCCGGTGAACATCCGGCGAAGCACGGACGCCCGTGGGAGCAGCAGTAGACGCGTGAGCTGGGGTTTGTCAGTGTGCGAACACCCGTGCACGGTCGCGTACGTGTCAACGCCGGCACGGAGTCGGCGGTGATCCACTGGATCGCCGCCGACGCCCGGCCTTCATATCTCCGCAGGAGTTCTGTCCTCAGCCATGCCTCGTCGCCCCCTCAGGCTTGAGACTCATGTCCTGGCTCGAGACCCAGGCTAGAGCAGGTCACCGCCGATATGCCGAGGTGAAGAGCTCCGAATACCTCACAATGCGTTGTGACACGGAACCACTGTGATCCGCGTCACAACGCGTGCGTCAGCTCTCGACGACGTGCTGGGTGAACCGGTCCCGCGCCTCGGACCACATCTGCTGGTCCCACTGCCCGGTGCCCAGGGCGTCGGCGGCCTCGTAGCCCATCAGCAGCGCGTGGTGGGTGTTGTCCGGGGTGAACAGGCCCAGCCGGCCGAAGGTCGTGACGTGCGGCAGCGACTCGACCCAGCCCTCGAGGTCGGCCAGCGCCTCGCGGTAGCCCTTGTGGTAGATCGGGTACACCTGGCGCATCCGCTTGACCTGCACCCATTCCAGGTTCAGCTGCGGCAGCCCGAGGCGGCGCACCGTCTCCCGGATCAGGTTCGCGAGCTGGTCCTCGTCCGCGGCCCACAGGTCGTCCCCTATGTCGCAGGGGATCTCGAAGCACAGCACGGTGCGCTCGGTCGGGTCGTCCGGGGAGAAGCGGTGGTTCGCCGGCTCGGAGATGCGCGTCACCGGGGTGTCGCCGTCGGGGATGTAGTGCACGTCGCAACCGGTCCAGCGGCCGCCGGCGTGGACGGCGTAGACCAGCAGGATGGCGCGGAAGCGCAGCTTGCCGCTGGCCTCCACCGCCTCGTACGGCGCGCCCGGCGAGGTCAGGCGGGCCAGCAGCGGGACCGGGATGGTCGAGAAGACGTGTCCGGCCCGGATGTCCGTGCCGCCCTCGGCCCAGTGCTGCTCCCCCGACCAGCCGCCGCGTTCGGCGGCCGAGCCGTGGAACTCCGAGCGGGCCAGGCTGACGCTGACGCCCTCGGCGTCGACCGTGAGGTGCTCGGCGGCGGCGCCGAGGCGGATGCGCGCACCGGCCTCCATCGCGGCGTCGGCGAGGGTTTCGCAGAGCTGGCCGAAGCCGCGGCGCGGGTAGAGGTAGGCCAGCGACTCGCTCGCGATCGAGTTGCGGACGCTGCGCACCAGCGCGCCCCACATCGTCTGCGAGCCCGCCTTGCGCCGGGCCTGGTCGATGTCGATGTCGTCGCCGGTGACGCCCCACAGCTTGGCGGCGTAGGGCTCGTAGACCTGCTTGTACATGGTCGGCCCGAAGCCGGCGCGCATCAGCTCCGCGTAGGAGTCGGCGGCGGCGATCTGCTTCTTGCCGCGCCAGGTGGTGGCCAGCGCGTCGAAGGCGGCGCGGGCCATCGGCACGGTCGGCATGGCCTTGGCCAGCTCGCGCGGCTTGAACGGATAGGTGACCCAGCGGTCGCCGACCAGCAGCCGGCCGTTGCGATAGCGGGTCTGCAGGTCCGATCCCATCAGGGATCTGAGATCGGCCAGTATGTTCTCCGGCAGGTCCGGGTTCAGCCGGTGGCTGCCCAGATCCACCCGGAAGCCGGCGACGTCGAACGACGCGGCCATCCCGCCCACGGTCTCGGCCCGCTCCAGCACGTCCACGGACAAGCCGCGGCGCGCCGCGTACCACGCCGCCGCCAGGCCCGCCGGGCCGGCGCCGAGCACGACGAGATCCGCCCTACCGGTCATCGTTGGTATCCATCAGAACGCCCACAGTAGTAGTCCCACCCCATTCCCGGAACGCGCCGCGCGATGCGCGTCTCGGGTCTCACCCGATAGGGGAGATCATGCCGTATCCACGCCTCGACTATCACATCTCGTCGATGCGCGGCAGGAGAACCTCAGTCGCGATGAGCCTGATCGCCACCGCCGCCGGGATCGCCACCAGCGCTCCGACGATACCGAACAGCGCCGCGCCGACCAGGACGGCGAGAATCGTCACCATCGGGTGCACGTCCACCGTACGGCGATTCACCCTAGGGGCGATCAGGTAATCCTCGGCCAGGCGGGCGGCCACGTAGTAGGCGAGCGTGAAGATCGCCACTTTCAGCGAGACGGTCAGCGCCACCAGCGTCACCACCGCGCCGCCGATCGAGGAGCCGACCACCGGCACCAGCCCGAACAGCGCGACCACCAGGCCGAGCGCGGCGGGATAAGGGATCGACCAGGCCATGGCCCAGATCCAGGTGAAGAAGCCGGCGATGGAGGCGATGATCATCTGGCCGATCACGTACTTGCCGACCTGCGCCAGGATGCGGTCGGTGAGCTCGGAGACCCGCGGGCGGCGGCGGACCGGCACCAGGTGGTAGGCGAAGTTCTTGATGCCCGGCATGTTCGCCACGAAGTAGAAGGTCAGCGCGATCCCGGCCAGGGTCCCGGTGAGCAGCGAGAACACCGCCTTGCCGGCGCCCAGGATGCCGTTGAGGTCCAGGGTCCCGGCCTTGTTGGAGTTGATCCAGGACTTGACCTTCTCGATGAGGTGGTACTTGTTCTCCAGCTTGCCCAGGTACGTGGACTTGTTGCGCAGGTCGTTCAGGTACCCGGGGATGGCGTTGATCAGGGAGTTGACCTCGCGGTCGATCGGCGGGAAGATCACCGCCACGAATCCGGCGAACAGCGCCAGCACGCCCATCGCGACCACGAACACCGCCAGGCCGCGGCGCAGGCCGCGGTTCACCAGGCCGGTGACCATCGGGTCCAGCGCGGTCGCGAAGAACACCGCGAGCATCAGGACGGACAGCAGGCTGCCCAGCCCGGAGACCAGATGGACCAGGGCGTAGGCGGTGATGGCGCCGGCGGCGAGCCAGAAGGCGAAGGAGAACCAGCCGGCCGCGGGCATGGCGGACAGCGAGGGCGGATCGTCGGCGGCTCCGGCGCGGATGCCCGGATCCTTCGGCGCGGAGGCGCCCGGAACCCTGCGCTCGCCCGAGGGCTTCGGGGTGCGCCGCGAGGTCGCCTGGTCCGTACCTCCTCGCTGATTACCAGCCATGCCGACGACCTTAGGGGACGCGGGTGGTCTACGGGTAACTCGTCGGCGACGGCGAAATCCCGTGTGGCGCGGGGCGGAGATTCAGAGCTTTCAGAGCCTCACAGATACAGACCGGTTTCGCCCTCGCCCTCGCCGAGCCGCTCGGCGGCCACCGCGTGGACGTCGCGTTCGCGGAGCAGGACGTAATCGGTGCCGCGCACCTCGACCTCCCCGCGGTCGGCGGGGTCGTAGAGCACCCGGTCGCCGACCTGGAGCGTGCGCACGTTCGCGCCGATCGCCACGACTTCGGCCCAGGCCAGGCGGCTGCCGACGCGCGCGGTGGCGGGGATGAGGATGCCCCCGGACGAGCGCCGGTCCCCGGTCTCCGGGTCCTCACGGACCAGCACCCGGTCGTGCAGCATCCGGATCGGAAGCTTCTCTCCTGAACTCACGCTTGTGACGTTATCGCACCAGCGCATGGCCGTCTGCGTGGGGAAGCCCGGGGAACGCGGGTGCCCTCCTCTAGCCTGGAGGGCGTGAGACTCAATCCCGGAGACACCGCCCCCGCATTCACCCTGACCGACGACCACGGCGCGGCCGTGAGCCTGGCCGACTTCGCCGGCCGCAAGGTGATCCTGTACGCGTACCCGGCTGCCATGACCCCGGGGTGCACGAAGCAGGCCTGCGACTTCCGCGACAACATCGCCTCCTTCCAGAAGGAGGGCTTCGCCATCCTGGGCCTGTCCCCCGACAAGCCGGAGAAGCTGGCGAAGTTCCGCGAGCGCGACGCCCTGACCTTCCCGCTGCTGTCCGACCCGGACAAGGCGGTGCTCCAGGAGTACGGCGCCTTCGGCGAGAAGAAGCTGTACGGCAAGACGGTGGTCGGCGTCATCCGGTCCACGTTCGTGCTGGACGTGGACGCCAAGGGCGTCGCGAAGGTGGAGGTGGCGCAGTACGCCGTCAAGGCCACCGGACATGTCGCGAAGTTGCGGCGGGATCTGGGGCTGGACTCCTAAAGCCTGGACTCCTACAGCTTGGACTGCCGGCGCGGCTACGCGATAGCCTGAGGCGGGGCTGTACCCCAATGGTAGAGGGACAGGTTTTAGGTACCTGCAAGTGCGAGTTCGAGTCTCGTCAGCCCCATTTCAAAATCTTGTTCATGTCGGCCGCGCTCCGGCGGCCAGCCGCTAGGCTCCGTCACCGACTGAAGATCGCCGTGACCAAGCCTGGGGGACCGCCGGATCGTGAGCACACCGACGAACGAGCCCAATCTGTTCGGGACGCCGGCTCCGCCTGGACAGGCGCCGCTGCCGGGGCAGTTCGGGGCGGCGGGTACGCCGGGCCAGGGCTATCCGGCGACGCCCGAGCAGAGTTTCCCCACGGAGACCGCGCCGGTGTACGGCGGCGGGCAGCCCGGTGCGGCATTCGCGCCGCCCGGCGGGATGCCGGGACCACAGTTCGCGCCGAACGGAGCACCGGCGGCAGCTGGAGCTCCCGCGTCGGCTCCGCACTACGCGCCGGGCGGGACGCCGGGTCTGGGTCCGCAGTTCGGACCGGGCGGGATGCCGGGTCTTCCGGGACCGGGACCGATGCCGCCGCCTCACGGCTACGGCTATCCGCCGCCGCGCCCGACGGTCACCAGCGCGGTCGCGATCGTCGCGCTGTGCCTGTTCTGGGTACCGCTGGTCGGGCTGGTGCTGAGCATCGTCGGGATGGTGAAGACCGCCCGGGGCAAGGCGCGCGGGCGCGGCGTGGCGATCGCGGCACTGGTGTTGTCCATCCTGGTGACCGCCGGCGCCGGCCTCGTCGGCGCGGCGATCGCTTCGAAGCCCTCGGCGCTGGACGCGGGGTGCACGCGCGGGAAGACGGCCGTCCTCCAGCAGTCGAAGCTGATCGAGGCGGACTCCAAGAAGGGCGACACGGGCGCCGTGCAGTCCGATCTCAACACCCTCATCAACGATCTGGCGAAGGCCGCCACCGAATCGAAGCGCAGCGATGTGCGCGCCACGGTGCAGGCCGTGCACGACGACTACGCCGCGATCGCCGCCGGCGACGGCGACCAGTCCAAACTGGCCACCGACCTGGACCAGATGGACCGCCTCTGCACCATCGGCAAGTAGCCGCTAGCCCTTCAGCAGCGGGACCAGCGCACGGAACGCGCGGCTGCGGTGGCTGATCGCGTCCTTCTCCTCGGCGCTCAGCTCCGCGGTGGTGCGGGTCTCGCCCTCGGGCACGAAGACCGGGTCGTAGCCGAAGCCGCCCTCGCCGCGCGGGGCGCGGACGAGGCGGCCGGTGACGACGCCCTCGACCACGTGCTCGGCGCCGTCCGGCGTGACCAGGGCGGCGGCGCAGGTGAAGTTGGCGCCGAGGGATTCCTCCGGCACGTCGCCGACCTGGTCCAGGACCAGCTGCAGGTTCGCCACGTCGCGGCCGGGACCGGACGGCAGGTCGCCGAAGCGGCCGGACCAGCGCGCGGACAGGATGCCGGGCATGCCGTTCAGCGCGTCCACGCACAGCCCGGAGTCGTCGGCGACGGCGGGCAGCCCGGTGGCGGCGGCGACCGCGCGCGCCTTGATCAGCGCGTTCGCGGCGAAGGTCAGGCCGGTCTCGGGGATGTCCGGGAGCGCCGCGTAGAGCTCGGGCCCGGCGAGTTCGACGTCGGTCAGGCCGGCGGCGAGCAGGATCCGCTGGAGCTCGGTGATCTTCTTGGCGTTGCGGGTGGCGAGGACGATCTGGCGCATGGGCGCCAGTCTAGGGCGCTCAGGGCTAGGACACTCAGAGCTATTAGGGGCACTCGGGGCTAGGGGCACTCAGGGCTAGGGCGCTCAGAGCTAGGGCGCTCAGGGCCGCGAGCAGACGTTGCCCATGATCTGGAAGTCGGTCCCCACCGGGCCCTTGTCCGGGGTCTGGCCCTGCTTGGCCTGGTCGAACATGGTCTGCATGTCGGCGGCCATCTTGGTCATCGCCTGGGCGGCCTCGGGCAGCTTGGTCTGCTGGGCGCCCGCGCGGATCTTCTGCTGGGCGCCGGGGATCGCGGCGACGCCCTGCACCTGGCCCTGCTCTTCGGCGGTCACGTAATCGCTGAAGCCGGCCAGCGCGGTCTTGCAGCCCTGGTCGGTCCACAGCTTGGTGAGCGTCTTGAACGACGAGGCGAGCGCGGAGGGGTCCTGCGAACCCGACCCGCCCGGCGTGGAACCGGTGGCCGGCGTGTTCGGCGTCGGGGAGTCGGTGCTCGCCGACGACGGCGCGCTGGAGCCGGTGGCCGAGCTGTTCGCTCCCGGGCTCGGCGAACCGCCGGTGGCCGGAGACGTCCCGCCGTCGGCACTCGCCCCGATCGTGCCCTGAGAAGCACACGCCGTCAGCGACATTGCGGTCAGTGCCAGCAGTCCCGGTATCACGCTCGCACGCAGCCGCACGTTCATGATCCACCCCCTGTGGAAAGCATCGCCTGGGAAAAGCATTCGGAGCCCCCGCTTGGCGCAAAGGGCTCCGAACAATATAGGAGGTGGGACCTGGCCTCAGCTCAGAAGCGCCTTGACCTGGTGCGAAGCCAGCTCGCGGCAGCCGGCGGCGGCCAGGTCGAGCAGCGCGTCCAGCTCGGCGCGGTCGAAGGGGGCGCCCTCGGCGGTGCCCTGGACCTCGACGAACTTGCCGTCGGCGGTGCACACGACGTTCATGTCGGTCTCGGCGCGGACGTCTTCCTCATAGCAGAGGTCGAGCATCGGCACGCCGTCGATGATGCCGACGCTGACCGCCGAGACCGAGCCGGCCAGCGGCTCGCGCGAGGCCTTGATCATCTTCTTGTCGCGCATCCACGTGACCGCGTCCTGCAGCGCCACGTAGGCGCCGGTGATGGCCGCGGTGCGGGTGCCGCCGTCGGCCTGCAGGACGTCGCAGTCCACGATGATGGTGTTCTCACCGAGGGCCTTGGTGTCCACCACGGCCCGCAGCGCGCGCCCGATGAGCCGGGAGATCTCCTGGGTGCGCCCGCCGACCTTGCCCTTGACGGACTCGCGGTCGCCGCGGGTGTTGGTGGCCCGGGGCAGCATCGCGTACTCGGCGGTGACCCAGCCCTTGCCGCTCCCCCGCAGCCAGCGCGGGACGCCTTCGGTGACGCTGGCGGTGCACAGCACCTTGGTCTGGCCGAACTCCACGAGGACGCTGCCCTCGGGATGGATCGACCACTTGCGGGTCAGGGTGACCGGACGGAGCTGGCCTACTTTGCGGCCGTCGACGCGTGCTGCTGACATGTCTAGACCCTAGCCCACCGGCGGGGGCCGGGCGGCCGGCGGTGCGGGGCGCGCGACCCCCTCGCCGGGCTCCGCCGCGGTCGCGCCGGGCCGGATCGGGCGCTCGGCGTCAGTCCAGCGGGACGTGCGCGAGCAGCCGCAGCGTCGGCAGGTCGGTGGCCTTGCGCAGCCGGGAGGCCAGGTCCCGGTGGAAGAACTCCTCGACCAGGTGCGGCACGGTCAGCACGATGATCTCCTCGGCGAGGTACTTGGCCGCGATCTCCTTCAGGCCCTCCACCGGCGGACCGGCGAGCAGTTCGCCGGAGGCCTGCCGGCCGGCCTTCTGGAAGGCCTCGACGGTCGCGGTCATCACCGCGCGGGCGGCGACCACGGCCTCGTTCAGCGGCTCGCCGTGCGAGTCCTCCTCGGCGCCCTTGAAGTTGCCCAGCGCCAGGTCGTCAAGGGTGGCCAGGACCTTGCCGTTCTCCTTGCCGACCGGCACCACCACGACGTAGCTCTCGGGGTCCATGCCGTCCGCGACGTTGTCGGCGTGCAGGCCGACGACGTATTCGAGGTCGTGCTGATTGATCGTCTGCTCGACGACGAGCATGGTGGTCGGCACTGTCGGGTCCTCTCCGGTGCTGCTGCACGGGAACGGCGGCGCCCCGCCGCTCCCTCATCTCCCCATCATGGTCTCAGATCTGGAACACCGCTCCTGGCGTGGCCAGGTTCACCGGTCCGTCGTAGGAGTTCTTGGCCGCGGCCAGGTTCAGCTCGGCGTCCGTCCACGGCGGGATGTGCGTCAGCACCAGGCGCCCGACGCCGCCGGCGGTCGCGCTCTCGCCGGCCTCGCGGCCGTTGAGGTGCAGACCCAGCAGGCCGTTGTCGCGCGGTTCCTGGAAGGAGGCCTCGGCCAGGAGTAAGTCGGCGCCCTTGGCCAGGTTGTCCAGCGCGGCGCAGGGTCCGGTGTCGCCGGAGTAGACCAGGGTGTGGCCGTCGGCCTCCAGGCGGATCGCGTAGGCCTCCACGGGGTGGTCGACGCGCGTCACGCAGACGGTGAACGGTCCGATCTCGAAGGTGTTCCCGGTCGCGCCCTCCGGGGCGCCCTCCAGCACGTCGCGGAAGCTGAAGACGGACTCGCACTCGGCGTCGTCGGTGTCGTAGGCCTTGGCGATGCGCTCGCGGGTACCGGCCGGACCCCACACCGGCAGCAGCGGCAGCGGCTCGCCGCCGGGCCGGTATTTGCGCGCGACGTAGTACCCGCACATGTCGACGCAGTGGTCGGCGTGCAGGTGCGACAGGATCACCGCTTGCAGGTCGTAGACGTCGCCGTAGCGCTGGAGCTCGCCGAGCGCGCCGTTGCCGAAGTCGAGCAGGACCCGGTAGCCGCCGTGCTCGACCAGGTAGCTCGAGCACGGGTTGCCGGGGCTGCCGAAGGAGCCGGAGGAACCGATCACGGTGAGCTTCATGGGGACTCCGCAACTGTGGCGTATCGGGGGTCGGTGGCTTCTTGCGCGGCGGGCAGCTGTCCCTGGTGCACGTGGCCGATCTCGGGCCCGAGGAAGCGCTGCCCGATCTGCAGGAACTGGTCCGGGTCGCCGGTGGTGGTGAAGGTGTGCGCCGGCTCCGGGAGGTCGCCGGGGCGCATCAGCGCGTTCTCGGCCAGGACGCGGAAGACGTCCTTGGCGGTCTCCTCGGCGCTGTTGATCAGGATCACGTCCTCCCCCATCACGTAGGAGATGACGCCGGTGAGCAGGGGGTAGTGCGTGCAGCCCAGGATCAGCGTGTCGACCCCGGCCGCCGCGACCGGGTCCA
This sequence comes from Catenulispora acidiphila DSM 44928, assembly GCF_000024025.1. Lineage (GTDB taxonomy): Bacteria > Actinomycetota > Actinomycetes > Streptomycetales > Catenulisporaceae > Catenulispora > Catenulispora acidiphila. The sequence goes on from NC_013131.1 coordinate 8,755,116, forward strand.
GGTACTCGCGCGCGACCTTCAGCAGCTCCTCGCCGGCGGTCTCCCCGGCCTCGACGAACTCCACGAAGCGCGGGCACTCCTGGGTCGTGAGCTGGATCTGCGGCGCCGCGGCGAAGGCGTCGACGTAGGCCATCGAGCGCCGGGTCGAGCGTGTGCTGATCACGCCGACGTGCTGGTTCCGGGTGGCGGCCACGGCCAGGCGCACGGCCGGCCGGATCACCTCCACCACCGGGATCTCGTAGCGCTCGCGGGCGTCGCGCAGCACCGCGCCGGAAGCCGAGTTGCACGCGATGACCAGCATCTTCACGCCGGACTCGACGAGCTTGTCCATGCACTCCAGGGCGTACGCGCGCACCTGGGCGATCGGCCGCGGGCCGTAGGGCGCGCGGGCGGTGTCGCCGAAGTAGCTGACGGCCTCGTGCGGCAGCTGGTCCAGCAGCGCCCGGACGACGGTCAGCCCGCCGAAACCGGAGTCGAAGATGCCGATGGGCGCGTCCCGGGGTACCGGGTCGATGTGCGGAGGCGGTGGTGCGGCCATGAGGGAAAAGAGTACGGCTCCGCGCGCGGAGCGTCCGCGATCGGGCGGGTGGATGTGTCGACTGTCTCAGCCGTGGTTTTGCTCACGGTCCCCTTGACCTGCGACGGATCGGTTACAGGTCAGGCGGCGACCGGCGGGCCGGCCCAGGCGAGCAGGGCGTCGCAGACGTCGATCAGCCGCCGGCGCAGCGGGGCGCCGCGGCGGGCGAACTCGGCCTGCAGGGCGGCGTACTCGGCGCGTCCCGCCGGGGTCTCGATCGCGATCGGCGCGTAGCCGAGCTCGGCGAGGTCGTAGGGACTGGCGCGCATATCCATCTCGCGGATCTCGGCAGCGAGCGCGAAGCAGTCCGCGATCAGCTCGGAGGGCACGAACGGGTCCAGCTTGTAGGCCCACTTGTAGAGGTCCATGCCGGCGTGCAGGCAGCCGGGCTGCTCGTTGGCGACCTGCGCGTCGCGGGTCGGGCGCAGGGTATTGCGCGGGACCGCGTCGGGAGTGAAGAAGCGGTAGGCGTCGTAGTGGGAGCAGCGGATGTTCTGGGTCTCGACGACCTCGTCGGTGCCTTCGGAGCCGAGGCGCAGCCGGCGCGCGGAGTGCCGCACCTGCTCGGGCTCGAGGCGGTAGACCATGGCCCACTCGTGCAGACCGAAGCAGGCCAGCCGCGGCTCCCGGCCGGCGGTGGCGGCGAGCAGCGCGCGGACGAACTCCACGGTGCGGCGGCGGGCGTCGGTGAACTCGGCGGGGTCGAGGGTGACGCCTTCGGGGGTCTCGAGGTACCCGCGCCAGGCCAGCCGCTCGCGGGCCGCGTCGCCGGCGAGGACCACGCCGACACCGGGATGCCAGCGCAGGAGCCGCGCGGGGCGGTGCGAGTAGTAGGTGAACAGGAAATCCATGACCGGGTGCGCCTCGTTGTCGGCCCGGCGGCGCAGGTGGGGCTCGGTCCAGGTGGCGACGCGGGCTTGGTGCGCGGCTTCGCGGGCCCGCCAGACGGGCTCGGGGAGGATGACGGATGCGGTCACGACATCCTGTTCGGCCTGGTCCACGCTCACGCCTCGACGGTACCCGGTGGCCGGCGGGCGGCCGAATCGCGTTTCGCGCCGGTCTGACAAACGCCTGGGCTGAGCCGCGTTTCGCAGCTCAGCTCAGCCCAGGCGGGGTCGGGCGTTACGCGCCCGGGGTCGAGGTGCTCGACGGCGCCGAGGAGGAGGCGCTGCTCGAGGAGGTGGTGCTGCTGGAAGTGGTGCTGCTGGAAGTGGTGCTGTTGGTAGAGCTGCTGCTCGAGGTACCGGTCGGCGTCGGCGTGCCCGGAACACTCGGGGTGCTCGGCGTGCTCGGCGTGCTCGGCGTGCTCGGGCTGCTCGGCGTGCTCGGCGCGCTCGGGCTGCTCGGCGTGCTCGAACCGTCCGAGCTCGCCGGGCTGCTCGGCGTCGCGCGTCCGGCGTCCTGCGAGCCCTGCGCGGCCTCCTCCGACTTCACCATCGCGACGAAGTCGGCGCTCTGGTTGTCGGGGATCGGCGTCACCGCGGCCTCGGTACCCCAGGCGCTGTAGTCGATCTCGCCGGTCATGTCGCCGGCCGGGGTGGTCTCGGTGAAGGTCATCGCCACCGGCTGGCCCTTGGCGTTCAGCCACAGGTCGTAGCCGAGCTTGGTCACCACGCCCTGGCCGAGCGCGTCGCCGACCACGTCGGCGTCCTCCTGCGTCAGGCCGTTGTGGCCGGCGATGTTCGGATCGGTGGCGTCCGCGCCGTTCACGCTGCCCGCGTAGTGCATGGTCTGCACGCCGCCGTGCTGCTCCGCGCCGACCACGTGCAGGTCCTTGGCGGCCGCGAGGACGGTCAGACCCTTGCTCGGCGAGGTGTTCTCCAGGACGTCGGTGCCGAAGGAGGCGGTGTTCGGGTCCTGAGCCATCGCCCGCAGGTCCATCTTCAGCCAGGGCTTGCCGTCCATCTGCGCGGCCATCTGCGGGATGGCGCCCATCTTCATGTACATCACGCCGTCGGCGTACTGGATCGGGATGGCCGGCGAGGACTGCGCGCCCCCGGTGCTCGGGCCGCCCGCGCCCTCGACCAGCGTGCCCTGGACCGTCGGGTGCTCGTCGAAGACCGCCGTCACGTCGGAGGTCTCCGAGGCGGTCGCGGTCGTCAGCACGGTGTGCACTTTCGCGCTGGGGTGCGCGTCGACGGCGCGGTCCGCGGCCTGGATCGCGGCCGGCGCGCTGAGCGCGGAGAGCTGCGCGAAGGACTGCGGCGTGCCGTCCGAGGCCTTCAGGGAGCAGCCGGTGAGCGACGACGCCGCCACGGCCGCCAGCACGGCGCCGGACCATATCTGCTTGCGGGGCATGAATTTCCCAACCATTGATCACGAAAGCTGAAGAACGGACGAATCCTAACGTCGCCGCACTTCAGGCTCATGATCGGGGGCGGGAACAAGATCGGCGGCGGCGATGACCTTGTGTCATCGCCGCCGCCGTGGCCGCGCGCCGCAGCGCTGAGCCCAGAGTCAAGCCCAGCCCAGCGCTAAGCCCAGAGCTGGCCCTCGATCCGGTCCTCGGCCTCGTCGAGCGTGCCCTCGTAGGCGCCGGTGGACAGGTACTTCCATCCGCCGTCGGCGACGATGAACGCGATGTCAGCGCCCTGGCCCGCCTCGGCCGCCTTGCGCGCGATCCCGAGCGCCGCGTGCAGCGCGCAGCCGGTGGAGATGCCCGCGAAGACGCCCTCGGCGGCCAGCAGCTCGCGGGTGCGGCGCAGGGCGTCGTGCGCGCCGACCGAGTAGCGGGTGGTCAGGACCGACTCGTCGTAGAGCTCCGGGACGAAGCCCTCGTCGAGGTTGCGCAGGCCGTAGATCAGCTCGTCGTAGCGCGGCTCGGCGGCGACGATCTGCACGTCCGGCTTCTTCTCGCGCAGGTAGCGCCCGACGCCCATGAGCGTGCCGGTGGTGCCCAGGCCCGCCACGAAGTGCGTGATGGTCGGCAGGTCCGCCAGCAGCTCCGGGCCGGTGCCGTGGTAGTGCGCCAAAGCGTTGGCGGGGTTGCCGTACTGGTAGGGCATGACCCAGTCGGGGTGCTCGGCGGCCAGTTCCTTGGCCACCCGGACCGCCTCGTTGGAGCCGCCGGCAGCGTTCGAGGAGATGATCTCGGCGCCGTACATGCGCAGGATCTGCCGGCGTTCCTCGGAGGTGTTCTCCGGCATGACGCAGATCAGCTTGTAGCCCTTGAGCTTGGCCACCATCGCCAGTCCGATGCCGGTGTTGCCGGAGGTCGGCTCCAAGATGGTGTCGCCGGGCTTGAGCCGCCCGTCCTTCTCGGCGGACTCGATCAGCCCGAGGGCGACGCGGTCCTTCACCGAGCCGGTCGGGTTGCGGTCCTCGAGCTTGGCCCACAGCCGCACCTCGGGCGAGGGCGAGAGGTTGGGCAGCCCGACCAGCGGGGTGTGGCCCACGGAGTCCAGCAGCGAGTCGTAGCGCATCGTCGGCGCCCTCGTGGCTTTCCCGCGTCCCGCCTCAGCCGCCGGCGACGGCGGGCAGCACGGTGACCGCGTCCCCGTCGGCCAGCGGGGTCGACAGCCCGCCGAGGAAGCGGACGTCCTCGTCGTTCTTGTAGACGTTCACGAACCGGCGCAGCTCGCCGGAGTCCAGCAGCCGGTCGCCGAGCCCGGGGTGGCGGGCGTCCAGGTCGGTGATCAGGGCGGCCAGGGTGGTCCCCTCGGCCTCGACGCGCTTGGCGCCGTCGGTGTAGGTGCGCAGGATGGTCGGGATCGACACGTTGATGGACATGGCCGGTCATCTCCTCGTGGGAAAAGGGCGGAACAGGCGGGCAAGGCGTATGGGAGGCCTCGCGGGAGAACGCGCGCAGCAGCGGTGGCGGCTCAACCGCGGGGAACGGATGCGGTCGCGGGTTCAGGCGCCCCGGCGACACAGCGCGCTGGCCAGCCGGCCGAAGTCGACATGGCGGCGTGCGACGAGCAGCACCGTCGGATCCATGCCGGGAGAACGCATGACCCCATGATATTCATCCCGGCCAGCCGGTGGACCCCTGTTCCCGAGCCGTGAGATGTACCACGGCCGGAAAAGAGACGGGCCCGCCGACACCTTGCGGAAAGGGTCGGCGGGCCCGGGACGGCGTCGCGCGCCGCGGCTCAGCTCGCGGCGGAGGTCAGTTCCCCGGCTCGCGGTCGGCGCGGTAGCGCTCGATCGCGGCGTTGGTCGAGGAGTCGTGCTCCGGCGCGGCGTCCGAGGACAGCTCCGGGACGATCTTCTTGGCCAGCACCTTGCCCAGCTCCACGCCCCACTGGTCGAAGGAGTCGATGTCCCAGACCGCGCCCTGGACGAACACCTTGTGCTCGTACAGCGCGACCAGCTGGCCCAGGACCGAGGGGGTCAGGCGGCGGGCGGTGACCGTGGTGGTCGGGTGGTTGCCGCGGAAGATCCGGTGCGGGACCTGCGCGGCCGGCACGCCCTCGCCCTCGACCTGCTCGCGCGTCTTGCCGAAGGCCAGCGCCTCGGTCTGGGCGAAGAAGTTCGCCATCAGCGCGTCGTGCTGGCCGAAGGGGTCGGTGCCCTCGATCGGCCGGTCGAAGCCGATGAAGTCGGCCGGGATCAGCAGCGTGCCCTGGTGGATCAGCTGGTAGTAGGCGTGCTGGCCGTTGGTGCCCGGGGTGCCCCAGACGACCGGGCCGGTCTGCCACTCCACCGGCTCGCCGTCGCGGCGCGTGGACTTGCCGTTGGACTCCATGTCCAGCTGCTGCAGATACGCGGTGAACTTGGACAGGTAGTGCGAGTACGGCAGGACGGCGAGCGTCTGGGCGTCCCAGAAGTCGCGGTACCAGATCCCGATCAGGCCGAGCAGCAGCGGCAGGTTCTTCTCAGCCGGCGCGGTGCGGAAGTGCTCGTCCATCGTGTGGAAGCCCTGGAGCATCTCCTCGAAGCGCTCCGGGCCGATCGCGATCATCAGCGACAGGCCGATCGCCGAGTCGTAGGAGTAGCGGCCGCCGACCCAGTCCCAGAACCCGAACATGTTGGCCGTGTCGATGCCGAAGGCGGAGACGCCTTCGGCGTTGGTGGACACCGCGACGAAGTGCTTGGCGACCGCGGACTCGTCGCCGCCGAGGCCGGCCAGGAGCCACTTCTTGGCGGAGGTGGCGTTGGTGACGGTCTCGACCGTGGTGAAGGTCTTGGAGGAGACGATGAACAGCGTCTCGGCCGGGTCCAGGTCGTGCGTGGCCTCGTACAGGTCGGCGCCGTCGACGTTGGAGACGAAGCGGAACTGCATGTCGCGCATGCTGTACGGCTTGAGCGCCTCGTAGGCCATCGCCGGGCCCAGGTCCGAGCCGCCGATGCCGATGTTGACGACCGTCTTGATGCGCTTGCCGGTGGCGCCGGTCCACTCCCCGCCGCGGACCCGGGCGGAGAACGCCGCCATCCGGTGGAGCACCTCGTGCACCTCGGGCACGACGTCGGCGCCGTCGACCTCGATGCGCTCGGTCTCCGGGGCGCGCAGGGCGACGTGCAGCACCGCGCGGTCCTCGGTGAGGTTGATCTTCTCGCCGCGGAACATCCAGTCCCGCAGCTCGAACACCCCGCGCTCGCGCGCCAAATCCAGCAGCAGGCGCAGGGTCTCGTCGGTGACCAGCTGCTTGGAGTAGTCCACCGACAGGTCCCCGGCCTGCGCGAAGTAGCGCTCGGCGCGGGCCGGGTCGGTCTTGAACAGCTCGCGCAGGTTCACCCGGTCGAACTCCGCGTGGTGCGTCTCCAGCGCCTTCCATTGCGGCAGATCGGTGAGCTTCTCGGTCATCGGAGTCCTCCTAGCGACGTGCTGTCTCGGCGGGCAAAACCCTATCGCCGCCTCCCGCCGGAAGCTTGGGCAAGGAGGTGAACGGGCAGGGTCCGGCGACCGGCACGGCGCGCTGCTCCGCTACGACAGCACCCTGCGAGGGCTCAGCCGGCATCGGGCGGGGCAAGATCGCGCAGGTCGCGGTGCGCCCTGTGCCGAAACTGTGCACGCGCGGTGACGATCTCGGTGCTGGACCCTCTGATGCCTATGCTGAACCGGTGACCAGCATTCTCGTTGTCGAGGACGAACCGACCCTCGCCGAGGCGATCGCCGCCCGGCTGCGTGCGGAGGGCTTCGCCACTCACCTGGCCGGGGACGGACCGGCCGCGGTGCGGACCGCTCAGGAGCACCTGCCGGATCTGATCGTGCTGGACGTCATGCTGCCCGGCTTCGACGGGCTGGAGGTCTGCCGCCGGATCCAGGCCGAGCGGGCCGTGCCGGTGCTGATGGTCACCGCGCGCGACGACGAGAGCGACCTGATCGAGGGTCTGCGCACCGGCGCCGACGACTACCTGACCAAGCCGTTCTCGATGCGCGAGCTGATCGCGCGGGTGCACGCGCTGCTGCGGCGGGTCGAGCGGGCCGCGGAGCTCGGCGCCGGCGGCGCCCCGGCCGAGAGCAACGTCGTGCCGATCGGGACCGGCTTCGGGCCCGGCACCGCCGCCGTGCGCGCGCCGCAGCCGCTACGGTTCATGGCCATCGGCACCAGCGCCGGCGCGCGCGTGCTGGAGATCGACTCGGCGCAGCGCCGGGTGCGGGTCGGCGCCGGGCGCTCGCAGGACGAGGCGCACCTGACTCCCACCGAGTTCGACCTGCTGGCCTGCCTGGCCGGGCAGCCGCGCACCGTGCTGACCCGGGAGAAGCTGCTGGCCGAGGTCTGGGACTGGATGGACGCCTCCGGGACCCGCACCGTCGACAGCCACGTCAAGGCCGTCCGCCGCAAGATCGGCGCGGACTGGATCCGCACCGTGCACGGCGTGGGCTACGCGCTGGAGGCCGAGCCGCTCCTCGGCGACAGCCTGGAGGCGGCAGGCCGATGAACTCCCGCGTCTCGCTGCGCGTCGGCACGGTCGGCGCCCGGTCCCGCAAGGTCGGCGGGACCGTGATCGGCCGCGCCCGCGAGGTGCGGCCGCTGGACCGCTTCCACAGCATCAAGGTCAAGCTCGGCGTGCTGGTCGTGGCCTCGGTGTCGGTGGTCGGGATCTTCACCGCGATCGGGGTCTCGGCCGGGATCCAGGCGCGGTACGTGGTCAGCGTGGCGGTCATCCTGTCGCTGGGCGTCACGCAGATCCTGGCGCACGGCATGACCAGCCCGCTGCGCTCCATGGCCGACGCCGTCGAGAGCATCGCGCGCGGCGACTACAGCCGGCGCGTCACCACCGCGACCTCCCGCGACGAGGTCGGACAGCTGGCCGCGGCGTTCAACCTGATGGCCGCCGACCTCGAGGCGGTCGACCGGCAGCGCAAAGAGCTGATCGCGAACGTCTCGCACGAGTTGCGGACGCCGATCTCGGCGCTGCGCGCGGTGCTGGAGAACGTCGTGGACGGCGTCACCGAGCCCGATCCGCCGACCATGCGGCTGGCGCTGGAGCAGGCCGAGCGGCTCGGCCGGCTGGTCAGCACGCTGCTGGACCTGTCCCGGATCGACGCCGGCGCGGTCGAGCTGGACCGGGAGGACGTGGCGCTGGAGGAGTTCCTGGGGACCGTGGCGCGCGAGGCCACGGTCTCGATGCTGACCCGGGACGGCGCCGGGCGGCGCCCCTACACCGTGGTCGACGTGGTCCCGCCGGCGCTGACCGTGCGCGCCGACCGCGAGCGCCTGCACCAGGTCGCGGCGAACCTGCTGGACAACGCGGTGCGCCACTCCCCGCCCGGCGGCAAGGTCACGCTGCGCGCTCGGCGGCTGGAGGAGGGCGGCGTCCGCGTCGAGGTCTGCGACCAGGGTCCGGGCATCCCGCCCGGCGAGCGGGTCCGGGTGTTCGACCGGTTCGACCGCGGCTCGCGGCAGGCCGCGGACGGCGGCACCGGGCTCGGACTGGCGATCGCGCGCTGGGTGGTGGATCTGCACGGCGGCCGGATCTCGGTCGCCGAGCCGGTCGTGCCGGCGCTCGCCCCGGGCGCCGCGGAGCCCGTCGCGGCCGCTGCCGGCCGCCCGGTGGCCCTCAGCGCGTCACCCGGCTGTGTCATCCGCGTCGATCTGCCGTAACCGGTCCGCTGAGCACAACGCACTAATGTGCGGTCGAGGTGTGAATCTGGTCACTCCTGACCAGCGCGCCGCAACCTCCTCCTAGTCAGATGGAGGGATTTTCCGCGCCCGCCGGTGTGATCAGTGCCTCGAACCCGGGGCGCGACTGCAATAAAGCCGCTCACCGGCGTAGCCTGGATGACCGCTATACGTCTACGGCCGAGCCCCGGTCGTAGCCGCTGTGCACTCCTATACGCACCCACGCGGAAGAGGGCGGAAACCGCCGTGTCGCCACAGCCGTCGCAGCAGGCACCCACCGATCAGACTGCCGGTACGCCGGGCTCCACGCCGGGGCACACCCTGGCCGAGTTCGGCCCGAACGAGTGGCTGGTGGACGAGATCTACCAGCAGTTCCTGCGCGACCCGGAGAGCGTTGACCGCGCGTGGTGGGATTTCTTCAACGACTACCAGCCCACGGACAGCTCTGCCGCCGCGCAGGCTCTTGCCCCCGTTGCGAAGGTTGATAACCCCGAAGTGACTGTGACCTCCGACACATCGGCCGCCCCCGCGCCCCCAGGCCGCCGCTCCCGCCGTACCGGCCGCCCCCGCGGCGGTCCCGGCGCCGGCCCAGCCGCCCGCGGCCGCCCCCGCGGCACCGGCGGCACCGTCAGCCCAGGCCGCCCCGGCAGCTCCGGCGGCGCCCGCCCCGGTGCAGGTCCCGCGCGACGCGGCGACCACCGCCGCCCCGGCTCCGGCCGGCGGCACCGCGGCCACCACCACGGCGGTCCTGAAGGGCCCGGCGGCCCGCGTGGTCGTCAACATGGAGGCCTCCCTGGAGGTCCCGACCGCGACCAGCGTGCGGGCCGTCCCGGCCAAGCTGCTGATCGACAACCGGATCGTCATCAACAACCACCTGAAGCGGGCCCGCGGCGGCAAGGTCTCCTTCACCCACATCATCGGCTACGCCCTGGCGCAGGCGCTCAAGGCGATGCCGGAGATGAACCGGTCCTTCGCCACCGAGAACGGCAAGCCCGCGGTGGTGACCCCGGCGCACGTCAACGTGGGTCTGGCCATCGACCAGGTGAAGCCGGACGGCACCCGGCAGCTGCTGGTGCCCTCCATCAAGGGCGCCGAGCTCATGGACTTCCGCGAGTTCTGGCAGGCCTACGAGGACGTGGTCCGCCGCGCCCGGAACAACAAGCTGACCCCGGACGACTTCGCCGGCACCACGATCTCGCTGACCAACCCCGGCACCATCGGCACCGTGCACTCCGTGCCGCGCCTGATGAAGGGCCAGGGCACGATCCTGGGCGTCGGGGCGATGGAGTACCCGGCCGAGTACTCCGGCACCAGCGAGGAGACGCTGTCCCGGCTGGCGGTCAGCAAGGTCATGACCCTGACCTCGACGTACGACCACCGGATCATCCAGGGCGCGCAGTCCGGCGACTTCCTGCGGATCATCCACCAGCTGCTGCTGGGCGAGGACGGGTTCTACGACAAGCTCTTCGAGTCGCTGCGCATCCCGTACGAGCCGGTCCGCTGGATCCAGGACATCTCGGCCTCGCACGAGGACGACATCAACAAGACCGCGCGCGTGCAGGAGCTCATCGAGTCCTACCGCACCCGCGGCCACCTGATGGCCGACACCGACCCGCTGGAGTACAAGCAGCGCCGGCACCCGGACCTGGACGTGGTCAGCCACGGCCTGACCCTGTGGGACCTGGAGCGGGAGTTCGCCACCGGCGGCTTCGGCGGCAAGAAGCTGATGAAGCTGCGCGACGTGCTCGGCGTGCTGCGCGACTCCTACTGCCGCACCATCGGCATCGAGTACATGCACATCCAGTCCCCCGACGAGCGCAAGTGGATCCAGAACCGGGTGGAGCACGGCTACGCCAAGCCCGACCGCACCGAGCAGCTGCGCATCCTGGAGCGCCTGAACGCCGCCGAGGCCTTCGAGACCTTCCTGCAGGTCAAGTTCATGGGCCAGAAGCGCTTCTCGCTGGAGGGCGGGGAGTCGGCGATCCCGCTGCTCGGCGAGATCCTGGCCGACGCCGCGCGCTCGGGCCTGGACGAGGTCGCCATCGGCATGGCGCACCGCGGCCGGCTCAACGTGCTGACGAACATCGTCGGCAAGGAGTACGCCGAGGTCTTCCGCGAGTTCGAGGGCAACCTGGACCCCAAGTCCATGCACGGCTCCGGCGACGTGAAGTACCACCTGGGCGCCTCGGGCAGCTTCACCGCGCTGGACGGCTCCTCCATCGCGGTGACCCTGGCCGCGAACCCCTCGCACCTGGAGACCGTCGACCCGGTCCTGGAGGGCATCGTCCGCGCCAAGCAGGACATCATCGACAAGGCCTCGGCCGGGTTCACGGTGCTGCCGCTGCTGATCCACGGCGACGCCGCGTTCGCCGGGCAGGGCGTGGTCGCCGAGACGCTGAACCTCTCGCAACTGCGCGGCTACCGCACCGGCGGCACCGTGCACCTGGTGATCAACAACCAGGTCGGCTTCACCACCTCGCCGACCTCCTCGCGCTCCTCGATCTACGCCACCGACGTGGCGCGCATGATCGAGGCGCCGATCTTCCACGTGAACGGCGACGACCCCGAGGCCTGCGTCCGGGTCGCCAAGCTCGCGTTCGACTACCGCCAGGCGTTCAACAAGGACGTCGTCATCGACATGATCTGCTACCGCCGCCGCGGGCACAACGAGGGCGACGACCCGTCGATGACGCAGCCGCTGATGTACAACCTCATCGAGGCCAAGCGCAGCGTCCGCAAGCTGTACACCGAGGGCCTGATCGGCCGCGGCGACATCACCCTGGAAGAGGCCGAGGAGGCCCTGCGCAACTACCAGGGCCAGCTGGAGCGGGTCTTCGCCGAGACCAAGGAGGTGTCCAAGGCTCCGGTCTCGGCGACCTTCGCCGTCGACGTGCAGCCCTACCCGGCGCAGGTGGACACCGCGATCAGCGAGCAGACCGTCAAGGTCATCGCCGACTCCCAGGTCTCGCTGCCCGACGGCTTCACCCCGCACCCGAAGGTGCTGCAGCCGCTGCAGAAGCGGGCGCAGATGATCACCGACGACAAGATCGACTGGGGCATGGGCGAGACCCTGGCCTTCGGCTCGCTGCTGATGGAGGGCGTCCCGGTCCGGCTGGCCGGCCAGGACTCCCGGCGCGGCACGTTCGTGCAGCGCCAGCACGTGCTGGTGGACCGGGAGAACGCCACCGAGTACACCCCGCTGTCGAACCTGACGCCGGACCAGGCCAAGTACACGGTCTACGACTCGCTGCTGAGCGAGTACGCGGCCCTGGGCTTCGAGTACGGCTACTCCGTGGCCCGCGCGAACGCCCTGGTGCTGTGGGAGGCGCAGTTCGGCGACTTCGTCAACGGCGCGCAGTCGGTCATCGACGAGTACATCTCCAGCGGCGAGCAGAAGTGGGGCCAGCAGTCCGGCGTCGTGCTGCTGCTGCCGCACGGCTACGAAGGCCAGGGCCCGGACCACTCCTCGGCCCGCCCGGAGCGCTTCCTGCAGATGTGCGCGCAGAACAACATGACCGTGGCGATCCCGTCGAACCCGGCGTCGTACTTCCACCTGCTGCGCTGGCAGGCGCACAACCCGGCGCACAAGCCGCTGGTGGTCTTCACGCCGAAGTCGATGCTGCGCCTGAAGGACGCGGTCTCGCCGGTCGCGGACTTCACCACCGGGCGCTTCGAGCCGGTCCTGCCGGACGTCACGGTCGACCCGGCCGGCGTGCGCCGGGTGCTGCTGGTCACCGGCAAGCTCTACTGGGAGCTGGCGGCCAAGCGCGCCAAGGCGGGCATCACCGACACCGCGATCCTGCGGGTGGAGCGGCTGCACCCGCTGCCGGCCGCCGAGATCGCCGCGGCGATCGCCGCCTACGGCCCGGACGTGGACCTGCGCTGGGTCCAGGAGGAGCCGGCCAACCAGGGCGTGTGGCCGTTCGTGGCGATGAACCTGCCGGCGGCGCTGGGCCGCGGCCTGACGGTGGTCTCCCGGGCCGCCGCCTCCTCCCCGGCGGTCGGCTCGGCCAAGCGCCACGCGGTGGAGCAGGGCCAGCTGGTCGAGGACGCTTTCACCGGCTGAGCCGGTAGCAGCCACCCGGGGTGGGATCCGCGCTCAGGCGTGGATCCCACCCCTTCTGTATAGAAACTCAGAGCTCTTTCATAGGGAACGGAAGAACGATGTACTTCACGGACCGGGGCATCGAGGAACTGGAGAAGCGCCGGGGGGAGGAGGAGGTGTCGCTGTCCTGGCTCGCCGAGCAGCTGCGCACCTTCACCGACCTGAACCCGGAGTTCGAGGCGGCGGTGGACCGCTTGGCCACCTGGCTCGCACGGCTGGACGACGACGAGGACTGAGCGGGAACAGGGCCGTCCCGGCCGTGCTCCGCGACGGTTTTGCGACACCGTTCCCCAGCTGGTAAGGGGCAGCCACTTGCCCTCGTCCGCAACGCGATATATCGTCTTCTTCGGAAGACGCGATACATCGTGAAAGGGCCCAGGTGATGACGAGACACGAACTGAGCGGGCCGGACCGGCTCGCCTTCGAGGGGATCCACCGGCTGAAAGTGGTCACCACCTCGGGCCGGGTCGACGTGGTCGGAGCCGGCGAGGACGGCGCGGCCGTGGTCGACGTGACCCGGGTCAAGGGCGAGGAGCCGCTGGTCGTCGCGGCCGAGGACGGCGAGCTGACGGTGCGGCACGGGGAGTTCCGGCCGAACGTGCTCGGCTGGCTGATGCACGGCCGCAAGATCGAGGCCGACATCTCCATCCAGGTGCCGCCGGACTGCCTGGTGGACGTCACGGTGGTCTCCGGGCCGCTGGTGGTGTCCAACCTGCACGAGCGCACCCGGGTCCAGGGCGTGTCCGGCGAGATCACGCTGGCCCAGCTGCACGGGCCCACCGACGTCAAGACGGTCTCCGGGGCGATCACCGCCGAGAGCGTGACCGACGACCTGAGCGCGCACACCGTCTCCGGGGCGATCACCGTGATCGCCCTCGGGACGCAGAACAAGATCAAGGCCGGGACCACCTCGGGCGCGATCACCGTGGACCTGGAGGACGGCACCGACGCCCCGCGCCTGGAGCTGAACGTGGTCTCCGGGCAGGTCATCGTCCGCGCCCCGGAAGATGCGAACCTGGAGGTGGACATGTCCACGATGAGCGGCCGCACGGTCACCACCTTCGACGGTCTGGACTCCCAGCCGCTGTTCGGGAACAAGCAGATCCCCTTCACCAAGCCGCGGCAGCTGTCCGGACGTTTGGGTACCGGGCAGGGGAGGCTTAAGGCACGGGCGGTGTCCGGTGACATGACGCTGCTGAGAAGGGCCGTCGACCCCGAGCTCTCGGGCTCGGACGTGGACGGCGAAGATGGAGAGGATCGTTAGATGGCACCCGTCTTCGGACACGGACGGCTGCGGCTGTACCTGTTGAAGCTCCTTGCCGAGAGCCCCAAGCACGGGTACGAGATCATCCAGCAGCTCAAGGAGCGGTTCCAGGGCCTGTACGCGCCCAGCGCCGGCACGGTGTACCCCCGCCTGTCGCGCCTGGAGAGCGAGGGCCTGATCCGGCACGAGACCGACGAGCGCGGCCGCAAGGTGTACCACATCACCGACGCCGGCCGCACCGAACTCGCCGCCCGCGCCGACGACATGGACGCGCTGGAGACCGAGATCCGCGAATCGGTCAGCAGCCTCGCCGAGGAGATCCGCGACGAGGTCAAGGAATCCGCCCGCCACATCCAGGAGGAACTGCGCGCCGCCGCGGCCGAAGCCCGCACCGAGGCGCGCACGGAGTCCCGCACCGAGCCCCGCAGCGAGCCCAAGCGCGACCACGCCGGCCCCGCCCACCCCCCGGCGGACCGCTCGCAGTGGGGCAAGGACGAATGGCGCGAGTGGAAGCGAGCCCAGAACGACTGGAAGGAACAGTGGAAGGACCAGTGGGCCGCCCAATGGCGCGAACACTGGCAGGACGAAGCCACCCGCTGGCAGCGCTTCGCCCAGGACAGCGTCGACGACTGGACCGGCCGCCGCCCCCGCGACCGAGCCGACCGCGAACAACTCGACGAACTCCGAGCCACCTTCATGCACTTCCGCGACGAAGTCCGCACCATGGCCCGCGAACACCAGGCCGACATCCCGGTGACCCAGGACCAACTGAACGCCGCCCGCGAAGTCCTCGAACGCGCCGCCCGCGAGCTGCGCGACATCTTCCGCGGCTGACGGTCCCGGGCCCGCGGGAAGGGGCGCCGCCGCGCCGGCCGCGCTGGGTGCGGCCGCGCGGGGCGGGCTGCGCTGACCCGCGGCTTCGGTTCGGGGGGCTGCGGGTTGGCGTGGGGGCGGGGCAGGTTGAGGGCTGAGTTCGGGCTCTGGCTCCGGGCTAGGCTCGAGCGCAGGCTTCGGCATGAGGTTGGGGCTCGGGCCCTGACTTCGGCAGGAGATCAGGGTTCGACTCGGGCTCCAGCTCCACACTCCAGGTTCTGGCTCCGGGCTCCGGCTTTGGGCCGGCAACCGGTTCGGGTACACGGGGCATGTTCTCCGGGCGGCAGCTCGGGTTGCGGAGGGGGCGGCGGCGCGTGCCGGGAGTGATCCTGGTGCGCGCCGTTTGCGTTCCGTGGGGGTCGGGGGGATGCGGCATCATGGCGGGTGGGAGGGAGCCATCGTGGTCGCAGGATTGGTCGACGCTGTGCACTTCGCGGGGCGGGATGATGCGTGGGCGGTGCTGCGGGGCCTTGGGGAGGCGGGGGTCGCCGAGGGGATCGCGGGGGCTTCGCTGCCCTTGTGCGTGGCGGTGAGTGATTTCGTGCTCGAAGAGCCTTCTTCGGCGACGGCGGTGGCGTTGGCTCGGCGGGCTCTGGCCGATGAGACCGTGGCTGATCCGGACACCGTGCTGCGGGCGCTGATCCGGCTGGCGGATCCGGTGGTCGACGAGGCGCTGGTGCGGACCGAGGGCAAGCGGCCGCGGGCGTGGGTCCTGGCCGCGCTGGTCCGGGACCGGCGAGGCGCGGATGGCCGGCCGGTGATCGCCCCCGGCATCGAGCAGTTCCTGCGCGGACAGCTGGTGCGCGCCACACGGCGCCACGCGGGACGGGACAACCCGACACCGGCACGCGTCGAGGCCGAGATCACCAGAGCCGCATGCTACGCCGACGACGCCGACCTGGTCGCCACCGCGCTGCCGCTCGCCATGCGGTTCCAGCTGATGCCCCCGGTGATGCGGGGACTGCTGACGCTGCGCGACCACGGGCTCCTCAGCTCGCTGTGGGAGGGGTACGGCGGGCTGCGCGAAGTCGCCACCACGGTCATGGCCACGAGCGTGGGGCACTACGGCCCGTGGTGGGAGCCAGTGCTCGCCTTCGGCGATACCGGCGACGACGCGGCGCTTGTCAAGGCACCGCGCCGCCTCCGCACCGACAGGCTGCCGCCGGCGCACGACGCGGACTCCTGGACCAGGCCGAACATCGGATCGCAGCACTACGAGATGCCCTGGGACGCGGTGCTCGAGTACGCCGCGCTGGTCGGCAAGGGCGAGGAGGGCACGCAGGCCGGGCAGGCGACGTCGCGCGGTCTCGACGAGGCGGCGGCACGCGAGGACGTCCCGCAGGACGTGCGGGCCACGTTCGAGGAGCGGTACCCGCGCGCAGTGTTCTGGTCCGCGCGCCCCGACATCGAGACTCTGCGGCGCGCGCATGACTCCGCCGAGCGCTTGACCCCGGCGACGCGGCACTTCGCCACCCGCGAACTGCTGCGCCGCGGTCTGCTTCACGGCTCGCTGAGTGCGAAAGAGGCAGTGGCACACGCGGAGCCGGCGGCGGAACTCTTAGCGCTGGCGCTGCCGACCCCGCCCGGACTAGCGAAGTACTACACGGCGAAGGGCAAAAACAGCTTCGCGCCGCACTTCGTCCACATCCCGGCGGAGGCCGACGAGCGGTACCAGGCGGAGCTACGCACGGCGGTCGCCGAGGCGATCGGAACGGACCCGGCACGCTGGCTCAAGGTACTGACCCGAGTCGCAGCATGGGAAGGAAGCCTCGCCACACTGCTCGACGCTGTCGACGCCGGAGAGCCGCTGCCACAGCGACGCGGGTCGCGATGGCCGCGCGGGGTCGATCCGGCGGCCGTGCTGCTGGAGGTCGCGCCGGAGGGATTGGTCGCGGCGCTGCAGGAGGCGGCGGGGCAGAGTGGCGCGAAACCATTTGCGGACAACGGAGGGCTTGGCGCCGACCCGGCGCAATCCTCCAGCCCTGAAAGCCGTGCCCTGACAGGCGTCCTCACCCGCATCCTCGACCGAGGTCCCGCACCTCGCTGGCTCCTGGACCTCGCGGTCGGCCCGCATGGAACCTTCGCCATGCGGCTGGCGGCGGCCCGCAATCCGGCGGCGACGGTCGGCACGCTCTGGCGGCTGGCCGACCGCGAGCCCGCCGAACCCGGCGTCCTGGCGGCGGTGTATCTGCATCCGCTGGCCTCGCTGGAGCTGCGGATCGCGGCGGTCGTGCGGTCCGAGACCGCCGGCGGCCTGTATCCGGGCTTGGTGCGGCGCCTGGTCACCCGGTACGCCGAACCCGCGCTGCTCCAGCCGGCCCTCGAATCGCACGACCCCGAGCTGCTGCACTCCGTGCTGCGGCGCAGCAACCGCTCGCTGCAGACCGACCGGCGCGTCGTCGGCTACGCCCACCTCGCCGCGGCCGCCGGTCCGGAACCGGTGTGGGCGCTGGAGTTGGAGCGCGCCGGCAGCCTGGAGCGCATGCACGAGGCGGTCCGCGCCTCGATGAGCTCCCACAATGACGAGCCCTTGCAGGCAGCCGCCGCCGGCATCGCACGCCCGGACCCCGAGCGGATCACCGAACTCTGGGACGCCGGCTTCCAGCAGACACGTCCCGACACCGCCGACCGCGTCCGCAAGCATCTCGACGGCCGCCCCGAACGCTGGCTGCGGCTCGCCGAACCCGGGACCACGCTGCACGGCATGCTCGCCGAGCTCGAAGGTGGGGAGCCGCACGTGCCGCAGCCACGCCGGGACTCCGACACGCCCGCGCCGCCAATAGCCCCGCCGCCGACCACAGCCACCCCCACGCCGCGCGACCCCAAGCCGCGCCTCAGCCAGACCCCGAGCCTGCTGCCGCCCCTGCCCCGAAACAAATCCGAACCCGAACCCGAATCCGGAGCCGGAGCCGGACTCGAACCGGCAGCCAGCGCTATTCCAGCTCCCGCACCGCACCACCCCACCACGCACCCCAAAGCAACAGCCGGCGCGACACCAACCCCCGCCCCGCAGAAACCCACCGCGCACCCCGAACCGACAGCCAGCGCGATATCAGCTCCCGCTCTGCACCACCCAGCCCCGCACCACCCCACCGCGCACCCCGAACCGGCCTCCCCCGGCGAACCCCCGAAGCCGCCCGCCGCGTGAACGCCCCAGCCCTCATCCTGAACCTGCTCCACGCGGCGCGGCGCGAGGACGTCGCCCCGGTTCTGGCGCTGCTGTCCGATGCCGAACTGGCGGCGGGGCTGGCCTCCGAGCACTGCGATCCTCAGCTGCGCACCGTCGCGGTGGACCGCGAAGCCCTGTGCCACGCCTTGCTCGATCCGCGCGAGACCCCTGAGGACCTGCCCACCAAGGCCGGCGGGGTTCAGGGCATGGTGCGTCTCGCCGCTCGCGCCCCGTATCAGACCGTGCTGCCCGGGGGCATCACGCCCTATGGCCGTCCGCAGGCCGATCTGCGGCACCGCCTCGCCGCCGGGCTCAACGCCGCCCTGGGTACCGATGCGTGGCGTTGGTACGGCGCCATGTGCCTGGTCGACGTGTGGTCGGGTTCCTTCGGCGCGCTGCTCGACGAGGTCGCTGGCTGGTCCACGGAGTCTCAGCTCCCCAAGAGCTCTATGCGCTTCCGTCTAAAGGGTCAGGTGTTCCTGCCCGGCGTGCTGCTCGCGATGGCTCCTCCGGCGGTCGTCGCGGCTGCGCTTCCCTACACCGCGGAGCGGTCCGTGGGGATGATCCAGGGCCTGCTCATACACGCGCCCTACCACCCCGCCTATCAGGACTACGCCTTCGGTCCGGACGGGTCCGACTACGCGCGCCAGTCACTGTGCCAGAGCGTCGGCACGCCGCTGGCGGTCGCCCACGAGTTGCTGGATCGCGAGCTGTTCCACCAGAACGTGGAGGCGGTCGCCTACGGGCACGACGATCTCGCTCTTCGCCTGCGCATCTATCGGGACCCGGACTCCGACACTCCATGGCAGACCAGCAGGCTGGACCATACGACGCCCGAGGAGTTCTACGCACTGCTGTCCGCTACAGAGACGGCCGAGGAGATCTTCGACCTGCTCAGCATCCTGCGCCGCGCCATGGAGCGCACTCCCGCGATCGGGAAGCTGCGCATCTTCGCCTACAGCCGGCTCGCGCAGCTGGCCGGGCCGGAGCCGGTGTGGACTCTCGAGCTGGCATCCGCGGGCGGTGTGGAGCTGTTGGTCCATCCCGCGGTCCGCGCCTCCATGGCCGCCGGCGATATCGCGCCGATCGTCGCCGCCGCCGAGGCCGCCGCCGAGAACGTGCCGGGTCCGCCGCCTCCGGCGCCGAATCAGGACTCGCTGACCGACTGGCCTTTGGAGGACGCGGTGCGCGGCGGTCTCGACGGACGCCCGGAGCGATGGCAGACAATGCTCGAATCATATGACAAAGCAACCGAATCGCCCCTCGCCCTCGTGCAATGGGCAACAGGCCAATCAGTTCGACCGGCGGCCCGCGACAGAGAAGACTTGACCCAGAGCACGAACCGGCCCGAGAACCAGCCTGAGAACCAGCTCGAGAAGCAGCCTGAGAACCAGCCCGCGAACCGACCCCCGCACCGCCCAACGAACCCCGCACCGCACCACCCAACGAACCACCCGACGCCCCCACCCCCGCCGCCCGCCCCGACCCCCGTGCAGGAGGACGCCGCATGAAGACCCACGAGTCGGACCGCCGCTCGCGGCGCCTCCCGGTCAGCGCCACCGACCGCAAGGCGCTGGCGGCGTGGCAGCCCGCCGAGCCGGAGACGATCGCCGAGGCCGTGCGGCTGAAGGAGGCGGCGCTCGTCGACTTCGGCATGGAGTCCTCGGCCATCGCCGGCTGGATCTACTCCAAGTGCGCGCACCAGGTGCCCACCACCGCCATCGAGACCGCCGCGGTGATGGCCGCCGGCGACGGTACCTGCCTGCTGCTGTTCAACCCGGACTTCTTCGTCGAGCTGGGGCTGGACGGGGTGAAGTTCGTGCTCTTCCACGAGGCGCGGCACCTGATCCAGCGGCATCTGTTCACCGAGCCGGAGCTGCGCGAGGACCCGGTCTTCGACATCGCCATCGAGTGCACCATCAACCACGTCGCACTGACCCGGCTGCGCCGCCAGAGCCTGCCGGTGGCCGGCGGCGAGCCGACCGGGGTGGACCCGCGCAAGGTCTTCGCCAGGTACCACGCGGACCTCACCGCGCAGGGTCTGACCCCGTTCTCCTACGAGGAGTTCATCCACACCGACATGGGCTGCTACACCGAGCTGCGCCGGATGAAGCACCCGCCGACGCCGCCGCCGATCTGCGTCCACGAGCTCCTGCAGGAGCTGCAGGACGAGCTGGCCGACGCCGAGACCATCGCCCGGATCGGCAACGAGGTGTTGGCGAACGTGCTGCTGGCCGGCAAGCGCGGGGTGCGCGAGGCGCGCTCGGAGCTGCTGGACCTCATCGCGCGCACCGAGGGCGCCACCGAGCGGCTGAGCAAGCTGTGGGGCGATCTGGGCGCCGGGATGATCCGCGGGCAGACCCAGCGGACCCGGCGGGTGGACTGGTGGCAGCGCTGGCTGGTGGACGTGCTGGCCTCCAAGCTCGCCGAGGGCGAGCGCCTGGTCTACCCGAAGAAGCGCGGGGCGGTGCTGGCCGCGCTCGGCGAGGATCCGACGCTGTCCCGGCGCGGCCCGGAGCGGCACCGGGTGGTGGCGATCGCGGTGGACGCCTCCGGGTCGATGCCGCCGCCGGTGGTGGACTGGATCGCCTCGCTGGTCGGGCAGCTCGACGGCGTCGAGGCGCACTGGCTGTCCTTCGACGCCGCGGTGGTGCCCTTCGCCCCGGGCGACCCGCTGGTCGGCGGCGGCGGGACCAGCTTCCAGGCGGTCGCCGACTACCTGGAGGGCCGCGCGCCCTCGGCCCGGACCGGCGAGCCGTTCGAGGAGACGCTGGACGCCGTCATCATGGTCACCGACGGCATCGCCCCGCACATCACGCCCGCCGAGCCGGACAAGTGGATCTGGCTGATCACCGAGCACGGCGACGACTGGCCCGAGAGCCACACGCCGCAGATGGCCTGTCACACCGTACGAACGGGGGACCGTTGAGCGAGTACAGCACCGGCCAGACCGCCCTGCCGCCGGAGGAGGAGCACTTCGACACCGGCTTCGGCCAGGACGGCAGGCTGCCGCGCCAAGGCGGCGGCGGGGGCGCCGGGACCGCGCGCGCCGCCGCGGCCCGGCCCTCGGCCCTGGAGGCGTTCATCGACGCGATGATCGACCTGGGCCAGACCGGGCAGATCTTCGGCGAGCACGGCATCGGCAAGACCGCGACGTTCGCCGCGCACATCGCCCGCGCGTACGACGACACCGAGCTGGTCTACGTCCCGGCCGCGAACCTGGCGCCGGACGACCTGCTGGTGAACGCCCCGGTGCGGGACCCGCGCAGCGGCGAGCTGGTCCTGCGGCAGCTGGTGATGCGCCAGCTCAAGCCGGGGCGCAACTTCGTGCTCCTGATCGACGACTCGCTGCAGGCGGGTCCGGCGATCCAGTCGCAGCTGATGCAGATCGCCTGCAACTGGACCCTGGGCGAGCACGACCTGCGGGCTCTGGGCTGCATCGGCGTCTTCTTGGCGGACAACGAGTCGCTCGCCGAGACCGCGGCGCGGCGCAGCGACTTCGCGATCCTGGACCGGATGGTCACCATCAAGGTCACCGCGAACGACACCGCCTGGCGCGAGGCGCTGCGCCGTGCGTTCCCGCAGTTCGACCTGACCGCGGTCTTCCGTCTTTGGGCCGCTCAGCCCCCGGAGATCCGGCGGCTGCTGTCCCCGCGCACGCTGGAGCACATCCTGGCCAACGCCGCCGAGGGCTTTCCCCTCGTCTGGGGTCTGCCGCTGCTCAACGGCACGCGGCTGCGGCTGGCTCTGCCGGCCGCCGAGGGCACCCGGGCCAAGGAGGTGGACCGCACCGGGGAGATCCTGGACGCGATCGCCGCGGCGCTGAACGTCCCGAACCGGTCCGCCATCGCCGACCCGGTGCGGCGCCTGGTGCGCGCGGCGCTGAAGAACCGGTGGTGCGTGCTGGTCCAGGGTCCGCCCGGCTGCGGCAAGACCGAGGTCGTCAGGGCGCTGATCCAGGAGGTGCTGCGCCGCGACCCGCTGTACTTCTCGCTGCCGGTGACCAACGTCGAGGACCTGTGCGCCCCGGTCCCCTCCCCCGACGGCACCCTGGACAACCTGCTGGCCGCCGGCTTCACCGGCGATGAGCCCAAGGCCGTGGTCTGGGACGAGTACAACCGGCCCAAGGACAAGGCGGCGTTCGCCCGGCTGATGGAGATCACCCAGGAGTGGTCGGTGGCCGGCCGGCCGATCCGCGGGCTGCGGGCCCAGGTCGCGCTGCAGAACCCGCCCTACCACGTCGGCCGCAAGCTCTTGGTCGCGCGCAACAACATCGCCCAGGCCTCGCGCTTCACCGCCTCGCTGGACATCACCCCGGAGGACATCCCGGCGAACGAGTGGCTGATCGCCAAGTACGGCCCGGTCGCCGAGACCGTCCTGGAGTGGTGGAAGAACGACATCGACGACGAGGGCCGCGCCTGGATCACCAAGCGCACCCTGGAGCGCCTGATCCGGCTGCACGGCCGCGGCCTGCCGCTGCAGCAGGGCCTGGTCTACCTCGGCGACGGCGAGTACGCGCCGGTCCCGCTCGGCGGGCTGACCGCGCGCCTGGCCGGCTCCCAGCGCACCGGGCTGAAGGAGCTGGCCGCGGACGTCGACACCTGGGAGCGGCGGCTGGCGCTGGCCGTCTCCGGCGACGCCGAGGGCGACGACGCCTCCGACGTGGTCCACCAGGTCTTCGCCAACGCCGAGCTGTCCCAGCTGAAGAAGCAGCGCGACGTGGTGATCCGGCTCGCGACGCACCTGCCGCCCAAGCTCCGCGCCACCTATCTGGTCGGCGCCTCGGAGGACGCGCAGTCCTTCTGGGTCGGTGTCCTCGCGGCTTGCCGGGCCAGGCAGGGTTCGGCCAGGATTCTGTGAACGGTCCCGTAGCGCAGAGGCAGGCGCACCGCTCAGATCCACTCAAGCGACGCGGGGAACGCCGGTTCGAATCCGGCCGGGGCCACCTGGGGAGGACCGCATGGATCCGGAGGAGCTGAGCCGCGCGCTGTCGGCGCTGACCGCGCTGCCCGTCGACGATCCGGTCCGGCTGCGGGTGGAGCGGGTCGCAGAGTCCTTCGTGCGCGACGGCCGCCGGCGGCGGCAGAAGGAGCAGCGGCTGCGGCGCCAGGCGGCGGACCGGGCGGTGCTGGCGGCCTCGGCGACCGGAGCCGCCGAGCGGCGCGAGGACGCGCCGTTGGAGGTGCCGGACGACGCGCACCGGGCAGACCCCGACGCGGACTCGGTCGGCACGCTGCTGCGCCCGCAGCGCTGCTACGTCTGCAAGCGGCACTACACCCGGGTCTCAGCGTTCTACCACCAGCTCTGTCCCTCCTGCGCCGCCGAGAACCTGGCGTGGCGCTCGGCCCGCACCCCGCTGGACGGCCGGCGCGCGCTGGTCACCGGCGGCCGCGTGAAGATCGGGTTCCACGTCGCGCTGATGCTGCTGCGCGACGGGGCGGCGGTGCGGGTGGCCACGCGGTTCCCGCACGACGCCATACGCCGCTTCCGGCAGGTCGAGGACAGCGCGAAGTGGCTCGACCGGCTGACCGTCACCGGCCTGGATCTGCGGGATCCGCGCCAGGTGATCGAACTCTGCGACGGGCTGCTGGCCGAGGGCGAGCCGCTGGACATCCTGATCAACAACGCCGCGCAGACCGTGCGGCGCCCCGAGTCCTCCTACGCGCCGTTGATCGCCGCCGAGCGGTCCGCGGCGGCGGAGCTCAGCGGTGGCGGCGGGCTGCGAGAGCTGGCGCCGATCGCCGGGTACCACGGCGCGGGCGCCGACGCGGTGCCGCACAGCGCCGAGCTGGCCGTGGCCGGCGGCGCCGTCGACGAGAACGGCCTGCTGCCCGACCCCTCGCCGCACAACTCGTGGTCGGCGGAAATCGGCGAGCTGGACGCGGTCGAGCTGCTGGAAGTGCACCTGGTGAACGCCGTCGCGCCCGCGCTTCTCGCCGACCGGCTGCTGCCGCTGATGACCGGCTCGCCGTCCGCCCGGCGCTACATCGTCAACGTCACGGCGGTCGAGGGGCGCTTCGAGGTGCGCAACAAGACCGCCGGGCATCCGCACACGAACATGGCCAAGGCAGCGCTCAACATGCTGACCCGCACCAGCGCCGAGGCACTGGCGCGCCGCGGCGTCTACCTGAGCAGCGTGGACACCGGCTGGATCACCGACGAGAAGCCGATGCCGCGCAAGGCCCGGCACGCCGAGTCCGGTTTCCGTACGCCGCTGGACATCGTCGACGGCGCGGCGCGGATCTACCACCCGATCGTCAGCGGCGAGCGGGGCGAGCCGTTGTTCGGCGTGTTCCTGAAGGACTATCGGGCGGTGGCGTGGTGAGCGGGTCGTCATGGTGAGCGGCTTCGAGGCACGTCCCGCCGAGGAACTGGCGCCGGTCCTGGCCTGGCTGCGGCGCGGCGAGGCGGTGCGCGCCCGCACCGCGTTCCCGGCCGGCACCGCGCTGCCCGACGGCCGCCTGGACCTGTGCAAGCAGGACCTCGGTCCGCTCGGCGCCGCCGCGGTCGCCGACGCGCTGCCCGAGGGCGGCGGCCCGGTGAAGCACCTGCTGCTGGGGACCGACGGGCTCGGCGACGGCGGTGCGGCCGCGGTGGCGCCGAAGGCCGTCGCGGCCCGCGTCGAGACCCTCTACCTGGGCTGCAACAACATCGGCGGCGGCGGGGTCTGCGAGATCGCGAACCAGCTGATCGCCGCCCCCGGCGTGGTGAAGGCGCTGTGGCTCAAGCGCAACCCGGTCGGCGCGGACGGCGTGCGCGCGGTCGCCGAGACCGTGCGCGCCGGGACCGTCCTGCGCACCATCGACCTGACGCAGACCGGGCTGGCCGCGCCGGACGTCGCGGTGCTGGTCGACGCGATGATCGCGGCCGGCGGCGGCGCCCGCGCGATCGAACGCCTCTACATCGGCGGCAACCGGCTCGGCGCCGACGGGGCGCGGGAACTGGCCCGGCTGCTGGCCGCCGGAGCCGTCGCAGAGCTCTACGTCTCGGCCGCGCGCCTCGGCGACCCCGGCGCGCAGGTGCTGGCGGCTGCATTGCGCAGCGCACCGCCCGGAGCACTGCGCCGGCTGTCGGTGGCCAGCAACGGCATCGGCCCGGCGGCACTCGCCGAGCTGGTCGCGGCCGCCGCCGCGGCGGGGGTCGAGCTGGTCGACGCCGGACGCGTGAAGGCCGCCGCCATCCTCGCCGCCGACGACAACCACCTCGACGAGCCCGGCGCCGCGACCATCGCCGCCGCCCTGGCCGCCGCTCCGCACCGCCTCGCCTTCCTCAACCTGCGCTACACCGACCTCGGCAGCCCCGGCGCGCTCCGCCTCCTCGAAGGCGCCCAGCGCGCCGCCACGCCGACCCGTTTCCTGCTCGGCGGCGGTATCGCCAAGCGGGTCAAGAAGGAACTCACCGCGCTCGCCGCCGAGATCCCGGCGTCAGTGTTCGACGTCGCGCCGGACGTCCGGGCGATCCGCAGCGTCTACCGGACCGCGCCGCCCGCCTGACGCCGCGACCAGCCGACCCGGCCGGGCCACCCGACCCGACCCAGCCCGACGACCCGGCTGGACGCCGCAGTCTGACAACCCGACCGGCACCGGAACCGCCGCCGTGACGGCGCGCACAGCCACCGGAACCGGCCGCTACCGGCGGTCTATGCTCGGCGCATGTTCGCTGTGAGCGCCGTGCGCATCGACCCCAAGGACCCCCTGTCCGGCCTCGAGCTCGGGGAGCGCGACGAGCCCGCGCCCCGCGCGGGCTGGACCGCCGTCACGGTGAAGGCCGCGGCGCTCAACCACCACGACCTGTGGACCCTGCGCGGCGTCGGCATCACCGAGGACAAGCTGCCGATGATCCTGGGCTGCGACGGCGCGGGCGTCGACGACGACGGGAACGAGGTGATCATCCACTCGGTGATCGACCCGCGCGACGGCAAGCCGTCCATCCTCACCGAGGCCTACGACGGCACGTTCGCGCAGAAGGTGCTGGTCCCGAAGGCCAACCTGGTGCCCAAGCCCGCCGCACTGTCCTGGGAGCAGGCCGCGTGCCTGCCGACCGCCTGGCTCACCGCCTACCGCATGCTCTTCCGCAACTCCGGTCTGCGGCCCGGTGACACGGTGCTGATCCAGGGCGCCGGCGGCGGGGTGGCGACCGCGGCGATCGTGCTGGCGCGGGCCGCCGGCTTCCGGGTGTGGACCACGTCGCGCAGCGAGGAGAAGCGGGCGCGGGCCGTGGAGCTCGGAGCGCACGCCGCCTTCGCGTCTGGCGCCCGGCTGCCGGAGCGGGTCGACGCGGTGATGGAGACCGTCGGCGCCGCGACCTGGTCGCACTCGGTGAAGTCGCTGCGCCCCGAGGGCACGATCGTCATCTCCGGCGCGACCTCCGGCGCCATGCCGCCGGCCGAGCTGACCCGCATCTTCTTCCTGCAGCTGCGGATCGTCGGCTCCACCATGGGGTCGCTGGACGAGCTCAAGGCGCTGGCCCGGCTGTGCGAGGCGACCGACGTGCGGCCGGTCGTCGACTCGGTGCTGCCGCTGTCCGAGGCCCGGACCGGGTTCGCGCGGATGGAGCAGGGCGAGGCGTTCGGCAAGATCGTCTTCACGCTCTGACCGGACCCCGCCCGCTGCCACGGCGCTGAATCAGCCCTGCCACGGCTCTGAATCAGCCTTCGACGTCGATGATCCCCAACCGCTGTGTCGCCCGGGTCAGCGCCACGTAGAGATCGTTCTCGCCGTGCTGGGCGGTGACGATCGCCGCCGGGTCGACGACCAGCACCGTGTCGAACTCCAGTCCCTTGGCCTGGCGCACCGGCAGCACGACGGTGCGCCGCTCCAGATCCGGGTCCGAGCCGTACCCCGCCTCGGGCAGCCGCGCCGACACCGCAGCCGCCACCTCGGCGAGGCGTTCGGCGGGCACCAGCACCGCCATCCGTCCGGTGTCCCCGGCGGCCAGCTCCGCGTCCTCGCGCAGCGCCAGCTCCGCGACCTTCTCAGCGAGCGAAGACGCCGGCACCGACACCCGCCAGGGCTCCTCGCCGCTGGAGCGCACCGAGCGCGGCGGCTTCAGCCCCGGGTCGATGCGCTCGAGCACCTCCGCGGCCAGGGCCATGATCTCCGAGGGCGTGCGGTAGTTCACCGTCAGCTCCGCCAGCCGCCACCGGTCCCCGACGTGCGGCGCGAGCGTCGTGTCCCAGGACGCCGCACCGGCCGGGTCGCCGGTCTGCGCCACGTCGCCGACCAGGGTCATCGACCGCGCCGGGCAGCGCCGCATCAGCAGCCGCCAGGCCATCGGCGAGAGCTCCTGCGCCTCGTCCACGATGACGTGCCCGAAGGTCCAGGTCCGGTCGGCCATCGCGCGCTCGGCGACGCTGCGGCCGTCCACCTCCTCGAACCGCTCGGCCAGCATCTCGGCCGAGACCAGGTCCACGGCGGTGACGATCTCCTCGCGCGGGTCCTCCAGGTCGATCGACCGGGAGCCCTCGGCCACCTCCAGCGCGCCCTGCGCGTAAGCGATCCGGGCCCGGCGCTCCGCCTCGGCGCGCGCCGCCGCCTCGGCGGTGTCGGAGTCGCCGAGCAGTTCCGCGGCCTCGTCCAGCAGCGGGATGTCGGCGGCCGACCAGCCGCCGGGGGTGCGGATCAGCAGGTCGATCTCAGCGTCCGTCAACAGCGGCGCGCCCTCGGCGCTGGCCTCGCCGACCTCGCCAACCGCCCCGACCTCGTCCACGGCCTCGCGCAGCAGTTCCGGCGTCGCGAACAGCTCGGCCAGCATCCGCTGCGGGGTCAGCTGCGGCCACAGCCAGTCCAGCGCCTCCTGCACGCTCGGCTCGTCGACCAGCGACGCCGCGACCTGGTCACGGTCGGCCCGGCCCAGGAACACGCCGTCGGCCATCTCGGCGGGGTCCTCGCCGAGCTCCTCGGCGATCAGGTTCACCATCGCCAGCGTCTCCTGGCGGTGCGGGTCGTCGTTGAGCCGGTCCACGACCTGCCCGGCCAGGGTGTCGATGATGTGCTCGGCGAACGCCTTGCGCCCCAGGTTGGGCAGCCGGCTCGCCTTGCGCCCCAGCTCGCGGGCGGCCTCGCAGGTCTCCCGGTCCAGCCGGTACTTCACGCCCTCGTAGACCACTTCCAGCACGTCCTCGGGCACGCGCTGCCGGGCCCGCACCGCACCGGCGATCAGCTCGGCCATCGCCGCCCGGCCCTTGATCTCGGCGACCTCCGGCGCGTCGGCGCGCGAGGCCCGCACTCCCGGGAACATCTCCCCGACCGTGGACAGCACCGCACTGGTCTCCCCCAGCGCCGGTAGCACATGCGAGACGTAGCGCAGGAAGGTCGGGTTCGGCCCGACGATCAGCACGCCGCGCTTGGCCAGCCGCTCGCGGTAGGTGTAGAGCAGGTAGGCCGCGCGGTGCAGCGCCACGGCGGTCTTGCCGGTCCCGGGACCACCCTGCACGACCAGGACGCCGCGCAGCTCCGACCGGATCGCGTGGTCCTGTTCGGCCTGGATGGTCTCCACGACGTCGCGCATGCGGCCGGTGCGCCCGGCGGTCAGCGCCGCCAGCAGCGCGCCCTCGCCGACCAGCCCGGAGGCGTCTCCGTCGGCCGCGACGTCCAGGTCGAGCACGTCGTCGTCGATCCCCACGACGGTCCGGAACCGGGTGCGGATGCTGCGCCGCCGCCGCACGCCCTGCGGCGCCGCGGAGGTCGCCACGTAGAAGGGCCGCGCCGCCGGGGCACGCCAGTCCAGCAGCAAGGGGTCGAAGTCGCCGTTCTCGTCGAGGATGCCGATCCGCCCGACGTAGCGGCGTTCGCCCTCGGCGAGGTCCAGGCGGCCGAAGCAGAGCCCTTCCTCGGCCGCGTCCAGCTGGGCGAGCCGGCCGGCGCCGCCGGCGGCCAGGCCGTCGCGCTCGGTGCGGGCCTGCTGGGTCCCCCCGGAGGCCTGCAGCACGCCGGACAGCTGACCTGCGGCGTGGGCGCGCAACGTGTCGAGCCGGGTGTACAGGAGGTCGAGGTACCGCTGTTCGTGGAGGATTTCTTCCGTGCCCCTTGACAAAACGCCTCCCGATGCCTCAGAATCAAGCACGTACCAGTTTTCTGGTTATGCGGGTGTGCCCGAAAACTCTACGATAGCAGATGCCATCGCAGAGCCTTCGGGCTCGTTTTGTTTTCCGGGGGCGCCTGCGGTACTTCCGCGCCGCGTGCCGATCAGCCGGTCGTGACCACCAGGTCCCCCTCCACGTCGGCCAGCGCCTCGGCCTCCGCCTCGCTGTGCACGTTCCGGGTCCGCAGCGCGATCACCGCGGCGCACGCGACCGCGATCGCGCAGGCGGTCAGCGCCCACGACAGTCCGGAGGTGAACGCCGCGGTGGGCTGCACGCCCTTCTTCACCTCGCTGGTCACCCGCGCCGTGGAGACCGCGGAGAAGATCGCGAGTCCGAGCGCGCCGCCGACCTGCTGCGAGGCGTTCAGCAGCGCCGCGGCCAAGCCCGCCTGGTGGTGCGGGACGCCGGCGTTGGCGGCCGTGGTGATCGCCACGAACAGGAACCCGAGACCGATCGCCATGATCACCATGCCGGGCAGCAGCCCGCTGACGTAGGAACCGTGGACCTTCAGCTGCGCCAGCAGGTAGATGCCGACCGCGGCGATCGCCGATCCTGTCACCACCACCGGCCGGGTACCGACCTTGCCGACCAGCTTCGGCGCCGCTCCCGCCCCGATCCCGACACCGATCGTGATCGGCAGGTAGGCCAGACCCGTGCGGATCGGCGACCAGCCCTCGACGTTCTGCATGTACAGGGTGAGGAAGAAGAACATGGAGATGAAGCCGGCGACTCCGACCAGCTGCGTGACGTCCGCGGCGACCAGACCGCGGATCCGGAAGACCGACAGCGGCAGCAGCGGGTTGCGGGTGAGGCGCTCGTTGACGACGAACCCGACCAGCAGCAGCCCGGCGCCGGCCAGCTCCACCACCGTCCGCACCGAACCCCAGCCCTGGTCGGGCGCCTTCACCAGACCGAACACCAGCAGGAGCATCCCGGTGGTGACCAGGAACGCGCCGACCAGATCCAGACCCTTCAGCGCGACCTTCTTGCCGTCGGGCTCGAACATCCGGAACGCGGCGACCAGGATCACCACGCAGAACGGCGGGTTCACGAACATCACCGAGCGCCACCCGGGACCGTCGGTGAGCAGCCCTCCGGCCAGCACGCCGACCGCCGAGGCGAGCCCGGCCACCGCACCCCACGCACCGAGCGCCTTGGTTCGGTCCGCCCCCTCCTTGAAGGTGGTGGTGAGCAACGACAGCGCGGCGGGCATCATCAAGGCGGCGCCGACACCCTGCACCAGCCGCGCGCCGACCAGCAGACCTGCGCTGTTGGCGAAACCGCCGGCCAGCGAGGCCACACCGAACAGCATGGTCCCGGCGACCAGGATCCGGCGCCGGCCGAACAGGTCGGCGGCACGTCCGCCGAGCAGCATGAAGCCGCCGTAGGTGAGCAGATAGCCGCTCGGCACCCACTGCAGGCCCTGCGTGCTGAAGTGCAGATCCTGGCGGATCGACGGCAGTGCCACGTTCACGATCGAGGCGTCCACCAGATCCAGGAACGCGACACCGCACAACAGCAGCAGAATGAGCTTGCCCCTGCCGGTTGATAGGAAGGATGCAGACACGGGAGACCCCCTCCGGTACGCTTACTTTGAATTCCGTACGTTACGAAGAAGGTATCATATGAGTTCCGTATCACCTACTGATGCCGCGGCCACCCGGGAACGCCGGCGCACCATGAACCAGATCACGGACACCTTCCGCGAGATGTCCGTGGTGATGACGGTGCTCAACCTGCGGGCCGGCGAGCAGGTGGGGCTGCGGGACGTGGAGATGAAGGCGCTGGACGTGCTGATGCGCGACGGCGCCATGAGCGCCAAGGCGCTCGGCCAGCGCCTGGGCATGCACCCGGCGACCATGACCGGGATCCTGGACAAGCTGGAGAAGTCCGGCTGGGTCGTGCGCGAGCGCAGCCCGGAGGACCGGCGCGTGGTGCTGATCCAGCCGGTGCGCGAGCGGGTCGGGGAGGTCGTGCGGCTGTTCGCCGGGATGAACGGCACCGCGATCGAGCTGCTGGACCGCTATGACACCGAGCAGCTGGAGACCATCCTCGGGTTCATGAACACCATGGTGGACATGGCGAAGCAGGCTTCGAAGCAGTGGGGCGAGTGACGGCTTCGCCGGGGTGGCACTCGGCCTCGCGCGGGTAGTCGCTACTCGCTAATCCATATGCGGGTAGCGGTACTCCGTCGGCGGGACGAACGTCTCCTTGATCAAGCGCGTCGACGTCCAGCGCATGAGGTTCTGCGCCGACCCGGCCTTGTCGTTCGTGCCGGAGGACTTGGACCCGCCGAAGGGCTGCTGGCCGACCACGGCACCGGTCGGCTTGTCGTTGATGTAGAAGTTGCCGGCGGCGAAGCGCAGCACGCTCATCGCCTCAGCCACGGCCGCCCGGTCCTGCGCGATGATCGAGCCGGTGAGCGCATAGTCGGTGACGCCCTCGACGCCGCGCAGCACCCGGTCGTAGTCGCTGTCTTCGTACACGTAGACTGACAGCAGCGGGCCGAAGTACTCGGTGGAGAAGATCGCGTGCTCAGGGTTCGAGCACACCATCACCGTCGGGCGCACGAAGTAGCCGATCGAGTCGTCGGCTGTCCCGCCGGCGGCGATCCGGATGCTGTCGTCGGTGTGCGCGACGTCCAGCACCCGGCGGTGCTTGGCGAAGGCCCGCGCGTCGATCACCGCGCCCATGAAGTTCGCCAGCTCGGCCGGATCGCCCATGCTCAGGCCGTCGACCTCGGCCGAGAATTCCTCGCGCAGCCCGGCGCCGGTCCACAGCGAACGCGGGATGTAGGCGCGGGAGGCCGCCGAGCACTTCTGGCCCTGATACTCGAACGCGCCGCGGGTCAGCGCCGTCTTCAGCACCGCCTTGTCGGCGCTGGGATGGGCCAGCACGAAGTCCTTGCCGCCGGTCTCGCCGACGATGCGCGGATAGGCGCGGTAGGCGGCGATGTTCTCCCCGACGGTGCGCCACAGGTGCTGGAAGGTCGCTGTCGAGCCGGTGAAGTGGATACCGGCCAGGTCCCGGCTGGCCATGACCACCTCGGAGACCGCCAATCCGTCGCCGGGCAGCATGTTGATCACCCCGGGCGGCAACCCCGCGGCCTCCAGCAGCCGCAGGGTGAAGTGCGCGGCGAGCTGCTGCGTCGGCGAGGGCTTCCAGATCACCGTGTTGCCCATCAGCACTGGGGCGGTCGGCAGATTGCCGGCGATCGCGGTGAAGTTGAAGGGCGTGATCGCGTAGACGAAGCCGTCCAGCGGCCGGTGGTCGGTGCGGTTCCAGATGCCGTGGGAGTTCTCCGGCGGCTGCTCGGCGAGGATCTGGCGGGCGAACTCGGCGTTGAAGCGCCAGAAGTCGATCAGCTCGCAGGCGCTGTCGATCTCGGCCTGCACCGCGGTCTTGGACTGGCCGAGCATGGTCGCCGCGTTCAAGGTGGCGCGCCAGGGACCGGAGAGCAGGTCGGCGGCCTTGAGCAGGATCGCGGCGCGGTCGTCGAAGGAGAGCGCGCGCCAGGCCGGGGCGGCGTCGCGGGCGGCGGCGACGGCCGCGCGGGCGTCGTCCTGCGTCGCGTTGTGCAGGGTGCCCAGGACCGCCTGGTGGTTGTGCGGCTGCACCACGTCGATCGGTGCGCCGCCACCGGGACGCCGGACGCCGCCGATGGTCGCGGTGAGGTCATGGCGCACGGCGGACAGCGCGGTCAGCTCCGTGATCAGGGCCGAGCGCTCGGGCGTCCCCGGCGCGTAGGAGAGCACCGGCTCGTTATACGGGGCGGGGACACTGGTGACGCCGGTGACGGACTCGTAAGCGTGCGCGGCCATGATCCGCATCCCATCGCGGCCTGCGAGGGGGCGCCACACCATTGCGCCGATCGATGGACGCCAGGATCAGCCCTCGGCGGCCATGACCTCGTCGATCAGCGCCACAGCAGCGGTCAGACTGTCCGCGATCGGCACCCCGACAGCCCGCAGCGACTGCGCGGCAGCGAACCCGCCGGAGTAGAGGATCACGCGCGCGCCGACACTGGCGGCAGCCGCGGCGTCGTCGGGCGAGTCGCCGATGAGAACCACCCGCGCAGGATCCACGCGCAGACGGGTCAGGTGGTCCTGGAGGTGCAGTCCCTTGCGCGACGGACGCGGCGGCAGAGTGCCCTGAACCAGCTCGAAGTAATGGGCGATGCCATGGTGCTGGACGACGGGGACGAGCTTGTCGTCGTGATACATCGACAGCAGCGACTGCGAATGCCCGCGCCCGGACCACTCACGGAACAGGTCCGGCAGACCGTCGGACAGCCGAGCCTCGCGCTCATAGGCGACGTAGTACTTGTGGAAAGTGGCGTCCAGCCCCTCCCACTCCTCATCGCCGGGCTCGTGACCGAGGATGTCGGCGTAGAAGGCACGGATCGGCATCTTGATCAGCGTCCGGTACTGCTCAGCCGTTATCGCGGGCAACCCGTGATCGGTGAACGAGTCATTCGTGGAACGCAGGATGATCTCGAAGTCGTTCAGGACGGTGCCGTTCCAGTCCCAGACGAGGTGCAGCGGTTCATGATTCTTCGGCACGGTCACCTGGACAGGCTATCGGCGGGAACCAACTGATTTTGGTGCCCCGAGGTGACGCTCCCGTTAACCCAACAGGTCCGGCAGCTCCTGCGTCGCGTACCAAAGCAGCTCGTGATCGTCGATGCCGTCGACGGTGAACGACGCGTCCTCGTCGCCGGCGTCGGCGGCGCCGAGGAGGACCACGGCGAGGGCCACCTCGTCGAGGACGCCGGGGTCGTCGACGTGCAGGGAGGCCACCCAGGACAGGGGGATCTCGGCGGTGACGCGGACCAGGCCGGGTTCGGCGCCGTCCAGGACGGGCTGGGCGTGGGCGTCGGGGACCTCGGCGGCGACGACCGCGCGGCGGCGGGCGGCTTCGGGGGCGTCGGCGAGCAGGCGCAGGGAGGCGCGCGCGGCGTCGGTCAGGGCGGCGTACTCCAGCTCCTCGCTGTCTCCTTCGGTGTACCACTCGCGCAGCGCCGGGGTGACCGCGTAGGCCGTCAGCGGGGCGGGGGCGACCAGGCCCGTCTTGTGGAGTTCGGCGAGCACTGAGAGGGTCGCGGGAAGGTAGACGCGCATTGCGCCATTATCCCCTCCGGGGGTGCGATGGAGTGCGCCGCGCCGTGGGGCGCCACCGCGGACTTCTACGGCAGGGTCCGCTGCGCCTCGATCTGCTCGCGGGTGGTGCGCATCGCGGTCTCCAGGACGTGCGGGCGGCGGCCGACGTCCATCACGTTCAGGCCGATGGCTTCGAAGTCGTCGGCGGTCGGGCAGAACACGATGACCTTGGTGCCGTCGGCGCGCACCCGCTGCGCCTCGACCAGCATCCGGCGGGTCACGCCTCGCCGATAGCGGCGCGCCACACGCTCCATGACACTGTGCGGCGGCCCGTTGAAGCCGCGCACCGCCATCGGCGCCAGGACGTACAACTCGTCCAGCGGCGGCTCGCCGATCTCCTCGAAGCCCTGCTTGGCCGCCACGTCCACATTGGTTGCCGACCACATGCCGCCGTCGACGTAGCGGCGGCCGTCAATGATGATCGGGGCGAACCAGCCGGGGATCGCGCAGGAGGCGGTCACGGCCTCGGCCAGCGTGGTGTGCGGCGCGCGGGGACTGCCGAAGGTGACCCGCTCGCCGGTGGCGTAGTCCAGCGCCACGATGCGCAGCGCCTTGTGCGGAGACCAGCCGTCGACGGCGCGCGGCAGGCCTTCGACGAGGTCGCCGACACCGCCGAGCGAGCCCCGGCCGGGAGGCAGCGCCGCGGCCATGACCGCGGTCGGCGGCACGGAACGCGGGTGTCGTGCGGTCCGGGCCAGCAGCGGACCGGAGCCGAGGCGCAGCTTCGGGCGCTCGGGGTGCGCGCCGCCGGCCGCGGTGGCGTAGTCGAACTCCACGCCGGTGAGCGGACCCTGTCCGATGCGTCCGGTCAGCTGGTGCTCGTGCAGGTCCTCCGCGGTGGCGCCGGCACCGACCAGCGCGGCGAGCACCGAGCCGGCGGAGGTCCCGACGATCATCTCGGCCTCGCGCGGATCCCAGCCGATCGCCTCGCTGAGCACAGTCAGCGCCCCGACCATCCAGGCCGCGCCGAGCATGCCGCCGCCGCCCAGCACCAGCCCGCGCCGCATCGCCGTGGATGCCATCGCGTCTCTCCCGTCGCCGGTGATCCGTTCGTCTCGACTCTTGACAACTTCCCCCGACTGTAACGGCGCATGCGGCGCTGCACCTGCTACCGGAAACGACCGAAGTCGGATACACCAGCGTTGCTGAAGGGAATACCGTGACATGGAGGGGCTGTTCGTGTGTCGCGGGAGGTGGTGCCCATGGCTGACAGGGATGGAAGCGAGAACCCGGTCCCGGAGCATCGGCTGACGGTCTGGCCGTTCGCCGCCCTGGTCCTGGCCGCGGCGGCGACGCTGTTCGGGTACGCCGCAGCCTCCGCGCCGCCGTCCTGGCTCACCAGGACGGTCATCGTGATCACCGGCACGTCGCCCTCCGGCGGCCACGCGGTGCACCTCGGCCTCACGTTCCTGCTGCTCGGGCGCGGTTTGTACATGCGGCGTCTGATGGCGCTGTATCTGACCTCCGCCGCTGTCGCGTGGACGACGGCGATGTCGCTGATCACCTGGGACCAGCCGTGGCGGCTGCTGCCGATGGCGGCTTTCGCGTGGGCGCTGTGGGGCGCGCGGATGCGGTTCACCGCGGTGCCCGACGCGGCGCGGGTGCGTACGGCCCTGCACATGCTGCTCGGGTTCGGCATCGTCGCGCTCGTGGTCGGCGGCGGCGGGATCTTCCTGCAGCGGGACCGTCTCAGCTCCTCGCTGACGCCGGTCGGGCTCGGGCGCGAGCTGCTCGACGGGCTGACGGGAAACTCCGAGCCGATGACGATCGAGGGGCGGTCGTGGTTTCTCCACGGGCTGTCGCTGCTCGGCGGGGTCATGCTGCTGCTGGTGCTGACGTGCCTGTTGGCGCCGGCGCGGGCGCCGCTCCCGGGGACGGACACCGAGCGGGACCGGGTGCGCCGATTAGTGCAGCATCCTGACTCCGACACGCTGGCTCCGTTCGCGCTGCGTCATGACAAGTCTTATGTGTTCTCCCCCGACGGCCGCGCCGCGATCGGGTATCGGGTGTTCCTGGGGACCGCCGTGGTCGGCGGCGACCCGCTCGGCGCGGCGGACGCGCGGGAGGCGGCGGTCGTCGAGTTCCTGGCTTTGTGCCGACGCCAGGGCTGGCGGCCGACAGTTCTCGGCGCGCGCGAAGAGCTGATGCCGCTGTGGAAGGCGCACGGGATCCGGCGCGGGATCGAGATCGGCGACGAGGTCATGCTGGACGTCGCCGGGTTCTCGCTGGAGGGGCGGTCGATCCGCAACGTGCGGCAGGCGGTGCGGCGTACGCACAAGACCGGGATCACCACGCGCGTCTTACGCGAGACGGCGCTGGACGAGGAGGAAGCCGACCAGCTGCTCGGCATCCACCAGCGCTGGCTGAAGGGACACGCCGAGCACGGCTTCGCGATGAACCTGGACGCCATCACCTCGGCGCGGCACCCCGACGCGCTGCTGATCGTGGCGTACGCCGCCGACGGCCGCGCGGTCGGCTTCCAGCGCTACCACCCGGTCGGCGGCGACCAGGCCTCCGGCCACCCCACGGCGCTGTCGCTGGACGTCATGCCGCGCGACCCGCAGAGCCCGAACGGAGTGAACGAGCGCCTGATCGTCGACCTGATCGCCTGGGCCCACGACCGCGGCATCGGCGAGATCTCCCTGAACTTCGCAGCCTTCCGCCCCATCATGGACGCCGGCGCCGAGCGCACGCTGTTCCAGAGCGCGGCGTACCGCGCGATCCACCTCCTGGACCCATGGATCATGCTGGAGAGCCTGTACCGCTTCAACGCCAAGTTCCGCCCCGGCTGGCAGCCCCGATCGGTGATGTTCCGCTCCTGGGGCGAGGTCGGATGGCTCGCGGCATCAGCCCTCGCGATGGAGTTCTCCCTGCCACTGGATCGGCGACGGGTCGCCCCCGCCGGCGAGCGGGCACACGGCGAAGCCGGGATCGCCGATCGCGGAGTCGGAGACGAAGGCACCGTGGGCGGCGCGGTACGGCGGCGGGGCTGGTAGGAACGCGTCCCCGCCTCAGCCGGTCTGAAGCGCGGTACAGCGCCATCGCGAGTCCTCGGCACGGTCGAAACGCAGGGCGACGACATGAGTGCGGCCGCCCTCTTGGAGCAGCGCGAGGGCTTCGACGCCGTCGCCACTCTCGGCGAGACGGACCGATTTCAGCGACGCGGTGCGGGCGTAACGCGGGGTACGGAGTTTGCCGCGGACCTCGGGATCGGTCCAGCGAGCCGCGTGGGTGGCGGCGCGATGACCTCTGAGGATCTCGACCAGGACGCCGACCAGGGCTCTTACTTCGCCATACGTCTTCTGCGACGGCGCGGGACGGCGAGGCGGCGCGGGTGCCGGAGCGGCTTCGATCGGCAGGATGTGAGGACGGCGCTCGACTGCCGGGCGCTCAAGCCGCGCCAACGCTCGCGCCAGCGCGCCGGTGGGAGGATCGGGCAACGGCGTCGGATAGGCGACCACCGCACCTGCCCGCACGACCGACACAAGCAGCCCGGGGCGCGGTTCACGACCAGCGCCCGACAAAGGACGCCACACCTTGGCATACTCCGGCGACCAAGCATCCACCGACGACGGCACGAGTCCGGCATCATCCGAGTCCTGCGAACCAGCGGACCGGTCGCCGCCAAGCCGCTGACCATTGGGCCGCGCACCAGCGCTCTGGTCGCTGCCTAGCGATTCGCCGTCGGCCCAGTCGCCGCCAAGCCGCTGACCGTTGGCCCGCGCACCAGCGCTCTGGTCGCTGCCTCGCGACTCGCCATCAACCCAGTCGCTGCCAAGCCGCGCAGCCGAGGCCCGCGCACCCGCGCCCTGGTCGCTGCCTAGCGATTCGCTGTCGGCCCAGTCGCCGATGTGCCTACTGCCTCGCGATTCGCCATCAGCCCGCTCGCTGTCACCCTGCCCGGCGCTGCCCCGCTCGCCATCAGCCCAATCGCTGCCGCGCCCGCTGCTGCGCGACTCGCCACCTGCCCGCTCGCCAGCACTGAATTCGCCCTCTTCGTCGCTGTCTCCGAACGCCCCAGTTTCGATCTCAATTTCCGCGACCGCGTCCACCCACACCGCGATGCCTGGGAAGTCTGGCCTGTTATCCCGCCGCCAGTGCGCGCCGACCCCGGCTGTCCCGATCGCGCGGACCGATCGCACTGGTGTCATGGGCCACCGCCTCCCCCTGCCGTGCGCGAACCCTGTCGTGCGCGAACCTTGTCGTGCGAGAACCGAGGTTCCAGCAGATCACAGGGCCATGCGAAACGGCTGACTTCCCGAGGAAAGTCAGCCGTTCGGCTCAGCTCAGATCTGCTGCTTCAGTGCTGCTTCAACGCGGTATCAGTGCTGCCTCAGCGCTTCTTGCGCTTGCCCGAGGAGCGGCGGCGGGGAGTGTCGTCCTCGGCCGGTTCGGGTGCGGCGTCCTTGTCGGCGTACTCCGCGGCGAAGGAGACCTCGCGCTGGAGGACGCCGCCTTCGCCGTCGACGGTCGGGGCGGTGTAGTTCAGGTGGTCCGGGCGGCGGGGGGTGTCCAGGCCCTTGGCGTGGAGCTGGGGGACGGCGTCCTGGACGCCGTTCTGGCCGGCCAGGGCGTTGGCGGTGGCGGCGGCCTGGGCTTGGGCCTGGGGGTCCTGGTTCACTGCTTCGACCTCGACCTTGAGGTTGAACAGGTAGCCGACGGACTCCTCCTTGATGGCGTCCATCATCGCCTGGAACATCGCGTAGCCCTCGCGCTGGTACTCGACCAGGGGGTCGCGCTGGGCCATGGCTCGCAGGCCGATGCCTTCCTGGAGGTAGTCCATCTCGTAGAGGTGCTCGCGCCACTTGCGGTCCAGGACCGACAGGACGACGCGGCGCTCGAGCTCGCGGGTGATCTGCTCGCCGAGCTGCTCCTCGCGGGCGTCGTAGCCGCTGCGGATGTCGGCGATCAGCTCGTCGGCCAGGACGTCGCGGGTGACCTTGTCGGCGCCGCCGGCGGCCTCCTCGATCTCCTCGACCGTCACCGAGATCGGGTAGAGCGTCTCCAGGGCGGTCCAGAGCTTGTCCAGGTCCCACTCCTCGGCGTAGCCCTCGGCCGTGGCGGCGTCGACGTAGCCGGCGATGGTGTCGTCCATCATCAGCCGGACCTGATCCTCCAGGTCCGCGCCGTCGAGCACCTTGCGGCGCTCTTCGTAGACCACCAGGCGCTGGCGGTTGAGGACCTCGTCGTACTTCAGGACGTTCTTGCGGATCTCGAAGTTCTGCTGCTCGATCTGGGTCTGCGCGCTGGCGATGGCACGGGTGACCATCTTGTGCTCGATCGGGACGTCCTTGGGGACGTTCGCCATGGCCAGCACGCGCTCGACCATGCCGGCCTTGAACATGCGCATCAGGTCATCGCCCAGCGAGAGGTAGAACCGGGTCTCGCCGGGGTCGCCCTGGCGGCCGGCGCGACCGCGCAGCTGGTTGTCGATACGGCGGGACTCGTGGCGCTCGGTGCCCAGCACGTACAGGCCGCCGAGTTCCTGGACCTCGTCGTGCTCGGCCTTCACCTTGCGCTTGGCCTTCTCCAGGGCGTCGGGCAGCGCTGCCACCCACTCGTCCGGAGTGCCCTCCGGGTCCAGACCGCGCTGCTGCAGCTCGCCGTTGGCCAGGTCGTCGGGGTTGCCGCCGAGCTGGATGTCGGTACCGCGGCCGGCCATGTTGGTGGCCACCGTGACCGCGCCCTTGCGCCCGGCCTGGGCCACGATCGCGGCCTCGCGCTCGTGGTACTTGGCGTTCAGGACCTCGTGCGGGACGCCGCGCTTGCGCAGCATCTGGGAGAGCCGCTCGGACTTCTCCACCGAGGTGGTGCCGACCAGGATCGGCTGGCCCAGGGCGCTGCGCTCGGCGATGTCCTCCACGACCGCCTCGAACTTCGCCTCCTCGCTGACGTAGATCAGGTCCTGCTGGTCCATGCGGATCAGCGGCCGGTTCGTCGGGATCGGGACCACGCCGAGCTTGTAGATCTGCTGGAACTCCGCGGCCTCGGTCATGGCCGTACCGGTCATGCCGGCCAGCTTGTCGTAGAGGCGGAAGTAGTTCTGCAAGGTGATCGTGGCGAGCGTCTGGTTCTCGTCCTTGATCTCGACGTTCTCCTTGGCCTCGATGGCCTGGTGCATGCCCTCGTTGTAGCGGCGGCCGGCCAGGATGCGGCCGGTGTGCTCGTCGACGATCATGACCTCGCCGTTCATCACGACGTAGTCCTTGTCCTTCTTGAACAGCTCCTTGGCCTTGATGGCGTTGTTCAGGTAGCCGACCAGGGGGGTGTTCACGGACTCGTAGAGGTTGTCGATGCCGAGCAGGTCCTCGACCCGCTCCACGCCGCGCTCCAGGATGCCGACGGTGCGCTTCTTCTCGTCGACCTCGTAGTCCACGTCGGGCGCCAGCCGGTCGACGATCTTGGAGAAGTCGGTGTACCACTTGGTGGCCTGGTCCGCCGGACCGGAGATGATCAGCGGGGTCCGCGCCTCGTCGATGAGGATCGAGTCGACCTCGTCGACACAGGCGAAGAAGTGGCCGCGCTGCACCATCTCCTCGCGGGACCACGCCATGTTGTCGCGCAGGTAGTCGAAGCCGAACTCGTTGTTGGTGCCGTAGGTGATGTCGCACTCGTACTGCTCGCGGCGCTCGGCCGGCGTCATGTTCGCCAGGATCACGCCGACCTTCAGCCCCAGGAACCGGTGCACTCGGCCCATCCAGGAGGAGTCGCGCTCGGCCAGGTAGTCGTTGGTGGTGACGATGTGCACGCCCTTGCCGGCCAGCGCGTTGAGGTACGCCGGCAGGGTGCCCACCAGGGTCTTGCCCTCGCCGGTGCGCATCTCGGCGATGTTGCCCAGGTGCAGGGCGGCGCCGCCCATCATCTGCACCTTGTAGTGCCGCTGGCCCAGCGTGCGCTTGGCCGCCTCGCGGACGACCGCGAAGGCCTCCGGCATCAGGTCGTCCAGCGTCTCGCCGTCTTCCAGGCGGGCCCGGAACTCATCGGTCTGAGCGCGCAGCTCGGCGTCGCTCATCTGGACGTAGTCGTCCTCGATCTCCTCGACGAGATCGGCGACGGCCTCAAGCCGGCGCAGGATCTTCCCCTCGCCGGCCCGCAAGACCTTGTCCATCAGACGCGCCACGGCAGACAACTCCTCGATTACGGGCTCGGGCAGGCAGGGTTGTGCCCCGCCTTTTCCAACATGTTATGCGACGGTCCTCGCTCCAAGGGAAGAGCGCGGCGTAATGATCATCGGCATATTCCCTGGAGTCCGCCGATCCGGCTCGCCTACGGTGGAGCGATGGACATACCGCAAACGCGCGAGCGCCCCGAACCGGTTCCCGTACCGGACTTCGTATTGGCTGCTCCGCCGCTGCCCGAGGGCCCTTTGCAGACCCCGCGGCTGCTGTTGCGGCCGTGGCGCGAGGAGGAGATCGCCGCCGTCTGCGCGATCTGCCAGGATCCGGACGTTCAACGATGGACCACGGTGCCCTCGCCCTATCAGCTGAAAGACGCGGAGTGGTTCGTCCGGGAACACGCCCCGAAAGGGTTCCGCAGCGGGGACGAGGCGACGTTCGGCGTCTTCGTGAAGGAGACCGGCCAGATCGCCGGCGCGGTCGGGCTCGCCGGGATCACGACCCTGGTCGTGAACCGCGGCGTGCGGACCGCCGAGGTGGGCTACTGGGCCAATCCGGAGACGCGCGGCAACGGCTACATCACCGAGGCCGTGCGCGAAGTCGTGCGCTGGGCCTTCGAGGACGTCAAGCTCGGGCGTGTCGTCTGGCAGGCCTTCGACGGCAACGAGGCCTCGCGCCGGGTGATCGAGAAGGTCGGCTTCACCATCGTCGGCCGGCAGCGCGCCTCGCACGCGCACCGCGGGGTGCCCAAGGACATGTGGCTGGCCGACATCCTGCCCGGAGAGCTGCGGTGGTCCGCCACCCTGCGGTGACTTGTCGGTACCGACCGCTAGCGTGACGGATGTGACGTCCGTACCCGTGCCCCACACCGAACTGTCCGCCGCCGAGGCCCGGCGCCTGGCTCTGCACGCGCAGAGGTTGATCGGCGTACCGGACCGGCGCGGCGGCGTCGCGGGTCTGCTGCAGCACCTGGGCGCGGTCCAACTGGACACCATCAGTGTGCTGGCACGCTCGCACGAGCTGGTCCCCTACGCCCGGCTCGGCGCGATCGGACGCGAGGCGATCGAGCACGCGTACTGGAACCACGAGGCGCACGGCGCGTCGACCTTCGAGTACTGGGCTCACGCCGCCTGCATCCTGCCGGTCCAGGACTGGCCGACGTTCGCCTACCGCCGCGCGGCCTTCCGCGCGCGGGCCAACGGCGGCTGGGGCATGCCGACCACC
This sequence comes from Catenulispora acidiphila DSM 44928, assembly GCF_000024025.1. GTDB lineage: Bacteria > Actinomycetota > Actinomycetes > Streptomycetales > Catenulisporaceae > Catenulispora > Catenulispora acidiphila. The sequence goes on from NC_013131.1 coordinate 8,797,694, forward strand.
GGCGAGGCCGAGGCGATGGTGCTGGGCAAGCTGCGGGACGAGGGTCCGTGCATGACCTCGGACTTCGGCGGGGCGCGCAAGAGCGCCGAGTGGTGGGACTGGTCGGAGAGCAAGGTCGCGGTCGAGAAGATGCTGGCGACCGGCGACGTGGTGTGCGTCGAGCGGCGCGGCTGGCGGCGGGTGTACGACCTGCCGGAGCGGGCGCTGCCGAAGGCGGTGCTGGACGCGCCGGAGCCGACCCGCGAGGAATCGCACGTCCGCCTGCTGGCGCAGGCCGGCCGGCGGCTGGGCGTCGGAACGATAGGCGATCTGGCCGACTACTACCGGTTGAAGATCCCTGATGCCAAGCCTCTGATGGAGCGGACCGGCTTGATCCCGGTGACCGTGCGCGGCTGGAGCCATCCGGCATGGGCCGACCCCGCGGCGCTGGAGCTGCTGGCCGCCGGCGGCCCGCGCGGCCGGCACCGGACGACGCTGCTGTCCCCGTTCGACTCGCTGATCTGGGAGCGCGACCGGATGGAGCGCATCTTCGGCATGGTGCACCGGATCGAGGCCTACACCCCGGCCGCCAAGCGGGTCCACGGCTACTTCGCGATGCCGCTGCTGGCCGGCGGCAAGCTCCTGGGCCGCGTGGACCCCAAGCGCGAGGGCAAGACGCTGGTCGCGCGGAAGGTGTCGCTGGACACGGCGAACGCGGTGCAGCCGATGGCCGACGCGTTGAGGGAAGCCGCGCTGTGGGTCGGCTGCGACGCCGTCGCGGTGGAGCAGGTGACGCCGCCGACTGCGGCGGGAGCGTTGAGGATCGCGCTCAGCTGAGGGAACGGCGCTTCAGCTATTACTCCCCCGCCGCGCGCCAAACACATCAGACACCGAACACATCAGGCACCGAACACATCAGGCACCGAGCGCTACCGCCACAACGGCTGCGGCGGCGCTCGAAGCAGCTGATCATCGCCTCGGCGCCACAGCCTGCCGCACTGCTTCATCCACTTCATCCACCACTGCGGTCGCTGTGCTGACCGCTATCAGCCGCCCGCGCTACCGCCACAACGGCTGCGGCGGCGCTCGAAGCAGCTGATCATCGCCTCGGCGCCGTAGCCTGCCGCGCTACTTCATCCACTTCATCCACCACTGTGGTCGCTGTGCTGACCGCTATCAGCCGCCCGCGCTACCGCCACAACGGCTGCGGCGGCGCCCCGAACCACCCGACCAGCACCTCGGCGTCGTCCGTGCGCAGCCCGCCGCGCCAGTCGACCAGCTCCAGCCCGCGCTCGCGCAGCAGTCCCCCGAAGGCGCCCGCGACGTCCGCTCCGGCGATGCCCGTGCGGTACACTCCGGCGACCGTCACCCGGCTTGCGGTGTCGACGAGTCCGTAGACGTGCACGCCGTCGACGACCGACAGGGCGTAGCCGCCCTGGACCACGCCGCGGCCCTCGATCGCGACCGGGCGGACGAAGTGGGTCGTGGTGCCCAGGCCGGCGGCCAGGTCCTCGACCGTGAGCGTGACGCCGGCCAGCGGTGCGGCCGGGTCGGTGCGCAGGTGGATCTCGGTGAAGCCGGGTCCGGAGCGGAACTCGTCCTGGATGCGGCGGATGGCGAGCAGGTTCTCCTCGATCGCGGCTGCTCCGCGGGCGCTGACCAGCTCCACGTCGCGCCACAGGTCGTCCTTGACCAGCAGGACCGTGCGGCCGTCCAAGGGTCCGGCGATGTCCGGGAGGCGGTCGCTGATGCTGGACATGCTGAAGTGGATGTCGCGGGCGGGCATCATCTCGACCCGGGGTTCCTGCTCCACGCGGCGCAGGGTCAGTTCCATCTCGCCGATCAGCTCGTACTCCTCGCGGAAGGCCGGCTCGGCGCGGACCACCCGCCACACCTGGCCGGCGGCCTCGAGCATCTGCGTTCCGTCGAACGCCGGGGGCAGACTCTCCGACGGCACCACCGTGCGCGCTATCACCCCGCCGTCCGCGGCGTCTCTCAACGTCACGGATATCTCCATGGTCACGAACCTACGCGGGGTGAGTCTTGCGATGTCAAGCAGCGAACGCTAGGTGATCTCCAGCAGTTTCTCCCGCACCGCGTAGACCACGGCTTCCATCCGGGAGTGGAGGTTCAGCTTCTCCAGGATGTTGCGGACGTGGTTCTTCACTGTGTTCTCGGTGATGAACAACTCCTTGGCGATCTCCCGGTTGTTGCGCCCCGTGGCGACCAGCTTGAGGACTTCCATCTCGCGGTCGGTGAGCTTGGGCGCCGAGGAGACGGGACCGGGCGCCGGGGCGGCGTCGGCGCCGCGTGCCAAAGCGGCGAAGCCGGTCATCAGCTTCGCCGCCATCGAGGGACTGACCTGTGATTCACCGCGCTGGACGGCGCGCAGGGCGTCGGGGATGGTATGCGGCAGCACGCTTTTGAGCAGGTACCCGGAGGCGCCGGACTTGACCGCCTCGTACAGGTCGGTCTCCTCGTCGCTGGAGGTCAGCATGATGACCTTGGTGTCCGGGACCGAGCGCTTGATCGCCGCGCAGGCGGTGAGGCCGTCCGTGTCGGGCATCCGCACGTCGAGGATCACCACGTCCGGAGCCAGCTCCTGGGCCTTGTGCAGGGCCTCGGCGCCGTCCGACGCCTCGCCCACGACCTCGATGTCGTCCTCGGTGTCGAGCACGACGGCCAGCCCCCGCCGCAGGAGCGTGTGGTCGTCGGCTATGAGGACTCTTATGGCTTCCGACACAGGACCATGATGGCACCTCGAGGGGACATGTGACATTACCCAATTGAGTGATCGTTGAACCCTCACAACACCTCGCGGAGCCGATAAGCCGGCTCCGCGAGAGAGTTCCTTGAGATCAGAGTCCTGTCGGCTGCGCGTCAGCCGAAGGGAAAGCGCCGATCAGCGCCGTGCGCTGGCCATCCGGTCCGACGGCGACGAGCCGTTGATCATGGGCTCGGCCATCTCCTCGGCGGCTTCGAGGTGGATCACGCCGTAGTCGTAGGCGCGGCGCCGGTAGACCACCGCCGGCAGGCCGGAGTCCTTGTCGACGTAGAGGTAGAAGTCGTGGCCGACGAGTTCCATCTCGTACAGCGCCTGGTCGAGCGTCATCGGAGCCGCGGCGTGGGTCTTCTCCCGCACCACCATCGGGCCCTCGCCGGCCTGGCCGGGGACGCCGTAGGCCGGCAGGTCCACCTCGGGGTTGTCCCCGGCGGCGCCGTCCGACGTCAGCAGCGGCGCGGTGCCCGGCGGCAGGTCCGCCATCGGCGGGAGGTGCTTGATGGAGTCGGCGATCGCCTTGCGGTTGCGGTGGATCTTCCGCCGGTCCTTGACCCTGCGGAGCTGCGCCTGGAGCTTGGCCGCGGCCAGATCGAGCGCCGAATACGGGTCGCCGGCGCACGCCTCGGCCCGGATCACCGGGGACCGGGGGCAGTCCAGCGTCAGCTCGATCCGGTCCTTCTGCTCGGACTGGCGGGGGTTCTTCTCCTCGCCCAGCACGACGGTGAGGCTGATGGCCTTGCCATCCATCTCCTCCACCTTGGCCAACTTCTCCACCACGTGCCGACGGAACCGGTCGGTCACCTCGTGATGGCGGCTCTTGACGACGATGTCCACGCGCGTTCTCCAATCTCGCGTTCAGATCTGTACCGGGCTCCATGGCCTCGGCTTCGGCGTCGGATGAGAGTTGATCCAGCGGCGCCTCCGCGAAGTGATCGGGGACTGCTCTTGCCTTGATCTGTCCTTGTGGATCGGACTGTGCTTGTCGATCTCTGTGCCTGTTAGATCTCCAACGTACGCCGGGTCGCTTAGGTGCCCGGGATTCCGAGTGGAGGGAGTCACAGCCGATACGGGGTCCGACGAAAGTCGCCGGAGGTACGGCCGGGACGGGAGGGGTTTGAGGGGGAATAGCCGTCGGAAGATGGCGGGCCGCCTGCTACAGACGGCTGATTATGTGCTGACTCGTGCGCATCGTGCCTGCTCACTGTCTCGTTGCCGAGTGCCTATGGCTGAAAACTAGCCCCGGATCGCCCTCGGCGGAAGAGGCCGAACGGGGCGTTGGACCGTTCGAGTGATCGGAACGGTGTTCGACCGGGGTTTGTGCGGGGTTTCGTGGTGATTCCTCGGCGGTTCACAGAATGAGACTCCTCGGGATACCGGCTCCGGAGCGGTCAGGAACGCACCCGCGCGGCGGCGATCGTGGCCGCGCCCAGGACCGGCACGCCGGCCGTCCGCAGCGCGCGGGCCGCCTCGGCGAGGCTGGCGCCGCTGGTGCTGATGTCGTCGACGAGGACCACTCGGGAGGCCGCGACACCGGCGGCAGCAGCCGCACGGCGGGCCCGCAGCGCCCCCGACAGGTTCGCCTGGCGCTCCTCGCGGGAGAGCCCGGCCTGGTCCCGCACGGCTCGCGCGTGGCACAGCGCGGGCACGGCACGCACCGGAGCCCCGACTTCGCGCAGCGCTCGCGCGGCGGTCCGGGCCAGCCGGGCCGTGGTGTCCGCACCGCGCTCGCGGACGACCTCGCGGCGCGAAGGCATCGGGACCAGCGCCACCGGCGCCGAAACCGTGCTGCCCACCGCAAAATCCGCTTCGCCGCCCGTCGCGTCGAGGGTCTGCGCGACGGCCCGGGCGAGTGCCCGGCCCAACGCGCGCCGCAGATCGGTGCGGCCGCGCTCCTTGTACCCGATGAGCATCGTCCGAATCGGATCCTCGTAGCGCGCCACGGCGTGCGTGCGCGGCGTACCGGGCACCGCGGCCAGCGTGCGCCACGGTCCGCCTTCGGCCAACAAGGCGTCGCAGTCCTCACAGAGCGGCTCTCCAGAGGGCTGCGGACGCCCGCAGCCGCCGCAGTCGCGCTCGGCGGCCAGGTCCAGCAGGGCAGCCCAGAGCGGGCGGATCAGCGGCATCGGACCCCCGGTTCGCGCTGTGGTCGGAACGTGGCGGAATTATCCGCTATGCCCGATGCCGCGCGCCAGCCGGGTCAGTCGGGTCAGCCGGGTCAGCCCGACGCCACCGTCGCCAGCACCGGGCTCGACCCGATCTCCTGGGAGCTGTCCGAACCGCCCGTGCGCTTGAAGTAGGAGACGGTGGGCGCCGAGTCGGCGGGCCCGGGCGCGTCGCTGAAGGTCCACATCGACGGATGCCCCAGGGAGGGGACGGTGACCGCGCCGATGTGCAGGGCGGCGGGCTGGGCGTCGTCCGGATCCATGATCGTCGAGTCCTGCGACCCGTCCAGATACACCTTGAAGAGCTTCGGCGTGCTCGTCTCGGCCTGGGTCCCGAGGATCACCACGGTGCGGGCGTCGGCCCACGCGGCGTCGGTGGCGGTCTGCAGGGTCACCGACGACAGGTCCTGCGTCTGCGGCCAGCCGGCCAGCAGCTGGAAGACCGTGTCGGTGGACAGGCTCGGCGTGTCGCCGGTGCGGTCGATGGTCGCCATCCACGCCGGCTGCGCGTTGTTCGCCGAGCCGGGACCGCCGGACGCGGGCTGTCCGCCCACCACGACCGCGTGCAGTCCGTCCGGCGAGGGCTTGAAGCGCGAGACCGTCAGGCCCGGGGCCAGCACCTGGTCCTGCGCGCCGCCCGGGCCCTTGCCCCCGGGGTCCCGCACCCGGTAGAGCGAGTTGTTGTCGACGACCCACAGCGCGCCGTCCACCGGGTCCCACTCCAGATCGGTGATCTTGCCCGTCTTCGCCGGGGTGTACCAGACCTGCTGGTCGGCGTTCTTGTCGTTGAGGACGACCACGGCTCCGTCGTTGCGCACCACGGCCACCATGGTCGTGCCCGACGGCGTCTTGACGTCCGCGGAGTCGGGGGTCTGCTTCACCGCGATCAGCGTGTCCGGCGACACCGGGACGCCGGCCATGCCCACCACCGAGGGCACCTTCGCGCCGTTCGCGGGGCAGACGGTCGGCGAGGTGGCACTCGCGCCGGTGACCAGTTGCTTGGAGACGATCGCGGCGTTCGTGTCGTTCTGCCCCTTCTGCTGGCATACCCAGTACACCGTCGGCGCTCCCGGGGTGTACGGGGCGACGTCCTGGGAGGAGCACGCCGTGCCGCAACCGGGATAGACGACCCTCATGCGGATGAGCGGGGTCGGGGAGAGCAGCTGCTGGGTCTCCGAGGCGTCCCGGAAGGTGTCGACCAGGGCCTGCCGGACGTCCGTGATGTCGGTCGTGCCGGCCGGCAGGGCTTTCAGGGAGACCGTGGCCAGACCGGACGGGTCCACGGTGACCGCCTGGAGCTCCAGGTTCGAGTTCTGCGAGGGGTACCGGCCGTGCAGCACGGCGCTGGCCAGGGCGCCGTAGGTGTAGTCGACCTTGCCGGTGTCCTGGGTCAGGTACACCTGGTCCATCTGCGCCGGCCCGCCGTGGGTGGGCAGATACACCGTCAGCGGAGACTGGTAGGTCTGGTAGGCACGCTTGAACGCTTCGGGGAGGACCATCCGGAACTCCGGCGGCGTGGCTATTCGCCAGCCCGTCGCCGGACCGAGGTACTTCACCGAGAAGCTCTCCGCGGCGGTCTGCGGCGAGACGTACTGGAAGAAGCCGTATTGGTCGACCTGCGCGGACTCCGGGCCCTTCGCGGTGACCGTGACCGTGTCGCCGACGGCGGCCGGCGAGGGCGGCGCCGCCTGGGGCGCGCTGGACGAGCCGAAGGCGGGCTGCGCGCCGCCGGCGCTCTGCCCGGTGTCGATGTACGGATTCGCGTACTGCACGATCTTGGTCGGGGAGGTCGCCGGATCCCACTTCGCGCGGGCGTCAGGCGTCAGGTACTCCTGGGCGACGCTGAAGGAGGCGTCCTTCTGGTCGCCGGTCAGCGCCTGCAGAAAGGCCAGCACCAAAGCCGCCGGCGCCATGGTGTTCGTGGGTTCGCGGGCGAGGATGACGACGTTGTTGCGGCTCTTGTTCAGCGTGACGCCGTGGATGGCGCCCTTCGACGGCGGTCCGGCGCACGCCGCCGCACCTCCGACGGCGGCCACGGCGAGCAGCCCGGCGGCCCAGCGCGCCACACGGTCCCGAAGAGCGCCGCGCTCTGGATCCCTCGCGCTCATCAGCGCTCCCCCAGCCTGTCGGAACCGCGGCCGGACAGTCCCGTCAGATCCGGTTCGTTGTGCCGCGGGGTGGCGGCCAGGGCGCCCTCGGCGGCCAGCCGCGCGGCCTCGACCTGGCGCTTGTGGTGGCGCGAGTCGTCCGGCTCCAGCGGGATCGGCGAGCGGACCAGCTCCAGGCCGGCCGTGCGGGGCAGCGTCAGCCGGAACTGCGAACCGCCGCCGGGCTCGCCCCAGGCCTGCAGCCAGCCGTGGTGCAGGTGGGCGTCCTCCAGCGAGATCGCCAGACCCAGACCGGTTCCTCCGGTCGTGCGCGCGCGAGCCGGGTCGGCACGCCAGAAGCGGCCGAAGACCAGCGAGGACTCGCCGGGCTTGAGGCCGACGCCGTAGTCGCGCACCGCGACCGCGACGGCGTCGCCGGAGGCCGCGACCTTGATCACCACCGGCCGGCCCTCGCTGTGCTCGATGGAGTTGACCACCAGGTTGCGCAGGATCCGCTCGATGCGGCGCGGGTCGATCTCGGCCACGCACGGCGTGTCCGGCGCGACGATGCGCACGTCCGAGCCCTTGCGCTCGGCCAGCACCGCGCTGCTGTCGACCACGCGGCGGGCCAGCATCCGCAGGTCCACCGGCTCGGCGTCCAGCACCGCGGCGCCGGCGTCGAACCGGCTGATCTCCAGCAGGTCGCCGAGCAGCTCCTCGAACCGGTCCAGCTGGGTCTGCAGCAGCTCGGCCGAGCGCGCGGTCGGGCCGCTGAAGTCCTCGCGGGAGTCGTGCAGGACGTCGGCGGCCATCCGGACCGTGGTCAGCGGAGTGCGCAGCTCGTGCGAGACGTCGGAGACGAAGCGGCGCTGGACCCGCGAGAGCTCCTCGAGCTTGCGGATCTGCCGCTGCAGGTTGCCGGCCATGGTGTTGAACGAGGTCGCCAGCCGCGCCAGGTCGTCCTCGCCGCGCACCCGCATCCGCTCGTCGAACCGGCCGTCGGCGAGCCGCTCGGCGATCCCGGCGGCCTGCCGGACCGGCGTGACCACCAGCCGGGTGATGAACCAGGCGACCCCGGCCAGGGCCAGGACCAGCACCGCGCCGGCGATCGCGATCATCTCGTTGTCGAAGTTGAGGGCGTCGCTCTCGGTGGTGAACGGGAAGGCGTAGTAGAGGTTGATCTTGCCGTGGTTCCCGTCCGGCAGCGTGAACGATCCGCCGTAGATCAGCCCGGGCGTCGTGTGGTCGATCGCCCCGGCGCCGGAAGAGGTGTCCACCTGGCTCACGGCGCCGCTCGCGGCGGGCACGCCGTACTGCAGGTCGGTGGTGACCATCTGGGCCTGGAACCCGTCCGAGCTGAAGTTCTGGAGCTTGTCCGGCAGCTTGTCCGGGATGCTCTTGTACAGGATCCCGCCGCAGGTGTAGCCGAGCACCGGGACCTCGGCGACGTCCGAGGTCAGGATCACCTGGTAGGTGTCGCTGTTCGCGCCGCTGCACAGGTTCTGGACCATTGTGGGCAGGCTGTTGACCCAGACCCCGGCGCCGTCGCGCGGCGGCAGGCCGCCGGCGGTGGTCGTCCGCAGCCCTTCGGAGGCCGCCGCGATGGACGCGCTGGCCTCGCTGAACCCGCTGCTGACCATGGCCAGCGACGAGCTCTCCTTGGCCTGGACCAGCCCGTCGCGGATCTTGCTGTTCAGCACCCAGCCCAGGATGAAGGCGATGACGATCGACAGCAGCAAGGTGAGCGACACCACGCGCAACTGCAGCGAGCCGCGCCAGGTCCCGGGGAGTTCCAGGACGGCGCGGCCGAAACGCCGGGCACCGCCGGTGAACTTCGAGACCCGCATCTAATTCCTCGTGCCGTTAAGCCGGACCGGCTTTGTAACCCACTCCGCGCACGGTGACCACGATCTCCGGATTCTCCGGGTCGACCTCGATCTTGCTGCGCAGCCGCTGCACGTGCACGTTCACCAGCCGGGTGTCGGCGGCGTGCCGGTAGCCCCAGACCTGCTCCAGCAGCACCTCGCGGGTGAACACCTGCCAGGGCTTGCGCGCCAGGGCGACCAGCAGGTCGAACTCCAGCGGCGTGAGCGGGATCTGCCGGCCCTCACGCTTGACCGAGTGGCCGGCCACGTCGATCGACAGATCGCCGATGGCCAGCGTCTCGGGCTTGGGCTCGTCGGCGCGGCGCAGCCGGGCGCGCACCCGCGCCACCAGCTCCTTGACCTTGAACGGCTTGATCACGTAGTCGTCCGCGCCGGACTCCAGGCCGACGACGACGTCGACCGTGTCGCTCTTGGCGGTGAGCATGATGATCGGGACCCCGGACTCGCCGCGGATCAGCCGGCACACGTCGATCCCGTCGCGCCCGGGCAACATCAGGTCCAGCAGTACCAGGTCCGGCTTGAAGTCGCGGAACACCTGCAGGGCCCGGTCGCCGTCGGCGACGGACGTGGTCTCGAAACCCTCGCCGCGCAGGGCGATGCCCAGCATCTCGGACAGGGCTATGTCATCGTCGACGATGAGCACACGACCTTTCATGCGGACCATCGTCGCATTACTTTCTGCTTTTGGTGAATCCCCGGTGCCACTGGGAAGGATCACGGGTGTTGGTGCGGGGGTGGCGCCGTCCTCGGCGCTGCCTGCATGCTGGGGTGCACACTGCCGGGGCGGGAGCCGGTCCGGCCTCGAGGAAGAAGCGTCCACGCCGCCCATGAGCCACGTCACCGGACCCGCGACGTCCCCTTCCGTGCCTCTGGGCGACGCGCGGACGGCGTACACGCCGGCCGGACTGGGCCGCGGAGTGGTCCCCTTGCGCCCTTTGCAAGCCGGGGAAATCCTCGACGGCGCGATCACCGCCATGCGGGCCCATCCCGGCGTCATGCTCGGGCTGTCCGCGCTGGTGGTCACCCTCGGCCAGGCGGTGGCGATCCCGCTGGACTACCTCTACCTGCACTTCCTCGCCGGGCTGGTCAACGACAACACCACGCTGGGCAGCGGCACCGGGATCAACGACCTGGCGATGCTGCGGCCCAGCGTTCTGCTGAACGCGCTGATCGTCTCGCTGCTGGTCGGGCTGCTGACCACCGCGGTCTCCCGGGCCGTGCTGGGCCGGCCGGTGACGCTAGGCGAGGTGTGGACGCTGACCCGGCCGCGGCTGCCCCGGCTGGTCGGGCTCTCGCTGCTGATCTTCGTCGTCCTGCTCGGGATACTGGCCCTGGGCACGCTCCCGGGTCTGCTGCTGGCCGTCGCCGGGAGCCCGTTCGCGGCGCTGGTGCTGCTGCTCGGGATCGGCGGCGCGGTGACGCTGGCCGTCAACCGCTGGGTGGCGTGGTCGCTGGCCGGGGCGGCGCTGGTCCTGGAGGACCAGCCGGTCCGGCGGTCGCTGAAGCGGTCCTCGACGCTGGTCAAGGGCGGCTGGTGGCGGGTGCTGGGGGTCTCGCTGCTGGCGCTGCTGGTCTCGGAGATGATCGCCGTGGTGCTCTCGGTGGTCGAGCAGGTGGTCGTCGGGTCGAATCTGAGCCCGGTGAGCGACAACGGCGACGGGACGTTCGCGGGGCACCATGTGTCGCTGCTGTACGTGTTCCTGGGGGCGTTGTTCTCGGCGGGGATCCAGTCGGTGGTGTCGCCCTTCGCCGCGTCGGTGATGGCGCTGCAGTATGTGGACCGGCGGATGCGGCGCGAGGGTCTGGACATCCAGATGGCGATGAACGCTCGCACGCCTCGTGACAGCTCGGTGGCTGCTGCCGGTGTCGCTGCGAGTGGCGCGGCAGGTAGCGCTGTGGGTGGCGCTGTGGCGGCCACGGTTGGAAGCGGGCCCGGGCCGGCGAACGGCCCGACCGCGTGACCGATCCGGGGGCTCCGGTCACGCCGCCTCCCGGCGTACCGATCGACATCGGCCGCGACGCCGCACGCCGCGCGGCCGCCGACGAGCTGGCCAAGCCGGCCTACGCGCACGCCCGCCCCTCGCTCACCCGGCGGGCCCTGGACTGGATCGGGCACGAGCTGACCACCTTGTGGGACAAGGCTTTCGGCAGCGGCTCCGGCGGCGGGAGCCGGGGCTGGACCGCGGTGCTGGCCGTCCTGGCGCTGCTGGTGGTCGTCGCCGTGGTGATCCGGAGACGCTACGGACCGGTGCGGCGCCGGGTCACCGACGACCAGGCGCTGTTCGACGAAGCGGCGACGCTGGACGCCGCCGGGTATCGGCGCGCGTCGGAGGAGCACGCGGCCGGCGGACGCTGGGCCGAGGCGGTCCGGGACCGGCTGCGCGCGGTCATCGCAGCGCTCGAGGAGCGGGCGGTGCTGGACCCGCGGCCGGGGCGCACTGCGGATGTGGCGGCGCGGGAAGCCGGGGCGCTGCTGCCGGAGCAGGCGCCCGCGCTGCGCGCGGCGGCACGGGTCTTCGACGACATCTGGTACGGGCAGGCAGCCGCGCGGCCCGAGGACTACCGGCGGCTGGTGGCGGTGGACGAGGCGGTCGCGGCGGCGCGGGTGCGGGTGCCGGCTGGGAGTGCGGCCGGGCTGGTCGGCGGTTCGCTGGCCGGGGAGCTGCCGCGGCTGGCTGAGACTTCTGAGACGTCATCATATTCAGCAACTCCGTCGGGTCCGGCAGATCCGCCGGAGCGGCGATGACCGCCCTGCGGACCTGGCGCTGGCCGCTGGCCGCACTCGCGGTCCTGCTGCTCGGCGCCATGGTCACTGCTCTCACCTTGGGAGGGAACGGAGGCGGGACGCTCGATCCGGACTCCGCCTCGCCCGACGGCGGTCGCGCGCTGGTTTCGCTGCTGCGGGATCGGGGCGTGACGGTGACACCGGCGCGGACCACCGCGGACGCGCTGGCCGCCGTCCAGGGCGCGCAGGGCGAGGTGACGTTGCTCGTCACCGACCCGGGGCTGCTGAGCGTGCTGCAACTGGACACGGTGGCGGCGACGCCGGTGGCGCGGCTCGTCGTGGTGCAGCCGGATTCGGAGTCGGCCGAGCTGCTGACGTCGCAGGCCACGCAGGTCGACGAGCCGTCGCAGGGTGCGCAGCTGGTCGACCCGGCGTGCACGAACGCCGACGCCACAGCCGCGGGCAACGCCGACATCGGCGATGGCGACGTCTTCAACGGCATGGCAGCCGGCTGCTACGCGACCGCCGGCGGATACGCACTGGCGACGGCGCCCGGACCGGCGTCGGACGACACAGTGCTGGTCGGCAGCCGCACGCTGTTCCGCAACGACCGCCTCGCCGACCACGGCAACGCGGCCCTGGCGCTGCGCCTGCTCGGCAAGCACCCGACGGTCGTCTGGTACCTGCCGGACGGCGCGGACCCGGGCGCGACGGCGTCCGGACAGAAGAGCTTCACCGACGTCCTGCCCGCCGGCTGGCGCTGGGGCGCACTGACCCTGGTACTGGCGATCGCACTCCTGGCACTGTGGCAGGCACGCCGCCTCGGCCCGGTCGTCGCCGAACGCATGCCGGTGGCAGTCCGAGCGGCCGAGACCGCCGAAGGCAGGGCACGACTGTACGAGCGCGGCCGCGTCACCGACCGCGCAGCCGGAGCACTGCGCGAGGCGACCCGCTCCCGGCTGGCCCAACGGCTCGGACTACCCCGAGCAGCCGCCGTCAGCGACATCGCGGCAGCCATCGCCACCCGCGGCGGACCCCCAGCACCCGAAACACTGGCGATCCTGGCGGGACCGCCACCCGCCGACGACACGGCCCTGGTGGGATTGGCCTCAGCGCTGGACCGCCTCGAAGCCGGAGTCGGCCGCCTGTGACAAAGCGACAGGAGAGCGAGATGACGCACGAGGAACCGGCCGGCGCCGGACACTTCGGCGGGGGCGAGGCTGAGAAGGCAGCGCCACAGAGGGCTGGTTCTGGTGCGAGCGATGGTGAGGTCGGCGTGACTGGGACTGGGGTGTGGGGCGCTGGGGCTGGCGTGCCTGGCGCTGCTGGGTCTGGCGCGCCTGGCGCTCCAGTGTCTGGGGCTGGGGCTGGGGCAACTGGCGCTGGTGTGTGGGGTGCTGGTGCTGGCGCGCTCGGCGCTGCTGGATCTGGCGATTCCATGCCCGAAGCTGGAGCTGACATGACTGGCGTTGGTGTGCCGGGTGCAGAGGCTGGCGTGCATAGTGCTGCTGTGTCTGGCGCTTCCGAGACGGGCGTTTCCGTGTCTCGCGCTGGTGTTTCGAGCTCCGGCGCATCCGGCTCTGGCGCGCTGGGCGCTGGTGCTTCGGGTTCTGCCATGTCGATCGACCCTGCTGGCGCGCGCGCTGCGCTCCTGGCCGTCCGCACCGAGGTCGCCAAGGCTGTGGTCGGGCAGGATTCGGCGGTGACCGGGCTGGTGATCGCGTTGCTGTCTGGCGGGCATGTGCTGCTGGAGGGTGTGCCGGGCGTTGCGAAGACGCTGCTGGTGCGGTCTTTGGCGGCGGCTTTGGCGTTGGATTCCAAGCGGGTGCAGTTCACTCCGGACTTGATGCCGGGCGATGTGACCGGGTCGGCCGTCTTCGATAGTCGGACCGCGGAGTTCTCCTTTCGTGAGGGCCCTGTGTTCACCAACCTGCTGCTCGCCGATGAGATCAATCGGACGCCGCCTAAGACGCAGGCGTCCTTGTTGGAGGCGATGGAGGAGCGGCAGGTCACGGTCGATGGGCTTCCGCGGATGCTGCCGGAGGTGTTCCTCGTCGCCGCGACGCAGAACCCGGTCGAGTTCGAGGGGACCTATCCGCTGCCGGAGGCGCAGTTGGACCGGTTCCTGCTGAAGCTGGTGCTGCCGCTTCCGGGGCGCGATGAGGAGATCGGCATCCTGGATCGGCATGCCAACGGCTTCGATCCGCGTGACCTCGGCGCCGCCGGGGTGCGGCCGGTCGCCGGGCCCGCCGAGTTGGCCGCCGCACGTGCCGCCGTACGCAAGGTCATGGTCAGCCGCGAGGTGCTGGGCTACATCGCCGACCTGGCCCGCGCCACGCGGGTCTCACCGTCGCTGGCGCTGGGCGTGTCGCCGCGCGGTGCCACGGCACTGCTGAACACGGCACGCTCCTGGGCATGGCTCGCCGGGCGCGAGTACGTCACGCCGGACGACGTCCAGGCGCTGGCCAAGCCGACGCTGCGGCACCGGGTGCGCCTGCGCGCCGAGGCCGAGATGGAGGGCGGCACCGCCGACGGCGTGCTGGACGCAGTGCTGGGCGCCGTTCCGGTTCCGCGGTAGGCGAGCGCGGTGGTGCAGAACTCTTATAGAGCGATCGGTACACGCCGTCGGGCCGTCGGTGGCCGGTCGGCGGCGATCGCCGAGCGCGCGACGGCTGGTCCCCGAGAGGCGCTGTCATGGCCCTGACCTGGCGTGTCGGAGTCTTGGCCGCGCTCGGCGCGGTGTTCGTCGGCGTGGTGCTGCCGTCGTGGGCGGGCATCGCGGTGGTGGCGGCTGTCGTGGTCGTCGGGGTGCTGGCGGACGTCGCCTTGGCCGGTCCGGTCCGGACGCTGCGATTCGAGCGCAGCGGCGACACCACCGTGCGGCTCGGGGCGACGGCACGCGTGCAGCTGGTCGTCACCAATCCGTCGGGGCGACGAGTGCGGGCCCTGATCCGCGACGCGTGGCCGCCGTCAGCAGGGTTGCAGGGGGCGGCACGCTCAGCGAATCGCCTGGCTGACCCGACCATCGTCCAGCCTCGGCACGCGGTCACGATCCCGGCCGGCGAGCGGCGACGGATCGAGTCGGTCCTGGTGCCGACACGTCGCGGAGACCGCCAGGCCGAGCACGTCAGCATCCGCTCCTTCGGCCCGCTGGGACTGGCCGCACGGCAGCGCACGATGCGCAGCCCGTGGCGGATCCGCGTCCTGCCGCCGTTCTTGTCACGCCGCCACCTGCCCTCCCGCCTGGCACGACTCCGCGAACTCGACGGCCGCACCTCACTGCTGGTCCGCGGTCAGGGCACGGAGTTCGACTCGCTGCGCGACTACACGGTCGGCGACGACGTCCGCTCCATCGACTGGCGCGCCACCGCCCGACGCCACATCGGCGACCACTACGACGTCGTGGTCCGCACCTGGCGCCCGGAACGCGACCGCGCGATCCTGATCGTCCTGGACACCGGCCGCACCGCCGCAGGCCGCATCGGTACGGAGGAGCTCGGCACCGACGGCGTCCGCCTCGACGCAGCCCTGGACGCGGGCCTTCTACTGACGGCTCTGGCCCTGCGCGCCGGCGACCGCGTGGATCTCTTGGCATACGACCGCCGTATCCGCACCGCAGTGACACGGACCGCCGCGAGCCAGACGCTCGCGCAAGTCACCGACGCGATGGCGGTCCTGGAACCGGAACTCATCGAACTCGACGCTAGAGGACTGGTCACGACCATCCTGAACCGCGCCCCCCGGCGCTGTCTGGTGGTCCTGCTGACCAGCTTGGACTCCGCACCGATGACAGAAGGCCTCCTCCCAGTGATCGGCCGCCTGACGGCCCGCCACGAGGTAGTGGTCGCCTCGGTCGCCGACCCCCGCATCGAGGAGATGGCCCGCGGCCGCGGCGACGCGACCGCCGTCTACGAGGCGGCATCAGCGGAACGAGCCCGCGCCGAACGCCGCCATGTGGCAGACCTGCTGGCGAAGCACCGGGTGACGGTCGTCGACCAGCCGCCGGCACTCATCGCGCCGGCCCTGGCGGATGCGTATCTGGCGCTGAAGGCCGCGGGACGGTTGTAGAAGCTGACAGCTGGCGCGCACAAGACGCACGCACGTTGGGCTGGCAGATGAGAGCACGAGCGCTTGAGACAGTCCGACAGGATGCAGCTTGGCCGCTAGGGATTGCGGCAACAGGCGACAGAGGCGGCTGGCGACAGACAACTGATCCGGCAGAACCAACCAAAGCCCGCTCGGCAGCGAGCTACCCGGCCCATGAGAAACCCAGAGGCTCCTGGCAACGGATTACCCAGGGCCATCGCGGCCTCAGCGTTCAGGCATCCGGCCATCGACATTGCCCCAGAAACGCAGTTAGCCCCCGATGGAAACCCATCGGGGGCTAACTGTGAATTTTAGTCCGGCCGCGTCCTACTCTCCCACCAGGTCCCCCTGGCAGTACCATCGGCGCTGGCGGGCTTAGCTTCCGGGTTCGGAATGGGACCGGGCGTTTCCCCACCGCTATGGCGGCCGTAACAACACGAGACAAACCAGCCGACACACACCCCACACAAGGGGCGATGTCGAGGCCAGTAGGGGTCTCAGATCTAAACAGTGGATGCGAGCAGCAGAGATCGCTGAACAATGATCAGCTTTGTGGTCAAGCCCTCGGCCTATTAGTACCGGTCCGCTCCACACCTCACGATGCTTCCACGCCCGGCCTATCAACCCGGTGGTCTACCGGGAGCCTTACCCCATCAAGTGGGTGGGAGACCTCATCTTGAAGCAGGTTTCCCGCTTAGATGCTTTCAGCGGTTATCCTTCCCGAACGTAGCCAACCAGCCATGCTCTTGGCAGAACAACTGGCACACCAGAGGTCCGTCCATCCCGGTCCTCTCGTACTAGGGACAGCCCTTCTCAAGTCTCCTGCGCGCGCAGCGGATAGGGACCGAACTGTCTCACGACGTTCTAAACCCAGCTCGCGTACCGCTTTAATGGGCGAACAGCCCAACCCTTGGGACCTACTCCAGCCCCAGGATGCGACGAGCCGACATCGAGGTGCCAAACCATCCCGTCGATATGGACTCTTGGGGAAGATCAGCCTGTTATCCCCAGGGTACCTTTTATCCGTTGAGCGACCACGCTTCCACAAGCCATGGCCGGATCACTAGTCCCTGCTTTCGCACCTGCTCGACCTGTCGGTCTCACAGTCAAGCCCCCTTGTGCACTTGCACTCGCCACCTGATTGCCAACCAGGCTGAGGGAACCTTTGGGCGCCTCCGTTACTCTTTAGGAGGCAACCGCCCCAGTTAAACTACCCACCAGACACTGTCCCTGATCCGGATCACGGACCGAGGTTAGACATCCAACACGATCAGAGTGGTATTTCAACGCCGGCTCCACCCGAACTAGCGTCCGGACTTCACAGCCTCCCACCTATCCTACACAAACCGAGTCGAACACCAATATCAAGCTATAGTGAAGGTCCTGGGGTCTTTCCGTCCTGCTGCGCGAAACGAGCATCTTTACTCGTAGTGCAATTTCGCCGGGTCCGTGGTTGAGACAGTCGAGAAGTCGTTACGCCATTCGTGCAGGTCGGAACTTACCCGACAAGGAATTTCGCTACCTTAGGATGGTTATAGTTACCACCGCCGTTTACTGGCGCTTAAGTTCTCAGCTTCGGAATCGCTTCCTAACCGGTCCCCTTAACGTTCCAGCACCGGGCAGGCGTCAGTCCGTATACATCGTCTTGCGACTTCGCACGGACCTGTGTTTTTAGTAAACAGTCGCTTCTCGCTGGTCTCTGCGACTCCCCCCAGCTCACACCGCAAGGGTGTTCACCAAAGAGAGCCCTCCTTCTCCCGAAGTTACGGAGGTATTTTGCCGAGTTCCTTAACCACGGTTCACCCGATCGCCTCGGTATTCTCTACCTGACCACCTGTGTCGGTTTGGGGTACGGGCCGCTTGGTCCTCGCTAGATGCTTTTCTCGGCAGCATAGGATCACCCACTTCGCCCCTACGGGCTCGGCATCAGATCTCAGACTATATGCACGGCGGATTTGCCTACCGTACGTCCTACATCCTTACCCCGGGACAACCACCGCCCGGGTTGGGCTACCTTCCTGCGTCACACCATCGCTTGCCTACTACGGACTCGGGTCACCGGCTCCACCACACCCAACACCCGAAGGTGTCAGGGGGCTTAACGGGTTTAGCATCGTCCGGCTCAACATGGGGCGGACCTTCGCGGGTACGGGAATATCAACCCGTTGTCCATCGACTACGCCTGTCGGCCTCGCCTTAGGTCCCGACTCACCCTGGGCGGATTAGCCTGGCCCAGGAACCCTTGGTCATCCGGCGGCGACGTTTCTCACGTCGCATTCGCTACTCATGCCTGCATTCTCACTCGTGCAGCCTCCACCCCTGGGTCACCCCGGGACTTCACTGGCTGCACGACGCTCCCCTACCCATCCATACGCCTGGCCACCTTACTAGGGCGACGGGCTTCATGTATGAATGACACGGCTTCGGCGGTGTACTTGAGCCCCGCTACATTGTCGGCGCGGAATCACTTGACCAGTGAGCTATTACGCACTCTTTCAAGGGTGGCTGCTTCTAAGCCAACCTCCTGGTTGTCTATGCGACTCCACATCCTTTCCCACTTAGCACACGCTTAGGGGCCTTAGCCGGTGTTCTGGGCTGTTTCCCTCTCGACGACGAAGCTTATCCCCCGCCGTCTCACTGCCGCGCTATCACTTCACCGGCATTCGGAGTTTGGCTGATTTCGGTAAGCTTGTAGGCCCCCTAGACCATCCAGTGCTCTACCTCCGGGAAGAAACACACGACGCTGCACCTAAATGCATTTCGGGGAGAACCAGCTATCACGTGGTTTGATTGGCCTTTCACCCCTAACCACAGGTCATCCCCCAGGTTTTCAACCCTGGTGGGTTCGGGCCTCCACGCGGTCTTACCCGCGCTTCACCCTGCCCATGGCTAGATCACCACGCTTCGGGTCTAGGTCATGCGACTCAAACGCCCTATTCGGACTCGCTTTCGCTACGGCTACCCCACCCGGGTTAACCTCGCCACACAACGCTAACTCGCAGGCTCATTCTTCAAAAGGCACGCGGTCACGACCAGAACCGGATAAATCCGGCCTGGCGGAGCTCCCACGGCTTGTAGGCACACGGTTTCAGGTACTCTTTCACTCCCCTCCCGGGGTACTTTTCACCTTTCCCTCACGGTACTAGTCCGCTATCGGTCACCAGGGAGTATTCAGGCTTAGCGGGTGGTCCCGCCAGATTCACACGGGATTTCTCGGGCCCCGTGCTACTTGGGATACTTCTCCAGAGCCAGCCATGTTTCGTCTACGGGGGTATTACCCACTATGCCGGCGCTTTCGCATCGCCTTCGACTACACAACTGGTTTCTTACTCTGTACCAGACCGGCAGACCTGATAGAAAAGTCCCACGACCCCGCCTGCGCAACCCCTGCCGGGTATCACACGCAAACGGTTTAGCCTCATCCGGTTTCGCTCGCCACTACTCCCGGAATCACTGTTGTTTTCTCTTCCTGACGGTACTGAGATGTTTCACTTCCCGTCGTTCCCTCCACACGCCCTATATATTCAGGCGTGGGTGACCGCACTCACATACGGCCGGGTTCCCCCATTCGGACACCCTCGGATCACAGCTCGTTTGACAGCTCCCCGAGGCCTTTCGCGGTCTACCACGTCCTTCATCGGCTCCTGGTGCCAAGGCATCCACCGTGCGCCCTTAAAAACTTGGCCACAAAGATGCTCGCATCCACTGTTCAGATCTCAAACACCCACCGGCTCACCACCCGACCTTTGATGCGCACCAGCCAGTCTCTTCCACAAAGGAAAAAGACCCGGTATGCGATCGTCGAGCGATCCGGCTCTGAAGAAGACAACGGCCGGCCTCGAAGATTCCGAGAACCGGCTCCGCTGTTTCCTCAGGACCCAACAGTGTGTGACTTCTCTGTGATGTTCCACCCATGAGCGCCGGCACCACCACGAATGGGTGATCAACCGGACTGCTCTGCGAACACCAGCCGTGCGGCACGACGGCCGGCCCACGATGTCGTGGGCGCTGGGGTTCGAGAGGCTCCTTAGAAAGGAGGTGATCCAGCCGCACCTTCCGGTACGGCTACCTTGTTACGACTTCGTCCCAATCGCCGGTCCCACCTTCGACGGCTCCCTCCCACAAGGGGTTAGGCCACCGGCTTCGGGTGTTACCGACTTTCGTGACGTGACGGGCGGTGTGTACAAGGCCCGGGAACGTATTCACCGCAGCGTTGCTGATCTGCGATTACTAGCGACTCCGACTTCACGGGGTCGAGTTGCAGACCCCGATCCGAACTGAGACCGGCTTTTTGGGATTCGCTCCACCTTGCGGTATCGCAGCCCTCTGTACCGGCCATTGTAGCATGTGTGCAGCCCTGGACATAAGGGGCATGATGATTTGACGTCGTCCCCACCTTCCTCCGAGTTGACCCCGGCAGTCTCCCATGAGTCCCCGCCATAACGCGCTGGCAACATGGAACGAGGGTTGCGCTCGTTGCGGGACTTAACCCAACATCTCACGACACGAGCTGACGACAACCATGCACCACCTGTGAACGGCGCAAAAGCACCCCACATCTCTGCAGGTAGACCGAACATGTCAAGCCCAGGTAAGGTTCTTCGCGTTGCATCGAATTAAGCCACATGCTCCGCCGCTTGTGCGGGCCCCCGTCAATTCCTTTGAGTTTTAGCCTTGCGGCCGTACTCCCCAGGCGGGGAACTTAATGCGTTAGCTGCGGCACAGAGCCCGTGGAATGGACCCCACACCTAGTTCCCAACGTTTACGGCGTGGACTACCAGGGTATCTAATCCTGTTCGCTCCCCACGCTTTCGCTTCTCAGTGTCAGTATCGGCCCAGAGACCCGCCTTCGCCACCGGTGTTCCTCCTGATATCTGCGCATTCCACCGCTACACCAGGAATTCCAGTCTCCCCTGCCGAACTCTAGCTCGCCCGTATCGGAAGCAGGCCCGCGGTTAAGCCGCGGGTTTTCACTCCCGACGCAACGAGCCACCTACAAGCTCTTTACGCCCAATAATTCCGGACAACGCTCGCACCCTACGTATTACCGCGGCTGCTGGCACGTAGTTAGCCGGTGCTTCTTCTGCAGGTACAGTCACTTGCGCTTCGTCCCTGCTGAAAGAGGTTTACAACCCGAAGGCCGTCATCCCTCACGCGGCGTCGCTGCATCAGGCTTTCGCCCATTGTGCAATATTCCCCACTGCTGCCTCCCGTAGGAGTCTGGGCCGTGTCTCAGTCCCAGTGTGGCCGGTCGCCCTCTCAGGCCGGCTACCCGTCATCGCCTTGGTAGGCCGTTACCCCACCAACAAGCTGATAGGCCGCGGGTCCATCCTCCACCGAAAAACTTTCCACCCGAGGCGATGCCGCCTCGAGTCGTATCCGGTATTAGCCCCGGTTTCCCGGAGTTATCCCAGAGTGGAGGGCAGGTTACCCACGTGTTACTCACCCGTTCGCCACTGATCCCCGCCCGAAAGCGGTTCACCGTTCGACTTGCATGTGTTAAGCACGCCGCCAGCGTTCGTCCTGAGCCAGGATCAAACTCTCCATTGATGATTATCACCAGCCGACCGGAATAAGGTCGGCAATCGGTGTCAGAAGAGTCACCTGGCAAGTAGACCGACATCCCGACGGGGGTCGGGAGCGTCTACCAACCATGTGTTCAAGACACTCGGACCACCGCTCACATCAATAAAGACGGAGCGCAGGACCGAGGCCGCATGGCATCACAATTCGTCACACACTGTTGAGTTCTCAAGAAACAGACGCCCGAACCACTCGTCCCGGAACTCTCGTTCCGATCGGCTGCGACCCGGCGTTGTCAGGTCTTGCTGTTTTTCTTTTGTTCTTGCTTCGCTTTAGATCTTAGCAGATCCTCTACGTTCTTCGCAATTTCAACTTTCGTTTTGATTGCGATTACCGGTTGGGGATTCTTTATCAAACCCTTGCCCCGGCGGCTTGGTTACTCTAGCATGGTTTCTTTGGGCTCTCGCCCGCCGTTCCTGCTTGACAGCAACCCCTCCAACTTACGCACCCCGAACAGGCGTGTCAACCCGAAGGCCGATGCCGGTTCTTAGAGGGGAACTCCGTAAGTATGGCACACGTCTGAGGCTCCGGACCAATCGATGCTGTGTACCCATCACTCAGAGGGCTGAAACCATCGGTTCGCTGATCGGATGACGCCCGGCGTCTAAGCCCTCGTGGGTACCGCGTCCGCTCTGTCCGCCCTGCTCACGTCACCTGTCTCGCCCCGCAGCGCAGACCGCCGGCCGATGAAGAACACGTATACGAGGAACAACGACTCGGCGGCGAATCCGATGGTCAGACGAACCGGCGCGGACGTGTGCCCCGTCACGAACCCCTCGATCGAGCCGGACACCAGCAGCACGCACGCCAGCCCGAGCGCCATCGTCCCGAGCACCCGTCCCTGCTCCCCCAGTGCCTCGCCCCGGGTACGCGGTCCCGGAGACAGGAGCGTCCACGCGATGCGCATCCCACATCCGCCGGCGACGAAGACCGCGGTGAGTTCCAGCATCCCGTGCGGGGCGACGAGCGACAGGAACGTGCCGAAGCGGCCGTGTGCCGCCATGAAGCCGCCGTCGACGGCCAAGTTCGCCGTGTTCATGTACATGGCGATGAAGGGGAAGACCAGCGTCACGCCCCCGAACAACGCGAGCGCGGACACCCAGGCGTTGTTCACCCACACCTTGAACCCGAACGAGCCCGGGCTGAACTCCGTGTAGTACGTCTCGAACTGACCGCCGGGACGGAAGACCCCGTTCACGAGATCGGGAGAGGCCAGCTCTCCTTGTACTCGCGGATTCGCCGCGATGTACCAGCCCATGAAGAACGCAGCCACCAGTGACACCACCGCAGTGGCGATCCACCAGCGTCGCGCTCTATAGAGCGCGGCGGGGAAGCCATCGGTGAAGAAGTAGAGGATCTCCCTCCACGCCGGAACGCGCGGTCCGGCGATGGCGCCGCGCGCGGTCGCTAGGAGGGATGACAGGTGACCGACCACTACTGCGTCCGGCATAGCGGAGCGCACTACGGACAAGTGCGTGGCGACGTTCTGGTAGAGCGCGACCAGTTCGTCCGCTTCGGCGCCGTCCAGAGCCCGGCTGCGGCTCGACAACTGTGCGAGGCGCGACCACTCCGCGCGGTGCGCCGCCGAGTATGCGTCGATGTCCACGTCGGAAGCCCCGCCTCTATGAGAAGTCTCTGGTGAGAAACTGTGCGCCCACGGTATGAGCGGTCTACGGTTGCCGCAACAACCTCAGCGCCCCGGAGTGGAGACTACGACCTTGAGCGACCTGGTCATCGGCGAGGGCGTGGCCCTGGATCTCCGGCTCGCCAAGCTGCCGAGCCGTGCGCTGGCCCGCCTCCTGGACCTGCTGGTGCAAGCCGGGCTGCTGGGCGTGCTCGCCGCAGTGCTCGGGATCGTCGCCGCGGCCGGGACCGTCGACGACGCGGTGATGGCCGGACTGATGATCGTCATGACGGTCGCGGTGGTGGTCGGATACACGGCCCTGATGGAGACGGTCAGCCGCGGACGCACCCTGGGCAAGATGGCACTCGGGCTGCGCGTGGTACGCACCGACGGCGGGCCCGTGCGCTTCCGGCACGCGTTGGTGCGTGCCCTGACCGGGATCTTCGACCTCTACATCACGGTCGGAGTGCTGGCGGTGGTGACCTCGTTCTGCTCGAAGCAGGGGCGCCGCACCGGAGACTGGCTCGCCGGCACGGTCGTGGTCCGCGACCGGGCGCCGGACGTCGGCGTGAGCCCGATGGGGATGGCGGCGCTGGCGATGCCGTATCCGCTACTCGGCTGGGCCCAGCAGCTGGACCTCTCGGCGCTGCCCGACGACGTGGCCCTGTCGGCGCGCCAGTTCCTGACCCGCATGCACGAGATGCGGCCGGACGTGGCGGCACGCATGGCACACGAGTTGGCGAGCGAGGTCATGCGCTACGTGGTGCTGCCGGCAGCCGGGACACCGCCATGGGCCTACCTGGCGGCGATCACCGCCGAGCGCCGGGTGCGGCAGATGCGGACCGCGGAGGCGGCGCAGAGGGCGGCATGGGAGCAGGCGCAGGCGCAGACTCCCGCCTATGCCGGAGCACCGGCGCCGGCAGCATGGCAGGGCTCTGCGGAAGGCGCGCACCTGCCCGCGATGCCGCAGCACCAGTCGCAGCCACAGTCGCAGCCGCCGGTGCAGGATCGGATCCCGGAGAGTGCGGCGGAGCCTCGGGGCGAGACCGACGGCGATGGGTTCAAGCCGCCGGCCTAGATGCGCCGGATGCACTGGATGCATTGGATGCGCTGGCCATCGCAGCGCTGCACACCACGAACAGCATCTCGGCGCACAGCACCACACCCCACCGCACTGCGCATCGCCCCACCCCGCGCCGCGCTACACCGCTCACCACATCGCATCGCGACGCACAGCATCGCCGCACCGCCCCGCATAGCATCGCGCAGCACCGATCCGCGCCGCATCACATCCCGCTGCATCGCATCGCACAGCACTGCACCGCCCCGCACCGCCCCCAAAAAACGCCGAAGCCGGCCCCGCGCAGCGGGACCGGCCTCGAACGACACCGTCTCAGTTCTCAGTACCGGTAGTGCTCCGGCTTGTACGGGCCCTCGACCTGCACGCCGATGTAGGCGGCCTGCTCGGGGGAGAGCTTCGTCAGGCGGACGCCGAGGGCGTCGAGGTGCAGGCGGGCCACCTTCTCGTCCAGGTGCTTGGGGAGGACGTAGACGCCGATCGGGTAGTCGGCGGTCTTGGTGAAGAGTTCGATCTGGGCGATCACCTGGTTGGTGAAGGAGTTCGACATCACGAAGCTGGGGTGGCCGGTGGCGTTGCCCAGGTTCAGGAGGCGGCCTTCGGACAGGACGATGAGGGTCTTGCCGTCGGGGAACTTCCAGGTGTGGACCTGCGGCTTGACCTCGGTCTTCTGGATGCCGGAGATCTTGGCCAGGCCGGCCATGTCGATCTCGTTGTCGAAGTGGCCGATGTTGCCCACGATCGCCTGGTGCTTCATCTTGGCCATGTCGGCGGCCATGATGATGTCCTTGTTGCCGGTGGCGGTGACGAAGATGTCCGCGCCGGCGACGACGTCCTCGAGCGTGGCCACCTGGAAACCGTCCATCGCCGCCTGCAGGGCGCAGATCGGGTCGACCTCGGTGATGATCACGCGCGCGCCCTGGCCGCGCAGCGACTCCGCGCAGCCCTTGCCGACGTCGCCGTAGCCGCACACGACCGCGACCTTGCCGCCGATCAGCACGTCGGTGGCGCGGTTGATGCCGTCGACCAGGGAGTGGCGGCAGCCGTACTTGTTGTCGAACTTGCTCTTGGTGACCGAGTCGTTGACGTTGATCGCCGGGAAGAGCAGCGAGCCCTCCTTGGCCATCTCGTACAGCCGGTGCACGCCGGTGGTGGTCTCCTCGGTGACGCCCTTGATGCGCTCGCCGATGGCGGTCCAGCGGTTGCCGTCCTCGGCCAGCGAGCGGCGCAGCAGCGCCAGGAAGACCTGGAACTCCTCGCTGTCGGTCGCCGAGTCCTCCGGGACCGAGCCGGCCTTCTCGAACTCCGTGCCCTTGTGGACCAGCATCGTGGCGTCGCCGCCGTCGTCCAGGATCATGTTCGGGCCGGTGTTGCCATCGCCGGTATCCGGCCACTGCAGCATCCGGTCCGTGCACCACCAGTACTCCTCCAGCGTCTCGCCCTTCCAGGCGAAGACCGGGACGCCGGCCGGAGCCTCCGGCGTGCCCGCCCCGACCACGATCGCCGCGGCGGCGTGGTCCTGGGTGGAGAAGATGTTGCAGGAAGCCCAGCGCACCTCGGCACCCAGCGCCGTGAGGGTCTCGATGAGGACCGCGGTCTGCACTGTCATGTGCAGCGAGCCGGAGACGCGGGCACCGCGCAGCGGCTGCGCGTCCGCGTACTCGGCGCGGATCGCCATCAAGCCGGGCATCTCGTGCTCGGCGAGGGTGATCTCCTTGCGGCCGAAATCGGCCAGGGTCAGGTCAGCGACCTTGTAGTCGCTCGGAGTGAGGACGCTCACGGCGTTTCTCCTGTTTCGTCGGCTGACGTTGCGTTTACGAATGTAGCGGTTGGCGGGGCCCCAGGGCTCACGCGGCCTTGGTGGCCTCGTCGATGAGCAGGACCGGGATGCCGTCGCGGACCGGGTACACCAGCGCGCACTCCGAGTTGGTGCACGCCAGCGCCGGAGCGGCTTCGTCTTCGCGCAGCGGGGCGTGGCACTTCGGGCAGGCGAGGATCTCCAGCAGGGAGGGCTCGATCACGGGAGGGCTCCTATCGGATCTGTGGCGGGGTGGTCGGTGGGCGCCTCAGGCGCGGATGACGGCCAGCACCTCGTCGCGCAGCGCGGCGACCGCGTCGGCGTCGGCGGCCTCGATGTTCAGGCGCAGCAGCGGCTCGGTGTTCGACGGCCGCACGTTGAACCACCAGCCCTCGCCGGTGACCGTCAGGCCGTCGAGCTCGTCCACGGTGACCCCGGGACGGCTCCCGAACTCCTCCCGGACCGCCTCGGAACGGCCGGCCTGGTCGGCGACCTCGCTGTTGATCTCGCCGGAGGAGGCGTAGCGCGTGTAGTCCGCCGCCAGCTCCGACAGCGGCAGCTCCTGTTCGCCGAGCGCGGCCAGCACGTGCATCGCGGCCAGCATGCCGGTGTCGGCCTTCCAGAAGTCCTGGAAGTAGTAGTGCGCCGAGTGCTCGCCGCCGAAGACCGCGCCGGTGCTCGCCATCTCCTGCTTGATGAAGGAGTGCCCGACCCGCGTGCGCGCCGGCACGCCGCCGTGCTCGCGCACGATCTCCGGGACCGCGGCCGAGGTGATCAGGTTGTGGATGATCGTCGCGCCCGGGTGCTTGGCCAGTTCGCGGACCGCCACCAGGGCGGTGATCGTGGACGGCGAGACCGGCTCGCCGCGCTCGTCGACCACGAAGCAGCGGTCGGCGTCGCCGTCGAAGGCCAGACCCAGGTCCGCGCCGTGCTCGACGACCGCGCGCTGCAGGTCGACCAGGTTCTTCGGGTCCAGCGGGTTGGCCTCGTGGTTCGGGAAGGTCCCGTCGAGCTCGAAGTAGAGGTCGACGACCTCCAGCGGCAGGCCCTTGAAGACGGTCGGGACCGTATAGCCGCCCATACCGTTGGCCGCGTCGACGACCACCTTGAGCGGACGGATCTTCGACAGGTCCACCAGGTTGTTGAGGTACGCGGCGTAGTCGTCCAGCATCGCGCGCTCGGTGACCGTTCCGGTCTTCTCCGCCGGGGGCAGCGGGGTGCCGTCCAGGATCGCCTGCGCGGCCTGCCGGATCTCCACGAGACCGGACTCCTGGCCGATCGGCGCGGCGCCGGCCTTGCACATCTTGATGCCGTTGTACTTCGCCGGGTTGTGGCTGGCCGTGAACATCGCCCCGGGCATGTCCAGGGCGCCGGAGGCGAAGTAGAGCAGATCGGTGGAGGCCAGCCCGATCTGGACCACGTCCACGCCCCGGGACGCCGCGCCGCGCGCGAACGCCGCGGCCAGGTCCGGCGAGCTGGGCCGCATGTCATGGCCGACCACCACGGTGGGCGCCCCGGCGAACTCGGCGAACGCCGCACCGAGGGCCTCGGTGTCGGTCTCGTCGAGCTGGTCCGGCACCACCCCGCGTACGTCGTATGCCTTGACGATCTGTGACAAGTCGTGCCCAGAAGGATTAGGCGCTGGCACTGGCTCCCGCTTTCAAGTCTGGTCGAACTGCGGCTGCTTGCGACGTCGAGCCTATCTCGGGCAGCCGGTCCCGGTGGTGCGCCGGTCGCGGAGGACCCAGGCGGAGGACCCGAACGAGGACGTAGGGCGTGCCAGTGTTCCATCCGCGCCGGCAAGCGCTAATCTCCACCAAGTGAGCCCAGCCCGCAGATGTTCGCGAACCGCGTGTAGCCGTCCGGCCGTCGCGACGCTCACGTACGTGTACGCGGACTCCACCG
This sequence comes from Catenulispora acidiphila DSM 44928, assembly GCF_000024025.1. Taxonomy (GTDB): domain Bacteria; phylum Actinomycetota; class Actinomycetes; order Streptomycetales; family Catenulisporaceae; genus Catenulispora; species Catenulispora acidiphila. The sequence goes on from NC_013131.1 coordinate 8,825,389, forward strand.
CCGTCCTCGGCCCTCTGGCCGCTTATATCGAGCCGCACAGCTACGACCTGTGCGCGGAGCATTCGACCCGGCTGACCGCCCCGCGGGGGTGGGCCGTGCTGCGGTTGACCGAACCGGACCCGGGCCCGGCGCAGCCCTCGTCGGACGATCTCGAGGCGCTGGCCAACGCGGTGCGGGAGGCCGCTCGCGGGCCCCGTGGGGACCGCGGTGGCCGCGGGGAGCGCGGGACCCATGGGGACGACGGGGACGGTGCGGTCCTCTCGCGCGCCCGAGGCCACCTGCGGGCCCTGCCCGATCCCGAGCACTGAACCGGCCGCACGGGCGTCGCCCGAGGTCACGGCGTAGCCGGAACGACACGCCGGGAATGACTGTCGCCGCGGGGCGGATCGGCGGTTACGCTCGACGCGTGCCCATCACTGCCTCGATCAGGTCGGGGGCCGGGCAGGAGCCCCGCCGCCGGAAGCATACGCGTGACCGGCGGGGGCGGGGTCTGCGCGGCCCGCTCGCCCCTCCGCAGGTCCCGCTGGCCTTGACGCGTGCCGAGCAGTTCGACGAGCTGGTCCTGGACGCCGTGGAACGGCTGGAGCGGCGCTGGCCGCGGCTGGCCGAGGTGGAGCTGGCGGTCGAGGAGGTCCCGCCGGCCGACGCCGAGAACTGGAGCGACGAGGCCGTGCCGCTGGGCCGGGTGATCGTCGACCGCCCCAACGAACCGGTGCGGATCGTGGTCTACCGGCGGCCGGTGGAAGCCCGGGCCGCGGGCCGCCCGGAGCTGGCGGACCTGGTCTACGAGGTGGTCGTGGAGCAGGTCGCGGAGCTGCTGGGCATGGAACCCGACGAGGTGGACGAAGGACGGGACGCGGAGGACTGAGGAGTCCGATGCCCGCTTTCTCTATATATAAGGTGTAGCGCCTTATATGCGTCACCTCAGACAACGCATACAGACTCAAAAGCTGCCGGCCGAGCATGATGCTCGGCCGGCAGCAGTTCAGTTGACCAGTTGATCAGTAGATACAGCTCAGTAGATACAGCTCAGCCGGTACAGCTCAGCGGGTGACCGCGCCCGTCAGGTCCTGCGCGACCGGCGGCACCGCCGCCGACACCCGCGCGTCCTGGAGCATCTCCGCGGTGAGCTGGATGCCGCCCTTGGCCGGCAGGTCCGTCAGGACCCGGTCGCCGTAGACGGGATCGGAGCCGGGCTGCGGCTGGACGATCGTGGTGAACCAGCCTGTCGCCTTCAGGACGTACGCGACCGTGGTGTTGGCCGGGATCGAGACCGGGTCGGTGGCCGGCTTGTTGTCGGCGCCGATCGTGGTGACCTGGACCGTCGAACCCTTGCTCCCGACGGAGGTCAGGATCAGCGTGCTCTTGGCCGCGCCGCCCGCGGCGCTGACGTTGCTGTCGCCGACGATCGCCTGGCTGCTGACCGGCGGAGTCGGCGCCAGGTAGGCGGAGTCCTGGGTGTTGCTCTTCTGGTCGGCCTCGACCAGTCGGACGCCGCTGACGAAGGAGCCGCCGCTGCCGACGATCTGCAGGGCCGCGGACTCGGTGAGGTCGCGGTCGTCGGGGAGCATGTTCAGTATGACCGTCTTGTTCGGGTCGATGGACAGCGGGCTGGCGCGCTTGGTGTAGCCGTTGGCCGGGTCCTGCGTCTGCCCGGACAGCTCGAACCTGCCGCTCTTGCCGTACCAGTAGACGTGGTCGATGCTGACCGGCACGTCGCTGGTGGCGGTGATGACGAGGTCGAACTTCTTCAGCGTGGTCCCCACCGCGGGGATGCCGGCGATGGTCTGCGTCGTCTGGGCGGCCACCGCCGGGCTCTGCGCCGGGATGAAGTCCAGACCGCGGCCGTTCTTGACGTCGCTGCTCTGCGGCCGGTCCTGGTCCAGGACCTGCGCGGCGACCCGGCCCTCGGTGGTGGTGACGTGGACGCTGGCCACGGCGCTGTTCTGCGCGGCGGCGCCGAGCTCGGTACTGAGCAGGATCTGCGTCGAGGCCTTGGGCAGGAGCGGGATGTCGTGGCCGACCGTGCCGGTGTCGATCTTGCCGTCCTGGCCGTAGAACGTGAGGTTGACCGTGGCCGGCGCGTTGTCGGTGTTCGCCAGGTACAGGTAGGAGTCGCGGTCCTGGCTGCCGACGGAGACCCCGGCGAACCAGAAGTCGGTACTCGGGGCGGTGCAGGGGGTGCCGGCCATGCCGCGGTTCAGCCCGCTGTCGCTGCGGAGCACTTCGTCGGAGGTGAAGCCGGGGGCGTTGGAGCCGGTCGCCTGGAAGACCAGGGGTACCGGCTGCGGCAGGCCGGCGGCATCGGTGGTGCTGGTGAACTGGGTGATGCCCTGCAGGGTCGAGCGCGTGCCGGCCGCCCCGAACTTCAGTCCGGCGAACGGCTTGCCGTCGACGTACTGGATGGCCGCGTTGTCCGTGCCGGTCGCGGCGTTGCCGGACGGGGTGAACGCGGTCAGGGTCGTCGTGGTGTCGGTCCCGGCGCCGATCTCGCCCTGGCAGACCCCGGTGGCGCTGCCGATCGGCAAAGTGCGCGAGGTCTGCTGGGTGATGGCGGCCTTGTCCTGGTCCCGCGTGGAGAACCCGTAGCCGAGCCCGGCCAGCAGGACCGCCGCGACCACGCCGAGGGCGCCGAAGGTGGAGATCGGGGAGGTCCGGGTCTTGGCCAGCGCGCGTCCTCTAGGGGCGGCGCTACCGGGGCGCGGTCCAGTGGGTTGCGCTCCAGTGGGGCGCCCGGGGCGCTGCGGGGGGTCGCCGGCGCCGGGGCGCGCGGGACGGGTCGGCCGGCTCATCGGTGGCCTCCCTGCCGGTAGTCGTCGGACTCGAAGTCGGGGCGCTCGAACTCACCGGTGCCGGGGCGCAGGTAGCCGCCGTACGCTTCGGGGTTCTCGTACTCGCCGCTGTACTCGACGCCGCCGTATTCGTGGGCGCCGTACTCGGGCGTGCCGTACTCCGGGGCGCCGTACTCCGGGGCGTATCCGGGCGGCTGCTGTCCATACGGATCCGGCTGTTGCTGCCCATAGGGATCCGGCTGCTGCTGCGCATATGGGTCGGGCTGCTGTGCGTAGCCCTCCTGTTGGTACTGCTGCGCGTACGGATCCTGCTGCGCATAGGGGTCGGGCTGCGCGTATTGCTGCTGTTGCGCGTACTGCTGTTCCTGCGAGTACTGCTCCTGCTGCGCGTACTGCTGTTCTTGCGGGTACTGCTCCTGCTGCCCGTACTGCTCTGGCTGCTGGTACTGCTCGGGCTGCTGATACTGCTGCTCGTACTCGTCCTGATAACCGGCGTACTCAGCACCCGCATAAGCCGGATACTCGGGCTGCTCCTCCTGCGGAACAGCCTCCGGCTCCGGTTCCGGTTCCGGCTCGGGTTCCGGTTCGCGGTTGTACTGGCCGGGCAGGCTCGGCGGAACGTAGTCGTCCGGCTCCGCGCCCGGACCGCAGTCCTCGGCCCGCCCGCCGGTCGGCAGCGCCATGATCAGCGCGAACAGGAAGATCAGGCCCTCGGCCAGCAGCCAGGCGGTGCGCGAGACGTCCGAGTAGGACACCGTCACGGTCCCGCCGGCGGCCGGCAGCTGGAAGCCCTGCGCCCAGCCGTCGACCGTGACGCGCGGCAGCGTGGTCCCGTTCAGCTTCGCCGACCAGTTGCTGTCCGCGTCCTCGGCGAGCACCAGCTGGCGGCCGTCCTGGCCGGCGGCGACGGTCGCCTTCATCGTGAGGTTGCTCGCGCTGACCTGCTGCAACGCCTTGGGGTCGGTGGTTCCGGGACCGGTCAGCGACAGCCGGGTCGCCGGGTTGGAGATCTTCCAGAGGTTGACGCCCTGGATCTGCGACTGCCGGTCCAGACCGGGGGTCCCGTCGAGGATGTGGACGTAGTTCGGGGTCAGAGTCTTCATGCCGACCACGTAGCGGACACCCAGGGACGCCAGACCTTGCAGCTCGCTGCCGCCGGAGTCCGAGAGCAGCCCGCCGACCAGGGTGTTGATCCGGGCCGCGTCGGCGGCCGGGACCTGGTAGTCGGCGTCGCCGAGGCTGGCGCCCTCGTTCCGGACGATGCCGTAGCCGATCACGGTCTGCGCGCCGGAGCCCAGGATCAGCGCGCGCGGCTGGTCGGGCATCTGGGACTGCACCGAGACCACGGCCGGGCGGAAGTCCGCCGTCGCGCGCTGGACCGGGCCGTCGACGCCGTGCGTGACCCACCAGCCCGCCGCCGCCAGCGGGGTGGCCACCGCGGCCGCCGCCACCACCAGCGCGGCCGGCTGGCGCCAGCTCAGCTGCGAGGCCTGGAAGTAGTCGCGCGCGCCCTCGGCGCCGATCACCGCGGCCACGATCAGGCCGAAGCCGATCGCCGCGGTCGGCACGCCGCTCCAGGGCTGCTGCGGCAGACCGCCGGCCAGGCCGGTCGGGTGCACCTGCAGCGCGATCAGGCCGGCGGCGAAGCCGGCCAGCGCCAGCGTCCAGCCGGCGAAGCTCAGGCGGCGGCGCGGGCCGCTGCGCAGCAGGCCGGCCAGCCCGGCGAGGAACAGGCCGCCGGTGAACCAGTACGTGTACGTACCCGGGCCGCCGGGGTTGGCCAGCAGCAGGTGCGTGGGGTCCGGCTGCGTGCCGGGGACCGGCGGCAGGCCGGGCTCCAGCAGGAACGCCGCCGGGTGCTTCACCAGCTGCAGCGACCACGGCATGAGCACCGCGATCGGCGTCACCAGCAGGATCGCCAAGCGGATGAGCACGGTCGCGAAGTCCGCGGTCGAGCGCCAGAACACGGTCAGCGTGGCGCCGGCGGCGAGCACCGCGGCCAGCACCCAGACGATCGGGGCGAACGCCATGGCGATCGCGATCGCGAAGGCGGCGGGCCACGCGGCACGCACAGAGCCCTTACGCCCCGGTCCCCCTATGGAGAGCAGCACTCCGGAAGCCGCCAGGGGCAGAAGCATGATGCCGACCGCAGAGCCCAGCCGGCCGCCGGAGATCGCGCCGGTCGCCGCGGGCAGCAGCGCGTAGGCGGCCGATCCCCAGACGCGCAGCGCGCTGGAGGAGACGGTGCGCTTAAGCACTGCGTAGGCGGTGAGTCCGGACAGCGGTACGGAACCGAGCAGCAGAACCGTCACCGCGAGGCTGGCATGGCCAAACAGCAGAGTGCCGACCAGAGCCACGACCGCCAGGTACGGCGGCGCCGGAGAGGTGGAGCCGGTGGCGACGCCGTGCCAGGAGGCGAAGAAGTCGTGCCACAGGTCGGAGGCGCCATTGGGCGCGGGCAACAGCGCGCCGCCCATGAGCCGCCCGCCGGTGAGCAGGTTCCGCGCGGACACCATCATCACGACGGTCAGCGCGATCCACACCAAGTTGCCGGGCATCCGGACCGCGCGGATCAGCCACGGCGTCCCGGAGTCGAAGGACTCGGCCTCCTCGGAGACCGGACCGCTCTCGATGGAGCCCTGGGTCGCCTCGTCGTCGCGCTGGTTCCGGGAGCGGAAGCCCTCGAACGCGTCCTCGAAGGTGTGCCGGAAGACCTGCATCCGCGAGGGGAACAGCGAGGAGAGATCGACAGGGCGCTGCGACCGGGTCCGGGCCCGGGCGCGCCGGGCGCGCACAATGCGGTCCAGACGGCCGGCATAAGCCAGCGCCGCCAGCACCTCGTCCGCGGCCTTCAGCGGCGCCTTGTTGAGCACCAGGCCGATCGCGCGCAGCAGCGACCAGAAGAACAGCCGCAGGAATGTCAGTATCGGGAAGCGTCCGGCGTGGTTGACGGTGACCGTGTACAGCGCGTGCTGCCGGTCCTCGAAGTGCGGCCGCGAGACGCCGGCGCTGATCCGCCGCTCGCCGCGGGCCGCCGCCTCGGCGTGCCAGAGCACGGCCTTGGGGGCGGTGAGCACGTCGTAGCCGGAGTTGTGCACGCGCCAGCAGAAGTCCAGGTCGTCCCGAAACATCGGGATGGCGCGGTCGAAACCGCGCAGCCGGTCCCAGACCTCGCGCCGGATGAGCATGCCGGCGCTGGACACCGAGAGCACCCGGGTCGGCTCGGCGTGCTGGCCCTGGTCGTGCTCGCCGTCCTCCAGACCGGTCCAGCGGCGGCCGTCGGCGGTCACCGTGACGCCGATCTCGAGCAGTTGCTCCCGGTCCTGCCAGCCGCGGATCTTGGGCCCTATGACCCCGGCCTCGGGGTGGTGCTCCCCCACCTCCAGCAGCCGCAGCAGGGCGTCCGGGGCGGGCTCGGAGTCGTCGTGCAGCAGCCACAGCCACTCCACCACCGGGGCGTCGCCGCGGCCGTAGAGGTCGAAGTCGACGACCGGGGCGGCCTTGAGCGCGTGGTTCACGGCGGTGCCGTAGCCGGTGTTGCGCTTGGTCTGCAGCACCGACTCCGGACCGAGGTGCTCGTCCAGGATGGCCAGCGAGTCGTCCTTGGACCCGGTGTCCACGGCCAGGACCCGCTGGGGCGCGCGCAACTGGCCGAGCAGGGCCTTGAGGGAGTCGTCCAGCCAGCGCGCGCCGTCGTGGGAGACGAGGACCGCGGTGACCACGTGGTTCGGGAAGGCGTTGACGGCCGCCTCGGCGGCGGCCCGGCGCCGGGCGTCGACGTCGGCGACGGCGAACTGCCCGGTCCCGCCGGGCTGGGCGGCGTAGGCACCGGCGGGGTACTGGCCGGTGGCGGCCAGGCCGCCGGTCCGATATCCGGATTCTGGGTACTGGGTCATGCTGCGCTGGCACCGGCTCCGGTCTCGGGAATCCCCGCTCGGGGGCGGACTGAGGGTCCACCATACGCGAGGGTTCGAGGATGCTGACCGGCTATGCCGTTATGCCCGAATTGCGTTCCGGGGCAAGGAGAAAGGGGCGCGGGGCCCTTACTGAAGAGTCCTCTACAAGTCCTCTTCGGCGGGCTCCGCGGCCGTCGGATACCGGACATACCGGTACCCGGCATCACGCTGACGTGACGCCGCGCGTGATGCCGCTTGTCATACCGCTTGTCACTCCGCTTGCCACTCTGATTGCCATACCGCTGCCCTACCGCTCACCGATCCGCCGGTCACACCGCGGCGCGCTTGAGCCGCCTGCGCTCCCGCTCGGACAGACCGCCCCAGATCCCGAAGCGCTCGTCGTTGGACAGCGCGTAGGACAGGCACTCGGCCTTGACCTCGCAGTTGAGGCAGATCTTCTTCGCCTCCCGGGTCGATCCGCCCTTCTCCGGGAAGAAGGACTCGGGGTCGGTCTGCGCGCACAACGCGCGCGCCTGCCATCCGCGGTCCTCGTCGACCCCGTTGTGGAGCGGGTAGATGCGGTACACCTCGGCGTGACAAGCCTCTTCCGCGCCCTCTGTGTTCTCCGCGGCCTCGGCCACCGCAACGCCTCCTGGCCCTACCTTGTCCGCACGGAAGAAGATCACTCCCCGTGCGGAGATCATCACGACACGTTTGAAATTACACGCGCGTCATTACCGGGCCGTCAAGCCGGGATCTGGTAGCGACCATGCGATTCACCTGTTGGAGCTAATACGCGCCCCCACCATGTGGACGCTGCTTGACAGCGGTACCGGTCGCCGGATGGGGTGGGGGCATCATGAACGCACGTAGTGTGACCGCCACCAGCCGCCGGGGTCTGACCCCCGCAGCGGCGCTGGTCACGCGTGCGCGCACCGCTATGGACACGATCGAGTCCTGTCGCGGTCTGTGTTGTCGCTGTCTCTGTCACAGCTGACCGAACCCACAGACCCGACCGTTCCCGGCCCGTCGCAGGCCGGGCTTCATAGCGGAGTTTTCCCTGATGCCGGACCAGGCTTCCCCGACGGCGCCCGCCGCCCTCACGCTCCCGCACGACGCGCTCGCCCCCGACCTCGTGGCGCTGTTCCTCGGCGCGACCCCGCACCCGGACATCGTCATACCGGAACCCACGGTGACGATCGCCGACCTGGCCGCCGCCGCGCGCGCCGGAGGGCCGGCGCCGGCCGGGCTGCGCTGGGACGCGGCGCGGCAGCGCTTCGCGTGAGCGGCGCAGGTCCCGGGCCGTGGGGCACGCTTGCGGCGTCCCCCGTCCGGCGGCCCTGAAATACTGCCTGCATGCACATCACAGCCCTTGCCGGAGGCGTCGGCGGAGCCCGATTCCTCCGCGGCCTGCTCGCCGCCGCGCCCGACGCCGACGTCACCGTGATCGGGAACGTCGGCGACGACATGACCATGCACGGCCTGCGGATCTGTCCGGACCTGGACACGGTCATGTACACCCTCGGCGGCGGGATCCACGAGGGACAGGGCTGGGGACGGGTCGATGAGACGTTCGGGGTGGCCGAGGAGCTGAAGGCGTACGGCGTCGGCCCGGACTGGTTCACGCTCGGCGACAAGGACATCGCCACGCACCTGGTCCGCACGCAGATGCTCGGCGCCGGCTACCCGCTGTCCGCGGTGACCGAGGCGCTGTGCACGCGCTGGGAGCTGCCGGTGCGGCTGCTGCCTTCCACCGACGAGCGGGTCGAGACGCACGTCGTGGTCGACGACCCCGAGGCGCCGGGCGGGCGCCGCGCGGTGCACTTCCAGGAGTACTGGGTCCGGATGCACGCCCCCGACGCGCGCGCCATCGTGTCCGTCGGCGTGGAGGACGCCAAGCCCGCTCCGGGCGTGCTGGAGGCGATCGCCGAGGCGGACGTCATCGTGCTGCCGCCGTCGAACCCGGTGGTCTCGGTCGGCACCATCCTGAACATCCCCGGCATCCGCCAGGCGGTGGCCGGCGCGACGGCGCCGGTGGTGGGCCTGTCGCCGATCGTCGGCGGCGGTCCGGTGCGCGGCATGGCGGACAAGGTGCTGGCCGCGGTCGGCGTGGACGTGACGGCGGCGGCCGTCGCCAAGCACTACGGCCCGGAGCTGCTGGACGGCTGGCTCGTCGACGCGGACGCCGACGCCTCGGCGGTCGCGGAGGTCGAGGCCGCGGGCATCGCCTGCCGCGCGGTCCCGCTGATGATGTCCTCCGCCGAGGCGACCCGGGCGATGGCGCGAGCCGCGCTGGACCTCGCCGCGGAGATCGCCGCCTCCCACGGCTCCGCCCGACCGGCGTCCTGACTGATGGCCGACACCTCCTACACGGTGCACGCGGTCGCCGGGATCCCCGAGGTCGGGCCCGGCGACGACGTGGCGGCGCTGATCGGCGCCGCGGTGACGGCCTCCGGGCTGGGCCTGCGCGACGGCGACATCCTCTGTGTCACCTCCAAGATCCTGTCCAAGGCCGAGGGCCGCGTGGTCCGGGCCGGCGACCGCGAGGCCGCGATCGACGCCGAGATGGTCCGGCTGGTCGCGCGCCGCGGGCCGACCCGGATCGTGCAGACGCGGCACGGCTTCGTGATGGCCGCGGCCGGCGTGGACGCCTCCAACACCCCGGCGGGCACCGTGCTGCTGCTGCCCGAGGACCCCGACGGCTCCGCCCGGGATATCGCCGACGCGCTGCGCGACCGGTTCGGGGTCGCGGTGGGGGTCGTGGTGACCGACACCTTCGGGCGGCCGTGGCGGGAGGGGCAGACGGACGTCGCCATCGGCTGCGCCTACGTCAACGCGCTGATGGACCACCGCGGCACGATAGACGCCTTCGGCAACGAGCTGCTGGTCACCGCGGCGGCCACGGCCGACGAGCTGGCCGGCGCCGGCGAAGTGGTGAAGGGCAAGGCCGACGGCGTGCCGGTCGCGGTGATCCGCGGGCTGGGCGATCTGGTGACCGCGGAACCGGGACTCGGGGTGCGGCCGCTGATCCGCTCCGCGGAGAGCGACATGTTCTCGCTGGGGACGACGGAAGCGATGCGCGAAGGGGTGCTGCGGCGGCGGACGACGCAATGGTTCGCTTCGGACCCGGTGCCCGGGGAGACGGTGCGGCGCGCGGTTGTGGCCGCCTTGACGGCTCCCACTCCGTTCAGCTCTACCTCTTCGGCATCTTCGGCATCTTCGACATCTTCGGCATCCGAAGGCGACGGCACGGCTCCGTGGCGGTTCGTCCTGCTGGAGTCCGAGATGGGGCGCAAAACCTTCACCAGTGCGCTGGCCGACTCCGTACTTGAGCGCGCGCCTTATCTGGTTGTCCCCTGCTATCTGGCTACAGCGGCTACAGCGGGTGCCGGTACGGGTACGGAGTTCGTCGTGGCGTCGCTCGGCGCGGCCGTGGAGAACTTCTTGGTGACCCTCGCCGCCGACGGCATCGGATCGCTGTGGACGGACACAGACTCCGACTCTGTCCGGGAGCTCTTAGCGCTTCCCGACAGATGGGAACCGCTCGGAGTCATCGCTATAGGAAAACCCGCGGAGACAACCCCCTCGGTGCCTCCGCGGGATCCTGAGGACTTCATCACCGTCCGTTGAGCTTCACAGCGCCGGAGCCGGCTCCCCCACGCGGAACACCGGCCGGACCGTCAGTTCACTGATCCGCCAGCCGTCGGCGGTCCGCACCAGCTTGTTGCGGTACTGCCCCACGAGGACGCGCACCGGCTCCGGGCTGTCGGCGTGCCCGAACGCGCCGGTCACGTAGGCGCGCGCGCTGGCGGCGTCGCCGTCGACGTCCACCAGCATGCTGGTGACCTGGTGCGCCAGGCGCTCGTAGCTCTCGTGGTTGCGGCGCGCCTGGTCGATCAGCGCCTGGCGGCCTTCCCGCGTGCCGGCCGGCGTGGTCCCCACCACGTCCTCGGTGAAGACGTCCTTCAGTCCGTCGAAGTCGTGGTCGTCCAGGCAGCGGCCCAGATTCACGAGCAGGTCGGTGATCTCGGCGCGGTCCGCCAGAGTCTGCGTGTCGTAGCCGCTCATCGCGTCTCCCCATCCACCATTCGTTGGCTCAGCCAACGTTCCGTTGGCAGGGCCAATGTTGGCCCTGCCAACGGCTTCTGTCAACCGGCGGCGCGAAGTAGGCTGCGGCCATGGACCCGCTCGGCGCCCCCACTCGTCTTCACGGCAGTGTGATCTGGCTGCTCGGCCAGACCTCCAACCAGGGCCACCGGCTGATCGGCGAGCGGATGCACGCCACCGGCGTGCCGAGCCGGTCCTACTACCCGCTGCTGGCCGCGCTCGCCGAGAGCGGCGCGACCAGCCAGGCGGACCTCGGACGGCGCATCGGCCTGGACCGCAGCGATGTCACCGCCGCGGTCACCGACCTGGAAGGGCGCGGCTACCTGGACCGCGCGCCGGATCCGGCGGACCGGCGGCGAAACCTGGTGCGCATCACCGAGGAGGGCGAAAGGTTCCTCGGCACACTGGACGGGCACCTGGACAGCGCGCAGGACGAACTGCTGGATCCGCTGTCACCGCAGGAGCGGGAGTCGCTGCAGGGCATGCTGGCACGTCTGGTGCTGCACCACACCGGACTGCGTATCAGCGGTACAGAAGAGCGCTGACGCGATAGCGATGTCCGCGGTAGGGCTCCAGGAGTTCCAGCATGCGCTCGTCATCCCACGACATAGCGGGATCCCCTAGAGCGCCGCACACAATGCGCGGCAGATGCAGATCCCCTACAGAGACCGCATCGGCGTCTCCATGAGCGCGATGCATTACTTCGGCAGCCGTCCACACACCGATGCCCGGCACAGTGCGGATGCGGCGCGCCGCCTCATCGCGTTCCATGCCCACGGTCTCCTCCAAACGGACCGCGACCCGGGACGCCCCGAGGATGGCGCGGGAGCGCTTGCCGTCGACACCGGCGCGGTGCCACTCCCAGGACGGGATCAGAGCCCACTCCCGGGGCGAGGGCGAGACGCACAAGCGGAGGTCCACAGGAGCGCCCGGAGCGGGAATCCCATAGCGCCGCACGAGTAGTTGGTACGCGCGGTGCGCCTCCTGCACCGTGACGCGCTGCTCCAGCACCGCCGGCACGAGCGAGTCCCACACCCGGCTGCTGCGCATGACGCGGAAGCCGCGGTTGCGATGCAGGGACTGGACGAGCTGCGGATTGCCTTGCGCCGCCACGAGTTCGGCGAACTCCGCGCGCGTCTCCTCGGTATCACTGAGGCCGAGCAGATCGGGCAGCGTCTTGAGAAGCCACGAGGCGCCGGGACCCCAAGCCTCGGCGTCCACAGTCTCGGTAGTCACCCGGCTCAGACGCAGGGTTCCCGGCTCCCCGGAAGGAGCGCGGCAGCCAAGCCACAGCGAGTTGTCGGGAGCACGACGGAACGTGGGATCACCGAGCCCGCGACGCAAAGCACTCACCGTCATCGTGAGGTCATAGCCGGGATCGACGACAACGGTCGCACAAGCCTCGGCTTCCGCGACCAGCTCCGCCGGCGCCTGCCGCGCACCCGGCACAACGGGACGCCGAGGCGGAACCGTGCGACGCCGTTCAAAGGCGGCGCCGCCACTCCGTCCCTTGCGGGCAGCCCAAACCGCCCGAATGTCACTGTCCTCGTTGTCCGTCATCGCGCAGAGCAGTCTGCCATCAAGCTTCTACTCGTCGCTGGAGAACCGCACCGCCTTGTCCGGCAGCACCGCCCCGCACCAGACGCGAGCACCGGCGCGCAGTTCGTTGTCGGCGCCGAGGACCGCGCCGTCGCCGATCACCACGCCGTCCAGGACGGTGCGGGCACCGATGCGGGCGCCGGCGCCGATGATCGAGGAGGTCACCTTCGCGCCGGCGCCGATGACCGCGCCGGACTGCAGGACCGAGGAGCTGACGTGCGCGCCGGACTCGATCACCGCGCCGGAGCCGACGGTGGTGCCGGCGTCGGCCACGGCGTCCTCGGCGATGCGGGCGCCGGCCAGGACCAGGGACTCGGCGCTGCCGCGCTCGGCCGGGGACGGGACGGCCGAGGAGGTCACGACGCCCATCACCAGGTCGGCCGAGCCCTTCGCGAACGCCGCCGGCGTGCCCAGGTCCAGCCAGTAGGACTGCTCGACCACGCCGAGGACCTTGGCGCCGGAGGCGAGCAGGCCCGGGAAGGTCTCGCGCTCCACCGAGACGCGGCGGCCGGCCGGGATCTCGTCGATGCGGGAGCGCTGGAAGACGTAGCAGCCGGCGTTGATCTGGTCGGTGACGATGTCCTCGGGGCGCTGCGGCTTCTCCAGGAAGGCCGTCACCCAGCCCTCGGCGTCGGTGGGGACCAGGCCGAAGGGGCGCGGGTCGGTCACCCGGGACAGGTGCAGGGTGACGTCGGCGCCGTGCTCGCGGTGGGCGGTCACCAGACCGGCGATGTCCACGCCGGACAAAATGTCGCCGTTGAACACCAGGACCGGCTCGTCCGGGGCGCTGGTGAGCTTGCCGGCGACGTTGCGGATGGCGCCGGCGGTGTCCAGCGGCACCTCCTCGGTCACGTAGACCAGCTCCAGGCCCAGGTCGGAGCCGTCGCCGAAGTACTGCTCGAAGACCTCGGCCTTGTAGGCGGTGGCGAACACCACGCGGTGCACCCCGGCGTCCTTGGCACGGACCAGCTGGTGGGTCAGGAACGGGACGCCGGCGACCGGGAGCATCGGCTTGGGGGTGTTCACCGTCAGCGGGCGCAGGCGTGTGCCCTTGCCCCCCACCAAAAGGATCGCCTCGGTCACGCTTGTTCCCCTCACCAGTTCGTTCAACGCGGCGTACGGACGCGCACCGCGTATGGACCGCGCACACCCGGCACGCCGTGCGGGCCAGCATAAACGGTCACCGACCGACGTGCTTGCGCAACAGCAGCCTGTTTCCCCCGTATCCTCTCGGCGTGACCGCAGCGAACAGTAGTTTCCCGGACGTGTGGCGGGCCGCACTCGCCCTCGGACCGTCCCGGCCGTTCCTGACGTACTACGACGACCAGACCGGGGAACGGGTGGAGCTGTCCTACGCCACGTTCGACAACTGGGTCGCCAAGACCGCCAACCTGATCCAGGACGAGCTGGCGCTGGCGCCCGGGGACGAGGTCGCGATCCTGCTGCCCACGCACTGGCAGACCCCGATCTGGCTGCTGGCCTGCTGGACCGCCGGCGTCGTCGCCAGCGTCGGGGAGGACCCGGCGGCGGCCGAGCGCGCCGCGGCCGTGGTCGCCGGTCCCGACCGGCTCCAGGAAGCGCTGGCGTGCAAGGGCGAGCGGATCGCGCTGGCGCTGCGGCCGCTGGGCGCGCCTTTCCCGAGCGTTCCTCAAGGTTTCACCGACTACGCGACCCTCGCGCCGGCGCAGCCGGACGTGTTCGCTCCGTACTCGCCGGTCACCGCGGACACTCCGGCGCTGATCGCCGACGGGACCGGCTGGACCCACGGCGAACTGGTCACCGACGCCGCCGAGGCGGCACAGCGCTGGCGGCTGAGCGCCGGCAGCCGCGTGCTGACCGGCTGCGCCTACGATTCACGGCCGGAGATCCGCGCGGCGTTGACGTCGGAACTCGCCGTCGGCGCTTCCTTGGTACTGTGCCGGAATGTCGACCCGGCCCGGCTGCCGGGCCGCATGGCCTCGGAGAAGGTGAACGCGCGCGTCGCGTCCCTGGCCGGAGGCGGTGGCGGTGAGGGCGGAACCGCCGAGGGCACTCTCGGCGTACTTCCCGTCGAGTAACGTCGTCGCGCGGTGTACAGGAATCCGCGATGTGGCGACCCGGGCCCGCGCCATCGCGGAACCGGGTCTTGTGAGGAGATCGTGTGGCAGGCGAGCGGAACGAGCCACTCCCGTGGGAACGGGCAGGCCGGCAGCCCGGCGGCGGTGACGGCAGGAACGCCGGGCGGCAGAGCCCGCAGCCCTCTGGCGGTTACGGCGAGTCGTACGACGGTTACGAGGACGGATACGCCGATCCCCCGGCGCGCGCGCCCCGGCGGGCGGCCCGCGGGCCGGTCCCGCCCGCCCGCGCCGAGCAGGGCCACAGCGACGACACCCCCGGGCCGCCGCGCGGCCGCGGCGCGTACCGCTACGACCCGGACAGCGCCACCGAGGGCGAGATGGACTCCGGCGGGCGCTCAGGGCGCGGCGGGCGCACCGGGCGCGGTGCGGCGATACCCGCGGCCGGCGGCGCCAGGAAGCTGGCTCCCAGGGGTGTCATCACGATCTCGGCGGCCTCGCTGGCCATCACCGTGATAGGTGCCGGCGCCTTCACCTACGAGCACTTCAACGGCAGCATCAACACCTTCAACGACTCCGGTCTGGCCACCAACCGCCCGGCCGAGGCCAAGGCGAACGCGGCCGGCCAGCGCCCGGAGAACATCCTGC
Organism: Catenulispora acidiphila DSM 44928; assembly: GCF_000024025.1. Lineage (GTDB taxonomy): Bacteria > Actinomycetota > Actinomycetes > Streptomycetales > Catenulisporaceae > Catenulispora > Catenulispora acidiphila. Next base: position 8,840,485 of record NC_013131.1, read on the forward strand.
TCGTCGGGTCGGACAGCCGCGACAACGGCAACAACGCCTTCGGCGGCGGCAAGACCGGCGACGGCGCGCGCTCGGACACCTCGATCCTGCTGCACGTCTACGCCGACCACCAACACGCCGTGGGCATCTCCATCCCGCGCGACATGATGGTCAAGATCCCGACGTGCCAGCTCGACCCGAACAACTCCGCCAAGGGGCACACCTCGCCGCAGACGAACCAGTTCAACGCGGCGTTCGCGGTCGGCAACACCGCGCAGGGCAACGTGGCGTGCGAGATCAACACCATAGAGTCGATCTCGGGGATCCGGATCGACCACACCGTGGTGGTCGGCTTCTCGGCGTTCGCCAAGCTGACCGACGACATCGGCGGCGTGCAGGTGTGCGTGCCCAAGGACGTCAGCGACGTCGGCGGGGACAACATCACGCTGAAGAAGGGCATCCAGACGGTCAAGGGCCAGACCGCCCTGGACTACGTCCGCGAGCGCGAAGGCCTCGGCGACGGCTCCGACATCGGCCGCACCCGGCGCCAGCAGGCGTTCCTGGGCTCGATGATCAAGAAGGTGGAGAGCGACGGGGTCCTGAACAACCCCACGGTGCTCAGCTCGATCTTCAACGACGCGCTGAAGGACGCCCAGTTCGACCCGGGCCTGGGCAGCCTGACCGCGCTGTCGGGCTTCGCGGAGTCGATGAAGGGCATCAACCCGGCGAACATCCAGTTCCTGACCCTGCCGGGCCACTACCGGACCCAGGACGGCCGGGTGGACATGGACCCGGTCGCCGCCGGCGTGATCTGGACCCACCTCAAGAGCGACACCCTGCTGGACGGCTCGGGCAGCTCCGGCGCCTCCGGCGCGCCGTCCACGCCCGCCGCCCCGACGACCACGGCGGCGACCTCCTCGGCGCCGCCGGCGCCGTCCATCTCCCCCTCGACCATCTCGGTCCTGGTGAAGAACGGCACGACGGTCACCGGCCTGGCCGCCGACGTGACCACCTCGCTGCAGGCCCAGGGCTACAACGCCGAGACCAGCCACGTCACGCCGCCGCACACGGCGGTCACGACGATCGTCTACGGCACCTCCAAGCAGAAGGCCGCCGCCGAGCAGCTGGCGACGCTGTACCCGGGCGCCAAGGTCGCGGCCGGCACCTACAGCACGCAGATCGTGGTGACCCTCGGCGACGACTACGCCGCGGCGCACCCGAAGGGCGGCGGCGCCGGCACCACCAGCGGCGCCCCGGCGAGCGGCTCGACCGGCGCCAGCAGCTCGGGCACGAGCGGGACGCTGCCGACCGACATCGCGAACAACTCCCGGACGGCCGACCAGGACATCTGCTCGGGCATCACCGCCGGGTACGGCGCCGGGACCGGCTGAGCGCGCGTTTCTCAGCGCGTTTCCGAGCGCGTTTCCGAGCGCGTTTCTCTGTGCCGGGGCGGCAAGCCACATGCCGCCCCGGCACAGTCATATCGCACAGATGTCGCACCGATGCCGCACTGATGTCGCACTGTGCGGACATCTGGGACGAGATATATACAAAGATGACATAGTCTCGTCGCATCATGGACGACCAGACCCAGCGCCCCCGGCGCCGCACCGGTCCAGACAGCGGCTCCATGTCCCGCCGCAGGGTCGTCATCATCTGCGCGGCCTCGCTGGCCGTACTGGCCGTCGCCGGCACGACCGGCCTGTGGACCATGTACACCCGTTTGAACGACAACATCCGCACGGTCGACATCCACGCCGACGACGCGCCGGGACCGGCGGACACCATGAAGCCGCAGCCGGGGAGCCCGTCCTCCAGCGCCCGCGCCTCGATGAACGTCCTGCTCATCGGCTCGGACGACCGGGACGGGGCGAACGCGCAGTACGGCGACGCCAACTCCGGTGCCCGCTCGGACACCACGATGCTGCTGCACGTGGCCGCCGACCGGAAGAGCGCGACGGTCGCCTCGATCCCGCGCGACTCGATGGTGCAGACGCCGGCGTGCACGAAGTCCGACGGCACGCAGTCCCAGCCGCAGTTCGGGATGTTCAACGCGGCGTTCTCGATCGGCGGGGCGGCGTGCACGGTGAAGACCGTCGAGACCCTCAGCGGTCTGACAGTCGACCACGTCCTGGTCGTCGACTTCACCGGCTTCAAGAAGATCATCGACGCCATCGGCGGCGTCCCGGTCCACCTGGACCAGGCGATCGACGACCCCGACTCGCACCTGAACCTGCCGGCCGGGACCACCGTGGTGGACGGCGAGCAGGCGCTGGCCTTCGTCCGCGCCCGCCACAACCTCGGCAACGGCTCCGACATCGGCCGCATGAGCCGCCAGCAGGTGTTCCTGAACGACGCGCTGGACACCATCACCGCCAACGGCACCCTGGACGACCCGGCGAAGCTCTACAAGGTCCTGGACGCCGCCACCAAGGCCCTGACGACCGACCCGGCACTCGGCTCGCTGCCGGCACTGGCGGACTTCGCCTCGGACGTGAAGCAGGTCCCCCGGCAGCAGATCACGTACCTGACAGTGCCGTGGCAGTGGTACCAGCCGGACCCGAACCGGGTGCAGCTGGCGCCCCTGGCGCAGGAGCTGTTCACGGCGATGCTGCAGGACACGCCGGTGCCGGCGGAGGTGCTGGCGCTGGCGGCGAAGCAGGGGGAACAGGTGACGCCGGAAGACGGCTCGCCCAATGGCGCGCCTGGCTCTTAGCGGCGGCATCAGCACAGACGGCTTCATCGCCGCGCGCCTGACACGGCAGCAGGGACACCTTCATCCCTGCGCCAAACTGAGCGGCACCGTCGGCAGACGCAGCTTCGCCGCCGCGCCTGACACGGCAGCAGCACCGTCAGACAAGACAGCTTCACCGCCGCGCGCCTGACACGGCAGCGGCGCGGACAAGTACATCCACGCCCGACTCAGCTGTGGGAGCCCGAGCCCGCCGTCGGCAGCAGCTCCCGCCGTGGTCAGCAGCTCCCGCCGTCAGCGGCTCCGGCTCCGGTCTACCGGAACCACCACTTCGTCACCCCGCCGTCGCCGGTGCTCTTCAGCGCGACCACCGTCAGGAGCTCGATGCGGTACACCTGCCAGGGACCCGGGCCGGCGCTCGGGGCGCTGAAGGGTGCGGTGATCACGTCGCCCTCGGCCTGGCAGGGCCAGCCGACGGCGGCGTACATCTCGGCGACGGCCGCGACCACCGCGGGGTCCGTCGCGCGGCGGGCCTCGCCGTCGAAGGTCACGTCGAAGTCCTCGATCGGGGCGGCGACGGTGCAGCGCGGGTCGGCGAGCAGGTTCCGGGTCTTGCGGGTCTCCGGACCCGTGGTGAAGTGGATCGCGCCGTCCAGCCAGGTGTGGCCGAAGGCGGTGGTGTGCGGCGAGCCGTCGGGGTTCAGGGTGCTGAGGAACCAGGAGCGGCCCGGGCCCGCCACCGCGGCGGCCACCGCCGCCTCGACCTCGTCCCAGACCAGCTGGTCCAGGCCGTACTTGGGTAGGGCCAGGTTCTTCGCCCGCAGGGGCTTGAGTTCACTCATGCCTGTACTGACGATCCGGGGATGCCGAAGTCATCGGTCGGCACCGGAATTCCTCCGTGTGCCGCCGGATCAGGTCTTGAGCAGCAGTTCGTCGAGCTCGCGGATGACTTGCGCGGTGTCCTGGAAGAGGATCGCGGACATGCCGAGGGCGCGAGCCGCGGCGCAGTTCGCCTCGAGGTCGTCCACGAACACGGTCTCCTCGGCCGGGATGCCGAGCCGCTCCAGACAGAGCTCGTAGATGCCGGGGTCCGGCTTCTGCATCCCGACCTCGTGCGAGTACACGATCAGGTCGGTCAGCTCGCTGAACCGGTACGCCTCCTCCTCGCGCTCGCGCGCGCCGACGAAGCTGTTGCTGATGATCGCGGTGGCGTAGCCCTCGGCGCGGCGGGCGCGCCAGTAGTCGGCCATCTCGGCGTTGTACGTGCCGAGGTACTCGACCCAGACGTCTGCCATGTACGCCGCGAAGCGGTCCGCCGGCACCCCGAGGGCGGCGACGGACCGTTCGTGGACTTCCTCGAGCGTGATGTGGCCGAGCTCGCCGGCCTGGAAGACGGCCTCGACGCGGTTCGCCCAGCCGGCGCCGAACTCGGGCTCCCAGCGCGCCGCGGTGCCGAGGTCCGGGGTGTGCTCCAGGACCCCGCCGATGTCCAGGACTATCGCTCGGATCGGCATGGGTTCTCCTAGCTCGTCAGGCGATACGCGCCGGGACGGTGCTCGTCAGCTGATGGGCCTCAGGCGATGCCCAGCACCTTGCGGGCGACGCCGTCCCACTTGGCCGGGTCGGTGATGTTGCGGCCGTCGACGATCACCTTCACGCCGGGGAAGTCCGCCGCCGCCAGCTCGCGGTACTCCTCGTGCTCGGTGTGGACGATGATGCCCGCGACCTCGGTGCCGGGCTCGTAGGCCGGCAGGCCGAGCGCGGCCAGCTCCTCGGCGGTGTACAGCGGGTCGGAGACGACCGGCTGGGCGCCCTCCCCGGCCAGCGCCGCGACCAGGCCGAAGACGCCGGAGAACGCGGTCTCCTTCACGCCGCCGCCGCGGTAGGCCGCGCCGAGCACCAGCACCGTCCGGCCGGCCAGACCGCCGCCGCCGGTCGCGCCGCCGAGCAGGCCCTCCAGCAGCCCGACCAGGTACGCCGGCTGTGCGAGGTTGGACTCGCGGGCCGCGCGCACGATCGAGGCCTCGGGGTCGTTGAACAGGTAGAAGCGCGGGTAGACCGGGATGCAGTGGCCGCCGACCGCGGGTCCCGGCTGGTGGATGTGGCTGAACGGCTGGCTGTTGGAGGCCTCGATCACCTGGAAGATGTCGATGCCGGTCCGGTCGGCGAAGCGCGCGAACTGGTTGGCCAGGCCGATGTTGACGTCCCGGTAGGTGGTCTCGGCGAGCTTGGCCAGCTCCGCGGCCTCCGCCGAGCCCAGGTCCCACACGCCGTTGCCGCGCTTGAGGTCGGGGCGCTCGTCGAAGTCCAGGACCGCCTCGTAGAAGGCGACCGCGGCGGACGCCGAATCCGTGTCGATCCCGCCGACCAGCTTCGGGTACTTGCGCAGGTCCGCGAAGACCCGGCCGGTGTAGACGCGCTCGGGGCTGTGGCAGAGCAGGAAGTCGCGGCCGGCGTTCAGACCCGAGGCGGCCTCCAGCGCGGGCAGGAAGCGCTCGCGGGTGGTGTGGACCGGCAGGGTGGTCTCGTAGCTCAGCAGGATGCCCGTGCGGCCGTTGGCGGCGGCTTCCTTCAGGCCGGCGGCGATGGTCTGGGTGGCGGCGTCCATGGCGCGGAAGTCCGGCACCGCGTCCTCGTCCACGACGACCGGCACGACGACCACGACCGCGTCGCTGTCGGCGACCGCGGCGACCCCGTCCAGGGTGGCGGTGAGGTTGCCGGCGGTGACCGCCCGCGGCAGCCGCACGTCGAGCTCGGCCTCGCCGGGGAAGGGCTCCACACCGGCGTTGATCTGCTCCACGACACGCGGGACCACGTCCACGCCGTAGACCTGGTGCCCCTTAGAGGCGAACTGGACGGCCAGCGGCAGGCCGATCTTGCCCATTCCAATGACGCTGATCTTCACAGTGCTCCGGACTCCAGGTTCGGCGTGTGTTCCGTATATGCGTTGCAGGACGCAAGCGTACCCGGCGCGGTTCCTAATACCCTTATGCCGTCTACTTGCTGAGGAGCACCGTGACCGACCCTGAACTCACTGTCATCGTCCCCACGCGGGAGCGGCCGGGACTCCTGAAGGAGACGGTGGAATCCATCGTCGCCTCGGCCCGCGCCGCCTCGGACAAACTCGGGGCAACGGTGCGGGTACTGGTGGTGGACGACGCCTCGCCGACGGAGTCGACCCGCGAGGCGGTGGCGGCCCTGACCGCCGAGACCGCGGCCGCCGGCACGGCCGTCAGCGTGGACTACGCACGCGTCGAGGTCCACGACGGCCGCAAGGACCCGGGCGCCGCCATCGCCCTCGGCGTCTCCCAGGCGACCTCCCGCTACCTGACCATCTTCGGCGACGACGACATCATGCTGCCGGAGCACATCACCCTGCACCTGCAGAACATGCGCCGCGGCGCCGACGTCTCAGCGGCGTCGTACTTCATCACCGACGGCCAGCTCAACCGCCAGCACGCCAAGCGCCGCCGCGCAGCCCACCTCGGCGACCTGCTGATCGGCCGGATCGACGTGAACGACGGCGCCTTCGTCCGCACCGAACTGATCCAGGCCGTGGAACTCGACCCGGCCCTCCTGGCGCAGATGCTCTACCCGGTCTGGGCCACGCTGCTGATCGACAAGCGCAAGTTCGTCTACTCGCGCACCCCGACCTTCCTCTACCGCCGCCACGACGCGAACATCAGCAGCGTCAACAAGAACGCCGAGGACGCCGCACTCCGCACCTCGCTCCAGGAGAAGTACCAGGCGCTGGCATCGGAGAAGCTGGGCGCCGTGCCCGAACCCCGGAAGGTGGACTGGGCACGGCACAAGCGAGAGTGGCAGTACTCGAAGAAGGGCTACGTGCGCTGGCGCATGGCCGCCACGGAGTTGGCGGTGAAGCGGAATCCGGTGGTGCGGAAGGCTTTCCGGATGCCGCCGCTGCCTCCGAAGGAGTCGTAGGGCGGGGTGCGATGACAGACGGTCGGCACGGCGTCGCCGTGGACAGCGGTGTCGAGGTCCCAGTCCCCGCCGACGATGAGAACTGGGTGGTCGGAGCGATCATCTTCGACGGCGCGGGGCGGGTCTTCGCCCAGAAACGCAGCGCTGAGCGAAGGCTCTTCCCCGGCATGTGGGACATCGTCGGCGGGCACGTCGATGGTGGCGAATCCATCCTGACGGCGCTGGCCCGGGAAGTCATGGAAGAGACCGGATGGCGCTTGCTGCGGGTGCGGCGGCTGGTCGAGAAGTCGACGTGGACCGGCGATGACGGCCGGGGTGTGCGGCACGAGGTCGATTACGTCGTCGAGGTCGAGGGCGATCTGGCCCGTCCCGCGCTGGAGTGGTCGAAACACTCTGAGTACGGATGGTTCGGCCCGGAGGACCTGCCGCGCCTTAAGGAGAACGTCGCGCCTGGCGACTGGTTCATTCACGATCTGGTCGCCAGGGCACTTCGAGAACGTTCTGACGCCGCTAGGCGGTGATGCCGGCCGATTTGGTCGTCGTCTCGCCGTCGGTGTCCGTGCCGCCCTTGCCGGTGCGGCCCTCGTGGGCGGTGAGGGCGGCGGCGATGAGGTCGGCGGCGATGGTCACCAGGCGGGAGGCCAGGGCGACGACTGTGGCTTTGCCGGGGTCCAGGACCGGTTGGAGGGCGGCGACCAGGATGAGTTCGCGGACGCCGGCGCCGGCGGGGGCGAAGACGATGATGAAGCCGACGCTCCAGGCGAAGGCGTAGCCGCCTATGGCCAGCAGGAGGGTGCGGCCGGGGGTCGCGCCCAGGGCGATGGCCAGGACCCAGATGTGGGCGCCGGCGAGGAGCCAGCCGACGAGGCTGCGGGCCGCGGTCTCGGCGATGGTGCGGCCGGTGAGCGGTTCGATCGCGGGGCGGCGGGTCAGGCGGAAGAGGGTTCGCAGGACCGGGTTGGCGATCTTGGGGTGCAGGCCCGCGAGCAGGAGCGGTGCCACGGCGAAGGCCCAGCGGTAGCCGGCGGCGTCCGTGCCTCCGCCGAGGGGCAGGGTCGCGGCGGCGAGCAGGAGCGCCGAGGAGAGCGACACGAGCATCGCGAGTGCGGCGGCGGCCGCGCTGCGTGCGCGGGGGATGCGGTAGGCGCGGCCGAGCTGCATCTGCGCGACCACCGGCCAGACCGAGCCGGGCAGGTACTTGCCGAGCTGGCTGGTGAAGAAGATGCGCGCGGCGGGACGCAGCCGCAGCGGGGAGCCGAGCGAGCCGAGCAGCCCCCGCCAGGCCAGCATCATCGCCACGACCGAGGCCAGGGCGGGGACGAGCGCGACCAGCAGCGGCACCGGACCGAGCTCGGCGAAGCCCGCCCGGACGCGCGTCCACTGGTGGCCGACAGCGTAGGCGCCCGCCGCGATGGTGAGCGCGAGGAAGGCGAGGCGGGCGATCTGGCCGCGGCGGTTGGGGGCGGGGCGGGGCGTCGCCGGGTCGTCGGGGTCGGGGAGAAGGTCGGCCAGGGGGTCGGGCAGGGGGTCGGTGACGGAGTCGGGCTGCTGAGTCGGCTGCGGGGAGGCAGCGGAGGAATCGGCGGAGGAATCGGCAGACGAGTCCCCATCAGCCTTGGCGTTAGCGGCAGAGGAATCGGTAGAGGAATCCCGATCAGCCTTGGCATCGCCGGCAGAAGATCCGCCGGCAGAAGACCCATCGGCAGCCGCCTGCGCATCGCGGGCACCGGCCGCCAAGCCGCGGCGCTCTCCTCCGGCGTCGGCACGCGCGCGTGCCGTCTCGCTCTCGGCGCCCGCGGTGGCGGGGGCTTCGTCCGTCCGGACGGTCCGCCGGTTGAGGCCGGAACCGCTACTCTGGCTGACCATGCGCGTCCTGATCTTCGGCACTTACGACGTGGCGGCGCACCCCCGGGTGGGGGTCGTCGCTGAGGGGTTGCGGGGTGCGGGTCATGAGGTCCGCGAGTGTAACGCGCCTCTTGGGTTCGACACCGCCGCGCGGGTCAAGATGCTGGCCCAGCCGTGGCGGGTACCCGCGCTCGGGGTGCGGCTGGCGCGGTGTTGGGCGCGGCTGGCGCGCCAGTCGCTGCGGGGACCTCGGCCGGACGTCGTGGTGGTCGGGTACCTCGGGCACTTCGACGTGCACCTGGCGCGGCTGCTGTTCGGGCGCCGGCGCGTGGTGCTGGACCACCTGATCGGCGCCGCCGACACCGGGCGGGACCGGCAGGTGAGCCACGGGGTGCGGCAGCCGCTGCTGCGCGCCATCGACGCGGCGGCGCTGAGCTCCGCCCGCGTGGTGATCGTCGACACCGAGGAACACCGGGAGACCCTGCCCGCCAAACACCAGGCGCATGCCGTGGTGGTTCCCGTCGGTGCGCCGGACGAGTGGTTCGTGCCGGAGGCAGCACCGGAGCCGGCGGAGCCCGAGGGCCCGCTGCGCGTGGTCTTCTACGGCCTGTTCACGCCGCTCCAGGGCGCCGCGACGATCGGCGGCGCCATCGCCCGCCTCGCCGACCAGCCCGTCGCCGTCACGATGATCGGCGGCGGCCAGGACAAGGCCGAGGCGGTGCGCAACGCCGGCGACGCCAAGAACGTCACCTGGCTCGACTGGGTCCCCGCCGCCGAACTCCCCCGCCTGGTCGCCGAGCACGACGTCTGCCTCGGCATCTTTGGCACCGGCCCGAAGGCACTCCGGGTCGTGCCGAACAAGGTCTACCAAGGCGCGGCAGCCGGCTGCGCGATCGTCACCTCGGACACCCCGCCCCAGCGCCGCGCCCTCGGCCCAGCCGCACGCTACGTAGCCCCCGGAGACGCCGCAGCCCTCGCCGACGCCCTCGCCGACCTCGCCGCCGACCCCCACCAACTCGCCGAGCTGAAGCAGGCGTCCAGCACCGCCGCCCGCGACCGCTTCACCCCGGCCCGCGTGGTGGAACCGCTGCTGGCGAAGCTCGCCGAGCTGGGATTCGGCACATGAGCCGAACACGGTCCGGGAGAAGGAAAAGAGTCCGCGGGCACCGCTGAAATCGCATCCGAACGCCGAATCACCGGCGAACCCGGCCGCGAACGCCGAGCAGCCAGAACCACCGAACACGGCCGCTAATGCCGAGCAGCCCGAGCCACCCAGCCCGCGCCCGAACACCGAGCAACCTGAGGCACCCGGCCCGTTCCGGATTGCCGAGCAGGCCGAGTCACCGAACCCGCGCCCGACCGCCGAGCAGCCTGAGCTACCCAGCCCGCGCCGGCCCGCCGAGTGGCCAACGCCACCGAACCCGGCCGCGAATGCCGAGTAGCCCGAGCAGCCCGAGCCACCCAGCCCGCTCCCGACCGCCGATCCGCCGCACCGCGAACCCGCATCGCGCGTCGACGTCTCAGACACTCGCGTCCCCTCCGCCGGACTCCACCGCGCCGCCAGCCGTCGCCGCCGTCCGCCGCGCCCGGCTGCGCAGCCACGCCAGTTCCCAGGGCGCTGGGCGGCCGCGGCGGGAGTACCAGGTCTCCATGCCGACGCCGCCGGCGAGGGCGAAGGCTGTTGCGGCGCTGGCGTAGCCGCCTAGGCCGTGGTCCGGGGACTTGTAGTGGAGCTTCACTGTGTGCGTGCCCTGTGGGACCGCGACTGCGACCAGGCCCTGGTCGGCGGGGACCAGGCGGGCGGTTTTGCCGTCCACTGTGGCGGACCAGCCGACCTGGTCGGAGTCTGCGACCACGAGGTAGCCGGGGGCTTGGGAGTCCACCTGGGCGCCTACGGAGTCCAGGCCGTCGCTGGTCACTGTCACCGCGCTGTCGGGGGTGACCGAGGTGGCGCCGGTCGAGGCCGCGCCGATTGAGGCCAGGGCGGTCGTCGGTGCGGTTGCGGCTGGTGTGGAGCCAGCTGCTGCGGACGAGCCGACGGCGCCTGCCACCGTCGCGCCGGCGTCTGCGTCCGATCCCGCTGCCGACAGCACCGCCGGCGCTGTCAGCGCCATGCCGCTGTTCAGTACCACCGTCGAGGTCTCCAGTGCTCCGGAGGCCAGGAGGCTGACCCGCGATGTCGCGTTCGGGACCACCACCGAGGAGTCGGCCCAGCGGATGCGCGGCATCGCGTTCAGCCGCTGGTAGATCACCGACGAGCCGGCGTGGACCAGTTTCAGGCCGTCGCCGGGGTCGGTCACCGTCGCCAGCGCGGGTGCGCCGGCCAGGGCCTGGACCGCCAGCGGCTCGGTCTTCGCCGAGTGCAGGGTCAGCGTCGCTGTCCGCGGGCCGTTCGCGGCCGGGGAGTCCAGCGCGATCGGGACGTCGAACTCCACGCCGGTCTGGATGCCCTGGGTCAGCCGTTTGGAGGTCACCGAGCCGGCGCCGTCGGAGACCGTGACCTCGATCCAGTCGTCGCTCGAATTCGGCGCGTAGGAGAACACGTCGGCGGCGGAGGTCGGGACCAGGCCCAGGGCCCGGACGTCGTCACCGACCGGCAGCCGCACCGGGAGCGGCACGTTCGGCTCCAGCTCCACCGACGTGCCGTCGGTCTGCGCCGGGTGCCCGGTCCCGAACACCGGCTCGTTCGGCGAGGCGGTGAAGTAGGCGACGCCGAGCCGGTCCAGGATCGGGCTGGTCGCCTGCGCCTCGTCCGGACTGAACGCCAGCCGGGTCGGTGCGGGAACCGGATCGCCGGGCACGCCCTTCACCAGGGTCGCGAACGCCGAGTTCAGGAACGCGTGCCCGTTCAGCGCGCGCAGCCCGTACACCGAGTCGGTCCCGAGCACCGAGGCCTCGGACGTGCTCGCGTAGCGCGAGTGCCCGAGGTTCGCGGCCAGGAACTCCTGCGTGTCGGTGACCGGATAGAAAGTCGATTTATCGGCGCTGGGAGTGAACCGCCCGATGAACGACGTGCCCTCGGCGGCGACCATCGCCACCACCCCGCACGCCGCGAACACCCGCACCACGCCGACCCGCCGGACCGACCCGCCGAACCAGGACACCAGCCACAGCACGCCGACCAGTAGCACGGCGGCCGCGATCAGCATCAGCCCGTGGCGGATCTCGGTGTTGTACGTGGAGACGGCCACCTGAGTCGCCTTCGTGCCATCGGCGCCGTTGTAGCCGTTGGCGCCGTCGGCGGTCGCGACCCTGCGCCCCTCGCCCACGAGCGCCCAGGCCTCCAGCCCGACCGCCAGCACCACCACGAGCGCCCACGCCGGCGCGGCCCACCGCGCCAAGCCCGGCCGCAGCTGGATCCGCGGAGCCACCCAGCGCGCGAGGCGGCCTCGAGAAGCGGCGGGGGCAGCCGCGAACTCCGACCGTTTCCGCAGCACGACTTCGAACCCGACCGCCGCCAGACACGCCAGCAACAGCCCGGTCACGCACCGCGCCCGGCCGATGAAGTTCGCCCCGAACAACGACCGCAGCACCGGAATGTGCTGCCCGATCCCCAGCAGCCAGCCGCCGTGGTAGACCAGCAGCATCCACACCGCGGTGGAGGCGATGAAGAACACCCACACCCCGCGCGGCAGCAGGATCCGGCCGCGCCGGACCGCCATCACCGCCACCACGGACAGCACCAGTACCGCGGCGCCGACATAGCCCAGCGCCTCGACCGAGTTCGGACCGAGGTAGAACAGCTGCTGGTCGGTGGAGGCGACGCCGCCGAAAGCCCACGGCGCGAAGGACGTCAGGAAGCTGACCGGATCCAGATGGTCCGCGCCGCTTTGTCCACGTCCCTCGATCAGCCAGGAGGAATAGAACTTCGCGAACGGCAGCAACTGGAACATCGCCAGCGCGACCCCGGCCGCGACGCCCGCGCCGAGCGCGGCGAGCTGCCCGATCCTGCGGGTCCGTACCAGCGCGTAGACCCCGGCGGTGAGCAGCGCGTAGCCCTCGACGGACGGGAACCCGCCGAGCATGAGGCAGCCGACCACGACAGCCAGGACCGCGACGTCCCGGAACCGCCGCAGCTGCAGCAGCCGCTCGACCGCCCAGAACAGCAGCGGCACGAAGGCGCCGACCCGCGTCTGCGGCCAGCCCTGCCAGGCCACCATGTAGGCGCCCGAGACATACGCCATCCCGCCGACCAACGCGGCCGGCGGCGACAGCTTCAGCCGGCGCAGGAAGAGATAGAGCCCGACGAGTCCGACCAGAACTTCGGCCAGCCGCTCGTACGCCGGCGCCAGCCACGACGGCAGCACGTAGTACGGTGCGGTCACCGGGGAAGCCAGCGCGTTGTTGGTGATGCTGCCGAGCGGCGTGCCGCCGACGATGTAGGGGTCCCAGGCAGTCGGTTTACCGGACTTGACCCCCTTCGCGAACAGGTCCTCGGCCGGGATCTCGGCGCTGTACACGTCCGACTGCATCAGGTTCTTGCTCTGCGAGTCGGCGAAGCCGGCGTTGGCGTACACGCCGTAGCGCACCATGTAGTCGGTGTCGGCCAGCACGCTGCGCCCCGCCAACTGCGAGGCGATGCCGCCGACCGCCAGGTACAGCGCGGCCAGCACGGCCGCCGCGGTCACCAGACGCGAACCCCAGCCGCGCTCACTCACTCCGGTCGGGATCGGACGATGAGGTCCGCGAGGAGTGCCATGGAGGCGATGATCAGCCCTGACAAGAGCAGCAGTGCCGTGTTCTGCGCGAACCGGAACGGATGCACCGACACATCGAAGATGGCCTTGACCGCGCCGATGCCGACCAGCCACAGGGCCGGGGGCATCAGGACCTTCAGCGGGTTGAAGTACATCACCATCCGCAGGACCTGCAGGATGTAGCGGTAGGCGTCCTTCACAAACTTGAACTTGGACTTACCGGCCCGCTTGGCATAGTCGATCGGGACATACACCACGGTCTTCTGGTTGGACATGAACGCCAACGTGATCGTGGTGACACAGGAGAACCCGGGCGGCAGCAGCCGCAGATACGGCAGCGCCACCTCACGGCGCATCGCCCGCAGACCCGAGTTCAGATCCGGGATCTTCTGGTTCGTCAGCTTCTCCGCGATCTTGCGGATCACCCACTTCGCCGGGATCCGCAACAGACGGTGCGAACCCATCTCGGCCTTGCGCGCACCCACCACCTGATCGATACCGGCGTCGAAATCAAGCATCTCCACCAACTCGGGGATCCGCTCGTTCGGATACGACATGTCCGCATCGGTCCACACCACGATGTCGCCCCGGGCCATGCCCGACCCGATCCGGCGCACCGTACCGGCACCGCCGTTGCGGTGGAACGCCACCACCTTCACCGACGGGAAATCGATCTCCGCCTTGCGCAGCACCTCCAAGGTGCCGTCGGTGGAGGCGTCATCGATCGCCAAAACCTCATACGGATACTCCGTGGCATCCAACGCCGCACAAATCCGCTGAATCTCCAGCAGAACGTGCGCCTCCTCGTTGTAACACGGCAGAACCACACTGACATGAGGTGGAGGCTGCTCGTTCTCCAAGGATCCAGCCCCTTTCATCAGGCCTGATGCGCCAATAGTCCCCTGCCGGGGGAGATCAGTCTCTGCGAGGACTCTTAGAGTTTCGTGAAGGTCGTCAAACCAAGATAAAGAGCGCGTGAGAGCCCCCGACCCCGGTTACCCGGTTTCGGGGGCTCTGATCACTGGCTGTCCTGAACAGGACACGGGTCACAGCTCGACGGTCGTGCCCTTCGCGGCGGAGTCCAGGGCGGCCTCGGCGACCCGGACGACCTGGAGGCCCTGGCGCATGCTGACCACGCGGTCCCGGCCGCCGTCCACGTCCAGCACGGCGTCGCGGAACGCCTCGAGCTCGGTGCGCAGGGGTTCGGGCTTCGGGATGGCGAAGCGCACCATGTCGCCCTCGGATACTCCGCGGAAGGCTTGCATCGCCTCCCAGGTGGGGATCGTCGGCGCCGAGGCGTTCGCGTAGAACGTCAGGTCGGCGGTCAGCGTGTCGGCGACGAAGCAGCCCTTCTCGCCGGTGACGATCGTCACCCGCTCCTTCATCGGCGAGAGCCAGTTCACCAGGTGGTTGACCACGGTGCCGTCGGCCAGCCGGCCGGTCATCGCGATCAGGTCCTCGTGCTCGCGGCCCGAGCGGTAGGCGGTGTGCGCCGAGATCGAGGTGTAGGTCTGGCGGGTCACCCAGGCCGTGGAGTCGATGTCGTGGGTGGCCAGGTCCTTCACCACGCCGACGTCGGCGATCCGGTTCGGGAACGGGCCCTGGCGCCGGGTGACGACCTGGAAGACCTCGCCGAGCTCGCCGTGCTCCAGCCGCTTGCGCAGGTTCTGCAGCGAGGGGTTGAAGCGCTCGATGTGGCCGACCGCGCCGACCAGTCCGGCCCGCTCGAAGGTCTCGGTCAGCTGCGTCGCGGACTCCACATCCGGCGCTAAAGGCTTCTCGATCAGCGTGTGGACGCCGGCCTCGGCCAGCGCCAGCCCGGTCTCGGCGTGGAACACCGTCGGCACCGCGACCACGGCGAAGTCGATCCCGGCCGCGATCAGCTCCTCGACGCCGCCGAGCACCGGGCGGCCGTTGGCCGCGCCGTGCGCGTCGCCGCCGGGGTCGGCGACGGCGACCAGCTCCACGCCGTCCAGCGAACCCAGCACCCGCGCGTGGTGCCGGCCCATCATGCCCAGGCCGATCAGGCCCGCGCGCAGCTTCGTCCCGCTCGTCCCACTCACAGCGCGTTCACCCCGGCCACGATCCGCTCCAGCTCGTCCTGCGCCAGGGTCGGCATCACCGGCAGCGAGAGCGCCTCGCGGGCCGCCTTCTCGGTCTCGGGCAGCTCGCCGGCGACGCGCGAGGCGATGTCAGGACGCTGGAACGAGGGCAGGCGGTGGATCGGGATCGGGTAGTACATGCCGGTCCCGATGCCGCGCTCCTTCAGACGGTCGGCGAGGCCGTCGCGGCCGCCTTCGACCTCTTCGGTGACCCGGATCGTGTACTGGTGGTAGACGTGCTCAGCGCCCTCGGCGACCGGCGGGACGCCGACACCCCGCAGGTGCGCGTCGAAGTACCGGGCGTTCTCCTGGCGCTGCTTGGTCCAGCCGGCCAGCTTGGCCAGCTGCACGCGCCCGACGGCGGCGTGCACGCTGGAGAGCCGGTTGTTCAGGCCGATGACCTCGTTCTTGTACCGCTCCTCCATGCCCTGGTTGCGCAGCAGGCGAACCTGGCGCGCGACCTCGGCGTCGGGGGTGACCACGATGCCGCCCTCGATGGAGTGGATGTTCTTGGTCGGGTACAGGCTGATGCACGCGGCGTCGCCGAAGGTGCTGATCGCCTTGCCGTTCAGGCTCGCGCCGACGGCCTGCGCGGAGTCCTCGATGACCTTCAGGCCGTGCTTGCGCGCGATCTCCATGATCGGGCCCATCGCGGCCGGGTGGCCGTACAGGTGCACCGGCATGATCGCCACGGTCTTGGCGGTGATCGCGGCCTCGATCGCGGCCGGGTCGATGTTGAACGAGTCGCGCTCGATGTCCACGAACACCGGCACGGCGCCGACGATCGCCACCGAGTTGGCGGTCGCGGCGAAGGAGAACGAGGGCATGATCACCTCGTCGCCGGGCTTGACGCCCAGCGCCAGCACCGACAGGTGCAGCGCGGAGGTGCCGGAGTTCACGGCCACGCAGTGCAGGCCGTCGAGCAGCTGGGAGAACTCGTTCTCGAAGGCCTCGACCTCCGGGCCGGCGGCCACCTGGCCGGTCCGCATGACGCGCACCACGGCCTCGATCTCATCCTCGCCGGTCACCGGTCGGGCCGGGGGAACGAAAGCCCCGGAGAAATTAGATGCCAGTGTCACGCCTTCTCCTTCAACACACCGTCATTCTCGACGTACTCGGATCCGTCCTTGGGACAGACGAACAATCCGTCGCCGCGGTCCTCCAGCGGCTCGCCGGCCTTGCCGACCCAGCGGATCCGCTTGGCGGGGACACCCGCGACCAGAGCGAAGTCCGGGACATCCTTGCTCACCACGGAGCCGGCCGCGACCAGGGCCCAGCGGCCGACCGTCACCGGCGCGATGCACACCGAGCGGGCGCCGACCGAGGCGCCCTCGCGCAGGGTGACGCCGACCGGGGTCCAGTCGTGGGCGGACTTGGGAGTGCCGTCGGCGTTGATCGCGCGCGGGTAGTGGTCGTTGGTGAGCACCACCGCCGGGCCGATGAAGACGCCGGGCTCCAGCACCGCGGGCTCGTAGACCAGCGCGTGGTTCTGGATCTTGCAGTTGTCGCCGACCGGCACGTCCGGGCCGATGTACGCCCCGCGCCCGATCACCACGTTGCGGCCGACCCGCGCGCCCTCGCGCACCTGGGCCAGATGCCAGACGCTGGTGCCCTCGCCGATCTCGGCGCGGTCGTCCACGTCGGCGCTGGGCAGGATTCGCACGCCTTCCCGGCTACCCTGCTTCTGTTCAGTCACTCTCGGTTCTCCGGGGATCGATCGCGCGGCGCCGGGTCGCGGCCCGCTGGACCGTGGGCACGGCGGCCCACCTTGGTTGGAGCTCAGTGCTGGACCAGCCCGCGGATCTGCTCCGCGAGCGTGTCGTACGGCGAGGCGCCGGTGAGGTGTTCCGCGGCCCACTTGCGGGCGTTGCGGCGCGCCTTCTCGAGCTCGTCGTAGTCC
Source organism: Catenulispora acidiphila DSM 44928 (assembly GCF_000024025.1). Lineage (GTDB taxonomy): Bacteria > Actinomycetota > Actinomycetes > Streptomycetales > Catenulisporaceae > Catenulispora > Catenulispora acidiphila. Next base: position 8,857,642 of record NC_013131.1, read on the forward strand.
TCGGACCACCGCCGCAGCGTAGCCGACGCGGCGGCGGGGTCCGCCACCACCTCGCCCGCGCCGGAGGCGGTGACCAGTTCAGCCATCCGCGGCAGCGGCGTGGCCACCACGGCCAGCCCGACGGCCAGGTACTCGTACAGCTTGCTGGGCACCGCCTCGCGGAAGGCCGGGGTGTCGTCCAGGAGCACGAGCCCGGCCCACGCGCCGTCGGCGACGGCCCAGGCCTTCTGAGGGTCCAGACGCCCGTGGAACCTGATCCGGTTGCGCACCTGCTCGCTGGAGGTCGCGTGCCAGGTGTCCAGCCAGGCCTGGTCCCCCGGCTGCACCGGGCCGACCACGTCGAGCTCCCAGGTGTAGGTCCCCTCGACCGCGGCCAGCATCGCCTGCAGGCCGCGCGAGCGCCGCACGTCGCCGATGTAGACGGCGCGCGGGGTGGCGGTGTCGGGGTCGCCGGGCTGCGGCAGGAAGGAGAAGTCCGGGAGGTTCTTCACCACGAGGCGCCGGCGGCCCTTCATCGGCGGCACGTGGTCGTCGGCGACGACGGTGATGTTCGCGCGCTTGGTCCAGAACGTGCAGATCCGGACCGCGAAGGTGGCGGCGCTCTTCTTCCACGAGGCGCGGGCCCAGGCGCGGTCCTTGAGCAGCTTCAGGTAGTCCTCGTGCACGTCGGCCACGACCTTGCGGCCCTTGAACCAGCGGGCCAGCGTGGCGCCGGGCACCATGTCCGGGTCGACGGTGAGCAGGACCTTGCCGCGCGCCTTGAACGGCAGCGTCAGGTCGGCTTTGAGGCGCTTCTTGGCCGAGCGGGCGCCCAGGGTGCGCACCGCGCAGTCGGCCGGGCCGGCCTCGGGCGCGCCGAGGCCGACCACCTCGACGGCCAGTCCGGCGCGGCGCAGCGCGGCGGCCAGGCGGTGCAGCCGCGCGTCCGCGACGTCGTGCCCGCCGGTGATGATCGAGACGTCGATACTGCTGCGATCGGAGGACATGCCTTGCTCAGACGTCCTCTCCGATGGCCTTCTGCAGCGCTTCCTTGGTCTTCTCGGCCTTGGCCGCGAGCGCCTGGTCCTCCTGGGCCTCCTTGGCCTCGGCGGCGGCCTTCTTGCGGTCCGCGTCCTCGCGGTCCTTGCGCTGCTTCTCGATGTAGGCGTCGATGACCTCGTCCGGGTCGCCGCTCTGCACCAGGTTGCCGTGGTCCAGCCAGATGCAGCGGTTGGACATGTGCCGCACGGTCTCCAGACCGTGCGAGACCAGCACGATGGTGCGGGCGTTCTCGCACAGCTCCAGCATCTTCTCGGTGGCGCGCTCCTTGAAGCGCGCGTCGCCGGCGGACAGGGCCTCGTCCACGAGCAGGATGTCCGGGTCCATGTGCACGCCGACCGCGAAGGCCACGCGGGCGTACATGCCCGAGGAATACGTCTTCATCGCCCGGTCGATCGCGCCCTCCGAGAGCGTGTCGAGATCGGCGAAGTCGATGATCGCGTTCTCCTTCTCGCGGATCTGGTCCTTGGACCAGCCCTGCGCCAGCCCGCCCAGGACGATGTTCTCCCGGCCGGTGAGGTTCTGGTTGAAGCCGACGCCGAGCGCCAGCAGCGTGGAGACCCGGCCGCGCACCTCGACCCGGCCCTGCGTCGGGGGCAGGATCCCGGACAGCGCGCGCAGCAGCGTGGACTTCCCGGCGCCGTTGTGGCCGATGACGCCCAGCACGGTGCCGTGCGGCACCTCGAAGGAGACGCCGTTCACCGCCTTGATGACCTTCGCCTCGACCTTCTGGCGCTTGGCCTTGCGGATCAGCGCGGCCTTCAGCGTCGGGTTGGCCTCGGCCTTGGTGCGGTAGTACAGGTGGAGATCCTCGACCTTGATGGCCAGGCGCTTCTCCATCTGCTTCTCGACGAGTTTGGCAGCGGGCTGCGCGGCCGGAGCCGCGGTGGCTTCGGCTGCCGCCGCGGTCTCGACGGTCTCGACGGTTTCAGAGGCGGACAGCGAACTCACGCTCCCTCGACATGAAGTACCAGGCGCCGATGACCAGCGCGATCACGGCACACACTGCGCCGACAGCGATCTCTGTCAGCTGGGGAGCGTAGGACGCCCCCTTGGCGAAGGGATGTGCGCCGTTGCCGACCAGCACCGTGTTCCACGAGTTGATGATCGGCGAGAACGGATCCCACCGGTAGACACCGAGAATCCAGTGGGGCAGCGCGGTGTGGCCCGTGGCGTCCGGAATCGTCTTGGACTTGATATAGCTCAGGCTGAACAGCACCGGCGTGATGTACATCCAGATGCGCAGCACATAGGGCAGCAGCGTCGACATGTCCCGGAAGTACAGGGTCACCGCGGCGAACAACAGCCCGAGGCCGAAGCTGAAGATGGTCTGGATCAAGAAGATCGGGATCACCCAGAGGATGTTCACCGTGACACTGTGGTGCACTCCCACATAGAACAACGCGTAGACCAACAGCGTCGGGAAGTACGTCAGCATCGCCGTGAACGTCGTCGACATCGGCAGCAGGATCTTCGGGAACGACATGTTGATGATCATCTTGCCGCCGCCGGTGATCGAGCTGGCGGCGAACTGGATGACGTTGCGCGTGTAGAAGAACGCGAACAAACCGGTCAACAGTCCGACGAAGTGATCCATCGCGCTCGCGCCGGCACCCCCGGCGCCGCCGAGGACGGTCGTCAGCAGGAAGTACACCAGCGCCAGCAGCATCGGGTTCAGCACCAGCCAGAACTGGCCGAAGAAGCTGTCGAAATGCTGGCCCTTCAACGTCGAGGACGCCATGTGGGTGGCGAACTGACGCCGGGCCCACACGTCCCGGAAATACGGGCCCAACTTGGGCAGCGCGTATCGGTAGGGCTCGAAGACGTGAACCTGCTCGGCCGGGCGCGGGGGTTCGGGGGTCCTCGTCCGGGTCTCCTCCACGGATCCCGTCTCACTGGTGGCGGTTGCCACGCTCACACTCCACTTGCTTTAGGTCGCGCCTGAATGGGGGTCAGGGTCGTGCTGTAGATCGGTCACAGTATCGGGCAACGCTATGCGGTCCGCCGAATGTCCCCGTGAATACACCCTATGCGGTCGGCTCGCTCGTCTCGCCGAACGCTCGGACCCCCGTCCGCGGTTCCGGCTCGGTGCCGAGCAGCCGTGCGTACACCCCGCCCAGTACCTCGGCCTGGCCCTCCCAGGAGTTGGCCGCCAGCAGGTCGTCAGTGTAGCGGGACGCGTAGGCGGGCCGATCGGCGAGAACCTTGGCGACGGCCTGAGCGTACTCGTGGGCGTCCTCGGCGGTGAAGACCTCGCCGTTGCCCAGGTCCCGGGTGAAGTCCGCCATCGCCTGGACGTCGGAGACCACGATCGGCAGCTTGGCGTGCATGTACTCGTAGTACTTCGTGATCAGCGCCACCTCGTGGTTCGGGGTGTGCAGGATCGGGATCACGCCGATGTCGGCGGAGGCCAGGTACTGCGGGACCAGGTGCGGCGCCACGTAGCCGACCATGTGCAGCCGGTCGTCCACGCCGAGGCCCTCCGCCTGCTTCCGCAGCGCGCGGGTGAACTCGGTGTCGGCGCCGCGGACCACCGCGACGTGCACGTCCGGCAGCTCCGGCAGGCCGGCGACCATGGTCGCGATGCCGCGCATCGGCGAGACCGCGCCGGAGTAGACCAGCAGCGGGACGTCGTCGGCCAGGCCGCAGGCCTTGCGCAGGCTCGGCGCCTCCTTGGAGTCTGCAGAGTTCGCCGTGTCTGCAGAGTTCGCCGTGTCCGCAGAGTCCGTATCGCCCGACTCGTCACGTTCGTCGCCGGGCACGTGCAGCATCGGCGCGTTCGCCACGACCTCGGGCGTCTCGGTGAGGTGGTAGCGCTCCTGCAGCCACTGCGCGAGCAGCGGGGAGACGGTGATCACCGCGTCGGCCTTGCGGACGTACTCGCCTTCCAGGCCGACGTAGGCCAGCCGCCGTTGCTCCGGCATGGAGACGCCGGCCACGAACTCGTGGGCGTCGTAGAGCACCTTCGGCCGCTTGCCCTTGCGGCCCAGCTTCTCGGCCACCCGCACGGCGATGCCGGGGGTGTGCATGTCGTGCGCGTGGATCAGGTCCGGCTCGAACTCCTCGATCAGCGCCGACCAGCTGGACTCCAGCCACAGCAGGTGGCGGGCCGTGCGCCGCCAGTCGCCGTCCCGGAAGTAGACCTTCCAGAGCATCTCCTTGGCGCGGTGCTTCATGCTGCCGTCGCCGGTGCCGGGCTCCTTGATCCGCTGCACGATGCGGCGCCGCGCCTTGTAGTCCAGCGACGAGGCGAACGACAGCGCCCGGAACGGCATCAGCCGCAGGCTCGGCGACCCGCCGTCCTTCAGCGGCCACTGCGCGATCTGCCACTTGTTGTGCAGTCCGGTGCGCACGACCTGCGCCGCGCCGATGTAGGCCGGGTCCGAGGGACGCCCCTTGCGGTTCGGTTCGTACCCGAGCAGGAGGACGTCGTAGCCGGCCTCCGCGGCGCTGTAGGCGGCTTTCTGCACCCGCGAGTCCAGGCGCACGTCGTTGGCGACGAGCATCGCCACGCGTGGGCGCCGAGCACTGGGGCGGCGGTCGTTTGTCACATGGGAATGCTAGTGGGATCGCGCCCCGGGGCGGGAAAGCCGCCACCGTTCCCGACGGATGAGCCGGCTACCTGGGCCCTTGCCGGACCGGCTCCGACGTCCCGCGCGGCACGTAGACCGCGATCCACGAGCCGGCTGTGAATCGTGCTGCAAGTCGGTAACGGCTCATGAGCGCGCGGTACGCCGCCGCCTCGTGCGGATGGTGCGCGGCGTCGGAGAGGAACCGGCCGGCGGCGTGCTCGGTCAGGATGAGCGCCCGCGCCTGGACGGCCGGCTTGTCGGCCGCGAAGGTCAGCGGCACCAGGTGGTAGCGCGCCGGGTCCAGCCAGGGACCGTAGCTCTCGACCGCGACCGGCTCGTGCCCGGGGACGTGCCGGGCGACCCACGCGGCGGCCTGCACGCGGGAGTGCTCGTCGAGCTGCGGGTAGAGCCGGACGGCGGAGGCCAGCGGGAGGAACGCGGCGGCGACGGTGATCGCGGCGACCGCCCTGCGGCGCGTCTGCGGGAAGACGGCCGGGACCGCCACCCCGGCGAGGACGGCGAGCGCCGGGGTCAGCGGGACGAGATTGCGGTCGAACCGCACTGTCATCACCGCCAGGAGAACGAACTGGGGAATCGCATAGGCGAACGCGACGATCAACGTTCTGCGAATGAGACCGGCGGTCCGGAAGATCGCGACGCCCGCCACCGCGACGGCGTCCAGCAGCAATGGTTGATCGCGGAAGAGCGCACTCAGGTAGTAGCCGGGCGCACCGCCCTGCGCACCGACATGGCCGCCTTGATAATGAACGGCTTCCGCTCTCAGTCCGTCGAGAACGGAGATGGGATGCATGATGATCCCCGGTGTGGTCAGCGCGAACACGGCCGCCGCGACGGCGGCCACTCCGGCGATGCTGATCACTCGTCTGCGGCGCTCGGGACTCAATACATAGGCGACAAGTACGGGAAGGACTGCGGCGGCAAGGTATTTGGCGCCTAATGCGATCCCCACTCCGAGTCCGCAGAGGAGTTCCGCATAGCGTGCGCCACGAAGAACCCGGGTCGCGCCATACAAGGTAAGCGCTACAGCCAGACCCGCATATACATCGGGCGTCGCGTAGGCACTGTTGGCTGCCGCCAATGGGGAAACCGCCACGGTGATCGCGGCGACCGCAGCCGCGCCCCGGCTCCAGCGCTCCGAAAGTTCTGACGCCTTAAGCACTTCCCGCACTACGGCCCACACCAGGAGGCACGTAGCCACTGATGCTGCGACCCCCACAAGCCGGATCGCCACGATGAAGGCGCGGGAGTCCGTGTGCGCCACTCCGAGGTTCTCGATCCGCATCGCTCCGTGTGCCGGTACGTGGATCCCCACTGCACGGAACGCCGTCGTCATCCCGACGATCACTTCGTAGAGGAAGCCGGGATAGCGGTAGGCGTGCGCGTCCAACGTCCCGTCGGATGCCATCCGCAGACCGACGGAGATGTTCAGCGGCTCGTCCGAGTTCCCGACTCCCGGCAGTGCCGCCATCACCAGCGGAACCCGCAACGCCAGAGCGAGTGCGGCCACCGCCGCCGCCAGGGGATCGATCCTCCGCAACGCCATTCGCATGGCGGGTCAACGATCGGCCGTTCCGGTCGGAAACGCTCCAGTACGGCAGATGCATCGCAAAACATATAAAGAGGTGTGCCCCGCCGAAAGTTTCAGCAGGACACACCTCGCACAGCTCGCACTCCGGCGGCCGGCCGAGTGGGGCGCCCGGCAGGATGAGGAAGTGGTCAGTTGTGCAGCGGGCTCTGGCTGTCTTCGAGTGTGTCGAGGCTGTCCAGCAGCTCGTAGCCGTAGGGACCCTCGACCCAGTCGACACTCCAGTCCTCCAGCATCGGTGAGGTGGTCAGCGCGCGCCGCACCAGCGCGGTCGCGGTGTCGCGGACGGAATAGGGGACGTCCGGGCCGGAGGCGAGGTACAGGCCGGCCACCAGACGCGCCGGGAAGACCCCGGCCTCGTCGACGACGACGTGGGCGTGCTCCAGGGCGCGGGGGGAGTCGCCGGAGACGGCCTGCAGTGCGTAGCGGAGCGTCGCCGCGGCCAGGCCGCGGTCTCCTGCGAAGCCGGCTCGCTGCACGGCCACCATGATCAGATCCATTGGCCTTCCTTCCTCTCAGGCCTGGGCCCAGCAGCCCGCGCAGGCGGGGGTGATCAGAGCCGCGGTCACGGTGCTGTTCGACGTGGGGGTCTGCTGCGCGAGGACCGGGACGACGGGCACGGCGACCAGCGCGGCGAGGACGGAGCCCATCAGGACATGCTTGAAGCGGGACACGGCGAATCCATTCTTCGGGGGGTGGGTGCACGAGGCCCGAGCTGGAACTTGGGGGGCGGGCCGGGACGCCCGCGACCGGGCGCCGGTTTGAGTCTCGCCCGTAGCGGGCCGTGCAGGGAACGGTGCAGGCCCGTCCGCCTTAGGACAGGCCGGTCCCGGCCACGGCCTGTATCCGGAATGGTGCGGTATCCCCCTTGATCGCCAAGGGTCCTGCTGCGAGCATGGGTCCGGCACGGAGGCCGGATAATCCAAAGAGGGGGTGTGCCGTGCTTGGTTCGCTGGGTTTGGATCCGCTTGCGCAAGCGGTCTATAGCGCGATGCTCGCCGACCCCGCGGTGGGTGTCCGCGAGCTGAAGGAACGGTTGGGCCAAGAAGAGGCCCGGATCCGGGACACCCTGGACCGGCTTGTGGAGCTGGCGCTTCTGCGCCCCTCGCGCGAACAACCGGGAGGGCTCTATCCGGTGTCCTTGGTAGCCGGCATGCAGTTGCTGGTGCAGCGGCAGGAGGCGGAATTGGCGGCCGGCCGCGACGCGGTGGCGGCGGGGCGGGCGGCGGCGGCCGACCGGCAACGGGCCGAACAGCTCTTCGGGCTGGACGCCGTGCAGTCCGAGTTGGAGCAGCTGCTGGCCGGCGCCGCGGTCGAGGTGCTCTCGATGGTGCCGGGCAGTGCGGTACCGGCGGCGACGCTCAAAGCAGCGGAGTCCCTCGACCAGGACATGACCCGCCGTGTCCGTTCCCGCATCCTCTACCACTCCACGGTCCGCCAGGACCCCACGACCATCGCCTACGGCCGCTGGATGGCAGAGCAGGGCAGCGAGGTACGCCTGTCCCCCTCCGTCACCCGCCGTCTGCTCATCGTGGACGGCAAGACCGCGGTCGTGCCGATCAAGCCGAACGAGGCCAGCGTCGGCGCGCTGTGCGTCCGCGAACCAGGGCTGATAGATCAGCTCACCGCGCTGTTCGAGCTGATCTGGACCGAGGCCGTGCCGCTCGGCATGCCGGCCAAGGCCGAATCCCCCGCCGGCCTGTCCCCCACCGACCGGCATCTGCTGCGTCTGCTCGCCGACGGCCTCACCGACGAGGCCGCCGCCAAGCGGCTGGGCATCTCGGCGCGGACCGTGCGGCGCATCATGGCCGACCTGATGGACCGGCTCGGCGCCGAGAGCCGGTTCGAGGCCGGGGTCGAGGCCGCGCGGCGCGGCTGGCTCTGAGCGGAATCCTCGCGCGCGGGAAGTGCGGAGAAGTGAGGGTGCGACTTCCGTGACCGCGCGGACACACGTTATGAGCGGACGTGAGACGTCCGGCCCACTCACATAGAGTTGGCGCGACGCGACGTCGCTCCGGCGCCGCGGGGCGGGATTCGATCGGAGTCATCATGCACGTAGTCGTCGCCGGCCAGGGGTACGTCGGCCTGCCGCTCGCGGTCCGGGCGGCCGAGGTGGGGCACCGGGTCGTGGGCTACGACGTGGACCCGCACCGGGTGAAGCAGCTGGCGGCCGGCGAGTCCTACGTCGAGGACGTCTCCTCCGAGCGCATCCGTGCGGCCCTGGACTCCGGCGCCTACTCCGCGACCTCCGACGCCGCCGCACTGGCCGGGTTCGACCTGGCGGTCATCACCGTGCCGACCCCGCTGCGCGACGGCGTGCCGGACCTGAGCTACATCGAGTCCTGCGCCCGCACGCTGGGCGCGCACCTGCGCCCCGGCGCGACCGTGGTGCTGGAGTCCACGACCTACCCGGGCACCACCGAGGAACTGATGGTCCCGATCCTGGAGGAGCTCTCCGGGCTGACCGCGGGGCGGGACTTCCACGCCGGGTTCAGCCCCGAGCGCATCGACCCGGGGAACCAGAACTGGCCGTTCGAGAAGACCCCGAAGGTGGTCTCCGGCGTCGACGCGGACTCCCTGGCGGTGGTCAAGGCCTTCTACGACGATCTGGTGGAGACCACGGTCCCGGTCTCCGGTCCGAAGGAGGCCGAGCTCGCCAAGCTGATCGAGAACACCTTCCGGCACGTGAACATCGCGCTGGTGAACGAGATAGCGATGTTCGCCAAGGCGCTCGGCGTGGACGTCTGGGAGGCGATCGGCGCCGCGGCGTCCAAGCCCTTCGGCTTCATGAAGTTCACCCCCGGTCCCGGCGTCGGCGGCCACTGCCTGCCGATCGACCCCTCCTTCCTGTCCTGGAAGGTCGAGCGCACGGTCGGCGTCCCGTTCCGCTTCGTGGAGCTGGCGAACGACGTGAACAACCACATGCCGGACTACGTCGTGCGGCGCCTGATGGAAGCGCTGAACGCGCGGCGGCAGACCGTCAACGGCTCGCGCGTCCTGTTGCTGGGCCTGGCCTACAAGCCGAACACCTCCGACGCCCGCGAGTCGCCCTCGACGCGGGTCGCTGAACTGCTGCTGGACCTGGGCGCCCAGGTGCGCGGCGCCGACCCGCACGTGGTCGACGACATCCACGCCGACGCCCGGCTGGTCCGGGTGGAGGCCACCGCCGAGGAGATCGCCGCCGCCGACGCGGTGGTGTTGCTGGCCGACCACGCAGAGTTCGATTACGCCGCTGTGGCGAATCACGCGAAATATGTTCTCGACTGTCGGAACCGGTTGGCGGGCCCAAACGTCGAAGTGTTGTAGGACGCGCGAAAGCTCAGCGTTGTGGGGCGCGGAGCGGACGCCGTGACACGGGCCGAGGCCCGGCTTCCCCAGTGGGGTGGGGGGCCGGGTCTCGGTGCGTTTACCAGTGCGTTCACCGCTCCGTTCGCCGGTGCGCGGGTGCGCGCGCTCGGACCGGATGGGGCTGTATCCGCTCGTGTTCTACAGTTGCCGGGTCAAGCTGCGGAACGAACACGGACGGCGGAAGCCTTGAGGATCATCTGCGTGGCGGGGGCCCGCCCCAACTACATGAAGATCAAGCCGGTCATGGACGCGTTGGAGGCGCGCGGCGCCGAGGTGGTGCTGGTGCACACCGGCCAGCACTATGACGAGGCCATGAACGACGTCTTCTTCCGCGATCTCGGCATCCGGCCGCCGGACCGCTATCTGGGCGCCGGGTCCGGGAGCCAGGCCGAGCAGACCGCGCGGATCATGCTGGCCTTCGAGCCGGTCGTGGCGGAGCTCGCGCCGGACGCGGTCGTGGTGGTCGGCGACGTCACCTCCACGGTCGCCTGCGGCCTGGTCGCGGCCAAGGCCGGGACGCTGCTGGCGCACGTCGAGGCCGGGCTGCGCAGCCGCGACTGGTCGATGCCCGAGGAGGTCAACCGGGTCGTCGTGGACCGGCTGTCGGACTACCTGCTGGCGCCGTCCCAGGACGCCGTGGACAACCTGCGCGCCGAGGGCTACCGCGAGGACCAGGTCCACCTGGTCGGCAACGTCATGATCGACACGCTGTTCGCCAACCGCGAGCGCGCCCTGGCCGCCGGCGCCCTGGAGCAGCTGGGTCTGACCCCCGGCGGCTACGGCCTGGTCACCCTGCACCGTCCGGCGAACGTCGACTCCCCCGAGGCGCTGGCTCCGCTCGTCGGCGCCCTGGCGAAGGTCGCCGAGGAGCTGCCGCTGATCCTGCCGGCGCACCCGCGCGCCGCGAGCGCCCTGCGCGAGCTGGTCGCCACCGATCGCATCCGCCTGATCCCGCCGGCCGGCTACCTGGACTTCGTGGCGTTGCAGGCCGGCGCGCGCATCGTGCTCACCGACAGCGGCGGCGTGCAGGAGGAGACGACGGCGCTCGGCGTGCCCTGCGTGACGCTGCGGGACAACACCGAGCGTCCGATCACGGTCAGTGAGGGCACGAACATCCTGGCCGGGCTGGACCCCGCGCGGATCGTCGAGATCGCGCAGCGGGTCCTGGCCGCCCCGCCGGCGCCGCGCCGCCCCGCGTTGTGGGACGGGCACGCCGGGGAGCGGATCGCCGAGGTGCTGCTGGGCGGCGGGAGCGCGGCGACGCGGCTGCGGCCGACGGATCTCGCCGACTGAGTACTGATCTTGCTGACTGAGTACTGATCTCGCAGGCTGATCCTCATCCGGCCCAGGACCGGCCCAAGCAGCAGCCGAGCAGCGGCTACGGCTTGCCGGTCACTTCGCGGTACAGCTCGAGCATCGTCTCGGCCTGTCCCTCCCACGAGTACCGGCGCAGCGTGTCCTCGGTGTAAGCCTTCGTGTAGGCCGCCGGGTCGGCGAGCACCTTGCGCACCGCCTCGGCGAACGCCTTCGCGTCGTCGGCGGTGTAGACCTCGCCGTTGCCGAGCTCGCGGGTCAGCTCCGAGGTGGCCTTGACGTCGCTGGCGACCACCGGCAGGCCGGCGCTGATGTAGGACCAGAACTTGGTGGTGATGGTGAGCTCGTGCAGCGGGATGTGGAGCAGGGTGTCGATGCCGATCGTCGCCGAGCGCAGGTAGGCGGTCAGCTCCTCGCTGGGCACGTAGTCCAGCAGGTGGAAGCGGTCTGAGACGCCGAGCTTCTCAGCCATCGCCACCAGTTCGGCGACGAAGCCGTCGCGGCGGCCGACCAGGAGCGCGGCGTGCACGCCCTCGAGGTCGGGCAGGGCCTCGACCACCGTCTGCAGGCCGCGGACCTTCGTCACGCTGCCCGGGTGGACCAGCAGCGGGACGTCGTCGGCCAGGCCCAGGGCGCCGCGGACGCCCGGGACGTCGTCGCCGGAGGCGGCCAGGTCGGCCAGCGCCGGCATGTTCTTCACCAGGACCGGCGGCCGGCGGCCGGGGAACTTCTCGATGCCGTGGAGCTCGACCATGGAGGAGGCGTAGCCCTCGATCGGGCTCATCACGGCGTCGGCCAGCGGCAGGTACTTGCTCTCCTGCGCGGCCATCGCCGGAGCCCAGGTCGGGTTGTCGCGGGTGTCGCCGGCGAAGAACTCGTGGGCGTCGTATATGACCTTCACGGTGCGGCCCTTGGCCCGGGCCCGCGCCGCCGCGCGCACCGCGACGCCGAGCATCTCGGCGTCGTTGGCGTGTATCAGGTCCGGCTCCAGCTCGTCGGCGGCGCGGCCGAAGGAGTCCTCGAAGTCGACCAGGCGCGGCTGGGCGTTCCAGACCGCGCCCTCGCCGCCGCGGCGCACCATCAGCTGCTCCAGCGAGGTGCTGGGCGATTCCTGGACGATGTTGTAGTTGTGGTCCAGCGCCTGCTTGCGCGCCGAGATCCAGTAGCCGGCGGCCTTCACGCCGAGGGACTTGGCGGCCAGCACCGCCTCGTCGACCAGCTTGGACGCCGGGTTCAGACCGTCGGCGGAGCGGCGGGCCAGCAGTTCGCGCTCGACGGCCAGGTTGGACTGCCGGATGCGCTGCCGCTGGTGCTTGACCTTGCCCAGTTCGATCGTGGAATACGCGATCAGACCGCTGACACCGCTGCGGCGCGGATGGTAGGTCCGGTACTTGGTGGCGGCCATGCTCTCGGCCGGGCGCAGGATGGTCACCTCGCCGAACGCCGACTCCTCGCGCTTGCCGCTGCGCGAGCGTCCGACCAGGTAGGTGTCCCAGCCGGCCTCGGCCGCCGAGCGCGCCTCCTTCTGGACCCGGGAGTCGCCGTCGATGAAGTTCCCGACCAGCATGACAACGCGGGGGCGCCGAACACTGCGGGGCTGGTCGGACGTGGTCACTGTTCCTCCGGGGGCAGGTGTGGACTGGCTCGGAGTCTAGCAACGGTAAATATGACCTTCACCCCGACAGGGATACGGCGAGGACAAGGCCGGGACAGGTCCTCAGCCGCGCAGCCACGGCTCCAGCGCCTCCGCGGACTTGCGGCCGTCGTGGAACTCGCGGACGAACGCCCGCCCGGTCGCGGCGATCGCGCGCGCCTTGTCCCGGTCGGCGAGCACGCCCTCGATCACCTCGGCGAGGGAGTCCGGATCGGCCTGGATCGTCGGGATCTCCGCCGGGACCCGGTCGCGCACCCGCTGGTCGATGTTGGCGATGCTCACGCGCCCGGCGGCCATCGCCTGGCAGGTCATGACGCCGTAGTTGCCGATCACGAAGTGGTCCAGCACGATGTCCGCGTCCTGCACCACGCCGACCAGCTCGGCCTGCGGGATGTGCTCCAGCCGCCGGTACTCGATCAGGCCGCGGGACTCCAGCTCGCGCAGCGTCGGCTCGATGAGGTCCGAGCCCTTCATGAACGGCCGCGACGGCGCGTGCACGACCACCGGCACCTCGCGCTCCAGCGGCGGGCGGGTCCCCTCGGTCCACTGCTCCAGGTCCGCGACCACCGGCAGCCAAGTGGCGCGCGGGACGTCGTCGATCAGGTCCGGGGTGGAGACGAAGACCGGGCCGTCGAACTCCTCGACCCACTTGGCCATCTCGGCGGTCTTGCCGCGCAGCACTTCGGTGAGCTCGCGGTCCTCCTCGCTCACCGGCGCGCGGAAGGGCGAGAACTTGTAGAGCTCGATGTGCCGGTCGGGCGAGCGGATGTCGGAGCCGTGGAAGAGCAGCGCGCTCCGGATGCCGGCCCGGCGCAGCTCGGGCAGGTCGTCGGCGAACTGGCCGCCGTTGAGCCGGCCCAGGACCGCCAGGCCGCTCTCGGACAGGACGTGGGTGACGGTGTCCAGGGTGTCGGCGACGCGGCCCAGACCCCACACCGGGTCGACCCAGTTCTTGTCCTCGGCCTTGATGTCGGAGCCGTAGGCGAAGGCGTAGCTCTTCTTCTGGATGTTGCGGGCCGGGATCCCGGCGTGCTCCCGCACCGCGCGGGCCCAGGCGTGGCCCATGCCGGCGTTGTTGTTGGAGCCGATGAGCAGCGAGGTCTGCGGGCTCTTGGCCGCCGGCTGCGCCTTGCCGGGGGCGACGGCCGCGCGACCGAGCTTGGCCACCGCCTTCTCGGCGGTCTTTTCGCAGACCACGACGACGTCCGGGGCGAACGCGTCGAGGTAGGGACCGATCTCGGCGGCGACGTCGGCGGCGGACCAGGTGGCGGCCGGGTTGTTCAGCGCCTTGCCGCGGGCGTTGCGCGTGGTCAGGACGGCCTTGCGCCCGATCTTGCCCAGCGCGCCGGACGCGGTGTCGAAGGACGTGCCGACCCGCACCTCGACGACGTGCACGCCGCCGCGCGAGGGCTCGGGCTTGCGCTTGCCGAACGCCGGGGTGAGGAACAGGACGCTGTAGCCGGCGGCGAGGAGCCGGTCGGCCTCGGCGCGCGCCGCCGCGGAGGCGGCCGCCGGGGCCGCGGAGACGACGGCGGCCCGGCTGCGGGCGGCGGCGGGCTGGTCCTGCTCAGGCATGGCTCGGCGGCTTTCTGGTCGGGCGGGGTCCGGCACCGCACCGGCCATTGGTGCGGCGCCGCCACGTTAGCCGATTCGGGTGATGCGGGTGGGGCGGGTGGCCGGTGTGCGGGGCGGGGGCGGTTTGCTGTGCGCGGCAGCGATCAGCTGTGCGCGGCGGTCTCGGCGACGTGGAGGGGATCCGGCCGGGAGACCGGTACCCAGTCATCAGGCTCGCCGCTCTCACCGCTCTCACCGCTCTCGCCGCTTTCACTGTTCTCGCCGCTCCCGCCGTCCGCCTCCTCCGGCACCGGCCGCAGCCCGCTCACCCGCTCGTACACCTGCAGCAGCGCCGGGACCTGCCCCTCCCAGCTGTGCGCGGCGAGCATCTCGTCGGTGTAGACCGCCGCGTAGCGCTCCCGCTCGCGCGCGACCGTGCGCACGGCCCGCGCGAAGCCGTCCACGTCGTCGACCTCGAACACCGCGCCGTTGCCGAGGCGCCGGGTCAGCTCGCCGGCCGCCTTGACGTCGCTGACCACCACCGGCAGCCGGGCGCCGATGTAGGACCAGTACTTGGTCGTGATGGTCAGCTCCTGCGTGGGGATGCGGCGCAGGGTGTCGACGCCGGCGGTCGCCGAGGCGATGAAGTCGGTGAGGTCCTCGACCGGGACGTAGTCCAGCACATGGAAGCGCTCTGCCACGCCCAGGCGCCCGGCCAGCGCGGCGAGTTCCGCGACGTGCCCGGATCGCGAGCCGACCAGCAGCGCCAGATGCGCCTCGGGCAGCTGCGGCAGTGCGCGCACCGCGGTGTCCAGGCCGCGGATCGGCGTCACCGAGCCCGGATACACCAGCAGGGTCGCCTCCGGCCCGAGCCCGAGCCGTCCGCGCACGCCCGGACCCCGGCCGCCGGGCACGGTGAAGGTCGAGGCCTCCGGCATGTTCCGCACGACCGTCGGGCGCACCGCGAGCCCGTGGTGCTCGACGAGCTTGTCGGCGAAGGTGTCGACGGCGGTCACCACCGCGTCGGCCATCGGGATGTACTTCGCCTCCTGGGCCGTCATCACCGGCGCCCACGTCACGTCCTCGGGCCGGATGTCGCCGGCGGTGTACTCGTGCGCGTCGTAGACCACCGCGACGCGCCGGCCCGCCGCCCGGGCGCGCACCGCCGCCCGCACCGCGACGCCGAGCATCTCGGCGTCGTTGGCGTGCAGCACGTCCGGCGCCAGCTCGTCGGCCATCCGCCCGAACGAGTCCTCGAAGTCCGCCAGCCGCGGCTGCGCGGCCCACGCCGCCGCCTCCCCGCCCCGCCGCACCAGCAGCCGCTCCAGCGCACTGCTCGGCCCGGAAGCCGCCGCCGCGTAATTGCGATCGAAAGCACCCTTGCGCACCGCGACCCACCGCCCCCGCAGCCGCACACTCAGAGCCCGCACCCGCAGCACCGCACCGGCCCACAGCACCTCGAGCGCCCCGGCGCCGTCCGCCACCCGGCGCGCCACCAACTCCCGATCCGCCACCAGATCCCGCTGCCGCAACCGCTGCCGCTGATGCCGCGCCCGGCTCAGCTCCGCCGACCGATACGCGACGAGCCCCCGCACCCCCCGCCGATGCGGATGCGCCGCGCGATACCGCGTAGCGGTCATCGTCTCGGCAGCCCGCACCACCCTCGCCGCCCCCAGCGCGTACTCCTCCCGCCGCCCACTCGGCGACCGCCCGACCAGAAACGTGTCCCACCCCGCAGCCGCAGCACACCGCGCCTCCTTCTGAACGCGCGAATCGCCGTCCACGAAGTTGCCCACCAGCATGACGACGCGGGGTCTATGGTCGCTCGGGGTCATCAAGCCATTGCATCATGGTGACGCGGGCAGGTTCGGGGACCGGCGCGCGGAAGGATGAATGAGCGGAAAAGAAAGGGACTGATATCCGATGAGTTCGCCGGATGATGGAAAGCGGACCGAAGAAGGTTTCGACTTGAACTCCATCATGCACGCCTCCGAACCGCTTACCACCAAAGAGTTCTTCGCCCTCGACGTGGACGAGAAGCTCAAGGTGGAACTCATCGGAGGTGCGCTGGCCGTGAGTCCTTCATCAATGTTCTGGCACAACCGGGTGGCCAACCGCTTGTTCCGGATCTTCGAAGACAGCCTGGGCAGCGGATTCCCGGTCTTCACCGACCTTGATGTCACTCTCGACACCACGACCGTCGTGCGCCCCGATGTCTTCGTCATCAGCGCGGCAGGCTATGCCCCGAACCGCACCGCGCTGGCGAGTGATGTGGTGCTCGCGATCGAAATCATGTCACCCGGCTCCCGCGTCAACGACCGCCACGTCAAACCGTGGCTTTACCACGATGCCGGCATTCCGTCCTGCCGCATCGAGCGCAGCGGTCGACACCTCGCGCTGTTCGAAGTCGTGCACCGCGATGAGGAACAGGTCCGGCTAGGCCAATTCACTCTCAAGGTCGCCGACATCGACGTCCCCATCGACCTCGACAGCATCGCCCGATATACCCTCGGCGAATAACTACTTCAACTTCTTCCGCAGTCCGCGATAAGCCCGATCCGCCTTGCGCACAGCTAGGTGCAGTCCAGGGCGGGCTTCGATGCGATCCCGCCGGGTCAGTCCGGGGAGCGGCTCGCCGTTCGGGCCGAGTTGGGCGCGCAGCCGCTCGATCTCGGCTTCCAGCTCTCGGACGCGCTTCTTTCCGGTCGACTCCGGCCACTCCGGGTAGGCGCTGACCACGCGGCCGCGCTCGCGTGTGTAGGCCGCGAGCAGCTGCGCTGCCACCACTTTGCTGTCGTGGCGCTGCGTCACCCAGGTCAGGCCTTCGGCGCGGAGGCGGGTGCGTTCGGTGGGGTCGCCGGCCAGCTTGCGGACGACCTCGGCGAGGGTGGCGCCGGTGGCTTCGACGATCGGGACCTGGGAGACGGCGGCGTCGGGCATCGCCTCGCGGGCGCGGACCCGGTCGTGGATGTGGGCGATGGCGATCGCGCCGCTGGCCATCGCTTCGCAGGAGACCACGCCGTGGTCGCCGATGGTCAGGGAGTCGACGACCAGGTCGGCCTGGGCGAACTCGGCTTTCACCTGGTCGCGGGTCAGGCCGGAGAGCGGGCGGTAGACGATCACGCCTTCCTCGTGCAGCGGGCGCAGGGCGGCGTCGACTTGGTCGGAGCCCTTCGTGGCGCGGCGGGAGGGCATGTGGACCACGACGGGGACGGCCGGCTCGGCGCCGCGGGCGGTGCGCCAGGCCGCGACGTCCAGGGCCAGCGGGACCAGCTCGGCGTCGGGGACGTAGTCCGGCAGGCCGGCGGTGGAGACGAACATCGCGTCGCAGAAGCGGCGGGCCACCGAGACGCGGGCCCGGACGGCGTCCTCGTCGACGGTCGCGCCCGCCAGGTAGGAGTCCGGTTCGCGGTCGGCGTGGACCGAGGGCAGGCGCACGTCGGAGCCGTGCCAGTGCATGTAGACCCGCTTGCCGAGCGAGCGCAGCAGCGGAAGGTCCCACAGCTCGGGCAGCACCGGCTCCTTGGAGTCCAGCAGGCCGCGGCCGTACTGCAGATGGAACACGTCGAAACCGCGCACGGCCTCGTCCAGCGCCTGCCAGCGGTACATCGGATCGGCGAGCAGCCGGTCCTGCTCCCACTCGCGGTCCGGCCGCAAGCCGAAAGCCGGCTCGCCGAACGACCACACTTGCGCGTCCACGCCTTGCGCGCGCAGCGCCTTGGCCCACTCGGACGGCTGACCGGCGATGTCCCTAGGGGCGTACAGGACGCGGAGCTTCGACACGGACGAACCCTACTCGCTCCGCACCGGCGGCGGCGAAATCCTCCACTCCCCGCCCAGCTCCGCGACCGAGATCATGCGTCGCTGTTGGCGTCGCCCGCGTCCCCAGCGCTGCCCGCGTCGTCCGCGCTGCCCCCGTCGTCCTCGTCATCCGCAGCGGCCTGCGGCGGATCGGGCTCGGTGATGTCCCACTCCCCGCCGAGCTGCGCGGTCAGCCGCTCCAACGCCTCGCGGCTGCGGCCCAGCAACCGGATCGGGTAGTCCTCGCCGGTCGGATCGACCAGGGCCAAGGTGTCCAGACCGCCGTGGAAGACCAGCGCCGACGTCAGCTCGCGCCAGGGGTGGAAGCCGAGTTCGGGCATCGCGGCGCGGATCCGCGGCGCCACGACGTCGAAGTCGTCGTCGGGACAAGCACTCCAGCCCAGCGCCGGCGGCAGCCGGGTGGCCGCCTGCAGCAACAGGAACTCCGAGAGCGAGTCCGCCTGGAGCACCCAGCCTTCTCCGGTCGTCACGAACACCCGCGGGTCGTCCAGGTGCGCCTCAGCACTCTGATACGCCCACTCGTTGCAGTACTGGTACTCCGCGGTGAAGCAGCACATCCGCAGGTCGTCCGGATCCACCACGAACGCGCTGTCCGGCTCCAGCCCTTCGGCCACGCCGTATCCGCCGGGATCCGGACGCCAGGTCGGCGGCCACTCCGGGTTCGTCCAATACATCAGCCACGAGTCGGCGAAGGAGTTGTCCGGCAGCTTCCACCACTCCGGCAGCGCCGCCGGGATCTTCTCCGGCGGCACCATCGAGGCCAGGTCGTCCTCGTCGTACTCCTCGTCGTCCGGCTCGACCGGGTCCCCGCCCTCCCAGCGCTTGCCGCCGGTCGGGACGTAGCCCCACTCGGCCTGGAACTCCCGGTACAGGTCCCAGCGCTTCGCCGGGTCCTGATTCGCCCGCTGCGCGGCCAGCCGCTCGGCGAACCGGCCGTAGTCAATCGCCTCTCGGGGCGAGGCGCTCATAGATCCCCCTCAGGACTTCGGAATCGGCTTCCCAGCTCAGCGCCGGGGCGGCCGCGCGCACGTTGACCGCGTAGGTCGCGTAGTTGTCCGCGACCTCCTGCAGCGCGGCGGCGAGGGAGGCGGCGTCGCCGGGCTGGTACAGCGCCCCCAGCTTGTGCTCCTCCACCACGCGCCGCAGTTCCTGCACGTCCGTGCCGACGACCGGGACCCCGGCGCGCACGGCGTGGAACAGCTTGTTCGGCATCGCCAGGCGGTGGTTCAGCCACTTGTCGGAGTGCGTGACCAGCGAGATGCCCAGCTCGCGCAGGAGCGCGTCCACCTCGTCCACCGGGCGCGCGCCGACGACCTCGGCGGACTTGGCGTTGTAAGAACCCAGATACGTGTCGTCGGCCGGGCCGGCGATGACGATCCGCAGCGGCTTCACCAGCTCCGACGCCCCGGCGATGGCCTCCAGCTCGCGGAACGGCGCGATGCGGCCGGCGTACACCGCTCCGGTGACCGCCGTCGGCGGGTCGACCGGACCGCCCTCGGGCAGCGGGAAGGTGTTGCGGACGACCTCGACGTGGCGCCAGCCGTACGCCTCGCGCAGCGCCTCGGCCACGCCCTCGCCGACGGTGATCACCGTGGCGGCGCGGGCTCCCCAAGCCTGCTCCTGCTTGGCTTCCCGGCGTTTCTGCAGCGGCGTCGGACGGCCGACGCGCGGCCGGCCCTGCCACAGCTCGTGGGTGTCGTAGACGAGCGGGACGCGCTGGTCCTGCGCCAGTTCCACACCGAGCGCCAGGGTGTTGAAGTCGTGCGCGTGCACGATGTCGAACTCCTGGCCGGCGGCCAGCTCCTTGGCCTTGGCGCGCCAGGAGGCGAAGGCCGAGTTGCGGTGCTGCGGCAGCAGCAGCCAGCGCGCGGCGCGCAGGTGCGGGGGCAGCTTGCGGCGCGCGCCGAGCGATTCGGCGCCCTGCTTGCGGAACGCCGAGCCGGCGCCGACGCTGCCCACCGTGACGCCGGCCGGCGGCTCGTACCCGGTCGAGACGTCCTTGCCGATGACGTGGACCGCGTGGCCGACGCCGGCCAGCGCCGCGGCCTCGCGCATCACGCGGGTGTCGGTCGCGACGTTGGAGATGACGAGCATCAGGATGCGCATGCGCGGCTACTTCTTAGGGGTCTTGCCGGTGGCCTTGGCCAGCCGGGACGGGGAGGTGAGGAAGCCGAACGCCCAGGAGCCGTGCATGGTGGCCAGCACCAGCGGCAGCCGGGCCCGGACGCCGGCGGGCAGGCCGCGGGACTCGTACAGCGCGCCGGCGGTCAGCGCGCCGAAGTAGCCGACGGGGATCACGAAGCCGAGCGCGGCGATCGCCGGGCCGCCGGTGACGCCGGCCAGGCCGACGACCGTGCCGGCGGCGACGGCCAGCAGCGCGCCGGGCGGCGCGAGGTAGCGGAGGTTGGCGGTACCGGCGTGGGTGCGCATCACGACGCGGCGCCAGCGGCCGTACTCCTTGTACTGCTTGGCCAGCGCCCGGAAGGTCGGGCGCGGCCGGTAGGTCACCGACAGGCCCGGGTCGAACCAGATCAGCCGCCCGGACTCGCGGATCCGGTGGTTCAGCTCCCAGTCCTGGGCACGGGTGAAGTGCTCGTCGTAGCCGCCGAGCTCGTCGAGCACGTCCCGGCGGAAGACCCCGAGGTACACGGTGTCAGACGGGCCGCCCTCGCCGCCGGTGTGGAAGCGGGCGTTGCCGACGCCGAGCTTGCTGGTCATGGCGCGGGCCACGGTCTGCTCGAAGACGGTCACGCCCTCGGCGCGCATGATGCCGCCGACGTTGGCCGCGCCGGTCTCGCCGAGCAGCCGCACGGCGGTCCGGATGTAGTCGGGGGCGAGTTCGCCGTGCCCGTCCACCCGGACCACGATGTCGTGCTTGGCGTGCGCCAGCGCCGCGTTCAGGGCGGCGGGGGTGCGGCCGGTGGGGTTCGGCACGCTGCGGACCCGGGGATCGGCGGCGGCCAGTTCGTCGGCGATCTCCTGCGTGCGGTCCGAGCTCGGACCGATCGCCAGGATCAGCTCCAGGTCGCCGGGGTAGCCCTGGGCCAGCACACCGTTGACCGCGAAGGCGAGATGGCGTTCCTCGTCGAGGACCGGCATGATCACCGAGACCGCCGGCCAGGCGGTCTCGCGCTCCTCAACGGGCGCCGGGGAGGGTTCTGAGACGTTCATCGTCGGTCAGGGTACCGGCCCGGTCTGAGCGCTTGGGGCAGTTGCACGGACTGCTACCGACTGGTGACCTGACTGCCTCTCAGCGTTACAGTCGACGGTTTCAGATGTCGGTTTCAGATGTCGGTTTCAGATGTCGGTTTCAGCCGCCGGTTTCGGTCGCCGGTCTCAGTCGACGGTGTGCCCGGCGGTCCGCAGCGCCTCGACCGCGCGCTCGACCGCGGTCTCGGGGACCAGGACCAGGTCGGCGTGGAAAGTGGAGGCGACGAACACCGGCACCGCGGCGGCGGCCAGCGGTTCCAGGAGCGCGGCGAGCATGCCCGGCAGGTCCAAGCCGTGCGAGGTGTCGCCGCCGTAGAGGGCGCGCCACAGGTCGGCGCCGCCGGCCTCGTGCTGGACGACCTCGCGGACCACGGTCAGCCCTTCGGGCGCGCGGACCTGCGCGATCCAGCCGTTCGGGGGCGCGACCGCGGCGGGCAGGTGCTCGACCGCGAAGCGGCCGGGGACCAGGCGCAGGCGCTGGGCGCGGTCGCCGCCGGCGGCGCTCACCGCGCGGCCTCGGCGTTCGCGGTGGCGGCGGCGAGCTTGGCGGCCTCGGCGAGCCGGGCCTCCGCCTCGCGGCCGGCGCCGGCGCGCGCGGCCTGGATGGCGCGGCGGCGGGCCAGCCGGTGGCTGCGGCGGATCTCGGCCTCGTCGAACCGTCGGCGGTCCAGATCGGTCTCCAGCACCAGCGGCGGCACCGAGCGCGGCTGGCCCTTGTCGTCGACGGCGACGAACACCAGGTAGGCGCTGGCGACGTGGCGCGGAGCGGTCCCGGCCTCGTTCCAGGGCTCGGCCATCACCCGCACGCCGATCTCCATCGAGGTCGCGCCCACCCAGTTCACCTGCGCGTAGGCGTGGACCAGGTCGCCGACCCGGACCGGGTTCAGGAACTGCATCTCGTCCATCGCGGCGGTGACCGCCGGTCCCCCGGAGTGCCGTCCGGCCACGGCGCCGGCGACGTCGTCGACGAACTTCATGACCACGCCGCCGTGCACGGTGCCCAGGAGGTTCACCTCGGTCGGGCCCATGATGTGCGACAGCATGGTGCGCGAGGCGGCGGTGGTGCGGGGCGCGGGAGCCGCGTCGGAGGCGAGCGGCGCGACGGGCGCGGCGGATGCGGCGGGAGTGCGCGGGGCGTCATCGGTCACCCCTTCAGCGTAGATCGTCCCGGGACGTGCCTCGATCCGGGCATCGGTCCCGATCCGCCGGAGACGATAACGCCGGTGAGAGCCGGGTAAAGGGCTATCCACGCCACGCTCCCGGGGACAAGATGTCAGGGAGCCGATACTTGAGCGGGAACCTGACAGGGGGCGTCTCATGGCTCAGAACATCTCCGCGCGACGCGGGGCGACCATAGCGGGGTTCGCAGCACTGGTGCTCTTGATACTGGTCGCCGCGTTCGACAACCAATGGACCGCCCACTGGCGCGAAGGCCGGTCCGCCGAGGGCGGCGACACGGCGCACAGCTGGATCTCCTCCCCGGTCAGGGGTCTGAGCGCGCTGGCGTGGCGGGCGACCAAGGAGGCGGGCGAGCCGAGCCGGCTGTTCTACGGCACGCTCGCCGCACCGGTGATCGCGGTGGTGCTCACCTTCCTGGTGCTGCTGCTGGTCTGCCGCGGCGTCGGCGCCGAGCGCGGCCGCTGGTCGCTGTTCCTCGGCTCCTGGTTCGTCACCGGGCTGGCCGCGGCCGTCGCGCTGATCGTGGGGGCGTCGATCGCCGGCATCGGGGACGCGCAGGCCAAGCGCGGCGACGTCTACTACTCGCTGATCTCGCTGGGACTGGCGTTCGGGCTGTTCGCGGGCTGGCTGGTCGGTTTCGTGGCGGTGCTGGTCTACGGCTCGACCGAGGTCGCCGAGGAGGACCGGACGACGCAGGAGTACCCGGCGAGTCCGCTCGACGACTACTCGTTCAGCCCGACGTCGCCGTACTCGGGTTCTTCGGAGTCGTCGGTGACGCCGGGCTACAGCGGCTACAGCGGGTACAGCGGGTATGAGTCGGCGAACGCGCCGACGGAGGTGAACACGCCAACGCCGCCGGAGGAGGAGGAAAACAACCCCTACGGCGGCGGTGCGCGGCCCTACTGACCGTCCTGCTCCGGACCGTAGACGACGTGCAGCGTGCCGGACTTGAAGACGTCGCACTTGATCAGCCGCAGCTTGATCGGCTCGTCCAGGTCGTCCTCCCACAGCCGCATGCCGCGGCCGACGGCGATCGGGTGGACGAACAGGTGCAGCTCGTCCAGGAGTCCGGCGCGCAGCAGCTGCCGCACCACCGAGACCGAGCCGGACACCGCGACCGGTCCGCCCTCGCCGGCCTTCAGGTCGCGGACGACGTCCAGCAGGTCGCCCTCGGCCTGCTCGGAGTTGCGCCAGGCGAGGTCCAGCTTCTCGTGCGAGAAGACGATCTTGCGCGCGTCGCCCAGGATCTTCGCGAACTCCATGTCCTGCCCGCCCGCCTCGCGCGCCGGCCAGGCGGCGGCGAAGCCGTCGTAGGTGGTCCGGCCGAACAGCATCGTGTCGGCGCCGAGCTGCTCGGTCACGGCCGCGCCGAGCTCGTCGCAGAAGTAGGGGAAGTGCCAGTCCTGCGGGTCGGCCACGACGCCGTCGGCGGCGGAGAAGAAGCCAGCGGTGAGAGTGCGCATGAGGTGTCTCCTGGTGGTTTCGCCGGTGCCCGGGGGCTCCGTGTCGGTCGCTTCACAGGGTCAGACGGAGGGACGGCGGCAAACTCATCGGTGCGGCCGGATTCTCCCGCCGAGGCCGATGAATCGCCGCCTCGCGCCCGGTCTGTAGTGGCGTGGGACCCATAGAGCGGTACGACGTGTCGTCGATCGAGCAGCCGACCAAGGCAGACCTGGAACGCCTGGCGAGGCGGCGGCTCGACGCCCGGCGGCGGGGGCGGGAGCTGGTGCTCACCGGGGTCGGTGCCCGGCTACGGCTGCTGTTGGCGGTGACTGGGCTGGACGAGGTGTTCGTGATCGGCGGCGAGGGCGTGCCGGAGGGCCTTCCGGAGCCGGAAGGCTGAGGGCTGAGATCGGGCCGGCCCTGCCGTCGCCGGCGAGAGACTGCCGGAACCAGGAAGCTGAGGTCAGGCAGGCATGCCGTCGCCGGCGAGAGAGTGCCGGAACCAGGAAGCTGAGGTCAGGCCGGTGTGCCGTCGGCGCCGAGCCGTGCGGGCACGTCGAACAGCGGGAACAGTCGCTCGGTGTCCAGGTAGCTGCCGATGCCGGCGAGCCGGCCGTCGCGGATCTCCAGGACCATGATCGCCCACGGCGTCCAGCCGTCGCCGTCCTCGGCGACCCGGTACTGCGCGAACGCCGGCATCCCGTTGGCTTCTATCGGCAGCAGCCGCGACCCGCGGCAGCCCCCTCCGGCGCCGTTCCACCAAGCGCGCAGCTCCTCAGCGCCTTGCAGCCAGAGCTGGAAGGGCGGCATGTTGAGCGAGACGTCGGCGCGCAGCAGGGCGGTCAGGCCGTCGATGTCGAAGGCCTCGAAGGCCTTCACGTACTTGGCCAGGAACTCGCGCTGCTCGTCGTCCAGCGGCTTGGCGGTCTCCCCGCTCGCCGAACCGTCCTCGGCGAGTGTGGCGCGGGCGCGTTGCAAGGCGCTGTTGACCGAGGCCACCGAGGAGTCCAGCAGCTCGGCGGTCTCCGCCGCCGACCAGGCCAGCACCTCGCGCAGGATCAGCACCGCCCGCTGGCGCGGAGCGAGCTTCTGCAGCGCGGCGATGAACGCCAGCCGGATGCTCTCGCGCCCGACGGCCACCTCGGCGGGGTCCCCGGCGAGCACGCGCTCGTCCGGGATCGGCCCGACCCAGACGTTCTCCTCCAGCTGCGCCAGGTTCGGCGCGGTCGCCGAGCCCGGCGAGAACAGGTCCATCGGCCGCGCGCGGCGCTGCGGCGCGGGCGCCATGTCCAGGCAGACGTTGGTCGCGATCCGGTACAGCCACGTCCGCAGCTGCGAACGGCCCTGGAACCCCTCGAACTTCGACCAGGCGCGCAGCAGGGTCTCCTGCACCGCGTCCTCGGCCTCGAAGGCGGAGCCGAGCATGCGGTAGCAGTACGCGGTCAGCTCGCGGCGGAAGGGTTCGAGCTGGTCGGCGACGGTGTCGCGGTCTGTGGTCGTGGACACGTTTTTCACCATAACCCGAGGTGCCGACAGTCGCGGCCAAAACGCCGCGCCTAGAACGCGCCTAGAACACCGACCAGCCCGTGGCCGCGCTGAAGCGGTCCAAGGCCTCCACGCCGGCGACCGAGTTCCCGTGCGGGTCCAGCGCCGGCGACCACACGCACAGCGCCGCGCGCCCCGGCACCACCGCCAGGATCCCGCCGCCGACGCCGCTCTTGCCGGGCAGGCCGACGCGGAAGGCGAAGTCGCCCGCGGCGTCGTACGCGCCGCACGTCATCATCAGGGCATTGACCCGCTTGGCGCCGAGGACGGGCAGCAGCCGGGTGCCGCCAGTGCGGACGCCGTGGCGGGCCAGGAACAGCGCCGCCATCGCGGTCTCGGCGCAGCTCATCGCGATCGAGCAGTGCCGGAAGTAGTGCTCGGCGGTGAGGTCGACGGGGTTCTCGATGTTGCCGTAGGCGGCCATGAAGTGCGCGAGGGCCAGGTTCAGGTCGCCGTGCTCGGCCTCGGAGGCGGCGACCGCGCCGTCGATGGTGATGGTGTGGTCGTCGGACTCGGTGCGCAGGAAGTCCAGGACCGTGCCGGCCGCGTCGCCGGTCTGGCTCTGCAGGATGTCGGTGACGACCAGGGCGCCGGCGTTGATGAAGGGGTTGCGGGGGATGCCGCGCTCGTACTCCAGCTGGATCAGGGAGTTGAAGGCGTTGCCGGAGGGTTCCACGCCGACCCGGCCGCGCAGCGCCCCGGCGTCGCCGGCCATCACCAGCGCCAGGGTGAACACCTTCGAGATGCTCTGCAGGGAGAAGCGCTCGCGGAAGTCGCCGACTCCGTACAGATGGCCGTCGACCGTGGCCAAGGCCATGCCGAAGCGGTCCGGAGGGACTTGGGCCAGCGCCGGGATGTAGTCCGCGACCCGGCCATCGCCGACATAGGGGGCGACCTCGTCGGCGATCCACTCCAGCAGCGCGTCGTAGGCGATGTCGTCCACCGAGACCGCCGCGCCCTCCTCGTTCGCCATCCATGACCTCTTTCCCGTCGATCGGCAGCTGGATCGGTCCCACCGTACGGGTGCACCCCGATCGGCCGGGGAGCACCGGCCCGCGCGGGTGAGATCGATCACGGCGGGCCGGTCGCGCGGCCGCTATGCCTTCGTTCCCCCTCGTTCCCCTACGAAAGTCGGACGTGCGCCGATCCGCCGCCGACCTACGCTGAAGGGGTGAAATCCCCGGCCTGGCTCCCGCGTGCCCGCGACCTCGCGGTGATGTCGCTGGCGCTGCTGGAGGGCGTCGCGGACCTGTTCGAGGACCGCCACGACCTGCCGATGGCGGTCCTGCAGATCTCGCTGGCCGCGGTCGGGACCGTGCTCCTGTGGTGGCGCCGGTCGCACACCGAGCGCATCACCGTCCTGACCATGCCGCTGGCGATCCTCGGCCAGGTGCAGGTCCCGCTGGCGATGATGTTGTTCGCCCTGGCGGTGAAGCGCCGGGACCGGGTGATGTGGCTGCTCACCGCGCTGGCGGGCGCGGCGTTCCTGAGCCAGACCGCCATCGAGAAGCACGGCGACCTCACCTTCGGCGACCTGCTGGTCACCGTGCTGTGGGTGCTGGTCCTGGTGCTGTTCGGGGCGTACTTCGGCGCCCGGCACGACCGGCTGGTCGCCCTGCAGGAGCGGGCCGAGCGCGCCGAGGCCGAGCAGGAGGCGCGCGCCGAGGCCGCCCGGCTGGCCGAGCGGGCGCGCATCGCCCGGGAGATGCACGACGTGCTGGCCCACCGCATCTCGCTGATCGCGCTGCACGCCGGCGGCCTGGAGATCACCGAACGCCCCGATCCCGGCGCCGCGCGGCAGACCGCCGGGCTGATCCGGGAGACCGCGCGCTCGGCGCTGGAGGACCTGCGCGACGTGCTCGGCGTGCTCGCCAGCGGCGACACCTCGGCGCCGCTCGCGCCGCAGCCGCGCTTCGCGGACATCGCCGAGCTGGTCGAGCGCTCGGCGGCGGCCGGCGTCTCGGTGCGGCTGGTGCCGAACAGCAGCCTGAGCCTGGAGGCCGCGGTGCCCGAGGCCGTGGGCCGGGCCGCCTACCGGGTGGTCCAGGAGGCGCTGACCAACATCCACAAGCACGCCGCGTCGGCCGCCACCACCGTCCGGCTGTCCGGGGCGCCGGACATCGGGCTGGAGGTGCGCGTGGAGAACCAGGCGCCGCGGGTGGTGGGCACCTCGCTGCCCGGCGCCGGCTCGGGTCTGGCGGGCCTGCGAGAGCGGGTCGAGGTGGCCGGCGGGTCGTTCGAGGCCGGGCCGACCCTGCGCGGCGGCTTCCTGGTGCTGGCCTGGCTGCCGTGGCCGCACACCAATGCCAAGGACGAGACGGAGTACGGCGTGATCGTCTCCTCCCCCGGCTGCCGGCAGGAAGGCGGCGGCTCGGCCGAAACCCTCTGCGTGGCCGATGATGGGCAGGACCGCGCGAGCGCGGCCGCCGGCCCGTCCGACCGCCGCCTGATCCCCTCCCCGGAGCCCGCCGCATGATCCGCATCCTGCTCGTCGACGACGAGAGCCTGGTCCGCGCGGGCCTGCGCACCATCCTGGAGTCCGCCGAGGACCTGCGGGTGGTCGCCGAGGCCGAGGACGGCTCGCAGGTGGTCGACGCGCTCGCCGCGCACCGCCCGGACGTGGTCCTGATGGACGTCCGGATGCCCCGCGTGGACGGCCTGGAGGCGCTGCGCCGGGTGCAGGCCACCCCCGACCCGCCGCCGGTGGTCATGCTCACCACGTTCGACCTCGACGCCTACATCTTCGAGGCGCTGCGCCGCGGCGCCACCGGCTTCCTGCTCAAGGACACCCCGCCGCGCGACCTGATCTCGGCGATGCGCGTGGTCGCCCGCGGCGACGCCATGCTCTCCCCGCCGGTGACCAAACGGCTGCTCGACCACTACACCGGCCTGCGCGTGGCGGACCGCGCCGAGCAGGCCGTGAAGCTGCTGGCCGAGCTCACGCCGCGGGAGCGGGACGTCCTCGCCGAGCTCGCGCGCGGACTGTCCAACGCGCAGATCGGCAAGAGCCTGTTCCTGAGCGAGGCGACGGTGAAGGCGCATGTCTCGCGGGTGATGGCGAAGCTCGGGGTGGCCAACCGGGTGCAGGCGGCGCTGGTGGGGCGGGACGCCGGGCTGCTGGACGAGTCCTGATCGCGGCGCTTTCCATCGCAGCGCTCGACAGCAGGGCTTGATCGCCGTGGTGTATCGCGGTGTTGTATCGCAGCGCTCTGATCTACCCGAACCGCCCGTTCACATAGTCCGAGGTCCGCTCGTCGCGCGGGTCCTCGAACAGCTGCCGGGTCGGTCCGGCCTCGACGATCCGTCCCGGCGTGTCGTGCGTGGCGAGGAAGAACGCGCAGTTCTGCGACACCCGCGCGGCCTGCTGCATGTTGTGCGTGACGATCACGATCGTCAGCCTCCCGCGCAGATCGGCGATGGTCTCCTCGACCCGGCGGGTGGAGGTCGGATCCAGGGCGGAGCAGGGCTCGTCCATCAGCAGCACGTCCGGCTCGACCGCCAGCGACCGCGCGATGCACAGCCGCTGCTGCTGGCCGCCGGACAGCGCGCCGCCGGGCGAGCGCAGCCGGTTGCGCACCTCGGCCCACAGCCCGGCCTGGGTCAGGCTGGTCTCCACCAGCTCCTCGCGGCGCGCCCGGCCGGCCTTGATCCCGGCCAGCTTCAAGCCGCTGACCACGTTGTCGTAGATGGACATCGCCGGGAACGGGTTCGGGCGCTGGAACACCATGCCGACCCGGGCGCGGACGTCGGCGGGACGCCGGCCCGGCGCGTAGATGTCGTCGCCGTCCAGCAGCACCCGGCCGGCCAGCTGCGCCGACTTCACCATCTCGTGCATGCGGTTCAGGATCCGCAGATACGTCGACTTCCCGCAGCCCGACGGCCCGATCAGCGCCGTCACCTCGCCGGGCGCCATGCTCAGCGACACACGCTCGAGCACTTTGTGGTCGCCGAACCAGGCCGACAGGTCCTGGGTCTGCAAGCCGACCAGGCGTCCGGAGCGGCCGGCGGCCGCGACACCGGACCCGGCGCCGGCGGCAGGATCCTGGTCAGGCGCGACGGCGGGCAGCTGCTGGGTCGGGGCGTCCGCGCTCGAGGCGGTCGCCACGCCGCCGTGCTCGTCTATCTCAGTCATCGTGGTCCCTGATTCAGTAGAGGTTCGGCAGCAAGACGGTGGCGTTCTCGTACACGCACCACAGCAGCGCGGCCAGCACCGGCGCCATCGACTGATAGACGGCACGCCGGTTCCACGCCGCGGCCAGTGCGACGGTCGCCGCCACGGCCAGTGCCAGCGCGAGCGCCCACAGCTGGAGCGCGGGCCAGGCGTCGGTGTCGGAGGCCATCGTCTTGTCCAGGTCGGTCTTGGTCCCGCGCTGCCCGGAACCGTCCGCGGGCCGGCCGTCCAGGCGCGCCCCGACGTAGATCGCGTGGGTCGGGATCCAGGTCGAGTCGCCGGTCGCCAGCACCAGCCGGTTCGGGAAGGAGTCGGCGACCGGCTTCGAACCCTCGCCGAAGGCGTTCACGGTGTAGGTGAAGGTGCCCTCGCCGGTGGTGACGGTGATCTTGTCGCCGACCCGCAGCTTCGGCAGCGAGGCGAACGGCGCGCCGAACATGCCGCGCCGAGCCATCAGGGCGCTGACACCGGGCTGGCCGGGCAGGACCGTGTAACGGAGATGTCCGGGACCGCGTGCGAGATCCGCGCCGGTGGTCCCTTCGACCACGACCGCCTGGTGCAGCCCGATCGCCGGGATGTCCAGGATCGCCAGCGGTGTGCCGTCGGCGGCCGGGCCGACCGGTGCGGTGGCCTGTCCCAGTTCGCCGGCGAGCGCGCGGTACAGATCGGCTTGGCTGTGCTGCTCCTGAAGCCCGGACAAGCCGAATGCGTAGACGACCCAGCCGAGCAGGAACATCGCCAGCAGGCTCGCGGACATCGACACCATCTGCACGATCCGGCGCCCTCGGCTGGCGCGCAGTGTCGCGCGGAGCGCAGCTGCCGAAGGGCGGGACGGCCGTGGCGTCGCAGGAGGCTGATTTGCCTCCGTGTCCGGCACTGGCGTGGGAGTGGTCGCGCCGTCCGGATCCGCCTCCGGGGAGCCCGCGGGCACCGGGGACGTGGTCGGCATCGTCGGCGCGCTCACGGCTTCGGCTCCCGGTCCGGCCCGCCCGCCGCGGCGATCTTGCGGCGCCGGACCAGGTAGCTGCCGAGCACCGGCGGCACGATCACCACCGCCAGCAGTTCCAGCGACGTGAGCCCGGCCAGCAGCTTCGGATCGCGGCGCTGCGGCACGTCGGCGACCACCGCCGTGGCGCCGCCGACCGAGCCGCCGCTGGTGCCGCCGCTGGAGTCGTCGGCGGACTGCCCGGTCAGCGGGTCGATCCCGCCGGTCGCGCCGCCGGTACCGCCCGCCGCGCCGCCGGTGGTCCCGCCGGCAGTGCCGCCGTTGCCGCCCGAGGTCCCGCCGTTCGAGCCCGATCCGCCGGTGGTGCCGCCCGAGGTGCCGCCGGAGCTCTTGCCGCCGGTCGTGCCGCTCTTGCCGCCCGTCGATCCCCCGGAGGAACCGCCCGAGGAGCCGCCGGACGTGCCGCCGCTGGAACCGCCGACCGTGCAGTTCAGCGGCGCGCCCGCCTTGTCGCACGGGCTCGGCTGCGGTGCGTTGACCAGCACGGTCAGCTGGCCGGCGGCGTTGAAGGTCGGGTTCGCGCAATTGGCCAGGGTGGTGGGATCCACGCCGGACGCCTGCCCCGGGATGTGCGAGATCTGAAGCATCCCGCCGCGCACCAGGTTGCGGGGGATCGGCGAGTAGCCGAGCGTGTCCGCCTTGGACTGCCCGGCGCACAGGATGTAGGACGCGTATTTGGACAGCGCGGCACCGTGGTCGTCGGTGGCCCGGGGCAGCGCCGGGAGCGTCCCGGTATCGCGCGGCACGATGATGTAGCTGTAGCTGGAGATCGGGTACGACCGCGGGTCGGTCATGGTGTAGACCGCGTCGAGGTCCTGCTGCAGGTAGTTCGGGTCGCTCGGCGGGGTGCTGTCGTCCACACCGCGGATCTTCGCCGCCGTCAGGGCGATCGCGACGTTCGAGGCGGTCGGGACGGTGTAGTACCCCGCGGGGTTCAGCACCTTGACGACCGGCCAGTTGTTGAGCTTGGCGTAGGCGTACTCGTCATAGCCGATCGCGCCCTCGCCCTGCGGGGACATGATGAACCCGGCCACCACGTCCGAGCCGTTCTCGGCGTGCATGTTGCTGACCGCCGGGGTGGGATAGAACTCGGTGTAGTCACCGCAGGAGACGCCGTTGATCGAGGTGCAGTAGGCGTCCCACTGAGCCTTGTGCGTGTGCTCCATGTAGCGGGTCCACTGCGCGGTCGCACCGGAACCGTCCGAGCGCACCACCGGGGTGATCGGCTCGTGCGGCAGGTTGCCGGGGTACTCGGCCTTGATCCGCGGATCGTCCCAGGTGGTGATCTTGTTGGTGAAGATGTCCACCAGGACGTCGGGCGACAGGCGCAGGTTCGTGATCTGCTTGCCGCCGACCTTCAGGTTGTACATGAAGGTCGTGCCGCCGGCGGTCACCGGGACGTAGGAGAAGCGGTACGTCGGGTTCTCCACGTTGCCCTGGCCGTTGGAGTGCCCGCCGGCGCCCACGCCCTGGTCCGGTGTGGTCCGGAACGGCACGTCGGAGGCCGTGAAGTCGTCCTGTCCGTTCTCCCAGTCGGTGCGGCCGGCCGCCGACCCGGTGGGGGCGAAGGCGATGTTGATGCCCTGCGCGATGACGTCGCGGCGCCACTGGTCCAGCGCCGGACCGCTCCAGGAAGAGCCGGAGCCGCTCAGCGCGGTGGCCGCGTGCGCCGGGGCGGCCGGGGCGAGCGCGACAGCCACCGCCGCGGCCGCCGCCAGACCGGCGGCGAGCCAGGCCGGGGTTCGATGTCTGCGGGTACGAGCGGTGTTCACGAGGCGGGC
Source organism: Catenulispora acidiphila DSM 44928 (assembly GCF_000024025.1). GTDB lineage: Bacteria > Actinomycetota > Actinomycetes > Streptomycetales > Catenulisporaceae > Catenulispora > Catenulispora acidiphila. The sequence goes on from NC_013131.1 coordinate 8,889,885, forward strand.
TCCGGTTTCGGATGGACGACGGCCGCGGCGGCCGGAAGGGGGCGGACGGCGCGCGGGGGTTCGGCGGCGGGCGAGGCCGCACCGCGGACCCGGTCCCGGGCCATCTGCCGGCGGCGGCGCCGCGTGAGCTCACCGGGCCGCCGTCCGCCGACGATCCGCGCGGCGATGAACAGGATCATGACGATGGCCATCAGCGTCAGCGCCCCGCCGAAGGCCCGGATCTTCATGCTCTCCTGGGGGTAGCGGACATAGCTCCAGACGTAGAGCGGCAGGCTGACCTGCTGTCCGCTGAAGGGGTTCGCGTTCTTGGCCGAGGTGAACCCGGCCGTGAGCAGGACCGGCGAGGTCTCACCGACCGCGCGGGCCATGCCGAGCAGGACCGCGGTGGTCAGCCCCGAGCGCGCGGTGGGCAGCACCACGTTCCACACCGTGCGCCACTGGCTCGCGCCCAGCGCGTAGGACGCCTCGCGCAGGGTGTGGGGGACGATGCGGATCACGACCTCGGACGCCCGGGTGACGATCGGCATCATCATCACGGTCAGCGCCAGCGAGGCGGCGAAACCGCTGCGGTCGTAGCCCAGCGTGAGGATCACCGAGCCGAGGATGAACAGCCCGGCCACGATCGAGGGCAGCGCGGTCATCGCGGTGATCACGGTGCGGACCGGACCGGCCAGCCGCCCCCCGATCTCGGACATGAACACCGCCGCCGAGATGCCCAGCGGCACCGCGAACAGCGTCGCCAGACCCAACTGCTCCAGCGAGCCGATCATCGCGTGCAGGACCCCGCCGGAGGACAAGGGGTCCAGCGGTCCGGTCCTTTGCATGTCAGTGGTCAGGAAGTTGCCGTGGCCGACGGCCTTCTCCCCGCGCCAGGCCACGTAGGCGACCTGGTCGACGAGCACCACCAGGATGAGGATCCCGGCTCCGGTGAACAGCGCCGCGGCGATCTTCTCGCGGACGTGGCGCGCTTCCCATTGGGTACGGGCGATGCCCCAGTAGAAGACGATGAACGCCGCGTACCAGCACAGCCAGAACCCCAGGGCGCCGGACCACGGCATGATCCGCTCGTACACCAGCCAGACCAGGCCGAGCGCGCCGGCGGCGGCTCCGGCCAGCGTGCCGGCGTCGGCGGCGGTGAGCGCACCGGGACGAACGCGCACCTGGCCGGTGGCGTCGTCGAGGTACGCCTCGCCGCCGGCGGGCGCGGCGATATCGATCAGCGTCATGGCCGCGTCAGGCCTCTCACTCATTGGTCGCGGCGCCGGAGCGCGAACGGGAGATGATCGCGGAGGCGATCATGTTGATCAGCAGCGTGATCGCGAACAGCACCAGCCCGGCGGCCATCAGCGCCGACAGCGACAACTTGTCGGACTCGCTGTAGCGCAGCGCGATCAGCGAGGGGATCGAGTTGCTGCCGGCCTGCAACGGGTGCGAGGTGAAGGCGAACACCGGCGAGATGATCAGCGCGACCGCGATCGTCTCGCCCATCGCCCGCCCGAAGCCGAGCATCACCGCGCCGATCACACCGCCCTTGCCGAAGGGCAGCACGACGGTCCGCACCATTCCCCACCGCGTCGCGCCGAGCGCGTAGGCGCCCTCCCGCTCCCCGGTCGGCGCCTGCGAGAAGACCTCGCGCGACAGCGAGCACACGATCGGGATCACCATCAGCGAGACCACGACGCCGGCGATGAAGCCGGACTGGGCGAAGGACGCGCCGATCTCGGGATTGCGCACCTTCAGGAAGGGCAGCGCCCCGCCCAGGTGCGTACTCACCCAGCGCTCGAACCCGATGATCCGCGGCGTGAGGAACACCAGCCCCCACAAGCCGTAGACGATGCTCGGCACCGCCGCCATCAGGTCGACCAGCGAGATCAGCGTCCGCCGCAGCCCAGAGGGCGCGTATTCGGAGATGAACACGGCCGCGGACAACGCCACCGGTACCGCGATCACCAGCGCGACGACCGCGATGATGATCCCGTCCGGCAGCACCGCGCCGACGCCGAACCGGTGCGTGGCTGTCTGCCATCGCCGCTCGGTGAGGAAGGACCAACCGGTGGCCCGCAGCGCCTGGGCGCCCCGGGTGAGCAGGAACAGCGCGATCAGCCCCATGATCGCGAACACGGACAGGCCCGCGGTCCGGAAGACGATCCGGAAGATCCGGTCGCCCCGGGACACCCCCGGGACGATGCGGAGGGGGATGTCTTCGCCCTCGGGAGGCGGCGCGAGCAGATCGTCGGCGAGTGCGGTGTCGGCGGTCGTCATGCGCTCACCGGCCGAACCGGCGCGAGGATCGCGGCCACAGCGCTCGGATTCTGGCGCCGGCGGTCCCGGAGGACAGCATCAGCGCCGCCGGTCCGGCAGCCATCAGCACCAGGCCGACGATCAGCAGGATCGGCAGCACCAGCCGCCCGAAGCCCGCGGTGTCCGCTTTGGCGCTGCCCACCGAGGCCGCAGCGGTTGAGCCGGTGATGCTGCGGGTGGGACCGCTGCTGCCGCCGGCGACAGCACCCTTCGACGAGGAGCCGGAGCCACCGGACCCGGTGCCGCCGATGCCGCCGGTGCCACCGGTACCGCCGCCGAGCGTGCTGGTGAGGTAGGACACCGATGTGGTGCCGTTCTTCGAGACGGTGACGGGGGTGAGCACCTGGTTGCCGGACGTCGTCGGCGGGCCGGTGGCGGTCACCGTGGAAGCCGGTCCGGCGGGGCCCGCCGCCGCGCGGATCTTGGTCAGCGCGACACCGGCCTGCACCGACTGGACCGCTGTGTCCGCGACGTACCCGGGAGCCAGTTCGCCGGGCGCCTGGCCGGAGAGCTGGCCGCTGCGGTTGTCGGTGACCGCGGCCAGGAAGTTCGCGACGGAGGCGGCCTTGGCCGCCGAGACGCCGGAGGTCGGTGCCATCGCGTACGCCGGGACGGTCAGCGGGTACGCGGCGGCGTCGCCGGCGTAGGCCGGACCCGCGTTCCCCCACTGCAGCGACTGCGTGCCGGTCGCGGGGTCGGTCACGAAGTCCGAGGCCGCGGCCGCCATGGCCGGCGCGGTCGGTGCGACGTACGCGCCGGCGGCGTTCTTCAGGGACGCGGCCGGCAGGTCGAACGCGGCGGCGCGGCCGGTGTCCATGATGGCGAGCACCCCGCGCGAGCCGATGTGCTCGGCCGCGCACTTGCCGTGCCCGCCGACGGCCGGGTCGTAATCCGGGGTGATACAGGTCGGCGTGGCCGTGATCAGGTGTCGCAGGACCTCGTCGAGCCCGGACTGGATGGGATTCCACTCGAAGCCCTTGAGGTGGCCGTAGTCCCGGTGGCCGCCGGCGGGGTCGACCGGCTTGCCGGTGGCCGGGTCCAGCGGCGGCCCGCTGGAGTCCTGGGTGATCAGGCTGTCGATCGGGTACGGGTACTTAGAGCTTCGGTAGAAGGTGTCGACGTGCATCTTCCACGGGTCGGGGCTGCCGGCCAGGAAGGACCGGGCGTCGGGATCGGACATGATCCACGTCGTCAGTTCCCGCACCAGGTCGGTCTTGCCGCCGGCCACGATGGGCAGCGTGTTCAGCGCCGTCACGTCCTGGCAGCTCGGCCAGGTGAAGGCGCCGCCCGTCGGGTTCAGCGCGAGGAACTCGGGGTCGGCGAAGATGCAGGACGGGTTCCCCGCCACCGACGCGGTGTCGGACAGCAGGCCCGGGACGTACTCGAGGTCATAGGACTGGGTCAGGAGCTTGGCGACCAGCCGCGCGTCGAGGTTCATGGTCCGGATGGGCAGGCCGGTCACCGGATCGTCGACGAAGAACGCGATCGCGATCCCGGTGTTGCCCACCGGTACATAGGTGTAGGGCCGCGCGCTCTTCGCCGCGGGGTCCGCGGGCAGCGAGGTGAACGCCACGTCGGCGCCGGGAGCCCCGGCGAGGAAGTCGCCGCGCGCCTCCGGCTCGGTCAGGTCGGTGCTGGCGTTGACCGTCACCGGGGTGTTCCCGGCCAGGCACGAGCCGACCACCCACTGCGTCAGCGCCCGGTCCAGCATCGGCATGCCCTCGGCGACCACGTCGGTGGCGCTGGCCGCGCAGGAGCCCGGTACCGGGGCGAAGTCGATCGGGACGACGGTGCGGTAGTTCCAGGCGCACTGCTCGCCGCTCTGGGAGCCGGTGCCGGTGTAGTCGACGCTGCCGAACGTCACGTTGGTCGCCTCACCGCCCAAGCCGGCGTCGGCGGAGTGGTCGGCGCAGTTCGCCGAGCCGTCCGCGGTGTTGAAGCCCAGGGCGTCGCCGCCGTAGTTGGGCTCGACGACGATCGAGCACTGGTGGGCGGCGTCGCAGCCCAGGCTCGGCGCCTGACTGGCGGTGTAGACCTCCAGGTCCAGGCCGCCGGTGGCGTCGCCGGCGGTGACCGCCCCCTGCTCGTTGGTGGGGTAGTCCGGCGCCTGCAGGCCCGGCCCGACCGCGGGCTGGACGAATCCCTCGCCGTTGGTGTCGTCCGCGCTCTGGCCGTAGTGGTAGGAGCCGTAGCAGTCGGTGATCTTCGGGTCGGCGCCGCGGCATTCGTAGACGACCACCGGGTAGTGGACCACGTTCCAGCTCCCGCTCTGGCCCACGACCACGTAGGCGCCGTCGGTGCTCGGCGTGAATCCGGTCCAGGAGACGTGGACCATCTGGTCCACCAGGTTCCGGGTCTGGGAGACGGTCACGGTCCCGTGAGCGCCCAGCGCCCCGGTCCCGGGGTCGTATCTCTGGGGTCCCTGGACGGTGACGCTGGTGCTGTCGGCGTGGGCGACGGCGGTCGTGTGCGCACTCGGAGGCAACAGGACCAGGGCCGTCATGAACGTGACGGTCCAGGCGAGCACCGCGGCGCAGTAGGCGCGCAGTCCTGGCCGGCGCCGGAGTCCCGCTTCACGGGGCGACATGGGAGAACCTCCGGGTGAGAAAATCAGGGGACGCATACATTCGCCCGCCCGAGGGCGACGGCAGCCCGGCCGGGAGGCGGCCAAGGCGGAAACGCTGGTCGACCGCCAGCCGGCCCCGGGTGTCACCGGTGCCGGCTCGCGGCCGGGGCGGGGGTGCTTCAGGAGGCCGGGGTGAAGGTGACGCTCAGCGAGCCGACGATCTGGCCGCCGGTGAAGAACGAGGTGTGCAGCGCCTGGTCCAGGTACGCCGCGCCGCTGGGGTCGAGGTCGGCGTCGCCGGTCAGGGTCTGCGGGGTGACGCCGACGCCGCTGCCCACGGTGTTGTCGCCGAGCACGAACAGGGTCACCGGCGTGCTCTGGCCGTCCGGCACGGCGGTTAGCGCCTGGGTGTCGCCGCCGAAGGCCACCTGGTGGAAGCAGATGATCTTGCCGGTCAGCCCGTCGGCGAAGGCCAGCCCGCCGCCGAGGGTGATGCTGCCGACGAACCGCGGCAGGACGGCGTCGCCGCCGGTGACCGGGAAGGTGGCGGTGCCGCCGGCGGTGCTGCTGTAGCCGCCGGTGGCGGAGGGCAGCGGCACCTCGGCGATGCCGGCGCGGAGTTCCTGGGTGAGGAAGGCGTTCGTGGCGGTCACGGTGACCGAACCGGAGGCCGGGGTGCCGGTCGCGCTCGCCGACGGGAGCGCGACGACGGTCGCGGCCAGGGCGGCGGCGGGCAGGAGCGCACGCAGGGCGTTGCGGTTCATGGGGACTCCTTGGAAAGTCTGGTCTGGTCTGCAGGACTGACCGAGAAAGAATGAGAACAACGGGCGAAGGGTTTTCCCGATGGGCCGGGCCCGCCGGTTCGTCCGTGGACGGCTCCGACGGGCCCGGTGGTGCTCAGATCCCGGGGGGACCGGTGGTACTCAGACCCCTGGCGACCCGGTGGTCACCGGCGCCAGGGTGCTGACGGCTGTGCTCAGATGCCCGGCTGCAGGGTGCCGCAGCCGCTCGCCAGAGCGTGGAAGCCGTAGCTGCTGATCAGGGTGCTGCCGTTCGCGCACAGCCAGCCGCCGGCGGCCGAGCGGTTCAGCAGCGCCTTCAGACGCGGGCCCTCGGTCGCGTTGGCCCAGTCGGCCTGGCGCACGACGTGGTACACGTTGCGGGTGTAGGTCAGCGACAGGTTGGAGTTCCACACCTTGTTCGCGGTGTCGATCTGCGGAACGCTGTCCAGCGAGCGCAGCGCGTCCAGCGCGCCGGGCTCGTCGGAGCCGCTGCCCTTGCCGTCGTAGACCTGGCCGACGTAGTGGCTCAGGGAGTAGGGGTAGATGGCGTCGGTGTTGCCGGCGAACGCCGCGTCGGTGCCCTCGTTCTCCTCCGGCGTCACCGTCTGCCAGCACGGCTCGCTGGTCGCGGTGATGCCCAGCGCGGCCAGGAAGAACGCCCGGGTGCCCGAGCTGGTCTGCGGCAGGAAGACCTGGATGGTGTCGGTGGACGTGGTCGGGTCCGTCGGCAGGGCGTTCCACTTCGTGTAGGTGCAGTTGTAGATGCCCTTGAGCTCCGCGCTCGTCAGGTTCGACGGGGCGTGGCCGCCGGTGTAGGCCGACCAGCCCACCGCGTCGGTGGCGAACGGGATGAACCAGTCGGTGCTGCCGGTGTTCGGGCCGCGCGAGGAGCGCGCGATGTCGACCGTGGCGCTGGTGTTGCTGTTCAGCGCGGTGATGCCCGCGCCGGAGCCGTTCGGCCGGGCGATGGTGGCCGCGCCGGTCTTCGGGACGATGCTGCCGGCCGGGGTCGCGTCCCAGCTGTAGTACTTCGAAGCCGGGCTGGTCGCGTTGTACGCGGCCGACAGGCCGTTGTCGAACGCCTGGATGGTGTCCGAGCCGGTGGAGACGATGTCGGTCGAGGCCGGAGTGGTGCCCGAGGGCGGGTCCGCGGCGGCCGGGCCCAGGGACGCGATCGCGACGCCGAGGCTGGCCGCGGCGATCGCCGAGGCCATGGCGAACTTACGGGTGACAGAGCGCATTGCTTTCCTCCTGCAAGGGGGACTGGTCCTTGCGGGAACGAGATTCGCCGACCGCTGCCGCGACGGCCAGAGGCAGGCCGGGGGTCAGGCTCTGGACACAGCCCAGCCGCAGGGCACATCGCCCCAGGCGGGAAGGCATGTGCGAACTCTGAAACAGAGAGCTGCGACACCTCGTGTGCTTCCGGCAGTGGCGCGACGGTGCCGCCTTCGGGGGTTCGCGTTCACCTGCGCCCAAACGGGCGAATCAGACGCCTGCGATAAAGGGGTACACGGTACTCACTCTCGGCGCGGTATGACGCATTGTCACTACCGTCTCACCGACCGTTCCGGCCGTGCGGCGCTCTACGCCGGCCGCATGGCCGCTGGCCACGGAGCCGCACGGCCCTGCCCGCGCGATCGGCGCGGCACGCCGATTGTCTCCCGCGGTGGCGCCCGGGGACCGCTTCGGACACCCCTCGTTCACCGAAGTCGGCTCGAGAATCCCGACAGGGCGCTGAGGAATCCCGAAGCCCCGCTCCGGCACTGGTCCGGACGCAGGTATCCGCGCGCGCTGCGCGCCACCACCGCCCCGTCTCCCGGACCGGTCCCACCGCGGCGCCCGCGCCCGCCCGGGCCGCCGGTGCTGCGCGCGGGGAGCGCCGCTGTCCACCACCAGTCCGGCCCGCTCCCGTCGCGGCCCAGCCGGATGCTGAGCGCGTCGCGGTCGACGACCAGCTCGCGCCAGGCCGCGACCAGCGCCTCGTCGGTACGGTAAGCGCTTGCTGAACGCGCCAGCGGACGGCCGTTGGCCGCCAGCAGGACCCAGGTCAGCTCCCCGTCCTGCGCCGATCGCACCACCAGGGCGGCCGGCATCTCAGGCGTCTGAGGCGGCCAGCAGGGCCAGGAACTTGGCGACCGCTATCTGGCAGGTCGCGTAACGCTCGTAGGAGCGGATGGACCGCGCCAGCGGGGTTCCGCTGGACGACTGGAGCACCCAGGTCCAGCCGGCTCCGTCCTTCACGTGGCTGATGCGCGCCGCCAGGGTCGGCGCCTCGCGGCGCAGGCGCGAGTAGGCCCGGCGGGCTTCGTCGATCCCGGAGTACGCGGGGGCGGAGATGGCCACGATCCGTCCGTTGCCCGCCTTCGCCCGCCAGCGGTAGCGCCCGTTCTCGGCACGGTCCACGAGCACCCGACCGCTCTCGTCCCGAACAGTGTCCACGGCATTCCGCCCAACACTCGAGCTCGATTGTGAGGTTCCTCGAGCGATCAATCTAGGTGCGGGGGACCGGCCGAGAGTCAGGAAAAGTCCCGCCACGGACATCTGTTCGCCTACCCGTTGCGCCTTAGTCGCCTACGAGGCGTGATCACCTGTCAGGGCCCTGAATCGCCCGTCAGGACCGCGGGGCCCGACCGCTCCGCTCAACCGTTTCAGAGAACCCGGCGAAACCCGGCTTTCACTCCCCCCGCGCCGGAGCCCTGGCGCGCACCCGGCGGACCTCCATAGATTGTCCGTCTACCCTGGGGTGGTTCGCCGGACATCCCATCAAGATCGGAGACACACGTGCGGATCACCGTGATCGGCACCGGGTACCTCGGTGTCACCCACGCCGCCTGCATGGCCGAGCTCGGTTTCGAGGTGATGGGCCTGGACGTGGACGTGGAGAAGGTCGCCGCCCTGGCCTCCGGCCGCGTCCCGTTCTACGAGCCGGGACTGCAGGAGGTGCTGCGCGCGCAGATCGCCGCCGGCCGCCTGTCCTTCACCTCCGACCACGCCGAGCTGGCCGCGTGGGCCGGCGAGGGCGCGGTGCACTTCGTCTGCGTCGGCACGCCGCAGAAGAAGGGCGAGTACGCCGCCGACATGACCTATGTCGACGCCGCGTTCGAAGCCGTGGCCCGGGCCGTCGCGCACCAGGGCCGCACGCTGCTGGTCGGCAAGTCCACGGTCCCGGTCGGCACCGCCGCGCGGCTGGCCGAGCGGATCGCCGAGCTCGCGCCGGACGCCGAGCTGGCGTGGAACCCCGAGTTCCTGCGCGAGGGCCACGCCGTGGAGGACACGCTGCACCCCGACCGCCTGGTGATCGGCGTGCGCTCGCCCGAGGCCGAGGCGGCGCTGCGCCAGGTCTACGGCCGGCTGCTCGAGGAGGACGTGCCGCTGGTGGTCACCGACTTCCCGACCGCCGAGCTGGTCAAGGTCTCGGCGAACTCCTTCCTCGCGGTCAAGATCTCCTTCATCAACGCCATGGCAGAGGTGTGCGAGGCGGCCGGCGCCGACGTCATGCAGCTGTCCGAGGCGCTGTCCCACGACCCGCGCATCGGCGGCCGCTACCTGGTGCCGGGCCTGGGCTTCGGCGGCGGCTGCCTGCCCAAGGACATCCGGGCGTTCATGGCCCGGGCCGGCGAGCTCGGGGTGGACCAAGCGCTGGCCTTCCTCAAGGAGGTCGACGCCATCAACATGCGGCGCCGGGCCCGGACCGTGGACCTGGCCCGCGAACAGTGCGACGGCTCGCTGCTCGGCAAGCGCGTCGCGGTCTGGGGCGCGGCGTTCAAGCCGGAGTCCGACGACATCCGCGACTCCCCCGCGCTGAACGTCGCGGCGTCCATAAACCTGCAGGGCGCGCAGGTCACCGTCTACGATCCGAAGGCGATGGACAACGCGCGCAAGATGTTCCCGACCCTGTCCTACGCCGGATCGGCGATGGAGGCCGCGGAGCAGGCCGACGTGATCCTGCACCTCACGGAGTGGCAGGAGTTCCGGGACCTTGACCCGGCGGCGGTCGGTGTGCAAGTCCGCAACACCCGGATCATCGACAGCCGCAACGCGCTGGACGCGGCGGCGTGGCGCGCGGCCGGCTGGACCTACCGGGCACTGGGACGGCCCTGACCTGTGGATATCGACTCCGGCGCGGCTCCGGAGGGCATCGTCGGCCCGGGCTTCGGCCCGGGCCGGGACCGCATTAGCCGATCATGGGTGGGCGCCGCCAGGCGACCCGCCCGTCTTTACATCTCTTTCACCGCGGTTCCGCGTTGTAAGACATCCGAGCAATCCCACTACAGCTCGGGGAAACTTACCCGCCGTAGCATTGGTAGTGCGGGTAACGACACACTTCTCACAACAGGGCGGGTTTCCCATGACCAAGCAGGTTGAGAAGGTAGACCGGGTCATCATCCGTTTCGCCGGCGACTCCGGCGACGGAATGCAGCTCACCGGTGACCGGTTCACCTCCGAGACCGCGGCGTTCGGCAACGATCTGTCGACGCTGCCCGACTTCCCTGCCGAGATCCGGGCCCCGGCCGGGACCCTGCCCGGCGTGTCCGCCTTCCAGCTGCACTTCGCCGACCACGACATCCTCACCCCCGGCGACGCGCCGGACGTGCTGGTGGCGATGAACCCGGCGGCGCTGAAGGCGAACCTGAAGGACGTCCCGCGCGGCGGCACGATCATCGTCAACACCGACGAGTTCACCCCCCGCGCGCTGACCAAGGTCGGCTACGCCGCCGACCCGCTGGAGGACGGCTCGCTGGACGGCTACAAGGTGCACAGGGTCGCCCTGACCACGCAGACGGTGAAGGTCCTCGAGGGCCACGACATCTCCCGCAAGGACGCCGAGCGGGCGAAGAACATGTATTCGCTCGGCCTGCTGTCCTGGCTGTACCACCGGCCGACCGAGGCCACGCTGGCGTTCCTGGAGCGCAAGTTCGCCAAGAAGCCGGCCATAGCGGCGGCGAACGTGGCGGCGTTCCGGGCCGGCTGGAACTACGGGGAGACGACCGAGGACTTCGTCGTCTCCTACGAGATCGCCCCGGCGCCGATGCCCAAGGGCACGTACCGGAACATCCACGGCAACCTGGCCCTGGCCTACGGCCTGATCGCGGCCAGCCACCAGAGCGGGCTGCCGATGTTTTTGGGCGCCTACCCGATCACCCCGGCCTCGGACATCCTGCACGAGCTGAGCAAGCACAAGAACCACGGCGTGCGGACCTTCCAGGCCGAGGACGAGATCGCCGGCATCGGCGCGGCCCTGGGCGCCAGCTTCGGCGGCGCGCTGGGGGTCACCACGACCTCCGGGCCCGGCATCGCGCTCAAGGGCGAGACCATCGGCCTGGCGGTGAGCCTGGAGCTGCCGCTGATCATCTGCGACATCCAGCGCGGCGGCCCGAGCACCGGCCTGCCGACCAAGACCGAGCAGTCCGACCTGTTCCTGGCCATGTTCGGGCGCAACGGCGAGGCGCCGGTGCCGATCGTGGCACCGCGCTCCCCGGCCGACTGCTTCGACGCCGCCCTGGAGGCCGCGCGGATCGCCGTCACGTACCGCACCCCGGTGTTCCTGCTCTCCGACGGCTACCTGGCCAACGGCTCCGAGCCCTGGCACATCCCGGACGTCGCGGACCTGCCGGTGATCGCCCCGAACTTCGCCGCCGGCCCGAACAAGGTGCTCGAGGACGGCAGCGAGGTGTTCTGGCCCTTCCTGCGCGACCCGCAGACGCTGGCCCGGCCGTGGGCCATCCCGGGCACCGCCGGCCTGGAGCACCGGATCGGCGGCATCGAGAAGCAGGACGGCACCGGCAACATCTCCTACGACCCGGCGAACCACGACCTGATGGTGCGCACGCGCGCGGCCAAGGTCGCCGGGATCGACGTCCCGGACCTGGAGGTCGACGACCCCTCCGGCCAGGCGGGGATCCTGGTCCTGGGCTGGGGGTCGACCTACGGCCCGATCCAGGCCGCCTGCCGCCAGGTCCGCCGCGACGGGCAGCCGGTCGCGCACGCGCACCTGCGGCATCTGAACCCCTTCCCGGCCAATCTCGGGCGCATACTGAAGGAGTACGACAGAGTCCTGATTCCCGAGATGAACCTCGGACAGCTCTCGATGCTGGTCCGTGCCCGCTACCTCGTGGACGCGGTCGGCTACAACCAGGTGCGCGGCCTGCCGTTCAAGGCCGCCGAGCTGGCCGGGGTGATCAAGAACCTGATCGGGGCGGACACCGTGGACAAGACCGAACAGGCGGGGGTGTGAAATGCCGGAACTGCTGAAACTCACGACCAAGGACTTCAAGACCGACCAGGAAGTGCGCTGGTGCCCCGGCTGCGGGGACTACGCGATCCTGGCCGCGGTCCAGGGGTTCATGCCCTCCCTGGGCATCGCCCGGGAGGACATCGTCTTCGTCTCCGGGATCGGCTGCTCCTCGCGTTTCCCGTATTACATGAACACCTACGGGATGCACTCCATCCACGGCCGCGCCCCGGCGATCGCCACCGGCCTGGCCTCCTCCCGGCCCGACCTGTCGGTGTGGGTGGTGACCGGCGACGGCGACGCGCTGTCCATCGGCGGCAACCACCTGATCCACGCGCTGCGCCGGAACGTCAATCTGAAGATCCTGCTGTTCAACAACCGGATCTACGGGCTGACCAAGGGCCAGTACTCGCCGACCTCCGAGCAGGGCAAGATCACCAAGAGCACGCCGTACGGGTCGCTGGACGCCCCGTTCAACCCGGTCTCGCTCGCCCTGGGCGCCGAGGCCACCTTCGTGGCCCGGACCATCGACTCCGACCGCAAGCACCTGACCTCGGTGCTGCAGGCCGCGGCCGAGCACGAGGGCACGGCGCTGATCGAGATCTACCAGAACTGCAACATCTTCAACGACGGCGCCTTCGAGAACCTGAAGGACAACTCCGTCCGGGACCGGCACCTGATCCGGCTGGAGCACGGGCAGCCGATCGCGTTCGGACCCGAGGACGAGCGCTACGGCATCGTCCGCATGCCCGACGCCACGCTGAAGGTGGTCCCGCTGGAGCAGGCCGGGGACGCGGTGCTGGTGCACGACGCCCACGCCCCGGAGCCGGACCTGGCCTTCGCGCTGTCCCGGCTGCCGGACCCGGCCACGCTCTCGCCGACGCCGATCGGCGTCTTCCGGGACGTCACCCGGCCGACCTACGACACCCTGATGGCCGAACAGCTCGACGAGGCCGCGCGGACCCTGGGTTCGGGCAAGCTCGCCGAACTCCTGACGGGGTCCGACACGTGGACCATCGCGTGAGAACTCCGTGAGTGAGCGTGAGAGGTCGATGACACTCCCCCGTTCGGCCCTCACCCGGCGCTGAGTCCGACCGCGGTGCGACGGCCCTGGTCGCACCCGTACGGCTCATGATCGGCGAACGCCCCTCCCGCTCGCGGGCAGGGGCGTTCGCGCTGGTGCAAACGAAATGCAAACGCCCTGAAGTTGGATGATCTGATCACGGAGGTGATAGGACAGACCTTCGGCATGGGCATAGGGACCATGTTGGACCTTGGATCCCGCCGAAATGAGGCACTTCGCGATGAGCAGTACCAGCACGGCCGAGCCGAAACGGGCTCGCTCGGGGGCCGCTGGGGTACCGGTCGCCACTCCCGGGGCGCTGGCGCCGGACGTCAACCTCCCGGAGAGCCTGGGCTACCGGGTCAAGAAGCGCCTGCTCGGCACGCCGCTGGTGAACGACCAACTGCACGGCGAGAAGCTGTCGAACCCGATCGCGCTGGGCGTGCTGGCGCCGGACTGCGTGTCCTCCTCGGCCTACGGCACCGAGCAGATGCTGACCCAGCTCGTGCCCTACTTCGGCACCGTGGGCTTCATCCTGGTCATGCCGGTCACCGGGGTGATCCTGGGCCTGCTGCTCCTGCTGACGCTGTGCTACCGCGACGTCGTCCGGCACTACACCAAGGCCGGCGGCGCCTACGTGGTGGCCCGCGAGAACTTCGGGCAGAAGGTCGCCCAGATCGCCGCGGTCGCCCTGCTCATCGACTACATCGTGACGGTGGCGGTGCAGATCGCCGCCGGGACCGACGCCATCGCGTCCTGGATGACCTTCACCTTCCACGTCAACATCGACAGCTGGAAGATCTACCTGTCGGTCTTCGTGATCATCCTGCTGTGCTTCGGCAACCTGCGCGGCATCCGCGAGGCCGGCCGGTCCTTCGCCGTCCCGGCCTACTTCTACATCGGGATGGCCGGGCTGACCGTGGCGGTCGGGCTGGTCAAACTGGCCACCGGCGGGCTGGCGGACTCCACGAGCATCCACGACCAGGCCAACGGCGCGCTCGGCCTGGGCACCTACACCGGCACGCTGTTCCAGGTCACGGCGGTCCTGTGGATCCTGAAGGGCTTCGCGAACGGCGGCTCCTCGCTGACCGGCCTGGAGGCCATCTCCAACGGCGTGTCGGTGTTCAAGAAGCCGGCCGGCAGGAACGCCGCCAAGACGATGGTCTGGATGTCGACCGCGCTGGGCTCGCTGGTCCTGGGCATCTCGATCCTGGCCTGGCAGCTCCAGACCGACCCCTACACCAGCGGCAACCCGACCGTGCTGGCCCAGATCACCAAGCTCACCTGGGGCGGGCACGGCTTCGGCACGGTGATGCTGACCCTGGTGCAGCTGGCCACGGCGCTGATCCTGTACACCGGCGGCAACACCTCCTTCAACGGCTTCCCGTTCCTGACCTCCTTCGTCGCCGAGGACAACTTCCTGCCCCGGCAGTTCCTGGTCCGCGGGCACCGGCTGGCGTTCTCCAACGGCATCATCGTGCTCACGATCCTGTCGCTGGTGCTGCTCGTGGGCACCGGCGGCAACCTGACCTCGCTGGTCGCGCTGTACGCGATCGGGGTGTTCACCGGCTTCGTGATGGCCTCGGCGGGCCTGGTGAAGTACCACTGGACGCGCAACGAGCCGCACCGCTGGTGGAAGCTGTACGTGGCCGGCTCGGCGTGCGTGATGTCGTTCGCGGTCGTGGTGATCTTCGCGACCGTGAAGTTCACCGAGGGCGCGTGGATGGTCGTGATCGTCTTCCCGCCGGCGGTCTTCGGCCTGATCCAGCTGAACAAGCGCTACCGGCGCGAGGCCGAGGCGCTGGCCAAGGCGCCGGCCTCGGCCGAGCTGCCGACCCGGACCCAGACCTCGGTGATGGTCCTGGTCGACTCGGTCGACCTGGCGGTCATCAAGACGCTGCGCTACGCCCGCTCGCTGCGCCCGACCGAGGTCCGCGCCGTCCACCTGATGGTCGACAACCTCTACGCCGAGCAGCTGCGCAACCAGTGGGACGCCTCGCAGGCCGCGGACATCCCGCTGGAGGTCATCGAGGTCCCCGACCGCCGCATCCGCCGCGCGGCGATGGAGCTCGCGGCGCGCGAGACCGCCGACGGCTACGAGGTGACCGTGCTGCTCCCGCGGCGCACGTACTCCCCGGTCGTCGGGCGTCTGCTGCACGACCGCACCGCCGACCGCCTGGCCGAGGTGCTGTCGACGCTGCCGCACGTGGTGGCCACGATCGTGCCCTTCGACGTGGTCGAGGCGATCGAGGAGCTGGAGCTGGCCTCGAAGGGCCGCAAGCCCCGGGCCAACGCCGGCGACGCGGCCGCTCCCACCGCGGCCAAGCCCCGCTCCACGAAGAAGATGCTGCTGGACGCCGAATGCGCCAGCGTCCCGGACCCCGGCCACGGCGTGCCGGTCCCGGTCAGCGCGATCTCCACGGTCCAGTGGCGCCAGCGCGCCGCGGTCGAGGGCCGCATCCGCTCGGTCGCGGTGTCCCCGGTGAAGGGCTCCCCCGCCCTGGAGGCCGAGCTGTACGACGCCTCCGGCGGCATCACGCTGGTCTTCTACGGCCGCCGCTCCATCCCCGGCATCGAGCCCGGCGCGATCATGCGCGCCGAGGGCATGGTCGGCGAGATGGAGGGCCACCTGGCGATGGCGAACCCGACCTACAAGCTGCTGCCGCGCGAGTACGGGGACGACGAGTAGCGGCTCGTCGCACGGTACTGCGGCGCGCTACCCGACGCTGCGGAGCGCCTTCGGACCTGGGGTCCGGGGGCGCTTCGCTGTGCCGGCGGCGGTCTGCGCGCAGGCGCCTTGGCGGTCGCCCGTATCGGTAACAGTCCAACCCGCGATCTACCTGTGACAGAGCCAGCTCACCGCCCTATTGTGTCCCTCATGGAAGACAGCGGGAGCGCCGCTGAGCGGCGGCTCGGGGTGGGGTTCGGGATCGCGGCGTATGGGGCGTGGGGACTGTTCCCGCTCTACTGGCCGCTGCTGGAGCCCGCGGGAGCCGGCGAGATCCTCGCGCACCGGATGGCGTGGTCGCTGCTGGCCGTGCTGATACTGCTGGCCCTGCGGCGCGTGCCGGACGGGGTGGCGCGCTGGGGGTGGGTCCGCGAGATCGTGCGGACGCCGCGCAAGGTGGCACTGCTCGCGGCGGCGGCCGTCGCGATCTCCGTCAACTGGTTCGTCTACATCTGGTCGGTGAACCACGGCCACACCGTCGACACCGCCTTCGGGTACTTCATCAACCCGCTGGTGACCGTGCTGTTCGGGGTCTTCCTGCTGCGCGAGCGCCTGCGGCGGCTCCAGTGGGCCGCGGTGGGGATCGGCGCGGTCGCGGTACTGGTGCTGGCCGTCGGGTACGGCAAGGCGCCGTGGATCGCCCTGGTGCTGGCGTGCAGCTTCGGGACCTACGGGCTGCTGAAGAAGCTCGCGGCGGTACCGGCGGCCGAGGCGATGGCGGTGGAGTCCACCCTGCAGTTCCTCCCGGCGATCGGCTACCTGGTGTGGCTCGCAAGCCAGGGCACGCTGGACTTCGCGCACCACGGCGCCGGCAACACCGGCCTGCTGATCCTCGCCGGCCCGGTCACGGTCGTCCCGCTGATCTGCTTCGGCGCGGCGGCCAACCGGCTGCCCCTGTCGGTGGTCGGACTCCTTCAGTTCCTGGCGCCGATCCTGCAGTTCCTGTGCGGCGTGCTGGTGCAGCACGAGTCGGTGCCGCCGGCCCGGCTGGCCGGCTTCCTGATCGTCTGGCTCGCGCTGGTGCTGCTGACGGTGGACGCGCTGCGGAATGCCCGGAGGCGCCCCGGGCGAGCCGCTTCGACTCAGGTCCCGCTGGCGGAGGCTGAGGTTGAAGCCGACGCCGCGACGGCGGCCGTCGCACAGGCCTAGGCCGCTTACTCCCCGTCCACCTCGACGTCGGACACCGCCGCCAGCATGCTCGACAGCACCTTGACACAGGCGTCCACGTCGCCCCGCGTCAGTGCGCCGCCGACCTGGCCGAGCAATCCGCGCTCGCGGGCGATCACGGCCTCGATGGCGGCGCGGCCGGGGTCGGTGAGGCGGATCAGCGACGAGCGGCGGTGCGCCGGGTTCGGGACGGCCTCGACCAGGCCGCGCGCGGCGGCGTCGTTCACCGTGCGCTGCACGAACTGCCGGCTCAGTGCCTGCGCGCGGCCCATCTGCGGCACGGTCATCGGGCCGGCCAGGCGCAGCATGTCCAGCACCGCGCGCACTCCGACGCCGATGCCCTCGATCTCCTCGCCCAGCTCGACCTTGCGCAGGACGCGCCGGTACAGCGGTCCGACCAGCAGGTAGATCTCGGCGAGCCGCGCGGCGAGTTCCTCGGGCGGCAGCGGTTCCTCGGGCACGGCTTCATTATGACACCTGGGTTGCCAACCTGCCGCGAGAATGGCACCTTGGGTGTCATGAACGCGACGCACTCCGTGTCCCTGCCCGACGGCGGCCGGCTGGCCTACCGCGACGAGGGCAGCGGCCCGCTCGTCGTGCTCCTCCACGGCGGCTTCCTCGACCACCGCCAGTGGAACGCGCAGCTGCAGAGCCTTCCCGCGGACTTCCGCACCGTCGCTCCCGACGCCCGCGGCCACGGCGACAGCACCGTCGCCGCCGCCCCGTTCCGGCACACCGACGACGTCGCGGCCCTGATCCGCCACTTCGACGCCGGCCCGGCGATCCTGGTCGGCGTCTCGATGGGCGCCGCGACCGCGACCGACACCGCCCTGGAACACCCCGAGCTGGTCCGCGCGCTCGTGGTCAGCGGCGCGGGCACCAGCGAACCGGAATTCGCCGACGGCTGGACCGCGCGGACCCTGGCGGCGATCTGGCCGCCGCTGTCCGCCGGCGACGTCGCGGGCGCCCTGAAGATCTGGAACTCCCTCACCACCGGCCCGCACCGCGACCCGGCCGACCTGGACCCCGCGATCCCGGCGCTGATCGCCGAGATGACAGCCAAGACCTGGGCCAAACACACGGACACCAAGGACTGGTCCAGCCACGCCGAGAACACCTGGGCCCGCGCCGCACACCTGAGCATCCCGCTCCTGGCGGTGATCGGCGGCGCCGACTCCGACGACCACCGGCACAACGCCGAACGCCTCGCCGCCGGCGTAACCGGCGCCCGCACGGTCACGATCGCCGACGCCGCGCACTACCCGAACATGGAGCACCCCGAGGAGTTCGACATGATCCTCACCGAGTTCATCGACACGCTGAGCTGAAAGCCCGCCGGACTCACAAAGAAGGCGCGCCGACGAGCCGAACACGGAGTACCCGGTAGTTTCGACATGATCCTCATCGAGTTCATCGACGCGCTGAACTGACAGCCCGCCGGACCCACAAAAAAAGGCGCGCCGCCGAGCCGAACACGGAGCGCCCGATGGTTTCGACATGACCCTCACCGAGTTCATCGACGCGCTGAACTGACAGCCCGCCGGACCCACAAAAAAAGGCGCGCCGCCGAGCCGAACACGGAGCGCCCGATGGTTTCGACATGACCCTCACCGAGTTCATCGACACGCTGAACTGACAGCCCGCCGGACCCACGAAAAAGCGCGCCGACGAGCCGAACACGGAGTACCCGGTAGTTTCGACATGATCCTCATCGAGTTCATCGACGCGCTGGGCTGAAAGCTTGCCGGGGCTCGCAAAAAGCGCGCTGACAAGCCGAACACGAAGCACCCGGTAGTTTCGACATGACCCTCACCGAGTTCATCGACACGCCGAGCTGAAAGCCCGCCGGACCCACGAAAAAGCGCGCCGACGACATCCCGTCGTCGGCGCGCTCTTGGCTCAGCTCAAGAGTTCCGCGGCGCTACACCGTCCGCGAGATCACCACGTCGCACACCGCGCGCAGCGCTTCCTTCGCCGGCACCTCCGGCAGGGGCTCCAGCACCGACTTCGCCTTCTCCGCGTATCCGCGCACGACGTCCCGGGCCTGTCCCATGCTCGGGTGCGCGCGCAGGAGTGCCAGCGCCTCGTCGAAGGCGGCGTCGTCGGTCGACAGGTCGGTGTGCAGGAGGTCCTGCAGGCGGGCGGTCTCGGGGTCGGCTGAGCCGTCCATCGCCAGGGCGATCAGCATCGGGAGGGTGTGGACACCTTCGCGGAGGTCGATGCCGGGGGTCTTGCCGGACTGCTCGGATTCCGAGGCGATGTCCAGGAGGTCGTCGGAGAGTTGGAAGGCGACGCCGAACAGTTCGCCGAAGTCCGCCAGTATGCGTTCCTGCTCCGCGGTGCAGCCGGCGAACATGGCGCCGAAGCGGGCGGCGGTGGCGATCAGCGAGCCGGTCTTGCCGGCCAGGACTTCCAGGTGGTGGTCCACCGGGTTCTGGCCGTTCTTCGGGCCCACCGACTCGGAGATCTGGCCGCTCACCAGACGCTCGAAGGTCTCCGCCTGGATCCGGACGGCGTCCGGTCCCAGCTCGGAGAGCAGGGTCGAGGCGCGGGCGAACAGGAAGTCGCCGGACAGGATGGCCAGCGAGTTGTCCCAGCGCTGGTTCGCCGAGGCCACGCCGCGGCGCAGGGCCGCCTCGTCCATGACGTCGTCGTGGTAGAGCGTGGCCAGGTGGGTCAGCTCGATCACCACGGCGGCCTCGACGACGCCGGCGCGGGCCGCGTCGCCGAACTGCGCGGCCAGCAGCACCAGCAGCGGCCGGGTGCGCTTGCCGCCGGCCTGGGCCAGGTGCGAGGTGATCTCGCTGATGTAGGCGTGGTCGCTGCGGGTGTACTCCAGCAGCACCTCCTCCACGCGCAGCAGGCCGTCCTTGAGGGCCACGGACAGGGCCTCGTCCTGCTGCATGGCGATTGCGAACGGACCCCAGCCCGACGACGTCTGATGAAGCGGCGGGGTCAGCGTGCCGGGAGTACTCACTGCGGCGGCCTTCCAGGTCGGGCGGTGGTGGGCGGTCGGTCGGGGTCGCGCTCGTTCGTCAAAAGATGCTTCACAGGTTGGTCCTAGGTTATCTGGCAGCACTTTCGAGCAAGAGGCACCCCGGCCGGTCACCGTACCGCGCCGGTGCTTTGCTCGGCGAAAGAGGAAAAACGACCGCCCCGGACCGCCGAAGCGGTCCGGGGCGTCGCTGTGCGTGGCCGGGCTACTGCACGAAGTACGCCGCCTTGTTCGCGAGGTCCAGCGCGATCTGCGGGAGCACGCCGAGCGCGATCGTCAGCGCCACCGAGACGGTGAGCGCGATCGTGGTCATCGGCGAGGGCACGACCACGACCGGACCGGACACCTCGTCCCGGAGCGGCTCGCTGAAGTACATCAGGACGATGACACGCACGTAGAAGAACGCCGCCGCCGCCGAGGCGATCACCCCGACGATCACCAGCGGCCAGGCGCCGCCGTCGATCGCCGCCGTGAACAGCGCGAACTTCCCGGTGAAGCCGGAGGTCAGCGGAATGCCCGCGAACGCCAGCAGGAACACCGTGAAACACGCCGCCAGCAGCGGGGAACGCTTCCCGAGACCGGCCCAGGCGGACAGGTCGGTGGCCTCGCCGCCGATCGTCACCGAGTCGTCCTCGCCGCCCTCGCCGGAGTCCGACCCGCCGCGCACCGACTCGCGCACCAGGGTCACCACCGCGAACGCGCCGACCGTGGCGAACCCGTACGCCGCCAGGTAGAACAGCGTCGCGCTGACGCCCTTGGTGGTCGTGGAGATCACGCCGAGCAGGATGTAGCCGGCGTTGAGGATCGCCGAGTACGCCAGCATCCGCTTGATGTCGCGCTGGGTGATCGCCAGGATCGCGCCGGCCAGCATGGTCAGGACCGCCACGCCCCACATCACCGGGCGCCAGTCCCAGCGCATGCCCGGCAGCGCCACGTAGGCGATGCGCAGCAGCGCCCCGAACGCGGCCACCTTGGTGGCGGCGGCCATGAACGCGGTGATCGGGGTCGGCGCGCCCTGGTACACGTCCGGGGTCCAGGCGTGGAACGGCACGGCGCCGATCTTGAACAGCAGCCCGACCGCCAGCAGCGCGATGCCGATCAGCACCAGCACGTCCGAGTGCGGAGCCGCGGTGATCGAGGTCGCGATGTCGGACAGCCGCACCGAGCCGGAGTAGCCGTAGAGCATCGCGATGCCGTACAGGAAGAACGCCGAGGAGAACGCCCCCAGCAGGAAGTACTTCATCGCGGCCTCCTGCGACAGCAGGCGGCGCCGGCGCGCCAGCCCGCACAGCAGGTACAGCGGCAGCGACAGCACCTCCAGCGCCACGAAGGAGGTCAGCAGGTCGTTCGCGGCCGGGAACAGCAGCATGCCGCCGACCGAGAACAGCATCAGCGGGAAGACCTCGGTGGTCCGCAGCCCGGCGGTGTCCGCCGCGCGCTCGCCGCCGGAGCCCGGGGCGGTGGCGCCCTGCGCCGTGAAGGCGTCCAGGTCCACCACCGGGGTCCCGCGCTCGGCCACCAGCAGCAGCGCCAGCAGCGCCAGCGCGAGGATGGTGCCCTGCAGGAACAGCGTCACGCCGTCCACCGACACCGCGTCGGCGGCGGTGGTCTCGGCCATGCCGTGGTTGGCGATCACGAAGCCCAGCGCCACCAGGACGCCGGCCAGCGACACCGCGACCTGCGGCCAGTAGCGCCGGGTCCGCGGCAGGAAGGCCTCGATGAGGATGCCGATCGTGGCGGCGCCGAACACCACCAGCATCGGCATCAGCGCCCGGTACTCGACATGCGGCGCCGTGAAGGTGTTCGCCGTGGTGGTGAGACCGCCCGGCGTCGCCGGTGCGCCCGGCGCCGCGGCGAGGAGAGTGCTCAGAACGCTCACTTGGAGTCCACCTTCTCCGGAGTCTGCAGCACGTTCGGCAGAGCCGGAGCCGGGTCCTGCTTGTGCACGTGCTGCAAAGTGGTGTTGACGGAGGGGTTCACGACGTCGAGCACCGGCTTGGGGTAGAAGCCCAGGCCGATGATCAGCGCGATCAGCGGCGCCACGGCGATCACTTCCCGCGCCCGCAGGTCCTTCATGCCCTCCAGCCCGGCCTTCAGCGGGCCGGTCATGGTCCGCTGGTAGAGCCAGAGCACGTACAGCGCGGCCAGGATGATCGCCGCGGTGGCCACGATCGCCACCGCCTTGTAGCGCTCGAAGGTGCCGACCAGGACCAGGAACTCCGAGACGAAGGAGGACAGGCCCGGCAGCGCCAGCGAGGACAGCCCGGCGATCAGGAACACGCCGGCCAGCTTCGGCGCGACCTTGTTCACCCCGCCGTAGTCGTCGATCAGCTGCGAGCCGCGGCGGGAGATCAGGAAGCCGGCGACGATGAACAGCGCGCCGGTCGACAGCCCGTGGTTCACCATGTAGAGCGAGGCGCCGCTCTGGCCCGCCGAGGTCATCGCGAACACCCCGAGGGTGATCAGACCGAAGTGCGAGATCGAGGTGTAGGCGATCAGGCGCTTGATGTCGGTCTGGCCGATGGCCAGCAGCGCGCCGTACATCGTGCCGACGATCGCCATCCCGATCACCAGCGGCGTGAAGAACTTCGACGCCCCGGGGAACAGCTCCAGGCAGTACCGGAGCATCCCGAAGGTGCCGACCTTGTCCAGCACGCCGACCAGCAGCACCGCCGAGCCGGGGGTGGCCTCGGCGGCGGCGTCGGGCAGCCAGGTGTGGAATGGGAACAGCGGCGCCTTCACCGCGAAGGCCACGAAGAACCCGAGGAACAACGCCTTGCCCAGCCCCGGGCTGATGCCCAGCTGGTCGTGCGCGACCGCGGTGGCCAGCGTCTGGAAGTCGAAGGTCCCGGTGCCCAGGTGCTTGCCCGAGGCGACGTACAGCCCGATCAGCGCGGCCAGCATGAACAGGCCGCCGAACAGCGAGTACAGCAGGAACTTCACCGCGGCGTAGGACCGCTGCGGACCGCCGAAACCGCCGATGAGGAAGTACATCGGGATCAGCATGGCTTCGAAGAACACGTAGAACAGGAACAGATCGGTGGCCGCGAAGACCCCGATCATCATGGTCTCCAGCAACAGGTACAGCGAGAAGTACGCGCGCACCGAGCGGCGGCCGTCGGCCTGCGCCTCGTCCGCGTCGTGCCAGCCCGCCAGCATCACCACGGGCATCAGGACCAGCGTCATCAGGATCAGCACCAGGGCGATCCCGTCGACCCCGAGGCCGTAGTTGATGTTGAAAGCCTTGATCCACTGGTGGCTCTCGGTGAACTGGAACCGGTCGCCACCCTTCTTGAACTGGGTCGCCATCGCGATGCCGATGCCGAGCGTGGCCACGCTGAAGCCCAGCGCGATCTTCTTGGCCGCCGCGCTCTTCTCCTTCGCCACCACGGCGACCGCGGCCGATCCGACCAGCGGGACGACGCCCAGCGTGGTCAACCAGGGAAAGCTGCTCATCTCCATCTCTCCCTTTAGAGCTTCGCGAAGAGGATCGCGGCGACCAGGGCGGCCGCTCCTCCGAACATGGACAAGGCGTAGGAGCGGACGAAGCCGGTCTGCAGCCGCCGCAACCGTCCCGAGGTCCCGCCGACCAGCGCGGCCAGGCCGTTGATCGCCCCGTCCACGCCGCGGTTGTCGGTGTAGACCAGGGTGCGGGTCAGGTACTGGCCCGGACGCATCAGCGCCGCCTCGTTGAAGGCGTCGCCGTACAGGTCCTTGCGGGCCGCCACGGTGATGAAGCTGCCGCGCGGGGCGACGGCCGGCACCTTGCGGGTCCCGTACTGCGCGATCGCGATCGCCACGCCCACGGCCACCGCCGCCAGCGTGATGTATCCGACGGTCGAGGAGGTCAGCCCGCCGGGCATCTTGCCCTCCACACGCGGACCGGTCACCGGCTCCAGCCAGTCCACGAACGACGAGTTCAGGTTGAACAGGAAGCCCGCGGCCACCGAGCCCACCGCGAGCAGCAGCATCGGCAGCGCCATCGACAGCGGCGACTCGTGCGGGTGCGGCTCGTGTCCGTCGGCGTCCTCCACCCAGCGCTTCTCGCCGAAGAAGGTCATGATCACCATGCGCGTCATGTAGAACGCGGTGATCAGCGCGCCGAGCAGGGCCGCGCCGCCGAGGATCGCCCCGGAGGTCCCGCCCTTGCTGAAGGCGGCCTCGATGATCTTGTCCTTGGAGAAGTAGCCGGAGAACGGCGGGCAGCCGATGATCGCCAGGTAGCCCAGGAAGAACGTGCCGAAGGTGATCGGCATGTACTTGCGAAGGCCGCCGTAGTGGCGCATGTTCACCTCGTCGTTCATGCCGTGCATGACCGAGCCGGCGCCCAGGAACAGCCCGGCCTTGAAGAAGCCGTGGGTGACCAGGTGCATGATGGCGAACGCGTAGCCGATCGGGCCCAGGCCCGCGGCCAGGATCATGTAGCCGATCTGCGACATCGTCGAGCCGGCCAGGCTCTTCTTGATGTCGTCCTTGGCGCAACCGACGATCGCACCGAACAGCAGCGTGATCGCCCCGACGATGGTCACCAGCAGGCGCGCGGTCGGCGACAGGTCGAAGATCGCGTGCGAGCGGACGATCAGGTAGACGCCGGCGGTCACCATGGTCGCGGCGTGGATCAGGGCGCTGACCGGGGTCGGGCCCTCCATCGCGTCGCCGAGCCAGGACTGCAGCGGGAACTGCGCCGACTTGCCGCAGGCGGCCAGCAGCAGCATGATCCCGATCGCGGTCAGCGTGCCCTTGGAGGCGCCGCCGGCCGACCCGAAGACCGGCCCGAAGCTGAACGAGCCGAAGGTGACGAACATCAGCATGATGGCGATCGACAGACCGACGTCGCCGACGCGGTTGACGACGAACGCCTTCTTCGCCGCGGCCGCCGCGCTCGGCTTGTGCTGCCAGAACCCGATCAGCAGGTAGGACGCCAGACCGACGCCCTCCCAGCCGACGTAGAGCAGCAGGTAGTTGTCGGCCAGGACCAGGATCAGCATCGCGGCCAGGAAGAGGTTCAGGTAGCTGAAGAACTTCCGGCGCTCGGCGTCGTGGCCCATGTAGCCGATCGAGTAGATGTGGATCAGCGATCCGACACCGGTGATCAGCAGCACGAACACGATCGAGAGCTGGTCGAGCTGGAAGGACACGTCGGCCTGGAACGGGTGCTGCCCCGTGCCGGGGACCGGGACCCAGGAGTACAGGTGCTGGTGCATGGTGCGCGCGGCGCCGTGCTTGCCGAGCATCGTGAAGAACAGCCCGGCCCCGAGGGCGAAGCTGCCCAGCGCCGTCAGGCACCCGAACAGGTGCCCCCAGGCGTTGGTGCGCTTGCCCCCGAGGAGCAGGATCGCCGCGCCGAAGAGCGGCAGTCCGGGGACAAGCCAGATGAGACTTTCCATTGCTTACTCGGCCCGCCTCTCAGTACTTCAGCAGGTTTGCGTCGTCGACCGAGGCCGAGCGGCGGGTGCGGAACACGGACACGATGATGGCCAGCCCGACCACGACCTCGGCGGCCGCGACCACCATCGTGAAGAAGGCGATGACCTGGCCGGTGAGGTCGCCGTGCAGGCGGGAGAAGGTCACCAGCGAGAGGTTCACGGCGTTGAGCATGAGCTCCACGCACATGAAGACCACGATGGCGTTCCGGCGGATCAGGACCCCGAAGGCGCCGATCGTGAACAGGAGCGCCGACAGGAAGAGGTAATTGTCGGGATTCATTCGGCAGCCCCGTTCGTCGAAGCGTTTTCGAGCTCGGGAGCCTCGCCCTGCCGCGGCACCGCCATGTTCTCCCGGGTGACGGCGGTCAGACCGACCGCGTCGCGCACCGGGGTGCGGGCCTGCAGGGTGGCGTTCACCGAGTCCTCGGCGACCGAGCCGTCCGGCAGCAGCGCGGGGATGTCCACCGCGTTGTGCCGCGCGTAGACACCGGGCGTCGGCAGCGGCGTCATCCGCTTGCCGGTGCGCACGCGGTCCTCGACCAGTTCGCGCTGCGACTTGCGGGCCACCAGGCGCTCCCGGTGGGTCATGACCATCGCGCCGACCGCGGCGGTGATCAGCAGCGCCGAGGTGACTTCGAAGGCCCAGAAGTACTTGCTGAAGATCAGGTCCGCGAGGTTCTTGACGTTGCCGCCGCCGGCGTTGGCCGGCCCGGAGCCCGCGAAGGTCCCCAGCCGCGCGCGGCCCAGGGCCACCATGATCAGCACCGCGAAGGCGATCGCGGCCAGCACCGCCAGCTTGCGCTGGCCCTTGATGGTCTCCACCAAGGAGTCGGCGCTGGAGACGCCGACCAACATCAGCACGAACAGGAACAGCATCATGATCGCGCCGGTGTAGACGACGATCTGCACCACGCCGAGGAAGTACGCCCCCTGCGCCAGGTAGAACATCGCCAGGCAGATCATGGTCATGGCCAGCGAGAGCGCCGAGTGCACGGCCTTCTTGGAGAAGACCGTCCCCAGCGCCCCGAGCAGCGCCACGGCGCCCAGGACGTAGAACTGGAACGCCTCGCCGTCGGAGGTCTTGCTCAGCCCGGCGGCCAGTGTCACGCCCTGCTCCGACAGAGCGAGCGGAAGGCTCATCACGCGTCCTCCCCGTCCGAGTCGGGCTTGGCCGAGCCGCGCTGCTGCGGGACGGTGCCCGGCGCGGCCGCGGTGACCTTGCCCTCGTAGTAGTCCTGGGCGGTCATGCCCGGGAAGATCGAGTGCGGGGACTCCACCATGCCCTCGGTGAGCCCGGCGAGCAGCTCGTCCTTGGTGTAGATGAGGCTGGCCCGCGAGCTGTCCGCGAGCTCGAACTCGTTGGTCATGGTCAGCGCCCGGGTCGGGCACGCCTCGATGCACAGCCCGCACAGGATGCAGCGCAGGTAGTTGATCTGGTAGACGCGGCCGTAGCGCTCCCCGGGGGAGTAGCGCTCCTCCTCGGTGTTGTCCGCGCCCTCCACGTAGATGGCGTCCGCCGGACAGGCCCAGGCGCACAGCTCGCAGCCGACGCACTTCTCGAGCCCGTCGGGGTGCCGGTTGAGCTGGTGCCGGCCGTGGAACCGCAGCGCGGTCTGCTTGGGCTCCTCGGGGTACTGCTCGGTCGTCCGCTTCTTGAACATCGTCGAGAAGGTGACGCCGAACCCCGCGACCCCGGCCAGCGGGTTCTTCGGCTTCTCCTTACCGGAGTAAGGGTTCTGCTGGTCAGACATCGGGGTCTCCCGCTTCGAGTTCTTGCGGCTCCGCTGATTCCATCAACGCGCCCACCAGGGCGGCCCGGGGACGGCGCGGCGTGTAGGCCGGCATCGTCTGGCCGGGCAGCGGCGGCACCGGGAACCCGCCGCCCATCGGGTCGAAGGGCTTGGCCGCCGCGGCGGCCTCCTCGGCCTTCTCCAGCTCGCTGGTCTGCCGGTACCGGACCTCGCTGATGATCCAGGCCACCAGGGCCACCGCGATGACCGGCCCGAGGATGTAGATCAGGTGCGAGCGGTTCAGGTCGCCCTGGTTCTTCAGGGTCCGCACGATCGCCACCGCCAGCAGCCACACCAGCGAGGACGGGATCAGCACCTTCCAGCCCAGCTTCATGAACTGGTCGTAGCGCAGGCGGGGCAGCGTGGCGCGCAGCCAGAAGAAGAACAGCATGAACACCACGAGCTTGATCACGTACCACATCACCGGCCACCAGCCGCTGTTCGCGCCGTGCCAGACCGACTGCACGCCCCACGGGGCGTGCCAGCCGCCGAGGAACATCAGCACGGCCAGCGAGGAGACGGTGACCATGTTGATGTACTCGGCCAGGAAGAACAGCGCGAACTTGATCGAGGAGTACTCGGTGTGGAACCCGCCGACCAGCTCGCCCTCGGCCTCGGGGAGGTCGAAGGGCGCGCGGTTGGTCTCCCCGACCATCGACACCACGTAGATGACGAAGGAGGGCAGCAGCGGCAGGCAGTTCCACCAGCTGTGCTGGCTGTTCACGATGCCCGAGGTGCTCATCGTGCCGGCGTAGATGAACACCGCCACGAAGGACAGCGACATCGCGATCTCGTAGGAGATCATCTGCGCGGTGGAGCGCAGGGCGCCCAGCAGCGGGTAGGTCGAGCCGGAGGCCCAGCCGGCCAGCACGATGCCGTAGATCCCGATCGAGGTCGCGGCCAGCACGTACAAGATGGCGACCGGCAGGTCGGTCAGCTGCAGCGGCGTGCGGTGGCCGAAGATCGACACCTGGTTGTTCGCCGGGCCGAAGGGCACCACGGCGATCGCCAGGAACGCCGGGATCGTGGCGATCAGCGGCGCCAGGATGAAGACGATCTTGTCCGCCGCGGTGGGGATGATGTCTTCCTTGAGCATCAGCTTCACGCCGTCGGCCAGCGACTGGAGCATGCCCCACGGGCCGGTCCGGTTCGGGCCGATGCGCTGCTGCATGTAGCCGACGATCTTGCGCTCGAACAGGATCGCCATCAGGACCGTGACGACCAGGAACGCGAAGACCGCGACGACCTTGATCAGGATCAGCCACCACGGGTCCCGGCCGAAGAACGAGAGGTCCTCGTAGTTCGTCGGGGTGGTGGCGTCGGCGACCAGCGGGGTCACCGCCGTCGACACCACAGTGCCGAGTGCGCTCATGCGCTGGCCTCCACTTCGGTCGCAGCACGCGCGATCTTGACCAGGGCGCCGGTGTCCGCCCGCAGTGCGCGGCGGACTTGCGAACCCTCGGAGTTCGTCGGCAGCCACACCACGCGGCCGGCCAGGTCGGCGATCCGCAGCGGCAGGGTGATCGATCCGTACTCGGTGGACACGGTGACCGGGTCGCCCTCGGCGGCTCCGATCTCCGAGGCGGTCTCCTTGCTCAGGTGGACCGCGGTGGGCTTGCGGGTGCCGGCCAGGAAGGGCTCGAACGCCTGGAGCGACCCGGCGTCCAGCAGCAGGTGCCAGGTGGCCAGGACGGCCTCGCCGACCGCCGGCTTGGGCAGGTCCGCCGGAGCGCCGTTGAGCGCCGGGGTCTTCTCCCGGTGCCACAGGCCCAGCTGCGCCAGCTCGGTGCGGGCCGCGCCGACCGTGGGCAGGCCCAGGTGCACGTCCATCGCGTCGGCGATCCGGTCCAGCACGCGCAGGTCCGGCATCTCGCCGAGCCCGGCGGCCTGGACGGCGTCGGCGTCCAGCGCGGTCTCGAAGGGCCGCGGGCGGCCTTCCCAGTCCACGAACGTGCCGGACTTCTCGGCGACCGGAGCCACCGGGAACACCACGTGCGCGCGCTCGGTGACCGCGGTGTGCCGGAACTCCAGCGAGACCACGCAGGGCACGCGCTCCAGGGCGTCCAGGAACGCCTGCGGGTCGGCGGTGTCATAGGGGTCGACGCCGGCGACCACGAGGCCTGCGATCCCGCCGAGCACCGCGGTGTCGACGATCTGGTCGGCTCCGCGGCCGAAGGCGCCCGGCAGGTTCGCCACGCCCCAGCGGGCGGCGACCTCGGTGCGGGCCTCGGGGTCGGTGGCCGGACGGCCGCCGGGCAGCAGGTTCGGCAGCGCGCCGGCTTCCAGCGCGCCGCGCTCCCCGGCGCGGCGCGGGACCCAGGCGAGCTTCGCCCCGGTCACGCCGGCCAGCTTCACCGCCGCGGTCAGCGCCCCCGGCACGACGGCGAGCCGCTCGCCGACCAGGATCACCGCCCCGGGCTTGCGCAGGTCCTCGGCGGTCTTCAGGCCCGCGGCGTCCAGACCGGAGTCCGGTCCGGCGTCGGCCAGCGCCGCCAGGAACGCCGGCTCGGTGAGCGGCGCCGCCTTCAGCAGCGCGCCCTTGAGCTTGTCCAGCCCGCGCGTGGCGTACGGCGCTATGGCCGCGACCGCGAGCCGGCGGGCCAGCACGTTCTTGCGCAGCCGCAGGAAGACGATCGGCGACTCCTCCTCCGGCTCGAAGCCGACGAGCAGCACGGCCGGGGCGAGGTCGATGTCCGCGTACGTGGTCGCCAGACCGGAGCCGGCGACGAGGGACGCCAGGAACTCGGCCTCCTCCTCGGAGTGCGGCCGCGCCCGGAAGTCGATGTCGTTGGTCTCCAGCGCGATCCGGGTGAACTTCGCGTAGGCGTAGGCGTCCTCGAGCGTGAGCCGGCCGCCAACCAGTGCCGCGGCCCGGCCGCGGGCGGCGTTCAGGCCCTCCGCGGCGAAGGCCAGCGCCTCGGGCCAGGAGGCCGGGACCAGCTCGCCGGTCTCGCGGTCGCGGATCAGCGGCGAGGTGATCCGCTTGGCGCCGGGAGCCTGCGAGTACTGGAACGCCCAGCGTCCCTTGTCGCAGTTCCACTCCTCGTTCACCTGCGGGTCCTCGGTCGCCATGCGCCGGGTGACCTTGCCGCGCCGGTGGTCCGTCCGCAGCGCGCAGCCGGCCGCGCAGTGCTCGCAGGCGCTCTGCGAGGAGACCAGGTCGAACGGCCGCGACCGGAACCGGTAGGCCGCGCCGGTCAGCGCGCCGACCGGGCAGATCTGCACGGTGTTGCCGGAGAAGTAGGACGCGAAGTCCTGGTCCTCGGCCACCGAGATCCCGACCTGCTGGCTGGCGCCGCGCTCGATCAGCGTGATGAACGGGTCGCCGGCGATCTGGTCGGCGAACCGCGTGCACCGCGCGCAGGACACGCAGCGCTCGCGGTCCAGCAGCACCTGGCTGGAGATGTTGATCGGCTTGGGGAAGGTGCGCTTGACGCCCTCGTACCGGGACTCCCCGGCGCCGGTGCTCATCGCCTGGTTCTGCAGCGGGCACTCGCCGCCCTTGTCGCAGACCGGGCAGTCCAGCGGGTGGTTGATGAGCAGCAGCTCCATCACCCCGCGCTGGGCCTTCTCGGCGACCGGCGAGGTCAGCTGGGTCTTGATCACCATGCCGTCGGTGACCGTGACGGTGCAGGAGGCCACCGGCTTGCGCTGGCCCTCCACCTCCACGATGCACTGCCGGCAGGCGCCGGCCGGGGCGAGCAGCGGGTGGTCGCAGAACCGGGGCACCTGGACGCCGATCCGCTCCGCGGAGCGGATGATCAGCTCGCCCTTGGGTACCTGCAATTCGATGCCGTCGATGGTGATGGTCACGAGATCGACGGGAGGTGGCGTAGGCACCGCCACCTCCTTGCCGCTGTCTGCGGAATTCTGAGTGGTCACGGTCATGCGCTGGTCCTCGCGAATGACAGCGGGCTGTCGGCCCACACGGTGGACAGGGACGGGTCGAAAGGACACCCGCCGCGTTCGAAGTGCTCCAGGTACTCGTCCCGGAAGTACTTGAGCGAGGACTGGATCGGCGCGGCGGCACCGTCGCCGAGGGCGCAGAAGGCCTTGCCCACGATGTTGTCGCACAGGTCCAGGAGTTTGCCGAGGTCGTCCTCGGTGCCCTCGCCCTTCTCCATGCGCTTGAGGATCTGCACGAGCCAGTAGGTGCCCTCGCGGCACGGCGTGCACTTGCCGCACGACTCGTGGGCGTAGAACTCGGTCCAGCGCAGAGCGGCGCGCACCACACAGGTGGTCTCGTCGAAGATCTGCAGCGCCTTGGTGCCCAGCATCGAGCCGGCGGCGCCGACACCCTCGTAGTCCAGCGGGACGTCCAGGTGCTCCTCGGTGAACATCGGGGTCGAGGAGCCGCCGGGGGTCCAGAACTTCAGGCGGTGGCCGGGGCGGACGCCGCCGGCGTAGTCCAGAAGCTCGCGCAGCGTGATGCCCAGAGGCGCCTCGTACTGCCCGGGGTGCTTCACGTGACCGGACAGCGAGTACAGCGTGAAGCCCGGGGACTTCTCGCTGCCCATGCCCTTGAACCAGTCCACGCCGTTGCGGACGATCGCGGGAACCGAACCGATGGACTCGACGTTGTTGACACATGTGGGGCTGGCGTAGAGCCCTGCGACGGCCGGGAAGGGAGGACGCAGACGAGGCTGCCCCCGCTTGCCCTCCAAGGAGTCCAGCAGCGCCGTCTCCTCGCCGCAGATGTAGGCGCCGGCTCCGGCGTGCACCGTGAGTTCGAGGTCGAAGTCGGTGCCGAAGACGCCCTTGCCGAGGAATCCGGCGTCGTACGCCTCGCGTACCGCTGCCTGCAGGCGGCGGAGCACGTGCAGCACTTCACCGCGCACGTAGATGAACGCGTGGCTGGCGCGGATCGCGTAGCACGCGATGATCACACCCTCCACCAGCTCGTGCGGGTTGGCCATCATGAACGGGATGTCCTTGCACGTGCCCGGCTCGGACTCGTCGGCGTTCACCACCAGGTAGTGCGGCTTGCCGTCGTTCTGCGGGATGAAGCCCCACTTCATGCCGGTGGGGAAGCCCGCGCCGCCGCGGCCGCGCAGTCCGGAGTCCTTGACGAGCTGGATCACCTCGTCGGGGTGCATCCGCAGCGCCTGCTTGACGGCGGTGTAGCCGTCGCGCCGCTGGTAGCCGGCGAGCGTCCAGGGCTCGGAGTCCAGCCAGCCCCGGGACAGGACGGGGGTGAGTTCAGGTGCCATTACTCGGAGGCCTCCGTGGTGAGGGCCGGACCGGTCGGGGTCCGGCCCTGCGAGACGAGCAGACCGGCCAGCGTGGCGTGGCCGGCGGCGCCGCCGCCGGCGACCGCGCCGGCCCGGGTGTCCTCGAATCCGGCCAGGATCCGTTCGGCCTGCTTGAAGGTGCACAGGGCCGGGCCGCGGGTGGAGTGCACTTCCTTGCCCGCGCGCAGCTCGTCGACGACCCGGACCGCCTTGTCGGGGTTCATGTCGTCCAGGAACTCCCAGTTGACGGTCATCACCGGCGCGAAGTCGCAGGCCGCGTTGCACTCGATGTGCTCCAGCGTGACCTTGCCGTCCTCGGTGGTCTCGTCGTTGCCGACGCCCAGGTGCTCCTTGAGCGTGGCGAAGATGGCGTCGCCGCCCATCACCGCGCACAGCGTGTTGGTGCACACCCCGACGTGGTAGTCGCCGACCGGGCGCCGCTTGTACATCGTGTAGAACGTCGAGACCGCCGAGACCTCGGCGGTGGACAGTCCGAGCTTGGCGGCGCAGTACTCGATGCCCGCCGGGGAGACGTAGCCCTCCTCGCTCTGCACCAGGTGCAGCAGCGGGAGCAGCGCCGAGCCGGACTGGGGGTAGCGGGCCACGATGGCGTCCGCGTCCCCGTCCAGCTTGGCCAGGTGTTCGTAGGCTGACTTGTCGCTCAACGGTCCACTCCACCCATAACCGGGTCCAGGGAGGCGACGGCGACGATGACGTCGGCCAGCTGGCCGCCCTCGCACATCGCCGCGGTCGCCTGCAGGTTCGTGAAGGACGGGTCGCGGAAGTGGACCCGGTAGGGCCGCGTGCCGCCGTCGGACACCGCGTGCACGCCCAGCTCGCCCTTGGCCGACTCCACCGCCGCGTAGGCCTGGCCGGCCGGGACGTGGAAGCCCTCGGTGACCAGCTTGAAGTGGTGGATCAGGGCTTCCATGGAGCCGCCCATGATGTGCCGGATGTGGTCCAGGCTGTTGCCCATGCCGTCGCTGCCGAGGGCCAGCTGCGCGGGCCAGGCGATCTTCTTGTCCTCGACCATGACCGGGTGGCCCTGGGTGCGCTGGATGCGGTCCAGGCACTGCTCGACGATCCGCAGCGACTCGTACATCTCGGTCAGGCGGACCCGGTAGCGGCCGTAGGCATCGCTGGTGTCCCAGGTCGCGACCTCGAAGTCGTAGGTCTCGTAGCCGCAGTACGGCTCGGACTTGCGCAGGTCGTGCGGGTGGCCGGTGCTGCGCAGCACCGGGCCGGTGATGCCCAGGGCCATGCAGCCGGCCAGGTCCAGATGGCCCACGCCCTCGGTGCGGCCGCGGAAGATCGGGTTCTCGTTGCACAGCTTCGCGTAGTCCGGGAAGCGCTTGCGCATGAGCTTGATGTAGTTGCCGATCTTGTCCACCGCGCCGGGCGGCAGATCCTGCGCGACGCCGCCGGGGCGGATGTACGCGTGGTTCATGCGCAGCCCGGTGATGAACTCGAAGAGGTCCAGCGTCTCCTCGCGCTCGCGGAAGCCCGCGGTCATCATGGTCAGCGCGCCCATCTCCATGCCGCCGGTGGCGAGGCACACCAGGTGGCTGGAGATCCGGTTGAGCTCCATCATCAGGACCCGGATGACGCTGGCCCGCTCGGGGATCTGCTCCTCGATGTCCAGGAGCTTCTCCACCGCCAGGCAGTACGCCGCCTCGTTGAACAGCGGCGTCAGGTAGTCCATGCGGGTCACGAAGGTCGTGCCCTGCACCCAGTTGCGGTACTCGGTGTTCTTCTCGATACCGGTGTGCAGGTAGCCGATGCCGCAGCGGGCCTCGGTGACGGTCTCGCCGTCGATCTCCAGGATGAGCCGGAGCACGCCGTGCGTCGAGGGGTGCTGCGGTCCCATGTTGACGACGATGCGCTCTTCGGGGCTCTCCTGCAGACCGGCAAGGATCTCGTCCCAGTCGCCGCCGGCGACCGTGAAGACGCGGCCCTCGCTGTCGTTGACCGATTCGCCGGTCTCGTCGATGACGGTCATGAGTAGGCCCTCCGCTGGTCCGGAGCCGGGATCTGCGCACCCTTGAATTCGACGGGGATGCCGCCGAGCGGGTAGTCCTTACGCTGGGGGTGCCCCAGCCAGTCGTCCGGCATCAGGATCCTGGTCAGGCCGGGGTGGCCGTCGTAGATGATGCCGAACATGTCGTAGCTCTCGCGCTCGTGCCAGTCGACCGTGGGGTAGACCTCGTAGAGCGAGGGGATGTGCGGATCGACGTCCGGAGCGGTGGTCTCCAGGCGGATCCGGCGGTTGTGCGTGATGCTCAGCAGCGGAACCACGCTGTGCAGCTCGCGGCCGGACTGCTCCGGGAAGTGCACGCCGGTGACGCCCAGGCACATCTCGAAGCGCAGCGCGGGGTCGTCGCGCAGGGTCTTGGCGACCCGGACGAGGTGCTCGCGCGGCACGTGGATGGTCAGCTGTCCGCGGTAGACCACGTAGGCGCTGATCGCCTCGAGCGGCAGGCCCTGCTCCTCCAGCGCGCCCTCGAGTTCGTCGGCGATGACGTCGAAGTAGCCGCCGTAGGGCCGCTGGCTCGCGCCGGGCAGCTCGATCCGGCGGACCAGGCCGCCGTAGCCGGAGGTGTCGCCGCCGTTGCGGGCGCCGAACATGCCCTTGCGGGTGGCGATCAGTTCGCCGCCCGGGGAATCAGCACCCTGCTCCGGGACCGCGGGTACGTTCTCAGTCACCGGAGGAGCCCTTCCATCAGGATCGTCGGCTTGGCGTTCATCGCGGCCTTCTCGGCCTCTTCCGCGGCCTTCTTGCGGTTCACGCCCAGCGGCATGCTCTGGATCTGCTCGTGGAGCTTCAAGATCGCGTCCAGCAGCATCTCCGGGCGCGGGGGGCAGCCCGGCAGGTAGATGTCGACCGGCACGATGTGGTCCACGCCCTGCACGATCGCGTAGTTGTTGAACATGCCGCCGCTGGAGGCGCACACGCCCATCGCGATGACCCACTTGGGGTTCGCCATCTGGTCGTAGACCTGGCGCAGGACCGGGGCCATCTTCTGGCTCACCCGGCCCGCCACGATCATCAGGTCCGCCTGGCGCGGCGTGGCGGAGAACCGCTCCATGCCGAAGCGTGCCAGGTCATAGCGTCCGGCGCCGGTGGCCATCATCTCGATGGCACAGCAGGCCAATCCGAACGTCGCCGGCCAGACCGACGACTTGCGCATATAGCCCGCCAGGCCCTCCACCGTCGTGAGGAGGAATCCTGCGGGCAGTTTCTCTTCCAGGCCCATCTGTCAGTCCCATTCCAATCCGCCGCGACGCCACACATAGGCGTACGCGACGAAGACGGTGAGGATGAAGAACACCATCTCGACGAGCCCGAACCAGCCCAGCGAGTCGAACCGCACCGCCCACGGGTACAGGAACACGATTTCGATGTCGAAGATGATGAAGAGCATGGCGGTCAGGTAGTACTTCACCGGGAAGCGGCCGCCGCCGACCGGCTGCGGAGTGGGCTCGATGCCGCACTCGTAAGCCTCCAGCTTGGCGCGGTTGTACCGCTTCGGTCCGGTCAGCATCCCCGACACCACCGAGAACACGGCGAACCCGGCGGCCAACCCGCCGAGCACCAGAATCGGCGCGTAACTGTTCATGGGTGACGTCCTGTCAGGCAGGTTTGTGTCAATTTCTGGACGAGTGGGCCCTGCTCACGCTACTTGTGGCTGATTTCACAAGCTCCCGCGACGTTCAGTGCCGTGTAGTGAACCCAGTGTGTGGAGAGGCGGTTTCACTCGCACGACCGTGAGCGCCACGAAACGGTCGGTGCCTTCTTTCGCCGCTGATCCTACGCCTGCGGCATGTGGGCTGCGCCACAGGGGTGCGGGCAAGTGTGATCGAGATCACCGGAAGATCAACGATCAAGGACTCACGAAGATCATCCAACCGGATAAAAGCGGAGGTGAGCGCATATAGGAGGTAGTACCTCCCGCCCGCTAAGACCGACTTGCGCACCTGCGCGGACTCTGCAAGGCGAAAGCCCTTGGCGGTGCGCCGCACGGGAGTAGGTTGCAGGCGTGGACTCCGGAATCGACTGCCGGATGGACTCCAGG
Organism: Catenulispora acidiphila DSM 44928; assembly: GCF_000024025.1. Classification (GTDB taxonomy): domain Bacteria; phylum Actinomycetota; class Actinomycetes; order Streptomycetales; family Catenulisporaceae; genus Catenulispora; species Catenulispora acidiphila. The sequence continues at coordinate 8,926,239 of NC_013131.1, forward strand.
ACGCACTTCTCGGGGAGGTCTGGAATGAGGTCTGTGACGCACCCGCGCCGGCTTTCTGTTAGCTTCGTCGTGGCATGCGCCGTTCTCCTTGGTGTCACAACGGTTTCCTGCTCAGCGACAGCCAATCAGGTGAACGCGAAGAGTTCGGCGGGAGCCGGGACGGGGACCGTTTCGGCGAGTTCTTCTCAGGGGACTGGGACGCCTCCGTCGAGTCCTTCCGGCTCCGCGACCGGACCGACTACCGGGGTTCCCGGTGGCGCCGAACCGACCGGATCGAGCTCCGCGCCGTCCTCGGCGTCCGGGAGCAGTTCCCCTTCCGGGGCACGGACGACGGCTCCGACGCCGCCGCGTTCGCCGTCACCGCGGCCGACGCCGCCGAAGCCGCCTGTTTCGTCGCCGAGCGCCGTGCACGGAACGATCACGGTCACACCGGCGCAGAACGGCATGACCTTCCACGTCGCGGTCGGCACGAACGTGATCGCCGCGCAGTTCCCGTACCCCTCCTCGCCGGCGTCGACCAACCCCGCCGTTCTGGCGCCGGGAGTCTCGCCAATGAGCATCGTGTGCAAGCCCGGCGGCGTGGCGTGTTCGGAGCCGCCCCGGACGTTCACCGCGCGGTCACGCGGAACAGCGGAGATCACCGCCGCGCGCTCGACGTGCGGGACGACGCAGCGGTGCGTGACGCCGATGCTGGTACCGGTGGCGGGCTTCGAGGTGACGGTGATCGTGGACTAGTCGTCGCCTCATGGGGAGTGGCGCCCGCTGAAGGGCCCTGTGCGCTTCTGCGACCGTCTCCCCCACCGACGACGGCGCCCCGGACCGGAGAGACCCGGACCGGGGCGCGTACGACGTTGTCAGCCTCCTGTCAGCTGCTGCTGCGCCAGGGCTGCGAGGGCGCCGGCGGCGGCCCGTAGCCGGGAGGCGTGCCGACGTGGGTGCGGTCGGCCTCGAACTCCCCGCCGGGCCAAGCCCGCTCCTCGAAGGAACCGGGTCCCTCGACGACATCGACGACTTCCTCATCGACCACCACAGCCGGACCGTCGAACACCACAGTCGGCTGATCCGGCACCGGCTGGAACACCAGCGGCGGCTCCTCCACCACGGCGACCGGCTCCTCGACCACGACATGATCGCCGGACTCAGCCAGCACCGCAGCCTCACGCTGAGCAGCGGCGAACGCCTCAGCCTGCTGCTCGGACTCGGCCAGCAGCCGACTCTCAGCAAGCGCCACCCCCCGCTGCTGCGGCACCCCGGCAGTGGCCGGCGGAAGCGACTCCCCGGCAACAGCAGCCGCACGCCGCCCGGCACGGGCACGACGCTCCTCGGCGGAGAGGGTCTCGACGTACTGGGCCTCCTCAGCAGGAGACTCCTGGACGACCGTCGGCTCATCAGCCTGGACGGCAGCAGGCTGCGGAACGCGAGGGTCCTGCGGCTCGGCGAAGACGGACTGCCGCACATCGGCGTGTGAGGCGCGGGGGTCCTGCGGGTCGCCGAAGACGGGCTGGTCCACATCGGCCTGCGGCATGCGGCTCTCACCGAAAGCAGCCTGCTCCGCATCAGCTTGCGAGACGCGGGGATCTGGCTGCCCGCCGAACACTGCCTGGTTCACATCGGCCTGTGGGACGCGATTATCTTGCTGCGCGCCAAACACCGCCTGGCCAACATCAGCCTGCGGGACTCGATTGTCCTGCTGCCCGCCGAAGACAGCCTGATCAACGTCGGCCTGCTGGACGCGATTGTCTTGGAGCGCACCGAACACTGCCTGGTCGACATCAGCCTGTGGGACACGATTGTCTTGCTGCCCGCCGAAGCCACCCTGGGGGACGCGATTGTCTTGGAGCGCACCGAACACTGCCTGGTCGGCATCAGCTTGCGGGACACGATTGTCTTGCTGCCCGCCGAACACAGCCTGGTCCGCATCGGTGTGCTGGGTGCGGCTCTCTAGCTGTGCGGCGTCGGGCTGCAGGACGTGATTCTCCAGCTGGCGGGCGAACATGGCCTGCTGTTCGACATCGGCCTGCGGGGCGCGATTCTCCTGGTGCCCGCCGAACACAGCCTGCTCCAGCGCATCTGGCTGTAGGGCATCGGGCTGCAGAGCATCGTCGTCTTGCTGCTCGGCGGGCATCGCGGTCTGAGCGGCCACACCGTTTTCGCCGTGGGCAGCCGTATAGCCACCAACCTGCTCGGCCTCCGCCGCCGCCTGTTCGGCGGCCGCCTGGGCAGCTGCTTCCGCCGCCGCGGCTGCCTCTGCCTCGTCGGCGCGGTTGGCCTCGGCCACCATGTCCGCCAGTAGTGCGGCCTCCTCGGCCGCCGCTGCTGCGTGCGCCGCGGTCAGGGCCGCCTCGTCGTTGCCGGCCTCGGCTGCGGCGACGGCTTGCGCGGCGAGCGCCACTGCCTTGTCGTCGACGAATTCGGCCGCCGCTTCGGCGATCTCTGTTGCCAGCTCGGGTGATCCGGCTTCCTCGGCGACAGCGCCGACGATCACTTCCGCGGCCAGGGCCCGGCGAACGTCGTCGGCAGCTTCCTCGAGCACCGCACGAGCGAGCGCGCGCAACGCGTTCTCATCCGCGGCGTGCAGTGCTGCGAGGACCTGTGCCTCGGCTGCCGCCACCGCCGCGTCCAGGACACCGCCGGCGTTCAGGACTTCGGCGAGTTCGGAGTCGATCTCCTCCGACACGATCGCTTGCGCGAAGGCCTCGGCTGTCACCGGTTCCGGCTGCACATCGGCGGGTTCGGCGGGCAGCTCCTCCGCAGCCGTCGCCTCCAGCTCGGGCTCGGTCCCGGACTCGGGTTCTGCCGCGGGCTCCGGCTCGGCGTCTCCCGCCGCGGCCGCCGCCTCGGCGAACGCCTCCTCGACCGCCGCTTCCACGGCGGCCTCCGCCGCCTGCGCCATCAGCGCCGCCTCGGCGTGGACCACGCCGCCGACGATGCCGGCGATGGCGTCCGCCTCGTGGCGGCGTGCGCGCTCGGCCTCCTCGACGCCGGCTTGGGCGACGGCGTCGCGCTTGTCCGCCGGGACGCGGTCGCCGAGGGCGCCGTAGAGCGCCTTGTCGGCGGCGAGCGCCATCGTGCCGACGTCCCAGTTCTCGGGAACGGCGGACAGCAGCGGGTTGTCGCTGAGGTCGAGCTCCTTCAGGGTCAGCTTCTGCCAGTTGCTCGTCGGCAGGTCCGCCAGGCGGTTGCCGCGCAGGACCAGGGTTTCCAGCTTCGGCAGGTCGCAGACCGAGCGCGGGATCCAGGTCAGCTGGTTCTCCGCGACGTCCAGTTTGCGCAGGGACTCCAGGCCGCCGAGGGCGCGCGGGAGGGAGGACAGTTCGTTGTCCGCCAGGTCCAGGTTCACCAGGTTGCGGAGCAGGCCCAAGGTGCGGGGCACCCAGGACAGCTGGTTCGACGCCAGGTTCAGGGTGGTGAGCGCGCCGAGGCCCGACAGCTGGAAGGGGAGGTCGCGCAGGTTGTTGCCGACCAGGTCCAGGGTCTCCAGGCGATGCAGGCCGCCGAGGCCGGCGGGCAGCGTCTCCAGGTCGCAGTACGCGAGTGAGAGCCACGTCAGCCGCTTCAGCGCCCCGACCGAGGACGGCAGCGACGTCAGTGGGTTCTGTGCCAGGTTCAGGGTGTCCAGGTTGGCCAGGCCGTCGAAGCTGTCCGGCAGGTCGTGCAGGCTGTTGCGGGAGACGTCGAGCGCGGTCAGCACACGCAGCGCGCCGAGTGAGGGCGGCAGCTCGGTGAGCCGGTTGTAGGTCAGGCTCAGCTTGTCCAGCGAGGCCAGGCGGCCGATCGCCTCCGGGACGTGGGTCAGCCAGTTGTCGGCCAGGTTCAGCTCGGTCAGCCGGCTCAGGTCCGCCACCGAGGCCGGCAGCTCCTCCAGGTGGTTGCCGCTGAGCGCGAGGGTCTGCAGTTCGCTGAGATTGCCGATGGACGCCGGGAGCGTCTGCAGCTGGTTCTTCTGCAGGTACAGCTTGGTCAGCGAGGCCATGTCGCCGATCGAGGTCGGCAGCTTGCGCAGCCGGTTGCCGGTCAGGCTCAGCTCCTGCAGCCGGATCAGGGCCCCGATGCTCGGCGGCAGCTCGGTCAGGACGTTGTCGTCCGCCGACAGCGCGACCAGGCTCTGGGTGTCGCCGATCCAGTCCGGCAGTTCGGCGAGGTGGTTGCCGTCCAGGACCAGGGTGTGCAGGCTCGGCGCGCCTAAGGAGTCCGGCAGTCCGGGCAGCTGGTTCTTCTGCAGGTACAACTGCGTCAGGCTGCTCAGATGTCCGACGACTTCGGGAAGCGCTGTGAACGCGTTCTCGTCGAGCCACAGACTGGTCAGCCGCTCCAGCCGCGCGAACTCCTCGGGGAGCGTGGTCAGGCCGTTGCCGGTCAGGCTCAGCTCGACCAGCCCGCCGAGCAGCGCCACCTGCGGCGGCAGCTCCCCGAAGCCGTTGCTGTCCAGCCACAGCCGGCGCAGACCCGTCACCTCGCCGAGCGTCTCGGGCAGCGTCGCCAGACGGTTGCCCGACAGGTTCAGGAAGGTGACGGGCCCGAGCTCCGGCAGGCGGCCGAATTCCGCGGGCAGCCCGGTCAGACCCAGATTGGACAGGTCCAGGCCGACCTCACCGGTGTCCTCGGTGGTGAGACGGTCGCTGATCAGTCGTCTGATGTGGTCGATGTCCGGATTCACAGTCCGTCCCCCTGCGTCGTTCTGAAGTGGCATCCGCAATGCGCTCGGCTCTCCCAGACTGCCATCCCCGACAGGCGTATGTCGCATTGACGCTACCTTGCTTATAGTCCGCGCCGTGAGCGAACCGAGCAGGAACGCCGAAGCGGGACCGGACGCCACCCGGCCGCAGACCAGCACCCGCGACCCCGAAGCGCTGCGGGCCGCCCTCGAACCCTGGCTCGCCCGCCGGACCGGCGGCGCCGATGTCGGGATATCCGATGTCCGATCCCCCCAAACGAACGGGATGTCCTCCGAGACGTTGTTGTTCGACGCCCGCTGGACCGCCCCCGACGGCGAAGTGCGCTTCGACCGATGTGTCGCGCGCCTCGCGCCGGCCGCGGACGCCATGCCCGTCTTTCCCGAATACCGGATGCGGGATCAGTTCACTGTCATGGCGTTGGTCGGCGAACGCACGGCGGTTCCCGTGCCGCGCACTCTTTGGTATGAATCCGACCCGGAAATCCTCGGCGCGGAGTTCTTCGTCATGGAACGCGTCGAGGGCTCGGTCCCGCCGGACATCCTGCCGTACACCTTCGGCGACAACTGGCTCTCCGACGCCACCGACGCGCAGCGGCGCGTGCTGCAGGACGCGACCGTCGCCACGCTCGCGCGCATCCACGCCATCCCCGCGACCGCCGAAGAAGTCACCTTTCTGGGTGACCTGACCGCCGACGGCGACACCGCGCTGCGCTCCCACGTCGACGGCTGGCGCGCCTACAACGCCTGGGCCCACGGCCGGCAGCCGATCCCGATCCTGGAGAAGACGTTCGCCTGGTTGGACGCGCACTGGCCGAAGACCGTGGACGCCCCAGTTCTGAGTTGGGGCGACGCCCGCATCGGCAACATCATGTATCGGGACTTCGCTCCAGTCGCAGTCCTGGACTGGGAGATGGCCGGGATCGCGCCGCGCGAGGTGGACCTCGGCTGGCTCGTCTTCCTGCACCGCTTCTTCCAGGACCTCGCAGAGTTCTTCGGCCTGCCCGGGCTGCCGGACTTCATGGCGTTGGACGACGTGGCCGAGGAGTACGCCGCACTCACCGGGTACCAGGTGCGCGACCGGGAGTTCTACGAGGTCTACGCCGCGCTCCGGCACGGGATCGTGATGGCGCGGGTGAACCAGCGCCGTATCCGGTTCGGGGAGCAGGAGGCTCCCGAGGAGCTCGACGGGCTGGTGAACCACGCGGGCACGCTCGAGCGGATGCTCGACGGGACCCACTGGTCTTGATCCACTCCTGATCCACTCCTGATCCACTCCTGATCCACTCCTGATCCACTCCTGATCCACGGCGAACGGCGCCGCTGTCAGCCCCGCGCCTCGCCGGTCACCGGCTTGGCGTGCGCGGGCTGCCGGTTCACCGGGGTGATCACGTCGATCTGCGCCTCGGACGTCCGCCGCGGACCGGACCAGCGCGCCGGGACCGCGTCGATCCGGTACGCCAGCGCGTACGCCACCGCTTCGTAATTCACGCGCCATCCCTGGAAATGCGGCCACGCCTCGTCCGGCGTCCGTTCGAACTCATATCCCTGAGCCCGCATCCGCTGCACCCCGTAAAGGAACTCCTCCTTGGTGAGCAGGATCGGATCGTCCGGAGAAGGGTCCGGGTTATAGGGCACGCGCTCGGTACGCGCGATCTCGCGCAGCGTCACATATCCGCTCCGCAAGGCCATGCGGATCTCCCCGACGTTCTGCGAGGGATTGAACGACACATGAAGCGCGGCGGCGTCCATGACCGCCAATAGGGCGATCAACCAGTTGCGCTGAGCGCGCGGGGAGCGGAAATAGATGAGAACGGGATAGCTGGTGTGGCTCTCGGAAACGTCGGCGGTCCAGCGTTCCCATCCCCTATAGAGGTCCGGGAGTTGGTCATTGAGGTTGACCATCGCATAGCGCGCCAGGATCTCCGGTCCCCAGGCGGGACCGCCTGCGCGCGCCTCCAGCATCGTCACCTCGGTCTCGCGCCGGGCGTAGGCGGCGTAGAGCGCCGGCAGGTACCCGACCAGCAGACCGATCGAGACCGGTCCGGTGACGGCGGCGCAGAAGTCGATCGCGTTCAGGCGGGACTTGTCGGCCGAGGCGAAGCCCAGCGTGAACAGCGAGGACCCGGCCTCGCGGAGCGAGGCCCGCAGGTCCAGCGCGCCGAGGGCGAAGTTGAGCATGGTGAAGCCGACCAGGAAGGCCAGGAGCCAGCCGACCAGCCTGGCGACCACGGACAGCGGTCCGGCGTAGGCCAGGATGCGGTCCTTGGTCTCATAGGCGCCGAAGCGGTTGGCGAGCCCCTGGAACACGCGGTAGACAACCCGCCCCAGGAGGTTCGACAGCCCCGGGCGGAAGACCCGCGGCACCACCAGGGTGCGCACTTCCGACATGAAAGTGCCCAGCACGATCAGCCCGCCGAGCACGCCCCAGATCGTCCGCACAGTCCCGGCTCCGTTGGTCGTCTTGCTGTGGTCACCCGCGGCCTGACCCGCTCCATTCCTGGGGTGATCGTAATAGGCTCGGAGCCATGTTGCGTCTCGGCGTCTGCGTCCTGCCCGACCGTCCGTTCCGCGAAGCCGCCGCCCGCTGGCGCCGCGCCGAGGAGCTCGGCTTCGAGCACGCCTGGACCTACGACCACATCACGTTCAGCGGCATCCCCGACGGTCCCTGGTACGACGCCGTCACCACCCTCGCCTCCGCCGCCGCGGTGACCGAACGGATCAAGCTGGGCACGCTGGTCGCGTCCCCGAACTTCCGCCATCCGGTGCCGTTCGCCCAGGAGATCATGTCGCTGGACGACGCCTCGGAGGGCCGCTTCATCCTCGGCTACGGCGCCGGCTCCTACGGCCCGGACGCCCGGGTGCTCGGCTACGGTCCGGACGGCGAGGGCTGGTCGGCCAAGGAGCGCGGCGAGCGCTACCGGGAGTCGGTCGAGATCCTGGACCGCCTGCTGCGCGGGGCGGCTGAGGGCCGGACCCGCAGCACCTTCCGCGGGACGTACTACGACGCGGTGGAAGCCCGCATGGAGCCCGGCTGCGTGCAGCAGCCGCGGGTGCCGTTCGGGCTGGCCGCGACCGGGCCGCTGGGGCTGCGGACCGTGGTGAAGCATGCGCAGATGTGGATCGCCGACGACACCTTGGCGGGCCGCGACGGCGAGGGCCCGACGGAGACCGACACCTGGACCGCGCTGGAGCGGGTCAGCCGGAAGCTGGACGAGGTCTGCGAGAAGGAAGGTCGCGATCCGGCCACGCTGCCCCGGCTGCTGCTGACCGGACTCTCGCCGCTGCGCACGATGGAGTCCAAGGCCAGGTTCGACGACGTCGCGGGCCGGGTGGAGGAGCTCGGCTTCACGGATTTCGTGGTCCACTACCCCCGCGAATCAGGGGCTTACGCCACCCCCGCGCATGTCCTTGACGAGATCGCGCCCGCCAACGCCTGAGGACTGCCCTACCCTATGTCACCATGGCGAACATAGACGTCCAGGGGTATCTCCGCCGCCTGGGCACGGAGCATCCGGGAAAGCCCACGATCGAGGGCCTTTTCGCGCTGCACCGCGCGCACGTGGAACGTGTGGCGTACACCTCCCTGCAGGTCCATCTCGGCCAGCGCACGACACCGGACCCGTTCGACTCGGCGGCCCGCATCGTGGCCGGCGAGTCCGGGTACTGCTACCACTTGAACGGCGGCTTCGGGGCTCTGCTGGAGACCCTGGGCTACGACGTGACGTGGCACCGCGGCCGGGTCTGGTCGCGGGAGCCGCGCGGGCACGGCCTCGGGCCGGTCGCCGACGAGCCGAACCACATGGTGCTGCTCGTCGAGGCCGAGAACACGCTCTACTACTGCGACGCCGGACTCGGCGACGGTCTGCACGAGCCGCTGCTGTGCGTGCCCGGCGAGACGGCGCAGGGCCCGTACACGTACAAGCTGGAGCGCACCCGGTTCGACAACGGCGCCTCGGGGTGGAGCTTCACCCACGACCCGAAAGCTGACTCCTTCACCGGCATGGTGTTCGAGGAGCGGATCGCGGCGCTGCCGGACTTCGTGGCGCGGCACGAGTGGATGGAAACGAATCCGGAGTCCGGGTTCGTGAAGAACCTCGACGTGTACCGGCGCGACGCGGCCGGCGTCGACCATCTGCGCGGCTGCGTGCTGACCCGCTCGGACGGGACCACGGTCACCAAGCGCGACCTCACCGACTCCGAGGAGTGGTTCGACGCGCTGGCCGACATCTTCGCGCTGCGGCTGCCGGGGATCGGCGACGTGGCGCAGGAGCGGTTGTGGAAGCGGGTGTGGGAGCAGCACGTGGCGTGGTCGGCGGAGCAGGGCTGAGCGGCTTCAGGGGCGGACGGACTTCAGGAGGCCGGCGATGGGGTGGTTTCGGGGGCGGCGGAAGCGGCGCGATGCCGGGACCGCCGGGCCGGCGTCCGGCGCGGCGTCAGACGTTCGACAGGCGTCGGTCGCCGAGGGTCCGGACGCGCACGGCGCGGCGGGCGCGGCCGAATTAGCCGGCGCGCCCTTCGGGCAGGAGCCGTATCCGGCGGCTGGGACATCGGTTCCGGACCGGATCCCGTGGCGCCATCTCGAGGGCGGCGCCTACGAGCGCCTGCTCGGCCCGCTCGCGGACGCCGAGGGTGTCAGTGCCCTGCTGGACTACTGCGCCCTGGATTCGGCGTGGGAGCCCGCCGCGGCGCGTGCCCTGATCGACCGGTCGCCCCCAGCCGGCGCGGCGCTGAACCGGTTGGTCGGCAAGGAAGAACCGCCCCGAGCCGAGTCCGCCGAGTTCGTCGGCCGGGTCGTCAGGGCTCTGTCTCTGCTGCCCGCCGAGGAGGCGGTCCCGCTGTTGGTACGGCTGGCCGAGCAGAAGTCCGGGCTCAGCGCCGCCTCGATGCCGACGGCGCGCGCCGCGGTCCGGGCGCTCGCCGCGGTCCCCGGGGAACTGGTGCCGCCGGCGCTGCACCGGCTGGCTTCCGAATCGCCGTTGGCGGCGTTGCGGAAGGCGGCGTACGCGGAGCTGAAGCGAAGGCTGCACACGCTCTCGGACGCGCCGGAGTGGACCGTCGACACCTTCGGGCTGGACAGCGCGAGCCAGGTGCGGGTTCCCGTGGGACCGCGCCATGTCGCCGTGGTGCGCGTGGCGATCGGCGGGAAGGTCCAGGTCCGCTACCACGAAAGCCAAGGCCGGTCGGCAGGTGACGGCCGCGCGCTGGCCGGGCGGCCCACCGCGGCGACGGTCGACCAGGACGCGGTGCAGGGGGTCACGGCGTTGGCCACCGAGCTGCGGACCGCGATCCGCGCGGCCCGTACGCGGCTGGAGTCGGCGCAGAAGGAGCGCCGCGAGATCCCGGTGGCGGACTGGCTCGAGCACTACATCACGCACCCCGTGACCGGGACTGTGGCCCGGGCCGTGCTGTGGGAGGTGCGGGCCGGCGGTACCGAGACGTGGCGGCTGGGTCTGCCGAAGAAGGTCGAGGAGCGCTGGGGGCTGGTCACCGAAGGCGGCGTGCGGATCGTGCTCCAGGACGGCGACGTGGTGCGGGTCGCCGCCCCGGTGCGGGTGTCCGCGGCGCAGGCGCGCGGCTGGAAACAGGTGCTGGCGCAGGCGAAGGTGCAGCTGGTGCTGAAGCAGATCAAGCCGCTTTGAGGATTCGGGCTCGCCCTGGTCCAGCGGTGTGTCCGGCGGCCGCGCCCGCGGCGTCGGCGAGCTGTCGTGCCCGCCGCTCGCCCGTCAGCTCTCCAGCCAGCCCTGCACGAAGTCCGCGGTGTCCTGCCAGCCCTTCACCGCCACCGAGCGGATGCCCATGGCCTCCACCGGGTGGTCGTTGCCCTGCGGGTCCAGGCGGTCGCCGACGAAGAGGATGTCGTCCATGCCGATGTGCAGCTCGGCCATCAGCTTGCGCATGCCGTGCGCCTTGTCGATGCCCTCGGCGGTGACGTCGATCGAGGTGCTGCCGCCGCTGCGGACCTCCAAGCCGGGCAGGCGCTCGGCGGCCCAGGCGCGCAGCCGCTCCTTCTTCGCGCCGTCCGGGTCCCAGGCGGTCTTCTCGGCCACCGGAGCCTGCTGTCCCAGCGCGGAGAAGGTGATCTGGCTGCCCCGGTCCTCGATGATGTCGCCCCAGGTCTTGTCCTCCCACAGCCCCAGCGTCTTGGCACCCTCGGTCAGCACGCCGACGACCTTGCGCTTGGTGTCCTCCGGCAGATCCTCGGCGTAGATCTCGCGCCAGCCGCCGTCGCGGTGCAGGTAGTAGCGGGTTCCGTTGGTGGGCATCAGGTTCAGCTTGGCCAGCTGCTCGTCCGTGGCGTCCAGACGGTCCAGGACCTGCGTCTGGAACTGCGGGAAGGCGCCGCCGGAGATGATGCAGACCTGCACCTCGTCCAGCAGATCGACCAGCAGGCCGGCCATGCGCGGGGTGATCGCGGTCTTGGATTCGGCCAGGGTGCCGTCGAGATCGAAGGCGAGGACTCGGGCATCAGGATCGTGAGACGTCATGGTTCCACTTCACCGCATCGGCGCCGGGGACGCCATGGCCGGACGGCGCGGGGCGAAACGGGGTCAATCACCCCCGATGGGAATTCCCGCCCCATATCAAGACACCGGTCTCCGGCAGCTCCTGAGCAGCTGCCGGCAACCGGTGTCCGTGAAGCATTCATACAGCCTCGGCCACGGCCACGGCTACAGCCGCGCGACCCCGTCCCGGCGGGCGGCGTCGGCGACGGCCGCGGTGACGGCGGGCGCGACGCGCTCGTCGAACGGGCTCGGGATCACTTTGTCGGGCGCGAGTTCGTCCGCGACCACGGCGGCGAGGGCCTCGGCGGCGGCCAGCTTCATGCCCTCGGTGATGCGGGACGCCCGGACCGACAGGGCTCCGGCGAAGACGCCGGGGAAGGCCAGGACGTTGTTGATCTGGTTGGGGAAGTCCGAGCGGCCGGTGGCCACGACGGCGGCGTACTTGTGCGCGACGTCGGGGTGGATCTCGGGCTGGGGGTTGGCCATCGCCGCGATGATCGCCTCGGGCGCCATCGTGGCGACGTACTCCTCGGGGACGTTGCCGCTGGAGACGCCGATGAAGACGTTCGCGCCGCGCATCGCCTCGGCCAGGCCGCCGGTGAGCCGCGCGCGGTTGGTGATCGCCGCCAGCTCGGTCTTCACCGGGGTCAGGTCGGCGCGGTCCGCCGAGACGATGCCGCGGGAGTCGACCACGGTCAGGTCGCCGATGCCGGCGTCCAGCAGGATCTTGGCGATCGCCACCCCCGCCGCGCCCGCCCCGGAGATCACCGCGCGCAGGTCCGCCAGCGGCCGGTTGACCACCTTGGCGGCGTTGCGCAGGGCGGCCAGCAGCACGATCGCCGTGCCGTGCTGGTCGTCGTGGAAGACCGGGATGTCCAGCCGCTCCTGGAGCCGGCGCTCGACCTCGAAGCAGCGCGGCGCCGAGATGTCCTCCAGGTTGATGCCGCCGAAGCCGGGCGCGAGCCGCACCACGGTCTCCACCAGCTCCTCCACGTCCGTGCAGTCCAGGCAGATCGGGACGGCGTCGACGCCGCCGAACTGCTTGAACAGGACCGCCTTGCCCTCCATGACCGGGAGCGCGGCCAGCGGCCCGATGTCGCCCAGGCCCAGCACGGCGGTGCCGTCGGTGACCACCGCGACGGTGTTCGCCTTCCAGGTGTAGTCCATCGCGAGCTCGGGACGCTCGGCGATGGCGGTGCAGACCTCTGCGACACCCGGCGTGTAGGCCAGCGAGAGGTCGGCGCGGTCCCGGAGCGGGACGGTGGCGCGCACCTCCATCTTCCCGCCGCGGTGCAGGCCGAAGACCGGCGTCTCGCCGCCGGCGGCGGCGCTCGCGGCGGTGTCGTTCTCGAGGGACTGGGTCGGGATGAGCTGCCCTGACATGGCTTACCCCTAGCTGCCGCGAACGGCGTGTTGAGGGAACGGGAAAGAGCGGACCGTGAACCTGTTGAGGGATGAGGGGGAGGTTCGCCGGGCTCGCTTCGCTGCAGTCGGATGATGGTCCGTACCGCGTTCCACGAGCACCGATGGGTCCGTTCGACACTGTCGCACCGACGGCGCGGGGTTCGCCCGTGATGCGATTTTTACATGGCTGCCTATGTTCAACGGCCAATTACCGGTGCAAGGATTCCAGCACCGTACCCCATGGACGTTGCTTGAGCGGGTAATGGATCACCCACAGGAGGAGAACAGATGCGAGCCGGGATAACATCCAGGGCCGTCATATTTGGGGCCGCGGGGATCGCGCTGGTCCTCACCGCGGCGGGCTGCGGAAGCGGCAGCAAGCCGGGAAGCCCTGCCTCGACCGGCAGCACGGCCGCCGGATCGGCGACCTCCGGATCGTCGTCCACCGCCTCCTCCTCGGGTTCGGGCGCCGTCGACAGCGCGGCCGCCGCCCTGGTGCCGGCCGCGATCAAGGGCAAGGGCGTCATCACCATCGCCACCGACCCGAGCTACCCCCCGAACGAGTCCAAGGACCAGAACGGCAATATCGTCGGCTGGGACGTGGACATGGGCAACGCGATCGCCGCGAAGCTGGGCCTGAAGGCGAACTTCACCGAGGTCACCTTCGCCGACATCGTCACCGGCATCTCCACGAACAAGTACGACGCCGGTATGTCGTCCATCACGGACAACAAGACGCGCGAGGGCGTCGACGACTTCGTGACCTACTTCAACGCCGGCACGAAACTGATGGTCCCCAAGGGCAACCCGAAGAACCTGACGGACAACTCCCCGACCGACCTGTCGGTGTGCGGCCTGACGATCGGCGTGGAGAAGGGGACGGTCCAGGAGGACCCGGACATCCCGACCCGCAACAAGGCGTGCGAGGCGGCGGGCAAGCCGGACATCAAGACGCTGTCCCAGGACACCCAGGACCAGATCAACGAGTCGCTGTCCTCGGGCCGCTGCGACGCGGTGCTCGCCGACTCCCCGGTCGTCGACTACTACGCCAAGAGCGGCAACTTCCAGGCCGTCGGCGAGCTGTACTCCGGCGCCCCCTACGGCATCGCCATCTCCAAGAGCAACAACGGGCTCTCGCAGGCCTTCCTGGCCGCGCTGAAGGACCTGGTGGCCGACGGCACGTACCACAAGCTCACCACCCAGTACGGGATCCAGGCCGGCGACTACACGACCCCGGGCCTGAACCAGGCGACGAGCTGAGCCGCGAGTGAGTGAGAACGCTGATCCCTCCGAACCGTACGCGGCGGACGCGGACACCGCGTCCGCCGCGGCGGGAACCCGGCCCGCCGCGATCCGTGCGGTGCCGGTCCGCAGACCCGGCCGGTGGATAGCCGCGGCCGTCCTGCTGGTCCTGCTGGTGATGTTCGGCCACATGTTGGTCTTCAACAAGAACTTCGGCTGGGACCTGGTCAAGCAGTGGCTGTTCTGGCACACCATCGTCCAGGCGGTCCTGGTCACTTTGGAGCTGACCGTCTACGCGATGCTCATCGGCATCGTCGGCGGCGTGCTGCTGGCGGTGATGCGGCTGTCGAGCAATCCGGTGTCCTCCAGTGCCGCGTGGGCCTACACCTGGTTCTTCCGCGGCACACCGGTCCTGGTCCAGCTGCTGTTCTGGAACAACATCGCGGCGCTGGTCGGCCAGGAGGTCGGTTTCGGCATCCCGTTCGGGCCGGAGTTCTTCCACCTGGACACCAACTCCACCATCACCCGGTTCACCGCCGCGGTGCTGGCGCTGGGGCTGAACGAGGCCGCCTACATGTCCGAGATCGTCCGGGCCGGCATCCTGTCGGTGGACGAGGGGCAGAGCGAGGCCGCGGCGTCCCTGGGCATGCGGCGCGCCAAGATCATGCGCCGGATCGTGCTGCCGCAGGCGATGCGGGTGATCATCCCGCCGACCGGCAACGAGACCATCAGCATGCTGAAGACCTCCTCGCTCGCCTCGGTGATCGGCGTGGTGGAACTGACCGACGCCAGCGAGTCCGCGATCCACCTGTACTTCAAGGCGATCCCGTTCTACGTCGTGGCCTCGCTGTGGTACCTGTTCTTCACCACGGTGCTGTCCATCGGCCAGTACTACATCGAGCGGCGCTACGCGCGCGGCTCCAGCCGCGACCTGCCGCCGACGCCCTTCCAAAAGCTGATGAAGGCCAACCTGTCCTTGCGCCGGCGGAGAACCAGCTGGACCGATACGAGGGAGGCACTGCGATGATCGCGGACAGTGTCCCCGAGGCCTACCGCACCCAGGCGGCCGTCGAGATCGACAAGGTCTACAAGTCCTTCGGGCTGGTGGACGTCCTGCTGGGCGTCTCCATGACGGTCCGCGAAGGCGAGGTGGCGTGCCTCATCGGGCCTTCGGGCTCCGGCAAGTCCACGCTGCTGCGCTGCGTGAACCACCTGGAGAAGATCGACGCCGGGCGGATCAGCGTGCACGGCAAGCTCGTCGGCTACCGCGAGAAGAACCACCGGCTGCACGAGATGCACGACCGGGACGTCGCCACCCAGCGGCGCTCGATCGGCATGGTGTTCCAGCGCTTCAACCTCTTCCCGCACAAGACGGCGCTGGAGAACATCATCGAGGCGCCGATCCAGGTGCTCGGCAAGAGCAAGGACGTCGCCCTGGCCGAGGCGCGCGAGCACCTGGAGCGGGTGGGGCTGTCGGACAAGGCCGGCAACTACCCCAGCCAGCTCTCCGGCGGCCAGCAGCAGCGCGTGGCGATCGCCCGCGCGCTGGCCATGCAGCCCGCGCTGATGCTCTTCGACGAGCCGACCTCGGCGCTGGACCCCGAGCTGGTCGGGGACGTGCTGGCGGTGATGCGGACGCTGGCCGAGTCCGGGATGACGATGATCGTGGTGACCCACGAGATGGGCTTCGCCCGCGACGTCGGCGACACCGTGGCCTTCATGGACGGCGGCGTCATCGTGGAGCACGGCGACGCCCGGCAGGTGATCGCCGACCCGCAGCACGCGCGGACCCAGGCTTTCCTGGCCAAGGTGCGCTGAGCGGCTCGGATTTCCCATCCGGCCATTCCGGCCGCGGAACGTTTTTCAAGAGCGTTCCGCGGCCGCCTTTGGACGTTCCCAACAAAGGTCGGATCTGTCGATTGTTGAATCGACGATGAATTGACCCTCGCGCACAGACCCCGAACGGCGTACCGTCATGGCTACTAAACGAGCAGAACGTCGGGCATCGGGCGCCTGACGCTAACTGAAGGCGAACAAGGACAGAAGACCGTGGAACTCGCATCCTACGCAGATCGGGCGGTGTCGCTGGTGAACACCGCCGACCCCTACCGGCACCGGGACACGCTCACCACGTGCGAGCAGGCCAAGGAGCTGCTGGCCCCCGAAGGCAGGTGCCGCGTCACCAACGCCGACGTCGCGGAGCTGCGCGCCATCCGGGACCGGCTCCGCGAGGTCTTCGACGCCGCCGAGTCCGGACGCGTCCCGCGCGCCGTCCAGGTCCTCAACTCCCTGATGAAGCAGTACCCGATCCGCCCCGTGGTCACCGACCACGACGGCGCCTCGTGGCATCTGCACCTGGCCGAGGGCGCGCCGACCATCGCCGCCGTGTACGGCGCGAAGGCCGCCATGGGCCTGGCCGTGCAGGCCACCGAGCTGGGCTTCGACCGGCTCGGGGTGTGCCAGGCCGCGCCGTGCCGCGAGGTGTTCATCGACACCTCGACGAACCGCTCGCGCCGCTACCACTCGGACCGCTGCGCCACCCGCGCCAACGTGGCCGCCTATCGGGCCCGGCGCAAGGAGCAGGCCCGGGTCGCCGGCGAGGCCGAGGCGGCCGCGAACGCGGCGAACGCCCCGGGCACCGCGACCGCCGCCGGCGCCAAGGTGATGGCCGGCGCCGGAAGCGCCGCACCCGGCCGCTGAGGAGTTCCCAGCCCCACTGGGAGCATCAGAGGGCTCCGACGCGCACCGCGTCCCCCAGGCGCGCCTCAGCGGCGCGCGGGGGCATCGCGCTCGCGCGGCGCGGGTTTCAGCGTTTCTTCGGGATCCGGGCGATCCGGGCCGGATCCCGAAGCCGCAGCACGGCCCGGGCCAGGACCGAGTCCTCCGGCACCGCGCCGAACTCGCGCGAGTCCGACGTCACGAACTCGTTGTCGCTCAGGAGCCACCACCCCGCGCCCTCGCGCCGGGCCGCCCGTTTGATGATGAGCAGTTCCCCCGCGCGTGCCGGGTGCCGCGCGACCACGACGTCCCCGGGACGGATCCGCCCCGGGCGCGCGCGCCGGACCAGGACGAAGTCGCCGTCGCGCAGCGCCGGGACCATCGAGGCGCCGGTGACGCGGTGCACGGACCACCCTTTGGCGGCGCGTGGGACAAGTCTCACGAACGCCACCATGCCACGCGTCGGATCAAGGGGGGCAGTAGGGTCGTCTCGTCCGTTGTCCGAGTATCCGGCGCACCAGATAGGGGAACCTGACATGTTCTCGCGGATCTTCTCCCGCACCTCAGCTGTCCACGCTCACTGCGACCTGCCGTGCGGCGTCTACGACCCGGCGCAGGCCCGGATCGAGGCCGAGTCGGTGCTGGCCATCACCAAGAAATACGCCGACAACTCCGACGCGTCCTTCCGCACCCGCGCCATCCTGATCAAGGAGCAGCGCTCCGAGCTGGTCAAGCACCACCTGTGGGTGCTGTGGACCGACTACTTCAAGGCTCCGCACTTCGAGAAGTACCCCCAGCTGAACACGCTGTTCAACGAGGCCACCAAGCTGGCCGGCGCGAGCGGCACCAAGGGCAGCATGGACTCGGCCGTGGCCGAGGAGCTGCTGGCCAAGATCGAGGAGATCTCCAAGATCTTCTGGGAGACCAAGCAGGCCTGATCCGCACCCGGAGCAGCCCCGCGGCGATCAGTGCCGCCCCCGAGCCGTCCGGCGCCGGATTTTCCCCGGCGCGGGACGGCTCGTCCGTACCCCGTTCGGGGTACGTTGAGTGGGAGGGACGAGCACTGAGGGTGCGTCCGGGCCACGCCCGGGCACGCGTTCGGCGTACGATCCGCAGCAGAATGATTCACTCCAGCAGCGGAGGTGTCGTGCATCAGCACTCTGCCCAGCGGACAGCCGTCCCCACAATCGCCTCAACGAGCGCAGGAAGCGGAATGGGACAACAAAACGGTGCCCCGCAGGACTTCGTCGAGGTCCGCATCCCGGCCGAGGGTGCGTACCTGTCGGTGCTGCGCACGGCGACGGCGGGCCTGGCGGCCCGGCTGGACTTCACCTTGGACGAGATCGAGGACCTGCGCATCGCCGTGGACGAGGCGTGCGCGATCCTGCTCACCAAGGCGGTGCCCGGCTCCGGGCTGACGTGCCGGTTCGAGCTGCGCGACGGCGCGCTCGCGGTGGACGTCTCGGTGCCCACGCTGGACGGCAAGACCCCGGCCCGCGACACCTTCGCCTGGACGGTGCTGGCCGCGCTGGCCGGCCAGGTCGACGCGCGCGTCTCCGACGCCGACGGGCCCGACGGCCCGACCGGCGCCGGCATCGGGCAGACCGTCACCATCAGCATGCTCAAGCAGCGCGGCGTGGGAGCTCCGTGAGCGCCGCCGAGGAGATTCCAGTGCGCGCCTTCGAGCCGGACGAGATCCCAGCCGCCCGCCGGGCCGGGTACGGCGAGGGGCAGCGGGGAACGCCCGCGGCCGCCGCCGGGGACGAGGACACGCCGGACGCTCCGGACGCCCCGGACGAGCCCGACACCGAGGCCGAGGACGGCGACTTCGACGAGCCCAGCCTGGAGATCGACGAGCTCGGCGTGGTCTTGGAGCACGACGAGCCGGACACCGAGACCGACGGCGAGACCGCCGCCCCGGCCGCGACGACCTCCTTCCCCCTGCGCCGCCCGCCGCGCCAGGGCGGCCCGCACGCCGAGGCGCACGCCCGCGCCCGCGAACTGTTCGCCCGCCTGAACGAGCTCCCCGAGGGCTCCACCGAGCGCAAGCAGATCCGCGACGAGCTGGTCCAGATGCACCTGCCCCTGGTGGAGCACCTGGCCCGGCGCTTCCGCAACCGCGGCGAGCCGCTGGACGACCTGACCCAGGTGGCGACCATCGGCCTGATCAAGTCCGTCGACCGCTTCGACACCGAGCGCGGCGTGGAGTTCTCCACCTACGCCACACCGACCGTCATCGGCGAGATCAAGCGCCACTTCCGCGACAAGGGCTGGGCGGTCCGCGTCCCCCGCCGCCTCCAGGAGCTCCGGCTGTCGCTGACCAGCGCCACCTCCGAGCTCTCGCAGCGCAACCGCCGCTCCCCCACCGTCGCCGAACTGGCCGAGTACCTCAAGATCTCCGAAGAAGAGGTCCTGGAAGGCCTGGAATCGGCGAACGCCTACTCCACCCTGTCCCTGGACGTCTCCGAAGGCGGCGACGAGGACTCGCCGGCCGTCGCGGACTCCCTCGGCAGCGAGGACGAGGCACTCGAGGGCGTGGAGTACCGGGAGTCGCTCAAGCCGCTCCTGGAGCAGCTGCCGCCGCGCGAGAAGAAGATCCTGCTGCTTCGCTTCTTCGGCAACATGACGCAGTCGCAGATCGCCGAGGAGATCGGCATCTCGCAGATGCACGTCTCCCGCCTGCTGGCGCGGACCCTGGAGCAGCTGCGGGCGCAGCTGCTCGTGGACGAGTGAGCAGCTGACTGGCTGACTGGCCGAACAGCTGAATAGACGACAAAAGAGCGGCGGCCCGATCAGGCCGCCGCTCTTTCGTGTCCGCTCTCAGTCCTCGCGCCAGTGCCGGGTCAGGGCGGCGGTCGAAGCCGGGGTGAACAGGCAGACCAGGCCGACGACCGCGGCGGCGACCGCTGGGACGGCGCCGATCCAGAACTCGGCCTGCACCATGAAGTAGGCGACCCACAGGGCCAGCAGCTGCATCATCAGTGCCGGGGTTCGGGCTCGCATGCTGGCTCGCAGCAGGCCGCGGACGACCAGGGGCAGCGGTATGGCCAGGATCAGGAACGTGATGCCGACCGCGATCGCCTGGCCGCGCTCGCGCGGGGTTCCGACGAAGGCCTCGACCACCAGCCACACCGAGTAGATCAGGGCCACCAGGCTCTCCACCGCGACGACCGCGGCGACGGCCAGGAGCGGACGCGGGAGCTGTTCCGCGGTGTCCGTCGCGGCCGGGGTGTCGGTGATGTCCGGGGTGTCCGGGGCGCCGGGAGCAGTCGGCGCGGCCTGGGGAGTCGGATTGCTCGACATACCCAGGAGGGTAGCAACGCCGGGTCGCGGACAAAGCGGCAGGATTCGCGGGGACCTCCGCCCCGGCGCTGTGACCCGCCCCGACCTGGGACCGGGCGGGTCGCATACCGCAGTCGTAATACGAACCAGTAACGTGTGCGCATGCGCGCGCTCCTGGTCATGAACCCCAAGGCCACCAGCACGACCGAACGTACGCGCGAAGTGCTGGCGCACGCCTTGGCCGGGGAGCTCGACACGGTGATCGGCGAGACCGCGTACCGCGGGCACGCCATGGAGCTGGCGCGGGCCGCCGCGGAGGACGGGGTGGACCTGATCGTCGCGCTCGGCGGCGACGGAACGGTCAACGAGGTCGTGAACGGCATACTGACCGCCGAGCTCCCCGAGGGCGCCGCGCGCTCGGACCTCGGGGTGGTGCCCGGCGGGTCGACGAACGTCTTCGCCCGCGCGCTCGGGCTGCCCAACGATCCGGTGGAGGCCACCGGCGTCCTGCTGGACGCGATCCACGAGAACCGCCGCCGGCCGGTCTCCATGGGCCTGGCCGACGACCGCTACTTCACCTTCACCGCCGGGTACGGCTTCGACGCCGCGGTGGTCGGGATAGTCGAGGAGCGGCGCAGCGCCGGGCACAAGTCGACCGGTTCCCTGTACATCCGTTCGGCGCTCCGGCATTACTGGAACGGCCTGGACCGGCGCAATCCGCCGATCGGCATGAGGCTCGGCGACGGGACCGAGATACCGCGGCTGTTCATGGCCATCGTGACCAACACCTCGCCCTGGACGTATCTCGGCAACAAGCCGATCGTGATCACCCCGGATTCCTCGTTCGAGGACGGTCTGGACATGTTCGGCGTCACCGGGATGTCCGGCCGGGCCGCGCTGCGGATAGTGCGCCAGATGTTCACCTCCGCCGACAAGCTCGTCCGCGGGAAGAATGTCACCGTCCACCACGACCTGACGGAATTCACGCTCACCGCCCAAGTGCCGACCGACTTCCAGGTCGACGGGGACCACTTGGGGCTGCGCGAAAGTGTGACGTTCCGCGCGATTCGCGACGCGCTGCGCGTCGCGATGTGATGACATGGAGTCACGGACGGTCGGGCAGGCTCCGGTGTCGCCGAGGATTCACAGGTACTAGTTCGCTCTAGTGCCTTTGGACTAGTCATCGGCACCTCGTTACCCCCTTGGAAGGCAAGGTGTGAGCGAGGAGACACCCTGCAATCCAAAAACATCGGACCAACCTCTTGTGCACCGGCCGGAACCCCTGACACCCTTTATGCAGGCACCTGTCGCCAGGATCACCCGGCCGGTGCGGTTGGACACAAGGGAAGAGCGGCGCGGATCACACCCGGGTCGCGGTTCTCCCTTTGCGTCAAGCCTTCGTCCGCGGAGCGCGCCAGCGATCTCCGCCGAGGCCAACTGCCCAGTAATACGAGTGGTCCCGGCCGTCGGGGGTACTAGTGAAAGCGTTCACATTCACAAAGTGGGCGCCGAGCGGGGACCCAGGCGGCGGCCGTCCAGTGGCGGGCCCGGCGCCAGACAGGTAGAGCCGTACAGAAGACGTACAACAGCAGGGCCCACAGTGACCGGACACCCGCGTCCGGCGTTGTGGCAGTAACACCCGGCACATCCGGACGCGTCAGGACCCGCCAGGGCCGTGGGGGACCTGGTCGAGTCGCCGCATCCCGTGCCGGCACCGCACGCACACACGTACACCACGAAACCGAAGGAGTGGACCCCATGGACTGGCGCCACCGCGCTGCCTGCCGTGACGAGGACCCAGAGCTCTTCTTCCCGATCGGGAACACCGGGCCCGCACTGCTGCAGATCGAAGATGCCAAGGCTGTATGCCGCCGTTGCGACGTGGTCGACCAGTGCCTGCAGTGGGCGCTGGAGAGCGGCCAGGACGCCGGCGTGTGGGGCGGGATGAGCGAGGACGAGCGCCGCGCGCTCAAGCGCCGCGCCGCCCGGGCCCGCAGCCGGATGGCCTGACCAGGCATCCGCACGTCCCGTATCCGGCAAGCTCTCGTACGACCGCACGACAGCTTCACACGACGACTTCATCAGCACATGTGAACGTATCTCCGTGCTGCGGCGTTCTTGGACCGCAGTACGGACACCGAAACCGAGCGGCCCATGGGCCGCTCTGTTGGTTTTCCCGGGGTCTTCTCCGGTGCTTCCACCTCTAGCGTAGCGGAGTTCTGTTACCACTCTGTCGCGCCCCCGGGTAGCCCCTCCCGTCGTAGCCTTTCTCGTCCCAGGGCCCTCATGTGCCCGGCTCCGCGGGCACCTCGCCGACTTCCACGTCCAGAACGGCCACCGCGCCGCGGCCGCCGGGCGCGGGCCTGAGGTCGAAGGTGCCCTTCAGATCACCGTGCACGAGTGTTCTGACGATCTGAAGTCCGAGGTTCCCGGCCGTGGCGGCGTCGAAACCCGGCGGGAGCCCGTTTCCGTCGTCGGTCACGACCACGCACAGCCGGGGTCCGTGCCGGTGCGCCTCGACCTGCAGCGATCCCCCCTGGTCGGCCAGACCGTGCTCCAGGGAGTTCTGCAGCACCTCGGTCAGGACCATGGACAGCGGGGTGGCGATCTGCGCCGGCAGGACGCCGAAGCGGCCGGTGCGCTGAGCACGCACGGTGACGCCGCCGGGCCCGCCCGGGCCGCCCGCGCCGACGTCCACCACCATGGCCAGCACCCGGTCGGCGATCTCGTCGAAGTCGACGCGCTCGTCCAGGGTCTGCGACAGCGTCTCGTGGACCAGGGCGATCGAGCCCACCCGGCGGACCGCCTCCTCCAACGCGGCGCGGCCGGTGCCGTCCTCGATGCGCCGGGCCTGCAAGCGCAGCAGCGCGGCCACGGTCTGCAGGTTGTTCTTCACCCGGTGGTGGATCTCCCGGATCGTCGCGTCCTTGCTGATCAGCTCGCGCTCGCGGCGGCGCAGCTCGGTGACGTCGTGGACCAGGACCAGCGCGCCGGTGCGCTCGCCCTGCGGCCGCAGCGGGATGGCGCGCAGCTGGACCACGGTGCCGTTGCCCTCGACCTCGGCCTCGCGCGGCTTGCGGCCGGAGGCCACGACCTCCAGCGCCTCCTCCATCGCGCCCTGGACCGGCGCCAGGGTGGCGGTCAGGGCGCCGAGGTGCTCCCCCACCATGTCGGCGGCGTAGCCGAGCCGGTGGTAGGCGGACAGCGCGTTCGGGCTGGCGTAGACCACGGCGCCGTCGGCGTCCAGCCGGATCACGCCGTCGCCGACGCGCGGGGAGTTGTCCTGCTGCTCCCGCGACTCCGGGTAGGGGAATATCCCCTCGGCGATCATCCGCGCGAGGTCCGCCGCGGTCTGCAGGTAGGTCAGCTCCAGCCGGCTCGGGGTGCGGGCGGCGAGCAGGTTGGTGTTGCGCGAGATCACCGCGATGACCCGGTCCCCGCGGCGCACCGGGATCGCCTCGACCCGGACCGGCACGTCCTCGCGCCACTCCGGGTCGCCCTCGCGCCGGATCCGCCCGGAGTCGATCGCCAAGTCCAGCATCGGCCGCTGGCCGCGCCGTATCGTCGAGCCGACCAGGTCGGCGGTGTAGCAGGTGGGACCGGTGTTCGGGCGCATCTGCGCGACCGCCACGTAGCCGGGCTCGGTCAGCGGCGCCTGGCCGGGGTCGGCGCCGTCCTCCGTCCGCAGCGGCGCCCACAGCACCAGGTCGGCGAACGACAGGTCGGCCAGCAGCTGCCAGTCGCCGATCAGCAGGTGCAGCCAGTCCAGATCGGCCTCGTCGAGGTCGGTGCGCGTGTGGATCAGGTCGTTCATGGACGGCATGCTTCTTGGTATCACAAGCCGGCGCCCACAACTCCCCCACGATCGTTTTGGAAGTTCCGCCAGGTCCGGAGCCGGTTGGCGGGCGGGTAGCCTCTTGGCTTCGTGAGCACCCTCGACCAGCCTTCCCAGCCTTCCCAGCCTTCCCAGCCTTCCCGGCACCCGCTCTCCTGGCTTTCGCAGCGCGCGGACGAACGCCGGGCGGCGGGTCTGCGCCGGATCCTGGTCCCGCGCGCGGCCGACTCCCCGCTGATCGACCTGGCGGGCAACGACTACCTCGGTCTGACCCGCCATCCGGAGGTCGTCGAGGGCGCTGTGGAGGCGGTGCGCCGCTGGGGCACCGGGTCCACCGGCTCGCGGCTGGTCACCGGGACCACCGAGCTGCACGCGGAGCTCGAGGCCGGGCTCGCCGCGCACGCCGGCATGGAGGCCGGGCTGGTGTTCTCCTCGGGCTATCTGGCCAACCTCGGCGTCATCACGGCGCTGGCCGGCCGCGGGGACCTGATCGTCTCGGACAGCCTGAACCACGCCTCGCTGATCGACGCCGCGCGGCTGTCCCGCGCCCGGGTCGCGATCACGCCGCACAGCGACGCGGACGCGGTCGCGGCGGCGCTGGCGGAGCGGTCCGAGGAGCGCGCTCTGGTCGTCGTCGAATCCTTGTTCTCCGTGGACGGCGACACAGCACCCCTCAGAAAGCTCCACGAGGCCTGTAGAGCGCACGGCGCGGTCCTTGTGGTCGACGAGGCGCACGGGTTCGGTGTGGCCGGTCCTGAGGGCCGTGGAGCCGTTTTCGACGCCGGGCTCGGCGGGGAGCCCGACGTGGTCGTCGCCGCGACGCTGTCGAAGGCGCTCGCCTCGCAGGGCGGGGTGATCCTCGGCTCGGCGGAGCTGATCGCCCACCTCGTGGACGCGGCGCGGTCGATGATCTTCGACACCGGGCTGGCTCCGGCCTCCGCCGGGGCGGCGCTGGCCGCGCTGCGGGTGATCGAGCGCGATCCGGGACTGCCGGAGCTGGTGCGCAAGCGCTCCTGGGAGATCTACGAGCTGGCGCTGGCGCTCGGGCTGGAGGCGACCGCCCCGAGCGGCGCGGTGACCTCGATCATCATGGGCGCCCCGGAGGCCGCGGTGGCGGCCCGGGACTTCTGCCTGGAGCGCGGACTGCACGTCGGCTGTTTCCGGCCGCCGTCGGTCCCGGACGGCAAGTCGCGGCTGCGGGTGACGGCCCGGGCGGATTTGTCCGACCTCGAGACGGATCTGATTCGTTCGGTCTTGAGTGATCTCGCGGACAATCGTCCATCGGCGGCTGCGCACCGCCCGTAAATGAGACGCTTCGCGGAGCTCTTTTGAACATAGGTCTAGACATCGCCGATTGGTCTAGTCCACAATCTTTTCTCGTGACCAGCATCTCAGCACCCCGCGTCCTGCTCGGGGGACGCCTGGCGGGACCCGCCACCGTCGTCGTGGACGGCGGGGTCGTGGCCGAGGTGCTGGACGGCGCTTCGCCCGAGGCGGACATAGCCCTGGACTCCGGCGTGCTCGCGCCGGGGCTGGTGGACATCCAGACCAACGGCTGCTTCGGCGTGGACTTCATCACCGCCTCCGAGCAGGACTGGCGGCGGGTCTCCGACCGGCTGCCGAGCACCGGCGTGACGGCGTTCCAGCCCACGTACATCACCGCTCCCCTGGAGACCCTGCTGGCCGGGGTCGACCGGGCCGCAGCGGTGTTCGGCTCCCTGCGCGGCGCGCAGGCTATGGGCGTCCACCTGGAGGGACCGTTCCTGTCGCCGCTGCGACCGGGGGTCCACGACCCGCGGTACCTGGTCGCGCCGACGCCGGAGGGCGTCGGCGCGATCGTCGCGACGCTGACCGCCGAGCGGACCCGGGGCGTGGTCACGATGGTGACCCTGGCTCCGGAGCTGGAAGGCGGTCCGGAGGCGGTCCGGCGCCTGTCCGAGGCCGGCGTGCGGGTCTCCCTGGGACACACCGACGCGCTGGCCGAGCAGGTGATCGCCGCCGCCGACCAGGGCGCGACCCTGGTCACCCACATCTTCAACGCCCAGCGCCCGCTGAACCACCGCGAGCCCGGAGTCCCGGGCGCGGCGCTGTACGACACCCGGTTCACCTGCGGGCTGATCGCCGACCTGCACCACGTCGCCCCGGAGATCTGCACGCTGGTCTGGCGCGCGGCCGGCGGCCGGGTGGCGCTGGTGACCGACGCCATAGCCGCGGCCGGAATGCCGCCGGGCGAATACGAGTTGTCAGGCATCAAGGTCCATCTCGGCGAGGACGGCGTGCCGCGCGACGCGGCCGGCGTCATCGGCGGGTCGGCGCTGACCCTGGACCGGGCGGTCCGGAACATGGTCGGCATCGGCTTGGACGAGGCATCGGTCCTGGTGGCGGCCACCCGGGTCCCGGCCGACGCCCTCGGCCGGAGCGATCTGGGCCGCATCGAGGCCGGCGCCCGCGCCGACCTGGTCTGGTTCGACGACGGGTACCACCCGCTGCGCACCTGGGTCGCAGGGCGTAGCGTATTCGAGGCCGGTTCGGGCGCCCAGGCGCCGGACGGGTCCCACAGACTGGCGAGGGAGCATCAACCCGCCTAGCCCTGACAGGCGCGGGAACTGGTGCTTCCGACCAGGCCGCCCCCCGGCGGCAACGCACGACGAGGCTCCGCACGCCTCGCCGGACGGCCGGGAAGGCGGCGAACCAAGAAGGCCGCGGGCTAGCGCGGCGGTGGAGGTTGAGGGGCCGACACCGCCGCGGGCCCGGGGCCGGAAGGCCTCAGCGAAACGCAGCGAGAGCGGGCCCGTCCGGGAAGGACGGGCCCGCTCTGGGCGTGTCGCGGTGCTACTTGCTCAGGGCAGCCTCAAGATTCTTCAACACGGTCTCGTCCCCGGCGGTACCGCGGACGGTGTCGCCGCCGCCCGTCTGGTTGAGCCGCAGGAACGCGACGCGATCGTCCACCCGGACCAGGTAGCCGTGTCCGTACATCGCTGCGTTCGGCGGCGCCTCAGTCCACTCCCAGGAGACCCCGTCGGCCGTGTCGACGCCCGGCGTGACGCCTTCCGCACCGGGAACACCGGCGCAGGCGCGCGGCGAACCCGCGGTACGGGCCTCCGCCATGAAGGCGGCGGCCGCCGCCCGGCTGGGCAAGGTGAGCACGATCTCGTCGCCGTCCAGCTTGAGAAGCTCGTCCTCCTGGGTCGCGTACTGGACGAACCTCAGAACCGGGAACGACTTCGTCGGACCGCACTGCCCGGTCAGGTCGCCGGCCTTCACCTGCTTAATGTCGTCGGTCGGGTCTCCGGGACGGCATTTCGACCGGTCGGCAACGCTACAGCTCGGCGCCACCTTCCAGTGCGCGACGTCGTATGCCGGCCACTGCGCGGCCGGCAAGACGCCGTCGTCGGCATGCTTGAACGAGTCCGTCCCGGATCCCGCAGCCGTTCCCGTGCCCCCGCCGAGCACTCCGGCGCCCCCGAGCGCGCCGGCGACCACGGCGACGCCGAGCATCGTCACCCCGCCACGGGCCCGCAGGCTGCGCCGCCGCCCCTGTCGGACCGCGTCCGCCGCCCCGGGCAGTCCGCCCCGGGCAATACCGTCCTGCACGGATCGTGCGAGGGCTTCCTCGAACTCAGACATAGTTCTCGGCCTCCTGATTCTCATCGGCGAACTCGGAGACGTGGCCGGCGAGCGCGCGGCGGCCCCGGGCCAGGCGCGACTTGACCGTCCCGATCGGGGCGCCGGTCTCTTGGGCGACCTCCTCGACGCTCAGCCCCACCAGGTGGTGCAGCACGATCACCCGCCGCTGCTCGGCGGGGATCGCGCGCAGCGCGGCGATCAGCGCCAGCCGGTCCGGCGAGGCGCCCGGCTCCTCCTCGGCCCGGGCGCCGCGCCGGTGCGCGCGCAGCCGGTTGGCCGTCCGGCGCCAGGAGCTGACCGCGATGCGGTAGGCGACGGTGCGGACCCAGGCTTCAGGGTCCTCGTAGCCTGCGACCCGGCCCCACCGCTGCCAGGCCCGCGCATAGGCCTCCTGGAGCGCGTCCTCGGCCTCGGCCACATCGCCGACCATCGCGTACACGTGGCCGAGCAGGCGGCGCGACGAGGCGCTGTAGAACGCCTCGAAGTCCGCCTCCGATCTCGCTGTCCCCATCGAATCCGCCCCTTGTCGTCCGAGGGTGGCGTACGGCGCCACCGATCGGACACGCCTCGGCTCCGCCCCGGGTTCCCCGCCGACGGGGAAATCCTCGGCGGACGGCAAAGGCCCGCCGATCCCGAAGGACCGGCGGGCCCGATGCCCACTGCCGAACGTACAGCTCAGTGCTATCCAGCTCAGTGCGCGAGCCAGCTTCAGTGCGTCTGCGTCACCTTGGCCAGCGCCCGCGGCGCGTCCGGGTTCAGACCCCGGCTCATCGTTACGTGGTAGGCCAGCTGCTGCAGCGGCAGGATCTCCAGGATCGGCGAGAGCTCCTCCGGGATCCCGGAGGGCAGCACGAAGCCCGCGGTGGCGCCCGCGACGTGCTCGGCGGAGCCGACCACGACCAGGTCCGCACCGCGCTCGTGCAGCCGCTCCAGGACCGGCTCCAGCGCCGTGCCGCCGGCGCCCTCGGCCGCGACCGCGACCACCGGACTGACGTTGTCGACCATGGCCAGCGGCCCGTGCAGCAGGTCCGCGCCGGAGAAGGCGTGGGCCGGCAGGTAGCTGGTCTCCATGATCTTCAGCGCCGCCTCGCGCACCGTCGGGTAGGAATACCCGCGCGCGGTCAGCACCAGCCGCGAGGCGAAGCGGTAGCGCTGCGCCAGATCGACGACCTCCGACTCACGCGCCAGTACCCCGGCCGCCAGCTCGGGCAGCGCCTTGGCCGCCGAGCCGTCGCCGCCGCGCAGCGCGTCCACCAGGAGCCACAGCGTCAGCAGCTCCGCGGTGTACGTCTTGGTCGCCGGGAGTGCCAGCTCCGGACCCGCCAGGACGTCCAGAGACAGCTCCGAGGCCTGATTCACCGGCGAGCCGGCGACGTTGGTCACGGCCAGCGTCAGACCGCCGCGCGCCTTGGCCATCTCGGTGTGCGCCACCAGGTCCGGCGAGCCGCCGGACTGCGAGACCGTCAGGCAGAGCACGTCCCGCAGGTCCGGCTCGGCGTGGTAGGCCGTGGTGGTCGACATCGAGGTCAGTCCGACCGGCAGGCCGAGCGCGATCTCCATGAGGTACTTGGCGTAGTACGCCGCGTTGTCGCTGGTCCCCCGGGCGGTGAGCAGCGCGAAACGCGGCTGGGCCGCCTTCACGCGCTCAGCCGCCTCGCGGATGCGGGGCAGACCCTCGGTGAGGATCCGCTCCAGCACCGCCGGCTGTTCGGCGATCTCCCGGGCCATAATCTCGCCGGGCTTGGCATCACTCACCTAGACGGATCCCTTCGTCAGAAGTCTGGCGACCGCGAGCCCGGACACCAGCGCCGCACCGTGCGTGGCGATCATCGTCGCCCCGCCGGACTTCTCTCCCAGACCGTACGCGATCCCCATCTCGACCACGATCGCGTCGGGCCGCAGGGCGGTCGCGGCGGCCAGCGCCGAGGCCATCCAGGCGTGCCGGTGCGCGTCGCGGACGACGACCACCAGCGGCCGGTCCGCGGCGGCTGCCACGGCTTCGGAGACCCCTGCCGGGGTGTAGGGCACCGCGACCAGCCGCGGACGCACCGCGGCGAGCGCGGCGGCGGTGTCGTCGTCGCCGGCGAAGCTGGTCGCCGCGCCCGGCTCCACGAACCGCGCCGCCGAGCTGCCGGCCGGCAGTTCGGACAGCACCGGGCTCAGTCCCCAGGGGACCGCCGTCCCGGCCGCGTTGTTGGCCAGCGGCACGAACTCCAGGATGGAGACCGGACCGGTCAGCGGCGGCAGCGGGGCGCCGGAGACGGTGAGCGCGCGCGACGCGGCGGTCAGGCCGATCGCCTGCGCACCGTCCGAAGCCGCCGACGCCGACACTGACGCCGAACCCGGTGTCGCCACCGACGTCGCCGTGGGCGTCGAGGATGGACCGGCCGCTTCGCCGTTCGCACCGTCCGCACCCACCGCGCCGACACCCGAGGCAGACACGGAGACAGAGCCTCCGGCGCCGTTCGCCGACACCGCGCCGGAGCGCCCGAAGCCGCCGCCGGCAGCGTACGTCCCCTCCACCTCCGCACGCTGCGCGGCGGCCCACGCCCCGAGCTCCCGCACGCGCGTGGCCGCGTCGTGCAGCCGCTCGGCGGGCAGCCGGCCGGCGCGCACCGCGTCCACCAGCGCGTCCCGCAGCATGAGGTAGTCGCCCTCGTCCCGCAGGCCGCCGCCGACGCAGACCGCGTCGACACCCGCCGCCAGCGCCAGAACCGTCCCCTCGGCGATCCCGAAGGTGTCGGCGATGGCGGCCATCTCGATGCCGTCGGTGACCACCAGCCCGGTGAAGCCCAGCTCGCCGCGCAGCAGGTCCACCAGGACCTTGCGGCTCATGGTCGAGGGGAACTCCGGGTCGTAGCGCGGCGCCAGGATGTGCGCGGTCATCACCGACTTCACCCCGGCCTCGATCGCGGCCCGGAACGGCGCCAGGTGCTTCTCCCACTCCTTGTCGGAGTGCTGCACCAGCGGCAGGCCGTGGTGCGAGTCCACGGCGGTGTCGCCGTGTCCGGGGAAGTGCTTGGCGCAGCCGGCCACGCCGGCCGCCTGCAGTCCCCTGACGTACGCCGCGGAGTGC
Source organism: Catenulispora acidiphila DSM 44928 (assembly GCF_000024025.1). Lineage (GTDB taxonomy): Bacteria > Actinomycetota > Actinomycetes > Streptomycetales > Catenulisporaceae > Catenulispora > Catenulispora acidiphila. The sequence continues at coordinate 8,956,601 of NC_013131.1, forward strand.
CGCGCCGCCACGACCGGGTCGGACCCGAAGGACCGGGTCCCGATCACCGGGTTGTCGGGGTTGGTGTTCAGGTCCGCGTCCGGCGCGTAGTTCAGATTGATCCCCGCGCGCCACAGCGAGCGGCCGATCTGCCGGGCGACCGTCTCGGTCAGCTCGGCGTCGTCGACGTAGCCCAGGGCGTAGTTGCCCGGGAACGCCGACCCGGTGGCCACGTCGAGCCGGGTGACGTCGCCCCCTTCCTCGTCGACGGCGACCAGTACGTGCGGGTTCTCCGCCCGCAGCGCCGCCGACAGTTCGCCGGTGCGCTCCGGCGTGGCCGCTATGTTCCGTCCGTAGTAGGCGACACCACCGAGACCGTCCTCGGTCAGGGCGCGACGCACCCAGTCCGGGACCCGGCCGGAGTCGTCATTGACGAACCCCGGCTGAAGGACGGCGGCGGCGTCGCGCAGCAGTTGCTCTCCCACGCGCGCCGTCCCCCTACCCCTTCACCGCGCCGGCGGTGAGACCGGTCGACAGGCGGCTTTGGAAGACGGTGAACAAGATGATGACGGGAGCGGCGATGATCAGCGCGCCGGCCATCTGCCCGGAGTAGTCCGAGCCGTGGGTCGGGGTGTCGCTGAAGAACGTCAGCCACACCATGGCCGTCTTGTTCTGGGCCGGCGCGAGGATCTCCCGCGCCATCACGAACTCGTTCCAGGCCTGGATCCAGGCGAACACGCCGGTGGAGACCAGTCCGGGCGCCAGCAGCGGCAGCACGACCCGGCGGAAGGCCTGGGCCTTGGTGCAGCCGTCGACCATGGCCGCCTCGTCCAGCTCGACCGGGATGCCGACGATGTACGTCCGCAGCGTCCAGATGATGAACGGGATCGTGAAGACCAGGTAGGCCAGGATCACGCCGAGCACCGAGCCGTAGAGGTTGGTGGAGTTCAGCAGCGGCAGCAGGCCGACCAGGATGGTCAGCAGCGGCACCATCTGGACCACCAGGATCGCCACGATGAACGGCTTGCGCCCGCGGAAGTCGAAACGGGCCACGGCCAGCGCGGCGAGCAGTCCGACCGCCAGGCTGATGAACACCGAGCCCAGCGTGATCACCACGGTGTTCCACAGGTTCGCGCCGAAGTTGTCGTCCATCGCCGAGGAGAAGGACGAGAAGTCGAAGTGCGACGGCCAGAACGTCGGGTGCTGGGAGATGAGGTCCTTGTTGGACTTCACCGTGGTCAGCAGCATCCAGTAGATCGGGAAGCCCAGCACGATGGCGACCAGCATCGCCACGCTGTTCCAGAAGGCGGTCATGGCCCGCCGCGGGGCCCTGCGGTAGGCGGCGCTCACTTCTGGTCCCCGATCCTGAGCATCTGACGGATGTAGAAGACCAGCACCAGCATCATCACGACGATCATGGCGACCGAGATGACCGCGCCGTCGCTGTACCGGTTCCGGTCGAAGGCCTGCTCGAACAGGTAGACGCCGATGGTCCAGTAGCCCTGTTCCGGGGCGCCGTTGCGCATGGTCCAGATCTGGTTGAAGACCTGGAAGTCCCAGATGAAGGACAGCGCGGTGGTGATCATCAGCAGCGGGCGCAGGATCGGCAGCGTCACGTTGCGGTACACCTGCAGCGGCGAGGCGCCGTCCACGCGGGCGGCCTCCTTCAGCTCGGTGGGCACCTGGGTCATGCCGGCGTGCAGCGCCAGCACCAGGAAGGGCAGCGCGCCCCAGACCACGACCGAGGTGACGACCACGTACAGGCCCTGGTTCGGGTCGGCGAACCAGTCGTGGTGCAGCATGCCCTTGCCGCCGCACAGGTAGAGGATGTAGTCGATGACGCCGTAGGCGTTGTCGAACAGCCAGCGGAACACGGTCCCGGTGACGATCGTGGGCATCGACCAGACGAACAGCAGCACCGTGATCAGGATGACCCGGGCCCAGGAGGAGATCCGGCCCAGCAGCGCCGCGATGGCCATCGCGATCAGCATGCTCAGCGCGACGTTCAGCGCCGTCCAGATCAGCGTCCTGCGGATGACCTGCCAGAACAGCGGATCGTGCAGGATCGAGCTGAAGGTGTCGAAGCCGACGTAGCTGACCAGGCTGGGGTTGACGAACTTGCGGTAGTTGTTCATGTTCTGGAACGCCAGCATGACCATCCGCACCAGCGGATAGCCCATCATCGTGCCGAGCACGACGACCGACGGGACCAGGAAGACGTAGGGCAGGGCCTTGCCCCGCACGGTGAGGCTCCGCCTCTTCGGCGGTGGACTTTGGACCTCCCGTTGGGAAGTCCGGTTCTCGATGACACTCATGGGATCCGCGATCCTCTCGGGCGCCCGGCGCTGATGGCGGCTCGCAGGCGGCGGCAAACAAACGGCCGGCGGGTGAGGACCCCCTCACGACGCCGGCCACCTGAAGTGAACTCTGGTGGACGCCAGACGGCCCTAGCGGCCGTCTGGGCGTCCCCATCCCCCCGTTGTCGATCAGCCGGCCTCTAGCTGCAGAGACCGTGTGCGGATCAGCTGTTCAGGTCCTTCAGGATGCTGTCCTGCAATCCCTTGAGCACGGTCGCCGGGTCCTGCCCGGAGGCGATCTGGCCGAACGCGGTCTTCAGCTGCGTCTCGTCCGCCGGCGCCCAGTTCGGCGAGTTCGGGATGAACCAGGTGACGCCCTTGGCCGCGTCGCCGGTGGCCTGGTTGGCCGGGTCGGCGGCGATGTAGTCGGCGATCTGGGTCTTGTTGTTCGGGATCGCCTTGGCCGCCAGCAGCTTCATGCTGGCGGTGTCGGTGAAGATCCGGATCCACTCCTCGCCGAGCTTGGAGTTCGCCGCCTTCGACGGGACCGCCAGGTTCGAGCCGCCCAGGAAGGCCGGGGTCGGGGCGTCCGCGGTCACGCCGGGGACGGCGATCTCAGCGAGCTTGTCCTTCAGCGTCGGGTCGCCGACCTTGGGGTCGTAGACCTGCGCGGCCTCCCAGCCGTTGCCGATGATGGCCGAGATGTTGCCCTTGGCCATCAGCGCGTCCTGGTCGGTCTCGTCCTTGGTCGCGCCGCCGACCGAGTAGCTCTTCTGCAGGCTGTCCCACGTCGAGATGCCCGTCAGGAACTTCGGGTCGGTCATCGTGCCGGTCCAGCTGCTGCCGTTGGACTTGGCGATGACGCCGTTGACGCCGTAGCTGCCGGCGCCGAAGGAGATGGCGGTGTACCAGTTCTGGCCCGGCAGGTAGAGCGCCGAGAAGTTGGCGGTGGAGGTGTTGGCCGCCTTGACCTTGTCCAGGTCCGCCTTGAGCTCGTCGAGCGTGGTCGGCGCGGTGGTCACGCCCGCCGCGGCCCACAGGTCCTTGCGGTAGATCAGGACGCGGGAGCCGGCGTAGTAGGGGATCGCGTACTGCTTGCTGCCGTCCGGCGAGGCGCCGGAGGCCGCGAGGCTGTCCAGCCAGGCGCCGGAGTTGTCGAACTTCGACTTGTCGCCGGTGAGGTCGACCAGCTGGTCGGCGCCGATGTACTTGGCGGTCTGGGTGTTGCCCAGCTCGATGGCGTCCGGAGCCGAGGAGGAGCCGATGGCGGCGTCCACGGTCTGGCCGTAGTTGGTCCAGGTCTGCCAGTTGATCTTGACCTGCGCGCCGGTCTCCGCGGTGAAGCGCTGGTTGGCCTGGTCGACGACGTTCTGCCAGCCCTTCTGCGCGTCCTGCATCAGCCAGATGTTGACCGTCTTGCCCTTGCCGTCCGTCGTGATCGCCGAACCGGTGGACCCGGTGCCGCCGGTGCCGAGCTGGTTCGACGAGGGAGCGGCCGTGGTGCCGCCGCTGCCGGCCGCGTCGGACCCGCTGGACTTCGACGAGCTGCACGCGGAAGCCATGAGCGCCACGGCCACGGCCGCCGACGACAGGGCTATGAGCTTGCGCCTCATGCCTTACTCCTTGGTAGGTGAGGGATCTGAGCGACCCACAGACCGACCGCGCGACACGGCAACCCTGAGCGATGCCGTCCCGTGCTGCGTTAGATCGGTAATCCGGTCGTGGATCCGTAGTGGTGTCGAGCTGCGGGAAAGGTGCGGTGAAGGCGCCTCCTGACAGCGCCCCGCCGACTTTCCCGATTGGTTTAGACCAGTCCGGAGACTGGCATAGACCACTGGGGTCGTCAAGACTGCGCGACCTCGGTTGTCCAACCCGTTACCAAGACGCAACCAGCCCTGACATACATAATCCCGTCCCAGGTAAACCCCGGTTTCCGAACAAAGTCGCCGCCGAGATCGCCCGGGGTGGACACACACGCGGGTCCATGGCACTTTGGGCCACGAGGAGGGGCCGTTCATGACCGCAGAACCCGCGAACATCGCTCTGGAGTCACAGGGGGCGCACGGCGCGACGCCGGCGCTGGAATCAGGGCTGGAATCAGCGCTGGAGACCGTGCGTGTTCCGAAGTACTACCGCTTGAAGCAACATCTGCTCGACCTGACCCAGACCATGCCGCCGGGCACCCCGGTCCCCCCGGAACGCCTGCTCGCGACCGAGTTCGACACCTCGCGCACCACGGTGCGCCAGGCGCTGGCCGAGCTGGTCGTGGAGGGCCGCCTGGAGCGGATCCAGGGCAAGGGCACCTTCGTGGCCAAGCCGAAGGTGGCCCAGTCCCTGCAGCTGACCTCCTACACCGAGGACATGCGGGCCCAGGGCCTGGAGCCGACCTCGCGCCTGCTGGAGATGGAGTACGTCGCCGCCGGCGTCGAGCTCGGCGAGCGCCTGGGCATCCGGGCCTCGGCGAAGGTGCTGCGCATCAGCCGTCTGCGACTGGCCAACGGCGAGCCGATGGCGATCGAGACCACCCACCTGTCCCAGCAGCGCTTCCCCAACCTGCGCAAGCTCCTGGGGCGCTACTCCTCGCTGTACACGGCACTGGCCGAGGAGTACGGCGTGCACCTGGGCCAGGCCGAGGAGACCATCGAGACCGCGCTGGCCACCCCGACCGAGGCCGGGCTGCTCGGCACGGACACCGGTCTGCCCATGCTGCTGCTGTCCCGGCACTCCATCGACACCGAGGGCGAGCCGGTGGAGTGGGTGCGCTCGGTCTACCGCGGGGACCGGTACAAGTTCGTCGCGCGCCTGAAGCGGCCCGAGGGTGAATAGAGCCGAGTAGTCCCCCGGCCGCGCAACGCGCAGCCGGGCCCTCGGCGTGTCCCAACTCACCCCGTGATCGCACGGGGTGGGCTTCCGCCTCCCGTAAAGTCGCGTCGTGTCCATCGTCGTAGTAACCGGAACCAACACCGACGTCGGCAAGACCGTCGTGACCGCCGCCGTCGCCACCCTGGCCGCCACCCGCGGCACCTCGGTGGCGGTGGTGAAGCCGGCACAGACCGGTGTCGCGCCCGAGGAGCCGGGCGACCTGGCGACCGTCCGGCAGCTGGCCGGGGTGACCGACCTGCACGAGTACGCCCGCTACCCGGACCCGCTCTCCCCCGCCGCCGCCGCGCGCCGCTCGGGCATCGCCCCGCTGGACTTCGACGACACCGTCCGCCGCATCGCGGATCTGGCCGAGCACCGCCGCCTGGTCCTCGTCGAGGGCGCCGGCGGCCTGCTGGTCCGCAACGACGAGGACGGCAGCACCCTGGCGGACCTGGCGCACGCGCTCAAGGCGCCGGTCCTGCTGGTCGCGCACCCGAATCTGGGCACGCTGAACATCGCCGCCCTGACCCTGGAGGCGATGGCCGCGCGCGGCCTGGACCTGGCCGGCATCGTCCTGGGCTCCTGGCCCGCCGACCCGGACCTGGCCATGCGCAGCAACATCCGCGACCTGGAAACCATCGGCGCCCGTCCGCTGGCCGGCGCGCTCCCGGCCGGCGCCGGCCGGATGGACCCCGCCGACTTCCTCCTCGCCGCCCGCGCCGGCCTCGCGCCGGCCCTCGGCGGCACGTTCGATCCGGCAGAATTTCGGCAGACCTGGGACCCTCGGAAGGCGGCCTGAACCATGACAACCACCGAAAACGACACCGAAAACGACCTCGACATCCTCGCGACTGCCCGCGGCCAGGTCCTCGCCGAGGGCGTGGGCCTGACCGAAGAGCAGGTCCTGCGGGTCCTGCGCCTGCCCGACGAGGCGCTCCCGGAACTGCTGCAGCTGGCGCACGAGGTCCGCGAGAAGTGGTGCGGCCCGGAGGTCGAGGTCGAGGGGATCGTCTCGCTGAAGACCGGCGGCTGCCCCGAGGACTGCCACTTCTGCTCGCAGTCCGGTCTGTTCCCCTCCCCGGTCCGCGCGGCCTGGCTCAACATCCCGGAACTGGTCGAGGCCGCCAAGCAGACCGCGGCGACCGGCGCGACGGAGTTCTGCATCGTGGCCGCCGTCCGCGGCCCGGACGAGCGCCTGATGAAGCAGATGCGCGAGGGCGTGAAGGCCATCCAGGACGCGGTCGACATCCAGGTCGCCGCCTCCCTCGGCATGCTGACCCAGGAGCAGGTCGACGACCTGGCCGACATGGGCGTCCACCGCTACAACCACAACCTGGAGACCGCGCGCTCCCACTTCCCGAACGTGGTCACCACGCACAGCTGGGAAGAGCGCTGGGACACCCTGACGATGGTCCGCGACGCCGGTATGGAAGTCTGCTGCGGCGGCATCGTCGGCATGGGCGAGACCCTGGAGCAGCGCGCCGAGTTCGCCGCGCAGCTGGCCGCTCTGACCCCCGACGAGGTCCCTCTCAACTTCCTCAATCCCCGTCCGGGCACCCCCTTCGGCGACATGGAGCCGCTGAGCTCCCAGGAGGCGCTGAAGACCATCGCCGCCTTCCGCCTGGCCCTGCCGCGCACCATCCTGCGCTACGCCGGCGGCCGCGAGATCACCCTCGGCGACCTGGGCACCGAGCAGGGCCTGCTGGGCGGCATCAACGCCGTCATCGTCGGCAACTACCTGACGACGCTGGGCCGCTCGCCGCAGGAGGACCTGGCGCTGCTGACCAAGCTGGAGATGCCGATCAAGGAGCTGTCGAAGACGCTGTGACGGTCTGCGGCCACGCCGCCAGCAGCTGGAGGGCCGCCTCGCCGGGCGAGCCCTCCGGCGCGGTCTGGAGGATCAGCGCCTGGTCGGGGTCGTCGGGCGCGCGGAAGGTCTCGTAGTCCAGCGTGATCTCGCCGACGACCGGGTTCCGGTACGTGTAGCTCCCGTGCGTCTTGTCGCGCACGTCGTGCCGGGCCCACTCCGCCGCGAAGTCCGCGTCCCGGCACAGCTCCGCGATCAGCGTGCCGAGCGCCGGGTCGTCGGGGTGCCGGCCGATGTCGAGGCGCAGGTACGCCGCGATGTCCTGCATCTTCGCGACCGGATCGGTGAACAGCGCGCGGAACCCCTCGTCGTGGCAGAGCAGCCAGGCGAGGTTCCGCTCGTGCGGCGCGAGGGTCCCGAAGTCGATCAGCAGCGCCGCCGCCAGCTGATTCCACGCCAGGACATCCGTCCCGAGTCCCACGACGTAAGCCGGGACATCCGTCGCGGACTCCAGCAGCCGCCGCAGCCCCGGTCGCACCTTTTGCGGCTCGCGCTTCCCCGTGCCCTGATACACCTGCGCCGAGTACGGCCGCGCGAGCCGGTACAGGTGCTCACACTCGGTCGGATCCAGTCGCAGCGCCCTGGCGACGGCATCGAGGACTTCCTCGGAGAACTGCACCGCGCGGCCCTGCTCCAGCCGCACGTAGTGGTCCACGCTCACCCCGGCTGTCAGCGCCAGTTCCTCACGCCGCAGCCCCGGAACTCGCCGCCGCCCGCCGTAGTCGGGCAGCCCCACATCGCCCGGGTTCAACCTGGCTCGCCGCGACCGCAGGAACTCGCTCAACTCCGCACGCCTGTCGATACGCCTGTCGATGCTCACAGTCCTGCCTAACACGCGCGGCGCATCCTGGTCATCCCGTGCCTAGGCATCGGGCGGTCCTGGGTAAGGCGCGGCGCGAAGCGGATCGTTGCAGCCATGACAAACGAGACCACGCATCAGAACCTTGACACCGCCCGCCTGGGCACCACCGACATGACCATCTCCCGCGTCGGCTTCGGCTCCTGGGCCGTCGCCGGCAGCGGCTGGGCGTACAGCTGGGGCGCCACCGACGACGCCGAGTCCCTCGCCGCGATCCGCCACGCGATCGACGCCGGCGTCAACTGGATCGACACCGCCGCCGTCTACGGTCTCGGCCACGCCGAGGAACTGGTCGGCAAGGCGATCGCCGGCTACTCCGACGCCGACCGCCCCTACGTCTTCTCCAAGGTCGGCCTGGTCTGGAATCCGGAGGACCCGCAGAGCGCACCGATCCGCACCATGAAGCCGGCCAGCGTCCGCCGCGAGGTGGAGGACTCCTTGCGCCGCCTGGGAGTCGAGCGCATCGACCTCTACCAGGTCCACTGGCCCGACACCGGCGAAGCCTTCGTCTACGGCGCCGACACCGACGGCCCGCCCTCCCCGAACCACACGCCGATCGAGGAGTACTGGCAGGTGATGGCCGACCTCAAGACCGAGGGCAAGATCCGCGCCATCGCGCTCTCCAACCACGACGCCGCGCTGATGGACGTCGCCGAATCCATCGCGCACGTCGACGCCATCCAGCCGCCGTTCTCCGCCCTCAACCGCTCAGCCGCACCCGACATCGCGTGGGCGGAGGAGCACGACACCGGCGTCATCGTCTACTCGCCGCTCCAGTCCGGCCTGCTCACCGGAGCGTTCTCCGCCGAGCGCGTCGCGGCGCTTCCCGCCGACGACTGGCGCCGCAGCAGCCCGGACTTCACGTCCGACCTCGCGGCGAACCTCCGCGTCGCCGACGCGCTCAAGCCGATCGCGGCTCGGCACGGGGTCAGCGTCGCCGAGGCCGCCATCGCCTGGACGCTCGCCTGGCCCGGCGTCACCGGCGCGATCGTCGGAGCCCGCACCGCCGCGCAGGTCGACGGCTGGGTGAACGCCGGCGCGGTGCGGCTGACCGCGCAGGATCTGGCCGAGGTCGCCGAGGCCATCGACATCGACCGGTAACCGGCGATAACCGGCGATAACTGACAACCCGTTGACCCGACTCCTGTCCCCGGCCGGGACTATCGTGCGCCTATGACGGACTCCACCACCGCCCTCACCGTCGTCCCGGCCAACCAGGCCTCCTGGGAGGACCTCCGCGCCGTCTTCGGCGACCGCGGAGTCCCGCACCACTGCCAGTGCCAGTGGTTCAAATTCCCCTCCAAAGACTGGCGCGCCATGCCCCAAGAGGACCGGGAATCCCAGCTCCGGACGCAGACCCGCTGCGGCGAGCCCGACGCCGAAGCCACCACCGGCGTGGTCGCCTATCTCGACGGCGAACCCGTCGGCTGGTGCGCCGTCGAACCCCGAACGGAGTACCCGCGGCTGCGGACGATGCGCGTGCCGTGGACCGGCCGCACCGAAGACCGCGACGACCCCGGCGTCTGGGCGATCACCTGCTTCGTCGTCCGCACCGGCTACCGCCGCCGCGGCGTCAGCAAGGCCTTGACCGAGGCCGCCGTCGCCTTCGCCCGCGAGCGCGGGGCGAGCGCCGTCGAGGGCTACGCGCTGGTCACCGAGCCCGGCAAGGAGGTCGTGTGGGGCGAGCTGTTCGTCGGGGCGAAGAGCACGTACGAGGACTGCGGGTTCCAGGAGGTCAGCAGCCCGACCCCGCGCCGCCGCGTGATGAGGATCGAGGTCTGACCCTTGCGGAAGCCGGGCTCCGGACGGAAAGCTACTGGCACGTAACAACGCCGCCGTCCGTCCCCCGAGCCGACCGCAGGTGACCGTCGTGACCGAAGCCCAGCCCGAAACCCCCCAGCCGCCGCACGGCGGCCAGATCTCCGTCGAGGTGGCGCGAGCCCACGGCGTCGAGACCATGTTCACGCTCTCAGGCGGACACGTCTTCTCGCTCTACGACGGCGCGGTCAAGGCCGACCCGCCGCTGCCGATCCTGGACGTCCGCCACGAGCAGACCGCCGTGTTCGCCGCCGAGGCGACCGCCAAGCTGACCCGCAAGCCCGGCCTGGCGGTCCTGACCGCCGGCCCGGGCATCACCAACGGCGTCTCGGCGGTGACCACCGCGCATTTCAACGGCTCGCCGGTGGTCGTGCTCGGCGGCCGGGCCGCGGACTCCAACTGGGGCAAGGGCGCGCTGCAGGAGCTGGACCACCCGCCGCTGCTGGCTCCGGTGACCAAGCGCTCGGCGACCGTGCACACCACCGCGGCGCTGGCATCCGACCTCGACGACGCCTTCGCCCTCGCCGACGCGCCGCACCGCGGACCGGTCTTCCTCGACCTGTCCCTGGAGGCGGCGTTCGACGTCGACGCCAAGCCGCTGCCGACGGTCGGCGCCCGCGCGGCGCTCACCCCGGATCCCGACGCGCTCGCCGGCATCGGCGATCTGCTCGCGCGCGCCGCCAAGCCGGTGCTCGTCCTGGGCTCCGACGTCTGGATGGACGGCGCCGACACCGCCGCGCTGGCCTTCGCCGAGGAGACCGGGGTCCCGGTCATCACCAACGGCATGGGCCGCGGCATCCTGCCGCGCGGCCACCGCCAGCTGGTGACCCGGGCCCGCTCGGCCGCGTTCGGCGGCGCGGACCTGGTCATCGTCGTCGGCACTCCGCTGGATTTCCGCCTGGGCTACGGATTGTTCGGTGGCCGGGACGGCAACCCGCTCGCGCCGGTGGTGCACGTCGTCGACTCGCCTGGACAGCTGAGCGGCCACATCGGCCTGGCGGCGAGCGCCGCCGGCGACCTGTCCGCGGCCTTCGAGGGCATCGCTGAGTCCTGGCGCAAGGCCGCCAAGCCGGGCGCGTACGCGGACTGGCTGGCCGCCTTGCAGGACAAGGCCTCCACGGCTATCGCCGCCGATCGCGACCTGCTGACCGCCGCCTCGGATCCGATCCACCCGGCGCGCATCTACGGCGAGTTGCTGCCGCGCCTGGCCGACGACGCGGTGGTGATCGGGGACGGCGGCGACTTCGTCTCCTTCGCCGGCCGGTTCGTGGAGCCGGGCCGGGCCGGCTGCTGGCTGGACCCGGGTCCGTACGGCTGCCTGGGCACCGGCCTTGGCTACGCGATCGCCGCCCGGCTGGCGCGTCCGACGTCCCAGGTGGTCCTGCTGGTCGGCGACGGCGCCGCGGGCTTCTCGCTGATGGACGTGGACACCCTGGTGCGGCACGGGCTGCCGGTGGTCATGGTGATGGGCAACAACGCGTGCTGGGGGCTGGAGAAGCACCCGATGCAGGCGCTGTACGGCTACGACGTCGCCGCGGACCTGAACCCGGACGCGCGCTACGACAAGGTCGTGCAGGCTCTCGGCGGCGGCGGGGAGTTCGTCACCGACCCGGCGCAGATCGGACCGGCGCTGGACCGCGCCTTCGCCTCGGGAATCCCGTACCTGGTCAATATCGCCACGGACCAGACGATCGCCTATCCGAGATCGACCACGGGGCTCTGAGTTTTGTAGTCTCCAGCGCGTGACTGACTGGGTGACCATATCCTCGCTGGCCACCGCCGGGACCACAGTGATCCTGGCGGCGGCCACGCTGAAATCGGTGCGGTCGGCCTCGCGCGCCGCGGCCGCCGCCGAGCGCGCCGTGCTGGTGGGGCTGCGGCCGGTGCTGCTGAACTCCCGGCTGACCGACCGCGACGAGAAGATCTTCTGGGCCGACGACCACTGGGCCGTGGTGAGCGGCGGCCGCGGCTACGCCGAGATCGTCGACGGCAACATCTACTTCGCGATCTCGATCCGCAACGCCGGCGCGGGCCTGGCGGTCCTGCAGGGCTGGACCGTCTCCGCCGAGCGCCGCGGACCGGAGGACCAGCACACGGCGCCGCAGGACTACCGCCGCATGGTCCGCGACCTGTACATCCCGGCGCACGACATCGGGTACTGGCACGCCGCGATCCGCGACCCCGCCGACCCGATGTACGAGCCGATCGCGGCGGCGGTCAAGGAGCGGCAGGTGTTCACCGTCGAGGTCCTCTACAGCGACCACGAGGGCGGGCAGAGCAGCATCTGCCGCTTCGTCCTGCGGCCGCGCGACAAGGAGGGCAACCTCGCGGACTGGATCGCCGGGGTCGGACGGCACTGGAATCTGGACCGCCCGGACCCGCGGACCACGGAGTACGCCTGAGGCGATATTCCCTTTGAGCACCGGGGACGCGCCGGTTAGCGTCGGATTCCATGAGCGCCGAGACGACCGCCCCGGATCCCGGGAACTGGCTGGAGTACAACCGCGCCAACTGGGACGAGCGCGTGCCGATCCACGTGGACGGCACGTTCTACGACCTGGCCGGGTTCGTCGCCGGGCGGGAGACGCTGGAGGCGTTCGAGCTGGCCGAGGTCGGCGACGTGCACGGCAAGAGCCTGCTGCACCTGCAGAGCCACATCGGCACCGAGACGCTGGGCTGGGCCCGGCACGGCGCTGTGGTCACCGGTCTGGACTTTTCGGGGGCGGCGATGGAGGCCGCGGCCGCGTTGGCGGACCGGATCGGGGTCGCGGGCTCGCGCTGGGTCACGTCGAACGTCTACGACGCCGCCGAGGCGCTCGGCGGGGAGCAGTTCGACGTGGTCTACACGGGCAAGGGCGCTCTGTGCTGGCTGCCGGACATCGAGCGCTGGGCGCGGGTCGCGGCGTCGACGGTGAAGCCGGGCGGATTCCTGTACGTCTCGGAGTTCCATCCGTTCGGCAACACACTGGACGACGAGAGCGGCCGGACGGTCGCCTACGACTACTTCGACCGGTCGCCGCAGGTGTGGGACGAGCCCGGGACGTACGCGGACTTCGAGGCGCCGACGGAGAAGAACGTGTCGGTGGAGTTCAGCCACGGGATCGGGGAGATCGTCAGCTCCCTGATCGGTGCGGGGCTGCGGCTGGAGTTCCTGCACGAGTTCGACATGACGCTGTTCCAGCGGTTCCGGGCGTTGGAGCGGCGCGACGGGGTCTACCGGCTGCCCGAGGGGACGCCTCGGGTGCCGTTGATGTTCTCGCTGCGGGCCGCCAAGCCTGAGTAGGCAGCCCGGACGCCATCGCGCCTCTACGGCTTCGCGTCTCTACAGCTTCGCCATGAAGCGCTCGGCGTTGACGATGACGCGGGTGATCTCGCCTTCGCCGACCAGGCGTCCGTCGGCATCGTGTGCGGCGACGGTGAAGCGCAGAAGCCGGTCGTCGCGGTGTGCGAGTTCGGCGGAAGCGGTGACCGCGCCGCCGACGGGGGTCGGGTACACATGGTCGAAGCGGATGCGCGTGCCGACGGTCGTCTGGCCCTCGGTGAGCAGCGGCTGGGCCGCGGCGACGGTGGCCTGCTCGGCGAGGGCGACGAGGCGCGGCGTGCCGAGGACCGGGAGGTCGCCGGAGCCGAGGGCCCGCGCGGTGTCGGCGTCGGTGACGTTCAGGGTGGTCTGCGCCTGGAGCGGCGCGCCTTCGGCGGGGGCTTCGGTCACGCGTCGACCCTACACAGGAATCCCGCATCACCTGGTCGGCCGCACGCCCGGGCCAGGTGTTACCTTGCCTGCATGGATTTCTGCGGGCAGTGCGGCGAGCCGGCGGCGGAGAGCGGCCACGAGCGGTGCGCCGCGCGGGCTGAGCTGGAGCCGCCGCGGTACTGCGGGCACTGCCGGCGGCGGATGGTCGTACAGGTCGTGCCGACCGGGTGGTCGGCGCGCTGCGTCGAGCACGGGACAGTCACGGGCTGAGGACGGCTCTGAAGACAGCTCCGAGAACGGCTGAAGCGCGCCGCCGGGTCCTTCCGGTGTGGCGCGCTTCTCCCTGTCAGGCCTCGGGCACGCGGCCCGGTGCCTCAGCCGATCACGGCGATGAGGTCGCCCTCCTGCACCACGTCGCCCTCGGCGACGGCCAGGCGCGAGACCTTGCCCGAGACCTCGGCCAGGACCGGGATCTCCATCTTCATCGACTCGAGGATCACGAGGGTGTCGCCGTCCTCGACCTCGTCGCCCTCGGCCGCCACGATCTTCCACACGTTGGCCACCATCTCGGCGCGGACTTCCTCGGCCACGTTCGATGCTCCCTCGCAGTCACAAGCTAAAGGTGTACCTGCGCATCCAATCACGCCGCACCGGTGAACCGCCCGCGCAGGGGGGCGAGTTACTCTCCGACCATCCGGCTGAGCGACTCCACGACCGCCGGATCGTAGTGGACTGCCAGCCCGAGCCGGATGTGGCGCAGCGCCTCGGTGCGCTCGGCCGACTCCGGCTGCGCGCCGGCGAGGTCGTCGTAGTCGTTGGCGACCCGCAGTATGCGGCTGGGCAGGGGACCCGCGGCGCCGAACGGGTCGGGGTGGTGCTCCACGATGTCCGCGGCGTTGCCCAGCGCCCCGGCGCGCCGGATCACCTCGGCGCCGGCCCGGGCCAGCTCGCGCTGGCGCACCAGGGACAGCGGGGCGGTGCGGCCGCCGTGGACGGGCTCGGCGACCGAGAGCTGCCCGATGTCGTGCATCAGCGAGGCGTACTCCAGGTCCAGCAGCTGCGCCTCGCTCAGGCCCAGCTCGCGGCCGATGCGCTGGCAGGTGCGGGCGACCCGGCGGGCGTGCCCGGGCTGGGTGAGGCCGGCCACCTCGGTGATGCGCGACAGTGCCCTGATCGTTTCCAGGTGCACTTCCTTGATCCGCGCGTAGCGGCGCAGCGCGAGCTGGGTGAAGGCCAGCGGCAGGCACAGCGCCGGCAGGACCCAGATCGACATGGTCCGCGAGGCCAGGCAGACCAGCAGCGCGGTGGCGACCACGGCCAGCCCGACGCGCGTGGTGAAGGTCGCCTCGTCCCGAGCCGCGGCCAGGATCGGCCGCCGATGCTGCCCGGCCTGCAGCATCGAGCCGACAACCCCGTCGCCGACGATGGCCAGCAGCAGGAAGCCGGCCGTCGCCGCACCCACCGCCACACTGTGCAGGTGGCGCGTGAGGAAGTCCGGATCGGCGAGGGTGGGATGCAGGAGCGCGGGATTGTCCGGCCGCGTGCCGAGCACCCAGCGCAGGTAGCACATCCGGAACAGCCACGCGGTCAGCGCGACCATGAGGAAGCGGCGGACGGTGTAGTCCAGGGTGCTCGGCCGCCGGACCGCCATATGCGGCACCGACCCGACCAGGAAGCCGAACGCCGCCACCGCGACCGCCTGCGGCGCGTTGTGCAGCGCCGGCTGATGCCCGATCTCGGTGAGCACGGCGTAGGCCAGACCGGTCGCCGCCCCGAGCGGCGCCGCCTCCCGCCCGCCCGGCAGCCGCACCCGGAACGCCTCGCCCGCGGCGATGATCGCCCCGAAGGCGACGGCGTACCCGGGCTGGCTGAAGCCGTGCACCGCGCACGAGGCGACCGCGGCGAACGCCACGAAGCACGCGAGCACCAGCAGCAGCGGATTGCTCTGCGCCCAGGCGGTCTGCGCATCACTGTCGGGCTCCAGCGCCCGATGGCTCGGCGGCTTGGCGTGGTTCATGCCGGGGACTCCTCAGAGTCCCGCGCATCAGGATCACGCGGCGGCCACACCGCGTCCCCGGGCCCGAAGAAGTGCAGCGACGCCCCACCCGCACCCCGCGCGAACCACGAAGGACCGGCAGACGCCCCCGGCCGACCATCGGCCTCCCCGGACTCGGCGGAGTCCCCCGAATCACCGCCCTTCGACACCTCGCCAGAGGGCTCGGGCGCCACCCACGGCTCCGGCGAAGGGGTCCAGGCCTCGGGGTCGCCAGCCTTGGGCTGAGGCATCGGCACGGTGTCATCACCGTCCTCGGCAGGCGCGCCCACGGAGATCGCGGCACCAGGACACGGACCGGAGGGCTTGCGCAGGTCGAAATCGGCAGTCAGCGCCGGGGCACCGTCGCCAGCGCGCGACCCCCGCGGATCGGGATCAGCAGCCGGCGTCGCGGCACGGACCCGCATCGAACCGCGAGGGTCGCCGCGCAGACCGGGGTCGACGGGCCAGCGGGTGCTGGGGGCGTCGGCGGGCTCTGGGGTGGGCTCTGGGGCGGGCTCTGATTCGGTCGCAGCGCGGTCGGCGGTCACGGAGCCGATGCCGGTCGCGGAGCCGGTCGCAGAGTGGGCAGCGCGCTCGGGTTCAGCGGCGGATTCTGCAGAGGCGCGAGCGGCGGTCACGGAGCCAGTGGCGGTCGCAGAACTGTTGCCGGTCGCGGAGCCGGTCGCGAAGTGAGCAGCGCGCTCGGAGTCGGTGGCGGATTCGGCCGAGGCGCGGGCGGCGGTCACGGAGCCGGTGGCGGTCGCGGAACCGGTCGCTGAGTGGGCAGCGGGCTCGGAGTCGGTGTCGATCGCGGCGCGGGTGGTGGTCGCACTGTCTGTATCAGCCTGCTCGAGGGCCGCGAGGACTTCGGCGCGCGGTTCGCGTGCGGCCGAGAAAGATGTGGGATTCTCAAGTTTCGGCGAGAGATCGATCTGAGGTTCGGAGGCGGCCGAAGCATCTGCTGCGGTCTGAGCGTCGGGCGCGGTCGGCGGCTCGAGGTCGGGGTGCAGCTCGAGGTCGGGATGCGATTCCGCCCCGACCGGCAACGCTTCCGTGTTCGCCGGGTCGTTCTCGTCAGCGTTCTCGTTCTCGTCCGCGTCCTCGGCCGGCTCCCCGTCCCACGACCAGCCCTCATCGGGCTCGGGCCCGGTCTCGCGGACGACGGCCGAATGCATCCGTTCCGACCAGCCGTCGTCGAAGTCCGCGGCGGGCGGGTCCGGCGCGGCGGTCGGCGGCTCCAGCTCTGGTGCGCGCTGGCCGGGGATCGCGGCGGCGTCGGGGAGGAGCCAGCTCGGGTACCAGTCCGAGAACCATTCGACGGGGACGAAGGGGTCGTCGTGGTCGGCGAAGGAGAAGCCGGGGACGCGCTTGGGGAGCGGCCATGGGCCCGATGCGGCCGCGGCGGTGTCGTCGCCCTGGGGCGGTTCGGCGGGCGCCAGTTCGGTGGGGACCCAGGGACGGCCGGTGCGTTCGGCGAGGGCGAGGGCGTTCTCGAAGGCGTGGACCAGGTCGGGGTCGAACTGGGTGCCGGCGCCGCGGCGCAGTTCGGCCACCGCCTCCTCGACCGAGCGGGCGGCCCGGTAGGAGCGGGTGGAGGTCATGGCGTCGAAGGCGTCGGCGACGCCGATGATGCGGGCGAACTCGGGGATCTCCTCGCCGGACTTGCCCGTCGGGTAGCCGCGGCCGTCGAGGCGTTCGTGGTGGTACAGCACGCCCTCGTAGACCTCGGTCAGGAAGCGGATGTCGCGCAGCACCGCCACTCCGTGGTTGGGGTGCATGCACAGGAGCTTGAACTCCTCCTCGGTCAAGCCGCCGGTGCTGGTGAGCAGACGCGTGGGGACGCCGAGCTTGCCGATGTCGTGCAGCAGTCCGGCGAAGCGGAGCATCGCCAGGCGGTCCTGCGGCATCTTCAGCTGCTCGGCGAGCATCTCCGCGCCGCGCGCGACGCGCTCGCTGTGGCCGCGGGTATAGGAGTCCTTGATCTCCACGGCCTGGACCAGGGCGGCGATCGTCCCCTCGTGCGCCGCGCCCTCCTTCGCGTACTGCGACAGGCTCCAGTGCGCGATGTACATCGGCACGACCACCAGGGGCGCGGTGAACCAGCCGATGTCGTCCCACAGCGACAGGAAGATCAGCGCCAGCACGCCCGAGGAGTAGTACGGCATGGTCGCCCGGCGGATGTCGCCGCGCAGCCCGTCCACGAAGCGGTTGCGCGTGGCCAGCCCCACGTAGCCGGCCAGGATCAGGGCGTTGACCACCAGGCATGTGGTGACCGCGGCGGCCGCCGGCCACAGGAACTCCGGGAAGCTCAGGAAGTGGCCCGGGTTGTGGCCGCCGACCAGGCGGCACACGGCCGACCCGCAGGCCGGCGCCAGGCTCGACAGCGCGGAGTTGACCGTCTGTTTGGTCCAGGTCCAGCTCGGCTGGCGCGGCAGCGGCACCGAGCTGATCAGGCCGACCAGCGCCGCCCCCGGCGGCGGCAGGACCAGCACGGTGATCAGGATCACGACCAGGGAGACCGACATGGTCCAGCCCGAGGTGCCGATCTGGACGCGCGAGAGCCGCTCGGCGGCGATCACCAGCGCGCACAGCGCGAGGAGCAGAGGCAGGGGCGTTCGCGACAACGGCAACGTGGCGACGACTGTCACGGCCGCCGCCACCAAACCGAAGATGTAGCACCGCACGGAGAACGGCATCGGTCATCCTCTAGTCCGCGCAGGGAGCGCGTCAGCACCGGTCAACGCAAAACCCTGTCACGAAACGCCCGGCAGGTCCACAGGCCGGCGCATGGGGCGGCGCCGGCCTGTGGGATGGCAGGAGTCGGGATCGCCCGACTCAGAGACCACCGCCAATGAGATGGACCATACCGAGACACCGTCTTCCATGACTCACCCGCGGCCGTCGTAGCCGCGGGAATGGATCAAAGCACGTACGAGTACAGAGGAAAAACGGCCGCCAGTCAAGAAAAGATCCACTCTTCCGAGTGGATCCGACCGGAACGCGCCACGGGCGCGCCATAGGCACGCCCCTGGACTCACTTCTGTCCCGCTAGTCCCCCGCACCGCCGACGGCGACCTCGCCGCGCACCTGGCGGATCCGGGCGAGCACCTTGTCGCGCAGGTCGACGGGCGGCTCGTCGCATCCGCAGCAGCGCTGCACGAGCTTCTTCACCATCGCGTCCAGCCCGTACTTCTCCAAACAGGGCTGACACTCGTCCAGGTGGCGCTTTACCGCCGCGCAGTCCTCATCGGGCATCTCGTTGTCGATGTACTCGTAGAGGTGGTCGAGGACCTCGGTGCACGGCGTCTCGTGCGGCTGGCCGCAGCTCATGGCGCTTCAGTTCCCTTCCGACGCGGCGGCCACCAGGCCGCGCTCCCGCGCGTAGTCCTCAAGCATCGCACGGAGTTGCCGGCGCCCGCGGTGCAACCGGGACATCACGGTGCCGATGGGCGTGCCCATGATGTCGGCGATCTCCTTGTAGGCGAAGCCTTCGACGTCGGCCAGGTAGACCGCGATGCGGAACTCCTCGCCGATGGCCTGCAGGGCTTCCTTGACGTCGGAGTCCGGCAGGTGGTCCAGCGCCACCGTCTCGGCCGAGGGCAGACCCGCCGAGCTGTGCGACTCGGCCCGGGCCAGCTGCCAGTCCTCGATCTCCTCGGTCGGGCTGACCTGGGGCTCGCGCTGCTTCTTGCGGTAGCTGTTGATGAACGTGTTGGTGAGGATCCGGTACAGCCAGGCCTTGAGGTTGGTGCCCTCGCGGAACTGGTGGAAGGAGGCGAACGCCTTGGCGAAGGTCTCCTGGATCAGGTCCTCGGCGTCGGCCGGGTTGCGGGTCATCCGCAGCGCGGCCGGGTAGAGCTGGTCCAGGTAGACGAGGGCGTCGCGCTCGAAGCGCTCGTTGCGCGCGTCCTCGGACTCCCCGGGATCCACGCGCGGGGCGTCGGTGGACACAGCCTCGGCGATGACGGCCTCGCCACGTGCGTCGTCAGCGGTCACGGCGACCGTCCTCACCTCCTCGGGCTTTCCCGAAGAGCTTATCCAAGGCTCGACCCCCGACAAATCGATCTTGACTGCCGGACGCCGATGCTTCAGTGCCAAAGTCATTCCTGTCCCCTCGACAACGTGGTCGGACCCTTGAGGGTTCGACCGCTACAACCCAGCGGGGGACAGGCGTATTCCCGGGCTGACCACGCCGTGAGGCCGGCCGCGCCCGGTGTGGGGAACGTCTCAGGCGGCGTCGGTGATCTCCCGCGCCGCCTTGCAGTCGTCGGCCATCCGGTCCAGCAGCGCCTCGACCGAGTCGAACTTCAGCGTGTCGCGCAGGCGCGCGGCGAACTCCACCGCGACGTGCGTGCCGTACAGGTCCAGGTCGTCGCGGTCCAGCGCGTAGGCCTCGACGCGGCGGTCGACGCCGTCGAAGGTCGGGTTGGTCCCGATGGAGATCGCGGCGGGGTGCCGGACGGACTTCTCCGGCTTGTCCACGTCGGTGATCAGCCAGCCGGCGTAGACGCCGTCGGTCGGCACCGCGGCGAACGGCACGGTCTCGACGTTGGCGGTCGGGTAGCCCAGCTCGCGCCCGCGCTGGTCGCCGCGCACCACCACGCCCTCGACCCGGTGCGGCCGGCCCAGCAGGTCGGCCGCGGCGGCCACCTCGCCGTCGGCGATCAGCGCGCGCACCCGGGTGGAGGAGAAGCGGTTGTCGGCGCTCTCCCCCTCCGGGCCCATCAGGTGGACCGGGACGACCTCGAAGCCGAACCGGCCGCCGGCCTCCTGCAGCGCGGCGACGTCGCCGGCCGCGCGGTGGCCGAAGCGGAAGTTGGCACCGACCACGACCGCGCGCGCCCGCAGGCAGTCCACCAGCACCGCGCGCATGAACTCCTCGGGCGACCAGCGCGAGACCTCCAGGCTGAACGGCAGCACCAGCACCGCGTCCACGCCCTCGGAGGCGAGCAGCTCGGCGCGGTGGCGCTGGGTGGTCAGCAGCGGCGGGTGGCTGCCCGGCCGCACGATCTCGCTGGGGTGCGGGTCGAAGGTGAGCACCACGGTCGGCACGCCGAGCGCGCGGCCCCGGGCGACGGCGGTGCGGACGACCTCGCGGTGGCCGCGGTGGACGCCGTCGAAGACGCCGATCGTGACGACCGAGGGGCCGAAGTCCTGCGGGACCTCGGCGGTGCCGTGCCAGCGTTCCACGGGGGTGCCTGCCTTGTGATTGAGAGAGTCTGCCGACACACAAGAGTGCCATCCGGGACCCGCCGGTGCGCAATCGGTCCCGGGGAGGATCTCGGACCTAGGACTTCCGGGCCTCCCGCCTCAGCGTCCGCCTCGGCCGCCGCCGGAGAGTCCCGGCGCGGTCTCGGTGCGATCCGGCGCGATCCGCCGCGATCCGGCGCGGTCCCGGCGCCGGCTGCCGCCGTCAGATGAAGACCGCGGCCGGCTTCGCCTTCCTGCCGCTCGGCAGATCCTCGTACAGCGCCAGGAACCGCCCGTCCGGCCCGAAGACCGCCACCTGCTCCCCGGGACGCCCGGAGGGCTCCAGGAAGCCGCCGTGCGCCACCGCGGCGGCCTCCTCGGCGTCGAGCTCCCGCACCGGGAACGCCGCGCGCGCCGCCACGTCCAGCGGCACGACCGGCAGCTCCCCGCCGCCGTCGACCAGCTCGGTCAGCTCGGCCAGCGGGTGCGCCAGGGCCAGCCCGTAGGGACCGACCGCGGTGCGCCGCAGCATCGTGAGATGCCCGCCGACGCCGAGCGTCGCGCCGAGGTCGCGCGCCAGAGCCCGGATGTAGGTCCCGGACGAGCACTCGACTATGGCGTCCACATCGAGCAGCGCGCCTTCGCGGCGGACGGCGAGGACGTCGAAGCGGTGGATCGTCACCGGCCGCGCGGCCAGCTCCACCGCCTCGCCCTCGCGCACCCGCTTGTAGGACCGGACGCCGTCCACCTTGATCGCCGAGACCGCCGAGGGGCGCTGCGTGATCGCGCCGACGAACGACGGAATCGCGCCACGGACCATGTCATCTGACACGTTCGAGGCGTCGGCGCGGTCGGTGGTCTCGCCCTCGGCGTCGTCGGTGATCGTGCTCTGCCCCAGGCGGATGGTGGTCTCGTAGGTCTTCCGGGTCAGGGCGAGGTGGCCCAGCAGCCGGGTGGTCTTCTCCACGCCCACCACGAGCACGCCAGTGGCCATCGGGTCCAGCGTGCCGGCGTGGCCGACCCGCCGGGTGCGCGCCAGCCGGCGCACCCGGCCCACCACGTCGTGCGAGGTCCAGCCGGCCGGCTTGTCGACGATCACCAGACCGCCGGGACCGTCGTCGGCCTTCGTCCGCTTGGCCACGGGCTCAGGCGTCCTCGTCCTCGTCGTCGAACTCGTCGTCGGCGCGCGGGGCCCGGTAGGGGTCCGGCTCGCCGGCGTAGGCGGCGGTGGCCGCCGCGTCCCGGACCGCGGCGTCGGACACCGCGGCCTTGGCCAGCAGGTCCTCGATGTTCCGGGCGCCCTCCGGGATGGCGTCGGCGATGAAGGTCAGCGACGGGGTGTGCTTCACCCCGGTCTGCCGCCCGACCTCGGTGCGCAGGACGCCCTTGGCGGACTCCAGCGCGGCCGCGGTCTCGGCGCGCTCCTCCTCGCCGCCCAGGACGGTGTAGAACACCGTCGCGTCGCGCAGGTCGCCGGTGATGCGCACGTCGGTGATGGTGACGAATCCGAGCCGGGGGTCCTTGACCCGCATCTTGAGGGTCTCGGCGACGATCACCCGGATCCGGTCGGCCAGCTTCGCGGCGCGCGTTCCGTTGTTCGCCATGCGAACTCACTCCTTCTAGCTCGGATTCCTAATCGTCCTCATCGCTGCGCAGGCGTCGTCGGACGCTGAGCAGCTCGATCTCCGGGCGCCACGCTACGGTGCCTTCCAGATCGTCGAGGACTTCCTTCACTCGTGCGGCGGTCGCCGCGACCACCGCGACGCCGATCTCGGCGCGGCGGTGGAGGTCCAGATGGCCGGTCTCGGCGGCGCCGACACCGGCGCGCTTGTCCAACTCGGCCAGGATCGGCTTCACGATCCCGCGCTTCTCCTTCAGCGAACGCACGTCGCCCAGGAGGATGTCGAGGGTCATAGTCCCCACGAACACTGCACATCAGGGCCAACCCGGCCCAGGGGATGAGTCCCTACTTCTTCTTAAGTAGAGAGTAGTAGGGGCGGCCCGGATGGGCCGCCCCATTATCGCTACCTACTAGGCGCGCGGCTTCTCGCGCATCTCGAAGGTCTCGATGATGTCGCCTTCCTTGATGTCGTTGTACGACCCGAGGTTGATACCGCACTCGAAGCCCTCGCGGACCTCGGTGGCGTCGTCCTTCTCGCGCCGCAGCCCCACGATGGTGAGGTTGTCGGCGACCACGGACCCGCCGCGGATGAGGCGCGCCTTGGAGTTCCGCCGGATCAGACCGTCCTGGACCATGCAGCCGGCGATGTTGCCGATCTTGCTGGAGCGGAAGATGGCGCGGATCTCGGCGGTACCGAGCTGCACCTCCTCGAACTCCGGCTTGAGCATGCCCTTCAGGGCCGCCTCGATCTCCTCGATCGCCTGGTAGATGACCGAGTAGAAGCGGATCTCCACACCCTCGCGGTCGGCCTTGGTCTTCGCACGGCCGTCGGGACGGACGTTGAAGCCCAGGATGACCGCGTCGGAGGCCATCGCCAGGTCCACGTCGGACTCGGTGATGGAACCCACGCCGCGGTGCACGACGCGCAGGTCGACCTCGGCGCCGACGTCGAGCTTGAGCAGCGAGTCCTCCAGGGCCTCGACCGAGCCAGCGCCATCACCCTTGATGATGATGTTGAGCTGCTGGACCTCGCCGGCCTTGATGACGTTCTCCCAGTCCTCGATGGAGACGCGCTTGCGGGAGCGGGCCATGGCCGCGTTCCGCTCGCGGGTCGCGCGGCGCTCGGCGATCTGCCGGGCCACGCGGTCCTCCTCGACCACCAGGAACGTGTCGCCGGCGCCGGGGACGCTGGTCAGACCGAGCACCTGGACCGGACGCGAGGGTCCGGCCTCGGCGACGTTCTCGCCGTTCTCGTCCATCATGGCGCGCACCCGGCCGTAGGCGTCGCCGACGACCATCGAGTCGCCGACGCGCAGCGTGCCGCGCTGCACCAGGACGGTGGCCACGGCGCCGCGGCCGCGGTCGAGGTTGGCCTCGATCGCCACGCCCTGGGCGTCCATGTCCGGGTTGGCCCGCAGGTCCAGCGAGGCGTCGGCGGTCAGGATGACCGCCTCGAGCAGCTGGTCGATGTTCAGGCCCTCGCGCGCGGAGATGTCGACGAACATGGTCTCGCCGCCGTACTCCTCGGCCACCAGCCCGTACTCGGTGAGCTGGCCGCGCACCTTCGTCGGGTCGGCGCCCTCCTTGTCGATCTTGTTGACCGCGACCACGATCGGCACATCGGCCGCCTGGGCGTGGTTCAGCGCCTCGATCGTCTGGGGCATGACGCCGTCGTCCGCCGCGACCACGAGGATCGCGATGTCCGTCGCCTTGGCACCGCGGGCACGCATGGCGGTGAACGCCTCGTGGCCCGGGGTGTCGATGAAGGTGATGGCCCGCTCGGTGCCCGCGACCTCGGCGACCACCTGGTAGGCGCCGATGTGCTGGGTGATGCCGCCGGCTTCGCCCTCGATGACGTTGGTCTTGCGGATGGCGTCCAGCAGGCGGGTCTTACCGTGGTCGACGTGACCCATGACGGTCACGACCGGCGGACGGACCCGCAGGTCCTCCTCGCCGCCCTCGTTCTCGCCGAAGTCGATGTCGAAGGACTCGAGCAGGACTCGGTCCTCCTCCTCCGGGGAGACGATCTGCACGGTGAAGCCGAGCTCCTGGCCGAGCAGTTCGAAGACGTCGTCGGAGACCGACTGCGTCGCCGTCACCATCTCGCCGAGGTGGAACATCACCTGCACCAGGGACGCCGGGTTGGCGTTGATGCGCTCGGCGAAGTCGACCAGCGAGGCGCCGCGGGGCAGCCGGATGGTCTGCCCGTTGCCGCGGGGCAGCATCGCGCCGCCGAGCGACGGCGCCTGCATGTTGTCGAACTCTTGACGCCGCTGCTTCTTGGACTTGCGGCCGCGGCCCGGACGACCGCCGGGACGGCCGAAGGCACCCGCGGTTCCGCCGCCGCCGGCCCGGCCGCCGCGGCCGTAGCCGCCACCGCCGCCGGGACGGCCGCCGTAACCGCCGCCACCGCCGCCGGGAGCACCGCCGCCGGGACGCGGGGCACCGTAACCGCCGCCACCGCCGCCGCCACCGGGGCGTGCGCCGGGACCGCCGGCCGGAGCGCCGGGACGCGGACCGCCGGAGCGGCCGCCGGGACCGCCCGCCGGAGCACCGGGACGCGGACCGCCGGGGCGGCCCTGGCCGGCACCGGGACGCGGCGCGGCACGGCCGGGCATCATGCCCGGGTTCGGACGCGGGGCGCCGGGGACACCGCCGCCGGGACGCGGCGGCATGCCCGGACGCGGGCCGCCTTCGCCGCCGCCGCTCTGGGCGCCGGTCGGCGGGCCCGGACGCGGCGCGGGCCGCGGGGGCTGCTGCATACCGGTCGAGCCGGAGGACGTGAACGGGTTGTTGCCGGGACGCGGACCGGCCGGACGCGGGCCCGGGGTCGGAGCGCCGCCGGGACGGCCGCCCTGTCCCTGGCCCTGGCCGGGACGCTGGGCGCCGGCCGGGCTCGGACGGGTGCCGCCGGGAGCCGGACGCTGGCCGCGCTCGCCGCGGTCGTTCCGCTCACCGCGGTCGCGCTCACCGCCGGGGCGCTGCCCCGGGGTGGCCGGACGCGGGCCGGGACGGCCCGGGATGCTGCCGCCGGCGGCCGGAGCCTGGCGCGGCGGGATGGCCCCGCCGGTGCCCTGGCCCTGGCTGGGACGGCCCTGCGAAGCCGGGCGCGCCGGAGCCGGAGCCGGCGCGGAGGGCGCCTCGGCGACCGGTGCTGCCGGTGCGGCCTGGACCTCGGGTGCGGCCGGCGCCTCGGGCGCCTCGGCGACCGGGCTGGCCGCCTCGACCGCCGCCTGGGCCTGCGCGGGAACCGCCGGACCGGGCTTGGGCGCGACCGGACCGGGACGCGGACCGGGCTTGGGGGCGCCGCCGGGACGCGGGGCGCCGGAGGACGCCGCCTTCGCGGCGGAGCCGGACTGCGCGGAGGCAGCCGACTTCGGGGCGCCGCCCTTGGCGCCGCCGGATTCTGCTTGTTGGATGCTGTCGATCAGTTTGCGGACGACCGGCGCCTCTACTGTGGAGGACGCCGAGCGGACGAACTCACCCAGATCCTGGAGCTTGGCCATGACGACCTTGCTCTCGACTCCGAGTTCCTTGGCGAGTTCATAGACCCGGACCTTGGCCACTTCACTCCTTCTTCGGCCCGCGTCTCTCGCGAAGCCGTCTGGTTACTGCATGGGCGTACTCATCGCGTGTTGCTGCTCATCGAGTGCTCATCGCCCTACTCGACCTGCTTCCGACTAGTACTTGGGTTCTCTGCTCCACGCACCGGACGCGGACAGGGATGTCGTGCTTCAGCTGCTTTCCAACAACGCGCGGACCGCCGTTGTTTCCAACGGACCGTCGACCCGCAGCGCTCGCGGGAACGCCCGCCGCTTCTCGGCGAGGGCCAGGCATCCCGGGTCCACGTGGAGGTGTGCTCCACGGCCGGGCGACCGCCCTCGCAGGTCGGGGACGACAGCGCCCTCGACCGCCACGACACGCAGCAGCTCCGTCTTCGCCGCTTTTGCCCGGCAACCCACACAAGTGCGCATCGGTACAGATCGCGCCGATGCGGGTGGGCGTGCAGAAGCATCCGTCTGGCTAGACACGTCTCAGTCTAGCGCCTCCGATCACATCAACGTTCGCCGGGTTGTTGACGGACGGTTGGCGGCGTGCCTATAGTCAACACATCGGTTGATTAACGAGATGGTTGATTAACATCATGGTTGACGAAGAACAAGCCCTGGACCGGGCCTTCACCGCCCTGGGTGATCCGGTCCGCCGCGCCATCGTGGCGCGGTTGTCCCGCGGCGAGGCCACCGTGAACGAACTCGCGGACCTCTTCCCGATCACCAAGCAAGCGGTCTCGCGGCACATCGGGGTCCTGGAGGACGCCGGTCTGATCACCCGCAGCCGGGACGGCCAGCGGCGCCCCTGCCACCTGGACCCCTCGGCCCTGGAGGCGCTGACGAGCTGGATCGACGGCTACCGGCTCGCCGCCGAGAGCCGCTTCCGCAAGCTCGACGCGGTCCTGGAAACCCTGAAAGAGGAGGAAGAACGATGAGCACCACCCCCGACACCCCCACCGGATCCAAGCCGAACCCCACGATCATCGAGGCGCCCGAGGGCACCCCGTTCCTCGACATCACGCGCGACTTCGACGCCGCCCCGGCGCAGGTGTTCCGCGCGTACACCGAGCCGAAGCTGGTCGCGCGGTGGCTGGGCCCGCGCGATCTGGAGATGGACATCGAGGAGTACGACGCCCGCCCCGGCGGCCGCTACCGCTACGTGCACCACGGCGGCCATCTCGGCGAGGTGCGCGCCGGGTTCCGCGGCGTGTTCCACACCGTCGAGGCGGACCGGCTGATCATCCAGACCTTCGAGTTCGAGGGCGTGCCGAACGAGGTGAAGCTCGACATCTGCCGGTTCTCCGAGGTGGACGGCAAGACCCGGGTGACGACGCGCTCGGTGTTCCCGTCCATGGAGGCGCGCGAGGGCGCCCTGGCTTCCGGGATGAAGCACGGGATCCAGGACTCGATGGAGCGGCTGACCGAACTGCTGGCAGAAGGGGTGTGACGGCGATGAGCAAGGTGGTCATGGCGGACGCGGTGTCTCTCGACGGCTTCTTCGCCACCGAGGACGACCAGGTCGATCCGCTGCACGACTTCTACTTCAAGGGCGACACCCCGATCGACGCGGGCAACCGGCACACGTCGTTCCGGGCCTCGGCCGCCTCGGCGAAGTACCTCGCCCAGGAGTGGTCGCAGATCGGCGCGATGGTCATCGGGCGCCGGCTGTTCGACATCACCAACGGCTGGGACGGCGTCCCGGTCGCCGGGGACCGGGTCTTCGTGGTGACGCACAGCGTTCCCACGGACTGGGAGTTCATCGACACCGCCCCCTACACCTTCGTGACCGACGGCGTGGCGAGCGCGATCGCGCAGGCGAAGGAGGTCGCCGGACCGGACCGGGTCGTGTCGCTCAACGGCGGCGACGTCGGCGGGCAGGCGTTCGAGGCCGGCCTGGTGGACGAGTTGGACGTCGCGCTGGTGCCGGTGGTGTTCGGCTCAGGGAAGCGCTTCTTCGGCGGCTTCACCGGAAAGGTGCTGCTCGACGATCCGACGGCGGTCGTCCAAGGCGACCGGGTCACGCACCTGCACTACAAAGTCCGCAAGGGCTGACAGGTCACGGCTTACCGAGCAGACCGCACACGGCGCACCGAGGGGGTGCCCGCCGCGCGCGGTCTGCTCGCGCTCGGTCCGCGATGCGAATCAGGCCGCCGATCCAGCTCGGCCCGCGATCCAGCTCAGCCCGCGATGCGATTCGAACCGAGATACTGCGCAGCCCGCGATCCGGCTCGAACCGCATTCCCGCTCGGCCCACGATCCAGCTTGGCCCGCGATTCCCGCTCAGCCCGCGCTCCCGCTCAGCCGGCGGCCCACGAAGCGAGCATCCGCAACGAATCCGCGGTCGCGGTCCCCGGCGGCGCGGTGAACACGATCAGCGTCAGGTCCGGGTCGGCCGCGACCGTCAGCGCCTGCCAGTCCAGCAGCAGGCGGCCGACCACGGGATGGTCGAAGCTCTTGCGGAAGGAGTCGGTGGCGAGCACCTCGTGCCCGCCCCACCAGCGCCGGAAGTCGGCGTCCCGCTCCAGCAGCTCGCTGACCAGCTCGGCCATCCGCCGGTCCCCCGGCGTCAAGCCGACGCTCATCCGCATCCGCGCCACGCTGGCCGCGGCGACCTCTTCCCAGTTGCGGTGCATCCCCCGGACCCGCGGCTCCAGGAACAGCATCCGGATCATGTTCCGCTCCGCGGGCGCCATCTCCGCGAAGTCGAAGTACAGCGCGACCGCGAGGTCGTTCCAGGCCACGATGTCCCCGCGCGGATCGATGACCAGCACCGGGGTGTCCTTCATGGCGCCGAGCAGATCGCGGACCAGCGGGCTCACCGCCTCCGCGCCGGAAGGGGACTCAGCCCGGGAGCGCGCCGGCGGCTGCGCCAGAATCCGCACGTAGGAGCGCTCGGCCTCGGTCAGCCGCAGCGCGGCGGCGATCCCGTTCAGCACGCTGTCGGACGCCGTGGTGACCCGGCCCTGCTCCAGGCGCGTGTAGTGGTCCACGCTCATCGCCGCGAGCTGCGCGACCTCCTCGCGGCGCAGACCGCTGACCCGCCGCGGATTGCCCACAGGGGGCAGCCCGACGGACTCCGGCGCGACCGCCGACCGCTTCGACTTCAGAAAATCTCCCAGCTCGCTCACGCGTCCAGCATCGCACTGCCGCCGGCCGCGTTCCTGGGGCAGCCGTCCCCAGGAACAGCCGAGCTCTGGTTGTGCGGCGCGGCGGCGGCAAACCTGGAGCCCATGAGCACACTGAACCTCGAAACCACTGCCCGCATCGTCGCCGCCGGCCGGGAGGCCGCCACCGGGATCGGCGTCGCCATGAGCATCGCGATCGTCGACCCCGCCGGGAACCTCGTGGAGTTCCAGCGCATGGACGGCGCTTGGCTGGGCTCCGTCGACATCGCGCAGCGCAAGGCGCGCACCTCCGCCCTGTTCCCGATGCCGAGTTCCGTCCTCGGCGAGATGTCCCAGCCCGGCGGCCCTATCTACGGGATCGAAACCAGCAACGGCGGCCTGGTCTCCTTCGGCGGCGGCTTCCCGCTGGCCGCCGCCGACGGCACCGTGATCGGCGCGGTCGGCGTCTCCGGCGGCCTGGTGGAGCAGGACGTCGCCGTCGCCGAGGCGGTCGTCAAGGCGGTCTGAGATCACCTCGTCCAGCAGCAGCGGACGCTCGCCGAACGGATAGATCTGCGGAGACAGTCCGGTCGGGTCGGGCGGCGTCACCGAATGACACTCGGGGCCGTAGTCCATCACGGGGCCATCACCCCCTTGCTGCGGCCCCGACGGAAAAGGGCCCCGCTGAGGGCCCTGATCCGCTGCTTCGTCTCGTGCGCTGCCGCGCTACTCCGAGATCGGCTCCGCGTCCGAGCGGATGTCGATACGCCAGCCGGTCAGCCGCGCGGCCAGCCGCGCGTTCTGGCCTTCCTTGCCGATGGCCAGCGACAGCTGGAAGTCCGGGACGATGACCCGGGCGCTGCGCTGGTCCAGGTCCACGACCTGGACCTTCGACACGCGCGCCGGGGACAGCGCGTTGCCGACCATCTCGGCCGGGTCCTCGGACCAGTCGACGATGTCGATCTTCTCGCCGTGCAGTTCGGCCATCACGTTGCGGACCCGCGCGCCCATCGGGCCGATGCAGGCGCCCTTGGCGTTGACGCCGGCGCGGTGCGAGCGGACCGCGATCTTGGTGCGGTGGCCGGCCTCGCGGGCGATCGCGGTGATCTCCACCGCGCCCTCGGCGATCTCCGGGACCTCCAGCGCGAAGAGCTTGCGCACCAGGTCCGGGTGGGTGCGCGAGAGGGTCACCTGGGGACCGCGCTGGCCGCGCCGGACGTCAACGACGTAGCACTTCAGGCGCTCGCCGTGCCGGTACTCCTCGCCGGGGACCTGCTCGGCGGCCGGGAGCGTGCCCTCGATCTTGCCGATGTTCACCAGCACCGCGCGCGGGTCGCGGCCCTGCTGCACCACGCCGGTGATCAGGTCGCCCTTGCGGCCGGAGAACTCCCCGAAGGTCTGCTCGTCCTCGTGGTCCCGCAGCCGCTGCAGGATCACTTGCTTGGCGGTGGTGGAGGCGATACGGCCGAACTCGCTCGGGGTGTCGTCGTACTCCCGGGTGCTGCCGTCCTCGATGTCCTCCACGGCCCAGACGGTGACGTGGCCGCTGCTCCGGTCGACCTGGACCCGGGCCCGGGTCTTCGCGCCGTCGGTGCGCTTGTAGGCGATCAGCAGCGCCGCCTCGATGTCCTCGACCAGCTTCTCGAAGGGGATCCCGCGGTCCTTCTCCAGGTCGCGCAATGCACTCGTGGGGATGTCCATGGTCGTCAGCCCTCCTCGTCCTCGTCGATGTCCTCGTCTTCGAGGTCTTCGTCCTCGAGCTCTTCGAAGTCCTCGGTGTCTTCGGTGTCCTCGCCGTCCGCAGTGTCCTCGGGCTCTGCGTCCTTGCGGTTGAACTCGATCTCCACGCGCGCCTTGGCGACCTCGGAGTACTCCAGCCGGCGCTCCTCGGTCTGCCCCTTCTTCTTGCCGGGGACCTCGAGCAGCACGCCCTCGTCGTCGCTGTCCAGGACACGGCCGGTGACGTCGCCGCCGTTGCGCAGCAGGGCGCGCACCAGCCGTCCCTTGGCGCGGCGCCAGTGCTTGGGCAGGGTCAGCGGCCGGTCGGTGCCCGGGGAGCCGACCTCCAGCACGTAGGGCTGCTCGCCCATGACCGCCACGCCCTCCGGGGCGTCGAGCACGTCGGAGACCACCCGGGTGATGTCGGAGACCGCGTCGAGCGACACGCCGTCGTCGCCGTCCACGACGACCTCGACACGGCGCCGGCGGGCCACCTGCGAGACGCGGACCGACTCCAGGTCGTAGCCGGCGGCGGCCACAACCGGCTCCAGCAGCGCTTGCAACCGGTCCGCCGGGCCTCCGGTTCGGGGGGTGCTCATCGTTCTCCTTGTGCAGTTGTCGTCCGTCGTGCTGTCGCTGTCCGTGAGCTGGCCTGGTGGCAACCCTTGGGCCAACTACGTAGCCAACACAGTATCCGTTCCGCACCGGGGCGCGCTCCCGTCGGCACGGCCGCCCCGATCGCTACACTTTGCCGGTGACCTGGGTGCCCGTGAAGCCGACGAGACGCACGCTGCTCGCTGTGACGGGTGTGGCGCTGTTAGGCGGATGCGCTTCCCCGGCCGGAAAAGCCAGTTCCGGGAGCTCTCCGGCCAAACCGGTCCCCGCCGGGCAGCCGGATCCGGTGCGCGATCGCGTCCTGGCCGCGGAGGCCGACCTGCTCGCTCGCTATGACGCGACGCTGGCGCTGCCTTCCGTCACCGCCGACAGCGCACTGACTGCGAAGCTCACCGCGATCCGCGCGGAGCACGCCGCCCACGTCACCGCTATAAAGCAGGGCTATACGCCGCCGTCGACACCGACCCCTTCTTCGGGTTCGGCGACACCGGCGCCCTCCCCCTCGACACCCTCGAGCCCCCCGACCCTTTCCAGTCCCGGCGCCACCACCTGGTCGCCCTCGGCGACGACCGACGCCAAGACCGCCGTGTCCGTGCTGGCCGGCGCGGAGCAGGACGCCGCCGGCGCCCGGACCACCGACATCCTGGCCGCCGACGGCGCGACCGCCATGCTGCTGGCCTCCATCGCCGCCTCCGAGTCCGGACACGCGGCCCTGCTCCTGGGAGGCTCCGCGTGAGCGCGCTGCAGACCGCTCTGGGCAACGAGCACGCGGCGGTGTACGGATACGGAGTCCTGGCCGTCCACCTCGTCGGCGCCCAACAGAACGCCGCGCGGAACGCCTACGACACCCATCGGGCACGCCGCGACATCCTCATAGGGCTGATCGAGGCGCAGGGCGACAAGCCGGTCGCCGCGGCGCCCGCTTATGCGATTCCGTTCCCGGTGAACTCCGCGGCGGACGCTCTGCGGTTGGCGGCGCAGTTGGAGGAACGGCTCGGCGCCTCGTATGCGGACGTCGTCCAGTCCTCGTCCGGAGACACCCGTCGCACGGGACTGGAATGGCTGACGGACGCCGCCGTCCGCGCGGTGCGGTGGCGCGGAACCTCGGTGGCGTTCCCGGGTCTGCCCGAGCGGGACTGACCCCGGAGCCGAGGCCGCGTCAGTGGCTGCCGCCCAGCGCGTTGGAGAAGGCGTTGATCTCCCCGGCCAGCACTGAGGCGGTGACATCGTTGACGAGCTCGCCACTGTGGTCGGCGTTGAGCCTCGAGGCGAGATTGTCGGTCTTGTCCTGCAGGTCCTTCAGGGAGCGGCCCTTCATGTCGTGCTGCTTGGCCACCGTCACCGCGTTCTCCATGTCGGCCAGCGCGTTCTGCATGTCGCGCCCGGCGTTGGGGTCCATCACGACCGGACCCTGCGCGATGTAGCCGTCGATCTGCCCGCGCATGCTCTCCAGATAGCCGATCGGGTCCTTGCGCGGGTCGGCAGTCGGCGCGTTCGTGGTCGCCGGCGCACTGGTGGACGGCGGACCGCTCGGCGTCGCCGCGCCGGAGGGCCCGGTCGCGGACCCGCTCGGCGTCGAGGTGACGGTGATCCCCGGCGGAGGCGCGGACGTGCTCTGCTTCTCAGCCCGCGAGCCCTTCATGAAGACCGCGGTGGTGGCCGCCGCGATGAAGGCGATGACCAGTGCCCCGAGCAGCATCCAGATCCAGTTCCAGCGGCGCGGCGCCGGCGGGCCCGGGAACGTGGGCTGCGCCGGGTAGGACCCGCCGTCGTCGTCCTCATGAGGGACGCTCTGCGCGGGAACGCGCGGGCCCATATACGTGGGCTGCTCCTGCGCGGCCAGATAGGAGGGCGGCGAAGCGGCCTCGTACGGCTGCATCACCACCGTCCGGTTCGCCGGCGGCCGCGCGACGCCGGGGAGGTCGGCCGGAGCGCCGCGCAGCTCCAGGACCGCCGCCACGGTCGCCGCGGCGGGCCGCTCGGCGGGGTCCTTCGCCATGCACTGCCGGTAGATCCCGGCTATCTGCGGCGGCAGTCCGGCCGTCGGCAGCGGCGGCGGAAGCTTGTGCAGGTGGGCCTTGACCACGTCGTCGACCGTCGCGCCCTCGAACGGCGCGCGACCGGTGACACACCAGTAGAGGATGCAGCCGAGCGCGTAGACGTCGGAGGCCGGCAGCGCGCCGCGTCCGGTCAGCTGCTCCGGCGCCATGCACGCGGGCGTCCCGACCACCAGTCCGGTGCGCGCGTCGGTGTCGGAGGAGGCCTGCGCGATGCCGAAGTCCAGGAGCTTGACCCCGTCGGACATCAGCATGACGTTGCCGGGCTTCAGGTCGCGGTGGATGATCCCGACCTGGTGCACCGCTTCCAGGGCACTGGCCAGCTGCGCGCACGCCAGCCGGGCGTCGTTCTCCAGCAGCGGGCCCTGCTCCAGCCGGTCCTCCAGGTTCAGCCCGGCCAGCAGCTCGGTGACCAGCACCGGCTGGAAGTCCCCGGCGCCGTCCTGCCACTCGATGTAGTCGAAGACCGTGGTCACGCGCGGATGCGACAGCCGCGCCAGCGCCAGGGCCTCCCGCCGCAGCTGCTCACG
The DNA here is from genome assembly GCF_000024025.1 of Catenulispora acidiphila DSM 44928. Classification (GTDB taxonomy): domain Bacteria; phylum Actinomycetota; class Actinomycetes; order Streptomycetales; family Catenulisporaceae; genus Catenulispora; species Catenulispora acidiphila. Next base: position 8,990,399 of record NC_013131.1, read on the forward strand.
GCCCGCCGGGTTCGCCGCCGCGCCGCCGTGCAGGAGCTTCACGGCGACGAACCGGTCCAGGCTCGAGTCCTGCGCCTCCCAGACGACCGCACTGCTGCCGGACCCCAGAGGCCTGGGTCAGACGGTAACGCTCGGCTATGACGGTGCCGGGGGTCGGTGCATCCATGGTGGTGATTATTGCGCGTCGCCAGAATCGACACGCCGCCGCCGGGAGGTCCCGGCGGCGGCGGTCCGGCGGCCGTCCGACGGCTCAGCCGCGCGCCAGCGCGTACACGTGCTCCACCAGGTCCGGCACCGCGACTTCGGCCTTCTCGCCGGTCTGCCGGTCGCGGACCTCCACGACGCCGTCGGCGAGGTTCCTGCCGACCACGACGATGGTCGGGACGCCGATCAGCTCGGCGTCCTTGAACTTCACGCCGGGCGAGACGCTGCCCACGCGGTCGTCGTACAGGACCCGCACGCCGCGCGCGCCGAGCTCCTCGGCGTAGCGGTTCGCGGTCTCGTAGATCGCCGGGTCCTTGCCGGCGGCCACGATGTGCACATCGGCGGGCGCCACCTCGCGCGGCCAGACCAGGCCGAGCTCGTCGTGCAGCTGCTCGGCCAGGACCGCGACGGCGCGCGAGACGCCGACGCCGTAGCTGCCCATGGTGACCCGGACCGGCTTGCCGTCCTTGCCCAGGACGTCGAGCTTGGCGGCGTCGGCGTACTTGCGGCCGAGCTGGAAGATGTGGCCGATCTCGATGCCGCGGTCGATGGACAGCTCGTGGGCGCAGCGCGGGCAGACGTCGCCGGCGCGCACCTCGGCGGCCTCGACGGTGCCCTCGATGTCGAAGTCCCGGCCGGCCACCGCGTAGGCGACGTGCTTGCCGGCCTCGTTGGCGCCGGTCACCCAGGCGCTGCCGACGGCCACGCGCGGGTCGACCAGGTACTCGTACCCGGCCTCCTTCAGCCCGACCGGGCCGATGTACCCGCGGACCAGCTTGGGGTGCTTGGCGAAGTCCTCCGCCTCGAACATCTCGACCTCGCCGGGCGCCACCGCGGCCTCCAGGCGCTTGAGGTCCACCTCGCGGTCGCCGGGCAGCCCGACGATCAGGACCTTGGGCTCCTTCACGCCGGGGTAGCGGACCTTGACCACGACGTTCTTCAGCGTGTCCTTCGCCGTGATCTCGATGCCCAAGGCGCTCACCACGGTGACCAGGGAGTCGATGGTCGGGGTGTCGGGAGTGTCCAGGACGCGCAGCGCGGGCTGCGCGGCGGCGTCCTGCGGCGCGGCGACGGCGGTCTCGACGGCCTCGACGTTGGCCGCGTAGCCGCAGTTGTGGCACGCGACGTAGGTGTCCTCGCCGGTCGGCGCGGTGGCGAGGAACTCCTCGGAGGCCGAGCCGCCCATCGCGCCGGACACCGCCGAGACGATCTTGTACTTGATGCCGAGGCGGTCGAAGATCCGGATGTAGGTGTCGCGGTGCTCGGCGTAGGAGTGCTTCAGGCCGTCGTCGTCCAGGTCGAAGGAGTACGAGTCCTTCATCAGGAACTCCCGGCCGCGCAGGATGCCGGCGCGCGGACGCGCCTCGTCGCGGTACTTGGTCTGGATCTGGTAGAGCGTGACCGGCAGGTCCTTGTAGGACGACACCTCGCTCTTGACCATGTCGGTGAACATCTCCTCGTGCGTCGGGCCGAGGAGGTAGTCGTTGCCGCGGCGGTCCTGGAGGCGGAAGAGGTTGTCGCCGTACTCGGTCCAGCGGCCGGTCGCCTCGTAGTACTCGCGGGGCAGCAGCGCGGGGAACTGGACCTCCTGCCCGCCCATGCGGTCCATCTCCTCGCGGACGACGCGGGTGACGTTCTCCAGCACCTGCTTGCCCAAGGGCAGCCAGGAGTAGATGCCCGGAGCGACCCGGCGGACGTATCCACCACGGACCAAGAGCTTGTGGCTCGGGACCTCGGCGTCCGCCGGGTCCTCGCGCAGGGTTCGCAGGAACAGCGACGACATACGCCAGATCACGGGGTGCTCCTTGTGTTCGATCGGGTAATGGTGTCTCGCCGAACGAATTCCGCTGGGACGGACACTTCTGTCCTGCGAGGATATCCGGCTCGAGCGTGATCGCTCGCCGTTTGGCTCTTCGCACACGCCTTCAACAGCGCGTAAAGACTCTCCCCTATTCGCCGTGAGGGGGTTACCGTGCCGATATGGCAGCCAAGACCCGGAACGACGTCCTCCGGGTGAATATGGACCCGGCGCTGAGCGATCTGGCGCTGGCCGAGGCACGGGACGCGCTGGCGTCCGGGGATTGGGGACCGGCGCGCGACGTCCTGGCGGAGACCCGCAGAGCCCTGGAAGGACCGCAGTGGGACCGGCGCAGCCACCGGGTGCGCGTGCTCGCCGAAGCGGTGGCGAACTCCTCGTGGGTGGAACGCTGGCAGGTCCTCGAACCGGTGAATCCGGACGCCGCCCTTCTCCGGGCCCAGGTGGAGACCGTCCGCGCGCTGCGCGGGTCGCTGGCCGGCGGCACCGGGTACCACGAGACCGCCGCCGAGGCCCTGGACCTGTGCACGCACGCTGCCGAGATGGCGCCGCAGGACCCGACGCCGTGGGTGGTCATGCTGACCCTGGCGCGCGCCGCCGACCGCGGGCGCCGCACCGGCCACGACGAGTTCTGGCACCGCTGGCAGCAGATGCGCGGGCGCGACGCCTTCAACCGCGACGGCCAGCACGAGGCGCTGATGTACCTGTTCGGCGCGTGGTGCGGCTCGCACGAGGAGATGTACGACTTCGCCTATTGGCTCGCCGGGGAAGCCCCGCCGGGATCGCCCCTGGCCGCACTCCCCTTGGTGGCTCACGCGGAGGTGTACCGGACGGCGAACCTCGGAGTAACCCGGCCGCGCCAGTCTTCGCCGCAGGCACACTGGTCGCGCGACCTGGTCACCGCGGACGTGGACCGGGTCCTGCGCAGCTGGCTGGGATCGGCGATAGAGCCGCACGCCCAAGCCGACCTGGACCGGAACTACCTGCTGCACGCCATGGTGTACTCGGGCCTGGTCGACACCGACGAGACGCGGGCTTTGTTCGACGCGATCGGCTCGCACGCGATGCGCGTGCCGTGGTCGTACACCGGGGACCCGGAGTCCTCGTTCCTGTACTGGCGCGACCAGGCGTTCCACGCGACTGCGGCGCGCCGCTGACGGTCTGGTCCGAATCCCGCTAGTAGCGCACAGCTGGCTGAGCGACACTCGAACTATGCCCGAGACAGCGCTTCTGGACGACTTCGATACGTACTACCGGGCGGTGGCCAGCCGTGACACGCGGTTCGACGGCCGTTTCTTCACCGGCGTGACCACGACCGGCGTCTACTGCCGGCCGATCTGCCCGGCCCGCACGCCCAAGCCGGAGAACGTGCGCTTCTTCCGGGTCGCCGCGGCCGCCGAGGCCGCCGGCTTCCGGACCTGCCGCCGCTGCCGCCCGGACAAGGTCCCGGGCTCGCCGGACTGGAACATCCGCGCCGACCTGGCCGGGCGCGCGCTGCGCCTGATCGCCGACGGAGCGGCCGACCAGCAGGACGGCGTCGCCGCGCTGGCCCGCACCCTGGCGGTGAGCGAACGGCACCTGCACCGGGTCCTGGTCGCCGAACTCGGCGTCGGACCGCTGACCCTGGCCCGCTCCCGCCGCGCCCAGACCGCGCGCCTGCTCCTGGAGTCGACGGCGCTGCCGGTCTCGGACGTCGCCTTCGCCGCCGGCTACGGCTCGATCCGCCAGTTCAACGACTCGGTCCGCGAAGCCTTCGGCGCCACCCCGAGCGAGATCCGCGTCCGCTTCGGCAGCGGAGCGGCAGCCGCCGAGCTCGCCGGCAGCGCGGTGGAAGGAGACGGCGCGCTGACCCTGCGGTTGACGTACCGGACCCCGTTCGACTTCGCAGCACTGCTCGGCTGGTTCGGCGACCGCGCGATCCCCGGCGTCGACGAGGTCGTCGGCACCGGCCGCGACCTGGTCTACCGCCGCGCACTCCGCCTCCCCCACGGCACCGGCCAGGTGGAACTGCGCGACGACAAGGGCGTGGTCCACGCCCGCCTGGTGGTCGACGACCTGCGCGACGTGGCCGTAGCCGTCCGCCGCTGCCGCGACCTCCTCGACCTCGACGCCGACCCGGCGCAGGTCGACGCAGTCCTGGCCGGCGACCCGGCACTGGCGCCCCTGGTCGCCGCCCGACCCGGGCTGCGCGTGCCCGGTGCGGTGGACGGCTTCGAGATCGCGGTGCGCGCCGTGCTCGGACAGCAGATCAGCGTCGCTGCCGCACGCACCATGACCGCACGCCTGGTCCAGCGCTTCAGCGCCGTCGAGCTGGCGGCGGAAGCGGCACTGGTGCCGAACGCGGCCCTTCCAGCGGTGTCCCCTGCGGTCAGCGGCTCGCCGACAGCTACGTCGGCGCTGGCAGCAGCGTCTGGTGCGACGCGCGACCCGGATAAGGACTCGGACCCGGAAGCCGCCCCGGCAAGTCACTTTGTCGACAAGAAAGCGGACCTCCTCCCCTTCCCGCGCCCCGAGACCCTGGCCGCCGGCGACTACGAAGGACTCGGTCTCACCCGCCGCACCGTGGCGACCCTGCGCGCGCTGGCCACCGCCGTCGCGAGTGGCGACCTCGCCCTGGACCGCGGCGTCGACCGGACCGAGGCGCGGGCGAAGCTGCTGGCCGTGCCCGGTATCGGTCCGTGGACCGCCGACTATGTCGCGCTGCGCGTGTTCGGCGACCCCGATGCCTTCCCCGTCGGCGACCTGATCGTGCGCCGCCAGGCCGAACGCCTGGGGCTGCCGGGCGCCGAGAAGGCCCTGCTGGCCCACGCCGAGAGCTGGCGTCCCTGGCGCGCCTATGCCGCGCTGCACTTGTGGGCCAGTTCCGGCGACCCCGTCATCGAAGCAACCGAAGGAACCGAACAGTGAGCACCCTGAGTTACACCACCATCCCGACGCCGGCCGGTCCGTTCACCGTGCTCGCCGACGCCGATGACACCGTCCACGCCGCCGGCTTCACCGACGATCCGGCCTTCCTCGCCGGCATGCTGAGCGCGCCGGTCCCCGAGGAGGGCGCGCACGAGCCGGTGGCGGAGCGGGTCGCGGCGTACTTCGGCGGCGATCTGGCCGCGCTCGACGACGTGGCCATCGCCTACCGCGCGACCGGGCCGTTCCGGACCGCGGCGTGGGACGCGATGCGCGCGGTCAAGGCCGGCGACACCATCAGCTACACCGAGCTCGCGGCCACGGCGGGGAACCCCGCCGCGGTCCGGGCGGCGGGGTCGGCGTGCGCGTCGAACGCGATCGCGCTGTTCGTGCCCTGCCACCGCATCGTGCGCAGCGACGGCTCCAGCAAGAACTTCCTCTACGGCCTGGAGTGCAAGGCGACGCTGCTGGCGCACGAGAGGCAGCACGCAGGAGTCTGAATTCAGGGTTCGAGATCTGAGGTCTGAGTCGGGGGACCGCGCGGCAGCCTGGCGTTCCGCCGCGCGGTCCACCACCTCAGACCTCAGCGACCGGCAACCGCGATCCGGCCTCCGTCCCGGTCGGCCGGTCGCCGTTCTGCGCCACCTGGCTGGGAAGGAAGCCCGGCGGCATCGCGCCGACCGGCGCCACCTCGAACAGCACCTGGAAGCCGACCCCGTACTTCTCCTCCATGCGCGATCCGATCGGCCCGCACTCCACCCACGGGATCAACCGCATGGCGCGGAACTCCGCGGGCTCGTGCTTGTACGCCGCCAACTGCAGCACCTCGCCGCCGCCGACCCGCGGCGCGACGGTCCACGCGACCGGGTTCTCCCGGGGCGTGGCCAGCCCGAGGAACACCACTCCGTCGTACTCGACCCAGGCGACGTGTTCGGTGCGCCGCCCGACGGAGAGAGTCCCGTAGAGGTACTCGACCATCTCGACCGTGTCGGTGTCCTCCCGGATGTCCCGGAAGTGGTCGTTCACGATCTTGCCCAGCTTCTCCTTCAGCGCCACGTCCACATGAGCGCCCTGCTCCGAGGCGGTCCGCAGCGAGTAGAAGGCGATGGACGCCCTGTCGTCCACCCTGTAGTAGGCGCAGGCCGGGGTCGCGTTGTAGAGCTTCACCAACAGCTTGCTCCGCGCTCCTTCCGGCAGGTCGTTCCGGATCCGGTTCAGCAGTGCCAGATTCCGTTCGACCCCGACGGAGACGTCGATCCCCTCCCCCCGCAGGTCCGTGCTGCGCTGGCGCGCCGCGTCAGAGGTCGGATCCAGCAGCAGGATCTCGACCCGCACCTCGTTGTCCGCGGCCAGCACGTTCCGCAGCGCGGCGACGCAGCGCCGCCGCTCCTCCGCCTCGTCGGCCTCGGCGGTGGTGACGTCCAGGACGTTGCTGGAGGTGTCCATGATCCGCACCAGGTCGTCGCAGCGTTCCAGCCGCTCTATGAACTTCAGATAGGGGAAGCGTTCGTAGCCGGCCATCGGCGCGTATTCGGCGATGTTGCCGAACTTCTCGTTGGCGAAAGCGCGGATCGCCAGGAACACCGGGGACAAGAAGAACGCCACCAGCAGCGCCCCGGCCACATCGCCGGTGACCCCGCGGAAGAATTCCTTCCACTGTCCCTTGTCCGGATGCACCCAGGCCATCGTGATCGCGATCGCCACGGTCGCCAGCACCACCGACGAACTCCACGCGACCACGCCGCTCATCCGCCCCTTGCGCAGCCGGGTCAGCCAGCCGTGCCGCCCGCGCGGGGTGTCGGCGGGATCGCGCTCCCGGTCGCGGTCGCGCTCGCCTTCCCGGTCCGCCTCACGGCGCGCCGGAGCGAAGCCGTTCTCCGGACTGGGGAACTCTTGAGGGATGTCCTTGGGCATGACCACCCCCTTCGGTGTGAGGAATCGCCCATCAGAGGATTCCCAAACCGGTAGCGGGTGGAACAACTCAGAACAATGTCAGAACAGGATCGACGCGAAAGCGCCGACCTCCTCGAACCCGACTTTGCGGTAGACGGCGCGCGCGGGAGCGTTGTAGTCGTTCACGTACAGGCTCACCACCGACGCGAAATCGCGCAGCGCGTACTCCACGACGGCGGCCATCCCGGCGGCGGCGATCCCCTTGCCGCGCAGCGCCGGGTGCGTCCACACCCCCTGGATCTGGCACGCGCGCTCGGTCACCGCGCCGATCTCGGCCTTGAACACCACGTGCCCGTCCTCGATCCAGGCGAAGGCCCGGCCGGCGTGCACGAGTTCGGAGACGCGCGCGCGGTAGGAGTTGCCGTTGTCGTCGCCGACCGGCGAGACCCCGACCTCCTCGGTGAACATCGCTATACAGGCCGGCAGGAGCGTGTCTATCTGGCTCGGGGTCACCGGCTTGACGCGGAAGTCCGGCTCCACAGCCGGGGAGGAGCCGCGGATCTCCATCAGCGGCTGGCTGGCGCGCACCTCGCGCGCCGGACCCCAGGTCGGACGCACCTGTTCCCACAACGCCATCGCGGCCTCGGCGGGCCCGACGATCGAGGAGCAGCGGCGGCCCTGGCGGCGGGCGCGCTCGGCGAACGCCCGCACGGCCTCGGGACTCGCCTCGACCGGGACCAGGTTCGCCCCGGAGTAGCACAGCGCGTCGAGCTTGCCGTTGACGATGTGGCCCCAGACCTCGCCGCCGAGGCGCCACGCGTCCAGACCGGAGGCCTCGACCCGGGAGGCGACGAAGACGTTGGCGACCGGATCGCGCGCCAGCAGCGCGCGGACGTCGGCCAGGTCGGCCACACCCAGCAGCCTGGTGTTGGTCCCGCGGACCCTGGACAACACGCTCATCGCACGATCACCAGTTCACTGTACGTCGCGGAAACGGCCGCGCACCGACCAAGCGGCTATTCGGTGCGCAGCCGTGACCGGAAAACGCTCTACAGAGGTTCGGAAGAACGCTCTGGAGCAGTTCTCCAGGACCCCATATAGGACGGTACTGGAAGCCGGGCGCTAAAGCGCGGCGTTCACAGACTCCACGATCTCACCGGTCTCGGCGTCGATCTCCAGACCCATCTCCGAGGCGAGCTTGAACGCCTCCTCGATCAAGGTCTCCACGATCTGCGCCTCCGGCACGGTCTTGATGACCTCGCCGCGCACGAAGATCTGGCCCTTGCCGTTGCCGGAGGCCACCCCGAGGTCCGCCTCGCGCGCCTCGCCCGGACCGTTCACGACGCAGCCCATGACGGCCACCCGCAGGGGTACCTTCAGCCCGTCGAGCGCGGCGCTGACCTGGTCGGCGAGCTTGTAGACGTCGACCTGCGCCCGGCCGCAGGAGGGACAGGAGACGATCTCCAGGCCGCGCTTGCGCAGGCCGAGGGACTCCAGGATCTGCGCGCCGACCTTCACCTCTTCCACCGGCGGGGCGGACAGCGAGACGCGGATGGTGTCGCCGATGCCCTCGGACAGCAGCGCGCCGAAGGCGACGGCGGACTTGATCGTGCCCTGGAACGCCGGGCCGGCCTCGGTGACGCCGAGGTGCAGCGGGTAGTCGCAGGCCTCGGCCAGCAGCCGGTAGGCGTTGATCATCACGACCGGGTCGTTGTGCTTGACCGAGATCTTGATGTCGCGGAAGTCGTGCTCCTCGAACAGCGAGCACTCCCACAGCGCGGATTCCACCAGCGCCTCGGCGGTGGCCTTGCCGTACTTCTCGTACAGCCGCTTGTCCAGGGAGCCGGCGTTCACGCCGATCCGGATCGGGACGCCGGCGGCCTTGGCCGCCTTGGCGATCTCGCCGACCTTGTCGTCGAAGGCCTTGATGTTGCCCGGGTTCACCCGCACCGCGGCGCAGCCGGCGTCGATCGCGGCGAAGACGTACTTGGGCTGGAAGTGGATGTCGGCGATGACCGGGATCTGCGACTTGCGCGCGATCTGGGGCAGCGCGTCGGCGTCGTCCTGGGAGGGCACCGCGACCCGCACGATCTGGCAGCCGGCGGCGGTGAGCTGCGCGATCTGCTGGAGCGTGGCGTTCACGTCGGCGGTGAGGGTCGTGGTCATCGACTGCACCGAGACCGGCGCGTCCCCGCCCACCGGGACGTTCCCCACCATGATCTGGCGGGACTTGCGGCGGACGGCAAGCGGCTTGGTCGGGAGTGCGGGCATGCCCAGCGCGATGGCGGTCAAGGTCTCACCGTTCCGTGAATGGTTTTCTGCTCACCTCAACGCTACGGCACCGCGCGGGGGTGTCCGCACCGCCCGCGAGATTTTCACTCGGCCTTCACCGGCGCCAGGGTGGCGCAGGTCACAGCTACCGCGCAGACGTCGGCGGGTCAATCCCCGATCAGGGCGGAGCCGGACCCGGTCAGCTCGGGAACTTCAGCGGGTTGGTGATGTCCGCGGCCATCAGCAGCAGCGACAGGCCGACGAACAGGACCAGGAAGGTGAACGCCGCCGGCATCAGCTTGTTCAGGTCCACGCGGCCCGGGTCCGGACGGCCGAAGGCCTTGGCGATCTTGCGGCGCCCGGCCTCGTACAGCGCGATCGCGATGTGCCCGCCGTCCAGGGGCAGCAGCGGCAGCAGGTTGAAGATGCCGATGAACATGTTGATGCTGGCGATGTAGTACAGGAAGCCGCCGTAGCCGCTGTTCTGGATCACGCCGCCGGTCAGGCTCGCCATGCCGACCACGCCCACCGGGGCGTCCGCCGAACGCGGCTTGTCGCTGGTGGTCGCCTGGAACAGCTTCGGGATCGAGGCCGGGATGTCGATCAGGCCGGTGACCGAGCCCTTGGCGAAGCTGCCGAAGGTGGTGAAGCCGTTGCCGACCTCGTTCGCGAACCCGGGGTGCGTCCAGACCAGCTGCGGCGCCTGGATGCCGATCATCAGACCGAGCTGCACCTTGCTCGGGTCGGCGGAGATGTTGCCCACCGACGGCGTGATCGTCGTCGTGTGCTGCTGGCCGTCGCGCACATAGGTGACCTCCACCGGCACCGGGGCGCTGACCGGCTTGTTGTCGGCGCCGAGCGCCGGCTGGCCCTTGTGCAGCAGCGACGTCACCGAGTCCGGGCCGTCCTGCCAGCTGGTGACGTGCGTGCCGTTCACCGTGATGATCTTGTCGCCGTTCCGCAGCTGCGCCGCCCTGGCCGGGCTCGGGGCGTCCCCGGGGGCGCACGCGCCGGCGGTGGTCTTCAGGCACTGGGTGACGTTCCCGACCGTCCCGGACAGGTCCTGCGACCGCACACCCCAGGTCAGCGGGACCAGCAGCAGCAGGAGCAGGGCGATCATGAAGTGCACCAGCGAACCCGCCGACAGCGTCAGCAGCCGCCAGCCCAGCGGCTTGTGGTAGAACGCCCGCGGCTCGTCCTCGGGCTCGATCGGCTCCAGGTCCGTCATCCCGACGATCTTCACGTAGCCGCCGGCCGGGATGGCCTTCACGCCGTACTCGGTCTCGCCCCGGCGGAAGGACCAGATCCGCGGCCCGAACCCGACGAAGTACTCGGTGACCTTGCCGCCGGCCTTGCGGGCGGACACCATGTGCCCGGCCTCGTGCAGCATGATCGACGCCACGAGCGCGATGACGAACAGGATGATGCCTAGCGGGCCCACTTATCCACCTATCGTCGTCGGCGCTGGCGCGGGGCCGACCCCGCCACCGATCGATACCTAGTCAGCGACAACTGTCTCTGTCAGCTCAATGTCTGTCCGCCGGTTGTGAGTTCCCGCGCGCGCGTACGCGCCCAGGAATCCGCCTCCAGAACGGCCTCCAGGGTAAGGTCCCCACCCTGAGAGCGCGCTGAACCGGCGTGTTCGGCGACCACCCGTTCGATGGTATCGACGATCGCCGGGAAGCGGAGGCGGCCGGCGAGGAACGCCGCCACACACTCCTCGTTGGCACCGTTGAAGACCGCCGGGGCGGTCCCACCGGTTGCGCCGACCTGCTTGGCCAGCCGGACCGAGGGGAACGCCTCGTCGTCCAGCGGGAAGAACTCCCAGGTGGAGGCCTTGGTCCAGTCTATGGCCGGGGCGGCGCCGGGGATCCGGTCGGGCCAGCCGAGCGCCAGGGCGATCGGCAGCCGCATGTCCGGCGGACTGGCCTGGGCCAGGGTCGAGCCGTCCACGAACTGCACCATGGAGTGCACGATGGACTGCGGGTGCACCACGACCTCGATGCGCTCGAAGGGGACGTCGAACAACAGATGCGCCTCGATCACCTCCAGGCCCTTGTTCACCAGGGTCGAGGAATTGCAGGTGACCAGCGGTCCCATGGTCCAGGTCGGGTGCTTCATCGCCTGTTCGGGCGACACGTCCGCCATCTCCGCGCGGGTCCGGCCGCGGAACGGACCGCCGGAGGCCGTGACGATGAGCTTCTCAACTTCCTCCGCGCGACCGCCGCGCAGCGCCTGCGCCAGCGCGGAGTGTTCGGAGTCGACCGGGACGATCTGCCCGGGCTTGGCGCGGCGGGCGACCAGGTCGCCGCCGATGATCAGCGACTCCTTGTTCGCCAGCGCGAGGGTCCGGCCGGCGTCCAGGGCGGCCAGCGTGGCCTTCAGACCGGCGGCGCCGTCGATGGCGTTCAGGACGATGTCGCACGCGCGGGCGGCGAGTTCGGTGGCGGCGTCGGGCCCGGCGAGGATCTCAGGGATCTGGAACTCGCCGGCGGAGTAGCCGCGTTTCTTGGCCGAGGCGTAGAAGGCGAGGTTCAGGTCCTGCGCGGCACTGCCCTTGGCGACGGCCACGGTGCGCGCGCCGGTGGCCAGCGCCTGCTCGGCGAGGAGCTCCGGATTCCCGCCGCCGGCGGCCAACCCGACGATGCGGAAGCGGTCGGGATTGCGGGCGACCAGGTCCAGGGTCTGGGTGCCGATGGAACCGGTCGAGCCGAGAAGGATGATGTCGCGCACGGTGTGGGTCACGTCGTCATTCTGGCTTACCCCTCGCGGGCGCCGGGCCGCCTGGCGGGCGACGGTCACACGAGTTTCACACCGTCGCGCTCATTTCCGCCGGGGACCCGCGAACAGCTCGCTACATCTCCATCAGGCGCAGGGACAGCCCGCCGACCGGGATCCGGTCGATCTCGCCGCCGGCGTCCCGCAGATCGGTGAGCACCAGGTCGTCGTACATCAGGTGGGCCGCGTCGTGCGGCCACAGGATGGCCCACAGCCACAGGCCGCCGGCCTCGCCGAGGAACACCGCGCGGTCACCGGTGTCCGGGACGCACCACATGGAGGTGGAGCGGCCGGCGGCGTAGAGCTTGGCGTGCGCGGCGTTCTCCTCGAAGATCTCGCCGGGGTCGAAGCCCTCGAGCCCTGCGAAACAGGCGCCGAGGCCGACACCCATCTCCTCGGCGATCAGCAAGAGTTCCCCGACGCCGCCGAACGGGTTCGGGCCGGCACAGGCCACGGCGGTCGCGCGGGCACCGGCCTCGTCGCCGGCGTAGGCGATGCCGGTGAACTCCCAGCCGGTCGGCAGCGGCCAGGGCATCCACACCGGGACCTGGCTGTTGGCGGCCGTCTCGGCCAGCTCCTTCACCGTGGGCGGCTGCACCGGCTGGAGCGGGTGGACCGTTCCGTGGAGGTCGCACTGCCAGGCCGGGGACAGCTCGCCGGGCGCGCGCACCCGGCTCCCACAGCGTGGGCAGCTGGGCTCGACCTTCATAGAGATTGACGGTCCTCTCGTCGGCGCCGGTCCGTCAAGCCCCGTCACCCGGATGGCGGGCGGGTCGGGCCGGTGACGGGGCGCGGTTTCGGGTGCGCGCCCCTGTCTGTGTTCTCCCGCGCCCTCCCGCGCTCCAATCCCGCGAGGGCGATCGGCTACGCCGACGGGGTCGGACGGCCGGGCTGCTCGCCGCCGCGGGCGTCGCCGTACGAGCGCTTGGGGACCATCACCTTGCGGCGGAAGACGCAGACCACGGTGCCGTCCTGCTTGTAGCCCTTCGTCTGGACGTACACGATGCCGCGGTCGTCCTTGGACTTGGACTCGGTCTTGTCCAGGACCTCGGTCTCGCCATAGATGGTGTCGCCGTGGAAGGTCGGCGCGATGTGCCGCAGGGACTCCACTTCCAGGTTCGCGATCGCCTTGCCGGACACGTCCGCCACCGACATGCCGAGCAGCAGGGAGTAGATGTAGTTGCCGACGACCACGTTCCGCTTGAAGTCGGTGGTCTCCTCGGCGTAGTTCGCGTCCAGGTGGAGCGGGTGGTGGTTCATGGTGATCAGGCAGAACAGGTGGTCGTCGTACTCGGTGACCGTCTTGCCGGGCCAGTGCTTGTACACCGCGCCGACCTCGAACTCCTCGAAATACCGGCCGAACTGCATGGGTGGGTCCCTTCTCACCTGGTCGCCGCCGCCTCGGCGGTCGGCGCGCACGCCGTGCCTGTCTGCGGTCATCTTCGCGCAGAGGGCTACTCGCCAGTAGTACGCCGGGCGGTGAGGTCCGCCACGTTCTTGACGCCGCGCGTCAACGCTGATGTGATGCCCGGCGTGACCGGCAGCCCTATATCCCCGTACGGATACCCCGCGCCCTACGGCGCCAACGTGCCCCGCATCAGGACCTCCGTGCAGAGCCTGGGCACCGCCGTGACGGTGCTGCTGGCCCTGGACGCCGCGCTGGCCGTGCTCGCCGCCGGCCTCCTGGCCTGGCGCAACACCCTGATCGGCGACTTCCTGGGCGACCCGGCCTCGGTCGACCCGGACCGCATGAACACCGCCGACCAGGCCGCCGGCAGCGCCACAGGCTGGTTCATCATCCTCACCGTGGCCACCGCCGTGGTCTTCATCTGCTGGTTCTGGGCCGCCCGCAACAACGCCGAGGTCTACGCCCCGAACCGCGGCTCCCTGCCCACCGGCTGGGCGATCGGCGGCTGGTTCATCCCGCTGGCCGGCCTGGTCATGCCCGGCATCGTCGCCCGCGACATCCACCGCGGCACCATGGCCGGCCGCGACAACACCCGCGCCACCGGCGGCATGATCACCGGCTGGTGGTGGAGCTCCTACGTGGCCTTCTGGATCATGTGCGTGGTCGTCAGCGTCCAGAACGGCCGAGCCCGCAACGCCGCGGACCCCCTGGAGCACCTGCACGACGTCCGCTCAGCCTCCGAGGCGGGCATCATCGCCCTCTCGGTGGGAGTCGCGGCAGCCCTGCTGGCGATCACCTACGTGCAGACCATCACCAGGGCCCAGCGAGCCCGCATCCGCGAGGCCGGCTGGTACGCGCCGGGGCAGCCGTGGGCGTACGGGATGCCGTACGGGTACGGGGCGCCGATGCCCGGGTATCCGATGGGCATGCCCGTGCCGATGCCGATGCCGGGCCCGGGGCAGCCGCCGATGCCGGCGGGGCCGCCTGCTTTCGGGATGCCGGTTGCGATGCCGATGCCCGGGCAGCCGCCGATGCCGACAGGATCCGATGCTTTCGGCATGCCGGTGGCGATGCCGATGCAGGATGTGCCGGTCCAGAATCCGATACCGGCCGCTCATCCGCAGACCGCCGAGACTCAGACAGCTGAAACCCAGACCGCCGATGTGCAGCCCACCGAACCGCCGAAGGAGCCCGGCGACTGGCCCAACCCGCCGAACTGAGCCGCACTCAGCGCCGCGGGCGAACCCGACCAGCCCTCGCCAGCACTCTGCTCGGCTTCAGCTGCGAGCGCGCTCAGCCAGCCCTGCCTGTACCGCGCCTAACCTCCACTTAGATCCGCAGCCAGCCCAGCCTGCACCATGCTCAGCTTCAGCCGCGAGCGCGCCCAGCCAGCCCTGCCTGCATCGCGCTTAGACCCGCGGCTTGCCCAGCCTGCGCCGTGCTCGGCTTCAGCTGCGAGCGCGCTCAGCCAGTCCTGCTTCCACCGCGCTCGGCTTCAGCGTCAGCTTCGACCGCGAGCGCGCCCAGCCAGCCGACCCGGCCCTGGGCGCGCCCCCGCCCCGTCTCAGTCCTCGATCTCGTCCGTCTCATCGTCATCGCCGTCGTCCTCCGCGGTCGCCCCGTAGGCCTCGGGCTCGCCGGCGGGCAGGACCTCGGAGATGTGCGGCGTCAGCTTCTTCAGGAGCAGGGCCAGTTGCTCCTCGTTGAGGACGTCGCCGACCACTGTGGCGTGGGCCAGGTCGCCGATCAGGGAGGCGGCTCGGGACAGGCCCGCGTCGCGGTCCCAGGCCCGGTAGGTCGCGGCTCGGGCGTAGCCTCGGGCCACGCGGGCGGCGCCCACGCGGTCGTGGCGGAGGAGTTCCAGGTCGGCGGCGTCGAGGACTTCGCGGCGGTCCACCTCGAAGATCACGTCGGGGCGCTCCATGCCCACCCCTATCTGGTCGACCTGCTGGCGCTCCAGGTTGGAGACCGCGGTGATCAGGCCGTTGACGTGGCGGCCGTTCGGGCCGTAGGCCCACCAGCCGGGGACCTCGGCGACCACCAGGAACTCGCGGGTGACGATGGCCTTGGCGCCGATGGCGCTGGAGGGTGTGTAGTGCTCCGGCGCGGGGACGGCCTGGAGCTGGAACAGCCGGAAGCCGCCGTCGATGCCGAGGGAGAGGGTCATGTCGTCGGCGATGCCCAGGCCCGCCTGCGCCGGGTCCGGGTAGACCAGGAGCCCCACCGGGACCTCGGTCTTCGGCGAGGCCTCGTCGTCGTCCACCGACAGCGGGTCGTGGTCCTGCCACGTCGAGGGGATGAACGTCGTCACGCCCCGCTCGAGGGCGTCGTAGAGGTCCACTTTGTGGTGGTCCGGCCCTACGAATCGTGTTCCGTCCATCCTCGCTATGACGTAGTAAGTCGCCACTGTTTACTTCCCGCCCTATACGTTCGCGCTCTTCAACCGCCTCAAGGCACCATCCTGCCGTAACCCGGCCCCGCAGCGGGAGCGACCACTCAAAAACCCAGCGAGCGCACGGCGGTGGCGACCGCGTCCGGCCGGTCGGCGGCGATCAGGTGTTTGGCATCGGGTAACTCTACGACTTCGGCACCGGGAAACAAGCCCGCGAATTCGCGCTGACGTTCGACCCACCGCCGCGCGTGCGCGTCCTGCGCCGCACCCGCCGCCCCCACCAGCACCTGTACCAGAACCTCCGGGAACGGCCGCTCGCAGCGCAGCTCAAGCAACTCCACCGCGCTCGGCCGGTAGGACCACAGCTCGTTCACCACTGCCGCCGCGACCCGGCTGGACCGGTAGACCGCGCGCCCCAGTTCCCGGTCCGGATCCCGGTGCGTCGTGCTCGCGGCCTGATAGACCAGCCGCCGCACCGCCGGTCCCAGCACCTGGTTCAGCCCGAGCGCCTTGGTCCCCCGAACGAACGCCTGCCCGAGCACGCGTCCGGGCCCGCCGGGCGCCGGCGTGATGTCCGGCTCGGCGCTGCCGTCGACGAAGACCACCCCGGCGATCCGCTCCGGATGCAGGCGCGCGAAGGCCTCGGCGTGGAAGGCGCCGTAGGAGTGCGCGACGACGAAGACCTTCTCCTCGGGTGCGACACCCACCGCGTCCAGCACCCGCCCCAGCCGCTCGGCCTCGCCGGCCAAGGTCTGCGGCAGCGGCCGTCCGTCGTCCCCGAACTCCTGCTGCGACCACCCCAGGCCGGGACGGTCGAAGCGCACCAGCCGGTGGTCCCCGGCCAGCAGCGGCACCACCGGGTTCCACTCGAACCAGGCGCCGGCCAGTCCCTGGACGAACAGCACCGCGGGCCCGTGCTCGCCGTCCCGGACGACGTGCAACAGCGTGCCGCGATCATCGACGAACCTCACCGCGCCTCCTCCCAGCCATGATCCCACGCATACCCGCTGAAACACCGGAACACCGAAGCGCCCGGCCCTCGCCAGTGGGAAGCCGGGCGCCGCGCAAACGGAACAGAAGTCGAAGCAGAGCGAACCAGGGCGAACCAGAGCGAAGCAGAACGAGACAGAGCCCTACTTCGCCTTGTAGTCCTCGAGCAGCCGCCGGCCGATGATCATCTTCTGGATCTCGGCGGTCCCCTCGCCGATGAGCAACATCGGCGCCTCGCGGTACAGGCGCTCGATCTCGTACTCCTTGGAGTACCCGTAGCCGCCGTGGATGCGGAAGGAGTCCTCGACGACCTCCTTGCAGTACTCGGCGGCCAGGTACTTGGCCATCCCGGCTTCCAGGTCGTTGCGCCGGCCGGCGTCCTTGACCTTCGCGGCGCGCACCATCATCGCGTGCGCCGCCTCGACCTTGACGCCCATCTCGGCCAGCTTGAACTGGATGGCCTGGTGCTGCGCGATCGGCTTGCCGAAGGTGGTGCGCTGCTGGGCGTAGGCGGCGCCGAGCTCGAAGGCGCGGACCGCGATGCCGCAGGCGCGGGCGGCGACGTTGACCCGGCCGACCTCGACGCCGTCCATCATGTGCGCGAAGCCCTTGCCCGGGGCGCCGCCGAGGATCCGGTTCGCCGGGATGCGGTAGTCGGACAGCACCAGCTCGGTGGTGTCGACGCCCTTGTAGCCCATCTTGGCGATCTTGCCCGGGACGGTCAGGCCCGGCGCCACCTCGCCGAAGCCGGCGGGCTTCTCCACCAGGAAGGTGGTGAGGTTCTTGTGCGCCGCCGCCTCGCCGAGGTCGGTGCGGGCCAGCAGGGCGACCAGCGTGGAGGAACCACCGTTGGTCAGCCACATCTTCTGGCCGTTGATCACGTAATCATCGCCGTCGGGGACGCCCTTGGTCGTGATCGCCGCGACGTCCGACCCGAGCGCCGGCTCCGACATCGAGAACGCGGCGCGGACCTCGCCCTCGGCCATGCGCGGCAGGAAGTGCTGCTTCTGCTCGTCCGTGCCGTGCTGCTTGATCATGTACGCCACGATGAAGTGGGTGTTCAGAATCCCCGACACCGACATCCAGCCGCGCGCGATCTCCTCGACCACCAGCGCGTAGGTGAGCAGCGACTCGCCGAGGCCGCCGTACTCCTCGGGGATCATGAGCCCGAACAGGCCCATCTCCTTCATGCCCTCGACGATCTGCGTCGGGTACTCGTCGGCGTGCTCCAGGTCGTTGGCGACCGGGATGATCTCCTTGTCCACGAAGGTGCGGACCGTCGCCAGGATCTCCTCCTGGATGTCGGTCAGGCCGTCGGTCTGCGCGAGGCGCCCCATCTCAGGCCTCCGGGATTTCGAAGGAGCTGGTCCGGCTCATCCCGGCAGCACGGCCCTTGCCCGCGATGACCAGGGCCATCTTGCGGGAGGCCTCGTCGATCATCTCGTCGCCGAGCATCGCCGAGCCCTTCTTCCCGCCGGCCTCGGACGTGCAGTAGTCGTAGGCGTCCAGGATCAGCTCGGCGTGGTCGTAGTCCTCCTGCGAGGGCGAGTAGATCTCGTTCGCCGCGTCGACCTGGCCGGGGTGCAGGACCCACTTGCCGTCGAAGCCCAGGGCCGCCGAGCGGACGGCGACCTCGCGGAAGGCGTCCACGTCGCGGATCTGCAGGAACGGGCCGTCGATCGCCTGCAGGTCGTGCATGCGCGCCGCCATCAGGATGCGCATGAGGATGTAGTGGTACGGGTCGGCCGGGTAGCCCGGGATCAGCGCGCCGACGACCAGCGACCTCATGTTGATCGAGGCCATGAAGTCGGCCGGGCCGAAGATGATGGTCTCCAGCCGCGGGCTCGCGCCGGCGATCTCGTCGACGTTCAC
Organism: Catenulispora acidiphila DSM 44928; assembly: GCF_000024025.1. Lineage (GTDB taxonomy): Bacteria > Actinomycetota > Actinomycetes > Streptomycetales > Catenulisporaceae > Catenulispora > Catenulispora acidiphila. Next base: position 9,008,927 of record NC_013131.1, read on the forward strand.
CAGCCCGGCGGCGTTCTCGATCTGCGCCTCGATGCCGATCTTGCCGACCTCGAAGCCCATCGTCTTCTCGATCTGCGTGAGCAGCAGGTCCAGCGCCTGGACCTGGGCCGCGTTCTGCACCTTGGGCAGCATGATCGCGTCCAGGTTCTGCCCGGCGCCCTCGACCACGGTGACCACGTCGCGGTAGGTCCACTCGGTGGTCCAGTCGTTGACCCGCACCACCCGGGCCTTGCCGGTCCAGTCCCCCTCATTGAGGAACTTCACGATGGTGTGCCGGGCCTCCGGCTTGGCCAGCGGGGCGCAGGCGTCCTCCAGGTCCAGGAAGACCTGGTCGGCCGGCAGCCCCTGCGCCTTCTCCAGAAAGCGCGGGTTGGAGCCGGGGACGGCCAGACACGAACGGCGCGGGCGCTGCGGACGAGCGGACTCGGACATGGGTGGGTTCCCTCCCGGGGTGGGTACGGACCGCTGATATAGCCGTCACGTTACTGGCGGGTCACCTAGGGCGTCATCATGACGCGCGCCACTTCCCGGGGCCGTTCTATAGCGGTCAGTGCCCGCTCTGCCCCCGGTTCGCCGTCACCACGAGCAGCAGCCCGCCCAGAATCAGCACCGCCCCCGGAATCGCCCACACAGAGGGGATCTGGTGCAGGAATATGGCTGCGATCACCGCCGCCATGGGCACTTCGAGCAGGATCGATGTCGATATGACCGTCGCGCTGGTGGTCTTCACGACCCGGTTGAAAAGGGTGTGTCCGAGGAACTGCGCCAGAAGGGTGAGCGCCCCGATCTTCACCCACGCGTTGCCGCTGAATCCGACGAGCGCGGAACCGGTGGCACCGACGGCGCCGATCAGGAACACCGACGCGGCGCCATAGCAAAGAAAGGCGTAGACCGGCAGCGACGCGGTCTTGCGCACCTCCCCGCCGATGGTCATGTACACGGCCGCGAAGGCGGCGGCGGTCAGCGCCAGCAGATCGCCCTCGAACGCCCGGAACGAAGCGTGGAAGTCCACCCCCGACAGCACGAACACCCCGGCGAACGCCACACCGATCCCCATCCACGCGCGCCGCGGTACGTGATGCCCCAGCACCCGCGCCACGATCGCCGCGAAGATCGGCTGCGTCGCGGCGAAGGCGGTCGCGGAGGCGACGGAGGAGAGCTTGGCGGACGGCGTCCATGTCGCGAAGTGCGCGCCGAGTATGAGACCGGAGACGACGGCCAGGACGGTGGTCCGCCGGCCAAGGCCTCGCAGCTCAGCACGCAGATTCGCGCGCAGGAGGACGTAGGGCGCGAAGACCGCGGCGGCTATCGCGTTACGCCAGAAGGCGATGGCCATCGCCGGCGCGGCGGCGGCGGCGATGAGCGGCCCGGAGGTCCCGACCGCGGTGACCGCGACCCCGAGCACCGCCATATCGGCCTTCGGCGGCCGATGCACCGCCGAGACGCGGAGCGGAACGGGCGGCACCGCCGCGGGTACGGCGGCGGCGCTGTCGGCGGTCACCTGCGGGTCCTGGTCACGTGTAAGTCCCTGTCGCGGTTCGTGCTCCTATCGGCGGAACTCAGCGTAGCCGGGGGCGCAAGGGGGTCTGAGCGGTGCTCAGAATGCGGGAAGGTGGAGCGGTCCGCGGCAGATGTATCGGCTTGGCGAGCACGCGGTGTGAGACGCTACGGCCATGCCCGAGCAGACCACGCAGCCGACGGCCGAGGGCCGGACGAACCCGACCCCCTGGGTGCCCGAGCCCGATTTCGACGCCGCGCTGATCGAGGAGGCGGCCAAGAAGTCCGGACTGGTATGGCTGAGTCCGGCAGGCCTGTCCGCGAAGGCCGACGCCACGCGCCCGAACGGGCCGCAGGCGGTGTGGCACGTATGGCACGACGGCGCGGTGACCGTGGTCGCCGGCGGCACCGAGCAGCCGCTGCCCCTGTGGGCGGTTCCGGGGCGGGTAGTCGAGGTCGCCATGCGCAGCAAAGACCAGGGCGGCCGGCTGATCAGCTTCCTGAGCCAGGTCGAACTGATCGTGCCCGGCACCCCCGAATGGGGCGCGGCCGCCGAGGCCCTGCACGCCGAACGCCTGAACCTCGCCGAGGGCGACAAGTACCAGCAGCGCTGGGCCGCCGAGTCGGCACTCCTGCGCATGCGCCCCCTCGGCGGCGCCGTGGCACCGGACGGCGGATCCGGCGCGGCACGCCCGCTGCCGACACCCGCCACCACCCTCGGCCGGATGCCGAAGATGATCGGCGGACTGCCGCGCGAGCAGGAGAAGACGCAGGCGCGGAAGAAGAAGAAAACGCGGTAGGGCGCTGGCCCGCATCGCGTTGCAGCACACCGCACTGCGCCGCATCGCGGCACACCGCACCGCACGCCACACTGCATCGCATCGCATCGCATCGCATCGCGCCACGCCGCACTGCATCGCATCGCGCCGCACCTCATCGCGCCGCACCTCATCGCGCCGCGCCTCATCGCACCACGCCACACAGCACCGCACTGCACCGCATCGCGCCACGCCGCACCGCAGCCCATCGCGCCGCACTGCACCGCAGCCCATCGCATCGCATCGCGCCGCGCCTCATCGCAGCACCGGCACCGCACCCCGCCGCATCAGCCCGGCATCCGCTCCGCTGCGCCACCCGCACAGCACCGACTACGCGCCCCGAGCACCGCCCGCAAAACCCCCGCCCGGCCACCGTCACCCCCGGCCGGTGGCCTCGGCCACCCGTTCGGCAGAATCCTGGCATTCCGGTCGGACCCCCGGGTACCCACCGGGCATGAACCGTGCCGCCCTCGAAGCCGCCAACGCCGACCTCTCTGAGCGCGGGCGCAAGGGACGCATCGGTTTCTTCGTCTTCATGGCGCTGCTCATGCAGCTGGCGTTCGCCGTCTCCTACATCGGCGCCCTGCACGCTCCGCAGCGTCCGCATCGCATGCCGGTCGGCGTGGTGGCACCGCTGCAGGTGGTGCGGCAGCTGCAGAAGACGTCGGACCAGGCCGGGCCGCTGTTCACGCTGCAGCCGGTGGCGAGTCCTGATGCCGCGGAGAGCGCGATCAAGCACCGCACCGTGCTCGGCGCCTACCTGCCGGCGGCGGTGGGCACCACCGATCAGTTGCTGGTGACGACGGCCGTCGGCCCGTCAGCGCCGCAAGCGCTGACCGTCGCCTTCGGCCAGGCCGCGCGGGCGCAGCAGCACACGCTTCGGGTCAAGGACGTCCTGCCGCCCCACCGCGGCGACGACGAGGGCCTGGTCCCGTTCTACCTGGTGATCGCCTGGACCGTCGGCGGCTACCTGGCCTCGACCCTGGTCGGTCTGATGGGCGGTATGAACAGCGCGACGCCGCGGCTGGCGCTGGAGCGCATCGGGATGCTCGCGGTCTACAGCGTCCTCGGCGGGATCGGCGGGACGCTGATCGTGCACACCATCCTCGGGTTCCTCGGCGGCGGCTGGTGGACGCAGGCGCTGATCGGGATGCTCGTCGTGTTCTCCGTGTCGGTCTTCGCCAACGGCCTTCAGACGTTCCTCGGGCTGATCGGGACCGGGGTTGTGATCGGGCTGTTCGTGATCCTGGGCAACCCGTCCGCCGCCGGGCCGTGGCCGCGGAACATGGTCCCGGCGTTCTGGCGGGTGATCGGTCCGTGGCTGCCGAACTTCCAGGGCACCAACGCCGTGCGCGGCGTCGCCTACTTCCACTCCCAAGGGCTGTCGACGGCGATCTGGGTCTTCGTGATCTACGCCGCGATCGGGGTGATGCTGTCGGTCGCCGGGGCGGGGCGGGACAACGCGATTCTGCGGATGAGCGAGCATTAGAGCAGAATCGCGCCATGCGCGACTTCATCCAGGGCCTGCCCAAGGCCGAATTGCACGTCCACCACGTCGGATCGGCCTCGCCGCGCGTCGTCGCCGACCTCGCGGCCCGCCACGAGGGCGCGACCGCCGTGCCGGCCGACCCGGAGCTGCTGGCCGAGTACTTCACCTTCACCGACTTCCGGCACTTCATCGAGCTGTACCTCAGTGTCGTGGACCTGATCCGGACGCCCGAGGACATCAGGGACCTGACCTACGGCGTGGCGCGGGACATGGCCGCGCAGAACATCCGCTACGCCGAGCTGACCTGCACGCCGCGCTCCCACATGCGGCGCGGGATCGACGGCGAGGCGTACCTGGAGGCGATCGAGGACGCGCGGGTGGCCGCGCACCGGGACTTCGGGCTGGCGCTGAAGTGGGTCTTCGACATCCCCGGCGAGTCCGGCCTGGAGGCGGCCGAGGACACGGTCGCGCTGATCGAGGCGCGGCAGCCGGAGGCGCTGGTGGGATTCGGGCTCGGCGGTCCGGAGATCGGCGTGCCGCGTCCGCAGTTCGCGCCGTACTTCGAGCGCGCGCTGGCACTCGGGCTGCACAGCGTGCCGCACGCCGGGGAGTCCACCGGGCCGGAGACGGTCTGGGACGCGCTGCGGCATCTGAAGGCCGAGCGCATCGGGCACGGCACGTCGCTGGTGCAGGACCCGGAGCTGATCGACTACATCGGCGAGCACCGCATCCCGATCGAGGTGTGCCCGACCTCCAACATCGCCACCGGCGTGGTGAAGGATCTGGACGAGCACCCGATCCGGCAGATGGTCGGCGCCGGCCTGCTGGTGACGGTGAACAGCGACGACCCGCCGATGTTCGGGACCGAGCTGAACCACGAGTACGAGGTCGCCGCCAAGCTGCTGGGTCTGGACGAGCGCGGTGTGGCCGAGATCGCCAAGAACGCCGTGGCCGCCTCGTTCCTGGACGCCGACGGCAAGCGGGCGTTGAGCGCCGAGATCGACGCGTACACCGCCCAGCGGCGATGATCGGGAATGGCAAAGCCCGCACAACGAGTTGGGAACACCCATGACGCTTGAGATCTCCGACAAAGCCCGCGCCCTGCTGGAGAAGCCGGTGCTGGTCAACCTGGCCACGGTCCGCCCGGACGGCGCGCCCCAGGTGAACCCGATGTGGTTCAAGTGGGACGGGGAGCTGCTGTGGTTCACCCACACCAGCTACCGCCAGAAGTACAAGAACATCGCGCACGAGCCGCGGGTCTCGATCTCGATCATGGACCCGGACAGCGGCTACGACTACCTCGAGATCCGCGGCGTGGTCGAGACGGTCGAGGCCGACCCCGAGGCGACGATGTATCAGACGCTGTCGGAGTGGTACGACGGCAAGGCGGTCGTCCCCGCCGACGCCAAGGACCGGGTGAAGATCGGCGTGCGCCCGACGAAGCTCTCCGGGATGTAGCACCCGCCCCCCGGCGGCGAGGATCGCGGCCGGGGGCGAAGGGTTCGCTGAGGCCGGGCTGCGATTGTTCGCAGCCCGGCTTCACAGCAACCGCAGCGACTCCGCGTAGTGGCACGCCGCCTTGTGCACCGCGTCCTCGCTCGTCGCCATCCCGCCGGGACCGCGCCCGACCAGCAGCGGCTCCTCGTTGATGCACTTCTGCTGCTGCTCCGAGGTCAGCGTCAGGAACTTCGGGCAGCGCGTCCGGAAACGGCAGCCGGACGGCGGGTTCGCCGGCGAGGGCACATCACCCTGCAACAGGATCCGCTGCCGGGTCCGCTCACGGCGCGGGTCGGGGATCGGGATCGCCGAGATCAGCGCCTGCGTGTACGGATGTTGCGGATGGTCGAAGAGCTGGTCGCGCGGACCCAGCTCGACGATCTTGCCCAGGTACATGACCGCCACCCGGTCGGCGATGTGCCGCACCACCGACAGGTCGTGCGCGACGAACAGGTACGCCAGCCCCAGCTCGTCCTGCAACTCCTCCAGCAGGTTGATCACGCCGGCCTGGATGGAGACGTCCAGCGCCGACACTGGCTCGTCCAGGACCAGCAGCTTCGGCCGCAGCGCCAGCGCCCGCGCGATACCGATGCGCTGCCGCTGCCCGCCGGAGAACTCGTGCGGATAGCGGTTGCCGTGCTCCGGCTTGAGACCGACGGTGGCCATCAAGTCGTTGACCTTCTTCCGGCCAGAGCCCTTGTCGCCGTAGAGCCCGTGAATACGCAGCGGTTCGGCGATGATCTCGTTCACCGTGATACGCGGATCCAGCGAAGCGAACGGATCCTGGAACACCAGCTGCATGTCCCGGCGCAGACGGCGCAGGTCGTTCTTGCCGACGGTGGTGAGATCGACGCCGTCGAACACCACGGTGCCACTGGTGGCCCGCTGCAGATGCAGCACCGCACGCGACGTCGTGGACTTCCCGCACCCGGACTCCCCCACCAAGCCCAGCGTCTCGCCGGCGGAGATCTCGAAGGAGATGTCCGACACCGCCTGCACCACACCGACCTGCTTGCGAATCAGGCCGGAGGAGCGGATCGGGAACTCCTTGACCAGGTTCTTGACGGTCAAGAGCGGCGCGCTGGAAGCGGACACCGGAGGCTTGGAGGACGAGGCGAGCGCGGCCTCGGCGGCCAGCGCAGCAGGCACGGGCTCGGCACCAGGCGTGGAAGACCCCACCTCGGCAGCAGGCTCCGCCGGCATCGGAGGCTCCGGCTGGCCGCCAGGCGTCGAAAGCACCGGCGCGGCGACGGACTCGGTGGCCGGGCGCGCGAGGTGCTCGGGCTCGGGCGTGACAGGCATCGAAGACCCGCGCTCGGCGCCAGGCTCGACGGCTGTCGGAGGCACTGCCGCGGGCTCGGGCGTGACACGCGTCGGAGACACCGGCTCGGCACCACGCTCGGCGCCCGGCGAAGACCCCGGCTCGGACTCGGGCGTACCAGCCCTCGGAGGCACCGGCTCGGCAGCAGACTCGCTGGTCGGACGCCCATCGCGCCCGTGCCCGCGCCCCTGCTCCGCCGTACCACTCGTCGGAGGCGCCGCATCGCGCTCGGACCCGCCGGGTGTCGGGGGCACCGGCTCGGGTTCCGGTTCGGGCGTGGCGGGCGTGGCGGGGGTGCTCACTGCGCGGCTCCGTTCTCGCCGCCGGGGCCGGCGGGACCCGCGTCCGGGCCCTCGCCCGGCACGGCGTTGGGGTCGGTGCTGAAGATGTCCATCGCGCCCTCGTGCGTCAGCAGGTCCGAGTGGTGGCAGGCGGCCTCGTGGTCGGCGCCGAGGGCGGGGAGGAGGGCCGGTTCGGATTCCAGGCAGATGTCGGTGCGCAGCGGGCAGCGGGGGGCGAAGGGGCAGCCGGGCGGCAGGTTCACCACCGAGGGCGGGGTGCCGGGGATCGGGGTCAGCTTCTCCTGGCTGCGCTGGTCCAGGCGGGGCAGGGAGCCCAGCAGGCCCACGGTGTAGGGCATGCGCGGGTGGTAGTAGATGCCGTCGATGGGCCCGATCTCGACCGGCTTGCCGGCGTACATCACCAGGACGCGGTCGGCCTGGCCGGCGACCACGCCGAGGTCGTGGGTGATCAGCACCATCGCGGCGCCGGTCTCCTTCTGCGCCGCGCGGAGCGCCTCGAGGACCTGGGCCTGGACCGTCACGTCCAGGGCGGTGGTCGGCTCGTCGGCGATGATCACGTCGGGGTCGTTGGCCATCGCGATGGCGATCACCACGCGCTGGCGCATGCCGCCGGAGAACTCGTGCGGATACTGGTCGATCCGCCGGTCCGGCGAGGGGATGCCGACGATCTCCAGCAGCTCCAGCGCGCGCTTGCGCGCCACCTCCTTGGAGACGTCGTTGTGCGCCAGCACCGCCTCCGAGAGCTGCCAGCCGATCTTGTAGACCGGGTTCAGCGAGGTCATCGGGTCCTGGAAGATCATCGCGATCTTCTTGCCCCGGATATCGGTCATCTCCTTCTCGGTGAGCCCGAGCAGCTCCCGGCCTCGGAAGAGCACCGAGCCCGCCGTCCGCGCGGTCTTGGGCAGCAGGCCCATGACCGCCATCGAGGTCACCGACTTGCCCGAGCCGGACTCCCCGACGATGCCCAGCACCTCGCCGGCGTGCAGGTCGTAGGACACGCCGCGGACGGCCTTCACCGGCCCGTCGTCGCTGGGGAAGGTGACGGTCAGGTCCTTGACCGACAGCACGATCTCGGCGGAGCCCCCGCCGCCGGGAGTCGGGACGCCGGGGCTCGCGGCGGAGAACGCGGAGAAGTCGGTACTCATGCGCGGGCCTTCGTCTGCGTCGGGTCGAGGGCGTCGCGCAGGCCGTCGCCGATGAAGTTCACGGTCAGCGCGATCAGGATGATGAACAGGCCCGGGAAGTAGAACAGCCAGCCTCTGCCGCCGGTCGCCGCGGTCTCGCCGCTGGTGATCAGCGAGCCCAGGGAGATGTCCGGGAACTGCACGCCGAAGCCCAGATAGCTCAGCGCCGTCTCGGTCAGCACCGCGGCGGCCACCAGCAGGGTGAACAGCACGATGATCGGGCCGGCCACGTTCGGCAGGATGTGCCGGAAGATGATCCGCCGGTCGGTGGCGCCCAGCGCCCGCGCCGCCTCGATGTACTCCTTCTCGCGCACCGAGAGCACCTGCCCGCGCACCACGCGGGCCGAGCCGGTCCACAGCAGGCCGGCCAGCACCACGGCCAGCAGCACCCAGTTGTTGCCGAACTTCTTGCCCAGCAGCGCGCCGACGGCCAGCGCCGGGATGGTCAGCACCAGGTCGACCAGGCGCATCATCAGGGTGTCGGTGGCGCCGCGGTAGAAGCCGGAGATCGCGCCGTAGATCGAGCCGAAGACGGTGCCGGCGATCGCCACGGTGAAGGCGATCTTCAGCGACAGCTGGGTCCCGGCCATCACCTGCGCCATGTGGTCGGCGCCGTTGGAGTCGGTGCCGAAGGGATGGCTGAGCGAGGGCGCGACCGAGAAGTCGTTGCTGAAGTCGTTCGGGCCGTACTTCCAGATCGCCGGCCCGAGGGTGGCGAACAGGATCACCAGCAGCAGCACCACCGCCGAGGCCACCGCCAGCTTGTGCTGCCGGAAGCGGCGCAGCACCAGCTGCCACTGGTTGCGCGCGGCGATCGTGAACTCGGTGTCGGCCGGCTCGGTGCCCGACTGCAGTATGTCCTCGCCGCCCGGGGTGACGGCGTCTATCATCAGCCCGGGCTGCTGGCCCTGCTCGCCCAGGAACTCCGCGCCCCGGCCGCCCGGGGTCCCGGGGAGGTCGGACTCCCCCGGCTCGTCGTTGACGTCCCGCGGCGGGATGTCGTCAGCCACGTCTCATCCCTCCTACGCCAGCCGGATGCGGGGGTCCAGGACCGCGTAGAGCAGGTCCGCGATCAGGTTGAAGACGATCACCAGGGTCGCCGAGATCAGCAGCCAGGCCAGCACCGTGTTGGTGTCCTGGGTCTGGATGCCGTTGATGAACATCGTGCCCAGGCCCTGCCACTGGAAGATGCGCTCGGTGATCACCGTGCCGCCCATGATCGCCGCGACGTCCAGGGTCACCTGCGTGGTCATCGGGATCAGCGCGGTGCGCAGGCCGTGGCGGACCATGACCCGCCTCGGCGTCAGGCCCTTGGCCCGGGCCAGCCGCATGTAGTCGCTGTTCAGCACGTCCAGCATCGACGCCCGCTGGAACCGGGCCCAGGTGGCGTAGGAGCTCAGCGCCAAGGTGATGGTCGGCAGCACCAGGTACCCGGCCCAGCTGCCGATCCCGCCCCACTGGCCTCCCGGCGGCCCCAGGGTCTTGATGTTCGTGCCCAGGGAGTTGTTGATGTCGGTGGCCCAGATCTTGAGCAGGATCGCGAACCAGAACACCGGCAGCGACAGGAAGAAGAAGCCGATCAGGGTCGCGACGTAGTCGGTGATGCTGTACTGCTTCATCGCCGTGATCACGCCGACCACCACGGCCAGGATCAGCGCGATGATGATGGCGCAGATCACCAGCCGGAAGGTGACCCAGGTCCGGCGGCCGAGCTCGGCGTTGATGTCGAAGGCCGAGCCCTGCACCGAGGGCCCGAAGTCGCCGTGGAGCACCAGGTTCTTGATCCAGTTCCAGTACTGGACCAGCAGGCCGTGGTCCAGGCCGAGCGCGTGCTCGCGCGCGGCGACCTCGGCCGCGGACGGCGGCGGGTTCTTGGACTTGAAGTCGCCCAGCGGGTCCGCGCCCCAGGCCACCAGCAGGAAGACCAGGAACGTGGACAGGATCAGGATGGGGATCGACACCAGCAGGCGGCGGATCGTGAAGGCGATCATCGCATCGAGCCTTCTAGTCAGGGGCGGACGGGACCGGATCTGCGCCGGGCTGCCGGGCGCGCTCGGCGCGCCCGGCCGGCACCGGACCTACTTCTGGCCCCACTGCGCGATGTTGTACGTCGGGCCGATCTGCGTCGGGTTGTCCCGCACGTTGCCCAGGGTGTTCTTGTACGCGATCATCGTCGGCTTCTGGTACAGCGGCAGCGTGTACGCGTCCTTGGTGATCTGCGCGTCGGCCTGGTTCAGGTCCTTCTCCCGGGCCGTCTGGTCGGGGTTGACCGTGGCGTCGGCCAGCCACTTGTCCACGTTCGCGTTGCTGTAGTACCCGTAGTTGCTCTGCGGGTTGCCCTGCGTCGTGGTGGTGTACAGCGGCTGGTTCGCCGAGTTGGGGAACGGGGTGTCCACCCAGGCGAAGACGATGATGTCGTACGTGTGCTGCGCGTCGGACTGGGTCAGGGTCTTGCCCAGGGCGTCGGTGGAGCTGACGTTGACCGTGATCCCCAGCTGCTTCATGGCCTGCGCGAACAGGTTGCAGGTGTCCTGGCGCAGCTGGTTGCCGACGGTGTAGCGCATGCTGAACGCCGGGACGGCCTTGCCGCTGGGGTCCACCAGCGCGGTGCCCACGCCCTTGTAGCCGGCCGTGGTGAGCAGCTGCTTGGCCTTGTTCAGGTCCCCGGACTCCGGGTACATCGCGGAGGCGTTGTCCTGGTAGCCGGGCTGGCCGGGCACCACCATGCGGTTGTTCAGCACCGCCGCGTCGCTGTCGAACTGCTTGATCGTCCGGTTCAGCAGGCCGAGCCGGTCGAAGGCGGTGAACATCGCCTGGCGCAGCGCGACCTTGGCCGGCTGGGTCTGGTCGGCGTCGGCCGGGCCGCCGAAGGCGCTGTTGCGCAGGTTCAGGTCGATGTGCTCCCAGACCAGGCCCTGGTTGATGTGGTAGTCCACGCCGGCGATGCTCTTGACCCGGTTCACCAGGTCCAGCTGCGGCTGCGGGTAGATGCCGTCCACCTCGCCGTTGGCCAGCGCGGTCGGCTCCTGCGAGGAGTCGGTGATCGCGCGGAAGTCGACCTCGTCGAGGTTGGCCGGCTTGCCGTAGTACTGCGGGTTCTTGATCGTCTTGATCAGGCTCTTGTCGGCCGAGACGCCGCCGGGGGCGATCTCGAACGGGCCGGCGGAGACCGTCGGGGGGTTGGCGTCCAGCCAGGTGAAGGAGGCCGCGACGTCGCCGTGCTGCTTGGCGACGTGCGCCGGCAGGATCGAGGTGAACAGGCTCTTCCAGTCCGAGAAGGGCTTGTCCTGCTTGAAGGCGACGGTCACGGTCTTGCCGTTGTCGCTGCCGGTCACCGAGGCCACGTCGCTGTAGCCGGTGGTGCTGGCCACGTCGACGTTCGGGTTGGTGCCGTTCTGCGCCTGCCACAGGTAGATGAAGTCGTCGGCGGTGACCGGGGTCCCGTCGGACCACTTGGCGTTCGGCTGGATCTTGTAGACGATCTTCTGCGGCTCGGTCGAGGTGGCGTTGGTGACCACCGGGTCCCCGGCCATCAGGTCGGTGTTCAGCACCAGCGAGTAGTCCGGCTGCGGGACGTAGACGTCCGGGTAGATGCCGTTCGTGGTCTGCGCGTAGTCGAACGTGTTGCCCAGAGAGGTGAGCGGGTTCCAGTCCTGGACCGTCTTCTCGATGGTCCAGGTGATCTTCCCGCCCTGCTTCACGGTCGCGGCGTTGACCGAGTTCCGGTCGGCGATGGGCGTGCCGGCGCCCGAACCGGAACCGGTGGTGGATCCTCCGCCGCTCTTGCTGCTGCCGCAGGCGGTGGCGGCCAAGGCCACCGCCGCCGCGATCGCTCCGGTCTGCAGCGCGAGTGTCCTCCTGCTGACGCCCATCTCTCTCCTCCTGTCGGGACACACCTTGCGAACGCGCTGCTGGGAGCGCGTTCGCCACTCTATTCCCGACATAGCAGGGCATTCAGTGTGAGCATGCCAAAAGAGTGACGAGTGGTGATCAAGTGCTAAGCAGAACACGAAGGGCCGGTACCGCACCTGTGTGCGGTACCGGCCCTTGGCAGGCGCGGTGCGGGGCGGATCAGCCCTCGCGGATCCAGGACATCATCGAGCGCAGCTTCTTGCCGGTCGCGGTGATCGGGTGCTGCTCCTCGGCCTCGACATACTTCTTGTAGTTCGGCAGACCCGCGTCGTACTCGGCGATCCAGTTGTTGGCGAAGCTGCCGTCCTGGATCTCGGTGAGCACCTGCTTCATCGTGGCCTTGGTCCGGTCGTCGACGATCCGGGGACCGGTGACGTAGCCGCCCCACTCGGCGGTCTCCGAGACCGACCAGTTCATCTTCTCCAGGCCGCCCTCGTACATGAGGTCGACGATGAGCTTGAGCTCGTGCAGGCACTCGAAGTAGGCGACCTCCGGCTGGTAGCCGGCCTCGGTCAGGGTCTCGAAGCCCGCCTTGATCAGGGCCTCGGCACCGCCGCAGAGCACCGCCTGCTCGCCGAACAGGTCGGTCTCGGTCTCCTCGGTGAAGGTGGTCTTGATGACGCCGGCGCGGGTGCCGCCGATGCCCTTGGCGTAGGACAGCGCGAGCTCGGTCGCGGTGCCGGTGGCGTCCTGCTCCACGGCGATCAGACAGGGCACGCCGCGGCCCTCGGTGAACTGCCGGCGCACCAGGTGGCCCGGTCCCTTGGGGGCGACCATGCACACGTCGACGCCGGCCGGCGGCTTGATCAGGCCGTAGCGGATGTTCAGGCCGTGGCCGAAGAAGATCGCGTCGCCCTCGGCCAGGTTCGGCTCGACGGCCTCGGCGTAGACCTTGCGCTGCACCGGGTCCGGCACCAGGATCATGATCACGTCGGCCTCTTCGCAGGCCTCGAACGGGGTGAGGACCCGCAGCCCGGCCTCCTCGGCCGCCTGCCGGGACTTGGAGCCCTCGTGCAGGCCGACCCGGACGTCCACGCCCGAGTCCCGCAGGGACAGCGCGTGCGCGTGGCCCTGGGACCCGTAGCCCAGGACCGCGACGCTGCGGCCCTGGATGATGCTCAGGTCCGCGTCGTCGTCGTAGTACATCTCAGCCATGGTGGTCGCTCATTTGCTTTCTGTGGGTGCGGTTGTGGTTGTCCCGGGAGCCGTTGGCGGCGTGGGCGTGGTTGCCCTCGTGGTGTGCCCGGACGTCCTCGGGGGTGACCGTGCGCAGCGGCCGGTCCGCGATCGAGCGGGAGCCGCGGCCGATGGCCACCATCCCGGACTGGACCAGTTCCTTGACCCCGAAGGGCTCCAGAACCCGCAGCAGCGCCTCGATCTTCTCGCTGTCGCCGGTGGCCTCGACGGTCACCGCGTCCGGGGCGACGTCGACGATCTTGGCCCGGAACAGCTGCACGGTGGCCAGCACCTCGGCCCGGCTGTCCTGGTCGCAGCGCACCTTGACCAGGAGCAGTTCGCGCTGCACGCTGGCCGCCGGGTCCAGCTCGACGATCTTCAGCACGTTGACCAGCTTGTTGAGCTGCTTGGTGACCTGCTCCAGCGGATGGTCCTCGACGGTGACCACCAGCGTGATGCGGGAGACGTCCTCGTGCTCGGTGGGCCCGACCGCCAGCGACTCGATGTTGAAGGCGCGGCGGGCGAACAGGCCGGCGACCCGGGTCAGGACCCCGGGCTTGTTCTCGACCAGGACGGACAGGGTGTGTCGTGACATAGTCTCTATTCCTCCCCGTCACCGCTGTGTTGGATGGAAGCGCGCACTTCTGCGTGGCTCATTCTTCGCCGTCTCCGAAGTCTGGCCGCACATCCTGCGCGGCCAGGATTTCATCATTGGACACCCCGGCGGGGACCATCGGCCACACCATCGCGTCCTGGTGCACCACGAAGTCCACGACCACCGGCGCGTCGTTGATCTCCATCGCCTTCTCGATCGTCCGGTCCAGGTCCTCCGGGGACTCGCAGCGCAGACCGACGCAGCCGTAGGCCTCGGCCAGCTTCACGAAGTCCGGGATCCGGCGGGAGTGCAGATCGGTGTTGGAGTAGCGCTTGCCGTAGAACATGGTCTGCCACTGCCGGACCATCCCCAGGGTGCCGTTGTTGATCACGGCCACCTTTATCGGGATGTCGTTGATGGCGCAGGTGGCCAGTTCCTGGTTGGTCATCTGGAAGCAGCCGTCGCCGTCGATCGCCCAGACTGTGGCGTCCGGCATGCCGACTTTGGCGCCCATCGCGGCCGGGACCGCGTAGCCCATGGTCCCGGCGCCGCCGGAGTTCAGCCAGGTGTACGGGTTCTCATAAGAGATGAACTGCGAGGCCCACATCTGGTGCTGGCCCACGCCGGCGGCGAAGATCGTCTCCGGTCCGGAGATCCGGCCCAGCCGCTCGATCACCTGCTGCGGCGCCAGCGAGCCGTCGCCGGGGCGCTCGTAGCCCAGCGGGTAGGTCTTGCGCCAGCCGTTGAGCTGCTCCCACCAGGCGGCGTAGTCCCCGCGCCGGCCGGCGGCGTGCTCGGACTGCACGGCGACGACCAGGTCGGCGATCACCTCGCGGCAGTCCCCGACGATCGGGACGTCGGCGGTGCGGTTCTTGGAGATCTCCGCCGGGTCGATGTCGGCGTGCACGATCTTGGCGTTCGGCGCGAAGCCGGACAGCTTGCCGGTCACCCGGTCGTCGAAGCGGGTTCCCAGCGCGACGATCAGGTCGGCCTTCTGCAGCGCGGTGACCGCGGCGACCGTGCCGTGCATGCCGGGCATGCCCAGGTGCAGCGGGTGGCTGTCGGGGAAGGCGCCGCGGGCCATCAGCGTGGTGACGACCGGCGCCTCGGTCAGCTCGGCCAGGACCCGCAACTCGGTGGTGGCCCGGGCCTTCAGCACGCCGCCGCCGATGTACAGCACCGGGCGCTTGGCCTCGGTGAGCATCCGGGCGGCCTCGCGCACCTGCTTGGCGTGCGGCTTGGAGACCGGGCGGTAGCCGGGCAGGTCCATCTCGACCGGCCAGGAGAAGTCGGTCGAGGCCTGCAGCGCGTCCTTGGTGATGTCGATCAGCACCGGGCCCGGACGGCCCGTGGAGGCGATGTGGAACGCCTCGGCGACGGTACGCGCGATCTCGTCGGGGTTGCTGACCAGGAAGCTGTGCTTGGTGATCGGCAGGGTGATGCCGACGATGTCCGCCTCCTGGAAGGCGTCGGTGCCGATGTTCGGCCCGGGCACCTGGCCGGTGATCGCGACCAGCGGGACGGAGTCCATGTGCGCGTCGGCGATCGGCGTGACCAGGTTGGTGGCGCCGGGCCCGGAGGTCGCCATGCAGACCCCGACCTTGCCGGTGGCCTGCGCGTAGCCGGTCGCCGCGTGGCCCGCGCCCTGCTCGTGGCGGACGAGGATGTGACGCAGCCGGGTGGAGTCCAACAGCGGGTCGTAGGCCGGGAGGATGGCGCCGCCGGGGATGCCGAAGACGGTGTCGACCCCGCTCTCCTCGAGCGACCGGATCAACGAGGCGGCGCCGGAGATCGCCTGCTGATCACCGCGGTCTGTCATGACTTTCTCTCTTCTTCCGATCACCGTACCTGGCCAACAAAAAACCCTCGGAGCCGGAAGGCTCAACGAGGGGAGGCGCGTGGCTGCTTTTGGAGGTCAGCCCACGCGCCTGGCAAGTACGAGAATCGACTGTCGTGTCGTCATGGTCGTAACCCTCCTCCTGAGCCCTCATCTGTGTCAAGCATTGATCGGAGCGGTCTCGCCATGCGAAATGGCCCAGGTGGCCGCGAGCGGTTCGGCGACCACGCGGTTGCGCCCGGCGGTCTTGGCCCGGTACATCGCGGCGTCGGCGCGCCGCAGCAGGTTGGACGCCGAACCGCCGGGCTCGGAGAACGCCACGCCGATCGAGGCGCCGAGGTGGTGCGCCGGCCCTTCGATGCGGTACTCCTCACACAGCCGCCCGCGGATCCGCTCGGCGACCACCAGCGCGCCGCCGACGGTCGTGCCGACCTCGAGCACGATCACGAACTCGTCCCCGCCGAACCGGGCCACGGTGTCCCCGACCCGCAGCGAGCCGGAGATCCGGCCCGCCGCCTCGACCAGGACCCGGTCGCCGGTCTCGTGGCCGACGGAGTCGTTGACCCCCTTGAAGCCGTCCAGGTCCAGGAAGATCACCGCGACCGGCTCCCATTCGGCCTGCCGCTGGGTCAGCGCGTGCTCCAGCCGGTCGGTGAGCAGCGCGCGGTTGGCCAGTCCGGTGAGCGGGTCGTGGTACGCGTGGTGCTGCAAAGTGGCGGCGGCGCGGCGCAGGTCCTCGGTCAGGCGCTGGTTCTCGAACAGCGTCAGCGCCTGCCGGGCGACCAGCGCGACCAGCACCGCGGCGCCGGCGATCAGCACCACCGGGTCCATGCGGCGCGCCGTGTCCAACCCGTCGGCCAGGACTCCGGCCAGGCAGAAGGCCGCAGCCAGATACGGCAGTATCCCCCGCACCGTCCGCAGCAACGAGCCCCAGCGGGACGGCGAGTCGATGAACCGCGTGCCGCCGGGGGCGGGGATGTCC
The DNA here is from genome assembly GCF_000024025.1 of Catenulispora acidiphila DSM 44928. Taxonomy (GTDB): domain Bacteria; phylum Actinomycetota; class Actinomycetes; order Streptomycetales; family Catenulisporaceae; genus Catenulispora; species Catenulispora acidiphila. The sequence goes on from NC_013131.1 coordinate 9,025,537, forward strand.
GGCGCGGCGATGGTGAGCGCGACCTCGCGGCCGGTGGCGGCGTCGCAGTCGTGCAGCCCGATCGAGCAGCCGGCGCCGCAGGCGGAGTCCTGCCCGGCGCCGGACGCGTCGCGGCCGACGCGCTCGGGCCGCCAGCCGTCGCCGTACCAGGCGGCCACCGCGATGACCAGGTAGCCGGCGAACCAGCCGGTGTCCAACAGCCCGCCGGACCGGTAGCCGTTCCGGACCGCGGGCATGGTGAAGATGGAGTCGCAGACCACGATCATCAGGTAGCCGACCCGCACCCCGGTGCCGATCCCGCCGCGCTCCCCCGGCGTGCGGGCCCGCAGCGCCAGCAGCAGGCTGACCAGCGCCAGGTCGAAGGCCGGGTAGCCCAGGACCAGGAAGGTGCGCACCGGGGAGTCGACCCGCTCGATGGCCAGCGCCAGCGCGACCACCCAGGCCACCACGAACAGCGAGCCGGCCACCAGCGTGGTGTCCAGCAGCAGCCTGATCCGCGCCGACAGGCTGACCTGCTCGCCGTGCGCGGTGACGAAGGCGGCCAGGGCCAGCGGCCCGAAGAACAGGAAGGACCAGTCCGCGGCCGACGGGCTCGGCGGGGCGACGTCCAGGACCAGTTCGTACCAGGCCCACACCGCGTTCCCGACGGCGGCGGCCAGGCAGGAGAGCCCGGCCAGCAGCCAGGAGTAGCAGCGGAAGCAGGCCATGCGGTAGTGGCGGACCATCAGGACCGTGCGATGCATGCACGCCGCGGACGCCAGGGCCGCCGCGGCGGCCAGACCGGCGTCGCCCATCAGGGCCGGGACCGCGCCGGACGGGCCGACCAGGGACACCGAGGCGTGCGCGGCGATCAGCACGGCGACGGCCGTGTAGCCCGGCGGCACGCCGTGGAGGCGCGCCCCGGGCAGCCGCCGCATCTGAAGGGCCGGGATCGGCCCTCGCCTGTCCAGTCCCATGGCAGTGCGTCACCAACCCTCGCTGACTTCGACGGAAGGCTGACTCTAGGGCACCGACCCCTTACGCACCGTCATATTAGCGGGAGATAACCGAGATGAGGGCGGGAATCATCACCGATCGGGTCAATCCCCGAGCCTTCCCGGTGAGTTCTCGGGTCCCCTTCAGACCACTGTCTCACCCTTGGCAAGGAGCCCGAAGGTCACGGCGTCGACCAGTGCCTGCCAGGACGCGGTGATGACATTCTCGTCCACGCCGACCGTGGACCATTCCGCCACGCCGTCGGAGGTGGTGATCAGCACCCTGGTCCGCGAGGCGGTGCCGTGGTCGCCGGTGAGGATCCGGACCTTGTAGTCCATCAGCTCCAGCCCCGCCAGCGCCGGATAGGCGGCGGCCAGCGCGGCGCGCAGCGCGTTGTCCAGCGCGTTGACCGGGCCGTTGCCCTCGCCGGCGGCGAGCACCTCCTCGCCCTTGACCCGCAGCTTCACCGTCGCCTGGTTGACCACCAGGCCGTCGGCCAGCCGGTCGGCGAAGGTCCGCCAGGACAGCACCTCGAAGAAGCGCACCGGCGCGCCGCCGAGCTCGCCGCGCAGCAGCAGCTCGAAGCTGGCGTCGGCGGCCTCGAAGGAGTAGCCCTGGGCCTCCAGCTCCTTGACCCGGTTGGTCACCCGGGCCAGCGTGTCGGGGTCGGCGGACAGGTCGAAGCCCAGCTCCCGGCCCTTGAGCTCGATCGAGGCCCGGCCGGCCATCTCCGAGACCAGCATCCGCATGTCGTTGCCGACCAGCTGCGGGTCGATGTGCTGGTACAGGTCCGGGTCGACACGGACCGCCGAGGCGTGCAGCCCGGCCTTGTGCGCGAAGGCCGAGACCCCGACGTAGGGCGCCTGCGGGTTCGGCGCGAGGTTGGTGACCTCGGCGACGGCGTGCGCGATCCGGGTCATCTCGGCCAGCCCGGCCGGCGGGATCACCTCCCGGCCCAGCTTGAGCTGCAGGTTGGCGACCACGCTGAACAGGTTCGCGTTGCCCGAGCGCTCGCCGTAGCCGTTGGCCGTGCCCTGCACGTGGGTGGCGCCGGCGTCGACCGCGGCCAGCGCGTTGGCCACCGCGCAGGCGGCGTCGTCGTGGGTGTGGATGCCGATCCGGGTGCCGCTCGCCTCGCGCACCTCGTGCACGATGTCCGCGAGCTGCGTGGGCAGCATGCCGCCGTTGGTGTCGCAGAGCACGGCCACGTCGGCGCCGGCCTCGGCGGCGGTGCGCAGGCACTCCAGGGCGTAGGCGGGGTCGGCCAGGTAGCCGTCGAAGAAGTGCTCGGCGTCCAGGAACACCCGGCGGCCCTCGGCGTGCAGGTGCTCCACGGTGTCCCGGATCATCGCCAGGTTCTCCTCCAAGGTGGTCCGGAGCGCCAGGTCGACATGCCGGACATGGCTTTTGGCCACCAGCGTGACGATCGGCGCCCCGGACTCCCGCAGCGCGGCCACCAGCGGGTCGTCGGCGGCCTTCACGCCGGTCCGGCGGGTTTTGCCGAACGCGGCGAGCTGCGCGTGCTTCAGGTCGAGCTCTGTTTGAGCCCGCCGGAAGAACTCTGTGTCTTTCGGGACGGCGCCCGGCCAGCCGCCCTCGATGAAGCCGACGCCCAGGGCGTCCAGGTGCCGGGCGATCGCGAGCTTGTCGGCGACAGCGAGGGACAGGCCCTCCTGCTGGCTGCCGTCGCGCAGGGTGGTGTCGTAGATGTGAAAAGACTCGTAGACGTCTTTCGCGGACATGCCCGGGACTCCTCGGCTGTGCAGGCTTGGGAAAAACAAAAATCCCCCCGTGGGAATCCACGAGAGGTCTGCGCGCTGGCGGTGGGCAGTGTGGTTATCGCTGCTCCGGTGCCGGCGCGCACGCCGTAATAATCTGCGGCTGCTGCTGCATGGCTCCAACCCTGCCACATCCGGAAGCCGCTGGGACAGCGTGTCTCGTCATCCGGGATCGGGTACATCGCGCATGCGGCGCAGCGGCGAGAAGAACACCCAGGCCACGGCCGCATAGCTGCCGGCCACGGCGATCCACAGCGTGGGCCGCAGCCCGAGCCAGGTACCCACCAGACCGCCGAGCAGCGCGCCGAGCGGCATGGTGCCCCAGACGATGAAGCGAACGCTGGCGTTCATCCGGCCGAGCAGCGCGTGCGGGGTGATCGCCTGCCGGTAGGACACCTGCGCGACGTTGTAGACGACCGCCATCATCCCGAAGAACGTCAGGCCGGCGGGGTAGAACAGGGCGCCCCACCCCGGCGTCGCCAACGGCGCCAGGAACGTCGGGAGCCCGAGCACCAGCGGCGCCAGCCAGATGATCCGCGCGCTGCCGAAGCGCTGCGCCAGCGGCCGCGCGACCAGGCCGCCGACCATCCCGCCGACCGCGGCCAGGCTGAGCACCGCGCCGACGCCGCTCGGCGTGAGGTGCAGCGTCCGGACCATGAAGGGGATCTCCACGGCCAGCAGCATCGAGCTGAACAGGTTGCTGGTGCCGGTGCACGCCACGACCTTGCGCAGGATCGGATGCCGCACGACGAAGTGCAGCCCTTCCTTGATGCCGTCTCGGATCCTGCGTTCCTTGTGGCTGGGATGCGGCGGCGGTTCCGGCATCCGGATCAGCAGCAGCGACACCGCCGACAGGCCGTAGCTGGCGGCGTCGACGATCAGGGCCCGCGCCGCGCCGAGCGCCCCGACCAGCACTCCGCCGAGCGAGGGCCCGGCGAACTGCGCGAAGGCCTGCGTGGTCCCGAGCTTGCCGTTGCCGTCGACCAGCTCGCCGCGCTCCAGCAGCACCGGCAGGTAGCTCTGGTAGGCGACGTCGAAGAACACGGTCAGCACACCGGCCGCCAGCGCGACGATCAGCAGATGGAGGTAGGTCAGGTGCAGGCCGGGCAGCGTGGCCAGCGGCACCGAGGCCATCAGCAGCAGCCGGCCCACATCGCACCACATCATCAGGCGGTGCTTGGCGGCGCGGTCGACCAGCGCGCCGGCCGGCAAGGCGACGAGCAGGAACGGGACCGTGCTCATCGCGGTCAGCAGCCCGACCTGGAAGGTGCTGGCATCCAGCAGCACCACCGCGGCCAGCGGCAGCGCCAGCACGGTGATCGCGCTGCCGATCTCGCTGACCGACTGCCCGCCCCACAGGAGCAGGAAGTCGCGATGCCGCCACAAAGAACGGCGGGGCGCGGAGTCGGTCAGAGTGTCGGTCACTCCCTGACTTTCCCCCGCGCCCCGCCGGGTTTCAAGCTGTTAACGGATCCCCGGCCGGTCGGCTAGGCGATCTTGCGCAGCCAGTGGTGCAGGTCGGGCGCCTTGCCGGTCTGGATGTCCAGCAGCGCCTCGCGGATGCGCAGCGTCACCGGGCCGGGCTCGCCGTCACCTATGGCGAACTCGCCGTCCTTGCCCTTGACCCGGCCCAGCGGCGTCACCACGGCCGCGGTCCCGCAGCCGAACACCTCGGTGATCTCCCCGGCGGCCACGCCGTCGCGCCACTGCTCGACCGAGATCGTCCCCTCCTCGGCCGGGATGCCGAGGTCGGCGGCCACCTTCAGGAGCGAGTCGCGGGTGATGCCGGGCAGCAGCGAGCCGGTCAGCGCCGGGGTCATCAGCCGCGCCTCGGCGCCGGTGCCGTAGACGAAGTAGAGGTTGTTGCTGCCCATCTCCTCGACGTACTTGTGGTCGACGCCGTCGAGCCAGACCACCTGGTCGCAGCCCTGCTCCACGGCCTGGGCCTGGGCCAGGAAGCTGGCCGCGTAGTTGCCGCCGCACTTGGCCTCGCCGGTGCCGCCCTTGACCGCGCGCACGTAGTCCTCGGACAGCCACACCGTCACCGGCTTGACGCCGCCGGCGAAGTAGGAGCCGGCGGGACCGGCGATGAGCATGAACAGGTACTCCTTGCTCGGCGAGTTCACGCCGAGGCCCACCTGCGTGGCGAACATGAACGGCCGCAGGTACAGGCTGCGGCCCTCGCCCTCGGGCACCCACTCGCGGTCGACCGTGACCAGCGCGTCGATGGCGGCCAGGAACAGGTCCTCGGGCAGCTCGGGCATCGCCATCCGGGCGGCGCTGCGGTTGAAGCGCGCGGCGTTGGCGTCGGGGCGGAAGGAGACGATCTGGCCGTCCGCCGTCCGGAAGGCCTTCAGGCCCTCGAAGATCTCCTGGCCGTAGTGCAGCACCGAGGCCGCCGGGTCCAGGCTCACCGGGCCGTAAGCCTCCAGGACCGCGTCGTGCCAGCCCTTGCCCTCGGTATAGCGGATCGTGACCATGTGGTCGGAGAAGATCTGGCCGAACCCTCCCACCGCCTTCAGCGCCTCGCGCTCCTCGACGGCCTTGGGGGTGCTGCTCGGCTTCAGATCGATGGTCAGTGTCATCTCGCGCGTCCTCCTTGACGGCCTCGACGGCCTGCTCTGGCCCGGAATGCAGCCGAGGTGCGCAGCTCGCAGCGCCCCTCCCAGGAAAATCCCATTATCTGAGACGTTACCCCAGGAGCGGGGCGAGGCATACCTCGCACTGGTGCCCTTTGGCGGGCATGACAGATACCGGCCTGGCTTCGTGCTGCCGCCAGGCCGGTCCGGGTGGGATCACTACAGCGGCGTGTTACAGACCGGCGGCCTTGGCCGCCAGCGCGTCGCCGATCTCGGAGGTCGTCCGCGGCGCGTCGTGCGCCGCGCGCTCGGCGAGGTCGGCCTCCACGGCCGCCTCGATCTTGCGCGCGGATTCGGACAGGACCGGACTCGCCTTGGTCCGTCCGAGGTGCTCCAGGAGCAGGGCCGCGGACAGCACGGCGGCGGTCGGGTCCGCCTTGCCCTGGCCCGCGATGTCCGGCGCCGACCCGTGTACGGGTTCGAACATCGACGGGAACGTGCCGGTGACGTCCAGGTTCCCGGAGGCCGCCAGCCCGATGCCGCCGGTGACCGCGGCGGCGAGGTCGGTGATGATGTCGCCGAACAGGTTGTCGGTGACGATCACGTCGAACCGCTCCGGCTGCGTGGCCAGGAAGATGGTCGCGGCGTCGACGTGCAGGTAGTCGGTGGCCACCTCGGGGAACTCCGCGGCGACCTCGGTGAACACCCGGCTCCACAGGGAGCCGGCGAAGACCAGCACGTTGGTCTTGTGGACCAGCGTCAGCTTCTTGCGCGGCCGGGCCTGGGCCCGGGCGAAGGCGTCGCGCACCACGCGCTCGACGCCGTAGGCGGTGTTGAGGCTGACCTCGGTGGCCACCTCGTGCACCGTGCCCTTGCGGATGGTCCCGCCGTTGCCGGTGTACGGACCCTCGGTGCCCTCGCGGACCACGACGAAGTCGACCGCGCCGGGCTCCCTGAGCGGACCGGGTACGCCCGGGAACAGGCGCGAGGGCCGCAGGTTGACGTGGTGGTCGAAGGCGAAACGCAGCTTGAGCAGCAGCCCGCGCTCCAGCACCCCGGAGGGCACGCTCGGGTCGCCGATCGCGCCGAGCAGGATCGCGTCGTAGCCCTGGAGCTCGGCGAGCACCTCGTCCGGAAGCGTCTCGCCGGTGGCGTGGTAGCGGCGGGCTCCGAGGTCGTACTCGGTGCCCTCCACCTTCACGTCCTGCGGCAGCGCGGCCTGCAGGACCTTCAGGGCCTCGGCGGTGACCTCGACGCCGATGCCGTCGCCGGGGATCACGGCCAGCCGGATGGAGGAGGGTGCTGTCATGGTCCTACGGTAAACCGTGTCTCGATGGGCAAGCTGCGAGTGTTCGGTATGTGGACGCTCACGCCGCTCAGCGGCTGCGGCGGTCCAGCGCCTGCTGCAGCGCTTCGCGGGCAGCGGCGGCGGCCTCCGCGGAGGAGGCCGGGGAGGTGCGGGGACGGCGGGTGCGGGTCATGGCGGACTCCAGACAGGCTCGTGATAGCGGATGGTCGTCTTAAGGGGAGGACGACTCCGAAGGGTGCCGGAGTACAGCTGAGGAACTACCGCGGTAAGGGTGGCCTGCGGCGCAAGGAAAACACTAGGACATCCGACTAAATCTTGTCTGCGCCCCGGGCGGATGTTCTTACGATGTGAGACCACCGCGATGCGCCCCGCTCCGTCCCCCTTCGCCGCCGGAGTGCCGGTTCCGCCCCGGCAGCGAAGAATCAGGGGCTATGAGCCAGGCTCCCGCGCACACCCCCGACACCGCCGCGCACCAGCCCGATCCACCCCGCGAACGCTACGGCGACCGCCTGTTCCGCCCGGAGCGCCTCGACACCGAGATCCCCCGCCTGTCCGCCCGCGCGGCCATGTACGACGACCACACCTTCGGCTGCCTGAAGGCGCTCGGCGTATCCCCCGGATGGCGCTGCCTGGACGTCGGCACGGGCCCGGGCCACGTCGCCCGCTGGCTCGCCGCCGCCGTCGGCCCGCAGGGCACCGTCACAGCCCTGGACCGCAGCACCCGCATGCTGGACACCTACGCCCACCCCCCGAACCTCGACGCCCTCGAAGCCGACGCCCTGACCGCCGAACCGGGCCGCTACGACCTCGTCCACTGCCGCCTCACCCTGATGCACACCCCGCAACGCGCCGCCCTCCTGGCCCGCATGGCCTCCTGGGTCCGCCCCGGCGGCTGGCTCATCGTCGGCGACGACGTCGACTTCGCCACCCACTCCTCACCCCACCAAGCACTCCGCCAAACCTTCGCCGCCATGCGCCGCATGCTGAACACCACCATCGGCACCGACTTCCACTTCGCCCGCGACTACCCCGGCCACCTCCGCGAACTCGGCCTGACCCCCATCGGCGAACAGGCCACCACCCCGACCCTGCGCGCCGGCACCGCCCCCAACGAATTCTGGCTCCGCACCTGGGACCAACTCTGGCCGCGCATGGAACTCGACGAGGCGGTCTACCGGGAGGCGCGCCGCCTGTTGCAGGACCCTGAGGTCGTCGACCTGTCGCTGACGCACATCACGGCTTGGGGGCGGCGGCCCGAGTAGCGGTCGCGACCGTCAGCGGGCGTCGGCGACCATGGTCACCAGAGGTCCCAGCACGCGCCGTGTCTCGGGCGGGCGTCAGGCTCGGCAAGGTGCTCGAGGTCGCCGCCGGCCCGGTACGTGCTCGCGACGAGCACGCTGTACGTCCGGAATTCCGCTCGCGCACGCCGTTCGAGCCTGTTGGCGTAGACGGCCAGGGTGCTGCGGCGCTTGCCCCGCCAATACGGCAGCAGGACAAGCCGAGGCGGCATGCCCTCCCGGTATCTGACCGGGAGGTGGTGATCGGTGCGGGACACGCTGACTCCAGCGGCTGTCCCGTCAGAGACTCTGACGGCGCCTAATGGTCGGCGCCGGTGAACCGCCCGCTCAGTCGCGTACGCATGCCCCCGATACTGCCCGCTCGGCCGCACTCGCCGCGACCGGTTTCCCGTGCCCCGCACGCCGACGGGCGGCCCCGGAATCCGGGACCGCCCGTCGCAGTGTTCTGTCTGACCGGCTCGGGCCGGCGGTGCTCAGTTCTCCAGCGAGATGCTGTGCACCGCGGTGGCGCCGATGGCGGCCTTGATCTCCTCGAGCAGGCCGGCCGGGACCACCGAGTCGACGGTGAGGGCGACCAGGGCCTCGCCGCCCTTGGCGGCGCGGGCGACCTGCATGCCGCCGATGTTGATGCCCGCGGCGCCGAGGACGCCGCCGAGCTGGCCGACGACGCCGGGGCGGTCGGTGTAGCGCAGGAAGAGCAGGTGCTCGGCGATGGTGACGTCGAGCTGGAAGCCGTCGACCTCGACGATCTTCTCGACCAGGCGCGGGCCGGTGACGGTGCCGGAGACCGAGACCACCGAGCCGTCGGCCAGGACGCCGCGGACCGTGGTCATGTTGCGGTAGTCCGGGCTGTCCGAGCTGGTCGTCAGCCGGACCTCCATGCCGCGCTCGGTGGCCAGCAGCGGGGCGTTGACGTAGGACACCGAGTGCTCGACCACGTCGGCGAACACGCCCTTGAGCGCGGCCAGCTCGAGCACCTTCACGTCGTGCTGGGTGATCTCGCCGCGGACGATCACGTCGAGCTGGGTCGGCGCGGCGCCGGCCAGGGCGGTGAAGACCCGGCCCAGGCGCTCGGCCAGCGGCAGGCCGGGACGCACGTCCTCGGCGATGGTGCCGCCCTGCACGTTCACCGCGTCCGGGACCAGCTCGCCGGCCAGCGCCAGGCGCACCGACTTGGCCACCGCGATGCCGGCCTTCTCCTGGGCCTCGTCGGTCGAGGCGCCCAGGTGCGGGGTCACGACGACCTGGTCCAGGTCGAACAGCGGGGACTCGGTGCACGGCTCGGTGAGGAACACGTCGACCCCGGCGCCGCCGACCCGGCCCTCCTTGATCGCGATGGCCAGCGCGGCCTCGTCCACGATCCCGCCGCGCGCCGCGTTGATGATCCGGACGCCCGGCTTGACCTTGGTCAGCGCCTCCTCACCGATGAGCCCGAGGGTCTCGGGGGTCTTCGGCAGGTGCACGGTGATGAAGTCGGACTCGGCCAGCAGCTCGTCCAGGCTGACGACCTTCGCGCCGAGCTGCCCGGCCCGGGCCGGCTGCACGTAGGGGTCGTAGGCCAGCAGCCGCACGCCGAACGGCGCCAGGCGCTGGGCGACCAGCTGCCCGATCCGGCCGAAGCCGACGATGCCGACGACCTTCTCGTCCAGCTCCACGCCGGTGAACTTGCTGCGCTCCCACTTGCCGGACTTCAGCGAGGCGTTCGCCTTGGGGATGTGCCGCGCGGTGGCCAGCAGCAGCGCGATCGCCAGCTCCGCGGCGGAGGTGATGTTCGAGGTGGGGGCGTTGACCACCATGACGCCGGCCTTGGTGGCGGCGCCGACGTCGACGTTGTCCAGGCCGACGCCGGCCCGGGCGACGACCTTCAGCTGCCCGGCGACGGCCAGCGCCTCGGCGTTCACCTTGGTCGCGGAGCGCACCAGCAGGGCGTCGGCCTCGGGGAGCGCGGCGAGCAGCTCGGCGCGGTCGGCGCCGTTGCAGTGCCGGATCTCGAAATCGGGGCCGAGCGCGTCGACGGTGGCCGGCGACAGCTCCTCGGCGATCAGGACGACGGGTTTGGCGGACACCACGGCCTTGGTCACGACAGCTCTTCCTTCACGCAGGTCAGAAGTGAATTCGCCCGGATCCACGACGCTGTGATGTGGGCTGTACGCGCCTCAGTGTAGACCTTGCACGGCGGCCCTCACGTTCCTCGCCGCGTAATGAGACACGGTGTCGACCGGACAAGAACCGGACAAGATGGAGTGCCACCGGCGCGCTACCGGAGCGAGAATGCCCCCGCCGAGGCGCACGCGCCGCCATCTCGCGTGACGCAGCGCATACAAGGCGGCGTCCGTGTCCGCGCGGCGAAGACGTAGCATCGACGGTATGAGTATCGCCGTCGAGCATGGGATCACCGAGGACGCCATCCACAAGGCGCTCTCCAAGGTCCAGGACCCTGAGATCCACCGCTCCATCACCGAGCTGGACATGGTGAAAGAGGTCCATGTCGCCGCCGACGGCACCGTCAAGGTGGCCATCTTCCTCACGGTCGCCGGCTGTCCGATGAAGGACCGGCTCACCAACGACATCAAGTCCGAGGTCGGCACCATCGCCGGCGTGAGCGCCGTCGAGGTCGAGCTCGACGTGATGAGCTCGGAGCAGCGCGAGGCGCTGAAGACCAAGCTGCGCGGCGGCCAGGTCGACCGGGAGATCCCGTTCGCCCAGCCCGGCAGCCTGACCCGGGTGTACGCGATCGCCTCCGGCAAGGGCGGCGTCGGCAAGTCCTCCGTCACTGTGAACCTGGCGGCGGCGCTGGTCGCCAAGGGTCTGAAGGTCGGCGTCGTGGACGCCGACATCTACGGCCACTCGATCCCGCGCATGCTCGGCGTCACCGAGCCGCCCACGCCGATCGACGACATGATCCTGGCGCCGACCGCGCCGTCGGGCGTGAAGGTCATCTCCATCGGCATGTTCACCCCGGGCAACTCCCCGGTGGTCTGGCGCGGACCGATGCTGCACCGCGCGATCCAGCAGTTCCTCGGCGACGTCTACTGGGGCGACCTGGACGTCCTCCTGCTGGACCTGCCGCCCGGCACCGGCGACATCGCGATCTCGGTGGCCCAGCTGGTCCCGAACGCCGAGATCCTGGTCGTCACCACGCCGCAGCAGGCCGCCGCCGAGGTGGCCGAGCGCGCCGGCACCATCGCCGTGCAGACCCGCCAGCGCATCACCGGCGTCATCGAGAACATGTCCTGGATGCCGTGCCCGCACTGCGGCGAGCAGGTCGACGTCTTCGGCAGCGGCGGCGGCGAGACCGTGGCCGAGGCCCTGACCCGCGCCACCGGCACCAAGGTCCCGGTCCTGGGCCAGATCCCGATCGACGTCCGGCTGCGCGAGGGCGGCGACAACGGCCAGCCGCTCACCGCCTCCGACCCCGACTCCCCCGCGGCCCAGGTCCTGATCGGCATCGCGGACAAGATCGCGACCCGCAGCCGCGGACTGGTCGGCATGTCGCTGGGCGTCTCCCCGGTCCGCAAGTAGCACGAGCGGCAGGACCGGCACGACCGTCTCGCACGGACGACGTCTCGCAGGACACTGACCGCGTGCCACGATGAGGGGCATGCGGTCAGTACCTCTGCTCGGCGATGTCCTGACGGCCCAGCTCGGCGCTCCGAAGCGGGTCAAGACGCTCAGCAGCAGCCCGCGCTCGGCGGTCTGGCGCGCGGCCTTCGGCGGCACTCCGGCGGTGATCAAGCATCTGGTCCCCGGCGACGGCGCGGACGACTTCTTCGCCCGCGAGGTCGCGGCTCTGCAGGCGGCATCGGCCGTGCAGCCGCCGGTGGTGCCGCGTCTGCTCGGCGCGGATCCGGTCGAGCGCACGCTGGTGACGGAGTACGTGGAGGAACGCCCGCCTGCCGCAAATTGGGTCGTCGCGTACGCGGCAGCGCTGGGACGACTGCACGGAGCACCGACGGAAGGCGTCGATCTGCCGCGCTGGAACGGACCGACGAGTGCGGACGTCGAGGCGTTTGTGAAGCTTGCGGCATGGCTCGGCGCAACGGATACCGACAAAGCTTCCGCAGAGCTCGAAGACCTGCTCACTCGCTTGAAGACGCGGTCCTCTCGCCGAGACCTGCTGCACGGCGATCCCTGCCCGACCAACGACCTGCACACGGCACAAGGCGTCCGGTTCATCGACTTCGAGCAGGCGTCGCTGGGTGACGGGATGGTCGAGTCGGCGTATCTGCGCATCGGTTTCCCGACCTGTTGGTGCTCGACCACCCAGCCGCCCGAGCTGCTCGCCGAAGCCGAGGCGGCGTACTCCGCCGCGTCGGGACGCACCATCGACGAACACGAACTCGCCGACGCCTGCACGAGTTGGACGATCCGCGGCGACGCGCTCGTCGAGCGCGCGTTCCGGGAGACGCAGGACCACCTCGCGCGGCTCGCCGTCGAGGACTGGAAGTGGTGGACGGTCAGCGCCCGCGACCGGCTGGCGTACCGGCTCGGCGTGATCGGAGGTCTCGCCGCCGACGACGGTCCGCTCGGCGAGACGGCGCGACTCGCCGGGTGGATGCGGGCGGCGATGCTCGCGCGGTGGCCGGGACTGCGGCCGCTGCCGGCGAAGCGGCCTTGAGCGTTGCCCCACAAAGCACCGAGGGCCGACCCCCGAAAAGGGTCGGCCCTGCTCACAGCGTCTCACAGTGGACCGGCCGCGACTACGGACACTGATGTCCGCAGCCGCCGGCCTCTGTCCTGAAGTGCGGTGTCCCTCAGCTCAGGAACAGCCCGGCGAGCGTCCGGCGCGCACGCCGCCCGCTCTCCTTGCGCACACGGCTCGCCTCGCGCCGCAGACGCTGGCGCTCCGCCTGGTCGCGCAGCTCTTGTGATCGGTAGCGTGCGGCTTCTTCGTACTGGAATAGCATCTGAAAACTCCTTGTGGGATCGCCGGTCTCGGCGGTCGCTGAAATCTGTCTCGGGTACTGCTCGAACTGCAGGTCCTGCTGTGCCTGCTGCGGGTTCTCGGCGAGGCCGGGACGGCGCAGCATGCGCTGGCGGGGAAGACCGTGGGCGCTCATGCCGGGATCGCAACCTTCTTGGCGGCCTCGACCGCGGCGGCGGCCTCGGCGGCGATCTGGGCCTCGACCAGAGCGGCGTCCTTGCGGGGACGCCCACGCGGCCGCTTGCGCGCCACGATCACACCCTGGACGAAGAGCTCACCGCCCCAGACCCCCCACGGCTCGCGGCGCTCGAGAGCGCCGGCCAGGCACGCGGACTTCACCGGGCACTCGACGCAGATCGCCTTCGCGAACTCGACGTCGGTGGGAGTCTCGGCGAAGAACACCTCGGGGTCGTACGCCCGGCAGGGCAGGGTGGTGTCGGTCTGCTCGACGACCGTGTCGAACACGTTCTGCACTGTGAGTCACCTCGTCAGTTGTCTTCTCCCGGCTTGAGTTCTTCAGACCGGGTCCTGCGGTACCGCTCCCGCCACGGGGTCACCGTCGCGGGCCGTACTGTCGTGCGGAAAACACGAAGGCCGCGGATCCCTTATCGGGATTCCGCGGCCTCAGGTCCTGCCGGCTGAAGAGAGCTCTTCATCCAGGTGGACCAGAGGTGCGGAAGTCCCACGGGGTCATCGGCTTGCTGCCGTTGTCGCCCTTGCTGCTGTCGTTGCTGTCGTCGTCGCGCTCGGAGGTGCCACTGCCGTCGATCGGCGCCTGCTCATCGGCCAGGATCCGGCCCGTCCCAGGAGCCGGGACCAGCTGGAAGACCGGGCGCGGACGCTCTTGTCCCAGCTGACCGACATAGCCGTGCCGCTCCAGCAGGCCTTCGCCCAGGGCCACCAGACCCAGGAACCCGGCCGCGCCGGCCAAGCCGGTACCGGAGACGGACTCCACCTGCCACGCGGCGGCTGCCGAGCCGAAGCACTCCTGCCCGGACACCCGGCGGCAGTCGGCGGCGAAGGCTTCGAGCGCGCGGTAAACCGGCGCAGGGGTCATCGCAACACGGTTGTCGACAGCGGTGCCGGTCATGATCCTCATCGAAATTCGCCTCCTTCACTTCGCCTGGGTGTGGACAGAGCCGCTGGCAGTCGGCACCACACGTCGTACAGTTGGAATTCTTCAGTTGCGCACACAGTGGTGCTCTGGGCGATCTCTCGCCCGCATCGGAAGGTTAGATGATCCCCGTTAAGGGCCGCAATCTATTTTTGACCTGCGGTTTCGCCCCTGAGCCAGAACCCTGGCTCCGATAGCCCCCACCACCGGTCGACATAGTTGCCCCCAACCTCGACGCTGACCATGCTGTCAGAGCCGCACCCGGCTGTCACCCCTTTCACGGCAACTTTCTGGAAAACTTCGCGGGAAGATGAGTGAGGATTGAGTTGGAGGGCGGGGGCACTCCATATAGGTCGAGGGGCTAAGTTCCTGCGGTAGTACGGACACGGCTCCACGCGCTGGTAAATGGGTGAGGGATATAGGGGCGGATGGACACGAACCACGGCGCCGCCGGCGACCCATCGGACGACGAGATCTTCGGCCCGATCGAAGACGGTGAAGAGGTCTTCGAGTGGGTCGACGACCAGGACGGTACTGACGAGCCCGGCGAACAGGCGGTCAAGCCGCCGCCCCGCACCTTCCGGGAACGCATGGCCGCGGTCCGCTCCGGCGGTCGGCGCCTGCGCGACTCGCGCCGCGAGATCGCGGCGGCGGCCGCGGCGCTCGTGCTGGCCTGCGCGATAGGCGGGGCGTGCACCGCCTGGTTCGACACCGTGGCCGGGGCGGCGGACCGCGCGGACGTCGTCTCGCTCGCGATCAACTCCGTGGTCGACGGCGACCCGGCGGCCTCCTCTTACAACGCCCACGACACCTCCGCGACCGGCCAGTATGTCGTCGAGGTCGCCAACAACAGCCCGGACGCGGTGACCCTGACCTCTGTCAGCGTCGACGCCGGGCCGCTGATGATGACGAGCAGCGCCTGGAAGCCGGTCGGCGGCTCGGCGCGGATCCCCGGCGGCGGCGCCGTCAAGGTGGCGCTCACCGTCCGCTTGTTCTGCCCGTCGATCCTCCTGAGCCAGCAGACCGGGATGCTCGCCGCCGGGCCGGGGACCGGCGGCGGCGTATCGCTGGCGTTCCCGGCCGTGCACGTGCAGGCCGTCGACTCCGACGGCGACCCCCGCGACATGGTCCTGCCGACCCGGGTCGGATCGTCCGCCCAGCTCGCCGACTCCCAGCTGACCTTCCGCGGCCCGAGCGGCGCGCCGATCCCGGAGATCGTCTCCGCCGACGCCGGCGCCTGCGGCCAGTACGCGACGGACCGCAATTCCCAGCGCAGCACCATCAGCATCGGCGCGGACCCGTTCCCGAGCGACGTGGCCTTCGACTACGACAAGGTGCTCTCCCCCGCCGACCACAACTCCTTCGTCGTCGGCTTCACGGTGCGGAACACCTCGAACCGGGCCGTGACCGTGGCCGCCCGCGGCGTGACGTCCTACGGGGACGCCCCGGGGCTGCGCACCGTCTGGCTGCCCGCGTCCCTCACACTCGCGCCCGGCCAGAGCGCGCCGGCCCGGCTGACGGTGAGCATCCAGGACTGCACCAGCATCCTGAGCAGCGATCCCGTGCTCGGAGGAACCATGCTCGAGGTGGACGGGGACGGCGGCTCGCCGCAGCCGGTGTTCATCGACCAGGCGCTGACCGGCTCGCTGCGGCTGGCCGGCGACATCGTCCACCAGGAACAGGCGGCGTGCTCATGACCGACCTGATCGAGTCCGAGGACGAACTCCTCGACCCGCAGACCGGCGCCGTCCCCGCCGCACCGCGGCACCGCCTGCTCGCGGCGCTGCACCGGCTGCGCCAGCGCACGCCGCTGGGCTCCGGGCACGAGGTCGATCCGGAGCGGCGCCGGCGGCGGACGCTGGCCGGCCTGCTGGCGCTGGCCTTGGTGGCCGGCGCGGGCGCCACCGGGGTGGCCGTGCACAGCCGCGACCTCCGCCACGCCCGCGCGCAGACCCGGGACCGGATGCTGCTGCACCTGCTCGGCGGCAGCGCCACCTTGACCCTCACGGCGGCCAACGTCGCCAACGGCCTCGGCATGCCGCCCGACTTCCAGACCCCGCTGTCGGCCGACTTCTCCATCGCCGTGCGCAACGACGGCGCGAAGCCGCTGGAGGTCACCGCCATCGCGATCTCCGTGCCCGGCGTGGAGGTGCTCGCCTCGGCGCCGCACATGACCCTGCCGCCCGGCGACGCCGAGGCGTTGACCAGCCGGATCACCGTGGACTGCGCCGCCGCGAACCTGCCGCAGTACCCGTCCGGGGTGACGCTGACCGTGCGCACGCCGGCCACGAAGGGCGTTCCGGCCGGTCCGGCGACCAGCGTGCCGATGTCCTTCGACCCCGGGCACCCGGCGATGCCGGACTCGAGCGACGACACCTCCCCGACGGACCCCTACCTGCTCGGCGCGACCGACTCCTACGGGTCCTACGTCACCAGCAGCCTCTATCGGCTGTGCGGCGACGTGCTGGCCATGATGCCGTCGCAGGTGAGCGCCACCGCGGTCTCGGGTTCGCCGAGCCCGCAGAACCCGGTGGTGAGCTACTCGCTGCACATCGACGGCAACCCCAAGTCCGCGCAGATGGCCGTACCGCTGCCGAAGCCTCCGGCCGTGCCCGGCGTGACCGCGCGGACGGACCTGACGTCGCCGCAGGAGGTCGGGAGCGAAGGGCTGGACGTGAACGTCACCGACCGGATCACCGACTGCGACGCGTTCGGCCGCTACCTGGCGGTCCGGGGCGGAGCCACGCAGGCCTCGGAGGCGCTGAACTCGGCGACGCCGATCGGGCTGCAGCCGGTCGATCCGCGGTTCCGGACCACGCCGACCCAGCTGGCCGCGGCGGCGCAGCCGGAGTTCGACGGGATCACGCCGGGGACCGCCGATCTGCAGTCGACGCTGCTGGTTCAGCTCGCCGCGGCCTGCCCTGACTTGTGAGCGGGGTCGGGCTCGGAAGCCGTCTCGGACGTCTGAGCCGTGCGCGGCTTGGGAGCTGAACCAGAGCTCTGAGCAGACGTCTGAGCAGAGGTCCGGGCCGAGCTCTGGGCCGTCCCGGACTCGGAACTCGCGATGAGCCCCAGCACCTCGTCCCCGTAGCGGTCCCCCTTCGCCTTGCCGACCCCGGCGATCTTGATCAGGGCGGCGAGCGTGGCGGGCCGCGACTCGCCGATCGCGATCAGCGTGGCGTCGGTGAAGACCGCGAACACCGGCAGCTTCTGCTTCTTCGCCTGGTCCGAGCGCCATTCGCGCAGCGCCTCGTACAGCTCGGGGTCCAGGGTGCTCGGGCAGCCCTCGCAGCGGCCGATCTTGCGCTCGGCGGCGTCGATCAGAGCCCGGTGGCAGACCCGGCAGGTGATCGGCTCGACCGTGCGGCGCGGGCGTTCCTCGCTGTCGCCGGACGAGGTGGGGACGCGGCGCCGTCCGGAGCCACCGCCTCTTATGACGCCGCCCGCCGCGCCCTCGCGGGTGTCGCGGCCGACGCCGCCGCGCAGCCCGTCCAGGAACCGCGACGGGGAACGCGAAGCCCGGCCGCCCGGGGAGCGCGCCAGCGCCCACGACAGGAACAGCCGCTCGCGAGCGCGGGTGACCCCGACATAGAGAAGCCGCCGCTCCTCCTCCACCTGCTCGGGGGTCTCGGCGTAGGTGATCGGCATCATGCCCTCGGTCATGCCGACCAGGAAGACCGCGTCCCACTCCAAGCCCTTGGCGGCGTGGAAGGTGGACAGCGTGACGCCCTCGACGGTCGGCGCGTGCTGGGCGTCGGCGCGCTCGCGCAGCTCGGCGCTGAACCGGTCGAGCCCGGCGTCCGGGTGCGTGCGGCCGTACTCCTCGGCCAGGGAGACCAGCGCGGCCAGCGACTCCCAGCGGTCGCGCAGGCGCCCGGCGCCCTTGGGCGCGAGCGGGGTCCAGCCGTGGCTGGCGAAGATCGCGCGGACCTCCGTGGCCAGGCTCCCGCCCTCGCCGTCTTCGGCCGGGCCGCCGCCGAGGCCGGGGAGGGCGTCGGAGGCGTGGTCGGAGCGGGCCTTGGCGGCGCCGCGCAGCCAGACCTGGATCGCCTCGCGGACTTCGGGGCGCTCGAAGAAGCGCTCGACGCCGCGCAGTATGTAGGGCACGCCGGCGTCGCTGAACGCCTGCTCGTACTCCTCGGACTGCGCGTTGATGCGGTAGAGCACGGCGACCTCGGAGAGCCGGACGCCCGCGTCCACCAGCTTCTTGATCTCCCGGGCGACCTCGCGGGCCTCGGTCTCGGCGTCGGGGTGCTCGGCGAACTTCGGGCGCGGACCGTCGGCGCGCTGCGCGATCAGCTGGACCCGGGCCTTGGCGGCGCGGCCCTCGGCGCGGTCCAGCAGAGCGTTGGCCAGCGCGACGACCTGCGGCGTGGAGCGGTAGTCGCGGACCAGCTTGACCACGGTCGGGTCGTCGAAGCGGTCGGCGAAGTCCAGCAGGTAGCGCGGGTCGGCGCCGGTGAAGGAGTAGATGGTCTGGCTGGCGTCGCCGACCACGCACACGTCGCCCCGCTCCCCCAGCCAGCAGTCCAGCAGGCGCTGTTGCAGGGGGTTGACGTCCTGGTACTCGTCGACGGTGAAGTAGCGGTACTGGTTGCGCACCGTCGCGGCGATGTCCGGGCGCTCCTCCATGATGCCGATGGTGAGCAGGAGGACGTCCTCGAAGTCGATGGCGTTGCGGTCCCGCTTGGCGCTCTCGTACTCGGCGTAGACCTTCGCCACCTCGGCGGCGTCGCGCGGCGGCGTGCGCTGCGCCTTGGCGGCGGCCGCGGCGTAGTCGTCGGCCACCACCTGGGTCGACTTGGCCCACTCGATCTCGCCGGCCAGGTCGCGCAGCTCGGCCCGCTCGGCGTGCAGCCGCAGCCGCCGGACCGCCTCGGAGACCAGCGGGATCTTGGAGTCGACGAGCTGCGGGTTCGGGCCGCCGACCGCCTTGGGCCAGAAGTACTGCAGCTGCCGCAGCGCCGCGGCGTGGAACGTCCGCGCCTGCACGCCGCCGGAACCCAGCTGCCGCAGCCGCCCCCGCATCTCCCCGGCCGCCCGCTGGGTGAAGGTGACGGCCAGCACCTGGCTCGGGATGTACTCGCCGGTCGCCACGCCGTAGGCGATGCGGTAGGTGATGGCCCGCGTCTTGCCGGTCCCGGCGCCGGCGAGCACGCACACCGGCCCGTGCAGCGCCTCGGCCACCGCCCGCTGCTCGGGGTCGAGCGCGTCCAGCAGCGCGGCGGCGGGAACCGGGCCGGAACCGGGATGAGTCAGCGGCATCCGTCCATGGTCGCACCAACCCCGGACAACAAACGCCGCGCATGCGGAAGAATCACAGCCCGCCCCTGGTTGCACACACCGGATGGTCCCGACAGCCGATGAGGAAGTGGAAGATGGACGACCAGATCACGATGTACTCGACGAGCTGGTGCGGTTACTGCCGGCGGCTGAAGAGCCAGCTCGAGCGCGAGGGCATCGGATTCGCCGAGGTCAACATCGAGCAGGTGCCCGAGGCGGCGGACTACGTGATGAGCGTCAACGGCGGCAACCAGACCGTCCCGACCGTGGTCGTCGTCGCCCCCGGCGGCGAGAAGGTCGCGATGACCAACCCCTCCCTGGCCCAGGTGAAGCAGGCCGCGGGCATCTGAGCCACACCGTCCCACCGCGCCGCCCGCACCATCCCGCGGCGCGAGCCTCCGGCTCCCGGGCCGGAGGCTTTCCCCTGCCCGGGCGCGTCCGGACGCGCCCGGACCGGCACACCCGGCGACAGTCTGGCGCTCTCAGGCCTCAGCCTCTTCGGCCGCCGGCTCCTCCTCGTCCGGCAGCGGCTCGCCCCGCACGAACGTCACGTCCGGCTCCGAGGCCGGGTTGATCCAGGAGCGCATGGTGATCATCGGCGACCAGGACTTCGTGTCTTTCTGCCACTCCGCCACGGCGGCGTGAAAGTCCGGGTTCGCTATGCCGAGGGACAGGCTCGGGAACGTCTGAACGGTTGTGGAGTTGTCCTCGAGGTAGTGCCCCCAGGACTTGCCGCACTTGCAGTAGCGCTTCTCAGGGAAGAGCTTCACGATGTCTTGGCAGTGCGCGCAATACAACAATTTCATGGCTGCAAGGTAGCCGCAGCGCACTGCGACGGCACGGCATTTCCCCCGTCGGCGGCCACTCCATCGCGGTGAGCGCTACCGCCGGCTGTTCTGGAACCGGCGTATCAGGCGGCGGATGATGAAGACGATGAACATGGCGGCCTCCCAGGCCTTCGCTGCTTCCCCGTTCTCGGGCTCGCCAGTGAAAGTACCGGCCGCGACCTGCTGCGGACCTCAACCCTTGGGTTGACCCACGGGTGGAAACCGGGTGGAAGCCCGGCCACGTTCGGGTGGCATCCGCTCACCGTGGGTTACGCCTCGGTCACCGTACGACTACACCTGATGCCATGACCAAGACAACAGGCGTCTTCCTCGCCCTCATCGTCGTGGGCATCGCGGTGACCACCGGGACGCATGCGCACACGCGTGCCGCCGCGCCGACGTGTCCAGCGACATCGCCGGCTCACGCGGGTTCAGCGGCGGGCCGCTAGGAACGGCCGATCGCGAGGCGGGCGGTCGTCCTCAGGGAGCCGGCGAGCCGTTCGCGATGCCGTAAAGCTGCTTCGCGCTGTCGTCCAGATACGGTCCGGCGAGCCAGTTCCCGCCGCGGGCGCTGTGCGCGCTGCCGACCGAGGTGTTCGTCACCAGCGACACGTCCCCCGCGGCCTGGCCCGGCGCCCGCGCGAACCAGCCGCCGCCGGAGGCGCCGCCGGTGAGGTCGCAGCCGGCGCGGTACTCCTTCGCCTCCGGGCCGAGCTCCGTGACGTTCAGCAGCTGCACCGTGTCGGCCGTGCAGCCGTACTGCGTCATGCCGTTGTACGGCTGCGCGGCGGGGTAGCCGCGGATCGACATCTGCGGCGTCTTGGACTGTTCGGTGGGGGCGTTGAACCACATCGGCACCGGCTTGGCGCCCGCGGACTCCACCGCCGCGTCCAGGGTCTGCCCCTGGGAGTTGCGCCCGACCTCGATCACGCCGTAGTCGTGCGCCAGGTCGCCGCCGTGCTCGTCGCCGCTCTTGACCCACTCCGGGGAGGTCCAGACGTGGACGGCCGGGAACGAGCCGAGCGGGGCGTACGCGGACAGGTCGCTGGGGTCCACGTTCGGGTCGCCGTCGGGGTTGTCGAAGGCGGGCACGAAGACCATGTTCATGTGCCAGGTGCCGCCCTTGCCGTCGTGGACGCAGTGTCCGGCGGTCCACACCAGGCTGGCGTTCTGGCTCTTGATGACGGTGCCGGAGCACACGTAGTAGTTCCCGGAGTCGGCGTCGCCCTGCCGGTAGAAGAAGAGCTTGCCGGTCACCGCGCCGGTGGTGGTCGTGTACGGGCCCGGCAGTTTGCGCGCCGCGACCGTCTGGGGCAGTGGCGCGTTGTCGAACGAGGGCAGCGACTGCTGCCCCGTCAGGCCGCCGTCCTTGCCCTGATGGGCACCGCCGGCGGAGGGGGCGTTCGGGCTGAGCACCGCGCCGACGAAGTCCTTGCCGAACTCGCCTCCGGAGGACTGCTGTCCGATCACGCCGGAACTGGCGCAGCCGGCCGCCAGAGAAGCCACAGCCAGCGCCGCTACGAGCGTCGCAACCACTCGCCCCTTGATCTTCCGGCCCCCGCGTGCGCGTGTCAGCATGGCGTCGCCTCCCCTCCGTTCACCGCCGACGACCCTACCAATCGTTCTCTAAAAGAAGCCTGAGTCGCCGGCGAATCGATGAGGGAACTGTCGGGCATCGGTCACCTTCGAGCCGGGGAGGCGTCGGGCACCGTACGTTTCAGTGCCCGGCCGGGTCGCCGCCGTACCAGTGGTTGACCAGACGCCGCGCGATCGAGATCTCCGTCGGCAGCATCACGAGATCGCCGGCGGTGACCGCTTCCTTCAGCTCCGCCCGCGAGTACCACTTCGCCCAGTCCAGCTCGGCGCCGTCCAGGTGCAGCGCCGGGTCGTCCACGGTCGTGGTGAAGCCGAGCATCAGCGAGCGGGGCAGCGGCCACGGCTGGCTGCCGAGGTAGCGCACGGACGTCACCCGCAGCCCGGCCTCCTCCGCGCACTCCCGCGCCACCGCCGCCTCCAGCGTCTCGCCGGGCTCGACGAAACCGGCCAGCACCGAGGCCCGGTTCGGCGGCCACGACGCGTTGCGCGCCAGCAGCAGCCGGTCGTCCGGGTCGGTGACCGCCATGATCACGGCCGGGTCGGTCCGCGGGTAGTGCTCGGTACCGCAGTGGTCGCATTTGCGCACCGAGCCGGCGTCCGTCACCCGCGTCGGGTATCCGCACACGCCGCAGAAGCCGTGTGTCCGGTGCCAGTTGTCCAGCCCGACCGCGTGCGCCAGCAGGCCGCCGTCCCGGTCCGACAGCACCGCCGCGACCTCGCGGACGTGCCGCAGCTCGCCCAGCGCCGGCGCCTGCTCGGCGGCCGGCGGCCGCGGCGAGGTCAGCGCTTCGCCCGGGGTGGAGGCGGAGCCGGCGGTGGAGGCCGTCGGCGCGCCGTCCGGTCCCGGCGTGCCGACGCTGACCGCGAAGTACGCCACGTCCTGCTCGTCCACGCCGAGGAAGTAGCGCTCGGCGCCGGGATACCGGGCGTCGAACACCGACCCGGGGTGGAACACCAGCCCGGCCTCCGGCTCCAGTAGTGCCTCGGCCCGGCTGTCGTCGACCGCGAACACCCGGGTGCCGGCGTCGGCCCAGGCCGCGGCCAGCCAGTCCTCGTCGGTGCGCCGCTCGCCGGCCCGGTCGACGACCGAGCGCGCCAGCAGCATCCGGCCCAGTTCGCCCTCGAAGTAGTTCGCCTGCTCGCTCATCGGCGGGTCCTCCCCGAATAGTCCGGTCGGCCTCAGCGCTGCTCGGCCAGGTCCGACCACAGGTAGGCGGCCGCCTCGGCGCCCTTGAGCAGCAACGGGATCGTCACGCTCTCGTTCGGCGAGTGCCAGCCGTCCGAGGGCAGCGACACCCCGAGGAACACCACCGGCGCCTCGACGACCTCCTGCAGGTCGGCCTCCGGGCCGGAGCCGCCCTCGCGGGTGAACAGCACCTCGCGCGGGTCGTCCAGCTCGCCGAACGCCTTGCCCATGGAGCGGGTGATCGCCTGCACCGCCGGGTGGTCCAGCGGAGTCATGCAGGGCTTCACGCCGTCGGACTCCCAGTGGAGCCCGCCGGTCAGACCGGCCGGGATGTTGGCGAAGAACCAGTCCTCGAACTTCTTCGCCACGTCCAGCGGCGCCTGCCCGGCGACCAGGCGCATCGAGATCTTGGCGTGCGCCTCGGCCGGGACGATGGTCTTGTGGCCCGGCCCGGTGTGCCCGCCCCAGAAGCCGTTCAGCTCGAACGTCGGGCGCGCCCAGACCCGCTCCAGCGTGGTGAAGCCGGCCTCGCCGGCGGTCGCGGCGGACTTGGCGTTGCCCAGCCAGGCCTGCTCGTCGAAGGGCAGCTTGGCGAACATCTCGCGGTCGGTGTCGGTCAGCTCGACCACGCCGTCGTAGAAACCGGGGATCACCACGCGCTTGTCGTCGTCGTGCACCCGGCCCATGAGCCGGACCAGCTCGGTCAGCGGGTTCGGGATCGCGCCGCCGAAGGAGCCGGAGTGCACGTCGTTCGCCGGACCGCTCAGGTCGGCCTGACCGGTGATCATGCCGCGCATGCCGGTGCAGGTGGACGGCGTCTCGCGGTCCCACATGCCGGTGTCGGAGACCACGACGACGTCGGCCTTCACGCGGTCCCGCTTGTCCTCCAGCAGGGCGCGGAAGTTCGGCGAGCCGGACTCCTCCTCGCCCTCGGCGATGATCTTCAGGTTCACCGCCGGCGCACTGCGCCCCGTCACCGCGAGGTGCGCGCGCAAGCCCAGCAGGTGGAACGCCAGCTGTCCCTTGTCATCCGCAGCGCCT
Source organism: Catenulispora acidiphila DSM 44928 (assembly GCF_000024025.1). Classification (GTDB taxonomy): domain Bacteria; phylum Actinomycetota; class Actinomycetes; order Streptomycetales; family Catenulisporaceae; genus Catenulispora; species Catenulispora acidiphila. Next base: position 9,049,447 of record NC_013131.1, read on the forward strand.
CGCGCGTACAGCCGGTCGCCCTTGACCGTCGGCTCGAAGGGCGGGGTATCCCACAGGTCCAGCGGCGTCACCGGCTGCACATCGTGGTGGCCGTAGACAGCGACGGTCGGCGCGTCATCGTCCCCTGAAGGCCATTCGGCGAACACCGTCGGCAGGCCCTTGCCGCCCGCGGTCTCCCAGATCTCCACCGTCGGGAAGCCGATCTCCCGCAGCTTCGCCGCCAGCCACTCCGCCGACCGCCGGACCTCCGGCGCACTCGCCGGGTCCGAGGAGATCGACGGGATGCGCAGCCACTCGTTGAGCTCGGCGAAGAACTCGTCGGCGTGCTCGGCTACATACGGACGGACGGCTTTGTCCGAGGCAGAAGTCATGCCTGCACCTTACTCCTGCCCCGGACCGCCGATCTTGCCGGAACCGCTCAGCCGACCAGGTCCGCGGGGACGCCCTGAAGGGCCACCGGACGGATGAACCGCCGGATCGCCTCAGTACCCACCGAGGTGCTCCAGGACGCCGACGTCGCCGGCCACGGACCGCCGTGCTGCATCGCCTCGACCACCGCGACGCCGGTCGGCACACCGTTCCAGACCACGCGTCCGGCCTTCGCCACGAGCGAGGGCAGCAGGGCGCGGGCCGCCTCGCGGTCGGCGTCGCTGGCGTCGTCGGCGATGATCGTCGCGGTCAGCTGCCCTTCCAGCGAGTCGGCGAGCGCCGGGTAGTCCGCCGGGTCCGCGCGCACGATCACCGCGGCCGGGCCGAAGTGCTCCTCGCGGTAGCCGCCGGTGAAGTCCTTCGCGGTGATCTCCACCGCGAACGGCAGCCCGGACCGCGAGTCAGCTTCCTGACCCTCCCCTGCCGCGAAGCGCGCGTCGGCGCCGGATTCGGCGGTCTGCTCGCTCCAGCGCCGGTGCGCGGCGGCCATGCCCTCGGTCAGCATCGGGATCGCGGCGTTGTCCGCGATGAGGCCGCCGGTCAGGGCGCCCAGCGCCGCACCGTCGTCGCCCTCCGGCACGAACACCACGCCCGGCTTGGTGCACAGCTGCCCGCCCGAACCGGTCACCGCCCCGGCCAGCGTCTGCGCCCACTTCTGGCGGCCCGCCTCGTCGGCGATCGCGCCGGGCAGCACGAACACCGGGTTCACGCTCCCCATCTCGGCGTACACCGGGATCGGCTCGGGACGCGCGGCCGCCGCGTCCATCAGCGCCCGGCCGCCGCCGAACGAACCGGTGAAACCGACCGCCTTGATCGCGGGGTGCTGCACCAGCTCGATGGAGAGCTTGTTGGGGTCGCCGTCGGTCGACTCGGCGTCCAGGAAGCCGAAGGTCCCCTCCGGTGCCCCGGCGCCGGCCACCGCCGCGCTCAGGATCTCGGCGATCCGGCGCGACAGCCGCGGCTGCGCCGGGTGGCCCTTCACGACCACCGGGCAGCCGGCGGCCAGCGCCGAGGCGGTGTCGCCGCCGGGGACGCCGAAGGCGAACGGGAAGTTGGACGCCGCGAACACCGCGACCGGCCCGAGCGGGACGTCGACCGTGTACACGTCGGCGCCGCCGAGCCCGGCGCCCGGCGAGCTGCGCCGGGACAGGTGGCGGCCGGCGGCGACGTGGTCGCCGTACAGCCGCAGTTGGCCGGTGGTCCGGGTGACCTCGCCGTCCAGCCGGGCGGACGTCAGAGCGGTCTCCGTGCCGGCCAGCTCGACGAGCTCCGCGCGCGCCGCGTCGACGGCGTCGGCGCACGCGTGGAGCAGGTCCCGCCGCCGCTCGGCGTTCCAGGAGCCGTAGACGCCCGCCGCTGCCGCCGCCGCGCCGGCGGCCTGATCCAGTGTCGTGTGATATGTCACCGAATCAGGGTAACCCCGTTTACACGAGTGCCCAACCCCGGCCCGGAGAATGACCGCTATGTGGTCGGTGACGCCGCCCCGGATCGCGCCCAGAACGCCGCCGAGTCCGTCTTGAGCTTGCCGACGAACTGTTGCGGGGTCAGCTTGCCGGTCATGAACGCGACCGAGGCCGGCTGGAAGACGGCGGTGTACCACTTGGAGTCGTCGCGCATCAGCGCGTCCTGGTCCGGGAACACCGTGCGGTTGGTCAGCGCGGTCTGGACCGAGGCCAGCACGCCGGGCGCGGTGATGTCGATGCGCGGCGTGATGTTGCCGGCCTCCGAGGAGATCTTCGACAGCTGCGCCTTGGCCATGAAGTAGAGGACGAACTTCTCGGCGGCGTCCGCGTTCTTGCCCGCCTTGGGCACGGCGAAGCCGAAGAAGTTCACGCCCGCGGAGTTGTCCGAGGGCAGGCCGCCCTGGTTCGGCATCGCCGGGAAGACGAAGCTGTCCACGTCCGCGGTGCGCTTGGTCTCGCTGGGCACCCAGCTGCCGCCCAGGATCAGCGCGGCCTTGCCGGCCGCCCACGCGTTCTGCTGGTCCTTGGCGTGGGTGCTGGTGGTCCCGGTGTCCTCGGTGTTCCAGCCGGGGGCGAAGTCGCCGCCCTTCACCAGGGTCTCGAGCTTGGCCGCGCCGTCGATCAGGCGCACGTCGTTCCAGCGGCTGTCGCTGCCGGCCGCCGCCGGGTCGTGCTCCTCGGCGGTGCGCTTGAACTGGCTGGGACCGAGTTCGCGCTCGAACATCCACTCCACCCAGTAGGCGGCGTTGCCCTCGGTGGCGTCCAGCGCGAGCGGCACCTGGCCCTTGCCTTTGATCTGCTGCAGCACGGCCATGAACTGGTCCCAGGTCTGCGGCGGGTCCGCGGACAGCTGCGGGAACCGGGTCTTGTCGAAGAAGACCGCCTCGGAGGCGACCTCGTAGGGCACCATCACGATGGCGCCGTTCTTGTCGGTGAGCATCGGTGTGTACTTGTCCGGCAGGGCGTCGGTCAGATTCTGGTTCTCGCCGGGTACCGGCTGCTGGTAGAGGTCGGTCAAATCGTCGACGGCGACGCCCTCCGCAGCGGCGCCGAGGATCGTGTTGACACTGCCGTCGGACAGATCCGGCACCGGCTTGCAGGCCTTGACGGCGGCGGCGATGTCGTCCAGCACCGCGCGGCCGTGCCACTGCACGGTGACCGTGACCCCGGTGGCGGCCTTGTACGCGGCCAGCGCCTCCTTGATCACCGCGGCCTGCGGCTCGTCCTCCTTCCACATGGACCAGTAGGTGAAGGACTTCGCGCCCCCCGACGCTCCGCCTCCCCCGGTCGCCTTCGACTGCGCGCTGCTGGAGCAGGCGGGCACTGTCACGGCGATGACGAGCGCCGCGGCTGTCACGGCTATGTTCCGTCTCTTATGTCTTCCCCTGGACTGCGATGGCATGACGGAAGGGTACGACCACAGGGAAAGCGCTTACAACGGGGGACGGCGAATATCTTCGTCCACTGATTACCCTGCGTACGCACCGCTCCGGACCGGCCACCGGCGACCGGCGTCTCAGCCGTCTCCGAACAGCTCCTCGAGCTCTTCGCGGTCGGGCAGTCCGGTCGGGCGGACGGTCTCGCCGCCGCGCACGTAGACGAACGCCGCGGACACCGCCGACAACGGCACCCCGCGCATCTCGGCCCAGGCCAGCCGGTAGACGGCCAGCTGGACCGGGTCCGCGTCTTGCGACCGCGAGGTCTTCCAGTCGACGACTTCCCATCCGTCAGGAGTCTTATATACGGCATCGATGCGTCCGCGCACCACCCGCCCGGAGAGCACCACCTGGAAGGGCTGCTCCACGGCCGCCGGCACGGAATCGGCCCACGGCGTGCGCAGGAACGCGTCCTGCAGCTCTTTGAGATCCACTTCGTCGGCGATCTCCTCGTCGGCGGCGCCGGGCAGATCCTCGTACTCGAACAGCGCCTGCTGCCCGAACAGCGACTCGATCCAAGCGTGGAACTTGGTCCCCAGACGCGCCGAGGGCTGCGGCGGCTGCGGCATGGGACGCGCCAGCTCACGGCGGAAGCGCGAGGGGTCGTTGCGGTACCGCAGCAGCTGGGAGGCCGACATCGAGGACGGGAGCGGGGCGTAGCGCTGGATGGAGTCGCCGCGCTTGAGCTCCTCGAGCAGGGCTTCCAGGTCGCGGTCCCAGGAGGCGATGGCCGAGCGGTCCTCGGCGGTGGCGGCGTGCTCGGCGTCGATGACGTGCGGCTCGCCCGGCGCCTCCGGGGCGCGTTGGGCAGGCAGGAGATCGGTCATCGGTTCGCCGTTCTCGTCGAAGAACGGGACCGGTTCCAGGGCTCCACTTCGCGCGAGCGCGCCTTCACCAGCGCCGGCATCGGGCTGCTCGGCAGCTTGAGGTTCCTCAGAAGCCGGCTCGGCGCCGATCGGCTCGCCGAACGCCTCAGCCTGCCGCCGCCGCAGCGCCGTGACCACCATCTCCGCCCCGATCCGCCGCCGCTCGGCCGCCTCGGCGTCCGGCAGCACCGGCCAGTGCGCCTCGGTCGCGCCGAGGCTGGGGTTCACGGCGTCGGGGTCGGGCTCGGCGGCCCAGGCGACGACCTCGCCGTGGCCGTCCTGGCAGTGCTCGAACAACCCGCTCAGCCAGGTGTCCGGGCCTCGGCGCTTCTTCTGCGTCGGACCCCACCAATGCCCCGAGGCGGTCAGGTAGTAGCGCGGCCGGGTGACCGTCACGTACTCCAGCCGCAGGTCCTCCCAGGACTCGTACTCCTTGGCCTGCTCCTTGAAGGACTTGAACGCCGCGGTGTTGCCGGCGTCGTCCAGGACCGGCAGGTGCTCGGCGTCGCCGCGCAGCGGATAGGGCAGCACCGCGCCGGAGCCGATCCAGGACTCGCGCGGCTTCTGCCCCGCGCCGGACAGGTGCGGCACGAACACCGCGTCCCACTCCAGGCCCTTCGACTTGTGCATGGTCAGCAGCTTCACCGAGTCGCCCTGCGAGGGCAGCGAGGCGTCGATGCCCCGTTCGTGCCGCTCGGCGGCCTTCAGATAGGCACGGAAAGCGGTTACTGACTGATCGCCCTCGAGGTCCTGGAAGTCGGCGGCCCGGACCAGGAACGCCGCCAGCGTCTCGGACGAGCGCTGCGCGACCAGCTTCGGCGACGCCGCGACCTCCACGTCCAGCCCGGTCACCGAGATCACCCGGTGCAGCACGTCCAGGACCGGCTCGGACAGCCGGCGGCGCAGGATCCGGATCTCGGAGGCGAACCGCGCGAAGCGGACCCGCGCCGCCTCGGAGAACGGCAGATCAGGGCCCGGATCCGCCATGGCGTCGGACAGCGACACCACCTCGGTCGGGTCGGAGCCGGCGACCGCCTCGGCCAGCCGGTCGCGGCCGGCCCGGTCGGCGTACTCGGCCGGGTCGCGCACCAGCTCCCTGGCGCGCATCCCGAGCAGCGCCAGGTCGCGCGCGCCGATCCGCCAGCGCGGCCCGGTCAGCAGGCGCACGAGTGAGGCGTTGGCGATCGGTTCGTCCAACACGTCCAGCATCGCGATCAGGTCGGCGACCTCGGGCAGGTGCACCAGCCCGGACAGCCCGACCACCTCGACCGGCAGCCCTTGGGCGTGCATCTCCTCGTACAGCGGCGGGATCTGGTTGCCCTTGCGCACGAGCACCGCGATCTCGCGCAGCGAAACGCCGCCCCGGTAGTGCGCGTCGGCGACCATCCGCGCGACCCACCGCACCTCCTCCTCGGCGGTCTCGGTCAGCCCGACGCGGGTCCAGCCCTGATCGGCCTTCTCCGCCGAGGGCCGCAGCTCCCGGACGCCGGTGTGCCGCTGGCGCAGCGGGTCCGACACCACGTTCGCGAACTCCAGCAGATGGCCGCCGCTGCGCCGGTTCTCGCTGAGCGTGTAGCCGCGGGAACGGGCGCCGTCCGCCTTCGCGAAGTGGTCCGGGAAGTCGTCGAGGTTCGCCACCGAGGCGCCGCGCCAGCCGTAGATGGACTGGCAGGGGTCGCCGACCGCGGTGACCGGATGGCCGCCACCGAACAACCCGACCAGCATCCGGCGCTGCGCGACCGACGTGTCCTGATACTCGTCGAGCAGCACCACCTTGAACTTCTCGCGCTCGATCGCCCCGACCTCGGGCCGCTCCTCGGCCAGCCGCGCGCCGAGCACCATCTGGTCGCCGAAGTCGATCAGGTCGCGGCGCACCTTCAGGTCCCGGTAGCGCTCGACCAGCTCGGACAGCTCGACCCGCTGCCGGGCGATCTCGGCGGCCTTGAGGAAGTCGGTGTAGCCGCGCTTGGCCTTGCCGCTCTTGGGGTCCCGGAAGGATTCAGCCTGCCCTATGAAGGCTTCCTCGTGTTCGCGCAGCTCTTCCGGGCTCACCAGGTGCTCGGACAGCTCGCCGTCCAGAGCCAGCACCTTGTCGGCGAGGTCAGCGACCTTGCCCTTGAAGTAGCGCAGCTCCTTGGGACCGCGCACGGCGGTGACGGCCAGCTGGTAGCGCGTGGCGTCGGCGAGCAGCCGCGCCGAGGGCTCCAGACCCAAGCGCAGGCCGTGCTCCTTGATCAGGCGGTCGGCGTAGGCGTGGTAGGTCGAGACCGTGGGCTCGCCGACCGATTCCGTGAGGTCGGAATCCGGGTCGTCGAGTTCTTCGTCTTCCAGCTTCCGCAGGGCTTTGCGGATGCGCTCCGCCAGCTCGGCGGCGGCCTTGTTGGTGAAGGTCAGCCCGAGCACTTCGTGCGGCCCGACCTGGCCGGTCCCGACCAGCCACACGACGCGGGCAGCCATCACGGTCGTCTTCCCCGACCCCGCGCCGGCCACGATGACGGCCGGCTCGAGCGGCGCCGTGATGGCTTCGAGCTGTTCTTCCGTGTAAGGAACCCCGAGCAGTGCTTTGAGATCTTCGGTGTCCCGGATCAAAGGAGTTGCTTTCCCTCGGGCTGTTTCGGGCAGCACTTGCGGAAGACGCAGGTACCGCACTGTTTCTCGCCGTACGCGGCGAAGTTCTCGTCCAGGACCCGCGCCGCCATCGTCGCGAGCTTCTTCTCGATCGGCGTCTCGCCGGGCAGCTCCAGCGAGGGGTCCTGCTCGGCGGTCTTGGGGAGCCCCGCGGCGTCGCCCTCGCGCAGGAACACCAGCTCGGCGCCGCCGGACTCGTTCGAGACGCCCTGTATCGCGCCCTCGCGGACCACCAGCTGGTAGACCGCGAGCTGCGGGTGCTCCTGGGCCTCGTTCTTGGTCGGCACATTCTTGCCGGTCTTGAAATCGACGACGTAGACCAGCCCGGCCTCGTCGGTCTCCACCCGGTCGAAGGACCCGCGGATGCGCAGGTCGAAGCCCTCGCCGTCCTCGCTGTCCCCGGCGCCGACGTTGAGCCGCACGTCGAACTCCTGCTCCGAGGAGTGCAGCAGCCGGCCGCGGTCGGTGACGTGCCAAGCCAGGAAGCGCTCCAGAGCCGCGCGCGCCTCTTCCTTCTGTTGAGGGGACTGCCACTGTGCTTCGAAGGACAGCCGGTCCCAGACCCGGTCCAGGCGCTCCATCAGCACGTCGAGGCGCGCCGGAGTGTCGCCCTTGGCCACCTCGTCGGCGAGGACGTGCACCACGTTGCCGAAGCCGAGGGCGACGGTCTTCTGCTCGTGGGCGGCGGCCTCGTGGTCCAGGAACCAGCGCAGCGAGCACTCGTCTATGGCCGCGACCTGGCTGGCCGAGAGCAGCAGCGGCTTGGCCGGGTCGCGCACCGGCTGCTCGGAGGCGGTCTCCTCGACCAGACCCCACCACTTGTCCGGGTGTGCCGAGGGCACCAGCGGCCGGCCGTCCCCGGCCTGCGCGTCGGCCAGCCGGGCCAGCCGCTCGGCGGCGGCCTGCCGCAGCTGGTCGGAGCTCTTCGGGTCGGTCAGGACCCGGCGCAGGTCGGCGACCAGGGCCGGGATCGCCAGGGCGCGCTTGCGCAGCCCGGGCAGCGGCTGCACCTCGACGCCGAGTTCGTACACGAACCGCGAGGGCGCCTCGGCCGCCGCGTCGTCGCCGATCAGGGCGCTGTCGACGGCGGTGACCACCAGCCGCTCGCGAGCCCGGGTGGCGGCCACATAGAACAGCCGGCGCTCCTCCGCGAGAAGCGTCGACGCCGTCGGGATCTCCTCCATGGACCGTAAACCGTTACGGCCGATCAGGTCGGCCTGGAGCAGCGAACCGCGCAGGCGCAGGTCCGGCCACAGACCGTCCTGCACCCCGGCGACGATCACGAAGCGCCACTGCAAGCCCTTGGACTTGTGCGCGCTCATCAAGCGCACCGCGCCGCCGCGCGAGGACTGCGCCGCCATCGAGTCGCCGGCCAGCTCCTGCGCTTCCAGGTCGGCGATGAAGTTGCGGACGCCGCGGCCGGTCGCGCGGTCCTCGGCGCGGGCCGCGTAGTCGAAGAGCACGCACACCGCGTCCAGGTCGCGGTCGGCGGCGCGGCCGGTGTTGCCGCCGCGCTGCGCGGTGCGCTCCAGCCGCTCGGGCCAGCGGTGCGCGCGGTTGCGGTCGCGCTCGTCCCCGCCGCCGCTCCACAGCTCCCACAGCGCGCGCTCGACCGAGCCGCCGCCGCGCAGGATCTGGCGGGTGCGCAGCAGGAGCATGCCGAGCCGCCGGGCCGGTTCGGCGACGTCCTCGTCCATGGCGACCAGGCGCGCCGGCTCGGCCAGCGCCTCGCGGAGCAGGACCTCGCTCGGGCGGACGCCGTTGACGCTGGGCTCGGTGATCCGCGCGAGTTCTGGCACGACAGCACTGTGCTCTGCGGGGACACCCCGCACCCCGTTCTGGTTCGCGGCGCGCTCCTCGGCGCGCAGTGCGCGGGCCAGCTTGCGGAGTTCGAACGCGTCCATGCCGCCGAGCGGTCCGGACAGCAGGGCCCGCGCCACGTCCGGCGTCAGCGCGGCCTCGTTGTCCGCCACCCGCAGCGCCTGGAGCAGCACGGCGACCGCGGGCTCGGCGGCCAGCGGCAGCTCGTCGCCGGAGGTGTCGACCGGCACGCCGGCCGCGATCAGCGCGCGCCGCAGCGCCGGGATCGACCGGGTCGCGGAGCGGACCAGCACGGCGATCTCGTCCCACGGGACGCCGTCCTCCAGGTGCGCGCGCCGCACCATGTCCACGATGTTGTCGAGCTCGGTGTTCGGCGTCGGGAAGGTGAAGACCTGGACCGAGCCCTCGATCGGCTCGCCGTCGGCCACCGGGCCCTCCGCCGCCAGATCCCGGTGCTCGCGCACCTTCTCCGTCGGCAGCAGCGGGATCGGCATGCGCCGGGTCAGGTCGCGCGAGGCCTTCAGCAGCGCCGGTCCGCAGCGGCGCGACGTGCGCAGCACCGCGGTGTCGGCCGGGCTCCCGTCCATGCGCCGGAACGCCTCGGGGAAGTCGAGGATGCCCCGCACGTCCGCGCCGCGGAACTGGTAGATGGACTGGTCGGGGTCGCCGAAGACCACCAGGTCCGCGCCGTCCCCGGCGAGCGCCTGCAGCAGCCGCACCTGCGAGGGGTCGGTGTCCTGGTATTCGTCCACGAACACCGCGCGGAAGTCGTGGCGCAGCTCGCGGCGCACGTCCTCCTGCCCGGCCAGCAGCACGGCGCGGTGCACCAGCTCGCCGTAGTCCAGGACGCCCTGGACGTCGAGCACGTCGAGGTACTCCTCGAAGAACGCCGAGGCGGCGTACCAGTCGCCGCGATCGGCGCGCCGCGCGGCCTGCGCCAGCTCGGTCGGGTCCAACCCGAGTTCCCGCGCGCGGGCGAGCACGGTCCGCAGTTCCTCGGCGAAGCCACGGGTCGCGAGCGCCGCGCGCAAGTCTTGCGGCCACTGGATGCGCTCGCCGAGCGCACCACCACCTATCCCTACGTCGATGCTGCCGGAGACCAAATCGCGGACGAACACGTCTTGTTCGGGTCCGGAGAGCAGCCGGATCGGCTCGGTGAACAGCTCGGGGTCCTGGAAGCGGCGGACCAGCGCGTAACAGAAGGAGTGGAACGTGGTCGCCAGAGGCGCGACGCCGGACAGCGGCAGCCGCCGGCCGATGCGGTCACGCAGTTCGGAGGCGGCCTTGCGGCTGAAGGTGAGGATCAGCACCTGATCGGGGCGCAGCGCCGCGCGATCAGGATCAGTCTTGGAGATGACGGCCTCGACCAGCGTGTGCGTCTTCCCCGTGCCGGGCCCGGCCAGCACCAGCAGCGGCCCGCCGGGGTGATCGACGACGCGGCGCTGCGCCGGGTCCAGCGGGGGTCCGCTGACCTGGGCCGGGGCCTGCGTGTCGAACAAGGTTTCGAGTCCTTTGCCGGCGGGTATACCCGAGCGATACACCACGGTCCTCTATGACAACACAGACCACCGACTGTCACGCCCGATTCGGCAAGGGATCTTGCCTGCGCGCCGATCATGCCCTATGGGCGTAGGGCCCGCGGGATCGCCCCCGGGCCCTCCGCCTTTGCCGGCTCACTCCTTTGTGGCGGCGGTCATTCGCTGCGGAGCACCTCGGAGATCGACGCGCGCGCCGCGGACCGCGCCGGGACCAGCGCCCCGAGCACCGCGATCCCGACCCCGGCCAGGAACATCCAGGCCAGCAGCGGCACCGTGTAGACGTGCACCATGCTCGGCGCGAGGTCGATGCCCTGGGCCTTGGCGCTCACCGAGACGATCAGCGCGTGCAGGCCGTAGCCCAGCGGCAGGCCGGCGATCCCGCCGAGCACCCCCAGCAGCCCCATCGAGGTCACGATCATCCCCACCACCTGGCGCGGGGTCATGCCCACCGACTTCAGCATCCCCAGATCGCGGCGGCGCTCCCGGGTGGTGAGCAGCACGGTGTTGAACACGCCGAGGGCGGCGACCAGGCTCAGGATCACGGTGATGACCGCTGCGAAGACCCGCAGTCCGACGTTGGGGTCGCCGTAGTCGCGGACGGTGACGTCCCAGGCCGGGTCCAGCGCCCGCAGCTCGGCGGCCAGCGCCTGCCGGTCGGTGCCCGCCGCGGCGTGTACCTCGAACCCGTCGGCCTGACGTCCCGGCGACAGCTGCCGCAAGGTGCTCCAGTCGGCGTAGAACATGCTGTCCCCGCCGGTGATGTCCTCGCCGACGATGACGCCCTTCGCGGTGCGGCCGTCCGACTCCACGGTCAGGGTCTGCCCGATCGCCAGGTGGTGCAGGTTCAGGAACCGCGCCGGGGCGACGATCTGGTGCGGACCGTCGAGCCAGTGGCCCTTGAGCATGGTCCAGCCCATCTTCGCCGAGTCACCGCCGTAGAACTGGACGTTGACCTCGCTGGTCATCCCGGCCACCCCGACCATGGCGCCCGCCTGGGGCGCCACGCCGTCGACCCCTGCGACCCCGCGCATCGCCTGCTCCAAGGCGGCTGGATCCAGGGTGACCGGCTTCGCCTGATCGTGGCCGATGTCGATGGCCACCGCACCGACCCGGTCCGAAGCCCTGCTGGCATCGCTCAAAGTGCGCGCCAGGCCGTTGGCGAAGACCACGGTGGTCACCCCGAGCAGCACCGCCGCGAAGGTCAGGGCGCTGCGAGCGGGCCGGGCGAAGGGCAGTCCCAGGCCCATGCTCACCGGGCGCGGCAGCCGCGAGCCGGCCAGCTTGCGCTGCACCTTCAACCCCCGGCCGCGCTTGGGCGCCGAGCCCGCGGAGATCGCAGAGATCGCCGACATCCCCGCCGCGCGCCCCGCCGGAACGTACGCCGACAGGGCCACCAGCAGCGGCACTCCGATCAGACACGCCGCGAGCGCCGACAGGCTGATCCCGGGCTGCCCGCCGAGCGAACTGAACGCCTTCTCCATCAGCGGCCCGGCCAGCACCGCGCCGATCGGCAGCCCGATCACCGTCCCGGCGACCGCCGGCACCGCCATGGTCGCCACGTACACCCGCACCACCTGGCGCGGAGTGAAGCCGATGGTCTTGTAGACCCCGATGTCCTTGTATCCGGAGACCACGGCGCCGCTGACCACGTTCAGCACGATCAGCACCGCGACGGCCAGCGCCAGCACGCCGAAGGCGATCACCATCGGCAGCAGGCTCTCCAGCTTGGCCAGCATCTCGGCGCGGCTGGTGCGCCAGGACTGGAACCCGGTGAGGGTGCCGGACGGCAGCCCGGCGGTCGCGGACGCCACGTCCGCCTTGACCTCGGCGTCGCTGCCGGCGTGGGCGAAGCGGTAGAGCATCTGCAGATGGTCCGGGTGCAGCGCGCTCATCTGAGCCGGCGCGACCCAGGCGTCCGCGGTCTGCGATACCGAGTACGCGTAGCCGACGACGGTGAAGGTCGGCAGGCCAGGTCCGGTGATGGTGGCGACGTCCCGTCCGGGCGGCCCGGGGAGCGGCTCGCCCCCCGGCGCGTTCAGCACGATCTCGCCCGGCGCGCTCGGCCAGCGGCCGCGCCACAGGTGGACGCGGTCGACGTCGCCGGGTCCGGGCCGCGGCCGGCCGACCACGGTCAGCTCCGTCAGACCGCCCCGGTTCGGGCCCATCTGCACACTGACCTGCGCGGACTCGAAAGGTCCGGCCGCGCTGGCGACCCCGGTGGCATGCGCGGTGGCGGCGAGCTGCTGCGCGGTGGTCTTGGCGCCGTCGAAGGCGACGACGGCGTGCGCTCCATGCTGCTGCCGGAAGGCCTGCTCGAAAGGCCCGTTCGAGGCCTGGAGCAGCCCCAGGCCGAGCACCGCGCTCATCGCGGACAGGGCGACCACGAGCCCGATGACGAAGGTCTGCACCTTGCGCCGGCGCACGGCGGCCCGCGAGGCGCGCCAGACCGGTCCCTTGGCGAATCTCAGCCTCATGACGCTCACGCGGTCCTCTCCAGCGCGCGCTCGGCCACGATCCGGCCGTCGGCGACCTCGACCAGGCGGCTGGCGCAGCGGGTCGCCAGGCGCTGGTCGTGGGTCACCATCAGCAGGGTCTGCCCGAGCTGGTTCAGGTCGATCAGCAGATCCATCACCTGCTCGCCGGAGCGGCTGTCCAGCGCGCCGGTCGGCTCGTCGGCCAGCAGCAGCGCCGGCCGGTTCATCAAGGCCCGGGCCACCGCGACGCGCTGGCGCTCGCCGCCGGACAGCTGCTGCGGGTAGGCGTTCTTGCGGTCGGCGATGCCCAGCTCGCCCAGCAGCTCCAGCGCCCGGCGCCGCGCCTGCCCCGCCGGGACCCCGGCGAGCTGCGCGGTCAGCGCGACGTTGTCCAGCGCGGGCAGGTCGTCGATGAGGTTGAAGAACTGGAAGATCATCCCGATCCGGCGGCGGCGGAACAGCGCCAGACCGGTCTCCGACAGCGCGCCGAGGTCTTCGCCGTGCACGACGACCCGGCCGGAGCTGGGCCGGTCCAGCCCGGCGACCAGGTTCAGCAGCGTGGACTTGCCGCAGCCGGACGGGCCCATGACGGCGACAGCCTCGCCCTGGCGGATGTGCAGGGTGACGCCGTCGAGGGCGGCGGTGTCCCCGAAGTCCTTGCGGATGGCGTCGAGGCGGACGATCGGCCCGGCGGGCCCGGAGGCGGATCCGGACTCGGACACGGACGCGGACACGGACGCGGGCTCGACGGGCCCGGAGGTCCCTGCGGACTCGGCGGCGGTAGCGGTCATGTGATCAACGTAAGGTGGGGCGGCACCGCGGCGGATCGGTCCGTGGTGGTAATCGTCCGGGCCTCTCATCCTGGAGATGTAGACATGCTGTGGGTGCTGGTGGGGGCGCTGCTCGTGGCAGGCGCGGCGGGCGCGGCCGCGAGCCGGCTAGCGGTGCTCCTCCGCCGCGAACGCGGGAGGTACACCCGCGCCATCGAGGAGCGCGGCTGGCTGCTGGAACGCGAGCGGGAGAGCGCCGCGCAGCAGGCCGTGGACCTCGAGCGGTCACGGATCGCCCGGGAGCTGCACGACATCGTCAGCCACAACGTGAGCATGATGCTGATTCAGGCCGGCGCGGCCCGGCAGGTGCTGGCAGCCGCCCCGGCGCAGAGCGCGACCGCCGAGGAACCGGCTGCGTCCGGAGTCGCCGAAGACGCGCTGCTGGCCGTGGAGAGCGCGGGTCGCGCGACCATGACCGAGCTGCGGCACCTGCTCGGCGTCCTGGCTCCGGCGGCGGACGGCCGCGACCAGCCCGGCGCCGGCGCCGATCCCGCCCTGGCGCCGCAGCCGACCCTGTCCCGGCTCTCAGCACTCGTCGACAAGATCGCCTTCGCCGGGCTGCCGGTGGACGCCCGCATCTCCGGCGAGCCGCGTCCGCTGCCCGGCGGCATCGACTCGACCGCGTACCGGATCGTGCAGGAAGCCCTGACCAACGCCCTCAAGCACGGCGGCCGCGACGCCGCGCTGACCATCCGCTACGACGACCGCTACCTGCGCATCGAGATCCTCACCGCGGGCCACGGCTCGCTGGACGAGGTCGGCACCGAACCCGCACCTCGCGGCGGCGAGAGGATCGGTACCGGCCGCGGCCTGACGGGCTTGAAGGAACGCGTCGCGGTCTACGGCGGCGACCTCGACGCCCGGCGGCGCCTCGGCGGTGGTTTCCGGGTCCGCGCGAAGATACCTTTGGACGAACCATGAATCCCCGAGTCCTGATAGCCGACGACCAGGTCCTGGTCCGCACCGGTTTCCGCATGATCCTGACCGCCAACGGCATCGAGGTCGCCGGCGAGGCCTCCGACGGACTCGAGGCGGTCGAAGCCGCCGCGCGGCTGAAGCCCGACGTGGTCCTGATGGACATCCGCATGCCGAACCTGGACGGCCTGGAGGCGGCGCGCCGGATCCTGGCCGCCGACCCGGCGATCCGGATCCTCATGCTCACCACGTTCGATCTGGACAAGTACGTCTACGACGCGCTGGCCGCCGGCGCCTCCGGCTTCCTGCTGAAGGACGTCACCCCCGAGCACCTGGTCGCCAGCGTGCGACTGGTCGACACCGGGGACGCGCTGCTGGCGCCGTCGATCACGCGGCGGCTGGTGGAGAAGTTCGCGGCGCCGCCCGCCGAGGACGCGGGCGGCGCGAAGGCGTCCCCAGCGGTCCACCGCGACCTGGCGGCGCTGACGCCGCGCGAGCGGGAGATCCTGGCGCTGATGGGACGCGGGCTGTCGAACACCGAGCTCGCGGCACGTCTGGTGCTGTCGGAAGCGACCGTGAAGACCCATGTCGCCCACATCTTTACCAAACTGTCACTCCGCGACCGGGCGCAGGCTGTGGTGGTCGCTTACGAGACCGGGCTGGTCGCGCCCGGGGACGGGGACTGAGTCCGCCTGGGCTGCGCGTTCTCTTCCTCTTCTAGAGGAAAGATCCCAGCTTCTTAAGGGAAGACCCCCTACTTACCCGGTCCTCTACTCCGCGGCGAAGTCGCTGGGCACCTCGTCCATCGCGCCGCTTCCGACGGTCCCGTCTTCCGCAGGCCACCAGCGTGCACGGACCATGTCGACCCGGCCGCCGTCGGGCTTCAGCGGGGTGCCCTCCTCGCGGTAGTTGGCCAGCGCCTCGCGCTCGTGCCCGGGCAGGAAACCGCCGTCGCTGCGCACCACGCGCCACCACGGGGACCCGCCGCCGTACTTGGCCATGGCCGTCCCGACCTGGCGCGGACCGCCCTCGCCGAGCCATTCGGCGACCTCGCCGTAGGCCATCACCCGGCCTGGCGGGATCCGGTCCACCACGTCGAACACCCGCTCCACGTACGGAGGCAGTTCGGGTGGTTTGGTCACGTCCATCACTCCTGTCGAGGTAATCCGCCGTGCCCGGGGGAACCCCCTCGTGGGACGATCAACCACAGTCGCCGCACTCGCGGGGCGCCAGGGACTATCGTCCTTGTGTCCGGCACGGCGCAAGACGACTACAAGAGCAGAAGACAGGTGGACAGTGGCAGGGGAGCCCGGCACCGCCTCGCCGGCCCGACCAGGTCCGGTCGAGGCCGCCACGCCTGCCGTCAGCCTGCCCTCCGCCGGGTCGGGCGGCCCCGGTACGCCGCGGGAATCCGGAACCGAGGATAGCTCAGGCCCGCTCGGCGCGCGCCTGCTGAATCCCGGTTCGGCGCTGCCCGCGCCGGTCATCGACGAACCCCCAGAGCCACGCCGCATACGGCGCCCGGCGGACCTGCTCCGCGCGGTGGCCAGCTTCGTGTTCATGCTCCTGTTCTTCCTCATCGGGATGGTCGCCGGCGGCACCACCCGAGGCGCGGAATCGGACATCTCCAAGCTGTCCGCCGACCAGAAACTCCCGTTGGGTCTCGTACTGGCGGTGACGTCGATTCTGCTCGCGGTGGTTCCCATCGTGCTGGCGATCGACCGGTTGCTGCGGCGCGACTCCCGGCGCGTGGTGGACTCGGTGCTGGCCGCGGCGATGGCCTACCTGGCCGCGGTCGGGCTGAACGCCATCGTCTCCTCGCCGCACACGCCGAAGGCCATCCGCGACGCGCTGACGCTGCCGACCAACGCCGCCGGGGACACCGCGGCGTTCCACATCTACCTGACGACCGTCGTGGCGTATCTGACGATCATCGGGTTCTCCAACCGGCACAACTTCCAGACCGCGACCTGGATCGCGCTGATCGCCTACGGCGTGGTCACCCTGATCCAGGGCGACGCGACGATCATCAGCCTGGCCGAGACCGTGCTGCTGGGCCGCCTGGTGGCCTTCGGCTGGCGCTGGGCCCGCGGGGTGATCAACGACCGGCCCACCGGCGAGGCGGTCCATCAAGCTCTGTCCGACGCCCGGCTGGACCCGCTGTCGTGCCGCCGCGTGCCGGACACCGAGGACGTGCGGCGCTACGCGGTGGCCACCGCCGGACACGGCGACGTCGACGCCATCGTGCTGGACCGCGACCAGCAGGCAGCCGGACTGGTCTACCGGCTCTACCGCCGCGCCCGGCTGCGCGGCCCGGCGCAGCGCCGCAACCTGCTGAGCCTGCGCCGCATGCTGGAGCAGGAGGCGCTGATGTCCTACGCGGTCACCGCCGCCGACATCCGCACCCCCCGGCTGCTGGCCGTGCGCGACCTCGGACCGGACACCGGCATGCTGGCCTACGAGCTGGTCCCGGGCCGCACCCTGGAGCAGTTGGAGGAGGGCGAACTCACCGACGAGCTGCTCAGCCAGCTCTGGTCGATGCTCGCCGAGCTCCACGAGCACCAGCTGGCGCACCGCCGGCTGTCGGCGCACGCCTTCCTGATCGACGACGACGGCCAGCCCTGGCTGACCGACCTGCGCCTCGGCGAGGTCGCGGCGGGCACGCTGTCGCGCCGCCTGGACACCGCCGAGATGCTGACCGTGACCAGCCTGTACTTCGGCCACGAGCGCAGCGTCGCCGCCGGCGTGGCCCGCCTCGGCGAGGACAACGTCGCCGCGGCCCTGCCGATGCTGCAACCGGTGATCCTGACCCGCAACACCCGCGCCGCACTGAAGAAGTCGAAGGGACTGCTGAACAACCTCCAGGAGGCGGTCCAGGCACTGCACCCCTCGGTCGAGCCGGAGCCGGTGAAGCTGGAGCGGTTCGGCCCGCGCGCCCTGTTCTCCGCGGTCGGCCTGTCCCTCGCGGCGTACCTGCTGCTGGCGTCGAACTACTCCTGGTCCGGCCTCACCGCCGTGAACTGGTGGTGGACCGCCGCAGTGGCGCTGGCCTCGGTCGCGACGTACGTCGCCGCAGCAATGGCCCTGGACGGCTTCGTCCCAGAGAAGCTGAGCTGGGGACGCACGATCCTGTCCCAGGTGGCGGCCTCCTTCGTCACCCTGGTCGCCCCGGCAGCAGTCGGCGGCGTCGCGGTGAACACGCGCTACCTCCAGCGCACCGGCCTCCCGACCCGCGCAGCGGTGACAGCAGTCGGCGCCCAGCAGATCATGGGCCTGGTCCAGCACCTCCTGCTGATCCTGATCTTCGGCGTCATCGCCGGCAGCTCCGGAGACAACAGCGGCGGCGGCTCCCACGCCTCCAGCGCCACCCTGATCGCCATCATCCTGGCCCTGGCCCTCCTGGTCCTCCTGATCGCGACCATCCCCCAACTCCGCCGCTTCGCTGTGAACCGCCTCCGCCCCCTCGTAGCCGGCATCCTCCCCCGCCTGATGGACGTCGCCCAGAACCCCATCAAGCTCGCCCGAGGCCTCGGCGGCACCGTGATCCTCTCCCTCCTCTACATCTTCGCCCTCTGGGCCTCCATCCAGGCCGCCGCCACAGACGACCGAGCAGCCAAAATCAACTTCGCCGTCGTAGCAGTGGTCTTCCTCACCGCCCAAGCCGCCGGCTCCATCGTCCCCACCCCCGGCGGCGTAGGCGGCGTAGAAGGCGCCCTCATCGGCGCCCTGACCACCTTCGGCCGCCTCGACACCGGCCTGGCCACCACAGCCGTCCTGCTGTTCCGCCTCATGACCTTCTGGCTGCCGGTCCTACCCGGCTGGATCGCGTACAACTACATGACGAGGCGTGGGGAGCTGTAGCTCCAGCTCTGATCGAGTCGGTCACGAAACTCAAGAAGAAGTCGGCCGCCGCCTCACGAGTGAGGCGGCGGCCGACTTCTTGGCAAAGCGCGACGATCAGGCCAATCAGTACGAAGGCTTCTCCGGCTCGATCTGGTTCACCCAAGCCAGCACGCCGCCGCCGACGTGGACGGCGTCCTTGTAGCCTGCCGCGTGGACGACGGCGAGGGCTTCGGCGCTGCGCACGCCGCTCTTGCAGTGGAGGACGATGCGCTTGGTCGGGTCGAGCTTCTCCAGGGCGGTGCCCATGAGGAACTCGCCCTTGGGGATCAGGGTGGCGCCGGGGATGTTGACGATCTCGTACTCGTTGGGCTCGCGGACGTCGATGAGCTGGATCTTCTCGTCGGTGTCGAGCCACTCCTTGAGCTGGGTGACGGTGATGGTCGAGTCCTTGGCCGCGTCGGCCGCCTCTTCGGAGATGGCGCCGCAGAAGGCCTCGTAGTCGATCAGCTCGGTGACGGTCGGGTGCTCGCCGCAGACCGCGCAGTCGGGGTCCTTGCGGACCTTCACCTGGCGGTAGGTCATCTCCAGGGCGTCGTAGATCATCAGGCGGCCGACCAGCGGTTCGCCGATGCCGGCCAGGAGCTTGATGGCCTCGTTCACCTGGATGGAGCCGATGGAGGCGCACAGGACGCCCAGGACGCCGCCCTCGGCGCAGCTGGGGACCATGCCCGGCGGCGGGGGCTCGGGGTACAGGCAGCGGTAGCACGGTCCGTACTCGGACCAGAAGACCGAGGCCTGGCCGTCGAAGCGGTAGATCGAGCCCCAGACGTAGGGCTTGTTCAGCAGGACGCAGGCGTCGTTGACCAGGTAGCGGGTCGCGAAGTTGTCCGTGCCGTCGACGATCAGGTCGTACTGCGCGAACAGCTCCATCACGTTCGTGGAGTCCAGGCGCTCCTCGTGCAGGTTGACCCGCACCAGGGGGTTGATCTCCGTGATCGAGTCGCGCGCGGACTCGGCCTTGGAGCGGCCGATGTCGCTCTGGCCGTGGATGACCTGGCGCTGCAGGTTGGACTCGTCGACCACGTCGAACTCGACGATGCCCAGCGTGCCGACGCCGGCGGCGGCCAGGTACAGCAGCGTCGGGGAGCCCAGCCCTCCGGCGCCGACGCACAGGACCTTGGCGTTCTTCAGCCGCTTCTGGCCGGCCATGCCCACGTCGGGGATGATCAGGTGGCGCGAGTAGCGGCGCACCTCTTCCACGGTCAGGTCGGCGGCCGGCTCGACCAGCGGGGGTAGGTTGCTCACAACAGCTCCCAGAGAAGTCTTCGAGGCGCCTGGGGTAATCCGCGGCATCCAACGACAACCGTCGCACGCCCTGCTCGATTCCCGGACCGCTCGTCCATTTACCGAGATCCCGGCCGAGGGGCGGGGTCGGCGGCGGAAACGGCGCCGTGATCGGCGGCGGGATCCCGAGCGTGATCGGTACGGGGTTCCCCTCGCGATCCGGTTCCGGTCCGTCCGGGTGGAAACAACCTACTCGCGCGTAGACTGCTGACCATGACCACTACCGACGCCGCCTACGCCGACAGCGCCACGTCCCGGCAACGGTCCGCCCGGCTGCCTCGGAGCGCCCGCCGCAACCAGCTCCTCGGTGCGGCCGAGGAGGTCTTCGTCGCGCAGGGCTACCACGCCGCCGCGATGGACGACATCGCCGAGCGCGCGGGTGTCAGCAAGCCGGTGCTCTACCAGCACTTCCCGGGCAAGCTCGAGCTCTACCTGGCGCTGCTGGACAAACACTGCGACGCCCTGGTCACCCAGGTCCGCCTCGCCCTGGACTCCACCACCGACAACAAGCTGCGCGTGGCCGCGACCATCGGCGCCTACTTCGACTACGTCGAGCACGAGAGCGGCGCCTTCCGCCTGGTCTTCGAGTCCGATCTGAACAACGAGGCGGCGGTCCGCGAGCGCACCCAGCGCGTCACCCAGGAGTGCGCCGAGGCGATCCGCGACGTCATCGCGACCGACACCGGCCTGTCGGACGAGGAGTCGATGCTCCTGGCCGTCGGCCTGACCGGGATCGCGCACGTCACGGCCCGGTACTGGCTGTCCAGCGGCGGCGGCCAGATCCCCCGCGACGCCGCGGCACGGATCGTGTCGCAGCTGGCGTGGCGCGGCATCGGGAACTTCCCGCGCAAGGATTCTGTCTAGATAGCTGGCACGCTTGGACCGTCGGCGGGACACCCGCCGGCGTTCCGGCACGGCCGCCCCTGCACTCGAGCACTTAAGGAAGCCTTCGTGGAAATCAAGATCGGCATCCAGCACACGGCCCGCGAGCTGAACCTGGAGTCCAACCTGTCCGCCGAAGAGGTCGAGGCCGCGGTCGCCGCCGCGCTCAAGGACGGCGGCGTCCTGACCCTGGCCGACGAGAAGGACCGCAAGGTCCTGATCCCGGGGAGCAAGATCGCCTATGTCGAGCTCGGCGAGCCCACCGGCCGCCGCGTCGGCTTCGGGGCGATCTGACCCGATTCGCACGGTGCCGGTGGGGTAAAAGGGGCGTATGTCCTTTTTCACACTGCTGTGGCTGGCGGCCCTGGGGCTGGGCATCGGCGCCCTGGGCCGCGCCGTCGTCAAGGACGGCACCCCGATGGCGACCTGGATGACCGCGGTCGTCGGCGTGGTCGGGGCGGTCGGCGGCGGCTCCGTCATCCACGCGATCCTCGGCGACGGGCACACCCTCGTCGCCACCCTGCTCGGCGTCGCCCTGGCCGCACTGCTGGTCATGGCCATCACGAGCTGGCAGCGGACCAGAGGCGAGGGCGAGGGATCCTGAGCCGTCGGCCGTGCCGAACAATCGCGCCGCTCCCCCGAGCGGCGCTTTTCCGTGCTGACCCGCGAAGTCTTTTAGGCGCTGAGCCCCAGCGTCGCCATCCGCGCCCCATGCGCCTCGGTCAGCCGCGTCAGCATCTTCCCGACCTCGGCCAGATCCACCGCCGTGTCGCAGTCCGGCGCCGACAGCAGCCCGGCCAAGAGCGCCGCCAACGCCGCGCGCCGAGCCGCGATGTGCTGCGCCTGTGTAAGTGCTTCCCCCATAATCCGGCGACCCCACAGGGCCAGTCGGCCGGCGATCTTCGGGTCCTTCTCGATGGCCGCGCGCACGTGTTCCACGACGAACGCGCTGTGTCCCAGGTCCTCCAGCACGCCCTCGACCACCGTCCGCGATTCCGGGTCCAGGTAGCGCGCCGCCTCGCGGTAGAAGTCCGCGGTGAGCGTGTCGCCGATGTAGGCCTTGACCAGTGATTCCAGCCACCCCGAGGGCTTGGTGTGCTCGTGGAAGGCGTCGACCGGGGCGGCGAAGGGCTCCATCGCCTCGGTCGGGTCGGCGCCGAGTTCGGTCAGCCGGTCCCGGACCCGCCGGAAGTGGTCGAATTCCGCCGCCGCCATGCCTGCGACCTGGGCTTTGCCGTCCAGAGTCGGTGCCAGTCCGGAGTCGGCGGCGAGGCGCTCGAACGCCGTGAGCTCTCCGTATGCGACCAATCCCAGAAAGTCAGTGACCGCGATCTCATAGGACATGGCTGTCGCCGGGGAAGTCATAGGGGCAGTGTATTCAGGTCTTTTCCGTCGGGTACACTGTCCGTGACTAGCAGGATGCCCGGTCGGTGGCCCGATCGGCTCCGACCCACTGCGGCAGACCGGATCCACCGTGGATCCCCACAAAGCCGCGAGGTCGCTCGCTCCTCCGGAAGTCTGATCACCGGGGTCGACGCGAGCACGTACGCAAGCAGCACACCTAGCACCGTGCTGGCCCCTCGCGCAGTTGCCGCTCAACAGAAGAGGCATACATCATCAGCGCTGTCACGAACGACATCGACGAAGGTCCCGGCACGGCCGAGACCACCCCCGAGACCTCCGCCGAGGTCACCACCCCCGAGACGACCGCCGAGGCGGCCCCCGAGGCCACGCCCGAGGTCGTCGAGAAGACCTTCCGCGACCTGGGCGTGGACGAGCGGATCGCCGAGGCCCTGTCGGCCGGCGGCATCATCACGCCGTTCCCGATCCAGGCCGCGACCATCCCCGTCGCGCTCACCGGCGCCGACGTGATCGGCCAGGCGAAGACCGGCACCGGCAAGACGCTGGCGTTCGGCATCCCGGTCCTGCAGCGGATGGTGCGCGAGCTCGCCATCGCCGCGGCCGCCGCGGAGAACGCCGCCGTCGGGACGCTGGACGAGGCCGCCGTGCCGGCCGAGGCCGACACCGACGCCGCCACCCCTGACGCCGACACCGCCACGGCTCCCGCCGCGACCGGCGCCGGCTCCGCACGCGGCGGCGGACGCCGTCCCCGCGGGCGCGGCCGCAAGCCCTCCGGCCCGGTGCCGGTCGGCATCCCGGGCCGGCCGCTCGGCCTGGTGGTCGTGCCGACCCGCGAGCTGGCCGTCCAGGTCACCGAGGACCTGGCCGCCGCCGGCAAGGTGATGGCCGCCCGCGTGCAGTCCGTCTACGGCGGACGCGCCTACGAGCCGCAGATCGCCGCGCTGTCCGCGGGCGTCGACCTGGTCGTCGGCACCCCCGGCCGGCTGCTCGACCTGGCCAAGCAGGGCCACCTGGACCTGTCCGGGGTGCGCATGCTGGTCCTGGACGAGGCCGACGAGATGCTGGACCTCGGCTTCCTGCCGGACGTCGAGCGGATCGTCACCCAGGTCCCGAAGGACCGCCAGACCCTGCTGTTCTCGGCGACCATGCCCGGCCAGGTCATCGCGCTGGCGCGGCAGTACATGAGCCGCCCGACGCACATCCGGGCCGCCGACCCGCACGACACCGGCACCACCGTCGCCAACACCACCCAGTGGATCTACCGCGCGCACGCGCTGGACAAGACCGAGATGCTGGCCCGCATGCTGCAGGCCGAGGGCCGCGGCCTGACCATGGTCTTCTGCCGCACCAAGCGCACCGCCGCGAAGGTCGCCGAGGAGCTGGAATCGCGCGGCTACGCCGCCGCCGCGGTCCACGGCGACCTCGGCCAGGGCGCCCGCGAGCAGGCGCTGCGCGCCTTCCGCAACGGCAAGGTCGACGTCCTGGTGGCCACCGACGTGGCGGCCCGCGGCATCGACGTCGAAGGCGTCACGCACGTGGTCAACTTCCAGTGCCCCGAGGACGACAAGACCTACCTGCACCGCATCGGCCGGACCGGCCGCGCGGGCGCGTCGGGCATCGCCGTCACCTTCGTGGACTGGGACGAGGTCCCGCGCTGGAACCTGATCAACAAGACCCTCGGACTCGACTTCCACGAGCCGCGCGAGACCTACTCGACCTCGGAGTGGTTCTTCAAGGAGCTCGGCATCCCGGCCGACGCCAAGGGCCGGCTGCTGAAGTCCGAACAGACCCGCGCCGGCCTGGCCGCCGAGGAGGTCGAGGACCTGGGTGAGACCGGCCGCGGCGCCGGCGCGCGGGCCCGTGCCACCACCACGACGCGCACCGCCGAGCGGCCCGCCCGCCCCAAGCGAGAGCGGGTGCGCACCCGCGGCGCCCGCCGCGGCGGCGACGAGATGGTGGGCGCCGAGGACGCGCTGACCGCCTCGGACGCAGCCGACGAGGTGCTGGACGACACGTCCGGCGCCGAGCGGCCGAAGCGCAGCCGCACCCGGACGCGCAGCCGCGGCGGAGCCAAGCTCGACACCATGGCGACCGAGTCCGCCGAGGCTGGCACTGTCGCCGTCGCCGACGCCAGCGCTGTCATCGAGACCGCCGCAGACGAGGCTGAGAAGCCGAAGCGCACGCGGACCCGCACCCGGTCGAACGCGGACGAGACGAGCGCCGTCGCCGCCGACGTCGCGGACACCACCCCGGTGACCGCCGACGCCGACCCCGCGACCGCCCCGTCGAGCACCGACGAGACCGAGAAGCCGAAGCGCACGCGGACCCGGAGCCGGGCGAACGCCGCCGAGGCGAGCAGCATCGCCACCGACGCCACTGCCGACGCCACCGCCGAGGCCGAGGCCGACACCGCGGCTCTGCCGAGCGCGGAGGAGTCCGAGAAGCCGAAGCGGACCCGTTCGCGCAGCCGGAAGCCGGAGGCCGAGCAGACCGAGGAAGCCGCGCTCGTCACCGAGCCGGCCACCGCCGAGGTCACCCTGCCGAAGCAGGCGGGCCCGCGCAGCCGCGCCAACGCGGCCGAGCAGACCGCTGACACCGCCACCGCCGTCGAGGAGACCGCCGAGCCGAAGCGCACGCGGTCCCGCGGCCGGTCGGCCACCGCGGTCGCGGAGACCGTCGAGGTGAGCGTGGGCGCAGCCGACCCCGGCAAGCCCAAGCGCACCCGCCGCGCCCTCGCCGACGCCGAGGGCCTCACCGCCACCGGCGTCGCGGTGACCGGCAACTACAACTCCTAAAGTCACCCCGGCCGACGGCCCGAGACCTCATCACGAGGCTCGGGCCGCCGGCTTTTCCGCCGCGTCCCGAAGTCCTGATACCGGAGCCGGTTCTGCGACGCCCGCCGCCGGTCAACTAATCTCATCCCCATGAGCACGCCGCCCTTCGTCGACCTGCCGCCTTTCACCGTCGCGGTCCAGCTGCCGACCGCGGGCGGGCCGCTCGCCGCGCTCCGCGCGACCCCGCCCGCCGGGGTGACCCGGCTCGGGGCAGCGGTGCTGGTGCCCGGTTTCACCGGGTCGAAGGAAGACTTCATCGCGGTCATGACGCCGCTCGCGGAGGCCGGCTACGAGGTCGTGTCCCTCGATCAGCGAGGACAGAACGAGTCGGCCGGGCCGGAGGATCCGAGCGCGTACACGCTCCCGCAGCTCGCCGCCGACCTGGCCGACGTCATCGACGGGCTCACCGACGACACCTCGGCCTCGGTGCACATCATGGGCCACTCCTTCGGCGGCCTCGTGGCACGCGAATACGCCCTGTCCCACGTCGGCCGCGTCCGCAGCCTCGCGCTCCTGGACTCCGGTCCGGCCGCCATCCCCGGTCGCTCCGCCGAGCAGGCGACGCTCCTGGTCGCCGCCGCCGGATTCATGACCTCGGCCGAGATCTGGGCCGAGATGCAGAAGATCTCCGTCGCCGAGGGCGCGCCGCAGCACCGCGACCCGGCGGTCCGCGCCTTCCTGCAGCAGCGTTTCGAGAACAACGGCACCGCGATGCTCGCCGGCATGGGCACCTCGATCCTGAGCGCCGTCGACCGGACCGCCGAACTCGCCGCCGCCGGTCTGCCGCTCCTGGTCGCGGCGGGGGTCGGCGACGACGCGTGGCCGGTCCAGTTGCAGAAGGAGATGGCCACGCAGCTGGGGACCGACCTCGTGCTGATCGAGGACGCCGCGCACTCCCCCGCCGCCGAGAACCCGCCGGCGACCGCGCAGCTGCTCGTCGATTTCTGGGCGCGGAACGGCTGATTCGGAACAGCTGATTCGGAACGACTGACTCAGGACGACCAGCTTCAGCGCAGCCGATTCAGACGGCTGAGTCGAACCAGCCCGCTCAGAACGGCTGAGTCCCGCTCGACCGCGCCACCAGCTCCTCGTACACCTCAGGGTCCGTGGTCTCGGCGCCGAGCCGCGTCGTCTTGCGCGAACCGTGCCAGTCCGAGGAGCCGGTGGTCAGCAGTCCCAGCTCCTTCGCCAGGGCACGCACCTGGTCGCGCTCCTTCGGTCCGTGGTCCGGGTGGTTCATCTCGATGCCGTCCATCCCGGCCTCGGCGAACGCCGCGATGTCCGCCTCGGACACCACCGGACCGCGCCGCCAGGCCATCGGATGCGCCATCACCGTCACGCCGCCGGCCGCCTTGACCAGCGCGATCGCCTGGACCGGCGCCATGTCCAGCTTCTCCACCCGCGCGCGGCCGCCCTCGCCGAGCCAGTCCGGGGTGAACGCCGCGTCGACCGAGGTCACCACGCCCGCCTCGACGAGGGCCGAGGCCACGTGCGGGCGTCCCACCACGCCGCCGTCGGCGATCTCCTGGACGCGCTCCCAGGTGATCGGCGCGCCGAGCTCGCGCGCCTTCACCACCATCGCCTCGGCGCGGTGCGTCCGGGACTCGCGGATCTCGGCCAGCGCGGCGGCCAGCTCCGGGTGCTCGGGGTCGAACATGTACCCGAGCAGGTGCAGGCCGATCCCGTGGATCTTGCACGAGATCTCCACGCCCGGCACGACGTTCTGGATATGCGACCAGACCCCGGCCTCGTGACCGTAGCGCAGCGCCCGACGCGCCTCGGACCAGCCGGCGGTGCCGTCGTGGTCGGTGATCGCCACCACGGTCAGGCCGGCCGCCTCGGCCATCCCGACCAGCTCGGCCGGCTCGAAGGTCCCGTCGGAGGCGGTGGTGTGGGCGTGCAGGTCTATGCGCATGCCCACACGCTACCGACCCCCGACCGGCGCCGCTCTACCGCGTGATCGTGCCGCCGTCGACGACCATGGACTCGCCGTTGACGAACGACGCCTCCGGCGAGCACAGCCACACCGCCGCCGTGGCTATCTGCTCCGGCTGCCCCACGAATCCGCCGGTGTTCTCCCGCGCCTGCATGTTCACCGCCGGCCGCTCCTGCGCCGAGGTGTGGATCATCGGGGTGTCGACGACGCCGGGACAGATCGCGTTGATCCGCAGCCCGGCGTTCCGGTACTCGCGGGCCGCGGTCTTCGTCAGCCCGAGCACGCCGTGCTTCGACGAGCAGTACGGCGACAGGTACGGCACCGCGACCAGCCCCGCGGCCGACGCGATGTTCACGATCGTCCCGGACCGGTTCGGCAGCATCGCGCGGATCTCGTGCTTCAGCGACAGGAACACCCCGGTCAGGTTGACGCCCAGGACCCGGTTCCAGTCCTCCAGCGCGGTGTCCCCGATCTTCGCCCCGGTCCCGGCGACCCCGGCGCAGTTCACCGCGGCGTCCAGCCGGCCGTACTCGGCGACGGCAGCGCCGACAGCCGCCTCGACCTCCGCCTCCACCGACACGTCCGCGCGCACGAACAGCGCCGTGCCGCCGGCCTTCCGGATCAGCTCGACCGTCTCCGGTCCCGAATACTCCCCGGTGTCGGTCCGGTCCACCACCACGACCGCCGCCGCGCCCCGCGCCGCGAACAGCTCCGCGGTCGCCCGGCCGATCCCGCTCGCCCCGCCGGTCACCATCGCGATCTTCTTCTCAGCTGGCATGCGCGCACGGTAAGCCCGAGGGCGCCAAGCGTCCATGCCCACCGTGGTAATAGGCTGGTCGGCGTGGAGCAGGACCTTCCTACGTGGGACGACGCCGAAGCCGCCGAGGCCTTCAACGACCACCGCAGGCTGCTGACGTCCGTGGCCTACCGCGTGCTCGGCCGCTGGAGCGACGCCGAGGACGTCGTGCAGGACGCGTGGCTGCGCTGGAGCGCCGCCGACTACGCCTCGGTCGAGGACCCGAAGGCCTTCCTGGTCACCGTGACGACCCGGCTGGCCATCGACCAGCTCCGCAAGGCGCAGACCCGCAAGGAGTCCTACGTCGGGCCCTGGCTCCCGGAGCCGGTGCTGACCCGGGACGGCGCCGACAGCGCCCCGGACGCCGCCGACCGCGTGGTCCTGGACGACACCGTCTCGCTGGCCATGCTGCTGGTGATGGAGACGCTCTCGCCGCTGGAGCGCGCCGTGTTCGTGCTGCGCGAGGCCTTCGACTACAGCTTCGCCGAGATCGCCGCGATGCTGGACCGCACCGAGGCCGCGGTGCGCCAGCTGCTGGTCCGGGCCCGCGCCCACGTCCACGACAAGCGCCCGCGCTACCCGCTGGACGACGTGAAGCGGCACGGCATCGCCGAGCGCTTCCTGGCGGCGTGCGTCGGCGGCGACGTCGCGCCGCTGCTGGAGTTGCTGTCCCCGGAGGTCACGGTCATCTCCGACGGCGGCGGCGTGGTCACCGCGGCGACGCGTCCGGTGGTCGGCCTGGACCACGTGGCCCGGTTCCTGATGGGCATCGCCACGAAGTACGCGAAGTACATCGAAGACGGCGTGAACATCCGTATCGAGATCTCGCCGGCCGGAGTCAACGGCGATCCGGCGATCATCGCGTTCGCCGACGACAAGGTGCTCTACGTCTACTCGCTGGACCTGGCCGAGGACGGCAGGATCCGCACGGTCTTCGCCATGGCCAACCCCGAGAAGCTCAGCGGGGTGCGCGAGCTGGAGGGTGACGCGGGCTGAGGCTCGCCGCGTCAGCCCGAGCCGCCCCGGCTCGGGCTGACCCACCCTGACCTGCGGTAACAGAGTGTGAGCCAGGACACACGGGCACGTGTCACAGATCCGGGACCGAGCCCGTCCTTGCCATCGACAGCGGCCGAGAAGCGCCGCCCGCCGATTCCAAGGAGCTCACCATGCGTATCCTGCTCGCCGGTGCCAGCGGCGTCTTCGGCCGCGTCCTCACTCCGGCCCTGATCGACGCGGGCCACGAAGTCGTCGGCATCACCCGCACCCCGGACGGAGTCCGCGCCATCGAGGCGATGGGCGCCGGCACGGTCGTCGCCGACGTCATGGACCGCGCCGAGCTGCTCGCGGCGGTCGAGGGCCACCACTTCGACGCCGTCATCAGCCAGCTGACAGCCCTGAAGAAGCCGCCGATGCGCAACAAGGACATGGACGTCACCAACACCCTGCGCACGGTCGGCACCGAGAACTTGATGGCGGCGGCCAAGGCGACCGGCGCCACCCGCTTCCTGACCCAGTCGATGATCTTCGGCTACGGATACGGCGACCTCGGTCCCGGCCGCATCACCGAGGACGCCTTCTTCGGGCCTTCCCCGCGCAGGGCGTTCGCCCGTCACGGCGAAGCGATGCTGCGCAACGAGCAGATCGCCTTCTCCGAGCCCGGCATAGACGGCATCGCATTGCGCTACGGCCTGTTCTACGGCGGCCCGGCGACGAACGCCTATGTGGAGGGCCTGCAGGCCGGCAAGATGCCGCTCGTCAAGGCCGGCACCAACTCCTTCGTCCACCTCGCCGACGCGGCGAGCGCGACCGTGGCCGCGGTGGAGCGCGGCAAGGGCGGCGAGGCGTACAACGTCGTGGACGACGCCCCGGCGCCGTTCGCGGACGTCGCCCTGGAGATCGCGAAGGACTTCGGGACCAAGACCCCGCGCACCGTCCCGGCCTGGCTGACCAAGCCGATGCCGTACCTGCACTGCTTCATCACCGGCCGCTGGATCGTCAGCAACGCCAAGGCCAAGGACCAGCTCGGGTGGCAGCCGCAGTACCCGTCGTTCCACGAGGGCGTGCACGCCGACGCGCGGGCGGCGGGAATCCAGGCGTAGCGATCTGCCCGGCACGGAAACGGCCCCCTGATCCCGGTGAGGGAACCGGATCAGGGGGCCGAGCGTGTCCTGGTCTGCCGCCGGGGATCGCTACAGGTCGATCCCGGTCAGCACCAGTACGCGCTCATATGTGTAGTCCTCCATGGCGTACCTGACGCCTTCGCGGCCCACACCGGAGCCCTTCACACCACCGTACGGCATTTGGTCCGCGCGGAAACTAGGAGCGTCGCCGATGATGACCCCGCCGACCTCCAGATCGCGGTGCATCCGGAACGCGGTGTGCAGGTCGTTGGTGAAGACGCCGGCCTGAAGGCCGAACTGCGAGTCGTTGACCAGGCGGACCGCCTCGTCCGCGCCGTCGAAGGCGCGCACCACCAGCACCGGGCCGAAGACCTCCTCGGTCACCACCTTGGAGCGCGCCGGGGCGCCGGCGATGACGGTCGGCTCGTAGCTGGCGCCGTCGCGGACGCCGCCGGTCAGCAGCGTGGCGCCGGCGCCGACGGCCTCCTCGACCCAGGCCTCGACGCGCTCGGCGGCGGCGGTGCTGATCATCGGGCCGACGTCGGTCGCGCCGTCGGCCGGGTCGCCGGTCTTCTGCGCCTCGACGGCCGCGACGACCTTCTCGACCAGCTTGTCGTAGACCGCGCGGTCGGCGAAGACCCGCTGCACCGAGATGCAGGACTGCCCGGCCTGGTAGTTGGAGAAGGCTGCGATCCGCTGCGCGGCCCAGTCCAGGTCCTTCTCCGAGGAGTAGTCGGCCATCACCACGGCCGCGGCGTTGCCGCCGAGCTCCAGGGTGACGTGCTTGTGCGGGACCGCGGCCTGGATCATCTCGCCGACCGGGCCGGAGCCGGTGAAGCTGACCACCGGCAGCCGCGGGTCGGCGGTGAGCCCGGTCATCCGGCCGTTCGGCACCGGCAGCACCGACCAGGAGCCGGCCGGCAGGTCGGTCTCGGCCAGCAGCTCGCCGAGCAGCAGGGCGCTGAGCGGGGTGGCCGGCGCCGGCTTGAGCACGATCGGCGCGCCGACCGCGATCGCCGGGGCGACCTTGTGCGCCACCAGGTTCAGCGGGAAGTTGAACGGCGCGATGCCCAGCACCGGCCCGCGCGGGAAGCGCCGGGTGATGGCGGTGCGGCCGGCGGCGTTGGCGTCGGTGTCCAGGCGCTGCATCTCGCCGTTGAAGCGGCGCGCCTCCTCGGCGGCCCAGCGGAAGACCGAGACGGCGCGGCCGACCTCGGCCTTGGCCCATTTCAGCGGCTTGCCGTTCTCGGCGGTGATCAGCGCCGCGATCTCCTCGGCGCGCTCGGCGATCCGGCGCGAGACGTGGTCCAGCGCGGCCGCTCGGACGAAGGCGGGCTGGTCGGCGGTCTCCTTGGCGGCCGCGACGGCCGCCTCCACCGCCTGCTCCACCTGCTCCTCGGTCGGCACCGAGACCGTCGCCACCAGGCGGCCGTCGTACGGCGAGCGCACCTCGTAGCTGTCGGTTCCCGTGACCTGCTTACCCGCGATCCAGAAGGGCGTTGCCTGCTCAGTCATGGGACTCAGAGTAGGCGCGGGCGGGCGGCGGCGCTGGTGTACGCGATGGCCAGTCCGGAAGACAGGCTGCGCCATCAGGGCCACACGGTGAACTCGTTGCCGTCGGGGTCGGTCATCTCCACCTCGCCGAGCGGACCGGGAGCGGCGCCGGTGCGGGCGGCGCCGAGCGACACCAGGCGGTCAAGCTCCGTATTCAATCCGCTGCCGGCTTGGCGATCGCCGACGACGGCGAGGTCGAAGCGCAGCCGGTTTCGTCCGGGCTTCGCGGCGAACGGCGGACCGCCCCAGGTGATCTTCGGACCGCCGTGCGGGGACCGGATCGCGGTCTCCTGGTCCTGGTCCCAGACCAGAGGCCAGTCCAGCACTCGGCTCCAGAAGTAGCCCACCTCCTGCGAACCGTCGCTCGCCAGCGCTCCGACGAAGCCGCATTCGGCGAGGAACTTGTTGCCCGCCGCGATCACGCAGAACTCGTTGCCCTCCGGATCGGCGAGCACCACATGCGTCGCATCCGGGCCCTGACCCACGTCGTGGTGCCGACCGCCGAGTTCCAGCGCCCGAGCGACGGTCTGCCGCTGCATCTCCGGGGACGCGCTCGTCAGGTCGAAGTGCATCTGGTTCTGCTGGACCTTCTCCGCCTCTGACGGCAGGAAGCGCAGCCGGAATCCCGTGTCGTCGTTGGGGTTCAGCGCGATGCCTTCGGGGTCATCGGCCTGTTCCCAGCCCAAGACCCCGGCCCAGAAGCGGGCGAGCCGGAGCGGGTCGTGCGCGTCGATGCAGAGGGCGACAAGCTGGACGGCCATCCCCCGACCTAATCACTTCCGAGAACTGCGACGCGACCGCATTTCCGGTCGGCGCATACGGCCTGCCTACTGCCTTGCGGCCTAGTGCCCCTCGCGCACCCGCAGCGCGAACCACAGCTCCATCCGCGCATCCGCCGAGTCGTTGGCGGTCAGATCCTTGTCCAACAGCTCCCCGGCCCGCGCGATCCGAGCCCGCACCGTGTGCCGGTGCACCCCCAGCTCCGCAGCCGCGGAGTCCCACTGACCGTTGTGCGACAGCCAGGCACGCAGCGTCGGCACCAGTTCGGCGCGGTCCGCCTCGACCAGCGGCCGCAGCAGCCCGGCTGCGAAGTCGCGGACGCCCTGGTCCGCGAACAGCGACTCCAGTCCCGAGCCGGACTCCGCGAAGTACACCGTCGGCCGTCCGCTCTTGCGCGCGGTCGCCAGCGCCTCGCCGGCCTGCCGGTAGCCGCGCCCGAAGTCCGCATAGCCGATCGCGTCCGAGACGCCGCCGGTGAAGCCCTCGAAGTCGGCCGGGGCGACCAGCACGCGCTCGCCGTCCTCTTCGAGCACGAACACGCGGTCCGACACCGCCTCGTCGCGCACGGAGTCGCGCGCGATCCGCACCGGTTCCGGCGGCAATGGCACGCGCAGCTCCCCCGCGGCTTCGTACGCCGCATCCACGTATCCGGCCAGCAGCAGCCGCACCACTGCGCGGCGCAGCGTCAGCTCGGCGACCGTCACGTCCTTGGTCGGCTGCTCGACCCCGAGCGTGAGCAGGGTGAGCGCGACGGCCAGGATCTGGCGGCCGGTCGTGTCCGGCCCGCTCGTGCGCTCCAGCAGCCCGACGGTCAGGAAGCCCATGACCCGCTTGCCCGCCCCGAGCGCGTGCACCTCGACGTGCCCTGATTCGGTGAGGATCGACGCGCTGCTGGGCAGCGTCCCGCCGCGCAGCCGGGCCAGCTCCGGCGCCAGGTCCAGGCCGGGTACCGGTCCCGCGCTGTGCAGAACCGCGCCGTCCGCGCCGGCCAGAATCGCCCACGCTCCGGGCCCGAGCCCGCGCACCAGCGAGCGGACCAGGGAGCGCTGCGGCTCGTGCGCCAGCGCCGACTTCACCAGTTCCTGCTGCGTCCGATACCCCTCGGTGAGGGCGCGGTACTCCTCGACCGCCAGCGCCTTCGACACCGACTTCGCGATCGCGATGAACGGCGTGGCTTTCGGTACCTCCAGGACCGGCAGGCCGTGCGCCGACGCCGCGGCGACGAACCGATCCGGGACCGCGGCGTTGTTGAGCCCGACGCCGAACCCCAGCCCGGCGACCCCGGCGCGTACCAGTCCCGACAGGAAGGCCTCGAGGTCGAACCCGGGGTCGGCCAGCCGCAGCCCGGTGGTCAGCAGCAGTTCGCCGCCTTCCAGGAACGGCGCCGGGTCGTTCAGCTCGGTGGTGTGCACCCACCGCACCTCGCGCGAGGTGTCCCCGGCCGGCCCTTCGGCGGTGAGCAGACGCAGGCCCAGAGGTCGGTCGGCGAGCAGGGAGGCGATCGTCGGCGGCACAGCTCCAGCCTACGTCGCCGATCGCGGGCGCCATCGTCGCTGATCACCCTTCGAACAGCGGTACACGCGCCCCGTACTATGAATCACGCCATGACGACCACCACCACGCCGGCCGAAGCCGCCCCCGCCGCCGAGGCGCCGCTGCACCTCACCACCGAGGCGCCGCGCACTCTGTCCTTCAGCGACCAGGCCGCGTTCTGGGCGAACCTGGGCGTCAGCCTGATCGGGTTCTCCTCCGCCGCCGTGATCCTGATCCCCACCGGCTACTCGCCGCTGCCGGTCCCGGCCTCCCTGCTGGCGCTCGCGCTGGGCACGGTCGTCGGCATGATGATGACCGCGCTGGCCGGCGTGGTCGGCACCCGCACCGGGGCGCCGGCAATGGCGGTGCTGCGCGGGCTGTTCGGCACCAAGCTGTCCTGGCTGCCGAGCCTGGCGAACATCTTCCAGCTCATCGGCTGGGGCGTGTACGAGATCACGGTCATCGTGCAGGGCGTGGACGCCATGCCCCACACCCACGGCATCCCCCGCCCGCTGGTGGTGCTCGCCGCCGGGGCGCTGTGCACCTCGATGGCGATCTGGCCGCTGGCGGTCCTGCGCGTCCTGCGCAAGTACGTGACCGGCGCGGTCGCCGTCGCCATGCTCTACTTCACGGTCCAGCTGCTGCGGAACCCGATCCCGCACCAGACCGGCACCTCCTGGAGCGGCTTCTTCCCGGCCGTGGACGCCGCGCTCGCGCTGTCGGTGTCGTTCCTGCCGATGGCCGCCGACTACATGCGGCACGCCCGCAGCTCCCGCCAGGCCGGCGGCGCGGCGGTCCTGGGCTACAGCATCACGCAGTTCTGGTGCTACGCGATCGGCATCGTGGCGCTGCTGCAGGCGCCGGACGCCGACGTCTTCCACACCATGCTCGGCGTGACCGCCGGCTGGCTCTTCTTTCTGGTGCTGGTGCTGCGCGAGTCGGACCAGTCGTTCGCGAACGTGTACTCCACCGCGATGTCGATCCAGAACCTGCTGCCCCGGGTGGACCGGCGGATCCTGGCCGGCGGGGTCGGCGCGCTGGTGACGGTGATCGCGCTGTTCGTCCACGACCTCGGCGGCTTCGCGAACTTCCTGGGGCTGATCGGCTCGGTGTTCGTGCCGCTGGCCGCGGTGCTCGGCGTCGACTACTTTCTCGGCCGCGGACGCCAGGGCCGCTGGGACCTGACCGAGCGCTCCCCGGCCCGTCCGGCGATGCTGCTGCCGTGGGCCCTGGGCTTCGTGGTCTACCAGGTCCTGAACCCGGGCTCGGTGGACTGGTGGGCGCACGGCTGGATGCACGTCCAGGACTGGCTCCACGTCCACCCCGGCTGGTGGGCCTCGGCCTCGCTGTACTCCTTCGCCGCCGCGGCGCTGGCCACCGGCGCGATCGTGGCGCTCGACCGGCGGCGCACCGCGTGAGCCAGGACGGCGACGACCTCGTGTTCGGCATGGGCAGCGAAGAGGTCGTCCGCCGCGACTGGCCGAGCCTGACCTCTGAGGAGGTCGAAGCCGTGCTCGGCGAGGAGATCGCCGAGATCGAGTGGCGCAGCCCGCGTCCGCTGTCCACGACAGCCCGCGTCCTCCTGGCCGATGGACAGCACCAGATCGTGAAGCGGTTGCCCTTGGCCCTGCGCACCCCCGAGGCTCTGGCCGAGGAACACGGCTTCATGGACCACCTCCGCGAGCGCGGCATCCCGGTCCCCGAAGCCCGCACCGCCGCAGTCCGTGGCGACTTCCTCTACGAGGTCCAGGAAGTCGGCGCCGGCGAGGATCTGTATCAGAGCAGCTTCTCCTGGTCGCCCTATCAGCCGCTCCATCCCGGCGAGGCCGGCGTGATGCTGGGCCGCCTGCACACCGCCGCCGAAGGCTACGACGCCCCGGCTCGGCCCTGGCGGCCGTTGAAATCAGGGTTCTCGATCTTCGGTTCGGCCGATCCGATCGCGGCCATCGAGCTGATCGCAGACCAGCGCCCGCAGCTCGCCGACTTCCTGGCGGCCCGCGATTGGCGCTCCGACGTCGAGCGCCTCATGCTCCCGTTCCACCGGCGCCTGGCGCCGTTCCTCGACGACCTCGCACCGCTGTGGACCCACAACGACTGGCACGGTACGAACCTGCTGTGGGAGGGCGACGGTCACACCCTGATGCTCGCCTCGGTCCTCGATTTCGGCCTCGCCGACCGCACCACCGCCGCCTACGACCTGGCCATCGCCGTCGAGCGGTTCGCCGTGGACTGGGTCGGCCTGCGCGACGGCGGCCCGGCGAACGTCCCCGAGCGCCAGCTTCGGTCGTTCCTGCACGGCTACACCGCGACCCGGCCGGTCAGCGGCGCCGAGTCCTTGGCGTTGCCGCACCTGTTCCCGCTGTGCCACGCCGAGTACGAGCTCTCAGAGATCGACTACTTCTTGTCGGTCGTCCCCGGCGGCAGCGAGAAGAACGCCGAGATCGCCTACCGCGACTGGCTCCTCGGTCATGCGGAATGGTCGCTGGGCCTATCGAAAAACGGAGCCGAGGAAGGACCAGCCTTCCTCGGACTCCTTGGAGGGGAAGGGCCGCTGTGACGCCGGCCCGCAACGCTGTCGCTTAGTGCCCCTCAGCCTCCTGCGTGTGCTTCGACATGCTGAAGGCGGCGGCCCAGGCGACCACCAGGATGGCGGCGCTGATCGCGAACACCAGGGTCGCGGCGGCCGGAACGCTGGTCATCAGCGTGCCCGCCTTGTCGAAGAACACCGTGCCCAGCGCGGCGATCCCGAACGCGCCGGCCAGCTGCTGCATCGCGTTGAGCAGGCCCGAGGCCGAGCCCACCTCGGCGTCGTCCAGGTCGCCCAGGACGGTACCGAAGATCGGGCCGAAGATCAGGCCCATGCCCATGCCGGAGACCAGCAGCGGGGCGACGAGCGTCCAGGTCGTGGTGGTCGCGCCGTAGGAGTTCACCAGCAGCGCCGCGATCACCGTGCCGATGGCCATCACCAGCATGCCGGCCTGCAGGGTGCGGCGCGGGCCGACCTTGGGCATCAGCGCCTGGGAGGCGCCCATGGAGGCGATGGTGCCGATGGACCAGGGCAGCATGGTCAGACCGGCGTGCAGGGCGCTGAAGTGCAGGCCGATCTGCATGAACAGGGTGTAGACGAAGAACACGCCGCTCATCGCCGCCGAGAAGGCGAACAGCACCGCGATGCCGCTGACGAACGAGCGCTTGCGGAACACGGTCGGCACCACGAACGGGTCGCGGCCGGCGGCGTTGCGGCGGCGCTGGTGCAGGGCGAAGACGCCGAAGGTCGGGATCGAGGCGGCCATCATGGCGAACATCCACAGCGGCCAGCCGGACTCCCGGCCCTGGACCAGCGGGTAGACCAGCAGCATGACGCCGGCGGTGGCCAGCAGCATGCCGACGATGTCCAGCTTGGGCTTGGCGCCGTCGGCGGCGTGATCGTCCTTGGGGAGCACCTTGCTGCCGAACGCCAGGGCGGCGATCCCGACCGGGACGTTGACCAGGAAGATCGCGCGCCAGCTCAGCCCGAACAGGTCGGCGCCGACCAGCCAGCCGCCCAGGATCGGGCCGAGGGTCGCGGCCAGGCCCATCATCGGACCGAAGATGCCGAAGACGGAGTTCATCTTCTCCGCCGGGACCATCGCCCGCAGCATGCCCAGACCCTGCGGGATCATCACCGCGGCGAAGGCGCCCTGCAGGATGCGCGCGCCGATCAGCTCGCCCGAGGTCTGCGCGACCGAGCACAGCACCGAGCCGAGCAGGAAGCCTGAGATGCCGACCTGGAACATCCGCTTGCGGCCGAAGACGTCGCCGAGCCGGCCGCCGGTGGTCAGCATGACCGCGAAGGCCAGCGTGTAGCCGGCGACGATCCACTGCAGGGCCGAGGTCGAGGCGCCGAGGTCGGTGCGCAGGACCGGGCTGGCGATGTTCATGATCGTGGTGTCGAGCAGGTCCATGATGTCGGCGCCGATGATGGCGAACAGCGCCAGGATCACGGCCCTGCCGAGCTTGGATGTGGCCTTGTCGGCGGCTCCCCCGGAGTCGGGCGGGGAGCTCTCGGGGTGGCCGAGGGTCTGGTTCGTGTCGACGGTGCTGGTCATGGTGGTCCCCCTCCGGGACGGAACTGACAGAACAGGAAAGTCTGGGTGAACATCGTTCGAGACGAGCGAACGGCGTTCGGTAGCCCCAGGTTCACGATATATCTCGTGGTGCGGATGTCAAGCTATATCGCGAACTCCGGACGCACTGCCGGATCGCTCACGAACGACGTTCGCCGTTCTACGAACACCGTTCTACACGCGAACGGCGTTCGAGTCAAACGCTGTTCGTGCTTCTGAACGTCGTTCGTGGGGCGTACAGTGTTCGGTGAAGGAAGGGAGCCAGACCCGATGGCCAAGCCAGCAGCCCCGAACGGGACCCCCGAGGTCCCGCCCCCGCCGCCGTGGGAGCGCACCGCGCGCAAGGCCAAAGCGCCCGCGCGCACGCCCCTGAGCCAGGAGGCGATCGTCGCCACGGCGCTGCGCGTCCTGGAGTCCGACGGCTATGAGGCGCTGTCCATGCGCCGCGTCGCGGCGGACCTGGGCACCGGTGCGGCCTCCCTGTACGCGCACGTCGCCAACAAGGAAGAGCTGCTCAGGCTGTGCATCGACCGGGTCTTCGCGGACGTGGAATTCCCGCCGCCGGACCCGGACCGCTGGGTGGAGCAGCTTCGGGACGCCATGCGCGAGACGCGCCGCATCCTGCAGGCGCACCCGGGCCTGGCCCGCGCCCTGCTCGGACGGGTCCCGATGGGCCCGAACGGACTGCGGCTGATCGAGGGTTTCATGGGCGTGCTGCGGCTGGGCGAACTCCCGGACCGGGTCGCCGCGTGGGCCGGGGACGTGGTGACGCTGTACGTGGTGGCGAGCGTCTTCGAGGACGACATCCGGCACACGCTGCACGGCGACACCTCCGAGGAGGACGTCGAGGCGTGGGCCGAAGAGATGAAGGGCTATATCAAGACCCTGCCCGCGGCGGCGTTCCCGAACATGCTGGCGCTGGCCGATCCGATGTTCGAGACCGGCGGCCCGGACGGGCGCTTCGAGTTCGGACTCGATCTGATGCTGCGCGGTCTGGCCTCCCACTCGCGGCGGGGAACCGGCGAGGCTTGAGCGGGCGCGGCGGCAGCGAAGTAGGGCGAATCATGGCGAATCCGGCTTTCGCGCCATTTAAGGCAGACATCTGCAAAACAGTTACCTAGTCTCCATCTCAGCTCACAGAGATTGGAGACACCGGATGTCTTCTTCCCGCCGCCGGACTGCGGCCGCCGTGGCGCTCGCCGGCGCGATGACGGCAGCCCTCGCCGCCACTCCGGCGTCCGCGGGCGTCGTGCACCGAACGCCCTCGGCGTTCCGCCACGACATCCGGAACAGCACATCAGGGAACTGGGCCGGCTATGTCGCCACCGGCGGCGGCTTCACCTCCGTGAGCGCCGGCTGGACCGAGCCGGCCGTCTCCTGCCGGTCGCAGAACACGTACGCCTCGTTCTGGATCGGGCTGGACGGCGACGGCAGCAACTCGGTCGAGCAGATCGGCACCGAGTCGGACTGCTCCGGCGGCCACGCGGTCTACTCCGCCTGGTACGAGATGTACCCCGGCGCGCCGGTCGACGTCGCGGGCCCGATCTCGCCCGGCGACGCTATGCAGGCCTCGGTCTCCTACGGCGGGTCCGGGCACTTCACCCTGGTCCTC
The DNA here is from genome assembly GCF_000024025.1 of Catenulispora acidiphila DSM 44928. Classification (GTDB taxonomy): domain Bacteria; phylum Actinomycetota; class Actinomycetes; order Streptomycetales; family Catenulisporaceae; genus Catenulispora; species Catenulispora acidiphila. The sequence goes on from NC_013131.1 coordinate 9,088,549, forward strand.
GCCGACCGGACCAAGGGCTGGACGCGCACGGTCCAGGCCCAGCTGAACAACCCGGCGCTGGCCTCGGCGGAGGTCATCGCCGAGGCGCCGTCCGACGCCGCGGGCGTGCTGCCGCTGTCCGACTTCGGGACCGTGGGGTTCACCGGCGCGAGCGCGAACGGCGCCGCGCTGGGCTCGTTCGCCCCCGACCCGATCACGATGGCGAACGGCGGGACCACGAAGGCGGTGCCCAGCGGGCTGTCCCCGTCCGGGGACTTCACCGTGGCCTGGCGCGCCAGCTGAGAGCCTCGCAGCCGGCGCGCGATCAGCCGGTCGCCGCCGCTGTCGCTGGTGCCGTCGCCGCCGCTACCCGCGGAGGTCGACCAGCACCGGCGGCGTCCGGAACCCCTCGGCCGTGGACAGCGACACCAGCGCGTGGCCGGTCGGGATCTCGTTGATGATCTCCGAGGGCGACCAGACGTAGCGCTCGACCGGCCGGGTCGAGACCGAGCGCTGCTGCGCCACCGACGAGCCCCCGGTCAGCGCCAGCAGCTGGCCGGGCCGCTTGGCGTTGCGGCCCATGGACTGCACGCTGCGGCGGCGCTCCGGCGGCCCGGTGATGGTCCCGGACCGGGTGGTGTTCTCCTGGCCAGTGGTCACCGTGGTCTCGGCGACCCATTGCTTGCCCCAGAAATCGGCGATGTAGGAGGCGTCCTGCGGGTCGATGCCCGCGAAGACCGCCTTGCAGCCGGTGTTGGCGAAGACCGTGGCGCGCAGGTCCTCGGGGAACTCGCGCATGGACTGGGCCAGCAGGATCAGCCCGGCATTGGCCGCTCGAGCCCGCTGCAGGCCCTGGACCACGTACTCGTCGACGAAGCGGCCGGCGTCGTCGACGATCAGCCCCTTGAAGATCGAGCGGTCCACGTCCGGCGCGGACACGGTCTGCACGAACTGCGAGACCGCCAGCCGCGCCAGGATCCGCGCGGCCTGCGGGTAGGCGCCCTCGGGCAGCGCGATGCGCACCCGGATCGGCTTGTCGATCTGCCGCATCGAGAACTTCCGGTCGCCGCGGCCGTCGAACAGCTCGACCAGCGCCGGCCGGTCCAGCAGCCGCAGCCGCTCCACCAGCAGCCGCGGACCGCCCTCGGCGAGTTCGGCGATCAGCTCCTTGAGCGTGGGATAGCGGCCCTCGCGCTCGCGGAACCAGCTCAGTGCCGCGTCCAGGCCGTTGTGCGCGGCGGCGTCGGCCTCGGGCTCCACGCCCGGCGGCAGGAGCGCGCCGGCCAGCCGGTCGGCGGCCTCGGCCGGGTTGCGCGCGCCGCCGTAGAGGTCGAACCCCCACTGCGAGTCCGGGTCCAACGGGTCGATGTCGACGTCGAAGAAGCCCGGCAGCGCGTAGTCGCCGTGCGGGTCGATGACCACCACCGAGGCCATGTTGGTCAGCGTCTGCAGGCCCAGCAGCTCCACGATCGGCCGGGCGAAACTGCGCGTCTTGCCGCTGCCGGTGGGCCCTATCACCAGCAGCGAGGTGCGCAGGACCTCGGCGTCCAGGGCGAAGGTCTGGCCGGCGTGGGTCGCGGGGTTCTTCGCCGAGCCGGAGGCCACGCCCAGACGCACCTGCCCGGTCATCAGGTCGTGCTCGCCGAGCCGAGCCGGCAGGTCGCGCTGGCCGGAGGGATGCAGCCAGGCGTGCGCGCCGGAGTCCTCGATCTCGGCGGCCACCGCCGCGAGCCGGTCCTGGTCGCCGCGCGCCTGCCGGATCACCCGGACCACGCGGACGTAGTCGACGTCGGTCAGCTCGCCGTGGTCGGCGGCCGAGTCCAGCCGGCTGGCGGCCGCGACGTGGCCGGCCTGGCGCAGGTCCACCCACATGTCGGGCTTCGGCGGCGGCGGGAGCTTGCGCTTGTTGGCCCGTCCGACCAGGCTCCGCACGCGGTCGCCGTGCTGGTCCCACAGCACCTGCCCCACCGGGACCCAGCCGCCGGCCCAGCCGCAGACGCCGAGCACCAGGATGAGGTAGACCAGCCACAGCAGCACGCCGCTCAGACCGATCGCGGTGAGGATGATCGAGGCGGGCACCGCCAAGACCACGCCGGCCAGCGGCGCGTAGAGCAGGTATCGCAGGGCTCGTTGCCGGGCCTCGCGGCTGACGCGCACCGCGGCGGCGGCTTGGGGATCGCGCCCGTAGGCGAAGACCCCCGGCACGTCCACCAGGCGCGGCCCGTGCACCCAGGACTGCACGTCAGGCCGCGTGCGCTCGGTCCATTTGGTCCCGGTCCAGTAGCGCACCTGCGGCGCCCCGGAGGGGTCGGCGTACCAGCCGGGCGGCAGCGGGCCCGAGCCCTGGCCATCAGTCGTCACACGTTCTGTGTATCAGAACTACGACTCGGCGAAAGGGAACAGCGCTCCACCATGGCGCTACCGCCGCCCCGGCATCGCTTTCCCACGATCGCTTCCCCACCATCGCGCCCCCTCGCACCGGCCTCAGCCACCCACTCGCCAATTCGGCTCAACCCCGCCCCCGGACCCGCCACGGCGTCCTGTGCCGGGCCGTCACGGCGCGCTTAGGCTGCGAAGGAACGCGCGACCACCCGCCCACCCAGGAGGCACAGGGACCATGACCGAGCTCAAGCAGGAACGGCGTCTCCTCACCGAGATCCCCGGCCCGAAGTCCCTCGAGCTGTTCGAGCGCCGCAACAAGGTCGTCGCGCGCGGTATCTCCACGACGCTGCCGGTGTTCGTCACCGACGCCGACGGCGCGGTGCTGCTGGACGCCGACGGCAACCAGCTGCTCGACTTCGGCTCCGGCATCGCGGTGACCTCGGTCGGGCACGCGGACACCAACGTCGTGCGCCGGGCCTCCGAGCAGCTGGCGAAGTTCACCCACACCTGCTTCATGGTCACGCCGTACGAGTCCTACGTCGCGGTCTGCGAGGCGCTGGCCGAGCTGACCCCCGGCGACCACGAGAAGCGCTCGGCGCTGTTCAACTCCGGCGCGGAGGCGGTGGAGAACGCGGTCAAGATCGCCCGCGCGTACACCAAGCGCCAGGCCGTCGTGGTCTTCGACCACGGCTACCACGGCCGCACCAACCTCACGATGGCGCTGACCGCCAAGGTCGCGCCGTACAAGGACGGCTTCGGCCCGTTCGCCCCCGAGATCTACCGCGTCCCGATGGCCTACCCCTTCCGCTGGCCCACCGGCCCGGACAACGCCGCCGCCGAGGCCCTCGAGCAGACCAAGACCCTGATCGAGAAGCAGGTCGGCGCACACAACGTGGCCGCCGTCCTGATCGAGCCGATCCAGGGCGAGGGCGGCTTCATCGTCCCGCCGGAGGGCTTCCTGCCCGGCCTCGCCGCCTGGTGCCAGGAGAAGGGCATCGTCTTCATCGCCGACGAGATCCAGTCCGGCTTCTGCCGCACCGGCGACTGGTTCGCCGTCGACCACGAGGGCGTCGTCCCGGACCTGATCACCACCGCCAAGGGCATCGCCGGCGGCCTCCCGCTGGCCGCCGTCACCGGCCGCGCCGAGATCATGGACGCCGCCGGCCCCGGCGGCCTCGGCGGCACCTACGGCGGCAACCCGGTGGCCTGCGAGGGCGCCCTCGGCGCCATCGAGACCATGAAGGAGCAGGACCTGGCCGGCAAGGCCCGCGCCATCGAGGCCCTGATGGTCGCCCGCCTGACCAAGCTCGCCGCCGCCGACCCCCGCATCGGCGAGATCCGCGGCCGCGGCGCCATGATCGCCGTGGAGCTGGTCAAGCCCGGCACCAAGGACCCCGACGCCGCCCTGGCCGCCGCCGTGGCGAAGAAGTGCCACGCCGAGGGCGTCGTGATCCTGACCTGCGGCACGTTCGGAAACGTGCTGCGCTTCCTGCCCTCCCTGGTGATGAGCGAGGCGCTGCTGAACGAGGGACTGACGGTGATCGAGGGAGCTTTCGCCGCAGTCTGAGATCACTCGCTTCGGTCTCACCTCGCTTCAACTCGCTTCAACTCGCTTCAACTCAGTTCAGCTTCGCGGCGGCCGGTACGGAATTCCCCGTACCGGCCGCCGCCTTTGTGCCACCACTCCTCCGCCACTCCTCCACCCCCTCCACCGGACCACCCAGCGCGCGCCGCCCGATTCGCGGCGTTACGGTCGCGAAGTGCCGATGCGCGACGAGGGGAGTCCTGCGATGCCCGACCCGGGTTCCGGCCTCGGCTCCAGCTCGCGGCTCACGCCGGCGCGCGAGGCGTGCTGGCTGGCGGCGACACCGGACGGCACGGAGCTGTTCCTGCGCGAGTGGACACCGGCGCCGGAGACCACACCGCGCGGCGCGATCCTGCTGGTCCACGGCCTCGGGGAGCACAGCGGCCGCTACCGGCGGCTGGCCGGGTTCCTGACCGAGCTCGGCTATCGGGTCCGGGCCTACGACCACGCGGGCTTCGGACGCTCGGACGGAGCACGCGGGCACATCCGGCGTCCCCTGGCCCTGGTCGACGACCTGGCGACGGTATTCGAAGCCTTCGATACCGCGGTGCGCCGCGACAACAAGGGCGCGCTGCCGCCCCTGGTACTCGGGCACAGCCTGGGCGGCTGCCTCGTGGCGCGGGCACTGAGCAGCGGGCGGCTGCACCCGACAGCGGCGGTCCTGTCGTCACCGGCGGTGGGACAGCGCGCGGCAGGGATGCAGAGCGCGGCACTGCGCGTGGCCGGCTTCCTGCCGGACCGCCTCACGGTGCCGAACGGCCTGCCGAAGAGCGCACTGTCGCACGACCCGGCGGTCGCGGCAGCGATGCGCGCGGACCCCTTCTGCCACGACCGCATCTCGGCCGCGCTGGCGCACTTCGTCTTCGCCGAGGGCGCGCAAGCCGTGGCGGACGCAGGGCGCGTCCCCTGCCCGGTCCTCCTCCTGATCGCGGGCTCCGACCGCGTGATCGACCCGGCCGGCGAGCGCCGCCTGGCCGCAGCCCTCCCCGACGCGACAACCCGCGTCGAGGAGTTCGGAGAGGCGTACCACGAGCTGTTCAACGAGGCGGAGCCGACACGCGCGTTCGTGCTGGACGCGCTCCGCGGCTGGCTGCAGGGGCTGAAGTGAGGCCGAGAGAGACGGAGGCTGGCTGGTGAGGGTTCTGATGGCGAGCGCGGGCGCGCTGCTGGTGGCGGGCGCAGTCCAGGTATCAGCGGCAGCAGCGACAACAAGCACAGCAACAGCAGCAAAAACCCCGACCTCTTCATCCCCGAAGAAGCCGGCGGACCCCACCGTCGAACCCAACCCAGCATCCCCCGGCACCCGCATCTACATCTACGACGCCACAAATGCACCGCCCCCCACGGCACCGCAACCAGCCAAGCCCTCACCGCCCCCATCCCCCTAGCACCCCTGGCCCACATGACCGGCGGAGACGGCACCATCCGCACAGGCCTCCCCCCAGGCACCTACACCATCACCCTCCACTGCGGCAGCACCCTGACCACCACCCTCCACGTCACCACAACCACCACCCCCACCGGCGCCGCAGCCACCGGCGACGGCTCCGCCGAAGACCACCTCGGCATAGGCGACGCAGCCGTAGGCAGCGCATTCCTCCTAGGCGGCCTAACCTTCGCCACCGCCTCCCTCATCCGCCGCCGCCGAGCCACCCCCCACCAATGACCGACCCCCCAGCCATCGCCATCCCCATAGGCACCCCAGCCACCGACCAACAGCACACCCCCGCAACGAGAGCACTGCCGGTAGCGAAGCATCCGACGGCGAACGATGGCGCGCAGTCAGGCGAGACCAACGGTCACCTCGATCTCGCACGGGCCAGCGCGCACGGCATCCCGCCGAGCCCTCAGCCGACATCCACGAAAAGCCAGACGCTCGATCCCAGCGCCGCGCTACCGTGCCCCGATCCCCGTCGCGCAGTTCCGAATCTCAATCCGAGCGATGCAGTTCCAAGTCCCGATCCCAGCGGGGCAGTGGCGAATCTCGATCCCAGCGGCAGGCTGCCAGGTCTCGATCCCAGCGCCACATTGGCGGTTCTCGACCCCAGCGGCGGGCCGCCAAGTCCTGGTCCCAGCGCCGCATTACGGAGTCTCGATCCCAGCAGGGCATCGGCGAATCTCAATCCCAGCGGCACGCTGCCAAGTCCCGATCCCGGCGACGCTCTACCAAGTCTCGATACCAGCGGCGCCTTGCCGAGCGATGCGTCTTTGCCGCCCGATCCAGCCTCCGCACATGGGCCGGTCTTTAGCCCGACCGGCAGGCCGGCGACCTCCGAGCGGCCTCCCATCGCAGCACCCGATTCCCACATCGGGCACGATCGCAACAGGGCCAGCACGCACAGCACCTCGCCAAGCCCGCAGCCGACATCTGCGGCCGACCACTCGCTCGATCCCAACGGGGCGCTGGCGAGCGATGCGTGTCCGCCCGCCAATCCAGCCTCCGCACGCGGTCCGGTCTTCGGCCTGATCGGCGAGCTGGCGACCTCCGAGCGGCCTCCCATCGCAACACCTGATTCCCACATCGAGCGTGATCGCAACAGGGCCGACGCACACGGCACCTCACCGAGCCCGCAGCCGACATCTGCGGCCGACCACTCGCTCGATCCCAACGGGGCGCTGGCGAGCGATGCGTGTCCGCCCGCCAACCCGGCCTCCACACACGGCCCGAACTTCAGCCCGACCCGCGAGCCGGCGGCCTCCAATCGGCGTCCCGCCACAGCGCCCGGGTCTCACATCGAGCGTGATCGCAGCAGGGCCGACGCGCGCGGCACCTCGTCGAACCCGCAGCCGACATCTGCGGCCGACCACTCGCTCGATCCCAGCGGCGCCCTGCCGAGCGATGCTTGTCCGCCTGCCGACCCAGCCTCCACACCCGGTCCAATCTTCAGCCCGATCGGCGAGCCAGCGAACTCCGAGCGGCCTCCCGCCACAGCGCCCAGGTCTCACACCGAGCGTGATCGCAACCGGATCGGCACAAGCGGCACCTCGCCGGGCCCTCAGTCGGCATCCGCGACCAACCAGTTACTCGATCCCAACACGGCGCTAGCGAGCGATGCGTCTCTGCCCGCCAGTCCAGCCTCCGCACTGGGTCCGGTCAGCCCGGTCGACGAGCTGGCGACCTCCGAGCGGCTTGCCATCGCAGCACCCGGGTCTCACATCGAGCGTGATCGCAGCAGGGACGGCACGCGCGGCATCTTGCCGAACGCTCAGCCAGCGTCCGCGACCGACCAGTTGCTCGATCCCAACGGGGCGATGCCGAGCGGTGCGTCTCCGCCTGCTGACCGAAACTCCGCGCACGGTCCGGTCTTCAGCCCGATCGGCGAGCCAGCAGCCTCCGAGCGGCCTCCCGCCACAGCGCCTCAGTCTCACGTCGAGCGTGATCGCAGCTGGGCCGACGCGCGTGGCATCTTGCCGAGTGCTCAGTCGGCCGCGACCAGCCGGTCGTTCGATCACAGCGATCCAGTGCCGCGCGATGCGCCATTGCCGTCCGATTTAGCCTCCGCATCTGGCCCGGAGTTCCAGCTCAGCAGCGAGTTGGCGACTTTTGGGCGGCGTCGCACTGCAGCGTTCGATTCCCATGTTGGGCTAGGTGAAAGCGGGGGCGGCGCGCGCGGGGTGTTGCCGAGCGGTCAGGCGGCGTCCGTGGGCGGCCGGTTGCTCGATGCGCGTGGCGCGTTGCCGAGTGATGCGGCTGGGGTCGTCGACAGAGCCTCCGTGCTCGGTCCGGTGTTCAATTTGATCGGCGAGCGCGTGGCCTTTGAGCGGCCTCGCGTCACGACTTCGGCCGATTCACATGTCGAGGTGGGTGTTCGGGGGAAGGCTCGTAGCGTCCCGAAGCCTGCGCCGAGTCCGGTCGTGCCGCAGAGTGAGGTGCGGCAGCCGGGTCGGGTGCTGGCTTTCGCTTCGGTGGTGGCTGTTGTTGTCGGGTCGGGGTTTCTTGTACGGGCGCTGATGCTCACTGATCCGGTGCCGCCGCCGTTGCCGCCTGCATGGGCGGGGCGGGTTGTGGGGGCGGTTGGGCATCGGGCTGGGCCGCTGGGGTATGCGCGGCCGGTGCGCGTCAGCGTTGCTCGGGTTGGGATTCATGCTGATGTGCTTGCGCTTGGTTTGACTCAGGAGGGCGGTGTTGGGGTGCCGCCCGCCAAGGAGCCTTTGAAGGCCGCTTGGTATGACCGGGGGCCGGCGCCGGGGGAAGCTGGACCTGCGGTCATTACGGGGCATGTTGATTCGCGGTTCGCGCCGGGGAATCGTGCCGCGTTTTATGAGTTGGGGGCGGTTCGGCCTGGCGATGCTGTCGATGTGGTGCGCGCTGACCATCGGGTCGCGGTGTTCCGTGTCGACTCGGTCGCGTTGGTGCCGAAGGCCGGCTTTCCGACGCGGCAGGTCTACGGGCCGACGGGGTACGCCGCGCTGCGGCTCATCACCTGCGGTGGCCACTACGACCGGCGGACCGGGTACGCCGACAACGTCATCGTCTACGCGCATCTCGTCGGGTCCCGCTGAGTCGGGGTCGCGGCGGTGCTCGGGCGGTGGGAGGGGTAGCAGCGGCGGGAGCGAGCGGTTTTCTGTCCCAACATGCGGCGTGCGGCGGCCCGGCATAGCGTCGTGCTCATCGATCTTGTCGCCCAGGAAGGGACCGACATGGCATCGCCGTCGGAGAGCGCGACGACCCCGTCCGAGGCCGCGAAGAGTGCCGCCGAGGACGCCACGTACGGACCGCGGGTCGCCCATGAATGGATGATCCTCGGTGTCGTGAGCCTCGCGCAGCTGATGGTGGTGCTGGACGCGACCGTGGTGACCATCGCGCTGCCCTCCGCGCAGCAGGATCTGGGGTTCACCAATGCCTCGCGGCAGTGGATCGTCACCGCGTATGCGCTGGCGTTCGGCTCGCTGTTGCTGGTCGGGGGGCGGTTCGCGGACCTGTTCGGGCGGCGGAACGCGCTGATCGGCGGGTTGGTCGGGTTCGGGGTAGCCTCGGCGCTGGCCGGGATCGCGCCCAACGTGGGCATCCTGATCGGCGGTCGTGCGCTGCAGGGCCTGTTCGGCGCGTTGCTGGCGCCGGCGGCGCTGAGTGCCTTGACCACCACCTTCACCCGACCGGCGGAGCGGAACCGGGCGTTCGCCGTGTACGGCGCGGTAGCCGGCGCGGGCGGCGCGATCGGGCTGTTGCTCGGCGGGCTGCTGACCGAGTATCTGAACTGGCGCTGGACGCTGTTCGTCAACCTGGTCATCGCCGGGGTCGCGCTGCTCGGCGCACTGGCCTATGTCCCGAACCACCGGCCCGAGGGCCGTCCGACGCTGGACCTGCCTGGCACTGCCTACGCCTGTTCCGGATTGTTCCTGCTGGTCTTCGGCTTCTCGCGAGCTGAAGCGAAGGGCTGGAGCTCGCCGCAGTCCTGGGTCAGCCTGATCGTCGGCTGCGTCCTGCTCGTCCTCTTCGCCCGGTGGCAGCGCCGCGCTCCGCACCCGCTGTTGCCGCTGCGGGTGGTGGCGGAGCGCAACCGGGGCTCGTCCTACCTGGGAATGTTCATCACCGGCGCCGGGATCTTCGGCGTCTTCCTGTTCCTGACGTACTACATGCAGCAGATCCTCGGCTATTCGCCGGTCAAGACCGGTCTGGCCTTCCTGCCGATGGTCGGCGCGCTGATGGTGTCCGCGCAGATCGCGACGATCACCCTGCTGCCCAGAGTGGGTCCCCGGCCGGTGGTTCCGCTGGGCATGCTGTTCGGCGGGGTCGGCATGTTGTGGCTGACCCGGCTCGAGCTGACCAGCAGCTACGCCCCGCACATCCTGCCGCCGCTGCTGGTCCTCGGTTTCGGGATGGGGTTGATCTTCGCCCCGGCGATGGCCATGGCCACCTACGGGGTACGCGCCGACGACGCGGGCGTCGCCTCGGCGATGGTCAACACCTGTCAGCAGGTCGGCGGCTCCATAGGCGTGGCACTGCTTTCCACGTTGGCCGCCAGCGCGGCGACGAACTATGCCAAGGGCAAGACCGCCTCGTCGCTGGTGACCGCACAGGCCAACCTGCACAGCTACGCCACGGCCTACCGCTGGTCCGCCGCGTTCTTCTTCGTCGGCATGGTCATCTGCTTCCTGCTCTATCGCTGGGGCGCGCCGAAGGGCGATCCAGAAGCGCAGGGCCCAGTCCCGATGTAGTGACATACCAATACCCTCAATTCGTGTCTCGCCGAGTGACGACCAGCAACGGAACCGCAACCGAGATCGCCAGATACACCAAGCACATGCCCCACGCCGCCCCAGCGCCGAGCACGTAGTCCGACGCCACCCGCGGCGTGCTCCGCGCCGGTGTCGCCATCGCCTCGCCGACCTTGGTGAACGTCAACCGCACCGCGTCGGCCCGCACCCCGTCCGGCAGCAGACTCGGGATCACCCCCATCGCCACGAAGACGATCCCGAAGAACGTCGATACGGCAGCCGTCGTCCGCCGCAGGAGCACCCCGACGCAGAACCCGAACTCGCCGACGAACGCCATATAGAACCCGCACCCCAGCACCGAGATGGCCATGTCGTGGTCGGCGATCGAGAAGTGCGCACCGCGCCGCGCCAACAGAATCTGCGCCGTGAAGAACGCCGCGAACGCCAGCAGTTCCCCGACGACCACCATCACAGCGAACAGCAACCCGGCCTTCGCGGCGATCACCACGCGCCGCCGTGGCACCGTCGCGAACGTCGTCCGGATCAGCCCGGTGCTGAACTCCGACGACACCACCAGCACTCCGAGCACACCGAACGCCAGCTGCCCGAACACCGCCCCCTGCAACGCGTCCGTCGGCTCGACGTCCGCGACCTTGGCGACCAGCGCATACGTGGCCGCGAGCCCGATCGTTCCGGCAGCCGCCACATAGAGCGCGAACCATGTGGAGCGAACACTCCACAGCTTGATCCACTCGGACGTGATCACGCCCCCACCCCCCGATACTCGACTGCCGCATCAGTGAGCTGCAGATACGCGTCCTCCAACGACGTCGCTCGCCGCACCACGTCGAGCACCAGCACTCCGGCCTGGTAAGCCAGCCGCGCCACGGCGTCCCCGGCCATCCCGACCACTCGCAGGGTGTCCGGACCTTCCGGCGCCACCTGAGCCCCGGCGGCGGCCAGCACTGTGATCAGCCGACCGGGATCATCGGTGCGCACGCTCAGAAATCCGCCGCCGTACCGCTCGATCAACTCGCGCGCCGGGAGGTCGGCGATCAGCCGCCCGCGGCCAATGACCACCAGGTGGTCGGCGGTGCTCTCCATCTCGCTCATCAGGTGGCTGGAGACGAACACCGTGCGCCCCTCGGCCGCCAGCCCTTTCATCAGGTCTCTGATCCACCGGATGCCTTCCGGATCCAGGCCGTTGACCGGTTCGTCGAACATCAGGATCCCGGGATCGCCGAGCAGGGCGGTCGCGATCCCCAGCCGCTGCCGCATGCCGAGGCTGTAGCCGCCGACCCGGTCCTGGGACACGTCGGTCAGCCCGACGCGGGCCAGCACCTCGTCCACCCGCCGCTCCGAAAGCTTCCCCGCCGCGGCCACCGCGCGCAGATGCTGCCGCGCACTGCGGCCGGGGTGCACTCCCCCGGTGTCGAGCAGCATGCCGACGTGGGTCAGCGGACGCTCCAGCGCGGCGTAGGGCCGGCCGTCGACCAGGACGCGGCCGGCGGTCGGGAGATCCAGGCCGAGGACCGCGCGCATCGTCGTGGACTTCCCGGCGCCGTTCGGTCCCAGAAAGCCCGTCACCCGCCCCGGACGCACGCTGAACGTCAGGTCGCGCACGGCGTACCTGGCGCCGTAGCGCTTGGTCAGGTTCTCGATCTCGATCATGTGTCAAGGTTCGCGGACACCCGGAGCGAGGGCATCGGAGCAGGGGGTGATCTTCCGGCCTCCTACCCAGGTATGGTTTCCGCCCGACTGCGTTGATCACTGCGCATCCGCAGGCTTACCGTCGGTTCATGGCCGACATCGCGGCGTACCCCGTCCCGCACGCCACGCGGATGCGCCCCTGGCACTGGCTGACGCTGGACGCCGTGGCGGCGCTGCTGTTCGTGCTGCCGTTCGGGTCGAGGGAGGTGCGCAGCCCGCCCTATCAGAACCCGTGGCTGTCGCTGCTGATCCTCGGCGCCTCAATGGTCTTCCTGGCCCGCCGCCGCTACCCGATGACCGTGTGCCTGCTGCTCACCGCGGCGACCGTCACGCTGGGCGCGTCCCCGCCGCCCTACGACTCCTACGGGCCGTTCGCGATGATGTTCGTGCTCTACACCGTCGCGGCCACCAGCTCCGGCCGCCTCGCCACGCTGGCTTCCGCGGTCGTCTTCGGGGCGGCGCTGGTGATCTTGGCCGACATGCACTACCCGGTCTCGGTCCTGGCGCTCAGCGGGATCACCATCGGCATCGTGCCGTCCCTGATCGGCTCCCTCGTCCGGCAAGAACGGCTGTACCGGGCGGAGACGGCCGCCGCGAACGCCCGCGAGATCGAGGCCGAGGTCACTTCCAGGATGGCCGAGGAGCGGCTGCGCATCGCCCGCGAACTGCACGACGTGGTGGCGCACGCCCTCAGCCTGATCACCGTGCAGGCCGGGGTCGCCGTGTTCCGCCGGCACGAGGCCGAGCAGATGCGCGCCACGTTGACCGCGATCGAGGAGACCGGCCGCAGCGCGATGGTCGACATGCGCCAGCTGCTCGGTGTCCTGCGCAGCGACCCGGCCACCGGCTCCGATGCCGATGCCGACAGCGCCACCGATTCCGACACGCCGCCCTCACCAGACCGGGCACCGATCCCGGACCTGCCCGACCTCGGCACCCTCGTCTCCCAGGCCGCGCGAGCCGGGCTGCGCATCACCCTCCGGGAGGAGGGCGAGCGCCGGGCCGTCCCGGCAGCGGTCGGCCTGGCGGTCTACCGCATCGTGCAGGAATCGCTCACCAACATCCTGCGTCACGCCCGCACCACCTCCGCCTCGGTCCTGGTGCGCTTCGAGCCCGACCAGGTAGCGGTGACGGTCGCCAATCCCCCGCCTCCGGACGCCCTTCCGCCCGCCCCCGCCGGTCCGCCCGGCCACGGCCTGCGCGGCATGGCCGAGCGCGCCGCGCTGTTCGGCGGCACGTTCTCCGCCGGACCCGCGCCCGACGGCGGATTCACCGTGGCGGCAAGGTTCCCGGCATGAGCCGCATCCTGATCGCCGACGACCAAGCACTGCTGCGCGCCTCGCTGCGGTCGCTGGTCAACGGCTACGACGACTGCCAGGTCGTCGGCGAGGCGGCGAACGGCGCGCAGGCCGTGCACATGGCCGCCGGCCTGCGCCCCGACCTGGTGCTGATGGACGTCCGGATGCCGGTGCTGGACGGCATCGAGGCCACCCGCCGGATCACCGCCGCCGACCCCGGCGTCCGGGTCCTGATCCTGACCACCTTCGACCTCGACGAATACGTCTACGAGGGCTTGCTCGCCGGCGCCAGCGGCTTCCTGCTCAAGGACTCGCCACCCGCCGACCTGGTCACGGCGATCGAGGTGATCCGCAGCGGCGAAGCGCTACTGACCCCGGCCGCGACCCGCAGGCTGATCACGGAGTTCGTCCGGAGCCGCAGGACGCCGAACCGCGCGACAGCGACCGCAGCCACGACAGCGAACGCCATCGCGCCGCCCGACCCCGCCCTCGACGGCCTGACCGCCCGCGAACGCGAGGTCCTGACCCTCGTCGCCCGCGGTAAGTCGAACACCGAGATCAGCACCGAACTCTTCGTTTCGATGTCGACGGTCAAGACGCACATGTCGGCGCTACTGGCGAAACTCGGCGCGCGAGATCGGGCCCAACTGGTCATCCGCGCCTATGAAGGTGGCCTGGTGCGAGCAGGATGAGCCACCCGCCCCTGAAGCGCTCAGTTCCCGCCGGCCACCCGAAGTACCGCGCCGGTGGTGAAACTCGCCTCGTCGCTGAGCAGCCACGCGATGGCGGCGGCGATCTCCTCGGGCTCGGCGGGTCGGCCCAGCGCCGTCAGCGCGCCGCGCTTCTCCGCGCGATCCGGATCCCCCATGTCGGCGTGGATCCGGGTCCGCGTGATGCCGACCTGCACCGAGTTCACACGGATTCCCTCCCGCCCCAACTCCTGGGCCAGCCCGACGGTGAACGAGTCGACCGCGGCCTTGGCGGCGGCGTAGTGGACGTACTCGTTCGGCGCGCCGCGGGTCGCCGCGCCGGAGGAGACGTTGACGATCGCGCCACCTCCGCGGCTGCTCAGCTCCTTGGCCGCCCGTCGGCAGCAGAGCAGGTAGCCGACCACGTTCACGTCCACGACCCGGCGGATGTCCGCCACGTCGGCGTCGACGAGCCGGGTCAGCGGACCGGTCAGCCCGGCGTTGTTCACCAGACCCGTGAGCCCGCCGAGTTCGCCGATCGCGGTGTCGAAGAGCCGGTCGACGTCCGCCTCGTCGGTGGTGTCCATCTTGACCGCCACGCAGCGGCGCCCGAGGTCGCGGACCTCCGCGGCGGTCTCCTCGGCAGCGGCGTCGTCGCTGAGGTAGCTGAAGGCGATGTCATGGCCGTCGCGGGCCAGGCGCAGCGCGGTGGCGCGGCCGATCCCGCGGCCGCCTCCGGTGATGATGCTGACGCGTTCCATACCGGCACGCTAGCCGGTCCCGTGTGCGAGAGTTGGTCTTGATGACAGACGCGCAGATCACCGACACCGGCGTCGAAACCGGGACCGGGCCTGGGACCGGAACCGACGCCCAGACCGGTCCGGCAACAGCAACCGGTGGACAACCCGGCAGCCGCTGGCACTGGCTCCGGCAGCCAGAAGTCCTGATCCCGCTGATCCTGCTGGGCGTCTTCCTCGTGCTGTGGGCCCTGGTCCTGGCGCGTCCGACGTTCCTGACACAGTTCGACCTCTGGGTCCGGAACCGCGTGCAGAGCGTGGCGCACGCCACCGACGGCAAGACTCACTGGCCAGTCTTCAAGGGCATCGCCGACCTCGGCGGCGGCGTCACCGTCCACGGCGTGCCGTTCCAGATCCAGGTACCGGTGGTCGCGATGGCGCTCGTCGGCCTGTCCGCCGCCATCGTCCGCCGCAGCCGGCGCCCGCTCCTGGCGATGGCGGCCGGGTACGCCGCGCTGCTGGTCGTGCTGTTCCTGAAGGCCATCGGCGACCGTCCCGGACCGAGCATGGCCGGGCAGGCGATGTCCGGCGGCCTGGGCTACTTCCCGTCCGGCCACACTGGCAACACCATGCTGTGTTACGGCACCTCGACGCTCATCCTGGCCTTCGTGTTCACCGGGCACCGGATGCGGATCGTGCTCGCCACCGCGATGACGCTGTGGGCGCTGGCCGTCGGCTTCTCGCTGGTGTGGATGGACTACCACTGGGTGTCGGACGTGCTGGGTTCGTACGCGCTGTGCGGCGCCGCGTTGTTCGGCGTCGCACGGGTTCTAGGCTTCCGGATCAGGGCGGCTGAAGACTAGGGACAAGGCCCTGAGAACGGCCTGTGCGCGGATGGCTTCCCGATCCCCGTCCAGGTGCAGTTCCTCGGCGCTCGACGCGACCTCGCGAGCCGAGCTCGCGTAACCGACGTAGACCAACCCCACGGGCTTGCCGTCCTGCTCCGTCGGCCCCGCGACCCCGGTCGTCGCCAGACCTACAGTCGCCCCGAACAGGCGCCGCACCCCGTCCGCCATCTGCCGCGCCACCTCGGGGTGCACCGCACCCTCGCGGGCCAGCAGGTCGGCGTCCACGCCGAGCACGGAGGCCTTGATGTCGGTGGCGTAGGCGGTCACCGAACCGCGGAAGACGTTCGAGGCACCGGGAACCGAGGTGATCGCCGCCGCGAGCAGACCACCGGTCAGGGACTCGGCGACCGCGACCGTGAACCCCTGCGCGGTCCCGTCGGCGACCACCCGGGTCGCGAGTCCCGCGATCTGCTCGGCGATCTCCTCCGAGCTCACCGCTTCTCCCCGCTCAGCCGCAGCCGCACCGCCCGCACGACGTAGTCCACGCCGGTCGCCACCGTCAGCACCAGCGCGGCGGCCATCGTCACCACGCTGACCCAGTGCCACCAGTCCGCGGAGGTCGGGATCAGGTAGAACAGGATCGCAAAGCCCTGCAGGAAGGTCTTGAGCTTGCCACCCTGGCTGGCGGCGATCACGCCGTACTTCAGCACCCAGAACCGCAGCAGCGTGACGCCCAGCTCGCGGACGAGTATCACGATCGTGATCCACCAGCTCAGCTCGCCGAGCACGCTGAGGATCACCAGCGCGGTGCCCATCAGGGCCTTGTCGGCGATGGGGTCGGCGATCTTGCCGAAGTCGGTGACCAGGTTGCGGGCCCGGGCGACCTTGCCGTCCAGGGTGTCGGTGATGTTGGCGACCACGAACACCGCGCACGCCATGCCGCGCCATGCCGCCGAGTCGCCGTGGTCGTGGGCGAGCAGGATGCCGAAGAAGGGAACCAGCAGCAGCCGCACCATCGTCAGGATGTTGGCCATGTTCCACAGACCCGCCGGGGACGCCTCCAGCGTCAGCGGGTCCGGGGGGGCGGGTTTCACCCGACCAAGCTTAGGGGAGTGATCGCCACGGCGTGCAGATCCACCCCCTCACTTCCCACCACCTTCGCCGGCACGATCGCGCCCGGCACGAGCTCCACCGCCGGCGTCCCCGGCTCCAGCGCCGGGACCAGCAGGACCGAGCCGTCGACCTCCGGGCCCTGGAACGCCGCGCGCCCCTCGGCCACGCCGTCGTGCGCCACGGATTCCACCAGCACGTCGATGCGCTCGCCGACCCGGTCCTCAGCGCGCTGCGCGGTCAGCTCCTCGGCCAGACCGGTCAGGTGCGCGACGCGCTCGCCGATCTCGTCCTCGTCGAGTTTGTCCTCGTAGCCGGCGGCCTCGGTGCCGTCCTCGTCGGAGTATCCGAACACGCCGATCGCGTCCAGCCGCGCCTGCGACAGGAAAGTTTCAAGCTCCTCGAAGTCCGCGGCGGTCTCGCCCGGGAAGCCGACGATGAAGTTGGACCGGACGCCGGCGTGCGGGACCCGGGTGCGGATCGCCTCCAGCAGCTCCAGGAACGAGTCGGTCCCGCCGAAGCGGCGCATCCGGCGCAGCAGGCCGGGCGCGGAGTGCTGGAAGGACAGGTCGAAGTAGGGCACGACGCCCTCGGTCGAGGCCATCACGTCGATCAGCGTCGGGCGCATCTCGGCCGGCTGCAGGTAGCTGACCCGCAGCCAGTCCACGCCGTCGATCGCGGTCAGCTCCGGCAGCAGGGTCTCCAGCAGCTTCAGGTCGCCGAGGTCCTTGCCGTAGGAGGTGGAGTTCTCCGAGACCAGGACCAGCTCGCGCACGCCCTGCCCGGCGAGCCAGCGGGCCTCGTCGAGGATGTCGTGCGGGCGGCGGGACAGGTAGGAGCCGCGGAAGGCCGGGATGGCGCAGAAGGAGCAGCGGCGGTCGCAGCCGGAGGCCAGCTTCAGCGGCGCCGACGGCCCGTTGTCGAGGCGGCGGCGAAGCACCCGGCGGGTCGGCGGGGCGACCGGGGACAGCGTCGGGTCGTCGGGGCGCTCGGCGGTCTGAACCCCGGCAGCCTGCGGGTCGGACGCCTCGGATCCGGTCGTCTCCAGCACATCCATGGCGTCGCCGTGGCCCGGCACCGCCACGCCGCCCTTGGCCGCCTGCCGGTCCACCGGCGTCAGCGGCAGCAGCGTGCGGCGGTCGCGCGGGACGTGCGAGGCGGGGCGCTCGCCGTGCAGGATCGCGTTCAGCCGCGCGCTGATGTCCTGGTAGTCGTCGAAGCCCAGGACCGCGTCGGCTTCCGGCAGCGCCTCGGCGAGCTGCTGGCCGTAGCGCTCGGCGAGACAGCCGACGGCGACGACAGCCTTGGGACCGGCGCCCTCGTCCTTGGCGTCAGCCGCGGCGATCAGGGTGTCGATCGAGTCCTTCTTGGCGGCCTCGACGAAGCCGCAGGTGTTGACCACCGCGATGTCGGCGCCGTTGGGATCCTCGACCAGGTCCCAGCCGTCGGCCGCGAGCCGGCCGGCCAGTTCCTCGGAGTCCACGTCGTTGCGGGCGCAGCCCAGCGTGACCAGGGCCACGGTGCGGCGCGGGGACGCGGGGGGAGTCGCTGGGGACAGGGTGCCGGACATGGCCACCAGGCTACAGCGCAGGAATAGTTGGCCAGACACAACAGTTGTGTGCTAACAATGGTTACATAGACACAATCAATTCTTCGGGAGGCACCGTGCCCGAGAGCACTCACCGCCGTCGCTATCTCATTCTCGTGATCTGCTGCATGAGCCTGTTCATCGTCGGCATCGACAACACCGCGGTGAACGTGGCCCTGCCCTCGATCCAGCGGGATCTGAACGCTCCCGTCTCCGGGCTCCAGTGGACCATCGACGCCTACACCCTGACCCTGGCCTCACTGCTGATCCTGGCCGGCTCGCTCGGCGACCGGCTCGGCCGGCGCCGCGTGTTCATGACCGGTACCTCGCTGTTCGTCGTCGGCTCGGCGCTGTGCGCGCTGGCACCGAGCCTCGGGGCGCTGGTCGGGGCACGTGCCCTGCAGGGCGTCGGCGGCGCCATGATGAACCCGGTCGCGATGTCGATCATCACCAACGTCTTCACCGACAACAAGGACCGGGCCAAGGCGATAGGCATGTGGTCGGCGGCGTTCGGGGTGAGCATGGCGGCCGGCCCGGTGGTCGGCGGCCTGCTGCTGAGCGCCACCAGCTGGCGGTCCATCTTCTGGGTGAACGTGCCGGTCGGGCTGGCCGCCGTGGTGCTGACCCGGGTCTTCGTGCCGGAGTCCAAGGCGCCGACCGCCCGCCGCTTCGACCCGGTCGGGCAGGTGCTCGGCATCGCGTTCCTGGCCGGTGTCACCTACGCGATCATCGAGGCGCCGCACGTCGGCTGGGTCTCGGCGCAGACCGTGGCGGTGTTCGTCGCGGCGATCGCGGCGGCGGTCGGGTTCGTGGCCTACGAACTGCGCCGCGAGCAGCCGCTGATCGACCCGCGGTTTTTCCGCAGCGTGCCGTTCTCCGGCGCCACGCTGATGGCGATCTCCGGCTTCCTGGCGCTGTCCGGCTTCCTGTTCATGAACACCCTGTATCTGCAGGACGCGCTCGGCTACAGCGCGCTGAAGGCGGGACTGCTCACCCTGCCGATCGCCGTGGCCAGCGTCATCGTCGGTCCGCGCGCGGGACGCTGGGTCGCCAACCACGGCCCGCGCGCGCCGCTGATCGCGGCCGGCGTGCTGCTGGCGGTCAGCGCCCTACTGCTGACCGGGCTGAGCGCGACGACGCCGGTGGCGCTGCTGCTGGTCGCCTACGCGATCCTGGGCCTGGGCTTCGGCACCCTCAACCCGCCGATCACCAACACCGCGGTGTCCGGCATGCCGCGGGCGCAGGCCGGCGTCGCGGCGGCGGTGGCCTCCACCAGCCGGCAGGTCGGGCAGACGCTCGGCGTGGCGATCATCGGCTCGGTGGTGGTGGCGCGGGCGACCGGCCCGGCGCGCACCGGCCTGCCGGCGGCCAGCCACGCGGGCTGGTGGATCCTGTTCGGCTGCGGCCTCACAGTGTTCGTACTAGGTATGCTCACGACCGGTAAGCGCGCGGCGGCGACGGCCGCGAGCACCGCGGCCCGGCTGACCGAGCCGGCCGAGCCGACCACCGAACCCGGGATTCCCGCACTGCGATGAGCGACTACCCCAGCAAGGACGCGTACCGTGCGCACGCCGCGATGCAGAAGCTGGTGCTCCACCAGCGCGACATGCGCGGCGCGGTGGAGAAGGCCACGGGAGTCAGCTTCGGCCGCGGCCGCGCACTGCGGCGCCTGGTGGACGGACCGCTGCGGATGAGCGAGCTGGCGGCCCGGCTGGGCTGGGACAAGCCCTACACCACCACCGTCGTCGACGACCTGGAGGAGCGCGGCCTGGTGACCCGGAACGTCGCCCCGGACGACCGCCGCGCCAAGATGGTCGAGCTCACGCCGGACGGCCACGCCGTCGCCGTCACCGCGATCCAGATCCTGGCCGAGCCGGCGCCGGGACTCGCCCGGCTGAACGCCGAGGAGCTCGCGGTGGTGGCGGATCTGCTGGAGAAGGCTTCCGTCGAGAACGAGTACTGAGAGCGAGTACTGAGAGCCAGTCCTCCGACGGCCGAGGGCGGCGACCGTGATGGTCGCCGCCCTCGGTGTTCTCCGCCCTCGGTGTCTCCGCTCCCGCAATCCGCGCTCAGCCGTCGACCATGCCCGTCGGCTTCAGCGTCACGTGCACGACCTGCCCGCTGCCGCCGGCCGAGCCGACGTCCTTGCCGTTCAGCAGCATGTGGACCGCGGCGGCGTTGCCGAGGGTCACGCCGAGCTGCTTGGGGTCCTGGAAACTCTGCGTGCTGCCGGCCGGGAGCATGTTGTCGAACAGGACGTGGCCGTCGGGACCGGTCACGTTCAGCCAGCTGTCGGAGCCGACCGCGGCGATCCGGACCGCGACACCCTTCGGCGGCGCGGGCGGTGCCGGCGGGGGCGGCGGCTTGAGCGCGACGGCCTTCGGCGGGGGCGCCGGAGCCGCCGCCGGGGCGGCCTTGCCGCTGCCGCCGTCGCCGACCAGCTGCACGCCGGCGAACACCACCAGGCCGAGCAGCGCCACCAGCATCGCGGCGGTCCAGTTCGCCGACTTCGGGTGGCGCTCGATCTTGCCGGGGTCGTCCTTGCGGCGGGGCTGCGGCGGCCGGAACGACCCGGAGCCTGCACCCTTGCCGCCAGCGGCAGCCGAGCCCGCGGGCGGTGCCGCTGCCACTGCCCCTGGTCGCCACAGAAAGCGTCGCGCCCTCGGCCGCCGGCCGGATCACCCGGCTCGGCGCACGCCCCGCGAACCGCGCGGCGTTGTCCCGGGCGGCGCTGGTCGGCACCGCGTTGGAGGCCGGCATGCTCGCACGCTTGTCCGAATCCGCCTTCGGCTCCTCGGCCGCAGCTGCCGGAGCCTTGGGCGCCTCGACCCGCGGCACCACTCGCGACCGTCCGCGCACCGGCAGATCGGTCGGCACGAACGGCGGGTGCTCCTCCAGCAGCGGCTCCGGGTCGATGCCCACGACCTTGGCGATGGCGCGCACGTGCCCGCGGGCGTAGACGTCGCCGCCGCAGTGCACGAACTCCCCCGCCTCGATCTCCCGCAGCATGCCCGGGCGGATGCGGGTCGCCGCCACGACTTCCTCGATCGAGAGCCCGGCGTGCTGCCGCGCCAGTGCCAGGCGCCGCCCGACGATCTGGGAGTCGGTCAGATCGGCCGGTTCCGCCGCCGAGGCCTTGTCGGGGTCGGGCGCCGAGCCCGGCTCCGACGCAGCCGCCGGTACGGAGGGCGTTGGCATCGGCGACACCGCCGCATCCGCCTCGCTCGTGCCGTCTACCTGGGTCTCGACAGGGGAATCGGTCCCGGAGGCGGGGTCGGAGGCGACCTCGGTGGTGGTGCCGGCGCGCGCCGCAGTTCGCGCACCGACACCACCGCCGACGCCCCCCGCGACCCCGCCGCCGACGACCTCGTCCCCGACGAAGCGCCCGCCGCGCAGCACGTCCGCCTCGTCGAGTCCGACGCCCGCGCCGTCCCGCTCGTCCTCAGCCCGCTGACTGCCCATGCGACACCGCCTCGATTCACCTGACCCGTAAGCCCGCCGGACCTCCCGCCGCGCACACCCCCACACAGACGGCTATGCCCCAGATCGAGTGGATTGAGGCGAGACCGGGTGTGGATTCGCCCATATGTCGTATTGATAGGGCGTGCGGGCCAGTGACGATCGACTTGTCGATAAAGCTCGCGGGCACGAACGGCGCACGTGCGATGGCGGCCCTCCCTGCCGCGGCCGACGGTGGTGGAGACGTACTACTGAGAGGACGTGTGCGATGCCCGGGAAGTTCGAGCTCTACAAGGACAAGGCTGGGAAGTTCCGTTTCCGCCTCAAGTCCGGCAACGGCCAGATCATCGCGGTCGGCGAGGCGTACGAATCGAAGTCGAGTGCGATGAGCGGTATCCAGTCGATCCGGTCCAACGCCGAGGCTGCGGCGCTGGTCGACATGACCGATCAGCCCGCGCCCGCCGGACAGGCGATGCCAGCCGGACAAGCTATGTCAGCCGGGAAGGCGATGCCAGCCGGGAAGGGCGCGCCCGCAGGACAGAGCGCGCCGATGGGCAAGCCCGGCCCGAAGTAGGCCGACGGCTGCCAGTCACCGACGGCGGGCGCGGGCTCCGCGCCGCGGGCTACCCCGCCCCCGCCTCGGCCCGGATCGAGTCCAGCACACCTTCCAGATCGTCCGGCCGCACCAGCACGTCGCGCGCCTTGGCGCCCTCCGACGGTCCGACCACGTTCCGCGTCTCCAGCAGGTCCATCAGCCGCCCGGCCTTGGCGAACCCGACCCGCAGCTTGCGCTGCAGCATCGACGTCGACCCGAACTGCGTGGACACCACCAGCTCGGCGGCCTGCAGCAGCAGGTCCAGGTCGTCGCCGATCTCCTCCTCGACGACCCGCTTGGACCCCGCCTGGCCGGTGACGTCCTCGCGGTAGAGCGGCGTCAGCTGGTCGGTGCAGAACTTCACGATCGCCGCGATCTCGGTCTCCGAGACATAAGCGCCCTGCAACCGCTGCGCCTTGGAGGCGCCCATCGGCAGGAACAGCGCGTCGCCCTGGCCGACCAGCTTCTCCGCGCCCGGCTGGTCCAGGATGACCCGGGAGTCGGCGAGCGAGGAGGTGGCGAACGCCAGCCGCGAGGGCACGTTCGCCTTGATCAGTCCGGTCACCACGTCCACCGAGGGCCGCTGGGTGGCCAGCACCAGGTGGATGCCGGCGGCGCGGGCCAGCTGGGTGATGCGGACGATGGAGTCCTCGACGTCGCGCGGGGCGACCATCATCAGGTCGGCGAGCTCGTCGACGATCACCAGCAGGTAGGGGTAGGGCTGGTACACGCGCTCGGAGCCCGGCGGCGGCTTGAGCTTGCCGGCGCGCACCGCGGCGTTGAAGTCGTCGACGTGCCGGAAACCGGAGTCGGCCAGGTCGTCGTAGCGCAGGTCCATCTCGCGGACCACCCACTGCAGCGCCTCGGCGGCCTTCTTCGGGTTGGTGATGATCGGCGTGATCAGGTGCGGGATGCCCTCGTAGCTGGTCAGCTCGACCCGCTTGGGGTCCACCAGGATCAGCCGCACCTGGTCCGGGGTGGCGCGCAGCAGCACCGAGACGATCAGGGTGTTGATGCAGGTGGACTTGCCGGCGCCGGTCGCGCCGGCCACCAGCATGTGCGGCATGCGCGTCAGGTTGGCCACGATGTGCCGGCCCTCGACGTCCTTGCCGAGCGCGACCATCATCGGGTGGGACTCGCCGGTGGCCTCCACCGAGCGCAGCACGTCGCCCAGCGAGACGTTCTCCCGGTCGGTGTTCGGGATCTCGATGCCGATCGCGGACTTGCCGGGGATCGGCGAGAGGATCCGGACGTCCGCCGAGGCGACCGCGTAGGCGATGTTCTTCGACAGCGCGGTGATGCGCTCGACCTTGACCGCCGGGCCCAGCTCCACCTCGTAGCGGGTGACCGTCGGGCCGCGGGTGAAGCCGACGACCTTGGCGTCCACGTTGAACTGCTTGAACACCTCGACCAGCGCGGCCACCACAGCGTCGTTGGCCTTGGAGCGGGTCTTCGGCGGCGCGCCGACGCGCAGTATGTCCGGCGGCGGCAGCTTGTACTCGGCGTTCGGGTCGGCGTTGGCCGCGTACAGCTCCATCGCCGCCTGGACCGCGTCCTTGGGCGAGCCGGAGGAGGCCTGCGCCGAGGCGGGCGTCTTCTTCCCGGCGGCCTTGCGGCTGCGCGGGACCGCGACCGGGATCGGCACCTGCGTGCCGTCGTCCTCGGCCGGGACGGCGTCGGCCGTGGCGTCCACGGCCCCGTCGAGCATCGGGATGAAGATCGTCGGCTCGTTCTCGACGGTCTGCTGCAGCCGCTGGTTGCGCACCTCGTTGTCGGAGGGGTCGTCCTCGACGTCGAGGATGCCGTACGGGTCGTCCCCCGCGGCCTCCAGCGCCTCCGGGTCCTCGCGGTCGCCGAAGATCATCCAGTGCAGGAAGCCGCCGGCGTGCCCGCGTCCGGCGCGGATCCGCTCCGGGATCCGGTAGACCGGCGTGGCGGTGATGACCAGGACGCCGAACAGCAGCAGCAGGATCAGCAGCGGCACCGCCACGAACGAGGACACCGTGGAGACCAGCGGCGCCGAGATCGCGTAGCCGATCCAGCCGCCGGCGTTGCGCATCGCGGCGGAGCCGTCGGAGGGGTGCGGCATGTGGCCGGAGATGTGGATCAGACCGACCGCGGAGACCGTGAAGGCTCCCCAGCCGATGGACATCCGGTTGGTGTCGGCGGCCTCCTCCGGCCGCCGGATCACCCGCACCGCCAGGCCGAAGACCAGCAGCGGCGTGAACGCGCCGACCCGGCCGAAGCCACCGGCCACGATTGCGACGATGGCCTGCGGCACCGCACCGGGGAACCCGTGCCACAGCGCCGCGGCCATCACTATCCCGAGACCGATCAGGGCGAAGCCGACACCGTCGCGCCGGTGGTCCGGGTGCAGCGACCGGGCACTCTGCCGAGCGCCTTGGGAGGCTCGGCCGGCCTGCCGGCGCGAGCCGTTGGCGAGTTTGCCGATGCCCTTCTCCAAGGGACCGGCATCGCGCGCCGAACGCGAGCGCGGATTCTTCGGCGACGGCGTGGCAGCCGCGGTGCCGGAAGCGCCAGCCCTGCCGCGCCCCTTCCTCGCGGCGGCGCCCTTGGCCGCTCCCCCCGATCCGGCCTTGGCGCCGGACTTGGACGCGGGTGTGGCTGCCGTTGCCTTGCTGTTCTTGGAGGGCGTACGGGTGGCCATGATGACCAGGCTACCGGTGATGTCCCACCGGTACCGCCCGCCACACGCAAGTCGCGCGGGTGTGCGACCCCGCACCGGGCCCGACCGCCGATTCCCGTCCTGGCGGCCGTTCAGGCTAAAGTGGTTCGGTCGGCCCCTTGTGGGTGCCGCGCAGGCACATGCGTGCGCACCCGTCCCAGGCGGGTCGATCCTTAATTCATCAGCTGGTTCGTCCGCGTCGGCTCGACGCGCCGGGACTATCGAGGAGGGCCGTCGTGGCCGGTGCCAAGAAGGAAAGCAAGACAGCGCGCGCATCCGTGCGGGCCGGTGCCGGTGGTGCCGGCGGCGGGCGTGTCTTCGGTGACATGAAGCGGTTCACGCCGCTGGGCGGTGGCTTCTGCTACTTCGCCAACAGCGACGGCAAGAGCCTGCACCTGAAGGTGGACTCCGAGGAGCTGTTCACGGTCCTGTCCGCCATCGAGGGTGCCGACCGCGCGAAGGTCGACGCCGAGGTGACCGAGCTGGCCGCCAAGTACGGCGAGAAGGTCCCGGCGTGGAAGGCCCTGGCGGAGAAGCTGACGGCGGGCGAGCTCGCCGAGGCCGCCGCCTGAGGCCTGCCCAGCGCAGACACGTATAGCGAGCCCCTGACCCCGCGCGGTCAGGGGCTCGCGGCGTATCATTCGAGCGACGACAGCCGGCGGGGCTGTCAGGGCGCTGCCACCTCCTGATCGCGCGGCCGGGACGGGAAGACGTGACGGCCCGGTCGGAGGAGGGGTGGTCTGCGTGGTCGGCATCCCCATGACCAGCGCCGACCTGGCCCACATCGGCTTCGAGACCTCGCCCTTGGTGAACCTCGTGCGCGGCCTGGACCAGCTCGGATCCACCCGCCCCCTGCGCTCGGCGCACCGACGCTGGCTCGCCGGAGCGCTGCGGCAGATCCCCGAGCGCTGCCGGCCGCTGATGGAGCTGCTGAACGCGATCCCCAACTACGCCCCGGCTTTCCTGATACCGGACCTGCCCCCGACTGGACGCCTGCACCGCGGCTTGGACGAGGAGCTGGACGCGCTGCGCGCGGTCCGCGACACCGAGCTGGCGCTGGACTTCACGATCTTCGACACCTGGGAGCGCCGGCCCTCCCGGGCCTATGACGCGCTGCGCGACCGCGGCGACCGGCTGATCCCGGTCCTGACCGACGCGATGCACGCGCTGTACACAGCCTGCCTGGCCGAGGACTGGCCGGACATCCGCCGCACCCTGGACGCCGACATCGGCCGCCGGGCACGCCAGATGGCCATCGACGGTCCGGGCGCGGTCCTGAACGACCTGCACCCCAAACTCAGCTGGGAACCCGAGAAGCTCTCGCTGGCGGTCTCGAAGGTTCCGGACTGGCGCTACGACCTGCGCGGCGACGGGCTGACGTTCACACCGTCGGTGTTCGGGCACTATGTCGGCTCGCTGATAGCCCCGGGCAGACGCTCGATCATGGCTTATCCGGTCTCCGACCTGGACGCCTCCGCCGCGCTGAGTCCGGACGGATCGCCGGGCGACGGTCTGGCCTCGCTGATCGGCCGGGCCCGCGCCGCCGCGCTGCGCGCCATCGGCGACGATCCCACGACCGGCGAGCTGGCGGTGCGCCTGGGCGTCAAGGCGCCGACCGCGTCGGCTCATGCCGCCGCGCTGCGCTCGGCCGGACTGGTCGTCACCGAGCGGACCGGACGCAGTGTCCGGCACCGGCTGACGGGCCTGGGAGCGGAACTGATAGCGGCGAACCGCCGGTAGCCCCCGCCGGCTCCGGCAGTCCGGTCCACAACGGGCCCGTGTATGGCCGGGACCGCCCCGTCCGCCGGATGCGGACCGACGATCCCGGCCACCCCCGTTACCCCCGTACCCCGTACGAACCCCCGCCCCTGACCCCCCGGTGAGGTGCCGCGATGCTTGGGTTCCCCCTGGCCGAGCTGCGGCTCCGCCCCACGAAGGCCGCTCCTCGTCCCGACATCCATTACAGCGGTAACGAAAGAGGCGGGCCATCCTTTCGTTTCTGCACCGAAAGGATGGCCCGCCGCAGCCTCGCCGGGCTGGTCAAGCTGTGGATCAGACCTCGACGACCACCGGCAGGATCATCGGGCGGCGGCGCGTGGTGTTCGAGACCCAGCGCCCGACCGAGCGGCGCACCAGCTGCTGGAGCTGGTGGGTGTCGCCGATGCCCTCGGCGGCGGCGTCCGCGAGCGCCTGCACGATCAGCGGCTTGGCCTGCTCCAGCGTCTGGTCGTCCAGTCCGAAGCCGCGGGCGGTGATGACCGGGCCGGTGACGATGGTCCCGGTATCGGCCGACACCGCGACGAACACCGAGACGAAGCCCTCGTCGCCCAGGATCCGGCGGTCCTTCAGCGAGGCCTCCGTCACCGAGCCGACCGAGCTGCCGTCGACGTAGACGTAGCCGGCGTCGACCTTGCCGGTGATCCGCGCGACGCCGTCGACCAGGTCCACGGTGACGCCGTCCTCGGCGATCACCACCCGGTCCTCCGGCACGCCGGTCTTCATCGCCAGGTCGGCGGCGGCGCGCAGGTGCCGCCACTCGCCGTGCACCGGCATGAAGTTGCGCGGCTTGGCCAGGTTGAAGAAGTACAGCAGCTCACCGGCCGCGGCGTGTCCGGACACGTGCACCATGGCGTTGCCCTTGTGCACGACCGTGGCGCCCCAGCGGGTCAGGCCGTTGATCACGCGGTTCACCGCGTTCTCGTTGCCGGGGATCAGCGAGGACGCCAGGATGACCGTGTCGTCGCCGGTGATCCGGACCTGGTGGTCGCGGTTCGCCATGCGGGACAGCGCGGCCATCGGCTCGCCCTGCGACCCGGTGCACATCAGCACCACCTTGTCGTCCGGCAGGTCGTCGATCTCCTTGAGATCGATGATCAGGTCCGCCGGCACCTTCAGGTAGCCCAGGTCCCGGGCCACGGCCATGTTGCGCACCATGGACCGGCCGACCAGCGCGACCTTGCGGCCGTGCAGCGCGGCGACGTCGCAGACCTGCTGCACCCGGTGCACGTGCGAGGCGAAGGAGGCGACGATGATGCGCCCCTTGGCCCGGCCGAACACCCGGTCCAGTACCGGGGTGATCTCCCGCTCGGAGGTGACGAAGCCCGGCACCTCGGCGTTGGTGGAGTCCGCCAGCAGCAGGTCGATGCCGGCCTTGCCGAGCTCGGCGATGGTCGCCAGGTCAGTCAGCCGGTCGTCCAGCGGCAGCTGGTCCATCTTGAAGTCGCCGGTGTGGAACACCGTGCCGGCCGGGGTCTTGATCGCCACGGCCATGGCGTCCGGGATGGAGTGGTTCACCGCGACGAAGCGGCACTCGAACGGGCCGATCTGCTCCACGTCGCCCTCGACGACCTGCAGCGAGTACGGCCGGATGCGGTGCTCGGTGAGCTTGGCCTCGACCAGCGCCAGCGTCAGCTTGCTGCCGATCAGCGGGATGTCCGGGGCTTCCTTGAGCAGGTAGGGCACCCCGCCGATGTGGTCCTCGTGGGCATGCGTCAGCACCACGCCGACCACGTCGTCCAGCCGGTCCCGGATGGCGCTGAAATCCGGCAGGATCAGGTCGACGCCGGGCTGGGCCTCCTCCGGGAAGAGGACGCCGCAGTCGACGATGAGCAGCTTGCCGCCGTACTCGAAGACGGTCATGTTGCGACCGATCTCTCCGAGTCCGCCGAGCGGGGTCACGCGCAGCGCGCCTCGCGGCAGCGGCGGCGGTCCGGAGAGTTCCGGATGCGGATGGCTCATGCAGTTTTCCTTTGTGTTCCGCGGACCTCTGGTCCGCTCCTTGCTAGATCTTCACGCCGCCTTGGGCGAGAAACGTCTTGAGCCGGGCCTGCTGCTCCTCGGTCGCCTCGACCAGGGGCAGCCGCACCGGGCCGCCGGGCAGTCCCAGCATGTTCATTGCCGTCTTGAGGGAGATCACACCTGGCAGACTCGTCACACCGGCGTGGACCGGCAGCAGTTCGGCGTGCAGGCGGGCCGCCTCGGCCACGTCGCCGGCCAGATACGCGGCGATCATCGCGCGGATGCGCGGCGCCGCGAGGTGGGCCGACATGCTCACCACGCCGACCGCCCCGACCGAGAGCCAGGGCAGGGTCAGCGGGTCGTCCCCCGAATAATAGGCCAGACCGGTGGCCGCCATCACCTCGGACCCCGCGGTCAGGTCGCCCTTGGCGTCCTTGACCGCGACGATCATGTCGTGGCCGGCGAGCCGCTTGAGCGTGTCGACCTCGATCGGGATGCCGGAGCGGTGCGGGATGTCGTAGAGCACCACCGGGCGCGAGGTGTGGTCGGCCACAGCGGTGAAGTGCCGGTACAGGCCCTCCTGCGTGGGCTTGTTGTAGTACGGGGTCACGACCAGCAGCGCGTCGGCGTCTTCCTCGGCCTGCCGGGCCAGCTCCAGCGTGTGCGCGGTGCTGTTGGTGCCGACGCCGGCGATCACGTGGGCCCGGTCGCCGACCGCTTCGCGCACCGCGCGCAGCAGCGCCTTCTGCTCGGCGTCCGTCGTGGTCGGCGACTCGCCGGTGGTCCCGGAGACCACCAGGCCGTCGTTGCCGGCGTCGACCAGATTCGCGGCCAGTTTCTGCGCACCGTCCAGGTCCAGGGAACCGTCCGCCTGGAAGGGCGTGATCATCGCGGTGATCAGGCGACCGAAGGGCGCGCCGGCCGACCACAGGTCGGCGGCGGGCTCGGTGGGGTGCGCGTTCTGGGGCATGGCACAAAGGTACCGGCCCGCACCGGTGATCGAATATCTGCCTTTGCTTACGCGAATCCCACAGCCGCGCTGAACGGAAGGCGGCCGGGATCAGCCGTATGGCGGATGGACAGACCCCGTCTCCACCGCTCGGGGGTCCGGTGGGGACGGGGTCCACCGTGGTTAACAGAGGTGCGCGGGGCACGTTACGGGTCAGACCGGGGCGTCGGTCGTTTTTCACTCCTTAGGACTACCAGGAGTGAGCACTTCGCGACTGAAGGAAGATCCTCCTACGGCGCGACGCGTCCGTTCGCCTCCCACGCCGCGTACGTCAGCGGCATCAGCTCGGCGAAGTACGCCTCCATCTTCTCCGCGACCATCTCGATCTCGCGCTGCGGGAAGGACGGGAACGTCGCCTCCTCGTGCTTGGTCCGCAGCGACAGGAAATGCATCAGCGCGCGGGCGTTGCAGGTGGCGTACATCGAGGAGTAGATGCCGACCGGGAGCACGCTGCGGGCCACCTCGCGGGCGATACCGGCGTCGAGCATCTCCAGATAGGCGGCGTAGCTGGCCTCACAGGAACGGCGGACTGTCTCCTCGGCCGTCTTGTGCTGCTCCTCGGTGCCCGAGACGAAGACGTACTTGCCGGGCTTGCCTTCCTGCACGAGCTTGCGGTCCGGACCCGGGACATAGAACACCGGCTCCAGCTTGCGGTAGCGGCCGCTCTCCTCGTTGTAGGACCAGACCCGGTGCCGCATGAACTCGCGGAAGACGAAGATCGGCGCGGAGACCAGGAAGGTCATCGTGGAGTGCTCGAACGGCGAGCCGTGCCGGTCGCGCATGAGGAAGTTGATGAGGCCGCCGGAGCGGGCCGGGTCGGCGCCGGCCTCGTCGAGCGACTGCTCGCCCTGGGTCGAGACCCGGGCCGCCCACAGCACATCGCTGTCCGCGGCCGAGGCCTTCACCAACTCCACGGTCATGTCCGACCGGAACCGCACACCGTCTTCTCCATCGCTCACCGTCCGAGCCTAACGGCGCCGACCTGTGACGACGCCGGCGCGGACGGTGCGATCAAGCCGGTCGGCCCGGATCAGGCCGGTCAGCCCGTGCCGCGCAGCGCGTCCGGCGGCATCATCGTGTCGATGTTGTAATACGGCGCCAGGTCCAGACCCTGCATCAGGGTCAGGACGCGGGCCACCCGGTCGACGTTCACGGTGGTCGGGAACGTGCCGAAGCTCAGGCTCGCGGCCACCGTGGAGGTGGCCATGGTGCCGTAGTGGATCTGCATCTCGGTCATCGCCGTGGCGCGCTGCGAGGTGACCGTCTTGGCCTGGTTCAGCGCCCCGGTGAAGGCCTTGAACAAGTTGGTGTCGGCGACCGCGAGGTCCTGCTTGGCGAAGTAGCCGCCCATCGGCATGGCCTGCGTCGAGCCGCGGGTCAGGTCCATCAGGTTGACCAGCCGGTCGTTGTTCATCGCGACGCTGTAGTAGGGCTCGGCGATCACGGCGGCCACGTTCTTGTCCGGGCTGCCGGTGACCTTCTCGGCGAGTCCGGCCGGCGCCATCGATTTCAGGTGCGCGGCGGAGTTGCCGGCCTTGATCCGCAGGCTGTTGGCCAGATCCGGCAAGGACGTCATCAGCATGACCGCCGGGACGGTGTAGTCGTCGTTGGCGTCGTTGGTCCCGGCCGTGGGGACCAGGAAGCCGCCGGCCGCGGCGAAGTCGGTCTTGATCTGGTCGGCGTTCTTGCCGTCCGTGGGCTTGCCGACCAGCTGCACGCTGCCGTCGCCGGCGGTGTAGCCCTCGGCGACCAGTTGCAGCCGGAAGGCACCGGTGGACTGGGCCAGGATCGCGTGGACGTAGTCGTCGTAGACCAGGTCGACCTTGCCGTCGTTCAGGGCCTGGAGCGCGTCCTGGTAGGAGTTATAAGAATTATCGATCTGGACGTCGATCCCCTGGGCCTTGAAATAGCCCTTGTCGAGACCGGTGAAGACCGGCAGTGCGCCAATCTCTCCCTTGGGTATTCCGATACGAAGATGATTTTGTTCCAGCGCTCCGTGCGCGGGCATCGAGGACGCCGAGGAGGTGCCGCTGCTGCACGCCGTGGCGGCACCGGCGCACGCTGTGAGCACCACACTCAGGACGATCGCCGAGGTCCTGCGCGAACGGGCTCGGGGTTTGGCTGATCGCACTGCGCTGCCCCCTGCAAGGTTTTCGATGAAGCCGGTCGGCGCATCGTAATACATGGGCCGCCGGGCCCCTACTGCACCGTTGAGATCGACTAGCACTAATGCACGAGTAAGGATACGCATATGCGCGGAGCTGTTGCCCGGTTTATCCGCCTATAACGCGCCGAACCGTACCTCTGTCAACCCCCGCCCTTGGCCAGGCTCGCTCTCCTGTGCTGGAATGCGTTGCTTGAAACCTAGAGACCGCGAGCCCCGTACGGCGCCCCACCCGCCGTACTAGCGGCCCGGTCGCAAAGAAAGCTGTGAGGGCCAGTGCAGACTCGACCCGTGTCCCCGCGCCGTCCGCCGGCTCCTTTCCCGGAGCGCGGTGTGGGCGGGCCGCCGCCCGGCGGATCCATATCCGACGCGGCCGCCGGCCGCACCGCGCCCGGAGAGCTTCCGCGCGGGGTTCGGGATGGCGTGCTGCCCGGACAGCGTCCAGTCCCCACGCCCCAGGAGAGCGAGGGCGGCGGCTCCCACCTGCCTCCGCCCCCGCCGCCGACGGGGCAGGCGAACCGCTTCGCCCCCCGCAACTGGCGCGTCCGGACCCGTCTGGTGGTCCTGGTCATCGTGCCGTTGGTGGCGACGATCTTCGGCGCCGCGGCCCGCATCGTGCAGCAGGTCGGCAACGTGAAGACCTACGACCACGCCACGACCATGGCCGCCGCGGCCAGCCCGCTGTCGACGCTGATCGACGCGCTGCAGGACGAGCGCGACATCAGCATCGAGATGATGGCGTTCCGCGTGCAGCAGAACACCGACAACTCCACGCTGACCAACCTGACCACCTCGATGGCCACGCAGCGCAAGATCACCGACCGCGCGACGGCCGAGATGCTGCCGGTGCTGAACAAGATCGACGGCTCCTACCCGGCGGACACCCTGTCCGCGATCGCCAACGCCAAGGCGAACATGACCGGCATCGAGGCTCTGCACACCGCGGTGGACGGCGCGTTCTCCTACCCGGTGAGCGTGTTCGACCAGTACGACAAGGTGCTGGACAGCCTGGACAACCTCTACGAGTTCGTCGCCGCCGACGCCGGGGACCAGCAGCTGATCAACGACGCCCGGTCGCTGGCGGACCTGGGCCGGATGACCGAGACGACCTCGCGCGAGCGCGGATTCCTCACCGTCCTGGCCGTCAGCTCCAACCCCAACCAGTCCCAGGACAACCTGGCCAAGTTGCAGGGCCTGATCTCGGACCTGGCCTCCACCCGCACCGAGTTCAAGACCATCGCCACCACGCAGATGCAGCAGACGCTGAGCGACACCGTGGACGTCGGCGAGTCCTACACCGGGGCGAACCAGTACCTGCAGACGATCGACGACAAGCTCGCCAACGGCGGCGCCAGCGATAACGGCGACCAGCTGGTCCCCGGCAGCGTCTACACGCAGTACAACTCGCTGCTCGACCGGTACAAGAAGGTCCGCGCCCAGCAGGCGGCCGCGCTGGTCAAGCGAGCCGACTCGCTGTCCAACAGCGCCCGCAACACCATGTACGTGAACATCGGCATCATCGTCGGCGTGCTGCTGGTGGTGTCCGTGGCCACCGCGCTGATCGCGCGATCCCTGGTGCGTCCGCTGCGAGTCCTGCAGAACACAGCCCTGGAGATCGCCGGCAACCGGCTGCCCGAGATGGTCCGCCGCCTGCGCGACGCCGACGGCAGCGAACCGATCGAACCGATCGCGCCGATCGCCTTGTCCAGCACCGACGAGGTGGGCCAGGTGGCCCGCGCGTTCGACGAGGTGCACCGCGAGGCGGTCCGGCTGGCGACCGAGCAGGCCATGCTGCGGAACAACGTCAACGCGATGTTCACCAACCTCTCGCGCCGCTCGCAGTCGCTGGTCCAGCGCCAGCTGCGGCTGATCGACGAGCTGGAGAACGCCGAGCAGGACCCCGACCAGCTCGCCTCGCTGTTCAAGCTGGACCACCTCGCGACCCGTATGCGCCGCAACGGTGAGAACCTGCTGGTCCTCGCCGGTGAGGAGCCCGGGCGCCGCTGGTCCCAGCCGGTCCCGCTGATCGACGTGTTGCGCGCCGCGGCCTCCGAGGTGGAGCAGTACGAGCGGGTCACCCTGCGCGACCTGCCGACCGTCGAGGTCGCCGGCCGCGCCGTGAACGACGTCGTCCACCTGGTCGCCGAGCTGCTGGAGAACGCGACCTCGTTCTCCGCCCCGGAGACCAAGGTCTCGGTCACCGGCAACCTGCTGAACACCGGCGGCGTGATGCTGGAGATCGAGGACTCCGGGATCGGCATGACCCCGGAGGAGCTGGACGACTCCAACGAGCGCCTGGCCAACCCGCCGGTCGTGGACGTCGCCATCTCCCGCCGCATGGGCCTGTTCGTGGTCGGCCGGCTGGCCACCCGGCACGGCATCCAGGTGCGGCTGCGCCGCTCGGCGACCGGCGGTATCACCGCGCTGGTGCTGGTCCCGGCCGCGCTGCTGGCGGGCAACCTGTCCGACGCCCCGGCTGTGGGCGGCAACCGTGCCGGCACCTTCGGCGACATCGCCGACACCGGCCAGCTGCCCCAGCTGACCTCCACCGGCCTGCCGCGGCGGCCCGGCGGCGCGGTGCGCGCCGAGCAGCGCGAGCTGCCCTCGCCCGAGGAGCCGCAGGGTCCGCCGAACCAGGCGCCGGCCTCGCTGCCGCCGTTCGGCGGCGAGCGGGTGCCGACGGCGAGCGCGAACGACGGAGACGGCTGGGAGGACGTGAGCGCGGCGGCACCGCCGTACCGCGGCACCGACGCCACCCCGCCGGGGCTGGCCGACCTGCTGGCCGAGACCGAGGCGATGTCGCAGGGCGTGACCCCGATGATCCGCGAGGGCGACCCGGGCGATCCGGGGAGCAGCGGCTCTCACGTGCGTCCCGACTTCGTGCTGCCGGAACCGGAACTCGACGGCCGGCTGGCCGAGGCCCTGGACGGGACCGCGACGTACGACTTCCGTCCGAACTCGGCACCCGCGCCGACCCCGCCGACCAACCCAGAGAACACCGGCCAGTTCCGCATCAGCGCCGGCAGCGACGACATGCGGCTGGACTTCCGGGTCGGCGAACCCGGCCCGGCCACGCCGCCCCCGCCGCCGCAGGCACCGCCCACTCGGCCGCCCCTGAACTTCTCCTCCAGCTTCGACGACCTGCTCCCGAACATCCCGGACATGGAGCACACCGGAGAGTTCGCGGCCTACCGCGAAACACGGGACGAGCGCGACGACCTGCTCCTGCCGCCGCCGAACCCGTACGCCGCGCCCGGCCAGAACCCGCAGGCGCCGTCCGCGGGCGGCTTCGGCAGCAACACCGAGCAGATGCCGGGCAGCGGTCTGAACAACGACCTCGGCGCCGAACTGGCCGCCGGCGACCCGTTCGCCGCGCCCGGCGAGGTCCGCATGACGCCCTTCGGCGGACATGTGGACAGCGGCTTCGGCGACAGGGCTCAGAACCCGCCGGCGCAGAACCCCGCGGCTCCGGCGCCGTACGGCGGCGGGCAGCAGCCCGGCGACACCTCCAACGGCCCGGCCTTCGAGGCTCCGCAGTTCGAGCCGCCGAGGTTCGAACCTCCGCAGTTCGAGGCTCCGCAGTTCCAGCCGCCGCAGTTCGAAGCCCCGCAGTTCGAGGCTCCCCAGTTCGAAGCGCCCCAGTTCGAGGCTCCGCAGTACGGCCAGAGCGCACCGACTGGCGACCCCATGGCGTCGGGCGGGTTCGGCGCTCCGTCCGGAACCGGCTACGGCAACGACGCGCCCTCCTTCGGGCGCCGCCCGATGGGCGAGCCGCTGTCCGGGCCCGGCTTCGACGCACCGCAGTACGGCGAGCAGCAAAGCGCCCCGATCGGTGACGGACCCGGCGACCCGATGGCGGGCCTGCGGAATCCGTTCACCGCGCCCGAGGCGCCGGCCGGCACCGGCTACGGCAACGACGCCCCGTCCTTCGGGCGCCGCCCGATGGGCGAGCCGCTGTCCGGACCGGGCTTCGACGCGCCGCAGTACGGCGAGCAGGCGCCCGCCGCCGACCTGTCCGGCTCCGGCTTCCAGACCCCGGCCGCCGAACCGCGGTACGGCACGCAGCCGCCGGCCGGCGACCCCTCCGGCTCCGGCTTCCACACCCCGCTCGGCGACACGATGGGCGGCGGGGGCTACCCGGCCCCGGCCGGCGAGCCGTTCGCCGCGCCGGAGCAGATGTCCGCCTCCGGCAACCACTTCACCGACTACACCGACCCGCTCACCGCCCCGATCGAGTCCATCCCGATGGACCCGGCGGCGCACACCACCTCGATCTTCAACGCGATCGAGTCCGAGTGGTTCCGGGTGCGGGCCGGCGAAGGCACCGCCGCTCCGCAGAACGCTCTGGAGGCCGGCGCGGTGCGCCCGGCCGAACCGGTCCGGCCGGCCGTGCCGGGACCGCGCTCAGAGCCCGCAGGAGACCCGCTGGCGGGCTCCGGCACCGGTTACGCGGCCCAGGGTCCGCAGACGCCCGCCGAGCCCGTCCAGCCCGTCCAGGCGGCCACCACCGCGTCCACCCCGGCTCCGCCGACCGCCCCCGAGGCCGGTCCGGCTGCCCCGACCCCGCCGGCCGCGCCGGCCGCCGACCCGTTCGGCGCCCCGGCCCGGCCCGCCGCACCGCACGAGGAACCCAAGGAGCCCATGACCGACGACCAGAGCTCCGCGGGCCAGACCTGGCACTCGCCGGGCGACGACGGCTGGAAGGCCGCCGAGGTGGTCAAGAAGCCGGTCGCGGCCGGCCTGACCCCCAAGGGGCTGCCCAAGCGCGTCCCGCGGTCCAACCTCGTGCCCGGCTCGGCGGACGGCACCGGCGCCGCGAAGGTGGCGCCCTCGCCGATCCCGGCGCGCTCGGCCGAGGCCGTGCGCTCCCGGCTGGCCAGCTTCCACAATGGGCTGCGCCAGGGCCGCGACGCCGCCGGGACCCCCGGCGAGGCGCAGCCCTCCGATCCCGCCAACCCCACCGCGTCCGACGGCCCGGCCGCCTTCGGTGCTCCTGAGCCAGGAAAGCAGGACTGAGCTACCGTGAACGACCCCAACCTGACCCAAGCCGCCAGGAATCTCAACTGGCTGATCACCAACTTCGTGGACCGCGTCCCGGGGGTCGCGCACACGGTGGTGGTCTCCTCCGACGGCCTGCTTCTGGCGGTGTCCGACGGATTCCCCCGCGACCGCGCCGACCAGCTGGCGGCCGTGGCCAGCGGCCTGTCGTCGCTGACCCAGGGCGCCGCGCGCATCTTCGAGGGCGGCGCGGTGACGCAGACCGTCGTGGAGATGGTCCGCGGCTTCCTGTTCGTGATGGCCATCTCCGATGGCTCCGCCTTGGCCGTACTCGCTTCCTCGGATTGCGACATGGGCCTGATCGGCTATGAAATGGCCCTGCTCGTCGAACGCGCCGGCGACGTCCTGACGCCGGCGCTGCGCGCCGAGCTCCAGTCGTCGCTGCCGCGCTGAGAGGACGCCCGGTGACCCCCCTTCCCCCTGCTGTGACGAGCGACAGGAGCACGCGGCCGTGAGCAGCGCGCACGATTCCTCGCCCCTCGTCCGCCCCTACGCGCTGACCCGGGGCCGCACACGGGCCCGTTACCAATTGCCCATCGAGGCGTTGGTATCCACGACGGACAACGGACGATCGCGCCTTCCCGGCCGGGAGCCGGAACACCAGCGCATCTGCGAGCTGTGCGTCGAGCTGAAGTCGGTCGCGGAGGTCGCGGCACTGATGCGGATGCCGCTGGGGGTGGTCAGGGTGCTGTTGGGCGACATGTCGGACGCCGGCCTGGTCACGATCCAGCAACCCGGTGAGACCGACTCCGGACAGCCCAACCTCGCGCTCCTCGAACGAGTCCTCATAGGACTCCGCAATCTGTAGAAAGGAGGCCGTGCAGTGAACTACTCCCCTTACGGAGAGGCGCCCGACCCGCAACCCGCGGTGGGCCCGACCACGTCGGTGAAGATCGTCGTCGCCGGCGGCTTCGGCGTCGGCAAGACCACCTTCGTCGGCGCGGTCTCGGAGATCGCCCCGCTGACCACCGAGGCCGTGAT
The DNA here is from genome assembly GCF_000024025.1 of Catenulispora acidiphila DSM 44928. Taxonomy (GTDB): domain Bacteria; phylum Actinomycetota; class Actinomycetes; order Streptomycetales; family Catenulisporaceae; genus Catenulispora; species Catenulispora acidiphila. The sequence goes on from NC_013131.1 coordinate 9,126,324, forward strand.
GACCGCGGCCTCCGAGGGCGTGGACGACCTCACGGTCGTGCCCGGCAAGGTGACCACCACGGTGGCCATGGACTTCGGGCGCGTGTCGCTGGACCGCGAGCTGATCCTGTACCTGTTCGGCACCCCGGGCCAGAACCGCTTCTGGTTCATGTGGGACGACCTGTGCCGCGGCGCCATCGGCGCGGTGGTGCTGGTGGACACCCGCCGGCTGGCGGACTGCTTCTCGGCGATCGACTACTTCGAGGACGCCGGCCTGCCGTACATCGTCGGCGTGAACTGTTTCGACGGCATGCTCACCCACGAGGTCGCCGACGTCCGCGAGGCGCTGTCGATCCCGCCGGACGTGCCGGTCGTCACGTGCGACGCCCGCAGCCGGGAGTCCACCAAGCTGACCCTGATCCGCCTGGTGGAGCACGCCATGTCACGCTTCGCAGCGGCGGCGGCATCCTAGGTAGGCGACGATCGCGTAACGCCGAGGGCGGCACCGGATCTCCGGTGCCGCCCTCGTGTTTATGCTCCTTGGGAGTTGTATCCGACATTGTCCGAATAAAGCAGGTTGCAGATGTCCGGAACGATAGCCCTCACCCGCCGCAGCGGTTTCCAGCTGCGCCCGCGGCCCTACCGGGTCTGGATCGACGGCGTCGCGGTCGGCCGCCTCCCCCAGAACGGCGCGGCCGAGTTCGCGGTGGACTCCGGCGTGCACCTGGTCGAGCTCTCCCTGGACGGCATGTACTCCAAGAAGGTCTCGGTGGAGGTCCGCGAGGGCGGGACCCGGCGGCTGCACTGCGGCGCGCACGGCCCGCTGGCCTTCAGCGCGTTCGGGCTGCTGCTCCCGGGCCTGGCTATCAGGCTGACGCTGACCCACTGAGCGCGGGCTCCGGCTCGCTGAGTGCGGGCTCGGCGGCACTGTCCGTCACCGGTAGTTTCCGCAGCGTGTGCGGCATGCTCCAGCCGGCCGCCAACCGCGAAGTGTGCACCGGCTGCCCGCCGCCGAAGAACTCGCAGAACTTCATGATCAGCGGGTCCCACGCCTCCGGGTCGATGTAGTGCGTCCCCGGGATGACCAGCTCCTCCTCGACATGCGTGCGGAGCACTTCGACCTCGAAGGCGCTCAAGCCGCCCTCGTCCCCGACCGGATGCACGGCGGTGAGCCGGCACTCCATCTGGATCGGGCACTCCAGGATCCGAGGCGGGGAAACGATCTCAGAGGGCTGCTCGGTGAGCCCGGCCAACCCGAACTTGTCCCGCTCGGTCCGGTAGCCCTGCTCGAGGCGGTAGGGCGAGATCTCTTTGCGCGCCGTGGTCATCGCGATGCGGTCGACGTACTCGACCATCGCCGAGGACGGCAGGTTCAGGACGCACTCGCCCTCGCGGGCGATGTTGGCGGAGGTCTGCGAGGAGTTCCCCAACCCCAGCATGGCGCTTCCGTTGAGCCACCAGGCCGAGGACATCGGGGCAATGTTGGGGGTGCCGTCCTCGTTGCGGGTCGTGATCAGGACGACAGGGGTGCCGAAGTACAGGACTTTGATGCCGGGAACGGTGTGCATGGATCAATCGTCCGCCGCCCGCGACCTCCGCACCGGCGGGTTCCGGACCTGTCACCGATCAAGCGCCGCCGGGGCCAGCAGCTCCAAAAATGCCGTGACCGCCGCGCTGTCCGCGACCCCCTCGGGCGTCGCGGCGAAGACCGACCGCGGCGCGACCTCGCTCTGATCCAGCGCCACCACGACCACGTCCGGCCGCACCGCCGCGGCCGCCAGCGCCGGGACCAGGGTGACGCCGAGCCCGGCCGCCACGAACCCCTGCTTCGCGGACCATTCCAAGACCACATAAGGGATTCGCGGTTGGAACTCCCCGTCCAGCACTCCGGCGATCAGCGTGTCCTGCGAGCGCGGCTGGCCGGCGATCCAGTTCTCGCCCTCGAGGTCGGCCAAGGACAGCAGGTCCCGGTCGGCGAGGCGGTGGTCGAGCGGCAGAGCCACCGACAACGGATCGTCCATCAACTTCCGCAGACGCACTCCCTCGAAGGCGGGCTCGGGGTGTGCCGTCCCGATGACCGCGAGGTCCAGGTCGCCCTCGCGGACGTCCACAACCAGCCCGCGGGTCAGTCCTTCGACATGGCTGACGGCCACGGCCGGATGCGCTCGCCGGAACGCCGCGACGGCGCGCGGGATCAGGGCCATGTCGGCGGTCGGGATCGCACCGACTCTGAGGCCACCGCCGCCTAGTGTCCCGACGGCCCGTACATCGGCCACAGCGGCCCGCAGACGGCCTAAGACGGCCGTCGCGTGCGGCACCATGGCTCGGCCTTCCTCCGTCAGCCGTACGCCCCGTGGGAGCCGGTCGAACAACGGCACGCCGACCGACGACTCCAGCGCGGCTATCTGACGCGATATCGCCGACTGCGTATAGCCGAGCGAACCAGCCGCCGCGGTGAACGACTCGCGCCGCGCGACCTCCAGGAAGACTTCGAGCAACGCGGTGTCCATGACGAGCCATGCTAGCTCCGCATGGATTCGATGCTGACAATTCGCTTCTGGTATCCCGCCTCGTGGACATAGCTTCGGCGCATGACCGCTTTCACTCTCGACAACCCCGCTGGCGTCCCCAGCTCGCCGCACAAAGCCTTCTCCAACGTCGCCGTGATCCCGCTCGGCGAGCGCACGCTGCTGATGCTGGCCGGGCAGGTGGCGTGGGACGACGACCACCGGATCGTCGGCGGGGATGATCTGCGCGCGCAGACCCGCCGTGTCATGGACCTGATCGGCCAGGTGCTGGCGGCACACGGCGCGACGTTCGCGGACGTCGTCAACCTCCGTACGTTCCTGACCGACATCTCCCGCATCCGCGAGTACGGCGAAGTACGCAGCGAGTACTTCCCGGGCCTGCCCGCACCGACCAGCACCACGGTCGAGGTCTCAGCACTGTTCATGCCGGACGCGCTGATCGAAGTCGAGGCGACCGCCGTCCTCTGACACCGGACCCATTCCCCGATCCGGTCCCTCGATCCGATACCAGATCGACGCCGTTTTCTCAGGTCAGCGGCCCGCAACAGGCCTATCCTGGCGAGGTGCCATCGGTTCGAGTCGGCGACATCGACGTCTACTACGAGATCCACGGCGAGGGCCCGCCCCTGGTGTTCATCGGCGGCCTCGGTGTGGACCTGACCGTTTTCGCGCCCCTCACCGACCTGCTGGCGCGCAGCTTTCGCGTCCTGACTTTCGACAACCGCGGCGCGGGTCGCACGGACAAGCCGGACGCCCCGTATTCGATCCCGATGATGGCTGGCGACACGGTCGGCCTGATGGACGCCCTCGGCCTCCCCCGGGCGCACATGGTCGGGATCTCGATGGGCGGACGGATCGCGATGGAACTCGCCGCCGAACATCCCTCCCGCGTCGACCGCCTGGTCCTGATCTCCACGGCGGCGACCGGGACCGGCCGACTGCGGATGTCGCTGCCGGCCCGCGTTCTGGGGCTCGCGAAGCGCCTGCACATTCTGCGCGGAGCAGGAGAGACCCAGCGGCAACCGCACTTCGCGCACCAGCATCAACTGGCCGCCAGTGCCGCCTACGACGGTGCCGAACGCTTGGCTGACATCCAGGCGCCCACCCTGATCCTGCATGGAAAGCGCGACCGCAGCATCAAGCCGGCTGCCGCGCTCGCCACCCGCGTCGGCATCCGCGACTCGGAGATCGATTTCTTCCGCGGCGGCCACATGTTCTCCCTGCTGGCGCAGCGGGAGGCGGTCGTGGCGCGGACCGAGGACTTCTTGCAGGACTGGCGCGGGCAGCGCTGGCCGACGAGCCTGCCGCAGATTTAGCGAACCAGTCCCACGGCAGCCCGCAAACCCTTCACGAACCGGGCCGGTTCGTACTTCTCCGGATCGGTCAACACCAGCCGCGCGGCCATCTCCGCGAGCGTCACAACGGTGTGCGCGATCAGTTCGGGATCGAGGTCGGGCGGGGCGTCGAAAGTCCGCGTGATCCAGCGGCCCAGTTCCTCTGCGGATGCCAGCACCAGAGCCCGAGTCTCCTCACGCGCGGCGTTGAACTGCGCGGGCATGTCCGCCATCGGCACCACGATGCAGGACCAGCGCTCGGGCGCGTTCCGGACCGCGGCCAGGAAGCCGTCGAGAGCATCGGCCAGGACATCAGCGGGATGCGCTCCGGCGTTCAACCCTTTGCGCAGTGTCGGCAGCAGCTCCACCAGCTGTTCCAGTGCTGCGGCCTGCTCACGACGCAGCAAGTCCCCTAGCAGCGCCTCACGGTTCGGGAACACCCCGTAGACCACGGGCTTGGTGACGCCGGCAGCCGCCGCCACCGCTTCCATCGTCACCGCGGCGTGGCCCTCCCGGACCACGATGCGCAGCGCGGCGTCCAGCACATCGCTGCGACGCTGCTCGATCGGCACCCGCGGCGCGTACTCGCGGCGCCGCCGCCCGTTCTCCGCCGCCACACCCTGCCCCTTTACAAAGCTACGTCCGCGTAGCATATTGCTACGCGCCGGTAGTAATTCCCGGCGTCCACTGTAGAGGAGGCACGCACGATGCCCCACCCCAGCGCCGAGGACGTTCCCGTCTCCCCCGAGCGGGGACCGCTGCGCAGCCTCGACAACGGCTTCTTCGGCCCGGACTCGGTGAGCTGGAAGGTCTGGACATCGCCAACCTCGCTGATCGGGTTCCAGCGCGCCGTAGTGCTCGAGCACTTCGATCCCCCTCTGGCCGCGGCCGTCGCCGACAGCGGCGGGATCTACCAAGACCCGCACGGGCGCCTCGACCAGACCCTCGCCTACTTCCTCACCGTCGCGGTCGGCGACAGCCGTACTGTGATTCAGGCAGCCGAATTCCTTATGCGCATCCACGCTAAGGCGACTGGCGTAGAGCCCATTACCGGGAAACGCTATAGCGCCAACAACCCGGAGTCCCAGCTGTGGATTCACCTAACGGGGTGGCACAGTGTCCTGAAGTGTTACGAGCTCTATGGACCCGGGCGCTTGTCCAAGGCTGATGAGGACCGCTACTGGGCCGAGTGCCGCGTCGCCGCTGAGCTTCAGACCTGCGATCCCGCAGACGTCCCGCGCAATCGCGAAGAGGTCAAGGCGTACTTCGAGAAAGTACGTCCTCAGCTGTGTTCCTCAGAGCGTGCGTATCGCGGGATGCACTACCTGCTCTACCCGCCGTTGAAGAAGGTGGGGTTCCGGATCTGGGCCGCGTCTCGTTTCACCGCTGTCCTGAGTATCCATTCACTGCCCATGTGGATGCGCCGCACAGGCGGATTCCACCAGTGGCGGCTTATAGATTTCGGCATCCGTCTCGCGCAGCCGTTCATCCGTATGGGCACCCGCATCGCGAAGATGCCGCGCGTCGGCATTCCAGTGATCACTCCGGTCGCGCCGGTCACCGGCAGGGTGCTGCGGCAGCACTATCGCTCTGCGGCGCCTGAGGATTCCGCGGTGGTCACACCGTCTCGCGGAAGGGAGCTGCACGGGACGATGGGATCGCGGCGCACGACTACGGACGCGAACGCGAACGCGAACGCGGAACAGCTGACCGCGGTCAGCCCTGCTCCTGCAACCGGTCCAGCTCGATAGCCTTCCGCAGCGCCTTGCGCGCCCGAGACCGATCGCGCGCGTCGTTGTAGGCCAGCGAAAGCCGGTACCAGCCGCGCCAGTTCTCCGGATCGGCTTCGACCTCGGCCTTGCGCTTCTCGAAGATATCGTCGGCGGCCTTCAGATCCGGCCTGCCGGAGGGCCGCCGCGGGATCTCCTCGGTCGGCCAGAGCCCTTCGGACTCCAGCCGGGTCCCGAGGCGCGAAGAGGCGTTGCCCATCCGCACCTCGGTAACCACGAACCAGACACCCACGACCGGCAGCATCAGCACGCCGATCCCGAACAGCACCAGCACCGGCTCGCCGGTCGCCATCAGCCACACCCCGCGCTGGACGGCCAGCAGCAGGTAGAAGCACAGGATGACGACCAGGATCAGGGCCGTGGTGCGGTTGCGCATGAGCTTGAGTGCCTATCGGGGTTTTCGCAGTGCTCTATGACGTACTAAATATCCAGCAACGCGTCCAGGCCGACGGTCAGGCCGGCCGGCAGCGTACCGGTCTTCTTGCAGGCCAGCACCACGCCGGGCATGAACGAGGCGCGGTCCAGCGAGTCGTGCCGGATGGTCAGGGTCTCCCCGACGGTGCCGAGCAGGACTTCTTGGTGGGCGATCAGGCCGCGCAGCCGGACCGAGTGCACCGGGATGCTCTCGACTGCCGCTCCGCGGGCACCGTCCAGGCCGGGGCCACCTTGAGAGGGACTCAGCGTGGCGTCCGGCATCGGCGCGCTGCCCGCGGCGGCCCGAGCCTCGGCGACCAGCTCCGCGGTACGGGTCGCGGTGCCCGAGGGCGCGTCGACCTTGTCCGGGTGGTGCAGCTCGATGATCTCCACGCTCTCGAAGTACGGCGCCGCGTTCGCCGCGAACTTCATCATCAGCACCGCGCCGATGGAGAAGTTCGGGGCGACCAGGACCCGGACCTCGGTGCCGTGCAGCAGCGCGCGGACCTGGTCCTGCCGGGCCTCGTCGAAGCCGGAGGTGCCGACCACCACGTTGATCCCGTTGCGCGCGCAGAACTCGATGTTCTGCATGGTGGCGCCGGGATGGGTGAAGTCGACCGCGACCTCGGCGCCGGCCTCGACCGCGCGCTGCGGGTCGTCGTCGACGTCGATCTGCGCGACCAGGTCCAGGCCCGGCGCGTCCAGCACGGCGCGGCAGACGGCCTGCCCCATCCGGCCGGCCGCCCCGAACACCGCGACCTTCACGACGCCTTGTCCCAGAGCGGCTGTCATGCCAGGGCTCCTTCGAACGATGAAGCGTCCTCGTAGTCGCCGATGACCGCGATCGCCTGGGGCTGCCGCAGGAACTCCTCGGCGACCGCCTTGACGTCCTCGAGCGTCACCGACTCCACCCGCGCCAGCAGCTCTTCGATGGTGAGGTGCTCGCCGTAGACGAGTTCGTTCTTGCCGATGCGCGTCATCTGCGAGCCGGTGTCCTCCAGGGAGAGCACCGTGGAGCCGCGCACCTGGCCGATGCCGCGGCGCAGCTCCTCCTCGGTGACACCGCCGTCGGCGATCTTGGCGACCTCGTCGCGGCAGATCTTCAGCACCTCGGTGAAGTTCTCCGGCTGGCAGCCGGCGTAGACGCCGAACGTGCCGCAGTCGGCGTGGTGCGAGGAGAAGCTGTAGACCGAGTACGCCAGGCCGCGCTTCTCGCGGACCTCCTGGAACAGCCGCGAGGACATGCCGCCGCCGAGGATCGTGGACAGGATGCCCAGCGGGTAGCGGCGGCGGTCGTTGCGCGCGACGCCCGGCACGCCGAGCACGACGTGCGTCTGCTCGGTCTGCTTGGACACCAGGCGGAGCCCGGAGTGCGCGACGCCGCAGTCGCCGCCGATGCGCGGGACGACCGGCTGGCGGTCGGCGTCCCGGACTCCGCGGGCCTGCGCGAACGCCGCGTCGACCAGGGCCACCACCACGTCGTGGTCGAGGTTGCCGGCCGCGGAGACCACCAGGTGGTCGTCGGTGTAGTGGGAGTGGTAGTACTCGGCGATCGCGTCCCGGGTCAGGGCGTTGACCGACTCCGCCGAGCCCAGGATCGGCCGGCCGAGCGGGGAGTCGCCGAGCAGGGCGTAGGCGAACTCGTCGTGGATCTGGTCGGCCGGCTCGTCCTCGGTCATCGCCATCTCCTCGAGGATGACGTTGCGCTCGGAGGCGACGTCCTCGGGGCGGATGAGCGCGGAGGTGACCAGGTCGCAGATCACGTCGATGGCCAGCGGCAGGTCGGTGTCGAGCACGCGCGCGTAGTAGCACGTGTACTCCTTGGCGGTGAAGGCGTTCATCTCGCCGCCCACCGCGTCCAGCGCCGCGGAGATCTCCAGCGCCGAGCGCTTCGCGGTGCCCTTGAAGAGCAGGTGCTCCAGATAGTGGGTGGCACCGGACTCCTCGGCGTGCTCGTCGCGCGAGCCGATGCCGGTCCAGATGCCGAAGGTGACGGAGCGAACGGAGGGCATGGTCTCGGTGACCACGCGCAAACCGCCGGGCAGAACGGTACGGCGCACAGTGCCGCTGCCGTTCTGCCCGGCGATCAGGGTCTCAGCCGGGTTCAAGAGGGTTACTCCGCCTTGGCCTCGGCCGGCTTGCTCTCCTCGTCGGGCAGCACGGGGATCAGCGAGAGCTTGCCGCGGGAGTCGATCTCGGCGATCTCCACCTGCAGCTTGTCCCCGACCTTCACCACGTCCTCGACGTTCTCCACCCGCTTGCCGCCGGCCAGCTTCTTGAGCTGGGAGACGTGCAGCAGGCCGTCGCGGCCCGGCATCAGCGAGACGAACGCGCCGAAGGTCGTGGTCTTCACCACGGTGCCCAGGTAGCGCTCGCCGACCTCCGGCATCGTGGGGTTGGCGATCTGGTTGATCGTCACGCGCGCGGCCTCGGCCGCGGCCCCGTTGGAGGCGCCGATGTAGATGGTGCCGTCGTCCTCGATGGTGATCTCGGCGCCGGTGTCCTCCTGGATCTGGTTGATCATCTTGCCCTTCGGGCCGATGACCTCGCCGATCTTGTCCACCGGGATCTTCACCGAGATGATGCGCGGCGCGAACTCGGACATCTCGTCCGGGACGTCGATGGCTTCCATCATGACGTCCAGGATGTGCAGACGCGCGTCCTTGGCCTGCTTCAGGGCGGCGGCCAGGACCGAGGCCGGGATGCCGTCCAGCTTGGTGTCCAGCTGCAGCGCGGTGACGAACTCCTTGGTGCCGGCGACCTTGAAGTCCATGTCGCCGAAGGCGTCCTCGGCGCCGAGGATGTCGGTCAGCGCGACGTACTCGGTCTTGCCGTCGATCTCCGCGGAGACCAGGCCCATCGCGATACCGGCGACCGGGGCCTTCAGCGGCACACCGGCGTTCAGCAGGGACATGGTCGAGGCGCAGACCGAGCCCATCGAGGTGGAGCCGTTGCTGCTGAGAGCCTCGGACACCTGGCGGATCGCGTAGGGGAACTCCTCGCGGGTCGGCAGGACCGGCACCAGCGCGCGCTCGGCGAGGGCGCCGTGGCCGATCTCGCGGCGCTTGGGCGAACCCACGCGGCCGGTCTCGCCGGTGGAGTACGGCGGGAAGTTGTAGTTGTGCATGTAGCGCTTGCGCGTCTCGGGGTTCAGCGTGTCCAGCTGCTGCTCCATCCGGAGCATGTTCAGCGTGGTGATGCCCAGGATCTGGGTCTCGCCGCGCTCGAACAGCGCCGAGCCGTGCACGCGGGGCACGACCTCGACCTCGGCGGACAGCGGGCGGATGTCGCGCACGCCGCGGCCGTCGATGCGGACCTGGTCGCGGATGATGCGCTCGCGGACCAGCTTCTTGGTCAGGGCGCGGAACGCCCCGCCGATCTCCTTCTCGCGACCCTCGAACTGCTGCGCGAGCTTCTCCACGACCAGCGCCTTGACGCGGTCCAGCTCCTCCTCGCGCTCGTGCTTGCCGGCGATGGTCAGCGCGTTGGACAGCTCGTTCTTGGCCGTGGCGCTCACCGCCTCCAGCACGTCGTCCTGGTAGTCCAGGAAGCGCGGGAACTCGGCGGTGGCCTTGGCGGCCTGCGAGGCCAGCTCCTGCTGGGCCACGCACAGCGCCTTGATGAAGGGCTTGGCGGCCTCCAGGCCGTCGGCGACGACTTCCTCGGTCGGGGCGGTGGAACCGCCGGCGACCAGGGACACCGTCTGGCTGGTGGCCTCGGCCTCGACCATCATGATCGCGACGTCGCCGTCCTCCAGCGTCCGGCCGGCCACGACCATGTCGAACACGGCGTCGGCGAGCTCGGTGTGGGTCGGGAAGGCCACCCAGCGGTCCTGGATCAGCGCGACGCGCACGCCGCCGATGGGACCGGAGAAGGGCAGGCCGGCCAGCTGCGTGGAGGCCGAGGCGGCGTTGATCGCCACGACGTCGTACAGGTGGTCCGGGTTCAGCGCCATGATCGTGGCCACGACCTGCACCTCGTTGCGCAGGCCCTTGGCGAAGGACGGACGCAGCGGCCGGTCGATGAGCCGGCAGGTGAGGATCGCGTCCTCACTCGGACGGCCCTCGCGCCGGAAGAAGGAGCCGGGGATACGGCCCACGGCGTACATGCGCTCCTCGACATCGACCGTCAACGGGAAGAAGTCGAGAGAGTCCTTGGGGGACTTCGAGGCGGTGGTCGCCGAAAGGACCATCGTCTCCTCGTCCAGGTAGGCCACGACGGAGCCGGCGGCCTGACGGGCCAGACGGCCTGTCTCGAAGCGCACGGTGCGCTGGCCGAACGGGCCGTTGTCGATCACGGCCTCGGTGGTGAAAACACCCTCCGACAAGAGATACTCCTCAATTCGAATGCGGCGGACTGAAGAGGACGCGTTGTGTCGTGGGCCCACGCCGCCGTGTGGCGGCCCGGTCTTCGATCGAAGCCCCCGGGCGGATACCGTCCCGAGGGCCACTACCGAAGATCGGCGCCCAACCGGCCACTTCGACGCGAGCCACGTCGCGCAGTGCCTCTTCAGTTCCCTAAAACGTATGGAACTTTTCCGGTACCCACTCTAACCGCAAAAAGTCCCCGGCTCGGCCCGGCCCAGCACCCACCGGGTACGCAACAGGAGCGGTCCGTGACGAACGGACCGCTCCTGCTCACAGTACGAACAACCACCGAACCTACCGGCGCAGCCCCAGCTTCTCGATCAGCGCGCGGTACCGCACGATGTCGGTCTTCTGCAGGTACCCCTGCAGCCGCCGCCGCTGACCGACCAGCAGCAGCAGCCCGCGCCGGCTGTGGTGGTCGTGCTTGTGGAACTTCAGGTGCTCGGTGAGCTCGTTGATCCGGTACGTGAGCAGCGCGATCTGCACCTCCGGAGAACCGGTGTCACTCGGCCCCGTCCCGTAGTCATCAACGATCTTCTTCTTGGTAGCAGCGTCCAGAGACACCCGTCACTCCTCGTAAGATTGTGGTCGCTGAGCGCCCCCGGTCGTCTCCACGGAGGCCACACAACTCGCGGCCGACCACCAACGGTACCACCCCCACCCCACCCGACCGCCACCAGCCACACCAGCACACCCGGGGAGGCCCCACACCCCATGAACACCAAAACCCACACCTTCCACACCGACCTAGATCACCTAGCAACCCTCCGCAAAGCCCTAGCCGACCTAGAAACAACCCTCGCAGCCCCCCACGCCCACCACTGGCCCACCATCGACCCCACCCTCCACACAGGCCCAACGGCGTGGCGCACAGAGAAAAACGACACCGCCACATATGTATATGGACTGCTGAACGAAGCCGCCCCTCTAGGCGACACCCACGCAGACCTCGTCAGACGCCTCCAAGCCTGGTACCACCGCATCCAAGAAACGATCACCGCCATGACAACCTCCGCAGAACGCACCCGCGCGACCTACTCCGCCGCCGACGAAGCAGTCGCAGCCGCCGCCCTACGAGTGGCGGAGGGCGCCGAGCGCGGCGGCAGGCTTGGGCTCGCCGGCAGCGCGGAGGGCGAAATGCCGTGACCGAACCCCAGTTCAGCTACAGCGAACTCACCCTCGACGAACTACGCAGCATGGCCGCATCCCCGCAGGTCGGATCAATGCAGGCCATGCCGCAGTCCTTCCACGCCCTGGCCGACCGCGTCGGAGAGGTCGCGGACCTGCTTTCGCACGCCCAAGCGGACTTGCCCAACTGGTGGAAGGGGCCGGCCGCGGAGCAGGCCGCGGCAACGCTGGGCCGCGCCGCCGCCGAAGCACGCGAGTTCCACGGAAGCGCGCTGGCCGCAGCCTCCGCAGTCAGCAGGTGCGCCCAGGTCGTCGCCGAGCAACAACATCAGATGATGAACGTCCCGGACGTGGCAGAGCCTGGCGTCACCGCCGTTGTGCAGCGCCCGGCGACACCTTTCGAAGCTCTCGAAGCCGCAAGGCAAGACGCCAGCTACCAAGCGGCGCACCAACAGGCAGTTCAGACGGTGAACGGCATCGCCGCCCAATATGTGGAGACCCACGGTCAGCTGTCAAATATCACGACCATGTTCGGAGAAGACTTCACTCCCGTCGAGGAATCACGTCCACTCACGCCAGTTCCAGACATCCTCCACGGAAACCCCACGCCATCCACACCATCTAGCAAAGCTAGGAGTTCACAATTAACGGGACATCAAGCCGCGTCGTCATCATTAAGCGCGAACGCTGTCGGCACCACACCACGCAAGGATCAACTCTCTACAACATTTAGGTCGATTGATCATTCAAGCTCGCGCCTCAACCCGCACGAAGTCACAACTAGTCACGAATTCGAATCCGACTCAAACGATTTCGTCGGAGCCCACACATCCGAATCCCATAAAGGGCTTGGGGGCACTCAAAAAGTCGAACGAGGGTCGTCGTCGAGCATGACCCATCAAGATCCAGCGACTATCGCGAACACCGAGCCCGGAAACCTTCTCGAAGAGAAGACACCAACCAAAGCCCTCCGACAACCCATCCCAGAGGATGGGGTTTCTGAGGGCAGCGAAATCGCTCGGGCTCGAAAGCTTCCTGTTGCTGCCGCATCCACTCCTAATTCGATCAACACAAAAACTCGCATTGCGGGCAAGCGCCCACTTGCAGATATCAGCGAAAATGTCTACGCCGCAGAACCAGCCGGAAGTGAAAACTTCAGGGCTACACCCCAAACTGCGTACCAGTCAGGGCTTGACGAAGTTGGCGATAACAGCGCCGCAATAGTCCCTCCCTATGGCAGTTTGGGATCCGTACATCGTACGCGGCAAGAGCGCAACCCTCGCCCCGCATACCTGAAAGAGCGAAAGAGTGCATGGCTTTCCGAAACAGCAGCAGCACCAGCAGACGGCGTAATCCGGCTAGACTGGCCCGAACAACACTAGCCATCGCTTGCACTTTATTGGCAGGAAGCCTTGCAAGCGCATCGACGAGCAATCAATGGGCGCTTCGTTACCTTCGGGCAGATTCAGTCTGGCAAATTTCACGTGGCGCTGGAGCTGAAATTGCGGTTATCGACACTGGCGTACAAGCAAACGCCGACGTCTCCAACCACCTTCTCCCTGGTGCAGATTTCTCAGACTCGACTACCACCAGCGTTGGCACCGGCCATCTCGATACAGATAGCTATGGACATGGCACTGGAGAGGCTAGCCTTATTGTCGGCGCCGGCGCGGAGACGCAGGGACTAGCTCCAGATTCAAACATTCTTCCGATTCGAGCTGTAAATGGATATGCCGTCGACCTCGCTCTCGGCATTACTCCAGCGATCGAATTTGCAGTGTCCCATAAGGCGCGCGTGATCAATTTAGCGCTAGGCTACAAGCAAGATGATCCAGATATCCGTCGCGCAGTACAGGATGCACTCGATAGCGATGTTGTCGTCGTAGCGGCTGTCGGCAACGACGGGAGCTCGCAGCAGTACTATCCGGCAGCACTTCCCGGAGTTGTTGGGGTGGGGGCTATTGATAGTTCGGGAGAGGTGTGGGGTCAGTCGAATACGGGGGCTGATGTGGCTTTGGTGGCGCCGGGGGTGCATATTTTGCGGGATGATAATCGGGGGCGGGTGGGGTATTCGGATGGGACTTCGGAGGCTACTGCTTATGTTTCTGCTGCGGCGGCTTTGGTGCGGAGTGCGCATCCGGGGTGGAGCGCTGGGGAGGTTGTTGCGGCTTTGGAGGGGACGGCTGATAAGCCTGCTGGGATGCGGGGGGCTGTGCGGGATGATCGGTATGGGGCGGGGATTTTGGATGTGCTGGCGGCTGTGCGGTTGGCGGAGCCGCCGGTTGTTGGGGGGTCGGGGGCGGGTGTTGTGCGTGCGCGTCAAGGTGGGGGCAGCGGGTGGTTGTGGTGGGTTGTTGGTGGGGGTGCGGTGGCTGGCGGTGTGGTGATGCTGTTTGGGGTGCGGCGGTGGTTTCGGCGGGTGTGAATGTGGCGAGGTGAATGGCTTGGCGGGTTTGGTGGGAGGCCGGGTGGTGGCGGTGGGTGTGTATTTGGGCGCTGCTTGAGTGTTTTTATATGACTTACTTGAAGTGCGTTGTTTGGGCGACATAGTCCCCAATCAGTGGCTAACGTAGATCGTGTCAGAACAGGCGTGCGGGGAAACACGTCGAAGGGACACGGCCATGGTCGACCCGCTGCGCCAGCTCACCGATGCCACGATCTGCCTTGCTGCGCTCGATCCGCTCTTGTACGACACCGGTGGCAGTCTGGCTGTGGCGCGGGCTGCTGAGCAGGTTTCGCGCGCTGCCGAGGGGGTGCTGGTCCGGTTGTGTCCGGACGTGGCATGACCGGGGTGATCCGGTGCAGACGCCGGGGACCACGCGCGAGGAGTTGTCGTGGCGCGCTACTGATGCCGCTCGGAAGGCCCTGATCGTTGATTTGGGGCGAAGTCGGGGTGATGCCGGGCGGCTGATAGCCACGGTCAAGGCGTTGCGGAAGGATCCGCCGACGGAGGACGCGCTGCGGACCGGTGCCATCTCCGCGCCGCAGGCCAGGATTATTGCCGAGGCGCTGGCTGCGCTCGCGCATCAGCCGGATGAGGTTGTCGACGAGGTCCGCAGGGCACTGATCGCCAAGGCTATGGCCGGGGGTGCCGAGAAGCTGCGGGAACATGCTGAGGACGCGGCGCATCGTGTCGCGGCGGCGACTGTGCTCGGCCGGGCTCGGGCGGCGGAGGAGAAGCGCGGGTTCCATATGACGCCTGTGCTCGACGGCTATGTGCCCGGTGGGTTTCTTTCCACGACGGGTGGCGATGCGTTGCTGACGGCTTTGGACTCGCTCGCCGATCTGCGTGGGGAAGATGAGGCCGGGCAGGCTGATGGGGACGACCTCGGCAAGGCGCGGGCCGATGCGTTGGTGCGGCTGGCCGAGGATCGGCTTCGGGCGGGTGATCTGCCACAGCGGCATAACGGCCCGACGACCATGACCATCGTCATGCGAGCCGATACTGCTCAGGCGCTGCCGGGGGCGCCGGCGGCGCGCACGGGGCGTGGGCGGGCTGTGCCTGCGGCGGAGGCGCACATGTTGCGGTGCGAGGCCGCGTTGCGGGCAGTGCTGGTGGATGGTGACGGCGAGATTCTGTGGCAGGGGCGCAAGCGGCGGCTCGCCACGCGCGCCCAGTACGAGGCCATGGCGGTGCGCGACGGGGGTTGTACGGCGCCGGGCTGCGATCGGCCGCCTCGTGAGTGCGATGCGCACCATGACATCCCGTGGGGTGCGGGTGGCCACACCGACGTCGATCAGATGCGGCTGTTGTGCCGACGGCATCATCGCGAGCTGCATGACGAGCTCTGGCAACGGCAGCACGGTTGGCAGGACGCCGAGGTCCGGGCGCACAACGAGCAGCGTCGCTTCCAGCAGCCGCGGAGGCCTTGGTACGCGGACACGCCAGCCTGGTACGTCGGGCCGAGCCCGTGGCGCCCCGAAGTTCCGGAGACGACTGATGCTGCTGAGCTCGTGGGCGGTGAGGCGCGATGACCGGGGTCGTGCAGTGGCTGTGGCGGTCAGCCCTTCAGGTTGCGCACCTGGCCGTACACGCCGAGGACAGCCATCAGCACCGGCAGTACGGCGAGGAAGACCGCGCCCTCGACCATGTCGACGGCGCGGGCCCAGCGCGGGGGCATGATCGGCTCGGAGGTGCCGCGACGGGGACGGATCGAGGCCAGACCGAGGGCCAGCAGCGAGATCACGACCAGGAGGGGCGCCAGCCACATCGCGCGGAGGTTGGGGACGGCGTTGGCGGACATCGCACTGAAGGCGATGACCAGGCCGATCAGGCCGCTGACGGCGACGGCGAGGACCTGGGCGCGTTCGCGGAAGAGGCGGGCGCGGCAGAGGGTCACGCCGGAGACGAGGATCGCGAGCGCCTGCTCCCACACCGTGTGCTGGTCTTCCGGCGCGGTCTGCATGGCGCCGATCGGGATGACGAGGAGGGCGACGCAGAGCACGAGCAGCATGCCGATGCCCGCTGTCAGCCCGGTCAGGACGTCGAGGGTGCGGGCGACGCGCAGGCCGACGACGTAGTTGTTGACCGGGGAGCCTTCGAAGTCGCCGGGTTCGACGCCGCTGGTCGGAGGTTCGATGACGAAGCGAGCGACGGCCATCGCGGCGAACGGGAGGACCTCGATGGCCAGGGCGCAGACTGCGGCGACGATGGCGATGCCGGCCGCCGGGCTGGCCTTAATCAGCAGCAAGCCGATGCCCGCGAAGGTGGCGACCAGGCCCACGGTCGCGCCTGCCACCGGCACCGCGATCCGGCGGCCGAGGCCGAAGATCGCGGCGATGGCCATGACGAGGACGGTGACGGCGCCGGCGAGGAAGTGGGCGCGGCCGAAGCCGTGTCCGGCGGAAGCGTCGGTGGGCAGCAGGCCGGTGCCGGCGATGAAGGCATAAGGGAGCGACGACGCCGCGAGCACGGCGGCCGCGGTGTAGTCACGCTGGTGGTGCGCGCCTGTCGCCCACGCCATCGCCTCGGCGACGGTGGGCCAGGCTGCGAGGCTGCCGAGGCCACCGTCGCGGACGCTGTGCGCAGCGCGGGTGGCAGTGGCGCCGCCGAGAGAACGAGGTGGAACGCCAGTCGCAGTGGTGCCGCTCAAAGAACGAGCGGCGGTGCGGCGCGGGTCCGGCGCCTCCGACGCGAAGGAGGCGAGGTCGAAGCTCACGGTGGTGTCGGCGAAGCTGGGATCCGGATCGTCGGACGAGTAGCCGTGGCTGGAGTAGCCATTGTCGCCGGTGGGCTCACCGTATTCACGATCATAGGGAGATCGATCGCGGCCGTAGGCGCTGTCGGCGTCGGGCTGATTCACTCGATCGTGTCCGCGGTTCCGTCGGCTTCCCTGGGGCGGCCCGGAGGGAGCTCCTGCTCCCGCGCCGTCTCCGTACCCGTAGTAACTGCCGCGGCCGACGGCGGACTGGTCGTACCGCGCCTGGCGGATCGCGAGCCCGAACAGCACCAGCGTGATCACGCCTGCGACGATGCCCTTCCAGCCGTGGAACGTCCCGGTGTTGGAGAACCAGAGCACCACCGCGCCGAGTGTCGAGGCGACGGTAACCACCGCGAGAGCCGTCGCGCGCAAGGCGGCTGTCGTCCACTGCGAACCACCGGCGATGACCGCTTCGGCGACGACGTCCGCGATGTCGTCGTGGACGGCGGCTTCGGGGACGTCGTCGGCCGGGCGCAGGCGGAGCACGCCGCCGTGGAGCACGCCCTGGTCGGTCAGGGAGGCCGCGGTGTCCAGCGGGACGCCGTCCGCGCCGGTGAGAACGTAGCCGGTCAGGGCCGCCGCGAGGGCGGCCGGGGTGGGGAGCGGATCGCCGACCAGCCGGAGGAGCTCCGGGAGGAGTTCGGCGAGCGGCACGTCCTCGGGGAGCGCCACATCGACACGGCGGGTGGGCGCGACGACGGTGACCCGGCAGTGGCCGGCGACCCCGGAACCTGCAGTCATGCCGTAATGGTAGCCAGCCGGTCACTCCGAATACGCTTCATGAGTGAGCACGACCTCTGTCACACGTGGACCGCGTCGCCCGTCACCGGAAATGCCGAGCGGCACCGTGGTCCTGCAGCCGCCGCCGGACGTACCGCGCGGGGGCGGGGACGGACATTGGGCCCTGAACCTGCTGCCGATAGTGGCCGGGCTGGGATCGGTGGTGTTCTTCTTCATGCCGGGCGCCAATGCCCTGATGATGATCGTCGGGGGTCTGACGTTCGCGTCCAGCCTGGTGTTCGGGGCGGTGACGGCGGTGCGGCAGCGCAACGGGGGCACCAGCCGCCTCGTCGACGCCCGGCGCGACTATCTGAGGCACCTCGCGCAGATTCGCTCGGAAGTGGTCGCGGCAACGCGGGCCCAGAAGGCGGCGGCTCGCTATGCGAATCCAGATCCGGACACGTTGTGGAGCCTGGTCGCGCTGCGCGAACGCCTGTGGGAGCGGCGGCAATCCGATCCCGACTTCCTGACAGTGCGGGTCGGACGCGGCACCGCGCAGCTCGCGACTCAGCTCGTGCCGCCAGAGACGGCTCCGATGCAGGAGCTGGAGCCGACGTGCGCGGACGCCCTGCGCCGCCTGCTCGCCGTCCACGGCACGCTGTCGGACCAGCCGGTCGCGATCCCGCTCCGGTCGATCGCGCGCCTGGTGGTGAGCGGCGGACCGGGACCGTCGGCGATGTGCGCACTCCTGGCGCAGCTCGTGACGTTCCACTCCCCCGACGACCTCAAGATCTGCGTGGTCGCGGACGGCGACCGGGTCCAGCGCTGGGATTGGCTGAAATGGCTGCCGCACGCCCAGCACCCGAGCGCGCAGGATGCCGCGGGTCCACAGCGCATGATCTACGACGACAAGACGGACGCCGAGACAGGACTCGAACAGCTGCTGGCCGAACGGCCTCGGTTCACGGGGATCGTCTCGCTGATCGACCGTCCGCACGTGATCGTCATCCTCGACACCACATCGGCGCCATCGTCGGACTCGTACACCTCTGCCTCCGCCTCGTCCTCAGCCGCGTCGTCCGCGCCGCTGATCTCCGACGCCGGCCTGCTCGGAGTGACGATCTTCGAGATGGCCACCGCGCCCGCTCAGCGCCCGAAGCGAAACCAGATGGCGCTGCACATCGCCCACGACCGCACCGCGACCGTGGAGCTGCCGGACGCCCGTCCCGGGTCCGACGACCGTGCCTTCCCGATCCGGGTCGACACGCTGACGCTGGGGCAGGCCGAAGGGCTGGCCCGCCAGCTGGCTCCGCTCCGGATGTCGGCGGGAGGCGGGGACGAGCCGCTGCTGTCAGCGCTGGAGTTCACCGACCTGCTCGGAATCGAGGACGCGGCCGAGATCTATGCGCCGAGCTTGTGGCAGCGTGCCTCCGCCTCGCCGCACGACCGGTTGCGCGCGCCGATCGGCGTCGGCGAGGACGGCCAGCCCGTCGTGCTGGACCTGAAGGAGGCGGCGCTCGGCGGGATGGGCCCGCACGGCTTGTGCGTCGGTGCCACCGGCTCGGGCAAGTCCGAACTCTTACGCAGCCTGGTCGCCGCGCTGGCCCTGACGCATTCGAGCGAGCAGGTGAACTTCATCCTGGCCGACTTCAAGGGCGGTGCGACGTTCGCCGGTCTGGCGACGCTGCCTCACGTGGCCGCGGTGATCACCAACCTCGCGGACGACCTGACGTTGGTGGACCGGATGCGCGACGCCCTGACCGGCGAGCTGAACCGCCGCCAGGAGCTGCTGAAGCGCGCCGGAAACGTGAAGAACGTGCACGACTACGAGAGGGCCCGTGCGGGCAACGCGGATCTGGTTCCGCTGCCGTCGCTGCTGGTGGTCGTCGACGAGTTCTCCGAACTGCTGACCGCGCGGCCGGAGTTCATCGAGATGTTTCTGCAGATCGGCCGCATCGGGCGGTCCCTCGGCGTGCATCTCCTGTTGGCCTCGCAGCGATTGGAGGAAGGACGGCTGCGCGGACTCGACACGTTCCTGTCCTACCGGCTGGGACTGAAGACGTTCTCGGCCGCCGAGTCGCGGGCCGTGCTCGGCGTCTCCGACGCACACAGCCTGCCGAGCGTGCCGGGATCCGGGTACCTGAAGTACGACAACGAGTCGATGATCCGGTTCAAGGCCGCGTACGTCTCCGGGCCCTATGGAAAGGCCAAGGCGCCCGCGGTTCCGGCGGCGCGCAGCGCGCTCCACCGGCGGCCGGTCTGGTTCACCGCGCTGCACCAGGCGCCGGTGGTGGCGCTGCGCGCCGGGGTCGCCGAGCCGGATCTGAGCGGGGCGACGTCGGTGGTCGCGCTGGATGCGGCTACCGGGTATCAGAAGACGTCTGCGGCGGTGCTCGACGTGATCGTAGACCGGCTGACGGGCTTCGGTCCGGCGGCGCACCGGGTCTGGCTGCCGCCGCTGGCCGAGCCGCCGACGCTTGAGTCGCTGCTGTCCGGCATCACCGCCACCCCGGACCGGGGACTCTCGGCCACGCGGTGGCGCGGGACCGGTCTCCTGCGCGTTCCGGTGGGCATCGTCGACCGGCCGGCGCATCAGCGTCAGGACCCGCAGGTCCTGGACCTGTCCGGCGCCGGCGGGCATGTGCTGGTCGCCGGCGGGCCGCGGTCCGGGAAGTCGACGACGCTGCGGACGCTGATGTTCGTACTGGCGCTGACGCACACGCCAGCGGAGGCGCGGTTCCTCGTCGTGGATCTCGGAGGCGGGACGCTCGCGCCGTTGACCGGGGTGCCGCATGTCTCGGCGGTCGCCGGGCGGGCGAATCCCGATCTGGTGCGGCGGATGGTCGCCGAGGCGGTCGGCGTGCTCGACCGGCGCGAGGCTGCCGGAGGGACGCAGGCCGGGACGGATCAGGGCCACGTGTTCCTGGTCATCGACGGATGGTCGGCGTTCCGGGACGAGTTCGAGACGTTGGAGCAGGACGTCGTGGACATCGCACGGCGCGGGCTCGGGTTCGGCGTGCATCTGCTGGCGTCGACCGGGCGCTGGGCCGATGTCCGGGCGCAGCTGAAGGATGCCATCGGGACACGGTTGGAGCTGCGGCTCGGCGATCCGATGGAGTCCGAGATGGATCGGCGGGCGGCGGCGGAGGTGCCGCAAGGCGTGCCGGGCCGCGGCGTGACGCGGCAGAAGCTGCACACGCTCGGGGCGGTGACGGCTGGGCCGCCGGAGGAGTTGGCTTCGGCGATCGCGAAGGCGTGGCAGGGACCGGCGGCGCCGCGGGTGCGGATGCTGCCGTCGCAGATCGCTTATGACGACGTGGTCTCGCGCGATCGGAGCGGCGCCGGGGTGGTGATCGGGATCGACGAGGCCCGGTTGCTGCCGGTGGCGCTGGACTTCGAGGCCGAGCCGCACTTCGTGGTGTTCGGGGAGGGGGAGGCTGGAAAGTCGAACTTCCTCCGGATGGTGGCGACAGGGCTGGTCGAGGAGGTGACGGCGGGGCGGCTCGAGGCGCGGTTCATGGTGATCGACTACCGCAGGAGTCTGATGGGGGTCGTGCCGGAGGAGTTGAGCGCCGGGTACGCGGTCGCCGGGCCGGCCGCACTGTCGATGATGTCGCAGCTGGCCGAGGCGTTGCGGGACCGGTTGCCGGGACCGGAGGTGACGGCGGAACAGTTGCGGACGCGGAGTTGGCGGACCGGGAAGGACGTGTACGTGTTCGTCGACGACTACGACTTGGTGGCGTCGCCGACGATGAATCCGCTGGGTCCGCTGGTGGAGTTGCTGCCGTACGCGCGGGATGTGGGGCTGCATGTGGTGATCGCGCGGCACAGCGGCGGCGCCGGGCGGGCGATGTTCGATCCGGTGCTGCAGAAGCTGCGGGATTTGAGCACGGCGGGGTTGCTGCTCTCGGGCGACCGGGAAGAGGGTCCGCTGGTCGGTGGGGCGCGGCCGAGTCGGCAGCCGGTGGGGCGGGGGCAGTTGGTGCGGCGGCGGGGTGGGGCGGTGCTGGTGCAGACCGCTTTGGTGCCGGAGCCGCGGTGGGGTGAGGACGGGACGGGTGTTGTGGATCGCGCGGATCGCGAGGGAGATGGCGCGGGTGTGAGAGGGGTCGATGAGGGCGTTTCGGTAGGCGCGCGAGAGGGCCTGAGGAGCGAGTGAGCCCGGAGCCTTGGCGACTGCTGCTGAGACTGCGCGACAGGGGGGAAAGGCAAGAGACCTGAGGCAATCAGCTGCCGCGCGACGGGGGGGGAACGTGGCAAATGGCGATCGGGCGGCCAGGAGGAGCGCGCTGATGACGGCCCTCGGCCGGGCGAGGGTGCCGGTCGGGTAGTAGGGAAGATGAGGCCGCTCGAGAAAGTAGATGCGGCTCAGGGGAAAGCACGACTCAGGAAAGAGGCGCGACTTCGGGAAAACACGGCTCGGGGGGCGCAGACGCAGCTTAGGTAAGACGCGCGACTTGGCTCAGGAAAGCAGTGCTGCTCAGGAAGAAGTCGCAGCAGGCAGTTCAGCCTTAGCCGGGTCGAGCGCTGGCCCGAGCGGCACCAGGCGCAGCCATGGCGACGGCACCTCGGTGGAGGCGATTCCGTCGTAGCCCAGGCGCGTTGCTGCTGCGCCGACTAGTTCGTAGCGGTGGCCGGTGTCGGTGACGAGGTAGTCGGGGGCTGTTGCGGGGTCGCTGCCGGATTCGCGGACGATGGTTCCGTGGCTGGAGCGCACTACTACGGTCTCGGCGGGTGTGGGGAGCGGTTGCGGGAGTGATGGGCGCAGCGCTAGCTGCATGTGGGCGCGGCCTTGTTGGTCGAAGACGCCGGAGAAGGTGGCGCACAGGATGGCGGCGGTGCCGGTGGGGGTCTGCGAGGGTGCCGTGAAGTGCGGGGGGAGTGCGGGCCAGGTCAGGGTTTGGGAGGCTGCCGTTGTCACCAGCATGTCTGGGGTCAGTTTGCCGGGTGGGAGGGTGGTCTCCGTGAACTTGTATTCGGGCAGGCGGGGGTCGCGGCGGTAGAGGTCGTACATGGTGGGTGTCACGGTGGCGATGCCGTCGCCGGTCACGAGGTAGTAGTTCGACACGCTCCCGTCGGGGCCGAGGGTGCGGCCGAACATGCCGATGCGGTTGAAGTCGTTGGGGGCGGGGCGGGGGTCGGGGCCGCCGTAGTGGCCGGAGATTGTCGGGATGCCGAGGACGTCGCCTGCTGACAGGCCACTTAGCCAGGTCGTTGGGACGTGACGCGGCTTTACCGCGCCGGTTCCGAAGGCTGCCGCGACCGAGGTGCGGTCTCCGACGCGGTACTTCAGACCGTCCTGGACCACCCATTGCTGGCCGGACTCGTCCTGGACCAGGAGTGAGTCAGGGCCCGACAACACGCCGGGGGATGTGGGGCCGCCCACTGGGAAGCCCACTTCGATCGTGGTCATGCCCGTTGGCATTGCGCAGGCTGTCCAGTCGTTCAGGTCCAGGTTGGCTGCGGCCGGTGGGGAGGCGGGTACCTTCGTGAGCCCGACGGCCGGGCCGGCGTGCTGCAGATATGGCGCCAGCTGCGAGGGCTTGGGCTGCGCGACTTTGGGCGTCGGGCCGAGCATCAGCTGTGCCGACATGGAGTTCAGGATCGGGTGCAGTCTGCCGCCGAGCATCACGTATTCCGTGCCCGAGCCGTCGGCGATCAGGTCCTTCTGCCACTCGGTCTTCGGCTGGGGGTGCAGATAGCCGATGACGCCGGCTGTGCCGAGGGCGACGACGACCACGATCGTGGCGACGAACATGGCCCGAAAGGGACGCGGCACGCCTTCGCCGACGCCGCCCGCACCCGGCCGCAACAGCGCCCCGATGACCCGGCGCCGCGTGAACTCTGCCGCGGTCAGCTGCTCCTTTCGCGTCGCCATTCCCCGTACGATACGTCCTCATGCGGACCTTCGCTGGCATGGGTCTGGTGCTGGCGGGCCAAGTCGCCGCCGTGGCCGGACTGGCCGCCGCCTGGCGCCTGCGAACCCGGCGCAAGCAGCTGGAAGCGGCCGTCGCCGACACCCCGGCGGCGGCGTTGAGATTCAGCCGTGCGGGTGTCGTAGGGCGGAAAGATCTGCGCGTTGCAGGACAGAATGATCAATACGTCGCAGGGCAGGAAGATCGACACGTCGCAGGGCAGGAAGATCGTTACTCAGGCAAAGATCGGAAGAAAGAACTGAAGGGCTCGAAGCCGAGCATTCCCGATCACGTCAGCGCGGTTCTGGAGATCGAGCCGGTCGACCCTGTCCTGCCCTCGGCTGACCCGCCGACGCCGATCCCGTCGCACATCCTGTCCGGGCTGCGCGACGATCCGCTGCTCGGGTTGGCCGATGTCCGGCTGATCCAGCACGTTCAGCCGATCGGCGCCGGGCTTCCGGAGCGCTCGCAGGCCGGCGCGTCGTACCAGAGCCTGAATCAGGACGTCGCGCACCGCCTCGGCACCGATCCGATCCCGGCCACCCGCCTGACCTGGCTGGCATTCCGCCTGGAACTGCCCGGCAGCCGCCGCCATGCCCTGGCCGCCCGCGCCGCCGGTCCGATCCTGGCGCGTGGCGGCGGGATCACGGGAGCGAACCGGACGCTCGACAAGGCGGCACGCACCGCATCGGCGAAACTTGCCCTCGCCGGCTACCGGGCCATCACCCTCGCCGAGGACGACTACCGGCCTGACTTCGCCAGTGATCTGGCCGAGGCTCATAGCTCCCCCAACGCCGACGACAGAGCCAAAGTCGCGGCCGCTCCCGGCGGCGTGCTGATGGGCGTCGACCCAGCACATCGGCCAGTCACGCTCGGCTTGTTCCACCGCACTCCCCTGAGCACCGCCGTCATCGGCAGCCTTCACCTCGCCCAGATACTGGCTCTACGCTGCGCCGCGATCGGTGCCCGAGTGATCATCGAAACCGCGCGCCAAGACGAGTGGGACACAGTCCTGCTCTACTCCGGCCTCGACATGGCACGCCTGGCCGTGCAACCAGTGGGACGCCCCGTCGGCAATCCCGGATGGCCCGCGCCGAGCATGGCCACGCCGTTGCTCGTCCTGCGGGACTGCGGTGCCCGTCCGCCGTACGCGGAAGTCCCACGCGGACCCTGGACCTCGATCGTCACCCTCCTCCCCTACTTCGACCCGCGCACCGCCGGCTACCTCCGCGACGCGGACCTCGTCGGCCTGCAACGGATGCCGCGCGAGGAGGCGGCGATGGCGCGCCATGTGCTGTCGCTGCCTGACAAGGACACCGCCGCGCTGGCGGATCTGCCCGATGCGATGGTCCTGTGGCGTTCGCGGAAAAGGACCATGCGCTACTGCGAGTTCACTCCGACGAAGTGGGAAGAGACCTTTCTCGGCGAGCCCGCGCGGTGAAGCGGAAGTGGCACTCCGCGCGCGCTTGAGCACGGTCCTCGAGCACGGCCTCGAGCACGGCCTCGAGCACGGTCCCGGCAAAGATCGAGCAGCGTAGGGTTGGAGCATGACGAGCACCCCGGACTCCGAAGAAGTCCCCTACGGCGAGGTCGTGGGCTTCCTGCGCGATCTCATCCGGATCGACACGTCGAACCCGGTCAAGCCCGAACGGCCCGCTGCCGAGTACGTCGCCGAGAAGCTCGCCGAGGCCGGTCTGGAACCTCAGATCTTCGAGTCGGAGCCCGGCCGGGCCAGCGTCGTGGCGCGCGTGGAGGGCTCGGATCCGAGTGCCGACGCGCTGCTGCTGCACGGGCACCTGGACGTGGTGCCGGCGGACCCCGCCGACTGGACCGCCGACCCGTTCGGCGCCGAGGTGCGCGACGGGATGGTGTGGGGGCGCGGCGCGGTCGACATGAAGGACATGGACGCGATGATGCTCGCCGTCACGCGCCGCATGCTCCGCGAGGGCCGCAAGCCGCGCCGTGACATCGTGCTGGCGTTCCTGGCCGACGAGGAGGCCGGCGGCAACTACGGCGCCAAGTTCCTGGCCAAGGAGCACCCGGACCTGTTCGACGGCGTGTCCGAGGCGGTCAGCGAGGTCGGCGGCTACTCCTACGAGGTCTCGCCGGACCTGCGCTTCTACCTCATCGAGACCGCGCAGAAGGGTCTGGCGTGGATGCGCCTGCAGGCCCGCGGCCAGGCCGGCCACGGGTCGATGATCAACGACGACAACGCGGTCACCGCGGTGGCCGAGGCGGTCGCGCGCATCGGCCGGCACGACTGGCCGGTGACCCTGACGCCGACCGTGACGACCTTCCTCTCCGAGGTCACCGAGGCGCTCGGCGTCGACTTCGACCCGAAGGACCCGGCCTCGGCGCGGGCCGCGGTGGCCAAGATCGGCCCGCTGGCCCGGTTCATCGGCGCCACGCTCCAGCACACCGCGAACCCGACGAAGCTGGAGGCCGGGTACAAGGTGAACGTGATCCCCGAGCGGGCGTTCGCCGAGATCGACGGCCGCTTCCTGCCGGGTCTGGAACAGGAGTACTTCGCCGAGATCGACAAGCTGCTCGGTCCGGACATCACCCGCGAGTTCACGCACTATGACATCGCGCTGGAGGCGCCGTTCGAGGTGCCGCTGGTGGAGAAGATGCTGGTCTCGCTGCAGGCCGAGGACCCGGCGGCGCGCATAGTCCCCTACTGCCTGTCGGCGGGCACCGACAACAAGACATTCGGCGTGATGGACATGGGCCGGGGCGTGATCCGCGGCTACGGCTTCGTGCCGCTGAAGCTAGACCCGAGCCTGGACTTCGCGGCGATGTTCCACGGCGTGGACGAGCGGGTGCCGCTGGACGCCTTGGAGTTCGGGAGCAAGGTGCTCGACCGGTTCCTGACAGTGGCCTGATTCCCGTGAAACATTGATGCGCCGACAACAACCCAGGCATCGGCGACGACAAAAAGCTCGGCCCCGTAAGCGTTTCGGGGCCGAGCCTTCGTCGTGCGCATGAGGAATCAGTCGTTCTGCATCGACCGGCGTCTGAGGGGTTCCTCCGGTCCCGGATCGGTCATCGTCAGATACCCGCTGCCCGGTTGGTACGAGCTGAGCTGCTGAGTCCGGGTATTCGGGTCGGCGACCATCGACGGGACCTGGACCGTGCGCCGGTGGTCCTCGTCGAGCGCCTTCGGGTCGACACCGGACTCGTTCAGCGCTTGCCGGGTGGCCTTCTCATAGAGGTTCACATAGCCGCAGCGCACCGTGAGGCACTTGGCGATGCGGCCGGTGATCGACTCGAAGAAGTCCTTGCGGTAGGCCTCGTCGGTGACCGCGGAGACCGCGAAGAAGAACGCGGAGAAGGTGGTCAGAAGGATCGCGGTGCGCAGCAGCGGTTCGGAGAACTCGAGGTTGGTGCCCGGGATCCGGGCGTAGAAGCCGAAGAGCTTGCCGGGGCTGATGATCTTCAGCCAGGTGTCCGCCTGTTCCTTGGTGGCGAACCCGCAAGCGTGCATGACGTCTTCCGGCGAGCTGTGACCGGTGATCTTGTAACTGCCGAGATGCGGGTTCGGCGGGCACTCCGGCGTCTTCAGCCAGTCGGCGACCTGGCCGTTCGTCACCGCCAGCTTGCCCAGCGACACGAAGTAGACGAAGACCACCACCGACAGCAGCAGGATCTGGATCACCTGGGTGAAGGCCAGCACGAACAGCATGTTGACCTGCTGCCGCCGATTCGTCCGCAGCTGCGGCAGCTCGTCGTCGAGGTCGCCGACGTGCTCGTGCAGCGGCGTGTCGGCGGAGGCGGCGACCACGGCCTCCAGGTAGTAGTCGCCCTGCAGGTTCCGCACCTCGCCGGGCAGCCGCACCATGAGGAACAGGAACGTGATCGCGGCGAAGAACAACGTGGTGAACCACAGCTGGCTGCGCTGCTCGAAGGACGAGGCGATGTGCCACATGTCCACGTTCAGGAACAGGAACGTCCCGAACAGCGCGAGCATCGGCAGCGCCTTGCTCGCCAGGTTCCCCAGGTTGCCGAGTTCGTCGATCGAGTGCCGGACCGCCCATTTGAGCACCGGCAGGATCGCGTAGGCGGTGAGCAGGTACACCAGGGCCAGCACCAGGATGTTGGCGAGGAAGTCCGCAACCACCGCGCCCCAGCCCGCCCCGGACAGTTTCCCGACCACGGGTCCGAGCAGCACCAGCAGCGTGATCTCGACCGGCCCGATCTTGCGCGGCCAGCGGTACCAGCGCTGCCGCTGGCGGACCAGGTTGGCGGCCAGGAACACGACCACCACCGCGGCCAGGCCGACGGCCCCGCCTATCAGGCGGTCCTGCCAGGTCACCGTCTTGCTGCTGAGCTCCAAACCCATCTGGAAGACGACCAGGACGACGAACAGCGGCAGCGCGCGGTTGAAGACGTCCTCGGTGGCCTTGTAGTTCTCGATGAAGTGCGGCAGTCCGCGTTTGATGAACCATTTCTCGACGTCGTCGAGATGCAGGTGGGCGTCGGCCAGAGCGCGGCGTTCGTCGCGCTTCGCGGCCATGGCGCGCGCACCGCGGGACAAGGTGGGCGTACTCACGGTCCCCCCGGAGAGTGAGCCTATTGAGGCAGAGGTCGGATGGCTGGATCTGGATGCCTGAAGACCCGGCCGATCCTAGAGCATGCCAACCCCCTGTCACAGCGGGGCAGAGTTCTGTCTCACTCAGCCTCGAGGGGGACAACCAGTTCAGGTCCGTTGTTCCGCACCGAGTTCACCGCCGGCGAGACCGGAAAGGTGTCCAGGTGCGGGTCGCGTCCGGCGTCCAGCAAGCCGAGCAGGGCGTCGGCGTCGCCCTCGCCGGAGCCGTAGTCGGGGTCCAGCCAGGCGTCGAAGTGCGCCCGCGGGACGATGACCGGCATCCGGTCGTGGATGCGGTGCAGCCCGCCGACCGAGGCGGTGGTGAGGATCGTGGCCGACCACAGCCAGGCCGCCGGGTCCTCCTTGTCCTCGATCTCCGGGTCGCGCCAGAGCTCGTACAGCCCGGCGAAGGCCAGGGCGTCGCCGGAGGCGTCGTGGATGAAGAACGGCTGCTTGACCGGCTTGGGACCGGCCGGCTTGTACCACTCGTAGTAGCCGTCGGCCGGGATGATGCAGCGGCGCTTCATGAAGGCGCGCTTGAAGGACGCCTTCTCGGTGACCGTCTCGATGCGCGCGTTGAACATCTTCTGGCCGATCTTGCGGTCCTTGGCCCAGGAGGGCACCAGTCCCCAGCGGACCTCCCGGAGCTTGCGCACCGCTTCCGAGCCCGGCTCGGCGTCGCGCGGGTGCCGCTCGATCGCGGCCACGACCGGATCGGTCGGTGCCACGTTGTAGTTCGGCTCGAAGGTCTCGGCGACCTGCTCGAACATCTCCGGCTGCCCGATGCCGAGCTGGTCGGCCAGCTGCGAGGGGTCCGTCCGCAGCACGTAGCGTCCACACATGTCATCGAGCTAATCACGGGATGCCCACAGGAATCTCCCCCGGCGGCCGGAACCGGGCGGAAAAAAACGCGCTCACGCTGCGCGGGACGCGCTTAAGACCCGCCAGCGGTGTTCCGTCGTACCGACTAGCCTTGACCCATGACCTCCGCCGAGAAGACCCTGTGGTCCGCGCCGTCCGCCCACCGCCCTGTGACGGCGGACGTCCGCGTCCCGGGATCGAAGTCGGCGACCAACCGCGCATTGCTGCTGGCCGCGTTGGGCGACTCGCCGTCGACGATCACCGGCGGGCTGCGGGCCCGGGACTCGGTGCTGATGATCGGCGCGCTGCGCGCACTCGGCGTCGAGGTGGACGCCGGCGAGGACTTCGACGCCCCGGTCTGGCGGATCACGCCTCCGGCCCAGCTCCGCGGCGGCGACGCCGGGGCGCCCGCGAAGGTGGACGTCGGCCTGGCCGGAACCGTCATGCGCTTCCTGCCGCCGGTCGCGGCGCTGGCCGCCGGGCAGGTGTACTTCGACGGCGACCCCTACGCGCGCGCCCGTCCGATGGGCACACTGCTGCAGTCGCTGCGCGACCTCGGCGTGCGGATCGACGACGGCGACCGCGGCACCTTCCCCTTCCTGGTCGAGGGCGCCGGGCAGGTGGCCGGCGGGCTGGTGGAGCTGGACGCGACCGCCTCCTCGCAGTTCATCTCGGCGCTGCTGCTGGCCGGCTCCCGCTACCTGAAAGGGGTCGAGGTGCGGCACGTCGGCGGGCCGATCCCCTCCCAGCCGCACATCGACATGACCGTGGAGTTCGTCCGGGCCGCCGGCGGCACCGTTGATGCCTCCGAGCCGGGACGCTGGGTCGTCACTCCTTCGGTGCTGCGCGGCCGCGAGTGGAGCATCGAGCCGGACCTGTCCAACGCCGCTCCGTTCCTGGCCGCGGCCCTGGTGACCGGCGGAACGGTGACGATCCCGGACTGGCCGGCGGCGACCACCCAGGCCGGGGACGCTTCGCGGCACCTGCTGCGGGAGATGGGTGCCCGGGTGGAACTCACGCCCGCGGGGCTGACCGTCTCCGGCGGCGCCGGCGTGCACGGCATGGAGGCCGACCTGCGCGACGTCGGCGAGCTGACGCCGACCCTGGCCGCCGTCGCGGCACTGGCGGACTCCCCCTCCCGCTTCACCGGCATCGGCCACCTGCGCGGGCACGAGACCGACCGGCTGGCGGCGCTGGCCCGGGAGATCAACGGGTTGGGCGGCGATGTGGTCGAGGAACCGGACGGACTGCTGATCCGTCCGGCCAAGATGCACTCCGGCGTCTTCGCCACCTACGACGACCACCGGATGGCCACCGCCGGCGCGGTGCTCGGCCTGGCGGTGCCCGGCGTCGAGGTGGAGGACATCGCCGCGACCGGCAAGACGCTGCCGGACTTCCCGGCGATGTGGGCGGCGATGCTGGACGCCGACGGCGACCGGGACCCCGCGTCCGGCGCCCCGGCCCCGACCGGGGTCCACGGCTGATGGCCGGCGCCGGCCGCAAGCTCGACAGCTACGACGAGACCGATGTCCGGGTCCGGGCGAACCCCAAGGGCAGCCGGCCGCGGACCAAGAGCCGGCCGGCGCACGAGGACGCGGCGTCCGGCATGGTGGTCACCGTCGACCGCGGCCGGTACACCTGCCTGGTCCCGGACAAGAAGAAGACCCGTTCGGTGACCGCGATGACGGCGCGCGAGCTGGGCCGGCAGCGGATAGTCGTCGGGGACCAGGTGGCGCTGGTCGGCGACCTGTCCGGGTCGCCGGACGCGCTGGCCCGGATCGTGCGGGTCGAGGACCGGCGGACCGTGCTGCGCCGCACCGCCGACGACACCGACCCGGTGGAGCGCGTGCTGGTGGCCAACGCCGACCAGCTGGTGATCGTCACCTCCTTCACCGACCCCGAGCCGCAGCCCCGGATGATCGACCGCTGCCTGGTCGCCGCCTACGACGCCGGTATGGAGCCGCTGCTCTGCCTGACCAAGGCGGACCTGGTCATAGCGTGGCAAGAAGACGCGATCCTGGAGATGTACCGGCCGCTGGACATCCCGATCGTGGTCTCGGCGAACGCCTCGGGCGCGAAGGACCTCGCGGCGCGGCTGGCCGGGCGGACCTCGGTGCTGGTCGGCTCCTCCGGCGTGGGCAAGTCGACGATCTTCAACAAGCTGGTCCCGACGGCGTTCCGGGCGACCGGCCGGGTGAACGCGGTGACCGGGCGCGGCCGGCACACCTCGTCCTCGGCGCTGGCTTTGGAGCTGCCCGGCAAGCAGGGCGGCTGGGTGATAGACACCCCCGGCGTGCGCTCGTTCGGGCTGGCGCACGTGGACGTCAACCGGCTGATCGACCACTTCCCGGACCTCGCCGAGGGCACGGAGAACTGCCCGCGCGGCTGCCAGCACGACTCGCTGGCGCCGGAGTGCGCGCTCGACGCCTGGGTCGCCGAGGGGCACGCCGGACCGGCGCGGCTGAACTCGCTGCGGCGGCTGCTGGACGCGCGGCTCGGCGGGGAGCCGGCGACGACCGTCGTCGAGGACTGATCCGCTGCCCGCCGGCCCTCGAAGGCAGCCAATCACCCGCCGCGGGAAATGCCGACGCGGCGGGCACTTCCGTTCGCGTATCGTGAGCCGCGCCGGTCGCGGGACTTGTGCCGCGACTTCCGGAACCTGCCTTTGGAGCAACGATTCGCAGCTCGCGCCTTCCTTCCCCGACCGGCATCAAGGCTTCTGGGCGCGACGTGGTGGCGGCCGAAGACGTGCTGCTCTTCGTGAACGCCGCGACCGCCTCGACCGGACAGCGGGAGTTCGCGCAGGACGCCGGGCAGCAGACGATGTCGCTGTCGTTCCTGCACGAGTACATGCGCGTCAACTATCGCGAGCTGTATGCGGCGACCATGGCGCTCGGCATCAACGACCACAACGCGGCGCTGGCGATACGTGGGCTGCTCGGCGACGCTAAGGACGTCCCCACGGAGCAGAAGGCTATAGAGGGGCGCCTTATAGCGCGCACACTCCTCACGCTGCCTCCGCCGCGCGTATTCCGCCTCTTCAAGGCGTTGCGGCGCGATGGCGTCAACAACCGGCGGACACGCGCCATCATCCGCGACTGGATGACGAGCCTTGAGAACCCGGCGTACCACGCGGTGAAGTACCGCAGCGGATTCAAGGCCGGACTCAAGCACGCGCACGTCGACATCAGCGACAGCGAACTGCGCGACTTCCTGTTCGGACCGCTTCAGCACAAGCCGTATGCCACGCCGATCCTGGAGACCTGGCGGCAGGCGCACTACGACGGCAACGTCCTCTATAAGCTCCCGTACACCGTCGCCGAGGGCTTCGCCGCCAAGCGCGGCGTCAAGCGCGAGGTCTTCCTGGAGCGCATCGGCAAGCAGATGACTCCGCTGGAGAAGCTACGCACCGACAGGGAGCCCGTCGATCCTCTCGCTCTGCTGAAAGGCAGCGCCAAGTACTGCGGCCCGCAGCAGATACCGTGGCTGACCCGGCTCGCGATCCGCATCCTGGCGCTGCCCCTGGACGAGCGGGCCGCGCGGCGTGCCGAGCTCACCGACGGCATGCGGCACTTCGCGCGCGTCGAAGCCGGAGAGCTGGCCGGGACCTGGGGACGCGTCACGGCAGTGCTCGACGACAGCTTCTCCTCCTTCGGCTCGCCGGTGAAGCGGCGGCGTCCGCTGGCCGTGGCGTTGGCGACGCACTTCCTGCTGGAAGCGTTGGCCGCGCCGGGCCAGTACACACCGCTGTGGATGTCCGGCCGCGACGATCCTCTGCTGTCGTATCCGGGCGGCGCGACGCCGCTGGGAACACGGCTGCTCGACGCGCTGGACACCTCGCCGGAGCGCGTCGTCGTGGTCTCCGACGGCTGGGACAACAGCCCTCCCGGGCTGGCCGGGGAGGTGCTGCGGGTGTGGCGTACCCGGCTGGACCCGGCGCGGCGTGTGGACATCGTGCACGTCAACCCGGTCTTCGACGCCGAAGGGCTGGATGTGCGGGCCCTGAGCCCGCTGGTGCCCTCGGTCGGCATCCGCGACGCCGAAGACCTGGTGCTGCTGGTCGAGCTGGCGCAGTTCGCGCAGGGCCGGGTCGGGCTGCCGGAGCTGATGGCGTATCTCGACGGCCGGGTGCGGAGGTTCCTCGGTGCGGATTGATCTCACCGGTCTGCGGACCGGGCCCGCACAGACGTGGGGCGCGATCCGGCTGGTGCCGCTGCTGCGGGACCAGCCGGTCGAAGGCTTGCGGTTGCACCGGATCGCCTATGCGGAGGAGCCGCGCTGGAGCGAGGTGAAGCTCGGCTCGAAGACCTCGTACTACTCGTACATCCCGCACGGCTTCGTCGCGGACTGGAACCGCGACGGCGGCGACAGCGGCCAGTCGGCGGCTTTCGGGACGCAGATCCTGGACCAGCGGGGCGGCGTCCGCGGCATGCCGATGCAGGTCCACCGCCGGATGACGCAGAAGATGGGCAAACAGCGGGTGCGCTTCCTGCCGCTGCACTTCGCTCTCGAGGGCTATCTCGCCCTGCATTTCGGCGGGCCGGACATCGCCTGGCGCGAGTGGTCGGACCGGGTGCTGCGGCACGGTCTGTCGCCGCGCGAGGAGGCCGCGTACCGCGGAACGACGGTGACCGGGCTCCAGGACGCGCTGAAGGTCTTCGAGATCCACGCGGGGCAGTGCGGCGTGCTGCTGTACACCGCCGACGCGCTGGCGGCGGCGTTCGTGGTGCCGCACCCGGAGGACTACCGCGAGCTGCACCCGACGCTGGTCCTGGACCACTTCGGCGAGCTGATCTACCAGTACGCGCTCATGATGCCGGCAGTCCAGGAGTTCCGGGCGAGCATCGCCGACCAGGGCATCGACAGCCTTGCCGAGTTGCGGGCTGCTGCCGAGGCACAGTTCGCGCAGTGGGCTGAGTTCCACGACCGGGTGGTGGCGAACGCCTTGCTGGACCGCGACTACACCGCAGAGCGCGGATACCGGATGGGCGCGTTCGACCTGGTGCGCTTCCGCCCGGCGTTCAAGCCGGGCGAGGAGAACCACATCGGCGAGGCGATCACCGACGGAGACGGCGCGATCGCCTACCTGAAGACGTTCCGGCTCTCGGAGGCGCAGATCCGGCGCGGTTACCTGCTGGAGCTGCTCGCCGCGCACGACTGGCGGCTCTCGGCGGCGGCCACGGTGATCGGGACGACCGCCGCGAACCTGCGGACACGGATCGAGGCGGCCGGATTCGGGATGATGCTGCGGCAGAAGGAGAAGACCGCGGCGGAATGACGCCGATGCCTGATCAGCACGGGTCCGGTCAGTCCGACTTATCCGGTCAGCCCAGGTCAGCCCGGTCAGCTCAGTAAGAGCTCGAGGAGGTGACCGGCGCGTCGGGACAGGCGCCGGAGCTGATGTAAGGGCTCGGATCGATGCTCGGTTCGTCGAAGAACGGCAAGGTGCTCTGGCTGGGGGTCACGGTGTCGCCGGAGTCATCGGTGCTGAGCGAGGGCGCCGGCTGCGCCGCAGCTTGGACGTCGGTGGCCGGCACCCTGACACACATCGAGCGGTTGTCCTGCGTGTCGTGGACGGTGATCTCCCCGTTCGCCCTGTAGGACGGCGAGAAGACGTACTCGACGGGAATGAACACTCCGGGGTTGAAGGAGTCGTTCGCCTGCGCGTACTCGCGCGGCGAGGGCGCGCAGTTCGTCGTCGACGTCGCAATCGCCGCGGACACACGACAGATGCCCGGACCGTCGATCGCACCCGACACCAGGTTCGTCGCCGCCATGCGCAGCTGGCCCTTGTCGTCGTTGACCCGCGAGCTGGATATCCCCACGACGACCAGGCCGATCGCGGCGACGCCGAGACCCAGGGCGATCAACGACCCGCCCACGGCTGTGTCCGAGCTCTGGTCCTTCTCGGGCTCGGCGTCCTGCTCTTGCGCGGCCCGGCGTTCGAGGTCTTCGCGCTGGACCGCGTCCATGACCGGTGTGGGCTCGCCCGCCGCCGGCTGCGCGTCGGATTCCGCATCCGTATCAGAATCAGCAGCCGCATCAGAAACAGCATCAGAATCCGTCCGCGAAGCGAACGCCAGCACACCGATCCCGATCAGCAGCAGGAACGCCCCCACGGCGAGCAGCGTCCAGGCCACCCCCGGCACACCGTCCGGACCCGGTCTGCAACTCGAGCACTGCGGTTGGGCATAGGCGCCGAGCATGAAAACGTCGAGCATCGCATCCCCCCGTTTGCGTTGTCGATCAGGACCCTACCGCGCGGCGGGCGGCCGGGCACGCTCGCGCGCGTCCGGCCACCCGCCGGGCAGCATTTTGCCGCCTACATCGACGTCGCGCGCAGTATGGCGCTGATCGTCCGCATGGCGACCGACAGCGTCGCCAGGTCGTAGGTCTCGGTCGCCATGATCTCGTCGAGCACCGTGCGCGAGCGCTCCACCGCCGCGCGGTCCTTGTCCAGCCACGCCTCGTAGCGCTGCTCCGGGGTGTCGTCCTCGGTGCCGGAGGCCAGCAGGGCGGCGGTCAGGCCGGCGTGCGAGGCGTACAGCTCGTCGCGCAGCGCGGCACGGGCCATGGTCTGCCAGCGGTCGACGCGCGGGAGCTCCACGATCTTCTGCTGGATGGCCGCGATGCCCATGCGGTCCGCCAGGTCGAAGTAGACGTCGGCGACGTCCAGCACCGGCTTGTCGGTGGCGCGGGCGGTCTCCACGATGTCCAGCGCGCCGAAGATGGACGACATGCCGGCCACCGCCGAGGCCAGCTCGCCGGGGACGCCCGCGATGATCAGGTCCTCGCGCTGCTCCTGGTAGCGGGTCAGGTGCGGGCCCTTGAGCAGCTTGGGCAGGTGCGCGGCGATGTCCCGGACGCCCTCGCGCAGCTGCTCGATCTGCGCCGGGATGTCCAGCGGGTGACGGCGGCTCTGCAGGAACCAGCGGGAGGCGCGCTGCGTGAGCCGGCGGATCTCCATCCGCATCGAGGTCTGCACCGCGGCGGAGACCTTGTTGTCCAGGTCCTCGATGGCGGTCAGGTAGCCGCCCATGTCGAAGACCTCGTTCGCGGCGCTGTAGGCGCGCGCGATCTGGTCGGCCGCGGCTCCCGACTCCTCCCGCATCCGGAAGGCGAAGGTGATGCCGGCGGCGTTCACCAGGTCGTTCACCACCTGAGTGGTGATGATCTCCCGGCGCAGCGGATGGGAGTCCATCAGGTTCCGGTACGTACCGCGCAGCGGCGTCGGGAAGTAGTTCGCCAGGCGCTCGACGTAGTACGGGTCGTCCGGCAGCGAGGAGGCGAACAACTCGTCGGCCAGGACGATCTTCACATACGCCAGCAGCACCGACAGCTCGGGCTGCGTCAGCCCGCGGCCGGCCGCGCGGCGGTCGGCCAGCTGCTTGTCGTTCGGCAGGAACTCCAGCCCGCGGTCCAGCAGGCCGTCCTTCGCCAGCCGGCGCATCAAGCGGCCATGCGCGTCGATCAGCTCCGGCGCCTGCCACTGGGCGTTGGCCAGCGCGATGTTCTGGTCGATGTTGTCCCGCAGGACCAGGCGCGCGACCTCGTCGGTCTGCTCGGCCAGGACCTTGTTGCGCTGCTTGACCGTCAGGTCGCCGGCGTGGACCGCCTGGTCCAGCAGGATCTTGATGTTCACCTCGTGGTCGGAGGTGTCCACGCCCGCGGAGTTGTCGATGGCGTCGGTGTTGATCCGTCCGCCCTCGTTGCCCGGGCCGCCGGAGGCCGCGTACTCGATCCGGCCGAGCTGGGTGAAGCCCAGGTTGCCGCCCTCGCCGACGACGCGCGCCTGCAGCTCCGAGCCGTTGATCCGGATCGCGTCGTTGGCCTTGTCGCCGACCTCGGCGTGGCTCTGCGAGGAGGCCTTGACGTAGGTGCCGATGCCGCCGTTCCAGAACAGATCGACCGGCGCCTTCAGGATCGCGTTGAGCAGTTCGTTCGGCGCCATCCGCAGCACCGAGGACCCCAGCCCGAGCGCCTGGCGCACCTGCGGGGAGATCGGGATCGACTTCGCGCTGCGCGGGTACACCCCGCCGCCGGCGCTGATCTTGCCGGTGTCGTAGTCGGCCCAGGACGAGCGCGGCAGGTTGAACATCCGCTGCCGCTCGGCGAAGGACTCCGCCGCCTCGGGGTCGGGGTCCAGGAAGATGTGCCGGTGGTCGAACGCCGCGATCAAGTGGATGTGCTCGGACAGCAGCATGCCGTTGCCGAAGACGTCGCCGGACATGTCGCCGACGCCGACCGCGGTGAACTCCTCGCTCTGGGTGTCCACGCCCAGCTCGCGGAAGTGGCGCTTCACCGACTCCCAGGCGCCGCGCGCCGTGATGCCCATGCCCTTGTGGTCATAGCCCACCGAACCGCCGGAGGCGAAGGCGTCGCCGAGCCAGAACCCGTAGTCGATGGCCAGGCCGTTGGCGATGTCGGAGAACGTCGCGGTGCCCTTGTCCGCGGCGACCACCAGATAGGTGTCGTCGCCGTCGTGGCGCACCACGCCGGCCGGCGGGACCACCTCGCCGGAGACCAGGTTGTCGGTGATGTCGAGCAGACCGCTGATGAAGGTCTTGTAGCTGGACACGCCCTCGGCCAGCCAGGCGTCGCGGTCCACCGACGGGTCCGGCAGGTTCTTGGCGTAGAACCCGCCCTTGGAGCCGACCGGCACGATCACCGAGTTCTTCACCATCTGGGCCTTGACCAGGCCCAGGATCTCGGTGCGGAAGTCCTCGCGGCGGTCGGACCAGCGCAGGCCGCCGCGCGCCACCTTGCCGAAGCGCAGGTGCACGCCCTCGACCTGAGGGGAGTAGACCCAGATCTCGAACTTGGGCAGCGGCGCCGGCAGGTCCGGGACCGCGTGCGGGTCGAGCTTGAAGGACACGTAGGTCTTGGGCTCGCCGTCCGCGCCGGTCTGGAAGTAGTTGGTCCGCAGCGTGGCCTGGATGACCTTGAGCAGCGAGCGCAGGATGCGGTCCTCGTCCAGGGACTGCACGTTGTCCAGCGCGGCGTCGATCTCCTCGACGATGCTCTCCCACAGCTCCGGCGTCTCGTGCGAGTACGCCGGGGAGAACTTCGCCTCGAACAGCTTCACCAGCAGGCGGGCCACCCGGCGGTTGTTCGCCACCACCGACTCCACCAGCTCCTGGCTGGAGGTCATGCCGCCCTGGCGCAGATACTTCACGTAGGCGCGCAGGATCACCACCTGCCGCCAGGTCAGACCGGCCAGCGGGACCAGGGTGTTGAACCGGTCGTTCTCGGCGCGGCCGGTCCAGATCGCGGTGAACGCCTCCTGGAAGCGGGTGCGCGCGGCCTCGTCCATGCCGTACTCGGCGATCGAGGCCGGGTCGCAGCGCAGCCCGAAGTCGTAGATGCGCGAGTCCGGCTGGTTCGGGGTGTCGATCTCCAGGTCGTAGGGGAACTCGTCGACGACCTCGACGCCCATGCGCTGGAAGACCGGCAGCACCTCGGCCAGCGAGACCGAGGAGCCGACGCGGTAGATACGGAAGCGGCGGTCGCCGGGAGCTGAGTCGACCTCCTCGTACAGCCGCACCGCGCTGCCCTCGCCGGAGGCCTTGAGCCCTTCCAGGACCTTGACGTCGGCGACCGCCATCTCCGGGCGCTCTTCGGCCTTGTACGCCTCGGGCAGCGCCGCGCCGTAGGCCTCGCGCAGCTCGCGCGCCTGCGCCTCGCCGAAGTCGCCGAGCAGGGCGTCGGCGAAGTCGTCGTCCCAGGTGCGGGTGGCGGCGGCCAGCTTGGACTCGATGGCGTCGGCGTCGGCGTCGGCCAGCGCGGTGCCCGGGGCGACGCGCACCACGAAGTGCAGACGGGTCAGCACCGACTCGGTGTTGCGCACCGTGTAGTCGATGACCGCGCCGTTCAGCTCCCGCATCAGGATGTCCTGCATGTGCAGCCGGGTCACCGTGTCGTACCGGTCGCGGGGCAGGTACACCAGCGCCGAGTAGAACCGGCCGTAGGCCTCCTTACGCAGGAACAGCCGCAGCCGGCGGCGCTCCTGCAGCTGGGAGACCGCGATCGAGATCTCGGCCAGCTCTGCGGTCGGGATCTGGAACAGCTCGTCGCGCGGATAGGTCTCCAGGATCTGGAGCAGTTCCTTGCCGGAGAAGGAGTTCTGGTCGAAGCCTGACTCGGCCAGCACCGCGCGCACCTTGCGCTGCACCACCGGGATGCGCAGAACCGACTCGGTGTAGGCGGGGGCGGCGAACAGGCCCAGGTAGCGGCGCTCGCCGACCACGTTGCCCTCGGCGTCGAACTTCTTCACACCCACGTAGTCCAGGTAAGCCGGACGGTGCACGGTGGAGCGGGTGTTGGCCTTGGTCAGCACCAGCAGCCGGGCCTCGCGGGCCTTGGCGCGGGCGTCCGGGCCGAGCTTGGAGAAGCTCTGCGACATCGGCTGGTCGCCGCGCAGGATGCCCAGGCCCGTGCCGGGGACGGCGCGCAGCGTCTCCTCGCCGTTCTCGTCGGTCGTCAGGTCGTACTCGCGGTAGCCCAGGAATGCGAAGTGGTCCTCGGCCAGCCAGCGCAGCAGGTCCGAGGCGTCGGCCAGCTCCTCGGTGCGCACCGGCGGCTTCTGCTGGTCCGAGGCCGGGTGCAGGTCCTCGGCCAGGGACAGCGCGTTGGCCCGCATCTTCGGCCAGTCCTCGACCGCCTCGCGCACGTCGCGCAGCACCCGCTGCAGGTCGGCCTCGATCTCGGCGTAGCGCGTGCCGTCGGCGTCCTCGCGCGGGGACAGCCGGTCGATCTCGATGTGGATCCAGGACTCGACGGTCACGTCCGGGCCGGACTTGTCCTGGTCCGGCGCCAGGATCTCCAGCAGGTCGCCGGCCAGGTCGCGCCGGACGTGCATGACCGGGTGGATGATCACGTGGATGCCGCGGTCCTGGCGGGACAGCTCGGAGGTCACCGAGTCCACCAGGAACGGCATGTCGTCGGTGATGATCTCGACCACGGTGTGCCCGCTGGACCAGCCGGTGGTCTCCACGGTCGGGGTGTGCACCCGCACCTTCGCCGTACCCTGCGGCCGGGCGGCGGCCTGCGCCGCGTGCGACAGCGCCGCGGAGCGGATGTCCTTGGCGGCCGTGCCGATCAGGTCCTCGGGAGCCGCGTGGCGGTAGTACTCGTCGAGGTAGGCCTCCATGGCGCCGTCGCCGCGCGCCGGCATCAGCACCGCGGCCGAGGCGCCGCCCCCGGCGTCGGTCGTGGGTCTGGCCGCCTGGCTCAGCAGGTCGTCCTTCGCCTGATCGAGCTTGCCCAGTTTCGCACCTGTATACGTGCTCTGCATGGCCGTGTGAACTCTATTCTGTCGCGCGCCGTTGCGTGACTAAGTGGTTTCCGAGGGGACTCGCGCTACTGCGTGTGAAGTTGTCGAGCTGGGCCGGCGCGCATGGGGTCATACACGAGAAGACGACAGACACGCCGAAAAGTCACGTCTAGAGGAAGCTTCTGAGCTCCCACAGGAGCGGGAAGTAGTGCAAGCCGAGACGAGAACGCAGGTAGGGCGCGCCGGTCGAGCCGCCGGTTCCGGACTTGGTGCCGATCTGGCGCTCGACCATCCTCACGTGCCGGGCGCGCCACAGCGCGGCGGCCTCGTCGTGGTCGAGCAGCGCCTCGGAGAGCTCCCACAGCTCGCCGTAGCCGTCGCGGTCGCGGGCCACCTTGACCAGCGAGTCACGCAGTTCGTCGTCGGAGGCGGCGGGCAGGCCGGCCTGGGACACGGCGTGCACGAAGCCGTCCCACAGGCTCGGGGCGTCCAGCCGGTCGGCCAGGCGCTGCTGCTCGGCCTCGGTCAGACCGCGGAAGCGCTTGAGATAGGTCGGGTCCTTCGCGCCGGAGGCGAACTCCAGCTCGCGGAACTGCGCGGACTGGAAGCCCGAAGCCGGGGACAGCAGCTCGCGGAAGACCAGGAAGTCCTGGGGAGTCATGGTCTCCAGGACGGCGATCTGCCGGATCAGCACATCCTCGATCGTCGCGACCCGCTTGAGCAGGTGTTTGGCCCACCACAGCCGGCCGCCGAACATCGCCTCGGTGGCGGCGTCGACTTCGTGCAGGAGCTGCTTGAACCACAGCTCGTACACCTGGTGGATGGTGATGAACAGGAGTTCGTCGTGCGCCGGCGGATCCGATTCCAGGACCTGGGCGGACAACAGCTGCTCCAGCCGGAGGTACGAGCCGTAGGTAAGCTTCGCCCCCTCCTCGCCGAAGTGGTGGCTGGTGACCGTGTCTTGTTCCCCGAACGGCACAGCGTCGCCGAAATCGGAGGAGGCGCCTACAGGACAGCCGACGACGCTGTCGGCTGACGGTTCTTTCGTCACGTGTGCCAGGCTACCGCCGCACGGGCGGGCGCCAAG
Source organism: Catenulispora acidiphila DSM 44928 (assembly GCF_000024025.1). Classification (GTDB taxonomy): domain Bacteria; phylum Actinomycetota; class Actinomycetes; order Streptomycetales; family Catenulisporaceae; genus Catenulispora; species Catenulispora acidiphila. Next base: position 9,167,508 of record NC_013131.1, read on the forward strand.
CCCGCTTTGCGATGACGGAATGGCAGCTCTTCGGCAATCCGCTGTACACCTTGGCCAGGCGCGGTAGGACTTCACACCAAAGCGGCGGGACTTGCCAACCGGCGGCCGGAACGGCTGCGTGTGGCAGCCGATCCGGTCGCGTCAGGTCAAGTCCCGGACCGCGATGCTCTGCCCGCCGGTGGTCTCGCCGGTCTCCTGGAAGCCCAGGCGTAGGTAGAAATCCTGAGGACCCGCGGGCCCGGGGTGGTAGCTGACGAACATCCGCGTCCCGCCCCGGCGGCGGATCTCGGCGGCGACCTCCTCGACCGCGAACCGGCCGTGGCCGCGCTGCTGTTCGCTCTGCCCGATGTTCAGCCGCCAGAGCCCCGAGCGCAGGTCGGGGGTGGCGCCGGCGCCCTGCGTCCAGTCGACGTCGAGGAAGGCCATCAGGAAACCGACGACGCGGTCGCCGTCCAGGATCAGCCGCGGCCAGGCGGAGGCGCCGTAGACGTAGGCCTGCGCCAGCGACTTCATCACCGGCGCCACCAGGTGCTCCTGGTCCCGGCGAACCTTCACCGCCACGGCGGCGTCGAAGTTCTCCGGTGTCACCGGTACCAGTCGCAGCCCGGTGGCCGTCGCGGTCTCGCTCATCGTCCGATCCCCTCCTGAAGGTGGTCGTCGCACAGGCTAGCCACACGACGACGGCGCGGCCCTGCCGAAGCAGCGCCGCGCCGTCCCCCGATCCCCGTATTCCCCCCGATCCCCGTGTCCCCCGTGTCCCCCGATCCCCCGATCCCCGTGGTCCCCCCCGGCTGCGAGCGGCGCGAGGCGTCAGCCGTCGGCCGCGATCGCCCGCAGCACGTTCATCCGCGAGGCCCGGAAGGCCGGCGCGAGCGCGGCCAGCAGGCCGACCACCGCGGCACCGAAGAAGACCGCGACGATGGTGCCCACCGGGATGGCCAGGGTGCTGATACCGATCCCGGACAGCACCCGCTGCGCGGCCACTCCCCAGGCCAGACCCAGCCCGACACCCAGAGCCGCGCCGAACAGCGCTATCACCACCGACTCCAGGCGGATCATGCGGCGGGTCTTGCGGCGTCCCATACCGATCGCCCGGATCAGGCCGATCTCGCGGGTGCGCTCCACCACCGACAGCGCCAGGGTGTTGACCACGCCCAGGATCGCCACCACGATCGCCAGGCCCAGCAGCCCGTAGACCATGTTCAGCACGCCGCCGACCTGGTCGTGGATCAGCTTCTTGTAGTCGGTCTGGCTCTTGACCGTCACCTGCGGGAAGGGCGCCAGGCCGTCCTTGAGCGCCTGGTAGGCCTTGTCCTGCTGGCCCTTGTCGGCCTTGGCGAACAGCATCAGGTCGTCGGGCTGCGCCGAAGCCGGCAGCGACTTGCTCAGGGTGTCCAGGGAGATGTAGCCGTCACCGTGGTTGAACACTGTCTTGTCGCTCAGGATGGCCAGCACCGGCAGCTTGACCGGCGTGCCGCCGTGGACGGTGACGGTCACGACCGAGCCGACGCTCGCGTTGCGCGACTTGGCCTCGGCTGCCGGGATCGCGATGCCCGGCTTGGTGAACACCTCGGACAGCGAGCCCGCGGTGGTGGTGGCGTCGAAGTCCTGGACCATGGTCGGCGAGGCCGCCGCGATCTGCATCTTGCCGTCGCCGGAGGAGCCGGAGACCGTGGCGTCCAGGAACTTGTTCTCCGTGACGTGCGCCAGGCCCGGCGTCGCCTCGGTCTTGGCCAGCACCTCGGGGGTGATCACCAGACCGCCGTTGGTGGTGATGATGTAGTCGGCGCCGACGCTGCGGTCCATCTCGGCGGTCGCCGAGGTGACCAGCGAGGAGCCGACCACGGCCATCCCGGAGACCAGCGACAGCCCGATCATCAGGGCCGCGGCGGTGGCGCCGGTGCGGCGCGGGTTCCGCAGGGCGTTGCGTTGCGCCATGGTGCCGACCGAGCCGTAGGCCGCCGGCATCCAGACGCCGAGCACCCGGATCACCACGCCGGCCAGCAGCGGGCCGAGCAGGATCGCGCCGATCAGGGTGACCAGCACGCCCAGGCCCAGCAGCAGCCCCCCGGCTGCCGAGGCGCCGTTGGCCGCGCCGCCGATCAGCGCCGCGGCGCCGCCGCCGATGATGGCCAGACCGATGCCGTTGCGCAGCCACGAGGACCGGCGGTCCCCCGGCGTCCCGGCGTCGCGCAGCGCCGCCATCGGCGTGATGCGGGCCGCGCGGCGGGCCGGGATCCAGACCGCGAGCAGGGTGACCAGCACGCCGACCGCGTAGCCGGCGATCACCGCGGTCGGGGTCACCGACATGTCGGAGGCCTGCAGGTTCATCCCGACGCCGTTCATGACGGCGATCAGGCCGTAGGCCAGGCCGGCGCCGGCGGCGATACCCAGGGAGGCGCCGATGACGCCGAGCAGCAGCGCCTCGAGCCGGACCGAGCGGTTGACCTGCCGGCGGCTGGCGCCCAGCGCCCGCAGCAGGCCCAGTTCGCGGGTGCGCTGCGCCACGAGCATCTGGAAGGTGTTGACGATCAGGAACGCGCCGACCATCAGCGAGATCCCGGCGAAGCCGAGCATCACGTACTTCATGAAGCCGATGAAGCCCACGCTGTTGCGGCCGTCGGCCTCCTGCTCGGCCCGGGTCTTCACGTCGTAGCCGGCGCCGAGCTTGGCGGACACCTCGGACTTGAGCGTGTCGTCGGCGGTGCCGGGCTTGGCGTCCAGGTCCACGCCGGTGAACACGCCGGGCTTGCCCAGCAGCTTGGTCTGCGCGGTGTTGGTGTCGAAGTAGAACAGCGTCTCGCCGGGGTTGGTGGTCCGGAAGGTCGCGATCCCGCTGACGGTCACCTGGAAGGTGCCGGCGTCGGTGCCGGTCACGACGCGCAGCGGCGAGCCGAGCGCCAGGTGCTTCTTGGCGGCGGTGTCCGCGTCGACGACGACGTCGCCGGGTCCGGCCGGCGGGCGGCCGGAGGTCAGATTCACCGCCGGGTGCGGCGTGGCGTACCAGTTCGCGCCGATGGTCGGGCCGCCGGCGGAGTTGGAGATGGCCTTGTTGTCCGCGCCGACCACGGCCAGGCGGTCGGTGGTGATGTCACCGTAGACGGCCTGCACGCCCGGCAGTGCCTTGACGCCGTCCAGCACGGAGGCCGAGACGGTCTGCTCCGGCGAGCCGGGCGCGGCGTCCTTGTCGACCTTGGCCGACACCGCGACGTCCGAGGCGGTGGTGGCGAACAGCCGGTCGAAGGTGGTGGTGATGGTCGAGGTGAACATCAGGGTGCCGGTGACGAACGCCACGCTCAGCACGACGGCGACCAGGGACAGCCACAGCCGGCCCTTGTGCGCGAAGAAATTGCGGCGGGATGCCTTCCACATGGTCTTCTCCCCCGGCCGGATCAGCGCTGCCCGGCGGCGTCGCCGCGCAGGTTCTGGTCGTGCACGGCGTGGCCGTGGGTGTCGAACTGCCGCATCCGGTCCAGGACCTTGTCGGCGGTCGGCGCGGCCATGTCGTCGACGATCCGGCCGTCGGCCAGGAACAGCACGCGGTCGGCGTAGGCGGCCGCGGACGGGTCGTGGGTGACCATGACGAAGGTCTGGCCCAGCTCGTCCACCGAGCGCCGCAGGAAGCCCAGGACCTCGGCGCCGCTGCGGGAGTCCAGGTTGCCGGTGGGCTCGTCGCCGAAGATGATCTCCGGCTGGCCGGCCAGGGCGCGGGCCACGGCCACGCGCTGCTGCTGGCCGCCGGAGAGCTCGCTGGGGCGGTGCTTGAGCCGGGACTCCAGCCCGACGGTGCCGATCACCCGGTCCAGCCACGCCTTGTTCGGCTTGCGGCCGGCGATGTCCATCGGCAGCGTGATGTTCTCCGCCGCGTTCAGCGTGGGCAGCAGGTTGAAGGACTGGAAGATGAACCCGATCCGGTCCCGGCGCAGGTTGGTGAGCTCCTTGTCCTTCATGGAGGTGAGCTCGCTGGCCACGCCGTCGCGGCCGTAGATCCAGATCTTGCCCGCGCTGACCGAGTCCAGGCCGGCCAGGCAGTGCATGAGCGTGGACTTGCCGGACCCGGACGGGCCCATGATCGCGGTGAACCGGCCCCGCTCGATGTCGACGTCGACCTGGTCCAGCGCGACGACCGAGGTTTCCCCCTGGCCGTAGCGCTTGGTCACGGCCTGGGCGCGGGCGGCGGTGCCGACGGTTCGGTGGGTGACCGCGGCGTGTGCTGCCGTCGTCATGATCTTCCCCTCAGGTGGCTTGGAGCAGAGCTAGGTCGGTTGTCGATCGACGTCTTCAAGGCTGCCAGCCACGGCAGAGTCACCGCCACGGAGCCACCAGGTGTCCAGCGGTGGGGTTAACCCCACCCGTCCGCTACCGGCCTGCTCTTAGCCTACGGAAGCGACCCTGGCCAGGCGCTTGGTTCGCGGGGCGAACGACCTGCGGACGGCTCCGAGCCGGGGTCAGGACTCTTTGCGCAGACGCCTGGAGGCCATCCCGGCAGGGAACGCCGCGAGCCAGGTGAACAGCCCGGCGCCGGCCGAGACGGTGAGGGCGACCAGGACCGCGACCGCCGCGATCGCGATGGTCGCCCCGCAGTCGGCGATCATGCCGCGGGCGAAGCGGTCGGAGATGGGCCGGGCCTGCAGCCGCTCGTCGTTGCGGACGGTGAGGAAGAGCCCCAGCAGCAGCAGATTGATGGCGCCGACGGTGACCGCGTAGTAGACGACGGCCAACGGTTCGTGCCCTCCGTAGTCCGACAGCAGCGCGGTCGGGAACGGCAGCAGCGCCACCAGCCCGAGCAGGAGCAGGGTCAGCCGCACCACGACGGTGTTGGTGCGCTTGACCAGCCGGAAGACGCGGTGATGGTCCAGCCACTGGCCGCCGATGATCGCGAAGCTGAGGGCGTAGGTGGCCAGCCGTGACCACGTTTCGTGCAGTGAGGACCGGAAGTGGTCGTGGTCCAGCCCGGACGGTACGGAGATGTTCAGGACGAGCAGGGTCATCGCGATCGCGAAGATCCCGTCGGCCAGTGTGATCAACCGATCCGGGCTCTGGACGGACCCCTCCGCATCCGGATCGTCCTCCGAGCTCTCGGGCACGGTCCCCACCGTGGCATCCGGCCGGCGCGCCGCTCAGCCATTGCGCCGGCCGGCGGCGTGTCTCTCGGCCCTGTCTCTCAGTGCTTCAGTCCTGCTGAGCGCAGGTGTGGAAGTCGTCGCCGAACACCACAGGTACCTGATTCGCCAGCACCAGCCGCTCGAGCAGCTTCGCGAGCTGCGCCTGCTCCTCGCCGGAGAGCACGGCCGGCAGTTCGGCGATGTGCTGCACGGTCTCGTCGTAGAACTCGGTAGCGACCTTGTCGCCTTCCTCGGTCAGGAAGACGCGGACGGCGCGGCCGTCGGTGCTGTCCGCCTCGCGCCGGACCAGGCCGCGGCGCAGGGAGCGGTCCACCAGACCGGTGAGGCTGGACTTGGCCAAGCCCAGGGTGCGGACGAGCTCGCCCATGCCGAAGCCCTCTTCGGGCTTGCCCATCAGGACACAGAGCAGCTGGCCCTGCTGGGAGGTGAGCTGGTGTTTGCGGGCGACTTGCTCATAGGTGGCGTCGACCAGGAAAGCGGAGCGGACCAGAGCGGTGACCACGCTCATATCGGCTTCTGGTTCCCGACCCATCACGGCTCCCGCATAAAAGAATGCGAGGCCCCTCAGATATCTGAGGGGCCTCATTGGTAGCGGGGACAGGATTTGAACCTGCGACCTCTGGGTTATGAGCCCAGCGAGCTACCGAGCTGCTCCACCCCGCGCCGTTTTGCTTCTCCTCTACTGTAACACCTCTTCGCTACCGCCTGGCGCGATATTCACCGCCGCACCTCCCACATCGCTGCAAGGGGATATGGCGCGGCGCCCCATTGCCAAGCCGACCGGCAGCCGAGAGCCTGGCGGGATGCGACAGAGCGTGGAGATCGAGTTCGCCTCGGGTGCCGGTTCGTACGCGGTGATCCGCTGGTCAGGACCCGAAGTAACGGCACAGACACCCACCGTGATCGCCGCGCACGGCATCACCGCCAACGGCCTGGCGTTCGCTCCGCTGGCCGAGGCTCTGCCGGAGGTCGACCTCGTCGCCCCGGACCTGCGCGGCCGCGGACGCTCCCGCGAGGTCGGCGGTCCGTACTCGATAGCCGCACACGCCGACGACCTGGTCCGCACGCTCGATGAGCTCGGGGTGGAGCGCGCGACGCTCCTGGGCCATTCGATGGGCGGCTGGGTGGTCGCGACGGCGGCGGTGCGGCATCCGGACCGGTTCGGCGGCGTGGTGATCGTCGACGGCGGTCTGGGTTTCCCGCTGCCCGAGGACACCGACCTGGACGAATTCCTCGGCACTCTGCTCGGCCCGGCGATGGCCAAGCTGCGCACCGTCTACGCCAGCCGCGAGGAGTTCCTCAAGCCGTGGCGGACTCATCCCTCGTTCCAGGACGGCGGGTACACGCCCGAGGTCGAGGCGTACCTGCTGCGCGACATCATCGGCACCGAGCCGGAGCTGCGCTCGGCCGGGATCCTGGACGCGGTCCGCGGCGACGCGGCGGACCAGCTGCAGAACCCCGAGGTCATCGGTGCGATCCACCGGCTGCCGGTGCCCGCGGTGTTCCTGCACGCCGAGCGGGGACTGCTCAACGAGCCCGTCGGGCTCTACTCCCCCGAGACCGTCGCGGCGGCGAAACTCGCCGACGCCGGGGTGGACGTGCGCTTCGTCCCCGGCACCAACCATTACTCGATCTTGCTCGGCGACCGCGGGATCGCCGCGGTCGCCGAGGCGGTCAGGGCCCTGCTGTAGCGCAGCGCCCCGCTCTCGACCGGAAGGCCGGGCGCGGGTTCGAACCCGCGCCCGGTGCGGACGCCCTCAGCGCACCTGCCCCCGGTCGAAGTACTCGGCCAGCTCCGGATCCAGCGGCGGGACCTCCAGCGGCGTGCCGCCGTCGCGCAGCGACAGCGTGGCCATGTAGCCGGCGGCCACGCTCATCCGCGCCGCGACCGGCGAGGTGTCGGTGGCGCCGCCGCCGCGGGCGAAGCGGGCGAACTCGGCCATGATCGCGCCGTCCGCGCCGCCGTGGCTGCCGACCGCGTCCGGGACCCGGTAGGCGATGTCGGCGTCGCCGCGGTAGCCGGTCGGTCCGGTGTTCCAGACCTTCACCGTGTCGCCGGGCCCGTCGCCGAAGTTCTCCAGCCGGCCCTCGGTGCCGATCACCGTGTAGTTGCGGAAGTAGTCCGGCGCGAAGTGGCACTGCTGGTAGGCGGCGATGACGCCGTTGTCCAGCGTCATGTTCATCACCGAGACGTCCTCGACCTCGACCTTGTGGTTGAGGTCGCGGCGCGCGGTCGGCGGCCAGTCGAACTCCTTGAGCCAGCCTTCGGGCCGCGGCGTCCCCTCCTGGCGCCGCGGCAGGCCGCCGTAGACCATCAGGTCGCCGAACGCGCTGACCCGCTGGGTGAAACCGCCGGCGAGCCAGTGCACGACGTCCAGGTCGTGCGCCGCCTTCTGCAGCAGCAGACCGGTGGTGCGGTCGCGCTCGGCGTGCCAGTCCTTGAAGTAGTAGTCGCCGCCGTAGGACACGAAGTGCCGTACCCACACGGTCTTCGGCTCGCCGATGTCGCCGCGGGCGATGGCGTCGCGCATCGTCCGCACCACACCCATGTGCCGCATGTTGTGGCCGACGTAGAGCCGGGTCCCGGTCTCGTACGCGGCGCGCAGGATCGCATCGGAGCTCTCGATGGTGATGGCCATCGGCTTCTCCAGGTACACCGCCTTGCCCGCGCGCAGGCAGTCGACGGCGATGGCCTCGTGGGTGTCGTCCGGGGTCATGATGATGACCGCGTCGACGTCGGGGCGGATCAGCAGCTTGCGGTAGTCGCTCTCGGTGTCGGACACGCCGACCCGCTCGACCGCCTTGGCCAGGGCCGCGGGATCGGTGTCGCAGAGCACGGCGACCTCGAAGCCGCGGGCCGGCTGGTGGGCGGCGACGGCCAGCGAGGTGCGCAGGCCCAGGCCGATCACACCGATGCGCAGGTTGCTCACAGGAGGGGGTGCCTTTCTGGAAAGTCTTACTTCGTGCCGGTGAGGGCGATGCCCTCGGTGATGCGGCGCTGCGCGGCCAGGAAGAGCAGGATCATCGGCAGGCTGGCCAGCAGCGAGCCGGCCATCAGCAGCGGGTACTCGGTGAGGTGCTCGCCCTGGAGCGTGGACAGGCCCACGGTGAGCGGCATCTTGGCGTCGTCGTTCACGACGACCAGCGGCCACAGCAGGTCGTTCCACGACCACAGCACCGTGAGCACGCCCATCGAGATCAGCCCGGGCTTGGCCAGCGGCAGCATCACCGACCAGAAGATGCGGAAGGTGCCGGCGCCGTCCAGGCGCGCCGCCTCCTCGACCTCGTTCGGCAGCGACATGAAGAACTGCCGCAGCATGAACGTGCCGAAGGCGCTGAACAGACCCGGCAGGACCACGCCGGACAGCGTGTTGAGCAGGCCCAGGTTCTGCACCAGCTGGTATTGCGGCAGCAGGTAGACCTGGCTGGGCACCATCAGGACCGCGAGCATCACCAGGAACAGGGCGTTGCGGCCCGGGAAGCGCAGCCGCGCGAAGGCATAGGCGGCCATCGAGCAGAACAGCACCTGCGCCAGGACCCGGACCACCGTCTGCAGCACCGAGTTCAGGAACTGTTGGGCGAACTTGGTGTCGTGGAAGACCTGGCTGTAGTTCGACCACTGCCACGAGGGCAGGAAGTGCGGCGGCACGCTCGTGGTCTCGCCGGTGGTCTGCAGCGAGGTGATGAGCTGCCACAGGAACGGCGCCACCATCGCCGCGGCGCCGACGGCCAGGATCACGTGGACCGGCCACAGCCGCTGCCTGCTACCCATAGTGGACCCACCTCTTCTGCAGCCGGAACTGGAGCGCGGTCAGCAGGAGCAGCACCAGCGTGAGCACCACGGCGATGGCCGCGGCGAGCCCTTGGTTGCCGGTGACGAAGGCGTCCTCGTAGAACAGGTACGCGATCGTCTTGCTGCCGGCCAGCGCCGGGTTGGACTTGCCGAGCATCAGCAACACCATGTCGAACATCTGCAGGCCGCTGATCACCGACAGCACCGAGACGAAGAAGATGCTGGGGCTCAGCAGGGGCAGTGTGATCGAGAAGAACTGCCGGATCCTTCCGGCGCCTTCCAGCGAGGAGGCCTCGTAGTACTGGCGCGGGATGTTCTTCAGCCCGGCGGCGAAGATGATCATGTTGTAGCCCAGCGAGCTCCAGATGCCCACCAGGCCCATGGCCCAGACCGTGTACCGGTCGTCGGACACCCAGTGCGGACCGTGGATCCCGATCAGCGACAGCAGGTAGTTGATGAGCCCGTAGTCGCCGTTGTAGAGCCAGCGCCAGATCATCGCGACCGCGGCGGGCATGGTGACCACCGGGATGAAGTACAGGACCCGGTACAGGCTCGCGTACTTGCCGCTGACCTGGTTCATCAGCGCCGCGAAGACGATCGACAGCGGGATGCCGGCCAGGATGATCAGCGAGTACTTGACGGTGTTCCAGACCGCGCGCGGCAGCTGGGGATCGGACATGAACGAGCTGTAGTTCTTGAAGCCGACCCACTGCTGGCCGCCGAAGACGCCCCACGAGGTGAAGCTGAAGTAGGCGGACTGGACGATCGGCCACAGGTAGAAGATCGCCAGGCCGAGGAACAAGGGCCCGATCATCGCGTAGCCCCAGGCCCATTCCTTCATGTGCGCCTTGGAGAACCGGGGGCGGCCGGTGACCGGCCGGCGGCCCGCGCTCCCCGCGCTCCCCGGACCGCGCTCCGGTCCGGGGCCCGTCCCCGTCGCCGCCCGACCGGCGGCGACGGAGGTGGATTCGGTGGCTGACACCCGCTACTCCTTGGCCAGTTCGGCGTTCATCTGGTCCGCGATCTGCTTGGCGCCGGTCTGCAGGTCGAGCTTGCCGCCCCAGATCTGGTCCAGCGTGGCCTGCATCGGCGTGGCCCAGGCCGCGGTGTTCTTCGACACCGGGTAGGGCACCGCGACGGCCAGCTGGTCGATGAAGGACTGCAGGTGGTACTGCGGGGTCGAGGCGACCCAGGTCGCGGACAGACCGTTGTAGGCCGGGATCACGGTGCCGGTCTTGGCCTGGATCTCGTTGGCCTGCTTGGAGCCGAGGAACTGCACGAACTCCCAGGCGGCCTGCGGATGCTTGGTCTTGGCGTAGATGACGTTCGCCAGGCCGTTGATGACGGTCGCCTGCTTGCCGTCCGGACCGGCCGGCAGCGGCGCGACGTCGGCGTCCAGGCCGGCCGCCGCCTTGTACTCGGGCATGTCGTAGTCGCCGTCGGCGAACATGGCCGCCTTGCCCGAGGCGAACAGCTGGTCCGGCTGGGTGTCGGTCATCTGCTGCGCGGTCGGCGAGACGTGGTACTTGGTGATGAAGTCCAGCGCGTACTGCAGGCCGGCGACGCTCTTCGGGTCGTCGAACCCGGACTTCTTGTGGTCCGGGGTGATGGGCTGGCCGCCGGCCTGGAGGATGGTGTTGAACAGGTTCTCCTGCGTCCAGTCCGGCGAGGCGATGCCCCACACGCCCTTGCCCGGGTCGTTCAGCTTCTGGGCCGCGCTGATCACGTCCTGCCAGGTCCAACTCGCGGTCGGGTATTTCACCCCGGCGGCGTCGAAAAGCTTCTTGTTGTACCAGAGCCCGACGGTGTCGAAGTCCTTCGGCATGCCGTACTGCTTGCCGTCGAGGGTGTAGCTGGCGTTCAGGGACTTCGGGAACGGGCTGTTGTCGAAGCCGGGCTTGTCCGACAGCGAGAGCAGCTGGTGCTGGCCGGCGTACAGGCCGACGCGCGGGGTGTTCATCCAGAAGACGTCCGGCGCGGTCCCGGAGGCGGCCGCGGTCTGGAGCTTGGTCCAGTAGTCGGCGTTCGGCGTCAGCTGGATGTCGATGGTGATGTTCGGGTGCGCCGCGTGGAAGGCGTCGGCGATCTCCTGCATCGCCGGCTTCTGCTTGGTGTCCCAGATGCCGTAGGTGAGGGTGACCGGACCGGAGTCGGCCTGTCCGGACGACGCGGATTTCGAGGAGGAACAGCCGGTCGCGGCCAGGGCCAGAGCCCCGGCGCCGACCAGCACCAACGCCTTTCGGAACATGCGCGTCTCCCTACGTTTTCGAGTTGCGCCGAGCGCCGTGGAGCAGGCGTCTTCGCCTGTCAGAGGGCTGTGAGGGGTGGGTACGGGAGGCGAGCCGCCCGTGACCCGGGACACTAGCCGCCGTTTTTGCTTGAGACCAGGGTTAATCGAGCAGACTCCCGCACGAGACGCGAAAAAGTGCTCGTTCCGAGACCGCTCCGTGATCTTGGATCGGGAGGAGTCGGACATCTTTAAACTGGAAGCTGGGATAAATATCCGCCACCGCGGCCCCGCCCGGCCTAAGATGGCCGCCATGCGACGGACCAGCGGCGACGGCAGCTTCCTGCGGAGCCTGAACGAGGTGGCGGTGCTGCGCGCGCTGCGGGAGACCGGGACCCCGACCCTGGCCGAGGTCGCCCGGGCCGCGCAGCTGTCCCGCGCCACGACCGAGGTCATCATGGACTCGCTGCAGCGCAACGGCTGGGTGGTCGAGGCCGGGGCGGTGGCCGACGGGCAGCGCGGACGGCCGGCCCGGCGCTACACCTTCCGCGCCGCCGCGGCGCACGTCGCGGGGGTCGCGATCGGCGGCTCGGGGGTCGCCGCCATGGTCGCCGACCTGGATGGGGACGTCGTCGGACGGGCCGTGGAGCACCTGAGCCCGGAGCTGTCGGCGGCGGACCGGCTGACCGCCGTGCAGCGGGTGCTGGAGCACGCCGCCGGCGAGGCCGACGTGCCGCTGAGCCGGCTGGCCTCGGTCGGCGTCGGCACCACCGGCGTCATCGACAACCAGGGCCGGGTGCTCAAGAGCGTGGCGCTGTCCGACTGGTCGGGGGTGGACCTGCAGGCCGAGCTGGCCTCGCGGCTGCCGGTCCCGGTCCAGGTCGAGAACGACATGCGGCTGGCGGTGCTGGCCGAGCACTGGCGCGGCGCGGCGTGCGAGCACGACAACGTGCTCTACCTGCACACCGGCCGCCGGATCGGGCTGGGCCTGCTGTTCGACGGGGTGCCCTACCGGGGCTCGCACGCCGCCGCCGGCGAGCTCGGCGGGCACCCGAACAGCCGCTGGGCGGCGTTCCAGCACGTCATGGACTACGCGATGGCCGCCGATCCGGGCGAGCTGCGGGCGCCCTCGCAGGCCGCGCTGTTCGCGATGCGGCGCGCGGCCGCGGGCGAGGAGAAGGCCGCCGCGGCGTTCGAGGCCTTCGCCCGGGCGCTGGCCGAAGGGCTGGTCAGCCTGGTGACGCCGCTGGACCCGGACCTTGTGGTGATCGGCGGCAGCCTGGCGCAGACCGGCGAGCACCTCACCGAGCCGATCAGGAGCCTGCTCGGCGAGGTATGCCTGTATCCGCCGGACGTGAAGGTCTCAGAGCTCGGAGGCGACGCGGTCGGGATGGGCGCCGTGCGGCTCGCCCTCGACCACGCCGAGCCGGTCCTGTTCGCCTCGTTGTCCTCGGCCTCGGCCGCGTCCGTCTCCGCGGAGGCGCCCTCCGGAGCCTCCCCCGCCGCGTAGCCCAAGCCGGTGCGGCAGCGCGGCCAGACCGCCGGGGACCGCGTAGACCACGAGCACGAACAGCACGCCGAGCAGCACCAGCGGTTGCGAGAGCGGGATGCGCAGCACGTCGGGCAAGCCGGCGACCGCATCCGAGGTGGCGACCGCGCCGAGCCGGTGGTCCAGCAGCGTGTAGAGCACGCCGCCGAGCACCGGACCCCAGCGTGTGCCGGACCCGCCGAGGACCACCATCACCAGCAGCGCGAGGGTGAAGTCGGTGGTCGTGGTCTCGGGCGTGGCACCGGCGGTGACCAGAAGGTGCACCACGCCGCCGGCCGCGCCGAGCGTCCCGGCCAGCACGAACGCGCCGAGCTGGTAGCGGAACGGGTTCAGGCCGAGCACCTCGGCGCGCCGCTCGTTGTCGCGGATCGCCTGCCAGACCTTGCCGATCCGGCTGCCGGTCAGCCACCACACGACGCCGCAGACCAGGACCAGGTACGCCAGCGCCAGCCAGTACAGGTTGACGGTGTTGACCACACCGACGAGCGCCGAGGGCACCTTCTCGGTGGTCAGCGGGAGCCCTTCCTCCCCGCCGGTGGTCTTCGGGTCGCGGCCGACCAGGATGGAGCCGGCCTGCGCGAACGCCAGGGTGACCATGGCGAACCCGACGGTCCCGAGATTTCCGACACCCTTCAGCGAAACCGCGCCGAGCAGGGTGCTGACGACGGCGCCGATCACGATCGCGAGAAGCGCGGCGGCGGCCAGCGGCAGATGCGAGTCCTTCATCGCCAGCTCCGCGCTGTACGCGCCGACGGCGACGTAGAGCGCGTGCCCGAACGACATCAGGCCCAAGCGCCCGAACAGCAGGTCGTAGCCGACGGCCAGCCCGGCGAACAGCAGGCACAGCGCGAGCAGCTGGAGCGAGCCGGGAGTGTTGACCGCGCCGTCGAACACGCCGGGGATCCGGAGCGTCGAGTACGGCAGGCAGAGCAGGACCGCGAGGACCGCGACCGGGATCAGGTTCTTGACGTGGCGCTTCACGCGGTCCTCCGGATGAGCCTGTCGATGCCGTCCCGGTTGCCGCGGACCAGCAGCACGACGGCGAGGATCGCCACCGCGGCGAAGTCGCCGAGGCCGGAGGCGGCGTAGTAGTTGGTGAACTGCTGGATCAGCCCGACCGCCGCCGCGGCGAGCGCGACCCCGTCGGTCCGCCCCATCCCGCCGATCACCACGACCACGAACCCGAACACCAGCAACGATGTCCCCTGACCCGGCGAGACACTGCCGAAGTACACCCCGCCCAACGCCCCGGCCAGCCCGGCGAGCGCCCCGCCGATCGCGAAGACCAGGGTGAACGCCTTGCGCACGTCGATGCCGAGCGCGGTGACCATGGCACGGTCCTCGACCCCGGCGCGGACGACGAGGCCGTACCTAGTCTTGGCCAGGAACAGCTTGAGGGCCGCGAGAACCACGATCGCGGCGGCGATGAGGACGAAGCGGTCGGTCGGAACCTTCGCGCCGAGGAGGCTGACGGTCCCGGCGAGCTGCTTGGGCGGGTTCATCTGGTGGGCGTCGGCGCCCCAGATGCCTTGGACGAGCGCGGGGAGCGCGAGACCGAGTCCGACGGTGACGAGGATCTGGTCCTTGGGGCGCGAGTAGAGGGGTCTGATGAGGACGGTCTCGATGACGGCGGCGAGCAGGGCGCCGACGCCTATGGCCGCCGCCACGGCGAGCGCGAAGGGCAGGTGGCCGGTCAGGCGCCAGGCCGCGTAGGCGCCGGCGGTGACGAGGGCGCCGTGGGCGAAGTTGAGGACGTCCATCAGGCCGAAGATGAGGGACAGGCCGCTGGCGATGAGGAAGTAGAGGGCGCCTAGGCCGAGGCCGGTGAGGGTGAGGAGGACGAGGGTGCTCACGGCGCGTCCGATCGGGTGGATTCCGGCTGCGACACTTCTTTCGGCGGTTGACCATCCTTGACAATGAGCTGAGGGTGGGTAGTCCCCCTGGATGGGGCGGAGTGTGAGAGCGGGGGTGCGTTCTCACCGCGCGCCTGCCCGACGCCGAGCAGTTCCTGCGTCAGCGCCGCGTCCGCCAACAGCTCGCGCACCGGACCGCGGTGCACCACCTGCCCGGCGGCCAGGACCACGCAGTCGCCGGAGAGCCGGCGCACCAGGGCGAGGTTCTGCTCGACCAGCAGCATCGGGACGCGTTCGGCGGCGCGTTCGAGGACCTCCGCCACTTCGGTCACCACCTTCGGGGCGAGGCCCTTCGTCGGTTCGTCGACCACGATCAGGCGGTTGTCGTTGAGGAGGGTGCGGGCGATGGCGACCATCTGCTGCTGGCCGCCGGACAGCGTGCCGGCCTCCTGCGCGCCGCGGGTCTTGAGCTCCGGGAAGAGTTCGTAGACCAGGTCGTAGGCGTGGTCGCTGCCTCGGCGCTCGGCCAGAGCCAGGTTCTCGGTGACGGTCAGCTTGGCGAAGACGCAGCGGTCCTCGGGGGCGTAGCCGATGCCGCGGCGGACGATCTCGTGGGTGCGCAGGCGGTGGACCGGGGCGCCGCCGAAGGCGATGGTGCCGGTGCGCGGGACCAGGCCGAGGATCGCCTTGACCGTCGTCGTCTTGCCGACGCCGTTGCGGCCGAGCAGCGCGGTCACGCCGGTCGGCGCCACCGTGAAGGAGACGCCTTGCAGGATGTGCGAGCCGCCGAGGGTGACGCGCACGTCGTCGAGTTCGAGGATCACAGCGCGTCCCCCACGTATGCCTCCTGGACCCGGGCGTCGGCCATGATGCGGGCCGGGGTGTCGATCGCGAGCAGGGCGCCGTGGTGCATCACCGCGACGCGGTCGGCGAGGCCGAGCAGGACCTCCATGTGGTGCTCGACCATCAGGACCGTGCGGCCCTCGGCGCGGTGCAGGGTCCTGATGACGTCGACCAGTTCGGGGACGTCGCCGGACGCGACGCCGGCCATCGGCTCGTCCAGGAGCAGCAGCCGTTCGGCGCCGGAGGCCAGGAGCATGGCGAGTTCGAGCTTGCGCTTGTCGCCGTGGGAGAGGTCGGCGGCGAGCGCCCCGGACTTCTCGGTCAGGCGGACCCGTTCCAGCACGTCGGCGCCGGTGGCGGCCCGACTGAGAGCGTGGCGTTTGGCCGCGACCTGCCCGGCCAGCGCCACATGCTCCGCGACCGTCATGGTCGGGAAGACGCTCGAGGCCTGGAACGTCCGGCCGATCCCGCGTCGGGCCCGCTTGTGCGGCGCCTCGGTGGTGATGTCGGCGCCGTCCAGAAAGATCCGGCCGGCGCTGGCTCGATTGAGGCCGCTGATCAGGTTGAACAGCGAGGTCTTGCCGGCGCCGTTCGGGCCGATCACGGCGACGAACTCGCCCTCGCCGACCGCGAGGTCCACGCCGGACAGGATCGCCGAGCCGCCGACCGACCAGGACAGTCCGGTCAGGGTGAGCACGTCGGGCGTGCGGGCGGCGGGCGTGCGGCCGTCGGACACCGGGTCCGCGGCGCCGGGGGTGAGTCCGTCCGCCATCGTCAGCTCGCCGGGAACGTCTTGGCCGGCGGCGCGACCTCGTTCGGGTCGAGGGTCTTCACCACGGTCGGGGTGGTGCCCTCCAGCTTGGCCTGGAACATCGGCTGCAGCAGCGCGTGGTCCGAGGCGCGGACCGTGTAGGCGCCCTTGATGCCGTCGAAGCTCCAGCCCTCCAGGTTCTTCACCATGGCGTCGACGTCGGTGTCGCCGTTCTGCGCGGCGTGCACCACCATCTGCGCTGCGGTGAAGCCGTCGGGGCTGAACAGGTCGGACTGCTCGCTGTGCGCGGCGAGGTAGGCATCCATCGCCTTGGCCGCGTCGTTGCTGGTACCGCCGGGGACGTAGTGCGCCAGGAAGGACACCTTGCCGCCGGTCGAGGCGAACACCGGGTAGGAGGCGCGGACGTCCAGACCAGTGACGGTGGTCGTGGAGTCCAGGACGCCCTGTTGCGACAGCGCGGTCCACAGCGCCGAGGCGGTGGTGCCGGCCCAGGCCACGAACAGCAGGTCCGGCTTGGCGTTCTTGGCCTGCGTGGCGAACGGCGTCAAGTCGGTGGCGCTCGGCGGGGCGAGCACGGAGTCGACCGTGGCGCCCTTCGCGCCGAGCACCGCCTTGACTGCTTCGACGTTCGCCTGGCCGAAGGCGCTGTCCTGCGCCAGCACCGTCACGTGCTTGTACGTCAGGTCGCCGAGGAACGACGCCGCGGTGGCGATGTCCTGATACGTCTCGCGGCCGGACCGGAACGTGTACTTGTTCAGCCCGGTGACCGCGTCCGTCGCGGCCGGGCCGGAGATGAACAGCACCTTGTTCTGCGCGGCCAGCGGCGCGACCTGGAGCGCCACGCCGGAGGCGGTGGACCCGGCCAGGATGTGGTAGCCCTGGCCGATCAGGTCCTTGGCGGCGCTGACCGCCTTGGTCGGGTCCCCGGCGTCGTCGCGCTGGGTCACCTCGATCTTGTGGCCGTTGACGGCGTCGGTGCCGTGCGTGGCGTAGTCGAGACCGGCGAGGAAGCCCTGGTAGTAGTCCTTGCCGTAGTCGGCGAGAGCGCCGGTCTCGGAGTAGACGAGGCCGACCTTGATCGGCGCGGCGGAACCCCCGGAGGAGGAGCCGCCGCCCGACGACCCGCCGGCCGCCTTGCTCGGGCTCCCGCACGCGGCGAGCGCCGCGATGGCCGCGGCGGCTATGGCGGCGGCGCTGTATCTGCGCAGGATGCTGGTGGAATGCATGGCCGGAACGTTAAGTGCGCGTTCCGGGCCCCGAAATGTGGGCCGCCGCCACATCGAGGGGCGCCGCAGTGTTGGCCACCACCTCCTCGACGCTCACCCCCGGCGCCAGCTCGACCAGCCGGAAGCCCTCGGGCGTCACATCGAGGACCGCCAGATCGGTGATGACCCGGTCGACGACACCCTTGCCGGTCAGGGGAAGCGTGCATTCCTGGAGCAGTTTCGGGGAGCCGTCCTTCGCAGTGTGCTCCATCACCACCAGGACCCGTCGCGCGCCGTGCACCAGGTCCATCGCGCCGCCCATGCCCTTCACCAGCTTGCCGGGCACGGTCCAGTTCGCCAGGTCCCCGGACGCCGAGACCTGCATCGCGCCGAGCACCGCGGTGTCGATGTGGCCGCCGCGGATCATGCCGAAGGACGTCGCGGAGTCGAAGAAGCTCGATCCGGCCCGGACGGTCACGGTCTCCTTGCCGGCGTTGACCAGGTCGGAATCGATGGCGTCCGGAGCCGGGTACGGACCCAGGCCGAGGATGCCGTTCTCCGACTGCAGCACCACTTCGACGCCGGGCGGCAGGTGGCCGGGGATCAGCGTCGGTAAGCCGATGCCGAGGTTGACGTAGGAACCGTCGCGGAGCTCGCGTGCCGCGCGCGCCGCCAGCTGATCGCGGGTGAGGGGCATGTCAGATTGCTCCGTTCTCAGTGCCGGCCGCGGTCACGGTCCGCTTTTCGATGCGCTTGTCGCGCTGGTCCAGGGGGACGACGACCACCCGCTGGACGAAGACGCCGGGCAGATGGATCTCGTCGGGGTCCAACTCGCCGGGCTCGACCAGCTCTTCGACCTCTGCGACGGTCACCCGGCCGGCCATCGCCGCCACCGGGTTGAAGTTGCGGGCCGAGGCGTGGAAGAGGAGGTTGCCGTGCCGGTCGCCCTTCGCGGCGCGGACCAGCGCGAAGTCGGCGGTGATGGCCTGCTCCAGCAGGTACTCGCGACCGTCGAAGACGCGCGTCTCCTTGCCCTCGGCGACGCTCGTGCCGACGCCGGCCGGGGTGTAGTACGCGGGGATGCCCAGGCCGCCGGCGCGCAGGCTCTCGGCGAGCGTGCCCTGCGGGAGGAGTTCGACCTCGAGTTCGCCGGCCAGATATTGGCGCGCGAACTCCTTGTTCTCGCCGACGTAGGAGCTGGTCATCTTGGCGATGCGGCCGGCGTTCAGCAGCAATCCCAAGCCCCAGTCGTCCACACCGCAGTTGTTGGAGACGACGGAGAGCCCGGTCGCACCCTGCTCGAGCAGGGCCGCTATCAGGGTGCTGGGGATGCCGCAGAGACCGAAGCCGCCCACGGCGAGCGTGGCAGCGGAGGGGATGTCGGCCACGGCTTGAGCCGGGGTCGGAGCTGTCTTGTCCATGGAGATGGAAGGTATGGGCGGACTGCTCCCTTTGATATGTCATAGCCCGCCACAAGATCGAGCACGAGTGTGCGTCAGAGCCCCATGACCCGCCGGATCTGCAGCGCCAGCTGGATCTCCAGACTGCGGCCGGGCTCCTGCCAGTCGGCGCCGAGCAGCCGCGCGGTGCGGTCCAGGCGCTGGGTCACGGTGTTGACGTGGATGTGCAGCGCCTCGCCGGTGCGGCCGAGGCTGCGGCCGCAGGCGAAGTACTGCTCGACGGTGCCCAGCAGGTCGGTGCCGCGCTTGGCGTCGTAGTCGACGAGCGGACCGAGCGCCTTGCGCACCACGTCGCCGGGGTCGCCGCCGCCCAGGACCAGCGCCAGGAAGCCGAGGTCGGAAGGCGAGGCGGCGCAGCCGTCGCGGCCGAGGGCGTGCAGGGCGCCGAGACAGCGGACGGCTTCGGCGTGGGCGTCGGCGTACGCCGTGACCTCCGACTTCGGGCCGCCGGCGCCGACGGTGACCGGATGCGCGAGGCCGCCGCGCAGGGCGGACAGGACGCGCTGAGCTGTGGCGGAAGGATCGTCGCCAGGGAGCAGCAGAACAATGCGACCTTCGTGCGAGCCCGCGAGGCCGCCTTCGGATTTCGCGAGGCGCCCGGCGGCGAAGTGCGCGCGGGAACGGTCGGCGGGAGCGGCGTCGGCGGCCACGATGATGTGCGGACGGTCGAGATCGACGCCGACACGGCGAGCCCGCTCGACGAGGGTCGAGGTGTGGCGGACCGGGACCGCGAGCAGATCGTCGAGCAGATCGCCGCCGAGGCGTTCGGCCGCTTCCGCTTCGGACCGGCGCATCAGCAGGTGCAGGGCGACGACCAGCGCCGCGCGTTCCAGGATGCGCTGATCGACGTCGCCGAAGGTCTCGGGCACGCGAAGAATCAGGGCGCCGAGCGGCTCGGCCGCGGCCGCGACCGCCGCGACGACCAGGTCTCCGGACCGGACCGCGTGGCCGGTCGCGGCGGACAAGGTGATCAAGTCAGCCGTGCCGCCGAGCGGGGTCCCGATCGCAGGGCTCATACCTTCGCCGAGCCCTTCGCCGAACGCGTCCGGTCCTGCGGCCTCTCCCGCGACGGCTGTCACCACCCCGTCCGCGTCGACCACCACCAAGCCGCCGCCGAGCGCCTCGGCGACAGCTGCCGCGATCCCCTCCACATCACCGCCGCGCAGCACCAGGTCGGCGAGCTTGTCGTGGACCGCCGCGGCGCGCTCGACCGCCTCGCTGTGCGCGCGCACCAGCTCGTTCGCCGAGCGCAGCTCGCCGAGGGCGTCGCGGGTGGCTTGTAGCAGCCGCGCGTTGTCGATGGCGACCGCAGCGTGCGCGGCCAGGGAGGCGAGGAGGGTGATCTCGTGGCGGGCGAAGGGGCGCGCCGAGCGGTTGGCGGCGAAGAGCACGCCGATCACCCGGCTGCCCAGGACCAGCGGGACGCCGAGGATGGCGGTCAGCCCTTCCTCGCCGACGCCTTCGTCGATCTCGTTCGTGTGGCGGAAGCGGGCGTCGCGCGGGTAGTCGGAGGTGACGTAGGGCTTCGCCGTCTGAGCGACCAGGCCGCCGAGGCCGGCGCCCATCGGCAGGCGCAGCGACTGGAAGCGGGCCGACACCGAACCGTGGGTCACCCGCATATAGGTGTCGCCGCGGTCCGGGTCGTCGAGGGTCAGGTAGGTGACGTCCGCGCCGATCAGCGTGTGCGCGCGGGTGACGATCGCCTTCAGGACCGCGCCGAGGTCGCGCAGGGCGGCCAGGTCGCCGGCGGTCTCGAAGAGCGCGACCAGCTCCGCCTCGCGGCGGCGGCTGCGGGCCAGGGTCGCGCGGACCCCCAACGCCACCCGCTTGGCCGCCTCCAGCTCCGCCAACTCTTCGGCGCCCGCGCCGGCCACGCGCGCGGCCACCACAGGGCCGTCGTACTCGATGGCGGCGGCGTCGCGGGCCAGCAAGTCGAGGAACACCGAGGCGGTGGCGAGGGCTGACATGGCGCCCAGCATCACGCGCACCTCACCGTGCTGTCCATCCGCCGTCCATGGCCAGCGAGGCGCCGGAGACCGAGGCGGCGGCCGGGGAGCACAGATACGCCACCAGCTCGGCCACCTCGGCGGGCTCGATCAGGCGCTTGACGGCCGAGCGCTCCAGCATCACCTTCGCCACCACCTCCTCCGGCGGGATGCCGTGCGCGGCGGCCTGGTCGGCGATCTGGTTCTCGACCAGGGGCGTGCGCACGTAGGCCGGGTTCACGCAGTTCGAGGTGACGCCGTACGGCGCGCCCTCCAGCGCCGCGACCTTTGACAGCCCTTCCAGGCCGTGCTTGGCCGTCACGTACGCGGCCTTGAACTCCGAGGCGCGCAGCCCATGCGCCGAGGAGATGTTCACGACCCGCCCCCAGCCGCGCTCGTACATGTGCG
The DNA here is from genome assembly GCF_000024025.1 of Catenulispora acidiphila DSM 44928. Taxonomy (GTDB): domain Bacteria; phylum Actinomycetota; class Actinomycetes; order Streptomycetales; family Catenulisporaceae; genus Catenulispora; species Catenulispora acidiphila. Next base: position 9,188,729 of record NC_013131.1, read on the forward strand.
GCAGCGACTCGCGGATCAGGCGGAACGGCGCCTCCAGCATCAGCCGCAGGATCAGCGAGAAGCGGTCGACCGGGAACTCGTGGAGCGGCGCGACGTGCTGCAGGCCGGCATTGTTGACCAGCACGTCCACCCCGCCGATCCGGTGCGGCAGTGCCGAGGCCTGGTCCAGGTCGCTCAGGTCGGCGACCAGCGCCTCGCCGCCGACCTTCTCGGCGGCGGCGTGCGCGCCGTCGGCGCTGATGTCGGCGACGACCACCTTGGCGCCGGCCGCGGCCAGCCGCTCGGCGCAGGCCAGCCCGATGCCGCCGGCGGCACCGGTGACCAGCGCGGTGCGGCCGGACAGGTCCAGGGCGGCGACAGAAGTGACAGCAGCGTCCATAGAAGGCGTCATACTCGGTCACGCTAGACAGAGGGGTCGGCTCTTCCCATGTAGCCCGCCGCCACATACCTACTTCGGCTCATGGCTGCCCGAGCCATGACGCAGGATCGTACGGCGGCTCCCCGGCTTGGCCGGTGTCGAAGTGCGCGATCCGGTCGCCGGCGACCTTGAAGCGCCAGCGGGTCATCATGCCGCCCCACTGCTCGTTGGTGTACTGCGCGATGAGGCCGCGGCCGTCGGGCGACTGCGCGATCACGTCCATCCGGCCGTGGGTGTCGAAGGCTTCGCGCTGGAGCCAGTCCCACAGCAGCCGCGGCGTGCCGTCGTCGGTCATCGTCGCGTTCTCGGTCAGGGCGGCGCGCACGGCCGCCGGGTCGTTGGCGTTCAGCGCGTCCACGAAAGCACGCACCGCCGGGTCCACCAGTTCCGAGGTCGGCATCATGAGGCGATGATCGAATGCCTCGCTGCCGCTCGCAACCGGGTGGACCCGGCGGTCGGTCCGTCAGGCGCTCACGCGCCCGGCGCTACCCCAGGCTCCACTGCTGGTTCGCGCCTCCGTTGCAGCCCCACAGTTCGATCAGCGTGCCGTTGACGTTGCCGGAGGCCACGTTCCCGCCGGTCACGTCCAGGCACAGCCCGGACTGCACGCCGGTGACCGTCCCGTCGGCGTTCAGGTTCCACTGTTGGTTGGTCTGGCCGTTGCAGGTCCAGGTGATGACCTTGGTGCCGGCGGTCGTGCCCTGTCCGCTGGCGTCCAGGCACAGGCTGCCGTTGTAGACGCGCAGTTCCTTGTCCGAGGTCGGGGTGAAGGACTGGTTGGTCCCGGTGCCGCAGTCCCAGATGTCCAGCTGCGTGCCGGTCGTCGTGCTGCCGTTCGGCACGTCCAGGCAGCGGCCGGACGACGCGCCGAGGAACCGGTGCGCACTGCCGACACTGCTCCCGCTGCCCGCGGACACCCGGTACAGCACTACGCCGTGGCCCGGCACCGAGGCACTGATCGAGCCGGAGGTCGAGGTGAGCACATGCGACCACAGGTTGTTCAGCTTGTACGAGGAAGCTGAACCGATCCCGATCGCCGACGCGGACGTCGAGATCGTCTGCGCCGAGGAGTTCTCGTTGAACAGCGCGACTGCGACGTCGCCGTTCGCCAACGGCTTGGCCAGCACGTCCGCGCCGCCGGAGGACGCGATCTCGCGGCCGGCCTTGCCCAGCGAGTCCTGGTCGACGGCGATGACGTCCTTGTTCGTGTACAGCGACAGCGTGGCCGTCGTCGCCTTGCGCAGGTCCGTCCCGGAGATCAGCGGCGCGGCCATCTCGGCCCACAGCGACATCTCCGCGCGATCCTCGGTGAACGACATCCCGTTGCCCACTTCGAGCATGTCCGGGTCGTTCCAGCCGCCGGGTCCGGCGGAGGACGCCAGGCCGACGGTGTTGTGGAAGTTGGACAGCATGCTGCCGAAGTTGGCGCTGATGTCACCGGTGGTGCGCCACAGGTTGCCGACCCCGGCGCCCCAGGTCCAGACCGACTCTTGACCCCAGTTGCACAGGCTGTACACGATCGGCCGGCCGGTTTTCGCCAGCGCGTCGCGCATCGCCGTGTAGCGGGTCTGAGCCGGGATTCCCTGGTTGTTGCAGTTGTCGTACTTGAGGTAGTCCACGCCCCAGGACGCGAAGGAGTTCGCGTCAGCCTGCTCGTGGTTCAGGCTGCCCGGATAGCCGGCGCAGGTCGCGGTGCCCGCGCTCTCGTAGATCCCGAGCTTGAGACCCTTGCTGTGGACGTACGCGGCGGTCCCCGAGATGCCGTCCGGGAACTTCGCCGGATCCGGGACCAGGTTGCCGCCGGCGTCCCGGTTCGACGACATCCAGCAGTCGTCGATGTTCACATACTGATAGCCGGCGTCCTTCATCCCGGACGAGACGATGAGATCAGCCGTCTGCTCGACCAGGCTCTCCGAGACGTTGCACCCGAAGGAGTTCCAGTCGTTCCATCCCATCGGCGGCGTGAGTGCCAGACCGTTGCCGAGGGCTTGTGCCGGTGCCGCTACCGCTACTCCGAACATCGTCCCGACCACGAGGGCGAGCGCTGCGAAGGCGGCGCGCAACTGTCGACTGCGCGGGGCCTGATGACGCATGGTGCCTCCCTACTCTTCCTCCTCATTCGCCCCCGCACCTTCAACGGGGACGACGATCAACTCCCCCACTGCCTCGCGCAGCACCTGCCGCGCCCCGGAACCCAGCCCGTCGTCGCTCACCAGCACCGAGGCCTCGTGCAGCGCGGCGATCTCCGAAAGCCCCACGACGCCCCACTTCGTGTGGTCGGCCATCACGACCAGCCGCTGCGCGGTGGAGACCAGCATGCGGTTGGTCTCGGCCTCCATCAGGTTCGGGCTGGTGAACCCGGCTTCGGCGTCGATCCCGTGCACCCCGATGAACACGCAGTCCAGGTGCAGCCGGCGGATCGCGTCGATCGCCACCGGGCCGACCAGCGCGTCGGAGATCGTGCGCACACCGCCGGTGAGGATGACGGTCTGCGGCGGCCCGGGCAGCGCGTGGAGCAGCTCGGCGACCGGGGGCGAGTTCGTCACCACGGTCAGGTCCGGCACCCGGGCCAGCTGTTGGGCGAAGGCATAGGTCGTGGACCCCGCCGAGACCCCGATCGCGGTCCCGGGGCGGACCAGCTCGGAGGCGGCCCGGGCGATCGCCTCCTTGGCACGCCGCTGCCGCGCGGCCTTCACGCTGAACGCCGGCTCGTCGGTGGAACCGCCGCCGCGCGCCGTGGCGCCGCCGTGCACCTTGGTGATCAGGCCCTGATCGGCCAGCGAGTCCAGGTCGCGGCGCACCGTCATGTCGGACACGTTCAGCGCCGCGACCAGCTCGGTGACCCGCACGGCGCCGTGCTGCCGGACCTCTTGGAGGATCCACGCCTGCCGCTGCGCTGCCAGCATCCGCTGTCCCGCCCCTCGTGTCGCCCGCCGACCGCGGGAGTCTCGCGATGTCGATCTCCATCAGTGGCCGGAGCGCCGGCCCGGATCCGCGCCGAGCCCGGAGCCGCGACGCTCCGGGCTGCCCGAGGACCGGGATCGCCCCGCGGCGCAGGCAGCGCGCTCGACCGGCGAACTCAGCCCTTGCTGCTCCCCAGCGACAGTCCGGCGATGAACTGCTTCTGCAACAGCACGTACACGACCAGCGTGGGAATCGCCGCGATCATCGCGGCCGCGGCGATCAGGTTCTGGTTGCTCACGAACTGGCCCTGCAGGTTCGCCAGCGCGGAGGTGACCGGCCGCTTGTTCCCCGAGGACATCAAGGTGATGGCCCAGAAGAAGTCGTTGTAGATCCAGGTCGTCAGCAGCGTCGCGAGGGCCGCCAGTGCCGGGCGGCACAACGGGACCGTGAGCTTCCTGAACCGGGTCCACAGCCCCGCGCCGTCGACCAGCGCGGCCTCGTACATCTCGTCGGGGATCGACTTCATGTAGTTGCTCAGCACGAAGGTGCAGAAGCCGAGCTGGAAGGCGACGTTGATGACGATCAGGCCGGTGATCGAGTTGTACAGCAGCCCGCTGCCGGCCAGGAACGTCGGCAGGTGGATCTGCAGGAACAGGCGGTACAGCGGGGTGATGATGACCTGCTGCGGCAGCAGGTTCCCCGCGGTGAACACGATCAGCAGGGCCACGTTGATCTTGACGTTCACCCGGGTGAGGACGAACGCGAGACCGGAGGCGAGCGCCAGGACGATGATCACCGAGGGCACGGTGATCAACACCGAGTTCCAGAAGTAGTGCAGCATGTCCGACTGCGTCCACGCGTCGCTGAAGTTCTTCAGCGTCAGGTGGTGCGGCAGCGACACGTAGCCGTACTTCTGGGTCTCCGAATACGGCCGGAGCGCCACGTACAGCGCGAAGGCGATCGGCAGCAGCCACAGCACGCACGCGCAGATCAGGAACGCCTGCGAGGCGACCGATCCCCAGCGCGGCGGCCTCCGGCGGTCGCCGGACGCGCGCGGCGCCGTCCTGTTAATGGTCTGTGCAGTCATCGGGCGCCCTTGGGTTGGCTCTCACGGCGGAACGTGAGGTACAGGAACGTACAGATCGGCACGAGGGAGATGACCAGCAGCACCACGCCGAGTGCCGACCCGAAGCCGACCCGCTGGGTCTCCCCGACGATGTTGGAGGTGACCAGGACCGACAACAGCTCCAGGCCGTTGATGCCCTTGTTGGTGATGTAGACCAGGTCGAAGGCGCGCAGCGACTCGATGACGGTCACCACCATGACGACCACGTTGATGGGCCGCATCACCGGGAAGATCACTTTCCAGAAGGTCTGCCAGGCGTTGGAGCCGTCCATCAGCGCGGCCTCGCGCAGCGTCGGATCCACGGCCTTGAGCCCGGCCAGGTAGAGCACCATCACGTAGCCGGCTTGGCGCCAGCTGGCCTCGACCAGCACCGACCACAGATTCAGCTTCGGATTGCCGAGCCAGTCAATGGCGTTGGTGTCGTGGTTGTGTCCGATGACGGTGTTGATCAGGCCGTAGTTCTGGGAGTACATGAACTCCCAGATGATGCCGACCAGTGCCAGGGAGAGCATCACCGGCAGGAACAGGATGCTCTGGTACATCCGGCTGCCCTTGATACCGCGGTCGATGAGCACCGCGAACAGCATGCCCAGCGGGGTGGCGAAGAAGACGAAGACAGCCAGCCAGATCAGGTTGTGTCGGACCGCGGGCCAGAACTCCGGGTAGATCGTCGCGGCCTGGTGGTAGTTCTGCACGCCGTACAGACAGCCGTTGTTGAGGATCGACGGGACGTTCGGCTGGCAGGTCTTGGAGGACAGTCCGCCCACGCCGTTCCACTTGGTGAACGACAGTCCCACCGTGGCCAGCGTCGGGCCCCAGATGAACGCGAGGTCGATGAGGATGGGCAGGCCCAGCAGGACGGCCACCACGGCCTTGTCCCGGCCGCTGAGCCTGCCCACCCGGCGGCGGCGGGGCGCGCGGGGCGCCCCGGCCGTCACCGGGTCGAGTTCGTGATCGGTCATGACGTGTAGATCGCCTTCGCCTGCTGCTCGGCGCTGTTCTGCAGACTGGTGATGTTGCCGGTGCTCGGGTCGTCGATGAACTTCTGGATGATCGAGATCATCGCGGTGGCCATCGCCGGGTCGGCGTCCCGGTCCATGAACTGCGCCACGGCCTTGCAGCCGGCGATCGCCGCGGCCGACTTGGTCTGCACGGCGTCATAGGACGGCGCCTGCAGCCCGGTGGCCACACCCACGTCCCACTGGTCGGTCTTCAGGAACGTCGCCTCGGCGGCGGCGGTGCCTATGTACTCCAGGATCGCCTTGGCGCCGGCCGGGTTCTTCGCCTTCTTGCTGATCATGAAGCCGTCGGTCGGGGCGTCCATGTAGTTCTGGCCGTACGTCGGGTTGATCGCCGGGTACGGGAAGAAGTCCAGGTCGGCCAGGTTCGCGTTGTCACTGACGTACTGCGCGGCGACCTGGTTGGTGCCCTGGAACATCATGCCGGCCTGCTTCTGCTCCAGCGCCTTCGCCGCGTCCTGCCAGATGCGGCCGTTGGCGCCGGTCTGCATGTACGGCATCAGCTCGGCCCACTTGTCGAAGACCGCGGTCACGCCCGGGTCGGTCCACGGGACCTGGTGCTTCATCAGCTTGATGTGGTAGTCGTACCCGTTGATCCGCATGTTGAGGATGTCGAAGGTCCCCAGCGCGGGCCAGCCGTCCTTGTCGGCGAAGGCCAGCGGGACGATGCCGTCGGCCTTCATCTTCTGGCACAGCGCGATGAACTGGTCCCAGGTGGTCGGGACGGTGTAGCCCTTCTCGGCGAAGTGGCTCTTGTTGTAGAAGACCACCCACGGGTAGTTGTAGATCGGCACGAAGTACTGGTGGCCGTCCAACCCGGTGGACAGCGTCTTGACCGAGGCGCTGAAGTTGCCGCCGATCTTCGCCCAGACGTCGTCGATCGGCAGGGCCAGGCCCTGCGCCGCGAAGTACTGCATGCGGTAGCCGGCGAACCAGGTGAACAGGTCGTCCGGGGTGCCCTGCAGGTAGCTGGTGATGTTGTTCTGGAACGTATTGTGGTCGACCGTGTTGACGGTCACCTTCGGGCCGCCGGCCGCCGTGGCCGCCGCGGTCAGCGCCGCGAACGCCGCCTTCGGACTGGCGTCGGAGTAGTTGGAACCGAACGTCACCGGGGACGTCGCCGAACCGGCGTTGCCGGAGCTGGAACTCTTGCTGGAAGAACAAGCAGCCAGCGCGCCCGGAACTGTGGCGAACGCCGCCGCCGCGCCCATCCCTTTGAGCAGCCCGCGACGCGCGAAGGGCCGTTCGAAGTTTTGGGGAATCCGAGGGGAAGTCATGTGAGGGTCTCCCTGCCGAATGAGAATGCCACCAGGATCGAACATGAACGAACAGGTGCGGCACATCACACTCGGCTGAGCGGGCACTGTCAAGATCCGGTAACAGGACGGAAGTCATCTGTTATCCAGTTGCAACCCGAACTTCGCGGTCCTCGGGCCCCGTTCTTGGCTGAACATGTCCGGAACTGTTAGGTTCTCGCATGTGGCGCGGGTCACGGGCCGCCGAGCGCCTCTGAAGGCCTGCGGTCTCCCACAAGGGCGGCTCCTCGACGAGTTCGCACCTTGAGACGCCTGAGCTACGTACCCCGCCGTAATTTGTTGGAAGCTGTCAACAATCTTGATTTCTGTTTACATCGAGCGGGGAGTTCGCGGTCGGCGCCGCCTTGATCAGCTCGGGCCCTGCGCGGACTTCAACCGCCCGACCTGCACGTCCGACAGGTGCGCGAGCTGGGTCCCGCCCATTTGTTGCAGCGCGGCGGGATCGTTCGTCAGCGGGCCGTCGATGGCGACCACCGAGACCGTCGTGCCGACCTGGACCAGGTCGGCCGCCATCAACTCGGTGCTGCCGCCGGCGGTCAGGTAGTCGATGTAGCCGACCTGGCCGGCCTTCGTGAGTTCCGGGATCGCGCTGGGCTGCATCGACAGGGTGGTGCCACCCTGGGTCAGGGACAGGCTCTTGCAACCCTTCACGCCCGCGGTCAGGTCGGCGATCATCGCCGCGGCCTTGTCGGCGGAGGGAAAGGCCATCGCCGAGGACTGGATCGTGTGGGCGTCGTTCGGCTTGGTGAGCCGGCGGTCGACCTCGGCGGTCGTGCCGTACTTCGTGGACAGGGCCTCCTGGGCGTCCACGAAGCTCTGGCAGACGCTGCCGCCGGTCGTCACGACATCTTGGGTGCTGGTGACCCCGGTGCCGTCCTGCGAGGCGTCGTAGGTGTATCCGGCGTCGTCCGCGTCGGTCAGCAACAGCTTGCTGAGCCGGCTCGCGGCCGCCGTGTCGGCGGCTGCCGGGCTGGAGGCGACGCTGCCGCTCGCGGAGGACATCGGCGAGGGCGCGGGGGCGGCCTTCTTCGCCGAGCCGCCACAGGCTGCCGCGGTCAGGACGACTGTTGCGAGAACGGCGATGGACACGCCTTTGGTCCCGGACGGCATGGCGGTCAACATAGCAGCACACAGAGACGGCCGGGCGGACAGCGCATGTCCGTCCCGGCCGTCCCCCTGCGTTACTCGAATCGCGCGTATTCCGAGCGCGTCATCCGACTCAGCAGCGTCATCGATCCGAGGATCACGCCGACGGCGGCGACCATCACCACCGACACGCTCACCGAATAGGTGGCCAGCGGGAAGGACATCGAGACCCCCTCGGCCAGCGTCCGCACGGCGATCAGCGCCATCGCGTAGGCGGCCAGCCCTGCCAGGACCGACACCGCGACCAGCGGCAGCGCCGACTCCAGGAACACCACGCGGCGCAGGACCGACAGCGGGGTCCCGGACAGCCGGAGGAGGGTGAACGGCCGCTTGCGCTCGACCAGGCTGCCGGCGGTGGCCACGGCGATGCCGCAGCCCGCCACGAACAGCGTCAGGCCGACCACGAACATGATCATCTGCTGCGCGGCCTTGTATTGCTCCCCGCGGACCGAGGCGACCTCGCCGAACGTCATGGGACCGGCGGCGTCGGTGGACCACTGATCCGGGCTTCCCATGCCGATCAGAACCGGGGCGTGGACGTCCAGGTAGGTGCGGGCGCGTTCCAGCGTCGCGCGGTCGGAGGCGGCGACCATCAATGTGACGACATTCAGCGTCGACAGATCCGTGCCGGACGGGACGCTCGCCGCCACCGCGGCGCCGGTGATCCGGTCCACGTCGCTGTTGCCGATCACCGGCAGGTGCAGCATCAGCGGGTTGTCGATGAACAGCTCGTCACCGGCGATCACCGCTGCCTGCTGGCCGGGCGCGCAGGTACCCAAGGCGGGGACCGCGCTCGCGTCGGCGCACCTCACGTACTCGTTCGGCGGGTACCAGCCGATCGGCGGCGGGGTGTCGCTGTCCGGAGTCCACCCCGATGTGTCCGCTCCCTGGTAGATCGGGATGGCCGACACACCCGGCATGGCCCGCAGGGCGTTCAGCGTGGTCGTGGCCTGCGCGGGCGTCAGACCGTCCTTCACGCCTGGTCCGCTCATGTCGTAGCGCAGGCGCAGAACGTTGGTCAGCGGGGCGCGCTGCCCGGAGGTCTCGGCGGCGACCGCGGTCGGCAGCACTCCGGCGACGGCGGTCCCGACGAACACCGCGACGGTCACGCCGGCGACCGTGCGGAACGTCGCCCGCGGGTCGTCGGCCAGGCGCCGGGCGGCCAGCGTCATCGCCGCGCCGCCGCCAAGGCGGGCCAGCAGCCGCGAGGACCGCATGGTCACCCACGGTCCGGCGAAGACAACGCCCCACATGGTGAGGATCAGCGAGGGGTAGACCACACCGTCCGCGTTGTCGCTGGCCGGCATGTTGACCGCGACCACGAACAACGCCACGCCGAGCAGCAGCGGGATCAGGCGCTTGGCCGTCGGCGGCTTCGGCGTGGCCTTGCGCGCGACGGCGAGCGGGTCGTACTGCACCCGGCGCAGCGAGCGCACGCCGGCGAAGGCGGCCAGCAGCGGCACCAGGATCAGGACCCCGAGATAGCCGAGCAGTCCCGGCGACACTTCCGAAGGGAAGAACAGGGTGCCGGTGACGTTGACCTTCGCGACCTGCGAGCTGATGGCCAGGTAGCCGAGGATCCCGAGCACGGAGCCCAGGGCCGCGCCGACGGACGACTCGACCGAGGCGACGGTCGTCACCTGCCGCGGCGTCGCCCCGACCAGACGCATCGCGGCGTAGCGCTCCTCGCGGCGGGCGGCGTTCAGCCGGGTGGCGGTGCCGACCATGATGATGATCGGAAGGAGCAGCGCGACCGTGCCGAAGGCGAAAGCGAACCGGTAGATGGTGGTGGTGCCCTTCACCTCCTTGGCGGTCGACATGGCGGTGATCGGCTCGGTCGCCGTGCGGGTGGCGAGCTCGTCCGGGGTGTGGCCGATGACGATGGCCAGCTCGTCCGGGCTGTACAGGGCGGCCTTCGGGATGACGCCGACCTGGTGGCCGGGGAAGCGGTCGCCGAGTTCGTTCGCCGGGACCGTGGCGAGCAGGTGCGCCAGCGCCGGGGAGACGTAGTACTGGCCGGGTGCGGGCACCGTGCTCATGCCCGGCAGAGTGGGAGCGTCGGCGGTGAGCGCTGCGACGTCCAGGCGGCGCAGCTCCGTGCCCTGATAGAAGTCCTGGGAGAAGTTCCACAGCTCCTTGGCGCCGGCCTGCTTCGCCGCCGTCAGGTCGATGGTGCCGTCGGCGTTCATCCCAGCCGGTTGCCCGGCGACGCGCCGCGTACCGGGCGCGGTGCCCATCCGGGCGCTGCCCACTGCGGCGGTTGTGGTCGGCGAGCACTCCCAGCACTGCCGGCTGGTCGTGCCCTGATAGGCGTTGAACAGGCTGAAGACGCCGAGCATCACGGCGACCCCGACCGCCACCGCGAGCGACATCACCACCAGGCGGACCACCGCCTCGCGCCCGCCGCGCAGCGTCAGGCGCATCCCCATGCGGATCATGGTCAGGCCACCGCCGAACTCGGCGTGGTGACCGCGCGGCCGTCGCGCACGACGATCTCGCGGTCGGCGTAGGCGGCGACCCGGGCGTCGTGGGTGACCAGCACGACGGTGGTCCCCTCCTCGCGGGCCGTGCTGACCAGCAGGTCCATCACAGCCTCGCCGGTGAGGGTGTCCAGCGCCCCGGTCGGCTCGTCGGCGAACAGCACCCGCGGCTGGTGCACCAGCGCGCGGGCCAGCGCGACGCGCTGCGCCTGGCCGCCGGACAGCTCGCCGCTGCGGTGGTCGCCGTGCTCCTGCAGTCCCAGGCGCTCCAGCCAGGGCGCGGCTTGCGCGTACGCCTGCCGGCGCGGCTTCTTGGCCAGCAGCAGCGGCAGCGCGACGTTGTCCAGCGCGGTCAGCTCGGGCACCAGCTGGCCGAACTGGAACACGAACCCGAAGGCGTCGCGCCGCAGCTCGGTGCGCTTGGTCTCGCCGAGGGTGTCGACCCGCGCGCCGTCGAACCACACCTCGCCCTGGTTCGGCGCGTAGATGCCGGCCAGGCAGTGCAGCAGCGTCGACTTCCCGGACCCGGACGGTCCCATGATCGCCAGCAGCTCCCCGCGCCGCACCGCGACGCTCGCCCCGCGCAGCGCCTGTGTCTGACCGAAGGCGCGGTGTACGTCTCGCGCCTCCAGGATGTACTCGCTCATTGCGTCTCCCCCTGCTCCGTCTGGTTACTTCTGCTCGTCGGTGACGACCCGGGCCAGGGCGGTCAGCCTGGCGGTGGTCAGCTCGATCCAGCGCAGATCGGCTTCGAGGTGGAACAGTCCGTAGTCGGCCAGCAGCGCGTCGACTGTCGCCCCGGTCCGCTTCACTTCGGTGAGTTCGCGCATGCGCTTGAGATGCGCGGCGCGCTGGGCGTCGAGGTAGCCGGCGGCGTCCTCGCCGAGCATCAGCGCCAGCACGACCTTGGAGAAGAGCACGGTCTGCAGGTGCGGCTCGGGCTCCACGGTCTGCGAGAGCCAGCCCATCACCTCGCCGCGCCCCATGTCGGTGATCGCGTACCGCTTGCGGTCCGGCCCGTCCCCCGGCTCGGCCTCGCCGCCGACGACCTTCCCGTCCCGCGCCAGCCGGCTCAGGGTCGAGTAGACCTGGCCGTAGGGCAGCGGCTTGCCGTTGGCGAAGTGGCTGTCGTAGTCGCGCTTGAGGTCGTAGCCATGGGTCGGCTGGCCTCGGGCCAGCAGGCCCAGCAGAGTCAGGGGGACGCTCACAGGAAGGACTATACACCCGAGGTATAACCTGAGTGAATAGTCTGTCGCGAGAGAGGGATTCCGCTGGTCAGAGCTGAGGAAGGGGTTTGCGGCGAGGATCGGGGCGTCGCCGGACACGACAAAGGGCCCGGTTCCGAAGAACCGGGCCCTTTCCCTAGTAGCGGGGACAGGATTTGAACCTGCGACCTCTGGGTTATGAGCCCAGCGAGCTACCGAGCTGCTCCACCCCGCGTCGGTGAACCAACGGTAACCCGCGGGGGGTCGGCAGAGCAAATCGAACAGGCGCGCCCTGGTCGGCGCCGGAGTCGCCGGAGTGTCACTTGGGTGCGGTTTGGGCGTTCTCGATGTCCTGGGCGCGCTTCAGCGCCTGCTGGGCTTCGGTCTCGGCCACGCCGAACGCCGTCCAGTCCGGAGGCGTCTCCGACAAGGCCTTGACCGCCCGGTCCTGGGCCGCGGCGGCGTCGTTGATCGCCTGTTTCAGCTGCTCGGCGACCGCGGTACCGGCGTCCGGGAGCGTGGTGGAGGCGCCCTGCGGCAGCGGGTTCTCGCCGGTGACGGCTCCGGACTTGCCGGCGAACAACTTGTCGAGGGCCAGTTGCAGGGTGGGTTCGAAGGCCTTGTCGTCCCCGAAGGCGACCATCACGCCCTTCAGGACCGGGTAGGGCGTCTGAATGGTGAGCGGCACGTACACCGGCTCGACGTAGAGCAGTCCGCCGCCGACCGGCAGCGTCAGCAGGTTGCCCTCGACCGCCTTCGGGGTCGTGAGCTGGTCGGCGTAGGCGGTGCGGAAGGTGTTCTGGACTTGTTCGGGGCTCGGCACCTTGGTGTCGGTGGGCAGCGACAGGATTCTGATCTTGCCGTAGTCCGGGCTCTGGGGATCGGAGTCCACGGCCATGAACGCCGCCAGGCCGGCGCGGCCGGGGGCGGTCAGGGTCCCGGCGAGGGAGAACGTGGGCGAGCCCTGGTGTGGCATCTGGAGGGTCACGTAGTACGGCGACTGCGGCTGCTGGGACGGGCCCTCGGGGCTGTCCTTCGTCGGGTCGGCCGGGACGTTCCAGAACGAGGAGCCGGCGGAGAACTCCGAGGCCTGCGTGACGTGGTAGCGGCCGAGCATGTCGCGCTGGGCGTTGAACAGGTCCTGCGGGTAGCGCAGGTGTGTGAGCAGGTCGGGGCTGATCGCGCTGCGCGGCTTCACCGTGCCGGGGAAGGCCTTCATCCAGGTCTTCAGGATCGGGTCGGTGTCGTCCCAGGCGTAGAGCGTCACGGTGCCGTCGTAGGCGTCCACCGTGGCCTTCACCGCGTTGCGGACGTAGTTGACCGTGCCGGACAGCTCCGTCGTCGTCGAGTACGGATACGCCGCCGTGGTCGTGTAGCCGTCCACGACCCACAGGATGCGGCCGTTCTCCGCCACGGGATACGTGGTGCCGTCGACGGTCAGCCACGGCGCGACCTCCCGCACGCGCTGCCCGGGGTCGCGGTCGTACATGATCCGCGAGTCCTTGTTCACACCATTGGACAGCAGGATCTTCGGCTCGTGGAACTTCACCGCGTAGAGCAGCTTGGTCAGGACGGAGTCGACCGGGACGCCGCCCTTGCCCGCGTAGGTAGTGCTCTGCTGCTGCGTCGGCGACGCGGCGTCGGGGTAGTCGAACTCGGCGGGCGCGGCGTTCGGCGGGGCTCCGACGATCGAGTAGTCCGGCAGGCTCGGACCGAAGTAGACGCGCGGCTGGTAGCTGCCGAGGGTGCTGGAGTCCGAGGAGGTCTGCGAGAGGTAGTCCGGCGAGCCGGCGGCAGATGCGCCGGATGCCGACGCCGGACCGCCGGCCGCTGTGGCGTCTTCCGCGGCAGCCTGGAGGCCGTAGCCGTGGGTGTACTTCAGATGGTCGTCGACCCAGTTGTTCGGGGCGTCCAGGGTGCTGGCGGGCTTGAGGCCGCGGACTCCGAGGAGGGTGTCCTGCGTCTTGCCGCCGACCTGATAGCGGTCCACGGTCAAGGGATCGGGGAAGTGGTAGTACGCGGCGTTCCCGGGCGACTGCTGCTGGTTGAAGTCCGCCGAAGCCACTGAGGGGTCCATGACGGGGATCTGCGCGACCGTCGCGGCGTCTGGAGCGAGCTGGTTCTGAGCGACGTCGGTCTTGGGGACGTACGAGGTCTGCGTCTCGACGTCGTTCAGGCCGTAGGCGGTCCGCGTGGCGTCGATGTTCCGCTGGATGTACGGCGCTTCCTTCGTGCTCTGGCTCGGATCCACCTGGAGCTGCTGCACCGCCAGCGGATAGACGCCGCCTATCACCACCGAGGCCAGCACCATCAGCGAGACCCCGAGCGCGGGCAGCGCCCAGGCGTGGCCGCCGCGGTCGACGTCAGGCAGGGGCGCCCACAGGAGCAGGCGCAGGGCGTTGCCGAAGAACAGCAGGGCGCACAGTACGGCGATCACCAGCAGGATGGTCTTCGCCGGCAGGACCGCGTGCACGTCCTTGTACGTCGGACCGGTCCAGCCGTTGGTTATCTTGGAGTGGTCCACGGTGAGCGAGTACCGGTCGAGCCAGTACGCGTACGCCTTCACCAGGACCAGGCAGCCGAGCAGGACCGAGATGTGCACCTGCGCGGCGCGGGTCGCCCGCGAGCCGACCGTCCGTCCGGTGCCCGCGCCGGCCGGCGGGGTGAGCGCGACGCCGGCGAACAGGTAGTGCGTGAACAGCGCGGCGAGCAGGCTGAGCAGCACCGCGGCGACCATGAAGCCTTGGATATGGCGCAGCCAGGGCAGCGTGAAGACGTAGAAGCCGACGTCCTTGTGGAACTGCGGATCCTCGGTCCCGAACGAGACGCTGTCGGCCCACATCAGGTAGGTGCGCCAAGCACCGGAGGCGGATGCGCCGGCCGCGATGCCGAAGAACGCTGACGCCCCGACCAGCAGCCAGGCCTGGAACGGCGCGAGTCCCATGCGGTAGCGGTCCAGCGCCTGCTGTTCCATGGACACCCCGGTCAGCGGCGGCCGGAAGCGGTGCGCGAGCCAGATGTTGGTACCGACCACGAGCGCCATCAGCGCGCCGAAGACCAGGAAGAGCACGATCTCGGTGACCGCGCGGGTGCGGTAGACCGCTCCCGCGCCGACGGAGTGGTACCAGAGGTACGAGGTATAGACGCTGTCGAAGATCAAGAAGGCGGTGATCAGCACCGCCATGATCACGATCGTGATCGCCAGCACCTTGGTCCGCCTCGGCGGAACGCCGAACGCCGTCCGACGCGCGCTCCGGGAGCCGAATCCTCCGGACGATCCCGCCGGGTGCCCGCTCTTGTCGCCCCCGGCGTCCCGGTCTTCACCACCGAAGTTCGGCATCTCGAACGCCACGCGCCTCAGCGTACGCCGGAGGCGCCGCCGGACGACGGCCGCCGTGGGGGCGTTCGTCATATGGAACGACCGGAGCGCTCCGCACGCCTTCGGGCGACCGCGGGCCACGCCCGGTCGGCAGCGCCGGCGAGCCGAGGGAGAATGGCGCCATGAGCTCTGTCGCCAACGTGGCCCTGATGCAGTCCGTCGTCGAGATCGAGCAGCACGTCGCCGCCGACGGCTGGAACCAGCGTCCGCGCATGTTCGCGCTGGTCCCGACCGCCGAGCTGCTGGTCACCCAGCCGCGCATGGCCGCGGCCCTGGGCCTGACCGACGAGGCGGGCCCGAGCGGCGGCATCCCCACCTTCACCTCGATCGAGCAGGACGGCCTGGCCCTGGACCAGCCGCTGGACGAGATGCTGGGCAAGATGGTCTGGCCGGCCGCGGTCGAGGGCTGCGCCCTGGTCATCGAGACGCAGATGCTCCCGCCGAGCGCCGAGGCGCAGATCCCGCGAGAGCTGGAGGGCGCCGCGCTCGAGCGCTGGGTGGCCAAGCACCCCGAGCGCCAGGACGTGCGCATGGCGGTCGGCGTGCTGCGCGACGGGACCCGGCAGGCGGCGATCCGGCTGCGGTCGAAGGACTCGGACATGGAGGTGCTGTCCGGTCCGGACCTGGTGCCGAACCTGGCGACGGCGCTGCTGGAGACGTTCGAGGAGTAAGGCGGCGGCACCTGCGCCGCCGAGAAAACGCAACGGCAGCGCCGCCGGGTCACCCCGGCAACGCTGCCGCTCGAAGCTCAGCTACAGCTCTGAGGGTTCCCGCCGGCCCGCAGCGTGTTCAGCGCGGTCAGCGCGTCCTGCAGCGTGTTGACCTTCACCAGACGCAGCCCGCTCGGCGCGTTCTTGACCGCGTCCGCGCAGTTGTCGGCGGGCGTCAGGAAGACGGTCGCGCCGTCCCGCTTGGCGGCCAGCGTCTTCATCTGCACGCCGCCGATCGGCCCGACCTTGCCGGAGGAGTCGATGGTGCCGGTCCCGGCGATCTTCAGGCCGCCGGTGAGGTCCTGCTGCGAGAGCTCGTCGATGATCCCGAGCGCGAACATCATGCCGGCGCTAGGCCCGCCGACGTTGTCGAGCTGGATCTTCACGTCGAACGGGAAGACGTTCTGGGTGCCCGGCAGGAAGCCGACCAGCGCCCGGGACGGCCCGGTGTCGTGGGACTGCGTGGTGACCACCGAGACCTGCTGCTGCTTGCCGGCCCGGGTCACCGTGAAGACCACCGTGTCGCCCGGCTTGTGCTTCTGGATCAGTGTGTGGACGTCGTCGGGCTTCACCAGGTTCGTGCCGTCCACCGCGTCGATGACGTCCTGCGCCTGCAGCTTGCCGTCGGCCGGGCTCCCCGCGGTCACCGAGTCCACGATCACCTCGGTCCGCAGCGGCTTGATCCCCTTGGCGGCCAGCGCCGCGGTGATCGCCTGGTCCTCGGAGTCGTCGAACATCGCGGTGTTCTGCTGGGTCGCCTCCTCCGCGGTCTGCCCCTCGGGGTAGATGACCGTGCGGGGGACCACGATCTTGTCGCTGGACAGCCAGCCGGAGAGCACCTCGACGCTGTTCGGCTTGTAGTCCGCCCGGGACACCTCGACGGTGACCATGCGCAGCTGCCCGCCGCTGGTGTGCGGGAAGGTCTGGGTGCCGTTGATGTCGATGACCGGCTTGGCCGGCTGCCCGGAATCGGTCGAGTAGCTGCCCAACGTGTCGTAGGTCGGGCCGGGCGACATCTCCGCGTACGGCGTCGGGATCAGAAACGCCGAGGCCGTGAGCAGGGCGACCGTCGTTCCGGCAAGACTCAGGGTGAGGGCACGGCGCTGCATGCACCGATGCTATCTGGTGCAGTCTGAAGCGGCGCTGAGACCTTGCCTCACGCCGGAGGCGCCGCCTCGGCCGCGACCGCGATCGGGTCCTCGTTGGAGATGGCCTCGCGGAAACGGCGGTAGGCGTGGATGGTGTCGTCGTCGCTGGGCCGCCGCACGTGTCGGGCCAGGGCCGACACGGCCGCGGCCAGGACCACGGCGCCGACCGGGATCGCCCACCAAGCCAGGATCGACAGCACACCGTGACTGTAACGCACCGAAGCCTCACCCGCAGTGAAGCTAGCAGCCGACCCACTCATGGTCGCCGTCGGCGAACTCCTCGCGCTTCCAGATCGGCACCTGCGCCTTGAGCGTGTCGATGAACGCCCGACAGGCGGCGAAGGCCTCGGCGCGGTGCGGCGCGGAGGCTCCGACCACGACCGC
Source organism: Catenulispora acidiphila DSM 44928 (assembly GCF_000024025.1). Taxonomy (GTDB): domain Bacteria; phylum Actinomycetota; class Actinomycetes; order Streptomycetales; family Catenulisporaceae; genus Catenulispora; species Catenulispora acidiphila. Next base: position 9,205,964 of record NC_013131.1, read on the forward strand.
GAGATCGCCGACGGTCAGTGCGCCCACCCGGTGGACGGCCGAGACGGCGACCACGTCCGGGTGCGCCTCGGCGATGTCCTCGGCGACCTTCGCCAGCAGTTCGGCGGCGGAGGGGTGCGCGCTGTAGTCCAGCGCGGTGACGCTCCGGCCGTGGTCGTGGTCGCGCACGACCCCGATGAACAGCGCGATGCCGCCCGCGCTCTGGTGCGTGACCGCCGCGACGACCTCGTCGACGGAGAGCGGCTCCTCGCGGACGTCCGTGTGGATGACCGTCCTGCCGGCCGTGTGTCCCGCCGTCACGCTCTCCTGCTCCTTCTCCTCGATCACGACACTGATCCTCCCCCACGGCGCTTGCGCCGTGCCCGCCGCACCAGGGCCGCGGTGCCGACCAGCGCGACCGTGGCGCCGGCCGCGCCGAGGCCGGCGGCGGCGTCCTTCTTGCCCAGGCGCCGGGCCAGCGCGGCGTGGTGGCCGTCGATGTCCTCGAGAAGCTGGCCGAACGCTTCCTCGTTCGTGAAGGCCGGCTCCCACCCGGCTTCCCTAAGCTTCTTGTTGGAAACCGCCCACGGATGCATCACGTACTGCAGGTCGCTGGCGGGGGCGGGAGTCAGGTGCAGCCTGTGCAGCCGCTCGGCGGCGCCCACAGCAAGCCCTTCCGGGAGCTCCATCCGGCGCATCCCGGAGATCTCCTCTACTTCATCCTGCGTGAGCCAGCCGTCCGAAGCCACCGGGACGACCCCGCTGACCTTGCCCAGCGCCGCGTACTCCAGAGCGGACAGCAGGTCGTCGATGTGGCAGAACTGCCAGACCGGCTTCGACCCGCGCACCACCAACAGGCGGGGCGCCTCGAAGTGCCGCGTCAGGTAGGTGTCCACGCCGGGACCGACAATGGCGGCCGGGCGCAGCACGGTGACGTCCAGACCGGGGTGCGCGCGCGGCGCGATCGCGGCCAGCCGCTCGATCTCCAGCAGGTCGCCGACGAGGGTGCCGTCGGGGGTGGCGCGCAGCGGGGCGTCGTCCTCCAGCGGGAGCGGGTTGTCCGGGAGGGCGCCGTAGACCATGGCGGTGGACAGCAGGACCACATGGTGGACGCCGGCGGCGGCCGCGGCGGTGATGGCGGTCTGGGCGGCGCGGACGTTGCGCGCGGTGCGCTCACGGGGTTCGGAGTTCAGATCGGCGTCAACCGCCAAGTGCACCAGCGTGTCCACCCCGGACAGGCGTTCGGCCAGCTGGGGGTCGGTGACCTCGCCCAAACGCCAGGTCGCCGGGGCGGCGCCGCGCTCGGCGTCCAGCCCCACGACCCGGCGCACCTCGCCGCCGAAGGCGAGCTTGCCGGTCAGCGCCTCGCCCAGTCGGGCGGCCGCACCGGTGACGGCGATGGTGGGCTTGCTGGTGCGGCCGGGGCGCTTGCGGTCCGGCGAGGAACTCACTGAGGCTCTCCTGTGGTTACGTTAGATGTGTAGAGGAAGCAGTCTCCGCGCTGTCGAACCGATCCTTCTTCCCCGTCGTCCGTGAGGTCACCCGCCGTGAACAAGAACCCCGAAGATCACAACCCCTCGGACGGCGACGAGTCGCAGAACCAGGGTAAGCGCCCGGACGGTCCCGTTGATCCGTTGGGGGCCATGTTCCAGCAGATGTTCGGCGGAAGCGGGGCGCAGTCCCCGGGCTCGAACATCCCGGGCATGCCGGACCCGCAGATGCTGCAGATGGTGTTCAGCCAGATCCAGGCCCTGATGAGCGGCGGCGGCGACGGCGCGGTGAACTGGGACCTGGCCAAGACCATGGCGCGCAACGCCGTGGCCGCCGCCGGCCCGGACCCCTCGCCCACCGACGGCGAGCAGCGCACCTACGACGGCGCCGTCCAGCTCGCCGAGCACTGGCTGGACCAGGTCACCTCGCTCCCGGCGGGCACCTCCGGCACCCGCGTGTGGTCCCGCGCGCAGTGGATCGAGGAGACGCTCCCGGTCTGGAAGCAGCTGGTCGAGCCGGTCGCCGAGCGCATCACCTCGGCGATGGGCGAGGCGGTCGGCGGCGCCGTCGGCGAGCTGGGCATGCCGGAGAACCCGGAGGCGGCCGGCCTGCCGCCGGGCATGGGCGACATGCTGGGCAACCTGTTCGGCGGCGCCGCGGGCGGTGCCGGCGGCGGGGCGAACCCGCTGGGCGGGATGCTCAAGCAGATGGGCACCGCGATGTTCGGCTCCCAGGTCGGCCAGGCGCTGGCCTCGCTGGCCGGCGAGGTCGTGTCCGGCAGCGACATCGGGCTGCCGCTGGGCCCGGAGGGCAAGGCGGTGCTGCTCCCGGCGAACGTGGACGTCTTCGCCGAAGGACTCGAGGTCGACATCGACCAGGTCCGGCTGTACCTGGCGCTGCGCGAGGCCGCCTACCAGCGGCTGTTCTCGCACGTCCCGTGGCTCAAGCCCCGGCTGCTCGGCGCGGTCGAGGAGTACGCGCGCGGCATCACGGTCGACGCCTCCAAGTTCAGCGAGCTGGCGCAGCAGGCCGAGCAGATGGACCTGACCAACCTGGACCCCTCGCAGCTGGAGAACATGCTCGGCGGCGGCGGACTGTTCACCCCGGTGGACTCCCCGGCGCAGAAGGCGGCACTGGCCCGGCTCGAGACGCTGCTGGCCCTGGCTGAGGGCTGGGTCGACGCGGTGGTGCACGCCGCGGCAGCGCCGCAGCTGTCGGCGGCGGACGCGCTGCGCGAGACGCTGCGGCGGCGGCGCGCGGCCGGCGGTCCGGCGGAGCAGACGTTCTCGGCGCTGGTCGGCCTGGAGCTGCGCCCGCGGCGGCTGCGCGACGCGTCCCGGCTGTGGGCGTCGCTGGCCGACGCGCGCGGGCTGGAGGGGCGCGACGCGGTCTGGTCGCACCCGGACCTGCTGCCGACGTCCGCCGACCTGGACGACCCGGACGGGTTCGTGCACGGCCGGGACGCCGAGGACGGGATGGAGTTCGACTTCTCGGGGCTGGACGAGCTGCTGGGCGGCGGGACCGGCACGACCGGGGCGAAGGACGGCGGGGCTGTGGATAACGGCCCTGTGGATAACGAGAAGGACGACAAGAGCTCGGACGAGGACGGCAAGGGCGGCGAGGGCGACAAGGGCTCGGACGAGGACGGCGAAGACAAGCCGAAGCAGTAGCCGCTGCCAGGAGTACTCGGCGGGTGGTGCCCGGCTCGCGACGGCGAACGTCATCGTCGGCGCGTGGCCGGGCGTCACCAGCGGTTATCTGACGTCGACATCTGTCGGCATCTGAGGTCAGCCTCGGTACGCCTCAGTCGGCGTCGTCCGCCGCCACGTTGCCTCCCGCACTGGCGAACCCTTCGAGAAACCCTCGAGCGCGCTCCGTCTTCGGATACACGCTCATCAGCTCCCAGAAGCGCGGGCCGTGGCTGGGGACGAGCAGGTGCGCCAGCTCGTGCAGCAGGACGTAGTCCAGCACATACTCCGGCATCCCGCGCACCCGGTCGGAGATGCGGATCGTGCCGTCCACAGGCGTGCAGGAACCCCAGCGCGCCTGCTGGTTGGCGACCCAGCGGACGCTGGAGGGCTGCGCTCTGCCGTCGAAGTAGCGAACCGACAGGTCACGGGCACGACGAGACAGCTCCTCGTCGTCCGGTCTGCGCTTGCGTTCCTGGCCCGCGAGCCGGGCGAGCATCTTGTCGACCCACTGCTTTTCCTCAGCACGCGTCATCTGCGCGGGGATCAGCACCACGGTCTTGTCGCCGTCCCGGTACGCAGAGACGGTGCGCCGCCGCCGGTTGCTGCGCCGCACCTCGATCTGACCGCCCTGGTGGGGGGCTTCGTCGAGTCCCACGGCAAGGGACCCTAGCGTGCCCCACCCCCCAATGGCGTTATCGAAAAGACATCCCGGGGCGTCGGGATCGGCGCAAATCCGATTGTCCACATGCCGTGCACAGGTTTTCCACAGAGTTATCCACAGGCTGGGCACTCCTGTGGGTTGCCTAACACAAAGAGTGATCAGGCGCCGGTGAAGCGCGGCACACGCCGCTCGCGCTGGGCCGCGAGGCCTTCCTGAAGATCCTCGGTGGCCATCGTGATCGGCTGCGCGAGCGCCTCCCAGCGCAGTGCGGCCTCGAACGACTCGTGTCCGTCACCGATCAGTGCCTGCTTGGTGAGCTTCACCGCGATCGGCGCTCCGGCGGCCACATCGGAGGCGATCCGCTCGATCTCCCCAGGGAAGTCCCCGGCGGGGAACACCCTGTTGAAGACGCCGAGCGCGACAGCTTCCGCGCCGCTCACGGCACGGTTCGTGTAGAGCAGCTCACGCGCGGTGGCCATGCCCACGACCTCCGGCAGCAGCCACGTCGCGGCCATCCCCGGGTGCATGCCGAGCTTGGTGAACGGGACCGCGAACGTCGCGGTGTCCACCGCGTAGCGCAGATCGCAGGCCAGAGCCAGACACGCGCCGGCGCCCACCGCCGGGCCGTTGACCGCGGCGATGGTCGGGACCGGCAGATCCCGCAGGCTCAGCCAGATCCGGTAGAAGGGCAGCATCTTGTCGCGGAGTTTTTCCACAGGCGCGCCCGGCTCGGCGCCGATCCACCCGAGATCGCCGCCGGCGCAGAAGGCGGAGCCGGCTCCGGTCACGACGACACAGCGGATTTCCTCGTCCCGCGCGATCTCCCGCATGAGCCGCTCCCAGGACGCGGTCATCGGCGCGGTCATCGCGTTGCGCCGGTCCGGGTCGTCCAACGTCACGGTCAACACACCATCCGACGTGCGGCGGACGGCCAAGAGCGGATATTCGCGCGACTCAGGCATGGCGTCAGCGTAGCGGTGCGGTTTGGGCCCCGCGCTGCCGTATGGTGTTCCGCGTTCGGGGTGAAAGGTACGTATGGCCTCAGATACGGAAGGTAGTGACAAACCATGGCGGAGTCGTACACCGGGGACGCCTACTGCGTGAAGTGCAAGGAGAAGAAGAACTTCACCGGCGAGGTGAAGGTCAGCGACTCGGGCCGGCGGATGGCGCAGGGAATCTGCCCGACCTGCGGGACCAAGCTCAACCGGATCCTGGGCAAGGCCTGAGGTCCGGTGCACGCAGGCGGCGGCCGGTCCTCCGGCCGCCGTACGGGTGAATTAGGGGGCTGACACGGCGGGAGGCCGAACGTGCGTCCGGTGCTGAAAGCGGGACTGCGGCGGTTGTGGCGGCCCGGCGGCTCACTGCAGGTGGGGGTGACACCGGGCAGGTCGCTGCTGCTGAACGGACTGAGTCCGACCGCGACCGCGTTCCTGGGCGCACTCGACGGACACCGCGACATCGCAGGCTTGCTGACCCTGGCTGAAGAGATCGGACTATCCGGCGCACACGCCACGACACTGCTCGACATGCTCGCCCGAGCCGGATTCCTCGACGACGCCGCCTACGACCCGGGCCCGGCGCTGCGCGCGCTGGATGTCGCCGAAGCCGACCGGCTGGCTCCCGACATGGCGGCGCTGGCGCTCGGATACCTGGTTCCCGGCGGCGCGGTGCGAGCGATGACGCGGCGACGGATGGCAGTGGTCGCCGTGTACGGATGCGGACGCGTCGGAGCGTCGGTCGCGCACATGCTGGCTTCGGCAGGGATCGGGTGCGTGGTGCCGATCGACAGCGGGCGGGCTCGGGCGGCCGATGCGGCACCGGCGGGATTCCGGAATCCACGAGGACTGAGCCACCGGGACGAGCGGGAGGTTCCTGCTCCGCGGCGTGGGCGAGGACGCGGAAGTCGTGCGGCGGATAGTGCGGCTGCCGACACGGTTAGCGCGACGACGAACACCGCCGATCCCCAGCCCGACGACGAATCCAACCTCGCCGCTCCCCCACCCCGCCGCCAAGACCTCGTCCGCACCCTGATCCGCACCTCGGCTCCCAGCACCCGCACCACGATGCCGGCCAACCGCCAGCGCCCCGACGTCGCTGTCCTCGCCCCGATCGCCGACGGCTACCCGGCGCAGGCCGCCACCCTCCAGTCCGACGGCGTGCCGCACGTCCCGGCCGAGGTGCACGAGACCACCGGCGTGCTCGGACCGTTCGTCCAGCCGGGCCGCACCTCCTGCCTGCGCTGCCGCGACCTGTACCGCACCGCGCGCGACCCGGGGTGGCCGCGGGCGATGGTGCCGTTCGGCGGCGTGGACGCCGTACCGGCGGCGGAAGACCGGGCCTGCGACGTCACGATGGCGACCCACCTGGCGGTCCAGACGGCGCTGCACGTCCTGGCCTTCGTCGAGGGCGACCCGCCGCCGACGATGAACGCCACGCTGGAACTGGCACCGCCCTTCGGCGCACAGACCCGGCACGAGCGGCCGCCGCACCCGGACTGCGGATGCCTGGTCGACCTCACCGAGGAAGCACCCGCTGGTTCCTACCTGAGCTTCCGAGCAGGCCGCTGACGACGAGCCCGCCGAACGTCAGAAATCGGCGGCGGCGGCGAAGGTCGATGGCGGAACTTTCAGTCGCCACCTCGTCGGAAAGCGTGAACCGCCGATGCCGGGCACGCCACGCGCCCGCCGGATTCCCGTGCGGACCGCCGTCAGCGCGGCAGCGCCTCGTACGCCTCCCAGGCGTCCAGCGTGACCTGCTCGAAGCCCAGGCCGTAGGCCGTCACGCCGCGGCCGTACGCGCCGAGCCAGCACTCGCGCAGCTCCGCGGCCAGGACCCAGCCGTACTCGCTCTCGCGGTAGCGGAAGCGGGTGGGCTTGCCGTCGACCGGGAGCTGGACCGCACGCCAGGGAGCGTCGTCCAGGTTCTCGGCGACCTCGTAGGCCAGGTCGGTCTGCTGGTGCAGCCAGTCGCCGCGCAGTGCCTTGTCGACGGCCCAGGGCCAGGCGTCGGACAGCAGTCCCAAGCCCGCCACGGCAGCCAGCGTGGACAAGGTGGTCGGCTCCAGCACGGCCGCGCCGCCACCGGGACGGCGGTCCAGGCGGGCCATGGTCACCACGCCGCAGAAGCGGCGGGGGGACAGGTCGTCGGGGCGGCGGGCCGGGTGGTCGCCGTGGCCCAGAGTGCCGTACTCGGCGACACCGTCGGGACCGAGCATGATCGAGCCCAGCCAGCGGTCGCCGACCCACGCCTCGTCCAGGCCGTACCAGGGCACCGCGGTGCGCTGGCCGGGCCAGGCGTCGGGTTCGGAGGCGGCCAGGGCGGCGGCGGAGATGGAGGCGATCGGCGGGCCCGGGACGAAGTCGTCGAGGGCTGAGGTGCGGCCGGGACGCTTGTCGGCCTCGGCAACCGCGCCGGAAGCGGCGGCGGCGCCATCGGCTACCGGCGCCAGCGAGCCCGGCTGCGAGGCCGGGCCGGGGGGATCGGGGAAGTCTTCAGTGGAGATGGTGCTGCTCATGGAACCTCACGTCGCATCCGCGTCAAACGGCGGGCGCTCGCCCGCGGCCAGGCGCGGGGCGGGAGCCCGGTAGAGGGCATCGTCCGGGGTCGCGTCGTCGGCGGCCAGGGGGCGTCGGGCGCCGTCGGCCGCGGAGCGTATCTCGCCGTTGAGCGAGTCGGTGATGTCCCTGATCTCGCGGAAGTCGCCGCCGTCGGGTCCGAGCACGTGCTTGCGCACGAAGTTCTTCGGGTGCAGGTCGGTCAGTTCCATGTCCTGGAACTCCGGACCCAGCTCCTTCTTCAGGTCGTTCTGGGCGTTGCGGGTGAACTCCCGGAACTGCCGCAGGGTACGCGCCAGACCCTGTACCGCGCCGGGCAGCTTGTCCGGGCCGAACAGCATGACGGCCAGGGCCAGCAGCGCGATCAGCTCCAGCGGGCTGATGTCGAGAAACGGCACGGTGGAAGGCTCCTGCTCTGGCGGGCGCGGCCGGCGGCTTTCCGGCGCTACGCGCTAGCGTAACTCCCGTTCGGGCCGATGCCGGACCCTCGGCGGTGGATGTTTCGTCGATCCTTGTGCGTCAAGGCTCGGCACTGCCGAGCCCCGACGTCAAGAGGGAGTCCGCGACCGCCTCGCACGAGCCGGGCGTTTCACGCCCCGTGGATCAGTGTCCCGGTGCGTAGGTGACGACCTGCGCCGGCGCCGGGTTCGCCGGGCCGTGCGCCGGAGTCGCGCTGGCGCTGAAGTCGCCGACCAGCCACACGCCGGTGCCCAGGGCCGCCAGCGAGACCGCGCCGATCGCCGCGACCCGCAGGCGCTGCGGGCGCACCGGGGAGCGGCCGGCCGTGGGGCGGCCGGCCGCCGGAGCCGCCGGCGGGCGGATCGGCACGGTTTGGAACGAGAACGGCGACGGGCCCGAGCCCTGGCCGCCGGCCGAGGCTCCGCCACCGCCGCTGGGCAGGCCGTTGGCGGCGCCGGAGGCGGCCGGGCGGTTGGCGTCCAGACTCAGCAGCCCGAGCATCAGCTCCACCGGGACCTGCGGCGCGGACATCGTGCCGAGCCGGGACTTCACCTGCCGTTCGGCGTCGGCCTCGGCGCGGCACTCGCCGCACTGCGCCAGATGGCCGAGCATCCGCTCGCGGGTGCCGTGGTCCAGTTCGCCGTCGATCAGCGCGGTGAGGCGGTCTCCGAGGTGCCTGGTCACCGGCGGCCCTCCTTCCCACTCGCGTTCGCGGCCGCGCCCGGGGCCCGGTGCTCCAGGGCCGCTCGCAGCTGCGAGCGGCCGCGGTGGATCCGCGAGCGCACGGTGCCGAGCTTCACATCGAGGGTGGCCGCGATCTCCTCGTAGGACAACCCCTCGATGTCGCACAGCACCACGGCCGCCCGGAACTCCGGCGCCAGCGCGGCCAGCGCGGCCTCGATGTCGGCGTCCATGTGCGAGTCCACGAAGATCCGCTCCGGCGAGGGCTCGCGGCCGGGCAGCCGGTCGTCGGCGTCCTCGCCCAGGGAGTCGAAGCGGATGCGGGCGCGGCGGCGCACCATGTCCAGGAACAGGTTCGTCGTGATGCGGTGCAGCCAGCCCTCGAAGGTGCCCGGCTGGTAGCTGGACAGCGAGCGGAAGACGCGGATGAAGACCTCTTGCGTGAGGTCCTCGGCGTCGTGCTGGTTGCCGGTCAGGCGGTAGGCCAGCCGGTACACCCGCTGCGAATGGGTCCGGACGATGTCGTCCCAGCTCGGCGGCTCCCAGCCGACGGCCGCGGCGTCGAGGGGTTGGGTCTCCCCCACGCTCTGCGCTGCCTCGGCGGGCATCGCGGTATCGGGGATCGCCTCCGCCCCCCGGCGGTTCTTCTCCAAGGCGGCCTTGCGGGCCGCACGCCTCCGACGAAGTTCCCCGAGATCTATCCGCGGTCCAATGGTGTTGACCGGGACGGCTCCAGGATTGCGGGCGCTGTTGGCGTCAGCCACGACGTCCCCACCTCCTATTTCCAGTACCGCACTCATCACCATAGACGCCTGCCTCGCTGCTAAAGGCTGAAAGGAACCTGAGATCGCTCTAAGATCTCCCGGCTCTCCACACCGTGAGCCACTGTCGAGGGCAGAACGGCCGGTCACCGGGCCGAAGTTCCCGGACGACCAGTTCCCTTGCGGTGTCCGCTTACAGCGATCAGGCGCCCGGATCGGCTTCGCACCGCGCCTGCGGGGCACCTGTGCGCCGGCCGCGGGCACTGTCCGGCGAGCAGTCCGACGTGGTATGCGCGCGGCCGGATGGCTACGCTCTTGATGCCCAGTAGCAACCAACCGACCAGATCCCGGCCGACTCAGGCTCCGGGACCCGCGACCCTCGGAGGCCGTCATCCCCAGTCACCGGCACGCCAGCCTGGCGTATGCGGAGGGGTACGTCGCCGAGGACGACGTCCTGGTCTCCGCCCGCCGCGAGGCACGGCGGCTGGGCATCGTCCCGGTCGAGCCCGGCACCGGCGCGGCGCTGCGGCTGCTGGCGGCCACGCTCGCGGCCCGGGCGGTCGTCGACGTCGGCACCGGCGCGGGCGTGTCGGGGATATACCTGCTGCGCGGGATGCGCCCGGACGGGGTGCTCACGACCGTGGACGAGGACACTCAGGGCTCGCAGGCGGCCCGCCGCGCCTTCGCCGACGCCGGGTTCGCGGCCAGCCGCACCCGGGTGATCGGCGGCGCCTCCGGCTCGGTGCTGCCCCGGCTCGCCGACGGCGGCTACGACATGGTCTTCTGCGGCGGGCCCGGCACCGACCACCTGGCCGGGTACGAGGAGGCGCTGCGCCTGCTGCGGCCCGGCGGGCTCGTGGCCTTCGACGGAGCACTCGGGCAGGACCGGGTGGTCGACCCCTCGATCCGGGACGCCCGCACCTCGGCGCTGCGCTATCTGCACCGCCAGGTGGCCGAGGACACCCGGCTGCTGCCGGCCCTGCTGCCCACCGGCGACGGGCTGCTGTGCGCGGTGAAGCGCCCGTAAATCACGGACGCAGATCACGGACGCAGATCACGGACGCGGGCCGGGCGTGTCGCCTGGGCACCGCCGGCGCGGGCAGGCCGGAGAGGCGGCGGTAGCGCCGTCCATCCCGACGCGGCCCGATGCGGACCGACGCGGACCCTCTGACCGGGATGGGGTGCCGGTCCGCACCTGGGATGGAAGTGAGAAGGAACACGTGGGTGGAGGACGCCGGACCCCGGCCGTTCGGGGGCCAGACGTCACCGGTGGGACGAATGGGGTGCCACGACAGGCGGCGCCGGACTAGCCGACCACGCCCTTGATGGCTTCGCCGAGCGCGGCGGCCTCCTCCGCCGACAGCTCCACCACGAGCCGGCCGCCGCCCTCCAGCGGAACCCGCATCACGATGCCGCGTCCCTCTTTGGTCACCTCAAGCGGGCCGTCACCCGTCCGCGGCTTCATCGCCGCCATGCTCGTTCCCCTTCCTAGGAGCCAGCTCTCAACCAATCCATTATCCCGCACGCGCACGGATTGGGTTCCGGTGTCGCCGCGGGAGGCCCGACTGAGTAGCTTCGTCAGAGTCTGCAAACAGTTCTACCGGACGCGACCAACACTGGTACATGCCTGGAAGCCGATAAGGCGGAGAGTGGGACCCCCTATGCCCGACAACGTTGTCTACGACGTCACCGAGGGTGTCGGCACCATCACCCTGAATCGCCCGGACGCGCTGAACTCGCTCGACAGTGCGACCAAGGCGGCGCTGCGCGACGCGGCGACGGCGGCGGCCGGGGACGACTCCGTTCGCGTGATCGTGCTGCGCGGTACCGGGCGCGCCTTCTGCGTCGGACAGGACCTCAGGGAGCACGCGGCGGCCCTGGAGTCGGGCAACGGACTGGCGAACACGGTGCGCGAACACTACAACCCGCTGCTGCGCGCCCTGACCTCGGCGCCCAAGCCGGTGATCGCGGCGGTCAACGGCGTGGCGGCCGGCGCCGGCGCGGCCCTGGCCTTCGCCTCCGACCTGCGGATCGCCTCGGACAAGGCGGCCATCAACCTGGCGTTCGCCAACATCGGGCTGACCGCCGACTCCGGCGGCTCCTGGACGCTGCCGCGGCTGGTCGGGCCGGCCAAGGCACTGGAGCTGCTGATGCTGCCGGAGACCATCGGCATCGAGCAGGCGGCCGAGCTGGGACTGGTGCACCGGGTCGTGCCGGCCGAGGAGCTGGACGCGGTGGTCGGCGAGTTGGCGGCGAAGATGGCCGCCGGACCGACCGCGGCGTACGCGGCGATGAAGAAGGCGGTCGGCTTCGCGCTGACCCACTCCCTCGACGAGACCCTGGAGCTGGAGGCCGATCTGCAGGACGCGTGCGCGGCCACCGAGGACCACCAGAACGCCGTGCGGTCCTTCCTGGCCAAGGAGAAGCCGACCTTCACCGGGCGCTGAGACAACTGAGAACGGCCGGTCCCGATGCGGGACCGGCCGTTCTCACAAGCCGAAGATCTGATGAGCTGAAAGCCCTACTGGTCGTCCTCCGGACGCCGGTACCAGGCCGACAGCGGATTATCCGCAGGGTTCTGATCGGCTGGGATCGCGGGCTCGACTCTGCCGGGCACGACATCTCCCACGCCGCCCACGCCGCCCACACCTGGACCGAAGCCGGGCTGCACCACAGCGGTCGCGGTGGCCGCGCCGCCCGCGTCTCCCCCGCCGCCCAGACCCTCGCCGCCGGGCGTCCCGTCCTGGGTCCGCGCCACCGGCTCGTAGCCGACGCCGGCCTCGCCGAGCCGGGCGCCGGCCGGGCGGGTCAGGTCGGCGATCAGCCGGTCCCGGTGGTCGATCTCGGCGGCGAGCCGGTCCAGCAGCCGGTCGACCTGGTCCATGCGGTAGCCGCGCCACCCGACGGCGAAGCGGGCACTGTCGATGTCCTCCCGGCCCAGCTGCCGGTCGTCGGCCAGCGCGGGCTCGGGCCGGTCCTGGCGCGGGTCGTCCAGACCCCCGCCGCGGCCCGCGGCCACCCACGCGATCGCACCGAACACCGCCGCGACGACGAGAAATTGAAAGTACAGCACGGCCACATGGTGCCACGCCCCGTGCCAAGCCGTCGCGGTTAGGCTGATCTCCATGTCATCGAACGCGGACGGCACCCCCGGCGGCGCCACCGAGAGCGCCCCGGACCCGGCCGACGTCCCGCAGAGCACGCTGCGCCTGGGAGCCTACGAGTACGGTCCCGATCAGCGGCTCGTGATGGCGATCGTGAACCGCACCCCGGACTCCTTCTACGACAAGGGAGCCACCTTCACCGACGCCGCCGCCCTGGACCGGGTCGAGCGGGCGTTGAGCGAGGGCGCGGACCTCATCGACATCGGCGGCGTGAAGGCCGGTCCCGGCGACGCCGTGGACCTCGCCGAGGAGACGCGCCGCGTCGTCCCCTTCGTCGCCGAGGTCCGCAAGCGGTTCCCGGAGGCGGTCATCTCCGTGGACACCTGGCGCGCCGAAGTCGGGGACGCGGTGTGCGCCGAGGGCGCCGACGTCCTCAACGACGCCTGGGGCGGCTGGGACCCGCGTCTGGCGGAGGTCGCAGCCCGGCACGCGGTGGCGCTGGTGTGCACGCACGCAGGGGGCGTGGAACCGCGCACCCGCCCGCACCGCGTCGGCTACGCGGACATCATGGCCGACATCCTGGAGCGCACGGTCCACGGCGAGGCCGAGCGCGCGGCAGCCCTCGGCGTCCCGCGCGACCGCATCCTGATCGACCCCGGCCACGACTTCGGCAAGAACACCCGCCACTCCCTGGAGGCGACGCGCCGCCTGGCGGAGATGACCGCGACCGGCTGGCCGGTCCTGGTGTCGCTGTCGAACAAGGACTTCGTCGGCGAGACCCTGAACCGCCCGGTGAAGGAGCGCCTGACCGGCACGCTCGCCACCACCGCGGTCTCGGCGTGGCTCGGCGCCCGGGTCTACCGGGTGCACGAGGTCGCCGAGACGCGGCAGGTGCTGGAGATGGTGTCGGCGATCCAGGGACTGCGGGAGCCCGCGGTCGCCAAGCGGGGGCTAGCTTAGGCCACGCTCCCCCGGCTTGCCCATGATCGCGACCGCCTCGTCTGGGTCGTCGACGAGGTGGATCAGGTCCAGGTCGCCCGGGGCGATCTTGCCGGCCGGGATCATCGACGCGCGGATCCAGTCCACCAGCCCGCCCCAGTAGCCGCGGCCGACCAGGACCACCGGGAACGACGTCACCTTGTGTGTCTGGACCAGAGTCAGCGCTTCGAAGAGCTCGTCCATGGTCCCGAAGCCGCCGGGCAGCACCACGAAGCCCTGGGAGTACTTCAGGAACATGGTCTTGCGGACGAAGAAGTAGCGGAAGTTGATGCCCTGGTCGATGTAGCTGTTCAAGGACTGCTCAAAAGGCAGCTCGATGCCCAGGCCGATGGAGCGTCCGCCGGCGTCGATGGCGCCCTTGTTCGCCGCCTCCATGGCGCCCGGGCCGCCGCCGGTGATGACCGACCAGCCGGCGGTCGCCAGACCGCGGCCGATCTGCTCGCCGATCAGGTACTCGGGGCTTCCGGTCGGGGTGCGGGCCGAGCCGAAGACGGTGATGGCCGGACCGGTGCGGGCCAAGGAGTCGAAGCCCTCGACGAACTCGCCCTGGATGCGCAGCACCCGCCAGGGGTCCTCGTCCTTCCAGTCCTTGCCGTACGCATGGTCCAGCAGCTTCTGGTCGGCCGTGGCCGCCGGCAACTGCTCCTGTCCCCGCCGACGGGTCACCGCTCCGACGAAGCGCTCGGTGAAACTGCTGCCGGTGCCGTGTCCGTTCCCGCTGCCTTGACTCATAGGCGGCACACTACCGGCCGGGGTCGGACGGGCGGCGGCTGCCAAGCGACGAGCAGGCCGCCGCTGGTCGTCCTGCGCCTAACCTGCGCCTAACCTGCGTCTGACCTGCGTCTGACCTGCGGCGGCTGCCGGTGATCCCGGCCAGACCCGCTGCGGGATCCCTCAGGCCTGCGGGTGCACCTGATCCAGATGCTGGCTCAGCCAGCCGTAAGCCTGCGGCAGCCACTGCTTCCACACCGCGGTGTTGTGCGAGCCGTGGTCCTTCTTCAGGACATCCACCACGTCCGGCGCCACGTGCTGCAGCGACAGCGCGTCGGAGAGCACGCTGCCGTGCGCGTCCTCGGCGGAGGCCGCGGCCAGCAGCGACACCGGCGGGTTCGGCTTGTGGTTCTGCAGGACCCACAGCGTGGAGTTCTGGTCCGCGAAGGTCGGGCCGTACTTGGAGACGTAGCCGCCCGGCCGCACATCGCCGCTCATCTGGACCGCGGCGCTGAACAGCTGCGGGTACTGCACCAGCAGCTTGCCCGCGCACAGGCCGCCCTCGGAGTAGCCCATCATGCCCCAGCCGGAGCGGTCGGTGGTGACCCGGAAGGTGCGCTCGACCATGGTCCGGACGTCATCGGTGATGTAGGTCGCCACTTGCGGGCCGCCGGGGATGTCAGTGCAGTCGGTGTTCACGCCCTTTATCGGCGAGATGTTGACCGCGACCAGCACGAACGGCGTGGAGGTGTGCTGCTGGACCAGCGCGGCCAGTTCCTTCTGCCCGTCCATCTGCCCGAACCAGGTCTGCGGGGTCCCGGGGTAGCCGGGGAACAGCATGACCACCGGGAAATCGGTGTTCGCATAAGCCGGGTCGTTGTACTGCGGCGGGAGCCATACCAGCACGTTGTTGTCGCCGCCGAGCCTGGACTTCGGCCCGGTGAAGCTGGCGGCCAGCGCGTCGTCGCCGTACTTCTTGAAGGTCTGCACCGGGCCGGCCGGCCGCACGCGCGGCACCACCTGGCCGCGGCCGCCCTGAGCCCGGCCGCCGTTCACGGCGGTGCCGGCGATCGGCGTGCCGGCGGCGACCGCGTTCTGATGGATGATGACGCCCGGGCTGCCGGTCTGGCCGAGCAGGTCGTCCCAGGACGCGTAGAGCCCGTAGTAGTTGTTGACGACCACACCGCACAGCAGGATCGCCATGACCTGGCTCACGCCGATCATCGAGAGCCGGGCGACGGCGCGGACGGGACGCGGCCCGCGGATGCGGTTCCACAACAAATACGTGCCGATCGGTGCGGCGACCGCGAGAAGGATCGCCGTCACCGTCATCGGCCAGCCGGTCGGGCTCATCGAAACTTCGGACCTCTCGGAACTTGCCTGGCAGCGGGGGCGATCGCCGGACTCCCGTGGACATACGAGGGCTGCTCCGCCGCTGGTAAGACGCTGAAGGGTCCCAACCGGTTGCCTCGGGCGCGCACCTGGTGTCCGCCGGTGCGCGCCGCCGATCCTCAGGTCACGGCGCGGAGCCGAGCCAGCTTCTCATCCGCTCCGCGCATCGAACAACTTGCCCCAGGTCCACTGATTCATCCGGTTTGTGGGCCAGCGATCCCTCGCCCGGACCATAGTTCACGCCGGGAACGCCGAGTTCGGCGAAGCGCGCGACATCGGTCCAGCCGAACTTCGCCGTGGGCTCGGCGTCCATGCCTTCCATCACCGCGCCGACGAACTCCGCCGCCAACGGCAGATGCAGCCCCGGACGCGCCGCCGGAGCGGAGTCTGTGACCACGATCTCAGCGTCCAGATCCGCGAAGACCTCCCGGACATGACGTTCCGCGTCATCCTGACCGCGGTCCGGGGCGAAGCGGAAGTTCACCAGGACCGAGCACTCGTCCGGGATGACGTTGCCGGCCACGCCGCCGCTGATCCCGACCGCGTTCAGACCCTCGCGGAACTCCAGGCCCTCCACCTCGACCCGGCGCGGCTGGTACTCGGCGAGCCGCCGCATCGCCGCGCCGGCCTTGTGGATCGCGTTGTCGCCGAGCCAGGAGCGCGCCGAGTGCGCGCGGGCGCCGCGGAAGGTCAGCCGGGCGCGCATCGTGCCCTGGCAGCCACCCTCGACGATGTTGTTGCTCGGCTCGAGCAGCACCGCGAAGTCGGCGGCGAACCACTCCGGGCGGGTGCGGATCAGCCGGCCCAGGCTGTTGCGCTCGGCCTCGACTTCCTCGCACTCGTAGAACACGTACGTCACATCGCGGTTCGGCTCGGCGAGGGTGGCGGCCAGCACCAGCTGGACCGCGACGCCGGCCTTCATGTCCGAGGTGCCGCAGCCGCGCAGCGTGCCGGTCTCCCAGTCGCCCTGAAGGAGCGAGGGGACGTTGCGGCGCCCCGTGCTGTCCACGGCGATCGGCACGGTGTCCAGGTGCCCGGCCAGGATCACGCGCTCGGCGCGGCCGAGGTTGGTGCGCGCCAGCACCGAGTCGCCGTCGCGCAGTACTTCCAGATGCGGATACTTGCGCAGCGCCTCCTCGACTGCATCGGCGAGCGCCTTCTCGTTCCCGCTCTCGGATTCGATGTCGACGAGCGCCGCGGTGAGGCGGGCGGCGCTCTGTGTGAGGTCCAGGCCGGACATCGCTTGGTCGCTCCCCGTCCTCAGCCGGTGAACCCGTTGTCCCGGAGCATGTCGTTGATCTGCAGCTTGTCGTGCGACTCGCCGGGCTCCAGGCGGCGCAGCACCAGCAGGCAGGGGGTGGTGAACTCCCCGCCGGGGAACTTCTTCACCCGGGTCGAGCTGACGCAGACCGACCAGGCCGGCGCCTCGCCGCGGGGCAGCTCCTCGCCGGTCTCGGCGTCGAAGACGCGCATCGACTTGGTGATGTTGGTCCCAGAGCCGAGCTTGGCGCCCTGCCGGACGCGGGCGCCCTCGACCACCATCGAGCGCGAGCCGATGAACGCGTCGTCCTCGATGACGACCGGGACCGCGTTCGCCGGCTCCAGGACGCCGCCGATGCCGACGCCGCCGGACAGGTGCACGTTCTTGCCGATCTGCGCGCAGGACCCGACCGTGGCCCAGGTGTCGACCATGGTGCCGGCGTCGACGTAGCCGCCGATGTTCACGAACGAGGGCATCAGGATCGCGCCGGAGGAGACGTAGGAGCCCCAGCGGACGATGGCGCCGGGGACCACGCGCGCGCCGCCGAAATCGGCCTTGAGCGGCATCTTGTCGTGGTAGCGGAAGTCCCCGGCGTTCGACTCGACCATGTCCAGGACCTTGAAGGAGAGCAGGATCGCGCGCTTGGCCCGCTCGTCCACGACGACCTCGTCGGTCGCCGCGTCGACGAACGCCGCCCGCGCGGTGCCGGCGTCGATGAGGTCCACGGCCTCCACGACGGCCTTGCGCGCGTCGGAGTCCGCCGGGCTCAGCTCGGTGCGGCGCTCCCACAGCTCGTCGATCACGGCCGGGATCGGGGAGGCGAAATCCTGAGAGGTCGGTGCGTTCGTCATGGCCACCACGATATGTGTTTCAGCTACGGTGGCCTGGCGGCGTTCACACCGCAGGACGGATCTCGGACGTTAACGGACGGAACTGGACGGTATGGGTCAGAGAGGCCGCCCCCGAGGCAGGCAGGAAACAGCGCCGCGCAAATCCC
The DNA here is from genome assembly GCF_000024025.1 of Catenulispora acidiphila DSM 44928. Taxonomy (GTDB): domain Bacteria; phylum Actinomycetota; class Actinomycetes; order Streptomycetales; family Catenulisporaceae; genus Catenulispora; species Catenulispora acidiphila. The sequence continues at coordinate 9,223,705 of NC_013131.1, forward strand.
GGCACATCGGCGCCTGGTTGGTGACGTTGCTGCTGCTCGGCATGTTCGGCGCCGGGGGGTACTACGTGTACCGCGCGTTCCACGGCGGGGTGTCCGCCGAGAACTGCACCGCCGTCGGCGCGGACGGCCAGTCCTCCACGATCGCCAACCAGCGGATGGCGAACGCGGCGACCATCGCCGCGGTGGCGCGGGCCAAGAGCCTGCCGGAGCGGGCGACGATAATCGCCCTGGCCACCGCCGAGCAGGAGTCGAAGATCCAGAACCTGTCGGAGGGCGACCGCGACTCGGTCGGCCTGTTCCAGCAGCGCCCCTCCCAGGGCTGGGGCACCCCGGACCAGATCATGGACCCGGTCTACTCCACCAACAAGTTCTTCTACGCGCTGCTGAACGTTGACCACTGGGAGACCATCGACGTCGGCAAGGCCGCGCAGGCCGTGCAGCGCTCCGCGGACCCCTCCGGCGAGTCCTACGGGCAGTGGCAGGAGATGGCCACGGTCCTGGCCACCTCGCTGGACGCCAAGTCCGGGACCTCGCTGACCTGCACGTTCCAGGACCCGAAGCTGGCCGCCGAGGCGCCGGGCTCGAGCGGTCTGACGCCGCGCGCCTCGACCCTGGGCCAGGCGCTGGTGAAGCAGTTCAGCGCGAACGGCGCCGGAGCGGCTCCGCAGTACTCGCACTCCGGCGACGGCCTGACGCTGCGGATAACGTCCAACAACCTGTTCACCCCGCAGGTGCTCGCCGCCTGGGCCGTGGCCTCGTCGAAGACGCTGAACGTGGAGCGGGTGCAGTACTCCGACCAGGTGTGGACCCGCTCGTCGGGGAAGTGGCAGACGACGTCGGCGACCGACAAGACCGTGGACGTCTCGGTGGTGAAGGGCGGCTGAGCCCTGGCAGGCTGGGGCGATGACATGGATCGTGTTCGACTACGGCGAGGTCATCGCCCACCGGCCGCCGGCTTCGGATTTCGCACGGCTGGCAGAGATGGCCGGCGCGCCGGCTGAGGAGTTCGCGGAGGGCTACTGGCTCTTCCGCGACAAGTTCGACCGGGGCATGCCCGCCCTCGACTACTGGCAGGCGGTCGGCGCCGAGGCCCGGGTCACGGTGGGTCCGGACGAGGCCGAGGCGCTGAGCGCGGCGGACGTCGAGCTGTGGAACACCCTCGACCCGCAGTCGGTGGAACTGGTGGCCGACCTCGCCGCGGCCGGGCGGCGGCTGGCGCTGTTGTCGAACGCGCCGATCGCGCACGGCGCGGCGTTCCGGACGCGGGAGTGGGCCGCGCCGTTCGAGCACTTCGTGATCTCCGGAGAGCTGGGCGTGGCCAAGCCGGACGCGGCGATCTGGCAGGCACTGCTGGACCAGCTGCGCGCGCCGGCGCGGGAAGTGTTCTTCCTGGACGACCGTGAGGTGAATGTCGCCGCGGCGCGGGAGGCCGGGATCCGGGCTTTCCTGTGGACCGGCGCCGGCGACGCGCGGCGGCACATCGCGGAATTCGACGCGGAATTCCCGCCGGCGGCCGGATACTGATACCGGATACTGATAGCCGAACGAACCATCGGATTCTGATATCGGACGACCCGATCACTGTCTATATATATTACTTCCCTTTTACTTCTTTCGGCGTTTCCCCGAGCGGGGTTCATCCGTTGGGCAGGGAGCTGTCGCGTAGACGCGCCAGCCCCGATCCAAGGAGACCCAGGCAATGAGCACCTTGAGCACCACGGTCCGGCGCGGCCTGGTCGTCACGGCGGCCGCGATGGCCGCCGGTCCCGTCGTCGGCGGCGTCGCCTCCGCGGCGACCGCACCGACGACCAGCGTCCCGCTGGACACCGCGCCGATCTCGACCACCGCCGCCACCCCCGCGCTGCAGGCCGTCGCGCCGCTGCCGGTGACCCGCTCAGCCCTGCCGATCGGCGGGCTCGACTCGGTCATGCCGATCTCCGGCGGCCTGGCCAACGGCCTCCCGGTCAACGGCCTCACCGGCGGCCTCCCGCTGAACAACATCGCCGGCGGCCTGCCGGTGAGCGGCCTGGCCGGCCAGCTGCCGGTGGTCGGGCCGATGGCCCAGAACCTGCCGGTGGTCGGCCAGATGACCGGCGCCCCGGCGCCCACCGCGCCCTCCGCCGCGGCCGCCGGCGAGCAGGCCGCCTCGGAGCTGAAGGCCGCCTTCCCGGCGCCGCACATGCCGACCCCGCCGGCGCTGATGACCCCGGCGCACGCCGCCGGCAAGCGCAGCCGCGCCGTCGCGCCGGTCGCGCCCGCGGTCACCGCCCCGACCATCACCGCCCCGACGGTCACCTCGAGCCCGGCCGCCTCGGCCAAGCCGCAGAGCTCGCTGCCGGTCGTCGGCCAGCTGCCCACCAGCAACCTGCCGGTCGTGGGCTCCCTGACCCAGGGCCTGCCGGTCGGCAGCCTGACCGGAATCCTCGGCGGCTTCTGAGCCGACGGCGCGTCGGCTCCTCCAGCGCGGCGCCGGCTTCTGAAAGCCTTCCCTGAGACCCCTGGCATGCGCTCGCGCGCACCAGGGGTCTTTCGCATGCGGCGGTACGGCCATACGAGGGGTTTCCATCCGGCCGCTTGATCGCCGCGCCTTGATGTCACATAACCCGATGAACGGAGGAATCCCCCCTGAGAGCGATTATCCGCACCTCTTCGCATGGGGGCGCCGCGAAGGCGCAATGAATCGCCATGCCTGACAACGTGTGTACCGCCCCACCGGGAGCCACGGATGAAGCACCGCCACGGCAAGACGACAAGTGTCAGCTCAGGCCTGGTGGATCTGAGCGAGGAGTCCCTGGCCGACGTCTCACGCTCGGTCTCGGCCGGCGAGGTGCGGTCCGAGGACGTCGACCGGCGCATCTGCCCGCCCCGGGACGGCGGGACCGCGACGGTGCCGGTGGCCGCGTCGTTCAACTCGGCCGTCTGACGGGAGGAGGTGCCATGGCCTCCGCGCCGCCGTTCCGGCAGTTCGTCTTGAAGGTCGCGACCCGCTGCGACCTCGCCTGCGATCACTGCTACGTCTACGAGGCCGCCGACACCTCCTGGCGTCATAAACCGCGCTTCATGACGGACGAGATCGTTCGGCGCACTGCGGAGCGGATCGCAGAGCACGCCACTGCGCATCGGCTCCCTGCCGTCGCGCTCGTACTACACGGCGGAGAACCGCTCCTCCTAGGGCCGACGCGTATGCGGGCGACGCTCACGACGCTGCGTGATGTCATCGAGAGTGCGGGCTGCGCTGTGGACCTCCGTATCCATACCAACGGAGTCCGGCTCACCAGTGAGTACTGCGACCTGTTCCGCGAACACCGCGTCCGTGTCGGCGTCTCTCTGGACGGGGACCGTACTGCGACCGACAGGCACCGGCGCTTCGCCAACGGAGCGTCCAGCCACATGCAGGCACTCCGTGCGGTCGCGCTACTGCGCGACGACTACCCGGACATATACGCGGGCGTCCTATGCACGATCGACATCCGTAACGACCCGGTGGCGGTCTACGAGGCAGTGCGCGATGCGCGTCCGCCGCGCGCCGACTTCCTCCTCCCTCACGCGACGCATAGCGATCCGCCAGTTAGAGCAAACCCCGAGCAGGCCGAATACGCAGACTGGATGCTCGAGGTCTTCGACCGGTGGAACGCCGAGAGCCGGCCCTTCCCGATCCGCTCGTTCACCTCGGTCCTGGACGCCTTCCGCGGTCTGCCAAGCGGGACGGAGTCGCTGGGCCTGGACCCGGTCGATCTCGTGGTGGTGGAAGCCGACGGGACGCTGGAACAAACGGACTCCCTGAAGGCGGCGTATGACGGCGCGCCTGCCACCGGCTTCACCGTCGCCGAGCATTCCTTCGACGAGGTGTCGGTGCATTCTGGCTTCGAGGCTCGCCGCCACGGGTTGGCCGATCTGTGTGAGACCTGTCAGCGCTGTCCTGTGGTCGCCGTATGTGGGGGCGGGCTACGCACGCATCGCTATAGCGCTCCCTCCCGGACGACTCCCCCGGTTCGTCCGCCTGATCCGTTCGACAATCCGAGCGTCTATTGCCGGGACCTCAAGGAACTGGTCACAGGAATCAGGACCCGGACCCAAACGTCGGTCGTCGCACGAGTTCCCGCGCAGCGCTCCCTAGGGCTGTCCGCAGATGTGTTGCACCAGTTGGCGCACGGATACGGCGACGCTAAGGCGGTCGCACACCTGAACCGCTTCCAGCGTTCGCTGCACATATTGCTGCTCGCCAAGGTGTTCGCCGCAGCAGAGGGCAACAGCGGGTCCCTTCAGGAACTCGTGGACGCTGCGATCGCCATGCTGAAGACGCTCGACGCCGGACATAAGAACGCCCTGCACGACGTTCTCGGGCATCCCTATACGTCGGTCTGGGCACTGCGCTGCCTGGACGACGCGCAGTCCGGCCATGCCAATCCGGAGGACTTCGCTCACCTGGCCTCGCTGGCGGCAGCGATCGCAATCCGTGCGGTCGTCGATGCCGAAATCGAGGTGCCGGTGCGCCGCGGCGCCGTCTATCTCCCCACTCTCGGACGCCTCGTAGTCGGCGCGGACGCGGGCCGATCCCTAACGATGCGTATCTCCGGGGGCGACTGCGACGTATTCAGCGCGCCGGGATGGCAAGGCGTCCGGCGTGTCGCGCTCCCGTCGTTCGCCGGAGGCGGAATCGCTCTGGAGGACACCGACCCCTTCCGCCGCTGCCATCACTGGGAGGTCGCGCAACGGCTGCCCGACAGTGACGCGACTACCTGGATACGTACTGTCCCCGCAGCTTGGGATCTCCTCGCACGGGACCATCACTCCTACGCTCCGGGCATCGCGGCCGGGCTGTCGACGATCGTGCCGCTGGCGCCGTCTCTATCCGGCCGCGCTGTCAGCTCTACTGCGCGCCGCGCATATGGCGCAATCGGTGTGGCTCTGCCTGTCGCGGCTACCGGTCCAAAGGGCCCATCCGCCTCCACGTTGGCGCTCCTGATGATCCACGAGTTCCAGCACGCGAAGCTCGGCGCGGTCCTGGACATGGCAGACCTGCACGACCCGCACGACACCCGCCTGTTCGAGGCTCCATGGCGACAGGACCTGCGCCCCTTAGAGGGACTGTTGCAGGGGACGTACGCACACGTCGGCGTCACCGACTTCTGGCGCGTCCGCCGCTTCACCGCACTCGATTCCGAGGAGCGCGAACACGCCGAGGAGGAGTTCGCACTGTGGTTCAGACACACCCTGCGCGCCACACATGTCCTCGCCGGCTCCGGCTCGCTGACACCGCTCGGTCTGCACTTCGTGGAGGCGCTGCGCACCACGTTGGAAGCTTGGACGTCCAAGGTCTGACCGCCCCGCACACCATTGACGCCACCGATTACACGGCGCAATCCTCTTAGAGACGCAGTGTGAAGAAGAAGTGAAGGTAACGGGGTAACCCGCCGGTTGCAGGGGGGCGGATGGCTGTCTCGAGTCAGGTGCCGCAGGGCGCCGAGCACGGGTCGGCCCCGGTCTTCTTCCTCAGTTATGCCCGCCACCACCGCGCCCCAGAGGACAAGTCGGGAACGGCCGAGGATCCGGATCGCTGGACCCTGCGCTTCTTCGACGACCTGACCTTCGAGGTCGCGGAGTTGACCACGCTGCCCCGCCACGCGCGCCCCGGGTTCATGGACCGGGAGCTGCGGGTCGGGCAGGAATGGCCGCGCCGGATATCGGAGGCGCTGGCGGCCTGCCGGGTGTTCGTGCCGCTCTACACACCGCGCTACTTCACATCCCTGAGCTGCGCCAGCGAGTGGTACCTGTTCCAGGCGCGGCAGAGCGCGCACGAACTGACCTCCGGCAGCCGCTCCGAGGCGATCATCCCGGTGCTGTGGCTGCCGATGCCGGACACCGAGCTGCCGGCGGCCGCACAAGCTCTCCAGTTCGACCACCACACTCTCGGCGAGGCCTACGCGCGCCTGGGCTTCCTGCAGCTAATACGGCTGGCCCGCTTCAAGGACGAGTACCAGCTGGCGATCCATGCGCTGGCGAGGGAGGTCGTGCGGGTGGCGTTAAGCAGCGCGCCCCAGGCGTCCTTGCCAGTGGACTTCACGGCGGTGCGCAGCCGGTTCGAGAACGCGGAAGGCCTCTTCGAGGCGGCCGGGGACCTGGTACGCCACGTCGGTGGACGTACGCCGCTGTCCTTACCGGGGCGACGTCCACTCGCGCTTCCGCCGGGAAGACCCATGGCGGAACTCTTGGCAGGTCCGTCCGAGAGCAGCAGCCCAAGCCCGCACGACTCCGCAGACGACGCAGTGACCGCATACATCCGCGCCGTACAGGGGAAGCTCGCGGAGTGGTTCGCCAGCCGGCCGCACCAGATCGCGTCCGCAGACTTCGACGACTTCTACTTCCGAGAGGTGCACCCCGCCGCCAAGGCGGCGCTGTTACGCCATCTGACGCCCCACGCCCCGGACGGCCGCTCCGCGCGCCCGCCCCGCCTGCGCTCCCTACCCACCGCTGATCGACCGCCAGGAGGAGCGCCCGATGTCCCCTGATCCGGACGGCACCGTCATCACCTTCTACTCCTACAAGGGCGGCACCGGCCGCACCATGGCCATGGCGAACGTGGCGTGGATCCTGGCCGCGAACGGCCACCGGGTGCTGGCGGTGGACTGGGATCTGGACTCGCCGGGACTGCACCGCTTCTACCATCCGTTCCTGCCGCCGTCGGTGTTGCAGTCGGCCGGCGGGGTCATCGATCTGATCGTCGACTACGCCTGGCAGGTGCACCAGCATCGGGAGGACCGGCCGACGGACTGGCACCGGCAGGCCGCTGAAGTAGCCCGGCACACAGTGGCCGTGGACTGGCCGTTCCCCGGAGGCGGCGCCCTGGACTTCCTGCCGGCGGGCCGCCAGAACCGCGACTACGCCTCGGCAATGGCGCCGCGCGGATGGGACGACTTCTACGAGGAGATGGGCGGCGGCCAGTTCTTCCAAGCGATGCGCGAGGGGATGAAGGCGGCGTACGACTACATCCTCATCGACAGCCGCACCGGCTTGTCAGACATCGCCGACATCTGCACGCTCCAGCTGCCCGACGTGCTCGTGGACTGTTTCGCCCTCAGTGACCAGAACATCGACGGCGCGCTTGGGGTGGCGCAGCGAGTGCGGGAGCACCGTCTGGATCGCCCTCTACGCATCCTGCCTGTGCCGATGCGTGTCGATGAGGCGGAGAAGGTGAAGGCGGATGCCGGGCGTGCTTTAGTGGCGTCCCGGTTCGCCGGGTTCCCCGCCGGCATGGACGATGAGCGCCGGTCGCAGTACTGGGCCTCTGTAGAGATCCCCTATCGGCCCTTCTATGCGTATGAGGAGACCCTGGCGGTCTTCGGCGACACACCCGGACTACCGACCTCGCTGTTGGCTGCCTTCGAGCGGCTGACGGCGGAGATCACCGTGGGCCGTGTCACTGGTCTGCCCGCGATGGAGGAGACCCGGCGGCAGCGGGTTCTGGAGGGGTTCACCAGACGGCAGACCACGAAGGTCCGTCCTCTGATCCACTACGTCGCCGAGGATCGGATGTGGGCCGACTGGGTCCGGGAGATCCTGGCGCAAGTAGAGGTGACTGCGGACCTCGTCGGTGTGGGAATCGCTATAGCGAATTCCGACGGAGTGTCCGAGGCGGGAGTACCCGATGGGGACCGACAGGTTCTCGCCATCACGTCGCACTCGTATCTGCGTTCAGCCGAGGTGCACGCCGACCTCCGCCGCCTCGGCGCGGGAACGCTGTCGGCCGAGGGGCGGTCTCCGCAGCGCATCACCGCGGTTCGTGTCGCGGACGTCCGGCTGCCCGCGCAGTACCAAGCGAACCCGCCGATCGACTTGGCACGGCTCAGCGAGCCGGAGGCTGTGGAGACGCTACTGCGCGCCGTGGATCGGAACGCTTATGCGCAGTGGCGTGCCCGCTCCCCTGATGCGTTGCCCTCCGCGCGGACGCACGGACCGCGCTTCCCCGGCGTCGACCCGCGCGTCTGGAACCTGCGCGGCCGCAACGCCACCTTCACTGGACGCGACGACGTCCTCGAACACGTCCGCGATCGGCTACTGCACGGCTCGGCTGCGGGCTCCGCACTGCCACAGGCACTGCACGGTCTGGGAGGCGTCGGCAAGACCCAGGTCGCCCTGGAGTACGCGCACCGGTTCAAAGGCGACTACGACCTCGTGTGGTGGCTCTCTGCGGACCAGCCGGAGCTGATCCCCACGGAGCTCGCACGCTTGGCTCGCCCGCTGGGCTTGGGACCGCGCGCGGACAGCGGTATCGCCGAGACTGCGGAAGCTGTACTGGAGGCGCTGCGGCGCGGGGATCCGGTGCGCCGCTGGCTGCTGGTCTACGACAACGCCGACGAGCCCGGTGCGGTGCGTCCGTTCTTACCGGAGAGCCGGCACGGACATGTGCTGATCACATCGCGGAATCCGGCATGGACTCAGGAGGCGGCGCCGGTCGAGGTGGAGGTGTTCACGCGCGCCGAGAGCGTGGAGCACCTGCGGCGGCGAGTCCCTGGGCTGGCCGTGGAGGACGCTGGCGCGCTGGCCGTCGCGCTCGGCGACCTGCCGTTGGCAGTCGAGCAAGCGGCGGCATGGCTCACCGAAACCGGAACTCCGGTCGGCGAGTACCTGGCGGAGCTGGACCGGCAGGCGTCGGCAGTGCTGGCGCTGAATCAGCCCGGGGACTACCCGGTGCCTGTGGCGACGACGTGGACTATCTCCTTCGAGGCGCTGCGCGACCGCTCCCCAGCGGCAGTTCGGCTCCTGCAACTGTGTTCGTTCCTGGCGCCGGAGCCGGTGTCGATGGCGCTGCTGCGCTCGGACGAGATGATCCAGGCCCTGATCCCGCACGACGAGGCGCTGCGCGACCGGATGATGATCGGGCGCGTGGTCCGCGAGGTCGGGCGGTTCGCGCTGGCACGAGTGGACGCCGCCTCGAACACGCTGCAGGTGCACCGCCTGGTGCAGTCGGTGATCCGGGCCCGGATGAGCGAGGCGGACCAGGAGCAGGCATGCCACGAGGTGCACCGGGTGCTGGTCGGCGCGCGCCCCAGAGCCGGGGACACCGACGACCCGGAGAATTGGCCGCGCTATGACCAGATCTGGGCACACCTGGGACCGAGCCGGGCACGGCTGTGTGCCGAGGGCGAGACGCTGCAACTGCTGATCGACCGGGTCCGGTACCTGTGGAAGCGCGGGGAGCTGGGAGCGGCGCTGGCGTTCGCCGAGGAGCTGGCCGCCGTGTGGACGTCGCGGGGGCGATCGCCGGACAAGGATCCGGACCTACTGTCGCTGCGGTTCCAGACCGCGAACGTGCTCTGGTCGATGGGCCGCTTCGAAGAGGCGCGGGCGATCAACGCCGAGGTGCTGCGCGCGCAGGCCGCCGCGCTAGGCAACGATCACCGGCACACCCTGATGACCGCCGGCGGACTGGCGGCGGCGCTGCGCGGGCTCGGGCGGTTCGAGGAGGCGCTGGCGCTGGATGAGCAGACTTATGCGCGGTTCGCTGAGAACTTCGGTGTGGACTTCCCGCAGGCGCTCTCCTCCGCGAACAACCTGGCTATCTCCTATCGGCTGGTCGGCGAGTTCTCCAAGGCGATGGAGATGGACCGGGAGGTCTTCGCCCGGCGCCGGGAGGTACTCGGGGCAGGGCATCCCTACACGCTGAGCTCCGCAGGGTCGCTGGCCCGAGACATGATCGACGCGGGACGGTTCACGGAGGCAGTGGAGCTGTTGCGCGCGACCTTGGACATGTATCGCGACGTACTAGGCGACGACTTCGCCGAGACCCTCCGTACCGCTAAGAGCTTGGCGGTGGCACTCCGCAAAAGCGGGCGGCTTGCCGAGGCTCAGGAGCTGACCCAGTCCACATACGAGCGATACCTCCAGCGATTCGGCCCGCGGCATCCCGACACGCGCGCCTGTGCGCTGAACCGCGCGGCGGACTTGGCGGCGCAGGACCGGGACGCGGAGGCGGTCACGATCAGCGCAGAATGCCTAGCTACGTATGAGGAGGAGCTAGGGGAACAGCATCCCTATACGCTCGCGGCAGTGAACAACCTGGCGGTCTATGAGCGGGCCGCCGGCGCCGTGACCCGTGCTCGAACACACGCTGAGCGCACACTGTCCGGCTTCGACGCCGCTCTAGGCGCATCCCACCCCTTCACACTCGCCGCAGCGGGCAACCTCGCGAACTGCCTAGCGGACGACGGCGAACTGGCTGCGGCTTCCTCGCTAGAGGATCGCGTCCTCACCGGCACACGGGACCGCCTAGGCGATGACCACGTCTACACACTCACAGCGGAGGCGAACCACGCCGCGACGCTGCGCGCGGCAGGCCGCAGCATGGAGGCCGAGGTCACCACGGCACGCTGCCTCGACCGGCTCGCCACGCTGTTGGGTGGGGAGCATCCCGTGTGCCTGCGGGTACGGGCCGGGGCGCGAATCGGGAGAGATCTGGAGGCCGCGGCGTACTAGGCGGTGGTTAAGGGCTCGCCTTCGTCACCTCAGCGAACCCGCCATCGAGCACCAGTCCCGGCGGCAGCGACCTCGCGGTGATCTTCTCCGGGTTGAACATCCAGAGCACCTGATCGATGTGCTCGCCGGAGACGCTGACCGTGATCATTCCCCACAGAGCGCCGTCATGCCGAAGCAGGGCAGAGGTCTGTCCGTTCGTGGTCACCCACAGCACCTCGACGCCGTCCCAGAACCAGCTCGACATCGCCTTAAGAAACTTCGCCACACGCGATGCCCCGACCACCGGGCGGCGGCCGACGCGGGCGCGGCCGTTGCCGTCGGACACGCTGGCGACGTCTGCGGCGAAGAGCTGCTCCAGCGCTGCCATGTCGCCGTCACGAGCCGCTGCAATGAACTTGGTCAGCAGCTCCCTTTGGGCGGCGGCAGGAGCGGAAACGCGGCGTTCGCGCGCCATGTGTTTACGGGCTCTGCTGACCGACTGCCGTACCGCCGCGCCGGTCGTGCCCAGAACGTCGGCGATCTCCGGATACGAATAATCGAACGCTTCCCGCAGCACATACGCCGCGCGTTCATTAGGAGTGAGCTTCTCCATCAGCAGCAGAGCCGCGAACTGCAAGGCCTCACCACGCTCGGCGCCGAGATAAGGATCGGCACTGGTCTCGACAGGCTCGGGCAGCCACGGCCCAACGTACTTCTCCCGCCGAACACGCGCCGACCGGAGCTCGTTGATGGCCAGCCGGATCGCAGTCGTCGCCAGGAACGCCGCCGGATCACGCACCGCCTTGCGGTCGCACGTCTGCCACCGCACCCAGACCTCCTGAACCAGGTCCTCAGCCTCGGTAACGCTGCTCAGGATGCGGTAGGCGATTCCGAACAGCCGCGGACGCACCCGGGTGAAGACCGCCACAGCCTCCTCCAGGCCGTCTGCACCGTCGCCCACACGCTCACCGACGCCCTCCTTGACATCGCCGACATCGCCACCGAAATCAGCACCGCCATCTATGCGGACGCCTACAAGGGCGCCCCGCGCGCCGTCCAGCTCGGCGACCTGACCAGCATCACTCACCCTCGCCTCCGTCTCGTCGCGTCGTCGCGGACATTTCATGCAATCCTTGGCCAAAAGCCGTTCGGACACCATCTCCGGACCAGGGCCGCGACGTTCTGAGGGCACACAAGTAAGACAAGATGCAGGCGCGACCTGTGACACCGCTGGTGCCGCCGATCCGCCGCCTCCTCCGACGCCGCGTCACAAAACGCAGGACTGTCCGGTCTCAGCTGGTGACCGACGTTCCGGACCAGCCGGGACGCTGAAGGAAGGCACCATCATGAAAATCGTGGTCATCGGCGGTACGGGCCTGGTTGGATCGAACGTCGTCGCCAGGCTGCGCGAGCACGGCCACGAGGCCGTCCCCGCCGCGCCCAACACCGGCGTCAACACGCTGACCGGCGAAGGTCTGGCCGAGGCGCTGACCGGCGCCGACGTGGTGGTGGACGTCTCCAACTCCCCGGACTTCGCAGACGACCCGGTGATGCACTTCTTCCGCACCTCCACCACCAACATCCTGGAAGCCGAGAAGAAGGCCGGCACAGCCCACCACGTCGCGCTGTCCGTCGTCGGCACCGACCGCCTCACCGACAGCGGCTACTTCCGCGCCAAGGAAGTCCAGGAGAACCTGATCAAGGACTCCGGCCAGCCCTACTCGATCGTCCACGCCACCCAGTTCTTCGAATTCGTCGGCGGCATCGCCGACGAAGCCACCCACGGCGACACCGTCCGCGTCTCCAACGCCCTCATCCAGCCCATGGCCTCCAAAGACGTCGCCGCCGCCGTAGCCAAAATCGCCGCCGGCACCCCCACCAACAGCACCACCGAAGTCGGCGGCCCCGAAAAATTCGGCGTCGACGAATTCGTCCGCACAGCCCTCACCTTCCGCAACGACCCCCGCCAGGTAGTCACCGACCCCGAAGCCCCCTACTGGGGCGTCCACCTCGAGAAAGAAACCCTGATCCCCGCCCCCGACGCCCAACTCGCCCCCACCCGCCTCGAAGACTGGCTCCCCCTGAACCCCCCGCCCTCGAAGTAGTCACTCGGCACGGCAGGCACTCGACCGCTAGACAGTAGCCGCGACAGACAGCCGGTCCCTCCCCAGCGATCGACTCGGTCGGCGATCGCCAGGGAGCGACCGACTGAAGCGCCCAGGCGCCGACAGTCACTAAGAAAGCCTGTCGCGAGCCGCCAGCGATCAGCCGTGCAGCCAGCCCGTCGCGAGCTGTCAGCAGTCAACCCACCAGCCAGCCCGTCGTCAGCTGTCATGTATCAACCGTCAGCTAAGGCGCGAGACTCCAGACTCTCAGCCGCCGCCCAGTGCGACCGCCGCATCCCACGACACCCGTGCTCCCGACCAGACGATCACCTGGGGCATCCGCAACAGTGCGCTGAAATGCGACGCGCGCGGCTCCAGATCGACCGTCGCGCGGGAGATCCGCTCGCCCAGCCACCTGGTGTGGCTGACCGGCGAGAAGCGGTCCTCCGCACCGTGCCACAAGTACACCGGCACGCGGATGTCCGCAGGGTCGAAGCCCCAAGGCGCCGCAAGCGCGAGCGCATCGTCGTACCAGCCATCCGCCGAACGCGAGACCGCAGCGGCATAGGCGGCAACAAGCTCGTGGCGGATATTCGCCTGCCCGATCACCGCGCGGTCCGTCGGCTCCAAGCCCTCATCAATGTTCGCCAACAAACTCGCCGGATCGGCACGCATGCGCGCCGCGCGGTCATCCAGCACCCGACGCAGCGCTTCGGGATTCGCGAAGGCCTGTGTGTACGCCTCGACATTCCCGGGCGTCATACCAGCGAACCACTCAGCACCCATCGCATCGCGCGGCGCCAGCGCCACCATCGCCGCCGCCCGCGTCACCCGCTCCGGGAGCAGGGCCGCGCAGGCCAGTGCATGCGGACCGCCACCGGAGCGGCCGAGCACCGCGAAGCGATCGATGCCCAGCGCATCGGCGATGGAACAGGCATCCGCCGCGACCGAGGCGACAGTACGCCCCGGCTGCCGGTCCGACTCGCCGAAGCCCGGCCGGTCAAACGTCAGAAGGCGGATACCAGACGCGTGCAACGTCATCGGCCGGGGCACTGGACCCAGGCGGCTGCCGGGCGTGCCGTGGAACAGCATCACCGGGGCGCCATCAGGGTCGCCGCGCTGGCAGACGGCCAGGCGGCGGCCGTCCGGGGTGCGGACTGTGCGGATCATGGCCCTCCTCCGTTGGGCGGCTACCCGGCGCCGGCGCGCTGGAAACTGCCGCCTCCGGCGCGCGAGGGAGCGCACCGAGGCGGGGTACTGTCGGGTCATGCCGCTGTTCGGGGCGCGCCCACCGGTCGAGGACCGGGAGCGCCAGTGGATCGAGAAGATGCTGGCGTGGTGCGTCGAGCAGTTTGGACGCGAGGCGGTGGAGGCGGAGGTCCTCACGCCGACACCCTCGTTCTTCCCCGGGAGTTATCGGGGCACTCCGGACGATGTACTCGAAGTAGTCGACCTCGTCCGTGCACACCTGCGCATCGACCCCGCAGAAATCGCAGTCGCCTTGTATGAAGGTCGGCCCGCAGCACGCCCCACTGGCAGCCGCACCGCCCCCGGCGGCTACCAAAGCGTCGCCGGCCACTACAGCGTCCGCGACGGCGTCGGCGTCATCGCGGTCGGCATGGACAACGCCCCCGACCCCCGACGCGTAGTAGCGGTCGCAGCCCACGAACTCTGCCACCACAAGCTGCTCTACCGAGGCCTGGCCCGCCCCGACGAGCGCGACCACGAGCCGCTGACAGACCTGGCGACAGTGTTCTTCGGCCTCGGCATCTTCACCGCCAACGCCGCCTTCACCTTCTCCCAGGGCTCAGGCGGCTGGCGCCGACAGCAACTCGGCTACATCAACCAGCCGATGTTCGGCTACGCCCTCGCCCGCGCAGCATGGCTACGCGGAGAACGCAATCCGACATGGACGCGCTACCTGGACACAAACCCGCGCGGCTACTTCAAGCGCGCAATGCGGTACCTGGCGAAGGAATCACCGGCGCAGTAGCCCCATTCGGCCTCGCCCAAAACGCGCAGCATGATCTACGCCAATCACCCGATGTCCGATATGCAACAAACGCGGACTATTGAGGTAATCCAAAGGCCGCCACGCACCGCCAAGCAAACGGCGACCCCAGGACCGACGGCCACCACTGACCAGGCGCGGACAGAGCTCACCGCACCCGGCCCACGGCAGCCGCCACGCCCTCGATGACCTCGCGTCGTCGACTGCTCGAAGCGAGGCGATAAAAGCCCCCGACTTCGGCCAAGTCGGAGGCAAAAGTGGGGGATCGCCTCACACCGAGCAGGCCCCGCAAGGGGCGGGCACGCACAACAACCCAACAGCCGGGCCCCGGCGTCACCCCCAGACACCAGGGCCCGGCCTAGGACCATGCCCAATTTCAGGAGAACAGACAGGGAGCTGAGGAAACCAGGTGGTCAGGACCCGATCAACCGCGCAGCCGCAGCCGCGACCCGCTCATCACTCGCAGTCAGCGCGACCCGCACATGCCGCGCCCCAGCCTCGCCGTAGAAGTCGCCAGGAGCCACCAAGATGCCGCGCTCGGAGAGCCAGTCGACCGTGGTCCAGCAGTCCTCGTCGCGCGTGGACCACAAGTACAGCCCGGCCTCGGAGTGCTCGATGCGGAAGCCCGCATGCTCCAGCGCCCCGCGCAGAACCTCACGCCGCTTGCGGTAGCGCTCCTTCTGCTCCGCAGCGTGCGCGTCGTCATTCAGGGCGGCCGCCATCGCATCCTGCACCGGCTGCGGCATGATCATGCCGGCGTGCTTGCGCACCTCCAGCAGGTCGGCCACGATCGCCGGGTCGCCGGTGACGAAGCCGGCGCGGTAGCCAGCCAGGTTCGAGCGCTTGGACAGCGAGTGCACCACGAGCAGTCCCTCGTGGCTGCCGCCGCAGACGTCCGGGTGCAGCAGCGAGACCGGCTCGGCCTCCCAGGCCAGCTCGATGTAGCACTCGTCGGAGACCACGACGGTCCCCGCCTCGCGGGCCGCAGCGACCACCGCGCGCAGCTCGGCGGCCGAGGCGACCCGCCCGTTGGGATTCGCCGGGGAGTTGAGCCAGAGCAGCTTCGGGCGGCGCGCGCCGATCAGCTCCGCGGCGTCCTCCGGCGCGGCGACCAGCGTGTCGGCGCCGGCGATGCGCGCGCCGACGTCGTAGGTCGGATAGGCCACCGCCGGGATGACCACCTGGTCCCCCGGGCCGAGCCCGAGCAGCATCGGGAGCCAGGCCACCAGCTCCTTGGTGCCAAGTACCGGCAGCACGGCTGCCGGGGCGACGCCGGACACGCCGAGCCGGCGTGCCATCCACCCGACGGCAGCCTCGCGCAGGGCGGGGGTGCCGTGGGTCAGTGGGTAGCCGGGCGCGTTGGACCCGGTCCGTAGGGCGTCTTGCACGACCGCCGGCACCGGGTCGACTGGGGTGCCGACGGAGAGGTCGACGATTCCGTCCGGGTGCTGGCCGGCTCGCGCCTTGGCGGGCGCGAGCCGGTCCCACGGGAAGTCAGGGAGCTTCCGCATCGTGAAGGGTTTCCTCTGGTGGAGCAGGGTGTCGCCGTTGGGTGCGTCGGCAATAGGGGAAAGCTTTTAGCTCTCGCCCTCTGCCTGCGGCGGCAGCACGGAGACCAGGGGGTGGTCCTTCTCGATCAGTCCCATCTTGGAGGCGCCGCCGGGGGAGCCGAGGTCGTCGAAGAACTCCACGTTCGCCTTGTAGTAGTCCTTCCACTGCTCAGGCGTGTCGTCCTCATAGAAGATCGCCTCCACGGGGCACACCGGTTCGCAGGCGCCGCAGTCGACGCACTCGTCCGGGTGGATGTAGAGCATGCGCTCGCCCTCGTAGATGCAGTCGACAGGGCACTCCTCGATGCAGGCCTTGTCCTTAACGTCCACGCAGGGCAGGGCGATGACGTAAGTCACTTTCTCCGGTCCTCCTGTTGATGCGGTGGGCGACGCAGCATTGCGGGCTGCAAAACCCTAAGCTCGTCCGCCCTTAGTATCACGCGTGAGCGGCCGGTTCTCCTAAGCGGGTCAGCCAGCGGACGCTTAATCGTGCCAAGGCTTCAGTACGGAAGCGCACAACAGTGTCCACCCGATGCCCAATGCCGCCCCGGCCAGGACGTCGGTTGGGAAGTGGACGCCGAGGATCGGGCGCGATGCCGCGATGACGATCACGTACAGCACCAGGACTGTTGCCGCGGCTCGGCGGGCGGCGATTCCGGCGAGCAGCGGGAGGGCGGCCAGGATCAACACGGTGGCCAAAGTGGAGGTCCCCGTGGCGTGGCCGGAGGGGAACGAGGCGCCGGATTCTGTGGAGATCGTGTGCGCGGCGTCCCAGGCTGGGCGGTGCCGATCGACGCCCTTCTTGGCGATGTAGGCGATGCCGTAGGCGCCGATCACCGATGCGGCGGCGAAGTAGGCGGATGTGCGCATGCGCAGTAGGAAGAACCCGACCGCGACCAGTAGGCCGAGGCCGAGGGTCACGGTTGGTGCGCCGGCGTTGCTGACGGCCTTGAAGAAGTCGGTCACGCCGGTGTCGCGCAGTGCGAAGCGGTTCAGCGAGTTGTCCACCGACTGGTCCGTGCCTTGGGACGCCTTGGCCGCGACAAGTACCGCCAGCAGCACGAAGACGCCGAAGGACGCCGCTCCCCAGCGGCGGAGTGCCGAAACCCGGGCCCGGTCGTCGAAGACGGGGGCGCGGTGGTGGGTGGCGGCATGCCGGGGTTCGGTGAGCATGCCTCACAGTAACTTGTTCGCCTGGTGTTCGGCTGATGTTCACCGCTCATTCACTGAGCGGGCCGAGCACGCGATCCGACGACGATCAGGCATCAAGAATCGGGTGATGCAAGGCAGACAGCCAGACAGCCAGAGCCAGAGCCGACAGGAGGCGGACGGCGAGGGGCTGGAGGGCGGACGGGGAAGCGGTGAACGGGCGCGGCAGGCAAAGAAGCGTCGGGCAAACACGCGCCAGGAGAACAGGCGAAGCGGCAGCGGGCGGCGCGAGGAAGGCGAACGGCCATTGGGCGAGCGAGCGCCAGGCGATTAGGCATCGGGGCATGAGGCGTCGGGCGCGCCCCAGTGTGCGGATCAGGCGGGCGGTGAGCGAAGCCCGGCGCGCATCATCATCTGGCGGATGGCGAGTGCCGCCCGGCACGCACGATCAAGCGGCGGGCGGTGGGCGAAGCCCGGCGCGCATGCTCGGCCGCCGGGAGCTGAGGGGCGGCTGGCGCGCACCGTCAGGCGGCTGGCCGTCACGCGGCTGGGGTGCGGAGGCCTCGGAGGACCACGTCGAGGAGGAGGTAGGGGTTGACTGGGGGGATGTCGGTGTCGTTGGGCTTTTCGGCGCGGCGTTCTACGGCGGTGACGATGCCGGAGGAGAGGGCCATGACGTCGTAGAAGGTGATGTCGGGGCGGAAGGCTCCGGTTTGTTGGCCTTGGTGGAGGAGGGCGGCGCCGGCGTCCATCATTTGTTTGCAGGTGCGGCCTAGGGCTGTGGTTTGGTCGTGGATGGCTTCTTTTACTGCGAGGGAGAGGCCTCGGTAGATGGCCATGTGCTCGATGAGGAGGGTCAGCCATTCGGTGAGGGCGGTGTCGGCGTCTTGGCGGTGTTCGGCGAGGACTTGGGCGCACTCGGTGAGTTTTAGGTAGCGCTCGGCCAGGACGGCGGCGATGAGGTCCTCTCGGCGGGGGAAGCGGCGGTAGAGGGTGCCGATGCCTACGCCGGCTTGGCGGGCGATTTCTTCCAGGGAGGTCTCGATGCCGTTGGTGGCGAATGCCGACTGGGCGACCTCTACGAGGCGCTCGCGGTTGCGGAGCGCGTCTGCCCTCACGGTTTGTCTGTCCCTTCACCTGTGGTCGAGTGGGGCTTGCCCGGGCTCGGCACTATTTAAGTTGCCGTCACGTGTTGCGGCACTCTACGCTAAACGGAGTCAGCCTCCGCTTAGTTGCTCGCCGTCAGGTGAAGGACACCATGTCTACTGCGTCCATATCCACAACGCCTTCCACCGGGAAAGTTGTTCCGAAGCGCGAGCCCAAGCCGGGGCTCATTCTTGCCACCATCGTGACCTGCCAGCTGATGCTGGTCCTCGACGCCACCATCGTCAACATAGCCCTGCCGAAGATCCAGACGTCGCTGAAGTTCTCTGACGCGAACCTGTCGTGGGTGCTCAACGCCTATACCTTGGCCTTCGGCGGTCTGCTGCTGCTCGGCGGGCGTGCCGGGGACATTTTGGGGCGGCGGCGGATGTTCGTCTCCGGGGTCATCCTTTTCACTGTCGCGTCCTTCATCGGCGGGCTGGCGGTCGACTCCACCATGCTGCTGGCTTCGCGGGCGTTGCAGGGTGTGGGGGCGGCGATGGCCGGTCCCAGCATGCTGGCACTGATCATCACGACCTTCCCCGAGGGGGCGCCGCGGGTGAAGGCGATGAGCCTGTTCACCGCGGTCTCCAGCGCGGGCGGCTCGGTGGGCCTGCTGCTCGGCGGGATGCTGACCACGTGGGGTTCGTGGCGGCTGGTCATGTACATCAACGTGCCGATCGGTGCGGTGGCGGCCATCGCCGCGGCGCGGCTGCTGAACGAGTCGCCGCGGGTGCAGGGCAAATTCGACATTCCCGGGGCGATCACCTCGGTGACCGGTATGGGCAGCCTGGTCTACGGGTTCATCAATGCCTCTGAGCACGGCTGGAGCAACCCGACCACGATCGGCGTGTTCGTCGCGGCGGTGGTGCTGCTGAGCTCGTTCGTGTTCATCGAGTCGCGCGTGGACTTCCCGGTGTTCCCGCTGCGTCTGCTGCGGGACAGCACTCGGGCCCGCAGCTACGGCTCCTATGTGCTGCTGGTCGGCGCGATGTTCTCCATGTTCTTCTTCTTGCCGCAGTTCATGCAGGAGGTGCTGGCCTACTCGCCGATGAAGGCGGGTCTGGCGTTCCTGCCGCTGACGGCGACGCTGTTCGCGGTCTCGCGCTTCATTCCCAAGCTGCTGCCGCGCTTCGGGCCGCGTCCGCTGATCGTCACGGGTACGGCGCTGATCGCCGGGGCGCTGTTCTGGCTGTCGCAGGTCTCGATCCACACCGGCTTCGTCACCGGTCTGCTGGCGCCGTTCCTGATGTTCGGGCTCGGCGGCGGTATCGCGTTCAGCCCGATCGCGCTGAACATCATGAACGGTCTGGCGCCTCGGGACTCCGGTGCGGGCTCGGGTCTGATGCAGGCCTGTCAGCAGATCGGCGGCGCGCTGGGCATCGCGGTGCTGGTGACCATCTTCACCTCGTCGAAGAAGGGGAGCCACGACCCGAACCCGGCGGTGAACTTCACGCACGGGCTGGGGACCGGTCTGACGGTCGGGGCGGGGATCGCGGTGGCGGTGTGCCTGATCTCGCTGACGCTGAAGCCGAAGCCGGCGGCGCCGTCCGCGGGTCCGGCTCCGGTGCTGGAGTAGGCGCGCGGGTAGGTCTTGTCACGGCGGCTTCCGGGGTCACTCGGAGGTCGCCGTCGTGCTGGGTGGATCAGCGCCCGTAGGGGAACAGGCGGCGGACGCGCCACACGCCGTCGTCGCCGTGCAGATAGAGCGCGAACCCGGTGATCGGGAAGCGGGCCTCGTAGCCGGCGAGCGCCTCCTGGGCGCGGCTGAGGGATTCCTCGGGCAGCTCGTGGGCGACCGTCACGTGCGGGTGGTAGGGGAAGCGGGCTTCGCCGGCGAGGATGCCGGAGCGCACCAGTGCCTCGGTGGCGGCGCACTCCTCGGCGCCCTGGGCCACGCGGACGAAGGTCACCGGGGAGATCGGGCGGAAGGTGCCCGTGCCCTTCAGCAGCATCGAGAACGGCCGGCCGGAGGACGCCGCCTTGGCCAGGTGGTCCTCGATGCCCGGCAGGTCCTCGCGCTCGACCTCGCTCGGCGGGAGCAGCGTGACGTGGGTCGGGATCGCCAGCGCCATCGGGTCGTGGAAGGACTCGCGCCACTTCTGCAGCTCGGTGCCGTAGGGCTCCGGGACCGGCACCGCGACCCCGATGGTCACGGTGTCCGCGCCCCGGGTGCCGGCCGCGAAGGGGTTCGCGCCGGCGAAGGTCGCCGCGAGCGGATCGGAGACGCCGCCCACCGTCAGTTCCCCGCCGCGGGCAGGAACCCGACTCGGTCGTACACCTCGGCCAGCGTGCGGGTGGCGATCGCGCGCGCCTTGGCGGCGCCCTCGGCCAGGACCGCGTCGAGCTTGTCCGGCTCGGCCAGGATCGCCTGCGTGCGCTCCCGGAAGGGGGTCACGAAGTCCACGAACACCTCGGCGAGGTCCTTCTTCAGGTCGCCGTAGCCCTTGCCCTCGTAGGCGGTCTCCAGCTCGGCGATGGTGCGGCCGTCCAGCGCCGAGTAGATCGACAGCAGGTTGGAGATGCCGGCCTTGTTCTGCTCGTCGTAGCGGATCTCGCGCTCGGTGTCGGTGACCGCCGAGCGGATCTTCTTGGCCGAGACCTTCGGGTCGTCCAGCAGCTCGATGATGCCGGCCGGGGAGGAGGCCGACTTCGACATCTTCGCGCCGGGCTCCTGCAGGTCGGTGATCTTTCCGGTGGCCTTGATGATGTACGGGTCCGGCACGGTGAAGTAGGCGCCGTAGCGGCCGTTGAAGCGCTGCGCCAGGTCGCGGGTGAGCTCCAGGTGCTGGCGCTGGTCCTCCCCGACCGGGACCTCGTCGGCGTTGTACAGCAGCACGTCGGCGGCCATCAGCATCGGGTAGGTGAACAGCCCGACGTTGGTGTTGGCCGAGCCCTGCTTGCCGGACTTGTCCTTGAACTGGGTCATCCGGCCGGCCTCGCCGAAGCCGGTCATGCAGGTCAGCACCCAGGCCAGCTGCGCGTGCTCGGGGACGTGGCTCTGCACGAACAAGGTGCTGCGGCCCGGGTCGATGCCGGCGGCCATCAGCTGCGCGGCGGCCACGCGGGTCCGCTGGCGCAGCAGCTTCGGGTCCTGCTCGACGGTGATCGCGTGCAGGTCCACGACGCAGTAGACGGTGTCGTGGGTCTCCTGCAGGGGCACCCACTGCCGGATCGCGCCGAGGTAGTTGCCGACGTGGAAGGAGTCGGCGGTCGGCTGGATCCCGGAGAAGACGCGCTTGCGACCGGAGGACTGGGGAGCGGCTGCCATGGGCCCCATTCTCTCAGATCCGCGGCTCGCTTTGATCGGGTTCTCCCGGGATCTCCTCACCCGCACCGACCTGGTCGGCCGGGTCGGCACCATCAGTGTCCGAATGATCACCGGAGGTGATGTCCGGGGACGGTTCGGCGGGGATGACTGAGCCGTTCACCGAACCTTCGGCAGCAGAACTGTCAGCATCGGAACCGTCAGCGCCGGAATCATCGGGAACCGGACTGTCCGCAGCGGAACCGTCGGAGCCGTCGGAGATCTCGGAGGGCTCGGCGATCTCGGAGCTGTCGGCGCCCTCGGAAGTGTCGGAACTATCAGAGCCGTCTGAGCCATCTGTGCCGTCCGCGCCGCCCTCCGGCAGCCGTGTGATGCGGATCCGCGCGATCCGGCGGCCGTCCATCTCCGCCACCTTCAGCTCGTAGCGGTGGATCTCCGGGGCGGCGTCCTCGTGGCCGTCGTCGGAGCCGCCGCGCGTCGGCGGGGCCTCCAGAGCGACCACCACCTCGTCGCCGAGCTCGGGAAGCCGGCCGAGCTGGGCCACGATGAAGCCCGCCGCGGTCTCATACGGCCCGTCGGGCAGCTCGATCCCGGTCTCGTCCATGAAGTCGTCGAGGTTCAGCAGGCCGTCGACCTCCATCACGCCGCCGACCAGCCGGGTGGTGCCGGCCTGGCCGACGTCGTACTCGTCCTGGATGTCGCCGATCAGCTCCTCGATGAGGTCCTCCAGCGTGACGATGCCGGCGGTCCCGCCGTACTCGTCGACGACGATCGCCAGGTGCATGGATTCCGCGCGCATCTCCGACAGCGCCGAGAGCACCTGCTTGGAGGTCGGCAGCATCTTCACCGGCCGGGCGATCTCCTCCAGCCGGATCGAGCGGCCGGCCAGCTCCGGGTTGAGGAAGTCCCGGACGTGCACGAACCCGATGACGTTGTCCGCCGAGCCCTCGATCACCGGATAGCGCGAGTGCGGCTCGGAGGCGGCGATCCGCGCCGCCTGGCGGATCGGCAGGTCGGCGTCCAGGAACGTGACCTCGGTCCGCGGTACCAGCACCTCGCGCAGCTGCCGGTCGCCGGCGTCGAAGATCTCGTCGATCAGCTCGCGCTCGTCGCTGTTCAGCGTCTCGTTGCCGGCCACCATCAGCCGCAGCTCGTCGGAGGACACCGCCTCGCGCCCCACGTTCGGGTCGCCGCCGAACAGCCGCACCACGCCGTTGGTGCACACCGAGAGCAGGAAGATGAAGGGCCGCATGACCGTGGCGACCCGGTTCAGGAACGGCGCGACCGCGAGCGCCGTGGGCTCCGGCCGCTGCAGCGCCAGCCGCTTGGGCGCCAGCTCGCCGATCACCAGGGTCACGAAGGTGATGACCAGGGTGACGCCGACGACCCCGAGGAAGCCGGCCAGCCCGGTGCCGAGCCCGGCGCTGATCAGCCCTCGCTTGGCGCTCTCCGACAGCGTGATGGCGCCGTAGGCCGAGGACAGCAGCGCGGTCAGCGTGACCCCGATCTGGACGGTGGCCAGCCAGCGGTTCTGGTCGCGCACCAGTCTGGCCACCACCTGGCCGCGGCGGCCCTGCTGGGCCAAGGTCTCGATCTGGCTCTCGCGCAACGAAACGAGCGCGATCTCCGAGGCGACGAACAGTGCCTCGACGAGGATCAGCGCCAGGACGACCAGGATGGACACGAGGATGGGGCTCACGCCCTGATTCTAGGGACGCCCCGAGTGCCGCCGCTGAGACTGCGGGGGCGCAATGAAACGCCTGTGACGGCCCGATCTTCGCAACGATCGTGCGACGACACGCAACGAAGCCTGCTTGAGCAGGGAAAACGCGGTCCTTAAGCTCAGGTTGCATGATCCCCGAGACACCCCTCGTGCCCTCGGCGGCACAGCGCGTGGCGATCCCGCGCCGGTACCTCATGTGCCCGCCCGACCATTTCGCGGTCACCTACTCCATCAATCCGTGGATGGACCCGGAAGAACCGGTCGACGCCTCGCTGGCCGCGCGCCAGTGGGAGGCCCTGCGTGACGCGTACCTGGATCTGGGCCACCAGGTGGACTCCATCAAGCCGATCGAGGGCCTGCCGGACATGGTGTTCGCCGCCAACGGCGCCACGGTGGTCGGCGGCAAGGTCTTGGGCGCCGCGTTCCGGAACGACGAGCGCAAGGCCGAGGGCCCGGCGTACATGGAGTGGTTCCGCAAGAACGGCTTCCCGCAGATCCACGACCCGCAGTTCATCAACGAGGGCGAGGGCGACTTCCTCTACGCCGGCGACTGGATCCTGGCCGGCCACGGCTTCCGGTCCGACCCGAACGCGCATCTGGAGGCGCAGGAGTTCTTCGGGATGCCGGTGATCGGGCTGCGGCTGGTCGACCCGCGTTACTACCACCTGGACACCGCGCTCGCGGTCCTGGACAAGGACACGGTCGCCTACTTCCCGGAGGCGTTCTCGCCGGGTTCGCAGGCGGTGCTGCGCACGCTGTATCCGGACGCGGTCATCGCCACCGCCGAGGACGCCGCGGCGTTCGGGCTCAACGCGGTCTCCGACGGTCTGCACGTCCTGCTGCCGCAGGCCGCCACGGGTCTGGCTGCCCAGCTCGCCGAGCGCGGGTACGAGCCGATCGGCATGGACCTGTCCGAACTGCTCAAGGCGGGCGGCTCTGTGAAGTGCTGCACGCTCGAGCTCCGGGGCTGAAAGGAGCCTGCATCGTGACCACGCTCTCTGACACCGGCCGGGACACCGAGCCGGGGACCTTCAAGGCCCAGGCCGGCGCCGGACCGCAGAACCCGCCCTCGGCCCGCGCCGAGGCGCTGATCGAGCAGTCCGACGCGCACACCGCGCACAACTACCACCCGCTGCCGGTGGTGATCGCCGAGGCCGACGGCGCCTGGGTGACCGACGTCGACGGCAACCGCTACCTGGACATGCTCGCCGGGTACTCCGCGCTGAACTTCGGGCACCGCAACCCGGTGCTGCTGGCCGCGGCGCGCGAGCAGCTGGGGCGGGTGACGCTGACCTCGCGGGCGTTCCACCACGACCAGTTCGGGCCGTTCGTCGCGGAGCTGGCAGAGCTGTGCGGCAAGCAGGCGGCGCTGCCGATGAACTCCGGCGCCGAGGCGGTGGAGACCGCGCTGAAGACCGCGCGCAAGTGGGGATACCAGGTCAAGGGCGTGCCGGAAGACCGCGCGCAGATCATCACCTGCGAGGGCAACTTCCACGGCCGGACGCTGTCGATCGTGTCCTTCTCCACCGACCCCGACGCGCGCCACGAGTTCGGCCCGTTCACGCCGGGGTTCGTCTCAGTGCCCTACGGCGACGCCGCGGCGATCGAGGCCGCCATCACCGACGACACCGTGGCGATCCTGCTGGAGCCGATCCAAGGCGAGGCCGGGGTCCTGGTGCCGCCGGAGGGATACCTGGCGGCGGTGCGCGAGATCTGCACGCGGCGCGGCATCCTGATGATGGCCGACGAGATCCAGTCCGGGCTGGGACGGACCGGGTACACGTTCGCGTGCGACTACGAGAACGTCGTGCCCGACGTCTACATCCTGGGCAAGGCGCTCGGCGGCGGGATCCTGCCGGTGTCGGCGGTGGTCGCCGACCGCGACGTGCTCGGCGTGTTCGCCCCCGGCGAGCACGGCTCGACGTTCGGCGGGAACCCGCTGGCGTGCGCGGTCGGACGCGCGGTGGTCGGGCTGCTGGCCACCGGCGAGTATCAGAGCCGCGCGCAGAAGCTCGGCACGCACCTGCACGAGGCGCTGGCGAAGCTGCCGCCGGAGATGGTGCGCGAAGTCCGCGGCCGCGGTCTGTGGGCCGGTGTGGACATCGATCCCGGATTCGGCACCGGGCGCGAGATCTCGGAGAAGCTGATGGCGCGCGGAGTCCTCGCCAAGGACACGCACGGCTCGACGATCCGCATGGCGCCGCCGCTCGTGGTGACCGCGGAGGACCTGGACTGGGCAGTGCTGCAACTACAGAGCGCTCTGGGTTGATACTGTCTGTCGGTCGTGACGGACCCGGCCTCGGCGGCCGGGTCCGCGCGGCTCCGATCGGCCGCGCTCGCGGCGGGGGTACGGCCCGCTGCGGGCGCGGCTTCATCTTCTAAGACGCGCGCCGAGCCGATTTAGTCGCCTCGGAAACGAGATTTTTTCGGGTTCCGCGTCCGCGACGTCAGGGCGCGCCGATGGTGATCTTCACCCATGCGGCGGCGGTTCGGTACGGGAACCGTGGCGGCGCGGTGTCGGTCGGCGATCGGTGGTCGGCGTTAAGCGGTCGGCGACGCCGGTCCGGGGCCGCGACGCCGCAGACCGCTAATCTCAGGGCATGGACAGCCTCGACCGCGCGATCATCGACGTGTTGCGGCGCGACGCCCGCGCGTCGTTCGCCGATGTCGGGGCGGAGGTGGGGTTGTCGGCTTCGGCGGTGAAGCGGCGGGTGGACCGGTTGCGGGCGGACGGGGCGATCCGGGGGTTCTCCGTGATCGTCGACCAGACCGCCCTGGGGTGGACCACCGAGGCTTTCGTCGAGGTCTACTGCGGGGACCGGACCTCGCCGGATGTGATCCGGGAGTGTGTGTCCCGGCATCCGGAGGTGGTCGCGGCGTACACGATCACCGGCGACGCCGACGCGCTGCTGCACCTGGTCGCGGAGAACATGCGGCATCTGGAGGAGGCGCTGGAGCGGATCCGGCGGGAGCCGGAGATCCAGCGGACGCGGTCGGCGCTGGTGTTGACGCGGTTGTTGGCGCGCGATCCATTGCTTTGAGACGCGAAACTTGCTTTGAGACGCGAGACGGCCCGGCGTCCCCATGGGAGGCCGGGCCGTCTTCAGCAGTGAGCTCAGCGCTGGAGCGAAGAGTTCAGCAGTGGGCTCAGATGAGGCCGAGCTGCCGCACCGCGTCGCGCTCCTCGGCCAGTTCGGCCACCGAGGCGTCGATGCGGGTCCGGGAGAACTCGTCGATGTCGAGGCCCTGCACGATGGTCCACTCGCCGTTGCTGGTGGTCACCGGGAAGGAGGAAACCAGGCCCTCCGGCACGCCGTAGCTGCCGTCGGAGACCACGCCCATCGAGGTCCAGTCGCCCTCGGCGGTGCCGTTGACCCAGGTGTTCACGTGGTTCAGGGCGGCGTTGGCGGCCGAGGCGGCGCTGGAGAAGCCGCGGGCCTCGATGATGGCCGCGCCGCGCTTGGCGACGGTGGGGATGAAGTCCTTCTCGATCCAGGCCTGGTCGCCGACGACCTCGGCGGCGTTCTTGCCGCCGATCTTGGCGTGGAAGACGTCCGGGTACTGGGTCGCGGAGTGGTTGCCCCAGATGGTCATGTTGGTGATGTCGCTGACCGGGGCGCCGGTCTTGAGCGCGAGCTGGCCCAGGGCGCGGTTGTGGTCCAGGCGGGTCATCGCGGTGAAGCGGGACTTCGGGACGTCGGGGGCGTGCGCGGCGGCGATCAGGGCGTTGGTGTTCGCCGGGTTGCCGACCACCAGGACCTTGATGTCGTCGGCGGCGTGGGCGTTGATCGCCTCGCCCTGCGGCTTGAAGATGCCGCCGTTGGCCTCCAGCAGGTCGCCGCGCTCCATGCCGGCGGTGCGGGGGCGGGCGCCGACCAGCAGCGCCACGTTCGCGCCGGTGAAGCCGTCCTTGGGGTTGTCGTGGATGTCGATGCCGGCCAGCAGCGGGAACGCCGAGTCGATCAGCTCCATCGCCGTGCCCTCGGCGGCCTTGACCGCCTGCGGGATCTCCAGCAGGTTCAGCTTCACCGGCACGTCCGGGCCCAGCAGGTGGCCGGAGGCGATGCGGAACAGCAGGGCGTAGCCGATCTGGCCGGCCGCGCCGGTCACGGTGACGTTGACGGGGGTGCGGGACATCGCTTGTGGCTCCTGCGTTTTTGTGAAGGTTCCTTATGGATGTGTTGCCAGCCCACAGGCTACTCCTGGAGTACCAGCGGGGTTTCCGTCTGGTGGGAGCGGCGGCTGTGAGAAACGAGACACATCCGGGGAGCATCCGGTGTCAGTCCGCGCTCGGTTCGTTGCTGTCGGTGCCGGGTGGAAGACTCGGACATAGCGACGTGATACAGCTCACATCGGCTCCCGAGAAAGGCCCTCTCATGATCACTTCGGAGAACACCTCCAACCTCCCCGGCTGGATCGACCTCGGCTCTCCCGACGCCGGAGCCTCGGCCGAGTTCTACGGCCAGGTCTTCGGCTGGACCGCCGAGAACCTGATGCCGGAGTCCGCGGACGGTCCCGGCTACTGGTCCTTGAAAAAGGACGGCAAGCAGGTCGCCGGTCTCGGCGGACTGACCGACCCCTCGGCCAGACCGGACTGGATGACCTACATCCGTGTCGCCGACGCGAACGCGACGGTGGCCGCCGCCGAGTCGAACGGCGCCAAGGTCCGCGTGCCGGTCACCGAGGTCCCCGGCGAGGGCTCCATGGCCCAGCTCACCGACCCCAGCGGCGCCGAGTTCGCGCTCTGGCAGTCCGGTGGGACCACCGGCTTCGAGGCCTGCTGCGTCGAGGACACGATGCTGTGGGCCGAGCTGTGGACGCGGGACCCGGCCGCGGCGAAGTCCTTCTATCCGGCGCTGTTCGGGTGGCAGGTCGAGCCGTACATGGAGGGCGCGCCGGAGAGCGGCGGCTACGACATGTGGACGATGCAGCCCGGCGATCCCTTGGCTGCCTTCGGCGGGATCATGACGATCACCGACCAGGTGCCGATCCAGGACGAGAAGTGGATCCCCTACTTCATGGTCGCCGACGCCGACAGGACCGTGGAGCGCGTGAGCGCCGCCGGCGGCGCCGTCCTGATCCCGGCCGCCGACGCCCCGCCCGGACGGCTGGCGGCGCTGGCCGACCAGTTCGGGGCGCGCTTCAACATCCTGCAGCCGGCGCCGATGGGGTAGCTCGTCGAGGAGACCGTGGAGCAGCCCGTGGAGCAGCCGACGCGGTAGGGGTCACCCACCGTCACCGGCCCTCACCGGCGCACCCCTGGACAGGCGGTGCACGATGGCAGCATGACCTACACCGATGACGCCAAGGGCTTGCAGGAGGACCTGGTCCGGCTGCGCCGCGACCTGCACCGGATACCGGAGATCGGCCTGAACCTGCCCCGCACCCAGGAGCGGGTCCTGGCCGCGCTCGACGGCCTGCCGCTGGAGATCACGCTGGGCTCGGAGCTGAACTCGGTGACGGCCGTGCTGCGCGGGACCGGCCCGGCGGCCGGCGGCGAGGGCTCGGCGCGGGCCGAGGGCTCGGCGCAGCCCCAGAAGCAGGCGGTGCTGCTGCGCGGGGACATGGACGCGCTGCCGGTGGTGGAGAAGACCGGGCGGGACTTCGCCGCCGCCGGTCCGAACATGCACGCCTGCGGCCACGACCTGCACACCGCCATGCTGGTCGGCGCGGCGCGGCTGCTGTCGGGGCGCCGCGACCGGCTGGCCGGCGACGTGGTGTTCATGTTCCAGCCCGGCGAGGAGGGCGACGACGGCGCCGGGCACATGATCCGCGAGGGGGTGCTGGACGCCGCCGGACCGCGCGTGATCGGCGCCTACGGCCTGCACGTGATGTCCGACCGCCTCCCGCGCGGGCAGTTCGTCTCCCGCGCCGGCACCTTCATGGCCGGCGCCGACGAGATCGCGGTGACGGTGCGCGGCGCCGGCGCGCACGGCTCGCTGCCGCACACCGGCAAGGACCCGATACCGGTGGCCTGCGAGATGGTCGTGGCGCTGCAGAGCATGGTGACGCGCAAGTTCGACATCTTCGACCCGGTGGTGATCACCGTCGGGGCGTTCCAGGCGGGCACCGCGGCGAACATCATCCCGGACGACGCCACCTTCCAGGTGACGATGCGCTCGTTCTCCCGCGAGTCCCGCGCCCGGATGCTGGACGTGGTGGTGGACCTGTTCAACGGACTCGCCGCGGCCTACGGCTGCGGGGTGGACATCACCTACAAGGAGCAATACCCGCCGACCGTGAACCACGCCCCCGAGGTCGACTTCCTGGAGGAGGTCACGCGCGAGGTGCACGGCGAGGAGCGCTTCGCCCGGATCCCCAACCCGGTCCCCGGCGCCGAGGACTTCTCCCGGGTGCTGGAGGAGGTGTCGGGGACCTACGCCTTCCTCGGCGCGTGCACCGTGGAGGACTTCGCGAGCTCGCCGTCGAACCACAGCCCGCTGGCCGACTTCGACGACGCGGTGCTCGGCGACGGCGCGGCGCTGCTCGCCGAGCTCGCCGACCGGCGGCTCGCGCGCGGCTGACCATCGCCGGGGACACCGGGGACACCTACACACCGGCGGCTCAGAAACCTCAAGCGCGGCGGGCAATAGAAGAGGTACGCGACCAGTTGGTCGCGTACCTCTTCTATACGGCTTCTCCGCAGTCCCCTGCGGTCCTACCCGGTGAAGACCACGGCTCAGGCCGAGGTCATCGCCTTCTGCAGGTTCTCGTCGATCGCGGCGAGGAACTCCTGCGTGGTCAGGTACGGCTGGTCCGGCGAGACGAGCAGGGCCAGGTCCTTGGTCATCTTGCCCTCCTCGACGGTCTGGACGCAGACGCGCTCCAGGGTCTCGGCGAACTTCACGACCTCGGGGGTGTTGTCGAACTTGCCGCGGTAGGCCAGGCCCTGGGTCCAGGCGTAGATCGAGGCGATCGGGTTGGTCGAGGTGGGCTTGCCCTGCTGGTGCTGGCGGTAGTGGCGGGTCACGGTGCCGTGCGCGGCCTCGGCCTCCACGGTCTTGCCGTCGGGCGCCATCAGCACCGAGGTCATCAGGCCCAGCGAGCCGAAGCCCTGCGCGACGGTGTCGGACTGGACGTCGCCGTCGTAGTTCTTGCACGCCCAGACGTAGCCGCCCTCCCACTTCAGCGCGGAGGCGACCATGTCGTCGATCAGGCGGTGCTCGTAGGTCAGGCCGGCGGCGTCGAACTCGGCCTTGAACTCGGTGTCGAAGACCTCCTGGAAGATGTCCTTGAAGCGGCCGTCGTAGCCCTTCAGGATCGTGTTCTTCGTCGAGAGGTACACCGGGTAGCCGCGGTTGAGGCCGTAGCGCATCGAGGCGCGGGCGAAGCCGCGGATCGACTCGTCCAGGTTGTACATCGCCAGCGCGACGCCCGAGCCCGGGAAGTCGAAGACGTTGAGCTCGACCGGCTCCCCGCCGTCCTTCGGGGTGAAGGTCAAGGTCAGCGTGCCTTCGCCCGGGACCTTCAGGTCGGTGGCGCGGTACTGGTCGCCGAAGGCGTGGCGGCCCACGACGATCGGCTTGGTCCAGCCCGGGACCAGGCGCGGGATGTTGCTGATCACGATCGGCTCGCGGAAGATCACGCCGTCGAGGATGTTGCGGATGGTGCCGTTCGGCGAGCGCCACATCTTCTTCAGGCCGAACTCCTCGACCCGCGCCTCGTCCGGGGTGATGGTGGCGCACTTCACGCCCACGCCGTACTGCTTGATCGCGTTCGCGGCGTCCACGGTGACCTGGTCGTCCGTGGCGTCGCGGTGCTCGATGCCCAGGTCGAAGTACTTCAGGTCGACGTCGAGGTAGGGCAGGATCAGCGAGTCCTTGATGAACTGCCAGATGATCCGGGTCATCTCGTCGCCGTCGAGTTCGACGACGGGGTTCGCGACCTTGATCTTGGGACCGGAGTAGGCCATGGCGGATCGTCCTTACGGATCGGGAATTATCTCGACCTCAAGATACATGGCCGCATATGCCCGCCGCCAAGCGGAGCCGGAAGCACCGTGACGAACACGACAGACGGCCCTCAGTTCGAGAAGATCCCCTGCACCAGCAGCCCCAGGACCACCAGCGTCGTGCCGACGATCGTGTAGGTGCTGACGTCGATCGCCCGGCGCCGGACGGCCAGCGTGCCGACCACCCGGGTCGGCAGGAACAGCCGCAGCCCGGCGGCCAGCAGCAGCGACATGCCCATCACCGCGGCGCCCTGGAAGACCTCGTCGTGCAGTATCACCGTCATGCCGAAGCCGAACGCGGCCAGCACCGCCAGGATCGGCCACTCCGCGACGACCGATCGGCCGAAGGAGGCTCCCGGAGGACGGTTGTTCACTGCCATGGGCAAACTCTATCCGCGCCGCCCGACCCGCCACGACCGTGATCTGTAACGAGCGCGCTACGAGCGCGCTACGGCGCCACCGCCAGCCAGTCGGCGAACCCGCTGGGCCGGTGCGCGCCGATGAACAGCGTCTCGAACAGGCCGAACCCGGTCCGGACGCCCTCGGGCCCGTCGTACTCGAAGCGCGCGAGCCGCTCGGTGATCCCGAACATCCCGGACTTCGCCGCCGCCTCGGCCGCCGGCATCACCACCTGCTGCACCACCAGGTCCGGGCCCTGATACATGCCGTGCCGCCAGTCGGCGTCCAGGCCGTAGCCGCTGCCGACCGCCATGTGCAGCGGGATCAGCTGGGTCACGCGGACCCGCTCGGCCCGGCCGGTGAAGTGGACCGCGGCGGTCTCCACGTCGCGGGTTCCGGGCGTGTAGTGGAGCTCCAGCTCGGGGCGGCCCAGCGCTTCGGCGGGACGGCCGTCGCGGAAGACCTTCACCGCCTCCTCCAGGACGCGGCCGCCGTCCTCGTCCTCTTGGGCGATCACCAGGATCGAGAAGTCGTCGAACTGCATCGGCGCGTAGATCCAGTGGAAGGTCGGCGGCACGCCGTCCTTGCCGCCGATTCCGGCGGGCTCGGCCTCGCCGACCGGCCGGATGCCCCAGGAGCGGTCGCGCGATCCCCACCAGGTGGCGGGGGTGACGGTGAGTTCGTCCTCGCCGATGCGCAGCGTCCCCTCCCAGTACCCGGTCTGCGCCAGCCGCACCGAGTCCATCCACACCCGGCCGTTGCGCCGCACGAACTGCCGCGGCTCGCGGGTCGCCGGGATCGAGCCGGTCCAGGTCAGGTCGAAGGAGAGCTCGTACTCCCCCGGCTCCAGCACCACCCGCAGCCGGTTCAGCGGCTCCAGCACCTCGATGCCGAACGGGCCCACGGAGGTGTCGCCCCGGTCGCTGCCCAGCTCGCGCGAGGCGCGGACCACGCGGTGCACGCCGTTGTGGACGACCGCGGCGAAGGCGTCGGTCACGCCGAGGTTCGGGTACTGCCCCACACCCAGGGCCATGAACAGGTCGTCGGCGCAGTGGTGGACGTTGAAGTAGTAGCGGTCGTAGAAGTTCCGGTCGGAGGTGGCGACGTGCGCCATCGACTCCGAGGTCTGATGGAACGGGAAATCGTCAAGGGGGGACAGGTCCCGATGAGCATCGGACATGTCCCCCCTTGTAAGGGTGATCTGATCAACCGTCAATAGCGATCGGTCACAGCCCTCGCTCGGCGATCTCCACCACGTTGTTCAGCAGCATCGCCCGGGTCATCGGGCCGACGCCGCCGGGGTTCGGCGACACCCAGCCCGCCACGTCGCGCACGTCGTCCGCCACGTCGCCGGCCAGCCCGCCCTCGCCGCGCGAGACACCGACGTCCAGCACCGCCGCGCCCGGCTTGACCAGGTCGGCGGTGATCAGGTTCGGCACGCCGGCGGCGGCCACGACGATGTCCGCCTTCAGGGTGTGGAAGGCCAGGTCGCGGGTGCCGGTATGGCACAGCGTCACGGTCGCGTTCTCGCTGCGCCGGGTCAGCAGCAGGCCCAGCGGCCGGCCCACGGTGATGCCGCGGCCGACGATCACCACCTCCGCCCCGGCGATCGCCACGTCGTGCCGCCGCAGCAGCTCCACGATGCCCAGCGGGGTGCACGGCAGCGGCGCCGGGGCGCCGAGCACGAGCCGGCCCAGGTTGGTCGGGTGCAGGCCGTCAGCGTCCTTGTTCGGATCGACGAGCTCCAGGATCGCGTTCTCGTCGATGCCCTTGGGCAGCGGCAGCTGCACGATGTAGCCGGTGCACGCCGGGTCCTCGTTCAGCTCCGCCACGGCCTCGGCGACCTGCGCCTGGGACGCCGTCGCCGGCAGCTGGCGCTGGATGGAGGCGATGCCGACCTGCGCGCAGTCGCGGTGCTTGCTGCGCACGTAGGAGGCGGACGCCGGGTCGTCGCCGACCAGCAGGGTGGCCAGGCCCGGCACGATGTCGCGCGCCTTGAGCGCCTCCACGCGCGCCGACAGCTCGCCCTTGATGGTGGCGGCAGTGGCTTTGCCGTCCAGGATCTGTGCGGTCATGCTCGTCGCCTCCTTAGTGGGTGAAGTGCCGGGTGCCGGTCATGTACATGGTGACGCCGGCCTTGCGCGCCGCGGCGATGACCAGCTCGTCGCGGACCGAGCCGCCGGGCTGCACCACGGCCTTGACCCCGGCCTCGGCCAGGACCTCGAAGCCGTCGGGGAAGGGGAAGTAGGCGTCGGAGGCCGCGACCGAGCCGTGCGCCTTGTCTCCGGCCCGCTGGACCGCGAGCTTGGCCGAGTCGACCCGGTTCACCTGGCCCATGCCGACGCCGACCGAGGCGCCGCCGGAGGCCAGCAGGATCGCGTTGGACTTCACCGAGCGGATCGCGCGCCAGGCGAAGACCAGGTCGGCGAAGGTCTGCTCGTCGGCCGCCTCGCCGGAGGCCAGCGTCCAGGTCGCCGGGTCGTCGCCCTCGGCCTGGTACAGGTCGCCGTCCTGGAGCAGCAGGCCGCCGCAGATCTGGCGGAACTCCAGCTCGCGGCGGTTGCGGGCGGCGGTCTTCAGAATGCGGATGTTCTTCTTGGTCTTCAGCGTCTCCAGCGCCTCCGGCTCGTAGTCCGGCGCGCAGATGACCTCGGTGAAGACCTCGTTGACCTGCAGCGCCATCGCGTTGGTGACGGTGCGGTTGGCGGCGATGATGCCGCCGAAGGCCGAGACCGGGTCGCACTCGTTGGCCAGCCGGTGCGCCTCGGCGATGTCGCC
Source organism: Catenulispora acidiphila DSM 44928 (assembly GCF_000024025.1). Taxonomy (GTDB): domain Bacteria; phylum Actinomycetota; class Actinomycetes; order Streptomycetales; family Catenulisporaceae; genus Catenulispora; species Catenulispora acidiphila. Next base: position 9,258,234 of record NC_013131.1, read on the forward strand.
GGCCGCGCTGACCGCGATGCCGCAGGGGTTGGCGTGCTTGATGATCGCGACGCAGGCCTCGTCGAAGTCGTGGGCCGAGCGGATGGCGGCGTCGGTGTCCACGTAGTTGTTGTAGGACATCTCCTTGCCGTGCAGCTGCTCGGCGGTGGCCAGGGTGTCCTGGTCGTCCCCGTTGACGTAGAGCGCGGCGCCCTGGTGCGGGTTCTCGCCGTAGCGCAGCACGGCCTTGCGCGCGTAGGTGTCGGCGACGAAGTCCGGGAAGCGGGACTCCCCGTCGGGGGCGTAGGCCGAGGCGAACCAGCCGGCCACCGCGGCGTCGTACTCGGCGGTGTGCGCGAAGGCCTCGGCGGCCAGGCGCTTGCGCTGCGCGAGGGTGAAGCCGCCGCCGTCCACGGCGGCCAGGACCGCGCCGTAGTTCCCCGGGTTGACCACGACGGCCACGCTCGGGTGGTTCTTCGCCGCGGCGCGGACCATCGACGGGCCGCCGATGTCGATCTGCTCGACGCACTCGTCCGGGCTCGCGCCGGAGGCGACGGTCTGGGTGAACGGATAGAGGTTCACCACCACCAGGTCGAAGGGCTCCACGCCGAGTTCGGCGAGCTGCTTGCGGTGGTCCTCCAGCCGCAGGTCGGCCAGGATGCCGGCGTGCACCTTCGGGTGCAGGGTCTTGACCCGGCCGTCCAGACACTCCGGGAAGCCGGTGAGCTCGGCGACCTCGGTGACCGGGAGGTCCAGGTCGCGGATCAGCTTGGCCGAACCGCCGGTGGAGACCAAAGCGACCCCGGCGGCGTGCAGGCCACGGGCCAGCTCCGCCAGCCCGGTCTTGTCGTACACGCTGACCAGCGCGCGCTTGATCGGGCGGGTGTCCTCGCCCGGGGGCACAACGGAGCTGCTCACTGGAAAGTGACCTTTCGGTTGTCGATGGTCCAGCCTTGGCGGGCCAGCCGGCCCACGACGTCCACGAGCAGCGCCCGCTCCGCCGTCTTGATGCGCTCGTGCAGGCTCTCCACGTCGTCGCCGGGCTCGACCGGGACGGCGGCCTGCGCCACCACCGGGCCGTCGTCGACGCCGCCGGCGACGAAGAAGACGGTGCAGCCGGTGACCTTCACGCCGTAGGCCAGCGCGTCGGCCGGCCCGTGCATGCCGGGGAAGCTCGGCGAGAGCGCGGGGTGGGTGTTGATGACGCGGCCGTCGAACGCGGCCAGGAAGTCGGCGCCGAGCAGCTTCATGAAGCCGGCCGAGACCACCAGGTCCGGCTCGTACTCGGCGACCTTGTCGCGCAGCGCCCGGTCCCACTCCGCGCGCGTGGCGAAGTCCTTCACGCGGAGCGCGAAAGTGGGGATGCCCGCCTGTTCGGCACGGTCCAGGCCCTGGATGTCCGTGCGGTCCGCGCCGACGGCCACGACGGTGGCGCCGAACGCGGGGGCGGATGAGCGGGCCTTCTCGGCGTTCTCCGCGTCGATCAGCGCCTGCAGATTCGTGCCCGAACCGGAGACGAGGACCACGATCCTCGCCGGCCTGTCCGGGCGGTGGTGCACGAGCCCCGGAGGGCTCTTCGTTCCTTCGGGATGGACCACGACCGCGGCCTCCTCATAGGGGTGTTTGCTGTTGTCTGCCGATCGGACCCGACCCACTTGGACGGGCGGGGTCACCATAGGCAACGATAGTGGGCGGACGGTGCTCTCCCCGCCAGCCGACCAGCGATGAACCGATCATGTCCACGATAACCCGGAGGACTTCCGTGACCGACGCCGAGCAACGGCCCACGCCGACGGACAGCGGGCACGGCGCCGGCGGCGTCGGGGCCGCTGAGCCGGATGGGCAGGGTGGGACGGCTGCGACCGCGGCGGACGCGGTGGCGGTGTCGGACGCGGTGCCGGACCAGGTCGCGCAGGATGCGGTGGGGGTTCGGGACGCTGTGGCGGTTCAGGACGCTGTGCCGGTGCAGGATGCTGTGGCAGTTCAGGACGCTGTGCCGGACCAGATGGTGCAAGATGCGGTGCGGGACGCAGTGCCGGTGCGGGATGCTGTGCCGCAGGGCTCTGCGGCGCCGGATGCGGCGGCTTCGGGTTCGGGACCGGCTTCGGGACCGGCGCCCGCTTCGACTCCGGCTCCGGCTCCGGCACCCGCTCCGGCTCCGGCTCCGGCTCCGGCTCCGATCGAGGACAACCCCTTCGCCCCGCCGCCCGAGGACGCCCACGACCGGCAGCGCCAGGTCCCGCCTTCGCCGTGGGGCGCGCCGCCGCGCCAGCCGTACGGCCAGGTGCGGCCGGGACCGGTGCAGCCGTGGGGTGCGGAGCGTCCGCGCGAACCGGAGCAGCCGCACGCTCCGTGGGGCGACCCGAACCGGTACGGCCCGGTCGACCGGCGTCCGGACCCGCGCGAGGACCCCGACCGCCGCTACCGCGACCAGCGTGAGCAGCCGCCGCCGCAGCGTCCGCAGCGCGACCTGAAGACCCGCTGGGCGCTGGGACTGTCTCTGGGCTCGACGGCGTGCACCATGCTGGCGATCTACCAGGGTCTGGCGACGTTCCCGGCGTGGGTGGTCGGCTCGGCCGCCGGGCTGGCGTTCGCCGTGGCGGCGTTCGTGCTCTCCATCTCGGCGCAGCGCACCGCGGCGCTCAAGCACCAGCGTGCTTCGGAGGCCACCGCGAGCATGGTCTCCGCGTCGGTGTCCGGCGTACTGGCGGGGCTGCTGCTGGTCGCCTCGATCGTCTGGTGGACGCCGTTCAAGGACTACGCCAAGTGCATGCAGGGTGCGAACACCCAGGTCGCGCAAAAGGTGTGCCTGACGCAGCTGGAGAACACCACGGGGATGTCGACCTCGCGCTGAGGTAGGCCTTATTCGGGCTGGGGCTCGGACAGATCGGTTTGCTGTTCTTCAGGCTGCTCGGCCTCGGCTGGCTCTTCCTCGACCTGGTCAGCAGGGTCATCGGGCTCAGATTCGGGCTCGGGCAGATCGGCTTCATCGCCGAGTTCCTGAGGCTCCTCGGCTTCTTCGGCTTCTTCGGCTTCTTCGGCTTCTTCGGCCTGGACTTCCGGAAGCGGCTCGAACACCGGAAGCGTGATTTCGGGTCCTGTTTCGACCCGGCGCCGGGGCAGGCGTTCAGCCACGGCGTCCAGCGCGCGCCTCAAAGACAGCCCTCTGACAGCCACGACCGATGGCGGCGTCAGCACTACAACGCCTGCGCTCACCCCCAGCAGAACGAGCGCGGCCACCGCCGTGCGCCAGCCGGAGGGTCCCAGCGTCGCCATCCGTCCGCCGGCCAACGGTCCGCCGGACAGTGTCGCGGCTAGTCCGGCGAACAGCGCGACGACCACCGACGCCGCGCCGAGCGCGCGCATCCGGTTGCCGAGGGACCCTCGAATGCCGCGCATCACGACCAGCGCGAGCACCACTCCGGCCGCCACCGGTACCGCGAGGAACGCCAGGTCGTAGGGCAAGGTCCGGCTGCCGTCGCGCGGCAGTGCGCCGAGCATCGGGAACACCGGCAGCGCGCCGATCTTCGCGCTCAGCACGCTGACACCGGTTCCCGTGCCGACCGCGAACCCCGGTCCGAGCACGTACGCCATCGTCCAGGCGGCCGCGTTCGGCAGCACGGCGAGGCTGAGCAGGAACATGCCGGCGGCGTCGGCGATCCCGCGCGGCCAGCCGCTTTCCGGCAGGTGGGCGACGAGGGTGGCGGCCAGCGTGGCCGCTCCCCCGGCGACCAGCACCGCGCCGGCTGCCGTCGCCGCCCGCGCGGCTGTACCAACCCAGGCCGGCGCGTCGCAGAACCCGGCGATCCGCCGCCAGCGCGCCGCCGTCGGCACGAGTCCGCCGAACAGCACCGCGAACAACACCGCCTGCGCGGTATCCGGCCGCACGTCGCTGGTCGCCGCCGCGGCCGCCACGAGCGCGGCCACCAGGCAGTAGCCGGTCGCGGCGCCGAAGGCGGTGTAAGCGATCTGCGCCGGTCTAGCGATAGGCGCGACAGTCGTCTGCCACAGCGCGAGCACCAACAGCGCGGTGAAGCCAAGCGGCGCCAGCGCGATGCGGCCGGCCGGGACGTCCAGCGCGGCGTGGTGGCCGAGCAGCCAGAGCTGGCCGCCGACCCGCAGCGGGCTGACGATGCCCGCGGTGTCGGGGGCGGAGACCAGCCAGACGGTCACGCAGAGGGTGACGGCGGCCAGCCAGCTCGCGACGGCGGCCAGGGCGGCGTGCGTCGCGGCCCGCACCGCCAGGCGCAGGTCCCGGCCATGGGGTCCGTTCCACGCGACCACCAGCGCCTCGCCCCAGTCGGCGGCCAGCTCGCGCAGCGCCTCCCCGAGCGCCGGAGCCGACGGTTCCCCGTCCGGCTCCTGCCGTGCCCGCGCCGCCGCCAGCTGCTCGGCCACCCAGCTGCGGTCCGGCCCGGCGTCGACGGCGCTGCGGGGATCGGTCTCATCGCGCATCCCCCCACTCTGGCCAGCGGATCCGCCACGACCCGGGCTGCGCTGCACGCCTCACCGGGGGCGCGGCGGGGATTCACCCCGGCGGCGTAACCCGCTGCGCAACCGGGGAAAGGCGGCGGCAGGGAAGGGCAGGACAGGACAGGGTGGGGCGGCTAAACGGGCAGGCACGCCGGGCAGCCTGGCGCGACGGGCAGCGGGAAGTACGGCCAGGCGCTGCTTCGTAGCGCTGGCGGCGCAACCTGGGAAAGGCGGCGGCACGCCCAGCAGCCTGGCGCGGCGCTGATACACAGCGCTGGCGGCGCGACTCGCGCCGACTAGGCGGGCAACGGGCGGTCGCTGACGACGTGCTTCATGACGAGCGTGGAGGTGAGGCGCTGTACGCCGGGGAGCCTGGCCAGGCGCTGATCGTAGAGCTGCTGGAAGGCTGCGAGGTCGGTGGTCGCGACGCGCAGGAGGTAGTCGGGTTCGCCGAAGAGCCGCTGCGCTTGGATCACGTGCGGGATGGCGGCCACTGCCTCCTCGAACGCCGTGACGGTGTCTCCGCCCGAACCGCGCAGGGTGGCGAAGACGATGGCTTCGAAGTCCAGGCCGACGGCGGCCGGGTCGACGACGGCGCGGTAGCCGCGGATCACTCCGGCGCGCTCGAGGTCGCGCAGGCGGCGGTGGCAGGGCGACACGCTCAATTGGATCCGGGCGGCCAGTTCGGTCACCGTCAGGCGGCCGTCGTTTTGCAGCTCGGTGAGAATCTTCCGATCCACGGCGTCCATGAGTGGATTCTCCCTCAGGATGCGGGATTCTGAGGAGAAGTTGGAAACACTTTTCGGCACTCCACGCCTAATCTCCCCTCAAAGAGACCGCTGGAGGGGAACGACCCATGGATCCGAAGATGCTGACCGCCTTTCTGGCCGTCGATCTGCTGCTGGTTTTCACTCCCGGCGCGGACTGGGCCTTCGTGATCGCCGCGGGGCTGCGGGACCGGTCGGTCGTCCCCGCGGTCGCTGGGCTGATCGCCGGATACGCGGGATACACCCTGCTCGCCGTGGCGGGGCTGGCCGTGGCGGTCGCGAGTTCGGGGGCGGTGCTCACCGTGCTGACCGTCGCCGGTGCCGGGTATCTGGTGTGGCTCGGCTGGGGCGTGCTCTCGCAGCCGGCGGTGCTCGGCGCCTCAGTAGAGGATGCGTCGGCGATGTCTGTCACGCGCAGACAGATCATGGTCAAGGGAGCGGGAATCAGTAGCCTGAATCCCAAGGCGCTGCTGTTGTATTTCTCGCTGTTCCCGCAGTTCATCAGGCCCGCGAACGGCTGGCCCGTCTCCGCTCAGATCGGACTGCTCGGCGCGCTGCACATGACCGCGTGCACCGTGGTCTACCTCGGGGTCGGCGTGCTCGCCCGCACCCTGCTGACGACCCGGCCGGCGGCGGGGCGGGCCGTGACTCGGGTGTCCGGCGTCATGATGATCGCCATCGGCGGGCTGCTTCTGCTGGAGCGTCTGGCCGCCGGCTGACGGACCGGGAAACGCCGCCGGCCTCGGCCGCGCTCGAAGCGCGACCGAGGCCGGCGGGACAGAACCTGAAACAGAACCTGAAACAGAGCCCTTACAGCGCCTGCATGATCTCGCGCATCAGCTGGGCGGTCGCGGACGGCGTCTTGCCGACCTTCACGCCCACTGCCTCCAGGGCCTCCTGCTTGGCCTGGGCGGTGCCCGCCGAGCCGGAGACGATGGCGCCGGCGTGGCCCATGGTCTTGCCCTCGGGGGCGGTGAAGCCCGCGACGTAGCCGACCACCGGCTTGGTGATGTGCTCCTTGATGTAGGCCGCCGCGCGCTCCTCGGCGTCGCCGCCGATCTCGCCGATCATCACGATCGCCGCGGTGTCCGGGTCGTCCTGGAACGCCTGCAGGCAGTCGATGTGCGTGGTGCCGATGACCGGGTCGCCGCCGATGCCGACCGCGGTGGAGAAGCCGAAGTCCCGCAGCTCGTACATCATCTGGTAGGTCAGGGTGCCGGACTTGGACACCAGGCCGATCTTGCCGGCCTTGGTGATCGTCGCCGGGATGATGCCGGCGTTGGACTTGCCGGGGGTGATCAGGCCGGGGCAGTTCGGGCCGATGATCCGGGTCTTGGCGCCCTTGGCCAGGTTGTACGCCCACACCTCGGCGGTGTCGTGGACCGGCACGCCCTCGGTGATGATGACGCACAGCTCGATCTCGGCGTCGACCGCCTCGAGCGCGGCGGCCTTGGTGAACGCCGGCGGGACGAAGACCACGGACACGTCCGCGCCGGTCTCCTTCATCGCCTCGGCCACGGTGCCGAACACCGGGACCTCGGTGCCGTCGACGTCGACGGCGGTGCCGGCCTTGCGCGGGTTCACGCCGCCGACGATCTGGGTGCCCGAGGCCAGCATGCGCTTGGTGTGCTTCATGCCCTCGGAGCCGGTCATGCCCTGGACGATGACCTTGGAGTTCTCAGTGAGGAAGATAGCCATTTCTCTGCAAACCCCTTAGCGCGCGTTCGCCAGCTCGGCCGCGCGGTCCGCGGCGCCGTCCATCGTGTCGACCTGCTCCACGCCGGGCAGCTTGGCGTCCACCAGGATCTGGCGGCCCAGCTCGGCGTTGTTGCCGTCCAGACGGACGACCAGCGGCTTGCTGCCGGCCTCGGCGCCGAGCAGCTTGAAGGCCTCGACGATGCCGTTGGCCACCGCGTCGCACGCGGTGATGCCGCCGAAGACGTTGACGAACACCGACTTCACCGCCGGGTCGTTCAGGATGATGTCCAGACCGTTGGCCATGACCTCGGCCGAGGCGCCGCCGCCGATGTCCAGGAAGTTGGCCGGCTTGACGTTGCCGTGCTTCTCCCCGGCGTAGGCGACCACGTCCAGGGTGGACATGACCAGGCCCGCGCCGTTGCCGATGATGCCGACCTCGCCGTCGAGCTTGACGTAGTTCAGGTGCTTGGCCTTGGCCTTGGCCTCCAGCGGGTCCGCCGAGGCCTTGTCCTCCAGCGCCTCGTGGTCCTCGTGGCGGAAGGAGGCGTTCTCGTCCAGCGAGACCTTGCCGTCCAGCGCCACGATCTTGCCGGCCTTGGTCTTCACCAGCGGGTTGACCTCGACCAGGGTGGCGTCCTCCTTGACGAAGACGTCCCACAGGGTCACCAGCGTCGCGGCGACCTGGTCGGCCACGTGGTGCGGGAAGTTCGCGGCCTTGACGATCTCGTCGGCCTTCTCCTGCGACAGACCCTCGTGGTAGGCCGCGGCGTCGACCGGGACCTTCGCCAGCGCCTCGGGCTTGGAGACCGCGATCTCCTCGATCTCCATACCGCCCTCGACGCTGGCCATCGCCAGGAAGGTGCGGTTGGACCGGTCCAGCAGGAAGGAGACGTAGTACTCCGCCTCGATCTCGGCGGTCTGGGCCAGCATCACCTTGTGGACCGTGTGGCCCTTGATGTCCATGCCCAGGATCGCGGCGGCCTTCTCCTTGGCGTCGGCCGGGCCCTCGGCCAGCTTCACGCCGCCGGCCTTGCCGCGGCCGCCGACCTTCACCTGGGCCTTGACGACCACCCGGCCGCCCAGCTTCTCGGCAGCGGCTTCCGCCTGCTCCGGGGTCTCGGCCACTTCGCCGCCCAGCACCGGCACACCGTGCTTAGCGAAGATGTCCCTCGCCTGGTACTCGAAAAGATCCACGCGTCCGTCCCTCAAAGGAAGATTCCGGTACGGCTACCGCCACGGGAAGCGCGGATGCCGTCCACCTCATCGCAGGGTAGTCCGGTGCGCTGCCAGATCACGAACCGGGAGGCGAACACCAGGGGTGTGAATTCGGGCACATGAGGGACCCGCCACTGGTCCCGACATGCGAGACGGGACCAGTGGAGTTGAGCCGGAGCCGGAGGTCTTGCTATGCGTTCCGGTCGCACTCCCGCGCCCGGAGCGCCCTGGCCGCGTCGTCCCGCGCCTCCAGCACGAGGCGCCGCAGCGCCGGCGCCTTCGCGGCGTCCGAGGCCAGCCACTCATCGGTCCGCGCGAGCAGCTCCGGCGAGGCCAGCGGCCACGGGAAGCCGCCGCTGACGAGCCGCTCGGCGTTCTGGATGCTGCGCTCGGCCCACACCGCCGCCAGCCCGTCGAAGTAGGGCCCGACGTACGGCTCGGCCAGCTCGTGCGCGCCGACCTGGTAGAACTCGGCCAGCACGGCGCCGATCAGGTCGTTGGGCTGATCGGGTGTCTCGACGACCAGCCGCCAGGCCTCGGCCTTGGCCTCGGCGAGCGGGCGCGCCGCGCGGGCGGCGGCCCGGTGCCGGCGGCCGTCGGAGGTGTCGTCGGTCGCCGCCTCGCGGTCGGCCAGGACGCTGTCATCGTCCAGACCCGCCGCGGCCAGCGTCTCGATGATCGCCCAGCGCAGGTCCTGATCCACGGTCAGCCCGTCGAAGGACAGCTCGCCGGACAGCAGCTCCTTGAGCTTGGCGAAATCCGAGTCCTGAGTCGCGCCGCGCACCGCGCCGTAGGCGAAGGCGACCTGGTGGTCGCTGCCGGACGCAGCCGCCGCCAGCAAGTCCCAGAAGCGTGTGGAGATCTCGGCGTCGGCGGCCGGGCGGTGCGCCGGGTCCAGGTACTCCCCGCGCACCAATCGCAGCTGGCGCAACAGGTTCTGCACGACGCTGATGTCGGACTCGGCCTCGATGTTGCGCAGCACGATCGCGATGAAGCGGCGGCCGGACATCGCCGCGTCGCGGGTCATGTGCCAGACGCCGGACCAGGCCAGCGCACGCGCCATGGCGTCCGGCAGCGCCGCGAGGCCGCCGGCCTCGAAGGCGTCCAACTCCGCCGGGGTGAAGCGGATCTTGGCGTAGGTCAGGTCCAGGTCGTTGAGCAGGACCAGACCCGGCAGCGGCTTGCCGACCAGCTGCGGCAGCTCGGTGCGCGCGCCGTCGACGTCCAGCTCGATCCGCTCCACCAGCTCCACCGCGCCGGTCGCCGGGTTCGTGGAATAGCAGCCCACTGCGATGCGGTGCGGACGCAGGGTCGGGAACTCCGGGACAGCGCTCTGCGCGATGCCCGCGGCGGTCACCACGCCGTCGGCGCCGGTCTCCGTCTCGACAGTCAGGGTATTGACACCCGCGGTCTCCAGCCACGCCTTGGACCACGTCTTCAGGTCCCGGCCGGAGGTCTCCTCCAGCGTGGCGAGCAGGTCGTCCAGGGTCGTGTTGCCGAAGGCGTGGCGCTGGAAATAGCGGCGAGCGCCTTCCAGGAACGCTTCCTCGCCGACGTAGGCGGCCAGCTGCTTGAGCACCGAGGCGCCCTTGGCGTAGGTGATGCCGTCGAAGTTGAGGCGGGCGTCTTCCAAGTCGCGGATGTCGGCGACGATCGGATGCGTCGTCGGCAGCTGGTCCTGGCGGTAGGCCCAAGCCTTGCGGCCGGTGGCGAAGGAGACCCAGGCGCGCTCCCAGCGGGTGGCGTGGGTCAGCGCGTAGGCGCCCATGAAGTCCGCGAAGGACTCCTTGAGCCACAGGTCGTCCCACCACTTCATGGTGACCAGGTCGCCGAACCACATGTGCGCCATCTCGTGCATGATCGTCTCGGCGCGGTTCTGGTAGGAGGCGTCGGTGGTCTTGGAGCGGAAGATCATGCGCTCGTTGAAGGTGACCAGACCGGGGTTCTCCATGGCGCCGAGGTTGTACTCGGGCACGAAGGCGGAGTCGTACTTCCCGAAGGGGTAGGGGTAGTCGAAGATCCGGTGGTAGAAGTCCAGCCCGGCCTTGGTGACCTCGAGGATCGCGGCGGCGTCGAAATAGGGTGCCAGGGACTTGCGGACCATCGCGCTGACCGGGATCAGCAGGTCCGAGCCGTCCGGGAGGCGGACGGTGTGCTCGTCCTCGACGACGTGGTAGTCGCCGGCCACGACCGCGGTGATGTAGGTGGAGATCGGCTCGGTGGCGTTGAAGCGCCAGGTGTTCGCGCCGTCCGCGCCCTGTGACAGCTCTTCCAGGGTCTCGTTGGACCACACCCGCCACCGCGCCAGGGCGGTGACGGTGAGCTGGAAGCGCGCCTTGAGGTCCGGCTGCTCGAAGTTCGCGAACAGCCGCCGCGAGTCGGCGGGCTCGAACTGGGTGTACAGATACACCTCGCCGTCCACCGGGTCGACGAAGCGGTGCAGGCCTTCGCCGGTGCGGCTGTAGGCGGCATCGGCGTCGATGACGACGACGTTCTGTGTCCGCAGACCGCTCAGGTGCACGCGCGCGCCGTCGAACACCTCGGCCGGGTCCAGTGCCTCGCCGTTGAGCGTCACGCTGCGCACGGCCGGCGCCAGCAGGTCGACGAAGGTGGCGGCGCCGGGCTCGGAGCAGCCGAAGGTGATGGTGCTCCGCGACCCGAACGTGGTCTCGCCGCGCGTCAGATCGAGCTCGACGGCGTAGTGCTCGGCGCTCACCAGCCGGGCCCGCTCCTCCGCCTCGTCGCGGGTCAGATTGCCGCCAGTCATCGGTGTACTCCTGTCGCGCGGTAAGGGCCGTCTCCATCGACGACCGCCTTCAACGATCTCATGAGCGCCGGGAACCCAGCCGCGCAGCTCCCCCGCTTCTCCGCATAGCGCACACCGTATAAGCAGCATGAGGTCGCGTCACTGGGGAAAGCTCGCGCTTGCCTACTGCTCCAGGAACTTGCCGAGATCCTGCCGCTGGATCGCCGCCGCCATCAGGTCGCCGAACTTGTCCGGCGTGCAGGCGAACGCCGGCACGCCCAGCGCCGCCAGCGCCGAGGCGTTCTCCCGGTCGTAGGACGGCGCGCCCTCGTCGGACAGCGCGAGCAGCACGATGACCTGTGTGCCGGCCGCCGTCATCTCCGCGACCCGGCGCAGCATCTCGCGGCGGACGCCGCCTTCATAGAGGTCGGAGATCAGGATGAAGATGGACTCCGTCGGGCGGCTGATCAGCGACTGGCTGTAGGCGATCGCACGGTTGATGTCCGTGCCGCCGCCGAGCTGCGTGCCGAACAGCACGTCCACCGGGTCCGTCAGCTGCGGGGTCAGGTCCACCACCGCCGTGTCGAACACCACCAGCGAGGTCTTCAGCGATTTCAGGGACGCCAGCACGGCGCCGAACACCGAGGCGTAGACCACCGAGGCGTACATCGAGCCGGACTGGTCGATCGCCAGCACCACGTCGCGTTTGACCGCGCGTTCCTTGCGCGCGTAGCCGACCAGCCGCTCGGGCACGATCGTGCGGTATTCGGGCAGGTAGTTCTTGAGGTTCGCCTGGATGGTGCGTCCCCAGTCGATGTCGCTGTGCCGGGGACGGCTGGTGCGCGTGCTCTTGTCCAGCGCGCCGCTGACCGTGGCGCGCAGCTTGGCGCCGAGCCGCCGCTCCAGGTCCTCGACCAGTTTGCGCACCACCTGGCGCGCGGTCTCCTTGGTCTCGGCCGGCATCAGGTGGTTCAGCGACAGCAGCGTGCCGACCAAATGCACGTCCGGTTCGACCGATTCCATCATCTCCGGCTCCAGCAGCAGCTGGCGCAGGTTCAGGCGGTCGATGGCGTCGCGCTGCATGATCTGCACGACGGTCTGCGGGAAGTAGCCGCGGATGTCGCCGAGCCAGCGCGCGACCTGGGGCGAGGACGCCCCGAGCCCGGCGCTGCGCTGTGCCTGCTGCCCGCCGCGCCCCCGGCTGCGGGTGGTGACCGCGCCGGCGCCGGTCTCGTAGCCGCCCTTGTTGTAGAGCACTGCCAGCGCCTTGTCCATCTCCAGGTCCAGGCCGGTCAGCTTGGCGCCGGTGCCGTCGTCGTCCCCGCCGAGGACCAGGCGCCAGCGCCGCATGCGCTCGTCGTCGGCGGTTTCCAGCGTGTCAGGCATCTGTGGTCCCCTTGATCCCCAGCAGCATCCGGACGACCGGCAGCGCGCGGTCGGCGCGGGCCCGGTCGAAGCCGGGCCGTTCGGCGCCGGCCGAGACTCCGGCCGCCGGCGCGGCGCCGGCGGTCCGGGCCAGCTCGCCGATCTTGCGGCGTTCCGGGCCCTCGAAGTTCGAGAACGTGCGGCGCAGCAGCGGCAGCACGTCGGTGAAGGTGTCCGCCGGGATCCCGGCGATCCAGCGGTCCAGCAGGCCCAGCAGCACCGGGTCGTGGATCAGCAGCATCGCGCCGCCGGACAGCACGCCGTCCAGCCAGGCCGCGGCCTCGGCCGGCGGCACGCCCGGGGTCAGCGCCAGGCCCATGCGGCGGCTCAGGTCGTCGCCGTCGATCTTGGAGGCGTCGTAGAGCAGCCGCACCGCGCGGCCGCAGAGCAGTCCGGTCATGCCCTCGCGGTCGGCGACCAGGCGCATGGCGCGGTACCACTCGTCGCTCGCGGCGGCGTCGTCGAGCAGCCCGACGGCCTGGTGCGTGTTGTCCATCCGGGCCCGCATCTTCTGCGCGCCGTCCTCGTCCAGGCCCGAGCAGGCCTGCGGGAAACCGAGCGCGATACGGACCACGAGGGTGTCGGCGACCTTGCGCAGCGCGGCGGTGTCGGTGCCGCGGACGTCGGTGTACCGCAGGGTTCTGGCCAGCGCGGGCAGGGCGTCGGCGAGGTGCGCGACGTCGGTGTCCACGGCGGCGCGGTCGGCCAGCAGGGTCATGATCGGGTCCAGCGCGTCCGGCAGGTCGGCGAGCAGGCAGGCCTCGACGACGTCGGTGATCCCGGCCAGCTGCTCGGCGTTCGTCGCGAGGTCCGCGGACTTCGCCGAGGCCGCCGAGGCCACGGTGGTGCCCCAGATCGCCGCCTCGACCAGCTTCACCGCGAACTCCGGCTGCCAGTCCAGCGACCAGGTCTCCCAGAAGGTGCCGCTGCCCTGCGACCGGCCCAGCGCGCCCCACGGGATGCCGAGGATGTTCAGCCGGTGCAGCAGCCGCGACTTCTCGCCGTCGTGGGGCTTGCGCAGGTCCAGCTTCGCCTCGGTCTGGCCGGGCTTGGGCCCGAAGCGCAGCCGCTTCTGCTCCCGCGCCAGGTCGGCGGCCAGCGGCACCACCGGCACGTCCGGCGGCACCTCGCCGAGGTCCTCGCCGATCACCAGCTTGTCCCGGACCAGCGCCATCTGGGTGTCGTAGCCGCCGCACAGCACCGACTGCACGGCCTCGGTGACCTCGGTCAGCCCGGCCAGGCTGCGGCCGCGCAGGGTGGCCAGCGTCTCGGCCAGCCGCGTGGCCTCGATCAGGTGCGCGGAGGAGACCGGCAGGTCCTCGGCGCGGAACAGCTCGGCGACGCGGGCGAGCCAGCGCTCGACGACCCGGTCCGGAGCCGTGAACAGGTGGTGGTACCAGCCCGGCGACTCGATGCCGGCGCCGTAGCCGGAGCGGAAGGACAGCCGGCCGTGGGTCCACGGGACCCAGGTCGCGGTGGTCTTCGCCTTCTTCGGCAGCTCCTTGAGAAGCTTGGCGTCCGGGGCGGCCGGGCCGATCGCGGCCAGGGCCGGGACGTGGAAGGCGCCGCAGACCACTGCGATGCGCTGACGGCCGGCCTTGACCTCCTCGCGGACGCACTGGCGCATGTACGCCTCGCGCTGCTCGTCCTCCGGACGGGCCCGGTCGCGCACCGCGGTCATCGCGTCGGCGATCGCGGCGAAGGAGTCCAGGGCGGAGAAGGAGCCGTCGGCGCGCTGCTCGACGACGTCTTCCCACCAGCGCTCGGGGTCGTCGTAGCCGGCGGCGGTGGCCAGCGCGGCGATGGGGTCGGTGCGCTGCAATTGGACTGCCGGTTCCGGATGGTTCTCGGCATCGGGCTCTCCAGTGTCCTGATCTTCCGGGACCTCCGGCACTTCTGGGAGTTCGGCAAATCGGTGGCCCGAGGGAAGGTCGATGAAGCGGACCGGGATGTCGTCGGCGACGCCGTGCCGGATCGCGACCCACTCCGGGCTGAACTCGGCGAAGGGCCAGAAGCCGGCTCGTGAGGGATCGGCGTCGGCGTAGACCAGCAGCGCGACCGGCGGGCGCATCGCGGGGTGGGCGGCGAGCGGGATCAGCGCGTCGGCTTCCGGCGGTCCCTCGATGAGGATCACGTCGGGCTTCAGCTCCGCCAGTGCCGCCGCGACCGCCCTCGCCGATCCGGGTCCGTGATGGCGGATCCCCAGCAAGGTGACGGTCATCAGGCGCTGACCTCGCGGCAGCTGCGGTAGAAGTCGGTCCAGCCGTCGCGGCCGCGGGCGACGGTCTCCAGGTACTCCTGCCAGACCAGCTTGTCGGTCGAGGTGTCCTTCACCACCGCGCCGAGGATGCCGGCGGCGACGTCGGCCGGGCGCAGCGTGCCGTCGCCGAAGTGCGCGGCCAGCGCGATGCCGCCGGCCACCACCGAGATCGCCTCGGCCGGGGACAGCGTGCCCGAGGGGGTCTTCAGCTTGGTCTTGCCGTCCTCGGTCAGCCCGCCGCGCAGCTCGCGGAAGACGGTCACCACGCGGCGGATCTCCTCGTGCGCGGCCGGGACCTCCGGCAGTTCCAGCGCTCTGCCGAGGGACTTCACCCGCTGGGAGACGATCTCGATCTCCTCCTCGGCGGTGGCCGGCAGCGGCAGGACCACGGTGTTGAACCGGCGGCGCAGCGCCGAGGACAGGTCGTTGACGCCCTTGTCGCGGTCGTTCGCGGTGGCGATGACGCTGAAGCCCTTCTCGGCCTGGGTCTCCTCGCCGAGTTCGGGGATCGGCAGCGTCTTCTCCGACAGGATCGTGATCAGCGTGTCCTGCACGTCGGCCGGGATCCGGGTCAGCTCCTCGACGCGGGCGATCGCGCCGGTGGCCATCGCGCGCATCATCGGGCTGGGGACCAGCGCCTCGCGCGAGGGACCGTGGGCCAGCAGCTGCGCGTAGTTCCAGCCGTAGCGCATGGCCTCCTCCGGCGTGCCCGCCGTGCCCTGCACCAGCAGCGTCGAGTCGCCGGAGACGGCCGCGGCCAGGTGCTCGGAGACCCAGGTCTTCGCCGTGCCCGGGACGCCGACCAGCAGCAGCGCGCGGTCGGTGGCCAGGGTGGCGATGGCGATCTCGACGATGCGGCGCGGGCCGATGTACTTCGCGGTGATGGCGGTGCCGTCCGGCAAGGTGCCGCCGAGCAGGTAGGTCGCGACCGCCCACGGCGAGAGCTTCCAGCGCGGCGGCTTGGGGCGGCCGGAGTCGGCGTCGGCTTTGCGCAGCGCCTCCAGTTCGCCGGCGAAGGCGTGCTCGGCGTGCTGGCGGAGAACGGTCTCAGACATGGCAGGCAACTTTCGGTTTTCGGCAAGGCGGTACCTACTCAAGGGTCCACCTTGGGGGAAGGATTCGGACAGGGTCCAGATCGTTCGACGCAGATCGTTTAGACAGAGTCCAGCTCTGCGAGCATCAGAGCCCGGTCCCGCAGCATCGCCGCGAGGTCGTCCAGGTCCTCGGCCCACAACGGCAGCTCGGCGCGGATCTGCTCGCCCTTGGCCGCGACCGCGTCCGCGAACGACGGCGGCATCCAGCGGCCCGCCAGGTTGTCCATGCCGAAGAAGCGCGCCACGTCGTTGCGGGTCGCGTTCGGCAGGTACGCCGGGATCGAGTCGAGCAGGGCCTGGCACACCGCGTCCGGCCAGGGGCGTCCCAGGCGGCTGAGGATGATCGGGGCGCTGTGGATCGAGTACTGCGACCGGTGGCTCGCCACGACGGCCAGACACCAGCGCTCGGCGGCCTCCTCCGAGAGCAGCTCGAGCATCTCGCTGGAGGCGTTGACGGCGCAGAACGCCTCAGCCCAGCGCGAGTCCTTCTGCCGCAGCGTCGCCGAGCGCCAGCCGCGGTGGCAGGCGTTGGCCTCCCAGCGGTTCGCGGCCGTGGCGCGCAGCAGCTCGGCGGGCGAGAGGCCGTAGTGCTCCCACGCCGCCAGGGGCGCCGAGGCTATGAGGTCTTCGAGCCAGTACGAGGGCTGCATCCGGGCCAGCCGCCGCTCCTCCTCGGTCTGCACCCAGCCCTCGCCGATGCCGTCGCGGATCTGGTCCTCAGTGGGCTCGGCGGGGTTCGCCGGCTCGGCGTCCGCGTCGGTTTTGTCCTTGAGCGTGACCAGGACCGCGGTCCCCTCGACGGCCACCTGGACGCGCTCGTGCAGGCGCGCGGTCATGCGCTCGGCGAACCGGGACGAGGGCAGCGTGGCCAGCAGGCGCACGGCCTCGGCGCGGACCTGGCGGGACTTGTCGTCCAGGGCTGATTCGAGGAACTGCTCGTCCTCGGCGCCAAGGCCCACGGCCAGCGCCTCGACGTAGGCGGCGCGGGTTTCGGCGCTCAGACCGGCCTGCGTCCACGCCTCCTCCACCAGCACCCGAGCCGAGGCCGGGTCCTTGCCGCGGAACCAGTTCAGGTAGCCGACGCGCTCATGCGGCTTCTCGGAGAGCCAGGCTTCCGGATCCGGCGCGGCGGCGAAGCGGGTGAAGGTCGACCACTGCTGGTTCTGCTTGGCCAGCCAGGTCCCGCGCGGGCCGGCCAGCTTCATCAGGTCGGCGCGCACCGCGATGCTGCCGCGGGCGTAGTCGAACAGCGGCGGCAGCAGCTCGGCGGGCGCGCGGCAGCCGGTCTTGGCGGCGGCGCCCAGGTACTCCGGGAGCGCTTCGGAGCGGGACGCCACGAGCGCCGTGAGGCGGGCCGAGGTCGCGGTCGGCAGCAGCGGACGCGCGTCGAGCGCCGCCGACTTGGCAGCGGGCGCGCCGGCCGAACCCGTGCCTTCGGCGCCCTCGGCGCCGGAGCTCTCGGTGTCCTGGTCGCCGACCAGCACCGCGGAGTACGCCGAGCCGGCGTTGCCGGCGCGCCGCCACGCGCTCATGAGCGCGGCCGAGCTCAACAGGGCCGCGGCCGGGCTGTCACCGGGCGCGGCGAAATCTCCGGCGGCCGGCGGGGTGCGACGGTCGGTGCCGACCAAGGCCGTCGAGACAAGGTCCTGCCAGACCTCGGAACCGGTCTGATGGGAGGCTTCGTTCATGGTGCTCACCGCGCTTCCGCCGAGTAGGAGATCCCCACAGCCTTCGCACTGATGTCCACAGATTGTGCACCACGCCACTGACAACTTACGGGGTCCGTGGCAATACCCTGAAATTCCCTAATCACCGGCCGTCTCGGGGCGCCCTTCGCAGGGCCCTTCGCTGATCTGTTCACAGCGCGACCGCCGCCTCGGCGGCCCAGACGGTGAGCGGTTGCAGCCCCGCGTCGGTGTACTCGCCGAACACGGTCACCGGATGCCCGCCGGAGACCGCGAGCAGCCGCCACAGGGCGGCGTCCTCGCAGATCAGCGGGACGCGGCGGCCCTCGGCGTCGGCGAGTTCGCCGTCCCGGTCCGGGACCGCGTCCGCGACGACGACCGGCCAGCCGTCCTGCCATGGATCGGCGGCCAGGGCGTCGGCGAAGGCGTCGGCCGCGGCCTGCAAGGTCGCGCCGGCCGGCGAGGCTCCCATCGTGGCGATTTCCCCGGTCTCCATCTGCGCCCGCAGCGGAAGCACCTCGGAGTGGAACACCATCTCGGCCTGATAGACGGCGCCGACCGGCAGCGCCAGCGCCGGCGCCTGCTGCATGGCGCCGAAGGCCAGCAGCATCGCGGTCCGGCCGCTCTCGGCGCCGCGCAGCCAGATCCGGCGCTCGGTGAGTTTGTCGGCGGCGCGGTCGCGGGAGCCCAGGACGTGCCAGCGGTCGGCGACCCGCTCGCCGTCGCGGCGCACCGCGTCGGCGTCCACCGAGATCCCGATCCGCCGCCGCACGGTGTCCTGCATCGCCGGCGGCAGCTCGGCCAGCCGGGTCCAGGCCTGGCACAGCAGGTGCAGCCGGGCGAACTCGGCCAGGACCGCGTCCGGCCAGGCGTCGCCGGAGGAGGAGCGCGCGGAGGCCAGGGTCCGGACCCGGCCCGCCACGCCGGGCGCCTGCGCGTCCACGAGCCGCTTGGCGACCGGGTCCACGGCGCTGTAGGACAGCGTCGCGGAGTCGCTGATGCCGGCCGCGATCTGGTCGGTGAGCCAGCGGTCGAGGTCGGCCAGGCCGTTGCCGATCCGCTCGGCCCGCTGCGCGGCGCGCTTGGCGGCGCCCTCGGGGTCGGCGGCGACCTTCTCGGCCTTGGCGGCGCTGCGGGCCGCGGACTTCTCCGCCCGGTCGCGCCGGGACTCCGCCCAGACCTCGACGCGCTCGGGAAGCACGTCGGTCTCCGCGATCGAACCCGCCGCCCACAACAGCAGCAGGCCGAGCGCGTGCTTACACGGGAACTTCCTACTGGGACAGGTGCATTGATACGCCGTGTCCGAGTCCGCCACGGAGACGGTCACTTGGTACGGCTTGCTCCCGCTGCCTTTGCAGTCCCCCCACAACAACCGCTCGGAGTCCAGATACCCGGTGCCCGACCACGGACCCGGAACCCCGAGCTTCGCGCCCGCCTTCTGCGACGCGGCGTCCGGGGCCAGAGAGTTGACCTGGGCTGCGGTCCAACGTTCTCCCCGCCCGCCTCCCACCACCGCCCGTTGAGGAGACGCTACGCGCCGCTCTGCTTGCATGGCCGAACACTATTTCAGCCCACCGACAAGAACAGCGGGCTTTGTGACGCCGTGCGATCACCCGATGTCAGGCAGCGTGCGCGAGGTTCCCGTTCACCCAGTCGACGATCTGCTGCGTGGAGGTGCCCGGGGTGAAGATCGCCACGACACCCATCTCCTTGAGCGCCGGGAAGTCCGCCTCGGGGATGATGCCGCCGACGAAGACCTTGATGTCCGAGGCGTCCTTCTCCTTCAGGACCTCGATCACCTTCGCGCACTGCGTCATGTGCGCGCCGGACAGGATCGACAGGCCGATGGCGTCGGCGTCCTCCTGGATGGCGGTGGCCACGATCTGGTCGGGCATCTGGTGCAGACCGGTGTAGATGACCTCGACGCCCGCGTCGCGCAGGGCGCGCGCGACGACCTTCGCGCCCCGGTCGTGGCCGTCCAGGCCGGGCTTCGCGATGACGACGCGGACCGGAGCTGACTGGCTCATTGCGACTGCCTCCATGGGATGTCCACCGGAAGATCTTCCTTGATCCGCCATAACCGCTTCACACAGTAACCGACCTGGGGTGGCGTCCCGGCCCGTCCCGCCCTGTGACGGTCCGCACAATCTCCGTGAGGATCATCGGACTTCCTGCGAGAACACCAGTGAACCGCGGGCAAAGGGCGCGCAAAGTCCGCCGAACCGTTGTCCGTCCAGCCTCCGAGGCGCTAAAGTCGCGACTCGATAACGGCGCTGTCCCCGCGCCGTTGCTGATCGGCTGTCCCGCGTTCCCAGGAGGTATTGGCCGTCATGGGAAAACATGGTGCGTCCCATTGGGATACCGAATGGGAGGCCGCCATAACGCCTAACGGCGAGGACAGCTTGTACGGTTCAAGCGACGGGTACCAGGCGGTCAACGACTGGTCCGGGGTCTACGAGACTCCGTCGCAGACCGGCTTCTACGAGCAAGGCGCCGTCTACGACTACGACGACGCCACCACCCGCCAGCCGGTGATGGACCAGAGCTACTACGAATCGGTGTACGCGGCCTATTCGCCGCCGCAGCAGGCGCAGCAGCAGCAGCACGCGCCGGCCGAGCCGTTCATCCCCGCCCAGGCGCAGCCGCAGGCGGCCGAGTCCAGCCCGATGTGGGACGGACCGGGGTGGCAGGACCCGTACGCGCAGCAGCAGCACCAGCAGTACGCGCAGCCGCACTACGAGCAGCCCCAGGCTCAGCCCCAGCAGCAGCCGCGCTACGAGCAGCCGCCGCAGCACCACGTCCCCCAGCAGCCGCACTACGGCCGGCCCGAATACGAGGCCCAGCAGTACGCCGCGCAGCCGCAGTACGAGGACCACAACTTCCACCACCCCGACTTCGACACCGGGACCTTCGAGGCCATCTACGAGGCCCCCGGGTCCACCGAAGCCGCGTACGACCTCCTGCCGGACGGCGAGGGCACGTACGACGCCTACGACGGCGAGGGCTACGACGACGGCGACTCCGACGAGTACGAGACCGCCGCGTACGCCGCGTCCGACTACGACGACGCCGAGGACTACGCCGGCTACGGCTACGACGACCCGGAGGGGTACGACGACCCCGAGGACGGCCAGGACGACGCGCCCCTGCGGAGCCGCAGCCGCTCCGGCGGCACTCCCCCGGCCCGTCCCTTCGGGAGCAAGCCCTCGAAGCCGTCGGTGTCCCTCTCCGGCCGCCGCACGCTGCACGCGCTGACGTCGACCCCGGCCGCGGTCGTGGGTGTGGCCGCCGTGGCGGTCGCCGCGGTCGGCGGACTGCGCCTCCCGGCCAGCCACACCGAGACCGCCGCCGACGCCGCGGCCCCGGCCACCCCGACCAACGGCCTGGAGCAGAACCTGCTCCAGATGCGCGCGGCCAGCGCCAACCTCGCCGACCGCGCCACCCGCAGCGAGCAGCGCAGCGAACTGGTCCAGCAGCAGGCGCTGGAGAAGCAGCGGCTCGCCGAAATGTCGCAGAAGTACTTCCTACCGGTCCAGGACTACGTCCTGACCGCCGGCTTCGGCCAGTCCGGCGACCGCTGGGTCAGCCTGCACACCGGCCAGGACTTCGCCATCCCGACCGGCACCAAGGTCAGCGCCATCACCGACGGAACCGTCATAGAGGCCGGCTGGGCCGGCCCGTACGGCTACCGCATCGTGATACAGCACCCTGACGGCAGCCAGACCTGGTACTGCCACCTGAGCGTGATGAAGGTCCGCAGCGGCAAGGTCGCGGCCGGGCAGATCATCGCCCTGTCCGGCGACACCGGCAACACCACCGGCCCGCACCTCCACCTCGAGTACCACCCCCCGGGCCCGGCCGACCCGAACAACGGCGTCCCGGGCGCCTCCACCGCGGTGAACCCGATGCCGTTCCTGCGGGCCCACGGCCTGGTGCCGTAAGCGACGCGAGACGAGGAAGGGTCCGGGATTTCTCCCGGACCCTTTTCGCGCGGTCAGACCAGACCACCCGCGCCCCCGGCAGCCTGGCCGCGCCGCGAAGCCGCCTAGAGCTTCTGCACCGGCGCCATCGTCAGCAGCAGCGTCCGCACGCCCGAGGAGCCGAAGTCGATCGTCGCCTCGTCGCGTTCGCGGCCGCTGACGGCGACGACGGTGCCCATGCCGAAGGAGTCGTGGATCACGCGGTCGCCGGGGTCCAGGGAGATCACCTTCACGGCGCCCTTGCGCTGCTGGAAGCCGCGGGAGGTGCCGCGGCGGTCGCCGAAGGGTGAGCGCTCGCCGGTCTTGGGCTCCGGGGCGGTGCGCTCCCACTCCACCAGGGGTTCGGGGATCTCGCCGAGGAACTTCGACGGCGGGTTGTACTGCGGTGCGCCCCAGGCGGAGCGGTAGACCGAGCGGGAGACATAGAGCTGCTCGCGGGCGCGGGTGATGCCGACGTAGGCCAGGCGGCGCTCCTCCTCCATCTCCTTCTTGTCGCCCATGGAGCGCATGTGCGGGAAGACGCCGTCCTCCATGCCGGTGAGGAAGACCACCGGGAATTCCAGGCCCTTGGCGCTGTGCAGGGTCATCAGGGTGACCATGCCCTCGTGGTCCTCGCCGTCGGGGATCTGGTCGGAGTCGGCGACCAGGGCCACGCGCTCCAGGAACTCCGGCAGCCGGCCCTCGGGCTGGCCCTGCTCGAATTCCAGGGCGACGGCCAGGAGTTCGCGCAGGTTCTCGATGCGGGTCTCGTCCTGCGGGTCGTCAGAGTCCTGCAACTCCTGCAGCAGGCCGGTACGCTCCAGTATGGCTTCCAAGACGTGCGCGGGACCGTACTCGGCCGCCATCTCGCGCAGCTCGTCCATCATCTGCGTGAAGCCCTGGACGGCCTTCACCGAGCGCGCCGCCAAGCCCGGTGCCTCGTCGGCGCGGCGCAGGGCGTCGCCGAAGGTGATGCGCTCGCGCGCGGACAGCCGCTCCAGCGACTCCTCAGCCTTCTCGCCGATGCCGCGCTTGGGCGTGTTCAGGACGCGGCGGACCGAGACGATGTCGTCCTCGTTGGCCAGGGCGCGCAGGTACGCCAGGGCGTCGCGCACTTCCTTGCGCTCGTAGAAGCGGACGCCGCCGACCACGCGGTAGGGCAGCCCGACGCGGACGAAGACTTCCTCGAAGACACGGGACTGCGCGTTGGTCCGGTAGAACACTGCGACGCCGCCGTAGGTGGTCTCCTTGGCGTCGGAGAGGCGGTCGATCTCCTCGGCGACGAACTGCGCCTCGGAGTGCTCGTCGTCGGCGACGTAGCCGGTGATCAGCTTGCCGTCGCCGGAGTCCGTCCACAGGTTCTTGGCGCGGCGGCCCTTGTTGTTCTCGATGACGGCGTTCGCCGCGGTCAGGATCGTCTGCGTGGAGCGGTAGTTCTGCTCCAGCTTGATGACCTTGGCGTCCGGGTAGTCGCGCTCGAACTCGATGATGTTGCGGATCGTCGCGCCGCGGAAGGCGTAGATGGACTGGTCGGCGTCGCCGACCACGCACAGCTCGGCCGGCGGCAGGTCCTCGGTGTTCAGGCCGGGGCGCACCAGGTCGCCGTCGACGGTGCGCTTCTCGTGCTGCCCGACCAGTTCCTTCACCAGCTGGTACTGCGCGGTGTTGGTGTCCTGGTACTCGTCGACCAGGATGTTGCGGAAGCGGCGGCGGTAGTGCTCGGCGATCATCGGGAACGCCTGGAGCAGGTGCACCGTGGTCATGATGATGTCGTCGAAGTCCAGCGCCTTGGCCGCGGTCAGGCGGTCCGCGTACAGCCGATAGACCTGCGCGAGCTGGCGCTCGGCCTCGGTCTGCGCGCGGCTGGAGAAGGTGTCGTGGTCGACCAGCTCGTTCTTGAGCTTGGAGATCTGGCCGAGCATCGAGCGCGGCGTGGTCTTCTTCGGGTCGATCTCCAGATCGCGCAGCACCATGGTCATCAGGCGCTGGGAGTCGGCGGTGTCGTAGATCGAGAAGTTGCTCGGCAGCCCGGCGGTCTTGGCCTGGGCGCGCAGGATCCGGACGCAGGCGGAGTGGAACGTCGAGACCCACATCAGGCGGGCGCGCGGACCGACCAGCTCCTCGACGCGCTGGCGCATCTCGGCGGCGGCCTTGTTGGTGAAGGTGATCGCCAGGATCGAGCCGGGGTGCGCGTGCCGCTCGCCGACCAGGTAGGCGATCCGGTGCGCGAGCACGCGGGTCTTGCCCGAGCCGGCGCCGGCGATGATCAGCAGCGGGCCGCCGGCGTGCAGGACCGCCTCGCGCTGCGGTTCGTTCAGGCCGTCGAGCAGCTTGCGCGCGGCGGCCGACTCCTCCGGCGGGACCCAGGCGTCCTCGGGCTCCTCCCAGCCGTCCCAGCCCTCGCGCTCGGCGTCGGACTCCTCCGCCCACGCCGGGGGTTCGGGCAGGGTCCGGTCGGTGTGACGCTCCTCGCCCGACCCCCGCTGCTCCCGGATCGCGTCGAGCATGGGGAACAACGGAAGGGCACCTGGGGCGAAGAGGGAAGAACTCACTCAAGGATTTTCGCAGACCGCACCGACAACTCGGGGGCGGTCGCCGAGATGGGACGGTCACCTGGGCCGATACCCGTGCCGCCGGTGGACACGCGACAATGGTTCGGTACCCGGAACACCGGCGGCCGTGCCGGTGTTGCCCCGAGTGGGGAGCATCCGCTCCTTCAGAAGCAGGCACGCCCCGAACCAGGAGCCCCCATGCCCGAGGCCAGCGTCCCCTCCCGCGTCCTCGTCGTCACCGCGCACCCCGACGACGTCGACTTCGGTGCCGCCGGTACCGTCGCGACCTGGACCGACGCCGGGATCGAGGTCGTCTACGCGATCATGACCAGCGGCGAAGCCGGCGAGGCGTTCCCGGACACGCCGCGCTCGGAGGTGGCGGCGCTGCGCGAGTCCGAGCAGATCGCCGCGGCCAAGTGCGTCGGCGTGACCGACGTCCGCTTCCTGCACTGGCCCGACGGCCGCCTGACGCCCTCGCTGGACCTGCGCCGCGACATCTCGCGCGTGATCCGCCAGGTCCGCCCCGACCGCGCCCTGATCCCCTCCGCCGAGCTGGACCTGGAGCGCATCTACGCCTCCCACCCCGACCACCGCGCCGTCGGCGAGGCGGCCATCGCCGCGGTCTACCCCGACGCCCGCAACCCCTGGGCGCACCCCGAGCTGCTCGAGGTCGAAGGCCTGGAGCCGTGGACGGTCCCGGAGACCTGGGTGATGTCGATGAAGAATGCCGAGCACGCCGTGGACATCACCGACGTCTTCGACCGCAAGCTCGCCGCGCTCCAGGCGCACGCCTCGCAGACCAACGGCCACACCGATCTGGAGGGCATGCTGCGCACCTGGGGCGGAGCCGTCGCGCAGCGGCTGGGGCTGGGCGAGGACCGGATCGCCGAGGCGTTCCAGATCGTCAACACCCGCTGACCGCTGCTCAACTGGTCAGGACTGGTCAGCAAGGTCGAGCGCGGCAGCGGCTCACAGAACCTCGGCCACAGCCGCCGCCACACGTTGCGCCGCATCGTCGGACAGCGGCGCGCCGGTGGCGGTGACGACGTAGAACACGTCGACCGCTTCGGCGCCGAGCGTCGAGACGCGCGCCGAGCGCACCGAGACACCCGTCCTGGCGAGCACCGAGGCGACGCGGTAGAGCAGCCCCGGCGCGTCGCGCGCCTTGACCTCCAGCACGGTCGCCGAAGCCGAAGCGCCGGGCAGCACAACCACGCTCGGCGCGGCGACCAGGCGGTTGCGGCGTTCGTCGGCGTCGCGGCTGGCGAGGCGGCCGGCGACGTCCAGCGTGCCGGCGACGGCCGCGCGCACGTCCTCGCGGAGCCGGTCCTGCAAGGCGGTGCTCCAGTCGGCGGCGACCAGCCAGCGCTGGACGACGACGCCGTCGACGGTCTCGGTGGTGGCGGCGCGGATCGTCAGGCGGCGTAAGGCCAAAACGCCCGCGACGGCAGCGAGGATGCCGATCCGGTCGGGCGCCGCGACGGACACCGTCTGCGCACCTTCCAGCTCGACGACGAGTCCGTCGGCCGAGGCACGGCTCCGCGCGGCCAGCTCGGCCGCGCGCGCCGGATCCGACGGCTCGGCGACCGGCGGGTCGACGCCGAGGAGCGCGGCCTCGGCACGGACCGTGAGGCCGTGGTAGAGACCGGCGCGCCAGGGGTTCCACGCCGCGGGACCGGTCGCCTTGCTGTCGGCTTCGGAGAGCGTGTGCAGCAGACGTAGCGCTTCCAGGCGCGGGGCGGCCAGCTCGGCCAGGGCGGCGAGGAGCGCCTCGACGGTGGCCGGGTCGTCGGGATCGCGCGCGGTGGCGAGATCGGGCAGCAGCAGGTGGTGGCGCACCAAGCCGGTCAGGGTACTGACATCGGCGGCGTTGAACCCGAACGCGGGCGCCAGTTCCCGGGTCAGGACGGCACCGATCTCGGAGTGGTCGCCGGGCAGTCCCTTGCCGACGTCGTGCAGCAGCGCGGCGACCAGCAGCAGGTCGGGGCGGTCGACGCGGCGCGCCAGATCGGCGGCGGCGACGACGGTCTCCAGCGTGTGCCGGTCGACGGTGTGGATGTGCAGGCTGTTCCGCTGTGGCAGAGACCTGATACGCCGCCATTCGGGCAGCAGCGCGTGCAGGATGCCGGAGCGGTCGAGCGCCTCCCACACCGGGATGAGCCCGGGTCCGGCGCCGAGCAGCGTCACGAACGCCTCCCGCGCCTCCCGCGGCCACGGACGCGGCAGCGGAGCCGACTCCTCGGCGAGGCGGCGCAAGGTGTTGGGAGCGAAGGAGAGGTCTGATTCGGCGGTCGCGGCGGCGGCACGGAGCACCAGCACGGGATCGCGCGACGGAGCGCCGGCGCGGGCGAGGTAGACCTCGCCGTCCTGCTCCACGACGCCGTCGGCGAGCGGACGCCGCACGGGGCGCCGCCCCGGACTGCGCGCCGCCAGCGCCGCGTCGACTTGGCGCCAGGCGGCTTCGGCGGCGTAGGCGATGGTGGTGGCGGCTTCGGCCACGCGGCGCAGGAGGAGGTCGGCGTCGGTGGTGTAGAGCTCTGCGACGGCGGGGGTGGCCAGCGAAGTAGCGGGCGCTGCCGACGAAACGCTGGGACCTTCGCCGGCGGACTCACCGCCCAAGCCGACCCCTGTCGCATCGCCTGCCGACCCGAGGTCGGCGGCGAACAACTCGTTGTGCTCGAGCGGCTGGGTCAGAGTCCTATCATCGTGCTCGCCCAGCACTCTGGCGTCTCGCAGCAGCGCCGCGACGCCGTCCTGCTCTTGCAGCAACAAGCGGTCCAGCGCGCGCCCGGAAACCGTGTGCAGCGCGTCCCGCACGTCCAGCAGGAACTCGCGGGCTCGCTCCGGCGCGCCGTGCGGCACATCGACCAGCCAGGTCGCCGAGATGAAGCGGAGCATCGTGGAGTCGCGAAGCCCTCCGCGAGCCTCCTTCAGGTCGCCTTCGAGGCGGTAGGCGAGTTCGCCGTGGCGTGACAGCCGCGAGGCGTACTCCTCACGCAGATCGCCCAGGCGCCGTGCGGCGTCGCGGCGCCAGTCGGCGAAGACGCCCGCGCGGACCGACGCCACGAGCTGCGTGTCGCCGGCGACCAGGCGCGCGTCGAGGAGTCCGGCCGCCACCGCCAGATCGGTGCGGGCGAGTTCGAGGGCTTCCTCGACGGTGCGGACCGAGTGGTCCAGCTTCACGCCCGAATCCCAGACCGGGTACCAGATCTTGTCCGCTATCTGCGCGACGGCCTCAAGGGGCAGCGATGCCGCGTGCAGCAGGACCACGTCCAGGTCCGAGCCGGGCGACAGTTCCTGGCGGCCGTAGCCACCGACCGCCACCAAGGCGATGCCGGGCTCGTCCGGGAGCAGGGAGGCCAGAAAGGCGTCCGCGGCGTCCGAGCGCGCACGCCGGACGGCCGGCCCGATCTGCTGATCGGGCCGGCCACCGGCTCCCTCACCGTTCCGCTCCGCGTGCCGCTCCACTACAGCGCCGCGCCTCCGGTCTCGCCGGTGCGGACGCGTACCACCTCGTCGACCGGGGTGACCCAGACCTTGCCGTCGCCGATCTTGCCGGTCACCGCGGCCTTGACCACGACGTCCACCAGGGCCTCGACGTCCTCGTCCTCGCACAGGACCTCGACCCGCAGCTTGGGCACCAGGTCGACGGTGTACTCCGCGCCCCGGTAGACCTCGGTGTGGCCGCGCTGGCGGCCGTAGCCGCTGGATTCGGAGACGGTGATGCCGTGGACGCCGAAGCGCTGCAGGGCCTCCTTGACCTCTTCCAGCTTGAACGGCTTGATGATCGCCGTGATCAGCTTCATGCCTTCACACCCTCCGTCTTGTCAGCGTCCTTGGCGGGCTTGCCACTGGCCGGTCCGGACGGCGCCGTCTCGGCCGTCGCGAGCGCCGTGCGCAGCGAGCCGGCCAGCCGGCCCCAGTCGTACGCGGTCTCCGAGTGCTCGGTGCTGTCGATGCCCTCGACCTCGGCGTCCGCGCTGATCCGCATCCCGATGGTCTTGTTCAGGACCCAGCCCAGGATGAAGGAGACCACGAAGGAGTACCCCAGCACGATCCCGGCACCCTCGATCTGCGAGATCAGCTGGTCGACACCGCCGCCGTAGAACAGCCCGGCCTTGGCGCCGTTGGTGTAGGCCGAGACCATCTGCTTGGTGGCGAAGAAGCCGATCAGCACGGTGCCCAGGATGCCGCCGACCAGGTGGACGCCGACCACGTCCAACGAGTCGTCATAGCCGAGCTTGTTCTTCAGGTTGATCGCGTAGCAGCAGATGAAGCCGGGGATCAGGCCGACGAACATCGCGCCGAGCGGCGAGACCGAGGCACAGGCCGGGGTGATCGCGACCAGACCGGCGACGGCGCCGGAGGCCGCGCCCAGCGAGGTGAAGGTCCCGTGCTGGATCTTCTCCGCGATCAGCCAGCCGACCATCGCGGTGCATGTGGCGATCTGGGTGTTGATGAAGACCATCGACGCCTGGCCGTTGGCGCCGAGCGCGGAGCCGGCGTTGAAGCCGAACCAGCCGAACCACAGCAGGCCGACGCCGAGCATCACGAAGGGCACGTTGTGCGGCCGCATCGGATCGCGCCCGAACCCGACGCGCTTGCCGAGGACCAACGCCATCGCCAGGCCCGCGGCACCGGCGTTGATGTGCACCGCGGTACCGCCTGCGAAGTCCATGACGTGCAACTTGTAGTTGATGAAGCCGTTGGGCGAGAACACCCAGTGCGCGACCGGGAAGTACACCAGCGTCACCCAGCCCGCCACGTAGACGGTCCAGCCGACGAACTTGGTGCGGTCGGCCAGCGATCCGGAGATCAGCGCCGGTGTGATGATCGCGAACATCAGCTGGAAACAGACGACCGCGATGGTCGGCACCCCGGTGGCGCCGTACAGCGACCCGCCGGTGCTGGAACCGAAGCCCTGGCCGATGTCGTGCAGGGCCCACTGGTGCAGACCGCCCCAGAAGCCGTTCCCGCTGCCGTCCCCCGAACCGACGTTGCCGAACGACACGGACCAGCCGTAGAGGACCCATAGGATGGTCACCACGGCGATCGCGATGAAGTTCATCATGAGCATGTTCAAGACGCTCTTCGCGCGGACCATGCCGCCGTAGAAGAACGCCAGCCCCGGTGTCATGAGCAGCACGAGCGCTGAACTCGCGAGCACCCAAGCGGTGTCACCATTGCTGAACGCGGATGGCATCGCTTCTCCCTCACCTGATTCGACGGATGATGGGAAGGAGCCTGGCGGCGCACCGTTTCCGGGGGCGCCGCCGAGTGTTTCGAGGCCGTGACAGATGCCCCGCCAGTGTTACATCCGGGTGAACTTGTCCCGGCGGGCGAGATAAGTCCGTTACAAAACGGACATGTATCAGCATGCTGTTACTACGGTGCGATCATCCGTTCACGCCGCGGCGGGCAGCACCGCCAGCGTGCGCTCGTGGACCTCGCGGACCGATCGGACGTCCGGATAGCGCGCGAACAGGTTGCCCGCGGTCGTCCGCAGCCGGTCTTCGACCCGTTTGGAGCGCAGCCGCTGCACCAGCTCGGCGCCGCCGTGCAGGTAGGCGACCGCCGCCTCCGGCTCGCGCTGCTGGAGCCGGACCGTCGCCATCCCGACCACGTTCAGCGCGCGGCTGCGCAGATAGGAGTCGTCGGCCGAGAGCAGTTCCACGGCCCGGTCGATGTTCTTCGCCGCCTGCTCGGTGAGCTGCGGATAGCGATACGCCAGGTCGCGGAAGGAGTGGCCGTTCTCGCCGTAGAGCTCGGCCTCGGTGAAGAACGCTATCCACGACGGGTCGCCGCCGCGGGTGCGGTCGCCGCCGGCGCCGTTGCTCCCGCGCTCGGCTCGGTCCTGCCCGGCGGGGAAGTCGCCGGGGAACAGGTCCTCGGCGGCGGCCACGGCGCGGCGGCAGTTGTCGCTGTCGCCGAGGTTGGCGTAGGCGCGCGCCTCCATCGCGGCCAGCAGCGACTGCACGCGCGCGGTGGTGGTGCCGTGGCTGCCGTACTGGGCCAGGTGGACCAGTTCCAGGGCGTCCTGCGGGCGGTTGATGTGGATCATCTGGCGGGACATGGTCGCCAGGACGAGCGCGCCCAGCGGGGTGTCGCCGGCCTCGCGGGCGGCGTGCAGGGCGAGGACGAAGTAGCGCTGGGCCGAGGGCTGCATGCCGATGTCGTAGGCCATCCAACCGGCGAGGAGCGCCAATTCCGCGGCGGTGCGGAACAGGCGCTCCGACAGGGCCGGGGCGTAGTTGTCCCGTAACAGCTCGGTGACTTCGTGCAACTGCCCGACCACGGCCATGCGGCGCAGGCCGCCGCCGCACTGCGCGTCCCAGCCGCGGAACAGGCGCGTGGTCTCCTCCAGGCGGTCCATCTCCTCGGCGGTGACCCGGCCGGGCAGCCGGCCGTTGACGGAGTGCTGCTCCGGGACCGGGCTGAGCCAGCGCTTCATCGGCTCGATCAGCGACGGGCCGGCGGACAGCGACAGCGAGGTGCCCAGGAAGCCGCGGCGGTTGAGCATCAGGTCGCTGCGGGCGAAGTCGCCGAGCAGCTCGATCGAGCGCCGCCCGGCCCACGGCAGGTCCACCCCGGAGGTGGCCGGCGGCGCGGCGGGCTCGCGCAGGCCGAGCTCGGCGTGCGTGATGACGGTGCCGAAGCGCTCGGAGAAGAGTTCGACGAGGATGCGCGGGGCGGGGTCGCGGGGGTGCTCGCCGTCGAGCCAGCGGCGTACGCGCGAGGTGTCGGTGGAGACGTGGGCCGCCCCCAGCTGTCTGGCGCGTTTGTTGACCAGTCTCGCCAGTTCCCCCTTCGACCACCCGGAACGCTGGAACCAAGAATTGAGGAGTTCGTTGGGCGGCTTGCCGGTCATTCTTTGTTGCCCCCTGGAGATTCACGCCGGTCCGGCCGGAATGCGAAACCCTGTGTTGCAGAACGTAACCGCACCGCGACGATGCCCGCAGCCGAACGTTTTCGAACACCGCGATTCGCCAGTCTTCGCCACCTTGTCGAACCAGAAGTGGTCGGACGACACAGGTCTAACGACCATCCCGGGCGGGCAGCGTGACCCCGAGGCGTCCGTCGGCGTTGGAGGAAGCATGCGAGTACGCCTGGGGGGCAGCCGCCACACCCATGCCCGGCCCGCGCCGGCCCTGCGCCTGCCCGCGGCCTACGACCTGCTGGACGTCCCGGCCGCCGCGGGCCACCGCGTCCTGCTCCAGCTCGAACGCCTCGGCACCCCGCTCGGCCCGGTGCTGACCGTCCAGCCGGCCGGCCCGGGCCACGAACCGGTCAGCGGAAGCAGGCTGCGCTTCTTCGTCGAGGCCGGCACCACAGCCTCCTTCCTCGCGGACCTGAAGGACCTGGGCTGGGACCCCGACGACACCGACATCCGCACCATCGGCGTGGTCCTCGCCGCCGAGACCCCGCTGCCGCCGGCGAGCAGCGCACGCTGGGTGCGGCCACCGGAGACGATGGCGGCCGGGACGCCCCTGGGGAAGTTAGAGGCGCCGGGGTCGCAGGGCGAGCGGTTGACGGGAGTGCTGCCGCCGGCGCGGCTGCTGCTCGGGGCGCTGGCGCATGCTTGCCGGCGGGCTGAGGGGCGACGATTCTTGTTCGCTGGATGCCGGGCCGGGTGAGAGCTGGGCTTCGGGCAGCCAGTTCCTCCTTGCAGAACGCCGAGCGGCTGAGGCACGCGGTACCAGCTCGCTGAATGCCGAGCCAGCTAGAGGGCTGCGCTCGGGCAGCCAGCTCCCACTTGCAGAACGCCGAGCGGCTGAGGCACGCGGTTCAAGCTCGCCGGATGCCGAGCCGGGTAAGAGCTGCAC
Source organism: Catenulispora acidiphila DSM 44928 (assembly GCF_000024025.1). Taxonomy (GTDB): domain Bacteria; phylum Actinomycetota; class Actinomycetes; order Streptomycetales; family Catenulisporaceae; genus Catenulispora; species Catenulispora acidiphila. Next base: position 9,289,910 of record NC_013131.1, read on the forward strand.
TTCGGGCAGCCAGCTCCCACTTGCAGAACACCGAGCGGCTGAGGCACGCGGTTCAAGCTCGCCGGATGCCGAGCCGGGTAAGAGCTGCACTTCGGGCAGCCAGCTCCCACTTGCAGAACGCCGAGCGGCTGAGGCACGTGGTTCAAGCTCGCCGGATGCCGAGCCGGGTAGAAGACTGCGCTCGAGCAGCCAGCTGCTGCTAGCACAACGCCGAACCGGCTAGCTCTCTGTGCTTTGGCAAGGGCTCCTGTTCGCGGGCGGCAGCCGGACCGGGCAGCGGCCTGCGCTCGGGCTGTCGGCTTCTGCTGATCGCGCGCCGTCGCCCGACAGCGGTCTGACCGCCGCTCCCGCTTGTCCGGGCCGCTCGGAGCGCCCGGCTTCGCGTGCGAGGATGTCTGTCATGGAGTTCCTCGTCATCGGCATCATCATCGCGGCCATAGCCGTCATCGGCGCGACCGCCCTGTTCTACCGTGCCCGAGGCCGTCGTCGTCCGGTGGCGCCGCCGGCTGCGGGTCCGTCTGTGACGGGTTCGGCGCAGGGGGTGCCGGCCGGGGGCGGGGGGACCGCTGTGGCTGAGCGGGCGCCGCCTGTCGTCGAGGCCGCGCCGGTGGCGGCCGAGGCCGAGGTGCTGCCGGAGATCGAGGTTCCCGAGCCGACCGCCGGGCGGCTGGTGCGGCTGCGGTCGCGGCTGTCGCGGTCGCAGGGGACGTTGGGGCAGGGTCTGCTGAAGCTGCTGAGCCGGGACAAGCTCGACGAGGCGACGTGGGAGGAGATCGAGGACACCTTGATCGCCGCCGACCTCGGGGTCGGACCCGCGACCGAGCTGGTCGGGCGGCTGCGGACGAACACGCGCGTGCAGGGCAGCCGGACCGTGGACGAGGCTCGGGCGCTGCTGCGCGAGGAGCTGATCGCGCTGATCGACCCGACGCTGGACCGCTCGCTGAAGGTCGCCAAGCACCCCGCCGCCGACGGCGCGCCGGAGCGTCCGGCCGTGGCGATGGTGGTCGGTGTGAACGGGACCGGCAAGACCACGACCACCGGCAAGCTCGCGCGGGTGCTGGTCGCCGACGGCTACACCGTCGTGCTCGGCGCCGCCGACACCTTCCGGGCCGCGGCCGCCGACCAGCTCCAGACCTGGGGTCAGCGGGTCGGCGCCTACACCGTGCGCGGTGCCGAGGGCGCGGACCCGGCGTCGGTGGCGTTCGAGGCGGTGAAGGAGGGCACGGGCATGGGCGTGGACACCGTGCTCATCGACACCGCCGGGCGGCTGCACACCAAGACCGGTCTGATGGACGAGCTGGGCAAGGTCAAGCGGGTCGCCGAGAAGCAGGGCACGGTCGACGAGGTCCTGCTGGTCCTGGACGCCACCACCGGCCAGAACGGCCTGGTGCAGGCCCGGGTGTTCGCCGAGGTGGTGGACGTCACCGGCATCGTGCTCACCAAGCTCGACGGCACCGCCAAGGGCGGCATCGTGGTCGCCGTGCAGAAGGAGCTGGGCGTCCCGGTCAAGCTCGTCGGGCTCGGCGAGGGTCCGGACGACCTGGCGCCGTTCGACCCCGAGGCGTTCGTCGACGCGCTGCTGCAGTAATCCGGGAACACAAAAGGGCGGCCGGATCTCCGGCCGCCCTTTCTCGTGCCCGGTCTCACTCGGTGTCGACCAGCCGCTCGATCCGCTGCACCACATCGGCCTCGAAGCAGTTGTGCATGTGTGTGAGGCCCTTGAACCCGCTCACGCTGTCCAGCACGTGCCGGGTGTTCGCGTAGATCCCCTGCAGGCGTCCGGCCGCCATCGCGATCTGCTTCAGCACCCAGGTCAGCTCCACCTGCGCCTGCGCCGCGACCGCCGGCGTCATCGTGCCCACCGACATCACCTCCTCGACCAGAAACCCGCCGAGGGAGCCGATGAGCAGGTTGATCAGACCGGTGACGGTGCCCTCGGCGAGCGCCGCCTCGCCGCGCAGCCCGCGCAGCGTCTCGGCGGTCTTGGCGAGGTTCTCGGCCAGGGTGTCCAGCTCGGTCAGGAAGTCGGCCAGCAGCGGGTAGAAGTGCTCGGCGGTCTCGTCGTCCCAGGTCTTGTGCAGGGCTCCGGCCGCGGAGCACAGGTCGGTGACCGTCTGCTGGACGTGCGCGTGCGTCGCGTCCCAGGCCTTGGCGGCGCGCTCCAGCTCGTCGGGGTCGCCGGTCAGCTTGTCCAGGAACTCGAACGGGCTCGGCAGGCCGGTGTGGTCCGAGACCCAGGCCAGCAGCCGCTTCTCCAGCCCGGTGATGCCGACCAGGTGGATGTGCGGGTGCGGTACCTCCAGGTGCGGGAAGTGGCGCTTGGCCAGCGCCTCCAGCTTCTCCTGGTCCCGCTCCAGCACATGTTCCGGGCGCGGCTCGGGTTTCTGCCCCTCCGGCAGCGCCTCGGCGCGGGCGATGAAGTCCTCGATGCTGTGGACCTCGGCGGCGGTCTGGCCGATCTGCTCGGTCAGCTCCGCGCCGGGCGCCTCCGCCAGCTTGCGGCGCTGGCTGCGGATCACCAGCACGCCCAGCCCCCACATGCCGAAGATCAGGACCGCGAAGCTCAGGCCCGTGATGAGCATGACGTTCACGAGTCGGCACCCCCCGACTGCTGCGGGATCGTGCGGCGCCAGGGGAAGGCGTCGGGAGCCCACTCAGAGGCCTGCGACGCGGCCGGGTCCGGACCGGCCGGGTTGGCGCCGATCGCGCGCCCGCCGCCGAGTCCGGCGATGAAGTGGTCGATGACCTCGCAGGCCTCGGCGATGTCCTTCTCGGTCTCGGGAAGCCGCTGGTGGTAGGCGTCGCGCACCTCGGTCGCCTCGAACATCTTCCCGAAGGCGAAGTCGTGGACCCGGGCGCCCTCCAGCTTGCCGGGCACTTCGCGCAGCGACGCCTCCGCGGCCCGGAGCGCGGCCACGAACGCGTCCATCGGGTCGGTCCCCTCCGTCGTCACCGAACCCTCCCCTCAGTAGATCCGACGCGGAGCCTACTCCGAGTTGCGCCTTTCACAGCACCCCGCGAACACTGGTTCCCATGTATGAGATCAAGGTCGAGCGCACCGGCGACGGGCGCTACATCGCCACCAACGAGCGCGGCGCCCGCATCGAGCTGAGCGGGGACGGCCAGGGCCCGAACTTCTCCCCGGTGGAACTGCTGCTGATCGCGGTGGCCGGCTGCAACATCGTCACCACCGAGCCGCTCACCGCGCAGCGCGGGCACCGGATGACGACGCTGGCGGCGACCGCGACCTCGGAGAAGGTCGAGCGGAACAAGCTCGGGCCGGTGACGCTGTCCTACAGCGTGGAGCTCCCCGAGGGCGACGCGGACGCCGCGAAGGTGTTCCGGGACGTCGCCGAGCGCGTGGAGGAGCGGCACTGCACGGTCAGCCGCTCGCTGCGCGAGGGCACGCCGGTGAACCTGGACCTCGACGGGGTCTGAGGCCCGACGTCAGTACCCGACCGGGTTGGTGTGCAGGATCCGGTAGAACTGCTTGCTGTCGGACCACACGCCGTTGATGAACAGGTGCGCGCGCGACAGGCCGATCTCCTCGAACCCGCACTTGGCCAGCACCCGCTGCGAGGCGACGTTGTCCACGTTGGTCCCGGCCTCGACGCGGTGGATGTTCCAGCGCTCCAGCGCGTAGCCGCAGACCGCGTTCACCGACGCGGTCGCCAGGCCGCGGCCGTTCAGGGCGGCGTCGACCCAGTAGCCCATCCGGGCGTTGAGGAAGATGCCCAGCTCGATGTTCGACAGCGTGAGGCTGCCGTAGACCTCGGCGTCCCCGCGGTCGAGCGTCCAGCGCTCGACGCGGCCCGCGGCGCGCTCCTCGTCGAACTTCTTCAGCCGCCAGTACTGGCCCTGTTCGGTGTAGAAGTCGTCCGGGCGGATCGGCTCCCAGCGCTCCAGGTGATCGCGGTTGCGCTCGTAGGCGCGCGCGAACGCCGCCGCGTCGGTCAGCCGGACCGGGCGCAGCAGCACATCCTCGGACAGCCGTATTTCCCCACTGGTCATCGCAGCAGGGTAAGGCTCAGACGGTCTCGTCTTCCATTGCGCTCTCGGCTGGGCTGTCGGGAGCCGCCTGCGGTTGAGCCGGCTGGACCGCCTGCGCCGGGAGGATCTTCGGCGCGTCGCTTATGGCGCCGGTCTCCTTGTTGCGCAGCTTCTGGCTGATGACCGTGGTGACGCCGTCCCCGCGCATGGTGACGCCGTACAGCGCGTCGGCGACCTCCATGGTGCGCTTCTGGTGCGTGATCACGATCAGCTGCGAGGTGGCCCGCAGCTCCTCCATGATGTTGATCAGCCGGCCCAGGTTGGTGTCGTCCAGCGCCGCCTCGACCTCGTCCATGATGTAGAACGGCGAGGGCCGGGCCTTGAAGATGGACACCAGGAACGCCACGGCGGTCAGCGACCGCTCGCCGCCGGACAGCAGCGACAGGCGCTTGACCTTCTTGCCGGGCGGGCGCGCCTCGACCTCGATGCCGGTGGTCAGCATGTCCTCGGGGTCGGTGAGGATCAGCCGGCCGTCGCCGCCGGGGAACAGGCGGGAGAACACGCCCTCGAACTCCCGGGCCACGTCGGCGAAGGCCTCGGTGAAGACCTGCTCGACCCGGTCGTCGACCTCCTTGATGATGTCCAGCAGGTCCTTGCGGGTCTTCTTCAGGTCTTCCAGCTGCTCGGACAGGAACTGGTGCCGCTCCTCCAGCGCCGCGAACTCCTCCAGCGCCAGCGGGTTCACCTTGCCCAGGGCCGTGTAGTCCTTCTCGGCCTTCTTCAGGCGGCGCTGCTGCTCGGCGCGGTCGTAGGGCACTGCGATGTCGCCCTCGACGGTCGGCGGGATCGGCACCTCCGGGCCGTACTCGGCGACCAGCACGTCGGCCTCGACGCCGTGCTCGGCCAGCGCCTTCTCCTCCATCTGCTCGATGCGCATCCGGCGCTCGGCGCGGGCCACCTCGTCGCGGTGCACCGAGTCGGTGAGCTTCTCCAGCTCCCCGGACAGCTCGCGGACCCGGACGCGCACGACCTGGATCCCGGCGTCGTGCTCGACCCGCGCGCGCTCGGCCGCCTCGCGCCGCTCCTGGGCCAGCGCCAGCGACTGCTCCAGATGCCGGATGACCTGCTCGAAACCGTGCGCCACGGCTCGGGCGACCTCGGCCTCCTCGGCCAGGCGCTCGGCACGCTCTATGGCCCGCTCGCGAGCCTCGCGCTCCTGCTGCGCGGCGCGGTCCAGCTGGTCGGCGCGGCCGGCCAGGGCCCGCGCGCGCTCCTCGGCGGTGCGCACCGCCAGGCGCGCCTCCATCTCCGCGGTGCGCGCGGCGGTGGCCTGCTGGGCGAAGGTGTCGCGCCGGTCGCTGGACAGCGTGTCGTCGAGTTCTTCGGCGGCGGCGGCGATCTCCTGAGCCTCCAGGAGCTGCCCCTCCAGCTCCTCCACCTGTGCCAGGTCGCGCTCGCGCGCCTCCTCGGCCTTCTCGATCGCGGCGACGAAGCGCTCCACCTCGCTGAGCGCGGCGCGGGCCTGGCCGCCGAGGCGGCCCAGCTGCTGCGCGACCCCGGCCTTCTGGCTGTCGGCCTGGCGGCGCTGCGCCATCAGCGAGTCCACGTGCGCCTTGGCGCTCTGCCGCTCGGCGGTCGCGAACTCCAGCTCGGTGCGCAGCCGCTCGGCCCGCGCCCCGGCCTCGTACAGCTTCTCGGCGGCCTCGTCGACCGCGGCCTGGACCTCCAGCAGGGTCGGCGCCGAGGACGAGCCGCCGCGCGCCGAATCCCGGCCGAGCACGTCGCCGTCCCGGGTCACGGCCCGCACGTCCGGGATCCGCCCGATGAGCTCGGAGGCCTCGGACAGGTCCTCCACGACCGCCATCCGGTTCAGCAGCCGGGTGAACGCCGGGCGCAGCTCCTCCTGGACCTGGATCAGGTCGATGACATAGCGGGCGTCTCCGGGCAGCTGCGGCCATTCGCCGTCATCGGCATAGGAGAGGTCGCCGCCGACGATGACCGTCGCCTGGCCGGCGTCGTCGGCCTTGAGCAGCCGGATGGCGTTCACCGCGCTGTCCACGCTGGTCACCGCGACCGCGTCGGCGGCGGTGCCGAGCGCGGCGGCGACCGCGGCCTCGGCGCCGGACTCCACGGTCAGTATCGCCGCGACGCTGCCGAGCAGGCCCGAGAGCCGGTCGGTGGCGGCCAGCAGGGCGCCGGCGCCGTCCTTGCGGTTCAGGCCGAGTTCGAGGGCTTCCTTGCGGGCGGCGAAGCCGGCGTGCTCCTTCTGCGCCTCGCGCTCGGCGGCGCGCAGCTCGGTGAGCTTCTCCTCGGACTCCGACAGCGCCTGCGAGGCCTGTTCGACCTCGTCGTCGAGCCCGCCGCCGTCCGTCTCCAGGCTCTCGACCTCGGCCTTGAGCTCGTCGTACTCGCGCTGCACGCCGGCGGCCCGGGACCGGGCGTCCTCGGCGGCGGCGCCGAGGCGGCCGATCTCGGCGTCGGCGGCGGCGGCCTTGGACCGCATCGCGCCGACCCGGCCCTCGAGCTTGGCCAGGCTCTCGCGCTGGTCCGCGGCGGCGCGCACGGAGGCGGCCAGCCGCCGCTCCTCCTGCTGCAGCGCGGTCTCGGCGTCGGTGCGCTGCATGACCGCGCCGGCCAGGGTCTCCTGCGCCTCCGCGATCTCCTCGGCGAGGTCGGCCTCTTCCTCACGGATGCGCGCGGCCTCGGCCTGCATCTCCTCGGGGTCGCGGCCGTGCCGCTCCTCGGGGGCGGTGCGCGAGGCGTTGCGGACGCGCTCGACGGCCAGCTGCGCCGAACCGCGGTAGCGCTCCTTCAGGGAGCTGAGGCGATACCAGGTCTCCTGGGTCTGAGCCAGATACGGGACCAGGGCGGCGCCGCGCTGTTCGAGTTCGGATTCCTGAGCCTGCGCCTCGGCGTACAAGCGCTCCAGCTGCTTGCGCCGGACCTTCATCTGCTCTTCGTCGGCGGCCTCCTGCTCGAAGGCCTGCCGCATGCCGACCAGGTCGTCGGCGAGCAGGCGCAGCCGGGCGTCGCGCAGGTCGGACTGGATGACCACGGCGCGGCGCGCCACCTCGGCCTGCCGGCCGAGCGGCTTGAGCTGGCGGCGCAGTTCGCCGGTGAGGTCGGTGAGCCGGGTCAGGTTGGCCTGCATGGCGTCGAGCTTGCGGAGCGCCTTCTCTTTGCGCTTGCGGTGTTTCAGGACGCCGGCCGCCTCCTCGATGAAGGAGCGGCGGTCCTCCGGACCGGCCTGCAGGACCGCGTCCAGCCGGCCCTGGCCGAGGATGACGTGCATCTCGCGGCCGATGCCGGAGTCGGAGAGGAGTTCCTGGATGTCGAGCAGACGGCAGGGATCGCCGTTGATCGCGTACTCCGAGCCGCCGTTGCGGAACATGATCCGCGAGATCGTGACCTCGGAGTAGTCGATCGGGAGCGCGCCGTCGGAGTTGTCGATGGTCAGCGCCACCTCGGCGCGGCCCAGCGGGGCGCGGCCGGTGGTGCCGGCGAAGATGACGTCCTCCATCTTGCCGCCGCGCAGCGACTTGGCACCCTGCTCGCCCATCACCCAGGCCAGGGCGTCCACGACGTTCGACTTGCCCGAGCCGTTCGGGCCGACCACGCACGTGATGCCCGGTTCCAGGCGCAGGGTGGTGGCCGACGCGAAGGACTTGAAGCCGCGCAGGGTCAGGGTCTTCAGGTACACGTGCGGCGACACTCTCCTGCGCTGCCCGCCCGGCGGGCCTGATAAGGGGTCCGGATGACGCCTCGCCTGATCACAAGCCCGGCGACGCTCTTGGCGAGCGTACCCCCTCCAGGACAAGGGACGCCGGAGGTCGCTCCAACGTCCCTTGGGTGGAGATGCCGCTGTTGGGGAATACCAGGACTAGCGGGACAGAGCGGGTTCCCGCTCCAGCTCGCTGAATTCGGAGTCCAGCCCGGTCGAGCTGTACTTCGAAGCGGCCAGCGCCGCGTTCTCGTCCTCGAGGCGGGACACATACGCCTCAAGATCGACGACGCGCTGCTTGAGCCGCCTCATCTCGGAAACCATGCGGTGGTCCACCGCAGCGACATGCCCGAGAAGCGCCTTAGCCATAGTGAGGGTCCTTCACGATGAGTGCCTGGCGTCTTCGCCAGAGCCTCTGTAGGTGTCAACCTGCCAGACAAGGTGGTGCCGTGGTCGCGCACCGGCTGCGGGGGCAGCGTCGTCAGCGTTATGAATCAGCGATGAGGCCGGTGTTTAGCCGGTTTCACCACAGGGCATACCGCGCCGACAAAAAGGAGTGCGCGACTACCAGGGTCGCACCGAAAGGGGTCTTGGGTCAACACGAAGGCAGGCACCGCAAAGCGGACCGCGCGGGCCGTGGTGCCACTCGATCACTTGGGACACCCGGGCGTCAAGCTTTATCCGTGCGGGATCCGCCTTATTCGGAGCGGGAATTCACCCTAGAGGGGCGGGGCGACGAGGAGCGGGACCGGGGTGCCGCGCAAAGCTTTGCCCAAGTCACTCGAACGGGCTAGAGACCCTTTGTAGCTTGGCCGTATGGCCTCAGCGCTTGACGGCGGGAACGCGTCCGCGGACCCGCCGCGCCCGACCAGCCATCGCCGCCGGACCGTCCGCCGACGTCCCAGTCTGCGCAGGTCGGCGGCGACCGCCGTGGTCGCCGGACTGGCGATCACCGCGCCGCTGATGACGCTGCGCGCCCACGACGAAGACACAGTCGCCCTCGGACCGGACACCCCGAACAGCTCAGTGCCGACCTCCGCGGGTCCCCCGAGTGCCGCGACTCCCCCGAACGCCGCAGCGAAGGCACCGGCGCTGGTTCCTTCCCCGGATCCGGCGGCGACCACCGGCAGCCGCTCCCTCCCGCCGGTGTCCCGGGACGCGACGCGGACGCCGACCTCCGCCCTTCCGACGCGGACCGCTTCCACGGCCGGCAGCGGCGCGCCGACCGTACAGATCTCCTCCGATGAAGCCACCTCCTACGAGGCCGAGGTGGTCGCGCTGACCAACGACCAGCGCGCGGCACACGGCTGCCCGGCCCTGCGCGACGACTCCCGGCTGCGCGCCGCGGCCGTCGGCCACAGCGTCGACATGCAGGCGCGGGACTACTTCGACCACAACACCCCCGACGGCGTGACCCCGTGGACCCGCATCGGGGCTCAGGGATATTCCGACCCCTCCGCGGAGAACATCGCCAAGGGGCAGCCCACACCGCAGGCGGTCGTCGAGGCGTGGATGAATTCCGCGGGGCACCGAGCCAACATCCTGAACTGCTCGTCCAAGGCCATCGGCGTGGGAGTGCAGTTCGGACCGGGCGGGCCCTGGTGGACTCAGGACTTCGGCTATTCCTGAGCTGTCCACCCCTGTATCCAGGGCCGTATTCAGGGCCTTAGTGATCACGAAAATCCGTTCCCACCGGTGCGCGAATCCCCTTACTCACCATGCGCCCCAGCGGTAGCATCTGGTGACTTCGGGCGCTTGGAGACCAGGGGGAATCAGCGCATGGACCTACGCACGTGGCAGGAGGCCGGCATCCGGGCCGGCTCCTACAGCGCGCGCCACCGGGGCCGCAGCCCGTTCAGCCCGCTGCGGCCGGCGCCGATCGCCATCGGCAGCCTGTCCACGGCGGCCATCGCCGCCTTCGCCTTCGTCGCGCCGGGAGTCCTGCACGGCACCCCGGCCGGGGCGAGCTCGACGGTCCTGGACGGCGCGCCGAACCGCGTCGCGCCGATGGCGCCGGGCCACGGCGGCGACGCGGCGCCCGGGTTCGTCACCGTCACCGCGCCGGCGAGTTCGTCCTCGGACTCCCCCGCGACGCCGACGAGCACCGCGACCTCCGAACAGGCGGCGGTGAGTTCCAGCCCGGCGCCGTACACCGAGCACACCCCGACCATGTCGGGCAGCTCCTCGCGGCCCTCGCAGCCGCAGCCGAGCCAGTCGCAGGCGCCGCCGTCCACGTCGCCGACCGCGCCGACGTCCCCGGCCTCGCCGACCGCGCCGAGCCAGCGGCCGACCGAACCGCCGACGATCCCGCCGAGCGCCCCGGTCGTCCCGCCGCCGACCTCCAGCACGACCACCACGCCCTTCAACTCCTCGGCCGCGGTCTCCTCCGCCCTGAGCGAGATCGGCCGAGCCCGCGGGCAGCAGGGCGTCAGCCTGATGAGCGTGAACACGCTGCTGACCAAGGCGGCGAAGGTCCACTCCGTGGACATGGCGCGCACCGGCGACTTCAGCCACATCGGCTCCGACGGCTCGGACCCCTTCAGCCGCGCGGCGAACGTGGGCTGCTTCTCGCTGTCCCAGGAGCTGATCGCGCACGGCAAGCCCGGCGACGACGTCATCGGCGCGCTGATGCGCGACCCGGCTTCCAAGCGGGCGCTGCTGTCGTTCTGGAACAGCACGATCGGCGTCTCGGCCCAGCTGGACCCGGCGACCGGCGACGTGTACTGGACGATCGAGCTGGGCTGGGTCTAGTCCCTGGTCGGGCTCCGGGCGTTCACCCGCATTGCGGAGGCGTTCACCCGCATTGCGGAGACTCCGTGCTGCCGCGCGCCCTCGGTCGTTGAACCAAGGCGTGCGTAGACCAAGGATCGAAGACCTCCGTCCGTCCCGGCTGCCGGCGACCGTCCTCGCGGCGGTCGTCGGCACGGGTTCGGCGTTGCTGCTGATACTGCGTTTGTTCGTCCCGCGGCCGGTCGGGGTCGCCGACAACTACGACGGCGTCCGGCTGATGTGCCACCTCGGCGTGGACGTGCGGCTGCCGAAGAACACCCCCCGGCTGCGCGACTACGTGTACTACCGCTACGACCACCTCGCGCACTTCAGCTGCCAGCGGCACGCGCTCGGCTCGATCCGGCTGCCGGACGTGCCGTACCAGAGCAGCCAGGTGCTGGTGCTGTACTCGGGGCGGCTGCTCACGCGGGTGCTCGGGCTGCCGGGCTACCTGGACCTGCGCGCCGTCGGCATCGTGTGCTGCGTGCTGATCGGCGGGGCGGTCGGGCTGCTGTACCGGGTCGCGGCGCTGCGGCACCGGTACCGGCTGCTGCTGTGCGCCGCGGTGGTGGGGGTCGTCGCGGACACGGTGTTCATCGACTACGCGGTCTCGCCGTTCAGCGAGATCGCGTCGATCATCGGGCTGCTGTACGTCGCGGCCGGCGTGCTGATGCTGGCCGGGCCGAGCCGTCGGCGGCGGTTGGCGGGCATCGCGGTGACGGGGGTGTCAGGGCTCTTCCTGCTCACCGCCAAGACGCAGAACGTGCCGGCGATGCTGCCTCTGGCGCTGGTACTGCTGGCGCCGGCGGTCCCGGTGCCGCTTGCTCGGCTGCGCACGCTGGACCGGCGGCTGAGGCAGCGGCTGACCGGGCTGGTGGCCGTCGTGGTGATGGCGGCCGGCGCGTTCGCGGTGTCGGGCAACGAGGACAAGCGGACGGCGCGGCTGACCGAGGCGAACTTCGTGACCGTGACGCTGCTGCCGACCTCGGCGCATCCGCAGCGGGACCTCGCGGAGTTCGGGGCGCCGTCCTGGGTCGCGGACTACGCCGGGGCGCCGCCGTGGTGCGCGCCGCCTGCCCTGCAGGACTCCGCCGCCTACCAGAAGTTCACGCAGGGCTTGTCCCATCAGCGGATCCTCGGGTTCTTCGCGGACCATCCGACGCGGCTGCTGCCGGTGCTGAACCGTGTCGCAGCGTACTTCTACAAGCCGCGCCCGACCTCCACGCTCTGCGGTCCCGGGCCGCACGGCACGCACGGCCCGCAGGTCATGGTCCTGCCGCAGCTGGCGAACTACACGCACATGGGGCACACGCCGCGCGGTCTGCTGGACCGGCGCTGGGCGCCGGTCACCGACGCGCTCGGGCTGCTGCGCGGCGCCGGGATGGGGACGCTGCTCCTGCTGTGGCTGCTTCCGGCGGCGGCTGTGGCGGCGACGCGGCGTCGGCGGGCGTTGCGGGGTGTGGGGGCGGTGCGGGGCGTGGGGGCGGTGCTCGGGCTGCTGCTGGCGGTGGCGGTGACGCAGTTCGGCGCGTCCGCGTTCGCCGACGGGATCGACACCGCGAAGCATCTCGATCTCGCGGTGCTCGCCACGGCGCTGGCGTGGGTGTTCGCCGCGGTGGAGGTGCTGGCGGCGGTGACGAGGCGGGATCGGCGCGACGTGTCCGAGACGGCGGGGATTCCGCGTCCTGCTTCGGTACAGGCTTCAGAACCGGTGCGCTGAACGCAGCGCGGATAGACGAAGACGGCGATGCCGCGGGATCCGGAAGGACTCTGCGGCATCGCCGTTTCGCTGTGCTTCGCCTTGCTGGAGGCGCCTGTCGTTAGAGGCACCTGTCAGAGGCGCCTGGCGCGGGCGGTCAGACTCGCTGGTCGCTCTTGGCTTCCTCGACCCGGCGGCGCGGCACGATCGGGGCGTCGCGGCCGGTGCCGGAGGTTCCGGAGGCGCTGGAGCCGCCCGACGCGGGCTTCTGGTCCGCGGCCTCCTCGTGGTACTCCTCCTCGACGTTCACCGTCCACACGTCGTGCGTGGTGCCGGTGGCGATGTTCTCGGCGGTGAGCATCGCCGTCATCATCGAGTGGTCCTGGTTGTTGTAGCGGTGCATGCCGTTGCGGCCGACCGGGTGCACGTTCGGCGCCTCGCGGGCGAGCCACTCGCGGATGACCTCGACGTTGCCCCGGTAGTACTCGTCGTAGACCGGGTACGCCTTCGGCATCCGCACCACGTAGCCCTCCTCGACGGCGTCCGAGGACACCAGGCCGAGAGCTTCGAGTTCCTGCGCGCCCTGCTTGATCAGGACGTCGTCGGCGGCCTCCCACAGGTCGTCGCCCTCGGAGACGAAGTACTCCAGCCCGAGGCAGGTGCGCCCCTCCTTGACCAGGTACGGCGACCAGGAGCCGAAGTTCTGGATCCGGCCGACGCGGACGCCGGGGGTGTGGATGTAGATCCAGTTGTCGGGGAAGCCGGCGGACTCCGGCACGACCAGCGCGACGGTGAGGAAGTCGCGGTAGCGCAGGTCGTCGGCGGCGGCGAGGACCTCGGCCGGCGCCGGCGGGTCCATCGCGCGCACCAGCGCGGAGATCGGCATGGAGGAGATCACGTGGTCGGCCGGGACGGTGCGCTCGCCGTCGGCGTCCTTCACGGTCACCGCGACGGCGCCGCCCTCGGCGCGGTGCACGGTCCTGACCCAGGTGTTCATCACGACCGAGCCGCCGCCGTCGGCGACCAGGTCCCGGCAGCGCTCCCACATCATGCCGGGACCGTACTTCGGGTACTGGAACTGCTCGATCAGGCTGGTGATCTGCTTCTGGTTGCGCTTGGGCGCCAGCGCGTTGGCGACCGCCTTGAACAGCGACAGGTTCTTGATGCGCTGGGCGGCCCAGTCGGCCTCGATCTCGTTGGCCGGCATACCCCACACCTTCTCGGTGTAGGTCTTGAAGAAGATCGAGTAGAGCCGGAAACCGAAGCGTGCGGCGACCCAGCCCTCGAACTTGGTCTGGTCCTTCGGCGGCTTGATCTGCGCCCAGACGTAGGACCCGACGCAGCGCACGGCCTCGACCACACCCAGCCCGGACAGCGCGTTGCCGGCCTTGAGCGGGTAGTCGAACAGCTTGCCGCGGTAGTGGATGCGGCTCATGCGCGGCCGCATCAGGAAGTCCTCGTCGGGGAGGATCTCGTGCCACAGCGCCTCCACCGGTCCGGCCTTGGTGAAGAAGCGGTGGCCGCCGATGTCGAAGCGCCAACCCCCGCGCTCCACGGTCCGGCTGATCCCGCCGACCACGTCGTCGGCCTCGAACACGGCCGGCCGCACACCGGCCTTGACCAGCTGGTAGGCGGCGGTCAGCCCGGCCGGCCCGGCACCGATGACGACGACGGCGGGCGCGTCGGGCGCACCCTGTCCGGATTCTGGTGCTTGTGAGGAGATTGTTGACACGACGCCCCAACGATCCCCGAAGGCGTCGAGTAACGCGTATTACGCCATTAGGTGATGGAATCAGGAGTTTGCCGGTTCGGGTACCACTCGCGACCCGTCCGGTGCGGTAGCGGCGGGGGCGGGGGCGGGGAGGCTGAGGGGGACGGCGGGGGTCGGCGGCGGCGCGGCGGTGGCGGTGGCGACCCACACCAAGGCGATCAGCCCCGCCGCCCCGAGCACCGCGACGCCGAGCACCGTGAGCGACCCGACAGCCGGATGCCAGGACCCGCCGAACGGATTCACCGGGGCGTTGGGACCGGCCTGGACGCGCGTCATCTCCACGGCGAGCACCCAGAGCTGGCAGAACGCGGCGCCGAGCGCGAACAGGCGCGGGATGCGGCGTTGCAGCACCGACGGCAGCTCTGCGGCGTTCCCAGAGGCCAGCAGCACGGCGGTCCCGGCCAGACCGGGCAGGAAGTAGCGGCCGTACTGGGACCAGCCGAGCGTGCCGAGGAACTTGATCTCCAGCAGCACGGTGATGCCGAGCGACGCCGCCGCGACCGCGAGCGCCACGACCACCACGCGCCGGCTCCGCAGCATGGCGAGCGGGATGAGCACTGCTGCTGATAATGCCGCCCACAGCATGGGAACCCACGAAGCCTGCACGTCCAGCGCGAACGCCTCGCTGAACCAACCGCCGACCCGGTTCACGGCGATCAGCCGCAGCAGGGTGCTGACGCGATGGTCGGCGAGGTGGACGGCGATGAGGGTGTGAGTGACCTTGTCGTTGCCGGAGACGACGTTCCACGCCATCCCGAGCGCCCCGACCACAGCCCACGCAGCAGCCACGAGGCGGGCAGCACGCCACCGCAGCAACTCCTGAAGCCGACCGCGTTCCGCCACCGCCAACGAACCGCCGACCGCGAGCGCGAACCAGAACGGGCCCTCGGCACGGACGGTCAGGACGACGGCGCCGGAAATCGCGGCGAGGAGGAGAAGCGCGGGTTGGGAGAATGTGTGCTCAGAGATTGCTGGAGAGTCAGGATCGACCTCCATCGCCCGCCGCATTCGCGCCGCGCCCGCATCGAAATACGCCTCCCAAGCGTCTCGCAGCCGCGCATCGCTCGCCACAGAGTCAGCCTCAGCCGCCGCAGAAGCTCGCCGCATCAGCCGCACCCGCGCCGCCTCGGCCTCCGCCGCAGCCCCTCGCCTCAGACGCGACCGCCGCAACACGCCGCCGACCACCGAGCGTGCCGCAGAGCCCGCATTCGCCGACACCGCTGATGTCGCCCGCGCCAGGTCCACCAAGCACACCCACAGCAGCAGCGCCGCCGAGATCTCGATGCCGTTGGGGTTCACCGTCGCGTTGAGGGCGATGGTGGTCGGGGTCAGCACCGTGAGGAGTGCGGCTAGGAGCAGGGGGCGGCGGGTGCGGATCGCGATGGTGGCGGCGGTGGCTGCGAAGGCTGAGGCGAGGAGGGCTGCCAGGATGCGGCTCAGCACGATGCCGGTCGTGGTTGGCCAGAAGCGGAGTGGGGCGCCTACTGCGAGGTAGTACAGGGGGTTGTAGCGGCCTACCCAGGAGACCACGCGGGTTTTGGCGTGGGTGGCGGGGGCGGGTTCTTGGCAGGTGGCGCTGCGTGCGACCCAGCTTTGGTCCTGGTGGAGGTTTGGGAAGTAGACGCAGAGGGCGTTGGGGGGGAGCAGGCTCTTGGGGACCTCGAAGGCTGCTCCTGGGCGGTGGACCAGGGGGTCTTCGCCTTGGGGGGCTAGGAGGTGGCCGGTTACGGCTCCGTAGGCGCGCTCGATGTGCTGGCGTTCGTCGGTGGTGCCGTCGGGGGGCATGGCGAGGGACCAGGCGGCGGCCAGGAGGGCGAAGGCTGCGAAGGCTGTGCGCCAGGTTCTGTGCAGGGGGGATCGGTGCAGGGGGGATCGGTGCTGCCGCGCGGGCACGGTCGGGGACATGGGTCAGCCTCCTGTGGTGGCGCGGGGTGTTCTGCGGACGCTAGACCACGGGGCGGGGCGGGGGGTGCGGGGACACACGTGCGTCACCGGAAGCGGTGAACATCGAAGCCGTTCGGCGGAGCAGCCGGTGCCGGGGGCGGGAGTGGCTCGTTGTGCATCATCGGCGCGCGCCCCGTCCGCAGCGTGCGTCAAGCGCCACGCCCGAGGAGTCCTGCGTTGAGTGTCACGCCCCCGGCCCTGCGGCCGCCGGCCCCCCGTCGTCCGAGCCGTCCGAGCCGCCCCAGCCGTCCGGCCGCCGACGCCCCGGCCGGTCCCGGCGTCCCCCGGGCGCGGCGCTGGCTGGGGCGGGTGCCGGGAGCCCCGGCGGGGCGCCCTGCGCTGCGCCCGCTGCGCTCGCTCCGTCCGCTCCACCCGCGCACCGATGCCGGGACCGCCGCGCTGGTCGCGGTGGTCGTCGCGGTGCTGGCGCAGATCCCGCTGCTGACCAACCGGTTCTTCTACCTGTGGGACGACAGCGCCGCGGAGTTCCTGCCGGTCTGGAACCGCATCGGCACCGATCTGCTGCACGGGCACTGGAACCCGCTGGTGCCGGGCATGTGGAACGGCGGCAACTTCGCCGCCGAGGCGCTGTTCGGGATCTGGAACCCGGTCGAGCTGCTGGACGCGCTGTTCACCGCGCTGTCCGGTGACCTGCTGATCGCCGCGATCGTGATCAAGACCCAGTTCCTGGTGCTGCTGACGCTGGGCATCTACGCGGTCTGCCGCGAGTACCGCGCGGGCCGGGCCGCCGCGGCGGTCGTCGCGGTCGCGCTGCCGTTCTCCGGCTTCACGCTCTACTTCGACGCCGCCTCCTGGATCGCCGGCCTCATGGGCTTCGCCTGGACCGCGCACTTCTGGTGGTCCGCGCGCCGCTATATGCGCGGCCGCCTGAACCCGGTGGTGCCGATCATCTTCGGGTTGATGATCGTCACCACCGG
Organism: Catenulispora acidiphila DSM 44928; assembly: GCF_000024025.1. Taxonomy (GTDB): domain Bacteria; phylum Actinomycetota; class Actinomycetes; order Streptomycetales; family Catenulisporaceae; genus Catenulispora; species Catenulispora acidiphila. Next base: position 9,306,742 of record NC_013131.1, read on the forward strand.
CAACCCGTACGGCCTGCTCGGCATGGTGGTCGTGGCGAGCGCGCTGGCGGCGGAGTCGCTGGCGGCCCGCGACCGCCGCGCGATCTGGCGGCTGGCCGGGGTCAGCGCGGTGGCGGCTTCGGCGGCCGCGCTGGTGTTCCTGCCGCTGGTGCTCAGCGCAGCGGTGACCACCCGCTCGCCGGGCTCGGGCATCATGAACACCGGCTTCCTGGTCCCCGGCGTCGGCGATCTGCTGAACCTGTCCGCGCCGGCCTACCTGCCGCACTCGGTGTCCTGGCACATGGCGTTCTGGTCCGTGCCGGCGACGTATCTGGCGTGGTTCATCGCCCCGCTCGCGCCGTGGCTGGACTGGCGGCGGGTGACCCACCGGCCGCGCACGCTGATCGGCGTCGGGCTGCTCGCGGTGGTCTATCTGGCGATGGCGGTCGGCCCGTCGCAGATCTGGCTCTTCCGCTGGCCGCTGCGCGTCATCGAGTACGCCTACCTGGGACTGTGCATCGTGCTGGCGCTGGCGCTCACCGAGGCGCCGCGCACCGACCTGCCCCGGCGCCGTGCGGCGGTGACCGCGGCGATCATCGTGGTCGGCGGCTACCTGTCGTGGTCGGCGCAGCCTGGCCGGTTCCACACCGTCATCGCCGCGACCGCCCTCGTCGGCGTCCTGTCCTGGCTGATGGTCCGCCGGGTGCGAGCCGGACGGCCGCTGTCCCGGCTGCTGATCGGCGGGACGGTCGCCGTGCTGGGCTTCCAGGCGCTGGCGTTCCCGGCCAACCAGAACGTCACCAACTGGCATCCGCAGCACGACGTGGCTTCGATGAAGCAGCACTTCGACAAGCTCTACCAAGGCAACACTCTGATGGTCGGCGACCCGCTGACCGAGGCCGACCGGCTCGGGCGGCGGCAGGTGTGGCACGACCTGCCCGGCGGCAACCTGCTGCAGGTCGCGGGGGTGACGAGCCTGAACAACTACACCGGCGTCTCCTACCGCGCCTACATGCGGCACCTGTGCATGTCGTACTACGGCGGCACATGCCAGTCGCTCTTCGCCAGGCTGTGGCACAAGGACACCGACTCCGCCGCCGACCTGGCCGATCTGCTGCGGCTGCAGACCGTGGTGGTGCAGACCCGGCAGTCGGTGCTGAAGGCCCTGAATCCGCCGCCGCCGGCCGCCGGGAAGACGCCCACGAAGCCGCTGGTGCTCCCGGCCGGCTGGACCGTGCGGGAGCTCGACGCCCACACGCTGGTGCTGAACCGTCGCAACGCCCTGCCGTGGCCGAACGGACGGGTCTCCTACACGGCGCCGGGCGTCCACGTCACGGCGGACGACATCGCCTCGGACGGCGTCGGCGAGACCCTGCGCTACACGGGATCGGGCGAGGTCCGGATCGCGGCGCTGCTGTGGCCGGGGTGGCACGCGACCGTCGACGGGCACGCGGCGAAGCTGAAGGGGACGGACGTCGGGATCATTAAGGTCCTGCTGCCGCCCGCGCGCAGCGGCGGCAGCACGCTGAAGCTGAGCTTCCAGCCGCCGGGCTACCGGATCGGGGAGGCGATGGCGCTGCTCGGGCTGGGTCTCGCCGGGCTGATCATCGCGCTCTGGTATCGCAGCCGGCGGCGGCTGCGGGCGGAGGTGGCGGGGACGGCCGCAATGGCGGTGCCAGTTCCGGCGCCGGCTTCGGCTTCGGTTCCGGCTCCGGTTCCCGCTAGCGAGGCAGCCGCTGACACTTCGGACAGAAGTAGCTCGACCGATTCATGAACGACTCGCGCTTGATCGGCGTCCCGCAGCGTTCGCAGGGCTCTCCTTCGCGGCCGTAGGCGTGCAGCGACCGGGCGAAGTAGCCGCTCTCGCCGTTGACGTTCACATACAGGCTGTCGAAGGACGTCCCGCCGACGGCGAGAGCGGCGGTCATCACCTCGCGCGCCGCCTCGAGCACCCGGTCGGTGTCGGGGCGGCGCATCTTCGAGGTCGGGCGGTCGTAGTGCAGGCGCGCGATCCACAGCGCCTCGTCGGCGTAGATGTTGCCGATACCGCTGACCCGGGTCTGGTCCAGCAGCGCGCGCTTCAGGCCGGTGTTGCGGCGGCGCAGCTCGCTGTGGAAGAAGTCGACGTCGAACTCGGGGTCCAGGACATCGCGCGCGATGTGGACGACGGAAGCCGGGACGACCACGCCCTGCCGGTCGTGCTCCAGCTTCTCCAGCGCCATGCCGCCGAAGGTGCGCTGGTCGACGAAGCGCAGCTCGGGACCATCGTCGGCGAAGGTGAAGCGGATGCGCAGGTGCTTCTCATCCGGAGTACCGGAGGGCTGGAGCAGCAGCTGGCCGCTCATCCCGAGATGCCCGGTCACCGCCTCGCCGACACTGGTCTCGCCCTCACCGAGCGGCAGCCACAGGAACTTGCCCCGGCGCTCCGCGCTGAGCAGCGTGAGCCCGGCGGCACGCGCGGCGAAGTCCTCGGGTCCATCGGGATGGCGGCGGATCGCCCGCGGATGCAGCACCTCGGCGGCGGCGACGGTGCGCCCGACAGCCCAGCGTTCCAGACCGCGGCGGACGACTTCTACTTCAGGCAGTTCGGGCACGGGCTGAGCGTACCGAAGCGCACTGTCAGGAACCGCCGAACACCAGCACCCAGCAGCGGGCCGCACCCCTCAGGAAGCGTCCGCCGCCGGATCCGGCTCGATGTCGTAAGGCCCGTGGGTCAGCTTGCGGTCGCCCGCGGGACCCGGGAGCACGCCTTTGGCGGCCAGCGCCTCGGCGTGCGTCTCGCGGATGGTGCGCCAGGCTTCCTCGGCGGCTTGCTGCTCGGCTTCCTTCTTCGAGCGGCCGGAGCCGTGGCCGTAGACGGTGCCGCCGACGCAGGCGTCGGCCTCGAAGAACTTGTCGTGGTCCGGGCCGGTCTCGGTGACGCGGTAGTCCGGGACGCCGATGCCGGCGACGGCGGTCAGCTCCTGCAGGGAGGTCTTCCAGTCCAGGCCGGCGCCGAGGGTCGCCGAGGTGGCGATCAGCGGGCCGAACAGGCGGCGGACCAGGTCGAAGGCGACCTCGATGCCGTGGTCCAGGTAGACCGAGCCGATCAGGGCCTCGAGGGTGTCGGCGAGGATGGAGGCCTTGTCGCGGCCTCCGGTGGTCTCCTCGCCGCGCCCGAGCTTCACGTAGTCGCCCAGGCGGAGTCCGCGGGCGACCTCGGCCAGGGCCTTGGAGTTCACCACGGCCGAACGCAGCTTGGCGAGCTGCCCCTCGGGCAGCTCGCTGTGCGTGGTGTAGAGCGTGTCGGTGACCACCAAGCCCAGCACCGAGTCGCCGAGGAACTCCAGGCGCTCGTTGGTGGGCAGGCCGCCGTTCTCGTACGCGTACGAGCGGTGGGTCAGGGCCCGGTCGATGAGCCGGGCGTCAACGGGCAGACCGAGACGGGCGATGAGGTCCTCCGGCGGGGCGGAGGCTCCTGTCCCGCCCTTGCCGGACCTGTTCGAAGACGCCACAGCTATCGAGATCTCCGGTGGACTCAGACCTCGACGACCTGGCGGCGGTCATAGGTGCCGCAGTTCGCGCACAGGTGGTGCGGGACCTTCGTCTGGCCGCAGTTCTCGCAGGCCACCAGGGTCAGCGGCGCGGCCTTCCACTGGGCACGGCGGGAACGGGTACGGCTGCGGGACTTCTTGCGCTTCGGGACGGCCACGGGCCTACTCCTGGTCTCGGGCGGGCGGGGCGACCGGCGCCGTACCGCTGTTGCTTGCTACTTGGTCCTTCAGGTCCGCCAAGGCCGCCCACCGGGGGTCGGCGGTCTCGTGCGAGTGTTCCGGGTCGTCGTTCAGGTTGACCCCGCATTCGGGGCACAAACCCTGGCAGTCGTCCCGGCACAGCGGTGCCGACGGCAGTGCGAGCACCACCGCGTCGTGCACGATCGGCTCGAGGTCGAGCAGATCGTTGACGAGGAACACCGCGTCCTCATCGCCTCCCGTGTCTTCACCCGGGAAGAAGAACAGTTCCTGGAACTCGGCCTCGACATCGAGGTCCAGCGGGTCCAGGCACCGGACGCACTCCCCGGCGACCGCGGCACTCACAGTACCGGTCGCGAGGACCCCCTCCACGACGGCTTCCAGCCGCGCGTCGAGATCCACGTCCGAACCCGCCGGCACGCTGGCGACCCCGTCCTTGTCCCCGATGGACTCCGGCGCCGGTACGGTCTCGTGCAGTTTGCGCATCGATCCCGGGCGCCGGCCGAAGTCTTGGGTGTCCACGACATACGGCGAGCGGGGGTCGGGCTGCGCCGGCTTCTTCGGCGTCGTGCCAGGCATGATCCCTCTATCGTCGGGTGTGGTGGACCTCAAGGCGAAAGGCGGCGTACGTCAGCCATTTGGCCGTCAGGCAGACAACCACGATAGCCGAGGGCCGGGGTGTCGGCCAAACCCGGAGCCCGGCACACCCCCGGCGATGACGTCAGGAGTGTGCCGCGGCGTGACCCGCGGCACACTCCCTGCGATCTTCGGATCCCGGACGGATTCCCTGAAAACCCCGGACGCTCAGTAGCTGACGACGACCTCGCCGCCGGTCCCGGGCTGCGGGTCCGCCGCGTCCCCGCCGCCGTTGCCGCCGGCGCCGGTCCCGTCGGCGCTGCCGGTCCCGCCGTAGCCGCCGACCGCGCTGGTCGTGCTGTTGGCCGCGGACCCGCCGGTGGCGTCCCCGCCCTCGGTCACGGTGGGGTTGAGCGACTGCCCCTGGGACACGCAGTCGCCGGCGCGGCCGCCGAGCCCGGGCAGCCCGCCGTGGCCGCCGTCCTCCTCGCCGACCGAGCCGGCGCCGCCGCCCCAGCCGCCGGAGGCCACGGCGTAGGTGCTCAGGTCCGCGGTCGCGAAGGTGCTGGCTCCCCCGCCACCGGCACCGCCGCCGCCGCTGTACACGTCTGTGGCGCCGTCCCCGCCCGGACTGGTCATCCCGGCGACCGGAGCCGCCCCGCTCCCGCCAGAGCCGCCGTGCGGCTCCCTGCCGGTCCGCTGGCCGTCCGCCCCGCCCCCGCCGCCGCCCCCGCCGGTCCCGGGACTGCCGTCGCCGCCGTTGGAGGACAGCGCCTGCCCGTCCTGGCCGGCCGTCCCGCCGCCGGTCCCGCCGCCGGGCGTGGCATCGACCATGGCAGCGCCCTGCGACGCCCCGCGGCCGCCGTACCCGCCGACCGAGACGGTGAAGACCTGCCCCGGGACCACCGGCAGCACGCACTGCACGATCGCGCCGCCGCCCCCGCCTCCGCCGCCCCAGGACGCCACGCCCTGCTGAACGCTGTCCCCGCCTCCGCCGCCCCCGCCCCCGACCGCCGTGACGGTCAGCTGGATGACGCCGTCGGGCACCGTGAACGTGCCGTCCTGGGTGAAGGTCAGCGACGTCTGGAACGCCTGGGATGATGGAGATGCCTGAGATGCCTGAGATGCCTGAGATGTCCGGGCCGACGCCGGAACGGCTCCCAGACAAGCGGCGATCAGCGTGGCCGCGCCCGCGGCCGCCGCCAGGCGCCGGGCCGGGACCGGCTTGGTGTCCACGCGCACGATGGCTCCCTGTGATCTTGGTCGGACACGGGTCGAGCACTGTCGGCGCCCACTTGACTACCGGGAGCGGCGTGCCGCCAAGTCGCGGTGCGCCGGATGAGTGTTTTGCGGGACCGGCGCGTGTCGTGCTCACGCCGGATACTTATATACGTGTATGGATAGCGGCGAATCGGTAGAAAACCGTGGATTCTCTACTCCGGACTGGATCTATGCGCCCTCCCGTCAAACTCCGCGCCGCCTTGCTGGCGTTCGCCGCGGCCTTGTTCAGCGTGCCGTCGGCGCCGGCCCGCGCTGACACGTTCGCCGCCTCTCCGAGCATCGTCCAAGTCGTCGCGCACGCCGACGACACCTTCCTCTTCTTCAATCCAGACCTGCGCAAGGTCTACGACTTCCCGCTGGTCACGGTGTTCCTCACGGCCGGCGCGGCGACCACCGAGGTCGGGCCGAACCAGGCCTTCTCCAGCACCTGCCTGTACGGCCAGAGCCGCGACAAGGGCGCGCGGGCCGCCGCCGCCGAGATCGCCGGCGTGCGGAACCCGACGTGGACCCGGACCCCGATCACCTTCGCCGGCAAGGTCGCGGAGGAGGACACCCTCGACCAGGCGCCGCAGGTGAAGCTGGTCTTCTTCAAGCTGCACGACGCCGGGGACGCCAACTACGTCAGCGGCGTGAACAAGCAGGGCATCCTGGAGCAGATCTACAACTCCGGCCAGATCACCGGCTGGCACCAGGCCACCATGGGCACCCTGGCGGCCGACGGCGGCTCGGACTGCGAGCAGCAGTACGCGAACCAGACGTACACGAAGTCCCAGCTGACCGCCTCGCTGACGGCACTCTACGCGCACTACAACGCGACCGTCGTCTACGGCATGGACCCGCACCGCTTCGACAGCGACCCGGGCAACACCGACCACCTCGGCGCCGGCGGCTTCACCCTGGACTCCGTCGCGGCGTACCACGGCCCGGGCAGCGGCGGGCACGTCCTGCTGCGGCCCTACCGCGACTACAACATCAGCAAAGAGGGATCCACCCTCAACGGCGGCGACAGCGCGACCAAGAACGGCGACTTCATCAGCTACCTCGGTCCGGACCGCGGCGACATCCCCGGGGTCTACCACGGCTTGTACGACACGTCGCCGGACCCGAACAACAGCTTCTACACGCCCTTCTACAGCCGCCAGTACTCGCGGTGGCCGAACGGCGAGGTGTGGACGGCGCTGGACGGGACCGGCAAGCTCAACGCCTTCGCCATCCTCAACAGCCAGGTCCAGCAGTGGATCGAGACGACCCCGGGCGGCGCCTGGACCGGTCCGACGCCGATCCCCAACAGCTCCGGACTCACCCCGACGCTCTCGGTGATCCGCGATCCCTCGGGCATGCTGCGGGTGTTCACGACCCGGCTGTCGGACTACTCCGCGATGACGGACGTCGAGACCGCGCCGGGCGTCTGGAGCGCCTGGAAGTCGCTGGGCAGCGCGAACCCCGACGACCCGACGCTGCAAGGCGACCCGGCCGCGCTCACCGAGCAGAACGGCAACGTGACGGTGTTCGTCCGCAACCTCGGCACCGGGGTCAGCGCCAAGACCCTGAATCCGGGCGGCAGCTGGCCCAGCACATGGGCCGACCTCGGCGGCTTCGACGTCCGCGACGACCTCGCGGCGGGCCTCGGCGGCAGCGGCGCCGGCGAGCTGTTCGCCCCGTCCGGACAAGGCATCCTGCACTGGAAGCAGAACACGGCGCGCCGGTGGGCGATGGACTCCTCGCCGCTGACCCCGGCGGCGGCCGGCAAGACCCAGGTCTCCTTCGCGCTCAACAAGGACGGCCGGCCGGAGATCTTCTACGCCGATCCGAACAACCCGAGCGTCGCGACCCAGTGGACGCAGGGCAACGGCACCTGGACCCGCTCGCCCGGGCTGATCGGCGGCAGCCCGCCGATGCTGGAGAGCGTCGCGGCCACGACCGCGCCGGACGGCCGGATCAGCATCGCGATCCGCAACTCCGGCGGCGGGGTCAGCATGGCGTCGCAGACCGCGGCGAACGTCGGGTTCTCCGGATCGTGGCCGGATCTGGGGAACGTGATCGTCGGCGCGCCGGCGATCGCTTCCGACTCCGACGGGCGGCTGATCGTGCTCGCCTGCGAGCTGGACGGCGCGCTGCACATCAACCGGCAGACGGCGGCGGGGACGGGGAGTCCGTTCGGCGGCTGGCAGCTCGTGGGGCACTGAGCCGGACCGGTCGGCGGAACGACCGCGGCCCGCATCCCTGTGGAGGGGTGCGGGCCGCGGTTTTCGTCTGCGGAGCAGTCAGGCACCAGTCAGGCACCAGTCAGGCGCCAGCGATGCTCAGCGCTGCTGGAATGCAGTGCTGCTGGAGTTCAGTGCTGCTGGTACGGGTCGTCCCGGAACTGGCGCACGTCGATCATGCCGGTGTCGAAGAACCCTGACGCCTCGGGGTGCTGCTGGTGCGAGGGCTGCTGGGCGTACTGCTGCTGTTGCTGCTCGTGCTGCGGGTAGGCCTGGTACTCGCCGCTGTGGTACTCCGGCTGCTGCTGCTGCTCGTACTGGGTGCCGTAGGGCTGGACCGGGTACGGGACCGACGCCGGGTCGCTGTAGTTCGCGGCGTACCCGTTCTCCTGGTCGTAGCCGTAGCCGACCGCGACCTGCGCCGGCTGCTGCTGGTGCTGGTACTCCTGCGGCGGGTAGTCCTGCGAGAAGTCGGGGCGCTGGAAGACGCCGCTCATGTCGGCCGCGGCGAACTCGTGGGAGAGCTCGGGCTCGGGCAGGCCGTACTCGCTCTGGCCGTACTCGCTCTGCGCGTAGCCGGCGCCCTGCTGGGCATACACGGGCTCCGGGGCGTAGGCGGGCTGCTCCTGGTACGCCGGCTCCGGGTAGGCGGCCTCCTGGTAGGCGGGCTGCTCCTGGTAGACGGGCTCGGCCGGCTGGTAGGACGGCTCCTGCTGGTAGCCGTTCTGCTGCGTCTCGTAGGCCTCGTCGGTGTACTTCGGGTACTCGCCGGTGTTGTAGCCCGGCTCCCGCTGGTAGGCGCTGCCGGTGGGGACCTCGTCGCGCTCGTCGAAGTCGTACTCGGGGCGGGTGGCGGCCTCGACGGCGTCCTGCTCGGCCATGTGCTCGCCGAGTTCGGACATCGGGTCCCGGCCGACCATCTTGGCCCGGCCGCGGCCCACGGCCTGCAGCGTCTTGGTCAGCACGACCTCGAAGTTGGCGAGCTTGTCGTCGACGTAGTTGTCGGCGTCCTCGCGGATCCGGCGCGCCTCCTCCAGGGCGGCGCCGCGGATGCGCTCGGCCTCCCGGCCCACCTCGGTGCCCGAGAGCATGCTGCCGCGCTCGCGCCGGGCCGCCTCGATGTGCTCCGAGGCGTCCCGCCGGGCCTGGGCTATCACCTCCTCGCGCTCGGCGACGAGGCGCCGGGACTCGGCGAGTTCCTCGGACACCCCGGCGGCGAGTTCGTGCAGGATCTCCAGGACCTCGGCGCGGTTGATGACGCACGAGGCAGACATCGGCACCGCTTTGGCGGTCTCGACGATCTGCACGAGGTCGCCGACCATCTGCTCCAGGCGGTCGCTTGTGGCCACTTCTCACTCGCTCCTCTAGCGGCCCGAGAGGGCCGCCCCTTCTTGGCGACGGTCGGTCTTCGCAGGGCTCCGCACGCGAGCCCCTAGCGGCAAAGGCTACGCGGACTTCTTCTTCCGTTCAGCCAGTCGGTCGGTAAGGGCCGAAAGCACCAGGTCGGGGACCAGCCCCGAGACATCGCCGCCGAGCGAGGCGACCTCTTTCAGCAGCGAGGAGGACAGGTAGCTGTACAGCGGATTCGAGGCCACGAACAGCGTCTCGACGCCGGAGAGCCGGTGGTTCATGTGCGACATCTGGAGTTCGTACTCGTAGTCGCTCACCGCCCGCAGGCCCTTCATGATCGCGCGGATCCCGCGCTGCGCGCAGAAGTCGACCAGCAGTCCCTCGAACGGCTCGGCCCGCACGTTCCCGTACTCGGCACTGGCCTGCTTCACCAGATCGATGCGCTCCTCGATGGTGAACAGCGACCCGGCCTTGCCCGCGTTCACCCCCACCGCGACCACGACCTCGTCGAACAGCCCCGAGGCGCGGCCGATGATGTCCAGGTGGCCGTTGGTGACCGGGTCGAAGGACCCGGGACAGACCACACGGCGGGTGACGGGCTCGTCCATGGTTACTCCGGCGGATTGAGGGGACCGGTCGTTGGCGCGCCGCGAACGTACCAGACAGCGAAGTTCATCCGGGCCTCCCCGTAACTCTTGCTCCGCGTGGCTTCATAACCCGCCGGCCAGGGGAAATCCCTGTCCCGAGCCGAGCGCTCCAGCACCGCCACCGCGTCCGGCGCGAGCCACCCGCCCTCCCCCAAAGCTGTGAGGATGGTCACGACCTCGCCATCGGCCACCGCGTACGGCGGATCCAGCAGCACCAGGTCGAACGGCGCCTCCTTCGGCACCTCACCGGCGACAGCCCGCTCGGCCCGATCGGCGACGACCCGCGCGCCAGGCAGATCGACAGTCGCGATGTTCTGCGCGATCAGCTTGGTGACGCGCCGATCGGCCTCGACCAGCAGCACCTTCTCAGCGCCGCGCGAGAGCGCTTCGAGACCGAGGGCACCGGAACCGGCGAAGAGGTCGAGGACTGATAATCCGGACAAGCCACCGAATTCGGATGCCAGGGCGGAGAACAGACCTTCCCGGGCACGGTCGCCGGTGGGACGCGTGCCGTCGCCGGGCGGAACGGCGAGGCGGCGGCCTCGGGCGGCGCCGGCGATGACGCGGGTCATGGGGCACACGCCGGGGATGTGGTGGTCGCGCGGGCGATGCGGTGCACCAGGGCAATCCGGTGCCCGCGGGCGATTCGGTCGGCGCCGGCGATCGGGTGGGGGCAGGCGACCTGGCGCGTGGCGGTGATCCGAGGCATGCGGGCGATCGAGTGCGTGTGTAAGCGAGCTACTTGGTGCGCGCGCGCAACCCGCCGCTCGCCAGCGCGCGCAAAGCCGCGGCGGGTCGGGTGGGCCGGATGGTCGGCGTCTCCGAGCGCGGCGGCTGGGCGGCGTGCGCCTTGGTGGCTGATCATGTCTTGCCCAAGTATTCCGCGCGTTCGGGGTCGAGCAAGACGGCAATTGTCCGGGCGAGGGCCGGGTAGGCGTTCAGGGCCGGGTCGGCTTCGACCAGGGGGGTGGCTTCGTCGCGGGCGGCGCGGATGATGTCCTCGTCGTCGATCACGCTGAGCATTCGCAGGGAGCTGCGGTAGCCGGATTGGGTGGCGCCGAGGACGTCGCCCTCCTTGCGGATGGCGAGGTCTATCTTCGACAGTTCGAAGCCGTCGAGGGTCGAGGCCACGGCGGCCAGGCGTTCGCGGGCTGGGGCGCCGTCGGGCGATTCGGTGACCAGCAGGCACAGGCCGGGCCACTTGCCTCGTCCGACGCGGCCGCGGAGCTGGTGGAGCTGCGAGACGCCGAAGCGGTCGGCGTCCATCACCACGATCACGGTGGAGTTCGGGACGTTCACGCCGACCTCGATCACCGTGGTGGCGACCAGGACGTCCAGCTCGTGGCCGGCGTAGGCGCGCATCACCGCGTCCTTGTCGTCCGGCGCCATGCGGCCGTGCAGCATGCCGACCCGCAGTCCCTTGAGCGGGCCCTCGGCCAGCTTCGCCGCGACGTCGACCACGGCCAGCGGCGGGCGCTGCTGGCCGGGTTCGGAGACCAGCTCGGAGCCGTCGTCGGAGACCTCGCCGCTCCCGGATTCCTCGCCGATGCGCGGGCACACCACGTACGCCTGCCGGCCCGCGCCGACCTCCTCGCGGATGCGCTCCCACACCCGCGTGAAGTGCGAGGGGTGCTCGTGCGCGGCGACCACGTGCGTGGCGATCGGGGAGCGCCCCGCCGGGAGCTCGGACAGGACCGAGGTCTCCAGGTCGCCGAAGACCGTCATCGCCACCGTGCGCGGGATCGGCGTCGCCGTCATGACCAGCACGTGCGGCGGGTCCTCGCCCTTGGCGCGCAGCGCGTCGCGCTGCTCGACGCCGAAGCGGTGCTGCTCGTCGACCACCACCAGGCCGAGGTCGGCGAACTGGACGTGGTCCTGGATCACCGCGTGCGTGCCGATCACGATGCCCGCGGTGCCGGACGCCGCGTCGAGCAGGTTGGTGCGGCGGTCCTTCGCGTTCTGCGATCCGGTGAGCAGCGCGACGCGCACCCGCTTGCGGTTCGGGTCGAAGGGAGCGGCGTCGGGGGCGGCGGTCTCAGAGAACAGATCCATCGGCACGTCCGCCCCGGCGCCCAGCATCTGCACGATCGACCGGTGATGCTGCTGCGCCAGCACCTCGGTCGGCGCCAGCATCACCGCCTGGCCGCCGGCGTCGACCACGGCGAGCATGGCGCGCAGCGCGACCATCGTCTTGCCCGAGCCCACGTCGCCCTGCAGCAGCCGGTGCATCGGGTGCTCGGAGGCCAGGTCCGCCTCGATCTCCTCGCCGACCTGGCGCTGCCCGGCGGTGAGGGTGAACGGCAGCGCGGCGTCGAAGGCGTCGAGCAGACCGCCGGGGACGCGGCGGCGCGGGACCGCCGGCAGCGCCTTGAGCGCCTCGCGCCGCTGCGCCAGCACGACCTGCATCGGCAGCGCCTCGTCCCACTTCAGGCGCTTGCGGGCGACGGCGATCTCCGGCCAGTCGTCGGGGCGGTGGATCCGGCGGAACGCCTCGGTCAGCGTCAGCAGGCCCTGGCGGGCGCGGACCGGCCGCGGCATCGGGTCGTCCTCGATATCGGCGTCGAGCTGGTCGATGACCATGCGGACGCAGCGCGCGATCTTCCACGACGGCAGCCCGCCGGTGCTCGGGTACAGCGGCATCAGCTCGCCGGCCCAGTTGTCGATCGGCGAGTCGCCGGCGTCCTCGGTGTCGGCGTCCAGCTTCGCGAACTCGGGGTTCGTCAGCTGGATCTTGCCGTGGTACTCGCCGACCTTGCCGGCGAACATCCCGAGCATGCCGGGCTTGAGGGCGTTGGCCGCGCGCGGGTTGAAAAAGGTGATCTCCACCGCGGTGTCGGCGGCGTCGCGCACCTCCACGGTCATCATCTGGCCGCGCCGGGCCGCCATCGAGCGCCGGCTGACCTTGGTGACCTGCGCGACGATCGTCGCCTCGGTCCCGGGCTCCAGCTCGGAGAGCTCGGTCAGCTCCCCGCGCTTGACGTACTTGCGCGGGTAGTGGCGCAGCAGGTCGCCGACCGTATCCAGGCCGAGCCCGGTGTGCAGCACCTTCGCGGTGCGGTCGCCGACCGCCTTGCGCAGCGGCTCGTCCAAGCGGATGCCCACGGCCCGGCACCTCCGGAGGTTGTCACTCGACACCGATCAAGAGCGGGTAGCCGGTCTGCCCGCCGTCGTACACCACCACGTCCACGACCGGATGGCGCGTCCGCACCCGGTCGGTGACGGCCTCGGGCATGCCCGGCTCCGTGCCGTCCCCGATCACCAAGGTCACCATCTCACCGCCCGCCGACAGCATGCGCTCCAGCACGGCCTCGGCCGCGGCGGCCTGGTCGTCCTCGATCAGCGCGACGTCGTTCTCGACGTGCCCGAGCACCTGTCCGGGCCGGCAGACCCCGGCCATGGTCCAGGCCTCGGTCGCCGCCACCTCGATGGCGCCGTACCGGGTCGCGCCGGCCGCCGCCGTCATGGCCACCACGTCGGCGTCGAAACGCCGGGACGGCTCGTGCACGGCCAGCGCCGCTATCCCCTGAACGGTCACCTTCGCCGGAACCGCGGCGACCCGCATCGACGGCTGCCCGGCGGAGAGCCGCTCGGCGACCGCGGCGGCGACCACGGTGGTCTCGGTGTCGTTCGGCAGCAGCACCACCTCGGAGGCCCGGGTGAGGGCCACGGCGCGCTCGAAGTCGGCGGCGCTCGGCGGACGTCCGGGCTCGGCGCGCAGCACGTGCGCGCCCGCCTCCTCCAGCAAAGTGGCGATGCCCTCGCCGTACGCCACGGCCACGACCGCCCGGGTCGCCCGAACGGTGGGAACGGCGGCGGAGACGGTAAGCGGCTCGGCAGGCGACGCCGTATGGACCCCGGTGGAATGCTGCGAGGCCAGGTGGGTGATCTGGATGTCGCGCGGACGCCCGGCGGCGATCCCGGCCTCCAGCGGGAAGCCGGCGTCGTCGACGTGCACATGGACCCGCCACAGACCGTCGCCGCCGACCACCACCAGGCTGTCGCCGCCGCCGCGCTCGCAGAAGTCGTCGAGCCCGCGCCGCAGCTCGGCCATCGCCGATTCGGTCGCTTCCAGCAGGTAGATGACCTCGAACTCCGGCTCGGGGCGGGCCCGCGTCGGAGCCGGTTCCGCGGCGCGCACGGCGGCCAGCCGGCGCTGCCGGAAGGCGCCGCGCGGGTCCAGGCCGCCGGTGTAGGCCGCGAGCGTGTCCAGGATCACGACCAGACCCAGCCCGCCGGCGTCGACCACGCCGGCCTCGCGCAGCACGTCGAGCTGGTCGGGGGTGCGGCCCAGCGCCTCGCGCGCGCCGGCGGCCGCGGCCTGCGCGACGTAGGCCAGGGAGTCGTTCGCGGTGAGCGGGTTCGGGACCGGCAGCGCCTCGCCGCCGGCCGGGACCGGGATCCGCGCGGCCAGCTCGCCGATCGCGACCACCGCCGCCGAGGACGCCTCCGCCGCGGCCGAGGCCACGGTCAGGATGGTCCCGGCGGCCGGGCGGGCGACCGCCTCGTAGGCCAGCTCCGCGGCCGCGGCCAGGCCGGCGGCCAGCGCCGCGCCGTCCACCGCGGAGCCGGTGTAGCGGGCTCCGGCGGCGCCGCGCAGCAGCTGGCTGAGGATCACCCCGGAGTTGCCCCGCGCGCCGAGCAGCGCGCCGTGGGCCAGCGCCTGGAGCGCCTCCGGGACCGAGGGCGCCGGGCCCGGCGCGGTCAGCCGGTCGTCCAGCGCGCGGCAGGCGGCCTCGAAGGTCAGGTACATGTTGGTACCGGTGTCGGCGTCGGCGATGGGGAAGACGTTGAGCGCGTCGATCTCCTCGCGGTGCCGCCCCAGGACCGCCAGGGCCGCACCGGCCCAGCGGCGCAGCGCGCCGGCGTCGACGGGCGCCGCCACGGCCGGGCGCTCGGGCGGCGCGTCGGGTCCGGGCACGGTGGGGGGCATGGCGGCCAGGGTACCGCTGCGGCCTGTGGCAGCCGGTGCACGACCGCCTCGTGGAGCAGATCGAGAGCGGATCGAGAGCGGATCGCCCAGCGGATCGGGCTTGATCAGGAGCGGGTCGCCGACCGGATTGGCGCCACCGCCCACGCGTCGGCTACTCTGACCAGGTTGCCAGGAGGGCTACGCCCCCCGGCCATCAGTACCTGCCCGCCGACGACGGCGGGGATCACGCAAGCACGCAGCCGCAGGAACAGTTGAGACCGCCGGCAGCGTCAACGACTCGGTAGAGGTGAATCGAAGTGGCTGCCAACTGCGACGTGTGCGGCAAGGGGCCGGGCTTCGGCCACAACATCTCGCACTCGCACCGCCGGACCAAGCGGCGCTGGAACCCGAACATCCAGACCGTCCGCGCGGTCGTGAACGGGACCCCCAAGCGCGTCAACGCCTGCACCTCGTGCATCAAGGCGGGCAAGGTCACGCGCTCGGCGTCGGCGTAAAGCGGTCGTAAAAAACCGCATGCTCTGAAGTTTTGAGAAACCGCAGGTCAGCCTCCTGGAGGCTGGCCTGCGGTTTCGTGTGTTCAGCGAACGGTAAGGCGCTCGGCCCGGGACTGTGTCGGTACCGCGTGTCACGATGGAGTGCATGACCCATCTCACGGTGGAAGGCGCCCTGGAGTACATCTCGGGCATCTGCTTCAAGACCGGCCCGCCGAGCCGGGTCGGCGTGGAACTGGAATGGTTCCCCCGGGACGCCCGGCACCCGGAGCACCTGCCGGACCGCTCCCGCGTCCTGCGGGCGTTCGCGGACGCGGCCGACCTGCCGTTGTCCGGCACCCTCACCATGGAACCCGGCGGCCAGTGGGAACTCAGTTCCGCTCCCGCCGACTCGGTCCGCGAGTTGATCGCCGTCACGGACCGTGATCTGACCTTGTTACGGCGATCGGCTGCGGAGGCAGGCTTAGAGCTCGTCGGCATGGGCCGCGAGCACGGCCACCCCCCGAGTCGGCTCGTCGACCACCCCCGCTACGTCGCGATGGAGCACTTCTTCGACCGCGACAACGGCTCCGGCCGCGTCATGATGTGCTCGACCGCCTCGATCCAGGTGAACCTGGACGCCGGCACCGAGCACGACGGCCCGGAGGATTTCCGCCGCCGCTGGCGGCTGGCCCACCGGCTCAGCCCGGTCCTCACCGCCGTCTTCTGCCGGTCCGACCGGCCGGCCGTGTGGGCCGCGATCGACCCCGGGCGCACCGTCGCCCCTCCCCTGGACTCCCCCGATCCGCGTTCGGCGTACGCGCAGTACGCGCTGGACGCGAAGCTGATGTGCGTCCAGCGCGCCGACGACGGTCCCTGGACCGCCCCGGCCGGGCTCACCTTCCGCGAGTGGATCAAGACCGGCGCGCTGGAACCCGGAGAGGACCGCGCGCCGACCCTGGAGGACCTCACCTACCACCTGACCACCCTCTTCCCGCCGGTCCGGCCGCGCGGGCACCTGGAGCTGCGGGTGCTCGACGCGCTGCCCGGCGATCTGTGGCGCGTGCCGACCGCGCTCGTCACCGCCCTGTTCCACGACGCCCAGGCCGCCGAAGACGCCTGGGCCGCCCTCGAACTGACCCCGATCCGGAAAGCCGCCGCGGCCTGCTTCGACGCCGCCCTGTCCGCCTTGGAGCGGATGGACGTGCCCGCATCGCTGACGGCCGAAGTCGCGCGCTACGCCGAGGAGGACCTCCCATGACAGTGCCCATAGACGACACGGGTTCGGCAGCCGGCGCGGCCGGCCTGACCGAGCTCATAGCCCGCAGCCTGGAGCGCGCCCGAGACCGCACGCACGGCCTGACCGGCCCGGTCGAGGAGCCCGACCTGATCCGCCAGCACTCCCCGCTGATGTCGCCCCTGGTCTGGGATCTGGCGCACATCGGCAACCAGGAGGAGCTGTGGCTGCTGCGCAACCTCGGCGGCCGCGAGCCGATGCGCCCCGAGATCGACCCGCTGTACGACGCCTTCGAGCATCCGCGCGCCGCGCGTCCCACCCTCCCGCTGCTGCCTCCCGACGAAGCCCGGCGCTACGTCCACGAGGTCCGCGGCCGGGTGCTGGACATGCTCGAGCAGCCCCGCTGGGGCGATGAGGAACTCAGCCGCGGCGGATTCGCCTTCGGCATGGTCGCGCAGCACGAGCAGCAACACGACGAGACCATGCTGATCACGCACCAGCTGCGGACCGGTCCACCCGTCCTGCACAGACCCCCGCCGCCCGCGCCGCCGGCCGACACGCTCTCCTTGGCGCCGGAGGTGTTCGTGCCCGGCGGGCCGTTCACCATGGGCACCTCGACGGAGGCCTGGGCGCTGGACAACGAGCGGCCGGCGCACGAAGTGGACGTCGCAGGGTTCTGGCTCGACACCACCCCGGTCACCAACGGCGCCTACATGGAGTTCCTCGCCGACGGCGGCTACGACGACCCGCGCTGGTGGTCCGAGCCCGGCTGGGCGCACCGCCAGAAGGCCGATCTGGTCGCCCCGCTCTACTGGTCCCGCGAGGGCGAGCAGTGGCTGCGGCGGCGGTTCGGCGTGGTCGAGCCGGTACCGGCCGCGGAGCCGGTCGTCCATGTCACCTATTACGAAGCCGAGGCGTACGCGGCCTGGAAGGGCCGGCGGCTGCCGACCGAGGCCGAATGGGAGAAGGCCGCGCGCCACGACCCGGTCAGCGGCCGGTCGCGGCGCTACCCGTGGGGCGACGAGGATCCCTTGCCGCGGCACGCGAATCTCGGCCAGGCCCACCTCCAGCCCTCGGCTGCGGGGTCCTATCCGGAGGGCGAGGCGCCGTCCGGGGCGCGGCAGCTGATCGGCGACGTCTGGGAGTGGGTGTCTTCGGATTTCCTGCCCTACCCCGGCTTCGTCGCCTGGCCCTACCGGGAGTACTCAGAGGTCTTCTTCGGTCCGGACTACAAGGTCCTGCGCGGCGGCTCGTTCGCCGTGGACCCGGTGGCGTGCCGGGGCACGTTCCGGAACTGGGACTACCCGATCCGGCGGCAGATCTTCTCCGGGTTCCGAACGGCCCGCGACGGAGTCCTCTGATGTGCCGCCACCTGGCCTATCTGGGCCCGCCGAAATCGTTGCAGGAATTACTGATCGACCCTCCCCACTCTCTGTTCCGGCAGAGCTGGGAGCCCGCACGCCAGACGCACGGCGTGGTGAACGCCGACGGCTTCGGCGTCGGCTGGTTCGCCGAGGGGGACCCGGTTCCCGCGCGGTACCGGCAGGCCGGGCCGATCTGGGCGGACCCCTCGTTCCCGGACGTCGCGCGGGTGACGCGCAGCAGCGCGGTGCTGGCCGCCGTCCGCGACGCCACGACGGGCTCGGCGACCGGAGCCGAGGCCGCCGCGCCGTACCGGGGCGAGGGCTGGCTGTTCAGCCACAACGGATCGATCAGCGGCTACCCGGGGTCGATGGCGAAGCTCGCCGAGACGCTGCCGGCCGTCGATCTGCTGGACCTGGAATCGCGGACGGACTCGGCGTTCGTCTGGGCCCTGATCCGCTCCCGCTTTCGCCAGGGCGCGGCGATGGCCGAGGCGGTCGCCTCCGTCGTCGCCGACGTCGCGGCGCTCGCCGATTCCCGGCTGAACCTGTTGTTGATGAACGACACCACGATCGTCGCCTCCGTCTTCGGCGACACCCTGACCGCGCGGAGCGGCGGCGGATTCACCGTCGTCGCCTCCGAGCCGGACGACGACTCGCCCGGCTGGGCCGACGTCGCGGACGGGGTCCACACCTGGAGTACGCACACATCTGTGGAGGGACGATGAGCGGCATCGAGATCGAACGGCGGCTGCCGGAGGACTTCTTCGCGGCGGCGCTGCGGGACGACGTCCTCAAAGGCCTGACCGCGGAGCCGAAATGGCTGCCGCCGAAGTGGTTCTACGACGCGCGCGGCAGCGAGCTGTTCGAGGAGATCACGCGGCTGCCGGAGTACTACCCGACGCGCGCCGAGCGGGAGATCCTGGCCACTCGCGCGGCGGAGATAGCCGCGGTGACCCGAGCCGAGACGCTGGCCGAACTCGGCTCGGGCTCCTCGACCAAGACGACGCTGCTGCTCGACGCCCTCCGGGACGCCGGGACGCTGCGCCGCTACGACCCGATCGACGTCAGCGAGGCCGCGCTGCTGGCCTCCGGCGAGCAGTTGCAGAAGCGCTATCCGGAGCTGACGATCCACGCGGTCGTCACCGACTTCGAGGAACGGCTGGCGATCCCGGAGTCGGCGGGCGCGCGGCTGGTGGTCTTCCTCGGCGGGACGATCGGCAACCTGCTGCCGGAGGAGCGCTCGGTGTTCCTCGCGCGGCTGCGCGCCGGGCTGCGTCCGGGCGAGTGGCTGCTGCTCGGCACGGACTTGGTGAAGGACCCTGAGACGCTGGTCGCGGCGTACGACGACGCGGCCGGGGTGACGGCGGAGTTCAACAAGAACGTGCTGACCGTCGTGGACCGCGAGCTGGACGCCGACTTCGATCCGGACGACTTCGACCACGTGGCCCTGTGGGACCCGGCGGCGGAGTGGATCGAGATGCGGCTGCGGGCCCGGCGAGACCTGTCCGTCCGGCTCAAGGAGCTGGATCTCGGGGTGTCGTTCGAGCGCGGCGAGGAGCTGCGGACCGAGATCTCCGCGAAGTTCCGGCGCGAGGGCGTGGCCCGGGAGCTGGACGCGGCCGGGTTCGCGGTGCGCCACTGGTGGACCGACGAGCAGGCTCGGTTCGGACTGTCGCTGGCCGAAGCGGTGTGATCGGCTCTGAGCCGATGTGAGGTGGGATCGTCCGGAGGAACGAGTAGGCAGTTCCCGTCCCTCCGGACGCTCACACGCTAGGCAGCGGCGCTTGCGCGGGGATTGCGTCGGTGGATGAAAAGGACAAACAGCGCGCCGAACCACAGTCACTGCACCGTTTCGGCGATACCGGCGTCCCTGTATCGGCGATACCGGCGTCCCCGGGAAGACTGGTTATGAGGACTGCCCCGCCGAGTCCCGCCAGCGCCATCCGTGATCCACCGGCCCGATCCCGGCGCCCAGCGGGAAGCCCGCCGCGATGCCGCCGGTGACGTACTCCTTCGCGGCGCGCACCGCCGTCGGCACGTCGTCGCCGAGGGCCAGGCGCGAGGCGATGGCGCTGGCGAGCGTGCAGCCGGTGCCGTGGGTGTGGCGGTTGTCGTGGCGCGGGGCGCGCAGCCAGTGTTCGGCGCCGTCCGGGCCGACCAGGAGGTCCACCGACTCCGGGTGGTCGCTGAGGTGGCCGCCCTTGACCAGCACCCAGCGCGGGCCGAGGTCGGCCAGGGCTCGGGCCGCGGCGACCATCTCCGGTTCGGCGACCACGTCCAGACCGGTGATCAGGCGGACCTCGTCGAGGTTCGGCGTGACCACCGTGGCGCGCGGGAGCAGTTCGCCGCGCAGGGCGTCGAGCGCCTCCGGAGCCAGCAGCGCATCGCCGTGCTTGGAGACGCTGACCGGGTCCACGACCACCGGGACCGACGGGTCCAGCGTGCCGATCAGCCGGGCCACCGTGGAGGTCAGCTCCGGCGAGGCGAGCATCCCGGTCTTCACCGCGTCCACGCCGATGTCGTCCACGACGGACCGGAACTGGCGCTCCACCGCCTCGATCGGCAGCGCCCAGAAGTCCTGGACGCCGACCGAGTTCTGCGCGGTGACCGCCGTCAGCACCGACATGCCGTGCACGCCGTGCGCCAGCATCGTCTTCAGATCGGCCTGGATGCCCGCGCCGCCGCCGGAGTCGCTGCCGGCGATGGTGAGGACGCGGGGCGGGGCGCTGGACACGGGACCAGCGGAAGCAACCGGAGCGGCGGACATGGTGATCAGCATACGAGCCGCGCCAGGCGGCGAGGTCGGGAAGGTCGGGGAGGCGGTCGATCCCGGAGAAGTGAAGCGGTCAGTCCCGGAAGTCGAGCATGCAGAAGACCTTGTCGTAGCGCCGCTCGGCGACGGCGACGAAGTCCGGCAGGCGGCCGTACTCGCGGAAGCCGAGCGTGCGGTACAGCTTCAGCGCCTTCTCGTTGTCGCCGCGGGCGTCCAGGGTCAGCACCTCGATGCCGGCTTCGCGTGCGCTGTCCACCAATACGGCGGTGAGCAGACGACCGACTCCGAGACCCTGCGCATCGCTCGCGACAGCGACCTTCTCAAGGTCGGCATGCGGACGATGGGTCGGCCGCTCGTACCGCAGCCAATATCCGAGTCCCACCAAGCGATCGCCGGAGTATGCCAACCGCAGCGCGCCGTCCCCGGCTCGCGACGCGGCAGCCACCTTCTCCAGCAGCGCGTGGATCTCAGGCTTCGAAGGCGGATCCACCCACCCGAGCGCCGCGCCGCCGGCTACCAGCTCGCCGAGAATCGCATGTGCGGCATCGGTCAGGGAGGTCAGGGACTCGTCCACCACGCCGCCGCCGTCGCGGATCTCCACACCACTGCTCATGATCCGCAGTGTGCCACTACGCCAGGTGCCACTACGCCATCGCCCAAGCCGCCGGGCTGAACTTCTGCGTCAGCTCCACCAGCGCCTTCAGCGGCGCCGCCCCCGGCCCGATCCCCTCGCGCCACCGCGCCTCGATGGTCAGCGGCGCCAGGCCCTGCTTCAGATCCAGCATCACCAGGTCGCCGGAGTCCAGCTCGGCCTGCACCGAGAAACGCGGCAGCAGCGCGGCGCCGCGGCCGTTGACCGTCAGCCGCCGCAAGGCGTTCAGCGAGCCGGTGATCATCGCGATCTTCAGCGACGGACCGAGGTCGCGGCCGCTCTCGTCGAAGAGCTGCCGGTAGATGCAGCCGATCTCGGTCACCATGAACTCGGTGCGGCGCACGTCCTCCAGCGTCAGCGGGTGCACGCTCGCCAGCGGGTGCGAGGGCGCCGTCACCAGCACCACGCGGTCGGTGCCGACCACCGCTGTGGGTCCGTCGTAGGCCGGACCGCTGTCCAGCGTGAACACCGCGTCCAGACGCCCTTCCTGCAGCTCCTCCATCAGCCGGGTGCGGCTGGTGACGGTGACCGTGACGTCCGCGGTCTCAGGACCGGCCGCGCCGTGGTCGAAGGCGGTCAGCATCTCCGGCAGCCACTCGTCGGCCAGGGACTGCAGGGCGCCGATGCGCAGCAGCGGACGGTGTCCGGAGACGGTGCGGCGCATCTCGCTGTCCAGGTCCAGCATGCGGCGCGCGTACGGCAGCAGGCGCTGCCCGGCCTCGGTGGGCACCGTGCCGATGCTCGTCCGGTTCAGGACCGGTGTGCCGAGGTCGCGCTCCAGCGTGCGCAGCTGGTCGCTGACGCTGCTCTGCGCGTAGCCGAGCTGGTCGGCCGCCGCGGAGATGCCGCCGGCCTCCACCACCGCGAGGAACGCGCGCAACTGTCGGGTGTCCATGCCACCATCCTGCCATCGGCTTCTCCGATAGGGGCGGCTCACAGGGTACGGTGCGTGCGGACCCCGGGTCCGTACGCCGGGTCCCCCGGAGTTCTTGAACAGAACGCCGTCGCTGGACTGAAACTTCCATTCCCAAGGAGACATGGTGGCTCGCTTCGCCGTCGAATACGTCTACACCGCGGACACCGCCAAGCGCGACGAGGTCCGCCCCGCGCACCGCGCCTTCCTGGCCGAGGCCCAGGGCCGCGGGGAACTGCTGGTCTCCGGGCCGTGGGCCAACAACACCGGCGCGCTGCTGGTCTTCGAGGTCGAGGACGAGGACGCGCTGAAGACTCTGCTGGAGCACGATCCCTTCGCCGAGGCCGACCTGGTCAGCCGGGTGCGGATCAACGAGTTCAACCCGGTTCTGGGAAGCTGGCTCGCCGGCTGAAGCCGGCGGCCGGCCTCGGGGGATCTGGCGGTCAGATCCGGAACAGGATCCGCTCGCGCTGCGCGCGGATCGGGTCCAGGTGCCGGGTCCGGACTTCGTGGTGGCCGGGGTCGGCGACCCAGGCCCGGTAGGTCTCCTCGTCGTCGAAGTCGGCGATCACCGCGGCGTCCATCGCGTCGTCCGTCAAGCGGGCGTCGCGGTGGAACTCGAAGTGGCGGCGGCCCTCGAACGGCAGGGCGCCGAGGGCCTTGCCGAAGGCCTCGATCTGGTCGTCGGTGGCGTCGGGGGTGAATTTGATGAGAAGGATGCTTCGGATCACGCTCTGATCTTGGCGCAGACCCCGCCGACTATGCCATCGGAGTCTCCGATGGGGCGATCGGAAACCCGGCCTGTCGGCGAGACCGGCGCCGGACCGATCCTCGGGGCATGGCACTGATCGACGAAGCCGCACCGAAGACCGCCGGCTCCACTCCCCCGACCCCTGGCAAGCCTCAGCGCTCTGCCGCCTTCCGGACCAGGGCGGCGTTCGCCGGCATCGTGGCCGGCAACTTCATGGTCCTGCTCGACGCGACGATCCTCAACGTCGCGCTCCCCGATATGAAGGCGCATCTGCACGCCTCGGCCGCCGCGCTGCCGTGGACCGTGGACGCCTACACCGTCGTGTTCGCCGGCCTGATGCTCGCCTCCGGCGCGGTCGCCGACCGGTTCGGCGCCCGCCGCGTGTATCAGAGCGCGGTCGCTTTGTTCGGGCTGTTGTCCCTGCTCTGCGCGCTGGCGCCGAACGTCGGCGGCCTGATCGCCGGCCGCGCGCTGCTCGGCGCGGCGGCGGCCGGCATGGTCCCGGCCTCCCTGTCCCTGCTCGCCGGGCTCTACCCCGACGCCAAGGACCGGATGAAGGCGGTCGGCGCGTGGGCCGCGCTGTCCGGGATCGGGCTGGCCGTCGGGCCGGTGCTCGGCGGCGCGCTGGTCGCGGCCGGCGGCTGGCGGCTGGTCTTCGTGGTGAACCCGCCGCTGGCGCTGGTCTCGTGGTTCCTGGTCCGCGGGCTGTCCTCGCAGGCTTCCGGACACCGCAAGAAGTTCGACATCCCGGGCCTGGTGCTGTTCACCGTCGCGCTGTGCGCGCTGACCTACGGTCTGGTGGACGCCGGGACCGAGGGCTGGAGCACGCCGTCCGCGCTGGTCGCGCTGGCGGTCGCGGTGCTCGCGGCGGTCGCCGTGGCCTTCGTCGAGCGCCGGGCCGAGACCCCGGTCCTGCCGCCGGAGCTGCTGCGTCTGGGTCGGGTCCGCACCAACCTGGTGACCGCGGTCGCCGCGAACTACATCTTCTATGGGCTGCTGTACTCGGTCACGCTGTGGTTCGAGGAGACGCGGCACATGAGCGCGGCGATGACCGGCGTCGCCTTCCTGCCGATGATGGTGCCGCTGTGCTTCCTGCCCTTCTTCACCAGCCGGCTGGCGCACCGGTTCGGCGCGCGCCCGATGGTGATGGTGGCGATGGTGGTGAACGTCGGGGTCGGCGCGGTCCTGTTCACCGTCGGCGCCCACACCTCGCTGGCGGTGGTGACGGTCGCGCAGGTCCTGATGGCGATCGCGACCACGCTGACGATCCCGTCGATCACCGCGGACATGGCGGTGGCCACCCCGCGTCCGCTCGCCGCGACCGGCCAGGGCGCGCTGAACGCCGCACGCCAGACCGGGAGCGCGCTGGGCGTGGCGATCCTCGGCACGATGTCGGGGATGCACGCCGCCGGGATCGCGATGGCCGCCGGCGCGCTGCTCACGCTGGTGCTCGCCGGGCTCACGCGCCGCAGCGCCTGAGGCCGGCGGCGAGCGCCGACGCGAGGGTGCCGCAGGGTTCCGCCGGCTTCCGCCGGGTTCCGCTACGCCGAACGGCCGAAGTGGCTGAACCCGGCGGCGCCCTCCCACGGTTTGCCGTCGACGGTCACGGAGGCGGCACCGGCGTAGACGGTCCCGACCGGACGCCAGCCCTCGGGGACGGCGTCAGCCGAGGTGAAAGTGGCGACCAGCGCGTGGTCCTCGCCGCCGGTCAGGACCTGGTCCAGGCGCGGACCCCGGTCGGTGATCAGCAGGGTGCTGTCGACGTCGACCGCGACGCCGCTGGCCACGGCCAGGTGCCGCAGGTCGGCCAGCAGACCGTCGCTGACGTCGAGCATCGCGGTGGCGCCGGCCCGGGCGGCTTCGGGACCGGCGGCGTACGGCGGGCTCGGGCGGCGGTGCGCGATCAGATAATCAGCGGCCTGCGGTGCCGCCGAGGTGGCGAAGTCCGCCCCGGTCGCGCCATGGTCCGCTTCCGCCGCGCCGTCACCCGGAGCGCCGCCTCGTGCGCGTGCACCGCTTTGCGGAGTTTCCCCGGTCAGGTCGCTCGACGCGGCGTCGCTCCCGTTCGCACCGTCACCCGATCCGGCGACGGCGTCACCTTCTCCCTGTCTCTCGCCCGCGAGCAGCAGTTCCAGCCCTGCCGCCGACCACCCGAGCCGTCCGGCGACGGCCACCGTGTCCCCGGGACGCGCCCCCGAGCGCAGCACCGGAGCCCGGCCTTCGAGCGTGCCGAGCACCGTCACCGAGATCGTGATCAGGTCGCCGCGTACCATGTCGCCGCCGGCGACGATCGCCCCGACCCGCGCGCACTCCCCGGCCACGCCCTCGGCGAACTCCTCGACCCAGGCCACCGGCAGGTCTCCGGGCAGCACCATGCTCAGCAGCAGTGAGGTGGGGACGCCGCCCATCGCGACGATGTCGCTGAAGTTCTGGGCCGCCGCCTTGTGCCCGATGTCGCGCGGGCTGGACCAGTCGCGGCGGAAGTGGCGGCCCTCCAGCAGCAGGTCGGTGCTGACGGCCAGGCGGCCGTCGGGGGCGGCGAGCACGGCGGCGTCGTCGCCGGCCGGCACCAGGGTGTCGGGGCTGGTCAGGGGCAGGCGCGCCTGGACGCGGGCGATGAGTCCGAACTCGCCGGCGTCGTCGATGGTCTCCACGCCGGTACGGTAACCCGGCAGCGCACCGGACTACTCGATCGGGTGAACCGTGGCGGTCCGCCCAGCGGGCATGGACTCCCGGAATGGGGGAAGCGCAGGCTAAGGTGGCGTTTCCGACAGTAGGAGGACACGTGGTTCAAGCGTACATCCTGGTCCAGACCGAGGTGGGGAAGGCGGGCGCCGTGGCGCAGGCGATCGCCGAACTCGAGAGCGGCATCACCACCGCCGAAGACGTGACCGGGCCCTACGACGTCATCGTGCGCGCCGAGGCGGCGACCATGGACGAGCTCGGCCGGCTGGTGATCGCCAAGATCCAGGTCATCGAAGGCATCACGCGCACCCTGACCTGCCCCATCGTGCACTTCGAGTGATGTGGTAGACCGTTCTTCCGTGGAAGGTACCGCGGGAGAGCCGAGAAACAGGTGGATACCGGCCGCGGCTGTTGGAACAGCCGCGGTTTTGGCGTGCTTGGGGGCGGTGTGGGGCTACCACGCCGGACGCACCGGCGCGGTGCGCGTCGACCTGCCGAAGACCTCCGACCAGGCGGTGCTCACCGCCTGCGCGAACCTCATCAAGGCCCTGCCATCCGAGGTGGAGGGCGAGCACCGGCGCGGAGCGGTCGGGGACGACGTCCACGTCGCGCAGCGGGCCGCAGCCTGGGGACCGACGGCGACCGTCCTGCGCTGCGGCGTCGCCGAACCGGCCGCGATCGTGGTCGGCGGCCCGGACTACACGCCGCTGTCCAACCAGTACGCGGGCATGGGTCCTGACGAATCCGCCCAGGTCAACTGGCTCATCGAGGACCACGGCGACCACGCGACCTTCACCACGACCGACCGCGCGCTGTACGTCCAGGTGACGGTCCCCTACGACACCGCCACCGAGAAGCAGAACGCGTCGAACGTGTTGGTGGACATCGCGCCGGCGATCGTGAAGACCGTCCCGACCAAGGCGGGACAGTTCGTCAGCGACCAGATCCAGTAGCCCGGCGAAATCCGACAGCTCAGCGCAGCCCGGCGGGCCGCAGCAGCGCGGTGTCGATCAGCCGGGCGATCAGCTCCGGGTAGGACAGCCCGGCGGCCTGCCACATCTGCGGGAACATCGAGGTCGGCGTGAAGCCCGGCATGGTGTTGATCTCGTTGACGATGAACCGCCCCGGACCGCCGTCGGCCGACTCCTGGTAGAAGAAGTCGACGCGCGCCAGACCCTCGCAGCCCAGCGTCTCGAAGACGCCGACCGCCTGGCCGCGGATGTCCTCGATCTCCTCGGCGCTCAGCCGCGCCGGGATGTCCACCTCGGTGCTGCCGTCGAGGTACTTGGCCTGGAAGTCGTAGAACGCGTGCGGTCCGGTGACCCGCAGCTCGGCGGGCAGCGAGGCTTCGGCCGGATCCTGCGGACCGGCGCCCTCCAGCACCCCGCACTCGATCTCCCGGCCCTCGATCGCGGCCTCCACCAAGACCTTCGGGTCGTGGCGGCGGGCGGCGTCGATCGCCTGGTCCAACTCCTCGGGCGCGTCCACCTTGGTGATGCCCATCGAGGAGCCGGCCCGCGCCGGCTTGACGAACACCGGGTATCCGAGCTCTTCCACGGCCAGCCGCACCGCGGCCCGGCCCTCCTCGGTGCCCCAGTCCCGGGGGCGCACGACCTCGTACGGGCCGACCTCGAACCCGGCCTGGGCCAGCAGCCGCTTCATGAACTCCTTGTCCATGGAGACCGCGGAGGCAAGGACGCCGGAGCCGACGTAGGGGACGCCGGCGAGCTCCAGCAGACCCTGCAGCGTGCCGTCCTCGCCGTAGGGACCGTGCAGCAGCGGCAGCACGACGTCCACCTCGCCGAGCGACTTGGGCACCGCGCCCGGCTCGTGCACGGTCAGCTCGCGGGCGGTCGGGTCGCCGGCCATGGTGACCAGGTTCGCGCGCTCGGCGGAGGCGGGCAGCCCGATCTCCGGCAGCCGGCCGTCGGTGATGGCGAGGTTCAGATCGCCGCCGTCGGGCAGGTCGGCGAGCACCCAGCGGCCGTCGGAGGCGATGCCGATCGGCACGATCTCGTAGCGCTGCGGCTCGGGCCCGTTGCGCAGGGCGTCCAGCACGGAACCGGCGGTGACACAGGAGATGGCGTGCTCACTGGAGCGTCCGCCGAACACGACGGCCACCCGGATCCGCTTCTGATCGCTCATGGGACTGACCATACCGAAGTCGGAGTAGGGTCCGGTGCATGATCACGCGGGGGGCAAACGCGGAGGCGGACAGTATCGCGGCTCGTCATGACACTCCGAAGCACACGCCCAGCTGGCTCCGCCGCGCGCTGCCGGACACCGGACCGCAGCGCGCGCTGGTGATGTCGAGTTTCGTGAACCGCATCGGCACCGGGATGTTCCTGGCGACCTCCGCTTTGTACTTCACGGTGATCGTGGGCATACCGGCGCGACAAGTCGGCACGGGGTTGAGCATCGCCGGTCTGGCCGCACTGCTCGGCTCGGTTCCGGCGGGGACGCTCGCCGACCGCGTCGGTCCGCGCACCGTCCAGCTGGTCACGCTCGCGGTGCAGACCGTCACGATGGCGCTGTTCGTAGTCGTGCACTCGTGGTGGGCGTTCACCGTGGTGGCGGCTTTGGATTACGTCGCGGACGCGGCGAACAACGCGGCGCGCGGGGCGTTGATAGGCCGCATCGGGGGCGAGCGGCCGGGACTGTTCCGCGCGAAGCTGCGGACGTTCGTGAGCGTCGGGGTGGTCGCCGGAACGCTGCTCGCGGCGGTCGCGATCCAGATCGGGACGCGCGGCGCGTATGTCACGGTGATTCTGGTGAACGCGGTGTCGTATGTGGTCTGCGCGCTGTTGCTGCTGCGGGTCCCGAACTTCGGGGCGTTGCCGAAGCCTGCCGGAACGCGGCGGTTCGCGGCGTTGGCGGACCGGCCGTATGCGGCGTTCGCGGCTCTCAATGGTCTGATCAACCTGCAAGCGGTCGTGGTGACGCTGGTGATTCCGCTGTGGATCGCGTCGCGGACACAGATCCCGCATTGGGCTGCCGCTGCGGTGTTCGGGCTGAACTTCTTGGTGGGCACGGCGCTGATGCAGCCGGTGGGTCGGCGTATAAAGACGACGGAGCAAGGCGGAAAAGCAATGCGCGTCGCCGGGCTCGCGATCGCCGTCGGCTGCGCGGTGTTGGCTGGAAGCAACTCGGGACCGCGATGGTCCGAGACGCTGGTGTTGTTCGTGGGCGCAGCGGTGTTGTGCGCCGCCGGGGTGTGGGTGACCGCCGCCGGTTTCTCGCTGAGTTTCGAGCTGGCGCCCGCTCACGCGCAGGGGCAATACCAAGGCGTCACGCTGCTCGGGCTTGACGCCGCGGGCGCTGTCGGACCGGCGTTGCTGACCGCGCTGGTGCTGGGACTCGGCGCGCCGGGGTGGGTGGTGCTCGGTCTGGGCTTCGCCGCCGCCGGGCTGATGGGACCGGCGGTGACGCGATGGGCTGAGCGGACTCGGCCGACGGTTGTCAGTGTCGGCGATGCCGCGCCGGAACCGGCTTAGCGTTTCGGCTTAACCTTTCGGCGTTGGCTTTTCGGCTTAGCGTTTCGGCTTTGGCTTTTCACCTTTCAGTGCCCGTGCCGCTCCGCCTTCAACGGCCGCGTCATCAGTTCCTTGAGCATCTCCGCGGGCGCGCGTCCGTCGTGCACGATCGCCACCACCGTCTCGGAGATCGGCATCTCCACGCCGTGCCGGTCCGCCAACTCCAGGACCGCCTCGCAGG
The DNA here is from genome assembly GCF_000024025.1 of Catenulispora acidiphila DSM 44928. GTDB lineage: Bacteria > Actinomycetota > Actinomycetes > Streptomycetales > Catenulisporaceae > Catenulispora > Catenulispora acidiphila. Next base: position 9,335,999 of record NC_013131.1, read on the forward strand.
ACTTCACGCCCTCAACGGTCTGCTTCACTTCCGCCTGCGCCTGCTCCAGCGTCAGTCCGCGGCCGAGGTGGACGCCGAAGCTGCGGTTGCGGGACAGCGGCGAGGCGCAGGTGGCCACCAGGTCGCCGAGACCGGCCAGGCCGGAGAAGGTGTAGGGGTCGGCGCCGAGGGCGGCACCTAGGCGCGCGGTCTCGGCGAGGCCGCGGGTGATGAGGGTGGCCTTGGTGTTGTCGCCGAAGCCCATGCCGTCGGCGATGCCGACCGCGAGGCCGATGACGTTCTTCACCACGCCGCCGAGTTCCACGCCCATGACGTCGCTGGCGGTGTAGGTGCGGAAGTACGGGCCGTTCGTCGCGGCCTGCAGGCGCAGCGCCACGTCCTCGTCGCGGCTGGCGACCACCGAGGCGGCGGGCTGGCGGCGGGCGATCTCCGGGGAGAGGTTGGGACCGGACACGACCGCGACGCGCTCGCGGCCGAAGCCGGTGACCTCGCGGATCACCTCGGTCATCCGCTTGGCGGTGCCGACCTCCAGGCCCTTCATCAGCGACACCAGGACGGTGTCCGGATCGATGAGGTCCTTCCAGGCGGTGAGGTTCGCGCGCAGGGTCTGGGCCGGGATGCTCAGGTAGGCGAACTCCGCGCCGGCCAGCGCCTCGGCGGGGTCGGTGGTGGCGCGGACCGTGTCCGGGAGCCGGACGCCGGGGAAGTACTCGGCGTTCTCGTGATCGGCGGTGATCGCGGCGATCTGCTCCTGCCGGCGGCCGACCATCACGACGTCGTTGCCGGCGTCGGCCAGCACGATGCTCATCGCCGTGCCCCACATACCGGTGCCGAAGACGGCACAACGCCTCATGCGCTCTCTACCTGCTTTCCGCTCTCGCCTTCGGCGTCGCCCCGGGCGGCGGCTCCGTGCGGTGCCTCGCCCTCGCCGTACTCGTTTCCGTTCTCGGTTCCGTTCTCAGTTCCGTTCTCATTGTCCGTCCCGTTGGCCGACGCGTAGCGCTGGGCCGGCGGTTCCTCGCCGCGCAGCTTCGCGAGCAGCTCGGTGATGGCCTCCATGATCCGGTCGGTCGCTTCGCGGAGCGTGGCCGCCGTCTGCGGCATCGCGCGCAGGTCGTCCAGGTCCACCGGCGGGCCGGCCAGCATGATCATCCGCTTGCGCGGCAGGATGTGCGGCCGCTTCTCGTGGTACGCCAGGATCTCCTGCGGTCCCCACTGCGCCACCGGGACCACCGGGCAGCCGGTCGCCAGCGCGATGCGCGCCGCGCCGCTCTTCGCCGCCATCGGCCACAGGCTGGGATCGCGCGTGATCGTGCCCTCCGGATACACCGCGACCGCCTGGCCGTTCTCCACCGCGGAGATCGCGTCGCGCAGCGCGTTGGCGGCGTCGGCGCTGTCCCGGTAGACCGGGATCTGCTTCGCCGCGCGCAGCACCCCGCCGACGAACTTGTTCTTGAACACCCCGGACTTGGCCAGGAACCGCGGAATCCGGCCGTTGCCGTAGATGTAGTGGCCGAAGGCGAGCGCGTCCACATGCGAGATGTGGTTGGCCGCGATCACCACCCCGCCGGTCCTCGGGATGTTCTCGCCGCCGCGCCAGTCCCGCTTCATCAGCACGCGCAGCGGCGGCACCATGACCACGACGATGAAGCGGAAGGCCGCGCCCTGCTTCCTGGGTGGCCGGTAGGGGGTGCTGGAGGACATCCCCCAAGTGTTCCCGAGTGCGGGGCGTCCGAACAAGTACGCCGGTCGCCGTTCCGGCGTGACAGGATCAAGTCATGCCCCGGTCAGACCTCTCCGAGCACAGTGCGAGCGTCACGGCGCGTGCCGAACCCGGAACCCGCTGGTGCCTGGTGGTACCGGTGAAGCGGCTGGGGCTCGCCAAGACCCGCCTGGCCGGTCCCGGCGTCCCCCCGGCACTGCGCGAAAGACTGGCCCTGGCCTTCGCGGCGGACACGGTGCGCGCGGCCCTGTCGGCGTCCCGCATCGCCGAGGCGATAGCGGTGACCGACGACCCGCAAGCCGCAGAACTCCTCGCCGCCATCGGCGCGACGATCATCGCCGACGAACCCGACGCCGGATTGAATGCCGCATTCTTGTTCGGAGCAACCGCCGCCCGCCGGAAATTCGGAACGCACATCGGCATCGCCGCCTGCACCGCCGATCTCCCGGCATTGCGCGCCCCGGAGTTGGATATAGCACTGGCACAGATTTCCGAAAACACCCGCCATTTCATCGCCGACGCCCACACCATCGGCACCACGATGCTCTTCGCACCCCCCGGCACCGACCTGAACCCCCGCTTCGGCGGACCCTCCCGAGCCGCCCACACCGCCACCGGCGCCCGAGAACTCACCACCCCCGACATCAGCTCACTGCGACGCGACGTCGACACCGCCGCAGACCTCACCGCCGCCCTCCACCTAGGCGTCGGCCCCCACACCACAGCGGTCTGGAGCGCACGAGAACCACTCCCCTCGGGTGTATAACCAGTCCGTGACACGCAAAGAGGCCCAAGGCACCGCAAGGCTTTTCGACCCCACCACCCACACCGGCACCGTCCTCCTCGACGACGGCACCGAAATCGCCTTCGACGCCCCCGCCTTCACCGCCGGCGGCCTCCGCCTCCTCCGCATCGGCCAACGCGTGAAAATGCACCTGGACGACGGCCGCATCACCGCGCTGACGCTGGTGACGCTGCCTCTGCCGGAGTAGGGCGTAGAGAGTAGGGCGCGAGGTTAAGGCCGGGAACCGCACGCGCCTGGCTGCCGATCGCGCTCGCGGCGGATTCAGGCCAGCCTCACAAGCCGCCCACATCAGCCACTAAGCGCTGGCAGCCACGCTCCGGCCATCGCACCCCTCTGGGCAACCGGATTGCCCGCCGACGCTCCCCGACAGGCTCAGGACCCGCCGCCAGCGCTCCGGCGAGAGAACCATGCAGCAACCGGGCCGCTGCCGCCGCGAAGCCAACTAGCTTGCCCGGCAAGGGCTCCCGGGAGTCTCCGAAACCGCTGCTAGCGCTCCTGCCAGCGAATCGCGCAGCCGCCAGCCGCCGCATGGACCAGCCAGCTGCCCGCCGAAACTTGCCCGCAGCCTCAACCGCTGCCAGTACTCCTGCCAACCGCTCGCGCACCCACAAGCTCCTGCGTGGGCCAGCCAGCTGCCCGCCAAGACTTGCCGACAGTTTCGCGCGCAGCCTCCGAAGCCGCTGCCAGCGCGTCGGAGAGCAAATCGTGCAGAGCCGCCAGCCAAGCCTCCCCCACAGCCTCAGAGTCCGCTGCCAGCGGCGTGCGAGTCCCCGAAGCGCCAAAGGCGGCGCCCCACCAGGGGCGCCGCCTCAATCAGGCCGCTGGGACTCTCGTCGTGGCGGCTGGGTCGTGCTGGGTCGTGCTCGATGGTGCTAGCGCTTGGCGGCGGTCTTCTTGGCCGGGGCCTTCTTGGTGGTGGTGCGCTTGGCGGGGGCGGCCTTCTTGGCGGGGGCCTTGGCGACCTTCTTGGCGACGGGGCGGGCTGCCGCCTTCTTGGCGGGGGTGGCCTTCTTGGCGGGGGCCTTCTTGGCGGTGGCGGCCTTCTTGGCCGCCGCCTTGACCACGGTGGCCTTCTTGGCGGTGGCCTTCTTGGCCGGGGTGGCCTTGCGGGCGGCGGTGGTCTTCTTGGCCGGGGCCGCCTTCTTGGCGGTGGCCTTGGCGGTGGTCTTCTTGGCGGTGGTCTTCTTGGCGGCGGTCGCCTTGACCGCGGTCTTCTTGGCCGGAGCCGCCTTCTTGGCGGTGGCCTTGGCGGTGGTCTTCTTGGCGGCGGACTTGGCGGCCGCGGGGGCCTTCTTGTCGCCGTTGACCATGTCCTTGAAGCCCTGGCCCGCCTTGAACTTCGGCGCCGAGGAGGCCTTGACCTTCACCGACTCGCCGGTGCGGGGGTTGCGGGCGGTGCGCGCCGGGCGCTTGACCTTCTCGAAGGAGCCGAATCCGGTGATGGAGACCTTGGTCCCCGAGGCCACCGAGGCGATGATCGCGTCCAGGACCGCGTCGACCGCGTCCCCGGCGTCCTTCTTGGACGCGGCGAGCTTGTCGGCGACGGCCTCGATCAGCTGGGCCTTGTTCATGTCTACCTACCCTTGGGGCTGTTGGTACGTCTTGCTCTGATTTCGGCCGTACGTCGCATGCTTGCTCCGTATCAGAACCAATCGCACCGTATGGTGGCGCCAGAGGGCGAATCAAATACCTAGGGGTTAAATCACCCTTGTGTCGCAGTGTTTTTCCCAGAAGGGGTGTCTGCGGGGGTGGAAACGGGGGTGGAAACGCCCCCCGGGGCGAGGATCGCGAGTTCGCTGAAAAACTCTTCCAAACGGTGTGCCGCGACCGTCACGTCATGCCGCGACAAAGCCGTGATGGCGAGCACGCGTTTGGTCAGTTCCGCCCGCCGCTGCGCGGGAATCCGCGGATCGCCGAGTGCTTTGTGGACGTCCTTCAGCCGCGCGGCGAAGGCCGCGTAGCGAGAAGGGCGGGGCCGAAGAGGCACGTCCGGTGGCATCCACCCATAGTGCCCCTTGGCCCCGCCCAAGAGAAAACTGATCAAGTACCGCCGTTAGAGGACGGCACTCGCGTACTTCACACCGCAGCCGGCAGCGTCTTCGGCTTGAAACCGGGACGCTCTTCTTCGAAAACGTCGATCTCCTCGGCGTGCCGCAGCGTCAGGCTGATGTCGTCCAAGCCCTCCAGCAGCCGCCAGCGCGTGTAGTCGTCCACCTCGAAGGTGAACACGTGACCCTCGACGCGCACCTCGCGCGCCTGCAGATCGACCGTCACCTCCAGCTCCGGGTTCTCCTCCACGAGCTTCCACAGGATCTCGATGTCCTCCTGCTTCAGCACGGCGGTCAGCAGACCGTCCTTCGCGGAGTTGCCCCGGAAGATGTCGGCGAACCGCGCCGAGAGCACCACCTTGAAGCCGTAGTCCTTCAGCGCCCACACCGCGTGCTCGCGCGAGGAGCCGGTGCCGAAGTCGGGACCGGCGACCAGCACCGACACGTCCTGGTACTGCTCCTGGTTCAGGATGAACTCCGGGTCCGCGCGCCAGGCGGCGAACAGCCCGTCCTCGAAACCGGTCCGCGTGATGCGCTTGAGGTACACCGCCGGGATGATCTGGTCGGTGTCGACGTTGGAGCGGCGCAGCGGCAGCGCGCGCCCGGTGTGTGTCGTGAACTTCTCCATGGCTGAAACTCCTCCTGCCCTCAGGCGGCCAGATCCGACGGGGACGACAGGGTTCCGCGGACCGCCGTCGCGGCGGCCACCAGCGGCGACACCAGGTGCGTGCGCCCGCCCTTGCCCTGCCGCCCCTCGAAGTTGCGGTTGGACGTGGACGCCGAGCGCTCGCCGGGAGCCAGCTGGTCGGGGTTCATGCCCAGGCACATCGAGCAGCCCGCGAACCGCCACTCGGCGCCGGCGGCGGTGAACACCTCGTGCAGACCCTCGGCCTCGGCCTCCAGCCGCACCCGCGCCGAGCCCGGCACCACCAGCATCCGGACGCCGTCGGCGACCTGGCGGCCCTTGATGACCGCGGCGGCGGCGCGCAGGTCCTCCAGCCGGCCGTTGGTGCACGAGCCGAGGAAGACCGTGTCCACCTTGATCTCGCGCAGCGGCGTGCCGGCCTGCAGCCCCATGTATTCCAACGCCTTGCGCGCCGCGACCTTGTCGACCTCGGCGCCGAAGTCCTTGTCCGGGTCCGGGACCGACGCCGACAGCGGCAGTCCTTGGCCGGGGTTGGTGCCCCAGGTGACGTACGGGGTCAGCGCGTCGCCGTCGATGACCACCTCGGCGTCGAAGGTCGCGCCGTCTTCGGTGCGCAGCGTCTTCCAGTACTCCACCGCGGCGTCCCAGTCGGCGCCGGAGGGCGCGTGCGCGCGGCCCTTCAGATACGCGAACGTGGTCTCGTCCGGGGCGATCATCCCGGCGCGGGCGCCGGCCTCGATGGACATGTTGCAGACCGTCATCCGGCCCTCCATCGACAGCTTCTCGACGGCCTCGCCGCGGTACTCGATGACGTAGCCCTGCCCGCCGCCGGTGCCGATCTGCGCGATGACGGCGAGCACCACGTCCTTGGCGGTGACGCCCTCGCCGAGCGCGCCGGTGACCGTGACGGCCATCGTCTTGAACGGCTTCAGCGGCAGCGTCTGGGTCGCCAGCACGTGCTCGACCTCGCTGGTGCCGATGCCGAACGCCAGCGCGCCGAAGGCGCCGTGGGTGGAGGTGTGTGAGTCGCCGCACACCACGGTCATTCCGGGCTGGGTCAGGCCCAGCTGCGGCCCGACCACGTGCACGATGCCCTGCTGGGCGTCGCCCAGGGAGTGGATGCGCACGCCGAAGTCGGCGCAGTTCTTGCGCAGCGTCTCGATCTGCAGCCGGGACACCGGGTCGGCGATCGGCTTGTCGATCTCCAGCGTCGGGGTGTTGTGGTCCTCGGTGGCGATCGTGAGGTCGGGGCGGCGCACGGTCCGGCCGGCCTGGCGGAGTCCGTCGAAGGCCTGCGGCGAGGTCACCTCGTGCAGCAGGTGGAGGTCGATGTAGAGCAGGTCGGGCTCGCCGTCGGCCGAGCGGACCACATGGTCCGCCCACACCTTCTCGGCCAGGGTGTGGGGCATCGTCGCTCCTGTCTTCCCACTAGGTCGCATCTGTTGTCGCCGATCTCGGGTCGAGGGGCGCCGAGGGAGATTGGATCATTCGCGGCGCACGCCTTGCGTCTCGGGATCTGAGACGGCAGAATTCGGTCTATGGACAACTCTAGCGGAGTCGGCGTCCTGGACAAGGCCGCCGTCGTACTGAGCGCCCTGGAAGCAGGCCCGACCACCTTGGCGGGCCTGGTCACGGCCACGGGTTTGGCGCGCCCGACCGCTCACCGGCTGGCCGTGGCCCTTGAGCACCACCGTCTCGTATCCCGGGACATGCAGGGCCGCTTCATCCTCGGGCCGCGTTTGCAGGAACTGGCTTCGGCCGCCGGCGAGGACCGGCTGCTGGCCGCCGCCGGACCGGTGCTGGCGGCGCTGCGCGACCACACCGGGGAATCGGCGCAGCTCTACCGGCGCCAGGGCGACCTGAGGGTCTGTGTGGCCGCTGCCGAGCGCATGTCAGGGCTGCGCGACACCGTGCCGATCGGCTCGGCGCTGCCGATGACGGCCGGCTCGGCGGCGCAGATCCTGCTGGCCTGGGAGGAGCCGGACCGCCTGCACCGCGGGCTGCAGGGCGCGCGCTTCACCGCCACCACGCTGGCCGGCGTCCGCCGCCGCGGCTGGGCCCAGTCGGTCGCCGAGCGCGAGCAGGGCGTCGCCTCGGTCTCGGCGCCGGTGCGCGGACCCAACAACCGCGTCATCGCCGCGGTGTCGGTATCCGGCCCGATCGAGCGGCTGACGCGCCAGCCCGGACGCCTGCACGCCCAGTCGGTGGGGGAGGCCGCCGCACGCCTCAGCGAGGCCGTGAAGCGCGGTTCCTAGCGAGGTTTTCAGCGCTTCTCACAGCGTGCTGCGAGGAGTAGAGCACACTGGACGGATGAGGTCCTTTCGGAGCCGACGACACAACGGCGTGTCCGTCGCCCGGGCCGGACGGGTGCTGCTGGCACTCGGCGTGGCCGCGGCGGCAGGTTGTTCGGCGACCAGCACAGCCAAGCCGGCGCCGTCTCACAGCGCGATGTCTCAGAACACGATGTCTCAGAGCACGGTGCCGATCGTGAAGCTCGACGGACCGGTCTACGGAAAGCCGGCCGACGGCGGCGACCGGGTGTTCGCCGCGACAGAGAACGACACGGTCTACGCGCTCTCCCCGACCGACGGGTCGGTGGTGTGGAGCAAGCATTTGGCCGAGCCCTTCCACCCGCACGGATGCGGGAACATCGTCCCGCTGGGGATCACCGGCGCTCCGGTCTTCGATCCCGATTCCCATCTTCTGTACGTGGTCGCCGAGGACGCGAGCGCACACCACGTGCTGTACGGACTCGCCGCGGCGGACGGGCACGTGGTCTCCCAGGTGGCGGTCGACCCGCCGGTCGGCGATCGCGGGTACCAGCAACAGCGTTCGGCGCTGACCTTGTGGCACGGACATGTGTTCGCGGCGTTCGGCGGGCTGTACGGCGACTGCGGCACGTATACCGGCGCGGTCGCATCCGTCGACAACGCTTCGGGATCCGTGAACTGGTTCGAGGCCTCGACAAGCGGACGCGGCGGCATGTGGGCGCCCGGAACGGCGGCGGCGGGCAGCGACCGCTTGTACTTCTCGATCGGCAACGGCGACACGACACAGCCGGGCCAGTCCTACGACGGCACGGACTCCGTGGTCGCCTTGGACGTGAACGCCAAACGGGTGGACTTCTTCGCCCCGACATCGTGGGCCGCCGACAACGCCTCGGATCTGGATCTCGGGTCGATGAACCCGGTCCTGGCCGCCGGGCATGTGCTCATCGCGGGTAAATCAGGACAGGGATACCTGCTGGATCCAGCGCACCTCGGCGGCATCAGCGCCGGGACTGCGTTCCCCGCCTGTGCGGCGTTCGGAGCGGCCGCTATCGACGGGGACGTGGTGTTCCTGCCGTGCGCCGACGGCACGCGCGCGTACCGGGTCGGCGCTCAGGTCACCCCGCTCTGGCACGCGCCGAAGGCGAACGGACAGCCGATCCTCGACGGCGGCCGGGTCTGGGTCACGGACTACGACGCCGGCGTGCTGTACGCGCTCGATCCGGCTACCGGCCACGTCGTCCAGCAGATCCCGACCGGCCCGCTGCCGCATTTCGCCACGCCGGCCGCCGTCGGAGGAAAGCTGTTCCTCGGCACAACAACCGGCGTCGCGGTCGTCGCTCCCTAGAGACTCCCTAGAGCCGACGCTGCGCCATCTTCGCCGCCGCGACCGTCTGCTCCAGCAGCACGGCGATCGTCATCGGGCCGACGCCGCCCGGCACCGGTGTGATCAGGCTTGCCTTGTCCACCGCGCCGGCGAAGTCCACATCGCCGATGTTGCCGGGGTTGTAGCCGGCGTCGATGACGACCGCGCCGGGCTTGATGGCGTCGCCGGTGATGAACTTCGGCTTGCCGACGGCGGCGACCAGGATGTCCGCCTGCCGCGTGTATGACGCCAGGTCGGCGGTGCGCGAGTGGCAGTAGGTCACCGTCGCGTCGCGGGCGAGCAGCATCATGCCCACCGGTTTGCCGAGGATCGGGCTGCGTCCCACGACCACGGCGTGCTTGCCGGCGAGGTCGACCTCGTATTCGTCGAGCAGGCGCAGGATGCCGCCGGGGGTCGCCGAGACGAAGCCGGGCTCGCCGAAGGCCATCGCGGCGAAGGAGTGCATCGTGACGCCGTCGACGTCCTTCTCCGGGGCGATGGCCTCGAAGGCGGCGCGCTCGTCGATGTGCGGCGGGACCGGGTGCTGGAGCAGGATGCCGTGGACGTCCGGGTCCTGCGACAGCTCGGTGAGGGCGGCGACGAGGGTGCGGGTGGTGATGGCCTCGGGCAGTTCCACGTGCCAGGAGCCGATGCCCGCCTTCGCACTGCGGTTCTGCTTCATGCGGACGTAGGTCACCGAAGCCGGGTCCGAGCCGACGAGCACGGTCGCCAGGCACGGCGTCACGCCGTCGGCCTTCAGCGCGGCCGTGTCGGCGGCGGCCTGGTCGACGATGCGCTTCGCCGCGGCTGTTCCATCCATGAGCATGAGCGCGCCTCCTGGGCGTCTTGAGGAAGTCGCCCAGGCGCACGGCAAAGACACGGTGTCGGGCCGCTCCCCGGTGGTGATCCCACCTCAGCGCCAGTCACGGCCTGACTGCACTCTAATCCACCGCTGTTTCTCCTCCACCGCCGCCGGTCCCCGGCGGCTCGCGCCGGCGGGGACCCGCGTGCCAGGCCTCAGGCCTCAGGCGTCAGGCCTCAAGCCCTCAGGCGTCGGGGGCGATCTTCGCCATCGCGTTGATGATGCGGTCCATCGCGTCGCCGCCCTTGGGGTCGGTGAGGTTGGCGAGCATCTTCAGCGTGAAGCGCATCAGCATCGGGTGCGACAGGCCGCGCTGGGTCGCCAGGCGCATCACCTTCGGGTTGCCGATCAGGCTGACGAACAGGCGGCCCATCGTGTAGTAGCCGCCATAGGTCTCCTTCAGCACGCGCGGGTACGCCGACAGCGCCAGCTCCCGCTCCGGGCCCGCCGGACGCGCCAGCGCCTGCGCGATGACGTCCGCGGCGAGCTCGCCGGACTCCATCGCGTAGGCGATGCCCTCGCCGTTGAAGGGGTTCACCATGCCGCCGGCGTCGCCGACGAGCAGCACGCCGCGGGTGTAATGCGGCTGGCGGTTGAAGCCCATCGGCAGCGCGGCGCCGCGGATCGGCTCGGTGCGGTTCTCCTCGTTGAAGCCCCACTCGTCGGGGGTGTTCTTCAGCCAGGCGCGCAGCAGGTCCGGGTACTTCACGTTGCGGAAGGACTTGGTGGTGTTCAGGATGCCCAGGCCCACGTTGGAGGTGCCGTCGCCCATGCCGAAGACCCAGCCGTAGCCGGGCAGGAGGCGCTCGCCGTCCCAGAGCTCGAGCCAGGACTCGAGGTAGTCGTCGTTGGTGCGCGGCGACTTGTAGTAGGTGCGATAGGCGACACCCATCGGGCGGTCGTCGCGCTTGTGCAGACCCAGCGCGATGGACAGCCGGGTGGAGTTACCGTCGGCGGCGACGATGAGCGGCGCGCGGAAGGAGGTCTCGCGCTTGCCGCCGTCGGCGTCGGTGATGCGCGCGGTCACGCCGATCACCCGGTTGCTGCGCGGGTCCACCACCGGACCGGTGACGTTCGTGTTCTCGTGCAGCCGGGCGCCGGACTTCTCCGCCTGGCGCGCCAGGATCTGGTCGAAGTCGGCGCGGGGGCGCACCAGCCCGTAGTTCGGGTACGCCGCCAGCTCCGGCCACGGCATCTCCAGCCGCATGCCGCCGCCGATGATCCGCAGGCCCTTGTTGTGCAGCCAGCCGGCCTCCTCGGAGGTGTCGACGCCCATCCGCACCAGCGACTTCACCGCGCGCGGCGTCAGGCCGTCGCCGCACACCTTCTCCCGCGGGAACTGGGACTTCTCCAGCAGCAGGACGTCCAAGCCGGCGGTGGCCAGATGGTGGGCCGTCGCCGAGCCCGAGGGCCCGGCCCCGACCACGATGACGTCGGCGACGTTCTCCGAGGGCACGGCCTCGCTCGGAGCGGCGGAAGAGGATTGCGCGGTCACCCGGCCGATTCTAAGCGCAGCCGGTGCGAGCTCTGCGGCCAGCCCGGGCGCTCCCGCGCGGCGCCCCCCACGAGCCGGCTCGCGCGCCGATCCGCTTGCCACGGATCCGCTCGCATCGATCCGCTTGCCACCGATCGCGTTTTTGCTCGACCGACTCAGGGAGCTCGGGCACCACGACCGGGGCGGCAGCTCGCGCAAGACCCGGGCAGCCCGGGCTACTCGCGCAGGAAGCTCGACCGGCTCAGCTGGCTTGGCTACGCGCTCTGGTACATCGATAATCCCAACCGCAGCGCGCGCCTGGATCCACCGCGCCGCGCCGCCCTCGGCTAAGGCGCCACCCCGCCCCAGCTCGGCGTGGGCTTCAGCCGCGCGGTGTTGTCCGTCGCGGGGTGGGTCTTGCCGGCGGGCCCGGCGGCGAAGGCGAGGAGCATGTTGGTGGTCACCTGCTGGGCGAAGGTGTGGGCTGCGGCGTTCATCTGGTCGGTGCAGCCGCCGCTGACGAGGGCGCAGTTCCAGCGCATCGTGCCGGTGGCGAAGACGCCCGCTCCGGAGGGGACTGTGTAGTACGCCGAGTCCGAGTACGAGGCCTTGCCCTGGCAGGTGATCGGGGAGTGGGTCAGTGCCTCGATCGGGTGCGGGGTGGTCGAGTCGGCGGCGACTCGGTCGTATTCGATGCCGACCAGTCCCTTGAAGGACTGCCCCGCTTTGGCGCCGGTGCCGGCCATCAGCCAGGAGTCGGGGTCGAAGACCACCATGTTCGCGTTGGCCGGGTTGCATTCGTAGAACACGCCGGTCAGGACGTTCTCCGGGCGCGGGTTCGGCGGGTAGCGCCAGTCCTGCGTCGACTCCGCCGGGTCGGTCACGTGCATCGGGTCCTCGGCGGCGTCCTTGTAGTCCACCTGGATGCGGTCCTTGCCCAGCGGCGAGTCCTGGAAGCGGATGTGGCGGAAGACCGCGTTCGCGCCGAGGAAGGCGAGGTTGGTTCCGGAGTCTCGTGCCTGGGTCACGGTCTGGCGCATCTGCGTCGACCAGTACTCGTCGTGGCCGAGCGTGATAATGGCCCGCGCGCCCTGGAACATGCCGGGGTGCTCGTGCAGGTCGAGGTCGGTAGCATAGGCGAGCTCGAAGCCGTGGCTCGCGGCCAGCTTCTCGGAGAAGACGATCGAGGACTGCTCGTAGGTCTGGAACCGGTCCGCCCCGGTCGTGTCATAGGGCCGGTCGAAGGACACGATCCGCGCGCGATCCCCATAGGAGTTCCGCGCTCCGCCGCTGTAGAGGTCGTACCCGCCGTAGGAGTTGTACGCCTGCCAGGTGGTGACGCCGTTGATCAGCACCACCTTGCCGGCGGTCGAGGTTGACCTCACGGTGACCGGCACGAACCGCGCGCCCTTCACCTTCCCCCCAACGGCGTCCAGGCGTATCAGGTATGAACCCTCCGGCCATCCGTCCGTGGCGACCGTCATCGACGGCTGCCACGTCGTGCTCACCGTGTTCACCTGCGCCCGCACGGTCGCCGCCGGCTGCGCCTTCCCCGGCGTCACCGCGGACTTCCACACCTGCCGAGCCTGTGTCCCGCCGTAGTACCCGATCCGGAAAGCTGTGGCCGTGAACTGCGGCGCGGTGGTGCTCACAAACAGTTTGAAGCTCTGCCCCGGCGTCACCGCGACCTGGTCGTCATACCCCTCGATCCCATGATCGCTGCCGGAGTCGATGCCTTTGTTCCAGTTAGGGGTTCCGGGCTGTGCGTTCTCCGCCGCAATGTTCAAAGCCCCAGCGGGATCCCCAGTAGGAGCACCGCCAGAAGCAACTGGTGCAGCACCACTCTGGGACACGTCCGTGCCGCCGCCGGTATTCGGGCCCGAATGCTTCGAGCCGCCCCCCGAGCACGCCGCGGCCGAGGCCAGAACGAGCATCGCAGTAACGAGCGCTGCCGCCCGGCCTATTCGAGCCTTCACAGACTCAGTCTTCCTTATACGCGCGATGCAATGCGACGATTCCGCCAGTCAGGTTACGGTGCGCGACCCGCCGCCAGCCCGCCTTGCCGATCACCGACGCCAGTTCCCGCTGGTCGGGCCAGGCTCTGATCGACTCCGCGAGATAGACGTAGGCATCCGGGTTCGAACTCACCTTCGTCGCCACCGCCGGCAACGCCTTCATCAAGTACTCGATGTAGACGGTGCGCAGCGGCGCGATCGTCGGGCGCGAGAACTCGCAGACCACCAACCGCCCGCCGGGCTTGGTGACGCGCAGCATCTCGCTCAGCGCGCGCTCGGTGTCCTGCACGTTGCGCAGCCCGAAGGAGATGGTCACCGCGTCGAAGACGCCGTCCCGGAACGGCAGGCGCGTGGCGTCGCCGGCGGCGAACGTCAGATGCGGCAGGCGGCGCTTGCCGACCTGGAGCATGCCCAGGGAGAAGTCGCAGGAGACGGTGTCCGCCCCGGCGGCGTGGAACGGCTGCGTGCTCGTGCCGGTGCCGGCGGCGAGGTCCAGGACCCGCTGCCCGGGCTTGGCGTCCACCGCCTGGCGCACGGCGCGCCGCCACAGCCGCGTCTGGCCGAGCGCCAGCACGTCGTTCGTCAGGTCGTAGCGTTCGGCCACGCCGTCGAACATGGCGGCGACCTCGTGCGGCTGTTTGTCCAGGGATGCTCGGCTCACGGGGCGATTCTCTCACCCGGGGTGTCCGGATCCCGTACCGCCTCAGACCGTACGGTGCACGATTTTGCCGGCGAGCACCGTCGCCACACACGCGCCGCGGTCGATCAGCCGCTTGTAGGGGTCGCCGTCAGCGTCGCCGTCAGTGCTGCTGTCACCGCTGCCGTCCGCCACCGAGAACACCGCGAAATCGGCACGGACCCCGGGCTCCAGACGTCCGACCCGATCCGGTCCCTCGGTCAGCCCGAGCGCCGCCGCGCCGCCGAGCGTCGCCGCCTCCACGATGCGCCGGTCCAGATCCTCGGCGGTGTATCCCTGGTTCCGGGCCACGGCGCGCAAAGCCCGCGCCTCCTCCAGCAGATCGAGCGAGGGCGAGGAGGCGGCGGAGTCGGTACCGATGCCGATCGGCGATCCCTCCTCCAGATACGCGGCGACCGGCGGCTCGCCGGCCTCCAGGATCCGGTTCGAGCGCACGCACAACGCCACCGCGGTCCCCCGCTCGCGCAGCAGCGCGCGGTCGGAGGCGCTGACGTGGATGCCGTGCGCGATATGGCAATCGTCGCCGAGCGCACCGCGCGCGTCGGCCCACTCCACGGGAGTGAGGCCGGTGCCGTGGTCGAGGATGTCGGAGAAGTCGAGCCCGAACTGCTTGGCGTTGTCGGCGAAGGGACCGGTACCGGTCAGCACGTACTCCGACTCCTGCATGGTCTCCGCGATGTGCGGATGCAGGCGCTTGCCGCGCTCGTGCGCGATGGTGACGCAGTCCTCGTACACACCCGTGCTGATGGTGAACGGCGTGTGCGGCGAGACGCCCCGGACCGGTCCTCCGGAGCCGTCGACCGCCGTGACCAGATCGGCCCGCTTGCCCGCCGCCCACGAGGCGTCGTCGGCGAAGACCGCCTCGATGTAGGCCACACCCCGGATCCCGCTGCGGGCGATCGCGGACAGCACCGCCGGCTCGGTCACGATGTCCGCGACAGCCGTGGTCCCGGTCTTCAGATACGCGTGCAGCCCGCGGCGTGTGGACTCCTGCCACATCGCGTCGGTGAACGTCGCCCGGCGCGCGACCATCTGGTGCAGCCACTCCGGGAACGGGAGTCCGGAGGACGCCAGGTCCCCGAAGTCGTAGTACTGCGTGTGCGCGTGGCTGTTGACCAGTCCCGGCGTGATGACGCCCGGCCATTCGCGGACGCGCGCCTCGGGATGCGCGGCGACGAGGTCGGCACGGGTGCCGACGGCGACGACGCGGTCGTTGTCGACGACGACGGCGCCGTCCGGGATCGGGGCGGCGGTCATCGGCAGGACGAGCGGGGCAGCGTGGAGGGTCAGCACGGTTCGAGGTTAAAGCACGGCTGCGGGCCGGGGCGTTTCCGCACCGGCCCGCAGCCTTCGATCCTCAGTCACAGACGCGGAAGCGACGACCGCTCTGTGCAAGCGAACACTGCTCAGTCGCGATCGCGGCCGAGCTCCGGCAGCACCGCGGTGTGCTCGATCCGCACCGCCTGCAGGCGCTGCGGGTCCAGGCCGAGCAGACGCAGGATGGTCGGCGCGATCTGCGTGGTCTCGACCTGCTGACCGTTCACGCCGCGCGCGCTGACGCCCGCGCCGGACACCACGATCGGCACGTTGCGGTCGTCCGCGGAAGCGCCGCCGTGCTCGGCGATCTTGCTCTTCCCGCCGGTGTACACCACGCCCTGCTGCGCGACGCCGAACAGGTCCGGCACGCGGGTGTCGCCGGGCTGCGCGTGGAAGTACCGGCGCGCCTCGGCGCCGGCGTAGACGGTGGTCAGACCGCCGTGCGTGAACGGCTTGGCGGCACCGGTGATGCCGTTGCCGCTACCGCTCTGCGCCAGCAGGTAGTTCTTGGCGAAGTCCGCGGCGGCCTGGCTGCGGTCGTTGAGCCACAGCAGCATGGCGTCGTCGTCGACGGAGAACGCGACGAGGTCGCCGGCGCCCGGATGGGCCTTCTTCCACGCCGCGTTCAGCCCGTCGAGCAGCGGTCCGTCGGGGATGCGGGTCAGCGCGGCCGGATCCTTCGGGGACTGGCCGTGCTTGGCCGACAGGATGATCGTGGTGCTCTTCGCCAGACCGTCCTTCTTCAGCTCGGCGGTGAACCGGCCGACCTCGCCGTTGACGAAGTCCAGCGAGCCGGACAGCAGCGGGCCGGGGGTCTTGCCGTCGGCGAGGTAGCCGCCGCCCTGGCCGTCGGAGGTCGGCAGCTTCTGCGCGGTGGAGACGGACTGGAAGTTCAGGCCGAGGATCGCCGGGGTGCCGACCTTGGTCTTGCCGCTGTGGTCGTAGCCGTCGATCTCGTTCAGGACGGCCTGGACCTTGTAGTCGTCGTACTGGCGGGTCGCGGCGTTGTCCGTGGTCCAGTCCTGACCCGCGGGCAGTGCCGGGTCCTGGCTGTTGATTTCGGGCGTGAACAGGTCCTGAATGCCATCGCCGGACGGGCCCGACAGGATGTCGTAGGCGGCGTGCTTGTCCGACCACGCCGTGCGCAGACCGGCGTCGGCGATCACATTGAAGACCGTGTTCACCTGCAGGTAGGAGTTCGGGGCGACCGGCTTGCAGGTCTTCGGGTCCACCGGGAGCTTCGCCGGGTTGATCAGCGACTTGGCGTCGCCGGTGAGGTTCAGGATCGAGTTCGGCAGCCCGGTCAGGCCCTGCCCGGCGTCGATCGAGGCCTTGTTCCAGTCCAGGTCCTCGGTCAGGTCGACCTCGGCGCCGAGCGGGACGCTGCCGTCGCACGCGGTCGTGCCGGCCGGCAGCAGGCCGTGGTTGTAGGTGTCGTCGTAGTAGACGCCGGTGGTGCCCGGGTCGCCGCCGGTGACCTGAGCGGTCATGCCGGGGAAGGAGTCGGACGGGACCGGGGTCGAGGCCGCGGAGTAGTCCACGCCGCCCTTGACCAGCGCGGCGAGCGCCGAATTCGGGTGCTGCTTCACGTACCAGGCCAGGTCGGACTGGTGCAGTCCGTCCACTGAGACCAGGAGTACGTGCTTCGCGGGGGCGTGCGACGAGCCGTGCGAGTCCGCCTGGGACGGGGCGGCGGCCAGGACTCCGCCGAGCAGGGCGGTCAGGCCGCCGGCGACGGCGAGCCGGGTGACGGTGCGGGACAAGGCGGGGACTCCCTTGTGACGTGGAACCGGCCCGGGATGGCCGGTCGCCGCCCGGTAGCCTGCGAGGCGAAGATGGACGCAGGCTCCGCCTCCGGCTGAACTCCACGCCAACGGCACCCTGCCGGGCGGTGAGCGGGACGGCGAAGAGCTGTTATCGCCCGACAGAAACCTCATTCACCGGACATGCGCCGCCTTGCCGCCCGGCCGCGAGCAGGCAGCCGGACAGCCGGACGGCGCACGAGCATCCACGAATGCTGAGATACCGGCGATTCAGTTCACCTTGCGCTCCCGGCCCTCCCAGTACGGCTCGCGCAGCTTGAACTTCTGCAGCTTGCCGGTCGCGGTGCGCGGCAGCGTCTCGCGGAACTCCACACTCGTCGGCGCCTTGTAGCCGGCGATCAAACCCTTGCAGTGCTTGATGACCTCGGCTTCGGTGGTGGCCAGCGAGGCGTGGTCCTCCTTCAAAACGACCAGTGCCTTGATGGTCTCGCCCCACTTCTCGTCCGGGACACCGATGACCGCGCACTCGGCGATCCCCGGGTGCTTGTACAGCGCGTCCTCGACCTCGATGGAGGAGACGTTCTCCCCGCCGGTGATGATGACGTCCTTCTTGCGGTCGGAGATCGTCAGGTGGCCGTCGTCGCTGATCGCGCCGCCGTCGCCGGTGTGGAACCAGTCGCCGGCCAGGGCCCGCTCCGACTCCTCGGGCTGCTGCCAGTAGCCCTCCAGGACCACGTTGGAGCGCACCAGGACCTCGCCGTCGGCGTCGGTGACCATCTGGGTGCCCAAGGAGGGCACGCCGGCGCGCATGAGGTTCTGCGCGCGCTCCAGGCTCGACAGGGCGTCCCACTCTTCGCGGGTGCGGTTCACGGTGACCAGCGGGGCGGTCTCGGTCAGGCCGTAGATCTGGTTGAACTGCCAGCCGAGGACGTCCTCGACCTGCTGGATGACGGTGCTCGGCGGCGGGGCGCCGGCCACCACGACCCGGACCCGGTCGCGGCCGGGGATCTCGCCGTCCCACTCCTTCGCCGCCGCCAGCACCATCGCGATGACGGTCGGGGCGCCGTTGAGGAGCGTGACGCCGTGCTCTTCGACCCGGCGCAGGACCTCGGCGCCGTCCACCTTCCGCAGCACGACCTGCTTGGCGCCCAGACCGGTGACCACGTACGGCATGCCCCAGCCGTTGGCGTGGAACATCGGCAGGGTGTGCAGGTAGACGTCGCGGTCGCTGACGCCGAGGTGCAGGCCCATGAGGACGGCGTTCAGCCAGATGTTGCGGTGCGTCAGCTGCACGCCCTTGGGCCGCGCGGTGGTCCCGGAGGTGTAGTTGATGGTCGCGGTGTCGTTCTCGCCGACGGCGTGCCGCACCGGCTCGTGGTCGCCTTCGAAGAACTCGGCGTCGGTCTGGGCGCCGATGACGAAGCGGTGCCGCGCCGTGACGCCCTTGAGCGAGTCCTCCAGCTCCGGATCGACCAGCAGCACCTCCGCCCCGCTGTGCTCGACGATGTAGGCGACCTCGTCGGCGCGCAGCCGGAAGTTCACCGGCACCAGCACCCGGCCGTATCCGCTGACGCCGAAGAAGGAGGTCAGCAGCCGCGCGGAGTTGTGCGACACCACCGCGACCCGCGCCCCGGCCTCGACACCCAGCCGGTCCAGCGCCGCCGCCTGCGCCCGCGCACGCCTGGCGATGTCCTTGTAGGTGACGGCGCCCCAGGACGGCGCGGGCTGGTCGGGTTCGTCGACGACAGCCGCGCGGTCACCGTAGACGATTTCCGCGCGGTCCAGGAAGTCGGAGACAGTGAGGGGAATCTGCATTCCCTCACTGTCTTACTTCCCTGGTCGGTCTGCATAGAGGGCGTTCGGTGGTTTACCCGGCGTGTCGCGGGATCGGGGCGGCTGCGGGCTGCCGCGCGCCCTCAGCGCACGTCGACGAGCTTCAGCTCCGGGTGCGCCGTCCCGCCCTCGATCGCGGTGGAGGCGATGTGGCTCATCACGTGGTCGTCGACCGGGTCGTTCGCCGGGTCGTCGTGCACGGTGATCAGGTTGTAGGTGGTGCTGCGCTGGGCCGGGACGCGGCCGGCGGCGCGGATCAGGTGGATGAGCTCCATGCGGTTGGAGCGGTGCTTGGCGCCGGCGGAGGAGACGACGTTCTCCTCCAGCATCACCGAGCCGAGGTCGTCGGCGCCGTAGTGCAGGGAGAGCTGCCCGGCCTCCTTGCCGACGGTGAGCCAGGAGCCCTGGATGTGCGCGACGTTGTGCAGGTACAGGCGGGCGACGGCGATCAGGCGCAGGTACTCGAACATCGTGGCCTGTGTACGGCCCTTGAGGTGGTTGTTCTCCGGCTGGTACGTGTACGGGATGAAGGCGCGGAAGCCGCCGGTGCGGTCCTGCACGTCGCGGATCATGCGCAGGTGCTCGATGCGCTCGGCGTTGGTCTCGCCGGTGCCCATGAGCATCGTGGAGGTGCTCTCCAGCCCGAGGCCGTGGGCGGTCTCCATGATCTCCAGCCAGCGCTCGCCGGACTCCTTCAGCGGCGCGATGGCCGTGCGGGGACGCGCCGGGAGGAGCTCGGCGCCGGCACCGGCGAAGGAGTCCAGACCCGACTCCTTCAGCCGGGTGATGGCCTCCTCGATGGTGACGCCGGAGACCTTCGCCATGTGCTGCACCTCGGACGCGCCGAGGGAGTGGATGACCAGCTGCGGGAACTCGGCCTTGATGGCGCGGAAGTTCTCCTCGTAGTACTCGACCCCGTAGTCCGGGTGGTGCCCGCCCTGGAACATGATCTGCGTACCGCCGAGGGCGACGGTCTCCGCGCAGCGGCGCAGGATGTCCTCCAGCGGACGGCTCCACACCTTGTCGGACTTCGGCGCCGCGTAGAACGCGCAGAACTTGCACGCCGTGACGCAGGCGTTGGTGTAGTTGATGTTCCGCTCGATGATGTACGTGGCGATCTCGCCGTTCTCGCCGTAGACGCCGGAGTAGCGCTTGCGGCGTGCGGCGTCCGCGGCGGTCCCCAGAGAGTGCAGAGGCGCGTGCCGGTACAGTTCCAGCGCTTCCTCGTACTCGATCCGTCCGCCGTCGGCGGCCCGGTCGAGCGCGTCTTGGAGCTCCGCGGAGATCTGCTTGCTCATCGGGCGTGCCCTTCGTCCGGATCGTCAGTGCTTCTCCAGAGTACTTCGGTACTCAGTGCGGGAACTGTCTGGGTATCCGGCGCTCGGGGAGGCCGTCCCGGAAGGTTCCGATGATCGTCGCGATCTGTCGGAAGGTCTGAGTACCTTCCAACATCGGCAAGTAGAGATGCCGGGCCGCCAATCCCTCGACGGTGACTGTGAAGTACATCGCCATGAGAGGGTTCACAAAAAGCACACTGTTCTGTGTGCGTTGTGTGAAGTGGACATTTCCGGACACGCCCAGCATCGCGGAAGCGATCTGGCCCTGCACGATCGAGGGTCGCGACGGCGTGTTCTCCTGCGCGTACGCGACCGCGTCCAGATACAGCGAGCCCTCGCGGCTGGCGCGCGGGATGGAGAACGCGCCGAGGTAGGCGCCGTCCGCGTCCAAGTCGGCGAGGTTCTCGAGCACCTGCACGTGGTTCACGCCGTGGTAGGAGTCGATGCCGAAGCCGATGCTGACCACCAGCCGGACCGATATCTCATCCAAGCCGGCGACGGTCGCCAGGCTCAGCATGTCCTCCTCGGGCGTTCCGAGCCCGGCTTCGTCGCCGCGCATGAGGATGTCGGTCCCGCCGTCGACCAGGACGATCGCGTCGATGCCGAGGTGGGCGATCAGTGCTCGGTACGCCTCGCGCAGCGGCTCGACGCCGGTGCGCTGGAACGAGTAGACCGTCGAGGGCTCGCCCACGGTCTTCAGCCAGCGGGCGAGTGTGCGCTCCGGGAAGTACTCAGCGAAGCCGCCGCTGGCCGGGGTGATGGCCGCGACGTCGGGCGCGAGCCACGCGTCGAGGCTGAAGCCAGAGGAGACGAAGGTCAGGCTGCCGAGGAACACCTCCGCGCCGCGCTCCCGCAGCGCCATCGCCAGGGGCACGCCGCCGAAGACGTCAAAGCCGCCGCCGGCGCCGGCGATCAGGACGCGCCGGGAGTCGGCGAGCGCGGCGAACAGCGGCAGCTCGCGCAGACTGGTGGTCGTCGCACTGGCGGTCATGGCAGAGGACTGTAACCGCGGGCTGCGGACTGTGCTTTGTGCTTGCCGGGCAGGCGCCGACTACTTCTCGCCGGCGCGGAAGATCATGCAGGTCGACGTGGCGGTCGCGTACAGCTTTCCGTTGCCGTCGACGATCCGCGCCTCGGCCAGCGCGGTGCGGCGCCCCATGTGCGTCACCGTGCCGATGCACTGCACCTGGCCGGTGTCCTTGGTCATCCCGCGCAGGAACTTCACCGACAGGTCGAGGGAGGTGTAGTAGTCGCCGGCCGGGAGCAGCGACTGCACCGCGCAGCCGCAGGCGGAGTCCAGGAGGGTGGCGTAGACGCCGCCGTGGACCGAGCCGATCGGGTTGTAGTGGTGCTCGGCGGGGGTCAGGGTGAAGATCACCCGACCCTCCGCGACGTCGCTGATGCCGTCGAAGCCCAGCGTCTCGGAGATCGGCGGCTTGGGCACGCGACCCTCGGCCATCGCCCGCAAGTACTCCACGCCGGACATGCCCGCGCCCTCGGCGAAGGAGGCCAGCGGGTCGTTCCAGGCGTACGTGCGGGTGCGCTGGGCGTCCTCGGCGGCGCCGGTGCTCTCGGCGCCCTCGATGCCGTCCATGGTCTCGGTCATGGCCGCGTACCTCCGGGTGCGAGTGGGCCGACGTCAGTTAGCTACTGATAAGTAACAACGAGTTTAGCCCACGCCTGGTTCCCGGGTTCCCGGGTTCCGGGGTCTCCGGCTCCTCGGGTTCTCGGGTTCCAGGGTTCTCGCCCAGTTCAGTCCTGCCGCGGCAGGAGCACGACCTCCGGGACGTCCAGCACCCCGATCTGGTCGCCGACCTGGCGGGCGAACTCCCGCAGGCCCTCGAGCTGGCGCTCTCCGAGGGAGAAGTCCAGCGTCGTGAAGTAGTCCTCCAGCTGCGCCGCCGGGAACTGCTCCCAGCGCTCGACCTGGCGCGCCACCTTGTCGACGTGCTCCAGGGAGATGTCGCGGGAGCGCAGGAAGCCCCGGTGCACCTCGTGGACGATGTCCGGGCAGCGCTCCAGGTACTCCTTGCGGACCGCCCAGACCGCGAAGACCATCGGCAGGCCGGTCCAGTCCTTCCAGGCCTGGCCCAGGTCCAGCAGGTGGGTGCCGAGGCGGTGGGAGTCGTAGAGCCAGGCGCGCAGGGCGGGGTCGCCGATGATCACGCCGGCGTCGCCCTCGCGGAGCATCAGCTCCAGGTCGGGGGCGCAGTGGAAGTAGTCGGGGCGGACGCCGTACTTCTCGCGCAGGATGAGCTGGGCCAGCTGGACCGTGGTGCGGCTGGTCGAGCCCAGGGCCACGCGGGCGCCGTCGAGGTCTTCGAAGGGGACCTTGCTGACCAGGTTGCAGCTGGTCACCGGGCCGTCGCTGCCGACCGCGACGTCGGGCAGGACCACCAGGTCCTCGGCGTTGCGCAGGTACTCGACCAGGCTGATCGGGCCGATGTCGAGGTCGCCGTCGACGAGCATGTGGGAGAGCACGTCAGGGCTCTGCTTGATCAGCTCCATGTCGAGGATCGCGCCGGAGTTGACCAGGCCCCAGTAGATCGGCAGACAGTTGAGGAACTGGATGTGCCCGACGCGGGGTCGCCGCCGGCACTGGGAGAGGTGCGCTTCTAGCCGCGCGTCGGAGATGTCGTCCACGAGGTTCAGGTTACGACCGCGTGATCAGGAGTCCAGTGGCGGGGCACTCGGGCGAAAGCGGCGAGCCGGACACGCGCCCCCGGCGCGCCGCGACCGCCGGGTCAGTCCTCGTCCTCCATGGACGCGTTCTCCTGGAACCGGTCGGCCAGCCGCTCGGTGCGCTGGGTCACCTGCACCGACATCGCGTCGCGCTGGCGGGAGAGCAGGAAGAAGGACGCCACGCCGGAGACCAGCAGCGCGCCCATCATCAGGTACAGCACGCCGTTGCCGGTCACGATGTGCCCGGTCGCCGCGACCAGTCCCCACAGCACGCCGAGCGACGCGATGAAGATCCCGATGCGCAGGGTGGCGTAGCGCATCGTGGCGTGCTTGGCCACGGCCGCAGCCGCGCCGGCGGCCAGCACGTCGGAATCGGTCGGCGCGTCCTCGGCGGTCGCGACCGCGGTGTCCGCCGCGCCCGCGGCGTCCTTCACCTCGGCCTTGTCAGCCGTCTTGTTGTCGGCAGGCATCCGCCGACTCCTTCCATCGGTATGAGAGACCAGCCACACACGAGGTCTACAGGCTCAGCGCAAAGTAGATCTCGTCCCGGTAGTCGTCCGCCGAAACGCGCAACATCCGCGGGATGCGGCCGACCTCGGTGTATCCGCACTTGCTGTAGAAGTGTTCCAGCCCGAGCCCGCCGCGACAGGTGAGGTGGAGCATTTCGACACCGTCGAGGGTACGCGCCACGTCCTCGGCTGCCCGCATCAGTTCCACCCCGTAGCCCTTGCCCTGGTGCTTCGGGTGCACGACCACGGTCTTGAGCAGGCGCGCGTGGCTCTTCAACGCGAACTGGTGGTCCACCACGACCAGGAACGCCGCCGGCTCGCCGTCCTCGAAGCCGACCAGGAACAGGTCCCTGCCGACCGCGAAGTTCCCGAACGCCGCGGCGTCCACGGTCTCGCGCTCCACCGGGGCGACGAAGCCGATCGCGCCGCCGGCGTTGGTGGCGTCGGTCCAGATGTCGACGAGCCGCGCGCGCAGCGAGTCGGGGATCTCGGCGTAGGTCTGGAAGGTCAGGGCCATGACGCTCCTCGTTCGGCTCAGCGCTCGACCGCGTCGGCCGCACGGCGCGCCCGCCGCAGCCCCACGGCCACGTTCAGCACCGTGACCGCGAGCACGACCAGCGCGGCACCGGCCACCTCGGACGGCACGACCGGCTCCGACCGGCTCAGCAGCAGCGCGCCGCCGGCCACCGCGAACAGGCCGGCGGCCATGACCCGCAGCTCGGTCGCCAGGCTGAAGGGGCGGCGGGGGCGGTCACGGAAGTTCACAAGATAGGACTATGCGGCACCGGTCCGCCGATTCCCAAATCAGTCCCGAAGAGCAGACACGCCCCTTACCGCAGCCGGACACGACACAGGTGGTGGACATCCAGGATATCCACCACCTGTCACGAACCGGTCCCGCTGAGCGATCACCCGCCGGTCATCCGGCTGCGGGACTACCGGACTACCGGACTGCCGGAGCGCCAAGCCGCCGAACCGCCGGTACCGACCCCCAGCGAGCGAGCGGCTCGGCTCAGAACGTCATCAGCTGCGGCTCTTCGCGGCGGGCCGGCTCCGGGCCGTCGTACTCCCGGAGCGCCAAGCCGCCGAACTCCCGAACTCTCTGGCCTCAAGATGCCGGAGCACCGGACTCGCGCCTCCGGGCCGCCGAACTCTCGGGCTCTCGGCCTTCCGGGCCGCCGCACCGCCGGTACCGACCCCCAGCGAGCGAGCGAGCGGCTCGGCTCAGAAGGTCATCAGCTGCGGCTCTTCGCGGCGGGCCGGCTCCGGGCCGTCGTACTCGCGGATGATCTCGTAGCGGGTGTTGCGCTCGACCGGGGTGAAGCCGGCGTCGCGGATCAGCTCGAGGAGGTCTTCGCGGGTCATCTTGTTCGGGGTGCCGTAGTCGTCGGCGTCGTGGGTGATCTTGTACTCGACCACCGAGCCGTCCAGGTCGTCGGCGCCGTAGTTGAGCGCGAGCTGGGCGGTGGACAGGCCGTGCATGACCCAGAAGCACTTCACGTGGTCGAAGTTGTCGAGCATCAGGCGGGAGACGGCGAAGGTCTTCAGTGCCTCGACGCCGGTGGCCATCGGCTGGTTCATGAGGCGGTTGCGGACCTTGCCGTCCTTGCTGTCGTGGAAGTCGTGCTGGAAGCGCAGGGGGATGAAGACGGCGAAGCCGCCGGTCTCGTCCTGGAGCTCGCGCAGCCGGAGCACGTGGTCCACGCGGTGCCGGGGCTCCTCGATGTGGCCGTAGAGCATGGTGGCCGGGGTGCGCAGGCCCTTGGCATGCGCGAGGCGGTGGATGCGGGACCAGTCCTCCCAGTGGGTGGCGTGGTCCACGATCTGCGAGCGGATCTCCCAGTCGAAGATCTCGGCGCCGCCGCCGGTCAGGGACTCCAGACCGGCCTCGATCAGCTCGTCGAGGATCTCCTCCGCGCTCAGGCCGGAGATCTTCTCGAACCAGTGGATCTCGGTGGCGGTGAAGGCCTTGATCGAGACGCCGGGCAGCACCGCCTTGAGCTCGCTGATCGACTTCGGGTAGTAGCGCCACGGCAGCGTCGGGTGCAGGCCGTTGACGATGTGCAGCTCGGTGATGCCGTCCGGCTCCATGTCCTTGGCCAGGCGGACCGCTTCCTCAATGCGCATCGTGTAGGCGTCCTTCTCCCCCGGCTTGCGCTGGAAGGAGCAGTACGCGCACGACGCCGAACAGACGTTCGTCATGTTCAGGTGGCGGTTGACGTTGAAGAAGACCTTGTCGCCGTTTTTGCGGGTCCGCATCTCGTGGGCGAGTTCGCCGAGCCAGGCCACCTCATCGGTGTCGTACAGCGCCACGCCGTCCTCGAAGGAAAGCCGCGAGCCGGAGAGGACCTTGTCCTCGAGATCCCGCTTGAGCCCGGAGTCCATGCCTCACCTTTTCCCGTCCGCGCGTCTACCTGATCAGACAGCAGAGTACGGCAGAGAAGCGTAACGACCTCGTCCGGATTCGGTGATCACGTTGCGATCCGGTGGTCGGACAGCGGATAGTCGTCATCATGTCCGAAACACCCTCCAGACGAGCCGCCGGCCGACCTCCCGGAGACGACCGGGGCGGCCGCGGGCAGTACGACGCCTACGACCGCCAACCCGCGGCGCGCGGCTACGACGACGGGTACGGGCAACAGCCCCGCTCAGGAGGCCGGCCGCCGAGGCCGGCCGCCTACGGCGACGACTACACCCCGGTGCCGGCGGCGGCGCCGGCACGGGGCGGCCGGGGCACCCGCGGCCGGGGACCCGGACAGGACAGCTACGACAGCGACGGAGCCGCGCGCGACCCGCGCGGCTCGCGGGACCCCCGCGCGGCCCGCGACCCCCGTGAGGACCGCGACAGCGACTACGACGACGCCCCGCCGCGCGGCGGCTCCCGCCGGGCCGCGGCTCCGCCGCGCTCGGGCGGCTCCGGCGGCTCGCGCCGCGCGGGCGCCGCGGCGGCCACCGCCGGCGGCGGCCCGGCGCTGCCGCTCGGCCCGCGCCTGGGCATGGCCTTCGCCATCGGCGCGATCCCGGCGCTGATCATCGCCTTCGCCTGCGGCGCCGCCTCCAGCGGCGGCTCCTCGCGCTCGATCGCAGGCATCACGCTGAACTCGCAGCTGCTGGCGCTGTCCGGGCTGGCGATCCCGGCGATGATCCTGATCATCGGCGGGCTGCTGCGCTGGCGGCAGCTCAACCCGCTCGGGCTGACCTGGGGCTTCACCGTGGTGGCCGGGCTGAGCTGGCTGGCGCTGCTGTTCGCCGCGCAGATGGAGAAGGTGATCCCGCACCTCACCCCGCTGATCACCGTGCCGCTGGTGACCGGCGCCGCGGTGGCCGCGGCGGCGTACCTGACCGACGAGAACACCACCTCGACCGGCCGGTACGCGTGCCTGGCCGCGGTCATCGCCTCGCACATCGGGATCGTGGCGATCGTGGTGTCGATCGTGCTGGCCTGACGGCCGCCCGAACAGCCCAGGACGAGCCCGGGACGAGCCCAGAACAAGCCCAGAACGAAGGGCCGCGCCGGAGCGATTCGTGAGAATCGTCTCCGGCGCGGCCCTTCGTTTCGCACCCTCTGCTCGGCGGACGGCGCGCGCCGTGGGCGCCGGTCCGCTACTTCGCGTCCTCTTCCTCCAGCTCGGCCAGCGGCATCGGCCGGTCCTCCCACTTGGTCGACAGCGCGACCGTGGTCCGGGTCCGGGCCACGCCGCGGATCCGGGTCAGGCGCCCGATGATCCGCTCCAGGTCCTCCGGATGCCCGGCGCGCACCTTCAGCAGGAAGGACTCCTCGCCGGCGACGAAGAAGCAGTCCTCGATCTCCGGCACGTCGCGCAGCCGCCAGGCCACGTCGTCCAGCTCGGCGGAGTCCGACAGCAGGATGCCGATCATCGCCGTCACGTTCAGCCCGAGCTGCTCGGGCGCGACCATCGCCCGGTAGCCGGTGATGACGCCGTTGCTCTCCAGCCGGTTGATCCGGTCGGTCACCGACGGCCCGGACAGACTGACCAGGCGGCCCAGCTCGGCGTACGACATGCGGCCGTTCGTCCGCAGCGCGTCGATCAAGGCGCGGTCCACCGCGTCCATGCTTCCTGATCACCTCATCCGCATCGGTGGACGCACCCGCCCGGGCCGTCCGCAACACCAGGGTGCGAGCGTATCGGCTCCCCGGGCCGCCCCGGCCCCCGCGCGGGGCCGTCCGGGGACGCCGTGGTCCCCCATTAACGATCTGTGACGGTGTTCACCTTCAAACAATTGGACAACCAGCGCCCAACTCCTTAGAATCTAAGGCAGAGACAAGGTTAAGCCCGTCGGATCCAAGGAGTCAACGATGAACTTCCAGCCGTACGAGCTGCAGGCCGCGCACACCCGGCTGAACGACCTGCGCAAGCAGGCCGCCAACGCCCGCCTGGCGCGCACCGCGAAGGCCTCCCGCAAGGCCTGAGCTGCGCCGACAGCGCCGGCCGCACGGCGCGAGCCGAGCAGCTCCAGCACAAGGAACACCCCGAGTACCGCAAGAACCGCAAGAACCACCTAGAGCTCCGGCCGCCGGTCGCGTCGATTACTCCCCCCCGAATCGACGCTCGGGTACCGGCGGCCGGGAAAACGGGAGCGCCCCTCCAGTCCGTCCCCCCGGGACTGGAAAGGGCGCTCCTTTGCGTACGCGCTGTCCGGCGCGGACTCAGCCCTCCGGCGCGAACAGCCGCTGGAAGAAGAAGGCGTGCGGCGTGGGCCCGTGCTCGCGGAAGTGCGCCAGCCGGTCGTGCGCCTCCTGGACCGTCGGGACCGTGCCCGCCGGGACCCACCACATCGTGGCGGCGGCCTCGGGCAGCTTGTGGAAGAACTCCTTGCGGCGCGCCAGCAGCGTGCGGTGCTCGCCGGAGAAGGCGAAGGCGCGCAAGGCGCCCACGGAGTCCCAGACGGTCAGGTTGACGAACATCTCGGGATCGCCGGGCCAGGCGATGTCGGTGGCGCCCATCTCGGGGTCGCTGCCCTCCAGCAGCCAGACGAAGCCGGGCATGTCCCGGCCCTGGTCGTTGACGCGCGACAGGTTCTTGGTGAAGTCCTCGATCGCCGGGTCGCCCAGCGGCGCGACGAGCCGGCCGATGTTCACCTGTGCCAGGTGGAAGCCCTCGAAAGGGCCCAGAAGAGCGTCGGGAGTGTCCATGGGGCGCAGGCTACTCAGAGGGCTCGCGTCTATGCGGGCTGTGTCTCGGGACCCGGACTCAGCGTGCTGAACCCAAGTCGCCGCGCCAGCGCTGGAAGAGCGTGTGCGGCACGCCGATCACGTCCAGGATCTTGCCCGCGACGAAGTCCACCAGCTGCTGCACGTCCTTCAGCCCGGCGTAGAACCCCGGCGCCGCCGGCAGCACCACGGCTCCGGCCTCGTCCAGCTCGACCATGTGCCGCAGCGTGCCGCGGTTCAGCGGCGTCTCCCGCACACAGACCACCAGCGGCCGCCGCTCCTTGAGCGTCACGTCGGCGGCGCGCTGCAGCAGGTCCTTCGACAGCCCCAGCGCGATCCCCGCGACCGCCGCCGTGGACGCCGGCACGACCACCATCCCCCGCGCCGGATAGCTCCCGGAGGACGGCCCGGCGGCGAAGTCCCCGGCCGGCCAGTACCGCACGGCGTCCAGCCGCGGATCCTCCGGCGCCCACCCGAGCCACGCGGCCAGGTCCTCGCGCCAGTGCCCGTCCCGGAACGACACCCCGGTCTCGTCCAGGATCGTCAGCCGCGCCGCCCGGCTCACGACCAGGTCGACGTCCTCGCCGGCATCGAGGAGCGCGCGTATGGTCGCGGCGGCGTACGGCGTGCCGGAGGCGCCGGACACGCCGACGATCCAGGGGGTGCGGGAGGTGGTCACCGATCTATTGTCCGTCTGCATAGCCATACCTGCTCAGGCGCCCAACCCGCGCACGATCAGGTCCAGCAGCGCGAAGCAGAACAGCGAGATCCCCACGAAGCCGTTCGTGGTGAAGAACGCCCGGTTCACCTTCGACAGGTCGGTGGGCTTGACCAGGGAGTGCTCGTACCAGAAGGCGCCGGCGACCACCGCGACGCCGATCCACCACAGGGCGCCGCCGTGCGCCACCACGCCGAACCAGACCAGCAGGGCGAGGGTGATGACGTGCGTGACGATGGAGGCGCGCAGGGAGGCGGCGATGCCGAAGCGGGCCGGGACCGACTTCACGCCGATCACGCGGTCGGCGGCGACGTCCTGGCAGGCGAAGATCAGGTCGAAGCCGCCGATCCAGAAGCCGACCGCCAGGCCCAGCAGCGTCGCCTGCCACGACCAGTGGCCCGTCACGCCGATCCAGGCGCCCATCGGGCCGATCGCCTGCGCGATGCCGAGGATGGCGTGCGGGTAATTCGTGAAGCGCTTGCCGTAGGGGTACAGGACCAGCGGGACCACGGCGACCGGCGCCAGGAACAGCGAGAGCCGGTTCAGGGACGCCGCGGCGGCCAGGAACACGACCAGCGCGGCGAGGGAGCCGAGGTAGGCGGTCTTCACCGAGACCGCGCCGGTGACCAGCTCGCGCATCTGCGTGCGCGGGTTCCGGGCGTCGATCTCGCGGTCGATGATGCGGTTCATCGCCATCGCGAAGGTGCGGGCGCCGACCATGGCGACGGTGATCAGCGCCAGCTTGGCCCAGTTCACGTGGCCGCTGGTCTCGAACATCGCCCACAGCGCGCTGATGTAGGCGAAGGGCAGGGCGAACACCGAGTGCTCGATCAGGACCAGGCGCAGGAACGCCCGGGTCCCGCCGGCCACGCCCCGCGCGGTCTCGGGAGCCGCGTTGACCTCGCGGGTGGTGCCGGTGGGTTCCACAGGAGCCGTGGACATCAGAGGCCGTATTCCTTCCAGCGGCGGTCGACTTTCGCCGCGGTCATCGGGTCGGAGGTGATCATCTCCGGCCAGCCGCGGTGATAGCCCTCCTCCGGCAGCTTACGAGTCGCGTCGATCCCCGCCTTTCCACCGTAGAACTGCTGGTAGGAGGCGTGGTCCAGATGATCCACCACACCCTCGACCACGGTCAGGTCGCGGGAGTAGTCCACGTTGCCGAACGCGCGCCAGGCCACCTCGGCGAAGTCGTGCACGTCGCAGTCGCTGTCCACGACGATGATCAGCTTCGTCAGCGACATCAGGTGCGCGCCCCAGATCGCGTGCATCACCTTCTGCGCGTGCTTGGGGTAGCGCTTGTCGATCGAGACGATCGCGCAGTTGTGGAAGCCGCCGGCCTCCGGGAGCGCGTAGTCGAACAGGTCGGGGATGATGATCTTCAGCAGCGGCAGGAAGAAGCGCTCGGTGGCCCGGCCCAGCGGACCGTCCTCGGTCGGCGGCCGGCCCACCACGATCGACTGGAGCATCGGCTCGGCGCGCATCGTCACGGCGGTCACGGTCAGCGCCGGGAAGGGCTCGACCGGCGTGTAGAAGCCGGTGTGGTCGCCGAACGGTCCCTCCGGCAGCGTCACGCCGGGCTCCAGCCAGCCCTCCAGCACCACCTCGGCGTTCGCCGGCACCTGCAGCGGCACCGTCTTGCAGTCCACCAGCTCGACCCGCTTGCCCTGCACGAAGCCGGCGAACAAGTACTCGTCGATGTCCGAGGGCAGCGGCGCGGTGGCGGCGTAGGTGACCGCCGGCGGGCAGCCGAACGCCACGGCGACCGGCAGCCGCTCGCCGCGGCGCTGGGCGACGGCGTAGTGGTTGGTGGAGTCCTTGTGGATCTGCCAGTGCATGGAGATGGTGCGCTTGTCCTGGCGCTGGAGCCGGTACAGGCCCAGGTTCCGGGCGCCGGTCTCCGGGTGCTTGGTGTGGGTCAGGCCCAGGTTGAAGAACGAGCCGCCGTCCTCCGGCCAGGTGTGCAGCGCCGGCAGCAGGTCCAGGTCCACGTCGTCGCCGGTCAGGACGATCTCCTGCACCGGCGCCTTCTTCACGTGCTTGGGCGGCACGGACTTCAGCTGCGCGGCCTTGCCCAGCGCGTCGCGCAGACCCGAGACGCCGTGCGGCAGCTCCGGCTTGAGCAGGTCGCCGATCCGGTCGCCGATCTCGTCCAGGTTCTTCAGGCCCAGCGCCAGGCAGAGCCGCTCCTCGGTGCCGAAGACGTTCATGGCCAGCGGGATCGGCGTGCCGTCGGGGGTGTGCGCGCCGCGGACGTTCTCGAACAGCAGCGCCACGTTCTTCACGGGCCCGGCGTGGGAGTCCTCGCGGTCCGCCTTCTGCACGCGGTCGGTGATCTCCCCGACCTCCAGGTGCGGGTCCACCTCGGCGCGGACGCGCTTGAGCTGCCCCCGCCGTTCGAGGGCCTTCAAGAAGGAGCGCAGATCGTCGTAGGCCATGGTGACCAGTATGTGTCAGACCCGGGAAGACCCCCGTACCGGTCCCGCAGTGAACGCTTCGCCGTTACTGTTGAATATTGGAAAACCCGCGACTTCCCGGGAGGCTGGGCGTTGCTCCGTTTCGTGATCCAGTGGCTGGTGCCGATCGCACTGGCGATCTTCGCCTGGGTCGACTGCCTGCTCACTCCCCGGCCGTGGGTCCGGTTCCTGCCCAAGCCCGTGTGGGCCGTGCTGATCGCGGTGCCGTATGTCGGCGCCCTGCTGTGGATCTTCTCCGGCCGGACGGCGCAGCCCCGCGATCCCCGGCGCCGGGCCACGGACTCCCACCCCGGACTGCTCAGCTCGATCGGCCGCGGCGGGGCGCACCAAGCGCGGCCGCGGATCGTGGACACCCCGGGGCGCCGGACGCGCGGCGGGTCGGCTCCCAGCACATGGACGGTCGCGCCGGACGATGATCCGGAGTTCCTGCGGCAGCTCGGCGAGCAGTTGAAGAAGGACCGCCCGGAGAACTGAGCCGGCGGCGGGCGACGAAGGATCATGATCTGGGCCGCTCCCGCGATTTTCCGCTGCCCACGCCCTGCTCAGCAGGGTTGATCGAACCGCCGCCCGGCGATCTTCCCCTTTTCGAAGATCGACTTCCTGACAAGATCGCGCATTGCCCGGGTATCGAAAGTTCAAATTTCGGCCAAAGACGATTGCGCGACGGGGTGACTGCTGCTTCTATTCCAGTTAGGGAACTTTACTAACGAAAAACGGAGGCCCCACCCCCATGTCCTCGAGCCGTAAGCGCCTCGCCGTGGCAGCCGCCGCGGCGATCGCGATCGCCACCCAGCTCGCCATCACGCACACCGCCCAAGCGGCCACGGCGCACCCCGCCGCCAAGGCCGGCTCGGCGGCGGCGCCGGCCGCCGCCGCGGCCGACTACACCGCCGCCCAGGTTCTGGCCGGCGTGCAGAAGAACTCCACGTCCTCGACCCAGGTCAACAGCAAGCCCCACATCAACACCATGACGCGGTCGATGAACGTGAACGTGTACCAGCCCGCTCCGGGCGTGTACTCCTACACCTCCAGCATGGCCATCGACGACGACGGCAGCGACCCGGACCCGGATCCCGACCACCAGGGCGAGACCACCTTCCAGGACAGCAACGGGGCGCAGCTGGCCGCGCACCACGTGCCGTTCTTCGTCCTGGGCGACGACTGCTGGGACAAGAAGACGCCGTGCCCGCACTTCTTCTACAAGGAACACGGCATGTCCGGCCGTCAGTTCGCGCTGATGTTCTACAAGGGCAAGGTCATCGGCTCGATCTTCGGTGACACCCAGACCGGGAACAGCCAGACCACCTCGGACAACGACTCGCGCGAGCTCGGCGAGGCGTCCGTGAAGGCCGCCTCCCTGCTCGGCATCCCGAGCAGCGGCACCACCGGCGGCGTGGACAACGGCGTGACCGTGGTCATGTTCTCCGGCCCGTCCTGGGTCGTGAACGGCAGCAACGCCAACCTGAGCAACAACGCCCAGGCCCTGGTGCAGAAGGCGCTGAACACCCTCGGCGCGGCCATGGACGGGGGCGGCACGACCCCGCCGCCGCCGACCGGCACGCTCTTCGAGGCCGAGACCGGCTCGATGTCCTCCGGCGGCACATTCGACTCCAACCACACCGGCTTCACCGGCTCCGGGTTCGCCAACCCGGCCAACGCGGCCGGCTCCTACCTGGACATCCCGGTCACCGCGGACTCCGCGGGCACCAAGACCCTGACGTTCCGGTACTCGGACGGCACCAGCTCGGCGCGCCCGGCGACCATCTCGGTCAACGGCACCTCGCACGGCACGCTGAACTTCCCGGTCACCTCGGACTGGAACACCTGGTCCACCGCGACCATCTCGGTGCCCCTGACCGCCGGCGCCAACACCATCCGGGTCACCGGCACGGTCGCGGACGGCCCGGCCAACATCGACTCGGTGACCGTCTCCTAGACGTTCCGGGTCGTCGTACCACCGTTTGACACCCACAGTTCCCGCTCACACCGGCGCCGGCCGGCGGGTCGCCACCCGCCGGCCGGCGTCTGTGCGTGTGCCGTATTCCGTGTTCCGTGTGTGTCGGAAATCTGTGTCCTGGCCGGCGCTAGCCCGCCGTGGACTGCATCGTGAAGCCGAACATGTGCCGGTCCATCGTGAACACCGGGTCGGCGTAGGACTGCGGGAAGTCCTCGAAGCTCTCCCCGACCGCCTCCACCAGGTACTCGGCGACCGGCTCGGCCAGGCCGAAGCGCCGGGTGGACCAGCGGGCCCAGGCCAGCGCGGTCGGCTCCAGCATCTCCAGCTGCGCGTCGTCGGCGTTCACCCGGGCCGGGATCAGGACGTTGATCAGGGTGTCGAACTTCTCGGGCCCGTACAGCGGCGGGTCGCCGGCGAACTCGGTGAGTCCCAGGCGGGCGAACACCTCGCCCCATTCGCGGACGATCGCCGGGTGCGGCAGGCCGCGCACGTCCTCGCAGGACGTGAACTCGTCCAGCAGCGGCGGGAGGTCGTCCAGGTCGTAGCCGATGTCGGTGCCGCCGGGCAGTTCCGCGGGCTCGGGCAGGACGGCCAGGCGCGAGAGCATGAGGGCGCGCAGGGCGGCGAAGTCGTCGCCCTCGTCCTCCTCGTCCTCGTCTTCCTCGTCGAACTCCTCGTAGTAGCCGTGGGCCTCGGTGTCGGCAGCGGCCGGGCCGGACTGCTCCAGCGCGGCCAGCGCGTCGAGCTCGGCGAAGGCCTCGTCGACCGCCTCGGGCTGGAGCTCGGGGTCGTCCTCGAACTCCTCGTCCAGCTGCTCGAGGCCGTCCTCGGCGTCGTCGTCCTCGGCGTCGTCCGGGTCCTCGTACTCGTCGTCGTCCTCGTCGTCGACCAGGGTCTCGCGCACCGCGGGCTCCAGGCGGCGGCGCAGTTCGGCGGCTTCGAGGCGGTCCAGGGAGAAGACGCCCTCGGGACCCTCGGAGAACTCCGCGCGGATCTCCGCGAGGATGTCGGGGAGGTCCACCGGATCGACGAGGAGCACCTCCACCACGGTGCCCTGCGCGTTGTTGGCGACGGTCGCGGTGAAGGCGTAGCGGTCCTTGCCGCGCTTGAAGGCGGCGATCAGCAACTCGCCGTCGGCGAACACGTCGGAGACCGACCAGGCCTCCAGGAACTCGACCTGCTGCAGCGCCGCGCCGTACCAGTCCGGACGGCGGATGCCCTTGTGGAACAAGCGCTCCGAGGCCTGTCCGGCCCGCGCCGCGACCTCCGGCGAGGCGACCGAGGCCAGCGCGCACAGCACCGCCTGGGCCCGCGGCGAGCCGACCAGCTCCAGCACCTCGACCAGGCCGAGTTCGGCGCCCTCGGGCTCGTCGTCCTGCTGCAGCGCCGCGGTCCACAGACCGCCCAGGAAGGCCGAGGCCCACAGTTCGGCGTCCAGCGGGGTGCGGACCGTCCGCGGATCGCCGTAGACCTCGTCCAAGGCGTCGAAGAGCTGCCCGAACTCCGGCGGCAGCTCCGGCTGCCGGGACGGCGAGGGCGGATGCGCCCGCCGGTTCGGCACACCGGGACGCGAGGAGTGGTGGGGCTGACGGCGCGGCTTGGGTCTCACCATCTCATGCTCTCAGATCGCCGGAGCCCGGATGCGGGCAATCCACGACACAGGACACCACAGACCGCGCCGGCAACCCATTCGGATGGAGGTGGCCTTTGTGGAACCCGCCGAACATCAGCGACAACAACAGCATGACAACGAGCAAGATCAGGGCGAACCACACACAACCGCTGCTCCTGGACCGGCGTTCCCGCCGGTCATAGTCCTCATAACGCCTCTTCGCGCGCCCACGGATCGCCGCCATAGGTCATAAGATAACTGTGATAGGGGGTGGCCGTGGCGGCTAAGGACGAGCCTGTTCAGGAAGGCTCCAAGAACGAGACGCGCATCATCGTCGACACCAAGCGCGGCGGGTGGCGCTCAAGCCTTTTACGCTGGGGCGGAGGCGCCGTCGTCGTCGTGGTGATCCTGGGCTTCCTGGGATCGCTGACCAACCTGATCCATTTCGGCAACCCGTTCGGCGAAACCACCACCGTACGCAGCGGACCAGTGCTTTTGAAGTCCATCACGGAGCTCAAGCGCTTCGAGGCGGCCAGCGGTGAGTTCCAGGTCGTGACCGAGGTCCAGAACTCCTCCTGGCTGCCCTCGTTCCTGGCGGGCAGCGACACGTTCTTCCTCGGCGACGGCACCGTCGGCGTCTTCGTGGACTTCAGCAATCTGGACGCCAATCACGTGAAGGTGTCCCCCGATCGGTTGTCGGCGACCATCACCCTCCCCAAGCCGGTCCTCGACCCGACCGCGCTGGACGTCCACAAGTCCTACATCATCGGCCAGCAGGAGGGCCTGTTCGACCGCCTCTTCAGCAGCGACCCCAACAAAGTCCAGCCGCTGCTGGTGGAAGCGACCAAGCAGATCGACGGCGCGGCCGCGAAGAGCAACCTGGTCTCCATCGGCGAGAAGGACACCACGCAGATGCTGCAAGGCTTGCTGCACTCGCTGGGCTTCACCGGCACGATCACGGTGACCTACCAGTAGCGGCGGCTCCGCAGAGCCGGAAAACCGAAGCGGCGCCAGGCGAATCGCCTGGCGCCGCTCGGCATTTTCGCCGCTGCTCTGCCCGCTACTTCACTCCGGCGTAGGAGTGCAGGCCGTTCACGAAGATCGAGACCACGAAGTAGTTGAAGATGAAGCAGCCGTAGCCGATCAGGGCGATGATGCCGGCGCCGCGGCCCTTCCAGCCGCGGGTCGCGCGGGCGTGGAGGTAGGCGGCGTAGACGACCCAGGTGATGAAGGCCCAGGTCTCGGTCGGGTCCCAGCCCCAGTAACGGCCCCAGGCCCGCTCGGCCCAGATGGAGCCGGCGATGACGGTGAAGGTCCAGATCGGGAAGGTGAAGGCCAGGATGCGGTAGGCGGTGAGGTCCAGCTTCATCGCCGAGGGGACCCGGCGCCACATCGAGTTGGGGTTCGCCGTGCCGAGCTTGGCCTTGGTCTCGTAGTGCGACTTGAGCAGGTACAGGACCGTGGCGAGGGTGGCGACGGTGAACATGCCCGAGCACAGGACCGCGGCGGCGACGTGGACCACGAGCCAGGGCGAGTGCAGGGCGGGGACCAATTGCTCGGCGTCCTTGTACAGGACCTCCATGGCCACGCCGAGGATCGCGACGATCACGCCGGTGACGAAGACCCCGAGCCAGCGCGCGTTCTTGCGGAACAGCAGGCCGACGTAGAGCGCCATCGCGACGGCCGAGCCGGCGATGGTGAACTCGTACAGGTTGCCCCACGGCACGCGGTGCGCGGCCAGGCCGCGGCAGACCACGCCGACCACGTGCAGCGCGAAGCCGAGCACCGTGGTGCTGACCGCGATGCCGCCGGCGGTGATGGCGCGCACGTCGCCGCCGTCGATCGGCGGGGTCGGCTCCTCGGCGTCCCGGCGGTCGTCGAGGTCGTCGAGATCGTCGAACCCGTCCGAATCATCCAGGCCGTCGAGGTCGTCCAGGCCGTCGCGGACCCGGCCCTCGCCGCCGGCCGCGACCAGGACCGCGGCCTGCGCCGGGACCTTCGCGGCCTTCTCCACCACGAACGACGACGCGCGCCCGAACACCCACTCCGCGGTGTACGCGAAGAACGCGATCAGGTACACGAACATCGCGCCGTAGATGGCGTAGTTCGAGAACCTCGCCAAGGACTCGTTGATCACTTCCGGACTCCCGCCTTCGGAGGACGCAGACCCCTGCCCACGCCCCGCACTTCGTCCCGCAACCGCGCGTCCTCAGCCCGCGCCAGCCCCGCCACCTCGACCCGCACCGGGCCCGGACCCTGGCCGGAACCCTCGCCCGAGCCCTGATCGGCGGCCGCCACCGGCCGCACCCGCACGAACACCCGGCGCCGCCGGATCCCCAGCGAGCCGAGCAGCCCGACGATGATGCCCACGGCCGAGACGAAGACGAGCATCTTCGACGGGTCGTGGTTGAGGTCGAACTGCGCCCACTGCTTCACACCGTCGAACTCGATGGTCCCCGTGCCGTCGGGCAGAGCGACCGTGTTCTTGCCCTTGTCCAGGGTGAGCACCACGGCCGGGTTCGTCGGGTCGGCCGCGTTCGGCAGCTTCACGCGCTGGGCGTTGGCCACGTTCATCGTGTAGACGCCGGGGTTCGCCCCGAGTTCGCCGCTCCACGCGCTCAGCACCAGCGCCGGGTTCGAGGCCGTCGGGGACAGCGACACCGCCCCGAGTCCCGGCACCATCTTCCCCGGGTAGTCGGGGATGAAGGTGCCCTGCAGACCCAGCTGCTGCGGGCTGCCGTACTTGTCGATGTAACCGTTCTTGACCTTGTAGATGCCCGAGCCCACGCCCAGCGCGCCGGCGTCGAAGAACTCGACCGGCTCGTGGTCGAGGATCGCCTTGCCGGTCTTGTCCCGGACGGTGATGATCGGCGAGTAGCCGTGGCTGCTCAGGTAGACGCTGACCCCGTCGACGTTCAGCGGGCTGTTCTCCTTCAGCGTCGCCTTCTTCTGCGGCGACGAAGGCGAGGAGTTGTACGTGACGTCGGCCGTGAAGTCCCGCGCCTGCCCGAAGTCCGGGGCGTTGTGGTTCGTCTCGTAGGTCGCCGTGAACTTGTTCAGGACGAGCCCGAAGGGCGGCAGCTTGTCCGGGTCGACGCCGCCGCCGAAGGTGTGGTCGTCGTAGTACATCGCGATGTTCGTGAACCCGTCGCCCTCGTTGACGACGACCTTGGCCTGGTAGCCGAAGTAGCCCTTGACGGCGAACCCGGCCAGGATGCCCACCAGCGACAGGTGGAAGATCAGGTTGCCGGCCTCGCGCAGGTAGCCCTTCTCCCCCGAGACCCACCCGCCGCCGTCGGCGTCCGTCCCGCGCACGACGCGGAAGCGCTTCTTCTTCAGCTCCGCCTCGGCGGCACCGAGCTTGTCCTCCACAGAGGTGCCCGAAGTGTCGTTCCAGCGGAAGTGCGCCGGCATGCGCGCCAGATTGCGCGGCGCGGCCGGCGGCGGCTTGCGCAGCACCTTGAGATGCTGCGTGGTGCGCGGCAGGATGCAGCCGACCAGCGAGATGAACAGCAGCAGGTAGATCGAGGAGAACCACACCGACTTGTAGACGGTGAAGAACTGCAGGTGGTCCAGCAGCGGACCGACCGTCTTGTGCTTGGCGATCCAGTCGACGACCAGCGAGGGGTCGGTGTTGGCACTGCGCTGCGGCAGCAGCGAGCCGGGGATGGAGGCCAGCGACAACAGGAACAGCAGGATCAGCGCCACGCGCATGGACGTCAGCTGCCGCCAGGACCAGCGCAGCATCTCCAGCCCGCTCAGCCGGGGCAGCGTGACGGCACCGGTGCCGCCGCCTTCCTCACGCGGCGCCGTGGTGAGGCTGTCCGCGTCCATCTCTTCTGTGGGCGATGCCATTGCAGATACGTCTCGTTCTACCTAGATCGGGGACTGGAAACCGGGTGTCTGGCCCTGGAGCCAGGTCACCAGGTGGTCCCACTGCCCGGTCACCAACAGGACGCCGATCAGGACGAGCATGCCGCCCCCGATCCGCATCACGGCCTGGTAGTGGCGCTTCACATAGCCGAACGCCCCCATCGCTTTGCGGAACGCGATCGCGGTGAGGACGAACGGAAGACCCAGCCCCAGACAGTACGCCACCCCGATGAGGACCGAACGACCGGCGTTCCCGGAGTCGATGGACAGCGAGGAGACCGCCGACAGCGTCGGTCCCATGCACGGCGTCCAGCCGAGCCCGAACAGGATCCCGAGCAGCGGCGCGCCGGCCAGCCCGACCCGCGGATCGGTGTGGAACCGGGCCTCGCGGTTGAACACCCGGCTGATCACGCCCGGGACCACGCCGGCGAACGACAGCCCCATCAGGATCGTGATGCCGCCGAGCACGATCTGGATGGCGCGCTTGTGGACCAGCAGGAACTGCCCGCTCCAGCCGGCCACCGCCTCCAGCAGCACGAACACGATGCTGAAGCCGAGCACGAACAGCAGCGCGCCGGCGATCATCCGCCCGCGCTTGGCCCGCGCCGCCTCGTCCAGCGTCTGGGTGCCCAGATCCACGCCGGTGAGCCCGGTCACGTAGGACAGGTAGCCCGGCACGAGCGGCAGCACGCACGGCGACAGGAACGAGATGAGCCCGGCCGCCAAGGCGATCGGCACCGCGACCAGGAAGCTGCCGTACTCCACCCTCGTCTCGGTGGAGGTGTAGCTGGAGGCCAGGTGCGTCAGGACCGCGGCGGTCGCGCTCATCGTCGGGTACTCACTGACCGGACAGGACGGTGTCGAGAGCCGTGGACAGGTCGGTGAAGCTCACCGGCTGCAGCGCGCGCCAGGCCAGGTCGCCGTTCTTGTCGATGATCATCGTGGAGGGGACCGAGGCCAGGGAGGTGATCCCGGCGAGCTTGCTCAACAGCGTCTCGTTGCCGTCGTCGACCAGGTTCGGGTAGCTGATCTGCTTGGCCTTGACGAAGGCCTGCGCCTGCCCGGTGTTGTCGCGGGTGTCGATGCCCACGAACTGCACGCCCTTGTCGCGGTAGGCCTCGTTGGCGTGTTCCAGGTACGGAGCCTCCTGCTGGCACGGATCGCACCAGGACCCCCAGATGTTGACCACCATGACCTTGCCCTTGTAGGACGCCATGTCCAGCTTGGCGCCGTCGAGGGTGGTCCCGGAAAGCATCGGGAACTGCTTGCGGTCCTTGACGGAGAAGGCGGCGGACTTGCCGAGGCCGTCCTTGTTCTTCGGGCCGGAACCGCCGCAGGCGGCCAGGCCGAAGGTCAGTGCGGCGGCCGTCGTCGCCGCCATCACGGCGACCGACCTGCGTGTTCCATCCGTCCTGCGCAGCATGTGAAAAGTTTCGCATGGGAGCTGTACGCACTCGCGGCAGGGTCCCCGAATCGGACAAGCGTCGCGCTCTGCCCATGGTGGGA
Source organism: Catenulispora acidiphila DSM 44928 (assembly GCF_000024025.1). GTDB lineage: Bacteria > Actinomycetota > Actinomycetes > Streptomycetales > Catenulisporaceae > Catenulispora > Catenulispora acidiphila. The sequence continues at coordinate 9,376,656 of NC_013131.1, forward strand.
GACAGTGTGCTACTGCGAAACGGCGCTATACGGATTCCTCCGTATAGCGCCGCATGGCATCGGTCTGCTGTTCTTCTACGCCGGTTCTTCTACGCTCCCGCGACGAACTTCTTCGTGTTCTTCACCGGCAGCAGGTCCTTGGCGGGCTCGCTGTAGCGGACCGCGGTGATGCGGCCGTCGGTGATCTCGAAGGAGGTCAGGGAGGCCAGCGTGCACTCGCGCTTGCGCGGGTCGTGGAAGAAGGAGCGGTGCTCGGCGGCCAGGCGGCTGATCCAGATCGGCAGCTGGTGGCTGACCAGGACCACCTCGTGCCCCGGAGCCAGTTCGGCAGCCGCGAGCAGCGCCGCGTGCATGCGCTTGACCTGCTCCTTGTACGGCTCGCCCCAAGACGGCTTGAAGGGGTTCCACAGCTTGAACCAGACGGCGGGCCGCTTCAGGACGCCGTCGCCGACCGAGAACTTCTTGCCCTCGAAGAAGTTCGCCGCCTCGATGAGCCGCTCGTCGGTGCCGATCTCCAGATCGTGGCGGGCCGCGATCGGCGCCGCAGTCTCCTGCGCGCGTTGCAGCGGGGAGGCGACGACCGCCTTGACGTCGTGGTCGGCGAGGTGGTCGGCGACGCGCTCGGCCATCTTCCGGCCGAGGTCGGACAGGCGGAAGCCGGGGAGGCGGCCGTAGAGGATGCCGTCCGGATTGTAGACCTCGCCGTGGCGCATGAGGTGGACGACGGTCTTGGTCTCGGCCATGACGTGTGGGGTTTCCTTCCGGGGATCAGGACAGGCGATCGGTGGGGCTTGGAGACGGGGAGTCTTCAGGACTTCTCGGCGGCGGCCGCGGCGCGGGCGGCGTGCGGCAGCGCCTCGGCGATGGTCTCGAGCGCCGCGGCGTCGTGCGCGGCGGAGACGAACCACGCCTCGAAGGAGCTCGGCGGCAGGTAGACGCCGTGGTTCAGCATGGCGTGGAAGAACTCCGCGTAGGCCTTCGTGTCCTGCTTCTTGGCGTCCTCGTAGTTGGCCACGGGGTCGCCGGTGAAGAAGACGGAGAACATCGTGCCGGCGAACTGGACGGTGTGCGGGACGCCCTCCTTGGCCAGCGCCTCGGAGGCCAGGTCGGCGATCTCGTGCGCGGTGGTGTCCAGGTGGCTGTAGACGTCCGGGGTGCAGTGGCGCAGCGTGGCCAGACCCGCGGCGGTCGCGACCGGGTTCCCGGACAGCGTGCCGGCCTGGTAGACCGGGCCGACCGGAGCCAGGTGGCCCATGACGTCGGCGCGCCCGCCGAAGGCCGCCGCCGGGAAGCCGCCGCCCATCACCTTGCCGAAGGTCATCAGGTCCGGGACCACGCCGTCGATGCCGTACACGCCCTCGCGGGAGGCGCGGAAGCCGGTCATCACCTCGTCGGAGATGAACAGCGCGCCGTGGGCGCGGCAGACGTCGGCCAGGAACTGGTTGAAGCCGGGCTGCGGCGGGACGATGCCCATGTTGCCGGGCGCGGCCTCGGTGATCAGGCACGCGATCTCGGCGCCGTGCGTCTGGAACGCGGCCTGCACCGCCTCGACGTCGTTGTAGGGCAGCACGATCGTGTCGCCGGCCTGCGCCCCGGTCACGCCGGGGGTGTCCGGCAGCGCGAAGGTGGCCACGCCGGAGCCGGCGGCGGCCAGCAGCGAGTCCACGTGTCCGTGGTAGCAGCCGGCGAACTTCACGATCTTGGTCCGCCCGGTGAACCCGCGGGCCAGCCGGATCGCGCTCATCGTCGCCTCGGTCCCGGAGGACACGAGCCGCACCTGCTGGAGCGGGGCGATGCGCGCGACCATCTCCTCGGCCAGCTCGACCTCGCCGGCTGACGGCGCACCGTAGCTGGTGCCGCTCTGCAGCGCCTTGAGCGCCGCCTCCAGCACCGCGGGGTGGTTGTGCCCGAGGATCAGCGGACCCCAGGAGCACACCATGTCGACGTAGCGGTTGCCGTCCACGTCCGTCAGGTACGCGCCCTCGCCGGAGGCGATGAACCGCGGCGTGCCCCCGACCGCGCCGAACGCCCGCACCGGCGAGTTCACCCCGCCCGGTGTCACGGCCCGCGCCCGGTCGAACAGGTGCTGGGACTGGGTCTCGGGCGGCTCGTACGGATGCGCGTTCATGCCGCCATGGTCTCAGATGTGGCGGGCACGCCCGCTATCGCGGTGGCCGCGCTCACTCGGGCGCGACCCTCATCGCGGCCACGGCCTCGACGAACTCCGGCGGAGGCCGGTAGCCGTGGTCGCGGACGTAGTGGACGACGAGCGTCGGCGCGGTCAGCCACCGGCCGTCGGCGGCGACCACGCGGATCTCGGCGCTGCCGAGGTACAGGACGCGGGTGCCGTAGACGGCGCGGTACTGGTAGTCGGCCTCGAAGAGATGCCGGAAGCGGCAGCCGTGGACGCTGCGGGTGACGGCGACGGGATGGTCGGCGGCGAGAGTGATGAGGTTCGGCCAGAAGGCGGCGGCGAGGGGTTCGGCTTCGGTCTCGAAGTCATGGCCGGGCTCGAGCCAGCCGACCGTGAGGAGTTCCACGCCGTGCGGGACGGTCTCCGGCAGATAGTCGTAGGGCGCCAGGTCGGGGAAGTACGTCACGTTTCTGACGTACCCCTGCGCCCCGACGCCGCCACCGCCAACACCGCCGCGATGATGAAGCCGGGGAGCAACAGGTAGGCGGTGTGGATACCGACGCGGTCGGAGAGGAATCCGAGCGCGAAGGGCGCCGTGCCGACCGCGACCCCGCTGCCGAACATGTTGACCGCACCGGCGAGTTCCGCCTCACCGCCCGACATCTCGATGGCGCGCGCCGACAACAGCGGGAACTGGAGCGAGACACCGAGGCCGGCGACCGCCAGCCCGCCGAACATGAGGAACGGATTCGGGGTGGCCCAAAAGATCGCGAAGCCGACCAGGTTGGTGCCGAAGGCGGTGAAGATCAGGCGGTCGATCGGTACCCGCAGAGCGAGCCGGCCACCGACCGCGCGGCCCACCGCCATGCCCGCCACGACGGCTGTGACGCCGGTCGCCGCGACGCCGGCGGACAGATGCGCACGGTCGCGCAGGAGAGTGGCGCACCAGAGGGTGAGGCAGAACTCCACGGCGCCGGCGCAGACGCCCGCGAGCTGGTTGAGCCAGAAGCGGCGGGAGAGATCGCGGAAGGTCGCAGCCCGCGCGGAAGGAAGAGCGACGTGGTCACTCGCACCACGAGGTGAAGGCACGACAGCTTGGGTACGCAGGCCGCCGGCTTGTTCTGCGGGCTGAGCGAACTGGCTACTCGCTTCGATCGTCGAGCCGCGCGTGCCGTGTTCTTCGCTGCCGCGAACCACAGCGCCACACTCGGCGAGATCCCGATCAGCCGGCTCATCGGCCTCGCTCAGCCCACCGGCCGTGTCCACCATGCCGAGTCCGTAAGCCTCGACCGCCTCGCCGACCGTCACGGGCTCGGCCTCCGCGGCGATCCACTCCGGCTCGCGCACGCGCCCGAGCACCACGTATAGCAGTGCACTCAGCGGTGCGACCGACAGCAGTGCCGCGCGCCAGCCGATGCCCAGTGCGTCCGCGCCGCCTACTGCGAGCGGGGCGGCGATGCCGACGAATGCGGCTACCGCGTTCGCCTCGGTGATGGCGGCGGGTCCCGTTTCGGGACCGTGTGCGCGGGACAGTGCTGCGGGCACGGCTATGCAGAGCAGTGAGCCGAAGACTCCGCAGATGGCAGCCGCCGGAAGCGTTACCGACAAAGACGGGACTGCGCAGAACAAACCCACTGAAAGCGACAGGCCGACCAGTCCCCACCACAGTGCCGGGCGTGAGCCGCCCATGCGGCGGATGTACCAGGGCGTGCTGAGGCTGCCGACGGTGACGCCGACGGCGTAGCAGGTGCTGTGCAGCCCGGCGACTCCGGCGGAGATGTGGAGGTCGTCCTTGAGGAGGTCGATCGAGGGGCTGAAGGCGTAGAGGAAGAAGGCGAAGGCGCCGAGTTGGAGGTAGAGCAAGCGGGTCCAGCTGTCGTGCCGGACCCGCAGGACGGTCTCAGTAGGGGTGGCGCTCACATGTCACGCATCGCTGGTCAGCTTTCATCGGCGGGCTCTTCCACTGCTGCTTCCCCAACCACGGATCCGGTGCCGGCGATTCCGTCGGCGGTCGGCTCGCCCGACTCGACCGACTCGCCTGAATCTCCCGAACCAGTCACCTCGTCGGCCGGCACCGCCGCGACCACGGCGGCGGCCGCCGCCTCAGCGGCCTGCGAAGCCTCGCCGGCGGGCAGCACGACCCGCTCGCCGAAGGTCACGGTGTCGTAGTTGTACTCGTCGACCACCGGCTCGGAGGTCGGGTGCGCGGCGGGGACCACGGCGGCCTCGGAGTGCGCGCCGCAGCCGAAGTCCAGGGAGACCACGCGGCCGTCGCTCGGGGCGATCTCGTTGGTGCACACGCCGAAGCCCTGGCCCAGCATGCCGGCCAGGGGCGCCAGGAATCCGCAGCCGGAGCAGCGGGCCGGGGCGGCCTGGGCCATCGGGGAGTGCGGGCCGAACTCGCCCTCGTGCCAGCGCTCGGCGGCCTCCTCGCGGCCCTCGCGGGAGAGCACGCGGGGGCGGCCCAGGCCCAGCTGGTAGGCGATGAACGGCAGGGAGTCGCGGGTGATCTCGCGGTAGATCTGCGGGCGTTCCTCATCCTGGCCGGTGTACGCCGGAACCAGGCGGGCGTCGTCCTCGGCGATCGGCAGCAGGTCGCCGGGACCGAGGTCGCCGGGACGCAGGCGCTCGCTCCACGGCACCCAGTCCGGCGCCAGAACGGATTCCCGGCCCGCGACCAACACGGTCTCGTCCAGGGTGACGAACTTGGTACGGGGTGCGCGGGTCAGCGTCACGGCCCAGTTCCAGCCGTGGTAACCGCGTTCCTTGCACTCGAACAGGTGGGTGACCACCCGGTCGCCCTCGGCGAGCATGCCGACGTGCCGGCCGACCTCGCCGATCCCGGCGACGTCCTCGGCCGCGGCCAGGGCCAGGTCGACTGCGTCGGCGCAGACCTGGTCGAGGACCGGCTGGCGTCCGCGCGGCCGGCTGTCTGCGGAGCGGGCTGGGGTGGCGGTCGCGGCGTTCACTCCTCGATTCTCCCCTATCCAGAGGGGTTCGTGTGACAGTGGTTCGTCTGTCGGTGCATCGGCGCCGCTCTGGCGGGGTCCGAATTGAATCACCGGCTCCCCACGTTCGGTTTTTCCGGGCAGGATAGGGACGTGGCCAAGGATCAGACGCCGAATCGGGACGGCGAGGAGCGGACGCGGGTTTTCGACGCCCCAGAGGAGACCCGGCCGTTGATCCCGATGCCCCCGCCGCTGCCGCCGAAGCGCAGGCGGGACGCGGGCGCGCCGGGACGGGAGCCGGCTTCGGGGGACTCCGCGCTCGCCGACACGCTGCCGACCGGCGATTCCTCAGCGACCTCAGCGTCGGCCGGGTCGGCTGGGTCGTCCTCGACGCCATCATCGGCCGCGTCGCCCACGCCGCCGGCGGCACCACCGGCACGCGGCAGAGGCGGACACCGCGACCCGGTCCCGACCCGCACCATGGCCGCCCAGCAGCCCGGCGAGGTCCCGGTCGCGACCCTCGACCTCGCCGCGACCCTGCCCGAGCTGGCCGAGGTCGCCCCGGATCTGTCGGCCGCCGACATAGAGATGTTCACGCCGGTCCGCCCGATGGCTCCGGCCCGCCCGGAGTCCGAGACCGCGCGCCTGCTGCGCCGCGTCGGCGAGGGCACCGAGGCCACGGGACGCGCCATGGGCCGCGTCGGCGGCTTCGTCGGCCACCGCATCCGCAAGTACACCGAGTCCGGCGGCGCCCGGGAGTCCGGGCTGTCCCGCCTGATCGAGCTGCACGCCGTGAACACCGCCGGCGACCTGCTGATCACCCTGGCGCTGGCGCAGTCGGTGTTCTTCGGCGTGCAACCGGGGCAGGCGCGCGGCAAGGTGGCGCTGTACCTGGTGGTCACGATGGTGCCGTTCGTGCTGCTGGCACCGGTCATCGGCCCGCTGCTGGACCGCTTCGGGCACGGCCGCCGGCTGGCGATGGCGGTCACCATGGCCGCGCGCCTGGTGCTGGCGCTCATCATGGCGCGCACCGTGAGCGGGGACGCCAACCTGGCGCTCTACCCGGCCGCGTTCGGCTGTCTGGCGGCGTCCAAGGCCTACGGCGTGACCCGCAGCGCGGTCATCCCCCGCCTCGTGCCCCAGGGCAGCACCCTGATCAAGGCGAACTCGCGCACCTCGATGGCCAGCATCATCGCCACCTTCGTCTTCGCCCCGATCGGCGGGCTGCTGGTGCACCTCGGCGCCGCCTACTGCCTGATCGGCGCGGCACTGGTCTTCGCGCTCGGCGCGTACCTGGCGATCCGGCTGCCGTCGCATGTGGACTCCGCCGAGGGCGAGCAGAAGGCGCAGCTGAAGAAGCGGGATCGGAACATGGACCCCCGCCTGGAGGAGACCATGCCGAACCTGCGGCTGCGCTCGGTGGGCCCGTCGGTCGTGCTGGCCCTGCGCGCCAACGCCGCGTTCCGCTGCTTCTCCGGCTTCCTGACCATCTTCATGGCGTTCCTGGTCCGCTACCACCCGCTGGCCGGCTACAAGGACCTGGTCGCGATCGGCATGATCGCCGGCGCCGCGGCCGTCGGCAACGCCGTGGGCACCTCGCTGGGTTCGGTGCTGAAGGCCCGCGCGCCGGAGGGCGTGATCTCCGCGATGCTGGCGCTGACCACCGGCGCGGTTCTGGCGTGCGCCTTCTATTACAACCTGATCACGGTACTCACCGTAGCCGCGGTCGCCGCCATGAGCGCTGCGCTGGCCAAACTCTCCCTGGACGCCCTTCTGCAGCGCGACACCCTCGAGCGCGTGCGCACCTCGGCCTTCGCCCGGTCTGAGACACTGTTGCAGCTGGCCTGGGTGGTCGGCGGAGGCCTGGGGATCGCGATGTCCTACCCCGACAACGGCAACGGGACGTTCGCGTTCATCGTCGCGGCCGTCGCGTTGCTGACGGTGTGCGTGGTGACGCTCAAGGCTCTCTCGGACCTGCGCTTCGTGGCGCCCAATCCCGCCCAAAGTCTCGGAGTCTGAAGACCCGTGGCAGAAGTGGGGACGGAGCCCGTTTCCCGGGTACGTTTCCGGAATGCGCCGATCCGACCACGCAAGCCATCCACGGGATGACGGGGAGTGACCGTATGTACGAGTTCTTGCTGGCGACCGCCGTCGCCGCCGAGCGCGACGCGCTTCAGCGGCACGCCGACGGGCTGACGGTGATAGTCACCGGCGCGGGTCCCGCGGCCGCGGCGACCGGCGCGGCCTGGGTCCTGGCCTCCGAGCCCTACAAACTGGCGGTGTCGGTGGGCATCGGCGGCGGCTTCGCCCCGCGCGCGCCGCTGGGCTCGGTCGTGGTCTCCACCCGGGTGGTCGCCGCCGACCTCGGCGCCGACTCCCCCGAGGGCTTCCTGCCGATCGAGGAGCTGGGCTTCGCCCCGCACGTGGAGCAGCCCGACGAGCCCTGGGCCGAGCGCATCGGCACCGCGCTCGGCGAGGCCGGCCTGCACGTGGTCACCGGCGCCGTGCTGACCGTGGCCACCGTCACCGGCACCGCCGAGCGCACCGCGGAGCTGCTGGCGCGCCACCCGGACGCGGCTGCCGAGGGCATGGAGGGCTACGGCGTGGCGACCGCCGCGACGATGGCCGAGCTGCCCTTCGTGGAGATCCGCGCGATCTCCAACGTGGTCGGTCCGCGGGACCGCGAATCGTGGCGGATCGGTGAAGCCATGGACGTCCTGGCGACGGTCGGGGAGACCCTGGCCGCCCTCCAAGCGCCCGGCGTCGCATAATCGGCCATATGTCTGACGCGCCGACCGCCCTGCCCGAGAAGCTGTCCATCGCCTACTCGCCGTGCCCCAACGACACGTTCGTCTTCCACGCGCTGACCCACGGACTGCTGGCCGGCGCCCCGGCCTTCGACGTGACCTTCGCCGACATCGACGTCACGAACTACTGGGTGCAGGAGGCGGACGCCCCGGACGTCCTGAAGATCTCCTACCCGGCGCTGCCGCTGGTCCGGGACCGCTACGAGCTGCTGCACTGCGGCGGCGCCCTGGGCCGCGGCTGCGGACCGCTGGTGCTGTCCCAGGGCGCGGTGACGGCGGAGGCGCTGGCCGGCGGCGTGGTCGCGGTGCCGAGCCTGCTGTCCACCGCCTACCGGCTGTTCGAGCTGTGGGCCGAGAAGAACATCCCGGGCGGCGTGGACATCAAGGTCCTGCCGTTCCACGAGATCATGCCGGCGGTCGCGGCCGGCGAGGTGGCCGCCGGGCTGGTCATCCACGAAGCCCGCTTCACCTTCCAGAACTTCGGCCTGACCTGCCACGCCGACCTCGGCGAGTGGTGGGAGTCCGAGACCGGGCTGCCGATCCCGCTGGGCGCCATCGTGGCCCGCAAGGAGCTGGGCGCCGAGGCGCTGGCCGAGCTGAGCGCGCTGATCCGGGACTCGGTGGACTTCGCCTGGGCCGATCCGAAGGCCTCGCACGAGTACGTGATGGAACACGCGCAGGAGATGGACCCGGAAGTCGCGCAGCAGCACATCGGGCTGTACGTGAACGAGTTCACCCGCGACCTCGGCGCGGACGGTCTCGCGGCGGTCGAGGCACTCCTCGCGAAGTAGTTCTTCGCAACGCGGCGCCGACGGGATCCCGTCGGCGCCGCGTTCTTCAGTAGGAGCGCCCGAACAACACGCGCTTGCCATACGCCGACGGCGCGTCGCACCGTACGCAGCTCCCCGACTCCGCGGGCGCCTCCAACGGAATGCACCGCGGCGTGGCGGCCGTGGCGGCCTTGATCTCCTCCTCGCACTCCGGACGCCCGCAGTGCAGCGCGCGAGCCCAGCCAGTGGCGACCGCCGCGACGAACTCCTCCCACGCGTCCACGGTGACCGTGTGCGAGTCGCGGAAATCGGTCGCGCGCTCGAGCAGGAACTCCTGGAAGTCGTCGAGCGTGTCCAGCAGGACCTCCGGGGCGGTGTCGAGCGAGATCGCGACCTTCCCCTGATCGCCGAGCCGCTTGGCCAGCAGCGCGGTCCCGGCGGCCAGGTCGCGCGGGCCGATCTCCAGCCGCAGCGGGACGCCGCGCATCTCCCAGTCGTTGAACTTGAAGCCCGGGGAGACCTGCGGCCGGTCGTCGACGTGGACCCGGATCCCGGCGGCCTTCAGACGTCCGGCCAGCTCACGCACCGCTGCCAGTACGGTCTCCGCCTGGTCGCCGCGCGCGATCGGGACGATCACCACCTGATACGGCGCCAGCTTCGGCGGCAGGACCAGGCCCTTGTCGTCGCCGTGGGTCATGATCGTGCCGCCGACCAGGCGCGTGGACATGCCCCACGAGGTGGTGTGGCACAGCTCCAGCCGCCCGGCGTCGTCGGCGAACTGGATGCCGAAAGCCTTGGCGAAGTTCGTGCCCAGATAGTGCGTGGTCCCGCTCTGCAGCGCCTTGCCGTCGCGCATCATGCCCTCGACGGTGAAGGTCTTCACCGCGCCGGCGAACCGCTCGCCGGGCGTCTTCTCGCCGGGGACGACCGGGATCGCGGCCAGGTCGCGGCAGACGTGCTCGTAGACGTCGAGCATCTGCAGCGTCTCGGCCATCGCCTCGGCCTCGTCGGCGTGCGCGGTGTGCCCTTCCTGCCACAGGAACTCGGTGGTGCGCAGGAACAGGCGGGGGCGCAGCTCCCAGCGGACGACGTTGGCCCACTGGTTCAGCAGCAGCGGCAGGTCCCGGTAGGACGAGATCCACTTGGCCATCATCTCCCCGATGACGGTCTCCGAGGTGGGCCGCAGGACCAGCGGCTCCTCCAGCTCCTTGCCCCCGGCGTGGGTGACGACGGCCAGCTCCGGGGCGAAGCCCTCGACGTGCTCGGCCTCGCGCTTGAGGTAGGACTCCGGGATCAGCATCGGGAAGTAGGCGTTCTCGTGCCCGGTGTCCTTGATACGGCCGTCGAGGTCGGCTTGGAGCAGCTCCCAGATCCGGTACCCATACGGTCGGATCACCATCGTGCCGCGCGCCGGCCCGCGCTCGACCAGCTGCGCCTTGGTGACCACTTCGTTGTACCAGGAGGAGAAGTCCTCGCTCTGCGGGGTGACCCCGCGCTCGTCGCGTGCCATGACGGAACGCTATCCAGCCGATACCGGATCGGCACGGGGTTATCCCCCGGCCGCCAGGTCCTCCGCGAGTCCCACGACCGCTGCCGACCCCGGCAGCGCCTGCCGCTGCACCGCGTAGGGATGGAACGACGTGGCCCGCCGCGCCCGCGCGGTCGCGACCACCACCGGCGCGCCGCTGCCGTCCTCGTTCTCGGCCATTGGGGCGTAGCCGTTGGCCCGCAGACCCTCGAGCAGTTCGGCCGGCGGCAGCTCCGAGACCGCGACGCCGGGCGCGATGCGGCGCAGCCCGAGGCCGCCGGTGCGGCGGTCGGCGAGCATCTCGGTGAGCGCGGCGTCGTTGTCGGCGCGGACGTAGGAGACGGCGGCGCCGACCCGGACGCGGCCGTGGCGGCGCGCGACGTCGTCGACGAGGTAGGACAGCGCCTGCGGGATCTCGTGGAGCGAGTGCTCGGCGAGGAAGGCGTGCAGGTCGTCGGCGGCGCGGCCGGCGTCGAAGGCGCGGCGGACCGAGGCGGTGGTGAAGCGGTAGACGGTCGCGGCGCCGGCCGACTCGATGTCGGCGATCAGCGCCATCTCGCGCGCCACCTCCGGCGCGAGCGGTCCGGGCGCGATCGCGGTCAGGTCGCCCTGGATCAGGACGTGCCGCACCGGCTCGGGCAGCGCCGCGCCGAGCGCCGAGGCGAGCGCGTCGCGCGGCAGGCCGAGCAGCAGCGCGCGGCCGTGGGCGGCCAGGATTCCGGCGCCGCCGCGCACCGGCGCGACCAGGCCGAGCCAGACCGCCTCGCGCAGCGTCCAGTCCACCAGCTGCCGCATCGCCGGACCGCTGCGGCGCGGACGCTCCCAGAACAGGCGCTCCACCACGGCGTCCAGCGCGGTCGTGGCGCCCTGCGGCAGCCGGTCCAGCTCGCCGAGCAGGTCCCGGCGCATCTCGGTCACGGCCCAGGAGGCGACCTCCGCCGACAGCGGCGCGACCTGCCGGTTGCGCTCGTCCGGCGCCCCGACCCGGCCCGCGGCCCGGTCCGAGACCAGCCACGCCGCCGCCAGCTCGGCCCAGCGGCGCTCCGGCGGCAGGTCCAGCCAGCGGTCGTAGGCCGGGGTCGGCAGCCAGAAGCCGGAGGCCAGGTCGGCGGCCACGAGCCCGGCGGCGTAGGCCAGCTCGATCAGGAAGGCGGCCTCCTCCTCGGGCACGTCGAGCAGCGCGGCGGTGCGCCGCAGATCCCTGATGCCGGCGCCGCCGGAGCGCAGGACGCCGGGCGGGCCGGCGGCCCAGGCGTCGAGCAGCTCCTCGATCCGGCGGGGCACGGCGATCGCCGCGGCTCCGGCGGCCGCGTCGGCATTACGGGGGTCGTGCTGGGCGATCGCGATGGCGGGCGGCTCGGCGGCCAGATCGCGGTGCAGCCCGGAGCCGAAGACATGGCGCCGCAGGAAGAACGCGATCTCGCGCGGCAGCACGACGGTGTCCTCGGTCCAGCGGCCGAGGATGCCGCGCGCCAGAAGCCATTCCAGCGGGGACTCGGAGGGTTCGGCAGTGCCAGAGTCGGGATCCGCGTCAGTCTCAGGGTCCTGGGTTTCCGCTTCGTAGGCGTCATCGTCGGCGGACAAGCTGATCCGGCCGAACGGCGGTCCCCAGACCAGCTTCTCCAGCACGGCTTCCACCCCGGCCGGCGCGCTGTCCAGCACGGCACGCATGCGCGGCGCGTCAGCGGCCAACGCGGAGATCGAACCGACCGCGCTGACCGGATCGGGGGTCGCGGGCAGCCCGAGGCGGCGCAAGAACTGCTGCATCCCGGCGGGAGAGGAGTTGTTCAGCGCCGAGGCCAGCGGCGGACCGAGCCCGACCGGGTTCTCCCCCAACGCCTCGCGGGCGTTGACGAGCGGCCGCAGTCCCTCGTCCGGTCCCCACAACAGCGCCGTGTCCCGCAGTTGCTCGATGGCGTCGGCGACCGCACCCTGCTCGGGCAGCCCGAGCAGGGCGGCAGTTGAGGAAGCGGTCACCGGTTCCGGCGACACGGCGAGCGCTTGGAGCACTTGCAGAGTGAGTGCGTCAAGTCGGTCCATCGCCAACGCCACCGACGCGCGCTGCGAGGCCCGCTCGGCCAACGACGCCAGGGACACCGGCGGCGGCACCGCCAGATCCGGCCGCGCCGCCAGCAGGTTGGCCAGCCTTTCCACCGTCCAGGAACGCAGCTCGTCGGCCAGCGAGCGCCTGCGCGGCACCGAGGCGGAGGCCGGCGAGCCGGTCCCGTTCGCCCCCGTGCGCGCCGGGGGCGTGTCCGAACCCTGAGACGCTCCGCCCCCCGCCGGGCCCCGATCGGCGCGCGTCACCGCCCGTGCACCTGCGGTGCCGGGTCGTGCGGAATGGCCGGGGTGTTCGGTGGGCATCACAGACAACGGTAGTCGAGTCCGAACGATCACAGCGCCCGCATACGATACGGATGCGGGTGCCACAGCCGGCACAGCCGTGGCATCGGGCCTCAACAGAAGCAGGGGGAACGCAGGGGTGACGGCCGAGACCGACCAGGAGATGTTCCGGTACCTGGCCGAGCTGTCCACGTTGGCGGAGGGGCGCATGTCGCCCACGTCGCGGAACCAGCTCGTCTCCCGGACCCGCGCGGAGATCGAATCCCGGGTCAGCGACCGCAAGGCGACACGAACCGCCGACGTGCGCCAGATCCTTCTCGGCATGGGCCGCCCCGAGGCCCTGGTGATGGCCGAGGCGAACAAGGACCCGCTGTACGCCGCGCGGGAGCGGCAGCGCCGCGGCGGCGGCAGCAACGCCTACGGCGCCGCTTCCGTCTTCTCCCCCGAGGTCGACCCGGCCATCGCCCGGCTGGTCACCCCGGAGTCGCTGTCCAACCCGCCGTTCGGCGGCTCCGGCGGCTCGGACTCCGGCGGCGACGCGCTGCCCGGACCGGAGATCCCCGCCGAGCCGGACCCCTTCGGCGCCGGCAGCAGCGACTGGTACTACAGCGGCGAGCCGGAGGAAGGGGGAGCGGGCCGAGCGGGAGGCTCCGGCGGCTCGGACGCCGCCGGCCCGCAGATCCCGATCGAGAGCCTCAGCAGCTTCACGCCGGCTCCCGGACCCGCGCCGGCGCCGCCGCCCCCGCCGATCGCCGCCGGACCGATGGTGCGGCGCACGGCTCAGGGCCACACGCAGGCGCTGGCGGCGGTGACCGTGTTGTGCGTCGGCGCGATCGTCAACGCGATCGCCATGTCGCCGTACACGATCGGGATCGTGATCATCGGCTACCTGCTGGCGATGACGTCGTACTCGTACACACCCGGGGAGAAGCGGGTCGCGCTGATCGGCGTGCCGCTCACCGCGTTCGTGTTCTACGCCTTCGGGCTGTTCCTGGCGCGCGGCCGCTCGACCGGGCACACCACACCGCTGAACTCCGACCAGACCTGGCAGGCGGCCAAGGACGGGTTCACGGCCGTCCCCACGATGCTCGGCTTGCTCGGCGCGCTCTACCTGCTCTGGCGGCTGTTCAAGGCGGTCGCTAAGTCCGGCTGACCCCGGCGCGTCCTCGGAAGTGCGCGGCGGACACCTCGCCGCGCAGGCAGCCGAGGGCGACCTCGGCGGCCGAGGCCCGGTCGAGGCGGCCGTGGTAGGTGCCGTCGGGCAGGCAGACCATGTTCGCCGCGAACTGGTCGCCGCCGAGGTGTGTGGTCTCCCAGACCGGCAGTCCGCGCGCGGCCAGTTCCCGGGCGACCGGGCCGCCGTAGCGCGCACAGCACACGTCGCGCTTGCCGTGGGTGCAGACCAGCAGGATCCGGTCCCGGAGCGGCGTGCCGAATCCGGGCGGGCCGCCGTCGGCGAGAGCGGCGAGGTCCAGCTTCCCGATGTCGCGGCCGAGATCGCCGGTGACGCGCCGTTCCAGCCAGCGCGCGCCGGGCGGGCCGCCGGCGACGAAGACCACCCGGTCCCCCGCCGGCGCGCGCCCCTCGCGGTCCGGACGCCGGATCAGCTGCGGACGGACCGAATAAGCCGGCGCGGCCGTGAGCACCTCGATCGCCGCGGCGGGGAGATCCTGCGGCCAGCCGAACGCCGGCCACGGACCGGGATGCTCGACCGCCAGCCACGCCTTCGCCCGCGGCGGCGCGGTGTCGCCCAGCGGCTCGCGCGCCGCCCGGCACAGTGCGGCGCAGCCGCCGAGGGCGGATTCGCAGACGGACACAGGCAGGTCCTTCGGAGGCTTCGGCACTCAGGGTAGCCTCACCTTACCCCGCTGGCCGTCCGCTCTCCCCTGGCGCGCCCTGCGCGCTCGTCCGAACCGGTGACCCCGGCGCCGGGAGGCGCGATCGCGGGCGGCACTAGTCTGATCACATGACCACCGCGCCGCTCACCGTGGGCTTCGACCTCGACATGACCCTGATCGACTCCCGGCCCGGCGTGCACGCGACGATGACCGAGCTGTCCCGGCGCACCGGGGTGGCCATCGACGCCGACGCGGTCGTCAGCCGCCTCGGGCCGCCGCTGGACGAGGAGCTCGCCCACTGGTTCCCGGCCGACCGCATCGCCGCCGCGGGGGACGAATACCGCGCGCTGTATCCGGAGTTCGCGATCGCGCCGACACCCGCGCTGCCCGGCGCCGCCGAGGCGTTCGCGACGATCCGCGAGCGGGGCGGCCGGGTCATGGTCGTCACCGCGAAGTACGGGCCCAACGCCGCGCTGCACCTGGAACACCTCGACCTCGTCCCGGACGTCCTGGTCGGCTGGCACTGGGGACCGAAGAAGGGCGAGGCGCTGCTCGAGCACGGCGCGACCGTCTACGTGGGCGACCACCTCGGGGACATCCTCGGCGCGCGGGCGGCCGGCGCGGTGGCCGTCTCGGTGGCGACCGGGCCGGTCAGCGCCCCGGACCTGGCGGCCGCCGGAGCCGACGCCGTCCTGGCCGACCTGCGTGGTTTCCCGGCGTGGCTCGACGGGTATCTGGCCGCCTGATTATCTGTGCGAGCCCAGCGAATCCGTATCCGCCATCTGCTCACGCGACCCGTGTCCGCCCACGAAGTCTGTATCCGCCCAGCCCCTGGTCGAGCCCTGGGATAACCCTGCCCAAGGCGGACGTTTCCTGGTTACGCTTACCCCGCAAGAGTGAATCACCGACGACAGCAGACGCGAGGGTCCCACCGTGCCTACCGGCAAGATCAAGTGGTACGACACCGAAAAGGGTTTCGGCTTCATCACCCGCGACGACGGGCCCGACGTGTTCATGCACTCCTCCGCGCTGCCCGCGGGCACCGCGGAGCTCAAGAGCGGCCAGCGGGTCGAGTTCGGGGTGGCCGCCGGCAAGCGCGGCGACACCGCGATAGGCGTGAAGCTGCTCGAGACCCGGCCGAGCGTGGAGGCCGCGGTGGCGGCCCGCGACCGCAAGCCGGCCGAGGAGATGGTGGTCATCGTCGAGGACGTGATGAAGCTGCTCGACGGCATGTCGGAGACCTTCCGCCGGGGCAAGTACCCGGACAAGGCCACCTCGCGCAAGCTCGCCGGGGTGCTGCGCGCCGTCGCCGACCAGCTGGAGAGCTGAGCGGGGGCGCCGACCAGGCCACCACATCGTGAACGGCTATGCCGCGGGCCGCGACCTGCTCGCATAATCACTGTCATGAGCGAAGATCGGAACATAGCCCGGGTCACCGCCACAGCCGCCGTCCACGCGGGGCGGACCGTCACGAACCCGACGCCGCCGATCGACCTGTCGGCGACGTACTACCTGCCCGGCGTCGACGCCGGCGGCGAGAGCTACGAGGCGCTGGTCGCCGGGGGTGCGCCCACCGCCGAGGGCGGCCTGGTCTACCAGCGGATGTGGAACCCCACGACCGCCGGGTTCGAGCGCGCGCTGGCCGAGCTCGAGGGCCTGCCCGAGGCGGTGTCCTTCGCGAGCGGGATGGCCGCGATCACTGCCTGCCTGCTGGCCGCGACTGCTACCAAGGCGGCCGACGGCAAGCGGCACATCATCGCCCTCCGCCCGATCTACGGTGGCACCGACGGCCTGCTCACCAAGGGCACGCTGGGCACCGAGGTCACCTGGGTCGACGGCCCGGCCGACATCGCCGCGGCGCTGGCCGCCCGCCCGGACACAGCGCTGGTCGTGGTCGAGACCCCGGCCAACCCGACCGCGCAGCTGCTGGACCTCGACGCGGTCGCCGAGGCCTGCGGCGACGTGCCCTACCTGGTCGACTCCACCTTCGCGACCCCGGTCCTGCAGCAGCCGGCGCGGCACGGCGCGACGCTGGTCGTGCACAGCGCCACCAAGTACCTCGGCGGGCACTGCGACGTCCTCGGCGGCGTGGTCGCCACGACGCCGGAGTGGGCCGCGCGGCTGCGGGACATCCGGGTCCAGACCGGCGGGCTGCTGCACCCGATCGCCGGCTACCTGCTGCACCGCGGGTTGCAGACGCTGCCGCTGCGCGTGAAGCGCTCCTCGGAGACGGCGCAGACGGTCGCCGAGTGGCTGGTCGCGCACCCGGCGGTGGAGCGCGTGTACTACCCCGGGCTGCCCGGCGGCGACCCGGACGGCCTGATCGGCCCGGACAAGCAGATGCTGCTGCCCGGCGCGATGCTCGCCTTCTCGATGCGCGGCGGCTACGACGCGGCCGCGGCGGTCGCCGAGAACGTGCGGCTGATCCTGCACGCCGCCTCGCTCGGCGGCGCCGAGTCGCTGATCACGCACCCGGCTTCGCTGAGCCACCGGCACGTCGCGCCGAACGCCCGGCCGGACGCCGGACTGCTGCGGTTCTCGGTGGGCCTGGAGGACGCCGAGGACCTCGTCGGCGACCTCGAAGCGGCGTTCACGAAGATCTAGCCGCGCGTCACCCGTTTCCCTCCCCCGGCATGCACCGCCGCGGACCGAGGTGGATAAAGGCTCCATGGACCCGCTGGAGCTCACGCGCCTGGACTTGCTCTGGGCGCTGATCCGGGTCCTGCTGGGCGGGACGTTCCTGCGCAGGGCCTGGATCCACCACGGTTCGTCGTGGCCGGACGGGCTGTTCGTGCTCGCCCTGACGAGTGTCGGGGCGGGGCTCGTCTTCGGGATCCTCATGCGGTACACGGCGGTCTGCGCCGCCGTGCTGTTGGTGTTCACGCACGCCGGCCCGCTCGTGGACCACCGCCTCGTCTTCGCGCTCGTCGTCCTGGGCATCGGCTTCACGACGCTGGGGTGGCGGTACGGGCTCGGGCGGTGGTGGTCCGGCACGCCGCTCGTGCAACGGCATCCCTGGCTGGCGTGACAGGCGTGGCAGCCAAGTCCTTCCAGGTGATAGGTCTTCCTGCGTGTTCGACAGCAAGCTCTTTCTCGAGGCGTACATCACCCTGTTCGTCATCATGGACCCGCCGGGGACGCTGCCGATCTTCCTGGCGCTGACCAACGGCCGCAGCAAGGCGCAGCGGACGCGGGCGGCGTGGCAGGCGGCGCTGGTCGCGTTCTGCGTGATCTGCGTGTTCGCGCTGTTCGGCCAGCAGATCCTGGACTATCTCGGCGTCACGCTGCCCGCGCTGCAGGGTTCCGGCGGCCTGCTGCTCCTGCTCATCGCGCTGGAGCTGCTGACCGGCCGCAGCGAGGAGCCCTCGCACTCCAACGAGGCGGTGAACGTCGCGCTGGTCCCGCTGGGCACCCCGCTGCTCGCCGGACCGGGCGCGATCGTCGCGGTGATGGTCTTCGCCAAGCGCACCGACCACCACTGGTCCGGCGTGCTCGCGGTCGGCGCGGCGATCGTGGCGATCCACATCACCCTGTGGCTGACGATGCGGTTCTCGGTCCAGGTCATCCGGGTCATCAAGGACTCGGGCGTGACCCTGGTGACGCGGATCGCCGGTCTGCTGCTGTCGGCGATCGCCGTGCAGATGGTGGCCGACGCGGTGCGCGCGTTCATCAAGGCGGGGTGACCTAGGATTTTTCCGTGACCTTCGGACAGCAGTTCCTCGACCAGCTCGACGCCTCGGCCCAGGACTTCACCTTCCCGTTCCTCGACCACGGGTTCTACTCGGCGGTCGACGTCCGCCTGCACGTCTACCGCGACGACAAGCACTGGGCCGTGGTCTTCGAGACGGTCGGCTTCAACCCGAAGGCCCGCAGCGTCACCGACGCCCTGACCGGCTACGGCGTCCGAGCCGGCAGCCAGCTGGACCGCGTGGAGAACATCGCCGAACTCATCGACGCCGACGAGAACTATGTCGGCGGCAAACCCCTCCGCGTCCGCGGCGAGGACCTCCCCGTCGAGGCGCCGGCCGGCGAGTACTTCGCCGAAGTGGTCCGCGAACTCGTCCCCGAATACCGCGACCTCCTCCTGGCCGACGAATCAGAACTCCGAGCCCTGATCCCCCCGGACCTCCCGGAAATCCTCCGCCTGGAAGCCTGGCACCACCCCGACGTCCTGGTCGAGCGCCCCAGCCGCGAGGAGGTGTTCCAGCTCCTGGCCAAGGTCCTCGACACCGGCAACCCGCACGAATACCGGCCGACGCGCGCGCCGAACACGCATTGGTCGAACTGGCCGGAGTCGGGGATCGCCTAAAGCACTCGCAGGGCAGGCGACTCGCCGACGAAGGGGCGCCGATCGCGAGCGAGTCGCCGTCCGCCTGCCGTTGATCACGCCGCGGCCGCAGCGGTTTCGGGCTCTGCGACACCGGCTGTGCCCGCGCCAGCATTGGCACCTGCGCCGGCACCCGCATCCGCATCCTGATGCACCGCAGCCGCCGCCAGTGCCGCGCGCATCGCCTTCGCTCCCGGCAGGAACGCTGCCGTCACCAGGGTCACCGCCGTGCATGCCAGCGCCCACCAGAAGGTGGCGCCGTAGGCGGACGCGACGTGTGCCGCCGTCGGTGTCCCGTCTGCCAGTCCCCGCACCAGGATCACAGCCAGGACCGCTGTGCCGATCGAGCCGCCGACCCGGTTCAGGATGTTGAACGTCGTCGTCGCCTGAGGGATCGAGGCGCGGCGCAGGGTGCTGTAACCGGCGGCGATCAGGGGTGCCATCACCAGGCCGAGGCCCAGTCCGCGCAGGAACAGGGGCAGTTCCAGGGCGGTGGCCGATGTGTGCGCGCCGACGAGGGCGAAGGGGAGGGTCGCCGCTGTCGCGACCGCCGTGCCCGTCACCACCAGGACGCGCGGGCCGGTGCGGTTGGTCAGGCGGCCGGCGGCGACTGTCGAAAGGGCGGTTCCGAGACCCTGCGGTGCCAGGACCAGGCCGGCGCGCAGGGGTGAGAATCCGTGTGCCTGCTGGAAGTACAGCGGCAGCAGGAACATCGCGCCGAACAGGGTCGCGCCCATCAGTGCGGAGTTCAGCATCGCGACGGCGAAGGCGCGGTCGCGGAACAGGCGCAGGTCCACCAGCGGCTGGATCTTGGTGCGCAGGCTGTAGAGCACGAACGCCGTCACCAGTGCCACGCCGGCGGCCACCGGGACCCATGCCGCCGGGGACGCGAAGCCGCCGTGGTCGCCGGCCGCCGAGCAGCCGTAGACCAGGGCCGCGAGTCCCGGGGAGATCAGGGCGAAGCCGCGCAGGTCGAAGCGCGCCGTGCCGGCCGGGCTCGGCGTCGAGACCGGGACCCAGCGGCGGGCCAGGGTGATCGCGGCCAGGCCGATCGGCACGTTGATGAAGAAGATCCAGCGCCAGCCCCACTCGGCCAGCAGCAGGCCGCCGACCGCCGGACCGAGGACCGGCAGCAGCGCCATCGGGACCGACATCACCGCCATCACGCGGGCCATGTACCGCGGGCCGACGCTGCGGCCGAGCAGCGCCTGGCCGACCGGCTGGATCAGGCCGCCGCCGAGCGCCTGCAGCACCCGGAAGACGATCAGGCTCGGGATCGACCACGCCGCGCCGCACAACACCGAGCCGGCCAGGAAGGCGGTCACGCCGAGCAGCCACACCCGGCGTCCGCCGAAGCGGTCCATGCTCCAGCCGGCCAGCGGCACGACCACGGACATCGTGAGCAGGTAGGCCGTGGACACCCAGGCCACGGCGGACAGCGTCGAGCCGAAGCGCTCGGCCAGAGTGCGGGTGGCGACCGCGACCACGGTCGCGTCGAGCATCGCCATGGCGGCGCCGAGGACCAGGGCGACGCCGATCTTGAGGTATTCGCGGGGCAGCCGGTCGTCGGACGGCTGAGCGTTCATGGTTCCTCCCCGAACTGACGGAGCCACGGGCTCCATCGAGCGATATTGGACGATCGAGTCCAGAGAGCTAGACCCATCAGTCCAAGAGATTAGACTGAGGAGTCCAACTCCGCAACAGGCTTCCGAGCGAGGAGAATGAGCGCATGACCGCGACCGCCACGACCGCGACCGCCGACGAGCCGCAGGGCAACCCGAGAAAGCGCCGGGCGATCCTGGACGCCGCCGGCACGGTGTTCCTGCGCGAGGGCTTCACCCGCGCCAGCATCGACGCGATCGCGGCCGAGGCGAAGGTCTCCAAGCAGACCGTCTACAACCACTTCGGCGACAAAGAGCGCCTGTTCATGGCGATGACGGACGACGTGCAGGACCGCACGGTCGCGCACGTCGTGGAGCTGATGGACCGCGACTTCCCCGACGCCTCGAAGCTGACCGGCCCGGAAGACCTGCGCGCCGCGCTCCTGCAGCTGACCGGCGCCTGGGTCCGCGTCGTCTACACCGGACCGCTGGTCGACCTGCGTAAGCTCGTCGACGCCGAGTCCGAGCACCACCCCGACCTCCAGCAGCGCTGGTTCACCAACGGCCCGGGGCGCACCATGCCGCGGCTGAACAAGCTGCTGTCCGCGCTGGCCCGCGCCGGGCTGCTCGACGTGCCCGCCGAGGTGCTGGCCGTGCCGGAGTTGCTGGCGCACCAGCTGACCACGACCGCCGGATCGGACGTCCGGAGGATCGCGCACGAAGCGGACTTCGACGCCGAGTTCGACCGGCGGATCGCGCAGGGCGTGGACTTCTTCCTCAGGGCTTACGCGCCACGCTGAGGCGGAGGTGGGAACAGAGCAGAGACAAGGGGAGAGGCAGAAACAGAAGCAGAAGCAGCGTCAGACGCAGCTCCCGCCGACCTACGGGTGCTCCCCGATCGGCACCGATATCGTCCCGCCGAGCGGGCACGTCCACAACGGCGTCCGCTGCCCGCGGGTGGCCATCATCGGATGCGTGTGGCTCGGCAGGCACGGCGGCCACTCGATGACCCGGCCGCCGATGGAGAGGTTCCCCTGCACCAGCCGCTGCGTCTGCGCGGCCAGGTAGAGCGTGCGCGAAGCCGTGTCCAGCACGGACGCGCCGAGGGTCAGCCGCCCCACCTTCACCCCGGAGACGATCAGCACGGCGGTGGCGCCGGCCGCCGGCTCGCCCGGGTTCGGGTCCTCCGTCAGCTGGCAGTCCAGACCCGCGGCACGCAGGTCATGGGCCACCGGCTCGAAGGCCTCCAGCAGGGACACGTCCACCCTGCACAGCGTAAGCGCCGAACCAGCAAATGCACAGACCCTTTGCACGTGCAAAACAGACCCTTGCTTGCCCGGGCCGCCGCCGGAGGACCGATACGCGGTCAGTGCACTGTTTCGGTCATGTCAGGGTCGGAATACCCCCGGGTGATCACATCGTCACCCGGCGTCCCCGCGCCGCCGGACCCCGCCCCGCGACACGCCGTTTTATCGGTGAACGATCCGTGAGATCTTGTCGGCATGGACGCGCCCAAGATCTCGATCATCCCCAAACCGCTGCGGATACAAGCCGGATCCGGTCGGCTCACGTTCGACTCCGCAACCGTCGTGAACGCCTCGAACGGGCATCCCGAACTCGGCCCGGAGGGCTACACGCTGGTCATCGACGACGACGGCATCACCTTCGTCACCGGCACCGAGACCGGCCAGTTCTACGCCGAGCAGACGCTGAAGCAGCTCCTGCCGCCCGACGCGCTGCGCTCCGACGCCGGCGACAAGGCCTGGCCGCTGCCCTACGTGACGATCACCGACGCCCCGCGCTTCCGCTGGCGCGGCGCGATGCTCGACGTGGCACGCCACTTCCTGCCCAAGCGCGACGTGCTGCGCTTCCTGGACCTGATGGCGCTGCACAAGCTGAACGTCCTGCACTTCCACCTGACCGAGGACCAGGGCTGGCGCATCGAGATCAAGCAGTATCCGAAGCTCACCGAGGTCGGCGGCTGGCGCCGGGAGACGGTCGGCGACGGCCGCCCGCACGGCGGCTTCTACACGCAGGACGACATCCGCGAGATCGTCGCCTACGCCACCGAGCGGCACATCACCGTGGTCCCCGAGATCGACATCCCCGGGCACTCCACCGCCGCCATCGCCGCCTACCCCGAGCTGGGCAACCAGGACGTGCCCAGCGCCGAGGAACCGCGCGAGGTGTGGACCCGGTTCGGGATCGCCACCTCGGTGCTGAACGTCGAGGACACGACCGTCGAGTTCTACAAGACGGTGATGGACGAGATCTGCGACCTGTTCCCCGGCGAGTTCGTCTGCCTCGGCGGCGACGAGTGCCCGAAGGACGAGTGGAAAGCCAGCGCCCGGGCCCAGGCCCGCAAGGCGGAACTGGGACTGGCGACCGAAGAGGATCTGCAGGCCTGGTTCATGAACCAGCTCAGCGAGCACGTCGCGTCGAAGGGACGCAAGCTGCTCGGCTGGGACGAGATCCTGGAAGGCGAACTGTTCCCGGGCACCGTCGTGTCCTCCTGGCGCGGCACCGACGGCGCGGTCGAGGCGGCACGGCGCGGACACGACACCCTCACCAGCCCCTACGGCTGGGTCTACTTCGACTACCGCCAGTCCGACGAGGAAGGCGAGCCGGGCGCCCCCTGGGCCGCGCCGACCTCGCTGGAGCGCGCCTACAGCTTCGAGCCGATCCCCGAGGACATGCCCGAAGAACTCGCCGACCACGTCATCGGCTCCGAGGCCACCCTCTGGAGCGAGTACATCCCCGACGCCCGGGTCCACGACTACCAGGCCTGGCCCCGCCTCGCAGCCTTCAGCGAAACAGTGTGGTCCACCCCCGACCGCGACTTCGCGGAGTTCCAGTCGCGCCTGGAGAAGCACCTGGAGCGCCTCGACGCACTCGGAGTGGAGTACCGCCCCCTCGACGGTCCGCATCCATGGCAGAAGCAGCCGGCGCCGCACTGGAAGGCCGACCCGAACGAGGCCGAGGCGGCTGACGGCACGGAAAGCACCGAGAGCACGGAGTAGCACCCACGACAGCACCGATCGACGCGGCCTGAGATCTCCTCGGCGCTCCCCTTCGGACGGAGCGCCGGGGAGATTTTGCTGTCCTTCACTACGATGTGCGGACTCGGCGGGCCAGTGCCGACCGGTAGCGGCCGCTCTTAGTTCGGTGAGCGAGTTTGCCGAACCATCGACCGTCAGCCCCAGATGCGGTCGGTAGCCCTTACCTCACTCCCCGGAAAAGCCTTGACGGTCAGGCCTTTCGCGGGCATCGTGGCGGGAAAGCGCTTACCCGCCAAGACGAGGAGGGCTATGAGCGAGGTACTCGGAGCGCAGCATCCGGACGCCGCGGCGGCCGATGGCGCGAGACGCGGGACGGCGATCGGATCGCCGGGTCCGCTGCGGCCGATCTTCTCCGGCAGCTACCAGAAACTGTGGCTGCTGCTGCTGTTCGGCTGGCTCGTCAGCTACGCCGACCGGACTGTCACCGGGCCGGTCGTGGCGTGGATGATCCACGACAAGGGCGGCTTCATCGGCGACTCCGCGCACCCCGCCGCGCTCGGCGGCTTGATCGGCTCGATGTTCTTCACCGGCTACATGCTCACGCAGTACGCCGGCGGGCGCCTCGGCGACCGCTTCGGGCATCGCGAGATGCTCGTCCTCTCCTTGCTGTGGGCCGGGGTTCTGACGCTGGTGTCGGGGCTGGCGACCGGGCTCGTGGTGTTCGTCGTGGCGCGCGTGCTGACCGGTCTGGGCGAAGGCGTCTTCTACTCCAACGACCGCGTGCTGGTCATCACGCACACGCCGCCCCGGCGCCGCACGATCGGGCTCGGCGTGGCGGTGTCGGGACTGTCCATCGGGCTGACCGTCGCCATCGTCGCCACCCCGTACATGATCGACTGGGGTACGTCGGCGGGCTTCGGCGCCAGAGCGTGGAGCATGCCGCTGTTCCTGTTCGGCACGTTCTCGCTGCTGGTCGGCGTCGCCACCTGGCTGTTCTTCCGGGCCCGGGGCGATCGGCCGCTGCGGCTGGGCGCGCCGTTGCTGCGCCTGATCGGCTACTCCGTGCCCTGCGCCGCCGCGATCACGGTGCTGTACCTGGTCTCGGACAAGGCCGGATGGACGGCGTGGGAGACCGCGATCGGCTCCGGGGTGCTGGCGCTGGTGATGATCGGCTTCGTGGTCCGGGACCTGAAGCGGACCGGCAAGGCGGAAACGCTGCTGACGAAGGACTTGTGGCTGCTGTACATCGCCTTCATCGCGGTGATGTGGAACCTGTGGTTCTTCTCCTTCTGGTCGGTCGAGATCGTCGCGGAGACCGCGCACAGCAGCCTGACCTCCGCCGCGCTGACGGCCGCGTTCAACGCCGGCGCCGGCATCATCGGCTTCCCGGTCGGCGGCTGGCTGGCCGACCGGCGGGTGCGGCAGGGCAAGGGCCGCAAGTCGCTGGCGATCATCTGCGCCGTGGCGCACACGCTGCTCGCCGTCGCCTTCGGCGTCTCGCTCGCGGTCGGGCATCCCTCGCTGCTGTTGCTCGGGCTGATCCTGTTCACCTCGGGGCTGTTCTTCAACGCGCTGCAGCCGATCGTCCACGGCATCCTGGGCGACCAGGTCCCGGACGCGGACCGGGGCGCGGTGTTCGGCGTGTTCAACCTGATCGCCGAAATCGGCGCGGTCGCCAGCCCGGTGGTCAGCGGGGTGCTGCGGGACTCCACCGGGAGCTGGGCGCCGGGGGTGTTCACGGCCGCCGGAATCATGGCCGTGTCGGTGCCGTTGTACGCGCTGGTGCGCGAGCGGATACCGGGTGCCGCCCGGACGTGACGGGCGTCGCTGCCGGGGCGTGAGCCGGGAAACGGGAAACAACTGCCCGGACCCACGCCCCCGGAGAACCACGGCCTTGGTCATGAGAAGCGCCGCGATGAGCGACACTAGAAGGATGCCCGTCGCCCGACCGAAGCGCCGCGCCCGGAGGTATGCGTGACCTGCCTGATCGTCCAGTCCGACAAGACCCTCCTGCTCGAGATCGACCACCCGCAGGCCGAGGAGTGCCGCCGGGACATCGCCCCGTTCGCCGAGCTGGAGCGCTCGCCGGAGCACATCCACACCTACCGCGTCACGCCGCTGGCGCTGTGGAACGCGCGCGCCGCCGGCCACGACGCCGAGCAGGTCATCGACGCGCTGCTGCGCCACACCCGCTACCCGGTGCCGCACTCGCTGCTGGTCGACATCGCCGACACCATGGACCGCTACGGCCGCCTGCGGCTGCTGCAGCACCCGACGCACGGCCTGGTCCTGGAGACCACCGACGTCCCGGTGCTGGAGGAGGTGATCCGCCACAAAAAGGTGCAGCCGCTGATCGGCGCCCGGCTCGACGAGCACACCATCAAGGTCCACCCCTCCGAGCGCGGGACCCTGAAGCAGGTGCTGCTGAAGGTCGGCTGGCCGGCCGAGGACCTGGCGGGCTACGTGGACGGCGAGCACCACGACATCGCCCTGCGCGAGGACGGCTGGACCCTGCGTCCGTACCAGAAGGACGCCGCCGAGGGCTTCCGCCACGGCGGCTCCGGCGTGATCGTGCTCCCCTGCGGCGCGGGCAAGACCATCGTCGGCGCGGCGGCCATGGCCGGGGTCGAGGCGACGACGCTGATCCTGGTCACCAACACCGTCAGCGTCCACCAGTGGCGCAAGGAACTGCTCAAGCGCACCACGCTGACCGACGAGGAGATCGGCGAGTATTCGGGCGCCCGCAAGGAGATCCGCCCGGTCACCATCGCCACCTACCAGGTCCTCACGCGCAAGACGAAGGGCGTCTACGCCAACCTGGAGCTGTTCGACGCCCGCGACTGGGGACTGATCGTCTACGACGAGGTCCACCTGCTGCCGGCGCCGGTCTTCCGCTTCACCGCCGACATCCAGTCCCGCCGCCGCCTCGGACTGACGGCCACCCTGGTCCGTGAAGACGGCTTGGAAGGCGAGGTCTTCTCGCTGATCGGTCCCAAGCGCTTCGACGCCCCGTGGAAGGACATCGAGGCGCAGGGCTACATCGCCCCGGCGGACTGCGTCGAGGTCCGCGTCACCCTCACCGACCACGAGCGCCTGCGCTACGCCAGCTCCGAGCCGGAGGAGAAGTACCGCATCGCCTCGACCACGGCGACCAAGTCCACGCTCGTGGAAGCCCTGGTGAAGAAGCACGCCGGCGAGCCCACCCTGGTCATCGGCCAGTACCTGGAGCAGCTGGACGACCTCGGCGCGCGGCTGAACGCCCCGGTCCTGAAGGGCAGCACCACGGTGAAGGAGCGCGAGCGCCTGTACGAGGGCTTCCGCACCGGCGAGATCCCCACCCTGGTGGTCTCGAAGGTCGCGAACTTCTCCGTCGACCTGCCCGAGGCGAGCGTGGCGATCCAGGTGTCCGGCACGTTCGGCTCCCGCCAGGAGGAGGCGCAGCGGCTGGGACGCGTGCTGCGCCCGAAGGCCGACGGCCGCGGCGCGCGCTTCTACGCCGTGGTCTCCCGCGACACCGTGGACCAGGAGTACGCGGCGCACCGGCAGCGGTTCCTTGCGGAGCAGGGGTACGCATACCGGATCGCCGACGCCGACGACGTGTTCGCCGGCAAGGACATCTAAGAGTCCTGAATCGGTGGCGCCGATCCCGTCTGCCCGCGCCCGAAGGCGGGCGGGCGGGGTCGGACGCTCAGAAGCCGGCGCCGGTCAGCTGCGCCGGCAGCGGCGCGCTGTGCACCACGTGCAGCCGCGAAACGGCACGGGTCAGCACCACATACAAGCGCCGCAGTCCGCGCGGCTCCGCGGCGACGATCTCGGCGGGCTCGACCACCAGCACCTGGTCGTACTCCAGACCCTTGGCGAGCGTCGCGGGCACCACGGCCAAGCGCGGTCCGACGGTCTCGGCGAGCAGCGACTCGACGAGCTCGGCCTCGGTCTCGGTCGCGCCCTCGATGGCCGGCGCGGCGGGTTCGGAGCCGAGCACCGAGTGCTCGACGCCGGCCGCGGCCAGAGCGGCGGCGACCTCCGCGACCCGGGAGTCGGCGGTGATCAGGCCGACCGAGCCTTCCTGGATCGCCAAGGCGAGCTGCGCGGCGGTGACGACGGTATCGACGAGGTCTGCTTCCCTCGGAACCTGGTCGATCTCCAAGGCGCCGCCCTGCTGCCGCACCGAGGTCGGGGGCAGCAGACCCGGCGCGGCGTCCGGCAGAAGCTTGGCGGCGAAGTCGATGATCTGGCGCGGGACGCGGAAACCGAGGGTCAGCTCCTCGATCACCGCCTCGGGTTTGCCGAGGTGCTTCAGCGTCTCGGACCAGGACGGCGTGGCCCACGGCGTCGTGCCCTGCGCGATGTCGCCGAGGACGGTCACGCTCCCGGTCGAGCAGCGGCGCCCGACCGCGCGGTACTGCATCGCCGACAGGTCCTGGGCTTCGTCGAGCACCACGTGCGCGAGCGAGGGCAGGCGGTCGAGCTGGTCGTGCGCCTCGTCGACGAGGACCGCGTCGGCGCTGGACCACTTGGCGGTACCGGGAGTGCGCGGCGCTTTCGGGCGCGTGGCGGTCCACAGGATCGATTCCTGTTCCTCGGCGGTGAGGATGCCCTCGGCGGCGGCCGCGAGGACCTCAGGGTTCGCATAGAGCTCGAAGACCACCTTCACCGGATCGATCGCCGGCCACAGCAGATCCACGGCTTTGCGGACCTCGCTGGTGCGGGCGACCGCGTTCTGCGTGCGGTCGTCGGTGGTCTCCCCCGCGACCTCCATGCGGTACAGGATCGTGTGCGCGATGCGCGGCGCGAGCATGGCACGGCCCGCGCCGTAGCGGACGTCGCGCTCCTTGGTCGCCGCGATCAGCTCGTCGATTTCGTGCGCCGGGACGCGCCAGCGCCGGGAGCCGCGGACGATCATGATGCCCTCCGGCAGCGCCTCCTGGGCGCTGCGCAGGCGGGACCAGATGGCGGTGCGCAGGACTTCGGCCATGCGCGCGTCGCCCTTGACCACGCCGGCGCCGGTCGGGTCCTGCGCCGTGACCTTCACGCGCGCGACGAGGTCGTCGACGGTGGTCTGGCCGACCTCGATCTCGCCGAGGGCCGGCAGGACCTGCTCGATGTACTTCAGGAACTCCTTGTTGGGACCCACGACCAGCGAGCCGCCGCGGCGGAGCCGGTCGCGGTGCGCGTAGAGCAGGAAGGCGACGCGGTGCAGGCCGACCGCGGTCTTCCCGGTGCCCGGCGCGCCCTGGACGCAGACGCTGACGTTCACGTCGGCGCGGACGATCTCGTCCTGCTCGGGCTGGATGGTCGAGACGATGTCGCGCATCGGACCCGAGCGCGGGCGCTCGATCTCGTCGGTCAGGATGCGGCTGGCGCCGGGCTGTCCGGCGGGCGCGGCGGCCGCCGCCGGGTCCGACAGCGGCTCGTCTTCGTACCCTGTGATGGCGCCGTGGGCGAAGCCGAAGCGGCGGCGCCGGTCCAGGCCCATCGGCACCTTCGGCGTGGCCCGGTAGAACGCCGTGGAGACCGGGGCGCGCCAGTCGATGACCATCGGCTCGCCGGTCCCGTCGTGCACGTGGCGGCGGCCGATGTAGTAGTGCTCGGCACGGAATTCCCCCGCTTCGGAGCTGTCGCCGTAGTCCAGACGGCCGAAGAAGAGCGGGATGTTCGGATCGTCCATCAGTGCCTTGGCCCGACCGCGCAGGGCGGCCAGGAGATTCTCGGTCGAGACGGCGTTCCCGCCCTCGGCGCGCAGGGTCAGCGCCTCCTCGCGCATCGCCTTGAGCGCGGCGCGGGACTCCTCGAGATGGGTCTGCTCGGTGACCACGACAGGGTCAGCGGTATCACTGGTTTCGGGCATGCCGGACTCCTGAAGAAGTAGAGGAAGTGAACGCGCGCACGCCAGAGCGGCGCCGATGCGCGTTGGAGGTTCTTCAGGCAGAGGTCCGCGCGGTCCGGAAGAGCTCCGAACCGCCGTACGTGCCGGGCAAGGCGCAGAAGCCTAGCACATGGACGCCCGGTGAACGATCACCGATCCGGCGGTCACCGGTCCCAGCGGTAGGCCCGCTCCACCTTGGCCACGTGCACCGCGTAGTGCTGGTACCACGACGCGCGGCCCTCGCCGCGGGTCTCGGTGTGCTCGGGCTGGACCCGCCACTGCTTGATCGACTCCTCGTCGGAGAAGTAGGCGACCGTGATGCCGAAACCGGTCGCGTCCCGCGCGGAGTCCATACCCAGGAAGCCGGGCTGCTGAGCGACGAGCTCCGCCATGCGCTCGGCGGCCTCGGCATAGCCGTTGTCGCCCTCCGTGCGCTGCGAGGCGAACACGACCACGTAGTACGGCGGCTCGGGCGTTTCCGCGGGACGGGAAGACATCGGGGACCCCCTCGGTCAGTCTCGGCACTGGGCCGCCAGTCTGACAGAAACGATCACTCTGTGATCAGTCCCGGCGCGCTACTCCAGCAACTTCCGCCACGCGGCGACCTTCTCCGCCTCCACCGGCGAGTCCCACGTTCCCGACGCCCGTACCGCGGTGCCGACGTGGAACGCGTCGAGTCCGGCCGCGCGCAGTGCCGGCAGCGCTTCCTGCGTCAGACCGCCGCCGACCAACACCTGCGGGCCGCCGGCCGCGCGCTCGCGCTCGGCTTCGGCGCGCAGCACCTCGACGCCGTCGCCGGATGCCTTGAATCCGCCGGATGTCAGCACCGTGTCCAGACCGGGCATGCGGCGGACCGCGTCGTAGACCGCCTGCCGGTGGTTCGTCGCGTCGATCGCTTTGTGGAAGGTCCACTTCGCGCCGCCGAGGACGTCCAGGACGGCGCGGACCGCTTCGGCGTCGACCGTGCCGTCGGGGTCCAGCCAGCCGAGGACGAATTCGTCGGCGCCCGCGCGGCGCAAGGCCTCCGCGGTGTGCACGAGTTCTGCCACGCCCTGTACGCCGCCGGCCGAGAAGCCGTCGCGGCGCCGGATCATCACCCGCAGCGGGACGTCGACCGCCTCGCGGATCGCTTCGAAGGTCTCCAACGACGGATCGAAGCCCGAATACTCCATCGCGGAGACCAGTTCCAGGCGGTCGGCACCGCCGGCGACCGCGGCGCGCGCGTCGTCGGCGTCGACGGCGATGACTTCCAGCAGGGGCGTCGGATCAGACATAGGTGGCAGCCTGCCATGGATCGGTGATCGGAGACGAGCACCGGGCCCGGCCCGCCCTGTGTCGGGCACCGCAGCGATCTGGCTCGGTACCGCTAAGGCGAGGCGGGCAACTCGTCGAGCTCCGGATCGGGTTCGCGCCCGGGGGTCTTCAGGTTCAGGAACTTGATCGCGAACACGAACAGCGTGTAGTAGACCACGAAGTAGATCGGCCCGACGATCAGGATCAGCCACGGTTTCGTGGCCTTGCCCCAGTTCAGCGTGAAGTCGATGAGCCCGGCGGAGAAGTTGAAGCCGTCCTTGGCGCCGAGCGACCACATCAGGGACATGGAGATGCCCGTCAGGACGGCGTGGATCGCGTACAGCACCGGCGCGACGAACATGAAGGAGAACTCCAGCGGCTCGGTGACCCCGGTGACGAACGAGGTCAGCGCCGCCGACAGCAGGATCGAGCCGGCCACCTTGCGCTTGGCCGGCAGCGCCGAGCGCCACATCGCCAGCGCCGCGCCGGGCAGCCCGAACATCATGATCGGGAAGAAGCCGGTCTGGAACAGCCCGGCGTTCGGGTCGCCGTTCAGGAACCGGGCGATGTCGCCGTGGTACGTGCCGTTGGCGTTGGTGTACGTGCCGAACTGGAACCAGGGGAAGGCGTTCAGGATGTGGTGCAGACCCAGGGGAATCAGGGCCCTGTTGAGGGTGCCGTAGATGAACAGGCCGATGTCGCTGTTGCGGGTGATCCAGCTCGACAGGTCATTGATTCCCTGGCCGATCGGCGACCAGACCCAGCCCATCAGCACGCCCAGGAACAGGCACGCCACGGCGGTGGCGATCGGCACGAAGCGGCGCCCGCCGAAGAACGCCAGCCAGGTGGGCAGCTTGATCCGGTAGTAGCGCTGCCACAACAGCGCGGCGATGATGCCGACCAGGATGCCGCCGAGCACTCCGGTGGGATTGGGCAGGTTCATGTCCAGCCCGAACTTCAGCCCGCCGGCCGGTACCGCGGCGTTGACGTTCTGGTCGGCGTTCTTGATGACCAGACCCAGCACCTGGGACTTCAGCTTGGAGCCGGCGAACATCTGCATTGATACGGCGTTGTAGACCAGGTAGCCGACGATGGCGGCGACCGCGGTGGTGCCGTCGGACTTCTTGGCGAAGCCGATGGCCACGCCGATGGCGAAGATCACCGGGAGGTTGTTCAGCAGCGAGTTGCCGCCGGCGGCCATCACGGCCGCCACGTTCTGCAGGCTGTGGAAACGACCGAGCATGTCGTCCTGCCCGAAACGGACCAGCAGGCCCGCGGCGGGAAGCGTCGCGATCGGCAGCATCAAGGACTTGCCGATGCGTTGCAGCACGGCGAAGCTCTTGCTCCCCCACCCCGGCTCCTTCGGGGCCGCCGCTGCGACTTCTGCGCTCATCAGGTGGTCCTCTCGGTGTGCCACGTAATGCCAAGCCCCGCGGCCCCGTCCGCGGACGCCGGTGAGTCCCCCCGCCCGGTCAGGGGTTGCGGACTATCGGACGCGCAGCCTGCGCGAGCGGCACCCACAGCTGGTACCGGTCCGCGCGATATGCAGACGTCGCATATTCCACTTGCACATCTTCCGCAAAAGAACGCCTCGCCATGATCAGGACTACGCCGTCAGAGCGAATCCCGAGAAGCGGTGCGTCCTCCGCCGCGGTGGTGGCTGCCTCGATCGACTGTTCGCCCCAGGTGAGTACGATCCCATATTCCTCAGCGAGATAGTGGTAAAGCGACTCCGGAGCGCCGGCTTCCACGAGCCCTGGCACGATGCGCTCGGGCAGGTGGGTGCGCTCGATCGCCATCGGGATGCCGTCGGCGTAGCGCAGCCGCACCAGGCGGACCACCGGCTCGCCGGACTCCACCTCCAGATGTCCGGCCAGGGCGCTGGAGGCGTGGATGCGCTCGAAGGACAGGGTGCGCGAGCTCGCGGTCATGCCGCGGCGGCGCATGTCCTCGGTGAAGCCGACCAGGCGGATCTGCACGTCCATCTTCGGCTGCGCGACGAAGGTCCCCCGGCCCAGGCGGCGCTCCAGGCGGCCGTCGGCGACGAGGGCGTTGATCGCCTGGCGCACCGTCATCCGGCTCAGACCGTGCTGTTCGGCCAGATCGCGCTCGGACGGGATCGGCGAGCCGGGCCCGAGACCGTCCGAGATCATCCGGCCCAGCAGGTCCTTGAGCTGCAGATGCTTGGGCACGGAGCTGGTCGGGTCGATGCCCGCGGGCTCATCGCTCATGTCACCGGACTAGACCACCGGCGCCACATCGGTGTCAACTGGTGCCAACCGCTCGCGGGCCGGCGGGGAAGCCCGCCGCCGGCCGCGGCGCGCCACCTGCCCCCACAGACGGCGCAACGCCTTCAGAACGGTCAAGCTTTGACATGGTACGTGGGTTAATGTCCGATGTGTCACCAACCCGGGCGCGCTCCCTCGCGCACCCGGGGCGAGTTAGGAGAGTTGCCGTGAGCAAGGCCGAGCAGATCATCGCCGGACTGGGCGGCGCCGACAACATCGTCGAGCTGGAACCCTGCATCACCCGGCTGCGCACCGAGGTGCGCGACGGCTCCAAGGTCAACGAGGCCGTGCTGAAGGCGGCCGGGGCGCACGGGGTGATGAAGGTCGGGAACAACGTGCAGGTGGTGGTCGGCCCGGAGGCGGACACCATCGCCAACGACATCGAGGACCTGATGTAGCGGTGCGTCCGCCCCGGCACCGGCCCCGCGCGTGCGCACCCATCGGCGAGAAGCGCCCCGAGCACCAGTGAGCACCATGGACATCTACATCTCCTCCCCGCTGACCGGCACCGCCATCGGCCTGGCCGAGGTCCCCGACCCGGTGTTCGCCGGATCCATGGTGGGCCCCGGCGCCGCCGTCGATCCCGAGCGCGCGCCGCAGGTCGCCGTGGCCCCGATCGCCGGCCGGCTGGTCAAGCTCAAGCCGCACGCCTTCGTCGTGCAGTCCGCGGACGGCCGCGGCGTGCTGGTCCACCTGGGCATCGACACGGTGAACCTGGAGGGCCGCGGCTTCGAGCTGATCGCGGTCGAGGGCGAGCAGCTGCGGGCCGGCCAGCCGATCGTCACCTGGAACCCGGCCGAGGTCGAGGCCGGCGGGCTGTCGCCGGTCAGCCCGGTGATCGCGCTGGACGCGGAGTCCGCGGCGATCGACGCGATCGTCAACGGCGCCGTGGCCGCCGGCGACGAGCTGTTCCACTGGCGCTGACCCGCCCCGGACCCTAAGGACCCTGAAGAATGCCCCAGCGCACCGTGACCGTGGCCTCCAAGGTGGGGCTGCACGCCCGCCCCGCGGCGGTCTTCGTGAAGAAGGCCAGCGAGCTCCCGGTCCCGGTGACCCTGGCTAAGGACGGCGGCAAGCCGGTGAACGCCAAGTCGATGCTCGCGGTGATGTCCCTGGACGTGCGCGGCGGCGAGCGGGTCACGCTGGCCGCCGACGGCGAGGGCGCGGCGGCGGCCGTGGACGAGCTGGCCGAGCTGCTGGAGACCAACCTCGATGGGTGAGCGGGCGTCCTCAGGGCTCGAGCGGTCCGAGGCGGTGCGGACGGCGGAAACAGCCGAGTACGAGGGCGTCGGCGTGGGCACCGCCGCGGTCGCCGGACCGGTCGCCCGCATGGGCCAGGCGCCGCCGGAGCCGCCGGACGTCCCGGCCGCGGGCGACCCCGCCGAGGAGTGCGCGAAGGCCCTCGCCGCGCTGGCCGCGGTCGCCGCCGACCTGCGCGCCCGCGGCACGGCGGCCGGCGGCGCCACCGCCGACGTGCTGGAAGCCCAGGCCATGATCGCCGAGGACCCGGAGCTGGCGGACGGCGTGAGGTCCCGCACCGACGCCGGGAAGACCGCGGCCCGCGCCGTCCACGAGACCTTCGCCGTGTTCCACGAGACGTTCGCCGCCCTCGGCGACTACATGGCCGGCCGCGTCGCCGACCTCGACGACATCGCCGCCCGCGCGGTCGCCGTCGCCTCCGGCGTGCCGGTGCCGGGACCGCCGTGCCGCGAGGAGCCCTATGTCCTGCTCGCCGCCGACCTCGCGCCGGCCGACACCGCCCTGCTCGACCGGCGCCTGGTCCTGGCCCTGGTCACCGCCGAGGGCGGCCCGACCTCGCACACCGCGATCCTGGCCCGCGCCATGGGCATCCCCGCCGTCGTCGGCGCCGCCGGGGTCCTGGCGCTGACCGACGGCACGCCGGTGCTGGTCGACGCCGCGGCCGGGACGGTGGTCGCGCATCCCTCGACCGAGGCGATGGAGGCGGCGATCGCGCGCTGCTGCGCGGACGCGGCGGCGGCGGCGCTCACCGGACCGGGACGGACCTCGGACGGCACGCCGGTGAAGCTGCTGGCGAACATCGGCGGTCCCGAGGACGTGCCGGCGGCACTGGTGTCCGGCGCGGAGGGCGTCGGCCTGTTCCGGACCGAGTTCCTGTATCTGGACACGGACGAACCGCCGACCTTCGACGCGCAGGTCAAGATCTATAAAGAGGTGTTCGACGCGTTCGGCGAGGACACCCGCGTGGTGGTGCGGACCCTGGACGCCGGGGCGGACAAGCCGCTGCCGTTCGTCCGGCTCGGCGAGGAGCCGAACCCGGCTCTGGGCGTCCGCGGGCTCCGCGCGTTCCGCGCCTTCGGAGGACGCAACGAGGCGATCCTGCGCACGCAGCTGCTGGCGATCCGCGAGGCGGCCGGGACCAGCGCCCCCGAGGTCTGGGTGATGGCGCCGATGGTCGACGAGGTGACCGAGGCGGAGTGGTTCTGCGAGCTGGCCGCCGCCTGCGGTCTGGACGTGGCCGGCGGCCGCGTCGGCATCATGGTCGAGACCCCCGCCTCCGCCCTGACCGCCGGGGCGATCCTGGCCGGGCGCACCGGCTTCGCCTCGATCGGCACCAACGACCTGACGCAGTACACGATGGCCGCCGACCGCGTGCTCGGCGCCGTCGGGGCGCTGCAGGACCCGTGGCATCCGGCGGTCCTGCAGCTGATCGGCGCGGCCGGGAGCGCCGGCGCGGCGGCCGGCAAGCCGCTCGGGGTGTGCGGCGAGGCCGCCGCCGACCCGCTGCTGGCCTGCGTCCTGGTCGGGCTGGGAGTGCGCTCCTTGTCTATGGCGCCCTCGGCGATCGCGGAGGTGCGGGCGGCTCTGGCGGCGCGGAGCCTCGAGGACTGCACGGCGATGGCGGCGCGCGCCGCGGGCTCGGCGACCGCCTGGGACGCCCGGAAAGCGGCGTTGCGGTCGTGATCGATCGGCGTAGGCTGCGACCATGGCGCTGACGCTGCATGATCGCTGGCTGACCCTGGCGGGCATCACCCCGGAGAGCATCCGCCTGGGCGACGAGCTCATCGCCCGCTGGGCCGAACCCCACCGCCGGTACCACACCCTGGACCACTTGGTCCGCGTGCTGGACGGCGTGGACGAGTTCGGCGACCACGCCGAGGACGTCGCGGCGGTGCGGTACGCGGCGTGGTTCCACGACGCGGTCTACGACGGCGGCGCGGCGAGCGCCGACAACGAGGAACTGAGCGCGCAGCTGGCCGAGACGGAGCTGCCGGCCCTGGGCGTGCCCGAGCAGCAGGTCGCGGAGGTCGCGCGGCTGGTGCGGCTGACGAAGGGGCACGCGGTCGCCGACGGAGACCGGAACGGCGCGGTGCTCTGCGACGCGGATCTCGCGGTGCTCGGCGGCGATGCGGCGGCGTACGGCGCCTACGCGGAAGCGATTCGGCAGGAGTACGCGGAGGTACCTGACGAGCTTTTCCGTCCGGGGCGCGCCGCGGTGCTGCGCGGGCTGCTGGAGCTGCCGCAGCTGTTCCGCACGCCGGTCGCGGTGGAGCGGTATGACGCCAAGGCTCGGGCGAATCTGAGTGCTGAGATCGCCGAGTTGGAGCGGTAGCGGGTTCCCCTTCGACTTGCCAAGTCGGCAAGGTGGCTTGCCACCCGACGGGCCGGAAGCGCATCGTCGGTGGCGGAGGTGATCGCATGTCTTCCCCGATCAGCACTGATCAGCTCAACGAAAACGCGAACCAGAACGAGAACCACAGCGAGAACGAGAGCCAGACTTACGACGTCGTCATCATCGGCGGCGGTGCCGCAGGCCTGTCCGCCGCGCTGATGCTCGGCCGCGCACGCCGCCGGGTCCTCGTCGTCGACGCCCGCGCGCCGCGCAACGCCAACGCCGGCCACATGCACGGCTACCTGTCGCGGGACGGCATGCCGCCGCTGGAGCTGCTGGAGCACGGCCGCGACGAGGTGCTGTCCTACGGCGGCGTGATCGTGACCGACTTCGCGGAGAAGGCCGAGCGCACCGCGGAGGGATTCCACGTCACGCTCGCCAGCGGCTGCACCGCCACCGGACGGCAGCTGCTGGTCGCCACCGGCCTGACCGACGTGCTGCCGGACATCCCCGGCCTGGCCGAGCTGTGGGCGCGGGACGTGCACGTCTGCCCCTACTGCGACGGCTGGGAGGTCCGGGACGGCGCGCTGGCGACGGTCGCGACCGGACCGTTCTCGACGCACCACACCCTGCTGCTCCGGCAGTGGAGCGCGGACCTGGTGTACTTCCTCAACGGCCAGCCGCTCGACGACGCCGACCGCGCGAAGCTCACGGCGCGCGGGGTGCGCGTCGAGGAGCAGCCGCTGCGGCGACTGGTCACGAGCGAGGGCCGGCTGAGCGCGCTGGAGCTGGCGGACGGCACGCGCGTCGAGCGCGAGACCGTGTTCCTGGTGCCGGCTTTCGAAGCCAACGGAACGCTGCTGGACGCGCTCGGGTGCGAGAAGGATCCGGAGACCGGCTGGGTCTCGACGGGAATCGGCGGGCGCACGTCGGTCCCCGGCGTGTGGGCCGCGGGCAACGTCGCGGACCCGACCAACGGGGTCATCGCGGCGGCCGGCGCGGCGACGATGACCGCCGCGCAGATCAACGCCGCGTTGGTGGAAGCGGATGTGGCGGCGGACGTGGAAGCCATGAGGGCCGCCGCGACCACCGATGTGCTTTGATGACGGCGTGATCCTCATCGACCCGCCGACCTGGCCCGGCCACGGTCGGCTGTGGTCGCACCTGGTGAGCGACACCTCGTTCGCGGAGCTGCACGCGTTCGCCGAGCAGCTGGGCGTCCCGCCGCGCGGCTTCGAGCGCGACCACTACGACCTGCCATCCACGCTCTACGACAAGGCGATCGCGGCCGGCGCCACACCGGTTCGCTCCCGTGAGCTGCTCCAGCGGTTGACAGCAGCCGGACTGCGCCGTCCCAAACACCCGAGGCGCCCCCGCGACGCCGGCTAGCAAGACGCGGACGCACCTCAGCCCCAGGCATGCCGGACCCGGCGCCCCTGGCGGGAAGCGCCGGGTCAGAACCCTGCGATCCTATTGCCCCGCGGCGCTTCCCAGCGCCACAAGCTCAGCCGGGGCACCGCACCTGAGCAAACGGATCCGGCGGCTGTATGCGTGCCCTGATGAACGTCGCCGGTGACAAGCCGTAGCCAACCATCAATACACAAGCCGAAAGCCCTGCTCTAAGCCCGCCGCCGCGACCGCACCATCGTCCGCGACCGCCAGCGCCGCCATCCCCGCCGCATCCGCCGCGAGGTCCCGGCCTGCTGCATCTCGAAGCTCGCCGCCGCTTCCTTCGCCTCGGCCTCGGCCCGTGCCGCCGCCGCACGGTCGCCGGTCGCGCGCAGGGCTTTCGCGAGATCGGCGAGGATCTCAGCCTCCTGCCACGGCTCCTCGTAGCGCGCCGCCGTGGCCGCCGCGTCCCGGTACAGGCGCACGGCGTCCGTCGTCCGGCCCTGGGCCATCCACACCGAGGCCTGCATCCAGTGCACGCGCATCAAGCCCCACGGGTCCTGGTAGCGCTCGGCGAGTGCGGCGGCGTCCTCCAGGTGCTGGTCGGCGACGTCCAGGCGGCCCTCCTCGCGGCGGGCCCAGGCCAGGACGCGCAGCGTGTAGCTCTCCCAGAGGCCGAGGCCCAGGTGCTGGAACGTCTCCAGCACCGGCATCATCAGCTCCACCGCCTCCTCGACACGCCCCTGCTCCAGGCGGAGCATCGCCAGGCGGCGGGCGACGACGGCGGTCCAGTAGCGGTAGCCGGAGTCGTTGAAGGTGTCGAAGGACTGCCACATCAGCGCCTCGGCCTCGATCGGCCGGTGCTGGCGCAGGCGGAGCATGGCCAGGTCGAAGACCGCCGAGGCGCGCCAGTACCAGTGGCCGAGCTCGGTCAGGGTGTCCACGGCCGAGGTCAGCTGCTGCTCGGCTTCGGCGAACTTGTAGCGGCGGTTCAGCAGCACGCCGAGGTCGCGGCGGGCCCGCGCGGCTTCGGCGGGCTGGCGCACGTCCCAGTCCGCGCCCTGGTCCACCGCGTCGCCCTCGAACAGCGCGAGCGCGGCGCGGATCGCCTCCTCGGCGTCGGTGAACCGGCGCAGTCCGGCGTAGGCCTCGCACAGATCGCGCAGGACGCGCGCCTCGGCGAGCTTGTTGCCCAGCGCGCGGGACAGTTCGAGCGCCTGCTCCAGCTCGTGGACGGCGGCGGCGAACCGGCCGGCGAAGTAGTGCCCGCGGCCTATCCAGCGCAGGGTGTAGGCCTCGCCGGGGCGGTGGCCGATCTCGCGGCACAGCCGCAGCGCGATCGTGAAGTGCTGTTCGGCCTCGTCGAAGCGGTCCTGGTAGTGGCGCAGGACGCCGTAGCCCTGCTGGATGATCGACTCGGCACGGCGGTCGCCGCGGCGGGCGGCGGCGTCCAGGCCGTTGCGCAGCACGTCGTCCCAGCGGTTCCAGACGGTGTAGACGGTCTCCAGCACCCGGGCCAGCACCACCGACAGTTCCCAGCACAGGTCCCACAGCTCGGCCTCGTGCGTGCGCTCGACCATGCGCCCCAGCCGGCGGCAGTCGCCGAGCAGCCAGCGGGTCGGTCCGTACTCGGCGTAGCGGAGCAGGGCGGGGTCGTCGACGTGCCAGTGCTCGGCGCTGGAAGGCAGCGCGCCGCCGTCGCGGCCGTGGCGCGGGACGGTGGGGTCGGTGAGGTGCTCGGCGTATTCGGCCAGGGCGAGGAAGGCGCCGCCGAGCCGGGCCAGGGCGACGCGCTGGTCCTCGGGCGTCTCCTCGGCGGCGAGGCGTTCCTCGGCGTATTCGCGGACGAGAGCGTGGAAGCGGTACTCGGTGCCGTTGGACCCGCCACGCGCCGCACGTTCCAGAAGCTGCGCTTCCACGAGGTCTTCCATGACCTCCAGCGCGTCGGCGACCGGGATGTCGAGCAGCGGCGCCGGAGCCCACTCGCGCAGGGATATGGAGGGGAACAGGGTCAGCAGCCGGAAGGCCTGGCGGCTGCGGGCACTGAGCTCGGCGTAGGAGACCTCGATGGCGTCGCGGACGCGGACGTCGCCGGAGCGGAACTCGTCGAGGCTGAGCCGGTCGGCGAGTTCGGCCAGCGTGCGGTGGCCGTCGGCGGCCAGCCGGGCGGCGACCAGGCGCAGCGCGAGCGGCAGACCGCCGCAGGCGCGGATGATCTGGCGCGCGGCGTCGGGCTCCTCCTCGACCCGGCGGGCGCCGACGTGGCGGATGAGGAGTTCGCGCAGGGAGTCGTCGTCGAGGCCGCCGACCGTGAAGGGCACAGCTTCCAGCAGCCCCAACGGACGCCGGCTGGTGATCACGGTCGCGCAGCCACGCACCCGCGCCAGCAGCGGACGCACCTGCGCGGCGGATTTCGCATCGTCGAGCACGACCAGCACCCGGCGTCCGACGAGGCGGTCGAAGTAGAGCCGCCGCCGCGCCTCCTCCTCCGGAGGCACCTCCCCCGCCCGCACCCCGAGCGCGGCGAGCAGCCGGCCGAGCGCCGTCGCCGGATCCGGCGCGTCGAGCCCGCTGGTCCCGCCGGCACTGAGCGAGAGATGCAGCACCCCGCCGGGATACTCACTGCGCACCTCCTCGGCGAACTGCACCGCCAGCGAGGTCTTGCCCACGCCGCCCATGCCGTACAAGGCCAGCACCGGCGCCCCGCGCCCGTCGTTGGCCGTCCGCCGCAACATGTCCCGCAACTGATCTAGCTGCAGCCGCCGCCCCACGAACTGCTCATCAGCCGGCGGCAACTCCAGACTCAAAGGCGCGGCGCCGTCAACGACCCGCGAATCCGGCCACCCCGCCCGCCGATCCTCAGAAGCCTTCTTCTCCGCCCCCTCCGAGATCAGCCACTCAGTCCCGATCGCCAGAATCCCCGTGATCAGCGACACCGCAATGAGCGCCAGCGTCCACAC
Source organism: Catenulispora acidiphila DSM 44928 (assembly GCF_000024025.1). Classification (GTDB taxonomy): domain Bacteria; phylum Actinomycetota; class Actinomycetes; order Streptomycetales; family Catenulisporaceae; genus Catenulispora; species Catenulispora acidiphila. The sequence continues at coordinate 9,417,339 of NC_013131.1, forward strand.
GACGAGGTTCCCCCGCGCCGACACCTGCAAAATGATCGCGCCAGACGTGACAATGGTGTTCCCCACCACCAAAATGAACCGCCGCCGCTGCCCCGCACTCAGCCGCACCAACCGCCGCGGACGATTCAGCCACCGAAAGAAGCGATGACGCCCACGCGGACCTAGGGGCATGCCGTCCTCTCGACCCTGGGCGATCCCGTCTGTCACGCCGACCCTCCAATTACGCCAGAGAGCTGACATACGAACAAGGCCCGCCCGGCACTCGGATACGGGCAACAGGCCGGCGCCCGGCGGAATCAGCCGGCCCGCGGCGCGAAATCGGTCAGGACGAAGCAGAACGGCGCGGGGAGTTCGAGGTCTGTGCCGAAAGGGACGCGGATGTCCGCGCGGTAGTCCTGGGCTTCGACATCGGGCTGGCTGAACAGGACGGTCTCTCGCCGATCGCGGTCGATCAGCAGGTAAATCGGGATACCCGCCGCGGCGTACGCGCAACGCTTGGTCTCCCGATCATCCTCCGGCGCGGACGAGGTCACCTCGACGAGCATGAGACTCCCGGCAGACGTGCCCCACGACGGCGCGCCAGCGAACGAGCCGGGTTCGGCGACGGTCAAGTCCGCGATGAAGTTGCCGAAGGGCGTTTCCAGGCCTCGATGGCCCGAGATCTCGGTGTCGACTGCCGCATCACGGATCAGTTGCTTGGTCACTTTCGCCAGAACCTCCGCATGCGACCCAGGCGGTGGCGGGCTGACCACGATCCGTCCGGCGATGAGTTCTGCGCGGTAGTTGGGGTGAAGCTCCGCGTCGAACTCGTGAAAGAGCTGCCGTTCTTGCGCGGAGACCGCCATCAGGGACCGTCGACTGCCACCGTGGGCATCGGAATGTGCTGCTGTGATCACCCTCGAAGGCTTGCACTCGCAGGCAATCCGCGATCCAGCGAATGGAGAATTTCACCCGTCAGTGTCGCCACCCGCCCGAGCCCGAACACGCCGAAAGGCGGCCCCGGCCGAAGCCGGAGCCGCCTTTCGTGTGCTGCGTCCTACGCGTCCTACCGTTGCGCGGGGTTCTGAGCCGGGGCTCAGAAGTCCATGTCGCCGCCGGGCATGCCGCCGCCGGCCGCGGCCGCGGCCTTCTCCGGCTTGTCGGCGATGACCGCTTCGGTGGTCAGGAACAGCGCGGCGATGGAGGCCGCGTTCTGCAGGGCGGAGCGGGTGACCTTCGCCGGGTCGAGGATGCCGGCCTTGATCATGTCCACGTACTCGCCGGTGGCGGCGTTCAGGCCGAAGCCGGACTCCAGGCCGCGCACCTTCTCGACCACGACGCCGCCCTCGAGGCCGGCGTTGACCGAGATCTGCTTGAGCGGGGCCTCCAGGGCCAGGCGCACGATGTTCGCGCCGGTGGCCTCGTCGCCCGCCAGGTCCAGCTTCTCGAAGGCCTTGCGGCCGGCCTGCAGCAGGGCCACGCCGCCGCCGGCGACGATGCCCTCCTCGACGGCCGCCTTGGCGTTGCGCACGGCGTCCTCGATGCGGTGCTTGCGCTCCTTGAGCTCGACCTCGGTCGCCGCTCCGGCCTTGATCACCGCGACGCCGCCGGCCAGCTTGGCCAGGCGCTCCTGCAGCTTCTCGCGGTCGTAGTCGGAGTCCGACTTCTCGATCTCGGCGCGGATCTGGTTCTTGCGGCCCTCGATGGAGTCGCTGTCGCCGTCGCCGTCCACGATCGTGGTCTCGTCCTTGGTCACCACGACCTTGCGGGCCTTGCCCAGCATCTCCAGGCCGACGGAGTCCAGCTTCAGGCCGACCTCCTCGGAGACGACCTGGCCGCCGGTCAGGATCGCGATGTCGCCGAGCATCGCCTTGCGGCGGTCGCCGAAGCCGGGAGCCTTGACCGCGACGGACTTGAAGGTGCCGCGGATCTTGTTCACGACCAGGGTGGCCAGCGCCTCGCCCTCGACGTCCTCGGCGATGATGACCAGCGGCTTGCCGCTCTGCATCACCTTCTCCAGGATCGGCAGGACGTCCTTGACGTTGCCGATCTTGGAGTTCGCGATGAGCAGGTAGGGGTCGTCGAAGGACGTCTCCATCCGCTCCAGGTCGGTGGCGAAGTAGGGCGAGATGTAGCCCTTGTCGAAGCGCATGCCCTCGGTGAGCTCCAGCTCCAGACCGAAGGTGTTGCTCTCCTCGACGGTGATGACGCCTTCCTTGCCGGCCTTGTCCATCGCCTCGGCGATCATGTCGCCGATCGCGGTGTCGGCGGCGGAGATCGAGGCGGTCGCGGCGATCTGCTCGCGGGTCTCGACGTCCTTGGCCATCCCGGACAGCTCGGAGGACACCGCCTCCACAGCCGCCTCGATGCCGCGCTTGAGCGCCATCGGGTTCGCCCCGGCGGCCACGTTGCGCAGGCCCTCCCGGACCAGCGCCTGGGCCAGCACGGTGGCGGTGGTGGTGCCGTCGCCCGCGACGTCGTCGGTCTTCTTGGCGACTTCCTTGACGAGCTCGGCGCCGATCTTCTCGTACGGGTCCTCGAGCTCGATCTCCTTGGCGATCGACACACCGTCGTTGGTGATCGTGGGGGCGCCCCACTTCTTCTCCAGCACGACGTTGCGCCCGCGCGGGCCGAGGGTCACCTTGACCGCGTCCGCGAGCTGGTTCATGCCGCGCTCGAGACCGCGACGGGCCTCTTCGTCGAACGCGATGATCTTCGACATTGTGGTACAGACCTCCCACACCAGGGATTCCTTGGCGAACCGCCAGGCGCCCGCGACGGACGGCCCGCCGTCCGTCCGGTCCCTGCCGGCGGACGTTGTCCGGACCTCGCCTGAGAGGTTCTCTCACTTGGCACTCTCGGTGTGAGACTGCCAAGGTCCATGATTAGCACTCTGGGTGGGCGAGTGCAAGCCGCCCCGGGAAAGCTTCAGGGCCCACCCCCGTGTGAGGCGGGAGTGGGCCCTGAAATACAGTGGTGCGGAGCCCTGCCGGTCGGGCGGCGGCGCGAAGCGTGTGAAAGGTCGCGACCCGGTGGTGGGAACCTGCGTCGATGTGTGGTCGCCGGCGGCGTCGGACGATGACTCGTCAGACGATGACCCGGACCATGTCGGCCTGCGGACCCTTCTGGCCCTGCGAGATCTCGAACTCGACGCGCTGGTTTTCCTCCAGGCTGCGGTAGCCGTCCATCTGGATCGCGCTGTAGTGGACGAAGACGTCCGACCCGCCGTCGACCGCGATGAACCCGTAGCCCTTCTCCGCGTTGAACCACTTGACGGTACCCTGAGCCATTCCGTACTCCCCTTGCTGCCGGCTCTAGACGGAGTGGGCTACCCCCTGTTGGAAACCCCACCCCATTTCCAGCCCGCACCCCGCGGGCCAGGGTCTGCGTTCGCCGCCGTACCACCCGCCGTACCAAGAGGGTTGAGCTGGAGGGATCTCGCCGAATCGTTCGACCGGCGCTGAGACTAGCCAATGTGACGTTCGGTACAACAGGCCTGGAGCTCAGAGATTATTCAGAGGTTCGTAAGCGGTGTGCCGACAAATGCGGACCGATCCCCGCGTATCTTCTCGCCCTGTTCACGGTGAGTAGATAACGATACGGGAACCGGTCCTGTTTCGAGCGCGCGAAAGCCCCGCCGCATCAGCCCCCTGCGACGGCCGGGATGATCGAGACGCTGCCGCCGGCGGGCACCGCGGTCCCCAGTCCCTCGGCGAAGCGGACGTCGTCGTCGTTGACATAGACGTTCACGAAACGCCGCAGCTTGCCGTCGTCGTCGAGGACGCGCGCGCGGATCCCGGTGTGGTCGGCCTCCAACTGATCGATCACCTCCGCCAGGGTACCCCCTGCCACCGACACCTCGGCCTTGCCGTCGGTGTAAGTACGCAGGATGGTGGGAATCCGTACGGTGATGCTCATAGCCATGCTCCTTACTCGATCCCCGGTTGGGGCATCATGCCGATGAAGATTGCGCGAACAACTCGGGTCAGAGCGTCGCGCGGAAGGCGTCCAGGGACGGCTTGATGGTCGCCGTGGGCCCGCAGTCGGACACCGCGTCGAGGGTCTTCAGCCCGTCGCCGGAGTTGATGACCACGGTCAGCGCCTCGGGGTCCAGCCGGCCGGCGTCGGCGAGCTTCTTCAGCACTCCGACGGTCACCCCGCCCGCGGTCTCGGCGAAGATGCCCTCGGTGCGCGCCAGCTGCTTCACGGCCGCGCGGATCTCGTCGTCGGTCACGTCCTCGACCGTGCCGCCGCTGCGCCGGGCGATGTCCAGCACGTAGGGACCGTCGGCCGGGTTGCCGATCGCCAGCGACTTGGCGATGGTGTCGGGCTGCCTGACCGGGCGGATCACGTCGATGCCGTCCTTGTACGCCTGCGAGACAGGGGCGCAGCCGGAGCCCTGGGCGCCGATCACCTTGTAGGGGGTGTCCTCGACCAGGCCGAGCTTGACCAGCTCGCGGAAGCCCTTGTCGATCTTCGTGAGCTGCGATCCGGAGGCCACCGGGACCACGATCTGCTCCGGCAGCCGCCAGCCGAGCTGCTCGGCGATCTCGTACGCCAGCGTCTTGGAGCCCTCGGCGTAGTACGGCCGCAGGTTGACGTTGACGAAGCCCCACTTCTCGCCGAGCTCGTCGCCGATCAGCTCGCTGCAGAAGCGGTTCACCTCGTCGTAGGTCCCGTCGATGGCGATCAGCCGGCCGCCGTAGACGGAGGCGACGACGATCTTCTCCTTCTCCAGGTCCGACGGGATGAAGACGCAGGAGTCCAGTCCCGCGCGCGCCGCCGCGGCGCCGACCGCGCCGGCCAGGTTGCCGGTGGAGGAGCAGGACAAGGTGGTGTAGCCGAAGGCGTGGGCGGCCTGGACGGCGATCGCCACGACGCGGTCCTTGAAGGAGTGCGTCGGGTTCCCGGAGTCGTCCTTCACGTGCAGGTTCGTCAGGCCGAGCTCGCGGCCGAGGTTGGTGGCGCGGACCAGGCGGGTCCAGCCGGGGTTCGTGGTGGGCCGCGTGGCGACGTCGGCCGGGACCGGGAGCAGCGGGGCGTAGCGCCAGATGGAGGCCGGGCCGGCCTCGATCTGCTCGCGGGTGACGGTCCCGAAGTCGTAGGAGATCTCCAGCGGGCCGAAACACTCTTCGCAGGCGAAGGTCGGGCCGAGGTCTGTGGTGTGGCCGCACTCACGACAGGACAGGTGCGCGGCCGAACCGAAGGGGGCGGCCGTAGAGAGGGTGCCGGACATGACGCGAGGTTCCTTTCCTCATCTTTCCCACGGCTCGGCGGCTGCCGGGTGGGCCGGAGTTGGCACCGCGCCGTGCCACGATGAGGTGGCAGAACGGATGGTTGCCGGAGCGTCGTAGGGCCGGTCCCTCAGCTCCTCTGGATGAGCGCTTATTAAGTTGTGGATCGAGCTGTTCCTTAGGAGCGTAAGCCTCCGGCGGCCTGGTGGGACCTACCCGTCCGGATCCCGAGACGACGGCGGGTCGGCCCGGTCGCCTACTCTGGAAGTGGTCGCCGAAGCCGATTTCAGAGTGGAGAACCCCGGTGCTGGAAGAGGTGGAGCGGTGGCTTGCCGCGCGCTCCTCGCAAGCGTCGGACTGGCCGCTCGAGCGGCTGCTGGCCGCGAAGGAGGCAGCCCGGGCGCGGATCAGCGTGGTCCTGCCCGCGCTGAACGAGCAGGAGACGGTCGGCGCGATCGTCGCGACCGTGCGCGAGGACCTGGTCGAGGCCGTGCCGCTGGTCGACGAACTGCTGGTGGTGGACTCCGGCTCCTCCGACCGCACCGCGGAGAACGCGGCGGCGGCCGGGGCGAAGGTGCTGCACCGGGACGAGATCCTCCCCGCCATCCCGTCGGTCCGCGGCAAGGGCGAGGTCTTGTGGCGCTCCCTGGCGGCGACCACCGGCGACCTGATCTGCTTCGTCGACGCCGACCTGAAGTCCTTCTCCTCCACGGTGGTCACCGGCGTGCTCGGACCGCTGCTGTGCGATCCGGACATCCACCTGGTCAAGGCGATGTACGACCGGCCGCTGGTGGCCGGCTCGGCGGTCCTGCCGGCCGGCGGCGGCCGGGTCACCGAGCTCGTGGCGCGGCCGATCCTGAACCTGCACTGGCCGCTGCTGGCCGGATTCGTGCAGCCGCTGGGCGGGGAGTACGCGGCGCGCCGCTCGCTGCTGGAGCGGCTGCCGTTCCCGACCGGCTACGGCGTCGAGACCGCGATGCTGATCGACACCCTGGCGCTGGTCGGGCTGGACGGCATGGCGCAGGTCGACGTGGGGGTCCGGCTGCACCACCACCAGGACGACGCGGGTCTGGGCCGGATGGCCAGCGAGATCATGCAGGTCGCGTGGGAGCGGCTCCAGCGCGACGGCCGGATAGTGCCCGGCGGGGACGACGCCCGCCCCCACACGCTGATGACGCAGTTCCACCGCGAGGCCGAGGGGTTCGCGCCGCGCTCGACCGACGTCACCGTGGTGGAGCGGCCGCCTATGCGGACGCTGATCCGGGGTCGGGACGGTCTTCCGTCTGACCCGTCTGATCCGTCTGATCCGTCTGACCCGCGGGCTTGGGCCTGAACCAGGAGACCAGGCCCTCGACCCGGACGCCGTCGGGGTCGCGCGGGAAATCGTCGAACTCGGCGATCAGCGCCTCCAGGCGCTGCTGGAAGTCGTCGGCGTTCGCCTCGGAGACGGTCGCCGACAGGTTCATCACGATGCCGCGCTTCTTCGCCGACTCCTCGTCCAGCTCCGGAAGGTCGAGCTCGACGGCGCGCAACATCCGGTCGCGGTAGTCGTTCAGGCTCCCGGCGATGATGTCGTGCATCGCCTCCCGGGTCGCGTCGATGTTCTCACCGGGGTTGATGGACAGCCCGGCCTGCATGGCCCGGTACTTGGTCTCGACGATGCCGGAGACCACCCGCGTCTCAGCGGCCTCGATCAGCCCGGCCTCCTGCAGCACCTTCAGATGCCGATAGAGCTTGGTCTGCGGCTGGTCGAGATCCTCCGCCAACTCCTTCGCCGACTTCGGCACCCGATCCCGGGACAGCGAACGCAGAATCGCCAACCGCGTGGGATCGGCGAGCGCCTTGATGGTGTCGATATCGGTGACGGTCCGCACCACCTCCTGCAGCAACGCCACCTGCTCGCGCGCATCGGAGACCTCCGCCCGCACCTCACGGAGCGCGCCGCGCACATCGGCCTTGGCGTCCGCGATGGCACGGCGCGTCACATGGAGCGCTCCGGCCAGGTCAGAGCTCGTTTCATCGCTGCCCATGCGCTCCATCTTGCCAGATGCTCACGGATGCGTCATCATTCACTCAAGCGTGAATGATGGTGAGAGTGTGAATGGTCGCGCTGACGCAAACGTTCATGAATCAGGGAGGGTTCACGATGACCGCAACAGCGCTCGAGCCGGCGGGGGACACGGCAATGGAGGCGACGCAAACGATGGACGCGATGCCCGAGCACATGGGCCGGCAGACCGACGCGCACGGCGAAGGCAGAACCGGCCCGACGACCGCCCTCGCCACCGCCGGGTCGCCCGCCGCCGAATCCACGGCATCGCTCGCCGCCGGGTCTGCTCAGGCTCCTGACACGGCCGCGTCGCCTGCCGCGGCCGCCGCCCCCGAGCTGCTCCCGCTGCGCCGCAACCGCAACTTCAACCTCCTGTGGGGCGGCGCGGTCTCCGCCCTCCTCGGGCTGAGCACCGCCGACATCGCCTACCCGTTGGTGATCCTGGCGCTGACCGGGTCGCCGTTGAAGGCGGGGCTGTTCGCGACCGTGCAGCTGATCGCGTCCGTGCTGGCGACGTTGCCGGTCGGGCAGCTCATGGACCGCAAGGACCGTCGGCGGATGCTGTTGCTGTCGGAGTCGGTGCGGGTGGTGGCGGCGGGATCGGTGGCTGTCGCCTATTTCGTCGGGGCGCTGACCTTCTGGCATCTGCTGCTCACCGCCGCTGCGCTCGGTGCCATTCAGCCCTTCGCCGGGGCTCGGACGTTGTTGCTGCGGCAGGTTGTGGCGCCGGAGCAGATTTCTGCCGCGCTCACCGCCGAGCAGGTGCGGCAGCAGGGGTGTGAGCTGGCCGGGCCGCCGTTGGGCGGGGCGATGTTCGGGATCTCGCGGGCGCTGCCGTTTCTGTTCGCGACGTTCGCCGGGTTGGTTTCGCTGCTCACCGTGGTGCTGCTCAAGCTGCCGAAGTCTGTGACGGTCGCTGCGGACCAGGGCGACGCCGGCGCTTCCGACAACGACGCCGCCCCCGCCCCCACAGCAGAGCACGGAGGCGCCCTCCTCGGCCTGAAGACGATCATGCGCGACCCGGTGATGCGCGCGACCACGCTGGCGCTGTGCCTGGTGAACACCGCCGGCTACCCGGTCTTCCTGAGCCTGGTGGTGCGGATGCAGCAGCATCACGCCGGGTCCGGCACGACGGGGCTGGTCGTCGCCGCGATGGCGCTCGGCGGGCTGGGCGGGACGGCGTTGGTGAAGCCGTTGCACAAGGTGCTGCGGCCGGGGTGGCTGCTGATCGTGGCGTGCCTGGTCTTCGCGCTGACCAACTTCGGGATGACGTTCTTCGCGGCTCCCCTGGCGGACGCGGTGTTCCTCGCGATCGGCGGCGCTGTCATCCCGTCCGCGGTGGTGATGGTCAACGTGCTGATCCTGCAGGCGGTGCCGGACGAGCAGCGCGGGCGCACGGCCGCCGCGCTGGAGATGTTCCTGCTGATCGGCATGCCGGCCGGAATGCTGGTGGCCAGCGCGACGCTCCAGTGGTTCTCGCCTACCGCGACGCTGCTGGGCCTGTCGCTGCTGATGTCGGTCGCGGTGCTGTACGCGGTGTCCCAGAAGGCGCTGCGGGCCGCGCGGTGGCCGGAGGCCCGGCAGGCCTGAGCCGCCCTTGGACCGGGGAGTGTCGGATGGCGCTGTGTGGAGCGCCGGGTCCGGCACTCCCCTTATGCGCTGCCGACTTCTTGGCCGCGGACTTCATATCAACCGCTGACTTCTTATATGTCGTGTGCGCCCTGCGGGCCGCCTCATGTACCGCATGGAGGCTGTGCGGAGCATGCTTCGTCACATGATGTGTGCGCACGCGATGCACCGGCTGCTCCGGCACCGACCCGCCGGCCCGCGCGCCCGCCGGATCGGCGTCCCGCAGCACGGCCGCCGCCGGTGCCGCCGGACGCGGCTTGGGCGTCGTGCCTCCGAACAGTCCCAGCCCGGCCAGCAGTCCGGTCCCGCACACCGCGACAACCGCGGCGAGCAGCGCCGGGCGGCTCATCGGCCGTCCCTCGCTCACCACACCCAGGCGGTCCCGGTACACCAGGCGGTCGGGCCGCGCCGCTCCGGCGTCCCAGGCATCCCAGGCGTCCGCGGCGGACTCCCGGTCAAGCGGCTCGGTCCTGGTCATGCCCCTCATTAGACACAGGCGGGGGCTCCCCGTCGGGGTCCGAGCCGATGTCGGCGACCCGTTTCACCCGTCCGGACCTGGCGCGTTGGCGCGCGGCGCGCAGCCGTCGCAGGCGTTTGACCACCTCCGGCTCCAACGCCAGGGCGGCCTCGTCGTCGAGCAGCGCGTTGAGCAGCTGGTAGTAGCGGGTCGCAGAGATCTGGAACCGCTCCCGGATCGCCTGCTCCTTGCTGCCGGCGTTGCGCCACCACTGTTTCTCGAAGGCCAGGATCGCGCGGTCCCGGTCTGTCAATCCGCCCCCGGGCTCGCTGGTGTTCATGCAGGACAGAGTACGGCCGCGGACCCACACAGCGCTTCACCGGGCCCATGGCGTACCGTGGGTCCGTCGATTACAGGTCTATACCAATCACCGGCTGGACGCACCCGGCTCTGCCCGCTCCCCTCATCCCGACAGGTTTGCGATGACACTGCTGACGAACGCCCGGATCGTCCTCCCCGACGGCGTGCGCGCCGACGGCTGGCTCCGCCTGGACGGCCACCGCATCGCCGAGGTGGGCCCGCGGGGCTCGGTGCCCGAACCGTCCGGCACGGACCCGCACGAGGCGTCCATAGACCTGGCCGGACGCTATCTGCTGCCCGGCTTCGTCGACATGCACACCCACGGCGGCGGGGGCGCCGCCTTCAGCTCCGGGGACGTGGATCAGGCGGTGCGCGCCGCGGCCTTCCACCGCGGGCACGGCACCACCACGATCATGGCCTCGACGGTCTCCACCGACCTGGACGACCTGCAGCACTACCTGTCCGACCTGGCCGGCCTGGTCGAGGACGGGCTGCTGGCCGGGCTGCACATGGAGGGCCCGTTCATCTCCAAGTCCCGCTGCGGCGCCCACGACCCGGCGCTGCTGCGCGTGCCCGACCCGGCGCTGCTGCGGCCGCTGCTGGCCGCCGGGCGCGGCACGGTGAAGATGGTGACGCTGGCGCCGGAGCTGGACTTCGGCATCGAGGCCACCGCGCTGCTGGCCAACTCCGGCGTGATCGCCGCGGTCGGGCACACCGACGGCGGCTACGGCATCACCAACGACGCCTTCTCCCACGGCGCCCGGGTCGCCACCCACCTGTTCAACGCGATGCCCGGCGTCCACCACCGCGAGCCCGGCCCGGTGGTCGCCGCGATCGAGGACGAGAACGTGATCGTCGAGCTGGTCAACGACGGCATCCACGTGCACCCCGCGGTGATCGGCATGGTCTACAACGCCGTCGGCGCGCACCGCGTCGCGCTGATCACCGACGCCATGGCCGCGGCCGGCCAGCCCGACGGCATGTACCGGCTCGGCGCGCTGGACGTGGAGGTCACCGAGGGCGTGGCCCGGCTGGCCGGCGGCGGCTCGATCGCCGGCAGCACCCTGACGATGGACGTCGCGGTCCGGCGCGCCGTGCGCGAGCTCGGCCTGACGATCCAAGAGGCCTCGGTGTCCGCCTCGCTGACCCCCGCGCGCGCCCTGAGCCTGGACCACGAGGTCGGCTCGATCGAGGCCGGCAAGTTCGCCGATCTGGTGGTGCTCGACGACGAGCTGGAAGTACGAGGCGTGATGAAGCGCGGCGAGTGGGCCGTCGCCCCGAAATGACGGCTCGCGTCAGGGCCCGCATTTTCGAGTAAGTCATTCAATACACGCGATATCTCAGGCCGGCCGCCAATTCCGACCGGTATCCATCGGCTGGAACGACTCAAGCCTTTGAGCCGGTCTTGGCAACCAGGCGTCTTCCCCCGCGCTCTTCCCGCCCGGATCAGGCCTCGTCCACCCCGGGGTTCCCACCGGTCCCACGCGTTCGTACTCGCGTTCCGTCCGCGCCCTGCAAGCTGCGCCGCTCGGGTGAATCTTCACCGCTCCGGACCGCATTCCAGCTATAAAAGCCGAACCCGCTGGGCGAGAATCCAACTGTGAGCTTCATCTGAATCTGGTTTTCATCTCCCTTCGGGAACGAATGGCCCCGCCGACCCGGGCGACGGCCACTCTCCATAGCCGACCGCATCACTAGGTAGAGATTCACGCACGGCGACCAGAAAACGCCGGGCACTCGCAGGCGAAGGAGTCGCTGTCATGGTCTTCTCGGTATCCGGTGTGCTGCTGCTGGGCATCATCACCTTCATCCTGTTCCGCAAGGACGGACTCAAGGTCTCGCACATGATCGTGTGCGCACTGCTCGGCTTCTATCTCGCGTCCACCTCGATCGCCCCGAACATCAAGCAGAGCGGCGCCTCCATCGCCAGCTTCATCAGCAACCTGCACTTCTAGGCAGGGGCACGGCGAGAGCTGATCCGGCGTCGAACAGCTAGTTAAGGGGTCGAACACCTATGGCGGGATCGGTGGGGTCGGAGAACCCCATCCAGCGCCTGGCCCGCGGCTTCCGTGACCATCCGATCACGGAGGCCGTCGGCCGTTACTCGAATACCACCCGGCACGCCTCCAAGCGCGCCAAGGCGCGGGTGCTGGACATCGGGCACCCCCTGGTGGTGCTCACCCGCGGGACCCGGCAGATGGCCGCGGACGCCAAGACGTACTGGACCGAGGCCGGCGGGCACGAGAAGCACAAGGAGTGGCGGGACCTCGTCGTCTTCGTCTTCGCCGTGTGCGCGGTGGCCGTGGGCTTCCAGCCGTACGGCGTCCTGCTGTTGCTCGCGATCTGGGCGGCCGGCGCCACCTACCTGGGCCGGGACCGGCCCGACCCGGGCAAGGACCCGGAGAGCGAGGCGCACGTCGCCCGGCTGCAGTCGGCGTACAACGGCCTGGTCCCCTACCTGATGGACGCCCACGACCCGGACGAGCGCTTCAAGCCCGGCGGCGGGTACCGCTCGGGGTTCACCGAGTGGGAGTTCGACGACGGCGACCGGCTGGTCTCGCTCAAGATCCAGTACTCCCCCTTCTTCAAGGACGGCGAATCCGACTCCCGGGCCAAGGTCGAGCGGGCCCTGGAGGGCAAGATCGGCCAGTCCAACGAGTACCTCTACGACTGGGACGAGGAGGGCAACAAGCTCGCCGTCCGGATCCTGCCGCCGCTGCCGATCGGCATCCCGGCGCAGCCGTGGAAGGTCGCCGAGATCGAGTACGTGCTCGGTTTCACCGACCCGACCTCGACCGCGCGCCTGATCCCGGTGCAGCTGTCCGCCGAGCCCGGCGGCGAGGTGCCGGTGGTGGAGCTCGCGCCGGTGGTCTGGCGGCACGGCCGGTTCGCCGCCGAGCCGCACCTGCTGGTCGCCGGGGTGCTGGGCAGCGGCAAGTCGAACCTGCTGCGCTCGCTGGCTGCCCAGGCGCTGGGCCACGGCCACCTGGTGACCGCGATCGACGCCGAGCACACCGGGCACTTCGACGAGTTCTCCGGTCGGGACGGCGTGCTGCGCGTGGAGTCCCAGCCGGCCGCGGCGATGGACCTGCTGGACTGGGTCTGCGCGGAGTCCACGCGCCGCGCCGAGCGGCTGCGCGATCTCGGGGACACCGAGGACACGCTGATGACCGAGCTGGCCAAGCCGCTGTGGCTGTTCGTCGACGAGCTGGCCTCGCTCGGCGAGGCGGCCGGGCGCGCCGGGCTCGCCGACCCGCAGGACCTGCTGGCCGACCTGATGCGGGCGGGCCGGACGACCGGCGTGACCGTGGTGGTCTCCAGCCGGGCCGAACGGGTCTCCGAGCTGCGCGCCACGGTGCGCAACCAGGCGCACGCCCGGGTCGGGCTCGGGCAGCTGCCGCCGGGGGCGTCCACCGCGCTGTTCGGCGGGACGCTGGAGATCGGCGGTCCGGCGGTGCTGCCCCCCGGGCGCGGGTTCGCCCGGGTCGGCGGCGGTCCGGTGGTGCGGGTGCAGGTCCCGGTCGCGGCGGACGTCACGGCAGCGCTGCCGGTGCTGGTCGGCGCGGTCGTGTCCGCCGGGGACGGGGAGACCGGCGAGGCCGACAGTTTCGGCGGGACGGATGGGACCGGCGGGACCGGCGGCGCCGGCGGCGTCGGGCAGGACCTCTACTGACGGGTACTCGAGGGATTCCTGAGGCGGGCGGCGCTGGTGCGCCGCCCGCTTCGCGTCGCGGCGGCGTGGGGTGAGAAGTTCCCGATCGCCCGGGTGAGGATGCTCACGGGAGTAATTGTTTGAATTCGAACTGGAAACGCCCCCGCGCTCGGTAGGGTTGGGCGCCATGAGTATCCCCAAGCGTGCCGCGCTCGGCCTCGCGGCGGCGGCGACGGCGCTGATCATGACCGCCTGCTCGTCGAACGGCTCGAGCGGCTCGGCGAACGGGTCGCCGGCCGCGCCGTCCACGACGGCCGCGACGGCTGCTACGTCCACGGGCGGGGCGCCCTCGAGCGCCGGCGGCTGGGCGCGGAACCCGGACCAGACCTCGACCGCGCTGAAGGCCGGCCTGCCGATGCTCGGCAGCGAGATGCTGCAGGTCCACTACCACGCGCACCTCGACGTGATCGTCGACGGGCAGCCGGTCACCGTGCCGCAGTACGTCGGCATCGACGAGAACGCCCAGACGATCACCGCGCTGCACACCCACGACACCAGCGGCGTGGTGCACATCGAGTCCGGCAAGGACGTGCCGTTCAAGCTCGGGCAGTTCTTCACCGAGTGGGGACAGCCGATGTCCGCCACCCAGGTCGGCCCGGTCGCCCTCGGCACCGACAAGGCGCTGCACGTCATCGTCAACGGCAAGGAAGTGGCCGGCGACCCGGCGCAGTACGTGCTCAAGGCGCACGACGAGATCGTGGTCTGGGTCGGCGCGAAGGACCAGACGCCGCAGGTCCCCGCCTCGTACAACTTCCCGGCCGGGCTGTAGCAGAACCCGGAGCCGGGCGACACCGCGAACGTGCGACATCTCAGACCTCTGCGGTGCCGCCCGGGTCAGGCCCTGGTCAGACAGGGTTCTGATCCGGTGTGACATTCAGCACTCGGCACAACGGGATAACGGAACACCGAACCTCTGTGCCGGGTGGTGCGCCATGCGCTACCTTCTAAGGGTGGCGATGTCTCAGGCGAGCGGTTCTACGGCGGGTCCGATGACTCCGCCGCGGCGCGTCGGCGTGCCGCCGCTGAACCTGGGCAACCAGGCTGTGGCCGACCGTCTGGACCGCCATTTCGCGGCGATGGTCGACGCGCCGCCGGCGGCGCATGACGACAACAACGCCCAGGAAGCCTTGCAGACCATGATCGCGGTGCTGCCCCGGACCGGCGGCGCACGGCGTTCGGAGCGGGCGCTGTGGCTGCGCGCGCCGTTCCGCCGGCTCAAGCGGCTGATCGGGCTGTAGCAGCCCGGTTGTAGAGCCGTCGGCGAAGCATCACCCCTTGGCGCGGAACTGCGCCGCGCCGCGCGGCGGCATACGGTTGTCCCATGGCTGACACCACCAACGACGCCGGGATCGGCGCACGCATCAAAGAGCTGGTCGCGGAAGAACACCGGCTGCGGTCGCACCCGAACCCCACGCCCGAGGACCTCACCTCGCTGAAGACCACCGAGAACGAGCTGGACCAGTGCTGGGACCTGCTGCGGCAGCGGCGGGCCAAGCAGGAGACCGGCGGGAACCCGGGAGAGGCGAAGGCCCGCGCGGTCGGCGAGGTCGAGGGATACCTGCAGTAGGGCTCGGCCTTCGGCGGCACTGACTCGGTAGCAGTGACGGGGCAGTGACGGGGCAGTGACGGGGCAGTGACGGGGCAGTGACAAGGGGCGGTCCGGCGCGATGTGCGCCGGACCGCCCCTTGCGATCCCCCGATCCCCGGTTCCCCCGTTCCCCGATCCCCGATCCCCGATCCCCGTTCCCCGTTCCCCCGATCCCCCGTTCCCCATCCCCCGCTGTCCCCTCCAGCCGGGCGGCTCCCCTCTCAGGCCTCCGTGATCGCGGTCGCGACCGTCTGCCGTGCCGCCCGGCGCGCCGGGACCACCGCGGCCAGGACCCCGGCCAGGGCGCCCGCCACGACGTAGATCAGCAGCTGCGTGTACGGGATCGCCAGGCTGGCCGAGCCGGTCGCCTTGGCGACCAGGTGCACCAGGGCCCAGCCGAAGCCGCCGCCCATCACGATCCCCAGCGAGACCCCCAGGACCGCCATCAGCATCGCCTCGACCATCAGCATCCGGCGCAGCTGCTGCTTGGTGAGTCCGAGCGCCCGCAGCAGCGCGCTCTCGCGGGTGCGTTCCAGCACCGACAGCGACAGGGTGTTGGCGATGCCGATCAGCGCGATCAGGATCGCCAGCCCCAGCATCGCGGTGAACAGCGCGAGGATCTGGTCCAGGCTGCTGTTCAGCTGGTTCTTGTAGTCCGCGACGCTGTTCACGGTCAACAGCGGGTCGTCGCCGACCGCGGCCTCGATCGCGGCCCGCGAGGCCGTCAGCGAGGCTCCGGAGCGGGCCAGCATGGCGACCGTGTCCGGGCCCTTCGACGGCAGCAGCCGCTGGAAGTCCGGGACCGAGACCGCCACCTCCGGCATGCCGATCCCGCTGTCCTCGTAGCTGGCGACGACCTTCAGCGTCACGGTGCGGCCGTCCGCCGCGGTCGCCGTGACCGTCTGGCCGACGGCCGTGTGCAGGGACTTGAGCTGGCTGTCCAGCAGCGCCACGGCGCCCGGGACCACGTCGCTGATCGAGCCCTGCTTCATGATCGGGTTGATCAGCGTGTGGTAGCCCGCCGCGTCCATCGCGCCGGCCTGCTCGGACTGGCCGTTCAGGGTGAGCTTGCCGTCGTACTCCGCCGCGACCGCGCCGAGCTCCGGCAGAGCCTTGAGTTCGGCGACCGTGCCCGCCGGGATCGCCCGGTCCGGGGCGGCGACCACCTGGTAGTCGAAGGGGAAGTGCTGCCTGATGGAGTCCGTGGCCGAGGCTTTGATGGAGGCGGTGACCACGGTGAACATCGTCACCAGCGTGATGCCGATGGTGAGCGCGGCGGTGGTCGCGGCGACCCGGCGCGGATTGCGTCCGGCGTTGGCGGTCGCCAGCCGGGCCGTCGGGCCGAAGACCTTGCCGGGCAGCCAGCCCAGGACCCTGATCACCGGCGAGGCGATCACCGGCCCGAGGGCCAGGACGCCGACGAAGGTCACCATGGCGCCGACGGTCAGGACCATGAATCCGCTGCCGCGGTCCTGGTTCTGCATCCCGAGGTAGCCCACGGCGATCCCGGCGGCGGCGAGCAGCAGCCCGATGCCGACGCGGACGCGGCCCGCCTTGCGGGTCACCCGGGTCTCGCCGAGCTGCGCGGACAGCGCCTGCACCGGGGCGACGCGGGTGGCGGCGCGCGCCGGCAGGATCGCCGACCCCACGGTCAGCACCAGGCCCAGACCGACCGAGTACAGCGCCGCGCTCGCCTTGATCACCAGGTGGTCGGTCGGCATGTTCAGCCCGGCGGCGTTGAGCAGCGCGCCCAGGCCCTGAGACAGCCCGATCCCGGTGAAGAAGCCCGCGACGGACGCCAGCGTCCCGAAGACGAACGCTTCGATGAGCGTGCTGCCGAACACCTGGCGCCGCGTCGCCCCGACGCAGCGCAGCAGCGCCAGTTCGCGGGCCCGCTGCGCCACCAGGATCTGGAAGGTGTTCTGGATGACCAGCGCCGAGACCAGCGCGGCGATGATGGCGAAGACCAGCAGGAAGGTGCCGAAGCCGCCGATGTAGCCGATCGCCTTGTTGGACAGCTCGGTGGTCATCTGCGCGCCGGTGTAGAACGTGTCGCCGCTGCCGTCGAGAGCCGGCAGGTCCTTGAGGTCGGTGACGAGCTTGTCCTGGCTCACCCCGGCCTTGGCGCGCACCGCGATCTGGTCGTAGCCGGCGCTGCCGGTGACCCGCAGCGCGGTCACGGTGTCGAAGCCGACGACCGTCTGGCCGGCGTAGGTCTTGTCGGTGCTGGTGTCGAAGACGCCGACCAGACGGAAGGTCTCGCGCCGGTCGCCATGGTCGACGACCGTCACCTGGTCGCCGAGGGCGAAGTGCCGGTCCTCGGCGGTGGACTTGTCCATCGCGACCTCGCCGGCGGCGTGCGGGGCGCGGCCGGAGGCGAAGTCGAAGTAGCCGAGCTTGGCGTCGGTGGGGAAGGAGACCCCGACGCCGGTGGCGCCGTTCTCCTTGACGAGCTTGCCGGTCTTGTCCAGGATCGGCGCCGGACCGAGGACGCGGCCCTCGGCCGAGGCGACGTCCGGCAGGTTCCGGACGGCGTCCAGAGCGGCGGGGTTCACCGTCTTCTTGTCCTGCTGGTTCTCGATGCTCGACACCTGCAGCCCGCCTGCCGGGGTGACGGCGGCGTCCACGTTCTTGGCCTGCCGGGCGAAGCTGTCGTAGAAGGACTGCTTGATGGAGTCGGTGAAGATCAGCGTGCCGGCGACGAAGCCGACGCCGAGCAGCACGGTGATCGAGGACAGGAGCATGCGGGCTTTGTGGGCCCGCAGGTTCGCCAGCGCTGTCTTGAACATCTGTGTCTCACTCCCCGGCCGCGACGCGGTCCGGACGGATCATGCGCAGCTGCGCGGTCACCGAGTCCGGAGTCGGAGACAGGACGTCGCCGCGCATGACGCCGTCGGCGAGGAACACCGCGCGGTCTGCAGCGCAAGCGGCGGTCGTGTCGTGGGTGACCATCACCACGGTCTGGCCCAACTCGCGCACGCTCATCCGCAGGAACGCCAGCACCTCGGCGCCCGAGCGGGAGTCCAGGTTGCCGGTCGGCTCGTCGGCGAAGACCACCTCCGGGCGGCTCATCAGCGCCCGGGCGCACGCCACGCGCTGCTGCTGCCCGCCGGAGAGCTCGCCGGGGCGGTGCTTGAGCCGCGCGCCGAGGTCCAGGACCCCGATCACCTGGTCCCACCACTGCTTCGGCGGCTTGAGGCCGGCCAGGTCCAGCGGCAGCAGGATGTTCTGCTCGGCGGTCAGCGTGGGCAGCAGGTTGAACGACTGGAAGATGAAGCCGATCCGGCGGCGGCGCAGCAGGGTCAGGGCCTTGTCGTTCAGCTTGGTCAGCTCCACCCCGCCGATCTGCACCGAGCCGGCGGTGGCGGTGTCCAGGCCGGCCAGGCAGTGCATCAGCGTGGACTTGCCGGACCCGGACGGGCCCATGATCGCGGTGAACTCCCCCTGGCCGAAGCCGACGGTGACGCCGTCGAGCGCGCGGACGGCGGTCGCGCCGGAGCCGTAGGTCTTGACGAGGTCGCGGGCGAGGACCGCGTAGCCGCTGGGGGCGGGCTCTCGGGTGGTGGCGGACATGGAAACCCCTCCGGAAAACGTGGTGTGGGTGCTGCTGGCTGTGAGGCCGGGTGTCGGCGGCCCGTGCGGATCGGGCCCAAGAAAAAGGTAAGAACCCAGGGGGGTCCGGGTCGTCGCCCGGCGGGCTTGTCCGGGGGTAGTCGCCTGGCGGTGGTCCGAGAGGTCGGCGTACGACTCGAGGCTGGGGGGTGGCTGCGACTGAAGTCGTGCCGCGTGCCCGGGGCGGTCACTTGACCTGCGCAGACGGCATCCAGTCCGAGAGCTGCCGCGAAGAGGGGGGAAGGACCGCCGCGCGCCACTCGTCCGAGTGATCTCTTCGGCGAAACCGCTGATCACCTCGCCCGCCCGGGCTTACGCTCGGGGGCGCTGCCCACTGGCGGGAGGGACCATGCGACGGTGTCAGCATTCCTGCGGCTGCGAGGGGAACGCGGTGGGACGCGACCCCGACAGCGGTCTGCTGTTGTGCGCGGCGTGTCTGGGCCGCACGATCCTCGGCACCGACTGCTCGCGGGCAAGGAAGTACTTCGGGCACCGGCCGGTGCACTTCGTGAACGCGGCATGGACCGAACCGGCGCCGCTGCGCGATGGAGACCGGTCGCTGGTACCCGAGGGGTTCGAGGTCTTCCTCACCGTACGGACCGAGCCGGGCGCGACAGCATGGGACTTCCTCCCGCTGGCCAGGCTCGGAGCCGGTTCGGCGACCAATCCGCAGCGCCCACCGAAGGATCCGCCCTCCGGCCCGCTGCCCCCGCCGCCCGCGCGGCCGGTGCAGCCCAACCCGCCGCGGCGCTGAGGCGGGGGTGTCGGCGTTGGCGCGGGCATCAGCGTTGGCATTGGCGCGGGCATCAGCGTTCCGACACCTGTTCGACCGCCTGCGGGAAGGCTAGCCTTACGAGGAATCAAGGCTCTCATTCGCAGGGGTGGACGTGACGAGCGGCGCGGACGGCGTGGAGTCCGGCGACGGCCGGCACCGATGGCGGTTCTCCGAGCACGCCAAATCGGTGGCCGCGATCCTGACCGGGCTCGCGGCCCTGCTCATCGCCGTCGCCGGAATGATCACGCTGCTCTGCTCCGACCCGGAAGGCGATCCCGCGTCAGCGGTGACCACGACTGCAACCGCGACCAGACCGCAGCGCCCACCAGCAGCCGGCGGAAGCGGCATCTCATCGCCGGCACCCCGACCGTCCCCGACACAAGTGCGCACCCCGACCCCCGCCCCGCTCCCCCAGTGGCAAGGCGACGTCCAGGTCAACCCACTCGGATACTCACTGGCCACCATCCCCCCAAGCCCCGACCAGTCCGGCGACCCCGACATCAGCGCCGCCTTCGACGGAACCTTCTTCGCCAACCTCGGCGCCGCCCGCTGGACCGAAGCGTCAGCCCCGAGCCCACAAGCGTGCGCAACCCTGATCGGAGCGCAGAACGTACGGCACATGACGGCGGTACCAGGCGACACCTACTGCATACGCGTCGCCCACACCGCGGCGAACCCGGGAAACCAGTACGCGGCAGTCCTCATCGTGAGACAGGGACGCGACGCCACGGACTTCCCCTACGTCCGGATCCACGCCACGGTATGGCCGGACCAGTAGTGAGCCGCTGAGGGGACTCGAACCCCTAACCGCCTGTTTACAAGACAGGTGCGCTGCCAATTGCGCCACAGCGGCTGGACCGGATGATCGGCGAAGCGATCTGATCCGCCGCCATGGTACCCAACCGGGCGGGTGTTGCCCCAGTCTGTTTCATGATGGCGGTCGCGGCGAGGTCGGGGCGGGGGGATGGCGTCCTGTCTGCCACCATTGACGGATGCCCAGTAGCCAGAAGCGTCTCATCGCCGCCTGTGACGGCGCCACCAAAGGTAATCCCGGTCCGTCGGCGTGGGCCTGGGTTCTGGCTGACGCGGATGGGAAGGTTCTGCGCTGGCGTTCGGGTCCGTTGGGGCATGCGACCAACAACATCGCTGAGCTGACCGCGCTGCGGGAGCTGCTGGTGGAGGTTGGTCCGGGCGCGCAGGTCGAAGCTCGGCTGGATTCGCAGTACACGATCAACGCTGTGACCAAGTGGCTTCCCTCGTGGAAGAAGAACGGGTGGCTGACCGCGAGCAAGAAGCCGGTGGCCAATGCCGACCTGATCCGCGAGATCGATGCCCTGCTGGCCACCCGCGACGTCGCTTTCGTCCATGTCGCGGCGCACCAGGTCAACGGCGATCCCTACAACGACCTCGCCGACCGCGCCGCGAGTGCCAGCGCGATCAGTCAGCAGGCGCTGGAGGGCACGGACGCCGCGCAGGTTCCGGGGACGCCGGACCGGCCCGCCGGGAGCGGACGCTCCGGTGGTGGCCGTTCCGGTGGTAGCAGCGCTGCGGGCAGCTCCGGTGGCGGCAGCAAGAGCAACGGCACCGACACCAAGCCGAAGAAAGCCTTCACCATCCAGGCGAAGTTCGCGGGCACCTGCTCCTGCGGCAAGGGTTACGACGCCGGCGAGAAGATCACGAAGCTCGACTCCGGGAAATGGGGGCATCCGGCCTGCGCGTGACCAGGTAGCGGGGCAGCGGGGCAGCGGGGCAGCGGGGCAGCGGGGCAGCGGGGCAGCGGGGCAGCGGGGCAGCGGGGCAGCGGGGCAGCGGGGCAGCGGGGCAAAAAATAGCTGCCGCGCCCCCGACCGCCTACCCAGGGCGCGCAATCTACATACAGCTGCGGGCTCCCGACCGCCCAGCCGAGGCGCGCGCGATCCACTAGCTCGCCCCGCGCGACGGCATCCGATCTTCCGATCAACCGCCCCGCATCCTTCCCCAACGCCGACGGCGGCCGAGGAAACCCCCGACCGCCGTCGCCGAACCGCAGATCTACCGACCTACCGACCTACCGATCCACAAACCACCCACCCCGCGCTACTCCGCAGGAACCTGCACCGTCCGGATCTCGCCGTCGCCGAGGTGCAGCAGCGCGCGGCCGGCCTGGATCTGGCCGCCGACCTGGCTGCGGCTGATGCGGACGCCGATCAGGTCGCCGTCCATCGGGGACTGGGGGGACAGCAGGGCGCCGCGGCGGGCTCGGCGGGCGTCGACGTGCCAGCCGCTGAAGCCGCTGTTCAGGTCTTCGGCGCCGCCGGCCAGGACCAGGGCCTGGCCGCGGTCGCCGCCCATGTTGATGATGTCGCGGAAGACCTGGCTGGCGGGGGCGTCCTTGAGCATCTCGGCGTCGTCGAGGAGGACCGCCACCGGGTGGCCGCCGGCGGCGTCGAGGGCGGCGCGCAGGTCGGCCTCGGCCAGGTCGGCGTTCTCGAAGACGGCCAGGACGCCGCGTTCGCCGGCCATCTTGCGCAGCGGCGAGTTGCGCGGGGCGACCAGGATGACCTGCGAGCCCTGGACCACCAGGGTGCGGGCCATCATCATCAGCATCGTGGAGCGGCCGGACTTCGGCGGGCCGGCGATGACGAACGAGGGCACGCCGTCGCCGAGGTCCGGTCCGGCGCCGATCAGCTCGTCGCCGCCGACGCCGGCCATCGCCCACAGCGGACGGCCCTGCGAGGCCTCGTCGCGCAGCTCCCAGGCCTCGGCCAGCGAGATGCGGGCCGGCAGCACGTCGACCCGGAAGGGCCGGCGGGCCCGCGGGATCTGCGCGTCGCGGGCCTTGGCCTGCTCGGCGATCGCCGCCAGCGCCGCGGCCTGCGCCTGGCCGGCGCCGTCCGCGGTCAGCATCGCGACCTGGGTCTCCAGGCCGGACTCGGCGCGGAAGGCGCGCCCGGTCGGCATCTCGTCGGGGATCTTGCGCGGGTGCAGCCCGATGAGTCCGAAGTCGGACTTGTCGGGGAGCCGGAAGGAGAGCTTGTCCTCGGTCAGGGAGGCGATGCGGCCGCTGAGCACCAGGCGGTCGCCGGTCATGATGACGTGCACGCCGGCGCCCTGGCCCTCGCGCATGATCTTCATGATCTGGTCGGTCAGCGCGCCGCCGTCGATCTCCCCGAGCGAGCCCAGGAACCCGTCCCAGCGGTCCAGGAACACCACGATGTGCGGCATCTTCTGGTCCGGCGGCACCGACATGCGCTGCTCGACGATCCCGGCGAAGCCCTGCGCCGACAGCTTCTCCTGCCGGTCGGCGATCTCCTGGTTCAGCCGGTTGATCAGCCGGATGGCCCGCTCGGACTGCTGCCGCTGCACCACCGCGCCGCAGTGCGGCAGCGCCGTCAGCGGCAGCAGCGCGCCGGAGCCGCAGTCGATGCCGTAGATGTGCACGTCGGCCGCGGTCTGGGTGAGCGCGATCGCCCCGGCCATCGTGCGCAGCACCTGCGAGCGCCCCGAACGCGGCGCGCCGGCGATGAGCATGTGGCCCAGCGAGGCGAAGTCCAGCACCGCCGCGCGCCGCGCCTGCAGCGAGGGCAGGTCGTCGATGCCCCACGGGATCGGCGCCAGGTCGTGCCCGCCGTGCCGGCGCACCGGCGGCACGTCCGAGAGCAGCACCGTGTCCTGCAGCGCCGGCAGCCACGGCGAGTGCTGCGGCGGGATCTGCATCGCCGCGTTCGCCTCGCGGATCGCGTCGACCAGCACCTTCAGGTCGGTGATCTCCGCGTCCGTCTCGACCTTCGGGCCCTCGGGCTTCTTCGGCGGCGCGGCGGCCAGGCCCGGCCAGTCCAGCCGGGTGCTCCACACCGAGGACTGCGACACCACGTTGGCGCCGGGGCGCCGCCCGCCGACGCGTCCGGCCTGGAACGGCACCAGGGAGTTGGCGCCGAGCCGGACGTAGGCGCGGCCGGGCGTGGACTTGGAGATGAACCCGGCCGACGGGTCGTCGATGACGTCCGTCGACTCGTTGCCGTCGGTCACGCGCAGCGCGATCCGCAGGTTGGTGTTCGCCCGGATCTCCGGCGAGACCACGCCCGAGGGGCGCTGCGTGGCCAGCAGCAGGTGGATGCCCAGCGAGCGGCCCCGCTGGGCGACGTTCACCAGACCGGTGACGAAGTCCGGCAGCTCGCGCACCATCGAGGCGAACTCGTCGATCACGATCAGCAGCCGGGGCATCGGCGCCAGGTGCGTGTTCTTCTTCCGGATGTCTCCGAAGTCTTCGATGTCCTTGGCGCCGGCCTCGGCCAGGATGTGCTCCCGCCGCTTCAGCTCGGCGCCCAGCGACTCCAGGGCGCGCTCGACCAGGTGGTTGTCCAGGTCGGTGACCATACCCACGGTGTGCGGCAGCTGGACACAGTCCTTGAACGCCGAACCGCCCTTGTAGTCCACGAGCACGAAGGTCATCGCGGTCGGCTTGTTCGCCACCGCCAGCGAGGCCACGATCGTCTGCAGCAGCTCTGACTTGCCGGCACCGGTGGTACCGGCGATCAGACCGTGCGGACCATCGCGGCGGATGTCGATCCCGAACGGTCCGTCGAAGGACTCGCCCAGCATCGCCATCGTGGTCTCGCCGCCCATGGTCCAGCGCGCCGCGATGGCCTGGCTCGTCGGCGGCTCCAGCCCCAGCACGTCCAGCAGACGCGAGGAGTTGGGGATGCCGCTGGCCTCCTCGTTGCCGGAGACGTCGCGCACCGCGGCCAGCCCGCGCACCAGGCGCTGGCACCACACCGGCGACACCGCGTCCGGCCGGATGCCGCGCTGCATGTCCTTGCCGACCTGCTGCACGCGCAGGCCCTCGGGCTCGACGACCACGATCGCCTGGCACTCGCCGGGCAGGAAGCGGTCCTCGCCGTCCAGGCAGATGGACCGGATGCCGACCGCCGGGCCCTGCTGCAGGATCTGGATCATGCCGGGCATCGAGCGCAGGCGGCGCGAGCCGTCCAGGATCACCACGATGTCCGGGTCCTTGAAGGCGACCTGCTCGGTCGGGCTGCTGGCCCGGGCCATCTGCTCCTTCATGCGGAAGCTCAGCTGCTGGCCGAGCTCGGCGATGCGCTGCGCCACGGTCTCGGCGTCGGTGCCGATCAGGGCGCTGGCGTTCTGCCCGGAGCCCGGCCGCAGGTGCGGCAGCCACCGCATCCATTCCCAGTCCTGCTGGGCGTGGGAGTCGGTGAGCAGCACGAACTGCACGTCGTCCGGGCTGGACAGGGCAGCGGTCTGCGCCACCAGCCAGCGCGCCAGGGCCCGCGGGGTGCCGGCCGGACCGGCCACGCCGATCACGCCGCGCTCCTTCAGCGGGATGGTCACCGGCGCCTCCGGGACGGTCCAGGCGACGTTGCGCCGGTGCTCGTCCTGCTCCGGGTCCTCCAGCACGACCTCGGAGTCCTGGTCCAGGGTCCCCACCCGTAGCAGCAGGTGGTCGGTGTCGCGGCGGCGCCGCTCCCAGAGCCGCTGGCGCGGGCCGATGCCGATGTCCAGCAGCGTCGCCGGGTCCGGGCTCTCCTGGCGCCGGGCGTTGCGCTCCAGCGTCAGGGCCTCGCGGGCTTCGCTCTCGATCCGGGCCTTCTTGGCCTCGTAGTCGGCGACCTGCTGGGCGAAGGTCTTCTTGCCGGTCTTGCGGTCCTGGAAGAAGTTGCCCAGCATCATCATCGGCGACATGCCCGCCATCAGCAGGTACGTCATCCGGTTCATGACCACGGCCATGACCACCGCGGCCATCATCGGCATGATCATCATCACGATCGGGAACGGCCGCTTGTGCTCGTCCTTGACCGGCGTCGGCAGCCGGAACCGGGTCTTGCGCTCCGGCGGCAGGATCCGCGGCGGCCGGTTGTAGTCCAGGAACGCGCCGTCCTCCGACGGGGTCAGCGCGGCGTCCGGCGGCGTGAAGTATCCGACCTCGAGGATGGTCGTGCCGATCACGACCTGTTCCCCCGGCTTCCACTCGGCCTCCCCGGCCAGCGGCTGCTTCTCCAGCGTCGCGGCCACGCCCTCGTACGGGGCCACGCGGATCACACCTCTGACGTCCAGGCTGACGCGCAGCGCGAAGTCGGGTATGCCGGGATCGTCGATCTTCACACGGTTGCGCCGGGACCGGCCGATGTCGGCGTAACCGGGGTTTATTCGGTGCACGCCGCCGGCGTCGGGTCCGCCGGCGACCCGGACCTCGACTGTGCCGTAGGGCTCCGCGGGCAGACAGCCCGAGGGATTGTGGAGGGAAACCACTGAGCCCTCACGCAAAGGTGAGGACGCCAAAGAGTGGCGTTGGTCCACGAGATTGCCGTCCACGAACAGGAGGGGTGGTGACCCCGGGTTCTGACCCTGCGCCCCCAGCATTCGACCCAACTGGTCCGCGACCTGTGGGATCGATGACTCCCCGTCCGCGTCCAGCAGTGCGTCCATCCAGGAGCCCTGGACAGGATCCACCACCGTCAACGTCATACGCATGACTCGGAAGTCTACGGCCAGCCGCCTCAGGGGATAAGGTCCGCCCTGACAAGCGCGAATCGGCGACCGGGACCCCTGGTTGGGCCCGGCGCGGACACGGCCGGGGCGATGACCGGCCGACGAGGAGGCCGCATGGACGTGGGCGTGGCGATCGCCCTGGTCGCAGCGTTGTGCGGACCGGCGCTGGCGCGCGGGGCGTATCAGATGTCGGTCGACGCCGGCACACCCGCGCGCTACCGCTGCGGACACTGCGGTCAGCGCCTCCCCGGCGGCGGGCTCCGGTTCGCGCTGTGGGCAGGACACTGCGATCAGTGCCGGGAACGGCTGGGTCCCCGCGTCTGGCTCGTCGCCGCCGTCGCCGCGGTCGGCGGCTTCGCGGTCGGACACCGGCTGGGGAGCGACGCCGCGACGCCGGCGTTCCTGGCGTTCGTGCTGGGCTGCGTCCTGCTGGCCTTCATCGACCTGGCGGTGCGCCGGCTGCCGGACCAGCTGACCGCGCCGCTGGCGGTGCTCGGACTGGTGGGCTTGAGTACCGCGGCTTATCTGGGCCGCGACATGGGCCTGCTCTACAGAGGGCTGACAGCGGCGGCGCTGGCCGGCGGCCTCTTCCTCGCGCTGGCCTGGATCCGGCCGGACGGCGAGGGGATGGGACTCGGCGACGCCAAGCTGGCCGCCGTGCTCGGGCTGTTCCTGGGCTACCTCGGCTGGAGCGATCTGGTGCTCGGCATGTTCGCCGGGACGTTCTCGGCGGCGGTGTTCGCGCTCGTCATGCTGCGGACCGGCCGGATGGACCGGAAGTCCGCGCTGACCTACGGGCCGTTCCTGATCCTCGGGGCGGTCCTCGCGGTGCTCGTGGGCTGAGTCACCCGCGTCAGCCGCGTCACCCGCGTGGCCGCCGCGGCCGGACAGGCCGAAGGCCGCCCACCGAGGGTGAGCGGCCTGTCATCACACGAACGCCGCCAGCGCCGCGGCTGCGGCACGGTGTGCCTCAGCTCGTGGTGGACGGCTGGAACTGCTGGTAGATCCCGGTGTTCGCCTCGGTCGAGGCGGCCACGGAGATCGAGCCGCCGCCGGCGAAGCTCAGCGCCACCGGCGTGTTGTGGCCCGGGACCGAGCCGGAGTTGGCGAGCACCATCTTCGGGCCGTTCGGCGCGGCCAGGTTCAGCGCCGAGTGCGCGCCGAGGTCCAGGCTGCCGCCGGTGACGGGCACGGACTTGCCGTTCACGGTCACGCCGGACAGCGTGGCCGGCTGGTCGCCGTTGTTGACCACGGTCCCGGTCACCTGGGCGGTGCCGGTGGCCGGGTCCACGACCACGACCATGTCCAGGGCCTGGACGGTCCCGTTCGACCCGGCGGCGAAGTTCGGCCGGATCTGCAGAGTCGCGGCGCCGTCGCCGGCGGCGCAGCCGGTCGCGACCGCTGCGGTGCCGGCGGCTGCGGCGATGATGAGGGCGAACCGCGGAGAGAACAGCGCCGCGGAGCGGCTCCTCAACGGGTGGCGGTGGGAGACGGGCGGGGGAGTGCTCTTCACGGCGGAACACGGCTCCTAGACGGTCCAACTGGCTCACGGGCCGCCGCCGGTGTCGATCGCGGTGCTGCCGGGCGTCGTCACCGATTCGTGCGACTTCCCGACCACCCGATGAAACGGCGGCTCGGGGCCCAGTCTAAAAGGGCCTCAGATCAGCTCTGGGCCCGGGGCCCGATCCACCGGCGTGATGTTCGCTACGCGCCCCGGCCGCGGGCACGCCGCAGACGGTCTCGGCACTGCCGTGTCAGCACCGTGCCGCGGGCGCGCCGGAGCGGCCCGCCGCACGTGAGCGGCGGCGGTGCCGGGCACCGCCGCCGAGGTCACATCACCAGAAGACGAGGAAACCCAGCGCGCGCCCGACGCGCCGGCCGAGCCCGGACAGCGCCCGGAGCGGCCACGTCAGCACGGACCAGGCCTTCGCACGGGCCTTGGCCCGTGCTACCTCCCGCCGGTAGGCCCGCACCTCGGCGTCGAGGGCGGAGATGTCGTCGGGGACGATCACGACCTGGAAGCCGCCGTCGCCGCCCGGATCGCCGAAGGAGCCGTACGAAGGATCACCGTTGTCGCGGCCTGGACTGTTCACCAGTGTCTGCACCCACCCCACGCGTCGTCGTCGGGAGCCGTAGCGTCATTGTGCGCTTTGCAGAGCGTTGTGCCCAGACAGGAGGGGCTTGTAATCCCGCTGGGATTCCCCGATTTTCCGGCAGTCCCGCGCTCGGTATCGCTCGGGATCGATCAAGATCGACCGTCGGGCCGCCACGGCGGCGAAAGCCGCCGGCCGAAGGCGATTCACCTGCACGAGCACGGAACAGGGGGGTTTGTCAAGCCCCCACGGGTGCGCTGACCTGCGCAAACGGTCTTCAGAACGAGCGTACGGCGTGGTATCCTGGAGAGCCACGGAAGGGGCACTTATCACATGACGTTCAAAGTTGGCGAGACCGTGGTCTATCCCCATCACGGGGCCGCGCTCATCGAGGATATCGAGATCCGCGTGATCAAGGGCGAGCCGAAGGAATACCTCGTGCTCAAGGTGGCACAGGGTGATCTGACCGTACGCGTGCCCTCAGAGAAGGCGGAGTACGTCGGCGTGCGCGACGTCGTCGACCAAGGCGGCCTGGAGCGGGTCTTCGACGTGCTGCGCGCGCCGCACACCGAAGAGCCGACCAACTGGTCGCGCCGCTACAAGGCGAACATCGAGAAGATCCAGTCCGGCGACGTCATCAAGGTGGCCGAGGTGGTGCGCGACCTGTGGCGCCGCGACCGCGACCGCGGGCTGTCGGCCGGCGAGAAGCGGATGCTGGCCAAGGCCCGGCAGATCCTGGTCAGCGAGCTGGCGCTGGCGGAGGCCACGAACGAGGACAAGGCCGACGCCATCCTCGACGAGGTCCTCGCCTCCTAGAAGTCCGCGTTCGCAACGTCCTTGTCCGCCGATTGTTGACGGACACCGCGTTGTGATCAGGCTTCGTCTCTTTTCAGTGTGAGCACGCCATCCGGCCCCCGCGGCAGCAGCCGCCGGGGTCGGCGGCTTGTTGTACGCTAATGTCCGGCGTCGTGAGCATGAGTACTGATCCCGCCCCCGAGACCGGCTCCGGAACGCCGGCCGGCGCCGCCGCGCCCGGCCGCGTCGCCGTGATCGTCCCGGCCGCCGGCAAGGGCGAGCGGCTGGGCCCGGGCGCCCCGAAGGCGCTGCGCGAGCTCGGCGGCCTGCCGCTGCTGGTGCACGCGGTCCGCACCCTGGTCGCCGCCCGCTCGGTGGACCTGGTCGTGGTCGCCGCCCCGCCGGACCCCCAAGGCGTCGCCGAGGTGCAGCGGCTGCTGGCCGATCTGCCCGGCGACACCCGCGTGGTGGCCGGGGGGACGAGCCGGCAGGAGTCGGTCGCGCTGGCGCTGGCGGCGCTGCCGGCGGACTGCGACGTGGTGCTGGTCCACGACGCCGCCCGCGCGCTGACCCCGGTCGAGGTGATCGGCGCGGTCGTCGCCGCGGTGCGCGGCGGAGCCGGGGCGGTGATCCCGGTGCTGCCGGTCACCGACACCGTCAAGGCCGTGGACGGCGACCTGGTGACCGCGACCGTGGACCGCTCGACGCTGCGCGCCGTGCAAACCCCGCAGGGTTTCACCCGGGACATCCTCGCCAAGGCGCACGCGGCCGCCGACCCGGCCGCGCCGGCCACGGACGACGCCGGACTGGTCGAAGCACTCGGACTCCCGGTGCGCACCGTCCCCGGACACGCCGAGGCCTTCAAGATCACCACGCCCTTCGACCTCGTCCTGGCCGAGGCCGTCCTCAGGAGGCGCCGATGACCGCGCTGCTGCCGCTGGTCGGCATCGGTGTCGACGTGCACGCCTTCGCCGACGGCCGCGAGCTCTGGATCGGCGGGCTGCACTGGCCCGGCGAGGTCGGGCTGGCCGGGCACTCCGA
This sequence comes from Catenulispora acidiphila DSM 44928, assembly GCF_000024025.1. GTDB lineage: Bacteria > Actinomycetota > Actinomycetes > Streptomycetales > Catenulisporaceae > Catenulispora > Catenulispora acidiphila. Next base: position 9,447,156 of record NC_013131.1, read on the forward strand.
CGCCGACGTGGTCGCGCACGCCGCGTGCAACGCGCTGTTCTCCGCCGCCGGGCTCGGCGACCTCGGGGCGCAGTTCGGCACCAGCGATCCGGAATGGGCCGGCGCCTCCGGGCTGAAGCTGCTCGGCGAGGCGGCGCGGCGGGTGCGCGAGGCCGGGTTCGAGATCGGCAACGTCTCGGTGCAGCTGGTCGGGGTGCGCCCGCGCGTCGGCGGGCGGCGGGCCGAGGCCGAGCAGGTCCTGAGCGAGGCGGCCGGGGCTCCGGTGCGGCTGGCCGCGGCGACGACCGACGGGCTCGGATTCACCGGCAGGGGCGAAGGGCTCGCCGGGATCGCGACGGCGATCGTGTTCCCCCGGACCTGATGGTGCGACGAATGCTCGGGCCCGTGCCGGAGGGAAGCGCCCCGCCGAATCCCGCTGATCGCTCGCGCTGCGCCGTCCGCCGGTCACGGTCGGGCGACAAAACGATGATCATCCCACGATCGTGGGTCTTAATTCGCGGACGCGGCACGAGGCTGAAACCCCGTGTGCTAGGAATGGAAACGTGAACCTCATATCCCGCTGCTGCGCCTACGACCCGCGTCGGCGACGCGGTCGAGAACTGCACGTGCAGCGTTGTGGCCGGGGATTCCGGACACACCGCCTCCGCGGCGCGCGCCAGCGCCGCAGATGAGGACGTTGTCGATCCCGGTCTCCACGCCCCACTTGCCCACCTGGTCCGCGCGCTCGGCGTAGGGCCAGGACAGGTCCCGGTGGAAGATGTGGCCGCCGGGCATCGCCAGCTCCTCCTGCAGGTCCTCCGTGGTCTTGGCCTCCAGGCACGGCTCGCCGTGCGCGTCGCGCAGCAGGCAGTCCGCCAGCGGCTCCTCCAGATACGCGTCCAGGCCCGCCACCGCCGCGCGCACCATCTCCTCCTTCGTCGCGCCGCCCGGCAGGGTGTGCAGCGAGAACAGCGTCAGGGTCTGCACGTCGGGCCGCTTGAGCAGGTCCTTGCCCAGGATCGAGCGGTCCGTGAGCGTGTGGCAGTAGACCTCGGAGGGCAGCGGGTCCGGCAGCCGGCCGGCGTGGGAGTCCTTGTAGGCCTGGCTCAGGTGCGCCGCGCCCTCGTCGATGTGGAACGTCCCGGCGAAGGCCACGTGCGGGTCCGCCCCGGACTTCAGAGGCGGCAGATGGTCCAGCAGCATGTTGATCTTCAGCTGGGTGCCCTGCGGCTGCGGAGCGCCCGCGCCGCCGCGCCCGAGCAGCCGGGTCAGGACCGCCGGCGCCACCCCGGCCAGCACGTATCCGGCCTGGACGACCTGCTCGGCGCCCTCGCGGTCGCGGTAGGTGACCTCCGCGCGGCCGCCGCCGGCGTCCGGCTCGATGTGCGTGACCTCAACCCCGGTGAGGATCCGTGCCCCGGCGTCCACCGCCGACCGGTGCAGCGCCTCGGTGACGCTGCCCATGCCGCCGATCGGGACCCGCCACTCCCCGCTGCCGTTGCCCATGACGTGGTAGAGGAAGCACCGGTTCTGCTTCAGGCTGGCGTCGCCGGCCCAGCTGTCGGTCCCGATCAGGGCGTCGGTGAGCACCACGCCGCGGACCGTGTCGTCGCCGAAGAAACGCTCCACGGCCGCGCCGATCGGCTGCTCGAACACCCACTCCCAGGCCTGTCCGGCGCCCTCCTCGCGGGCCAGCGCCTCCAGCTGCCCGCGGCCCAGCAGCGGGTTCAACAGCGTCGGGGACAGCGCCCGGGCCAGCTTGCCCAGCTGCTCATAGAACCGGGTCCAGGCGCGGTACTCAGCCTCGCCCCCGGTGAGCTTGCGGAAGCTGTCCTGGGTCGCGGCGCCGGGGCGGCGCTCGACCAGCAGGCCGGTGTCGGCGCCGGAGCGGCGGACCGGCGTGTAGGAGGAGACCGGGCGGCTGCGCAGCTCGACGACCAGTTCCAGGTTCCGCACGATCGTGTAAGGGAGCAGCGACACCAGGTAGGAGTACCGCGACAGCCGGGCGTCGACGCCGGCGAAGGGCGAGGCGCTGACCGCGGCGCCCCCGACGGCGTCCAGCCGTTCCAGCAGGGTGACACGCATCCCGGCCCGCGCCAAAAAGGCCGCGGCCACCAGGGCGTTGTGGCCGCCGCCGACCACGACGACGTCGTGGCGCGAGGCGCCTGGGCGGGGCGTGCGCTCGGCTCGTTCAGGCAGTGCCACTGTCACCTCGGGCGTCCTTCCCTGTCTGGTCCCGATCATCGCACGTCCGACCCGCCACCCCGGTCCGCCTCTGGCCTCGCGGCGCGCCGGTGGGGTATACCAGGCGACTGACGACGGGCGGCGCGCCCGGACGAGGGGGTTGGCGGATGTCCGGCGAATCGGGCGAGCAAGAGGTCTGGTATCCGGCGGCGACGACGGACATGGCCATCAAGGCCGAGGTCCGGGCAGCCGTCAGCGCGGCCGGGGAGGTGGTCGGCGCCGGCGCCGAGGACGACCCGGCCGGGGCGGCCGATCTCGAGGAAACCATGGTCGTGAAGTACGTTCCCCTTCCGGCTCCGGCGGAACCCGCCGCGCCGGCGGCGGTCGCGGCACCGGCCGCGGCGCTCACGGCGGAGCAGGTCGGACGGCACATCGCCCGCGCCGAGGCGCTGGCCGAACTCGGCCGCCGCCAGCAAGCCCTGGACGTCCTCAACGAGCTGATCGTGGCCGGCAGCCAGGACGTGCGTGTCTGGCGCGCACTGGCCGCGGTGTACCTGGAGACCGGCGACGGCGAGAAGGCGCTGCGCGCCGCGGACTGGGTCGTGACCTTCGCCCCCGGCGACGAGTGGGGCTACCGCCTGCGCGCCTCGGCACTGCGGCTGCTGGACCGGCTCGACGAGGCGGTCGCGGCGGCGGAGCAGGCGGTCCGGCTGGGACCGCGGGTCTGGCAGAGCCGTGCGAGCCTGGCGGCGGCGCTGGAGGCCAGCGGCGATCTGTCGCGGGCGGCGGAGCAGGCGCGGCGGGCCAGCGAGATGGCCGCCGAGCTCGATCCCGAGTCGGCGTCGGAGGCGCGGGAGTTCGAGGAGGCGGTCGCCAAGGCCTTCGAGGAGTCCGGGGAATCCGGGAAGTCCGAAGAAGCCGGGGAATCCAAGGAGCCCAGAGAGACTCCCGAGTCGGTCGGCCTCGTCGCCGACCTCGAGGCGGTGCTGGCCTCCCGCCCCGGCCCGGACGACGACAGCCTGGCGCACGTCGGCAATCTGGTCCTGCGCTCGATGGAGTTCAGCGCGGCGGCCGGCTGGCTGGTCGCCTTCGGCGGCGTCGCCATCCCCGGCTTCGACACCAGGTTCCTGATCCCGCTGGCCGTGGTGCTGGTGCTGGGCGGCTGCCTGATCGGCCCGGCGCGCAAAGCCGGACGCGATCTGTGGCGGTACCTGGTCGAGTACCTGTGGCAGGACACGAAGACCCGGGTGGCGCTGCTGATGACGATCGCCGCGCACGTCTTCATGATCACCGGAAGCTCGCTCGGCCACGTCCAGGGCGGCTCGACGCTGACCGTCGGGCTGATCAGCCACCTGGTCGGACGGCTGACGCTGCACCGCAAGGCGCCGGAACTGAATCCGGTGCGGCGCGGCGGTACCCAGAAGACGGTCCGGGCAGCGGAGTAGGCGGGCGGCTCAGGCCACCGCGGGCTCCACGATCGGCTCGCTCTCGATCCGGGGCGTCCGCACCAACAACGCGCGCATCACGACCGCCGCGGCGCTCAGGCCGAAGATCACCATCGCCATCGGCATCCCGCTCGTCTTGCTCCCGAGTCCGGTCAGCGGCGCGAAGATCGCCCCGAACAGGAACTGCCCGGTCCCGATCATCGCCGACGCGGCGCCGGCGACCGCGGGTTCGTACCCGGACAGCGCCAGCGCCGTCACCTGCGGCATGATCACGCCGATCGAGGACACCATCAGGAACAGCCCGAGCAGCGTCCCGGGGAGGCTGCCGCCGAACCCGGCGGTCGCGATCAGCAGAATCGTGCTGCCGCCGAAGGACATCACCAGCCCGGCGCCGAGCAGCCGCGCCGGGGCGACGCGGCCGACCAGCCGGCCGCCGGCCTGACCGGCGATCATGATGCCCAGGGCGTTGGTGCCGAAGACCAGACTGAACTGCTGCTTGCTCAGACCATGGATGTTCTCCAGCACGAACGGCGAGCCGGAGATGTAGGCGAACATCGCCGCGAAGGCGAAGCCGCCGGTCAGGATGTAGCCCATGAAGCCGCGGTCGCGCATCAGGACTCGGAACGTGCGCAGGGTGGCCGGGAGTCCGCCGCCGGAGGTGCCGCGCGAGGCCGCGGGCAGCGTCTCCTTCAGCCCGAGGACTGTGGCAGCCAGCAGCGCGACGCCGATCGCCGCGAGCACTATGAAGACCCCGCGCCAGCTCATGAAGCGGGTCAGCTGACCGCCGATGACCGGCGCCAAGATCGGCGCGAGACCGTTCACCAGCATCAGAGTCGAGAAGAACTTGGTGAGCGCGTCGCCTTCGTACAGGTCGCGCACCATCGCCCGCGAGATCACCAGTCCGGCGGCTCCCGCAAGCCCTTGCAGCAGCCGCGCGGCGGTGAGCGAGTACACATCCGGGGCGACGGCGCAGAACAGAGAAGTAGCCGCATAGGCGATCAGTCCGATCGCCAGCGGCTTCTTGCGTCCCCACGCGTCGGACATCGGACCGGCGACGAGCTGTCCGACCGCGAGGCCGATCATGCAGGCGGTCAACGTCAGCTGGACGTTCGCCTCGGGCGTCCGAAAGGAATGCGCCAGATCCGGCAGCGCCGGCAGGTACATGTCGAGCGACAACGGCCCGAACATGGAAAGTGCCCCCAATATCAGGAGCAATTTCGCCGGAGCCCGATTCTGACGCGTCACCACCCTATGGAAGCACAACCCAACAAGGAGCAATTTCGCCTTCCACCTCCCGGTATCCTTGGAGAATGACTCTCCGCCTGTATGACACCGCCGCGCGAGCGACGCGCGAGTTCGTACCCGTCACGCCAGGCAAGGTCTCGATTTACCTGTGTGGCGCGACCGTCCAGGCTCCGCCGCACATCGGCCACATCCGTTCCGGGGTCTCCTTCGACATCGCCCGCCGCTGGCTCGAGTACCGCGGGTACGCGGTCACGTTCGTGCGGAACGTCACGGACATCGACGACAAGATCATCCGCAAGGCGGCCGAGCAGAAGGTGGAGACCTGGCGGGTCGCGCAGGCCAACGAGTACGCCTTCCAGCAGGCCTACCGGCTGCTGGGCTGCGAGGACCCGTCGGTCGAGCCGCGGGCGACCGGGCACATCCCGGAGATGGTCGCGATGATGCACAAGCTCATCTACGACGGCCACGCCTACGCCGCCGGCGGCGACGTCTACTTCCGCGTGCGCTCCCTGCCCGCGTACGGCGCACTGGCCCACTTCAGCGTGGACGACCTGGAGGAGCAGCCGGCCGAGGACGTGGCGCCGACCACGCACAAGGAGGACCCGCACGACTTCGCGCTGTGGAAGGCCTCGAAGCCGGGCGAACCCTTCTGGGACACGCCGTGGGGTCCGGGGCGTCCGGGCTGGCATCTGGAGTGCTCGGCGATGGCGCACCGCTATCTGGGCACGAACTTCGACATCCACGGCGGCGGCGTCGATCTGATCTTCCCGCACCACGAGAACGAGCAGGCGCAGTCGCACGCGTTCGGCGACAAGTTCACCAACTACTGGATGCACAACGGCTGGGTCACTCTCAAGAACGAGAAGATGTCCAAGTCGCTGGGCAACTCGGTGCTGGTGACCGAACTGGCCAAGCAGTACCGGCCGGTGGTCATGCGCTACTACCTCGGAACCCCGCACTACCGCTCGATGATCGAGTACACCGAGGACTCGCTCCGCGAAGCCGACGCCGCGTACTCCCGCATCGAGGGCTTCGTCACCCGGGCCCTGGAGACCGTCGGCCCGACGGAGGCGGCGGCGCGGGTGCCCGCGGCGTTCGCCGAGTCGATGGACGACGACTTCGGCGTCCCCGGCGCGGTCGCCGTGCTCTACACCACCGTCCGCGAGGGCAACACCGCCCTGGCCGGCGGCGACAAGGAAGGCGTGGCCACCCACCTGGCCTCGGTGCTGCGGATGCTGGACATCCTCGGCCTGAACCCGCTGGCCGAACCGTGGGCCGGGGCGGACGGCGCCGCCGGGTCCGGCACGGACCTGCGGCCGGTGGTCGACGCTCTGGTCAAGGTGGCGCTGGAGCAGCGGCAGGCAGCGCGCGAGCGCAAGGATTACGCCGCCTCCGACGCCATCCGCGACCGGCTGTCCCAGGCCGGCGTCACCGTCGAGGACACACCGAGCGGTCCGCGCTGGTCTGTCAACCAATAGGGAATCCGCCGGCTGACCAACGAGGCAGGCAGTCGCCTAGGCGGCCCTCCCCCACCGTGCCCCCGCCGCGCTGCAGGTAGCGTGGAGCGGGGGCACGACTCCTGAGCAGGAACTTCACGAAGGTAAGGACATCATGGCGACCAAGGGTGGCGGCGCAGGCGGCCGGGCCAACAAGCCGGGCGCGTCGAGTTCCCGGAAGGGCGCGCAGAAGGGCTCCGGCGGCCAGCGCCGCCAGGGCCTGGAGGGCCGCGGCCCGACGCCGAAGGCCGAGGAGCGCACCGGGCATCCGGCCGCGCGCCGGGCGAAGTCGGCGGCCAAGCGCTCCGCCGCGGCCTCGAACCCGCGCTCCGGCGCCGGGACCCGCGGCACGTCCCGTCCGGCGCGGCGCACGCCCGGCAAGGGCGAGGCCGAGCAGGTCGCCGGCCGCAACTCCGTGGTCGAGGCGCTGCGCGCGCACGTGCCGGCCAAGGCGCTGTACATCGCGCAGTACATCGACAGCGACGACCGGGTCCGCGAGTCCATGCGGCTGGCCACGGAGCTGGGCGTGCCGCTGCTGGAGGCTCCGCGCCACGAGCTGGACCGGATGACCAACGGGACGCTGCACCAGGGCGTGATGCTGGTGATGCCGCCGTACGAGTACGCGCACCCGGACGACCTCCTGGAGGAGGTGTTCGCCGCCGGCGACACCCCGCTGTTCGCGGCGCTGGACGGCGTCACCGACCCGCGCAACCTCGGCGCCGTGATGCGTTCGGTCGCGGCCTTCGGCGGGCACGGCGTGATCGTGCCGGAGCGCCGGGCGGCGGGCATGACCGCCGGGGCGTGGAAGGCCGCGGCCGGTGCCGGCGCGCGGCTGCCGGTGGCCCGCGCCGGGAACCTGACCCGCGCGCTGGAGGCGTACAAGAAGCAGGGCGTGATGGTCGCCGGCCTCGCCGCCGACGGCTCGGTGCCGCTGCACGAGCTGGAGATCGCCACCGAGCCGCTGTGCCTGGTCATCGGATCCGAGGGCAAGGGCATGTCGCGGCTGGTGTCCGAGCTCTGCGACGTCACCGTCTCGATCCCGATCGCCTCCACGACCGAGTCGCTGAACGCCGGTGTGGCAGCCGGGATCGCGCTGTACGAGGTCAACCGGCGGCGCGCCGAAGCGCGCGGCTGACCGAACCGATCGAGCACCACCGCGGCATCGCACCTCTGCGTCTCTGCACCACCGCACGGCCGCACCACCGCACGACCGCACCACCTAGCTAGGAGAACAGCTCAATGGCGAGCACTGAAGGCGGCAGCACGGAACGTCCGGCACCGATAGGACCGGTCGACTCCTCGAAGACCCCGCGCTACGCGGGCTTCGCGACGTTCGCGCGGCTGCCGCGCCTGGACCAGCTCCCGGCGGGCGAGAAGGCGGACGTCGCGGTGCTGGGCGCCCCCTTCGACTCCGGGGTCTCCTATCGCCCCGGCGCCCGCTTCGCCCCGGCGGCGGTGCGCGAGGCCTCAAGGCTGCTGCGGCCCTACAACCCCGGCTTGGACTTCTCGCCGTTCGAGGCGGTGCAGGTCGCCGACGCCGGCGACATCTCCATCAACCCCTTCCTGCTCGACGAGGCGCTGGAACAGATCGAGGCGCACTCCGGCGAGCTGGTCGGCGCCGGCTCCAAGCTGGTGACCATCGGCGGCGACCACACCATCGCCCTGCCGCTGCTGCGCACCATGGCGCGCCGGCACGGTCCGGTGGCGCTGCTGCACTTCGACGCGCACCTGGACACCTGGGACACCTACTTCGGCGCGCCGTACACGCACGGCACGCCGTTCCGCCGCGCCTTCGAAGAAGGCATCCTCGACTCCTCGGCGGTGGCACACGTCGGCACGCGCGGCCCGCTCTACAGCAAACAGGACCTCAGCGACGACCAGCGCATGGGCTTCGGCATCGTGACGTCCGCGGACGTGATGCGCCAGGGCGTGGACGCCGTCGTGCAGGCGCTGCGCGAGCGGATCGGCAGCCGGCCGCTGTACGTCTCGATCGACATCGACGTCCTGGACCCGGCGCACGCCCCCGGCACGGGCACCCCCGAGGCCGGCGGCATGACCAGCCGCGAGCTGCTGGAGATCCTGCGCGGCCTGGACGGGCTGAACCTCGTCGGCGCCGACGTGGTCGAGGTGGCGCCGCCGTACGACCACGCCGAGATCACCTCGGTCGCCGCCGCGCACGTCGCCTACGACCTGGTGACGCTGCTGGCGATGCAAGGACGCTGAGACGCCGGACTGCGCAGGCGCTTCCGGACCGGAGGTCAGCGGGTGAAGGTGCCCAGACCGCCTTCCGCGTCAAGGTTTTCCAGCGTGACGCCGGTGACGGCGCCACCCGAACCGGTGTGGAAGGTGACCCCGGAGCGTCCCACCGCGTTCTCACCGCGCGTCAGATAGCTGAAGGTGTCACCGGTGTAGTGCGTCAGCGGGAAGGACATCTTCTGCGGTCCGAGCACCATGCTCAGATTGCCGGACGCGTCGGCGGTGACGGTGAGCGGACCGTAGTGGCTGTTGGCATACGTGCCGCCGTAGGCGGCCGCCGCCTTCGCAGGTGTGAGGTCGGCGGGGATCTTGGTGTAGTCCGTCGGTGAGACGCCGGCGTTCAGTTGGGCTGGGATCACCTTGCCGAACAGCCCCAGCCAGTCCACGGTCTGCCGACCGTTCTCGGCCTGGTCGAAGAACGACGCGGCGACCGCCTCGGGCACGCCGATGGGATTCCCGTTCGACAGCACGACGATGCCGAGCGACTCGCTGGGCAGCAGCGTGACCGTGGTCGCGGCGCCGAGGTTGAAGCCGCCGGAATGGTTCAGGCGCAGGCGTCCGCGGTCGTCGTAGTTCACGTTCCAGCCGAGCCCGTAGAACCCGGGCGGACCGGCGGGAGCGCGCGGCGCGGAGATCACCGAGTGCGGGATGCGCGTCTCGTCCAGGGCCGCGGCGTCGATCAGCGGCGACCCGTCCCGCACGCCGTTGTCCAGTTGCAGGCGCACCCACTTGAGGAGATCGTCGACGCTCGAGCTGGCGCCGCCGGCCGGTGCCTGGCGGTCGGCGTTCGCGGTCGTCGAGACGCGCCAGCGGCCGTCCTCTTGGACATGCGCCGATGCCTTGTCGGAAGCCTGGTCATAGCTCGAGCGCCGGTAGCTGGTGTGGTCCATCCCGAGCGGCTTGAACAGCGTGTTCTGCGCCAGATCCGGCCACGAGGTCTTCGCCGCGTCCGCGACCGCCTCCCCGGCTTCGGTGAAGCCGTAGTCGGTGTAGGCGTAGCTCGAGCGGAACGGGGACAGCGGTTCCTGGCGCAGGTGCTGCAGGATGTAGGCCTGCGAGTAGCCGAGGTCCTCCAGCAGGTTGCCGGCGAAGCCCGGCAGTCCGCTGCGATGGGAGAACATGTCGGCGATGGTGACGTTCGCCGTGACGTAGGGGTCCTTGAGCGCGAAGCCCGGATCGTGGGCGACGATCGGGTCGTCCCAGCCCACGACCTTGTGCCCCACCGCTCCGGCGACCACGGTGGACGCCAAGGACTTGGAGACCGATGCCAGCTGGAAGACGGTGTCGGGATCGACCTTGGCGCTCTTGCCGATCTCGCGCAGCCCGTACCCCTTCGCGAACACGACGGCGTCCTTGTAGACGACGCCGACAGCGACGCCGGGCACGCCGGTCTTGCTCATCGCGTTCTGTACGAAGCCGTCGAGCTGTCCGACGGCTGCGTTCACCTCCGTCTGGGTCAGCTGGGGCGGCGTCTGCGGAGGCGGGGTGGGAGCAGGCGGTGGCGGGGTGGGAACCGGTGCCGCTGGACCCGCTACGCCTGCTCCGAGCACCCCTGCTCCGAGCACGCCGACGCACAGCGCGGCACCGGCAGCGGCGCGGACAGCCGACCGGCCGGTACGCCGCCGCAGGTTCGGCCGAAGATCCCGTCTCGCCATGGTCCGATGGTCCGTGTACCGGCGGGGACGGCGCATCCCGGCGGACCCATCGGGGCGCTTCGGGCAGGTCCGGATCGTGCGGCTAGGCTCGGAGCCGCGGCGATCTTCCGTCCGGCCGTACGCTCGCCCGCCCGCGCCACGTTCTGAGGGGGACTTCCGGTGCTGCCACCCGACAACCACGTCCACAGCGAGTACTCCTGGGACGCGCTCGCGGGCTCCATGGAGCGCACCTGCGAGCGCGCGGTCGAGATCGGGCTGCCCTCGATCGCCTTCACCGAGCACGCGGACTTCAGCATCTCGGAGATGACGCCGGAGAGCTTCTTCCCCGACCAGTGGAAGCCCTACGTCGAGCTGGTGGACGGTCGCAGCATCCTGACGCCGCCGCGGATCGACCTCACCGGCTACCTGGAGACGCTGGAACGCTGCCGCGACCGCTTCCCGACGCTGCGCGTCCTGTCCGGCGTGGAGCTCAGCGAGGCGCACTGGTTCCCGGAGGAGACCGCGGATCTGCTGAAGCGCGGCGGGTTCCAGCGGATCCTCGCCTCGCTGCACACCGCCTCGGCACGCGACGAGGACTACGCCGACATCGGGGTGAGCATCAAGCGCGCCGACCCGAGCGCGCAGTACCGCGGCTACCTGGCCGAGGCGGTGCGGCTGATCGAGGAGTACGACGGGTTCGAAGTGCTCACCCACATCGACTACCCGGTGCGGTACTGGCCGCACGAGAAGACTCCCTTCGATCTTTTGGCGTTCGAGGACGACATCCGCCTGGTGCTGCGGACGCTGGCGCGCGCCGACAAGCTCATGGAGTTCAACACCCGGATCCCGCTGGACCCGCGGGTGGTCGGGTGGTGGCGGCAGGAGGGCGGCAAGGGCGTGTCGTTCGCGTCCGACGCGCACGTGCCCGACGCCGTCGGCCGCGGCTTCCAGGAGGCCGCCGAGGTGGCGCGCGCCGCCGGGTTCAAGCCGGGCGCCGATCTGTTCGACTTCTGGGTGCGGGACTGACCGACCCGGCGGGCCCGGCTTGCTGGACCGACAGGACCGACAGGACCGGCCTGACCGCATGTCGAATCGGGGGTGCCACCCGCGCCACCGCGGCGAGATGCGATCCGCCGAGGCGGTCCTAGGCTGGTGGCCATGACCCTGCGGCTGGCCTGCCTCCAAGCTCCGGCGACCGATCACCCCGACGGCGCCCCGGATCCCGTCGCCGACCGCCGCGCCAACCTGGCGGCGCTCGACGACACCGCGCGCCGGGCCGCGGAGAGCGGCGCTCGCCTGCTCATCACGCCGGAGATGTACCTGACCGGCTACAACCTGGGCGCCGAGGTGGTCGCCGGGCTGGCCGAGGAGCGTTTCGGGCCCGCGCAGCAGGAGATTTCGGCGATCGCCGCCAAGCACGGGATCGCGATCCTCTACGGCTATCCCGAGCGGGACGGCGACGGCGTCGTCTATAACGCCGTGCAGTTGATCGGCGGCGACGGCGCGTCCAAGGCCAACTACCGCAAGACGCATCTGTTCGGCGACGTGGACCGCGCGGCGTTCGCGCCGGGGTCGGAGCTGGTGGTGCAGGCCGATCTGGACGGTATCCGGGTCGGCTTCCTGATCTGCTACGACGTGGAGTTCCCCGAGCCGGTGCGCGCGCACGCCGACGCCGGGACGCAGCTGCTGCTGGTGCCCACCGCTTTGATGCGGCCGTACGAGTACGTGCCGCGGCAGATCGTGCCCGCGCGGGCGATCGAGTCGCAGCTGTTCGTGGCGTACGTGAACCGGGTCGGGGTCGAGCGCGACTTCGTCTACGCCGGCGAGACGCGCGTGGTCGCGCCGGACGGCCGCGAGCTGGCGGTCGGCGGCGACCACGAGGAGCTGCTGCTGGCCGACGTGGACCCGGCGGACTTGGCCGCCTCCCGCGACCTGAACACCTATCTGCAAGACCGACGAACCGACCTGTACGGAGCTCAGAAGTGACGTCCGCCGTCCCGGCCACCGTGCACGAGGTCACCGACCACGTGCACTGCGACTCGCACAAGCCGATCACCATGTTCGGCCCGGATTTCCCGTTCGCCTACGACGACTACGCCGCGCACCCGGCAGGGCTCGGCTCGGTGCCCGAGGCGGTGCGCGGCAGCGAGGTCGCGGTGATCGGCGGCGGCCTGTCCGGGCTGGTGGCCGCGCACGAGCTGCTGAAGCTGGGGCTCAAGCCGGTGGTGTACGAGGCCGACGAACTCGGCGGCCGGATGCGCTCGACGCCGTTCCCCGGCGTGCCGGGCACGATGGCCGAGATGGGCGCGATGCGGTTCCCGCCGTCCTCGACGACGCTGTTCTCCTACTTCGACCGCGCGGGGCTGCGCACCGAGCCCTTCCCGAACCCGCTGGACGCCGCGACGCCGTCCACGGTCATCGATCTGAAGGGCGAGAGCCACTACGCCCGCACCCTGGACGACCTGCCGGCGATCTACCACGAGGTCGCCGACGCCTGGGCCGACGCCCTCGACGACCCGGCGCACGGCGCGGAGTTCTCCGCGATGCAGCAGGCGATCCGGGAGCGGGACGTCGCGACGGTGCGCGAGATCTGGGCCCGCCTGGTGCCGCGCCTGGACGACACCTCCTTCTACGGCTTCCTGGCGGCGAACCCGGCCTTCAAGTCCTTCCGCCACCGCGAAGTCTTCGGCCAGGTGGGCTTCGGCACCGGCGGCTGGGACACGGACTTCCCGAACTCGATGCTGGAAATCCTGCGCGTCGTCTACACCGGCGCGGACGACCACCACCGGCGCGTGGTCGGCGGCTGCCAGCAACTGCCGCTGGCCCTGTGGTCGCAGGCTCCTGACACCCTCGCGCACTGGCCGGCCGGCACCTCGGTGCGCTCCCTGCACGAGAACGGCATCCCGCGCCCCGCCGTGACCCGCCTGTACCGCACCCGGCACGGCATCACCGTCGTCGACGCCGCGAACGAGATCCGCACGTATCAGGCCGCTGTGTTCACCGCGCAGAGCTGGATGATGCTCTCCAAGATCAAGGTGCACGAGGCCCTGCTGCCCACCGACGTCTGGACCGCGGTCGAGCGCTCGCACTACATGGGCGCCTCGAAGCTGTTCGTGGTCGTCGACCGCCCGTTCTGGCGCGACCCCTCGCCCCTGGACCCCGGCCGCGACGCCCTGTCGATGACCCTGACCGACCGCATGCCCCGCGGCGTGTACCTCCTCGACGACGGCCCGGACAAGCCGGCCGTGATGTGCCTGTCCTACACCTGGGTCGACGACTCGATGAAGTTCGTCCCCCTCTCCCGCGAGGAACGCCTGGAGGTAGTCCTCGGCTCCCTGGCGGAGATCTACCCGGACGTCGACATCCGAGAGCACATCATCGGCACCCCCCTGACCGTCTCCTGGGAGACGGAGCCGTACTTCATGGGCGCCTTCAAGGCGAACCTCCCCGGCCAGTACCGCTACCAGCGCCGCCTCTACACGCACTTCATGCAGAACGACCTCCCCGACCACCAACGCGGCCTGTTCCTCGCCGGCGACGACATCTCCTGGACCGCCGGCTGGGCCGAAGGCGCCGTGACCACAGCCCTGAACGCGGTATGGGGCGTGATGAACCACTTCGGCGGATCATCGAACCCTGAGAACCCCGGCCCGGGCGACGTCTTCGACGACATCGCGCCACCGTTGCTGGACGAGGGGTAGGGGCGGGCTTCGCAGGCGGCGGCGCGGAAAACTGGCGCTTCATCAGCCAGAGACGCCGAAAAACGGCCGACCGGCTGCCCGGTCGACCGTTTTTGTCCTGCTACCCGTCAGGCTTCTTGTCCGGCTACTTCTCCGCCAGCCAGTCCGTCACCACCGCGCCGAACGCCGCCGGGTCGTCGACCCAGGGGAAGTGGCCGGCGCCCGCCTGTATCTCGAAGCGGACCTGCGCCTTGGGGAACAAGTCCGCCAGCTCCCGGGCGCGGTCCGGGGTCGGGCCCGGGTCGCGGGCGCCGGCGAGGATCAGGATCGGGAGGTCGAGGGTGGCCAGTGCGGCGATGGTGGCTTCCGGGTCGAAGGCGCCCTTGGCGAAGTGCAGGTCCTGCTTCTCCTCGTCGCTCTCGAGGAGGAGTGCCGCGTGGGCTTGGGCGGCGGGGGTCCAGGCGCCGTAGTAGGTGGGGGTGATCGCGTCCCAGTCTTCGTCGGATTCCTCGTCGGCTTCGATGCGCTGGAGGGCTTCCCACGCGGCCGGGTACCAGGGTTCGCCGACGCGGGTGAGGAGTTCTTCGCGGACGGCCTCCGGCGTCGGCGCGAAGCCGACCGCGCGGGTGCCCGGCGTGATCAGTGTCAGGCGGCTGACCCGGTCCGGGTGCGCGGTGGCGTAGAGCATCGCGAGGTTGGCGCCGGCGGAGTGCGCGAGGAGGTCCAGCTGCTCGAGGCCGAGGTGCACGCGCAGGGCTTCGACGTCGGCGACCATGCGGTCGATGCGGTACGTCTCAGGATCCTGCGGTACAGCCGACGCGCCGGTACCGCGGTGTTCGAGCATGATCAGGCGCCGTGACGCGGGCAGACCGCCGAGGTCCAAGAAGTAGGTCGAGGACAGAAGCGGACCGCCGGGCAGGCAGACCAGCGGGTCGCCGGCGCCCTCCTCGCGGTAGGACAGATCGGTGCCGTCGTAAGAGGTGAAGGTGGCCATGCGTCCCAGCGTCGCAGAGCGAGATCACAGCCGGATCTCGCTCTGCGGACGGTCCCGGAGGGGAGAACTCAGCCGAGAGCGGTGATTCCGGTCCATGCCGGGTCGCTGCTCACCAGCGTCGGCGCGCCGAAGCCGCCGCCGGCGTTGCCCGCCGACAGATACAGCCCGCCGGAAGCGCCGACCGCGTAGACGTCCGCGTGTCCGTCGCCGTCGGCGTCGCCCTTGGTGATGACGAAGGGATAGTCGGCCGCGTCCAGGCCCGTGCCGATCTGCACGCGCGTGGTCTCGTCCCCGAACGTCCCGCCGGCCACACCCTGATAGAGCCAGACGACACCGGTGGCGTCGTCGCGGGCGATCAGATCCTTGATCCCGTCGCCGGTCGCGTCGACGACGCCGATGACGGTGCGCCCGCTCCATCCGGAGCCGGCGACCGCGACCGGGGCGCCGTAGTGACCCAGCGCGACGTTCGGGATGACCTCCAGCTGGTCGCCGACCCTGGCCACCAGGTCTGCCCGGTTGTGGCCGGTGATGTCGCCGGGCGAGACCAGCTGCGTGATGACCGGCCAGGAGGCCTCGCCCGAAGGCGGCGGCACGACGACCTCGTTCGCCGTGGAGAACTGGCCGGTGTTGTCGCCGAGCTCCACATACGCGTGGTCGGTGGCGCTGGAGTAGAGGAACAGCGACTGGTAGGAGCTCCGGTTGAAGTTGCCGGCTCCCTCGATCACGTCGCCGGTGAAGTCCCCCGCCGACGGTTCGGCGACAGGGCTCGCGACGCTGCCGGTCCCGCTCCCGGCCCAGTACTGGAGAGCTCCGGTGGACGACACCGAGAGCAGATCGATGTTCCCGTCCGCGTTGAGATCCCCATAGGGCGCCGGCAAAACCGAAGCCGCCGCCGGTCCCCCACTCAGCATGGCGCAGGACAGCGCGGTCAAGGCCGCGGCTCCCGCCATCGCCAGCCGTCGTGCGTGTCCCCCGTGGTTCCCGTTGTCAGTACGCAAAACCCCACCCTTCGCGTCGTGCGAACGCGTCGATGTCCGCGTCGCTCAGGGATCTGATACACACTGAGTCACGGTCCTCAAACGGCAGGCGGAATAGCCAAAGCATTTCCCAATGCGCCGCACACGCCCCGCACACGACTTCCACCCGACCCGCGCGCGGCCTCCCCACGACCGCGGCCGAGCCGCCCCCTCAGTCCAGCAGCCCGCTCACCCGCAGATCCGGATGCCGTCCCCGCACGGCGAACGTGATCTCCCGGGTGGTGGCCGTCAAACGCGTCGCGAGGGCGTCGATGTCCGTGCCGCTCAGCTGCTTCTGGAAGCCGTAGAGCGTCAGCACCATCGCCACCCGCTCGTCCGGACCGAAGACAGGTGCCGCGAGGTGTCCGATGCGGTGGGTGCTGCCGCCGAAGTCGTCCATCAGGTACGAGGTGTGCGACAGCTCGGCGAGCAGCGGCGGCACGGCCTCGTGGTCGTCCAGCGACTGCCCGAGGCGCACGCCGAGCACGTCCGGCTCCAGTCCGACCGAATAGCCGCGGCGGCGGACGGCGCGGACGCCGTTGCGGAAGCGCTCCAGTTCCGGCTCGGCCAAGGGCTTGCCGGTGGTGCTGCGGTTGAGCCAGCTGTCCACGTCGTCGGGGAGCGACCAGGCCATGAACACGGTGCCGATCGGCGGCGCCAGCGGGATGCGCTGGCCGACGCGGACGTGCGGGCCGAAGGGGACCACCTCGCCGGCCACCGCGAGGAAGACGATCTCCTCCCCCATCGCCGAGGACACCACGCACTGCAGACCGGTGGCGGCGGCCAGGGTCTGCATCGGCGCGCGGGCGAACTCCACGAGTTCCAGGCGGCGCGCGGCGGCGGCCGAGCCCAGGGCGATCAGCGCCGGGCCCAGGGTGTAGGACTTGTCGCGCGGGTTGCGCAGCAGGAAGCCGGATTCGGCCAGGGCCGTGAGCATCGCGTGCGCGGTGGCCTTGTTGATGTCGAGCCTGCGGCACATCTCCGACAGCGAGAAAGCCGTGTCGGGGTGCGCGGCGAGCAGGTTCAGCACCGCCACCGTGCGGTCCACCGCCGGGGCCGGACGCGCCATGGTCCTTATCCTCTTACTCTCTCGTCGCTCGCTCGGCGACGGGGTCCCCGAACGCCCGCGCCATGATCCGGTGCCCCTCGTCGCCCGGGTGGATGCCGTCGGCCAGATGCTCGGCGCGCAGGACGCCGCCGCCGCGCACCAGGTGCAGATCGCGGTCGCCGCGCTCGCGGCGGCTGACGACCACGTCCTCGATCGCCTCGCGCAGATCCTCCAGCGTGGCGCCCAGCTTGTTGCGCGTCTCCTCGGCGTCCGGCCGCAGCACCGGGGAGCAGACCACGATCGGCACGCCCGGATGCCCCTCGCGCACCACCCGCAGGAACGCGTCCATCCCGGCCATCATCATGGTGGCGCTGTGCGGGATCCGCGTCCAGCAGTTCGTCCCGTGGTTGACCGAGATGACCGCCGGCGAGTCCAACGCCGCGATCTGCTCGGCGGACACGATCTCCCCGCGCGCCGCCCCGGCGTATCCGAGGTTGACCACGTCCAGACCATGGATCCGCCCGGCGATCGCCGGCCACGACAGCGCCGGCTCGGAGGCGGACCACCCCTCGGCGATGGAGTCGCCGTAACAGATCCACCGCGGCTGCTTCGGCGCCGGAAGCAGCTCGCCCTGTGTGGCCCGCAGCGACACGATCTCCGGCTTCATGCCCTCGGGCAGGTAGACCGTGACCGGCAGCGACTCGTCCGCCTTGCCGAGGTCGAGCACCGCCATCCCGTCGCCGAGCATGGCGTCGGCGTAGGAGATGAACTTCTCGCCCTGATAGGCGGCGAAGAACGTCCCCGCGCCGTCTCCCCGGTACCCCAGGTCGGCGGTCTTGGTCCGGTAGGCGATCTGTATCGCCCGCGCCGCCCCGGCGAACTCCAACCGCACACCCACCGGGACCGTCGCGGTCCCCCAGGTATCGATCGGCAGCCGGGCGAAATCCTTCGGATCGGCCCGCGGATAGGCCGCGCCCTGGCCGGACGGCCAGGCGCAGCCCGCGAGATAGGGCTCAACGGAGGCGTGGCGGGAGGCACCCGCGCGCTGGCTCCGGTCGGCGTTCGACATTTCGGTGCGCGCGCTGTCCCCCACGCCGTTGTGAGCCGTCATCGATCCGTATCAGTCCTCTCCAGGCAGCGAGTACCCGAACTTGGCCGAGACTCCGCCGTCAACGACGATCGTTTGCCCAGTGATATACGACGACAGGCCTGTGCACAAGAACAAGATGACTTCGGCGATGTCCTTCGGAAACGCCGATCGCCGCAGCGGGGCGTTGCGGGCGCCTCGCTCCTTCTCCGCCCCGCTGAGGTATCCGGCCACGCGCGGCGTCATGACCAGGCCCGGAGCCACGGCGTTCACGCGCAACCCCTTGGGTCCCAGCTCGACTGCCGCCGTTCGCACCAAGGACATCAACGCTGCCTTGTACGCGCCGTAGGCGCCGTGTGAGGGCGCGGACTGCATGCCGGAAACGGAGGCGACGACCGTCAGGACGCCGCCGCCGGTGGCGATCATGCGCGGTGCGCCGAAGCGGATGGCGTTGACCGCGTGCTGCAGGACGATGCCGTGGTGCCATTCCCAGCTGTCGCGGTCGGTCTCCAGCAGGCCGGCGTACTTCGCCATGCCGATGATGTCCACGATGCCGTCGATGCGGCCCAGGGCAGTCTCCGCGTCCTGATACAGCCGCTCGGCGGAGGCCTGCTCGATGGCGTCGCCGGCCCAGGGGACGCCGCCGACCTCCTTGGCGATGTCGTCGGCGAGTCCGGCGTCCAGGTCCACGCAGAACACGCGGGCGCCGAGCGCCGCCAGCGCGTGGCTCGCCTGGCGGCCGATGCCCTGCCCGGCGCCGAGCACGACGAAGTTCTTGCCGTCCAGGCTCAGCAGGGAGCGGTAGTCCGGGACCTCGGTGTCATCCGTGCGGGTCATGGGAGTCAGCCCTCTCGTCCGCGCGGTGTCAGGAGGCTGGAGCGGAGGCCGGAGCCGGGGCGGGCTTGATGGTCGCCTCGACGCCCTCCTTCGCCAGCGCCGGCAGCACCTCCTTGCCGAGCAGTTCGATGGTCTTCATGACCGACTCGTGCGGCAGGTAGCCGAACTGCACGTAGCAGATCAGCTGGTCGACACCCAGCTCGGCGTACTTGAGCATCTTGGCGTAGCACTGCTCGGGGTCGCCGACGACGATCATGTCGTGGTCGTTGAAGGACTTGGGGTCGAAGTTCCCGTCGGCCTGCTGCATCAGGTAGGGGAAGACCTTGTCCCGCTCCTCCTGCGACAGGTGCGGCAGCTCCCACTCGGCGGTGAACTCGGCGATGTTCTTGTACCACCACCAGACCGAGTCCCAGATCCCCGACTCCTCGCACTTGGCCATCGACTCCTCGCAGTGCACGAGGGTGTAGGCCGCGACGCGGTTGGTGGTGACGCGGGTGATCGGCTTGGGCGCGGCGGCAGCGGCCCGGTAGAGCCGGATGTGCTCGGCCATCTTGTGGATCGGCTGCAGGATCGAGAAGGACAGCAGACCCAGGCCCTTCTCGCCGGCCACCGCCGAGGAGCCCTCGGAGGTCGCGGCCATCCAGCACGGCGGGTGCGGGTCCTGCACCGGCTTGGGCGTGACCATGCGGCGCGGGAAGTCCAGGTACTTGCCGTGGAACTCGAAGTACTCCTCCTCCCACATCCCGACGACCGCCTGGATCGCCTCCTCCCACTGCGCGCGGGAGGCGTCGCGGTCCACGCCGAACGCCGTCTGCTCCATCGGCGTGGAGCGGCCGGTCCCCCACTCGACCCGCCCGCCGGACAGGATGTCGGCGGTGGCGACCTTCTCGGCCACGCGCATCGGCGGCGTGAAGGCGTGCGGCATCAGCGTCACGCCGAAGCCCAACCGGATCTGCTCCGTGCACTGCGACAGCGCACCGATGATCACCTCCGGCGCCGGGGAGTGCGACCGGCCCTCGCGGAAGTGGTGCTCGACATGCCAGGTCGTGGAGAACCCGAGCTTGTCGCCGAGCTTGATCTGCTCGATCGCCTCGCGATAGGCCCGCTGCTCGGCTTCGCGCTGACCGTAGGGGTGCGGCTTGGCCCAGGGCTTGGGCACGTCGATCTCGTACAGCAAGTCGAGCTTCATCGCCTGACGCCTCCACATTCGCCTGCGTTTGCCGGGACAAACGCACGGTCCGCTGGTCCGAACGGACCGTATGCCGAATCTGATGGGTCGTCAATAGTCATCTGCGCCCCTGCTCAGAGCAGGTAGACGCAGGTCAGGGCACCCTCAGCGCGACCACAGCGGCGTTCGCGACGGCAAACGGATCAGCTGTGGCGGGGAAGCATCCGCGCGACACCCGGGCAGCGCCCGCGCGCAGCGGCTCGGGCCCGATCCCTCCTCAGACCCGAGTCAGTCCAGACCCGAGTCACTCCAGACCCGAGTTACTCCAGACCCGCGCCGCTCACGACGCGTCGAACACCAGCGAGGTCACCGTGCTCGAGTCCCGCGAGCTCCAGATCGGGTAGAGCAGGGTGGCGGCGCCGTGGTGGAGGGTGCCGGACTTGTCCTGGACGGTGAAGGTCACGTCTTCGCCGTAGGG
Source organism: Catenulispora acidiphila DSM 44928 (assembly GCF_000024025.1). GTDB lineage: Bacteria > Actinomycetota > Actinomycetes > Streptomycetales > Catenulisporaceae > Catenulispora > Catenulispora acidiphila. The sequence continues at coordinate 9,467,703 of NC_013131.1, forward strand.
GCTGACTTGGCGGGTCAGGATTTTGACGGTGTCGGACTTGACCGTCGAGTTCAGGGACAGGCCTCGGCCGTAGGCTTCGGCCATGTTCGTGTCCTGGCCCATGGAGTTGGGGTTGACCAGGGCTGTGCCGTCCTTGGCGCGGGTGCTCCAGCCGGGTTCGTCGGGGGCGAGGGGCTGGTAGCGCATGACGTGGGCCCAGTCGAGGGCGCCCTGGAGGTTGATGTTGTCGTGGGCGAGGCCGGTCGCCTGGTCGAACAGGATGTGCAGGGTCTGGTCCGCCGGGGGTTTCGCCAGCGGCTTGACCGCGTAGTCCGCGCTGCCCTGGGCCGCGTCGAAGGACGGGGAGGCGGGGGCGGCGATGGTGGAGGTCCAGGAGCCGGCGAGGGAGACGCCGACCACGACCACCAGGACGGCCGCGTTCAGGAGCACCTGGGGCTTCCAGCGGTCCTGGCGCGGCAGGTGCAGGCCGAGGAAGCGGCCGGGGGCGGTGCGGGCCAGGCCGCTGACGACGCCGAGTGAGAAGCGGCAGCGGCGGGCGGCCGGCAGTGCTTCGTCCGCCTCCTCGGTCTGCGCCTCCGTCACCGGCTTCGGCAGATACGCGCCGATCGCCAGGCTCACCAGGCCGCCGGCGGCGACCGCGGCGGCCGGGAACATCAGCATCTCGTAGCGCATGTGGTCGGAGAAGCCGACGCCGGCGGTGATGAGGTAGGTCGAGGCGACCGCGCCGACGAAGACCGCCGTGGCGTCGGAGCCGAAGCGAGCCAGGACCGAGATGCCGGCGGCGATGAGCAGCGCGTACAGCATGCGGTCGGTGTGCCACATGTAGGTCGTGGCCTGCTCGGTCACGATCTTCAGGTAGTGGACGAACTGGCGGAAGATGCCCCAGGACGTGGTCTGGCCGCGGCCGATGACGCCGGCGGTGTTCGCGTTGACCACCGTCATCGAGACCGCCGTCATGACGAGTGTGGTCGCCGCCGTCACGATCAGCGAACCGAGCCAGCGGTTGCGCCATCGGCGTTCACGCACCAAGACCCACAGCCACCCCGCGCCGGCCATCGCCGGGGCGAGCACGCCGACCTGCCGGGTCAGGGCGATGAAGATACACGCCGCGCCCAGCCACGCCAGGTTCGCCTTGCCGATCCTCCGGTCGATCGGCAGGTTCAGCACGATGACCGCGGCCAACCCCATCGCGAACGTGTCGGTGCCGGCCCAGGTGAAGACGTTGACCGGGACCGTGAGGCTGAAGCCGCCGACGACGATCACCGCGACCGCCGGACCGTACAACCGCTGCAGGACTCGGGCGACGGCCCACAGGAACAGCACCGTGCCGATCACCGGGATCGCCATCGAGCCGCCGGACAGTCCCCACATCCAGATGAACGGGATCGACAGCACCGGGTACAGGAAGCGCAGGCGCACCTGCTGCCAGGTCGGATCGTTGTCCGCGAAGTACCACGGGGACAGGTTCCAGCTCGGGGAGATGCTGCGCTCGGTGTGGACCGCGCTGCCCCAGGAGTGCCCCATGTCGCGGGACATCATCGGCAGGTAGTAGCGGCTGTCCGGCGGGTGGTTCCAGCCCTGGCGGGTGGTCAGCTCCATGCCGATGCCGGCCAGGATGACCGGCAGGACGAGCACCAGGACCCCGACACGGACGCCGAGTACGTCACGGCCCATGAGATCGGACACCAGAGACGACACCGGACGGCTGGGCCTCGGCCAGCGCCAGTGGCGGGTCTCTCGGCCCGGCACTGACTCGTCCGTGTCGGCAACGACGGTGTCCGCACCCATCCAGTTCACTCCATGCTCTCAAGACTGCAGACGCAGCCCATGGCGCGTGCCCGACGCCCCTAACAAAGGTGATGCGCGGATACCTCGCCTTGGTTCCAAGGCATGGTATCCGCGCAGCGCGCCTCCCGGGACAAGGCCCGGTATGTCGTTTTCTTTACGCTTCGATGCGTTCGCCCGAACTCGCGGAGAACAGGTGGGTCTCGCTCGCACGCGGCTTCACGTAGAGCGTGTCGCCCTTCATCGGCACCGCGCGGGCGTCCACGCGGACGATGATGTCCACGTCGTTCTCGCCGACGGTCGCCGCGCAGTACGCGAACGCGTCCGCGCCGAGCTCCTCGACCAGGTGCACGGTGACCGCGATCGCGCCGACGGCGTCGCCGACGAAGTCGAAGGACTCCGGGCGCACGCCCACGGTCAGCGTCGACGCGCCGCCGCTGGAGGCCACGCCGAGGGCGTCGCGGGAGACCGGGATGGTCAGGCCGTTGAACTTCACGCCGTCCTCGACGATCGGCACCTCGACGAGGTTCATCGCCGGGGAGCCGATGAAGCCCGCGACGAACACGTTCGCCGGCTTCTCGTACATCGCGCGCGGGGTGTCGCACTGCTGGAGCAGGCCGTCCTTCAGCACCGCCACGCGGTCGCCCATCGTCATGGCCTCGACCTGGTCGTGGGTGACGTAGACGGTGGTGATGCCCAGGCGGCGCTGGAGCGAGGCGATCTGGGTGCGGGTCTGCACGCGCAGCTTGGCGTCCAGGTTCGACAGCGGCTCGTCCATGAGGAAGACCTTGGGCTCCCGGACGATCGCGCGGCCCATCGCGACACGCTGGCGCTGGCCACCGGACAGCGCCTTGGGCTTGCGGCCCAGGTACTCGGTGAGCTCCAGCAGCTTGGCCGCTTCCTCGACGCGCTTGGTGATCGTGGCCTTGTCGACCTTGGCGATCTTCAGCGCGAAGCCCATGTTCTCCGCGACGGTCATGTGCGGGTACAGGGCGTAGTTCTGGAACACCATCGCGATGTCCCGGTCCTTCGGCGGAAGGTGCGTGACGTCGCGGTCGCCGATGAAGATGCCGCCGGAGGAGACTTCCTCCAGACCGGCGAGCATGCGCAGCGAGGTGGACTTGCCGCAGCCGGACGGGCCGACGAGGACCAGGAACTCGCCGTCGGCGATCTCCAGGTTCAGCTTGTCGACCGCGGGGCGCTCGGCGCCCGGGTAGACGCAGGACGCGTCCTGATAAACGACACCAGCCATGGTGCACTCCCTTTCAACCGGCAGGAACGTGCCGGACGATCCGAGTTGGAAAGGTGCCCGGGACGATCCGCCCGGGCCGTAGATGCGACGGTACCTCGGCCGGGGCGGGATTGTCACCAGGCTGCGCTCAGTGATGATCCCGCCCCGGTTTCAGCAGGTTACGGCCACTGCTGGGTCAGGAACGGGCTGTAACCGTAGGTCGGGATCGAGCCGGACTGCCTGATCCAGGCCTGCAGGTGCACCAGCCCGGTCGGGGTGGGGCTGTTCTTCGTGATGGTGAAGTGCGCCACACCGAGGGAGTCGGTGACGGCCTCGGCCGGGTTGCCCGCGGGACCGCCGTTCACCGTCAGGTTGCTGCCCCGTATGCCGCTGGCGGTGAACACCACCTGGTTGAGCACCACGTGCACGCCGCTGGTCTTGGACACCCGGCCGTGCCGGTCGCGCAGCTGGACGTCGACGTGCGCGGTGTCGCCGGCGGCGTACTGGCGTCCCAGGTCGTCCTGGAAGCTGGTGGTGTACTTGGTGATCGACGTCTTCGGCGCATAGCTCACCGACGCCGGGACGTCGGAGACGGCGGCCAGGGTGAAGTCACCGCCTATGGACGGGCTCGAGCCGGTCCCCGGCGTGGAGATGACGTACATCGAGGTCTGGTGCGCCGGCACCTTCGCCGGTCCGGACACCTCGTTCCAGAAGGACGTGGAGTAGCCGTTCGTCATCATGAAGTGCGGGGCGATCGCGTCGCCGGTCGTGTTGCTGACCCGGACGGTGAGCTGGTCGATCTGGTTCAGGGCGCCGTTGGTGACCACCCCGGTGATCTTCAGCTTCAGCGGCTGCGGCGTGGCCAGCCCCACCGCCCACAGGCCGACGGCGGGCAGCAGGGCGATCCCGCCGACCAGCATCCGCCGCCGCGCGGCGAGCAGCGGGAACGGCCGCGCCGACTCCGGCTGCTCGCGCTCCGAGGTCAGCAGCATCACGACCCACGCCAGCGCCGGGATGGCGAAGTACTCGATGAGCGGCCGGCCCTGGAAGACCAGGGCGAGCGCCGGCGCGATGATCCACGCCGGGCGCAGCCGGTCGAAGTAGAGCACGAACAGCACGAAGAACGCGGCGTAGACCGCGAGGCCGCCCAGGGAGTACATGCTCAGGTTGCCGGTGCCGAAGTGCAGGCTGATCGGGATGTCGACCATGCCCTCGCCCTCGGCGATCGCCTTCTGGCGCAACGGCTCGGTCACGCCCGACAGCCACGCGCCCGGGTTCCAGATGATGAACGGACTGTTGATCACCAGCATCGTGCCCGCGGCGATCGCCGCGAACAGCGCCGTGACCCTCAGCGCCGCCTTGGTCCCGAGCTCGGGCCAGCGGGTCAGGAAGATCGCGGTGACGAAGAACGGCGCCATCATCCAGGCCAGCTGCTGCACCGACAGCGCGACGCCGAAGCAGACCGCGGCGATGATCGCGCGGCGGGTGAGCCGGCCGTCGCGCCCGATGCGCTCCCAGCCGGCGACGGCGACCATCAGGAACGGCAGCATGATGATGCCCACGACCCCGCCGCGGGCGTGGTCCATGAGGATCGGGAAGCCGACGCACATGATCGTGGCCGCGCCGCGGTAGTCGCGCGGGAGCAGCTTGTAGGCGACGAAGATGGACGCCACGAGAGCGCCGCCGCAGACGAAGGCCACCGTGTGGTAGTCGTGCACCAGGCCGTTGGCCGCCCAGGTGAGCAGCACCGGGACGGCCGGGTAGTCCAGGCCGTGGGTGTACGTGCCGTCCAGCAGCTTGGTGTAGAACTCGCTGGACATCGCATAGCGGTGGAACGCCGGCGTCAGGTCGGCGCCGTACGGGTTCACCCCCTGGCCCAGCAGGTGCGCCGAGTGCTGGACGAAGATCTCCTCGTCGGTGCCGTAGGAGATGCCCGAGACGATGATGCCGACGATGTAGGCGATGATGCCCAGCGCCGCGGTGACCACCAGGACGTGGTTGGCCCGGCTCAGGGTCCGGACGTCTCGGGCCGCCAGCGCGGTGAACGCCACACCGAGCGTGGCGATCGCGCCGAGCGCGACGTACACGCCGGTGTACGGCGCGGCGGACTGGAACGGGAAGACCTGGAAGACCGCCCAGAAGACACCGGCGGCCGCGATCAGGGTGATGACCCGGTGGACCAGTGTCGGAGCGAGGTCCGGCGCGGTTTGCTCGTCGTCAGGACGCCCGGCGGCCTCATGGTCCGGCCGCTGCACGGCTACGTCGCTCATCGCGTCCTCTCGGGGCTGCTGAGTTCGGGACGGTTATTTGGGTTTCGCACGCGAATCTTAACGGGATGAACCTGTGAGCCAACGACTCGGCGTTTCTCTGAGGGTCTCCACAGCGCCGCCGCGCGCCGCGGTCACGCCCCGCGAGCGATCCGGCCGACCCCGTCACCACACGTTTCCTGTGCACCTATGCTGACTGGGTATGCTCGCCGCCCGGGAACCCGGCCACCCGGCGCCGGCTTGAGATCCCAGCACTGGGGGTGAACCACACGATGAGTTCCGACACTGTGGCGGTCGCGAAGGCGGTCCCGATACCCGTGGTCGAGGCGCCCAAAGCTCCGCGCAACAGGATGGCGGCGCTCGACGGCATGCGTTTCATCGCCGCTTCGGCGGTTCTGGCGTACCACTACCTCGGCGACACCGAAGGCATCTGGGGGCGCGACGCGGGGAAGATCTTCCCCTCGGAGCACCACGCGACTTCGTACGGCTTCCTGGGTGTCGAGTTCTTCTTCCTCATCAGCGGATTCGTCATCTGCATGAGCAGCTGGGGCAAGGGGCTCGGGTCGTTCTTCGCCTCCCGCGTCTCCCGGCTGTACCCGGCGTACTGGGCCGCGGTCACGCTGACCACCCTGATATTCGTGTGGAATCCGGCCGCCGGCAGCCCGCTGCGGCTCGACGACTACTTCAGCAACATGACAATGCTGCACTTCTCGTTCGGCGTGGCCTCCGCCAGCGGGGTGTACTGGACGCTGTGGCTGGAGCTCCGCTTCTACCTGCTGTTCGCCCTGGTGGTGTGGCGCGGGGTCACCTACCGGCGCGTGGTGGCGTTCTGCCTGCTCTGGACGGCGGCGTCGGTCCTGGTCCCGTCCTTCAACAGCCCGATCCTGCACGGGATCATCCAAGAGGACTACTCGCCGTACTTCATCGGCGGGATCACGATGTACCTCATGCACCGCTACCGGCCGAACCCGCTGCTGTGGCTGATGCTGGGGACCCAGTGGGTCCTGGCCCAGCACCAGGTCGCGGCGCGGGTCGTGGAGGGCAGCCGGCTGACCGGCGCGCACCTGAGCTGGAACGGCGGCGTCATCCTGGTCACGGTGTTCTTCCTGGCCGTGCTGGCCGTCGCCCTGGGCTGGCTGGACTGGGCGAACTGGCGCTGGCTGACCGTCCTGGGCACCCTGACCTACCCGCTCTACCTGGTCCACTCGGCGGTCGGGCAGGAGATCATCAAGGTCTGGTACCGCAAGGCCCACCACCCGAACGCCTGGGTCATCCTGGCCGTCGCGACGGCCGCCTCGCTGGCCGTGGCGTGGCTCATCCAGCGGTTCATCGAGAAGCCCTTCGGGCCGCGGCTGCGCAAGGCGGTCCAGCGGAGCCTGAAGGAGATCAACCTCCCGGAGCCGGCGCTCAGAGCTGCGAAGGCCGCCAAGTCCGGCACGTCCGCGGGCACCTCCGTGGCCACGCCCGCCGACGTCGTCGAGGTGCTGTCGCCGCCCGCGCCGCGCGGAGCCACCGACTAACGGCCGACCGGCTACCGTCCGGCTGGCGGCGAAAGCTGTGACAGAGGTGTGACAAAAAGGTGAGGTGTCCGACCCGGACACCTCACCTTTTTCATTGCCTTATCGCGTCACTGCCTCAGTGCGTCACCGCCCGAGGCTCACGGCGACATGTGGTTCGCCGGTCCGAGGAAGTACGCGCCGAACCATCCGCCCACCAGAGCGATCACGACCACGCCCAGGACCATCGAGGACGTGCGGGACTTGGCGAACCAGGAGGCGAACGGCGCCCACAGGATGAAGCAGGGCAGCAGGAATCGCGCTTTTGAGGAAAACCCGCCACCGGTCAGCAGGCTGAACAAGACGGTGAGGACGGTCCACGCGACCAGCTCCCAGGGCAGCCGGCGGTCGCGGATCACGAAGTACAGCGCCACGATGCTGGTCACGACCACGCCGCCGACCAGCACCGTGGCCAGGAAGTCCGCGTTGTGCACGCCGTCGAAGCCGGCCAGGCCGCGCAGCGCGTCCCAGGTCGACTTGCCGAAGTCGAAGCTGCTCTCCCAGTACGGCGCCTTCTCGGCCTTGAACCAGGCGTCGTAGTGCCCGGTGTGGATCCCGAGATACACCATGTAGCCGATGAATCCCATGGGAGCCAGGACCACGGCGACCACGGCCCGCCAGTCGCGGCCCCGGCTGCGGACGGCCTCGACCAGCGCCAGCAGGCAGACCAGGCCGATCAGCGTCACCGCCGAGGACCGGCACAGACCGGCGGCCACGGTCAGTCCCGCGGCGGTGAGCCAGCGGCGGCGCAGCAGCGCCCACAGCGCCCAGACCGTCACAGCCGTGAACAGCGGCTCGGAGTAGGCGCTCGACTCATAGATCGACGGCGGCGCCGCGGCCCACAGCGCGACGGCGACCAGGGCCGCGCGGTTTCCCAGCCGGTCCTTGAGCACGGCGTGGATGCCCACGGCGGCGACCAGCGAGGCCACCAGCGAGATGACGATGCCGGCGTTGTGCGGATCCAGGCCGGTGGTCGTGGAGATCCCGCGCTCCAGCATCGGCAGCAGCGGGAAGAACGCGATCCGCATCTGTTCGATGCGGCCGCTGTGGCTGTAGTGCAGGTGGTTCTCGTAGCCGTGCTTGGCGATCTTCGTGTACCAGTCGGCGTCCCAGGAGCTCAGCGCGAACAGGAACCGGCCGTGCTGGTGGGCCAGGCTCCAGGCGAACAGCGCCATGACGACGGCGTGCGCGGCGGCGTAGGCGGCGATCGGACCGTAGAACGCGGCCTTGGCCCGGGCCAGGGCGCGGTCCCGGAGCCCCGAGCCCCCGTCCCCGGTCCCCGGATCAGGGTCGAGGGACCCGTTCAGGGCCTCGTCACGACCCATTCCGACGTCGGTCACCATGTGCCAGCACCCCATCCACCGTGCGCCCCGTGAGACGGCGGAACTCCTCCGTCACATCCGGGGCCGCCAGAAACACCAAAGACGCCGCATGCTAGCAAGCCGGCGGCCGTTCCCCGATTCCGTCGCCGGGCCCGGGGACCCTTCGTCCCGGCGGAGGGCACGGCAGTCCACTGACTCAACACGCGCCGCACCTGGCAGGCAACGCGCGCCACGAGCACCGCGCAACCTGCCCGCGCGCCCCGATCGATGTCATATGGTGGGCCGACCGCTCCTCCCCTGACTCACCACAACAAAGGGAACCAATGGACGAAACCACTCGACATGGCTTCGCCCACGATGTCGTGGTCATCGGCGGCGGCGGCCACGTCGGCCTGCCGCTGGCGATCGCGCTGGCCGACCGCGGCTCCTCGGTGGTCGTCTACGACATCAGCGCGGAGGCGGTCGCGGCGGTGAACGAGGCGCGTCTGCCCTTCGAGGAGCCGGGCGCGGGACCGGTGATCGCCGCGGTGGTGGCCGACGGCCGGCTGCGGGCCTCCACGGACCCGGCGGTGGTGGCCGGCTGCGAGCACGTGATCGTGGTCATCGGCACGCCGGTGGACGAGCACCTCAATCCCGACCAGACCGCGATCCCGCGGGCCCTGGAGACCTGCGCGCCGCACTTCCGGGACGGCCAGCTGCTGATGCTGCGTTCCACGGTGTACCCGGGGGTCACCGCGCTGGTCGAGCGGATGATCGCGCGCCTGGGCGTGGACGTGGACGTGGCCTTCTGTCCCGAGCGCATCGCCGAGGGCAGGGCCATGACCGAGCTGTTCGAGCTGCCGCAGATCGTCTCCGGCCGGACCGAGCGGGCGCAGCGGCGTGCCGAGGCGCTGTTCCGCCGGCTCACCGACAAGATCGTGCACCTGAGCCCGGAGGAAGCCGAGCTGGCCAAGCTGTTCACCAACACCTGGCGCTACATCAAGTTCGCCGCGGTGAACCAGTTCTACATCATGGCCAACGACCGCGGCCTGGACTTTGAGCGCATCCGGGCCGGCCTGGCGCAGGACTACCCGCGCGCGGCCGACATGCCCGGCGCCGGGTTCGCCGCCGGTCCCTGCCTGTTCAAGGACGCCATGCAGCTGGCGGCGTTCCACAACAACAACTTCACCCTCGGCTACGCGGCGATGACCACGAACGAGGGTCTGCCGCTGTACGTGGCGGACCGCCTGGACGCCCAGTACGACCTGGCGAACATGACGGTCGGCATCCTCGGCATGGCGTTCAAGGGCGGCTCGGACGACACCCGCTCCTCTTTGTCCTACAAGCTCAAGCGAATCCTGAGGTTCAAGGCCGCCGAGGTGCTGTGCACCGACCCGCTGGTGACCACCGACCCCTCGCTGGTCGGCCTGGACGAGGTCCTGGAGAAGGCGGATCTGCTCATCGTCGGCGCGCCGCACCCGGAGTACCGGGGCCTGAAGGCCTCCGTGCCGGTCGCCGACATCTGGAACGTCCTGGGCGAGGGGGTCCGGGTATGACGCCGGCCGATCCCGCCCGGCCGAAGGTCTCGGTCGTCATCCCGGCGTACAACGAGGGCGAGGACGTGCTCCCCGTGCTGGACCGGCTCTTCGAGTCCGTCCAGCTGCCGTGCGAGGTCCTGGTCGTGGTGGACACCCCCGAGGACACCACGGTGCCGGTGATAGAGAAGTACGCCGTCACCGAACCCCGGCTCAAGGCGCTGGTCAACACCTACGGCCGCGGACCGGCCAACGCCATCCGGTTCGGCATCGACCAGGCGCTGAGCCCGGCGGTGGTGGTGACCATGGCCGACGGCTGCGACGACCCGCGCCAGATCGACGACCTGGCCCGGCTGGTGGAGCGCGGGGTGGCGGTGGCCGCCGCCTCCCGCTACATGGCCGGCGGCCAGCAGGTCGGCGGCCCGCTGCTCAAAGGCCTGATGTCGCAGGCCGCCGGGCGCTCGCTGGCCCGGTTCGCCCGGGTGGGGACGCGCGATGCGACCAACTCCTTCAAGGCGTATTCCACCGATTTCGTGCGAGAGGTCGGCATCGACTCCCGCGACGGCTTCGAGATCGGCATCGAGCTGGCCGTCAAGGCCCGCCGGCTGCGCCGCCCCGTCGCCGAGATCCCGACGATCTGGCTGGACCGCGCCCAGGGCGACTCCCAGTTCCAGCTGCGCCGCTGGCTGCCGAAGTACCTGCGCTGGTACCGGTTCGCCTTCGGACCGCCGCTGACCGTCGAGCAGCTCCGTGCCAAGACCGAGCACTGAAACCCAGGAAGCGAACCCTCCCATGTCTGAGAAAGTCCTCGTCTCCGGCTCGGCCGGCTTCATCGGCGGCTACATCGTGGAGGAGCTGCTTTCGCGCGGCTACCAGGTCGTCGGGATCGACAACTACTCGAAGTACGGCAAGATCACCAAGTCCTACGACGACCACCCGGACTACGCCTTCCACGAGGGCGACGTCCGGGACACCGCGCTGATGGCCGAACTGCTCGCCGGCTGCGACCACTTCATCGCCGGCGCCGCGCTGATCGGCGGCATCTCCTACTTCCACACCTACGCCTACGACCTGCTCGCGACCAACGAGCGGATCATCGCCTCCTCGTGCGACGCGGCGATCAAGGCGCACGCCGTCGGCTCCGGCCGGCTGCAGAAGGTCACGTACATGTCCTCCTCGATGGTCTTCGAGTCCACCGAGGTGTGGCCCTCGGTCGAGGGCTCCGAGCGCAGGGTGCCGCCGCCGCTGTCCTCGTACGGCTTCCAGAAGCTGGCCGTGGAGTACTTCGCGCGGGCGGCGTGGGACCAGTACAAGCTGCCCTACACGATCGTGCGGCCGTTCAACTGCGTCGGCATCGGCGAGTCCCGCGCGCTGGGCGACGAGGAGATCCTGTCCGGCAACGTCAAGCTGGCGATGAGCCACGTCGTGCCGGACCTGGTCCAGAAGATCGTCAAGGGCCAGGACCCGCTGCACATCCTGGGCACCGGCGAGCAGATCCGGCACTACACCTACGGCGGGGACCTCGCGCGCGGGATCGTCACCGCCATGGAGCACCCGGCGGCGCTGAACGACGACTTCAACCTGTCCACCCCGGACGGGCACTCCGTCGCCGAGCTGGCCGAGGCGATCTGGCGCAAGATCAAGGGCCCTGACGTCCCGCTGCGCCTGGTCTGCGACGATCCGTTCGAACACGACGTGCGGCGCCGCGTGCCGGCCACCGAGAAGGCCGAGCGGGTGCTGGGCTTCCGGGCCGACACCTCGCTGGAGGACATGCTCGACGAGGTCATCCCGTGGATCGCCGCCGCGGTGGAGAACGGCACGATCTGAGCCGTCCCGGGCGCCGCTGATTGTTAAGTACCATGAGCCGTCGCGTCTCGTCGGGCCCTGGCGGCGGCACATCCCCCCGGCACGGACCAAGCAGAAGGAGGTGCGCGACGATGACCGACTACGACGACGTGTGGATCGTGATCCCCGTCTACAACGAAGGCGCCGTCATCAGCGACGTCGTCGAGCGCACGCGCGCGACGTTCCCGAACATCGTCTGCGTCGATGACGGCAGCCGCGACGACTCCGCCGCGCGGATCGCCGAGACCGGCGCGCACCTGGTCCGGCACCCGGTGAACCTCGGCCAGGGCGCCGCGCTCCAGACCGGCATCGCCTACGCGCTGGCCCAGCCCGGCATGCGCCACCTGGTCACCTTCGACGCCGACGGCCAGCACCGGGTGGAGGACGCCCAGTCCATGCTCGCCGTGGCCCGCACCGAGGGCGCCGACGTGGTCCTCGGCTCGCGCTTCCTGGAGCAGAACGAGCAGATCCCGCTGCTGAAGCGGGTCGTCTTGCGTACCGTCGTGGCGCTGAGCCCGACCGCGCGCAAGCTCAAGCTCAGCGACGCGCACAACGGGCTGCGGGTGATGAACCGCGAGGCCGCCTCCCGGCTGCGGATCACCATGAACGGCATGGCCCACGCCTCGGAGATCGTCGGCTTCCTGGCCGCTTCCGGATTGCGGGTCCGCGAGGTCCCCGTCACGATCCTGTACACCGACTACTCACGGTCCAAAGGCCAGTCGCTGATCAACGGCGTCAACATACTGTTCGACCTGTCGGTCCGGCAGCGAGGGGCGTAGCACTCATGCTGATCCAGATCATCCTGATCGCGGTCGCGGTCGTGTTGTTCGTGTTCTTCATCCGCAGCTCGCACTCGGTGCGGACGCAGGCGTTCAAGCGCATCGGGTTCGTCGTGTTCCTGGTGCTGAGCCTGGACGCGGTGCTGCGGCCCAACGACACCACCTGGCTGGCCCACAAGGTCGGCGTCGGGCGCGGCGCGGACCTGCTGCTGTACATGCTGGTCGCCGCGTTCGCGTTCTTCGCCGTGAACACCTTCCTGCGCTTCCGCACGCTGGAGCGCCGGTTCACGGACCTGGCCCGGGCCGTGGCGCTGCGCGACGCCCAGCTGCCGCCCGAAGTGGTCACCGCCAAGGTGCCGCAGCTGCCGGCGCAGGTTCCGGCGCGCCTGACGGCGCCCGAGCCGGAGTCCACGCTCTCTGGAGGATCGCCTCGATGACCTGGCTGGTGACCGGCGGCGCCGGGTACATCGGCGCCCACGTCGTGCGGGCCCTGATCGCCGACGGCCACGAGGTGGCCGTGCTGGACGACATGTCCACCGGCGTCAAGGACCGGCTGCCCGACGGTGTGCCGCTGGTCATGGGCTCGGTGCTGGACCAGGCCGCGCTCGAGCGCGCGCTGGCCGACCACGCCGTCACCGGCGTGGTCCACCTGGCCGGCAAGAAGCGGGTCGGCGAGTCGGTCGCCAAACCGCTCTACTACTTCCAGGAGAACGTCGAGGGCCTGCGGATACTGCTGGCCGCGATGGGCGCGCACGGCGTGCGCTCGCTGGTGTTCTCCTCCAGCGCCGCCGTCTACGGCATGCCGGACGTCGAGCTGGTCACCGAGGACACACCCTGCGCGCCGCTGAGCCCGTACGGGCTGACCAAGCTGATCGGCGAGCAGCTGATCGCCGCCGCCGCGGCCGCGCAGCCGCTGGCCTACGTGAACATCCGCTACTTCAACGTCGCCGGCGCGGCGACCCCGGAGCTGGCGGACCGCGGCGCGGCCAACCTGATCCCGCTGGTCTTCGAACGGATGGACGCCGGCCTGCCGCCGCGCATCTTCGGCGGCGACTACCCGACCCCGGACGGCACCGGCATCCGCGACTACATCCACGTCGCGGACCTCGCCGAGGCGCACACCGCGGCGGCGCGGCGGCTGAGCGCCGACCCGGGGACCGCGCTGACCCTCAACGCCGGCCGCGGCGTCGGCGTGTCGGTGCGCGAGATCATCGAGATCATCGGAAACGTGGTCGGCGCACCGGGACTGACCGGCGTCGTCGAGGCCCGCCGCGCGGGCGATCCGGCGCGCTCCGTGGCCGCCGCCGACCGGATCCGCGAGGAGCTGGGGTGGACGGCGCGGCTGGGCGTGCCGGAGATGGTGGAGTCGGCGTGGGCGGGGTGGCGTCGGTGACCGAGGCAGTGGGGACCGCCGAGGCGGCGTCCGCGAGCGCCGAGGCGGTCGCTGACCCCGCCGGCAGCGCCGCCGAAGCCGCCGCGCCTCCGGCTCCCGTCCGCCCCCCGCGCCTGTACGCGCTGGACCTCATACGCTTCATCGCCGCGGCCGTGGTCGTGCTGCGCCACTGGGTGGCGATCGGCGGGGTCTATCTCGGCAACCACTGGGCCTACGCCTGGGGCATCGCCCAACCGCGGCACATAGCCCCGTTCCCGCTGGTCGCGGTCGCCACCTACGGCGACCTCGGGGTCCAGCTCTTCTTCCTGATCAGCGGCTTCGTGATCTGCATGAGCAGCTGGGGGCGCACGCTCGGCCAGTTCGGCGCCTCCCGCGTCTCGCGGCTGTACCCGGCGTACTGGTTCTCCGTCGTCGCCTCGGTCGTGGTGCTGTTCGCGCTCCCCCGGCTGGGCGTACACCGCTGGCCCGGGGCGTTCCACGACGTTCTGATGAACCTGACCATGACGCAGAGCTTCTACGGCGTCCACGACGTCGACCCGGTGTACTGGACGCTCGCCGCGGAGATGCGCTTCTACCTGCTGTTCGCGATCGTCGTCGCCTTCGGCGTCACCTACCGGCGGGTCATGTACTTCTGCTGGCTGTGGGTGTTCGCCGCGATGTTCACCCAGGTCACCGGCAACGGCACGCTGAACCAGATCCTGCAGCCGGCCTACGCTCCGTACTTCGTCGCCGGGGTCGCCTTCTTCCTGATGTGGCGCTTCGGCCCGACGATGCTGCTGTGGGCGCTGGTCGGGGTGTCCTTCCTGATCGCGCAGTCGCAGACCTCCCCGGACCCGGCCTCCTTCCCCGAGATCGGCTGGGCCTACCCGCGCTGGCCGATGCTGGTGTGCCTGGTGCTCTTCTTCGCGCTGATGGCGCTGGTCGCGCTGCACAAGCTCGACTGGGTCAGCTGGAAACCGCTGGCCACGCTCGGCGCCCTGACCTACCCGCTGTACCTGCTCCACCAGGACGTCGGCTTCACCATGATCGCCTACCTGCACCGGCGCCTGTCGTTCTGGCCGACGCTCGGCGTGGCCGCGGTCTGCATCCTCGCGCTGTGCTACCTGGTCCAGCGCTTCGTCGAGCCGACGGTGCAGCGCCTGCTGAAGAACGGCGTCAGGAACTCCCTCGACGCGATGCGCCGGGCCGACGCCCAGGCCCAGCCCGGCGGCCGCACCCGGCGCCCGCTCGCGATCCCGCACCAGACGGCGGCGCCCACCGCGGCCGAGCTGTCCGAGAACGCGCCGGGCTGAGGACGCCCCGACGTGCCGAACCCGCCGATCGCGGCCCGTGTCCCCGATCTCACCGAGGGTGACAGAGTGCTGATTCGCGCCCCCCGTTCGCCGGACCAGCCGACCCCGCCTGCCGGGTACCGGGTAATCTCTACTGTCGCGCGGCTCGCTGCCCGACAACGCGCACATAAGCCATCCGGACCCGGAAAGCCGGTCTGCGTCTCCCACAAGAGGTCCCCTTGTCCATAACAAGCCAGGAACGAGGCGGCGTGGCCGGCGTCGCGGATCCGGGCGCTGCGCGCCGGCGGAGCCGAATAGGCGCGCTGCTCTCGCGGCGCGTGGTGGAACCGGTATCGGTCGCCTTCGGGACGGCCGTACTGTTGTTCGCCCGGCTCATGCTCCCGGTGCCGGTCGGCGTGGCCGACAACTACGACGGCAGCCGGCTGCTGTGCCACCTGAGCCTGTACACCACGGGCAGCTCCGACCAGATGCGCGCCTGGGTCAACTTCGCCTACGTGACCAAGCCCGCGGGAACCTGGAACTGCACGACCACGCCGTACGGCAAGACGAGCATCGACCTGCCGCAGCCGGCGTACAACTCCAGCCAGCTGATCCTGATGAACATCGCGCACTACCTGACCCAGGCGCTGGGGTTGACGCACAAGGGCGGACCCACCGCGCTGGACCTGCGGGTGCTCGGCGCCGTCGGCTGCGTGTTCATCGGCGCCGCGATCGGCCTGCTGTTCGCCGTGCTGCGCAGCACGCGGCTGTTCCGCTACCTGCTGTGCGGCGCGCTGGTCGCCGTCGTCGCCGACGCCAGCTTCATCGACTTCGCCGCCTCCCCGCTCAGCGAGATCTCGGCGGTCATCGGCGTCCTCTTCCTGCTGCCGGCGATCCTGCTCCTGTTCCGGCCGGGCCGCTCCCGGTGGTGGGGGCTGGCCCTGACCTTGGGCGCCGGGCTGTTCCTGGTCAGCTCCAAGGCGCAGATGATAGTGCTGGTGGCGCCGCTGATGCTGCTGGTGGCGGCCTTCCCGGTGGCCGTGGGCCCGCTCAAGGGCCGCATCGGCGCCCGGGTGGTCCCGGTGGGTCTGGCCCTGGTGCTGGCCGGGGGCAGCCTCGCGCTGACCCCTAAGCAGGACCCGCACTTCACGCTGCAGACCAAGGCCGACTTCCTGTTCAACGAACTGCTGTACGTGAGCCCGAACCCGCAGGCCGACATGAAGTCGATGGGCGTGCCGTTCTACTACATCAGCCAGGTCGGCAAGCCCGCCTGGTGTGCGCCGTTCTCCCCGAGCGTGATGGACACCGGCACCTACGACTCGAACGCCAAGAGCGACAAGTACGTCGCCCGCGACCACTCGAACGACCCGGCGCTGCAGGCGGCCATGAAGACCGGCAACACGTGGAAGTTCATGCTGACGCACCCGGACCGCCTGGTCCGCGTCGCCAATGACGCCGCGAACTCCTTCTTCTATGTACGCCCCACCTACACCGGCTTGTGCGGCGGGACGCACAAGGCCCAGGTCAACCCGCTGGGGAACTACGCCATCCCCAAGGGCAAGAACACCGTCGACAAGCGGTTCACCCCGGTGACCAGCGTCCTCGACACCTTCAAGGGCATGGGCCTGATCCCGCTGCTGCTGCTGTGGGGCATCCCGATCTGGATCGCCGTCCGGCTCCTGGCGCGCCGCAAGGTCCGCGCCGCCGGCGAACGCAAGGCCCTGGCTTGGACGACGCTGTTCCTGTCGTCGGTCGCGCTGCTCCAGTTCGGCGCCGGCGCCTACTTCGACGGCATCGACACCTCGAAACACCTGAACCTGTCCATCTTCGCCTCGGTCCTGGCCGTGGTGACCGCAGTGGCGACCGCCCGCCTGCGCCCCGAGACCGTGGGCGCCGGCACTGTCGGGAGCGTGCCCGACGACCACACCCTGAGGAGCGAAACCGACGTGGAGTCCGCAGCCAAGGCCCTGAGTGTCCTGGTGATCATCCCGACCTACAACGAGTCGGAGAACCTGGAGAAGATCGTCGCCCGCGTCCACGCCGCGAACCCGGACGTGCACGTACTCGTGGCCGACGACAACTCCCCGGACGGGACCGGAAAGCTCGCCGACAAGCTGGCCGCCGACGACGAGCGGGTCAAGGTCATGCACCGGGCCGGCAAGGAGGGGCTGGGCAAGGCCTACCTGGCCGGGTTCGCCTGGGGGATCGAGCACGAATACGACGTCATCTGCGAGATGGACGCCGACGGCTCGCACCGCCCCGAGGACTTCCCGGCGCTGCTCAAGGCCCTGGTGGAGCAGAACGCCGACCTGGTGCTGGGCTCGCGCTACGTCCCCGGCGGCAAGACCGTCGGCTGGCCCAAGCAGCGCGAGATCCTGTCCAAGGGCGGCAACACCTGGGTCCGCCTGGTCACCGGCATGAAGCTGGCCGACGCCACCGGCGGCTACCGGCTCTTCCGCCGCGAGACGCTGGAGAAGATCGGCCTGGACTCCGTCGCCAGCGCCGGTTACACCTTCCAGGTCGACCTGGCATGGCGCACGGTGCGGGCGGGCCTGAAGGTGGTCGAGGTCCCGATCACCTTCGTCGAGCGCGAACTCGGGGCGTCGAAGATGAGCAAGAACATAGTCGCCGAGGCCTTGTGGCGGACCACGGTGTGGGGCACCACCTACCGGCTGAACCGGCTGATCGGCAAGAAGTAGCAGCACGGAGCCAGCTCGCCGGGACGGGCCGCGCGCGCCCTCCCGTCTCCGGGCCGCCGGCCCGGACCCCGGATCGCTATTCGTAAGGAACACACCGTGACCACTATCGCCGCGGAGCCTGAGGCGGGCCCGCGAAGTGCGGGCCGGATCCGAGCCTCGAACGAGCTCTGGTCCCGGGCGCTGACCGCGGGGCGCTGGCCGCTGTACGAGGCGGCCGTCGCCTTCGCGGCCGCCGCCTGGATGATCGTGTCCACCAAGACGATCAAGGTCTTCGCCCCGCTGGACCGGGTCAGCCAGGTCAGCGGACTGGCCGCGCTGCAGTTCCGGTTCCTGATCCCGGCGCTGGCCCTGGTGGTGTTCCTGCTGCTGGCCCGCACGTCGGAGAAGTACCGCCGGCTCGCCTCGCGGACCGCCTTCGCGGCGCTGCCCGGCTTCACCTCCGGCTTCCTGGCCGCGGGCCTGACGCTCGCGCTGCGCGGCACGAGCCTGCCGCTGAACGGCACCGCGGGCGACGCCGGCGACATGGAGCGCTGGACGATCATGCTCCAGCACGGCCAGATGACGCACCCCGGCTACCCGCCGCTGTACCCGCGCATCGTCTGGTTCGTCGCGAAGTTCAGCCACGGCAACGTCTTCCTCGGGCTGAAGCACACGGAGATCCTCACCACCGCCGTCCTGGGCCCGCTGACCTACCTGGCGTGGCGCTTCGTGGTCTCGCGGCCGTGGGCGTGCGTGCTGGCGGTGGTGTACGTGCCGACCCTGGCCGAGCCGTACAAGGCCTACGAGCCGCTGGTCCTGGCGGTCATCATCCCGATCGTCATCGCCTTCCTGCGCTACCTGCAGACCAGCCCGACCAAGGGCCTGGTCCACCTGGCGATCGCAGGACTCGCATGGGGTCTGCTCGTCGGCGAGATCTTCATCCTGTTCGCCGGGCCCTTCTACTGGGCGGCCTTCGGCGTCGCCCTGGGCGCGGCGGCGATGTTCCCCTGGCGCACCGGATGGCGCCACGGACTGACCCTGCTGGGCACGACGGCAGTCGGCTTCCTGATCCCCTCCTACCACCTGATCGACGGACTGCTGCACGAAGCGCCGGACCCGTACTTCTTCTTCGGGACCAGCCAGGACCCCGCGTACACCTTCGTCTACCTCACCGACCTGCCCGGCAACGCCATCAAGAACGGCACCTGGCCGCCGACCGGAGAACTCGGCGGAGTCGGGGTCTTCGGCGTCGCCATCCTGATCCTGACCGGCGTCGCGATCTGGCTCGGCATGCGCCGCACCCCGGTCCTGCTCACCGCCGGACTCCTGGCCGGCGGCTGGGTGATGCGGTTCTACCTGGCCTCGCACGAGTACCGCGACCAGCTGGTCCGCTACTGGCCGCGAACCACCACCTTCTCGCTGTACTGCTTCCTGATCCTCGCGGTGTTCGCCGTCAAGCTGATCGGCGAACGCGCCCAGGAACTCCTGGCCGAGCACAAGAAGATGGCGGCCGCGGTGGCGGAGAAGTCCGAGACGCCTGCGACGGCCGAGGACGAGGACGAGGAAAGCAGCACCGAGACCCTCGTGCCCGCGCCGCGGCGCACCGGCACGGGCACCGGCACCGGCAGGCGCGTCGCCGCACCGTTCCAGACCGGCATGGTCGGACTGGCGTTCGCGCTGACCCTGTTCACCGGCATGTCCGCCTCAGCGGCGACCGACAAGATCATGCCGAAGAACGACGGCTCCGAAGGCCAGCTCGCCTGGACCGCGCACCACGACTCGCCGGCGAACCTGGTGCAGGGCGTGACGAAGGTCAACGGCAAGTAGGCAGGCTGAGAGACCTGAGAAGGGCTCGATTCCAGCAGCCAAGGCTGTTGAGACCGAGCCCTTTCAGGGTTCTCGCCGGTGCGGCTGGGTGAGATCGGTGCGGCGAGAAGCGCCCACCTGCGTTTCCGCTACCGGACCCCGTGCCGCAGCATCGCCTTGGCCGCGCCGCTATCGCGAGCCAGCGCCGCGCCGGGGAGCTGGCTCAGGGCGTTGAGCCGAGAGAGCAGGCAGATGCGGTCAGAAGCGTCCACCTGCGCTTCCGCTACCGCACCCCGTGCCGCAGCATCGCCTTGGCCGCGCCGCTATCGCGAGCCAGCGCCGCGCCCGGGAGTTGGCTCAGGGCGTTGAGCCGGGACAGCAGGCGCCGTCGCGCCGCGCGCTCGGCGGACTTCCACTGCAGGGCGTTCAGCTCGGCCTGGATGTCCTCGAAGTACTTGCGTTCCTGGTCGAAGCGGCGGCCGCTGCGGGCGAAGGAGCTGGAGTGGCTGGAGCCGTGGCGGCGGTAGCGGAAGGCGACCTCGGAGCCGGCCACGACCTCGCCGCCGGCCATGATGACGTCCACGATGAAGGCCAGGTCGTGTGCGGCGTCGATGCCTTCGCGGAAGGACACCTTCTGGAGGTGCTCGCGCCGGTAGCAGGAGGCCGGGGTGTAGAGCCAGTTGCTGCGCAGCAGGCTCGCGGCGCCGGCGTCGCCGGCCAGGACCACCTCGCCGGTGCCGGGGCGGGTCAGGCGCTTGATCTTGTCCGGGAGCGGGAAGTGCGGGGCGCCGGCCTCGTCGATCACCTCGACCGCGGGCTGGACCATCGCGGCGGCGGGGTGGCGGCGGATCAGGTCGGCGACCGCCCGGCCGTAGTTCGGGTTCACCAGGTCGTCGGCGCCGGGCATGGCGAACCAGTCACCCTCGGCGAGCTCGATGCACCGGTAGGTGTTGGCGTTGTTGCCGAGGTTCTTCTCGTTGCGCAGGTACCGGATCCGGTCGTCCTCGAGGGCGCGCACGGAGCGCTCGACGGCGAGCCCGTCGGGGTAGGCGTCCTCGACGACGGTCAGGCGCCAGTCGGTGTCTTCCAGGGCCCTGATGCTCGCGATCGTCTGGTGCAGGTACTCCGGGCTCCCGTAGTAGGGAACGAGGAATTCGATCACCGCAGCGTCGCTGCCGGCCATGGCGCCCACCCTTCTCGACGTGCTGTGCCCGAAGCATGCTACAGAACGGCCGGTCCCGCCGTGGTGCCCTCAAGCCCTCGGCGGATCTGGCACTATCGACACGTCCCCCGCGTGCCCCGCACCACCTGACGCCCCGGTGATTCCTCGATGACGCTGACCGCGATACGCCGCCTCGCCAAGTCCCCCTCGGCGATGATGACGGCCTCGGTTCTCCTGGTCGCCGTCGGCGGCTACCTGTTCCTGCTGCTGGCCGGCGGGCTCGAGGACAAGACCGCCGCCGCGGCGATGGTCTCGATGTACGTGCTGGTGAACCTCATCGGCCAGGGCGTCTTCGCCGGGCTGGAGCAGGAGACCAGCCGCTCGCTGAGCCAGGCGGCCGCGGTCGGCGGCGACCTGGCGCCGGTGATGCGCCGCGCCGTCCGGCACACGGCCGCGCTGCTCGCGGTCTGCTGCCTGTTCGTGGTCGCGGCCTCGCCGATCCTGGTCGCCGGGCCGCTGCACAAGCAGTGGGCGCTGATCCCCACGGTGCTGATCGGGACGGTCAGTTACTCCGTGTCCTACCTCGTGCGCGGACTGCTCGGCGGGCAGCAGCTGTTCGGCGGGTACGCCGCGGCGCTGGTCGCCGAGGGCATGTCGCGCATCGTCCCGCTGATCGCGATCGCGGCGCTCGGCGCCGGGTCCGGCTTCCTGTACTGCCTGGTCTACGCCTGCGGGCTGTTCCTGTCCGCCGGGGTCGGCTGGTTCTTCTGGCTGCGGCCGCGGTTCGCGCAGCAGCGTGCTCAAGCGGCGGACGGTGTCCGTGCGCCGGCCCACCAGGCACCCGCCGAGGAGCCGAGCACGGACGACCACGAAAAGGGTCTGCGCTCCTGGCTGTCCGCCGGGCTGCTGTTCCTGGTCGGCGCGGCGCTGCTGACCCAGCTGGTCGCGAACCTGCCGGCGCTCGGCGCGAGCTCGCGGCTCGGCGCGCATCCGGCCACCGCCACCGCCTTCGTCCAGGCCGCCACCCTGTCCCGCATCCCGCTGCTGCTGGTCGGGCCGGTGACGGCGCTGCTGCTGCCGCGGCTGACCGCCGCCGGGACGACGGGCGATCTGCGGACCGTGCGCACCACCGTGCGCACCGGCTCGTTCGCCATGCTGGGACTCGGGGCGCTGGCCGCGGCGGGCATCGGGGTGCTGGGCCCGTGGGCGCTCAAGACGTACTTCAACGCGACCGGCATCTCGGCGTTGTCGCTGGCTTTGATGGCGATCGGGACCGCCGGGCTGATGACGGTCGGCGTCCTGCAGCCGACGCTGATCGGGCTGGGACGGCAGCGCCAGGTGCCGATCGCGTGGGCGATCGGCTCGGTCGCGATGGTCGTGGCGGTCGTCTGGCCCGGCGACGCGGTCTCGGCGGCGGTCGCGGCGTCGCTGGTCGGTCCGGCCGGGGTCGTCCTGGTGATGGCTTTCAGCCTCAGGGGTCTGCGAGGCGAGCGGTTCGAGGGCGCGGAAGGCGAGTCGGCGGACTCCGACGCACCCAACGCTGTATCGGCTACGACACCCGCTGTGACACCGACCGCGGCACCGGCTGGGGCGCCGTCCGCCGAGGCTCAAGCCGCCAGCCGCGTGTGAGCCTGGTCACCCGCACCAGACCACTGATTGTCACCGGTTTCAACGTCCGGTGGGTCGATCCGTACGATGAACAGCCCTAAACTGGCGGGATGCCTTCCGCCCCGTCCCGTACCGGCCTGCGCCTGACACCGCGCTCGGCGGGGACGAAGGCGTTCCTGCTGGCGTTCGTCGGCTTCTTCCTGCTCGGCTCCGCCTGGTCTGTGGCGATGCCGTACGACGGTTCGCCGGATGAGTTCCGTCACGTCGTGCGCGCCTACGGCGTCCTGGACGGGCAGATCGGCGCCCGCGCCGACGCGCACATCACCGTGCCCCAGAGCCTGGTGCCCACCGGCATCGCCGACCAGGACGCGCAGTCCTGCATGCGCTGGAAGCTGGACGTCACCGCGGCCTGCGTGGCCTCCCCCGCGCCCGGCGACGAGCACAAGATGGTGGTCACCAGCAGCGGCGCGGCGAACTACGACCCGATCTACTACGCCGTGGCCGGCTGGCCGATCAAGCTCTTCCCGAACTACTCCGGCATCATCGCCGCCCGGCTGCTGACCTGCCTGCTGACCAGCGTGCTGCTCGGCGGCGCGGTGGGAGTCGCGACCCGGCTGGCGCGCGGGCGCGGCCCGCTGGTCCTCGGCGGGGTGCTGCTGGCGGTGACACCAGTCGCGGTGAACCTCACCGGCGCGGTGAACCCGGCCGGGCCGGAGATCGCCGCCGCGGTCGCGGTGTGGACCTCGCTGATCGCGATCCTGCTGGCCCGGGACGACTCGAAGTGGACGCTCGCGCTGTTCGGCGTGTCCGCCGGCGCGTTGGCGGTCCTGCGGGAGCTGGGTATCGGCTGGCTCGTGGCCGCCCTGGTGGTGGTCGCGTTCACCGCCGGGAAGGAACGGCTGCGCGAACTGGCCCGCAGGCGGTCGGTCCAGATCTGGTCGGCGCTGGTGGTGGTCGCCACGGTGGTCGGCGCCGCCTGGATACTGCTGTCGACGCAGAGCAACCTGCCCACCGGCGGGCAGTCCACCGCGGCGACGCCGCACGGCGTGGAGCTGCTGGTGAAGGAGCTGACACACCGGGTCCCGTTCTATACCAACGGCCTGGTCGGGCTGACCTCGTTCGGCGACGTCGCGATCCCGCTGCCGCTGGTCTTGGCCTGGTTCGCCGCGGTCGGGGCAGTCCTGGTCACGGCCGCGCGCCGGGGTGGCGTGCGCGTGCTGCTTCAGCTGGCGGCGATCGTGGGCGGCAGCTACCTGTTCCTGATCGCCGCCGACCTGCGGGCCGCGAGCACCGACTTCTGGTTCTCCCAGGGCCGGTACGCGCTGCCGATGCTGGTCGGCGCGCCGATCCTGGCCGGCTACGTGCTCGCCGACCGCGGTCTGGTGGCGGTCCCCCGGCAGGTGTCGCTGACGCGCTGGGCGGCCTGGATCCTGATCCCGACCCAGGGCGTCGCGCTGTGGATCACCATGATCCGGTTCCAGCACGCCTTCCACGGCCGGCACCCGAACCTGGTCTTCCTGTTCGGGCAGACCTCGTCGGTGAACCCCTTCTCCGGGGCGTGGACGCCGCCGGGTTCCGGGGTCCCGGCAGCGCTCCTCGCGGTGGCCGGAATCGTGGTGTTGCTCACGTTCGTACTCCGCGCGGCCCGCTCCGGGCCAATATCGGACGTCGAAACAGTCACAATCCGTGAACGGTATATAAGGATTTCCTAAGCACCGACGTCCGATTCGTGGACGGGTCGCTAGCATGGATGGACGCCCAGGGCCAGCGGGGGAGCCGGTTCCGTTGCGGGGCGGAACACGGACCGAAGGAGTACGACGGATGCGGCATCGGTTGGCCGCGGGCCTCTCGCCCGGAACCTGGAGCCCGCGCCGCGTCTGGCTCACCGCGTTCCTCGCCTTCTTCGCCCTCTCCGCCGCCTGGGCCCTGGCCTCCCCGCTGACCTCCGTCCCGGACGAGCCCTGGCACATGGTGAAGGCCGCGGCCACGGTCCGCGCCCAGCTGCACGGCACGCCGATCACCGTCATCACGCACAACGGCCCGATCACCAACCGCGTCCCGATGACCGGCTACCGCCTGCCGACCGCGTACTCGTTCCTGACGAACCTGCACGAGTGCTACTTCAACGTCGCGCACGTCCCGGCCTCCTGCGCCCGGAACCTGACCGCGCTGCCCGGCACGGCCCTGGCCGGTACCACCGCCGGCTCCAACAACCCCCTGTACTACCTGGCGGTCGGCTGGCCGAGCCTGCTGTCCGACGGCCCGCTCGGCATGTACGGCATGCGCCTGGTCTCCGCCGCCCTCAGCTCGGCGATGCTGGCCAGCGCCATGGTCACCGCCTTCCAGTGGAGCCGGCGCCGGCGCTACCCGATGGCCGCGGTCCTGGCCGCCGCGACCCCGATGGTGCTGTTCCTGAACGGCGCGGTGAACCCGAACTCGCTCGAAGCCACCTCGGCGATCCTGCTGTGGACCGCGATCCTCAGCCTCCTGACGGACCCCCGCCCCGAACTGGTCCCGCGCCTGCTCACCCGCGCCGGCGTGGCGACCATCGCCCTGGTGTCGGTCCGCCAACTCGGCCCGGCGTGGGCCCTGGTGATCATCGTCTGCGCCGCCCTGGCCGGCCAGAGCGGCGCCCTGCGCGCGGTCCTGCGGCGCCCCGCGGTCTGGCTGTGGACCGCCGTGGTCGGCGTGGTCGGCGTCGGCTCCATCGCCTGGACCGCGAAGTTCAACGTCCTGGGCACCGGCACCGGCACCACCTACCCGAACCTGACCTTCATGGTCGCCGCCAAGCACACCTTCGGCATGAGCGTGGAGTACCTGCGCCAGATGGTCGGCTTCTTCGGCTGGCTCGACGTCCGCGCGCCCTACCACCTGGCCGAGCTGTGGTTCCTGCCCGTCCTGGCGCTGCTCGCCGCCGCCGCGGCGGCCGGCAAACTGCGCGACGTGGCAGCACTCGTGGTCCTGGCCGGCTCGGTGATCTTCATCCCGGTCCTGGCCCAGGGCCGCCAGGCGGCCAGCCTCAACTACATCTGGCAGGGCCGCTACCTGCTGGCGGTCGCCGCCGGCCTCCCCCTGCTGGCCGCGGCGATAGTGGCCAAGCGCGAGCCACGCCGCGAGTGGCTGCACAAGGCCACGACCCGCCTGCCACTGGCCGTCACGGCATCCACGCTGGTCCTCGGCTTCCTCATGTTCTACACAACCCTGCGCCGCTACGCCGTCGGCACCCGCGGCCCGCTGCTGTCCCTGCACCCGGCGTGGACCCCGCCGGGGACGATCGCCGGAGTGGTGCTGCTGTACCTGGTCGGCGCCGCGCTGGCCGCACTGCTGGTGCTGAAGAGCTGGGCGCCGTATCCGGAGTCTGCGGTACTCGGCGGCGGCGGGACGCCCGGCGGTACGCCGGGCGACGAGACGCTGCTGCCGGACCGGACGGTGGTCACGGTCCCCGCCCCGGCAGGCGTCAACGGACACGCCAATGGCGCGAATGGCACGAAGCATCACGTGAACGGCACGGGAGCGGGCAAGCCCGCCGCAGAGAGCGCGAACGGCTCGAGTACGAACGGCTCGAGTACGAACGGCTCGAGCGCGAACGGCTCAAGCACCGCTGCCGCGTCCAACACGACCGAAGATCGCGGTTCGGCTGTCGCGTCAGCCTCCTGAGCTTCCCGCTCAGAGCTCCGCGCCAGGCGGCAGATACCGCCGCGACGTCCGTCCCCGCGCCCCGTCCCGGAAGCCGCGCAGCATCGCCATCGCGCGCGGTCCGCGCGGTGCCTCGATCGCTGTGCGCAGGGCGAACCACCAGACCAGGTACGCCGCGGTGGTGCGGGTCCATGCCGGGGCGTCCTTGCGGTGCTCGCGCATCAGGACCGTGCCGTTGCGGGCGATCCAGTACAGCCGCCAGGTCGGGTGGCGTGAGGATGACACCGACACCCCCGGCAGCTTGTGCTGGTTCCGTTGCCCGAGGCTGTGGGCCAGCTTCTGACGCTTGTCGCGCAGGACGCGGTAGCCGGCGGCTCGGACGCGGAGGCAGAAGTCGTTGTCGACGTGGTCGACGAAGAACTCGGTGCGGAAGCGTCCGACCTCGGCGAGCACCTCGCGACGGACCAGCATGCCGGAGGTGATGACCGTGTCCCGGTCCGCGACGTCCGGGCCCTTTTCCGTGCCCGGCTCGTAGTAGCGCTGCTGGTCCTCGTCCCATGCCGCGGGCGCCGCGATGCCGACGGCCGGGTCGGTGAGGTGCTGCGCGAGGGCCAGGACCAGGTCTTCGCCGAGGACCGAGTCCTGGTCGAGGAAGAGGAGCAGGTCCGGCTGGGCGCTCTGGCCGGCCAGGAGGGTGTCCACGCCGGTGTTCAGGGCTCCGGCGAGGCCGCGGTTCTTGCCGTCGCGCAGAACGGTGACGCCTTCGCGGTCGCGCAGCGTGTCGGCGAGGAACGGACCGTCGCCGGGCGTATTGTCCACCACGACCACTCGCGCGCAGCTCTTCAAGGCCGCCTCCACGACGGCTGTGAGGCGCTCGTCGGGATGGAAGGCGGTGGCCACCGCGGCGATCGTCGGCATCGTCTCATCGTAGTGGGGCCCGTCGGGCTCCAATGGCGCTGAGGCAGCCTCGGACGTCGATACCCAGGTGTGTGGACCCAAGGTGAGGAAACGGGGGCAGCGGCCTTGGCGACAGAAGTCGCGCACGAAACGCGCGCGCCGGCACTCTCCGAGGACGGCGGTACCGGGACCGCTAAACGCTCGGCTCCCTGGCTCGTCCCGCTCGGCGCGGCCCTCCTGCTCGGCGTCCTCGTGCCGCTCGCCTACGCCGCCCTCAGCGGCAACCTGGGCATCCCGCACAACGACACCTGGGCCTTCGGCCGCTCCGCCGAGGACTTCGTCCACACCGGGCACGTCCGGATGTACAACTGGAACATGATGGGCCTGGCCGGCCTGGTGGTGCTGGCCGCGCCGGTCGGGGCGTCTGTGACCGCGCAGTCGGTGTTCATCGCCGTGCTGGCGGTCGCGGGACTGCTCGCCTGCCACGACGTGCTGCTCGGGGTCCTGGGCCCGCAGGGCCGCCGCCGCGCCGCGCTCGGCACGCTCCTGGTGGCGCTGTGGCCGGGCTTCGCGCTCCTGTCGACGTCCTTCATGACCGACATCCCCGCCTTCACCGCGATCGCCGCGACCCTGGCCTTCGGCCGCCGCGCGCTGGACCGCCTCTCGCTGCCGTGGCTCGCCGCCGCCTGCGCGGTCGGCCTGTGGGGCGCGACGGTCCGCGAACAGGTCATGGCCGCCCCGGCCGCGATCCTCGCGGTCGCGCTGTTCCGGGCCTGGTTCCGCGCCGACCGCTTCCCCGCCTTCCGGATCCGGCACATCCTGGGCCTGGGAGCGCTGCTCCTGGCCGCGATCGGCTTGTTCGAGGCCTGGCGCCGCAAGGTCCCCAGCGGCGGCGCGCCGGACTTTACGGTCCGCACCGTGACCTCCGAACTCGTGTCGGTCGAGATGGTCCAGGCCCTGCTGATCGTCGCGCTCGCGCTGAGCCCGGCGGTCTTCGCCGTGGTCCGCCCGCGCCGCTGGTCCCGGCCCGGCTGGACGGCCGCCGCGGTGACCGCCGTCGCCGCCGTGCTGGTCGCCCAGGACCAGGGCGCCTTCCTCGGCAACTACGCCAACCGCGACGGCGCCTACTCCGCGGCCACCGCCGCCGGCCGGCCGGTCCTGCTCGGCACCGAGTGGTGGACGCTGTTGTCCTACGTCGCCTATGTCTCGGCGGCGCTGCTGGTCGGCTCGGTGGCAGAGCGCGTACGCACCCACGGCTGGAGCCTGGGCATGCGGCCGGAACTGCTGCTGTTCGCCGTCGCGACCGTCCTGGGCACGCTGATGGAGATCGGCGGCGGCGCCGACATCTACGACCGCTATCTGATCCCCATGGCGATCCCGGCGCTGGCGCTGCTTCTGACCGGACCGGTTGCGTCGCCGGACGCGTCGCGCACTCCGCACCGGATCGCACGGATCGCACGGATCGCACGGATCGCACGGATCGCACCCATCGCGGTCGCGGCCGGCCTGGTCGCCGTCACCGGCATGACGCTGACCGTCAACGCCTTCACGTTCGACATGGCCGTGTGGCGCACCGCGGGCCGCGTCGCGGCTGCCGGCCACGTCGGCGCCGAGCACGTCGAAGCCGGCCTGGTCTGGGACGGCTCCCACTCCCCGGCGGCGATGACCGACCACGCGGACCCCGCGATCAGCACCGATTACTTCAGTGTGCTGCGCTATCTGCCGGACGTTCCCCCGCGCTACGTGGTGTCGCCCTCGCCTCGCACGGCGCCCGGGTGGTCGCTGATCTCGGTCCAGCATTACAAGACGTACGGGCTGGTCGGAGACGCGAAGCTCTATGTGTTCCGCGTAAGGGGATCTCAGAAGTATTCATAGCCGACAGGGTTGAGCCGACGGGTCAGCCCTGCCGCCGCCCGCGCTCGGGATCCACCGTCAGCTCCGCGCCCTTCGGCAGGTACTGCAAGCTGTACTTCTGCGTCATCCCGTCCCGCAGCCCGCGCGCCACCGCGCCCGCGTGGGCGCGCCGATCGTCCTCGAACAGCACTGCCTGGACCGCCGCGCGCCCCAGGTACAGCACCGCCGTCACGGCCCAAGCTGGGGAGAAGCGGCCCTGCTCCCGCACAGTGATCAGGCCATTGCGAAGCTGCCAGTAGTCGCGCCAGGCGGCCTTGTGCGTCACCGGGACGCGCAGGCCGAAGAAGGCGTGGGTGCGGCGTTCGCCGATGGAGTGCGGGAGCTTCAGACGCTTGTCCTGGACGATGCGCGCGCCGGTGCGGCGGACGCGCAGGGAGTACTCGAGGTCTGCGTAGTCGACGAAGAAGTCCTCGCGGAACTCCCCGACGCGGGCCAGCAGGTCACGGCGGATGAGCATGCCGGAGGTGATGGAGATGGCGCGGTCGGCGACGTCTTCGTGGCGGCCGGAGAAGGTCTCGTAGAAGCGCTCGTGGACCGGGTCCCAGGGGGCGGGGGTCGCGACGCCGATGCCGGGGTCCTTGAAGTGCTCCGCCAGGCGCGGGACCACGTCGGGCGCCAGGACCGAGTCCTGGTCCAGGAAGATAACCGCCTCGACGGCCGACGACAGGCGCGAGACGCCGAGGTTCAGGGCGTGGGACAGCCCGCGGTTCACGCCGGAGCGCAGGACCGTGATCGTCGCGGTGTCCTCGATCTTGTCCGCGACGGACGTGGCGCCTTCGGGGGTGTTGTCGACGACCACGATCTCGGCGCAGGACTCCTGGACGGAGTCGACCACCGCGAGCAGCCGCTCGTCCGGGTGGTAGGCCGTCACTACGGCGGCGATTCTCACTTCTCGTCCCCTCGGACTGCCGGTGCCGGCAGCGTCATCGCTTCGGTGCGGGCAGGAAAGCGTGCCGGGCCAGGTTCCGCACGCCGGGCGCCGAGCGTGCCTTCAGCGCCGAGGGCAGCAGCGTCACGGCGTGCAGCCGCGACGCGGTGTACCGCCGGGCCGCCTTCGCCGCCTTCGGCCATCCGAGGGCGTCCATCTGCGCGGCGGCGCCGACGAAGTAGCGGCGCGCCTCGGCGAAGCGCTTGCCGGCCATCGCCTCCACGGAGCTGACGCTCGCCTCGTGCCGCCGGTACTGGAAGGCCAGTTCGTCGGACAGCGCCATGGTCGCGCCGGCCTCGATGAGGTCGATGACGATCGCCAGGTCCTGGATGATGTCCAGGTCGGCGCGGAAGCTGGCCTTCTTGATCGCCTCGGTGCGCCAGCACAGCGACGGGAAGTAGAACCAGCAGCCGCGCAATAGGCTCGCGGCCAGCTCCTCGCCGCCCATCAGGACCGTGCCGGTGAAGCGCGGCAGGTAGATACGCGCCTTGGCCTGGTCGGCGATGGTGTTCACGACGCGTCCGGCGCTGTCGATGACCTCCACGCCGGGCTGGATGATGCCGACGCCGGGGAACTCCTTGGCGATGCGGCGGATCTGCGCGACGTAGCCGGGGAGCATGACGTCGTCAGTGCCCATCATCACCATGTAGTCGCACTTCGCGAGCTCCAGGCACTTGTTGAAGTTGCCGGTGACGCCGAGGTTCTGCTCGTTGCGCTGGTAGCGCACGCGCGGATCGTCCAGCGCCGCGAACCATTCCGGGACGCCGGGCTCCGTGCCGTCGTCGACGACCGTCAGCCGCCAGTCCGGGTCGGACTGCGCGATGACGCTCCGCACCGCGGTCTGCATCAGGGCCACGTCGCCGTAGTACGGCAGCATGATGTCGAGGGTCGTCATGGATGCGTCTCAGGCCTCGTGGTTCGGGATGAGTCCGGCGATGGTCGGCACAGCGGTCATCGGCGGTTGACCGCCAGCAGCAGGGTGATCAGCGCGCGCCCCAGATACACCGCCGCCTTGATCGGGGAGTTGCTGGGCGTCCCGGCGGTGCGCTGCCGCATCGCGACCGGGACCTGGCTGACCGGGTATCCCAGGCGGATGACGCGCACCAGGGTCTCCACGGTGTCGCCCAAGTACTCGACCGGGTACCACTGCGCGAAGAGCCTGATGATCTCGCGGTCGCAGGCGCGGAAGCCGGAGGTGGTGTCGTCCAGCCTGGTCTTCGCCATCCGGGACAGGACCCGGGACAGCAGGCTCATCGCCCACCAGCGCGGTCCGCGCACCTGGTAGTCGCCCTCGCCGGCGAAGCGCGCGCCGAGGACCAGGCGCGCCTCGCCGAGTCCGGCGATGAGCTTCGGGACGTAGCGCGGGTCGTGCTGGCCGTCGGCGTCGAGCTGGACGGCGATGTCGTAGTCGTTCTCGTCGGCGTAGCGGTAGCCCAGGCGCATGGCGCCGCCGACGCCGAGGTTGTACGGCAGCGAGACGACCTTGGCGCCGGAGGCCAGGGCCACGCGCTCGGTGTCGTCGGTGGAGCCGTCGTTGACCACCAGGACGTCGTAGTCCGGCAGCTCGCCGCGGACCTCGGCGATGACGTCGGCTATCGAGCCGGCCTCGTTCCAGGCCGGAATGATGATGAGGACGCGTTTGTCAGCGTTCACCGACGACCGCCTTCCCGTCCCTTTGGGTCACGATCCCGACGGTGTGCCCGTTGGCACCGTTCGCGCCGTTGGCGCCGTTGGCCCGTGCCGCCCGGACGTCCGCGACCTCGGCTTCCAGCTCGGCCTGCCGGTCGTTCACCTCGCGCAGTTCGGCGCGGATGAGCGCGACCTCCTCGGCCAGCGAGCGGGTCTCGTCCTCCAGGCGGGAGGCCTCCCAGCTCAAGTGGATGCACACGATCAGCAGGAACACCACGGCCAGGAACAGCACCAGGCTCGCGCCGCTGGCCACGCCCAGCCAGCTGGAGACGTTGTCCAGGGACCACGGGATGAAGCCCAGGGGCAGCGTGACAAGCCCGACCACCAGCCACAGCACGGCGTATTTCTCGCGCAGTTGGCGGCGGCGGAGCAGCTCGAAAATCAGTGCCAGCAGCAGGAGCGCCACGACACCGGTCATTATGGCCAGCTTCATGCGGATCCACTCCCGGAGTGATTGCGCATTCCGGAGTGATGGCGCGCAACGCCGCGCCCCGGCGCGCCGGTAATCGGCTGATCCCGATGGGTGAACCCGGGCAGTCTATCCGGTCCCCTTCCGGGAAGGGGGCGCCGCGAGCCGCCGCGCCAGGGCATCGCGCTCATCGGCGCACTCCTTCCGCGACAGGCGCGGCCTGCCCGGTACTCCGGGACTCCCCCGCCGCCGCCTCCGCGACCGGCACCGGAACCGCGTCGGCCGCGCCGTCGGCGGACGCGGTCACCGTCGGCTGCGCCCGCGTCACGAACATCACATCGGCGCCCGCGATCAGGGTCACCACGAGCGGTCCCAGGATCCCCGCCCACCCGGCGGCCGCCAACGGCGACACCGGCAGCGCGAAGACCAACGCCATCGCCGCCAGCCCGGCCAGCCACGAGGCGAACACCACGCGGTGCCGGTTCAGCGCGACCTGCGCGGACTGCAGGACGAAGGCGGTCATCAGGAACGCGGTACTCAGCGCGAGGGCTGAGAGGAAGAGGTGCGACAGCTGCGCCGGAGCGTGCAGATAATCCGTCAGCAGCCACGGACCCGCCGCCACGACCGCGACGACGCCCAGCGCGCCCGCGACCAGACAAGCCGTGACCAGGAAGCCGGTCTTGCGCCGGACCTCGCGGAAATCGCCGCGCACCGCCGCGGCGGCCAACAGCGGAAGCAGCGGTGCCTGAAGCGGGAACAAGCACAGCAACGCCAGCCGCGAGAACCCCATCGACGAGCTCAGCGACTTGCCCAGGTCCACGCTGTGCGCGTCGCCGCCGGCGAGCCGGTGCGCGATGACCAACGGCACCGCGTTGATCAGGAGCTGGCTGACCAGAGTCGCCAGGGTGAGCAGGAGCAGCTTCTCGCGCGGGCTGCCGCCGGGTTCCTCGCCGGATTCCTCACCGGTGTCGGCGGCGACCGGGGCACCCGGGGTGTCAGGGGTCGCCGAGGTCGGCTGGGCTCCGGCGCCGTCACCGGCGGCGATGCTCTCCTCGGAGAGCGCCGCCGCACCGGCCGGGATGTCGGCCGCCGTACCCGTGGCCCGCCACGACCGCCGCAGAGCCGGCGACGCGAGCCCGCTGACCGCGGCGACCAGCGGCGCGAGCGCGAAGATCAAGGCGTACCCGAGCATGTGCCCGGGTCCGGCCAGGGCGAGGACCACGCTCGGCGCGATCGTCGCCACACCCTGAACCACCAGCGTGAGGCTGTAGTACCGGAAGTCCTGGCAGCCGGCCAGCACCCCGCGCACCAGGAACGAGGCCCAGGTCGCGGCGAGTCCAGCGAGCAGCGCCAGCGCCAGCGTCCAGTCCCCGGCGAACCAGTGCGAGACCAGCAACGGCGAGGCGGCGCTCAGGATCAGGACTGTCAGCACCGCCAGTCCGGCGGCCTGCCGCAGCTGTCCCCTGACCGCCGCTCCGACCGGACGTCCGGCGGCGTGGGTGCGGGCGACCGTGCGGGTCATCTCCTGCTCCAGGCCCGCGAGCACACCGGTGCCGATGGTCCCGACCAGGAAGTAGAAGGAATACAGAGTGACCGCGGAATGGCTGGTCAATGCACGGTTGGCGGTCGCGAACCACAGCGACGCGGCGACCGTCGTCACCCCGAGCCCGAGCGCCAACAGCGGACCGGGCGTGGTCAAGCGGCTCAGCACGGAGCGCATCACGCGCGGGCGCTCGGCACTGGGAGAGGACACGATATTCGATGGTAGTCGATGCCAATCGGCACAATATACGCTTGTAGATTCCGTTACTGAAAGGTGGGTTCCCCGCGATGGTCGACCTGCGCGTCACCGCCGTCTTCACCGC
Organism: Catenulispora acidiphila DSM 44928; assembly: GCF_000024025.1. Classification (GTDB taxonomy): domain Bacteria; phylum Actinomycetota; class Actinomycetes; order Streptomycetales; family Catenulisporaceae; genus Catenulispora; species Catenulispora acidiphila. The sequence goes on from NC_013131.1 coordinate 9,501,258, forward strand.
CTACCATCCCGACGAGCGGCTGGCCGCCGCGGTCGAGGCGGCGCTGCGTGACTGCACCTCGGTCATCATCGTGGACAACACCCCCGCCGGCACCGGCGGCGGGGCTCCCGCCTCCACCGCTCCGGCGCTGGCCGGGCCGCGGGTGACGGTCATCGACCACGGTCGCAACGTCGGGCTCGGCGCCGCGCTCAACCTCGCGGTGCGCGAGCTGCCGGGGACGTGCGAGGCCGTCCTCTTCCTGGACCAGGATTCCGAGCTGCCGCCGGAGATCGTGCCCGGCCTGGTCGCCGATCTCGCCGACGCCGGCGTCGGGATCGCCGCGCCGAGTCCGTGGGATCCGAAGCACCAGCGGTACTACTGCTCGGATGCTAAGCGGAACGATTCTGTGTCCGACGAGGAGGCGGTCATCACCTCCGGGATGCTGGTACGGCGCGAGGTGCTGGAGAAGGTGCCGTTCAACGAGGACATGTTCCTGGACTGGGTCGACGTCGCCTTCTGCCTGGACGTCCGGCGGGCCGGGTGGCGCATCGTCATCGACTGGCGGCTGCGGCTGCCGCACGAGATCGGCGCCTGCGAGGTGCACACGAAGTTCGGGCGGACCGTGCACTACAGCCACTACCCCGCGTTCCGGCTGTACTGGATCGGGCGCAACGTCTCGATCCTGCACCGCGGCCACTTCGAGAGCCGGCCGCGCGCCCTGGCCTCCACCCTGATCTTCATGGCGCAGCGCTTCACCACCACGCTGCTGTTCGAGCCCCAGCGCCGCACCCACGTCCCGGCGCTGCTGCGCGGCTTCCGCGACGGGCTGCGGGAACGCGTCGACCCCCGCTATCTCCCAGCGGGGGCCGAGCATCCGGCGGTACGGCGCGGAGCTGACGCACGCCGCTGAGGGCCGCCGGCTAGACGGTCGCGTGCCTGCCCGCGCCGCCTGCGACGTGTTTCACCTTGCTCCGCAACGTGAACGCGTGGATCACTTCGATCAGGCCGACGGCGATCAGCCAGATCCCGGTGAAGACCGCGAGGGTGACGATGGACCCGATCGGCCAGGAGATGACGATGATCCCGCCGAGCATCGTCACGAAGCCGGCGAAGAAGGCCCAGCCGCGGCCCACCACCCCCGACGGAGCCGAGGCGGCGGTCGCGATGGTGGCGATGCCCCACATCAGGAAGCCGATGCCGATCCACAGGCTGAGCAGCAGCACGGAGTTGTGCAGCGAGTTCCGGAAGCAGAACAGGCCCAGCAGGATGGACAGCGCGCCGACGATCACGTTCAGCACGCGCATGCCCGCGCTGACGTGCTCGCCGAACGCGGCGATGATCTCCATGACCCCGCTGATCAGCAGGTAGATCCCGAACAGCACACCGAGCACCAGCAGCGTCCGGTCGGGCCAGACCACGACGCACACGCCGATGGCGATCGCCGCCAGCCCCAGCACCATCAGTGCCTGCCAGGCGGCCTGCCCGAGCATCCGGAGCGGGTAGTCGACGTCGCCGCGGTCGGGCCCGCGGGCGTCCCCGTCATACATGTCGGTCATGGGGTCGTTATGTCCGACTATCTGACCGATGATGCCGGATGCCCGGTCCCCGGTCGCCCGGATGGTCGAACGCGCCTCGAACGCGCCTCAGCCCACCGCAGCCCACCGCGGACCGCCGCAGACCGCGCCGCCCTCAGCCAATCCGTCCCGCAGTCGCCACACCGCTGGCCGCAAGCATCCCGCCTCATACCGCCGCAGCCCACCGCAGACCGCGCCGCCCTCAGCCGACCTGCCCCGCGGTCGCCACACCGCTGGCCGCAAGCATCCCGCCTCAGACCACCTCAGCCCACCGCGGACCGCGCCGCCCTCAGCCGACCTGCCCCGCGGTCGCCACACCGCTGGCCGCGAGCATCCCGCCTCGGACCACCGCAGCCCACCGCAGCCCACCGCAGACCGCGCCACCCTCAGCCGACCTGCCCCGCGGTCGCCACACCGCTGGCCGCGAGCATCCCGCGCCAGTCCCCGAGCTCCGGGAGTCCGGCCTCGGCCCAGCGATCGTGCCCGAGCACGCTGTACTTCGGGCGCTCGGCGGGCCGCACGAACTTGTCCGAGGTCGTCGGGCGGACCCGCTCCGGGTCCAGTCCGGCCTCCTCGAAGGCCGCGCGCGCCAGCCCGAACCAGGAGGTCTGCCCGGACGCGGTGCCGTGGTAGATGCCGGCCGGCGCCTGGGAGGCCTGCGCCAGCGCGATCAGCTGCCCGGCCAGCGCGCCGGTCCAGGTCGGCTGCCCGATCTGGTCGTCGACCACGTCCAGGGTCTCCCGCTCGCCGGCCAGCCGCAGCATCGTGCGGACGAAGTTCGGGCCGTGCGCGCCGTAGAGCCACGCCGTGCGGACCACGTAGCCGGTCTCGGGCAGCACCGCGAGCACGGCCCGCTCGCCGACCAGCTTCGAGCGGCCGTAGGCGTTGATCGGGTCGGTCGCCGCGTATTCGCCGTAGGGCGCCTCGCCCTTGCCGTCGAAGACGTAGTCGGTCGACACCGTCAGCAAGCGCGCGCCGGTGGCCGCGCACGCCGAGGCCAGGCTGCTGACACCGCCGCCGTTGACCGCGGTGGCCTGCGCCTCGTGGGTCTCGGCGCCGTCGACGTCGGTCCAGGCCGCGGCGTTCACCACGATGTCGTGCCCGGCGACCGCGGCGGCCACCGCCGAGGCGTCGGTGACGTCCAGCTCGGCCCGGGTCAGCGCGGTGACCTGCGCGGCCGGCTCGGCCTTCAGCAGCGCCACGAGATCAGTCCCGAGCATCCCGCCGGCGCCGGTGACCAGCCACCGGCGCGGCGCCTCGCGCCCCGGAACGATCACGATCGGCCGGGTCACTTCTCGGCGCTCCCGCTTCCGGCCGCCCCGGCCGCGCTCTCCAAAGCCGCCTTCGCCTTCAGCGGCTCCCACCACGAGCGGTTGTTCTTGTACCAATCGATGGTCTGGCCCATGCCGTCCTCGAAGCGCACCCGCGGCTCGTAGCCGAGCTCCCGCTGGATCTTGTCGATCGACAGCGAGTAGCGGCGGTCGTGGCCCTTGCGGTCCTCGACCGTGCGCACCGAGGACCAGTCCTTGCCGGTGCCGTCCAGCATCAGCTGCACCAGCTCCTTGTTGGTCAGCTCGGTGCCGCCGCCGATGTTGTAGACCTCGCCGGCCCGGCCCTGGCGCAGCGCCAGGTCGATGCCGCGGCAGTGGTCGGAGACGTGCAGCCAGTCGCGGATGTTGGCGCCGTCGCCGTACAGGTCGACCATCCCGCCGTCGATCAGGTTGGTCACCGAGCGCGGGATCATCTTCTCCGGGAACTGGTAGTACCCGTAGTTGTTGGAGCAGCGGGTGACGACCACGTCCATCTTGTGCGTGCGGTGGTAGGACAGCACCAGCAGGTCCGAGCCCGCCTTGGACGCCGAGTAGGCGGAGTTCGGCGCCAGCGGCCACTCCTCGGTCCAGGAGCCCTCGTCGATGGAGCCGTAGACCTCGTCGGTGGAGACGTGCACGAAGCGGCCCACGCCGTGCTTGCGCGCGGCGTCCAGCAGCACCTGCGTGCCGACGACGTTCGTGGTCACGAAGGGACCGGCGCCCAGAATCGAGCGGTCCACATGGGATTCGGCGGCGAAGTGCACGACGGCGTCGTGCCCCGGCATCACCGCGTCGACGACCTCCGCGTCCCGGATGTCGCCGCGCCGGAAGGCGAAGCCCGGATTGTCGCGGACCGGTTCGAGATTCGCCTCGACCCCCGAATAGGTCAGCGCGTCGAGCACCGTCACGGAATCGGGCGCACCCGGCCGGGACAGGAGCTGGCGTACATACTCAGAGCCGATGAACCCGGCACCGCCGGTAACTAGAATCCTCACCTGCGCGATGCTACCGGCCCCCGCCTCATCGCACTTCCCGCAGGTGGCCGAACCGACGACGCGGCACAGTGCTGGTTAAACTTCACGCATGCGTGGCATCATCCTGGCCGGCGGGACCGGCTCACGGCTGTGGCCGATCACCAAAGGCGTGTCCAAACAGCTCATGCCGGTCTTCGACAAGCCGATGATCTACTACCCGCTGTCGACGTTGGTGATGGCCGGCATCTACGAGATCCTCGTCATCACCACGCCCGAGGACCAGGTGCAGTTCCAGCGCCTGCTCGGCGACGGGTCGCAGTGGGGTCTGGACCTCACTTACGTGGCGCAGGAACGCCCCGACGGGCTGGCTCAGGCCTTCATCCTCGGCGAGGAGTTCATCGCCGACGAGTCCGTGGCGCTGGTGCTCGGCGACAACATCTTCCACGGCGTCGGGCTGGGCCGCCAGCTGCGCACCCTCAATTCCCCGGCCGGCGGCGTGGTCTTCGCCTACCAGGTCGCGAACCCGCGCGAGTACGGCGTGGTGGAGTTCGACGAAGCCGGCCGCGCCGTCTCGATCGAGGAGAAGCCGGACAAGCCCAAGTCCCGCTTCGCCATCCCCGGTCTGTACTTCTACGACAACCAGGTCGTGGACATCGCCAAGAACCTCACCCCGAGCGCGCGCGGCGAGCTGGAGATCACCGGCGTCAACGTCGAATACCTGAACCGCGGCGAGCTGCAGGTGCAGGTTCTGGAGCGCGGCACAGCGTGGCTGGACACCGGGACCTTCGACTCCCTGGTGCAGGCCGCCGAATACGTCCGCGTCATAGAGCAGCGGCAGGGCTACAAGGTCGGCTGCGTCGAGGAAGTGGCGTGGCGCTCCGGTTTCATCACCGACGCGCAGCTGGCCGAACTCGCCGAGCCGTTGTGCAAGAGCGGCTATGGCGAATACCTCCAGCACCTCCTCGACCCCGCGCTCTGACCCCGCGTCCCCCTACTGAGAACGAGGATTCCTCCCGCATGGACATCGCGCCCCTGTCGATCGACGGAGCCTGGGAGATCACGCCCCGGCTGCACGGCGACCCCCGCGGCCTGTTCACCGAGTGGTACCGCTTCGACCTCCTGGCCGAGGCCGTCGGCCACCCCCTGGATCTGCGGCAGGGCAACCTGTCGGTGTCCGCCGCCGGCGTGGTGCGCGGCATCCACTTCGCCGACGTCCCGCCGGGACAGGCGAAGTACGTCACCTGCACCCGCGGCGCGGTCCTGGACGTCATCGCCGACATCCGCGTCGGCTCCCCGACCTTCGGCCAGTGGCAGGGCGTCCGCCTGGACGAGGACACCCGCAAGGCGGTGTACATCGCCGAGGGCCTGGGCCACGGCTTCTGTGCGCTGACCGATGACGCGACCCTGACATACCTGTGCTCGGCCACCTACAACCCGGGCCACGAGCACGGCGTCTACCCGCTGGACGCCGAACTCGGCATCGACTGGCCGGCCGAGGTGCCGCACCTGTCGGAGCGGGACGAGAAGTCGCCGTCGCTGGCGGAGGCGAGGGACAGCGGACTGCTGCCGGACTACGCGGCGTGCACCGGGTACACGCAGAGCCTGCGCGCCGGCCGCTGACTTCCCGCGATGCCGACTCCGGCATTCGCAGAACACGAAAGGGCTCCATCCCTTCAGGGATGGAGCCCTTTTCGGCACTCAGCCCGCTGCGCGGGCCGGTCGCCGACGACGTACTAGCCGCCGAGGCCCTGGGCCAGCTTCTGGTCCGTCTCCTGCATCGTCTGGGCCGCGCTGTTCAGGTAGCTGCCCATGTCGTTCATGCTGGCCATCAGCTGCTGCGCGCTCGAGGTGAAGCGCGAGTACGCGTCATCGAAGGCCTTCGAGGCCGAGTCGGTGACGAAGCCCGAGTGGATCAGGTTCTGAACCAGAGCCTGCGCCTGCTTCAGCGTGTCCTGCGTCTGCTGCTCGTAGCCCGACAGCTTGCCCGCCGCGTCGTGCATGTCGGCGTAAGTGACATTAAGCCCACCGGCCATGTGAAACCCTCCCCAAGTCTGAGCGCTCGCGACCGCGAGCACCTCCCGCACCAGCCGGACAGCGGTTTCGCTTCCCAGCCCCGTGTGAACACCCCAGAGACTGCCAGCACGAGCGCGCGCTTGGCAACCGTCACCAACGCCCTCACCAGCGGTTTCCTGGAAACTCTGTCCGGTTATGCCGGGATTGCGACGCCGCTTGTAACCGGTTCCGGGGAGCCCTCCCCACCCCCGTTGAGCTGGGCGGAGAGCTGTTCGCGGTCCAAGGCGTCCTCCCAGCCGGCGATGACGATGGTGCCGACGGCCGTTCCGCACAGGTTTGTCAGGGCTCTGCACTCGCTCATGAACTTGTCGATGCCGAAGATCAGCATGATCCCGGCGACCGGGATGGTGCCGACCGTGGACAGGGTCGCGGCCAGCACGATGAACCCGCTGCCGGTGACGCCGGCCGCGCCCTTGGACGTCAGCAGCAGCACGCCGAGGATCGAGACCTGCTGAGCGAAGGACAGGTGCACGTCAAGGGCCTGCGCCACGTACAGCGAGCCGAGTGTCAGGTAGATGCACGTGCCGTCCAGGTTGAACGAGTACCCGGCCGGCACGGTCAGGCCGACCACGTCGCGGCGCACGCCGGCCTGCTCCATCTTGTCCATGATCCGCGGCAGCACGGTCTCGCTGGAGGACGTGCCGAGCACGACCAGCAACTCCGGTGCGATGTAGCGGACCAGCTTGAGGATGTTCACGCCCTGAGTGGCCGCGACGGCGCCGAGGACCACCAGCACGAACAGCGCCGAGGTCCCGTAGAACACCGCTATCAGCTTGCCCAGGCTGGTCAGCGTGTGCAGGCCGTACTTGCCGACGGTGAAGGACATCGCGCCGAACGCGCCGACGGGAGCGGCGTACATGACGATCCGCAGCACCTGGAAGAGCACCTTGCCGACGACCTCGATGCCGCGGGCCACCGGTACCGCCGGCTCGCCGACCAGCTTGATCGACACCGCCACCAGCACCGCGATCACCAGCACCTGCAGCACGCTGCCGGTGCTGAACGCGCCGACGATGCTGTTGGGCACCATGTCGGTCAGGTAGTGCCAGGCGCTCTGGGTCTGGCCGGTCTTGATGTACTGCGCCGCCGTGCCGGTGGCCTTGGGCACCTTGGCGTGCACCCCGGCGCCGGGCCGCAGCACGTCCATCACCAGCAGCCCGATCGCCAGCGCGACCGTGGAGAGCACCTCGAAGTAGATCAGGGACCTGACGCCGACGCGGCCCACCTCGCGCAGCTTGCCGACCCCGGCGATCCCGGTCACCACGGTGACGAACACCACCGGGGTGATGACCATCCGGATCAGGTTCACGAAGCTGTCGCCGAGCGGCTGCAGCTGGGTGGCGACACCGGGGGCGGCGGCGCCGAGCGCGATGCCGGCGGCGATGCCGACCAGCACCCAGAAGTAGAGCTGGCGGTACCAGCGGCTGCGCGCCGGAGCCGGCGTCGCCGCGCGCGGCGCCGGCGGCGGCGATGAGGTTTCGGACATGGGACGCTCCCCTGGAACGGTTGGGTAAGAGGCCTTTACGGCTGTCGGTCGCCGTTCACTGTGGGGCAGGTCACAGATCACCTTCACGGTTACGCGCATTACGCGCACAGGAACCGCGGGCGGACCACGGCAGCCGGAACCACAGCTCACCGCCACCCGGCGCCCATCGCAGCGTCCGTCTTTGCCGAAACCCGTTCGTCATGGACACTGCGGGGCATGCGCCACCTCCGAAGCCGGTTCAGCATCGCCACCCAGGTCCTGCTCATGCAGTGCGTCCTGGTGCTGCTGCTGACCGTGGCCGGATCGGCGGCGGCGGTCCTGCAGGCGCAGGCCACCGAGCACGCCGCCGCGCGGCGGCAGGTCCTGTCCACCGCCGAGGCGGTGGCCGGCGCGCCGTCCACGGTCGCCGCGCTGCGCGGCAAGGATCCGACCGTCCCGCTCCTGCCCGAGACCACCGCGCTGGAGCAGCAGGCCGGCGTCGACTTCGTGGTGGTGATGACCACCGCGGGCATCCGCTTCACGCATCCGAACCCGGCGCTGATCGGCAAGACGTTCGTCGGGCACATAGCGCCGGCGGTGGCCGGCAAGGCGTTCACCGAGAACTACCGGGGCTCGCTGGGCCCGTCGGTGCGCTCAGTGGTGCCGATCCGCGATCCGCAGGACGGCGGCCGGATCATCGGGCTGGTCTCGGTCGGCATCACTCAGCACCGGCTCAGCTCGCTGTTCGGGCAGCAGCTGCCGCTGGTCATCGGGATCTCGGTGGCGGCGCTCGGGTTGGCGGTGCTCGGGGCGTACGCGGTCGGCCGCCGGGTGCGGCGGCAGACCCGGGGCCTGGGCCCGGTCGCGCTGGCCGAGCTCTACGAGCACCACGACGCGGTGATGCACGCGATGCGCGAAGGCCTGCTGCTGCTGGACCCGGAAGGCAAGCTGATCCTGGCCAACGACGAGGCGGTGCGGCTGCTGGACCTGCCGGCCGCGCGGACGGGGCGGACCCCGGCCGAACTCGGCGTGGACGGCTCGCTCGGCGCGGTGCTGGCCGGCGGCGCCGACGTGGCCGACGGCATCCATCTCACCGACAACCGGGTGGTGACCGTCAACCAGTCCACGGCCCGGCGCGCCGGCCGCGATCTGGGCACCGTGGTGACGCTGCGGGACCGCACCGAACTGCAAGCGCTCACCGACGAGCTGGCCTCGGTGCAGGGCTTCGCCGAAGCGCTGCGCGCCTCCAACCACGAGGCGGCGAACCGGCTGCACACCGTGGTGACGCTGATCGAGCTGGACCGGGCCGCCGAAGCGGTGCGCTTCGCGACCGGCGAGCTGGCGGCCCAGCAGCAGCTGGTGGACCGGCTGCTGACCGCGGTCGAGGAACCGGTGCTGGCCGCGCTGGTGCTCGGGAAGGTCGCGCAGGCCCGGGAGCGCGGCATCGAGCTGGGCGTCGGAGAGGTGACCGCGGTGCGCGACCTGCCGCTGCCGGTGACCGACGCGGTGACGCTGATCGGCAACCTGATCGACAACGCGCTGGAGGCGGTCGGCGGCGCCGGGGGTAACGGGGAGACCTGGAGCGGCGCGCCGAAACAGGTCTGGATCGAGCTGTCCGACGACGCCTCTGGGCTGAGTATCCGGGTCGCCGACAACGGTCCGGGCATCGCACCGGAGCGGCGCGAGGAGGTGTTCGTGCGCGGATTCACCACGAAGGCCGAGGCGGGGCGCGGGCTGGGGCTCGCGCTGGTGGCGCAGATCGTGAAGCGGCACGGCGGGAAGGCCGCGGTGTCCGAGGCGGACGGCGGCGGCGCGGTGTTCGACGTCAGCATTCCCAGGAGGGCCGGCCGGTGATCCGCACTCTGGTGGTGGAAGACGATCCGGTGCTCGCCGAAGCGCATCGGGTCTACGTGGAGCGGGTTCCCGGCTTCGAGGTCGCGGACGTCGCGCGGACCGGCGCCGACGCGTTGCGGGTGCTGGCGGCGCGGGACGTGGACCTGGTGCTGCTGGACGTGTATCTGCCGGACATGACCGGGATCGATCTGTGCCGCACGCTGCGCGCCCGGGGCGAGGCGACCGACGTGATCGCGGTGACCTCGGCGCGGGATCTGGCGACGGTCCGGGCGGCGGTGTCGCTGGGGATCGTGCAGTACCTGATCAAACCGTTCCAGTTCGCGACGTTCCGGGGCCGTCTGGAGGCCTACGCCGAGTTCCGCCGCGCCACCGAGTCCGCCGACGCCAACTCCGGCGCGCTGCAGCAGGACGAGCTGGACCGGATGCTCGACGGGCTGCGGTCCCCGCGTCCGGCACAGCTGCCGAGGGGACTGTCGGACAGCACGCTGGCCGCGCTCGTCGGGATCCTCAAGGCGGCCTCGCCGCTGACCGCCGCCGAACTCGCCGACCGCGCCGGGGTCAGCGCGCCGACCACGCGGCGCTATCTCGAATACCTGACAGCGCGCCGGCTGGTCTCGGGACAGCCGCGCTACGGCGGGCCCGGGCGTCCGGAAACCGTCTACCAGTGGTCCGGCTGAGTGGTCCGGCTCAGGCCCCGCCGAACGCCGCCACCGCCGCCCACGGCATTCGTCAGCATCCATCCAAAGGCCGCGGCACCCGCGTTGACAAGCCCGTCTATCCGACGTTGAGCAAATGGTGAGCCCGGCGGCGGACAGTTGCGCTATGCGAGTTCTCATCACCGGACTGGGTCGGCGGCGCAGCCGGACCCTCAGCGGCGGTCTGGCCGCGCTGGGGTTCGACGTGCTGGACGCCGCCGACGTCACCGGGGCCGGGCCGCTGCGGCGGCTGCCGGACGTGGTGCTGCTGGAGTGCGGCATCGTCGATCGCGAAGTGCTGGCGTTCTGCCGCCGGCTGCGCACCGAGCTGCAGGCCCCGATCATCGCCGTCACCCACCGCGTCGACATGGGCGCGTGGCTGCGCGGCCACGACAACGGCATCGACGACTACGTGGTCCAGCCCTTCGGGCTGCAAGAGCTGGCCGCGCGCCTGCGGCTGGCCGTGGCCCCGCCGCGGCCGCCGCTCACGCCCGGGCCGCCGCGCCGCATCGTCGCCGGACCCCTGGTGGTCGCGGAGGACTCGCGGACCGTCACCGTGCACGGCCAGCGCGTCGCCCTGCGCCCGAAGGAGTACCAGCTCCTGGTGGTGCTGGCCCGGCAGGCCGGGACCGTGCTGGCCCGCGACCAGCTCATCTCCCGGCTGTGGCCGGCCGGCTGGGACGGCGCGGAGCGGTCGCTGGAGGTGCACATCGCCTCGCTGCGCTCGAAGCTCGCGCTGCCCGGGATGATCGCCACGGTGCGCGGGGTGGGCTACCGGCTGGTCACGCCGGAATCGTTCCTGCGCCTGAGTTCGGAGGCGGTGCGGCAGCTACGGGAGGAAGCTGCGGGCCGCGAGCGGACGGTGGCGGCGGCATAGCTCAGGGCGATCCAGGCTGGACATTGCGATCAGGCAACGACTGCGAGCTCGGCCACCGACGATTCGGCGACCGCCGCGACCCGGGACACCCCGACGTCACGGCGGTCGTTGCCACGAGGCGTGACGCTCTGAGCACGGATCCTGCGATCCGACTGCGCGCAAACAGGGACAGATCACTTAAGGCCTCTCCCCGAGGGCGATGAAAGGCGGTTACGATAGCCGCTCGCAGGGGGATGGCGAACCGTCCAACGCCGCATCGCACCGGGGATCCCACCATCCCCACCGTCTCTGCGTTCTGCGATACGGCCCGACGCGTGTAGGCGGGGAAGACAGCTGTGAGCAAGGACCGGACGATACCGGGCGCCCCGCCGGCGGGCGCCGTTTTCGGGGGCGGTCGCGCGGTCGCGGCCTCCCGGCTGCCCTCCGCGCCGCGGGAGCGCAAGCCCGCGCTGGCCGCGCTGGCCGTGCTGCTCATCCTGGCCGGCGCGCTGGCCACGATGCTGCTGGTGACCCAGTCCGGACACCGGGTCTCGGTGGTCCGGGTCGGCGGCGCCACGATCGCCGCCGAATCGACGCTGACCGCCGGGGAGTTCGTCGAGACCAGCGTGGCGCAGGACAACGACATCAAGTACATCCCGTGGGACCAGGTCGGCAGCCTGAACAAGCGCGTCACCTACAACACGCTGGTGAAGGGCTCGCTGCTGACCTCGGACATGCTCACCGACCAGTCGGCGGTGCCGACCGGCGTGGCGCCGGGCAGCACGCTGATGGGCGTCCAGATCAAGCAGGGCCACTACCCGACCGGCCAGATGTACGCCGGCGACAAGTTCACGCTCTACGCCCAGACCACCACGCCCGGCCCGAACGGCCAGGGCACCACGACGGCCTGGGCCGAACTGGGCACGGTGACCCTGGTGACCCGGGACAACGCGGAGACCCTGACGGCGACCGTCGCCGTGCCCTCGGACAAGGTGCTGGCGATCGCGAACGCCAGCGACCTGATGCTCACCAAGACCTCCGGGTGAGGCCGCACTCCTGATGTCCCTGATCGTCCTGGCCTCCGACAAGGGCTCCCCCGGCGTCACGACGACCGCGGTGGCCCTGGCCGGCGTGTGGCCGCGCCGCGCGATCCTGGCCGAGTGCGATCCGGCCGGCGGCGACCTGGTCTACCGCACCCCGGCCGAGAGCGGCGCCCCGCTGAACCCGAACATCGGCATGCTGTCGCTGGCCACCACGGCCCGCCACGGCTTGTCCGCGCACCAGCTCGAGCAGCACGTCCAGCGCATGCACGGCGGCTTGGAAGTCGTCGTCGGCCTGGCCACCGGCGACCAGTCGGCGGGCTTGGCGGGCCTGTGGCCGGCCCTGGGCCGGGCCTTCGACGCCCTGCCGGACACCGACGTGATCGCCGACTGCGGCCGCGTCGACGCCACCGGCCCGGCGCTGGAGCTGATGGCGGCGGCGGCGCTCGTGGTCCTGGTCGCGCGCACCTCGGCGGAGCAGATCGCGCACGTCCGCGACCGCGCGCTGTCCCTGCTGCAGCGCGTTGGCGGCGGCACCGCGACCGCCGGCGGCGGGCCGGGCGTGCCGATCGGCGTGGTGCTGATCGTCGACCCGAAGCAGCGCGCCCGGGTCACCGCGCAGGTGGACGAGCTGCTGCGCACCAGCGGTCTGCCGGTGAAGGTGGTCGGCACGATCGCCGACGACCCGGACGGCGCGGACCTGATCAACGGACGCGGCCGGGGACGGCTGGACCGGACGCTGCTGATCCGCTCGACGCGCGAGGTGGCGCTGGACCTGTCGAGCCTGTACTCGACCCCTTCGCAGGGCACTGCGATGTCGGCGCCGCAGGGCGGACCGATGCCGCACGGCAGCGGGCCGATGCCGCAGGGAACGCAGCAGCCGCAAGGGATGCCGCCGATGGCCGGACCCGCGCCGCAGCAGCAGTACGCCGCTCCGCCGATGCCGCAGCCGACGCACCAGCCGATGCCACAGCCGGTGTCGCAACCGATGGCGCCGCCACGCGGACACCAGCCGACGGCACCGCCGCATGGACAGCAGCCGATGGCGCCGCCGCGCGGACAGCAGCCGGTGGCACCGTCGCGTCCGCCGCAACCCGCGCCGAGCAACGGATACATACCGTCTGCCCAGAATCCGCAGGCGCCTCAGCACCCGTCGACTCCGCCGGTACCTCAGATTTCGCAAATACCTCAGCCTCCGCAGCCGCCCCCGGCTCCCGGTACGGCGAAGCAGCCGATGTTCCGCCGCGGTCCCCAGCCGCAGCCCACCGTCTGGCCCGGCGAACAGCCGCCGAAGCCGCCGCCCTCGGCCCACGAGGGCTTCACCTCCGTCACCCTCGGCGGCGGACCCGACCCGCGCAGCAATCTGCAGTACAAGGACGACGGCGACCTGGACCGCCTGCCGCCGCGCACCGAGAACAACCCCGGTCGTGGCTCCCGCCGCGCCGGTCCGCCGCAAGAGGGGGGTCAGTGATGACCGCCCTCCCCCGCCGCCGATCCGGCGCCGAAGTCCGGCATCGGCGCCCGCATCCGTCTCATCGTCAGTACTCTGACACCCCGTGTCCCCGACCCGCCCGGGAGGTGTGCTGATGGCCTCCCCCGTCGACCACGGCCTCGTCAAGCGGCTGCGGCAGGACGTCGGCGACCGCCTCGCCGAGCAGCGCCGCGCGGACCAGGCCTCGCGCCTGCCCCCGATGACCGGCGAGGACGAGCGGCAGTACGCGCGGGCCCTGGTGGCGCAGGCGCTGGAGGACCACGCGCGCGCCGAGATCACCTTCGGGCGCACGCCGCCGAACGCCATGGAGGAAGAGGCGCTGGCGGCCGCGGTGCACGCCGCGCTCTACGGCGTCGGGCGGCTGCAGCCGCTGCTGGACGACCCGGAGATCGAGAACATCGACATCAACGGGTGCGACCGGGTCTTCCTCGGCTTCGCCGACGGCCGCGAGGCCGAGGGCGAGCCGGTCGCCGACAACGACGAGGAGCTCATCGAGCTCATCCAGGTGCTCGGCGCCTACTCCGGCCTGTCCTCGCGGCCCTTCGACACCGCGAATCCGCAGCTGGACCTGCGCCTGCCGGACGGCTCGCGGCTTTCGGCGGTGATGGACGTGACCCGCCGCCCCGCGCTGTCGATCCGCCGCGCGCGCCTGGGCAAGGTGTTCCTGCGCGATCTGGAGACCAACGGCACGGTGCTGCCGGAGGTCGGCGCCTTCCTGCGCGCGGCGGTCGCGGCGCGCAAGAACATCATGATCGCCGGCTCCACCAACGCCGGGAAGACCACGCTGCTGCGCGCGCTGGCCAACGAGATCCCCGGCCACGAGCGCCTGATCACCGTCGAGCGCGCGCTGGAGCTGGGCCTGGACCAGTTCCCCGAGCTGCACCCGAACGTCGTGGCCTTCGAGGAGCGCCTGCCGAACTCCGAGGGCCACGGCGCGGTCTCGATGGCCGAGCTGGTGCGGCGCAGCCTGCGCATGAACCCCTCGCGGGTGATCGTCGGCGAGGTCCTGGGCGATGAGATCGTCACCATGCTGAACGCCATGTCGCAGGGCAACGACGGTTCGCTGAGCACCATCCACGCGAACTCCTCGCTGGAGGTCTTCAACCGCATCTCGACCTACGCCCTGCAATCGCGCGAGCGGCTGCCGGTCGAGGCCAGCCAGATGCTGATCGCCGGCGCGATCAACTTCGTGGTCTTCATCACCCGCCGCAACGCCTACCACCGCGGCGGCACGCTGCAGCGCATGGTGACCTCGATCCGCGAGGTGAACGGCATCGACGGCCGCGTGCTGTCCTCGGAGATCTTCGCCGAGGGCCCGGACGGCCGCGCCGTCGCGCACGCCCCGATCGCGTGCATGGAGGACCTGGCCCAGGTCGGCTACTCCGGACCCCTACAGACCCACCACGCCCCGGGATGGAGGTGAGGCTCATGGACTCCGCTGTGTTCAACCCCACCACGTTCGCCGCCATCGGCGTCGGCGCGGCCGTCGGCGGCGGCTTCGCGCTGCTGATCACCGCGATCCGCGGCTTCCCGGCCAAGCCGGAGCAGGCCTCCGGGCGCACCGCCGCCGACATCGTCAAGTTCCTGTCGACACGCGCCGCGGTCGCCGTCGTGGCCGGCGCGGTGGTGCTGGCCGCGACCCGCTGGCCGACCGCCGCGATCGCGGCCGGCGTCCTGGTCTTCTTCTGGAACCAGCTGTTCGGCGGGCTGGCCGCCGAACGCGCCGCGCTGGCCCGGGTGGAGGCGCTGGCCGGCTGGACCGAGAGCCTGCGCGACACCATCGCCGGCGCGGTCGGCCTGGAGCAGGCGATCCCGGCGACCGCGCGCGCCGCGTCCCCGGCGATCCGCGAGAACCTGCACACCCTCGTGGACCGGCTGCGCGCCCGCATGCCGCTGCCGCAGGCGCTGGAGTACTTCGCCGACGACATGGACGACGCCTCCGCCGACCTGGTCATCGCCGCGCTGATCCTGAACGCCCGGCTGCGCGGCCCGGGTCTGCGCGAGGTGCTCGGCGCGCTCGCGCAGTCCTCGCGCGAGGAGGTCGACATGCGCCAGCGCGTCATGGCCCAGCGCAGCTCGACCCGGCGCAGCGTGCAGATCGTGGTCGGGGTGTCGGTCGCGGTGGTGCTGGGCCTGGCGGTCTTCAACAAGTCCTTCGTGCAGCCCTACAGCACGGCCACCGGCCAGCTGGTGCTGCTGGGGGTGATCGGGCTGTTCGCGGCCGGATTCTTCTGGCTGCGCAAGCTGTCCTCGATCGAGACGCCGGCCCGCTTCCTGCAGCGCGCGCGGACCGTCCCGGCCCATCCGGTCCCCGAGCAGCGGAGCGGTGATCCGCGATGACGTACGAAGTACTGGCCGGCGCGCTGGTCGGGCTCGGGCTGTTCCTGCTCATCAGGGCCCTGATCCCCGGCCGGCCGGACCCGATGGCCGCGATCGCCCGCATCGACGCGCTGCGCCAGCACACCTCGCTGGGTCCGCAGCAGGACCAGGCTCCGCCCAAGGGTCTGGCCAAGCTGCGCGAGGACCTCGGCGCGTCGATGAACGACTTCTACATCCGCCAGGGCTGGCAGATCCGCTCGCTGCGCGCGGACCTGGCGATCCTGGACCGCTCGGTGGAGCAGTTCCTGGCCGCGAAGCTGCTGCTGGCCGCTCTGGGCATCATCTTCGGGCCGTTCGTCTTCGCGGCGGTCTACGTCCTCGGGCTGCACCTGACGCCGACGATCCCGGTCTGGCTGGCGCTGCTGTTCGGCGGGGTGTTCTTCCTCCTGCCGGACCTGGAGGTGAAGGGGCAGGCCGCCGAGAAGCGCCGCGACTTCCGCCGCGTGCTCGGCGCCTACCTGGACCTGGTCGCGATGAACCTGGCCGGCGGGCGCGGTCTGCCCGAGGCGCTGATGGCGGCCGCCGAGGTCTCCGACGGCTGGGCGCTGCGCCGGATCCGCGACGCGCTCACCGACGCCCGGGTCACCGGCATCTCGCAGTGGAACGCGCTGTCCCAGCTCGGCGACGCCCTGGACGTCGACGAGCTCAAGGACCTCGGCGCCGCGCTGGCGCTGGTCGCCGAGGACGGCGCGAAGGTGCGCGAGTCGCTGGCCGCGCGCGCCGAGACGATGCGCCACCGCGAGCTGTCCGAGATCGAGGGCGCGGCCGGTGCGAAGTCGCAGTCCATGCTCGTCGCGCAGATGCTGCTGTGCGCGGGCTTCATGGTTTTCCTCCTGTACCCGGCGATGGCGCGGGTCATGGGCTCTATCTAGCAGAAAGACGTGAGATGAAAGCTCAAGTCATCACCACCGAGTACACCGAACTCTGCCCGGTCCAGCCATGGCAGCACGCTGCGGCTGCTTCGCAGGGCTCTGTCATGTTTCTCGACACCGTCCCCGCCCTCGCCGTCGCTGTGGCGGCCGACGGTACCGATGGTGACGTCGCCGCGCCCCGCAAGGCCTCCGACCGCGGCGCGTCCGCCGTCGAGTGGGTCGTCATCACCGGCATCGTGGTGGCGATCGTGGCCGGCGTGGGCTGGGGCATCAGCAAGGCCATCTCCGGCAAGGCCGACCAGGCCTGCAACCAGATCAACAGCGCCGGCGACAATATCAGCGTGACCGGCGGCGGCGACGGCGGGAACTCCGGCGGTACCACCGGCACCACCGGCGGCACCGGCGGGTGCAGCAAGTAGCGGGCTCATGACGGACGGGGCGAGAGAGGACGGGACCACGTCGCGCGGCGGACGATCGCTGCGCGACGACCGCGGCATGACCGCGATCGAGTTCGTCGTCCTCACCCCGCTGTTGTTCCTGCTGTTGATGCTGACGGTGCAGTTCGCGCTGTACCTGTTCGCGAAACAGGCCGCGACCGCCGCGGTCCAGGACGGCGCCCGCACGGCGCGCGAGGAAGCCGCGTCGAAGGGCTGCACCGACACGACCGGTACGTGGCAGCAGGACGCGGTGACCGCCGCGGTGGCCCGCGCACAGGCTCTCGGCGGACAGCTGATCCTCAAGCCGGCGGTGACGACCGGCTTCACGCTGGACCCGGAACTGAACGCCGACTGCAAGATCTCGCTGGTCCGGGTGGACCTGCACTCGGCGGTGCCCTCGGTCTTCCCCGGGTGGACCCCGACGATCGACGTGCACGCCGGCGGTCCGCTGGAGCAGCCGGTGAGGCATCCGTGAGCCGCCGCATCCGAGACGGCCACTCGGCCGACCGCGCCGTCCGCACCGCGCGGCCCGCGCGGGCCGCGCGCACTGCCGACGCCGGCGTGTCCTCGGTCGAGGTCGTGCTGATGACACCGCTGATCGTGATGCTGATCCTGCTGATCGTCGCGCTCGGCGTGATGGTCAACGTCCGCAGCGAGGTCGAGGGCGCGGCGCGCGACGCGGCCCGGGCCGGATCGCTGCAGGGCACCGGGCAGGACGCGGCGACCCAGGCCGAGGCCGCCGCCGCCGCCGACCTGGGCTCGCGGTGTCAGGGTTCTGCCACCGTCAGCAGCGCCTACGTGCCGCCGGCGGCGGACGGCGGCGGCTACTACAAGGTGACGGTGGCCTGCACCGTGGACATGTCCGGCTTCGGGATGTTCGGCGCGCACCAGACCTTCAGCCAGACCTTCGCCGCGCCGATCGACCCGCTGCAGAACTTCCACCCCGGGAACCTGCCGACCTCCACCGCGCCGTCGGGCACGGAGCCGACCACGCCGGTGCCGACGAACACCCAGTTCTCCGCGCCTAGCTGGCTCACCCCGACGGACCAGCCGACCGACACCACCACCGGCACACCCGGGCAGATCCCGACCACGCCGACCGGCACGGACAGCCTGCCCACCACCGCGACCTCGACCGCAACCACGACCACGACCACGACCACCCCGACCACGACCAGCACGGCAGGGCACTGATGCAGCGCCGCCTGAAGACCCCGCGCGCGCACCCGCGCCGAAGCCTGCGCCGGGCCCTGCGCGACGACCGCGGCTCGCTGGCCATGGCCGTGGTCATCTGGGCGCCGGTCGTGGTGCTGCTGATGGCGTTCGTGGTCGACGTCGGGCTGCTGATCTCCGACCGCACCCAGGCCTCGGACTACGCCGACCAGGCGGCGCGGCGGGTCGCGCAGGACATCGACCAGGGCTGGCTGAAGACGCACAACGTGCGCGGGCCGAACGGCGAGGACCCCGGGATCAAGGTGAATGTGGATCCGGATACCGGGGACTGTGTGCCGGACGCCGAGCAGTACCTGCTGGACAACCAGATCACGGATACCACGATCACATCGTGCCAAGTCACGGGGAATCCGACGGAAGTAGACCTCTACGTCAATCCCCGGATAACGGTCACACTACAAATGCAGTACAAGCCGCTGTTCGTCGGTTTCGCCCTCAAAGGTGACAGTACTGTCACCGGGACGGGATCTGCGACACCGGTCATCCCGAAGTAGCAGAAGCAGGAAAGGGGGCGCGGACGCATGGCGCACGATACGGACCGGCAATACCTCGCGCCGCAGGGACCGCCGCCGGGTATGGCGCAGCAGACTCCGGTCGCCTTGAAGCGGCAGCGGAGCGCAGCGGACGTCCTCACCGGTCTGGGGGCGCTGCTGGCGTTGCTGGCGCTGGTGATCGGCGTGCCGTTGGCGTTGGCGTACTTCGTGGGCTGGCCGCTGCCGCACCACATGCCCTCCGGCGGCGTGCTGAACTCGAAGATCGACACCAAGACCTTCACCAACGTGCTGGCGATCCTGGTCTGGCTGGCGTGGGCGCAGTTCTCGGCGTGCGTGCTCGTCGAGGCGCTGGCCGCCGCGCGCGGTATCGGGATGCCCGGCCACGTGCCGCTGTCCGGCGGCAGCCAGGTCCTGGCCCGCCAGCTCGTCGCCGCCGTGCTGCTGATCACCGCCTCGGCCGCCTCCTTCGCCCCCGGTCTGTCCTCCCTGGGCCGCACCTCCGGCGACGGCCCGCACCGCGCGCCGATCGCCGCGACCCAGGTGCTGCAGCAGGGCACGCGCGCCGACACCGCGATGCCCTCGGGACCGTCGCAGCGCGCTGCGACGTCCATCGACGCCCGCACCGCGACGGACACGAAGTCCCCCGCGGCCAAGGGCGCGACGAAGTTCTACCGGGTGCAGCCGCCGGCCGGGCGCCACCACGACTCGCTGTGGGAGATCGCGCAGCGGCACCTCGGCGACGGCCGCCGGTACCAGGAGATCTACGACCTGAACAAGGACCGGGTGCAGCCGGACGGCTCGATGCTGACCAAGGCGTCGCTGATCCGCCCGGGCTGGATCCTGGAGATGCCGGCCGACGCGGTCGGCGGGGACCTGGTGAACGATCCGTCGGCGCCCGCGCAAGCGTCGGGACCGACGCACCCCGGTGCGCCTTCGCACCAGGGCGGCGGTCCCGCGCACAACGTGCCGGGTCCCGGACCCGGGAGCGGTGTCCAGCAAGGCGGTCCCGGCGCTCTGCCGGACCCGCACGCCGTGGGCGGTCTGGGCGGCGTGCCCGGAAGCCCTTCTACCTCGTCGACCCACGTCCCGCACGGCGCGAGCGCCGCCGCCCTGGACCGCATATCCGCCACCGAGCAGACGGTGACCCTGCCCGCGGTGACCGACGCCGCCGCGACGGTCGGCCAGGCCGCCGCGGACGCCGTGCACCACCTCGGAGACGGCTCCGGCGAGCGGTCCGACGCGGTGAAGCTCGGCGCGACCAACCTTTCGCAGAACCCTCAGTCGCCGCCCGCACCGCGCCAGAGCCCCGTTTCGCCGGCGCACGCGACCATCGCGGCCGGCAGCCACACCCCGAGCAACGCGGCGCACCGGAACCAGGCTCCCGCCGGCGAGGAATCGCCGTACCGGCTGCCGCTGGAGCTCGCTTCCGCGCCGCTGCTGGCCGCCGGGCTGCTCGGCGCCCTCGGCCGCAACCGGCGGCGCCAGCTGTGGAACCGGACCGTCGGCCGCCGGCTGGCCGGGCCCGGCGGCAGCGCGGCCGGCGCCGAGGAGGCGATCCGGCTCGGCGCCGGGCTGGCCGACGCGCGGTTCCTGAACCAGGCGCTGCGCGAACTGTCCGCCTCGCTGGCCACCGCCGGGCGGCCGCTGCCGCCGGTGCAGCTGGCCAACCTGACCGAATCAGGGCTCGAACTGCGTCTCGCGGAGCCGGGTCCGGCCGCCCCGCAGCCGTGGCACACCCGGCCGGACGGGCTCGCCTGGTGGGTCGCCCGCACCGACGTCGGCTCGGTCGCCAAGCGGGTCGCGGAGGCGGCTGTGGCGCCGTGTCCGGGACTGGTGACGGTCGGCGCGATCGGGCCCGACGCCGCCACCCGCGTGCTGCTGGACCTGGAGGCGTCCGGCGGCGTGATCGCGGTCGGCGGCGACGACGCGATGCGGCGCGCGGTACTCGCCGCGATGGCCGTGGAGCTGCTGACGAACACGTGGTCGGACAAGATGACGGTGACGCTCGTGGGCTTCGCCGGCGACCTGTCGTCGCTGGCGCCGGGCCGCGTGCACCAGACCGCGTCGCTGGAAGAGGTCCTGCCGGGTCTGGAGACGGAACTGGCCGAACGCCGCCGCGGTCTGTCCGAGGCCGGTCTGGACTCGGTGCTCGGCGGCCGGCTCGGCATGGTCGGCGGCGCGGGCTGGCCGCCGCACTTCATCATCAGCGCCGCCCCGGTCTCCGGGCAGACGGCGGCGCGCCTGGCGGCCGTCATCGGCGACCCGTCGCGCCTGGGCATCGGCTACCTGATCGCCGGCGAGGTCCCGGGAGCGGCGTGGCAGGCCACGGTCGACGCCGCCGGCCGGCTCCGCCTCCCGGCGCTGAGCCTGGAGGTGACGGCGCAGCGCCTCCCCGACGACCAGTACCAGTCGGTCCTGGCTCTGTTCGAAGCCACCCGCGACCTCGACGGCGAGCCGATCGTCCCGCTGACCGCCGAAGCCGCGGTCCTGGAAGCCCAGCTCCGCGTGACCCCGACCGTCTCGGTCCGCCTGCTGGGGAACCTGGAGGTCACCGGCGCCTACGGCGACCTCGAGGAGGACCGGGTCGAGCAGGCCGCCGAGGCTTTGACGTTCCTGATGCTGCACCGCGACGGGGTCCACCCGCGCGTCCTCACCTCGGCCCTGTTCCCGCGCGGCGCCACCACCGAGATCGGCGACCAGGTGCTGCACCGCCTCGGGACCTGGCTCGGCGTCGCGCCGGACGGCACCCCGAACCTGGTGACGCTGCCCGACGGGCGCCTGACCGTCTCCCAGAGCGTCCGCAGCGACTGGGAGATGTTCAAGAACATGCGCGCCCTGGCCGATCTCGACCCCCGGTATCAGGACCCGAAGAACCGCGACCAGGTCCTCGGCCAAGCCCTCGGACTGGTCCGCGGACCGCTGCTGGCGCAGCGCGAGACGAGCCGCTACGGCTGGCTGGCGTACGAATCGGTGGAGACCGAGGTCCCGGCGGTGATCGCGGACACGGCGATCGAGCTCTGCGAACTCCGCCTGTCCCTCGGCGACGCCGAAGGCGCCATCGACGCGGTCCGCAGCGGCATGCGCGGGTCGCCGAACGACGAGGAACTGTGCCGCTCCCTGGTGCGCGCGACGCACGCGAGCGGCGACGAAGGCAGGCTCCGCGAAGCCATCACGGCGATCGAGGAGCAGACCCGGGCGGTACACGGCGAACGCGGCCTGCACCCGAAAACCGAGGCCCTGGTGGACGAACTCCTCCCGGGCTGGCGCGAAGGACGCGAGGTACTGGCGGCGAGGGCGTAAGGCCGTTTTCGATGACGAGGGGGAGAACGCGAGGATGGAGCTCATGGAGCGGGGCAAGGTGTACAAAGGCCTGATCGGGGCTTTCGGGGCTTGTCTGCTGCTGGCTGGATGCTCCAGTTCGCAGAAGCCGGCGGCTTTGGGACCGGTCGGCGAGAGCGCTACGGACAGTGCTGCCGGTAGCGCCACTGTCTCGGCAACGCCTACGGGAACTGCCGCGAGTTCTTCGAGTTCGACCGGTTCGGCCTCCGGCAGCAGCCCGGCGGCTGCGGCGCCGAGGACGGTGATCACGTCGTCGGCCGGCTTGACGTACAAGGCCACGGTGCCCGGCGATCCCGATTCCGCGGCGGCCCTGACAGCCTTCGAGAACTACCGCGTGATCCTGACCGCGATGAGCTCCAAGCCGGACTACAGCACGAATCTCGGCGACTACGCCGACGGGAACCCGCTGACCCTTGCGGACACGTACATCCTCACCCTCAAGCAGAACAACGAGGTCATGGTCGGCACCACGACCGAGACCGTCACCTCGTCCACGCTCACCATGGCGGCGTCCCCCTTGCCCCTCATGACGATCACGGTATGCAAGGACGCCACGAAGTACCACGAAGTCTTCAGTTACGGCAAGAACAAAGGCAAGCTCGCTGTTTCCGACATCACGCACCCTTATCCGCTGACATACACGGTGCACAAGAGCGCCGATGGGAAGTGGCGTGTGACCAGTGTCCACGGGGAGAGTGACAAGACATGCTGACGACGAGACGGCGCCTGACCTCGGTCGCCGCGGTGTGCGCCATGATTTTCGCGATGGTCGCGGCCTACTCGCCCGGCCGTGCGCTGGCCGATGACAGTTGTGTCGGCGGCCACTGGCAGCCGGACCAGAACGGTGTCCTGCACTGCGTCATCTCCAGTCCGGGAAGCCCGGGCAGTCCCGGCGGCCCGATCAACGGCACGAACATCCAGTGCACGAACAACCACATCACCTACCAGGGCCAGGACTACGTCTGCGATCTCCCCGGGGGCTGGTCGTTCAGTTACGGCTGCTACATCAAACAGGTCGAGCCGCAGCCCGCGCTGAACGATCCGAACTGGGACTGGGGGGAAGATACTCTCGCGAACAGCCGCATGCAGTACATCTCCTGCGGCGTGATGCCGCCGACCGTCCCCGGTAACCGCGAACCGCATCCCGGGCCCTGCAGCGTCGTCGGCGCGTGCGGCGGGCTCGACCCCGTCCAAGGCGTCACCAACCAGCTGGCGATCGACAAGCCCGCGCTCGGAATGGCGCCGTCCGGCGGACCCGGCGCGACCGGCTTCGTGAACGCGAACGTCTGGCTCTGGAGCAAGGGCCTGGACATCTCCACGCAGACCCGGAAGGCGGGCAACGTCGTCGGCACCCGCACCTTCAACCGTGCGAACTGGATCGTCGCCCGCAAGAACCCCGCCGGTACCGTCACCACACTGCACTGCGACTCAGACCACGAATACACCACCGACAAGGGATCGGCGCCCTCGCCCGACCCGAACTGCGGATTCCAGTTCAAGGATCCCGGCGACTACACGATCACCGTCACGACGACCTGGACGCTGGTCATCACGCAGAACGGCGTCGCGGATCCGGCTCAGACCGTGACCAGCACGCCGACCACCACCGCGATCACGATCGTGGAAGGCCAGAGCACCAACGGCTGACCCGGCTCGCATCGCTCGCCAACACCCGCCCTCGCCCGCGTCGCCGCCCCGGCACGCGGGCGAGGCGCGTTCGGCTTCCCGCAGGTCCGCCACCCTCGCGCCACCCACGCCGCAGCCCACCGCGCACAGTCCCGGACACCCCTGATATCACTGGTACAGCCGCCCTCCACCGCACGACGCCCGCAAGACGAAGGGAGCCGCCGTGACCGCAGCGGACGAGCGCTTGTGGCGCCCGGAGCCGCCGGTTCCGCTGGCCCGGCTGGTCGTGTGGATCACGCGCGGGGGCGCTCCGGCGGTGGTGCGGGATCCGGAGATCGGGACCGGGGTCTACGTCGTGGCCTCGACGCTGGCCAGCATCGACATGGCCGACGCGCCCGGAGGTGCGCGACCGACCACGCCGGGGGCGGCCGACGCCGTACTGGCGTTGGTCCCGGAACACCACGGGCTGGTGGTGGACAAGGCCTCCGCGGATCCGGTGGTGCTCTCGGCGGCGACGGTCGACCAGCTTCGGCCGCGGCCGATCCCGCACGGCACGGAGGCCGATGCCGCCTTCCACTTACTGCCGCCGCACGTGGCCGCCTACCTCGCCGGGATCCGGCGGGCCGCCAAACCGGCCGGGGCGGGGCGCATCACGGCGACCTGGACGCTCTTCCCCGACAGCGTGCCGGCGCTGCTGCTGATCGTGAAGCCGGCGCGCAAGGCCGACGGGCCCGCCGCCCTGGACGCGGTGTACCGGGCCGTGCAGGAGCTGGCGCCGCCGGAGACCGTGCGGGTCGTCGACGCCGGGACGCTCAGCCGCGGGCAGATGTTCCGGACGCTCAGCGGGCAGCGGCTGGTCGAGTCCCCGGCGCCGGACCCCGATCCGTACGCGTGGCCCGGCGGACACGGCGGCTCGGGACCGCGCGCCGGCGGCGGCAGCAACCCTCGCTCCAGCCGCGCCAAGACCGACCCTTACTCCGACACCGGCTCCGATCCCGCCTCCGGCAAGCGCCCGATCACCGGCCGCACCCCCTTCAACCTCGCGCTGGCGATGGTCGGCGCGCTCGCCGGCGCCTTCGTCACCGCCCTGCCGCGCGAGTTCTCGATGCACGGCGCCCCGGCGGCCGGCGCGGTCGTCGTCGGGGTGCTGATCATCGTGGTCTGCGTCGGGGCGGCGCTGCGGGACTTCTTCCGGCGCGAGCCGTGACCGCCGCGAGCTGTACCACCGCGAACCCTGATGGAGCGCGGCCGTGTCCTGATGCCCTTGGAATCGGCGGTTGAGCGACACCCGAGAGGATCGACGCGGCCGCACATCGGGGCACAACACCTTTCGAGTGAAGAACCCCTGATTTTCACCTGTTATCAAGCGAAAAGCCGCCCCGGCCGGATACGGTGGAGCAGTCGCGCCGCACACCGCGTGCACGAAAACGCGTCCTCCCGCGTGGCTGCCCGCTTGGCTACAGTGGCATCCATGCCGATCCGGGGGACCGTAGCAGCGGCCAGGGCCGCCGCCACCGCAGTCGCGGCGGCCCTGGTCTGCGCCGCTTGCGGCAGCGCCGCGAGCCATCAGCCCGGACCGCCGCCCGGGAGCGCCACCGCCTCTTCGAGCACTGCCACCCCCGCCGCCGGCGGCACCGGCCGGCCCAGCGGGGCGCCGCTGCAGCAGGGGACGACGTCTCCGGCTGACCGGCCCAGCGGCGGGGCGATCAACGACGCGCGGCTGTCGCCGTCCTCCTCGAAGAGCCCGTCGAAGAACCCGGCGACGAGTCACCCGCAGCCGACCACCGCACCGAAGCCGACCACGGCCGCGCCGCCCCCGCCGCACAGCAGCACGCCGAGCGGGCCGGTCATGGGCTCGCGGTCGGGCACGTCGACGCCGCCCGCCCCGTCGATGTCGACGCGCTGAGACGCGCGAAGCCCCGCTGGACAAAGGAACGCCGAAAAGGCTCCGGTCATCGACCGAAGCCCTTCCTCACGCACTCATACGCCTCACGCGCACTCACACGCCTCACGCGCGCCCTCACGCACGCGTGCCGCCCGAGCTGAGAAGGCACAAAGACCGGCGCCCGCTCAGCCCTCGAACTTGTACCCGAGCCCGCGCACCGTCACCAGGTGCACCGGCGTGCCCGGGTCCGGCTCGATCTTCGCGCGCAGGCGCTTGACGTGCACGTCCAGCGTCTTGGTGTCGCCGACGTAGTCCGCGCCCCACACCCGGTCGATCAGCTGCATCCGGGTCAGCACCCGGCCGGAGTTGCGCAGCAGCATCTCCAGCAGCTCGAACTCCTTCAGCGGCAGCTCGACGGGGCGGCCGTCGACCGTCACCTTGTGCCGGTCCACGTCCATCCGGACCGGGCCGGCCTCCAGCGCGCCGCCGTCCGGCTCGTCGCTGGCCGCCTGCCGGCGCAGCACCGCACGGATGCGGGCCACCAGTTCGCGGGCCGAGAAAGGCTTGGTGACGTAGTCGTCGGCGCCCAGCTCCAGGCCGACGACCTTGTCGATCTCGCTGTCCTTGGCGGTCAGCATGATCACCGGGACGTTGGACTTGGCCCGGATCTGCCGGCAGACCTCGGTCCCGGGCAGCCCGGGCAGCATCAGGTCCAGCAGCACCAGGTCGGCGCCGTGCCGGTCGAACTCCTCCAGCGCGGCCGGGCCGGTGTCGGCGACCGCCACCTCGAAGCCCTCGTTGCGCAGCATGTAGGACAGGGGGTCGCTGATCGAGTCCTCGTCCTCGACCACGAGTACACGGGTCACTTCGGGGTCCTCCCACTAGGTATCAGGTTGTTCAAGGGGGGCCGTCACACAGCCCGTGCCAGATCGCGTTCCTCGACACAGACGGGGAGCTTCAGGGTGAAGGTGGAGCCGTTCCCCTCGGAGGACCACACCGTCACCTCCCCGCCGTGCGTGGCCGCGATGTGCTTGACGATCGACAGGCCCAGGCCCGTCCCCCCGGTCGCGCGCGAGCGCGCCGGGTCGACGCGGTAGAACCGCTCGAAGATGCGCTCCAGGTCGCGTTCGGGTATCCCGATGCCCTGGTCGGTGACCGAGATCTCGACCAGGTCGCCGGTGCGCTTGACGGTCACCGCCACCCGGGTGTCGTCCGGGGAGTAGTTCACCGCGTTCTCCACCAGGTTGCCCAGCGCCGCGGACAGCTGGGTCCGGTCCCCGCGCACCGCGGCGTCGTCCTCGGCGTCGGCGATCAGCTCGATCCGGCGCGAGGCGGCGGTCTCATAGCTGCGGTCCAGCGCGTCGGCCACCACCTCGGCGACGTGCACCTTCTCCGCCGAGGCGGCCAACGGCGCGTCGATCTGCACCCGGGACAGGTCGATCAGGTCCTGGATCAGCGAGGTCAGCCGGTGCGACTCCTGCTGCATCCGGGCCGCGAAGCGGCGGACCGCCTCGGGGTCGTCGGAGGCCGACTGCACGGCCTCGGCCAGCAGCGACAGCGCCCCGACCGGGGTCTTGAGCTCGTGCGAGACGTTGGCCACGAAGTCCCGGCGGACCTCGTCCACCCGCCGGGCCTCGGTGCGGTCCTCGACCAGCACCAGCACCAGGGCGGCGCCCAGCGGGGCGATGCGGACCGTGGAGTGCAGGACGGCGGCCGCGCCGTGCGGCAGCTCCAACTCCACCTGGCGTATCTCGCCGTCCCGGCGCACCTGCCGGGCCAGCTCGAGCAGCTCCGGCGAGGTCAGGCTCCGGGACTTGACCAGTCCCATCGCGTAGGCCGCCGGGGAGGCCTTGACGACGGCGTCACTGGCATCCAGCACCACGGCTGAGCTGCGCAGGACCTGCAGGACACCGGCGACGCCCGGCGGGACCGGATCCTCGCTCGGCGATTCGGGTGGACCCACGCGCTCCCTTTCGCTGAACCGGAAGGCCAAAGCTCCGCTGACCCCGGTACCCAGGCCGATCAGCGCGGCCAGCCCGGCGGTCGCAGCATTGACGTTCACACAGCCAACAGTAAGGGCGGTTCGCACCGCGAACACTCCCGCGGATCATTCCGCCGTACCGGCGTGGCCAAGAGTTCACTTTCCAGCCCTCATCGGTTCACCTGCGGCATTGTCCCGGGACGCCTGGAACGGGGAGAGTGGTCGGCGTCCGCACAGCAGACGAAGAGCACACGCGACGACAGGAGCGGTAACCCCATGCGCGACGCCTTCCACGAGGAGCTCGACGCGATCAGCGAGACCCTGGTCGAGATGACGCGGCTGGTCGGCTCGGCCATGGCCCGCGCCACCACCGCGCTCCTGGACGCCGACCTGACCCTGGCCGAGTCGGTCATCGACGCCGACGACCAGGTCGACGACCTGCAGCACTCCCTGGACGACAGCAGCTTCGACCTGCTGGCCCGGCAGCAGCCGGTGGCCGGGGACCTGCGCACCATCATCACCAGCCTGCGCATGAGCGCGGACCTGGAGCGCATGGGCGACCTGGCCCGGCACGTGGCCAAGGTGGCCCGCCGCCGCTACCCGCAGTCGGCCATCCCGCCGGAGATCCGCGGCACCATCGTGGAGATGGGCGACATCGCCGCCGAGCTGGTCGCCAAGGTCGGCTCGATCATCGCCGCCCGCGACGTCGAGGCCGCCCTGGCCCTGGAGGCCGAGGACGACGAGATGGACCGCCTGCACCGCAGCCTGTTCAAGTCGCTGATGGACGACAAGTGGAAGCACGGTATCGAGACCGCCGTGGACGTCACCCTGTGCGGCCGCTACTACGAGCGCTACGCCGACCACGCGGTGTCCGTGGCCAAGCGCCTGGTGTTCCTGGTGACCGGCGAGCACCCGACGCCGGCGAGCTGAGCTCGGCGGGAGTCAGTACCCGTGCTGCCGAGCACACAGAGCAAGCGGCTCCGGCCGGCTGTCCTTCCGGGCAGCCGGCCGGAGCCGTTCTCGGAGTGATCAGGAAGGCTGCTGGAGGTCGGCCATGGACACCAGCCGCTGCACGTCCGTGATCACCTTCGATGCCCCCGGCGCCTGGATGATCGCCCTGGCCTGCTGCGGTGTCAGTCCGGAGCCCTGCGGCGCGGTCTCGACGGGCTTGCCCAGCTGCGCCGGTTCGACCGACGTGCCCGTCTCCGGCTTGCCGAAGACGTTGAGCACGATGGAGGAGTCCTTGGACGTTCCGGTCCACCCCGCGTAGGCGCCGAGCCGCGCCTTGCCGTCCGGACCCACTTGCTTGAACTGAGCACCGGAGTGGGCGGTGTAGCACAGGGAGCCGGCCGGACAGGAGATCTGATCGTGCGCCCCGGCGATGGCGAACCACTCGAGCGTGTCGACCCCGTCCGGGCCGACGAGTTCCAGCGCACCGGGTGCCCCCGGGCTGAGCTTCAGCCGGAATCCCGCCGGCAGGATCGTCTTCGCCTCAGTGTTGATCTTCGCCTCGATGCTGTACCGCAGCCGGACCGCCGCCGACGATGCCGGAACGGACGGGTCCAGGAGATGCTGGAGCTTGCCGAATCCCGGCGCCTCGATCATCTTCTGAAAGGCTGTCGCGTCGATCGGGGTGTTCTGGCCGTCGCCGTAGATGTAGAAGCGGAAGGGTGCCTTGACCGCGTCTGTGGGCTTGAACTCATACCAGGCGGTGAATCCGTTAGCGAAACTCGACTCGGTTCCCTGCGGCACCACCGCCACGCGGATCACGCCCCCGGCGACAGCGACGGGAGTCGCAGACACCCTCGCGAAGGCGTCGGCGTACCCGGTGGCGTCCGTGGGGTCGAAGCGCACGGCGAAATTCTTCCCGCCGGAACTCACCTCGACTCCCTGCCCGTAGTCGCCGGTCAGCATCGACGTGTCGCCGCCGGCGCTCATCCGGTCCGGGACCACCTTCACCCCCTGCGGCAGCAGCGGGCCGATCGTCCCGGGAAGCTCCGCCGCGATCTCCCGCTGCCGGTCCGAGTAGGTGGGCGCGGAGTCCTCGTAAGCCTGCGGCGAGATGTTCCCCGTGCCGGTGGCGATCGACCAGTCGCCGCCGCCGGACGCCGTCCCGCCGCCGGCGAGCGCCGTCGCCCCGGCGACCACCGCGAGCACGCTCAGCGTCGCCCCGGCCACGGCGAACCCGCGCCGCCGGGTCACCGCCATCCCCTGCGCGATCGCGCCGTCGGCCAGGTCTGTGCGGTGCATCGGCTCCGGCTCCTCGAAGAGCCTGCCGATCATGTCGTGGACCAGAAGGTCCGAATTCTCTGTCATTTCTGCCTCACCTGGTCGTGTCTACGGAGTCGGGAAGCAGGGCCGCGAAGTCGCCCAGCCGCTCGCGCAGCTGCGCCAGCCCGCGGGCCGACATGCTCTTGACCGTGCCGGTGCTGATGGACAGCGCCTCGGCGGTCTGCTCGACGCTCTGGTCCTCCCAGTAGCGCAGGGCCACGACCGCCCGCGTGCGCGGGGCGAGCTCGGCCAGCGCGGCCAGGATCGTCAGCCGCACCGCGGCGTCGTCCTGGACCGCCGGCCGGTCGACCAGCGCCTCCAGCGACGCCGCCTCCCGCCGCCATTTGCGGCTGTCGAGGAAGCAGCGGTAGACCACCCGGCGCGCGTAGGCGTCGGGCAGGTCCATCAGCCGCACGCGGTGCCACAAACGGAAGATCCGCTGGTAGGCGTTCTGGACGAGGTCCTCGGCGAGGTGCCAGTCACCGCAGAGCACGTAGGCCGAGCGCCTCAGATGGCCCTGGCTTCCCGTGACGAAGGCCCGGAACTCCTCGTGGTGCTCCGGGCTGGTGCCGT
The DNA here is from genome assembly GCF_000024025.1 of Catenulispora acidiphila DSM 44928. Taxonomy (GTDB): domain Bacteria; phylum Actinomycetota; class Actinomycetes; order Streptomycetales; family Catenulisporaceae; genus Catenulispora; species Catenulispora acidiphila. Next base: position 9,531,660 of record NC_013131.1, read on the forward strand.
TCCTGAGAGATCTCACGTAGATACAACCGGCGCCGGCGCGCTCGGGGTTCTAGGGCTCCTCGCTGCTTTCTCCAGCGATCGCTTCACGCCTTCTCCAAAGCCAGATACCGCAGATACTGCTCCAGCTCGGCCGGGTTCCCGTCGGTCCGCTCCCGCGGCGCCGGGCGGCTGCGCACCGGCCGGTCCCCCGCCGCCTGCGACAGCCACACCGCCTCGCCGCGGGTGAGCGCGGGCAGCGTCTTCTCGACGTCCCGCACGGTCCGGGCCGGCAGATTCCCGCGCAGGGACCAGGCAGCCGTCCCGCCCTCCGACACCTCGATCTCCGCCTCCGCGGCGATCAACGCCGACAGCACCGCCGAGACGGTGTCCGCCGGGACGTCGAGCTCGAAGGCGTGGCAGGGCTCGAAGACCTCGGTCCCGGCAGCGGTCAGCGCGCGCATCAGCACGAACGGCGCCAGCTTGCGGAAGTCGCCCGCGACGCTGGTCACCGAGCAGAAGCCGCTGTGGACCATGGTGACGACCACGTCCGTCACCTCCCAGCCGTCGAGTCCCTGTTCCAGCGAGCGCAGCACGGTCTCCTCGGTCGCGCGGTGGTAGACCGGCGGCAGCGCGCCGAGCTCGGTCTCGTAGCGGAAGACCCGGCCGCTGGCCGCCGCACCGGGGGCGACGCGGAAGCCGAGGGTCGCGCGCAGCCGGGTGCTCGGGTCGTGGTTCATGTCCTCGCTGTACTCGCCGACGCCGCTCGGCCGTTCGGTGTAGACGGTCCGGCTCGGTGCGAAGAGTGCTTCGACGCCGTACTCCTCGGCGAGGGTCGCGGCGACGACCTCCTTCTGGACCTCGCCGTAGAGCAGGACCGAGCTCTCGCCGCCGGGCAGCGCGCGGGTGCGGATCAGCGGGTCCTGATCGGCCATCTCGACGAGGGCGGCGTGCAGCCGGGTGCGGTCGCCGTCCGCCGCGCGGACGACGGTTTCCAGACTCGGCGAGGCGAAGTCGGCGGCGGTCGCGGCGGTCGCGGCCGCTTCATCGTCCTCGGCGCCGGCGCCGGACCCGAACCGGTCGCCGACCCGGATCCCAGCCAGTCCCCTGACCTTCGCGATGTCGCCGGGCCGGGCCTCCGCCGCGCCGGGAACTCCGACGACGTCGAGCGCGGTGACGGTGCCGAACGCGGTGCGGTCCCGAGTGCGCAGCACGCCGTCGCGGAGGCGGACGTACGCGGTCTTCTCGCCGGCGCGTCCGCGCTCGATGGCGAAGACGGTTCCCCGCGTCTCGCCGTCCGCATCGCCTCCGGCGCGCGGAAGCAGGTCGCGGACACCGCCGACCAGCTCCGCGACGCCCACGCCGGTGATCGCCGAACCGAAGTAGACCGGATACGCGTTGCCCAGCGCGGTTTGGCGCGCCAGTGCCGCACGGAGTTCGGCTTCGCCGGGGACGCGGTCGTCGACCAGGGCGGCCAGGATGGCGTCGTCGTGGTCGGCGAGGCGCTCGGCGTCCGCGCCTGCGAACCCTGCGGTATACACGCGCGCCGCCTTCGTCCCGACGCCCTCGACGGCGGTGACGGCGGTGACGGCGACAGCGTCCGGAGTCAGCAAACGCCGCACGTCCGCAAGCAGTTCCTCATGCCGCGCACCAACGCGATCGACCTTGTTCACGAACAGGAGCGTCGGCACACGCAGCCGTCGCAGCGTCTTCATCAACCGCCGAGTATGCGCCTGCACACCCTCGACAGCCGAGAGCACCAGCACGGCGCCGTCCAGCACCCCCAGCGCACGCTCGACCTCCGCGACGAAGTCAGAGTGCCCAGGAGTGTCGATCAGATTGACCCGCAGATCACCGACCGCAAAGGCCGCGACCGCGGACTTGATGGTGATCCCCCGCCGCCGCTCGATCTCCCCCCGATCAGTCTGCGTGGTCCCGGCATCCACACTCCCCAACCGGCCGATCACCCCGGTCTCAAAGAGCAGCCGCTCAGTCAGGCTCGTCTTACCCGCGTCGACATGCGCGAGAATCCCGATGTTCACAGTGGGCACGATGAATTGCGTCCTCGAAAGCTCGATCCAAAGGGGAAACGAAGAATTCGAAGCGACGGCGCATGCCCTGCCCTCTCGCTAGAACGACGATGCCGCCGTGCAGACTCGCACGGCGGCACCGGTGGGGCAAACGATTATTCGACGCTCGCGGTGAACTGCAGACGGCGGAAAGTACCGGTCGCACCCTCGACGCTTATGTCGGGCGTGGCGTAACGGCTGGAGGTCTGCCAATCAGGCGTGCCATGGCCCGCGGCGTGGATGGCGGTCCGCACCGCCGCCAGCGCCCGCTCGATGCTCTCCGGCTCCGACGCACCGGATGCCTTGAGCTCGACCTCGACGATCATCTGGTCGGCGTCCATGGCGACTCCCGCATCGCTCAGCTCGGAGTTGCACTCTTCAAGCGCCAGAAGAGCCTCCATCACCTTCCCGGCGCTCTGGGCGAGTTCCTCAGCCGACTCGGGCCCGTCGACGCGGAACGAAATACCCAATTGCACCTCGATGCTCATGGCGTTCCTCCAACGGGGTTGACGTCTGCCCCTCCAACTGTAGGCATCGCGAGCACACAGGGTAGCCAATCGCGCACACTACTCACGGGTTACATAACGTGCGATGTCAAGGACTCCCGCTCCCGCCGAGGGCGTCATCCCCCGCCGGGAGCAGGCTTCCCTCGGAGCTACTTCTTCCCCTGGTTCTTGACCGCCTCGATCGAAGCCGCGGCGGCCTCCGGGTCCAGGTACTCCCCGCCGGTCTTGGTCGGGCGCAGGTCGGCGTCCAGGGTGTAGAGCAGGGGGATGCCGGTGGGGATGTTCAGGGCGGCGATGTCCGCGTCGGAGATGCCGTCGAGGTGCTTCACCAGGGCGCGGAGGGAGTTGCCGTGGGCGGCGACCAGGACGGTGTTGCCGGTGCGCAGGTCCGGGACGATCGCGTCGTACCAGTAGGGGAGCATGCGGTCGACGACGTCTTTCAGGCACTCGGTCTGCGGGCGCAGTTCCGTGGGCAGGCCGGCGTAGCGGGGGTCTTCGAACTGCGAGTACTGGTCGTCCTTGGCCAGGGGCGGCGGGGGGACGTCGTAGGACCGGCGCCAGAGCATGAACTGCTCCTCGCCGAACTCGGCCAGGGTCGCGGCCTTGTCCTTGCCCTGGAGGGCGCCGTAGTGCCGCTCGTTCAGGCGCCAGCTGCGGCGGACCGGGATCCAGTGGCGGTCGGCGGCTTCCAGCGACAGGTTCGCGGTGCGGATCGCGCGGCGGAGCACCGAGGTGTGGACCACGTCCGGGAGCAGGTCTTGCTCGCGCAGCAGTTCGCCGCCGCGCACGGCCTCGGCCTCGCCCTTGGCGTTGAGGTTGACGTCCACCCAGCCGGTGAACAGGTTCTTGGCGTTCCACTCGCTCTCGCCGTGGCGGAGCAGGATGAGGCGGTATTCGGCGGTCATGGCGCCAGCCTACTTCGGGGCTTCGGTACCGTTCTCGTCCCGGGTGCCGGGTGTCCGCTCGATGAGATGGCGGAACGCCGCGAGGTTCGCCAGCGACTCCCCGCGGGAGGTGCGCCACTCCCACTCGCGCCGGATCGCCGAGGCGAAGCCCAGCTCCAGCAGCTGGTCGAAGGAGGAGTCGGAGGCCGCGACCGCCTCGCCGAGGAGCTGGTCCACGGTCCCGGCGGTGATCAGGCCCAGCGGCAGGCGGCCCACCAGGTAGACGTCGCCCAGCTTGTCCAGGGCGAACGCCAGCGAGCCGAGCCGGGTGTTGCGCTCCAGCAGCCAGCGGTAGACGCCCTCGTGGTTCTCGTCGGGACGGCGCGCCACGAAGGCGTTGAGCGACAGCGTGTGGTCCCCGACCACGAGCGAGCACGTGGTCCACAGCTTGTGCTCGCCGGGAAGTTTCACGACGAACGTGCCCTCCTCGGGCCGCTCGTACTCGACTCCGGCGTCGGCCACCGCTTCCAGCACCGCCGTGCGCGCCGCGGCCTTGAGGCTTTCTCGATCACCACCCATGGGACCGACCCTATTGCCGCCGGGCCGGCCGGCGCATCGCCGCGCTACTGCCCGGCACACAACTCGCGGTAGCGAAGGGCGCGCAGATCCTCGATCGAGCGGCTGTAGACGTCGGCGGTCGCGGCGGCGGTCGCGGACCAGCCGAAGCGAGCCGCGTGCTCGACAGCGTTCTCGCCGAAGTCGGCCAGCCGGTGCGGCGCATCGAGCAGCCCAGCGACCGCGGTGGCGTAGTCGCCCGGGTCGTGACCGGCGACCAGCGTGCCGGAACGGCCGTCGGCCACCGCCGTGGCCAGTCCCCCGACCCGCGCGGCGACCACCGGCGTCCCACAAGCCTGCGCCTCTATGGCGACCAGCCCGAAGGACTCGCTGTAGGACGGCACGACCGCGATGTCCGCGGCCCGGTACCAATCCGCCAGCCGCGTCTGGTCCACCGGCTTCACGAACCGCACTACGTCCGCGATCCCGAGCCGCCGCGCCAGCCGGTGCAGGTGCGTGGGCTCGGCCAGCCCGGAACCGCTGGGCCCGCCGACCACGGCGACGACCAGCTTCTCGCGCCGCTCCGGCTCCCGCGCGATCAGCTCGGCGGCGGCGCGCAGCAGCACGTCCGGCGCCTTCAGCGGCTGGATCCGGCCGACGAACAGCAGGACCGCCGCGTCCGGCGGCAGCCCGACCGACTCGCGCGCCGCCCGCTTGTCCCCCGGACGGAAGCGGTCCAGGTCCACGCCGGGGTTCACGGTCGAGACCCGGCCCGGATCGGCGCCGTAGAGCCGCACCAGCTCCGAGGCCTCCTGGTCGGTGTTCGCGATCAGCCGGTCCGCGGCGTCGACCACCTGGTCCTCGCCGACCAGCCGGGCCGTCGGCTCGGGGTCGTCGCCGAGCGCCAGCGCGGCGTTCTTCACCTTGCCCAGGGTGTGCATGGAGTGGATCAGCGGGACGCCCCACCGCTCCTTGGCCAGCCAGCCCACCTGGCCGGAGAGCCAGTAGTGGGAGTGGATCAGGTCGTAGTAGCCGGGCTCGTGCATGGCCTCGGTGCGCAGCACGCCGGAGGTGAAGGCGCACAGCTGCCCCGGCAGGTCCTCCTTGGAAAGTCCTTCATAGGGACCGGCCGTGACGTGCCGCACCAGAACCCCCGGCGCCAGGTCCACGGCCGGGGGCAGCGCCCCGGTGGTGGCCCGCGTGAAGATCTCCACCTCGATACCCAGATCGGCCAGCCGCCGCGACAGCTCCACTATGTAGACGTTCATCCCCCCGGCGTCGCCGGTCCCCGGCTGGTGCAGCGGGGAGGTATGGACGGAAAGGAGCGCCACACGCCTGGGCAGCGATTCCACGGCGCTCTACCTCCTACATCGGGACAATCCGGGGGTGTCGTCGCAGGCCGCCCAACCGGTTCACACGCGCGTGATCCGGCTGTCGTGGCCGACAACGATGCAACGGCAGGACCTCGGCGGCGCATTCCCGTCCCGGGCCGCCGCCGCATATCGGTCCGATCATCCGATGACTCTACGTGCCTTCGGGCGGTGCCCCGCGCCGCCGACTGACCAGTGAGACGCCCTGTGAGGAGAAACACTGCGAGCGGAAGTCCCCCCAAAGAAGTCCCGACAAAAAGGACCCGGCCCCGCACACCGATCACGCGGGGACGCGAACGGAACGGGGCCGGGCAGGCGCGCGGGTCTGCACTCGCACACCGCCGAGGGTCGGGCTCCCTCGGAGGGCTCTCAGCGTGGCATGTCCGATGTCAAAACCACATAAGTAAAGTCACTATGCTGCGTAGTAGATAACCGGTGGGTAGTCCTCCACCCCAGGTCAGATGGCCTTCCATCCACGCACTGGACAGGGGTTACGGGTATCGGCGTCCTTATATGAGCCTCAGGACGCGTGGTGGTTTTTACCGTCGCGGGAGGGACGCGGTCTCAGACGGTCGCCGTACGGCTACAGCGCAAAGGACGCCGCGACGAGGTCCCGCACACTCCGCCGGCAGTCGGCGTCGCCGAGCATCGCCGAATCCGGATCACCGTGCCGGTGCATCGCGAACCACGCGATCGTCTCGACGATGAAGCGCGCCGCGACCGGCACGTCCGGCACCGGACGCAGCACCCCGGCGTCGATACGGGCCCTGAGATACCCGCCGAGCGCCTCCAGCAGCCCGCGCCGGGTCTGGACGTAGTACCAAGCCGCCAACTCGGGGAGGTCTTCGGCGCAGCGGGCGAAGAGCTTCAGCGGGACGCTGTTGTCCTCGATGAAGCCGTAGAGGCCGTCGACGACCTGGGCGAGTTCGTCGCGCGCCGGTCCCGCCGACTCCGCCGGCGCCTTGGCGAGCAACGCGTCGACGCCGCCGAGACCGCCGCGCGCGGCCGTCCACGTCTTCACCGCCTCGACGATGCGCTCCATCGGCGGCGCCACCACCGGAGTCGCCAACTCCGCGGCGGCCTCCGGATCCAGGACCCGCAGCAATGCCAGATAAAGCAGGGCCTGCTTGCTATCGGCATAGGTATAGACGGCGCCGTGGCTCAGGCCGAGTTCGCCCGCCACATCGGAGATGCCCGCCGAGCGGAAGCCCTTGGTGATGAAGACTCGCACGGCCGCGTCTGCCACTTCGGCCAGCGGCCGTGCCGGGAGCCTTCCTCGCATGGCTCGAACCTATGGTGACTGACTTGATCGGTCAATCAAGGGCGGGAGCGACGGGAGCGATCAGCGCCCCGAGCCCTTCCGCAATCCGTCGATGAAGGCGGAGCCGTTCGGCGTGCCCAGACCGGTGATCGTGTCGTAGCCCTTCGCCAGGACCTGCTGCCCGGCGCCGGGCGTCGTCGTGCCGAAGACGTCCAGGCTGGGACCGGAGCCGTCGGCGGCCGGGGTGAAGGCGGCGCGGTCCTGCTGGGGTGCGGAGGCGCTGACCGGCAGGACGTCGTGCAGCGCCGGGGTGCCCGCCAGCCGGTACAGCAGGGGGTTGATGAAGCCGAACGCGGAGCCCTGACCCTGCTCGGCGTCCGCGACCAGGGCGGCGACCAGCGGGCACGCCAGGCTGGTGCCGGCGTTCGGGAGGGTCTGGTACGGCCCGGGCTCGGCGTCGGTCCCGGTCTGGATGAAGCCGATCAGCATGCCGGTGTCCGGGTCGCCGTCGGCGGCGATGTCGGGCACCGCGCGGTTGTCAACGGTCTTGCCGCCGACCTGCACCTGCGCCATGGACGACGGGACGACGCCCTTCTGATAGCGCGGCTGCCCGAAGTCCAGGCTGGTACCGCCGCCGCCCCCGCCAACGCCTTCGGAATCCCACTTCCCGCCGTCCAGCGTGGCGCTGTCGTCGGACCAGCCGGTCTCGAAGACCCGCTCGCCCTTCGCGCCGACGCCCAGCGTCGTGCCGCCGACCACGGTCGCGTACCGGTCCGAGCCGGTCATGGTCAGCCCCGGCGTGTCGCCGGAGACGAAGTACATGCCGACGCCCTCGGCCGCAGCGCGCAGGTCGATGGCGTGCATGACCGGAGCGGGCTCCATGCCCAGCGAGATCTGCCAGGAGTTGGACACGATGGTCGCGCTGGGGCGAGCGCCCTCGCCGAGCAGCACCGAGAGCGTGGCGTCGATGAGCGACTGGTCCTCGTCGCCGCAGGCGCCGTCGGCGACGACCATCAGCTGGTTCGCGTCGGGCGCCAGGGCGTAGACGGCTTCGGAGTCCATCTCGGCTTCGTCGTCCACGGGAGGGCCGGAGGGCGCGACGTCGGCGGAGGTGTGCCGGGTGGAAGACGCGGGGGTGGCGCCACACTCGCTCCCGCTCTCGATCTTGCGGAACTGGTCGCTCCGCGGCGCCGGCAGGTGATTGGCCTTCGCGTAGTCGGTGAGGGTCGTGAACATCGCCGTCGGAGACGCGTTCTCGGTGAGCGCGACGGTGACACCCTTACCGGTGTTCGCGGAGGTCGCACCGTACGCGGCACGCATCTGCGCGGCGGAGTAGCCGCAGATCGGCAACGAGCCCTTGGTCAGTCCCTTGTAGGCGGGCTGGAAGCTCTGGACGTGCTGACCCCAGAACTGCGCACAGGTCGGCGCGGCGATCGCGGGAGTCGCCGACGCCGCCGCGTCACTGCCACTGCCACCGAGCCCGGTCACGCCGAGCACATCAGCCGCGAGGGAGGACGGCACCGTCAGCTTCGTCACCGCGCCGGTCGCCGACAGATAGTCGTGACCGCTGCTGAGGCGCACCTGCTTCAGACCCTGCTGCGTCAGCCAGTCCGTGACCGCCTTAATACGCGCCGCCGAGGGACCGAACCGCGCGGTATAAGCATTCGGACTCAGATAGTGGCGATACCCCGCCCCACCCGGCGTCGACACCGCATCGGCGAACGCCGTGGCGCCCGCCAGATCAGGCGTCAGCCACACCTGCACAGTCACGCTCTGCGCCTGCGCAGGCGCCGGCGCACTGCCTGCCATCAGCGCGCCACCGCTGACCAGCGCGACAGCGACCCACCGTCGAGAAGCACCCTTGATCCCGTTTTCAGAACTCACAGTCCGTACGACGCGGCACCGACCGCCCAGGTTGATCGCCATCACCCAGAAGGCTCAACCACGCCCCGAGTTCGCGCCCTGCCACGCAGTGCCGCGCATCACATCAGCTAGCATCCGCTTGCAATTGCAAGCACTCGCATGCCACGCTGAACGCATGCCCCCCAACCCTCTGGGAGCCCTTCCCATCGGACCGCTCGGCGAGTACATCCGCGAGCAGCGCCGCAATGCCGAGTACTCCGTGCGGCAGCTGGCGCAGGCGGCGGGGGTGTCGAATCCCTACCTCAGTCAGATCGAGCGGGGGTTGCGCAAGCCCAGTGCGGAGATTCTGCAGCAGCTGGCCAAGGCGCTGCGGATATCGGCCGAGACGCTGTATGTGCGAGCCGGGTTGCTGGACGGCGGCGCCGACGTCGATGAGGACGCGGCGACCGACGGGCACGGCGTGCGTTCCGCTGTGGCGGACGATCCCTGGCTCAACGCGCGGCAGAAGCGCGCGCTGCTCGACATCTATGAGGCGTTCCGTATCGAGAGCGCCCGGGATGCGGCGGCGAGCGCACCGGACGACGAAGCCGCTAATCCTGACAAGTCTGGCAAGTCTGACAAGACCGACGAGACCATCCACGGCCCGGTGACGTCCGGGCCCACCGAGCAGTGAATCGAGAGGCACCCTCATGAACCTCGTGGACAACGCCCGCAAGACCGTGACGACCACGGTCTCCAACCCCAAGCCGCTCTACTTCGCCGCGGGTGTCGGCGACGCGGCCGTCTCCGCGCTCAAGGACGCCCCGGCTCTGCTGACCGAGGCCGGCAGCAAGGCAGGCGTGGTCGCGACTTCCGTGGCCGGCAAGGTGGCCGGGGTCGCCGAGACCGTCCAGTCGAAGATCGCGCTGGGCCAGCTGCAGGACGACGCCAAGGCGCTGCGCGAGCGCATCGCCGAGCCGGACCTGCGCGCCGCGCGCGAGAAGGCCCAGACCCTGCTGCTGATGCAGGTCGGCCGGGCGCTCGAAGTCGCGGGCAAGGCCGTGGAGACCTACGACGGCTACTCCGAGCGCGGCAAGGCGGTCGTGGACCGCGTGCGCGCCGGGCGGGTCACCGAGGTCGAGGTCGTCGCGGTGCAGGAGACCCGCGGCTCGGAGTCCGTGCGGGTCGAGTCGGTGATCGTGGTCGAGGACGACGAGCCGCAGACCGCCCCGAAGGCCGCTGCGAAGACCGAGGCGCCCAAGGCTGCGGCTCCGAAGACCGAGACGCCGAAGTCCGCCGACGCTCCGAAGGCTGAGGCGCCCAAGGCCAAGAACACGGCCGCCACCGCCACCGCCAAGAAGTCCGCGCCCCGCCGCTCCGGCACCGCCAACGGCACCGCCAAGAAGGCCACCGAGTCCTGAGCGCGTGACTGGGAACGAGCCCGCCGGTCGCGTACGTTGGACGTAACGACCGGTAACGACCGGCAGGCATCCCAGCCCCGTTATCAGAAGGAGGACGGCGACATGATCGGCTCCGCGCTGCGCGACGGACTCACCAGCTTTCTCGCCATCATCTCCCTGGCCGTCCTGGTCGGGCAGATCGTCGTCCTGGTCGACGCCGCGCTGCGGCGCGAGGACGCCTACCGCGCCGCCGGCAAGCTCACCAAGCCCGGCTGGCTGATCATCCTCACCGTGGCGATCGCCGCCAACATGCTGCTGGGCCTGCTGTTCACGATCATCGGCGTGGTCGTCGCGATGGTCTACTGGGTCGACGTCCGCCCGGCCCTGAAGGAAGTCTCCGGCAGCAAGCGCAAGACCGGCAGCAACCAGGGTCCCTACGGTCCCTGGTGAGGACCCTGACGCTGCCCTACGCCGGTCCGTCCGGCGCCGGGACCGTCGAATACACGCTCGCCGGGGGTCTCCCGCCGCCCGCCACCCTGTTCCTGCACGGCCTGGCCGGGTCCATCGAGGACACCCGGCCGCTGGCCTCCGGCGTGCCTGGCCGCAAGGTCTTCGCACACCTGCCCGGCCACGGCCGCTCCACCGGTCCGGACCCGCTGGGCTATGACACCCTCGCCGCCGCCGCGCTGGCCGTCGCCGATCACGAGCACGCCGACGCGGCGCTCGGCGTCTCGCTCGGCGCGGCGACGCTGCTGCGCCTGCTGAGCCGCACGCCCGACCGGTTCGAGCGCGTGGTGCTGTATCTGCCGGCCGTCGCCGACGTTCCCCGCCGCCCCGAAGCCATCGCACCGCATCGCGACCTCGCCGACCGCATGGCCGCGGCGGACGCCCCAGGGGTCGCCGACGCCCTGCTGCGCACTCAGCCTCTCGCGGTCCGCGACGCGGCGATCGCCCGCGACTGGGCCGAGCGCCGTGGGAAGGAACTCGTCGCCGAGGGCGGCGATCCTGAACGCTGGTTGCCGCTGGCCTCGGCTGTGCCGCTCGATCCGCACGGCTTGGAGCGGTTGCAGGACGTGCGGATCCCGGTGCTCGTCATCGCTCAGGAGGGCGATCCGGCGCACCCGGTCGAGGCGGCGCGGCGTGTCGCCTCCGTGCTCCCGACGGCGCGCTTGACGGTGTTCGACAAGGCTGGTGCGTTGTGGGGACACCGGGCCGAACTCCGGGCTCTCATCGCCGAATTCCTCGGCCCGGACGGGAACCTTCTTCGCTGATATACGTTCGGTAACACACCGGCCTCGACCTGCGATTTTATTTCTCAGGGTTTTCTCACAGGGGTCTCAGCGAATCCCTGGGGCGGCCGGGCCATAGTGGTCTCACCCCCGAAAAACCCGGGAGAGCCCGACTCCCGGACGGTGTGGCTGCTGACGAGACGGCCATGCTGGGCCCCGGTCCTTTGGGACCGGGGCGTCGGGTCAACTCGCAGGACCCCCTGGGATGTGGACCGGTGGGGACGCCGCTCGCGGCGTCAGGTGTGTGGTGTGGGATGCACGAAGAGTTGGACGCACGACAAGTAGGACGCAAGACAAGTAGGACGCAAGACCCGGACCGCCCGTCCGGCGAGGCCGCTCAGCCCTCCTCCCTGAGCCGCGGCCACGTCGGGCGGGCGGTCCGACGTCGTGGGCGCGTTCTTTGAGAGCGCCTGCTTAAGCTTGCCGAGCCCGCCGAGCGCCCGCCGGACTTTCCTCCGGTGTGGCCAAGTGCCCCCGCGTCAGCAGTTCCAGCGCCTCCAGCAGCACCGGCCGCATCTCCTCGGGCAGCGCGCCGATCGCGTCGGCGTGCACGCGGTCGACGATCTGCTGCGTCCGCTTCGCCATCTCGGCGCCGGCGTCCGTGACCGCGATGATGCGCGCGCGGCGGTCGGTCGCGGAGGGCCTGCGCTCGGCCAGGCCCGCCTTCTCCAGGGCGTCGACCGTCACCACCATCGTGGTCTTGTCCATGTCGCCGATCTCGGCGATCTGGATCTGCGTGCGCTCCTCCTCCAGGGCCTTGACCAGCACGCAGTGCATGCGGGCGGTCATGCCCACCTCGGCGAGCCCCGCGGCCATCTTGGTGCGCAGCACGTGGGAGGTGTGGTCCAGCAGGAACGACAGATCGGGCGCCGTGCTCGTCACGGCGTCGGTGCGCGCGGCGGGCGCCAGGGAGGTCATGCGGGCAGTCTACTCCGAGACAACTCCGGGAGAAGATCTTCCCGAAAAAGATTGTCTGCTTCAAAACCATCCGCTACGGTCAGTCCTATCGGCCCGGCGAGGTTCTGCCTCCGCGGCTCCCCGCGTCCTGTCCTCCAGGAGTGATCGCATGTCCTTCGAATCCCGAACTCCCAGCGCTCCGGGCGCTCCTCGCGCTCCCCGAACTCCCCGAACTCCCCGCCCCGCCGGGTCGCCGCGGCTCGCCCTCGCGGTGATCGCCGCCAGTGCCCTGATGGCGGTCCTGGACGGCAGCATCGTCACCGTCGCCATGCCCTCCATCCAGTCCCACCTCGGCTTCTCGCCCGCCGGCCTGAGCTGGGTGGTGAACGGCTACCAGCTCGCCTTCGGCGGCCTGCTCCTCCTCGCCGGCCGCCTCGGCGACCTGCTGGGCCGCAAGCGCGTGTTCCTGGCCGGCATCGCGCTGTTCCTCGCGGCCTCGGCCGTGGCCGGCGCCGCGACCTCGCCGGCGATGCTGGTCGCGGCCCGGTTCGCGCAGGGCGTCGGCGGCGCGGCGTCCTCGGCGGTGAGCCTGGGCATCCTGGTGACGCTGTTCACCGAGCCGCGCGAACGGGCCAAGGCGCTCGGCGTCTTCGCCTTCACCGGAGCCGCCGGCGCCTCGATCGGCCAAGTGCTCGGCGGGGTCCTGACCGACGCGCTGAGCTGGCACTGGATCTTCCTGATCAACATCCCGATCGGGCTGCTGACCCTCGCTGCCGCGGTCCGGGTGATCCCGACCGACCGAGGCCAGGGCTTGCGCGCCGGCGTGGACGTGAGCGGCGCGCTGCTGGTCACCGGCGGCCTGATGCTCGCCATCTACACCGTGGTCGGCACCGCGGACCACGGCTGGGGTTCGTCCCGCACGCTCGGGCTCGGAGCCCTGTCCGTCCTCCTGATCGCGGGCTTCTTCGTCCGCCAGGCCACCGCCGCCAACCCCCTGATGCCGCTGCGCATCCTGCGCTCGCCCGGCGTCGCCGCCGCGAACGTGGTGCAGATGCTGATGATCGCGGCGATGTTCGCCTTCCAGATCATCGTCGCCCTCTACATGCAGCGAGTCCTCGGCTACGACGCCACCGAGACCGGCCTGGCGATGCTCCCGGCGGCGGTGGCGATCGGCGGCGTGGCGCTGGGAGTGTCAGCCCGCCTGATCGCGAAGTTCGGCGCCCGCAGTGTCCTGATCACCGGTCTGGCGATGCTCACCGGCGCCCTCGCGCTGCTGCTGCGCATGCCGACGCACGCCAACTACGTCCGTGACCTACTCCCCACGATGCTGCTGATCGCCGGCGGCGGCCTGGCGATGCCCGCGACCGCCGGGCTCGGCATGTCCGGCGCCCGCGAGCAGGACGCCGGCCTGGTCTCCGGGCTCTACAACACCACCCAGCAGGTCGGAGCCGCGATCGGGGCGGCGGTCCTGTCCACGCTCGCCGCCGGACGCACCGCGCACCTGCTGCGCGCCGGCCACAGCCCGGCGGAAGCGCTGAGCAGCGGGTACCACGCGGCGTTCATGATCGGCGTCGGACTGCTGGCGGTGGCGCTGATCGTGGCCGTGTTCGCGCTGCGCGACGCGCCGGAGCAGGACGCCCCGACGCCGACCCCGACCCCGACGCCTCAGACCGCCTCAGCCCTCGACCTCGTCCTCGCGCCGACCGGCTGAGCCGCCCGCAGACCGAGCAGCGCGCTGAACAGGCAGTAGCCGACGAACGCCGCCACCGCCTCGATCGCCGCGGCCGGCAGGTCCACATCGCCCTTCAGCAAGTCCGGCGCCTTCAGCGCGACCCCCGCCGCCACCGAGATCGTGACCGCCGACCGCCACGGATGCCGCCGCATCTCCAGCCAGCTCATCAGATGCGGCATCCGCGCGGCGGCGGTCGCCCACGTCCGCGTCACCAGCTCGAACAGCCGCGCACTCCACATCCACCGCGCCGCCAACACCTCGCTGCAGTCAGCGATCACATCCAGCGTCGAAGACCCCCCGGACACCGTGCCGACCCGCAGCAGAGCCCGCACACTCAAGACCATCGCGACCGGCACCGCAAGCGCCGCCAAAGCCGACACCGCCCCCAGCGTCCACGAGGAACGAGCGATGTTCCCGGCCGCGACCACCCCGATTGGCAGCAACGCCAGAACCGCGACCGCCTGCGCCCGCACCGCCGTCGCCAACGTCCCCGGAGCCCTGCCGAGCACCCGAGGCGCGATCACCGCGATCAGAAAAGCGGTCCCGGCACACATCGCCGCCACCTGCCCAAGCAGCACGGGACCGGCATAGTAAACAGCCTGATTCGGCCACGGCACCACCGGCGCCCCACCCTGATTCGCCAGCCCCGCAGCCCCAACCGCCGCCACCACGCCCACCACCAGCGCCCACGCCGCAACCCGCGCACTGTGCAGCGCACAATCCCGATTGAACTCCGCAGCCACCTCTTCCGGAGCCCCGAAGCGCGCCGTCGCCCGCCGCGCCGCAGCCTGCGGCGTGTGACCGGCAGCCTCCTCCTCGGCAATCGCATCAGCCAGATGCGCCGCGACCTCGCTGACAATCCGCCGCCGCCCTCGGATCCCGACGCGCAGCCGCCACGCGAGATCATCCAGGTAGCCCTCGACCGACCGATACGTCATGACGCCACCGCCGAACCCGCGTCAGCCAGATGTGCCACCACTTCGTCGAGATGGCCCTCGACCGACAGGTATGTCGTCATGACGCCACCGCCGAACCCGCATCAGCCAGATGTGCCGCCACATCGTCGAGATAGCCCTCGACCGACAGGTACATCGTCATGACGCCACCGCCGAACCCGCGTCGGTCCGGCCGCCGCCACCGGCTTTGGTCTCGGCGCCGAACACGCGCTCCACCGCGGCCGAGAACGAGCGCCACTCGGTGCGGCGATCCTCGGCGGCGCGGCTGCCTGAGGCGGTCAGGCTGTAGACCCGGCGGCGGCGGCCGGCGACCTCGGACCAGCCGCTGGCGACCAGGCCGGCGCGCTCCAGGCGGTGCAGTGCCGGGTAGACCGAGCCCTCGGGGAGGTCGAAGACTCCGCCGCTGCGGTCCCGCAATGCCTCGATGAGTCCGTATCCGTGCGAGGGTCCGGTGGCGAGCACCGCCAGCACCAGACCGTCGAGGTGTCCGCGCATCATGTCCTGGCTCATACCTAGGAAGCCTAAGCCTAGAGCGTCTGGGTATCAAGGGCGGCGGACCGGGTCGGGAGAAATCCTTGCTCCGTTTGTCGATCCCGCCGCGCGCCGTCCGACGCAGTCATGGAGGCTGGATCGACCAGCCGTACTGCGAGGAGCGATCCCTATGCCGAAGTTCATGGTCTTCATTCCGGGCAACGCCGACTCCGAGGCCGGGATCATGCCGCCGACCGATCTGTTCGAGGTGATGAGCGCCTACAACGAGCAGCTCGCGAAGGCCGGCGTCCTGCTGGCCGCTGAAGGGCTGACGCCGACGTCGGCGGGTGCGAAGGTGCGGTTCGACGACGCCGAGCGGCGCACCGTCGTCGACGGGCCGTTCACCGAGGCGAAGGAGATCGTCGCCGGATATTGGCTGCTTCAGGCGTCCTCGCTGGAGGAGGCGCTGGAGTGGGTGAAGCGCGCCCCGTTCGCCGGCGGCCTGACGCTGGAGGTGCGCCCGATCGCCTCGATGGACGACCTCGGGCCCGAGTTCACGCCGGAACTGCGGGAGGCTGAGCAGCAGCTGCGACAGCAGCTCGGCGAGTAGCGGCCGCTCAACCGCCTCGGCTGGTCCGCGCCCCGGCTGCCAGACTGGCGCCATGGCGCAGACGACCAAGACCGTCGCGACCGCCAAGACCGCCGAGACCCTCGAGACCGTCGAAGCGGTCTGGCGGATGGAGGCGGCCCGCGTGGTGGCCACCCTGGCCCGTTACACCGGCGATCTGGGCTTGGCCGAGGAACTGGCCCAGGACGCGCTGGTCGCGGCGCTGGAGCAGTGGCCGGCCGAAGGGGTGCCGGCCCGGCCCGGCGCCTGGCTGACCGCGGTCGGCAAGCGGCGCGCCGTGGACCACTTCCGGCGCGCCGAGACGCTGCGCCGCAAGGTCGGCGAGCTGGGCCGCGAGCTGGAGGCCGGCGGCGCGCCGGCCGAGACCGACCCGGCCCTGGACGCCGTGGACGAGGCGCTGTCCGACACCGCCGTCGACGACGACCTGCTGCGCCTGGTCTTCACCGCCTGCCATCCGGTGCTGTCCGCCGAGGCCCGCGTCGCGCTCACGCTGCGCGTCCTCGGCGGGCTGACCACCGCCGAGATCGCCCGCGCGTTCCTGGTCCCGGAAGCCACGGCCGCGCAGCGGATCGTGCGGGCCAAGCGCGCGCTCGCCGACGCCGGAGTCCCGTTCGAGGTCGCCGACGGTCCCGAGCGGCGGCGGCGCCTGGCCTCAGTGCTGGAGGTCGTGTACCTGATCTTCAACGAGGGCTACTCGGCGACCGCCGGCGACGACTGGCTGCGCGCCGACCTCTGCGAGGAGGCGCTGCGGCTGGGCCGCGTACTGACCGCGCTGATGCCAGCCGAGTCGGAGGTGCACGCGCTGCTGGCGCTGATGGAGATCCAGGACTCGCGGCGGCACGCGCGGACCGGACCCGACGGGGAGCCGGTGCTGCTACTGGACCAGGACCGTGCGAAGTGGGACCGGTCGCAGATCGAGCGGGGTCTGGCAGCCCTGGTGCGTGCCGACCAGGCGTTCGCGGCAGAGCTCGAGGCAGCGGCAGCAGCAGCCGCAGCGGCGACGCAAAGCTCTGACACCCCCCAGCCGGGCACGTATCACCTCCAAGCCGCCCTCGCCGCATGCCATGCCCGCGCCCGCACCGCCGACGACACCGACTGGCGCCTCATCGCCGACCTCTACGACCGGCTCGTGCGGCAGACCCGCTCCCCGGTCGTCGAGCTCAACCGCGCCGTCGCGGTCGGCATGGCCGAGGGCCCGGCCGCCGGTCTGGCGATCACGGACGCGCTCACCGGCCTGCGCGCGATGCAGGGCTACCACCTGCTCCCCAGCGTGCGCGGCGACCTGCTGGTCCGGCTCGGCCGCCCTGCCGAAGCCCGCGCCGAGTTCGAGCGCGCCGCCGGACTCACCGCGAACACCCGGGAACGCGCGCTGCTGCTGGCGCGCGCCGCGGCGTGCGAAGCCGACGTCTCCGAGGCCTGATTCAGCTCACGTGCCGCCCCGCCGACATTGCTCAGAATCGCTCAGAACCGCTCGGGCCAAGGCCGTCCGAGCGGCTCTTCGCTGCGCAGCACCGGATCGGTGATGCCGTCCCAGCACGCCAGCTGCGCGTGGTCCCACCCGGCGAGGTCCGCGCCGGCTTCGTAGGCGGACTCGTAGAACGCCAGCGCGCAGCCCACGGGATCGTCCGACGCACGGGCCTCGTCGTAGGAGTAGTACGCGGTGTGGCTCCGCCGCGCCATGACCCAGCGCGCGGGGTCGGGGTGCAGCGCCTTCTCCTCGATGCCCTTGGGCTCGGGATAGGTGTAGGAGTAGAACGTCGGCTCCGGGGTGTCGGGGTCGCCGTACCAGAACCCTGAGCTGATCTGCTCCCGGGAGTAGGACTCGCGGGTCGCCTCGTCCATACCCTCCGGCGCGGGGATCTGGCGCGGTGAGTAGCGCTGGGTCGCGATGTCGAAGGTGTGCCAGAAGACCTGGACCGGGCTGACCTTGCCGGAGAAGGACGCGCTGAACTCCTCCAGGATGCGGCCCACCTGGCTGTAGACCTTGAACGCGCGGTGTGCGTGTTCGGACACGTAGATCTTGTGCTCCGTGTCCTCCGCGAAGGGGCGTTCCTTGTCCGGGAGGTCATAGGGATGCGGGTGCGCGATGTGCGGGTCGATGTCCAGCGCGCGCAAGGCGTCCATGGTCTGCGTGTAGAAGGACGCCACCGTCTGATCCGCCAACGGGACCAGCGCCTGGCCGCCGTGGTCGGTATCGATCCGCAGGACATGATCGAAGAAGTCGAATGCGCAGGTGAACAACGGACCCTGCCGCGCCGTGCCGAGCTCGACGGTGGACCAGCCGCGCGGTTCGTTCCGCAGCGTCATGTGCCACCAGTGGTTGCGCCGGATCCCGCGCGCCAGGGCGATCTTGCCGACGATCTGCAGGTAGCGGTGCAGGGTTTCGCGCGTGAGGCGCCACTCGTCGTACGGGAGGACGGGGAGGACTTCCGTCGGGGACCACGTCGACTCGGTCATGGTCGCGAGCCTAAGCGCGAAACCGCTGTGTCGCCCCTCAGATCACGGAGCGGACGGCGCCGACCGGGTGCCCGCCGCCGAGCAGCGGCGACTCGGCGTAGCGGCTGAGCACCGGAGCCTCGACGCCGAGCCGGCGCAGCGCCGCGACCAGCACCGGGCCCACGGCGCGGCGCTCGTGGTCGCCGTCGCCGACCTTCACCGCGATCGCGCGGCCGTCGGGCAGCGCCACCGCCTGGACGCCCTCGGCGCCGCCCTTGGCCAGCAGGCCGGGGACTCCGGCCATCAGGTCGGTGTCGATGCGGTCGGTGCCGGAGACGTACTCGGGGTGCGCGCGCATCGCGTCGGCGACGCGGCGCTCGGGGGTCGCCGGGGCGGCCAGGACGCAGGCGCGGAAGGCGCGGGCCAGGCCGACGAGCGAGATGCCGTACAGCGGGGCGCCGCAGCCGTCGACGGCGTCGTGCCGGACCGGCTCGCCGGACAGGCGCTCGACCGCGGCGCGGGAGGCACGCTGCATCGGGTGGTCCGGGGCGAGGTAGTCGGTGATCGGCCAGTGGTTGACCACGCAGGTGGCGAGCATCGCGGCGTGCTTGCCGGAGCAGTTCATGGTCACGCGCTGCCGGTCGCCGCCGGCGCGGACCATCGCCAGCTTCGCCTGCTCGGCCAGCGGCCAGTCCGCGGGGCAGGCCAGAGCCTGCTCGTCCAGGCCGGCGCCGGCCAGGATCTTGCGCACGCCCTCCAGATGGAAGGGCTCGCCGGCGTGCGAGGCGGCGGCCAGCGCCAGCAGCTCGCCGGTCAGGTCCAGACCGTTCTCCAGCATGGCCACGGCCTGCATCGGCTTGTTGCTGGACCGCGGCATCATGACCGCTTCCACGTCCCCGTACGCGAACTCGACGCTGCCGTCGGCGGCCAGGGCCACCAGGCGGCCGTCGTGCCAGCCCTCGGTGAACCCGGAGCGGACTATCTCGGCGAGGGGGACGACTCCCTGTGCGGTCATGTGCGGTGTTACTCCATCTTCTGCTCCTCATTGAGCAGATCGTCGACGGTTGCCTGCCCCTCACGGTAGCGGCGCGCCAGCTCGTCCGCGAACCGGTCGATCACCGCCTGCGCGATGCGCCGGTACTCGGAGACCTCCCGCTCATAGGCCTTGAGCGTCAGCCGCGCCTCGCCCAGCTGTCCGTCGGACAGGTCCAGCACGATCGCCGGGCCGACCGCGTCGATCCGCTCCTCCATCTGCGAGCGGTACTCGCCGGGATCGGGGTCCGGCAGGATGCCGATGTCCATGTGCCGCGGCGAACGCGCGTTGGCCGGCGGGTCGTCGGCCAGGATCGCCGCCAGCGACTGCACCAGCGGCTCGGCCGACCCCTCGGCGCGCCGCCGCAGCTCGGCGTCGATTATGTCGATCCGGCCGTGCAGGACCCGGCGGAGGTAGGAGAGTTCGGTCTCCTCTCGGAGCGCGTCGCCGCGCTCCCTGCGGATGGCGGCGACTTCGAGGGCCTCGACCTCCGCGTCCGGGCGCCGGGCGGCGATCAGGACGCGGTCGAGTCTGGTGGCGTGGGTGCCCATAACAGCATCGTTCCATGCAGGGGAATAGTGCGGATCGAGGTTGGGCCTATCGCCACCCGATCGCGATGGCGTGGCGCGGGTTCGGGCGGGCGTTCGAGACGGCGGTCCGGACCTGATCGCGAGGACCCCGCACGGGTTCGGGGCGCGGCTCCGGACCTGTTCACGGCGGCGCCGCACCCGGGAAGCCCGCGATCGCCGCGGCGCGTCGCGAGTCGGTCCGCGTCCGGTCTTCGGACTTATCAGACCCGCGACACACTGCGGTCGTCAGTACGCGATCAGTGCGCGATCAGTGCGCGATCCGCTACCGCGCGGCGCGGAAGGCCGGCCGGCGATTCGCCCCGGCGTCCGGCGCGACCACGATCTCCTGCGCGGCCGGGATGCCGTCGGCGAGCAGCTGGTCGTCGACCGGCGTGGTGCGCTTCACCACGGCGAGGGCGACGTGTCCGAGTTCGTAGTGGCGCGCCGCCGAGGTCACCTGGCCGACGACGCGGCCGTCGGCGGTGGTCACGTCGGCGCCGTGCGCGGGCAGGCGCTCGGGGGTGCCGTCCAGGTGCAGGAACACCAGGCGGCGCGGGGGGTGGCCGAGGTTGTCCACGCGCGCGACCGTCTCCTGCCCGCGGTAGCAGCCCTTGTTCAGGTGCACGGCGCCCGGGTGGCCCTCGGAGGCGATCCAGTCGATCTCGTGCGGGATGGTGCGGTCGTCGGTCTCCCGGCCGACGCGCGGGCGGTGCGCGGCGATGCGGAGCGCCTCATAGGCCCACATGCCCGCGGGGTCTCCCGCGCCGCCGTCCTTGGCGAAGCTCGCCAGCCGCTCCCTGGGGAGGAACAGCTCGTGACCCAGGTCGACCTCGCGCGCCAGCACGCCGTCGGGGACCGGACCGGTCGTGAGGACCAGCGCGTAGCCGGCGGTCACGTCCTCGGGCTCGACGCGCATCATGAAGCGCATCTTCTGCAGGAACGCCAGGATCTCCGGCGCGGCTCCCGGCTCCACGTGGAACCAGGTCGCCTCGCCGTCGTCGACGAGGTACAGCGCGTGCTCGACGCGGCCTTGCGGGGAGAGGATCAGCGCCTCGACGGCGACGCCGGGCTTCAGCGACTCCAGGTGCTGGCTGGTGAACGAGTGCAGCCAGGTCAGCCGGTCCGGACCGGAGACGCGCAGGACGCCGCGGTGCGAGAGGTCGACGAAGCCGCTGTGCCCCTCGGCCAGCCGGCGCTGTTCCCCGTGCGGGTCGCCGTAGTGCGCGGCGACGCCGGCGTCCGGCGGGTCGGCCGGGACGGCTGTGGGGAGGGTCAGCAAGGGGCTCGTCATGGCTCCAGTCTCTCCTATCGCAAAGCGCCTGTTACGCTGCCGTTCTCCCCGTGCGGGTCATACGAGACGGGGTCGTTCTCGGTGCAACGCGCAGGGCGGGGAAATCGATGGCACGGTCGGGCTCGTCTCGCGCCGCGTGGGCAGTGGGCGGCGTGGCCGCGATGACGGTCTCGCTCGCGGTCGGAGGACTCGCGGCGGCGAAGGTACGTCCGGGGCATCCCGCGGCGAGCGGTAAGGCACTGGTCGCGCCGCATACTGCGAGCACTTCCGCCAGCCAAAGCCCGCCGCCGCCGAGCACCGCGACCAGCACCGCCCCGGCCGTCTCCATCAGCTACGACGATCTGTCCGCGTTGGTGAGCAGCTACTCCGCGGCATTGGGCAGCAAGAACCGCGCGGGCTTCGTCTCCGTCGTCGATCCCGGGCAGCCGAAGCTGGCGACCAGCCAGGGGCAGCTGTTCGACAACCTGCGGAAGGTCCCGTTCACCAGCGCGAAGTACTCGCTGGTGATGGTCGACGCCAGCGACGGCGGCCCGCAGGACGCCACCGCGACGGCCACCGTGGCGTTCGACCACCAGATCACCGGGGTCGACAGCGTGCCGGTCAAGGAGAACTACAAGTGGACCGTACAGCGTCACGGGGCGACCGGTCCGCTGAAGATCACCGCGATAAGCGGTGCCGCGTCCGAACACAACTATCCGGCGCCGTGGGACGCGGTGGCGGGCCTGACGGTGGTGACCCGGCCGAAGGTGGTGATCATGGCGGACGACACGTCAGCGTCCTTCGCCAAGAGCCACGCCGACGCCATGGAGCGCGACGCGGAGTATGACTTCGCGCACTGGACCGGCGGCACCGGTATCGCGCCGGGGTTCTCGATCTTCCTCACTGCCGACCGCTCACGGTACGAGGGCATATACAGCCAGAACCGCGCCGAATCAGTCGGCGTCACAGTGCCGATATCCGCGGTCGGGAAGAACGACGGGTTCTACCCGAGTTCTCGGATAGCCGTGGACACCACGCAGTACAAGAACGTCGACCCCGCCGACGCGGACATCGTGTTCAAGCACGAGATGGCGCACGCGATGATCGGGCCGTTCGAGGACCAGAGTGCGAGCAGTGAGCAGGACCACCTGTGGGCTATAGAGGGGTTCGCGGAGTGGGAATCGCAGAGGATGTACTCCACGTCGGAACTCCTCTATGACGGCGCCACTCTGCACTCCTACGTGAAGAAGCACGGAGTGCCCACTGCGCTTCCCACGGACAGTCAGGTGTACAGCTCCGACTCCGCCACCTCTGCGCTGGGCTACTTCTACGCGCACATGACGATCCGGTACATGGCCGACGAATACGGACCCAAGAAGGTCGACCAGTTCATGCTCGCCGTGTACAAGCACGCGACGGCGTCGACATGTGTCGACGACGCGATGAAGAGCGTCCTGGGGACCACGACGGATCAGTTCACGCAGGCCTATGCGAAGTGGGTGCGGAACTCGGTGTGAGCTACTCCTGCTCGCGCGACCGGCACTCGGCACACATCCCGAACACCGCGAGGTGCCGCACATCCGTCTGGAACCCGTAGTCCTCCAGCAACCGCTGCACCAAAGGCTCGGCAGCGGAGTCGGCGGCCTCCAGAATGCGTCCGCAGCCGCGGCACACCAGGTGCACATGCGCCGGCTGGTCAGCAGTGTGATAGATCTGCGCGCCGTGGCCGAGGTGCGTATGCGTCACCAGGCCCAGCTCCTCAAGGAGCTCCAGGGTGCGGTACACCGTGGACAGGTTCACGCCGCGCGCGGTACGGCGGACCTCTTCGCAGATGGCGTCGGGAGTGGCATGGTCCAGGTTAGCCACGGCCTGCAGGACGAACTGACGCTGCGGTGTAAGGCGATAGCCCTTTGCGCGCAGCTCCTTCGTCAGGTCCGTGGGCGCGGTTTCCATACCACCACTATCCCACCGGCTGGGGACAGTGGTCTCCACCGTTCATACAGGGGAATTGTGTCCGCAGGTCACTTGACCGGCTTGAGCTGGGCCGACAGGTGCGACTGCATGGGCTGTCCCATGGCCGCCATGTCGAAGGCCCACAGCAGGTCGCCCTTCACCAGGCCGTAGAGGCGGTGGCCGGCGGTGTATTCCTTGGCGGTCTCGGTGCGCGCCACCACGTCGGTGCGGAGCTCCACCTTCGCGCCGTCGGCCTCGCCGACCCAGATCTCGGCGAAGCCGGTCGGGTGCGAGAGGACCACTTCGAGCTGGGTGCGCGTGGTGCCGGCGGTGCCGTTCTCCTCGGTACGCGCCTGCGGGCGCCAGAAGCCGGTCTCGGTCGCCAGCGGACGCACCTGGTTGCCGTCCTCGTCGAGGAGCCAGGAGCGCGACTCGTACTTCAGGAAGGGCTTCCCGGGGATGTAGGAGAACACGGCCTCCTGCCCGAAGTTGAAGGACTCGATGGTCGGGTAGCCGCCGACCCCGGCGCCGGCCCAGGTGCCCAGCAGGAACGCCAGCGGGACGCAGTCCGGGTGCAGGTCGGACGGGATCTCCAACGCCATCAGTTCTGGCCCTTGAACAGCCGCAGCACCGTGAAGGACGCGAACCACACGACGGCGAGGGCCACCAGGACCAGAAGGATGTCGAACAGGGTCTGGACGCTCATGGTGGGGAGTTTATCGGAGCCGGTGGGGCGCTGTGCGGTGAGCTGGGTCTCTTCGGGTCTCGCCGGGTCTCTTCGGGTCTCGTCGGGTCACTGACGTCCCGCGGACAAGACGGCGCCCGCCGCCGATGTTCGTCGGCGGCGGGCGCTCCCCTCATACGCTCGGATCCTTCGGCCCTCAGACCGGCTCAGACCAGCCCAGACCGGCTCAGACCGCCAGCGCGACCTCGGCGACCTCGCCCAGGGTCGCCTCGACCGAGGCGTCCACGGTGCCGCCCGGGACCAGCGCGCGGACCGTCCAGGTGCCCGGCGCCGCGAAGAAGCGGAAGCCGCCCTCGGGGCTGGTGGGGACCTCGGCGGTGAACTCGCCGGTGCTGTCCAGCAGGCGCACGTATCCGGTCACCGGCGCGCCGTCACGGCTGACCGCGCCCTGGATGACAGTTTCCTTCGCCACGTCCACTCCTTCGATGCTGAATCCGCCGGCGGGAGCGCCGCACGAGGCCGTCACTGCTGGCCGCCCTCGGGCGAGCCGGGGTTGGAGCCGAGCGAGACCGGGACGCCGACCAGCGAGCCGTACTCGGTCCACGAACCGTCGTAGTTCTTCACGTTGTCCTGGCCCAGCAGCTCGTGCAGGACGAACCAGGTGTGGGCCGAGCGCTCGCCGATGCGGCAGTAGGCGATGGTGTCCTTGGACAGGTCCACGCCCTCGCCCTCGTACAGCGCGGTGAGCTCGTCGTCGGACTTGAAGGTGCCGTCGTCGTTGGCCGCCTTGGACCACGGGATGTTCGCCGCGGTCGGCACGTGGCCGGGACGCTGCGACTGCTCCTGCGGCAGGTGGGCCGGCGCCAGGAGCTTGCCGGAGTACTCGTCGGGGCTGCGCACGTCGACCAGGTTGGTGCTGCCGATCGCGGCCACGACGTCGTCGCGGTAGGCGCGGATCGACTGGTCCTGCGGCTGCGCGGTGTAGGAGGTCGCGGCGCGGGTCGGCTGCTCGACGACCAGCTCGCGGGAGTCCAGCTCCCACTTCTTGCGGCCGCCGTCGAGGAGCTTCACGTCGCCGTGGCCGTAGAGCTTGAAGTACCAGTAGGCGTAGGAGGCGAACCAGTTGTTGTTGCCGCCGTAGAGCACCACGGTGTCGTCGTTGGCGATGCCGCGCTCGGACAGCAGCGCCTGGAACTGCTCCTGGTTCACGAAGTCCCGGCGGACCGGGTCCTGCAGGTCGCGCTTCCAGTCGATCCGGACGGCGTTGCGGATGTGGTTCTTGTCGTAGGCGGCCGTGTCCTCGTCGACCTCGACGAGGACGACCTTCGGGTCGTCCAGGTGCGCCTGGACCCAGTCGGCGTCGACCAGGACGTCGTTGCGACTCATGGGAGTCCTCCGGATGGTTCGGGGTTCGGATCGGAGCGGGGGTGCGCCCGCGGACACGGTTGTTCCGGCGTCGCGGGCATGCGGAAGCACGTACGTGTCTTGCTTGGGTCCGCGCTGAGGGCAGAGGGTGGCCCGTCTTACACAGATCGGGCGTCGCGTCCCGGGCAGAACCAGGTCACGACAAAAAGCCGACCCTCCAGGGTCAGCGCATTCGACACAGGCAGGCGGCGACGCGGCACAGGTCGACTGCGCGTCGCTTGGTGAAGTCCGCCTGCTGCTTCATGTGTCCGACTCTAGAGACGGCTCGGGGCGGTGTCACGCATGTACCGCACTGTGAGACGACGGTCTTACGGTTCGTACGCCCCGCTGGTCACGCGCGCCGCTCACGACGCCATCGGCACGTTGATGTCGTACGCACCATAACCCACGACCCGGACCTCGAAGTGGTCGATCTGCTCCGAGGGCAGCGAGGTCGCCGCCGGGATGGCGATCGTCTTGCCGGCCACCGAGCGCCAGTTCGAGAGCTGGATCACGTCGTGGTTCCGGTCGTAGACGTACAGCGTGCAGGTCAGCCCGTCCGGCGTCCCGCTCATCTTCGCGGTGACGGCGGTCCCCCAGCCGTGGTCCTGGTAGGAGATCTGCGCGGTCACGCCGAGCTGGGTCACCGCCGGCAGCACCTCCGCCGCCGCGGTGTTGGTCGAGGGCGAGGACGTCCCGCTGCCGGCCCAGAACCCGCCGACGACCAGGACCAGCGCGGCGGCGCAGCCGGCGATGCCCGCCATGACGCGGCGGCGCCGAGGGGCGCGGAACGGAGCCGGGGTGCGCGTGCCGAACAGCGGGCTCCGCCGCCGGCCCGGCCGCTCCGGCGCGGGCATCTCCGGCATCGGCGCGCCGACCAGCCCGATGTCCATGACCCGCTTCACCCCGACGAAGGAGGCGTACTCCTCCTGGCACTCGGGGCAGTCGGCCAGATGCCGGCGCACCTCGCGGGCCTCGTCCGCGTCCAGCGCGCCCAGCGCGAGGGCACCGACGGCCATGCGCAGGTCCTCGTCGTCGCAGGCGCTCGGCCTTGCTTCCGGCTCCCGGTTCACGGCTTGATCCCCCGTTCCTCGAAAGCGGTCCGCAGTGCGCGCAGCGCGTAATAGGTGCGCGACTTGACGGTACCCGGGGGGATGCCCAGGACGTCGGCGGCCTCGGCCACCGAAAGTCCCTTGAAGTATGTCTCCCGGAGCACCGCCCGGTGGTCGGGGCTCAACGTCGCCATCGCCTCGGCCACCTCCCATCCCAGCAGTATCCGGTCATGATCGTCCTCGACGACCGCCTCGCGGGCGATCCCCAGCGCCAACCCCTCGTCGCCGACCTCCTTGGGCCGGGAGCGGCGGGCCCGCGCCTGGTCCACCACGATGTTCCGGGCGACCGTGCACAGCCACGCGCGCGGCGAGCCGCGCTCGGGCGCGAACGCCTCGGCGTGCTGCCAGGCCCGCAGGAACGTCTCCTGCACCACGTCCTCGGCGCGGCCGCGGTCGCCGTCCGTCAGTTTGAGGACGTAGCCCAGCAGCGGACCAGCGTGGTCCGCGTAGAGGGATCTCAGACGCTCCGCGTCCGCGCTCGCGACGTCCACACCAGGGACACGCAGGGGAGGCGGTTCCGGTTCAATCCGTCGCCACCACGTCACACGCCGATGATGGCATTCCCGGTGATCGTTCGACACCGGATCGGTCCGGCCGGTGAGACAGAGCGCGGTGACGTGCGGCGGAGCGGGAAAAACGGCGAAAAACCGTCAGCGGCGCGGAAGCCTCAGCTGGAGGTGACCCCGGAGCCGGTGACCAGAACGTGGTCCGCCGCGGCGTAGACGCGCAGGCCGTCGGCCGACGTCTGCATGTTGGCCGTCTGCAGGGTGAGCTGCATCGGCAGCGTGCCGACGTTGATCGGGAAGTCCAGCTCGCGCGGCACCTTGCCGTTCAGGCCCAGCGCGGAGGACTCGACCTTGTTCGCGGTCAGCTGCAGGCGGTTGCCCGAGCTCAGCGACAGCTTGCTCTGCAGCGTGGCCTTGCCCAGGCCCGGAACGTTGCCCGTGACGCGGACCGTGTTGTCCGGTCCCTGCGCGAGCGTCACGTCCAGGCCCTGCGCGGCGGCCGCGGACTCCATGTCGGTCCAGCTGAACAGCGCGGTGCCGGACAGGTGGTCGACGTCGGCCTGCTTGAAGCCGTCGGAGGGCGCGACGCCGTTGAGGTCGACGTGCAGATCGGTGACCCGCACGCCGTTGCGGACGATGCCGCGGGCGTCCACCGAGACCTTGTCCAGCTTCATCCCGATCAGCTGGGTCAGGAACGGGAAGCCGGCGATGCTCACCGAGGGTTTGCTCGCGAGGTTCTGCGATTGCTGGATGCGCTTGGCTATCTGGCTCTCCGCGATGCTCACCGTGATCCGGTCGGCGGCGACGAAAAGACCCACGAGCACGAGCAGCGTGATCGCCAGCCGGGTCGGCCACCGGCGGCGTCGCGCCGGCAGCACATACTCCTGCCGGCGCGGCTGATCGAGCCCCTCCTCGAAAGTCATGGGACGAGGATAGCCGCGGCGTAGGAGGCAAGGGCGGCGATCGTGACCGGTATCGCGACCACCGCCGCCCGGCTCGCGCCGAGTTCGCGGCTGCGCGCCGCCAGCAGCGAGACCAGCGCGCACACCGCCGCCCCGGCCGCCACCGACTCGGTGTGCAGCACCGCCGCCGGCAGGAACAGCCCGGTCAGCCCGGAGAACAGCAGCGCGGACGCGGACGCCGCCAGCGAACGCACGGAGCCCGGCTCGACCCCGCGCCGCCGCGCGCGGAACACGGCATCGGCCGCCACCAGCACGAAGCCCGCGCCGAGCCCGGCCGCGATCGGCAACGCGGCGTCGTCGGGCTGGAACTTGAAGGTCCCCAGCACCCCGGCCAATCCCGGCAGCGCGACCAGGACGGCGGTACGGCGCGAGGCGAAGCCCGCCAGATCCAGGACCGCGTAGGCGACGACCAGCTGGAGCGGGAGGACGACGGCGGCTATCGCCTTGGTGGAGACGAAGGCGGCCACGGCGAGCGCCACGGTCGCCGCCGCGGTGTACGGCAGGTGCGCCATCGGGGCGAGCGCGGGGCGGCGGGGCTCGGGGGTTTCGTAGCCGTCGTAGGTGTCGTAGGCGGCGTTGGTGTCGTAGGCGGCGTAGACATCAGGCGAGTCTTGGGTGTCGGGGTAGTACGCGTTGGGGTCGTAGGCGTTGGGGTCGTAGGCGTTCGGGTCGTAGGCGTTCGGGTCGTAGCCATCGCGAGGGTCGTAGGCATCGGCGTACTCGGTGGAGTAGTCGGGCGCATAGGGCTCGGCATATGGCTCGGCATACGGCTCTTCGTAATAAGGCTGCTGCTGATACTGCTCTTGCTGATAGCCCTCTGGCGCGTAAACCTCTTGCTGATAGCCCTCAGGCTGATACTGCTCGGGGTAGCCATACTCCGCGTACCCCTGCTGCTCGTACCCAGGCTGCTGCTCATAGCTCGGGTACTGCTCATAGCTGGGAGCCTCCTGGTAGCCGTACCCAGGCTCCTGAACGTATTCGGGCGCGTACTCGTAACCCTGCGCCTGGTACTCCGGCACCGGCTGCGCATAGGGATCCCCATAGGGCTGCTCCCCATATGCGTACTCGGGCTGCTGCGCCGACGGCTCTGACGCCGCCCGCCCGCGCCGTCGGCCCGTGTACTCGCCCACCCTGAGTTCCTCCTGCCGACTTCTCCCGCCTGCAAGGTACCAGCCGGGGGTCGCTCAGCCCCCGGCGAACGGCGGAAGGACCTCGACCACCGCGCCCTCGGGCAGCCGCACGTCGGCGGGGTCGCGGCGGCCCACCTGGGTGCCGTCCACCAGGAACGACGCCCGGCGCACCACCTCGCCGAGGCCGGCGCCGTGCCGGGCCACCGCGGCGGCGAGCACGTCGGCCAGCACCTCGCCCTCGAACGGCTCCTCGGCGATCCCCGCCGCAGCCTTCGCCGCCGCCCAATACCGGATCAGCCCGCTCATCCCGCCTCGCCTTCCATGACCTCTCCCGCTTCGCCGAGCTCCCCGTTCCTTCCTTTATATTCACTCCCCTGGTCGCCCGCGCTGTCGCGGCGGCGAGCGATTCGCGAAGATCCGGCGGATTCCTCGGGCCGGACGCCGCTGCCGGCCTTCCTGCCGACGTCTCCGGCGGCCGGCTGCGCCCGCACCCACCGCCCGATCCGGCCGACCATCTCCAGCCCGGCCGCCTCGCGCGCCGCCGCGGCCTCCGCGTGCCCGAATCCGGGCTCGATCCACAGCTCGCGCGGCTCCCCCGCCGCCCCGTAGAGCGCCTCGGCGTGGCCCAGCGGGAAGTACTTGTCGGCGTCGCCGTGGACCACCAGCAGCGGGACCGGGGCGATCCGCCCGACCAACTCCACCGGCGACTCCGGCACCGGGTTCCAGCCGTCCGGCAGGATGCGCGTCTTCAGCGCCACGCCCGAAACCATCCGGCCCACCGGGTGCTGCACCAGGAAGTGCACCATCTTCATGGCGCGCGTGGAGCGCTCGAACCACCAGCCCGGGCCGCTCACCGACACCACGGCGTCGGTCGCCGAGCCCGGGCCGACGCCCGAGCCGCACAGCCCGCCGTGCCGCACCACGACCGAGGCACCCATGGAGAAACCGACCGTCGCCACATTCTCGTAACCCAGGACGCGGGCCCACTCGACCGCCGCGTGCAGGTCGAGCACCTCCAGGTCACCGAGCGTGGACCGGCCGTGCGATTGTCCGTGGCCGCGGAAGTCGAACGCGATCACTCCGCCATATGGACGCAACGCGGCACCGATGTGGGCCATGTCGCCGGTGCGCCAGGAGCCGCTGAAACCGTGGCACAGAACGAACGCCCAGCGGCGATCGACACCTGCCCTGTGCACGGCGTTAAGCCGTACGCCATCGGCCGTCAAAAGCGTCTGGCCGGGGTCCTGATGCCCCGAGCTGCGCCTTTGTCCAGGTAAAAT
The DNA here is from genome assembly GCF_000024025.1 of Catenulispora acidiphila DSM 44928. Taxonomy (GTDB): domain Bacteria; phylum Actinomycetota; class Actinomycetes; order Streptomycetales; family Catenulisporaceae; genus Catenulispora; species Catenulispora acidiphila. The sequence goes on from NC_013131.1 coordinate 9,561,836, forward strand.
ACGTGTGAACTCCGGCACGGAAACCTCGGGGAAACGCTTCATGACGGCTATCCTCTCTGACAGAGGATCCGGGCGACGACGCCCCACGGGTCCTCTCTGCGTTTTCTGGCGGGTACGACAAGAGGTGCCCCCGGACAAAAGAGGAGCGATCCGCGGATGTCCAGTTTGCTGTTGTTGACCAACTCACTGACCCCCTCCTCCGAGGTCCTGCCGGCTCTCGGGCTGCTGTTGCACAACGTTCGCGTGGCTCCAGCGGAGGCATCCGCCCTGCTCGACACCCCGCCGGCCGACGCGATCCTCGTGGACGCCCGCCGGGACCTGCCGCAGATGCGCTCGCTGTGCCGGCTGCTGCGCACCACCGGGGTGGACTGCCCGCTGCTGCTGATCACCACCGAGGGCGCGCTGGCGGCGGTGACCGCCGACTGGGGCATCGACGACGTGCTGCTGGACTCGGCGGGCCCGGCCGAGGTCGAGGCCCGGCTGCGGCTGGCGATCGGGAAGCTGGCGGCCGGCGCGGTCGCCGAGGACGTCCCGCTGGAGATCAAGAGCGGCGACCTGTCCATCGACGAGGGCACGTACACCGCCCGCGTCCGGAACCGGATCCTCGACCTGACCTTCAAGGAGTTCGAGCTCATCAAGTACCTCGCGCAGCACCCCGGCCGGGTGTTCACGCGGGCGCAGCTGCTTCAGGAAGTGTGGGGATACGACTACTTCGGCGGTACCCGCACCGTGGACGTCCACGTCCGGCGGCTGCGGGCCAAGCTCGGGGTCGAGCACGAGGCGCTGATCGGGACCGTGCGCAACGTAGGGTACCGGTTCGTCATGCCCGACAAGCGGAGCAGCTCCAGCACGCCGGCCGGCTCCAGCGCCGGTACCGAGGCGGAAGAGGAGGGCGCCGACGAGGTTCGAGCCTCCGACGCGCTGACCGCACCCCGTACCGTGGTGGGGTGACAGGAATCTCCATCGGCGTCGTCCGCCGACCCAACGAGGCGGACGTCGCCACCATCCGGTCCCTCGCCGAGGCCGCCGAGCGGGCGGACGGCGTGGCACCGCTGCCCGAGCAGGTCCTGCTCCACCTCAAGCGCTCGGGCGACGCCGATGCCGATGCCGACACGGACGCCTGGCACTTCGTGGCCCGGCGGCTCTCCCCTCAGGGCTCTGAGCTGACCGGCTACGCCTTCCTGGACAAGTCGAACGCCGAGGAGGGCCCGACCGCCGAGGTCGTGGTCCTCCCCGACGCCCGCCGCCAAGGCGTCGGCGGCGCCCTACTCGACGCCCTGCGCATGAAGGTGCGCCGGGGCGACAAGCCAATCCGCGTCTGGTCGCACGGCGCCCTGCCCGCGGCGGCCGCGCTCGCCGCGAAGCGCGGTCTGGAGCCGGTCCGCGAGCTGTGGGTGATGTCCCGGCCGCTGGCCGACGTACCGCCCGCCCCGACGCCGCCCGACGGCATCCGCATCGCCACCTTCCGTCCCGGCGTCGACGACGAGGCCTGGGTCGAGGTCAACGCCCGCGCCTTCGCGCACCACCCCGAACAGGGCTCGATGACCGTCCAGGACCTGCGCGACCGCATGGCCGAGCCCTGGTTCGACCCCGAGGGCTTCTTCCTGGCCTGGCGCGGCGCGAAGCTCGCCGGCTTCCACTGGACCAAGGTGCACGACCACAGCGCCTACGGCGACGGCCCGGTCGGCGAGGTCTACGTCGTCGGCCTGGACCCGGCCGAGCAGGGCCACGGCCTCGGCCGCACCCTGACCGAGGTCGGCCTGCGCCACCTGCACGACCGCGGTCTGGGCGAGGTCATCCTCTACGTCGAGGCGGACAACACCCCCGCGGTGGCGGTCTACACCAAGCTCGGCTTCACGCGGCGCAGCGCCGACGTCATGTATCAGCTCTGACACCGAAGGCGGACACCGGCGATGCCGACCCCCCGAGTGCTCGTGATCGGCCTGGATCCCTACCGGGTCCCCGGACCCTGGGACCCGAAGCCGGCGGCGGACGGCATCCAGGTCGGGATGGACCGGTTCGCCGAGCGCGGCGTCGGAGTCCGGGCCTGCCTGTTTGGTCTCGACGGCAGCGACGACATCCTCGCGGTCGTCACGGCCGCGCTGACCGCGCAGTCCTGGGAGTGCGTGGTCGTCGGCGGCGCGGTGCGCCGGGGCGAGGAGGAGCTGTTCGAGCAGGTGATCAACCTGATCCGGCGGCACGCCCCGGACGCGGCGATCGCGTTCAACACCCGGCCGGACACCACCTTCGAGGCGGCGGCGCGCTGGATCGACGTGCCTTGAGATCAGCGTCGCTCTGACCTACGCGCACTGAGGCCGATGTGCCCTGGGATCACCGTTCCCCAGCCCCGCCTCAGCCGGTCACCCCGACCAGCTGCGTGTACACCACCAGGTTGTCCGCGTAGTGCGAGCCGTCGAAGGCGCCGCCGCAGGTGATGATCCGCAGCTGCGGCGTGCCGTTGTCGTCGCTCCCGTACACCCGGTCCGCCGGGAAGCGGTTCTTGTCGACCACCTCGACCGACGTCACGCGGAACTGCGCGTGGGTCTTGTCCGCGCGGTCCACGATCACCAGCGCGCCGGGCTGCACGTTGCCCAGCGGGTAGAACACCGCGCGACCGTAGTCGGTGTCGACGTGCCCGACGATCACCGCCGCGCCGCGCTCGCCCGGCGTCGGGTCGCCGGTGAACCAGCCGGCTTCGGTGGGGACCGACATCGGCGGCACCGCCACCGCGCCGTCGCGGTCCAGGCCGAGGCGGATCAGCGGGGCGTCGATGCCCACCGAGGGGACGTGCACGCGCAGCGGCACCGAGCGCCCGAGCGGCGTGGCCGCCGGACCGGACCAGTTGCCGAACAACGCGTTCCGGGTCGGCGAGGGCGGTCCGGTCAGGGCACTGACACCGCTGCCCAGCAGCTTCACGCCGGCGAAGACGACGGCCGCCGCGATGACGACCTTCACGCCCTTGTGCCGCATGCCGGACCGGCCGGGCCGTTTCGGCCCGCCGCCGCCCGCCGCCCCGGAGCGCGGGCCCGGACCGGCGCCCACGCCGTCCGGGCCCGCCGTCGCAGATCGCTCAGCCGGCATGGGTGCCGTCGGCACCGCGGCGGCGCATGGTCCACAGACCGTAGCCGACGCCGCCGGCCACCAGCGCGATGCCGCCGGCGGTCATGCCCATGTCGCCCTTCATCACCGAACCGCCGCCGCCGGCCTTGGGCGGGTTGGTCGGCGTGGGGTTCGTGCCGCCGTAGATCGTGATGCTGGTGACGCCGTTCAGGCTGGCCGAGCCCGTGCCGCAGGTGACGTTCACCGACCACTGGCCGTTCTGCGCGGTCGAGGTGATCGTCGCGGTGCCGGCCAGACCCGCGCCCTTGGGGTTCCGGGTCAGCGAGACCGAGCCGTTGTTGGCGAACACCGAGGAGGTCGCGGTCCCGGTCTCCGGCTGGATGCAGGTCGGGACGGTGATCAGGACCTGCTGCCCGGGCTTGGCCGCGCTCGGGTTCAGCTCCACCGCCGGACCGCTCAGCCCGCTGCCGCTGGTGCTGCTGGTGCTGCTGGTGCTGGCGCCGCCCACGCTGGTGCTCACGCCGTTCACGCTGGTGCTCACCCCGCTCACACCGCTCACACCGGTGCTCACACCGTTCAGGCTCGTGCTCACGCCGTTCAGCGCACTCTGCACGTTCGAGACGCCGGTGGAAACACTCTGGTAGCCGTTGGACACCGTGGACGCGCCGTTCTGCACGTTGTCCACGAGGTCCCCGGCGCTGGCGTGCGAGTTCATCATCCACAACAGCGCGACCGCGCCACCGCCCACCACCAAGGTCTTCATCCCGAACATCGCGGGGGCCTCCTGTCGTCAGGGTTCGAAGCGGCACTGTGTTCAAAGCGGCGAATCCTGGGAACGTTGGACCCCAGCGGGGTACGCCTCCCAGATCCATCGATACCGTCGCCGAAGGGGTTTCAGCTCTTGAGCAGCGCATTTTCGCCCGGATGGCGCAGGCGTTCACCCGGACGCCGAGAATCCACCCTCCGGCTACCCGCCGTTCACGCCCGCGTGCCAGGCTGAGAATCATGACCGGTCCGGCCCCCGAAACTCGCTTCCTGGACCGGGAGATCTCCTGGCTTCGGTTCAACGAACGAGTCCTGGAACTCGCCCAGGACGCCGATCAGATCCCGTTGCTCGAGCGGGCCCGGTATCTGGCGATCTTCGCCTCCAATCTCGACGAGTTCTACATGGTGCGGGTCGCCGGCCTGCGCCGACGGCTGGCCACCGGAGTGGCCACCACCTCGGCCTCCGGTCTGCCCCCGCGTGAAGTGCTGCGCCGCATCCTGGCCGAGACCAAGGAACTGATGGCCCGGCACGCCGGGGTCTTCCAGGACGAGCTGCGCCCCGAGTTGGCCGCCGTCGGGATCAACATCATCCGCTGGGCGGAGCTGGACTCCGAGGAGCGGGAGAAGCTGTTCCAGCTGTTCCGCTACCAGCTGTTCCCGGTGCTGACGCCGCTGGCGGTGGACCCGGCGCATCCGTTCCCTTACATCTCCGGGCTGTCCCTGAACCTCGCGGTCTCGCTGCGCGACCCGGACACCGGGCAGGAGCACTTCGCCCGGGTGAAGGTGCCGCCGCTGCTGCCCCGGTTCGTCGAGGCGAACGCGGGCCGCTACGTGCCGGTCGAGGACGTCATCGCCGCGCACCTGGAGCTCTTGTTCCCGGGCATGGAGATCCAGGACCACCACGCCTTCCGGGTCACCCGCAACGAGGACCTCGAGGTCGAGGCGGACACCGACGAGAACCTGCTGCAGGCGCTCGAGCGCGAGCTGATGCGGCGGCGCTTCGGGCCGCCGGTGCGCCTGGAGGTCGACGAGAACATCCGGCCGCAGGTGCTGGATCTGCTGATCCGTGAGCTGGACATCAACGAGGACGAGGTCTTCAAGATCTCCGCTCCGCTGGACCTGACCGGACTGAACCAGATCGCTGACATCGGCAAGTCCGGGGAGTACAGCGAGCTGCGCTTCAAGCCGTTCGTCACCAAGACCCACCCGGATCTGGCCGACGAGGGCCCGGGCAAGCCCGCCGACATCTTCGCCGCGATCCGGCGCCGCGACATCCTGCTGCACCATCCCTACGACTCGTTCGCCACGAGCGTGCAGGCGTTCCTGGAGCAGGCCGCCGAGGACCCGGACGTCCTGGCGATCAAGCAGACCCTGTACCGCACCAGCGGCGACTCGCCGATCGTCGACGCGCTCGTCGACGCCGCCGAGGCCGGCAAGCAGGTGCTGGTCCTGGTGGAGATCAAGGCGCGGTTCGACGAGCACGCCAACATCTCCTGGGCGCGCAAGCTGGAGCAGGCCGGCTGCCATGTGGTCTACGGCCTGATCGGCCTGAAGACGCACTGCAAGCTGTCCCTGGTGGTGCGCCGAGAAGGCGGGTTCCTGCGCCGCTACGCGCACGTCGGCACGGGCAACTACAACCCCAAGACCGCCCGGCTCTACGAAGACCTGGGCCTGCTGACGTGCGACAACGAGATAGGCGCAGACCTGTCCGACCTGTTCAACCGGCTGTCGGGCTTCGCGCACCCCACGAAGTTCGGCCGGCTGCTCACCGCGCCCAACGCGCTGCGGCCCGGGCTGCTGGAGCTGATCCACGCCCAGCGCGAGAAGGCCGAGGCCGGGCAGCCCGCCCGGATCCGGATCAAGGTGAACTCGATCGTCGACGAGGCGCTGATCGACGCGCTCTACGAGGCCTCGCAGGCCGGCGTCCCGGTCGAGATCTGGGTCCGCGGTATCTGTGCCCTGCGTCCGGGCGTCGAGGGACTGAGCGAGAACATCAGGGTACGCAGTGTCCTGGGCCGCTTCCTGGAGCACTCCAGGGCGTTCGTCTTCGGGCGCGAGGACCAGGCCCAGGTCTGGATCGGCAGCTCGGACCTGATGCACCGGAACCTGGACCGCCGGGTCGAGGCCCTGGTCCGGCTGGTCGAACCGGTGCAGCGGCGGGCCATCTCGGCGCTGTTCGAGCTGGCGATGGATCCCAAGACCGCGGCCTGGGACCTGGCCGGCGACGGCACCTGGACCCGGACCGCGTACGCCGAGGACGGGTCCCCGCTGGCCGATCTGCAGAACACGCTCATCACCGAGCGTGCCGACTGGTGGAGCCGGCGGGCCGGATGAGCGCTGTGGGGGCAGGGGCGCCGGACATCCGGATCTTCGAGCGAGCAGTACACACAAGTGCCGCCATCCGGGCATCGGCGGAACCGAACCGTCAGGCTCCAGGCCTGACGCACGTCGTGGGGGCAGTGGCGGACACATGGATGCAGCGACTCAGCGTGCGATGGCCGGATTCGGGGCGGCGACGCCCGACGGACCGGCGGGACTGGCGGTCCGGGGGTACCTCGCCGAGCAGTCGCGCGCCTTCCTGACACACAGCGCGCTGCCGGTGCAGCAGCCGGCGGCGGTGCGGCTGCGCGCGGCGTGCCTGCGGGTGGGCACGGCGCTGGCGGCGTGCCGGGACCTGGTGGACGCGGTCTGGGCCGACGAGCTCGGCCGGGAGCTGCGGAGCACCGCGGTGGTGCTCGGCGCCGAGCGGGACGCCGACGCGGTACGGCCGCGGCTGCTGGCGCCGCTGGACCGCTGGATCGCCGAGGGCCGCTATCCCGACGGCGGTGCCGCGCGCACCCGCACTTTGCTGACCCGCATGCTGGACCGGGAGCGCTCGGCGGCGCACAGCCAGGCCACCGCGGCGCTGGTCGGCCCGGCCTTCCACGCGCTCGCGGACCGAATGGCCACGCTGGCCCGGGACGTGCCGCTGACCCCGGTCGCCGACCAGCCCTGCCGGCAGGTCCTCCCGGAGGTCGCCGAGGGCGCCTACGAGGAGTTCGCGCGCCGGGTCCGGGAGCTGCCCGAGCCGCTGGCCGCCGAGGACCCCGCCGGCGACGCCGCCTGGCTGGCCGCCGACGACGCCGGCCAGGCCGCGCTGCACACCGCTGAACTGTGCCGCCCCGCCGGTACGCTGATCGCGGGCGATGATCCGGCCGACCTGGTGGCCCGGCTGGCGCGGCTCGCCGAGGCGCTCGGCGAGCAGCGCGACGCGGTCCTGGCCGCGGCGTGCGTCCATCGGGCGGCCGACACACCGCGCATCGCGGCCACGACCGGATATGTACTGGGAAGACTGCACGAGGAACAACGCCTGGCCGTGATCCGGGCCCGGAGCACGGCACCGCTGGCCGGACAGCCGGCGGGGCGAGAGAGGTCCGCGCACTCATGAACGCCGCCGACGACGCCGCCGACCAGCCCGCACCGATCCGGGTCCGGGCCGCCGGCTGCGTCGTGTGGCGCCCCGGTCCCGCCGGGCCGGAGGTGGCGCTGATCCACCGTCCCCGCTACGACGACTGGTCCTTCCCCAAGGGCAAGCTCGACGAGGGCGAGGGCTACGTCCAGGCGGCGATCCGCGAAGTGCGCGAGGAGACCGGGTATCCGGTGGTCCTCGGGAGGCGGCTGCCGACGCAGGTCTACGACGTGTCCTTCGGCGGACCGGCGCGGACGAAGCGCGTGAAGTACTGGGCCGCGCAAGCCGCCGTGGACGCCGACTTCCAGCCGAACTCCGAAGTCGACCGGCTGGAGTGGCTGCCCCTGGACGGCGCGACAGCGCGGCTGACCCGGCAGACCGACCGCGACCTGTTACAGGCCTTCGCCGCGGCGCCGGTCGACACCGTGCCGGTGCTCCTGCTGCGGCACGCCGAGGCGATCCCGCGCAAGCGCTGGGACGGCCCGGAGCTGGAGCGTCCGCTGACCGGCCGCGGCCGGAACGACGCCGAGGCGCTGGTCCCGGTGCTGGCCGCGTACGGCGAGGCGACACTGGTCGCCTCGCCCTTCGCCCGCTGTGTCGCGACGCTCACGCCGACCGCCCGCGCCGCCGGTGCCGAGCTGACTCTGGAGCCCGCCCTCGGCGAGGGCTCGGACCCCGACGCCGGGCGCGGCTGGCTGCGCGGCGTGCTGAAGGCCGGGCGCACGACCGTGGCGTGTACCCACCGGCCGGTTCTGCCCGAGCTCCTCGCCGAAAGCCCTCTCGCGCAGGCGATGCACTCCGGCCGCCGGGCTCTCGCGCCGGCCGAGGCGTGGGTGCTGCACGCCCGCGACGGCCACGTCGTGGCGGTCGACCGCTTGCAGCTGTGATCAAGCCTGTCACCGCTTGTCAAGGTTCGTCTTAGCGCTCCCCCGAACCGCCATCCTCCGGATGCCCCAGGGACCACCGCCGTTCGGGCTATGGTCGCCGCAACCGGGTGTGACGGCCTCTTTACCGGCTCTGATCAGGGACGGCGCCCCTCGGCCGCCCGGGACCGTTCACCCTCCGTTCACCTTCGCCCGTCCATCGATTCACCTGGCCTCCCTAGCTTCGACGAAGACAACGCATGCAACGACTTCCGATGACTCGAATGACTCGAAGGGACTTCCCGGTGAAGATCCACGCTGGTGTTAATGGGCGCAGTGCCGCGGTCGGCGCCGGAGTTCTGGCTCTTGCCATGGCCGGCCTGACGGCTTGTGGTTCTGACAACAACTCCTCCTCCTCGTCGAGTTCGGGCGGCTCCTCGTCCAGCACCTCGGCGGCGGCCGGGGGCAGCACCTCGGCGTCCGGCACCTCCTCTTCCTCGGCGGCCAGCGGTACCATCACCTGCGCCAAGGGCACGCTGTCCGGCCAGGGGTCCACGGCCCAGAACACCGCGATCGTGAAGTTCATCAAGGACTTCCAGACGCAGTGCGGCAACGACACCAACGTCAGCTACAACGGCACGGGCTCGGGCCCGGGCGTGACGGCCTTCATCCAGAAGCAGGCCGACTTCGCCGGCTCGGACTACCCGCTGAGCTCCGCCCAGCAGCCGCAGGCCGACGCCCGCTGCACCAGCGGCAAGGCGCTGTCCGTGGCCACGGTCCCCGGCATCATCTCGGTGATGTACAACATCCCGGGCGTGACCAAGCTGAACCTGTCGGCGTCGAACCTCGGCAAGATCTTCAACGGCAAGATCACCAAGTGGAACGACCCGGCGATCGCCGCCGACAACGCCGGCGTGACCCTGCCGGCCCTGGCGATCCAGACCTTCCACCGGTCCGACGCCTCGGGCACCTCGTTCAACTTCTCGAACTACCTGAACAAGACCGCCCCGACCGACTTCCCGGCGGCGGCGAACAAGCAGTGGCCGGGCACCGGCGGGCAGTCGGCGCAGGGCTCCAAGGGCGTCGCGCAGTCGGTGAAGACCACCTCCGGCGCGATCGGCTACGCCGAGGTCTCCTACGCGACCTCCAGCCAGCTGAACACCGCGGTCATCGGCAACGCCGCCGGCAAGTTCGTGCCGCTGACCCCGGCCAACGCCTCGAACTTCATCTCCAAGGCGAAGGTGGACACCACCGGCGGGAACTACCTGTTCAACTTCGACTACACCTACTCGGCCGACGACGCCTACCCGGCCGTCCTGGTGACCTACGAGATCGTGTGCTCGGCGGGCAACGACTCGGCGAAGCTGCCGCTGCTGAAGAACTTCCTGGCCTACACCGCCGGCAGCGGCGCGCAGTCCCAGCTCGAGGGTCTGGGCTACGTCGCCCTGGCCTCGGACCAGCAGAGCGCGGTCGCCCAGATCTTCAACGGCCTGAGCTGACCGGCGGATCCGCCAGCAGGACTGAGCTGAACGATGCGACACCTCGGAGCCGTCGGTGAACCCCGGTCGGCTCCGAGGTGTCGGCGCCGGAACGCGGCGGCCACGCCGTCCCGGCTTGTCCGTTTTGGTCTAACGGAATCGAAACCCGCAGTGAACAGAATTCTTCCGGGCCCAGCAGCAGCCGTTGGGCGCCCGAGCGACGAGGCAGGACCCGAATGAGCGGCATAGCGCCGACTGCCACCCGGCCCACGCCGCGCCGCGGCGGCTCCGACGCCGGCACCCTGAACTCCGGAACCCGCCGCGGCGACGCCGTCTTCTCCGGCACGGTCCGCGGCGCCGCGATCTTCCTGCTGGCCCTGATGGCGGCGATCGCGACCTTCTTGGTCTGGCGCGCGACGGACGCGCTGTCGGTGAACAAGGCGAATGTCCTGACCTACACCGGCCAGTGGGCGCCGGACGACGCCCCGCCGAAGTTCGGCATCGGGGCGGCGGCCTGGGGCACGCTGGTCACCTCGACCATCGCGATCGTGATCGCGGCTCCGGTGGCCATCGGCGTGTCGCTGTTCATCACCCAGTACGCCCCGCGGCGGCTGGCCCAGGTGCTCGGCTACATCGTCGACCTGCTGGCCGCGGTGCCCTCGATCGTCTACGGCCTGTGGGGCATCCTGTTCCTGGTGCCGCACATGCAGGGCGCCTCGCAGTTCGTCTCGGACGTCCTGGGCTGGATCCCGATGTTCTCCTCGGGCATCTTCGGCCGCTCGGTGTTCACCGCCGGGGTGATCCTGGCCATCATGATCCTGCCGATCATCGCCGCGATCTCCCGCGAGGTCTTCCTGCAGACCCCGCGCGAACAGGTCGAGGCCGCCTACGCCCTCGGCGCCACGCGCTGGGAGATGATCAAGCTCGCGGTGCTGCCCTACGGCCGCAGCGGCGTGGGCTCGGCGATCGTGCTGGGCTTCGGCCGCGCGCTCGGCGAGACCGTCGCGGTGGCCATGGTCCTGTCGGTCAGCTACAACTTCGTGACCAAGTGGCTGCAGCCCGGCGGCAACACCATCGCGGCGAACATCGCGCTGCAGTTCAGCAACGCGTTCAAGACCGGGCAGGGCGCGCTGATCGCCTCCGGTCTGGTGCTGTTCGTGGTGACGTTCCTGGTGAACCTGCTGGCCCGGCGGATCACCGCGCGCGCCGACATCCCCAAGGACGAGCGCTGGAGCCTGTTCTCGGTCTTCCGCGGCCGCTCGGGCCGCGCGGGGGGCTCCGAGGCCACCTCGGTCGCGATCGCCTCCGGCACCGCGATCACCGGCGCCGCCGAGGTGCCGGACGGGCGCGGGGCGTTCGAGGCCAAGGACACCCCCGGCGAGGTGGCCGCGGACGACACGGCGGGCCGGTCCCGGACGCGGCGCGCCGCGCACGGCACGATCGGCGGCGGCGTCCTGATCCCGCCCTCGACGCCGCGCCGGATCCGCTCCGGCTTCGCCGGCGGCGCCACGGTCGCCACGTTCGTGCTCGCGGTGCTGCCGCTGCTGTCCATCCTGTGGCTGGTGGTCTCCAAGGGCACGAAGGCGCTGAACGCCGAGTTCCTGACGCACTCGCTGCGCAACATCTCCGAGGACCAGACCGGGGGCGGGGTCTACCACGCCATCCTGGGCACCCTGGAGCAGGCGGGCCTGGCCACGCTGATGGCGGTGCCCATCGGCATCCTGGTCGCGGTCTACCTGGTGGAGTACGGCAAGGGGATGCTGGCCAAGTCGGTGACGTTCTTCGTGGACGTGATGATGGGCCTGCCCTCGATCGTGGCCGGCCTGTTCATCCTGTCGCTGTGGATCATCACGCTGCACCAGTACCAGAACGGCCTCGCCGGTGCGCTGGCGCTGATGATCCTGATGCTGCCAGTGGTGATCCGCTCCAGCGAGGAGATGCTGAAGCTGGTGCCGGACTCGCTGCGCGAGGCGTCCTACGCGCTCGGGGTGCCCAAGTGGCGCACCATCACCCGCGTGGTGATCCCCACCGCGCTGCCGGGCATCATCACCGGCGTCATGCTGGGCGTGGCCCGCGTCATGGGCGAGACGGCGCCGATCCTGCTCGTGGTCAGCTACGTCGCGTACATCAACCCGAACCCGTTCAGCGGAGTCCAGGGGCAGGCCACGCTGCCGACGGTCATCTACAACACGTACACCTCCTCGGAGCACGCCTCCAACGACCGTACGTGGGCCGCCGCCCTGCTGTTGATCATCATCATCATGCTGCTGAACATCCTCGCCAGGGTCATCGCCTGGTGGAAGACGCCCGGCCGGGCCTAGGAGAGATCGAAAATGGCGAAGCGCATTGACGTCGCGGGCCTGTCGGCGTACTACGGACCGACCCGCGCCATCGAGGACATCTCGATGACGATCGAGCCGCGCACCGTGACGGCCTTCATCGGGCCCTCCGGCTGCGGCAAGTCCACCTTCCTGCGCACCCTGAACCGCATGCACGAGGTCATCCCCGGCGCGCGGGTCGAGGGCAAGGTCACCCTGGACGACGTGGACCTGTACGGGGCCCAGGTCGACCCGGTCGCCGTGCGCCGGCACGTCGGCATGGTGTTCCAGCGCCCGAACCCGTTCCCGACGATGAGCATCTACGACAACGTCGCGGCGGGCCTGCGCCTGGCGGGCGTGAAGAAGCGCGGCGAACTCGACGACATCGTCGAGCAGTCGCTGAAGGGCGCGAACCTCTGGAAGGAGGTCGAGAACCGCCTGAAGAAGCCGGGAGCCGGCCTGTCCGGCGGCCAGCAGCAGCGCCTGTGCATCGCCCGCGCCATCGCGGTCAGCCCGGACGTGCTCCTGATGGACGAGCCCTGCTCGGCCCTGGACCCGATCTCCACCACGGCGATCGAGGACCTGATCTCGCAGCTGAAGTCGGAGTACACGATCGTGATCGTGACCCACAACATGCAGCAGGCCGCCCGCGTCTCGGACCGCACCGCCTTCTTCAACATCAGCGGCACCGGCACCCCCGGCCGCCTGATCGAGATCGACGAGACCTCCCGCATCTTCGCCAACCCGACGGAGAAGGCCACGGAGGACTACATCACCGGCCGGTTCGGCTGACGGCCGGCTAGACCGGCGGCCGCGGCCGCCTGAGCGAAGGCTCCCAGCACGCGAGGGATGTGCTGGGGGCCTTCGGCATTGTCGGGGCGGTTAGGGGCGGTGCGGGGACTGTGAGGGCTTCAGCGGCCCTGTGCGGGGCGCTGGGAGGGCTCTGTGAGGGCTCGTGGACTGAAGGGCTACAGCAAGGCGTCCGGACGCGAGTCCGAATGACGGGCGGCAGCCGATACGGACCTCGCGGCTCGCATCCCCGCAGCCACTGCGAGGCGTCCGTGTGCCGACAGCCATATGGCGCTTGGGTTTCGGGTCTGTCGGTTGTCCGCAGTGACAGCGAACCAGCCATCGAGCGCTTGAGCCGATGCGCGTTTTCCCGCCATTTTTCAGCGAATCAGAGCCCTTGCCCCGATTCGAATCCCTCCCCGAATCTCTCCCCCGATCCGCCCCCGAAAACGACACCGCACCCCCGCCTCGAGTCCCACCTCGAAGCAGGGGTGCGTCACGCACTACCCCTCAGCGCTGCCGGGCGCCATCACTGATCGCCCGGCAGATGAAGCGGCGGTCTGCTGCCCCGCCGCGACGGTCCCCGGGCCGGCGCGTGCGGCGCGGAATGCGTCGCGGCGTGCGGGTGGCTCGCCGACGGTCCGGACGGCGGTCCGGAGGCCGAGCCCGGGCCGGTGGAACCGCCCAGGACGCCGGTGCCGGCCGCCGCCTTCTTCTTGTGGAGCTCCTGCTCCGCGTCGGCCGCGCGGGCGGCGGCCAGGTCGCGGTTCGCGGCGGCGAAGATGTCCTTCGTCACCGCGAAGGTGGCCGGTGTCTCGGCGGCTTCGTCGGGATACCAGATGGAGCGGGAGGAGTGCAGATAGTCGCCCATGTATATGTGGAACGCGCCGGTGAAGGTGCGCCTGTTGGGATTGGCTATCCGGTGGATGGCGTCGTGCGCCATCAGCACTGCCTGGCCCTCGTTGATGTCGACCGTCGCCGTCCGTTGTAAGCGTCCGCCCTTGCGGGTCCGGGTCTGGTGGTAGAAGTCGTTGACCTCCAGCCCGGCGTAGACGCCCGTCATGACCGGCGTGTTGTGGTTGTGCGCGGGGTAGGACATCCCCGGCGCCCAGACCATGTTCTCGATGACCAGCTCAGGGCCCGGATACAGCACTTGCAAGTGGGCCTCGCGCGGGTCCCCGAAGCACTCGCGCACCGGCGCGCATCCGCGCCCGAGTGTCCGGTCCAGCACGTCCTTCACCGCTCCTGCCCCGTCGGCCTCCCAGGCCTGCAGGCACTCGCGGACGAACTCGTCGATGTCGAACTTTCGGCGTGATCGCGGCATCGCCATGACTCCGTTCAGCTAAAGGCTGACAGCGCTCCGTTCTCTCCCCGCCAAATACTGAAGCACCTGACGCCACCGGCGCGCCAGGGGCGCGTCAAACCTTTCTGCGAATTACCCCGATCTCGGGCCCTTTGTTGGACGCGGTGTCAAACCGCTGCCGCCAACAACGAGTCCGCCACGGAGGTGCGCGCGTAGAGCACCGAACGTCCCGCACGATGTGCGGAAACCATGCCCGCTCCCCGCAACGCGGTCAGGTGTTCCGATACCCCGCCGGCCGACATTCCAGTCCGCGTGGCGAGGTCGCTGGTGGATGCCGGAGCCTCAAGTTCAGCCAGCAGAAGGGCCCGCGACCGTCCGATGACGGCGGCCACGGCGTCCGACGGACCGGCCGCCCGGCGCTCGAAAAGCGTCCCGACCCCCCGCGCCCCGAAGCAGAGCTGCGGCACGTCGCCGGTCGCGGCCCGGGTGTAGATCTTGTTCCAGGCGAAGGCCGAGGGCACCAGGATCAGACCCGGAGCGTTGTCGTCGCGGCAGAGCACGCGCTGCCGGTGCAGCATCCGCAGCGTCCCGCTGTTCCAGCTGACGTCCGGGTGCAGGTCGTTGAACAACCGCGCCGCGCCGTACTCGGCGACCTGCCGCGCGCGGTAGTAGATGTCCGACTCGAGCAGGGTTTTGATACGCGACCAGTAGGGCGCGAGCGCTATCTGGAAGTAGTGCTCGATGTCCTTGGACAGCTCGCCGAGTGCTTGCTCGCGATGGTTCCGCAGCCTCTCGGCGAACGGCGGTATCACGCCGTTCGGCACCTTCTCGTCGTAGATGTCGAGATCAGCCGAAAGGTGGTCCTCGGACGTCGCCTGAATGGCAGCGAGCTCCTCCTCCAGCGTCGGCGTCGAGTTCGCCGGAGCCGGAGTGAGGAAGTCAGGAACGTAAGATGGGGCATGGAATAGCGCGGAAAGATGTCCGGTCAGCAGCCCGGCGGCGGCCAGCCGCGGACGGACCTGATCGAACCACGGCCCGTGGACCGGATACAGTCCAGGCCTGGTCAGGACTCGGAAACTGGTGAGCACTTCCCACATCGGGGAGACGGAGAAGCGGACCTGAGCCAGCTCCTCCGCGGTGAATGACAACGACGCCGCCACAGCGTTTCCCCTCCCGGTCCCGCCACCCCCCGCCCTTGGATTCGGGCCGAGCCGAATCATTGTCGCACGATCGCCGCCCGGCGCCACTCTGAGCGCCATGACCACCACGACCATCCGCTCCGAGGCAGCCACACCGGCCTCAGACGCCCTGGGAATCGCAGCGCTCCCGGACCAGCCGCGCCCGGCGCAGCCGTCGGCCTCACGCCCGAGCCGCCAGAGCCGCCCGAGCCGCTCGCGCGCCCCGCTGTCGGTGTTCGCCGGCTTCCCCCGCGCGATCTGGGTGGTCTTCGCCGGCACCGTCGTGAACCGCGTCGGCTTCCTGGTCGGACCGTTCCTCGTGTTCTTCCTCGGCTCCCGCGGCATCCCCTCGTCACAGACCCCTTACGTCCTCGGCGCACTCGGCGCCGGCAACCTCGTCGGCCCGGCCGTCGGCGGCTGGCTCGCCGACCGCCACAGCCGCAAGCTGACCATGCTCGCCGGCCTGCTCGGCACCGCCGCCGCCCAAGGCGCGCTCTTCGCCGCCCCGAACGTCGCGACCATGGCCCTGGCCGCGATAGCACTGAGCGCCACGGCGACCATGGTGTCGCCGGCGGCATCGGCGATCCTCACCGACGACGTCGGACCCGCCCGCCGCCGCGAAGCCTTCGCCCTGATCGGCTGGGCGGTGAACATCGGCACGGCCGTCGCCGGAGTCCTCGGCGGCTACCTCGCGGCCCACGGCTACTGGATGCTGTTCGCGATCGACGCCGGAACCTCGCTGGGATACGCGGTGATCGTCGCGATGCTGCTCCCGGCGGACCGCACGCGCCACGACGCTTCCCAGACCCCTGAGTCCCTGACGTCTGCTTCCCAGACTCTCGCCGCTCAGAGCTCAGATTCCCCGACCTCTGCCGCCACCCCCACCAGCTCCGGCTACGGCATCGTCTTCCGCGACCGCCTGACCCGCAGACTCCTCATCCTGTTCGCCGTCCAACTCTTCATCTACTCCCTGACCGAGAGCGCCCTCCCCCTCGCCATCCGCACCGACGGCCTGTCCCCCACCGTCATGGGCCTGGCCGCCGCCGTCAACGCAGGACTGGTCGTCGCCCTCCAACCCCTGGCCACAACCCTCGTGTCCCGCTTCCCCCGCACCCAGGTCTTCCTCACCGGCGGCATCCTGACCACCACCGGCATAGCCCTCACCGGCCTCGCCCACACCCCCACCGCCTACGCCGCAACCGTCACCATCTGGTCCCTCGGCGAAGTCATCATCGGCGGCATCCCCGCCAGCCTCATAGCCAACCTCGCCCCCGCCACCGCCCGCGGCCGCTACCAAGGCGCCTTCAGCTGGGCCTGGGGCGTCTCCCGCTTCCTAGCCCTAGCCGCCGGCACAACCGCCTTCACCCTCATCAGCCCAGCATTCCTCTGGTGGACCGCCCTCCTCGCCGGCACCGCCGCCAACATCGGCATCATGCTGCTCAGCCCGGCGATCGACCGGCGGACGTCAGCGATCGACGAGCCGGCCACACGGTGAACCGGAACACACGGCGCTCGGCCCTTGCTTGAGTCGAGGTACCTAGGTACCTTTGTAGTGGAGGTATCAAGATGACAGCCATAACCGGGGCCAAGCGTCAGTCGCCACTGAAGATCGACCCCGCGACGGACGAGCTCATCACCCAAGGCGCGCATTTCCTGGGAATGACGAAGAAGGACTTCGTCACCGAAGCCACCCGGGTCTACCTGGATCAGCAGCGCGAGAAGATCCGCGCCGGGATGATCGAGTCGATGAAGGTCCTCGACGGATCGCTGACGTCCAGCGTCTCCCTGCTCACCGGCCTGTCCCCGGACAAGATCGAGGAGCTCGGCGGCGTCGGGGACTGGGAAGCCTGACCTCGTGGCTTCGGTCCGTCCGACACTGCGCTGCCTGCGCGACGATCTCAACATGCCGATCCCGTCGGCCCGCTTGCCCCTGGAAGCAGTAGATCATCCGCTGTTGTCCAAAGCCGGAGCACAGTTCGCAGACCCGGACACCCCGCACGAGCGCATCCGAGCCATCGACGACATCGTCCTGCTCAAAGTCAAGGTCGGCCGGTGGCGCGGCGCGGTCCACCTCGACGGCGCAGCCGAGGCCGAGGTCCCGGC
Source organism: Catenulispora acidiphila DSM 44928 (assembly GCF_000024025.1). Taxonomy (GTDB): domain Bacteria; phylum Actinomycetota; class Actinomycetes; order Streptomycetales; family Catenulisporaceae; genus Catenulispora; species Catenulispora acidiphila. The sequence continues at coordinate 9,579,141 of NC_013131.1, forward strand.
CTGGCTGGTCGCCGCGGGGAATCGGGAGGACGGATCGCCGGACGACTTCTACGCCGCGCTTCACGCCCAGGCCAAGGCGGCACGGCAACGCCACAACGCCGAGCACGATCGGCCTGTGGCATCCGACACTTACAGCGCGTACTTGCTGCCTGGCGAGGACGACCACGCCCGCTACCTGGTGGAGTCAGCCACCCGCTTCGCGGTGCGCCTGGACGCCGCCGTGCGCGCGCTGGTACGCGGGTCTCTGCGCGACGGCCACGAGCACGCAGTCGACATGGCCGGGTTCCGGCTGGGCATCATCGTCCGTGCCGACGACGGCCACGAAACCTATGCCGCGATTCGGATCACGGGCAGCGTTCCGCTCAACGTCACCGCGATGATCCTCGGACGGGTGCCGGGTTGCGACCCGGCCGCCTGGTTTCCCGAACACGCTCTTCCCGAGCGCGACATCCTGCCCGCCGAGCAGGTCTGGTCCAACCTCATGAATCCGAAAACCGCCGCCGGCCTGCTGGACGAGGACACCTGATGCCGTGAACGAGCCATCATCTGCCGGCCGGCACCGACTTGGGGCAAGCTCGACATGGATGCGCTCGGGCCGCGGCTCGCAGCATGAAGCCAGCACGGAGCCGGCACGGTAACCGGATTGGGCCCGTCAGGATCTCTTTCGGCTTCTGGGGCAGGCCGGGTGACAAGACGCCGACCTGCACGCCTGTGACGCGAGACCGTATCAGGGTTCAGCTACACGTTGAACCGGAAGTCCACAACATCCCCATCAGCCATGACGTAGTCCTTGCCCTCGATCCGCGCCTTGCCCTTCGACCGCGCCTCGGCGACCGAGCCGCAGTCGATCAGGTCGTCGAAGGAGACGATCTCCGCCTTGATGAAGCCGCGCTGGAAGTCGGTGTGGATCACGCCGGCGGCTTCGGGGGCGGTGGCGCCCTTGCGGATGGTCCAGGCTCGGGATTCCTTGGGGCCGGCGGTGAGGTAGGTCTGGAGGCCGAGGGTTTCGAAGCCGACGCGGGCGAGTTGGTTCAGGCCTGATTCGTCCTGGCCGAGGCCTTGGAGGAGTTCGAGGGCTTCCTCGTCGGGGAGTTCCATGAGTTCGTGCTCGATTTTGGCGTCGAGGAAGATCGCTTCGGCGGGGGCGACGAGGGCGCGCATTTCGTCCTTCAGCGCGTCGTTGGTGAGTTCGTCCTCGTCGACGTTGAAGACGTACAGGAAGGGCTTGGCGGTCAGCAGGTGGAGTTCGCGGAGGGGTTCGCGGTCCAGGCGGGCGGCGAAGACGGTCTTGCCGGAGTCGAGGATCTTCTTGGCCTCCTCGACCGCGGCGACGGTGGCCTGGATCTCCTTCTTCATCCGCGCTTCCTTCTGCAGGCGCGGGAGGGCCTTCTCGATGGTCTGCAGGTCGGCGAGGATCAGCTCGGTGTTGATGGTCTCGATGTCGTCGGCAGGGGAGACCTTGCCGTCGACGTGGATCACGTTGGGGTCGGTGAAGACCCGGATCACCTGGCAGATCGCGTCGGCCTCGCGGATGTTGGCCAGGAACTTGTTGCCCAGGCCCTGTCCCTCGCTGGCGCCGCGGACGATGCCGGCGATGTCGACGAAGGTCACGGTGGCCGGGACCACCTTCTGCGAGGTGTACAGCTCGGCGAGCGCGGCCAGCCGCGGGTCCGGGACGCCGACCACGCCCTCGTTCGGATCGATGGTGGCGAAGGGGTAGTTCGCGGCGAGCACGTCGTTCTTGGTGAGCGCGTTGAACAAGGTCGACTTGCCCACGTTCGGGAGTCCGACGATTCCGATGGTGAGCGCCATTGTCCAACTGTCCTATCGACGTCGCGTACGGGATACCAAGCGATACAGGGCGGGCCGGACGCGGCCCGCCCTCCAGTATCGCAGCCCGCTCCGGTCCCCCGGTCCGCTGTGCCGATCGAGGCGGCTCACACCCCGGTCCCGCCGCATCCGCGTGTCCCAGGGGACAATATGGACCCATGATGCCTGTGCTGCTGCTGGTGATCGGGATCGCGTTCGGCGCGCTCCTCGGCGTGCTGTGGGAGCGGTCCCGCCGCCTGGCGGTGAGCTCCGAGGCGCTGGACCAGTCCGCCGACCGGCTGCTGGCGCTGGCCGGCTCGCAGTTCGACGCCGCGGGCCGCCCGATCAACGAATCGCTGTCCCGGCTCGACGACCGGCTCCGCGACATCGAGAAGGGCCGCGCCGCCTCCCAGGCCGCGCTGGCCCAGCAGATCGACGACGTCCGCAGCGCCGCCGGCGCGCTCGGCACGCAGACCGCCGCCCTGGTCACCGCCCTGCGCCGGCCCGAAGTCCGCGGCCAGTGGGGCGAGATGCACCTGCGCCGCGCCGTGGAGCTGGCCGGCATGGTCGACCGCTGCGACTTCACCACGCAGACCGTGATCCCCGGCTCCTACGGCGCGACCGGCTCCGAGGGCATGCTGCGCCCCGACCTCGTGGTGCACCTGGCCGGCGACAAGTACGTGGTCGTGGACGCCAAGACCCCTCTCGCGGCCTACCTGGACGCCGCCGAGGCGACCGACGACGCCGAACGCCGGCAGTACCTGACCGCGCACGCCAAGCACCTGCGCGCGCACGTCGACCAGCTGGCCTCGAAGGCCTACTGGCGTGCCCTCGGCGCCAGCGGACGGCCGACCCCCGAGTTCGTGGTCCTGTTCGTCCCCGGCGAAGCCTTTCTTTCACAGGCTGTGGATATCGATCCCGACCTCATGGAGCACGCCGCCGCGCGCCGCGTGGTCCTGGCCACCCCGACCACGCTGATCGCCCTGCTCCGCACCGTCGCCTACGCCTGGACCCAGGACTCGCTGGCGGCGAACGCCCGGCAGGTGTTCGACCTCGGCCGCGAGCTGTACGCGCGGCTGAACACGATGAACGGACACCTCGACCGGGTCGGCAAGGGCCTGAACTCCGCCGTCGCCGCCTACAACCAGTCCGTGGGCTCGCTGGAGACCCGGGTGATGGTCACCGCGCGGCGGCTCAACGAACTCGGGCTGGTCGACGAGGAGTTGGTGGTGCCGAACCAGGTCGAGATCCAGACCCGGGCGCTGTCGGACCAAGAATTCTGATTAACGACCTCCCTCACCCTCTCCCACCCTCCCCCTCCGACGTGCGCGCCGGCCGGTAGCGGCGTTTCGTTACCCGGTTTGCGGGCAATCGCGACGTAAGTTCGGATCTGTGAACGAAGGAGCCAGCCGCCTCGCGCCCCGCCCCGCCGCCCGGGTCCCGCAGACCCGGCGCGACCGCGACGCGCTGCGCCGGGAGCGCATGGCCGCGCCGCTGGACTTCCGCTCGTCGGGTCCGACCGGTCCGAAGAATCCGGCGAGGTCCGGGTCCGGAGCACGTCAGCGTCCTGGTCTCAGCTCCAGTCCCGGTACCGGTCCCCATCCCGGTCTTCGTCCCGGACCCCGCTCGGCGGGCCGAGCCGGAAGCGCGAAGCCCAAGCCCCGCCAAGCCCTCACCGCCTGGGGCGTGCTCCTCATGGTCGCCGGTCCGACGATGACCGCCGCCGCCCTCGACGCGCTGGTCACCGGGGACGCGCACTGGTTCTTCGACCTGGTCTTCATCGCCGCCTCCTTCCACGCCGCGACCCTGGTCCGGCGCCGGGACCTGCTGGCCGGCGTGATCGTGCCGCCGCTGGCGTACTGCGCCGGGCTGCTCACCGCGGTGCAGTTCGGCGTCATGCGGGCCGGCCACGGGCCGGTCGGCCAGCTCGCCTCGCTCGGCGCGCTGCTCGCGGTCAAACCGCGGCCGCTGTTCCTCGGCACGGCGCTGGCCGCGGCGCTGATCGCGGCCCGCTGGGCCGGGACCCGGAGCGCCGCCAAACGGTAGCCGGGCCCACGACGGACGGCGAACGAGGCGAGGACGGCGGGACATGGACGGCAGGATCTGGTTCGAGATCGACCCCGGCGGCCGCTTCGCCCTCGACGACTACGGCTGCCGCTTCCTCGCCGAACTGAGGCGCGCCGCGCTGGGCTGGGATCCGCTCGGCGTGATCGCCTTCGACTCCTGGGCGCTCGCCCTGGCCGGACCCTCGGTGCTCGCGGTGCTCACCGTTCCCGAAGCCGACCCCTTCGGGCTGCAACTACGGCTCGCCAACAAGGAGTTCGGCGGCTATTGGGGGGACGACTGCGCGATCTGGGAGGACTACACCCCTAGTGCGCCGGGCTATATCAACGTGCAGGACGCGGCAGCCGCACCGGAGCAGATGGCGCAGCGTGCGGCGGACTGGATCACCATGCAGCTCTCTAGGCCGCTGCTCTTAGAGGAACACCGCAGCTCCGCTTTAGGGCTGCGGCGCCGTACGTGGGTATTCGCCGATACCGGAGAACGCCTGCCGTGCTGCCGAAGCTGCCGCAAGCCGCGCTTCCCCGGCGACGGTCCGCGCCGGGGACAGACGTTGGTCGCGCAGGTACGGGACGTCGCACCGAGTTCTGCTTGGTGATCCCACTGCGCGCAACGCCATAGCGTCCAGAACGCTATAGCGCTCCCGGTCCCGCTCCCGGAACTACGCCTCGCTGCCCTCGCGCATGTCCTTCCGTAGCTCCGGCGGCAGCGCGAACAGCAGCTTCTCCTCCGCCGACCGTACGACCTCGACCGTCCCGTACCCGCGCTCGGCGAGCCACGACAGCACGCCGTCCACCAGGTCCTCCGGGACCGAGGCGCCAGAGGTCAGCCCGACCGTGCGGACGCCCTCCAGCCAGTCCTCGCTGATCTCCGAGGCGAAGTCGACGAGGTACGCGGCGCCCGCGCCGGCCTCCAGCGCGACCTCGACCAGGCGCACCGAGTTCGAGGAGTTCTTCGAGCCGACCACGATCACCAGGTCCGAGTCGGCCGCGATGCGCTTGACCGCGATCTGCCGGTTCTGGGTGGCGTAGCAGATGTCGTCGGACGGCGGGTCCAGGAGCAGCGGGAACTTCTCGCGCAGCCGGTCCACGGTCGCGGTCGTCTCGTCCACCGACAGGGTGGTCTGCGACAGCCACGCCACCTTCGCGGGGTCGCGCACCTGCACGTCGGCGACCGAGTCCGGGCCGTCGACCAGCACGATGTGCTCCGGCGCCTCGCCGGTGGTGCCGACGACCTCCTCGTGGCCGTCGTGGCCGATGAGCAGGATGTCGTAGTCCTGCTCGGCGAAGCGCACGGCCTCCTTGTGCACCTTCGTGACCAGCGGGCAGGTGGCGTCGATGGTCTTCAGGCGGCGCCGGGACGCCTCCTCGTGCACGATCGGCGCCACGCCGTGCGCGGAGAACACCACGGTCGCGCCCTCGGGCACCTCGTCGGTCTCCTCCACGAAGACCGCGCCGCGGTTCTGCAGCGTCTGCACGACGTGCTTGTTGTGCACGATCTCCTTGCGGACGTACACGGGCGCCCCATAGAGCTCCAACGCCTTCTCCACGGTCACGACCGCGCGGTCCACGCCGGCGCAGTAACCGCGGGGTGCGGCGAGGAGGACGCGGCGGTCTTCAGGTGCAGAGGCGTTCATGGTTCCCATGGTAGGCGGCTCGCCACGTTCCGCCGCCCATGATCGGCTCTCTCCACAACTTCGCCACGTCCGCGCCGCGTCGCCCCCGATGGCTACGCTCCTCCTTATGGCGATGCAATCCTCGGCAGAAGAGCCCATCCCGGTCCGCGCGGTCTCCGAGGCGGTGGCCGGGTGGATCTCCCGGCTGGGGGCGATCTGGGTCGAGGGGCAGCTGGCCCAGATCAACAAGCGGCCCGGGTCACAGATGGTGTACCTGGTGCTGCGGGACCCCTCCGCGGACGTGTCCGTACAGATCACCACGTTCCGCCGGGTCTTCGAAGCAGTAGTGCCGCCCCTCACAGAGGGTGCGCGGGTGATCGTCTATGGGAAGCCGGACTTCTACGTTCCGCGCTCCTCCTTCTCCATCCGCGGCGAGGAGATCCGCCAGGTCGGACTCGGGGAACTTCTCGCGCGCCTGGAGATGCTGAAGGCGAAGCTTAAGGCGGAGGGACTGTTCGACCCGCGGAGGAAGAAGCCACTGCCGTTCCTCCCGCACTGCGTCGGCCTTATTACGGGACGCGCGTCGGCCGCGGAGCGGGACGTCCTGGAGAACGCTAAGCGCCGGTGGCCCGGAGTGCAGTTCCGGGTGGTGAACACCGACGTGCAGGGACCGAAGGCGGTCCCGCAGATCCTTCCGGCGCTGGCGCAGCTGGACGCCGACCCCGAGGTGGACGTCATCATCATCGCCCGCGGCGGCGGCTCCGTCGAAGACCTCCTGCCGTTCTCCGACGAGGCACTGATCAGGGCCGTCGGAGAATGCGAGACCCCGGTGGTCTCGGCGATCGGCCACGAGCCGGACTCCCCGATCCTCGACCTCGTCGCCGACTTCCGAGCCTCGACGCCCACCGACGCCGCGAAGCGGGTCGTCCCGGACGTCGCCGAGGAGATGGACCGGGTCGCGGAGTTGCGGCGCAATGCGTGGCGGTCCGTGGCGCGGATACTGGAACGCGAGGCGATGGGGCTGGCGTCGTTCCGTCAGCGTCCGGTGCTCGCTTCTCCGTACTCGATGATCGACGGTCGGCGGAACGATCTCGAGGAGCTGACCCGACGCGCGCGCTCCAGCGTCGGACACCGTCTCGACCGCGCCTCCGACGATCTCGGGCACACCTTGGCGCGAGTCCGTGCACTGTCTCCGATGGCGACGCTGGAGCGCGGGTACTCGATCGTCTTGGCGCCGTCCGGACACGCCGTGCGGTCCGCGGAGGAAGTCAGCGAGGGAGACGTGCTCGACATCCGCTTCGCCTCCGGACGCGTGGACGCCGCGGTCTCTGAGGTGTTCCGCGCGGACGACGCCTCTCCAGACATCGCCTCTACGGAAGAGTCGCCCAGCGAGTAAGCGCAACGCCCTTGGGTTCCTCGAAGCCGAGTTCTCTATAGAGCCCTTCGCCGAACTCACTGGCGTGGAGCTCTACCCGCGGGATGCCTTGGTCCGCATACCAGTCCAAGAGCGCCTGAACGACCAGCCGCGAGTAGCCGCGCCGCCTATAGCGTTCCTCGGTACAGACTCCATATATATAGCCGCACCGCCCTGAGGGGTTCCGCTCGCTCGGCAGCCGCTCGTCGACAGCGCCGACGGCGGTGGCGGCAAGGCCGTTCCCGTCGAGCGCGTCGATGACGAAACACGCTGTCACGGTCTGGTCGCCGTCCTCCAGCCAGCTGCGGAGTTTCTTCACAGCCGCTACGTGATTCGGTTCGTCCAGGGCCGGCATCGGGAACCCGAACACGGCGGTCGCCATCACATGCCGCAGCCGCAGGATCTCTTCTTCATCGCCGGGCACAGCCCGGCGCACGCGCACTTCGTCGGTACCAGTCACAGCCGGAAACTATCCTGAACCCATGGCGAACGAGACGATCCCCACCGCCGGTGAGACCCCGGACCTGTCCCACCTGGGCTACGAGCAGGCCCGCGACGAGCTGATGGACGTCGTCCGGCGCTTGGAGACCGGCGGTCTGACACTCGAGGAGTCGCTGGCCGCCTGGGAGCGCGGCGAGGCGCTGGCCAAGCACTGCCAGGCGAAGCTGGACGGCGCCCGGGCCCGGCTGGACGCCGCGGTCGGCGCCGGGAACGGCGAGGAGGACTGAGTCCTCGCTTCGCCGATCGCCGGCGTTCCTACACGTCGGCGCTGCGACGCGCCGACGTATACCGACGTGCCGTCGCTCAGTGGAAAGCCACCGCGCTGTACGACCGCAGCTTGTCCAGGCGGTGCTCGGAGTCGATGAGCCGCACCGTGCCGGACTTCGAGCGCATCACCAGCGACTGCGTGGTCGCGCCGCCGCCGGTGTAGTGCACGCCGCGGACCAGTTCGCCGTCGGTGATGCCGGTGATCGCCACGAAGCAGTTCTCGCCGGAGACCAGGTCGTCGGTGAGCAGGACGCGGTCCAGGTCGTGGCCGGCATCCACGGCGCGCCGGCGCTCGGCGTCGTCCTTGGGCCACAGCTTGCCCTGGATCACGCCGCCCAGGCACTTCACGGCGCAGGCCGCGATGATGCCCTCCGGCGTGCCGCCGACACCGAGCAGCAGGTCCACACCGGTACCGGGGCGCACGGCCATCACCGCGCCGGCCACGTCGCCGTCGGAGATGAACTTGATGCGCGCGCCGGCCTCGCGGATCTCGGCGACCAGGCCCTCGTGGCGCGGGCGGTCCAGGACCACCACGGTGATGTCGCCGGGCTCGCGGCGCTTGGCTCGGGCCACGGCCCGGATGTTCTCGGCGACCGGCGCGGTGATGTCGACCACGTCCGCGGCCTCGGGACCGGCGACCAGCTTGTCCATGTAGAACACGGCCGAGGGGTCGTACATGCTGTGCCGGTCGGCGACCGCGATCACGGCCAGCGCGTTGGGCATGCCCTTGCCGGCCAGCGTGGTGCCGTCGATCGGGTCCACGGCCACGTCGCACTCCGGACCGGAGCCGTCGCCGACCTCCTCGCCGTTGAACAGCATCGGCGCGTGGTCCTTCTCACCCTCGCCGATGACGACCACGCCGCGCATCGACACGGTGTTGATGAGCCGGCGCATCGCGTTCACGGCGGCGCCGTCGGCGGCGTTCTTGTCGCCCTTGCCGACCCACCGGCCGGCCGCCATCGCCGCCGCCTCGGTGACCCGGGCCAGTTCCAGCGCCAGGTTGCGGTCGGGAGCCTCAGGGCCGTCGGAGGTCTGGTTGTCGTTCGCCTGCGGGACTGCGGCGTTCATGAATTAAGAGCTCCTCGAGGAGGGGATCCGCTCCGTCGCGGTTCACGAGGGATGTCGAGAGAGATCGTATCGAGGCTCGCAGGAAGCCGGTACCGCGAAGTGGCGGGGGTCATGCCCGGCGCAGCGTAGGACCCGGCGCAAACCTCAAGGGGACGGATGGGACCATATCCCTATGGCCCGCGTCTCTCCTTTGAAGAAGTCCCTGAGGGACATGCTGCTGTCGATGGCGGTGATCTCCCTGCCGCTCGTGGCGATCGTCGAGTGGTTCCCGCACGACTCCAAGAAGCCGGAGGACGCGGTCCAGACGGTCGACTACACGATCCCGCTGGCCCAGGCCCGCCGCGACCCGGACCTGCCGTTCCAGGCCATGGCGCCGACCAGCCTGCCGCCGGGCTGGCGCGCGACCTCGGTCCACGCCGACCTCGACCCCAGCGCGCAGCTCCGCTGGGAACTGGGCTTCCTGACCTCCGACGACCAGTACGTCGCGCTGGACCAGACCGCGGGCGGCAAGGGCGTCGACGGCATCCTGTCCCTGCAGGCTCCGGACGCCACTCAGGTGAGCGGCGCCGGCGGCACGGTCACCGCCGGCGGCTACCAGTGGCAGGTCTATGTGACCCCCGACGGCAGCCGCCACGCGCTGGTGCGGACCACGGCGCCGGAGGGCAGCGCGGCGGCCACGACGCGCGGCAAGGTCGGGGTCGTGGTGTCGGGCAGCGGAGCGCTGACGGAGTTGGAAACGCTCGCGGGATCCTTGCAGTAGCCTCACTTTCCGCGCACGCGGCGCCCCGGGATCTCCGCCCACCCGGCGTCCCGGCGCTTTTCAGCGCTCGAACAAAAAGGCGCCTCACCCATTCGCCGCCGCACCCTGGCATCCGCCCTTGTTCCGTGGTGACCTGATGACGTGAGTGCAGAGTCGACAGGCGCCGGAGCGGACGAGAAGAACGAAGTCCCGCTGGTCTTCGCCGGCGTCATGCTGGGCATGCTGCTGGCCGCGCTGGACCAGACCATCGTCTCCACGGCGCTGCCGACCATCGTCTCCGACCTCGGCGGCGCCAACCACATCTCGTGGGTGGTGACCTCCTACCTGCTGGCGTCCACGGCGCTGACGCCGCTGTGGGGCAAGCTCGGCGACCAGTTCGGGCGCAAGCGGATCTTCCAGACCGCGATCGTCGTCTTCCTGATCGGCTCGGCGCTGTGCGGGCTGTCGCAGAACATGACCCAGCTGATCGCCTCCCGCGCGCTGCAGGGCGTCGGCGGCGGCGGGCTGATGGTGCTGGCGATGGCGCTGATCGCTGACGTCGTCCCGCCCCGCGACCGCGGCAAGTACCAGGGCGTGGTCGGCGCGGTGTTCGGCGTGGCGAGCGTGATCGGCCCGCTGATCGGCGGCTTCTTCGTGGACAACCTCAGCTGGCGCTGGGTGTTCTACGTCAACCTGCCGGTCGGCGCGATCGCGCTGGTCGTCGTCGCCATCGGCCTGCGCACCCACACCGCGCACCGCAAGCCGGTGATCGACTACCTCGGCACGTTCCTCATCGCCGCGGCCGCCAGCTCCCTGATCCTGATCACCAGCTTCGGCGGCAGCACCTGGGCCTGGAGCTCGTGGCAGGTGTACCTGTGCGGCGCGGTGGCGGCGGCGTGCCTGATCGCCTGGTTCTACGCGGAGAAACACGCCAAGGAACCGGTACTGCCGCTGCACATGTTCAAAAACCCGGTCTTCGCGATGTGCAGCACGATCGGGTTCGTCGTGGGCTTATGCATGTTCGGCAGCCTGACCTTCCTGCCGCTGTACCAACAGGTCGTGCACGGCGCGACGCCCACCGCCTCCGGTCTCCAGCTGCTGCCGCTGATGGCCGGCCTGCTGTTCGCCTCGATCACCTCCGGGCAGCTGATCAGCCGGACCGGCCGCTACAAGATCTTCCCGATCGTCGGCACGGCGGTGATGACCGTCGGCGCCTGGCTGCTGTCCCGCATGACCGACACCACGTCCACCGCCTCGAACGCGGTCGCGATGCTGGTCTTCGGCCTCGGGCTCGGCCTGGTGATGCAGGTGCTGATCATCGCGGTGCAGAACAACGTGGACTACGAGGAACTGGGCACGGCGACCAGCGCGGTGACGTTCTTCCGCTCCATCGGCGGCGCGTTCGGGGCGTCGCTGTTCGGCACCATCTTCAACAACAAGCTGACATCCGAGATCAAGACGGCGGTGGCGAACGGGACGATCAGCCCGAAGTTCCCGTTCGAGCAGGCGATCGAGAACCCGACGGTCATCAAGCAGTTCCCCAAATCGGTGACGCAGCCCTTCCTGCACACGTACGCACACGCGCTGCACTACGTCTTCCTCTACGCGATCCCCCTGTGCATCCTGGCTTTCCTGCTCGCCCTCTTCCTCCGCGAAGTCCCCCTGCGCACCACGACCCGCGGCACCGGAGCCGCCGAGGCGAGCACCGGCCCGACGCAGCGCTCCTCCATCGACGAGCTGGAGCGCGCACTCACCCGCCTGTCCAGCCGCCAGAACGTGAAGGACCGCTACACCCAAACGATCGTCAAATCAGGCATCGACATCACCGTCCCAGAGGCATACGGCCTCTTCCGCCTGAAGCAATTCGGCCCGACCCGCATCGACGACATCCCCACCCGCCTGAACCTCCCGATGTCCGAAATCCGCCCCCACCTCGACACCCTGGTGGCCACCGGCCGAGCCGCCCTCGAAGGCACCCCGCCCCACCAGACCGTGGTGATGACCGAAGCCGGCGAAGCAGCCGTCGACGCCCTCTGCGCCGCCCGCCGCGCCATCCTCGTGGACCAACTCGACGGCTGGTCACCCGACCAGCACGCCGAACTCCTCACCATGCTGCGCCAACTCGCCGACTCCTCCATGGACCAGGAGGACCGCCACCTGCTGGCGGACGACGCGGCGGGGAAGGCTGCTGCGGCGGGGATGTAGCGCGGCGAGAGTCTGAGACAGCAGCGCGATATGTGCGCGGTGGCCCGAAGACCGCCACCTGCCGGCAGACGACGCGACGGGCAAGGCTGCCGCAGCGGGAATGAAGCGCGACAGGAGCCTGAGACAAAAGAGCACTATGTGAACAGCGGCCCGAAGACCGCCACCTGCTGGCGAACAATGCGGTGGGCAAGGCTGCTGCGGCAGGGATATAGCGCGGCGAGAGTCTGAGACAGCAGCGCGATATGTGAGCGGTGGCCCGAAGACCGCCATCTGCTGGCGGACGACGCGGCGGGGAAGGCTGCTGCGGCTGGGATGTAGGGGGCGGGAGCCTGAGAGAGCAGCGCGCTATGCGAGCGGCGGCCCGAAGTCCGCCACCTGCTGGCGAACAATGCGGCGGGCAAGGCTGCCGCAGCAGGAATGTAGCGCGACAGGAGCCTGAGACAGCAGCGCGATATCTGACCGGTGGCCCGAGGCGAGTCACGGTGGTGACTGGTCTCGGGCCGCTGTTACTTCGCTTGACCCTGCGATCTTGCCTTCCCGGCAGCGTGCCTAGCCGATCTCCCGCAGGCGAGGCAGCTCGGTCGCCAGGCGCTCCGCGCGCGCCACGGGGTTGTCGGTCTGCACGATCAGCAGGGGGTCGGTGATGCCGATCGCGGCGAATTCCTCGAGGGTGCGCTTCAGGGCGTCGAAGTCGTCGCCGACGCGGATCTGGACTGAGCGGCGGATGGTTGCGGGGTCGCGGCCGACGTCGGCGCAGTGCTGGTCCAGGACGGCTGATGCTTCCGCTACTTCGGGCGGGGTGCCGCCGGCGGCGTTCCATACCGCGGCGTATTCGGCGGCCATGCGGAGGGTGCGCTTGCGGCCGCTGCCGCCGATCCAGATCGGGGGGTGCGGGGTCTGGAGCGGTTTGGGTTCGGCGATGGCGTCCTTGAGCTGGTAGTGCTTGCCGTCGTGGGTGGTGCGGGATTCCGTCCAGAGGGAGGTGATGATCTTCAGGGCTTCCTCGAGGCGGTCCGCGCGGTCGCCGGCGGTGCCGAAGGGCAGGCCGAGCATCGTGTGCTCGTTCTCGGCCCAGGCGGCGCCGATGCCGAACTCCAGGCGGCCGCCGGAGAGGTGGTCGACCGTGACCGCCATCTTCGCCAGTTCGGCGGGGTGGCGGTAGGTGTTGCCGGTGACGGAGCAGCCGATGCGGACGTGCGACGTCAGCGCCGCCATGCCCGCCAGGGCCGTCCAGGCCTCGAAGATGTCCTTGGTGTCGTCGCCGCCGAGGCTGGCGAAGTGGTCCATGTTCCAGCAGTGGTCGAAGCGGGCTTCGTCGGCGATGCGCCAGACGGCCTTGTACTCGTCGATCGTCGCGTCCTGGCTGAGTTTGATCCCGAAACGGAGGTTCGCCATAAGGCAGTCCTACCTCATCGAGGTAGGCGCGACGCAAGCACCGCCGCCCGCCGCTTCGCCGCCCGCCACCACTGCGCCGCCGCCACTTCCCCGCCGCTACTGCGCCGTCAGCGCCCCGAGCTTCTTCCGCGACCGCTTCCCGGCGAGTTCCTCCTCGGTCAGCGCCAGCCACGGCCACGCGCCCACCGCCGCGAACCGGTCGGCCGCGGCCTCCAGCCGTCCGCGGTCGCCGTCCAGACGCCCGAAGGCGAGCAGCGTGCGCGCCTCCTCATACCGGTCGTCGGTCTCGGCGTGCAGCCGCAACGCCTTCTCGAAGTGCTGCTTGGCCTTGCCGCCCTTGCCCTGGCCGACCTGCCCGAGACACCGTTCGGACACGGCCCGCACCACGATCGACATCGTCGTCGCCGCAGCCTCCCGCGCCTTCTCCGCCGCTTCCCGAGCGCGAGCGACCTCGCCGGCCCGCACCAACGCCTCGACCACATCGCCGGCGACCGGCAGCACCGAAGGGTCCTGAACGCCCAGCCGATCCAGCGCTTCCACGACCCCGCCCAACACAGTCGCCGCGGCATCCCACTTACGCTCAGCCATGAGCGCCACGCCGACAGCGTGCTGCGGCCACAGCACATAAGCCTCGGATCCCAAGGACTCCGCCTCGACCACCGCGGCATCCTCGACCGGCGCGCCCATCAGAGAACTGACACGCAGCGCCAGCCCCCGCGCCACCGCCCGAATCGGCTGCTGCCCCAACCGCGACGCCAGCGCCGCCGCCTCCATCGCATCGTCCCGAGCCGCCGGCCAGCGCCCCGAACGGAAGCCCACCTCGGCCCGCACCACCAGCAACGCGGGCAGATGCTCGGCCGCCCCATACGCACGCAATAGGGCGATAGAGCGATCCAGTACCGCTGCCGCGCCCCGGACGTCACACGTCCACATCGCCCCGGCCGCGATCGCCGGAATCGTCAGCGGTCCCATGTCCAGGGGATCCGAGAGCAACGCGGAAGAAACCACCGGCGCCAGCATCGCCTCGGCGTCGATCGCGCGCCCGGCCAGGATCAACCCGATCGCGGTGGTGTGGCTGCCGGCCTCCAGCAGAGCCTTGATTTTCGTCTGCGCCGTACGCAGGACCGAAGTCCGCGTCGCGATACGGTCTAGGCGGTGGTGCAGCGTCGCGTCCTCGGTGAGAACGCGCGCCTCCCGGATCGCCCGCCCGACACCGCCGAGATCGCCGAGCAGTCGCGCGGTATCGGCGGCGCCGCTCAGCCAGCGAGCACGGGCACCCGGATCAGGAGTCAGACTCGCCGCGCGTCCATACGAAGACCGCGAAGCCTCCAGCGCTCCCCGCAACCGCGCGCCGTCCGCAGCCCGCCCCAGCGCTTCCGCCGCCGGACCGTCGGTACCGGCCGCCGCACCGGCGAGGTGCCGGGCCAGAATCTCGCCCTTCTCCGCCTCCCGCAGCTCGGAGATGGCGTCGACGAACGCCGCGTGCGTCACCTGACGCTCGGTCGGCGTGGCGGTCGCGTAGATCGACGTCGCCACACCGAGGTCGCGGAACCGCCAACCGGAGGTCGTGGCCTCGATCAAACCGTCGGCGACCGCCGGAGCCAGATCACTGACCCGCAGCCCGAGGTGGTCCAGCGCGCCGCCGACCTCGTCGATGTGCCCGGTGGCGCTGGCGGCGAGGACGAGCAGCGCCCGCGTGGTCGCCTTCGGCAGATCCCCGGCCGCGACCGGCCGCTGCACCTGCAGCGGCACGGCGCCGAGCGTGCCGAACGGGGCGCGGCGCACATCGTCGACACCGATGAGCCACGCGACCGGCGCGCGCCTGGTGCTCCGCACCGCGACCGCGATCGCCGTCGCCGACTGCTTGTCCAGCAGATGCGCCTCGACGATCACCGCCACGACCGGCTGCACCGAGGCCGCCTGCGCGATGAGTTCCCCGGCGGCCCGGCCGACGTGGACGGCGCCGCGCTCGAGATCGAGTCCGGCCTCGCCGTCGAGCAGCGGACGCACCAGATCGGCGAGCCCGGCGAATCCGGTGGTCTCCACCGCCGGCGCGGTACCGCCGGCACGCAGCACGGATAAGCCGTCGACGACGGGACCCGCGATGGCCGCGAGGTCGCCCGGAGCCGCGCCGCCGAGCAGGACGGCGCCGCCCAAGCCACGCCGCACGTGCTCAAGGAGGGTCTGCACGGGCTGCCGCATGCGTATCAGCGTACTGGCGGAACGCTCGCGATATGTCGGATCCGGCCAACCCGTGCCCGGGATGAGACTTTCGCCACAGGTCAGAGGCCCTTTATGAATAGTTGAGCCAACAACTACCGCCGGTCGAGCCGATACACCAGCTTCAGCCCGGACCAGGTGGCGTCGATCGCCGCGATCTTCACGTCGACCAGCCCGATCGGCAGCGCGAGCGCGTCCTCGCGCACGGCGTTCTCGGTGACGTCGGTGACCATCTTCGAGGCCTTCTTCGGCCAGCACATCCACAGCGATCCGCTCTTGGAGAGCAGAGCCGGGAGCGTCGCGTAGTCCTCGGTGAGGGTCGCACGGTCCTTGGCGAACGCGACGATCACGTCATAGGGACCGGCGCCGCCATCCTCGGTCGTCTCTACCGTCACGTCATAGGGCAGCGGCTGCGGATCAAAGCCTTCGGGCGCATCGTGGAACAGCACGCGATGCCCGGTCTTGATGCCGAGCTTCTTGGGCAGCGGGGTTCCGGAATAGCCGGAGGAGCCGGAGGACTGCGCGGAGGTCACGTCCGCAACACTAATCCGGCGTGCCCGCTACCCCAGGTAATTCAGCGCGACGAAGCGGCGGCCGTCGGCGGTCCACACCTGGCGCGCCACGTAACCGAGCGGGATCGCCAGCGCCAGCAGCGCCTCCGAACCGATGCGGGCCCAACCGAATTCGTCCCCCGCGTACCCGAACCGCACCCGGTATCGCACGTCGACGTCCTCGGTCTCCGTCTCCACGATCAGCTCCCCGCTGCGCGGCCGCATCAGGGTGCACAGTCGCTCCAGCAACGCCCCGGGATCGCCGCCGATGCCGATGTTCCCGTCCATCAGCAGCGCGTGCGGCCACCGGCCGGCGCCGGGGAGCCGGTCGAAGATCGAGCGCCGCAGCGCGGTCGCGCCGTTCGCGCGGCTCAGCAACAGCGCGAACGGCGCGACGTCCACCCCCAGCGCCGGCACGCCGCGCCCGGCGAGCTCGGCGACCAGCCGCCCCGGCCCGCACCCCAGATCGAGCGTCGGCCCGAGACAGCGGTCCAGGACGGCCTTGTCCACGGCGTCCGGCGGAGCGCTGAACTTCGCCGCGTCGAGCAGCAGGGTCTCGCCGGAATCGGCATGCAGGACCAGCTGTTCGGTCGGGTCGTTGATCGCCCGGGCATACGGGGCGCTGGCGGTCCAAGCGCCCGCGTCACTCACGCCGGAACCGGGAGCGTCGTACCGGCAACGCCGACGGCATGCGCCACAGCCGCGAAACGCGACACCGGAGCCGCCGCAGCCGCCACGGCAGGCAGATCGGCGACGGTGTCGACGTCCCGCAGCACCGGCAGCATGCGAACCCTGAGTCCAGCATCGGTAAGACGGGCGAGCTGTACGGCGCCAGTGGTATCCGTGGACATCGGCACGCCGAGCAACAGCCCGTCGAGATCCACCTCGCGCGGACGGCTGAAGCCCAGCGACCAGAACCCGCCGTCCTCGGCCAGACCGATCGTCGCGTCCTCCCACGCCGTGGGCATGCACGCCTCCAGCAGCGGTCCGGTCACCTGCGGCGTGTCCATCCCGATCAGGAGCGCCGGACCGGGATCGAGGATCGCCGCCTCTCGGAACGCCGCAGCCAGCCGCCGATCGAGGCCGCCGCCGACCTGCGGGACCACCGCGAAGCCGGCCGGGACGGCGACCAACGCCGAATCTCCCTCCAGCGCCAGCACCGAGAGAGGAAAGCGTGCGGTGGCAACGGCTTCCAACGTGTCGGCGAGCGCCGCACCGGCCAGCGCGGCGCCCTGCTCCGGCGTGAACGGCGGCGTCAGCCGGGTCTTCACACGTCCTGGGACCGGCGCCTTCGCAATGACGATCAGGGTGCTCATCGGGTCGCGGCCCTCCAGACTCGGCGCATGTCGCGGACGGCTTTGACGGTGCCGCCGACCGTTCCGGTCACCTTCGACTTGCCGGTGCGCGGCGCGTACGGGACGTCGGTCTCCGTGATCCGCCAGCCGCCGCGCGCCGCCTTGAGCACCATCTCCAGCGGATAGCCGAACCGCCGGTCCTCGATCCCGAGCGCCAGCAGGTCCTCCCGGCGAGCGGCACGCATCGGTCCGAGGTCCCGGATCCGGACGCCGGTCTCGCGCCTGATGCGCCTCGCCAGCAACCGATTCGCCAACCGGGCGTGCGGCGGCCAGGCGCCGCGAGTCAGTGGCCTGCGTTGGCCGAGAGCGAGATCGGCCTGCCCGCGACGGACCGCGTCGGCGACCTTCGGCAGGTCTTCGGGATCGAAGGAGCCGTCGCAGTCGAGGAAGCAGACGATGTCCGCGGTGGCGGCGAGCAGCCCGGCGTGGCACGCGGCGCCGAATCCGCGGCGCGGCTCGTGCACGACCAGCGCGCCGAGCGACGCCGCCACCTCGGCGGACCCGTCCGTCGAACCGTTGTCGACGACGATGGCTCGATAGCCGGCCGGAATCCGTGACAGGACATAGGGAAGCGCTCCGGCCTCGTCGAGACACGGGAGGATCACGTCGGTCAGACCGGGGCGGTCGAGGTCGAAGTCGGGGTCCAGATCCAGATCCAGATCCGGATCGCGATCGAGATCGGCGCCGACGCCGTCCGCTCCAAGCCGCCGTGCCGCCGATCGGAGACCCAGTCCCTTGATAACCAACTGACCGCCATAGACAGCCACGACCACCACGAGCGCACCGCCGTATCCCTGAAGCGGTGCGGTGCCCGACTGCACCATGTATCCGGCGTATGCGATCCCGAGCCACGCGGCGCTCCGCCACCCCGCGAACGCGACGAACAGGACCAGCAGCTCGGCGTACCAGGCCAGCGGCGGCGCGGTGACCAGGAATCCGACTCCTGCCATGATCAGCGCGCCGTGCCAAGGCCGTTCCGGATCGCTCAGCCGCCAGACCAGAATCGTCGTCACCGCCAGGACCAGCACCGCCGCCGGCTTGACCAGTGACGTCGGCAGGACCGCGTCGAGGAGCGCGAACCGCGTGCCGCTCTGGTATCCCTCCTCATGCAGGTAGCCGCCCAGGAAGCCTTCGACTCCGCTGCCGACGGCCAGAACGTGGGGCAGATACACCCCGACCACCACGGCGCTCAGCGATCCCAGCAGAACAAAGGGCCGACGTCGGAGCGCCGCTGGTACCGCCAAAGCAGGCGTCACCTTCGCCGCGATGCCCAGACCGAGCAGGATTCCGCCGCTGGCGACCCGCTTCGAGGCCAATGCCAGCAACGCGCAGGCGGTGAACAGCACCGCGAGGATGTCGGCGTGCCCGCCGTTGCCCGCCTCGACCGCCACCGTCGGGCACCAGGCCCACAGCACCGCGTTCCGGGAGTCGACGCCGATGCGAGGCAGTCCGACCAGGAGGAGAACCGTGATGCCGAGGGCGAGCACAGCCGCCGAAATCTGGATTCCGCGCGGTCCCCACCAGTGCGCGAGGTAGTAGTACGCCTCGGCGACCGGCGGGTAGATCGTGTGGACGAGCGGCCGGTTGAGGCGCGTACAGCCGGCGGTGATGCCCGGGCTGGCGATCACGCAGTGGGAGGGGTCGAGCCCGCGATCGGTCGGGGGGAACAGGCCGGATCCGGCGCGCAGACCGGCGAGGCGGGTCGCCATCGGGACGTAGCGGTAGGGATCGATGCCCGCCGCTTGGACACGGCCGTCCCACACGTAGCGGTACAGGTCGTCGGAGTAGCGCGGCGCCGTGGTGAACGCCGCGACCTGCATGGCCGTCGCACCGGCGAGAGTCACCCACCGGGCCCACCGCTCCCGCAGCCCCGACACCGACCACGCGCCGAGCAGGTACAGCGCGAACAACACGCCGAAGGTCACCGTGACCGAGGTGCCGTGGGCGAACTCGGCGGCGCGGTCGAGGCGGACCGCGACGTAGACACCCCCGGTCAACAGCGTCGCCGCCGCCAGCGCCACAGCGGGCCGCACGAATCTCATGGGCTTCACCCTGACCGCCGGGCGGCGGCCTCGGCGACGCTCCGCGCCGGGTCGTCACAGTTCCGTAAGGACTGGAAAGCCCCGATCAGGGCCTCTGACGGTGTTCGCTTGAACCGCGGGGAGAGCACCACGCAGAATGTCGGGAAACGGACGATACCGAGGAAGGTGGCGATCGATGAGCACGCCGGACACCGCGAGCGCGGTGGTCGGTGACGATCCCGTCACCGACCGCGACGGCGGCGAGCCCGCGTTGGACGTGTTGGACGTGTTGGTCGTCGACGACGACGCCACGGTCGCCGAGGTCGTCGCCGCCTATCTGGCCCGGGCCGGCTACCGGGTCCGCCGCGCCGCCGACGGCCCGGCGGCCGTGGCCGCGGCGGCCGAGCGCCTGCCGGACCTGATGGTGCTGGACCTGATGCTGCCCGGCTTCGACGGCTACGAGGTGCACCAGCGCGTCCGGGCTCTCGGCGAGGTCCCGGTCATCATGCTCACCGCGCGCGGCGAGGAGGGCGACCGGATCCTGGGGCTGCAGGTCGGCGCCGACGACTACGTCACCAAGCCGTTCAGCCCGCGCGAGCTGGTGCTGCGGGCCGGCAGCGTGCTGCGCCGGGCGCGCGGGCACGGCCGGGGGCGGGGCGGCGCCGAGCCGCCGCAGACCCCTGAGATCCTCGCCCTGGGCCGCCTCGAGGTCGACCTCACCGCGCACCAGGCCCGGCTCGGCGGCGAGCCGCTGGCGCTGACCGGCCGCGAGTTCGACCTGCTGGCGTTCCTGATGGCCAACCCCGGGCAGGCGTTCAGCCGCGCCGAGCTGATGCAGCAGGTCTGGGGCTGGTCCTTCGGCGACCAGTCGACCGTCACCGTGCACGTGCGGCGGCTGCGCGAGAAGATCGAGCCCGATCCGGCCGCGCCGTCGCTGATCGTCACGGTCTGGGGAGTCGGCTACCGGCTCGAGGCGCCGGAGGACCTGGATGCGTGACCAGTTGGAGATCATCGCCATGGGCGCCGGCTCCGCGGTCGGCGCCTCGCTCATCGGCTGGTCGGCGCTGCGGGCCCTGCGCGGCCGCTCGCTGCGCGCTTCGCTGTTCGCCTCCGCCGCGACCGCGGCGCTGGCGGTGGTCGCCGGCATCGTGATCGCCTCCCGCGCGATGTTCATCTCCTCGCACGACGCCGGGGTCTCGGTGATCGTCTCGTCCTCCGGCGCGGCGGTGACGCTGGCCCTGGCGTGGCTGCTGGGCCGCAGCCTGGCGCACGACAGCCGGACGCTGCGCGCGGCGCTGCAGGCGCTCGGCGAGGGCGAGTCCGTCCCGGGTCCGGCGCCGCATGGCAGAGCCCTGATGACCGGGGAGCTGGCAGCCCTGGACCGCGAACTGCGCGCCACGCAAGCGAAACTGGCCGAGTCCCGCGAGCGGGAGCGCGCGCTGGAGCGCTCCCGGCGCGAGCTGGTCGCCTGGGTCTCGCACGATCTGCGCACCCCGCTGGCCGGGCTGCGCGCGATGGCCGAGGCGCTGGAGGACGGTGTCGCCAGCGATCCGGCGCGCTACCACATGCAGATGCGGCTGGCCGCGGACCGGTTGGCGGGCATGGTGGACGACCTGTTCGAGCTGTCGCGGATACACGCCGGCGCCCTGCGGCTGACGCTGGAGTCGGTGGCGCTGGCCGATCTGGTGGACGGCGCGCTGGCCGAGGGGCAGCCGCTGGCCCGGGCGCGCGGCATCGAGCTGTCGGGCGTGGTGACGACGCCGGCCACGGTGCGGGGCGATGTCAGGGAACTGTCGCGGGCGCTGTCGAACCTGGTGGTGAACGCGATCCGGCACACCCCGGAGGACGGCACGGTGCGGATCGAGGCCTCGGCGCTGGCCCGGACCGGCGCGGACGGCGAGCCGCGGGTGCTGCTGGCCGTGACCGACGCCTGCGGCGGGATCCCGGACGAGGACCTGGACCGGGTCTTCGACGTGGCGTGGCGCGGGACAGCCGCCCGGACGCCGGAGGTGGAGAGCCCGGTCGGCGCCGGGGCGGGTCTGGGGCTGGCGATCGTGCGGGGCATCGCCGAGGCGCATTCGGGTGCTGTCACGGTCGGGAACGTCGACGGCGGGTGTCGTTTTGAGATGCATTTACCTGTTCCGGCGTGAAGTTCTGGGCGTTTTTGTTGAGGTCGGACCTGCGATGCGGATCCTCGCCCCCTAAGGTGATTCCGGACCTACGGGAGGGGATCACGTCATGAAGCGCATTCGCTTGACTGCGTCCGCAATAGCCGCCTCGTCACTGGGATCGCTGGGCATGGTGGGAATGGGTGCGACCAGCGCCCACGCCGCGTCCACGACCCCCAACACGGCGTTCAGCGGCAAGGGTTTCGACACCTGTGTCGCGCCGGACTCGGCGCAGATGGACGACTGGTACGCCCACTCGCCGTATCGGGGCGTCGGGGTCTACATCGGCGGGGCGTCCTACCATCCGGACCAGGACTGCAAGTCCTCTGCGAACCCGAATCCCGGAGCGGACGGCGGCTACAGCGCCGCCTGGGTCCAGCACCAGGCCGCGACCGGCTGGGGCATGTGGGCCATCTACGCCGGCCAGCAGGGACCGACGCTGACGGCCGCGGGTGCGAACCCGACCGCGCTGGGTGTCACGGACGCCAAGGACGCGGTCGCGAAGGCAAGCGCCCTCGGGTTCGCCTCGGGCACGACGATCTTCGTCGACATGGAGCCCTACCACGAGGACGCGACCGCGCAGGCGGTCGTGGCGTACCTGAAGAGCTTCGGGAACGCGTTGAACGGGACCGGTTTCAAGCTCGGTCTCTACGGCACGTCGGGGAACCCGGCCAGCGGCCACAGCGCGCTCAGCGACGCCGTGCGGGACCCGGGGCTCCAGGCCCAGATCTCCGCCGTCGACATCTCCGGCAGCACCTCGGACCAGCCGAACTTCAACGCCACGACGAACGACCCGTACGTCCCGGCGACCGACTGGGCCAAGCACCAGCGCATCCACCAGTACTTCCTCGACGTGCGGCGGCAGTACGGCTCCTCGCCGGCGATCCAGGTCGACGAGGACGACGTCGACCTCTCGCCGACCTCGCACGTGACCCTGGACCCGACGCAGGTGCACGCCGTCCGCTGGGCCGGCAGCGACCGCATCGGCACGGCGGTCGCGGTCTCGCAGAAGCTGTGGCCCGCCACGACGGACAGCCAGGCCGACTTCTACGCCCCCGCCGACAAGCGCCCGCTGGCCAAGACCGCCGTGCTGAGCCGCTCCGACGACTTCGCCGACGCCCTCGGCGGGTCCGCCCTGGCCGCCCACGACGGCGGCCCGCTGCTGCTGACCGAGACCAAGGCCCTGAACCCGGCGACCGCCACCGAGCTGACCCGCACCCTGGCACCCGGCTCCACCGTCTATCTCCTCGGCGGCGAGAAGGCCCTGTCCCCGGCAGTGGCCACCGCGGTCCAGAAGCTGGGCTTCACCCCGGTCCGCATCTTCGGCCAGGACCGCTACACCACCTCGGCCGCCATCGCCCAGCGCATGGCCGGCGACATGAAGGACGCCAGCGGCCACCCGGCGGTGCAGCGCGTCCTGCTGGCGACCGCATCGCTGTTCCCTGACGCCCTCGCGGCGGGCACAGCTGCCGGCGCGACCCCGGACACCGTCCTGGTCCTGACCAACGGCACGCAGATGCCCGCAGCGACCTCGGCCTTCCTCCACCAGTGGGCCGGCACCCCGGCCGGCGCGAACGTCTACCCGGTCGGCGGCGCGGCGAACACCGCGGCCAAGACCCTCGGCACCGCGGTCCCCGCCGGCAACCTGAAGCTGGACAACCTCGTCGGCAGCGACCGCTACGCCACAGCAGCCCTCGTGGCCCACCAGTTCTTCGGCGCCACCGGCACCCCCCACATGTACGCGGTGGCCACCGGCGTCCAATGGGCCGACGCCCTCTCCGGCGGCGCCGCCATGGGCACCCTCGACGGCCCCCTGCTCCTCACCCCGCCCACCAGCCTCGCCCCCGCGACAAGCGGCTTCCTGAACGACGAACGCGCCGGCGGCTCGATCGAGGTCGGCGTGGTGCTGGGCGGGAAAGCCGCGGTGTCGGACAAGGTGCTGAACAGCTTGTAAGCAGGTTTTAGGTAGCTCGTAGACGAGCGGTTTTACGGTCGGCGGCACCGGTTTTCGGTGCCGCCGGCTTGGTTTTTCGGTGGTGGTCGGATGTGGTCTGTCGGCTGCGGCTTGTGGGTGGTTTTAGAAGCTTTTTACGTCTTCGAGCATGGTTTGATGGCCTCGCAGGGGGCGCAGTTCGGTGGCAGGTATCTGAGTAGCATCGGCGGCCGGCGGTTGTTCGTGTCCACGACCGCGCGCCGGTCCCAGTCACTGCGCACGCGCTGGAGCTGGCGGGTCGCGGCCGCGTTTGAGGGGCAACGAAAGTCAAAGGCAGGCGCCTCCGGCGGGGGCACTCTGCAACGGGGGGGTCGGGCCAGGTTGGGCTGCTCGGTGGCGGTCCGAATGTCCGGGACAAAACCCCTGTGGGGAGGAGGTCCCCGACCTATCGCGCAACACTTACTCCGCGCTGAGATGCCAGTCCGACCGCAATGCTTGTGAAAAGCACCGCAGCCTTTTCCTAAGATGTCGGCGATTCGGCGAAGCAATCAAGTCGAGCGTTTCTCAACCACAGCAAAAGTGATGCGACTTGGCAACAACCGCCGCCGGACAGCGCGACCGTCCCCTCCCCGGAGCGAGGCCGCTCGCCGCGCAGGTGCCGTCAGATGCCCTGCCCTTGACGTTGACTTTCGGTGCCCCTCAAACGCGGCCGCGACCCGCCAACTCCAAAGTGTGCGCAGTGACTCGGACCTGCGCGCGGTCGTGAATTGCCATAACCGCCGGCCGCCGACGCTACTCAGATACCTGCCACCGAACTGCGTCCCCTGCGAGGCCATCAAACCATGCTCGAAGGCGTAAAAAGCTTCTAAAAACCCACAAACAAACCGCACCCAGCCACCCCCTCGCAGCCCAAAAGACAACTCCCGGCTGGCGGACGCCCCCTCCGCGCCCGCCAGCCGGAGCCGTCGGAGCCGCCGCCGAGGTCAGTCCTGCCGACCCCGACCCCGGCGGCGGCCATCCCGCTCCCGCTCACTCCTGCGCGATCGCCGCCAGCAGGTCCAGGCGGGCTGCGCGGCGGGCTGGGCGGGCTGCGGCGGCGACGCCTGCTACGGCGCCGGCGGCGAGGATCAGGAGGAGTGTGGCTGGGGAGGCTGCGAAGCCGATGGCTGTGGAGCTGCCGGCGGCTCGGACCAGGGTCCAGGCGAGGAAGGTGCCGAGGGCGACGCCGCCCAGGGTGCCGAACAGGGCCACCAGGAGCGATTCCCAGCGGACCAGGGCTCGGGTCTGGGGGCGGGTGAGGCCGACGGCGCGCAGTAGGCCGAGTT
The DNA here is from genome assembly GCF_000024025.1 of Catenulispora acidiphila DSM 44928. Lineage (GTDB taxonomy): Bacteria > Actinomycetota > Actinomycetes > Streptomycetales > Catenulisporaceae > Catenulispora > Catenulispora acidiphila. Next base: position 9,603,788 of record NC_013131.1, read on the forward strand.
CACGGGTGCGTTCGTGGACGGACAGGGCCAGGGTGTTCGCGATGCCTGCCAGGGCGATCACGATCGCTAGGACCAGCAGCACGTAGGAGATCGTGAGCACCACGTCCACGCCGGACGCCTGCGCGTCCGCGTACTGCTGCCGGTCCTGCACGTCCGGGCTGCCATAGGGCACCACGGCCGCGGTGATCGCCGAGCGCGCCGCCGCGGCCGACGTCCCCGGCGCCAGCTTCACGATCACCGAGGTGTCCGTGACCTGATTCGCGTGTGCGGACCAGGTGGCGGCGTCGACCAGGTAGCCGTCGAGGGAGCCGCGCGGTCCGTAGACGAAGCCGACCGGCACCGTGCTGGCCGTTCCGTCCGGGAAGACGACCGTCACGGAGCTGCCCAGCGGATGCTTCTTCGCCTCCGAGGCCGAGACGCCGATCTCGTGACCGCCGCTCAAAGCCGCCGCCGAGCCGCCGCGCACGTCCAGCGACACCGCTTGGCTCAGCTTTCCGGTGTCGGCGAAGGAGACGTTCGTCGCCGCGCCGCTGATCGAAGCCGTCCCCTGCCCGATCCCGACGGCAGCCGCGACGCGCGGCACTTTCTGCAGATCGGATGCCAGCTGCGGACTCAATCCGCCGCCGCCGAACGCGGGCGAGGACACCGCGAGGTCTCCGACGAACGACCGGTCCACATCAGACTTCAGCGACGTCTTCACCGACGTGGCGAACACCGTCAGCAGCGTCACCACCGCGACCCCGACCATCAGCGCGGTAGCCGTCGCCGAGGTCCGCCGCGGGTCCCGGGCCGCGTTGCGCCGCGCCAGGACGCCGGTCGTCCCGGCCAAGCGTCCGTCGCCGGTGACCACGGACCCGAGCACGCGGACCGCCGCGCGCGCCGCGACCGGCCCGACCATCACCACGCCGACCGTCGTAGCCGCCGCACCGGCGCCGACCGCCGCGAGCGACCCACCAGCGACGGCGAGCAGCATGCCGCCGCCCAGAAGCACCGCGCCGATCGGCGTCCGCACCCGCCCGAACCCGGAGCTCGTCTCCCCCACCGACGCCTCCCGCAGCGCCGCGAGCGGCGGCACGCGCGAAGCCCGCACCGCCGGCGACAGCGCAGCCAGCGACGTCACCCCGACACCGACGAGCAGCGCGACCGCGATCGTCGAGCCCGTGACCGCCAATCCCCCGGCGGGCAAAGCGAATCCGGCCACGTCGAACAACGCCTTCAGCGCTTGCGCGATCCCCAACCCGCCGACGATCCCGACCGCCGATGCCGCCAAACCCAACGCCGCGGCCTCAGCCAACGACGACCGCAAGATCTGCCCTCGCGATGCGCCGAGCGCGCGCAGCAAGGCGTTCTCGCGCGTCCGCTGCGCGATGAGGATCGTGTAGGTGTTGTGGATCGAGAACGCCGCCACCAGCAGCGCCACGGCCGCGAACACCAGCAGGAAGCCCTTGAAGAACGTCAGAAACGCCTTCCCGATCGCGTCCGTGTTCGCCTTCGTATACGCCGCACCGGTGATCGCCGAGACACCCGGCGGAAGAGTCTTCGCCACCGAGTCCACGACAGTGTCCTGAGACACACCCTTCTTGGCAGCGATCAGGATTTGCGAAGCCTGTCCGGGCCGCGCGATGTACTTCTCGGCGACTGTCTGCGTGAATCCGGCATACGTCACCTGCCCGATCCCGTCCTGCGTCCCGAACCCGGCGATGCCGACGATCGTGACCCGCACCGGCAGCGGCATCTGGACGATCGTGGTGTCCCCGATCTTCAGATGCCCGGAGTTCGCCGCGCCGCGATTGATCACGACCTGCACCGGCTGCTCAGCCGCCACGTCCTGCGGCGCGCGCCCCGCGACCAGGTGGTACGGGTTCAGCGCGGCGGACGGGATCCAGTTGCCGGCGGTACGCGGCGGCCCGTTCCCGCCGACCGCCTTGCCGTCGGCGCCGAGCAGCTGACCGTAGCCGGTGATGTCGGGCTGCGCGTCGGCGACGCCGGGCACGGCGCGCAGCGAATCAGCGAGCTGCGACGGGACCGAGGCCCGCAGACCGCCGAAGGGCGCGCCGCTGCCGCTCGAGGCGATCAGCGTGTCCGAGTGGACGACCGCCGCGACGTTGGAGTCGGCGGTCGCGAAGAGGTTGTCGAAGTTGCGCGAGAGCGTCGCGTTCAGCGTGAGGGTGCCGGCGAGGAAGGCGACACCGAGGAACACCGCGAGGAACGTGCCGATCAGCCGGCGGCGGCGGGCGGTGAGGTTGCGCAGGGCGATGGTGAGCATGTCCGTCAGCCTCCTTACTCGCCGAAGCGCTGCATGCGGGCCAGGACGGAATCGCGCGTGGGCTGCTCCAGGCGGTCCACGAGGCGGCCGTCGGCGAGGAACAGGACCTCGTCGGCGTAGGCGGCGGCCGAGGGATCGTGGGTGACCATCACCAGGGTCTGGCCGAGGTCGGTGACCATGGTGCGCAGCAGGCCCAGAACCTCGGCGGCGGACCGGGAATCGAGGTTTCCCGTGGGCTCGTCGGCGAAGACGACTTCCGGACGCGAGACAAGGGCGCGCGCGACCGCCACGCGCTGCTGTTGGCCGCCGGAGAGCTCGGCGGGGCGGTGCTTGAGGCGGTCCGTCAGCCCGACGGTGCCGACGACGGTGTCGAGCCAGTCCTTGTCCGGGGAGCGGCCGGCCAGGTCCAGCGGCAGCGTGATGTTCTCCGCCGCCGAGAGGGTCGGCAGGAGGTTGAAGGACTGGAAGACGAAGCCGAGCTTCTCCCTCCGCAGGAGCGTCAGCTGCTTGTCGGAGGCGGAGCCGAGTTCGACGTCGCCGACGTACGCCTGGCCCGAGGTGAGCCGGTCCAGGCCGGCCAGGCAGTGCAAGAGCGTCGACTTGCCCGATCCGGACGGGCCCATGACGGCGGTGAAGCGGCCGGCGGCGAGCGCGACCGTCACGCCGTCGAGGGCGCGGACGGCCGCGTCGCCGCCGCCGTACTGCTTGACCGCGGCGACCGCGCGGGCGGCGGGCGCCGTGAGGGTGCTGGAGGTGGTGCCGGTCGTGGTGGTCATACCGTCGATTCCACCTTCGGGATGTCTGCGGTGTAGTCCTCCGACGGGAGTCACCCGGGCTACTTCGCCGGCACTAGTCCTTGTCGAACTGGAGCAGGACCGTCACCGCGACCGCGACGCCGACCAGGAGTTCCAGCCCGGCGGTGAACGCGTGGGTGTAGGCGGCGGGGGTGGTCGAGGAGCCGAGGACGGAGTAGAAGACGATGCCGATCACCGCGACCCCGACCGCCCCGCCGACCTGCATCACCGTCGACACCACGCCCGAGGCGGCGCCGGTGTGGTGCGGCGCGACCCGGCCCATCGCCCCGGCGGCCAGCGGGCCGATCGCCAGGCCCATGCCCGCGCCGTCGCCGACCAGCGCCGGGATCGTCCACAGCAGCGAGCCGTGGGTGCCGGTCAGGTGCAGGGTGACGATCAGGTCGAGCAGGCTGACCGCCATCAGCAGGGTCCCGACGGCGGCGGTCTGGCGGCCGAGGCGCTCGGTGACCTTCTGCGCGACCATCGAGGTCAGCAGGTAGCCGACGCCGATCGGGGTGAAGATCAGGCCCGCGTGCAGGGCGTCGAGGCCGCGGCCGAGCTGCACGTAGAGGGCGAAGACGAGGAAAAACGAGCCCTGGCCCATCCAGAACACGATCTGGGCGACGATGCCGCGGGCGAATCCCTTGGTGCGGAACAGCGCGGGGTCGATCAGCGGCGCCTTCTTCGCCGCCGCCAGCCGGCCCTGGTACCACCCGAAGACCCCGAACAGCACCAGCGCGGCGCCGAAGCTCAGCCAGGTCCACAGCGGCCAGCCCTGGCTCTGCCCCTGGATCAGCGGCAGCACGGTGGCCACCAGCGCGGCGCTGACGAGCGCCACCCCGGGCACGTCCAGCCGGGTCCGGACCTCGGCGCGCGACTCGGGCACGGCGCGCGGGACCAGCGTCAGCGCCACCGCGCCGACCGGCACGTTGATGAGGAAGCAGCTGCGCCAGCCGAGCCCGGAGAAGTTCATGTCGATCAGCACGCCGCCGATCAGCTGCCCGAACACGGCGGCCAGACCCATCGCGAGGGCATAGGCGGTGAAGGCGCGGACGCGCTTGGCGCCCTCGAAGGCGGTGCCGATGATCGCGAGCGTCTGCGGGCTCAGCAGCGCCGCACCGATGCCCTGCACGATGCGCGAGGCGATCAGCACGTTGGCAGTCGGCGCCATGCCGCAGGCGGCGGAGGCGGCGGTGAACAGCGCCATGCCCAGCGCGTACATCCGGCGGCGCCCGAACATGTCGCCCAGCCGCCCGGCGGTGATCACACCGGCGGCGACGGTGAGCCCGTACCCGGCGACGATCCACTGGATCGCGGCCGGGGAGGCGTGCAGATCGCGCTGGGTGGCGGGGATCGCGACGTTGACGATGAAGATGTCGAGGGTGGTCATGAAGATCCCCGCGAGCAGGACCAGCAGGGTCAGGTTCTGGGCGCGGGCGGTGGTGGTGTCGCCGCGTTCGGCGGTCGGTGTCGCCGGCCGCGTCTGTGTGGTGGTCATGGCCTCAACGATGGCTTCGAGGGGGTCATGGAGACGATTACCTGAGTGGTAATCGCGAGGTCAGGACCCCCGACGCCACAGTTGAGGCACAGGCCGCCGGGCAAGCCGGAAGCCGCAACGGAAGGCACAGCCATGACTGACACCACGACCCTCGTCGCCGGTTACCTCGCCGCCTGGAACGAGACCGACGCCGCCGCCCGCGCCAAGAAGGTCGCGGAGGTCTTCGTCGAGGAGATCGAGTACACGGACCCGCTGGCGTCGGTGCACGGCCACGACGAACTCAGTGCCCTGATCGGCGGAGCGCAGGCGCAGTTCGCGGGACTGACCTTCCGCCTCGCCGGCGAGCCGGACGCGCACCACGACGTGGTCCGCTTCACCTGGGAGCTGGCGGCGGGCGACGCCGAGGCGCTGGTGGTCGGCTTCGACGTGGCGCTGATCGCACCGGACGGGCGGATCGGCGCGGTCGCCGGGTTCTTGGACAAGGTGCCCGCCATGTGAACGGGGGCGGGCAGCGGAGGGCGGCGGTCGGAGCTTGACTCCGGCTGCCGCCTTTGGCTTTTGGTGACACGGATGTGGCTCATGGTGCAGGTGTGAACGCACTGCGAAGCGACGCATTCGGCGTGGGCGGCGATTACTCAAAGCCGCTTGAGGGGGCGCAGCTTGAGGGCGCGTATAGAGACCCGCCGCGCGACAGTCGCCCTCTCAGTGCTTTGAGCTAGTTGCTGCCTTCGGTGCCACCGCCGGTGCCTGGTTCCCTGTCGGGGTGGGTGTCGTCGGCGCCGGGGTGCCCGGGTTCTGCGACGTGCCGGCGGGGTTGCTCGCCGTGCGCTTGGCCTGCGGTGTCGCCGCGTCGACCGCTGCTCCGACCACCAGCGGCTGCGGGCGGGTGGCGCCGAGGTAGTCCGCCGCGCCGATCGGGTCGAAGCGGATCACCGCGCCGGTGTGCGGGGCGTCGATCATCACGCCGCCGCCGACGTAGATGCCGACGTGGTGGATGCTGCCGGGGTTGGACAGGTCGGTGGCGTAGAAGACCAGGTCTCCGGGCTGGAGCCGGTCGACCGGGACGTGCGGGCCGGTGTACCACTGCTCGGAGGCGGTGCGCGGCATGGTGATGCCGACCGAGGTGTAGGCGGCCTGGACCAGGCCGGAGCAGTCGAAGCGGCCGTCGGTGCCGTCTCCGCCCCACTCGTAGGGAGTGTTGAGGCGGTCGTAGGCGTAGGCGATCGCGCGGACGGCCATGTCGGAGGGCGCCAGGGCCGGGTCGGGGGCGCGGAAGGCCTGCTCCAGGGCCTCGATGTTCTTCACATAGTTCTGGGTCTCCGAGTACGGCGGGATCCCCCGGTACTGCTCGACCGCGCCGGGTCCGGCGTTGTAGCCGGCGAGCATGTTCGCCACGGCGTCACCGCCTATCCCCGAGAGTTGGCGGGAGATGGCACAGTCGTAGCGTGCGGCGGCGGGGATGGCGTCGGCGGGATTGCGCGGATCCTGTTTGCCGTCGCCGTCCTGCGGTGAAGACCAGTTGGGCCAGGTTCCGGGCATGAACTGGGCGATCCCTATGGCGCCGGCCGGGGAGACGATCGCCGGGTCGAAGCCCGACTCCTGATACAGCTGGGCGGCGAGGAGCGAGGGGGTCAGCGTCGGGCACATGTGGCCGTACTGCTCCATCAGCGCGGCGTCGGCGGACGGGACGGTGCCCTCGGCGATCCGGCCGACGGTGCCCAGACTCGAGCTGCCGGAGGCCACGCTCATGGTGCCGAGGACGATCGCGCCTACCAGAAGGAACGGGGTGGCCACCAGCGACGCGCCGACGATGATCGATGTCTTCATCAGACCCCTTCCTCCCTTCAGCCGATCATCGGATCAACCGATAACCAAGGTGTGCCGCGGACGGATCGAGGAAAACGACACCATAGACAAGGTATCTGCCGTCCGCGTCATCCTCGTAGACTGAGTTCCCTACGCTACCGGCAGTGACACCACATCGTGAGTACGACGAACACCACCGTTATAACCACAGGACTGGAGGCAGGCGGTCATCGTGTCTGCACTGCAAGCTCTGCATGGCGCGGCACACACCGTCGCCACGTTTCTCATGGACCCCGCGCCGACGCCGGCGCCCCCGTCCGGCGGCAACGACATCAACACCATCATCGGCGGAATCGCCCCGAACTGGGGACCCTTCGGCAAGGTCGGCAACGAAGCCCGGGTGATGGTCGAGGTCGTCATGGCCACGGCGATCCTGCTGTGCCTGGGCATCGCGGTCTGGGGCGCGGCCAAACAGCGCATCGGCGCCACGGCGCTGCGCGACACCTTCTCCGCCGAGCAGGGCAGAGGCCTGATCGTGGCCGGCCTGACCGGTGTGTTCATCATCGGATCCCTCGGCACGCTGTTCACCATCGTCTACGGCATGGCGATCTGACCGGCGGCCGCGGCCGACCGGAGAAGGTGCCACCTCGCGCCGCCCGGCAAACCCGCACGAAGCCATCCGGGTATTTGTTAGGAACTGGTGGCCCGACACGACGACGATGTAACACGACCGGGGCACCCGGGGTGGGGAGACTTGAACATGGTTATCGACGGCGGTAGCGGCGGTCCGGGCCGCACGGGCGACGGCGCACCCCGCCGCGGCCGTCCCGGACGCGCACCGCGCATCGAGCAGCCGCAAACCATCATCCGCCTCCCCAAGGACCCCTACGAAGGCGAGTTCAAAGCCCCCCGAGCCCGCCGAGGCCGCGGCGTACTGGCCCTGGCAGCCATCGTCATCGTGGTAGCCGCCGTCATCGCCATCAACAGCAGCAAGCACAACACCGGCGCCGCCAGCCAGGGCGCCAGCACCGGCGTCGGCGGCGGAGTTCCGCCGGCGACGGCGACGGTCGGGCAGAGCGCGCCGGCGGGAGGGAGTTCGAGCCCTGCGTTTCCGGCGCAGTCCGGGGCTAACGGAGTCCTGACCGGTTACAAGGACACGCAAAGCGGAGCAGAAGCTGCTGCAACCAACTATGTCGCCGCATACGTGTCCGAACCGATGGTCCACACGAACCAGCGGCACACGATGATCCAGACGATCGCGGACCCCTCGATAGTGGCTCACCTCCAAAGCGAGCTGGACACGGCTTTCACGGAAGCCGCACGCGGGTATGGCCTAGATGCAAACGGGAATCCCCCTGCGGGCCAGACGCTGGTATACCGCGGTGTACCGGCGGGAGTTCGAGTGAATTCGTACACGGACACCAAGGCCGTGGTCGACGTGTGGACCTGCACCATCGACGGAATCGCCGGCACCGGCTCGACCTTCCCGGTGAGCGCCACGTGGTCGACGCTCACGATCACCTTGACCTGGGTCGGCAACGACTGGCGCTGGAACGACTTCGGGCAGATCGACGGGCCCACACCGGTGGGCGGCACGCAGCAGGCCTCCACCTCCGACGAATTGCAGAAGGCTGCCAAGCAGTTCGCGAGGCTCCAATATGCGCCTTGATATCGCACCGCTGCCCGCCGCTCCGTCAGACCCGTGCGCGCTCTTGTTCGGCAAGGTCAAGGATGCCTGCGAGAACACCCAGCACATGGTCAACGGGACCCCCAACCCGCCCGGCACCACGGGAGGCGGCGGCGTCACCCCGGCCGACTCCATCACCGACCCCCTGGGTTCCATCGCGCGCGGCTGCGCGGAAGCAGCCCAGTGGGTCATCAACAACCTGTCGGGTGCCATCACCAAGACCGCGACGGTCAACTTCACCAACTTGGGCTTCCTGAAGCAGTACGCGATCGTGTTCGCCGCGTCGGCGATTCTGACTGTGCTGCTGTGGTTGCTTTCTGTGGTGAAGCGGGCGGTGCAGGGCGATTCCATCATCACTGCGATAGGCGAAGCCACCGGCTTCCTGTGGATGGCGGTGCTGGCTTCTGCGTTCACTCCCGTGATCCTGGCGGGAATGGTGAAGATCACCGATAGCGTCTCGGATGCCATTGGGAATGGGTCCACTGCTGATCGCAACGGATTCCTGGCTTCGTTCTCTCACGCCCTTGACCCGAACTCCGGGCTCGGGGGCGGGCCGATCATGCTGATTTTCGTCTCGGTGTTGTCGATGATCGCGGCCGCTCTGCTGTGGCTGGAGCTCATTATTCGGGCGGCGATGCTGTACGTCGGGGCGGCGTTGGCTACGGCGGTGTATGCCGGTTTCGTCGACAAGTCGATGTGGGGGCACATTCGGCGGTGGATCGGGTTGATGATCTCCATCGACCTGATCAAGCCGATCATCGTGATCGTTCTGTCTCTGGCGACGGCTGTGTCGTCGGGGCCGCAGGACTCGTTCAGCGCCGTGTTGTCCGGGCTGGCCATCATGATCCTGTCGATCTTCGCCTCCGGGCTGGTCTATCGGTTCGTGCCGTCGTTCGGCGACGAGATGCTGACGCTGCAGAAGGATCGCGCGGCCAAGATCGGGAAGGCCGCTATCACCAGTGCTGCCTTCACCTCCCCGGCGGGCACGATGCGCAACGGCATGGCCACGCACGCCAATCGGATCAGCGGTGCCTTCGCCGGTGGCGGGGGTGGCGGCAACATGGGCAGCGCGGTCGCCGGCATGTCGGTCGGGGCGCTCGCCAGCGGGGCGGGGGCGGCGGCCGGGATAGCGGCGCACACCGGCAGGGCCATAACGACGCGTCCGGGCGCCGACGGCGGCGGCCAAGGCGGTGGCGGTGGCGGCGCCACAAGCGGTGGCGGTGGAGGCGGCGGCAACACCGGCGGTGGGGCCAACGGCGGCTCAGCCACCTCCGCCTCCCGTCTGCGCGCCGCTGCGGCTCCTGTCGTGCCCAAGACCCCGCCGCCTCCGCGCGGCGGTTCGTGACGAGATCGGCGAGGGACGCGAGGGAGGCGAGGACGAGATGAGGCACGGAGCGGGCTCGCGCGCCGGCGGGTTCGGGTTCTGCGATCCCGGCATCGATCCCGCCGGCGCCCTTTCCCGGGTAGCGTCGAGGACAGAAGCCGGCCGCGTACCACGATCACCTGTACCCCCGCTGGAAGGCACCGCCGTGAGCACCACGCCAAGCAGTGACGTCCGCCCCGAGGGGGCCCGGTCATGAGCACCGCCCAGCAGGAGCCCCCTCAGTACCGCCGCGCCTATCTGCTCGGGAAGGCCAAGCCGAGTGCGCTCATCGGGCGCAACCGGGAGACCGGTGAGATCGGCGTCATCGTGGTGTGCTGCGCGATCTCGCTGCTGTCCGGGTTCTTCGTGCCCACCACGTTTCTGAAGGTGCTGGGTATCCTCGCCGGCCCGGTGCTGGCGCTGGTCGTGGTGTTCATGCCCTACAACGGCCGGACCATCTACAAGTGGTTCGAGATCAACCGCTCCTACAAGCGGCTGCTGCGCTCGCCGCAGGCCACGTGGCGCTCGCGCGCGATGGAGGCCGGGACCCGGATCGACGGCGGCGAGGTGGAGATCGGGCCGCCGCCGGGCGTCGGGCGGCTGCGGTGGCTGCGGGCGCAGTTCGGGCCGGACGAGATCGCGGTGCTGATGCACCTGGACCGGCGGACCGTCACCGCCACGCTGGAGATCGAGGGTCCCGGCGTCGGCTCGCGGGACTCCGAGGACCAGGAGACGCTGGTCGACCGGTTCGGCACGCTGCTGCGGCACGTGGCCAACGGCGACGGCTTCGTCACCCGGCTGCAGATGCTCGCCCGCACGCTGCCCGCCGATCCCGACGCGCACGCCAAGGACGTGGCACGCCGGGGCGACGAGAACTCCCCGCGCTGGCTCCAGGAGTCCTACGAGCACCTGCTGTCGATGGTCTCGACCTCCTCCGAGCAGCACCGCGCCTATCTGGTCGCCTGCATGCCCTACACCAAGGACCTCGCCTCCGAGGCCTACGTCATCGGCCGCGGCGCCGTGGACGTGGGCCTGGGCATCATCATGGCGCGCGAGCTGGCCGACATCTGCGCCCGGCTGGCCGACGCCGACATCAAGGTGCGCCAGCCGCTGGGCCCGGTCGCGCTGTCCTCGCTGATCCACTCCATGTACGACCCCGACCACCCGATCGACCACCTGCACGCGATGTCGCGGCGCAACGCCTGGCCGGCCGAACTGGACGCCACGCACCCGCAGTTCCTGCGCGCCAAGACCCGGGAGTCGGTCACCGCGGAGCCCTGGTGCCACGCCACCGCCTGGATCAAGGAGTGGCCGCTGACCCCGGTCGGCGTGAACTTCCTGGCGCCGCTGCTGGTGCACACCCCGGACGTGATCCGCACGGTCGGGGTGACCATGGACCTGGAGCCCACCGACGTCGCCATCGAGCGGATGCTCACCGAGAAGATCAACACCGATGCCGAGGCCTCCCGCCAGGCCAAGCTCGGCCGCGTCGACGACCCCCGCGAGCGAGCCCACGCTGGGCGCGTGGACCAGCGCGGCGAGGACCTGGCCTCCGGCGCCGCCGGGGTGAACCTGGTCGGCTACATCACCGTCTCGGCGCGCGGTCCGGAGTCCCTGAACCGGGACAAGCGCACCATCCGGGCCTCGGCGGGCAAGTCGTTCCTCAAGCTGGAGTGGTGCGACCGCGAGCACCACAGGGCGTTCACCAACACCCTGCCGTTCGCGACCGGACTGCGGAAGTAAGGAGGCTGACACCATGGCCCGATCGATCATGGACTCCCTGACCGAGGGCTTCGCCTCGGTGATCTTCGGCAAGGTCGAGACCGCCCGCCCCCCGGTGCGCACCTCTTCCTCGCAGGCGCAGGCCGTGTACCTGCCGACCGCGGCGCCCGGCCTGGGCGACTCCGGCGTCATCATCGGCCGCGAGGTCTACTCCGGCAAGGGCTACGTCTACGACCCCTTCCAGCTCTACGGCCAGCAGCTGCCGGCGCCGCACTGGCTGGTGCTCGGCGAGTCCGGCAACGGCAAGTCGGCGCTGGAGAAGACCTACGTCCTGCGCCAGCTGCGCTTCAAGGACCGCCAGGTGGTGGTGCTGGACGCCCAAGGCGAGGACGGCGTCGGCGAGTGGCACCTGATCGCCGAATCCCTCGGCGTCACCCCGGTCCGCCTGGACCCGCACGGCGTGCGCGGCGACAGCATCCGGCTCAACCCGCTGGACCCGGCGATCACCTCCACCGGGCAGCTCGCGCTGCTGCGGACGATAGTCGAGGTCGCCCAGGGCCGGCCGCTGGACGAGCGCGCCGGCTACGCGCTGAAGGCGGCGCACCTGCGCGTCGGCGAGGCGGGGCTCCACTACGGCCGCCAGCCGATCCTCTCGGACGTGGTCGAGGCCCTGCGCACGCCGCTGACCAGCGCCGCCGAGGACATGAACGTGACGATAGAGGACGTGCAGGCCTGGGGTCTGGACGTCGCGCTGGTCCTGGACCGGCTGGTCGACGGCGACCTGGCGGGCATGTTCGACGGGCCCACCACCTCCGGCATCGACCTGGACTCCCCGCTGATCGTCTTCGACCTGTCGGCCATCGACCGCAACTCGATCGGCATGCCGATCCTGATGGCCATCGTCGGCGTCTGGCTGGAGCACACCTGGCTGCGCCCCGACCGCGTGAAGCGCATCCTGCTGGTCGAAGAGGCCTGGCACATCATCAACTCGCCCTTCGTGGCCCAGCTGTTCCAGCGCCTGCTGAAGTTCGGCCGCCGCCTGGGCCTGTCCTTCGTCGCGGTGGTCCACCACCTGTCCGACGTGGTGGACGGCGCCGCGGCGCGCGAGGCGGCGGCGATCCTGAAGATGGCCTCCACCCGCACGGTGTACATGCAGAAAGCCGACGAGGCGAGAACCACCGGCAAGGTGTTGGGATTGCCCCGCTGGGCGGTCGAGATCATCCCGTCGCTGACGCCCGGCATCGCCGTATGGGACGTGAACGGCGACGTCCAGGTGGTCAAGCACATCGTCACCGAGCACGAACGCCCGCTGGTCTTCACCGACCGCGCCATGACCGAGACCTCCGCCGACGCCGCGCTGATCGCCAGCGCCGCAGCAGCCGCGCTGACGGCCGGAACGGCCGAGGAGACGGCAGAACTCGAGGCGGCCGAAGCCGAGCGGCTGGCGGCGCTCCCAGCGCCCGCGGCGCCGGTGCGAGCGATCGCCGCCGGGAACCAGCAGACCCTCGACCGCGAGCGCCGGTGGGCCGTGGAGCCGATCGACGAGGACGACGACGAGCTGACCGCCATCGCCGGGACCCTGTTCGGCAAGAAGGCCGAGCTGCCGTATCAGTCGGCTGCGGATACGCCGTATCAGCCGGCTGCGGAGACGCCGTACCAGTCGGCTGCGGAGACGCCGTACCAGTCGGCTGCGGAGACACCGGAGCAGATCTGGACCGGCAGGGCTCCGAAGCCGGTGTCAGGGCCGGACGTGGACTTCTAGAACAGGAACCGGATCGGTAAGCGAACTGTGATCGCGCTGCTGGCTGCCCCGACCAACCTCGGGCTCCGTCCCCCGCACCCGTCGAGCGTCCCCGGTACCGCCAAGGCGCCGGAAGCCTTCCGCGAGACGGGATTGTTCGCGCGGTTCACCGACGCGGGCGCCCGCGACGCAGGCGTGGTCCTTCCCGGCCGCTACGCCGACGACGCGACACCGGGACGCCTGCGGAATCAGGACGCGATCGTCGAGCACGCACGGCGGCTGGCGCGGCGCGTCGCCGAGATCCGGGCGGCCGGCGACGTCCCCTTGGTCTTCGGCGGCGATTGCAGCCTGGTGGTGGGAGTAGGGCTCGCGCTGCGCCCAGCCGGCCGGTTCGCCCTGGTGCATCTGGACGGACACACGGATTTCCGCAACCCCGGCAACTCCGACGCCTGCGCGGCGCTGGCCGGCGAGGATCTGGCCGCGGCCATCGGACGCCACTGGCCGGCGATCGCGGACGTCGACGGGCTCGGACCGTACTTCGACCCGGCGGACACCGTGCACGCCGGATGCCGGGACGACGACCAGGAACTCGCCGAAGTCGAAGAGGCGATCAGCCTCACGATCCCCGCCTCGGCGATCATCCGCGACGGCGCCGCGGCCACCGCCGACCGCGTCCGCGAGCGTGTCGAGCGCGCAGATCTCGACGGCTACTGGCTGCACCTCGACGTCGACATCCTCGACGCAACCGTGATGCCCGCCGTCGACAGCCCCGACCCCGGCGGCCTGCTCCCGGATCAGCTGACCGAGCTGCTCGCCGCCCTAGCCCCCGGCGCGGCCGGCGCGCACGTCGCCGTCTTCGACCCCGACCTCGACCCGGACGGCCGCCACGCGCGGCTGCTCACGGACATCGTGACCGACGGTCTCGGACAGCTCGGCACAGAGCTGAAGCCGGCCGCGGCACACAACGCAGAACGCTGACAGTCGCTCAGGAATCCGTCGCGAGCGCCGCCTCGATCTCCGCGAGATCCGCCTCGATGTAGACGTCCTCGGACTCGTCCTGGAAACCGAGCGCACGGTTGATGGCGGCCATGTGGACCAGATCAGCGGTGTCAGTCTTCACCCGCTCCAGCCCGGGACGCTCGGCGATCGCCCGAAGCTGCGCCGCCTTCATCGCCAAGCCCAGTCCGCGGCCGCGGTGCTCCCGGCGCACCGAGGTGTCGAGCTGTTCGACCACCTCGGGGCGGGTGGCGGAGACCGCGATCTGCGTGAGCCCCGCGACCTCGCCGCTCGCCTCGTCGACCGCGGCGACCACCCGGGCGGCGTTCCCGGTCGCCGCGAGCCGCTCCTCGGTCTCGCGGACCCGTTCGGGGGTCCAGCGCGGTTGGCTCCACTGCAGGTCGCCGGACACCGCGTCGTCCATGGCCTGGAGTGCCACGGCGTAGGAGGCCACAAGCCGGTCGGGGGTGCGGTCTGTCCAGTCTTCGAAGCGGTAGCCGTCGGGGACCGGACGGTCCCACAACGACTGGTCCGCATCGCCCAAACGCAGCACCTGCCGCACATAGCGCAGCGTCGGCTTCATCCCCACGGACGCGCCCCACAGTTCGCCCGGACCATGGGATGTCGTCGAGCCGATCACATGATCGCGCTCCGCGACGCGGATCATCGGAGTCAGGGCACGGAGGAAGTCGCTCGCGATACCGCGGCGGCGCAGATCGGGACGCACCCGGATCTCCACGAGAACGGTCTGCCGGTTCTCCGGCGACAGCGCGAGATTCAGCCAGCAGGAGGCTGTCAGCCGCTCCGCCCCGCCGCTGGCCTCACTGCCCAGCCACAGCGACACGTCATAGCCGAATGACTGCCGATTCTTGAGGAAATCGGCCAACGCGGTCGCCGAACGCGACGACCATCCGGGGCGGTCCGCCGCGTCCATCGACGCCAGGAACCGTGCCACCTCGTCGAACTCTGCATCAGAGGCCTGATCGTGGTCGAACCGAGTGAACTCCATCCCTCCCTTATAGCGGGAAGTCCAGTAATCGCGCCGCCGTGGCCTCGCTCCGGCAGGGCCACACGTCCCCGCACGTGCAGAACTCCGGACCGGCCTCGCCGTCCATGCCCCGCACCTCGACCTTGTGGTGCACCGCGAACAGCACGCCGACCCAGTTGCGGTAATCCGAGGCGACGTGATCGTCAAGACTTGCGACACTCATGGATGTCCTCCAGTCTCCGCGCCGTCCGGCGACTCCGTCTTCCAGACACGGTGTCCAACGACGCCGGGCGGTGCGGGTGACGGGTGAATTCTGTGATGGGAGCTGCTGCATGAAGTACCGCATCCTTGGGAGTGACGGTCCGCGGGTTTCCGCGTTGGGACTCGGCTGCATGGGCATGTCTGACTTCTACAGCGTCACCCCCGAGTCCGAAGCAGAGTCGATCTCGGTGCTGCACCGGGCGATCGACGATCTCGGGGTGACGCTATTGGACACCGCCGACATGTACGGCAAGGGCGCCAACGAGCAGCTGGTCGGGCGCGCCCTGCGGGGCGGTCGGCGGGACAAGGTGGTGCTCGCGACCAAGTTCGGCATCCGCCGCGACCCGGAGACCGACGAGCGCTCCATCCGCAACGACCCCGAATACGTCCGCACCGCCGTCGACGCCTCGCTGAGCCGCCTCGGCGTGGACCACATCGACCTCTACTACATGCACCGCCGCAACCCCGACGTGCCGGTCGAGGAGTCGGTCGGGGCGATGGCCGAGCTGGTCCAGGCGGGCAAGGTGCGCTACCTGGGACTGTCCGAGGTCAATGCCGAGACGCTGCGCGCCGCGCACGCCGTCCACCCGATCACTGCGCTGCAAAGCGAATACTCGTTGTTCACCCGCGACATCGAGGCGCAGGTGGTCCCGGCCGCGCGCGAACTCGGCGTCGGGATCGTGCCCTACTCCCCGGTCGGCCGCGGCTTGCTGACCGGCGCCATCACCTCGGTCGAAGGACTGGCCGCGGACGACTTCCGCCGCGGCAACCCGCGCTTCGCCGACGGCAACCTGGAGGCGAATCTGAAGCTGGTCGCCGAGCTGCGCGCGGTCGCCGACGAGAGCGGGCACAGCCCGGTCCAGTTGGCGCTCGCGTGGCTGCTGGCCCAGGGACCGGACATCGTCCCGATCCCCGGCACCAAGCGGATCAAGTACCTGGAGGAGAACTCGGCGGCGGCGGACATCGAGCTGAGCGCCGAGCAACTGGCCCGGATCGAGGCGGCGGTACCGCACGGAGCGGCTTCCGGGGAGCGTTATGCACCGGATTCGGCACGCCGGACGGAGCGCTGACGGCTCGCTGAGGGCTTAGGGACCGAATGCTGGGACCTCACGGAGCGCTAAGCCGCATCGGCCCAGTCCAGGGCACCGAACGGCGCGCTCCGTGAGGTCCCGATAAGCCTTCGACAAACGCTCCCGGCTATGCAGTAAGGCCCTCTGAGGTACCTCACGGCCATACCTAAGGTAGCTCACCCCCCGACTACTGGCCTGTTGCCTCATGTGTAGGGGGCACCTCTGGCCGGAGACTAGTACACGTCACCAGAAGTGGCACTCGTCGAGAGGCTGGGGAACCAGAACCATGAACAACACCGTCTTCACTCTGGAGATCGCGAACGCCCGCCGCGCCGAGCTGATCGAGCAGGCGCGCCGGCACGGTCTCGCCAAGCGGGCGCGCCGGGCGCAGGACATATGCCCGGAGAAGGTACATACCGTGCACGTAGGGTCACGTTCCGGTGAAAGGTCGATGACCTGACCGGGACCCCTGTGCGATGCTCGACCATGTGTCGATGCGCCAGGTGAGCCCCGTCTTCGTCGGCCGCGGGCCGGAGCTGTCCAAGCTCCGCTCGCTGCTGGCCAGCGCTTCTCGGGGCGAGCCCGCGGTGGTGGTCGTCGGCGGGGACGCCGGGATCGGGAAGTCGCGGCTGATCGAGGAGTTCGTCCGGCCGCTGCTCGACCTGGATCCCGCGAACCTCGTCAACCTGGCGGCCGGCAACGCCACCGCGTCAGGCGCCGGAAGAAGCGATAGAGCAGATAGAGCAGATAGAGTCGACAGCGCCGACGAATCGGGCGCGATTCCCGTCACGGACGTGCGCGTCCTGATCGGCGGCTGCGCGGAACTCGGCGACGAAGGGGTGGCCTATGCCCCCTTCGTCGCCGCGCTGCGCCAGCTGCTGCGCGACCTGCCCGGCGCGTTCGGGGACGGCGACGGCGTGCGCCGGCGCGAGCTGGCCTGGCTGCTGCCGGAACTGGCCGAAGGGCTGTCCGGCGACGACTCCCCGCGCGGCGGCATGATGCGTCCGGCGGGCATGGAGCACCACAGCGACGCCCTCCCGGCCGTGACGCGCGCCGGTGAGCAATCCGTCCGCGGGCACCTGTTCGACGCCGTCCTGGGCCTGCTGGAGGACCTCGGCTCGGACGAGACGCTCCTGCTGGTCCTGGAAGACCTGCACTGGGCCGACCGCTCCACGCGCGACCTGCTGGGCTTCCTGTCCCGCTCGCTGCGCGACTCGCGTGTCCTGGTCGTCGGCACGTACCGCACCGACGACCTGCACCGCGGCCATCCGCTGCGACCGTTTTTGGCCGAGCTGGACCGGATCCGGGGCGTGCGGCGCATCGACCTCGGCCCGCTGACCACCGGCGAGACCGCCGAGCAGCTGGCCGCGATCTACGGCCGGACCGGCCGCGACCTGCCGCCGGGCTTCGCCGAGGAGGTGTTCGCGCGCGCCGAGGGGAACCCGTTCTTCACCGAGGAGCTGGCGTGCGCGGCGGACGGCTCGAGCCTGATGCCCTCCGACGTCGGCGGTTTCGCGCTCTCCGATACGCTGCGCGACCTGCTCTTGATCAAGGTGGAGCAGCTTCCCGAGCCCACGCAGCGGATGCTGCGCCTGCTCTCGGCCGCGCTGCCGCCGGTGGACCACCGTTTCCTGCTGCTGGTCACCGGCGCCACCGACGACGAGCTGAACGAGCAGATCCGGCCGGCGTTCCAGGCGCACATCCTGATCCCCGGCGAGGGCCCGACCAGCTATCGCTTCCGGCACGCGCTGCTGCGCGAAGCTGTGCACAACGAGCTTCTGCCGGGCGAGCACTCGGCTTTGCACCGCAAGTACGCCGAACTCCTGGAAGCCGAGCCGTCGCTGGTCGCCGCGGAAGCCCGCGAGGTCGAGCTGGCGCACCACTGGTACTCGGCGCGCGACTATCCCCGCGCCTACGACGCCGCGTTACGCGCCGCCGAGGCTGCCGACGCGCGCTACGCGTACGTCGAAGAACACCAGATGCTGGAGCGCGCGCTGGACCTGTGGGACCAGGTGCCCGAAACCGGCCTGGAGTACGCCCGGCTGCTCTACAAGACCGCCTGCGCCGCGCATCTGGCCGGCGACCCGCATCGTGCGTTGTCCTTGACCGACAAGGCACTCAAGCGCGTCGATCCCGACCAGGACCCCGAGCTGGCCGCGCTGCTGCACCACCTGCGCAGCCGGGACCACCACATCCTGGGACGCGGCGACGGGATGGCCGACATCTGGGCCGCGCTGGATCTGGTGGACGGCGAGCAGTGCCCACAGGTGCGCGTGCAGATCACGAACAGCGCCTCGTTCATCAAGATGCTGACATCCGACGACATCGACGCCGCGCTGCGCTTCGCCGAGGAGACCGCGCTGCTGGCCGACAAGATCGACTCGGACCTGTACCGGATCGCGGCGGCCATCACCAAGGGCACGGTGCTCGCCGGACAGGTCTCGCTCGGCACGCACGAGGAGGGCCTGGCGATCCTGCGGCAGGCCATCATCGACGGCCTGGGCTATGGCGACCCGGGCATCATCGGGCGCGGCTACATCAACCTGTGCAGCGCGCTGGAGACCCTGGACCGGCATCAGGAAGCGGTGCAGGTGGCGCGCGCCGGACTGGCCGAGCTCAAGCGGCGCGGCGTCCGGCTGCGGGTGGCCGAGAGCATGCTGTGGCTGAACATGGCCGAGTCGCTGATCGCGCTCGGTGACTGGGAGGGCGCCGACGCCGCGCTGACCTCCAGCCTGGACCTGGACCCGCCGGGCATCCACGGCGCCACCACCCACGAGTACCTCGCCGACCTGGCGCTGCTCGGCGGCGACGCCGAGCACGCGCGCGGCGAGGCGGCGCTGGGCGCGCGCATCCCGAGCCGCACCTTCGAGCACCAATACGCGCTGCCGGGTATCCGCCGCGAGATCGAGAAGGCGGTCTGGCTGACCCGCTCGATCAGCGACGCGCGCACGGCGTTCCAGGTGTTCCTGGACAAGCCGCAGTTCCTCGGCGACGAGCGCTACGCCTGGCGCGTGCTGACCGCGATGGCGATGGCCGAGGCGGACCACGCAGAGCTTCGTCGGTCTGCACAGCCCACGCGCGCCGCGGCCCGTTCCGGCACGTCGGCGGTCGACGCCGCCGGGTCGGCGATGGTGGCGGCGCTCGCCGAACGCGCCGGCCGACTTCCGGCGCTGACGCCGAGCCAGGCCGCGGCCGCCGCGCAGGTGGCGGCGGAGCTGGCGCGCTGGCGGGGCGTCGCCGGCGCGGCGGAGTGGGCGACGGCGAGCGAGTTGGCGGCGCGCGAAGGCGTGCACGCGCATCAGGCCGCGTACATCAACTTCCGCGCTTCGGAGGCCAGCGCCGCCAACGGCGACCGCGACCACGCGGCCGAACTGCTGCGCCGCGCGGTGAAGGCGATCGCCACGCTCCCGGCCGGACCGCTGTGCCTGGAGGTGCAGGCGCTGGCGCGCCGCGCGCGGCTGGACATCAGCGACTGCATGCCGGAGGCTCCGGTACCCGGCGGCGGCCGGGGCGCGGAC
Organism: Catenulispora acidiphila DSM 44928; assembly: GCF_000024025.1. Lineage (GTDB taxonomy): Bacteria > Actinomycetota > Actinomycetes > Streptomycetales > Catenulisporaceae > Catenulispora > Catenulispora acidiphila. The sequence continues at coordinate 9,623,498 of NC_013131.1, forward strand.
TCGGGCTCGCCGTTGGGACTGACGGCGCGCGAGTTGGAGGTGCTGGCGCTGGTCGCGCAGGGCTTGTCCAACCGGCAGATCGGCGAGCGGCTGTTCATCTCGACCAAGACCGCGAGCGTGCACGTCTCCAACATCCTGGCCAAACTGGGAGTTTCCGGACGCGGCGAGGCCGCCGCCGTGGCGCACCGGCTGCGGGTGTTCGAGGAGGCATAAGGTACGCCGCGCTTCATTGCGGTGCGTCCTGGATATTCGTTCCCTGACTCTCGACGGACACGGACGGTCACCATGTGCGATCGCCCGTGAACCCTCTGCGATCCCTCATTCGGATGGATCGCCCCGCGCCGTTCCCGTGACGCGCCCCGACAGAGGTCCACACTGATGGTTCGCGCGAGGTACCGTCGCTGCGCCGTCCGTCGAAAGGCCGCCATGAAGTCACCGGTCATGCCCGCGATCGAGGAGCTGCTTCACGCGGCGTTCGACGCCGCGCCGATGCCGGCGGTGCTCGCCGACGGTCCCGATCACCTGCTGCTGGCCGCCAACGACGCGTGCCTGGCCGATTTCGGCTCGGTGGCGCTGCGGCTGCCGGTCGGCGACGCGCTGCCGGAGCTGGCCGGCACCGGTCTGCCCGCGGCGATGGACCAGGCTTACGACACCGGACGCGCGGTGCTGCTTCAGGACCGCATGGTCCGGCGGCGCGGCGGGGACCGGTACTACACGCTGGTGTGCGTGCCGGCCAGCGGCGGCGTCGCGGTGTTCTGCCGTGACGAGACCGAGCGGGTGCGGCGCGAGCAGGCGCTGCTGGAGGAGGAGACCCGCAACCGGAACATGGCGGTGATGCTGCAGCGCTCGCTGCTGCCGCAGCGGATCATCCAGCCCGACGAGATCCGGCTCGCGGCGTGCTACCTGCCGGCGCTGGTGCGCTACGAGGACGCCTCGCTCGACGCCGAGCCGGTCCTGGAGGTCGGCGGCGACTGGTACGACGCGATCCCGCTGGGCGCCGGCCGCACCGCGCTGGTGGTCGGCGGCGTCACGCCGGAGGCCGGCGGCGTCGGGGTGCGCGCGGCGGCGGTCATGGGCCGGCTTCGCGCGGCGGTGCGGGCGTACGCCTCGCAGAACCTGCCGCCCGGCGAGGTGATGTACCACCTGGACCGGCACGCGCTGGACTTCGACGGCGAGCGCACCGGCTCGCCGGTCGCGACGCTGGTGTACGCGGTGCACGACGCGGACAGCGGCTCGCTGACCTACGCGAACGCCGGGCACCTGCCGCCGCTGCTACGGCTGCCGGACGGCTACGTGGCGGTGCTGGAGGGCGCCTCAGGGCCCTCGCTCGGCAGCGGGGACTGGACGTGGCAGGAGGCTGCGGTGGCGGTGCCGCCGGGCTCGTATCTGGCGTTCTACACGCAGGGACTGCTGGAGCGCGGAACCGGCGACCTGCGCCGCGTGTTCGCCCGCGCGCCCGAGGAGGAGCCGCCCCGCCCCGGCGCGGGCCCGGTGGACCTGGTCCGCGACCACATCCTGGCCTCCATCGACCCGCTGTCGGTCTCCAGCGGCGGCCTGGACCCCTCCGGCGCGGTGCGCACGGACGACGTGGCACTGCTGGTCGCGCACGTCCCGGCATGGACCGGCGCCCACGCGGCCCTCTTCCGCTCGGCATCGGTGGAACTGGTCGGCGGCCCGGAGATCGCCGCCCACGCCCGCAGCTACACCGCCGGCGTCCTGACCACCTGGGGCGTCGCCGACGACCTGACCGACACCGCCGTCCTCGCCGTCAGCGAACTCGTCGCCAACGCCGTCACCCACGGCACCGCCCCGGTGGTCCTCCGCCTCCGCCGCACCGACCGCCGCCTGATCATCGACGTCGCCGACCAGTCCGACCACCTCCCCCGCCGCCGCCTGGCCCGCGAAACCGACGAAGACGGCCGCGGCATCAGCATCATCGCGGCAGTCGCCGCCGCCTGGGGCGCCCGCCCGCTGCCGGAAGGGAAGTCGGTGTGGTGCGAGTTCGAGTTCTGAGGGGGTGGGGCGGCGCTGACGGCTGGTTCAGTTGATGGCAGCGACGTCGCCGTCCTCGAAGTAGATGGCCTGGTGGAGCCGACCGCCCAGCGCGGTCGCATAGCGGGCCAGAACCTCCTGACCGGACACCTTGCCTTGCTCTATCTGCGAAATACGCCCCTTGGTGACACCCATGCGCTCAGCAACCTGCTGCTGGGTCATACCGCGAGCCCGACGGATCTCCGCCAGCCGGTAGCCGGTCATCTCGGCGAGAAGCCGGGCCCTGCCCGCAGCGACGGCTTCCTCGCCGCCGGCACGTTCGACGTGCTCGGCGCGGACATCGCTCCACTTCACGTACCCAGGCTTGGTCATCGTAGGTCGCTTTCCCTGCACGATCAGCAGTGCTCAGAGCCCTGATCCAGACTGGCATTCGTCGTGGGCGTAGATCTTTCACTCTCCGCCTACGCTCCGTGAATATAGCGCTCGCTAAACCCGCACAGCCGCAGTCCCCACCTAACGCGCTGTAGTCGCGGGCGTCCCTCGTGTCCCTCTTCCACCAGCCGCGTCGACTGGGGTCGCCACCGGCCCGTATATTGCAGTGCGGCCTCGGGTATCGGCTCAAGGTGGCCTGCCGTCCGAGGCGGGTCGAGCGATAGCATGGGGCCTCGGGTTGTCGGTCGCCGGCCTTCGCGCGCGGCGGGGGGACATCGATCTCAGGAGCTGACGGATGAGTGTGGCGGGCGCTGTCGCCTGGCCGGCGCGCACCATATGGTGGCCGCGTTGGCGTCGTGCGACCGTCGCGAGCGCTCCCGCGGGCGGAGTCGCCTCCGTGGTGGCGGCGCTGCGGGAGGCTCTGAACACCCCGACCGAGGATGCCGACGACCTGTCCGCGAGCGGGAACCATCCGCTGGCGATGATCGGCGGGAGCACGGCGCCGCGCGGGCATCGGGCGCTGCAGCCCGGCGACGGGCCGTCGCTGGCCGACCTCTACTACGCGCACCGGCTTTCCCTGGTGCGGCTGGCGATCCTGCTCGTGGACGACCAGATGTCCGCCGAGGACGTGGTGCAGGACTCCTTCACCGGTCTGTGGCGCCGCTACGGCGACGACCTCACCGGCATGGAGAACCCGCTCGGCTACCTGCGCACCGCCGTGGTGAACAACGCGCGCTCGGTGCTGCGCCGGCGCAAGACCGCGCGCGGCTACACCCCGCCGCACATTCCGGACGCCGCCAGCGCCGAGTCCGTGGCGCTGCTGTCGGAGGAGCACCGCGAGGTGCTGGAGGCGATGCAGAAGCTGCCGCCGCGCCAGCGCGAGGTCCTGGTTCTGCGGTATTGGTCCGACCTGTCGGAGGCGGACATCGCCGACGCGCTGGGCATCAGCCGGGGCACCGTGAAGTCGACGGCGAGCCGCGGTCTGGAAGCGCTCGGCAAGATCCTCAAGGGCTGAGAAGCCCCGGCACGTTCACTCTCTGGGGTGAATCAGTATCACGGTTTGCCAATTTCTGCTGGGCAACTCTCGCCGCGCTATTGAGTTCTCTGTTGAATTAGAGGACTCTGCCTTGCTACACCCAACGTTTCTGACGACCCGTCAGGTGGTAGCACTCGATGACCTCCGCGCGCTCCCCGCGATTCCGTGACCGCCATAGCCGCTCCCATAGCCGCCGCCCCCATCTCCACCCCCGCCTCCGCTCCAGTCCCCGTCCCCTAGCCGCCGCGATCACCATCGCGACCCTGTCGCTGTCCCTCGGCGCGTGCGGCGCACGCCTGTCCGCCGACCAGAAAGCCGCGGCCATCGCCTACGGCCAAGGCAACGCCCACGGCGACGGCTCGCAAAGCGCTGACGGCTCCCAGAGCTCCGGCGCCAACGGCACCACCGGCGGAACGACCGGCGGCACCACCGGAGGGACAACCGGGGGCAGCTCCGGCGGCAGCGTGTCCGGCGGGACCACCGGCGGATCCTCCGGCGGCGCGGTCGGCGGCACCAGCAGCGGCGGCGGAACCTCCGGCGGCACCACCGGAGGAAAGAGCACAGGCGGAACAACCGGCGGCAAGACGTCTGGCGGCACCACCGGTGGCACGGGAGGCGGGAGCGGCGGCGGCTCAGGAGGGTCCGGCGGTCCGGGCTCCGACTCCTGCGTCGGCACCGCCACCGGCTCCAGCGCCACCGGCGTGACGGCGAACAGCATCAGCCTCGGCAACGCCAGCGACCTGTCCGGCCCGATCGGCGGCCTGTTCAGCTCGGCGCCGCAAGCCGTCCAGGCCTACGTGGCCTACTTCAACGCCACGCACCCGACCGGCATCTGCGGCCGCAAGCTCACCGTCCACTCCTACGACTCGCAGACCTCCGACGCCGGCGACAACCAGCAGACGCTGACCGCCTGCCAGTCCGATTTCGCCCTGGTCGGCTCGGTCTCCGCCTTCGACTCCGGCGGCGCGGCGTCCGACGCCAGCTGCGGTATCCCGGACCTGCAAGCCGTGAGCACCACCCGAGCGCGGCAGACCTGCGCGGTCTGTTTCGGCACGGATTCGCAACAGCTGCCGCTGGTCCCGCAGGTGCAACCGGACTTCTGGAAAAAGCAGTTCCCGGGTGCGAGCGCCAAGGCGGCGTTCCTCTACGTCGACACCGGAACCACTGCGCAACAAGCGAAATCCTGGGAGCAGGCCTATGCCAAGGACGGCTTCACCTGGGTCCTGAACCAGCCGATCGGCGTCTCGGAGTCGAACTACACGCCCTACGTCGTGAAGATGCAGCAGGCCGGCGTGCAGTACGTGCAGTTCCTCGGCGCGTATCAGGAGGCTTCGACCCTCGCGCAAGCCATGCAGCAGCAGGGTTTCACGCCGAAGGTCTTCGTCCTGGACCCGACCGGCTACGACCCGAACTACATCCAGCAGACCGGCGGGGCGGCGAAGAACACCTTCGTCTTCAGCAACGCGGCGATGTTCGAGGAAGCCGGTTCGAACCCTGAATTGCAGCTCTACACCAAGTGGCTGCACCAGGTCGCGCCGGGCGCGACCCCCACCTACTTCGGGATGTTCGCCTGGTCCTCGGCCGAGCTGTTCACCCGGCTGGCCAACCAGATCGGGCCGAACCTCACCCGCCCAGCGATGGTGAAGGCGCTGGCCGGCGTGCACAACTACACCGGCAACGGGATGTTCGCGCCGCAGGACGTCGGCGGCAAGAGCACCTCTCCGTGCGCACTGTTCATGCAGTACACCGGGTCGGCCTGGAAACGGGTCTCCCCGGGCTCGGGCTGGAGCTGCGGGAACCTCATCAACTCCGGCGTCAGCTGAGAGCGGCGCCGTGGGATGAATGTCTTCCTCACGTACACCGTCCTGGGCCTGGTCATCGGCGCCTCGTACGCGATCGCGGCGTCGGGCCTGGTCCTCACCTACGCCACCACGCGGATCTTCAACGTCGCGCACGGCGCCACCGCCATGGTCATGGCGTTCGTCTACTGGGAGCTGGCCGACAACCAGGGTCTGTCCACCTGGCTCTCGGTCCTGATCGTGGTCTTCGGGGTGGCGCCGCTGTTCGGGGCGCTGCTCGAGCGCTGGGTCATCCGCCGGGTCGCCGACGCCGGGGTCGGCGTCACGCTGGTCGTGACGTGCGCGGTGCTGGTCGGGCTGATCGGCGCCGCGGAGAAGATCTGGCCGCCCGGCGTGCACCAGGTGCAGCAGTTCTTCGCCGGGCACGGCGTCACCGTCGGCACGGTGCGGATCACCGGGAACGAGCTGCTGACCGTCGCGCTGGCCGTGGTCGTCGGCGCCGTGCTCTGGGCGTTCCTGACGTTCACCCGGCTCGGCGTGGCGATGCGCGCGGCGGTCGACGACAAGGAACTGCTGGCGCTGCACGGCGGACGGCCGAACCTGATGTCCTCGATCGCCTGGGCCATGGGCTCGGCGTTGGCGGCACTGGCTGGGATCCTGCTGGTCTCCTCCGAACCCAGCGAACTGAACTACATATCCCTGACGCTCCTGGTCGTGAACTCCTACGCCGCCGCGATGGCCGGTCGGCTGACCAGCCTGCCGCGGACGTTCGTCGGGGCGCTGGTGCTGGGACTACTGAACGCCTACGCGTCGGGATACCTATGGACCGGCCCGGGATGGACCGGCTTCCGCGAGGCGATTCCAGCCATCTTCTTGTTGCTCATGCTGTTGTTGATGCCGCAGGCGCAGTTGCGCGTCGGACGGCTGGCCGGCGTCGCGGGGGTGCGGACGCCGGAGATGCGCCGCGTCGCAGTCGCCTCGGCGCTGGTGCTGCTCGCGGTGGTCTTCGGCAACGCGGTGCTCAGCGAAGTGAACGTGAACCGGATGGCGCTGGGACTGTGCTTCGCGATCCTGGCGCTGTCGCTGGTTCCGTTGACCGGGTTCAGCGGATACGTGTCGCTGGCGCAGTTCAGCTTCTTCGGCGTCGGCGCGCTGACCGTGGCGAAGATGCATTCCTCGGCGCCGACCGCGGTGCTCGCCGGGGCGGTGCTCGCGGCGGTGGCCGGGATCCTGGTGGCGTTGCCGTCGTTGCGATTGCAGGGCTTGTACCTCGCGCTGTCGACGATCGCCTTCGCGCAGATCATGGACACGATGGTGTTCCAGAACCCCTCACTCGGCGGGTTCGGCGGGTCGCTGACGACCAAGCGCCTGGACATGTTCGGATACCGCTTCACCTCCGACAAGGCTTACGCGCTCTTGGCGGCGGCGGTTTTCTGCGTGCTCGGGGCAGCGGTGATCGTGTTGCGGAAGGGCCGCTATGGCAGGGTCCTGATCGCGTTGCGCGACTCCCCCGCCGCCTGCGCCACTTTGGGACTGAATCCGCGGACGGCGCGTGTCGCGGTGTTCGCGGGGTCGGCGGCTGTGGCCGGACTCGGCGGCGGGCTCTACGCGGGGTTGCAGAACCAGGTCGGGAGCACCAACTTCCAGTTCTTCAACAGCCTGCCGCTATTGCTGATCGTGGTGTGCGCGGGCGTGACGTCGGTGAGCGGCGCGCTGCTCGGCGGGATGCTGCTGATGGCGCTGAACAGCTATCCGAGCACGCAGGCGTACCTGTTCCTGATCCTGGCGGTCGCCGCGGTCGGACTCGGGAAGCAGCCGAACGGGATCACCGGATGGCTGTTCTCCTTGCGGGACAACCCATTGGGCGCGCGGCTCGGGCTCGGCTCGGCGGGGATCGCTCGCGGCATCGCCACCCGCTCGGCAGCGAGTCAGAGTTCTGCGAGCGGCGGAGCGGTGACGGTCGGGGCGAGCGGGGAGAACGCGGAGGTCGAGGCGTGACCCGGTTGGACGTGCGAGAGGTGACGGTGCGCTTCGGCGGCGTCACCGCGGTGGACAAGGCCACGATCTCCGCCGACGGCGGGCAGGTGACCGCGCTGATCGGGCCGAACGGCGCGGGCAAGACCACGTTGTTCAACGTGATCACCGGCCTGCAGAAACCCACCGGCGGCAAGGTCTTCCTCGACGGGGACGACATCACGCACACCCCCACGCACCGGCGCGCCCGGCACGGGATCGCGCGGACCTTCCAACGTCTGGAGGCGTTCGGGTCGCTGACCGTCGAGGAGAACATCCGGGTCGCGGCGGACGCCGTGCGGGCGAAGAACACCAAGCCGGCGCAGGTGACCCGGGGACTGATCCAGCGGATCGGGCTGGAGCGCTACGCCGGCGCCCGCGCCGACTCGGTGCCGACCGGCGTCGCGCGGCTGGTGGAACTGGCTCGGGCGCTGGCGATCGACCCGGAGCTGCTGCTGCTCGACGAGCCGTCCTCGGGGTTGTCGGAGGCGGAGACCGAGTCCTTCGGCGAGTTGCTGCGGGATCTGGCGGCGCAGGGCCGGGCGGTGCTGATCGTGGAGCACGACATGGGGCTCATCATGCGGGTCTCGGATGTCATCCATGTGCTGGACCGGGGGCGGCTGATCGCCTCGGGGACACCTGCCGAGGTGCAGGCGGATCCGTTGGTGCGGAAGGCTTATCTCGGCGAGGAGGACCCGGACGAGTCAGAGGAACCAGCTGAGACAGAGGAACCAACTGAGTCCGAGGAGCCTGCCGACAGCACGCTCGTCATGCCGGCCGCCGACGACGAGCCGGAATCAGGAGGCTGGTTCTGATGGCGCCGATCCTGGAGTTGCAGGACGTCCACGCGTCATACGGCCGGATCGAGGTGCTGCACGGCGTGGATCTGGCCGTGCCGCGCGGCGCGGTCGTGGCGCTGCTCGGGCCGAACGGCGCCGGGAAGACGACGCTGATGAAGGTGTGCTCGGGACGGTTGCGGGCCGCGTCGGGCCACGTCCATCTCGGCGGGTCGCACGTGAACGACGCCGCCCCCGATGCGCTGGCGCGGGCCGGGCTGTGCACCATTCCGGAGGGCCGCGGCATCTTCCCGAACCTGACGGTCGCGGAGAACCTGCGGCTGTCGGGACTGGCCGGGCGGGCGTCCGCGGCGGAGATCTACGAGACGGCGTTCACCCGGTTCCCGCGGCTGGCCGAGCGGTACGACCAGCTGGCCGGCTCGATGTCCGGCGGCGAGCAGCAGATGCTCGCCATGGCCCGGGCGCTGGTGACCGATCCGGCGGTGCTGCTGGTCGACGAGCTGTCGATGGGGCTGGCGCCGCTGATCGTGCGGCAGCTGTACGACGTGCTCGGGCAGATCGCCGAGCGGGGCGTGACGGTGGTCGCGGTGGAGCAGTTCGCTGACATGGCGTTGCGGGTCGCGGACTTCGCGGCGGTGATGACGCACGGCAGGATCGTGGCCTTCGACGAGCCGGAGGTCATCCGGCGGGATCTGGCCGCGTTGTATTTGGGAGGTGCGGCAGCGTGAGTACAGGGAGCACGAGGAGTTCAGGGCACTCCGGTAGGCAGCGTGTCCGGCGCGTCCGGCGTGTCCGTCGGGGCGGCGCGGCCGTCGCCGCAGTCGCGCTCGGGATGCTGGCGACGCCGGCGGTGTGGGCCGGTCCGGCGCCCGCGCCGCGTCCGGCGGACAGCGGGTCGGCGCCGGCGCTCGGCGGCTGGACGGTCTCGGCCTCGGCCGCGCCGGTCACCATGGAGATCTACGATCCGAAGATCCCGATCCCGGCGCAGCCCGGGCAGCCGAACCTGGAGTTCGACCTGTCCTTCACGCGGGCCAGCTACGGATCCGGGCCGACCGGCGCCGCGACGGCCAGCTGGATGTGGCCCGGGGACGCGATCGCGTTCGGGTTGGGGCAGCTGTTCAACAGCCCGAATGTGAAGTACCCGATCCTGACGAACGTGCAGTTCCCCGGCGCTACCCCGGACGCGACGATGCAGCCGATCCCGGGCTCGTACATGCAGTCCCACACCGATGCCAACGGGTCGACGTCAGTGTCGACGTTCGGGCTGCCGCTGCCCGGGACCGGGCCGTCGCTGCCGGGGTCGTCGCCGTCCGGCGCGCCGTCGTCGGCGCCGTCCTCCTCGGGCGGTCTGCTCGGCGGGCTGCTCGGGGGCGTGCTGCCCCAGCCGCAGCTGCCGGATCTGGGGACGCTCATCAAGTTCCTCACCGGGCAGTCGGCGCTGGTGGACGTGCAGGGCGAGCGGTCGCAGTCCTCGGCGACGGTGACCGGCGGGAAGGCGGTCGCCACCGCGGAGTCCGACGCCGGGAAGCTGCTGATCCTCGGCGGGCTGATCGAGTTCGACGGCTTGAAGGTCACCTCGCAGAGCACGTCGGACGGGGTCAAGGGCACGGCTGCCGGGAACGTCGACTACGGGTCGATGTCGGTGGCGGGCGTGCCGTTCGGGATCACCGCGAACGGGATCCAGTCGCCGTTCGGCATGATCGCGCTGCCGCAGCTGCCGGACGCGGTGAACCAGATCCTGGCGCCGCTCGGCATCTCGGTGGCGCTGCCGGCGGCCGGCGACGTGTCGAAGGACACCGCCGGCGAGATGTTCAGCCATGGTCTCCAGGTCACGATCGACACCGCGAAGCTGAAGGCGATGCTGCCGCTGACCCCGGTGCTGAGCCAGCTCTTCGCGCAGATCCCGCCGCAGCTTTTGCAGCAGCTGCCGCCGCAAGTGAGCCAGATCGTCGGCATCCTTCCGCAGCTGGCGCCGAAGATCGTGCTCACCGTCGGCTCGGCGAAGTCGAAGGCGAACGCCTCGCAGGCCATCGACCTCTCCGGCGGCACCACCGGCGGTCCCCCGACGCCGCCCAGCAGCGCGGCGGGCTCGGTGACCGGCGGCACCACAGGCGGCACCACGGGCGGCACGACCACCGGCGGCTCGGCCACGAGCGGCACGAGCGGCGGCACCAGCGGCAGCGGCGGCGGCAGCGTGGGCGGCGGAACCGGCGGCGTCACCGGAGGTACGACAGGCGGCGGCACGACCAGCGGCACGTCAGGCGGAGCCACCGGCAGCATGGCACCGAGCCCGCCGCTCCAGAACACGGCGGCGAAGGTGACCCCGGCGGCGTTCGGCGGCCTCCCCGGCCAGCTGATGCTCGGCGCGGCGGCGATCGCCTGCGTGGCCGCCTGGGGATTGCGGAAGTACAGCACGCTGCTGTTCGGCGGCGCGGGCTGCGAAGCCGGAGGCTCCACCGGAGTCCCGGACCTGCGGGAGTTCGAGGAATGACGGCCATAGCGGCACAGCGCGCTCAGGAGGGCGATCGATGAGCACTGCGAAGACCTGGGCAGGCCGCGCGATGAACGGCCAAGCCCGCACCGGCGCCGTCACGGCACGCCCCAAAACCCGCACCACCGAGTCCGAACGGCTGATGCAGCAAGGCCTCTCGCTCGCCGGCAGCCTGCTGATGCCCCTGGGCCTGCTGGCGATCGGCCTCGGCTGGTACGGAGCGGCCCACACGCCGTACTCCTTCGAGCAGGTGGCATACGTGGTCTCCGGCGGCATCGGCGGACTCGCGCTGACCACACTCGGCGGCTTCTTGTTCTTCGGCTCATGGCTGGCCCGCATCGCGCATCAGCAACGGCAGCAGACGGAACTGCTCGCAGGCGAGATCGCCCGGCTGGCCGACGCGATTCTGACGCTGGAGTCAGGCGACTGAGCGGCGCCGGTGGCCAGGCGGCTGAGCGGCGCCGGAGTCAGGCGGCTGAGCAGCACTGGTGGCCAGGTGGCTGAGCGGCGCTGGAGTCAGGCGACTGAGCAGCGCTGGTGGCCAGGCGACTGAGCGGCGCCGGAGTTGGGTGACTGAGCGGCGCCAGTGGCCAGGCGACTGAGTGGCACCGGAGTCAGGAGACTGAGCAGCGCTGGTGGCCAGGTGACTGAGCGCCGCTGGTGGTCGGGTGCGCACGCGCTTGCGTTGGCGGGCGGCGGCTGCGTTCGGCGGCTCAGTCGATGCAGCTCGGTTGGCTGCGCCGTCGTGCTCATCCAGCCGCCACCGCCCGAAAAACACCGCGGGCCCCGTCCCGAAGGACGGAGCCCGCAGCACTACCTACTCCAGCTACGCAGCTACACACCTACGCAGCTACTTCACTGGCGTCAGCTGGTGAAGCCGACCTTCGTCCAGTCGTAGTCCTGGAAGCCGAAGGAGCCGAAGTTGGCCAGGTTCGTCTTGGTGGCCCAGATCTGGGGGCGCTGGTAGAGCGGGATCAGGCTGGCCTGGTCGGTGGCGAGCTTGTCCGCGGCGTTGGCGTCGGCTATGGCCTGGGTGGGGTCGGTGTCCTCCAGGGCCTTGGTCAGGGCCTGGTCGATCGCCGGGTTGGAGTCCAGGCGGGGGTTGTTGTGGATGTTCTTGGGGTCGGTCACCGACTGGATCTGGGGGGCGCCGCTGCTGACCGGGAAGGGGTTGCCGGTGTAGGCGAAGGCGGTGATGTCGAAGTTGCCGGTGTTGATGTACTTGTCGAAGAAGTCGTCGCTGTTGACCGGGGTCTCCACCAGGCCGACGCCGATCTTGGCGAGGTCCGCCTTGACCATCTGGGCCTCGTTGGAGGTGGTCTTCACGCCCTGGGGCTCGATCCACTTCAGGTTGAGCTTCACGCCGCCCTTGGCGCGGATGCCGTCGCCGCCCTTGACCCAGCCGGCGGCGTCGAGGGCGGCGTTGGCGGCGGTCGGGTTGAAGGCGACGTCGGCGCCGTTGTCCTGGTAGCCGGTCTGGTTGTTCACGAAGAAGCGGTTGTTCAGGACCGTGGGCTTCCAGGTGCCGAGGTTCTTCAGGTCCACGTCGGCGATCTGCTGGCGGTCCAGCGCCTGGTAGATCGCCTTGCGGACGGCGTCGTCCTTCAGCGCCGGGCTCTGGGTGTTCATCGAGATGTGGCGCCAGTCCGGGCCGCCGGCGTAGTGCACGGTGCTGTCGGTGGTGTCCTTGATCTTCGCGTACAGCGCCGACTGCGGGCCGACCTCGAAGGCGTCGATCTCGTGGTTGTTGTAGGCGTCGGCCTGGGCCGAGGTGTCCTCGATCGCCCGGAAGACGATCTTGCTCAGGATCGGCTTGGCGCCCCACCAGTTCGGGTCGGCGATGACCGAGACGGTCTTGTTCGTCGGGTCCATGCCCTCGAGCTTGAACGGGCCGGCGGTGACCGGGATGGCGTTCATGTAGGACTTGTTCCAGCCGTCGGCCGTGGAGACCTTCGAGGCCGGGTACAGGCCGCCGCCGTCGAACTGGTCGAACATGGACTTCCAGTCCGAGAACGGCGTCTTGTAGGTCACCACGACGGTGAAGTCGTCGGCGCCGCGCACGACCGAGGCCATCTGGTCATAGCCGGTGGAGCTCGCGACGTCGAAGCCGGCCGCCGAGCCCTCCTCGCCCTTCCAGGTGGCGACGAAGTCCTTGTAGGTGATCGGGGTGCCGTCCGACCACTTCGCCTTCGGGTTCAGCTTGTAGGTGACCGTCTGCTTGCCCGCGACGGTGCTCTCGTCGGCGGAGACCAGGTAGTCCGCGTTCGGTGTGGCCTTGCCGGTGGCGTCGAAGTGGAACAGCTGCGGCATCATCGTGGACAGCACCTTCTGGGTGTCCTGCTCGTTGCCGTTGTTCGTCATGCCGTTCCACTGCGACGAGTACTGGTCGATCGCGAGGGTCAGGGTGCCGCCCTTGAGGGTCGAGGCGTCCTTGGCGTTGATGTCGTTGGCGGTCGCGACCGGGATCGACTTGCCGCCGCCGGAGGACGACCCGCCCGCGGACGAGCTCTTGCTGGAGGAACAGGCCGACGTCGCGAGGGCGGCCGTCGCCAGCACCGCGAGGATGGCCGGCGACTTCTTGGTGATGCTGGACATTGTCGTTTCTCCCGTAGTGGAACGCTTGGGTAAGGGAAGTTGGAGGAGGAGCCGGTCAGACCACTTGCAGCGCGTCCGCGTAGTGGCACGCCGCGGCGTGGTCCGCCTTGCCGGGACGCGGCAGGATGACCGGGTCCTCGTCGCGGCATCTGCTCTGCTCGGCGGCGTCCAGCGACGCGTACTTGAAGCAGCGGTCGCGGAACCGGCAGCCGGAGGGCACGTTCGCCGGCGAGGGCAGGTCGCCGGGGAGCAGGATCCGCGAGCGCTCGCGCTCCCGGCGCGGGTCCGGCAGCGGGATCGCGGAGAGCAGCGCCTGGGTGTAAGGGTGCGAAGGCGCGTGGAAGACCGAGGACACGTCGCCGATCTCGACGATCCGCCCCAGGTACATCACGGCCACCCGGTCGGCGATGTGCCGGACCACCGACAGGTCGTGCGCCACGAACAGGTAGCTCAGGCCCAGCTTGGCCCGCAGCTCGTCGAGCAGGTTGATGACGCCGGCCTGGATCGACACGTCCAGCGCCGAGACCGGCTCGTCCAGGATGACGACCTTCGGGTTCAGCGCCAGCGCCCGGGCCACGCAGATGCGCTGCCGCTGGCCGCCGGAGAACTCCCGGGGGAAGCGCGAGGCGTGGTACGGCTCCAGGCCGACCAGCTCCAGCAGCTCCCTCACCCGCGCCGCCGCCTTGTCCGCGGACCAGCCGTGGGTGCGCAAGGGCTCTGCGATGGCCTCTCCGACCGGCATCCGCGGGTCCAGCGACGCCATCGGGTCCTGGAACACGATCTGGATGTCCTTGCGCATCTCCATGCGCTCGCGCCCGGACAGGTTCGCCGCCTCGCGGCCGAACACCGCGATCGAGCCGGCCTGCGGAGCCACCAGCTCCAGGATCTCCAGCAGCGTCGTGGTCTTGCCGCAGCCGGACTCCCCGACCAGGCCCAGGGTCTCGCCCTCGCGGATCTCGAAGTCGATGCCGTCCACGGCCTTGACCGTGCCGACGCGCCGCTTGAACACCGCGCCGCGCAGCAACGGGAAGTGCTTCTGCAGCCCGGTCACCGCCAGCACCGGCTCGCGCTGCTCGCGCGGCACGGTGTCCAGCTCCGCCGCCGGGATGTCCGGGATCGGGTAGACCTCGCCGATCGGGATGGTCCCGCTCTGCAGGTCGGCGCGGCGGTGGCAGGCCGACAGGTGCGCGTTGCCGCCGGTCGGCAGCAGCTCGGGCTCGGAGTCCCGGCAGATGTCGGTCGCGATCGGGCAGCGGTCGGCGAAGGGGCAGGCGTCCGGCAGCCCGACCATCGACGGCGGGTTGCCCTCGATCGGGGTCAGCGGCCGGCGGCCCTGCTCGGCGCCGCCGTCCAGGCGCGGGATCGAGCCGAGCAGGCCGATGGTGTACGGCATGCGCGGGCTGTAGTAGATCTCGTCGACGGCGCCCTGCTCGACCGGGCGGCCGGCGTACATCACCGCGACCTTGTCGGCGAACCCGGCGACCACGCCGAGGTCGTGGGTGATCATCAGGATCGCCGCGCCGGTGAGCTCCTGGGCGTTCTTCAGCGCCTCCAGGATCTGCGCCTGGATGGTCACGTCGAGCGCGGTCGTCGGCTCGTCGCAGAGGATCACCTTGGGGTCGTTGGCGATCGCCATGGCGATCATCACGCGCTGGCGCATGCCGCCGGAGAACTCGTGCGGGAAGTTCTTGAAACGCCGCTGCGGGTCCGGGATGCCGACCACGTCGAGCAGCTCCAGGGCACGCTTGCGCGCGGCGTCCCGGGACAGCTTCTGGTGCACGGTCAGCGCCTCGACGATCTGGTCGCCGACGGTGAACACCGGGGTCAGCGCGGACAGCGGGTCCTGGAAGACCATCGCGATGTCCTTGCCGCGGATCTTCGACATCTGCCTGTCGTTCAGACCCAGCAGTTCCCGGCCCTCGAGCTTCACCGAGCCGGTGACGCGGGCGTTGTCCGGCAGCAGGCCCAGGATCGCCATGGAGGACACGGACTTGCCGGAGCCGGACTCGCCGACGATGCCCAGCACTTCGCCCGGGTACAGGTCGTAGCTGACGCCGCGCACCGCGCGCACGTCCCCGGCCTCGGAGCCGAAGGTGACGTGCAGGTCCTGGACGGACAGCAGCGGGGAGCCGGACGGCGCCGGGTCGGCGGGGCGCCCGGAGGCGTCGGTCAGCAGCAGATTCCGGCTCATCGGGCCGAGGCTCCCGTCGAGTTGGGGTCGAGGGCGTCGCGCAGGCCGTCCCCGATGAAGTTGACGCACAGGATGATCAGCACCAGGACCGAGGCCGGGAACACGAACAGGTACCACTGGTCGGTGGAGGCGAACTGCGCCCCGTCATTGATCACGGTGCCCAGCGAGACGTTCGGGCTCTGGATACCGAAGCCCAGGAAGGACAGGAACGACTCGGTGACGATCGCAGCGCCCACGTTCAGCGTGTAGTCGACGATCAGGATCGAGGAGATGTTGGGCAGGATGTGCCGGCGGATGATCGTCCAGGACGGCACGCCCATGTACCGGGCGGCGCGCACGAACTCCCGCTCCCGGATGGTCAGCGTCATGCCGCGCACCACCCGCGAGGTGATCATCCAGCTGAACACCGCGATCATCGGCACCAGCACCAGCCAGCTCGCGCCCTGGAAGTACGGCGAGAGGATGATCAGCATCAGCAGCGAGGGCACGACCAGGAACAGGTCGGTCAGCCAGCTGATGGCCTTCTCCCACCAGCCGCCGAAGTAGGCCGCGGCGGTGCCCAGCAGGCCCGCCGAGCCCGTGGACAGCAGCGCCACCAGCAGACCGATGATCAGCGACTTCTGCATCCCGGAGACGGTCTGGGCGAACATGTCGTGGCCGACGTCGTCGGTGCCGAAGAAGTGGTCGCCGGTCGGCCCGGACTGGGTGTTGATCAGGTCGATGTCGCCCGGCGACCAGTGGGTCAGCAAAGGGCCGAGGAACGCGAAAGCGAACAGCAGCACCAGGCCGACCAGGCCCACCATGGCGAAGGTGTTGCGGCGGAACCGGCGCCAGACCAGGGCGGTGCGCCCGGAGCCGCGCGGGACGGCCGCCAGGGTCTCGACGGACTCGGCGACGGTGTCGGCCGGGGTCGGAGCGGTCATCACAGGGCCCTTCGGTGGCTGGCGCGAGTGCTCGCGGGGGCGGGGATCAGCGGAGGCGTCACAGCCGGACCCGGGGGTCGAGCACGGCGGTGATGACGTCCGAGAGCATCCCGGCGATCAGCACCAGCACCGCGGAGAACAGGGTGATCACCGCCACCGAGTTCACGTCGGAGTGGTTCGTCGCGTCGGTGAACCAGGAACCCAGGCCGTTCCAGCCGAAGACCCGCTCGGTGATGATCGCGCCGGCGAAGGTCAGGATCGTGGAGTAGGTCACCAGCGTCATGACCGGGATGACCGCGGTGCGCACGCCGTGCTTGAGGATCGCCCGGCCCTTCGTCAGGCCCTTGGCCCGTGCCGTGCGCAGGAAGTCCGAGCCCAGGACGTCGAGCATCTGGCCGCGCTGATAGCGGCTGTAGAAGGCGATCAGCCCCAGCGTCAGCGAGATGGTCGGCAGCAGCAGGTGGTCGGCGCGGCTGAACAGCTGCCCGAAGAAGCCGCTGGCGTTCGGGTCGATCTCGCCCTGGTACTGCAGGAACGGGGTGTCGCCGCCGACCGCCTTGTTCACCTGGACCGCGATCAGCTTCAGCAGCGGCGCCAGCACGAAGACCGGCATCGCGAAGACGATGTAGGACCCGAAGGTGATCGCGTGATCACTGAACTTGTACTGTCTGACGGCTTGGAAGGAGCCGATCAGGATCCCGAGGACGGCCGAGAGGATGGCCGCGACGCTGACCAGGCGCACGGTGACCCACACGCTGATCGAGAAGTGCTTGCCGACCGAGTCCAGCTGCCAGGTCTGGCCGAAGTCGCCGTGGGCGACGCCGCCGACCCAGTGCGCGTAGCGCTCGAGCACCGGCTTCTGCGGGTTCTCGTTGCGCTGGTCCAGCTCGTGGTACATGACCACGGCCGGGGTCGGCGGGTTCTTCTGCAGGTACATGTCCTTGGGGTGGAACGCCGAGGACGCGCCCAGGTACGCCAGCGACGTGG
The DNA here is from genome assembly GCF_000024025.1 of Catenulispora acidiphila DSM 44928. Taxonomy (GTDB): domain Bacteria; phylum Actinomycetota; class Actinomycetes; order Streptomycetales; family Catenulisporaceae; genus Catenulispora; species Catenulispora acidiphila. The sequence continues at coordinate 9,640,754 of NC_013131.1, forward strand.
CGACGAACACCAAGACCACATAGTTCAGAAGCCTGCGAACTATGAAGGCACCCATGCCTGATCCTCCGTGCTCGAAAACCCACAACCCGGCCAATCGGGCGTAGATGTCGTCGAGCCCGTTGGTTCCAGGGTCGCGGATGTTTCCCGGGAAATCGATCACGAAAGGGGCACGAAGTGATCTCTAGTTATAAACCCTGATACACACCGTGAAAGGTCCATAGCGGGCAGTACACGCATATGGGTAAAAAAAGACACCGGGTACGCGGATGCTCACGCGAACCCGGTGTCCTCACCGTAGCGATCTTTGTTTGTGTCCACAATGTGAGAGGGCGTCAGGCCCTCCGTGCCGTGGAGCCCTTACCGCCACGGTGTGACCTTCGCTACTCCCAGATCGGGAAGTGGCACGCGGCCTGATGCCCGTCGCTGCCGTAGGGCACCAGCGGCGGTTCGGACTGCCCGCAGATCTCCTGCGCCGCCGGGCACCGGGTGCGGAACCGGCAGCCCGAGGGCGGGTTGATCGCGCTCGGCAGCTCGCCGACGATGCCGCTGCGGGCCTTGGCCTTCTCCGTCTCCGGATCGGCCACCGGGATGGTGTCCAGCAGACCCCGGGTGTAGTGGTGGACGGGCCGGGAGTACACCGACTCGGCCGGACCGATCTCCACCAGCTTGCCCAGGTACATCACGCCGATGCGGTCGGACACGTAGCGGACCACCGACAGGTCGTGCGAGATGAACAGGTAGGACAGCCCGTGCTCGGCCTGTACGTCCTTCATCAGGTTCAGGACCTGCGACTGGATCGAGACGTCCAGCGCCGAGACCGGCTCGTCGGCGACGATCAGCCTCGGCGCCGGCGCGAGCGCCCGGGCGAAGCCGACGCGCTGCCGCTGGCCGCCGGAGAACTCGTGCGGGTACCGCTCCAGCGCCGAGGCCGGCAGACCGACCTGCTCGAACAGCTCCTGGATCCGGGCGTCCCGGGACTCCTTGTCCCCAACCTTCTGGATGTCCAGCGGCTCGCGGACCACGGTGCGCACCCGCATACGCGGGTCCATCGCGGCGTAGCTGTCCTGGAACATCAGCTGGACGTCGCGGCTGTACTTGCGCCGCTCGCCCGGCTTCAGCGCCGCCAGGTCCGCCCCGCCCAGCTGCATCGAGCCGGAGGTGGTGTCCTCCAGCCCGGCGATCAGCTTGGCCACCGTGGTCTTGCCGCAGCCGGATTCCCCGACCAGGCCCACGGTCTCGCCCTTGCGGATGCTGAAGGACACCCCGGCCACCGCGCTGACCGAGCCGATCTGCCGGCGCAGGAAACCCTTGGTGATCGGGAAGTCCTTGACCAGGTCGGTGACCTCCAGCAGCACCTCGCCCAGCTCCGCCGACGGCAGCACCTCGGCCGTGGTGCGGTCGGTGAGGGTGACCACCGCCTCCTGGCTGGAGCGCTCGGCGGCGCCGACCGGGTGGAAGCAGGCGAACTCGTGGCCCACCTCGTCGACGCGGGAGGGCGGGTCCTGCGCGCGGCAGTCGTCCTGCGCGTACCGGCACCGCGCCGCGAACCGGCAGGCGGCCGGCGGCCTGGTGAGGTCCGGCGGCATGCCGGGGATCGAGTACAGCCGGGTGCCGCTGTCCGCGCCGCGCTCGGGCAGCGAGTCGAACAGCGCCTCGGTGTAGGGGTGCCGCGGATTGGAGTACAGCCGCTCGGTGGTCGTGGTCTCCACGATCCGGCCGGCGTACATCACGTTCACCCGGTCCGCGCGCCCGGCGATGACGCCGAGGTCGTGCGTGACCAGGATGACCGCCATGCCCAGGCGCTCGCGCAGGCCGTCGATCAGCTCCAGGATCTGCTTCTGCACGGTCACGTCGAGCGCGGTGGTCGGCTCGTCGGCGATCAGGAGCTTGGGCTCGTTGGCCAGCGCGATGGCGATCATCGCGCGCTGGCGCATGCCGCCGGAGAGCTGGTGCGGATAGTCCCGGGCGCGCTGCGCCGGGGAGGGCATGCCGACCAGCGAGAGCACCTCGATCGCGCGGTCGTGGCCCTCGGCCTTGCTCGCGCCGCGGTGGATCCGGACCGACTCGGCGATCTGCTTGCCGATGGTCATCGTCGGGTTCAGCGAGGTCATCGGATCCTGGAAGATCATTCCGACGTCGTTGCCGCGGACCTTGGCCATCTGGTCCTCGTCGAGCTGCAGCAGGTCCCGGCCGTCCAGGAAGATGCTGCCGTCCGGGCTGGAGCCGCCGTTGGGCAGCAGGCGCATGATCGACATCGCGGTCATGGTCTTGCCCGAGCCGGACTCCCCGACGATGCCGATGGTCTCCCCGGCCTCGACGGTGAAGCTGATGCCGTCGACGGCCTGGACCACCGAGCGCTTCAGCTTGATCTGGGTGTGGAGGTTCTGGACCTCTAGAAGTGCCATGGCCGCCTCACCGCTTCTGGAGCCGGGTCTCGAAGGCGTCGCGCAGGGCGTCTCCGATGAAGTTGCAGGAGATGATGATCAGCACGATGGACACGCCCGGCGGATAGATCATCCACCAGAAGTTCTGGTCCAGATAGCTGGATCCGTTCGCGAACATCCCGCCCCAGTCGTCGTTCGGCGCCTGCAGTCCCAGCCCGATGTAACTGAGCACGGACAAGGCGAAGACCGAGTTCGCGATGGACAGCGAGGTGTTCACGATCGTGGTGCCGATGGTGTTCGGCAGGATGTGCCGGAAGATGATCCGCGGGCTGCGCCCGCCCATCATCCGGCAGGCGGCCACGTAGTCGCGCACCTTGATGGTCAGCGTGTCCCCGCGGGTCAGGCGGGTCAGGCCGAACCAGCTGGTCAGCGCGATCACCAGGATGAACACCATCTTGGTGCGCCCGCGCGTGGAGGCGATGTAGATCAGCGCGAAGATGAGCGGGATCGACAGCAGCGCGTCGATCGTGCGCATCATGATCGAGTCCACCCAGCCGCCGACGTAGCCGGCGATCGCGCCGTACAGCATGCCGATCACCGAGGCCAGCACGCCGGAGGCGATGCCGATCTCCAGCGAGATCTGGCCGGCCTTCATCAGCTTGCCGAGCTCGTCCACGCCGTTCTGGTCGGTGCCCAGCGGGTGGCTGGGGCCCGGCGCCAGGGTGATCTCGTCCATCTGCACGTTCGAGGTGTTGCCGTGGTAGACCAGCGGTCCCAGGAAGCACAGCACGACGTAGAAAACCAGCACGCCGAAGGCGACCACGGCCAACCGGTTCTCCAGGAAGACCTCCAGACCGCGGCGGAACATCGAGCGCGGCTTCTCGGTCGGCTCCAGGCCCAGCATCTGCTCGGTCGACGGGAAACTCTCCCCCGCTCCGGGGGATTCGACGGCGATCTCGTCCATCAGGTGAGCCTTACTCGTGGGTCCAGGGCGGCGTAGGAGATGTCGGCCACCAGCGACCCGATGACCGTCACCAGCGCCGTGAGCATCGTGGTGCCCAGGACGATCACGAAGTCGTTCTGCAGCGCGGCGTTGATGGTCAGCACGCCGATGCCCTGGATGTTGAAGATCTGCTCCACCAGCAGCGCGCCGCCGACCAGGGCCGGCAGGGACAGGCCGACCAGGGTGATCATGGGGATCATCGCGTTGCGCAGCACGTGCCCGTAGAGCACGCGGCGCTTGGTCGCGCCCTTGGCGATCGCCGTGCGCACGTAGTCCTGGGTGAGCTCGTCGAGCATCGAGGAGCGCATGTACCGGCTGTATCCGGCCACCCCGCTGACCACCAGTGTGGCCACGGGCAGGATCATCTGGGCCGGCTGGGAGAACGCGGCGTGGAAGGAGTCGATCTGGTTGGCGATCGGGATCAGGTGGAACTGCACCTGGAACAGGTCGCGCAGCACGACGCCGAGGAAGAACACCGGGACCGCGTAGCCGATGAAGGAGAACGTGGTGATGGTGTAGTCGGTGACCGAGTTGCGGCGGGTGGCCTGCACCACGCCCAGCGGGACCGAGAGGACGATCGTGAACAGCAGGGCCAGGCCGACGATGTAGATCGACTGCCCCAGCGTTTCCTTCAGCAGATCATTGACACTCTGGTTGCGCTGGTAGCTGTAGCCCAGGTCGAAGTGCAGGGCCAGCCGGTCGAGCCAGTGCCCGTACTGCACGATCAGCGGGCGGTCCAGCCCCAGCTTGTGGTTCAGGACCGCCAGGCTCTGCGGGTTGTAGTTCTTCCCCAGCATCGCCCGCGCCACGCCGTTGGGCATCATGTGCATCATGCCGAACGTGGCGAGCGAGACGATGAACAGCGTCACGATCGACTGGAAGAATCGGCGGATCAGGTAGGTGGTCACCGCGACCCCCCGCCGGGGGTCGCGGTGACGTCAGTGCGCTTGGTCACTGGGTGTAGTACCAGAACTCAGGCTCGAAGCCCTGGAACGCGTCCTGACCGGAGTCGTGGAAGTTCTTCGCCACGGCGAACGGCCAGATGTCGTTGTTCATGAAGATCAGCGGCAGGGAGATGCTGGAGGCGTAGGCCTCGTAGTCGTACCAGGCCTGCGGGTCGCTGCTCTTGATGGTCTTGGCCACCGCGGCGTCGAACTTCGGGTCGGAGAACCCGAAGATGTTCGAGCCGGCGCCGGTGGTCAGCAGCGAGTCCGCGGTCGGGTTCAGCGAGAACACCCAGCCGCCGTAAAGAATCGCGTCCCACTGGCAGCCCGCCGGGGTGCTGGGGTCGCAGCCGACCAGCTCGCCGCCCAGGGTGTTCTGGGTCTTGGTGGTCAGGGTGATCCCGATGCCGGACTGGGCCGCGGTCTGCTTGTAGGAGGCCAGCATGGTGTCCATGGCCGAGTGCGCCGAGGGGTACTCCAGCGTGAACTCCGCCTTGTCGCCGGCGTTGATGCCCGCGCCGCACTGGTTGTCACCGGTACCGGGGGTCTTGCAGGTGGCCGGGGTGGTCGACAGATCCCAGCCGTGCGCCTGCATCAGCGACTTGGCCTCGGTCGGGTTGAAGGTCGCCGCGGCGGCCTTGGCGGCCGGGGACAGAACGTTGCCGTCGGGGTAGCCGGGCACGATGCCGGTGGTCGGGTAGCCCCACCCCTTGTACGGGCCCTTGATGGCGCCGGTCTGGTCCATGTCGTCCTGCAGCGCCTTGGTGAAGTACGGCTGCTTGAACAGGTTCCCGTGGTTCTTGGAGCCGAAGTTCACCTGGTAGTAGCCGATCGAGTCCAGCAGCGGACCCTTCTCGACGTCGTACCCGGCCGAGAGCAGCGGGTTGCCCGCCTGCAGGTTGTCACCGTTGTACTGCGGGGAGTCGGCGTTCGGGAACACGCCGATCTGCAGCGAGTTCGCGGCGGTCGAGCCGGCCTTCAGGGCCGTCCACTCCGCGTCCTGGCTCTGGAACGGCACGAAGTCGACCTCGTCCAGGACCGGCTTGTGCTCGCCGGTGAACTTGGTGTTCGGCACGATGGAGAACCCGCCGGAGGTGGCGTTGAAGTCCTTCAGAACCCACGGGCCGTCGACGATCTTCCACAGCGGGTTGCTGGCGAAAGTCTTGACGTCCTTGCCGGCCGCGTTCATGTACTTCCAGACCGCGTCGCAGTCGGCCTGCAGGGTCGGGGAGGTCAGGGTGTCCGTCGAACACTTGCCCTTGGTCCCGTTGCCGTCGGTGACGTCCCAGGCCAGCGGCATCGGCGTGACCGTCTGCAGGGCGTTGCCGACGATGTAGTTCTGGTTGTACTGCTGGTCGAACGTGATGCTGATGCTGGAGTCGCTGACCGTCGTGGACTTGACGTTGTCCGGCAGGTAGTTGACCGCCGCGGCCGCGTTCGGCGGGCTGTAGTAGCCCGAGTTCTTCTCCTCGGCCTTCATCATGTTCAGCCAGAACTGGACGTCCTGGCCGGTGACCTTCTCGCCGTTGCTCCAGTTCCAGGTCGACTTCAGCGGAACCGTGATGGTCAGGCCGTCCGCGCTCCAGGTCGGCTTCTCCGCCGGACCCATGTCGTAGTTGACCGCGAGCTTGTCGTTGAGGCCGACGAAATACAGCGGGCGGTAGAAGTAGTACTGGAACTGGCCCGCGTTCTGAGTGCTCAGCTGCTCGCTGCTCATGAACGGCCAGATCGCGTCCGGGCTCGAGCCGGCCGGCCACTCCGCGACGTGTGCGACGCCGCCCTGCTTGGCCGGTGCAGACGAGCTGCTGGCCGACGTGACCGGGTTCGTCGCGCCGTTGCCGTTGGAGCTCTTCTTCGAGCTCCCACACGCGGCGGCGGACGCGAGGACAGCGAGCACACCCGCTATCGCCACGATTTTTCGGGTATTTCTGACGGCCATCAAGAGCCCTCCCCTTCGACGGAGCCGGCTCGGTGTGTGGATCCGGGCCGGTCGCGGTTGTGAGCGCAGCCGACAGCACGCGGAAGGACTGGCAGTGGCGCCGAGGGTGGCTCACGACCACTCCTGCATACAGTGGCCCAACATAGGGGGAAAAGCGATCACGGATCGGCAACAAAATCGATGTCAAATGACCTACGGACCTGCTAGAGGCACCCGATCCGGGAATTCGGCAAGATCACTGAAGAAGGCGGAAAGATCTTGGAATCTCAAGATCTTTTATCTGTTGTCGCAGGTAAACCGGGGGTGTGATCGCGGCGTTGGATATCCACCTGTTGCTGGTGCGGGAAGCCCGCCGTAAAAGTATACGAACCCCCGCATCCTATCCACCGGGGTCAGGCAAGGGTCCGGCAAGGGATGAGGGGGTTCGAGGCAGGGTGCGCTCCGAAGCGGGAGGCTTTCCTAAAGCATGCGCGCGGCCTCCACGGCCCAGTACGTCAGCACCGAAGTGGCGCCCGCCCGGCGCACCGAGGTCAGCGTCTCCAGGATGGTCCGCTCCCGGTCCAGCCAGCCCGCGGCGGCCGCGGCCTCGACCATCGCGTACTCGCCGGAGACCTGGTAGGCGGCTACCGGAACCTCGGAGATGTCCGCGACCTGGCGGACGATGTCCAGATAGGACAGCGCGGGCTTGACCATGACCATGTCCGCGCCCTCCTCGATGTCGAGGCGGACTTCCCGCAGGGATTCGCGGGCATTGGCCGGGTCCTGCTGATAAGTGCGCCGGTCGCCCTCCAGGCTGGACTCGACGGCCTCACGGAAGGGACCGAAGAAGGCGCTCGCGTATTTCGCGGAATAGGCGAGTATGGCGGTGTCCTGAAAGCCCGATTCGTCCAGAGCGCGGCGGATTACGGCTACCTGCCCGTCCATCATCCCGCTCGGACCGACCATATGCGCGCCGGCCGCGGCCTGGCGGACGGCCATTTCCGCATAGCGCTCCAAGGTGGCGTCATTGTCGACGGTGCCGTCTTCCCGGATGACTCCGCAATGTCCGTGATCGGTGAATTCATCCAGGCACAGATCCGACATGACGACGATGCGGTCGCCGACCTCGTCGCGGACTTCGGCCAGGGTCCGCTGCAGGATTCCGTCGGGGTCGGTGCCGGTCGTGCCGCGCGCGTCCTTCTCCGCCGGGACGGCGAACAGCATGATGCCGCCGAGCCCTTCGGCGACCGCCTCGGCCGCGGCCTTCCGCACCGACGCCAGCGTGTGCTGCAGGACCCCGGGCATCGAGGTGATCGGCGCCGGCTCGGTGATCGTCTCCTTGACGAACAGCGGCAGGATGAAGTCGGCCGGGTGCAGACGGGTCTCGGCGGCGAGCCGGCGCATGGCCGGGGTGGTGCGCAGGCGGCGGGGGCGGTCCAGCGGGAAGCTCATACATTTGAGGGTACTCGCGGTTTTTCGCCCGCGAGACGCCCCCGCGTGTTCCGTGCGCGACGCTGCGGCCGCCGCCACCGGCCGTCGGCGAGGGATGCAAACCACCGGAGAACAGCGAAGGAGATGGAACGGCGAGGAAGGCGAGGGAGGTGGGGCAGGGAAGGAGTTCAGTCGACGGCGTCGTCGTATTCCTCGTCCAGTTCCTCATCGTCCACGACGTGCATCGCCGCCTCCTCCGCGGAGGCCGCGCCGCCGTCGATGCCGACGTCCTGCGCCGACAGATCGGCGTTGCCGCCGGAGTGCGAGCCCTCGTCGGGCGCCATCAGCCGGCCGGAACGCCGTCCGCCGACCTGGTCGCCCAGCAGCTCGCCGTCGCCGCCGGCGTAGTCGCCGAGGCCGTCCCAGTCCTCCGGGAGGTCCTCGTCGTCCGGCACCTCCTCGGCGAGGCGCTCGTCCATGGTCTCCGGATCGCGCAGCGCCCTCGGGCGCTCCGGCGGGGAGTACCCGGTGTCCAGTTCGTCCGGGCCCGAAATCAACGTGTCGGCGCCGTCCAGCTGCTCCAGCGGGTCCTGGGCGTCCGGATCCGGCTGCGGCAGGTAGACGTCGTCCGCGAAGCCACTGCTCATAGGGACTACCTGACCACTTCCGTCCCACGGGCGCAACTCATTGCCGGTTAACCTGCCGGTTCCGTGCGGCCGGCGTCGGCTCGCCGAGGACCTCAGCGCGCGGAGCGCCGCCGTCCGCCGGGCCGGCGCTCGGAGGGCCGGTAGAGCGGCTCGCCCGCGGACAGCGCGGACAGCCGGCGCGACTCGCCGAACGCCGCCAGCGCGTCGGCCAGCGCCGTCACCGACGCCGAGGGCGCCATGACGTCCACGCGCAGTCCGTGCTCCTCGGCGGTCTTCGCGGTCTGCGGGCCGATGCAGGCGATCACGGTCGCCGCGTGCGGCTTGCCGGCGATGCCGACCAGGTTGCGGACCGTGGAGGAGGAGGTGAACAGGACCGCGTCGAAGCCGCCGCCCTTGATCGCCTCGCGGACCTCGGCCGGCGGCGGCGCTGCGCGCACCGTCCGGTAGGCGGTCACGTCGTCGACCTCCCAGCCCAGCTCGATCAGGCCGGCGATGAGGGTGTCGGTGGCGATGTCCGCCCGGGGCAGGAAGACCCGCTCGATCGGGTCGAAGACCGGGTCGTAGGCCGGGAAGTCCTCCAGGAGCCCGGCCGCCGACTGCTCGCCGGAGGGCACCAGGTCCGGCTGCACGCCGAAGGCGACCAGCGCCGCCGCCGTCTGCTCGCCGACCGCCGCGACCTTTATCCCGGCGAACGCGCGGGCGTCCAGGCCGTACTCCTCGAACTTCTCGCGGATCGCCTTCACAGCGTTCTGCGACGTGAACGCGACCCACTCGTAGCGGCCGGTCACCAGACCCTTGACCGCGCGCTCCATCTGCTGCGGGGTGCGCGGCGGCTCCACGGCGATGGTCGGCACCTCGTGCGAGACCGCGCCGTAGGTGCGCAGCCGGTGCGAGAGCCCTTCGGCCTGCTCCTTGGTGCGCGGCACCAGGACCTTCCAGCCGAACAGCGGCTTGGTCTCATACCAGGACAGCGCGGCCCGGTCGGCGACGGCGGCGCCGACCACCACGACCACCTCGCCGCCGGCCGCGATCAGCGCGGAGGCCTCGATCGCGACCCGGGCCAGGGTGGAGGCCACGGTGCGCTGGGTGGTCATCGAGCCGTCGGCGGTCACCGCGACCGGGGTGGTCGCCTTGGCCAGGCCGGTCGCCTGCAGCGCGGCCGCGGCCGCCTCCAGCAGGTGCGCCGGGCCCACCATGACCAGCGTCTCGTGCGTGCCGAGCGGTCCGGCGCCGGGCTTGCCGGCGGAGTCCGCGACGTCGGCCAGCGAGCGGATGCGCACGCCGCCCTGGCCCGAGGAGCGGCCCAGCGAGATGCCGGCGTACAGCGGCACCGCGGTGGAGACCGCGACGCCCGGGACGATCTCGTAGACCACGCCGGCCTTGGCGCACAGCGCGGCCTCGGCCGCCACCACGCCGGACAGGCCCGGGTCCCCGGAGGTCAGCCGCACCACGCGGCGGCCGGCGGCCACCTCGGAGAGCAGGTTCTTCATCCGCGAGGCCGGGGTCAGCGAGACGGTCGCGTCTCCCAGCTCCCCCAGCTCGCCGCGCTCGTTCTCCACCACCGGCACCAGCGTGGCGTCCGGGTTCAGGTGAGTGCTGAGCCGCTCCAGCAGGCCGGCCTCGGCGGCGATCACGTCGGCGCCGGCCAGCAGCGCCACGGCGCGCAGGGTCAGCAGCTCCGGATCACCGGGACCGGCGCCGACGAAGGCGAGCAACGCCGTCGTCGCGCAGGAATCGAGCGCAGAGGCCGAACCTCGCTGAGTAGTCGTCACCATGCCTGCCTCACCCCCACCGTCCGTCTTGTCATCTTGCGCGGAAACCCCGCGGACGCCGCCGGCGCCCTCCAGGACCTCCAGGACCTTCACCATCTCCGTCACGCGCCGGCCTCCATCAGCTCGGCGGCGCCGTCGGCGAGCAGCGCCTGGGCCACCCGCCGTCCCAGAGCCTCGGGCTCGGAGACCGCGCCCGCGTGGGAAAGCCGCAGGCCGCGGGACCCGCTGACGGTAGCAACCACCCCGGTCAACGACAAAACGTTGTCATCCAAGGCGATCGCGTGGCCACCCACCGGAGCCGAACACCCGGCCTCCAGCACCGCCAGCATCGTGCGCTCGGCGACCACCGCGGCCCGGGTGAGCGGGGAATCCAGCACCGCGAGCAGCTCGGCGAGCTCCGGGTCCTTGCACTCCACGGCCAGCGCGCCCTGTCCCGGCGAGGGCAGGATCACATCGGGTCCGAAGACCTCCGTGGCCTCCTCGGCACGGCCGAGGCGCTGCAGTCCGGCCAGCGCCACCACGACCGCGTCCAGATCGCCGGAGCGCACGTGGTTCACGCGGGTGTCGACGTTGCCGCGGATCGGCACGATCTCCAGATCCGGGCGGATCATCTTCAGCAGCGCCATCCGCCGCGCCGCGCCGGTCCCGACCTTCGCCCCGGCCGGCAGGTCGGCCAGTTTCAGGCCGTCCCGGGCCACCAGCGCGTCGTTCACGGCCGCGCGCTCGGTGATCGCCGCCAGGTGCAGCCCCTCGGGCGCCGCGGTCGGCAGGTCCTTCAGCGAGTGCACCGCGAAGTCGACGTCGCCGGCGTAGATCGCCTCTCGCAGAGCGTTGACGAACACGCCGGTCCCGCCGATGACGGACAGCGCCTCGCGCGAGGTGTCGCCGTACGTGGTCACGTGGACCAGCTCCACAGCCCGCCCGGTGGCCGCGGTCAACGCCTCGGCGACCATCCCGGACTGCGCCAGGGCCAGGGTGCTGGCCCGGGTGCCCAGCCTCAGGGCCCGCTCAGGGCCTGGCGCGGGCGAGCCTTCGTCGGCCGGACTCCCGCTCATGCTGACACCTCATTCGTCGTGCCCGCGGCGTTCGCCGCGCTGACGGCCTCCACCGAGGCCGGATCGAGGCCGAAGAGCTCACGCAGCGCCTCGGCGTAGGAGGACCCGCCGGGCGCGCCGGCGAGTTGTTTCACGCGCACGGTCGGCACGTGGAGAAGCTTGTCGACCACGCGGCGCACGGTCTGCTCGACCTCGGCGCGGTCCTTGTCGCCGAGCCCGGGGGTCTTGCCCCGCAGCCGCTCCAGTTCGGCGCGGACGACGTCGGCGGCCATCACCCGCAGGGCGGCGACGGTCGGCGCGACGGCCTCCGCGCGCTGGGCGGAGGCGTAGGCCTCGACCTCGCCGAGCACCAGGTCGCGGACCGCGCCTATCTCCTGGGCGGCGCCGGCGGCCTGCGCGCTGCCGTCCTGGGCGACCCGTTCCAGGTCCACGACGTGCACGCCGGCCAGCTCCCGGACCGCCGGGTCGACGTCGCGCGGCAGCGCCAGGTCGACCAGCGCCACCGGGCGGCCGGGCGCGGAACGCTCCAGCATGTCGCCGGTGATCACGTACCCCGGCGCGCCGGTGCAGGCGACCACCAGGTCGACCTCGGCGAGCGCCGGCGCGATCTGGGCCATCGGCACGGCGACGCCGCCGTACTGCGCCGCCAGATGCTCGGCCCTCTCGTGCGTGCGATTCGCCACGACCATATGACGGACGCCGGCCCGATTCAGTGACGCGGCCGCCAAAGCGGCCATGGAACCGGCGCCGATGATCAGGACCCGCAGATCGTCCGGGCCCTCGACGCCGAGCGCCGCGTACGCGGCCTCCAGCGCCACCGACACCACCGACTGTCCGGCCCGGTCCAGGCCGGTCTCGCTGTGCGCGCGCTTGCCGACGCGCAGCGCCTGCTGCATCGCGTCGTTCAGCGCGCGCCCGGCGGTGCCGTGCTCCTGGGCGGTGGCCAGGGCGGTGCGGATCTGGCCGAGGATCTGCGGCTCGCCGACCACCATGGAGTCCAGGCCGCAGGCGACGGTGAACAGGTGCTGCACCGCGCGGCCGTCGTAGTGCACGTACAAGTGCTGGGTCAGCTCCGCCGGCGCCACGCCGGTGTGCACCGACAGCAGCTCGGTGATCTCGGTCACCGCGGCGTGGAACTTCTCGACGCCGGCGTAGACCTCGATGCGGTTGCAGGTGGCCAGGGCCGCGGCCTCGTGCACGTTCGGGGACGCGGCGAGGTCGGCCAGGAGTTTTCCGGTGCGCTCGGTGCTCAGGGCCGCGCGCTCCAGAAGCGCGTGCGGTGCGGACCGGTGAGACAGTCCTACGGCTAGAAGGCTCACGAGGGAATCCCGGTGTCGATCAAGGAGGAGTCGAGCTCTGAACGGTCGGGGGACGCCGCGGCCGGTCCGCCGGCGGTCTTCCCGCCGCCGTCGGGAGCCGCCGGGTCCGCCCCGGCCTGCGGCAGCGCGTGCCCGCCCTTGCGCTGCTCATGGAAGGCGAGGATCTGCAGCTCGATGGACAGGTCCACCTTGCGCACGTCCACTCCCTCGGGCACGTTCAAGACCACCGGCGCGAAGTTCAGGATCGAGGTGATCCCGGCCGCGACCAGCCGGTCGGCGACGGGCTGGGCGGCGGGCGCGGGGGTGGAGATCACGAAGATCGAGATTCCAAGGCCGCGGATCGCCGATTCCAGTTCGTCCGCATGCCGGACGCGCACCCCGGCCACCACCGAGCCGGTGAGGGCGGGGTCGGCGTCGAACAGGGCCGCCACCCGGAAGCCGCGCGAGGCGAACCCTCCGTAGTTGGCCAGCGCGTGGCCCAGGTTGCCGATGCCGATGATGGCCACGGCCCAGTCCTGGGTCAGCCCGAGTTCCCGGGAGATCTGGTAGACGAGGAAGGAGACCTCATAGCCCACCCCGCGCGTCCCGTAGGAGCCGAGGTAGGAGAAGTCCTTGCGGAGTTTGGCGGAGTTGACGCCCGCGGAGGCTGCCAGCTCTTCGCTGGAGACGGTGATGATCCCGCGCTCCTGCATGCTGATCAGGGCCCGCAGGTAGACCGGGAGCCGCGCGACCGTGGCCTCCGGGATGCCCTGCCGGTGGGAACGCAGCGAGGATCCGTTTCCGGAACGGGAGTCCGGACCTGTGCCGCCCGACGCGTTGCTGCTCGTGCTGGCCACGCTGCTCCTCATCGCGCTCGCGCCCGGCGTTGCCGTCGTGCTGTGGTTCCAAGTGTCTGGCAGCTGTGAAGCTCGACGACCGCGCGGTCTCGGGCCCCCTCGGGGTGCCCTGGCCAAATATGCGGCCGCAGAGGCGTCCGCGCCGTGGTTGCGCGCTTGTTCCTCCTGCCATGCACGATAGGCGTTTGTGAACGCATGCACAAAGTCTCGGCGGTCACACGATGGCGGGATGCCCTAATTGTCGGGACAACTGACGGCTGAATGGTTACCAAATCGGGCAGCCAGTGCTGTGGATCACTCTGCTCCAGAGGCTTTTTCAGCCGCGCGCGGCGGCGCCGATCGCCTTGCGGAGCCGCTCGGCGTCGACCCGCCAGAAGTCGTGTCGCCGGCCGTTCACCAGGGTGACGGGGATCTGTTCCCAGTACTCCGCTTTCAGCGCGGGGTCGAAGTCCTCGGCGGTGATGTCTAGCTCCTCGACATCGGCGCCGGTCTCGGCGGCCACCGTCCGCACGACGGCACGCGCGTCGTCGCACAGGTGGCAGCCGGGCTTGCCGACGAGGGTCACGGTCACGGGGGAGCCGCCGGGGCGCTTGAAGAGTCTCATCACGGCGAAAGCCTACGGAGAACACGCGCGCGACATCTATCAGTCACGCAGGGGGCTTAGGCTTGGCCGCATGGGCACCGAGACTGCTGGGCGCATTGTGCACTCCGCGGCGTTCTTCGACCTGGACAACACACTGGTCCAGGGAGCCTCCCTGTTCCATCTCGCCCGCGGACTGACCGCGCACGGCATGGTGACCAAGCGCGAGATCGCCGGGCACGCCATGCGCCAGGTCCGGTTCCGGGTCTTCGGCGAGCAGTCCGGACTGCTGGACGACGTGCAGGAGCACGCGCTGGACTTCGTGAAGGGCCATGAGGTGGCCCGCATGGAGAAGATCTGCGAAGCGGTCTTCGACGACTACCTGGCGGACAAGATCTGGCCGGGCACCCGCGCGCTGAGCGAGGCGCATCTGCTCAACGGCAAAGAGGTGTGGCTGGTGACCGCCGCGCCGATCGAACTGGCGCAGGTGATCGCCCGGCAGCTCGGGCTCACCGGCGCGCTGGCGACCCGGCCGGAGGCCGTGGACGGCGTCTACACCGGCCGCATCGCCGGCCCGCTGCTGCACGGTCCGGACAAGGCCCGGGAGGTCGCCAGGCTCGCCCGGGAGCGGGCTCTGGACCTCGCACACTGCTACGCCTACAGCGACTCCGCGAACGACCTGCCGCTGCTGTCCCTGGTGGGACACCCGGTGGCGGTGAACCCCGACCGCGCGCTGCGGCGACACGCGCGGCATCACGACTGGGCGGTCGTCGACTACCGGACGACGCGGCGCGCCGGCGTCGGCCTGCCGGTCGCCGGTGCCGCCGCGGCGGTCGGCGCGGTCGCCGCCGGAGCCGCCGCGGCCGCGGCGCACTGGTCCGGCGACCGCGACTGACAGCGGCTCACGGCGACTGAGAGCGACGGCTCGTCACCGTCCGTCGACAACACCCTCATGCCCCCGACCTCCTGAAGGTCCCCTGCGCAACCCTTGCGCGGGGCCGCTGGAAGTCCTCTAAAGTCCTCCGGACACACGTGGTCCAGTGAGCGGACCTAAACCGGACTTCCTGTACAGGAGGGTGTTTCCTGTGGGTGTAATAGCCGGAATCACCCGCACGGGTCCACCCTGATTCCGTACGATGGGGAACCCTACGATCGGTGATCGAGGCGGAACACTCTGCTACTAGAGGCTTCTCAATGAGCTACAAGGCCATCTGAAAACAGGCCCGCTATAGAACCGAGCCACGGGAGACACGTGTACCGGGACAACTTCGGACTCAACGGATACAGCGCGAAGGTGGGGGGCGACCCGTTCGCCGGCACCGGCTCGCTGTCCACGCAGGTGCTGTCCACGCACGTGCCCATGCCGTCGTCGGCGTCGCTGCTGGACCGCCAGGAGCGCGGCCTGCTCATGCTGCGCGAGGCCATCCGGGTCGTGGCCGGGGACGGCACGGGGCGCGGCGCGCACGCCGCGGGCACCCGCTCCGGCGGCGCCCGGCACGGCGGCGGCTCGGGCACCGCGGACCGCTCCGGCGGCCCGGTCGCCGGCGACGGCGAGTCCGAGGCGATGGTGCACCTGGTCCGCCAGGCGCAGGAGGGCAGCGCCGACGCCTTCGGCGAGCTCTACCGCATCTACTGCGACACGGTCTTCCGGTACATCTACTACCGCGTGTCGACCCGGGCCCTGGCCGAGGACCTCACCAGCGAGACCTTCGTCCGCGCGCTGCGCCGCATCACCACCTTCAGCTGGCAGGGCCGGGACTTCGGGGCGTGGCTGGTGACCATCGCCCGCAACCTGGTCGCCGACCACTTCAAGTCCAGCCGGCACCGCATGGAGGTCTCCACCGGGGAGATGCTCGACTCCAACGAGGTCGAGGCCTCCCCGGAGGACTCGGTGCTGGAGCACCTGTCCAACGAGGCCCTGCTGCACGCCGTCCACCGGCTCAACGACCAGCAGCGCGAGTGCGTCACGCTCCGCTTCCTGCAGGGGCTCTCGGTGGCCGAGACCGCCGACATCATGGGCAAGAACGAGGGCGCGATCAAGACCCTGCAGTACCGCGCGGTCCGCACGCTCGCCCGACTCCTGCCGGCCGAGGCCCTCTGAGAGCGTGCGCGGGCACCGCGCACGCTCTAATACTCCTCAGGCAGGACCACCCGTATGCGGGACACGCCGTAACCCTCAAACTGGGACGGTCGTTTTCCCGGTAGCGGTCCAACAACTCACTCTGAAGGGTGAATGAAGGGCCGAAAGACATGCCGGTGGAAGCCGGGGGCACAACCTTTGTCGTCTGTCGGTGTCTAACACTGCGGCGAGCATCGTCACCTTCTGACGGGGCGGCGGTGGGCGACGGGTGGGGCTTCCCTGCGAACGGGACAGGAAGGATGACAGATGGCCGCAGCATTCGGCGAGCGCCAGCGGGCCGAGCAGTTCGCCAGGCTGCTCGACGGCCTCGACGGCTCGCGGGACGGCGGCGGCGTCGCCACGCTCATCCCGCCCCAGAAGACCGATCCCGAGCTCACGGCGATGCTGCGGGTGGTCGAGAGCGTCATCGACGAGGGGCGCGCGCACGCGCCAGCGGTGCGGCCGGAGTTCCGGGAACAGCTCGGCGCGCGCCTGCACCGCGACTTCATGGTCTTGTTCAACGCCGACATCGACGGCGGCGGCCCGGGGGACGGCGACGTGCTGGCGCGCGGACGCACCGCGTGGCGGCGCCGGCTGATCGGCGGCGGCGTCGCGGTCGGCGTGCTGTCCGGCGGCCTCGGCGGCGTGGCGTGGGCGGCGTCCAGCGCGCTGCCGGGCGACCCGCTCTACGGCGTCAAACGCAGCCTGGAGAACATGCGGGTCTCGGTCTCCGGGTCCGACCTGGAGCGCGGCGACCAGTACCTCGGGCAGGCCAAGACCCGCCTGGAGGAGATCCACAAGCTGCTGGGCCGGCACGACTCGAACGTCGACGGCTCCGACACCAGCAAGCTCATCGGCGAGACCACGGACAACATGTACAAGGACGTGGACAGCGCCGGCCAGCTGCTGGTGCCGCTGGCCGAGTCCGGGAACACCCAGGCGCTGGCCGACCTGCGCGGCTTCCTGACCACCACCGAGCCGCAGATCCAGGACCTGGAGACGCTGCTGTCGCCGGACACCCAGGACGAGGCGCGCCGCCTGGTGGCGCTGATGGACGGACTGGACGCCCGGCTGACCACGGCACAGGCGAACCTGGACAAGCAGCGCGCGGCGCAGCAGCACCCGACCAGCGCGGACAGCACTTCGCACCACAGCGGCCTGCCGAGCACCCCGACACCCACCGGCACCCCGTCCTCGCACCCGGTACCCGGCCAGCACGCCCCGAGCCAGGGCGCCCCGACCGGCACGCCCTCCAGCGACCCGTCGAGCGTGCACCTGTCGGTCCCGATCGGCTCCAGCGGCACCACGCTCAACGTGCCGACACTGATCAGCGGACTCCCGCCGATCGGCATCACGCTCGGGAACACGGCGCCGGCCACCGGACCGACCACCGGCGGACCGCCGAACACCGACCCGAACCCGAACTAGGCGCGCCGGGAGCGCCTTTCAGGGTTCGACGACGGACGACACGCGAGCGGCCGGGTGCGATGCACCCGGCCGCTCTCGCTCGTCCTCCACGTCTCAGCCTCAGCGCGTCGAGGCCGGACTCTCCGAGCGCTCGAGGCGCCGGGCTCGCCACACCTTGAGGACGGCCAGACCGGCGACGCAGACCAGAGCACAGGCGAGAAACGCCAGGGGTATCTGATCCGCACCGCCGTATGTCGGCCGCACGGCGTTCTGCACGAAGACCGGCACCAGCGCCGCGACGGTGACGACGGCGAGCGCTGTCGGCCACACCGGCGACCGGTGGGCCAGGACGCCGACGGCGGCCGCTCCGACCGCGGCCATGACCATGGCGTGCCGGTTGTCGGTGTATCCCCACCCTTCGAAGGCCAGGGCGGCCTTCATCGGCGGTCCCCCGTGCCCTTCGTACAGCCACGCCCCGACTCCGACCGATGCGAGCACCGCCAAGGAGCCGGCGAGGAAGGTCGGCCGGGCGTGGACGCCCCGCGCCGCGAACAGCGCGCCGGTCACGACAGCCGCGAGCACCGTCTCCTGCTGGAGAACCTTCAACGTCCCGTCACTCAGGTACAGCGAGACCAGGAACACACCCAGCGCCAGCACCCTGGCAGCACGCCACCAGCCGACGGTGATCAGCGCCAGGACGAGCAGCCACAGGATCGGCACCTCGAAGGGGACGAGGCTGTATTTCGATTGCCCGGGGTAGTAGACCGTGAACGGGCGCCACAAGCCCCAGTGCGCGTATGGATTCTCCTGGATGCTCCGCGTGTTTATGGCTATCTGCGCAAGGCTCAGAAACGCCAGCAGCATGCTGCCGACGATCCCCACTGCCCGCACTGTCTCGCCGGTCCGGGTACTCGTCCGCGCGCCATCGGTCGCGGCACCCAGCCGCACCCGCATCCCCAGCCGCGCCAGACTCAGCGCTTCACGGAGTTCCGGCCACTGGCGCCCCTCCGTAGCGCCCTCCATCAGGACGCTGAGGAGTTCCTCCTCGCGCGCTTCTCTATAGGGCTTCGGCAGTATGCGCAGAAGCCCTCTATAGCGCCGCTCCAGCTGTTCCCCGCTCATGACGTCCCTCCCAGGGACGCACGGGGCGCCCCCCGCTTCTTCAGCCGTTCGAGCGCCACCGCCGCCTGCCGGGCAAGCCGCTCCGCCTCGTCGCCGAGCACGCGCACGCCGGCGTCGGTGAGGCGGTAGTAGCGCCGCAGCCGTCCCGAGACCGTCTCCTCGCGGTCCAGGACCAGCAGACCCTCGCCGGACAGCCGGTCCAGTGCGCCGTAGAGCGTGCCCACGCGCAGCTGGGTCCGGCCGTCCGACAAGCGGCCCACTTCCTGGATGATCCCGTATCCGTGCAGCGGTCCGTCGACGAGGGCGGTCAGGATCTGGAACGTCTGCTCCGTCCGGCTACTCGATGAACTCATGGTCGATATATATCGGCTGCCGAGCTATCGAGGCAAGCCCCGCGGCCAGCCCGGCCGCCCCGCCGACCAGGACCACGGTGCGCACCCCGAGCCCGGCCAGTTCGTCGAGCAGCGAGGCCTCGTCGGCGAGCAGGACCGCCACCGGTCCCTCGCCTCCCCGCCCCGCGATAGCGGCCGGCTCCGTCTCCGGCACCGACCGCACCACCTGCAGCGGCACCGGGAGCACCGACCCGCCGCCGAACAGCTGGATCCAGCCAGGCACGTCGGCGGACTTCACCTGCACCCGGACCTGCTCGAACGCCGCGACGTCCAGACCGCCGTAGCCGTGGCGCAGCACCCCGTCGTGCACGCCCTCGGACACGATCAGACCCACGGTCGCCGCGCTGTGCTCCATCGCCTCGCGCAGCGGGCAGGCGTCGACCAGGCGGAAGGCCAGGTTGACGTCGTAGCCGGCGTAGCCGTGCGCGTCGTGGTGGACCTCTCCGGCGTGCACCACCACCCGCAGCCCGAACCGCTGCCGCGCGCTGCGCTTGGTGTTGCCGCGCTCCAGCAGTTCGGCCAGCCGCGCCGGCATCCGGCCGAGCAGCAGGACCTTGGAGACCTCGGCCGAGATGAAGATCAGCACGCCGTCCCCCCGGTCCTCCCGCACGGTCTGCCGCCACGGGATTCCGGAATCCTCGAATGCGTCGCGCAGTGTCTCGTAAAGCGCGGCGCGAATAGCCAGTTGATCGACGTTGTCCCTGTCCGGCCGCGTGAACGAGACGACGTCCACGACGACGATCGACCGGTGGGTGGGCAGATTGGCGACGGCTTGCGGAAGTGGCTGGTGGCTGATCGGTTGCGCATACCGCCCGTGGAAGCTGCGCGCTGCCCTACCAGCGCGACTACGCGGTTCCAGCGACGGATTCATGAGAACAGGCCCTTGATGACGACCCTCCGTGCCCCCCGACATGTATCGCAAGGTACTCCGATGCGCAAGATCTCCGCACCAGATATTTTACTGGTGCGGAAACGGATCCGTTAAGCATTAAAGGTATCGGTCGCCACTGACAAAAACCGGGCTCGAAGGACCCGCACATGCGGTTTCACTAAGTCACAAGTACGCGCCGCGAACTGCGCGCGCGGCACGGGAGCCGGCCGTCCGCCCCGCGGGCGCCGGAAGAGCGTTGCGCGATAGTTATCAGTCGGCGACGCGGCCGTTTTGCGCGACCTCGCGCAGGGACTTCTCATCGAGCACGAGGATGCGCTGCCGCGCGCTGCGGATGACCCCGGCTTCCCGCAGGGTCCGCAGGGAGCGTGCGAGGGCCGGCACGCTGACCCCGGCCCAGCACGCGATCTCTTCCTGGGTGAACACCGGCCGGTCCTGGCCGCTGTCGGCGTAGGAGTGGATCTCCAGGAGCTTGTCGGCGACCGCGCCGAGGGCCACGGAGCCGTGCAGCTGCGTACGGTGCCGGTCGGCGTCGTGGAGGCGGTCGGCCAGGATGCGGAACAGCGCCCGGGCTATGGAGGGGGTGCGCTCGGCGAGATCGATGAAGGCCTCTCCGCTCATCCCGCGCGCCTCGACGGTGCTGCGGGCCCTGACGGTGGCGCTGCGCGGCCGCTCGGACAAGCTGGCCAGCTCCCCCACCACGTCGCCGGGTCCGCGGACCGCGAGGATCCGGGTGGCGCCGACGGTGCTGTGCTGGATCACCGAAACCCACCCGGACTGGATGAAGAACACGCGGTGCGTGTCCTCCCCCTCGCCGGTCAGCGAATCGCCGGTCCGGAACACTTGGTAGACGGTCCGCGCCCGGATCTCCTCGGCTGCCATAGCGTCGAGGAGATCCCAGAACCGCCATCCGTCTTCGTCACGCGCCATTCCCCGGAAAATAGCCGAGCCCGGCCCGTTGGCAAAGCTCGGCCTGAGGAATGGCGCCTTCCGTGCACACGAATGTGCCCCCGTGACCCCCGTGTGTCCCCCCCGGTATCCCCCACGGATCCCGAGTCCCCCGTGACCCCCCGGCCGCGCCCGCAGTTCCCCCCGGAACTCCCCCTCCGCAGGCGCGACGCGGACTATCTTCGGCTTTCCGATCACCGGGGTCCACGTCATCTGATAGGCAAGGGTGGGTCAGGGGAGGCACGCGGGGGCGGCGGTCCGCTGCGAGGCGGCCGCGCGCGATGACGATCTCGTGGCGAACCTATAGCGGCGCTCACGGAGCGCACAACGGAGAAAACCCGTAGTCCGCATTGAGCCTTGAGGGGAACTTTTAGAAGAACACTGACCGGCGCTGCAGCAGCACCCGGTACAACGTGTCCTGGATCGTCTCGCGCACCTGGTCGGTCAGATCGAAGACGAGCATCGGGTCGTCGGCCGCGCCGGGGTCGTACCCGGAGGTCGGGATCGGCTCGCCGAAGGTGATGTGCCACTTGGTGGGCAGCGGCACCATGCCGAGCGGACCGAGCAGCGGGAAGGTCGGGGTGATCGGGAAGTACGGCAGCCCGATCAGGCGGGCCAGCGGCTTCAGATCCGCGATCTTGGGATAGATCTCCTCGGCGCCGACGATGGAGACCGGGATGATCGGCACGCCGGTGCGCAGCGCGGCGGAGACGAAGCCGCCGCGGCCGAAGCGCTGGAGCCGGTAGCGCTGGGAGAAGGGCTTGCCCACGCCCTTGAAGCCCTCCGGGAACACCGCCACCACCTCGCCGCCGCGCAGCAGGCGCTCGGCGTCGGGGTTGCAGGCCAGGGTGTGGCCCATCTTGCGGGACAGCTCGCCGACGAAGGGCAGGGTGAAGACCAGGTCGGCGGCCAGCATGCGCAGGTGCCGGCCGGCCGGGTGGTGGTCCAGGAGCGCCACCTGCGTCATCAGTGCGTCCACCGGGACCGTGCCGGAGTGGTTGGCCACTATCAGCGCGCCGCCCTCGGACGGGACGTTCTCGATGCCGGAGACCTCGACGCGGAAGTACTTCTCGTAGAGCGGGCGCAGGACGCCCATCAGGACGTTGTCGTTGAGGTCGGGGTCGAAGCCGAACTCGTCGACCTCGTAGTCCCCGGTGACCCGGCGGCGCAGGAACGCCAGGGCGCCGGCCGCCTTCTGCTCCCAGCCGCCGGAACCCGCGGAGGGCTCGAGGGCTTCAGGAATTTCGGCGGTTGCGGCGGCTTCGGCGGCCGCGGAGGCTTCGGCGGTCGCGGCGGCGCCAGGAGTCTCGGGCGCCCCGGAAGCTTCAGAAGCTCCAGCGTCCTCGGCTCCGCCGGCTTCGGAAGTCTGCTCGGGGGCGGTCTCGGGCTTGCTCGCCACTTCAGTAGCCCTTCGTCCAGCCGGGCGCGACGGGCTTGAGCCCGGCGGCCTCGGCGTGCGCCCGCAGCGCGTCCGCGGTGGTGTACCCGGCTTCCCAGCCCAGCCGCTCCTTCACCCGCGCGGTGTCCAGGACCCGGCCGTAGCGGACCATCGCCACCTGGTCGGGCGTGAAGTCGACGATGCCGGCCCGGCGGATCAGGCTGCCGAAGAAGCCGGCGCCGAAGGACAGCACCGGCAGGGTCGGGCGGCCCAGGCGGCGGGTGATCTGGGACAGCGGCATGGCGCCGTCGCCGGCCACGTTGTAGATGCCCGGGTGGCCGCCTAGCGCGGCCAGCACCAGGGCCCGCACCGCGTCGTCGATGTGCACGAACTGCAGGCGCGGGTCGAAGCCCAGCACCGTGGGCACCAGGGGCAGCGTGAGGTAGTCCAGCAGCGGGGAGGCCACGCCGGGACCGGCGAACGGCGCGAAGCGCAACACCGACACCGCCACGTCGGGGCGCCGCCGGGCGAAGCCGCGGACGTACCCCTCGGCCTCCGCCACGTCCTTGCCGTACCCGGAGGTCGGCGGCAGGTGCGGGGGCGTGTCCTCGGCGAACAGAGCCGGGTCGCGGGGCGCGCAACCGTAGACCGCGCCGCTGGACTTGACGACCAGCCGCTTCAGTCCCGGCGCCCGGGAGGCGGCGGCCAGCAGTTGCATGGTCCCGATGACGTTGCGTTCCTTCATCGCCGCCCGGCCGCCGGCACGGGAGGGCCGGGGCTCCAGGCCCAGGTGGACCACGGTGTCGGGATCCGTGTCCGCGATGAGGCGGGCGATGGCGGGGGAACCGGAGGCATCGGCCCCGTCGGCGCCCGCGACGAAACGGACGCGGCCTTGCTCACGCAATGCCTCGACGACGGACCGCCCCAGACGGCTGTCCGCACCGATCACGAGCACGCGTCGGCCGCCGGACGGCTTCCCGTCCGCCCGAGTCCGACCCGCACCGGCCATTGCCGCGGCCTTCCCCCGACGCGCCGGCGCTACTTCTTCTTGTTGCGACGCTGGATGCGCGTCTTCTTGAGCAGCTTGCGGTGCTTCTTCTTGGCCATACGCTTACGGCGCTTCTTGATGACTGAGCCCACTCGGGTGCCCTCGCTCACTTCTGACGGGATTCGCGACTGGCCCAGAGTACCTGGTCGTCCGGCCCCGCCACCAAACGCCCGTCGGCTCCGGGTCCGGCGGGCCCGGCGCGATCGGCCGAAGCGTTGGTTTCGCGACGCTAAAGGGTGTCTGCCACGTAGGCGTCCCGCAGGTATTCCTGGACGGCTTGTTCGGGGACGCGGAACGAGCGGCCCACCCGGACCGCCGGCAGCTCCCCGCTGTGGACCAGCCGGTACACCGTCATCTTGGACACCCGCATGACCTGGGCGACTTCGGCGACCGTGAGGAACTTGACCTCGGAGAGCCGCGCGGCGTCGCCGCCCGTGCGAGCGCTCCCGTGCATGTCGGATATCTCAGAAGCCATGTTATGAGGATAGGGGTGGATGATACATATGGGGAAGAGGATGCGGCATTCGTGTGATTTGCGGACTGTTACACCTGGGACGACCTGGGCGACCAGGCGTGTCCCGCCGCTCACTCTCCGACGTCGCCGGGCGGTCCCCGACGCCTCTTACAGAGCCCCTGACAGCCCGGCGCGCGCGAGAACGTACCGTGACATAGGCGTGTAGTGGCGCGGCGCGATGCCGTCGTCCAGCGGTACCGCCACCTGCACCATGCCCTCGGCTTCCCCGATGAACAGCGCCGGGTCGTTGGAGTCGGCGAACCCGATCGCGTCGATCCCGGTCTGCCCCGCGCCGCCGCACCAACCGTGGTCGGCGACCACCAGGTCCGGCAGCGGCTCGCCGTCCCCGGCCAGCGACGCCAGCGCGGCGCGGATCGGGCGCGCGGAGTGGGTGTGCACCAGCGATCCGCCCTCTGCCGTCACCCCCACGCCGCCGAAGTACGCGATCGACCTGCGCTTGCGCCCGACCTGCGCCGAGGCCTGATACGACCACCCGGCGCCGGCCTCTATCACCTCGCACCCGGCCTCGCGCAGCCCGGTGGCGAACGCCAGGTGCACGGCCAGCAGGGTACTGGGATGCCCGGTGGCCACCAGGACACGCTGACGGCGTTCGCGCGCCACGCCCAGCCGATCGGCGAACCGGTCCAGGCCGTCCAGCGTGAGATCGACGTCGATGTGGTCCTGGCCCGCGCGGAACTTCGGGTCCGCCGACACACCCGCGCGGTCGGCCATCAGTTTGATGACGTCGCCCTGCGTCCAGACGCGCTCGGGCTCCAGCCCGAACAGGTGATAGGGATCCCGCTCGGCGAACATGGCGTACTTGCGCAGGTTGTCCTCCCGCGGAGTCGCTACAGCGCCCGCGATGCGGTGCGTCAGTAAGTGGTCGCGGAGTTCGTCGCGAGTGGGAGCGGCGGTCATGAGGAGAAGGTAACGCCCACCCGCCACCCACCGCCGCCCGTTACGTCTACATCACATGTCCCCGACACCTATTCGGTCCGAAGCGCCACCACCGGATCGAGCTTCCCGGCTCTCCGCGCAGGCATCACCCCGAAGAACACCCCCACTGCGGCCGATACCCCGAACGCGAGCGCGATCGACCACCAGGCGAGGACCGCGGGTAGCGGCGTGAAGGAAGAGAGTACGTAGGACGCGCCTATACCGAGTCCGATCCCTATGACGCCTCCGATACTCGTCAGCATCACGGCCTCTAAGAGGAACTGCGACAGGACGTCGCGTTGGCGCGCGCCCAGCGCTTTGCGCAGTCCGATCTCCTTGGTCCGCTCCCGGACCGACACCAGCATGATGTTCGACACCCCGACCCCGCCGACCAGCAGCGAGATGCCCGCGATCGCCGCGAGCACCAGGGTGAGCATCGACAGGATCTTGCCGATGGTGCCGAGGATCTCGGTCTGGGACACCGCCGTGAACTCGTCGCCCTGGTACTTCTGCTTCAGCGCGCCGACCATCGCGGCGCCGGTGGCGTCGACGTCCCCGGGGCTGTCGGCCCTGGTGGCGAAGCCGGAGATGGTCTGCATGCCGAACAGCCGCTGCGCGGCGGTGACCGGGATGTGCACCTCGCTGTCCGGGCTCAGGCCGAAGGCACCGCCCTTGGGCTGGAAGAGCCCGATCACCCGGAACTCGACGCCGCCCATGTCCACCTGGCGTCCGATGGGATCGGCGTTCGGGAACAGCGCCGCGGCGGCGTCGGGACCCAGGACGATCACCCGGCGCGCGGTGGCGATGTCGGCCTTGGAGACGTACCGGCCCTCGGCGACCGGCCGGTCGAAGACGTCGACGACGTTCGCCGTGGTCCCCTGCACCGTCGCGTAGAACGTGTTGGTCCCGGCGCGCAGGTTCTCGGCCGAGGCCAGGGAGACGGCGACGGCGTCGGGCCGGCCGAGCACCCGGTCCAGGTAGTCGGCGTCGGCGAGCTGGAGCCGGGAGATGGCCGGGGAGGTGCCGAGCTGGAACTTGCCGGGCGCGACGAACACGATGTTCGAGCCCAGGCCCTCGACCTCGGAGGTGACCAGCTGCTTCGCGCCGCCGCCGATCGCGACCAGGACGACGACCGCGGCGACGCCGATGACCACGCCGAGCATGGTCAGCAGGGAGCGCAGCCGGTTGGCGAGCAGGGCGTCGAAGGCGACGCGGAAGGACTCGGTGATTCTCATGAGGACACCGGCGCTTCCTCGATGAGACCGTCCCGCACACGGATGATCCGTTGTGCACGGGCAGCGATGTCTGCTTCATGGGTCACCAGGACCACCGCTACTCCGCGTTCCTTGTTGAGTCGCTCCAGGATGCCCATCACCTCGTCGCCGTTGACGGTGTCGAGGTTCCCTGTGGGTTCGTCCGCGAGAAGCACTGCGGGTTCCCCTACTAGAGCGCGCGCTATAGCAACCCGCTGCTGTTCCCCACCGGACATCTGCGTGGGGCGGTGCCCTAGGCGATGCCCCAAGTTCACGGCTTCCAGTGCCTCGGCGGCGCGCTTTCTGCGTTCCGCTCTGCGCACTCCTCTATAGACGAGCGGGAGTGCGACGTTCTCTAGAGCGGTAGTACGCGCCAGCAGCTGGAAGGACTGGAAGACGAAACCGATCGTCTGGTTCCTGAGTTCGGCCAGCTCGCTGTCGTCCAGGGAGCTCACGTCGCGTCCCCGGACCAGGAGCGTGCCGGACGTCGGCCGGTCCAGACAGCCGAGCAGGTGCATCAGCGTGGACTTCCCGGAGCCCGACGGTCCGATGATCGCCGCGTAGTCGCCCTCTTCGATGGTCAGCGAGACCCCGCGCAGGGCGTCCACGGACACCCCGTCCATCCGGTAGGAGCGGGTGACGTCGACTGCCTCTATCTGCGCCTTCGGAATGTCGGAGGCCATCGGCTAGAGCTTCTGCCCGTCGTGGACCTTGTCGGCCCCCGAGGTCACGATCACGTCTCCGGGGTTCAGCCCCGACGAGACCTCCACCGTGGTGTCGCCCTGCGCGCCGAGCCGGACCACGTGCCGGTGCGCGGTGCCCGAGGCCACCAGCCACACCGTGTCCTGGTTGCCGACGTGCACGACCGCCGCCGACGGCACGGCGAGCACGTGCGCCTTGTTCGCGACCTGGAGATCCGCCACGGCGCTCATCCCGGGACGCGGGACCGGAGCCGCGGAGCCGTCCCCGAGCTTGCCGGCGCCCAGCGAGAGCCGGACCCGGTAGGTGACGCCGCCCCGGCTGGAGGACTGGCCCTGGCTGTCGATGGAGATGACGCTCGCCTGGTAGTCGGCGTCGGGGACGGCGTCCAGCTGGACGTCCGCGGTGATGCCCGGGGTGATCTGGAGGATCGAGGTCTCGTCGACCTGCGCGGTCAGCGTTAGCGTCGAGGAGTCGGTGATGACGAGCAGCGCTGCGCCGGAGTCCACTGGAGAACCCTGAGTGATCACGGTGTCGTCGCTCGGATCGGTGCTTCCGCCGCCGGAGGCGGCCGACCCGAGGCTACCCCCTGCGGCACCGGCCAGAGAACCGAGGTTCCCGCCGAGTTGGGACAGCAGCGAGGAGACATCCACTCCGGAGGCACTGGCGCCGCCGACTCCGCTGCGCAGGGAGATGTCCCCGGCTATAGAGGCCTTCATAGTGAGGGAGTCCACTGTCTTCTGCGCTATAGCGACCGCAGCTTGTGTCTGGGTCCGTTGCGCGCCGCTTAGCGAACCCACTACGTCCGAGGCGGAAGCGAGCCCATTGTTGAAGTTCGCTATGGTGCTCCGCACGTCGGAGGACGCCGTGGCGTACTGGTTGCGCGCACTGGTGATCTGCTTAAGGATCGAGGCCTTGATCGCCGGATCGGCGATCTGCTCGGCCGTGGTCTGCGCGGCGTCGAAGGACTTCTGGGCGTTGGCGTCGGCCAGCGACTCCGACTCGGAGAAGTCGATCGCACTGCTCCCGCTGGAGGAGCGCTTGCCTTGCGCCGCCGCCTGCGCGTCCGCCGCCTTCGCCGCGTTCAGCTGCGCTTGGGCGTCCGGCGAGTCGATCCGCAGGAGGGTCTGGCCGGCGGTGACGTGCTGTCCGTCGGCGACCATCAGCTGCGCGACGGAACCGCCGGCGGTCGCGTTGACGGTGATCTGTGTTTTCGGCGTGACGGTCGCGGGAGCCTCGACGACTTGCGTGACCGCTCCGTACGCCACCGGCGCCTTGGTGACTCCGGAGGGACCGCCGCTGCCGCAGGCGGTCAATCCGGCTGTGAGAAGTGAACTGAGAACCAACCCCGCTAATGCCGTGCCACGTTTGGTCACGTCCCCAATGTAGGTACCGTTTCCGCGCCGCCGACGGCCGGGGTGGGCAGCCCGCCGGTGCGGACCGGCGCGCGCCGCGGATCGAAGGCGTAGGCGAGCAGGACGATGACCGCGATCATCACCATCGGGACGGCCATGCCCTCCCGGTGGCTGACGCCCGCGCCCCACAGGCCGGTCACCAGCGGGGCGCCGAGCAGGAAGCCCAGGTAGTTGAAGACGTTGATGCGCGCGACGGCGACGCCGGAGCCGGTCGGGTCGTTGGCGTAGGCGGCCGTGAACGCCACCGGCACCAGCGGGGACAGGCCGAAGCCGGCGATGAGGAAGCCGACGAGCGCCATGTACGGGCCTGAGGCGCCGACCACGATCGCGAAGCCGGCGGCGCAGACGACCGCGCCGGCGCGCACGACCTTCACATTGCCGAAGCGCTGCACAGCCAGGTCGCCGCGGAACCGGCCGAGCACCTGACCCACGGTGTACGCGCCGACCACCAAGCCGCCGAAGGTGTCAGAGGACTTCAGGCCCTTGGTGAGGTAGTCGCTGCCGGCGGCGGTGATGCTGGACTCGCCGATGTAGGCGAGCGTCATGACCACGCAGAGCAGGAGCATCGGGCGCCAAGGGATGTGCGGCAGCCTGCCTTCGGCGTCCTTGACGATCGTCTCGTCGCGCAGGTTCTTCAACAGCATGGGACCGGCGTACAGGGTCGCGGCGACGCCGACCACGGCGGCCACGGCGTAGGTGACGCTCAGATGCCAGCCGGCCGCCGAGCCGAGCGCGCCCCAGCCCGAGCCGACGATGGCGCCGGCGGCCCAGAGCCCGAAGAAGGCCAGGATGATCGAGCGGCCGTACCGCCGTTCCAGTCCGCAGGCCTGCATGTTCATGGTGGCATCGGCGGCGCCGACGGCCAGGCCGAAGACCATCAGGACCGGCATCGCCTGATAGAGGTTGCGGGTGTGCGGGACGATCACCAGCACCCCGATCACCGTGGGTTCGGCGATGCGCAGGACCGCCGCCGAGGTGGTCCAGCGCATCGCCGCGCCGGCCAGGACCGAGCCGACCCCGGCCAGGACCGGGACCAGCGCCAGCAGGACGGCCAGCGTGCCGTCGGAGACGTGCAGCTGTTTCTGGATGACCGAGACCTTCGATGTCAGCAGGGAGAAGGCGAAGCCCTGAACCCCGAAGAACACGAAGGTCGCTATCCGGTTCCGGGTCAGCCCGCCCGGCTCTACCTGCGGCATGCCCGCAGCGTAGGCGACGTGATCTTCGATGGGAAGGGGTTGCGTGGTCCCGGCGCGGGCACGGGTGTAACGTGCGGAAAGTGCCAGACGAGGCGGTCATCGGATGCGTGGGGGAACTGCACGTCGGGACGCGCGGCGCACGGGGGCCCGGCGAAGCGGTGGTACGGGTGCGAGGCGGCACCGAGGCGTTCCTGGCCTGGTCGGAGCAGCCGCTGCCGAAAGGCACCCGGATCCTGGTCGTGGAGTCCCGCGGACAGCGCGCGGTCGACGTCATCGCGTTCCCCGAGTCCACCGACCCGCTGGACGAACTGGACAGGCTGTGAACATCCATCTCAGCTCACGGGAAGAAGGCTGACCACCATGTTCGGCTACCGAGTACCCGCCCCTGACCAGGCGATGCTCATCTCCGGCGGCCGCCGGGGGCAGGGCGGTGCCCCGTTCCGGGTCGTCACCGGCCACGGCAAGTTCATCCTCCCGGTGTTCCGCAAGACCCGCTTCCTGACGCTGTCCATGCAGGAAGCCGAAGTCTCCGAGACCTGTGTGACCAAGCAGGGCATCGCCCTGACCGTGACCGCGGTCATCGCCTTCAAGGTCGGCAACGACACCGAGAGCATCGTCAACGCCGGCCAGCGGTTCCTGTCCGACCAGAACCAGATGTCGACCCTGACCGCCCGCATCTTCGCCGGCCACCTGCGCTCCATCATCGGCTCGATGACCGTCGAGGAGATCGTCACCGAGCGCCAGAAGCTGGCCGAGGAGGTGCTCGACACCTCCAAGTCCGAGATGGGCAAGATCGGCCTGACCGTCGACTCCCTGCAGATCATGTCCATCGACGACATGAAGACCGGCTACATCGACGCCATGGCCGCCCCGCACAAGGCCGCCATCCAGCGCCAGGCCCAGATCGCCCAGGCCCAGGCCACCCAGGCCTCGGTCGAGGCCCAGCAGGAAGCCGAGCGCAACAAGGCCGAGTACGCCCGCCAGACCGCCATCGTGCAGGCCAAGTACAAGGCCGAAGTCGACCAGGCCCAGGCCATAGCGGCCCAGGCCGGCCCGCTGTCCGCGGCCCAGGCCCAGCAGGAAGTCCTGATGGCCCAGACCGAACTGGCCCAGCGCAACGCCGAACTCCGCCAGCAGCAACTCGTCGCCGAGGTCGTCAAGCCCGCCGAAGCCGAAGCCGAACGCGTCCGCATCACCGCCGCCGCCGAAGCCGAACGCATGCGCGTCCAAGCCGAAGCCGCCGCCAGCTACGACCGCGTAGCCCTCGACCGCATGATCATCGACCAGCTCCCCCTCATCGTCGAAAAGGCCGCAGCAGGCCTCAACGGCGCCAACATCAACGTCCTGAACGGCGCCGACGGCCTGTCCGAAATCGCCGCCGGCCTCGTCGGCCAAGGCCTGGCCATCCTGGAGTCGGTGAAGAAGGGCATCGCCGACGAGGACGGCACCGCCGCGAAGAACACGCCGAAGCCGCAGGTGATCGAGCGGGTGCAGATCGAGAACGAGAAGTAGCCCACAGCTCTCGCGCGAGCCCCCCAAGTCAGCAGCCTGAGGTAGTCGGGCTACGGCTCGGGGGGCTTCGTGCTGTCCGGCTACTTCCGCTCGGCCAGCCGCCTCGGCACCACGTCGAAAGCGACCCGCTTGCCCTCACGCACAACCTCGACCGGCGTCTCCTTGCCGATCAGCGCCGCGTCCAGGAGGTCGAACAGTCCTGCGTGCCCGTCGATGTCCTGGCCGGCGAGGCTGATCAGGACGTCGCCGGGGTGGAAGGGGCTGTCGGTGTCGCGTGCTCGGGTCACGATCTCGCGCTTGGTGGTGCGTCCGTCCACTTCGGCGTCGCGGATGTGGACGGCGATGCCGAGGGAGGCGCGGGTGACGCGGCCCTCGGCGATCAGCTGCGGGATGACGCGGGCGACGGTCGCCGCCGGGACGGCGAAGGCCATGCCCTGGGCGTCGTCGCGGATCATGGTGTTGACGCCGATTACGGCGCCGTCCAGGTCGACCAGCGGGCCGCCGGAGTTGCCGGGGTTCACCGCGGCGTCGGTCTGGATCAGGCGTTGCAGGGGGCGTTCGTGCTGGGCGGCCTGGAGTTGGCGGGACAGGCCGCTGACGATGCCCACCGAGACTGATTCCGGGTAGTCGCCGAGCGGGTTGCCCATCGCCAGGACGAACTCGCCGAGCCGGACCGGGCGGTCGCGCAGCGCGAGTGCCGAGGCGTGTGGTTCGGAGAGCTCGACCACGGCGAGGTCGGTCAGGGGGTCGCGGCCCAGGATCCGGATCGGCTGGGTGGGAAAGCCGTGGATCGCCGCGGTCCAGGTGAACCCCTCCGGCTGGTCCACGACGTGGTTGTTGGTCACGACGTGGCAGGCGTCGTCCAGGACGAATCCGGAGCCCGCGGTCCAGGAGTCCGGGCCCTGCTCGCCCCGAATGGCCACGACGTTCGGCATCACCTGCTCGATCAGGTCGGCCAGTCCGCCGCTGAACGCGGCCATCGCCGAGATCGCGCTCATCGCCTCAGACCTCCACCGAGTCGTCGTCGCCGGGGTCGCCGTCGAAGACGGTGTGGCCGGCACCGACCAGCTCCTTGAACCGGTCGTCGTACTCGTCGGCGATCCGGCCGATCTGCGCGCACGCCCCGGTCAGCTGGTCGGCGGTGAGCGTGTCGGCGGCCAGGTCGCGGGCCACGGTCAGCCGGCCCTGCGCCCAGTAGCAGCGGACCCACAGGTACCCGCTGTTGATCTCGTTGACTGCGGTCAGCAGCTTCTTGGACAAGGGCACGTCCTCCAGCACGACGCCGAAGACCTGCACCAGACCGAGCCCGTCGTCGGCCTCGCCCGCGGACACCCAGTACAGGGCGCTGCCATACCGGAGTTGGTAGTCGCCGTCCGAGTCGGCCTCGGCACGGCCGTCGACCAGACCGCCGTCCTCCAGAACCCGCGCTATGAAAGCGCGGATCATCTCTACGTTCGCCATGCGCAGACTTTAGGGAAAACGGCGATCCGGCCGGCCTCAGCCTCAACGAACGTTCAGCCGTCGCTCCGCTTGCGGCTCAGCGTGAACGTCTCCAGCGGCGCGATCTTCCCGTCGGGCTGGCCCACCGTGTAGTACGTGACGTGGATGCGGGTCAGGCCGCCGGCGTGGGTGCCGGGGTCGACGTCGAAGGCGGCGAAGCCGTAGGGGTGCTTCTCGTCGCGGACGCCGATCCAGGGGGCGTCTTCGAAGACGTAGGTCGGGGTCTTCTTGCCGTTGGAGCCGACGGCGCCGACGCTCATCAGGACCTTCGCCTTGCTGCCGGCGAAGAACTTCTGGTTGCTGGGGCTGGAGGTTCCGCCGCCGCCGAGGACCATGTGGACTGTGCCCTTGGAGGAGTCGATGTTGTCCGTGTCGGTGGCCACGGGGTTGGGGGTCAGGGTCTCGCTGCCGGAGACGACGCCGCGGACCGGGTGGGAGCGCTCGTAGTCGTGTTCGTGGCCGCAGACGACGAGGTCGACTTCGTACTTGTCGAACAGCGGTCCCCACTGCTCGCGGATGCCGATGTCGGCGCCGTTGGCGTCGGAGCTGGAGATCATCACCTGGTGCATGCACACCACGATCCAGTCGATGCCGTGGTTCGCGCGGGCGGCCTTCAGGGTGCGCTCGAGCCAGGCGCGCTGGCGGCCGGCGCTGTAGCCGCTGACGTAGGTGTCGCCGCCGTCCTGGAGGGCGATGTCGTCGTTCTGGACGACGACGAAGCGGACCGAGCCGACGGTGAAGGCGTACCAGAGGCCTGCGAACTCCGCGTCCTCGCCGTTGGGCGGGAGGGCGAAGCGGGTCTGGAAGGCGGAGTAGCCCAGCGGGCCGTTGCCCTTCTCGTTCTCGTGGTTGCCGGCGGCGGGCATCCAGGGGCGGAAGCGCGCCGAGCGGGTGTTGTTCTGGAAGAACGAGTCCCAGGTGCGGAGGCGGTCGGGGTTGATGTTGGCGTAGCACAGGTCGCCGTTGAGGAGGTGGAACAGCGGCGCGACCTGCTCGACGCCGGCGACGATGTCGGACGCCGCCGGGGTGGCGATGGTCGCCGGGACCGCGGTGAGGCTGCCGTCGGTGGCCGTGCCCCAGGTGGTTCCGGGGGTGGCCTGGTCGCCGAAGCTGGTGAAGGTGAACGGCTTGCGGCCCGAGGGCGCGGTGCGGAAGGCGGCCGAGTCCGGCAGGACGCCGTCGTGCAGGGCGCTGTAGACGTAGGTGGAGTCCGGACGCAGGCCGCTGATGTGCGCGTGGTGGACGTACACCTCGCGGCCAGAGGCGCCGTCGGTGTAGGTGCGGGTCTCGGCCTGGACGGTGTCCCCGTGGCCGCCCTCGAGGCTGCCGAAGCGGACGCGCGGGTGCCGCACCGGCGTCGTGGTGGTCCACGACGCGTACATCTCGCGCGTGGGATCCGCGCCGAACGTCAGGTGCAGACCGTCGACCGGCGGTGCGCCGAGCGCGCCGGGCGTGGTGAGCAGCAGGGGGGAGCCGGACGAAGCCGGAGCCTGGGCGGGACCCTGGGCCGGCGCGGACGGTGCCGCCTCAGCGGCGGCGGCAGGCGAGGCCAGCAGCGGCGCGGCGGCGAGCGCGGCGCCGGCACTCCCGGCGGCGAGCAGAGCGGTACGGCGGTCGACGGGCATCCGATCGGTCATGCCCGGGACGCTAGTCAGAGGGCCGCCCCCGCCGGGTGAACGCCCGATGAGCGCCGGACGAAGTCTCGCTCACGCCAGCGGCGGCGGACCCGGCCAGCCGAGATCGGCGCCCGCGACGCTGCCCGGGAAGCGCACGTGTGTCAGGGTTCCGGCGGCACTCGGCGTACGCAGCAGAAGATCGTCGATGTCTGACAGCGCCGGATCGTCGACCGCCAATCCGACAGCCGGATCCAGCCGCCCCAGAGCGTCCAAGGCGTGTCCGACCCCGGCAAGGCTCACATCCACCGCCAGCCCGCCGCCCCGGCGCAGCGCCTCGACCGCCCCCGCCGCCGCGAGCCACCCGGCGCCGTGGTCCAGCACCTGCGCGGGCAACGGCACCGGTACCGGCTGCTCGGCGCCGGTGGCGAGCATCCCCTCCCGCGCGATGCCGACAGCCATCTGCACCAGCGAGTCGAAGCCGCGCCGGCCGCCCCACGGACCGTCGGAGCCGTAGGCGGAGATCGAGACATGCACCAGGCGCGGGTTGACGGCGGCCAACTCGGCGGGACCGAGGCCGAGCCGGGCCAGCGCGCCGGGACGGTAGGACTGGAGCACGACGTCCGCCTCGCGAACGAGGTCGAGGAAAGCAGCGCGCGCCGCGGCGGTCCGCAGATCGAGGTATCGCAGGGCCTTGCCGAAGTTCAGATCCAAGTCCAGACCGCGGATCGTCGGCAGGTGCGGCGCGCGGACCATGGTGACGTCGGCGCCGTAACCCGCCAGCACCCGACCGGCGTTGGGACCGGCGATGATGCGGGTCAGGTCAAGGACGCGAATGCCGGACAGCGGCCGCGTGCTCGGAGCGAGACCGGAACCGGCATACGAGGATCCGGAAGCGGAATCGGCATGCGAGAAGCCGGAAGCGACAGCAAGAGCAAGATCGAGATCGACGTCGGATGAACCCGCTGCACTCCCACACTCCCCCGCGAAAACCTCCCCGCCGGCCAACGGAGCCATCGCCACCAAAGGCCGCCCCGCGACCACCGCACTCTGCGGATGCGCCAGCCACTCCTGCCGCGTCCGCATCGCCGCCGCGACCCCGCCGGCCTCGGCGATCGCGTCCTCCAGCTCGAAGCGCCCGCGCCGCCGAACCGCGGCCTCCACGGCCGCGCGTTCCTGCGGCACCTCGAGCACCCGGCACGCGATCTCCGCATGGTGCTCGAAGTTGCAGTGCAGCCGCACCCAGCCGTCGGCCGCCTCGTAGTCCCCGGACAGCGGCGCCCACTCGAACGCGGCCTCGCCGTCCACCCGCAGGTAGCGCTCGCTCCGGAAGGCGATCGCCGCCTCCCGCACTCCGACCGCGACCTCAGGCGTGGCCGCCAAGCCGTTGCGCGCCGCGAACAGCGCGCCGGCTTGCTGATGCGCCGCCGCCACCGCCCACGCCGCGAACTCCCCCACCCGGAACACCGACGGCAGACCGAGATCATCCATGCTCCCTACCGTAAAGCGGCGGCCCGCGCGAAGAACATGCGGGCCGCCGCTGCAAAGGGCAGATGTGTCAGGGATTACACGAAGTGTGGGGCTGGAAGCCGTCCGCGAAAGGCAGCGGCAGCGACACGCCGCCCACGATCGCGCCCAGCTGCGCGGCGGTGTACGGGAACGGGTTCGTCGGCTGGGTCTTGACGTTCGGAGCGGTCGAGCCGTCCAGGGCGCGGACGAGAATCTGCTGGCCGTTGCCCATGGTCCGGACCGCCTGCACCCGGTGCCCCCCGGCCGTCGCGCCGGTCTCGACCACGGAGTGGTCCGGCAGGGAGGTCCTCGTGAGCGGTCCCCAGTCTTGCGAGGCGCCGAACTGGTCCACGTTCTTCCCCGGGGCGAACACCTCGACCGACACATCCACGTACGGCGAGGTGGCATCTACGTGGCGGGGAAAAGGATCCTGGCCGGTGACCGTCCAGTCCATATTGAAGCCATAGGAAACCTGGAGCTTTGTCTTCTCAACGCACACCCCGGTGTTGGGCGCGAAGGCGTCCTCCTTGCCGACGCGCACCCCCGAGGGCGTGAGGTGCTTCCCACCCGGATCGAGCTTGCCGGCCACCTCGGCGAAGACCGCGGCGGCCAGCTTCCGCTCGGCGAGCGTCCGCTCGTCGTCCGTCAAAGGCTGCTTCGCAGTGTCCGTCGTCGTGAGCGCGGGCCGCGGACTCGTCGTCACCGACGCCCCCGGCGCCACCGCGGCCGTCCCGGACCCGCCGCCTCCGGCGAACGCCGCCGCCGCGACCGCCACCACCGCGACCGATGCCGTGCTCCCCACGACCGCGGCCATCCGCCGGCGCCGCACCCGCCGCCGGCCCTCGGCCACCAGATCGTCGGCGGTGAACGCCAGCCGGGGGTAAGCCTGGACCGCGGTGCGCGCGAACAGCTCGCGGGTCTGCGAGCCGTCCTCCTCGGCGCCTTGGTCCGCACTGTCTTCGAACTCTGTCATCAGGACTCCTTCTCCGCGCGGCCCAGGGCCGTCGCCTGCTGGTCGAGGAGGATCCCGCGCAGGGTGGCCAGCCCTCGCGCGGTCTGTGAACGGACGGTGCCGGATGAGCAGCCGAGCAGATCCGCGGTCTGCTCGATGGACAGGTCCTCCCAGAACCGGAGGACCAACGTGGCCCGTTGGCGCGGCGCCAGCTGCGCCAAGGCTTGGAGAACGGCGTCCCGCTCCCCGATGTCCGGGCCGTCCGGCGCCGGCGATTCCGGCACCGCCGCCACCGAGCGCTCACGGCGCCAGCCGCGGCGCTTCTCGTCGATGACACAGCGCACCAGCACGCGGCGCACGTACGCGTCGCGGTTCTCGGCGCGCTCGACCCGGTGCCAGGCCACGTACAGCTTCAGCAAAGCCGTCTGCACCACGTCTTCGGCCTGATGGGCGTCGCCGCACATCAGGAACGCGGTGTGCCACAGCGCGTGGGAACGCGCTGTGACGTAGTTCTTGTACTCCGCTTCGGCAGAAGCTCGCATCGTCCGTCCTCCCCTTCTGGTGGTAGGACGGAGCGAGTCATCTCCGGCGCTGCATCACGCCCCGGAAGCCAGCTCCCGCGACCGATCGCGCGCTGCCTCCAGCGCGGCGATCATCGCTGCGCGGACTCCGTGGTCCTCCATCGTGCGGATCGCGGAGATGGTGGTGCCGGCCGGGGAGGTGACCGCCTCGCGCAGCTTCACCGGGTGCTCGCCGGAGTCGCGCAGCATCACCGCGGCGCCGATGGCGGCCTGGACGATCAGGTCGTGGGCGGCGGCGCGGGGCAGGCCGAGGAGGATGCCGGCGTCGGTCATCGCCTCGACGAGGTAGTAGAAGTACGCCGGGCCGGAGCCGGACAGCGCCGTGACCGCGTCCTGCTGGGCCTCCGGGACCCGGATCGTCTTGCCGACCGGGGAGAAGATCTCCTCGGTGCGGACCAGGTGCTCCTCGGTGGCCAGGGCGCCGGCCGAGATCGCGGACATCGCCTCGTCGACCAGGACCGGGGTGTTCGTCATGACGCGGACCACCGGGACGCCCTCGGCCAGCCGCGAGGCGATGAAGTGGGTGGTGATGCCCGCGGCGCCGGTGATGACCAGCTTGCCGGCCGGGACGTGCGGAGTCAGCTCCTCCAGCAGCGCGGCCATGTCCTGCGGCTTGACCATCAGGATCAGCGTGTCCGCCTTGGTCGCCGCCACGGCGTTGCTGACCGCCTCGACGCCGTACGTGGCCTTCAGAGCCGCCGCGCGCTCCGGGCGCCGCGCCGTCACCACCACCTCGTCGGGGCGTTTGCCGGCCCGCAGCAGACCCGAGACCAGGGCCTCGCCGATCTTTCCGGTACCGAGGACGGCGACGCGCTGGGTCATGGGGTCCGGTCTCCTCACATCAGCCGCAGGCTGACTCAGTCTTTCGAGAGCAGCGACCGCGCGAAGAAGCCGAGATTCGCCGGGCGCTCCGCCAATCGTCGCATGAGGTAGCCGTACCACTCGCTTCCGTACGGCACGTACACCCGCATGCGTTCGCCGGCGGAGGCTAAGCGCTTCTGCTCGTGCGGCCGGACGCCGAAGAGCATCTGGAACTCATAGCTGCCGATGCCGCGGCCGTTGCGGACGGCCAGCGCGCCGCCTATCTCGATCAGCCGCGGGTCGTGGGTGGCCAGCATCGGGTAGCCCTCGCCGGCCATCAGAGTGCGCATGCAGCGGACGAAGGACAGGTCCACGTCCTGGGTCGTCTGGTACGCCACCGATTCCGGCTCGCGGTAGGCGCCCTTGCACAGCCGCACCCGGGATCCCGGGGTCGCGAAGTCCTTGCAGTCCGCCTCGGTCCGGCGCAGGTACGCCTGCAGCACGATGCCCGCCCACGGATAGTCCCGCCGCAGCTCGGCCACTATCTTCAGGGTCGAGTCGGTGGTGCTGTGGTCCTCCATGTCGAAGGTGACCGTCGTCCCGGCGCGCTGCGCGCCTTCACAGATCGCGTGCGCGTGCTCGAGGGCTATCTTCTCCCCGTCGCTGCTCAGCGACTGGCCGATGGCCGAGAGCTTCACCGAGACCTCGGCGTGCGGGGTCAGCCCGGCCGCCGCCAGCCGCTCCAGCAGGAGCAGGTACGCCTCCTTGACCAGGATCGCCTGGTTGGCGTCGGTGGTGTCCTCGCCCAGATGGTCCAGTGTGGCCAGCAGGCCGTCCTCGATCAGGGCGTCGGCCACGGCGACCGCGTCGTCGGTGGCGGGACCGGCGACGTAGCGCTTCACCACCTGGCGCGATCCAGGGGACCGCTCGACCAGGGCGCGAGTGCGATCACTGCCCGCCGCCGCCAGCAACGTCCGACGCAACACCGCAGACCCTCCTTGACCGTGTGGACCCCAGCAGGCCAAGCCTAGGACCAGATCGGGCACGCGGCCGGATCGGTGAGCCGCGCGGGCGACGGCGTGCGCCCGGGGAGCGAACGGGCCCGCCGCGGTATCGGGTCCGCCGCTAGGGCCGGCTGACCACTCCGAGCCAGGTCGTGTACTCCTCGAGCACCATCCCGTCCGGGAAGTGCTTGAGCAGGAACGCGCGCTCGTTGTCCAGGAAGGTTTCCAGCCGCTGCGGCGCGACGTCGCTGATGTACGACCGCGACATGACGTTGGTGATCCGCTGCTCCAGCGTGACGCGCCGGGACCAGGACGTCTCGAAGACCCGCACCGGCAGGTGCGACCGCCGCATGCCGAGTTCCAGGCGCGTCTCCTGGTCCAACGCCGTGCTGTCGTTGCCGTAGTCGGGATCGCCGCCGATCAGTTCCCTGATGCGGTCGTTGTATCCCAGCCTCCATGGCGCGTCGACGGTCGGCATGTTCCAGAAGCAGGCCAGCGCCCCGCCGGGCTTGAGCACCCGCAGGACCTCCGGGACCGCCAGGTCCGGGTTCACCCAGTGCCAAGACTGCGCGAAAGTCACGAAGTCCACCGAGGCGTCCCGCAGCGGCAGCGCGTTGGCACTGCCCAGCACCGCGCCGACCCCCGGCGAGCCCGCGAGCAGCTGGCGCAGCATCGGTTCGGACAGGTCGACCGCGGTCACCTGCGCGCCGCGCTCGCGCAGCTGCCGGGAGGAGATGCCGGTCCCGGCGCCGACGTCGGCGATCCGGGCGCCGGACAGCGCGCGCCCCGACAGCTCCTGCATCGCGTCGAAGATCTCGGCCGGATAGGTAGGGCGGGACTTGGCGTACGCGGACGCCAGCGTGTCGAACTTCGATGACTCGGCCAACGCTGCTCCCCTGTGTGCTTGTGCTCATACCGCGTGCCCTCGCGTGCGTGCTCGGGCTCACGGCCGCTCGTCCCACTCCGACTACTCCGGCTACTCCGACTACTCCGAGACCGGCAAAGCGCGCTGCTCGGCTTCGTCGTGCACGCGGGCCAGCGCGCGCCGGGCGAAGACCAGGGATTCGCGGAGGTCTTCCTCGCGCTGCAGATCGGTCTCCGCGCGCCGGGTACTCACCTCCAGCACGACGGCGCCGGCGAGCCCGCGGCGCGCGATCCGTTCCAGGACCTCCTGGCACGGCTGCGAGCCGCGGCCGGGGACCAGGTGCTCGTCCTTGTTCTGCCCGCTGCCGTCGGCCAGGTGCAGGTGGACGAGCTTGTCGCCCATGCGGTCGTACATCGCCAGCGCGTCGTTGCGCGCGGTGGCGGTGTGCGACAGGTCCAGGACGTAGTGCTCGTACCCCTTCTCCGTGGGGTCCCAGCCCGGGAAGTAGGCCTCGCCCTCGCGCTCCATGCGCGGCACCTTGATCCGCGGGATGCGCCCGAAGATGTCGGGGGTGGAGGCCCGCCACGGGTACATGTTCTCGACCGCGAACCGGACTTCCGACTCCTGATTCAGGCGTCTGATGCCCTCGGCGAACTCCTCGGCGTAGGGCTGCTGCCAACGGAACGGCGGGTGCACCACGACGACCTTGGCGCCGACCCGCTCGGCGGCCTCGCGGGACTTCTTCAGTTTCTCCCACGGATCCGAACCCCAGACCCGCTTGAGGTTCAGCCAGAACAGCGTCGGGGCGTGGATCGACAGCACGGGG
The DNA here is from genome assembly GCF_000024025.1 of Catenulispora acidiphila DSM 44928. Taxonomy (GTDB): domain Bacteria; phylum Actinomycetota; class Actinomycetes; order Streptomycetales; family Catenulisporaceae; genus Catenulispora; species Catenulispora acidiphila. Next base: position 9,681,122 of record NC_013131.1, read on the forward strand.
ACCTGGTACTCCTCGACGTACTCCAGGATCTTGTCCGGGTACTGGCTCGCCGGGTCGACCGAGACCATCACCTCCACGCCGTCGTACCCCAGCCGGTTGGCCAGGTCGAAGGCGTAGCGGGTGGGCTCGGGGTAGACCGACGACGTCGACAGGCCCACTTTCGGCGTGGTGACCTGCTCCGTCGTCCCGGTGCTGTCGGTCCTGAAGGTCACGCCGCTCAGCTTACAAGGGTGTCCAGCCGCCGGAGGATGACGCCTTCGCGCAGCGCCCACGGGCACAGGTCGGCGACCTCGACGTTGAACAGGTCGAACGCCGCGTCGGCGACGACCGCGCCGGCGAGCAGCTGCGCGGCCCGGCCCTCGGAGACCCCGGGGAGCCCGGCGCGTTGGGCCGTCGACATCTGCGCCAGCCGCGGTACCCACTCGGTCAGGTCCCGGGCGCGCAGCGAGCGCGGCGCGTACAGGCCCTGCGCCGAGGGCGCCGCGCCGGCGATGCGCGCGAGCTGCCGGAAGGTCTTGGAGGTGATCACCACGCGGTCCGGACGGCCGACGCGCGCCACGCGGGAGACGCCCTTGGCGATCTCGTGCCGCACGTACCGGCGCAGCTCCCGGAGTTCCTCCGGTCCGGGCGGGTCGCCCTTGAGGCGGTCGTGGGTCAGGCGCGAGGCGCCCAGCGGCAGCGACTCCATCACGTCGGGCAGCTCGTCCAGGCCCACCGCGATCTCCAGCGAACCGCCGCCGATGTCCAGTACCAGCAGCCGGCCGGCGGACCAGCCGAACCAGCGGCGCACGGCCAGGAATGTGAGCTTCGCCTCGTCCGGGCCCGGCAGCACCTCCAGCTCGACCCCGGTCTCCTCGCGGACCTTGGCCAGGACCTCGTCGCCGTTGGCGGCCTCGCGGACCGCGGAGGTCGCGAAGGCGAGCATCTCCTCGGCGCCCTTGTCCTCGGCGACCCGCAGGGCGTGCGCGACCACGTAGCACAGGCGCTCGATGCCGCTGGGGACGATCGCGCCCTGCTCGTCGGTGAGCTGGGACAGGTGCAGTTCGACCTTGTGCGAGAAGGCCGGAATGGGGTGGGCGCCGGCGTGTGCGTCCAGCAACAACAAGTGGACCGTGTTCGATCCGACGTCCAACACTCCGAGGCGCATATCGCGATACGTTACCCGCACCTCCCACGGCCGAGCGCGCCGACCGCATAGGCTTGCCCGGTGCCTGAAGTACCGCTCGACTTCCCCCGCGAATGGGTGGAGTTCAACGACCCCGACAACGCCGCCCAGCTCTACCGGGCCGATCTGACCTGGCTGTGCTCGCGCTGGACCTGTATCTGGGGCGCGGGCTGCGGCGGGATCCGCCCCGGCCGGGCCTCCGACGGCTGCTGCACCCTGGGTGCGCACTACTCGGACAAAGCCGACCGCAAGCGGGTCGAGAAGGCCTCCGAGCGGCTCACGGACGAGACCTGGCAGTTCCGCTCGGTCGGCCTGGAGCTCGGAATCACTCAGAAGGATGAGGACGGCGACAAGCAGACGCGGGTCGTCGAAGGCGCCTGCATCTTCCTGAACCGGCCGGGGTTCGCCGGCGGCGAGGGCTGTTCGCTGCACGCGCTGGCGCTGCGCGAGGACGTGCATCCGTTGACCACCAAGCCGGACGTCTGCTGGCAGCTGCCGGTGCGCCGCTCCTACGACCGCGTCGAGCGGCCCGACGGGACCGAGGTCCTGGTGGTCTCGATCGGCGAGTACGACCGGCGCGGCTGGGGCGGCGGCGGACACGACCTGAACTGGTGGTGCACCGGCGCCACCGAGGCGCACGTCGGGCGCGAGCCGGTGTACGTGTCCTACGGTCCGGAGCTGACCGAGATGATGGGCGAGAAGGCCTACGAGGTGCTGGTCGGGTTGTGCGAGGCGCGGGACGCCTCGCGGGTGCTGGTCGCGCCGCACCCGGCCGATCCGGCGTGACACGCCTTGAATCAACGGTGATTCAGCACTGAAACAGCGCTAAAACAGCGCTGAATCGGCGCTAAATCAGAGTATTGCCATGCGGAAATCAGGATTCTGAATTCCCCGAGATTTCCATAGCGGCAAAGGGAAGGCGCCCGACGGGCTGGGACCGTCGAGCGCCTTCCGGAGCTCCGGCACGGCGGGTACCGGAGCGTTCGTGGGCCGCTTTCAGTGATGCGGCTTGGTGGACCCTGAGGGTCGCGGTGAGGGATCCGGGCCCTTGGAATGCCTCGGCGGATTCGGGGATTTCGAAGAGCTGGAAGAGCCCGAGGAGCCAGGACCGCTCGGCGAAACCGGACTGCGCGTGGGCCCGCTCCCGCTCTGGCCCGAGGGCATCGAGCTGGCCGAGCTGTGCGGCGCGCTCGGGCTGCTGACCGGACTGGTCGGCGTCCCGGACGGCGTGCTGCTGCTCGGCGGCGAGGACGGCGTGCTGGAGCCGCCGCCGGACGGGGAGCTGCTGGTCGGGCCGCCCGGACTGCTCGGCTTGCTCGGACCGCTCGGGCTGCCGCCGCCGGAACCGCCGCCGACACCGTTGATGGAGACCATCTGTCCGCTGGGGTCGAAGCGCACGTGCGCGGTCCACGGGCCCTTCGGCTCGCCCGCGGCGTCCACCAGGACGTGCAGCGAGGTCTGGGCGCCGCCGGCCAGCATGCCGGAGGTGGCGCTCGGGGTGAGCCAGGCGGCGTCGGGGGTCGCGGTCCAGCTGACCGGCGAGGTGCCGGAGTTCCAGAGCGTGACGACCACGTCGTGCGGGTTGTTCGAGCGCTGCGAGACGCTGATGTGCAGCTGCCCGCCGTCGCTCGGAGCCTGCGAGGGGTCGGTCTGCGAGGGCGGCGGGTCGATCGGGCCGTTGAACGGCAGCGTGTCCGTCGCGACGGGCGCCGCGGCCGACGTCGGCGTCGTCGGCGCCGTCGGCAGTTCCGCCGCGACCACCTGCGCGGTCACGGTGTCCTCGCCCGGCATCCCGCTCGCGCGCGCGCCGCCGGCGACCGGCAGTGCCGGTCCGGCGTCCGCGCTGGAACTGGGACGCGGGTAGTCCGGCGTCTGCGCGGAGTTGGCACCGGGATCCGGCGGCGAGAACAGCGTCTTGTTGCTGCCGGGCGAGGACGGCACGAAGAGCACGAACGCCGTCACCCCGGCCGCGCCGACCCCGCTGAGCACGGCGGAACTGGCGAGCGCGGACTTCACACCCGACTTCCGCCTCCGCGCGTCCTGCGCACCGCCGACGGGCCGCTGGAACACCCGCGCGTTGTCGCGCGGCGCCCGGCCGCCGGGCATCATCCCGAGCGGCATGACGGCGGTCGGCATGACCCCCGCCGGCGCGATCGGCGGCACCTGCGCGCCGGCATCCCCGGCCGCCACCGACGCCGCGACGGTCGCAGCAGCCTCATACGCGTCGCCGACCGGCGCGACACCGCGCTGCGCGTCCTCGACGCCGCGCCGCCGGCCTTCGACAGCGGCGGCGACAGAGCTGCGGGGAACCGGTTTCCGGGTGCGGGTGGGAGTCGGGCGGACAGGCCGGACGTCGTCGAAGACGCCGGGCCGGCGCTCGGTGCGGGCGGTGATCAGCGTGTCCTCGACGGAGGAGTTCCGCGCCGGACCGAAGGAGGCGATGAGGTCTTCGGGGCGGAGAGCGCCGATGATTTCGGTCGGTTCGTCGCCAGTGGTGTCGGCGCCGCCGTGGGGCGCGCTCGTCGAGAGGTCTTTCCGCTCGCCCTCACGACCACGCTCGGCGCCCAGTTCCGCGAGCACATCCGCGGCGAGCGATCCCGCCGCCCGATTCCCGCGTTCGAGCCCTTCGCGGCGCGGCTCCGCAGCCGGGCCGCCGAGCAGGTCCTCGGCCAGTCCGCCGCGCTCGGCACCGAACTCCGCCGTCCTCGGGCTCCGTTCGACACCGGATTCCGCATTCCTCAAATCCCGCGTGTCCCCGGTCGCCGCACCACCCCGCTGCGGCGTCCCGGAATCGCCCGCAAGCCCCCGGCGCGCGGCGATCGGGCCCTCGTCCAGCTCCGCCGAACCGCGGCGCAGCCACCGGCGCCGGTCGTTCCCGGCGGTCACAACAGCAGCATCGAAAGCACTTCTCTCGGGCATCGTGTTCGCCGGCTGCTTCGCGTCCGGAGACGCGGCAGCCGGGGTGCGTAATCGTTCCGGAACCGTGGCCACCTCGCCGGCGACCGCTTCGGCGGCGGCCGAGGAGACCCGGCCGGCCAGCAGGGCGCTCAGCCGCCTCGGACGGCGCTCCACCGGCATCGGCGCGGCGGCGCGGTGCGGGTGCTGCGGCCGCGCCGACGGCGGCCGCGTCGTCGCTATCGCCGGGAACCCGAAGGGGTCGAAGCGCGTCAGCCGGGTGGCGATCGCGTCCTTCTCCGCCGCCTTCTCCGGGGTGCTGTCCAGCAGGTCGCCCAGGACCCGCTCGCGCAGCTCCTTCGGCGCCGGGACGTGCGGCAGGATCGACGGAGCCTGCGGCGCCCCGAGCACCTTGTGCAGGTAGTACTGGCAGCGCGAGCAGGCGTCGACGTGTGTGACCAGCGGTTCGCGGCGCTGTGCGGTGAGCCGCCCGGACCAGCCCTCGGCCAGCGCGGCCAGGTCCGAGCAGTGCGCGCGGGAGGTGCGCAGCAGCGCCAGCGCCGCCAGCGAGCGCTCCAGCTCGTGCCAGGCCTGCGACAGGACCTCGAACGACTCCGCCGCCGGCTTGCCGAGCATCATCCCGACCGCGCGGCTCTCCATCCCGTGGCGGACCGAGAGCTCCAGCACCTCGCGGTGCGCCGCGCTCAGCCCGTCGGTGTCCGGCCAGTCCAGGGAGGCCAGCTCCGCCGAGAGCAGGGTGCGCTCCAGCCCGGCCATCGCCGCGTCCTTAGGCGCCGGGACCGGAGCCGAGGAGGCGGTCAGGCGCAGCCGCGGCAGCTTCCCGGCCCGGCAGTAGTGCCGCGTGATCGCGTACAGCCACGGCCGCAGCATCTCGGCGTCGCCGAGGTGCGCCACATGATGGTCGGCGGCGACGAAGGCACAGTAGACCGCCGAGGCGGCGGCTTCGTGGTGGCGCAGGCCGCCGAGGGCGTAGGTGTGCAGACCGTCCGCGTAGGCGTCATAGGCCGCCGCGCGCCCCCAACTGTCGGAGACGCTGTCCCGGTTCACCGGGTCCGCGGGATCGCGGGGATCCGTGGCGTTCGAGTCGTGGTCTTTCACACCAGCCGACGTTAGACACCTGTCGGTGAGCCGATGAGTGGAACGGGCCCAGGTTGCCCCCTTCGAGGGGTTCTGCGACCTGGGCCGTAACCAAACGCCGGGGTCACCCGGCCGAGCGACGCGCGGGGCTCGGGCCGACGCCGCGACCGGGCGAGCAGGTGATCAGCCGGTGCCGGTGCTGGTGGTGGTCGTCGGCGGAGTCACCGACGAGGTGGTGTTGCTCGGCAGTCCCGGGCCCGTGGGCAGCGACGGCGTCGTCGACGGCGGGGGCGGGACGCTGCTCGGCGTGGTCGCCGACGTGGTCGGCTTCCTGCTCGGCGTGGACGTGGTGTGCGAGGCCGAGGTGGTCCGCCGGGTGGTCGCCGTGGTGTGGTGCGTCGCCCCTCCGGTGTCCTGCCCGCCGGTCGTCGCGCCGGCGGTGTCCGTCGGGGTACCGGTCGCGGAGTCCGTGGCCTGCTGCGTCGGCGTCGAGGGCGCACCGTCCGTGGCGGTGCTGCTGTCCGCGCCGGACGCCGAGCTCGACGTCGACGTCGTGGCGCCGGTCCCGGCCGGTCCGCTGGGCTTGCTGCCCCCGCCGCCGACCATCGCCACCGCGACGCCGCCGACCGCCAGCACGCCCAGCACGATGCCGGCTATCGGCAGCAGCTTGCGCGCGCCGCCGACACCGGACTTGCCGCCGGCGTGGGGGAATCCGGACTCGTCGAAGGCGCCGGCCCGGGTCGCGATGCGCTGGCAGAAGGCCTCGCCGGCCGGGTCGCGCAGGGTGTCCAGCACCCGGGCGCGCACGCCCGGCGGGACGAAGGCGGTCGGCAGCTCCTCGAACAGCCGCAGCGGACGCCGGTTCTCTATGTGGTCCGCGCACGCCTGGTCGGCCTTCACGTGCCGGGAGACCGAATCCAGCCAGGGCTCGACGGCCTTGCCGTCCAGCCGGTCGAAGCGCTTGCCCAGCTCGGCGATCTCCGCGCAGCGCGGGTCGCCGACCCGGTTGGCCAGCACCGCGGTCAGACCGTTCTCCAGGTCCTCCTGGGCGTCCTGGACGACCTGCCCGATCTGCTCCTCGGACATGTCCATGACCAGCGCCAGGTCCCCGTCGACCATCCGGTGCCGGAAGGCCAGGTCGAGGATCTCGCGGGTCTCCGGCGGCAGCATCGCGTAGACGTCCAGCGCGGCCCGGGCGAACCGGTCGTTGCGGGTGCCCTGCGCGGCGTCGGCGGGGATGTCGTCGGAGACGCCCAGGCGCAGCGCCTCGTTGCGGCTCAGCGCGTAGAGCCAGGCGCCGAGCTCGTCGGGGTTGGCCAGCTCGCGGATCCGGTTGTTGGCGACGATGAACGCATCACGCAGCGCGTCGGCGGCCAGCTCATGATCGGCGAGCAGGTCGTAACAATATGCATACAAGCGCGCGCCGTATGTGTCGTAGATCTGCCCGATGGCGAGCTGATCCCCCGCGCGCAGCGCCGTCACCATTTCCCGGTCTGTCACGGCCCCAGACGTTAAGCCATCCGAGCGACAACTAGCCAGTGGATCAGGCCATTCGACCAGAGGTTGCCGCCGGAATCATCCTGTTTATACCGATAAGCGCAGCCCAAAAGTTCCCCGCGCCTGCTTGAGGCGCCCTCGCGGCGGCCCGGTCCGTGTCGGAGCGGACCGCTACCGTGGCCTCATGCCCACCGCCAACTCCCGCGCCCGGAAGCCCGATTCCGCGGCCTCGTACCAGTGCACCGAGTGCGGCACACAGTACGCGAAATGGGTCGGCCGCTGCGGGGAGTGCCAGACCTGGGGCAGCGTCGAGGAACGCGGCGCGGCCAAGTCGGCGCCGAAGACCGTGGCCACCATGCCCACCCAGAAGGCCCGCCCGATCGGCGAGGTGGCGGTCGACGACGCCGCCGCGGTCCCGACCGGCGTCGGCGAGCTGGACCGGGTGCTCGGCGGCGGGATCGTGCCCGGCGCGGTGGTGCTGCTGGCCGGCGAGCCCGGCATCGGCAAGTCCACCCTGCTGCTCGAGGCCGCGGCTTCCTACGCCGCCTCCGGCGCGACCACCCTGGTGATCACCGGCGAGGAGTCGGCAGCCCAGGTCCGGCTGCGCGCCGACCGCATCAACGCGGTGCACCCGAACCTGCTCCTGGCCGCCGAGACCGACCTGGGTTCGGTGCTCGGGCAGATCGAGGCGGTGCGGCCGCGCCTGGTGATCGTGGACTCGGTGCAGACCATCGCCTCGGCGGCGGTGGACGGCACGCCCGGCGGCGTGACCCAGGTCCGCGAGGTCGCGGCGTCGCTGATCCGGGACGCCAAGGAGCGCAACATGGCGTGCGTGCTGGTCGGGCACGTCACCAAGGACGGCAGCATCGCCGGCCCGCGCATCCTGGAGCACCTGGTCGACGTGGTCCTGCAGTTCGAGGGCGACCGCGCCTCCTCGCTCCGCCTGATCCGCGCTGTGAAGAACCGGTATGGCGCCAGCGACGAGATCGGCTGCTTCGAGATGCACGACACCGGCATCCGCGGCCTGTCCGACCCCTCGGGGCTGTTCCTGTCCCGCCGTCCGGTGCCGGTCCCGGGGACCTGCGTCACCGTCACGTTGGAAGGCCGGCGTCCGCTGGTCGCCGAGGTGCAGGCGCTGGTCACCAAGTCCAGCGCCCCGACACCGCGCCGGGCCTCCTCCGGTCTGGACACCAACCGGGTGGCGATGATCCTGGCGGTGCTCCAGCAGCGCGGCGGCATCGGCGGGCTGGCGACCTCCGAGATCTACAGCGCGACCGTCGGCGGGGTACGGCTCACCGAGCCCGCCGCGGATCTGGCGCTGATGCTGGCGCTGGCCTCGGCCACGGTGAACGAGCCGGTCGGCGAGGGCGTGGTGGCCATCGGCGAGGTCGGCCTGGCCGGCGAGGTGCGGCCGGTGACCGGGGTGCGGCGGCGGCTCACCGAGGCCGCGCGGCTGGGCTTCAAGACCGCGCTGGTCCCGCCCGATCCGGACGGCAAGGACTACGGCGGGAACCTTGCGGGGCTGTCGATCGTCGAAGTGGGCGACGTCCGGGCAGCGCTTCACGCCGTGGCGACCGGCGCGCGCCGGTAAGGTTGAGCCACTACAGGCCGTTTGGTTCCGCCCGCCCGCGGAGATCGGGAACCCGCGGCGCGCGCCGGGTCCGCCGACCGCCGGTGCAGAACACGAGAGCAGGATGGGAATCGCACAGTGACAGGTGAGGCCTCCGAACGCGCCGCCCTGTCGGCGATCCTGTCCACCGTCGCGCCGGGCACGGTCCTGCGCGACGGCCTCGAGCGCATCCTGCGCGGCAACACCGGCGGACTCGTGGTCTTCGGCTTCGACAAGCTCGTCGACGAGATGTCCACCGGCGGCTTCGTGCTCGACGTCGAGTTCTCCCCCCAGCGGCTGCGCGAGCTGTGCAAGATGGACGGCGCCGTCGTCGTCTCCAGCGACGGCTCCCGCATCGTGCGCGCCGGCGTGCAGCTGGTCCCGGACGCGGCGATCCCCACCGAGGAGACCGGCACCCGGCACCGCACCGCCGACCGCGTCGCCAAGCAGACCGGCTTCCCAGTGCTCTCGGTGTCCCAGTCGATGCGCATCATCGCGCTGTATCTGCGCGGCCAGCGCGTCGTCCTGGAAGACTCCGGCGCGATCCTGTCCAAGGCGAACCAGGCGCTGGCCACCCTGGAGCGCTACAAGCTGCGCCTGGACGAGGTCACCGGAACCCTGTCGGCGCTGGAGATCGAGGACCTGGTGACGGTCCGCGACGTGGCAGCCGTGGCGCAGCGCCTGGAGATGGTGACCCGCATCGCCGACGAGGTGGCCGGCTACGTGGTCCAGCTCGGCGTCGACGGCCGGCTCCTCTCCCTCCAGCTCGACGAGCTGATGGCCGGCGTGGACCCGGACCGCGACCTGATCGCCCGCGACTACCTGCCCGAGCGCACCGGCAAGAAGGCCCGCACCGTCGCCGACGTCTCCGACGACCTCGGCAGCCTGGACCGCACCCAGCTGCTGGACCTGCTCCAGGTGGCCAGGGCGATGGGCTTCGGCGGCGGCGTGGAAGTACTGGAATCAGCGGTCTCCCCGCGCGGCTACCGCCTGCTGGCCAAGGTCCCCCGGCTCCCCGGCGCGGTCATCGACCGGCTGGTGGAGCACTTCGGCGGCCTGCAGAAGCTCCTCGCAGCCTCCATCGACGACCTCCAGCGCGTCGAGGGCGTCGGCGAGACGCGCGCCCGCTCCGTGCGCGAGGGACTGTCGCGACTGGCGGAGTCCTCGATCCTCGAGCGTTATGTCTGAGCCGACGGCGGCTTGAGGAAACTCGTGGCCGACCGCGATCCCGACGTTGGCCGCGGAGACCGCTTCTCAGCCCTGCGAACCGAAGAACTCGATCAGCGTCGGCGCCAGCGCCTCGGGCTTCTGCAACACGCTGTGGTCCTCGCCGGGCAGCACGACCAGCCGGGCGCCGGGCACCGAGTCCGCCACGACCTTCGCACCGGCCATCAGGTTCGGCGAGGTCTTGTCGCCGTAGACGGCCAGTGTCGGCATCCGCAGCGCCGCCAGCCGGTCGCGGTCGACCATCTCCCACGGCCGCGACAGCGCCACGTCGTACGGGAGTGTCAGGGCCTTGTCGAGGAGGAAGGCCCACGCCGGACCGTGCTTCATGCCCGACACGATCTCCGGCGGCAGGCCGATGGCCTCGCCCAGGAAGGTGCTCGCCGCGGCGTCGCGGTCGCCCTTGTCGGCGTAGTCCGTGAGGCGGTCGAGGATGTCGGCCGGCGGGTGCGGGAGGTCCGGGTCGGCGCGGTAGGGCGACTCGTAGACGGCGACGGAGTCCACCGGCAGGCCGCGCATCGCGCCCTCCAGGACCAGGATCGCGCCCGAGGAGTGGCCGAACAGGTGCGCCCGGCCGCCGACGTGGTCGATGACGGCGGCGAGGTCGTCGATCTCGGTGCGGACGTCGAAGCCGCCGCCGGCTTCGCGCACCGCGTCCGTGCTCTCGCCCCGGCCGCGGCGGTCGTAGGTGACGACGGTGAAGCGCGGCGCCAGTTCCCCGGCCAGCCCGGCGACCGTGCCGCGGTCGTTGAAGGCGCCGCCGACGAGGACCACGACCGGTCCGGAGCCGGCGGAGTCGACCGCGATGGTGGAGCCGTCCTGGGAGGTGATGTGGTCGGTCATGCCGGTCAGCCTTCCTGGGAGCGCGGGATGCGGTAGCTGAGGTGCATGACGCCGGACTCCGCCTCGATGACGCGGGTCGCTTCGAGCTCGGTCATCCGGTCGGGCAGGCCGTCGAACAGCCGGTTGCCCTGGCCGACCAGGACCGGCGTGATGTGCAGGTGGAGTTCGTCGACCAGGTCGGCGGCGAGCGCCTGCTGGACGACCGCGGCGCCGCCGGAGAGGTGCACGCGCTTGCCGGGCGGGCAGACCGCCTTGGCGGCGGCGATCGCGGCCGGGACGCCGCCCTCGGTGACGAAGTGGAAGACCGTGCCGTCCTTGAGCTCGATGTTTTCCTGCGGGCGGTGGGTGACGATGAAGACGTGCGTCCGGTAGGGCGACTCGACGCTCCAGTAGTCGCCGGCCGAGTCGTACATCCGGCGGCCCATGACGTAGGCGCCGGTGTTGTCGACGCGCTCAGCGTGCATGAGCTTGGTCGCGTCCTCGCCGTCGAAGACCCAGCTGGTGATCCGGTGGAAGCGGTCGTCGCGGAACGGCGGCTTCTGCGCTTCGAGGCCGGTGGTGAAGCCGTCGACCGAGATCGCCATGTCACAGCGGACGATCGGGGCGGGTGCGGACGCCGGGGTGGGTGCGGGTGCGGAGCTGGTCATGGGAATCTCCTGGGTGTGGGCTCTGGGTTGCTTTCACCAGGTAGTCGGAGCGGACTCCGCATTCTCTACACGGCTCGCCGATTTTTTCTCGGCGAGCCGTGGAGAGATCAGCTGCCGGTCTTCAGCTCGAAGGTCTTCGGCTGGCTCTGCGCGGCCGGAGCGTTCGGACCGCTGCCGGCGCCCAGGCTCACCACGCTGTAGTACGTGCCGAGCGCCGCCGAGCCGTTGGGGTGAGTGCATCCCGCGGCGGAGCGGGTACGGTCCCAGGTGTAGGTGACGGTCTGGACCGCGCCGGGGGCGATGCCGCGCACGTCCGGGCCGCCGGTCGCGCAGTCCGCCGAGGACCAGACGTGGTCCCGGCCGGAGTAGACGTTCAGGACCAGGGACTTCGGGCTGACGTCGACGTCGCAGTCGGCGGTGCCCTTGTTGACCACGGCGACGGTGAACTGCGGGTCGACGCCGTTGGCGTAGGCCGCGGCCTGCGAGGTCAGGCTGAGATTGAGCTGGCAGCCCGGGCCGTTGGTGCCGCTCGGGCCGCTGGCGCCGCTCGCGCCGCCGGTGGCCGGGCCGGTGCCGGCGGTGCCGCCGGTCGTGCCGTTCGCGCCGCCGGTTCCTCCGGTGCCACCAGTGCCGCCGGTTCCGCCAGTGCCTCCGGTCCCGCCGTTGCTGCCGGTCGCGGAAGCCGTGCCGCCATTGCTGCCGGAGGGCGCACCCGCGCTGGAGGACGAGGCTCCGCCGGACGCGCCGCCGTTCGCCGCCGTCTGCGTGGAACTGCCGCCGGTGCCCGGCACCGAGGACTGCGACGCGACCGGGCCGCTGCTCGAGCCGTGGGCGGAGGGCTGCTTCTTCCCGGAGCCCGAACCCGAGCACGCGTAGAGGAGCAGCGCCAGCACGGCGAGGACAGCCAGCGCAACTAAAACGCGCCGCCGCCAATAGACGGCGGGCGCGAGAGATCCAACGGGATTTCGAAGCGAACCCACGAGGGGTCACTCTACGGGGCCCGTGCCGCGGTGTGCGGCGCGCCTCGCCGTACGATCGTCAGATGGCGGAAAGAACGACCGGGCGCGGCACCGGCCCGACCGAGCTCGCAGACTTCGAACATGGTGCTGAACTGGTCGAACGCGTCGTCGACTGGTTCCGGGCCGAAGCCCGCGACCTTCCCTGGCGGCGCCCGGACGCCTCGGCGTGGGCGGTGATGGTCAGCGAGTTCATGCTCCAGCAGACCCCGGTCGCGCGCGTGCTGCCGGTCTACGAGGCCTGGCTCGCCCGCTGGCCGACCCCGGCGGCGCTGGCCGCGGAGCCCGTGGGCGAGGCCGTGCGCGCTTGGGGGCGCCTGGGCTACCCGCGCCGCGCGCAACGGCTCCACGCCGCCGCCACGGCCGTCGAAGAGGCCTTCGACGGCACGGTCCCGGACGCCTACGACGACCTATGCGCGCTGCCGGGCGTCGGCGAGTACACGGCCGGGGCGATCGCCTCGTTCGCGTACAAGAAGCGGCACATCGTGCTCGACACGAACGTCCGCCGCGTCCTGGCCCGCGTCGTCACCGGCACGGAGTTCCCCGCCGCCGCGACCACCCCGGCCGACCGCCGCATCGCCACCGCCCTGCTCCCGCAGAACGCCCCCGACGCCGCCGAATGGGCCGCCGCGAGCATGGAGCTCGGCGCGGTGGTGTGCACGGCCCGCGCGCCCCGCTGCGACGCGTGCCCGGTCGCAAAGCTCTGCCGCTGGGTCGCGGACGGCAAGCCCGCGTACGACGGCCCGCCGCGCCGAGGCCAGACCTACGAGGGCACCGACCGCCAGGCACGCGGCCGGCTCCTCGCCGTACTGCGCGACACCCACGGCCCGGTGCCCCGCGAAGAGCTGGAGGCGGCGTGGACACGCGACGTCACGCAGCGGGAGCGGGCACTGGCGAGCTTGGTAACTGACGGATTGGTGACGGAGGTCGACGGTGAGATGTTCGCGCTCGCGCACTAGGTCTGTGCCACGCTCGAACGCGTGACTGACGACGCCGCGAAACTGTTCCTGCATCAGCGCTTGAAGAAGATCCGCGAGGTCCTGATCTGGAAGCTCGACGGCCTGTCCGAGTACGACGCGCGCCGCCCGATGACCGCGACCGGGACCAACCTCCTCGGCCTGGTCAAGCACGCGGCGACATGGGAGGCCCGCTACTTCGGCCAGGTCTTCGGGCGGCCCTTCCCGGAGCCGCTGCCCCGCTGGCAGGACTCTGACGGCAGCGACCTGTGGGTCACCGAGGACGAGACCCGCGCGCAGATCATCGGGTTCTACCAGCGCGTCGCAGCGCACGCGGACGCCACGATCAGCGAGCTGCCGCCCGACGCCCCGGGCCACGTCCCCTGGTGGCCGCGCCCCGACATCGACCTGTTCACCATCGTGGTCCACCTCCTCGACGACCTCACCCGGCACGCCGGCCACGCCGACATCCTGCGCGAGCAGATCGACGGCCGCACCGGCGTGGCCGCCGAACACGAGGAGACGAGCGACGCCGCGGCCCAGGCCGCCCGGTGGGAGCGGATCGAGCAGGCGGCCAAGGCTGCCGAGCGGATCCAGTCGGGCGGTCGGGCAACCGATTAGGCAGCTGGTCAGGCAGCTGGTCAGCCGTCTGCCAGCCCGTCGGCCAGGCAGCCGGTCAGCCACCGGTCAGCCACCGGTCAGCCCGTCGGCCAGGCAGCCGGTTTGGCAATCGGTCAGCTGGTCGGCCAGGCAGCTGGTCAGACAGCTGGTCGGTCCACCGGTCGGCCAGCCTCTGCCCAGGGTCGGCGGGTTACTCGACCACCGATTCACCCGCCGACTCACCGCCCGCTGCCCCGCCCCCACCTCACCCCGCCAACACCGCAGCCTTCTCCACTTTCTCCGCCTCCCCCACCCCGCTCTCGTCCCCCGCCTCGCGCGCGACCCGCCGCGAGTGCGCCGTCACCAACCCGCGCAGCCGTACCTCCGACTCCGCGTCGACCGGTGTCAGCACCATCAGCCGCTGCTCGGAGGCCTCCGGCGCCGAGAACATGTCGTAGGACACGGTCAGCACGCCGGCCGCCGGGTGCGCCACGCGCTTCACGCCGCTGCAGCGCTCGCCGACGGTGTGGTCGCCCCACCAGGCGGCGAAGTCGCGGTGGCCGGCGCGCAGGCGGGCGATCACCGCCTGCATGCGGGGGTCGTCGGGGTACTTCGCCGCGTTGGCCCGCAGGGCGCCGACCGTCTCGCGGGCGATCTGCTCCCAGTTCAGCTGGCCGCGGCGCGCGTCCGGGTCCAGGAACAACAGCAGCGCCACGTTGGAGGCGGTGCCGTGGCCGAATCCGTCGCCGAACATGGCGGTCGCCGCCGCGTTGTGCGCCAGGATGTCGAAGCTGTGGTCCACGACGTACGCCGGCAGCATCGGCATGCCGTCCAGGATCGCGCGCAGCGAGGTGGTCACGCCGCCGCGCTGGTCGAGCAGCGGACGCGGCGGCGCCTCGCCGCGCGCCGTCAGGTGCAGGTACTCGCGCTCGACCGGCGATAGGCGCAGCGCCTCGGCGAGGGCGTCGAGCACCGCCGAGCCGGGTGCGCCGGCGCGTCCCTGCTCCAGCCGGATGTACCAGTCGATGCTGACCGCGGCGAGTTCGGCGACCTCCTGGCGCCGCAAGCCTGGTGTGCGCCGGCGGCCGACGCTGCGCAGCCCGACGTCTTCGGGCGCGAGACGGCCGCGCATGGCGGTGAGGAACTCCCCGAGCGTGCTTTGCCGGGTGGTACGCGGAATACCAGGTTTCGAAGACTCTCCCAGTGATTCCCCGTGGACTCGAAACTGTTGACCCATGCAGAAGAAGACGAAGATCGCCATCGCCGGGGTTGCGTCCGCCGCGATGTTCGCCGCCGGGGCGGCCACCGCGTACGCCGCCGTCCACGACCGTTTCGGCTACAGCCCGGTGCGCAGCGGCATCCCGCGCGACGCCGCGCACTTCCGCGTCAGCTCCCCTGACCTGACCAACGGCGGGGTGTTCCCGGCCTCCGAGGTCTGCGCCGACACCGCGACCGCGCCGCGGCTGAACTGGGCCGGGGCGCCGGCCGGGACGAAGAGCTTCGCCGTGGAGATGTTCGACCCGCAGGCGCCGACCGGCAGCGGGTTCTCGCACTGGCGCGCCTGGGACATCCCGGCGAGCGCGCGCACCTTCGGCGGGCAGGCCACGCCGCCGGCCGGGACCGTGGTCGGGCAGAACGACTTCGGCGACGCGTTCTTCGACGCGCCGTGCCCGCCGGCCGGCGACGTCGTGCACCACTACGAGATCAGGGTGCTGGCGCTGGACACCGCGAGCATCGGGCTGCCGAGCGAGGGGACCAGCACCGCCTATTCCGGATATGTGCTGGGGCAGCACATCATCGGGGTCGCGCAGATGACGGTCAACGCCCAGCAGTGATCCGCTGACCCTGTAACAAAAAACCTCGGTATCTGCCGGATGGTGGACATTCAGCCGTCTATCGGCTGGATGTCCGTTACCGGAGTTCGGAAAGTGTCGTTGGGGCCCGTGAGCCGACCCTTCGGCTCCTTCGAATTCGACGACATCTGAGGTACATCCATGCACGCCTTTGTAAGGAAGGGCCTGTTGCTGTCGGCCGCGACCGGCACGCTGGTCATGGGCTACGCCGGCAGCGCGGCCGCGCAGGACTCGGCGACCACGCACGGCGCGGCCGCCGACAGCCCCGGCGCGGTCTCCGGGAACGTGGCGCAGCTGCCCGCCGACGTCCCGATCCAGGTCTGCGGCGACGCCGGCGCGGCGGGCGCCGGTCTGGTCGGCGCCCGCGACAACGATTGTTGGACCGACAACGCCACCGCGGAGGCCGACGGCGTGGCCGCCGACAGCCCCGGCGCGATCTCCGGCAACGTCGGCTCGATCGCGGCGAACGTCCCGGTCCAGGCCTGCGGCCTGGCCGCCGGCGCGCTGGCCGCGGACGTCACGGCCCACGACAACGACTGTGTGGACCAGGGCACCCACGCCCTGGCCAAGGGCGCGGCGGCCGACTCCCCCGGCCTGGTCTCCGGCAACGTCCTGCAGCTGGCCGCCGACGCGCCGGTCCAGGCCTGCGGCGACTCGGTGGGCGTGCTGGCCTTCGGCGTCGGTGCCAAGGACAACCACTGCGTGAACGGCGCGCCGACGATGGCGCCCCCGCCGGTCATGCCCCCGCCCCCGGTCCCGTGCCCGCCCCCGGTGACCAACCCCTGCCCCCCGCCGCCCCCGGGACAGTGCCCCCCGCCCGGCGCCGAGGGCTGGACCCCCTCCCACGAGGACGCCGCCACCGCCACCCCCCTCGCCTCGGAGATCCCGGCGCTGCTGATGCCGGCTCCGCCCGTCGACTGACCAGCCCCGGCGCACGGCGGCCGCGAGCGTAGGCCGCCCGGTTCTCCCGACAGGTCCAGCAGCGCAACCACGGGGACGCCCCCAGCCGGAGCCGACGTCACTCCGGAACGGGCCCGCGGTCAGGACACTGGACACGACGACGGCCGTTCACCCGCGTACGGGGTGGGCGGCCGTTGGTTTTTTTGCCCGCGGTTGGTGGGTGGGGGCCCGGCGGTGGTGGATGTTCACGACCGCTCGCCGGTCCGAGTCACTGCGATATCCGCGATACCCCACACGAACGGCCGCCCACCCCGTTCCCGGGATGAGCGGCCGCGTGCCGTGCTGTCTTGCTGTCTTGCCGTCGTGCTGTCTTGCTGTCCTGCCGTCTACCTACCGCGTCACGCGCTGACCGGCGGCGTGGCCTCCGGGGCGGGCGGCAGCGTGCCGGACTCCAGCACCGAGGCGTCCTCCGGGACGTCCTCCTTCGGGCCGGCCTTGAAGGTGAAGCGCTGGTCGGACTCGACCGCGCCGGTCTCGGTGTTCTCGTCCACCGTGATCAGCTGGCCCGAGCGGATCTCGCCGAACAGGATCTTCTCCGACAGCGGGTCCTCGATGTGGCGCTGGATCGCGCGGCGCAGCGGCCGGGCGCCCAGGACCGGGTCGTAGCCCAGAGAAGCAATGAGCTCCTTGGCCTTGCGGGTCAGGACGATGCCCATGTCCTTGTCCTTCAGGCGGCCGTCGACCTTGCTCATCATCAGGTCCACGATGGCCACGATGTCGTCCTGGCTCAGCTGCGGGAAGACCACCGTGTCGTCGACGCGGTTCAGGAACTCCGGGCGGAAGTGCTGCTTCAGCTCGTCGTTGACCTTGGCCTTCATCCGCTCGTACGGCGCCTTGGTGTCCCCGGAGGCCGCGAAGCCCAGGCCGAAGCCCTTGGAGATGTCCCGGGTGCCGAGGTTGGTGGTCATGATGATCACCGTGTTCTTGAAGTCCACCACCCGGCCCTGGGAGTCGGTCAGGCGGCCGTCCTCCAGGATCTGCAGCAGGGAGTTGAAGATGTCCGGGTGCGCCTTCTCGACCTCGTCGAACAGGACCACCGAGAACGGCTTGCGGCGCACCTTCTCGGTGAGCTGGCCGCCCTCCTCGTAGCCGACGTATCCGGGCGGGGAGCCGAACAGCCGCGAGACGGTGTGCTTCTCGGAGAACTCGGACATGTCCAGCTGGATCAGCGCGTCCTCGTCGCCGAACAGGAACTCCGCCAGGGCCTTGGCCAGCTCGGTCTTACCGACGCCGGACGGGCCGGCGAAGATGAACGAGCCGCCGGGGCGCTTGGGGTCCTTCAGCCCGGCGCGGGTGCGCCGGATCGCCTGGGACAGGCCCTTGATCGCCTGGTTCTGGCCGATGACGCGCTTGTGCAGCTCGTCCTCCATGCGCAGCAGGCGGGAGGTCTCCTCCTCGGTGAGCTTGAAGACCGGGATGCCCGTGGCGGTGGCCAGGACCTCGGCGATCAGCTCCTCGTCGACCTCGGCCACGACGTCCAGGTCGCCCTGCTTCCACTCCTTCTCCCGGCGCGCCTTGGCGCCCTGGAGCTGCTTCTCCTGGTCGCGCAGCGCCGCGGCCTTCTCGAAGTCCTGCGCGTCGATCGCGGACTCCTTCTCCTTGCGGACGTTCGCGATCTTGTCGTCGAACTCGCGCAGGTCCGGCGGCGCGGTCATCCGGCGGATGCGCATCCGGGAGCCCGCCTCGTCGATCAGGTCGATCGCCTTGTCCGGCAGGAAGCGGTCGGAGATGTAGCGCTCGGCCAGCGTGGCGGCGGCCACCAGCGCGCTGTCGGTGATGGACACCCGGTGGTGCGCCTCGTAGCGGTCCCGCAGGCCCTTGAGGATCTCGATGGTGTGCGCCACCGAGGGCTCGGCCACCTGGATCGGCTGGAAGCGGCGCTCCAGGGCGGCGTCCTTCTCGACGTACTTGCGGTACTCGTCGAGCGTGGTGGCGCCGATGGTCTGCAGCTCGCCGCGGGCCAGCATGGGCTTCAGGATCGAGGCCGCGTCGATGGCACCCTCCGCCGCGCCCGCGCCGACCAGGGTGTGCAGCTCGTCGATGAACAGGACGATGTCGCCGCGGGTGCGGATCTCCTTGAGCACCTTCTTCAGGCGCTCCTCGAAGTCGCCGCGGTAGCGCGAGCCGGCCACCAGGGCGCCGAGGTCCAGGGTGTACAGGTGCTTGTCCTTGAGCGTCTCGGGCACCTCGCCCTTGACGATCGCCTGGGCCAGGCCCTCCACGACGGCGGTCTTGCCGACGCCGGGCTCGCCGATCAGCACCGGGTTGTTCTTGGTGCGGCGGGACAGCACCTGCATGACCCGCTCGATCTCCTTCTCCCGGCCGATGACCGGGTCGAGCTTGCCCTCCCGGGCGGCCTGGGTCAGGTTCCGGCCGAACTGGTCCAGGACCAGCGAGGTGGACGGCGTGCCCTCGGCCGGACCGCCGGCCGCCGCGGCCTCCTTGCCGCCGCCGGAGTAGCCCGACAGCAGCTGGATGACCTGCTGGCGCACCCGGTTCAGGTCCGCGCCCAGCTTGACCAGGACCTGCGCGGCGACACCCTCGCCCTCGCGGATCAGGCCGAGCAGGATGTGCTCGGTACCGATGTAGTTGTGGCCCAGCTGCAGCGCCTCGCGCAGCGAGAGCTCCAGGACCTTCTTGGCCCGCGGGGTGAAGGGGATGTGCCCGGACGGAGCCTGCTGGCCCTGGCCGATGATCTCCTCCACCTGCTGGCGGACCGCTTCCAGCGAGATGCCGAGGCTCTCCAGAGCCTTGGCCGCCACACCCTCACCCTCGTGGATGAGGCCGAGGAGGATGTGCTCGGTCCCGATGTAGTTGTGGTTGAGCATCCTGGCCTCTTCTTGGGCCAGGACGACGACGCGCCGTGCGCGGTCGGTGAACCGTTCGAACATTCCTCATCGCTCCCCGGAGCGTCGCGGGCTGACGTATGGATCGATAGTGCAGATCGTGCGCTTGCCCTGGTGTGTTGCTGGTTCCGTGCGGTGCCAAACCATCGGCTCCGCCCCTGTGGTGGCAGGCGGGCTCGCAACCGATGCTAGTCCCGCCGTCCCGTGCAGGTGGGGCGACTTCCCCGCTGTGTCCGGGGCCGTCACACCTCCCAAGGCTTTCAGTAGGTCCAACTCGCCGCCTCTGACGTGGTGTTCCCGGTAGCGGGGTCCCAGACCCGAATAGGCTGTACGCCAAGAGCGAACGGGGAGGTCGATCCACATGCCGGACGTGGTCTCCGTACCGGAAGCCGCGGGGCGCGAAGCGCTGTCCAGGCTGCTGGGATACGGCCAGCCGGCGGTCGCGCCGGGACCGGTCGCCCTGTCGGCGGGCGGCCGGGTGCTGTTCTATGTGGCCGACGGAGGCGCCCAGGACCTGCCCGAACTGCTGGAGTGGCTGGACTGGGGCGGGGTCCGGCTGGACCTCACCGCCGTCCCGGCCGAGGAGCTGGCCGATCCGCCGGTGCGCTGGCTGCACCCCTCCACCGTCCCGATGCAGCGTCCGGGGACCGACAGCCGGCGCGGGAGCGGCGTGAGCGGGTCGCACACCCCGAATGCCCCGCGCACCCTGAATGCCCCGGACACCCCGGACACCCCGGACAGCACTGACGCCACCGGCGATGCCGGCGGCGTCCGAGGAGCCCGTGAGGGCGTCGCAGCGGCCCTTCCCGGCACCGCGCGCCGCCCCGCCTACCCGACCCCGGGGTTGCCCGAAGCCCCGGAGCTGATCGCCCTGCTGGCCACCCTGGCCGCGGCCTGCCACCGGCTGGCGGTGGCCGCCGCGCGCTGAGCACGGCCGGCCCGGGGCGCCCAGGGCGCCCCCGGCGCGGTCCGCGCCGGTGCCGACACCCCCCGCGACGTCGGCCGAGTGCGGCTCGGCCGGGTACCGGGAGGCATTAGTGGGCGGCGTTGTAGCGATTCATCAGGTCGGTCGGAATACGGCCGCGGTCGCTGATTTCCACGCCCTCGACGTTCCGCAGCCATTCACGGATGTGCTTGGTGTCGCGGCGCGCCGGACCCGTGCCGTACTTCCGGCGGCCAGAGGCGGAGGCGGACTGCGCCGTCACCTGGGTCGCGGCACCGACGTACTTCTCGAGCGCCTTGCGCAATTCCTTCTCATGCGACTCGGACAGGTCGATCTCGTAGGACTTCCCGTCGAGACCGAACTTCACAGTGCTCGCGCCCTCGGAGCCGTCGAGGTCGTCGTGGAACACCTCAATGGTGCGCTTGGCCATCGGGCGGCCCGCCTTTCTCCAGTTCTGGGATATACCTCCAGTCAGCAAAGCGCATTCCGCTGATGAAATCAAATCCCGCACCGGTCCCGCGGTGAGGTCCTACAAGATCCGCAGCATGCGCGTATTGCCCAGAGTGTTGGGTTTGACCTGCTCCAAGTCCAAAAACTCCGCGACCCCGCCGTCGGGGGACTTCGACAGTTCGGCTTCGATCTGCGGCGGGACCGGGACCCCGCTGATCTCGGAGAATCCGTGCGCGGCGAAGAAGTCCACTTCGAACGTCAGGCAGAACAGGCGGCGAACGCCGATCCTGGCGGCGGTACGGACTAGTTTGTCAAGGATTCGCGCACCTACCCCCATACCCCGGCATTCCGGGTCCACGGCCAGGGTGCGCACTTCCGCGAGATCCAGCCAGAAGACGTGCAAGGCGCCGCAGCCGACCACCCGGCCGTCGCCGTCGTGTTCGGCCACCCAGAACTCCTGGATGTCCTCGAAAAGCGTCACGTCCGGCTTCTGGAGCAGGATGTCTTTGTACCGGCCCAGCAGTTCGCGGATCGCGCCGACATCGTCGGTACGGGCCCGGCGCACGGTGATATCGGCGGCGGACAGAGGGGTCGTCATCCGAAAAGGTCGCTTCTCACGTCGGCGGGATCGGCCCCGGCGGCGGCCAGGACGCCGAGGCAGGCCTGGACCGTGCCGGTCGAGCCGACGGCCACGCCGCCCCACCCGGACAGTGTCCCGCCGTCGGCCAGCCGCTTGACGTATTCGTCCAGATGCTGAGGCAGCTCCTCGGCGGCACCGAGGAACACCACGACCGCGTTGCCGTGCGCGGCGGCCAGCTCGGCCAGCCGTTCGGTGAGGTAATGCGCCTGGTCGGCGTCCTCGCCGCCCGCGGCCTCGGCAGCCGGCGCGGCAGCCTTCGCCGTCTTTTGAGCTTTCTTGGCCGCCGCCGGACCCGCCTTGGCCGCGCCGGCCTTGGCGGTCTTCTTGGCCGCGGCGGTCTTCTTGGCGGGCTTCGCGGCGTTGAGGGAATTCCCGACCACGATGTGCACCGGACGGTCGTCCCCGGCCGCCGCCGCGTCCTGCAGCAGGGCGGCGATGGGTGCCAGACCGGTCCCGTGCCCGACCGCGATCAGCCGCGAGGCGCCGGCCGGAAAGGCCAGGTCACCGGCCGGGGCGGCGATCCGGATCCGGTCGCCGATCTCCAGCTCGTCGTGCACGACGTTGCTCAGCCGGCCGTCGGCGGTGCGCTGGACGTGGAACTCCAGGACCGAGTGCTCCGGGTCCTCGGCGCCGGCCTCCGGCGCCGCGGCGAACGAGAAGTCCCGCCACACCCAGGGCAGCCGCCCGAGCTCGATCGCGGCGTACTGTCCGGCCTGGTAGGGGTACGGGAACGCGGTGCGGACCCGCAGCCGGACCACGTCCTCCCCCATCCGGTCGACCGCGACGACCTCGGCCTCCCAATAGGCCGGTCCCTGCGCGTCGGCCTCGGCGGCGATCCCGAGCATCGCCGAGGCGACCATGGTGAGCTCGTCGACCCAAGCGGCCGCGGCCTCGTAGGTCCAGGCCTCGCCTATGGTGCGCTCCAGGGCCGTCATCACCGAGCCGGCGAAGGCCCGGTAATGCGGCTCGCGGACCCCGTATTTGCGGTACTCCAGAGCGAGTCTCCGCAACAAGGGCAAGAGCGTGCCGGGGCGGTCCAGCCCGGCCAGAACCCGGGTCGCGGCCTCCATCGTGCGCTCGTCGCGCCGCGCCTCGTCCCCGGCCGCGAAGTACTTGCGGTATCGCGGGTTGGAGGTGAAGAAGTCCTCGTACAAAGAATTGGTAAAAACTTCCGGCCGCGCACTGACGGCCGCGAACCCTTGCCGGACCAAAGCCAGCGCCTGCGCGCGGCCGGCCAACAGATCGCCGTTGAGGTTTTCGCCGTCCACAGCCAGAGCTTCCGTCACGCGCACGACATTAACAGGACGCTATGCGGTGTCCGACCGTGAGCCGGATTTCGGACCAAAGCGCGGATCATTGCGCTCTGCTTCCAGCTCGCGCGCCCGTGACTCAGCCCTCTTCTGAGGGTTCTGCGACACGACAATGAGCCTGATGACGTAGATGAACGCTACCGCCACCACGAACGACGGTACATAAAGGCCCAGATTGCCCATCATCGTGTCGCTTCCCCCTCGACTCAACGAGGTGTTTGTCGGTCCTGCCAGAGTACCTACGCGGGCTTCACGAACGGGAACAGGATGGTCTCCCGGATCAGCCGCCCGGTGAGCGCCATCAGAATCCGGTCGATGCCGACGCCGATTCCGCCGGCGGGCGGCATCGCGTATTCCAGAGCCCGCAGGAAGTCCTCGTCCAACTGCATCGCGTCCGGGTCTCCCCCGGCCGCCAGCAGCGACTGCTCGGTGAACCGCTCGCGCTGGTCCACCGGGTCGATCAGCTCGGAGTAGCCGGTCCCGATCTCCGCGCCCCAGCCGACCAGGTCCCAGCGCTCGGCGAGCCGCGGATCGGTGCGGTGCGCCCGGGTCAGCGGCGAGACGTCCTTCGGGAAGTCCCGGTAGAACGTCGGCAGGACCGTCTTGTCCTCGACCAGGTGCTCGTACATCTCCAGCACCACCTGGCCGCGCGTCCAGCCCGGGGCGTAGGGGATGCCGGCGGAGTCGCACAGCTTCTTCAGCGCGCCGATCTCGGTGTCGGCGGAGATCTCCTCGCCGAGCGCGGCGGAGACCGCGTCGTTGACGGTGACCGACTTCCAGTCCCCGCTGATGTCGAACTCCTCGACCTCCCCCTCGGCGTTGAGCCGGCGGGCGACCTGGGAGCCGAAGATCGCCTCGGCGCCCTCCTGGATCGTCTGCTGCGTCAGCTTCTGCATGACGTCGTAGTCGCCGTAGACCTCGTAGGCCTCCAGCATGGTGAACTCCGGGCTGTGGGTGGAGTCCGCGCCCTCGTTCCGGAAGTTCCGGTTGATCTCGAAGACCTTCTCCACGCCGCCGACCAGCAGCCGCTTGAGGTACAGCTCCGGGGCGATGCGCAGGTAGAGCTTCATGTCGTAGGCGTTGATGTGGGTCTCGAAGGGCCGGGCGTTCGCGCCGCCGTGGATCGGCTGCAGCATCGGCGTCTCGACCTCGGTGTACCCGCGCCGGCCCAGGCTGGAGCGCAGCGAGCGGACCAGGTCCGAGCGTGTGAACAGCATCCGCCGCGCCTCGGGGTTCACGATCAGGTCGACGTACCGCTGGCGCACGCGCGCCTCCGGGTCGTTGAGTCCCTTGTGCTTGTCCGGCAGCGGCCGCAGGCACTTCGCGGTGATGGCCCAGCTCTCGACCATGATGGAGAGCTCGCCGCGCCGCGAGGTGATGATCTCACCGGTGACGCCGACCAGGTCGCCGAGGTCGACGTCGCCCTTCCAGTTCTCCAGCGACTCCGCGCCGAGCCGGTCCAGCGAGAACATCGCCTGGATCTCGAACTCGCCCTCGCGCAGCGTGGCGAAGCACAGCTTGCCGCCGGTGCGCGAGAGCACGACGCGCCCGGTGATCCCGGCGCGCTGCCCGGTGGCGACGTCCGCCTCCAGATCGCTGTATTCGGCCCGGAGCTCCGCGACGGTCGCGGTCCGCGGGTACCCGACCGGGTACGGGTCCACGCCGCGCTCGCGCAGTTTGTCCAGCTTCTCCCGGCGGATGCGGATCTGCTCAGGGAGGTCGGACTCGGGCTGCGCCGGAGGCGGGGTGGTTTCGGTCATGGGTCAAGGCTACTTGGCGGGGTTCACCGGGCCGCAACCGAATACCATGTGGCGGGCTGATTCGGTCGGGGTGCGGTCGAGGACAAGCTCGATGGCGCGGTCAGCGGCGGTACCCGGTGAGGGCGCTGTCCGGTCCGGGCGCGCTACCCGGTGAGGGCCCTATCCGGTCGTTCGCGCTCCGCTCAGGCGCTGAACGCCGGGTAGCGCGGCAGATCCGGCACGAGCCAGTCCTCCGTCCGCGCCAGCAGCGCCCGGAAGACCGCCGCGGCGGCGGGCAGCTCCTCCGCGCGCTCCAATGCGGCCGCCGTCACCTCCCACCGGTAGCGCAGCACCTGCCGCACGCTGGCGATCGGATCGCGCTTCCGGTTCATCGGCCGGTCCTCCTCCACGGCGCCCGGCATCAGCCACTGCGTCATCGCGACCACATAGGCGACCGACGCCAGCCGCACCCCGGGGCGCCAGATCCGGTCGTCGGCCAACTCCGGATAGACCCGCACCACCTCGCCGCGATAAGCGCGCTCCGCTTCCATCGAGAAGCTTTTCGGCAGCCGGTACACACACCAGCAACTCCCGAACGGCATCCGGCTGTAGGAGGCGTCCAGGAAGACCGAGTGGAATCCCGCGCCCTCGAAATCGATCGGCCGCAGTCCTTCGGGCGTCAGCAGATTGTTGTCGGGGCAGATGTCGCCCGGCGAGAAGACCCGGAACCGGTCGTGGTCCAGGGCGGTCACCGCGTCGAGGTCGGCGGCCAGCCCTGGCGGCGCCGCGACGTCGAGCACCTTGAGGAGGTCCGGCAGCTTCGCCATGTCCTCGGTGACCCACTGCCCGGACGCCTGCCCCAGCTCGCTCTCGCGCCCCGCGGTCTGCACGGCGAGCCGCCCGTACGTCGTGGCCCACTGGATGAGCGCCGCGCGGGCCTGTTCCGCATCGCCGCCGAGCAGCAGATCGGCGAGGTTCGGGGCGTCGCCGAGGTCTTCCATGACGATCAGCAGGTGCTCCGCGTCCTCCGCGAGCAGCCGGGGACCCAGGTCCGTCAGCCGCAGCCCGCCGGCCTCAGCGGCATAGGCGGCGTGCTCCTTATGGGCTTTGAGGATCACCGTGTCTCCGGCGGCCGTGCGCACCCGCAGCACCGTGCTCCGGTGGCTCCCGCCGAGATCGACCGGGTCGGTCAGCTCCGTGCCGAGCACCGCCGAGGCCGCTGCGAGGATCTCCGTCGTTTCCACCCGGTCATGCAAACACGCGGACGGGGCGGCGGCCGAACGGTTTTCCGTCGGCCGCCGCCCCGCGTTCCGTCTAGCGTTCCGCGTATAGCGGTCCGTATAAGCCGTCCGTATAGCGGTCCGTATAGCGTTCTGTGTTCTGCGTCCCGCCTCGCCGAATCAGCTCGCGCTGTTCCGCTCGTACACCAGCCGCAGCCCGACCAGCGTCAGCCACGGCTCGTGCACGTCCACCACTTCGGACTCGTCCAGCACCAGCGCCGCGAGCCCGCCGGTGGCGACCACCGTCACGTCGTCCGGATCCTCGGCCATCTCCTCGGCCATCCGGTGCACCACTCCGTCGACCTGCCCGGCGAACCCATAGAGGATTCCCGACTGCATGCACTCGACAGTGTTCTTCCCGATGATGCTCCGCGGCTTCGTCAGCTCGATCTTGCGCAGCTGCGCCCCGCGCATCCCCAGCGCCTCGACCGATATCTCTATCCCGGGCGCTATCGCCCCGCCTAAGAACTCGCCCTTGGCCGAGACCGCGTCGAAGGACGTCGCGGTCCCGAAGTCGACCACGATCACCGGTCCGTCGTACAGGTAGTGCGCCGCGAGCGCGTTCATGATGCGGTCCGCGCCGACTTCCTTGGGGTTGTCGACCAGGATCGGCACCCCGGTCTTCACCCCGGGCTCCACCATCACCGTCGGGACGTCGCCGTAGTGCCGCTTGCTCATGTCCCGCATCTCGTGCAGCACCGAGGGCACCGTGGAACAGATCGACAACCCTGTGAGCCCGCCGGGCTTGCCGGCCGTCGAGTGCTGGCTCAGCAGTCCCTGCGTCATCACCGACAGCTCGTCCGAGGTCCGCCGCGGGTCCGTGGCGACCCGCCAGTGGTCGACGATCTCCTCGCCCTCGAACAGGCCGTAGACGGTCTGGGTGTTGCCGACGTCAATGGTCAGAAGCACAGAGCTACTTCCCTTCTTCGCGGAAGTCCGAGCCGACGTCCAGGATCGGCGCCGAGTGCGTCAGCGCCCCGACGGAGATGTAGTCCACACCGGTCTCGGCGACGGCGCGCGCCAGGTCCAGCGTCAGTCCGCCGGACGCCTCCAGCCGGGTCCGTCCGTACAGCTCATTGCGTCCGGTCACCTGGACCGCCGCTCGCATGCGCTCCGGCGTGAAGTTGTCCAGCAGGATCAGCTCGGCGCCGGCCGCGAGCACCCCGGGCAGCTGCTCCAGCGAGTCAATCTCGACCTCGATCGGCAGTCCGGGATGCGCCTTGCGCACCGCCTCGAAGGCCTCGACGACGCCGCCGGCGGCCACCACGTGGTTGTCCTTCACCAGTCCGGCGTCGGACAGCGACATGCGGTGGTTCTCGCCGCCGCCGCACCGCACCGCGTACTTCTCCAGGGCGCGCAGTCCGGGCGTGGTCTTGCGGGTGTCACGGATCTTCGTACCGGTGCCCTCTACCGCGTCCACCCATAGGCGGGTCTGCGTAGCGACCCCGGAGAGGTGGCACAGGAGGTTCAACGCTGTGCGTTCCCCGGTGAGGAGGTCCCGGGTGGCGCCGGTGACGGTGAGCAGCACGGTCCCGGGCTCGACCCGGTCGCCGTCCTTCACGGCCTGCCGGATCTTCGCCGTGCCCTGCGACACGAGATCGAACACCGCGGCGGCGACCGGGACGCCGGCGGCGACGCCGACCGCGCGGGCGGCGAAGTCCGCGGTGTCGGTTGCGTCGGCGGAGACCGTGGCCTCGGTGGTGACGTCCGGACCGTCGGCCAGGTCCTCGTCCAGGGCCATCATGATCACCGAAGCCACGTACTCCGGGTCCAGGCCGCCGTCGGTCAGGGCTTTGGCGACGTCCGGGGACAACGAGCTCATCAGGGCTTCACTCCATCCATCTCTGCGCTGCGCAGCGGCTGCTTCTCGGTGACCAGCTTGCCGGTCCCGGGGTCCAGGCGGGTCGCCAGCCGCACCAGCCAGCGGTCGGCGCTCTCCGGGAAGTCTTCGCGCCAGTGCGACCCCCGGGTCTCGTTGCGCAGGGACGCGCCCTTCACCAGCGCGCTGGCGAGCAGGTGCAGGTTCGTCGCCTCCCACGCCTCCAGGTGCGGAGCCTCCGCGCCGCGCTCGGCGAGCCGCTCCAGCTCGTCGGTGGTGCGGTCCAGCGACTCCGCGCTGCGCAGCACTCCCGCGCCGGCGGTCATGGTGTGCTGCACCTCGGCCATCACCGACGGCTCCAGCAGCACGTCCACCACGTCCTCCGGTGCCTCGACCGGCACCGGGGTCTCCGTCCAGGGCAGGCGCTTGCCGAGGTCCGCGCCGATGCGCTCCGCGAACACCAGGCCTTCCAACAGGGAGTTGGACGCTAGGCGGTTCGCTCCATGCACTCCGGTACAGGCGGCTTCTCCGCACGCGTACAAGCGGGGAATGGAAGTACGTCCCCATATATCCGTGCGCAGGCCGCCGGACGCAAAGTGCTGCGCCGGTGCGACCGGGATCAGATCCTTGGCCGGATCGATCCCGTGCTTGAGGCAGGACTCGCGGATAGTGGGGAACCGCGTACGCCAGAGCTCATCAGAGAACTCAGCTACGCCGGTCCGTGCGTCGAGCCACATATGCGGCTCTCCGGTCTCCGCCATACGCCGCATGATGCCCTTGGCGACGACATCGCGCGGCGCCAGTTCGGCTAGTGGATGCTGCCCGACCATGAAGCGGACGCCGTCGCCGTCCACCAGGTGCGCGCCCTCGCCGCGGACCGCCTCGGAGATCAGCGGCTGCTGACCGCGCGCCGCGCCTCCCAGCCACATCACCGTGGGGTGGAACTGCACGAACTCCAGGTCCGCGACCGTCGCTCCGGCGCGCAGCGCCATGGCGACGCCGTCCCCGGTGGCGACCGAGGGGTTCGTGGTGGCGTCGAAGACCTGCCCCATGCCGCCGGTGGCCAGCACCACGGCCTTGGCGTGCACCGCGCCCACGCCGTCGCGCGCGCCCTCGCCCATGACGTGCAGCGTGACGCCGGCGGCGCCGCCGTGCTCGTCCTTGAGCAGGTCCAGCACCAGCGCGTGGTCGATGACCTCGATCTCGCCGATGGTGTGCTCCAGCGCCGCGATCAGCGCGCGGGAGATCTCCTTGCCGGTGGCGTCGCCGCCGGCGTGGGCGATGCGGTGGACCAGGTGCCCGCCCTCGCGGCCGAGCGCTATGTCGCCCTCCGCGGTCTTGTCGAACTCCGCGCCCAGGGCGATCAGCCGGCGCACCGCCGCCGGACCCTCGGTCACCAGGATCCGCACCGCGTCCTCGTCGCAGATGCCCGCACCGGCGACCAGCGTGTCCTGCAGATGCGCTTCGGTGGTGTCGCCGACGCCGAGCGCCGCGGCGATGCCGCCCTGCGCCCAGCGCGTCGAACCGTCCTGCAGGCGGGCCTTCGTCACCAGCAGCACGCTGCCGGCCTGCCGCGCCGCCAGCGCCGCCGTGATGCCGGCCACGCCGGAGCCCACCACGACCGTGTCCGCGTACGCCCGCCACCCCGGATGGGGTGCCCTCAGCCGCTGGACCATGTTCTTTTCCCCTTACGTACCGGTTGGCCGGTACCCCGTCAGTTCGCGGTGACGTCGCCCCGGCTCAATACCTGTGAGCCCGGCACCGGCTCGGCCGGATCGGCGCCCAGGGCGACGATCCGGTTCTCGGTGTCGACGTGCACCACCTTCGGCTGAAGACTACGCGCCTCGACGTCGTCCACCTGCATGTAGGAGATCAGAATGACCAGGTCCCCCGGGTGCACCAGGCGTGCCGCGGCGCCGTTGATGCCGATCACGCCGGTCCCCCGCTGCCCGGGTATGACGTACGTCTCCAACCGGGCGCCGTTGTCGATGTCGACGATCGCGACCTGTTCGCCGGACAGCAGGTCCGCGGCGTCCATCAGGTCCTCGTCGATCGTCACCGAGCCCACGTAGTGCAGATCGGCCTGCGTGACGGTCGCGCGGTGGATCTTCGACTTGAGCATCGTGCGGTACATCAGCGGGCTCCGTGGGGGGTGAGGGTGAGGGGCAGGTTGTCGATGAGGCGGGTGGTGCCGGCGCGCGCCGCCACCGCGAGCACGGCTTGTCCGGTGAACGCCGGCGGGACCTCGGAGAAGTCCCGCGGGTCGACCAGTGCGAGGTAGTCCACGGTCAGCTCGCCGGTCGCGGTGGTCCGCTCCAGGACCGCGTTCGCTGCGTCCCGCACTGCGTCGGCGCCCTCTGTGGCTTTCTCCTGTCCGGCGAACAGTGCGCGCGACAGAGTGAGCGCTGTAGCGCGCTCCTCAGAGCTGAGGTACCGGTTGCGGCTGGACTTGGCGAGGCCGTCCTCGTCCCGGACTGTCGGGACGCCGATGATCTCCACCGGCATGTTCAGGTCCAGCACCATGCGGCGCACCAGAGCGAGTTGCTGCGCGTCCTTCTGCCCGAAGAACGCCTTGTCCGGGTCCGTCAGGTTGAGCAGCTTGTTCACGATCGTCAGGACGCCGGTGAAGAAGCCGGGGCGGAAGGCGCCTTCCAGCGTCTCTCCCATCGGTCCCGGGGTGACCTTCACGATGGGCTGGCCGCCCGGGTAGACCTCCTCCACGGCGGGCGCATAGACGACGTCCACTCCGGCTTCCGCGCAGAGCTTCAGGTCGTCGTCGAGCGTCCGCGGGTAGCGGTCGAAGTCCTCGTTCGGGCCGAACTGGAGCGGGTTCACGAAGATGGTGGCGACGACAAGGTCGCAGTCGTGGCGCGCCTGCTTAAAGAGCTCTAGGTGGCCCTCATGGAGCGCCCCCATAGTCATGACGACTCCGCGCTTCCCATTGGCGAAACCGTCAAGGAAGGGCTGCAGTTCGGCGCGAGTGTGGACGAGCGCGGTCATGCGTCAGGCTCCTTGTTCAGAACTCCGAGCAGCGATTCGGCTTTCTCGGCGGAGAGCAGTCCGGAGGCCATGGCGCGGTCCGCGGTGAGGCGTCCTAGGGCGCGATAGCCACGGGCAGCCTGGGGGTCCCGCTCCGCAAGGACCTCCAGATGCGCCGCCACGGTTCCGGCGTCACCGCGCGCCACCGGACCGGTCAGCGCCAAGTCGCCGGAGCGCAAGGCGTTGTCCAGCGCGGCGCCGAGAAGCGGGCCGAGCATGCGGCCCGGCTCCCGGACGCCCGCCGCGGCGAGCAGGTCCTTGGCCTGCGCGACCAGAGTGACCAGGTAGTTCGAGCCGTACGCGAGGGCTGCGTGGTACAGCGGACGCGCCGACTCCTCGATCCACTCCGGCTCCCCGCCCATCTCCACCACCAGCGCCTCGGCGATGGGACGGAGCGGGTCCGGCGCGGTCACCCCGAAGGAGCACCCGGCCAGCCGCGCCACGTCCACCTCGGTGCCGGTGAAGGTCATCGCGGGGTGCAGCGCGAGCGGCAGGGCGCCGGCGCGTGTCGCGGCGTCCAGGACGGTGTAGCCGAAGCGGCCGGAGGTGTGGGCCAGTATCGTCCCCGGCTTGATCGAGCCGGTCGCCACGAGGCCCTCGATCAGGCCGGGCAGCGCGTCGTCGGGGACGGTGAGCAGCGCCAGGTCGGCGACTGCCAGCACTTCCTGCGGCGGTAGCAGGGGTACGTCGGGGAGGAGCTTGTCGGCACGTCGGACCGACTGCTCGGAGACGCCGGAGGCGGCGACCACGCGGTGGCCGGCGCGCTGGAGGGCGGCGCCGAGCGCCGAGCCGACGCGGCCGGTGCCGACGACCCCGACCGCCAGGCGGGACTCTGCGGAATCCATGGGCTCTCTATCTGTCAACGATCCAGTCCGCTGGGGGTACCAGTCGTATCAAAATGATGGCGCGATCAGGGTATCCCGGAGTGAGCCTCAAGGTCACCATGCGCTGTCTCACGAAGGCGCCGCCTAGCGCCGCCGGCATGATCGGTCTGCCATGATTCCCCCATGCCACGCTCCACGGACTCCGTAGGCGAGTTCACCAGGGAGTTGCTCGACCGTGGCAACATCACCCTGCGCTCCGGGATCGAGCACTCGGTGCAGGTCCTGCGCCTGCACGGGGTGCGGCACTGGTTCAGCCGCGAGCGCGACGCCTTCGCCCAGACGCTCAAGACCGCCCTGGCGTGCGCGGTCGCCTGGGAGCTCGCCAAGCGGGTGATCTATCACGGCCATCCCCAGTTCCACGCGGTCCTGGCGCCGGTGGCCGTCCTGATCACCATGCAGGTCACCATCTACCAGACCTTCCGGCGCGGCCTGCAGCAGGTCGCGGCGGTCCTGCTGGGCGTCGTCGCGGCGCTGGTGATCGGCCGGTTCATCGACCTGACCTGGTACACGCTGTCGATCCTGGTGATCACCGCGCTGATCATCGGCCGGACCCTGCGCCTGGGAACCCAGGTCAACCAGGTCGCGACCACCTCGCTGCTGGTCTACAGCCTGGGCAAGGGCTACGGCGTCGAGCGCATCTGGGACACCCTGCTCGGCGCCGGGGTCGGCGTGGTCGCCAACGCGCTGATCGCGCCGCCGACCTACAGCGCCACCGCCGCCAAGGACCTCGCGGACCTGGCCGACGACCTAGCACAGCTGTGCCGGGACGTCTCCAAGGCGCTGAGCACCAAGTGGTCCGGGACCGACACCCGCAAGTGGCTGGAGCGCTCCCGCGCCCTGGCCGGCGACAGCCACGACGCCGAGGACATCGCCGACCAGGCCGAGGAGGCCGTCCGCTACCACCCCCGGCGCTCCGCGCTCGAGCAGGAGGTCAACCGCGTCGACCAGGCGGCGATCTGCCTGAGCCACGTCTCCTCGCAGCTCAACAGCCTGCTGCGGGGTCTGAACGACCTGGCGAACGGCGCCCGCGGCCTGCCGGCCACCACCGAGGTCCCCGAGGCGCTGTCGATACTGCTGCTGGACGTCGGCCGGGCCCTGAACCGGTTCGGCCGTCTGCAGATCCCGGACCGGGACAGCCGGCAGGTCCTGGAGGAGCTGAAGGTCATCCTCACCGCTGCCGCGGACCATCAGCTCTCGGCGATAGAGGACATGCTCCCCATGGGAGCGAACGCAGTGGAGAAGTGGTCCGTGCACGGGTCCCTGTTGGACGAGGTGCGGCGGATGCTTTACGAACTCGACCCTGTCGACGGTCCGCACTCCCTGGCGATCCCCGAGATCCTCCCCCCACCGGTACCGAGCGCCTCTACGTGAGTAGCCGACTATAAGCGGGTTGTTTTGACCGCGCGCAGTCCCACCGATGTGGGGATGATGCGCGGTATGACTTTCCTGGACCAGAGCGACCGGACCACTGCGGCCGCGGCGCGCCTCTTCGCGGAGCAGGAGGCCGACACTGTCGTCGGCGAGGACGCGGGGATGCTGATGGTGGCGTCAGCGCGTCCCTATCTGCGTTCGCTGTTCTACAGCTCCGCACGGCGGCTGGACCGCGCAGTCCCGCCAGAGAAGGCCATAGCGGCGTTCCAGTCCTTCGGTACGGAGCACGGTCAGCAGCTGAACCTCTGGGTGTCGGTCGACGGAGACACGGACCTTATAGCGGCAGCCGAGAGCGCGGGTATGCAGCGCGGTATAGAGCTGGAGGACATGGGGATCGCTTCGGCGCCCGCAGTCCCCACTCCGGGATTCGACGTCGAACTCGCCGAGGTCCGCGATATCGAGGAGGCGGACTCGTTCGCGGAGGTGCATAGGGCACTGCGGATAGAGGCGGAGCAGGACCCGGAGACAGTGCAGCACTTCGCGTCGCACGCAGTGCTCCTCAATCCGCGCGTCCATGCGTTCGTCGCGTACTTGGAGAGGAAACCGGCTGCCGCCGCCTTGGCGTTCCGGCATGAGGACTCCGCCGGGCTGTTCTGGGTCGCCACCAAGACCTCCGCCCGCAAGCGCGGGCTCGGTGCGCTGGTCTCCGCTGCCGCAGTGGACGGCGCGTTCCGTGCCGGGGCGAAGAGCGCGACGCTGACCGCCACCGCGCTTGGCGCACCGGTGTACCGGCAGCTGGGATTCGAGCGGTTCTCGGGACGTGCGCGGTATTCCTTCTAGGGAAACCGAAAGCGGGGCGTACTCCTCAAATAAGGAGTACGCCCCGCTTAGCGTTGTCTTCGCGGTCTCCGCGGACTACTTCAGCTTCGTGCCCACGGAACGCAGGTCCGTGCACGCCTCGACGACGCGCGCGGCCATGCCCGCCTCCGCCGCCTTGCCGTAGGTGCGCGGGTCGTAGGTCTTCTTGTTGCCGACCTCGCCGTCGACCTTCAGGACGCCGTCGTAGTTCTTGAACATGTGGTCCACGACCGGCCGGGTGAACGCGTACTGCGTGTCGGTGTCGATGTTCATCTTCACCACGCCGTAGTCCAGGGCCTCCCGGATCTCCTCCAGGGTGGAGCCGGAGCCGCCGTGGAAGACCAGCTCGAACGGCTTGTCGCCGTGGCCGGCGTGCTTGGCCGCGACCGCGTCCTGCAGGTCCTTCAGGATCGCCGGGCGGAGCTTGACGTTGCCCGGCTTGTAGACGCCGTGCACGTTGCCGAAGGTGGCCGCCAGCAGGTAGGCGCCCTTCTCGCCGAGGCCGATCGCGTCGACGGTCTTCAGCGCGTCCTCGGGCGTGGTGTAGAGCTTGTCGTTGATCTCGTTGGCGACGCCGTCCTCCTCGCCGCCGACGACGCCGATCTCCAGCTCCATGACGATGTTCGCCGCCGCGCACTTGGCGAGCAGTTCCTGCGCGATCTGCAGGTTCTCCTCCAGCGGCACCGCCGAGCCGTCCCACATGTGGGACTGGAACAAAGGCTGCTGTCCGGCCTTCACCCGCTCGGTGGAGACCTCGATCAGCGGCCGCATGAAGCCGTCGAGCTTGTCCTTGGGACAGTGGTCGGTGTGCAGGGCCACGGTGACGTCGTAGTGGGCCGCGACCACGTGGGCGTACTCCGCCAGCGCCACCGAGCCGACGACCATGTCCTTCACCGAACCGGACAGATACTCCGCGCCGCCGGTGGAGATCTGGAGGATGCCGTCGCTCTCGGCCTCGGCGAAGCCGCGCAGGGCGGCGTTCAGCGTCTGGGAGGAGGTCACGTTGATCGCGGGGTAGGCGAACCGGCCGGCCTTGGCCCGGTCGAGCATCTCGCGGTAGACCTCAGGGGTCGCGATAGCCATCGCTGTTGTCTCCTTGGGTGGGACGGTCGCATTCGGATTAGCGCTGCTGGGGCGCAGTTTACCGGCTGCGGTGCCGGCCGCTCGATGCGACCGAATCCTGGTCGTCGGCCGGGTAGCCGGCGGGCGCGGCCGGGCCGGCCTTGCGGGACTTGCGCCACTCGAAGAAGATCGGCAGCAGCGAGAGCACCACGATGACCAGGGTGATCGGGATGATGTACTTGTCGACCTTGTCGGCGCTGATCACGTTGGACGCCAGCCGGCCCAGCAGCAGCACGCCGTCGGCCCAGATGACCCCGCCGATCAGGTTCGCCACGAAGAACTTCTTGGCGGGCATCTCCAGCACGCCGGCGACCGGGTTCATGAACGTGCGCACGACCGGGATGAAGCGCGCCAGCACCACGGCCTTGGTCTCGCCGTACTGGTGGAACACCTCCTCGGCCTTGTCGACGTGCTTGCGCTTGAACAGGCGGCTGTCCGGCTTGTCGAACAGCGGCCGGCCGAAGCGCGCGCCGAGATAGTGCCCGAGCTGGGCTCCGGCCACGGCGCACACCGGCACCGCCAGCAGCAGCAGCGGCAGCGAGAGGTGGTGGCTGTTGGTCACGCCGGTGGACGTCTTGCCCGACAGGGTGAGCAGGCCGGCGATGAACAGCAGCGAGTCGCCGGGCATGAAGAAACCGATCATCAGACCGGTCTCGGCGAAGATGATCGCGCAGACTCCGAGCACGGCGAAGTTGCCGAGCGCGTTGATCCAGTCCGTCGCGGAGATCGGATTGAAGGCCAGGAATTGGGCCATGGAGGAGGTCACAGGACTGAGGCTACCTTGTCGTTACTACAGCGTGTGGCAGATGGCGGGGGTGCGAACGGGTCCCGGCCTGGTCGGGCCGGGACTCGGGCGACGCGATGAGCCTGTGACCGGGTTGCTGGGCAGCCTCTCGGCGCCGGTCAGCTCGCTTGGTGCAGCGAGCCCACCATACCGAGCAGCGCCGAGTCGTACTCCGGGTCCACGGAGACGACCGCCGCGACCGCGAACGTGGTCGGAGCCGGTGCGCCGGGCGCGGCGTTGAGCTTCCACAGCATCGGCTGCACCCCGGAACCGGTATCGCAGGTCACGGCCCACTCGTCGTAGACGGCGGTCGTCGAGCCGGCGAGCGCGTACTTCGGCGAGGAGCGCAGGAGCACCGAGGTCTTGACCCTGTCGGAGTTCCCGGACGCCGCCGCCGGGCAGGTGATCGCCGAGGCGGAGGCCGCGCCGGCGGGCCACCAGCCGGTGTCCTTGGCCGCGGTGCTCAGCGGCCAGGTGGCCGCCGTGGCGGCGGACGCCAGGTAGATGCCGTCCACGCCGCAGGGCAGCGCCTGCGCTCCGGTTGCAACCGGAGTCGGCGCCGGGCGCGTCTTCAGCGTCACACAGCCGGTGGTGGCGGACAAGGAGGTGAGCTGCCAGCCGTCGGCGAGGGTGAAGCCGACCGTGCCGAGGTTCGAGGCGGTCCCCGCTTGTCCCGCGTTCTGCGCGGGAGTGGGGTTCGAGCCGGTCGGGGCGCCGCCGGTGCTCGGCGCGCCGGTCGACCCGCCCGAGGAGCCCGGCGAGACGGTGGCATTGCTGCTGCCGGAGTCCGACGGCAGCTGCGCACCGGCGACGACGCCGCCGGCCAGCGCGGCCGCGACGGTGACCGGTACCCACATCCGGCGCCACGACCACCAGGCGTCGCGCTTGGCCCGCACCCCCGCCGTGTGCTCGTTCGGCGGGATCCCGGGCCTGAGCGTGGAATGCGTGACGAGTTCACTGCGCGCCTGCAGCGCAGTACGCAGCCTCGTCTCGATTTCTAGCTCGTCCCGCTCTTCCACAGCCCGCACCCCAAAGTGTTGACACCTGATTAGGTTCTGGCAGGTAGACGCGCGAACCACCACGCTGGTTGCGTCGCGATCGCGCCTCTGGATCGAGGGCGCCTCGCGGCACCCGGCTTGCCCCTCTACACGTCCGTCTCAGTATCGAACATCAAGAATCTGTATCAAGCATTAAAATCTGCGTCAGACATTGAGATCCCCCAGCGTGTAGACCGTGTAGTAGGGCAATCCCTCAGCGGCGATCGCCTCGGCGGCGCCTGTCGCGCGGTCCACGATCGTAGCCACTGCCACTACCTCGGCACCGGCCTCCCTCAGCGTGCGCACCGCTTCCAGCGGCGAACCGCCGGTGGTGGAGGTGTCCTCGACCGCGAGCACCCGGCGTCCGGCGACGTCCGGACCCTCGATGCGGCGCTGCATACCGTGCGCCTTGGCGGCCTTGCGCACCACGAACGCGTCCAGCGTGCGGCCGTTGCCGCCGGCCGCGGCCGCGTGCAACATCGCGGTAGCGACCGGGTCCGCCCCCATGGTCAGCCCGCCGACCGCGTCGAAGTCCAGCTCGGCGGTCAGCTCCAGCATCGCGGTGCCGACCAGCGGTGCCGCGGTCCCGTCCAGCGTGATCCGCCGCAGGTCCAGGTACCAGTCGGCCTTGAGCCCGGAGGACAGCGTGACCTCTCCGCGCACCACCGCCTTGGCCTGGATCTCCTTCAGGAGGGCATCGCGGGCGGGGCTGGGGTGGGCGACGATCGGCGCGTTGGGCATGCCCCCAAGGGTAGCCAACCCGCCGCCGCCGCCGACTGCCTTCCTCAGCCTCTCGCCTCGGGCCGAGGACTGCGCTTAGGCTCAACCGGGTGAACGTCGTGTCCGAGCCGTGTGCTGTCGCCTGTTTTGGGAGCCTTCAGTGGCGATGATCTGTGCCGTCAGCTTCACCCGCTACGGCCGTCTCTATTACTACGCGCCAGGGTCCATCAGCCCGCACGTCGGCGACAAGGTACTCGTCCCCACCTCCGCGGGTCCCGAGGTGGCGGAGTGCATCTGGGCGCCCCAATGGGTCGACACATATGACGACGCGGGGATCGGCGGACTGGACGATCTCGTCGGCTTCGCCACCCCGGACGACTTGGCGCGCGACGAACGCAGCCGGGAGCGCCGCGCGCGGGCCCGCGTGGTCGCCAAGCGCCAGATCCGCGAGCAGGGTCTGCCGATGAAGGTGGTCGGCGTCGACTTCGTGGAGTCGGAGAAGCAGATCACCGTGTACTTCTCCGCTCCGCAGTACGTGGACTTCCGCGAACTGGTGCGGACCCTCGCCCGGGAGTTGGACGCGCGCATCGAGCTGCGTCAGCTCGGCGCCCGCGACGAGGCGCGCATCCAGGGCGGGATCGGACCGTGCGGACGGGACACGTGCTGCTCGACGTTCCTTAAGGACTTCGAGCCTGTGTCGGTACGCATGGCCAAGGACCAGGACCTGCCGGTGAATCCGTTGAAGATCTCCGGTGCGTGCGGACGGCTTATGTGTTGTCTCAAATATGAGCATCCGCTCTATGTAGAGACCAAGGCCAAGGCTCCCGCGCGCGGGGAGAAGGTCGTGACACCGGAGGGTCCGGGGCGGGTCGTCGGACTGAACGTGCCGTCGGAGACGGTGAAGGTGCGGCTGGACGAGACGGGGCGGACGTGCTCCTGCTCGCTCGCGTCGGTGTGCGGATCGCGGCAGGACTATGAGGGTTCGCGCAAGGACGGCTCTATGCGGTGGGACGCGGAGTAAATTCCTGC
This sequence comes from Catenulispora acidiphila DSM 44928, assembly GCF_000024025.1. GTDB lineage: Bacteria > Actinomycetota > Actinomycetes > Streptomycetales > Catenulisporaceae > Catenulispora > Catenulispora acidiphila. The sequence goes on from NC_013131.1 coordinate 9,719,356, forward strand.
TCGGACATCCCTCTACCGGCTGTGACGCGGTGTGGAATCGGACGTTTCTGGATAGCTACCCTCAAACGATGCACACCGGTCGTGTCACGCATAGCGCTCGCCGCGCTGTAGGAGGAGAACTGCCCGTGAATCCCAGTCCGACAGCACGGCGGGCCTTGGCGGTGGCGATCGCCGGCCTTCTCTTGACCACTGGGTGCGGCGGGAGTTCGCACGCGGCGCAGAAGCCTGCGGCGCCCGGGGGAAGCGCTTCGGGGAGCGCGACGCCGTCCACGGCGCCCGCGGCGTCCACCTCCAGCGCCGTTCCCGCGAACTTGCAGCAGTTCTACAGCCAGAAGCCGACTTGGGGGTCGTGCACCGCGGACAGCAGCGCTCCTGGCTGGACGTGCACGAAGATCACCGTGCCGCTGGACTACGCGGATCCGTCCAAGGGGACGACGTACATCATGGCGACCCGCAAGGCCGCCACCGGACCCGCGGACCAGCGCATCGGCTCGCTGCTGCTGAACCCCGGCGGCCCGGGCGGCGCGGGCATCGCGTACGCGCAGGACCCGAGCGTCGTCACCAAGGACGTCGCAGCACGCTACGACATCATCGGCTTCGACCCCCGCGGCGTCGGCCAGTCGGATCCGATCCGCTGCCTGTCGGACGACACCCCGGCGATGGACGAGTTCGTCTCCTCGGACCCGATGCCCCGCACCGACGCGCAGATCGCGGAGGTCGTCAAGGAGTCCCAGGCGATCGGCAAGGCCTGCGAGCAGAAGTCGGGCCGCATCCTGCCCTACGTCGGCACCCCCAACGCGGCCCGCGACATGGACGTCATCCGCGCCGTCGTTGGCGACACCAAGCTCCACTACCTGGGCAAGTCCTACGGAACCTACCTGGGCGCCGTCTACGCGGGACTGTTCCCCCAGAACACCGGCCGACTGGTCCTCGACGGAGCCATCGACCCGACCCTGTCCGCCAAGCAGATGAACATCGCCCAAGCCCAAGGCTTCGAGAAACTCATCCGCGAATTCGCCGCCAACTGCGTCACCCAATCCGGTTGTCCCCTCGGCACCGACAGCGCGACAGCGGTCGACAAGCTGATGACCTACCTGCAGTCCCTCCAGGACCACCCGGTCCCCACCCACGACGGCAACCGCACAGTCGACTACGGCCTGGGACTGACCGCAGTCCTCCAGGTGATGTACGTCCCCCAGTACTGGAGCGACCTCCGCGACGCCCTCAGCGCCGCCATGAACGGCGACGGCACCCGCCTCCTCCAGTGGGCCGACCTCTACAACGACCGCACCGACGGCACATACGACAACCAGACAGACGCCAACATCGCCATCAACTGCCTCGACCGCCCCGACCCCGAAGCCCAGAACGCCCAGCAAATCGCCACCAAAGAGGTCCCGGACTACAAATCCCAAGCCCCCCTCCTCGGCGAAATGCTCGCCTGGGCCGACCTCTCCTGCGCCACCTGGCCAGTCAAACCCCAAACCCAACCAGCCCCCATCACCGCCCCCGGCAGCGCCCCCATCCTCGTCGTAGGCACCAAAGACGACCCCGCCACCCCCTACCCCTGGGCCCAAGGCCTAGCCAAGCAACTCCAAAACGGCCACCTCCTCACCTTCACAGGAAGCGGCCACACCGCCTACACCCGAGGCTCCCCCTGCATCGACAAAGCAGTAGACGCCTACCTCCTCCAAGCCACCCTCCCACCCCCAACCACCACTTGTGACGCCACCCCCTAGCGTCAGGTACACTCGTGCACCGGCCCAAGGCGCAAGCCACCAGGCCCCGCCTCCTTAGCTCAGTCGGCCAGAGCGACGCACTCGTAATGCGTAGGTCATCGGTTCGATTCCGATAGGAGGCTCCACAAAAGGCCAGGTCAGATGTTTTCTGACCTGGCCTTTTTGCGTGCTGGTACTGGCCTGGCGATCGGATGGGGGACTCGATGAGCGCCGATGACATCCGGCAGACGGCGAAGGTGGGGTTTCGCAAGGATCTGAATTGGGTGAGCCTGCCGAATTCTTTTCCGTTTGGTAAGTGGGGGGATTCGCGGGAGTGGGTCGAGAATATGGCTGCGATGGTGTACTACGTCGGGCGGAGTCAGTTTGACGGGTCGCGGCCTACGCCGGAGTGGTTTATTCGGACTTGTGGGGTGATTGATGCTAGTTGGCGGGGATTTGCGTCTGTGAAGAATCGCTATAAGTGTCTGTTGTTCCATGACGTTGATGCGCTGCCGGCGCATGTCGCTGTCGATGCTTACCTGGGGGATCTGCCGTGGGCTGAGGCGCGGGACATTTACGTTGGGGCGCATCACGACGAGGTTGTTGAGGGTCTGCGGGTTGAGGCCTTCGAGATGGCGGGGGCTGAGGCTGCCGTGCGGGCCGTGTACTTCACCGTGGGGGATCTGGAGACTCGTTCGCTGGTGGCTAGCTACAACTACGCGTTCCGGGCGGACGGTATGGATGTCCTTGTCCGTAGCACCTTTCCCGACCTCGGTCTTGTACGGGATGCGCTGCCTGTGCTCGACGAGTTCGTGCGGGGTATCACGCTCAGCTTCGGTGGGGACGCTGGGGCTGGGGCTGGGGCGGACGCCGGAGCGTAGCGCAGGCGGCTATCGGCTTCCGGCTATGGCTGGTCGTCCTCCGGCGCGACGCGGGGAACCAGTGGCTCGACCTCGGCTTGAAGCAGGGGGTTGCCTAGGGGGTGGATGTCGCCGGCTTGGCGGAGGTAGCGCTGGGCTAGGACGAGGGTGCGGGGGAGGTTGAGTTGGTGGGTTTCGATGAAGACGGCTTCGGTGCGTTCGCCTTCGTAGGTGGTGTAGCCGTCGTAGGCGAGGGTTAGGGCTGTGGTGCCTGGTTGTGTTTGGGCTAGGTGGTCGCGGGCGGCTTCTAGGGTTTCGGGGATGTCGGCGCCGGGGGCTGCTGGGAAGCGGGTGAGGGTGGCGGTGCCGTCGGGGTGGCGGGCGAAGGAGAAGGGGGTGAAGGGTTGGTCGGAGAGTTGGGCGTTCTCCAGGGCGTAGTCCAGTGATGTGAACATGAGCTCTTTGGTGCTGTCCGCTGTGTCGTCCCAGATGGTCACTCGGTCAGCCTTGCAGACCCGTTCGGTCGGCGGGCGGCTAATAGCCTGGCTGCATGAGTGGCGACTATCGGGTGAAGCGGGCTTATGACGCGGCGGCGAAGGCTGATGGGAAGCGGGTCCTGGTGGACCGGTTGTGGCCGCGGGGGGTGAGCCGGGAGGCCGCCGAGCTCGATCTGTGGGCCAAGGACGCGACGCCCTCCAACGACCTGCGGAAGTGGCTGCACGGGCATCGCGACGAGTACGGCGAGTTCGTCGGACGCTACAACGCCGAACTTGACGGCGACGCGCAGCAGGCAGCCCTGGCGGAGATCCGCGCACTGCACGCCAAGCACACCGTCACGCTCGTCACCGCCGCCAAGGACGTCGACGACAGCCACGTGCCCGTCCTGCTCAAGCGGCTGCGGGAGGGCGAGTAGCGCGGAGGCGGCGACCCGTCGGCGGCCGTCTAAAGGCCCTGCGGTACAAAGGATGGGGAGCCTAGGGAGGGAATCCTGATGAAGTTCCAGACCGCGATCGACATCGACGCCGCCCCGGCCACCGTATGGCGCGCCCTGACCGACGTGGAGTCCTGGCCCAAGTGGTCCGCCTCCATGACCTCGGTCGAGCGCCTCCAGCAGGGCGAACTGACCGTCGGCAGCACCGCGCGGGTCACCCAGCCGAAGCTGAAGGCCGCCGTCTACACGGTCACGGAGTGCGAGCCCGGCAAGTCCTTCGTGTGGGAGATGAAGGCGACCGGCGTGAAGGTCCGCGCCATCCACCTCGTGGAGGACCGGGGCGAAGGCCACGCACGCATGATCCTCGGCATCGAGCAGACCGGCGCGCTCAGCGGACTCATCAGCATGCTCTACGGCAAGCTCACGCGGCAGTACGTGACCATGGAGGCCGAGGGCTTGAAGAAGGCTGCGGAGGCAGAGGCGCAGACGTTGGAGTCGGGGACGGCAAGCGACTAAACGACCGCGGGCTACTGCACAACAGCAGTGGTGTCGGGCTCCCAGTCGTTCGAGCTGGTGTCGTAGTCGTAGATCGGACGCCCCTGCGCGCCGCTGGTCTGGAACGGCTTGCCGTGATCGTCGATCCGGACTGTTCCGGTCCGGCTGCCACTACTCCAGTCCAGCTCCAGGTACCACGCTGCGTTCACCGTGTGCGCATGCGCATAGACGGTCAACACCTGCGGGTCGGATTCGGAAACCTCAAAAGGGAAGTCCTCTGCGCGCACCACATTGTCGCCCTGCTGCCCGGCCTTCGGACTCGCGAGTGGCCGGTCGGCGTCCAAGTTGATGCTGAACGACACGGGCATCAGACCGCCTCCGCATCCCGACGCCATGGAGTACGCGGACCACGGAAGCGGCGCGGCCTTACTGACCGTCCGGACATGCAGCCCTTGCAGCACCACCGTGCTCGAAGACGTCCCCTGGACCGACAGCTCGATCTTCATGGTCCCGGCCGACACGGCGCCCAGCGCACTGGCCCATCCCCGCGCATCCGCCTCGGTCGGCGGAGGAGGGACTTCGCCGGGCTTCTTGTTGAGCAAGTACCACTGCTCGCACTTGTCTTCCCACTGATAGGGACGGATGGTCACCGCTATAGGAGGAGCGGACGAAGTGGAGGGAGAGGTCGAGGGAGAGGTAGAGGAGGAAGAGTTAGAGGGAGCGGAGCTGGCGCTGCTACCAGTGGCGGCTCCAGTAGAGGAGCTACTAGGGGCAGAAGCGCTAGGCGGACTCTGTAGAGAAGACGAACTCTGTAGAGGACTCGACGTCGAACTGCTCACTGTCGAAGCTGCGGTCCGGTCAGAGTTTGATCCCGGAGATGAGGCAAACGCGACACCCGCAACAGCCGCTCCGACGCCCACCACGGCGAGCACGGCCAAGGCCGGAAGCAGACGTCGCCGCCTCCGTGAAACCGGAGACGGAGTAGTCGCTATAGAGGAATCGCCAGAAGAGTCCTCTACGGGAGAAACCGGAGGCGCGGGAGGAGCGGGAGGAACAACGGAAACCGCCTCAGCAACCGTTGAGGAACGCGCCTCGCCCGCCGCCATCCACAGCCGATACAGCGTCGCCATCTCCGTGGCGGAAGCTCCGGTCAGCCGCGCGAACTTCTCTATGACGCCGTACTCCGGAGGCACCGTCTCCCCCTGCACATACCGGTGCAGCGTCGAGGTCCCCACATGCAGCCGCTTCGCCAAGACCCCATAACTGAGCCCTGACCGCTCCTTCAAATCCCCCAGCAGAGCGGCGAAATCCTCCGGCCCCGACACCACGCGGTTACCTCCCGTCCCGGATCGGCGTCCCGTCCCGGTCCCTAATCCGCAGCTCATCGTACGGGAAACCGTCCCGCGCCCGCCTCAGAGGCCTCCCACCCCCCTCGCGGCCCGCCCCGGAACAGACAAGCTCCAGAGCCATGACGAAGCGCATCACTCACATCGCCAAGCCGCTCCTGCCCGCCACCCTCACCCTCTCCGCCCTCATGAGCATGGCGGCCTGTGGCAGCGACTCCCCCAAGCCTTCCGCCGCAGCCAGCACGCCGAGCGTGAGCCAGTCCCAGCCGGGCACCGCAGCCCCGACACAGACCTCGGCGCCGAACGTGGCCGACACGTCCACGGGCACCCAGCAGCCCGCCCCGCGCACCGGATCGGGAACGGGAACAGGAAGCGCAACAGCGACAGCGTCGAAGCCCACCACCCCCAAGCCCCCGACTGCCAAAACCAGCACCGCCCCCGACTCCACCCTCCCCGGCGACTGCTCCGTCACCCACCTCAAGGGCACCGTCACCAACCTCGCCCGCCCCATCAACCACGTCCTGCTCACCGTGACCAACGCCGGCTCCACCACCTGCAGCCTGTACTACTACCCCGACCTGCGCCTCGACGCCGACCAGCAGGCCGTCACCCAGGCCGTGGAGGACAGCAAGCCGCAGGCCGTGGTCACCATCGCGCCGGGCGAGTCGGCCTACGCCGCCATCGGCACCTCTTCCGCCGACGGCTCCGGAGGCACTCCGCAGCTGGAGAAGCAGGTCGAGGTGTTCCTGGAGTCGCGGGACCAGTCCGGCTCCCTGCCCGGCACGATGACGCTGCCGCTGCCCGCCGGCACTTACGTCGACGTCGACAAGGCGTTCGTCACCTACTGGCAGTCGGACTTGCAGAGCGCCATCGCCTGGTGACCGACTGCCGGAGCCACGGAGACGGTTCGGCGGTACGGAGAATCACCCGCGCCGCCGAACCACGGCACGCGTCCCCCCGCGTTCGAAAACACAGAGCACTACCGTGGTTGCATGGAGTCATCACAGGTCGGGATCCGCGAGGTGCTCGCCATCCCCGACTTCCGCCGGCTGTGGACGGCTCTGTCGCTGTCCAGCCTCGGCGACTGGCTCGGGCTGCTGGCCCAGTCCTCGCTGGCGGCGTCCCTGGCCGGAGGCGGGTACGCCGGGCGCTCCTACGCGGTCGCCGGCGTCTTCGTGGTCCGGCTGATCCCGGCCGTGCTGTTCGGGCCGATCGCCGGGGTGGTCGCCGACCGGCTGGACCGGCGCTGGACGATGGTGGCCGGGGACAGCGCGCGCTGCCTGTTCTTCATCTCCATCCCCCTGGTCGGCTCCCTATGGTGGCTGTTCACCGCGACCTTCCTGATCGAGATCGCGGCGATGTTCTGGATCCCGGCCAAGGAGGCGACGGTCCCGAACCTGGTCCCGCCGCGGCTGCTGGAGTCGGCGAACCAGGTCTCACTGCTCACCGCCTATGGCACCGCTCCTATCGCGGCCGGCGTGTTCACCGTCCTGTCGCTGATCACGCGCGCACTAGCCGACCAGTGGACCTTCTTCACCGCCAAACCGGTCAGCCTCGCCCTCTACTTCGACGCACTGACCTTCCTGTTCTCCGCCCTGACTATCGCGCGCCTAAGGACCATCCCCGCGCGGTCCGCGACAGAGCGCGCAGCGGAGCGCCGCCACACCACCGACAACCGCTCCGTGCTCCGCACCCTCTTCGACGGCTGGCACTACCTCGGGGAGGACAGGCGGATCCGCGGTGTGATCATCGGCACAACCGGAGCCTTCGCGGCCGGCGGCGCGGTGGTCGGGCTGGCCCGGACCTACGTCGGCGACCTGCACGCGGGTCAGGCGGCGTACGGCGTCCTGTTCGGCACGGTCTTCCTCGGCCTGGCCGCGGGGATGTTCACCGGGTCGCGGGTGCTCGCGGGGGTGTCGCGGGAGCGGCTGTTCGGCTCGGTGATCTTCGCCGCCGGGATCGTGCTCTGCGTGTTCGCGCTGGTGCCGATCCTGCTGCTCAGCGTGCTGTGCGCGCTCGTGATCGGCTTCCTCGGCGGGACCGCGTGGATCATCGGGCAGACGATGCTGGGCCGCGAGGTGGCCGACGAGCTGCGCGGCCGGACGTTCGCCTTCGTCCAGTCGCTGATCCGGGTGACGCTGGTCCTGATCCTGGCCGTGTCCCCGGCGGTGGCCGGAGTGTTCGGCGCGCACACGCTAAGCGTTCCCGGCGTGTCGATCACCTATGGTGGCGCGGCCATCACCCTTTTCGGCGCGGGATTGCTCGCGATGGGCGTCGGGTGGGTGGCGTACAGGATGATGGATGACGTGCCAGGGAAATCGTTGCGGAACGAACTGAAGGCGGCGCTTAAGCGCTCCGCCGCTCCGACGCGCGCCGGGGGCGCTGCGGAGACGGGGACCTCCTCCGGACCGGCGGTCGCAGCCGCCGGGAACCCGCTGCCGGAAGACACCGGGATCGAAAGGCCCGCACACGCCTACACCGGTACCTTCCTGTCCTTCGAGGGCGGCGACGGCAGCGGCAAGTCCACGCAGCTGGACCTGCTCGCCGACTGGCTGCGCGGGAGCGGCCACGAGGTGGTGGTCACCCGGGAGCCCGGGGGGACGCCGCTGGGCACCAAGCTGCGGAACATCGTGCTGGACGCGCACAACGCCGACGTCATCTCCCCGCGCGCCGAGGCGCTGATCTACGCCGCGGACCGCGCCGACCACGTCGAGCGGGTGGTCCGGCCGGCGCTGGAGCGCGGGGCGGTGGTGATCACCGACCGCTACGTCGACTCCTCCCTGGCGTATCAGGGCGCGGGCCGCGCGCTGTCAGCCCGGGAGGTCGAGCTGTTGTCGCAGTGGGCCACGCAGGGCCTGATGCCGGACGTCACGATCCTGATGGACCTGGACCCGCTCGAGGCCGCGCGGCGCCGCAAGACCCCGGCCGACCGGCTGGAGCTGGAGTCCGTGGACTTCCACCGCCGGGTCCGCAACCGCTACCTGGAGCTGGCCACGGCCGAGCCGGAGCGGTTCATCGTGATCAACGCCATGGAGCCGATCGAGCAGATCGCCGGACGCATCCGGGCCCGGCTGGAGGGCCGGATCCACCTGTCGAGCCAGCAGCGGAGTGAGGAAGCGGAGCGGCGCGAGGCAGAGCGGCGTAAGGCCGCTGCGGAGCGCGCCGTACAGATGGCAGAGCTCTCCGACGCGGAGCGCCGCCGGGCCGAGATCGAAGCCGAACAGCGGGACCAGGCGCAGCGCGAGCAGGAGGCGCGGGAGGCCGCGAGCCAGGAGCACCGGCGGCGCTTGGAGGAGGACGCGGCCAGGGCGGAGCGGGCGGCGCGCGAGCGGGTACAAGGCGCCGGCGACCTGTCCTCGCGGCTGGCGCCGAGCGACCGACCGACGACTCGGCCGACGGCTCGACCGCCGGAGCGCGCAGCCGACACGCCGACGACGCGCTCTGCCACGCCCACTCCCCCGCCTTCGGCCAAGCCTCCGACTTCGGCAAAGCCTCCGACCTCGCCCTCCGGTTCGACTCCGACCTCGATGTCCCACGCCGAGGAGATCACAGCGCCTCCCGTCCGCAGCGAATGGGAAGTCCCGGACTACGTCGCGCAGCCGGAGTTCGACGACGAGCCGGAGCAGGACGCGATGTCGATGGCGGACGAGCTGTTCGGAGCCCACCACAGGTCACGGCGCGGCGGTGACGACGCATGAGCGGCGACAGCGCAGCGTTCCAGCCCTATGGCGTCTGGACCGACCTGGTCGGCCAGGACCACATCAGCACCGACCTGGTCCAGGCGGCGCTCGGCAACGGCATGACCCACGCCTGGCTGCTCACCGGACCGCCCGGCTCGGGTCGGTCCACCGCGGCGCGCGCCTTCGCGGCGGCGCTGCAGTGCACGACAGCCGGCGAGCCGGGCTGCGGTTACTGCCTGGGCTGCCGGACCGTCCTCGACGGCACGCATCCCGACGTGCTCCAGCTCGCCACCGACCAGCTCTCGATCGGCGTGGCCGACACCCGCGGCCTGGTGCGGCGCTCGTCGATGACCCCGTCCTCGGGCCGCTGGCAGGTCCTGCTCATCGAGGACGCCGACCGGCTCACCGAGGCGGCCGGCAACGTCCTGCTGAAAGCGGTCGAAGAGCCCTCGCCGCGCACGATCTGGATCCTGTGCGCCCCGGGCCGCGACGACATGCTCCCCACGATCCGCTCCCGCTGCCGCCACCTGCTGCTGCGCACGCCGCCCTCGTCGGCGGTCGCGGAGATCCTGGTGCGGCGCGACGGAGTGGACCCGATCCGCGCCCGCGAGGCGGCGCGCGCTGCCCAGGGACACATCGGGCGCGCTAAGCGTTTGGCGACGGATGACGAGGCGCGGGCGAAACGCAAGGCGGTCCTGGCGCTGGCGTCGTCGCTGACCGACATAGGGTCGGCGCTGTCGGCGGCGCAGAAGCTGGTCGACGCGACCATCGCCGAGGCGAAGCACGACGCCGACGAGCGGAACGTCATAGAGACCGCGGACATGCGGCTCGCGCTGGGGTACCAGGAGGGGTCGCGCAAGGCGGTTCCCGGCGCCGCCGGAGCGCTGAAGGATCTGGAGTCGCGGCAGAAGAAGCGCGCGACCCGGATGCAGCGGGACGCTCTGGACCTAGCGCTGGTGGACCTCGCGGCGTTCTACCGGGACGTGCTGGCCGTCCAGCTCGGTGCGATCGGCGGTCCGGGCGGTGACGTCACCGAGCCCATCCACGACGACCAGTACGCGGCCGTGCGCAAGATCGCCGCAGCGGGGACGCCGGAGGCGACGTTGCGGCGGATCGAGGCGGTGCTCGCCTGCCGGAAGGCGGTGGAGCGGAACGTGGCGCCGCTGTTGGCGGTGGAAGCCATGGCCGTGAACCTGCGCTAGACGGCCACGCGCCACGGACGTACCGCCGCTATAGGCGTGGCGTCTCTAGAGGCGCGTTCCCGATGCTCCTTAGGGCTGATCCCACGTACCCGCTTAAAGGCAGCGCTTAGCGCGAACGCACTGCCGTACCCGACTTGTTCGGCCACTGATGCGATGGTCGAAGCAGGGTCACGGAGTAGGTCTGCGGACAGCGCGAGCCGCCAGTTCGCTAGGTAAGCCATGGGCGGTTCCCCGACCTCTGCTGCGAAACGCCGCGCGAGGGCGGCGCGCGAGACGTGTGCGGCATCGGCGAGTGCTGCGACGGTCCAGGGATGCGCGGGGTCGTCGTGGATAAGGCGGAGCGCGGTACCAACCACCGGGTCGTCCTGCGCGCGGTACCAGGCAGGAGTCTCTACGTCGGGACGCGCCAGCCAGGTACGCAGCGCGACAACCGTCAAGAGATCCAAGAGGCGGTCTAGCACCGCGTCCTGGCCGGGGGTGTCACGAGCCACCTCGTCGGCCAGCAGCGGGATCAACGGAGTGTCGCATTCGCCGTCGCGCAGCACCGCTAAAGCTGGGAGCGCGGAGAGCAGCGGTGCGCAGATCTCGCTGAGGACTTGGTACGTACCGGTGACCAGGACGGTGGCGCCGTCAGGAGCGTTGCCCCAGCTGCGCGTGCCCAGGGCGCGCATGTCGCCGAGGTCTTCGCCGTCGGGGGTGGTGCAGCGCTGGCCGGGGTGGATGACGGCCTGCGGCTGCGTCGCGGGGTCGTCGGCGAAGACGTACGGGTCCGGACCGCGCAGGATCGCCAGATCTCCCTGGTGGAGGCAGGTCGCCGTGGTGGAGGACTCCGGGTCGGGGAGCACCCAGGCGGTCCCCGAGATCACGGCGACCAGCGTCAGCGGCGCCTGGTCCTGCACGCGCAGCGACCAGGGCGGAGTGAGCAGGGAACGCAGGAGGAAGGCACCGTCGGCACGCGGCCCGTTGAGCAACCCGGCTATGACGTCCATACCTCGACTTTAGACGATCGCTTATGGATATGTGGACTCTGGACCATTCTGCATCTCACGCAGGACGGCTGTACTTGAGTCATGACCACGAACGAGACCACGAACGAGACCACGGACAAGACCACAAACGAGAACGCAAACACCCCGGTGATCCTCGTCCTCGGCGCGTCCGGCAAGACCGGCCGGCGGGTGGCCGATCGGCTGGAGACCGCCGGCGCAGCCGTGCGGCGCGGTTCCCGCTCGGCGAGCCCGCCCTTCGACTGGGAGGACCCGGCGACGTGGCCGGCGGCGCTGGAGGGCGTCGCGAGCGTCTACGTGTCCTTCTACCCGGATCTGGCCGTACCGGGAGCGCCCGAGGCGGTGGCGGCGTTCACCGCCGAGGCACGTCGCGCCGGGGTGCGGCGGGTGGTGCTGCTGTCGGGACGCGGCGAAGCGGAGGCGCAGCGGGCCGAGGAGGTCATCGCGGCGGCGGGGATGGAGTGGACGGTGGTGCGCGCCAGCTGGTTCGCGCAGAACTTCTCCGAGGGCGCCTTCCTGGACGCCGTGAACTCCGGAGAGGTGGTGCTGCCGGTCGGGGACGTCCGGGAGCCGTTCATCGACGTCGAGGACATCGCCGACGTCGCGGTCGCGGCGCTCACCGAGGACGGACATCACGAGCAGGTCTATGAAGTCACCGGTCCGCAGCTCCTGACGTTCGCGGAGGCGGTGCGCGCTATAGCGGAGGCCTCAGGACGCGAAGTCGCCTTCACATCGGTTCCGCTGGACGCGTTCACCGCGTACCTCGCGGAGGCGGGCGAGGCACCGGAAGTGATCGAGATGCTGGCGTACCTCTTCGCGGAGGTACTGGACGGTCGCAACGCATATGTGACCGACGGAGTGAAGCGCGCTATAGGGCGACCGCCAAGGGACTTCGCGGACTACGCGCGCACTGCGGCTGCCAAGGGGGTCTGGAAGTGAAGACGCGTGTGAACGGAAGCGGCGTTCTCGCCGCCGCGACGGTCGTGACCGGTCTCATCGCCGGGGTCTACTACGCCTTCGCCTGCTCGGTGATGCTCGGACTCGGCGCCTCCGGCGACCGCACCTTCATCGAGGCGATGCAGAACATCAACAAGAAGATCGAGAACCCGGTCTTCTTCCTGACCTTCTTCGGCGCGCTCATCCTGCCCGCCTGGGCACTGCGCACCTACCGCCAAGACCGCACACTGCGCCTGTGGATCGCCGCCGGCCTCGTGCTCTACACGATCGGTCTGCTCACGACGATGGCAGTCAACATCCCGCTGAACAACCAACTCGCCGCAGCAGGCGCCCCGGCAAGAATCGCCGACCCCGCCGCCGTCCGAGCCCGCTTCGAGGACACCTGGAACATGTGGAACATCGCAAGGGCACTGCTCAGCACCGGTGCCGCAGCCTGCCTGGCGCGAGCGCTGCTGCTGGCCGGCTGGCGCGGAGAGACACAGCGGGCTGAGGCTGAGGCGCCGACTGCATCGCGGATGTGGAGCGCTGTTTGACCCGTATTAGGGGGTGGCTAAGGAAACGGCTCTGTGGGATTCGCTAAGGGAATCCCACAGAGCCGTTTCGCTTGTGCGTCAGTCCATAGTCGCGGCCCACGCCGCCAAGGCCTCGAAGTCCGCCGCAACCAAGCCCGATCGCCGGATCGACCTGGTGGAGCAGCGCGGGTCCGCGGCCAGCTGAGAGCGGGAGTTCGGGAAGACCGAGAACCGGGCCTACGCATTCGTTAACGTCAGCTCGTGGCCAGGGCCAGGCCGAACCAGCAGCGGATTGACTCGCTGGGAAGTCGCGCCATAATCACGCCGCTGCGACGCAGAACGGGTGTCCCTCCGGGTCGGTGAGGACGGTCCAGCGGTCGGCGCCGGGTTGGAAGTCGGGGAGCTTTGCGCCGGCGGCTAGGAGGTGCTGGATGGCCTGGGGCTTGTCGGGGGTCTGGAAGTCCAGGTGGGCGTGCTTGGCTGGGTCGGGCCAGGCGGGTGGGCGGTAGTCGGGGACGTGTTGGAAGGCCAGGGTGATGGGGCCTTCGCCGACGTAGACGAAGGTTTCGTCGGTGTCGGTGACGGGCCAGCCGGTGGCGTTGCTGTAGAAGGTGGCGAGGGCGACCGGGTCGGCGCAGTCGAACATGATCGTGGTGAGGGTCAGTGGTGCGTTCATGGGGATGAGGGTGCGCTGCGCGGGTGGGGATCGTCTTGAAGATTCTTGCGGGTGCGACGGACTGTCTTGGGCTGTGCCGCACTGTCGGTACCGGCACGTAGCGTCGATCAGGTGCAGAACGCCATGACGCTCGCTAGTCGGCCCGAGTTCTCGGTGCACGCTGTGGACTGCTTCGGCGGGAGCGCTGGTTGGTCGGGCGCTGAGGAACACCAGACGCGTCGGCTGGTACTGATCCGCGAAGGGCGGTTCCGGCGGTGGACCAACGGGGTCGAGACCGATCTGGACGCGACCACCGCATACGTGTCGATGCCCGGGGAAGAGGAACGGTTCGCGCATCCGGCGGGCGGCGACCAGTGCACATCCGTGGGATTCTCTGGAGAACTCTGGGGACGGCTTCCTATAGGGCGCACCGTATATGTAGACGCGCGTATTGAGTTCGCACATAGGCGCCTACTGGCAGCCGCCGCTACCGGAGATGCGGACTACGCGACCGCCGAAGAACTCTTAAAGCTCGTCGCACTGGCTGCCGGTTACACATCGGAATCCGTGATCGGAGACGGCGTATTAGCGGCGGCCGCGCGGGAGGCGGTCCTGGCCGATGTCCCCGAGGCTGCGACGCTGTGTGGGCTGGCGGGTCTTTTGGGCGTCTCGCCGTTCCGGCTCAGCCGCGTGTTCTCGCGCCAGACCGGAGTTTCGCTGACGCGGTACCGCAATCGGGTCCGCGTCGGGCGGGCGATGGACCGGCTCACCGGCGGCGAGACGGCGCTCGCCGATCTCGCGCAGGACCTCGGCTTCGCCGACCAGGCGCACCTGACGCGGACGGTGCGCGATCACGTCGGGCACACGCCGGTGGCGTTGCGGCGGTTGTTGTCCGGCGGGCTGGACGGGCCGGGCACGCCGAGCAGGTGGGACACGCCGAGCAGCTGGGACACGTCCAGCGCGTAACTCGCGCGCACGCAAAAGCCCCGCAGGATCACATCAATCCGGCGGGGCCGTATGCGCGCTCTTCACCTTCGATCCCCCGATCAGCAGGAGGGCTTGCCTGCTCCTACACGCGGGCCGACTGCGGCATCGGCGTCCGCACGCCGTGCCGGTTCAGCGGGACCGTCGCGGCCTGGCCCTGGCGCAGCGGCTGCGCGCCGGGGGCGGTGGCCGGCGCCGGGACCGGGGCGCCGGGCGCCGCGGGCGAGCTCGTCGGCGCCGGGACCGGTGCGGAGCCGGCCGGGGCGCCCGGGCCCGCGGCGACCGTGGCGTGCGCCGCCTCGGCCAGCAGCAGGCGGAGCTTCATCGTCTCGATGAGCTTGGCCGGGTTGTCGTCCTGGCCGCCGTGCGGGACGTCGATGGTCTCGATGACGCAGCGCGCCACCTCGTTGCCCGCCGCCTCGGCCAGGGTGCGGGTGAAGGCCGTCGCCGCCTCGTGGAACGGACCGGGGTCCTCCACGGCGGCGCGCATGCGCTCCAGGGCCGCGGCCAGCTGCTCGCGCTGGGGCGGGTGGACGCGGCGGGCGGCCAGCTCGGCCATCAGCGTCAGCAGGGCCGTGCGGACCTCGCCGAGCTCGGCGACCAGCTCCGGGGAGGATTCGTACTCCAGCTGCACGCTCAGGACCAGCGGGTCGAGCAGGTTCCACTCGGCCTTGGGGCGGACCGTGGTGCCGCGGCCGTGGCGGATGCGCAGGACGCGCTTCTCCTCCAGGGCCTTGAGCGCCTCGCGCAGGATGGTACGGCTGACCGCGAACTCGGCCGCGAGCGCCGCCTCCGGGGGCAGATCGGTGCCCGGCGGGAACTCGCCTTCCAGTATGCGCAGCAGCAGCCGCTCGACGACGGCGTTGGCGAGGCGGGCGGGCCGGATGACCCGGTGGACATTCCATCCCTCGACATACATGCTGCTGGTGCTCCTCGATCGTGCTGCTGCGTCACTGGCCGTCGCGCGGTTTTGCCCGGCGTCCAGGCATCCGGTGTGATGTACCGACTTGCGCGCCAATGTACGAGCCGAGGTCTACTCAAGGCAGCTATCTGAGGGCTATTCCATCCTAAATGATGAATCCGCGCCCGGCTTGTCGGCGCGGTGGCGGCGGCGACGCTTGATCAGCAGGAACAATGTCAGAGCCGTGATCAGCGGAAGCCAGCGGTTCTTCTCGTAACGGCCGTTCCAGACCGCCGCCAACGGGTCCTTGGAAAGGGATTCGTCGCGGATCGGCGAGGCCGCGGAGACGGCGGGTTCGGCCGGTTCGGCGATCTTCTCGGATTCCGATTCAGATGCCTTATTCGCCGGCGCGGCGGCCGGAGGCTGGGTTGGTGCGACCGGCTCGACCGCCACGACAGGTTCGGTCGCTTCGACTGCCGCAACCGCAGCACCCTCATTCTCCGCGTCGCGATACGCGGCGGCCAGCATGTCGATCCACGCCGCGCCCAACGCCGCGACCGCGCCGTGCCAGTCCTGCCGGTTGAACTCCAGGGCGCGCCCGGACAACTCCAGCTCCGGCACCACCGAGATCAGCGTCCGCTCGCCGGCGGCGCCGGCCTGCGCCAGCGTGACCCGCAGATACCCGGCCAGCGCGCCGTTCCCGCGCGCCTGCGCGGCGTCCACGGCGATGTCCAGCGTGCCCTTCTGCGCCTCGGCACCCGCTATGCAGGCGGTGCCGCGGTAGGTGATGGTGGCCCCGGCGCCGCCGGCGCCCACCCGAAGCTTCAGCCGGCCGGCGACGACGTCCCCGGCGACCCCCTCGGGCCCGTCGGCGGGCGGCACGGCGTGCACCGCGTCGACCGTCAGCCCGGGCACGGCGCGCGCCATCTTCTCGGGATCGGTGAACGCCAGCCACATAGTCCGGTGCCGCACTGGCACCTCGACCTCGAACGCCATCGCGTACCCACCCCCTCGCCGGGAAGTCACCCGCCGGCCCGCCATCATGCGGACCGCGTGCCTGGTGGCACGTTACCAGCGCTTGGACATCCCGCGGCTGACCTTGGTGACCAGATTCCGGGGGACGAGCTTGGCCACGGCCGTGAGCG
Source organism: Catenulispora acidiphila DSM 44928 (assembly GCF_000024025.1). GTDB lineage: Bacteria > Actinomycetota > Actinomycetes > Streptomycetales > Catenulisporaceae > Catenulispora > Catenulispora acidiphila. The sequence goes on from NC_013131.1 coordinate 9,735,749, forward strand.
CCTTGTACTGCACGCTCGGCACGCTGACCGCCACGCCCCGCCGCAGGTCGCGCAGGGCGCCCTCGACGATCTCGTCGGCCTCCAGCCACATCCACCCCGGGATGTCGCCGGTGTCGATGTCCGCGCGCTCGTGGAACTCGGTGTGGGTGAAGCCCGGGCAGACCGCGACCACGCGCACGCCGGTGCCGTTCACCTCGGCGGCGACGGACTCGCTGAAGTTGGTGACCCAGGCCTTCGCCGAGCTGTACGTGCCGCGCGGCACGAAGCCGGCGACCGAGGAGACGTTGATGATCGCGCCCTTGCCGCGCTCGATCATGCCCGGCAGCGCCGCGCGGGTCAGCCGCAGGACCGCGCGCACCAGGACGTCGAGCATCGTCTCCTCGTCTTCGACGGGATGCGCCAGGAAGGCGCTGCCCTGGCCGAAGCCGGCGTTGTTGACCAGGACGTCGATCCCGCGCAGCGGGTCGGCCAGGCGGTCCTCGACCAGGGCCCGGCCCTCGACGGTCGCCAGGTCCGCGGACAGGACCTCGACCCGGCCCGCTCCCAGCAGACTGAGTTCGGCGGCGGCGTTCTCGAGGCGCTCGATGTTGCGGGCCACGAGCACCAGGTCATAGCGGGCCGCCGCGAAACGGCGGGCGAACGCGGCACCGATGCCGGCCGTCGCCCCGGTAATCAAGGCCGTCGTCATGGCCTCAAGCCTGGCATGCCCCCTCCGGCGCCACCAGAGGGGGGTGCCAGGTAGAGGACCGTCCTGGTGGCGACCACGTCCCCGCCGCCCCCGGCGTGCGGGTAGGTGTGCCAGGTGCGCCACAGCACGCCGTGCAGCCCCGACGGGAGCGGTTCGACGACGACCGCGGTGACGGCGTCGGGGCTCGCGGGGAAGACGGCGATGGTGGCGTCAGGCAGCGCGTCAGCGTAGTCGCGGAGCGCGGAGGCCCACGCCGGGAAGTGACCGGTGTCGACCTCGCGGACTTCGCAGCGGACTTCGTAGTGGTAGCCGTCGTCGAGTTCGCGCTCTATGGCGATCGGCAGCGGACCGGGGGCGGCGTCGCGGCAGGCGACCGTCTCGCGGCAGAGCAGCAGGCCGTGGCCGGCGGTGCGGACCAGGATCTGGTGCGAGGCACCGAGGATGCGGACTTCCACGTCCAGTCCGCCGACCGGATGCCGGCCGCTGTGCAGGGGAGGTTGGTCGGGGGCGTCCAGGGACCACGACAGCTCCGAGGCGCGGACGTCCCTATAGGGGACCGATAAGGGAGCGATCACACCCGATCAACGAGTCAGCCGCTGCCAACGTCACGAAGAAAGCCTATGGTCAGACGATTTGACGAGCGGGGTGCGGCGGCACAGCGACGGTATCCAGCCACTTTCCGCGAAAGGAATCAGCGCCGACCTCGGCCGCGGCCCTTGCCCCTGCCCTTGGTCCCGCCGCCGCCGCCGCTGCCGCTGCCGTCGCGGCCGTCGCGGCCGTTCTCCTCGGGCCCGTCGAGCCCGACCTGGCGTCCGTGCTCGGTCTCCCGGTGCATCACCGCCTTGCGGCGTCCGACCATCGGCAGGCCCAGCATGCCGAGCCCGGCACCGGCCAGCGGGGTGTACAGCCACCAGCCGTGCCCGTCGGAGATCAGGGTGTTACGAAAAGGCAACAAGATGAGGAAGGCGGCCGCCCACAGGCCGATGCCGATCCAGATAACCTTTGCCTCGTTGATCTGCATCGGCTCCAGCTTGGGCCGGCCGGCGCGGCCTCTTTGCGCGGTGCGCCCGGACGAGTCACGCTCCGGCGTGGTCTCCGGTTCCTCCGCTCGGCGCCTGCGGCCCTGGGTTGTCATGTGGACAGGATATCGGCGGTGTCGGCAGCACAGAATCACCAGGCGAGGAGTGGGAGCTTGTCAGTTCAGACGGGAAGCGCAGGCGGTCCCGGCGGGGTGGGCGTCCTGGAACGCGTCTTCAAGGTGCACGAGCGGGGATCGTCGTACGTCCGCGAGGTCCGCGGCGGTTTGGCCACGTTCTTCACCATGGCCTACATCCTGGTGCTGAACCCGATCATCCTGGGCGGGACGAAGGACAAGTTCGGCCACGTCCTGAGCCACACCCAGCTGGTCACCTCCACCGCGGTGGTGGCCGGCGTGATGACCCTGATCATGGGCATCGGCGGCAACCTGCCGCTGGCCATCGCCGCCGGGCTCGGGCTGAACGGCGTGGTGGCCTTCACCCTGGCGCCGACCATGTCCTGGCCGGACGCGATGGGCCTGGTGGTGCTGGAAGGGCTCGGCATCTGCCTGCTGGTGGTCACCGGCTTCCGGCAGAAGATCATGGACGCCATCCCGCTGGCCCTGAAAAAGGCGATCGGCGTCGGCATCGGGCTGTTCATCGCCTTCATCGGCCTGGTCGACGCCGGCTTCGTCGGCGCGGGCTCGGGAACGCCGGTCACCCTCGGCGCCGGCGGCACGCTCAAGGGCTGGCCGATGTTCGTGTTCTGCGTCGGCGTCTTGCTCACGCTGTCCCTGCTGGTGCGGCGGGTCCCCGGCGGACTGCTGATCTCGATCGTCACCACCACGGTGCTGGCCATCGTGGTCAACAAGATCGCCACCGTCCCGGACAAGGACTGGGGCACCATCGCCCCGAAGGTCCCCCACGGTGTGGTCGCGCACCCGGACTTCGGACTGCTCGGCAAATTCAGCCTGTTCGGCGGCTTCCACCATGCCGGCGTGATGACCGCGATCGTGTTCGTCTTCACGCTGATCCTCGCCGACTTCTTCGACGCGATGGGCACCATCATCGGCATCAGCGGCGAAGCGGGCCTGCTCGACGAGGACGGCCGGCTCCCCGGCATCGGCCGTGTCCTGTTCATCGACGGCCTGGCCGCCTCAGCCGGCGGCGCGGGCTCGGCCTCCTCCAACACCTGCTTCGTGGAATCGGCCGCGGGCGTCGGCGAAGGCGCGCGCACTGGCTTGGCGAACGTCATCACCGGCGCGCTGCTGTTCCTGGCCGCGTTCCTGACCCCGGTGCTGACCATCGTGCCGTCCCAGGCGGCGGCACCGGCGCTGGTCGCCGTCGGATTCCTGATGATGACCCAGGTGAAGGACGTCGACTGGGACGACTGGGAGATCGCAGTCCCGGCCTTCCTGACCATCGCACTGATGCCGTTCACCTACAGCATCACCAACGGGATCGGCGCGGGCTTCATCCTGTTCTGCGTGCTGAAGGTGGTGCTCGGCAAGGCACGCGACGTGAACTGGCTGATGTGGATCGTCGCGGCGTTCTTCGTGGTGTACTTCGCGCTGGATCCGATCAAGCAGGCGCTGGGGATCGAGTAGGGGTTCTGCGTGCGGCAGGGGTCTGAGTCAGACCCCTGCCATCAGACAGCTACCGTCCCCGCGCCTTCACCAGCCCGGTCTCGTAGGCCAGCACCACGGCCTGGACGCGGTCGCGGAGGCCGAGCTTCATCAGGATGCGGCCGACGTGGGTCTTCACCGTGGCCTCGGACAGGAACAGTTTGCCGGCGATCTCGGCGTTGGACATGCCTTGCGCGACCAGGAGCAGGACCTCGTGCTCGCGGTCGGTCAGGACGGTCAGTTCCGGTGGGGCGGGTTCGCTCTCGGAGGGGAGCATCGGGGCGAACTTGTCGAGGAGGCGGCGGGTGGTGGAGGGGGCGACCACTGCCTCGCCGCTGTGGACGGCGCGGATGGCGGCGAGGAGGTCCGGGGGTGGGACGTCCTTGAGGAGGAAGCCGCTGGCGCCTGCTTTGAGGGCTGTGAAGGCGTACTCGTCGAGGTCGAAAGTGGTGAGCATCAGGACTCGGGGACGTTCGCCGCGGACCACGATCTCGCGGGTGGCGGCGACGCCGTCGAGGCGGGGCATGCGGACGTCCATCAGGACCACGTCGGCCTGCAACCTGGTGAGCAGGTCCAGGGCGACTTGGCCGTCGCCTGCCTCGCCGACCACTGCCATGTCGGGCTGGCTGTTCAGGACCATGCGGAAGCCCGTGCGCAGCAGTTCCTGGTCGTCGACCAGGACGATGCGGATGGGGGCGGCGGGATCGGCGGATCCCGGCGCTTCGGTCGGTTCCGGCGTGGTCTGGCTCAACGTCACGGCTCCTGGGATTCGGGCTGCGGTTCGCTCGGGTCGGCGGACTCCGGGCCGGCGAAGGGCAGGATCGCCTCCACAGCGTAGCCGCCGCCGACATGCGGTCCGGTGACGAGCGTGCCGCCGAAGACCGAGACCCGCTCGCGCATGCCGACCAGGCCGTGTCCCATGCCGTCGCCGGGGGCGGCCGAGCCGCGGCCGTTGTCCACGATGCGCAGGACCAGGCAGTCGTCGGTGTACATCAGCGCCACCGAGGCCTTCACCTGCGGACCGCCGTGCTTGCGGGTGTTGGTCAAGGACTCCTGCACGATCCGGTACACCGCCAGCGCCAGCCCCGTCGGCATCTCCCTCGGCACGCCCTCCACGGTCAGCGACACCGGCAGTCCGGTCGAGCGCACCTGCTCCAGCAGGTCGCCGAGCTGCTCGATACCGGGCTGCGGGACGTAGGTTCCGGCGTCTTCGGCGGAGCGCAGCACGCCCAGCATGCGCCGCATCTCGGTCAGGGCGGTGCGGCCGGTCTGGGAGATCGCCAGCAGCGCCTTGCGCGCCGCTTCCGGGTCCTGGTCGAGCGCGTAGCCGGCGCCGTCGGCCTGGACCACCATGACCGAGACGTTGTGCGCGACGACGTCGTGCAGTTCGCGGGCGATGCGGGCGCGCTCGGCGGCCGCGGCGATCTGCGCCTGTGCGTCGCGCTCGCGCTCCAGGCGCTGGGCGCGGTCCTCGAGGCGCACGTAGTACGCCCGGCGGTAGCGCATGGAGTCGCCGGCGACCCAGGCCAGGCCGACCAGCCCGGCGATGAAGACCGCGACGAACAGGAAGGTGACCCAGTTGATGTGGCCGGTGGTGTTGAACGGCGCCTCGCCCTGGTAGCACGCCCTCTGGCGCGCGGGCTCGGAGAGCTGGTCGCAGGGCTGCGGGTCGTTGTAGAGGTGCAGCAGCCCGAACTGGATGAGCGCGCCGACGTAGGTCAGCCCCATCGCCGGGATCGACCAGCGGCGCTGGCAGTAGGCGGCGACCGTGTAGAGGTAGATCAGATACGCCACGTCGGCGGCGTTGAAGGCGGCCGCCAGCGTGAAGAAGCTCAGGAAGGCCGCCACGGCGGCGACGGCGAACGTGCCGCGCGGCCACCGGCGCCGGAAGACCAGCGGCACGGTCGCGGCCACCATGAGCGGCAGGACCAGCAGCTTGCGCACGAGGCTCGGACTGTCCGAGGCGGCCAGCGACGCCAGCCCGATCAGCAGCAGGACGACAGCCGGGATGCTGTCGATCAGCTTCGGATGGCGCTGGATCCAGGCGTACAGGCGAGACACGTCTTCAGCGTAGGTGCGCGCCGCCGGTCCGGACATGGCGCCTCGGGATGATCCGACGGTCATCCTCAGGTCGCATGACCAGGGCGGTAGCGTGGCCGCCGTGACGGAATGGCTGACGTGGCGCACCGCGATGGAGCAGGCCCTCTACGGTCCCGAGGGCTTCTACCGCAGGCCGGGCGCCGGACCCGCGGCGCATTTCCGGACCTCGGCGCACAACCCGGTCTTCGCCGAGGCCGTCGGCCGCCTCCTCCTGCGGGTGGACGAGCGGCTCGGCGCGCCGGCGCGGCTGGACTTCGTGGACATGGCCGCCGGAGGCGGCGAGCTGACCGCCGGGGTCGTGGAGTGGCTGACGGCTGCGGCGCCTGAGGTGGCGGCACGGCTGCGGGCCGTCGCGGTGGACCTGAGGCCGCGCCCAGAAGGGCTGCCGGAGGCCGTGGAGTGGACCGGGTCCGCGCCGTCGGGGGTAGTCGGGCTGCTCATCGCGAACGAGTGGCTGGACAACGTGGTGTGCGACGTCGCGGAGGTCGGCGCGGACGGGGTCGCACGGATCGTGGAGGTCGATCCGGACAGCGGGGACGAGCGGGCTGGGGAGCTGCCGGACGCCGCGCAGCAGGCGTGGTTGGAGCGGTGGTGGCCGCTGAGCGAGGGCGGGGACTCCGCCGGTGCGCGCGCGGAGATCGGCCTGGATCGGGACGCGGCGTGGCGCTCGGTGGTGGACCGGCTCGAGCGGGGGGTCGCGGTGGCTGTCGACTACTCGCACACGGCGGCGGGCCGTCCGCGTTTCGGCACGTTGACCGGCTATCGGGAGGGGCATCAGGTACCTGCCGTGCCGGATGGGAGCTGCGACATCACGGCGCATGTGGCGCTGGACGCTTGCGCGGCGGCGCTGGATTCGGCGGCGCTGGATTCGGGGGCGCCTCGGGATCCTATGGTCGAGACAGTGCTCACCACGCAGCGCGAATACCTGCGAGAGCTGGGCATCTCCGGCGCGCGGCCGGATTTGGCGCTCGCCGCGTCGGATCCGCTCGGGTATCTGCGCGGACTGAGCCGGGCGTCGGCGGCGGCCGAACTCACCGACCCGGGCGGGCTCGGCGGGTTCGGGTGGCTGCTGGCCTTCGCAGGCTGCTGAGGCGCTGGTGGGGCGCTGCTGAGCCGTTCGGCGTCAGAATCGAGGCTCGGCATCGCGCCGTACCATCGATTTCCAGCCACTCGTCCGGCGACGAAGCGCCACCCCGCCCCCGGAACGGATCCGCCACCGTCGCAGCACCCGGATAACGCCTCCGCAACGATCCGCGTGCCCGGGTTTCGCCACCCGTGTTTGGGATAGAGCGTCCGATTGCGCCCCGACTTTGTCAGACCCGCTCGCTAGAATGTGTGTATGACAGCATTCTTCAGCAAGAAGGATCTGGAGCGGCTGGCCGGGCCGCGCGCCTATCAGCGGGGGGTCGCCTCCGTCCCGGCCGTCGACGGTCTCGGGACCTCGGGAGCGGAGATCACCGCGACCGTTTATGGTTCCGAGCCGTGGCAGGTGCGGTTGGACCGGCGGCCGGCCGGACTGGACTTCTCCTGCGACTGCCCGCGCGGCATGGCCGGCGACTTCTGCCGGCACTGTGTCGCGGTCGGGCTGGTGTACCTGGACGGGCCGGTCGAGAAGACCCGGAGCGCGGAGTTCGCCGCCGCGCAGCGGGAGATCGCCGGACTGCGGCGGCTCCTGGGCATCCTGGACCGCGAGGATCTGATCGCCCTGCTGCTGGACACCGCCCACGACGACCACGACCTGCGCCGCCACCTCGCCGCCCGGGTCGACGAGCTGGTCACCCCGGGCACCGACGTCAACGACACCGAGCTGCGGCTGGCGGACGTGCGCGCCCTGACCGACCCGGCGAGCGCCATCCCCGTCTACAAGAAGCACATCGAGGCGCGGATAGCGGCCCGCAACCGCCGCGACTACGCCGAAGCCGCGCGCTATCTGCAGCACCTGAAGGCGGCTTACCAGCGCCTGCACCGCAAGTCCGAAGCCGTGGCGTACATCGAGGCCCTGCGCGCCGCCCACGCGCGCAAGCACAACCTCCTGGAGGAACTGGCCAAGCGCGGCTTGTAGCGCGAGCCTCACCGACGACCGGCGGCTGCCATGGGGCGGTGGCCGCCGGTCCGGCGTGGCCGGACCGGATTTCACGGTCCGGCCACGCCACTTTTTCATGACGGGGTAACGTCGGCGGCCGGCGGGCGGTCGCGCCTACCGGGGCGACACGAGCCAGAAACCCGCTCTTGCGCCGACACCGACGCGCGGAACCACAGACGAAGCCCGCCTACTGCTCGCCGTGCTCCGTCCCGTACTCGTCGTCGTGCGCCTCGGCATCGCCGTGTGCGGCGGCGGCCACCGCGGTCCGCTCGCGGCGCTTCATCAGGGCCCACCAGAGCACCAGGGCCAGGCAGACCGCGAGCAGGCCGGCGGCGACCAGGATGGTCGGGTTGCTGCTGGAGGTCGCGGCGTCGGGGGTGCTGGCTGCGTCGGTCGAGGAGGCCGGGGTGGTGGTCGGGGTCGTGCTGGGCGTCGCGGTGGGGGTGGTGGTCGGGGTGGGCGAGTCGGTGGTGGTCGGGGTCGCCGAGGGGGTGGAGCTGCTCGCTGTGCTCGAGGGGGTGGAGGGGGTCGCGGGCTGCTGGGGCGGCGGCTGGACGGTGAGGGTGCCGGAGGTGGTCGGCTGGGTTTCGAAGGTCAGGCCGAGTGCGTTGAGGGCCACCGCCACCGAGACCGGTTGGGCCGGCGCCGTGGAGGAGGGCTGGCTGGTCGGCTGGTCCGTCGGTTGGCTCGACGGCTGGCCCGGTGTGCCGAACGCCCCCGCGCCGACCGTCACCCGGACCGAGAACTGCGCCGTGCCGCCGGCGGGGAGCGTCAGCTGCGGGACCACCATCGCGGACATCGGGCTCGTGGCCGTGGCGTCGGACACCGAGACGGTGCGCCAGGCGCCGGTGCTGCTCTGCGCCTCCACCTTCACGTCCGAGGCGTGCGAGACGCAGCCCGCGGAGCCTCCCGAACACAGCAGCAGCTTCACCGGGACGTCGCGCAGGCTCACGTCCGTCGGATTGGTCAGCGTGCCGGTGAGGACGATCGGCGAGCCGGCGCGCGCCGTGCCCGACAGTCCGGTGACCTGGAACGAGAGCCCGGTCACCGGCATGGTCGCCACGGCTGTCGCGCCATTGGCCGAGGCGCTCAGCTTCACGTCGTCGACCACCTTCGTGCCGGGCGAGAGCCGCAGCTTCAGGACCTGCGTGCCGTTCGCCGGAACGGCCACGTCGTCGGTGACCGTGAACGAGGAGCCGCCCGAGGGGATGCTCTCCGGCTGCCACGCGCCGCTTGCCTGGTCGTAGTGGTCCAGCCGCAGGGACGAGGCCGAGGCGCTGCTGCCCTCGGAGGTCAGCGTCATGGTCACAGTGCCCGTATAGCCCTGGCCGCCGACGTCGGTCGCCGTGACGTCGACCTCGCGCTCGGGCAGCTGCTGGTCCGGCAGGTCCAGCGGCAGCTGCGCGGGCGCCGTCATCGACAGCTGCACGCCGTTCGCCGCGACGCCGGACACTGTCTGCGTCTTCGGGGACGACGGGGGCGTGGCCACCGGGCCCGTGCCGTCCGCCGCCACCGCCGTGCCCGCCGCGAACGTCCCGGCGCCGACCACCATCAAGCCCGCCACGACGGCGCGAAGCCCTCGCCTCATATCCGACCCCTGACCGCCCCGCGGCCCGTCCGCACGGGCCTCCCACCACATAGACGCAGGGCGGCACGGCGCGTTGCCTGTCCCCCTCCTTCCGTCACCGAACCGTGATCGACGCCCGCGCGGGTGGCCTCCGAGCTGCCCGCGCAGCTGCTCACCGGATGCCCACCGGATGCCCGCCGACCGGTCGCGGCACCGGCACCGACCGGGGCGCCTGGCACAATGACCGGCATGACCTCCCAGCAGCTGACCGAGCGCGTCGCGGGCACCGGAACGGGCCTGGAGACCACCGACATGGTGCTCAACATCGGCCCGCAGCACCCGGCCACCCACGGTGTGCTGCGCCTGCGGCTGGTCCTGGACGGCGAGCGCATCGTCTCGGCCGACCCGATCATCGGCTACATGCACCGCGGCGCCGAGAAGCTCTTCGAGGTCCGCGACTACCGGCAGATCATCGTGCTGGCCAACCGGCACGACTGGCTGTCGGCGTTCGCCAGCGAGCTCGGCGTGGTGCTGGCGGTCGAGCGGATGCTGGGGATGGAGGTCCCCGAGCGCGCCACCTGGGCCCGCACCCTGCTGGCGGAGCTGAACCGGATTCTCAACCACCTGATGTTCCTGGGCTCCTATCCCCTGGAACTGGGCGCGATCACGCCGATCTTCTACGCGTTCCGCGAGCGCGAGGAGATCCAGGCGGTGATGGAGGAGATCTCCGGCGGCCGCATGCACTTCATGTTCAACCGGGTCGGCGGGCTGAAGGACGAGCTGCCGCTGGGCTGGACCGACCGGGTCCGGGCGGCGATCGCGACCGTGCGCTCCCGGATGTCCGACATCGACCGGCTGATCACCGGCAACGAGATCTTCCGGGCCCGCACCCGGGGCGTCGGGGTCCTGACCCCCGAGCAGATCGCGGCGTATGGGGTGTCCGGGCCGATCGCCCGCGCCTCGGGCGTCGACTTCGACCTGCGCCGCGACGATCCCTACCTGGCGTACGGCGAGCCGGAGGTGCGCGAGAAGCTGAAGGTCGTCACCGGCCGCGGCGGCGACTGCCTGGCGCGCTTCGAGGTGCTGCTGGAGCAGGCGTACAACTCCCTGGACATCGCCCAGGCCTGCGCCGACAAGCTGGACACGCTGCCCACCGGGCCGATCAACCAGCGGCTGCCGAAGATCCTGAAGGTTCCCGAGGGCCACACCTACGCCTGGACCGAGAACCCGCTGGGCATCAACGGCTACTTCCTGGTCTCGCACGGCGACAAGACCCCGTGGCGGCTCAAGCTGCGCTCGGCGTCGTTCAACAACATCCAGGTGCTGGCCGAGGTGCTGCCCGGGCATCTGGTGTCGGACATGGTCGCGATCCTGGGATCGATGTTCTTCGTGGTCGGCGACGTCGACAAGTGAGCGCGAAGAGGTCCCGCCGGCCTCGGCGGGACCTCTCACGGCGAAAAGCTCAGCGGGCTTGAGGAACCTCAGCCGGTCCCGGTCTCCCGGTGCTCGATCCTGGCCATCTGCTGCGTCTCGTCGTACATCGTCAGGTCCACCGGCGCCGCGTTGGACGTGGACGCCGTGCCCTGATCCGTGGCGAGGTAGGGGCGGTAGAGCCGCTCCGGGGGCACCGGGCGGGCCTGGGGCAGCGACGGGGGCAGGCCGTCGGCGCGCTGGCGGGGCATGACCACGCCGGGCACCGTGTACGGGTCCCGGCCCGGGCCGGCGACCTCGCCGGCGACGTCGAAGCCGACCTCGTCGCGCACCGCGAGCACCGCCGAGCGCAGCGGCCGCGGCTCGGCGGCGGGCAGCGCGGCAGAGAGCTGCGGCTCCGGCGCGCGGACCGGCACGGCGGCGGCGGGGCGCAGGTCGATCTCGGCGCCCGCGGGGGTCGTGGCGTACGTGGTCGCGCCGTAGCCCTGGTCCGTGAACTCGGCATAGTCCACGTAGTCGGTGTAGGCGGCGTACTCGGTCTCGTAGGCCGGGACGGCGTCGTAGACCGGCTGCGCGGCGTAGGCCGGGTCGTATTCGAGCTCGTAGGCACCCGTGCGGGCGGCCTGGTAGCTGGCGAAGGCGTGGTCGTGCACCGACACCGGCTCGAACTGCTGCGCCGGCTCGAAGGGCTGCACCTGGGCGAAGGACTGCACCGCCGAGCGGGTCAGCTCGGCCGCGGCGGTGGTCTGCTGGACCCACGCCGAGAGCACCGCCAGATCGTGCTCGGCCCGCACCCGCGCGGCCTCGGAGGCGTCGGCGCGGAGCTGCTCCTCCTTGGCCCGCTCCTCGAACAGGACGACCGTCTCCTCCGCGGCGAGCGCGTCGGTCTTCAGGTCGGAGATCTGCTTGTCCCGGCGCGTGGTCTCATACCGGAGCTCGGCGGCGTGGTCCTCGCGCAGGGTGGCGACCAGCTCGCGGCGGGTCGACCGGTCGCGCCGGGCGGCGAACATCGCCACGGAGGAGAAGACCGCGCCGGCGGCGGCCATGCCGACGCCGAGCCGGAGGTGGAGCGGATCGCTCCAGACGAGCGTGGTCGCGATGCCCGCGGCCGCGCCGGTCAAGGACGTGGTGGTGGCGACGATCGAGGGCCATGCCGGGCCGGCTATGTCGCCCCCGCGTCGCTGGGCCTGGAGCTGCCGAGCGTGACGCATGGCCGAACAGTACTGGCTGCGCCCTCGCACGGACAAGCGAAACGTACGAGCGATACCGGGCACGCGGATATCAAGATCTTGCAAATGGGCAGGGATCCGACATACCCGGCCATTCACGAGGTCGATCGAGGACGAATCAGGGGAACGAGTCAGGCGGCCGAATCATCGGGACGAATCAAGAACCTGATCGGTTCGAGGTGCGGCGGACCGGAAAGGTCCCGTCGGGGCGGTTGCGCACGGGGCGGGCCGCCGTCGCCGACTTGCTCTTGCTGCCGTCCTTGGGCAGGCCGTCCTCCGGACCGCTCGGCGGCACGCGCAAGACGTACTCCAGGAACAGCGCCGCGGCGACGAGGGCCAGGCCGCACAGGACCGTGATGCCGCAGACGATCGCGCGGGTGCGGTAGACGTCGATGTCGAGCTTGCCGAGCAGGAACACCCCGTAGCCGGCATAGACCCCCGAGACGATCGCCCCGACCATCGAGGACGCCTTCGCGAACATCACCGCGCGCGCCGCCTGCAGCGGGTCCAGCGGCTTGGCGGCACGCTGCCCGGGCAGGATCGGCGGGGTCGGCTCCCCGTCGAGGAGCCGCTGCACCGCCTCCCGCTGCGCCTTCAGCCGCGAGCGGAAAGGCCAGCGCGGTGGCCAGCATGATGACGGCGAGGATCGCCGGGGTCAGCGGGGCGGAAGCCGGGACGCCGGGCGGGGTGCCGTAGTGCGACCAGAGCTGGACGCCGCCATAGGACAAGGCGCCGACCACGAGGAACGCGACCGCGAGTGCCAGGGGACGTGTGGGCTTCACAGGGTCCACGGTACGCGGATCGTGGCGGGGGAGGCGAGCCGCTGCGCCCGAGGCGCCCGGCGGCGTCGCCCCACGCTGCGGCCGGCGCCGCCCAAGCCGCCGCGCAAGGCGCTGACCAGGGGCGGAGCCGGAGCCGGGCGACACGCCCGACGGAATGGGCGCGGAGGTGGCGGAAAACCGTGGTTGGCGACGCGAGGGCTGCTGAGGGCGGCGGCTCGAAATCGACGGCCCGCAGCGGCGGTGATGACGAAACCGCCTTTGGCAGCAGGGGAAGCAGCCGCCACAGCAGTCACCACTCCCGCACAGCTCCGACTGTCACCGTGCGTCCGACTGCCACCGCGCGCTGACGTCCGGCTACGCCCCAGCGGCGGCCACGTTTCCGGCAGCCGAGCCACGCGCCTACGGCAGCAGCAGTTCCAGATCGTCCCGCCGCGCCGCACCCTGCGCCGCCGCCCCGCCGAGCGCGGCCAGCAGGTCGGCGATGGGTCCGGCGCCGGTCAGGACGTCATCAGGGCGCGCGTCGTGCCAGGGGGCGAGGACGAAGGCGCGCTGCGCTGCTCGCGGGTGCGGCAGCGTCAGCTCCGGGTCGTCGGAGACCAGGTCGTCGACCTGGACGATGTCGATGTCGATCGTGCGGGCGCCCCAGTGGATCTTGCGGGTGCGGCCCAGGGCTTCCTCGATCGCCTGCGTGCGCATCAGGAGCATGTCCGGCGGCAGCGCGGAGGTCACACCGAGGACCGCGTTGAGGTAGTCGTCCTGGGGGTCGGCGCCCTCGGCCAGCAGCGGGGCGGTCTCGTAGACCGGGGACAGCCAGGCGATGGCCAGGGTCGGGGTGTCGGCTAAGGAGTCGATCGCGGACTGCAGGTTGGCCAGGCGGTCGCCGAGGTTGCCGCCGATCGCCAGGACGGCGGTGTGGACGCGGACGGCGCTCTCGCCGGTGGCTGCTTCGCTCATATCGCCGACCCGCCGTTCTCCGGCGGGCGCGCCGTCGCGACCGCCAGGTCCTCCCGCGTCCGGACCACGGTCACGGTGACGTCCTCGAACGGCACCGTGATCGGCGCGTCCGGCTTGTGGAGGGTGATCTCGACCTCTTCCACCAGCGGGTACTCCAGGCACGCCGCCGCCATCCGGGCCGCCAGGGTCTCGATGAGGTTGACCGGCTCGCCCTCGATCAGGGCCACGATGCGCTCGGCGACCTCGCCGTAGTTCACCGTGTCCGCCAGCGCGTCGCTGGCGGCGGCACGGCTGGTGTCCAGACCCAGCGTGACGTCGACCATGAACGTCTGGCCCTTCTCCCGCTCGCGCTCGAAGACCCCGTGGTGGCCGCGCCCGCGCAGCCCGTGGACGGTCACCCGGTCGAGCCGCTTCGTGTGAGTAGACATCATGACGAACATACCGGGGCGTGCTCGGGCCTGCCGTTCCGGGATCGCCCGAATACCCGCCCGACCACCGGCCCGAGAACCGGCCCGAGCCGGCCGCGCCCATGATCGCCGGGGCTGACCTGCGCGGTCGGCTCCGGCTCCGGCGGTCCGGGAGGCTGCCGGCGCTACTCTTCGACGCTCTCCATCACCGCGGAGGCGTGGTGCATCCACAGCTGCCAGCCCTCGTCGGTGCGGCGGAAGATGTTGATGGTCGTGGCCCGGCCGCCGGCGATGAAGCCCGGGTCCTCCTCCGAGGAGCCGGCCGACATGTCGGTGATGATGTTCTCGGTCAGGCTGACCACCGCGATCCGGTCGACCACGTCGATCCGCACGTCGGTCAGGAAGAACTGCAGGAACGGCGTGTTCGCGCACACCACCGCCCACGAGCGCAGCACGTCCTCGCGCCCGAACACCGGCGCCCAGCCGGGATGCACGCACTGCACCGAGGCCTCGAACGGCCCGGACAGCCAGATCGCGCCCAGCCGGTCCAGGTCGCCGGCCTCGGCGGCGGCGTAGAACTCCTCGTTGGCCTCGGTGATCGCCTCGATGTCCGCGGCCACCTGCGGCGGCGGGCCCTCGGGACCGGCGGCGAAGGTACCGAACTCCTCCTCGAAGCGGCCGAAGTCCCCGAAGCCGTCCTCGCCCGCGCCGCCCGATCCGCCGGCAGCACCGGCCCCGCCGACAGGACCGCCGCCGGCCGCGTCCGGACCGCCAACGTTCTCAGGGCCGCCGGGCTTGGACTCACCGGGCTCGGACTCGCCGGGCTCCCCCACGCCGCCGAACTCCCGGGCGCTCATCGCGCCGCCGCCAGCGCCGCGGCCACCCGGACCGCGTCCAGCGAGCCGAGCGCGTCGTGCGCGCGCACGCCCCAGGCGCCGGACGCGGCCACCAGGGCGGACAGCGCGCTCGTCGCGGAGTCCCGGCCGTGGGCCGGACGGATCCCGCCGGCCTGGTCGGCCAGCAGCCGGCCTAAGAAGTTCTTGCGAGAAGCGGCGATCAGCAGCGGACGGCCGAGCGACTCCAGCTTCTCGATATGGGCCAGCAGGGCCCAGTTGTGGTCGGCGTTCTTCGCGAAGCCCAGGCCCGGATCCAGGATCACCTGGTCCTCGCCGATGCCCGCGGCCAGAGCCTCGTCATAGCGCGCCTGCAACTCTTCTATGACTTCCTTCACCACGTCGCCGTACACCGCACGGGTCTGCATGTCAGTGCTGTGCCCGCGCCAGTGCATCAAGATGTACGGCACGCCGGATCCGGCCACGAGCGGGAACATCTCCGGATCGGCCAGGCCGCCGGAGACGTCGTTGACGATCACCGCGCCGGCGTCCAGCGCAGCCGCGGCGGTCGAGGCGCGCATGGTGTCCACCGACACCCGCACCCCGGCGGCGGCCAGCTGCTCGATCACCGGCAGCACCCGGTCCAGCTCCTGCTCGGCGGTGACCCGGGCGGCGCCGGGGCGGGTGGACTCCCCGCCGACGTCGACCACGTCCACCCCGTGCCGGTGCAGGCGCAGGCCGTGCGCCACGGCCTTGGCGGTGTCGCCGTCGGCGTAGTACTCGCCGCCGTCGGAGAAGGAATCGGGCGTCACGTTCACCACGCCGAACACGGCGCAGCGTCCGAAATCCGGCAGACCGCGCACGGTCTGGCTGCGGTTGAGGGGGCGGCCCTGCGCGTCCATGGTGAAAGCCTAGCCGTTCGCGGCCTTCTGTCCTCCCGGCCCGCGAAGCGCGGCCACGGGCTCGGCGACCGGGCGCTTCGCGGTGTTCTCGGCTTTGCCGCCGGCCCGGTAGCCGGGCTTGGGCTCGGGCTTGGACCCCGGCTTGTTCTCGGCTGTGTTCTCGGGCTGGTTCTCCGGCTCCGGCTCGTTCTCCGGCTTGGTGCCCGGCTCGCCGTCCGCCTTGCCCTCGCCGTCCGCCTTGCCCTCGGCGTCGGCCTTGCCCTCGGCCTCGTCGCAGTCCTCGCGCTCAGGGCACTCGCCGTCGAGGTCGTCCAGCTCGCGCTCGTCCCGGTCCTTCTTCGACCAGGGCAGGCCCGGCGGGACGATGAAGCCCTCGGCCTCGGCGTACGCCAAGCCCACGCGCGGGATGTCTCGGGTGTTCTTGAACGCCACGAACCGCGGCACCCACTCCGGCTGGAACTTCGAGTTGAACTTGTACAGCGACTCGATCTGGTACCAGCGCGAGAAGAACACCAGCGTGGAGCGCCACATCCGGGTGATCGGGCCGGCGCCGAGCTTCTCGCCGCGCTCCAGCGCGGAGCGGAACACCGCGAAGTTCAGCGACGCCCGCACGATCCCCAGGCCCTTGGCCGCCTGCATCGCCTTGACGATCAGCAGTTCGTTGAGTCCGGGCTCTGCCTCGCGGTCGCGCACCATCAGGTCCAGGCTCATGCCGTCGGTGCCCCAGGGCACGAAGTTGATCAGCGCCCGGACCTCGCCGTCCTTGGTCGCGGTCGCGACCACGCACTCGGCGTCGCCCGGGTCGCCGAAGCGGTCCGGGCCCAGCGCCATCGAGAAGCTGCCGCGCTCGCTGGAGCCGCGCCAGGCCTCGATCCCGGTCTTGATCAGCTCGACCTCGGCGCGCGGGATGTCCTTGAGCCGGCGCACCTGGCACTCATAGCCCTGACGCTCGACCCGGTTCACCATCTGCCGCACGTTGCGCATCGCGCGGCCCTCCAGGCTGAACCTGTCCGTGTAGCAGATCGCCTCGTCGCCCAGCTCCAGCGCGTCCAGGTCGGCCTCGCGGCACCACACCTCGCCGCCGGTCTCCGAGCAGCCGACCACCGCCACCACCCAGGCGTGCCGGTCGGCCTCCTCCACGTACACCTTGATCGCGCCGGGCCAGGCCTCGGGGTCGCCGATCGGGTCGCCGGAGGCCAGCATCACGCCGGAGACCACGCGGTAGGTGATCGCGGCCTTGCCCGAGGGCGACCAGATCACCGACTTGTCGCGGTGGGTGGCGAAGTAGGCCAGGGAGTCCCGGCGGCCCTGCTTGGCGATCAGCTCGCGCAGCCGCTCGTCGTCCTCGGCGGACTGCCGGGCGATCGGCTCGGCCGGGCGCAGCATCAGGTAGCCGACGATCAGCGCGGTCATCAGGCCCAGACCGCCGAGCAGCGCGGCGACCAGGTCGTCGGTCGCGCCGCGTTTGAAGTTGACCGGGCCGTCGATGCCGATCAGACCCAGGGCGACGTGCTGGAAGCGGACCCAGACCGTCGGGTCGCTCTCGATGTGCTTGCCCTGCCAGTACATCAGGGCCATGCCGGCGGCGAAGGAGAACGCTGCCAGGAGCACGAAGGCGCGCAGCGCGCGCCAGCGCGTGTACGGGTCGCCGAGGGCGTAGAACTCCTCGCGGTAGACCAGCAGCAGGACCAGCACCACGATCGTCAGGACGATCTGCACGCCCAGGTAGTGCGTCGCGGCCTCGCGGTCCTCGCTGCGGAACGAGCGCACGAGGTGGAAGACCACCACTGTGATGAGCAGTACGACCGCCACCCACCAGGCCCGCTTCTTGCGGCGCTTGAGCGCGTGCGCGATCAGCACCAGCAGCACGCCGGACATCAGCGTGGCCGCGGCGGCCAGGTTCTGCACCTCGGTGGGCACCTTGAGGCTGATCGAGTGCACCCGGGAGTGCCGGAAGCCCGGCGAGATCGCCGAGGCGATGTTGCCGAAGCCGGCCAGGTAGGTGATGAACGCGACGAGCCGCGGCACCCAGTTCCGACGCGGCGGCGGCTGGACCGCCGCCGTATCGGACGGGGGCGGCTCGGTCTTGGAGGTCATGGCTTTGGCCCGAGTCATGTTGGAGGGACGTTCGAGGGCACCGTGCAGGTTGTCACTGGGGCTGTCAGCGTCCGCCGACGCGGCGGATCGGACCTGATTGTGCCCCTCGCCGGCGGACGCCGGGGCATCCTTCGGCAAATCCCCGGCAGCGCCCGCCAGTCCTGTGGCCTCACTCCGGCGCTTACCCGCCCGGGGGGACTTGACGCGCGATCCGGCACCGCCGGCAGCGTCGCCGTCACCCGATCCGGGGCAGCCCGGCTCGGCAGCCGGATCCGGGCACGCCGCGGCGGCTTCGGCTGAAGTGGGGACAGGCGGAGCGGCGGTCGGCCGGGCTGAGCGCGCGCTCACCGGCCCAGGATCAGGCTCATCGCCTCGGCACGGCTCGCCGGGGCGAGCAGCTGCCCCCGCACCGCCGAGGTCACGGTCTTCGCGCCCGGCTTCCTGATCCCTCGCATCGACATGCACAGGTGTTCGCACTCCACAACGACGATGACCCCGCGCGGCTCCAGGATGCGGACCAGCGCGTCGGCGATCTGCGTCGTCAGGCGCTCCTGGACCTGCGGCCGCTTGGCGTAGACGTCGACCAGCCGGGCCAGCTTCGACAGGCCCGTGATCCGTCCGTCCACCGAGGGAATGTACCCCACGTGGGCCACTCCGTGGAACGGCACGAGGTGGTGTTCGCAGGTGCTGTACACCTCGATGTCGCGGACCAGCACCATCTCGTCGTGGCCCAGGTCGAAGGTCGTGGTCAGCACGTCCTCAGGGCCCTGGTGCAGCCCGGCGAATATCTCGCGGTAGGCCCGCGACACCCGCGCCGGGGTCTCCTTCAGACCCTCGCGGTCCGGGTCCTCCCCGACCGCCAGGAGCAGTTCGCGGACCGCGCGCTCGGCACGCTCGGCGTCGTAGCCGGAGACCGCGCGGCCCAGGTCCGGCGCCGCCTGCCCGGGCTGGCCGGCGAGGCTGACGCGGGCGATGCCGCCTCCCGGGTCGCTCGCGGCCCGGGAGGCGGCATCGCCGCCGCGCTGGTTCTCGGTGGTGCTCTCACTCACTGTTCGGGCACCGTGTCCGTCCGGCCGATGATGGCGTCGGTCACGGTCCCGTTGGCGGCCGAGCGGGCCGCCTCCAGCTCGCGCGGGGTCTGCACCGGCGGGCGGGTCTGCAGGGTACGGCGCGAGGAGCCGATCCAGGCCGGGCGCTGCGGGCGCTTGGCCACCGGGGCGAAGATCGCGGCGATCTGCTCCTTGTTCAGGGTCTCCTTCTCCAGGAGCTCCAGGACCAGCTGGTCCAGGATGTCGCGGTACTCGACCAGGACCTCCCAGGCCTCGTCGTGCGCGCTCTCGATGAGCCGCTTGACCTCCTCGTCGACGATCGAGGCGATCTCCTCGGAGTAGTCGCGCTGGTGGCCCATGTCGCGGCCCAGGAAGACCTCGCCGGTCTCCTTGCCGAACTTGATCGGCCCGAGGCGCTCGGTCATGCCGTACTGGGTGACCATCGAGCGGGCGATGTTGGTCGCCTTCTCGATGTCGTTGGACGCCCCGGTGGTCGGGTCGTGGAAGACCAGCTCCTCGGCGGTGCGCCCGCCCATGGCGTAGGCCAGGTTGTCCAGCATCTCGTTGCGCGTGGTGGAGTACTTGTCCTCCTCCGGCAGCACCATGGTGTAGCCCAGGGCGCGGCCGCGGGACAGGATCGTCACCTTGTGCACCGGGTCCAGGTTCGGCATGGCGTGCGCCACCAGGGCGTGGCCGCCCTCGTGGTAGGCGGTGACCTTCTTCTCCTTGTCGCTCATCAGGCGGGTGCGCTTCTGCGGGCCGGCGACCACGCGGTCCACCGCCTCGTCCAGCGCCTCGTTGTCGATGAGCTTCTTGTCACCGCGCGCGGTGAGCAGCGCGGCCTCGTTCAGCACGTTGGCCAGGTCCGCGCCGGTGAAGCCGGGCGTGCGCTTGGCCAGCGAGCTCAGGTCCACGCCCTGCGCCAGCGGCTTGCCCTTGGAGTGCACCGCCAGGATCTGCTTGCGGCCCTCCAGGTCCGGCGCCTCGACCGCGATCTGCCGGTCGAACCGGCCCGGGCGCAGCAGCGCCGGGTCCAGGATGTCCGGGCGGTTGGTCGCGGCGATGAGGATCACGCCGCCCTTGACGTCGAAGCCGTCCATCTCCACCAGCAGCTGGTTCAGCGTCTGCTCGCGCTCGTCGTGGCCGCCGCCGAGCCCGGCACCGCGGTGCCGGCCCACGGCGTCGATCTCGTCGACGAACACGATCGCCGGGGCGTTGGCCTTGGCCTGCTCGAACAGGTCGCGGACGCGCGAGGCGCCGACACCGACGAACATCTCCACGAAGTCCGAGCCGGAGATCGAGAAGAAGGGCACGCCGGCCTCGCCGGCCACGGCGCGGGCCAGCAGCGTCTTACCGGTTCCGGGCGGGCCGTAGAGCAGCACGCCCTTGGGGATCTTGGCGCCGATGGCCTGGAACTTCGCCGGGGCCTCCAGGAACTCCTTGACCTCCTGGAGCTCCTCCACGGCCTCGTCGGCGCCGGCCACGTCGGCGAAGGTGGTCTTCGGCGTGTCCTTGCTCACCAGCTTGGCCTTGGACTTCCCGAAGTTCATCACCCGGGAGCCGCCGCCCTGCATCTGGTTCATCAGGAACAGGAAGACCAGGGCGATCAGGACGAAGGGCAGCAGGGTGATCAGGATGCCGACGAAGGCGTTCTGCTTGGCCAGCGACACGTTGTAGCCGGACCTCAGGCCGCCGCCCTCCTGCTGGGAGGTGTTCAGAGCGGTGGCGATTTCGTTGCCCTGCTGGTCGTTCAGGTAGGTGGCCCTGAGGTCGGAGGAGCCCTGGGCCTGGGCGACCGGGCCGTTCGGGTCGACCTTCACCTCGATCGAGGAGCCCGACCCGCCGATCAGCTTGGCGGAGACAACCTGGTTCTTGTGGATGGCGTCCAAGACGACGGAGGTGTCCACGGACTTGGGTCCGCCGGCCGAGGAGACCAGCTGCATGACCGCGAGGACCGCCACGACGGCCAGGACGACCCAGATCACTGGGCCTCGGAAGTAACGCTTGACGTCCATCGATCCTCTACGACTCGTGCTAGCTGTTCACGGCGGGGGTGTGGGTGCGGGTCCGTCTCGGGTGTCAGTTCATGATGCAGTTCATGGTGCCTGGTTCATGATGCGTTTCATGATGCGATTCATGATGCCTAACGACCGTACGCGGTCACTGCGTTCCCGCGCGAGGCACCCGATGAACCCACACTGCTCCCAACGTGGGTTACCCGAGTGTCATTCCGCCTACGAACTGTATACGTGCGGCGCGAGTGTGCCGATGAAGGGCAGACCGCGGAAGCGCTGGGCGTAGTCCAGGCCGTACCCGACGACGAACTCGTTCGGGATGTCGAAACCGACGTACTTGACGTCGATGGCGACCTTGGCGGCGTCGGGCTTGCGCAGCAGCGTGACCACCTCCAGCGAGGCCGGGCGGCGCGAGCGCAGGTTGGACAGCAGCCAGGACAGGGTCAGCCCGGAGTCGATGATGTCCTCGACCACCAGCACGTGCCGGTCCTGGATGTCGGCGCCGAGGTCCTTCAGGATCCGCACCACGCCGGAGGACTTGGTCCCCGCGCCGTAGGAGGAGATCGCCATCCAGTCCATCTCGGAGTCGATGTGCAGCTCGCGGATCAGGTCCGCCATCACCACCAGCGCGCCGTTCAGCACGCCGACCAGCAGCACTTCCTTGCCCTGGTAGTCGGCCTCGATAGCGCGGGCGAGCCCGGCCACTTTGGCCTTGATCTCGTCGGCGGGGATGAGGACCTTCTCCAGGTCCTGGCCCATGTCCTTGTCGTCCACGCTGCGGTCCCGTCGTGCGTCGCTTAAGCCGGCATCAACAATCCGGCCGGGGCGGGGTCCTCCGCCGGCTGGCCGGGATCGCTCCGGTCCGCGCCGCCACGGCGCAGCGCACCGGATCTCTCGAAGGCCAGCTTTCCATACCGGCGGGCCGCCGCGACCGCGCTGGGCAGGTGCAACGGTCCCTGGCCGCGCCAGTCGGTCAGCAGCCGGTCCAGCTCCTCGATGTGGACGGCGGCCAGGTCAGAGCCGGGACACCCGGCCCGCAGCGCGGCCAGGCGCAGCACTCTGCGGCGCACGGCGGTGGGCAGGACGGACAGTTCGGACACGTCGAGGTAGTGGGACAGATCACAGTCGCCGAAGGGTTCCAGGAGCCTGTCGAACTCCCGAGCGGCCCACGCGTCGAGCGCCTCGGTGTCCTCGCGCAGCATCTTCGCCGTCCGCGCCAGGGCTTCCGGTATCCCCGGACCGAGCGCCGCGGACAGCGCCGGGATGGCGGCGTGCCGGACCCGGGAGCGGGTGTAGGCGGGGTCGGCGTTGTGCGGGTCGTCCCAGGGCTCGAAGCCCTCGGCGGCACTGGCGGCCACGGTGGTGGCGCGCGGCAGGTCCAGGAAGGGGCGCGCGTAGCGGCCGGCCTGCGCCGGCATCCCGGCCAGGCTGCGCGCGCCGGAGCCGCGGGCCAGCCCGAGCAGGACGGTCTCGGCCTGGTCGTCGCGGGTGTGGCCGAGCAGGACGGTGGCCGCGCCGAGGCGCTCGGCGGCGGCGTCGAGCGCGCCGTAGCGCGCGACGCGGGCCGCGGCCTCGGGCCCGCCGTGTCCCTCGACCCGCACCGACAGGCTCTCGACCGGATCGAAGCCCAGGCTCGCCAGGAAGCGGACGACACGCTCGGCCTGCGCGGCCGAGCCCTCTTGCAGGTTGTGGTCGACGGTCAGGCCGCCGAAGCGCAGGGAGAGCCGGGGCGCGACGAACGCGGTGGCGCAGGCCAGCGCGATGGAATCGGCGCCGCCGGAGCAGGCGACCAGGACCAGGCCGCCGGGGGCGAGGCCGGAGAGGGTCTTGCGGACGGCCAGGCGTATCGCGGCGACGGCGGGGGCGGGACCCATGTTCGTACTCCTTCGTGCGTTGAGACGCATTTTTCCGTGAGCAACGACGCGATCCCCCTCAGGTCGCGGCGACACTCCCGAGGCTCACTCGTACGGCGTGGCGCGCGCGTTCCACCTGGGCATTTTCCGCTTTTCCGCCGGGCTTTCCGCCCGCGCCGGCCTAAGGCCGCACCCGCGCCAGCCAGGCTTCCGGGTCGTGGATCTCGGCCCGGGTCGGCAGCGTGTTCGGCGAGGTCCACACCCGGTTGAAGCCGGACATCCCGGCCTGCTCGACCACGGCGCCGACGAACCGCGCGCCGTCCCGGTACTGCCGGATCTTGGCGTCCATGCCGATCACCCGGCGCACGATCGCGTCGATGCGGCTGGCGCCCTTGGCCCGGCGCTGCCCGAACTTGCGGCGGATGTCCCCGACGCTGGGCACCACCTGCGGTCCGACGCCGTCCATCACGAAGTCCGCGTGTCCCTCCAGCAGCGACATCACCGCGACCATCCGGTCCAGCACCGCCACCTGCTGCGGGGTCTGCACCAGCTCGGTGAGCGGACGCCGCTCGCCACCGTCGCGCCGCGCCTGGGCCGCCTCGCGGACCCGCTTGGCCAGCGCGCCGGGATCGGTGTCCATGCCGGCGATGAAGGACTCGATCTCGCCCAGGATGTGCGCCCGCAACCACGGCACGGCGGCGAACTGCGTGCGGTGGGTCTCCTCGTGCAGGCACACCCACAGCCGGAAGTCGTCCGGCTTGACCTGCAGCTCCCGCTCCACGCTGACGATGTTCGGGGCGACCAGCAGCAGCCGGCCGGGCTCCTGGAAGATCTCGTACTGCCCCAGGATCCGGTGCGACAGGTAGGCCAGCAGGGTGCCCAGCTCCAGCGCGGTCGCCTTGGGACCCAGCGCGGCCAGCCCGGACGGCGGCACGCCCTCGCGCTTCTCGTTGAGCTTGCGCGCCAGCGGCTCGGTGACGATCTTGAAGCCCTCGGCGTTGGCCTTGATCCAGCCGGCCCGGTCCACCACGAGCACCTGCGGCTCGGTCAGGATGGTGCCCTGGTTGGCCAGGCCGGTGAAACCCGCCACATGCTCGCGCGACTCGGCGGCGTACCGGCGCAGGTCCGCCACCGTGGCGGCGGCCTCAGCCGCGGAGGTCGCCGGGCCCGGCCGCACCAGGCGCTGCGCCGTCGTCACCGCAAGTTGCCAGTCGACCAGCTGCGCTCTCGCCGTCATGGCTCTCAGGCTACGTGGCGGCGCCGGTGAAACCTAGATCGGATCGCGGCAAATCGGCCGCCCGAGGGCTCGTGGCGGCCTCATCCGGCGGACCGCGACGCCGCTGCCTGCCCCGTCACCGCCAGGTAGTGGTCGGCGATCGCGTCGGCCGTCGTCGTCCACACCCCGGGGTGGTTCACCACATACGCCAACGCCTCGTCGAGGTAGCGGGTGCGGAACGCCTGCCCGGTGATGAACGGATGCAGGGCCAGCGCCATGACCCGCCCGGAGCCGTCGGCGGCGTCCTCGTACAGCTGGTCCACCTGGTCCTTCACCATCTGCACGAAGTCCGGCCCGCTCAGCCCTTTGCTGACGAAGACGCCGATGTCGTTCAGCTCCACCGAATACGGCAGGCTCAGCAGGCCCGGGACGTTGGTCGGGTAGGGCTGGTCGTCGTTGGTCCAGTCCAGGACGTACTCGACGCCCTCGGCCGCCAGCAGCTCCGGGGTGTGGAAGGTCTCGATCAGTCCCGGACCCATCCATCCGCGCGGCTTGACCCCGGTGGCCTGCTCGATGGTGCGCAGGACCTCGCGGATCTCGCCCTGCTCGACGTCGCGCTCCAGCCCGGTGAACAGGTGGCTGTTGCTCGCGCCGTGCCCGAGCCAGGCCCAGTCGCGCCGCACGCCGGCTTCGATGATCTGCGGGTAGCGCGCGGCGACGTCGGAGTTCAGCAGGGCACTGGCTTTCACGCCGTGCTTGTCGAGCAGCTTGATCTGCCGCCAAATGCCGACGCGCGGACCGTAGTCGCGCCAGCCGTAGTTGAGGCTGTCGGGGGTGAGCGCGGTGGTGCCCTCGTAGGTCGCGGTCCCGGGGAGGTCGACGTAGAAGTGTTCGATGTTGAGGCCGACGTAGAACGCCACCCGGTTTCCTCCGGGCCAGCTCAGCGGCTCGCGCTCGGTGATGGGACGATAATCGTAGAGTTCGATGTCCTGGCTCATGCGACCATGGTCGAACCTTCACACGGATGTGAGGGTCAAACGGCGAGCCTGTGAGGTGGGTCACATGCGCATCGGTGAACTGGCGGAACGCACCGCCACCAGTCCGCGTCTGCTCCGGTACTACGAGGAGCAGGGTCTGATCCGGGTCGCCCGCTGCGCCAACGGCTACCGCGACTACGACGCGGCGCTGGTCGACCAGGTCGCGCACATCCGCGGACTGCTGGACGCCGGGCTGTCCACGCGCATCATCAAGCAGATCTTGCCCTGCCTGAACGAGCCGAGCGAGATCCACTTCGCGGACGCGACGCCGGAGATCATCGCCACCCTGGAGGGTCACCGCGACCGGCTGGCGGAGCGGATCGCGCTGCTGACGCGGAACCACGACGCGATCGCGG
The DNA here is from genome assembly GCF_000024025.1 of Catenulispora acidiphila DSM 44928. GTDB lineage: Bacteria > Actinomycetota > Actinomycetes > Streptomycetales > Catenulisporaceae > Catenulispora > Catenulispora acidiphila. The sequence continues at coordinate 9,760,989 of NC_013131.1, forward strand.
CTTACGTGGGGTCGCTGAAGCAGTGCGCGCTTGGGGTGGAGCGCGCGGAGGTCGCGGAGGTCGCGGCTTAGTAGAGCCCGCAAAGGTCGCGGCTTGGTAGAACCCGCAGAGGTCGCGGTGGCGAGGTGGCCGCCAGCGTTGCGCGCCGTGCACATACCGCTGCGCGCTAGTGGTCGGTCTCGCGGCGCAGACACAAGGCGGCGTAGTCCTGGCCTTCCTGCCCAGCCCTCTACCCAGCCGGCGGCGCAGTCCCTCCCCCGCAGCCGCATCCCGCCAGCGTCGTCGCCAGCCGGTCCACCGCCGCGCGCGCGGCGGTGGAGTCCGTAGCCTCGTCGGCCATCAGCGAGAACACCAGCAGCTGCCCCGAGCTGTCGCGCACCAGACCGGCCAGCGTCACCACGCCGGTCAGCGAGCCGGTCTTCGCGCGCACCAGGCCGGCGCCCGCGAGCGACGGCGCCGTCGTGTAGCGGCCGTCCTCGTCGAGCGTGCCGGTGAAGCCCGCGACCGGCAGGCCGGTCAGTGCCGCGCGCAGCTCTGGATGGTCGTCCGCCGCCGCGGTCGACAGGACCTTGACCTCGAAAGCCGGGGTGATGCTGTCCTTGCGGGACAGGCCGCTGCCGTCCAGGACGTTCAGGCCCGTCAGGTCCAGGCCGAGCTTGCCGAGCTGGTCGCGGACCGCCGCGACGCCGCCGTCGAAGGTCGCCGGCTTGCTGTCGGCCAGTGCGACGTGCCGGAGCAGCGACTCGGCGAGGTCGTTGTCGGAGACCGTGAGCATGTGCTCGACCAGGTTGGCGAGCCGCGGCGAGGTGACGCGCGCCAGTTCGGCGCCGGAGCCGGCGGAGGCGGTGGCGGGCTTGCCGGTCACCTGGACGCCGTGGGCCGCCAGCCGCCCCGCGAAGTCCACCGCCGCGAGGGCTGCCGGGTCGGTCACGCGCGGGCTCAGATCGTTCGCGGCCTTCGCCCGCCCCTCGTCGACCATCAGCCCGGTCACCGGTGCCACGTTGCCGTCGGTGTAGTCGGGGGACCACGTCGGGTTGAGGCCCGGACCGCTGAAAACGGAGGCGTCGTAGCCGAGTGTGACTGATTTCACGCCCTTCGCCTGCAGGGCCGCGGCGGTGCGCGCCGCGAGATCGTCCAGCGAGGCCGGCTGGTAGCCCGGGTCGGAGGAAGGGCCCTGCGTCGACAGTGTCGGGTCACCCCCTCCGACCAGCACGATCGTCGGCGTCGCAGCGGAATCCGGGCCCTGCACCACCCGGGTCGCGAACCGGTCGTCCGGGCCGAGCGCGGACAGCGCGGCGACCGCGGTCACCACTTTGTTCGTCGAGGCCGGCGCGAAGCCGTCGGCGGCGTGCTCGTCGAACAAGAGCGCCGGCGAAGCGGGGTCGGCGACCGCGATCCCGACGTGCTTGCCGAGCCCGGGCGCGAGCGTCAGCGGCTGCAGCGCGCCGGCCAGCTCGGCCGCCGTCAGCGCCCCGCCGGGCTTGTCACCTGCGAGAACAGGGGAAAGAGCGGCTCCGGCCGGGACGTGCGCCGGTCCGGCCGAGCGGGTCGAGGGCGCCGCCGAGGACGGCGCGAGCGAACCCTGCGACGTCCGCGCGACCGGGACCGCCCCGTCCCGCGAGGCGTCCGCCCGCTCGCTCACCCGCTGTCCCCCGGACCACGGCCCGGCCGCCCACACGCAGCCCGCGGCCAGTACGATCCCGAGCGCGGCTGACACAATGGCGGTCGGCAGCGTTCCCGGCACCTGTCTTGCCACTCAGGTCACTCCTTGATCTCGCGAACTCTGTCGTCACCGCCTGTCTGGGCGACACTAGTAGCAGCACCTGAAAGCGCGGAAACGAGGAAAGACCATGGAGTTCGACGTTCTCATCGAGATCCCCAAGGGCCAGCGCAACAAGTACGAGGTCGACCACAAGACCGGTCGTATACGGCTGGACCGGATGCTTTTCACCTCGATGGTCTACCCGACGGACTACGGGTTCATCGAGGACACCCTGTCCCTGGACGGCGACCCGCTGGACGCCATGGTCCTGCTCGACGAGCCGACCTTCCCCGGCTGCCTGATCCGCTGCCGGGCGATCGGCATGCTGAACATGGCCGACGAGGCTGGCGGCGACGACAAGATCCTGTGCGTCCCGGCGACCGACCCGCGCTTCGAGCACCTGCGGGACTACCACCACATCTCCGAGTTCGAGCGCCAGGAGATCCAGCACTTCTTCACCAGCTACAAGGACCTCGAGCCGGGCAAGGAGGTCCACCACGCCGAGTGGCAGAACCGCTCCCAGGCCGAGACCGAGATCCGGCGCTCCTACAAGCGTTTCGAGGACCTGCCCGAAGAGGAGAAGGTCCACCACCTGTAAGCGGGTGACCGCCGCTTCGGTCCCGGCCCGGACCGGCGCGGCGGAGGGATGAGAACGTCGGAGCCCCCGGCGGGAGCGGATCCCGCCGGGGGCTTCGCGGTGCGTGGGGAGTGTGCGTTGGTGCGAGGCACAAGCCCCAGCGGCTCACCGCTCCTGAAGCACCGTCCCGTTCAGCGCCACGTTCCCGTCGGCCATCGACATCGCGGCGAAGGCCTCCGGCGTGTTCGGCAGATCGGCCAGCGCCGCGCCCATCTGCTCGGCGCTCTCCCAGACCCACACGTCCGAGTAGCTGCCGTCCTCCAGCCGGGCCAGCCGGGTCGCGGTCAGCGCCGGGTGCTTGGCCCGGACCGCGTCGATCACGGCCGCCCGCCGGGTGCTGAACTCGTCGAACTTCTCGGGGCTGACGCGGTAGTGGTGGCTGCGGATCGCGGTCATGGTCGGGCTCCTCATCGGGCGGCGTCGTCGTCTTCATCTCTCTGACCCCGGCGCGCCCCGGAATGTGACAGCCCCGGCGGAGCGATTCCCGCCAGCGAGTCCCCGAGCGGACTGCGCGCGTAGAGCACGCTGCGGCCGTGCCGCGCCCGGGACGTCAGCCCGGCGTCGAGGAGCACCTTGAGATGCTGGCTCACCGCCCCGGGCGTGACCCCCAGCTGCCGAGCCAGCTCGGTGGTCGACACCGGCTCGCCGAGCATCAGCAGCATCCGCGCCCGCGGCGCCCCGAGCAGCCGCTCCAGCGCCGGTCCGGCCGGCGGCGGGACCACGCGCTCGGCCATCGTCCCCAGGCCGCGCGCCGGATAGAGGATCCACGCCGACAGCGTCGGCTCGATCATGCTCAGCGCACCGTGCGCGAAGCAGGTCGGCGCCAGCAGCACGCCGTGCCCGGTGGCCGGCACGTCGTACTTCGGGACGGCGGCGGCGTACGCGGAGGCGTCCCAGGTGATCCTCAGCCGCCGGCCGTCCCAGCTGAGCCGGTCCCCCAACTCGCCGAACAGCGTGCCCGCACCGCGCTCGACGAGCATCCGGGCCCGATAGACGATGTCGGACTCCAACACCGACCGCGCCCGCGGCCACCACTCCGGCGCCAGGCAGGTCTCCCAGTACGCCTCGAACTCGTCCGCGATCTCGGCCAGCAGCCCGGCCGGATCGCGCCGCCCGCGCAGCAGCCGGGCCGGGACGGCACCGTCGATCTTGACGAACGTCTGCTCCAGCTCCGGCCAGATCCGCTCCACCGGCGTGGCCCGCAACGTCGCCAGCTCCCGGTGGAAGTCCGGCCACGGCGTCGTCGGGCGCGGGGTGAGGAAGTCGGGGATCCAGCGCCAGGAGCCGACGAGCGCGGTCAGCAGCTCGGTGTCCAGGCGCTCGAAGGCGGGGCGCATGCGGTTGAACAGCGGCACCTGCTCGGCGTAGTAGCCCGGGTGCGTCCACATACGCAGGCTCATGCCGGTCTCCAGGAGCGCCGAACAGGCGAAGGAGGTAGCGGCGAGTTCGTCCAGGCCCAGTTCGACCGTGATCATTCAGTCCCCCACTGAATCGATTCCGGGGACGATGCTAGCCGGGATGTGCTGAGCGCATGACTACGGCTTCCACGCGGCCACCGGGGACGGACTCGGGCGCGGCTTCACTTCCCCCGCCGCCGAACCCGCGCCGCCGGCTTGAGATCGCGACGTTCGTCAGCAGCTTCGGGAACGGCCTGTACCTGACCGTCGCAGCCCTCTACTTCACCCGGACCCTCGGCTTCGGCGCCTCGCGGGTCGGCGTCGTCCTCACCGTCGCCGGGCTCGCCGGGGTGCTGGCGAGCCTGCCGGCGGGGCGCGCGGCGGACCGGTTCGGGATCAAGCCGGTGTACACGCTGCTGCTCCTCGCCGAGGCGGTGACCCTCGGCGCGCTGGCTTTCTGCACGTCGTTCTGGGCGTTCGCGGTGGTCGCGTGTCTGTCCACAGCTGTGGATCGCGCGGCGTCGGCGGTGCGTCAGGCGTTGTACGCGCAAGCCTTCAACCCGGAGACGCGGGTCGCGGACCGAGCGGCGATCCGGGCGGTGACGAACGTGGCGATCGGCGTCGGAGCCGCAGCCGCCGCGCTGGTGTTGCAGGCGGACAGCCGGTGGCTGTTCCAGGCGGCGATCCTGAGCAACGCGCTCAGTTTCGTGGGCGTCGTGGTGCTGTTGCCGGGGATCGCGCTGCGCGAGCCGGTGCGCGAGTCGGTGAGCAAGCCGGTGCGTGACGCCAAGATCCCTGACGCTCCCGCTTCCCGTCGTTCCACGAGGATCCGCGTAGCGCGCTCCTACCAAGCGGTCTCGGCGCTCAACGCCGTCATGACGCTCCAGTTCGCCTTCTTCGACATCGGCCTCCCGCTGTGGCTGCTCCAGGACACCCGCGCGCCGCGGTTCATGGTCTCCGGGATGCTGATCCTCAACACCGTGCTGGTCGCGCTGTTCCAGGTCCGCGTGGCGCGCGGGGTGGCGGGGATCGCGGCGGCGGCGCGGGCGACGTGGGTCGGGGCGCTCATCCTCGCCGCCGCGTGTGTGGTGACGGCGTGCGCCAAGGGACTCTCACCGGTCGCGGCGGTCGCGGTGCTGCTGGTCGCGGCCCTGCTCCTGACCGCCGGGGAGATGCTGAACCAGGCCGGCGCCTGGACCCTGAGCTACGACCTGGCCGACGAGCGCGCGGTCGGGGCGTATCAGGGTGCGTTCAACGCCGGGACGGCGGCGGGGCAGATGGCCGGGCCGCTCGTGGTCACGCAGACCGCGATCCGGCACGGGCTGGCCGGGTGGGCGGTACTCGGCGCGGTGTTCGCGCTCGCCGGGCTGGCGATGGCGCCGGTCGCGCGGTGGGCGGCCGCCGCCCGGCGATCCGAGCCCTGACACCACGGACCCTGACACCACGAACCCTGACACGCCGGCTGGCAGGCGGCGCCCGCTCCCGGCTAGCATCGGGCCCTCCGCGACCGGCGAGAGGGACCGCAGCAATGAGCAAGTACCGGGTCAACGTCTGCCTGCCGCCGTCGGCGCTGACCGACGTCGAGGGCGCGCTGGCCGAGGCGATGGCGCCGTTCGACATGAACCGCGGCGAGTCCTTCGACCCCGACGCGACCTGGGACTGGTACCGCGTCGACGCCGGCCGCCAGCGCTTCGCCGTCCAGCCCCGCCACGACGGCGACCCGCGCCTGATCCACGCCGACCCGGTCATCGTCGGCACCCCCCACGAACCCCTCCGCTGCGACGGCGGCCCGCGCGGCCTCCTGGACTTCGACGCCTGCCGCCGAGCCGCCCGCGCCGAGGCCCGGACCTACTGGCAGGCCCAGCACCGCGACTTCGAGCGCCTGGTCGCCGACCACCCGCCGGCCGAACCCCTCACCGCCTTCCTGGCCCGCCACGCCGCCGACCCCGAGGGCTACCCCCGCACCGAGGCCGTCGCGGACCACCACGCGCAACCCCTCATCAAAGCCCTGAACCACAAGTCCGTCTTCGAGCGCTACCCGAACCTCGGCGCCTGGGTCCTCGGCCCGGACACGGACCCGATCACCATCTACCGCCGCGACGCCGAGCACAGCTTCGAACTCGCGGAGACCTGGGCCGTCGCCCGCGCCGCGCTCCTGACCCTCGAGGGCGAGTGGATCGGCATCAAGCCCTACAGCGACGACGCGGACGAGGAGAGCGACACCTTCGCGCGCCGGTCCACCGCGTACCTCGAGGAGCTGGACGAGGATTGCCTGGTCGTGCGGCTGTTGTGCCACTGCTGAGGCGCTGATGCGTGATGCGCTGAGGCGGTGATGCGGTGTGCTTGGCGGCGCGATCAGCCTCACGCCTGCGCGAACCACGCAGCTTCCCCGCCGTCGAGATAGCGCTTCACATAGGCCTGATGCCGCGCCGGCAGCTCGGGCAGGTCCGCGATCGGGAACCATCCCACGTCGACCGACTCGTCGTCGTTGACCCGTGCGGAGCCGCCGGTCGGGGTGCAGACGAAGACCACGTCCATGAACACCGTCTCGTCGCCGTTGGGGTGCGTGAACTGCCCTGTGGCGTCCACCGCCAGCACGCGTTCGGCGCGCGCCGTCACGCCGGTCTCCTCGTCGATCTCGCGCACGATGCCCGCCGCGGGCTGCTCGCCCGGGTCCAGGCAGCCCGAGACGAGGGTCCACTCGAGGGTGTCGGCGCGCCGGACCAGGAGCACCCGCTGCTCGTCGTCGACCACGAGGCCGGTGACCCCGGGGAGCCACAGGAGGTCGTGGCCGATCTTCGTGCGGATCGCGACGATGAACTCGGGAATCGGCATGCTGCCACGCTATCGGCGCGCGACTGTAGGTTCCGTGTTTCGCTGTCCCATGGCGATGCCGTGAACTGCTCGTACCTAGGGGTCCGGTCCTTGTGTCACCTTGATCGATCCGCGGATCGTGTCATTTCCTCAGGGGCGGCCTTGCGGGCTGCGTAGGCGCGGGATTTGACCCGGTTGCCGCATACGCGCATGGAACACCACCTGCGGCTGTGATTCTTCGACAGGTCCCAGAAGACGAGTTCGCAGGTGTGCTCTGCGCAGCGTTTGAGGCGTAGGGCGTCGCCGGTCAGACGCAGCTGCGTCCAGGTCAGGGCGAGGGTGGCGAGCGGTTGCTGTGACTGTGGCAGTCCCGGGCTCGGGCTGAGCGGGGCATCCTGGATGCTCGCGTGCAGCGGCAGGGCGCGTAGAACCGCGTCGGCCGCCTCGACGGCGTCGACCGCGGGGCTCACCCCGACGTTCACGCCAAGCTCTTCGCGGATACCGCCTCGCAGCGCGAGGTACTGGGCGTGCACCTCGGGGTCCAGGTGCAGGTGGTGCTCGAGCAGACCGTGCGCGAGGAGCCAATCGGCCAGCCTGCCGGGTGTATCGAGGGCGTCGGTGCCGTACTCGAGGTTGAGCGAATTCGCGAACGCCTCGATCAGTTGAGCGGTCGGTGGCGGTTCGAGCACGGGTGCACCCCTTCCCGAGGCGTGGCCGAACGGGGCCTTGAAACCCAGGTTACACCGGCTATCGCGATGACCGGTTGTCTCCGCGGGTCTGGCCGTGCAAGACTCCCAGTCCGAGGAATAACCAGTGAAGCAAATAGATGGTTAGGACGTGCCATGGGTGGATCGCTGCTCGTCACCATCGCGATCACGCTGCAGGCCCTGTCGAACGGGCTATTGTCGGACCACCTCAGCGGCGCCGAGAGCGTGCTGCTCTCCTTCCTCGCCTTCGGCACCTCAGCGCTCGTGTTCGGCCTGGCCACCAGATTTCGAGCGAGCGAGGACCGTCAGCCGCTACGCGGTGCGCGACTTCGGCTGATGCTGCTGCTCAATGTGGCCACCGCCGTGACGTTTCTCGGTTTCTACTGGTCCCTCTCGGTGATCCCGGCGCCCCTGGCTTCCGCGGTCGAGACGGGCATCGGGCCACTCGCCCTGGCCTGCCTGCTGATCCGGCGCTCCGGCGGCGTGCGCCGCCTGGTCGAGATAAGCCTTGGCGCGCTGTCCCTGCTCCTGGCACTGCTCGCGGGATGCCGGATGGCCTCGAACGGCCGGGTCGAATCCCCGGCGTTGCTGCTGGGCGGGGTGGGGATCGCTGCCGTCGCCGGGTGCTCGGCGGCAGGGATCGCAGCCCTCTCACACCGCCTTGGCCAACTGCGCGTCTCTCCCGCGCAGGTAACCGCCCACCGTTTCCACCTCACGTATCTGCTTGCGCTGGCAGTTCTGGTGTCCGGCAGCCGACCTGCGGGCGGTTGGGCCGGGTCGAGCGTCGCATTCATCGCGGCGGTCGCGGTGCTCGGCGCAGCCCTTCCCCTGTACGTGCTCCAGATCGGCATGCAGCGCACCGCGCCCCTGGTGGTGACGCTGATGGCCTCCGCCGTACCCGGCCTCACCTATCTCATGGCATCGCTCGTCGGGCGGCAGGGCTTCGACATCGTCACCTTCGTCCTGTTCAACGGGAGCCTGGGCGTCGCCTTCCTGGGGCCCGTCCTCGTCCGGCGGCTTCCACGCACGGCGGCAGACGTCACTCGAGCGAGCGGGCAAGCTGAGCTGCGGTTCCGCGAAGCATGACCCAAGGGACCAGCGGGGGCCACGGAAATTCGGACGGGGACATGGAAACGCGGAACCGACAGCGGCCGGGCCCGCTTTCACGGCCGTCCGTAGAAGCTGGGCGGGCCGTTGATCCACAGCGACTGCTGCTCGACCACGCCGCCGGGGTGCGGCGCCTGGATGATGCGGTCGTTCCCGATGAAGATCGCCTCGTGGTAGATGGTGTGCGGGTCGCTGGGATCCTCGGCCCAGAAGACCAGGTCGCCGGGCCGGAGCTGGTTGTAGCTGAGCGAGTGCATCGCCAGGTACTGCCACTGCGCCGGGTGCGGGAAGGACCAGCCGCCGGCTTCCAGACCGCGCATCGCCAGGCCTGAGCAGTCGAAGACGTCCGGACCCGCGCCGCCCCAGACGTAGGGCTTGCCGAGCTGCGCGTAGATGTAGGCCAGCATCTGGCGGACGGCGCCTTGGGCGTACGGCACGGGACCCGCCGACACCGAAGCGCTCGGCGTCCACGTCCCGCCACGGCCGTTCGACGAGGTATGCGACTGCGTGTGCCCCGCCCCGGCAGGGGACGCCGCAGCCGCTGCCGCCTGCCGAGCCGCCGCCTGCTGCGCCGCGAGCGCCGCCAGCCCGGCCTCGCGCTGCCGCTCCAGCCCGACCTCGACGCCCTGCGCCGCCGCCAGCTGCCGCAGCAGCCCGTCCTGCTGCGCCTGGATGCCCGCGACCTGGCTCTGCGCGTCGGACGCCGCCGTCCGCGCCGCGCCCAGCGCGCTCTGCGCCTGCGCCTCCGCGCGCCGCTGCTCGGCCGCCGTCTGGTCGGCGCCGCGGCGAGCCGCCGTCGCGGCCGTCGTCGCCTGCCGGGCGTCGGTCACCGCCAGCGCCTCGGCGGCGTCGTGGTTCGCCAGCGCCTGCCGCTGGACGGCGAAGTCGTGAAGCGAGCCGGCGCGCAGCAGCGTCAGCGCCGCCGCCATGTCCGGGCCCTGCCGGTACGTCGCGGCGGCGAAGGCGCCGAGCCGCTGCTCGGCCTGGTGCTGCGCGTCCAGCGTGGTCGCGGCGCGGGTCCGGGCGGCGTCGGCGGCCCGCGCCGCGGCCGCCGCCTGCGCCACGGCGGTGTCGTACGCCTCCGCCGCCAGCCCGGCGCGCGCCTGGAGCGAGTGCAGGCGGCCGTTCGCCGCGTCCAGCGCCTGCTGGATCTGGGCCGCGGCCGACTGCCGGTCGCTGACGGCGGCCTTGGCCCGGTCGATGTCGCCCTGGCCGGGGACCACCGGGGTTCCCGGGTCGGCATGCGCCGCGGCACCGAGCAGCGCCACGGTCAGGACCGTGGCCGTGACGAGCGTCGCCCGCCGGCCGTGCCCGCGACCCCGCATGCCGAACTCCTTCCGCGCCGCCCGAGTGAGTGAGTGTCCGAATGGCTGTGGGATGAGCTACCCACAGTCATGGGCGACCTTTCATCACAAAAAGCGCGTATCGCGGCAGGCGTGGTCAGAGAGTCGGAGGTTTCCACCGAACGAGGGAATCCAGGAGGGCACACCCCGCCCCGAAAGGAAGATCACAAAGTTCTGCGGTACCGCGTCTCGTCCAGCACCTCGGCGCCGGCCTCGAAGCCGGAGACCCCGCCGTCGTGCCGCCACCCGGTGTGCTCGTAGAACGCCCGCGACGCCCCGTTGGTCGCCAGCACCCACAGCGTCGCCTCGCGGTACCCCTCGTCCCGCAGCCGCCGCAGCGCGACATCCTGCAACCGCGCCCCGACCCCGAGCCGCCACATCGCGGGGTCGACGTATATGGCGTACAGCTCCCCCACGCTGCCCTCGCTCTCGTCGGCATCCCGGCTCGGACCCACCGAGGCGAACCCCGACACCACCCCGCCGACCTCGGCGACCAGCACCGCCACCCGCCGCGCCGCCCGATCGACCAGCATCCGCCGCGCACTGAGCACGAACCCGTCCACGGACAACCCGGCCAGATAGTCCGCCGGCATCAACCCCGAATACGCAACCTGCCACGCCGCATGCCGCACCCGCCCGATCCCCTCGGCATCCCCCGCCACCGCCTCCCGGACGACGACGCCATGGGCCGGCCGCGTGCTCGAACTCATGCGCGTCATTATGACCGGTCCGCTCCGCGCCCGGTCGGCGGAACGCGGCAAGGAAATCGATCAGTCGTATTCGTCGAGCCTGGTGAAGTCGATGTCGATGTCGAACGGCACCGAGACCTTCAGCCGCTCGCCGAAAGTGCCGACCAGACTGTAGTCGCCCGTGAGCGGGTCAAGGACGTACACATAGGCGATCATCCCCTCGCCGTCCCGCTCGACGAGCCACAAGTTCTTGATCCCGGCTCGCGCGTACTTCGGCGACTTGACCTCATGATCGCGCTCGACGGACTCCGGCGAGACGATCTCGATGGCCAGCGCGATGTCCTCGGGGCGATAGAAGGTCTCGCTCATGTCAGGGCGCATCGCCGAGGCGGCGACCACGAGGACGTCGGGCTCGGGCCGGTTCCGGTCGTCCAGCCACACGGTCATCTCATGGGTGACACGCCAGCCCTCCGGCGCGCTCGACCGCAGCACCGTGCGGAGGAAGAACATCACCAAGCTGTGCCAAGCACCTTGCGGAGACGCGAAGACCAGGCTTCCGTTGAGCAGTTCGGTGTGAGCAGGGAGCTCAGCCAACCGCTCGAGGTCGGCGGAGGTGAAACCGCCAGCGGGAGGAATGATCCAACTCGGCCAATCCTCTTGAGCAGACGCTCCCGCAGACCATTCCGAAGCGGAGGGTGCGGCTGCCGAGCTCATGCCCCGATGCTACGAAAAGCAGCTAGATCGGCGCTTGGCATCACGGACATCAAGGCTTTTCTTCACTCGGAAGAGCGAAGAAAAGCCGACCGCGTTCACTCCTCGGAGTGACGGCCGAACCGCCACCCCGACCTGCCCTACTTCGTCCCCGAATTCGCCGTCTTCTTCGCGGCGGTCTTCTTCGCGGCCGTGGCCTTCGCGGTCTTCGTCCCCGACGAAGCCGCCGTCTTCTTCGCGGCGGTCTTCTTCGCGGGCGCCTTCTTCGCCGTCTTCTTCGCCGGTCCCTTGGCGCGCTTCTCGGCGAGGAGCTCGTAGGCCCTCGCCGGGGTGATGTCCTCGACCGTCTCGCTCTTGGGGATGGTCACGTTGGTCTCGCCGTCGGTCAGGTACTCGCCGTAGAAGCCCGACTTGATCACGATCGGCTTGCCGGAGACCGGGTCCGGGCCCATCTCGCGCAGCGGCGGCTTGGCGGCGCCGCGGCCGCGGGCCTTGGGCTGCTTGTAGATCTCGAGGGCTTCCTCGAGGGTGATCGTGAAGATCTGCTCCTCGGAGGTGATCGAGCGGGAGTCCGCGCCCTTCTTCAGGTACGGGCCGTAGCGGCCGTTCTGGACCGTGATCTCCTCGCCGGATTCCGGGTCGGCGCCGACGACGCGCGGCAGCGACAGCAGCTGCAGCGCCTCCTCCAGCGTCACGGTGTCCAGGCCCATGTTCTTGAACAGCGAGCCGGTGCGGGCCTTCACCGCGTTCTTGCCGCGGGTCGGGGTGCCCTCGGGGAGGATCTCGGTGACGTACGGGCCGAAGCGGCCGGCCTTGGCCACGACCTCGAACCCGGTCGAGGGGTCCTTGCCGAGTTCGCGGTCGCCGCTGGGCTGCAGGAACAGCTCCTCGGCGAAGGCCGGGGTCAGCTCGTCCGGCGGCAGGTCGTCCGGGACGCTCGCGCGCTGCTGGGTTCCGTCCTCCAGGTTGCGCTCGATGTACGGGCCGAAGCGGCCCACGCGCAGGATGATGCCGTCCTCGCCCACCGGGAAGGAGTTCACCTCCCGGGCGTCGATGTTGCCCAGGTCGGTGACCAGGTCCTTCAGGCCGCCGAGGTGGTCGAAGACCGCGCCGTCGCCGCCGCCGCTCTTCAGCGCGGCCGGGGCGGCGCCCGGCTCCTCGCCGGTCGGGCCGAAGTAGAAGCGCCGCAGCCACGGGACGCGCTGCGCCTCGCCGCGGGCGATGCGGTCCAGGTCGTCCTCCATGCGCGCGGTGAACTCGTAGTTCACCAGGTCGCCGAAGTGGTTCTCGAGCAGCCCGACCACCGCGAAGGCGATGTAGGACGGGACCAGCGCCGTGCCCTTCTTGAAGGCGTACCCGCGGTCCAGGATCGTGCCCAGGATCGTGGAGTACGTCGAGGGCCGGCCGATCTCGCGCTCTTCCATCTCCTTGATCAGCGAGGCCTCGGTGAAGCGCGCCGGCGGCTTGGTCGAGTGCCCGTCCGCGGTGACCTTGGTGGTGGTCAGCGCGTCGCCCTCGGCCACGGCCGGCAGCCGCTGCTCGGAGTCGTCCAGCGCGGCGTCCGGGTCGTCGGTGCCCTCCACGTAGGCCTTCAGGAAGCCGTGGAAGGAGATGATGCGGCCGCTGGCGCTGAACTCCACGTCCCGGCCGTCGGAGGCGGCGCCGCCGACCTTCACCGTCACGGTGTGCCCGGTCGCGTCCTTCATCTGCGAGGCGACGGTGCGCATCCAGATCAGCTCGTACAGGCGGAACTCGTCGCCCTTCAGGCCGGTCTGCGCCGGGGTGCGGAACGTGTCGCCGGAGGGGCGGATCGCCTCGTGCGCCTCCTGCGCGTTCTTCACCTTGGAGTCGTAGCGGCGCGGGACGTCCGGCAGGTAGTCGGCGCCGTACAGCTCGCGCACCTGGGTCCGCGAGGCGTTCAGCGCGGTGTCCGACAGCGTGATGCTGTCAGTACGCATATAAGTGATGTAGCCGTTCTCGTACAGGCTCTGCGCGACCCGCATGGTGCGCTTGGAGTCCATGCCGAGCTTGCGGCTGGCCTCCTGCTGCAGCGTGGTGGTCCGGAACGGGGCGTACGGCGAGCGCCGGTAGGGCTTGCGCTCCACGCCGCGCACGCTGAAGTCGGCGTCCCGCAGCGCCGCGGCCAGCGCCTTGGCGGTGACCTCGGTGAGGTGGGCGACGTTCTGGCTGCCGGACTTGAGCTGCCCGTCCGGTCCGAAGTCGCGGCCGGAGGCGACGCGCTTGCCGTCCACGGAGGCCAGCCGCGCCGTCATCCCGCGCGGATCGCCCGGCGCCGGCGCCTTCAGGGTCTCGAAGGAGCCGGTCAGGTCCCAGTACTCGGCCGCGGTGAACGCAATGCGCTCCCGCTCCCGGTCCACCACCATCCGGGTGGCCACGGACTGCACGCGGCCGGCGGACAGCCCGGTGCGGACCTTCTTCCACAGCACCGGGGAGACCTCGTAGCCGTAGAGCCGGTCCAGGATGCGCCGGGTCTCCTGGGCGTCGACCAGCTGCAGGTTGATGTCGCGGGTGTTGCTGACGGCCTGCTGGATCGCCTCGCGGGTGATCTCGTGGAACACCATGCGCTTGGAGGGGACCTTGGGCTTGAGCACCTCCTGCAGGTGCCAGGCGATGGCCTCGCCCTCGCGGTCCTCGTCGGTGGCGAGCAGGAGTTCGTCGGCTTCCTTGAGCAGGTCCTTGAGCTTGGCGACCTGCTTGCGCTTGTCGGCGTTGACCAGGTACAGCGGCTCGAAGTCGCCGTCCACGTCCACGCCGAGCCGGCCCATGGAGGTGCCCTTGTACTTCTCCGGCACCTCGTCCGCGCCGGCCGGCAGGTCCCGGATGTGGCCGACGGAGGCCTCGACGGTGTAGCCCGCACCGAGGTAGCCCTTGATCGTCTTCGCCTTGGCCGGCGACTCGACGATGACCAGCCGGCGCGTCGAGCCGCGCGAGTCCGCTGAACCCTTGCCTGCCACCGTTACCTCTGCTTCCCAGCCTCTAGCCCCAAGGGATACGCGCTTGGGCGTACCCCGCACACCGCGGCGCGACACGTCGTCCGGATACCGCGACACCAACGGAGAGTGACCGTACCTCAGCCGTACGTCTCCGCGCTGTCTACTGTGTCCTACTCGTTGTCTTGAATGGTCGGCGTACAACCGAACGTTAACCCGAACTGGCGTATAGGACGGAACCGGAAAACACCAGAGGTGGGACGGATGTGACGCAGGACAACCGGTGTTGAGGGCATCGACGCTGATGGCGGGCCCGGGTGCGGCCTAGGCCACGGGGAACAGATAACCGTCCTCCACCAGCCCCCGGATGGCCTCGACGGCTCCGGTGCGCAGGCTCCGGCCGTCGATTCCGTAGCGTTCGCCGACAGCGTCCAGGATTTCCCCGAGCGGAGTCTCCCCGTCCGAGGCGCCGACCACGGCCGCGCCGACCGGGTCGATGTCCGCCGAGCGCATGAAGCCCTCCTGCTGGCTCAGCCGCGAGGAGTCGCTGCCCCAGCCGCTGCCGCCCTCGTACGTCGGGCGCGCGACCTGCTCCCAGCGCACGTCCGGCGCGACGGCCAGCTTGCGCCGCATGAGCTCCTCGTCGTCGGTGCCCCGCAGGAAGTCGTGCCGGGCGAACCAGCTGGGGATGTGCGGCCCGAGCGGCTGCTCCACCGGGTGCGAGATCTCCTCCAGCCGCATCAGCGGGCTCTCGGCGCCGGCGTTGTGCAGCGTGATCCAGCCGAAGCCGATCGCGCTGACCCGGTTCTGCTCGAAGTAGTCCAGCCAGGCGTCATAGCGCTGCGGGTAGTCCGGGGTGCCGTACTCGCCGGAGTCGCGCAGCCAGAGCTCGACGTACTCGGCCGGGTCCTGCGCCTCCCGCTGCACCACCCACGCGTCGCAGCCGGTGTCCCGCACCCACTCGGCGACCCGCTCGCGCCAGTCCACGCCGTCCACGTGCAGCCAGTTGGCCAGCACCTGGCACCACCCGTCCTCGGCCAGGTGGCGGTGGGCGTTGCTGACCAGCCGGCGGCACACCTCGTCAGCCGGCAGCCCGGAGTCGCGGTAGACGAAGCGGCCGCCCTGAGCGCCGTTGTCCGGCGAGATGACGAACGGCGGATTGGAGACGACCAGATCGAACCGCTCTCCCTCAACCGGCTCAAACAGGGAACCCTCGCGCAGGTCGAACGGACCGACCCCGGAGAGCTGCTGCGTGAGCCGCGCCAGCTTGAGCGCCCGCGGGTTCCGGTCGCTGCCGACCACCCGCTCGACGTGCGTCGACAGGTGCAGCGCCTGCACCCCGCCCCCGGTCCCGACGTCCAGCGCGGACCCGAACTGGTCCCGAATGGTGAGCTGCGCCAGCGTGGTGGACGCACCCCCGACCCCCAGCACGTGATCCTCGCGCACCGGATGGCCCTGCCCCTGCGCGTGCAGCCCACCCGACAGGTCGGAGACCAGGTACCAGTCATGCCCGTCATCGTCGCCATACGGCCGGATGTCGATAGCCGCCCGCACCTGCTCTCCATCAACCGCGACCAGCCCCGCAGCCACCGCCTCCGCAACCGGCAACGCCGCCTCGACCGCCTTGCGATCCACCGCCTGCTGCAGCAGAAAGAGCCGAACCAGACTCTCCACCGGCGAACCCCCAGCCGTAGCCCGCAGCGCCGGCACACTCTCGCTCCGAGCCAGCGCCGCATAAGCGAGCGGACCGAGGACCTCCAGGACCCCGTCCACGGTGTAGTCGGCCTTGATCAGGGCTTCGCGCAGCTTCTCCATGGGTCCATTGTCGGCCAAAAACGAGGCGGATCAGTCGGTGGCCTTCGGGTGGCCGAGTCCGGCGAAGTCCAGCCAGAGCGTCCGCTTCACGACATCGATGTGGTACCAGATCCGTCCTGCACCGGTGACCTCGTACTGCCAATGCTCTATACGCACTCCACCCCTGACCACGAACGCGAGTTCGTACTTCAGTTGGTGGTGCCTGGCTGTTGGTTCCGTGGGCCTGGGATTCGAGCGGATCGTCTCATACGCCCGCCTCGTATTTCCCGGAGCCTTGCCGCACAAGTCCCGCCAGCCGTCGACCGATTCGGTGTTCGCATACCGGATCCGCCACTCACCCTCGACTACCGGGGGTGCCACATCGTCGTGGCGTTTCGGGCTCATCCGGCTTCCTGGCCCGGCTGAGCCGGCACATCCACCGGCCCGAAGTCGTCCTCTGGGGAGAACTCGCGCGTCAGCATCCGGTACAGCTCGGGGTCGGCGTGGATCTCGGCAGTGTGCTGCCACTCGACGATCACCTGGGCGACCGGGCGCAGGTTGCGGATCTCGGCGGAGGCCCGGGCGACGCCGACGAGCTCGGCCAGGAATTCGTCGACGGCGGCGTCCGGAAGGAACCTCGTCCAGGCGAAGACGCCGAGCACCGAGCTGCGAAGCACCTCGGGCGCGGGCTCCCGGGCGATTATGCCGACCAACAGGCGGGTCGTGACGTCGAAGATCTCGGCGTCACGCTCGGCACGCTCGGCGGCGACCAACATCAGATCCGGCTGGTTCCGACGCACTAGGCGCAGCGTCTCGGCCCGATCCAGCCGCGACGTGGTCTCGCGGGGATGCTGGATCAGCTCGGAGAACGGCACGGATTCACTGGTGGTCGCCATGACTTCAAAAGTACTTCAAAGGTCTGGCGTGCACCACTGGGAATCACCCGAAATGGGGCGCCCCCGACCCGAAGGCCGAGGGCGCCCCATTAATAGGAGAGAACTCCAGAAGCCGCCGCTCAGATCGACTGCGCGGAAGCCTCCATCGAGGTGTCCTCGTCGCCGTTGCGCGGTGCGCCGGGGGCGGCCGGGGCCGCTGCCTCGACGGCCGCGCCGACGCCGGTGACCGGCGTGGAGCCGGCGCCAGAGTCGCCGTGGGAGTCCGAGACGGCGATCGACTTGCGCTTGCTGTTCCAGACCGCGGCGACGATCACCAGGATCGCGGCGATGGCGATCAGGGCGCGGACCGCGGCGTTGGCCGAGGTGCCGATCGACAGCTGGACCACGGCGGGCGCGATCAGGAGGCTGACCAGGTTCATCACCTTGATCAGCGGGTTGATCGCGGGACCGGCGGTGTCCTTGAACGGGTCGCCGATGGTGTCCCCGACGATGGTCGCGGTGTGCGCCTCGGAGCCCTTGCCGCCGAAGTTGCCGTCCTCGACCAGCTTCTTGGCGTTGTCCCAGGCGCCGCCGGAGTTCGACAGGAAGACCGCCATCAGGACGCCGGTGCCGATCACGCCGGCCAGGTAGGAGCCCAGCGCGCCGACGCCGAGGGTGAAGCCGACCGCGATCGGCGCCATCACCGCCAGCAGACCCGGGGTGATGAGCTCGCGCAGCGAGTCGGTCGTGACGATGTCCACCACGCGGCCGTACTCGGGCCGCCCGGTGCCGTCCATGATGCCGGGGATCTCGCGGAACTGGCGGCGGACCTCGTACACGACCGCGCCCGCGGCCCGGGACACGGCGTTGATCGCCAGGCCCGAGAACAGGAACACCACGGCCGCGCCGATCATCAGACCGAACAGGTTCCGCGGGTCGCCGATGTTCAGGACGCCGCCGAACTGCAGCGCCTGCTCCGGGCTGCCCAGCTTGGGGTCGTGGACCTTGCCCACGGCCTCGGTGATCTTCTGGGTGAACGACCCGAACAGCGCGGTCGCGGCCAGCACGGCGGTCGCGATCGCGATGCCCTTGGTGATCGCCTTGGTGGTGTTGCCGACCGCGTCCAGCGAGGTCAGCACCTTCGCGCCCTCCTCCCCGACGTCGCCGGACATCTCCGCGATGCCCTGCGCGTTGTCCGAGACCGGGCCGAAGGTGTCCATCGCGACGATGACGCCGACCGTGGTCAGCAGACCCGTGCCGGCCATGGCCACCGCGAACAGCGACAGGGTCAGCGAGGCGCCGCCGAGCAGGTACGCCAGGAACACGCCGCCGCCGATCAGCAGCGCCGAGTAGACCGCGGACTCCAGCCCGATGCCGATGCCGGCCAGGACCACTGTCGCCGGCCCGGTCAGCGAGGTCTTGCCGATGTCCTGCACCGGACGCCGGGTGGTCTCGGTGAAGTACCCGGTCAGCACCTGGATGACCGCGGCCACCACGATGCCGATCACCACGGCGCCCAAGGCGATCAGGCGCGGATCCTTCGTCGCGGCGTCGGCCAGCACGCCGGGGTCGACATGGTCCAGCTTGGAGATCTTGTCGGGCAGATAGGTGAACGCCGCGATCGCCACCAGGACCACCGCTACCACGGCGCTGATGAAGAAGCCGCGGTTGATCGCCGCCATCGCGTTCTTGTCCCCCGTGCGCGGGGACACAGTGAAGATGCCGAGGACCGCGGTGATCACGCCGAGCGCCGGCACCATGAGCGGGAACACCAAGCCCTGGGTACCGAAAGCGATCTTTCCCAGAATCAGTGCGGCGACCAGCATGACCGCGTAGGATTCGAACAAGTCCGCGGCCATGCCCGCGCAGTCGCCGACGTTGTCGCCGACGTTGTCCGCGATGGTCGCGGCGTTGCGCGGGTCGTCCTCGGGGATACCCTGCTCGATCTTGCCGACCAGGTCCGCGCCGACGTCCGCGGCCTTGGTGAAGATGCCTCCGCCGACACGCATGAACATGGCCAGCATGGCGGCGCCGAAGCCGAAGCCCTCGAGCACGTTCGGGGCGTTGCCCTTGTAGATGAGCACCACCAGCGCGGCGCCGAACAGGCCCAGGCCGACGGTGAACATGCCGACCACGCCGCCGGTGCGGAAGGCGATCCGCATCGCCCGCGGCGAGCCGGACTCGTTCGCCGCCGCGGCCACGCGGACGTTCGAGCGCACCGCCAGCCACATGCCGACGTACCCGGTCGTGGCCGAGAAGGCGGCTCCGACCAGGAAGAAGACCGAGCGCCCGATGCGCTGCGACCAGTCGTCGGCCGGCAGGGCCAGCAGCAGGAAGAAGGCCGCGGCCGCGAAGATCGCCAGTGTGCGGAACTGCCGCGCGAGATACGCGGACGCGCCTTCTTGCACCGCGGCCGCGATGCGTTTCATATTCTCTGTGCCCTCGCTGGCCGCCAGCACCTCTTTGACAAGGATGCCGGCGACGCCAAGCGCACCTAGGGCGATCACGGCCACCACGAAGATCCAGGCGAGGTTGCCCCCGGCCAAAGGGATCACCGTCGAGCCGCTGTCCGCGAATTGCGGCATGCGTCCTCCACTGTGACGATCCGTATTCCGTCGCTGTGTAACTCAGATCACAGCCAATGGCAGGGGAGTCTACGCGCGAAAGGTCCAGGTCGGTCAACAGATCGTTTCGCCGACCTCACGGATCGCTATGTGATGAAGGACACTTTTCACTCGGTTTGGTGAATGCGACTACCCCTTCATGTGCCCGGATACACATGAAAGCGGCGAAGCGCCAAGGGGAAGGCGCCCCGCCGCCGGGAGCTGAATCGGCCTAGTCGGGAGACCGGCGAAACCGGCTCCTCATATAAGTGTTCAGAAATCCTTGACGGGCCATCCCATGCGGATCGCGCCGCCGTCGGGACCGGAGGTGATGTCCAGATCGTCCACCAGTCCGGTCAGGACCGCCAGGCCCATCTCGGCGTCGTCGAGGTCGTCCTCGTCCTCCGGCTCGACCGCCGTCTCACCCTCGGCGGCCGGGGCGGTGGCACCGTCCCGGGGACTGGGCACGGCGCCGGAGACCTTGTCGGCCACCGTCACCACGAACCGGTCGGCGACCAGCCCTGAGCCGGACTCGTCGACGGCGTCCAGCACCACCACGACCGGTTCGCCCGGACAGTGCCGCTGGTGCAGGCCGACGGCCCGGGAGCAGGCCTCGCCGACGGCGAGGCGGACCTCGTCGAGGAGCCCGGCCTCCACGCCGACCCGGCGGGCGTGGGCGACCGCGACCAGGCGCGCGGTCCGGACATGCTCGGGCTGCGGAGTGAACCGCAGCAGAACGGCCGTGGCGCTCTCCGTCTTGGCCACCGTGCCGACGGCCGACGATTGCGCATCCATGTTGGCAGACCCCTTAGGAACAAGTGCGGGATGGAACGGCCCGGACGGCGGGCCCGCGCCGCACAGTGCTGACAAGCACGGCGCGGCGGTGGGAGCCCGCCGATGTGGCTAGTCGACGGCGGTGACGGCCTGCTCCACGCTGTCGCTGATCGGGAAAACCTTGGTCAGGCCGGTGATCCGGAAGATCTTCAGGATCCGCTCCTGGGTGCACACCAGGCGCAGCGAACCGTCGTGCGCGCGGACCCGCTTGAGCCCGCCGACCAGGACGCCCAGCCCGGTCGAGTCCAGGAAGTCGACGTCCTCCATGTCCACGATCAGGTGGTACTTCCCGGCGCCGACCAGCTCGACCAGCTGTTCCCGGAGCTTCGGGGCGGTGTACACGTCGATCTCCCCGCCGACCTTGACGATCGTCCGGCCGTTCTCGTCTCGCGTCTCCAGCTTCAGGTCCACTGCCGGCCTCCAAAACGGTGCCTTCCCGCCGTGGCGGGGGTGAGAAAAGGTGTGTCCTCGGCAACACAAAATACAGCTTCACCCGGGTCAGGGCTTGAGCACAGTCAATCACCTCGGGGTGACACTCGGCCACGATTCGCGCCAAGTGCCCTCTAATGGTGCGTCGTACTGCGCCGATGATCGCGCCCGAGCGGGTGTCGCGGGCCGCGCCTCGTCGGAAGAAGGTCGTGTCGTGTCGTGCGTCGTGTCGGATACTGGTCTGCGATGTCGCCGACTCCTCCTTATCAGCAAAACCCCGTCACGGGTGGTGTGTCCACACCAGACCCGGTACTCGGTGCTGCCGGTAAGGAGAACGACACTATCCCGGCAACGCTGGAGAGACTGATCTCGGTTCCCGCGTCGCGTGCGGAGCGTGTGACGCATGTGCGCGTCGTTCCGGCCCGGGACGCGGTGCACGACGAGTGGCCGGAGTGGGCCGACGAGGCCGTTGTGCAGGGGTTCCGCGACGGCGGCGGCGTCCCGCGGCCCTGGCGGCACCAGGTCGCCGCGGCCGAGGCGGCGCGCGAGGGGCGGCATGTGACGCTCGCCACCGGCACCGCCTCCGGCAAGTCGATGGGCTTCCAGCTGCCGGCGCTGACCGCGATCCGCGAGAACGCGGGCACCACGCTGTACCTGGCGCCCACAAAAGCGCTGGCAGCGGACCAACTCAGACGTCTCACTCGTTTGGACGTACCGGGGGTCCGCGCCGGGCTCCTGGACGGCGACACGGACGCCGAAGCCCGCGACTGGGTACGTCAGCACGCGAACTATGTCCTGAGCAATCCCGACATGCTGCACTACTCGATGCTGCCGGGACACGCGCGCTGGGCGTCCTTCCTCCGCAAACTGCGTTATGTCGTCATCGACGAGTGCCATACCTATAAAGGTGTCTTCGGCTCACATGTGGCGGCCGTCTTGCGCAGGCTTCGCCGCATCTGTGCGCGCTACGGCTCCAGTCCGACTTTCATACTGGCGTCGGCCACGACCGCCGACCCGGCTGTGTCGGCCTCGCGGCTCACCGGGGTTGAGGTCTCGGCGGTCACCGACGATTCCTCTCCGCGGGGTCCACTGGTGTTCGCCCTATGGGAACCTCCCCTGACGACCCTTATCGGGGAACGCGGAGCGCCGGTTAGGCGCTCCGCGACTGCGGAGGCCGCGGACTTGCTGACGGACTTGGTCCTGGACGACGTCCGCACAGTGGTCTTCACCCGCTCCCGGCGAGGCGCCGAACAGGTGTCGATGCAGACACGCGATTACCTAGAGGAGCGACGGACCGGGTACGGCAAGCGCATCGCTGCGTACCGCGGCGGATACCTGAAGACCGAGCGCCGCGCCCTGGAAGCCGCCCTGCACATGGACCCGACCAAGGACGGCGCCCTCGTCGGACTGGCCGCCACCACCGCGCTCGAACTCGGCGTGGACGTCGCAGGGCTCGACGCCGTCCTGATGGCCGGGTTCCCCGGTACCCGCGCCTCCCTCTGGCAACAGGCGGGTCGCGCTGGGCGCGCCGGACAGGGAGCGCTCGCGGTCCTCATCGCGCGCGACGACCCGCTGGACACCTACCTGGTCCACCACTCCGAGTCGATCTTCGACCGGCCGGTCGAGGCCTCCGTCCTGGACCCGGACAACCCCTACGTCCTGGCGCCGCACCTGTGCGCCGCCGCAGCGGAACTCCCCCTAACCGATAGCGACTTGGAACTCTTCGGCCCGACCACGGAGTCCCTGCTGACCGACCTCACCCGCCGCGAGTACCTGCGCCGCCGTCCGACTGGCTGGTACTGGACCCGGCGCGAGCGTCCCTCCGCGCTGACGGACCTGCGCGGTACCGGCGGCGCGTCGGTCCGCATCGTGGAGGACCAGACCGGCCGCCTGCTCGGGACCGTGGACGAGGGCGCGTCGCACTCCACGGTGCACGACGGCGCCGTGTACCTGCACCAGAGCCACACCTACCTGGTGGACAAGCTGGACCTGGAGCAGAACATAGCGCTGGTCCACCGCGCGAACCCGGACTACACCACGATGGCCCGCGACGTGGTCCAGGTGAGCATCCTGGACACGGAGCAGACCCAGGACTGGGGCGACGCGTCCCTGCACTTCGGCTCGGTCGAGGTGAGCACGCAGGTGGTCTCCTACCTGAAGCGCAAGGCCGGCACCGGCCAGATCATCGAGACCAAGCCGCTCGAACTGCCCGAACGCGTCCTGCGCACCCGCGCCGTGTGGTGGACCGTCGACCCCGCCGCCCTGCGCGACGCCGAACTCGACGCCGCGATGAGCGCCGGCGCCGCGCACGCCGCGGAGCACGCCTCCATCGGCCTCCTGCCGCTGTTCACGCCCTGCGACCGCTGGGACATCGGCGGCGTCTCGGTCCCGCTGCACCCGGACACCGAGCGGCTGACGGTGTTCGTCTACGACGGCCACCCCGGCGGTGCGGGCTTCTCCGAGCGGGCTTACGGGGCGGCCGTCGCGTGGCTGACGGCGACGCGGGACGTGATCACGGCGTGCGAGTGCCTGGAGGGCTGCCCGTCGTGCGTGCAGTCGCCGAAGTGCGGCAACGGGAACAACCCTCTGGACAAGGCCGGGGCGGCCCGGTTGCTGAACCTGGTCCTGACCTGCGCGCAGGACGGGCCCCCGCCCGGAACCCGGTAGCGTTGGCGCAATGGCGCCCCAAGCTGTCAACCTGGTCAACCTGGTCAACCTCGAGAACGTCTCCAAGGCCTACACCGCCCGCACGCTGCTCGACAAAGTCTCCCTCGGCCTGTCCGAGGGCGACCGGATCGGCGTGGTCGGACGGAACGGCGGTGGCAAGTCGACGTTGCTGCGGGTGCTGGCGAAACTCGACGAGCCCGACTCCGGGCGGGTCACGCACACCGGCGGGCTGCGCATCGCCTTCGTCGGGCAGCACGACACCCTGGACCCGGCCGCGACCATCCGGCACGAGCTGGTCGCCGACAAGCCCGACCACGAGTGGCTCGCCGACGCGCGGGTGCGCGACGTCATCACCGGGCTGTTCGGCGGGACCGACTTCCCGGCGTTCCCGGACGGCATGGACACCCGCATCGGGCCGCTGTCCGGCGGCGAGCGGCGCCGGGTCGCGCTGGCCAAGGCCCTGATCAACGAACACGACCTGCTGCTGCTCGACGAGCCCACCAACCACCTGGACGTCGAGGGCATCGCCTGGCTGGCGCGGCACCTGGCGACCGCCAAGCCGGCGCTGCTGACCGTCACCCACGACCGGTGGTTCCTGGACGCCGTCACCACGCGGACGTGGGAGGTCGTCAACGGGCAGGTGCTCGACTACGACGGCGGCTACTCCGCGTACGTCCTGGCGCGCGCCGAGCGGCAGCGGCAGGCCGACGCCGAATGGGACCGCAAGCAGAACCTGCTGCGCAAGGAGCTGGCCTGGCTGCGGCGCGGTGCCCCGGCCCGGACCAGCAAGCCGAAGTTCCGGATCGAGGCGGCGAACGAGCTGATCGCCGCCGAGCCACCGGCGCGCGACGGCGCGGAGTTGCAGAAGTTCGCGGCGAGCCGGCTCGGGCGGACCGTCTATGAGTTGGAGGACGTGTCCTACGCCGTCGGCGAGGGCGCGGACCAGAAGGAATTGCTGAAGCGCGTCACCTGGCAGCTGGGTCCCGGCGAGCGGCTGGGGCTGATCGGCGTCAACGGCTCCGGCAAGTCCTCGCTGGTGCGGCTGCTGCTCGGCGAGGCGCAGCCGGACTCGGGACGGGTCGTCGCCGGTGTCACGGTGAAGCCCGCGCACCTGTCGCAGGAGGTGGCCGAGATCGATCCGACCTGGCGGGTGCTGGAGGCGGTCGAGAAGGTCCACTCCACGGTCGAGATCGGCAAGGGCAAGACCCTGACGGCCGGGCAGCTGCTGGAGCGGTTCGGTTTCGCCGGGGAGAAGCAGTGGACGCGGGTCGGCGACCTGTCCGGCGGCGAGCGGCGGCGGCTGCAGCTGCTCAGGCTGCTGATGGACGCACCGAACGTGCTGCTGCTCGACGAGCCCACCAACGACTTGGACATCGACACCCTCACCGCTTTTGAGGACATCCTCGACGGCTGGCCGGGCACCCTGCTGGTGGTCAGCCACGACCGCTACTTCCTGGAGCGCACCACCGACCGCGTCGCGGCCCTGTACGGCGACGGCCGGATCCGGCTGCTGCCCGGCGGCGTCGAGGAGTACCTCGCCCACCGCGAGCAGCGCGCCACTGAGCTTTCGAACTCCCGCACAACCAAAGTGCCCGCACAACCGTCAAACATGACGAGCGGCGGTGCGGGTTCTCGTGAGGACCGTGCCGCGAAGAAGGAGCTGGCCCGGATCGAGCGGCGCCTGGACAAGATCGCCGAGCTGGAGGCCAAGCTGCACGAGGAACTGTCGCGGATTGGGGGAGACTATCTCGCAGCGGCCGATGCGGACGCTAAGCTACGCGAGTTGCATGAGGAACGTCTCCGTCTAGAGGATGAGTGGCTCTCACTCTCCGAGTAGACGGCGGACCGCCTTCGAGCCGGTTGCTCCCATCGCGTGATCCGGGGCGTCATCCCTGGTCGCCCGGGGTCCGCCGGCGTAACGTCGAGGATGGTTGCCGGTGCGCACCGGCAGCCGGAGCAAGGGGGAGGCGCGTGGCACGCTACGCGGACGGACGGCCGGGCCTGGCCGCGTGTCCGACTCGCCGCGCGCGCGACCGTACCCGGAACCGCTGCGGTGGGGGACGATCATGAGCACGACCACGGCCGGAACGGACACGGGTGGACCGGCCGGCGGGAATCCGGCGTCGAAGGACCCGTACATCCGCGGCACGGACGAGACCGTGCTGCTGGACCTGCGCGAGCTGCGGGCGCAGGAGGCGGCGGACCGCGCGGCGCGCGAGGCGGCGGCGGCTGGCGCGAGCGCGGCCGAGGACCTTGACCATGAGACCCCTGAGGCTTCCGCAGATTCCACGGCTGCCGCGGCTTCTTCAGCTTCTTCAGCTTCTTCAGCTCCCGGCACGGAGCTCGAGCGCTACCACGGCTCGCACCGCCGCGACGCGGTCCTGTACGCCGACGGCGGCACCGCGATCCCGCTGGACCGCGTCCGCGAGGTCTGCCACGACCTACGCCAGCCGGTCGCCGCGATCCTGATGCTCGCCTCCGCCGCCGAACTGCGGCCGGACGTCCCCGAGCGGGTCCGCGACGTGCTGCAGGAGATCATGTCCCAGACCGAGGAGATATCCGCCACGGTCCGCCAGTTCCTCGACGACGCCAAGCAGGGCGTCGACGGCCTCGGCGAACCGGTCCCGTGCAACGTCGCGGGCCTGGCCGCCGAATCCGTGGAGCGCTGGCGCGCCACCTTCGACGGCGACCTCGCCCTGGCGGCCGCCGAGGACCCCCTGCACGTGACGGTCGACCCGGTCCTGTTCAAGCGGGCCCTCGGCAACGTCCTGTCCAACGGCACCCGAGCCGCCGGCGACTCCGGCCGCGTCCAGGTGACCGTCCGCCGCTTCGAAACCGCCGAAGGCGAACGAGCGGTGATCGAAGTCGACGACAGCGGCCCCGGCTTCGGCAACATCCCCGCAGGCCACGGCCTAGGCCTCGCCGTAGTCCGCCGCACCATAGAAGCAGCCGGCGGCTCGGTGGAATTCGCCGAGGGCCCCCTCGGCGGCGCCCTGGTCCGCCTGGTCCTCCCCGTCACCCCCATCCGCCCCCTGAGCGCGGACGACGAACTGACGAAGACCTTCCACGGCGAGATCTCGCTGACCCAGTTGGCCGCGCAGCTGGCGGCGGGCGGGGTCCACCGGGCACTGGCGGACTTCGAGGACTTCGACGATCTCGACGATCTGGACGAGCTCGACGCCTTCGACGAGGGCTTCACGGACGACTTCGAAGACGAAGACGACTTCGCCGAAGTCATCGATGTCACCGAACCCCCGGCATCGCTGACCGGCGGCCACGCCTTCATGACCCGACTGAGCGCCTGGCCAGAGCCGATGGCGATCTCCGGCACGCCCGAGCAGCTGGCAATCGGCGGCTCCGCCGAACCCGCGAACCTGTTCGGCCCGCGAACGCCGGAGCAGCTCGAGCCCGCCGCCACCGCTGACAACCGAACCTACTTCGGCCTGCCGCTCCAGCACTCTCTCCCGGCAGCCACCGACGAGCAGCCACCGGCACGCAAGTCCCCCGACACCTCAGCGGACACGGGCTACTTCGGCCTGCCTCTCAAGACCAACACCACCTCGCACCCCTCCGCCACGACCCTCGAAAACGGCGCCACCGAGGACCCCCAGACACCCCCCAACCGCCTCTACGGCACCCCCGCCGACATCACCGCCCACCCAGTCCCCGCCAGCGTGTTCCCCCCCACCCCCCACAACCCCACCCCCCAAGCCCCCGGCGAAATCACCGCCGCCGCCCACCAACCACGCACCGCACCACCCACCACCCCCCAGCCCTCACTCACCGCCCCCTTCGCCACCCCCGCCGCACCTCTGGACGCACCCGACGCCGCGCAGGCATCCGGCACACACTCGCCGCAGCCCGCCGCCGCCGCCGCGCCGACCGCTGCTCAGCCCTCCGCCACGCGCCAGCCGAGCTCCGCCGGACCGGTCGCACCGCAGACCACTGCCGCCGCGCCGATGTCGCAGCCCGCGACTGCGGCGACCTCGGCTGCCGCACCTGAGCCCTCGGCCGAGACCGCCGCTCAGGCGTCTGCCCCCGCGAACTTCTTCGGCGCACCGGTCGCACCGCAGGCAGCCACTCAGTCTCCTGCCGCGTCGATGCCGCAGCCCGCGACCGCGCCGACCTCCGCCGCAGTGCCTGAGCCCTCAGCGAACTTCTTCGGCGCACCGGTCGCACCGCAGGCAGCCACTCAGCCTTCTGCCGCGTCGATGCCGCAGCCCGCGACCGCGCCGACCTCCGCCGCAGCGCCTGAGCCCTCAGCGAACTTCTTTGCAGCACCGGTCGCACCGCAGGCAGCTACTCAGCCTTCTGCCGCGCCCACGCCGCAGCCCACGACCGTGCCGACCTCCGCCGCAGCGCCTGAGCCCTCGGCGAACTTCTTCGGCGCGCCGGTCGCTCCCCTGGACCCGGCCGAAGCCGCTCAGTCGTCTGCCGCGCACCTGCCGTACCCCGCCGGACTCGCCGCTCCGCCGTTCGCCGCGCCGAGCGCCGCCCAGACTCCCGCCGCGGCCGCCGGTCCCGCGGCGCCCGCCGCAGCCGAAGCGCCCACCGACCCAACCTCCGACCCCAGCTTCGATCCCGCCGACACCCAGCCTTTGCACATCATCCCCACCGGTCAGGACGACACCGCCCTCGCCTCGATCCAGCTTCCCTCGCAGGCGACCCTGACCCATCCCCCGCGCATCCCCGCCTCGGCGCTGCAGCCGGTCGCCTCGGTCCAGCTCTCTCTGCTCCCTGGAGGCGCTTTCTGATGCCCGCAAGGATCGTGCTGTGTGATGACCACACTTTGCTCACCGAGTCGCTGGCGGCGTCGCTGGCGGCGAAGGGGTATCAGGTGGAGGCGGTGACGTCGACGCCGGCGCAGGGGTTGGCTGCGGTGGCTTCGTTGGATCCGGACATCCTCATGCTTGATGTGCACTTTCCGATGACGGTCTCGGCGCGGGCTGCCGCCTCGCCGCTGGCCACGGCCGGGGAGCAGGCGTTTCCGGTGTCGCGGCCTAACAGCCGGATGGTGACGGCGGGGTTGGAGCTGGCGCGGGCGGTGCTGGAGCGGCATCCTCGGACCAAGGTGTTGATGGTTTCGGCGACGGATGATCCGGCGATCGTCAGCGCCGCCTTGGATCTCGGGGTGTCGGGGTTCACGCGCAAGGACCAGCGGATCGACGGGATCGTGCAGATCCTGGAGCGGGTCGCGGCCGGGGAGGTCGCGGTGGATCCGGAGTTGCTGCGGGCGGCGGTGCGGCATCTGAAGGCGCCGGACGTCGACCAGGCCGAGCGCACCCTGCGCTACCTCACCCCGCGCGAGCGCGAGGTGCTGCGGCGGATCGTCGAGGGCGAGTCGACCAAGCAGATCGCGCGCGCCATGGACATCGCGCAGTCCACGGCCCGGACGCATGTGCAGAACGTGCTGGTCAAGCTGGGTGCGCACTCCCGCGTCGAGGCCTCGGCGATCGTCGCTCGGGTCGGCGCGGTGGACCGCCTCGGTGCTTCGCAGTAACCGTGGGTGACCGCACGGTGAACCGCCGGGGACCGCGTCCAGAGGGGCGTCTACGTCATTTGGAGTATTCGCGGCTCCACACCATGGTGGTGGGCGGACGCCCCGGGGCTTGCGAGGATGGGGAGCATGCTTGACGCCTCCACGATCGGACTCGAGGACCGCCTCGAGGAGCGCCTCGACGTCGCCGGCCTCGGGGAGGTCCGCATCCTCGTCGTCGACGACCACCGCACCTTCGCCGAAGCGCTGGCCTCCCGCCTGCGCGCCGAACCCGGCTTCGGCGTGGCGGCGACCACGACCATCGACGGCGCGCGCCGCCTCATCGACGAGCGCCGCCCCGACGTGGTCCTGCTCGACGTCGACCTCGACGGCCGCGACGGCATCCGCTTCGCCGCCGAGATCCGCGCCAGCCACGCCGACGTCCGCATCGTCATGGTCACCGCCGGCGAGGAGGAGAAGCGCGTCGCCGAGGCGGTCCGCGGCGGCGTGAACGCCTGGGTCGCCAAGGACGGCTCGGTGGAGCACCTGCTCCAGGTGGTCCGCGGCGTCCTGCGCGACGAGACCCACATCCCGCCGCGCCTGCTCACCTACGTCCTGAGCGACCTGATGGCCGCCGAGCAGGAGCGCAACGAGCACGAGACCCTGGTCGGCGCCCTCACCCCCCGCGAGCGCGAAGTCCTGCAGTGCATGGTCTCCGGCATGACCCGCGCCTCCATCGCCCAGCACCTGTTCCTGTCCCCCAACACGGTCCGCACCCACATGCAGAACGTTCTGGGCAAGCTCGGCGTACACTCCACGCTGGCCGCCGTCGCGGTGGCCCGACGCGCCGGAATCGGGGAAGACCCCCGCTGACCGGCGGAGGCACCGACGAGGAACGATGACCGGACAGGCCGAATCGCCGTGGGCGGGACCCGAGGGGTCACCCACCTGGACCAGGCGGCCCGCCGGCCTGCGCACGCTGATCGTCGGCGCCGGACGCGCCGGCCGAGCCCTGGCCCGCGAGCTGGGGGATAGCAAAACCGGCGGACTCCACCCGATCGGCTTCCTCGACGACGCGAGCTCCGATGCCACGAGCTTCGATACCGCGAGCTCCAACGCCGCGAACTTCGATCCCGCGAACCTCGACGACGACCCGAGCCCAGCCAAACACCCTCCGCTCCCCCTCCTCGGCACCCTGGCCGACCTCCCCCGCCTCACCACCGACCACGCCGTCGAAGCCGTCGTCCTCGCGATCCCCGGCCTCCCTCCGTCCCGGACCCGCGAACTCGCCCACGCGGCAACCGCCGCCGGAGCCGTCGTCCGCTACCTCCCCTGGTACGCAGCCGCCCTGTCCCGCGAAGCGACCGCCGCCGACCTGCGCCCCCTCGACGTCAGAGCACTGATCGACGCCCCGGAACCCCCCGTGGTCTCCCCCGAGGCCAAAGAGATCATCACCGGCAAGCGCGTCCTGGTCACCGGCGCCGCCAGCGCGCTCGGCTCCGAACTCTGCCGCCAGCTCCACGCCTTCAACCCCGCCTCGCTGTTCCTCCTCGGCACCGATGAGCAGGTCCTGCGAAGCCTCCGCGCGGACGTGTGGGGCGAAGTGCTGACCACCGACCTCCTCGACCGCGACGAGACGGACCAGACCTTCCGCGAACTCCGCCCCGAGGTGGTGTTCCACGCCGAGGCGCTCAGGCAGGCCGCCGTGCTGGAGCGCCGCCCGAGCCACGGCGTGAAGGCCAACGTCCTGAGCACCGACAACCTCGTCCGCGCGGCCGCACGCCACGGCACCGAGCGCTTCGTCCAGCTCGCCGCCGACGCCGACCCGGCCTCGATGCTCGGCGCCTCCCAGCGCGTCGCCGAAGCCGTCGTCCTCGCCGCCGCCCACAAGGCCGCCAAGCCGGGCAAGAAGCACCGCACCGAAGCCGTCTTCACCGCCGTACGCATCGGCGACGTCCTGGACGCCCGCGGCTCCCTCCTGACCACCCTGGCCGACCAGATCCGCGCCGGCGGCCCGGTGACCGTCACGCACCCCGACGCCACCCGCTGCTTCGCGACCGTCGAGGAAGCCGTCGCCCTCACCCTCGAAGCCAGCCGCATCGCCGCCGGCGGCGAGATCTTCACCCTCGATCTCGGCGAGCCGACGCAGATCACCGAAGTGATCTCCCGCTTCACCCAGCAATACCACCTGCCCGAGGTACCGATCCGCTTCGTCGGGCAGCGGCACGGCCGCAAGAACCCCCGCCCCGCCGAGCGCATCCCCACCTCGCAGCCGCAGATCTTCACCACACCGGCCGCCGCAGACCCCGCCGACTACGCGCACCTGCCGGAGCAACTGGACAAGCTCTACAAGGCCGCCGCCAAGAACCGGGACCCGAAGGTGCGCCAAATGCTGGTGAAACTGGCGAAGCAAGGCGCCGGCCGACCCGGCTGAACCGCTGCACATCAATACCCTGATCGGCTGTAAGGCGTCGGACACCTACGCCGATCAAGGGATCTCCGTCGCGCTCGCAGACGGCACGATCTTGTACCGTGTCGAAACGTCGGGTAACCCTCGCAGCCATGTCCACGCTCGCCGCCGCGGGCCTGGCACCCCTGTCGCCGGCGCACGCCGCACCCGCCACCGGTAGCACCTTCTACGTCGGGGGCACCACCGGCGCCAGCTGCTCGGACAGCAACCCGGGCAGCGCGACCGCCCCGTTCTGCAGCTTCTCCAAGGCGCTCGACGCCGCGGGACCGGGTGACACCATCGCGGTCTACAGCCTGCCGAGCACGCAGGAGATGGACGTCACCAAGTCGGGGACGCCCGGCGCGCCGATCACCATCGAAGGGGTCCCCGACAAGTTCGGCCGGATCCCCTCCGTCTTCTTCAACACCCACCTGGCAGTGGTCGACGGCCAGCACGACATCGTCATCGAGGGCTTCGAAGCCCATGACAACCTGTCGTCCCGCACCGCCGGCACGGCGATCGTGGTCAGCGGCGGCTCCAGCGACGTCACCCTGACCCGGAACCACATCGAAGGCGGAGGCGGAGCCGCCGGTATCACCCTGTCCGGGGGCGCCACCGGCGACGTCGTGGCCGGCAACCACATCGAGGGGAGCCTCGACGGCGTCACCGTCACCGACTCGCCGGGCAACGCCGTCACCGGCAACACCCTGACCTCCGACTCGAACGTCGGCATCGGGCTGTACGGGACCTCGACCGGCACCACCGTCGCGAACAACATCTCCGAGACCACGCAGACGGCGGCCACGGGCCGCCCCGCCGAGATATCGGTGGACACCGCGGCCGAGAGCGGCGCCGCCATCCACCACAACATCCTGTTTCCCGCGCCGTCGAGCACCGACCCGGACACCGGCCGGCCCATCCCGGCAGGCGCCGCCTATTCCTGGGGTGGCGTGGCGTACACGGATGTGGCCTCGTTCGCGGCGAACTCCGGACAGGGTGCCCACGACCTCGTCGCCGACCCGCGGCTGAACCCGGCGAACGACGAACCCCTGCCGGGTTCCCCCGCGATCGACTCCGCGGACTCCTCGGCCGCGGGCGCGCTGCCCACCGACTACCGCGGGAATCCCCGGCGGGACGACCCGCAGGTCACCGATTCCGGCACTGGTCCGGCGACCGACTACGACCGCGGCGCCGCCGAGTACCAGGGCGGCCCGGTCACCGCCTTCAGCTTCTCGATCACCGGCGACGCCACCTCGGAGACCATCAGCATCGACGCCCGCGCCACCGTCGCCGGCTTCACGCCGGTCGCGAGCTACACCGCGAATTTCAACGGCACGCAAGTCACCAGCAGCGACCCGGTGTTCTCCCACACCTTCGCGGTCAGCTCCGATCCCGCCCAGACCAAGGACCAGACCCTGGACGTCACCGCCACCGGCGCGGACGGCCAGGTCGGCAGCAAGGCCGAGCAGGACTACGAGCTCGGGACGGTCATCCAGCCCACCCCGGCCCTCACTGTGGCGGCGGATCCGTCCACCCCCGGCGGCGTCATCGCCGACCCGACCGCTTCCACCCCCGCCATCGATCCGGTGAACGGCGGCAGCGGCTCCTTCATCAACGAGTACTTCATCGACTGGGGCGACGGCTCGGACCAGTGGGTTGAGAACGCCCCGGTGACCTCGCCGGTCCCGCACGCCTACGCCAAGTCCGGCACCTACCCGGTGAAGCTCACCGTCGAGACCGGCACCCTGCAGAGCGCGTCCGTCGCCCACGACATCACGGTGACCGTCCCGCCGCCGGTCACCACGCCTCCCGTCACCACCCCGCCGCCGACCGGGACCCCGACCGGACCGGCTGGACCAGCCGGTCCGATCGGCCCGACCGCGCCGTCCGGCACCGCCGGCCACGCGACCGTCACCCGCCTCGGCGGCGGCACCCGCTACGGCACCGCCCTCGACGTCTCCGCCGCGCAGTGGAAGGACGGCGCGGCCGGCGGCGTCGTCATCGCCCGAGGGGACGCCGCGCCCGACGCGCTGGCCGGCGTGCCGCTCGCCGCCCACGTCCACGGCCCGCTGCTGCTGACCGACCCGAAGGCGCTCGACGGCGCCACCACCGCCGAGATCAAGCGCGTCCTCGGCGCCGACCGGAGCAAGAACGTCTACCTCCTCGGCGGCACGACAGCGGTCTCCCCGCTCGTCCAGTCGCAGCTCACCGCCCTGGGCTACCAGGTCCACCGGATCGGTGGCACCGACCGCTTCGACACCGCCCTGCGCGTCGCCCGCGACGGCCTGGGCAGCACCGCGAACGTCGTGGTGGCGACCGGCACCGACTTCGCCGACGCGCTCGCCGCGGGTCCGCTGGCGGCGTCGCAGAACGCCGCGGTCGTCCTGTCCGACGGACCGGTGCTCGATCCGGCGACCGCCGCGTTCGTGAACGCCCACAGCCACGTCACCGCGGTCGGCGGCGCGGCGGTGAAGGCGGTCGCCAAGGCGGCGCCCGGCAAGGCGGCCACGGACCTGTCGGGCGGCGACCGCTACGCGACCGCCGCGAAGGTCGCCGAGGCGATGAGCACGAGCGCGGGCCACGCGCCGGCCGCAGCGGGCCTGGCCAGCGGCACAGTCTTCCCCGACGCCCTCACCGGCGGCGCCTACGCCGCCAACGCCGGCATCCCGCTGCTCCTCACGGACCCCAAGCGGCTGCCGCCGAACGTGGCCGCGCTGTTCGCGACGTGGAAGCAGCAGCTGGCGGCGATCGAGATCTTCGGCGGACCGGCCGCGGTCTCCCCGGCGGTGCAGTCCGCAGTCGCGACGGCGGTCGGCGGACACATCGGCTGAGACCGGGCAGGCATCGATCTGCGGCAAACCCGCAATGGAGCATGACGGAGGCGGCCATCGTCCAGTGGCCGCCTCCGCCGTGCGCATCCGGCGTCTGATTCCCCGCATTGCATTTCGGCGAAGCGTTCAGCGAATATGAGTTCGTACATGCATTCGCCCTGCTAGGGAAGCTGCGCGGCGGTTTTGGAAAACGACTCCACCACGCGCCCAACGCTGTGTAACGCCTCTCCAAAACGCTGGCGCCCGCGCGTCACGTGAGTAGGCTCGACTACATGGTGTACAAGGTTGAGCGCACCGAGGCAGAGTGGCGGCAGCACCTAGGGCCGGCCGCCTACAAGACCCTGCGCGAGTTCGGAACCGAGAACCCCTGGTCCGGCGCCTATGTCGAGAACGACGACTCGGGTATCTACCTGTGCCGGGGCTGTGACACCGCGCTGTTCGGCTCGCAGTCCAAGTTCAACGCCGAGTGCGGCTGGGCCGCGTTCGCCTCCCCGCTCACCGACGACCTCATCGAGAAGTACGAGGACCGTTCGCAGGGCATGCTGCGCACCGAGATCCGTTGCTCCACCTGCGGATCGCACCTGGGCTACCTGTTCCAGGACGCGCCGGAGGAACTCGGCGGGTGGCGCTACTGCGTGAACTCGATCGGGCTGTTCCTGCGGGAATCCGTCTCCAGCGGGGCGTCGGGCAGCGCCTCGGGAAGCGTGTCCAGCACAGCGTCCTGACCGGCGTCGCCACCGCCGCGAGCACACCGCACCGCCGCCACCGCCGTCATCTCTCTTTGCGCTGCTTCCACAACACCCGGGCGCGCAGTGCCACGACGGCGAACACCAGGAACCCCAGCACGTAGAGCAGCGTCTCGAACGCGTCGCCCACGAAGCTCGAGCCCGATCCGCCGCTCTTGTGCGGCGAGGCCGCGGCGGCCGCGGACGTCTGGAGGTCGCCGCCACTGCCGCTGCCGCTGTACCCGTCCAGCAGATCGCGCTTCTTCGCGTGCTGCGCGTCCGGCGGCGGCAGCGTCTCGTCCGGCGCCGTCGACTTCTGCAGCGGGTCCGCAGGGACCAGCTGGTCCACGCCGGCCGCCGTCGCCGGGACCGCGAAGCCCCAGTCGAGCAGCTTCGCCGTCTGCTGATAGATGTCGGTTCCCGCGTCGAAGACCGAGACCACGAGCGTGCGGCCGTTGCGCTCGGCGGCGCCGACGAAGGTGTGGTGCGCCAGCGAGGTGTAGCCGTTCTTCACCCCGATCATCCCGGGGTACTTGCCGAGCAGCCGGTTCTCGTTGTCGATCTCGAAGGTCGTGCCGTTGACCGAGGGGAACTTGGCCTTCTGCAGCGAGCAATAGGCGCGGAAGCCCGGGTCCTGCAGACCCGCGCGCGCCATCAGCGCCAGGTCGTAGGCGCTGGAGACCTGGCCGTCGGCGTCGTAGCCGTCGGCGTTGACCACGACCGTGTCGTTCGCGTGCAGCCGCTGCGCGGTCTGGCGCATCAGGTCCACCGTCGGTCCCGCTCCGCCGGCCATCGCCGCGAGCGTGGCGATCGCGTCGTTGCCCGAGCGCAGGAACACCGCGTTCCACAGGTCGGAGACCCGGTAGGACAGCCCCGGCTTGATGCCGACGGCGCTCGCCCCGGGTTCGGCGGTGGCCAGCGACGCGATGTCCCCGGGGACCGAGAGGTGGACCGCCGCGGGGTCCAGGCGGGGCATCAGCGCCAGCGCGGTCAGGACTTTGAGCGTCGAGGCGGGACGCAGGCGGTCGTGCGGGGCGCGCTCGGCGAGGATCGCGCCGGTGGCCTCATCGGCGATCACGAAGGAGCCGGCTTTGACGTCCGGGGGGATCGGCGGCGTCCCGGGAACGGCGACCGTCGGCCCGAGCGGCGCGGAGCTCGGCGCCGTCGGGGTCGGGCTCGGCGCGGGCGGAGCCGCCGCGGCCGCGATCGCGCCGCCGCCGACCAGGGCCGCGCACGCGGCGGCGACAGTGAGACTCCGACGGACCGGTGACCAGCGCATGCCTGCCGGATTTCCAACGACCCGGCGGTACCAAACCCCGGTCCCGCCGGACGCGTGACGCCGCCCGCTGACGCCGCCTCCCGGTCCGGTCACCGGTCTCTCGCTGCTCACCACATGCCCACACTATGCGGCCGACCATGCGCCGCCCAAGCATCAGCGGGTCGCACGACCGGCGTGCGAGTGTCTCCGAGCCCTGTTATACGAACTTTTACACGGACTGCTCCACGCGTTGCTTCATGGGGCGCCCTCCGAGTTGCCTATGAGCCGCCCCACCGAACCGCTACACGAAAGCCGAGACCCCGGTCAGCGCCCGCCCGATCACCAGGCTGTGGATCTCGCTCGTCCCCTCGTAGGTGAGCACCGACTCCAGGTTGTTCGCGTGCCGCAGCACCGGGTACTCCAGCGTGATCCCGTTCGCGGCCAGGATGGTCCGGCACTCCCGGGCGATCGCCAGCGCCTCCCGGACGTTGTTGAGCTTGCCCAGGCTGACCTGGCGCGGGTCCAGCGCGCCGGCGTCCTTCAGCCGGCCGAGGTGCAGCGCGAGCAGCATGCCCTTGCCGAGCTCCAGCGCCATGTCGGCGAGCTTCTGCTGGGTCAGCTGGAAGCCGGCCAGCGGGCGGTCGAAGACCTCGCGGTCCAGCGCGTAGGCGATCGCCGCCTCCAGGCAGTCGCGCGCCGCGCCGAGCGCGCCGAACACGATGCCGAAGCGCGCCTCGTCCAGACACCCCAGCGGCCCGGACAGCCCGGCGGCCGCCGGCAGGATCGCGTCGGCGGGCAGCCGCACGTCCTGCAGGACCAGCTCGCTGGTGACGCTGGCCCGCAGCGAGAGCTTCTTCTTGATCTCCGGCGCGCTGAACCCGGGGGTGCCGGTGGGCACGACGAAGCCGCGGATCCCGTCCTCGGTCCCGGCCCACACGACCGCGACGTCGGCGATCGAGCCGTTGGTGATCCACATCTTGGTGCCGTTGAGGATCCAGCCCTCGCCCTCGCGCTTGGCGGTGGTCCGCATCCCGGCCGGGTTGGAGCCGAAGTCCGGCTCGGTCAGCCCGAAGCAGCCGATCGCCTCGCCGGCGGCCATCCGCGGCAGCCAGGTCTGCTTCTGCTCCTCGGAGCCGTAGCGCCAGATCGCGAACATCGCCAGCGAGCCCTGCACCGATACCAGCGAGCGCAGCCCGGAGTCGACCGCCTCCAGCTCCATACAGGCCAGGCCGTAGGTCAGGGCGCTGGTCCCGGCGCAGCCGTAGCCGTGCAGGTGCATGCCGAGCACGCCGAGACCGCCGAGGCCGCGCGCGACGTCGCGGGCCGGCAGCGTCCCGGCCTCGAACCAGTCGGCGACGTGCGGGCGCAGCTCGCGGGCGCCGTAGGAGCGGACCACGTCGCGCATCGCGCGCTCCTCGTCGCTGAGGAGGCCGTCGATCGCGAACAGATCGAGAGGGGAGACAGGCTTGGAGGGCATGGCCCTACTCCACCACAGAATGGATTTTGGATCCAGTATGGTGACCGGCATGAACGGCGAGAGCGCAGCCCTGCCCGGTCTCCTGGTCGCGGACTTCAGCCGGGTCCTGGCCGGTCCCTACGCGACCATGCTCCTGGCCGATCTGGGCGCGGACGTGGTGAAGGTGGAGCGTCCGAGCAGCGGCGACGACACCCGCGCCTGGGGACCGCCGTTCGCCCCGGACGGGTCGGCGACGTACTTCCAGGGCGTGAACCGCAACAAGCGCTCGGTGGCGCTGGACCTGCGCTCGCCGCGGGACGCGGCGCTGGCCAGGGAGCTGATACGGCGCGCGGACGTGGTCGTGGAGAACTTTCTGCCCGGGACGATGGAGCGGCTGGGCCTGGGATACGAGCAGATGCGGGAGGCGAACCCGGGTCTGGTCTACTGCTCGATCACCGGGTTCGGCGACGGCGCGGGCGCCGCGCTCCCCGGGTACGACCTGCTGGCGCAGGCGGTCGGCGGGCTGATGAGCGTCACCGGCGAGCCGGGGCAGCCGACGAAGGCCGGCGTCGCGCTGGTGGACGTGATCACCGGGATGCACGCGGCGTTCGGGATCCTGGCGGCGCTCCGGCACCGGGACGCGACCGGCGAGGGGCAGCGGGTGTCGGTGTCGCTGTTGACGTCGCTGCTGTCGGGGTTGGTGAACCACGCCTCGGCGTACTTGGTGGCGGGGGTCGTGCCGCAGGCGATGGGGAACCGGCATCCGAGTATCGCGCCGTATGAGGTGTTCGACGCCGCGGACCGACCGCTGGTGATCGCCGCAGGGAACGACCGGCAGTTCCACAGCCTGTGCACAGCGCTCGGCGCTCCGGAACTCGCGGACGATCCGCGATTCGCGACGAACACCTCGCGGGTCGCGCATCGCGAGGCATTGATCGAGGAGCTGAATCGGCGGCTGGCGACCAAGCCGGCCGAGGAGTGGTTCACAGCGCTGAACGAAGCCGGCGTGCCGTGCGGACCGATCAACGATGTCGGTGATGCCTTCGCCCTCGCCGAGCGCTTGGGTCTGAATGCCGCGGTGGACGTCGGAGGTACGCGTCAGACGGCGCATCCGGTGCGGTTCAGTACGACACCCGCCGCCTACTTCGCCCCGCCGCCCGCGCTGGACGCCGACGGCTCTGCTATCCGCGAGTGGCTGGCTCAGCCCTCGACCTTGCCATAGCGGACGTTGACATGGTGACCGTTGCCATAAGCGATGTGCATAGCCCGCCGACTCACGCCTCGATCTGCCCCGCAAGCGTCTCCACCGCAGCCGCCCGATGCCGGTCGAACCACCGGACCGCGCCCTCGGCGTCCCCCGCGCGCAGCGCCGCCAACGCGGCCCGATGCTCGGCGACGACGTGCCGCCGGTTCTCGTCGCCCGCGTAATAGAGAGAGCGGTAGGCGTCGGTGCTGTCCCAGAGCGTGCCGATGATGCGCACCAGGCGCGGCATCGCCGCCGCCTCGAAGAGCGCGAAGTGGAAGCGCCGGTTCGCCGCCGCCATCGCCGCGACCGCGCCGTCCCCGGCGGCGAGCTCGACCTCGGTCTGCGCCGCCTCCAAGCGCGCGAAGACCGCCTCGTCGAGCAGGGGGACCGCCGCGCGGACCGCCTCGGCTTCGAGGATCTCCCGCAGGCGGTACACCTCGCGCAGATCAGCCATCGACAACTCGACGACCCGATACCCGCGGTGCGCGCGATAGGTGACCAGGCCCTCGCCCTCGAGCGTCTTGAGCGCCTCCCGCAACGGAACCCGGCTCACCTCCAGCCGCTCGGCCAGAGCTTCCTGCCGGATCGGAGTGCCGGGCTCCAACTCGCCGGCGGTGATGGCGCGCCGCACCTCGGCCAGGACGAACTGCTGCGCGGTCGGCGGTCGCGAGCTGACCTCGGCCATGGACGCCTCCCGCAATCACAGCCCGAACTGGATCCAAAACGGTAGCACGCGCGCGCTGGACGGCGATGAGCTCCGAGCCCGGGGCGCGACGGCCGGCGACATCAAGCGCTCCAGCGACCGCAGACCCGGACCCCGGGCCCATCGACCGAGCCCGCCGCGTCCCGCACCTCTTCGCCGCCTTCGCCGCCTACGCCGCCTACGCGTCCCCGGCGTCCAGATCGTCGCCCTCGATGGAGGCGACCCGGCCCAGGACAGAGCCCGTGGACCCCCGCACCACCAGCTCCGGCTCGAACA
Source organism: Catenulispora acidiphila DSM 44928 (assembly GCF_000024025.1). Lineage (GTDB taxonomy): Bacteria > Actinomycetota > Actinomycetes > Streptomycetales > Catenulisporaceae > Catenulispora > Catenulispora acidiphila. The sequence goes on from NC_013131.1 coordinate 9,800,729, forward strand.
GCAGCTCCTCGGCCGCCACCCGCGCGCCCTCGATCTGGTTCACCAGCAGCGTCACCGCCGCCCGGCCCAGCGCCTCGATGGGCTGGCGCACGGTGGTCAGCGGCGGGTCGGTGCAGTTCATGAACGCCGAGTCGTCGTACCCGATGACCGAGACGTCCCGCGGCACCCGCAGTCCGGCCCGGCGCACGGCCCGTATGGCGCCCAGCGCGAGCGGGTCGCTCGCGCAGATGATGCCGGTCGCCCCGGCGCGCAGCAGCCGCGTGGCGGCCGCCTGGCCGCCCTCGAGGGCGAACATCGCGTGCTCGATCAGCGCGTCGTCGACCGGGCGCGCGTACTTCTCGCACTGCGTCCGGTACTCCGCCAGCTTGCGCTGGGAGGGGACGTGGTCCTCCGGGCCCAGCACGACGCCGATGCGCTCGTGGCCGAGCGAGGCCAGGTGCGCGAAGGCCTGCTCCACCGCGACCGCGTCGTCGGTGGAGACCTGCGGCAGCTCCAGGTGCTCCACCGCCGCGTTGAACAGGACCACCGGGATGCCGCGCTCGCGCAGCAGGTGGTAGTGCTCGTGCGGAGCCTCGTCCTCGGCGAAGTGGCCGCCGGCGAAGACCACGCCGGAGACGTGCTGGTCCAGCAGCATCGTCACGTAGTCCGACTCCGACAGGCCGCCGGCCGTGCGGGTGCACAGCACCGGGGTGAAGCCGCGCTGGGCCAGAGCGCCGCCGACCACCTCGGCGACCGCCGGGAAGATCGGGTTCTGGAGCTCCGGCAGCACCAGGCCGATGAGCCGCGCGCGTTCGCCGCGCAGCTGGGTGGGCCGTTCGTAACCCAGGACGTCCAAAGCGGTCAGCACCGCCGTGCGGGTGCTCTCCGACACCCCCGGCCGGCCGTTGAGGACCCGGCTCACGGTGGCCTCGCTGACCCCCACCTTCTGCGCCACCTCGGCGAGTCTGCTCGTCATACCGCAAGAGTAGAACGAATGCCGGTAAGAATGCGATGGGTTCTCGCCAACCCGCGCAAGAATTTTCGACGCGTCCGCAAACCAGGGCCGAGGCCGCGACCTGCCGTCAAGCCCCTGAGTGGATCATCCGTAACCTAGTCGTGTTCTTTCGATTTTTCATCAGACTCTTGCAGCCGACTGTTTACGGCTGTACCTTCTCGGCACGCCGATGACTGCGGCAAGGACCTCCCCAGCCAACGAACGAAGGGGTGAAACGCATGAAACACAACGCTTCACGCACGATGGTCGCGCTCGTCACGGCGGCCGGTATAGCCATGGCAGGCGCCGCGTGCTCCTCCAGCTCCAGCTCGGGCAAGAGCGGCAAGACCGGATCGACGAACGCCGCCGACGGCGTCGCCGACGGCAAGCCGCTGGACCCCAACGCCACGGTGACCATCACCATCGACGGCGCACCGGGCGCGGACCAGGCCGCCAACAAGGCCTCCTACGCGGACGACCTGCAGGCGTTCAAGATCATGTACCCGAACGTCACCGTCAACGCCAAGCCCTACGTCGGGCAGGTCGAGGACCCGGCCCAGTTCACCGCCAGCCTGAAGGCGAAGAACGAGACCGAGGCCTTCCACGCCTACTTCACGGACAAGAACCAGGTCCTGGACTCCGGCGACACGACGGACATCAGCGCCTACGTCAACGACCAGACCGTCCCGGGCTGGTCCCAGCTGCTGCCGGGCGTCAAGCAGAACCTGCAGGACAGCGGCAAGACCTACTCGCTGCCGATCAACTACTACACCGAGGGTCTGATCTACAACCGCGACCTGTTCACCAAGGCCGGTCTGGACCCGAACAAGCCGCCGACGACCTGGGACGAGGTCGAGGCGGACGCCGCGAAGATCTCCGCCCTCGGCGGCGGCGTGACCGGCTATGAGGACTACAGCGGCGGCAACACCGGCGGCTGGCACTTCGCCGGCGAGCTGGACAGCCTCGGCGGCCAGATGGTCAACTCCGACGGCACCAAGGCCGCCTTCAACAGCGACCAGGGCAAGCAGGTCCTGCAGCGCCTGCACGACATGCGCTTCAAGGACAACGGCATCGGCCCGACACCGGTGACGCAGTGGGCTGACGCCTTCCCGCCGCTGGCCACCAGCAAGGTCGGGATGTTCCTCGGCGCCCCGGACGTGATCCAGCACCTGGTCGAGGTCCTGGGCGCGAACCCGAAGCTGTACGGCATGGGCCCGATCCCCGGTGCCTCGGGACCGGCGACCGGCACCCTGGCCGGCGGCGACCTGTACTACTTCAAGAAGGGTCTGACCCCGAACCAGATCAAGGCGGAGATCGCCTGGATCTCCTTCGAGTACCTGACCCCGGGCAAGGGCCAGTTCGACTTCGCCCGCTCCAAGGCGCTGGCCGCCCCGGACAAGCCGGTGGCGATCGGCATCCCGCAGAAGTTCTTCTGGGCACCGTCCTCTGCGCAGATGACGCAGGTGCAGACGGACCTGAAGACCTCCGCGACGCTGCCGATCGACCAGTACGCGGACTTCGTCAACAACCCGATCGCGCCGGTCCTGGAACCCCCGGCGGCGCAGCAGCTCTACAAGGTCCTGGACACCGCGATGTCGGCGGCGATGACGAATGCCAACGCTGACCCGGCCAAGCTCCTGAGCACGGCCGAGACGCAGGTCAACCAGATCCTGGCCAACCAGTAACGCCGCCGGTGCGGCAGGCGGCCGGTCCACGCTGAGGGACGCGGACCGGCCGCCCCACGCGCCCCCGACTTACTTACGAACGGAGTCGACACGATGGCCTATGCCTTGGCCACAGAGCGGCTGCACGACGGCACCGAACAGGGCCGCGGCAGCCGGCCGGCCTGGAAGGCGCTGCGGCGCGCCGCCGGCCGCAACCTGCGCGCCCACGCCTTCCTGTTCGGCGCGCTGGTCTGCTTCGCGCTGTTCACCTGGTATCCGATGGTCCGCGAGATCATCATGTCCTTCCAGCGCGTGCACCGCGGCCAGACGACGTGGGTGGGCCTGGGCAACTACCGCCAGATCACGGCCGACCCCGAGTTCTGGCAAGCCTGGGGCAACACCGCGGAGTTCACAGCCCTGGCCCTGGTGTTCGGCTTCGCGGCGCCGTTCGCGGTAGCCATCGTCGTCAACGAGTTCCGCCACGCGCAGGGCTACCTGCGGATCCTGGTCTACCTGCCGGTGATGCTGCCGCCGGTGGCCGGGATCCTGCTGTTCAAGTACTTCATGGACCCCGGGTTCGGCCTGTTCAACCAGGGGCTGCACTTCCTGCACCTGCCCACATCCCAGTGGCTGGCGTCCAAGTCCACGGCGATGCCCTCCCTGGTGGTGGTCTCCACGTGGAGCAACATGGGCACCGCGACGCTGGTGTACCTGGCGGCTCTGCAAGGGATTCCGGGCGACCTGTACGAAGCGGCCGAACTGGACGGTTGCAGCGTCTTGCAACGAATCCGGCACGTCACCATCCCGCAAACCCGGCTGATCCTGTCGCTGATGGCGATGCTGCAGATCGTCGCGACGATGCAGATGTTCACCGAGGCGTTCGTGCTGACCGGCGGCGGACCCGAGGGATCGACGACAACGGTCGTCTATCTGCTCTACAACTACGCGTTCAGTTACAACAAGTTCAACACCGCTGCCGCCCTCGGCGTGATCATGCTGCTGGTGCTGGCCTGCTTCTCAGCGATCTACATCGTGCTGGAACGACGCGGGGGCGAGGACTAGAGGACATGACCCAACAGACGTTCACCAGAGGCCTGATGGGCCGGAATCGTTTCCAGGGCAGACGGCCCAAGAAGGGCGCCGACACCTACCAGCGAACCCTGATATCCCGCACCCAGCTGAACACCGCGCGGGGCAAGAGGTTCTACTGGACCGCCCTGACCATCGCGCTGGTGCTGGCCTCCCTGGTCTTCATCGGCCCGCTGTTCTGGATGGCCACCGGCGGGTTCAAGACCTCGCAGGAACTGGTCCGCAACCCCCCGGTCCTGCTGCCGTCACACCCCTCCACCCACGCCTTCACCCTGGCGTGGGACCGGCTGGGGATGGCGCAGCTGCTGTGGAACACGATCGTCTACGCCGGCGGTGCGCTGCTGTTCCAGCTCATCTTCTGCGTGTCCGCGGCCTACTCGCTGTCCAAGCTCCGGCCGATCTTCGGCAACTGGATCCTGGCGCTGATGCTGGCCTCGATGATGATCCCGGCCGCCGCGCTGGTCATCCCGCAGTACCTGACGGTGCTGGACCTGCCGCTGGTGCACTGGAACCTGCAGAACACCCCGTGGGTGATCTGGCTGCCGACGGTGGCCAACGCCTTCAACGTGTTCCTGCTCAAGCGCTTCTTCGACTCCATCCCGAACGACCTGCTGGACGCGGCCTCCGTGGACGGCGCCGGCCCACTGCGCACCCTGTGGCGCATCGTGCTGCCGATGTCCCGGCCGATCCTCGGGGTGGTCTCGATCTTCGCGGTGGTCGCGGTCTGGAAGGACTTCCTGTGGCCGCTGATCACCGTGCCCGCCCACGAGACGCTGAACGTCGGCGTCAACACCGCCGCCACCTCGATGCCGGACAACGCGCTGGTCGGCGGGCTCTTCCTGGCCTCGATCCCGACCATCGTGCTGTTCCTGTTCTTCCAACGGAACATCATGGCCGGTCTCACGGTCGGCGGCGTCAAGGGCTGACAGGGCCCTGAAACACCCCGCACCACACGTCCCCTGTCCCTTCACCGTCGGCTGTCCCGCCGTCGTGTCTGCTTCGAGTACAGAGAGCAGGTTCCCGGTGTCCGCGCATACTTCCCAAGCGCCTTGGTGGCGCTCGGCCGCCATCTACCAGATCTACCCGCGCAGCTTCGCCGACGGGTCCGGCGACGGCATGGGCGACCTGGCCGGCGTCCGCGCCCGGCTGCCGTACCTGGCCGAGCTCGGCGTGGACGCGGTCTGGTTCAACCCCTGGTACCTGTCCCCGCAGGCCGACGGCGGCTACGACGTCACCGACTACCGCGTCATCGACCCGCTGTTCGGGACCGTGGCCGACGCCGAGGCGCTCATCGCCGAGGCGCACGAGCTGGGGATCCGGGTGGTCGTCGACATCGTCCCGAACCACACCTCCTCGGCGAACCCCTGGTTCCAGGCCGCGCTGGCCGCCGGTCCCGGCTCCCCGGAGCGCGAGCGGTTCTGGTTCCGCCCCGGCCGGGGCGAGGACGGCGAGCTGCCGCCGACCAACTGGCAGGGCATGTTCGGCGGCCAGACCTGGACCCGGGTCGTGGAGCCGGACGGCGAGCCCGGCGAGTGGTACCTGCACCTGTTCGACCAGGCCCAGCCGGACTTCAACTGGACGCACCCGGACGTCCCGGCGGAGTTCGAGAGCGTGCTGCGGTTCTGGTTCGACCGCGGAGCCGACGGCTTCCGCATCGACTCGGCAGCGCTGCTGGTCAAGGACCCGGCGCTGCCGGACCAGGTCGGCGAGGACGACACGGCGTTCGTCGACCGCGAGGAGGTGCACGCGGTCTACCGGTCCTGGCGCGCGGTCGCCGACTCCTATGAGGGCGACCGGGTCCTGATCGGCGAGATCTGGCTGCCGGACGCCGAGCGCCTCGCGCGCTACCTCGGCCCGGAGGAGATGCACACCGTCTTCAACTTCCCCTACCTGGGCTGCGCCTGGGAGGCGGACAAGCTCCGCGAGGTGATCGACGAGACGCTGAGCCTGCACACCCCGGTCGGCGCGCCGCCGACCTGGGTGCTGTCCAACCACGACGTGGACCGGGTGGTCACCCGCTACGGCCGCGAGGACACCTCCTTCGCGATCTACGCCCGGCAGCTCGGCCGGCCGGTGGACCTGGAGCTGGGCACGCGCCGGGCCCGGGCGTCCGCGCTGCTGACGCAGGCGCTTCCGGGCTCGGTGTACATCTACCAGGGCGAGGAACTCGGCCTGTGGGAGGTCGAGGACATCCCCGACGACCTGCGCCAGGACCCGATGTGGGAGCGCAAGGGCCGCAACCCGGCCAACCCGGGCCGGGACGGCTGCCGGGTGCCGCTGCCGTGGTCCGGGAGCGAGCCGCCGTTCGGCTTCAGCCCGGAGGACGCGCGGGAGCGGCCGTGGCTGCCGCAGCCGGAGACCTGGAAGGACTACACCGCCGAGGGGCAGCTCGCCGACCCCTCCTCGATGCTGACGCTCTACGGCAAGTCGCTGCGGCTGCGGCGGGAGACCGCGGGGCTCGGCGACGGGCCGTTCGCCTGGCTGGACGCGCCCGAGGGCGTGCTGGCCTTCGAGCGCGGACCCGGGTTCGCCTGCGCGGTGAACTTCGGCCCGCGACCGTCGGACCAGCCGGTCGCGGGCCGAGTACTGCTGGCCAGCGGGCCTTTGACGGCCGACGGGCAGATCCCGCCCGACACCGCCGTGTGGATCGCCCGCTAGCCCGTCCCCCCGTTCCCGCCGTCGGTGGACCCTCCCGCGGGTCCACCGACGGAGCTGTGTGCGGATTCCGCTGCGCGATGGGGTTCGGGGACTGGTTCGCGAGCGGATTCGAGCACTGATTCGCGGGCTGGTTCGAGAACTGATTCGCTCGAAGCGGACCGCGGTCCGACCGGACCCGGGCCGGACCGCGGCAGCGGACTTCTCCCGGACATGGCGGACCCGGCGGGCGCGGCGGTCCGACGACCGACCTCGAACGAGACGGTCTTGCCGACCTCGTCGGCCCGCACCCGGAACCGGTCGACGGTCTCCGCCACCAGGTCCAGGCCGCGGCCGCAGACGTCCTCGCCGGTGGCGTACCGGTACTGCGGGGTGGCGTCCGAGCAGTCGGCGACCTCGCAGGTCACCGCGCCGTCCCGGATCCGGGCGGCCACCGTGACCGGACCGCGGCCGTGGACCACGGCGTTGGTCGCGACCTCGCTGTAGGCCAGCACCACGCGGTCGGTGTCCTCGCCGGGACCCCAGGCCTGTTCCACCGCGGCGGCCAGCCAGCGGCGCGACATGCTCACGTCCAGGGCCGTGCCCGGGAACGACCAGTACAAGGCAGTGTTCTGCGGTACCGGGGGCGCGGTTGCCGGCTCGTGGCCGGCCAGCGCCCCGCGGATTGCCACCCCGCCGCCGGCGCCTTGTCCGCCGGCGCGGCACGCCGCCGGAGCGGGGTGGCGCAATTGCTGCATGAGGGCCTCACATCGTCGATGTCTGCGCGATCCGTCTCCCCCAGCGCGCACCCCACAATGAAATATCCCACCGCGCGCCGGGCCCCGCAGGGGAATCGTGAAATCGCCGCGGCCGGGTCGTGCACAATGGCCTGCATCGCAAAAGCGAACCGCAGGGGGTTGGCGATGACATCCGCAGAAGTCCCCGGACGCGCCGCCGGAACCGCGCCGGACGGCGAGCCGGAGGAGCCCGACGGCGCGGTCGAGCGCGCGGCCCGGGTCCCGGCCGGGCCCTCGGCGCCGCCGATCCGCCGCCGCCGGCTCGGCGCGGCGCTGCGCCGGCTCCGGCTCGGCGCCGGGCTGACCCTGCAGGGCGCGGCCGAACGGCTGGAGATCTCGGACTCGACACTGTCCCGGCTGGAGAACGGCCAGGGGCGGCTGCGGCGTATCGACGTGGCCGCGGCGCTGGACGTCTACGGGGTCGAAGACGAAGAGCTGCGGACGACCTTACTGAACCTGACCGGCCAGATCAGAGACAAGGGCTGGTGGCAGTACTACCGGCGGGCCATCCCGGAGCCCTACGCGGACTACATCAGCGTGGAGGCGGCGGCCACGTCGATCGACGCGCACACCGTGCAGCTGGTGCACGGCCTGCTCCAGACCGAGGCCTACACCCGGGCGCTGGCCGAGGCCTGGCGCGTCCGGGCTGAACCGCTCGATGTGGACGCCCTGGTGGCGGTCCGCCGCACCCGGCAGCGCATGCTCGGCGGCGCCGAACCGCTGCGGCTGCGCGTGGTGATGCACGAGGGCGCGCTCCGGCAGTCGGTCGGAGGACCGCAGGTGATGCGAGGCCAGATCGAACGCGTCATCGAGGAATCCCGCCGCCCGAATATCATCATCCAGATCATCACCCATTCAGCAGGCGCATATTCGGGACTTGACGAGCCCTTCGCGATTGTAGGCTTTGGGAATCCCCTGGAACACGACGTGGTATGCCTGGACAACCTGACACGAACGCATTTCCTGGAGACCGTCGACGAGGTGCGCAATTACGCGTCGGTGTTCGACCAGCTGCGTGCCGCGGCGCTTTCCCCCGAACGGTCGGCACTCTGGCTCGCCGACCTGCTGACGAAGATGGAGAGCTAGTTGAGCACCAGCGCACAACCGCACCAAGGCACCACCGGCGCGCCGGCCGGCCAGGCCGAGCCCGCCGCCGGGCACCCGGACCTGGCCGGCGCCGCCTGGCGCAAGAGCAGCCACAGCAACGGCGCCACCAACTGCGTGGAGGTGGCGATGCTGGCGGACGGCTCGGTCGGCGTCCGCCACTCCCGCCGCCCCGACGCCGAGGTGATCGTCTACTCCCAGACCGAGTGGGCGGCCTTCGTCGCCGGTGTGAAGGCCGAGGAGTTCGAACCGGCCGGCTGAGGCTGGCGCCCAGGGTCCCGTTCCGTGCCCTTCGGTACGGGGCCCGCCCTGCACGGGAGCACCGGAGCACCACCGCGGCCCGCCAAGACCGCACCCGTCCGCGCAGGTGAGAGGATGACCCCCATGGCCCACCCCGGCGCGCAGCCCCACTCCCCCGCCGACCCCCCGGGCCACCACCCGCCCCACGCCGACCCCGCCGACCGCACCCTCCAGGACCCGGTCGTGGACACCGCCGTCGGCTTCCTGGACCTCCTGGCCGAACCCAGCCGCCTGCGCCTCCTGTGGGCCCTCCGCGACGGCGAACTAGGCGTCACCGCCCTGGCCGAAACCGCGGGCTGCACCCCCACAGCAGCCAGCCAGCACCTCGCCAAACTCCGCCTCGGCGGCCTGGTCGAACAACGCGCCGACGGCCGCGCCCGCCTCTACCGCCTCCGCGGCGGCCACATCAAACGGCTGGTCGAGGAGGTCGTCGGACACGCGGAACACGCGGTCCGCGGCATCCCCTACGACCTCTGACTCACGTTCTGCCACGGCCTCTCACGGCAGATACCACTGCTGCGCCTTGTCTCCGGCCACACACGGCTTCAGCGACAGGGCATTCGTCTGCCCGTTGTCGGTCAGGCACTGCCCGGCACCCTGGTTGTTGATGTAGAACGCACCACTGGGCGTCGTAGAATCCTGCGACAGCCACCACATCTGGAACGCCGACCCACACGCGCAGTGCGACAAGGTCACCTTGCCGCCAGTGGCATCAATGAGCTGGTTGGTGTTCAGACCATCGCCGAACTCGTAGACAGCCTGCCCGTTCGACGTCAGAGCGGTCGCCTGGAAGCTCTGCCCAGTCCGCCCCGACTGCGGCTCAACGGTCAGCTGCGCACCGTCACTGTAGATCGGCGCACCGGACGAATTGCCGAACACATCGATCGCGTCGCCGTCCCCAACACTGGTGATGTACCCGGACTTGTGCGGCACAGCCGGAGCGGACGACGTCGCCGGCACCGGCGGAACCCCAGCGGATGACGACGCCGCCGACGACACCGGCGACACCGGCGGACGCGAAGTCAGGGCGGAGCCCGCACTACTCGTCGGCGCCGTCTTCCCAGCACCACTGGCAGGCGGCACAGCCGACGTGGCCGAAGGCTTCCCAGGCGCACTCGGCACCGACGCACTCACAACAATGGTCGAAGTCTCCGAAACCACCGAAGTAACACTCACACCAGAGCTCGAAACCCCACCCGACGCACTACTCCCCGACGCCAAACCCACCGGCACCCCAGCCTGAGCCGCCGCACGCGAACCCCCATGCGAAAGCGGATAAGCAACAGCAACGGCCACCACAACAGCCACCCCCACAGCAGCCACCACAATCGCCCGCCGCCGCCCCGAACTCCCCCCACCAGAACCATCCGCCCCCACACCAGTGACAGCCTCCGGCACCCCCACCGTGAACGAATCCTGAGGCACCACCCGCGCCGCAACAACGCCCTCCTCATCAACAGGATCCAACTCAACCCCTGCATTAAAGGAGTCGAGCGGCATCGCATGCCCGGGCGCGATACGCAGCGCAGGCACCTCAGCAGTCGGAGGCAGCGGATCCGATGCAGCTTCGCCGGAATCGACACCCGCAGCCGCAACACCAGCAGCACCGGAACCTACATCGAGGCCAGCAGCACCGGCATCGGCAGCAGAAGCAGAAGCATTGGCAGCAGCAGCAGTATTTGCGGCGACGGCAGCGGGCAGATCGGCCTCCGGCAGAGCAGAATCGCTCGAGGTGTCGTCGGCGGCAGGCAGATCGGCTTCGGGCAGAGCAGCATCGATCGGCGTGGCGGCGGCCGCAGACAGACCGGCTTCAGGCAGAGCAGCATCGATCGGCGTGCCGGCGGCCGCAGACAGACCGGCTTCAGGCAGAGCAGCATCGATCGGCGTGCCGGCGGCCGCAGACAGACCGGCTTCAGGCAGAGCAGAATCGCTCGGCATGCCAGCGGCGGCAGACAGATCGGCCTCGGGCAGAGCAGCATTGCTCGGCGTGTCGGCTGCCTGCTCGGTGCTCTGGTCTGCCGCGCCCGGACCGGCAGCAGCCGATTCTGCGGCACCTGCCTCCGCAGTACCCTGGTTTGCAACGCTCTGGCCTGCGGTGCTCAGCTCCGCAGCACTCTGGTCTGCAGCACTCTGGTCTGCGCTCTGATCTGCCGCGCTCTGACCTCTGATGCTCTGCTCTGCCGTGCTCTGGCCTGTGGTGCTCGGGTCTGCGGCACTCGGATTTGCAGCACCCTGGCCGGTGGCGCCGTGGCCTGTGGCGCTCTGGCTCGTGACGCTCTGGCCCGCAGAGCTCGGCTCTGCACCGCTTCCCTTATGTTCAGCACTCGGCTCGACCACACCTGATGCGCTGGCTCCAGCCTGATCGCCCGAGTCTGCCGTGCTGACCTCTTGCGGCTCAGGCTTCCGCTTGCGCCACCGGGCGCCGAAGCCGCCTCGGGCAGCCCGGCCGACCTCGACCTCGACTTCAGCGGCGGCAGCACTCTCTTCCGCCACCACGCCCGAGGTAAAAGAATCCTGCGGTACCGTCCGGCTGCGCCACCGAGCAACATCCGCCCGCGCAGCGTCGCCGACTCCAGCCTCCGCACCGGCTGCTTCGGCGTCCGAGTCCTCATCCGCCGCCTCACCATCGGGCAGCGGCGCGGTCTCGTCGCCCGAGCTCCGCACCGTGAACGAAGCCCAGTCCGTGCCCTCCGCCTGCGGTCGCACCGCGTACGAAGCCCACGCCGGCGCTATCTCCGGTCCGGCCTCTTCCGCCACGTCACCAGCGCCAGCGCCAGCGCCGACATCGCCGCCGCCCGTCGACCTCAGCCCTGCACCGGCGCCCTCGCCCTCGGCCTCCCGAGGCAGCACCGTGAACGACAGAAAATCGCCGTCCCCCCGCGCCCCAGCTCCAGCCCCAGCCTCGGCCAGCGCAGCCGCCGCGGCCTCCATCGCCGCGACGTCCACTCCCGTCTGGAAGCTGTCCTGCGGTGTGCCGATGCGGGTCACGCTCTCGCCGCGGAGGGCGAGTCGGCGGGCGGTTTCGGCCATCTCGCGGGCGCTTGCGAAGCGCTCGGCGGGGTCCTTCGCGAGGGCGCGCATCACCAGTTCTCGGACTGCTGGCGAGATGGTGTCTGGCAGGGGCGGCACCGGTTCCTGGAGGTGCTTCATCATGATGCCGAGGGGGGTGCCGCTGTCGAAGGGTGGGGCGCCGGTCAGGCATTCGTAGGCGATCACGCCGACCGCGTACTGGTCCGCCGCTGCTGTGACCGCCGTGTGGCGTGCCTGCTCGGGCGCCGCGTAGACCGCTGTGCCGAGGACGACGTCCGCCGCGGTCAGCCGGCGTGCGTCTGCCGTGCGGGCGACGCCGAAGTCCGTCACCACCACGCTGCCGCCGCGGAGCATCAGGTTCGCGGGTTTCACGTCGCGGTGCACGATGCCGCGGTCGTGCGCCGCCTGGAGCGCCTCGAGGGTCTGGGCTACCAGGGTCAGGGTTGTGACCTCGGACAGGGGGGCGCTCTCGTCGAGCAGCTCTGACAGGGGGCGCCCGGTGATCAGTTCCATCACCAGGAAGGCTGTGCGGGGGTCGTCGGCCTCGCCGTAGTCGAAGACCGACACGATGCCGGGGTGGCTCAGTGCGGCCAGGACGCGGGCCTCGGTGTGGAAGCGCGCGGCGAAGCCGGCGTCGTCGAGCAGTGCCGGCAGCAGGATCTTGACGGCCACCTCGCGGCCCAGCACCGTGTCCAGGGCCCGCCAGACGTCGCCCATCGAGCCGCCGCCGATCCGCTGGCGCAGCTGGTACCGGCCGGCCAGGACGGTTCCCTCACCCCACATAAACGCTGTTCCCCAAGAATCGTGTCGGTCGGATTCAACTCAGCGCCCTTAGAACGCACCGAGCGCGCAAAACGCTCAGCGCACCCTGGAGAGCACCTTGCCAGGGGATCAGCCGACCCGCACGCCACGCCTGCGGCGCCGGGCCAACCACGCCGCCCCGGCGACTCCCCCGGCGGACAGTATCCCGCCTCCGCCAACGGCCAAAGCCCGGCCGGTGAAATCCTGCTTTACCGGTAACGCCGCGAAGCTCAGCGGTGACGGCGCGACAGGCGGCGGCGTCGTAGCCGGCGCGGGCGTCGAAACCGTCGTCAACGCCGCATAGGGATCGACGATCCCCCACCCGTACGAAGCATCCGGCGCCCCGGAAGCCATCCGGTCAGCCGTCGCATACAACCGCTGCCGCACCTGCGCCGCCGTCAGCGTCGGATACCGGCTCCACACCAAAGCAGCGGTCGCCGTGACGTAAGGCGCCGCGAAAGACGTCCCCAGCCCCGAAGCCAGCGTCCCGTCGCCGGCCGGCCCGACACCGAGCAGCGGCGCGTCCGCCGAGCCGCCGGGAGCGGCGATCCCGACATACGCCCCGTGCTCGGAGTACGTCGTCACCGTCCGATCCGCCCCGACCGCCGCGACCGCGACCACCCCCGGATACGCCGCCGGGTACTGTGGCGGGTTCCCGTCCTGCTGCGCGCCGAGGTTGCCAGCGGCGGCGACGATCAGCACCCCCGCCGCCTGCGCCTGACTCACCGCCGACGCCAGATCCGGCGTGTTCGTCGAGCTGCCCGCCGACACGTTGACGATCTTCGCGCCCCGCGCCACCGCCGCCCGGATCCCCGCCGCGATCGGCGCGTCCTCGCTCTCGCAGGTCTTGTACGTCCGGATCGACAGCAGGCTGACCGCCGACGGCGCCAGTCCGGCCACGCCGACCCCGGCCCGCGCACGCGCCGCGATGATCCCGGCGACCATGGTCCCGTGCCCGAGCGCGTCGGCGGTCGGTGGATAGGTCTTCGGGTCGACGAGCGACACGCTGTCCGCGACGTCCACCGCTCCGGCCAGCTGCGGCGCCGCCACGTCGATCCCGGAATCGACCACCGCGACCCTGATCTTCGTCCCCGAGGTAGAGAAGGGCGCCAGATCCCCGACGCGCAAAGCGGTCTGCGCCCACGGCACCTGCGGAGTCAACGGCACCGGCGTCACCGACGGCTGGCAATCGTCGGCCTTCGCAGACGGCAGCCCGCCGACCGGAGCGACCACGAACCCTGCGACGAGCGCGACGACCACACCGCCCGCGCCCAACCACCGCCGCCTCAAGCCACCAAAGCGCCTGATGCCGCCCACGCCATCCAAGCCGCCCACACCACTCACGCCGCGTCCTCGCCCGCCCACGCCGTCTGCAGCACCAAAGTCCCGCTCCGCCGGCTCACCAACTGCGCGCGCCCAGCAGGCAACCGCACCGGCCGCGCGTCACCAAGGAACACGCCCTCGTCCTTACTGCACGACAGCAACAGCCCCGGCGTACTCAACTCCCACAACCGCCGCAGCACCGGATCACTCATCCCGCGCGCCGCACCAGCCGTCGACCGCGCCAGCACCAAGTGCAGCCCGATCTCCGCGGACTGCGGCAGCAGCTCCAGCAGCGGTGCGAGCGGCGTCCCCCGACTGCCGATCATCAGGTCGTAGTCGTCCACGACCACATACAACTCCGGCCCGCTCCACCAGTCCCGCAGCGGCAGCCGCGCCGGCTCCACATCCGGTCCCGGAACGCGCTGCAGCAGCACCGGCGTGATCTCCTTCAGCAGATCCTCCAGCGCGCTCGCGGTCACCGCGTACCCGAGCTGCTTGGACGGCGGCACCGCGTCGTGCAGCCGCCGGCGGGTGTCCGCCAACAGAACCCTGACTTCCTTCGGCTCGGCGCGCCCGGTCACCGCCTTGGCGACCAGCCGCAGCAGGTTGGTCTTCCCGCTCTCGTTCTCGCCGAAGACCATCAGGTGCGGCGAGGTCGCGAAATCGTGCAGCACCGGCTGCAGCCGCGTCTCGTCCCAGCCGAGCGCCACCGCCGACCGGGAGTCCGGCTCCGCCAGCCGTGCCGAGGGCAGCAGCGTCGGCAGCATCCGCACCGGCGGCGCCGCCTGCCCGGGGTGCGCCTTGGTGATGTAGCGCACCAGGTCCCGCGTCCCCTCGCCGAGCGTCGCGGCGACCGGATCGCCGTCGATGCGCGGCAGCGCAGTCAGGAAGTGCAGACGCCCGCTGGTCAGGCCGCGGCCCGGGACCGCCGGCACCTCCTTGGCCAACGCGGCGTTCACCTCGGAGTCGATCGGGTCGCCGAGCCGCAGCTCCAGGCGCGTCCCGATGAGGTCGCGCAGCCACGGCCGCACCTCGGTCCAGCGCGCCGCGGTGATCACCAGGTGCACGCCGAAACCGAGCCCGCGCGCGGCGATGTCCTGGATCGAGGGCTCCAGCCGTTCGTAGTCCTGGTGGAAGGTGAACCAGCCGTCGATGACCAGGAAGACATCACCGAACGGATCGTCCGGGAACTCCCCGGAGCGCCGGCGCCGCCGGTACTCCGCCATCGATCCGACCCCGGCGGCGGCGAACGCCAGCTCGCGCTCGGCCAGCAGCATCGAGACCTCGGCGACGGTCCGCGTCACCTTCTCCCCGTCCAGCCGGCCGGCGACCCCGCCGACCTGCGGCAGGTCCGACAGCCCGGTCAGACCGCCGCCGCCGAAGTCCAGGCAGTAGAACTGGGTGTCGCGCGGCGTGTAGCGCAGACTCAGGGAGCTGATCAGGGTCCGCAGCAGCGTCGACTTGCCGGACAGCGGCGCGCCGACCACTGCGACGTGCCCCGCCGCCCCGGCCAGGTCCGCGACGAGCGGATCGTGCCGCTGTTCGAAGGGCCGGTCGGTGACGCCGAGCACGGCCAGCAGCGTGTCGTCGGGCCCGTTCACGCCGCGCGCCGGACCAACCGCGCCAGCCAGCGGACCGTACTGGGTCGAGCGCGGATCCGGGTTCGGCAGCCCGCCGGTCAGCGCCGCGACCGCCTCCGGCAGCAGCGCGTCCAGGGTCGGCGGCGTCGACAGCGGCGGCAGCCAGATCCGGTGCGCCGGACGTCCCTGCCCCTGCATCCGCGTGGCCAGAACCTGAAGCGTGGTCTCGGAAACCGGAGGGCTGGTGAACTCCTCCTCGGCTTCGGCTTCCGTCTCCTCGGTCTGCGGCGCGACCCGCGGCGCCAGATAGGAGGAGCGGTAGCGGATTACGTGATAGCGCCCCGAATCCTCGGCTTCCTCGCCGCTCTTCGGCGGGACGTACGGCGCCGAAACGTATCCCGCACGGAACCGGATCAACGGATCCGTGCCGCAGCGCAGGAATCCGTGTCCGGGCGTCGAGGGCAGGTCGTACGCGTCGCCGACGCCGAGCACCGCGCGCGACTCGGCCACCGAGAACGTCCGCAGACCCACCCGGTAGGACAGGTGTCCCTCCAGCGCGTGGATACGCCCTTCATCAAGCCTCTGCGACGCCAGCAGCAGGTGCACGCCGAGCGAGCGCCCCAGCCGCCCGATCATCACGAACAGTTCCAGGAACTCCGAGTGCGCCGCGAGCAGTTCGCTGAACTCGTCGACCACCAGGAACAGCGACGGCATCGGCGCCAGCGGCACGCCGGAGTTGCGCGCCGCCTCGTAGTCGCGCAGCGAGGCGTAGTTCCCCGCGGCACGCAAAAGCTCCTGCCGCCGCACCATCTCGCCGTGCAGCGCCGTGTACATGCGCTTCACCAGCGGCAGCTCGTCGGCCAGGTTGGTGATGACCGCCGAGGTGTGCGGCAGCTTGTCCAGCCCGAGGAACGTCGCGCCGCCCTTGAAGTCGACCAGGACGAAGTTCAGGATCTCGGGGTCGTTCCTTACCGCCATCGCCAGCACCAGCGTGCGCAGCAGCTCGCTCTTGCCCGAGCCGGTGGCGCCGATGATCATGCCGTGCGGACCGGTTCCGCCTTGCGCGGCCTCCTTGATGTCCAGCTCGGCGGGCAGTCCTTGTTCGGTGAGGCCGAGCGGTACGCGCAGCCGCTCCCGGTTCGGCCGCGGCTGCCAGGTCTGCGCCGGCTCCAAGCCGCGCGCGTCCCGGATACCGAGCAGACCGGTGAAGGAGATGTCGCCGGTACCGCGTCCGCCGGAATCCCCCGCGCCGCTCACCCGCAACGGCGCCAGAATCCTTGCCACAGCAGAGGATTCGGCGGTACTCAGCGTCGCCGCGCGTCCCAGAGGATTGACATCCTCGGTGCCGGCCCGGTCCGAGGTGACGGCGGCGAGCGCGGCGTCCGCACCCTCCCGCGTCGCGCGCAGCCGCAGCGTCGCCACCGGGGCGTCCGGCCCAACGGCCGCGCCGGTCAGGTCCAGCAGCACCGCGTTGCGGTAGCCGCTGCGCAGCGCGCGATGGTCGGCCGGCAGCTCACCGCCGTCCAGCAGGATCACCGTGAACGGCTCCCGCGCGCTCGGCGGCGCGCTCGGATCGTGCGGACCGCGCTCGCGGAAGTCGCCGGGGTCCAGCAGCCGCTCCAGATCGGCGAAGCTGTCGCTGATCAGCCGCACCCGGCCGACCGCGTCGAGCTCCGAGGTGTGCAAGGCGTGCGGCAGCCACTTCACCCACTCCCAGCGCTCGCGCGTGGCGTCTCCGCAATGCACGGCGATCCGCAGGTCCTCCGGGCTGTGCAGCACCGCGAGCTGGGTGAGCAGGGCACGCACCACGGCCCGCGTCGCCGGTCCGTCGCCGTCGAACGCCACCCGCGAGAACGCCCGCAGGTTCGCCGCGATCGGCAGGTCCGGAATCGTCTTGTACGCCTGCAGGAACCGGCGCAGTGCGTTCGCCGACACCGGGTCCAGGTCCTCGATCGGCTTGGTCTGCGGCGGCGCCATCTTCACCGCCAGCGCCATCGGCCCGGTCGCCAGGCGCACCTCGGCGAAGTCCCGGTCCGCCGGTCCCCGCTCCCACAACCGCCCGCTCATCGCCACCGACCACAGCGCCGCCGGGTCCGGATGCCGCCAGGCCAGAGCCTTGATCTGGGCGTCGATGTGCTTGCGCACCTGGCGCCGGTTCTGGTCCAGATGCCGCAGGTAATCGCGGCGCTCCCCGGACAGCTTGGCCTTCTTGTCGCCGCCGCCGCGCCCGAGCTGCATGCCGACCATGCCCACGGAGGACACGGCCATCATGCCGCCGGCCAGATAGTTGGTGGCGCGCGCGCCGGGCTGCAGGAACATCATCGCCATGGCGCCGCTGCTGGCCGCCATCGGCAGCACCATCACCGCTTGTCCGAGGCCTCCGGACACCGGCTCGGGGATCGCCGGAGGCTCCTGGAAGGCGATCTCCCCCTGGGGGAACTGCGGCGCGGGGCGACGCGGAACCGGCCGGTATTCACGGATGCTCAACGTTAGCTCTGCTTCCCCTGGCGGACCGTCCGCACGAACCGCGATAGTCGAGCACTTGTCCGGACCGGCGCGCAATAGGGAAGAAGAGCTGGACGTTGAGCATCCGAGCCACGCTGCCTGAGGCCGATTTGTGCCGCCTGTCGATCGCGACCCCCGCCAACGTGCTGGAACTCGCACTGCCGACCGCCGTCCCGCTCGCGGACTTCCTACCAGCGGTATTGAGCTTCGCCGGGCCCGAGTTGGCCGACGCCGGCCTGGCCCACGACGGCTGGGTGCTGCAGCGCGTCGGCGGCGCGCCGCTGCCGGCCGCCCGCACGCTCGCCGAGCTGCAGATCCTCGACGGCGAGACGCTGTATCTGCGTCCGCGCCGGGCCACCGCGCCGACCGCCGTCTTCGACGACGTGGTGGACGGCTTGGCGACCGCCGTGCGCGAACGCGAAGACCGGCTGCGCGAGAGCGCCGGCCGCTGGGCCGGACCGGTCCTCGGCGTGGTCGCGCTCGGCGCCGGCGCGGCCGGAGTCGCCGCCGGACCGGGTCCGATCGGACAGCGGGCCGCGGTCGCCGGCGCGCTCGCCGTCCTCGTCCTGATCGGCGCCGCCGTCGCCGGACGGCTGATGGCCGCGCGCCCGACCGCGACCGCGCTCGGCGTCGCCGCCGTCGGCTGGGCCGCCCTCGGCGGCTGGCTCGCGGCGGACACCTTCGCGCACACCATGACGCATCCGGAATCTGCCGCCGCACTGTGGGCCGGCGCGGCAGCACTGCTGGCGTCGGCCGCCGCCGCGGCGGCCGTCGGCGGAGCGCCCGGCGGCATCGGGGACCTGCCCTCGACTCCGCGCCGCGCAGCGAACGGAACCGCCGTCCTCGACGAGCCGGACCTCGGTACCAGTGGTCTGGAACCGTTCGCCACCACCGCGATCGTGGCGGTCGGCACGGTCGTGGCCGGAGCGCTCGGCGTCGGGTTCCACCGCGCACTGTCGCAGACCACGATGATCTCGGCGGTGATCGGGCTCGGCTTCGTCCTGGCGGTCCCCAGGCTCGCGTTCCGCCTTGCCGGGCAACGGCTTCCGGCGCTGCCCGCCACCGCCGAGCGGATCCAGGTCGACCTCCCGCCGCGCGGCCAGGCGGACCTGTGGACGACGTCGGCGCGCGTGGAACGGATCATGGCCGCCCTCCTGCTCGGCAGCGGACTGCTCGCCGTCGGCGGGGCGACGCCGGCCGCCGGGCACGGCGTGCTCGGCGCGATCGCCGCCGCCGACCTGGGCATCGCCTTCCTGTTGCGGGCGCGCGTGTTCGCCCGGACCACCCTCAGACTTCTGCTGCAGAGCATCGGGATGCTCGCCCTCGCAGGCGGCGCCTGGCGTGCGGCTGCCGTGGCGCACACCCACGCGGTCGGCGTCACCGCGGGGATCGCTGTCGGCACTTTGGTGATCGGCATGATCGCCGCGTCCATCGGCCCGAAGCCGCAGAGCGACGACCCGCCCTACGCGGCGCGCGCCGCCGACGTCGCGGAGTACTTCGTGCTGACCGCGCTGGTGCCGCTGGCGCTCGGGGTGATCGGCGTCTTCGGCTGGGCGCGCGGACTGGCGGGCTGAGCGGTGGCAACACGACGGCAAGAACTGCAGGCGCACAAGTTCATGGTGCGGCGGCTGACCGCGGGACTGGTCGGCGGCGACCCCGGCGCCGCACAGCCGCCGGCGCAGCGGCTGAAGGCCGGGCTGTTCCTCGGGACGGCAGCCGGGGTGCTCGGGATCGGCGGCTCGGCGGTGGTCGGGCTGATCTCGCCGAGGACCGACAGTTCCTGGCAGGACGGTCAGTCGGTCGTGGTGGAGCAGGGCACTTATAACCAGTACCTCTATACGGACGGCGCGCTGCACCAAGTGCTCAACCAGGCGTCGGCGATGCTGGCGTTGCCGAAGTACGCGGTACGCACCGTCCCGGCTTCGGCGCTGAAGAAAGTGCCGCGCGGGACCCCGGTCGGGATCATCGGCGCTCCTTCGGACGTACCGGATCCCTCCACTCTCGTCGGGGGTCCGTGGACGGTGTGTTCTTCGGCGGCATCGGACGGCAAGGCTCAAGTCTCGGCGGCGCTCGGGCTCGAGGTCGCGGGCACGGATGTGGCCGACGGTCAGGCGCTGTACGTCGGCGTCGGCGACGCGCGCTACCTGGTCTGGGGCGGCAAGCGGCATCTTCTGAAGGCGCCGCTGGCGTTGATGACGGCGTTCCAGATGACGGCGGCGCAGCCAACGATCGTGGGTGCGGCGTGGCTCAACGCAGTGCCCGCCGGGTCGGACATCGCGCCGCTCAGCCTTGGCGCGCGCACGGTTTCCAGCACTTTGGGGACCGTTGGTGATCTGTTCACCTACCAGGACGCGAGCGGCAGCTACGAGTACGTCGTCACCGCGCAGGGTCTGACCCCGGTGACCCCGACGCAGTCCGCGTTGCTGCGAGCCGGGGGTTCCCCGGCGCCGCGTCCGCTGGACCCGAGCCGGCTGGTCGCGGCGAAGCAGCAGAACCAGGTCACCGCGGCGCTGTCCGGCGATCTGCCGGCAGCGATGCCGACGCTCGCGGCCGGGACCGGGCTGACCGGCGCGACCGCTGCCACCGGCGGCGCGAGTGGCGTCGCGGGCGCGGTGTGCCTCGAGGAGACACCGGCTACGGACCCGACGGCGCCTCCGGTCTACCGGCTCCGCTCGGTCACCGCGGCCGCCGTGGACACCGCCGGCCCATGGAGTCCGACCGACGGCAGCAACGGCCGCGCGGACCGTGTCCTGGTACGTCCAGGCGTCGGCGCCGTGGCGACCTCGACGGCCGGCGGCGTGGCGCAGCTGCTCAGCGCGGTCGGCTCGCGCTTCCCGGTGGCGTCCAAGGACGACCTCGGGCGGCTCGGCTACGGGTCGGTCACCCCGACGTCCGAGCCAGCCTCGATCCTCGACCTGTTCCCCGAAGGACCCGCGCTAGACGCGAATGACGCGCGTACACCTAGGCCCGCTACCGTGTCAGCGCCATGATCGGCCCGACGCCAGCGAGGAGGATGCGCCGATGGCGCACGACGACGACATCGAGACCGAGCGTGACACGGCTCCCTTGCCCGACACAGCTGCCTTGCCCGATACGGAGGTCCAGAGTTCGGAGGCACCGCCCGCACCAGGCGTTCTGAGCGCCGACCCCGAGCCCGAGCCCGACGGCGAATACCTCGAAGTCCCCGAGGCACATCGCCTTCGGTCCGGCGCCTCCGGCCGCTCCAAAGGACTCATCG
The DNA here is from genome assembly GCF_000024025.1 of Catenulispora acidiphila DSM 44928. Taxonomy (GTDB): domain Bacteria; phylum Actinomycetota; class Actinomycetes; order Streptomycetales; family Catenulisporaceae; genus Catenulispora; species Catenulispora acidiphila. The sequence goes on from NC_013131.1 coordinate 9,821,767, forward strand.
CGGCAGCCGCGGTCGGCGTCCTGGTCGTCGGCGGCGCCGTCGCGGCGACCGTCGGCGGCGGCTCGGGTAAGGGCCCTGACAAGTCGGCCGCTCCCACCGCCGGTCTCGTCGGCCAGCAGATCTCCAGCAGCACCGACGGCGTCTACGCCAGCAACCCCACCGGCGCCGCCAGCGGATCGCCGTGGGTGTGGCAGACCGGTCAGTCGACCGCCAAATACCCTGGCGCCACCACGGGAACCGCGTCCGCGCCCGGCGCGCCGAAGCCCACCGGTTCCGCCTCGGGACCCGGCAGCAAGTCCTCCGGTCCCGGCATGCCGCAGCACAGCTCGTCGGCGCCCGGCGTGCCGTCCGGCTCGCAGCCCGCCTCATCCGCCGGCGCACCCGCGACCGCACCCTCCGCCCCGCCGCCGGCGACCGTCACGCTGGTCGCCGGACCGGGCTGCCCGGGCCTGCCCGGAAGCGGCGGGTACAGCGCGGTGGGCTCCGGCGCCAGCTCCGGCTGGGGCAGCAACGGCAGCGGCGGCTGGAGCGGTGACGGCTGCAGCGGTTCGATGCAGTCGATGCCGATGACCGGCGACTCCAGCAACGGTCCCAACCGCGCCCTGTGGTTGTTCGGGAGCGGGACGGCTGGGTTCGCGTCGTGCGTGGTGAGCGTCTACGTGCCCTGGGACGGCAAAGCCACCGACACCGGCGGCACGGCGGCCGCGTACCAGGTCGCCGAGGGTACGGCGGACACCACTGTCGCCACCTTCACGGTGAACCAGAACACGACCCACGGGCAGTGGGCCACGCTGGGCACCGTCAAGGTCGGCGGCGACAGCGTCAAACTGCGGCTGCTCGACCACGGGGTCGACTACCCCGCGGGCTGGCGCTACGGAGTCGCCGCGGCCAAATTGCAGTGCACCGCTTGAGAACGTTGGGCAGATCCGGCGAGTGGGGCACGCCGGCCCTGCCTCACGCCGCGCTCAGCCGGTGGAACGACTCGGGCGTCACCATCCGGTAGCCGACCCCGCGCACCGTGGAGATCAGCCCGGGCAAGGCGATCTTCGCGCGCAGCGAGGCCACGTGGACCTCGAGCGAACGTTCCGCGCCCTCCCAACCGGCCGGCCACAGCTGGGCCACCAACTCCTCGCGCGGCACCGCGCGGCCGAGCTGGCGCATCAGCACGACCAGCAACTGGTACTCCTTGGGGCGCAGATCGATGCGGGTCCCGTGGACCGTCACCGCCCGCGCGTCCTCGGAGACCACCAGCGGGCCGGCGGTCAGCCGCCGCGGCGGGCCGGCCGGGACCGGCGCCGGCTGGTCGCGGCCGGGAGCCACCGCCAGCCGCAGCCGGGCCGCCAGCTCCTGCAGGCCGAACGGCTGGACCGCGTAATCATCGATCCCCGCCTCGTGCCCGCGCAGCCACGCCTGCAGGTCCACCCGCTGCGTCACCGCGATGATCGGCGCCTGGGTGCGGCGCCGCAGCCGGCGGCAGTACGCCAGCACCTCGTTGTCGATCACGCCGCAGTCCAGCAGCACCACGTCCGCGGCGACCTGCGGATCGGCGTCCGCGTCGGTTTCGCGGACCTCGAAGCCCAAGATCGCCAGACCGCCGCTGACCGTGCGGCTGCGCCGCCGGCCCAGACCGGTCACCAAAACTCTCATGACACCACTTTCGCGGGTGCCTCACCATTTGCTCAACATCTGCCGGACCTCCCCTTGTTGTGCGTCCTCGGCGGCTGCTGGGATTCCCTGGACGACCGTCAGGACCGACCAGACACAGGAGCCCGCCATGGTGGACCCGACACTCCAGCACGAACATGAAGCGATGCAGCAGGCGGCCGGCGAATTCTCGCGGGCCCTGGACGACCTGAACGGCTACGTCGCGCCGGTGCGCGCCGACCACGACGCGCTGCAGTGGCAGAGCGACGCCGCCAACCGGTACCGCGAGCTGTTCGACCAGTGGCTGATCCAGTTCGGCGACATCTGCAAGGCCCTGGAGACGATGCGCGAGGTGCTCGGCGCCAGCGCCAAGGACTACGCCGACAACGAGGAGTGGGCGGTGCAGGTCGTGAAGGGCATCGGCGGCCCGGACGACTACACGGCGGCCCAGAAGGCCTTGCTGGGCATGTGATTCCGCGCCGGGCTCCCCCTCCGGACCTCCGGACAGCCCGGTCCCGCAGTCCCGCACCCCGACCGCTCAGTACCGACCACGCACCGCTAGGAGATCGCAATGGCTTTCGTCGCCAACACCGACAACATGGCCCAACTCGTCAGCACCCTGGGTACCGCCAGCAAGAACATCGACGACCGGCTCGCCGCGCTGCAGTCCTACGGCGACCGGCTCAAGTCGACCTGGACCGGCCCGGCCGGCGACGCCTACGAGGCCCAGAAGCAGAACTGGGACCGCGCCGCGAACCAGATGAACGAGCTGCTCTCGGCGTTCGGCCTGCACCTGAACAACATCACCGACGGCATCGTGCACACCGAGAACACCGCCACCAAGCGCTGGCAGACGATGTGATCTCCGGCACCCCGTCGACCAGTCCGCAGCGCGCGAGCACAGAAGAGTAGGAGAGGGTTGTGACCACCGATTCCGGCGACAGCTGGAACGTCGGCTCCCACACCGCCATCCCCGGTCCGACCATCGGCACCGTGGCCGCCGACGCCGACGCCATCCGGGCCCTGGCCACGTGGTTCTCGGACACCCTGACCGCCGACGGCGGGCTGTTCACCGCCGGGCGCTCGTGGCTGGTGGACTGCTCGGCGACCGGCGGCTACGCCGGCGCGCCGCTGCGCTACGACCTGTACGCCGGGCGCAGCTCCGGCAAGGGCAGCGCGATGGCCGGTCCGGACGTCACCGCGGTCGGCATCCTGCCGGGCTACGCCAAGGACGACACCTTCATCCCCAGCGCCTACAACCTGAAGACCACGGTCGACACCCAGCTCTCGACGCTGTACACGAAGCTGATCGAGGACCCGAACAGCACCCAGATGTCCGACGGCAACCTCTACACCATGGTGAAGATGCTGGCCGACACGCTGAAGAAGGTCGCGGACGACTACGACAAGGGCGACGCGCAGATCGAGACCGACCTGCAGGCGCTGGGCAGTGCGTTGCAGGACAACCTGACCAACTACCTGAACAACAACGGCTCCGGGAACGGCAACGGCAACGGGAACCACAACAACGGAGGCTCCTAGTGACCAGTTACTACGGTGAGTACGTACCCCCGCCGCCCCCGCCGCCGCCGAAGGTCACCAGCACCACGTCCACCAGCTCCAGCGCGGACTGCAGCTACACGCTGAACGTCACGGTCGGCAACCCGCCCGGCTCCAGCGACCGGCACGACGACACCACCGCCCCGGCCACCGGCAAGGGCTTCGCCGGCTACACCTGGAACCAGGCCATCACCGCCATCGTCGGCGGCTGCGGCGACGGCTCCTACGGCGACCTGCCGCCCGAGGGCACGTGGGCCAAGCCGCCGACGCTGGAGACCGCGCACTACGCGATCCTGACCATCCGCACGATGCTCGACAACTACGTCACCGCGGTCAACGCCGCGCGGGACAGCATCCTGAAGAGCTGGAAGGGTCCGGCGGCGGACGCGTTCAAGACGACCCTGAAGTCGTTCACGGACTACGTCACCGCGCTGTCGGCGGAGATGCACAAGTACAACGAGGCCGGACCCAACAACCTGCTGCACATCGCGCACATGAACCAGGCGATGAGCGACGCGGCCTCGTTCATCTGGGCCGGCTCCACCTACGCGGACGGCCACGACCGCAAGACCCCGGTCACCCTGGCCGGCGACCTCAGCTACACCGGCACGATGCTCGGCGCCGGCGAGGCGATGGTGCAGGCCTTCGACGCGGCGCTGACCGCCCTCAACGAGTAGCCATGGCCTTCTTCGACATCTCGAACACGAAGTACAAGGACCCGAACATCACCCCGGGCCCCGACGGAGGCGGCGGGGGCGGCGGCGATGGAGGCGGCGGCGGAGGCGACGGAGGGGGAGGCGGCGGCAACGACCCGAACCTGAAGGACCTCGGCGGCGGAGGCGGAGGAGGCAGCGGCAGCTTCGGCGGCGGCGACGACCTCAGCGGCAACAAGAACCTGCTCGGCGGCGGAGGAGGCGGCTCCGGCAGCTTCGGCGGAGGCGGCGACCTCGGCGGAGGCTCCGGCCTTGGCGGCGGCGGGCTGGGCGGTCTCGGCGGAGGCTCGGGCAGCTTCGGCGGAGGCGGCGGCGACCTCGGCGGTGGAAGCCTCGGCGGCGGCGGTCTCGGCGGTCTGGGCGGAGGCTCCGGCAGCTTCGGCGGCGGCACCACCTTCACCCCGCCACCGACCAGCCTGCTGTCGGGCATCCGACCCCCGTCGTCCGAATTCTCCAGCCTCCCCCGCGATAACTTCAGCACCGGCGGCCCAGGCGGCGGCTCCGGCACCTTCGGCGACGGCGCCTTCGGACCCGGCGGCCTCGGCACCGGCGGCCTCGGAGGCAGCTCCGGCACCGGCAGCGCCGGCAACTTCACCGGCAACGGCACCAACGGCATCAACCCCAACGCAGCCGACCTGGCAGCAAAAACCGCAGCTGACGAAGCCGCCGCAGCCCGCACCGCCGAAGGAGGCGCCGAAGGCGGCATGCCCATGGGCGGCATGGGCGGCATGGGCAACGGCGGCCAAGGCCAGAACAAAGAACGCGAACGCAACACCTGGCTCACCGAAGACGAAGAAGTCTGGGGCGCCACCAGCAACGCCCTCGGCGGCGTCCTCGGCACCCTCCCCGACCCCGGCACCCGCCGATGAACCGCCCCCACCCACACCGCGGCTCGGTCACCGACCGGGCCGCGGTCCCGGCGCGCTCGGGCACAGGTGAATCAGGCTTCTGCACGAGCGATCGCCGCGCCGAGCACAGCCACCCGCGCTCTACCTTCCAAACCGCGCGCACCATCTCCTGCACCACCGGCTCGCACCCTGCACTCGGCAGCCGCGCCGAGCACAGCCATCCGCGCTCTACCTTCCTGACCGCGCGCACCATCTTGTGCACCACCGGCTCACACCCTGCACTCGGCAGCCGCGCCAAGCACAACCACCCGCGCACCACCTGCTCGCGCCCTGTTTCCCTTTCGGCGCGCGCCATCTCGTGCGCCGCCGGCTCGCAGCCGGTTGTCCTTATCGAAAGCCTCCGCCCATGACCGCCGCCGATGAAGTCCCCCCGGGCCACCCGCGCCTGGCGTTCGATCGTGCGAAGCTCGCGGAGCTGGTCGCGGATTCCGAGCGGCGGATGGCGGTCATCGCTGATGCGCAGCGGCGGGTCTCCGAGTTGTCCGTCAGTGTGCGGTCGCGGGATCGGTCGCTGACGGTGGGGTTGGGTGCCGGTGGGGCGTTGACTGAGCTCACCTTTCACACCGGTGCCTATCGCGACATGGCGCCGGCGGAGCTTTCGCGGCTGTTGTTGGACACGATCGCCGCCGCTCGTGGTGTGTACGCCGCTGAGGTCGCCGATGCGATGGCGCCGGTGCGGGAGGGTGCTGTGCTGCCCTTCGAGGACATCATGGCGGGCAAGTTCGACATCTCCGAGTTCCTGCGCGGGAGTTCTTCATGACCTCGATCCAGGCTGATCCGGACGACCTCGACAAGCACGGCCGGGCCTTCGACGGCCATGTCGCCGACATGTCCTCGGTCCACGACGAGATGTACGCGCTGCTCGCCGGCGATATCGGCATCGGGAACGACGACTTCAGTCGCGGGTTCCGCGAGAACTACGTCACGCAGGTGCGCAACCTCGCCGACAGCGTCAAGGGCGCGCGGGACGGCGTGCGGGGCATCAGCCAGGGCATGATCCGGATGGCCGCCGACTACCGCGCGACCGACGACGCCTCGCTCAAGGGTGTCAGCAGTCTGGGTTCGAGCCTCGGCCTGCCGCCGGGCGGCGGTCCCGCCGGCGGTCCGCACACCACCCCGCACCCGACGCCGCATTCCGAAGCCTGACCGAAGCCTGACCGGACCCTGACAGAACCCTGGCATCCTGACATGGGCATCGACCTCCCCGAGCCGCTGCGCTGGCTCTTCAAGCTCACCGGCTCCGAGTGGCCCGACGCCGACGAGGACAAGATCGCCGCGTTCGGCGAACACGTGAACAACCTGAGCACCAAGATCGACTCGGTCAACTCCAACATGGTCGAGACGGTCCGGCTGGCCAACGTGTCCAACGCGGGCCCGGCGATGACGCAGTACACCGACAACCTGCGCGACGTCGTCAACAACGGCATGCCCGGCATGTCCGTCGGTGCCCGGGCGATGGCCATAGAGATCCACGACGCCGCCCTGCAAGCCGAGTACAGCAAGGGCACCGCCGTCATCAACATGGCGATCATGGCGCCGATGATCGCCGAGGCCATCGCCAACGCCCCGGAGACCTTCGGCGCCACGATGGCGATCGCCGAGGCCGGGGTCGCCGCGATCCGTACCACCGTGCCCAAGCTGCTGACGCAGATGGTCGAGAAGGTCGTCACCAACACCGCGATGATGGAGGCCGGCGACCTCGCGGTGCAGGGCTACCAGGTCCTGGTCAAGCGCGACCGCTCCGGCTTCGACGGCAACCTGTCGCTGAACACCATCGAGATGGGCGCCATCGGCGGCGCCGTGGACGGCGCGCTCACCGGAGCCCTGATGAAGGGCGCCCCGAAGTTCTTCAAGTCCGCCGAGGCCGGCGTGACCGACGCCTCCAAGCTGGTCTGGGCACCGCCCAAGTGGGCCAACATGGCCACGCAGGTCGCCAACAACACCGTGACCTCGCTGATCATGGACGGCATCAACGGCCAGCCGATCGACGGCCTGAGCCTGCTCCAGGGCGCGGCGCTCGGCGCGGCGATGGGCGGTCTGCACCGCGCGCCCGGCGTCAAGGTCAAGCCGTTCGACGACTTCCACATGAACGAGGACTTCCTCAACGGCGACAGCTGGGTCCGCCTTAACAGCGCCTACACAGAGGACAAGACCGGCACGAATGACTTCTCTTTCAACATCCGCCGCCAACCCGGCTCGACCGACGGCACCAAGACCGTCTGGTACGGCGACCCGGACGTCACGCACCCCGAGGGCACCCCGCCCCTGAACGAACGCCTCGGCCCGGTCATCGACAAGGCCCTGGAGAACCACCCCGAAGGCGCCCCCAAGCCGCGCTTCACCGTGCTCGAAGACGTCCCCCCGACCCAGCTCGACGGTATACGCACCCTCGCCGCCGACAAGGGCGTGGACATAGTCGTCCCGCACGGCGCCGTCGAGACCGGTCCCTACGGCTCGATCCGCGTCCCCGGCACCGACGGCGGCTCCGGCTTCCGCATGGTCCACCCGGACGGCAGCGTCGACCACCTCGGTTCCGTCTACGACCCGCGCCAGACCGTCAGCGAGCCGATCGTCGGCGGCGAACCGCCCGAAGTCCGCCTCGCACTGGGCAGCGGCGGCGAGAAGTTCGTCTCCAAGGAGGTCGCGGGCGAAGGCGACTGCACCGTCGCCTCGCTCGCCGACTCGGCGCTGAGCCAGGGCGTGGCCAAGCAGAGCATCCACGCCGAGGGCCTGAACCTGAACGACCCCGGCGATATGCGCGAGTTCCGCAACCGCATCGCCGACCAGGTCACCGGAAACAGCACCGACACCCGCCCCGGCTCCGGCGTCCTGCTCGGCGAGCTGTCCGCCGACGGCGCCCGCACCGTCCTGGACCGCCTCGGCCCGCCCAAGGCATCGTCGAGCTCGCACCTCGACGCCCTGGACCTGGCCACCCCGGCGCCCCGGCCCGTCGCCGACCCGATCCGGGAGCTCAACAACCGCCTGGAACAGGACCCTGCGACAGTCCTGTCCGCACTGGAGAACCACTACTCCGCCGACGGCGACAAGGGCATGGCCCAGCTCACCGCCTACGCCAAGGCGAAGGTCGAAGCCGGCGGCGACGTCCCGCAACACCGCGACCTGCTCGACTACGCGATCCGCGAGCGCACCCTGGCCGAGACCCCGCTCGGCGGCGAGATGCTCCAGGCGGTCGCGCACACCCTGGGCCTGGACGTGGTCGTGGTCAGCGGCGACAAGCCCGCCTTCCACCTCAACGGCGACTCCGCCAAGCGGGTCTACGTCCACCGGGTCACCACCGAGGACGGCCGCAACCACTACCGCGCCCTGCGCCCGGAGACGAAGCCGCTGTCCAAGCTCAGCCGGCGCACCCCGCACCCGCTGCCCGGCGACCGCCCGAAGCCGGCGCGGCGTACCTCACCCGACGACGCCTCCAAGCCCTCTAAGCCCTCCACGTCCTCCGACACCGCACCCAAGCAACCCGCGCGGCGCGTCCCGGTCTCCTCGCGCGGCGGCCACAGCGCCCTGTCCCGCAAGCCCACCGGCTCGGTCGGCAACGCCCTGCACCGCCTGGCCGGCGGCGCGCACGACCAGACCGGCACCGACACCGGCGTCGCCGCCCACCGCCCCCCGCGCCCGACCACCCCGCACGAGCCGCACCAGGACGTCAGTACCCTGATGCAGCGCGCCGGCCACGCGCACAACGCCCCGCCCCGGCCCGCGGACGGCTTCGAATCCACCGCCGGCCCGGACGTCATGGGCGTCCGCGCCGTCCCGGACAAGCCCGCCTTCCTCGCCGCCCACCACCTCGACAACCTGCCGCCGGAGAACTCCGCGAAGTTCTTCGACGGAATCGACCTGGCCCGCCCCGACGGCCCGCCGCACGACCTCGGCGACCTGTTCACCGGAGCCGGAACCGCGCACACCCCGCCTCGGATCCCCAAGCTCCTGCACAGCATCTGGCTCGGCGGACCGCTGCACGCCGACAAGGGCGACCGCGCCAACTTCATGAAGACCATGGGGGCGAACGCCGACAAGACAGGCTTCACTTCGGTGCTGTGGACCGACGTCCCCCGCAACGAGATCGACCAGCTCCGCGCGCTGGATCCGGACGCCCCGCGCACCGAGCGCCAGGAGCACGTCCAGCAGATGCTGGACTGGGCCGGCGACCACAACGTCAAGCTCGCCAACCTCGACGAGGTCTTCGCCGGCGGCGACAAAGCCGAGCTGCACACCGAGATCGCCACCGAACGCGCCCGCACCACCGGATCCGGCTACGCCGGCGCCAGCGACCTGCTCCGTCTGGACATCCTGCACCGCTTCGGCGGCGTCTACACCGACGGCGACAACAAGGCCACCGACAAGCTCGCCGAGCTGGTCGACACCGTCGAGGGCGACCAGGCGCACGGCCAGTTCGGCATCTCCAGCCTGAACGGCAGCATCAACAACTCGGCCTTCATCGCCCCGCCGGGCAACCGGATCGTGCACGACTACCGCGCCAGCCTGAAGGAGCGTTACACCGCCCCGCTGCGCGAGGTGATGGCCGAGAAGCACGCGCGCGGCAAGGCTGACCTGTTCGAGGCCTTCAAGCCCTTGCAGGACCACGTCCGGTTCTCCAGCCGCGACGTCCGCAGCGAGGTCATCACCCGCACCGGCCCGACCGCCTGGTCCTTCGACAAGCTGGCGCGCGGAGCCGGGGCGCCCGACGGCGGCGCGCAGGCGCCACGCCACTGGTTCACCACCATCACCAAGGAGCACCTGGAGACCGGTTCGGAGTCGAGCTGGCTGTCCGACGCCACCAAGCCGCCCGCCGGCACCGAGGCGGAGCACGCCGAACCGGACACCGCGGCCGAGCACGTCCCGACGTATCTGGACCCTGCCAAGACCGTCCAGGCGGCGGTCACCGTCCTGCACCGCGAGGTGGTCAACCGCGAAGGCGTGCTGCACCTGCCCTCGGTCATGGACATCGTCGACAAGGCCGCGCCGGAGCACCGGGAGCAGGTCTGGCACGCCGTCCTGCACACGATGCACGAGACCTGGCCGAACCACGAGTATCCGAAGCCTGACATCGTCGTCTCCGGCCGCTTCCAGACGCCGTCCAAGAGGGGCGACTCGATCGGCCGGAACCAGTCGATCCCGCGTCCGATCAAGGACTATCTGCACGACAGCGGCCTGTTCCCGAACGCCACCACGCACACCGAGGTCGGGCACGACTTCTCCCTCCTGCCGGAGGACCGCCAGCTGCGCCAGACCCTGACCCGGGCCGAACTCCGGAACATCGAGCCGGAGCAGGCGCGCGACATCTCCCGCGTCCACAAGCTGCTGTTCGGCGACACCTTCATGTCGGATGCGGACCAGGTGCGCGACGCCGCGAAGGTCCTGGACCTGCTGCACGCCACCTCGCCCGGCGACACCCGCACCGATCCGATGTGGGTGCCCAAGGCGCTGCGCGACCTGGTCGAGTTCCGGATCGGCGACGAGGGCAACTACGACCCCGCGCACCTGACGACGCTGATCGGCGACCACACCGCCGTCACGCGCCGCGGCGACCTGACCCCGGGCGCCTACCGGCGCCACGCCGAGTACGCCAAAGCGATCCCCAAGGGCGAGGACCCCGAGAAGTTCGCCGGCAGCATGAGCCCCCGGCCGCCGTCCCGCAAACTGCTCAGGCTCTCCGCGGCCCAGCACGCCGCCCGCTGGGACCGCGCGGTGGACGTGATGGCGCTGAAGAAGGAACTCGGAGAGGTGAGCCCCGAGCAGGAACGCGGGCTGTGGAAGCTGGTCGGGCTCTACCGCAAGACGCCGGGCAACGCCGTCTCCGACCGGCCGCTGACGCTCCAGGACATGGCCGAGTTCCGCAACCAGCTAGCCGGACGGCATCCAGAGCTCGGAACCGTCACGGATCCGAAGGCCTGGACTCAGAACATGGCGGACCGGGCCTACGCGCTGAGCCCGGAAACCGGCAAGGTCACCATCGACGAGCTGGTTCGGCACGTCCACGAGCAGCCGGACGAACCGCATCAGCCCTCTGCCACCGACGATCCGCACTACGGCACGCCGTATCCCGAACCGCCCGCGACCCTGAAGTGGTTCCACGAAGACGCCGTGGAGACCACGCGCGAGTTCGACGAACTCGGTCCGCTCGTCTCCCATCTGCCACCGGCGCACTTCCGCGACCTGATCGGGCACGCGGGCGCCGCGGCGGAGCATCCGGAACGCCGCGACATCCTGCGCCAGCTGCACATCAACATCGCCCACCTGCAACCGGACGACGTGCGCACGTCCATCCAGGGCTCGCGCTTCCATCGCCGATTGTCCGACGAGCTGCGCAAATACGGCGCGGACCCGGAGATCGACAAGCGCGACCTGCCCGCGTTCCAGCACCCCGACGAGGCGGCGCGCTTCCGTGCCGAGTACGTCGAGGCGCGCCCCGACGGCAGCGGCATCTGGATCCGCGATCCGCAGTCCCAGCACGACATGCAGACGCACGCCACGTCCAGGACGATGCTGCCCGACCCCGACCACTTCTCGGTCGTCCTGCACGGCTCGCCGCAGCAGGTCCACGTCGGCAAGGCGACCCTTTCGGCGCGCGACATGGCCAACCTGCTCCAGCACACCCCGGAGTGGGCCGCCAACCCGCGCCCGATCCGCCTGATCGCCTGCAACACCGGCGAGCACGACGAGGGCTTCGCCCAGCAGCTCGCCGACCTGCTCGGCGTCGAGGTCAAGGCACCGAACACGGTCGTGTGGGGCGTGTTCAACGGCAAGCCGTATGCCAGCACCCTGGTTCGCCGCCCCGACGGCACGTACAAGCCGGTCAAGGAAGCCGACGGCGCGTACCGCGTCTTCTCGCCGCACTCCGTGCAAGCCGACGGCGGCGTCTCCAGGACCCCCATCCGCCTGGACACCGAATACGACTACCTCGGCCGCAAGCCCGCACTGACCGTGCTGAGCCGCGCCCTCGCCGGGTCGTTCGGCGACACGCTGGCCGGCGCGGACCCCGTCACGCAGAAGATCGTGAACGACTGGCGCCACCTGATCAGCCAGACCGGCGGCGACAGCGAGAAGGCCTTCGAGGTCTCGGAATCCGCGCGCACCGCGCTCGACAAGGTGCTCACCCCGGACACCGTGCAATGGATGTTCCAGCACGCACCGGCCGGTTCCGAGGTGAATCAGGCCCTTCACGTGCTCTCCGGCTCGCGGTCGCGGTCGCAGCACGGCGGATACGACGCACAGCCGCCCGGCATGACTCCCTCGGCGTATGTCTATGACCCGGTCACAGCGAACGCGAGAGGCGCCGGCCTGTCCGTCGACGCGGTCACGGCGCACAACCTGTCAGCCATCCACCGCTCGCTGTTCCCCGACACCGCGCCCTCCGACGTGCCGTCGATCCGCCAGGCGCACAACGTCATGATGCTGGCGCGCACCGAGCAGGGAAGCAGCACGGTCCGGCCTTCGCATGTCCAGGACCTGGTCCGCCACCGCTTCGGACCCGACGCGACCATCACCCCGGACCGCATCAGGAAGCTGAGCGACGAGTACACCGCGCTCAAGACCCTCGGCCCGATCGACGAACACGCCTGGCGCACGCACCTGGAGTACGCGAAGGCCCGCGACACCCAGACCGGCGAAGTACCGCGCGCATTCACCTCGGACCGTCTGCCGACCGAGCACGAGGCCCGCACCTGGACCGACGTCCTGACCGTCGCCGACGACATGGGCTTCCATCCCGCGGACCCCGTCGACCCCGCAGCCCACACGCAACTCAGCGCTCTGTGGAAGACCGTCGAGACTCACCGCGAAGTGTTGCCCGCGCACGCCGCCGCGCTGGAACGCCCCATCCGTTACGCCGACCTGGAAAACCTCGGTCGCCAACTCGGTCTTCAGCGCGGCAGCGACGAATCGCAGCTCGCGTTCGTCCAGCGCCTCAGCACCAACGTCGGCTCGTTCCGGGCGGCGCATCCGAACCAGCGCCTGTCCGCCTCGGCGATGGCGCGCCATCTTGAAACCCGCGATGCCGCGACCACTCCCACCACACCGCGTCCGGCGCGCACCGCTCCCCTGCGCCCCCGCACCGAGATCACCGACGATCAGGCCAAGACCCTGTCCGACAGCCTCGGCGGCTTCGTCCCGCCGGAAGGGCTGAAGAAGCTCGCCGCGGTCAACCTCACGAAGTTCCCGGCCTTCACCGACCCCCGCCGTGAACCGCAGGTCTCGGACTTCACCGATCTGGTCCACCAGCTCCTCGGTCCCGGCCACGATGTCGAGGCCGGTGTCAGGACCCTGGCTGCGGCGGCGAACCGGGCCCGTAAGGGCGGCAGCCTGAGCGCGTTGGACGGCGCGCTGTCCCACGACGACGGCGGCTTCGTCCGCGCGCCCTGGTCGCGCGTGCGCTACGAGGCCTACGTCCCGTGGTCCGACCGGCACGCCATCGAGCGCGACGCCGCCCTGCTCTACTACCACGCCTTCGGCGAGCACGCGCCGGCGAACCCGGACGTCGGCACCGTGCGGAACATGCGCCGCGCCATGCAGGTCGCCAAGCTCGCGCACTCCTCCTACGACCGGCGCGGTCAGGGCGATCCCGAGACGTTCTACCGCCAGCTCGGGAACCGCCTGCGTCCGCACGCCGACGAAAGCGGCACCGACGCCGACTCCTTCAAGCGGCTGCTCAGCGCCGCCGGCTCCGGCGACGGCCGGTATCAGAACCCGGACTTCCTCGCTGGTCCAATGCGCCGCCGGCTGCACGGCGCCGACACCCCGCGACCGGCGCTCGGCCACGACCTCCCGCCCGAGCACATAGCGGCCTCGCGTGCCCACGCCAAGAAGCTGCCGGGACTGTTCACCCCGACCAACTTCGGCGGTCACGAGCAGATCGAGACGCGTTTACGAGCCCTGATTCCCGGCCGCGGACCGCTGCACTTCGAAGTCGGGCTGCCGACCGAGCTGCGCGAGGGCTTCGGCGCGATGGCCGACGGCGGTCTGACGCTGCGCGTCACCCGCGACGGCCATGCCTACGCCGTGCGTCTCAAAGCCCTGCTCACCAGCGATCCGGAGCGGGTCGAGGAATCCGCGGCGACCGCCAAGAACGAGAGCCGGATGTTCCGCACCGGCGACGACGGCGGCGCCAGCCACGGCACCAGCCGCACCCTGACCGTCGACGGCGGCATCAAGACCGGCTTCGGACCGCTCAGCGTCGGGGCGAACACCGGCACGTCGCGCATCCGCAGCCGGGAGCTGACCTCCTCGGAGGCGTTCGGCGGCGACATCTACCTCGACCCCTCCGACGGCACCGCACGGCACACGGTCCAGACCCAGGTCCACATCGAGGTCACCGATCCCGCGAGCGGCCACTGGCTCCAGGACGTGCCGCCCGCCGACAGCCCGGCGCACACCGTCGAGCTGCGGATCCAGGACCACCTGACCAGCACCGAGGGCGTCGACACCACTCCGCACGCCATCACCCGGCCGCTGGACGACCCCTCGATCGACCACCTGCTCAGCGAGCGGACGGGCTACGGAGACCAGCTCAAGCACGGATTCCTCAGCGGTCTGCATACCAGAGGGCTGACGCTCGACGAGAAGACCCGCGCCGACGTCGACACCTACTTCGCCGAGCTGTCCTCGCCGCACAACGTCGCGAGCCTGCACAGCACCGACCCGCTCCGCCGCGCCGGGCTGACCACGTCGATCACCGCCAAGGACAGCACCGGCAAGACCGTCCCGATCACCCTCGGCGCCCACGCCGAAGCCAAGACCCTGACTCAGGTCAGCGCCTCCCGCGCCGGTCTGAAGATGGACACCGTCGCTCGGCACACGGTGAAGCAGGGCGTCAGCACCGGACGCGGCGGCGGTCTGCCGTCCAGCCTGACCGGCGGCGTGAAGTCTCACGACGGATCGGCGAGCGCCTCACTCGGCGTCACCGGCAACAGCACACGGACCGAGACCGCGAGCCTGGAGTCGGCGTACACGGTGACCCGCACCGTGCGCGCCGAGGACACCAACGCCTCCTACCAGATGGAGTCCAAGCTCGATCTGCACATCGCCGTCGGCGACCAGACCGAGCACTTCACCGTCCCGGACGCCACCGCCTGGATCCGGCTGCGCCCCGCCGACCACGCGCGGCTGATCAGCGCGGACGGGACGCCGGAGCGCAAGGGCGCCACCGAGGACACCGCCAGCCTCGACCCGCACCTGATGACCTCCGAGGGTCTGCCGCTCGGCCAGGTCAAGAGGATCTCCAACCTCGACGGGCTCTACCAGGACCTCACGACCAAGCTGGCCGACCATCTGCCCGAGGAGGCGACCGGCGATCTGGCGAAGCTCTTCGAGGAGGACCCGACCGGCTCCTTCCTGCACGGCACCGGCGACAAGCACGAGAACTGGCGCCGCATCGTCACCGCGGTCTCCGGTCCGGGTCTGGTGCAGCGCGCCGACGCGCTGGCCGGCGAGGGCGTGACGGTCAAGCTGCGGATCGACGGCAAGGACGTGCCGCTGCGGCTGTCTCTCGGCTCTTTGAAGCCCGAGGATGCCACGTCGCTGGGTACCGACGACAAGCTGATGCCGATCTCCGTCCACCAGGCGTCGCAGACCTCGAGGATTCGCAGCTCCAAGCAGCAGGACCTGGCGCTGAACACCTCACTCGGCGTCGGCAAGAGCAACGGTCTGTTCAACGCCACGATCACCGGTCGGCAAACGAAAGCGTCGCGCTCGACGGTGTCCGGCGGCGTGCGGCAGTACACGCGCAGCCTCAGCGGCAGCACGCTGTTCGACGTCGGCGGCAGGCTCAGCTGGAAGCTCGAGCACGCCGAGAAGCCGATCGAGGGCGCGGTCGACGGCGGCGTGCACCTGTGGGTCTCCTCGGACCTGGTCAAGACCGCGCACGGGCTCGGCAAGCCGCTGCCCCTACGTCCGCTGGAGGCTCACCAACACTCCCCGCTCGCCACGACGCCGATCCACATGGCGGTCAACGGCGGCGGGATGGACACGCTGCGCACCGAGATCGCGAAGAAGAACCCTGATCTGGCATCGGAGTTCGGCTCCGGACGCTTCGCCGCGGAACTGCCGCTGCTCTCCGGCGGCGGCGTGCGGGTCGCGCCGGGCGTGCACTGGGACGTCACCCCGACCGGACGGCCGCAGGTGCTCAAGACCCTCTCGGTCTACGTCGAGAGCCACGGCGAAGCCGGTACCGCGGTGGACCACGACGTGGAAGTCCGGCAGGGCAAGGGCGGCTCGGGATTCGGCGGTGGCGCGGGCGACGACCTCACCGGCGGCGTCACGGTCAGCCACTCGCGGGACACGGCTCAGGGCTCGAACACCGGACGCGGCGAGAACACCTCGCGCCTGATGACCGCCAAGACGGTGCAGATGGCGCTGGTGCGCACGCAGGTGCGGCACCGGGTCACCGGTGTCGGCGACAGCCCGATCGAGACGGTCGGCGAGACGCTGGTCATGGTGCCGCTGAGCGAGCTGCACAACCGGCAGGAGCACTTCGACTTCCCGGCGGACACCGCCGAGAAGGTCTTCGAGAACTTCAAGGCGCCCGGCGAGGGCGATCCGTCCCCGGCGCTGAAGTCCGGCATGCTGTTCGGTCCGGTCGGCGCGCATCCGGACGGCGGTTTGGGCTTGGAGGCGACCGCCAAGGCCGATGCGGCGTTCGGCGACAGCGACCTGAACGAGCAGGTGCGCGATCTGCTCCAGACCCCGACGCTCGCCTCGCAGATCAGGAAGCTGAGTGACGGCGGGCTGACGCATCCGATCGTCACCGCCAGTGGCGGCCGGTACGAGCTGCGGATCCAAGCGCGGACCGTCGGACGCCCGGTGCTGCACGACACCAACTCCAGCGGCGGCGCGAAGATGTACAACGCGGACGTGGCGACGTCCAGCGAACGCTCCGGCGGCTCGAAGACCACCTCCGGCGCCGCGACCTTCGGCGTCGACACCCCGCACCTGACCGTCTCGGCCACCCACACCCGCTCTGGCGGCTCCGCCGACGTGGAGACCCGCGCCCGGCGCGACATCGAGTCCGGCGGGCTGCGCTTCTCGGG
Organism: Catenulispora acidiphila DSM 44928; assembly: GCF_000024025.1. GTDB lineage: Bacteria > Actinomycetota > Actinomycetes > Streptomycetales > Catenulisporaceae > Catenulispora > Catenulispora acidiphila. The sequence continues at coordinate 9,838,633 of NC_013131.1, forward strand.
CGAGTCAGTGGACGAATACCGCCAGGACGTCGAGTACACGTACACGATCACCCGGATCTCGCACCCGATGTGGAACCTGCACTTCGGCGACCGTCCGCCGGAGGCGCTGCAGAAGACGGTCGACGGCAGCTACGTGAGCGAGCTGCGGGTCTTCGAGCCCAGGACGCACGCTCTCGACACGACGACCGAGCCGCGGACCGAACCGCCGACCGAACCCCCGGCCAAGCCGGCGCTGTCGCCGAGGGCGGTCGCCCTGGACTGGCACGGCCAGGACAAGCTCGGCGCGCTGTTCCGCGAAGCCGGCGGCACCGAGCAGCGGCACTCGCCGCAGGACACGGCGGTGCTGAGCAAGGGCAGCTTCGGCGCCTCGCTGCACGACGTGCTCAAGCCCGGCGGCGCCGAGTTCCGCGGCGTCGACCTCGGCGGCCGCACGCTGCTGATGAAGCGCGGCGTCCTGGTCGAGGGCACGCTGAAGGCGCCGAAGAGCGTGGCGTTCCTCAAGGCCGGCGCCGAGCGCGAGTCCTTCAGCCACCGCGACGTCGGCACGACGGTCGAGCACTCCGACAGCACGAAGCAGGAGTCCAAGGGCCAGCTCGCGGCCAGCGGCGTGACCCCGCACGGGGTGACGGTCGGCGGGCGCGCCGGCCTCGGACGCGCCACCGAGGTGCGCGAGAAGACCAGCCAGACGCGCACCACCGAGGCCCGGCCGCGCTGGGACCGCGAGCCCGGCGGTCTGTACGCGGTGCACGTGCCGGTGGAGCTGAGGCTGGACTTCGGACGCGGCGGCGCGCCGCGCTCGACGACGGTCGACGTGCTGGTGCACGTGGACGCCGCCGGCGCCGAGGCGCTCGGGGTGCCCGCGGCGAAGCTGCGGGAGCTGCGGGGCGAGCCGGAGCCGGTGGTGGCGCCGGTGGTGCCGCCCCACGAGCCGGTCGTAGAGCCGCATGAGCCGGTCGTGGCGCCGCACGAGCCGGTGGTGACCGCGCCGCACGAGTCGCCGCCGATGCCCGCGCCCCCCATCGCAGAGGACGAACACCGAGAACCCGAGCCCCAGCCCCAGCCTCACGATGACGAGCCGGCCCTCGACGCGATCCCGCTCGACAACGCCACCCGCGACGAGCTCAGCCGCTTCACTCCCGACGAGCTGACCCGGCTGGAGACCCTGGCTCGCGACACCTCGGCCGAAGACTTCCGCCGCCTGATCATGCGCGTGAGCCTGTCCCCCGGCTCGGTTCCCGAAGCCGCGCTCCTGGAGCGCGTGCCCGGTCTGACGTCGCGCGACCACGTCCTGCATGCCGTGCAGGAAGTCCGCGGCCCTGAGCCCGTGCCGTTCGCCGCGCCGACCCACGCCTCCGTCGCTCCGCTCCTCGCGCCCTTCATCCAGCCCGGCGACGACGCGGTCACCGTCCACACCGTCCCGGCCGGCACCACCGTCTACCGACTCGTCGACATCCGCACCGCCGTGGCCCACCTCAACGGCCACATCCAGCCGCTGAACAAGCTCGGCTGGATCCACCTCGGCCGCGGCCTCTACACCGCCTCGAACCGCGAGGGCGCGAACCTCTACAACGATGATCGCTTCGACCGCGTCATGCTCCGCCTGACCACCCGCCGCGACATGGTCGGCATGAACATCCGCGAGGCCGGCACGAACGCCGCCGAGATCGGATACCACCTCGGCGAGCAGCACGAGGACGGCACGGTCGACCTCACCGACGCCGGCCGGCAGCTGCTCGACCACGCCGACTTCGTCGCCGTGCACACCGGCGAGGAGGGCCCGCACGAGATCAAGTTCCACGACGGCGCCCTCGAGCACTTCGACGTCCACCCCGACGACGGCGCCGTCACCGGCTACGGCGACGGCGTCCTGGCGGTGTACGGAGACTGGGCCCAGCGCTCCGAGCATCTGCCGCTGGGCACCGACTACACCCTGAGCACGATCGGCCGTCTGGCGACCGGCGCGGACCTGCCCTGGCACCAGGTGACCGCCGAGCACGTCCGGCAGCTCGCCGACGCCGTCGGGCTGCCGCACGACCGGATCGGCGAGCTGCCCGACCTGATCGCGATCCATATGCCCGAAACCGCCGAGGAGCTGCGCGAAGCGCTGGTCGACGAAGAGCCGCAACCGTTCGCGGTCATCAAGCAGCACCAGGAGGACATCACCGCCGTCGGCGACGCGCTGACGAACATGGACAAGCCGAAGTACGCCGCCTTCCGCAGCCACGCCGGCTACCAGGACGTCGTCGACAAGGCCGAGGCCGTGGGCAAGCAGACCGACGACCGCGGGCATCTAGCGGCCGTCAACGACCTGCACGCCGCCGTCACCAGGTTCACCGATTCGCTGCCGCCGGAGCAGCGGCAGAAGTTCGAGCACACCGACCTCGCCAACGCCACCGGCCAGGCCTTCGCCCGGGTCTCGATCGTCGAGCTGCGGCTGCGGCGCGACGCCGGCGCGTTCCAGGTGCACATCGGGCACGACTTCGCGGACACCAAAACGCGCACCGCCTGGGTCGAGCAGTTCCAGAAGAACTTCACCGAGGGCACGGATGAGGTCTTGTGGATCCGCAACGCGAATCACCCCGCGGACGCCCACTTGAAGTCCGCGATCGACGCGATGAAGGCGGGTCCGGACCGGCGGTACTTCACGGTCGCGCTCCACGGTTCGCCGGGCTCCGTGCACGTCGGCAACGGCCACCTGTCAGTCAAGGAGATGGCCGCGCTCGTCCGCGCGAACGACTCCTGGGCCAAGGACAAGCGGCCGATCCGGCTGTTCTCCTGCTACACCGGGATGGACGACCACGGCTACGCGCACGAGCTGGCCAAGGAGCTGGGCGTCGACGTCATCGCGCCGAACGACAAGGCGTGGGCGGACCGGAAGGGCAACACGTACGTCTCGGAGAACCTGTACAAGTACGACGACACCGGCGTGCCGCGGCCGACGCCGAAGCGTAAGTCCCCTGAGACCGGGGCGTGGCGGCGGTTCTCGCCGGACGGCGACGTCAAGCTGGAGCTGGCGCCGGGCACGAAGCTCGAGCGGACGGCCGCGCTGACGTTGCTCACGCGGACGCTGCCGCGCACCGAAGCCGAGATCGGAGCGTGGCCCGACGCCGCTCACGCACCGCTGCGCACGCTGGCCGGTGTGCTCCGCACCAGCAACACGTTGTTCGAGCGGCATTTGATCGACTCGCACATGAACACGATGCGGGACAAGCTGTCGGATCTGCTGAACGACGAAACCGTGAAGACGTTGGCGGACAACGTTCCTGCGCATCGCGACGATCTGCGGGAAGCTCTGCATCAGCTGAGTCCGGACACGCATGATCCAAGTGCAGACGATCCGAACTTGCACGACCCGAGCGCGCCGCAGGAACCGCACGGCGACCCCGTCCCGCACGACCCCGTCGCCTTCTCCCCCGACTCGCCGACCCCCGCCGAGCAGGCTCTGACCACCATCACGACCCGCCTGCAGAACAACGAAAAGGTCTGGGTCAGCGACACTCGCTCCGGTTCGCTCCTGACCCGGCCGCTGACGCTGGTCAACGGCGAGCCGCATCTGGGATCCGTCCGGCTCGGGCCCGACCACATGGACCGGCTCGCGGTCGCCCCGGGCTTCGACGACCGGCTGTCGCACTCCGTGCCCGGCGCCGTCCCGCAGCCGGAGGTCAAGCCGAACGGCAACCAGCGCATGCTGTTCCACAACACGTCGCTGATGCTCGGCCACTTCACCGGCGACATCGTCCGCACCTCCGCCGGACCCCGGTTCGGCAACCAGCACCTGACCATAGACAAGGCGATGCCGGCGCTGTTCGCCAAGCTGGCGACGCAGGACCCGGCGGAGGTCCAGACCTTCCTGTCGTTCATCCACCACGAACGCACCCTCGCCGCGGACACGATGCTCGCCCACGGCTTCGTCGCCCCCGCCAACATCCACTTCCGCCCCGCCCCGGCCCGCCAGCGCGCGATCGCCCTGCCCGCCTGGCTCGGAAGCCAGACCCGCCAGGACCACATGCCGCCGGACCCGGATCCGACGAACGTGACCACGGACGTGACGTACGCGCGCTTCCGCGGCTTCGTCGAGACTCGCCTGAGGGACCTCGGCTTCCCGGACGAAGACCGCACCGAACTGATGGGCTCCCTGGACTGGACCGCGAGCCGCTTCCACCCGACCCCGGACACCATGACCGCCGCCGACCGCACCACCCTGTTCGCGGGTCTGTATCTCAACGCCGGCGAACGCCTGGACTTCAGCAAGAAGGCCGTGGTCCTGCAACGGTTGTCCGGCCACGACGTCCCGCTGCCGCTGACCCTGATCGTGCGCGACACGTCCAAACTGACCACCGCGATGCGCACCTCCCTGCAACAACTGCGCGCCACGCTGCCCGTCGACTCCGCCGCCCGGGCAGCGATCCAAGCCCTCCTGGACCACCCGGGCAAGGAACTGCGCCCCGCATCCCCTCCCCTGAACGCCGCGATATCGGTGATCATGGAGCACTACTGGCCGACCATCCTCGCCTGGATGCCCCCTCCGGAATAGGACCCCGACGACCATGCCGACCGCGACCCGCATCGCCAAAGTCTTCGACGGCGCCACCGACGGCGTCCCCTTCTACCTCCCCGACCACCCCCGCCTGTCCCCCACCGAGCGCACCGCCCCGCTGTCCTACCTCGCAGCAGGCACGGCACTGCTCATGACGACAGCCAGCGAACCCGACTTCGTCGAACCCTCCCGCGGCGAAGTGGTCCCCATGAACTTCCGCACCGACGGCACCTGGGTCTGGAACGACGCCCTCGCCTACTACCTCGCCGAATACGGCCTGGCGCCCGAGCCGGAGTTCCTGGCCGCGATGGAGGCCGCCGACTGGGTCTGCCCGACGCCGGAGATCGAGGTCGTGGAGACGGCGCTGGAGGAGTTGTTCGGGGAGTAGGTCCGGGGGACTTGGTGACGCTGGCCCTAAGATCCTCAGCTCTCAGCCCTGAGACCCCCAGCCCTCAGCCCTGAGACCCCCGGCTCTCAGCTCTCAGCTCTCAGCTCTCAGCTCTCAGCTCTCAGCCCTGAGATCCCCAGCTCTCAACCCTCAGCCGCCGACACGCCCAACCGCGCCGACCGGCTCCGGTCCCGCTCCCGACTCCGCTCCCGACCCGGCGCCGATAGCCAGCTGCCGCCCGCCCCGGCTCCGCCGCCGTGCCTCGCGCCGTGCCCATCCGGGAATCAGCGCCGCCGCCCCGCCACCGATCAGCAGGACTCCGGCGAGCGCTCGCGTCTTGCGCACCGGTATCACCGTCGTCGACGGGGACACCAGCAGCTGCGTCCGCACCCGGTCGCCGGCGTCCACGCCGACGCGGTTCTGCAGGTCGTCCAGGTCCGCGTTCAGGGCGCCGAGCAGGATGCGCAGTGACGCACCCGCCGCCGGGACGCTCGGGCCGTCCGCCGTGATGTCCAGCCTTGGCAGCCAGTAGTAAGGCTCCTGCGTCGTGCCGCTGTTGCGCGGCGTCAGTGAGTAGCCCGCCGACATGCCTTGCGCGTGGAGCTCCGCGGCGCTCGAGCCGCTCGACAGGCCTTCGGCGATCAGGGCCGCGGTCGCTGCCAGTGATGCCTTCTGGTCCGCGTAGGGGTTCGGGTTGTCCGCGTGGGCCTGCTCGACGGAGGGTGCCTCGACCTCGACCACTGCCTGGGCGCGGAAGCGGGGCGCCGGGTGCGTCGCGGTGTAGCCGCCGAGCAGCGTCACGGCCAGGATCGGTACGGCCAGCCACCAGGCTCGCGCGCGCCGGCGGAGTACGCCGACCAGGCTGGTGTCGCGGCGGCTCGGTGCCGTGGCGCGGTCGTCGCGTGTCCGCATGCTCGTCCCCCCTCCGTCCGGCCGGGCGCTGTGCCCGGGTGCCTGCGGCCGACCCCTCGATGATGCAGCGCCGGGCCTCGGGCCGGAACCCCGAAAACGGAGGGAGATCCCCACACGGGCGACCTAGTCCGTTTCCTTCCCAGTGACCTGATACGGCCTTATCATGGACCACCGTCGGGTGTCCGTTCGGACCCGGCACGCGAGGCCGAACGCGAAACGTGGGGGGACCATGGATCTCGGCACGATGCTGCGCGTCATGCTGCGGCGATGGTACGTGTCCATCCCCGCGCTGATCGTGGCCGTCGCGCTGCCCGCGGCGGCGTGGACGATGATCTCGTCGAAGTATCTGAGCACCTCGACGATCAGTTTGCTCAACTCCACGGCCGCCTCCAGCGCCAACCAGCGCACCGGCAATCCGTTCCTGGCCTTCGACAGCTCCCTGACACCGATGGCGGACTTCCTCGCCCGGCGGCTGGGTTCGGACCAGTCGGCGGCCGATCTGGCAGCGCGCGGCGTCGTCGACCCGGCCTCGGCGGTGCTGGCGCCGAACGCCTCAGGGCCCTTCCTCACCATGACCGTGACGGGCAAGGACCAGGCCCTGGTCCTGACCGAGTTGCAGACCTTCGACCAGTACGCGATCGAGCAGCTCGCGGTGATCCAGACCACCACCACCGCCTCGCTGCCGCCCTCGACGCTGATCCGCGCGGTGGTCGTGGTCCCGCCGCAGAAGCCGACCACCTCGATGAAGTCGAAGTTCGAGGACGTCGCCGGTGCCGGCGTGTTCGGTCTGGCGATCCTGTTCCTGGCGGTGTTCGGCAGCGAGTCTTTGGCGCTGCGGCGCGCCCGCGCCCGCGCCGGTCTGCCCCGCCGCCACGACACCGGCGGCGCAGCGAGCCCAGGCGGCGGCCGCGGCGGACGTGAGGCACGCGCCGGACGCACCGACACCGGCGCCGACGAACCCGCTGCCCTCGGCAGCGGGGCCGGCACCGGCACCCTCGCCCGCCGCGCCCCCGCTCTGTCCTCCGCCGCGCAGCTCCCCCGCTACCGCGATCCGGAGTTCGATCCCGAGGACGAAGACGAGCACGAGCACGAGACGGAGCCGTGGATCGACGTCGAGCCGCTCCCGCTGGAACACCTCGCGGTCACCGACCGCGACCCGGGCTCGCGCTGAGGGGCGCCGAAACGTGAGCGCCCCGGCGCCCCCGCGCCTGCGCCGTTCCACCGCGGGCCACAGCAACGCCCTGGCGGTGACCCGGCACCACGACCTCGTGCACCCCGACGCCAAGCCCTCCCGCTGGGACGCGGCCTCGGTCCTGACCGTCTACGCCACCCTGGTGATGCTGGCTCCGGCCACCCAGACCGTCGCCAACCTCGGCGCGCTGGGCGCACCGGCGACCGTCTTCTCGGTCCTGGCCTTCATGTGGTTTCTGGCCGGACGCCTCACCGGACGGCTGTCCCTGGACCCGGGTTCGAGCTCGGTCCGCAAGGCGATGTGCGTCCTGGCCACCGCCTTCACCCTGTCCTACATCTGCCTGTCCGGCCGCTCGGCCAGCCCTCTGGAGACGCAGGCTGCTGACAGGGCCCTGATCCTCATGCTGATCTGGTGCGGATTGGTGGTCGTGGCCTCCGCCGGGATCACGAAGCGGGACCGCCTCGAAACGCTGCTGCGCCGCCTGGTCCTGCTCGGCACGGTCGTGGCCGTGATCGGCATCTTCGAGTTCTTCTCCGGCTGGCAGCTGACCGAGCACGTCATCATCCCGGGACTGGCGACCAACGTCGACCCGGCCGCGACCGGAGCACGCGGCGGCCACCTGCGTGCGCAGGCGACCACGACGCAGCCGCTGGAGTTCGGCGCGGTGATCGCGGTCCACCTGCCCTTCGCCCTGCAGCAAGCCGGGGACGCCAAGCGCTGGGGCACAGGGCTGCGGAACAAGCTGCGCCGCTACGGCCCGGTGACGGTCATGGTCATCAGCCTCCCGATGACGGTGTCCCGCACCGCGATCATCGGCCTGGTCGTGGTCCTGGCGGTGCTGATGCCCTCCTGGCCCAAGCAGCGGCGCCGTCCGGCCTACCTCATGACGGTGGTCGGAGCCGCCGCCGTCCGGGTCCTCGTCCCGGGCTTGCTCGGCACGATCCTGGTGCTGTTCTCCTCGGCGTCCGGCAACTCCGACAACAGCTCGCAGGCGCGCACGAAGGACTACGCGGGCGTCACGCCGTATATCAAACAACGACTATGGTTCGGCCGCGGTCCGTCGACCTTCATCCCGAGCCTCTACCGCTACACCGACAACTACTACCTGCTCGCGCTGGTCGAGGTCGGCCTCGTCGGCCTGCTGGCCGTGCTGGTCATCTACTTCACCGGCATCCGCGCCGGACGGTTGGGGCGGAAGCTGAGCGTGGACGAGCCGTATCGCGACCTCGGACAGTGCTTCGCCGCGACGTTCGCGGTGATGCTCTTCATCAGCGCCACCTTCGACACGCTGAGCTTCCCGATGCTCAGCGGATTGCTCTTCCTCCTGTTCGGGTGTTCGGGTGCTTATTTAGGCATCGCACGCTCCGAAGCCGCCGCGAGAGCCCAGGCAGGTGCCGCATGAGCCAGTCGCAGAACATCCCTGACGCTGATTCGGAAGCCGCTCCAGGAGGCGCTCCAGAGGGTGCCCCGGAAGGCATCCCGGAGGCCGCTCCCGAATCGCTCGGCGACCGGGTCCGCTCCGCCGCCAAGTGGAGCCTCATCAACACCCTGCTGATCCGCATCGGCACGTTCGCCACCGGCGTGATCCTGGCGCGCGGGGCGCTGACGCCGCGCGACTGGGGACTGTACGCGGTCGGCGGCGTCGCGCAAGCGGTGTTGTTGTCGTTCAACGAGTTGGGCGTCAGCCTGGCTGTGGTGCGCTGGGATCGCGACCCGCGCTCGTTCGCGCCGACGGTGGTCACGCTCGCGACGGCCTCCAGCACGGCGTTGTATGTCGGGCTGTGGTTCCTGGCCCACGACATCGCCATCATGCTGGGCTCGCCGGACGCGACCGGCGTCCTGCGGATCCTGTGCTTCGCGGTGGTCGTGGACGGCGTGGCGTGCGTCCCGAACGCGGTGCTGATGCGCGAGTTCCGGCAGCGGGCGCGGCTGACGATCGACTTGCTGACGTTCGTCGTCAGCTCCGGGCTGACGCTGCTGCTGGCGTTCCGCGGGTGGGGCGCGTCCAGCTTCGCCTGGGGTGGCGTGGCGGGGGTGATGGTCGCGCTGATCGGGTGCGGCATCGCGGCTCCCGGCTACCTGCGTCCGGGCTGGGATCGTCAGGTCGCCCGCGAACTGGTCCGGTACGGTGCGCCGCTCGCCGGCGCGAGTCTGTTCGTGCTGGCGACGATGAACACCGATAGCGCGGTCGTCGGCGCGACGCTCGGTCCGGTGGCGCTGGGCTTGTATCGGGTGGCGTTCACGATGTCGAGCTGGCCGGTCCGGGCGATCTCCGAGACGGCACGGCGCGTGTCCTTCGCGGGATTCTCGCGCGCAGCCGTCTCCGCCCAAACGCTCACCGACGGGTTCACCAGCGGTCTGTCCCCGCTGCTCATCGCCTCGGTCCCAGCCTGCGCACTCCTGGCAGCGCTGCCGGGTCCGATCATCCGGTCGGTCTACGGCGATCAGTGGACAGGCGCCGCCGGAGCCTTGCGCTACCTGGCGATTCTCGGCTTGCTCAGGATCATCTTCGAGCTCTGTTACGACTTCATGGTCGCCGCCGGTCGCTCGCGAGCGCTCCTGACGGTCCAAGCCCTGTGGCTGGCCGCGCTGATCCCCGCGCTCATCTTCGGCGCGCATCACAACGGGATCAGCGGTGTCGGCGCCGGGCACATCGTGGTCGCGGCGGGCGTCATCGGACCCGCGTACGTCCTCACGCTGCGCGCGGTGGGCATCCATCCGCTCCGCATCGCGGCGGTGACGTGGCGACCGGTGCTGGGCGGTGGTGTCGTCGTGGCGGTCGCCGTCGCGGTGAACCGCGTCGCGGGCAACTCCGATATCGCGCTCGCTGGGGCGTGCTTCGCGGCGATGGCTGCGTACGTGCCGGTCGCGGTGCCGGCGTCGGCGATGCGGCAGGTGTGGGGCAGGGTGAGTTCGCGGTTCGGTCGGCGGTCGACCGTGCTGCCGCCCTCCGTGATCGCTGATGAACGGCTCACTTCTGGGGAGTCGGCTTCGGTTTGACGATCGCGGTCATCTTCGAACTCTGTTGTCTGGCAACGGTCAGAGACGTATCGTTCTGAACATGGTTGTTCAGTCTGGGGTTCTGGGTCGGCCCCGCCGTGCGGTGAAACGACCCCTGCTCGATGTCGTGGCGGAAGTCTTGCTGGCGCAGCCCGGTGCGTCGCTCGCCGAGGTGGCGGAGGCGGCCGGGATCAGCCGCACCACACTTCACAAGCACTACGCGACCCGGGACGAGCTGGTGCGCGCGGTCGGCTTGCGGGCGACGGAGATCTGGGAACAGGCGGTCGATCGGGTCGCGGACGAGCCCGGTACGGAGGCGGGGCTGCGCGGGCTGCTCGCCGCGATGATCGAGAGCGGTCCGCAGCTGACGTTCCTGTGGCGCAACCCCGTCCTCGACGAGGATCACGAACTCACCCAGCGCTACATCGACGTGGAGAAGCGCTGCCTGTCGGTCCTGAATCGGGCGCAGAGTCAGGGCTTGCTCGCGGCTTCCACGCCGGACTGGTGGCTGCTGCAGACGATGTTCGCGCTCGTGTACACGGCGGCGGAAGCCGTGCAGTACGGGAAGCTGGCGCCGCTCGACGCACCTGATCTCGCGCTCGGGACGCTGCTGCACGGAGTCGGCGCGCGGGAATCAGCATCATGACCAACCTCACTCAAGCAGCAAGATTCGCCACCGCTCTCTACGGACAGCGCGCCTTCACGCACTACCTCGCCTACGTACGACACGAGCCGATGGCGCAGCTCGCCACCCGCAAGGGCCGCGAGGATCCGTACGCGATCTACCGGCAGATGCGCCAGTACGGCCCGCTCTACCGGACGGCGCGCGGCAACTGGTCCACCGTGAGCCACCGCGTCTGCAACACGGTGCTGCGCGACCGGCGGCTCGGCGTCGAGCAGGACGAGTATCTGGACCTGTCCATGCTCGGCATGAACCCGCCGGACCACACCAGGCTCCGCCGCCTCGCCCAGCCCGCCTTCAGCCCCAAGACCCTGCCGACCTTCCGCGCGCGCATCGAGCGCACCGTCGCCGACCTCCTCGACCGCGCGGAGTCCCCCGGCGGCAGCTTCGATCTGGTCAGCGCATTCGCCGCACCCCTCCCCATCAGCGTCATCACCGAACTCCTCGGCATCCCCGACGCCGACAACCGCGAATTCGCCGAACACGGCGCCACCGTCGGCAGCGCCCTCGACGGCATCCAGTCCCTCGGCCAAGCAGCCCGCTTCCAAGCCTCCCAAGCCGCACTGCACACCCTCTTCGAGAACCTCTTCGCCCTCCGCCGCCGCGAACCGGCCGACGACCTCATCAGCCACCTGATCGCCGCCGAAGGCGACCAAATCCAGCCCAGCGAACTCGAACCGATGGTCTTCCTCCTCCTGATCGCCGGCTTCGAGACAACAGTCAACCTCATCGGCAACAGCACCCTCGCCCTCCTGAACAACCCCGACCAATGGGAAGCCCTCCGCGCAGACCCCGAAAACCTCGCACCCAAAGCAGTCGAGGAAGCACTCCGCTACGACCCCCCAGTCCAAGGCACAAGCCGCCTAGCCCTCCAGGACCTAGAACTAGAAGGCCAGCACATCCACCAAGGCCAACGCATCTTCACCATGCTCGCCGCAGCCGGCCGCGACCCCGAGATCTACCCCCACCCCGACACCTTCGACATCGCACGCGAATCCCCCGCCGACCACCTAGCCTTCTCCAGCGGCATCCACTACTGCATAGGCCAACCCCTAGCCCGCATGGAGGCAACAATCGCACTGCAGACGCTCGCCGAGCGCATGCCCAAACTCAGAATCACCGGCCCAGTCCGCCGCCGGAACACGACCACGATCAGAGGCCTGCGACAGCTGGTGGTGAGCGCGGATTGAGGGTTGCGCGGCGCGGCGCGGTTGGCCATTGGCGATCGGCGCTGGCGGCTGGCGGCCGGCAGTCGGCAGTCGGCAGTCGGCAGTCGGCAGTCGGCAGTCGGCGGCAAGTCACCACAGTGAGCGCGGACTGAGGGCTGCGCGGTACAGCGCGGTCGGTGGTCGGTGGTCGGTGGTTGGCGGTCGGTGGTTGGCGGTCGGCAGTCGGCAGTCGGCAGTCGGCAGTCGGCAGCAAGGCACTGCGGCGTTTGCAGCGGCGATCGGCGAGACTCTGCGGCGGCTGCGGCTGGCAGTCGGTGATCGGCAGTCGGCCGCAAGGCTATGCGGTGCTGGCGGCCGGCGCGGCGCAGTACTGCCGTTTTGTGGGATTTAAAGGCGTTTTCTTACGGCTTCGCGCACGGTTTGATGGCCTCGCAAGGTGGCGCAGTTCGGTTGAGCGTGTCTGGGCGGCGTTGGCGGCCGGCGGTTGTCGAAGAACACAAATGCCGCCGGCCGCCAGCGCCACCAAGCGGCATACCACCGAACTGCGCCACCAGCGAGGCCATCAACACCCGCGCGAAGCCGTAAAGAAGCTTCTAAAAACCCACCAACCAACCAACCGCACCCGGCCACCCCCGCCGCACCGCGCCACGCCAGCCGCCCCCACCGCGCCCCTACCACCCCCGCCGCCGCCACGACTGCCACCACATCCACTCCCGCCCCCGGTTCACGGCCGCGCTGACCACCAGCGGTCGCAGGTAGGGCATCGCTCGCTCGCCGACCGCCTTGCGCACGCGCAGGCCTGCGTACTCCGGCAGGCGGCGGTAGTCCGGCCAGCAGTCTTCGGCGAACGCGATCAGCTCGGCGACCGGGACTGTGTTCGTCAGGCCTTTGTCATAGGCGCGGACCGCTCGGCGTAGTGCCTGGCGGGCCAGCTTTCGGCGCATGTCCGCGGCCCAGGTGTCGGCTGCGGGGAGGGCGTCGCCGCATTTCACCAGGACTGATTCGAAGGCTGCGCGGCGTTGGTGGAGGTCGTCGAGTTGGCCGCCGAAGTCGACCGTCGACATGTTTGCTCCGTGGCGGCGGTAGTACGCCTGGTCCGCGCCGCGGATGTGGCCCACGCCGGCTACCGATGCCGCGCGCATCCACATCTCGATGTCGCCCGAGTGCGGGAGTGCGGGGTCGTAGCCGCCGATGCGCTTCTGCACCGACGTTCGGATCACCACCTCCGGCGAGGTGATGCAGCCCTCCGCCGTGCGGAAACGCCGCCGCAGCCACCACAGTCCCGGCCGGACGGCCCACTGTCCGCTCTGCCAGTCAGCGCCGCGCGCCGGAGGCAGGGGTTCGCCGTCCTGGAAGGTCAGCGGGTGCCCGTAGACGAAGCCGACCGCAGGATGCGCGTCCAGCAGTGCCGTCGCGCGCACCAAGGCGCCGGGCGTCAGCCGGTCATCGGCCGACAGCAACACGCTGTAGTCCGCGTCAGCCCACTCCAGAAGTCCCTCGTTGTACGTGGCGATGTGCCCCTTGTTGGCCTCGTGCACCGCCACCGAAATACGCGGATCCGCCGCCGCCAACTCCCGCGCCTTGTCGGCCGAGTCGTCGGGCGAGGCGTCGTCGATAATCAGGACCCGCACATCCACGCCAGGCTGTTCGTCCAGAACGCTGCGCACGCAGTCCGCCAAGAAGTGCCCGTACCGGTAGCACGGAATCACGACGCTGACACTTCCCATAACCGCTCCCCACCCGATCCCTCGCCGCCGAACCCACCACGAAACCGATACATCCAGAACAGCAGCCGGTCGAGCCCCACGCCGCACCGCGAAGCCCGACCGACAACCGCCTCCTACCTCCACCTCCTACCTCCTACTTCACCTCCTACTTCACCCCCGGCTTACTGCTCCGGCTCCCATACGACGGCGCCGGCAGCACGCCCGGCGCCACGCCCACCGGCGTCCCCTGCCCCGGCAGCCCCGAGGTTCCGCCGCGCACGATCGTCGGCGCGATCACCCAGGTCAGCGGCGGTGTCGGATCGTCGTTGTCGACGTTCGCGGTCACCGTCACCCGGTAGGACGCGTTCCGTGGCAGCAGACCCGAGGGATGGAAGGCGACGATGTGCGTCTTCGGATCGAAGGTCACGTAGCCCGGCATGACCGTCCCGGCCTGCCACTCCTGCCCCGGGACCGGCGCCGCCGTGACCACGGTCATCCGCACCGAGGCCGGGTCGGCCGTCGGCGGGAGCACCGTGGTGATCGGGTGCGCGGGATCCATCACCGGGTCTTCGCGCAGCGTGATCTTGTTGGTCGAGGGCGTCGCCGCCGTCGACGGCGCTCCCGTCGCCCGGCCGCCGCTGACGCGCGCGCTCGGGCTCGTCAGGGGCGATGCCGCCGGGTTCTGCGCCGGCGCGGTGGTCTGGAAGACCGGATCCACCCAGTAGTTCGTGCCGTTGTAGGTGTTGCTCGGGAACGTGGTCGCCGTCCCGTAGGAGTAGACCCCGTTCGTGCCGGCCGCCGCGGTGAGCGGATAGTAGTTGTGCGGGTTGGTGAAGTACCCGGCGTCGGCCGCGTAGTGCCCGGACGCCGCGTGGTAGGACACCACATACTGCGTGTTCGCCGCGATCGACACCGGCGTGGCGAACGTCAGCGTCTGCCAGCCGCTCGCGCTCTCGCCGGTGAACGTCCCGGTCGCGAGCTGCTGTCCGGTCGCGCTCCACAACGTGCCGGTGTGCGTCCCGGTGTTCGCAGCACTCTTATAGAACCGCAGCCCGGTCACGTTCCCCGCGACCGACGAGGAGAACTTCACCCCGAGCTCCACCGAGTTGTGGTCCCCGGAATCGGCCGTGACCGGCACCGTGGACGTCGGCCACAGCGTGCAGGGGCACGACGGCGCCGGCATCGTGGCGGCGGTGGTGAACGTCCACGTCCCCGGCGCGCTCATGGCGTTGCCGTACGCGTCGTCCGCCATGATCGACGCCGTGTACCCGGTGCTCAGCGCCAACGGGCTGTCGGGCGTGAACACGATCGTGTTCGTCGCCGACGTGTAGCTGACGGACCCGGGCACCGCGGTCCCCGTCCCGTCCTTCACCGTGAAGGTCGCCGTCGTCGGATCCATCTGGGCGCTGAACGACGCCGAGATCTGCGTCGTCGGCGAGACCGCCGTCGCCCCCGAACCCGGCGTCGTCGAGGTCATCTTCGGCGGCGTCGTCGGGATCCCGGTGTTGTCGAACACCGGGTCCACCCAGTAGTTGGTGTCGTTGAAGGAGTTGTTGGGGAAGGTCGTCGACCCGGCGTAGGAGTAGACGCCGTTCAAGCTGGACGCCGTCGACTGCTGCGCCTGGATTGGCGCCTGCCCCGCCCCACCGGACGTGAAGTACCCCGCATCGGCCGCGTAGTGCCCGACCGGCGCGTGGTAGGACACGACATAAGTCGTGTTGGCCCTGATCGAGATCGGCGTGGTGAAGTTCAGCGTCTGCCAGCCGGGCTGCGTCACCGTCGCGGTCGAAGCCGGCGTGGATCCCAGCAGAATCCCGTTGGACGTCCACAGGCTCGCCACATGGGAGCCGGTGTTCGTCGGGCTTTGATAGAAGCGGACGCCGGTGATGTTGCCCGCGGTCGAGGTCTTGAACTTCGTCCCCACCTCGACCGAGGTGCCGTCGCCGCTGTCCGCGTGCGCCGGCGAGGCCGTGGACGGGAAGATCACGCAGGGGCAGATCTGCGGCCCGACGGTCAGGCTGACCGATCGCGTGGCTCCTATGTCCGCGTTGTCGTCCTCGGCGCGCACCTGGATCTGCGCCGTGCCCATCGTGGTCGGGGTCCAGGCGTAGCTCCACGACACCGATCCGCCGACGGTCTGCGTCGTATTCGCGGCCTTCCACGTCGTGCCGCCGTCCACCGAGACCTCGACGCGCGCCACCACGGTCCCGGACGTCGGCGACGCCGTGCCGGTCGCCGTCAGCGGCTTGAGCACCTGCACCGTCGTGCCGGAGGAGGGAGTGGACACCGTCGTCGTCGGACCCGGCGTGCCCGCCGGCAGCGCGGTCCCGGTGACCATCCCGCTCTGCGGCGTGGTCGGCTGCTCTCCCTCGTCGGCGAGCATGTTCATGGTCGCCTGCTGGACGTCCCGGTCCACCGTGGTGCTCTGGTTCGGCGGGTTGGGCGGGTTGGCGACGCCGGTGTTGTCGGTGTGCAGGTTCGACAGACCCCAGGACCACTGGACCGTGGCCGTGCCGAACACCAGCGCGTGCGACGTCTGGTCGCGGAACTCCACCAGGCTGTGCGTGGCCTGTCCCGTCGAGTAGTCGTTGCCGTAGTCGGTGCGCAGCTGGTCGACGGTCAGCGTCGTCGAGGACAGGTCGATCTCCCCCGCAGGCCTGGTGGAGTCGGCGAAGTCGGAGTCCCACTCATAGCCGAGCAGACCGTACGGCGTGCTCTCCGAGCCGTTCATCAGGCTGGCGACCGACGTGTGCCGCCAGACGCGCAGGTTCGCGTACTGCGACGAGAACGTAATCGGCGAGTACTGATTCGCGTTGACGGAGAACAGCGTGCCGGTCAGTTGGTCCTCTGGCGCCGCGCCGGTCCCCACGCCGTGCGCGTCCATCCAGGTTCCGGTCCACTGCCCCGTGGGGTCAGGGATTCCGTCCACCGGAGTGGTCCCGTACAGCTTCGTCATCTTGTACGTGGTCATGGTGCGGTTCGGCGTGTTCGACCCGTCGATGCTGTTCTCGAGACGGGTCCGCCAGAACACCTCGTTGCCGGACATGAAGATCTGGTTCTGTCCGGCATGCCGCGCCGCCATGACGTTGTTCCACTGGGCCTGGTTCCAGTACTCATCGTGGCCCGAGGAGATGAACACCTTGTGGTTGCTCACCGACGCCGGATCGGTGGTCGCGTCGAGGCCGGAGATGTAGCTGACGTCGTAGCCGTTCTCCTCCAGCCAGTAGAGCAGCGCGAACTCCGAGCCGAAGACACCGTTCTGCCCGATGTCCGGCAGGGGTCTGTTGTAGCTGACCCGGTACGCGCGGCCGTCGGGCGCCGGACCGTTGCCGACGTACACGTCCTGGCCGCCGAAGGTGTTGTAGGCCTGCCAGGTCTGGTCGGAGGTCTGTACCACGATGTCGCTGTGGTGCGCGGCGTTGTCCGGCTCCCGGACCACGACCGGCACCGGCATGTAGCCGATCAGCGCGTCGGTGTTGTCCCACTGCTCCAGACCGACGATGTAGATCCCTGACACTGCGGTCGAAGGGACCTGGATCTGCACCGTGGTCGCCCAGTTGCCGCAGTCCACCAGCCCGGTGGGCTTGTCGCTGTCACACGCCGGCAGGGTCTCGCCGCTGTAGTTCGCCGGGTACGTCCCCGACGAGGTGTTCATGCTCCACGACATCGTCCGGGAGCCCTTGCCCGCGTAGTACCCGAGGCGGTCGACCTCGACCGCGTACTGCGTCGGGGACTTCACCTTCATCGAGATCGTGCCGCCCGGCAGCACGCTCTGGGTGGTGGAGAATCCCTGGATGTCCCCGTAGGCACTGGTGTACGTGGCCAGGTTTCCCGCACCGTCCGTCAGATCCTGCACACCGGTGGTCTGCTGGTTCTCGCACGCCACCGCATTGGCGCACGCCGCAGCGTGCGCCGGCTGCGCCACGCCCCACACGGTCACCACGGAGGCGACCGCCACCGCGACCGTCGCATAGGCAGACTGTCTCAGCCCTCTGAAGATTCTGTTGTGCGCCATCTTTCCGCGACCTCGTTCGAAACGCTCTGTCGTACTAGGGACGGCTCGGCTGCGCGGACAGCGCCCGAGCCAGGGCGGCCACGACGATCTCCTGCTGCTCCCGCATCAGATGCGGGTGCAGCGGCAGGGAGAGCGTGTGCGCCGCGACGTGTTCGGCGTGCGGATACGACGCGCCGGTGGCGAACGCGCCGGTCCGGTGGAGGGGCACCGGGTAGTGGATCCCCGCTCCGATGCCCTCGGCTTCCAACCGGGCCAGGACGGCGTCGCGCTCGGGGACCTGGACCGTGTACAGGTGCCAGACGTGCTCGTTGCCGGGCAGCGTGGTCGGCAGGGTGACCTGGTCCAGGCCGGCGAGCAGCTTGTCGTAGTACGCCGCCGCGGCTTGGCGCGCGGCGTTCCACTCCGGGAGCCGGCGCAGTTTGGCGCGCAGGACCACGGCCTGCAGCGCGTCCAGCCGGCTGTTGACGCCGGCGATGTCGTGCGCGTACTTGACCAGGCCGCCGTGGCTGCCCAGCTTGCGCACCGCGGCTGCCAGGTCCTCGTCATCAGTGAGGACCGCGCCGCCGTCTCCATAGGCACCGAGGTTCTTGCCCGGGTAGAAGCTCGTCGCGGCGATCGCCCCGGGACCCGAACCCGGCGTCCGGCCCAGGCGCGTCGCGCCTTGGCACTGCGCGGCATCCTCGACGATGCGGACGGCACTGCCGGCACTGCCGGCGAGCCCGGCCTGCAACTCCTCGACCGGCGCGAGCTGCCCGTACAAGTGGACCGGCACGATCGCCTTGGTCGCCGGCCCGATCGCGGCCAGCGCCGCCGGGACGTCGATCAGGCAGGTCGCCGGATCGCAGTCCACGAACACCGGCTTCGCGCCGATCCGCGCCACCGCACCGGCGGTCGCCGCGAAGGTGTTCGCCGGGACGATCACCTCATCGCCCGCCACGACGCCGACCGCGCGCAGCGCCAGCTCCACGGCGTCCGTGCCGTTGGCCACGCCGACGCAGTGCCGGACGCCGCCGAACGCCGCGTATTCGCGCTCGAAGCCCGCGACCTGCGGACCGCCGACGAAGCCGGTCGTGGCCAGCACCTCGGCGAACCCGGCTTGGACCGCGTGGGCGACCTCCGCGTGCGCGGCAGCCAGGTCGACCAGGGGTATGCGCGGGCTCATGGATCGGACCTCCGGTCGGTGGCGCCGCACGGCGCGGCGCAGTGAATAAAAGTTCGATGAAAGTGGCCTTGACGACACTGACGGCGAGGGCATCGGTGCGCACCCCCGCCGCGTTCTCCCGGCGCGCTCATCGCAGCGCCGCCCGGTGGGCTAAGGACTCCGGACGTACCACGTCGCGCAGTTTGCGAGCGGGATTGCCGACCCACACCTGGCACTCCGGGACGTCCTGGAGCACCACGGACCCCATGCCGACCTGCGACCAGGCACCGATGTGCACGCCTTCGCGCACCATCGCCCCGGCGCCGACATAGGCGCCCTCGTCGACCACCACGCCGCCGCCGAGCTTCACCCCGGAGGCGAGCGTGGCGTAGTCCCGGACGACGACGTCGTGGGTCACCACGACGTGCGGCATCACGGCGACGTGCCGGCTGATCGTCGCGTCGGCGGTCAGGACCACCCCGGCGAGCAGCACCGAGCCCGCACCGACCGTCGAGCTGCGCGACACCTGCGCGGAGGGGTGAACGATCGTGGCATACCGGCGCTCGGCCAGCCCGAGGCGCTCGACGATCTCGGCCCGGGCGAAGTAGTTGCGCGGGTTGCCCACGCAGATCACCAGCCGCACGTCCGCCAGTTCGCGGATCAGCTCGATGGGACCCATGACCTGGTCGGCGATGAGCAGTCCGGGCATGGCGTCGTCGAGGAAGCCCGCGAAGACCCCAGTGCCCGGATACAGATCGCGCACGGCGTCGGCCGTCTCCCGGCCGAATCCGCCCGCCCCCGCAATCGCGATCCGCAGTTCGGTCACGGGCTCGCCGCCTTCAGCACGGCGATCACGCGGTCCTGCTGGGACGCGGTCATGCCGTGGAACACCGGCAGGATCAGCGAATTCAGGCTCAGCGCCTCGGTGTTCGGCAGCCGCGGCGTGCTGACGTCCGCGTAGGCGGGCTCCATGTGCGCGGCCATGATGCCCCGGCGTGCGGACACCCCCGCGTCGGACAGCCGCAGCAGCAGCTCGTCGCGCGAGACCGGGAACCCCTCGTCCAACCGCACCCAGAACGACTGGTAGTTGGTCTGACCGTATGCGGGGTCTGCCACCGGCGTCAGACCGGCGATCCCGGCCAGCTCGCGCTGGTACCGCGCCGCGATCTCCCGCCGCTCGGCGACGGTCGCGGCGAGCTTGCGCAGCTGGACCAGTCCGACCGCGGCCTGGATGTCGGTCATCCGGTAGTTGAAGCCGGTCTCCAGATACGCCTCCAGCACCGGCTTGGTGCTGGCGTGCCGGTCGGCGGCCGAGACGTTCATCCCGTGCTCGCGCAGCCGCCGCATCCGGGCCGCGACGTCGGCGTCGTCGGTGGTGGCCATGCCGCCCTCGCCGGTCGTGAGCAGCTTGCGCGGGTGGAAGGACCACGCCGCCACCTGCGCGCCGACACCGACGGGCGCGCCCCGGTAGCGGACGCCGGCCGCGCAGGCCGCGTCCTCCAGCAACGCCAGACCGCGGTCGGCACACAGCGCGCGCACCGCGTCCAGATCCGCCGGGACCCCGCCTTGGTGCACCAGGATCACCGCGCGCGTCTTCGGCGTCAGCGCGGCGGTGATCGTCTCAGGGGTTAGATTCCCCGTCGCGACGTCCACGTCGGCGAACACCGGAACGGCGTTGACGTAGCGCGCGACGTTCGCCGTCGCGATGAACGACAGCGAGGGCACGACCACCTCCTCGCCCGCCCCGACGCCGAGCGCCACGAGGCCGAGGTGCAGCGCCGTGGTCCCCGAGCTGACGGCGACGCCGTGCGCCGCCCCGACCTCCGCCGCGAAGGCGCGTTCGAACTCTGCGACGCGCGGACCCTGCGCGACCCAGCCGGACCGCACCGCTTCGGCCGCGGCCTCGGCCTCTTCCTCACCGAGCCACGGCACCATCACCGGGATGCGCGGCGCCGCCTCTGCCTCGGTGGCCACCGCGCTCGTCACGAAGCTGCTCCCTCAGATGCCGATACCGATGCTGATGCCGGTGCCGCCTTGGCTGCCGCGGCGGCGCGCTCCGCTGCCGCCGCCACCAGGCTCGGACCGGTCAGTCCGTCCGTCGTCTTCTTGGCCGGAGCCGGCGCGGGCTCCTGCTCGCTGCGCCACCACTGCACCAGGTCGGCGAGCCCTTCCCGCAGTTGCATCTCGGCCTTGAACCCCAGCCGCGCCTCGGCCTGCGAGATGTCGGCCAGGCGCCGCGTCACGCCGTTGACCGCGCGCGGCGGGCCGTATTCGACCGGCAGGTCCGAGCCCATGACCTCCAACAGCGTCTTCGCCAGGTCGTTCAGGCTCGTCTCGACGCCGCAGGCCACGTTGAAGACCTCGTCGGTGAGATCCGAGGCGGCGGCCAGGACGTTCGCCCGCGCGATGTCCGCGACGTGCACGAAGTCCATCGTCTGCGTGCCGTCGCCGAGGATCAGCGGCGGCGTCCCGGCGGCGATGCGCTCCATCCAGCGGATCAGCACCTCGGTGTAGAGGCCGTGGATGTCCATGCGCGGGCCGTAGACGTTGAAGTACCGCAGCGCCACATAGTCGAGCCCGTACATGCTCTTGAAGCTGCGGAGCATCGCCTCGTTGAAGGCCTTCGCCGCGCCGTAGAACGTGTCGTTGTTGTAGGCGTGGTGCCGCTCGCCGGTCGGGAACTGCTCGGCCAGGCCGTACACCGACGCCGAGGACGAGGCCACGACCTTCTTCACCCCGGCCGCCGCCGCGGCTTCCAGCACGTTGAACGTCCCGTCGACCAACACCTCGTTGGCCAGCCGCGGCTCCTCGGCGCACTGCGTGATCCGGATCGCCGCGAGGTGGAAGACCACGTCGGTCCCGGCGGTCAGCTCGGCGAGCAGTCCGCGGTCCCTGATGTCCCCCTCCACGACCTGCACGCGTCCGCTCGGCAGCGCCGCGGCGAGGTTGGCGCGCCGCCCGCGGACGAAGTTGTCCAGCACGACCACCGCCCCGCAGCCGGCGTCCAGCAGCCGGTCCACGACGTGCGAGCCGATGGTGCCGGCTCCGCCGGTGACCAGGGCGCGGCTGCCCTTGAGCGGGACCGCCGCGCCGCCCTGCCCACTGTCCTTCATTCGCCCTCCAAGGCGTCGTCGTTCACAGCCACGAGGGCTCCGTTCTCGGCGAGGCTGCGCGAGGCGGCCTCGAGGATTCGCAGGACTCGGAGACCGGCGCGGCCGTCGGTCGCGGCCGGCGTTCCGGTGCGTACCGCGCGGGCGAACTCCTCGACCGCAGCCGCCAATGCCTCGCGCTCGTTCAGCGCCGGAGCGACCATGTCGCCGGTCCGGTAGGACACCAGCGCCGCGCGCCGCTGGTCCGCGCCGAGTTCCTCCGGCCGGGCCAGGTCCACGCCGCGGTCGAAGACGCTGACCCGCTGCGCGGGGTTCACGTCGTCCCAGACCAGCGTGCGCTTGGAGCCGCCGACGGTGATGGTGCGCACCTTGGTCGGGGACAGCCAGTTCACGTGGCCGTGCGCGATGGCGCCGGAGGACAGCGCCAGCGTCAGGTAGGCGACGCAGGTCCGTCCGGCGCCGAGCGGGTCGGCGCCGGTCGCGGCCACCGCGACCGGCTTCACGGTGTCCGGGAGGATGAAGTCCAGGATCGACAGGTCGTGCGGGGCGAGGTCCCACAACACGTCCACGTCCGGCTGGATCAGTCCCAGGTTGATCCGGACCGAGTCGACGAAGTGGACCTCGCCGAGCTCGCCGGAGTGGATCAGCTCCCTGATCGCCAGGGCGGCCGGGGTGTAGCAGTAGGTGTGGTCGCACATCAGGATCAGGCCGCGCTTGGCAGCCTCGGCGACCAGTTCGGCGCCCTCGGCTTCCGTGGCGGCCAGCGGCTTTTCGACCAGGACGTGCCGCCCCGCGCGCAGCGCGGCCATGGCGACGTCCCGGTGCGTGCGCGCCGGCGTCGCGATCGCAACCGCCTTGACCCGCGGGTCGGCCAGCGCCTCATCCAGCGCGCTGGTGACCTGGACACTGGCGTACGGCGCGGCGACCTTCCGGGCCCGCTCGGTGTCCAGATCGACCAGCCAGCGCAGGTCCCAGTCCGGCGAGCCCATCAGGTTCCGCACGAGGTTCGGTCCCCAATAACCGGCACCGACCACAGCGATTCCCGGCTGCTCGGCAGCCGGCGATCCCCCCGACATCTCAGTAAGCTCCTTTGCCCTTGACGACCGCCGAGCCGGTGCGGAGCAAGATCTCCGCGTCCAGGCCCAGCGACCAGTTCTCGACGTATCCCAGGTCCAACCGCACCGCGTCCGCCCACGCCAGGTCGGAACGTCCGCTCACCTGCCACAGCCCGGTCAGGCCCGGCTTGACCAGCAGCCGGCGCCGGACCTCCTCGCTGTACTTGGCGGCCTCTTCCGGCAGCGGCGGACGCGGCCCGACCAGGGCCATGTCGCCGCGCACGACGTTGAGCAGCTGCGGCAGCTCGTCCAGCGAGTACCGGCGCAGCACCGCGCCGACCTTCGTCACCCGCGGGTCCCGCCGCATCTTGAACAGCAGACCGTCGGAGTTGACGTTCAGGTGCGCGAGTTCCTTCTTCGCCTGTGCCGCGCCGGTGGACATGGTGCGGAACTTGTAGAGGACGAAGTGCTCCCCGTTGAGCCCGACCCGCGTCTGCCGGAAGTAGATCGGCCGCCCGTCGCCGAGCAGCACCGCCAGCGATACCGCCAGGAAGATCGGCGCCAGCAGCAGCAGGCCGATCGCCGCCATCACCCGCTCGCCGAGCTCCTTCGGGACCCGCGCGCCGCGCGAGAGCCGCGGCGCGCGGACGTGGAACAGCGGGACGCCGCCGTCGCGCCGGACCGCCAGCCGCGCCGGCGCGATCTCGGTGAGGAACGGGGCGACCAGGATGTCCACGCCCAGGCTGGCCAGCCGCCAGCCCAGAGCGCTCAACGCCGCCGCTCCCAGATGCGGACCGGGCATCAGCACCACGACCTCGCAGCCGGTCACCTCCAGGGCCGTTGCGACCTGCTCGGCGTCGCTGGGCCCGCCGTGCGCGGTCAGCGTGCCGACGTTCAACGGGTCCAGCGGGTCCTGCGGTGTCGGCGGCACCGAGCCCGAAGCCTGGGACAGCGGCGCCGTCCCCTGGCTCGGTCCGGCGACGTTCAGCGCCGCGACCGCGCGCAGCGCCGAACGCTCGCGCCGCAGGATCGCCGCCATCGCCGAGCATTGAATGGAGCTGCCGACCAGAAGCGCCGGACGCGAAGCAAGCCCGGCGTGCCGGGCCTGCAACGAACGGAACGCCTTGCGGGCCAGAAGCGAGCCCACCGCCGCGATCGGCACGGCGACCAGAACACTGCGCACCAAACGGTCGTTGCGGGCCACCAGCGCGCACAGCGCCGACAGCGCTGCCATCGCGGCCAGGCAGGCCCGCAGAATCCTGTGATACTCCTCGGTCCCCGGTCCTACATGGCGCCGTTCGTAGAGCCGGTGCGCGCCCGCGGCGCCGACCCATGCGACGGGCACGGCGACCAACGCCGGCCAGTCGTCCTGGACCGGGACGGCGAGCCAGGTGGCCGCTGTCGCGCAGGTCCAGTCCATCGCTAGGAGGAGCGCCGTGATGGCGCTCCTTAGATATCTCGTCGCCCAGGGCCGTGCGAGGTGTACCCGCACGACTGGACTTTCCAAGCTTGACCCGACCGCCATGCCGAAATCCCCCCACGGAATCTCATCCATCGCACCGCTCGACGCCAACCGCCCCGCACATCCCCGGCCATGACCGCTGCGTAACCGCACGAACACTTGTCGAACGTGAAGCATGGTAGTGGGCTGGGATACTTCGCGCGAGATGTCCTGGAGAGATATCATGGCTAACACTTAGCGTCGTTCTGCTGTTATACGTACTGTGTCCAGACATGGTCGCCTGTGGAACAACCACCGAAGTCCGAACGGGCCGGTGGGGTGGGGGGATGAGGATGGCGCGTAGCGCGCTGCGCTGGGGAAAAGACACGCTCAACCGAGTTGTCGGATGGCAGGTGATCTTTGAGGTACGCAACAAAACCTTGAAATGGCCGAGTGTGCTAGGCATGCGCCGTTTCGAGACCCGAGAAGTGAAACGGCTACGGAGCGGAGCGCCGGTTTTGTCCGCTCGCGTCGCCGTGGTGATCCCGACCTACCGGCGGCCCGACGGGCTGGCGGCCGCGGTGAAGTCTGTCCTGGAACAGACGTGGTCGGACTTTGTCATCGTGGTCGTGGACGACGGCGGCGGCGGACTCGAGGCGGCAGGGCTGCCGGAGGACCCGCGACTACGGACCGTGTCCCTGTCCCAGAATTCGCACGTCCTGGGACTGGTACGAAACGTCGGAATGCGGCTTTCGGAGTCGCGCTTCGTGGCCTTCTTGGACGACGACAACGTCTGGGAGCCAGAGCACTTGGCCCTGACAGTGAAAACCCTGATGGATTCCCCGCGGCTCTCTGGCGTATACACCGCACTGCACAGAGTGCTGCCGGACGGCACAGACCTCGACGTCTTGTCAGTCCCCTTCGACCGCAAGCGCGCGTCATGGGACTCCTTCCTCGACTGCAACGCCTTCGTGGCCGTCCGCAGCCGCGGCCTGATGTTCAGCCGCATGCCCCGCCCCATCGGCCTGTTGCCGCGCGAGGACTGGGAAATGATGTACCGGTTCACGCGCCGCCACCGCATCACGCACCTGCCGGTCCCGACCGTCCGCTACCTCGTGAACCCATCGAGCTTCTACACACAGTGGGACAAAGACGGCAAGAGCCAGGACGGCACCATCAAGGGGGAGACCAAATGAGCGCGCCAGATTTGAGGAACATCTCGTTCCACGGCATAGGAACCCCTAACGGCCCAGAGCGCGAACCCGACGAACACCGCTACTGGGTGACGAAGTCGGCGTTCCTGCGCGTCCTCGACCTCTGCGCCGAACACCCCAACATCCGCATCAGCTTCGACGACGGCAACGCCTCCGACGCCGAGATAGCCCTCCCAGCCCTGAAAGAACGAGGCCTCACCGCCGACTTCTTCCCCATAGCCGACCGCCTCGGCACCCCCGACAACCTCAGCCCCGAAGCCCTCCAAGCCCTCTCCGCCGCCGGCATGACCATCGGCACCCACGGCGCAGCCCACCGCCCCTGGACCAAGGCACTGGCAACAGACCAGCACCTGGAACTCCAAGACGCCCGCACCCGCATCGCCGAAGCAACAGGCCAACCCGTCGACACAGCCGCCTGCCCCTTCGGC
Organism: Catenulispora acidiphila DSM 44928; assembly: GCF_000024025.1. GTDB lineage: Bacteria > Actinomycetota > Actinomycetes > Streptomycetales > Catenulisporaceae > Catenulispora > Catenulispora acidiphila. The sequence continues at coordinate 9,864,623 of NC_013131.1, forward strand.
GCCTACGACCGCAAAGTCCTCCAAGCCCTCCGCACAGCCGGCTACCGCACCGTCTTCACCAGCGACGCCCGCCCAGCCCACCCCGGCAACTGGCTCCAACCCCGCTACAGCGTCGAAGCCGACGACACACCGGACTCAGTCCGCGCACGCATGCTCGCACCACGCTCGACGAAGGAGCGCGCGGTGGATCGCGCGGTACTGATGGCGAAGGCGTGGCGATGAGGCGGGGATGGGGCGCGAGCCGGTTAGGCGCAGCAGCCGCCGACGACCAGCACCACCGCAGCCACGGCAGCTTCGCGATCGCAGCCGGCCCTTCGCTCGCCACCAAGTCCAGCCGCCGCGACCTCGTAGCCGCAGCCACCTTGTTGCTACAGCACCACCGCAGCTCAGCAATCGCAGCCTGTCCGTCGCACGCCACCAGGTCCAGCCGCCACGACCTCGTAGCCGCAGCCGCCCTCTCACTCGCCGCTGACCACCACCGCAGCTTCGCCATCGCAGCCAGCCCTTCGCGCGCCACCACGTCCAGCCGCCGCGACCTCGTAGCCGCAGCCGCCTTGTTGCTACAGCACCACCGCAGCTTCGCGATCGCAGCCAGCCCATCGCGCGCCACCAGGTCCAGCCGCCGCCCCCTCGTAGCCGCAGCCACCTTGTTGCTACAGCACCACCGCAGCTTCGCGATCACAACCGGCCCATCGCGCGCCACCAGGTCCAGCCGCCGCCACCTCGTAGCCGCAGCTGCCCTCTCACTCGCCGCCGACCACCGCCGCGACTTCGCGACCGGGGCTGGCGTGTCGCCCACCACGTGGTCCCGCCGCGGCCACGCACCCGCATCTGCCCTCGCGCTCACCGCGCAGCACCACCGCCACAGCCTCGTGGCAAGAACCGGCCTTCAGGTTGGCACCGGTTCCGATGCTGACCGGCGCGGTACCGACCACCATCGCGCCGCCCCGACCGCGAAAGCGAGCCGCATCGCATGAGCACGCGTGTCCTCATCGGATTCGCCGACGCCTTCGCCGCGATCGAGTCCGCCTGGTCTCTTGCCGATGGTGGCTACGAGGTCTTCGCCTTCGCCCGGCGCGGTACTTCGCCGCCTCTCGCGGCCTCGCGTCGGGTGCGCGTCGTGCCGGTCACCGCTCCCGAAGACGATGCCGCGGCCTGTGTCGCCGATGTCGTCGCCGCCGCGGAGCGCCTCGGCGCCGAGATCCTGCTTCCGCTCGACGACCTCGCGGTCTGGGTCGCCGACCGCACCGGGCTGCGCGTCGCCGGCGCCACTGGCAAGGCCGCCGCGTTCGCGCTCGACAAGCGGCTGCAGGTCGAGGCGGCTGCCGACTCCGGCTTCGCAGTGCCTGCCCGCACCGCCGAGGGTCCCTGGATCGTCAAGGCCGCGCTGGCTGCCGTCGAGCAAGACAATAAGCTGATCCGCCCTGGCGGCAAGGTCGCCGCCACCGAGGCCGACATCTCCCGCATCACCGCCGATCTCGCCGGGCCAGTGCTCGTCCAGCAGCTTCTCACCGGGGTCGGCGAGGGCGTCTTCGGCTTCGCGACGCCCGACGGCGTCCGGGCCTGGAGCGGCCACCGGCGCGTCCGCATGGCCGATCCGCGCGGGTCGGCGTCCAGCGCGTGCCGGTCGATCGCCGTCGAGCAGGACGTGCGGCTGCGCGCCGAAGTGCTGCTCGCCTCGGTCGGCTGGCGCGGCATGTTCATGCTGGAGCTGCTGCGCGACGGCGCCGGGACGCCGTGGTTCATGGAGGTCAACGGCCGTCCGTGGGGCAGCATGGCGCTGGCGGTCCGCCGCGGCTTCGACTACCCGGTCTGGGCGGTGCGGCAGGCGCTCGACGCGGAGTTCGTCCCCGAGCCGCCGGATCCCGAGCCGCCGCACATCGTCTGCCGCCACCTAGGCCGCGAGCTGATCCACCTCGCCGCCGTGCTGCGCGGACCGATCGCCGACCACCCCGGCCCGTGGCCCAAGCGCGCCGCGACCCTGGCCGCCCTGCGCCCCACCCGCGCCGACCGCTGGTACAACCTGCGCAAGGGCGAGCGCCGCGTCTTCTGGCGCGACACCTGGTCCACCCTGCGCGTCCAAGCCGCCCGCATGAGACGGAGAACCCCGTGACCACAGTCCGCGCGGTGGCCCACATCCACTCCGAGTGGTCCGACGATGCCTCCTGGCCGCTCGACCGCCTCGCCGCCGCGTTCCGCAAGCGCGGTCGCAGCGTCCTGCTGATGTGCGAACACAGCCGCACCTTCACCGAAGCCAAGTGGGACGAGTACGTCCAGGCGTGCGCGGCGGCCTCCGGCGACGGCGTCCTCGTCGTCCCCGGCCTGGAGTACAACGACAGCGACAATGTCGTCCACATCCCGGTCTGGGGCGACGTCCCGTTCCTGAGCCAGACCCCTGATATCGCCGACGTCCTGGCCCACACCCGCGCCGCGGACGGCGTCGCCGTCTTCGCGCACCCCTGGCGCCGCAACGCCTGGCGCCGCTTCGACCCGGCCTGGGCCAAGGACCTGACCGCCGTGGAGATCTGGAACCGCAAATACGACGGCTGGGCACCGAACCGCCAAGCCCGCGCCTACGCCGAGCGCCTGGGCCTACCGCCCTTCGTCGCCCTGGACTTCCACGGCGCCCGCCAGTTCTTCCCCCTGGCGATGGAGCTCACCCTCACCGGCGCACCGACCCGCACGACCGTCGAGGACGCCCTGCGCGACGGCCGCTTCGAACCGCTCGCGTTCAGCCGCTCGGCCCTGCGCCTGACCTCAGGCGTCGGCGGTATGGCCCTGGCAGCCGCCGAAGCCGCGCGTGCCGTGGCAGCCCGAACCGTCCGAGCCGCACTGAACAAAAGGAAGTAGGCATAAAAGGAAGTAGGCATAAAAGGAAGTAGGCGTCAGGGACCCGGCTTGGCACGCAGCCGAGCCGGGCTCACCAAAGCCCGCACCGCCGCCCGGCTGCTGGCACGTCCCAACAACGCCCGCGACGCCTCCCGCAGCAACAACGCGCCCCAGAAAGCCGCAACCGCCGGCGCACTATGCGTCCGCCGATAAAGCCGCACGCGGTTCACCGTCAGCAGCGTCCACAGCTTCGGCGAAACCGTCGCCTCACCCTCCAGATGCACCGCGACCGCGTCCGGCGCCAACCGCGTCGCGAGCCCCCGAGCCCGCGCACGCAACGCGTACTCCGTCTCCTCCGAGTACAAGAAGAAGGACTCGTCCCACGGACCGCACGCCTCGACGCACTCCCGCGACAACGCCATCAACGACCCGGCGACCCAATCGGCCCGCGTCGGACCCTTGTACGCCTGCGGATCCGCCACCTGCTCGCCGAGCGCCGCGAAACGCCCCGACCGATGCGCCCCGAGCGCCATCTCCCCCAACAGCCGCAACGGATTCGGCTCACGTCGCAGTGTCCTGATCATGCGGCCCGTGCCGTCGAACAGTAGCGGCGCGGTGATCCCGGTCCCGGGCATCTCCAGCCCACGCACCAAAGCCGCACCGCACCCCGCCCGCATGCGGATGTCGGGGTTGCAGACCAAGACCGCGTCCGTGTCCTTGTCCAGCGGACCGACCGCGTCCAGCGCCGCGTTGATCGCAGCGGCGTAGCCGGCATTGCGACCTGTCTGGACCAACAGCGCGTCGGGAGCCTTGGTACGCACCACATCGGAGGTCGCGTCGGCGGAGTCGTTGTCGGCGACGACCAGCCGCCACCGCAACCCGCTCATCCCTGCTTCCAGCGAGTCCAGCAACCCCGGCAGAACATCGGCGCTGTTCCACGTGACCACGACCAGCACAGCCCCGGGCAGCTCAGCTGACGACTGCATCAAGCACCTCCGTCAGCGCCGAGACCCACCGGTCCATCCCGAACTCCGCCTCAGCCAGCCGACGTGCCTCACGCCCCATCGCCTCAGCCCGCTCCGGATCGGCGATCAGCTCCAGAATCTGCGCACGCAACGCCGCCGCGTCATGCGCCGGCACGAAGGCACCGTTCACGCCCTCCTCCAGCGCATCCCGCTGCCCGTCGACGCGGGTACAGACCACCGCACGACCCATCGCGAAAGCCTCGATCATGCAGCTGATGCCGTGATCCGTGTCGCTGGGATGCAGCGGAAGCACCACGAACCGCGAGCGCGCGTACAGCTCGCGCATCTCGATCGGCGTCAGCGGCCCGAAGGTGACGCCCTCCGGCAGCGCGACCCGCTCGCCGCGATCGCCGAGCTCGGCACGCCAGCGGTCATCCATCCCCGCCACCAGCGAACCCGCGATGTGGCAACGGATCCCGGTCCCGTCGAGGGCGGCGATCAGCGTCGCGAAGTCGCGCATCTCCCGACCGGCGGAGCAGATCGTCACGGCGCCGTGGTCTGGACCGTCTGCGTCGTCTGCGTCCTCCGCGACGGCCGTGACGTCCACCGCTTCGGGCTTCACCAAGTCCGGGTTGAAGAACTCCGTGTCCACGACCCACTTCGGCGACGTGACCCGCTCCGCCGGCACCCCGAGCTGCTTGACCGCGAACTCCGCCTGCGCCGTCGGCGGCAGGACGAGCGTCGTGATACCCGGCCACGCGAAGCGCAGCAGCTTCGCCTTCATGCCGGAGGAGATCCAGCTGTACAGCGTGACGAGCGGCGCCCGCTTCCGACGCGGGGTGAACCGGAACGCCAACGCCAGCGGCAGGCTCGCCGCCTCGGCGCCCCAGGCGAAGATCGCGTCGTACTTCTTGCGCACGCGGAAGGCTTCCGCCGCGAAGGCCAGCGGCAACGGCAGCCTGCCGTATATCAGCCTGCGTACCTTCGACGGGCCGGTCACGAAGCGCTGGTCCAGAACCGTCAGGTCGTAGGGCAGGTCGTAGAGCCACACCTTCGAGCGCGTCCCCGCCTCCGCCTGTTCGGCGACCTCCTCCAGGTAGGGCGGGAACCAGCCCGCCGACACCATGACCAGGATCCGAGCTCTCTGCGGACTGTCCGTCACCCGGCCATGCTCGCAAAGCCGGGAACAACCCCACAAGAGCGTTAGAACCCTGACAGGACGCGTGCGGAATCCGATGCGATACTGGGCAATCGTGGTGTCAGTGATCATCCCCGCGCACAATGAGGCGAGTGTCGTCGGTCGTCTGCTCAGCAGGCTGCTCGCCGACGCGGCGCCGGGCGAGTTCGAGGTCTGGGTCGTCGCCAACGGCTGCACGGACGACACGGCGGAGATCGCCGGCGCGTTCGCGGACGTCAAGGTGCTGATTGCGCCGGAGGCGAACAAGCACGCCGCCATGCGCCTCGCCGACGAACACGCCGAGGGCTTCCCGCGGCTGTACGTGGACGCGGACGTCGAGTTCGGGGCGCGGGACGTGCGCGCGCTCGCGGCGGCGTTCGACGACCCGGGCGTCCTGGCGGCCGGTCCGTCACGCGCGCTGCCGCCCGAGCGGAGGCCGTGGACCGTGCGGTGGTTCTACGACGTGTGGGACCAGCTGCCGGTGGTCCGTGCCGGGCTGTTCGGGCGCGGCGTGGTCGGGGTCTCGCGCGAGGGCTGGGAGCGGCTGCGCGCGCTGCCGCCTTTGCTCGGCGACGATCTGGCGGCCTCGCTGCTCTTCGAGCCCGCGCAGCGCCGGGTGGTTTCGGAGTCCACGGTGATCGTCCACCCGCCGCGGACTGCGGGGGCGCTTCTCAGGATCCGTACTCGCGCCCTGGTCTCGACGCTCCAAGCCGCCGACGACTCGGAGCTCTCCTCGGCGTCGGATTCGGCGCGGACGTCGCTGTCGGACCTGCGGGCGATCGCCCTGGCCTCGCCGGTGCGCGCCACGCCGAAGGTCGCGTGGTTCCTGGTTCTGACAGTCGCGACCAAGATACGGGCTCGGCGCGCGGTGCGTGCGAAGGACTTCCGAACCTGGCACCGGGACGACACGAGCCGCTGACCAAGATCCAAGTGTCAGTGTTCTGTGACAGGGGTAGCCTCGCCGACAGGGGGTGGGGAAACCATGACGGAACGTATCCGAACACCGCACGCTGTCCTGGTTCTGCTGAATCTGCCGGTACCCGACGACCAGCGCGCCTGGTCTCAGGCCCTTGCGCTCCGCGACGACGGCGCGCGCGTGACCGTGGTCTGCCCGGCGATCCGCGGACGCAAGCCCGGCCGCGAGCGCATCGACGGCATCGAGGTCATCCGCTTCCGCTCCTTCGAAGGCCAGGGCCCTCTCGCCACCGCCGCCGAAGGCTTCTGGACCGCAGCCGCAGCAGGCGAAGCAGCACGCGGCGCACTGCGCTCCTCACCCGCGTCCGCACGCATGCTCCAGATCGGCAACCCGCCCGACCTGCTGTTCCCCCTCGCCTGGTGGGCCCGCCGCACCGGCATCCGCACGGTCTACGACCAACGCGACGTGGTCCCGGTCCTGGCCGCGTCCCGCGCCGGATTCAGCAGGCTGACCCCCCTGTTCCTCGCCGCCGAACGCCGCATGATCACCACCGCCGACGTGGTGATAACCCCTAGCGAGGAACAGCGCGCACGGATCTTGAGCCGCTACGGACGCGACGCGCTGATCATCCGGACGGCTGAGGTGCCCGCGGAGAAGGAGGCCGAGCCCGATGCCGCCGCAGTCAATGAGACTGACGCCGCCGCAGTCGCTGAGCCCGATGACGCCGCAGTTGCTCCCGATTCGGCTCCCACCGCCCTCGCCCCCACCCTCACCATCGGCTACCTAGGCGTCATCGGCGAACAAGACGGCCTCACCGACCTCCTCGACGCCGTCGCCCTCCTGCGCGCCGACGGCCTCACCGGCTTCCGCGTCGAGGTCGCCGGCGACGGTCCCGCGCTGCCCGCCGCCCGCGCGCACGCCACGCGCCTCGGCCTCGACGCCCTCGTCGCCTTCCACGGCTGGCTGGGTCCCGGCGCCGTGGACGCGTTCCTGGGCCGCATCGACGCGATGGCCGTCCCCGACCCCGACAACCCGTTCAACCACTTCTGCGCCATGAACAAGGTCACCCACGCGATGGCCCGCGGCATCCCCATCGCCCTGCGTCCCCTGCGGGAGAACGTGCGCCTCACCGCCGGGCACGCCTACGAGGCCGCCGACATGACGATCCGCGCCTTCGCCGACGCCTTGGCCGCGCTCCTCAAGGACACCCCGGCCGGCCGCTCCGACATCGCCGCCGAAGCCCGCGCCACGTTCGAGGCCCACCATTCGTGGCCGCACCACGCGCCCCGCTACGTCGCGGCGGTGTCTCCCACACGCCGCTGATCCAAGGCCCTGACAGAACCCTCAATCAGCCTCGTGCAACTCCGCCCCTCGCACGAACCCACCCCGAGCCCGTCCCCCGCCGAAGATCTCATCCCAGTCGAACTCGTCAGGGATTTGCGGCAGCGAGACCACGACCCCGCCGCCGTTCTGCGCGACGGCGTCACACCACGCGGCCATCCCCTGCACATCGCCCGACTCCGCCATCGTCGGTATCAGGCATCCGCCGATCGGCCCGTCGAGCACGCACACCGTCAGCCCCGCCATCAGCTGCCATCCGTCGCACACCGGCACGCGCCCCTCGGGCGCCACCAGCCGCGGCAGCTCCGCGTGCACCCGCGCCTCCCCGACGACCAGCAACGGCATCGGTCCCAGCACGAACCGCGCGTTCTCCCGCGGCACCAGCATCGCAGTCATCGCGCCACCGTACCGGCCCTAGCCGAGATCCGCCGCCGCCCCCACGCGCCCCACGAGTTCCACCAGTGCCGCTCCCAACGGCGCCTCGATCCGTTCCGAGGCATAGCGATCGCCCCGTGTGAGGCCCTGGTTGACGATCACGACCGGCTTCCCCGCCTCGGCCGCCCGCCGCACGAACCGCAGCCCCGACATCACCGTCAGCGACGACCCGAGCACGAGCAGCGCCGCGGCGCCGTCCACCAACTCTTTGCACCGCTCGACCCGCGCCTTGGGCACGTTCTCGCCGAAGAACACGACATCCGGCTTCAGTACCCCCTCGCCACAGGAGTCACAGTCCACCGAGCGGAAACGCCGCACCGCGTCCTCGGCGAGCTCCACGTCCCCATCGGGGTTGATGCGCGCCGCGACACCGTCGAACACCGGGTTCGCCTCGTTCAGCCGGCGCTCCAGTTCCGTCCGCTCGCTGAACACGCCGCAGGTCAGGCAGATGACCCGATCCAGGCTCCCGTGCAGGTCGACGACCTCCGGCAGCGTCCCCGCCGCCTGGTGCAGCCCGTCCACGTTCTGCGTGATCACGCCGTCCACGTGCCCCGAGGCGCGCAGCGCGGCGACCGCCCGATGCCCGACGTTCGGCTGCGCCCCGGCCATCGCGCGCCACCCGAGGTGGCTTCGTGCCCAATACCGCTGCCGGGCCTGCGCACTGCCCGCGAAGTCCTCGTAGGTCATCGGCGTGTGTCTGCGCAGCGCGCCGGATTTCCCGCGGTAGTCGGGAATCCCGGACTCCGTGGACAGCCCAGCCCCGCTCAGCACGACGACTCCGCGCCCCGCCACCAGGTCGACCATGGCGTCCAGGCTCGTCGTGCGCGCGAAAACCTCGCCGCTCGGTGGTTCCCAGGTCAACGTCGGTCGCGTACGCACCACTCCAGCGTAAGCTCCATTACCCCTGAGCTCCATCACACCGATCCGACCCGGCGGACAACGGTTTCCACAACGGCTTCCACGCCGGTTCAACGCCGGTTCAACGTCGGCTTCCCCGTCCCAACTTCGTCCCACCGGGACCGGTCCCCTTCGCTCGGGCGTTCAAGTCAGTATGCTTAAGGCGACGATGGACTGGGTCTGAAGTGTTCTGACGTCATGATGGGGGCCCAAGGTGTGGCGTAGCGTGCGGCAAGAACCGGATGCGGACGGGGTTTCCGGAGCGGTGGCCGAGGACGGAGCCGCGGGGCGGTCGAAGGGCTCTCGGGTCCTGCTCACCGTCGGCGTGGCGGTGACCGTGACGTTGGCCGCTGCCGGATTCGCGTTGGGGCGCAACGTTTCCGCGAGCCGGGCTCAGACCCATCCGGGCAGCGCCTGGCTCACCACGACGGCCGACGGCAGCGTCAACCTCGTTGACGGCGTCAGCGGCGGATCGGCCGCGAAGGTCCCGGTCCCCAACGCCTCCGGGCACTCGATGGACGTGACGCAGAACGGCGATCTGGTCTTCGTGCGCGACACCGTGACCGGCGCCATCACCGTCATCGACACCTCGCAGCTGGTCGCGACCGTGCAGGTCCCGCACAGCAAGGACACCACCGTGCTCGCCGGGGGCGGCGTCGCCTACCTGGTGGACGCGATCGCCGGCACCGTGCAGAAGGTCGACCCCGCGACCCTGGCTCCGGTCGGCGCGCAGGTCCACCTCCCCGGCGCCCTCGGCACCCCGATCGTCGACCACAACGGCGTCCTGTGGGCGCCGGTCACCGCGCAGGGCAGCGTCATCGCCGTCACCGGCGACACCCAGGCCGCGCCGATCGCCGTGGACCCCAACGGCTCGGACATGGTCATGGCACTGGCCGGCGGCACGCCGACCGTCGTGGACCGCACCGCCGGCACCCTGACCGCCATCACCGGCGGCGTGGCCGGCCAGGTCATCAAGCTGCCCGGCGCCGCCAACTCCGGCACCGGCCTGCAGGTCGCCAGCGTCGACAGCAACCAGCCGCTCCCCCTGGTGGAATCCGGCCCGACCGCGCAGCTGGTCCTGGTCAACCTCGCCAGCGGCATCCCGACCTCGATCGGCATCCCCGCCGGCTACACCGCCGACGACCTGCGCCCCCCGCTCCAGGCCGGCCAGCGCACGTACATCCCCGACTTCACCCGCGGCTCGGTCCTGGTCTACGACGGCACCACCAACCGCTTCGGCACCCCGGTCCCGGTCCTGGCCCACGGCGGCTCGTTCCAGTCCGAGATCGTCGACGGCATCGTCTACTTCAACGACCCCTCCAGCGGCACCGCCGTCTCGGTCTCCACCGACGGCGCAGTCCACACCATCACCAAGAACGGCAGCACCATCCCGACGGCCGGACCCTCCACCACCCAGGCGAACCCCAACCCCAGCCCGACCCAGCCGCCGACCACCCACCCCAGCTCGCAGAACCACGACACCTCCGCACCCCCGGTCACCGAGACCAGCACCGCCAACGAACCCAGCGCCCCCCCGACCACCAAGCCGGTCGTCCCCACCAGCCCGATCGGCCCGCCCAGCAACAGCGTCCCAATCCCCGCCTCGTCAAGCAGCAGCAAGCCGAGCCCGACGCCGACCCCGACGCCGACCAGCTCAGCGTCGCTGACGAAGCAGCCGCCGCCGCCACCGAGCACGTCGAAGAGTTCGACGCCTGCCCCGCCGCCGAGCACGACGTCGAGCTCCACCCCGGCGCCGGTCGCCCCGCAGGCACCGCAGGCTGTGACGGTCACGCCGAACTCGGCCAACAACGGGTCCGTGACGGTGAAGTGGAAGAGCCCTGGCAACGCGTCGAACATCGCGTCCTACAAGGTCACGGTGAACAACAACGCCGGCGTCCAGTCAACAGTGAAGGGTGACCCGCTGGCGCTGACAGTCAGCAAGCTGACTTGCGGCCCCAGCTACAGCTTCACAGTGACCTCGGTCGGCCCGACCGGCCTCACCAAATCGGCGGGCGCCGTCTCCAGCCGCGCCTGCTTCTCGCCCGGCTCGCCGACCAGTCTGAACGTCACCACGCCTTCCGGCAGCGCGAACAGCCTGGCCGTCAAGTGGTCCAAGCCCACCAACCCCGGCATCGGAACCTTGACCTACAGCGTCACGCTGACCGGTCCGAGCGCTCCCACCGCCGCCCGAAGCGTCACCGGCACGTCGACCACCTTCACCAGCCTCGTCCCGGGCCGTTCCTACACGGTGAGCGTCCAGGCTGTGACCAACGGAGGGAAATCGACAGCGGTCAAGGGCACTGCGGTCGCCGGCGGCGGCACCGGCCTCACGGTGAACCTCAACGCGGTCAAGGGTTACTACGCCTGGGCCAAGAGCAAGGGCATCATCAGCTGCACCTATCCCCAATGCCCGACCTGGATCCAACGCACGCCGTCTACATATGACGACACTTCAGCACACGGATCGTGGGTGACGACCGCCACCATCAATGAGCGGCTCACCGGGTATTGCTACAACGGCAGCGGCTACAGCGCCGAAGACGACAGCAAGACGGTTCACAGTTCAATCTGGATCTACGTCAATGCGGGCGGCCACTTCGGCTACGCCTCATCGTTGTGGTTCGGCGACAACGCCAGCACACACAGCCTGCCCGCCTGCCCCGGCAGCCCGCCCGTCGGCTGACCCCCCACCTGCACAGACACCCGCGCACCCACTAGCCTGACCCCACCCGACCCGTCCGAACCGGCACCCGGTACCGACACCGCGAGGAACAGCGTGACCGCCACCGATGCCCGCCCGATGCTGTCCGGCGAACAGTTCGCCGCCGGTTTCGCCCTGCTGCGTGATGCGATCTGCACTGTGGTGCGGGGGAAGGTCTCAGCGGTCGAACTCGCGCTGACCTGCCTGCTGGCCGAGGGCCATCTGCTGGTCGAGGACGTGCCGGGGACCGGTAAGACCACGCTGGCGCGCGCGCTGGCGGCCACGCTCGGCGCGTCGTGGAACCGGGTGCAGTTCACGCCGGACCTGATGCCCTCCGACGTGACCGGCGTGACGGTCTTCGACCAGCGCGCGCAGGAGTTCACCTTCCACGCCGGGCCGGTGTTCGCGCACGTGGTCCTCGCCGACGAGATCAACCGCGCCTCGCCGAAGACGCAGGCGGCGCTGCTGGAGGTGATGGAGGAGCGGCACGTCACCGTCGACGGCACCACGCACCCCGTCCCGCAGCCCTTCCTGGTGGTGGCGACCCAGAACCCGGTCGACATGGACGGCACGTACCCGCTCCCGGAAGCGCAGCTCGACAGGTTCCTGATGCGCATCCGGCTGGGCTACCCCGACCACGCCGCCGAGGTCGAGGTCCTGCAGGGCCGCGAGCGCTCGCGGCGGCTGTCGGACCTGCCGCCGGCCATGGACATCGCGGCGGTGACCTCGCTGATCCGCCAGGCCGAGCAGGTCTTCGTGGCGCCGAGCGTCTACTCCTACGTCGTCGACATCGCCGCCGCGACCCGCACGATGCCGGACGTCCGCCTCGGCGCCAGCCCGCGCGGCAGCCTGGCCCTGCTGCGCGCCTCCCAGGTCCGCGCCGCCTCGCGCGGACGCATATACCTGACGCCCGACGACGTGAAGGCCCTCGCCGAACCGGTCCTCGCCCACCGCATCCTGCTCAACCAGGACGCGCTGATGCGCGGCGGAACCGCCGCCTCCGTGGTGGCCGCGGCGGTGGCCGCCACCCCGGTCCCGCAGACCGCCGAGAATGTCTGAGGCCACGCCGGCACCGCACCAGGCGCCCGGCGTCCCGACCGGCACGACGGGCTCGACCGGTACGACCGGCGTGCCCGGGCAGTCCGGTCAGTTCGGCCCGCCCGGCACGACCGGCACGACCGGCACGCCCGATCCGGCAGCAGCGCCACCAGATCCGTCAGCCCCGCGCGAGCCCTCCGCCGCACCCGCTGACAGCTCTGACACCGCTGGCGCCGCCGACGCCACCGCAGCCGCAGCCTCAGCCACCGCATCCCCCGATACCGCACCCCCCGAGCGCACCCTCCGCCTGACCTCCACCGGCACCGCCCTCGGCCTGTCCGCCATCGCCTGCATCGTCCTCGCCTACGCCTTCGGCTACCCCGCCTTCGCAGCCCTCGGATCCGCCGGCCTCGTCATCCTCCTGTGCGTGATCCCGCTGACCGCCCGCAACGCCCCGGTCGAGCTGAACCGCGAGGTCTACCCCCTGCGCGTGGCCCGAGGCGAGACCGCCGTCGGCCTGCTCACCGTGCGAAACCAGTCCCCGACCTGGGGTCAGCGCCTCTCCGCGACGGAGCGCATCGGACGCCGCGAGATCCCCGTCCGCATCGGCCAACTCCCCCCGCACGCCGCCGTCGAAGTCCGCTACGAACTACCGACGACCCGCCGTGGCGTCATCGACGTCGGACCCCTGCGCTGGGACCGCACCGACCCCCTCGGCCTGGTCCGGCGCCGCTCCGCACTGCCCGGCAAAGCGGTCCTGCACGTCCACCCGGCAGTCCACCGCTTCCCGCTCGGCACCGCCGCCCAGAACGCCCAAGGCGAGCAAGCCCGCACCGACCTGGCGCTCGAAGGCTCCATCACCTTCCACACGCTGCGCGAATACGTCCCCGGAGACGACCTGCGCCGCATCCACTGGCGCGCCAGCGCCCACCGCGGCGAACTCATGGTCCGGCAGAACATCGATGTGACGCCGCCCAAAGCGACCATCGTCCTCATCACAGACGCCGCCCTCTATACGAATCCTGACGATTTCGAGCACGCCGTCGACGTCGCCGCCTCCGCAGCAGTCGGCGCCGTCCGCGCCGGCCAAGCCGTCTCCCTGTGGACCACGGGAGGCCTTCGCCTCAGCGCGAACGGCTCCCCCGAGGAATCCATGCTCTTCCTCGACCGGCTCGCCGCCGTGAACCTCGCCTCCATCAAGTCCAGCAACCGCAATGGCAGCGGCAACGGCGAAGGCCTCGCCGGCACGCTGGAACGCCTGGAACACGCCGAACGCGGCGGCGTCCTCATCGTCGTCGGCGGCCACCCGCAGCCCAGCGAGATCGGCACGCTGACCCGGATCGCCGGACGCTTCGGACTCGCGGCGCTGACCCGCATCGGCACTACCGACGGACCGGGCACCGGACGCGGCGCCGGACTCACCTTCATCGACGCACCGACCGCCGAAGAGGTCTGCCACCGCTGGGAACGCCTCGCTCTGGCGTCGGCACGCGGAGGCGCACGATGACCTCTCGATCGACGATCTCCCGACCCACGGCCTCGCGACCGACACCTCCCGGACCCACGCCCCCCAGACCGATAACCTCGCGACCCACCAGCCAGCGCCGGAACCTGCGAATCCTGCTGGTAGTCCCGACAGCGCTTCTGTGCGCAATAGCCGGAATCTCGCTCCGCGGCGCCTTTGACGTCGGCGACATCGTCCCCGAATGTCTTCTGGCGACAGCGGTTCCGTCCGGCATCGTCGCACTGGCAGCAGCGGCAACGGCGACCGCACGGCGCGCCCGCGGATTCGAGCTGTTCGCCCTCGGCGGCGCATTGCTGACCTGGCTCACCGTGCTCCCGGCAGCCTCGATCGGGCTGGCGGGCTGGCGCGGAGGCGACCACCAGTCCGTCACGAACTTCCTCAGCGTGCTGCGAACCGCCGTCACCGACGGAGCCCGCCAGCTCCTGCTGACGACGTCCCCCGCACGACCGACCGCCGTCCTGCTGACCACCGCCGGAACCTGCCTGTGGTGGGCTGCCGCATGGGCTGCGATCTGCGCGATCCGCGGCGCCTCGCCCCTGGCCGTGCTGCTACCGCCGACCATCCTGCTCGGTTTGGGCACCGCCGCCTCGGCCGGAGCCGGCGATCCGAAGACGATCCTGACCGCGGCCCTCTTCCTGGTCATCGCCGTGCTCTTCGTCGGCCTCGACCAGGCGACGCGCGGGAACCCGGCCGACGCGGTCGTCATCCGCAACCGGAGCGCGCGACCGTGGGCCGCCGCCATCCGCACGGCTCCCTTCTTCGCGACCGTCACCGCGCTGACCCTGCTCACCGCGTCGCTGGCGCCGCACCTCCCCGGCCTTCCGCAGCGCCGTCCCTGGGACCCCCGGACGCTGATCGCCCCGGCCCAGCAGGTCTACGACGAGACCGACCCGCTGACGCAGGCGGTCGCCTGGCTGAAGGAAAGCACTCCCTCGCCGCTGTTCACCCTCACGACCAGCGACGCGAACCAGCGGCTGCGCTGGCAGGTGCTCGACACCTACGACGGACGGCACTGGTCGACCTCGGCGGAGTACCGCGTGGCGGGCAAGACCCTCCCGACTCCCGCCGCGCTCTGGGATCCGGCCGGTCCGACCCACTCCGTCACCGAAACCGTGCGGCTGCAAGACCTTTCGAGCGTGTTCCTACCTGCGACCGGACGTGTCAGGTCTGTCTCCGGGACGGACGTCCGGGTCTCCAGCGACCTCGGCATGATCGCCACCAGCGACGGTCACGTGGCGTCTCCGTCGTTGTCCTACAAGGTCGACACGACCGTGCCGGACTTCAGCAACGCCAGTCGGCTGAGCAACGCACAGCAGAGCACCGACACCGCGCTTCAGCCTTTCGAGCAGCTGCCGCCACAGGTCCCCGACGACCTGACCGCCTTCGCCGGGACGGCAGCGGTCGGCAACACTCCGTTCGATCAGATGAACGCGCTGGCCACAGCCGTGCGCGGCGCGTTCGGCTACGCGCCGGATTCGGCGGCCGGACAGAGCCTCGGCCGACTCAGTGCCCTGGTTTCCTACGGCAAGGACCAGAGCCGGCATGTCGGTGGCAGCGCCGACGCCTTCGCCTCGCTGTTCGCCGTCACGGCGCGGCAGGCGGGGTTCCCGGCACGGCTGGTGGTGGGTTTCGCGCCAGGAACGCAGAGCGGCGCTGCGGGGGCGTACTCGGTGACGAGTCAGGACGTGCGGGTCTGGCCGGAGGTCTACTTCGCCGGCGTGGGCTGGGTTCCGTTCTATGACGCGGTTCCGGACGGCAAGGGCACGACCGGCGACGTCAATCCGGTGCAGGAACAGGCTTCGACCGTGCCGACGTCCGAGACGCCGACGTCCCAGGCGTCGCAGTCGGCGGTTCCGTATACGGGACCGTCGGTGCGGCTCAACAATCCTTCGCCTCAGCACAAGGCGCCGTTGGTGCTGCTCATCGCAGGCGTCGCTGTCGCGCTCATCATCGCCGCCGTCTGCGCGCTCTTGGTCGTCGCGCTCGTCTCCCGGCGACGCCGCCTCGCCACCCGACGCGGCGATCCGGATCCGCGTCGGCGGACGCAGTGGGCATGGCTCGAAAGCCTCGACGCGCTGGGGATCGACGGACGGACGACCACGACTCCGTTGGAACTGGCGCTGCGTGCCGGTGCTCCGCTGGGTGCGGACGGCGCCGAGCCGATCAAGCAGCTCGCGGGGTTGGCCGAGGTCGCCGCGTACGCACCCTTGGCGCCGGACGCGGACCAGGCCGAGCAGGCGTGGAAGTGCGCGGATCAGATCAGGGTGCTGTCACGGCGCCAAACTCCGCGCCGCGTGCGGGCTATGCGGTTGTTGCGGCCGCCGTCGAAGGCGCGACGCCACTAGCCTTTCGCGCTCGCTAGCCTTTCCCGGTCACTAGCCGTTCCCGCCTATAGCTTTTTCCCGCTCACTCGCCTCACTTCACGCCCGGCTTCCACCCGCGGCGCCGTCCGTTGCGCAGCGCCGCTGCCGCTCCGGGCACGGCCAGCGCCAGGACTGCCGCGCCGATCACCGCGAGCACGGCGCCGCGCTTGACCGGGTCGGAGTGCTTGGCGCTCGCGACCGGGAGCGTCATCGCCTGCGGGGTGGTCGGTGCGGAGGCGGCGGGCTCGTTGGGAAGCTCGGCGGTGACGGCCCGGTAGGGGTTGACCACGCCCCAGCCGATGCGCGGGTCGGGGAGGTAGCCGGTGGTCGGGCGGTCCGCGGTGGCCTCGATGCGCTGGATCAGCTGGTCGGGGGTGAGGTCGGGGTGGACGGCCAGGATCAGCGCGGCGGTGCCGGCGACGAAGGCCGAGGCGTAGCTGGTGCCCTCGCCGCTGAGGACGTAGGGCTGGGTGAGGGCCGTGGGCTGGACGCCGACCGACCAGATGGCCGCGGCGGGCGCGGCGACGCCGGCGTGTCCGCCGACCTCGGATTGGGCGTAGACGGAGCCGTCGGCCGCGACGCCGCCGACGGACAGGACGCCGGGGATCGAGGCCGGGTAGAGGGGTCCGGCGTTCTGGTCGTTGCCGGAGGCGGCGACGATCAGGACTCGGTGATCGCGGGCGTAGGCGACGGCGTCGTCGAGGGCGGGGGTGTCGGGGGTGGTGGTGATCGAGATGTTGATGACGCGCGCGCCGTGGTCGACGGCCCACTTGATGCCCGCGCCGATGCGGGCGGCGGCGGAGGGGTCGTTGGTGCTCTCGTCGGTGACGGTGACCGGCAGGATGGTCGCGTCCGGCGCCACGCCCTCGAACGTCGCCAGGCCCGGGCGGCCGGCGATGACGCCGGCCATCATCGTGCCGTGTCCGTGGCAGTCGACGTCGCCCGCGCCGCCGCCGGGCAGCAGGTCGATCCCGGGCTGCACGGCCGAGGCGGGCAGCACCGTCCCCGCCGGATTCACGCCGGTGTCCACGACGCCGACCACGACGCCCTTCCCGCGGCTCAGGGCCCAGACGCCGGTGTCGGTGAGGCCGAGCGCGGTCTGGGCCCAGGGCACGGTCGCGGGGACGTTCGGCACACCCTGGCCGTCGGCAGGGCGGCAGGTGTCGTCGGCGTGCGCCGCGGACGGAGCGAGGCCGGCCGGACCGAGCAGTCCGGCGGCCAGCGTGGACGCCGCGATCAGCGACCTGATACGCACCCGGCGTGTCCCCCGTCCGTGTCGTGCTGATGTCTTGGCCGATGTGTTAGCCGATCTCCCTCGGATTCCCCCGGGATGGCGGCGCAGACGTCCATTATCCTGCAAGGGTGAACGGGGAAGAAGCCCAGAGCAATCCGCTGCCACCGGGATTCGACGACGTCGAGCCCTTGGCGCTCACCAGCTGCGGCCAGGTGTACCGCGCGCGCGCCGCGACCGTCGAAGGGCACGTCGAACAGGTCGCGGTCACCCTGGTGGACACCCCGGTCCGCGGCCGCGACGCACGGCGTCTGCGCAGCGACTGCCTCGGCGCCGTCGCCATCAACGCCGAACCCGGCGTCCTGGCCGTCCGCGACCTGGGCTTCACCAAGGACCACCGCCCCTTCCTGGTGACGGACACGATCCTGCCGGGCACCCTCGCCACCCGCATCGAGCAGCAAGGCGCCCTCCCACCCGGCGAAGTCATAGTCCTCGGCCTGACGTTGGCACGCGCGCTCCAAGCCGCCCACACCAACGGAATCCTGCACCTGGGCGTCGCCCCCGACGTCGTGTTCCCCACCCCCGAAGGCCCGACCCTGGGCCACTTCGGCCTCGCCTGGGCAGTCCGCCCACCCTCCCAACCCGACGTCCCCGCCACCGCCATCATGCACGCCCCCCGCGAACTCTTCGGCTGGGCAGGCCCCACCACCGGCTCCGACGTCTACGGCCTCGCCTCAGTCCTCCGCACAGCCCTCACCGGCCGCGCCCCCTTCGAAACCGAAGCCCGCACCAGCCGCGCAGCCCTCTACCACCGCCTGGTCCAAGGCGCCCCACCCAAACTCCACCACCCCGGCGTCCCCGACCAACTGACCACCCTCCTAGACCGCATGCTCGACCCCGAAGCCTCCCGCCGCCCCCCACTCGACGAAGTCACCCACACGCTCCACGCAGTAGCGCAGATCCCAGGCCTGATGACGGCGCGATCCGCGCCGATGCCAGCACCGCAACCGGCGATGCAGACGCCGACGGTGGTGCTCCAGACGCCGCAGCCGCAGCCGGTCATCGGGCAGCAGATGCAGCAGATGCCGCCGCAGCCTGTGATCGCACAGCAGGTTCAGGCGAGCGCACCACAGCCAGCTCCTCAAGCGCCGCCGCAGCCCCAAGTCGCCGCGCCGCACGCTCCGGCTCCCCAAAATCCGCAGGCACCCGCGCCGCAGCCACCGATTGCGCCGCAAGGCCTGCCCACGCCAGAACACCAAATCGCTGCCCTGACACCCACACCTGCGCCGACACCACCAGCACCCGCGTCGCAAGGTCTGCCCATACCAGAGCACCACATCGCTGCCCGGGCATCCGCACCTACGTCGACACCGCCAGCACCAGCACCCGCGCCGCAGCCACCGATCGCGCCGCAAGGCCTGCCCGTCCCGGCGAGCTTCCCCGCACCGCAGCCTGCTCCTCAAGCGCCGCCGGAGCGGCAAGTTGCCGCGCTGGCTTCCGCACCCGCGCAGACACCGCCCGCCGCAGCGCCCCAAGCGCCGGCTCCCCAAAGCCTCGCAGTGTCCTCGCCGCAGCCGATCGCCGCGCCCCAAAGCCAGCCGTTCCCCTCGCCGCAGCCGGTCTCCGCATCCCCATCCCCATCCCCATCCTCGGCGCCGCACCTCCCCGGCAACTTCCTCGACCTGCCGCCCTTCTCCCAGCAGTCGCAGGCCACCGGCTTCCCGGCGCCGCGTCCCATGCCTCCGGCGATCGCCGCGACCACTCCCGCGCCGAAGGTCGTTGAGCCGCGGCGGCGTAACACCGGCCTCGTGCTGCTCGTTGCTGCGGGGCTGACGGCGCTTGCTGCGGGGGTGGCGTGGGGGGTGGCTACCGCTCCGAAGAAGTCCACGTCGTCGGCGGGGACCAGTCCGGTCGTCAGTGTTCCGACCTTCAGTGGGGCGCAGCGGTCCGCCTATGAGGTGACCGATGCGAAGGCCAGTGCGGCTGGGGGCGATGGGGTCGCCGTGACGTGGTCTCCGCCGCGGCAGACGGCTGGTGTGCAGAGCTACATCGTTGTGGTGAACCTGCACAATCAGTCCGTGCAGAGCACGACTGTTGCCGGGCAGACGCTCACCGCCACGTTCAAGGGCTTGACGCCGGGGACCACCTACTGCGTCAGCGTCGTGACGTTCGCCGTCGCGCCCGGGGACTCCGGTCCGCACACCGCGCCGCCGGATCAGTGCGCGCTCGTCACCACGCCGAGCACGACGAACCCGGCGTCGCCCGGCGGGCCGACGACCACCCGCGCCGCCTGACCGGCCTGACCGGCCTGACCCGGCGGAAAGAAGAGCGCCGCAGCCCCGCCCTCACCCCGCCGGCGGCCGCCATGGCGTCTGCACCAACAGGTTCGCCCGATTCCGCCGGACCAGAATCCCGCGCCCCGGCGGCTGCGCCGTCGCCGTCACCGCGCCGATCAGCGGGCCGTCCTCGCGTCCGCCCGAGAGCAGCAGTCCCGGTGTCGCCAGCTCCCGCAGGGCGCGGATCACCGGGTCGGTCATCGTCCGGGCCGCGCCTGAGGACGTCCGCGCGAGGATCAGGTGCAGCCCGATGTCACGGCTGTGCGGCAGCAGTTCGACCAGGGGCAGCATCGGGTTCGCCGCCGAGGACGCCACCAGGTCGTAGTCGTCCACCACGATGTACAGATCCGCGCCGCTCCACCAGCTCCGCTCGCGCAGCTGCGCCGGCGAGACCTCCGGGCCCGGGAGCCGTCCGCGCAGTACCTGCGCCAGGTCCCGGATCGTGGTCTCGGCGACCGTCGGCGAGCCGGCGTAGGCGATCAGGTGCGGCTCGCCGATGGCCTCCAGCATCGCGCGCCGGTAGTCGACCATGACGATCCGCGCCCGCTCCGCCTCGTACTCGCGCACCAGCGAGTCCGCCATGTGCCGCAGCACCGAGGACTTCCCCGACGTGCTCTCGCCGAACACGATGAAGTGCGGATCCACCCCGAAGTCCACCGCGACCGGCGCGAGGTCGTCCTCACCGAGTCCGATCGCGACCCCGGGCGTATCAGAGTCGTGCGAATGTCCGGCGAGCAGTGCCTCGGGCGTGAGCTCGCGCGGAAGCAGCCGCACGCCGGGCGCCGACTCCCCCGGCCACGCCTGCTTCGACGCCTGCACCAGCGCCCGCAGCGCGTCCCCGCCGCCCTCGTCGTCCGTGCGGCCGTCGATCCGCGGCATCGCGGCCAGGAAGTGCAGCCGGTCCGAGGTGACGCCGCGCCCCGGCATCGCCGCCGGCACGTCCGCCGCGACGTGCCGCGACATCTCCGACTCGAACGGCTCCCCGAGCCGCAGCTCCAGCCGCGTCGCCAAGCTCTCCTTCAGCGCCTGCCGGATGTCGGCCCACCGGTTGGTCGCCACCACCACGTGCACCCCGTACGCCAACCCGCGCGCCGCGAGCCGCGTGATGGTCTGCTCCAAAGCCTCGTACTCCTGCCGCAGCTGGCTCCAGCCGTCCACGACCAGGAACACGTCCCCGAACCCGTCGGCGACCGCGGAACCCTCCCGCACCGCCCGCCGGTACGCCGCCATCGAGTCGATCCCGTGCAGCGAGAACGCCGCCTCCCGCCCCTCCACCAGCGCCGTGACCTCGGCGACCGTCCGCCGGACCGCCTCCGGCCGCAGCCGCGACGCCACGCTGCCGACGTGCGGCAACCCCTCCAAGGCGCCAAGCGCCCCGCCGAAGTCCAGGCAGTAGAACTGCACCTCCGCCGGCGTGTGAGTCAGCGCCATGGAGCAAATCAGGGTCCGGATAAGCGTGCTCTTGCCACTCAGCGGCGCACCGACGATCGCCACATGCCCGCCGGCTCCGGACAGGTCGACGACCAACGGATCGCGACGCTGCTCGAACGGCCGGTCCTCGACGCCCACCGGCGCGCACAACGTGCCCCGCCACGGCGAATCCAGCGCCAGCAACCCGTGCTCGGGGTCCTCGACAGCCTGACCGACCAACTCGCCCAACGTCACCGGCACGTCCAACGGCGGCAGCCACACCCGGTGCGCCGGCCGACCGTGCCCCTGGATCCGGTCGAGCAAGACGTCGAACATCCGAGGCGCCCGCGCGTCGCCCGAACCCGACCCCGACCCCGACCCCGACCCCGAAGCCTCCGCCACAGCAGGCGAGGGCGCCGGAGCCGGAACCGGCGCGACCGGATCGATCCACGCCGTCCCGAACGGCACGATCCGCGACTCCCGCACGGCCTCCCGCATCACCGACCCGACCCGCCGCTGATGCGCACCGGACACATACGCCGCCTTGAACCGCGTCAGCGTCGCCACATCAGACTTCACAAACCCGTGCCCCGGCTCCCCGGGCAGCTCGTAGGCATCGGTCACCCCGATGACCATCCGGCTCTCCATCGCCGAGAACGTGCGCAGGCAGATGCGGTACGAAAGGTGCGTCTCCAACCCGCGCAGCTTGCCCTCCTCAAGCCGCTGCGAAGCCAGCAACAGATGCACGCCGAGGCTCCGCCCCAGCCGCCCGATCATCACGAACAGCTCGGCGAACTCCGGCCGCGTCGACAACAGCTCGCTGAACTCGTCGACGACCACCAGCAGCGTCGGCAGCGGCTCCAGCGGCGCGCCCTGCGCCCGAGACCTCTCGTAGTCGTAGACAGAGGTGAAATTTCCCGCTGACCGCAACAGTTCCTGCCGCCGCACCAGCTCCCCGCGGAGTGCGTCCTCCATGCGCGCCACGAGCGGCAGTTCCTCGGAGAGGTTCGTGATCAGCGCCGAGGTGTGCGCCAGACGCTCCAACCCCAGGAAGGTCGCCCCGCCCTTGAAGTCGACGAGCACGAAGTTCAACGTCTCGGAGGAGTGCATCACCGCCAGCCCGAGGACCAGCGTGCGCAGCAGCTCGCTCTTCCCGGAGCCGGTCGCCCCGATGATCAGCCCGTGTGGTCCGACGCCGCCCTGCGCCGACTCCTTGATGTCCAGCTCGACCGGCGTCCCGTCGGCACCGACGCCGATCGGCAGCCGCAGCCGGTCCCGCGCGGTGCGATGCCGCCAGAACTCCTCACAGTCGTAGGACTCCAGGTCGTACAAGCCGAGCAGCGTGGGCAGGTCGCACGTGGCGTCCAACGGCTGCGGCAGCGCCGCGCCACTCCCGATCCGGACGCGCGCCAACACCCGCGCCAAAGCCTCCGCCTGGTCCACCGACAGCTGATCCGGACGCCCGATCGGCTGCACCGCATCGCTGCCGTCCGCGTTGCGCCGCAGCAGCCCGACACCGTTCGCGTCCGCCTGCAACCGCAGCAGGTGCCGGTCACTGTCCCGCGACGTCGAGCCGGTCAGGTCCAGCAGCATGACGCCCGCCGCGTCCCCGATCGCCAGCTGCGTCTCCGGCGGCACCCGGCCGCCGTCGAGCACGATCACCCACTGCGCCGCCTCGGGATGACCGGGACCGCCGGGGCGGAAACGGGGACGGTCGGCCAGGTCCCCGCCCAGCATCTCCTCCAGATCGCCGAGGTCCTCGGCGACCATCCGCACCGGACCCGCGCCGTCGACCAGCGTCGGGTGCTGCGCGTGCGGCAGCCACTTCACCCACGACCACTCGGCGGCGCGCGTCCGCGACGTGCAGACCGCGATGCGCAGATCGGACGGTGCGTGGAACGTCGTCAGCTGACCGAGCAGCGCCCGCGCCAGACCCCGGGTCGCCATCTCCTCGCCGCGCAACGCGATCCGCGCGTACGACCGCAGGGCGACGCCGACCGGAAGCTCCGGAACCTCGGCGTGGGCCCGGATCAGCGACCGCAGCGCGACCGCGCCGATCGGGTCCAAGTCCTCCAGCGGCTTGGTGTCCGGAGCGACCAGCCGCATCGCGAGCCGCTGCGGACCGACGGCGATGCGCACGTTCCCGAAGTCGGCGTCGGTCGCCCTGCGTTCCCACAGACGTGACGACATCGCCAACGACCACAACGCATCCGGGTCCGGGCTGTCCCAGTACGCCGCCTCGCGCTGCCGGGAAGCCGTGGCGCGAATCCGGGCCCTGGCCTGCGAAAGATACCGGAGGTAGTCGCGGCGCTCGCCTTCCAAACGGCGCTTCTTCTCCCCCGACCCCCGGCCCAGCTGCCCGACCATCATGCCCATCGTCGACATGCCGTAGAGCCCGCCGGCGAGGTAGGTCGCCATGCTGCCGCCGGGACCGGCGAACATGAAGACCATCGCGGCGCCGCCGGCCGCCATCGGCAGATACACCAGCATCTGGCCGAAGTTTCCGGCGACCGTCTCGGGCAGCTCGGGCGGCGACTCCAGCAGCAGGTCGCCGCGGGGGCGCTCAGGGCCGCCGCGCCGGGCGGGGCGGTGGAACGGTCGGGTCGTCAAGGTGTTGCCCCCATGGTTCGCCCGGCTGTCCGGGCGTCGCCGCCCTCCTGCCAAGTCAGGAGTCCGCTACTGTACCGAGGCGACGGCAGGTCACAGCCAGTTGTGCACTGCGGCCGTCGCCGGACCCAGACTATTCGCAGGGGGCGAGCTAGGCCATGGAGACCAGCCCGGCGCTGTCCTTTTCCGAGACGTGCCGCATCACGGTGGTCGCACCGCGCATGCGTCTGGACATCGCCGTTCCCGCCGACGTCCCGCTCGCCGCGCTCGTGCCGACGCTGTTGCTGCACACCGGGGAGCAGGCGATCGAAGCCGGGGCGGCGCACGGCGGCTGGGCGTTGCAGCGCCTCGGCGAACCGCCGCTGGACACCAACGGGACGTGCGCCGCGCTCGGCATCCTCGACGGCGACATCGTCTACTTCCGACCCCGCGCCGTCGCCGCGCCGGAAGCGGTCTTCGACGACCCGGTCGACGGCATCGGCACCATCCTGCGGGACCGGACGCGGCGCTGGACGCCGACCGCGACGCGACGCTGTGCCCTGATCTGCACCGCGTTGCTCCCGCAGGTCGTTCTGTACCCCTTGCTCCGGTCGGGACCGAGCTGGACCGGTCCGGCACTCACCGCCGGAATCGTCGCGCTGGCGCTTCTTCTGACCGCCGCCGCGTTGTCCCGAGCGGTCGGCGACAGCGTCGCCGGAGCGTTCATCGGCGTCGCGGCGGTCCCGTTCGCTGCCGTCGCCGGGCTGCTGGCGCCGCTCGGCGATGACGCGCTCGGCAGCGTCGGCGCGGCGCACCTGGCTACGGCAGGCGCGGCGGCTTTCGCGGCGTCGATTCTGGGTGCGTGGTTCGTCGGCGTCGGAGCCGGACCTGGAACCGGCGTCGGCGTCGGAACCGCAGCCGGACCTGGCACACAGCCCGACAAGCCGCCGGCTGGCGCAGCATTGTTGGCACCGGCGATGGCAGCAGCCGCAGTCGCGTTGGCAGCGCTGGCGTCCCTCCGCTGGAATCCCGAGGGCTGCGCTGCCCTGGCAGCCGCACTCATGCTGGCGCTCAGTGTGCTGATACCGCGCATCGCCTACCGCGCGGCAGGACTGCCCCCGACGTTGGTCCCCCTGAACGCCACCGACCTGCGGACGCAAAGCGCCCCGCTGTCCACGGCCTCGCTGACCGGACGCAGCGTCACCGCCGACCGCCTCGTCACCGCGCTCGTCGCCGGTTCGGCGCTGGCCGTCGCGGCGTGCACCGCCTTCGCCCTGCGCTGGCCCGGCTGGACGCCGCCGGTGCTGGCCGCGGTGATCACCGTGCTGCTCGCGTTGCGGGCGCGGCTGTTCGGCGGCGCGGCGCAGCGCTGGTGGCTGATCGGCGCCGCGCTGGCGGTGGCGGTGCCGACCGCCACGGCCGTCGCGGACCGCTGGCGCGGCGGCAGCGTCGGGCTCGGCGTGGTCGTCGGCGTCGTCCTGCTCGCGACCGCGATCGTCGGGCAGATCGCGGTCAGACCCGAGCGCCGGTTCGCGCCGACCCTCGCGCGCTGGGCCGACCTGCTGGAGCTGACCGCCGTCATGGCGACCGTGCCGCTGGCGTTGCTGATGCTCGGCACCTTCGGCTACTTCCGCTCGCTCGGCGGCTGACATGGCGATCCAGAGCCGACGGGACCAGGTCCTCGCCTACCGTTTCCTGCTGCGGCGGCGGCACGCGACCTTGCTCAGCGGCGATCCGGACTCCCCGGAGGCGCCGCTGCGCAAGCTGAGCACGGCCACGTTCGCGAGCATCATGCTCGCGACGCTGATGGCCGCCGGCGCTGGAGTGCTCGGCGCGCTCAGCCCGGGACACAGCGCCTCGTGGCGTGATCCCAATGTGGTCATCGTCGTGAAGGAGACCGGCAGCCGTTTCATCTACGACCCCACTCCGGCGCCGCAGGGATCGCCGCCCGCGCTGCACCAGATCCTGAACTACACCTCGGCGCGGCTGCTGCTGAGCTCGTCGGGGTGGAAGACCGTCTCAGTCTCGGAGAAGTCGCTGGCCGACACGCCCCGCGCGGCCGACATCGGGATCGTCGGCGCACCGGACGATCTGCCGAGCACCGGCAATGTGCGCGGCGGACCTTGGACGGTGTGCTCGCTGCCCGGCGCCAACGCACAGAACCAGCCGGTGACGCTGACCCGCCTGACGATCGGCACGTCCGGCGACCCGACCGACGGCTCCCCCCTCGGCGACCAGGGCCTGGTGGTGCAGGCCGGCGGCGGCTACTGGCTCGTGTGGCACGGCCACCGGTTCCAGATCGGCGACCCCGCCGCACCGCAGAACGGCGACACCCCGGCCCGCGTCCTCACCTTCCTCGGCTGGTCCCCGGGCCAGGCACTGTCGGTGAGCCAGGCATGGCTGGACAGTCTCAGCGCCCTGTCACCCCTGCGCGCCCCGCACCTGGACAACGGCACGCCGCCCGGCACCGTGAGCGTGACCGGCCAGAAGGTGTCCGTCGGCCAGCTGGTCCGCATCCCGGCGCAGAACGGCGTGGCCGAGCGGCTGTTCGTGGTCACGGTCAAGGGCTTCGTGCAGATCGACAACCTGCAGTATCAGCTCCTTGCGACGTCTACCGACCTGAAGCCCATGGACGGCACCCCGCAGGACGTCGGCAACGGCCAGTCCGGCGATGCCTCCACGGTGTCCTCCGGCGACGGCCAGTGGCCGCAGACCCCGCCGCAACTGGTGAATGCCTCGGCAGCAGGCCCGTCCACAGCCTGCGCCACCACGGCCGGCACCGACGGCAGCATGACGGTCTCAGTAGCGCCGGCCACCACCGGCCAACCGACGTGCTACCGCCTCCCCCCGCAGGCACCCTCCGCGACCTACCTCGCGGACTGCATCGCCGTGGCTCCCGGCACAGCAGCCGTGGTCCGCAGCCGCACGAACACCGGCATCGCAGCAGCGGAGTACCTGGTGAGCGGCAACGGCGAATACACCGCCAAGGACTCCCTCGGCCCAGACCCCGCCACCACCCTCAAAGCCCTCGGCTACGCCGCAGTCACCCCGATAGCCGTCCCCCAAACAATGCTCGACCTCCTCCCCGACGGCCCCGCCCTCACCCCCGACGCCGCACGCCAAGCCGTCGTCCCACCGCCACCCGGCCCGGCGCCGACGAGCGCCAGCGGGAGCAAGTCCTGACGTGAGTACGACGCTTCTGGCTTGTTTGATGGCCTCGCAGGGGGCGCAGTTCGCTTGAGCGCCGCATCCTGCATTGGCGGCCGGCGGCTGCTGCCCCCGCAACCGCACAATCCGGACCCATCCGACTCCCGCCCCGCCGAAACCGGTTCCAGCGGCGTCGTCGCACGAATATCAACCCTCTGTACGACGACTCAGACGTCGGATTGCTCGTATCGTGGTGGGGAAATGGAACGGCATTCGCCGGTCTGGTTCGTAATCGAGGAGGCGACATGAGCGACGGTGCGAGCGGCCTGGTCGGAGCGGATCTCCATGGCATGCAATCGGGCCAGACCGCCATCCAGGACGCGATCGACAATCTGCAGAACCTGGCGAGCCGGCTGGACGCGGCGCGGGACGCCACCCACGGGGGTTGGCAGTCGCAGGGCGCGGACCTGATGCGCGAGGTCATGCTGGAGTTCCACAACGAGTACCAGTCGATGGTGCGCGATCTGCAGAACATCCTGCAGAACATGGGCGCCAACCAGAAGAACTACGCGGTCAGCATCGAGAACGAGACCGCCGGGGTGAAGCGTCTGTCGAGTCTGCTCGGCGGGCACAGCTGATATTTCCGCCGGGCCGGGCGACCGGCGTGCGGCGCGGACTTCTTCCATTTCCATCGAAAGGCGGGGAATCGTGGGCAACCCGGACTTCATGAACATCCAGTACGCGACGATCGCGGACTTCGTGACCGAGCTCTCGGCCGTCAACACGGCGGGCCGCCAGCTCATCGAAGACCTGACGAGCACGCTGCAGAGCAACACCGAGCTGTGGAACGGCGTGGCCAAGCTCGGCTACAACGACGTGCACCAGAAGTGGAACGGCCAGTTCGACCGGATGAGCGCGGTCCTGGCCGAGGTGCAGAGCCACGGCAACCAGACCCAGGAGCTCTACCAGCAGATCGAGGCCCAGAACATCGCGCTCTGGGGCGGTCAGTAGGAAGCGGTCGAGACGGAGCCGGAAGTGAGGTGGAAAGGTGACCGGCGGCAGCCCCAACAGTGACATCACCGCGGAATTCGCCGCACTGCAAAGGCTGGCCGGCGGGGGGCCGGGGGCGAGCGCCGGAAGCGGCCTGCCCGCGGTCGTCACATCGCTGGCCTCCCTGCAGAAGGACTGCAGCACGCCGTTGCAGTTCACGAACGGGGTCTCCTTCCCCGACGCCGGCGAGTTCGGGGACTACTACACGTCCGTCCTGGACCAGCTGATCGGTCCGCAGCCGAACGCCGGCATGCAGCTGCTGGTCACGCACGTGACCGCGCTGTCGGACGTCGCGCAGTGGACGACCTCGAACTACCAGAGCGCGGCCGAGCTGGAGCACGCCGGCGCGAGCGTCGTCAACGACCGGCTCAACCAGGTGCTGGCGAACCCGAGCGGGCTGACCGGCGGCACCACGCCGGGGCAGACGACCACCGGCGGGCAGTACCCGCAGGGTCAGAACCCCGCCGGCCAGACCCCGAAGGGAGCGGCGCAGTGAACCAGCGCGCGCCCGACAACGGCGACGTCTACGCCCCCAGCCGGGCGACCCAGGCCGGTCCCTCGTCGGCGAACACCGCGATGACCGTCGCGCAGATCGAGGCGATCTTCCGGCCCAAGGGCAAGTCCGCGCCCATCGACGAGTACATCAACCAGCTGCACACCGTCTCGCAGAGCTGGGGCGTCAACGCCGGCGTCCTGCAGCAGACGGTCAGCGACCCGGCGCAGCCGACCTCGATGGCCGGGCTGATCGGCTCGAACACCGGCGACCTGAAGTGGACCGGAGCCGCGGCCAGCGACTTCGGGACCAAGGCCACCGCGACCGCCGCGTACAGCGACCAGATCGCCAAGGTCATGCCGAAGATCCAGACGGCGCTGTCGGGGCTCGCGGGCAACCTGAGCAAGAGCAAGACCATGTTCGAGCCGGTCTTCGACGCCTGGGGTTCCCCGGGGTCGGGCAGCAAGGCGACCGTCCCGAACGCCTTGGCGACGCTGCTCCAGCTGTCGCTGCCGGCCCAGATCATCATGGGCTACGACTACAAGGATCAGGAGCAGAGCAACTCCTTCTCCTTCGAGCGCGGCGGGGCGACCGTCAACGCCATGATCTACGTCCCGGCGAAGAACATGCACGCCGACCCGGGCAACCCGTACCTGGCGAGCACCTTCGACGTGTACGCGCCGAACAAGGGCGGCTCCGGCGACTACGGATACTCCGGACTGGTCTGGTGCTCGTACGACAAGAAGGACGGCTTCTGCCAGCTCCAGAAGTACGTCCTCTACGACTCCGCCGACGGCAACAACATGGTGACCGACAAGGACGGGACCGCCTTCACCGCGGGATTCCTGCAGCGGAGCTTCCAGCAGCAGTACAAGACGCACCTGCTGGACGTCATGACGGTCACCGGGCAGCACTTCACCACCGCCCGGTCCCAGTTCCCGGCGCTGCCGCAGCCCGACAAGGCGTTGAAGCCGCCGACCAGTGACGGGAAAGGACCGGGCAGCCCCAGCGGCGTCGGTCCGGGCGCGTCCGGACTCGGCGGCGGCGGCAAGATCGGCAGCCCGGGCGCAACGGGACTCAAGACGCCGACGATGCCCAAGACGACGCCCACCGGTCTGACCACCCCGCCGCCGAACACGCCTCCGCCCTACCACCTGCCGACGCCGGTCACGCCGCCCAAGGGCCTGCCGGGCCCGGGCGGCAACGGCAGTGTGCCCGGCGGCAGCGACGGCCAGCTCGGCGGGACGACCGGGATCCAGAACCCTGGGGGCGGTTCGAACGGCGGGTTCCCGACGCCCACCGGGCTCCCCCCGGTCGCCGGCGGCCTGCCCGGCTACACCTCCACCCAGACCGCCGGCTTCACCCCGAACCAGCTGCCGACGCTGACCTCCGGGCTTCCCGGCGGGCTCAACGGCCTCGGCGGATTCGGCGGCGGATCGCCGGCCACCGGACTCACCGGCACGGCCGCCGGACTCGGCGGTCTCGGCGGTCTCGGCGGTCTCGGCGGTCTCGGCGGTCTCGGCGGCGGCGTCGGCGGACTCGGCGCCACATCGGGCGCCCTCGGCGGATTCGGCGGCGGCTCGTCCAACGCCGGTTCGGTGGGCCTCGGCACGACGGCTGCCGGCACCCCGCTGGCCGCCGGTGAAACCGCGGCCGCGCAGGGCGCGCTCGGCGAACAGGCCGCCATGGCCGAAGCCGGCGCCGCCGGGCGCATGCCGATGATGCCGCCGATGGCACCGATGGGGATGAACGGCGGCAACGGGGACCGCAACCGCAAGTCCTGGCTCCCCGAGGAGGAGGACCTGTGGGGTCTGGCCGAGGGTTCGGCCGCACCGCCGGTCATCGGGAGCGAACCATAGGCGAGCCCTGAGCGGGCTCGGAACGACGCGCCAGGCCCGCCCACGGCGAGCCGGCGAGAACCACGCCGACAGCGCGTCCGCCGCCTGCGACGCTCCCTCGGGGCGCGGCAGGCGGCGGCGCCGGGCTCGGCTCCAGTATTGGCGGAAGGCAGGGACCGTGAGCGAGCTACCGAGATTCGCCACCGCGCAGTCCGTGGCACAACTCAAGACCCTGTATTCGCAGCTCCTCGACGAAGCCGACGACCTGAAGGCGCGGGTGAACGACTTCAAGGAACGCAGCGCGGCCGTCGAGGGACGCGCCCGCACCCCCGAGGACGACATCCGGGTGACCGTCGGCCCGCACGGCGACCTGCGCACGCTGGAGATCGACCCGCGCGCCTACCGCAAGCTCGGCCCGACCGAGCTCTCCCAGGAAATCGTCGAACTCTGCGAAAAGGCGCACCGCAATGCCGGCGAACAGGTCGGCGACCTGATGAGATCGGTCCTCGGCCGCGACTTCGACGTCGAGGCGCACCTGCGCGGCGACTCGCAGCCGCCCCGGCCCTCGCGGCTGCCGTCCTCGGCCCTGGATATGGGCGAATGGCTCGACCGGCTCAAGGAGGGAAACCTGTGACCGGCGGAGGATTCACCGTCGTCCCCAGCGAGGTCCAGACCAACGGCGGGGAGTTCGCCGCGGTCGCCGACCAGGTGCGCGCGGTACAGACCACGCTGCTGGCCAAGCTCAACGCCGAGGGCGCGTGCTGGGGCAACGACGAGGCGGGCGCGCAGGTCGCCAAGACCTACGTGGAGCCCGCGATGAAGGCGCTGCAGCAGATGGACGACGTGGACGGCGGCGTGTCGGCGATGGCCGAGGCCACCGCCAGTTGGGGCAAGAGCTACCAGAGCGTCGAGAACGCGTAGGGAGGGCCGATGTCCGTCCCGCAGTTCGTCCCACCCTGGGGCTGGGCCCAGGAGATGCTGGGGCTGTCCTGGCCGCAAGGCGACGAGGACGCCTTGCGCCGCTGCGGCACGGCATGGCAGGAGGCGTGCGACTCGCTGCTGAACGCCGCCGGCTACGGCAACGACGTGGTCTCGAAGGTGAACTCCGCGATCACCTCGGTGTCCTGCGACGAGTTCAACAACTACTGGTCGAAGTACGTCAAGGGCGACGGCATCCTGGAGCAGCTGGCCGGGCAGTGCGCCGCGATGGCCAACTACGCCGACGCCGCCGCCCTGCAGATCGAGGCGACGAAGATCTCCGAGAACGTCGTCGCGGTCATCCTCTACATCCAGATCATCGAGGCGCTGGCGGAGATCGCCGCCACCTTCGGCCTGGACACCCCGCTGGTCGCGGCGCAGATGGCGGCGGAGCGGTGGGCCGCCCAGAGCGCGCTGCGCATGCTTATCAAGGGCCTGATCGAGGCGCTGGCGTTCACCCTGCTGCCGGACCTGATCTCCGAGACGGTCCAGATGGTCGAGGGCCACCGCGGCTGGGGCGACTACGACGGCTCGCTGCTGCTGCACGACTTGGAGCACGGCATCCTGCTCGGCGGCCTGTTCGCGCTGCCGGGCCTCGGCGGGCAGTTCGCCAAGCGCTTCGACCTGGCGATGCCGGGCATCGCCAAGCCTTTGCTGGACAGCTCCTTCGCGAACAACCCGTTCGTCCGCAAGGGCGCGGGCGCCGTCTACGGCGGGCTGTCGATGGTCGGCGGCAACGTGGCGACCTACTACACCGATCAGGGAATCCAAGACCTCGGCGTCAAGAACTGGGCCGGCGGGGAGCAGGGTCCGTTCGCGAACTGGCAGAAGTCGTTCATGCAGGGCATGTTCCTCGGCGGCATCCACGGCGCCAAGGACCTCGCGAAGGACCACATCACCACCCCGCGGATGACGATCGACACCACCGGCGGCGACAACCTGGTGGTACACCGCTACGGCGGCGCCATCGACCCGAACGGCGCCGACGGTCTGACCGTCTACCGGACCGGCGCGGATCCCTCCGAGCAGCCCGCGCTCGTCGGACGCGGCAGCTTCGACGGGAACTCCGGGACACTCAGCGTCCGCGACAAGAACGGCGTCAGCACCGACTACCAGGCGGTGCGTGCGCAGACGCTGGACCGCGGCGGCAACGCGACGGGCAGCGTCACGTACAGCCCTTCGGACAGCGGCGGTTCCTACGAACCGGCCGGCGTCGTCTCCCACGGCGGCGGCAAGGGTCCGCTGCCTTCCGGCGTATCAGAGCTCTACGACCCGAACGGCCAGCATCAGGGCACGACGGTACGCAACGCCCCCGCGCCCGACTCGACGGCCACGCCGGTCTACGATCCGGCCAGCCGCCCGGTCGACCCCGGCGCCGCGCACGTCTTCCAGACCGGCAAGGATCCGGTGGTCGTCGTCTCCGGTGACGGACAGACCGTACCGGCCGGCTTCAACCGTCCCCTGGGCCCGAACGAAGCCGCCGTCTACGACTACAACTCCGGCCACCTGCAGGAGGTCCACACCTACCCCGGCGACAACCCGATCCCGCCGGGGCATCAGGCTGTGTTCAACGCGGACGGCTCGTTCCGGGGCGTCCAACCGCTCAACGACTTCATGCGCCCGCAAGGCGTTCCCGGCGACCTGTCCTCGGCGCACACGCGCGCCGCCAGCGGGATCGGCCAGGAGAACCCGGCTTCCACGGCCGTGGACCCAACCGCGGTTCCCGGCAACATCACCCAGGACGCCACCTTCCACGGCCAGAACGACCTGGAGCGCTACCAGCAGCAGTACGCCGCCGAACATCAGCAGGCGCAGACGCTCAGCGACCAGGCCCAGCGGTTCGAAGCCCAGCTCGGCGGCAAGGCGGAGACGGACCAGACGCTCACCGCGCTGGCCGAGGCGCAGCTCCAGCGGGAGCTGGTCGGCGCCGGCGCCGCTCAGGCCGCCGCGGTGACGACCGCCGGCAGCCGCGCGCACGACCTATCGGGCCTGACCGGCGGTGAGCCCAGAGGTACGAACGGCTCCGGAAACCGTGGCGGGCGCTCGGATTCCGGCGGCGGAGGCAGCGAGCGCGGGACCGGCAGTGGTAGCGACGGCAGCAACGACGGCAGCGGCGGACACGGTCCCACTGACCCCACCGACCCCGCCGACCGGCTCAGCCACGCCGTCCCCCCGACCCACCGCGTGGATCCGAGCCTGGCCGACGACCACCGTCCGGCGGACCCGCTCGACCTCCCCGAGCAGTCCGGCTGGGCCCGGCGCGTCTACGACTCGGTACGCCGGAACCCGCAGGACATCGAAGCGATCGCCGAGCACCTGGCGCCGGTCCCCCGCGAGGACGGCGGCACCGGCTACACCCCCGAAGAGATCACGCAGATCCGCGAGCACCTCTTCCTGACGCCGCACGACCTCGGCGACGGACGCCCGACCCCGCTCGAGGAGGACCCCGCGGTCGCCGCCGCCTGGCAGCGGCTGTCCACCGGCCGCTCCGAGCCGCTGGACCTGGTGCTGCTGGACCACACGCTGGCCGCGGCGCGCTACCGTCAGGCCCACCCGGACGCGTCGCACGCCGAGGTCCACAACGAGGCGAACAAGGCAGCCGCCTGGGAGACCAACCCCGATCAACCAAGGGACAGCCATGGCGATCCTGGCGTACTTCGAGAAGGCGGCCGAGGATCCGCGGATGATCCGCTATCGCTGGGGCGGCAGCCCGACCGCGTTGGACAGGGAACTGGTCATGGAGAAGGAGACCGCGCGCCTGCTCCCGAGCGACCAGCCGCCGACCATCCAGCTGATGGCCACCGCGAGCAAGATCTACCGGCTCAAGCGGGACACCGGCCAGTGGCCGGTGCGGGGCATGACGGCGAGCTGACGGCTCCGGCGGCGGACCGTCCCGCGCACATCACCTCCGTCGCCGGCGAAGGCGACCACCTCGTCCTGGACGTCACCGACGGCGACCGGAGCGCGCAGATCCGGTTGGACGCCACGGATTCCGGGCTTGTCGTGAGCACCCTGGACACCAACGGCGACATCCTGCGCCGGATGGCCGCCTCGGCCGACCCCGAGGCGGGGACCTTCACGATCTTCGCGCACGCCGACGGCGACGGCATCGTCGTCGACGGCATGCGCGTGCCGTTCGCCGACCTCGCCGACCACCTCGCCGGCGTGCCGAAGGACGTCCCGATCCGGCTCTACGGCTGCGAAGCCGCTGACGGCGCGGCCGCACTGGCCCGGGCCACCGGGCACGACGTCGTCGCCTCCGACGCGCCGGTCTGGATGGACCGCCGGGGCACCGTGGTCGCGACCGCGCACCAGGTCGACACGCCCTACGGCCCGCGCCCCGAACTCGTCGACGACGGAACCGGCTCCGGCCACCTCACCGGCGACGGGACGTGGAAACTCGCGCACCCGACCGGCGACGGCCACGTCGAGACCCGCGACCTGCCGCCCGGCGACCCGTTGCGCCCGCCCTCGTCAACGTTCGACGAGACCGGCGACGTGCTCCGGCTGGCCGGTGACGAGAAACGCGCGCCCTGGGGATTCAAGCAACTCCGGCGCATCGACCGCGAAGGATCGATGGAGGAGTCCACCCACTTCGAGAAACAGGTCGGCGCCGCGGACTTCAACGATCCGGCGGTACTGGACCAGGCCCGCCAAGCGGTGCGCGACCTGCGGACAGCGCTCAGGACGCTTAACGACAAGCTCCCCGAAGAGTCCCAGGCGGACTTCGAGCACCGGGTCGACAGCGTCTTCCTCAGCGACAAGGAAGCGAACGCCGGCAACGTCGGCACGCACGTCTCGGTCGACACGCTGCTGGAAGACGGCGACGTCCGGGAGACCGTGACAGCCCTCTACAACGCCTTCTATCTGAACTACGACCGCCCGGAAGTCTTCAAGAACGCGGTCATCCGCGTCGCCGACGCCGGGGACTGGAGCCGGCTGCAGGACGCCGGCGTGCACCTGGACAACCTGCGGACCCGGCACCAGCAGCTCAACAGTCCCCTGCGACGCGCCCTGCGCGTCCTGGAAACCGGTCCCCTCGGCCGCAAGCTCCTCGGCGCGGCCGACCGCCGCCTGTTCGACCGCGACCCGGTGGCGACCGGCAACGTGCAGCTCGTCTCCGACCACCCGGTGAAGAACCTGATCAGCTCGACCCAGAGCCAGAAGGGCCGCACCGACCGGGAGGACGCGGCCGATCGCGCGCTCACCGCGCAGGACTACGCCGACATGGGAGTCCCCCTGGGCCGGCTGTCCCGCGACTTCGTCCAGCCGCACATGGACCAGCCGGTCGACGACCCCGGCGCCAAACTGCCCTGGCGCGAGGGCGGGACCATCCACGAGACCAAGAGCGCGTGGACCGAATCCGCCGAGAACGCGGGCCTGCCCACGGTCGACGGCATCTCCCTGACCACCACCAAGATGCTCACCGCGACCGAGATCCTGGGCCTGGATCCGGCCGAGCGCGAGCAGTTTCTCAAGGCCCTGATGGCCTGGATGCTGCCCGGCCGCGACCACTCGCTCTACGAGATGGCGCTCGGCGCGCAAATCGCCGGATCCGGTCCGCTGGCCGGCGGACGCATCGGGGACAGGCCGGACCCGGTGGAGTTCTACCGCCGGGTCCTGGACTGGCACGGCGAGTCCGGGCCGAGACCCGACATCCCCCTGCCGCACCAGACCCACTATCAGCGCCTCGCCACCGATCCGGCGGGGTTCACCGAGGCGCAGCACAACCGTGCCGACGTGCCCGAGCTGAACGAGCTGGTCCACGAGGTGTGGCAGCAACTGTCCGACGGCCACATCACCGACGGTCACATCACCGACGGGGAGTCGCCGACCGGGCAGCTGCCGGAGCACACACCGCCGAGCGCGGACAGCACAGGCGTCCCGGACCACACGCTGCACGCCTGGGCCGTGCGCAACGGCATCGACCCCAACGACCCGGAGGCGGTGCGCGCGGCGGTCGCGGGACTGTCCGAGTCGCACGTCACCGCCCTGGCGGTCTACACGACCCACAGCCACATCGCCATCAACCACGCCTTCTCAGTGGAGTCGGTCACCGGAAAGCTGCCCTCGGGGTTGTCGGACGCTGTCGTCCGCACCGAGTTCAACCACACGGCGACGGCAGCGGTCCGGCGCTATCTGTCCGACATCGCCAAGGGCGAGAACCCGGGCCGGCTGCCGATTTCCCTGCGGCCGATCATCCACACCGGTGCCGAGCCGCTGAACAAGGACTCGCCACTGACTCCGGAAGCGCAGCGGTGGATCGACGGCGCCAAGGACGATCGCGCCCAGGCGTGGACCGGCATCAATGAGCAGGTGGGCCAACGCCTGCCCGCGCTGTACGACGAGATCCTGTCCCACACCGACATGCTCACCGAGGCACTGCACCACCTGCCGGCGATCGGCAGTCCGGAGCACCCGGTGCTGGTCTTCCGCGGCGACAAGGTCAACCTGCTGAGCAAGGGCCGCTACGCCGGACAGTCCACCAACCGGCAGGTGCTCAGCCTCAGCCCGGACCAGGACACGGCGGTCAGCTTCATCGAGCTCAACCACAGCAGCGGCACGCCGACCCTGATCGTGTACGAACTCACCGGCAAGAACGCCCGCGACCTGTCGCCGTTCACGGTCTACCGGGGCACGCGGGAGTACGTGTTCCCGCCTGGCGCGCGGACCCGGCGGGTCACCGATCCAGCGCGGATCGCGGCCGTCAAGGAGCAGGTGTCGGACGGTCTGCCGCCCGGATGCGAGATCATCGTCATGGAGGAGGGCTGATCCATGACTGAGCAGGGACCCGCGGACGGTGCGGACGACGGCGTGCAGGACACCGCCGCCGACCGCCGGCGGACGCTGTCGACCGTCCACCGCCTGGTCGCCGACCTCTCCGCGCAGCTGCCCGACCCGCTGGTCGCGCAGGTGCGGGACTGGCTCGGCCGCGAGGACGTCGTCGGCATCGCCGAAGTACTCGTCACCTCCGCGATCACGCTCGGCGTGAGTGTGACGCCGAAGCAGGCCGAGACCCTTGCCGCGCTGCCGGCCGCTCCGGGTCGCCGCTCCGGCCTCCCGCCTGAGCTTCGGGTGTCCCTGGACGCCGCTGCGCCGACGCTCCCTTCCTTCGAGCCCGGACCGCCTGTCGACGACACCGATCGCGCCGTCGTGGCAGCCGTGTTCCGCAGCCCGAAGACGGCTGCGATCCACCGCTCGACGAGGTCGGCGGACGGCGAGGAAACCCACCGCGTCTATCTGATCGAGGCCGGAACCGACGCCGAGGTGTGGCAGCTGGCGGCCGAGGCGCAGCGTGCGCTCCAGGCGCGAGGCGTGCAGGCGCCGCGGGTCGAGGCGTACTGGTCCGACGAGACGCCGACGGGATATCAGCAGGCTGCCCTGGCCGCCTCCCTGCCGCTGTGGACGCGTCCTGACCTGCCGACGCGCGGACCGTCGTTGTTCGGCGCGGCGATCGACCGGCAGCGCGCCGCGCGGGTGAGCGAGTGGTTCCAGTGGGAGAGCGAAGTCTGGGGCACGATGACCCGGCTGCACCGCCTGCTGCTGCGGCTGGCGCCGGATCTGTCCGTCGAGCCGCTGGCCGCGCTGCGGCGCGCGCTCGCTGAAGGCGAGTTGGCGAAGTTCGCCGTCGATCTCTGCGCGGTCCTCGCCGAGTCCGGTCTGGCGCTGAGCCCGTCCGAGGTCGCGCTGCTGCGCGAGATCCCGCGCCAGATCGAAGAACCGGAGCTGGATCTGTCGGCGCTGGACCGGATTCCGGTCGGCGATGCCCCGGAGCCGGTGACCGGATTCGACCTCGGCCCGGCGCCGGACGACGGCTTGGACGCCGCGCCGACCGTGGTGATGATGATGGCCGCGCAGCCCGGCGTGGTGCAGGTGTGGCGGGCTTGGCGCGGCAGCGGGATCGCGGCCGTGCCGGTGTTCCTGATCGAGGTCGAGCCCGGGCTGGCCGCCTGGGACGTCGCCTTCGACGCCCACCTGGCGCAGGCTTCGGCCGGTCCCGCGCACGTCGAGGTGTTCTGGACCGGCGAACCGCTGCCGGACTTCCACCTAGAGGCGCTGCGGGTCGCCGATCCGCTGTGGATCGCCACGCTGGAGGAGTCGCCGCACACCGGCGGCATCCGGACGACCGGTGTCTACGACTTCGCCGACGCCGACGGCGTGCCGCGCTTCGCCGACGACCACGTCCGCCTGCCCGACACCGCCGAATGCGACCGGCTGGCGGCGCGCATGATCGCCGGTGACGTCGTGGTGCGCAGCGACATCGCGGCCGAGGACGTGATCGATCCGGGACGCGGCCGCGTCGTCCCGCAGGACCACCGCACCGACGGCGAATGGATCTGGCGCGCCTCAGCCGCCTACTATCTGGCCGAATACCAGCTCGCGCCGCACCCGGACCTGCTGGGACACCTGCGGCGGATGGAACGAGGAGCCGAGAACGCCGATGCCTGAGCCCATCCACATCGCACGGGTTTCTGTGGATAACGGCGCGGCGGGTCCCCGGCTGGAGGACGCCGAACGCGAGCGCGTCGCCGCGTTCCTGGCCGCCGGCGCCCCGATCCTGCTGACGACAGCGCTGGGTCAGGACAAGCTCGATCCGGCGCGCGGCACGGTCGTCGGCGCCTCGTTCCGGACCGACGGGACGTGGGTGTGGAGCGACGGCGTCGAGTACTACGTCCGGGTGCACGGCGTGGCGCCGGAAGACGCTCTGCTGCTCTGGATCAGAGGGCAGGACTACCGCTGCGCGACGCCGGACGAACCGGCGCAGGACCTCGCGCTCGACGCGCTGTGGGCGTCGTTCCGCTCCTGACATCGCGACACGCCCCATGACGCGGGCAGCTCCCCTCCTGCGCATAGTCCGGGTTGCGGGGCATTACGGTATGCGTACATAACGGACATACCGCCCGCGAGAAGGGACGCCGCTGTGAGCAAGCCCTCGCCTGCCCAGCTGCCGACGATCCTGCCGGGCCCGCGGCCCGATGGTGTGGACGAGTCGGCGACCCGCGACGACCAGGACCGCGCCGCCAACGCGGCGGCGCTGCGGGTCACGCGGCGGGCGTCGATCTGCGTGTGCATGATCGTGAAGAACGAGTCGGCGGTCATCGAACGCTGTCTCGCCTCGCTGCGCGGGCTCGTCGACTACTGGGTCATCTCCGACACCGGCTCGACCGACGGCACGCAGGACCTGATCCGCGCGGCGATGGCGGACGTCCCCGGCGAGTTGCACGAGGACCCTTGGCAGGACTTCGGCCACAACCGCTCGCTCAACCTGGAGCACGCTCGCGGCAAGGCCGACTACCTGCTGCTCATCGACGCGGACATGGTCCTGCGCCAGGAGGGCGAGCTGCCGGAGCTGAGCGCGGACTCCTACATGATCCGCCACAGCGGGGACCTGGAGTACCGCAACAAGCGGCTGGTCCGCGGCGACCTGCCCTGGCGCTACGTCGGCTCCACGCACGAATACCTCACCACCGACCGCCCCGACCGCGAACTCCACCTCGACGCGCTGCTGGTCGACCACTTCGCGGACGGCGGCTCGCGCGCCGACAAGTTCGAGCGCGACGCGCGCCTGCTGTCCGCGGACCTGGAACGCGACCCGCGCAACGCGCGCACGGTGTTCTACCTGGCTCAGACGCGGCGCGATCTCGGCGAGCGCGAGGCGGCCATCGGCTTGTACCGGCGGCGAGTGGCGTTGGGCGGCTGGGCCGAAGAGGTGTATTTCTCGCTGCTCCAGATCGGTGAGCTGACCGCGGACGCCGGCGCTTGGGCGGCGGCGATGGAGACGCTGATCGAGGCTTGGGAGTACCGGCCGCAGCGGCTCGAGGCGTTGTACGAGCTGACGTCGCGCCTGCGGCTGCGGGGTCAGTATCAGGCTGCTTACGCGTTCGCCAACGCCGGAATCGGGGAGCCGCAACCGGATGACGTCTTGTTCGTCCGTCCGTGGGTGTACCGGTGGGGGTTGTTGTTCGAGCTGTCCATCAGCGCGTACTGGGTCGACGACTTCATCGGATCGGTGCGTGCCTGCGACAAGCTGCTCGCGATGCCGGATCTCCCGGATCTGCACCGGGAGCAGACGGTCGCCAATCGCGAGATGTCCCGACAGCGCCTCAAGGAATCCCGTCGCTCATATGACGAATGAACGGTTCGTGGCGGGTGCGCGACACCTGCCGACAGGGCTCTGCCAGGCCACTTCAAGTCTGCTCTGACCTCGACATATCGGCCGAGTGAGTGAGAATCCGCCGATACCGTTTCGGCGGATTCCAATTTCGGGAAATGAGCGGCTGAGGCCGCTCGTGCCTGCACCTTCATTACCGAAAGGGTTAATTCCAGCATGTCGCAAGACTCTCAGAAGTCCGTGGGGGCCCTCCAGAAGTGCGTCATGGTGACCACCGGCTTGACGGTGCTCGCCGGTGCCACGCTGACCGTCGTCGGCGTTCGCCCCGGCACGGCACACGACCACCACACCCGCACCGAGGCCGCCGCGCGCACCGTACCGCTCAGCGTCGCCGCCTTCTCGGCGCCGCCGGCGGCGAAGGTCACGCGGATCGCGGACACCACGACGCTCAGCGCCGCCGTGCACCCCCCGCTGCACCAGGCCGCGGTCCAGCACACGATGCCGCACGCGGTGCACCACGCGGCGGCTCAGCACGCGGTCCCGCACGCGTTCGCCCCGAAGGCGGACGGCATGCCGCTCCCCCCGCGCCCGCCGGCGCACGTCTTCGTCCCGCGGCACCACGCGACGCACCCGCACGCGCACCACCCGATGGCGCACAAGGTGTGCCACCACAAGCCGCACGAGAAGTGCGAGTGCGTCGGCAAGCCGGGTCCGACCGGCCCGCGCGGGCCGGTGGGACCCATGGGGATGAAGGGCGACACCGGAGCCACGGGCCCGACGGGTCCCGGCGGCGGCGCGACCGGGCCGACGGGCCCGACGGGCGCCACGGGCGCGACCGGTGCTACTGGCGCCACCGGGGCAACCGGGGCGACGGGCGCTACCGGGGCAACCGGCGCAACGGGCGCGACCGGAGCCACTGGAGCGACCGGCGCCACGGGCGCTACCGGCGCGACCGGGGCAACCGGCGCGACCGGCGCGACCGGAGCGACCGGAGCCACTGGAGCGACCGGCGCCACGGGCGCTACCGGGCCGACCGGGGCAACCGGCGCAACGGGAGCAACGGGAGCCACCGGCGCTACCGGGGCAACCGGCGCTACGGGAGCCACCGGGGCGACCGGCGCGACCGGCGCGACCGGGGCGACCGGGGCAACCGGGGCAACCGGCGCGACTGGCGCCACCGGAGCCACCGGAACCACCGGCGCCACCGGTCCCGCCGCCCCGGACATCGACCTCGTCTTCCACAGCGAGTCGGCCGCCGAGCAGGTCACCCTCTTCAACAACGTCCTGAACTACCGCCTGGTCAACGGCAGCGGCACTCGCGGCGCGGCCCAGCCGCTGTCCACGCTCGCCAACTACCCGGGCACCGCCGCCGACAACGTCGTCGACGTCTCCGAGGCCATCCAGCACGACACGCTCTTCGTCGACGTCGTCACCGCCGGCGGCCACGCCGCCGAACTCGTCTGCACCCTCAGCGGGTCCCGCGGCCTCGACAACGGCGCCACCCCGGCCGTCGCCTGCAACTCGGGAACGACGGCCGCCCCGGTCTACTGGGTCACCATCCCGTTCCCGTAGACCAGACCCGCGCACCACTCGGCCCCGTCGCATCCGCGGCGGGGCCGTTTCTGGCTTCGCCGCTGGTATCAGTGGCATGGCTCGCTCCACCGAAGAGACGCCTGCCTCAGTAGGCTGTCCGATAAGAAATGAAATCCTCTCTTAACTTCCCCGGGCCGCTAAGCTGAGACCCGTGACCGACCAGGCGCACCATCCCCGGCAACGGCGCCACGGCGAAGAGCTGGAAGCCGCCCTCCTGGAAGCCGCGTGGCAGGAACTCGTGGAGACCGGCTTCACCAAACTGACCATGGAGTCGATCGCCACCCGGGCGAAAACCGGTGTCGCCGTCCTCTACCGCCGCTGGCCCAACAAGGACGACATGATCCTGGCCGCGATCCGGCACTACGGCACGACCCATCCCGTCGCGGTCCCCGACACCGGCAACCTCCGCGACGACATGGTCGCCTTCCTCACCGGCGTCAGCGTCTCCCGCGTCAGCTTCGCCGCCATCATCAGCGCCACCTTCGCCGGCCTGCGGGACAGCACCGGCATGACCCCCGCCGAACTCCGCGAACGCGTGATGTCCAACGCCTCCCGCTGGTCAGAGCAGCTCCTCGCCCGCGCCCAGGACCGAGGCGAGATCGACCTGGACGCCATCCCTCCGGCGGTCCTGTCGATGCCGTTCGACCTCATCCGGCACGAAATGCTGATGACCTACAAGCCGATCGCCCCGGAGCGCGTCATCGAGATCGTCGACGACCTGTTCATGCCCCTCGTCACGATCAACCGGAGGAAGAACGAGTGCGCGTCCTGA
Source organism: Catenulispora acidiphila DSM 44928 (assembly GCF_000024025.1). GTDB lineage: Bacteria > Actinomycetota > Actinomycetes > Streptomycetales > Catenulisporaceae > Catenulispora > Catenulispora acidiphila. The sequence continues at coordinate 9,907,356 of NC_013131.1, forward strand.
TCATCGGCGGCGGCATCGCCGGCACGGCCGCCGCCCTGGCCCTGCACCAAGCAGGCTTCGCACCCGCGATCCACGAGGCCCACCCCGACCACGGCGAGGACCTCGGCGCCTTCCTCACCTTGGCCAGCAACGGAATGCGCGCCCTCGGCGAACTCGCCGCCGCCGAACCCGTCGCCCACCGCGGCTTCCCCCTGACCCGCCTCCGCCTGATCGACGCCACCGGCACCGAACTCACCAACGCCCCACTCGGCGAACCCGACGACCCCCTGACCCGCTACCGCTGCCTACGCCGCGCGGACCTAGCCGCGGCACTCCAGCAGGAGGTACGGCGCCGAGGCATCCCGATCACCCGCGGCGCACGACTCAGCTCCCTGACAGAGGACGCGGCGAGCATCACCGCGACGTTCGCCAACGGACAGACCGCCACCGGCGACCTCCTCCTCGGCGCCGACGGCCTGAACTCGACCACCCGCTCCCTGATCAGCCCAGCGCAACCGCACTACGCCGGCCAGCGAGTGTTCTACGGCTACACCACCGAAGCCACCACCATTGCCAACACCGCAGCATCCCAGCACCCTGACTCGATCACCATGATCCGCGGCAGCAAGACAGCCTTCGGCTACGCGTGCTCACCTTCCGGCGAGATCTTCTGGTTCGCCCGCGTCTCCAGTCCCCCCGCGTCACCCGACGAAATCGCCACGACCACCCCCGCCGCATGGCGCGACTACCTCGCCCCACTCCTGCGCCCCGACACGACCCCCGCCGCAGACATCGTCGAAGCCACCCCCGACCAACTCATGGTGACCAACGCCGTCGACCTGCCCCCGGGCATGCGCTGGCACACCCCGCGCGCAGTGCTCATCGGCGACGCCGCCCACGCCGCCTCCCCCGCCACCGGCCAAGGCGCCTCCATGGCCCTAGAGGACGCAGTCATCCTCGCCAAGGCCCTCCGCGACACCCCAACCACCACAACCGCCCTCACCAACTTCGACCGCCTCCGCCGCCCCCGCGTCGAGCACAACATCGCCGCCAGCGCAGCACTAAGCGCCGGCCGTCCCCCATCCGGCCAGCCACCAACGCTCACCAACGAGGAGCTGACGCGCCAACTCGCTTGGACGACGCCATTGCCTGTCGACTACTGAGGTTTAAGGGTTGATGTCGTCATGGTGGTGTCGGCGTGAGTGCGAGCCGGGTTTCGGTCAGTGGCGTCGCGTAGCAGGTCGCGGTAGTCGGTCCAGGCGAAGCTCTTGCGGCCGTCGGTGCGTCGGTCTGGGGCCGGGGGGGTAGATCAGCCTGGATCGCTCACCGGGTTTGTAGCAGGTCAGTGCTGCCACTGACAGGCGCCGTCGAGAGCGGCCGGGCATGTGCACGACCGGTGTCTGGCCGCGGCGGGACCAGGTGCGGGCGGTCGGCGTCATGGAGAACCCGGCTTCGTCCTCGAAGACCGGCCAGGCGTCCAGCGCCGCCCGGGTGTTTCCACCTGCGGCCATGTGTCCTTCACCCAGCCGGCGATCCCGGCCTCGTCACAGTTCCACGGTCCGGCGCGCAGGCACCTGGTGCGACCAGCCATTGCGCACCAGCAGGTAGTACATGCCCTGGACGGTATAGGACTTGTGGAACCGGCGCCCGATCACCGTCTTGATTCGGCTCAGGGTCCAGGTCTGGTCCAGCCAGCAGTGCGCGACCGGGCCGCGTTCCAGATCGGCCTCCAGCACCGCGAACTGCTCGGCGGACAGTTGCGGATAGTTCGGTGGGCCCTTGGAGGCCAGTGCCGCCAGGCCGCCGTGCACCCAGGCGGCCCGCCAGCGTTGGACGGAGCGCATGTGCACTCGCAGCGCCTTTGCGATCACCGCGTTGTCGTCCCAGCGGCGAACCGCTCGCCAGCCTCCATCCGGAGCTGCTCCCGCACCGCTCGACGCTCGGCGGTCAACCCGCCACCTTGCGCATACCTCACACAAAACACGTACCGCCGAACCGAGGAGCTGTCAGCACTCGACGACACCACCCTTTAAAGCTCAGTAGCTGTTGGCCATGAGAGCCCGACGTTCTGTTACAGTCTCGATAATGCGATCGACGGTCTCCATGACGTCTTCATGCTCCCACACTCGGATGACGACCCAACCGGCGTCTGCGAACAGGGCATCCGTCTCCCGGTCACGCGCCTGGTTGCCTTTGACCTTCTTGGCCCAGAACTCCGCGTTCGCCTTAGGCGTGGTGTAATGCGTGGGGCAGCCGCGCCAGAAGCAGCCGTCGAGGAAGACCGCGACCTTCACCTTGGTGAAGGCGATGTCGGCCGAACGCCGGACCCCCTTGAGTGGCTCGTATGCGACACGGTAGCGCAGTCCACGGGCGAATACAGCGCGACGAAGGGCAAGTTCGGGTCGGGTATCGCGACTCCGATTCAAACGCATGATTGCACGCGCTGCATCGCTTGATGCCCACGAACCTGCCAGCTTCCCATGGGTGAGAACGGTAGCGTTAGCGTTTCTTGGTGACTGAGTCCGCAACAGTGCGGACAGGCTCTCCAGAATGACGATCGGCGAAGTGTCGATTATGCCGCGTTACCAGAGCGAATCCTTGGGGACCTCGCCGTAGGGTCCGATTCGCGACGCATATGGCAGAAGCTCGGGAACATAATAGATTCGCATCATCCCGAGAAGCGAATCGTTTCTTATCTGAGCAGTCTTGCCGCTGTCGCCTGCGGTACTGCTGACGGCGAAATCTTCCTCGCCCAGCGATCCGGCTCGAACCTCCCAAATCCATGCCGTATCACCCCTTGATTCCTTTCCGCGCCGATACCTGCCGTCACGATCCGCAAGGACGTAGCGAAACGTAATGTATGTGCCAGCTTTTGGTAGATGACCTTTAGGGCGATTCGCCTCGAGCGCGGTCTTTAGCTCAAGATCTGGAAGCCCATCACGCAGTGGGACAAGATCAGGAAAGGCGTGAGGGCGGTTACGCATGTATGCTCCGGCAGACGCGCTGGCCAATCCCGCCCCCAGCAAGTTTCCAATCATCGACGACAGGTTTGCGAGTTCGACCAGTCGAGACATCGGAGGTGAATCTTTCGCAATCAGCTCATCGTCTATCAGATCCATAGTTTCATATGTAGATTCGACAGCGGACAGGACTGCATCGACGCCCATCCCGGTCAGTTTCCTGAATACCGCATCATTGCTGGCGTGCGACAGGCTAACCATCCGTTTCGGCGTCCGCTGATGAATGACGACTGCGCCCGAGGGTGTCTGCCTATCTCCCGTGGGATTGGTCAGCGTCTCCTCGCGTTCTGCATACGCAATCAAGTCCGAGAGCCGCATCCCGAACGCGCTTGCAATCATAGCCGCCGAGGTCAATGACAAAAGCCGTTCGCCGCGTTCGATGAGCCCAATGGATGTCCGATGAAGGCCTGCTCGATCAGCCAAGTCATCGAGGGTTAGCCCTTCGGCTCGGCGCAGTTCGGCCACGGCGCGAGCCACAGCTCGCGCCGTGGCCGCATCTTGATCTTGCTGGCTGCTCGGATCCACCATGGTGACGGTAGGCGATCGTGTAGCATCTCGCCACGAGACGATAGTCTCCACCGGATCGACCCATACGGAGGCAAGCGTGATGACGAGTTTGAAGGTCATGGATCTGTTCTGTGGAACCGGCGGCTTCTCAAAGGGCTTTGAGAAGACGGGATCCTTTGAGGTCGTTTACGGGATCGACATCCTGCCTCTGTCCGTGGCGACCTTCCAGCTAAATCATGAGGCTGCGCTGGCCCTTTCGGGCGATATCCGCAAAGTTAGACGATCGGAAATTGCGGAAAAGCTCAACCTGGCGCGCGATGAGGTTGATGTGATCATCGGCGGGCCACCATGCCAAGGGTTTTCGTCGATCCGACCCAATCGCTCGACAAACTACGACGATCCACGCAACACTTTGTTTGAGGAGTTCGCTGCGTATGTAGGATACTGGCGTCCCCGTGTTTTCGTGTTTGAAAACGTGGTCGGACTAGCGACTCATCAAAGGGGGGTTGACCTTGATGCGATTCAGGAGTCGTTTTCGCAGCTTGGATATACAACCGACTGGAGGATCTTGAATGCGGCACACTTTGGCGTACCGCAAAAACGCGAGCGACTTATTCTTCTTGGCGCCCAGCAGGGTGTCAAGCTCAGATGGCCGAGGCCGACGCACCATGGCAACTTCAGGACGATTGGGCATCAGGACCCAGCTCGGCTATTGCGCCCCAGCCAACCAGATCTCTTCAGCGATAGCAGTAGCGAACTGCCAGCAGCTCTGACTGTTCGAGATGCCATTGATGACCTGCCACCGATTGGAAGTGGAGAAGCTGCTGAACGCTACGACCGACCTGCGCGTACCGATTATCAGCGCGAACGCAGAGGTGACGTAGCGGAACTTACTTGGCATTGCGCTACTCGCCACAGTGACAAGATGATGGAGATTATCAAGCACTCGGGACCAAATATCTCGTACATCCCGAAGCATTTGATTACCAGCGGATTTTCGAGTTGCTACTCGCGCCTCGAAGCTGACGAAGCAGCGCCAACGATAACCGTCAACTTCGTTCACCCCGCATCGAACAAGTGTATCCATCCGAATCTCGATCGAGCCCTGACCCCGCGTGAAGGCGCACGCATTCAGTCATTCGACGATAACTTTCGGTTCGCCGGCACTAACCGTAACGCCGTTGCCAAGCAGATTGGGAATGCTGTTCCTCCGCTCTTGGGGAAGGTGATCGGGGATGCGGTAGCGGAAATGTTGGGTGCTGGTTTGTAGGAGCGCCGCGTTACGCAGTGGTAGCCCTTCATGTCGTTCAGCAGGAAGGGCTACTAAGGAAAGGGTTGACGTTTCCTGGCGTCGGGCAAAGGCCCGGGCCGGGTCAACCTGCCGAGATGATCGCGGTCCGGCCTGTACCGCACGCGCCTGATCTACCGGGCGATCCCCTATGGTGTAGACCATTTTGAGTGACCTGTCTTGGTTACTGAGCTCCCCGTGCGTAGCCGCGAGGCTACGCTGGAAAATATGTGTGTCGGTGCCCTGATACAGAGGCAGATCGCCGCGCTTAGAGTCGCTAACTCAGTCGTTGGACGTGTCTGAAGGTGATTACTGAGCTTTAAAGGGTGGTGTCGTCGAGTGCTGACAGCTCCTCGGTTCGGCGGTACGTGTTTTGTGTGAGGTATGCGCAAGGTGGCGGGTTGACCGCCGAGCGTCGAGCGGTGCGGGAGCAGCTCCGGATGGAGGCTGGCGAGCGGTTCGCCGCTGGGACGACAACGCGGTGATCTCAAAGGCGCTGCGAGTGCACATGCGCTCCGTCCAACGCTGGCGGGCCGCCTGGGTGCACGGCGGCCTGGCGGCACTGGCCTCCAAGGGCCCACCGAACTATCCGCAACTGTCCGCCGAGCAGTTCGCGGTGCTGGAGGCCGATCTGGAACGCGGCCCGGTCGCGCACTGCTGGCTGGACCAGACCTGGACCCTGAGCCGAATCAAGACGGTGATCGGGCGCCGGTTCCACAAGTCCTATACCGTCCAGGGCATGTACTACCTGCTGGTGCGCAATGGCTGGTCGCACCAGGTGCCTGCGCGCCGGACCGTGGAACTGTGACGAGGCCGGGATCGCCGGCTGGGTGAAGGACACATGGCCGCAGGTGGAAACACCCGGGCGGCGCTGGACGCCTGGCCGGTCTTCGAGGACGAAGCCGGGTTCTCCATGACGCCGACCGCCCGCACCTGGTCCCGCCGCGGCCAGACACCGGTCGTGCACATGCCCGGCCGCTCTCGACGGCGCCTGTCAGTGGCAGCACTGACCTGCTACAAACCCGGTGAGCGATCCAGGCTGATCTACCCCCCCGGCCCCAGACCGACGCACCGACGGCCGCAAGAGCTTCGCCTGGACCGACTACCGCGACCTGCTACGCGACGCCACTGACCGAAACCCGGCTCGCACTCACGCCGACACCACCATGACGACATCAACCCTTAAACCTCAGTAAACAGCGGCGTACCACCGGCGGAGGTCGCCAAGCGCGCCAGCCACACCATCGAGATGCTCTTCCGAACGTACGCCAAGTGCGTCGTCGGGCAGGAGGACCTGGCGAACCACAGGATTGAGGAGGCGCTGGGCGAGCCGGACCCCGACATCTAGCCCTCCTCTTGATCCGCCTCGGCCACCTCCTCTGAAAGCTGCAAAATCAGCGGTACTACCGATGGGTGAACTCGGAACCCTGCCGCTTGGACGTAGCTAAATGCCGGATCATAGACCGTCTCCAGGATGTCCACCGCGTTCGGCGAGATGATTCCGAGACGGCGAAACTCCTTCGCGATTCGGCTAACCGGACGAGTGAAGCCCTTGAGTTGACGTTCCTCGGCGTAACCCCCAAGGCCGTAGACAGCTTCTCGACTCGCAATGCCGTCATTCTCAGCCGCCCACCGGATGACAGATACACGTTCCCCGTAGCCTTCGTCCTCAAGGTGGTAAAAAAGCTCCTGAAGCGCGTCTGTGGACCATCCTCCAAAATCGAGGTCCTCAGCGTGCAGCCGGTTAACTCGCTCGACGTCTTCAATCGAGCCCTCGCGAACCTCGACGTCAAGCGAGAGACCGGCAATTTCAAGAAGACGGCTTGGCTGCATCATGTACAGGTGTCCACCACCCCGAACCAGAAGCTCTTGTACAAGCTCCAGGCGTGGGCCCCTTGTTTGCCCGCGGTCGCGCCGCCACCAGTCCTCCTTGACGTCCCCTGTCACGAACAACACGTCAGAGCCCTGACGACCGGCTTCGATCAAAACCTGTTCCCACACAAGGTAATCGCCAGCCGCGTTGTCGCCGTCTTTCGCCTTATCCATATATCCGGGAGGCCGACGATCCTTAACACGCTGCAGTCCTTCCTTGACGGCTCGCTCGTACTCCTCGCCGTTAAGGGCTACACCAACGCGACCGTCTAGAAGAGTAGTCAGCTTTAGGATCACCGGATCGTCATTTGTATTCCAACGCCCCCGTGAACCCGCACTGGCCAAACCTTTGATGGCTCCTTCAGCAACGTCGAAGCTCTCGCTAAGATCATCGCAAAGCTTCGAAAGCTCCTCAGCTGGCAGCGCCACACGATGGCCCCAGTTCCGAATCGCACCGAGCGCTTGCACGCGGAGTTTTGCTAGCTCACCGGCCGTATTGGCTGCACTGGTCTCAGGGTCGCTGAGCGCTGACTCGCGGTTTCGCCAGAACTCCACGAGGACTTGGTGCGGAACCCACAGTCGGTCGCCAAGTTTCGTAAGAACAGAGAGGAGGTCCTCCCGAGCCTCCTCCGTGTAACGGTAGAGGTTGAGGAGAACATTCGCGTCCGGGACCACCAACCCGCTCGCGAGAACCGCTTGATAGTCGGCGTCAGTTGGCGTGCGGTATCCCTCGAAACCGTCGAACAGTCCTCCCTGTTTGGCGGGTACGGGGTTCCTGGGCTCGGCAGCGTCACCATCCAAAACCGTCACGCTTCATCGTCTCGCACAGCCCAGCCCTCTGTCTGTATGACACGTAGACCCAGGCCTCCAAAGGCGAACACGGACGGCACGCTCCGGTGCTCGACTGAGACTGCGGTGCATCCGGCAGACCGCCGACGGAGGTCGCACAACGCGCCTGGCCTCACTATCAAGATAGCGCTACGGACGTACATCAAGTACGTCTTCAGTCAGGAGATCCTCGCGAACCAGCGGATCGAAGCCGCACTCGGCGAGTCGGACCCTGACCTCTGAGGCCGCGCCTTACCGCTCGCACGGATTTCGCACACGGCGAGTCGTATCCGGTGGGCGACAGTGATAGCCAGTGGGGAAGGCCGCGCAGGCTCAGAGCGTCCAGAAACCGGCCCTGACCCGCGCTCCAAGCCAACGACAAGGCCCGTCGCGGTTCGCCGCGACGGGCCATTTTTCGGCGCCCCTGACTTATCCGTGGGTTGTTCGGCCGGGTAGTTGGGGTCGGTGGCCGCTGTGGGCGAGCAGGGCGAGGGCGATGAGGGCTTCGGGGTTGGTGAAGCCGTAGGCGGTGCGGGTGATGCGTCGGATTTTGGTGTTTATGGATTCGATCAATGCGTTGGATAGGTTGTGGTCGAGGGCGTTGTCGATCTCGGTGCGGTTGCGTTTGATGGTGGAGGCCAGCTCCACGAACGCAGGGATGCGGCAGCGCACTGCCCAGGACAGCCATCGGTCCAGGGCGGTTTTGCCGGCGGCGCCTTTGATTTTGAAGACGTGGCGTAGTCCTTCTTTGAGCAGGTAGGCGCGCCACAGGGCCGGGTCGGTTTTGGCGATCCAGGTGAGTTTGTGGTGTTGACTCGTGGTGAGGTCTTCAGGGTTCTTCCACAAGGCCCAGCGGGCGCCTTTCAAGACGCGGGCTGCACCGGTGGAGTTGCGGCCGGTGCGGTTGGTGTCGCGGGCGCGGCCGGCGGCTGTGTTCCAGGCCTGGCGGCGCACCGTGTCTAGGGCTTTGGTGGCCCAGGCCACCACATGGAAGGCATCGGCGCAGCGGATCGCGCCGGGGCAGTGGGTGCGGACCGATTTGGCGATCCATGGGGCGGCGTCGGCGGACACGTGCGTGATCGCCACGCAGCGTTCAGGACCCAAGGCATCGAAGAACTCATCCACCGTCTCGGTGTCCCGGCCGACCCCGGCCCACAACAGCCGCCCAGTGTCGTGGTCCACCACCATGGTGAGGTAGCGCTGGCCCTTCTTGTAGGAGATCTCATCGATGCCGATCCGGGACAGGTTCGCGAACCGGTCGGTGCAGGCCTCGATGTCGGCCCACACCCGGGTGATGATCGCCCCCACCGTGCGCCAGGCGATCCGTGCCAAAGTGGCCACCGTGGTTTTGGAGGCGTTAGTTGCCAGCCACGCGATGTGATGATCGAAGTCGGCGGTGTGTCCGGCCCCGGCCCGCGCCCACGGAATGTGGCAGGTCACCACACCACAATCGCGGCAGGACACCCGGGGCGCCTCGGCCACGATCCACACCATCAACACCCCGGCATCCATGTGCCGCCACCGCCGCCGGCTCGTACCCTGGTCATACCGCGGGCAGCGACGCAGACAGCGCCCGCACCGCCGGGAAGCCGCCGCTTTGATCCGGACCTGGACCACGATCTGCCCCGAGGTCTCATCGACATCCACGGACTCGATCACAGCATCCGCCAAACCGAGCAACGCATCCCATAAGCTCTTGTTTCGCACGCCGCACTCCGAACCCTCCGTTTTGAACCTTCAGCAGTCCAAAACAGTAGGTCAGAGACGGCGTGCACCCATTTCCCGACACACCCACAACCCACGGATGAGTCAGAGGCGCCCATTTTTCATACTTGTGGAGCCAAGACATCCCTGAAATGAATGTGTCAAGCAGCCACAGTTTTGGCCTGGTTTGCCCAGGCGGTGGCCTCGTCGTAGAGGGTGCCGTGCTTGAGGCAGCCGTGCAGGATGCCGACGAGCCGGTTGGCGACCTGGCGCAGCGCGGCGTTGTAGCCGGCGCCGCGTTCGCGCTGCTTGTCGTAGTAGGCGCGGGCGCCGGGCGAGGAGACGATGGCTTTGGACGCTTGGAACATCAGGGCATCGATGAGCCGGTCGTTGTGCACGTAGCGGGCGGCCACGACGCGTTTCTTGCCGGAGGCTCGGGTGATCGGGCTGGTGGCGGCGTAGTTCTTGCGGGCCTTGGCATCGACGTAGCGGTCGGGGTCGTCGCCGAACTCTGCGAGCACCCGGGCGCCGATGATCGGTCCCAGACCGGGCTGGGAGACGATGATCCTAGCGGCCGGGTGCTGCCCAAAATGGGCCGCGACCTCCTGCTGGAGGGCGTGGGCTTGGGCGTCGACCACGGCCAGGACGGCGGTCAGGGCCCGCACGGAGGCGGCGTAGGCCGCGGTCACCGCCGGTGGCTGCCCGAGGTGCTGGGCGCGCAGTGCGGCCTGGATCCACTCGGCCTTGGCCTGCACGTCGCGGCGCCGGGCGCGTTTGAGCGCGGCGGCAATCTGCGACTTCGACAGCCGGGCGGCCGAGGCCGGGTCGGGCGCTTTGGCCAGCAGCTCCAGCGACTCGGGGGCGTCCAGGTCCTCGAAAGCGGCCAAGGCGGCGGGGAAGTAGTCACGCAGGACGTGCCGCAGCCGCTGGGTGTGCCGGGTGCGTTCCCAGATCAGGGTCTTGTGGGCCCGGGTCACCACCTTGATCGCCTCGGCCAGATCCGAATCGCCTGCGACCGGACGCAGCTGGTGACCGTCGGTGCGGACCATGTCGGCCAGCATGTGCGCGTCGCCGGCGTCGCTCTTGGCCCCAGATACCGCGCGGCGTTCCCGGTAGCGGGCCGCAACCAGCGGGTTCACCGCCAGCACCGTGTACCCGGCGGCGATCAGCGCGCCGACCCACGGGCCGCGGTCGGTCTCGATGCCGACCACCACTTCGGTGTCGTCCTCGGCTGCCTCGCCGAGTGCCTTGCCGACCAGCTCGTGCAGTTTGGCGATCCCGGCCACGCCCTCCGGAATCCGGGCCTTGACCAGGCGCTTGCCGCGCTCGTCCATCAGCTCCACGTCGTGGTGGTCCTCGGCCCAGTCGTCGCCGATGAACAGCCGCACAGCCCCTCCCTCGTCCGACCCATCACTTCGGCAGCCCGCCGGAGAACTATCAGCGACCTAATGAACCAGTGCTCACGCCCAACTCGGGCGGGCACGACATCCCATCAGCGATCAACTCTCCGGGCCGACCGGCAGGGGCACGATCTTTCGCAAGGACTCGTGGTCCTGGGGACACAAGTGCTCACCTGCCGACGGCTGTCCAACCAGGAGTCTGCCGGATGGCTTACTCCCAGAACTCATTAGGGGACTCGAACCCCTAACCCCCTGCTTGCAAAGCCCTGACTATGCCCGAGTAGATCAATCCACCGAGCATGCTGGTCGTTGACCTGCCCGCCGCCGTCATGATGCCCGCGTGTGTCCGCCAGTGACCGCGAGATCGGCTCCGTACGGGCACGCGACGGGCACGACCACAAGTCAGCACCGCTGCAACGTCACGAGCTTCAGAGTCCGTGGGGCTTAGGTAACGCCAGCTTGCGGAACTGTGTGTCCAAATCACCGCACCGTGCACGCATTAGAGGTGAAAGTTGACAAGAAGTTGTGGATGTGGCCCGTCGGTCTATCTTTGCAGATTCCGCTCTCCAGCATTCAGCTGCCTTGTATCCTCGTCATGTGCTCACATCGACCACGACGGCCTCTTCTGCGTTGACAGTGCCGGCCCTGGCACTCGCAGCGATTCCCGTCATCGCCTCGGCCACGGCAGCCTTAATCGCAGCCCGTTCTGCAAGGTCAGTAAAGAGAAGCGAAGCTGAGGCACAACGAATTCGCGACCTGGAGAACCGGATCTCGGAGCGCAAGTATGAGATCTACCAACCAATCATCCAGGCGCTTGGAGACGTTTTCGATCTCGAGAAGGCTGAAGAGATGAAGAAAGGTGGCACCAACGATCTTACTGACATGCTCAGAAAGTTCGCCACCTGGATTACGATTTATGGATCAGACGAAGCCGTTCGCGCCTATCACAACTTCATGCAAGGCGCATTTAACGAGGCTCCGACCCTTGTAACGATGCGACTATATGCCGATCTAATGCTAGCTGCACGCCGTGATATTGGCGCAGATACAACCGTAACTCCCGCCCAACTCTTCGGAATGCGCCTTACTGATCTCTATATAGAAGGAGATATCCATAAGGCCATGACCCTGCCCTTCTTGGAGCTCTGCAAAAGAGAATCTTGGTCTCCGCCGTGGATCGAGCGGTCAGGCGTAAAGAAAGTTTCGACGTCGGCGATCCAGCAAAGCCAGAGCCCGGAGGCGACCGAATGATCATCAGAGAATTCCTCTATGTCGATCCCCACAAAGTCAGTTCGCTACTGGCGCAGCTTAATGACGGCATCGACATGGAGCATCGGCGCACTAGCCGATCAGAGCGCCGCACCGACACGGGGTTCAAAGGAGTACTCGGGCACTACCAGGGGTCCGGGGAAGAACAATACGTCACGAAGACTTTAGGTGACCTGGTATTTCCTTCGCTGGAAGAAGCCCTTGAATCCGAGGGGATGATCCGCGATCTCTCCGACGAGCTTTCGGACGAGCAATATTGGACACCAGATAGACTTCAGACTCTAAATCCTCTCGGCTCAATTGTGCGCATTACCGCTAGAGGCTGCCTATTCGATGCACGATATATCGCATCAGTCTTCAGCGGATTTGCCACGACAACCAAGGGGGTCTTAGGTTTAACGGGCACGCAAGTTTCCAGCCAGGTAGCGTCCAGCAAACCGAAACAGCAGCCTGCTAAAAAGGCGTCGCAACAGCAACCCCAGCGCTCTTCAGCTCAGCTCGAAGACCAAATCGATGACTTCGAGATGGGCGACGTCAACGGGGACCTTTTGCGTTCGTTTATTCGAGTCTCAAGAGGCATTTTCACTCCAGGACTCCATCTGAACCTGATGCCCACGCCAGATAATAGCTACGTAGTTGGCGCCCGACTACAAGAAGGGCGCCAATACCTCGACGGCGACATAGAGGTCCTCTTTTCTCGCTATGGAATTGGCGAGCAAGAGTGGACGCTAGTAGGCAGTATCGGCGTTTATGGAGCTCAGAATCAGTCTACGCAGCTGGAGCCCTTCGTTGATGGCGCTACCGTGTCACGCGGAAAGTTCCTCCGCTACATCAACAACTCAATCGGAAACATGAACGCTACGGGTTTTATGGATCTGCCACAGAGTCCCGGATTTTCCGTCGTCCCATTCGCCGTTTACAGAACAATTCCTCGCGGGAAAGGCCAGAGCGTTGAGCTGCCGCACCCCGTGGCGCCTTGACCAACGTCCTCGGCGGGAAGGTGACTACACGCGGGCGAGGAATACGCGGCTCGCGCGCGGTCACTCGGTCGGGACGTAAGGTGACCACAAACTGTGGCAACCACGCTTCCCCGTTTGTTAGGAACGCAAGGCGGTCACACGAGTGGGGCACGCCAACAAGTCCAGCGTCGACCCGACAGACCAAGAGCAGCCAGAAGCGGCTTCACGCCGAGCCGACCGCCGCGCCCGGGACCGGCCGCCAGGCCGCACGCCCGGGATGCGGCGGGCCGGCGGCGGCGCGGTAGCGCCGCCTTGATCTGATGGTGAACTTCGTCGCGGTGTCGCTTCAGTCAGGCAAGACGAACAGGGGATCGTGCTTGGTGGTCTCCCTCAACCACACGAGGGCCTTGGGGCTTACTGTTCCGCAAACAATCTGATCGGTGCCTTCGAAATCGTGCAGGACCAACGATGCCGACCAGGGTCGGCGTCGAATGGTTACAGCTCGCAGTGAACTGAGGTCGACAGCAAGGATCTTGCTGTTGCGAAGGACCTGGTTGGCCTGGAACATCAGCAACCGCTGTGACGTCAAGACCAAGACATCCCGCGCCGGGTTAAGCTTGCTGATATTCAAGAAGAAGTAAGTCTCCTCGTCAGGTCTCGCGATCAAGCCCATGAAGCCCGCGAGGAACGTCGCCTTGCGCTCGCTGATGCGAGTTCCGTGCGCTGGAAGCGGCCGTCCCGTTGCTCGCCAGGCTTGCTCAAGCTCGGATCGGGTGGGCATGCGACGCTTCGCAGCCTGACTCTTAGTCGGTGTAGCGGTCGGCTTTGCAGCCTTCACCGAGCTGGCGCGAGTCGGCTTCTTCGTGCTGCTACTGGACTTGGTGTAGCTCAGCCCCGTTCCAGGTGCAGACAGTGTTGTCTGTACGCGACCATCGGCGCGCTTGGTGACGCGGGCGCCCTTCACACCAGCCGAGTAGCTGATGCCGGACTTTGATGCCGTCACCCTAATCGGTCCGGCCTTGAACGTCTTGCGGTAGCGAAAGCCCATAGCCCGCTCCTCGGAGCATACTCAAGAATGAATCTCATAATACCTCCCAGCAAGGATGACCGCGAAACGATCCTTAACCAGGCGAGCACCATGTTTTCAGGAGTGAGCAATCCTGTGAAGCGGTAAATGGCTTGCCAACTTGCCGATTAGCAAGAATATAGTCGAGCTCGGCTACTTCGGTTCGCCGTGCTCGAGGTACAGAGTGCGGTCCTGGGATCGCGCCAAGAGCGCGGCTTTGACGCGGCGTGCGAGGCGCGGGATCAGCAGAGTGTCGATGAGTTCGGGATCGTGGAAGGCGTAGCCGGCGATTTCGGCAGCTTCGAGTTCGATGCGGTCGCGATGCTCGGAGGCGAGTTCGCCGCCGTCGAAGACGAACAGGAGCTTGTCGCCTTCGTCTGCGGCCGGTGCCCAGTCTGCGACCAACAGCGCGCCGATCGGCGGCTTGATGCCTAGCTCCTCCTGGACCTCGCGCATCGCGGCCTGCGTGGGAGTCTCGCCGGACTCGACGTATCCGCCCGGAAGGTCCCAACCGGGCTTATACGACGGCCGTACTAACAGGATGCGGCCCTCGGCGTCGAAGAAGAGGACGCCTGAGGCCGCGCGGGCACTAGCGAACGACTCGGCTGGGTTCGGCTGGGTCATGAGTCGACTTTAGTCCCCGCTGCCTGACTGTCCTGAGGGCTGCGAGTGGGCTGCCCTTCAGCGCGAGTTGCCGTTCGCGTAGATCTCGCAGGGGGTACGAGAGAGGTGTGCTTTTCCCCACGAGAGTCGCGGACTACGCAAGCCGCGTGCTGAGCCCGGCGAAGGCTTCCCGCTTGATCACCGAAGCTTCAAGCTTGGATGAGGCGATCTTCGGCGGTCAGGACCTGGAGCGGATCACCACCGCGATGGTTGTGATCGCCGAACGGGATGTATCGATCGACAAGGTCATTGCGCTGGCTATGGCGGACTGGCGCGACCTACTCATGGCTGGTGGCCTGGGTACTAGCGACTGGCCCACCCGACTGGCGGATTTGCTCGTGTCGGAACCCCAGCCGTAGCGGACGAACGTCAGTAGGCGCCGGGCCTGACGCAGCGGTTCGACGAGTCAACGGGACTCGATCACGTGAATGCGCTGGGCGAGATCGGACAGTGCGAGGCTGGGCTTGCCGTGCTGGCGCCGGACCCACGAAGTGACCAGTTGGCGCGAGATGTAGTGATAGCGAACCTGCTCGGGCGCCAGTTTCTCGGCGTCCAGGATGAGCGAGAGTGCCTCGTCGGTGTGGTTGCGCGCTGCGTAGGCGCGAGCGACTTCCAACGCATGCCGGACGCGGCGCTCGGTCGGCATCTGCGACGTGTCGAGCTGCGGCCCTTGGTCGAGCGCAAGTTGAACGTCGCCGAGCTCCATCGCTGTGGCGACGCGGTGAATCGCAACGTTGGTCGGCCCGAAGGCGGTCCACATGTGATTGGCGTCCTCGCCAAGCCGGCGGGCTGACTCTTCGGCCTCGGCGAGGAACGTCCGCGTCGTCGCACGGTCGTCGGATCGAGCCGCAGCGACCGAGCCGGCCAGGAACAGCGTCCCGTAGATCGACAGGAACTCGGGCGAGGCCTTCGCCACGTGCGGCTGAAGGTAGCCAGCCGCGTCCGCGGTGAGTTGCTTCGCTGCGTCGAAGCGGCCGTTCGACAGCAGGCAGTGAGTGACGGACCGAAACAGCGAACCGATGACGATCGGGTCTCCCGAGACTTGCGCGGCAGTCAGCCCACGGTCGGCGGCGATCCATGCCAGTTCCGTCTCACCGATCTTGGTGAGCACTTGCGCAGCACTCTGATACGCCATCGCGAGCAACACGTACGCCTGTAGCTGCTCGTCTCCGCTGTACGAACGCGTAGCGGCCTGCGCGAGCGATAGAACCGAGGGCACAACGTGAGCGGCGCGAGCGAAACGGCCGTCCTGAAAGGCAGTCCAGGCTTCGCCGACCTCCTGCTTGAGCACTTCGAGATCTGGACGGAAGCCGTTCGCATCGCCGCTCAGCAACGGGGTCAGTTGCCGATAGTCCATGAGCGCTTCACGCAGCGCGGACACGGTGCGGCCCTTCACGTCCTGGGCCCAGTCGAGCAAGGCGGGCTCCGCCAGCAGGTCACCGAGCTGGACGTCCAGCGCATCGGCCAGCGACTTAATGACGGACAGCCGGTCGAGATAGATCCGGCCGTTCTCCACCTTGCCCAGCCAATCGGCCGTCCGACCGACCAGGCCGGCCAACACCTCTTGCGACATGCCACGGCGTCGCCGGTACCAGGCGACGCGTTCACCGATGCTCAGGGTCTCTGTCATTCCTCTCATGGCCCTAGCCTCACCGCACTCCCCCGCCGGACCCCGGAAGGTTTTTCCGGGTTCCCTTTCAGCAGTGACCTTACGTTCACACCATGTCGTCAGTGCCCCGCAACGAACACGAGCACACCGAGGAGCCGCGGGAACCGGTCGAATCTTCCGGCCAGCGGTGCGAGTCCTGCCGCGGACGCGGTTGGAGGCACGTCACGTCGCGGCTCGCGATCGTGCATGAGGTCATCGACGACACCGCTGACATCTCCGACAAGCAGCCGTGCGGCCCGTGTTCCGGGACCGGTCTCGCTGCCTAGTCGGCCTGCCCCTTGCGGAAGGGATGAGTGCAATGGCCATGTGGGCCACCAATGGAAAGCGCGGCCTGATCCCCGGCACCGTCGGGATCACTATCACCGTGATCGAGTACTACGCGGGCACGAACACCTATCAGAAGGTCAGCTCGGCTGCGTATCGGCTGGATGGCGTCCCGCAGCCGGCCACGCCCCATCGCTCGGCTGAGTCGGCTCCGGTGTCGATGGTGCGGCCATTCATCGTGGCCGGTCTTACCGAGCGGACGCCCCAGCGTGGAGGTCGTCGACGCTCCTCGGCCAGCGATGGTGACGATCGATGAGCCCCAAGAGCCCGGACTTCGAACCCGGCACCGTGGTGCGGGTGAGGACCGAACCCACGTTGAGTGAGGTCGTCTTGCCAGCCACGCGCCAGTGCGAACCTCCGGCGGAAGACCTCCCCGAACTGCTCATCTGCTGCACACCGGTTGCGCTGGTCCGCACTCCCGTGGGCATCGGCGTTCTTCGTTGGGTCGAGCTGAGAGATCTGACGGTCGCCGAAGCCGAGGAGCCTGTAGACGCCATAGACAGGAGCGCCGATGCCGCTGCAAGTTGATGACGTGGCGGAACGGGCGTTCGTGCGGATCGTTGGTGCTCTGCGATCAGTGCGCGTGACTTCCGAGCGTTCCCAAAACTCGCTCTCTACCTTTCTTCCGGTTCGAGGCCGAGCGATCTCCGAATGGGAGACGGGAGCCATCCAGCCCAAGCTGAGCCATCTGATCCAGTGGTCCTGGGAGCTTGACCGACGCCTGGTGATCGTCGGGCGTGACGGCGAGCTGCGCAACGACTCGCTGCGACAGCGTCCGGGCGAATCGTGGGAGGTCTTTGAACGAAGGCGGCTAGCTACTCCGCTGCGGAATCGCCGCCAAGCCATGGGGATGGCCCAGGGAGAACTCGCCGACCTTGTCGGAGTCACCCGCGACTCGATCCAGCGCTGGGAGCTTGTTCGCGTGCCTCCACGACCGATCGCGCTCATCGTGTGGGCTCAGAAGCTGGGCTGATCTGTCGTTCTGCGGCCAATTCATACGCCGGACGGGAGAGTGCGACGCCAGACGGTCGGGTCCCCGCCCATACCCGCACCTCGCCGACCGAATTCAACGACGAGACACCCGCTCCGGCCGTAGCAACACGCCGTTTCAGACGCTACGCTGCCCGCAGAGATGGGTCATGTTGATGGGTCAAGCTGTGTTGGGTTAAGGCGGGAAGTAATGCCTTTCGAGTCGGCGCCACCGAAGTACGCGCGGGTCGTCACGGGACTGCAAGAGCGGATCTTGGATGGCAGGTACCCGGCCGGCTCGATGCTGCCCAGCGAAGAACAGTTGGTCAACGAGTGGGACATGTCTCGGACCACTATTATCAGGGCTCTGCAAATCCTGAGTCGCGATGGCTGGATCGAATCGCAGCAGGGCAAGGGTCGTTTCGTACGCGGCCGGCCCGCTGCGATGGATCAGCGGTTCCGACCCAGCCGGAACGCGCTGGAGCAGAGCGAGACCAGCGGTAGCAGGTTGGTCGACGTCGGGCACGTCATCGCTCCCAACGCCGTGGCGGCGGCATTGAATCTGAAGAAGAACGAAGCCGTGCTCATGCGACGACGCTTGGTCGTCCGCGACGACGAGCCCGACGAGCTGGTCACCTCGTACTTCCCGCTGGACCTCGCCCACGGCACCGCGCTCGGTGCCGAAACGCTGATGAGCGAAGGTGCCAGGTATCAGGTCGAGTCACGAAACAAGATCCGGTACGACCACATCACGGAACGAATCGCTGCTCGACTTCCATCCGGTGAAGAGGCGTTGTTACTCGGTCTGCCGAGCAAGCGGACGCCTGTGCTCGCGGTGACGGTCACGGCGTTCGCGGCATCCGGTCGACCGGTCCAGCTCGCCGAACTCGTGCTCCCGGGCGACCGGCACGAACTCGAAGACACCTACCCCTTGGTTTGATCACGCAGTGCGCAACCCACCCAGACATCTAGCAGTCAAGTAGCGTGACGCCCCATGGACGATCGCCAAAGGTTCGACCTCAACGAACTCATCGAACACCTGGCGAGCGACGACCATACAGATGACGCACCCGATCTCAGCGGCGGACAGCGTATCGAGTACGTCGTCAATCGCATCCGCGGGGCGCTGGTCGACTGCCACGCCGTGCTCGACCCGACCACGACCGATGTCAACAGCGCCGCAAGTCTGGCTCGGCTCCTCAAGATCGACCCCGAGTCGCTGCTCGGCACTCGGTACAGCTGCCAAGTCATCCAGGCCGAGCACGGCAACTTCAAGACTGATTTTCGGCTCGTGACCTCGGACGATTCCTCAGCAGGCTGATCGTCTATCGGCAGTAGGCAGGCCTGCTCCAGGGCGCCTTAGCCCTGCCCAGCAATCGGCTTGACAGACCTCTGCGTTACCCTCATAGTCGAACTTGTAGGGCTAAGTGAGAGTCACTTGGCACGACAAGCAGATGAGGTTCGAGATGGCGATCCAGGGTGCGATCCGGGTTCAGTTCGGCGATGTCTTCCCGCACGGTGCGTTCGCCGTGGCGGTGGAGGCGGTGCGGGACTTCGACAAGTCCACACGGGAGCATCCCGTGCAGGCGCGGGACAAGGAGTCCGGCGTGCTGGTCTGGGCAGTCGAGGTGCTAGACGCGGACCCGGAGGCTCGGGCGGCGGACCGGTCGGTGAAGGTGAAGATCGCGGCGGATCATCAGCCCGAGCTGCCCGACCTGATGGCGGGGACGCCGTTTCGGCCGGTCGAGTTCGAAGGGCTGCGGGTGCGTCCGTACGTCAACAGTCAGGGGCGGTTGGCGTACTCGTACAACGCCTCGGCGGTGCGGGGACCGAACGCGGGCGGGAAGCCGGCGGCGGCTGTGAACGGGTCCAAGAGCGCGGGCTGACCGACAGTCCTTCTGAAGTACAGCGCCACCACAAACAGGGGAGGCCGGATTAGGCCCCGGCCTCCCCTGACGTCTCTCCAGGGTGCGATCCGAGAAGAGGAGTCCAGGCTAATGGCCACGGCGAGCGATCGTCAGCACAACCCCGAACCGGTCACGGTGCGGGTCGAAATATCTCAGGTCAGCAAGCTGATCGAGGAAGCTACCTACCTGATCCACACGAACACCGCGCCGGTGTCGGCGCTGCTCGCGTTCCACGAGCGCAAGGCGCGGTTGTTCGAGGCGCTGGCAGCCGAGGAACCGGAGAACGCCGATCGGCAGGAAGTCGCGAAGAATGCGCGAGCTCAGGTCGATCACCTGAACGCGATGGCCGAGCGGGGGTCCCGCTGATGTTCCGCACGGTGCATGGGGATGCTTCCTCGGCGGACAAGGCAACGCGCAAGGTCGGCGGTGTCTATGTCCGTGAGCCGGTTTTCGAAGTCCCCGTTTGGTGGCTGGCGATTCGGCGTTTCTTCGGGTTCTTCGGCCTGGCTGGTCGCAAGGCGGCCAAGCATCCGGTCCTGTCGAGTCTGATCGCTCTGGCCGCATGGCTGCGGATCGCCCTCGGATCGTCGGCCTTCGGCTGGCTCCTGGTCGGCGTGCTGCTGACGCTGAGCGCTTGGGCGGTCCTGCACTGGGCGAGCTTCGAGCGCATGGTCCGGTTCCCGGTCGTGAGCGCGTGGCGACGTTGGTTTGTCTACGAGCGGCGTTGGCACGCGACTATGGCCGTCTGTGGCCTGGCCGTCTTGTACGGAGATCTGGAGTACGTCCCGAGCCTGCGCCAGGTCCGATCTACGCGCTTCGTCGATCGCGTCATCGTCGACATGGTGTCGGGTCAGATCCCTGAGCAGTGGGAGAACCAGGCTCCGGCGTTGGCGCACACATTCGGGGCGCTGTCGTGTCGTGTGCGGACGGTGAAGCCTCGGCGGATCGCGCTGGAGTTCATGCACGCCGATCCGCTGGCGGCAACGGTCAAGCCAGGTCAGCTCGACACCGACGACGAGTCGCACTCAGTAGACCGCATGCCGGTCAACCTGGCCGCACTCCCCCTCGGCGTCTGCGCCGATGGTCAGCCGTGGACTCTGCGACTCACCACGCATGTCCTCATAGCCGGCGCCTCTGAGGCGGGCAAGGGCTCGGTCGTCTGGGCACTGCTGCGGGCCCTGGGACCCGCGATCAGAACCGGATACGTGGCGCCCTGGGTCCTCGACCCCAAGGGCGGGATGGAGCTCTCGTTTGGCGAGCCGCTGTTCCAGCGCTTCGAGGCTGACTCGTACGAGGGCATGGCGCGCATGCTCGAAGACGCGGCCGATCTCATGGACAGGCGGACCCGTCTCCTCCGGGGCGTGGCTCGTCAGCACATCCCGACGCCCGATGAGCCTCTGGTCCTGGTGGTCGTCGACGAAATGGCCGACCTGACTTCGTACTGCCCTGACCGCGCCATCCGTCAGCGCATCGCCTCGGCGCTGTCTCGCCTGCTGTCCAAGGGCCGTGCGGCGGCGGTGCATGTGGTCGCTGCCTTGCAGGACCCGCGCAAGGACGTGCTTCCGTTCCGCGACCTGTTCCCGGTCCGCATCTGCCTCCGAGTCACCGAAGCATCCCACGTGGACATGGTGCTCGGGGACGGCGCCAGGGATCGCGGTGCGACCTGCGACCTGATCGACCCAGAGCTTGCCGGCGTCGGCTTCGTGACTGTGGCAGGCGTCCGGGAGCCGGTCAGAGTCCGGGCGACCTACCACAGTGACAGCGACATCGCCGCCATGGTCGAGCGGTTCAAGCCACTCATCCACGACGCGATTCCCGCACAGCGGTCCCACGATCTCGATGGGAAGGAGGTCGACAAGCTGTGACTTCGCAACAGCTCAAGCCAGTAGCGCCGTCCGGGATCACGGGAAGCCGTGCCGAACGTGCCCGGATGCCGCTGGCTCGCAAGGTCCTGGAAGAGTCGGCGATCAAGCATGGCGTCTGCATCCGGCCAGTCCCGCTGCGACGCGTCGACCTCGCGACCGGCGAAGAACAGATCATAGACATCCCATGCGGCGCGACCCTTTCGAGCGTCTGCCCGCCGTGTGCGGAGGCCAAGCGGCAGCTTCGGATCGATCAGTGCCGTACCGGCTGGCACCTGGAGCAGGAGCCTGACTTCACTCCCGATCCGGCGACCGACGAACAGCACCTCCTCGTTCAGCTCCGCTCGCAAGCTCAGAAGTCCCTCGACGACTCGGACGACTCCGAGGTGGCCGAGTGGGAAGAGACCGTCTCCGAGATCAACACAGAACTGGCGGCGACCGGCGTCCGCGGCCGACTGGGCGTCGAGAAGGCAGCCCGGCGTGTCCGATCCACGCGGCGCCGTCAGGACGCGTCGGAGCTCCCGAGGCGTCCCGTAAGTACGCGGACAGTCGGCAAGGTCTACGAATCGGCCAGCGGAAAGAAGTTCCGTCCGTCGATGTTCCTGACCCTCACGCTCGACAGCTACGGCAGGGTCACCAAGGACGGGACACCGGTCCAGCCGGCCGCCTACGACTACCAGCGGGCTGCCCGCGACGCGATCCACTTCGCGAAGCTCGTCGACCGCTTCGTTCAAAACCTCCGTCGCTTCGTCGGCTTCGATGTACAGTACTTCGCGGCCGTCGAGCCACAGCGCCGGTTAGCGCCCCACCTGCACATGGCGATCCGCGGCACCATCTCCCGAGCCGAGCTCCGCGAGGTCATCGCCGCGACCTATCACCAAGTGTGGTGGCCGCCGACCGATGAGCCGGTGTACGTCGACCAGCTGCCGGAGTGGCATGACGGCACTGGCGCCTACGTCGACGCGACGACCGGCGAGATCCTGCCCACCTGGGATCAGGCTCTCGACGAGATCGGCCCGGACGACGAACCGTCGCACGTAGCTCGCTTCGGGAGGCAGTTCGACGCGCAAGGCGTCCTAGCCGGTACGAAGGATGCGAACCGCACGATCGGCTACCTGGCCAAATACGTGACCAAGAGTGTCGACGAGTGCCACGAAGCGGCCACCGACGATCAGCGGGACCACGTCTCACGCCTCGTCGAAGCACTTCGTTACGAACCATGCTCACCGACCTGCGCGAACTGGCTCCGCTACGGCGTTCAGCCGAAGAACCCTCGTCCTGGTCTCCACCCGGGCGCCTGTCGCGGCAAGGCACACAAGCCGACTCACCTCGGCTACGGCGGACGTCGCGTCCTGGTCTCCCGCAAGTGGTCCGGAAAGACACTCACCGACCACAAGACGGATCGTAAGAACTGGGTGACCGAAATCCTGGGCGTCGAGCCTCAGATGCCGACGCCAGGTCGCTTCTCGTTCGAGTACGTCTCGCGCGACGACGCCAAGCTCAAGCCGCTGACGGTCCGCCTCATGCACCGCATCGCAGACCGCGTCACCTGGCGAGCCCAGCTCGACGCAGCGCGCAACGGTCCACGATCTCCGGCAGATCTTTCGGCAACAGCAGGGAGGTCGTCGTGAGCCAGACCAGAGACCGGCTCCTCACCGTCGACCAAGCAGCCGATCGGCTCAACACCGGCCCGCGTTTCGTCCGTCGCCTCATCGCCGAACGACGCATCACCTACGTCCGTGTGGGACGCCACGTCCGTATCCCCGAGTCCGCCATTGAGAACTACGTCCAGGCGGGAACCGTCGCACCGATCGCCAACCGAAGGAGGGCCGCGTAATGGCCGAGAGCAAGGGCAACCGCCGTCGCCGCTTCGGACGTATCCGCCAGCTCCCCTCCGGCCGGTTCCAGGTGCGCTACGCCGGCCCGGACGGCGTCGACCGTCCCGCACCTAACACCTTCCGCACCAAGACGGAGGCCGCCGACTGGCTCACGAAGAAGGAGGCTGAAATGCTCGTCGGCGACTGGGTCGACCCGACCGCCGGTCAAGTCGAGTTCACCGCGTACGCGGAAGCTTGGATCAAGGAACGCCCCCGACTGCGCGAGAACACCATCCAGATCTACGACTACCTGTTGCGGCGCCACCTCACTCCAACGTTCGGGACCAAGGCGGTCTCCGAGATCACAGACGCTCAAGTCCGCCGTTGGCGCAAGGACCGCCTCGACGCTGGCGTATCCGAAGTCACCTTGGCCAAGGCGTATCGGCTGCTCAAGGCAGTACTTAACACCGCCGTGACGGCATGATCCGCCGCAACCCGTGTCGCCTCCGCGGCGCAGGCCAAGAGCTGTCGGCCGAACGCCCGGTGCTTCGGGTCAAAGACGTGTTCGCGCTGGCTGACGCGGTGGGCCTCAGGTACCGGCTCCTCGTCCTCCTCGCGGCGTTCTGTGGCCTCCGCTGGGGCGAGCTCGCAGGCCTCCGCCGGAACCGAATCGAACTGATCATGTCGTCGGACGCCCCTGACGCTGAGATCGTCGGCGCGGTCCTCGTGATCAAGGAGCAGCTCCTCGAACTCAGCAACGGCGAGATCAAGACCGGCCCACCGAAGTCCCGGGCGGGAAACCGACGGGTCGTCGTGCCGAAGGTGGTCTTGCCCGACTTGTTGGAGCATCTCCGCTGGAGCTCGAACCCAGGCGCAGACGGCTACGTCTTCGCGACCGCGGCCGCCAAGCCGCTCCGCCGCAGCAACTTCGGCGACAAGTGGCGAGCTGCTCGCGAGGCTGCCGGCTTTCCGGCGATCCACTTCCACGATCTACGCCACACAAGCAGCACCTGGGCCGCAGAAGCCGGCGCCACTATGGCCGAGCTGAAGCAACGCCTCGGCCACGACAGCGACCGAGCTGCCTCGATCTACCTCCACGGCAGTGAGGAACGTCAGCACACCCTCGCCGATGCCCTCAGCGACCGGGCCCGCCGCGAGCTCCGTCGCCGCGACGCCGGCACCGATCGACCAGACCCGGGCACCGACCTAGGGGACCCTTCGGGCATGTGACGGGCACGCCGCCCCGAACGGCCCTGTAACGCGAAGAACCCTGGTCCGGCTTACCACGCCGGACCAGGGTTCCAACTATTCATACCTTCAGTGGAGCCAACGAGACTCGAACTCGCAACCCCCTGCTTGCAAAGCAGGTGCGCTACCAATTGCGCCATGGCCCCGTTAGAGCGGTCCGCCTTCCGGTATCCGGAAGACGGACCGTTGCCCCAGCTCTAGCTGCCGGGGAAGCCGGATGAGCGGTTCTCAGGCCGAGGGAACCGGGTCGGTCGCCTCGGTCCAGAGGTCCTGCTCCGACTTGTCGGACTGGACCTGCCGGTAGACCAGCAGACCGCCGATGGCAGCCACTACGAGCAGAAGCAGTTTCTTCACGTGGCCACCTCCCTTCTGGTAGACGTCTGTGCCCCCGAGCTTAACAGCAGCGGGGCCTAATAGGAGCTGTGAGCAGTACTACGCAAAAATGCGGAGCTGCTCCACTCGTCCCGGGTACGGATGTCTACGCGCCCTGTCCAGACGCTTGCCAGTGGTGGATACACGCCAGCGCGGACGGCCTCGCCCCCGAGCCGGCGTCCAGCCCAGCTTCGGAGAGAAACGCCAGGCCAGAGGCCATACCAGGACCCGACAGCCCTCGACAGATGCCCCGAACCGCCCCAGGCCCACACAGCCCGGGACGATCCGGAACACGCCCAACACGCCGAACACGAACGAGTGAACGAGCCATCGAGCGAACGCCCGATCGAGCAAGCGCTCACCCCATCGAGCAAACGAGCGATCCAACAACCGAGCAATCCACCAACAGCCCGACCGCCACCCGCCCTAAGGCCGCGCGTAAGAAACCAGCGGCATGCTGCTCACCGCAACGATCTCCACCGAAGAACCCGGATGCGGCGCGTGAATGACCCGGCCGCCGCCGATGTATATCCCGACGTGATCCACATAGCTGCTGTTCCCATAGAAGAACACCAGGTCGCCCGGCTGCGCCGAGGAAGCCGACACCGCCGGCAGCCCCTGCATCTGCGCCGTGGCGGTCCGCGGGATCGACACGCCGGCCGCCTTCCACGCCGCCTGCGACAGCCCCGAGCAGTCGTACCCGCCCGGGCCGGTCGCGCCGAAGATGTAGGGCTTGCCCAGCTGCGCCTGCGCGAACGCCACCGCAGCGGCAGCCCGCCCGGACACCGGGACCGACACCGTCGTCGAACCGCCCGAGGAGGACCCCGAGGACGACCCGGAGGAAGACGACGAGCTCGAAGACGAAGACTGCTTCGCTGCCGCCTGCTGCGCAGCCGCGAGCGCCGCGGCGTGCTGCCGGTCCTGCTCGGCCTTCAGCGCCGCGCGCTGCTGCGCCTGCAGGGAGTTCAGCAGCGCCTGGGCCTTGGAGACGTCGCCGTCGTACTGCTTCTTGGTCGCCTCGGCGGCCTTGGTCTGCTGGTCCAGCAGTGCCATCTTGTCCGCGGCCTGCTTGGCCTTGGCCGCCAGGTCAGCCTTCTGCTGCGCGAGCAGGTTCAGGTTGCCGGCGTTGTCGGCTTGGACACGGTCGACGGTCGCCGACATGTCCAACATCGTGGAGGGGTCGGCCTGCATCATCAGGCGCAGGGTCGGGTCGACGCCGCCGTTGCGGTACTGCTCGGCGGCCAGGCCTCCGAGGCGGGTCTGGGTCTGCGCCATGGTCGCCTGCTCGGCGCTCATCTCACGGTTGATGCCGTCGACCTGCTGCTGCAGCTTGGCCTCGGCGTCCTGGGCCGCGTTGTACGCCTCGTCGGCGTGGGCGGCCTGCTGGTAGAGCGTGTTCAGCTGGTCGTTGACCTGCGCGATGGTCGGCTGCGGGTCGGCGTTGGCGACGCTGGGGACCAGGACCATGGTCCCGGCCGCAGCCGCGCCGAGGGCCAGTTTGGTGTACTTCGGGGCACGCGGACGACGATGTCGGGCATTGACAGTCATGCGAGCTTCTGGGCTCCATCTCCTCCTTGTCCGCCTACCGGGTTAGCTGACGGATTCGGACTGAAGAAGTAGCCCTACGGTCGCACGCGCACACACGACGGCGAGTGCACGCCGACCGATTCACCCCACTGGCGCCACCCTCGCTTACCGCGCGGGCCGCGCCGACGAACCTGGTTCCCCGGCTCCGCGACGTACACGGATTCGGCGGTGCCCCGACGCCCGGAACCTGTGGGCCCGATGGGAGCGGCGAAGCCCTGTGGACGTTAGTCACCGGCGGCCTGCCTAACAAGCGACAAGTCCATGATTCGTTCAGCGAACGCTTAGATACCGGCCACCCTTCGGGCAGGGACGGGAACCCGCTGTGCCCGAAAGAGCAGGCCCAGACGCTCCCGTTTCGGGCGCGACCTGGGCCTGAGAGACAGATGTCCGGTTAGCGGAAAAAGCGAATCCTGCGACGTTTGTTGCCCGGCGTTGTGACGTCGGTCTCAAACGCCCGTTCGCCCTTGTCGTCGCGGAACACCTTCACCGGCAGCATGGCCGCGTTCACCGGGTGTGCCTTGTCGTCATCGGCTGGACTCTTCACGGACACCGGCGGCATGACGATCTCCACCGGTTCGCCGTGCATGTCCGGAAGGACCGCACCGACGATACGTACCTCTTGCGGATCCTTGGGACCGGACTTGGCGCCCGGACCGTACAACAGGTTGCTGATCTCCAGCCAGGTCTCCTCGACGTGCGAGATGAAGTCCAGGCCGCGCCGGCCCAGCGGGGCGTCGCCGACGGCCTTGGCGTTGAATCTGCCGTAGCCCAGGATCCGGCCGAGCAGGTCCCGTTCGACGCGCATGTCGTTGACCTTGCCCAAGGGCAGCGCGTCGAAGGACCGGGTGATCACGCCGTGGGTGTGCAGGATCCGCTTGTTGGTCACTATCAGCAGATCCTGGTTCCACACCGCGACGTTCCATGCCATATAGAGGAAGGCCACCCCGGCCACCGCCCACGCGCCCAGCCGGAACTGGCCGGCGTCGGGCGAGGAGAAGATGTCGATCCCCATCGCGAGGACCACGGCCGCGACCGCGATCAGCACCGGGATGATGACCGCGGCCAGATGGTGCCGCACGGCTATGACGAGCCGCTCGCCCGGCACGAGATACCGCTTGGCGCGGTCCTCGAGCTCGGGCCGGAGCAGCATCCGGCCGTAGAGCGGCGGTGAAGAGTCGGACACGTCGGATGACCGTCTCGGGCGATCAGCTGGCGACGAGGTTGTGGAACGTGTCGCCGAGCGTCTTGCCGACGCTGGCCACCCAGTTCAACGCGCCCTGCACCAGGTTGCCCGCTCCTGACGGGTTCTGGACCACGAAATAGATCAGAAAGAGCACGATGCCCCACTGCACGGCCGGCTTGAGTTTCACGTCAGATCCCCTTCATCTGGACGGTCGAGGTGCCGCGCGACCGGAGTCAGCATCATGCGAGGCGTTCCCGGTTCACTCCTACCTAACAGCTTCCCCACTGTGTCAAAGCCTAGCCGGGGCAAAGGGTTTTGATCTCGTCCAGACGCAAGGCTGACGATAACGACTCAGTGGACTTCTGTGTCAGGGGGCACACATAGGCAGCATTCCCCGGCTAGGTTGATCGCATGCAGATCGGTGTCTTGACCGAAAACGCCCCTTTCGAGCGACGCGTGGCGCTCACCCCCGAATCCGCAGGACGCCTGATCACGGCCGGTCACAGCGTCTACGTCCAGTCCGGCGCCGGCCTGGCCGCCGCGGAGGACGACGACGCCTACCGTGCGGCGGGCGCCGTGATCGGAAAAAGCCCCGAAGAAATTTTGGGAAACATCGATCTCCTGGCCGCCGTCGGACAACTCGATCAGCAGACCGCGTCCCGTCTCAAGCCCGGCACCGCGGTGATCGGCCTGTCCTCTCCCAAGGACGGCCGCGGCCCGGCCGGCGTCCTGGTGGACCGGCACGCCAGCTTCTTCGCCCTGGAACTGCTGCCCCGCATCACCCGCGCGCAGTCCATGGACGCGCTCTCCTCCCAGGCGATGGTGGCGGGATATCGCGCAGGGCTGATCGCCGCCGAACGGCTGCCGCGATTCTTCCCCTTGCTCATGACAGCGGCTGGAACCGTTCCCCCGGCACGGGTCGTGGTCCTCGGCGCCGGCGTGGCGGGACTTCAGGCGATCGCCACGGCCAAGCGTCTCGGCGCGGTCGTCGAGGCATACGACGTGCGCGCGGCCGCCGCCGAGGAGATCCGCTCGCTGGGCGCCAAGGCGATCACGTTGGACGTCGAAAGTCAGACCTCGGCCAGCGGCGGCTACGCCAGCGAACAGGCCGCCGACGCAGCGGACCGGCAACGCAGGGCCCTGGCTCCTTACGTCGCCGCCGCCGACGCGGTGATCACCACCGCCGCGGTCCCCGGGCGTCCGGCGCCGCTGCTGGTCACCGCCGAGATGGTGGAGAAGATGCGGCCCGGCTCGGTGGTCGTCGATCTGGCGGCGGACAACCCGAACGGCGGCAACTGCGAAGTGTCGCGCCCCGGTGAGGAGATCCGGCACCACGGCGTGCTGGTCCACGGCGGCCGCAACGTCCCCAGCCAGCTGGCCGCACACGCTTCCCGGCTCTACGGCGCGAACATGTCCGCGTTCATTCTGGCCATGTGCCAGGACGGAGTGCTTTTATCAACTCCCGAGGACATCGCCGCCGACGACATCGCCGCAGCGTGTTGTGTGCTGCTGAAGGGTGAGTTCAGATGAGTTCCACCGCGTGGTTGACGGTCTTCGTACTGGCCGTCTTCCTCGGCTTCGAGGTCATCTCGAAGGTCTCCTCCATCCTGCACACCCCCTTGATGTCCGGCGCCAACGCGGTGCACGGCGTGATCCTGGTCGGCGCGATCATCGCCACCGGTTCGACGACCGACAACCTGCAGCTGGCCATCGGACTGCTGGCGATCGTCATGGCCACGGTCAACATGGTCGGCGGATTCGCGGTCACCGACCGGATGCTGGGGATGTTCGCGAAACCCAGGCGGGCACCGGGTGATCCCGGGTCTTCAGGAGCTTCCGGTGGTTCGGGAGCTCCTGGTGCGTCCGGCGCTCCCGCCGGCGCGGCCACGCCTCCCGCCTCCTCCGGGGAGGCGGGCAAGTGAGCAGCGCCTGGAGAGACACCGCGTACCTGATCTCAGGGGTCTGTTTCATCCTCACCCTCAAGGGTCTGTCGGCGCCGCGCACGGCCCGCATGGGCACGGTGATCGGGTCCTGCGGCGCCGCGCTGGCGGTGCTCGTCTCCCTCACCACGCCGCATCTGAAGCACCTGGGGCTGATCATCGGCGCCATCGTGGTCGGCACCGCGATCGGCCTGCCGACCGCGCGGAAGGTGCGGATGACCGCGATGCCGCAGCTGGTGGCGCTGTTCAACGGCGTCGGCGGCGGAGCGGCGGCACTGGTGGCCGCGGTGGAGTTCCTGCGGCCCGGCAAGGGGATCGAGCACGCGGCGAGCGCGGATCTGGCGGCGACCGCGTTCACCATCCTGGTCGGCGGGGTCTCCTTCTCCGGATCGATGATCACGTACGCCAAGCTGCAGGAGCTGATGACGACCCGGCCGGTCGTGCTGCCGGCGGGGCGCTGGGTGACCATAGGGGTCGCGGCGGCGAGCGTGCTGTTCGGGATCCTCCTGGTGCCGTGGCCGAGCACCGCGCTGATGGTGCTGCTGGCCCTGCTGGCGCTGGCCTTCGGCGTGCTGTTCGTGCTGCCGGTGGGCGGCGCGGACGTGCCGATCGTCATCTCGCTGCTGAACGCCTTCACCGGTCTGACGGTCGCGGCGAGCGGCTACGTGCTCAGCAACACCCTGCTGGTGATCGCGGGCACGCTGGTCGGCGCGTCCGGAACGCTGCTGACGCGGATGATGGCCGCGGCGATGGGACGTCCGCTGACCGGCACGCTGTTCGGGGCGTTCACCGCCACGGCCGGCGGGGCGGCGGTGAGCGGCGACGGGGCGGCGCGGCCGGTGCGGACGTCCTCGCCGGAGGACGTCGCGATCCTGCTCGGGTACGCGCGCAAGGTGGTCATCGTCCCGGGCTACGGGCTCGCGGTGGCGCAGGCGCAGCACACGGTGCGCGAGGTCGCGGACCTGCTGGCGTCGCGCGGGGTGCAGGTGTCGTACGGCATCCACCCGGTCGCCGGCCGGATGCCGGGGCATATGAACGTGCTGCTGGCCGAGGCGAACGTGCCGTATGAGTCGCTGCTGGAGCTGGACGCGGCGAACTCGGAGCTGGCCTCGGCGGACGTGGCCGTGGTGATCGGCGCCAACGACGTGGTGAACCCGGCGGCACGGCAGCCGACCGGCTCCCCGATCTCCGGCATGCCGATTCTGGACGTCGACCTCGCTCAGCAGGTCGTGTTCTGCAAGCGCTCGATGCGGCCGGGGTTCGCCGGGGTCGAGAACGAGCTGCTGTACGCGCAGAACACGTCGCTGTTGTTCGGCGACGCGAAGGAGAGCATGGCGAAGGTGCTGGCGGCGCTCAAGACACAGTGAGGCTTTTGCGGGCATCGCAGACACCTGTGGGGCCGGTTCTCCGGTCCCACAGGTGTTTTCTTGCCTTACGTCTGTTCTACGCCGAGACGGTCCCGTAGAGGCGGTCTCCGGCGTCGCCGAGGCCGGGGACGATGTAGCCGTTCTCGTTGAGTCGCTCGTCGATGGCCGCCGTGACGATCGCCACGGGCAGGTCCAGGTCCGCCAGCGCCTTCTGCACGGCGGCGACACCCTCGGGCGCGGCGAGCAGGCACACGGCGGTCACCGAGGCGGCGCCGCGCTCGGCGAGCAGGCGGATCGCGGCGATGAGCGTGCCGCCGGTGGCCAGCATCGGGTCCAACAGGTAGCACTGGCGGCCGACGAGGTGCTCCGGCAGGCGGGTGGCGTAGGTCGAGGCCTGCAGCGTGTCCTCGTTGCGGACCATGCCCAGGAAGCCGACCTCGGCGGTCGGCAGCAGCCGGACCATGCCGTCGAGCATGCCCAGGCCGGCGCGCAACACTGGCACGACCAGGTGCCGCGGACCGCTGAAGGTGACCCCGGCGGCCTCGGCGACCGGGGTGCGCACCGTGGTCGGTTCGACCTGCGCGTTGCGGGTGGCCTCGTAGGCCAGGAGCGTCACCAGCTCGTCGGCGAGCGAGCGGAAAGTGGGAGTGTCGGTGCGCGCGTCCCGCAGCACGGTGAGCTTGTGGGCGACAAGCGGGTGGTCGACGACATGAATGGACACGGTGGGCATGGGCAAACGGTATCCGACGAGCCGGGGCACTGCACCGGTAAGCACTGGACAAGCACATACCGTGACAAGGTAACCTCCCAAAAAGGTCAAACCGTCGGCTTTGCGGATAAGAGCCGGCGCACCGGGAAGGCGGTGACCAGCAGATGCCCGCAGACCAGCCGCGACCCCAGCCCGCACCGGCGCGGGAGGCGCGCGACCGCAAACGCCGGCGCGAGGACTTCCTCGCCGACCTGGCCGAGGCCCAGCGCCTCAGGGAGCGCGTAGCGCCCCGCCGGGCGCGCATGGCGCGCCTGAGGCAGCAGCAGCTGCTGAGGACGTTCTTTTACTGAAGGCGCACTGAGCCATCCAGAGGCGACACCGCGTGAGCGCGGGCAGCCGCCGATGGCCATCGGTTGCGGCGCCGCCGGTTCCCGGGATGGGGACGGCGGCGCTTTATTGTGAGGTTGATCGCTTGTGGCCTCGGTCACATCAGCCAGCCACAGAGGCCTTTTCGCCGAGTGGTTCGAGCGCCTCCATCACATCCCGCCACATCCCGCCACACCCCACCGCGGACCGATAGCGAGACTGGATCCATGACGCCGCCCTCGGCAACGCCGCCACCGACACCTCCATCGCCGCCGACGCCCCCTTCGCCGCCCACGCCCCCACTCCCACCGACGCCCACCCAGCGCCGCTACGAGCCCTGGATGCGCCTCGCCCTGGCCGAAGCCACCGCCGCCGAATCCACGGGCGACGTCCCCATCGGCGCCGTCATCCTCGACCCCACCGGCACCGTGATCGCCCAAGGCCGCAACACCCGCGAAGCCGAAGGCGACCCCACCGGCCACGCCGAAATAGTCGCCATCCGCTCAGCAGCCCACACCCTCCACACAAAAGCAGCCCAAACCGACCCCAAAGCACCCCCCACCTGGCGCCTCACCGACTGCACTCTCGTAGTAACCCTCGAACCCTGCCCCATGTGCGCCGGCGCCATCGTCCTCTCCCGCCTCACCCGCGTAGTCTTCGGCGCCTGGGACCCCAAAGCCGGCGCAGCAGGCTCCCTCTACGACATCCTCCGAGACCCCCGCCTCAACCACACCCCCGAAGTCATCCCCGGAGTCCTCGAACCGCAGTGCCACGCAGCCCTCAACCGCTTCTTCGAACACCACCGCCAAAAGTGACCGAACCACCGCCACCCATCCGGTAAGGTTGTCCACGGTGACGTGTCCGAGCGGCCTAAGGAGCACGCCTCGAAAGCGTGTGAGGTGCAAGCCTCCGTGGGTTCAAATCCCACCGTCACCGCTCACGACGAGCCCCTGAACTGCGGAAACGCGTGACAGGGGCTCGCTCTTTTGTTCCGGCGGATTGGGGCTCGTCGTCCAGGGTTGCATTCCGGGTTGCATTCCGAGTTTCGGGGCCTTCTTCGGAAGCTACCGCGAGCCAGCCATCCAGAGCACCGCACTAGTGCCACGGCGGCGGAGCTCATCCACGCGACTGTGATCCTTCGACCGGATCGCGCTAGTCCACTGTTCGCCTCAGGACGCTGTGTTCGCTGCGAAGATTCCGGGATGGAGTGGAAGACCTTTTTCGACGGGCTCATAGGTGCGGTGCTAGGCGGTCTCATAGGCGCCGGCGCGGCGCTGCTGGCAAGTCGCCAGCAGATCCGAGCCCAAACAGCCGCCGCCGAGGCAGAACGCTTGGAGCTTCGCCACGACCGATCGCGGCGGCAGCGGTCGCCCTCCTGGAACGCCTCGCCGATCTGGACGCGGAGCTATGGAGTCTGCCGCCAGCGGCGAAGGAAAGGGCAGCGCGCTATTCAGAAGAGGGTGGCACCCTGACGCCCGCCTCACCGCAGTTGGCAGCGGCCATCGAGTCCATTAGGTCACTGCGGCGCGGACTACTGACAGAGATTCCCGTCGTCGCTGACCCACTGATCACCAGGCATTATCGCGAACTCGAAACGCTCGCATTCTGGTTCTCCGTATCCCCTCGGACGCCAGAGGAAGCCCACCGAATCGGCGTTGGACTCGGACGGTACATCCGGTGGGTCCAGATGCTCATTGCTGCATACGTCGCTGAGAGACCGCCGCTCACCGACATCGAACCACCAGTCATCAAACCAGGCCACATCCTCGACGCTGATCATGACTGGGAACCTGATCCGAAGCCTGAGGGGTGGTTTTAACCAGGCTGGAGCGAAGGTTGTTTCCAGCTGTCCCGAAAATCGGCTTCGCGGGCTGGGTAGTGGCGCGTAGCGTTCGGTGCATATCGCGGACGGCAGGAGTCAGCGTCGCGGAAGGGGCGAGAGTTGGAGCGCCAGCAATACGCCGACGAGGGTGGGGCTACCCCGGGCGATCGGCCATCGTTCATCGAGCTGCAAGAGGCGGTCACGCGCTCGCCTGGCTACCGCATCACGGCTCTTCTAGGACGCATCGACCGCATCTCGTACATTCTCCAACGAAACGTGGCGGACTACCTCGGTCTCGTTGCACGCGTGCAAGACCCCGACGATGCACTGGCCCTCTTCGACACTCGGAACCCAGGCCCTCACGACGAACTCCTTTCTGAGGTCGAACGACTGCTCCACAACGTCCTGACCGGCATCAGCACACGCGTGGACCAGCTTCGCGTCGTCGCTACCGAGCGCTTCGACGATACGGAACTTAAGCAGGCCTACGACGACGAGGTGAAGTCGGTGTTCGCCACCGACACAGCCAGTGCATTCCTTAAGAAGCTGCGCAACTACATGGCACACTACGAGCTCCCTGTGGGGCAGAGCCAACAAACGTTCACGCGGCACTCCTTCTCGGTCACGTTCACGTTGAGAACCGCTCCGCTCCTTCGGTGGAAGGATTGGAATGCTACGGAGCGCCGCTGGATGACTGGCTTGGGCGACGACATCATGATCGTTGATTTGGTGCAGGCCTACGCCAAGAAGGCGGCGGACTTCGATAACTGGCTGATGCGGGAGATAGCGGCAAAGTATCGCGAGGAGATCGCAGATCTTCGACGCGCGGAAGCTCGCTACAACCAGATGCATGACCGGATCTTCGACTTCTGAGCGCAGAGCGTTACCGAGGACACCCGGCTACGGTGAGCTCTTGATCTGATGAAATCAGATCAAGAGCTCACCGTATGGCCGCCAAGACTAGGGCTAATCCTCAGGAGTTGCGCTCCGAGGCGCAGCACCGCTCTCCAAAGCCAGCCGCGGGCTCCAGACGAGCGCTTCCAATCGATCAGCTGCGTCCCGCTGTACAGCGCGGGTGACATGCCGGTACCGCTCGCCGTTCTTCGCATTGGCCCAGCCGAAGAGGACCTGTGCAGTGCGATCGAGTACGCCGGCCAGGAGAGCCAGTGTCGCAGCCGTATGCCGCGCGTCGTGCAGCCGCGCGTCTCGAACGCCCGCCGCCTTCAGAAGCTTCTTCCAGTCGTCCCAATCCGTCCTCGGATTCACAGCCTCGCCAGTCTCGGTCGCGATGACCCAGCCTCCGTCGACCCACTGCGGCCCCGCAGCCAGACGTTCTTGCCTCTGCGCCTCGCGATGCACACGCGCCAGGAAGACAATCGGTCGGGGAACCGGAAACGGGCGCTCGGCAGCCTTCGACTTCACCGAGCCGGTCTTCGGCAACAGCTCGACCCGTTGCGGGCAAAGACCTGGCCACTTCCTCGCACACGGGTCGGAACAGCCGTGGGAGTACTTCGGTCGCAAGCGGTTCCTTCGGACGTAGATCGTCTCGTTACCGGTGTCCTCGTCGTCGATCCTGAAGTCGGACCACTGAAAGCCCAGAGCCTCGCCTTGACGAAATCCGAAGACCAGGGCCAACACCCACCGG
This sequence comes from Catenulispora acidiphila DSM 44928, assembly GCF_000024025.1. Lineage (GTDB taxonomy): Bacteria > Actinomycetota > Actinomycetes > Streptomycetales > Catenulisporaceae > Catenulispora > Catenulispora acidiphila. Next base: position 9,942,698 of record NC_013131.1, read on the forward strand.
AAGCCGTTTCGCCTCTTGAGCGCCGTCACGAGGATCCGCTCGACCTCCTCAACGGTGTAGGGGTCGATCTCGATCTCTTCCACCGTCGGCGGTGTCGCGAACGCTACCGGGTTCTTGGGGATCAGCCTCCGCGTGTACGCCACGCCGAAAGCTGTACGTGCCGTGCGGTGCACCTGATGGACGGTCGCTGGCTTGGAGGCCGCCTCAAGCATCTTCCGATACAACGCTTCGAAGTGCTCCGGCTCGATCTTCTCCAGGCGATGCCTGCCGATGTTCGGGACGAGGTGGTGGAACACGGCCACTCGGTAGCTGGCGAGCGTGCTGGGCCGGACCTTCAGTGCCGCGATGTTCTCGACCCAGTGCGTAAGCCACTGCTCCACAGTGACCAGCGATGACCCCGCTTTGGCGACGTGTCCAGCATCCCGCGCTTGCACCAGTTCGTTGACCCGGCGACGGAGTGCCTTCTCGTCCTTGCACTTCCGATGCCGCCGATCAGGACTGCCATCGTCCTTCACGCCGACCGTCACCCACGCATGCCACAGCTTGTCGCTGTCGCTGAAGTAGATCGAGGACTCGCCGTTCGGAGCGCGGGTACCGTCGGGCCGGTTCCGACGTGAAGAAGGGCTTCGTCGCTTCGCTCTCTTGGAGCGATCGGGGTTGGCCATGTACTCGTCGATCGCCCAGGACGGCACCCGGGTCTGGCCTTCGCTCCGATCGACCTGAACCTTCTCCTCCTTGATCAGCTTGTACATCGTGCTCTGCGAAACACCGAGCGCGGCGGCAGCTTCCTTGATGGACAGCAGCCCCCGCTCTGGGCCATGCGAAAAGGGTGAGCAGTCCGCCATTCCTCTTCCTCGTACGACGTGCGGCGCGATCAGAGGGCCGCGCGTCACCTCGACGCGCGGCCCCTTAGATCAAGCGGCCTTGAACTTGATAGATGCGGCCTCGTAGTCGGCCAAAGCTGCGATCGGTACTCGGATGGCACGACCTGTCCCGCCAAAGCCGAACGCCGTCAGCTTCCCGGCCTCGATCTCCCTGTAGACCGTCGCCGGGTGGAGCCCGTACATGGCGGCGACCTCCGCGACCGACAAAGCACGCCGGCCGACCGGAATCTCCTGCGTGTAGGCGACAGAGCTACCCTGCTCGTTCGTCAACTGCACTCCTGGATTCATGGTTGTTGCGATGCACTTCAGCCCTGGTTGTCCTCTGGCAGCCAGGGCTTCCACTCCCTTGAACCAGTTGATGGCTGGTTCAGATCAAGTCAACATCTGGTTCAGGGTTATATCAACTACCTGATCTAATTGCTCGAGTTCGTGTCGCGACTAGGCGCCCGTTTCAACCTCCACAGACCGCAAGACCACAACTTCCTCGTTGCGCCTGAGCGCGCACCTCATCCGGTACCGCTCAGCCTCGCCATCCAGCGCGACCACTTCGAGCTCCGACCCGGCGCCAACCTCAGCAAGCAGCTCGGCAAGATCTCGGCAGAAGGGCTGGCGGATTTCTGCCTGAACGACAACGTGTCCACCTGGCCGCACCAGTTGCCGTGCTCCGGCGAGCGCATCCGAAAGGCGCGCCACGACGCCCTCCGCGACAACGCGCCCGTGGACGCCGAGGACTCCAACGCGCGAAAGGTCCACGAGCACGAGCGAGGCTCGCCGCAACGAGTCAGATCCGACCAGCTGAGGCACATCGACCAACTCGCCGACGACCACGGTCGCGAAGCCCGGGCCGCCGTGAGTCGTGGCCCGGATTACGGCCTCCCGGGCCTCACTCGCCAGTCGCGAGTTGCGCTCGATCCCGATCGCGAGCCGGTCTGCGCGGATTGCTTCGACCAGTGCTCGACCGTTCCCGCAGCCGAGATCGACCACGAGCCCACCTGGCTCGGAATAGCGAGCGATCGCCAACGCGGTGAGGGTTCGTCGGGCCGCTTCGGGTTCGTGAGTGACGTCGAGATTCAACACGGATGCCTCGCTTCGGGCTGACGATCCGGATAGCTCTCGCCGGTCCGGATCTGTGGTTCCTGTCAGCCTCGAAAGCCGTGGTGCCGCCTCGCAGGGGTCAACGCCAATCGGGTGAATGCCTACGTCGCGGCCCAAGAGTCCATCCGGTCGCAGCATCCGAAGCTCGTCAAACGCTGGGTCGAACCAACGCGCGGCCGCAGAAGTCGGCCGCCGTCTTGATGCGCCGGTCTGCTCCCGCACACGAACGCGAGCAACAACAGCGACTCATCAAAAGGCCAGCTCATTGCCCTAATCAGGCCCTGAAAGCGCCTTCTTCGAGTGCTGCCGATCGCTTGATCAAGTTCTGAGGGCCCGCGAGCCCCATGAGCGGCGGAATCCATCCGCCTACCTCTTGGAGGTGCCCGTCATGGGCCGCGTCATCGTCTCCTGCTCTTCCCCACTCGACCTCGCCGCAGAGGCGTTCCACGCATTATGCGAAAGCCTCGCCGTGCCGGGCCTCGACGTCTCCGGCCTCGCCGCCGATCTGCCGTCGGGAATGATCCGTCTCGATGAGCTTCAGCACCGTCTCCTCGCGGGGGCATCGCAGACTGCGCGCGACGCGGTTTGGGCCGAGGTCGTGCGAAGGGCGCGACGTGACGAGACATGGCAGCTGGCCGCGATCGGCATGGCCCTGCCCGCGATCCGGAACGTCGCCGGCTCCCTGGCACGCGGCTTCGACGGCGATGTCGAAGAACTGGACTCCGAGATCCTCGCCGGGTTCCTGGCTCACTTGGCTGTCGTGGAGATCGATGCGCCGGGCATCGTGACGAAGCTCCGCTGGGCTGCCTACCGTGCGGGCCACGCGCTCGTGGTTGCGCATCGTCGAACCGCTGAGCGCGAGGAGGAGATCTCCGAACAGGCTCACAGCCTGTCGCGTCCTTCAGGACACCCCGACATGGTCCTCATGCGTGCGGTGTCCGCGGAAGCCATTTCGGAGTCTGATGCCGAGTTGATCTCCGCAACGCGGCTCGAGGGCATCGACATGGAGGGCTACGCCGCGCTCCTCGGCGTCTCCTACAACGCAGTGAAGATTCGCCGCCAGCGTGCCGAGGCGCGGCTCGTCGCGTTCGTGAACGGTACCCAGCGCCCGCGTGCCCATGAGGCGCGGGTCCGTACCATCCGGCCTGCTCAACGACCTGCGCTGAGCCGATCGGCTGAACTCTCGGCGGCTGCCTGACCCCTGTGGCCCGAGCCGTCGCGCTTTCGAGCGTGACGGCTTTCCCCGAGATCCAGGAGATCAGTGCCATGAGACGTCAACTTCGAAACGCCATCGCCTTGTCGCTCGGAGCGCTCGCCGCAGCCACGATCGGCATGGCGCCCGCCATGGCCGACTCTTCGCCACGTTCAGACGTAACGACGATCAACGCCCCGGCCGGGACGCACCGCGCTCTCGCTGAGGTAGCGCCCTTCCCAGGCACCCGCGCTGACGCCGCTGCGTCGGATGACGCGGCGGCAGGCACGACCCCAGCAAAGCCCCTGACCTTGAACGAGGTGATGGACAACGTCCGGACCTGGATCATCGGTCTGCTGTCGGGCCTGGCGACCGTCTTCGTCACCGTTGGTGGCCTGCGCTACCTGATGGCTGGAGGCAACGAAGGCGAGGTGATGAAGGCCAAAGGAGCATTGCGGTCCGCGGCCTGCGGCTACGGGCTCGCCGTCCTCGCGCCAGTCCTGGTCGATGCTCTCAAGTCGATGGTCGGGGCTTCGTGAACGAGCGGCAGATGCCGCGGTGGGTAGCAGCGCTCTCTCTGGCCGTCTCGACGTTGGTGCTGGTGGTCTGCACGCTGATCGGCTCCGCACGCGCGGACACCGCAGCGGACGGATCACCCATCGCCGCGATTCCCGGCGGCGCCAGGCTCGCAGCGACAGCGCCGGCACCCGTCCCGCCTCCAACTCCGGCTCCGACGCTCCCTTCAGCACCTGGCATCTATGGCCCGCTGATCGGTGGCGGGTCGATGACTCCGTCGCCGACCCTAGGACCCGCCAGCTCCAAAAGCGCGGACCCGTCCTGGTGGGACATCCCAGGCCAGATCGAGAAGGCCATCGATACCTGGCTCGGCGATCTCGTGAAGTCCGCACTCAAGCCGGTGCTCCCGTTTGTCGCCACGTCGTTGCTGTCGAGCCCGAACCTGAGCAGCGGTCGCATCGCAAGTATCTGGACTTCCGTCCTGATCCTCTCGAACACGCTCTACGTGCTCTTCATCCTGGCCGGCGGCATTCTCGTCATGACGCACGGGACGCTTCAGACGCGGCATGAGCTCAAGGAGATCGCGCCTCGGCTGGTCATCGGGATGGTCGCTTCGAACGCGTCGCTGTGGTTGATCTGCCAGTCCGTGTCTCTGGGCAACGCGCTTGTCGCGGCCTTGATGAACGGGAACCTCTCGTCCGAGGGCATCGGGTCCAGGCTGACGAGCCTCATCGTCTACAACGTCTTCCTCCCCGACGGGGTCGGAGAGGTGTTCCTCGTCATCATCGGCGGCGCCATCGCGGTGTTGGGCGTCGCGCTGGTCGTCACAGATCTGGTGCGCGCAACCGTGCTGATGGTGTTGACGGCCGGCGCCCCGCTCGCGCTCGCCTGCCTTGCCCACCCCCAGACGGAGGGGCTGGCCAAGCTGTGGTGGCGGGCCATCCTGGGGTGCCTGGCAACGCAGGTCCTTCAGGCGCTGGTCCTGATCATCTGCTTACAGGTCTTCTTCGACCCGCAGGCGGACAACGTTCTTGGCCTCCCGACTCGCGGCGGCCTGACCGACCTGCTTATCTGCCTGGTCCTGTTCTTCATGCTGATCAAGATCCCGATCTGGACGAGCCGGGTAGTTCTCCAGCGCGGGGCGCTCGGCCAGACGCGGATCACGGGCTTGGCGCGCAGCTACCTGCAATACCGGGCGTTCGGCGCCATCCCGAGTCGCTTCGACGTCGGCCGTCGCCGATCTCGACCCGGCGGCGGCACCGGACCGCTTCCGCCTCCGCCGACCTCACCGGGAGGTCCGGGGCGTGGCCCTCGGCCATGTACAGGGCCGGGGCACGGCAAGTTCGGTCCGCTGCCAATCCTGCACGGAGGGCCGCGGGGCCCGAGTTTCTCGTCTCGGCCCCGCGCCACCGAACCGAGAGAAGCCACCGTCACTCCTCGACCGGCTGAGGAGCCGACTCGGAGCCCACGAGCCCAACCGACACCGCCTCGGCCTCTCATCACCCCTGCAAAGCGCCCGATCTCGCACACGACGCGGTCGCCCAATCCGCCGCAGTCAAAGACACCGCCCGTTCGGGACAGGCCAACCCAGGCGGTTCCTCAGCCTCCTTCCCCGAGTCCGGTGGCGAAGCACTTGGCGCCACCGACTCCACCTCGTGCACCACGGCCTACAAATAGCCACAAACCCAAGCTCAGACCCCTCAGCGAAAGGTGATGCTCCATGTCGGATGGTCCCGCCGGATACAGCGCGGTCCGCATCCCCGCCGACGTCAGCCGCCCGGACCGAGTACTTGGGCCGGCAACGGCCCGGCAAGTCGCGATCATCGGCAGCACTGCGACAGGGCTCTGGTGCGCATGGCTCGGCGTGCGTGCCTGGGTCTCGCCGTTCGCGTTCCTGATCCCGGCTGTGTTCTTCCTGGTGATTGTCGGCGTCGCCGTCTCCACCGAGCGCGACGGTTTGGCTATCGATCGCCTCCTAGCCGCAGCCCTGCGGCAGATGCGGACACCTCGGCGCCGAGTGATGGCGCCCGAAGGCGTGGCCCCGCCCCCGCCGTTCCTGTCCGAGGCGCTGAATAAGCCGCCGTGTTTGCCCGCGCCGCTGTCGCTGCCCATCGCGGACCTCGACCACACCGGCGTGATCGACCTCGGCACCGACGGGACCGCGTTGGTGGCCGCTGCGGGCACGGTCAACTTCGGGCTGCGCACTGCCGACGAGCAAGACCTCCTCCTCGGCGGGTTCGCTCGCTGGCTCAACTCCCTCAGCGGACCGACTCAAATCACGTCGACGAACGCCCCGGCCGACGTGAGCGGCTTCGTTGGGATCCTCCGGGATCGGGCAGCCAACCTCCCGCACCCTGCTCTCGGCCACTCCGCCCAGGAACACGCCGAGTTCCTAGATGGTCTCGCCGCCACCCGCGTTTTGCTGACCCGGAGCATCCATCTCGCACTGCGTGAACCGGGCAAGGCAGCCGCTCAGCGGGTTGCCCGCCGCGCCGAGGATGCCGTCAGCCACCTCGCCGCTTGCGAGATCCGCGTCTCGCCGCTCGGCCATGACGCCGCCTCCGCCGATCTCCGCGCGCTTCTCGACCCCTCAGGAGCCTGATCATGACCTCGCTCACCGCAGCCCTCAAGATGCTACCCATCTGGACTACCCGACCGGCCCATCAAACCCGCAACGTCCTGGGCCTGGGTCCGGCAAGTCTTGAAGTGGGCACCCACACCCTCAAAGTCGGCGACACGATCGCCGCGACCTTCGCAGTCGCCGACTACCCGGCCGAGGTCGCGGCCGGTTGGCTCGAACCGCTGCTGAGCTTCCCTGCGCGGATCGGCGTCGCCGTCCATATCGAGCCGGTCCCGAGCCCTATCGCTGCGGACCGCCTACGCAAGCAGCGCGCCCGGCTGGAATCCGGCCGTCGGCACGCCGCCTCACGCGGGCACCTCGACGACCCCGCCACCGAGGCAGCTGCCGCTGACGCGCGCGAACTCGCTTACCGCGTCGCCTGTGGCGAGGGGAAGTTGTTCGGGGTCGGGATCTATCTGACGATCCACGCCGACAGCGCCGATGAACTCGCCGAACTCACAGCTCAGGTCCGCTCGCTCGCGGAGGGGATGCTACTGCGCCTCGTACCTGCCACGTTCCGGACGGTCCAGGGCTGGTGCTCGACGCTGCCTCTTGGCCTGGACCTGCTGAAGATCCGGCGGACGTTCGACACCGAGGCTTTGGCAACGCTGTTCCCGTTCACGTCCGGCGACCTGCCGCTACCGCAGAACTCGACGTCAGCCGTCTTGCTCGGGGTCAACGCGACCGACTCCGGACTGGTGATGTGGGACCGCTGGGCGGCGCCGAACCACAACTCGGTGGTCCTGGCCCAATCCGGCGCCGGGAAGTCCTATCTCGCCAAGCTCGACGTCCTCCGGAACCTCTACCAGGGCGTTGAGGTCATGGTCATCGACCCGGAGCAGGAGTACGCCCGGCTCGCGCACGCCGTAGGCGGAACGGTCGTCAGCCTCGGTGCTCCAGGCGTCCGCATCAACCCCTTCGATCTTCCGAACACCGGCGACAGCTCCGATGCGATCCGCCGCCGGACCCTGTTCGGGCACACCGTGGTGTCCGTGCTCCTCGGCCGGGACCTGACCGCTGGCCAGCACGCGGCCCTGGACGGCGCGATCCTCGCCGCCTACGAGCATGCGGGGATCACCAACGATGCTCGGACTCACCGGCGGCCCGCCCCAACGCTCCGAGATGTCGCCGAACTACTCACCACATCTGACACACCGGATGCCTCAGCACTGGCAGCAGAGCTGGCCCCGCACACCTCCGGTTCCTTCTCCGGTCTGTTCGACGGCCCGACGGCACACTCAGCCGGCGGCCACCTCGCGGTGTTCGCGCTGCGGGAACTGCCCGATGAGCTGAAGCCGATCGGGACGCTCCTCACCCTCGATCTGATGTGGCGCCGGGTGTCAGACCCGGCCAACCGGCGCCGCCGTCTGGTGGTCGTCGACGAAGCCTGGTGGCTGATGAAGGAGCCGGCGGGAGCACGGTTCCTCTTCCGCATGGCCAAGGCGTCGCGGAAGTGCTGGGCCGGGCTGTCAGTCGTCACGCAGGACGCTGCGGACCTGCTCTCGACCGAACTCGGTATGGCGGTCGTGTCGAACGCTGCGAGCGCGGTGCTGCTGCGTCAGGCCCCGCAGTCCGTCGACCAAATCGCTCAGGCGTTCCGGCTCTCGGGTGGCGAGCGCGCGTTCCTGCTATCTGCCAGCCGTGGTCAAGGCCTGGTCATGCAAGGCAATTCGCGGGCCGCGTTCTCCTCAGTCGCCTCAACCCGTGAGGACGAGCTCTGCACAACCGATCCCGCGCAGCTGGCTCGGCTCGATGAGGAGTGGAGCGCATGAGCGCGCCGAACTCGTCCCTCCTCGGCCGGTGGCTGCTGCACCCAACCGATCTCTTCTCCCTAGCCCTGGCGTCGGCCGAGCAGAGCGTCTGTGACTGGTGGCTCATCGGCGTCCCCATGCTGGGCACCGCTTCGTGTTCAGCGCTCGCGTGCTGGTACCTCAAGCAGGCGCGGCGTCATCGCGCGGTGACGGACGCGTCGGCGCGATACGTCATCCTCAAGCTGCCGCCCGAGGTCGAGCCGGGATGCGCCGAGGCGTTCTGGACCCACCTTCATGCACTGCTTCGTCCCAGGTGGCAAGGGATCCTGGACAGGCAACCCCATCTGGCTTTCGAGTTCCTCTGGAGCAGCGAAGGCCTCAGCCTCGGCGTCTGGGTTCCGCCTTCGATCTCCGCTGACGTCATGGCCACGGCCGCCGAAGCCGCGTGGCCTGGCGTCTACGCACAGATCGTCTCGCCAGCTCCGATCCCGATCACTGCCCAGGCTTCGACGTGCGGCCGGCTTCGGTTGGCCAAGCCTTCCTATCTGCCGCTGAAGGTCAAGCACACGTCCGATCCGCTCCGCCCGCTGCTGCAAGCCGGCCGAAAGCTGCGGCCTTCCGAAAGCGCGTGCGTCCAGATCCTCGCCCGACCCGCTGCGGGTCGGCGGGTGCGGCAGCTGCAATTCCAGCTCAACCGGTTCCGCGCACGCACGTTTCGTGACCTGGGCACGATGACCCCGGTCAGCACGTTTCTCGACGAGTGGACCCCCAACGCGAAGCCGCAGACGGGGCCGGCTGATCCTGCGCACGCCGCAGCACTTCGATCGGCCGTCACGAAGACGGTCGGACCTCTGTGGGCGGTAGAGATCCGATACGCCGCAGGCACCGAATCAACCGGGCCCGATGCAGACAAGCGGACCCGCAGCATCACCGAGAGCCTGGCCTCCGCCTTCGGTGTCTTCGCAGAACGGAACTCGTGGGCCCGTCACCGCCTGACGGGCCCACCGTCCGCGCTCGCGTCGCGCCGGATGGGCCGGGGTGATCTTCTTACCGTCGCCGAACTGGCAGGCATCGCGCATCTCCCGCTGGATGCCGACGTCGTCGGCGTGCCTCGTGCCGGTGCGCGTTCGATCGCCCCGCCTCCGGAGATCCCGGCGCTCTCCCACGGCCACAAGATCCTCGGAGACGCGGACACCTCGCCGATCCGGCCAGTCAGCGTCGCGGTCCCGGACGCCCGCCAGCACTTCCACATCATGGGCGCGACCAACTCCGGCAAGTCGACGCTGATGGCGCGCATGATCCTCGACGATGTGGACGCCCGCCGGGGCGTCCTCGTCCTGGACCCGAAGGGTGACTTGGTCGGGGACCTCCTCGACCGGCTCCCGCTATCGGCGGCTGACCGCCTGGTCCTGATCGACCCGACGGACTCCGGGCCGCCGCCTTGTCTCAACATCCTGGCGCAGGGCGACCCCGAACTGACCGTGGACAACCTCGTGGGGATCTTCCGGCGGCTGTTCGCGTCCTCATGGGGTCCACGCACCGACGACGTCCTACGCGCCGCATGCCTGACCCTCCTCGCTACCGCACGAGACCGGCCGCCGACGCTCGCGGACGTCTCCCAGCTGCTGAGCGACAAAGTCTTCCGCACCGCACGAACAGCCAGCCTCGCCGAGGGCGATCACAGGATGCTGGATCACTTCTGGACCGGCTTCGCCGATCTGTCGGCCCAGTCCCAGGCCGCCATCACGGCGCCGCTCCAGAATAAGCTCCGCGCCTTCCTGCTCCGGCGGTTCGTGGCCGACGTCATTGCGCAGCCGCGTTCAACGATTGACCTCGGTCGGGTCCTGGACGGCGGGATCTGCCTAGTCAGGCTACCCAAAGGCGTGCTCGGCGACGACACGATGCGTCTACTCGGCTCGTTCATCCTCGCCGCCGCATGGCACGCAACGACCGCTCGTGCGGGCCGACCCGAGCAAGCGCGCCCGGACGCCTCGGTCTACCTCGACGAAGCCCACAACTTCCTGAACCTGCCCTACAGCTTGGAGGACATGTTGGCCGAAGCTCGCGCCTACCGGGTCTCCTTCACCCTCGCCCACCAGAACCTCGCCCAGCTCCCGACAGATCTCGCCGAAGGCATCTCGGCGAACGCCCGGAACAAGGTCTTCTTCACCTGCTCGCCGCAGGACGCGCGCGCACTCGCAGCGCACGTCGGCCCTCTGCTCGGCGAGCACGACCTGGCCCACCTCGACGCCTTCCAAGCCGCGGCTCGGCTGACGGCGAAGAGCGCGCACGTCCGAGCCTTCACGATGCGGACCCGACCAGCGCAGCCGGCTATCCCAGGACGCGCCGACGCGATCCGCGCCGCCGTCCACGCTGCTGCACGGGGCCGCGCGTGACGATCCGAACCCCGACCCGGCCGATCTCCGACGCCACCAGGGCCGGCGACCGGCTGACCGAACGAGACGCCGAGGTGCTGCGACTGCTGGCTGAACACCAGGTGCTCACCATCGGACAGCTCGCAGTGGCGCTGTTCCCTGACGTACGAAAGTGCCGGAGCCGCGTGGCGGTGCTGCGGGCGCTCAAGCTCGTCGAGACCTTCCGACCTCCGCTGCAGCGCGGGTCGTCGCAGGCTCACTGCGTCGCCACGGCTCGGACCCTCGACCTGCTCTCCACCGATGCCGACGGTTCTCGGCTGCGACGCCGATCGACGTACGACGCAGCCGCCATCGCGCTACGCCCGGACCTCGGGCACCTGCGAGGTGTCAACGAGGTGTTCTGCCAGCTGCTCGGCTACGCCCGACAAACCCCCGGCGCCATGCTCGAGACCTGGCGCTCCGAACGCGCCACCGCCCGCGCGCTCGGAACGCGACTGCGGCCGGACGGCTTCGGCCGATGGCGGCAAAACGACGCCAAGTGCGAGTTCTTCCTCGAATACGACACCGGCACCGAACCCCACGCACGGCTCCTCGCCAAGCTCACCGGATACGCCGACCTCGCTGAATCCGCGGGCGTCTCGTGTCCTGTCCTGTTCTGGCTGCCGAACGCACATCGCGAGAACCACTTTCACCGGCGCCTCGTCGACCATCCGCCACGCGTACCGGTCGCCACGGCGTACGGCGATCCGTCCCGGACCGATCCGTCCCGGACCGGTCCGGCTGGTCCGACCTGGCGTCCGGCCTGGTCCCCGTCCTCACAACTCCCCCTCGCAGCCCTCGGCGCCTCCGCCGCCCAACACCTCGGCATCCCGCAGAGCTCACACATCCTGCTCTAGATCGGAGAACCCCATCTCGACGCTCACGAAGACAGCAGTCGGCTGCTCGACCCTCTTCCTGATGTTCGTCGTCCTCACCAGTGCCGCCGCAGCCTCCGTCGCCTCGGCCGCCCTCAATCCACTCACCGCCGTCTGGAACGCGACCACTTCCGCACCTCCAGCCGAGCGTGCATTCAGCCCTGATCAGCAGGTCGGCATCCTGGCCACCGCCGAGCAAAGCGCCCCGAACCCGGCCGCTGCCGCCGCGATCGCCTTCACCTCCCGGCAGCTTGGCCTCCCGTATGTCTGGGGCGGCAACGGACCGGTCAAAGGCGATGCCGGCTACGACTGTTCGGGATTGACCATGGCGGCCTACGCAAGCGCTGGAATCAGCATTCCCCGTACCGCCACAGACCAGTACCGACGCGGACCAGCCGTTCCCCTTAGTTCACTGAAGCCAGGAGATCTGGTTTTCTACGGAAATAGCGGTTTCGCACACCATGTGGGAATCTTCGTCGGAGCCGGCGTCATTCTCGACGCGCCGAGAACAGGCACCGTGATTCGACTCGACCCACTGGCAGCGGATGACCTCTTCGCCGCGACTCGACCAAGCGCAGACCACTAGCCCGCCGCACGGCGCAGCCCGAGGGCCCATCCGTGGGCCGCTTCCCGACCCCCTCAAAGCGCAGTCAAGGCGCCATCAAACAGCAGGTCGATACCTATTTGAGGGGCAGTACCAAGACCCGACGATCGTGCATCTGACGATCAGAGCTCTCACCGGAGGGCCGCGAGTCGCCTGAGCCGCGCGGCCGCATGCGGACGTCGAACAGGAATGGAGAGAATCAACAAGTAGGAAAACAAAGGCATTCCAGTACGGCATTATCGATCAACGATCCAGGCACGCAAATCTCGTACTCTGAACGGGTGAACAATTACACTGCCAGAGCTTGCCCTGACAGCACATCAAGGCCAGAATATAAATAAGCAGAGATCGCCGCTCCGAGAACGATCGGCTATCTCGCAAAGAATTCGAGGAATCCTCGGATAGGCACCTGGCCTCAAAACCCTGGTGGACGCGGAGGCAACCGCGTCCACCAGGAACAGGACCGCAAGTTCACCCGTCCGACCGTCTAAATCATGACTGGAGTACCCATGGACCCTGCTCCGATTCTCCCGGATCAACGGACCGCGCGTCGCACGCCACGCGCGACAGGACTGCTCGCCGCCTCGTAGGCCCGTCCTCTGCGCAGCCGACGCTGCGCGTCCCACCCTCTTTCCGCAGGCTCCTGAGCCGATCACGGCTGCCTGCGCTCGATCCCGAATGGAGCCATCCATGTCCGTTGCCTTCTGCGCCGCATGGATCAACGAAGTCACGCTCGTGCTTCCCCCCGACTGGACACGCGACGTGCCCGCCGAGATGGCCGAGGGGGCCACCATCTACCTCTCGACCTGCTGGACCAGCCCGCACTCGAAGGTCACCCTGACCGCCACCGTGTCCAGCACAGGCCAGAGCTCAGCCGACATCTGCTGTAGCGGCTGGAGCGTCGAAGCAGAGAACCTGTCCCCCGCCGCACTCGCCGCAGCGATCAACGCCGCAACCACGTATGGCGCCCAGCCGGATGCCCCAGACCTGAGCTCTGCCTTCGTCGGTGTCTCGCTCGCGTATCACGACTGGCAGAGCGCGAGCTACGCCAACGAACCGGTCCAGATGCGCCGCTGGATCAGCCCTGACGGCAACCGTGTGTTCGACTTCATCCGCCGCAACAAGTCTGGGACGTCAGTCTTCGTGGTCCACCGCGTCAACCCCGGTCACCCAGCCGTAGAGGCGGCGATCACCGCAGACGGGTTCACTCCCGCCGCCGTTCTGCTCAGCCTCGCCATGTCGGACTGAGCATGTCGTGCCCCTCAACCCCGACCCCTCCGCACGAAACGGCATCGCTCTTGACTCCCCACCGCACCACAACCACAGCCGAGACCTGGAACGTCTGCGCCCTCATCTCGTTGGCCCTCCTGACCTCGGCCGTCGCAACCATCGTCCTCATCGGGTTCCTCGGCTCCTACGGCCCCCTCCGCGACGCCTTCCTCGCGATCCACCAAAGTCCGGCAGCCGCCTCACGTGACCCCTGGGCCGTCGATGGCCTCATTGCCGTCGCCACCGCCGCCGCGATCTGGCTGAAGAACAAGGCAGCGGCCCATCGCTACGCCGTCACCGTCGGCGCCATCACCACCGCCGCCTCACTGCTGCTGAACTTCCTCCACGGCTGCGGCGTTATCCGCGCCGGCGGTCAAACCAACGGCCCGCTTCACCCCGTCCTCGTCCTCATCATCACCTCGCTTCCCGTCGGCGCGATCGGCTTCGGGTCTCATCTCCTGATCGCATGCGTCCGGAACTTTCGGTCTCGGATCCCGCGTACCGCCGACGGGTCCGGGACGGCCGCCATCGGGCAGCGGAACCGGGGCACCGATCCGAAGGCTCTGCATAGCGGGCCCGTCGATCACACGCTGGACCGCGCTGTACCCACTTCGCGATTTCACATCGCCGCGCTCGTCCCGGACGGACCGCGGGCGTACCGATCTCCGGACCAGTCCCGTACCGCCAGCGTGGCCGAACTAGACCCGGCCCTAGTCGAACTGGGACGCAAAGCCCTGGCAGGACTGGCAGAGGACGGCGTCCCGCCAACACGCGACGCTCTCCGCGCAAGAATGGGAGTCGGGAACGGCAAGGCGTCAGCTGTCTGGACCTACCTCCGCGCTGCCGGAGAGCCAGAGCATGCGGATCGGATCTCGGAACGGGCTGCACCCGTCCTCTCAGACCAGCTAGCCCCCTGATTCAATGCGCGGTACGGGACCGTACCTTGAGTACGGTCCCGTACCGCTGAGCTCGTTGGGCCACAAAGCAATAGAGCACCCAAGCTTCTGCGCCCAAACGAACTGTGCGATCGATCGTGGAGGGATGCGAACCAGCTCCCAATACGAGATCGACGACCCGCTGACGCCGACGAGCCGACCAAGGCCTTTTTGACTCGACGGCAAATCCTGGCGACGACTTTTCAATGGTCCGGCGAGTCGCCGCAGCCCGAACGAATCCCTCGTCTCGCCTGGAAGCAACCACAGAGGCTCGGGCAGCAACACCTTGCCGTCCGGGCCGATGACCACCAGGCACCAGCCAAGCGCATCAGACCAGCGTGTCAGGTTCACCAAGGTGGGATCCAACCGCAGGTTCTCCCACTCGGAGATCGTCTTGCCGAGGACCCCGATGTGATGCGACAACGCAGCTTGCGAAATCCGGGCGCTCCGACGGACTGACCTTAGTTTGCCAATGACCTGCTCGAAGGCGCGCTTCGCTGCATCATCAATTTCCAGCATCACTAGCAGCCCTATTGATGATGCCGGACTCCATCTCGCCCTCCACCTACGGCACGCGCAGCCCACCCGCGTAGAGCGATAATAAGGCACTTAGAACAGGTGGCCGTTCTCAGTCCTCATTTAGCACTCCCATATGGGCTATAGCCCAAGCCGCTGAACACGCAACCCTGGACGTTCGAGAGTGGACCCAGCTAGTCCAGCCGGTGCAAAACCGGTTCGGCGGACGCGTCGGGCACCATCAGGGACGACCAGGATGTCCAGCGAACAGCCGAGTTTCTGGGCCCACACCACATGCGCGATCGGCCTCGGTGGCACCCGGACCAGCTCCCAACGCTGGATCGAGTCCCGGCTGACGCCCACCAGGGCACCGAGTTCCCCCTGGGCCATCCCCAGGGCCAGGCGGCGATTGCGCAGCGGCACCGCCAACCGCCGCCGCTCGAAGATCTCGAAGGTCTCGCCGGGCCGCTGGCGCACCGGACCCACCCGCAGTTCGCCGTCCCGCCCGACGATCACCAGCCGCCGACCGAGTTCGCGCGCCCACTGGATCAGGTGCCCCAGCGTCGGCTCTACTGCCCGGGTCTCCCACTCGGAGATGGCCCGGCCCCGAACCGGCATGCCGGCGGCGAGCGCGTTCTGGGAGAGCCCGGCGTCCAGGCGGGCGGACCGCAGACCGCCGATGATCCGCGCGAAGGCCCGCTCGGCCGTGTAGTCAACGTGCAACGCCATCAACGCGTCCTGTCGTCCATCGCCATACCGACCTCTCGTCTAGTTCTCAACTCGCGGGGAAGGCCATTGGCCGGCGGCCCGGGTATCGCCGCGACCTCGTCAAAGGTGATCTCGGCCCAGACCGAGCGGGCCTTCTCGTCGCCGTCCACGCCCCAGTGGGCGGACAAAAGCGCGACAATGGTCAGGCCTCGCCCGGCCTCCTCGTCGTCCTCGGCGACGCGGACCGCAGGCATGGTGGACCCGCCCTGGTCGTCAACGCGCACCCGGCACCGGTCGGCGAACCTGGTCAGCCGCAGGACGAGTTCCCCTCCAGGTCCGCCGCTGGCCGTGTGCTTGATGGCGTTGGCAACCAGCTCGTCGGCGATCAGCGCGACGACGTGCGCGGTATCGCAGTCGCCGAGAACGGCGAGGATGAAGCAGCGGACCTCACTCAGGCACTCCGGCCGACCGGCGAACCCCCTGGACCAGACCTGCATGGCTCACCCACCACCCGGAGTGGGCCGGTTGGTCCACCGGCAGCGGATCAACGTTTCGGTGTGCTCGGCGACCTGTAACGCAGCTTGCTGCGGGTTGCTGCCGGTCTCGTACATCACCAAGCAGGCCAACGCGGTCTGCAGACCCCGGTGATAGCCATGCCACTCGCTCAGGTCGCGGCGGGCCTGCTCACTACTGGGGAAGTACTCTCCAGCATCGAAGGTCAGCGTCGCCGCCAGCCCTAGCAATGCCAGGTAACTGCTGGTGTGGCCCGCGGACAGCAACCGACGCTGGAACTCCGCCTCGGCCTCAGTCACCGTGACACCGAACATCGCCGGCACCTGGCCGACCACCCGCCCGTCATTGTGCTGGGACAGAAAGGCCCTGATTTCCTCCGGGCCCCTCATGCCGCACCCGCCAACTGCATCGGCGTCTCGCAGCGGCAAGTTGCGGTTACGGGCTCGTCTACGCTGCTGGGCCACGCTTGAACGCGCGCGGGTTCGCTGGCCTCGCGCGCTGCACGCTGCTGAGAAAGAGCTGCGGAAGCGGGCTGGATTTGAGTATCCACGGGTACCTCGTTGCGGATTCGAAGCTGGTCGGACAGATGTGCGGTGATCAACCGCGCAGTACCTCGGCAGGCACGGTGTGGTCGCTGTCGGCGACGCGTTGGAAGAGGGGCATGCAGGCACCAGACGAACCTGAACGATGTCGAGTTACGCTTCGGTCAGAGCTGCTGCCACATTCCGGGGATCGCTCACAGGCGACACTCCTTCGCATATCAGAGGGCTGTTCGACCTGAAGCTAGGACGGCGCGGGCGGTCCGGCGGCTACAAAGTGTGTCCGTTGATACGCTGGATGCACGGCAGCATTACTTGGCGTGACAGGAATCCCGATGAGCAACCGCACCGGTGAGCGGGTCAGGTACTGGCGCATAAGACGCGGGCTCGACCGGACGACATTCGCTTCCCGCGTCGAACGGTCGCCTTCCTGGGTCAAGGCCATCGAGAACGGCCAACGCGAACTCACACGGCTGCCGCTTTTGGAGCGCGTAGCGCAGGCGCTCGGGGTGACCGTCCAAGCTCTCACCGATCCGGTGGAAGCCGAGCGAGCGACCCGCACGCCGGATGCTGCGGAAATCGCCGCGATCACCGGCGCCTTGGAGCACTACGAGGTGATACTCGGGGCACCAGTGAACGCTCTTGAACATCCCCAGCCAGCCGACCTCGCCAAGAGGGTCAACTTCCTCGACGAAGCCTTCCTGGCCTCGCGGTTCTCCAGCATCGGCCGCGACCTGCCCAAGCTGTTGATCGAGGCACAACGTGCGGCGAAGGGACAACCAGGTATCGATTCCATCCGGGTGCTCGTCAAGGTGTACCGGATCGCGAGCTCGACCTTGTTGAAGCTTGGCGCGGATCAGACTGCGTGGCTGGCTGCGGACCGAGGGATGGTCGCGGCCCAGGCCACGGACGACCTGTACACCCTTGCCCGCGCTACCCGCGCGGTGTCGCGCGCGATGACCAATCTCGGTCGTACCGAGGCCGCGCTGGATGCCCTGTTGGCGATGGCTGCACGGATGCAGCCAGAGGTCGCCACGTCGACGCTCGAAGTTGCCGCGATGTACGGCATGGTGCTGCTCGCGGCAGAGATCGCGGCAGCGAAGTACGGCGACGCACACACCGCATTGGCGATGCACAACGAAGCGAGCGAAGTCGCGCAGTGGCGCTTCGCGTCCGGCGCAAGCGACAAAGAGACGGCATTCGGGCCAACTAATGTCGACCTGCACCGGGTGTCCGCACTGGTTCGTCTCGGTCGTCCAGGCGAGGCGGTGCAACACGCAGATGGCATCGACCGCGCCGCTGTGGCGCTGATGCCGCGCGAGCGACGCGGGACGTTCGGCCTCGATCTCTCGTTGGCCTACCACCAACTCGGCCGCTACACCGAGGCGGAGACTGTTCTGCTGGCCGCCGAGCGGATCGCGCCAGAGGAGGCGAGGTGTCGGCCTGGAAGCAAGTCTCTGATCGCTGATCTGGTCAACGCGCCGAGCCGTAACCCGAGTGCCGACCTGCGTGCTCTCGCCCGCCGTGCTGGAGTACAAGCGTGACCCGAGTTCTCTATGTGATCCCGTGCGCGGCAGGTCCTGCACCGATGGTTGACCGGCTGGTGAAGCTGGCTCAGGCCGGCGGATGGGATGTGTGGCTGGCCCCGACCCCGAGCGCGATGGACTTCCTCGACGTGCCCAGTTTGGAGGCGCTGACGGGCCACCCGATTCGGGCTCGATACCGACAGCCGGGAGAGCTCGGGAAGTTGCCGATGGCCGACGCGGTGATCGTGGCACCTGCGACCTACAACACGATCAACAAGTGGGCGGCGGGCATCGCGGATACGCACGCCCTCGGGTTACTGGCGGAGCTGACGCCGTCCGGTATCCCGATCGCCGTGCTGCCCTTCGTCAACGCCTCCCTCGCGGCGAACCGGGTGTTCGGGCGTTCGGTGGAGTCCCTGAGAGAGGAGGGTGTCACGGTGCTCGTAGGCGACGGTGGGTTCATGCCACATCCGGCAGGGACCGGTGGTGATCGGCTGGAGACGTTCCCGTGGGAGCTGGCGTTTGAGGCTGTTGGGGGCCCACGCTGACGTGAATGAGCGGCATATGTGTCAGCGCCGAGCCACCTGGAGCCGTCAGCGGAGCTGAGCACGGGCAAGCTCGAACCCGACCCGGCCACCTTTCCTCAGAGCGGTCGGAGCGGCCTGGGGGCCGGCATGCGAGCAATCACCGCACAGCCCTTCAGCTCGCATCGGAACCCGACACTCAGCGCACTCATGCCACGTGACACCCAGCGCTTGCTTCGAACGCTCGGGCGGCATCTTCGCGGTGAGCCGGTGCCGGACCAGAGCGGCGGCCTGGTGCACTCGCGGCGGAAGCCCCGAGGTCAGAGCGCTGGTCACGTGACCCGGCGTCGCGCCTCTCGCCAGCCAGCGGTCAACGAGCGCTGCCAGCTCTCCAGCCTCGCCCGCAGCAAGATGAAGGCGCGGTTCGTCCTTGGCCACCTGCACGAGCAAGGAGAGGGCTCTTGAGAGTTCACCTCCCGCCCGCCCTGACGCCGAGGTGTCGGCGACTGGATCCGTCAGCGGGACCTGGGGAGGGAGGGAATCTTCTACCCCAGTCTCTTCGGTTTTGATTCCCGACTTCCCGCCGCCTGGCGTACCGGTTCCCGGCGAGACGGGCGCCGGTACCACCGGCCTTGATGCCCCTCCGCGGTCCGCAAAGACCTCGACTTGGGTGTGAATGCGGCCGTCATCATCACGAGTCTTCGCCCGCGTCATGTAGCCACGGGACTCCAGCTCATTCAGCGCGCGGGTGATCACACCGCGTCCCTCGACCGACTTGTTCGCCAGGGTCTTGACGTCCTCGCGGGCGCCGTCGGGAAGGGAAAGCAGGTAGGCCAGCAGGCCACGAGCCGCGAACGACAGCCCGTGATCACGCGCTGTGGCGTTCGGAACCTTCGTAAAGAACCCGGTTTGCCGGGTACCATGAACACGCATCGGGAGCTACTACTCCTTGTGCCACGCCCCGGGGTGTTACCAGCACCGCCGGGGTCTTTGTTTTGTTTTGTCGGTATCTACCGTAGCTTCGCAGGCCACGGAGATTCAAGTGAGCAACACGGATGAACCAGTGCGAAACCGGTTCATCGGGGCGAAATATGGACAGGCCGTTTCGATGGTGGACTAGCGGCCCTGCTGGCTGATAGTCCTCACAGCCGGCCGCAGCTCCTCTCCAACGAGCTGGTTGTAGAGGTCTCGGGACCCCTGGTCAACGTCCTCGTCTAACTCCTCCATATGGATGCTGAGTAACTCAAACGTGCGGCGGACACCAGTCGTATCGGCGACCGCCGCTTGCGTCCGCATGAGGCACTGGTACGTCTCGATGTTGTAGCGATCGACATCGATCGCGTTTTCGAGCAAGTGGATCGCATACGCGACGTCCGAGGGCTCGACGAGCTGCGCGAGCCGGTGGTAGGCATCCAACGCGCGGCGGCGCTGCTGTTCGCGGATGGGTTCGGCCCAGTCGGCTTCGATGAGCGGGAGAATCGGGCCACGGTAGAGGCGAACCGCCTCGGTGAGGTGGTCGACCTGTGTGGCTGGCTCTGCGGTGTTCGCGGCCGCAAGCGACCGTGTGAACAACTCGAGGTCGGTCGTGATCGCCGCTGCCTCGAATCGAAGCCGCTGGGTGCGCGGATCGTCGTCGACGAACGACGCATCGGTGAGGTCAGGCGACACGGCACGCAGGGCACGGCGGATCTCGGACAGCTCGGTGGAGAACTTGTGCCGGGTCTTGGTGGTGACCTCCAGGGCGAAGACCTCCTGAAGCAGGTACTCGCGAGGGGCGCCGGCCGGGTGCAGTGCGAGATAGGACAGCAGCGTCCGAAGCCGAGGGCGGAAACGACCGCTGATGTCGCAACCGTTGACGACGACGCCGAGGCCGTCAAAGACTTCGATGCGTACCGGTGGCTGCTGGAAGGGAGCGGGCTCGAAAACTCGGATCTTGGCTGCGGTTCGCTGTAGCGGAACCGTCGGCTGAGTTTCGGCCTCGGCTGGTGGGTGGGCCGCTGGTGTGGCTTGGTGGAGGACACCGAGGGCTTCTTGAGCCGTGGCGATCGACATATGGAAGGCACGGGTGCCGTCGAAGCTTGGTGCCGTTCCCTTGGCCTGGGTCGCGCCGTCGGCCTCTAGGCACACCTCGGACGCTCCAGAAAGCGGGCCGAGAACCACGGCGTGGATGTCGAGAGCGCGGCCAGCCTCGATCACGTCAGTGAGACGTACATCGTCAGCCTCAGTCGGCGGCAACGTGACCAGCAGAAGCGGCTGCATCAGGTGGTCGGACTTGAACCGCCGGACGTCCGCCGCATTGCGCAGCCCTAAGGACCGGAGCAGCGTCCGACGCTCGCTGATCTCGTCTTCGACATCGCTCAGGGCAGCCGAAAGGTCTACCCGAGTCTCGACGTGCGGCACGCCCGGCAGATCCGCGGTCCCGAATACGCACTCGGCGACGGCCGTCGTGGTGAGGACGCGAGTTGCGGTACCGCAGTCCGGAACTCCCTCGGCAGCCGACGCAGCCACGATGAACGCCCGAAGGGCGGCCTCCGCTCCATCCCCCTCAACCGACAAGCCACGGCGAGCAGCGTCCTCAGGCACGAACAGCACCGAATCGCCGCGGGGTCCGATGCCCCATGCAAGCTCAGTCGGCGCCTCCAGATCCTTGCGAGTCCTGGCTACTTCCTGCTCCGCTGACATTTTCAGAGTGGGCAGCCCATAGCCATCCGTGGACCGGTCAAGCAGTACAAGCGGTTCCGCAACAACCCACTCGGTGAGGTACGGGTCGTCTTCGTCCTGGACGTAACCGTGGTCTGGCGGCGCAAGGGTCAGCAGATGCGCACGTTCCAGCTCCGCGAGCACGTCCGCCCCACCCCACCGTCAGCAGGAACACCATCAAGCGGGATCGGGAACTGAGCACGAGCGCGAGCCCGCCGACGCAGACGACCCGCAGTCAGAGCCGCCGCGATGCCGGCCGCGAGTCCGATACCCACGTACCCGTCGGCTCCCAAGCTGATCGCGACGCGATCCCGAGGCGCGGCCTGCACCCGCCCCGCTTCCGCGAACGCCGCCGACTGCCGAGCCTCAGCCGATCGGTTTGGCTCGTTTGGACTCGTGGTCGGTGCGGTTGAAGAATGCTCGTCGTTGTTCGGGACGACATCACTGGCTTGCGGTACCTGGCTGGGCACATACGCAGGTCCCTGCTTGGCCGCGTCGGCTGCCACGGGCATCGTGAGCGTCCAGCCGGGCTGAACGACGTCGGGATTCGTCAGCACCAGACCGTCAGGCTGCGGGATGCCGACGTTCTTCTCATAGATCTCTGGCCAGCGGTTCGGGTCGCCGAGGTAGGTAGCTGCGATGTCCCACAGATTGTCGCCGCGCTCGACGACATGAACCCGAACCGTCTGCTCTCCAGCTTTGCTGGACTCGGCGCCAGGCACCGGCAAGCCTACGGCCGCCGGACGAGCATCCATCGAGCCCGAGGCGCCGACCAGCCCGACGGATGTCGCAGCCACGGCGCTACGGGGGACAAAGAGCGTCACCAGCAGCGCGGTGAGAAGGACCTGAACCACGCCGCCACCGACGAGGCTTCGAGTTCGGCCAGTCTGCGGCTGCCCGCCGTGCCGCACCCGGACGGCAGCACGAACCGCACCCGGGAGCTGCGCCGCAACCTGGACGATGAAGATCGCCCAGCAGGCCCAAAGCACATAGGCAAGCACAACGACGGCAGCACGATCATCGAACTGCCCGCTCTTCAGCCACCAGGCCATCCGCGCCGGAGAAGGCGCCTTGGCCGGAAGCGGGCTCCCGATATAAGCGAGCAGGACGTACGGCAGCCCGAGCACACTGGTGAGTAGGGCCGCGCCGGCCGCGCCAGACCGAAGGAATCGATTCGTCACGGCGTGCTCCCGGCGGGATTCGCGATCGACATCGCCGGAACCGCAGTGGCGGTCCCGGCGATGCTGAAGCTCTTGAGGCCGATCAGCCGGAGCAGCTCGGTGGGCTGTTGAAGCTTTACGGTGACCGTCACCAGGTTCGCGCTGGCGCTGACGGTCCCGCCCTCGCCAGCTCCGGCGAGGTACGAGCGAGCCGCGGCCTCAGCGCGCGTCGGATCCAGCGAGGGGCGGCCGCCATGGCGAAGCTCAACGGGGTCGAGCGCACCGGCGCCCGTTCGCGCCGCTTCCTCTGCGACAGCGAGCGCATGGACCCGGGCGTTCATGGCCAATCCGAGGTCCAGGACCAAGCCGGCGACCAGGAGCAACGCCGGAACGATGACAACGACGAAGGCGGTAGCGCTTCCGTCATCACGACGAAGGTCGATCATGTGATTCCTCGGTATTGATCGATCGGACTCGCCGCGTGGGAGTTCACGCCCACGACGCCCGGCAGGCCGAGGCCAGAGAGGCCGCTCATCGTGGCCGCGCACCTCACGGACACGCGGACCGAGCCACCCGGTCGAAAGTCGGTGGTGTCGGTGGTCACTGTGTAGGTGCCGCAGTTCGGTCCACCACCGCCGAGGTCCCCAGCAACCGCGCCACGCGCGACCGTCTGGGCGTCCTGCGACGACCGGGCGAGCGATGCTGCTCGCGCCGCGTCCTGCGCCGCGGAGTCGACACGGAGCCTCGTCTCGACAAGCCGCCCGCACACGACCACAAAAAGAAGAACACTGATCAGCACCGGAACCGCGAACACGGTCTGGACTGTCACGCTGCCATCGTCCGCAAGCCAATATCGCCGCACGTCAGCCCGCCGTCGTCAGACGCTCGACCGGCCCGGCGACCGAGACGTTCACTGGAAGGCTCAGAAAAGGCAGCACCTGCTGGGCCTGGCCGTGAATCGTCACGCGAGCCCGCTGCGCATCGCGGACCACGTCCACGCTTGAGTGCAGAACCAAGCGGCGTCCGGCTGCGGTCAAGAGCGCCTCCGCCTGCTCGCGACCGGCAACGGCGGTCCCTTCACTCACGCGAGCTGTCTGAAGTGCTTGAGCCGCGATGGCCTGGGCCGTGTGTGTCGCGTGCAGCCACACCCCGAACTGGACCACGGCCACGACGAGCAGGACCAGCAACGGCGCCATGAGCGTCATCTCGGCCGCTGCGGAGCCCTCGTCGTTCCGCCACGGCGACGTCACTGCCCCGTGATCTGGTTCGCGACCTTCCCGGCCTCGGTCACGATCGCGTCGCCGAAGAGCTTGCCGACGATCACCGCGATGGCGACGAAGATCCCGATCATGACGACGTTCTCGGCGATCCCGCTGCCTCGGTCGTCGTGGGCGAGCATGACCAGGCGGCCCCGCGCCTTGTCAGCCAAGCTGCGAATCTTCGCGATCATAGTTCTTCTCCCGTGTTGATTAGTGCTGGTCACAGCGCCGACAGGGCACTGGCCATGGCTGGATAACCGATGAGGACGAGGAAGCCGGTCATCAGCAGAGCGATCGGGACCGTCATGCGTTCGGTCGTGGCCGCCGCCTCGGCCTCCTCGTCGGCGAGGATCTTGGCGCGGATCGCCTCGGCCTTGGCAGCGAGCGAAGTGCGGATCTTCGCGCCTTCCGCCCCTGCCAGTTGCAGCGAAGCCGCCAGGTCGGTGATCTCCGCCAGTCCAAGAGTCGTGCCGAGCTCGGCAAAGACCTGGTGAATCGGCAAACGAGACAGGAATGCGACATCCAGTGCGTGGCGAAGACGCTCGAACGCCGGAGAGTCGCCGATCTCTGATGCTCCGCCCAGTGCCTGCTCGACGCCCGTACCGGCCGCGAGCGCATTGACGGTGACGTCCAGGAAGACCGACAGATCGGCGAGGGCATCAGCGCGGGCCTCCGCCGCCTTCGCTGTGGCGTCCGCATCGACGAGGTACCAGAAGACCCCGGCGACGGCGATCGAGAGAAAGCCTGTGAACGGCAGTGAAAAGTCGAGGACCGATTGAAGAAGCCAGGACAGCAGAAAGCCTGCGAGCGTGGCCGCTGTCTGAGCCGCAAGGTGGACCTCGGGGACGCGGTCCAAGACCACCAGGTCTCGCCGGATCGAGTCACGCGGCAATCCGAGAACGATCAGCTTTCGGGCGAGCGGCCGACCCATGCGCGCGAGCCACTCGGCGTCCGCGTACATGGTGTCGTCGGCGAGTTCGCATGTCGCCGAAGCCTCCGCCGGCAGCCGGAAGGCCAGCCACCCAACCATCAGTCCTGCGCCAAACAGTGCGCCTGCCAACATCACCACCACGATGGGGTCTCCTGTACATGGTCCATACGCGTCAGCAAGCGCTTCTTGGCTCGTGGCTTGGCCATACGCCAGAGCCAGACGTAGCCCGCAGCGAACAGTGCGAGACCACAGGCAAGAACGAACTGCCCGCTCGCAGAGCCGTAGGGGGACAGGAAGGATCGGTCCAGCACGAACAGCCCGGCGAGCATGCCAGCCGTCACGCACGTAACGATGCGGACGCTGGTACGAACCTGGACTCGAGCGGCTTGTGCGCGCTTACGCTGCGCAGCAAGCGTGCGAGCTGTAACGGCAAGCGAGCCCAGCAGCCCGGCCAGATCTTGCGCGCTGTTCCTGATCGCGTGGACCAAACAGACCACGACGATGTCCGCCGTCGGGTCGCGGAGCTCGTCAGCGAAGGTCACCAGGGCTGCGGCGAGATCTTGCTGATCATCGATCCGGCGAGCCAGCCCGCGGGCTTCTCCAGCAATTGCCTCTGGGGCAGCAGCGCATGACGAGCGAACGGCCTGGCCGATGCCTGACGCTGCGGACAACGTGTCACGCAGCATCTCCGTGAACGTCGCCACCGCTTCAGTGCGGGCGAGTTCTCTGGCCGTCGACCGATCGGGCCCGAGCAGGGCGGGAAGCCACCACGCCGCGAGACCACCGGCCAAAGCCGCGACAGGCCAGCCTGTGACCAGGCCAGTGGCGACGCCGGCGCCGATACATGCAGCCAGCTTCCGAGACTGGCCCTTCAGCCCGACCAGCGTGAACCGTCGGCCGAGTCTGAACCGTCGTGTCGGGGGCTTGGTACGAAACGCCGCGAATCCGCAAGCAAGGCCGAGACCCACCGTAGTACCGCAGAGCACTCCGATAGCTCCGACGTTCATCGGAGCCTCCGGAACGTCGCCGGGTCGAAGCCCGCGCGCTCCAGCTGCGCCAGCCGGGAAGGCGGAGTGGCCGGAACCGCGCGACGATCGGGACCAGGCCGGAAGATCTCGTTCGCGACCACCATCGCGCCGTCGGCGCCGGTGATTTCCAGAACCGACGACACAACACGTGTACCGTCTGGAGCCTGATCCAGCTGAACAACCAGGTGTAGAGCGTTCGCTACGAGCAAGTTGGTCGACGGCAGGTCAAGCCGCTCCGGAGCTTGCGCCGCGTACGCCGCGAGCTTGGCGAATACGCCCCTCGACGTCGAGGCGTGCAGTGTGGCCATGGAGCCGTCGTTGCCCTGCGACATCGCGTTGCACATAGGGATGACCTCGGCACCGCGAATCTCGCCGACGATGACTCGGTCCGGCGACATCCGCAGGCCCGCACGGACGAGTTCGGCTTGGGAGATGACCCCGCGGCCTTCGGAGTTCGCCTCGCGGGCCTGCATGGGGACGACGTCCCAGTGTCGGTCCGGGTCGGTGTCCAGGCCGAGTTCGAGGGCATCCTCGATGGTGACGAGCCGTTCTGTCGGGTCCATCTCAGAGGCGAGTGCGCGAAGCATGGTGGTCTTGCCCGCACCGGTCCCACCAGCAATAAGGATGTTGAGCTTCGCGCGGACAGCGGCCGAGAGGAACGCCGCAAGACCTGCGTCCACAGTGCCGAGAGCGACTAGATCCGACAAGGTCGCCTTCGGGTAGCGATGCCTGCGGACACTGATGCAGGGCCTCTTCGTCACCGCCATGACCGCGAACAGTCGTGAACCGTCGGGGAGCTGGAGCGACAGCATCGGGGCGCCCCGGTCGAACCGTCGCTCCTCGTGCCCGACGCGCGCGGCGGCCGTGCGGATCAGGTCGATCAGGTCCGCATCGCTGTCTGCGACGGGGAAGGCTCCGCGCTCCCGCCGGCCGTCAGAGAAACGGAGAAAGACCTGGTCGCTGCCTGTGGCATTGATGTTCTCGACATCCGGCATATCGAGGTACGGCTGGAGACCGCCCATCGCGCACAGGGCGTCAGTGACGGACTTCTCCAGCGCCGCGGCCTCATCCGCAAGTCCGGTCCCACTCCTCTGTCCAACTGCGGAAAGACGGATCCGGACTTCCGCTGCGATCAGCTCTTCGGCCAGTTCGCGGCGTCGAGCGGACGGAATGACCCCACCGGTTCGGTCCTGCTCCGCGCGCACGGTCAGCGAAAGTCTGCGGGCCACCACAGCGGTCACCTCGGCCACCGAGCCCAGCGATGGCGTCACAGCTGGCCGACCTCGTTCGGAGACACTTCCACCACCGACAACGAAGGCGCCTGCGTAACCTTCGGTGCCGCTTGGGCGTCGACGAGCAGCGTGACCACGGTGGTGCCGACAGAGTCTGCGGATCCAACCGACGTGACCACTGCATTGGACGCGAGAGCAACGGGGGCGGATGACGCCGACGCCACCGCAGCCACGTCAGGACCAGGCCAGACGTTTACGCGGTCCCCGACACCGAGCCGTGGTGGGAAGGCTCCGGCTTTCAGCGCCACCCCGATCACGGCCTGGCCTGGGGGCGGGAAGTCAGCCGTGCCGACCATGTGAGCCGTCAACAGCGTGCCGGCCGCGAGTGGCACCGCCGCCACGTGGCCGACGACTTCCGCTTCGTTGATCGAAGGCACCAAGCCCAGGTCCGACGCTGCACCGACCTTCACGATTTTGACGTCGTCCTGGGTGACAACCTGACCGGCGGCAATCGGCTGCGCGACGGCCAAGACCGGGGCTCGGCCGCTGATCTGCCAAGCCGCGACGGTGAACAGCACGGCGCCGGTGACCACCAGCGCGACCGAGGTCACGGCGTACGGAATCCGCACTCGGCTGGCGAGGCGCTCATGTGCTGTCGGCGCCCCGGCATCCGGGTCGGTCGGCGGCACACTACGAGCCGCGTCCTGCGAGGGAAACGCGATTTTGGACAAGGAGAACCCCACGAGACGTGCGAGAAGATGAGATCGCGTCAGTGAACCGACGTGACAAGGGCTTGCGACTCGGCAACGCGGACCGCTATCGACGACGTTGCGGCCAGATCCGGGAGCGTGCCGCTCTGACCGCCCCCGGTCCAGGTCACACGCCATGACTCTGTGACCCGCACTGTGAACTCGCCGCTCGACTCCGCATCCGATGCACGCCGGTAGACGTATCCACAGTCTGGGGATACTGAGGTGGCAGGCGTCGAGTCGGTGAACGGAGTTCCGGGCCCGGTGCAGGTCACGACGGATCCGTCACCCATATCCCATGTCAGCTTCTCCGGCGTGGCCGTCGCCGACGCCTGAAGACCTGGCACGTTCGCAGTCGCTGACAGCGGGTGCCAGTCAAGCGAGTCGGTCCACAGAAACATGGGGAAGTTCACCCACTGCGGGACGCCGTCACGGGGACTCGTGTTCATAGCCGGCGCCGGAAGATGGATCTCCTTCGCCGCCGCCTGCGCGACATCCCCTGGCGACATCGTGGGCGTCGGCACCCACGTCTCAAGGTCGTTCTTCGGGATAGCTGTGAGGTTCTGCTGGTCGGAACTGTCTTGGCATCGCCACTGGTACCAGGAGCCAGCGGCTCCACCAGAGTTTCCACTGGGCTGCCCGCCATGGGACGGATCAGGAACCAATGCGCAGTCGTGGATGGGCGCCCCGCCCCGAGAGTTGCCCTTTTGAGGCGATGTCTCAGCCTGCCGCGCAGATACGTAGACCGTCCGCCCTGCTTCGCTGACTCCACCCCAAGAGCTGTCTTGCGAGCCGTCCTCGAACCGCAGTCCCGCAACGACGGTGGCGACGATCAGGGCCGCCCCGCTCATCGGCACGAACCCACTTGATAGATGTGAAGATCGTAAACACGCCACACGCCTCCCACCTCACGGATGTGGGCGAGGACGTGTTGAAGCCCTCCGCGGCTGCCGCCCTTGGTGCTCACCGGCGAACCATCGGACGCCTTGAAGTCGAGGTAGTCGGTCGTGTCGGCGCAGTCGTCAACTTGCGCAGCAGGCGGTACGGCCGTGAGGTCGAGACTCGTCACGGATGGCGCGAGCTTCAGATGGCCCTTCGCCACGATCCCGTCACGGCGGCTGCGCTCGATGTCACCGCTGATGAGAGCCAGCGCCTGGTCAGATGCATGTCGCGACAGGTTGGCGCCGTGGTCGGCCGGATTGAAGGCAGCCGACTGCCAGTCACCCATCAGCCCGAAGTAGGCCTGCAGTACGGACTGCCGAGCCGCGTCGTCGACCGAGGTGGATCCGGTCGGTGAGGCCACCGTGGACGGGCCCGCGCTGGCCTTGCTGGCTGGCTGAAGCGCGCGGACGTTATGGCCCGCTCCACCACATCCGGCGATAACCAGAAAGACAGGGAGTAGCACGCCAACGCTCACACGGCGAACCGGTCTCGCAGGCATTCACACTCCCGAATCAGCAGGTCAGCTCGACTCGGGTCGTCATCGCCGAGCCAATACATGTCATATCAGGCATATGACATGCTCCCGTATGCCTATGATCCGGAATGCAAAAGGTTCACTCTTTTGAGGGACCTCTGAACATCAGAACTCTCACGCGAAATAACCGCGAGAATCGCCAGAAGCGTGGCAGCGCCCGTCACCTTCCGGCGTTCGACCAACTGTGGAAGTTCGGAAAGGGGGATCCACTCCGCGACCTGCCCGCGAGCCTCGTCGGTTTGCTCCTGCGCCACAGCCTGGGCCGAACCGACGAACAACACCTGCAAAGCGTCAGCAACATCCGCGAGCGGCTGGAACTCGATTACGTGGTGAAGAACAGTCGGCTTGACGTTCGCAGCGGCACGAACGCTGCGGGCCGCGGCCAGGGCTGGATCTTCATCCCCCTCAACGACCTCGGCCGGCAGTTCCCACGATCCTTCGCTCGTCGCGTCACGTTGACGCCAGACCAGAAGAAGCCGGCCATCCTCGCTGATGACTGCCGTCGTCACCGTACGAGGGGCACGCAGAACGTAAGCCTGCCTTCGCCGACCCGCTGGTGACCTGAGGTCCCGGCGTTCGACATCGAAGCTCCGGCCCTCCACGACGATCTCTGACGACCGCACCTTCCACCGTTCGACCACGGGATCGGAACGGCGCGGCTGACAAACGAAATAGCCTCGCCCGTGCTCAGAACGGACGTTCCCATCGGCGATCAGCTTCGCGAGCGCCGCCCGGACGGTATTTCTGCTCGCCCCGAGCTGCTCGATCAGCGTCCGCTCCGACGGTAGCCGCTGTTCGGGCGCCAAGGTGCCGTCAGCAAGCCAGCCGCGTAGCGTCGTCTCGACGTCTGCCGCAGTGCCCATCTATCCTCATCATCCCGAATTGCTCGATCAGCGCGAATCGCAGCTTACGGGTCGATGCCGCACCGGGCGGGTAGCGGCCAGTCCCCACCTCGAACTTTGGCTGGACGGAACCCGCGTCCGGCGCCTCGCCGCCGATCGAGGGCAGAAGGCCTGAGTGGCGAGCATGCGCTGTTCGTCATCGCAGCGGACCCGGGCTCGGCTGCGTACCGGGCCTTGGCCAACCCGGGCGTGTCCTCCAGCAAGGTTGAGCGCCAGATCCAGGCTTGTCGGACCTGATGATATTTGTCGTGTTCGACCACAGTGCTGCCGGGTTTCGGGCATCATCGTCGGGTGGACTACTTCACCTTCGTCGCAGGTTCGGCCGAGGTCGAGGACGCGCTGCGCCGAGCCTGGAACGCGTGTGCCGTCGTGGCCTGCCCGAAATGCCATGTCGCAGCGGGACTGTACTGCCGCAATTCCATTTCACGAGCCTGGTACGTGACCCGACCACACAAACCGCGCCAGGACCTCGCGGCAGTCGCCACAATCCTTGAGCCTGTAGGGATCCACGGCTTGAGCTGGGCAAAGGGCACCGGGACGTTCCCGTGGACCGGTCAGCGCATGAGCCAAGCCGCGTAGCGGCTGAGGTTCCAGCAGCACTCATCGCTATGGGCATGGATGACTGACGCTGGCCAAAACGATCCGCCCGACATCTGTAAGAGGGCGGTTCGTAAGGGTTTGACTGGGCTTGTGGTCGCTCGATGATGTGAACTGCTGCCGGTTCGCCGGCGGGGTGTCGCCGGTGGGCAGTGGGATGTGTTTCGTGAGCGACCGCAAGCCGTATAACAGTGATCTGTCGGACGGGCAGTGGGATCTGATCCGTCCAGTGACCGAGTTCGAACGC
The DNA here is from genome assembly GCF_000024025.1 of Catenulispora acidiphila DSM 44928. Lineage (GTDB taxonomy): Bacteria > Actinomycetota > Actinomycetes > Streptomycetales > Catenulisporaceae > Catenulispora > Catenulispora acidiphila. The sequence continues at coordinate 9,973,461 of NC_013131.1, forward strand.
GCCGACGGCCTGCTGCGCGCCGGCCAACTGTGCCAGATCCTCGATGTCGGCACCGAGCCCAAGCACCGCGAGGGCATGCGCTCCCGACTCAAGCGCCTGGCCGCGCGTGGCATCCTCGCCGAGACCGAGCCGGGCCTGTTCGCCCTCATCGCTAAGACGACGCTTCGCCAATAGATCTGAAGTCCGATCACGACGACCCGCATCGTTGGACGTTCATCGATACCTGATGCCCTCGCGGCCAGGCGTTCACTACGCTCACCCTGTGGAAAAAGGGGCGGATGGTGGCCGAGGGCCGCGCTGGGGTATACCGGTTGCAGGACGCCGCGTCATCGTCGTCTGGCTCGTTGGCGTGGCCGGTGCCCTGATGTTCGGTATCGGGTTCATAGTGCTACCCGGGATGGTGGTGGACCACGACCTCGGCGCGGGACACGTCGCCCCGCAGGACCGACTGACCGCGATCAACAACGTCCGCACCACACTTCTGCAAACCGCCGCGGGCGTGGCCCTGCTCTTCGGCGCCTATGCCACCTGGCGACAGCTGCGAGTCAGCCAGGACACCCTGCGCATCACCCAGGAGGGACACCTCACCGAGCAGTTCGGCCGCGCCATCGACCAGCTCGGCAGCGACAAGCAGGACGTGCGCATCGGCGGACTGCACGCGCTGTGGCGACTGGCCAAGCACTCGGAGGGCGACCGCCAGGCCGTCATCTCGACGATGGCCGCGTTCCTGCGCACCCACCAGCCATGGCCACCGGCCGGACCGCCCGCGCCGGCCGCCGATGCCGACATCAACGACGTCGCCCCGCTGGAGACCAGGGCGCCGGACAGCCAGCTCGCGCTGACCGGACTCGGCGTGCTGTGCCTGTACGACCGATCCGAACCATGGCTCAACCTGAGCCTCACAGACCTGCGCCGGGCAGACTTCGACGGACTATGGCTGATCCGCGTCAACTTCGACCGCGCATCCATGGAGTCCGCGAGCCTGTACGGGGCCAACCTCACCCGGGCCTCCATGGTCTCGGTAAGCCTCCAGCACGCGGAGATGCGGCTCGCGAAACTCACCGAAGCTCGCTGCGTCCTAGCCGACCTCCGCGGCGCCAGGATGGCTGAAGCCGTGTTGAACGGCGCGGACTTCACCCGTGCCGATCTGCGCGAAGCCGTCTTGCGCAAAACACAGGCGCAGAACACGGTGTTCCATCACGCCGATCTGCGCAACGCGGACCTGCGCGGCGCCGATCTCAGCAGTGCCGAACTCGATGGCGCGAGATTCGAAGGAGCCGTGGCAAGCGACCTGACCCGCTGGCCCGCCACGTTCAACCCGCAGTCCGCTGGTATCACGGTCGCGGCCGACCCCGGACCCGAGCCCCCGCCGTTGCTACAACCCCCCGCGCTGCTGTACGAAGCGCCGCCACTGCGCTCGACCCCATAGGTTGGCCACCACCTGCAACAGCGCCGGACATCTCACGCAGCCACGATCCACACCGGATAGTTACAAACCGCCCTTCTAAGAACCAGAGCGTCATCGGCCAGCGCGGCAAGGTGCCGTTCAGCGTCCAGGGCAGCAGTGCAGCCAGCGGGGCTGGAGCCGATGATGATGACATTCCGGCTGCTGGTGTCCGGGACCACGTTTCAGACCACCGCGTTTTTGGCGTCGATCTCGTCGATCAGGCTCTTGATGAGGCCTTCAATCTCGTCGCGGATCGGACGCACGGCCTCGACACCTCGGCCTGCGGGGTCGGTCAGGACCCAGTCCAAGTACTTCTTGCCGGGGTAGACCGGACAGGTGTCGCCGCAGCCCATAGTGATGATGTAGTCCGAGGCCAGGGCGGCCTCGTCGGTGAGAATCTTCGGGGTCTCGTGCGACAGGTCGATGCCCACCTCGTTCATGGCCTCCAGCACGGCCGGGTTCACCTGATCAGCCGGAGCGGAGCCGGCGGAGCGGACGGTGACGCGGTCGCCGGCGTAGTGGGTGAGGAATCCGGCGGCCATCTGGGAGCGTCCGGCGTTGTGGATGCAGACGAACAGCACGGACGGCTTGGTGTCGGACATCAGGGGGTGCCTTTCGGGTCATCCGGTACGCCATCCGCGGCTTCCGGCAGGTAAGTGAGGAGGTCGGTCACGAGCAGGTCGAGTTCGTCGCGGATGCGGCGGACCTCGACCATGTCCTTGCCTTCGGGATCCGGGACGGTCCAGTCCAGGTAGCGCTTGCCGGGCAGGACCGGGCAGGCGTCGCCGCAGCCGACGGTGACGACGATGTCGGCGGCGGCTACGAACTCGTCGGTGAGCGGCTTGGGGTACTCGGCCGACAGGTCGGCGCCGATCTCGGCCATCGCCGCGATGACGCCCAGCTCCAACTCGGCGGCGGGCCGGGACCCGGCGGAGCGGATGTTCACCCGGCCCCGCGCCTGCATCCCCAGCAGCGCGGCGGCCATCTGGGAACACGCGGCGTTGCGATCGCAGATGAAAAGCACCTGCGGGACCGGCCGTATCGGCGGCTTCTGCACGTAGGCCAGGGCCACGAGCCGGTCGTCGGCGAAGCGCTCAGTCAGGGCCGGCAAGAACGCGGCCAGCCGGGCGCTGGCCGCAAGGGCCCGGTAGGACTCGAAGACGTAGCGCTCGACTGTGGCGTGGGTGAACGTGCCGGTGAAGCGCTCCGCGAGCCGGTTCGCGATCTCCGTCAGCTCCTGTTCGGCCCTTTCCAGGTCATCGGGTCCGAAGGGGAGGTCGTCGGAGTTCATTTCACCGCCGCCGGAACCTGCTCGGCCTCGGCCAGGGACTCGGTGTCGCCGTGCTGTGCGACCGGGTAGAGCACCGCCACCAGGGCTACGCCGATCGCGGCACCGACCACCTGGAACGCGACGAAGGCAGCGACGGAGCCGGGGGCGATCCCGGCGAAGGTGTTCGTGAACGCCCGCGCGATCGTGACCGCCGGGTTCGCGAACGACGTGGAGGACGTGAACCAGTAGGCGGCGCCGATATAGGCGCCGACCGCCGGGGCGATCACCAGGGTGCCGCGCCCGGACCGGACCAGGCTGAAGATCAGCAGGACCAGTCCGGCGGTGGCCACGGTCTCGCCGAGCCACAGGTACCTGGCGGAACGGGTGTGGGTGGAGGCGGTCACCACAGGCAGGTTGAACATCAGGTTCGCCAGCACTGTCCCGCCAATACCGCCGGCGACCTGCGCCGGGATGTATACGGCGACCGTGCGAACGTCTGTCCCGCCGCCCGAGCGGCGCGACAGGACGTAGTCGGCCAGGGTAACCACCGGGTTGAAGTGAGTCCCGGAGATCGGCCCGAAGATCAGGATCAGCACGGTCAGGCCGAAGACCGTGGCGGTGGAGTTGGCCAACAGTTGCAGTCCGACGTCGTGGCTCAGGTTCGTCGCCATGATCCCGGACCCGACGACGACCGCGACCAGCAGCGCCGTGCCGAGGAACTCGGCCAGGGCGCGGCGGGCCAGCGGCGGGGTCATCCGACCACCACCGCCGGGGTCAGCAGGGCCGACAACTGGGCCAAGACTGCGGGTCGCACGCTGTAGTAGATCCAGGTGGCGCGGCGTTCGGAGTTCACCAGGCCGGCTTCGCGCAGCACTTTCAGGTGATGGCTGATCGTCGGCTGGGATACGTCGAAGTGGAGCGTGAGGTCGCAGACGCAGGCCTCGCCGCCGTCGAATGAGGCGATCAGCGAGAACAGCCGCAGCCGCACCGGGTCGGCAAGCGCCTTGAAGATGTGCGCAAGTGCTTCGGACTCGATCTCGCTCAGCGGCTCGCTGACCAGCGCGGTGTGGCATGCCTCCTGGATCACCGGAAGCTCGTTCTTCGACATATGTCTATATTGACAGTGGTACATGTATCGAGGCAAACGGACTCGGAGAACACCGGCTGAACTCCTGGCGCAATGGCGCGCGGTCACATCCGACCGGTCAACGCCATCGCCGCAGCGCCGATCAGACAGCAGACGGCCGAGGTGACCAGCGGCGGAGTGTAACTGTGCGCGGAACCGGCCCATGCTGCCGCACCGAGCGGAGCCAAAGCCTTGACCAGCGTGAGCGGAGTGGTGAGCACGCCGGACAGCGTCGCGAACGCGTCAGTGCCATAGCGGGCGGCCAGGACGGCGGGACGGATCAATGTCGACACGCCGAATCCCAGACCAAAGGTCAAGATGCAGGCGATAGCGCCGACCACGGACTTTCCGATCAGCGGCAGAAGACCCACACCGATCGCCTGGATCGCGAACACCACGGCGGCGACGTCGGTGGCAGAAGCGCGTTTGCCAGCCGCCGTGAAAGCCAGCCTTCCGCTGACCGACAGCACGCCGAGCATCCCGGCGGCCACAGCAGAGAACGTGGCTGAGTGCCCCAGATCGCGCAGCGCCGCGACCAGCAGCACGCCCATCACGAACACCGCCGCGCCCTGCGCGAGCAGCGAACCACCGAGCATCCAGAAGGCCGGATCGCGCACAGCACCGGCCACCACTTTTCGGCGGTCGTTCTCGCCGCCACAAGTACCCTTCATCGAAAGCTGCGACGGCCGCCGCACTAAGAGATGGAACGGCACGGTCAGCGCGGCATGTGCTCCGGCCAGAACCAACACCGCGTCACGCCAGCCCACGTCAGCGAGGAGAAGGCCGGACGAGGGCAGGAAGATGCTGGAGGCGAATCCGGCAAAGATGGTGACCGCGAGCAGCGCTTTCGCGCGGCTGTCCGGCTCGAACCAGGACACGATGACCGCGAACGCCGCTTCGTACAGCACGGCAGCGGAGGCGACACCGATACCGATCCACACCGCGTACAGCTGCCACACGGCCCCGACCTGAGACCACCCCACGACCAGCACGCTGGCGGCGATCGAACCGGTACTCATCAGGAGCCGGCCGCCGTGCAGATCCATATACCGCCCGACCGGGACCGCCGCCGCAGCCGCCGCCAGCAGCGAGCACGTCAGCGCCCCGGTCACCACCGGAACGCTGGTATGCAGGCCGTGAGCTGTTGGGACCAGGAACACCGAGAAGGCGTAGAACAGCACGCCGTAGCCGACGGTCTGACTGATGGCCAAGGCTGCGACCAGCCGCCATCGATAGTCGGTCAACGCCCGTCGGCGACCGCGTAAGAACGCGGCCCCCGACGTGGGTATCGAGCTCAGCTGCCGCAGCACCCGGACCCGCTGTCCTGCTCGGCCGGCACGCCGACTTGGGCCAGGACGGGCTCGCTGGCGCAGCAGGCCGCGGAGTCCTGGACCAGCGGCAGCGGCTCGGACAACAGCCCGCCGGCGATTCCCGTGGCGAGTCCGATGCTCACCGGCTCGGCGGTACCGCACGATGATCCGCAGCCACCGGACTCACCCTCCTCACCGGGCAGCGTGGTGTTGCAGACCCCGGTCTCCGGCACTTCCAACCGGAGGTCGCGCGCGGCGTCCCAATCGCCGTCCAGAGCGGCGACCACGGAGCGAGCCTGCTCGTAGCCGGTGGCCAGCAGGAACGTCGGGGCCCGGCCGTAGGACTTCATGCCGACGGCGTAGAAGTTCGGCTCCGGGTGCGCCAGCTCGTCCACGCCGTGCGGGGGCACGGTGCCGCAAGAGTGCTCGTTCGGGTCGATCAACGGGGCCAGCGCACGCGTCGAACCCAGGATCGGGTCCAGCTCCAGGCGCAGCTCACCGGTGATCGAGTGATCCGGACGGAACCCGGTCGCGGCCACGATCCGGTCCACGGTCACGACCTTCTTCGCACCGCGGGCATCGACGCTTTCCACCTCGACGCTGCCGTTGCCCAGAACCCTGATCGCCTGAGCAGAGAACTGGTTGATCAGCTCGATCCGGCCCTGCTCGACCAGACTCTTCACCCGAGTCCCGAGAGCGCCACGGGCCGGAAGGGCGTCGGCCTCTCCCCCGCCGTAGCTGCGGGCCGCCGAGCCAGTTCTGATGGCCCAGGAGATGCGAGTGCCGGGCTCCTGCTCGGCGAGGTCTGCCAGGACCAGCAAGGTGTTCGCCGCCGAGTGACCAGCGCCGACCACCAGTGTGTGCTTTCCGGCGTAGGCGGCGCGGGCTGGGCCGAGGACGTCCGGGAGTGCGTGGTCGATGAACGCTGCCGCCTCGGCCTCGCCGTGGGCCGGCAGGCCGGACGCGCCCAGGACGTTCGGGGTGCCCCAGGTTCCGGAGGCGTCGATCACCGCGCGGGCGTGCAGATCAGTGGTCACGCCCTCGGTCTCGACCCGGACCAGGAACGGCGCGAACTCGCGGCTGCGCGAGCGGACCCGGTCCACCCCGACCCGGCTGATCGCGGTCACCCGATGCCGCAGACGGATGTGCTCGGCGATCTGCGGCGTGGCAGCCAACGGCACCAGGTACTGTTCGACCAGCTCCGCGCCGGTCGGCGAGGCGTCCCCATCCGGCGCGGTCCAACCGGTCGGCTCCAGCAGCGCCCGGGCGGCGGCGTCGATGTCGTAACGCCACGGGCTGAACAGCCGGACGTGGCCCCATTGGCGGATCGCCGCGCCGACGGCGTCTCCGGCCTCCAGCACCTGGAACGGGATGCCCCGTTCGGCCAGGTGTGCAGCGGTAGCGAGACCGACCGGCCCCGCGCCGATCACCACGACCGGCAGTTCCGCCTGAACCTGGTTCATCGTTCCGACTCCGTCCTTCTCGGTATGCGTGTTCTGCGATGCGAGTTCGGTAACGGCTCGGACGACAAGTCCGGCCATCGCCGTCAATGTCTCCGCCTGAACCCGCTCCGCTGTGTCGTCCTTCGAGTGGTAGCCGGGCATTCCGGCACCGAGGCCGACAACGGCCAGACCCGCGGCGGCGTATTGCCGGTTGTCCGAGGCGACTTGTCCAGGGGCTAGCGGAACGCCTGTCGCCCTCCCGGCCACGTCGAGTGCGGTCAGGATCGGCATGGCGCCTCCGCCGGCCTCCACGGCGACCGAGCCGTTCAGCTCACCGGCCCCGTCGATGTTGATGATCAGCGGGCTGCGCTCCCCTGCCGCCAGCCGGGCGGCGTGTTGGGCCGAGCCAAGCGTGCCGATCTCCTCGGCATCGAGCAGTGCGATCGACAGGCCGACGCCTTCAGGAAGCCGGCCTTTCAGCAGCCGCGCGACTTCCAGGACCACGGCGACACCGGATGCGTTGTCGGAGGCGCCGGGCCGGTGGATCCCGTTGATGTCGCCGACGCCGTCGTAGTGCGCGGTCAGCCAGATCTGCGGCCTGCCGACCGCCGCAGGGGCGACGGTGGCGTACAGGTTGGCGGCGCTGCCAGCCGGAGTGTCGAATGCGTCGACCGCGCTGACCGCGTCGAGTGCGGTCAGCGCGGTCGAAAGCCAGGCCCGAGCCGCAGCGCCACCCGGACTGGCGACGCGTCGCCCGGCCAGCTCGCGCCCCGCAAGCGTCGCGACCGTGGCCTTCATGCGCTCGGCAGACGGCTCCGGCGCGATCGGTGTGTTCATCAGCTGCAGCCGCAGGCGCCGGTGGACACAGCCTCGGTCTTGGCTGCGGTACCGCAGCAGGCGTCCTCGGCCTTCGCCTCGGCCGCAGTGCCGCAGCACGGTCCGCCGGTCGCGGCCGGCGAGCCGGTGCCGGTGTTGGCGGCCGGGCTACCGCAACAGCCGGTGCCGGGCGCCGGGTTGAAGGCCTCGGCCAGGTCGCCGGAGAAGCCGCCAGCCGTACCCGTGGTGGTCTGCTCGCTCATGTCCTTGCTCCTCACGTAGGTGGTGGCGCGGTGGATGATCGGGCGGTTCAGACGCGCGGCAGGCTCAGCACGGCCGCTGTGCGGACCGCTTCCAGACGCCGGGCCGAGCGCTCGACGCTGGTGGAGATGCCGCAGCCGTCGCAGAACTTCACGCCCAGGTCGCGGACCTGCTTGCCAATAACACCGGTACGACGGAACATGGCGTTCCCCTTATCTCGAAGTTCGTCGAAGTAACTTCACCTTGCCCACTGTTTCGAAATCTGTCAACCTAGAAGCATGTCGAAACAGAAGGAGCTGCCGCTGCTGGAGCCCGAGGCTGCGGCCCCGTGCTGCGAGCCGCTCGCCGCACACTCGATCTCCACCGCCGACGCGATAGCCCTGGCGCCCGCGTTCAAGGCCCTCGGCGACCCGATCCGCCTGCAACTGCTGTCCCAGATCGCCTCCGCCCCCGAGGGCGAGACCTGCGTGTGCGACCTGAACGTCGGCTTCGACGTCTCCGGCCCCACCATCAGCCACCACCTCAAAGTCCTCCGCGAAGCCGGCCTCATCGAAGGTGAACGGCGCGGGACCTGGGTCTACTACAGCGCCGTGCGCGAAAAGATGTCCGCCCTGGCCGGACTCCTCGTCATCGAACCCGCAACCGTGTGACCAGAAACCACCGTGCTGCCGGGCTGTCGCATCGCCCATTCATCTACTATCGTCGATGATCGATGAACAAGATAGAGCTGATCGACCGCACCACCGCGAAGACGTATGCGACCTGGTTCCGGGCCCTGTCCGATCCCACCCGCATCCAGGTCCTCAACCTGCTGGCCGTCACCGACCGCCCGATGACGGTCGGCGAGATCACCGCAGCCCTACCCATCGGGCAATCGACCGTGTCCCACCACCTGAAAATCCTGGCCGAGACCCGCTTCGTCCTCGTCGAACCCGCCGGCACCGCCAACCTGTACCACGTCAATCAGCGCCGCCTGACCTGCTTCCCGTCCGCCGCCGACGCCGTTATGGGACACCAGGCACCGCAGATCGACGACAACGACTGCGAGAGCTGACCATGACCAGTTCAGCAGCACTAATCCGGCCCATGACCGCCGACCACGCCGACGAGGTCTTGGCCACCTACCAAGCAGGCATCGACGCCGGCAACGCCACGTTCGAAACCACCGCACCGACCTGGGCCGAATTCGACGACGCGAAGCTGCCGAACCACCGCTTCGTAGCCCTGGACCCGACAGACGATGCAGTCCTCGGATGGTCGCGGCTTCGAGGACATCCACCCGCGCCGTCTACGCCGGCGTCGTCGAGCACTCCGTCTACGTCCATCCGTCAGCTCAACGACGCGGTGTCGGCGCTGCACTCCTCACAGCCCTCATCGACTCGACAGAAGCCACCAGGATCTGGACCATTCAGTCCGGCATCTTCCCGGAGAACACCGCTTCCCTGCGGCTCCATACCGCAGCCGGATTCCGCGTCATCGGAACGCGGGAGCGCGTTGGCTGCCATCACGGTGTTTGGCGCGATGTGATCCAGATCGAACGCAGGAGCCCGGTCGTAGCGATCTGACGAGGTTGACTGCGCGGGTTTCGACTACCGCGCAGGCTAATCATCGTCGGCGGCGCTGGGTACGCCTTCGCTGCGGTGCGTGGTTGTGACGCTCAAGGGCCGGAAAGCCAGGTGCGTTGACTGTGTACAGCGGGCCCGGTGGCGGGAGTTCGATCCCAGCCAGATGGTCTTGGTCTGGGTGCATGAGGATCGACTCGTAAGCGTTGGCAGCGATTCGTAAGTTGACATAGTCAACGCTCGCAGGATCGGCGTCGAGTCGACGTGGCGGCCCGTAACGATCACCCCGCCCAAGGATAAGCAGATGCCGCGGGCTCATCGGAAACCAGATCTGATCTGCCAAGGCCACCCCGGCCCGGTGGCCCAGCGGCCGGCCCTCATCGAAGTACAACACGACCGGTTCATCGCAGGTCAAGAGGCTGGGCTCGTCATACACCGCCAGGTACAAGGGACGACAGATGAGTTCCTCGAACAAGCTCAAGGCCACCCGGCCCATCGTGCCGATGTGCGCGTTGGGGTCCGGGACGAACTCGATGTCGTCAACAATCTCGCTTATAGCTCGCACCTGCGCGATCGTCTCGGTCGTCGGCTCGTGGCCGCCGGTGCGCAGCCAGGCTACGGCCTGATCCTCATCCATGTCCTTCGGCACCATGATGTGCATGTAGGTGTCGCCCATCAGCTCGGCCATGCGACGCGCGGCGCGACCCCGGGTTATCTGAAAGGCCAGGAACAGGCAGATGTTTCCCACGTCAACAGGTTGCAGCGGGAAACGTTGGAACAACCCGAGCCGCACGATGCGCTCCATGACCGGCGCAACGTTCCCCTCGATCCACGTCAGCAAGTGATCGGATCGTCCATCGAACGCACCGTCGTTGTCGATGCTCGTATAAAAGTCCTTCTCGACGATCGCGTCGCTAATCGGCGCAACGTGCCTTTTCCCGGTAACCCGGTCAACGACAGCGATCATCCCGCGCTCGTTGCCGAAGTATCGCTGATGTAGCTGCGGCAGAAGATGGTGCCTGGTACCGACTGAGCCATGCGGTTTGCCAGGCAGGGGCCACCGCTCTGCACGAGGGGCTTTCTCTGCGCTCACGCCTTCGAGACTAAGGGTCGACACCGACACTAATTCCGCCATACCCACGGCGTTCGCCTGGCACCATCGGCTCATGCTCATCACCCCGCGGCCGGGCGCCCAACGAGACAGCATCATCGAGGCCCTTCGTCAGACCCATGCGGAGGTATCCAACGTGAGGGGCGCCGGCCCCTCCAGCGCCTTCAAGCGGCTCTTGAAGTACCTGGAGTGGGTCACCGATGCCACGCGGCGCCTGCAGAGTCAGATCAGCGCGAAAGACGTCGACCGTCTCATCCTGACCCGCCGCTACTACGCACTCCTCGAGTCGTGCGGCATGCTGGCCGGGACCGATCAGCAGCGCCTCGTCAACGGACTCGTCGACCAGGAACTGACCGACCGCGAAGACGCGCTCAACACAGCAATGACGACCCTGAACGAGCACGCCAAGCGCTGGAGCGGCCATAAGTGGCTTGCCGTCGCCGACTCCAGCTTCTACCTCAACAGTCCCGATCCCCTCGCTACCACCGACTTCCACAAGGTCATGGGTCTGTACTGCGAGGAGGTGATCCACCTGCTATTCCCGATCGTGGTGGTCGACGAACTCGACCGGCTCAAGGAGATGGGCGGGGCCCATCCCCGATGGCGTGCCGGGCACACGCTGGGACGCCTGGACGAGGCAATCACCTCGGGAACCAGCGGCATCCTGCACCCGACGTACCGGGGCGAGGGCCAGTCCATCATCGGAAAGGTCACCGTTGAGATCGTCCTCGACCCACTAGGACACCTCCGCCAGCCGATCGCCGACGATGAGATCATCGAACGCGCCGCCACGATCCAAGCCATCGCGGGCCGCGACGTGCGACTCCTGACATGTGACACCAGCCAGGCCACCCGCGGCCGCATGGCCAGCCTTGAGGTCACCAAACTCCCCAGCCAGGCGGGAACCGGCGATGAACCGCCTCGTCACAGCAACGGCGGTGACAAGCCCCGCGGCACCGGCACGCGCGCGCAGCGGAAGAACCGACAAGAGGCCGAGGCCGCCGCTGCCACGGAGCGGACCCGTTAGCGCCGGTGAGAACGACCATCTCCAAGCGCATCGAGACTTGATCGCCAAGAGACAGTACCCACCACCACAGGCTGAGCGAGTGACTTCACAGCCAGCACGTTGGTCAGCTCTACGGTGCAGTGGCTCCCTTAAACGACAGCGTCAGACCGGCCTCGGAGACGGAGACGGTGAACGTGACCGGGCCGAATGTCTTGGGGCCAAACGTAGCCGAGCTGTAGTAGTTAGGACTCGCCGACGATCCCTCTTTCATCGACAGCCCGTCTAGGCTGCCGTTCACCCAGCTGTCGGCGTTAAGCGCGTCGGGACCAGGACCCAAGCCATCGCTGTCCATGGCTTCGACTCCCTGGACACAGCGTCCGAAGTCGCCTTCCAAGGAAGGCAGCAGGGTTCCTGACTGCAGGATTGGTGTCTCGCCGGATTCGTTACCTTCGAAGCAGGAACCTGACCGCAGGTTGCCCGCCGAGTCTTCGACGGCTGTATATAGCTCAGGGAAGCTACCGCCCTGCCTGAAGGTCTTCTCGGTTCCTGCCGGATGGGTCAAGGCGCGAGCGCTGAGCTCGGAGGGAAGCACGCCCAGGGCCGTCTGTAGGAACGAGTCGGCGGTGGCGTTAGGGATCTCGGCGGCGCTCCACAGCTTCTCGTCGAGGACGGTGGGCGACGTCGACGCGTTCGCAGAGGTATCGGCCTGTTCGGGAGTTGATGTGGTCTGTGATGAGGAAGCCGACGAAGACGGCGTAGACGGCTGCGCAGTGGGGTCAGCGGGGAGCGTTTGGGAAGCCGGGGGCAGGGCTGCGGCGGTGTCAGTAAGGGCCGGATTGGTGGCACCGGTTCCGTCGAACTGCGAGTCACTATTGTCGTCCGGTATCAGCCCCGTGGTCACCGTGACAGCGACTACGAGCACCCCGACCGTGGCTAGCACAGCCAGGGTGCTGGGCCGCCAGGTAGGGGGAGCCGCCAGGGAGGCCGTCTGTGATTCCGTGGCTCCCACACTGAGCGCGGTATTGGCGGCCAGCGGCGCCGGATCGGGAGCGGGCGGCGCCTGAACTGCGGTGGCGCGTTCTGGCGCGTGGAATCCCCCGGTTTCCCAGATACGGGAGCGGAAGGCAGGCAGTGTCATGAGATGGTGCTCGCCGGGGATGAAGACGCCGCCACAGCGGTGGCAGAACCATGCGGCGTTCCACAGTTCGAGGACCCTGGGAGTGCCGTCTTGGATGGCGCGGTAGCGCCGGCCAGCCCGCAGCCCTGACTGAAGCAGAAGTGCGAAACAGAGGCTGAGGACACCGGCCACGGCCAGAACAGCACCTGGATTGACGCCGCTGTTGACGGTGACCGGTTCGTCACCGATGTACCCCGTTTGACTCTGGCCGCTCTGGGCCAGGCCCCAGATGGTGTAGATGGCGGTAAGCACGAGACCGAGGATCGCGACGACTTTGCGTCCGGTCCCGGAGCTGACCGTCGGCATAGGTTCCAAGCTGGCAGACAACTCAGTGGAGGAGGACGTGCCCGAGAGAGTCAAAGCCTCGAAGAGACCACCCCTACTGATATGCCCGAGGGTGGCCGACACCCCGACTGAGCTGGACTTCCCGGCCATGTGTACGGCAGCGACGCTCTGGACCTGGTCCACTCTGCTGCAGCGGGGACAGTCGAGCCTGCCAGACATCTGCTTCTCCATGGCCGTTGTGAGAGGACCTCAGGCCTCTGAGTATGACGGCCTGCAGCTGCCTACGTACCAAGAAAGCGTCCACGGACCCGGCTTTGAAGCAGGCGCGCCTTCTCACGGCTGACGCCGAAATCATCGGATAGCGCTGACGGCGACCGGCAAAGCCGCCTCTGCATACCCCAAAACGTTAAGCCGATCTCAACAGCACAAGATGGCTTGTAGGATAACCACTTGACCAGCCTGGGCGGCCGGAAGATCCAGATGCGCCGCAGCTCGCCAACATCGGGAGTCACACAGTTGGTGCCGAAGCCAAAGGGTCACACGACAGAGTGCAAGCCCGATAGGAAAAGCCGCCCTGGTTCAATCGGCGGTCGAGCCAACGAGGCCGGCAGCCTGCACCGAAGCGGTGTAGCCGCCTACCTTGCCGCGCATGGCTTGGTAGGCCGCGCCGTAGAGGAGGCTGGCTACCTGCCAGGAGGCCCGACGCCAGCAGCGGTTGAGTTCGAAACTCACGATGATGTGGACGACATCGCTTGCACTATGACAGACGGCAGCAGGCTCCTCATACAGGCCAAACGAGCCTGCGGCATCGATGATCAATTCCGAAGTGCGGTCGCTCAATGGGTCACACAAACTCCCAAACTTCGTCGCAGCGACCGCGTCGCGCTGGCTGCTGCCGAGATAAGCGGGAACCTAAGATTTCTGGGTCAGGCACTAGGCCGACATCGGAAACAAATTTCAGGACCGCATACGTCTGACGAAAAGAAGGCAATAGCCGACCTAGACAGGGCCTTCCCCGCCGGAACCTCACCAAGCTTGAGGTCCGCCGTCAGGTCCTGTGCGTACGTGCTAAAGCTAGATGTCTCGACACATCAGGATCCGCTTTTCAAGTTCGTTGCGAGTCTACTTGAGGGCGTCGTAGTGCCCTCCGGTGAAGGCACCATGGCCATCGAGGCGCTACAACGAGCCTTCCAAGAGCAGGCCGCCAGCGGGTCCGGAAGTGGGCTCGACGATTGGCTAAGGACGTTAAGCCAGGCTGGCACTACCGTGTATGCGGCCGCGGATGGCCCCGCCGGGCCACGCCGGCAAGCAGAGAAGCAGGCGTTGATCACATATCAGACCCACCTGCGTGGCCGGAAAGATCAGCTTGAATACTCTCTCCTAGCCGAAGACCTGCCACCCCTCAAGGTCGCCGATCTGGCGGCAACGTTCCAGGTACGAGCAGTTATTGATAATAGCCCAGTCAGGCAAACTGATGAACTTGTGAGCTTGACCAGGCATTGGACACGAATGGTGTTGACCGGACTTCCAGGGATGGGTAAGTCCACAGCGCTCGAGCAATTGGCAGCATTGTGGAGCGTCAATGGGAGCCCCGTCCCTATCCTCGTCCGCCTAGCAAGTGTTGCGCGACGTGTGCAGCGGTCGTCCGATGTCACCGTGCCATTGCTGGTGGCTGAAGCCGCGGGTGGCGTGTCAACGGATGAGGTGGCTCCGCTTCGCAGGGCACTTGAGCAGGCCATCGCGTCTGGGACCGCAGTACTTCTTCTGGACGGCCTCGACGAGACCGGCCCAAAGCGAGGCCTAATTGCCGATGGCCTGCTCTCAGCTATCGAAGGGCTGCCAGATTTAACGGGCATCATCATCACTACCCGCCAGAGCGCAATTGGGGCAGCGAGGAAGATCGGCCTGCCCGAGGCTCAACTAACCGAACCTAAATGGCTGGCATCGACCCTTCATCAGCTACTGCACCACGTCGCAGATCGCCGCATCCTCCCGAAAAATAGGGATAGCTGGGTAGCGGAGCACATCGCCTGGCTCAATCAGGCCAAAAACGATAGCAGCGAGATCTGGTCAGTGCCAATGCTCGCGACACTCCTAACCCTTCTTTCAGCCGAGAAGAGCGTCGAGTCGCTACCTCAAAGTCGTGCACACCTTCTCGCAGATGCCGTTCGAGATAGTGTTCGACGTTGGGAGAAAGCTCGCGAGTCCGGCACGTTAAGCGAACCGTGGTCTCCACAGCTAACCGACGGCATACTCATTGACGGATACGCCATCATTGGCCACAGAGTAAATGCCAGCGGAGCGGCATCTATTTTGACCATCGAGAGAGATATCGTGAGCATGCTCTCGACTCAATGGGGTCGATCAGCGGGCGAAGCAAAACAGCTAGCGTCCGAAATATTGCGATTCTGGGACGACAAGATCGGCGTTTTCGTCACTCGCGAGGGAGATCGACTTGAGGCGCGAAGCCGGATCTTTGGCGAGATCGGAGACGCAATGTGGGTGGCAGAACAGGAAACAGCCACAAGTATGAGCTGGACTGCCAAAGCCATCGCCGATAGCGAACGTCGCGACACTTTGCTCCTCGCCGCCGGCCTATCCCCCGGGATCTTGAGGAATCTAATTGACCTTGCAAGAGGGTCGCACGGTGACACGCCGGAAGCAGATCGCGATCGAGCGCTACTTTGGTCTTCGGAAATCGCTTTGTCACGTAAGGGAATCGACCACGACCTTCTACTAAAACTGATTGACGCACTCGCGCTAGCAACAAGGAGGAAGTCTACAGAAGACACGCGGCTTCCTAAAACCTACACCGCATCCATTACACCAAGTTTTACCGCAACCTTTCGGCGTGATAACCGTCGTTGGCGCCTAGTTCGCGCGCTTGCGTCGCTGGCACTTCCGTTCGAGCTACGCGAACGCCGGGATATATCTATTTCAGCGAACCTACTGGAACCCGAGCAAGATCTGATAGTAGACGCGATGACGTCGCTCTCCGACGCCCGCTACGATGCGTCGACCTCTCTTGAGCCAAAAGCGATTGATGCGGTTCGGAAAGTGCTGGACTCAACCATTATTGAAAGGCAGGATCCTGACGAAGCGACAAAGAGCGGTAACCCCATCCCTACGAAGAGGCCATGGGCTGGGCAGTCTGAAGTTGCAGAGTGGGCTATCCCCTTCCTCTCGCAGCTACCCGAAACGACACCTGAAGCCATCTACGAGGTTGCTTGGCATTCCTCAGTTGGCCAATATGGTCGCGTTTCAAGCACCCTAAGAGAAAGAGGTCATATCGACACCAAGCCTCGCTGGTCGCCAATTGACGTGTCACTAGAGGACATCTCATCCACGATCTCACGATCCAATATCAAGGTCTGGAAATCCATCGAGAGCGTGAGCGACGAGCGAACGCCGCTGACCCCCGCCGAGCAATGGCGCCTTCCAAGGCTATTCGCTTTCAGTGACACCATAGGCTTCGGCGAAAATACCGTGCCAGACTGCTACGAACTTGATAGAATCGACTCCGTAAAGCTAGCCCGCTGGACACGGGTAGTTGCTCGCACCACGAACCTTGACCTTGTTGTGCTCGCCACAGAGGCCGCGCTAGTTCTCTCATGGAACGAAGAAGAACAGCAGGACCTATTTAGGGCACTGTCGACCTCCAGAACGCTCAAATCGCCTTCACCTGACGTAACCCGCCTAGAAGCTTCCGACATCGACACACTGATTGAATCGCTCTTGTATCCTTCGAGGTGGGTCGCCCATATCGCTATGAATGTACTGGCGGCGACGGGCGATTACGCGATTAGTCCTCGCATCGAAGAGTGTATACATCTCATGGTCGCAGAACGCCGCCACTACGCAACTACTCTAGTGTGTACACTGAGCGATGATCCAGCACAAAAGATCGAAACCTTTCTTGACGAGACTGACCCCGTCTGCCGGTCGGGAGCCGCTCTTGCGCTAAGTACACTTCCGCTCGATGAACGAGTCACAGATTTGGTTTATCGCGCCCTCAGCGACAGAGATATGTCGGTTAGGATCGCGGCCGGTGCAGATCGCAGCATCGCCGAACAGGCCGAGTATTGGTCATGCATTAACTGTGGAAATGTGACGGAGGTTCCCAAGACAAGCTGCGCACATTGCACGCACGGTTTTCGCCCTGCGACCCCGCGAGTAGTAATCGACTCTGGCGATGCATAACTTTCCCGCAGTTAGCTTTTAGTTATTGCCCTTAAAAGGGGGATCTCGCAGGGGCTGGCATGGTTCAGCCTCGGCGGCACTGCTGAGAGATGAGGTTTCCGCAAGGAGGTGGGCTGACCGCGGAGCATCGGCCGTTCCGCGAGCAGAACCGGACGGAGGCTGCCAGCCTCTTCACCGCCCGTGAGGGCAGCGCCACGGGGACGTCGCCCGGGATTCGGTCCCTGCGTAGCCGGTCCTCGGGAGGGTTGCATTCCGGGTTGCCTTCCGAGGTTCACGCCTGCTTCGCAGAAGCGAACCACGGTCGCATGATTCCGTTGCGCAGCAGGTCAGCGTACGCATGCGAGAGATGCGACACCTCCACTCGAACCTCGAAAGCGTGTGAGGTGCAAGCCTCCGTGGGTTCAAATCCCACCGTCACCGCTTTTGATACAGCCCCTGAGCTGCGGGAACGCAGAGCGGGGGCTGTTCTGTTGAGAGCGTCTGTCTCACGTCTCACGCGTCCTGTGGCAACTGGATGGCAACTGGATTCACACGGCATGGCGGCTGACCTGCGCTCCCGCCTCCGATTCACACGTATGTCAAGCGTGTGAGTCTCATTGGTGTACCTATGGCCGCATACGCCTAGGTGTCGAGTGCGGCACTGGGGTGTAGGTGACGCCGGTGAGTATGTCCGAGTGGTCTTGGCAGCGGATCACGCTATCGATGGCGCTAATCTCCTCTTGCCGTGCTTCCGACTGCGTGGGGGGATTCCATGCGAAGAACAGTGTCATCGCGTCGTGCGCGCATAGTCACGATCGCCCTGTCCACGCTCGCCGGCGGCGGTCTGCTGCCGATGGTCGCCCATGCTGCGGCAAACACAGTGCGGGTCGACAACACCAACGCGGCGTGTAAGGACGACTCCGCGACTTCGGGCAGCCTGACGACGCCGTTCTGCTCGGTGACCGCAGCGTTGGCGTCCGACTCTGTCACGAGCGGAACCACGCTGCTGCTCACCGGGGTGTTCCCGGGCGGCGTCGACATCACCAAATCCGGGATCACGCTCCAATCCACAAACCTGCGCACTGTGTTCACCGGCGGCGCCTACGGGGTCTCCATCACCGGACAGCACGACATCACGTTCAACGGTGTGCGCTTCGGCAAGCAGACCGGCGAGGCCGTCCGGATCTCCGGGTCGTCCGATGTCACCATCAACCAGGGCTTGTTCGCCGCTTCCCAATTCGGGGCGGCGACGCCTGACCCGACGGTTCCGGCGGTGCGCCTCGACAACGTGATGAACGTGACCGTGGCGAGGTCCGTGTTCTCGAACGACGGCGGGCCCGGCCTCGGCGTCGAGGGTGGTTCGAGCGGCGTCGTCATCTCGGGCGACACGTTCGACAGCGGTGGAGGCGGGGTGCAGGTCACCGACTCCCGGATGGTCGACGTCGTGTCCGACACCATCGACGAGAACTGCGGTACCGGGGTCAGTGTCAGCGGGGCGTCGTCGGACGTCGACATTGCCAACAACATCATCAGCAACGCGCGTACCTGCGCCTCGGTCCCCGGCGTCGGCGTGTCGGTCACGGCCTCCAGCACTCCGGCGACGCTCGACTCGAACATCATCACCGCGAACGACGCCGGCGTCGCCGTCCAGTGGCAGGGCCAATCGTTCACGGACGCGGCGGCACTGGACAGCGCGGGTCACGGCCAATACGACCTGACGGCCGATCCCGGATTCGCGACCGCTGTGGCCTCCGGCGGGTATGTCCGCACCAACTACAACCTGACGCCGAGCTCGCCGGCCATCGATTCGGCGGACTCGGGCCCGCGCAATGAGCCGTCCGCCGGTCACATCGACGATCCGGCGGTGGCGGACACCGGCCACGGGTCCTACACCTTCGCCGACCGGGGCGCGGTCGAGTTCGTCCGGAGCGCCATCCCCACCTTGAACGTCTATGCCGTGCCCGGCCAAACGCCCGACACGTATCGGACTGCGAACGTCTGGCTGAACTCGCAGAACGACAGCTGGTCGCCGATCGTCAGCTTCACCACCGACTACGGCGACGGGCACTCGAGCGGGACCCTTCCCTACCCGCCGCCGAACACGCCGTCCTACACCTACGGCGCGGACGGCACGTTCAACGGGAGCATCACCGCTGTCGACGGCCTGGGCCGCACGTTCAAGCTCCCCTTCTCGATCACCATCGCCAAGCAGGTCTTCGCCCCGACGTTGGATCTCGTCGTCTCCCAGAACTCCTTCGACCCGCCCGGGACCGTCTACGCGGAGATCAACACCCCGCCGAACGGCACGCCGATCGGCTCGTACACCCTGTCCTTCGGTGACAGCTCTCCCGCGATCACCTGGAAGATCGGCGACCCGAACCTGGGAAGCGTCGAACAGATCCACACCTACGCCAAGAGCGGCACCTACACCGTCACCTTCATGGGCGCCGACTCCTTGGGCTGGCCCATGACCACACCGCTGACCCAGAAGATCACGGTCACCCTGCCGTCGTCCGCACCGCCCCCGCCTCCGGCGACTCACGCCACTGTCAAGCGCATCGGCGGCAGCGACCGGTACCAGACCTCGCTGCTGGTCTCGCAGGCCCAGTGGAAGGACGGCAGCGCGAATGCCGTCGTCCTAGCGCGTGGCGATCAGGCCCCTGACGCCCTGGCCGGCGTCCCGCTGGCCGCGCACGTCCACGGCCCGCTGCTGCTCACTGATCCCACCACTTTGGACCGGACCACCAGCGCCGAGATCGCCCGGGTCACCGGCGGCCCCTCGCCCGCCAAGACTGTCTACATCCTGGGCGGCGACGCGGCGGTGCGCCGTCGATCGAATCCGGGCTCCGCGCGGCCGGCTACCACGTGGTCCGCTACATGGGCGACGACCGCTACGGCACCGCGCGTGCGGTCGCCTCGGCGTTCGGGAGCACCTCGCACGTCATCGTCGCCACCGGCAAGGACTTCCCGGACGCGCTGGCGGCCGGTCCGCTGGGCGCCGTCGAGAACGCCCCGATCGTGCTGTCCGGCGGCGACGCCCTCGACCCGGCCACCGCGGCGTTCGTGCTGGCGCACCCGGCGATCGACGCGGTCGGCGGCGCGGCACAAAGGGCCGTGGGCAAGCTGAACACGGCCGGCGAAACCGTCACACCCCTGGCGGGGCAGACCAGGTACGAAACCGCCGCCGCGGTGGCCGGCGCGGTCGCCCGGGTCACCGGCCACGCTCCGACCGGTGCAGGGATCGCCTCCGGAGAGTCGTTCCCAGACGCGCTGACCGGTGGCGCCTACGCAGCCAACGCCGGCATACCGCTGCTGATCACCGAGAGCGAAACGCTCACGGCACCGACTCGCGACCAACTGTCGGGCTGGGCCAACGCGCTGACCGCCGTCACTGTCTTCGGGGGACAGAAAGCCGTGAGCAACAGCGTCATATCCGACATCGCGTCTGCGGTTGACGGCAAGATCCAGTAGCCAACTCGCCGGCCCTGCCTGCAGCGCGGGGGCGGCTCCAAGATCAGGCCTTGATGGACCGTGGTCGTCCCAGTTGCAGTCTCAGTTGCATTTGCGACAGCCGCGTGACATTGCAGAGATCGACAGGCTCCTCGCGGCACGCGAATCACGCGGCGTCAGGTATCTTGCGCAGCTCTCGCAGTAGTCGTCGACAGACCTCGAAAGCGTATGAGGTGCAAGCCTCCGTGGGTTCAAATCCCACCGTCACCGCTTCTGGGAACATCCCTTGAGCTGCGGAAACGCAGAACAAGGGTTGTTTTGCTTATCGGGCCGCTGCGACGTACGCAGTCTGTGCAGACTGCCCCAAAACCATGAGACTGCAACTGAGACAGATCGCGGCCAGGTCACGTCCGCGCTGGTGGTGTATGGGGTGGCCAGCGGGTGATCCTGTTTGTTGTTAGGCGATCAGGGCGGCCGCTGGTGCTGTGTCCGGGGCGGGGCCTTGGCCTGTGCGCTGGATCTTAGCCAGGATTTCCAGTCCCATGTAGCGGCGGCCCTCGGCCCATTCGTCGTTCTGCTCGGCCAGCACGGCGCCCACTAGCCGGATCACCGAGGCGCGGTCGGGGAAGATGCCGACGACGTCGGTGCGGCGGCGGATCTCCTTGTTCAGTCGTTCCTGCGGGTTGTTGGACCAGATCTGCCGCCAGATCTCGTGGGGGAAGGCGGTGAAGGCCAGCAGGTCGGCCCGGGCCTCGTCCAGGTGTGCGGCGGCCTTGGGAAACTTCGCCTCCAATGCGGCGATGACCTGGCCGGCTTGGGCGTGCACGGCCTCGGCGTCGGGTTGCTCGAAGATGGTGCGCAGCAGCGTGGCCACCCAGGGCTGGGCGGTCTTGGGGACCTGGTTCATCAAATTCCTGGCGTAGTGCGTGCGGCAGCGCTGCCAGGTGGCACCGCCGATCGCGGCGCCGATGGACTCCACCAGGCCGCGGTGCGCGTCGGAGATGACCAACTGCACCCCGGCAAGGCCGCGGGCGGTCAGCGAGCGCAGGAACGCCAGCCAGCCGGCGCCGTCCTCGGCCGAGGCCACGTCGATGCCCAGGATCTCCCGGCCGCCGTCGCCGTTGACCCCGACCGCGACCAGGGCGTGCACGTTGACCACCCGGCCGTTCTCCCGCACCTTCTGGGTCAGGGCGTCGATCCACAGCACCGGATACGGCCCTGCGTCCAGCGGACGGTTACGGAAGGCGGCGACCTGCTCATCCAAGTGCTTGGCCATCGCCGACACCTGTGACTTGGACAGCTGCGTCACCCCGAGTTCGGCGGCCAGCCGCTCCACCCGCCGCGTGGAGACGCCCAGCAGATACGCCGTGGCGACCACCGACATCAGCGCCTGCTCGGCCCGGCGACGCCGCTCCAACAGCCACTCCGGGAAGTATGAGCCGGTCCGCAGCTTGGGCACTGCCAGCTCGATGCTGCCCACCCGGGTATCCCACGCCCGGGTGCGGTAGCCGTTGCGGGAGTTGGTGCGATCGGCGCTGACCTGGCCGTAGGGCGCGCCACAGGCTGCGTCGGCCTCGGCTGACATCAACGCCTCAGCGAACGACTTCACCATCGCCCGCAACACGTCCGGCTCGGCCGCGGCGAGTTGCCGCTCGAAGTCGTCACCGGCAGGCACACTGGTCAAAGCGGTCATCGGGTCCTCTTCCTTCAAGATCATCAATCCATCTCGAAGGATCACCCGATGACCGCCTCAGCTATCGGCGATACGCCCATCAGAGCTAACCGATACACCACATCCCAGGACGTAACCTCGCGGCCATCCTCTGACCAGGCCATTCACCAGCGCCTACGCGTTATAAACAGTTGTGAACCTTAGCCCTTCGGGGCAGCTCAGTCGATCCGACAACTTGTTCGCCTCTGCAGTAGGAGCGACCGCTGCCCTGGTCGGACGCCGAAACGCGGAGGAACCGTGCGGTGCGACTGGATGCAAGCGCGCACACAGTACGTAACCGGTGCGCGATTGGGGGTTACTTGGGGCGTCAGTAGCTTTGTAGGCTTGGTGCCCAGTGTGGCGGTTACGGGGTGGATAGCGAGACACGTAGGTAGTTCGTGTCTCGGATCATGGGAGGGCTCGGGGGATGGCGCGTCCGTCTGGTTGGGACATTCTTGGTTTGGATGGGGATCCGACGCCTGGTGTGGTGGAGTCGGTGCAGGCGTTGGCGAAGGAGTTCGGGGACTTCGCCCACGACGTGGAGGCGGCGTATCGGAGCCTGAACAGCTTCGGTTCGGACACTGCGGCGCTGGAATGGGTGGGTCAGACCGCTGAGGCGTTCAAGGGCAAATATGGTCCCCTGCCCGGTCGCCTTCAGAAGCTGTACACGTCCTACAGCGAGGCCTCCGATGCGCTTTCGGCGTATTGGCCGTTGTTGCAGGCAGCGCAGACGAAAGCCGACACGGCGCTGCGTCAGGCTCAGGATGCGCATGCCGATCTGCAGCGTGCCACCACCAGCGCCACCAACGCGGCGACGGATCTGAAGACCGCGCAGCAGAACCACGCCGCGACACCGAACCCGCAAGCGGTTACCGACGCGCAGACCGCGCATGACACCGCACAAACGAACCTGAACAACGCCAAGGCGCAGATGGCAGCACTGACCGAGCAGGCCAACGACGCCTACAACGACCGCATCAACGCCGCCAAAACCTGTGGCAGCGCCCTGCATCACGCCCAATCCGACGGCATCCACAACAAGTCCTGGTGGCAGCACGTCGGCGAGGACCTGTCCACATGGGGCGGCGAGATCGGCAAAATCGCCGGCGAGCTCGCCCCCGTCCTGGACATCATCGCCCTCGCGACCTCCTGGATCCCCGGCGTCGACGTCGTCACCGCAGCCCTAGCCGAAGCCGACAACATCGTCGCCCTAGCCGGCACCGCCATGGCCACCATCGGCGACGCCATGCAAGGCCACTGGGGCGACGCCCTCCTCGGCGCCGGCATGCTCGCCCTCACCTTCGTCGGCGCCCGGGCCTTCGGCTCGGAAGCGGAAGCGGTCGAAGGCGAGGCCGGAGGTCTTGAGGGGGAGGCTGGTGCGCTTGAAGGCGAAGAAGGCGCCGCAGCCCGTACCGCTGAGGGCAACGAACCCGCGAACATCGCAGACGACCCTGTCGACGTGGTATCGGGCTGGATGCTCACGGATGCCTGCGACCTGGAACTGCCGGGTGTACTACCCGTTGTGTTGCGGCGCGCGTACGCCTCCGGGTACACCACCGGCCGCCTGTTCGGCCCCGGCTGGTCGTCGACTTTGGATCAGCGTCTGTCGATCAACGAGGCGGGAATTCACTTCGCCGGCGACGATGCCCAACGCCTTGACTACTCGATCCCCAACGGCGATGAGGAGCTGCTGCCCGAGCGCGGGAGCCGCTGGCCCTTGATATGGGACCGTGAGCTGGACGAGATCCGCATCACCGACCCGTGGTCCGGGCAGACCCGCCACTTCTCGACGGTACATTTCAATAGCGAACTCGGGCAGATCCGCGACCTGACCGCGATATCCGACCGCAACGGCAACCGAATCACCGTCCTGCGTGACGAGCACGGCACCCCGACCGGGCTCGAACACCCAGCCTACCGCGTCGCTGTCGACACGATCGCGAGCGCGGCCGGCCCACGAGTCAGCGGCCTGCGATTGCTGGGCGCTCGTGAGACCGGCTCGGACATGGTCATGAAGCGCTTCTCCTATGACGGTCAAGGCCGCTTAACTGGTGTGATCAATTCGTCCGACGTGCCGTTCAGTTACGAGTGGAACGACACGGACCGCATCTCGGCTTGGACCGACCAGGCCGGTTACCGCTATGGCTACCACTACGACGCGATAGGCCGGGTCGTCCGCGGCCAGGGCCAGTTCCTCGCTGGATCGTTCACCTACGACCCAGCGCACCGCACGACTGTCCATACCAATTCATTGGGTCACGTGACCACGTTCGTCTACGACGAAAACGGCCACGTATGCTCCGAGACTGATGCGCTGGGTCACACCACACTTACCGAGACCGACCGCTACGGCATGATCCTGTCCCGGACCGACGCCCTCGGTACCCGCACCACGCTGGTCAGGGACGAAGCGGGCAACGTCCGAAGGCTCGTCGCGACTGATGGCGCGACTGCCGAGCTCGAGTACAACCACCTCCACCAGGTCGTCGCAGCCACCGGGCGGGGCGGCGCGACTTGGCGACGTGCCCATGACGACCGGGGCAACCTGGTGTCCGCGACCGACCCGGCCGGGGGTGTCACCGAGTTCGAATACACCGCCGAGGGCGTGCTAGCCGCGACCACGGACCCGTTGGGCGCCGTAACCCGGTTCACAACGGACGCCGCTGGCTTGCCCGTAACGGTTCTGGACGCCGTCGGCAGTCTGACGCGCGTCGAGCGAGACTTCGCCGGCCGGGTGGTGCGATTGACCGACCCGATGGGTGCTGTGACCGCCTTCGAGTGGAACGCCGAGGGCCTGCCAGTATCCAGGACGCTGCCGGACGGCGCCCGAACCACCTGGCGGCACGACGATGGCGGTCGTCTGCTGGAAGTCGTTGACGCCATCGGCGCGACTACAAGGTTCGAACCGGGCCCCATGGAGACGTTGACCGCTCGCACCGGTCCGGACGGCGTGCGGCACAACTTCACCTACGACAGCGAACTGAAGCTCGTCGCGGTCACCAATCCTCATGGTGCGGCCTGGACGTACACCTACGACGCAGCCGGGCGCCTGACCGGCGAGAGCGACTTCATCGGCCGCCGTCTCGGTTACGAATATGACGTCGCGGGACGCCTGTGCGCGCGGATCACTGGAACCGGTCAACGTCTGACCCTCGATCGCGACGCCACAGGCCGAATCGTGGCGCGCCACACGCCGGAAGGCGACTACGGCTACACCTACGACAGCGCCGGACGCCTCGTGGTTGCCACCGGCCCGAACTCCGAGCTGTCCTACGAATACGACACACTGGGCCGACTCCTCGCCACCACCACTGACGACCGCACAATGCGGTACAGCTACGACCTGGCTGGCCGACTCATCCGCCGCACGACTGCCTCAGGCGTCGAGTCGACATGGACATACGACTCGGCTGGCCGTGCGGTCGGGCTCGATACCGGCGGCGACCGGCTGGAGTTCGGATTCGATGCGTCGGGCCGGGAGATCGAGCGGCTCATCGGCTCCGAGGTCTGGCTCACTCGGAGCTATGACGTGGTCGGTCGGCCGATCGCCCAGAGCGTCGGCCGCGGCAGACGCCACCACGACCAGGCGGCCCAGACGGACCTCATAATCGCAGGCAGCAGAACTGGGAAAGCTGTACAGGAAGTTCTCCAGCGCAGCTGGGTCTGGCGGCAGGACGGCGTACCCGAAGAAATCAGGGACAGCCTGCGCGGCACCAGTCGCATCGCTTCCGATGCCGCCGGGCGCGTCACCGCAATCAGCGCCCACAGTTGGAGCGAGTCCTACGCGTATGACGCGTTCGGCAACCTCACCGTCCAGGACGATGCCGCGGGCCCACTAAACCTCCCTGCTACCGCTGCGGGAGAGGGAGCCGGTTTCGCAACCAGAACCCTTATTCGCCGCTCGGCCCGAGCCCGGTACGAGCACGACCAGGCAGGCCGGCTGACCAGGAGCGTACGTCGGACGCTTGATGGGCGCAGCAAGGTAACCCAGTACGTCTGGGACTCCGAAGACCGGCTGGTTCACGTGATCACCCCGGAAAACGGCACCTGGCACTACTCCTACGATCCGCTCGGGCGACGCACCGCGAAGACCAGGTTCGCCGACGATGGAACGGTGGTCGATCGGGTCACCTTCTTGTGGGACGGCCCGCGCCTGGCTGAGCAGAGCGTACAAGGCCCCGAAAGTTTCACCGTGACCCTCACCTGGGACTACGACCCGGGTACGTTCCGCCCTGCCACACAACGCCGCCGCAACCGCCTGGGCGACGCCGACCAGACCGTCATCGACGAGGCCTTCCACGCCATCGTCGCCGACCTGGTCGGCTCGCCCACCGAGCTCGTCACCCCCGACGGGCGTGTCGTCTGGCACACCACCACGTCGTTGTGGGGGCGCACTATAGGCACTTCCGCCGAATCCGGTGTGGACTGCCCGCTGCGCTTTCCCGGTCAATATCACGACGACGAATCCGGCCTGCACTACAACCTGAACCGCTACTACGACTCGGAAACCGCGGCATACCTGACCCCGGACCCGCTGGGGCTGGTACCCGCTCCCAACGACCACGCCTATGTGCCGAATCCTCTGACCGTCTCCGACCCGCTTGGGCTCAGCTACGAAGGTCCCAACGGGCAGACGATGTATCCGAACAACATGCCCGGCACCTTGGACACCGAACTTGCCCAGGCTGACCGTCTCGGAGTCGTGGTATCTTCGCCCGGTACGTCCGAATTCGACTCCGCCATCGCTTCAGGAACAGTGAAATGGGCCGTGAAGGACGACGGAAGCATCGTCGTGATGCCGAAGTTCGTAAACGGGCAGGAGATATCCCACTCGGTCCTGACCCGCGGGGCGTCTGTTCAAGCCGCTGGAGAAGCCGAGATAGCCGGTTCAGGAGCCGATGGCTACTTCGGCCTCGATATCAACGACCACAGCGGACACTTCTTCGAACCTGGATGGAATGTGGCCAGTATCGGTAAAGACGCGTTCTCGGGAGCGGGGGTCCTGTTCCCATGACCGACCTCGATCGGCTGGCCAGCCTGACCGCGACCGAGCTGTCAAGCCTGCTCACCGCTTCGGAATCCGCGCCTGTCGACAAGCACGGCGGCGACTGGCTCGCGATCGTCCAACTGCTGACCGCGCGCCTGACGGAAGAAGGCGGCACCCTGACGGCCGAGGAGCTGAATCTCGGTGCGACAGCGCTGGACGTCGCACTCGACAGCGCCGAACAGGCTGGCGTCATCGATCGAAACGAAGCGGCGATCCGCCGTCTGAATCTGATGTCGGTACTACTCAGGCTCCGCGGACCGAACCCCGATGTAGCGCTTCTGAACCCTCAGCGAATGTACGGCCTGTTTTCCACAGCAGTGCCACTGTCCGCAGCGCAGATACGGGAAGTCCCCCCAAACTGGCGCGCCTTGGATGTCGACACCATCCGCCGGCTACGGCTGGTGAAAAATCTGGTAGTTCCCCTGCTGGGAGTAAAATCCATCCTGGAACAGGCAGGCTTTGCCGATAATCTGGCAGTGTGGGAAGACGCGTTGCCGCGACTCCCATGAACGCGGTGCCGATCAGGAAGTAAGCCCACTGGTACTCGGATGCCGTGTCGCTGGTTTCCAAAGATGGTTGCGGCCTCGCGACGGCATACGCTGATGGCATGAGGACGGACGCGGTCGTCGAGTTGCAGTCTCAGTTGCATTTGCGACAGTTGCGCGGAGTCGCAGAGGTCGACTGGCTTCCCACGCGACGAGAATCAGGCGGCGCCAGCGATCTTTCGCAGCCGTCGCAACAGCACTCGACAAAACTCGAAAGCGTGTGAGGTGCAAGCCTCCGTGGGTTCAAATCCCACCGTCACCACCCCTAGAACGGCCCTTGAGCTGCGGAAACGCAACTCAGGGGTCTTCTTTCTTTGCGGGAAGTTCTAGGATTCCGAAACCTGGGTTGCATTCCGGGTTGCAGTTTGTGCGCCTGACCACGCTCAGCAAAAGCGTGTGAGGTGGGCCCGTAAGACGCCCAGACCCACACCAAACTGACCGACCTGCCCAGCCATCCCAGACGTCGTCGCAGTCCTCGGCTCCCTAGGAACGCTGTGCGGACAGCTGCGGGAAGGATGACAGATCAAGAAACTCCCATCGCCGATTCTGCGGCCGGGGCGGCGCAGGACCTGTCCGGCCCCCTGTCGCCAAGGCAATAAGGACTCTGGTTAGTCGGCCGGACCTGCGCAGTCCCCTAACGCCGCACCCGAGGCCGCGGTGTCCGGGACCGCTGTCGCCACCGGCGCCGAACGCGCCGCCGCCACGCAGACCGCGCAGACCGCGCAGACCGGAACGGTCGAGCGGCTGCATCGGCAGGGCTCAACAGTTCCATGCCGTGGCGACAACCAAGCTGCCTCAGCCGTCACTGTGAGAATCTTCCGATCGCCTTAGCAACCACAGGCGCGGCCCGCGCGTCGTGAGTGGCGAGAACATTGTGTAGGCCCAAAGGGGGAACTGCGGTGGGGAACAAGTTCGCTGGGGCGGCGGTCGCCGGGTCGCTGCTGCTGCTGACCGGATGCGCGAGTACAGCTGTCAGCAGCGAAGCCGCCGCTCCCAGCCCGACCTCGTCTGCTGTCGAGACTCCGACAGCGGTGTCCTCGGCTGCGACCACCACGCCGTCGGCAGCGACCACCACGCCGTCGGCCGCGCCCACGACGGCGTCCTCGCCGACGACGGCGTCCTCGACCGCCCGTGGGCCGAGCACCGCGGCTGCGAAGCCGAGCACGCCTGCCGCGCCGACCACGTCCCCGAGCCAGTCGACCGGGACGGTCACGCTGCCCTCCATCTCCTCGGTGTCACCGAAGGACGGCTCTAAGGTCGGTGTCGCGATGCCGGTCCGCGTCGACTTCGCCTCTACGGTGCCGTCGACGAACCGCGCGGCGATCGAGAAGTCGAT
Organism: Catenulispora acidiphila DSM 44928; assembly: GCF_000024025.1. Lineage (GTDB taxonomy): Bacteria > Actinomycetota > Actinomycetes > Streptomycetales > Catenulisporaceae > Catenulispora > Catenulispora acidiphila. Next base: position 10,002,542 of record NC_013131.1, read on the forward strand.
GAAGGTCACGACGACGCCGCACGTTGACGGCGCGTGGTCCTGGCTCGACTCGAACACCGTCGACTTCCGCCCGCAGGGCTTCTGGCCGGCCGGCACCAAGGTCTCCGTCCAGTTCGGCTCGACCGACCGCAAGCTGGACTTCACCATCGGCGCCGACCACGAGATCGTCGTCAACGCGGCGACGCACAAGATGAACGTCTACGAGAACGGCGCGTTGGTCAAGACACTGGCCAGCGGCACGGGCAAGACGGGCTGGGAAACCTACAGCGGCACGATGGCCGTCGAGGACATGGTCCCGCACATCGAGATGACCTCGTGCGCCATCGGCATCCAATGCACCAAGGGCGGGCCAGGCTGGTACGACCTCCAGACGTACCATGACCTGCAACTCACCGACAGCGGCACCTTCATCCACTCAGCATGGTGGGACGATTCACTGGGCAAGGCGAACGTCTCACACGGCTGCATCCACCTCTCGGAAGCCGACGCAGCAGTGCTGTGGAACATTGTCCAGGTCGGGGACCCGGTGACGGTCAAGGGCACCAGCAAGAAGGTGAGCCAGTCCAACGGCTACGCCGACTACACGCTGTCGTGGTCGCAATGGCTGTCCAACTCCGCCACCGGCATCCAGGTGTTCTGACCCGCTGTCCTGGGCGGGTCACCCAACCCCACTGCCGGACGAACGACCCGCGATCGGTAGGTAGCAATCACGGCTACGAAGGTTCGATGGGTTGCATTCCGGGTTGCATTCCGGGTTGCATTCCGAAGTTCACGCGCACGTCGCAGAGCTCGGCCCAATCGCATGATTCCGCCACGCCGCAGGTCAGTACACATATGCGAGACCTGCGACACCTCCTCCCGGGGCTCGAAAGCGTGTGAGGTGCAAGCCTCCGTGGGTTCAAATCCCACCGTCACCGCTGGTGAAGGGCGGCAACCGGTTGACTCGGTTACCGCCCTTTCGGCATGGGGTCTCAGATGCGGTCCCCGCGTCAGTCTTTTCCTTTACCTGGTTCTCTTGATGTGACGACGCGCCAGCTACCCCGTGACGCACGCACCCCCCGTGCTGCTGACCGCTCGTGCGTCACCTCGCGACCATCGCCGTTGGTCTGCATGTCGCCGAATCTTCGTTCGACGTCTCTACTCTGGCGGCATGGTTACTGCCGGAGTCCTGGTGGCTCTGTTGGGTATCTGCTTGCTCATCGCGAGCGGCACGTCGCTGGCGCTCAAGATGGGTTCGAATCGGGCGCGCCGGCTTGTCGAGGGGACGGCGATCGTTCCCATTGGCACGTTGCGGGCCGGCGTGCGGCGGGTGGCGGTGCTGGGCACGGTCGGTTTCGGCCTGGGGGGTCCGGTTCGGGCGCCGGTCAGTGAGGTCGAGTGCGCCTGGTATCGCATCCAGCTGGTTCGCTCGCCTAGCCGTAGCAAGGACGAGAGTCCGCCGCCCGAGGACGTGCTTTTCACCTATGCCGCCCCGGGCCCGCCCGCGCTCAGCGACAGTTCCGGAGCGGTTCTCGTCGACCCTGCCTTCCTCATCAGTGCCCCGAATCTGGACGACCCGGTCGCCACCGAGCTGACTTATCGTGTACTCGGCTCGGATCCGAGCGGTCGCGTCGAGTCGCTCGTACCGCGCAAGTTCTTGGACGACACCCGTCGGAGTGAGACGCTTCAGCTGTGGGAGATCCGTCTCGTCGCTGGTCGACAGGTGTACGTGCTCGGGTCCACCAGGCAGCAGAACGGGTCGGTGATGCTGGCTCCGGCGAAGCATGACCGTTTCACCGTTTTCACGACTGATGAGCGATCGACGGTTATCGCGCGGCGCCGGACGAACGCTGCGAACCAGCGGGAGCTGGCAGTATTCCTCGGCCGGTTCGGGGCGGTCCTCACGGTGGCCGGAGGGCTGATCCTGCTTCTCGCGCTCTGAGTGAAACCCCATCTAGGCTTCTATTTCGGCGTCGCAGACGTATGCCGCGTGTGAGGGGTGACTTATGGAGCGGTTGCTCTATACGAAGATGGGTGCGCCGATCCGTGAGGTCGGGGGGAATCTGTTCGACAAGGCGGGGGTTCAGGTGGGTCGGCTTGATGGGGAGACGGTGTTCGCCTCTGATGGTCGGTACGCTGCGACGCTGACGGGGGGGCGGTTGGTCTACCTCTCCGCCCAGCGCGGGCGGATCTCTTACTCGTTCGCGCCGACGCGGATCAGGGCGAGTGCGGCGGCGTCGATGATTGCCTCGGTGATTCTTGGCGAGGAGCCGTTCGTCCGGAAATGAACCAGGCGCCAGCTCGTGAGTGGCTTACACGGACGAAACCCGGAGCGCGGTAAGGAGGGTCCGTGAGGGTTCTGATCGCTGAGGACGAGCCTGCGCTGGCGGCGTTGCTTGCGAAGGGGTTGCGTCGGCGGGCGATGGCTGTGGATGTCGCGCTTGATGGTGGTGAGGCGCTGGAGCGGCTGGCTGTTGATGACTATGACGTGCTGGTGCTGGATCGCGATCTGCCTGAGGTGCATGGGGACGAGGTGTGTCGCCGGCTGGCTGCCGGCCGGGCGCGGGTCAGGATTCTGATGCTGACGGCGGCGGCTGCGCCGACTGAGCGGGTCGCGGGGCTCAACCTGGGCGCCGATGACTACCTGCCCAAGCCCTTCGACTACGACGAGTTGGTGGCGCGGGTGCTGGCGCTGGGAAGACGTGCGCAGGCGCCGCTGCCGCCGGTGCTGGAGCGAGCGGGGATTCGGTTGGACAGTGGTCGGCGGCAGGCTTTTCGGGACGGGACCTACTTACCGCTGTCGTTGAAGGAGTTCGGGATTCTGGAGGCGCTGCTCGCGGCCGACGGAACGGTCGTCAGTAGCGAACGGCTCCTGGAAAGCGTGTGGGACGCGAACGCCGACCCCTTCACCAACACGGTCCGCGTCACGCTCAGCAAGCTCAGGAGCAAGCTCGGGAAACCGGACGTCGTCGAAACGGTGATCGGCTCCGGGTACCGGATCTCATGAACCCCGCGACGTGTCTCCGCGTCTTGCGAAACTCGGCGCAGTGCCGACTGACAGCGGCGCTGACCACCGTGTTCCTGGTCGGCGGGACGGTGCTGATGGGCGTCGCCTATCTGCTGGTCAAAGCGCGACTGCCGAACAAGACCGCTGAGATCATCGTGACGCCGAACAGCGGCGATTCTCGCGCCCTGACCGATAGCGCGAAGCTAACGGCGGCGCGGGAGGCGGCGACCCACGCCGTCGCCGAGGCGAACGCCAATGCGGTGCACCAGATCTTGGTCTACGGCCTGTGGTCGCTGGCCGCCCTGACGGTCCTCGCCGGCGCCCTCGGCTGGTGGATGGCCGGGCGCGCGCTGCGACCGGTCCACACCATGATCGCCGGGCAGCGCCGGTTCGCGGCGAATGCCTCGCACGAGCTGCGCACTCCCTTGGCCGTCCAGCGAGCCGCCATCCAGATCGGGCTGGAGGACCCGACTCCTGCGGAACTGGCAGAGGTACGGGAGCAGCTCCTGACGGCGAACATCCGGACGCAGAAGCTGATTGACGGCCTGCTGCTCCTTGCGAGCAGCGAGAGCGGAGTGCACGAGCGAGAACCGGTCAGGCTGGATCTCCTTGTCGCCGCGGAGGTAGCGCGGTATGCGGAGGACGCGGACGAAGCCGGGGTCCGCCTGGTGACGCGAACGAAGCCGCACGCCGAGTCCCCGTCGCCGGTGCTGGTCCTAGGCGACGAGGTGCTGTTGGGCCATCTGGTCGGCAATCTGATGCGCAACGCGATCGCCTACAACCAGCCAGGCGGAACAGTCGAGGTGGACGTCGGCACCGATCGAACGCTGCGGATCGAGAACTCGGGACGGCCGGTCCCGCCCGGGGACGTAGCGCGATTGTTCGAGCCCTTCGAACGGGGATCGCGCGGCGAAGGGTCCGGGCTCGGCCTGTCGATCGTCCGGGCCATCACGACGGCCCACGGCGGCCGGATTCGCGTCCGGCCCGGACGGCAGGGCGGCCTGGCGGTGAGTATCAGCCTACGATGATGCGCGCGACCGCCCTGCTCGGACGTCGAGGCGCGCGCTCAGTGCCAGCGCCGGAACGCCTTGAGATACGCGGCACTCGGCGATCCCAAGCCGGTGACGTCGTCATAGCCCGGTCCGGCCTGTAGACCAGTGTCCAGACCGAAGGTGATGAGTCCGGGGCCCTGCGCGTTCTTCACCTTGGCGACGGGGACGGCGACCGCAATCGGAGTGCCCGCGCCGAGCGGGTGATCGGTGACATCGTGGAGGAGCCCTATCGGCAGCGCGTAGAGGACGGGGTTGGCGAACCCGATCGGCACGCCGTGCTCGGCCTGCTGCGCTGCCGCTTCGATTCCCGCGATCAGCGGCGTTGCGAGGCTGGTGCCGCCGTTCGTGCTGTTCTTCCACACCGGCGAGCCGTCGCCGGCTGGAACCTGCCAGGCTCCGGTTTGCAGTCCGGTGTAGGGGTCGGCGTCCGCGGCGATGTCCGGCAGCACCCGCATCGCGCCGCCTGTAGCGCCGGTGCTCAGCGCCGCCGGAACAGTGCCCCGCTGGTAGAAGGGCTGCGCGAAGCGCGTACTGCGACCGCCGCCGCTTCCGCCGATGAAGGCGCCGGGCGCCTGGTTCCAGCCGGTACCGTCAGCGGTCAGCGTCGCCGCCTTGTCGCCCCAGCCGGTCTCCCATGCGTAGCCGTCGTGCGCGTCGACAGCCAGGCTGGTGCCACCCACCGCGGTCACCCACGGATCGGCGGCCGGGAAGTTCACGCTGGGGTGGCCGTCGGCGGACTCGAAGCTCTGGTCGCCCGCGTCGCCGGCGCCGAAGGCGAAGCCGATGCCCTCGACGGCGCCGAGCTGGAAGACATGTTCGTACTCTGCGACGACGTCTGCGGGGATTCCCGAGTCGCTGCCCTTGAGGTACCAGGAATCGCTGACGACGTCCGCCAGATGCCGATCGACGACATCGGTGAGCCCGGCCAGCAGCGAGGCCGACGCGTCCGTGCCCGCGGTCGAGGTTCCGACGTAGCGGACGTTCGCCCCGGGCGCGATCGCGTGGACGGCCTCGACGTCGAGGATCTCCTCGCTGCGGAAGCCGTCCGCCTTCGCGCCGGTGCAGCTGTCATCAGCGCTGCACAACAGATCCTCGCTGTACTGCCCCGGCCGGAACGCCGCACCGCCCTGCTGCGCGGCGACCGCGTTCGCATCGGACAGCATGTCGGGCACCGCACCCGCCAGGACGATGGCGACGGTGGACCCACTGCCGTCGAGCCCGGCGGCGGTCAGTCCGTAGGCGCCGCGCAGCTGCGTCGAGGCGTAGCCGCACACGCTCCAGGGCGGGGTCGCGCCATACGCGGCGGGCACGCTGGTCGCGGGCTGCTGGCCGAAGTAGTCGGAACAGGTCGCGGCGCTCGTAGAGCCGGATGCGGCGCCGAGATCGTCCAGCTGCAGGGTCGACGGCGTCGTATCGAGCCCTGATATACCGACCACAGCGGTAGCCAGGTTGGCTGGTACCCGAGGCGGTGACTGCGGGGCGCGCCGCGCGTTGCCAGCCAGTCGGTAGTCATGCAGCGCGACCCCGAACGCGTTGTCGGCGGCCGCGACACTGCCCTGAGCGACCAGCTCTTGCGGATCGGGACTGGTAACCGTGAAACCAGCGCGCTTCAGCCACCCCGCGACCTCGGCGGCACGCGCGGGGTCCGGCCCGAAGCGCCGCAAGGCCTCCGCAGCGGACAGGTAGTGATGGAACGCCGGGCTACGCGGGTCCGACACAGCGCGCGCATAGGCAGCCAGCCCAGCCGGATCCTGACCACCGAGATAGAGCGTCGTCGTCAGTTGCTGCTGCCCGCTGGTCGCACCCAGGTCAGTCGCCTGTCCAGTCCAACTCGGCACAGCACCCACCACCGCCTCGGACGGCAGGGGCGCCGCGGCAGCCCACGTCGCGGCAGTCCCGACAGCGGACGCGGCCACCGCGAGGACTGCGAACCCTGATACGAGTCGTTGCTTTCGAATCATGCCGCCATGCTGGTCGGCGAGTGCTTACGTTGCCGTTACCGCGCGTGCTTACGGCGACGAAACCTCCCGTCACGATCGCGGCCATGAGATGCGTCGCCCTCACCCGGCAATGATGGAGAAGCTCTTCGGCGACTGCGTCGTCACGATGAGCGGCATGGGGAGACGACAGGCTTCAGGTGTTCGTGCGAGCTGTCAACGACCGCCGTACACGCCTCAGGACGTGGTGCAGTACGCGCTGGAGATGACTGGCTGGGTCATGCCTGGCGCGATGTTCTCGTACTCCGGCTCCGGCTCCGGCTCCAACACCGATACCGACGCCGACTATCGGCATGCCGCACCGCAAGGTGACCCGGCTGTGGCGAACGGCGGGGCGCGGCGTGCGTCCGGGGTGGCGGGCGGGGACTGAGGTGCTGGGTCGGCGATGGGGTCTGTATTAGGGGTTTGACTTACTAGGGCGGGGCTGGCTGATGGGCGATACCGCAACGAATGCCGAGCGGACTCGGCGGCGTGCCGGGAGTATGCGGCTTGTCAGGGTTTGTGTTGCCTTTGTGGCGTTGCAGGTCGCGGTGGTGACGGTGATGCCGGCGCGGGTGCGGGGGATCACGGCTGGGTTGCTGACGATGGTGACGGTCGTGGTGGTCATCACGGTGGCGATGGAGGCCAGTTTCAAGCGGGCGGAGGTGCGGGCTGCTGAGGCTGCCCCTCGGTCTGCTTCGCGCTCTGGCTCGCGTGTCGGGGAGTTGCCTCGGCGGCCGCGGGAGCGCTTCAGTCCTTTGATTCAGCGGGCCTACTACCTGGCGCGGAACGACTCGTCCGCCTCGCATATCGCGCGGAGCTGTGACATCCCTGAGGCGTTCGCCGTGCTCATCATCGACGACGTCCGACGTACTGCGCCTCGCAAGGGGCGGGCGGCGCGTAATGCGTCCGGTCGGGCGGCGCGCAATTCTTCCGGTCGCGCGCACAGTGACGGCCGGAAGCCGAAGAACCCGCCCGCGATCTGACACTCGCGGACTGCCGCCTCCCCCTTAGAAGAGGTACCCACATGTCAGCACCGACCATCCCGGCCGCGCCGCCGATCGAAGCCAAGCGCGGGCTATGGGGACGCCAACTCGACCGGTATCCCGGTAACGGAGCACGGGCGCTCTATCTGGGCATCGTCGTGATCACCACGGTCACCTTGTACTACGAGCTCTTTGTGCAGAACGCGGTGTCGACGCAGATCGCCGCGCAGCTGCACATGTCCTTGGCGTACCTCATCGGCATCATCGTGACGGGCTACGGGCTCGGCGCGGTGGGGTCGATCGTCGCCGGGCTCGCAGACCGTTGGGGACGCGCGAACCTGGTGGTCTACGGATTGGCCCTGACCGGACTACTGGTGCTGTTCGCGTTGCCCAACGCTCACAGCAAGCTGACATACCTGCTCCTGTTCGGCCTGGTCAGCGTCGTCGAGGGCGTCGTCCTGGTGGCGAGCCCGGCGCTGGTGCGCGACTTCTCGCCGCAGGTCGGCCGGGCCTCGGCGATGGGCTTCTGGACGCTCGGTCCGGTCGTCGGCTCCCTGTTGGTGACCGAGGTCTCGAGCAACACCCTGAACGCGCATCCCGATTGGCAGTACCAGTTCCGGTTCTGCGGCATCGTGGGCCTGGCGGTGTTCGTGATCGCCTTCTTCGGGCTGCGGGAACTGGCGCCGCGGCTGCGCGACCAGCTGATGGTCAGCCTGCGGGACCAGGCCGTGGTCGAGGCGCGGGCCCGCGGTATCGACCCGGAGCGGGAGACCGAAGGCCGGTGGCGGCAGGTGCTGCGCGCCGACGTGATCGGATCGGCGTTCGGGATCGGCGTCTTCCTGCTGTTCTTCTACATGGCTGTCGGCTTGTTCATAGTCTTCTACTCCACGACCTTCGGCTACAGCCTGGCCCGCGCGAACGCCCTCGGAAACTGGTACTGGGGCTTCCAGGCCGGCGCCCTGATCGTCGCCGGCGTGCTGTCCGACCGGCTGCGCGTGCGCAAGCCGTTCATGCTGGTCGGCGCGCTCATCAGCACCGTCGGCGTGGCGCTGTTCGCCAATGCCAGTTCGCACGCCGACACCAGCTACTACCACTTCGCCTGGATCATCGTCCTCATCTCGGTCGGCGGCGCGATCGCCTTCGCGGCGTGGATGGCGGCGTTCACCGAGACCGTGGAGCAGCACAGCCCTGCCGCCATGGCCACCGGCCTCGCGATCTGGGGCGCGACGCTGCGCATCATCGTCGTGGCGGCGCTGGGCTCGCTTCCCGTCGCGATTCCGTCCGCCGAGACCCTGGTCGACCGGGGACCGGGGGTCTCTGCCGCGGTCTCGGGCCAGGACCCGACCCTGAACGCGTCGCAGAACGCGATCGTCAAGGCGGTGGCAGCGGACCCGAGCATCGCGGTCCGCGCGCAGACGCTCGCCGCCCAGGACGCCTCCGAACTCGCGACCGCCGCACAGCTCAGCCCGGCAACCTCCGCCGCCCTCATCGCGAATCCGAACGACCAGCTGACCCGGGCCACCGCGCTGAGCGAGGTCTCCGGCAAATCAGTCCTCGAAATCGCCCAGGTGCAGACGCTCAGCACGCGCTACCAAGCGCAGCTCGCCACCGCCGCCACGCTCGACCCGGCGACCCAGGCGGCGCTGGCGACCGGTGGCGCGCCCGACCCGGGGACGCTGGGCAAGGCTGTCGGCGAGATAGCCGCCGGACTGCACGTACCGGTCGCCACGGCCACCGCGGACCTGCAAGCGCTGGCCCAAGTCCCGCCGACCGACCTGGCCCTGCTCCGCACCGACGGCCCGATACTCCAGCAGGCGCTGACGAAGCTCACAGCGCTGGGCACCGTCCCGGCAGCCGACCTGACGTTCCTGAACACCTACGGCCGCGGCCTGAAGGACCCCGCGGTGACGTCGGCGCTGACCCACCTGCAGAAGGAAGCACCGCTGGTGCAGAAGGCCGCCAAGGACAGTCCGTCGCAATGGCAGCGCTGGTGGTGGATCTGCTTCGTCGGCCAGCTGCTCTTCCTGCCGTCCATCTGGCTGCTCACCGGACGCTGGGCCCCGTCCAAGGCCCGCGCCGACGCCGCCGCGCACAACAGCGCGGTCGCTCGTGAACTCGCCGCCCTGGCGACGGAGCGGACAGGCGGGCAGCAGGCGCGCTGACCCAGCTCAACGGTCGACCTCCCCGGTGGACCGTCGCGCCTCTTCCGGAACAGCCCTTGAACTGCGGCAGACGCAGAGCGAGGGCTGTTCCGCGTACAGGGCAAACAGGAGTGCCAGACTCCGCACAGTCGTGACGAGCTTGTACACTCCCATGCCATTGTCTGCCATGTAATGGGCAGGGCGGGGCAGAGCGAAAAACGGGGAGCTTACCAATGGCGCGTCCGACGGGGTGGGATGTTCTGGGGTTGGATGGGGATCCGACTCCCGGCGTGGTGGAATCGGTGCAGGCGCTGGCGAAAGCCTTCGGGGACTTTGCCCACGATGCGGAAGCGGCGTATCACAGCCTGAACTCGTTCGGGTCGGATGCTACGGCGTTGCAGTGGGTGGGTCAGACTGCTGATGCGTTCAAGGGCCAGTTCGGTCCGTTGCCGGGGCGGCTGCAGAAGCTGTACACGTCCTACAGCGAAGCCTCCGATGCGCTGTCGGCGTATGCGCCGCAGCTTCAGGCGGCGCAAACCAAAGCCGACACCGCGCTGCGTCAGGCACAAGACGCCAACTCGAATCTGCAACGCGCCACCAGCAACGCCAACAACGCTGCCACTGATTTGAAGACGGCACAGCAGAGCCATGCCACAACGCCGAACCCGCAGGCTGTTACGGATGCCCAGACCGCGCACGACACCGCGCAGACCAACCTGAACAACGCCAAAGCCCACATGGCCGCGTTGGCCAAGCAAGCCAACGACGCCTACAACGACCGCATCAACGCGGCGAAGACCTGTGGCAGTGCCCTGCATCACGCCCAATCCGACGGCATCCACAACAAACACTGGTGGGAACACGTCGGCGAGGTCCTGTCCGAAGTCGGCGGCGAAATCGCCGACATCGCCAACGAACTCGCCCCCTTCCTCGACATCCTGGCGCTGGCCACCTCCTGGATCCCCGGCGTCGACGTCGTCACCGCCGCCCTCGCCGAAGCCGACAACATCATCGCCATCGCCGGCACTGCCATGAAGATCACCGGCGACGCGATGCAGGGCCACTGGGGCGACGCGCTCATGGGCGCCGGGATGCTCGGCCTACAGTTCGTCGGCGGACGCATGCTGGGCAAGCTCGGGGGCGAGGCCGAAGGCGAGGGGCGCAACCTCCTGGGCAGCGCGGAGAAGGACGCTGAAGGCGATGCGGCTTCAACCGCCGAGAGGGGTGGCCAGGAGGTCGACGGCAATGCCGGCGCCACCACGGACGGCGACCCCGTCGACGTGGTCTCGGGCCAGATGCTGACCTGGGACGACGACGTCGTGCTGCCGGGCGTCCTGCCGCTGATCCTGCGCCGCGCCTACGCCTCGAAGTACGACACCGGGCGCCTGTTCGGACCCGGCTGGGCCTCGACGCTCGACCAACGGCTGTCGGTGAACGCCGCCGGGATCCACTTCGTCGGCGACGACGCGCAGACCCTGCACTACGCGCTGCCAAGCGAGCCCGGCGACACGGTCTACCCGCGCGAAGGCGCCCCTTGGCCGCTGGTCTGGGACACCGCGGCCGACGAGATACGTATCAGTGATCCGATACGCGGCTACACATGGCACTTCCCGACAGTGCATTACAGCGAGGACACCGGGCAGATCCGCGACCTCATAGCCATGAGCGACCGGAGCGGCAACCGTGTCGAGTACATCCGTGACGCCCTCGGGACGCCGGTCGAGGTGCGGCACTCGGGCGGCTACCGAGTCGCTGTGGACCTCCGCGAGACGGCATCCGGGCAGCGCATCAGTGCCCTGAGGTTGGTTGGCGATGACGCGGAATCCGCTCTGCTCATCGGATTCGGCTACGACGAACGCGGCCGCCTGAGCCGCGTCATGGACCCCGAGGGCAACTCCCTCCAGTACTCCTGGGACGAGCAGAACCGGATCACCGGCTGGCAGGACCGGCTCGGGATGGACTACCACTACACCTACGACGAGCGCGGCCGCGTCGTCCACGGCCAGGGTAACCACGGGTTCCTGACCGCGTCGTTCGACTACCACGACGAAGAGCGCTTCACCCTCGTCACCGACTCCGACGGGAACGTCACGCGCTACGGCTACGACGAGCGCGGCCGGATCGTGGCGGTCACCGACCCGGCCGGCAACGTCGAACTGCGCGAGCTGGACCGGTATGGGAACCAGCTGTCGGTGGTCGACGAAATGGGACGCGCGACCACCTTCGAACGCGACGGACTCGGGCAGGTTCTCCGCTCGGTCATGGCCGACGGCGCGGAGACCACGACGACGTGGGCCGCACCGGGACTGCCCGAGCAGATCACGGACGCCATCGGAGCGGTATGGCAGTACTCGTATGACGCGATGGGCCGCCTGGCGACGGAGACCGACCCGTTGGGCGCCGTCACGTCCTACGAGTACACCGCGAACGGATATCTGAGCCGGATGACCGATCCGGCTGGGCATGCGATCACCGTCGAGTGCGACGCGGTCGGGTTGCCGGTGCGGGTAATGGACCCCGACGGTTCGGTCACGACCACCACGCGCGACGCGGCAGGACGTATCAGTACTTTGACTGACGGCTCCGGTCGCGTCACGGAACAGCACTACGACTCGCGCGGCAACCTGCTGACGCGCATCATGCCGGACGGCGCGACGTGGACCTTCAGCTACGACCTCGAGAGCAACCTGAGCGGCGAGCAAGCGCCGGACGGCTCGGTGCGTACGTGGCAGTACACGTTCTTGAACACCTTGGTCGGACGCACTGAGGCGGACGGCGCGGCCTATCGCTTCGCGTACGACGGCCAGATGCGGCTGACGACGGTCACCGGACCGACCGGAGCCGCCTGGCGCTACGAGTACAACCCCGTCGGGCATCTCGTGGCTGAGACCGACTTCAACGGCCGGCGCATCGACTACGAGCGGGATGCCGTCGGTCAGATGACCGTCCTGTCGCAGGCCGAGGGCCGGCGGCAGCAGTTCCTCCATGACCCCGTCGGCAGGGTGCTGGCGATGGACGCGGACGGCGACGTCACCCGCTACAGCTTCGACGCTGCAGGGCGCATGATCGCAGCCACGGCGCCGGGAACGGAACTCAGCCGGACGTACGACGCGGTGGGGCGGCTCGTCACGGAGACCGTGGACGGGCACGCCGTGTCGTATCGCTACGACGCGGCGGGCCGTGCCGCCGGACTTCGGCTGTCGCAGGGGCACGAGGCATCGTGGGAGTTTTCGCCGGGCGGCGCGCTTACACGGCTCAGCTCGTCCGGTCACGAGATCGCGTTCACGACGGACGCGGCCGGTCGTGCCACCGGCTGGGTGGCGGATCGCAAGCTGAGCATGACGCGCGGATTCGATGCCGCGGGGCGCTTGGCCGCACAGCGGGTCACGTTCGGAACGTCGGCTCTGGTCGCGCGGGATTTCGCGTACTCGCCGACGGATCTGCTCTCTGAAATCCGCGATGTGCGGACCGGCACGCGTCGCTTCGAACTGACCAAGGCCGGGCGGGTGGCTGGCGTCCAGGCCGAGGGTTGGCACGAGTCCTACGCATATGACGCCCTGGGCAATCTGGCGTCGACCAACAGCCAGAACAGCGAATCGGTTGTCTATGTCCACGACGGCACGCTCATCAGCTCTGCCGGACGGACCGTCTACCGGCACGATGCGATGGGCCGGGTGGTCTCGAAGACCCGCCGCCTGCTTTCCGGTGGCACGAAGACCTGGGACTACCGCTGGGATGCGCGCAATCGGCTCGTGGCCGCGCGGACGCCCGAGAACGTCGTGTGGACGTATCAGTACGACCCGCTGGGTCGCCGCGTCGGCAAGGTCCGCCTGAACGGGGACGGCAGCGTGGCCGAGCAGATCCGCTTCACGTGGGACAAGACCCGGCTGGCTGCCGTCACGGCGGCCGACGGCACGGTCACGACCTGGGACTATCTGCCCGACACCTTCACGCCGATCGCTCAGCATACGCACACGCCGGCGGCCGGGTCTGTGGATCCCGACGTGGCTGTGACGTACGACGTGGCTCCGGTGTCTGCGTCGGAGCCGGACTTCGCGCTTGTCGTGACCGACCCCGTCGGCACACCTACGGAGCTCGTCAGCGCTGACGGCCATGTGGTGTGGCAACAACGGCGCGCGTCCATCTGGGGATTGCCCGCGGATATCGTCCCGCCGGACGCGGACGAATTCCCGCTGCGTTTCCCGGGGCAGTATCACGACTCTGAGACCGGACTGCACTACAACCTCAACCGCTATTACGACCCGGAAGCGGCCGCGTACCTCACGCCCGACCCACTGGGTCTGGAGCCGGCGCCGAACCAGTACGGCTACGTCGGCAACCCGCTCGCCGACAGCGACCCGCTCGGCCTCTACCCGGCCTCCGGCAACGCCCGGGGCGGCAACGGCTCCAACGAGAACGTGATGCCGAAGAGCCAGGCTGACGACGTCGCCAAATATCTCGGCTACAAGAAGACCAAGGAAATGTCGGCGGGCAAGCAGCCGATCTGGGTGAACAAGAAGGCCGGCGGCGGCCAGCCGAAGTACATCACCTACGACCGGACCGGCCACAGCGGCGGTATCTTCAAGGGCGCCAGCTTCGAGAAACCGTTCCAGACCACCAAGGACACGGGTCGCGACGGCACCTACGATCTCGACGTCGATGGGAGCGGGAACGTGTCCGGTCTGAAATGGGTCGCGAAGTGACCGTCGAGCTCGTCATCGCCCCCGCGTCCGCCGAGGTCGCCGCCGGCCTCGGCGACGCCGCAGGCTGGAGTGCCTACGAGCAGGCGCTGCGCGCGGTGTTGGCCGAGCTGCTGGACAGCGTCGGCATCGGCGCCGGAGCCGGAGCGGAAGCCGGCGCCGGAACCCTGACAGTCGACAGTCTGATCATCAACGAGCCCCTTCCGGAGCGCTTCGCACGACTGCGCCCCGGCGCGACCATCGACGTCCCCGAGGCGCTGGATCTGGCTGTCGGCATGGTGATCGGAGACGGTCCCTACCTCACGATCCAGGCTCCCGGCGGATTCGAGCTGGCTTCGGGATGGGACGGCGCGGTGCACGTTCTTCTGCCCGCCAGGCCTGCGGAACTTCAGCTGCCGCATGCGGAGCAAGACCCGGTGTTGCGGCTGGAGTGGCGCGATCCGCCGAGCGTGGATCCCGAGGACACGAAGCTCATCACCGCCGTCGCGGACGAAGCGTTCTGGGCCGAGGTCGAGGCTGCCGCGTCAGCCGCTGCGCCTCAGCCGACGCTGCTTGCTGAGCGCTGGGCGTATGGCGCTCTGGGCCTTCGGTGGTTCCTCGTGACTCCTGGGACAACCCAAGCCCAGGAGCTGGCGCGAACGGTCGAGCCTGGGTCGCTGCTGTCAGTGGTCGTCGCACCAGAGCTCGATCCGAGTCCTGAGGCGCTGGAGGACGGCTTCGAGGAAGCGACCGTCGGGGACCTGTCACTGCTCATCCCCGACGAAGCGCTGGCTAAGTGGCGCGCGGTTGTTCCGGATGCTGACGGTGTTGTGCGCGCACGGTGGGAAGACGAGACGGCGTAGCATGCGGCCTGATCAGCGGTCACCGTTGCTCGACAGCATCAGGAGTGGCTGCTGCATCGACGGTGGTAGTGAATTCGAGCAGCGCCTTCGCCAGTTCGTCTGGCGCCTCCATGGCGACGTAGTGGCCGACGCCGTCGAGTGACACGGAGCTGATTTCGGCTGATGTGGTCTGGGACATGGTGTTGGCGGTGAAGGCGCCGCCGCGCGCGCCGACCGCCAGCACGGGCATGGTCAGCCCGGGCTCTTGGGCGAGGGCTTGGATTTCCGCGCCTTCCCGCAGCATCGAGCGGTAGAGGCCGGTGGCTCCGCGCCAGCCGTCTGGGCGCGAGTAGGTGCGGACGAACTCGTCGATGTCCTCGCTGGAGACCGCTTCGGGGGAAGCGCATAGCGCCGGGAACAGGAACTGTCCGAAGAACTCGCGCTCGCGGCCGGCGAGCAGCATCTCGGCGATGCCCGGCGTGGTGAGGACGCCGATGTACCACGCGCCGCCGCGGGTGACGTCGGCCAGCGCCTCGACGCCGAAGCCGGGGAGGCCGGTCTCGATGGCGGTGAGACTGAGCACGTCCTGCGGGTGCGTGGTCGCGAGGCGGAAGACCGTCGCGCCACTGATGTCCTGGCCGGTGAGGTGGACCGGGCCGACGTCGAGATGCGCGATGAGCTGGTGCAGGTCTTCGGCTGAGGTCGCGCTGTCGTAGCTGCTCGGCTCGTCGCTGGAGTCGCTGGAGTTGATGGAGTCGCCGGAGTCGCCGGAGTCGATGGAGTCGCCGGAGTCGCCGGAGTCGATGGAGTCGATGGAGTCGATGGAGTCGCCGGAGCGGCCGGAGTCACCGAAGCCGCGCAGGTCGACGGCGAACACCCGGTGCTCGGTCGCGAGCAGCGGGATGAGCTTCCGAAACGCCCACCAGGTCTCGGGGAAGCCGTGGACCAGCAGGATCGGCGAGCCGCTGGTCCCAGCCGCGACGTAGTGGAGCGTGGTCCCGTTGACGTCCGCGTGGTGGTGCGTGATTCCCGGGAGGCTCGGGCCGGTCGGCGTCGGCGTCGGCATCGGGATCGGGTTCGGGTTCGGGTTCGCGTTCGCGTTCGCGTTCGGGTTCGGCATCGGCATCGGCATCGGCATCGGCGTGGCGTGCATGTGTTTCTCCCTGCCTGAGACAACCTGGATGTCTCAGAGCCTAAGCCAACCAGGTTGTCACTGGCAACTGCCGTAGTCTTCTGCCCATGTCCCGCTCTGGCGCCGACCTGGCACTTCTCCTGCTCGGAGGCTTCCGCTCGCTAGTGGACGGCGCGACAGCCGAGCTGGCCCGCCGCGGCTACGAGGACGTCCGCCCCGTCCACGACTTCGCGATGCGCGCCATCGCCGACGGCGCCGGCAACGCCTCAGAACTGGGCCGCCGCCTGTCGGTCTCCAAGCAAGCGGCAGCGAAGACCATCGCCGTCCTCCAGGACCGCGGATACGTCACCCGCGGCACCGACCCCCGCCATGCCCGCCGCATGCTCCTGCAAGTGACACCCCTCGGCTTCGAGGTACTCCGGCAGGGCGAAGCCATCTTCGACGAGCTCCGCGAGCAATGGGAACGACAGATCGGCGCCACGCAGCTTCAGAACCTTGAGACCTACCTGGCGGCGCTGTCCGGCGATCCAGCCGTGCGCTTCGACACGCCTGGGTGGATGTCGCGCGGTCTCGGCGACTTGATGTAGGTGGACGGTTCGACTACGCCGTCAGGCAATCGCAGCGGTGTAGTCGAAGACCAACAGTGATTCGAACGCGTATTCCTCGACGTCCCGGAGGTACGGCCGCTCGTCGTCGCGCTGTACGTAGAACGTGACCTTCGCAGTGGGGACTGGCACGTCGTCGCCGGACATCGACAGCGAAACCACCGCAGTCAGCCTGTCGCGGTCGGGCAGTTCACGCGCCTCGGCAAGGGCCTGCACGGCGTAGGACACCGCACGTACCAACAGCGCACGTTCGCGCTCGTCGCCCTCAACGGTGATGTCGTCGTCGGCGACCCCTCGTCCGTTGACGGCGGCCTCGTATCCGGTCAGGTCGCCGGGACGGAAGTCAGGACCGTGATAACCGGCACGCAGCTCGACGAGGACGTTGGCGCCGGACGGCTCGGTCATCCAGCCCGAGGCCAGAACCTCGCGCGCCGCCGGCGTGACGGTCTGCGGATCGGCCAGCGCCAGCGGGTCGGGACCGGCGAGCTGACGCATCGCCCAGTTGGTCGCGATCACTGGCTTTCTCCCAGCCAATTCAGGCCCTTCTTGATGCCGTTCTGATAGCCCCGGTTGCCCGACAGCTTGTTGGCGAGTTTGTTCGGCATGCCCTGGAAGCCTCCGTTCTGGTGGTCCCAGTAGTACTTCGCGCTCTTGTTGGTCTGGTCCTGGAAGTGCATCTGGCCGGGGCGCCCGCCTGGGTCGGGGTTCTCGACGTCGATGCGGTACGGACCTTCGTTCCAGGCCGTCTGGCTCGTGATCTGGGTGCCGTTGGCGCCGATCATAGCCGGGTCGCCGGAGGGCGCCGACGGTTCCGGGACCCGGCCCGGCCATTCCTGGTTCGCCCTGAGCCGGTCCGCGACCTCGTCCGGGTGGTACGGGTCGCCCTTGAACGCCGGCGACGTCGGCGGGTACTTGTCCTGCGGATACAACCCGAGCGGGTCGATCCACACCAGCGGGTTGGGCACGTAGCCGCGGTCGTTGGGAGCGGGTCCCAAGCCCAGCGGATCCGGCGACAAGTAGCCGGCGGTCGCCGGATCGTAGTAGCGGTGCAGGTTGTAGTGGAGACCGGTTTCGGCGTCGTGGTACTGGCCGGGGAAACGGAGCGGGCACTCATCGCCGTCCGGCGCGGTGACGGCGATCTGCTCACCGAACAGGCTGAGGGCGGTCCGCCACACGATGCGCCCTTCGGGCGTCACCAGTTCGGTCGGTGTCCCCACGAGGTCGGTGACGATCGCGTGAAAGGCCTCGTCGACATCGGACTGCGGGGCGTCAACGGCCCAGGAGCGCCTGCGCTGAGCAGCTGCTCGCCAGGTATTGGGCTCGTAGTCCCAGGTTAGGACATCGACGCGGCCGTCGAACCCGCGCGATTCCTGCTCGGCGAGGCGCGTGCCGTCCCAGGTGAAGCCGACGCGTTCGACGACGCCGCCGTCGGCGCCCAACCGCAGTTTCGCAGACCGCCTGCCGAGGGCGTCGTACTCATAGCGCCAGGTGGCACCATCCGGCGTGGTCACTTCGATCAGTCGATCGTCGGAGTCCCACCGGTATGACGTCTGGCGTTGCCCGCCCGACAGGGTCCTGCGGATGGTTCTGACCAGCCGGCCCGCCGCGTCATGCTCATAGTGAGTGCGACCGGCCCGTCGGGGCGTCGTGGCGGCGTACTCGCGGAGGCCGTCTGTGTCACGGCTTTGGTCCGCACCGACAGTCGCGCTGCTGAGGTTGCCAGAGCTGTCGTACGCGTACGACTCGCTCCACGTCGCCGCCTCGACCGCGGTGATCCGTCCGGTCGCGTCGGCACGCAGCGAACGCTGTCCGACGACGGCATCGAGGATGGTCGCCGGCGATCCGATCAGGTCGTACGCGTAACCCTGGTCCGCGAGCAAACGGTCTGGTGTGGGACTCGCGCCCGCGGAAGCCTGGTCGCGGGTCCATAGACTCTGGCGCGCCAGCCGGTCGGCGTCGTCGAACTCCCGGGTGATCCACGTGTCCGCGCCGAGGGTCCGAACGCGTTCGCGGCCGGCGGCGTCGTAGTCGAAGTCGATGCGGTGGTCGCCGGCGGCGAACGCCATCGGACGTCCTGCCAGGTCGTAACCCCATTGGGACGTCGCTCCCGACGGCGTGGTGCGCGCCACGCGATAGCCCATCAGGTCGAAATCGAACTCTGTCGTCCGGCCGTCGACGTCCTCCGCGGTGATGCGCCCCGCCGCGTCGCGGGTGAAGGTGACGGTGCTTCGCGGCGCTCGGACTGCGGCAAGTCGACCGCCCGCGGAGTACTCATAGACCGTCGCGCCCTCGGGTGTCTCTCGCCGCACGACCCGGCCCATGACGTCCCGGGTGAGCCGTGCGACGTCGCCGGCGGCGGTGACTCGCTCGATCAGCTGACGGTTGGCGTCGTAGCGGTAGTGCACCGTGCGACCAGTGAAGTCGCTCTCTTCCAGGAGATTGCCCGCGCCGTCGAAGGTGTAGCGCCAGGTGCTGCCGGACGGGTCGGACACCTGAGACAACCGCAGCTCGGTGTCATAGCCGAAGGTACGGCGGACACCCGCGGGATCGGTGCGGGCCACCACCTTGCCGAACGGCCCGTATTCGAACCGGCTGGCGCCGCCAGCGGCATCTGTCTCGGTCACGGCTTGCCCGAGGTGGTCGTACTCCCAGCTGCGTCGTTCGCCGGCCGGGTTCTCGCGCCAGGCCATGTCTCCCCGGCCGGTCCAGCCGAAGCGGGTCGCGCGGTCCAGCTGGTCGGTGATCGCGGTGACTCGTCCGAACCCGTCGCGAGTCAATGCCGTGCGTCCACCGATCGGGTCGGTGACGGTCATCGGCAGGCCCGCGGCGTCGGTGTCGATGACAGTGACGCGGCCGAGAGCATCGGTGGCGGAGTGGATCTGGCCGTGTTCGCCGTAGGCATACCTGGTCTGGGCGCCACAGGGGTCGACGACCGCGACCATGTTGCCCCGGTCGTCGTACTCGTACCGCCAGGTCGCGCCCTCCGCGGTGATGATCTTCACCGGCTGGTCGAGGGCGTTGTATTCCGTGCTGGTCACACTCCGGTCGGGCTCCACGACCCGCAAAACGTTGCCGCGCGCGTCGCGCTCGAATTGCGTGACCTGGCCGGAGGCGTCGATCCGCTTCAGGGTGCGGCCGTACTTGTCGTGCTCGTACGCTTCGGTGGCACCCAACGGATTGGTGATCTGGACGACGCGGCCGTACTCGTCGTAGGTGTAGGCGGCGGCGTGGCCCAGCGAATTGGTGATGGTCGTCGTCCGGTTGGGCCGGTCGTAGGCGAACGTCGCTGCCAGGACACCGTCGACGCCGGAACTGCGAGCGACACGGCCGAGTTCGTCGTAGTGGTACTCGTAGCGGTACCCGAGACGGTCCGTCCACGCGGTGATCCGGTTCTGTTCGTCGTAGTCGTAGACGTGGGGAACGTCAGTGGCATCGACGATGTGTGTGAGACGGCCGCGCTCATCGTAGTCGTAGCGCATGACGTTCGTACCGGGACCACCGTCGAGCAAGCGAAGTTCCGTGATCCGCGGGCCCTGGGCCGAAGCGACGCTGCCGATGCGGACGCGGTAGCCGCCGGAGTGTTCGACCTCTGATGGTGTGCCGAACTCGTCGCGATGGACGGTGACGCGATTCCCGTTCCGGTCGGATATCGCGGTGAGATCCCTGATCTGCCCGAGATCGCCGGTGAAGTGGACCACCGCGAAATGCCGGGTCAGCCCGGTGGCGGGGTCGGTGAGTCGGATCTCGTCTGTGTCCCGGTCCCAGGTCAGCGGCCAGCGGGCGCCGTTCTCCGGCAGCACCGGCTCAGCGGTCGTCGGCAGGGGGTAGTGCAGAGTCTGGGCGTCGTCACCGGCGAAATGGATCCCGGCCTCGTTGATCGACATCCGTTGGTCGATCGTCGAGGACCAGCCGGGCCCGAAGAGCCGGCCCGTGCGGTACCCCGAGGCGTAGGTGCGCCGCAGGATCAACGGGAGGACGCCGGGCAAGTCGAGATCGGTGACGTTGTCGATCATCTGGCCGGTGACCAGGTCCACCGGGTCACCGCCGATCGACGACTCCTCGGTCCCGTCGACCTCCTGGCCCTTGCCCGCCAAGCTCGATTCGGAGCCTTCCAGCGCGTTGGCCTCGCCCTCGATGCCTCCAGCCTCGCCTTCGACAGCCTCCGCCTCCGAGCCGAAGGCGCGCGCCCCGACGAACGTCAAAGCCAGCATGCCCGCGCCGAGGAGGGCGTCGCCCCAGTGGCCTTGCATGGCGTCGCCGATGGTGGCCATGGCGGTGCCGGCTAGGGCGACGATGTTGTCGGCTTCGGCTAGGGCTGCGGTGACGACGTCGACGCCGGGGATCCAGGAGGTGGCCAGGGCGATGATGTCGAGGACTGGGGCGATCTCGCCGGCGATTTTGCCGATTTCGCCGCCCCATTCGGACAGGGCTGCGCCGACGTGTTCCCACCAGTGCTTGTTGTGGATGCCGTCGGATTGGGCGTGGTGGAGGGCGGTGCCGCAGGTTTTGGCGGCGGTGATGCGGTCGTTGTAGGCGTCGTTGGCTTGCTTGGTCAACGCTGCCATCTTGGCTTTGGCGTTGGTCAGGTTGGTCTGTGCGGTGTCGTGCGCGGTTTGGGCGTCGGTGACCGCCTGCGGGTTCGGGGTTGTGGCGTGGTTCTGCTGCGCGGTTTTCAGATCCGTCGCTGCGGTGTTGGCGTTGGTGGTGGCACGCTGCAGATCGGCGTGGGCGTCTTGCGCTTGGCGCAAGGCCGTGTCGGCTTTGGTCTGCGCGGCTTGAAGAAGCGGCGCATAGGCCGACAGGGCGTCGGAGGCTTCGCTGTACGAGGTGTACAGCTTCTGTAGACGACCGGGCAGCGGACCGAACTGACCCTTGAAGGCATCAGCAGTCTGACCCACCCACTGCAACGCCGTAGCATCCGAGCCGAACGAGCTCAGGCTGTGATACGCCGCTTCCGCATCGTGGGCAAAGTCCCCGAACTCCTTCGCCAGCGCCTGCACCGACTCCACGACACCCGGAGTCGGATCCCCATCCAAACCCAGAATGTCCCAACCAGACGGACGCGCCATCCCCGTGGACCTCCCCCATGCATCTCCCCTACAAAGCAGTAGATGAGCCTACAGCGACGCCTCGGAGCGCGTAACTCCCAAGAAGTACGTCAGCTACGTGCTGTTGCCGATCGCCCGCTGATACCGCGCGATGATGCGCTCCACTGCTGCGGCTAGCTCGGGAGCATCTGTGACTTCGAAGTCGGCTTCAAGCATGCCTAGGTAGAGGGCTAGGCGTTCGGGGTTGTCGGAGCCTGGTTCGAAAGCGGAGTGGCCGTTGGGGAGTTCTTCGACGGTGATGGGGGTGGGGATGCGGGTGCGGACGTAGGTGGCGGGGGCGTGGACGATGACGCGTGCCTTATAGCGCCAGGGTGCTTGGGCTACGCCGGTGTCTACGCGGGTGGTGATTTCTGCGTCTGGCGGGGTGGGGCGGGGGGTGAAGCGGGGTCCGGGTGGGGTGTGGGGGTGGATGCGGTCGGCGCGGAAGGTGCGCCAGTCGGCGCGGGAGGGGTCCCAGGCGAACAGGTACCAGTGCTGGCGGCGATGGATCAGGCGGTAGGGCTCGGTGGTGCGGCGGCTGGTGGCGCCTGAGTGGGCTTCGTAGTCGAAGTGCAGCATCAGGTGGTCGCGGCAGGCCAGGGCCAGGGTGGTGAGGGTTTCGGGGTCCACGGTGGGGGCGTGGGTGGGGACGGCCAGGGCGTGGGAGCCGAAGGATTCGACGCGGTGGCGCAGGCGGGCCGGCAGGATGCGTTGCAGCTTTGCCAGGGCACTGAGAGAGGTTTCTTCGATGCCTGCGACGGCTCCGGCGGCGGCGATGCGCAGGCCGAGGGCGACGGCTACCGCCTCGTCGTCGTCCAGCAGCAGCGGTGGCAGCGTGGCTCCGGAGCCGAGGCGGTAGCCGCCGGCCACGCCGGGTCTGGCCTCGACCGGGTAGCCGAGCTCGCGGAGGCGCTCGACGTCGTTGCGGACGGTGCGGGTGGTGACGCCGAGGCGTTCGGCGAGCTCGCCGCCGGTCCAGTCGCGGCGAGCCTGAAAGAGGGACAGCAGGCGCAGTAGCCGAGCCGAGGTCTCCAACATTCTTGAACCGTATCCGAGATTGCGGAACGAACCTTTCCGCAATGATTCCTAGGCTGACCTCAGTCAAGCCGGAACGAGCAGACGGAGACCTGCGATGACCACCGAGATCCAGCCCTTCCAGATCGCCATCCCCCAGCCAGACCTCGACGACCTCCACGCACGGCTGACCAATGCCCGCTGGGCCGCGTCCGTCCCCGGAGCGGGCTGGGAGCGCGGGGTCCCCGTCGACTACCTGAAGGAGCTCGCGGAGTACTGGCGCAGCGGATTCGACTGGCGGGCGCAGGAGAAGGCGCTCAACGCCTACCCGCAGTTCGTCACCGAGATCGACGGCCAGCGGATCCACTTCCTGCACATCCGCTCCGCGCGCCCCGACGCCAAGCCGCTGCTGATCACACACGGCTTCCCCAGCTCCGTCGCCGAATTCATGACCTTGATCGAGCCGCTGGTCGCCCCGGAAAGCGACGAGGACCAAGCGTTCCACGTCATCGCGCCCTCCCTTCCCGGCTACGGCTTCTCGACCCCGCTCGCCGCGCAGGGCTGGACGCTCAGCCGGACGGCGCGCGCCTGGATCGAGCTGATGCGGCGGCTCGGCTACGACCGCTACGGCGTCCACGGCGGCGACGTCGGCAGCGGCGTGGCGGGGCTGGTCGCGGGCTACGCCGCCGACCACGTCACCGGCGTGCACGTCACCACCGACCCGCAGACGGCGGCCAACGTCGCCACCTTCCTGCCCGGCCTCGCCGACCGCCTGGACGCCACAGACCCCGTCGACGCGCTGGCACTGGAGCGGATGAACGCGTTCCGCAAGGAGGGATCGGGCTACCTCGCGATCCAGAACAGCCGCCCCCAGACCATCGGCTACGGCCTGGTCGACTCCCCGATCCTGCAACTGGCGTGGATCGCGGAGAAGTTCGAGCTATGGACCGACCTGCCGATCGACCGCGACCAGCTGCTGACCACGGTGAGCCTGTTCTGGTTCACCGGCGCCGGCGCCTCCGCGGCCCACACGCTCTACGACCAGTTCCACTCCTCCGACTGGGGCGCGCCGTCCCCAGTGCCGCACGGCTACGCGGTGTTCGGCGCGGACGCGACGGTGCGCAAGCTGGTCCCCGCCGAGCAGGACGCGCATTGGAGCGAGTTCGAGCGCGGGCAGCACTTCCCGGCGATGGAGTGCCCTGATGTCCTCGCGGCGGATCTGCGGGATTTCTTCGGGCCGCTGAGCTGAGGCGCTGTGCACGAACTGCACTGAGCCGAGCCTGCGGCACGTATTGCCGCAGGCGTGAATCAGGGGACGAAGAGGCGTCTCAGGAGTCGAAGACCATCTCCGGGACGAAGCCGGGCAGCGCCGCCCGGACCGGGTACAGAACGGTGGCGTGTCCTCGGTGGACGGTCTTGTTGGCGACGACGGTGAAGGTCACGTCCTCGCCGTAGGGGCTGGTCGTCCGGGAGGTCACCTTCACGGTGCCGGGGTCGAGCGTGCCGTTGTAGGTGAACGCCTTCGCGAGCCCGGTCCAGTCCGAGGAGGCGAGGTCGCCGGGGTAGATGACGACCGTGCCGTCCGCGCCGCGGTGGTTCCAGCCCGGTTCGTTGGCTGCGAGGGGGCGGAAGTGCATCGGGTGGCGCCAGTCGGCGTAGATGAGGAAGACCGAGGTCTTGCTCTGGAGCATGTTCTCGGCCTGGGTGAACTCCTCGGAGAGGGTTTCCTCGGCGGGTACGACGCGGGCGGGGATGACTGCGTGGGAGTTTCCGGCCATGGCTGCGGCTGCTGACGGCGCCGTGGGTATGGTGCCGGCCATGGACTTCGATCCGTGCGTGCCTGACCAGCCGACGAGGAACGCCAGACCGACGACGCTGCACGCGCCGAGCGCCTGGATGCGGCGGGGACCGCGCTGCCACCAGGTGTCGACGGGAGGCAGTCGGTCCGAGCGGAGCGTCCCCTCGCCGACGACGCC
Organism: Catenulispora acidiphila DSM 44928; assembly: GCF_000024025.1. GTDB lineage: Bacteria > Actinomycetota > Actinomycetes > Streptomycetales > Catenulisporaceae > Catenulispora > Catenulispora acidiphila. The sequence goes on from NC_013131.1 coordinate 10,027,018, forward strand.
GCCGCGCAACGAAGGCGGCGCCAAGTGGTGGAAGAGCGCGCCGATCGCGAGGCCGGCGACGGGAAACATGATCGATTCGTAGCGCATGTGGGAGGGATCGACGCCGGCGACCATGATGACGTACGTGCCCGCGAGCGCCCCGAGCAGCAGCCCGGCGACGATGTCGGTGAAGCGGACCACGACGAACAGCAGGGCTCCGGCGAGCAGCATCGACAGCGCCTTGTCGCCTTGCAGCGTACTGAGCACGTCGTAGTCGGTGATGGTCCACGCCACCCGGAACGGGTTCGCAGTCACCTGCGACACCTGCGAACCGGCGCCGCGACCGGAGAGCTTGGCCTCCAGCAGGTGCACGAACACGGTCGTGCCGCCGACGATCAGCGACGGCCACAGCCAGTCGTTGCGCCACCGCCGAGGCCGGCCGCGTCCGGGGAACAGCGTCGCCCACACATAGGCGAAGAACGCCATGACGGCGGCGGTCGGCATCACCTGGCGGCTCAGTTCCAGCAGCACCGACAGCAACGCGAGCGCGATCAGGTTGTTCGCGCGGGCGCGGCGGCCGAGCGGGAGGTTGAGCAGGATCAGCGCCAGCACCGCGATCGCCACCGAGTCGGTGACCGCCTCGGCGAGCGTCATCAGGAAGCCGCACGCGCCGAGCACCCCGCCGGCGGCCAGCGCGGCGGTCGGGCCGTACAGCCGCTGGACCAGGCGCGTCACCGCCCACAGCATGGTCGCGAACGCCGCCATCGCCGCGAGCGGCATACCCGCGCTCACGCCGAAGACCGCGACGAACGGCGCGGCGAAGAACGGGTAGAGCATGCGCGACTGGACCATCAGCCAGGCGGGATCGCTGTGCGCGAAGTACCAGGGCTCTGCGACGACGCCGGAGTTGGCGAACTGCTTCGTCAGCGCGTGCGCGTCGCCCCAGCCCAGATCGCGCAGCGCCATGACGACGTAGTAGCGGCTGTCCGGCGGGAAGGAGTACGCGGACCAGTGCAGGCGCGCGTAGTAGCCGAACGCCAGCGGTGCGAGGACGAACAGCAGCACAGCGGCGTTGACGCCGAAGATGTCGCGCCGCACGAAGCGGTTGAACTGTGCGGAGAAACGGTTGCCGGGGCGCGGCGGATCAGAAGCCGCCAGATCCCCGTTCCGGTCCTCCGGCTCCAACTCCCCCGCGTCGCCGTCTCGATCCGCCACCGATGGTTCGACCGCAGAGGTGAGCTCAATCTCCGATGTCATTGTTTTGCCCCGCCCTTGACCCCCGTTAAGTGGCAGGACGGTATCACGCGATCACTTGGCAACGCCGCAGGACAAGGGCTGTATAGGTGGGCCTGCGATCAGTGGGCGCTGTACGCCAACTCGGGTTCGCGGTCGGCTGCGGGGCGCAGGACGCCGGCGGTCGCCGCAGCGATCCCGCACATCACGGTCAGCACCAGGAACGCGTGGTTCAGTGCCACGACATGGGTCATCCAGCCGATGACGGCGGGACCGGCGAGCATGCCGACATATCCGAGCCCTGCGACGCGCGAAACGTTGGTGCCGGCAGCGGCGGGATCGGCATGGCCGGCGGCGCTGAACAGCTGGGGCACACAGCCGGACAGTCCCAGACCGAACAGCGCCCAGCCTGCGAACGCGGACCAGATCCACGGCGACACAGCCGCGATCGTGATCCCGACGGCAGCGATAGCCGCGCCGTACCGCAGGATGGCCATCGCTCCGAAGCGCGCGGACACGCGGTCGGCGAGCAGGCGGCCGATGGTCATCGCGGCGGCAAAAGTGCCGTAGGCGAAGGCAGCGGTACTAGCCGGCGCGCCGAGGACGTCCTTCAGGTGCAAGGCGCTCCAGTCGTTGGCGGCGCCCTCGCAGAGCATGATCATGAAAGCCAGACCGGCGAGGACCCAGATCTGGCGTCCGGCACGGGAGCGCCGCGTCGCTGTCGCTGTCGCCGGTACGTGCTCGTCCTCAGCACTAAGCGCAGCAAGGGATTCCGGCGTTGTCGGTAGCAACGTCGGCAGCAACAGACGAGTTGTGGCGACGGCGACCGCGATCCCCGCGACTCCCATCACCGCAAGCGCTCCTGCCGGGCTCATCCCGATGCTCGACATCCCGGCGGCGATGAACGCGGCGACCACGCCGCCGACGGAGAACGCGGCATGGAACGCCGACATGACAGGCCGGCCGTAAGCCTTCTCCACGTGCACGGCGTGAGCGTTCATGCTCACGTCCAGACAGCCGTTGAAGAACCCGAAGATCAGCAGGGCGGCTGCCAGCGTCCACGGCTCCCGCGCCAAGCCGGGCAGCACCAGAGTCGCCCCGCACACCGCGCCGGCCGACGGAACGACGACGCGCGCCCCGAGCCGGTCGGTGAGGCGCCCGGCGACCTGCATCCCGGCGAACGCGCCGAGTCCGAGCAGCACCAGCAGACCGCCCAGTGTCGCGTGGCTGATCCCGACCTGCTGCTCGATGGCGGGGATGTGCACCACCCAGGTGCCCATGAGCGTCCCGCAGAGGATGAAGTACGTGAAGGTCGCTATTCGGGCGGACCGGAGTGATCGTTCCATGCTCGCCACCATAACGAACACAATCCATGTTTGGAAACCCTTCGAATGAACAGTTTGCATGTTCGTTGTGGGTGGTGTTCAATCGCAGGCATGAGCACCGCAGACCGTCACCGGCAGATCGCCCGGGTCGTGAAGGAGTCGGGCAGCGCCACGGTCCCGGAGCTCGCCGAGCTCACCGGCGCCTCGGAGATGACCATCCGGCGCGACCTGGACGTGCTGGCGGCGCAAGGCGTCCTCGAACGCGTCCGCGGCGGTGCGCGCACGCTGCTGCTGCGCGGCGAGGAACCGCCTTTCGCTCTGCGCGCTCACGAAGCCATCGAGGCCAAGCGCCGGATCGCCGCCGAGGTCTCCGCGCTCATCGCCGACGGCGAGACCGTGGTGCTGGACAGCGGCACCACCTGCCTGGAGGTCGCGCGCCTCCTGCACCAGCGTCCGGTCACCGTGATGCCGGTGTCGCTCCAGGCGATCCGCGTTCTCAGCGAGAATCCGGGACAGGCCTCGCTGCTGGTCCCCGGCGGACGTCCCCGCACCGCCGAAGGAGCGTTGACCGGTCCGCTGACCCTCGCCTCGCTGGCGGCGCTGCGCTTCGACACCGCCGTCATCGGCTGCTGCGGCCTCAGCGCCGCCGAGGGACTGACCGCCTACGACCTCGACGACGCGGCGGTGAAGAAGGCGAGCATCACCTCGGCGCGGCGCGTCATCCTCGCCACCGACGGCAGCAAGCTCGGTCGCACCGCACACGCCTATGTCGGACCGTCCTCGCTCCTGCACACGCTCGTCACGGACGACGCGGCGCCCGCCGAGGAGCTGGCCGCGCTCGAAGCCGCGGGCACCGTCGTCAAGAACGTCTGACGGCCATCAGGATCATCACGGCCGCCGCGGAGCCCCGAGCAGCGGCGTCCGCACCGGCGCCGCCATCCCGATGAACACGACCACCTCGTGCGCACCCGGATTGGTCTGCACCGGCACGGTCAGCCAGTTGTTCGCCAGCCACACGTTGCCGGACGGGTCGATCTGCACGCCGGTGTTCCGCGCCAGGCTGTCGCTCGTGTAGCCGGTCGCGGCCGGCGAGATCGGCTGTCCGGCGCGGTAGCCGGGAGGGCAGGACGACAGGCGCGCGCCGCAGAGGTGGACAAGACGCCGGCCACCGAAGTTGGACACCCAGACCGTGTCGTCGCCGTCGACGGCGACACCCCACGGCAGCACGATGCCGCCGTTCATGAACGGCTGCGCGGGTGTCGAACCGTCCGGACCGATCATCGTGACCGAACCGCCGGTACCCCCGACACCACCGACACCGCCGCCACCGGACGGCGCGTTCTGCACCGCGTTCGCGAAGTCGGTCGCACTGTCGCCTCCACACGGAACCGGGAGGATGCCGGGGTTGGCGACCCAGACGTTGCCGAGGCTGTCCGAGGCGATGCCGAGCGGACGGCGAAGACCGCCGGTCGTGATGGAACGCTGCGGGACGCCGTCTGCCGACATCATCAGAACACTGTTGGTGCCGTTGTCGGTGACCCATTTGCGGCCCATCGGGTCGACGGCGATGTCGAAGGGCTTCACCAGGGGCAGGGAGGCCGGAGGCGTGATGGTGCGCGCGAGTTCCGGGCGTCCGTGCGGGTATTCGACGACGTTGGAACCGCCGCAGTTCGCGATCCAGATGGTGCCCTGCCGGTCCGACGCCATTCCCTGCGGCTGGACGATGTTCCCGTTGCGCCATCCGGTAGGCGGGGACAACGCCGCACCGCGCGGACCGAATTCGGAGACGCTGCGATAGAAGAGACTGGCGTTCACAGGGCACTGCGAGCCCTGGAACCCGAAGTTGGCAACCCAGGTGTGGCCCTTCGGATCGAGCGTGATCCCGAACCCGGCGCCGTACAGACCGCCTCCGCGGTATGGCGCGCCGGGCGCGTCCTGCCCGGTCGGCGCGAGCTTGATGACCTTCGTGTCCCCGCAGACCGACGCGAACGGATTCGGGTTGTAGGGGTAGTTGTTCGTCACCCACGCGTTGCCGTCGGCGTCGAAGGCGAGGTTGCCGGGACCGTCGAGCTCGTGGCCGTTTCCGTCGTAGCGGATGGCCAGGGTCCAGGCGTCCGGCGCGGCGGTCAGCGTCGGCGTGTACGGCTGCTTCACGGCAGCGAGCGCGAACAGTCCCGGCACGTTGTTGCTCGGCGTCCGAGCGATGTCGGCGACGGCTTGCAGCGTGTTCGTCGGCTGCGCTTTCCCCGGCGGCTGCGCCAGGGCGAACAGCGACTGGCAGGTCTGTCCGGCGACGCAGCCGGCGACGAGGTCGGCCAGGGTGTTGAAGGTCGCCAGCGTGGAGGTGAGCGCGCCGTTCGGCGGGCTCGCGAGCAGCGGGGCGATCTGGCCGGTGGTGACGTCGGCGAGGTTGTGCGAGATGGCTGCTGCGTTCTGCAGGCCCGGGTAGGTGCCGGAGACGCCTCGGTCGCCGATGAACTGCGCGAGGGCGTAACCGGCGGCGACGGTCGTGCGCTCGTTGATCACGACCGGCGAGGCGCTGCTGGGAGTAGTCGCAGAGCTCGGCGAACCGAGTGCGGCAGCGAGCTCCACCGGCGCGGCGGGATGCCCAGCGCTGCTGCGTTCGCGGCTCGGCTGCCCGACATCAGCGGTCAGATAGAGCACAGCCGTGGGATCGACTGGTCGCCGGTAGATGAGACCGAATTCTCCATGGCTACCGGTACGCACGTGCGCCAATACCCGTGGCGTCGCACCGGCTCCGCGGCCTGCTTGGAGCAACGTGACCTCGGCGCCGGCGATGGGAAGCTCGCCGGTGCGGACCACGCCGCACTGCTTGAGCACGCCCGGCGCCGGGGAGTGCGCCATCGTCGCATATGAAGTGCCCGCGGGCAGGCATGCCAGGGCGGCCAGAACCGGCGTGAGGATTCGTCGCACGCGCGAAAGATATCGGTGCGTTCCATGGCAAACTCGGCAGGATCGACGGTGCGGCCGTCCGATTGCGCAGTCCGAGTGACGGTGCGACATGCCCGCGATGTGGACACGGTGGCATGATTATTCAGAGAGTCGTATATAGTTGCACTCGTGTCCAAGGTACTCACCTCCCTGCCAGCAGGTCAGCGCGTCGGCATCGCCTTCTCCGGCGGGCTCGACACCTCGGTCGCGGTCGCGTGGATGCGCGAGAAGGGCGCCGTTCCGTGCGCCTACACCGCCGACCTCGGCCAATACGACGAGCCGGACCTCCCCGGCGTGCCCGGGCGCGCCGAGGCCTACGGCGCGGAGCTCGCGCGGCTGGTCGACTGCCGCGCCGCCCTGGTCGAGGAAGGGCTCGCGGCTCTGGCCTGCGGCGCCTTCCACATCCGCTCCGGCGGCCGCTCCTACTTCAACACCACGCCGCTGGGGCGCGCGGTGGCCGGCACGCTGCTGGTGCGCGCGATGCTCGAGGACGACGTCCAGATCTGGGGCGACGGCTCGACCTTCAAGGGCAACGACATCGAGCGCTTCTACCGCTACGGCCTGCTCGCCAACCCGGCGCTGCGGATCTACAAGCCGTGGCTGGACGCCGACTTCGTCAGCGAGCTCGGCGGGCGCTCGGAGATGTCGCAGTGGCTCACCGAGCGCGACCTTCCCTACCGCGCGAGCGCCGAGAAGGCCTACTCCACCGACGCCAACATCTGGGGCGCCACGCACGAGGCGAAGTCCCTGGAGCACCTGGACACCGGCCTGGAGATCGTCGAGCCGATCATGGGCGTCCGGTTCTGGGACCAGGCGGTGGAGATCGCCCCGGAGGACGTGACCATCGGCTTCGAGCAGGGCCGCCCGGTCAGCATCAACGGCAAGGCCTTCGCCTCGGCCGTGGACCTGGTGCAGGAGGCCAACACCGTCGGCGGGCGCCACGGGCTGGGCATGTCCGACCAGATCGAGAACCGGGTGATCGAGGCCAAGAGCCGCGGCATCTACGAGGCGCCCGGCATGGCGCTGCTGTTCATCGCCTACGAGCGGCTGGTGAACGCGATCCACAACGAGGACACCGTCGCCGCGTACCACAACCAGGGCCGCCACCTGGGCCGGCTGCTGTACGAGGGCCGCTGGCTGGACCCGCAGGCGCTGATGGTCCGGGAGTCGCTGCAGCGCTGGGTCGGCCGCGCGATCACCGGCGAGGTGACGCTGCGGCTGCGCCGGGGCGAGGACTACTCGATCCTCGACACCACCGGCCCGGCTCTGAGCTACCACCCGGAGAAGCTGTCGATGGAGCGCACCGAGGGCGCCGCCTTCGGTCCGGTCGACCGCATCGGGCAGCTGACGATGCGCAACCTCGACATCGCCGACTCCCGCACGAAGCTCGAGCAATATGCGCACCTGGGCATGGTCGGCTCCGGCGCGGGTCCAGCGGCGGCCGAGCTGGCCGGCGGCGGACACCCGTTCTCCAGCGAGCTGATCGGCGCGATGACCGACGGCGGAGCGCAGACGATCGCGTCGCGGCCGGCGGCCGAGGCCGAGGGCGACGAGGAGCTGCTGGACCGGGCTGCCATCGAGGCCGGGAACGACTGACGACGGATCGGGACTGAGGACGGAACCGAGACTGACAAACCTCCTGTCGTGGAAAACCACGGCGGGAGGTTTTGTCTGTCAGGAACTGGCGTCGTCGGTCGGGAAGTCGGCGGATGCGCTGGCGTCGGCCCACTTCCGGGTCTCCTCGGCACGTGCCTCGCCGGCAGCCAGAGCACTGGTGACAGCTTGCGCGCCGAGCAGGAGGCGACGCGGCGGGTCGTCGTGCCCGACCACATCGATGATCACTCGCGCGGCACGGACCGGGTCGCCGGGCTGGTTGTCGCTGTTCTCGGCGCGGTAGGCGTTCATCGCCCCGACCGTGGATTCATAGTCGGCACCGACCGGGTGCAGCTCCATCGACGAGCCCTGCCAATCAGTGCGGAACGCACCCGGCTCCACAATCACCACCTTCACCCCGAACGGCGCCACCTCCGCAGCCAACACCTCCGAGAACCCCTCCACCGCGAACTTCGCACTCTGATACGCACCCATCCCCGGCGTGCCACCCACCCGGCCACCCACCGAAGAAAACTGCACAAACACCCCCGACCGCCGCGCCCGCAACACCGGCAACGCCGCCCGCGTCACATTCACCACACCGAAAAAGTTCGCCTCGAACTGACCCCGGAAATCCGCCTCAGCCATCTCCTCAATCGGACCACTGTTGGCGAACCCGGCGTTGTTCACCACCACGTCGAGACTCCCGAACTCCTCCACCGCAGTGGCCACCGCAGCCTTAGCCGCCTCGGCATCGGTGACGTCCAATGCGGCAGTGCGCACCAAGCCGCCATAGCGCGTGACCAGATCCGCCAACTGCTCCGGACGCCGCGCCGTCGCCAAAACCTGGTCGCCGCTTTCCAACACCGCCTCGGCCAGACTCCGACCGAAACCCCGGGACGCCCCGGTGATCAACCATGTGCGAGACATTGCTCGTTCCTTTCGTTCTGTCACATCACTGTAGCACTTACTTATGGATGATGCACTTGCAGATGGCATCAGGTGGCACAGACTCCACACCAGACGGCTAGAATCGAGACCGTGAGAGCCGACGCAGCACGCAATCTGGAAGCCGTCCTGACCACCGGGGCGCGCATGCTCGCCGCCGATCCGGGCGCGAGCATCGCGGCCATCGCGGCCGAGGCGGGGGTGGATCGACGCACGGTCTACCGGCGGTTCGGCTCTCGCGAGGAGCTGCTGGCGGCGATCTACGAGGCGCGCCTCACGGCGATCGGCGAGGCCATCGAGGACGCGCGGCTGCGGGAGGCACCGGTCGCCGTGGCGCTGCACCGCTACGTCGAGAACATCGTGGCGGTCAACCGGATATGGCCGGTCGACCTCAACCGGATGCTCGCCACCGACGCGGTGCGCGAGCGGCGGAACGCCTATGTCGCCGAGGTCGACGCGTTCCTCGAGCGCGCCACCGAGGAAGGACTGCTGCGCTCAGGGCTCCCGGCGGGGTGGGTCGGCGTACTCCTGCCGGAGGTGACGAACCTGGTGGTCCGGCAACAGCCGGAACTGAGCCACGGCCAGGCGGCGGACCTGGTGGTCGAGACCCTGCTTCAGGGGATCGGCGCCGCGCACGAGCGGGAGAGCTGAGCGCGGTGTGGGATCAGGGCTCTTACTCTTGGTGCTTTCAGCTTGCTTACTGCACCGGCGGTGCGGCGGCGGTGAGCGCGTCCGACACGGCGTGGATCGACTTGAGTTTGTCCAGCATCTCGGGCTCGACCCCGTAGCGCTCGGTGAGGGCGGCGGGATCCAGGTAGGTGACGCGGGTCGTGCCGTTGTCGTCCCAGAGCAGGATGCGCAGCGGGAGGTCCAGGGCGGCGAGCGGATGCGCGTCCATGACCGGGGTTCCGGCGGTGGGGTTGCCGAACAGGATCAAGACCGTGTCCCGCAGTTCCAGACCCGCGCTCCGGGCGGCTTCGGCCTGGTCGATGACCGCGAAGACGGTCGCGCCAGCGTGCTCGAGGACTTCGAGCAGGCGGCGTGCCGTCATGGTCACCGACGTGGTCGCTGTCTTGGTGACTACGGGGGAATTCACGGAGCCCATCCTAGGTCGCGGGCCACACGATGACGGCTTCCGGCGGTACCTCCACCCCGCAGCGCGCGCCGAGTTCCGGTTCCTGGCCGCTGGGAACGGTGACGGTCAGCTCGGCGCCGCCGTCCAGGCGGAGCAGGAGTTCGGCGATCGGGCCGAGGTGCGCGACGTCGTCTACGGTCGCGGCGATCCCGCCGGTCCCGTCGGTCCCGCCGGTGGCGACAACTCGCACGTCGTAGGGCTGCACACACCAGGCGACGGAGGTCGGCGGCATCTTCGCGTTCTGCCAGGCGGGAGTCTTCAGCGCCGAGGCGGGAAGCGCAACGCGCAGCGGCCCGCTCTCCAGGACCCTGTCAGCGTCGACGTACCCCTGCCCGATGTTGCGGACGCCGAGCAGGCGCGCCGCCACGGGACCGGCCGGGTGGGTCAGGACGGTGCGGGTGGGACCGTCCTGGAGCACCGCGCCGTCTGCCATCAGCAGCGTGTCTTGCGACAGCAGCGCCGCGTCGTCGGGGTCGTGCGTCACCAGGACCGAGGTCAGGGCGGTTTCGCGCAAGACGGTGCGCAGGAGGCGGCGCAGCTCGTCGCGGACCGGCGCGTCCAGACCGGCGAAGGGCTCGTCGAGCAGCAGCAGGCGCGGCTCGCGGGCCAGCGCCCGGGCCAGGCCGACGCGGCGCGCCTGCCCGCCGGAGAGCTGGTCGGGGTAGCGGTCGGCGAGGTCGGTGAGCTTGAGCCGGTCCAGCCAGAACGCCGCCAGCGCCGGGTCGGCGCCGACTCCGAAGGTGACTTGTTCCCAGACCCGCAGATGCGGCAGAAGCGTCGGGTGCTGCGGGAGGTAGCCGATACCTCGGCGTTCGGCGGGCAGCACGGCGAGGTCTCTGCCGCCGAGCGAGATGTGCGCGTCCTGCGGCGTCAGCACACCGGCGAGCAGGCGCAGGGTCGCGGACTTGCCGGAGCCGGACGCGCCGAGGATGGCCAGGTTCCGGCCCGCGCCGCCGTGCACGACCGCCAGCCGGAAGCCGCCGAGGCGCGCCGACATGATGAAGTCCAGGACAGGGCCCTGCGACAGGGCGGGTGGCCGCGGCTTGGGGATGCGGACCGCGCGGCGCCGGTGTGCGCGCCGTGCCGGGCCGCGGTCGGCGATCAGCAGGACCACCAGCGCCGCACCGAGCGTAACCAGCACGGGGATCGTCGTCGCGGCCAGTCCGGTACTGCTGAACTGGACGTAGGTGAACACCGGCAGGGTGTAGGGGTGATAGGCGAGCACGATGGTCGCGCCGAACTCGCCGAAGGCGCGCAGCCATGCCAGCAGCATGCCCGCGCGGATGCCGCGTGCCGCGATCGGCAGCGCCACGCGCAATACCCGGGACAGCGCGCCGTGTCCGAGCGTCGCGGCGACGTCCAGTTGGGCCGGGTCCACTGCGGCGAACGCCGAGCGTGCCGAGATGACCAGGAACGGTGCGGCGACGAAGCACTGCGCCAGGACGACACCGGTGGCGCTGTCGGTGAGGCCGCCGTTGAAGAACTGGCCGATGGTTGTGTACGGGCCCACCAGATAGATCAGCAGGATGCCGCTCATCAGCGGCGGAAGTGCGAGCGGCAGTTGGACCGCGACGCCGAGCACGCCGGCGGTCCGGCTCGCGGAGCGTGCCAGGAGGTAGCCCAGCGGCACGCCGAGCAGGGTGACGACAGCCGTGCTGATGGACGCGGTGATCAGCGACGTCCGCAGCGCGTCCCCGACACCGGGAGCGGCGGTGGCCGCGCCGCTCTGGCCCGGAGCCCGGACCAGGAAGGCGACCAGCGGGACGAGCAGGTAGGCGACGAGCAGTGCCGCCAGCCACGGCAGCGGGGTGCGGAGCATCCGCCCCTTCGAGCTCCCGATGGCCGGCCGCACTGTGTCAGTACTCAGATTCAGCCGGCGTTGAGTACGGACTTCAGCTGCGCCGGCACGGAGCCGGCGTCACCGGTGACCTTGATCGGCTGCAGTTGCAGACCGTGTTTGGTCATCAGCGCCTTGCCCGCGTCGCTGAACAGGTACTGCACGAAGGCGACGCCCGCGTCGGCGTCCGGCGCCTTATTCAGGACGCTGACGGTGTAGGTCGCCTGCAGGTGGATGTCGCCGAGGGGGACGGTCGGGATGTTCAGCTCGGCGGCTTCGCTGGAGTAGAAGAAGCCGGCGTCCAACTGCCCGGACTGGAGGCGGCCGACCAGCTGCTCTTCGGGGAACACCTGCACCGCCGAGGCGGGGAGGTTGTCCTTGGTCAGCGCCTGCGCGGCGAGCTTGCCCTTGGGGTCCAGCTTGGGGTCGGTCGAGCCCATCTTGAAGCCGGCCTCGGTGATCACCTGGTTCCAGGGCTTGGACTTCAGGTCGGCGGCGAACTTGCTGTTCGCGTTGTAGGCGATGACGAGCGGGGCGGTGGCGAAGGTGGCGTACCAGGTCTCCCAGCCGCCGTTCGCGTCGCCGATCAGGCCGGTGTTGGCGTCGGTGGAGGCGCTGATGAAGACGTCGGCTTGCTTGACCTTGCCCTTGATCTCGCTGACCAGCTGCGTCGAGCCGGCCGCGTTGCCCTGGAAGTCGCCGGTGGTGGCCTTGTCGTAGGCCGGGCTGACGTCGTGCTCCATGAGGTTCGCCAGGGAGGCGGCGTAGGCGACCTTCACCGGGCCGGGGGCGCTGATCGCCGACGTTGATGCCGATGCCGAAGCCGAAGCCGACGACGAGTTCGCCGCCGAGGTCGAGGCCGGCGTCGTTGATCCCGAGGCCGCCTTCGGCGAGCTCTTCGAGCTGCTGCACCCGGCCAGCAGCAGGCCGCTGGCGATGACCACGGCGACTGACTTCTTCACGAACGCCCCCTCAGTTCCTGCACGGTCTGCACGGTCCCGTGCTCCGGCTCCACGACGACCGCGCTGTCGGCGGCCTCGTCCGTCTTCGTCCTGCCGACGTGCGGCGCCCGGGCGGCGGCCCGTTCCACGACCACCGTCGTGGACTTGATCACCGCGACCGCCGTGGCGCCGACCCGCAGGTCCAGTTCGTCCACGGCCTCCCGGCTCATCAGCGACACCACCCGGAACGGCCCGGCCTGGATGTCCACCTGCGCCATCACCGCGTCCTTGGTCACCGCGGTGATGATGCCGCGCAGACGGTTGCGCGCCGAGGACACCTCCGAGCGCTCGTCCGCGGCGGCCGCCAACGACGAGGCGAAAGCGGCCAACTCCGGTCCCGGAATCACCCGGTGCCCGTTCTCATCACGCGTCGCACTCAGCCGCCCGGCGTCCGCCCAACGGCGCACGGTGTCGGCACTGACGCCGAGCAGCTCGGCCGCCTCACCCATCCGGTACACATCCACCCGGCGAGCTTACCGCGCAGACGCCAGGCCAACAGGCGAGAAGACCTTGCATATTCATAACGGATGCCGCACATCCTCTAGCAGGTGCTGTGACCCCTCTTGCTTCTCCGCCGACCGTGCCTAGGCTGAACCGTGGGCCGCACCCCCTCCGGACGCGGCCGCGCAAGGGAGGACCCCATGCTCGGTGAGCAGACCGGCACACTCCAGCCGGCCGAGGGCGCGCTCATTCGACTCGGCGGCGACGTCCACTCGCCCCGCGAGTTGAGCGCCTCCGACCTGTGGTCGCTGAGCCGCCACGAATGCGAAGTGGAGTTCAGCTGCCGCAAACGCGGCCCACGCCGCCACCGCTTCACCGGCCCGCTCCTCCTCGACGTGGCGCACCTGGCCGAACCCGCATTCGTCCCCGGCGAACGCAAGGACCGGCTGCGATACCTGATCTCGATCCGAGCACGCGACGGACACCGGGTGGTGCTGTCCTGGGCCGAGATCGACCCGGAGTTCGCAAACATCCCAGTGCTACTCGGCCTCACGCGCGACGGCGACGCGCTGGACGCGGAGGGTCCGCAGCTGGTCGTGCCGGGGGACGTGTGCGGGGCGCGGCACGTCAGCGGGGTGGCGGATGTGCGGATTCGGAGTGATTCGGGGGACTGAGACAGCTGCGGTAGCTGGAGCAGCTCGGCTTCGGAGTGATTCGCATGAATCAGCTCCGGCTATTGAACAGCAGCGGTGGCTGCAGCGGCTCGGCAGTCGAATCAGCTCGGGCGGCCAAAAGCAGCTCGGGCGATTGAGGCTGCCGCAGTGACTGGCGTGGCTTGGGCGAGCGATTGAATCAGGTGCGGCATCGGCACTCAGCGCGCGTAGGCGGGCTCCGGCACCGGCAGCGGGTCGGGGTTGGCGAGGACCCAGGTCACGGCCAGTTCGCTGAGGCGCTGGATGTGTTCCTCGGGGCTGTTGCGGCGGAAGTTCTGGGCGAGGGTGGTTGCCTCGGTGAGCTGGGATTCGGGGAGGGGGATGCCAGAGGCGAGGAGGGTTGGCAGGGCTCGGACCATGTGGCGGAAGTCGAGGTCCCAGTTCATGCCGCCGTTGCCGAGGACTTCATGGTCCAGACGGCCGGTGATGCGGATGGCTTCGCCCTGGGCTGTGGCGGCTGGGCCCTTGCCGGGGACCAGGAGGTCCCACAGTTCTTGGTGCCGGTCGTCCCAGGCGGTGGCGGTCGCGGTGATCGGGGAGGTGCCGTCGTGGGTGCGGCGCCGGACGGCTGGCGCGACGTCGAACAGGTCGTAGAGGCGGTTCAGGCCGGCTTCGGTCTCGGCCAGGTGGTCCGGGTTGAAGTCGGCGCGGAAGAACTCGAAGTTCTTACCGATCGCCGCGACGCGTTCGCGCATCGTGGCGGTGATGGGGGTTCCGTGCTGCAGGAAGGCCTCGGCGACCTCTGCCATCCGCGGCAGTTGGCTGTTGGTGCAGCGCTGCAAGCCGGACTGCAGCGCGCCGCCGGTGAGGACGAGGCGGTCCGCGCCGCGCTCGAACAGGAGGCGCACGGTCGTGGGCATGATGCCGAGCGCCGCCGCGTGCAGTGCCGGCTGCTTCGGCGCCTGGATGTCGGCGCCGGCGTCCAGCAGAGCCGCGACGACCACGTCGTTGCCCATGTACGCGTGCTGCCACAGCGCGGTGCGGTGGAAGGCGTCGGTGGCTTCGACGTCCGCGCCCTCGGCGACCAGCCAGGCGACCAGCTCCGGCGGGATGGCGCGCACACCGAGGGCGGTCGGGCCGTCGGCGCCTTGGCGGGCGTCCAGCTCGGTGGTCGCGAAAACCGCCTTCATCGCGTCGAGGTCGCCGGACCGGAGCGTGGTGTCGAAATCCTTCGGCAGCCGCTTCTTCTTCCTCGCCATGCGCGCAAGCATAGGCGCGGCTCCCGACGATCGACTCAGGCGTCGAGGTCGATGAAGGCCTGTCCATGAGGCAGCCGCACCCAGGCAAGCCGCTCCGGCGTCCACAGGTCGGCACGGTCGTTCAAGGTCAGCACGCCGTCCTTGCGGACGAACAACGCCGTCTCGTACTCGCGATGCAGGACCATGTCGCCGGTGACGTGCTCGAGCAGACCCAGCGCGAGGCGGATCAGGCCGTCCTGCTGACCCGAGATATCGGTCCACTTGTCCAGCCGGAAGTACAGGTCTACGTCCGGCATGAAGCCGAGCACCGCCGGCACGGTCTGCCACGCTTGCGAACGCGAGTCGCTGACCCGGAACCACGTCCCGTTGCCGAGCACGACACCCTGCAACAGTTGCGCCGCAACGGTTTCAGCGTCGATGAGTACCAACTCCCGCGCGACGGCAACGACCGACTCCGCGACGACCGCAGCGGTCTGCCCCGCTCGCATCTCGACCGTGAACTCGATCGCCATCGCACCGGCTCCCCTTCGTCTCTCGAGCGTTCGCCTCAAAACTGTCCTAACCTGCGGCTACAGTCTCCCGCCATGGGTGTGTTTCATGACTACTTCCGGGCGCCGGACGCGGCGACGGCTATCGCGTGGGCGGTGGGACCCGGCGGGGACTGGCGTGAGCCCTCCGATACCGGGCTTGACGATCACGGTGCGGACTGGTTCGAGGCCAAGGGTCTCGATGTGCATTTGGTGGTGGGGCAGCTGGTCGCCTTCGCGGAGGGTGTGCCCTTCCAGGTTCGGCGTGGCGAGGGACCGCGGCTGGTGTGGCCGGATCAGGAGGCGTGGCCGTATGGCGAGGAGCGCCCCGGCCAGGAGTCCCCGTGGGAATCCGGGCTTCTGGTGGAGACGATGCCGGAGCAGTGGGTGGCGACGCTGGCCGCGGTGACCGACGACCACGTCCCGATGCTCGCCGCGCAGTGGATGGAGATCCCCGAGGTCACCTTCACCGACTTCACCGACGCCAAGAGCGCCGTCGAGCAGTTCCGCGCCCTCGCACGCCGCACGCAGGCCCACGGACACAACGTGTTCGTCAGGACCATCGTCTAGCCGGTCGCACTCCACGGCCCTACGACGTCAGCGTCCCCACCCGTCTCGATGAATGGGATCAGCCGGAACGCGGCGTCGCTGAGCCCGCCGAACGTGTAGCGGCGCGGGCCGGGTGCGGCGTGCCCGTAGGCGTAGCCGACCAGGTTCCAGGTGTGCCGCCCGACCGCCAGCGCGGTATTGGTCCCGCCGCATTCGGTGAAGCGCCCGACGATTCAGGCATTCGCACTCTGGCGGAGCGGGGTGGTTCCTCGTCAGAAGTAGCCGGGGCACGCCGCGCAGCGGGGGTGCGGCAGCAGTGGCTACCCAAGGCGGGCCGGAGCAGGCATCTGATTTACGGCGAGGCGACCGCGCGCTTTTATGTAGCGACCGCTATAGAACGTGGTACGGTTCTTCTGTAGCAAGCGCTACAAATACTTGTGAGGGAGCTTCCCATGCCGGTCATCAGCACGCCCTCGGCCGACGCGGTCCTGGCTCGCACCGTCGGCGGTAGCGGACCTGGTCTGCTGCTGGCGCACGGCGCCGGCGGCAGTGTCGCGCTGAACTACGGTCCGATTCTGGACGGTTTGAGCGTCGGGCACACCGTGGTCGGGATCGACTACCCCGGGACCGGTCGTTCGCCGCGTGCGGCCGGACGGCTGAGCGTCGACTACCTGGCCGACCAGGTGATCGCCGCCGCCGATGCCGAGGGGTTGCAGCGGTTCGCGCTGGCGGGGTTCTCGCTCGGTGGGCCGGTCGCGATTCGGGCGGCGGCCAAGCATCCGGATCGTGTCAGTGCTCTGGTTCTGACGGCGACTTTCGCTTACCGCGACGCGCGTCTGGATCTGGCGGCGAAGTTGTGGGGCGAGTTGTACGAGGCCGGCGACAACGTCCGGCTCTCGGAGTTCCTGACGCTCGCCGCGTTCAGTGCCGAGACGCTGCGGAGTATGCCGGAGCGGCAGTTGCGGCTGGCGATCGAAGGGCTGGCCGGGCTCATTCCGGACGGCACGCCGGAGCACGTGGACCTGGTGCGGCGCGTCGATGTGCGCGCGGATCTGGCCTGGGTCACGGCGCCGACGCTCGTCGTGTCGACCACCGCCGATCCGCTGGTCTCCCCGCATCTGCACGAGGAGCTGGCGGCGGGGATCGCCGGGGCCCGCCTGGCCCGCATCGACACCGGGCATCTGCCGTTCGCCGAGCGGCCCGAGGAGTGGCTGGGGCTGATCACCGGGTTCCTGGCCGAGCACTCCGTCTGAGGAGCGCTCGGCAGGCGAGAATCAGAGCCGGCCTGAGTAGGCCATCAGTGCCCGTATATCAGTGGTGGAACACCGAGCGTTCGACGTCCGGCAGCGGCTCCTTCAGCCGGTCGAGGTAGTCGACCGAGTCCTGCAGGTCGCGCATGAGGTTCGCGGCCAGGTCCATGCTCATGCCGTTGCGGATCACGACCCGCTGCACCACGGTGTCCGACAGGTTGTCGGGCATCGGGTACGCCGGGACCAGCCAGCCCTTCATCCGCAGCCGGTCGGAGACGTCGTAGAGCGTCCAGTTCGGGTTGTGGCCGGCGGCCTTGCGCCAGGCGAACACGGGGATGTCGGAAGCGTCGTTCCACAAGTCGAAGCAGTCCATCGCGCTGATGCGGTCGGCGAGGTAGCGCGCGACGTCGTGGGACGCCTTCTGGACCTCGTGATAGCCCAGCCGTCCCAGCCGCAGGAACTGGAAGTACTGCACCAGGACCTGCGCGGCCGGGCGTGAGAAGTTCAGGCCGAAGGTCGGCATCTCGCCGCCGAGGTAGCTCACCTTGAAGACCAGGCTCTCCGGCAGCAGGTCCCTGTCCCGCCACAGGACCCAACCCAGACCCGGGTTGACGAGCCCGTACTTGTGGCCGGAGGTGTTGATCGAGGCCACGCGCGGGACCCGGAAATCCCACTCCAGCGTGGGCTGCAGGAACGGGGCGACCATCGCCCCGGAGGCGCCGTCGACGTGGATCGGGATGTCCAGGCCGGTGTCGCGCTGGATCTCGTCCAGCGCGCGGCTGACCTCCAGGACCGGCTCGTACATGCCGGTGTAGGTGACGCCGAGGATGCTGACCACGCCGATGGTGTTCTCGTCGACGTGGGACTTCAGGTCGGCGCCGTCGAGCGTCTTGTGCTCCTCGGTGATCGGCACGTAGCGCGGCTCGACGTCCCAGTAGTTGCAGAACTTCTCCCACACCACCTGTACCGCCGAGCTCATCACCAGGTTCGGGCGGTCGGCCGGCTTGCCGGCCGCCCGGCGCGCCTCTTGCCAGCGCCGCTTGAAGGCCAGGCCGCCGAGCATGCAGGCCTCGGAGGAGCCGATGGTGGAGCAGCCGATGGCACGGTCCTGATCCGGCGCGTGCCACAGGTCGGCCAGGATCCGCCAGCACCGCTCCTCGATCGCCGCGGTGCTCGGGTACTCGTCCTTGTCGATCATGTTCTTGTCGAAGGCTTCCAGATACAGCTTGCGCGCCTGGCTGTCCATCCAGGTGCCGACGAACGTCGCCAGGTTCAGGCGCGCGTTGCCGTCGAGCATCGCCTCGTCGTGCACCAGCTGGTAGGCCGTCTCCGGCAGCATCGGCGCGTCGGGCAGCCTCGTCCGCGGCCTGCTGCGCAGCTCTCCGGGCCGGGCGAACAGCGGGTTGACGTCCACGTCCCCGCTCAGATCACGTTCGCTGTGGTTGTGCCGCATCCGTGCGCCTCCTTGAGAACGGGAAAAGACAGGACCCCGGGCCGTCGTGCGGCCCGGGGTCCTGGGGAGCGTCAGCGCGTCAGTAGTTGACGCACGTGTTGCCGGCGGCGCCGGTCAGGGCGGCCAGCACGGAGATGTCGTTGCCGCACAGGTTGATCGGGATGTTGATCGGGATCTGGATGTTGTTGCCGGACAGCAGGCCGGGCGAGCCGATGGCCCCGCCGATCGCGCCCGCGCCGGAGGCGGAGGCCGTGCCGGCAGTGCCCAGGACGGCGACCGCGGCGAACGCCGCGGCGACGAGAGTCTTGCGCATGCTCATTGAAGCTCCCTGACGTTGATGGTGCGAACCGGTCAAGCAGTATCGTTTCGGGCTACCGCGCGTAAACCGGACTACACCTTCCGAGCGACGGCGGCGCCGCAGCGGAAACGCCTGGTCAGAGGCACCGTTTGGGCAGGTCAGGGCTTTGTGAAAGGGCCTCGGAAAAACCACCCATACGGAGGGCCCTCATTGGAGCAGCTGGCTGCGCAGCGACGCGTCGGCCCAGTCGGCGAACCGCCCCGCGGACCAGCCGCGATCGCGGACGAGCAGCAGGTACATCTCTGGGCCGAGAGTCGCGTAGAGCAAGTCTGCGGCATGCTCGGCGGTGAGGCCGGGACGCGCGCCGGGCTTGGCCATGAGCGCCTGCGCCGCGGTGTGTTGGACGGTGTAGCGCTGCTCGTCGCCGGTCCGTCGCAGTGCGTCGAGTTCCGGTTCCAGGGCGGCCGCCGTCCGGATCACTTCGAGCAGGGCACTGACACGCGCGTTGACGGAGACGGCGCCCGCGACGTGCGCACGCAGGTGTTCCTCGGCGGTCGGCGCGGCCATAGCGGCGGTGAACCAGGGGCGCTCCATGGTCGGCACGGGCTCGTCGTCGCCGGCGACAGTGACGTCGGCCAGCTCCTTCAGCAGGGTGCGCTTGTTGCGGAAGACGAAGTAGATCGTCTGGACCGCGACGTCGGCGCGCTCGGCGATCTGCTGGAGCGTCGTGGCGCCGTAGCCGTGCTCGACGAACAGCTCGCCGGCCGCGGTGAGCACCCGCTTGCGCGTCTGCCGGGCCTTCTCCGCCTGCTTGCTGTTGACCGGGCTCATGGCTGAAGCTTAGCTTTAGAGTTGAGCTCTAGAGGCAAACTCTAGTAATGACTTTCAGGAGGCGGGACCATGGCTGTTCTGCGGATCGTGCGCTTCACTACCGACCCGGCGCAGACCGAGGAGATGCTCCAGACCCGGGCCGGGCTGATCGCGGCCACCCGGGAGCGCTTCGCCGGGCTGACCGCGACGCGCTTGGCGCGGGTGGACGAGGCGACATGGATCGACCACTGGCAATGGGAGTCGGCCGAGCACATGCAGCGCGCGCTGGACAGTGTCGCGACGATCCCCGGCGCCCAGGCCGCGTTCGCACTGATCGCGGACCCGAGCGCCGAGGTGGCGGAGGTCGTCGAGGACGGGAGGCGGCCCGCGGGCGAGGTGGCGGCGGCGGTCTGAGACTGCCGGGGCTTAGAGCCCGCAGGTCAGGGAGTGGATCTCGGGCCGGCCTCTAGCTCGCGGAGGCCGAGGCCGCCACCGGCTCCGGGGCAGCCGCCCGAGCCCGCTCCTGTGCCTGCTCCTGCTCTTGTTCCTGCTCCTGCCGCTCCCGCGTCGCCGGCTGCATCGCCAGCACCAGCACCGACAGCGCGGCGAAGATCACCGCGGCGATCAGTCCGGTCGCGTGCAGGCCGGCGGTGAACGCCTCGCGCGCCGTGTGCAGCGTCGCAGAGGCCTGAGCCGTCGGTAGGTGGCTGCTCGCGGCGAGGGCGCCGGCCAGGGAGTCGGACGTTCCGTGGGCGTGTGCGCGGTAGACAACGGCGGCAGCGGCGCCGACCAGGCCCAGTCCGAGGGACCCGCCGAAGTAGTTACCGGTCTCGGACATGGAGGCGGCGCTGCCTGCCCGCTCCGGCGGGACGCTGCCGATCACCAGACCGGTGCCGAGGGCGAACAGCGGACCGGTGCCGAAGGCCAGGACCGCGATGCCGATCATCAGGAGCGGCAGGCTGCCCGGTCCGTCCACGACGGTCAGGAGCAGGGCGCCCAGCGCCGAGAGCGCCAGTCCGGCGGCGATGGCGGTCGGCTGCTGCAGGCGCCGGGTCAGCGCGGGAGCGGTCATGGTGCCGAGCGCGACGCCGAGGCCCATCGGAGCGAACAGGATCGCTGCGGTCATCGGCTCGTGCCCGAGCACTCCTTGCAGATACTGCGTCACCAGCAGACCGGTGCCCGCCATCGCCAGACCGGCGAAGACGAGCGCGATCAGGACCGCGGTGAACGGACGGCTGCGGAACATCCGCAGATCCAGCAGCGGCGTGGTCAGACGGAGCTGCCGGCGGACGAACACCACGCCGAGCGCCGCCCCGACCGCCAGCGCCATCAGCGGCACGATCACCGCGTGCGCGACCGTCAGCTGCTTGATCCCGTAGACCATCAGCAGCACCGCCGCCAGCGACAGCCCGACGCTGGCCGGGTCCAGCCGCCCGGCCCGCGAGCCGCGGAACTCCGGCAGCACGAACGGTCCGGCCACCGCCAGCAGCGCCATCGCGGGCACCGCCGCCAGGAACACCGACCCCCACCAGAAGTGCTGGAGCAGGAACCCGGCCAGCACCGGGCCGATCGCCCCGCCGGTGAACTGGCAGGTCGCCCAGATCGCGATGGCGCGGCCGCGGGCGCGGCCGTCGGGGAACATGTTGGTGATCAGCGCCAGCGTGGACGGCGCCAGGGTCGCCCCGGCGATCCCGAGCAGCGCGCGCACGACGATCAGCATCAGCGGGTTCACCGAGAACGCCGCGACCACCGACAGCACCGCGAACGCCGAGGCGCCGATCAGCAGCAGGCGCCGGCGTCCGATCCGGTCGCCCAGCGTCCCCATGGTGATGACCATGCCGGCGACCATCAGTCCGTACGCGTCGCTGATCCACAGCTGCTGCACCGCACTGGCGCCGAGGTCGGCGCTCAGGTGCGGCAGCGCCAGGATCAGCGCCGTCATGTCCATCGCGACCAGCAGCGTCGGCAGCATGAGCAGGACCAGCCCCAGCCAAGCCCGGTTGACTCGCATCTTCGTGACTCCTGATTCTCGACTTCTCGCGTCTTCTCGGTGTCTTCTCGGCCTCTTCACCCTGGGGTCGGAGCAGGCGGCCGATTCTTGACACCGGCGCGCCGAGATCTCGGCGGGAACCGGCTCGCGGAAAAAGTTCGGCGGAGGATGTCAAGAACGCGGCGGCGGCTCCGACTGCTAGGTGACAGGGCCCCGCCGGGCGCCCCCGACACGAGGAGTACAGCGATGAAGTTCCTGATCAGCATGCACATCAACCCCGCCGTGCTGGACGCGCTGACCGAGGAGGAGATGGCCGGGATCGGCGAGGGCCACAGCCGGTTCATGCAGGCGCTGAAGGACTCCGGGGAGTTCATCATGACCCAGGCGCTGGTCGACCCTTCCCAGGCGGCCGTGGTGCGGGTCCGCAACGGCCAGCCGGTGGTGACCGACGGCCCGTTCCTGGAGGCCAAGGAGTACCTCGGCGGCTTCTACCTGGTCGACGTGCAGAACAAGGAGCGGGCGATCGAGCTCGCCGCGCAGATCCCGGACGCCGCGATCGAGGGTCTCGGGCTGGAAGTGCGCCAGATCATGTTCTCCGATGGACAATTGGAGGCATGACAGCACCGGCGATCGAGGACCTGCTCCGCGAGCTGACACCGCAGGTCCTCGGCGCTCTGGTCCGCCGCTACGGACGATTCGAGGGCTGCGAGGACGCCGTACAGGAGGCGGTCCTGGCCGCCTCCGTCCAGTGGCCGGACGAAGGCGTGCCGGAGAATCCGCGCGGCTGGCTGACCACGGTCGCCTCCCGCCGGCTCATCGACCAGGTACGCAGCGACTCCGCACGACGCGAGCGGGAAGAGCAGGTCTGGGCGTCGGACGTGGTGCCGGACGAGGTTCCGGACACCGACGACACCCTGGTCCTGCTCTTCCTGTGCTGCCACCCGACGCTCACCGCCGCGTCGCAGACCGCGCTGACGCTGCGCGCCGTCGGCGGCCTGACCACCGCCGAGATCGCCCGCGCCTTCCTGGTCCCGGAGGCCACGCTGGCGGCCCGGGTCAGCCGCGCCAAGCAGCGGATCAAGACCGCGGGGAGCTCCTTCGAGCTGCCGGCCGGTCCCGAGCGCGAGGAACGGCTGCAGGTCGTGCTGCACGTGCTCTATCTGATCTTCAACGAGGGTTACACCGCGTCCTCCGGCACAGAACTGGACCGCGTGGACCTCGCGACCGAGGCGATCCGGCTGACCAGGATGGTCTACGCGCAGCTGCCCGACGACGGCGAAGTCGCCGGGCTGTTGGCGCTCATGCTGCTCACGCACTCCCGGCGTGAAGCCCGCACGACCGCGCAGGGCGACTTGATCCCGCTGGACGAGCAGGACCGCGCGAAGTGGGACGCCGAGCTGATCGCCGAGGGACTGGAGCTGGCGAAGACCTCGCTGGCCGGCACGGAGCTGGGACCGTACCAACTGCAGGCGGCCATAGCCGCCACGCACGCCGTCGCCACCGACGCCGCGGACACCGACTGGCGCCAGATCCACACGCTGTACCTGGTCCTGGAACGCATCGCGCCGAACCCGATGGTCACCCTGAACCGCGCCGTCGCGCTCGCCGAGATCGAGGGACCGCAAGCCGGGCTCGCGGTGCTGGCGACGTTGGACAGCGACGAGCGGATGGCGAAGCACCATCGGCTCTTGTCCGTGCGGGCACACCTGCTGGAGATGGCCGGGGACACCGACGCCGCGTACGAGAACTACCGGCGCGCCGCCAAGGCGACCGCGAGTCTGGCCGAGCAACGGCATCTGGAATCCCGAGCCAAGAAGCTGCGGCCCTGAGGACGAACAAGCAGAACGAACCGGTGACGCCGGAGGCTTCGCTCGGGGCCCCCTCCCCGCAGAGCCTTGATACAAACGCTCCACAGTCATTGGCACGAGGGGATGCGGCACATGTCCGACGACAACTTGAAGATGGACGCGGACGCACTCGACGGGTTCACCGCCCAACTCAACAGTCTGATTCGCGACGGCTCGGCGACCATGTTCCCGGCGTCGTTCCACGGCGAGATGGGCGACGGCGGCGTCGAGAACGCCATATCCGACATGGCAAGCACCGACATGTCCATCGGGCAGCGTCTCAACAACTACCTGTCCGCGCTGGCCGGGCTCACCGGCGCCAGCGCCAAGGCCACCCGGGACATGGACAAGCAGCTGGCGGACTCCGTCACCAACCCGCCGCACGGAAAGCTGGCGCAGCTCTGATGGGCGGCCCGCGGAACTCCAACGACTGGACCGTGTTCGGCCTGTCCGGCGACCCCGTGCCCGGCGACACCTCGTCGATCCAGAACGTCGGCCAGATGCTCACCGCCCGCGAGACCGCCGCGTACGAGGTCAGCGTCGGCATCAACGGCCTGGCCACCGACCAGGAGGTGAACGCCTGGCTCGGCGCCAGCGGCGACGCCTTCCGCAAGACCCTGGAACCGGTGCCCGGCCTGCTGCGGCAGATGGTCGACGCCTACAACCAGGCGGCGGCCGCGGTCACGAAGTACGCCTCCGATCTGGCCACCGCGCAGCACTTCGCCGACTCCGCCTACCAGCGGCGCAGGAGCACGATCAAAGACTGGCAGAGCAAGAACCCGGGCAAGCCGCTGCCGGCCGGCGGATTCCCGCCGCTGGATGTCGACCTCCAGCAGTGGGACAGCGAGGACTACACCATCAACCAGGGCGCGATCCCGGCGCGTGCCCAGGCCGCCGCGGCGTGTGTGAAGGCACTGCAGGACGCCGAGAGCACGCTGCGCCGGGTGCAGTCGGCGCTGGGCGACCCGAAGTTCGCGAACTTCAACAACACCTATGTGGCCAACGGCGGCGACCTGTCGCAGTTCACGCGGCCGAACGCGCCGGTCCAGGTCTTCGGCGACGTCCTGGAGAACGCCGAGGCCGCCGATCTGACCCGGATCCTCAACGGCGGCAAGACCGACGCCAGCCCGGACGTGGTGCGCGCCGAACTCAGTGATCTGACGTCGGAGTACCAGAGCGACAGCGCGTTCTGGGCCAAGCTCGGGCCCTCGCTGGGCAACGTCGTGGACTGGATCCACACCAACAAGGGCCCGGAGAGCACCGACGCCTCCGACCAGATCCTCATCAATACCCTGGGACAGCGGACGGCGACGGCCGCCTCGAACGGGTCGCTCAGCTCGCTGGACGTCACGGGACTGGGCACCGCGAGCATGGTCGGGCTGGCCAAACTCCTGGGCACGACCAAGGGCTCGGACTACCAGAACGAGAGCGGGCAGGACTTCCTGGCGTTCACGACTCAGGAGTACATCGAGGGCGAGTCCGGCGTCGATGCGTGGGACCGGCAGAACTACGACGGCGCGCTGAACACGATGCTGGGCCTCACTTCGCAGAACGACGCCGCAGCGCGGACCCTGTTCGCCGGCAGCGACGGCCAGCACCTGGTGACCGAGCTGCTGACCGGCGAGGCGCAGGTGACCCGGGAGCAGCTCGCCGGCCGCGGCGGATCGATCACGGTCACCGGGAGCGGCTACGAGGGCGTCGACCCGAAGAACGTCGCCGCGCTGTTCGACGCTGCGCGGGCGCCAGTCGACGGCAGCGGCGTGCGCGGAGACGACCCGGCCAGCATGGACCGGCTCAACGCGGCGAACAACATCATCCAGGCCGCCGCCGCCTTCGACCACTACTCGCCGTCGAGCAGCGAGCTCTCGCAGGTCAAGGGCTGGAGCCTGCCGCCGCAGGTGACCAACTCCCTGGAGGGCTACGCGAAGGCGTACTCCTTCGACCTCGCGACGTCGACCACCGACTCCAACAACGGCGCCGGCATCACCACCGTCGGCGGCGACCCCAACGGACAGCCGATGTTCCTGGTGTCGTCCCAGCAGGCGCACGACTTCCTGGACCTGTCGCTGAAGGATCCGCACGCCGCCGGCGACTACCTGGGATTCGCCAAGGCGCAGTTCCAGAACTCGGTGGAGCTGGACATGGCGTCCCACGGCACGGTCGACCACAGTTCGGCCTACGCGAACCTGGTCGCCACCTCGCAGCAGATCATCGACGAGCAGCACATGTCGGGCGCGAAGGCACAGGACGCGGCGGCGGCGCAGCGTGCGGCGATCGTCAACGCACTGCTGTACTCCGCGGGCAACGCGCCCGGGCCCGACGCGGTGGGCGTCGGCCAGGCCCTGGACGGTTTGATGACCCCGTACATCGAACAGCTGCCGGGCCTGCAGACCAACCACGCGGCCGACATGCAGGTCGCCAACCACCAAGCGGACCTGCTCATCGGCGGGAAGGCGGACATCGCGGTGGTCCAGGCCGCGGTCGACAGCGGCATGCTGACGGTTGGCGATCCCGGCCACGACCACCTGGCGCCCGGCATCCTCGACGCCAACGGCCACGTCCAGGACAACGCGACGTTCCGGTCCTGGTACTCCGAGCACCAGAAGATCGTCGTGGCACCGACCAACGATCCGCACCTGCAGAACCTGAGTCTGGAGGACTATGTCTCGCGGATGACGCGCGCTATGAACCAGCACTCGTGACAGAGGACTGATTGCGTCGAGGGGACCCGCCGGGGGTGGCGGGTCCCTTTCGCTTGTCCGGGATCACCGGTTCGCTTGTCCGATCACCGGCTCACTCCAGATACACGGTCTCGATCCATTGCGGCGGACGGCGGTCGATGAAGGTGCCCTGGCTGTCGTAGCGGGTAAGCGAGCGGGGCGAGGCGAAGATGCCGGCGACGACACGGCTGCCCGGTTCCTCCTCGGGCCAGGGGGTCTTGCCGTCAGTGAGGACGACGGTTACGTCGGGGCGGGGCGCGCGGGTCATCGCCGCGCGGATGCCCTTGCGCAGATCGGTGCCGCCGCCGCCGACCAGGGTGAGCTCCTCGGCCTGGCAGACGTGCTGGGCGGTCTGCACGGCCGCGTCGCAGGTGTAGACGGCGACGCTGCGGCCGCTGACGCCGACGGCGCGGGCGATCGCCGCCAGCTCTGTCAGGGCGCTGCCGAGGTCGACGTCGGAGACCGAGCCGGAGGTGTCGATGACCACCGCCACCTGCGGCAGCGGCCGGCGCAGGCTCGGCAGCACCAGCCGGCCGCCCAGGCTCGCGCTGCGGCGGCTGGGGCGGCGGTAGGTGTAGTCGCCGGCGCCCGCCGCCGCGCCGAGCGAGGCGCGGAAGGCGGCGCCGAGGAGCGTGCGCCAGTCCTGCGGCACCTTGCCGTAGCGCTCGGCCCAGCGCTGCCAGCCCGCCGGGGCGGTTCCGCGGCCTGCGGCGATGGCGTCGCGGACGCTGATGCGGATGGCGGCGGCTTCATAGTCGCCGAGGGGATGCGCGCCGGCGGCGTCGTCCTCCCAGGGCGTCGGGCCGTCGTGGGCACCGGAGCCGCAGTCGGTCCAGTGCGCGGCGACCATCGAGGGGGTGACGTCGTGGACGTACTCCTCGAAGAGGTCGCGCTCCGGGACGCGCAGGCTCGCGGGGGTCAGGGCACCCTTGGGCAGGCGCGGGCCGGTGTTATTGGGGTCGTCGGGGTCGGGCAATCCTTCGAAGAGGTCGTCGTTGATCTCCAGATCCATTGCGATATTCAGCCGGACCTGCTCGCGACGCGGGTTGCCGGGGTCGAGCGGAGCGGAGCCGGGACGGCCGACGGCTTCGTGCCGAATGCTGGCGTCGGTCAGGCGGCGGGCGCGGGTGTGGTGGTCGCGGACCAGGTGGGAGACCTCGTGAAGCCAGACGCCGGCAAGGTCGCGGACGGCGTGGGCGCTGACGAAGGCGGGGTTGACGTAGCAGCGCCAGTGGCGGTCGACGCCCATGGTCGGGACGGCGTAGGTGGGGACGATGGCGATCGCGTGGAGGGCGACGGCGAGGTAGGGGCAGGTGGCGACGGCGAGGCGCCGGGCGGCGAGGAGTTTGGGGGCGTCGAGGGCGGCGGCGGCTTGGGCGCGGTCTCTCTTCTCAATATCCTGATGTTGCCGCCCTTGAGTCACAGTATGTTGATCTTGCTTAACCTCTTCGGCCCTCAGTCCGGACACTCTGGCCGGGCGAGCGGTGAGACGGCTGGGCCCGGCCATGACCGCCGGCGTCGGGATCTTGAGTGCGGTCATTCGCCCCACACCAGGAGTGCTTCGAGGGCGCCGAGACCGTCCAGCTGCGCGGGGAGCTCCCACGCCGGTTCGCGGAGTGCGGCGAGCTGCATCGCCGGTGCGGCGAGAAGGTCGACGGGGACGGCGGCCGCGAGGCGGGCGATGAGCGTCCAGCCGGCTTCCCAGCGCTCGCGCGTGGCGTCGCGCCCGATGGCGTCGACGACGGCAGCGAGGGTGGCGTGGACCAGATCGCCGCGCTCGGGCAGTTCGGCACCGATGGGATCGGCCAGGACGGACTCGGGATCGGGCAGATCCTGCCGCTCGAGGAAGGCGAGGAACTCCAGACCCGCGCCGTCGCCGACGGCTCCGCGGATGGCGATGGCGACGGCTTCGGGATCGGCGTCGGCCGCGTAGCCAAAAGCGAGCAGGCGCATCGCCATCTCCCAGGTGCGCGGCGACGGCCAGGCACCAGCGCGGGCTGCGGCGGTCGCGGGCATGCGGTGGGTGTAGTCGGGACGCACGGTGAGGAAGGCGCAGACCGCACTACGGGCCCTGGCAACGGAGCGTTCTAACTTGGCCGGATCCAACTGCGGCAACGCCACCTCCGGCCACACCCCGCCGAGCCCGCGCACGACAACGTCGGGATCGTGCAGCCACGCAAGGTGCACGAACCGGTTGGCCAACGGCGGCGCCAACTGCCAGCCGTCAGCAGCACTCCCAGCGGGATTCGCAGCAGCAACGATGCGCACCGAAGCGGGCAGCTCAAGGCTCCCCACATGCCGCTCCAACACAACGCGCAGCAAAGCAGCCTGCACAGCCGGCGGCGCCGACGAGATCTCATCGAGAAACAGCAACCCACTCCCAGCCCGATGCAACCGCACCGCCCAATCCGGCGGCGCCATCGCCACCCCCTCCCCAGCCGGATCAGCACCGATAATCGGCAACCCAGCGAAGTCAGAGGGATCATGCACACTCGCAATAACGGTCTCCAACGGCAACCCCAGCCCCCGAGCAAGCTGCACCAAAGTCGACGACTTCCCAATCCCCGGCTGCCCCCACAACAGCACCGGCAAGTTAGCCGCAACACCAAGCGCCAGCGCTTGGACATGCGGATCGGCCCGCGATTCGGTGCCGCTGGCCCGAGTGAGCGCGATGAGGTGGTCGGCTGCCTGGAGCTGGGTGAGCTGCTCGGCGATGGGATCGGACGGCTCGGGCACGTTTGCGCTGACCAGCTCAGAAGAGTTCGCTGCGGCAGGCAACATGGCAGCTGGCTCAGGCAAGCTAGTTGCTGCGACCGACTCGGGCAAGTTCGCTGCGGTACTCGGTGCGGCAGGAGGCTTGGTTGTTGACTCAGGCGGGCTTGCGGCGGCGACCGGCTCAGGCGAGTTGGCTGCGGTTGTCGGTGCGGCAGGCAGCGCGATGGCTGGCTCGGGTGAGTTTGCTGCAGCTGGCTCGGGTCGGCTTGTTCCGGCAGCAGCTGCGGGACTTGTTTTGGCGCGGTCGTCTGCCGTGGTCGTTGTCGGGAGCTGGATCTCGGTTGTCAGTGTCATGGTCACCTGGGGGTTCGGGCCGGGTCCCCCTTTCGGGTGCGCCGGCGGGTGGTGGGGGCGGGGGTGCGGGTGGCGGCGGCGAGGGTCATGCGGTGGCGGAGGGTGTTCTCGGTGTGGGTGGCCAGGGCTTGGGCGACTGTGCCGCCGGTGGGGAGGGGGATGTGGGTCAGGGTTGCGCGGGCGCCGGCGTGGGTGTGGAGGAGGTTGTGGACGTCGGTGGTGCGGCCGTGGGCTAGGAGGGATGCGGCGAGGTCGATTACGTGGCGGCCTGAGGACAGGTAGTTCAGTGCCTGTTGGCAGGGGTTCGTTGGGCCGCCTAGGCGTGAGAGCAGGGCTTCGCGGCCGGGGTGGGCCGAGTGGTCGGGGATGTGCCAGGTGTTGTCGTGGAATGCGATGCGGTGGCGGGTGGGTCCGCAGTCGATCCATAGGGCCGGGGCGTCGTCGGCGGTGCCGTGGCAGGGTCCTGCGATGAAGGGGACTTCGCGGTAGAGCCATTCGTCGGGCTCGGGGGTAGATCGCTGCGGAGAGGCCAGAAGCGCCGCCGCGATCAGTGGATGCAGCTCGTGATCGCCTAGGTAGCCGAAGCGCAGGAGGTCGGCATCGACGACCCGCGACCACACCGCGTTCGGCACGATCGGCAAGCCAAGCGCCTCACGATCCGCCGCTACCCGCACAGCGACCGCATCCGAGCGCAGCCCAGACAGCACCAGCGTGCCGACGCCCGATCGCACCACGGCCTCGTCGACACCGGGCAGCGCGTCGCGCACACGACCGGCGAGACCGGCGATGCGGATGGGCAAGGCAGCCAGCCAGCGCGCACGGCTACGCATTTCCGGAAGACGTAGCGAGAACCCGCCAGCCTGCCAAGCCTCCGCGCACCGCCCGGCATCCTGCAGCCACGCGATCTCGCGCTCGGCAGGCGTGGCATCGCACAGCCCAGCCAGCTCCCCCGCGGCGTCGGCACTCCAGAACATGCGATGCCGCAGCAAGCTCAGCCGCTCCGGGTACTTCAACCGCACAGCCTCGACAACGGAACGCGTCGCCCCGTCGTCCCGACCGCCGAGCAGCACCAGCACGACCCGCTGCCCCGCATCGAGCGCGAACTGCGGCGTCGCAGCCGCCAGCGTCAAGCGCCGCGTCCCATCGCTGAACTCCGCCAACGGCACCAGCAGCCCGGCGAGCAGATCGCCCACGCCATGCCCACGCCGCGGCAGATGCCACCGCAACAGATCCGGCGACAACTCGCGCAAAGCATCCAGCACCTGGTCAGCGATCGCGGAACCGTAGTACCGCCGGACCGAATCAGGCCTCAGACACACATCGACATCGGCAGCAGCACAAGCGCCCCGCCAATCGCCGACCGCACGCCGCTCCGCGACCGCCGCGATCATCGTCGGCGGAACGCCGTACCGCCGCGCGGCGACAGCCGCCCGCGCACGCGTCTCGGAAAGCGTCGCCGACGCCGTCAACCGGCCGCGAGCCTCGGAAGGAACCGCGTCGGAAGGAACCACATCGGACGAAATCGCTTCGGAAGGAACCGCATCGTAAAGAACCACACCGGGCGCAGCATCCGCACCGGAATCGAAAGGGCCGCCAAGCGCTTCAGCGCGCGAGCCCACATGATCAGCCGTCCGCACCGGCTCCGTTCCCATCATGGGGCAACGGGGGTGTCGGCGGCCTCCAATCTCTTCATCAGCATTCTTCGTGGGTGGTCATCGGGGACGATGGACACTCGGAATCATGCACTGCCTCCCCGCAACTGCGCAACCGGTCAGCCGATAGGCCGGTCGCGCCGGAAAACAAACCAGCCGCCCCACCCCGAAGGGCGAGGCGGCCGGTCCGCTGTGTCAGTGCGCGGACTCTGTCACCGGGTCAGGCGGTCAGCGTCCGAAGCCGAACGACCGCAGGAACAAGGCGTTCGGCGAGCCGACGCCGGTGGCCTCGTCGTAGCCGCGGGCGGCGGGCAGGCCCTCGTCCAGGCCGTACTGGATCAGGCGGTACTTGCCGGCCGCGGGGCTGCTGGCCGGGTACTGGAAGACCACGGAGTGCGTCGGCGAGCCCGCGATCTGCTTCGGGTTCTGGACCACGTCGGTGGTCAGGAACGAGCGGGCGTAGATCGCCGGGTTCGCGAACCCGACCGGGATGCCCCACTGCGCCTGCTGCGCGTCGGCCAGGATGCCCGCCCACGACGGCGCGGAGACCGAGGTGCCGCCGTAGCCGCCCTCGCTGTAGACGCCGGTGCTCGGGTCGGTCTGGCCGACCAGGGTGCTGCTGAAGTACAGGTCGCCGTTCAGCGCGATGTCCGGCGTGGTGCGCATGGGGTGCGCGGCCTTGGTGCCGTTCATCAGCGTGGTGGACAGCTTGTTCGGGACCGTCCAGCTCTGGTACCAGGGCTGGGCCTCGGTCTCGCTGACGCCGCCGCCGCCGCCGAAGGTCTCGCCGGCCGGGGTCCAGGAGGCCGAACCCGGGGCGGTCTGGCCGCTGCGGGTGTCGCCCATCGGAGCCTCGAAGGCGTAGTTGCCCTGCTTGTTCAGCGCCAGGGCGGTACCGCCGACCGAGGTCACCCACGGGGAGCTGGTCGGCCACTCGACCTGCGCGCGCGAGGAGCTCGGGTCGCAGTTCAGGCCCTTGGAGATGGAGTAGGCGTCATCGTTCATGCAGTCGCCCGAGGAGAAGTCGAAGGCGATGCCCTCGGCCGCGCCCTCCATGAAGATCTGGTTGTACGCCGCCTGCTGCGCCGGGTCGATGTCGCCGTTGGTCGAGTACTGGATCTCGCCCCAGCTGTTCGAGACCACGTCGGCCAGGTGCTTGTCGACGATGTTCGCCTCGGCCGAGAGCAGGTCGGAGTCGAAGCAGGAGTTCGCCGCCACCGTGAGGATCTTGGCGTCCGGCGCCAGGCCGTGGGCCATGTCGACGTCCAGCGACTCCTCTCCGTAGTCGCCGAACCCGCACAGGTCCTGGTTCGTGTACTGCGACGGGTCGTTCACCTCGGAGTACTGCCCGGGCTTGAACGGCTTGTCGCCGTGGTTGACCGCGTACTTGTTGGCGTCGGCCTCCATGGTCGGCGAGCCGTACCAGTTCACGATCGCGATCGTGGCGCCCTTGCCGGTCAGGCCGGTGCTGCTGACGCCGTAGGCCTGGCGCAGCTCGGAGGGGATCACCGAGCACTGCGCCAGCGTGGCCGGCGTGGTGTACCCGGCGGGCACGGCGGGAGCCGAGGACGGCGCCGGCTTCTGCCCGTAGTAGTCCGAGCAGGACGGGTCGTTGTTGGAGATCCCGCCCTTCTTCGAGGTCTGGGGGTCCTTCTGGTGGTTGGTGGTCGCGTGGATCGTGCTCTGCGACAGACCGGAGACGCCCGAGATCACGCCGGCCAGCGCCGAGGGGATCTTCGCGTCGGACTGCGGCGCGCGCAGCGTGCCGTCAGCCGTGCGGTAGTTGTGCAGCTGCGTGCCGAACGCCTTCTGCGCGGCGGCCACGGTGCCGGTGACGTCGATCCAGTGGCTGTTGGTGCCCGAGACCTTCAGGCCCGACTGCTTCAGCCACGCGGTGACCTCGTCGATCTGCTTCTGCGAGGCGCCGAACTGGCTCTGCACCTGAGCGGCGCTCAGGTAGTGCTTGTAGCTCGCGCTGTTCGGGTCGCTCACGGCGCGGGCGAAGGCCTGCAGCCCGGCCGCGTTCTGGCCCGAGAGGTAGACCCGCACGCTCAGCGGCGCTGCGGTGCCGGTCTGGCCGAGGTCGGCCGAAGCGGTCGCGTAGGCCGGGGTGCTGCCTGCGAGCGTCGACGAGCCGGAGTCGGCGTTCGACGGTGCGGCGAGCGCCACACCGGCGGTCACGAACGCCGCGACGGCCGTCATGGTCGTGGCCGTGGCTATTCGTCGGCGGTGCCGTGGTACGGCATTGGTCATGGTGCGTGTTCCCTTCCCGAAAAGAGGGATGAATGTTCCCAATGCCCGATTGACGCATTGTGGGCAGTGGGATACGAGCCCGCGTCGGTCATTTCTATAGACGGCCAACGGACGAACACAAGGGTAAGAAGTACCCGAGTTTGATCGGCCGCCTAGGAGATGGTCAGGATTTTACGAATCCGTCACCGAGAGTTGCCGGACGCGTGCGCCGGGAACTGGCCGGAAAGCGCCCGAGTCCTGATGAAACACGCGAACCGCCGCCACCGCAAGACGGTGTTTTTCCGGTTGTCCGGCCAGACCGGATGCGCGAGGATCCGGCAATGTCTGGGAGTGTTCCGCCGGATTCGGCGCTGCGGCCGTATCCGAAGATGGCGTCCAGCGGAAAGGGTGACACACCCGCCGCCCGCGAGTGGGTCGCGACCGAGAAGGTGCACGGCGCGCACTTCGCAATCGTCTGCGCCGGCGTTGAGGCCCGGCCGGCGAAGCGGCGCGAACTGCTCGGCGAGGACGATCTCGACGGGTTCTTCGGCGTGAGCCGCATCTGGCCGACGCTGTCGGTGGCTGCCGCGCGGTGTGCGGCGGTTCTGCGCGACGCCGAAGAGGCCGCAGACGCCGTGGTGACGCTCTATGGAGAGCTGGCAGGCGGATGCTATCCGCACCCTGATGTCCCCGAGGCCGAAGACGCGCAGCCGGTACAGACCGGGGTCTGGTACGCGTCGGGCTTGTTCTGGCTGCTGTTCGACGCGCAGCTGACGGTCGGCGAGCGCCGGTGGTGGGTCGCGGAACGGGAGGTGCGCGCGGCTGCTGCGGAAGCCGGGCTGTGGAGCGTGCCGCTGCTGGCGCGAGGACCGTTGAAGCAGTTGCAGGACCTGCCGGCGGCGTTCGCGAGCCGGGTACCGGCGTTGTTCGGACTGCCGGAGATCGGCGACAACCTGGCCGAGGGCTACGTATTGAAGCCGGCTGTCAGGTGGGAGGAAGGCGACGCGCGGCCGATTCTGAAGGTGAAGCAGAAGGCCTTCGCCGAGGACGAGCGGTTCGCAGGCGCACGGCCGTATATAGCGCCGCCGGACGGCGCGGCAGGGGTCCCGGCGTGGCTGGTGGTTCAGGCAGCGGCGCTGCTCACCCCGACGCGCGCCGCCGCCGCGGTGAGCAAGCTGGGTCCCGGAAGCGCGACAGAAGTTGTCGCGGCGGAGGTGGCGAACGACGCCGCGGAGGAGATCTCCGACGAGCTCGGCGGCTTGGATCCCCTTCAGATGAAGGGACTCGCCGAGGCGCTGATGGCCGGCGCGCGGACGTTGGCGGCATTCGACGCGGCGGATCGGCGGCGTGCGGCTCGGCGCTGACGAATGCCTCGCGAGAGCAGAGAAGCCCTGGCTCCGGCGCCGAAAACGAGGCAGGGACTGGCAAAAACGAGCTGTCCCTACCTCCCTGGGTCACCTTCCATCGCCGCGCGACTCAGGGCCCAGATATCGGCGACAGGTCCCATGTGGGCGAGCTTGTCCGGGTTGACCAGCGCGTGGATGGCTTGAATGCGTCCTTCGGCCACATCGAGCGTCATCACGCTGAGCACCTTCCCGTCGGGCGCGTGGAAGATGGCGCCGGGCTGACCGTTGAGCGCGTGCGACTCCAGTCGCACGCCGATCCGGTCGAACCGCTCGGCCACGAACACGACCAGCGCCGCGACCGCCTCCGCGCCGTACGCCTCCTGCGCGACCAGCGGAGCCTTGCCGCCGCTGTCGCCGACCAGACAGACGTCGGCCGCCAGCAGCTCGCGCAGCCCGGCGACGTCGCCCTCGCGGAAAGCGTCGAAGAAGCGCTCGGCGAGTTCCTCGCGTTCGTGGCGGTCGGCTTCGAAGCGCGGGCGGCCGTCGTTCATGTGCCGCCGGGCGCGTACCGCGAGCTGCCGGCAGGCGGCTTCGGAGCGTCCGACCGCCGAAGCCACCTCGGGGAAGCCGAAGCCGAAGACCTCGCGGAGCACGAACACCGCGCGCTCCAGCGGCGAGAGCCGTTCCAGCAGGAGCAGCGCGGCCGTCGACAGCGAGTCCGCCAGTTCGGCCGCGCGCTCGGGGTCTTCATAGGGGTCGGTCAGCAGCGGCTCGGGCATCCACGGGCCGACGTACTCCTCGCGCCGTACCCGCGCTGAGCGCAGCACGTCGATCGAGATGCGCGTGACCACCGCCGACAGGAACGCCTTCGCCGAGGCCGGCTGCGTCGAGGTCCCCTGCCAGCGCAGCCAGGTGTCCTGGACCGCGTCCTCGGCCTCGGCCACGCTTCCCAGGATCCGGTAGGCGATGGAGAACAGCAGCGGACGCAGGTCCTCGAACTCCTCGTCGCGCGTCATATCCGCCCCTTCCTCGGCTGCCGACTACCAGCCACAGCCACCACGTCAGCCTGTCATCGATCATGACGAGACAGCCGAGCCGACTGTGACATCGGGCTACCGAGGCTCCAGCCGCACCGTCGCCTCCCGAGCCTTCCCGGTCGTCTCGGACTCCACGATCGACTCCGCGAATCGCTTGTACTTGCGGCGGTACTCGGCGTCCAGCTCGTCGGCCAGTGGACCGTCGGGCGCGACCTCGACGAACGTCACGTCCTTCGACACTCCGCCGGCGCGGATGTGCCCGGCGTGCCGGCGCGTGGCGCCTCGGAACCACGCCGAGGTGCGGCCGTAGACACTGCGCAGGTACAGGTCGTCGCCGTCGCGGACCACCCACACCGTGCGCGGCTTGCCGAGGCTGTCGTCCTCGCGCAGGAAGGCGACCTCCATTTCCTCGGCGGGCCCGATGCGGGTCAGTTCGTCAGCGGTCCAGGTGCTCATGCCGGTTCCTTCCGTGGCGCGGTTTCTCACAACGTCCGTCGCCACGCCGCGCCGCGCAGCCTCTCCCGGCAGCCGTTACGCCACCCGGACGACCACCTTCCCGAAGCTGCCCTCGTCACGGTAAGAACGGTACGCGTCGATCGCGTCGTCGAACCCGAATTCCCGGTCCACGACCGGCCGGATCTGGTGCGCCGCAACGGCTCGGCACAGCGCCTCCAGCTCCATACGGTTGCCGACGAACTCGCGGCGGATGGTGGCGAGCGATCCGCTCAGATCGTCTTCGGTGATGGTGAGGACTTCCGGCTGCGCCGAGACGACCCAGAGCAAGCAGATCTGCGCGTAGGTGGACGCGGCGCGCAGCGACTGGCCGAAGGTCGCCGGGCCTTGGGTCTCCACGACCAGATCGACACCCGCACCGCCGGTCAGCGCACGGACCTCCTTGGACCACTCCGGCGTCGCGGCGTAGTCGACGACGTCATCCACGCCGACCGCGCGCAGCCGCTCCGCCTTCGCCGCGCTGGACGTCGTGCCGATGACCCGGCAGCCCATCGCCTTGGCGAGTTGGGCGGCGAACAGGGAGACGTCGCCGGTTCCGAGGACCAGTACCGTCTGCCCGGCGGTCAGCGTCCCCGGTCGGGTCAGAGCGTTCCACGCCGTCACTCCGGCACAAGGCAGCGCGGCGGCTTCAGCCCAGCTCAGGTGGTCGGGAATGAGCACCGCGGCGGCCTCGTCGATGAGCGCGTACTCGGTCAGCCAGCCGTCGACCGTGCAGCCGAGTTGGTCGACGACCTCTGCTCGCAACGGTCCGCTGATCCAGCGCGGCCAGTACGAAGCGGTGATGCGGTCCCCGACCGCGAACCGGCTGACGGCGTCCCCGACACCGACGACCTCCCCTGCGCCGTCGCTGAGCGGGACCACGCCGGCGCGCGCCGGAAGCGGGTACCGGCCGGCCGTGATGAGCAGGTCACGGCGGTTGATCGAGGCGGCGCGGGTCTTGACCAGGAGCTGGCCGGGTCCGGGCGTCGGCACGTCTTCGGTGGCGAGGGTGAGGTCGTCCAGGGATCCGGATCCCGGCAGGCGATAGGTGCGCATGGCTTCAGCGTGCGACGGCGCGTGCGGTGATCCAATTCCTTGGAGGGAATGGACCGGCGGCGCTGCGATGCCGAAGACTTCCAGGGTGAGCACTGCGATCTCTGAGATCTCCTCGAAGCCGCCCTCGCCCGCCTTCGGCGCCGAGCTGCGGCGCTGGCGGACGCTGCGCCGCGTGAGCCAGCTGGAGCTGGCCAACCGCGCCGGCACGACGCAGCGCCACCTGAGCTTTATGGAGCAGGGACGCTCGCATCCGGGGCGCGCGATAGTGCTGCGGCTGGCCGAGTCGCTGCGGCTCACGCTGCGGGAACGCAACGCCCTGCTGTTCACCGCCGGCTACACGCCTGCGTATGAGGAGACCAGCTACGAGGCGCCGGCGTTCGCTCCGGTGCGCGAGGCGATGGAGCGGGTGATCGAAGGGCACCTGCCGTATCCGGCGCTGCTGCTGCGGCGTCCAGGACGCGTGGTCGCGGGGAACCGAGCGTTTTCCGTGTTCTTGGAGGGCTGCTCCCCGGAACTGCTCACTCCCCCAATCGACCTGCTGCGCGTCATGCTGCACCCCGACGGCGTCGCGCCGCGGGTCGCCAACCTCGCGCAGTGGGGACGGCACGTGATCGACAACCTGCGGCTGCTGGCGGCGCAGAGCCCTGACCGCGGGCTGGACGCGCTGGTGGAGGAGCTGGCGGGGTACGTGCCGGAGGCGCCGGCGGACCAGACCTACCTCGGCTTCGCCGTGCCGATGCGGCTCAGGGTCCCGGAGGGCGAGCTGCGGCTGATGACGGCGCTGACGTCGTTCGCGACGGCGGTGGACGTCACGGTCGCGGAGTCGGTGCTCGAATCGTTCCTGCCCGCGGACGCCGAGAGCGCCGAGATCCTGGCGGCGCGGGACCGGCTCGCGGCCGAGCGGGGCGAAGCAAGGTTGCTCACCGGGCTCTGATCCGCGAGTCACCATTCGGGTCACCACGCATGCCCCCGCCGCCGGTCGCGACCACGATGGCAGAGGCGAACGCCGCCCCGCCCTGGGCAGGCGAGAATGCGAGCGATGCGATGCAAGGCTTCTCCCGGGAACCCGGTACGACCGGGCCGATCACCATCACGCTGCCCAAGGCCGGTGAGCGGAAAGTCTGGGGCTGGGCCGTCATCATCGCCGTCGGCGGCTTCCTGTTCGGCTTCGACACCGGCGTGGTCTCCGGCGCGCTGCTGTACATCGCCAAGGACTTCGACCTCTCGAACTCCGAGAAGAGCAGCGTGGTCAGCGTCCTGCTGATCGGCGCGATGATCGGCGCGCTGGCCGCCGGACGGATCTCCGACGGGCTCGGGCGCAAGAAGGCGGTGACCCTCTTCGGTCTGGTGTTCGCCGTGGGCACGCTGGTCGCGGTCGTCGCGCAGGACTACTGGACGCTGCTGGCGGCGCGCTTCATCCTGGGCCTGGCGGTCGGCGGCGCCTCGGCGCAGGTCCCGGTCTACCTCGGCGAGATCTCGCCGGCGAACATCCGCGGCCGCATCCTGTCGCTGAACCAGCTGCTGATCACCGTCGGCATCCTGTGCTCGTACCTGATCGACCTGGCGTTCTCACACAGCGGGAACTGGCGCGCGATGTTCGCCTTCGGCGCCATCCCGGCGCTGATCCTGAGCCTGGGCGTGTGGTTCGTGGTGCCGGAGTCGCCGACCTGGCTGTACACGCAGGGGCGCACCGAACAGCTGCGCAAAGGGCTGCTGAAGGTCACCGACGCCGCGCAGGCCGACGAGATCATCGAGGTCTACGGCCGGCGCACCGCTCTGGCGGCGGAGCAGGAAGCGGCGCGCGGCGAGCACGAGAAGGGCTGGCGGATCCTGCTCACGCCGGGAGTGCGCCCGGCGATGATCGTCGGGCTGACGATGGCCGCGCTGCAGCAGTTCGGCGGCATCAACACGATCATCTACTACGCCCCGACCATCATCGAGCAGACCGGCCGAAGCGCCAGCAACTCGATCATCTACTCGGTCTACATCGGCATCATCAACTTCGTGATGACGGTCGTCGCCATCAACACCATCGACCGCCTCGGCCGGCGCCAGCTGCTGCTGACCTCGCTGGCCGGGATGGCCGGCTTCGTGGCGCTGCTGGGCTTCAGCTTCATCTGGAGCTGGAACTCCAACCTGACGCTGCTGTTCATGGTCGCCTACATCGCGGCCTTCGCCGGCGGCCTCGGCCCGGTGTTCTGGGTGCTGGTCGGCGAGATCTTCCCGACCCGGGCCAAGGCCGACGGCTCGAGCGCGGCGACGACCGTCAACTGGCTGTCGAACTTCATCGTCAGCGAGTCCTTCCTGACCGTCGCCAACGGCATCGGGCAGGGGCAGACGTTCCTGATCTTCGCCGGGGTCTGCGTCGTCGGCCTGCTGTTCGTCGGCCGCTACGTGCCGGAGACGAAGAACCGCGACACGAACGAGGTGCAGGCGGCGCTGTTCAAGCGGTTCGGGAAGCAGCCGGTGCCGGCGTCGCGGACGTCCGCTGCGTCGTATGACGCGGGGCGCGCGGACGCGGGCTCGGCGGTCGACCCTGCCGAGCGTCGACAGGATCGCCGGTGAACCGCAGGCGCTGATCAGCGGTTTTGTGCCGCTGATCTGCGCCGCGCCGCAGCCGCCGCTACTTCTTCTGCGCGGCGTCCTTCGGCTCGGGGTTGTGCTTCGGCTCCGGCGTCGCCTCCCCGATATGCGTGGCGTAGAACAACTCCTCGGCCGGGTTGTGCCAGCCGTCCCCGCCGGGCAGCTTCGCCGCCGCGTCGGGTCCCCAGCCGCCCGACTTGTAGACCGTCGGCTTGCCGCTCTCCAGGATCTTCCCGACGATCCGCCAGCTCTCCTCGATCGCCGGGAAGAACGCGAAGCCGCTGGAGTCGCCGACGACCGCCGCGTGCAGGATGTTCTCGTACGGCTTGGCCTGGCCGCCGAGCACCTTCTCGAAGTCGATGCCCATCGGGAAGGACACCGGCAGCTGCCCGCGCTCGCCCCGGCGCGCCATCAGCTCGAAGGCGATGCCGGCGCCGGGCTCCAGCCGGATCCGGATCAGGTTCGGCGGGACGTCGCCGGCCAGCCCGCGGAACAGCTCCGACGGCGGCCGCCGCAGCTGCACGCACACCTCGGTCGCGGTGACCGCCAGCGCCTTGCCGCTGCGGATGTAGAACGGGACGCCGGCCCAGCGCCAGTTGTCGATCCACAGCCGCAGCGCGATGTAGGTCTCGGTCTCCGAGCCCTTCTTCACGCCCTTCACGTCGAGGTAGCCCTCGTACTGCCCGCGCACGACGTCCGCCGGGTCGATGGTGCGCACCGAGTGCAGCAGCCGCCACTTCTCCAGCGCCAGCGCCTGCGGGTCGGCGACGTTCGGCGGGTCCATCGCCAGCAGGGTCATCACTTGGAAGAGGTGGTTCTGGACCACGTCGCGCAGGCAGCCCACGGCGTCGTAGAACGAGCCGCGGTCGGCGACGTCGAAGTCCTCGGCCAGGGTGATCTGCACATTGTCGATATAGGAGCGGTCCCACACCGGCGCCAGCAGGGTGTTCGCGAAGCGGAAGGTGCCCAGGCCCTCGACCGACTCGTCGCCCAGGAAGTGGTCGACGCGCAGAAGGTGGTCGCGGTCGAAGTACTGCTCCAGCACCGCCTCGAGCTGCCGCGCCGAGGCCAGGTCGTGGCCGAAGGGCTTCTCGACCACCAGCCGCGCGTTCTTGTTCAGTCCGGCCTCGGCCAGACCGGCGGCGACCTTGTCGAACAGCGAGGGCGGGATCGCCAGGTAGTGCGCGGCGAAGCCCTTTCCGGCGACCGCCTTCCCGATCTTCGCGTAGATCGCCGGGTCGGTGAAGTCGCCGGTGACAATGCTCAGGTCGGCGGCGAACTTCGCGAACAGCTTCTCGTCGATGGTGTAGCCGGCGTCGATCACTGACTGGCGGGCGTGCGCGCGCAGCGCCTCGTCGTCGAAGTCGGAGTAGGCGACGCCGACCACCGGTACCGTGAGCATGCCGCGCTCGGTGAGCTTGTACAGCGCCGGGAGCAGCATCTTCTTCGCGAGGTCGCCGGTGATCCCGTAGAGCACCAGGATGTCGGCGTGCTCCAGGTCGTGGTTGTGGGTCGAGGTCACGCTGGCGGACAGCGGCATGGTGCGGGCTCCTTCGCTGGTGGTTGGCGGCGCCGGACAGCGGTCGGTCAGCCCGCCGCGATCCCCCACGATCCTCGGTACTCGGCACCCGGTTCCAGCCGGATGAGGTCCACGCCGCTGGCGAACGCGTTCGGCGGGCCGGTCATCGGCTCGCAGCCCAGCCCGCGCCGCCGCTGATCCGGCGGGACCTGGTCGGCGGTGTAGATCTCCAGCCACGGCTGCGCCTGGTCCAGCCAGAAGGAGGTGCTGCGCCGGCTGCCGGTCAGACGGACGCGCGCGAGTCCGTCGGCGCCGCGTGCCAGACCGGTGAAGGCGATGTCGATCTTCTGGTCGCCGAGCACCCGGCCGGCGCGCAGGTCGTATTCGCTGCCCGCGACGTCCTTCGGGGCGCCGATCGGGATCATCCGGTCGTCCACCGGCTGGTAGAGGCTGCCGGGGAGCCGGACGGTGCAGGCGTCCAGCGGTTCGCCCACGGTGAGGTAGGGGTGCATCCCGTGCGCGTAGGGCAGCGCGCGGGAGCCGGGGTTGGCGGCGAGGAGCGTGACCGTCAGGCCGTCCTCGGCGTCCAGGCGGTACTCCACCTGGACGTCGAGGCGGAACGGGTAGCCGGTCGATCCGTGCAGCGAGCAGGCCAGCACGACGGTGTCCGGGCGCTGCTCGACCGGGGACCAGGCGGCCCAGCGCGTCAGGCCGTGGATGGCGTTGTCCAGCTCCGGCTCGGACAGGTCGAGCTGGTGGTCGCGGCCGTCG
Organism: Catenulispora acidiphila DSM 44928; assembly: GCF_000024025.1. Classification (GTDB taxonomy): domain Bacteria; phylum Actinomycetota; class Actinomycetes; order Streptomycetales; family Catenulisporaceae; genus Catenulispora; species Catenulispora acidiphila. Next base: position 10,068,575 of record NC_013131.1, read on the forward strand.
AAGGTGTAGCGGCCGCGGTCCACGCGGTTCGGCCAGGGGATGAGGAGCTGCCCGAACGCCGCGGGCGCCGGCTCGTCGGCGTCATAGGACAGGACGAGGGGTTCGCCGTCGTGGGTCAGCTCTCTGAGGCCGGCGCCTTCTTCCGTGACCACCGCGCGGTAGGGACCGGCGGTGAGCTCGTATTGCTCGCCGGTGAGGAAGTCCGCCATGCGTCCTTAGTAGCGGACGTGCGGCGGTGGTGCGCCCCGGGCGGCGAGCGCTGCCGCCATCCGGTCAACAGCGCTCGTTTGCACGGGCTTGCCGAGGCTCTGTCAGCTCCAGCAGCCCGTGGCCGCTGCCGTGACGACGAAGTCCTCGAAACGGCGCGGGGCACGGCCCACCGCGCGTTCGACGCCGTCGGTCAGCCCTTCGAGGGCGCCGGTGCTGCCGAGCCCGATCAGGTGGGTCATGCGTTCGGCCGCCGGCCGCGGAACGCCGCGGGCGATCTGCTGCTCCAGGAAGGTCTCGGGCGTGACGGCGAGGTACTGCAGCGGCTTGCCGGACGCCGCGGAGATCAGCTCGGCGGCCTCGCCGAAGCCAATGGCGCGCGGGCCGGTGAGCTCGTAGACCTCGCCGGCGTGCCGGTCCTCGGTGAGCCCGGCGACCGCGACGTCGGCGATGTCCTCGGCGTCGACGAACGGGACGCGGCCCTCGCCGGCGGGCAGAGCGAGCGTCCCGCTGCGGACGGCCGGGAGCCAGAAGTCCTCGCTGAAGTTCTGCGCGAACCAGCCAGGGCGCACGACGGTCCATTCGAGGCCTGACCCGCGGACCGCCTGCTCGGTGGCGTGCAGGGGGTGCTGGTCGTGGTCGGCGCCGGGAGCGGAGAGCAGGACCAGGCGGCGGACTCCGGCGTCCACCGCGGCGTCGACCACGGCGGCCAGGCGCGGCGGGTTGTTGTCGCCCTCGACGGAGCCGGGCTCGAGGAGGTAGGCGGCATCGATGCCGGCGAAGGCCGGGGCATGCGTGGCGGGGTCGTCGAGGTCGAGCTGGACGTCGCCACCGGTACGGCTGGCAGTGCGGACCTCGTGGCCGGCGGCGGCGAGGCGGGTAGCGATACGGCGGCCGGTCTTGCCGGTGCCGCCGAGAATCAGGTAGTTCTTCACCTCTCCAGATAACCGTGATCGATCTGGACTCTCCATGGGAGATCGTCGCCGAAACCTTTGTGAACGTCCAGCGAGAGGGCTAGCCTCGGAAGGGTGGACACGCTCAGCGATCTGCTCCGCCGCGCCGGAGCCGGCGACGCACAGGTGCGCCAGCTGATCCAGCGGCCGCCGTGGTCGATCACGTACGCCGACGCCCCGGCGCTCACGGTGTTCGCCACCCTCGGCGGGCAGGCGGCGCTGCGGCTGGAGGATGTGCCCTCGGTGCCGCCGGTCCGGCTCGCAGCCGGGGACATCGCGCTGGTCGCGCACAGCACGCGGCACACGATCTCCGACGACCTGGCGACCCCGCCGCAGGTGCTGATCCGCGACGGTCGCAAGCAGCTGCTCGGCGACCCGAGTACGCACGCCGCTTTGGAGGCCAATCTGGCGCCGCGCACATGGGGCGATGGATTGCCAGGGGCGACGACGATGCTGCGCGGCATGTTCAAGCTCCGCGGCGAGGCCGGCCGACGGCTGCTGGCGATGCTCCCGCCGCTGGTCGTCATCCCGGCTGCGCCCCGCACCGGCGCCGCGCTGGACCTGTTGGCTGCCGAGACCACGCTCGACGAACCCGGCCAGGACGCGGTCCTGCATCGCTCTTTGGACCTGGTGCTGGTCCTCGCGCTGCGCTCCTGGTGCGCAAGCCTCGGGCCTGCCGACCCTTCCTGGTACGCGGCCCTCACGGACCCCGCGATCGGCAGCGCTCTGGACCATATCCATACCGACCCCGCACACCACTGGACGGTCGCGGAGCTCGCGGCAATCGCCGGGCTGTCTCGCGCCGCCTTCGCCGCCCGGTTCACGCAGCTGGTCGGCCAGCCGCCGATGACTTACCTCGCCGGCTGGCGCATGACGCTGGCCGCCGACCTGCTGCGCGAGGACGCTGGGACGACGGTCGCGGCTGCGGCGCAGGCGGTCGGGTATCAGGACGCGTTCGCGTTCAGCGTGGCTTTCAAGCGGGCGAAGGGCATGAGTCCTTCGCGGTGGGGGCGGGCAGAGGCGGTCGAGGCGGTCGGCGAAGCGATTCGCTGACGGTTCGCCGCGCCGCTGTGCTGCCGCGCCGATGGTCGGCGGGCCTCGGCGCGCTTCGGTGCTTCGGAGCGCCTCGGTGCTTCGGGGTGCCTCAGCGAGCCGAGGTGTAGACGGCGCCCAGCTTCGCGACGGCTGCCTGCACGGTGTGCTGAAGATTGGTCAGTCCCGGGTCCTTCGGGTTCTGCTCCGCCGCTCCGGTGTTGGACACGTTCAGCACGGTCACACTGTTGCCGCGCTGGATGACCGCCATGTAGTCGACGCCCATGCTGCCCGTGGTCGAACCGGTGTGGTCCGTCGAATCCATGGCGACGCGGATGGCGTAGCCGTTGCTCACTCCGGGCAGCGAAGCGGTGGAGATCGTGAACTTCGTCGGCGCGTCGGTCCACTGGAAGCGGGATGCGCAGTCCGCGGTCCAGCCCTTGTGCTTGGTGAAGTCCGCGCCGGCGGCGGCCACCGACGTGTACGTGATCACCGTCTCGTTGACCTGCGCCATGCTGTTCGAACTCGACCAGCCCAGCGTGCGGCCGTTCACCCAGGCGGGGTTGTGCGGGTACTTGGGGTCCAGGAACTGGGGACGGGGAGTGGGGTCGCAGCCGTCCGGATCCATCACCTGGACTCCGGGGACGGTCGAGCCGTCGTGCTGCTGCCAGGATCCGGACGGGGCGGGCAGCAAGTCCGACTGCGCGAGCATCGCGCTCGTCGGGATGTCGGTGCGAACCGGTGCGTTCGGGCTCGTCTTCGGGCTCGTCGAGGAGGTGGCGGCCGAGGTCGGCGTGGTGGGAGCGGTCGTCGGCGTCGATGGCGCCGCCGATGACGACGTCGAAGACGCCGGGCCCGCGACCGAAGTCGGCGCCGCGGCAGCGCTGTCCTTGGACGGCGCGGACGCGCAGGCGCTGACGCCGATGGTCGACACCGCCAGAACGGCCGCGGCTACAGATGCCTTGATGCTCATGTGTTTTCCTCCCCGGGACTGCCGTGCCTCTCGATCACAAAGACGCGCATCTCCCGCGTCGGTTGCCTCTCGAGATCCTGCTATCAGGCGCCGCTATCCCAACCCACTGATCACCTGGGCCAGCATTCGCTCGAAGGTCTCGTCGGCCTCCGGCGTTTCCGCCCCGCTCTCCGCCATCGCTTCCGCGAGATGCGGATACGCGCCCGACTCTACGGCGGCGGCCAGATAGCGCGCGTTCGACGCGACGAACTCCCGCACGTCGTCGGTCCGGCCGAGCGCCTGCTGCTGCGCGGCCTCGTAGCCGACGTGGCTGGCGACGAAGCCGCTGACCAGCGCGAAGGCCTCGGTGCGGGCTCTCGGCGGCAGGCCTGAGGGCGCCAGCAGCGCGAGCGCGTGGTCCAGGGCGCGCAGCGTGTTCGGGCCGAGCGTGCGGCGGCCGGTGAGGGCGACCGGCAGCCAGGGGTGGCGGTGCATCAGTGCTCGCTGCTCGCGGGCGAAGGCGGCCAGGTCGGCGCGCCAGTCGCCGGTCGGCAGGGGCAGCGGCTGCTCGCCGGTCACGGCGTCGATCATCAGCTCCAGGAGCGCGTCCCGCTCGGACACGTACGTGTAGAGCGACATCGTGCCCGAGCCCAGCGCCGTCGCCACGCGGCGCATGGTCAGCGCGGACAGCCCTTCGGCGTCCGCCACGCCGACCGCCGTGGCGACGACCGCCTCCCGGGTGTGCGCCGGCGGCCGGCCTCGGTGGTGGCGGCGCTCGGACCACAGCGTTTCGGGATCCACGCCTTGATTCCCCTGGTTCGTTCGGCCTCTGACCCGGTCTGACCCGGTGATCGTCGAGATCGGTTGCACAGACAATCTTGCCAGCTCTATTCTCGTACACAGTACGAGAAGCCACCCGAGAACTTGCCGAGGACTTGCCGAGAACTTGTCCGAGAACCAGGAGACACCACGATGAAACTCCCGCTCAGCACCCGCATCGCCCGCCGCACGCTCGCGGCGCTGCCCGCGCCGCGCTACGCCGTGTCCTATGAACCCCACCTGCCGGTCCCGATGGCCGACGGCGTGGAATTGCTGGCCGACCACTACTACCCGGAACCCGCCACGCCGCAGGACTTCCCGACGCTGCTCGTGCGCTCGCCGTACGGCCGGGGCTTCCCGTGGGCCGCGCTGTACGGCGTCGCCTTCGCCGAGCAGGGCTTCCACGTGCTGCTCCAGAGCTCGCGTGGGACAGCCGGTTCCGGCGGGGTCTTCCAGCTTTGGCGCGACGACGGTCCGGACGGTCAGGCGACGATCGCCTGGCTGCGCCGTCAGGCATGGTTCGACGGCCGGCTCGGGCTGGTCGGGCCGAGCGCGATGGCGTACGCGCAGTGGGCGCTGGCCGCTGAGCCGCCGCCGGAGCTGAAGGCGATGGTCGTGCACGTCCCGCTCCACAACCCGCACGGGTTCTTCCACCGGAACGGCGTGTTCGCCCTCGAAGACGCGCTGATCGCGGTCACGGCCGTCGCGACACAGCACCTCGGCGTGCGCCGGTTCCTCGGTGCAACGCTGCGGCTAGCCAGGGGGATGAAGCGGATCGTCCGGTCCGAGTCGCCGATCGAGACCTATGGACAGGTCATGGGCAGGAGCCCAACCTCGCTCACCGGCGCGGCGGCGCATCCTGATCCCGGCGACGGTTACTGGCAGGGCACGGATCTCCTGTCCGCCGCCGACGGTCTGGAAGTCCCGACTCTCGTGGTCAGCGGCTGGTCCGATGTGGCTCTCGACCAGGCGCTCCAGCAGTACGGCCGGTTGCCCGCCGGATACCGGTCGCTGCTGATCGGACCGTGGACGCACACCACCGCGTTCCAACGCGGCGTCGGGAAGATCTTCGGCGAGTCCGCAGCGTGGCTGCGCGGACACCTCGTCGATCCCGCACCGCCGAAAGAGCGAATCCAGGTAGCGCTCGGCGGCACCGACGAGTGGCGCGACCTGGCAGCATGGCCTCCTGCCGCTGTGCCGGTGCCCTGGTATCCGCACCCTGAGGGCGGACTGATGCGCGAGCCGCCGGGGACGAACGTGGCAGCGGGAACGGTGCACTACAACCCGGCGGACCCGACGCCATCAGTCGGCGGCAGCGGTCTGACACAGAAGTCGGGCATCCGAGACAACACAGCGCTGGAGCAGCGCAACGACGTCCTCATATTCACCAGCACGCCGCTGACCGCCGCGATCGAGGTGATCGGCACGGTAGCGGCCGAGATCCTGGTCGATCCCGGCATCGGGTCATCGTCCGCAACCCTATTCGTCCGACTCTGCGACGTGGACGAGCGCGGCCACTCATGGAACGTCTGCGACGGCATCACGCGGGTGGTCAGCACCGACTCGAGCTCCCAGCCAGCCGCCGTCACCGTCGCGATGTCCTCCACAGCCCACCGCTTCCTCCCCGGCCACCGAATACGCATCCAGATCAGCGGCGGCGCCCACCCCCGCTTCGCCGCCGCACGCGAGGCCTTCCGCCTCGAAATCCGTCCCGGCTCCGCCATCGTCCTGCCGGCAGCCTGACCTCACTCACTTGCGAGGGCGGCGAACTCGGGGCTCGCGTCACAGTGCGGAGAGCGCGGTCCGGACGCCGGCTTCCACGGCGTTCTTGTCGCCGAGGCCGCCGGCGACGGCGATCCCGTCGCGGACCAGCAGGAGCAGATCGGCCTTGTGGTCGGCGTCGGGACGGTCCGCGGTGGTGAGGATGTCGCGCATCAGATCGCGGTACCAGGCACGGTAGTCGTCGACGAGGTGGCGGACCGGATGGCCGGGATCGGCGAACTCCGCGGCCGCGTTGAGGAAGGGGCAGCCCCGGAATCCGGGTCCGACGCTGACCTCGGCGAGCTTGTCCAGGATGGCTTCGATGCGCTCGAGACCGACCCCCGGGACGCCGGAGAACACGTCGCGCTGGCGTCCGTACTCGGCGGTCAGATAGGCCAGGACCAGCTCTTCCTTGGACTTGAAGTGGTGGTAGAACGTCGCCTTCGCCACCTTGGCGTCGGCGATCACCCGATCGACCCCCACCGTGTGGATGCCCTCTGTATAGAAGAGCAGGGTGGCGGTCTCCAGGACACGGGCACGGGCTGAACTCACACACTTGACGGTAGCAGACAGATCTGTCTAGTGTAAGCAGCGAACCAGACAGACAGATCTGTCTAGTCGCCACCGGCAGGAATGCCGGTTCCGCACCTTGGAGGCCCGCTCATGAAGCCCATCTACACCGCCGTCGCCACCTCCGTCGGCCGCGAAGGCCGCTCCTTCACCGACGACGGCAAGCTCGACCTGAACATGACGTTCCCGCAGTCGATGGGCGGCAACGGCGAGGGCACCAACCCCGAGCAGCTGTTCGCCGCCGGCTACTCGGCGTGTTTCGCCAGCGCGATGCAGCTGGTCGCCAAGCAGCAGGGCGTGGACGTCTCCGAGGCGTCGGTGACCGCCGAGGTCACGCTGAACAGCCTGGACGGCGGCGCCTTCGGCCTGTCGGTGGTGCTGCGCGCCGAGCTCCCGGAGGAGCTGCACGGCGAGAAGGGCAAGGCCCTGCTGGACGCCACCCACCTGGTGTGCCCCTACTCCAACGCCACGCGCGGCAACATCCCGGTCGAGATCGTCGTCGAGTAGGCGGCGGGCGGGCCCCGCGCTCCTGCTTGTACCTCTCGATGACTAGGCGACTACTTGGCACCGCCCTTGAACGGTTCCTCGCCGGGCTTGTCGGCGCGGAACCGCAGGGCGGACCAGACCTCGTCGATCGCCACCTGCCCGTTGGACCGCATGCCGAAGGGCACGACGATCGGCCACAGGCTGTCCCGGTTGATGTCCGTCCGATTGGCCTTCGGGTAGGCGATCCAGACCACCGGCGGCTTGGTGATGGCGTCCTTGTTCACGGTCAGCAGAGCCCGCACGGAGTCCGCGTCGTCGGCGTAGAGCACTGCGACGTCGGCCGACGCCAGGTCCTCGGCGCGGTCCGCGCCCTCCGGCAACTCGCCGACCCCGGCGAGCCGGTCGGGGTGCGAGGTCCAGACGGAGCAGCCCGGCTTGATGGCGAGCTTCTCGGCGACGGTCTTGGCGGCCATGGGATTCCTCCGGCGGTTCGGGGCGGTCGGATCGGTCGCGTGCTTGCTTCGTTCAGAGCGTGGAGCGCCGTGTCCGGCTCCCAGCACACCAGACGACACGGTCCCGCGAAACTCATCGGCGCCGGTCCCCCTTGCGGGAACCGGCGCCGATGAGCGCTCGGACGTCCTGTCCGGACGGCTGGTGACCTCAGCCGACCATCATGTCCCGCTCACGCAGGGCAAGGACGTCGAGCTCGTCTTCGAGTTCCTCGGTGAGCGTGGACTCGACCGCGGTGCGGCGGCTGCGCAGCAGACCGCCGGCCAGGATCAGGAGCCCGCCGAGCGTGGCCACCGCGACGAACACCAGGACCGGCCGGTAGCTGGCCAGCACCTGTGCGTTGGTCTGGGCGGTGCTGCCGCCGTTGGCGGCGATGACCGCGGTCGAGGCGGCCAGCACCACCGTGATGCCGACCTGCAGCGCCGTGTTCAGCAGCCCGGAGACCAGGCCCTGCTCCTCGTCGGCGACACCGGAGGCGGCCTGCACGTTGATCGCCGGGAAGGCCAAGCCGAAGCCCAGGCCCAGCAGCACGATCGAGGGCAGGATCACCCACCAGCTCGGGGTCTCGCCGATCCGCAGGAACTGCAGGTAGCCCAGCGACAGGGCGGCGAAGCCGGCGACGCCGACCCGAGCCGTGCCGTACTTGTTCAGGACGTCGGCGATCTTGAAGCTGGCGACCAGGACGATCAGACCGGCCGGCAGGAACGCCAGGGCGGTGTGCAGCGCGCTCCACTTGGACAGCGTCTGCAGGTACTGCGTCACCACGAACTGGAACGAGGCGTAGCCGCCGAACATCAGGCCGCCGCCGATCAGCGCCCGGATCAGGGACGGCGAGCGCAGCACGCCGAGCCGGACCAGCGGATTCGCCACGCGCAGCTCGGTGACGACGAAGCCCGCCGCCAGCGCGACCGCGGCCACGAACGTGCCGATCGTGACCGGTGCGAGCCAACCGACCTGCGGGGCGCGGACGATGCCGAAGACCAGCAGCAGCACCGAGCCGGTACTGGTCACCGCGCCCAAGATGTCGTACCCGCCGCGGGCCTCCTTGGCCACCGGCTGGTCGCGGTGGATCAGCTTCACGCCGGCCACCAGGATCAGCGCCGCGACCGGCGCCGGGACCAGCAGCGTCCAGCGCCATCCGACCTCGGTGAGCAGGCCGGAGAGCACCAGGCCGAGCGAGAAGCCGGCGGCGCCGCAGGTGGTGTAGATGCTCAGAGCCCGGTTGCGGTCCGGTCCCTCAGCGAAGGTCGTGGTGATGATGGACAGGCCCGCCGGGGCGGTGAACGCGGCGCTGATCCCCTTCACGAACCGGGTCGCGATCAGCAGGCTGCCGTCGTCGACCAGGCCGGACAGCAGCGAGGCGACCGCGAAGACCGCCAGCGCGATCAGGAACACCCGGCGCCGGCCGAGCAGGTCCGCCGCACGTCCGCCGAGCAGCAGGAACCCGCCGTAGCCGAGGACGTAACCGCTGACGACCCACTGCAGGGAGGAGGTGGACAGGTTCAGGGACTCGCGGATCGACGGCAGCGCCACGCCGACCATCGAGGTGTCGAGGGCATCGAGGAACAGGGCGCCGCACAGGACTATGAGGGCGCCCCACAGGCGGAGCGGCCAGCGTCCCGACGAGACGGACTCGCCAGGCCGCAGGGTTGTTGAGGTGTCGCTGTGGCTCATGCGTTGGAGATTACATGCACGTGCACTTAATGCGCAAGCAATTTGTGCGGCGGCACTTTGTGCCGGAGAACCTTGTGCGCCGGAACCTTGTGCGCTCGCACGTGTTATCATGTGCCCATGGAGTCCGAGTCCCTCCTCGAGCGAAACCTCGTCGACCAGTGGCGAGACCTCGTCGCGCGCAAGACCCGCGTGTGGAATGCCTTGGAGCTGGAGCTCGACCGGCGGCACAGCCTGTCGGCCAGCGAGTTCGAGGTACTGGACACGCTGTCGGAGTACGACTGCGCCGACCCGCCCCGCGTCCAGGAACTGGCCGCCCACGTCCCGATCACGCAGAGCGCCCTCTCCCGCATGATCGGCCGCCTCGAGACCCAGAACCTGGTCACCCGCACCCTGTGCAACTCCGACCGCCGAGGCGTCTTCGTGGTCCTGACCGACGAGGGCATGCAGCGCCTGGCCGAAGCCCGCCCAACCCACCGCGCGGTCCTCGCCGCCGAGCTGAGCGCCGCCCCGCCGACCCCCGGCGACACCGTGGCCACGACGAGCGCCGACGCGGTGCTGGTCGAGAGCGGGATGCACGGCGCGTAGGCGCGGGCACAGGCGGAGGGCACAGGCGAAGGCTGCGGCCGAGCACAAGCCGACGGGTGCTGGTCGAGAACGGCGGGCATGATCGCAGGCGAAAGCAGGCGCCACACATCAGCCCGCGCTGAATACGCGCTGGTCCTGGTCGAGAACGCCGACCATGAACGCAGGCGAAGGCACCCGCGAAAGGTCAGCCCGCGCTGAATACGCGCTGGTCTTGGTCGAGAGCGGCGGCCATGAACGCAGGAGAAGGCAGGCGCCGAACTTCAGCCCGCGCTGAATGTGCGCTGGTTCTGGTCGAGAGCGGCGAGCATGGCGCGTGGCCGTAGTCAGCGCAAGGTTGCCGCAAAGTCGCCACAGGGCCGCCGCCAGGCCTGACCGGCCTTCCTGCACTCCCGCCAAGACCCCCGCCGCGCCGCTCGAACCCGCGGCGTAGATTCGGGGCATGCCGACCGAAGCCGTAGTGCGTGCCCCTGCCCTGGACCGTCCCGAACTGCTCGCCGCGCCGGTCGCGGGCGCGCTGCGTGCCTTGCCGGCGTTGGCGGCGCTGGTCGAGGTGGCGCAGATCGATCCCGGGCTGGCTGATACCGAGGCGTTCTGCGCCGCTTATGGTGTGCTGCCCGAGGAGTCCGCGAACTGCGTGATCGTGGCGGCCCGGCGTGGTGAGGAGACCACGTATGCCGCGTGCATGGTCTTGGCGACCACGAAGGCTGATGTCAACTCCCTGGTGCGCAAGCACCTTGGGGCGCGCAAGGCGTCGTTCGCGCCGATGGACACCGCGGTGGAGCTCAGCGGCATGGAGTACGGCGGCATCACGCCGATCGGTCTGCCCGAGGGGTGGCCGGTCCTGGTCGACGCGGCGGTGGCCGCGGCGCCGGTCGCCGTGATCGGGTCCGGGATCCGCGGCTCGAAGCTGTGGCTGCCGGGCGCCGCGATCGCCGAGTTGCCCAGAGCCCAGGTCCTCGAAGGGCTCGGCGTCCCGCGCTGACGTGTGAACCAGACGGGTTCTGGACCGCCCCACGGACCAGAACCCGTCTCACCACTACAACGTCATGAGTACGGCGATACGTTGCTGTCAGAATCCACACTTTCCCTCGGATGCCGGAGGGATCTTCGGCCGAGCGAGACGATGAATCGCTAAGAATCTTGATTCGCTGTCTTATCGTCTCGCCGATCAGCGGCTACGGTGGGACCGGTGGACATTCTCAGCGACGCCCTCGACGCGCTGCGCACCGGTCGCCCCGGAGTCGCGCGCACCGAAGCCCGAGCGCCGTGGGCCATCCGCTACCGGCCGGTCGCGGGGGCGGGATTCCACATCGTCGCCGAGGGCGCCTGCCATCTGGTGCCGCTGCACGGCCAGCCGCTCGCGCTCAGCGTCGGCGACATCGTCTTCCTGCGGCGCGGGAGCGGCCACATGCTGTGTGACACGCTCGCCACGCCGCCGGTCGACTTCATCCCGGAGCGTGCGAGCGCTGCCTCTCCCCTCGGCCGCTTCACCGTGCCCGGCGACGGCGCCGCGACCGTCCTGCTGTGCGGCGCCTACCCGCTGGACGTCGAGCGTCGGCATCCGGTCCTCGGCGACCTGCCGGACGTCATCCACCTGCCCGCCGGTCCCGGCCGGCATCCCGCGCTGCGCTCCGCGGTCGAGCAGCTCTGCGCGGAGATCCAGGCGCCGCAGCCCGGCTCGGACACGGTCGTCGCGACGCTTGTCGACCTGCTGCTTCTCTACATCCTGCGGTCCTGGTACGCCGAACAGCCGGACGAGCAGGCCCGCGGCTGGGCGGCAGCCCTCGACGACCCTCTGGTCGCCCCGGCGCTCCAGGCGATCCACGACGACCCCGGCCACGCCTGGACCGTCGAGTCGCTGGGCGAACGGGCCGGGCTCTCGCGCGCCGCGTTCGCCCGCCGCTTCGCGACCGTCGTCGGCGAACCGCCGCTGACCTACCTCACCGGCTGGCGGATGGTCACGGCCGCCCGGATGCTGCGACAGTCCGGCGACCCGCTGTCCGCGATCGCCGAGCGCAACGGATATACGTCAGAGTTCGCGTTCGCAAAGGCCTTCAAGCGGCAGTTCGGCCTCCCACCCGGTGCTTACCGCCGAGAGCTGCGCACCGCCGGGGACCCCGTCGCCGGATGATCTGAGGCGTTCGCCACACCAGGAAAACACTCAGGAATGTTGCGACACAGGGTGCTGTTTCCCCACCATGGACGAGCCGGGTCACGCCCCGGCTCTCCGGTCCGCCGGGCCGGCCGACCCCGCCATCACCGGGGCCGGTCGGTCCGGTGCCGTGTGAAGCGCACCGCCTCGACCGCCGCGCAGCCGACGATCAGCACGACGAAGAACAGCCCGATCGTCGCCGCACTCCCGACCCGCGACGGCGGGAACACGATCTGGCGCACCACGTTCAGGCCGCCCACCACAAGCACGTAGAGCCACCAGGGCGCCCGCCGCATCCCACTGTTTCCGGCCTCCATGGCTGCCTCCCGTTTTTTTAACACAGCGGTATCAAAAACAATCTAACACACGCGTGTGAGAATGGCGCCGTGCCGAAAGTCGTGGACCACGAGCGCCGACGCGCCGAACTCAGCGAGGCGCTGTGGCGAGTCGCCCTGCGCGACGGCTTCGACGCGGTGACGGTGCGCTCCGTCGCGCAGGAATCCGGCTGGTCGGCAGGGGCGCTGCGGCACTACTTCCCGGACAAGGCGGAGATGGTCCTGTTCGCCATGGACCTGGTCGTCGGCATGGCACAGGACCGGGTCCAGGAACTTCACGCGGGTGGCGGCGACGTGCCCACGGCCGAGGCGCTCCAGCAGCACCTGGAGCAGCTGCTCCCGCTGGATGCGCCCCGGCGCGTCGAGTCGGAGGTGTGGTTCGCGCTGGTCGCGCTGGCACGCTCCGACGCCCGCCTCGCTCGGCGACGGCAGGAGATCGACGACACGATCAGGGGATCGGTGGAGAGCGTCGTGATGGTGCTGGACCAGATCGGGCGCCTGGAGCACGGCCGGGATCAGGACCTGGAGACCCGTCGGCTGCACGCGCTGCTCGACGGACTCGTCATCCAGCTGACCGCCGACCCGCCGCGGCTGACAGTGGACGAAGCACGGGCGATCATGGCGAGGCATCTGGCGGATCTGGCCGGGCAGCGCGCCGACTAGCGCGGCCCGGCTCAGGCGTCACCAGTTGAACAGTTCGGCGATCCCGGCGAGGCCTTCGAAGGTGGAGCGCACCCGCCTGTTCAGCAGGAGCCAGTACGCGCCGGTCCAGAACGGCGGGAACTTCGGATACAGCGGCTGGAACAGGCGGTACTTCGAGCCGCCCGACGCCAGGACCTTCACCAGCGAGTACCAGATGAGGCCCACGCCGCACAGCACGAAGTGCACGACCAGCGCCACCGGGGTCAGCAGCCAGCAGGCGACCCAGTAGAGGCCGACCGCCACGAACGCGAGGGCTATGAAAGGGCTGAACAGGACGATGAAGAAGATCGCCCAGCGGCTGCGCTTCTTCTTCGGCTTCTTGCCCGCCTGCGCTTGGTCAGGGCCTTGCGGTTGGCCGGGGAACTGCGGCGGCTGGCCGTAGGGCTGGCTTGGGAACTGCTGGCCGGGCACTTGCTGACCAGGACCCTGCTGACCCGGATACGGCTGCCCCGGAACCTGCTGACCCGAGTATGGCTGCTGACCAGGACCCTGCTGGCCTGGATATTGCTGCTGCCCCGCATACTGCTGCTGCCCTGCGGGCTGCTGTCCCTGGTACTGCTGCGGCGGAGCCTGCGGATACGGCTGTTGCTGCTGCGGATAAGGCTGCGGCGCACCGTACTGCTGCTGCGAATACGGCTGTTGCTGCTGCGGAGGCTGCTGCCCGTACGGATTCTGGTACGGCTGCTGCGGCGGCGGACCCTGATACCCCTGCTGCTGTGGCGGCGGCGCCTGCTGAGGCGGCGGCTGCTGGTAGGGATACGGCTGCTGGTTCGGCTGCTCGGTCATCGGTTTCCTCCCCCGTACGGCTGACGAGCAGGTGACAGAGTACCCGCGACTCCTCTGATGTCCATCGGGTGTTCACCGCACGAAGGCGCCGACAGCCGAGCTGCCGGCGCCGTCCATCGCTCCCGTTACGACTTCTGCAGCGGCTTCGCCAGGTCCCCGTCGGTCTGCCGGAAGTTGTCCGCCGCGTTCTTCAGCATCTCGGACAGGGCCTTCAGCGATCCGTCGATCTCCGAGCGGCCGTCCTTCCACCCCGACGAGAACGAGTGCAGCGCGTCCTCGACCTGCGAGGCACCCATCTGTCCGTCGTACTGGTGCGTCCAGTCGCGTGCGGCGTTCATCCGCGTCCGGATGGACTCCAGCTGACCGCTGAAAGTGTCCAGCGCGTCGACGTCCACAACTAGATCCGGCATTGCACGCCCCCCTCGTGTTCAAGCCTCCACGTCCATGACCAGTGTATAAAAGCACGGATGACTGCGGAAACCCCGTATGTTCTCCGCGAACGATCTCACTGGACGATCCGGTGCGCGGCCGCCACCAGAGCTTCGCGAGCCGCTGGAACACCGCCCGCGACCAGCACACCGTCCCGCTTCAGCACCCGGCCGTCCACGATGACGGTGTCGACGTTAGCCGCGTGCGCCGACGAGACCACCGCGCCGACCGGATCATGGTGCAGCGGCACCAGATTCGGCGCGTCAGCGCGAAGCAGCACCAGGTCGGCTCGCTTGCCGGGACGGAGCGAACCGACGCGGTCGGCCAGCCCGAGGGTTTCAGCGCCGCCAAGCGTCGCGGCACGGAGCACGTCGGCAGGACTCGGACGTGGGCCCTCTCCCAAGTAACCGGTGACGAGAGCCGCGCGCATCACCGTAAACATGTCGCCGGCGGTGGCGGTGACCACGTCCACCCCGAGGCCGTACCCGATCCCGGCGTCCCGGAGCCGGCCGATCATCGGCGCCCCATGGCCCATCTGTGCCTCGACCGCCGGCGCGATCGCCACCGATCCTCCGGAGGACGCGATCCGCCGCAGTTCCTCGTCCGGCAGCGAGTTGCCGTGGACGTAGACCGTGTCCGCGGCGATCAAGCCCTCGCGCTCCAACGTCTCGATCGGACGCTCGGCGACCGGACCGGCTCCGACGTGCACCGCGATCGGCAGATCCAGTTCGCGCGCCAGCTGCCAGTCCTCGCGCACCGCCTCGATCGGCGAGTACGAAGGACCCATCGGCGACAACGCCATGGTCAGCAGGTCGGCGTCCGTGGCGAAGTAGCGCTCGCGGACGCGGCGGATATCGGCGAGGTCGCGGGAGGTACTGAAGACCGGGAAGCCGTAACCGAACACCGCGCGGATGCCCGAGTCCTGGAGCGCGGAGACTGCGGCGTCGGCGTGCTCCGGCGAGCGCATCGCGTGAGCGTAGTCCTGAACCGTGGTGACGCCGGCGTCGAGACATTCGAGGGCGCCGAAGTAGGTGCTCACGCGGAGGTCGTCCGGCGTGAAGCGCGGGCCGAGCCGACCGGCGATCAGCTCCAGATAGCCGCCGAGATCGGTCTCGGTAGTGAGGGCCCGCAAAGCGGTCAGCCACAGATGGCGATGAGTGTCGACGAAGCCCGGCAAGACAACGTGGCGCGAGGCGTCGATGACCTCGGCGTCGATCGCAGCGGCTCCGGCAGCGAGCCCGACGCCGACCTCGACGATGCGACCGTCCTCGATCAGCAGGTCGACACCGGAGCGCACGGTCGGCGCGGATTCGACGTCGATGAGGCACGCGATGCCCGAGACGAGCAGGCGAGAAGTGCCCATGGAAAAATCCCCTCCCTAGAAAGCTTTATTAAAAGCTATCCGAGAAGGGGTCTAGGCTGTCAAGCGTGACCAGCCCTCCGGACCGCGCCGAGCAACTGCTGGCCGCCTGGCGCGCCGAGCTGCCCGAGGTCCTGGGCCCGACGACCGAGCTCACGAAGCGGGTCCTCATCCTGGCCGGCCGCCTGGACGCCGCCACCCGTGCTGAGCTGCCCGCGCTGGGCCTGACCGTCGCGGCCTACGACGTCCTGCTCGCGCTCCGCCGCGCCGGCGCGCCCTACCGCATGCGCTCCAACGAGCTCACCCAGGACCTCCTGCTCAGCACCGGCGGCACCAGCAACGTCATCAACCGCCTGGCTGCCGACGGCCTCGTCCACCGCGAGCCGGACCCCGCTGACGGCCGCAGCACCTTGATCCGCCTCACCCCCGAGGGCGTGACCCTCGCCGAACGCGCGGTCCTCGCCACCAGCGCGGCGCACGAGGCGGTGTTCGCTGGGCTGCCACCCGAGGTCATCGAGGCGGCGACGCTCGCTCTTCGCGCGATCCCCACTGCACCCCCGACCGGCGCAGTACAGCCGGCAGTCGCCCGGGCGCGGCGACACACCACGCAGCCCTGAATCGTCCCGTGTAGTCGCGATCGTGCAGGCCAAGCGCTTTTCCGGGCTAGTTCGACGCCGCAATCGCAGTCCGGCGCAGCACGATGATGTTCTCCGTGACCGTTGCCTTCTGTCCCTGCGGTCCGGTGGCAGTCCGCTGAGGTGCGTCACACCGCTCGACGCGCCATAAGTCGTCGAGCGCCAGCGAGGCCAGCACCTCCTCGGGCGCCGGGAAGCTCACGTCCTGGCCAGCCTGCCACGACCAGGGCGCCACTGAGGCGTGCTCCACCACGATCAGCAGCCCGTTCGGCGCCACGGCGCGGGCGGCTTTGCGCAGCACTTCAGTGCGCGGGATCGCGATCGGCGTGTGGAAGTAGGTCGCGCAGACGAGGTCAAAGTCGCCCGCGGGGAAGGTCTGGGCCAGGTCGTGGCGGACGGGATGCACCCGTTCGGCCGCACTGACCGCCCACGCCCCTTCGGCGACGCGGTCCAGCGCGGTCTGCGAGACGTCGACGGCGGTGACGTCCCAGCCCTGAGTGGCCAGCCAGATCGCGTCGCCGCCGTGGCCGCATCCCAGGTCGAGCGCGGTGCCCGGCGGCGGGGCGAAGGTGGCGAGGAGGTCTTTCAGCACGACGTTGGGCTTGGTGCCCCAGCTGGGGTCGAAGCGCGCGTAGTGCTTCTCCCAAAAGGTCGCGGAGTCAGTGGTGGTCTCGCTGTGCATGGAAGTCTCTTTTCGCAGTGAGGTCGCGCACCATCGACCTTGCGCGACTCCCTGCCGGACTTGCAATCCTTCATGCCGATTCAGCAACCTGGAGTCATGCCGACCTCGAAGCCGCCGAAGACCGAGCAGCCGCCCACCAGGCGGCACGTCCTGGACGCCGTCGGTCCGCGCCTGCGCGAGCTGCGCCACCGCCGCGGCCTGACCCTGGCCGACCTCGCCGAGCGGACCGGCATCAACGAGAGCACCCTGTCCCGCTTGGAAGGCGGCGCCCGCAAGCCGACGCTGGAACTCCTGCTCCCGCTCGCCGAGGTCTACGCCGTCCCCCTCGACGACCTCGTGGGCGCGCCGCGCACCGGCGACCCGCGCATCCACTTGCGCCCGGTGAACAGGCACGGGATGACGCACATCCCGCTCAGCCAGCCCGGCGGCGTCCAGGCGCACAAGCTCCTCATCCCGCCCCGGCCCGACGTCGAGCCCGACCTGAAGACCCACGAGGGATTCGAATGGCTCTACGTCATCAGCGGCCGGCTGCGCCTACTGCTCGGCGACCAGGACCTGGTGCTCAAGCCGGGCGAGGCCGCGGAGTTCGACACCCAGGTCCCGCACTGGCTCGGCGCCGACGGCGACCGAACCGTCGAGCTCCTGATCCTGTTCGGGAAGCAGGGAGAGCGCGCTCATCTCAAGGTGCGGACAGCCTAGTCTCCTAGGCTGACCTGCCAGGGACGGATCTTCTCGGGGTTCGCGACCGCCCAGATGCGCCTGATCCGCTCCCCCGCGATCTCGAACGCGAAGACGCTCACCGTGCGGCCTTCCCGCAACGCGGCGAGTCCGGGCAGTCCGTTGACGCTGCACTCCACGAACGTCGTGTGCCCGTGTACCACGCCGGCGAGTTCGGCGTAGGCGCGGGCGATCTCAACGCCGCCCACGATCGGCTCCACATGGGTCGTGACCAGGCCGCCGCCGTCGGCGGTCGCGGTGGCGTCCGGGTCGAGCAGGCCGATCAGGGCCTGGATGTCCTGGGCCGCCCACGCCGCCTTGAAGTCCCGCACGATCTCGGCCTGCCCGGCGCTCTGGCTTGGGTTCGGGCTCGGGTTCGGGCTGCGGCTGGCCGGCGGCTGCGCGCTACGGATCCGGCGGCGGGCTGAGGATGCCAGTTGGCGGCACGCCGCCGGGGTGCGGCCGACGATCTCGGCGACCTCCCCGAAGGGGTAGCCGTAGACGTCGTGGAGGACGAACGCGACGCGCTCGGCCGGGGTCAGCGCGTCCAGGACGACCAGGAACGCCATGGTCACGGACTCGTCGAGGGTGACCCGGTCGGCCGGGTCGGCACGGTCTGTGCCGGTGCGCCCCGCGATCCATTCCGTGGGTTCGGGCAGCGGCTCGGGGATCCATTCCCCGACGTACGTCTCCCGCCGGACCCGTGCTGAGGCGAGCTGATTCAGGCAGATCCGGCTGGCGACGGTCATCAGCCAGGCGCCGGGCGCCTCGATTGCCTGCTGTTCCTCGGCGGACATGGCGTACCAACGGGCATAGGTCTCCTGCACGACGTCTTCGGCGTCGGCGAGGGAGCCGAGGAGCCGATAGCCGAGGTTGATCAGCTGGCGGCGCCCGCTCATGATCGCGTTGAAGTCCGCATTCATGGTCTGGCCTCCTCCTCGTTCGCCTCTGCTCCGTGCCTCTACTCAATACGACAAGACAGGGCCGCGAACTGTGAGGCCGACTCTGAGTCCGACTCCCTGACGTTTCGCTGGGCTGTCTTGTCGTACTGGTGAGACCAAAGGTCAGACCAGAGGGGACACTCCCATGAACGACTCCCAGACGATCACCGCACCGAGCGGCGAGTTCGCCGTCCCGGCGACCGCCGACCGCCTCGAGCGGGCCGCCGCCGCGCTGCGCTCCGGCGGCTTCAGTGTCGAGATCCTTGCCGACGTCGTAGCCGCACGTATCCGCCTCAAGGAGCTGATCCCCGAGGGCGCGACCGTGTTCACCGGCGCCAGCGAGACCTTGCGGCAGTCCGGCATCGATGACGACATCAACGCCAGCGGACAGTACGACGCGGTCCGGCCGCGCGCGCTGGCCGCCGACCGCGCCACCCAGGCCGACGAGATCCGCCGGATGTGCGCCGTCCCCGATTACGTCGTGAACAGCGTCGCCGCGGTCACCGAGACCGGCTCGCTGATCCTGGCCTCGGGCACCGGCAGTCAACTGCCCGCCAGCGCGGGCGGGGCGGCCCACGCGATCTGGATCGTCGGCGCGCAGAAGGTGGTTCCCGACCTGGACGCGGCGCTGCGCCGGGTCGAGGAGCACAGCCTGCCGCTGGAGAGCGCGCGGACCATGGCGGCGTATGGATCGCCGAGCATGGTGAGTCGGCTGCTGATTCTCAACAGGGAGTTGATCCCGGGGCGGGGCACTGTGTTGCTGCTGCGCGAGGCCATCGGGTTCTGATTCGCAGGATCTTGCAACGTCAATCGCGCCTACCTGCTCATCGCGCGGATGTGGGCACGTTCGCCCTGCCGTCCGATGAGGCTCAGGTACTCGACCGGTCCGGCTGAGGTGGCGCCGAACCAGTGCGGGGTACGCGTGTCGAACTCCGCGACCTCGCCTGCCTTGAGCAGCAGGTCGTGCTCCCCGAGGACGAGCCGGAGCGTGCCGTTCAGGACGTAGACCCAGTCGAAGCCCGCGTGCGTGCGGGGGTCCGGCGCGTCGTCGTCGCGCCCGGCCGGCAGGACGAATTTGTATGCCTGGATCCCGCCGGGCCTGCGGGTCAGCGGGAGGATCACCGAGCCGTCGCCGCAGGCGATGGGGCGCAGGTGGAGGCGGGGGTCGCCGGTCGGCGGGGCGTCGACGAGCTCGTCGAGGGTGACGCCGTGGGCGCGGGCCAGCGGGAGGAGCTGCTCCAGGGTGGGGCGGCGGAGGCCCGCTTCGAGGCGGGACAGGGTGCTGGCCGAGATGCCGGTCTTCTTCGCCAGGTCGGTGAGGGTGATGTCGCTGCGCTGGCGGAGGCGTTTCAGCCTCGGGCCGACGGCGTCGAGGGTGCGGTCGATCTCCTCGTGGTTGTCGAGGTCCTCCGGGTCTGCCAGGTCGATCTGCGCTTCGTGGGTGTGGCGTGCTTCGGGCTCGTCGCGCTCGTGCTCCATGCCTGCCATTTTGCCATTCGGCAAGAAGGTTTGCGTTTCCGCCGCGCGGTTCGCACTCTGGCGACGTACCGCTCGTGAAAGGGAACCTCATGCCGATGATCCGCTCGTCCCGTCCACAAGCCCTCGACCCCGCCGACTCCGCCGACACTGCCGTCCAAGACCCTCGGCAGCGGCGCTCGATCCTGGTGGCCGTCTGCATCGCGCTCATGGCGGTCATCGCCTCGGTCTCCGGGCTGAGCGTCGCGCAGCCGGAGCTGTCGGCGTCGTTCGGCGCCTCGCAGACCGAGGTCCTGTGGATCATCAACGTCTACACCATCACCCTGGCCGCGCTGCTGCTGCCGCTCGGCGCGCTCGGCGACCGCCTGGGCCGCAAGCCGATGCTGCTGGCGGGGCTGCTCGTCTTCGGCGTCGCCAGCGCGGCCGCCGGCCTGGCCGGTTCGCCGGAGGTCATGCTCGGCGCCCGCTTCCTCAGCGGCGTCGGCGCGGCGATGATCATGCCGGTCACGCTCGCCGTCATCACTTCGACGTTCCCGGAGGAGGAGCGGGCGAAGGCGATCGGCGTCTGGACCGGCGTCGCCGGCGGCGGGGGCATCCTCGGGATGTTCCTGTCCGCGGCCCTCGTCGACCTGGCGAGCTGGCGGTGGCTGTTCGTACTGCCGGTCGTGCTGGTCGTGGTGGCCGGCGCGCTGGCCCTGCGCTCGATCCCCAACTCCCGCCAGGCAGCGGAGCACCGCTTCGACACGGTCGGCGCGCTGACGTCGCTGGTCGCCGTGGTCGGACTCGTCTACTTCCTGCACGAGGGCCCTGACAGCGGCTGGACCGCACCGGCGACGCTGGTGAGCGGGCTGATCGGCGTACTCGGCGGCGCCGGATTCGTGCTCTGGGAACTGCGCAGCGCGGCTCCCCTGCTCGACGTCCGCCTGTTCCGCGAGCGCCGCCTCGCCGGCGGCTCGATGTCGCTGCTCGCCGTCTTCGGCGTCCAGGCGGGCATCTTCGTGGTCCTGTTCCCGTTCCTCCAGGCGGTCCTCGGCTGGTCGAGCCTGCACTCCACCCTGGCGATGATGCCGATGGCCCTCCTGATGATGGCCGCCTCCGGCCTCGCCCCCCGCCTGGCACCCCGCATCGGCAGCCGCGCGACCATGGCCACCGGCATCCTGGTGAGCGCCGCAGGCCTCGCCCTCATGGCCGCCCTGGTCTCAGTCACCGGCGGCTACCTGTCGATCCTGCCCGGCATGCTCGCCATGGGCCTCGGCATGGGCCTGACAATGACCCCCGCCACCGAGGCCATCACCAGCTCCCTCCCCCACGACAAGCAAGGCGTCGGCTCCGCCCTCAACGACGTCACCCGCGAATTCGGCACCGCCCTAGGCGTCGCCCTCCTCGGCGCAATAGTCACCGCCGGCTACCGCAGCACCATCAGCCCAAAGCTGCACGCAATCCCACCCCACATCGCCGAAACCGCCCGCCAAGGCATCGCCAACGCCCTCACCACCGCCCCCACCGCAGGCACGCAAGCCCAAGCCCTCAAACTCGCCGCCCGCGACTCCTTCGTCAGCGGCTGGCAGAACGCGATGTGGGCAGGCGCCGCGGTGATGGCGATCGTGTTCGTGGTGATCGCGATGCCCGGCATACGGCGGCGGTCGCAGGCTGTGGAAACCCAGAGCGAGAGCTCGGTCGCTCCACAGCAAGCGTCCGGCCTCGAAGACCTCACCGCGAAGCGCTAGTCCCGTCCAGCACCGCCTGGAGCCGCTGCGCCAAGGCCGTGTTGCGGGCGCGGCCGGCGTTGTGAACGGCGATCTCGAGGGCGCGGCGTTGGCCCACGAGGACGACGAGCTTCTGGGCGCGGGTGACGAGGGTGTAGAGGAGGTTGCGGTAGAGCATCAGCGGGCCGGTCTCGGTGGTGAGGGGGGCCACGACGTAGGGGTACTCGCTGCCTTGGGAGCGGTGGACGCTGATGGCGTAGGCGTGGAGGAGGTCGTCGAGTTCGTCGAAGTCGTAGACCGCGATGTCGCCGTCGTCGGTGCGGAGTTGGACGGTGCGGGACTGGGGGTCGAGGTCGGAGACGACGGCGGTGGTGCCGTTGAAGATGCCGGCGCTGCCCTTGTTGGGGTCGTTGCGGATCGGCATCACCTTGTCGCCGATACGGAACACCGATGTGCCGGCCCAGTGCTCGGCCTTGTCCGGGTCGGCGGGGTTGAGGCGTTCCTGGAGGCGGCGGCCGAGCTCGACGGTGCCGGTCGCGCCGCGGCGGGTCGCGGCCAGGACCTGGACGTCGGACGGCGGGACCCCGTGGGACGCCGGGATGCGGCCGGTGGCGATCTCCAGGATGCGCTCGGCCACCTGCGCGGGGTCCTCGACCTCGTCGAACCAGAACTCGCTGGTGCGCGGGTTCGGCATCCGTCCGGCGCGGATCAGGTGGGCGTTGGTGGTGATGGAGGAGCCTTCGCCTTGGCGGAACACGTGGGTCAGCTCGGTGCGCGCGACGTCCGGCACCCGCAGTAGGTCTTTCAGGACGCTGCCAGGCCCGATGGACGGCAGCTGGTCCACGTCCCCGACCAGGAGCAGGTGCGTCCCGGGCGGAACCTGGCGGGCGAGCTTGAGGCCGAGGAACACGTCCAGCATGGACGCCTCGTCGACGACGATCAGATCGGCCATCAGCGGACTGTCCTCGAACAACGCGTCCGGATCGGCATCGGGGAGATCGGCCACCAGCCGGTGGACCGTCATCGCCCGCATCCCGGTCAGCTCGGCGAGCCGCTTGGCGGCCTTGCCGGTGGGCGCCGCCAGCGTCACCCTCCCGCCGCAAGCCTTCACGATCTGCGCGATGGTCTTCACCGTGTGGCTCTTGCCGCACCCCGGACCGCCGGTGAGCACCGACACCGTGTGCGTCAGCGCCATCCCCACCGCTGCCCGCTGCCCCTCGTGCAGGTCGGGGTGGTCGGCGTCGAGGGTCTCCGCACGTCGCCGGGCCGCGACCGGGACGTCCGAATCGGCGTGCAGCACCCTGGTGACCGCCGTGGCGAGGGCGCGCTCGGTGTTGTGCAGCGTCTTGGCGAACACGACCGTCGCGGGCGGACCGACGTCCTCCAGCCCGGGGTTCGGATCAGGCTCCAGTATCACCGCCCGATCCGCGGCCAACTGCTCCAGCTCGATACGGACGAGCTCGCGATCCTGCCCCACCAGCCGCGCCGCGTCCACGAGCAGATGCGTGCGGTTCATATAGCAGTCGCCGTCACGCCGAGCGGCCTCCAACCGGTCGCTCAACGCGGCCCGCAGCCGTTTCGGATCCTGCTCCGCAACCCCGGACGCCAAGGCGATCTTGTCCGCGATAGCGAAGCCAATGCCGCGCACCTTCTCGATGAGCAAGTACGGATCCTTGCGCACCACAGCCATCGAATCCGACCCGAACTCGGTATAGATCTTCGCGGCCATCAGCGGCGAAATCCCGAACCCCTGCAGAACGACCATCAGATCCCGGATCATCTTCTGCCCGATCCAGGAAGCCACGATCTTGTCCTTGCGCACCGCGCCGATCCCGGTCACCTCGGTCAGCCGCTCCGGCTCGGCATCGATGACCGCCAGCGTCTCCGCACCGAAGTGCTCGACGATCGCAGTGGCCAGACCCGGCCCGATCCCCCGGATCAAGCCAGAACCCAGGTACATCCGGATCCCGCGAATATGTGACGGCAGCACGCATTCACACGAGCGCACTGCCAACTGCGACCCAAACCGAGCGTGCTGAACCCACCGGCCGGCCAGCAGCACGACCGAACCAGGCTGCACCCCAGCCAGCGCCGCACCGGCAGCCGTGAACTTCCCGTGCTCATCAGAGGCCAGCCGCGCCACGGTGTACTCGTCCGCCCGAACGAAGATCAGCCGCTCCACAGCAGCCTCGACCTCGACACCACCAGCCAGCTCTGACTCACTCACCAGCCACGCACACCTTCATCGACGCCAAGCGCACCCGGACCACCCGGCACCCCCGCGATCGGCACAGCATGATTTCGGAGTGTAGCCACGACCTCCGACGGCGGCGGTCGCAACGCCCCGACCAGCAAAGAGGCGCCCCCGAAGCGGGGACGCCGAAAGCACGTTCGTAGGGCGCGTGGGACTCGAACCCACAACCCACGGGTTAAAAGCCCGCTACTCTGCCAATTGAGCTAGCGCCCCACACACGCCTCGGGCGTGTGTCGCGTACCAGGGTAGCGGGTCGGCTGTCGTTCGCAGAACCGGTTACGGGTTCGTGGGGGGCGGGCCCGCTGGGCTGGTGTGTGCTGGGGGCGCTAATCATTTTGGCTCCTGGGCTGATCGTGCTCTATGCTTCAACTCGTCCCCGACGGACGGATGGACGTTGAGGGCAGACCAGCCCCCATCGTCTAGAGGCCTAGGACGCCGCCCTTTCAAGGCGGTAACACGGGTTCGAATCCCGTTGGGGGTACGCGGTGCCAGCTTGGCTGGAACGTGGTTATGAAGTGCGGCGGTAATCCGATATGCTCTACCGGGCGGTCGGGGAACCGGCCGAACAGGTGAAGCAAGGCAGGACAAGTACATACAAGGTCCCGTGGAGCAGCTAGGAGTGCTCGCCACCCTGTCAAGGTGGAGGCCGCGGGTTCAAATCCCGTCGGGACCGCAGATGAAGAGCCGCCGCGAGGCGGCTCTTTTGCGTTGCGGCTGCGTTGCGTGGACAGGTGGGCGGAAAGACCCGGTCAGCCCCGTACCGGTGGCCCTCGGCTCGGCGGAACGCGATGATCGGCTCAGGCGTTCATTGTTCGAACTGCCGGCGCGAGGAGATACGGGGAGACATGCGCTTCATCCTGAACATCATCTGGCTGGTGCTCTGCGGATTCTGGATGGCCGTGGGCTATGTGGTCGCCGGCATCATCTGCTGCGTACTGATCATCACCATCCCGTGGGGACTGGCGTCCTTCCGCATCGCGAACTACGCGCTGTGGCCTTTCGGCCGGACGATCGTGTCCAAGCCCACCGCCGGCGCGATGTCGTTCGTCGGGAACATCATCTGGTTCATCGTCGCCGGGCTGTGGCTGGCGATCGGCCATGCGGTCACCGGTGTGCTGCTCTGCCTGACGATCATCGGCATCCCGCTGGGGGTCGCGAACTTCAAGCTGATCCCGGTCTCGCTGGCGCCGCTCGGCAAGGAGATCGTGACCAGCCGGGAGGCGGACGCGCGGTTCGGATACCGCTGAGGAGTGAGGGCCGGGCCGGGCGGCGAGGGCTTCCCCAACCCGGTGGGAGGCACCGCCCGCCATCCGGTATGCTGTTCGAGGCGTCCGGGAGACCGAGCGCTTTCGCAGTGGGGCCAGGTAGCTCAGTTGGTACGAGCGTCCGACTGAAAATCGGAAGGTCGGCGGTTCGACCCCGCCCCTGGCCACCTCGAAGAACGACTGCAGAACCCCGTCGGGTGACCGGCGGGGTTCTTTCGTTTCCAGCCTCACCCGGAGAGGAAAGTGAGTAGCGTTGGCGGGCGACACTCAGCCGAACAGGGGGAGCGCGATGCGGCGTGCCATGGTCGTGACCGTGTCCAACCGCGCGTCCCAGGGGGTGTACGCCGACACCACGGGTCCGATCATCGTGGAGCGCCTGGCCGAGCTCGGCTACGCGGCCGCAGGGCCCGAGGTCGTGCCCGACGGCGCACCGGTGGAGGCCGCGCTGAGGCGGATGCTCTCCCTGGGCTACGACGCCATCATCACCACCGGCGGGACCGGGATCTCGCCGACGGATCAGACCCCGGAGATGACCCGGCGGGTGCTCGACTACGAAGTCCCCGGTATCGCTGAAGCAATCCGTGCCGAAGGACTGGTGAAGGTACCCACCGCCGCTCTGTCGCGAGCGACGGCCGGCGTCGCGGGCAACACCCTCATCGTCAACCTGCCCGGCTCCCCCGGCGGGGTGCGCGACGGCATGGCGGTGCTCGGGCGGATCCTCGGGCACGCGCTCGACCAGCTGCGCGGGGGCGACCACTGAACCGGCCCGCCGGCTGGGGCGCGGCCTGGCCGGCCGTCCTGAGCGACGGACCCGTTCGGCTGCGTCCGTTGGCATTGTCCGACGCGCCGGCGTGGCGGGAGCTCAAGGAGCGGAACCGGAGCTGGCTGACGCGCTGGGAGGCCACCGTGCCGCCCGGCGACACCAGCGGACGGATCACCTTCCGGCAGATGGTGCGGCGGCTGCGCACCGAGGCGCTGGCCGGCCGGATGCTGCCGTTCGCCATCGACTACGCCGAGCCGCTGGACCCCGCCGACGCCCCTGACGCCGAGTCCGCCGAAGCCACTGCCGCCGCCGGCAGCGAGCACGCCAAACACCGCGCACGCCGTCCCGCCAAGCCGACCGCGCACCGGCTCGTCGGCCAGCTCACCGTCTCCAGCATCACCTGGGGCTCGCTGCGCTCGGCGAACATCGGCTACTGGGTCGACGAGACCGTCGCCGGCCGCGGCATCACCCCGACCGCGGTCGCACTCGCCGTCGACCACTGCTTCCGGGCCGCCGGGATGCACCGGATCGAGGTCTGCATCCGCCCCGAGAATGCGGCGAGCCTGCGCGTGGTCCACAAGCTCGGTTTCCGCGCCGAAGGACTGCGCCGCGCGTATCTGCACATCGACGGCGACTGGCGCGACCACGAGGCGTTCGCGCTCACCGCCGAGGAAGTGCCCGAAGGGCTGCTGTCCCGGTGGCACGTCACTCTTTCGAGCACCGGGACTACTCCGGCAGGGTGACAAATGGTATGGAGCGTGCTTGATGGGGGAACAGCGGACACCCTAGACTGATCAACTGGCCCCTTCTGTCACAACAGTCTCGTCACAACCTCAACGACACGCCGACGGAATGCGCCTTGATGATCGTCGCCCCCTCTACTGTGCTGTGTTGTGAGCAGCAGCGGCCTCATCTACGCGGGAATCGTCGGCGCCTGGGCCGTGTACCTCGTCCCAGTGTGGCTGCGCAGGGAAGAGCAACTGAACGAGGCGCGCGAGAAGGCGCGATACGCCGCTGCCATCCGCACCCTCGGACGCAGCGAACGCTTCGAGAAGAAGGTGCTCGCCGAGGAGGCGCTGGCCGCCACCGGAACCGACGGCGCGCCCAACCCCCGCGCCGCGGACCGGCGCCCTCCCGAGACCCCGAAGCTCCGCAAGACAGCCGTCCTGCCGACTCCGGCCTCGGTCGAGAGCGTGAAGCAGAAGCCCACGCTCAAGCCGAAGCCGGCGCCGTCCCCGGCCGCCCAGCCGCGCAAGCGCGTCACCGCACGCCTGCCGCACCACCAGCCGGTCGCCAAGCCGTCCCCGGCGGCGACGGCCGCCCGGCGCCGTGGCGTGCTGCTGATGCGCCGCCGCCGCGTGGTCGCCGCGTTGTTCACGCTGGCGACCCTGGGCGCCGTCGTGAGCACCTTCCTCGGCCTGGACTACATCTGGGCGATGCTGGCGCCGGCGGCGCTGTTCTCCGGCTACGTCGTCTACATCCGCCGGGACGAGAAGCAGCGCACGCGCGAGCGTTACCGTCGCCGTGAGGCCGCGGTGGCCGCCGAGCGGCGCCGCGAGCGGCAGCGCCAGGGCGAGCAGCGCGCGTCGGCGCCTTCAACGCCGGCAGCGCCCGCCGACGCGACCGTGCGCGAACCCGAGTCGACGGTGTGGCGCCCGGCGCAGTCTCCGCAGGAGTACAGGCGCGCAGCCAACGGGTAGCGGCCCGAAACGGGTTTTAGAACGGGTCGGCCCATGTGATAGATTTCAGACTCGTTGAAGGGCCTGTGGCGCAGTCTGGTAGCGCACCTCGTTCGCATCGAGGGGGTCAGGAGTTCAAATCTCCTCAGGTCCACACAACAACGCTTTGAGGCCTTCCGGATATCCGGAAGGCCTCAAAGCGTTTCTCGGCGCTACTCCATATGACTGCACGCCGGACCAGCGGGTTTGTCCCGACGGCAGCCCGGCTAGATCTGCACACGGCATCCTTTCCGATCGCAGATCCAAGGCCAGGAGAGACCGCTTCCCATGTTCGGACACCTCCGTACCGCGGCGACCTGCGCGGCCGTCGCCGGCATGCTGGCGCTCTCGGCCGCGACCGCCGCCGGCGCCACGAATTCACCGGTGCACCGCTCCGGCCTCCAGCAGGAGCTCGAAGCATTCGTACACGAGCAGGGCGGTCCGCCCGGGGTCATCGTGACCTTCGAGCGGCGCGGCGCCACGAGCGTCTACCGTGCCGGGGTCGCCGACATCGCGACGCGACAGCCTCCGCGCGCGCGGGACGCCATGCGGATCGCCAGCGTCGCCAAGGCCTTCAGCGGCGCTGTGGCGCTCTCGCTGGTCGCGCGCGGAACGCTGAGCCTCGACGACACCATCGCGCACCGCCTGCCCACCCTTCCGGCGGCGTGGGGCGCGGTGACGCTCCGCGAGCTGCTGCAGCACACCAGCGGACTCCCGGACTATTCAGGGACGTCGGCGTTCCGCGAAGAGCTCGCGGCGGACCCCCACCATGTCTTCGCGCCCGAGGACCTGTTGCCCTTCGCTGCCTCACAGCCGCTGCTGTTCCCGCCGGGCACGCGGTATCAGTACTCCAACTCCGACAACGTCGCGGTCGGGCTCATGGCCCAGGCAGCGACCGGCCGCCCCTACGAGCAGCTGCTGAGCAGCCTCGTGTACCGGCGCATCGGGCTGTCGAAGACCAGCCTTCCGACGGGCTTTGACATGCCGAAGCCGTATATCCACGGCTACGGGGTCCGCGACGGCCGACTCCAGGACGTAAGCACCGAGTTCAGCGCGTCAGCCTCCTGGGCGTCCGGGGGCATCGTCTCGACGCCGAAGGACCTGAACGCCTTTATCGAGGCCTACGGCGGTCCCAAGTACCTGCCTGATCGGGTACGCCAGGCACAGCTGGCGTTCATCGACGGCAGCTCCGAACCGGCCGGACCGGGAACGAACGCAGCCGGCCTCGGGATCTTTCGATACGTGACCCGCTGCGGCACGGTCTACGGACACACCGGCAACACCTCGGGATACACGCAGTTCGCCGCGGCCTCGCCAGACGGTAAGAGGTCGATGACGTTCTCTGTGAACGCGCAGATCACGAAGACGACCAACGCACCGTTGCTCGCTCGGATGAGGGACATCGAAGAGGATGCCGTCTGTCAGCTGCTGAGCCGGTGAGGAAGCAGCGCACAGAGCGATGAAGCCCGAAAACGACTCAGGCCCCGAACCAGAGGTTCGGGGCCTGAGTATTAATTTTAGTCCGGCCGCGTCCTACTCTCCCACCAGGTCCCCCTGGCAGTACCATCGGCGCTGGCGGGCTTAGCTTCCGGGTTCGGAATGGGACCGGGCGTTTCCCCACCGCTATGGCGGCCGTAACAACACGAGACAAACCAGCCGACACACACCCCGCAAGGGGCGATGCCGAGGCCAGTAGGGGTCTCAGATCTAAACAGTGGATGCGAGCAGCAAGAAACTTCACACATGCAAAAGAATCAGCTTTGTGGTCAAGCCCTCGGCCTATTAGTACCGGTCCGCTCCACACCTCACGATGCTTCCACGCCCGGCCTATCAACCCGGTGGTCTACCGGGAGCCTTACCCCATCAAGTGGGTGGGAGACCTCATCTTGAAGCAGGTTTCCCGCTTAGATGCTTTCAGCGGTTATCCTTCCCGAACGTAGCCAACCAGCCATGCTCTTGGCAGAACAACTGGCACACCAGAGGTCCGTCCATCCCGGTCCTCTCGTACTAGGGACAGCCCTTCTCAAGTCTCCTGCGCGCGCAGCGGATAGGGACCGAACTGTCTCACGACGTTCTAAACCCAGCTCGCGTACCGCTTTAATGGGCGAACAGCCCAACCCTTGGGACCTACTCCAGCCCCAGGATGCGACGAGCCGACATCGAGGTGCCAAACCATCCCGTCGATATGGACTCTTGGGGAAGATCAGCCTGTTATCCCCAGGGTACCTTTTATCCGTTGAGCGACCACGCTTCCACAAGCCATGGCCGGATCACTAGTCCCTGCTTTCGCACCTGCTCGACCTGTCGGTCTCACAGTCAAGCCCCCTTGTGCACTTGCACTCGCCACCTGATTGCCAACCAGGCTGAGGGAACCTTTGGGCGCCTCCGTTACTCTTTAGGAGGCAACCGCCCCAGTTAAACTACCCACCAGACACTGTCCCTGATCCGGATCACGGACCGAGGTTAGACATCCAACACGATCAGAGTGGTATTTCAACGCCGGCTCCACCCGAACTAGCGTCCGGACTTCACAGCCTCCCACCTATCCTACACAAACCGAGTCGAACACCAATATCAAGCTATAGTGAAGGTCCTGGGGTCTTTCCGTCCTGCTGCGCGAAACGAGCATCTTTACTCGTAGTGCAATTTCGCCGGGTCCGTGGTTGAGACAGTCGAGAAGTCGTTACGCCATTCGTGCAGGTCGGAACTTACCCGACAAGGAATTTCGCTACCTTAGGATGGTTATAGTTACCACCGCCGTTTACTGGCGCTTAAGTTCTCAGCTTCGGAATCGCTTCCTAACCGGTCCCCTTAACGTTCCAGCACCGGGCAGGCGTCAGTCCGTATACATCGTCTTGCGACTTCGCACGGACCTGTGTTTTTAGTAAACAGTCGCTTCTCGCTGGTCTCTGCGACTCCCCCCAGCTCACACCGCAAGGGTGTTCACCAAAGAGAGCCCTCCTTCTCCCGAAGTTACGGAGGTATTTTGCCGAGTTCCTTAACCACGGTTCACCCGATCGCCTCGGTATTCTCTACCTGACCACCTGTGTCGGTTTGGGGTACGGGCCGCTTGGTCCTCGCTAGATGCTTTTCTCGGCAGCATAGGATCACCCACTTCGCCCCTACGGGCTCGGCATCAGATCTCAGACTATATGCACGGCGGATTTGCCTACCGTACGTCCTACATCCTTACCCCGGGACAACCACCGCCCGGGTTGGGCTACCTTCCTGCGTCACACCATCGCTTGCCTACTACGGACTCGGGTCACCGGCTCCACCACACCCAACACCCGAAGGCGTCAGGGGGCTTAACGGGTTTAGCATCGTCCGGCTCAACATGGGGCGGACCTTCGCGGGTACGGGAATATCAACCCGTTGTCCATCGACTACGCCTGTCGGCCTCGCCTTAGGTCCCGACTCACCCTGGGCGGATTAGCCTGGCCCAGGAACCCTTGGTCATCCGGCGGCGACGTTTCTCACGTCGCATTCGCTACTCATGCCTGCATTCTCACTCGTGCAGCCTCCACCCCTGGGTCACCCCGGGACTTCACTGGCTGCACGACGCTCCCCTACCCATCCATACGCCTGGCCACCTTACTAGGGCGACGGGCTTGATGTATGAATGACACGGCTTCGGCGGTGTACTTGAGCCCCGCTACATTGTCGGCGCGGAATCACTTGACCAGTGAGCTATTACGCACTCTTTCAAGGGTGGCTGCTTCTAAGCCAACCTCCTGGTTGTCTATGCGACTCCACATCCTTTCCCACTTAGCACACGCTTAGGGGCCTTAGCCGGTGTTCTGGGCTGTTTCCCTCTCGACGACGAAGCTTATCCCCCGCCGTCTCACTGCCGCGCTATCACTTCACCGGCATTCGGAGTTTGGCTGATTTCGGTAAGCTTGTAGGCCCCCTAGACCATCCAGTGCTCTACCTCCGGGAAGAAACACACGACGCTGCACCTAAATGCATTTCGGGGAGAACCAGCTATCACGTGGTTTGATTGGCCTTTCACCCCTAACCACAGGTCATCCCCCAGGTTTTCAACCCTGGTGGGTTCGGGCCTCCACGCGGTCTTACCCGCGCTTCACCCTGCCCATGGCTAGATCACCACGCTTCGGGTCTAGGTCATGCGACTCAAACGCCCTATTCGGACTCGCTTTCGCTACGGCTACCCCACCCGGGTTAACCTCGCCACACAACGCTAACTCGCAGGCTCATTCTTCAAAAGGCACGCGGTCACGACCAGAACCGGATAAATCCGGCCTGGCGGAGCTCCCACGGCTTGTAGGCACACGGTTTCAGGTACTCTTTCACTCCCCTCCCGGGGTACTTTTCACCTTTCCCTCACGGTACTAGTCCGCTATCGGTCACCAGGGAGTATTCAGGCTTAGCGGGTGGTCCCGCCAGATTCACACGGGATTTCTCGGGCCCCGTGCTACTTGGGATACTTCTCCAGAGCCAGCCATGTTTCGTCTACGGGGGTATTACCCACTATGCCGGCGCTTTCGCATCGCCTTCGACTACACAACTGGTTTCTTACTCTGTACCAGACCGGCAGACCTGATAGAAAAGTCCCACGACCCCGCCTGCGCAACCCCTGCCGGGTATCACACGCAAACGGTTTAGCCTCATCCGGTTTCGCTCGCCACTACTCCCGGAATCACTGTTGTTTTCTCTTCCTGACGGTACTGAGATGTTTCACTTCCCGTCGTTCCCTCCACACGCCCTATATATTCAGGCGTGGGTGACCGCACTCACATACGGCCGGGTTCCCCCATTCGGACACCCTCGGATCACAGCTCGTTTGACAGCTCCCCGAGGCCTTTCGCGGTCTACCACGTCCTTCATCGGCTCCTGGTGCCAAGGCATCCACCGTGCGCCCTTAAAAACTTGGCCACAAAGATGCTCGCATCCACTGTTCAGATCTCAAACACCCACCGGCTCATCTCCCCCGCCTCGGAACCACCAGCCATCGCCTCAGCGATGCGGTATGGATTCCCGGAGGAGATCCGGTACTGAAGAAGACAACCAAACGGCTGTTCCTTCAGGACCCAACAGTGTGCCGAACCAGAACAGGCTCACCTCATAGGAGGCGAGCCGATTAAGTCTTCGATGTTCCACCCTTGAGCGCCGGCGTCCAGACATGCGCTGGAACCAACCGGACGACTCTGCACTCGAATCGCCCACCCTATGGTGTGCGTCCCGGAGTGAGAGGCTCCTTAGAAAGGAGGTGATCCAGCCGCACCTTCCGGTACGGCTACCTTGTTACGACTTCGTCCCAATCGCCGGTCCCACCTTCGACGGCTCCCTCCCACAAGGGGTTAGGCCACCGGCTTCGGGTGTTACCGACTTTCGTGACGTGACGGGCGGTGTGTACAAGGCCCGGGAACGTATTCACCGCAGCGTTGCTGATCTGCGATTACTAGCGACTCCGACTTCACGGGGTCGAGTTGCAGACCCCGATCCGAACTGAGACCGGCTTTTTGGGATTCGCTCCACCTTGCGGTATCGCAGCCCTCTGTACCGGCCATTGTAGCATGTGTGCAGCCCTGGACATAAGGGGCATGATGATTTGACGTCGTCCCCACCTTCCTCCGAGTTGACCCCGGCAGTCTCCCATGAGTCCCCGCCATAACGCGCTGGCAACATGGAACGAGGGTTGCGCTCGTTGCGGGACTTAACCCAACATCTCACGACACGAGCTGACGACAACCATGCACCACCTGTGAACGGCGCAAAAGCACCCCACATCTCTGCAGGTAGACCGAACATGTCAAGCCCAGGTAAGGTTCTTCGCGTTGCATCGAATTAAGCCACATGCTCCGCCGCTTGTGCGGGCCCCCGTCAATTCCTTTGAGTTTTAGCCTTGCGGCCGTACTCCCCAGGCGGGGAACTTAATGCGTTAGCTGCGGCACAGAGCCCGTGGAATGGACCCCACACCTAGTTCCCAACGTTTACGGCGTGGACTACCAGGGTATCTAATCCTGTTCGCTCCCCACGCTTTCGCTTCTCAGTGTCAGTATCGGCCCAGAGACCCGCCTTCGCCACCGGTGTTCCTCCTGATATCTGCGCATTCCACCGCTACACCAGGAATTCCAGTCTCCCCTGCCGAACTCTAGCTCGCCCGTATCGGAAGCAGGCCCGCGGTTAAGCCGCGGGTTTTCACTCCCGACGCAACGAGCCACCTACAAGCTCTTTACGCCCAATAATTCCGGACAACGCTCGCACCCTACGTATTACCGCGGCTGCTGGCACGTAGTTAGCCGGTGCTTCTTCTGCAGGTACAGTCACTTGCGCTTCGTCCCTGCTGAAAGAGGTTTACAACCCGAAGGCCGTCATCCCTCACGCGGCGTCGCTGCATCAGGCTTTCGCCCATTGTGCAATATTCCCCACTGCTGCCTCCCGTAGGAGTCTGGGCCGTGTCTCAGTCCCAGTGTGGCCGGTCGCCCTCTCAGGCCGGCTACCCGTCATCGCCTTGGTAGGCCGTTACCCCACCAACAAGCTGATAGGCCGCGGGTCCATCCTCCACCGAAAAACTTTCCACCCGAGGCGATGCCGCCTCGAGTCGTATCCGGTATTAGCCCCGGTTTCCCGGAGTTATCCCAGAGTGGAGGGCAGGTTACCCACGTGTTACTCACCCGTTCGCCACTGATCCCCGCCCGAAAGCGGTTCACCGTTCGACTTGCATGTGTTAAGCACGCCGCCAGCGTTCGTCCTGAGCCAGGATCAAACTCTCCATTGATGATTATCACCAGCCGACCGGAATAAGGTCGGCGCTTGGTGTCAGAAGAGTCACCTGGCAAGTAGACCGACATCCCGACGGGGGTCGGGAGCGTCTACCAACCATGTGTTCAATGACGCTCGGACCATCGCTCGCATCTAAAGACGGAGCGCAGGACCGAGGTCGCATGGCATCGAAATTAATCGGCACACTGTTGAGTTCTCAAGAAACAGACGCCCGAACCACTCGTCTCAGAACCTTCGTTCTGATCGGCCGCGACCCGGCGTTGTCGAGTCTTGCTGTTTTTCTTTTGTCTTGCTTCGCTTTAGATCTTAGCAGATCCTCCGCGGCTTTCGCAATTTCTTGCGATTTTCACTTCCGGCTGGTTTCCCCGCCTTCCGCATTTCAGATCTTAGCAGATCTTCCAGTGCTTCTTGCGCTTCCACCTGGCCTTCGGTCCGCTTCGGAACTCGCGTTCCGCTGCGGTGCTCCAGAACTGTATCGGTACTTGTTTCCCCCTCCAAATCGGCCGTTCGCCGGCTGTTTGGCGGAGATATCCAGGCTCCGACACCAGGAGAACACGACGCGGCCGACGCCTGAAGCGGCCCATGAAAAGGCCGATGGCGACGACTTGGCGATCGGATTGGCTCCTGCTGAAGATCACCCCGGGTGATCGCCCGCTCGCGCGGCGCGTCCCGAAGGGGCAACGTCGTGAAAACTTAGTCTGCGCCCGAGCCCGTGTCAAGCTCCCTGATCCCGGGCGGGCTAATCCGGCTTCAGTCAGTCCTCGTAGTGCGGCGGCCGGTCCGCCAGCAGCTCCATCAGCCGGGCGGTGTCGCCGCCGGCGCCGGAGGTCGAGGACGGGTCCCGGTCACCGAGATCGTCCGTGGTCTGTTCCGGGAGCACGTCCCCGAACAGCTCGTCCCAGTCCACGACGCGCTCGTCCGCGTCCCAGCCCGAGTTCTCGCTCATGCCCTCCAGTGTAGGGCAGAGCGAGGCGGGAGGGCTCTGATGCGAACACTTGACAGTCGCGTCGACCACCTGTCAGTCTCGGCTTACAGGTGATAGCGCACCGTCAAGGAGGACCCCCTGAACACCGAGGAACTGCTCGCGAAGCTGGGCGCCGTGGGCCACGCCCAACGGCTGCGCATCGTCGCCGAGCTGTACCGCGCGGCTCAGGAGGGCGAACGCCTCCACGTCAGCGAGCTGGCGCGACGGCTGGGACTGTCCCGGGCGCTGCTGTACATGCATCTGGAACGCCTCGAGACGGCCGGCATGGTGGCCGGCCAGCTGGAGCTCTCCGACGACGGCAAAGCCATGAAGTACGTCGAGCTCAGGCCGTTCGCGCTGACGCTCGACGCGGAGACGATCGCCGAGACCGTGACCCGGGACGCGGAACCCGCGCCGGACGCGAACACGAAGGGTGGAAAGGGATGAGCAACGGAGTCGTGCTCGCCAGCGGCAGTGGCGGTACCAGCGGCGGCCTGATCGCGGTGGTGATCATCGCGATCATCTTCACGGCGATCGCGGTGAGCATCGTGTCGTTCTTCCAGTTGCAGAAGCACCGCGCCGACGCGGTGGCATTTGCCTCCTACCGCAAGCTCGCGGAGGAAGCGGTGGAGAAGCAAGACCAGTTGCTCACCGAGCTGCGGTCCCTGGACCTGAAGGTCGGCGAGATCGAGAGGATGCTCAGGAGCGTCGAATGAACACCGAAGAGATGGCGTCTCTCTATGGGATACCTGTTTGGAAGCGCCTGCGGATGTACCGCAACCCGGTCCGCATGTTGTTCTCCGCCGGAGTCTGGGCGTCGGCCTGGTACCTGTTCAGCTCCATGGTCGTCTGCACGGTGCTGTTCTGTGTGATCACCAGCATCACCGTCACGTCCACGGCCCTGGTGATCGTTTGGGCCGGGCTGCCTCTGCTGATCGGCACTGCGTACTTCATCCGCGGCTGTGCGGCGATGGAACGCGGACGGGCCCGCGCAGTGGTCCCCGACGGACTTCCCCCGATGCCGCCGATGGATGACGCGGAAGGCTTCTTCGCGACACTGCGCGCCTCCTGGCGAAGCCGGGTGACCAAGCGAGGCCTGGTCTACTTCTCTGTTCTCTACGTACCGCTGTTCGTCCTGGACACGGTCGTCTGGGTGGTCTGGGTGGTCTTCCTGGCCGGCGTGACCGTCCCGATCTGGTACCGCTACATCCCCCGGACCTTCGACGGCCGCCACATGCACGGCCTCGAGTACGGCTACTTCCCGAACGGCCCGCACGGCAAGGACGCCATCGGGTTCTGGATCGGCAGCGACCTGTCAGCGGCTGTTGCAGCAGCCGCCGCCCTGGTCCTGCTGATCGCCTGGAACTACGTCCTGGTCGCCACCGCGCGGGTGCACGTGAGCGCGGTGCGCGCCACGGTCGTCGGACGCGACCCGATGGCCGCCGCCCGGCGCGTCCTGGACTCCCCCGGCCCGTTGAGCACACCGGCCGGCCGCTGAGACAAAGCGGGCCGGGCAGATGTTGCAGCATCCGCCCGGCCAGGCAAGACCCCGGACCACCAAGTCACGTCAGCTCTCACACATCGATGGCTCAGCCATGGAGGGGATCTCTCATGTCCACGCTAACAGCACGCCCGCCTGTGGTGGAACGGGTGGCGGGCTGGAGTGCCCGCCACCGCAAGACCACGGTCTTCGGCTG
Organism: Catenulispora acidiphila DSM 44928; assembly: GCF_000024025.1. Lineage (GTDB taxonomy): Bacteria > Actinomycetota > Actinomycetes > Streptomycetales > Catenulisporaceae > Catenulispora > Catenulispora acidiphila. The sequence continues at coordinate 10,105,453 of NC_013131.1, forward strand.
GCTCATCCTGATCATCGCCGCGGTGGTGATCGGCGGGATGGCCTCCGGTACCAAGAAGACCCCCTACGACCCCGGCGAGGCGGGGCGCGCCGAGCGCGCGCTGGACGCCTCCGGTATCTCCCAGCAGACGGAAAGCGTTCTCGTGCAGAGCCGATCAGGGGCGGCTTTCGCGACGAACACGGACTTCCGCAACGGAGTCTCTGATGTAGCCGCCGCACTCCGCGCGATTCCAGGCTCCGCGGCGCAGGTCCGCTCTCCTCTGGACAACGCTAAGGAGACCAAGGCACTGGTCTCTAAGGACGGACGCTCCGCACTGGTCACCTTCGTGGTCGCCGGGAACAAGGACGACGCGGACAAGACCGTCGCGAAGCCACTGACGACCGTCGCGCAGATCCAGGCGGCGCATCCCGGACTCCGCGTGGAGGAAGCCGGCTCGGCGTCCGTCGACAAGACGGTCAACGACATCATCTCCACCGGCTTGCAGCGCGCGGAGTTCAGCTCGGTCCCGGTCACCCTGGTCCTGCTGCTCCTGGTGTTCGGCGCGCTGGTCGCCGCCTCGATCCCGCTGCTGCTGGCGCTGACCGCGGTGGTCGCGGGCATCTCCCTGATGTCCATCCCGGGCCACTGGGTCCCGATCAGCGACAGCACGTCCTCGGTGGTGCTGCTCATCGGTATGGCTGTCGGCGTCGACTACTCGCTCTTCTACATCCGCCGAGAACGTGAGGAGCGCGCTCTGGGCAAGTCTCCTAGGGAGGCGCTGCGGATCGCGGCGAGCACCTCGGGCCGCTCGATCGTGGTCTCCGGTCTGACCGTGATGGCCTGCCTCGCCGGTCTGTTCTTCACCCAGATGGACGCGTTCTCCGGCTGGTCCGTCGGCACCATCCTGGTGGTCGGCATGGCGATGCTGGGCTCGGTCACCGTGGTCCCGGCGATGCTGTCCTGGCTCGGCGACAAGCTCGACAAGGGGCGCGTGCCGTTCGTGGGCAAGCGCCGCACGGTGGCGCGGGAGTCGCGGTTCTGGAGCTTCCTGGTCCGCAACGTCGTCAAGCGTCCGCTGCTGTGGGGACTCCCCGCACTTCTCGCCCTGCTCGCCCTGGCGGGGATCGGCGCCGGGCTGAAGGCGAAGGACCCCGGCGGCGTCGCCCTCACCTACGGCAAGCCGATCAGCCAGACGCTGGACCGCATGCAGACGGCGTTCCCGGGCGGACCCGCGCCGGCGCAGCTGATGGTGCACGGCGACCCGAAGGTGCTGAAGGGCTCTGAGTTCACCGGCGCGGTCGCCGCGATGGAGCGGATGCTCCCCAACGGCGCGCAGGTGACCACCCAGACCAGCACCGACGGCAGCTACGAGGCGATCTCGGTCCCGCTGGCCGGCGACGGCGCGGACAGCGCCTCGGTGGCGGCCCTGAAGAACCTGCGCTCCGAGGTCCTGCCGGCCACCCTCGGCCACGTCCCCGGCATCGACTACAGCGTCGGCGGCCAGGCGGCCGGCCAGGCCGACTTCGGCGGCCGGCTGCACAGCACGACGCCGATCGTCATCGCTTTCGTGCTCCTGCTCGCCTTCGTGCTGATGGTCGCGGCGTTCCGCTCCCTGGCGATCCCGTTGACCGCGATCGCCGTGAACCTGCTCTCGGTCGGCGCGTCCTACGGCGTCGTGAAGTGGATCTTCCAGGACGGACACCTGGAGAAGCAGCTCGGCTTCCAGTCCTACGGCGCCGTGATCTCCTGGCTCCCGCTGTTCATGTTCGTGATCCTGTTCGGACTGTCCATGGACTACCACGTGTTCGTCCTCAGCCGGATCAGGGAGCTGCGGCTGCGCGGCGTGTCGACGAAGCAGGCCGTGGTCCGGGGCGTCAGCTCCTCCTCGGGCGTGGTGAGCAGCGCGGCGCTGATCATGGCGGCGGTGTTCTCGCTGTTCGCCTTCATGCCGTTCGCGCCGATGAAGATGGTCGGCATCGGCATGGCGGTCGCAGTGGCGATCGACGCCACGCTCGTCCGCGGGCTGCTGGTCCCGGCGATCATGAGCCTGCTGGGTGAGCGGAACTGGCAGCTGCCGCGGGCGCTGCGGTGGATTCCGGGTCTCGCTCTGGAGAAGTCGGCAGCACCCGCACCGGCGCCGACATATGCGCGCCCCACGGTGCCGATCGCCTAGGGGACTACGCCTAGAACGAACGCTATAGAGAAACTGCGGCGCCGGAACCCTTAGACAAAGGGTTCCGGCGCCGCGGTCTATGCGTGCGGCTAGAGAGCTATGCCGCCAACTGAAGGGCGACCGCATCGAGACGCTCGGGGTCGAGGATCACCTGGATCGACTCGACCTTGCCGCCGACGACATTGAAAGACATGAGCGAGAACGGCTTGCCGTCCTTGACGACGTACGCACCAGGCGTGCCGTTGATGAGGACGCGCTGGACGTACGGAGCCATGGTGCGCGCCAGCTGCGCCTGCGAGGCGACGGTCCGCGCGCCGGACAGCATCACCGTCTGGCTGGCCCGCAATACGCCGCCGTCGGCACGGAGCACCACGTCCGGATGCAGCACAGCGACCAGAGCCTCGAAATCACCGTCCCGCGCGGCGGCGAAGAACGCGTCGACGGCTGTGCGCTGTACCGCGAGGTCGGGATCGGGAACCGGCGCGTGGCCCTCGACCCGGCGCCGGGCGCGGCTGGCGAGCTGGCGGACCGCCGCCGGTGTCTTCTCCAGATCCTCGGCGATGTCCTCGAACGGGACCGCGAACATGTCGTGCAGCACGAAGGCGAAGCGCTCGGCGGGCGCGAGCGTGTCCAGCACGATCATCATCGCTAGCCCGACGGAGTCCGCGGTCAGGGCGACAGTCTCGGGGTTGGTGTCGTCCTCGGCGCACACCACGGGATCCGGAATGTGGATCTCTAGGGAATCCTCCTTGCGCTGCTGCCGCGAACGCAGCATGTTCAGGCACACGCGCCCGACGATCGTGGTCAGCCACGCCTGGAAGTTGCGCACCTCGTCCGTGTCGGCGCCGCTGGCTCGCAGCCAGGCCTCCTGCAGCGCGTCGTCGGACTCGCTCAGCGAGCCCAGCATCCGGTAGGCCACCGCCCGCAACCTGGGCCGGTTCTCCTGGAACCGTTCGGCGAGAAAATTCTCGTCGACCATCTGTCACACACTCCTCGGCCGCCGTGTCTACCCCGTGAGCCCGCTCCACGGGTTCCCCACCGTCATACCAAGGAGTGATCGTGAACGCGAAGATCTTCGTCACCGGCGGCACCGGCGGCCTCGGTTCGCACACCGTCCCGCTGCTCCGCGCGGCCGGGTACGACCTGCGGATCCTGAGCCGGAGCGCGCGCGAGGACACCGAAGGCGTCGAGTACGTCACCGGGGACCTGCTCGCCGGGGAGAACGGGGCGAACATCGACGAGGCTCTGGACGGCATCGAGACCGTCCTGCACCTGGCCGGCGCGCAGAAGGGCGACGACATCGCGACCCGGAACCTCGCACAGGCCGCAGCGCGCGCCGGGGTCCGGCACATCGTCTACATCTCGGTGATCGGCGCCGACAAGGTTCCGGTGGGGTGGCTGCGCATGAAGGCGGCGGCCGAGAAGGCGATCGAGGAGTCGGGCGTGCCGTACACGATCCTGCGCGCCGCACAGTTCCACGATCTGACGCTGAAGGCGGTGCGCACCATGGCGAAGCTGCCGGTGGTCCCCAACCCGGGCGGCCTGCGGTTCCAGCCGGTGGACGCGCGCGACGTCGCCGCGCGCCTGGTCGAGCTGGTCGCCGGTCCGCCGGCCGGCCTGGTGCCCGACATCGCGGGTCCGGAGGTGATCGCGATGGGCGACCTCGTGCGGTCCTATGTGAAGGCCGCCGGGAAGCACCGGATGCTGATGCCGGTCCGAATCCCGGGGAAGGCGGGCAAGGCTTATCGCGCCGGGGACAACCTGACGCTGGACGGCGCGTTGGTCGCCTCCGGCTCCTGGACGGACTTCCTGGCGGCGCACGTCGGCTGACAGTGGCGGGCGTCCTCGGGGACCGGCTCGATCACGCCAAGGATTACGCCGCAGGGATGATGGCGTTGGCAGGATGGGTACCGCTGATCGAAGGGGGTCACCTTTGTCCGCCGCTCGACTCCGCGCCCTCCTGTCGCGGCTGCTGCGCGATCCCGCGTTCTGGTACGCGGTGTCGCTGACGGTCGCCGCCGTGGTCGAGGACACGATCTCGGCCAATCGGCTGCAGCAGCTCATGGACTGGTGCTCGACGAACATCGCGAACATCCGTCCCGGCGGGCATCCGGTGGAGGCCTTCGTGGCGTCGGCGTTCATACCGCAGGAGTCTGCGGGGGTGTGGCCGTTCTTCGCGCTGTCGCTGTTCAGCGTGGTCGCGCTGTTGGGGGCACGCAGAGCCGTGCTGGTGCTCGCCGGCGTGCACATCGGTGTCAGCGTGGCCACCGAGGGGTTGGTGTGGTGGCGGATCCACCACGGCACGCTTCCCGCGTCGGACGCGCATATGTGGGACACCGGTCCGTCGTATCTGGTAGTCACCGCACTGACGATCGCCATCGCCACCGCCAGACCGCTCTGGCTGCGGGTGGTGTGGGCGGTGTGTCTAGCCGGAGCAGCACCGAGTCTGCTCCAGGGGATCGACCACGCTGACTACACAGCGATAGGGCATGTGCTGTCGTTCGCTGTAGGGATCGTCGTGGTGGTACGTACGCGGCGCGCGCTTAGCGATGTAGAGCTAGAGGTAGCCCCAGGGTCCATCACCGTGCCTGCCACTCCGCAATAGGATGTACGTGCACACCCCACTATGGGAGGGGGTGGAGTAGACCTTCGGTGGTTACCAACAGGGGCGCCCGACAGCGACTCTGAATATATGACCACGATGGTTCTGTCCGCCCCGGAATGCCACCGCCAAAGCGGCACCATTGATGTCGCCGATCTCTACGCCACTCACCGGCTGCCACTGACGCGGCTCGCGGTGTTGTTGCTCGGCGACATGGCGAGCGCTGAAGACGCTGTGCAAGAGGTATTCGTCAAGCTTTGGTCCCGTCCCGACCTGCTCCAAGGAGTCGCGGCACCGTCCTCCTACCTCCGTACCGCCGTGGTGAACCGCGCACGGTCGGTCCAACGGAGGCGCAAGCTCGAACGTGAATACGCCGTCCAGGACACCAGAGACGTGGAGCCCGCGGAGACCACGGCGCTGCTGCCGCTGGAGCACCGCGAAGTCATGGAAGCCGTGCAGGCGCTCCCCACTAGGCAGCGGGAGGTGCTGCTGCTGCGCTATTGGGCCGATCTCACAGAGACGGAGATCGCGCGCACGCTGGGTGTCTCGCGCGGCACGGTGAAGTCCACCGCGAGCCGTGGGATGCGCGCGGTCACGATACGACTAAGGGCCGGCAACGCATAGCGTCACCAGCCCTGTATTTATTGGTGCACAGCTGCTTAGCGTTCGTGCACACATAGAGAGAGCGGCCAGTCGCAGAGCTCTGTGGCGGCCGGCCGCTCTCTGGAGTCTTCGTAATCTGCCGAGTCCGTGGTCCCGAAGGACCGGGTCGGATCAGGCGTCCGCGGAGTCGCCCTCGGGCGCCTCGCTGCGGGCCTTGGCCAGGTGCGCCGACGGGACCACCAGCACCGGGCGCTGCGCGTGCCGCAGGACCTTCGCCGAGACGCTGCCGACGAGCAGCGAGTGCAGGCCGGTCAGGCCGCGCGAGCCGGTCACGACGAGGTCCGCGTCCAGCTCGTCGGCGACGCGCTCGATGGTCTGCCAGACGGACTGCGTGCCCTCGGACTCCCAGCGCGCGGTCGCCTTCAGGCCGGCCTCGCCCGCCAGCTGGGCGCCGGCCTCGGCGACCTGCTCGGCGCTCAGCTCGACGACCTTCTCCTCATCCTCGGTGGCGACCGCGCCCACGAACGCCTCGGCGACGCCCAGCTGGCTCATCAGCGGCTCCCAGACGGTGAGCAGGACGGCCTCGCGGCCGGGGAACGTCCGGGCCGTGTACTCCAAAGCGGTCTTGGCGTCGGCGGAGCCGTCGTACGCGATGAGAAGGGTGCCGGCCATGGTGGTTCTCCTTCGTGAGACCTCGTCGTCGTGTTTGGTGGTCACAACGCTGACTCGCTTTAGATCATTCCGCCGCGGGGGCGTGAGTGACGCATCCCACGCGGTGATCCGAACGCATCCTTCCACCCCCTCAAGCCGTTGATATCGGCGGGGATCGCCGGATCCCTCCGATATGGGAGAACAGGGAGGACAGGATGAGGATTCGCTATAGGAGAGCCGCCGCCATGGCCCTCGCCGTGCTCGCGAGTACGGTCACCACAGGCGTCGCGTTCGCATCGTCCGCCACAGCGGACTCGGTGGGCACCGGAGCCATGAGCGGCCGGGTCTGCATGTTCGACGCCCCGAAGGGCGCGCTGGACCTCGGGCACGTCGCCTGGGCCTTCCGCTGGTCCGACGGCAGCGGGACCTGGGACTACGGCGCCACGCTGCAGGACCACAACTGGGAGAAGCACGGTTCGGAGCAGCAGATGCTCCAGGACTTCGCCACGACGGACGACTCCGGCGGCTACCAGAGCTACCGCTGCAAGGACACGGCAGCCGACGACCAGGGCGCCGCCGAGGCGGCGGTGACGGCCGGCTTCGCGCGCCCCTACAACGTGATCGAGGACAACTGTCTGACTCGCTCGGTCCAGATCTTCAAGGCCTATGACGGCTCCGGCGGTCTCAACGGACTCCCCGACGGCAAGCTCGTCTTCCCGAACGCGTACTTCAACTACAACCTGTCCGGATGGGACGACGCAAAAGCGCTATAGGCGGGGACTCAGTTCGCCGTGAAGCAGTGCACGGTGGACTGGTATCCGACGACGACGTACTGGTCGTTCGCCACGAGGTGCCAGTCGTCGACGGAGCCGTTGGAGGCGGCGGCATCGTGGAACTGCCAGTTGGTCTCGCCTGTCTTGGCGTCCAGGCAGACCAGGGTGCCGCTCATATGGTCGACGATGTAGAGGTTCCCGCCTCCGAGCGCCAGCTGGCACTCCAGGCTCGGGTCGTGGAAGTTCTTCGGCCAGAGCGTCCGCCACAGGGGCGCACCGTCGGAGGCTTTATAGGCGGCGATCGTATTAGCGCTCGAAAGCCCGACATCCTCGGACGCCGCGTAGACGGTGGTGTCGTTGGCGATGACCGCGTGGAAGGCACTGTCCCCGCCCTCAGGGGTGACGGCCACCGGCCAGATGGCATGGCCGTTCTCGTCGAAGGCGTAAAGGCGGTCGGTGGCCCAGTAGACGGTCTTGCCGTGGCTCGCGACCGCTGTGGCGAATGCGGCATCGGCACTGGGGGTGGAGTCCTTGGCGACCCAGGCCTGACTGCCGGTTTGCGTGCTGTAGGCGGTCACCTGGTGGTTGTTCGGCTGGGACAGGACGACCAGGCCGGCCTCGGAGCAGAAATACGGTGCGCCCTCGAACCCGCCGATCTTCGTGCTCCAGCGCAGTTGATGCGACTGCGGATCGACTCCCCAGATCCCGCTGCTGGCGGCTTGGGCGACGTCGGTGTAGGACCAGCCCACGACGATGTCAGAGGACGCTCCGACCAGGCCGCGGGTGAGCCAGGAGTCGGGACCGGACACGCTCCAGGCTTGGCGGCCGTCGGCCACCGCGGCCGCGACCAGGTCGCCCGCGTCTGTGGTCTCGTACACCGAGTCCCCGAACGCGGGGAGGGCACCGTCCATCACCTGGTTGAAGGTCCCCTTGGGCACGGTCCAGGACTTCTTGCCGGTGGACGTGTCGAAAGCGGACAGGGTCGTGCCCTGGACCAGGAGGGTGGTTCCGGACAGGGCGAGGTAGTCGGCGTAGGTGTCGGTGGCAGACCACAGCGGGCTCTTCATCGGTCCGCCGAGGACACCCTGGGCCTTCTTGGTGGAGAGGCCTGTCGTGCTGGTGGCGTCGTTGACGTCGCTGTCGGTGCTTTCGGGGTCGGTCGACTTGCTGTCGCCGTGCGGCATGGCGGCGACGCCCACGCTGAAGGCCGCCACGGCGGCGCCGGCGATGCCGAGGAACAGGAACTTGCGGCGGGTCGGTATGGGCTGCGGGGGTGAGGACTTCGGGCGGTGGGTATTCCGTGCGGTCGCGGAGTTCTTTGTGCCGGAGGTCTTTGTCGCGGAGTTCTTCGTTCCCGACTGCTTCGCGCCGGGCTTCTTAGTGCTGGACTTTTTCGTCCCTGACTTCTTCGGACCGGTGCGCATGAGGGTGGTCGGGGTCGCCGCGATCTCAGTGTTCTCCGGCTCTAGACCCGGACCCGAGTCCGGCGCATCGAGGAACGTGGCGCCGTCCGCTATAGCGTTCCCGCCTAGCAGTTCCAGAAGGGAGTCCGTAGTAGGGCGTCCTCCGGGAAGGATGTCCAGGCAGCGGGAGACCACGTCGCGCAGTCCTTCCGGCACTGCCGAGATGTCCCGGTCCCCGGACGCCTGCCGGAGCAGCACGCCGGGCATCGGACCGTCGCCGAAGGGACCGTGCCCGGTCGCCGCGAAGGTGAGCACGGCGCCCAGCGAGTAGACGTCGGCCGCCGCGGTCGCCTCGCCGCCGGCCGCCTGCTCCGGCGCCATGTAGCCGGCGCTGCCGAGCACGTAGCCGGTCTCGGTGAGGCCTTCGCCGTCCGTCCCCCGGATGATGCCGAAGTCGATCAAGCGCGGACCGTCCGCCGCCAGCAGCACGTTGCCGGGCTTCAGATCGCGGTGCACGAGCCCGGCCCGGTGGATGTCGCGCAGCGCCTCGGCCAGCCCGGCGCCCAACGCCCTCGCCGCCCGCGCGTCCAGCGGCCCGTCCTCGGAGACCCGCCGAAGCAACGTCGGCCCGTCGATGTAGGCGGTGGCGAGCCACGGCCGCTCGGCATCGGGATCGGCGTCCAACACCGCCGCCGTGTAAGCCCCGCTCACCGACCGAGCGGCGGCCACCTCCCGCCGGAACCGCTCCCGGAACCGCGGATCGTCGGCCAGCAGATCACGCACCACTTTCACGGCCGCCAACCGCCCACCCGGCGACCGCCCGAGGAACACGTCCCCCATACCCCCGCCGCCGATCCGGCCGGTCAGCTCGTAGTCGCCGATGCGGGTGGGATCCGTGGAACGCAGTGGACGCGTCATGCGATGAGCATACTTATTTGGAGATCCAGGGCGACCAGAGTGGCCACGCCACCACCGAAACCCCAGGCGGAGCGACCCCGCCTACTCCCCGCGTCACTTCGAGTGCCCCCGGTTGGATTCGAACCAACGGCCCCCCGCTTAGGAGGCGGGTGCTCTATCCCCTGAGCTACGAGGGCGCGTAGCGCTGACAGCTTACCCAATGTCGCGGGGCGCGGGACGCGTGTTATCCGTGTGGTGCGGGGCGCGGTGGTCGTGGGAGGCTGGCTGGGACAGCTCTTTCGTCACATCGCACATCATGGAGGCCGGTATGGACACCACCGCGGCGGGATCGCAGTCGGAGCCCGGCGAGCCGGGGGGTGGGCCGGAGGCTGCTTCGGACGCCGACGAGCAGAAGCGGCGTTTCTTGGAAGCGCTGGAGGCCAAGCGGGGTAACGGGGCGCGGGGCAACGGCGGGGGTCCCGGGGACTCGAAGATCCACTCCGCGCACGGACGGGCTGGTGCCAAGCGGCAGTTCCGTCGCAAGAGCGGCGGGTGACCGGCCGGCGTTATATAGCGCTGCACGTATGCGAAACGTATATAGCGACGCATATAGACGTGCCGCGTAGAGCTACTGAGGGGCGTGACCGAGGGAGTTCGGTCGCGTCCTTCAGCCTTGTTGAGGCGGCAGACCTGGCTCCTGCTCCCCCGCCGCGTTCCTGCGGAAGCGGAAGACCAGCTCCTTGGTGCCCCGCGCCCGGGTGATGACGCGCGCCAGCTCGCCGCCGAGGTTCACGCCGGCGCCGATGGCCAGGCCCAGGGAGATCGCGGTCTCCAGGGAGTCGATGCCGAGGTGGCTGTCGCCGCTGGTGATCTCCAGCATGGCGAAGTACACCGCTGAGCCCGGGAGCAGGGGTCCTACGGCGGGAATCACATAGGGCAGCGCAGAAGTGCGGTAGTGCAGCGCGACCAGGTAGCCGATCAGTCCGACGATCATCGCGGCCAGCGCGGTGGCAACCACGGGCGACAGACCCCACTGAACGGGGTACGTCCCCGCCGCCCAACTGAACGCCGCACCGACGGCGGCGAACGGCAATATGCGCCGCGGAGTGTGGACCGCCACCGCGAAGGACACTCCTAGCGCAGCCGCCACTAGTGCGATCAACGGATCGGCGCGGACCGGCGCCAAGTGCTCGTCCACGATGAAGCTCGCGCCGACCTGGCGGCCCACCTTCAGGACCAGTGTGATGCCGCAGACCAGTGCGGCGACCAGGAACACCACTTCCAGCAGGCGCGCGGAGGCGGTGATGTAGAAGCCTGTCAGGCCGTCCTGGATCGCGGCGACCAGAGCGCGTCCCGGCAGCACCGTGAACACGCCGCCGACCACGACCGCCGAGCTGTTGATGTGGACGCCGAGGCGGTCCAGGAGGATCGCCGCGATGGCGCCGGGGACCGCGGCCACCGCCAGCAGATAGAAGGAGGGCAGCCCGAGCCGCGCCAGCTGCCGGTACAGCCAGTCGCCGAGGATGGCGCAGACGAACGCCACCAGGCTGGCGAGGTAGCCGCCGCCGACCAGCAGGGCCGCCGTCGCGGCGATCGCGCCGAGGCTGCCGACGATCACCCAGGGCGGGTAGGGGTACTTGTTCCGGCGGATCGCCGCGAGCCGGCCATAGGCCTCCTCGAGCGTCACGCCGCCGGCGCTGATGTCGACAGCGAGCCGGTGCAGGTCGGCCAGGCTGGTGTAGTCCACGGTGCGCCGCCGCACCACGCGCTCCAGCGAGAGCGGCGTGTCGGTCAGGCTCGGCTGGTAGGACAGCGTCACCACGGTGAAGGTGACGTTGGTCTCGCAGCGCGACAGCCCGTACGCCTCGGTGATGCCGACCATCGCGACCTCGACGTCCTCGCTGCCCTCCCCGCTGGCCAGCAGCAGCTCGCCGATCCGCAGCCCGAGGTCGATGACGCGCGCCGCCGAGGACGGCTCGACGGTCCGCTCCTCCGAGCCGGGGGCGCCGGGAGCGCCGGCGCGGATCCGGGTGCGGTGCTCGTGGAATTGCACGCCGAAAAGATATCGAATGGACCGGTATCCGCTCAGTCACGCATTGTGAACCACTGATTCACCCCCTTGCGCTGACCAGTGTGGTTAGGGGGTCGCCGGGTCGACAGTGAATGATTGTCCGATGATTCGCCCGCTCTTGTCCCGGTTCCCCGCCCGCAAGCACCGCACGCAGACGATCGCCGCCGTCGCCGTCCTCGGCGCGGTCGGGGTGGCCGCGACGGCGTGCGGGGGCGGGGGTGCTGGCGGCGCGGGTGGCGGCGCTGGCGGGCGGGCAGCGAGTGCGACGGGTGGGTCGAGTGCTCCGAGTACGTCCGAGGCGAGACCGTCTTCGCCCTCCTCGCTCTCGTCGCCCTCCTCACCCGCCTCACCTTCTTCGCCCTCCTCGCCCACGCCATCCCCGCGCACCAACGCGGACGTCGACTGCTCGGTCGCCAAGTGCATCGCCCTCACCTTCGACGACGGCCCGGGTCCGGACACCGGCCGCCTGCTGGACGTGCTGAAGGCGCAGAACGTCCCGGCGACCTTCTTCGTCCTCGGCGACCAGGCGGTCAAGTACCCCTCCCTGGTCCACCGCGAATACGCCGAGGGCAACGAGGTCGGCAACCACACCTGGGACCACAAGGACCTCTCCCGCCTGCCCGCCGCCGCGGTCCAGGACGAGATCACCCGCAGCGCCGACGCGATAGCGGCCACCGGCATCCCCCGCCCGACCCTGGTCCGCCCGCCCTACGGCGCGGTCGACGACACCGTCCGCACCGTCGCCGGCGCCCCCTTCATCATGTGGCGCGTCGACCCCGAGGACTGGAAGTACCCAGACCCGGCCCGCGTCGCCGACCAGATCGTCGGCCACGCCAAACCCGGCCGCATCGTCCTCTCCCACGACACCCACAAGACCACCGTCGACGCGACCCCCGCAGTGATCCAGCGCCTCAAACACCAGGGCTACACCTTCGTCACGGTCAGCACCCTGATGAAGGGCGTCGGACTGCGGAACGGCACGTCGTACTTCAACCGGCCGCCGGCCATCACCGGAGGCGGCAGCTAGGTCCCGAGACAGACTGCTGGCCCGCCGGAGGATTCCGGCGGGCCAGCAGGGCTGAGACTGTTCAGTTGTCAGGCGCTCGCGAAAAGCGCCCTGCTACCTCGGCAGGTGCTTAGAACTTGCCGATGGTGGCGACGTTCACCAGCTTGGCGATCTGCTTGGCGACGGCCGGCGAGATCGCGACGTTGCCGCCGAAGATGTTGATCTCCTGGGTGGAGAACTGGCCGACGGCGTTCGCGGTGTAGGCCGGCAGCACCTTCGGGTCGGTCAGCAGCAGCGGGCCGTTGACGGTGGCCATGTACGCGCCACCGGTCAGGGCGTCCGCGTAGACGGTGCCGGTGGCGACGCCGATCTGGTCGGCCTTGCCGTTCGGCAGGAAGTGCGAGGCCACGATCGCAGCGGTCTCGTACCGGTCGTGGCCGACCGCGGTGACGTAGGTCTTGTCCGACCCGAGGATGGTCGTCATCGCGGTGGCGGCCTGGCCGCCGACGGCGGCCACGTCCTGCTGGCCGGCCTTCAGCTTGCTCTGGACATAGGCCTTCGTGTCGGTGTCGAAGGTCTTGAAGTTGCTCAGCACCACGGCCGAGCCGCCGTCGCCGGCGCCGAACACGTTGGCCGCGTACGAGCCGGCCGACAGGGCGTCGGCGAAGCCGTCGTGGTTCTTGCCCTCGTCACCGCGGGCCACGATGACGTGCGAGGGGTTGTTCATGCCCTTCGGGCTCTCGGCGACCTGCAGCGCGGTGGCGAAGCGGTCCGCGCCGGCCAGCCGCACGGTGGTGTAGCCCAGGCCCTGCAGCTGCTTCTCGATGCCCGCGTTGAGCGCCATTTCACCGCCCAACAGGTAGACGGTCGAGCCCTTCGGCAGGATCCGCTGGATCTCGGTGACCACGATCGGGTTGGTCTTGGTCTGCGTGCCGTCGGTCAGCAGCAGCGGGCCCTGGACCTTCTTGGCCAGCGGCACGGCGACCAGCGCGTCGGCGAAGTCGTTGCCGGTGGCCAGCACCGCCGACTTGGCCTGCGTGCGGTTGTCCGTGGCCACGCCGGTGCTCGCCCACTGGTGCTGCGAGATCTGGGTGCCGGTCTCGTAGCGGGTGTCGCCGGCGGCCTGCAGGACCACGACGCCGGTCTCGCTGACCTTCACGCTGAAGGTCTCGGTCTGGACCGAGGTCTTGGTGCCCAGGCCGTCGTTCAGCGTGACCGTGACGGGGTAGGTCCCGTCGGCGGCGTAGGAGTGCGTCAGCTTGGCGTCGGTCGCGCTGATCTTCGCCGGGTCGCCGGCGAAGGACGCGGTGGCCTTGTCGCCCCAGGTGACGGTGGTCGTGGCAGCCTTGATCGACTGGTCGACCGACGAACCGGCCAGGGACAGGGTCACCGGGCTGTTCTTCTTGGTGGTGTTCGCCGACAGCGAGGCGGCGAGGGTCGCGTCGGCCACGACGAGGTGCGTGGTCGCGGTCGGCGGGGTCTTGGAACCGTCGTTCACGGTCACGATGACGTCATAGGCGCCGCCGGCCGTGTAGACGTGGGGCACCTTGCTCGTGGACAGCGTGCCGTCCGCGGCGAAGTGGAGGGTCTGGACGTCCTTGGCGCCGTCCCAGTTGATGGTGACCGTCGAGGCCGCCGCGATGCTCGGGTCGACCGTGGTGCCGGTCAGGTCGGCGGTGGCGGTGAGGCTGGTCGCGCCGGTGCCCGCGGTGACCGCGGACTTCAGCACGGGCGCGGCCACGGCCTGCGTGCCCTCCTGCGAATGCCCCGACGGCGAGGTGGTCGCGGCGTTGGCCGCGCCGGTGCCGACGACGCCCACGCCGACGGCTGCCAGCGTGGTGGTGATGGCCAGCGTCGAAAGGCGCTTGCGGGCCACAGAGTGGTTGTTTTCGTTACCCATTTTTGGGGGGACCTCCGGAATTGGCCGGGTGCCTGGGACTGGCTTGTCCGGCGTTTTTCGTCTGCAATCTTCAGTTGTGTGGTGCCCTGGTCGCCTCGCGGTGCCGGGGCTGGTCGCGGTCGGCGGGACGGGCCTCGTGGGTCCGGCTGCCGGCCGCGGCCAAGCTGGGGTGCGGCCGGTCAGGCCATGTGTCCGTGGACTGCTTCGACGATCTGCGCGACCGTGGCGGTGCTGACGGCGGCCGGGCCGCCGAAGACCTCGACGGTGCCGGTGGCGCCGACCGAGGCCTCGATGCCCTGCAGGGCGTGCCAGGCGGCCGGGGTGAGCAGGTGGGTCTGGGTGAGCACCAGAGGGCCGCCGGCTTGGGCCAGCGAGGCCGCGCCGGTGAGGGCGTCGGCGTAGTTCTCGCCGGTGGCGACGCCCGCGGTGTGCTCGCCCTGGAAGGCGGCGGCGACCATGGCCGCCGTGAAGTAGCGGTCGTAGCCGCTGAAGCTCGCGTGGGGCGCCAGGGAGATGTGCGCGTTATTGGCCGCGGTGACCGCTTGGCCGCCGACCGCCGCGACGGCGTGCGCCTTCTTCACATAGGCCTGAACCGCCGGCGACATTTGTGTGGTCGCGGTCAGCAGGATCGCGGCCGGGTGCGAGGCGTCAACGGCGAAGACGTCGGAGGCGTACGGGCCGGCCGCGAGGGCGTCCGCGTAGTCCGCGCCGGTCGCCAGCACCACGTTCGACGGGTCGCCGAGTCGGTCGGCGATCCTCAGCGCGGTCTCGTAGCGGTCCGCGCCGCCGATCCGGGTCACGGTCACCGCACCCAGCGCGCTGACGACCGCCGGGGAGACGGCGTTCGTACCGCCGAGCACGTAGACCGTGCCGCCCGGCTTGAGGACCCGCTTGATCTCGGCGGTGACCGCGGCGTCGGGAGCGGCGCTCGGGGTCAGCAGCAGCGGACCGCCGACCTGCTTCGCCAGCGACACGCCAGCCAGCGCGTCCGGGAACGCCTCGCCGGTGGCCAGCACGACCGCCGGCGCGGAACCCGCGGCCAGCTTCGAGGAGATCGCGATCGCGGTCCGGTAGCGGTCGGCGCCGGCGACCCGCGTGACCGCGGTGCCCCCGGTCGTCGGCGGGCCGACGGATATCTGCTCGGTCGTGGTCGCCGTGGCGCCGTCCTGGTCGACGACCTGGGTCACGACGCCGTAGGAACCAGCCGCTTTATACGTGTGCGCGACCGGGATCTGAAGGACCCTCGCGGTCGGAGTCCTGATGTCGGTGCTCGACCCGTCACCCCAGTTGAGGCGTATCAGGGCTATGGATTGCTCGGCCGGAACCGCGGCCGGCGCGCACTGGGACAGGTCCGCCAGAGCCGTCAGGGATTCGGGACTGGTCGTCACCGTGACGGCGGCGGTCGGGCCCTGCCGGCTGACGGAGGCGGTGTACGACTTCGCCAGGTCCACCGAGTGCGTGCCGTCGGAGACGGACAGCTTCACCGGGTACGTACCCGTGGCCTTATATATGTGCTGGACGGTGACGGTGCCCGAGGAACCGGCGATCACCGGACCGCTGACCGGGCTCGAACCGTCCCCGAAGTCCAGGGTGTAGGTCAGCTTCGCACCGGGCATCGTGTCCTTGGCCTGGATCACGAAATCCGTCGCCAACGGGTTCGCCGAACCGGAGTCCGAGTGGATCTGCAGCTGAGCCCACACAGGCCCGATGGGCACCGGGATCGGAGCCGGGGTCGCAGTGGACGCCGGAGCGTCCGCCGCGAAGGAAGGCGCCGCCACACCCATGCTGACAGCGGACGCGGCTACGGCGGCGAGAGCCAGCCGAACCTTGTTCGTGACATGCATGGAAGTCCTCCGTGGGTGGGGCGCGAGCGGCAATTATTCAACCGCCCACGCAACCTTCCCCAGCGGCGGGGATATGCGCATCCTGCGATGTGCGTAGAAAGCGATGGGCCTAGGTACGTAGCACTCGATGGTTGCCCTCGCCCAGGTAAAGACTTCGAAACAGCTTTGTGACAATCACCGGATCAGGGACTCGGGCGATGTCACGGGGTAGTCACCCGGGCCAGTTCCCCGTCGCCAACGCCACTCGCAACTGCTCGCTGTACGGTGCCAGATCGAGCCCTTGTTCAGCTAGCCACGCATCGGATTTATACGTGTTCCGATACCGCTCTCCGCCGTCGCACAACAGCGTCACGATGGAACCCTTGGCGCCGACCGCGCGCAGCTCGCACATCAGCTTCACCACACCCCAGAAATTGGTCCCGGTGGAACCGCCGGCGTCGCGCCCGGACAGCTCGGAGACCAGTCGCATCGCGGCGATGGACGCCGCGTCCGGGACCCGGATCATCCGGTCCACGACGTCGGGCTGGAACGAGGGCTCCACCCGCGGCCGGCCGATCCCCTCGATGCGCGAGCCCTTGCCGGTGACGTAGGACGGGTCGTGGTCGCGCCAGCCCTCGAAGAACGCCGAGTTCTCCGGGTCCACGACGCACATCTGGGTGGCGTGCCGCTGGTAGCGCAGGTAGCGGCCGATCGTCGCGGACGTGCCGCCGGTCCCGGCGCCGACCACGATCCAGCACGGACAGGGATGCCGCTCCTGCCCCATCTGCTCGAAGATCGACTCCGCGATGTTGTTGTTGCCACGCCAGTCGGTGGCCCGCTCGGCGTAGGTGAACTGGTCCATGTAGTGTCCGCCGCCGGACTCGGCCGGCGCCGAGGCTGCGACCCGCCGCGCCTCCTCGTACAGCGCGCCGGGGTCGTCCACGAAATGGCACACCCCGCCCTGGAACTCGATGAGCTCGCACTTCTCCTTGGACGTCGAGCGCGGCATCACCGCCACGAACGGCAGGCCCAGCATCCGCGCGAAGTACGCCTCGGACACCGCCGTGGACCCGCTGGAGGCCTCCACGATCGTCGTGCCCTCGCGGATCCAGCCGTTGCACAGCCCGTACAGGAACAGCGAGCGCGCCAGCCGGTGCTTGAGCGAGCCGGTCGGATGCGTCGACTCGTCCTTGAGATAGACGTCGATCCCCCACTCGGGCCACGGATCGGGAAGACGGAGCGGGATCAGGTGCGTGTCGGCGGACCGGTTGGCGTCCGCCGAGACGCGCCGAATCGCCTCGTCCACCCAGGCGCGCCCGGACTGACAATGCGGGTTGGAGACATCCGTGCTCTGCTGCATGGCCACATGCTAGATCTTCGCGCTGACACAAAAGGTCGGAAACCGGTCGAAACACTTGATCAAGAATCGGAAAAGGCGGAGCCACGGCAGCCCTGATCTGTATCCGATATGACCCCTCACGACCCCGCTGCCTAGGGGGTGCGGTGCGCTCAGCCGTCGACGTCGCTCTTGCGCGCCGCAGCCAGCTCGGCCGCGTAGACGGCGGCCGGGGACACCGCCAGGTAGTCCAGCGCAGACTGCGTGGATCCATGACGCGAGGGATGGTACGAGGGCTTGAGGTACTTCGGGACCTCGACGACCAGGCTGCTCAGGGACGGCAGTCGTCCACGCCGTGCGGCGTCGCGGAAGCGTCCCAGGAACTCGCGTTCGGTCATCGCGGTCGGGCGCCCTGCGCGTAGCTCGTGGGGGTCGTGGGCGACCATGAACTTCGTGCCGCGGCCCCAGATCCAGGCGAAGGCCACGGAGGTCACCAGCATCGCGCGGGTGCGCCGGGCGTAGGAGCCGTCCAGGTGCATGAAGACGTCGTAGGCCACCGAGCGGTGCTCCACCTCCTCGGCGCCGTGCCAGCGCAGCAGGTCGAGCATCACCGGGTCGGCGCCGGCGGCGTCCAGCCCGCGCGAGTCCACGATCCACTTGCCGAGCACGGCGGTGAAGTGCTCGATCGCCGCGATGATCGCGAGCCGCTCGCGCAGCCACTTCTCGCGGGCAAACGGCGGCATGGTGCTGTCGCCGAGCAACTGCTCGAAGAGCCACTCGATCTGCGCCACGAAGGGGTCCGGGTCCAGCCCCTGCACCTTCATGTGGTGCAGGACGTTCTGGTGCGCGACGGCGTGCGTGCCCTCCTGGCCCATGAAGCCCTTGACCTCGGCCTTGAGCTGTTCGTCGTGGATGTAGGGCAGGATCTGCTTGTAGACGTGCACGAACCAGCGCTCGCCGGCCGGCAGCAGCAGGTGCAGCACGTTGATGATGTGCGTCGCGTACGGATCCTCGGGGATCCAGTGCAGCGGCGTGTTCTCCCAGTCGAACTTCACGCGCCGCGGCTTCAGGTCAGCCATGGGATTTCCGCTCCTCAGCCGGTCGGGTCGATCTTCGCCATCCGGCGGGCCAGCGCCGGGGACAGCCGGGAGACGGCCTTGCCCGCCCTGGCCTCCAGCGCGACCGGGACCACCGGCCGGTCCCGCCGCACGGCGTCGACGATGCGCTCGGCCACCTTGTCGGGCCCGAAGTTCCGCTTCCGGTACAGGCCGGTGATCCGCTGCCGGGTCCGCTCCTGCTGCTCGGCGCTCTGCCCGACGAACTTCGTCGTCCGGGTGATGTTGGTGGCGATGAAGCCGGGGCAGATCGCCGAGACGCCGATGCCGTAGCTCGCGAACTCCGCGCGCAGGCATTCGGAGAGCATGAGGACGGCCGCCTTGGACGTCGAGTAGGCAGAGAGAGTGCGCGACGGCGTATAGGCGGCGGCGGAAGCGAGGTTCACGATGTGCCCGCCCTCGCCGCGCTCCCGCATCATCGCGCCGAAACAGCGCGCGCCGTGGATGACGCCCCAGACGTTGACGCCGAGGATCTTCTCCCAGTCCTTCACCTCTGTGGCGAGGAAGGGACCGGACATCCCGATGCCCGCGTTGTTGACGACAACGTCGGGAACGCCCGCCGTCTCCTTAACGTCGTTCGCGAACTTCTCCATGGCCTCGCCAGAGGAGACGTCGACCGTATAGAGGTAGCCGCGCGCACCGAGCAGTTCGACCAGCTCTACGGTGCGCGCGGCAGCGACACTGTCGATGTCGGCAACGACGATGTCCGCGCCCTTCTCGGCGAACGCCAGCGCGGTGGCGCGTCCGATACCGGAACCGGCGCCGGTGACGACGACCAGCTTGTCCTCGAACTCACGGCGGTCCTTAGTGCCCTGCCTAGCCTCGGCACGCAGTAGGGAACGCACGGGCTCAGGTCCTCCTGGAGTGGCGATGCTGGACTGGACGAACTCCCGGATCCGCTCGGCGATCAGCGCGGGCTTCTTCACGACGATCCAATGGCCGCCGTTGACCTTCCGCACATAGAGCCGCTCCGTCCACGGAACCGGCGCCTGCGCGGCGAGGGCCGGAGTCACGAATCGGTCGCCGGTCGGAGTGAGCACCTGGACGGGAACCGTGGTCGACCGCTCCTGGGGACGCCGCATCTTGGGCAGCATGTTGGCGCGGTAGTAGAGGACACCGCGCGAGCCATCCCTATGCAAAGTCGGGGAGGGGTCGAGTCTGGTTCCCTCTATAGCTTTGATGATCCGCGGCCACTGCTTAGCGAGACCGAGCCTCCACGCCACTCGCGGTCCCACCGGAAGGTGGAACACGACGATGTACCAAGACGCGAGTGCCTGCTTCAGCGAACGCGCCGCCGCCTTGGGAGTCGGCTTACGGATACCCGAGCGCGTCCACAGAGCAGCGTGGTCCAGGCAGGGACCGGAGATGGACGTATAGGACAGGAAACGCTGTGCGGAGTCCGCGCGCGTCACCGCTTCCCAAGCCTGGATGGAACCCCAGTCGTGGCCGACCAGATGCACCGGCCGATCGGGGGCGACTACGTCGGCGACCGCATAGAGGTCGTCCGCAAGGTGCTCCAACGTATAGCCGTGCTTGAACAGCGGTCCCTTGGAAGCGCCGATACCGCGGGTGTCGTAAGTGACGACGTAGAAGTCGTCAACGAGTTCCGCAACGATGCCGTCCCACACCGCTTGGGTGTCGGGATAACCGTGGACCAGCAACACAATCGGCTTCGAGGGGTCCCCGTACGTGCGGACGGAGAGCTTGCCGCCCTCCACGGTCACCGCCAAGGTGCGGACGTCCTGGGTCATGCGTGTGCACCTTCCAGTTGCCAGCGCCGGACATGCGGCAGGTCGTCGTCGAGCCAGAAGGCGTCGTCCTCGGTGACGACCAGCAGTTCCTCGAACTTCACCCCGACGCTGTGCTTGCTGCCGCCAGAGATGGACGGAAAGCCGATGTGCGGCTCGACCGCCCACAGCCCCGGCATCGGCGCGTGCCGGGAGGCTTTGCCTCCGGCCCACAGCGGCGAGCGCCCCTTGACCCCCTCGGTGACGATCTCGCGCCCCAGAGTCTCCAGCGTGCGCAGCCCGAAGCCGAAGGCATAGCGGCCCACCATCAAATCGGACACAGCGCGGCGCTGGGTCATCCGGCCGACCTGGTGGCCGATGACGCGGCCCGGGTAGACCTTGTGCCGGGACTCGTATCCCTGCCGCGCGATGAGCGCGTCGACCGCCGCGTAGACCTCGGACAGCGTGTCCCCGGCCTTGATCCGTCGCAGGATCAGCGTCCGGTACTCCGCGAGGTCGCGCATGAGCGCGTCGAAGATGCGGTTCGTGCCGGGGTCGCCGAGGACGCCGGAGTAGCCGATGTCGGAGACGTAGCCGTCGACCACCGGCGAGCAGTCGAGGATGTACGACATCCCCTCCTCGAGCCGCTTGTTCGTCGGGAAGAAGTGCAGAGGCGTCCACGGGCCCTTCAGCGAGCGGAACGCGGTGCGCTCCCCGAACCAGGCGAAGGGGATGTGGAAGAAGTCCTCGACGCCGGTCTCCCGCAGGTAGGCGCGCATCCGCCGCGCGGCCTCCCGCTCGGTGACGCCGGCTTCCAGTCCCGCGCCAACCGTCTCGGCGCAGCGGTAGGCCAGCGCCTGGGCGTCGCGGTGACGCTGCAGGGCTTCGGGCGTGGGACCGGTTTTATTGGACACGGCGTCTAATGTAGGCGCGGAGGGTCCTGCCGACAAGACCCCGTTTCCGCCAACGGCGACCCGCCGGAGCGCCGGGCTGGAGAGCCGCCGTTCGGCAGATCCGGGCAGACCGAAGCAGATTCGGGAACGGTCCCGACACGCTTGCCGATTCGCTCCTGGTGCCGGACGTGGCAGCATGGCGATGTGCAGTCCGAGTCCCGCAGCTCCCAGCCCGTCCGCTCCACCCCGCGCACGGCACCCCGCCGCCGGCTGTCGGTCGACCGCCGCCGCGACGAGCTGATCGAGGCGGCGCTGGACCTGCTCGCCGAACGCGGTCCCGACGAGGTGTCCGTCGACGACGTGGCGCAGGCCGCCGGCGCCTCGCGCGCGCTGGTCTACCACTACTTCGGGACCAAGCAGGAGCTCTACGCCGCCGCGCTGTCCAAGGCCGCCGCCGAGCTGACCCGGCGGCTGGCGCAGATCGAGCCCGGCGACACCCCGCTGCAGCGGCTGGACCGCGCGGTGCGGGCGTTCGTGGAGTTCGCCGAGGCGCACTCGGCCGGATTCGTCGCGCTGCTCGGCGGATCGGCGGCCTACGGCTCCGGCGGGGAGTCGGCCGCGCTGGTGCACTCGGTGGAGGACACCGTCTACGAACTCCTCGTGGAGGGACTCGGCGAGCCCACCCCGGTGGACCCGCTCGTCCGCATGACGCTCAAGTGCTGGGTCGCCGCCGCCGAGACCGCGGTGCTGGACTGGCTCAAGCACCAGGACCTGCCCCGCACCGAGATCGAGCAGCAACTGATCATTCAGCTAGGCGCGCTGCTGATGGCGATCGGCCATGAGGTCCCGGTCTAGGTCGTTCCGTTCTAGGGCGTCCCGGTCTAAAGCGGTCGCAGGGAACGGAGAAAACCGATCCCCGTTCCAACCGCACCGGCCGTCCTCCGGTCATACCTGATGTGAGGAAACTCAAGAGCCCGCTGGCGCATGGCGGTTCGGCCGAGGCCCGCGAACAGTTCCGCGAGTACGCCGTGGGGGCACAGCCCCACTTGCGCCGTAGCGCGTACCTGTTGTGCGGGAACTGGCACACCGCCGAGGATCTCGTGCAGACGACCTTCGGTCGGCTGTTCCGGTCCTGGCCGAGGGTGATGCGCGCCGACTCCGTCGACGCCTACGCCCGCACGGTGCTGTATCGCGCCTTCCTGGACATGAAGCAGAAGGACCGTGCGACGGTCGCCCTCGACAACGTCCCCGAACCGGCCTCCCCTTCTGACGACGCCGCACTCCGGCTCGCGGTGCGCAGCGCACTCGACACGCTGCCGCCGCGCGCCAGGGCGGTCGTCGTCCTGCGGTTCTGGGAGGACCTGACCGTCGACCAGACAGCCGACGCACTGGGGATCACGCCGGGGACGGTCAAGAGCCAGACGTCGCGGGCGATCGCCATCCTGCGGCAACGGCTCGGTGCGGCCGTCAGCGAGCTCATCCACGACTAGCTGGAAGGGAAGAACTGTGAACGACATGCGTGAGCTGTTGTCCGGCGCGCTTCCGGCGCCGCAGGACGAGCCACAGCAGCGGGACGTCATCGACGCCGCGATGGACTGGGGCATGCGCCGGCGGCGGCGGGACTGGGTGCTGTCCGCGGCGGCGGCGCTGGCGGTGATCGCGGTGGGGACCGGGGTCGCGGCGATGAGCGGCGGGTCCGGGAACGAGGTGAGTTCGGCGAGCGGGAGGCAGCCCTCGGCGTCGTCGAGCGGCCCGAACTTCCCAGCGGGCAGCGGGTGGACGTCGTCCTGCAACGCGCCGGGGACCGCCAAGGGCGACCTTGTGCGGATCTGCCAGCTGTACAGCGAGCAGCAGAACTTCATGACCGACTTCGCCAAGGGATCGGCGCCGTACATCCAGGCGGCGCTGCCCGACGGATTCACCGTGCAGACGACGGCCACCTCGGTGCTGATCCTCACCGGGCCCAACGGCGAGACGAACTACCTGCTCGCCTCCACCGAATCCGCCTCGACTCGCGACGGCCGCCCGTTGAGCTGCGGCCCGCCGTCTCAGGTCGGATGCTTGCAGACCAGCATCGCCGGCGGAACGGTCGTCGTGGACAGCTATCCGTCGGGCGATCCGAGCGCCGGATATGTCGGGGCTGGGCTGAAGGATCCGCGGGTCGACATCTTGCTGCACACTTCGGCCGGCGGCGGGATGGACGGGGTCGCACCGCCGACGTCGGCGGTGCCGCTGCTGAGCAATCTGCAGCTGGAGAAGATCCTGATCGATCCGGGGCTCCTGGCCTACGCCAAGGCGCAGCTCCAGCACCAGAACGACATCATGCACCAGCTGGGGTCCCTGCTGCCGCCGAGCGAAAGCGGGTCCTCGTACTCCTCGGCGCCGAAGGCGTCCCCGTCCGGGAGCCAGTCGAGCGGCGCGACCGGCTCGTGGAGTCCGCCGTCCACACCGAAGACGCCGGGGAGCCGATCCTCCTCCCAGAGTCAGCCGTCCGACACCCAGTCGTCCGGGTTCAGCCAGCCGCCGGGCAGCTCGGTGTCGTCACCGGGATCCTCGTCCGTGTCCTCGCCTGTGTCCTCGCCGGGGATTCCGGTGAGTTCGGGCTCCTGACCGGTGAGGCCGGTGCGGCCCTGGGAAGCGTCCGACGCTTCCCAGGGCCGCACCGCCTCAGGGGAAGACGACGGTGCGCTTGCCGTTCAGCAGCACCCGGTGCTCGGCGTGCCACTTCACGGCGCGCGCCAGCACCTGGCACTCCACGTCGCGGCCGACCGCGACCAGCTGCTCGGGGGTGACGCCGTGGCCGACGCGCGCCACCTCCTGCTCGATGATCGGGCCCTCGTCGAGGTCGGCGGTGACGTAGTGGGCGGTGGCGCCGATCAGCTTCACGCCGCGGGCGTGCGCCTGGTGGTAGGGCTTGGCGCCCTTGAAGCTCGGCAGGAAGGAGTGGTGGATGTTGATCATCCGGCCCTCCAGCGCCTTGCAGACCTCGTCGGTGAGCACCTGCATGTAGCGGGCCAGCACGACCAGCTCCACGCCCCGGCTCTCGACCACCTCCAGCAGCGCCGCCTCGGCCTTCGCCTTGCCCTCGGCGTCGCCGGCGGCGACCGGCAGGTGCACGAAGTCCACGCCGTAGGAGCGGGTCAGCTCCTCGAAGTCGCTGTGGTTGGACACCACGGCGGCGATCCGCACCGGCAGCGCCCCGGTGCTCGCCCGGAACAGCAGGTCGTTCAGGCAGTGCCCGAACTTGCTGACCATCAGCACCACCGGCATCAGCTCGTTGGCGTCGTGGATCCGCCAGGCCATCCGGAACGTCGCGCCGACCGCCTCGAAACTGCTGTTGAGCTGCTCCAGCGTCACCGCGTCGTGGACCCGCTCGAAGCTGACCCGCATGAAGAACAGACCGGAGTCGGGATCCCCGTACTGCTGACTGTCCAGAATCGTGCAGCCCGTCATGAGGAGGTAGTTCGCGACGCCGTGCACGACACCGGGGGTGTCCGGACACGACAGGGTGAGGACCCACTGCTGCTTCTTCGGCTCGGCCATGCCCGCCATTGTCGCCGATCGCGGGCGTTCGTCCCAGTAACCGTCCGGCTGACGACCACTACCCGTCGATGACGTGCGGTACGAATCGTGCGTACGTGTCCGTCACGAGGCCGTCCGACTCCCGGATCCCCAGGCCCGCCGGCTCGCCGCCGACCAGCCACGAGCCGAGCACCGCGCGCCCGCCGCCGTCGCTGCCGGGGAAGGACGGAAGCGCGGAGAACTCCTGGTAGACGTACCCTTCGCGGCCGTAGTGACCCGGCTGCTCGAAGTGCTCGCCGCCGGTGACGATGCGGATCGAGGCGCCCTCGCGGCCCAGCAGCGGCTTGGCGACGTAGTCCTTCAGGTCGCGCGGACCGTCGAGGTAGGCGGGTAGCAGGTTGGGGTGGTCCGGGTACAGCTCCCACAAAATCGCCAGGAGCGCCTTGTTCGACAGCAGCATCTTCCAGATCGGCTCGAGCCACTGCGTACGGTCGAAGGCGGCGAGCGCCTGCGGGCCGAAGTCCTCGGCGACCAGCCACTCCCACGGGTAGAGCTTGAACACCGTGCGCATGCGGGTCTGGTCGAGATCGACGAACCAGCCGGACGCCGCGTGCCAGCCGATCTTCTCCACCGGGAGCACGACCGCGACCAGCCCGGCCTGCTCCGCGGTCTCGGCGACGTAGGAGGAGGTCATGAAGTCCTCGCCGCTCTCGTCACACTCGGCGTAGACGAAGTGCACCGGACCGCCCGCGAGCCGGAGGCGCATCTTCTGCCAGGCGTCGACCAGGCGCTCGTGCAGCGAGTTCCACTGGTCCAGCTCCGGATGTGCGTCCTGAAGCCAGTACCACTGGCAGATCGCGGACTCCAGCAGCATCGTCGGGGTGTCCGCGTTGTACTCCAGCAGCTTCGCGGCGCGGCCGTCGTCGCCGTCGTAGCGGAGGTCGAACCGGGAGTACAGCGACGGCGGCTGCGCCGACCACGACTCGCGGATCGCGCGGACCACCGCCGGATCGGTGATGCCGAGGTCGGCGAAGCGGTCGCGGGACACGATGTGCTCGGCGGCGGCCAGGCACATCGCGTGCAGCTCCGCGGTGGTGTCCTCGAGCGCGTCGACTTCGGCCATGGTGAAGGAGTAGTGCGCGGACTCGTACCAGTACGGGACGACGCTGCCGTCCTCCAGGTCCGTCACCGGGAAGACCAGGCCCTGCGACTCGACGGCCTGCCGCCAGCCCTCGCGGGGAGGGCTCTGCAGTCTGCGCATCAGCCGCCGTGCCCGCCTTCGCCGCCGCCGTGCCCGCCCTCGCCGCCCTCGCCGCCGCTGCTGCCGTGGCCGCCGAAGCCGCCGCGGGTCACGCCGTGTTCGCCGACCTCGCCGCCGGAGACGCGCTGGCCCATCTTGAAGCCGCTGCCGCCGCGGTACCAGTGCGCGTAGGTGTAGGAGGACGTGGTGTCCGAGCAGTACTGGTCCGGGATCACCGTGCTGTCGCGGGTGTCCACGCAGCGGTCGTGGTCGTCGTGGCTGCATCCGGCGACGCCCCAGCCGATGACCGCGGCCGACATCATGCCGCCGACGATCAGTTTCGCGCGCTGCCGTTTGACCTGTTCACGCATGTCTTCCCCCCGAGCCTGTCCGCCCCCGCCACTCGATCACCGCAGCTTACTCCCTTGTTGCGGACAGGAACTGCGGCGGTAACACCGGCGAAGCGGCTGGGAAACGTCGGCAGGGCATCGTGGAGGCATCGCGTCGCCGACCGAAGGGATCGCACGATGACCAGGAAGATCGTCGTCGTCGGCTGGGGACTGGCGGCCCACCGCCTCGTCACCGGCCTGCTGGCCGCCGACACCGACGTGGACGTGATCGTCTACGCCGGCGAGGGCGGCACCGCGCACGACCGTTCCGCGCTGCCCGGCACGCTGACCGGAGCCGGCGCCGGCCTGCCGACACCGTCCGATCCGCGCTTGACCCTGCACGCCGGCGTGCGCGCGGTCGCGGTGGACCGGATGCACCGGTTCGTCCACGGCTCCGATCACTGGGTCCAGCCGTACGACACGCTGGTCCTGGCCACCGGCGCCAACGCGATGCTGCCGCCGATCAAGGGCCTGCGTACCGACGACGGCCAGGACCTGCTTCCCGGCGTCCACTCATCGCATTCGGCGGCGGATTTCCAGCGGCTGGCCGAGGCGGCGAGCGCCGCCACCCACGCGGTCGTCATCGGCGGCAGCACCATCGGTCTCGATGTGGCAGCCGCGCTGCGCACGATGCGCGCCGCGGACCCGCTGCACGTCGAACTCGTCGACCAGATGCCGGCCGCGCCGGAGATCACGTCGGCCGACGCGTACCTCACACTGCGGCGCACCGGGGTCATCGCGTATCAGGACTGCCGTGTTCGAGCCCTGACAGCCGGCCGGGGCGGCGGGCTGGAAGGCGTCGTCCTCGCCGACGGCCACCGGCTGGCGTGCGATCTGGCGGTCATCGCGTGCGGCACGGCGCCGAACACGGCGCTGGCGTGGACGTCGGGGCTGGCGGTGGCGCGCGGGATCGTCGTCGACGACACGCTGCGCAGCGTTTCCGATCCGCACATCCACGCGCTCGGGGCGTGTGCCGAGCACCGGCGGAGCTTGTCGGGACGGCGGGAGACGGTGCTGGCGCAGGCGGATGTGCTCGCGGCGCGCTTGTCCGGGGTCGATCCGTATCGGACGTACTTCTCCGGGCTGCGGTCTGGGGCTCAGTTGGCGCTCAGTTCCTGAAGCGCGCGACCAGATCCCGCTTGATCACCTTTCCGGTCGGGTTCCGCGGCAACACGTCGACCACCTCGAGCTGCTCAGGCAGCTTGTGGGTGGTCAGCCCTGCCTCCTTGAGGAAGGCGACCATATCCGCGAACTCCAACGGCTCCGTGCCTTCCGCCTCGACGACCACCGCACAGACCCGCTCTCCGCGCTCGGCGTCCGGCAGCCCGATGACCGCGGCGTCGGCGACCCGGGGGTGGGTGAACAGGAGGTCCTCGATCTCCTTGGCGGAGATGTTCTCGCCCTTGCGGATGATGATGTCCTTGAGGCGTCCGGTGATCCGGACGAAGCCGCCGGCGTCGATCGTTCCGAGGTCGCCGGTACGGAAGTAGCCGTCCGCGTCGAACGCGTCGGCGTCCAGTGCGGCGTCGACGTAGCCGAGCATCAGTTGTGGCGCCTTGGCTCGCAGTTCGCCTTCGTCGCCGGGTCCGGCGGGTTTGCCTTCGAGCGTCACCACGCGCAGCTCGACGCCGGGCATCGGGCGTCCTTCGGAGTCGTCGAGCGCCGTCTGCGGGTCGTGCACCGTCGACATCGTCAGGATCGGCGCCTCGGTCAGTCCCCAGCCGGCGATCACGCCGAGGCCGCCGACCTCGTCGCGGATCTGCGCGTGCAGTGTCGCCGGACGCGGCGCGCCGCCGCCGTTGCAGAGCCGGAAGGTGGGGAAGGCGCGCTGGCCGGGGTGGGTCTTGGCGAACTCTCGCTGTGCTTTGAGATAGGCCAGGTGGAACGGCGTCCCCGAGCCGCCGAGCGTCACCTTCTCCCGGCCGAACAGGTCGACGGCCGCCGCCGGGTCGAACCGGTCCAGCAGCACGTTCGACAGGCCGGCCATCAACGAGGACGCCAGCCAGATCGGCCCGGCGACGTGGGTCAGGGGGAAGGCCATGCCGTTGATGTCCGCGCCGGTCAGCGCCAGGCAGGTGTGCATGCCGCGGGCCGCGGCGAGGATCGCCGTGTCGGTGTGCCGGGCGCCCTTCGGGTCGGCGGTGGTACCGGAGCTGTAGAAGTACCAGCGCAGTTCGCGTTCGGCAGGAGCCTGATAGGGCGGGAGTACTGCTGGGTCGCCTTCGGGGAGCGTGCGGTCGGCGGCGATGTGCCGGGTCCCGGTTCCGGCGGTCAGTCGCGCGATCATGGCTGAG
This sequence comes from Catenulispora acidiphila DSM 44928, assembly GCF_000024025.1. Classification (GTDB taxonomy): domain Bacteria; phylum Actinomycetota; class Actinomycetes; order Streptomycetales; family Catenulisporaceae; genus Catenulispora; species Catenulispora acidiphila. The sequence continues at coordinate 10,133,850 of NC_013131.1, forward strand.
AAGTCGAATCCGCCGAACTCCGAAGGCGTGATCACCACCTCCGGCGCGATCTGCCGGACGATGAAGCCCACCTCGCGGTCGCGGTAGATGGGGATGATCGGGTTCTGGACGGCGCCGAGGCGGCACAGCGCGGCCATCAGGACGTAGCCGGCGTTCCAGGTCGGGAGCTGCCAGGAGACCACGGTCCCGGTGCGGACGCCGAGGCCGTGCAGGCCGGCGGCGGTGCGCAGCGCGGCGTCCCGGAACTCGCCGGCGGTCATCCGCGACCCGCCTGAGTCCACCAGCAGCTCGCGCTCGGGGTCGGCGTCGGCACGCCGCTCAACCAGCTCCCACAGGCTCCCCGCGTCCAGCATCCCGCGTCCTTCCGATCGGATCTGACGGTGAGTCAGTTCTACGTGTTCTACTCCACCCCGCGACGAGGGGGAAGAGCCGTGCCCCTTGCGACCGCAAAGCCGATCAGTACGATATCTGACGGTGCGTCAGATGGCGCCGCCGATCGACGACGAGTAGGAGCCCACCGTGGAGTTCGGCCTCTTCAACAGCCTCTACGTACCGCAGAACCACCCCGAAATCACGGAGGCCACGCGGCTTCGCGACGAAGTCGAGCTGGTCAAGGCCGCCGACCGCGCCGGTTTCAAGTACACCTGGGCCACCGAGCACCACTTCCTCGACGAGTACTCGCACCTGTCGGCGAACGAGGCGTTCCTCGGCTACCTCGCCGCCGCGACCGAGCGCATCCACGTCGGCTCCGGCATCTTCAACATCACCCCGCCGGTCAGCCACCCGGCCCGGGTCGCGGAGAAGGTGGCGGTCCTGGACCACCTGTCCGGCGGCCGGTTCGAGTTCGGCGTCGGGCGCGGCTCCTCGACCACCGAGACCAAGGGCTTCGGCATCACGGACTCCGACCTGACCCGCGAGATGGTCGACGAGACCCTGCCGCAGATCGTGCGGATGTGGAAGGAGACGGACTACTCCTTCCAGGGCCGCTTCTTCTCGATGCCGCAGCGCAACGTCCTGCCCAAGCCGCTCACCGACCCGCACCCCCCGCTGTGGGTCGCCGCCGGCTCGCCCGGCACGTTCAAGAAGGCCGGCCAGATGGGCATCGGCGTGCTCTGCTTCGCCCAGGCCTCGATGGACGACCTGGCCAAGCTGATCGCGATCTACAAGGAGGAGATCGAGCGCTGCGAGAACCCGGTCGGCGGCTACATCAACAACAACGTCATGGTCACCTCGCAGCTGGTGTGCCTCGAGGACGGCGACCGCGCGCGCGAGGTGGCGGCCACCATGGGCTCGGGCTACCACCAGACCCTGCTGTGGAAGTACCTGGACACCTTCCCCCGCCCCCAGTGGGTCACCGACCTCGGCGGCCGCATCCCGGAGATGGACCGCGCGACCATCGACGCGGTCATCGAGGCCAAGCAGATGTGCATCGGCACCCCGGAGGAAGTGGCCGCCGCGGTCGAGGCAGTGCAGGCGATAGGCGCCGACCAGCTGGTCTTCGGGATGCTGTCCACGGCGATGCCCATCGACGTGGCGATCGAGTCGGTGCAGACCTTCGGCCGCGAGGTCCTGCCGCGCTTCGACACCGATCCGGTGCACTCCACGACGCGGCAGCGCGAGGCGCAGCTCGGGCGGTGAGGTGGGGCGGGCCTAGATGACACGAGGGCTGGCCGGCGAGCGCCACACCATCGAGCAGGCGCCCGCCAGCGGTTCGGGAGCTGGTCGGCGAGCGCCACGCAGGCGGGTGCGCGCTCGCCAAACGTCGGCTGCTGCGAGAAGGCGCCCGCGCGAGAGCTGGACCGCGCGCACGCCACCGGCGCTCCGTCCGCCGCCGGCGCTCCGCCGTCACCGGCTCCAGGCGGCGGCGAGGTCGGTGCTGGTCGTCACCACTGCCAGCACCGCGAGGGTGTGCTCGATCACCGCTTCGGCGTAGGCCGCCGGGACGCCGGCCACCGCGTCGCGGGGGAGGACCACGTCGAAGCCGGCGTTGACGGCGTCCATCACCAGGTTCGTGATGGCGACGTTCACGGAGAGGCCGACCGGGATCACCGTGCGGGCGCCGACGTTGCGGAGGACCGCGGCGAGGCCGGAGTCGTACATCGGGCCGAGGCCGTGGTAGCGGGGAAGTTCGATGTCGGTGTCGAGCAGGCCTATCTCGTCGATCACCGCCGCTGCCTCGGAGCCGGGGAGGAGGTCCTCGACGTCGGGGCGGCGGGCGGACTTCAGAGCTGCGGCGAACAGGCGGGCGTTGGTGTTGGCGCCGCGGGCGTCGGGGCGGCGGTAGACGGTGGCGTGGATGACCGGGACGCCGGCCGCGCGGGCGGCGTCCACCACCCGGACCATGGCGGGGATGTGCGACCTGGCCACGGCGGCGAGGTCGGGGAACAGGGCCGCCGGGCCCAGGACGCCGTTCTGCACCTCGGAGGTGACCACGGCGCAGCGGGACGGCTCCAGCATCGCTCTCAGATCGACCGGCATGCCGGGCACGGTAGCTGACGCGGCGTCAGTTGGGGAGCGGGTCTTGTCCCCGGCGATCTCCCGCAATACGCTCACCTGACGGACCGTCAGATGACGACAGGAGCCCGCTGTGCAGCTGCGTGACACCCGGGACCAGCAGCGGTTCCGCGAAGAGCTGCGCACCTGGCTGCGCGCGACCCTGCCGACCTTGGACCCGCAGCCGTCGCAGGATGACTGGCCGGCCCGCCGCGCCTACGACTCGCACTGGCAGGCACTGCTGCACCAAGCCGGATACGCCGGGCTGAACTGGCCGTCCGCGTACGGCGGCCGCGGCGCGACCCCCACCGAGCACCTGATCTTCCTGGAGGAGTCCGAACTCGCCGGCGCCCCGTACGTCGGTGTGAACTTCGTCGGCCTGCTGCACGCCGGACCCACCCTCATCGCCGAGGCGACCCCGGAGCAGCGCGAGCGCCACATCCCGGCGATCCTGCGCGGCGACGAGATCTGGTGCCAGGGCTTCTCCGAGCCGGACGCCGGCTCGGACCTCGCGGCGCTGCGGACCCGCGCGGCGCGCGACGGCGACCACTACGTCGTCAACGGCCGCAAGATCTGGACCTCGCACGCCGAAGTCGCCGACTACTGCGAGCTCCTGGTGCGCACCGGACCGCCGGACGGTCCCAAACACCAGGGCATCACCTGGCTGATCATGCCGATGGACACCCCCGGCGTCGGACTGCGCCCGCTGATGACCGCCGGCGGCTCGACCGAGTTCTCCGAGATGATCCTGGAAGACGTCCGCATCCCGGTGGCCAACCGGGTCGGCGAGGAGGGCGATGGCTGGCGCATCGCCATGGTGACGTTCGCCTTCGAGCGCGGCACCGGCTTCGTCTCCGAGGTGGTGTGGGCGCGCCGGCGGCTCGTGGAGATCGCCGCGCTGGCCCGGGAGAACGCGACCTGGGAGGACTCCGACATCCGCCGGCGCATCGCCCGGCTCGCCGCCGAGTTCGACGCGTTGTGGGCACTGGTGAAGCGCAACGTTTCAGAGGCCGAACACTCCGCCGACGGCGTCCCCGGACCCGGTTCCTCAGTTTTCAAGTTGAGGTTCTCCGAAGCCCGGCAGCATCTCGACGACGTGCACGCCGAAGTCCGCGGCCGCGACGCGCTCGCCTTCGACGACGACCTGTGCACCTACGACGGCGAACCGAGCTACGAACGTCTCAGGTCCTTGGCATACACGATCGCCGCGGGTACCTCGCAGGTCCAGCGCAACATCATCGGCGAGCGCATCCTCGGCCTGCCCAAGGAGCCCTCGGCGGCCGGAGCCACGAAGGGGGGCGGGCGGTAATGGACTTCCGGCCGACACAGGACCAACAGGCGCTGGCCGGCGCGGTGCGCGACGTGCTGGGCAAGCACCCCGCGCCGGGGACGCCGGGCGAAGACGGTCCCGAGCCCGGCGCGGGCGGCGCGGGCGGCATCGGCGGCGTGGACGTGGCGCTGTGGCGCGACCTCGCCGAGCTGGGCATCTTCGGCGTGCGCGTCCCGGAGGCGGACGGCGGACTCGGTCTCGGGCACCCCGAATCAGTGCACGTCTTCGAAGAGCTGGGCCGATCCCTGGCGACCGGTCCCTTCACCGCGACCGCGCTCGCCGCGCCGCTGCTCCCCGAATACGCCGGCGGTCGGCACCGCGTCGGATTCGGCGACCTGACCTGCGGCGCACCGCAGCTCCTGGAGCACCTGGACGCACTCGACGCGCTGCTGGTCGTCGAGATCGTCGAAGGCGATGCTCCCGGCGTCGCGGGGCACAGCCAGGTGCTGCGCGTCGAGCCGATCGAGCTGCGCGCCGATCCTGTTCCCCACCCTGTGGATCCCTGCGTCCCGCTCCATCGGCTGCGCCAGAAGCCGCTGCGCGGCGAGATCGTCGGCGACGCCGGCACCGCCGACGCGCTGCTGCGCGAAGGCGCCCTGCTCACCGCCGCCTACCAGGTGGGCATCGCCGCCGTCCTGACCGAGCGCGCGGTCGCCTACGCCAAGCAGCGCACGCAGTTCGGCCGGGCCATCGGCTCGTTCCAGGCGGTCAAGCACCTGTGCGCGGACATGTTCGCGCGCGCCGAGCTGGCCCGCGCCGCCGTGCACTCGGCGGCGGTGCTGCTCGCCGACGAAGCCGATGACGTCACCGCCGCCGACGGCGCCGACGGTGCCGACCTGCCCGCGGCGGCGTGCGCGGTGGCGGCGGCGAAACTGCTCGCCGACGAGGCGGCGGTGGCGAATGCGAGGACTGCGATCCAGGTGCACGGCGGCATGGGCTGCACGTGGGAAATGGGACTGCACTTCTACCTCAAGCGCGCCTGGGCCCTGTCCCTGGCTTATGGCGGCGCCGCCGATCACGCGGACCTGATTTCCGAATCCCTGTAAGGGAAATCTCGCGCGTGCCAAGAGGTTTACCGCGCCGCGCGGACCGCACCTGCGAGCATGTCCGGTTGCGGCCACATCCACATCTTGATTGAGGGCGAATATTGACACCCCGTACCAGGCGCGCCTATACCTGATTGCCTGGCGTCATCACGGCGAACTCCCAGCTCAGCACCTCGCCGCAGCCCTACGGGGCAGTACCTGACAGCAGGTGGGAACCTGCTTCGCGTCGCGACAGGGCTCTGAGACACCGGTCGCGAATCCCGACGATTCCACAGGACTACATCGGTCGCGACTGGTTACAACTGAATCAGAGTTCTCATTGTTGTCGGCGGGTACTCGACACGGTCCCGCCGGCGGGCATCAGTCCGCACGATGCCACAGAAGCACCACCGCGCTAGGCGAACAACCGGGAAAGAGCTCAGCCGATGTGTACCGCACCCGCCCCACCGCCCGCCGGCGGCGGCGTCAGCCCGAGCGCGCCGTCCGTCCCGCCGACCGCGACCGCACAAGGCCGCTGTCGGATCCGGCGTACGCCGGGACGCGCGCTGACCCGGCCGACAGGTGCGCCATGGCGATGATCTGCCTGGTGTCGGCCAAGAACTCGCCCGGAGTGACCACCACGGCGGTGGCCCTGGCCGAGTCCTGGCCGCGGCCGGTGCTGCTGGCCGAGTGCGACCCCCGGTACGGCGACATCGTCGCCGGCTACCAGCAGGGCGGCGGCGACGTCGCCAAGGGTCTGCTCGGGCTGGCCGCGATCCACCAGCACACCGACATCCGGCAGGAGGTCTTCCGCCACGTCCAGCCGCTGAGCCCGACCTCGCCGGCGCGGTTCCTGGCCGGCGTCCAGGTACCGGCGCAAGCCGCGGCGGTGTCAGTGCTCTGGGAGCCGCTGTCGCGCGTGCTGCCCACGCTGATCGTGAAGCGGCGGACGGTGGACGTGATCGTCGACTGCGGTCCGCTGCACGCCCCGCACGCGCCGCTCCCCCTCATCCAGCACGCCGACCTGGTGCTGCTGGTCACCGGCGACCACCTGGAGCAGATCCGCGCGGCGCACGACGCGGTCGGGACTATCGCCGCGCAGCTGGCCGCCGCCCGGCCCTACGCCGACCCGCGCTGGTGCCTGGCCGGCGTCGTCATCCCGCCGGGCGCCCGCCGCCACAACGCCCGCGCGGACATCGAGCAGGCGCTGGACATCGACGTGATCGCCGAGGTCCGCCACGACCTCAGAGTCGGCGCCGAACTGCTCGGCCGCCGGAACCTCCCGAGCGGCTATTCACGCTCGGGATACATGAGAGACATCCGGGAGTTGCAAACTGCTATCGACCGCCAACTGAACCGCCCGGCTCCGCCGGCGCGCACCGTCGCCACGAGCCGCCGGCTGACGGTGGTACCCGGGGAGGCCGCCCATGCCGGCTGACAAGAACGATCCACGGCATTCGCAAGGCGGGAGCGGCGGTGGAGCGGGACGGGCACGAGGCAGCGGACGGAGCGAGCACGTATCAGGGCTGCGCGACGCGATCGCGTTCCTGAACCGCGAGAGCATTGCCCTCCCCGATCCCGGCACGCCGCCGTGGGAGGGCCGCCAGCCCGCCGACCCGCCGCCGTCCGCCGCCGGCGGACCGAAGCCGCCGCTGGCGCCGGTCCGCGAACTCGGACCGGCGCAGGGCCGACCGCCGGCGCACGCTCTGCCGCCCGCCCCGCCGCCGGTCGTCGGCAACGCCATGCAGTTCCGGAGCTCGCCGGGCGCCAGCCGCCGCCAGCTTCCCCCGCCGCCGTCGCAGAGCTCTGCGCCGCTTCCGCCTCCCGCGCCGCCTGCGCCGCCCCAATTGCCTCCGCCTCCGCCGCCCCAGATGGACGACCAGACGAACCGCTCACGCCACGAACTCGCGCTCCGCTTCGGCGGCGGCTCGGAGTACCCGACCGGTCCCAAGCCCGCTCAAGGGATCCACGCTTTCTCCGCCGTCGACTGGACCGGCATCGACGCCATCCGCAAACAGGTGCGCGAGCGGATCACCGAGCAGTTCCCGCCCTCCGACGCCGGCAGTGAGGAGCAGCGCCGGGCGTTCGGCATGGCGGTCATCGAGGAAGCGGTGAACTCCTGGTCGTCGCGGGCCACGGCGCGCGGGCAGTCGGTCGACGACGCGCGGCAGGACGCGATGCGCCGGGCCGCGGGCGCCACCGTCTTCGGCATGGGCGGTCTGGCGCCGATGCTGGACCATCCCGACGTCGAGACCATCGAGTACCGGGGCTGCGACGACGGGCACGTGGTCTTCACCGACGGCCGCGTGGAGAAGGCGCCGAGGATCGCCTCCTCGGACGAGTCGCTGCTCACCGACGTGCGGACGTGGGCTGCGCGGCGTCATCGGGTCCTGACACCGGCCGAGCCGCTGCTCGACCTGACCGTGGACGGCGGCGCGCGGCTGACCGCGACGATCGGCGTGTCGAAGCGCCCGACGCTGGTCGTGCGCCGGCACCGGGTCGTGAAGGTGACGCTGGACGATCTGGTGGTGCGCGGCATGGTGTCGCCGGCGATCGCGGCGTTCCTGCGCAGCGCGGTGCTGGCCGGACAGACGATCGTGGTCACCGGTCCGCTCGACGCCGGCAAGACGACGCTGCTGCGCGCGCTGGCCGCCGAGATCCCGGTGATGGAGCGCTACGCGACGGTCGAGGCAGAGTTCGAACTCAACCTGGACGAGGTCGGGCGGCATCCGCGGATGGTCGCCTACCAGTCGTGGCCGGGGACCGCCGAGCGCGGTCCGGACGGCCGCCGGGTCGGCGAGGTGACGCTGTCCGACGTCATCGAGGTGGCGCTGCGGATGAACGTGGCGCGGCTGGTCGTCGGCGAGGTGCGCGGACCGGAGGCGGCGACGCTGCTGGAAGCGGTGTCGACCGGCGGCCGGGCAGCGCTGTGCGCGATTCACGCCGGGTCGGCGCGCGAGGCGTTCAACAAGTTCGTGATGCTGTGCATGCGCACGACGATGAGCCGGGACTCCGCGGTGCAGCTCGCCGCCGAGACGTTGCACTATGTCGTGGACATCCGCATGGACACCGAGCCGGCGACGGACATGCGCGAGCCGCGGCCGACTGGACGGTACGTCGACCGGGTCGTGGAGATCAACGGGCTCGGCGATCGGCTGGCGCCGGTCGTCACCGAGGTGTTCGCGCCCGGACCGGACGGCCGCGCGGTGTTCGCGCAGCGTCCCGAGCGGCTCGCGACGTTGCAGCGCGCGGGGTTCGACCCCAAGTGGTTCCTGTACGGGAACGACCAGTGGTACGTCGCGCCGGTCCCGGCGGCGCAGAACGTCTCGCGTCCCGCGCCGCACCAGCAGCAGTCGCAGCACTCGCAGTCGCAGCACCAGCAGCGCGAAGGCGGCGGCGGGCGCAGCTTCCAGAACATGACTCCGGTGCCGAAGCCGTCCCTGACCGAGCAGGACGTCTTCGACCGGCAGTACCTCCACGAGCGGCGGCGGTTGGACCAGGAGTGACATGGCGGACGACGGGGGCGTCGCGGGGTCGCGCGCGCTGACGGGGTATGAGCCGGAGACTCCGGAGTATCAGACGTATGTCGTGCGCAAGGGCGATTCGCTGTGGCGGATCGCCGAGGAGCAGTTGGGCGATCCCCGCCGGTTCGCGGAGATCGCCGAGCTGAACGACGGCCGCCGGATGCCGGACGGGACGGTGTTCAGCTACGTCGAGTTCCTGCAGTCGGGGTGGGTGCTGATCATGCCGCCGGACATGGGGCGGCACAACCCGGCGCTAGGCGCCGAGCCGGTGCAGCTGGCACTGGAGGCGAGCGTCAGCAGTGTCGGCTCGGCGGCGTCGGCGGTCGGCGCGCTGGCTCGCCGGGAGTCCACGTTCGCCACCACGCGCCACGACTCCGGGAAGACGGTGTCGGCGACCGGCGGCCTGCTGGCGGCAGGCGTGCTGAGCACCTTGGGCGACCGGCGGCTGCGCAAGGTCATGCGGCGGCGTCCCGGGGAACTGATCTCGATGCGGCAGCCGGGAAGCTGGGAGCTGGAACTGAGCCGGGTCGACAACCCGACCGGCCAGGTCCTCGTCGACGCCGCTCTCAGAACCCTGAGCGCCAAGCTCACGAAGGCGGACCGCGGACTGCCGGACATCACGATGACGGTGCTCAAGCCGCACGGACTCGAGCTGCACCTGGCGCGCCCCCAGCCGCCGGTCGCCCCCTTCTACGCCGACCCCCGGCAGCCGGCGGTGTGGATCTGCCCGCTCGGAGCGCCGGTCGGCTCGCCGCCGAGCCACGCACCGGCGCCCTACCCGGCGCTGGTCTCCCTCGGCTTCGACGAGGACGACGACACGGTCCTGGTCGACCTGGAGGCCACCGGCGGGGTATCGCTGCTGGCGCCGGAGGCCGAGGCGGTGTCGGTGCTGCGCGCGATGGCCGTGGAACTGGCGACCGGGATGGCGGCGGAGCAGGTGGAGGTGACGCTCGTCGGCTTCGGGGCGGAGCTGCCGGACCTGTTCACGCCCGGGACGCTGAACCACACCGAGGACTTGGCGGGCGCCGTCGGGGACCTGGCGCGATGGTCGGCGGACGTCGAGGCCGTCCTCGACCGGCGCGGCGTCACGGTACGCAAGGCGCGAACGCACCCGGACGAGGAACTGGCGCCGATCACGAAGACGCATGTCCTGCTGACGGCGACGGTGCCGGACGCCCGGCTGACCGCCCGGCTGCGGCATCTGCTGTCGGGGCGGCCGCGAACGTCGATCGCGGTGGTGGCGGCGGCGGGGGACCGGGAGCAGGTGCTGTCGGCGTGGACGATCAGCGGGCCGGTGTTCCATGCGCCGCGCGCGGGGGGTGCTGGGGCTGGCGGGACGGCGGGGGCAGCGGGAGTAGGCGGCGCGGCTGGGGCGGCGGGGACTGGCAGCATGGCGGAAGCTTGGAGGGCGGCGGGAGTAGGCGGCGCGGGCGCGGCGGCGGAAGTGGGCAGCGTTGCTCGGGCTGCGGGAGCGGGCCGGGCGGCGGGGGCAGGCGGCGCGGCGGGAGTAGGCGGCGCGTCCGGGGCAGCGGGAACGGCAGGAGCTTCGGGCACGGCAGGCATCGGGCTGCGGGTGCAGGCGTTGCGGGAGGAGCGCTACGAGGCTGTGGTGCGGGAGTTGGCGGCGGCGGATTCGGAGCAGGAGAAGCCGGCGCCGCGGGATGGGGCTTTCAACTTGCCGGCTTCGGGTGCGGCGCAGCGGGAGGTTTCGGGGGCGAAGACGCCGTTGCCGAAGCGGAAGCCTTCGCATCCTCGGCGGCATGTGGCGGGCGCCGACGGGGGTGCGGGTTCGGAGCTGAGCGCGGGCTTTGGCGGCGGTTCCGAGCTGCGTCCGCCGGCACGCGCCGAGCTGATCGCGACGCCGGATCCGGTGCAGCCGAACCGATTTCGCGTGCCTGTCGACGACCTGTTCCGGGTCGAGGCGCTGTTGCCGACCGCGTTGCCGACGACCGCCGCGCACCTGCCGTTGCCGGGAGCGGCGAAGGAAGCACGGCTGGCGCTGAGGCCGGCGAACCTGCCGCAGTTCGATGCGGCGGCAGATGGGGACGAGGAGCCGCCACCGCCTCGTGCGGAGGACCGGGTGGTCGGGATCGAGACGGATCCGGTGGCGCCTGCGCCGTCTTCGCTGGATGCGTTTCCCGCGCCCGCTGGGGAGGACGCGCGCGGGGCAGCGTCGCGCAAGCCGGGGCAGTGGCACGGCGCCTATTGGAGCCAGCGCCGTGCGGCTGCGGCGGGACTGCCGAAGCCGGGCGACTTCGACGCGCCGTCGGCGGCGTACGCGATCGACGTCCTGGGCCCGATCATGCTGGCCGGCATCGGCACGGCAGAGGGCACGGCGGACCTCGCGGAGGTCGCGGCGTACGCGATGCTGCATCCCGGATGCTCGGTACAGCAGATCGCCCACGACTTGTGGCCGGCGCGCACCGGCGCGGTGGGGCTCGTGGACGCGCAGGTCATCCAGCTCCGCGAGCTGCTCGGCACGGACGCCCACGGCGAGCAGCTGCTCCGGGTCACGCCCGAGAGCGTGACCCTGGCGCCGACAGTGTCCTGCGACTGGCTGGAGTTCCTGCATCGCGCGCAGAACGGCGAACTCGTCGGCGCCCTCAGCCTGGTCCGCGGCCGCCCCTTCGAGGACGCACCCCTCCGCCGCTACGGCTGGGCCGAAACCCTCCGCCACGAAATGGCGGCACTCGTCATCGACACCGCGCACTACGTCGCCGAGGGATGCCTGCGCGAACAGAGCCCCCGCAACGCCCGCAAGGCAGCCCTCCGCGGCCTAGCGGCGGCACCCGAATCAGAACTCTTGTACCGCGACCTCCTCGCCGCCCTGGCCGCCCTCGGCGACCTCCCCGCCGCCCGCCGCCACGCCGACACCCTCCTGGACTACGCCGACCGCGAAGGACTCCCGCTCCAGCCGGAAACCGCCGCGATGCTGCGAGACGTGGCACAGGCTGCGGCACGAGGGTGAGGGAGTGAGGGACTGAGGGGGTGAAGGGCGAGCGGCAAGCGGCAAGCGGCGAAGCGCGAGTAGCGAAGGGCGACGGTGAGGGCGAACGGACAGTGGCAAGCAGCGCGCGAAGAGCACGCGGCCAGCAGCTAGCGGCAAGCAGCGCGAAGGGCGAGGGCGAGCGGCTGGCGGCTGGCGGCAAGCAGCGTGCGAAGGGCGAGGGCGAGCGGCTGGCTGCAAGCAGCGTGCGAAGGGCGAGCAGCGAAGGGCGGGCGGCCAGCGGCCAGCAGTGCGCGAAGGGCACGCGGCCAGCGGCCAGCAGCAAGCAGCGCGCGAAGGGCGAGCGGCGGGCGGCAAGCGGCGGAGGCAGCGTCAGGAGACGGTGCCGCCTACTGCTCTCGCACCCTAGTCATCCGCAGGTCCGCCGCGAGTGATTCAGTGCGCCGCGACCCTCGACCCACCACCGAACCGCAAGCCGCCCCTACTTCACCGCCACCGGAATCACCGGCGCCCCCACCGCCCGCGTGAAGGGCTCCGGCGAAGCCGACAGGAAGAACTCGTACACCCCGTCCTCCGCGCAGTCCTCCGCGAGCGCCTCCAGATCCCAGTTCTGTCCTTGCAGCATCCCCATCTCCACCAGGTGCAGCAGGTGGACGGGGAGCTGCGCGTCGTCTCGCTCGGGTGGGTAGACCTCGAAGGCCACGTTGTCGGTCGCCACCGCTGCCACGTCGTGGGTGTGGAACCAGGGCACGGTTTGCAGTGAGGGTCCTGAGGTCGGGAAGCTGTACGCCAGCTTGTCGCCCGCCTTCAGGGCGGTCATGGCGCCGGTGCGGATCAGTACGAGGTCGCCGGGGTGGATCTCCACCTTGCCGAATTCCGCCGCGGCGTCGAGGTCCGCCGGTGTCAGGGCGTGTCCGCGTGTGGCGTCTCCGAGGCGGGAGACCCCCAGTGCTCGCGCCACGTCCAGGAGCACCCCGCGGCCCACGATCGCGCCCGCCTTGTCGATGCCGCAGTGCGTGGCTCCGGCGTCAGTGATCTGCGATGCGTCGAAGCCGTTGTAGAGCCTTCCCTCGTAGGACACGTGTGCCAGGGCGTCCCAGTGCGTGCACGCCTGCAGGCCCATCTCCACGCGGTCGTCCGAGGTGCAGAACGCGTGCTCCTGTCCCATTACTTGGGCGTTCACCATGATCATGGTGCGCTTCGGGTTGTCTCTGCCCTCGATCATGCCGATCTGTGGGCCGTTCTCGTCCAAGGGGATGGCGAGGGGGATGGTGCGGCCGGTGCGGATCAGTGTTGCCGCGTGCTGGAGGCGGGCGGGGGTGATCAGGTTCAGGGTGCCGCGTTCGTCGCGCGGACCCCAGCGGCCCCAGTTGTTGACGCGGCGGGCCAGGTCGGTGAACTGGTCGGGTAGCGGCATGGCGGTGCTCCCAGGGCTCGCTGGTGAAATCTGACACAGCGTCAGTTGGTGCTGTCCACTGGCGCGAACCTTAGCTAACATGCCGTCAGATTCGTAGGCTTCGAGCACGAGGAGCGAGCAACGTGGCCGACTTCCTGGCAGGCAAGGTCATCGTGGTGACCGGCGCGGGGCGGGGCATCGGGCGCGCCGTGGCCCTCGGCTGCGCCGCGGAGGGCGCCTCGGTGGTCGTGAACGACTACGGCGTCTCCGTCGACGGCAGCGAACCCTCCAGCGAGGTCGCCGACGCGGTGGCGCAGGAGATCCGCGACGCCGGCGGGCAGGCGGTGCCCTGCGCGGACTCCGTCACCACCCTGGCCGGCGGGCACCGGATCGTGCAGACCGCCGTCGACGCCTACGCCCGCGTCGACGGCGTGGTGTGCGTGGCGGGCATCCTGCGCGAGCGGATGCTGTTCAACATGGCCGAGGACGAGTGGGATCCGGTCATCGAGACCCATCTGAAGGGCACGTTCACCGTCTTCCGCGCCGCCAGCGCCGTGATGCGCAAGGCCGGCGGCGGCGCGCTGATCGGCTTCACCTCCGGCAACCACGCCGGCAGCGTGTCGCAGGCGAACTACAGCGCAGCCAAGGGCGGCATCGTGAGCCTGGTCCGCAGCGCGGCGCTCGGCCTGGGCAAGTACGGCATCACCGCGAACGCCGTCGCGCCGGTCGCGCGCACCCGGATGAGCGCCAACGTCCCGTTCGACATGGCCGAGATGGGCGAGCCGGAGGACGTCGCGCCGCTGGTCGCCTACCTGCTCTCGGACGCCGCGCGCGATGTCACCGGCCAGATCTACACCGTCGCCGGGCGCCGCATCGCGGTGTGGAACCAGCCGCAGGAGATCCGCTCGATGTACGGCGAGGAACCCTGGACCGCCGAGTCGATCGCGAAACGGCTGCCGGAGGCGATCGGCGTCGAGACGATGCCGATGATCGCCAAGCTCGCCGCCTACACGCAGGCGACCGAGGAGCGGAAGGCAACCAAGACAGAACAGCCCGGACAGCCTGCACAGCCCGGACAGGAAGGCGCGGCATCATGAGGGCAGCGGTCTTCGAGGGCGGCAAGCTGGAGGTCGTCGACGGCATCGAGGTCCGCGCCCCGCGCACCGACGAGATCGTCGTCCGCGTCGGCGCCGCCGGTCTGTGCCACTCCGACCTCAGCGTCGTCAACGGCACCATCCCCTTCCCCGGTCCCGCGGTCCTCGGGCACGAGGGCGCCGGCGTCGTCGAGGAGGTGGGCGGCGCCGTCACCCGGGTCAAGCCCGGCGACCACGTCTGTCTGACCACCATCAACCACTGCGGCGTCTGCCCGGCGTGCAGCGAGGGCCGCCCGACGATGTGCCGCGCGACGTTCGGCAAGATCAGCAAGCCCTTCACCCGGGAAGCCGCCGACGGCACAGCCGAGAAGCTGTTCGCCTTCGCCAACACCTCGGTGTTCACCGAACGCGTGGTGGTCAAGGAGGTCCAGGCCGTCCCGATCCCCGAGGACGTGCCGATGGCCTCCGCCGCGCTGGTCGGCTGCGGCGTCCTCACCGGCGTCGGGGCGGTGCTGAACCGCGCGAAGGTCCGCATCGGCGAGACGGTCGTGGTGATCGGCGTCGGCGGCATCGGGCTGAACGCGATCCAGGGGGCGCGGATCGCGCGCGCCGGCCGGATCGTCGCGATCGACACCAACCCGCGCAAGGAGGAGGCGGCGCGGCGGTTCGGCGCGACCGACTTCCTCGACCCCAGCGGCCAGGACGCGGTCGAGCTGGTCAAGGAACTGCTCCCGCGCGGCGCGGACTACGTCTTCGAGTGCGTCGGGCATCCCGCGCTGATCCGCGCCGCGACCGACATGCTCGCCTGGTCCGGAGCCGCGGTACTGCTCGGCGTCCCGCGAAGCGACGCCGAGGGGACGTTCCTCGTGTCTGGTATGTATATGGACAAAACAATAATGGGCTGCCGATACGGAACCTCGCACCCTCAGTTCGACGTCGAAAGGTACGTGGACCTTTATCGGAAGGGTGAGCTACTCCTGGACGAACTGGTCACAAAGACCTACCCTCTGGAGCACATCCACGAGGCGATCCACGACCTGGAAAGCGGGTCACTGGCAAGAGGAGTCCTCTTGCTCTGAGCCCTACGAGGGGAAGCTAAGGCCGTGACGGAGAGCCCGAGCGGGCAGGGCGCACCGGAGCACGACAGCGAAGCCGCACTGCTCACCGAACCGCCCACGCCGCCTGCGACTCCCTCAGCTCCCCCGGCTCCCTCAACGCCCTCGGTCCCGGGCCAGCCGACGCGGGACGACGTCGAAACCGACAGTGTCGAAGACCTCACCGACGGTGAGGTCGCCGAAAACGCTACCGCCACCGACGCCGACACCGATTCCGACAGCGCCACCGATGAAACTTCCGCACCGGGCCACCGCCCGGACGCCCCGAGGAATCCGCTGCGCCGCGCCGCGCAGCGCGTCGTCGACGAGATCCTCGACCCGAGCATCGGTTTCACGCTCGCGCTGGTCTACCTGGGCCTGGCGATGTTCCTCACCTGGAAGCTGCTCTTCCACCCGACAAGCAGCGTCATGGCCGGCAACCCCTACGACCAGTTCTACTTCGAGTGGCAGCTGACCGCGGTCGAGCACGCGCTGACGCACCTGCAGAACCCGCTGTTCACGCACGCGATGAACGCCCCCGACGGCATGAACCTCGCGGCGAACCCGCAGATCATCGGTCCGGCCGCGGTGCTCACGCCGATCACCGCGCTGTTCGGCGCGCCGGTCTCCTTCGCGCTGCTGACCACCTTCAACCTCGCGGCCACCGCGACCACCTGGCGCTGGTTCTTGCGCCGGCATGTGGTGCGCACCGAGACCGCGGCGTTCGTCGGCGGCCTGTTCATGGGCTTCTCGCCGTCGATGATGTCCCACTCGCTGGCGCATCCGAACCTGGCCGGGCAGTGGCTGGTGCCGCTGATCGTCGGCGCGGCGCTGCGCCTGCGCGAGCCGGAACCCCGGCTGCGCAACGGGATCGTGCTCGGCGTGCTGATCGCCGCGCAGGTGTTCGTCGGCGAGGAACTGCTGCTGCTGGCGGCGATGGGCTTCACGCTGTTCCTGGTCGCCTACGTCCTGATGCGGCCGCGGCAGGCGTGGGCCGAGGCGGCGGTGTTCCTGCGCGGCGCCGGTGTGGCGATCGTGACCGCCGGCGCGCTGCTGGCGTATCCGCTCTCGTTCCAGTTCTTCGGGCCGATGTCGTTCAAGGGCATCCCGTTCGACGTCGCCTACTACTCGGCGGACCTGAAGTCCTACGCGGTCTATCCGAACCAGGAGCTGTGGGGCGACCCGGCCAAGCTGGACCCGCTGGCGCCGGGCGGCACCGAGCAGGCCGCGCTGGTCGGCTGGGCGCTGCTGCTCGTGGTGGCGCTGCTGGCGATCTGGCTGATCCGGAACGCCGCGGTACGGGCCCTGCTGATCGCCGCGCTGGTCCTGGTCACGCTGTCCGTCGGTCCGACCCCGGTGTTCGACCACACCTCGATCAAGTGGTGGCCGCTGGGTCCGACCGGCGTCTGGACGCACATGCAGAACCTGCCGCTGTTCTCCTCCAGCCTGCCGGTGCGCAGCGCGCTCGCGGTGAGCTGGATCATCGGCGTCCTGCTGGCGCTGGGACTGGACAAGGCGGTCCTGCACCGGCAACAGGTGCTGCGCGGAGTGGTGTTCGGCGGCGTGGTGGCCTCGCTGGTCCCGCTCGTCCCGCGGGTGTTCGACACCTCCCCACGACTGCCGATCCCGCATTACTTCACGTCGGGTGCGTGGAAGGAATGTGTGTCCCCAGGGCACAACACGATCGTCGGCGTCCCGTTGTCCGACGGTGGCGACCGGACCAACCAGACCTGGTCGACGGCGGCGGACACCGCGTTCAACATCCCGCAGGGCCCGGTGATGGCGCCCAACTCCCCCACCGACAAGCAGGTGGCGTGGGCGAAGAACAACGTGCTGTGGACCGCGCAGTGGCTGGCGTACATCTACCAGAACGGCGGCGGCGCGACCCCGGTGGTGAACTCCACGATCCAGAACCGGGTGCGGCTGGACCTGGGGACGTGGCAGGCGAACTGCGTGGTCGCCGCCGACGGGACCCAGAACCTGGCGGCCATCAAGAACTTCCTGGACCAGGCGATCGCCCCCGGAAAGCTGGAGGGCGACGTGATCGTGTGGAAGGAGCCGGTCGGCTGAGTCAGCCGAACGCGCCCTTGTGGAAGATCAGCGGCGTCGACTCGCCGTCGGCGTCGAGCCCGTGCACGCGCCCGACCACGATCGTGTGGTCGCCGCCGGGATAGGTGGCCTCGATCGTGCAGTCCACCCAGCCGTGCGCGCCGGCCAGGATCGGCGAGCCCAGCTCCGAGCGGCGCCAGGCGACCCCGGCGAACTTGTCGCCGCCGCTGACCGCGAAGGTGCGGCACAGCTGCTCGTGGTCGGCGGCAAGGAAGTTCACGCAGAAGCGCCCGGTGGCCTCGATCCGCGGCCAGGTGGTCGAGGTGTGCCCGACGGAGAACAGCACGAGGGGCGGGTCCAGCGACAGTGCCGAAAAAGCCTGACACGCGAAGCCCACGGGCCCTTCGCCGTCCTCGGACGCGACGACGGTCACGCCGGAAGGGAAGTGGCCCAGGACGCGGCGATAGTGCGCGATGTCTATGGTCGTTCGGGCATCGACATTTGCAGGCATGGTCCCAGCCCCTAGGTGTCACGCTGTGCGCGGCTGCGTGGTCTTCATCTCGTTCGCTATCTCAAAAGCGCAGCTCGGCCCAGCATATGTGGACGGACAGGGTCAGTGTGGGTGGGAACTGATTACCCGTCAAGAGACAGACCGTTCGTCATAGCGAACACCTTTCGCGCATCACAGGACCCTGTGGTTACAGCGACAACAACCGTCAGGACCCTGTGAATTCCGGTGCACGGCGCTCCACAAAAGCCCGGACGCCTTCTTGCCCGTCGTGAGTCGCCATATTCAGCTCGACCGCGTCGGCTTCCTCTCTGAACGCTGTGGCGCGGTCCACCTCCAGCGCGCGGTTCACCAGATTCTTGGCGAGCGCGAGCGCCCGCGTCGGACCGACCGCCAGCCGCTCGGCCCACGCCCGCGCCGCCTTCTCCAGATCGGCGTCCGGCACGACCCGGTTCACCAGTCCCAGCGCCAGCGCCTCGGCGGCGGGCACGTCGTCGGCGAAGAACATCAGCTCCTTGGCTTTGTGCACCCCGACGAGCCGGGTGAGCAAATGCGCGCCGCCACCGTCGGGGACCAATCCGCGCCGGGCGAAGACCTCGATGAACTTCGCCGACTCGGCGGCGATCACCAGATCGCAGGCCAGCGCCAGATGCGCGCCGATGCCGGCCGCGATGCCGTTCACCGCGCCGATCACCGGCTTCTCGCAGTCCAGGACCGCGGCGACGAGCGCCTGCGCGCCGTCGCGGATGGTGCGCGCGACGTCGCCGGGGCGCGGCTCGGCGGCGGGCGCGGCGCCCGGTCGGGGACGCAGATCCGCGCCGGTGCAGAAGCCTCGACCGGTCGCGGTGAGGACCACGACGCGGGTCTGCGGATCGGCGGAAGCCTGACGCAGCAACGCGATCAGCCGATCTCGGTGGTCGGCGGTGATGGCGTTCAGCGCTTCGGGGCGGTCCAGGGTGATCCAGGCGACGCCGCCGGACAGGGAGTGCCGGACGGTCTCGTCCAGCGGTCGCTCTTGTACCTCGGGCATGTCGTCTTCCCTCGAAAACGTCGGCGCCGGAGCGCAGCCGCGCAGTAGCGCGACAACGTTCCGGCGCCGGACCGGGTTGGTTCTGTTCTTCTCTGTATCAGTGCACGATCAAGCGAGCCGAGGCGTCCAGCGCCACGGTCCCGCCCCCGCGCCCCAGCACCCGCAGCGGCGCGATATCGAAGCCCTCCAACACATCGCCGAGGTCCAGCGCCATGCGCTGCACGCGCAGGATGGTGTCGGCCAGCGCCTCCAGGTCCGCGCCGGCGGTGGTGAGCAGCGGCAGGCAGTGCAGTTCGTCGAGCATCCGGTGCGCTTGGTGGGCGTCGAACGGCGCGACCCGGATCGACACGTCGCCAAGCGTTTCGGCGTAGGCGCCGCCGACGCCGACCACCACAGCCGGACCGAACCGGTCGTCGCGCCGGATGCCGACCATCGTGTCCACGCCGCCGGTGATCTGCTGGCCGATCAGGACGCCGTCCAGCGTGCCGTAGCCCTGGCGGCCGGCGGAGTCCATCAGGTCCTTGAAGTTCTCGCGAACCTGCGACGCCGAGGTGATGGTGGTGCGGGTGAGACCGGCGGCTGAAGCCGACGGCAGTCCGGCCACCGACGCCTTCATCACCACCGGGTAGCCGATGGTCGCGGCGGCGCGCACGGCCCAGGCGGCGCTGGTGACCAGCTGCTCCCGGGGAGTGCGGATGCCGTAGGCGCGCAGCAGTTGGTGCGTCTGCGATTCCGACAAGCCCTTGGAGGGACCGGTGTCCCGCTTGCGCGTCGTACCCGGCGCACCTCCCGAAGTGAGGATCTGCCGCGCCTTCACCCCGGCCATGGCGTTGTCCTCGACCAGGGACGGGATCCGGAAGCGGTGGTCGCAGTGGTCGTAGTAGGCCTTGGCCGCGGCGACCGCGTTGGTGAGCGTGCGGAACGTCGCGATCTCGGGCGAGCGCTGCAGGATCAGCCGGTACCCGGTCTCGGTGCCGCCGGAGGAGCACCAGACCACGCCGATCGGGGTGGTGCTCTCGCGCGCGGCCTCGACCAGCGCGGCGGCGGTCCACTCGCCGGAGGACCCGGTCTCGGTGACCGCGTACAGGAGCAGGCCGGCGCCGGGGCGTGCGGCGAGTTCGGTGACGTCCGGGGCGTGGCCGGCGTCCTCGACCTCGAGGCCGGCGCGGCGCGCGAGGTCGGCGAGCAGGGTGGCGGCGCCGCCGGAGTCGGCGGCGATCCGGACCGGCCCGGGGCGCTGGGTCGGCCGCGGGAAGCGGGCGAGGGTGGCGGCGCAGTCCAGCAGTTGGTCGAAGCCCTCGACCCGGACCACCCCGGCCTGCCGCAGCACCGCGTCGATCACCCGGTCGGCGCCGGTGGCCAGGACGACCAGCGGACGCCCGGCGCCGGACGCGGCTTCGGCGGCCCGCATCAGGGCCCTGCCGTCCAGGTCCGTGCCGATCGCGTCCACGCACGCCGCGATCGCTCCGACGCCGTCCGCCTGAGCGAACGCCTCGACCGCGTCCGCAAACGTCGGACCGTCCTCACCGGGACCGCAGTAGGTCCAGCCGGCCACCGGGACGCCCAGCTCGTCGGCCGTGACCAGCGGGCAGCCGGTGTGCGCGCCGGTGGTGATGAGCGCGATCGCCGGCGCGCCGGCGGCCGGTTCGGCGTTCAGCGACCTTGTCGGAACATGGTGGCGTCGGTCCTCGGACACCGGCCGATGCCGGGACACCGCGGTCTGTTCAGTGGTCATGACGCTGGTGGCAGGCATCGCACCGCCCTCTCAGGAGCCGACTGACAAGTAACCTGACGCTGCGTCAGTTTAGGACCGCGATGCGAATTAGCACAGAGGTAACCTCAAGAGATCTTGCGCTCCCCCGGATTTGTTCGTCAGGAGCCGACCCGCTTTCGCAATGCCGAACGATCCACCTTCTGCCCGGCGGTCAGCGGCAGAGTCGGCACGACGCGCACCTCTTCGGGCAGCTTGTGCCTGGCCAGCCGGGATCCGGCGAACAGCCGCAACTCCTCCACTGTCGGCGGCGCCGCCGGATCGCACGGCACCACGAAGGCCACGCCGACCTGTCCCATCACCGCGTCCGGCCGCGGGACCACGGCGATTTGGCCGACGGCGGCGTGCTCCTGCAGGACGGCTTCCACTTCCTGCGGATGCACGTTGTAGCCGCCGCGGACGAACATGTCGTCGCGGCGTCCGGCCAGACGCAGGCAGCCGGTGTCATCGAGGAGGCCGACGTCGCCGGTGCGCAGCCAGCCGTCCGGGGTGAGCGTCTCGGCGGTGGCGGCCGGATCGTGCCAGTACTCGGACATCACCGAGGCGGAGCGCATCCAGACCTCGCCGCTCTCGCCGACCGGGACCTGCTTGCCGCCTTCGTCACGCAGCGAGATCTCGGTTCCGGCGCGGGGTCTGCCGACGGTGTTGAAGACTTCTTCGTCGGGCGCGTCGAGGGCGGTCAAGGTACCCAGGCCGCCGGATTCCGTGGAGGAGTAACGGATCGAGTAGGCGGCGCCGAACGACTCGCGCGCCTGCCGGACCAGTTCCGCCGGCGACGGTCCGCCGCCGATGATCAGGGCTTTGATGGCATCGGTCTTGTAGCTGGCGAGCTGGGGTACCCGCAGCAACAATGCCACCTGCGCCGCGACGCCGCCGATCACCGGCACGCCCTCGTCGCAGATCAGCCCGAGCGCCTCGCGGGCCCGCCAGCGCGTCAGGATGTGCAGCCGGTTGCCGGCCAGCAGATGCCCGGCGAGCTTGGTCATGAAGCCGACGTGGTTCAGGCCGGTGGCGACCAGCAGCGGCATCGGCGCGGTCTGCGCGCGGTTGTCCGCCTCGGATATCGCAGCGATCTGCTTCGCGCCGAACAGCGCGCCCTTCGGCAGACCGGAAGTCCCGGAGGTGAAGACGATGGTCTCCGGGTCGTCGTGCGAGCGTGCGCTGGGCACGGTCCGTACGTGTTCGCGGCCGAGCATCGGCAGTCCGGCGGCGAACTCGCGCCGGTCCTCCGCCTGGCGGACCGGGATGATCTGCGCGTCGGGCAGGCGGCCGGTCAGCAGTTCCTCGGTCCCGATGACCACGTCCGGCCGGACGTTGGCGAGCATCGCCTGCCGCTCGGCCGGCGAGTAGTGCGCGCCGACGCCGGCGGTGACCGCGCCGACTTTCGCCAGCGCGCAGTAGGCGACGACGTAGTCCAGGGAGGCGGGCAGCAGCAACGCGGCCACCTGGCCCTGGCCGACGCCCCGTACCGCCAGGCGGGCCGCCATGGCCTCGGAGGCCGCGTTGAGCTGCTGGAAGGACAAGGAAAGCGGGCCGCGGCCGGCCACCAGAGCGGTGGCGGACCCGTGGTCCCGAGCGGCTTTGCGGACGGCGAGAGCGAGGAAGGTCATCGGAGCTCCCTGAGGGATGGGTACCGATCTGACTCGGGGTCAGAGTTTCCCCCTCCTCCGGGAGCTAATCCAGAGGCACGACACGGCGAATCGGATCGTCGTGTTTCCCGCTCGCCGTACCGCGCGTGTCTGTCAGACCGCGACAGGCTTCTTCTGTGTGATGCCCATGAAGACCAGGCCGATCATCGCCGCGCGCAGCTCGGCCAGCTTGATGCTCCAGGCCTCGAAGACGCGCTGGTGCGCCGAAATGGAGGCGAGCATGGCGACCAGCGCGCCGGCGGTCGCGGTCGGCGGCATCACGGCGTCGGCCTTGCCGGCGGCCTGCAGAGCGGTGATGGCGTCGGCCAGGGAGATGGTGACGTTGTTCAGGATCTTCATGCGGATCTTGTGGAAGCGCTTGTCGCCCTCGGCGGTGGCCAGGTCGACCACGCGCAGGATCGCCTCGTGCTCGTTCCAGAACGCCAGGAAGCCGTCCACCAGCGCCTCGGCGGCCTGCATGCCGGCCTTGCCGGACCAGGTGCGGCCGTCCGCGAGCTCCTTCAGGTGCGCGCCGTCCTTGGCCATGTCGTTGGCGATCTCGATGATCGCCGACTCGATGTCCGGGAAGTACTGGTAGAACGTGGCCGGGGAGGTGCCGGCCAACCGGGCCACGTCGATCACGGTGATCGAGCGGTACGGCTGGGAGACGAGCATCTCGCCGAGGCACTCCAGCAGCCGGGCCCGGGTGGCCTGGCCGCGCTTGCCCGCGATCCGCCCGTCGACGGTGCGCACTTGCTGAGCTGTCATGGCGTCAGTTTATGCGGTCCGGACCCCTTACCCCGGCCAGACCTGGGTAGTTGGCCAAGATCGGCATTCGTTATCATGCCCGTCACTTCCCGCCGGTCCCCGCCGCGCGCCCGGCCGCCCCGGACTCGCGGTTGAAGCGCGGCGCCTCGCCGCCGCCGTGCACGAGCAACTCCGCGCCGGAAACCTGCCCCGCCTCGTCCGAGGCCAGGTAGAGACAGGCGCCGGCGATGTCCCCCGGCTCGGCCATCCGCCCCATCGGCAACCCCTGCCCGACCAGCGCCGCAGCCTCCGGACCGCCGTAGTAGGCGGTCAGCGACTCGGTGAGCACGGGCCCGGGCACGACGCAGTTCACCCGCACCCGCGGCGCCCACTCCAGCGCCAGGCTCTTGGTGAGCGAGGCGAGCGCGGCCTTGGCGGCGCCGTAGACGGCCGTGCCGGGACTCGGCCGCGTCCCGGCCACCGATCCGATGTTCACGATGGAGGCGCCGCCGTGCTCGGGCGTGAGCGGGTACATGCACTGCGCGGCGCAGAGGACTCCCAGCACGTTGAGATCGAAGGCGGCGCGGGCGGCCTCCTCGGGATAGTCCAGCGCCCGCCCCGGCCGCGCCCCGCCGGCGTTGTTGACGAGCACGTCGACCCGCCCGAACTCCTCGGCGACCGCCTTGAACGCCGCCACGATGTCGGCGGACGAGGCGAGGTCCGCGGCGATGAAGCGGCCGACGGCCTGCGCCGGCTCGCTGCGCGCCAGCGTGACCACGGTCGCCCCGGCGGCTTCGAAGCGCGCCGCGACCGCCCGTCCGATGCCTTTGGTCCCGCCGGTGACGACGGCGACCCTTCCGGTGAACGACGTCACACCACCGTGTGTATCAGAGGCGGGTTTTAGTGGGAAGCACTACCGAATCACCTGTTCGGTCGATTGACCGTGACCTCTGTCCGTTGTCGACTCTTGCACAGTCCGGAGGAGATGACGACGATGGGCGAATCCGCCGCTGTACCCCAGGTCGACCCCGCCGACGGCGGGGACGACGAACCCTTCTTAGCCCTGGCGTGGGCCGAGGCCATCGAGGCCACGGAGCTGCTGCGCTCCGCCCTGGCAGCCCTCGGGCTCGCCGGGGAGATCCCGCGCTTGCGAGGCGACGTGAACGTCTACGGCCGCCCGATGGTGACGGTCGGCCGCATCAACCCGACCGCCGCACGCAGGCTCGCCGCCGCACTCAGCCGCGCCGCGCAGCACCAGCCGCGCATCTACGGCCAGGCACCCCCGGCCAACGGCGACACCGCGACCTGCGGACTGTCGACGCCGGGCGAGCCGAACCGGAGCCTGCGCCCACCGCGCACCGCGACGCCGCTGAACCTGCCGGTGGCGGTACCGATGGCGACGGTCCTGCCGATGGCGGTGCCGAGCCAGGCGACTCCCGCGCTGGGAGCGCCGCCGGGCAGCTCGGCGACGGACTCGATCCCGCTACCCGCCTGATTCGCGCGACGACTCGGCCGACGGTCGACTCGATCTGGCTCGCCGCCTGATCGGGTCGGCTGGTCGGCTGTTTTGGCATCTTCCCGCTGGGATGGCTCGGCCGACGGTCGACTCGATCTGGCTCGCCGCCTGATCGGGTCGGCTGGTGGGCCGTTTTGGCATTATCCCGCCGAGATGGCTCGGCCGACGATCGACTCGATCTGGTTTCTCGCCCGATCGGATCGGCTGCTCAGCCGTTTTGGCTTTGGCGGAGCGGGCTGGCGCGAGGCAGGGCTCGCAGCTGATGGCGCGCACCGCGTCACCGCAGCGATGGCGGCCGGGTCGGCGGGATGACCCGGCCGCCATCGCCGTTCGGCCGGCTCGGTTTCCCGGAGACGGTGTGGGTCGAAGGTAGCGCCTTGAGATAGATGTTGACCATGGCTTGCGCCAAATTGACACTGCGGCGCGCAGCGCCTCCTCAACGGGCGGTGGTGGGAGACGGGTGGGCGGCTGTGGACATGTGGAAGCGGCTGGAGCCCGACACGGCTCCAGCCGCGATCCCGGCTGACCCGGGGGGATCGTCAGCCGGGATGTGGGTGCCGATCCCGCGGCCACCCACGCCCTTGACTGCGGGAAGCAGACTACGAGTGACGACTCGAACGCAGCTAGCGTTTCGCCCCAGCGGCGAAAGGCTGGCGGCGGGTCAGCGGGCTCGCCAGTCGCCGCCTTTGGCGCGCGTCGCGAAGAGGTCCGCCTGGCGCTCCGGGGCGATGTTGCCGAGTTGGACCAGGTGGGGTGCCGTCGCCATCGCGTGCGCCTTGGACATCTCGCGCGCGGCCCAGACGGCGCGGACCGTGCCCTCGATCGCGGACGGCTCACACGCGGCGATGGTCCGTGCCGCCTGCTCCGCCGCCGCTGTCAGAGCCGTGTTGTCCGGCACGACCTCGCTGACGAAGCCGATCTCGTACGCGCGCCGCGCCGTCATCCGCTCGGCCGTGCCGAGCAGCGCCAGCCGCGCCAGCTCGCCGTGCGGCATGCGCTGCGCGAGGTGCACGGCTTCGTACGCCATCACCATGCCGTAGGTGACGTGCGGGTCGAAAAACGTCGCGTGCTCCGCGGCGATCAGGAACTCGCACTCGCCCAGCAGGTAGAACGCCCCGCCGCAGGCCATCCCGTTGACCGCCGCGACGACCGGCTTCCACAGGTCGGCGGTCTTCGGTCCGAGCGCGACGCCGGGATCGTCAACCATGTACGGCGAGGAGGGCTGCGGCACCACCGTGTCCCGGTCGATGCCGGTACAGAAGGCTTTGTCGCCGCTGCCGGTCAGCACGACGCAGCGCACCGAATCGCGGTGCCGCAAGGTTTTCCACAGCCTGTGGATTTCTTCGGCCATGACGAGATCGAAGGCGTTGTGGCGCTCCGGGCGGTTCAGCGTCACCCAGGCGACACCGTCACGTTCCCGGTACAGAAGGGTACTGAACTCAAGGTCAGTGCCGGATTCGAAGTCACTCATCCGGCGTCCAGGCCGCCACGAAAAGCCCTTCGATCTCCCGGAACACCGCGCGCACCGGCTGCCCGATCTCGATCGTCGCCGGGTCGACGGAGTCGATGTCCGCGTCCTCGGCTGCCACGAGGTTCCCGACCAGCCGCAGCCGCCGGTCCTCCTCCAGCTCCACGACCACCACCGGATACGGCGCCAGCGCCGCGTAGTCCGGCAGCAGCGGGGGACGCGGCACGGCGAAGGACCACACGTGTCCGCGCCCCGACATCAGCTTCCACGCGAACTCCATGCCCTGACACCGGGGGCACATCGGCCGCGGCGGGAACAGCACTTCGCCGCAGTTCGCGCACGCCTGCATCCGCAGTTCGCCCTTGGCGGCGTACGCGAAGTACGGCGCGCCGTCGTCGTCGACGAGCGGTTTGAGCATTTCGGGTGCTCCCTTCCAGCCTTTGCCGGAGTCAGTCCCGCCGCAGCAGGACGGCCGACGTCGGTACAGCCTCGCCCGCGGTGACCAGGCATGTCGAGGCTCCGTCGACCTGATTGGTCGACGTGCCGCGCAGCTGCCGCACGCCCTCGTTGATCAGGTTGAAGCCGTGGACGTAGGCCTCGGACAGGCCGCCGCCGGAGGTGTTGATCGGCAATCGCCCCGCCAGTTCCAGCCCGCCGTCGTCGGCGAAGGCTCCGCCCTCGCCCTTGCCGCAGAAGCCGTATCCCTCCAGGGACAACGGGATCAGCGGCGTGAAGGCGTCGTAGATCTGCGCCACGTCGACATCGGCCGGACCGAGATCAGAGTGCTTCCACAGCTGCTTCGCCGCGATCCACGACGGTCCGGCCAGCGGGTCGTCGTTCCAGTAGTTGACCATGCCGTGGTGCTGCGCCGGCAGACCCTGCCCGAAGGCGTGGACGTAGACCGGCGCCTGCCGGCAGTCCCGGGCCCGCTCGGCGGAGACCATGACGACCGCCAGCGCGCCGTCGGTCTCCAGGCAGTTGTCGAACAGGCACAACGGATCGGAGATCATGCGGGCACTGAGATAGTCGTCCAGGGTCAGCGGGCGGTCGTACATGATCGCCGCCGGATTGGCGTTCGCCCGGTTGCGGCAGGCGATGGCCACCGCGCCGAGCTGTTCGCGGGTCAGGCCGTACTCGTGCATGTAGCGGCGGGCCAGGATGGCGATCTCGTCGACCGGCCGCAGCAGACCGAAGGGACGCGTCCACTGCGCCGGCGTGGCGAGCTGGTTCACCGTGTCGGTCCACGGTCGCGGACCGCTGCCGCGCTTGCGGGAGCGCCACGCGACTCCCACGCTCGCCTGGCCGGTCGCGATCGCCATCGCGAGGTGGCCGACGGTGGCGCACGAGCCGCCGCCGCCGAAGCCGACCCGCGAGAAGAACGTCACGTCCCCGGCGCCGACCGCCTTGGCGATCTCGACCTCGTCGGTGGCCTCCATCGTGTAGGCGGCGAAGGCGTCCACCTCGTGGGCGGCGATGCCGGCGTCGTCCAGCGCCATCGCGATGGCTCGGCAGGCGAGCGCTTTCTCCGACGGCTCAAGGTGTTTGGCGAACTCGGTCTGGCCGATGCCGACGATGGCGGCCCGGTCTTTCAAGGGCGTCGGATTCATGCACCTTCCCATCTGACGCGGCGTCAGATATCTGCCTATCATGGGCCCCGGCACCGTGCCAGAGCCATCTTCGGCGGTGAGGACACGACGGTGGAGCAAGGCGAGACAACGATCCCGGATCTGGTGGCGCGCGCCGCCGCCGAACACGGCGACCAAGAGGCGGTAGTTGACGGCGAGCAGCGCTTGACGTTCGCCGAGCTCGCCGCCCGGGTGAGACAGGCGGGCCGGGCGATGATCGCCTGGGGCGTGCGGCCCGGCGACCGGGTGGCGATCTGGGCGCCGAACTCGGCGGAGTGGATCGCGACGGCCCTCGGCGCGGTGTCCGTGGGCGCCGTATTGGTCCCGCTGAACACCCGGCTGAAGGCAGCCGAGGTCGGCTACATCCTGCGCACGTCGCGGACCAGACTTGTCGCGGTCGCCGGGGAGTTCCTGGGCGTGGACTACGTCGGACAGCTCGCGGCGATCCACGATGAGCTGCCGGATCTGGAGACCCTGACCGCCTTCACCGACGGCGGACTGCCGCCGGTGGTGTCCCGCCGCCAGTTCCGCGCGCCGGGGATGAAGGTCCCGGCGCCGGTGTTCGACGAGGCGGCGGCGTCGCTGACCCCTGATTCGCCGGCGGACCTGTTCTTCACCTCGGGCACGACCGGCGCCCCGAAGGGCGTGGAGACGACGCACGGACAGACCACGCGCGCCTTCCACGCCTGGTCGGAGATCGTCGGCCTGCGCGCCGGGGACCGCTACCTGATCGCGAACCCCTTCTCGCACACCTTCGGCTACAAGGCCGGGATCCTGGCCTGCCTGATGCGCGGCGCGACGATGGTCCCGCTGCCCTCGTTCGACGCCGAGGCGCTGTTCACCACGATCGAGCAGGAGCGGATCACCGTGTTCCCGGCGGCGCCGGCGGTCTACCAGATGATGCTGGCGCACCCGGATCTGGCGAAGCACGATCTCAGCTCCCTGCGAGCGGCAGCCACCGGCGCCGCAGTGATCCCGGTGGAGCTGATCGAGCGGATGCGCGACACGCTGGGCCTGTCGACCGTGATCACCGCCTACGGCCTGACCGAGGCGACGGGTGTGGTGACGATGTGCCGCGACGGCGACACCCCCGACGTCGTCGCCCGCACCTCGGGCCGGGCGATCGAGGGCGTCGAGGTGCGGATCGCCGAGGCCACCGGGGAGATCCTGGTCCGCGGCTACAACGTGATGAGCGGCTACTTCGAGGACGAGGCGGCCACCGCCGAGGCGATCGACGCCGACGGCTGGCTGCACACCGGCGACGTCGGCGACCTCGACGAGGCGGGCAACCTGCGCATCACCGACCGGATCAAGGACATGTACATCTGCGGCGGCTTCAACGCCTACCCGGCGGAGATCGAGCAGGTGCTGCTGACGTTCCCCGGCGTGCAGGAGGCGGCGGTCATCGGCGTGCCGGACCAGCGGCTCGGGGAGGTCGGGAAAGCGTTCGTGATAGCTGTGCCGGGGCAACGGATCGAGCCGGCAGAACTCCTCAAGTACGCCGAGGAACGCCTCGCCAACTACAAAGTGCCGCGGCACCTGGAGCTGGTCGAGGCGTTCCCGCGCAGTTCGCTGGGGAAGGTGCTCAAGCGCGAACTGCAGTGAGGCAGGGCGTTACCGGACGACAGGACGGCCGTCGGCGGCGTACACATACCGAGGCACGCAGGTGGTCTGCTTGCCGGTCTTCACGCCGAAGTCGGTCGTCTCCTGCCGACCGTGGGACTGGAACTGCGTCATCGTCACGAAATCCCCGGCAGGGATGGCCGACTTCTTGATCACGATGTCGAGCGGGATCGGCAGCTTGGAAGGGCGGTCGCCGAGCACCGCGGCGCCGACCGCCCCGGCGTCGCGCACCCCGGGGTCGGGCGTGCACTGGATGCCGCGGCTCAGGTTCCAGCCCTCGGGGACCTGTTCGACCTGAACCACCGCGGGGATACCGGCGGTACTCAATACCGACTGCAGGCCGGCCGGGTCGGTGATCACCTTGAGGGTCAAGTGGACCGTACCATCCGCCTGCTCCTGTACCGAGAAGCCGGCCTCCTGGATGTCCAGGGTCTGTGCGCCGCCGGATGCGGTCCCGGTGGCCGTCGTGCTGACCGCGTTCGGCACCACCGCGGCGTTCGGCGCGGCTCCGGTACCGGAGCCGGTCCCCGCCGAGGGCGCCAGCACCCCGATCGCCGCGACGATCGCCGCCGCGCTCGTGCCGATGCCGGCGGCGACGGCGCGGTGCCGGGTGCGGGTGCGGCGGCCGAGTGCCACCACGTCGGCTGTACTGGTGGGCAGGGTCGCGCCGGCCACGGACCGGTGCAGTCCGGCGAACAGCTCCTCGTCGTCGGGCGCCATGGTGTCGAAGTCTTCTGTGCTCATCGCTTGATTTCCTCCCGCTCGTGCGTCTCTTCGAGCTCCGTCCGCAGCGCCTTGAGCGCGCGGTGGAGGTGGGCCTGGACGGTGCCGGGGGCGATGCCGAGCGCTGCGGCGGTACCTCGGGTGTCCAGATCGAGGAAGACCCGCAGCACCACTACTTCGCGCTGGCGCTTGGGCAGTTTGCGCAGGGCGGTGCGGATGGCCAGGTCGACGACTGTCGCATCGTCGTCGGCCGGGCCGTGCCCGCTCGTCTGCACACCCGCACCAGCACCCGCGCCCACCGCCGCCGCATCCCACGCCACCTCGCGGCGGCGCCGGCGCCACCAGGAGACGTGCGTGTTCAGCGCGGTGCGCACCACCCACGCGGCCGGCGCCGGGTGCCCGGCCACCTTGCGCCAGTGGCCCCACGCCCGGGCGAAGGCCTCGGCGGTCAGCTCCTCGGCCAGGTGCCGGTCGCCGACGCCGGCCAGGACGGCCCGGAAGCACGGGTCGCGGTGGCGTTCGTAAAAGGCTGCGAAATCCTCGGTTCCTCGGTCCACGGTCCTTTCACGCTTTCGAGTGGCGATGTGTTTACCTGGTCCACCGAAGGAGTACGAATACTCCTAATTCGTTTCACATCCGGGCAAACCATGGAATGATCCTGATCCCATGAGCTTCACCGAGTCTCCACGACGCCGGCTCGGCGCGCGCGCCGTCCCCCCGTCCCTCGCCGCCGCGCTGGCGCTGTTCCTCGGCGTCTGCGCCGCCCCGCCGGCCGCCGCGGACGACATCGTCGACGACGCGCCGGTCCTGGTGACCGCCGCGATCCTGGACGGCAAGCCGATCGACGGCATCCCCGCCGGACCGATGGTCGACGGCGGCTACCACGTGCACGCGCACCTCACGCTCTACATCGACGGCAGGGAGCAGTGGGTCCCGGCCGGGGTCGGGGTGACGCGGCCGCTCGTCCTGGACCCGGACCGCCCCGACCCGGTGATCACCGCCGCCAAGGCCTTCTACTGGCTGCACACCCACGACGAGTCCGGCGTCATCCACGCCGAGGCGCCGACGCCCCACGGCTTCGTCCTCGGCCAGTTCTTCGACCTGTGGCGGCAGCCGCTGTCCCGGCACGAGGTGGGACCGGCGAAGGGCGAGGTGACGGTGTGGGTGGACGGCAAGCGCTATGACGGCGACCCGCGGAAGATCGCGTTGAAGGACCACACGATGGTGCAGCTGAACGTGGGACGCGACGTGCCGTTCGTGCCGTACGACTTCCCGGCCAAGTTCGCCTGACTCCTGGCACGGGATGTACGGGCCCTGAGAAGCCTCCTAAGCCAGCGGCAGCATCGTGCGCAGCAGACCCTGGGAGTCGGCCTCGCGAGCGGCCTGGACGCGCTCTGCGGGCACCTGTCCGTACAGCGTCGAGCGCTGCCGGGTCGGACGGCCGAGCGGAGCGCAGATCTCCTCGAGTTCGGCGATGCCCTTCGCCGAGCCGTACTCCGAGCCGGCCATCCGGGAGATGGTCTCCTCCATGAGCGTGCCGCCCATGTCGTTGACGCCGCCGGCGAGCATGAGCCGGGAGTTGTCCGTGCCGAGCTTGACCCACGACGTCTGGATGTTGGGGATACGGCCGTGCAGCATGATCCGGGCCATCGCGTGGACCGCGCGGTTGTCCCGCAGCGTCGGTCCGGGACGCGCGAGGCCGGCGAGGTAGACCGGGGCGTTGGAGTGCACGAACGGCAGCGGCACGAACTCGGTGAACCCGCCGGTCTCGTCCTGGATGCGCGCCAGGACCCGCAGGTGCCCGACCCAGTGCGCGGGGTTGTCGACGTGCCCGTACATCATCGTCGACGTGGTCGGGATGCCGACCTGGTGCGCGGTGGTGATCACCTCGATCCACTGCGCGGCCGGCAGCTTGCCCTTGGTCAGCACCCAGCGCACGTCGTCGTCGAGGATCTCCGCGGCGGTGCCCGGCAGCGAGTCGACGCCGGCCTCCTTGGCCGCGGTGAGGAAGTCCCGGATGGACATGCCGGTCCGGGAGACGCCGTTGATGATCTCCATCGGCGAGTAGGCGTGCAGGTGCAGCTCGGGGACCCGGCGCTTGATCTCGGCGGCCAGGTCGAAGTAGGCGGTGCCGGGCAGGTCCGGGTGGATGCCGCCCTGCATGCAGATCTCGGTGGCGCCGACCTGCCAGGCCGCTGCCGCGCGGTCGCCGACCTCGGAGACGGACAGCGTGTACGCGTCGGCGTCCGTGCGCCGCTGAGCGAAGGCGCAGAACCGGCAGCCGGTGTAGCAGACGTTGGTGAAGTTGATGTTCCGGTTGACGATGTACGTCACCTCGTCGCCGACCGCGTCCCGCCGCAGGCCGTCGGCCAGCGCGGCCAGGGCGTCCAGCGCCGGGCCGTCGGCGTGGATCAGCGCGAGCGCGTCGGTGTCGGAGAGGTTCCCGGGGTCGCGCTCGGCGGCGGCGAGCGCCGTCTTCACCGCGGCGTCGATGCGCTCGGGCGCGCTGTGGTCCACGGAGGTGCGCGAGGCGTGCTCGCGCAGCTCGTCCCAGTCGCCGTAGACGTCTGAGAAGTCCGAGCGGCGGTCCTCGGTGCGGCCTTCGGTGTCGATCGCCGTATGCAGGTCGGTGCGTCCGCTGGAGGCGTCCCAGCCGCCGTCAGGCTCCTGCCACCGGATTCCGGTGGGGATGCGGCCCTCGACGGCCATCCCGGTCTCGGGATCGGCGAGCGCCCGGACGTGCGGCATGATCCGCGGGTCCAGCCACGGCTCGCCGTGCAGCACGTACTCGGGGTAGATCGTCAGCCGTTCCTTCAGCGTGAAACCGGCCGAGGCGGACTGCGCCGCCAGCTCGTCGATGGCCGGCCACGGACGCTCGGGGTTGACGTGGTCGGCGGTCAGCGGCGAGACGCCGCCCCAGTCGTCGATCCCGGCCCGCAGCATCAGCGCGTACTCGGCGTCCACCAAATTCGGCGGCGCCTGGATCCGGACCGAAGGGCCGAGGACGACGCGCGCGGTGGCGATCGTCGCGGCGAGCTCTTCCAGGTCGGCGTCGGGCGTGTTCATCATCGCCGTGTCCGGCTTCGCCCGGAAGTTCTGGATGATGATCTCTTGGATGCCGCGATAGGTCCGCGCGACCTTCCGCATCGCGAACAGCGAGTCGGCGCGCTCCTCCAGCGTCTCGCCGATCCCGATCAGGATGCCCGTGGTGAACGGCACCGAGGAGCGCCCGGCGTCCTCCAGCACGCGCTGCCGGACCGCGGGCTCCTTGTCCGGCGAGCCGTAGTGCGGGCCGCCCGGCTCCGACCACAGCCGGGTGGCGGTGGTCTCCAGCATCATGCCCATCGACGGAGCGACCGGCTTGAGCCGCTGGAAGTCGGACCAGGACAGGACGCCGGGATTCAGGTGCGGCAGCAGTCCGGTCTCCTCCAGCACCCGGATCGACATGGCCCGGACGTAGTCCAGGGTCGAGTCGTAGCCGTGCGCGTCCAGCCACTCCTTCGCCTGCGGCCAGCGGTCCTCGGGCCGGTCGCCGAGCGTGAACAGGGCTTCCTTGCAGCCGAGTGCCGCACCCTTCGCCGCGATGTCCAGCACTTCGTCGGGGGACAGGTACAGGGAGTCCAGGCGGCCGGGGACGGTCACGAAGGTGCAGTAGTGGCACCGGTCGCGGCACAGCCGGGTCAGGGGGATGAAGACCTTGCGGGAGTAGGTGACCACTCCGGGACGGCCAGCCGCCTCCAGGCCCTGATCCCGCAGGCGGGAGGCGACGGCGCACAGCGCGTCCAGATCGGCGCCGCGCGCGGCGAGCAGGACCGCCGCCTCCTCGACGCTGAGCGCGACTCCCTCACCCGCCCGGTGCAGGGCACGGCGCATGGCATTGGCGGTCGGCTGCATCGTCATTCCAGTTCCTACGCGGCAATGAACCGGATCTATTCCCGTTCGACATAGCGAGCGTAGTCGTCGAGCACCGGCAAGATCTGGTCCGCGGGCGCCGATGGGACGTTGAACACAATCTCCTCGATGCCCAGCGCCTGGTAGTGCTCCATCTTGCCCGGCGTCGGCTCGGTCCCGAACGGCACGACCCGCAGCGAGTCGGGGTCCCGGCCGGCTTCCTGCGCCGCGGCGCGCAGCACGGGCAGCGCCTGCGTCAGACCGCGGCCGCCGATCGGCATCCAGCCGTCGGCGTAGTCCAGCACCGCCCGGAACAGCTTCGGCCCGGCGGCGCCGCCGATCAGGACCGGGATGGCGCCGGCCGCCGGCTTCGGCCAGGACCACGAGGGATCGAAGGCCACGTGGTCGCCGTGGAAGGAGGCGACCTCCTTGCTCCACAGCTCCTTCATCGCCAGCACGGTCTCGCGCACCCGATCGCGCCGCGTCCCGAAGTCCACGCCGTGGTCGGCCATCTCCTCCTTGTTCCAGCCGAAGCCCACGCCGAGGTCGAAGTTGCCGCCGGTGACCAGGTCCACGGTCGCGGTCGTCTTGGCCAGCAGCAGCGGGTCGTGCTGGGCGGCCAGGCAGATGCCGGTCCCGACGCGGATGCCCGGGGCGGCGGCCGCGACCGTGGCCAAGGTGACGAAGGGATCGAGGGTGCGGGAGTAGTAGTCCGGCAGCGGCTCGCCCAGCGGCGCGGGAGTGGCGCGGCTGACCGGGATGTGGGTGTGTTCGGGGGCGTAGTACGACTGGAAGCCGCGCTCGGCGAGCGCGCGCCCGAGCTCGGCCGGACCGATGGTCTGGTCGGTCAGGAAGACCGTGACGCCGATGCGCAAGACGACTCCTTCTGCGAGGGGGTGGGTCGGTTCTGTGGGTAAGGCGCGTCTGTCAGTGATAGTGCTTCTGGCTCACTTACCCAGCGCCGCGGCGGCACTGCGGAACCGCGTGGTCCGGTGTACCGGATCCTTGTCCAGTTTGGGGATCACGTACCGCCCGATCAGCTCGATCGTCTCCAGCGTGTCGGCGAGCGAGAGCTGGATCGGCAGGCCGAAGGTCAGCTGGTCGATCCCGGTCGCCTCGTAGCGCTTGATCTGCGCCAGCACCTCGTCCGGGTCGCCGCAGATCAGGTAGCCGTTGCGCAGCCGCCACTCGACCTCCTCCACGGTCGGCTCCGGCAGCACCTCGGGCCAGGCCGGGATCCAGTCCGGACGCGGGAACGTGTCGTGGTAGCGGAACACCAGCGACTGCAGCCGTCCCATGCCCATCGTGCTGGCCGCGCGCCGGGCCCGCTTGCCGTCGGCCAGGCAGACCGCCGAGGACGTCACCATCACGTTGTCGTTGACGTACGCGCCGACCGGCTCGGCCGCCGGGACCGCCTTCTTGTACGCCGCGACGGCGGCCTCGGCGTCGGCCGGGGAGCCGACCGAGAAGCCCAGCACGCCGAGCCCCATCCGCGCCGCCATCTCATACGACGGCGCGTTCCCGGCGGCGTACCACATCGGCGGATGCGGCTTCTTCCACGGCTTGGGCAGAACGTTCCGCTCCGGCATCGAGAACCACTTGCCCTCGTAGGAGTACGAGTCCTGCAGCCACATCTTGGGGATCTCGCGGACCACCTCGGCCCAGATCTCCTTGGTGATCGCGGTGTCCGGCAGGCCGAGGCCCAGGATCTCCCGCGAGCCCGCGCCGCGTCCGGTCCCGAACTCGAACCGGCCGTTGGACAGGTGGTCCAGGGTCGCGACCTTCTCGGCCACCTTCACCGGGTGGTTGGCCTGCGGCAGCGGGTTGAAGATGCCCGAGCCCAGGTGGATCCGCTCGGTCGCGGCGGCCAGGTAGCCCAGGAAGACGTCGTTGCTGGCCAGGTGCGAGTACTCGTCGAGGAAGTGGTGCTCGGAGGCCCACACGTACTTGAAGCCCGCCTTGTCGGCCGCCTTGGCGATCGCGATGTCGTTCATCAGCGAGGTGTGCTCGAAGTCCGGGTCGGCGGCCAGCTGCGTGAGCGGAACGTGGCCCTGGACGAAGATGCCGAACTCCATGGGGTCTCCTAGTCGAAGCGGATGCCCGCCAGCGCTCCGCCGTCGAGGACGAAGTCGGCGCCGGTGCAGTAGGACGAGTCGTCGCAGGTGAGGAACAGCGCGGCCTTCGCGATCTCGGTCGCCGTGCCGACGCGCTTGAGCGGGATGCCGGAGTAGCCGGCGTCGGGGTCGGAGTCCGAGGGCAGAAGGTCGGTCACCATCGGGGTGTGGACGCCGCCGGGGCAGATGCAGTTCACCCGGACGGTCGGCGCGGCTTCCAGGGCCGCGACGCGTGTCAGGCCTCTGACGGCGAACTTGGTGGAGACATAAGAGCCCAGATACGCCATGCCGGCGAGCCCGTCGATGCTCGCGGTGTTCACCACGGTGCCGCCGCCGGCCGCCCGGATCCGGGGCAGGCACACGTGCAGCCCCAGGAAGACCCCGACCTGGTTCACCGCCACCACCTGCATGTACTCCTCGAGCGAGGTCTTCTCGAGCCGGTTGAAGCGCAGGATGCCGGCGTTGTTGATCAGACCGTCGAGCTTGCCGAACTCGGCCGCGGCGAGGTCCGCGGCGGCGGTCCACTGCGCCTCGTCGGTGACGTCGAGCCGCACGAAGCGCGCCGCGTCCCCGATCTCCTTGGCCACCTGCGCGCCGAGGTCCTCCAGCACGTCGGCGACCACGACGTTCGCCCCCTCGGCCGCGAACAGCCGGGCCTCCTCGGCTCCCTGACCGCGCGCGGCGCCGGTGATCAGCACCACGCGCCCGTCCAACTTGCCCATCGGCCGTCCCCTGTCATCGTTCGCGCTTGACATCTGACTAGGTGTCAGATTGATTCCTTGAAGGCGAAAAGTGAAGGGGAGGCGGCCCATGAAGTTCTGGCTCTCACCGGCGTTCTGCGACACCGCGCACCTCACCGGGCTCGCACGAGCCGCTGAGGAGTACGGATTCGAAGGGATCGCCATCCCGGACCACCTGTTCCATCCGGTCGAACTGTCCTCCCCCTACCCGTATACGCCGGACGGATCCCGGTATTGGTCGAAGGACACGCACTGGCCCGAGCCGTGGGTGGCGATCGCGGCGATGGCGGCGGTGACCACGCGGCTGCGGTTCACGACCAACATCTACGTGGCTCCGGCGCGCGACCTGCTGACCGTCGCCAACCAGCTGGCGACGGCGGCGTACCTCTCGCAGGGCGCGCCGGACGGACACCACCGCGTCGCGCTCGGCGTCGGACCGGGCTGGAGCAAGGACGAGTTCATCGCCACCGGCCAGGCCTTCTCCCGGCGCGGGGCACGGCTCGACGAGATGCTCATCGCGCTGCGCCAGCTGTGGACCGGCGACGTCGTCGAGGTCTCCGGACCGAACTACACACTGCCTGCCTGCTCGATCACGCCGACACCCAACGACCCGATCCCGGTCTACGTCGGCGGCATCTCCGACATCGCGATCCGGCGCGCCGCGCAGAACGACGGCTGGATCGGGATCTACCACACGGTCGACGAGACGCACTCGATCATGGACCGGCTCCGGACGGCCCGGGAGCAGGCCGGCACGCTGGACCGGCCGTTCCGCGCGATGCTCGCGGTACTGGCGGAGCCCACGCCCGACCTGTGCGAGCAGCTGGAGGAGTGGGGCGTCACGGACCTGCTGGGCGCCCCGTGGATGACGAACATCAAGGCCATGACCGCGCCGGGTCCCTCGCTGGCGGAGATGGTCGAGGCCATGGAGGGGTTCGCGGGGCGCTACATGAAGTAGAGCCCTGCGATCACCGGTACAACGGCGCGGGCGCCAGAAGCGTGGACTTCTGGCGCTCGCGGTGTTCCGTCTTTGCACTGCCTCGGTACTTCAGTACACGCAGGGGATGCCGTTCTTCGACCCCGACATGTCGACCGCCGCGCCGGAGCTCAGCCCGGAGGAGTCGGCGGAGTTGTCGCTGGACGTGCTGGTCGACGTGGAGGTCGGCTGGCCCGGCTTCGGCGTGCTGGTGCTGGTGCTGGTCTTAGCCGGCGGCAGCTTGTAGTCGTAGCCGATGGTCACCACGATGCTGCCCTTGGGGACCGAGCTGCTCGCGGTCGGAGCGGTCTTGGTCCCGAGCTTGGCCTGGAGTTGCTTGGCCAGGGCTTCCTCGCCGGCGCCGTAGCGGATGGTCGTGTGCTGGACGTTGTTGCCGCCGTTCCCGGTCTTGCTGACCGGGATGCCGGCGTCGAACAGCGCGCCGGAGACCTTCAGCGCCAGACCCGTGGTCTTGGTGCCGTTCTCGATGGAGATGTTCGCCTGCGGCGTCGGTGTCGTCGACGGAGGTGCCGGGGGCGGAGTGGAGCCGGCGGTCGAGGCGGTGGTCGGCGGCGGAGCGACCGCGGCGTCATTGGTGAACGCGGTGGTGACCGTCTTCTTGATCGCCACCGGGTCGACGGTCAGCGCGCTCTCCGTACCGATCATGACGGTCCCGGTGGTCGGCAGCGTGATGAACTCGGCGTTGCCGCCGGTCAGGTTCGAGGCCTGGGAGGCGAAGTCCAGCACGCTCCAGCCGTCGTCGATGACGACATCGTTCTTCACCACGTCGAGGAGCTTCTGCATGGAGCCGATGTCGTTCAGGATGCCTTCCTGCTTCAGCTTCTGCGTCACCGAAGCCAGGAACGCCTGCTGGCGGTGCGTGCGGTCCAGGTCGCCGTTGGGCAGGTGGAAGCGCTGGCGCACGAACTGCAGGGCGGTCGCCGCGTCGATGGTCGAGACGCCGGCGGGCAGGTTGAGGCCGGTGCCCGCGCCGTCCTCGATCGGGTCGTACGCCGGCGCCTTGAGGCAGACCTGGATGTTCCCGATCGCGTTCACGGTGTCGTAGAACCCGAGCAGGTTGACCTCGGCGAGGTGGTCGACGTGGACGCCGGTGAGGTTCTGCACGGCCCGGATGGTCGCCTCGCGGCCGACTTCGCGGCTCTCGGCCTCTTCCTTCGCCTTGTCCTTCAACCCGGTGGCGGCGAGCTTGGTGTCGGCGAAGTTCTTGGCGTCGCCGTAAGCCTCCTTGATCTTGCCCTTGCCCATGTCCGGGACCTGGACCGTACCGAGGCCGGGGATGGCCGCCGGGCCGCCGGGGCGCTCGACGTCGCTGTCGCGCGGTATCGAGTACGCGGTGACCGTGCCGCCGTTGGCCGGGATGTGCATGAGGATCAGGACATTGGTGTTGTAGTAGCCGATGGCCGAGGAGCCGGCGTGCAGCTCGCCCTCGACCAGAGACGTCGGCAAATCGTTGCCGTTCATGTCCTTGCGCGAGTCCAGCCCGATCAGCAGCAGGTTGACGTCGTTGCCGAGGTGCGGGGCGACGTAGCCCTGCTGGCCGGGCT
Organism: Catenulispora acidiphila DSM 44928; assembly: GCF_000024025.1. Taxonomy (GTDB): domain Bacteria; phylum Actinomycetota; class Actinomycetes; order Streptomycetales; family Catenulisporaceae; genus Catenulispora; species Catenulispora acidiphila. Next base: position 10,172,727 of record NC_013131.1, read on the forward strand.
TGATCTGGTTGATCGAGTCCGTGGTGTGCCCGCCGCTGGTGAGCTGCTTGTTCCCGAACCAGACGGCGCCGGTGGCCAGGACCACGACCACGCTCAGCGTCGCGGCCATGACCCGGCCGGCGATCAAGCCCGGCTTGCGCTTCTCAGACACCTCGCCGGCCTCCTCCGCGCTGCCGGTCGCGCAGCACCGCAGCCACTGTCACCAAGCCCATGGCGAGGAGCGCCGCCAGGATCACCGGGAAGACATGGGTCGTGGCGTAGACCAGGCCGAGTTCCTTCTTCCGGGTGGTCGAATAGTGCGGGTTGTGCCAAGCCAGCTCGGCGACCGCGGCGACCAGCCAGGCCGCCGGCGGCAGCACGCTGATCACCCACCAGCGGCCGTTCGAGGTCGCCGAGGCGGTCGCCAGCCCGGCCATGACGACGGTCAGCACCGCGAACACCGGACCGTGGTAGCCGCCGGCGAACTCGCCCACGACGGCGGCCAGGATCGGGCCGCCGAGCACCGCCGCGGCGGGCAGCCAGCCGGGCGCCCCGGACAGCAGGCGGTCGCCTGTGTCAGGACCCTGTCGCGGGGCGGAGTGACGGCGTGCGACGGCTGACCCGCTGTGCCGGGCGCCCGGAGCCGGCCGCCGGGACGGCGACGTGCGTGCTGATGAGGACATGACGGCGATCCTCACTCAGCTGTTCAACCGAGCCATCCCGCTTTCGTCACAGGCCGGATACAGGCGGCCCGGGCCGCCTCGGCGCGGAACCGGGGGCGGGTCAGCGCAGGTAGTCGCCCGCGTTGACCGCCAACGACTGGCCGGTGATCCCGCCGGCGTAAGGGGACACCATGAAGACCGCCGCGTTCGCCACGTCGCCGTCGCTGGCCATCTCCGGCAACGCCATGCGGTCGGTGAGAGAGGAGAGCACCTGCTCCTCGGCAATGCCCTGCGACGAGGCGGTCCACGCCACGTAGCCCTGCACCATCGGTCCCCACATCCACGACGGCACGACCGCGTTGACCCGGATGCGGCGCGGCCCGAGCTCCTTGGCCATGCCGTACGTCGCGGACAGCAGCGCGCCCTTCGAGGCGGCGTACGCGGCCTGCATGACCTCGGTCGCCGGCACCCACATCGACTGCGACAAGATGTGCACGATCCCGGTGGTGGCACCGGATTCCCTGGCCAGGTGCGGGATCGCGGCCTTGCTCAGCTGAAGGGTGCCGACGACGTTGACCTCGTAGACGGCGCGCCAGTCGGCGAAGTCGGCATCGCTGACCCCGCCGAAGACCTGGTCCATGGCGGCGACGTTGACCAGCCCGTCGAGCCCGCCGAAACGCTCGACCGCGAGGGCGACCAGGCGCCGGCAGTCGTCGTCGGAGGTGATGTCGGTGGTGGCGTGGGCGACGCGCGCGCTGTCGAACTCGGCCGCCGCCTTGGCCAGCTTCGCCTCCGTCCGCGCGCCGAGCACCACGTTCGCGCCCTGGTCGTACGCCGCCTGCGCGACCTCCCGCCCGAGACCTTCGCCGACCCCTGACACGATCACCGTCTTGCCTTCGAGCAACATGGGAGGACCCTTTCGTGGGCACGGGCCGCGGCGCGCGGATGCCTGTCTGATGGTGCGTCAGATTAGGCGGGGCGCGCCGAGATGGCCAGGGTCAGCCGGGCCGGGATCGGTCAGCCGAGACCCTGGGCCTTCTTCAACCGCGCGACCTGGAGGTCGGACAGGTGGCCCATCGTCGACCCCATCTGCCCCAGCTCCGTCTTGTCGTTCGTCACCGGCCCGAGCAGCACGACCACCGACACCGCCGAACCGACCTGGACCAGATCGGCGGTCAGCAGCACGGTCTTGCCGCCGACGGTCAGATAGTTGAGGTAGCCGGCCTGGCCGTGCTTCATCAGCTGCGGGATGGCCGAGAGCTCCATGGAGCCCGGCTTGCCCGAGATGGCGACGGACAGCTTCTTGCAGCTCTGCAGGCTGCCGGACAGGTCGGAGACCATCGCCAGCGCCTTGTCCGGCGACGGCATCGCCAGCACCGAGTCCTCGATCACGTGGCCCTCGGCGCTCTTGGTGAGCTCACGGTCGACCTCGGCCGTCGTGCCGTACTTCGTGGACAGACCGTTCTCGGCGTCCACGAACGTCTGGCACGCGCCGCCCCCGCTCGACACGACGTCCTGGGTGTCGGTGACCGAGGTGCCGTCCTCCGAGGCGTCGTAGGTGTAGCCGGGGTCGTCCTTGTCGGTCAGCAGGTTCGCGCTGATCTGGTCGGTCGTCAGCGACTTGCCGCCGGTGGTGGTACCGCCGCTGCTGCTGGTGCTGCCAGTGCTGTTCGCGGACGACGCACCGGACGTGGACGGCGCGAGCGCCGTGTTCGGCGGCGTAACGGCTGTCTTCCCCGTCGAGGCGGCCGGCGAGCCCGGCGCACTCGTCCCGGCGCCCGAAGCACCGATCTGCCCCGAACTACTACAGGCCGCCGTCGCAAGAACAGCTGTCGTGAGGACGGCTATAGAGCCGCCCTTGATCCCGAATCGCATGTTGGTCCCCCATGTCGACCACAAGCACCGCACTCGCGGAACTTCGCTAGGCAACCATTATCGGACCTCGTTGGTCACACGGTTTGTGCTCTGATCTCCAGACACTCCCATGGACCCAAGGGGAGGGGTCCACACCCGCGCGGAACGTGGAGGGGACGAACCCGCGCGGCATCCCGGACGAGTCGTCCGGGATCTCCTTGCCCGGCGGCACCACGCATGGCGCCGCCGGGCAAGGACAGTGGGCCGATCCCCCTGCCCGCACTACGACGCTTCTGGGCACCCGAAGCAATCTGACGTATCGTCAGCTCGCTCATCCCATACAGCCCGCCCCGGGAGACGCCATGACCGAACGCAGCCAGTACACCCAGCTCGCCAGCACCGGCCCGTATGGACCGGGCATCGGCAGTGCCCTGATCACCATGGTGGAGCCGCATCCGGGGCAGGAGCACGCCTACAATCGCTGGTACGAAGATGATCATTACATTTCTGGCGCTATGTCCATGCCCTGGATGTTCGCCGGGCGGCGGTGGGTCGCGACGCGTCCGTTGCAGGTGCTGCGGTATCCGGCTGAGTCGGCGGTGGCGAAGCCGGTGACTGCGGGTGCTTACATCAGCGTGTATTGGATCAATGAGGATCGGTATCGGGATCATCTGGATTGGACTGTGGCCATCAACCGGCGGCTGAATCCGGATGGGCGGGTTTTTCAGGAGCGGACGCATGTGTTCACGTCGTTCCAGAACTATCTCGGGGTGGTGTACCGGGACGGGGATGCTGGGCCGCGGGACATCCATGCTTTGAATTACCCGTATGCGGGGCTCGTTGTCGAGGTCTTCGATGCTGCGGGGGATCAGGATCCGGCGGCTTTGGCCGCGTGGCTCAAGGAGAAGCATCTGCCTGGGAAGTTGGAGGGGTCGCCGGTGGCGATGGCGATGGTGTTCGAGCCGATGCCGTTGCCGGGGAAGACGCCGACGTACGTCAAGCCGGTTGAGGGGGTTGGGAAGCGGATCACGGTGCTCTACTTCACCGAGTCCGATCCGGCGGAGGACTGGGAGCGGTTCACCGGTGACGGTGCGGCTGCTGAGGCTTCGGGGCTCGGGCGGTTGGAGTTCGCGGCGCCGTTCATTCCGACGTTGCCGGGGACGGATATGTACGTCGACCAGATTCGGTAGGCGGGGACGGCGACGGGGACGGCGACCAGGCGAGGGCGGGGAAACGGCGACGGCCACCGGTTTCCCGGTGGCCGTCGAAGTCGTTCAGTGGAGCCAGTGCCTGTGTCAGGCCACCGGTACCGCCGGTGTCACAGGTCGGAGATGGTGATCGTGTGCACGCCGAGCTTGGTGGCGAAGGCGTTCCAGTCCCTGACGGCCGCGTTCTTGGCGGTGCCGGCCTTGCCGCCGGCGCTGCTGGCGCGGTTGAGGTTGTCGTTCGCGGTGGGCTTGCCGGTGCAGGTCAGGTTGTCGTTGGACCAGGCGGCGTAGTCCTTCTCGGACTCCGCGGAGAGCTGCCAGGAGGTGATCAGGTCCTGCTGGAGCTGGGCTCCGCCGGGGAGCTTGTCGACCGCCGCCGCCTTGGTGCCGTCGGCTTGGGCCTGGCGCTGGGTCGCGACGTCGGTGAAGGTCTGCTTGTTGGTGGCGACGTTCTTGCACTGCTGGACGGCTTCGACCGACGCGTTGGCCTTCTCCCGCAGGGCGTGGCTCTGCGCGATGATGCCGTAGAGGGCGTCGGCCTGGGCCTTGGCGGCCGGGTCCACGCCGGGGGGCGCCGAGACGCTGGTGGTCGGCGGCGGGGTGTCGGTGTTCGTGGACTTGCCCGCGGTGTTCGTCTTGGACTTGCCGCCTCCGCCGGAGAACGCCACGACGGCGACCACGATCAGCACCACGAACACGCCGATGGCGACCAGCAGGGTGCGGTTCGACTGGCGCCGGTCCGGGCCGGTGGCCATCAACAGGTCGGGTCCGCCGTTGTTGCGTCCGCCGCCGTACATCTGCGGCTGCACCCGCGGGATCGCCTGCGTGTGCTGGTCGGGGTCGTAGCCGCCCTGCTGCTGCGTCTGCCCCTGGTAGCCGCTCTGGTCGTAGCCGTGGCCGGGCATCTGCTGCTGCCCGTAGCCGCCCTGGTTCTGGTACCCGGTCTGGTTCTGGTAGCCGGTCTGGTCCTGATAACCGGTCTGGTCCTGGTAGCCACCCTGGTCCTGGTAGCCACCCTGGTTCTGGTAGCCGCCCTGCTGCTGATAGCCGGTCTGGTCCGGGTAGCCGACCTGGTCCTGCGTCGGCGGCTGGTAGACCGCCGTCTGCGGTCCGGTGGCGTCGGCCGGCGGCAGCGACTGCGTGGGCTGCGGGCCCGGTCCGGGACCCGGAGCCGGGCGCTGGGCGCCTGTGGCAGGGTTCTGCGGATACGACGGTCCCGAATAGCCCGCGGCTCCCGGGACCGACACCCCTATCGTGCCCTGGTTGGGCAGCAGCGAGCGGCGGTCGTCGGCCGGCGCGTCGCGGAAGAGGTGGTCGAACTCGTTGGGAATCCCGCCCTGTGCGTGCTGCACCGGCGCCGGCTGGCCCGGCAGACGCCAGGAGAAGCCGGAGGATTCGGGGATCTGGCCGCCCGGGTAACCGTCGTCCTCGGGAGGCGCGGGGGAGAAGGCCTGGCCAGGCCGCTCCACGGGGGCGAATTGCGCGGTATGCGGCATTCCCGCCTCGGCGGTCGCGGCATCCTCCGACGGCGCACGCCCACCCTCGGCTGTCGGCTCGCTATCTTGCAGCGTCTCGTCCATAGGCGGGACCGAGCCTACCCGATCGGACTTTCGATGACTGACCACTCGCCGGTCCCGCCCCCCGCAGACGATCAGGCGTTGATGGGTTCGCCAGGCCTTCGCAAGGCAATCAAGCTGCGGAATTCCCGGGTCGCCGCCACCGCCGCGTAGGGATCCAACCGTCGGTCGAAATCGTGAAGCGCCTCCACCGCCCGCGCCGAGCGGGCCCGGCCGGACAGCTTCACCGCCTCCGTCGCCGCCGCACACCCGGCCTCCACCTCGCCGCCCTGGACCCGGGCCGAGGCGAGGGTGAACAGATTCAGCACCCGCCGCCTGGTCTTGTCCAAACCGAAGCCGGCCAACGCCAGCGCGGCCTGCTCGGCAGCCTGGCGCGGCTGCTCCAGATCGCGATGGCAGGCGGCCGCGGCGTCGGCGATGTAGTGGTGGTCGAAGTAGGAGGACCAGACCGGCGCGTCCCCGCCGCTGCGCTCCAGTTCGTCGCTGGCCCGGCCGAGTGCCTGCTCGGCCGCGCGCCGGTCGCGCATCGCGGCGTACCCGCGCGCCTCGGCGCAGAAGAACTCCGCGCGCACATGCGGCGACGCGGTCCCCCGCGCTCCCTCGTCCGCCGACCGCGCCAGCTGCACCGTCTCGCGCGGCGCGCCGAGCGAGTTGGCCAGGTGGCTCATCGCCGACAGGATGTGCCCGCCGTGCGCCCGGTCGCCGGCCGCCTGCGACAGTCTCAGGGCCTGGATGTAGTACCGCTGCGCCAGACCGAGGCGGCCGGTATCGCAGGCGAGGTAGCCGGCCAGTTCCGTCAGCGCGGCAGCGGCGGCGAACAACTGGCGCCCAACGCGCTCGGGATAAGTACCGCGCAGCAGTTCGGTGACGACTCCGTCGAGGTAGCGCACGGCCAGCACCCGCACGTGCCCGCCGCCGAAGCGGTGGTCCAGCGCGCGGAAGGAGTCCGTGGCGGCTCGCACGGCGGCGACGTCGGACAAGCCGACGCGCAGCGGGGCGTGTCCGTTCTTCGCGGCGGCCATGCCCCGGGCCACCACCGGGTCCTCCGGCATGATGAGCCAGTCCCGGCTCGGTCCGACCATCGCGGTGACCGCGAACGAGGCCGCGCGCAGCTGTTCGCGCCCGGCGGAGTCGGCGCGCCACAGCCCCGCCGCGACCGCGATCGCCTCCTGGGTGTCGGCGGCCAGATTGAGCGCGAGGGAGGAACTCCCGTCGCGTTCGTCGACCATGCCGATCTCCTCGACGGTGACCGGCCGGCCGAGTTTGCGGCCCACGGCTTCGGCGATCAACGCCGGCGTGGTGGCCCGCGGCTGCTGTCCGCGCAGCCAGCGCGCCACCGATGTCTTGTCATAGCGCAGGTCCAGGCCAAGCTCCGCCCCGGCCAGATTCACCCTCCGGGCCAGACCGGCGTTCGAGCAGCCGGCTTCGGCGATCAGCTCGGCGAGTCTCCGATTGGGCTCACGCGGCCCTCGGTGCCCCTCCATACCCTGGGTGATACCCGCCGGACAATCAGACGAACACTGATCTAGATGGCGAACACTGATTTAGAAGACCAATACCAAGCAAGGCGACGAAATATCAGACCTCTCGCACATTCGGGCAATCAGGTGACATGAGACCCGTAACCAGACTCCTGTCACTCGCGTTATGGGCACATGACTGTGCTGTCACTCCCCGAGGGCGACCTCGCCGAGGCCGGTCCCGCCGCCACCGACGCGGACCCGCTGGGCCTGAAGGCCGCCGCACTGAACTACATCGAGGAACGGCACTGGGACATCCTCCCGGGCGCGTCGGTACTGCGCGCGGACGGCGCGTGGCGTTGCTCCTGCGGCAACACCGCGTGTCCGGCGCTGGGTTCGCACCCGGCGCACCGCGACTGGAACAAGCAGATCACCGCGCAGCCCTCGCGCGTGCACAGCTGGTGGGAGGAGCATCCGGACTCCGCGATCCTGCTGCCCACCGGCCGCACCTTCGACGTCATCGACGTACCGGAGCAGGCCGGCTGCCTGGCGCTGGCGCGGCTGGAGCGCAACGGGGCGGCGCTCGGGCCGGTCGCGGCGACGCCGACCCGGCGCCTGTACTTCTTCGTCCTCCCGGGCACGAAGAAGAAGATCCCTGAGATGCTCGTGCGCGCCGGCTGGGGACGCGCGCAGCTGGACCTGATCTGCCATGGCGAGAAGGGCTTCGTGGTGGCGCCGCCCTCGCGGATGGGGACCGGCGGGCAGGTGCAGTGGGCCCGGCCGCCCGGGGAGTCGAACCGCTGGCTGCCGGAGGCTGCCGAGCTGATCCCGACGCTGGCCTACGCCTGCGGCCGCGAGCGGTACTAGGCGGACATCCCGTCCCGCGAATATCCAGCATCCACAACGAAAACGGCGGCCACCGATCGGTGGCCGCCGTTTCGCACGGATGGATCCCGGGTCAGTCCTGGGGCGGGAGCCCGGCGGCCTTCTTCCGCAGGAACACCAGCAGCGCGCCGCCGCCGAGCACCAGGACGACCGCGATGGCGGCGATCGGCATCAGCGAGCCGCTCGCGCCGGTGTGCGCCAGCGCCGCGGTCGACTTCTCGTTCAGCGCCGCGGGGGCAGCCGCGGCCGACGTGCCCTTGGACGTCGGTGCGGCGGCGACGGCGGCGGTCGTGGTGGCCGTGGTGCCGCTGCCCGGCGCGGAGTGCGACGACGAAGCCTGACTCGTCGGCGTACCGCTGCCGCTGCCGCTGCCGGTCGCCGCCGCGGGCGTCGTGCACGCCGCCTTCGCCAGGGTGATCCCGCCGCTGACGGACGCCAGGTTCAGGGCGTTCAGCTTGATCTGCGCCTCGACCGCGGAGGAGGCTCCGGTGCCGCCGATGGTCGTGGTCGGCGCCAGCTGCACGTCGATGTTCGCGACGCCGGGCACGTTCAGCTTGACCTCGCCGGTCAGCGGAACCGGGATGTCGCGGCCCAGCAGATTGATCGTGGTCGGCATCTTCGCCGAGGCGGTCGGCTTCTGCCCGGGCACGCACGTGGCCTGCGCGGAGACCAGGTCGACCTTCAGGATTCCGTTCGCGGCGCTGGATCCCGGCAGGTTCAGCAGCGGCAGGAACAGCCGGAGGTTCGCGACCGTCGCGTAGGCCTGGGTGTAGCCGCCGGGACCGTTGATGACCCGCGCGGTCCCGGACACCGCGTCGGCGTCGATGAGGTTCGCCTCCGGGCCCGGCAGATGCAGGGTGCTGATCAGGTTGTCCCGCAGCCGGACCACCGAGTTGGTGAAGTTCGCCGAGTCGCCGGAGGCGTTCGGCGCGTCGGCCTCGCCGAGCGACAGGTCGGCCAGCGGGATGTCCAGGCCGTTCGGCCCGGTGATGTGCAGCCCGCCGAGCACACCCTGGAGCAGCTTCACGTCGAGGTGCACCTGCCCGGCCACCGCCGTCGCGGTACCGGAGGAGGCCGGGGAGGAAGCCGGGGCGGAGGCGGCGGACGCGGCGCCGGGCAGAGCGCCGAACGCGGTCACGGCGAGCGCGGCGGCGGACGCGGCCAGCAGGGAGGCTCGGCGCCGACGACCGCGCGGGGAAGGCATCAAGCCGCCTAAGTCGGCATCCGAAGTGGATATCGAAGACATTGTGGCGAACCCCCAAGACTTTTGGACAGCCTCGCCATTCTTGCTCACCCTGGGCGGTCTGACTATCACAAAGCGTGGATTCACTCACACAGGTTATCTGACCCCGAATTTCTTTGGTAGGCCTGTCAGAGCCTCAGGCAGCGCGCACCGTGACGAACACATGACCGGCCAGATCCAGGTCCAGTTCGGCGGTCTCCCCGACGGATCCGAGCAGCACGCCGCCCGGCGAAACCGTCGCCCGCACCGTCTGGCCCGGCTGCACGCCGGCCCGCCGCAGACGCAGCATCAGCTGCGGGTCGTTCTGCAGCGGCTCGCCGAGCCGGCGGACCACCAGGTTCTGCGCGGTCGCCGAGCGCGCGCCGCGCTCCACCACGTCGCGCAGGTTGGCCACGTCGCCGTCGAGGAACGCCTCCTGCTCGCCGACGGTGTCGTCCAGCTCGGCCAGGCCGGGGATCGGGTTGCCGTAGGGCGACTCGGTCGGGTGGTCCAGCAGCTCCAGCAGGCGCCGCTCCACCGCCTCGCTCATCACGTGCTCCCAGCGGCAGGCCTCGACGTGGACGTCCTCCCAGGCCAGCCCGATCACGTCGGTCAGCAGCCGCTCGGCCAGCCGGTGCTTGCGCATCACGCGCGTGGCCTGCTCGCGGCCGTCGTCGGTGAGCTCCAGATGCCGGTCGCCCTCGACGGTCAGCAGCCCGTCGCGCTCCATGCGGGCCACGGTCTGGCTGACGGTCGGGCCGCTCTGCCCCAGCCGCTCGGCGATCCGGGCGCGCAGCGGGACGATGCCCTCCTCCACGAGCTCGTAAATGGTCCGCAGGTACATCTCGGTGGTGTCGATGAGGTCGCTGCTCACGTTCTCCAGTCCCTTCCCGCGGGCCCACGGCCGCCGTTACTTGGTGCCCAGCCGCCGGTCCTCGCAGCCCGTCCGCGCTGCGGTGCTCCATTGTTGCGCATTCCGCCGACAGGCATCGGCACCTGGCGTCCTTTCAAGGACACCCGCCGTGCCGGTCGGTACCGATGCGCCCGAAGGCGCGCCGAAATGTTCCGGCGTCTCAGCCCAACAGCGCCTCGGCGCGCTCGGTCCGCAAGTGCAGAACCGCGCGACCGTCGCGCCGGGTCGCCACCAGTCCGGCGCCGCGCAGCACCCCGAGGTGCTGCGAGACCGCACCGGCGGTGACGCCGAGCCGTCCGGCCAGCTCGCCGGTGGTGCCCGGGGCGGCGAGCTGGACCAGCAGTTCGGCGCGGGTGCGGCCGAGCAGAGCGGCGAGCGCGTCCGGCGCCGGGCGGCGCGTCTCCCAGACCGTCGCCACGGCTCGTGCCGGGTAGTGCAGCAGGCCGGCGGTGACCGGTTTGGTCGCCACGCAGATGTTGGGCCAGCCGAGCACGGTCGGAGACAGGACCAGCGAACGTCCTTCGAGGACGACTTCCTTAGCGGCAAACGGCCAGACGGCCTCGCTGATTCCCGGGCCGTGCAGCCGCAGTTCGCTGTCCGACCAGCGCACGTCGTGGTGCAGGTCGTCGAAGACCGCGGCCACGCCGCCGTCGGCCAGCACCCGCGCCCGGTAGGCGATGTCGGCCTCCAGCACCCCGATCATCCGCGGCCAGTGCGGGGCGACGAGCACGTCGAACACCCGCCGCAGGACGTCGGCGAGGCGGGCCAGGCCGGCCGGCGGGTCGTCGTAGAACTCCCGCTGGAAGCGGTCGCTCGGCATGCCGTTGTTCTCGAAGTAGCGCCGGACCCGCCAGGATTCCGCGGTACGGATGGTCTCGAGTTCCTCCTCGAGCGCGGGCATGTGGACGTCCGGCGGCGGCACCAGGACGCCGGGACGCACGGCGCGTCCGGTGAAGCCGGACAGGATCTCCACGTCGGGGACCTGCGCCAGCAGCGGCCGGGCCCAGCGCACCCACGGCAGGTGGACCGCGTGCTTGCCGGGCTCGACGAGCACGTCCACCGCCTGCAGCGCCTCGTACACCGGGGAGATGGCGAAGCGGACGCGGGCCATCTCGGTCCCCGCGATCGGTATGCGGATCGGATTCGCCATCGGCCACCCCCCGTGATTTAGCCAGGGGTAAATCGTAGCTCCGGCGGTGGCCGATCTTCGAATCTTGCGGCATGACCACCGTTTCCCTTCGTTCGGACGCCTCCCGCTCCGACTCGCCCCACGGCTCCCCCGCGCCGATACGCCGCCGCGATCGGAGTCCCGGCGGACTCGGCCGCGACTGGCACGTGCTGTTCACCGCGAGCGCCGTCTCCGTGCTCGGCGACGGCGCGTTCGTCGCCGCCCTGCCGCTGCTCGCCGCCGGATACACCCGGGATCCGCGGTTGATCTCCGGGCTGACCGTCACCGGGACGCTGCCCTGGCTGGTGTTCTCGTTGCAGGCCGGGGCGATCGCCGACCGGTCGGAGACGCGGCGGCTGTCGATCCGGGCGCAGGGCTGGCAGTTGCTGTGCGTGCTGGCCGTCGGGCTGCTGGCGATGGACCGCGGCGCCGGCTGGGGGTTGGCGGCGCTCTATGTCCTCGCGTTCGCATTGGGCATGGCGGCGGCGTTGGCCAAGAGCGCTTCGCAGCCGTTGCTGACCTCTGTCGTCCCGCGCGAGCGCCTGATCTCGGCGAACGGGCAGCTGTACACCGCGCAGTCGGTGGCGAAGGACTTCGTCGGGCCGGCCCTCGGCGCGGCGTTGTTCGCCCTGACTCCGACGCTGCCGTTCTGGGCCGACGCGGTGACGTTCGCGGTGTCGATGGTGCTGATCGCGCGCTTGCCGCGGACCGGGGCGCCGCGAGTGGTGCAGAGCGGGGCGGCAGCCGGTGCGGGGCGCCGGTCACTGCGCGCCGATGTGAAAGAAGGCCTGACGTGGCTGGCGCATCACCGCCTGCTGCGCACCACGACGATGCTGTCGGCGGCGGCGAACTTCGGCTCCACGATGGGCGCCGCGACGCTGGTGCTCTACGTCGGGACGCATCGGTACGGCGTCTTGCTGAGCATCGCGGCGATCGGCGGCATCGTCGGCGGACTGACCAGCCGGGCCGTGGTCGCCCGGCTCGGCGGACGCGTGGTGGTGCGGCTGTGCTCCTCGGTGACGCCGCTGGCGGGCATCGGGATCGGCGTGTTCGGACCGAACCTGTTCGTCGTCGGCGTGCTGCTGGGGATCGGCAGCCTGAGCGCTTCCCTGTGGAACGTGGCGGTGGTGACGCAGCGGCAAAGGCTGGTGCCGCCGCATCTGCTGGGCCGGGTCTCCAGCGCCGGGATCATGGTGACGTGGGGAGCGCAGCCGCTCGGCGCGCTGTCCGGCGGACTGATCGCGGCGTGGTTCGGACTGGCGGCGCCCTGGGTGATCGGGGGAGTGCTGCGGATGATCGCCTCGGTGCTGGCGATCAGGCCTCTGCGGGAGTGGCAGGACTGAGGGGGTCCCAGTGGGACCCCCTCGCGCCTCGGCGCGATCGCCTACCGGAGCATGGATCTGCCGACTTCCGTGACGTACGGAGCAAGTTCGCGGTCGACGCCCAGCCACTCGTCCTCGGTGACCTTCACCGCCGCGCCGCGGGTCGGCCTTCCTTTGAGAAGCCGCAGACGGAGGTAGTTCGCGGGATGCGAGGCGTCGATCTGTGTCCCGCGCAGCTCCGAGAGCCGCGCCGCCCGGATGTATTCGTGCTCCGGGATGGTCGTGATGTAGTCCTGCAAGCCGATCCACATATGCGTGGCGTCTTCCAGACTCGGCGTCACGCGGGCGGTCCTGCGTCCGAACTTCGTCCGGGTCACGTACGCCTCCACCGACGGACGCGCGTCGAGCTTGCGCATCAAGGCGATCACCGACGCGGTGGACGCGGTCTGCGCGGCGATGTCGTCGGCGAGGAACTCAGCCCGCAGCGACACGTGGACCTGGAGCCAGCCGTAGAACGTCTGGAATCCGGTCACCATCAGATAGAAGGGGACGAGGACGACGGGAAGCAGGAGCTGTGCGAGCCCTGCCACGCCAGGGCCGCTCCAGCCGACGCCGCTGGGGTAGAGCAGCACCCGCCACTCGTGCAGACTGCGGCGCGCGGTGGCGACCAGCACGCCTTGCGTGGTGTCGCCGTTGACCTGGTGGCCGAGTTCGTGGCCGAGCAGCGCCAGCCGCTCGTCGCCGTCGAGGATCTGCCACAGCGGCGCGCCGAGGATCAGCACCGGCTCGTGGCGCACGCCGCGCCGCGCGGTGGCGGCGTTGAACCGGGCGTCGACCTTGACGTATTTCGGCGTGGGCGCACCGGTCGCCCCGCTGATCCGGTCCAGGATCGCGAACAGCCCGGGAGCCTTCTCACGCCGGAGCCAGTCGGCGCCGGGACGCTTCTCGAGCCGCGGTCGCAGCACCCATACAACGCCGAACCCGAGGATGGTGAGCAGGTACAGCGGCCAGATCCCGCTGAGCAGCGCGGCCATCGCGCCGGCGAACACCAGCAGGGTGAGGGCGTGGATCGCCAGCCCGAAGCACACGGCCGCCAGCCTCGCCACCCCGCCGGGACGAAGGTCGCCGGCCTGGATCAGACGCTGCTCGAGCGCTTCGCCTCTGCGCCGTGCCTTCTCGCGCTTGCGCCGGGCGAACCTCTTCTGAGCCGCCAGCTTCTGGTGTTCATCCTTCGCCATGAGGTCGTGGTCGTCTGCCATGCACCAAGGTGCGAACCGGGCGTCGAACTCCCCGGTCCATCCGCAGCGCGGACAGGTGTACTGAACCGTTCGCGGCGTCTCTGTCAGTGTCACGGCGCAATAATGGACGCCTGTTAAACCGGGCAACACCCATCGGAAATCAAGGAACGATAACGATGTCGCTGCCGATTCCGCGCGGGGTTTCGATCGACGCGCTGCGCACCGCCGCCCTGTCCTGCCAGGGATGCGAACTCCATCAGGCCCAGCCCGGCTCGCTGAGCGGGCCGACGCAGACGGTCTTCTCCAAGGGCAATCCCGCCGCGCGCGTGGTGTTCGTGGGCGAACAACCCGGCGATATGGAGGACCGCCAAGGCGTGCCGTTCGTCGGACCCGCCGGGCAACTGTTCGACCGCGCCATGGCCGACGCGGGCATCGACCCGCGGCAGGCGTATGTGACCAACAGCGTCAAGCACTTCCGCTTTTTGCAGGACCGTCCCAACGGCCGCCGGATCCACAAGACGCCGGAGACTCCGCACATCGAGGCGTGCAAGCCGTGGCTGCGCGCGGAGCTGGCGATAGTGGATCCGGAGGTGATCGTGGCGCTCGGGGCGACCGCCGGGCGCGCCCTGATCGGTCCGCAGTTCCGGGTGACGCGCGAGCGCGGCAAAGTGCTGATGTGGCCGCCCTCCGGCGACGCCGGGTTCGGGACGGACCCGTCGCGGCGCCGGGCGGTGTCCTTCGTGGCGACGTCGCATCCTTCGGCGGTCCTGCGTGCGGACAATCAGGAGACCGCTTATAAGGAGATGGTGTCGGACCTGCTGTTGGTAGCCCGGCTGCTGGCTTGAGAGTGTGGATCCCATGCTGACGATCGCGCGACGGTTCAACGGTCCCCCGCACTCCGGCAACGGCGGCTACGTCTCCGGGATGCTCGCGCAGCTGGTCCTGGAGGAGTTCGGGGAGAGCCCGGGGGCGAAGGTCGAGGTGACGCTGCGCAAGCCGCCGCCGCTGGAGAAGCCGCTCACCGTGCGGCAGCCGGCGGAGAGCGAGAGCTTGCAGCTGGTCGACGGCTCGACGGTGGTCGCCGCCGCGGAGCTGGTCGAGGCCGCCGGGGAACTCGTCGATCTGGTCTCCTATGAGGAAGCAGTCGCAGCAGCCAAGGGATACGCCGGGTTGAGCGGGCATCCCTTCCTGACCTGCTTCGTCTGCGGGCCGGACCATCCGACCGGGCTGCACGTCTTCCCCGGACCGGTGCCGGGACGCAAGGACGTGGTCGCGGCTCCCTGGATACCCGCGCCGGACACGCTGAGACCGGAGTTCGTGTGGGCCGCGCTGGACTGCCCGGGCGGCTGGTCCGCCGGCGACCTGGCCGGACGGCCGATGGTGCTCGGGCGGATGAGCGTGGAAATGCTCGACGACGCGCCGCTGATCGCAGGCGAGCCCTACGTGGTGCTGGGGAGGCACGTGCGGACCGAGGGACGGAAGACGTTCACGGTCTCGGCGCTCTACGGCCCTTCGGGGGAACCGGTGGCGAGCGCCGAAGCGGTGTGGATCGCGGTCGACCCGACGAAGGTGAAGCCGGTCGGCGCCAGCTGAGAGATCGGCTCCGAGGTCGCGGAAGACCTCGGAGCAGAGGTCACAGCGGAGGTCACAGCGGAGGGTGCAGCAAAGGTCGCACCAGACCTCACGCCAGACCTCACGGACTCAGGCGCTCGACGGCCCAGCCCTGGGCGCCGTTCGCGTCGCGCTTGTAGCGCAGCCGGTCGTGGAGCCGGTCGGGGCGGCCCTGCCAGAACTCGACCGTCTCCGGACGGACCAGGAAGCCGCCCCAGAAGTCCGGCAACGGGACCTCGCTGCCCTCGGGCCACTGCTCGGCCAGCTCCGCGGCCCGCTTGTCGAGCCAGTCGCGGCCCGGGATCACCGTGGACTGCTCGCTGGCCCAGGCGCCGATCTGCGAGCCGTGGGGGCGGGTGGCGAAGTACTCCTCGTCGGCCGCACGGTCCAGTTTCGTCGCCGCGCCGATGACGATCACCTGCCGATGCAGCGTGTACCAGGGGAACAACAGCGAGCAACGAGGGTTGCCCGCGAGCTCCCTGCCCTTGCGGGAGCCGAGGTTGGTGTAGAAGATGAATCCGGTTTCGTCGAACCCCTTCAACAGCACTGACCTGCTGGAGGGCTGGCCGTCGAGGTCAGTGGTAGAGACCACCATGGCATTCGGTTCGGGCAGCGAAGCCCGGACGGCGTCTTCCAACCACAGGGCGAATTGGAGGTGGGGTGCAGCAGCCGCGTCCTGTTCACGCAGCGTTCCGATGCCGTATTCCCGGCGGAGCGCGGCGAGCGCTTCAGAGTCCACGGGCCCACGGTAACGCGTGTGACATTCCAGACACAGCACTGCCCCCGGTGCAGAGCACCCTGTGTGGCGAGTCACTATAGGAGAGACGCACTAATCACGACACCACCGTGTCGTCACGTTGGCGCCGGGTAAGGCGACACCGTGGCAAGCCAGCTGGCCGCATCGAGCCACAGCACGTTGAGCGGCACACAAGGAAACAGAGGGAGTACACATGTCCGACTTCGTACCGGGCCTTGAGGGCGTCATCGCCTTCGAGTCCGAAATCGCCGAACCGGATAAGGAAGGCGGCGCTCTCCGGTACCGCGGAGTCGACATCGAAGACCTCGTCGGACGCGTGACGTTCGGCAACGTGTGGGGCCTTCTGGTGGACGGCAAGTTCAACCCGGGTCTGCCGCCGGCGGAGCCGTACCCGGTGCCGGTGCACTCCGGCGACGTGCGCGTCGACGTGCAGTCCGCGCTCGCCATGCTCGCCCCGGTCTGGGGTCTGCAGCCGCTGCTGGACACCTCGGAGGAGAAAGC
This sequence comes from Catenulispora acidiphila DSM 44928, assembly GCF_000024025.1. GTDB lineage: Bacteria > Actinomycetota > Actinomycetes > Streptomycetales > Catenulisporaceae > Catenulispora > Catenulispora acidiphila. Next base: position 10,189,084 of record NC_013131.1, read on the forward strand.
GCGCGAAGACCTCGCTCGCGCCGCGGTGATGGCGCTGTCCTTCGTGGCCCAGTCCGCGCGCTCGATCGAGCACCCGGGCCAGGCCATGGTGCCGCAGAGCGAGGTCGACAAGGCCGAGACGATCGTCGAGCGCTTCATGATCCGCTGGCGCGGTGAGCCGGACCCCAAGCACGTCCAGGCCATCGACGCGTACTGGACCTCGGCGGCCGAGCACGGCATGAACGCCTCGACCTTCACCGCCCGCGTCATCGCCTCCACCGGCGCCGACGCCGCGGCCGCGCTGTCCGGCGCGGTCGGCGCGATGTCCGGCCCGCTGCACGGCGGCGCCCCGGCCCGCGTGCTGCACATGGTGGAAGCCGTCGAGGAGATCGGCGACGCCCGCAAGTACGTCAAGAGCGTGCTGGACAAGGGCGAGCGCCTGATGGGCTTCGGCCACCGCGTGTACCGCGCGCAGGACCCGCGTGCCCGCGTCCTGCGCCGCACCGCCAAGGAGCTGGACGCGCCCCGCTACGAGGTCGCCCTGGCTCTGGAGGAGGCCGCGCTGGCCGAGCTGCACGAGCGCCGCCCGGACCGGGTGCTGGAGACCAACGTCGAGTTCTGGGCCGCCGTGGTCCTGGACTTCGCGCAGGTCCCGGCGAACATGTTCACCTCGCTGTTCACCTGTGCCCGCACCGCCGGATGGAGCGCGCACATCCTGGAGCAGAAGAAGACCGGCCGCCTGATCCGGCCGTCCTCCCGCTACGTGGGCCCGGGCCCGCGCAAGCCGGAGACCGTCGAGGGCTTCGAGACGATGGTGCCGCCGAGCGGCTTCCACACGTACAAGGGCTGAGCGGCCCGGCCGGCACGGAGCCGGCTCGGGTCGAGTGACGTCGGAAGAAAACCGGGCTCCCCCATTCGGGGGAGCCTTTTCCGTTGTCCGGCCGCTGCAACCGATCCGCGGCGGCGGGACTCATGTGTCCCGGCTGACGGTCATGGGAGGGAAACGCATGGGTGATCAAGCTCGGATCGAGGAGTTCACCGAGTACGCGGTGGCGCGGCAGAACCATCTGCTGCGCACCGCGTATCTCCTGTGCGGCGACTGGCACGGTGCGCAGGATCTGACGCAGACCGCGCTGCTCAACCTGTGCAAGGCGTGGAACCGTGCCAAGCACGCGGACTCCATCGACGCCTATGCGCAGAAGACGCTCATCAACGTGTTCATCCGCAGCCGGCGCAAGCTGCGGCGCGAGAGCGAGCTGCGGGCGGCGGCGCTGTCCGGCACCGAACGCCTCGGCGCCGGCCACGACCCCGACCGCCCGGAGAACCGGCTGGCGCTGCTGGCCGCCCTCGACGAGCTGTCGGAGCGGGCCCGGGCGGTGGTGGTGCTGCGGTACTGGGAGGACCTGAGCGTGGAGGACACCGCCGCCGCGCTCGGCTGCTCGACCGGCAACATCAAGAGCCATGCCTCGCGAGCCCTGGCCAGGCTCCGGGTGCTGCTCGGCGAGGAGTTCCTCGCTTACGACCGCGACCGCGCGACCGCGCCGAAGGGACGGCTTTGAGATGAGCACTGACGAACTGCGCTCCGGCGGCTCCGGCAGCGAGATCCACGATCTGCTCGGCACTGCCTTCGACGACGGCGTGCCGGTCCTGAACCTGGTGCCGGGCGCGGTGGACGGCTACCGGAAGCACCGGCGGCGGACACGGGTCCTGGGGACCGTCGGCGGCGCGCTGGCGTTGGCGGCGGTCGCGGTGACCGGGACGGTTCTGGGCGCCGGAGGCGGGCACCAGGCGCAGACCACGACCGGTTCCGGACCGAACCCGGTGTCGGCGAAGACCGTCATGAGGTGCACCGGCAAGTACCAGCTCATCGGCTCGTACGGCGGCGGGCTGGGCGTGTACAGCGCGGATCAGCAACGGCTGACCGCCGTGTGCGAGCAGGACCTCACCACGCTGCAGCAGCTGATCGGCGACCCGAGCCTCGGGCCGCTGGCGGAGTCCATCACCCCCGCTCCGGGCTTGTTCTCCTCGATGCCGACTTCGGAGATGACCCCGCAGGTCGGCGGCTCGGGCGCGCTGCTCCAGCCCGGCCAGTACCTCGGCGAGTCCGTCGACGGCCGCGACTACGACCTGTCCATCGAGGTCTTCGACAAGATCCCGTCGCTCGGCGGCAACTGCACCAGCAAGTCCTGCCCCCCGAACCTCAAGCTGGCCGACGGCCGTCCCGCGACCAAGGTGACCGGGGTGCTCCGGGACCACTACGTCGTGATCCACTACGACGCGACCCACACCGTCGAGATCCGGGCCGGCTTGGAGAACCGGAACAGCGACGAGCCGCTCCCGTTCGACTTCGACCAGCTGATCGCGAGCCCGGCCCTGGCCCGGCTGATCAGTTCCGACGTCCACACTCTGGACCTGCTCAACCATCCCTCCTGAGACGCCCCGCCGAGGACCGGCGTGTCTCGTTTCACGGAATGCGGCCCGGATCCCGGACACATCCCGGTTACGATACGAACAGGCCTTGGCCAATGACGCCCTGGGCCACCCGACTTCTCCCCTGTACCAACAACGCTCGGAGAACCGCGTGGCTGACATCACCATCCCTGAGAACCTGCTCCCCGCCGACGGCCGGTTCGGCTGCGGTCCCTCGAAGGTGCGGCCGGAGGCCGTCGCCAAGCTCGCCACCGAGGGCGCGAAGATCCTCGGCACCTCCCACCGCCAGGCGCCGGTGAAGAACCTGGTCGGCCGGGTGCGCGAGGGTGTCAGCGAGCTGTTCGGGCTGCCGGAGGGCTACCAGGTGGTGCTCGGCAACGGCGGGTCCACCGCGTTCTGGGACATCGCCGCCTTCGGCCTGGTGCGGGCCAAGTCCCAGCACCTGAGCTTCGGCGAGTTCTCCTCGAAGTTCGCAGGCTCGGTCAAGGCCGCGCCGTGGCTGGCCGACCCCTCGATCGTGAAGGCCGACCCCGGGACGCACCCGGTGGCCGTCGCCGAGGCCGGGGTCGACGTCTACGCGCTGACCCACAACGAGACCTCGACCGGTGTCGCGATGCCGATCGTCCGGCCCGCGGGCGCCGACGAGGGCTCGCTGGTGCTGGTCGACGCGACCTCCGGCGCCGGCGGCCTGCCGGTGGACATCACCGAGACCGACGTCTACTACTTCGCCCCGCAGAAGTGCTTCGCCTCCGACGGCGGCCTGTGGATCGGCGTGTTCTCCCCCGCCGCCCTGGACCGCGCCGCCGAGATCGCCGCGAGCGACCGCTACATCCCGCCGTTCTTCAGCCTGCCGACCGCGATCGACAACTCCTCGAAGAACCAGACCTACAACACCCCGTCGGTGGCGACGCTGTTCCTGATGGCCGAGCAGCTGGACTGGCTGAACGGCAACGGCGGGCTGGCGTGGGCGACCGCGCGGACCGCCGACAGCTCCTCGCGGCTGTACACGTGGGCCGAGCGCACCGGGTACACCACGCCGTTCGTCGCCGACCCGGCGCAGCGCTCGCAGGTCGTCGGCACCGTCGACCTGGCCGAGGGGATCAGCGCGGACAAGGTCTCGGCGGCGCTGCGGGAGAACGGGATCGTCGACACCGACGCCTACCGCAAGCTCGGCCGGAACCAGCTGCGCATCGCGATGTTCCCGGCGGTCGAGCCCGACGACATCGACAAGCTGACGGCGAGCATCGACTACGTCGTGGAGCGCCTGGGCTGAGCGCCGGTCAGCGCAGCGCGGCGGCGATCACCACTACGGCGAGGATCGCCACCAGCACGAAGCTGACGACCCTGGAGCGGGTACGTGTGTTCACCGCTCCAGGGTAGTGCGGCCGGCGAGGCGGGTTGGCATCAGCGTCGGGTCGGCGGTGGTTCGGCGGCCTGTCGGCGGGTGGTCAGGTCGGCTCAGTGACCGGTCGGGGTCCGGTCAGCGGCCTGGTCAGTGCCCGTCAGCGCCCGGTCAACGGCCCGTCAACGGCCAGTGCGCGACGCGCTCGTACCGCTTGTAGGGACCGCCGTTGGCGCTGTGGGCGCCGTTCACGCCGTTCGCCGCGGGCGGGGCGTCCGCGACCTCGGCGACCGTGAACAGCTCGACCTCCCCGGCCAGCCAGCCCGGCGAGCGGAACGCGCGTAAACGGTCCACGATCGGCGCCAGGTCCAGCGGTCCGGTCTGGTCGTCCTGCGTCACGCCGCGCGGCACGCCGTTCACGCGGGCGAGCGTCAGGTGCGGCCGGTAGGGACGGTCCTCCACCCGGATGTGGCAGCGGCGCGCGGCCGCTCCGGCGGACTCGGCGAGCCGGCCCAGCCGATCGCACTGGCCCTGCACGCCGAACCACAGCGCGCGCGGCCCGAACCGGCCGGCGCCGGCCAGCGACAGCTCCATCGGCGTGGTGCGCGCCGCGACCCGCCCGAGCCGGTCGACCAGGTCGGCGGCCTTGTCCTCGGACACCTCGCCGTAGAAGGCGACCGTGATGTGCCAGGTCTCCGGCCTGGTCCAGCGCAGCAGGGCATTGACTCCGGGGGTGTTGCCCCGCTTCAGCGCGTCGACCGCAGCCCGCACCTCCAGCAGGACCGCACGGGGTGGCGTGATCGCCACGAACAGGCGCATGCGTCTCCTTGAGGTTCCCCCAGCACGCCTGGCACCGCATACGGACCGCCCGCACTGCTCAGCGCGCTTCACACCTTGTGAGAGCACCCACAATACGGCGTGTGACCGGCGCGGTGTCGATACGCGACGACAGCTTTTTCTCGGCCGCGTCAACCGCCACTCGGCCGAGAAAAAGCTGTCGTCGCGGCGGGACACATAGCGACAAGCCGATGACGCGCCCTCAGCAGAGCACGGGAATGCCCGGCGGCCCCTCAGGCCGCCAGGCGCTCGGCGAGCCGCGGCGGGGTGTGCGCGGCCAGCCGCTCGCGCACCGACATGCCCTTCACCCGGGCCAGCGCGTACGCCGCTATCACCGCGGCGGCCAGCGATATCAGCCCGCCGCCGCCGACGGCGTACCGGGCGCCGAAGTGCTGCCCGACCCAGCCCACCAGCGGCGATCCCACCGGCGTGCCGCCCAGGAAGACGATCATGTAGACGCTCATCACCCGGCCGCGCATCTCCGGCTCGACGCCGGTCTGCATGGTGGCGTTGGCCGCCGTCGTGACCATGATCGTCATGACCCCGACCGGCAGCAGCAGCGCCCCGTACAGCACCGGGTTCGGCATCAGCGAGACCACGGTCGCGGCCAACCCGAACCCGCAGGCGGACAGCAGCACCAGCGCCACCCCGACCCGCCGCTTGCGCGCGGTGACCAGCGCGCCGCTGAGCGCGCCCAGCGCGAGCATGATGTTCAGCAGGCCGAACACGCCCTTGCCGAGGTGGAAGGTCTGGGTGGCCATCAGGGTGCTGGTGAGCTGGAAGTTCAGGCCGAAGGTGGCCAGAAAGAACATGCACGCCAGCACCGCGACCAGGTCGGGGCGGGTGCGCAGGTAGCTGAAGGCCTCGCGGTACTGGCCCTTGGCGCGCACGATCGGGATCGGCGCGTGCAACTCCTCGCGGCGGATCAGCGCCAGCGCGGTGATGATCGCGAGCGTGGTGAGGGCGTTGGTGATGAACACCCAGCCGACATCCATGACCGCCAGCGCCAGGCTGGCCAGCGCCGGGCCGAGCATCCGCGCCAGGTTGAAGGTGGCGGCGTTCAGCGAGACCGCGTTCGGCAGGTCCTCGGGCCCGACCAGCTCGATCACGAAGGACTGGCGCGCGGGGTTGTCGAAGGCGGTGACCGTGCCGCCGATCAGCGCGATGACGTAAACCTGCCACAGCTGCACCGCGTTGGAGACGACCAGCAGACCCAGCACCAGCGCGCACAGCCCGGTGAGCGTCGCGGTGAGCATCAGCATGCGGTTCTTGCGGTAGCGGTCGGCGAGCGCGCCGCCCCACAGGCTGAATATCAGGGCCGGGCCGAACTGCAGCGCGGTGACGATGCCCAGATCCGTGCCGGAGCCGGTGAGCGAGACGACGAGCCAGTCCTGGGCGATGCGCTGCATCCAGATGCCGGTGTTCGACACCACCATGCCGCTGGCGAAAAGACGGTAGTTACGGATCGACAGCGAGGAGAAGGTGGCTGACTTCACGGCTGGGCAGGCCCCCCAAAGGACTCTCGGTGCCCCGGGCCCGACCGCCTCGGGTGCGAAAGTTAGCCTACCTTAGTATTTGGTTTTTGTAACCCTCATTACCGGGGGTGTGGGCATTACCCCCGGCGGCGTGTCAGCGCGATGTCATCCGGGCGTCATCGGGTGGTGAACGTCCTGGCTTCCTCGGGGAAACCGTCCGCGTCGAGATGGACACCGCCTGTGACCTCGGCGATGAGCGCGGCCGCCGCGCGAGCCAGATGCGCGGCCGGCACGCCGAGCGGACGCGGGACGGCGGGACGCGGGGCGTAGGCGGACACGTCGCAGAACTCGTAGATACTGCGCGGCCACGCCTCGTCGGCACGGTCCAGGAGGGCGTGCGGAAGCCGGGTTCGGGCACCGGCGGGGCGCACCCGGACCTCCAGCAGACCACGGTGCCGCAGGATGTAGCCGCCGCCGTCGGGGACCACCTCGCGGGTCAGGTCCGGGGCGATCGGGCGCAGGATCTCGCGCAGCACGATCCACGGGAGCATCTCGTGGCTGAAGACGGCGTGGTCGGCGTCGCCGGGCAGCGGCGGGTCCTCGTGCGGGGCGTGGAGCGGACCGCCGGGCAGCCGGGCGACACCGCGCAGCCGCTTGGCCAGCCCGCGGACCAGATGCCACGCCTCGGCCTCGACGCCGGCGGGCAAACCCGCGGGGTAGCGGAGGCGGAGTAGGTCGGCGTGGCGGCTGTCAGTGATCTTGCTGCGGCTGCGGCGAGCCTCGGCGACGTAGGCGAGGCTGAGCGACGCCGCCGGACCGGTGGTCGGGAGACCGGCGTCGGCGCGGAGCATGGGGGTGAGGCGGAGGGGTCCGTGCCAGCGGATGCCTTCGGCGAGGGCTTCTGGCTGCCTGAGGGCGGTGTCGCTTCGGTCGCTTCGGTCCGCGGCTGAGCGCTCCCCATCGCCTTCCCCGTTTCCGTCGCCCGCGCGCGTCGGTCGCGGGACGGCGTCGGCAGCGGTCCCTTCCGGCCGCCATCCCGGATTCCAGGTGGCGATCAGACCCGCGACCGTACCGGGAGCTTGAAGCGCGGACAGCAGCAACACCGGATTCTCCCGGAGCAGCCGGTCTGGACGGGTGAGGGGCGAGTCCGCCGGACGGGCGAAAGGCCAACGTGCTGACAAGGCGACCACATCGTCACTGTGTCAGCACCAGGGCCGCGGTATTCGTCTCCGGACCCAGATTCACCCGGTCGGCGGGCGCTGGGTCAGCTGCCGAAGTCCCCGCCACGCGCCTCATCGGCCGTCGCCGCCTTCGCAGCCTCATCGGCCTTGTCGGCAGCGGCGATGTCCGTCCGATGGAACCGCATGTAGCTCCGCGACGGCGTCGGTCCCCGCTGGTCCTGGTACCGCGACTGGTTCACGGCGGACCCGTACGGATTCTCGGCAGCCGACGACAGCTTGAAGAAGCAGAGTTGCCCAATCTTCATACCGGGCCACAGCTTGATCGGGAGCGTCGCGACATTGGACAGCTCCAACGTCACATGCCCGGAGAACCCGGGATCGATGAACCCGGCCGTGGAGTGCGTCAGCAACCCCAACCGCCCGAGACTCGACTTGCCCTCCAACCGCGCCGCCAGATCCTCCGGCAACGTCACGACCTCATACGTCGAGGCCAAGACGAACTCCCCAGGATGCAGAATGAACGGCTCATCCCCATCCGGCTCCACCAACCGCGTCAGCTCAGGCTGCTCCTGCGCCGGATCGATGTACGGATACCGATGGTTCTCGAACACCCGGAAGAACCGGTCCAACCGCACATCCACACTCGACGGCTGTACCATCGCCGACTCGAACGGGTCCAAAACCACCCGCCCGGCACCGATTTCAGCCCGAATGTCCTTATCTGAGAGCAACACGAAACCCAACGCTACCGTGCCACCCCGACCCAACCCAACGCCCCACCCGACCCCACTCAACCCAACCTCTGTGACGCACCCACAACCGATCAGGTACAGTAATCCCCCAACGGCAGCCAGCCGGGCGGACCCCCGCCCGCAGCTTCCTACGCGGGCGTAGTTTAATGGTAGAACATGAGCTTCCCAAGCTCAGAGCGCGAGTTCGATTCTCGTCGCCCGCTCTTGTTGTTGGAGCCCAGGTAGACCGGTTTTCCGGTACCTGGGCTCTCAGCGTTTTTAGGGTCCGCGGTGTGCGTGCCCGATCGGACTTGCTCGATCATGGCGCTCAGCGACTCGGCGAGGACGCGGTCGCGCTTGTCGGTCGCGTGCTGGTAGATCAGCGCGGCCCGTGAGCTTGAGTGACCCATTCGCCGCATTAGCTCCTTCGTACTGGCTCCGGATTCAGCGATCGCGTTGTTTCCCGAGTTCGTGCCGCTGCCGTGCTCTCGGACGGGGCCTCAATCATCATCGACCGATTCGATCTCATCGATTGGAACTCGGCATTCGACCTGTTGAGCGATGGCAGCCCCTCACAGCTCATCGCTCAGGTGCGTGCAGCAGAGACTGATGATGCTGCGGGCGAACGGTGGCCGAGAGGCAAGGTTCACGACGACGCGACAGCCGTCTACTGCCTGCCTGGGAACCGCCAGGCGGCGTGCTGGAGCTGGGCAAGACCATCCCCGAAGGCCTGTTTCGCGAGGTCTTCGAGGAGACCGGCCTGACCGTTGAGCCAGAGACCGTGACCGGCATCTACAAGACATGAAAGCCAACGTGGTCGCGATCGTCTTCCGCTGCAAGGTGACAGGCAGCGAGCTTCACACCAGCGATGAGGCGCAGGCTTTCGAGTGGCTGACGCCCAAGGAGATCCCGACGCGGATGTCGGAGGCGCACGCGGTCCGGATGCTCGACGCATTCAAGGCGAGGGGCGGCCCCCGGGTCCGCAGCCACGACAGTTTCAACCTTTTGGACGGCCAGCCATGATAGCTCGGCAAATCGCCAACATCCCACCTGAGATCGTTACGTTAGGTTGGGGCTACCTCGGTGCGATTGCGGACCTGGATCCAGCGTCCCGCCTTCTTGACCTCGGATACCAGAGAGTCGACGAATCCGAACCCTGCGGCGATGCGATCATGCGCCTACCCTCTGGTAACTGCGTCATCATCCGCGAAGACTTCAGCATGGGGCAGCCGGGCATGTACGCGCTCTACCGGGTCGGCTTCGACGCCGATCCGATGCAGCTCGCCGAGGAGCTGATGGCCGGTCTCGAGATCTCCGCAGACAAGTTGATATCCATAGCTGAACCCGGTAACGACCAGCATCGGTCACGGAGGGTCGGCGACTACGAGTACCGACAACCTACGGCAGAGCTAAGGGAGCAGCTCCGACCACGCGTGCTCCACCCTCAGTTGACCCCAGTCCCAGGCCGTGGTCGGTGGCGGTCAGGGAGCTGTTAAGAGTTTTTCTACTGATTCAAGGCGCTCCGCTGCGCTACGCGCAGCCGCGCGCCCTGCCCGAGCCCGCCGCTCCTGTCTTCGGCCCGCTCACGGTCTCGGCCCTGGCGCGCGGCTCGCTGAAGGCTGGCCGACACCATGTTCACGAGCAAAGAGCAAGCCTCCGGCGGGCCGACGCTCTGGAATGCCCAAGATCGAATCAAGTCGGGCGGGAAGCCGGCGGATCGAGTGTGCGGACGTGGGTCGCTTCTGGGCATTCCGTCGGACAGCCATCGCGATGCGACCACCAGACCGCGCCGAGGGGCGCAAGGCGAAGAGCGTGCCTTGCGCCCCTCGGGGTGCCGCTGAAGCTACTTTCGCCCGTACTTAACTGATACGCCGACGAGGATGAAGGTACCGACACCGACAGCGTTGAAGTAGGTGTCCACAGGTTCGCGTAAAAGAGCCATCACCACGCCCGCGCCGATGGCGAGAAATATGGCGAGCAGCGATGCCCCGACCACTCTGGGTCGTATCTCGGTGTTGCTGTTCGGCGCGACCATGATGTAGCCACTGACCGCCGCGAGGGTGAGACAAATAAGCAGCACCAGCGAAGCTGCCGCGGTACCCACGACGGTCATCGCCGATTCCCTTCCTGTCGTGGCCCACGACCCTAGCATCCGCTGAACGGGCTGAGCTTGCTAGTAGTCAGAGGCCAGTACAGCAGAGTTCGCGTCGAGAGAATCTGGGCCGTCTGTGGGCCGTGGAAGGTTAGCCGACGACTACCAACGACGACAGACAACCACGACAAAACGGCAGGTCAAAGTACCCACGCGGACACATGCGCAGGTGACGAACCCGCGCAATCAGATCTTCGACTACAGCAGCCGCTACAGCAACAGCGGCGGACGAGCCCGGACGGCAGCAAACAGGCATCAGGGCCCAGACTCGCGCGTGTCGATCCGAACGCAGGTGATGGCAGGATTCGAACCTCTCGCCCGTCGACAGTCGCCGATCCGGGGGCAAGGGGCCATCGTCTGCGTGGGAGGTTGAAAAGCGTCTGTGGTAGCGGTGCGCGCGCTCGAAACCTCACACGGAACGGACGCTGTTAGCGCGCGGATCGCAGCCGCCGTTTTGTTTGCCTATGTCCATGGTTCCGGCGACTGCCTCGAAATCGATGGTTGCGTTCACGGGCACGTGCCCGCCGCGTGCCCGAACGAGCGGTGGCGCGCGGTTAATCGCGGCTAAGGGATCAGCCGTGGACGGGACGTTCGTGATCCTCCAGCCGCCTGTTTGTCCAGCTAGATTACGTGGCCTGTCGCGAACACAACGGATTTCCCAAGCTCAGAGCGCGAGTTCGATTCTCGTCGCCCGCTCACTTCGCAAGAGCCCAGGTGGTCCGGATTCCCGGCGCCTGGGCTCTTGGCGTATCGCTCGGGCGTGGTGTCCAGAGCGCCCGATTTCGGGGGGTTCGTGCCGGGGTTGTTTGCCATTCCGTGATGTGAGGACTCTGTCGCGGTGGGTGGTTCGTCGTCAGAATCAGGCAGGCAGCCGGATGATCCGCCGCTGTGTACTCCGTGCGGGCCGCCACCTTAGGTGCGTGCGGGTGCTGCTTCTACGAAGGAAGCTCAACGTGGTAAATCCCACAAATGCGACCTCTCGCCTTGGGGGTTCTCGTAAGGGCCGGCGTGCTGCTGCTGCTTTTTCGGTGGCGGGGGCGTTGGCTGCTGGTTCGATGTTCGTCGTTGGTGCGGGTGCGGCGCATGCCGCTGGCAGTGACGTGCTTTCTGGCTCGCGGCCCACGTGGGCTTCGGCGAGTGCTGATCGGGGGGCGGCTCCGGCTGCGGCTCCGTTGGCGGTGCGGGTGTATCTGGCTGGGCAGGATGCGCAGGGGCTGGCTGACTACGCGCGGTCGGTCGCCGATCCCAAGAGTGGGGCGTATCAGCACTTTCTGACGCCGGCTCAGGTTCAGGCGCGGTTCGGTGCCAGTGCTGAGCAGGTGGCGGCGGTCAAGGCGTGGCTCAGTGGCGCCGGGTTGACCGTCACCGGGCAGACCGAGGACTACATAGCCGTGCAGGGCAGCACTGCTGCCGTCGCGGCTGCTCTGAACACCTCGTTCCACGAGTACGCCACCTCCGATGGCTCGCTGCGGGCGCCGTCGCGGGACGTCAGCGTGCCGGCCGGGGTGCGGTCGGCGATCATCGGCATCACCGGGTTGTCGCAGGAGCGGACGGCCAACAAGCCGAACAACTCCGACGCCGCCGACGCCCGCGACAAGCAGAGCTCGAAGGTCGCCGCCGACGGCGTTCCGTACCTGGGTACCTATCCCTGCTCGGACTACAGCGGGCAGCAGGTCGCCACGAGCCTGCCGGCGCTGAACGGCAAGTCCGTGCCGTGGGCGGTCTGCGGCTACACGCCGAAGCAGGTGCGCGGCGCCTACGGCGTCAGCGACAGCGGCCTGAGCGGCAAGGGTGTCACCGTCGCGGTGTTGGACGCCTACGGGCTGCCGACCATGCAGGCCGACGCGAACAAGTACGCGTCCCTGCACGGCGACAAGCCGTTCCGCCCGGGCCAGTACTCGGAGATCGTCACCCCCGGCCAGTGGACGGACGCCGACGCCTGCGGCGGTGCGGACGGCTGGGCCGGCGAGGAGGCGCTGGACGTCGAGTCGGTGCACGGCATGGCGCCCGACGCGAAGGTCCTCTACATCGGCGCGAACTCCTGCTTCGACACCGCCGGCGACGGCGTCGCGGCCAACGGCGGGCTGCTGGACTCCCTGCAGCTGGTCGTGAACCACCACCTGGCGGACATGGTGTCCAACTCGTGGGGCGAGCTGATGCACTTCCTGGACCCGTCGGGCAACCCGGTCGACCTCGACCCGGCGCTGATCCAGATCTACGAGCAGACCTTCCAGAAGGGCGCCGCGGAGGGCATCGGCTTCTACTTCTCCTCCGGTGACTGCAGCGACGACAACACGGGCAGCGGCTGCGGAGCCGACAACGGCTCCTCGCGCTCGCAGGCCGAGTACCCGACCTCCTCCCCGTGGGTGACCTCAGTCGGCGGCACCAGCGTGGCCATCGGCGCGGACAACCGGCTGCAGTTCCAGACCTCGTGGCAGACCGCCAGCTCCTCGCTGGCGACCGGCAACTCGGCCTGGACCCCCTCCTCCTACCTCTACGGCGGTGGCGGCGGCACCAGCGACGTGTTCGCGCAGCCGTGGTACCAGAGCTGGACGGTCCCGTCCTCGCTGTCCCGCACGCTGCTGGACGGCACGGCGACCTCGCCCAAGCGCGTGGTCCCGGACGTCGCCGCCTACGGCGACCCGAGCACCGGCTTCCTGCAGGGCTACACCCAGGAGCTGCCCGACGGCTCGACCGGCTACGCCGAGTCCCGCATCGGCGGCACCAGCCTGGCCGCGCCGACCTTCGTCGGCATCCAGGCCGACGCGCAGCAGGCCCAGCACCGGGCGATCGGCTTCGCGAACCCGGAGATCTACCTGCGCGCGACCTTCGGCCTGTTCACCGACGTGACCGACCACCCGCGCACGAACACCCCGCTGGCCGTGGTCCGCGGCCTGCCGACCGCCCCGTCGCTGCGCCTGCTCGGTGACGGCGTCGACCTGCACGCGACCCAGGGCTACGACAACGCCACCGGCGTCGGCAGCCCGAACGCCCGCTATCTCGCTTCCTTCAGGTGAGCCGGGCAGGCGCCGAGATCCCTCGACGCTGAACGCCATCGCTGCCGGGGTCCCTTCGGGGACTCCGGCAGTGCCGTTTTAGAGTGCGTTCCGGAGTGATCGGCTCGCTCCGGACGGAACGGCGATGGAGGCGGCGGATGGATATAACGGCTGCGGGCATGGTGGTGGGTGTGTCGCGAAGCGGACGGCGCACGTTCGAGATCGACGGACCGATCCAAGCCGACCGCGCATCGGTCTTCCGCATCGCGTCGCTGACGAAGCCGCTCACCGCGGTGGCGACGGTCCGCGCGTTCGCCCAGCGCGGGATTCCGCTGACGACACCGGCCATCGAGCTGCTGCCGTCCTTGGCTGGCGACTGGCGCGCCGATCAGGCGATCACCGTCGAGCAGCTGCTGGCCCAGGTGTCCGGCCTGCGCGAATCGGTGGAGGGCTCGACCGTGGCCGCCCTCGGTCAGGGTCCTGATGTCCTGGCCGAAGCGGCGCGCTTGGTGGTCCAGGCGGGCAACGAGCGGACGCCCGGCGAGCGCTGGTCCTACTACAACGGCAACTATTTCCTCGTCGGCCACCTCCTCGCGACCGTCACCGAAAGCACCTTCGAGCAGGCGCTCGACACCACGCTGCTCACTCCGTGGGAACTGCGCCGCACCGGATTCGAAACACCGGCGTCACCGGTCACCGGCTGGGACGAGCAGACCCCGCTCGCCGTCGAGGACTACCCGCGCGGACGGCGTCCCAGCGGCGGGCTCTGGTCCAGCGCGGACGACTACCTCTCCTTCGCCGAGAAGCTGCTCGCAGATCCGGTGTTGCTGGAGGAGATCCGGCGTCCGCGCACCCGCCCCGAGGACCCGATGAGTTACGGCCTCGCTTGGGCGCTCGGACCCTCCGGCCAGATGTATCTCAACGGTCGGCTCGACGGATTCCGCACCGCCGTCCTGCTCGCGCCGGAGCACCAGTACGCGAGCGTCGCCTTGGGCAATCAGGCGCAGCTCCTACCCCAGATCGGCAAGCGTCTCAGCGCTCTGCAACACGACCTCACCGGAGACGACCTCGCCGTGGAGCTCGACGCTTTCGCTGCCTGAAGCGCAGGAAGGCGGCAGGCAGGTCTCCCGCGTCAGCCCGACGCGGTCAGCCGCCGAATCCCCTCAGTCAGTTCGGCATGGTCCGCGGCGGCGGCGAAGCCGAGGCGGACGTACGCCGCAGGTGCCTCGGCGGCGAAGGTGCCGCGTCCAGGACTCACGGCGACGCCCCGGCGGCGGGCGTCACGCACCACGGCTAGGTCGTCCTCGCCGGGTGCGAGCCGGATCCACAGATGCAGCCCGCCTGCCGGCACGCGCGTCACGGTCCAGTCCGGACGCGCGATCGCCACGGCTCCGGCAGCCAGCGCGCAGCGCTCGCGCAGCGCCGCACTCACAGTCCTGAGATGCCGATCCCAGGACGGTGAGCCCAGGATCTCCAGTGCCGCCTCCTGCATGGGGCGCGCCACGAAGAAGTCGTCGAGGCGGCGCAGCGCACGCAGCCGTTCCATCACAGGACCGCGCGCCACAAGCGCGCCGACGCGCAGGCTCGGCGCCGCCGGCTTCGTCAGCGACGTGAGGTACACGACCGTCCCGTCGCGGTCGTCCCAGGCCAGCGGCGGCGGAACCGGCGAACCGTGGCCGAGCAGGCGGGCGAAGTCGTCCTCGATCAGGAAGGCGCCGCAAGCCCGCGCGATGTCGACGACCTGGCGCCGCCGCTCAGTGGTGAGGACGGTTCCGGTTGGATTGTGGAACGTCGGCTGGCAGTACAGCAGTCGGGCACCGGTCATCGCGAACGCCTCCGCGAGCAGGTCCGGCCGGATCCCGTCATCGTCGATCGGCACCGGCACCGGACGCAGCCCGGCAGCGCGAGCCGCCTCGATCGCCACCGGATAAGTGGGCGACTCCATCAGAATCGGGCTGCCCGGCGCCGCGAGCGCGCGGAACGTCAGCGACAGCGCGCTTTGCCCTCCCGAGGTGATCAGTACGTCTTCGGCACCCACCCCACCGCCGACGGAGCGTGCGAACATCGAGCGCAGCGCCTCCAGCCCGACGACCGGCGCGCGGTCCCACACGTCGATGCGGCGTGCGGCGCGGGCCAGGGCAGAGCCGAGAAGCCCGGTCGGTTGCAGCGTGCGGTGCAGATAGCCGCCGTCGAGCAGGATCGTGCCCTCGGGCGCCGGACCGAGAGCCGCGGTGATCTGGTCGGTACCGACGAAGCGGTCCGCCAGCGCTACCGTCTGCCAGGCGGTGTCGGCGATAGCACTTTCCCGCCGAGGCCGGGGAGCGACGAACGTACCGCTTCCCGTGCGGGTGAGGACCACACCCTCCGCCACGAGCCGGGCGATGGCACGCGCCACAGTCACCGGACTCACCTGGTGTTCTGCGATGAGTTCGCGACTGCTGGGCAAACGGTCGCCGGGAGACAGCCGGTCGGCGAGCCGCCGGAGGCTGTCGGCCAGTGCGACCGTGGTGCTATCGTCGTTCATGAATGGACATGATAGCGCTACATCCATCGCCCCCGAAGCGCTACTGGATGTCGCAGAGCTGCGCGCCGAGACGCCCGGCTGCGCGGAGGTCATCCACTTCAACAACGCCGGCTGCGGACTGATCGCCGCTCCGGTGCTGCGACCCGTGCTGGAGCATCTCGCTCTCGAAGCGCGGATCGGCGGCTACGAGGCGGCAGCCCGGCAAGCCGACGCGGTCGCCGACTTCTACGCCGCGACCGCTTCGATCATCGGCGCCGCACCGCGGAACATCGCCTTCGCCAGCAGTGCGACCCACGCCTTCGCCACCGGCGTGTCCGCGATCCCCTTCGAGCCCGGCGACGTCATCGTGACCACCCGCAACGACTTCATCTCCCAGCAGATCGCGTTCCTGTCACTGCGCAAGCGGTTCGGCGTGCAGATCGTCCACGCGCCCGACGCCCCCGAGGGCGGCGTGGACGTGGCAGCGATGGCCGATCTCCTGCGCCGGCACCGTCCCCGGCTCGTCGCGGCGACGCACATCCCGACCAACTCCGGACTGGTCCAGCCGGTCGCCGAGATCGGCCGGCACTGCCGTGAACTGGAGCTGCTGTACCTGGTGGACGCCTGCCAGTCCGTGGGGCAGGTCCCGGTCGACGTCGAGGCGATCGGCTGCGACCTGCTCACCGCGACCTGCCGCAAATATCTTCGCGGGCCTCGGGGATCGGGCTTCCTGTATCTGTCCGACCGGGTTCTGTCCGCCGGCTACGAGCCGCTGTTCATCGACATGTACGGCTCGCGGTGGGTCGCGCCAGATGCCTATCAGCCTGCTGAGACAGCGGCACGCTTCGAGGACTGGGAGTTCCCCTACGCGACTGTGCTGGGCTGCGCAGCCGCGGCGCGCTATGCCGAGCGCGTAGGCGTGGAAGCCAGCGGCGCCCGAGCGCTGGCGCTGGCAGCGAACCTGCGGACCCGGCTGAGAGCGATCCCCGGCATCCGCGTCCTGGAGCAGGGTGCGGTACTCGGCGCCCTCGTCACGTTCACGATCCAGGGCTGGCAGCCACAGCCCTTCAAAGCGGCGATGGACGCGCGCGGCATCAACTCGGCGCTCAGTTTCCGGGAGTTCGCCGTGTTCGACTTCGGCGACAAGGACGTCGACTGGTGTCTGCGCCTGTCGCCGCACTACTACAACACCGAGGAGGAAGTCGCTGTCGTCGCGGCGGCGGTGGCCGAACTCGCCACCCCTGCGGGGAGCGTCCGGTGACCGCCGACTTCCCCAAGTTCTGGTTCGGCGAGACGGTGTCGCTGCTCGGGACACAGGTGTCGAACCTGGCGCTGCCGCTGACCGCGATATCGACGTTCCACGCGTCCAACGCCGAGGTCGGCGTCCTGCGCTTCCTGCAACTCGCGCCCTACATCGGTTTCGCGCTGGTCTTCGGGGCGTGGGCGGATCGCGTCCGGCGCCGACACGTCATGATCGCGACGAATCTGGTCCGGATGGCGCTGGTGGGCGTCGTTCCCGCCCTCGCCGCGCGGCATGAGTTGTCCATGCCGCTGCTGCTCGTCATCGCGTGCGCGGTCGGCGTCGCGTCGGTGATGTTCGACGTCAGCTGGATGCCCTACGCGCCGACCCTCGTGGACGGCGACGAGCGGCGCTATGTCGAGATCAGCGCGAAGATGGGCATGAGTTCTTCGGCTTCGGACGTCGCGGGTCCCGGTCTGGCCGGGCTGCTCGTGTCGGTGCTGAGCGCGCCGACCGCGCTCGTCGTGGACGCGTGCTCGTACGCGGTGTCGGTCACCTCGCTGTTGGCGATCCGCAAGCAGGAGCCACGTCCCACGCCGACAGCACAGCGGAACCTGCCCCGCGAGATCCGCGAGGGTCTGGCGTGGGTGTTCGGCACGCGGATCCTGCGCTGGCTGGCGTTCGTCGGCTTCTGCTGCAACTTCTCGATGATCACGGTCTGGACCATGTTCCTGCTCTACGGAACACAGGAGCTGCATCTAGCCGCCTCCACGCTCGGCGCCATCTTCGCGACGGCTTCGGTCGGAGGTCTGATCGGAGCAATGGTCTCCCGCGCCGTCATCGCGCGCTTCCGGCTGGGCCGGGTGTACTTCTGCGCCCAGACCGCGCTGCTCGCCGGTCCGACTCTCATCGCGGTGGCCGGCGGGCCGAAGGCGGTGGTTGTGGCGTTGGTGACAGGGTCCTTCTTCACCACGTACCTCGGTCTGGGGATCGCGAACGTGGTGATCGTCAGCCTGCGTCAGGCGGCGACGCCGCAGGCACTGCTGAGCCGGATGACCGCCTGCTTCCGGATGCTGCTGTTCGGCGGCGGCGCACTCGGCGGGCTGACCGCCGGTCTGTTGTCCGGCGCGATCGGCGACCGCGATGCCCTGATAGCGGCAGCGGTGTTCTCGGCGGCGGTCGTCGTCGCGCTGGCGCTCTCGCCGGTGAGTCGGTTGCGTGAACTGCCCGCGTAGGAGCGTCGAGCGCCGTGTCACCGACCGTTGGCTGCCGCGTTTCGGTCTTCGACATAGGCCTTCGCGTGCTTGCGGACTGTCGACTCCGAGTAGCCGAGGTGGTCGGCGAGTTCGCGGACGGCGTCGTTGCGGGTCTGCGCGTGCTCGCTCAACAACGGGTGGTCGCGGTTGGCGCCCTGGTCGGTCAGCTGGTCGGCGACCTGGTAGACGGCTTGCTTGGCGCCTTGGCGACTGGAGCCGTTCATCGTGGTGACCGGTAGCTCTTCGGAAACTCGCTCAGACGCTTGCGACAGCGCGGAGACCGGAGGCGGCGTGGGTATTTCCTGCGGCACTTCCTGCGGCACGTCCGCGACCGGCGCCGGACGCTGAGCCGGGATGGCAGCCGCCGGCCGGGAGCGCAGCTCGTCCAGGGCGCGCTCCAGATCGGCTATTCGGCGCTGCGCCGCCGCGTTCTCGTCGCTGCGCAGCTGCTCGATGTGCGTCCGCTCGCGCCGCTCGATCTCGTTCTCGGCGAGCAGATCGCGCCGAGACCGTTGCGTCGCCTCGAGTTCGAGGTCTGTCTGGGCGGTCCTGGTCCGGACCGCCTCCAGCTCGGCGCGGAGCTTCGTCATCTCCTTGGCGAGGTCGGAGCGCTCCTTCGCGGCGGCCGCGAGCGCCGTTGCCTGGTCGGCCTTCAGCGACGCGGTGAGCTGCTCGATCTTCGCCGCGGCTTCCTCGGCGGCCGCGGCCGCTGCCTCCCGCTCGGTCTGAAGTTGATCGGTGAGGCGCTGAGCCTCCGCCGCGTTCTCCTCCGCGCGGTCCTTCGCCTGACGCAGTTCGGTCTGCGCCTCGTCGATGCCGAGCCGGACTTGAGCGTCCGCCACCGCCTGGGCGCCGAGCGCGCTCATCAGGGCACTGGGATCGGCGTGCAGGCGCGCGTGCCGTTGGAGCTTGGCCTTGGCCTTCGCCTCGCGGGCGGCGATGCGGTGGATCGAGGTCTCCTTGGCGTTGTGCTCCTTGAGGATCCTCAGCTTGTCGGAGACCCGCAGATAGCGCTCGAAGTGCCGGTTGGCGTCCAGATCGGACAGCGTCGAGTCGTCCGCCGCGGCCAGTCCCAGCCGGATGCCGAGCTCGCGCGGGGTGAAGCGCCACCGGACCTTCTCCAGCGGCCGGCCCTCTTCCTCGGCCTTCTTCTTGCGCGCCTTGAGCCACAGATCCAGCAGGTCCAGCGTCCACAGCACGGCGATGACCACGGCGACCAGCAGGCGGAACAAGCCCTCGCGGTACCCCGAGGAGTCGCTCGCCGACATGCCGCCGGAGGAGATCGCCAGGATCCAGAGCATCGTGGCGTAGATGAGCCAGTTGCCGGCTTCCTCGGCCTTCTCCAGCGCCTTGAGGCCGAACGCCAGGATCAGGATCTCCAGGAACGGGAACATCACGATCTTGTACGCCAGCGACATGTGCATGACGTTGCCGAAGAAGTGCCACATGCCGGAGGCCTGGACCATGGTCGCCATCAGCGTTCCGACCGCGACCAGCCCGCGGACCCGGACCGAGCGGTCCTTCCCGCGCAGCCTCATCGCCACCAGAACCACCAAGCCGAGCACGATCAGGACGGCCACACCGCCCACGACCAGCGACGGCACCGGGTTCTTGTCCGCCCAGGACCGGGCATGCTGCCAACTCACGCCGCCGCTTTGGTCGCGGATTCCGTCATTCACGCGGCAAGCGTAGGGGGCGTCGTGCATCTGCGGTAGCCGCGACCAGAATCAAGGGACGAAGAAAACTCCGTTCCCTCGCGCCGCTCCGCCGCCTCGCCGGGAGGGACCCGGCGAGGCGATACAGCTGATTTCAGTAGGCGGGGAAAGGGCCCCAGTTCTTGATCGCGAAGCGGTCGCCGTCACGCGCGACCTCCAAGGCGGTCTGCCCGGTGAAGTGCGCGGGCAGCACCAGAGCGGTGTTGTCCGCGGCCCAGCCAAGCAGGTCACGCCGGGTCGCCTGCGCGGTCGCCGGGTCCTCGCAGAAGCAGCTGTCGAACTCGGTATGGGCGACCTGGAGCGGGGTGTGCAGCAGGTCTCCGGCGAACAGCGCCTTGTCCTCGCCGGAGCTGAGAATCAGGACGCTGGCACCCGGTGTGTGCCCCGGAGCGGCGAGCAGCCGCAAGGCGCCGTCCACCCGATGTTCGTCTTCCCAGAGCTGAATCCGCCCCGCCGCCCGGACCGGCTCGATGCTGTCCTCGAAGGCGTTCTCGTTGACGCTGCCGGCGATTCCCGGGTTCTTCGCCGGGTCGAAGTGCTCGAAGTCCACCCTCGGCATCAGGTAGGTGGCGTTCGGGAACGTCGGGACCCATTGCCCGTCGACCAGCCGGGTGTTCCAGCCGATGTGGTCGACGTGCAGGTGGGTGTTCACGACCAGGTCCACGTCCTCGGGGCGGACGCCGGCCGCCGCCAGGTTCTCCAGGTAGCCCAGGGACAGGTGGTCCCAGGCGCCGACCGCCGGCCGGGTCTTGTCGTTGCCGACGCCGGTGTCCACCAGGATCGTGCGGCCCTCGCTGCGCAGCACGTAGGTCTGGAACGCCACCCGCACCTGCCCGTCCTCGTCCCCGAGGTGGTGCGGCACGAGCCAATCGCGGTTGTCCTGCCAGGCCTCGCCGGTCCAGCCCGGGAAGAACTGCTCCGGGGTCATGCCGACGGGTCCGTGCATCTCTTCGACCCTGGCGACGGTCACGTCGCCAATCTTGATCTCGTTCATGAGGCAACTATCGGCAGCCTTCGGCATCGGTAGCCACACCGCGCCAGGGTGCGGCTAGCGCGGCGATCCGGGCGGAGAATCGTGTCATGAGTGATCGCGAAGCAGTCTGGGAGCTCGGAGCGTTCCTCAAGACGTGCCGGGCCCGGGTCCAGCCCGAAGAACTCGGCCTGACCTCCTACGGAGGCCGCCGCCGCGTGCCGGGTCTGCGCCGCGAGGAGCTGGCGCAGCTCGCCGGCGTGAGCCCGTCGTACTACGCCCGGCTGGAGCAGGGCCAGTCCCGGCACGCCTCCCCGCAGGTCCTCGACGCGATCGCGGCCGCCCTCGAGCTGACCGGGCCCGAGCGCGAACACCTGCGCACGCTGGCCGCGGCGGCGGGACGGCGGCGCGCCGCGCGGCCCACCGCGCCCGAACACGCGGATCCGGCGCTGACCGAGCTGCTCGCGGCCATGCCGCAGGTCCCCGCGCTCATCCTCGGCCGGCGCAGCGACGTGCTCGCCTGGAACCCGCTGGGTCACGCACTGCTGGCGGGCCACCAGAACTACGAGGCGGCCGGTGTGCCCGGACGGCGCGTCAACATGACCGAGCTCGTCTTCCTGGACGCCGACACCCGCGAGCTCTACGCGGACTGGGAGCGCAAAGCCCGCGCCGCGGTGGGGAATCTGCGCCTGGTCGCCGGGGCACATCCGGACGACCCCGCCCTCGCCGCGCTCATCGGTCGGCTCACCATGGCCAGCCCCGAATTCGGCGCGCTGTGGGCCGACCACCGCGTCCAGGCTTGCGCCACAGCCGTCTATGAGCTGCGGCATCCGCGGATCGGCACTGTCTCCGTCACGCAACAGACGCTGCGCGCCGTCGAGCGGCCCGATCAGACGCTGGTCACCTGCACCGCCCCGGCCGGATCAGCATCGGCTGCGGCCTTGACCATGCTCGCTCACCTGGCCGATCCGGCTGTCGCGGAGCGCCGAGCTGAGACTGCTTCGTAATACGCGCGGGTGCTTCTCATGCTTTCCGGCCCTGGTCGGCGCCCGGGCGAATGCCGAAGCGGCGCGCCTCCCAGAGGTGGGGGCGCGCCGCTTCTTGCTGACTGTCAGTTGTCTGCGATCGGATGACTGCGATCAGGCGTTCTTCGGGGCGCGGGTCGGGTCGTCGACGGTCGGCCAGGTGCCTTCGCGCCGTGCCTGCTTGACGTCCTCGACGTACTCGCGGCTGAACATCGCGGCGAGCATCGCCACGCCACCGCGTGCCACGCGCACCTCGCCGCTGTGGATCCGGCCGGTCAGGCGCACGCGGCGGACGTCGGCGGCGGGTTCGGCGTCCTTGTTCTTGCGTGCGTTGTGCTGGCCGACGCTGTCTTTCACCTTGCCGCTGCCGCTCCAGGCGATGTCGCGCTGATCGACGACGGCGTCGTCGGGCAGCAGCAGCTTCACCAGGGCGCGGTCCAGGTCCAGGTCGACGACGAGCTCGCCGGCCGGAAGCTGCGCCGAGCGCAGGTCCAGCACGACCGAGCCGCGGCGGGCGCGGACCTCGAAGCGGTCGGCGCTGGTCCAGTTGCCCAGGCGCTTGACCGCGTTGTGGTCGACGTGCAGGCGGACCGGCTCGGCGGCGGCGTCGGCGGCGGTGCGGGTGGTGGAGATCGAGCTGTTCATTTCGGGCGCTCCTCGGGATCTGCCCTCTGTGTTCTCCGGGAACTGCTTGAGGGACCGGGGTTCGTGCTGACTTCTTGATAGTTGCACTGACACTAGTTGCCTGTCAACTATCCTTCTTGTAACTAGTCTCCCAGTGGCTATGATGAGGGCATGGCAGCAGCTCAGAACTCCGCGGCCGGCGCGACCCGCCGCTCTCCGCTCGCCCTCGCGGTCCTCGCCCTGCTCGGCTACAAGCCGCTGCACCCGTACGGCGTGCAGCGGCTTCTCAAGGAATGGGGCAAGGAGAACGTCGTCAACGTCGGACAGCGCGCGAGCCTGTACAAGACGATGGAGCGGCTCACGGCGGCCGGGCTGATCGCGGTCCGGGAGACCGAGCGCGACCAGCAGTACCCGGAGCGGACCGTCTACGAGCTCACCGACGCCGGACGCGAGGCGGCGCGGGCGTGGATCGACGACATCGTGCGCGTGCCGCGACCGGAGTATCCGGAGTTCCCCGCCGCGCTGTCGTTCCTGATGGTGCTGGAGCCGGAGGTGGTGCTGGCCGCGTTGAGCGAGCGGCGTGAGACCGTCGCGAAGACGTTGGCTCAGGCGAAGCAGGGTATGGCGGAGGCGCGGCAGTACGGGCTACCGAAGGTGACGCTGCTGGACGACGAGTACTTGGTCGCGGTCACCGAGGCCGAGTTGCGGTGGATCGAAGGCGTGGTCGCGGAGTTGGAGAGCGGCGAGCTGACGTGGAGCTTGGCGGAGTTGCAGCCGTTCGACGAGGCCGACACCGATGCCGGGACGCCTGGTACTTAGGCTTCGCGTGCTCGGCGCTGGACCCATGTGCGACTCATGCGCGACTCATTTGCGGACCGGCCGGTCCCCGGAGCGGGCCGGCAGCACCCGATCCAGCGTCTCGGCCAGCTTCGCGGCCTGGGTCGCCGTCATGACCTGGCGCATCTGGCCGAAGACCGACGGGAACTGCTCCGGCAGCAGGATGGTGACGCCGTCCAGGAAGCGCGGGGTCGGCCGCAGGTCCTTGGCGTGCACGACGAGCACCGGCTCCACCTTCACCCCGCGCGGCAGGTTCCGCCCCAGCGCCGAGGTGAGGTTCTGCGCCTCCAGATCCAGCGCCTTGAGGGTCGCCTCGCGGTTGTCCATGCCGACGAACAGCTTGTCGCCGATCATCTGGGCCTGGGGTCCGGTGAGCCAGTTCTTCGAGTCCAGCAGGAACACCCCGGCCGGGCCGATCAGCAGGTGCTCGATGTCCACCGGCGGGATGCCGGGGACCGCGCCGGAGGCCAGGCGGCGGTCGTGCAGGGCGGTGAAGCCCTGGAACCTCAAAGGTTTGATCGCCCGCGCGGTGGCGGCCTCGCCGGAGGCCCGGCGGCCGGCCAGGCTCACGTGATCGGGCTTGGTGTAGGCCAGATCCGCCAGGGCCGACAGCACCAGGGCGGCGAAGCCCACGCCGAAATAACCGTGGCGGGTCATCGCCGAGCCGATGACGCCGCACAGGATGGTGACAGGGAGGGCCCACCACAGGGAGTCTTTGATGCGTTTCCGGCGTTGAGCGGCCCAAGCCGACTGGACGCTGGTGTTGACCGCCCGCAGACTGCTCCCCGCCGAGGCCCTCGTCGGCTTCAATTCTCTGAACGCCACTGAAGACCACTCTCCTCGTCACCGACCGTACTCCGATGTGCATGCCCGGCGCAGACGTATTCATTTACGCGGCGTCTCGGCGAACCCAGGCCACCGCCGATGTGTACCTACAAGCCACATTGTCGTTAGCCTGGCCTGCATGACGCCGCCGACGCCCGAAGTCGACCCCATGGCCATGACCCTGGAGATCGACGACACCATGGACCTGACTCTCGACGCAACGGTCGGGATCAACGGACCCGTGCCCGCCGGGCCGGTCTACGTCACGGGCGACGTGCACGGCTGCGCCGAGCAGTTGCAGGCCTCTTTGTTCCGCAGCGGCATCACCGACGCCGACGGCGAGTGGGCCGCCGGCTCGGCCTGGCTGTGGTTCCTGGGCGACCTGTTCGACCGCGGCCCCGACGGCATCGGCGTCATCGACACGGTGATGCGCCTGCAGAAGCAGGCGCCGGAGCACGGCGGACGCGTCGACTGCCTGCTCGGCAACCACGAGGTCATGCTCCTGGCGTCCTACCGCCTGACCGGCCCGGGCGCCGACAAGTTCCAGGAGCGCTGGCTCGGCAACGGCGGCCAGCCCAAGGACCTCCGCGCCCTGACCGAAGAGCACGCCCAGTGGCTGGAGTCCCTCCCGGCGATGGCGCTCGTCGACGACCACCTGCTCATCCACTCCGACACGGTGACCTACCGCGAACTCGGCGGCGACATCGCCACCGTGAACGCCACGGTCCAAGCCGTCCTGCGCGAGTACACCGATCTGGAAGCCTGGGACCGCCTGACCCACCTGGTCACCGCGCGCTTCGCCTTCGCCGACGACGGCACCAACGCCCTGGAGTTCCTCGCCGAGTTCGGCGGCTCGCAGATCGTCCACGGCCACTCCCCGATCCCCCTGGTGTTCGACATCCCCGCCGAAGACATCACCGGCCCGATGATCTACGCCGAAGGTCGCGCGGTGAACATGGACACCGGAACGTTCCTGGGCGGACCGTGCCTGATCAGCCCGCTGCCTTCGATACCGCCCCGCCCGCAGGGGAGCTGAGGGGCGCGGTTTGCGGTCGACGGTGCTCGGCGACGATGGCTGATGTCCGACGGCGCGCCTGATTTCAGGTGAGCCCGCCTCCTGCTTCCGAGGCTGCTTCCTTTCTCCGCGGTTGATTCCCCGCAGTTGATTCCCGCGGTTGATTCCCCGCAGTTGATTCCCGCGGTTGATTCCCCCCTGCCCGTTGGCGGCGAGTCTCCCTGGCGCGAGCCGTGCACGGCGCCAATATGGGCGGTATGCGCAGATTCCTGACATCCCGCGGGGTCCCGGCGTGCGCGGGCCTCGGCCTGACGGCTCTGGCCGCCGCCGCGCTGCTGGCCGGCTGCTCCTCCTCCTCGTCGAACGCCGACCCCTACAAGATCGGCGCCCTGCCCACCGCCGACGCCGTGACCAAGGGCCACACCGCCGGCCACTGGACCCGCGAAGGCGGCACCCTCGTCCTGGTCGGCACGGTGACCCCCGACAGCGCCGCCCAGTTCACCACGGCCCTCGGCACCGGAGCCACCGCCGTCCGCGCCACCGTCACCGGCGGCGACCTGGCCTCCGGCCTGGCCATCGGCCAAACCATCCACGACCACAAACTCAGCCTCCTGATCGACGGCGCCTGCGCAGGGCCCTGCGCGGACTACTGGTTCCCCGCCGCCGCATCCCGCCGCAGCACCGGCTCCGGCTCCTGGCTCGGCTACGTCCCCGACCTCAGCGAAACCAACGCCCCCACCCAACAACAAACCGCCGAAGCCAAGCTCTACACCGACTCCGGCCTCAACGCCGCAAAATTCCACGCCGCCCTCAACGCCCAACTCCGCGAAGTCCCCGGCGGCAGCGCAGCCCCCAGCGCCACCATGTGGATGCCCAACCAAAGCGACCTCAAGTCCCTCGGCTACTCCACCGACACAGTCAAGAACCTCTGGCTCCCCCCGAACCTGGCCTCCGCCAACGCCCAAGCCCGAGCCTGGCAACAGGTAGTCGCCTACCAGAACACCCTGGTAGGACTCCCCCCGGCGCCCACCAAGCCGGCTCCCGCCGCACCTCCGGCACCCTCCGGGTCGGCTTCACCGACGGGGTCGAAGAAGGGGTAGGGGTCTCGGACCCGAGTCGGGCCGAGTCGAGTCGGGTCGGCCGGACTGGTGTGGTTGGCAGGGCTGATGCGGCCAGCCCGGTTCGGCGGCTCGGCGGCTCAGTGGTTGAGGCGGCTGGGCCGTTCGAGCGAAGCCCTGACAACGCGAGGCACCACTTTCCACGTGCTCCAGATAGCAGTCACGTGGAGGGCAGCCGGGAATCACAAGCTCAGGGGCTCGGCGCGACTCGGCGGTTCGGCCGGCTTGGTTAGTTCGACTCGGCGGCTCGGCTCGGTCAGCGGGCGGCTCGGCTCGGCTCGGTCGACCCGCTCGGCTCGGTCACCGGGCGGCTCGGCTCGGTCGGCGGGCGGCTTCGGCTCGGTCGGTTCGGGCGGCTCGGCTCCGGCGGCGTCCCAGTCCGGTCGGCGGCCGGCTCCGTCCGGGCTCACACCTTGCCGACCGCCGCGAGCGCTACCGCCTTGGCGTCGTCTGTGGCGCTGGCGTAGCTGTCAGCGTGGATGACTGCGATGTTGAGGTCGAAGCCGTGCTTGTAGACGTCGATGACGCCGGGGGTCTGGGTGCTGCGGTAGGCCTCGTCGCCGAGGTTGGGGATGGCGGTGACGGTGCCGGCGGGGATGGTGGCCCGGAAGGCGTCGAAGCCGGATTTGGTGACGGCTGTCAGGGAGATGGTCACCGTGTCGGGATGGCCGGCGTTGTAGGCGCAGCTGCGGCCGCCACTCGTGGAGGCTATGGCGCCGGATTTCACGCCGTCGGGAAGGTGGGCTATTTGCACCACCTGGTCGGCGGAAAGCAGGGCGCAGGGGTCGGGGACGCCGGGGACCACGAAGCCCTGGGCGCTGGCTGTCGCACCGCCGGCGCTCGTTGAGCCCGTTGCGACCGGAGCCAGGGGCGGCGGAGTGGAGTCTCCGCCGCATGCGGACGAGGTCGCGGAGACGGTCAGGGCGAGCGCGGCAATGGCAACGATCGTCGCGGGTCTCGGGCTTGGCATGGGGACCAGGGTAGCCGCGGCTTCTCGGGCCTAGGGCAGGGGCTAAGGCAAGGGCTATGTCGAGGCTCAAGTCGGGGATCGTGCCAGGACAGACCAGAGAGCCGCGGCTGGTCGGGTCTAGAGGACCCGCGGGGAGGGCAGAGTCTGTGCCGGAACTAGCCCGAGGTGCCTGCGGCGTCTCGAGCCTATGCCGTGAGCCATGCCGAGGCCCGGGCCCGGGCACGGAGCCCCGTCACTCGCCGGTGGCGCCGTCGATGGCTTCGCGGAGGAGGTCGGCGTGGCCTAGGTGGCGGGCGTATTCCTCGATCATGTGGAGGTAGATCCAGCGGAGGGTGAGGGTGTGGTGGCGGCCTTCGAACATTTCGTCGAGGGCCCGGTGGTGGGTTGCTTGGCGGGAGTGGGTGAGTTCTTCGCGGAAGGTTGCGAAGTCGGATTCGGCGGTGGCTGGGGTGCCGTTGTGGAAGTCGCCGTCGGGGTCTTCTTCGGTGGTGAAGAGCTCCTCGAGGGTTTTCTGGCCTAGGAATTGGATGCGGAACCACCAGCGCTCCACCAGTGCCATGTGGCGGACCAGGCCGAGGAGGGACAGCTCTGTGCTGGGGAGGGGGCGGGATGCCAGTTGGTCGGCGGTGAGGCCGCCGCATTTCCAGAGGAGGGTTTCGCGGTGCCAGTCCAGATAGTGCTCGAGGCTCTCGCGTTCGGTGTCGGCGGGGATGTTCTCGGTGCGTTCGAAGATCGGCGCGGTCCAGTCGGACGGCGATGAAGTTGACGGTGAAGTTGACGGTGAAGTCGTAGATGAAGAAGACATGGGCCCTAGCGTCTCGGTCTTCGGGCCAGTCTGGCAACGCTGCGAGGAAACCCGTGTATGGTGGGTGACCGTCGGCACATCACAGGGCCCGCATATATCGCATCATCTCCGGTATATGCGGGCCCTGTCACGTTGTGGGCTGGTGAGCCGCGCGCTCAGTCCGCGAGAGGCAGGTAGACCTGCGCGCCGGAGGCGAGGAACTCTGCGGACTTCGCGTCCATGCCGGCCTTGATCTCGCCGTCGTCGGTGGCGGCCATCTGGTCGCCGTATTGCTCCGCGATGTTGCGGCTGATCTGCATGGAGCAGAAGTGCGGGCCGCACATGGAGCAGAAGTGCGCGGTCTTCGCGGGGGCGGCCGGCAGGGTCTCGTCGTGGTAGGCGCGGGCGGTGTCGGGGTCCAGGGCCAGGTTGAACTGGTCTTCCCAGCGGAATTCGAAACGGGCGTCGGACAGTGCGTCGTCCCAGCGCTGGGCGCCTTCGTGGCCCTTGGCGAGGTCGGAGGCGTGGGCGGCGATCTTGTAGGCGATCAGGCCTTGCTTGACGTCGTCGCGGTTGGGCAGGCCCAGGTGTTCCTTGGGCGTCACGTAGCAGAGCATCGCGGTGCCGTACCAGCCGATCATCGCCGCGCCGATGGCGGAGGTGATGTGGTCGTAGCCGGGGGCGATGTCGGTGGTGAGCGGGCCGAGGGTATAGAAGGGCGCCTCGTCGCAGAGCTCCATCTGGAGCTCGACGTTCTCCTTGATCTTGTGCATCGGGACGTGGCCCGGGCCCTCGATCATCACCTGGACGCCGAGCTCGCGGGCGATCTTCGACAGTTCGCCGAGGGTGGTCAGTTCGGCGAACTGGGCCGCGTCGTTGGCGTCATAGATGGAGCCGGGGCGCAGGCCGTCGCCGAGGGAGTAGGTGACGTCGTAGCGCGCCAGGATCTGCGTCAGTTCCCTGAAGTTCGTGTAGAGGAAGTTCTCCTCGTGGTGCGCCAGGCACCAGGCGGCCATGATCGAGCCGCCGCGCGAGACGATGCCGGTCTTGCGGTTGGCGGTCAGCGGGACGTAGCGCAGCAGCACGCCGGCGTGGATCGTCATGTAGTCCACGCCCTGCTCGCACTGCTCGATCACGGTGTCGCGAAACACCTCCCAGGTGAGGTCCTCGGCCTTGCCGTTGACCTTCTCCAGCGCCTGGTAGATCGGCACGGTGCCGATCGGGACCGGGCTGTTGCGCAGGATCCATTCGCGGGTGGTGTGAATGTTCCGGCCGGTGGACAGGTCCATCACGGTGGCGGCGCCCCAGCGCGTGGCCCACACCATCTTGTCCACCTCCTCCTCGATCGAGGAGGCGACCGAGGAGTTGCCGATGTTGGCGTTCACCTTGGTCAGGAAGTGGCGGCCGATGATCATCGGCTCGGCCTCGGGGTGGTTGACGTTGGCCGGGATGACCGCCCGCCCCCGCGCGACCTCGTCCCGCACGAACTCCGCGGTGACCCCCTCCCGCACCGCGATGTACTCCATCTCGGCGGTGACGAGGCCGCGCCGGGCATAGGCGAGCTGCGTGACCGCGCCCCGCTCCTCCGTCCCGCGCACCGGCTTGCGTCCACCGGAGAACACGGCGTCGAGGTTGCGCAGGTCGGCCGACTTCAGCCCGTCGTCGGTCGGCTGCCAGGTCCGGCCGTCGTACTCCGCGGTGTCGCCGCGCTCGGCGATCCACGGAGCGCGCAGCGCCGGCAGGCCGAAGCGGACGTCGGTGCGCACCTCGGGGTCGGTGTAGGGACCGGAGGTGTCGTACAGGACGACCGAGTCGCCGTTGGTCAGCGCGATCTGGCGCATCGGCACGCGCAGCTCGGGGCGCACGGCGGAGGGCAGGTAGGTCTTGCTCGAAGCTGAGGAACCAGAGGAATCAGAGGTACCAGCGGAATCGGATGATTCGGTGGATTCAGACGATGCGGACACATCATTGACAGCCGTCATGGCGGCGCTCCCTACGTCGGCATTACCCGGACAGGTTCGGCGGTCGACGGCGCCAGCCGTCCTCTCAGCCCGGTTCGCCCGAGCTCCCGCGTGTATGTGGTTTCAGTGGACACCGTAGCGCGCGTACCGTGATCCGCGTCAATGCCAGGGACGGGAGCGCCGATGATCGGCAAGCAGGGGCGGGTGACGGGACGCATCGCGCCGGGGCTGGTCGGCGAGGTGATGGTCGAGGTCCGCGGCGGCACGGAAGCCTTCCACGCGTACGCGATGACGCCGGGGACGGAGATCGCGAAGAACGCGATCGTGGTCGTCGTGGAGTACCAGGCGCCGCGGACGGTGTACGTGGAACAGCTGATGTAGGCGGACCTCTCAGGGTCTTGCGATTATCGAATATCGATGGCATCGTTTCTCGATACCATCGACTTTCGATATGGGGGAACGATCGTGGAAGGTGTCGCGAAGAAGGTCGCGAACAGAAGAGCCGGCAAGGTCCGGAACCCGTTGGAACCCTTGGCATCCTTCAACTGGATGGTGCTGAGCCTCATCGTTCTCGGCTTCGGAGTGAGCGTCGTCGCGACGCTGTTCGGCAGCGGCAGCATCCTTGGCTGGGGGCACGGGGTCTTCATCTGCGTGGACAGCGGCGAGTCGGGTGGCGATACCAGTGCGACCTCATGGCTCCACCCCCACGCGGGGGTGAACATCGGATCCGCAGACTTTCGCCTGTGCACCGACAAGCCGTCCACCAGCCAACGCTGGTGGTACACACTGGAGAACCTGCCTGGGACGGTGACCGTGATCGCGGCGGTGCTGATCACCTTTCTGGCTCTCCGGCTGGCCGAGCGACAGGGCCTGTACACCCCGGGCTTCGCGACCAGACTCCGAGTCCTGGGATGGTTCCTCATCGTGGACTCCGTCCTCACGCCGACCGCCAAGGTCTTCGCGGCGCACAGGCTGTGGGCCTCCATGGCCGACGGCCCGATGTCTTTCTCGTGGAACGTCACCTGGCCATACCTGGGCGCGGGACTGGCCCTGCTGTCCCTGGCCCGCATCATGCGCGTCGGCAGCGATATGCGCGAAGACCTGGAGGGCGTCGTCTGATGCCGCCGGACAACGGCGAAGTCCACTTCATCGGGGTGCATCTGGACCGGCTGCTGGAGCGGCGCGGGCTGACGCTCACCGAACTCGCCGACCGTGTCGGGGTCACCGTGGTGAACCTCTCCGTTTTGAAGAACGGGCGGGCGAAGGCGATCCGTTTCAGTACCCTGACAGCCCTGTGCCGCGAGCTCGACTGCCAGCCCGGTGACCTGCTCAGCTATCGGCCCGGCGGGTTCGATTGAATGCGTGAGGCATGCATGTTCCGGGTGTGAGGGTGCTGTGAGAAACGCAAGCGCGATGCAAACGCTGGAGCCGTTCTTCGGCGCCTTCGCCGGGAGTAGAACTTCCTTGGCACTCCGCACGGTACGGAGGCCACACGGGAAGGATGTGAACGGTGTCCAGTGCCGTTCCGTACGTCGCAGGGGGAGCCGTACTCCTCATCGCAATGCTCGTATTCCTGTTCAAGGCCATGTGGCGGGTCGCCGAGCCGAACCAGGCGCTGATCGTCTCCGGGCGTCGGCACCGCGGCGCGGGCAATGACGGGCTGGGCTTCCGCATCGTCACCGGGGGCGGCAGCTTCGTGCTGCCGGGTGTGCAGGTGGTGCGGCGGCTGTCGCTGGATCTCAACGAGTCCGGGCTCGAGGTCGAGTGTGTGACCCGGCAGGGGATCCCGTTGCACGTCAAGGGTGTGGTGATCTTCAAGGTCGGCGACGACCACGCCTCGATCGCCAACGCCGCGCGCCGGTTCCTGGACCAGCAGGCCCAGATGGGGGTCCGGGTCCACAACATCTTCGCCGGGCACCTGCGCTCCATCGTCGGCGGTCTGACCGTCGAGGAGATGATCCGCGAGCGCGAGCGGCTCACCGAGCAGACCCGCGCCACCAGCGGCACCGAGATGGAGAAGCTCGGCCTGATCATCGACTCGCTGCAGATCCAGGAGATCGACGACCCGACCGGGTACATCAAGGCCCTGTCGGCGCCGCACGCCGCCGCCGTCACCCGGGACGCCCGCATCGCGCAGGCCGCCGCCGACCAGAGCGCCACCGAGGCCGAGGCGGAGGCCAACGCCCGCAAGGCCGAGGCGATGCGCAAGGCGAGCATCCAGCAGGCCGGCTACCAGGCCGAGGTGGAGGAGGCGCAGGCCCGTGCGCGCCAGGCCGGACCGCTGGCCGACGCGCAGGCGCGGCAGGACGTCGTCGTCCAGGAGACGCGCGTGGCCGAACTCGAGGCGCAGCGCAAGGAACAGCAGCTGCAGGTCGAGGTTCGCAAGCCGGCCGACGCCCGCGCGTACGAGACCGTCACGGTCGCGCAGGCCGACCGCGAGGCGAAGATCCACGAGGCCGAGGCGCACGCCCGGGAGACCGAACTGCGAGCCGTCGCCGAAGCCGGCCGGGTCAAGGCGGCAGCCGAAGCCGAGGCGCAGGCGAAGCGTTCGCTGGGTCAGGCGTCCGCCGACGCGGCGCAAGCCCAGGCTCTCGCCGACGCAGAAGGGCGCCGCGCCCGCGGTCTGGCCGAGGCGGACGCGCGCCGGGCCGAGGGCATCGCGGAGGCTGAGACCCGCAAGGCCCGCGGTCTGGCCGAGGCCGACGCCACACAGGCGCTGGGTCTGGCCGAGGCCGAGGCGATCAAGGCCCGCGGTGAGGCGCTGGCCGAGCACCAGGAAGCGATCATCACCCAACAGCTGGTCTCGCAGCTGCCGATGGTGGTCGCGGCCGGCGCCAAGTCCTTCGAGAACGTCGAGCACATGGTGCTGCTCAACGGCGCCGAGGGCGTGACGGACGTGTTCAGCAAAGCCCTGACGATGGGTGGCACCGGCCTGGGTCTGGCGCGCCAGATGCTTGCTTCGATGGGGGACCAGGCGTTGCGCCGCGCCACCCTGCCGGAGCAGAACGGCAAGGCCGTGGGTCTGGAGACGAAGGAGACCGTGCAGGTCGTGGAGGTCGTCGAGTAGAACGGCTAGAGGTAGGGACAGCGCCTGAAACGGTTGTGGGCCCGGCGGATTCGGTTCCGCCGGGCCCACCCGCGCTCGGGTTCCACGGATCGCAGAGCTTTGGTTCGCAACGACTGAATCAAGCCAACTTCAGGACCCTGATGCGCCGGGGTGAGACTCGATACGGTCCGGTGCGATCAGGCCGCCTGAGCGCGGACAATCCGGGGGAGTAAAAGCCCTGCCCGAGGGAAGGAACGACAATGAGACCCGCGTCAGCGGGTCTCACCAATTTCCCTCAGCACGCATCCGCCCCGGGCAACGCCCTGCGTCCCGTGGAACCCGTGCGTCACACGGGTCGCACGGGACACACGGAACGCGCCAGTCCCCTCACCGCGCGGCGGCCGCTCGGCCGCCCGAGCCTTTAGTACAGGCCCTTGCGCTGCTTGTCCCGCAGCTTCTTCCGGCGGTAGGCCGGAATCTCCATCATGACCTTGTTGTATCCCCAGTACAGTGCGCCTGCCGCGACGACCACCAGGGCGAGCGTCAGCAGCGAGCCCAGGATGGCGTGGATGATCGCGGTGATCACCCAGAACGCCACGACGGCGCCCGCGATCGGGAGTGCCACCCACTTGAGCCAGAAGGGCATTGCGACCCCACCTTGTCCTTGTCGTTTTTCTCCAGAACCGAAGGTCCTGTACCACTCAACGTCGTGGCCTACGCTTCTGGTTCCCAGGTAACCACGCGATATGTCGCGTTGGCAAGCGGCTTGCGGGACCGGGTTTCCGGTCCGAGCCCGCCGGTGTGGCGCGTGGGGCTAGCGGGACGGGAGTGGCGCAAGTTGCTTTTGAGGATGTTGAGATACCCGGGGCCGGAGTGGCTCAATGTGCTGATGTGCGAGCAGTGCACTGATGTGCGCGGCCTCGCCGGCGCCGCCGAGCAGGGGTGCGGGCAGGGCGCGGGCAGGGGCGCGGGCGTGCGGGCACGAAAAAAGACCCCTGCAATCCTTCGGGCCCGGCGCTTGCGCGCCGGGCCCTACTAGCAGGGATCTTGCCGATTGTCGCCGAGCGTGAGCCGGGTGGCTCAGCGCGCGGTCTTCTTGGCCGTCTTCTTGGCGGTCTTCTTCGCGGCCGCCTTCTTCACGGTCTTCTTGGCAGCGGCCTTCTTGGCCGGGGCGGCCTTGGCCGCCGCGGTCTTCTTGGCCGGGGCCTTCTTCGCGGTCTTCTTCGCCGTGGTCCGCACCGCCCGCTTCACCGGCTTCGGCGCTGCCTCCTCCTTGGTGAAGGGGGCGCGCGCCTGATCCAGCAGCTTGGCGAACGTGGCCTGGTCCTTGACCGCCATGGTGCCGGCCAGTGTCTTCTCGACGGCCAGCACCTCCTTGTCGGCCTTGGCCAGGATCCGCTTGCCGGCCGTGGTGATCGTGGTCTCCATGGCACGACCCTGGCCGGGCACCGAGCGGCGCTCGATGTATCCCTTGAGGGTCAGGTTGCCCAGGACCGTGGTCATCGTCTGAGGGGTGACCAGACAACGTCGGGCCAACTCCGCTCCGCTGATGCCGGGCTCGTCATTGATGACGAGCAGGGCCGTGTACTGGGGGACCGTCACGCCCATCGGCCGAAGCACGGCGTCCTTGGCCCCGCTGAGTTCCTGTTCGAGGCTCTTGACCTTGTGGCCGAGCCGCTGTTCCACCGCAGTCATGGTGTGAGCATATCCGGCAAAACCCTTCATGAACCAATTCAGGGCCGTTCGTGGGATACCGACCCTGATAGCCAGGCGTGAAACCAGCCTTCTGCATCCGCCGATCAGGCGACATCAGTGGACGATGACGGAATCCAGTCACCGTCTGCTTGCCAGAGTACGGGTACACGGGAATGTGCGCGGCACCGGTGGTCGATTTCTTAGAAAGCTGTGACCTCGGCAAGCCCGGCGAGTCCCCTCGAAGTCCTCTTACGCCACAGTGAGCGCATCAAGGAACGCGGAGGGTGTCCGGCCGGGCCGGACGAAGTGGCTTTCATGTTCCGTTGTTGAGGAAGAACGGCTCCGTGTCAAGCCCTCGACTCCCGATTAGGCGCCGTGCGAGCATGCCGCGATGAAGAATCTGCTGCTGAAGATCGGTATCAACGGTATCGCCCTGTGGGTCACCACACTGGTGGTCTCCGGCGTGAAGATCCTGGTCGAGCCGAACGCCCCGAACGCCACCCGGCAGAAGGTGCTCACCATCCTGATCGTGGCGATCATCTTCGCCGCGGTGAACACTCTGGTGAAGCCGCTGGTGCAGATCGCCACGTTCGGGTTGTTCCTCCTCACCCTCGGGCTGATCACCTTCGTGATCAACGCACTCATGCTGTTGCTCACCTCGAAGATCTGCGACCACTACCAGGTGCGCTTCCACGTGGACGGTCTCGCGGCGGCCCTGATCGGGGCGTTGGTGATCAGCGTGGTCTCCATCGCCCTGCACGCGATGCTGCCGGACGACGTGAAGCGTTAGGGCCCGTACAGCCCCGCGTATGAGGCATGCGGTGAGCTGTTTCGCCATAATCGCTGAAAACTCCTGGACACAAACCGGCGCAGTTCGGACTTACTCCGCCGGCAGAGCCGTCACCTGCGGCTACGATCGCCATATGGCGAGTACTGTCGCGGACCGCGTGGCCGCCCTGTTGAACAGGGCCGTGCTCGGCGTGGCCGCCATCGGAGGCGGCTCCTTCGGGAAGACGTACCGCATACAGTTCTTCAGCGGCGGGGCGGCGTTCGTCAAGACGTTGGAGCACGCGGAGAAGATCGCAGGTCCCGGGTACTTCGACGCCGAGGCGGCGGGTCTGCGCTGGCTGCGCGAGGCGGTCGGCGCCGACGGCACCTCCGGCGGTGTGCGGGTCCCCGAAGTCCTCGGGGTCGCCGAGGACATCCTGGTCACCTCCTGGGTCGCCCCCGGGCGCCCGACGCCCGACGGCGCCGAGGAGTTCGGCCGGCGGCTGGCCTCCCTGCACGCCCGCGGCGCGCACAGCTTCGGCGCGGACTGGCCGGGGTACATCGCGGTCCTGCCGTTGGACAACGGCGACGACGAGGACTGGGCCACGTTCTACGTCACGCGCCGCGTGCTCCCCTACGTGCGCCTGGCCCGGGACCGCGGCCATCTGGACGCCGAGGGCGCACAGGTGATCGAGGAGGTCTGCACCCGCATCGACTTCCTGGCCGGCGAGGAGGAGCGGCCCTCGCGGATCCACGGCGACGCCTGGAGCGGCAACATCCTGTGGGACGGCCGCGGCGAGGGCTGGTTCATCGACCCGGCGGCGCACGGCGGCCACCGCGAGACCGACCTGGCGATGCTGGCGCTGTTCCCGCCGCCGTATCTGGACCGGATCATCGCGGCCTACGACGAGGTGCACCCGCTGGCAGACGGCTGGCAGGAGCGGGTCCCCCTGCACCAGCTGCATCCGTTGCTGGTGCACGCGGCTCTGTACGGGTCCGACTACGGGGTGCGGGCCGCCTCCGTGGCCCGGGAGCTGGCCGAACGCCTGCGCTAGGGCCGAGAGCGCAGTGGACGCCACGGCCGGTCATGAGGGCCCGTTCTCAGCAGTCTCGGTTCTCAGGCCTCAGCAGTCCCAGTTGTCTCAGCTGTCGCGTTTTCGAGCCCTGGCGCCGGAAGCACGACCCCCAGCGTCGCCGGTTCCACCGCCGAGAACGGCTCTGAGAAGGGCCCCGGGAAGGGCTCTGGGACGGCCGCACCGCTCCTGCGGCCCGCGACGGCGCCCGGACGTACCGGAAGACCCCTGACCGGCTCGTAGCGCCGTCTGCGGGCCGCGAACAAGCACAGCACGCCGACCAGCAGCGCGGCGGGCGCCACGAGCTCGCCCCAGGGCCGCACGGCCGCCGACAGGGTGCGGACGGTCGCCCGATGCCCCGCCGCGCCGATCGCGACTCCGATCTCGTAGTCGCGGAACCAGCCGCCCGGCAGCGCCAGCTCGCAGGTCAGCACCCGACGCGCGCCGACGGCCAGCGCGCCGCCGGTCCAGGCCAGCGGACAGCTGGCGACCTGCTTCCCGCCGCGCGACACCGTCAGCACCACACCAGGGTCCGGAGCCGGTCCGCCGCCGAGGTTGGCGAAGGTCACCGTGACGCGCGCCGAGCCGTCCGCGCCGAGCTGCGTCAGGAACGGCGAGTCGTCGACCGCGCCGACCGCCATCAGCTTCGCCACGCCGGCGGCGGGCGTCGGCGCGTCCTGCGGCAGATAGCGCAGGCCGGGGATGCTGATCGGGGTGTCCACGGGGTCGGCGGCGGTACCGGCGAACGGGGTGACGTGCACAGTGCAGGGGCACGGCGTCGGCGGCTCGACGACCGGCAGGTTCTGGTGGAAGCCGCCAAGGGCGTCAGCGGTCGCACCCACCGCCGACGCGATGGCGCAAGAGTTCGACGTTCCCCCGATCCCGCATATCTCCACCTGCAACTGAGCCCCTATGGGGAATCCGCTGCCGGTCACGCTGATGGACTCCCCCAGCTTCGCGGTGGTCTTGGACAGCACCAGGGAGGGACCGTCATCGGTCGCGTGCGCGGCCGGCACGGGGAGACCGGCGGCGAGCAGGATCGCCGCGACAAACGCCGCAGCGACCGCTGCGAGTCGGCGCATCAAGGCGCCGCAGCCTTCGTTGTCTCGGGCCGCTCGTGCCGCTGGGGCCGCTCCCGCCGGACCCGGGGACGGACCGGCGGCGGATTCCTTCTGCGCCGCCAGAACAGAAGTCCCACCAGCAGCGCCAGCACCACCAGGGCCGCGACCAGCAGCGTGAGCCAGGGAATCAGGGTCAGCGACAGCGCCTCGGACGATGTCACCGGTGGAGAAGCGGTGTCGTCGGTGACATCCAGATGCAGAGTTCCGATCTCAAAGGGCGGCATGTTCTTCCACGCCTGGGAGAAATCGATGCTCTGTCCGGGCAGGATCTGCGGAAGCTGAACGGTGCGGTCTATCAGCGTGCCGAAGATTCCGGTCGCACGGAGATGCGCTTTAGGGGACTCCAGCAAGTTGCCGCTATTAGTAACCGTTGCAGTAACCGTTCCGTCACTGTCACTCACATAGGCGGGGAATGATGCGGATCCCGTGACTTTCAGTTGAGTGACGGTCAACCCACCGACAGCGGGTCCGTCGACATGCACATAGAGGCGCGCGGCGACTACTCGCTTGATACCGACCTGTACGTTGCCCTGCTGCTGCACGCTCTCCACAGCGGTATCCATTCCGGATACGCCGCCGACGTGATCGCCGGGGGAAGCGTTCGCGGGGATCGCTATGGAGATCGGCACAACCGTGGAAGTGCGTGCCGGAACGGTGATCGTGGGGAACGCGGTACGCACCCACGAGCCGACGCCGATCATGGCGTAGCCGTGGTCCCGGAGCGCGAACTGGCCGTCCCTAGGGGTGTTGTAGCCGTCGGCTCCGTACACGTAGTAGGTGATCGGGTGGTCGGTGTAGTTGGACACCGCCAGACCGTCTTGCAGCGTCGTACCCGGACGGCCCTCCAGGATGAAGTACTGGCGCGCCGCAGCTGTCGAACCCGGCGTCGGGGCGGGCTGGACCCACCAGGAACCGTTCTGGTGCGCGTCGTTGGGGGAACCAGGAGCGCTCGGTTTCGGGGACGGCGGAGCAGGACTCGGAGTCGCGGCCGCTCTAGCGTTTCCGCTACTGAAGCCGACCGAGGCTCCCACTAGTACCGCCCCGGCTAGAAGCACTGCTGCCGCGCGCGTACGCACCTTGCGACGGACCACGGAGTTCTCTCTAGCGGTCCCCACAGTGATCTCCACAGCGATCTCCTCGGCGAGTGGGCCGGTGTGGTACTCATGGCTGAGGCTTCCGGTGGGGCGAATGGACCTCGCCCCACCGGAAGCCGCTTGCGTCCCTCAGCTCAGCGCGGTGTGCGCGCGCCTCACTGCAGGGAGATGGTGACCGTGCCGGTGTAGGTGCCCTGCAGGACATACGCAGGGACCTTCAGGCTCAGCCCGGCACCGACCAGGAAGTCGCCGCCGGTGACGGTCGGCGGGGTGGTCCCGCCGGCTGCCTGCGAGCACAGGGTGATCGCGGTGGTGGTGCTCAGCGCGCCGCCGGAGCCGGCCGTCGGGGTCGACGGGTACGGAGTGCTCCCGGCCGGGTTGCCGGTGCAGGTCAGGGCGCCGGCCAAGACGTTGCCCGCCGGGATCGGCGCGGCACCGCTGTTGGCGTACGGTCCGCCGGTCAGCGCCAGGTCGGACATGGTGGCGTTCAGGACCCAGCCGTTGGTGGTGCCGCGGAAGTCCTGGACGTCGACCTGCTGGAGCGCGCCGGTCTGGGTGTGCGCCGTACCGTCCAGGGTCACGCCCGGGAACGCCACCGCGCCGGTGTTCTCGTTCATCTGCAACGGACCGCCGGTGACGCCCACGTTCGCGCTCTGCGGTACCGAACACGTCCCGGTCGCCGAGACAGCCGCTCCGGCCGCGTCAGCGGTGCAGGAGTTGCCGGCGTAGGTGAACGCCGCCGCCGCCCGCAGAGTCGTGCTCGGTGCGCCGCCGACCAGTTCCGCGGCGCCGATGGCGGCGATCGGGGAACTCGGAACCGTGTAATTGCCGGACAGGTGGCCGGAGGCGTCCGCGGTCAGCGTTGAGGGGCTGCCAACCGGATTGTTGGACGCGTCCACGCCGCTGACCGCCACGGTCGCGCCGGGATCCCAGTTGCCGCCGGACAGACCGACGACGGTGCCCGGACCGCCGGACGACGGCGACGCGCTCAGCGTCGGCGCGCCCAGCACCGTGACCGCGGTCGGGACCGCGCCGCTGGTACTGCCGGTCAAGACGAGCGATCCGGCGCCGGTGGCTGCGGCGGCGGGAACTCCGATGGACCCGGAGATCGCGCCTCCTGCCGGAACCGTGATCGCCGTACCCGGCGTCGAGGCGCCCGCGCTGTCGGTGAACGACGGGGTGACGGTTTCCCCGGCGATCCAGCCGGCGCCGGTGAAGTTCACCGTTCCGCCGGGCCGGACGGCCGCGTCGGCCACGGACGCCGAGGCGTTGGTCGCGGTGACGGTGGCCGCCGAGCTCGCGCCGCTGGCGGTGCACTGGATCACGATGCCGAACTGCGCCACGTCCTGCTCGTTGTTCCCGGGCGTGAACGTGTACGTGCCGGCGGTCGTCGGGGTGAAGGTGGCGGTGAAGTCCGGGATCTGGAACGTCCCGCCGGTGGCGACCGGCGACGGCGGGAACGCCGCCGAGGGTCCGGCCGAGATGGTGCTGCTGGCCGCTCCGCCGACCACGATCTGCGCCTTCGCGGTGGCCGCGTTGGCGATCGGGATGCCGGGCGAGGGAGCGGTGGACAGCGAGTAGTGCCAGGTGATGGTGACCGGCGATCCAACGGCGACACTGCTCGCCGACGGGGTCAGGGTCACCTGGCTGCTGTAGTCCGGCGGCGGTGCCGCGAGCGCCGGGTTGTTGCTGGTGCAGCTCCCGAACGTCACGGTCGTCGTGCCGGCCGCGGCGATGGGAGCCAGGGCCGTCGCGGTGGCCAGGGCCACGGCGAGGGTGCCGGCCAGGGCCGCGGCCCGGCCGGGTC
Organism: Catenulispora acidiphila DSM 44928; assembly: GCF_000024025.1. GTDB lineage: Bacteria > Actinomycetota > Actinomycetes > Streptomycetales > Catenulisporaceae > Catenulispora > Catenulispora acidiphila. The sequence goes on from NC_013131.1 coordinate 10,229,654, forward strand.
TGGTTCTGTGTCTGGATCCGAACCCTTGTCTCACTGGTGGTGCCCTCTCTTCTTCTGAGGGGGTGACAAACCCACGGGCCGGCGGCCCGCAGGGGTGGGTTGTCGCACACCGATTCTGATGGAGCGTCAGATATTCACGGGCAGCACGGTCGCGAAGTCAATACGCACGTTCGAAAGCCCGGCCGCAGCGTGCGAGGGATGGCGGGTGAATCAGGGCTTTTCCTTCAGCCGTGGAGTGCTTCAGCCGTGAGGCGCCTCAGTCGTGCGTGCCGCGCCGGCGGCGGGTGGCGTACAGGCTCCCCGCGCCGAGGGCGGCGGCGAGCACCACGCCGCCGGCCAGCCAGCGGCCGTCGAATCCGGTGTGCGGCAGGACGCCGTCGGTGGAGCTGGTGGAGGGCGAGGAGTCGACCGACGTGGACGGGGCGCTGGTGGACGGGGTACCCGTGGACGAAGTACCCGTGGACGGAGAGCTGGTCGTCGACGTAGCGCCGCCTCCGCCCGACGCCGGCCCGACGGTGATCGTCGCGGCCGGACCGGACGCAGAGGCCTTACACTTCACGACCACCCCGAACTGCGCCACGTCCTGCTCGTTGTCGCCGGGGGTGAGGGTGTACGTCCCGGCGGCGGACGGCGTGAACGTCGCGGTCATGTCAGGGATCTGAAACGTTTTTCCCGGCGTGACCGGTTCGGGCGGGAAGTTCGCCGAGGACCCGGTGGTGACCGTCGAGCTCGCCGCGCCGGCGATGACGATCTTCGCCTTCGCGGTGGCCACCTTCGCCACCGGGATCCCGACCGGGCCCGGCGCCGTGGAGATGGAGTAGTGCCAGGTGATGGTGATGGCCTTGCCCGCCTGGAAGGAAGAACCCTGAGGTGTGAGGGTCACCTGCGAGGTGTAGTTCGGCGGCGGCGCGGCCAGTGCGGGATTGCTGCTCGTACAGCTCCCGTAGCCCACGCTCGCGGTGCCGGCGCCCGCCGCCGGCGCGAACACGGTCAGCGCCGCCGCGGCGAGCGCGGCGGCGCCCCCGACCGCCGCGACCCGCCCGGTGACGCGCTTCATATGCTCTGGTTGACGACCCATGGATGCCTCCTGACATCGAACGACAGATCGAACTGCCTAGTCATTGAGGAAGCAATCTGACGGAGTGTCAATAGTCATGTTCGCGGCCGCGTGGCGATCAAATGGCCGGTCACGATCATCCTCTGGGTGGACGACCACCAGGGGTTGCAGGTTGTCAGGGTCATGAGATCCTGGGTCGGCCGGACCCCGGGCTCGCCGGGCACCGGGTCCACCACGCCGAGGTCCGTGGGCTGGACAATCACCGGGTCGGCGTCGATCCGGTAGGTGTACCAATCCTTCGCGGTCTCCACGTAGACCAGGTCCCCGGCGCGCATCTCGTCAAGGTGGCGGAACGGCTCGCCGTGCGTCTTGCGGTGGCCGGCGACCGAGAAGTTGCCGATCTGGCCGGGCAGCGCGGTGCCCGGGTAGTGGCCGGTGGCCTTGTTCAGGATGTCGAGCCCGACGCCTTCCAGCACCGGGATTCCCGCGTCGTCCAGGCCGGAGCCCAGGCGCGGGATGTGCAGGATCGCGACGTCGTCGCCGTTGTGCGGCATTGGGGCGGGAGGCGGTGCCGCCATCACCACCGGAGCAGATGGACGCGCGGGTGCCGCGACCGTCCACTGCTTGTGGATGTCATTCACTTCCTGGTTCATCACATGGCGGCCGACCACGTTCGTGTAATAGAGCTGATACACGATGAACAGCGCCAACAGCACGGAGGACGTGACCAGTAGCTCGCCGACGGTCCGTATCGCAATACGCAGAAGCGCCCCTGCCCTCGCCATAGTGGCGCAGAGTAGGGGCGACTCCGTGAAAAGCGAAGAGGCTTAGAAGGCTTCCTCCGGCACATCCATCAGGGCATTGTCAGTGGCCTCGACGATCGCGCGCTGGGCGGCCAGCAGCGGCAGGGTGTTCTGGGCGAAGAACTTCGCCGCGGCCACCTTGCCGGTGTAGAACGGCACGTCCCGGCCGGCCGTGCCGTCGGCCAGCGCCGCCTGCGCGACGGTCGCGCCGCGCAGCAGCAGCCAGGAGACGATGACGTCGCCGAGCGCGAACAGGAAGCGCACGGTGTTCTGCGCGACGACGTACAACTGCTGCGGGTCCGACAGCGACTCGCCGGCCTTGTCCAGCATCGCCTTGAGCATCCCGCCGACCTCGGCCTGCGCGGTGGACAGCAACTGGCGCTCGCGGGCCAGCTCCGCGCCGCCCGGGTTGCCGGCCAGGAAGGCGGCGATCTCGTCGTTCAGGGTGGTCAGCGCGACGCCGCCGTCCTTCACGATCTTGCGAAAGAACAGGTCCAGGGACTGGATCGCGGTCGTGCCCTCGTACAGCGAGTCGATCTTGGCGTCGCGGATGTACTGCTCCAGCGGGTACTCCTGCAGGAAGCCGGAGCCGCCGAAGATCTGCAGCGCCTGCGCGAGTTGCTCGTAGGACTTCTCCGAGCCGTAGCCCTTCACGATCGGCAGCAGCAGGTCGTTCATGCGCTCGGCGTGCTTGTCCTCGGTGCCGGCGGCGCGCGCCTGCTCGATCGCGTCCTGGTGGGTCGCCGTGTACAGGACCAGGGAGCGCATGCCCTCGACGTAGGCCTTCTGCGTCATCAGCGAGCGGCGCACGTCCGGGTGGTGGGTGATGGTGACGCGCGGCGCGTCCTTGCCCGGGACGGTCAGGTCCGAGCCCTGCACGCGCTGCTTGGCGTACTCCAGCGCGTTCAGGTAGCCGGTGGACAGCGTGGAGATCGCCTTGGTGCCGACCATCATGCGCGCGAACTCGATGATGGTGAACATCTGCGCGATGCCGTCGTGCACCTCGCCGAGCAGCCAGCCCTTGGCCGGGACGCCGTTCTGGCCGAAGGTGACCTCGCAGGTGGTGGAGGCCTTCAGGCCCATCTTGTGCTCGACGTTGGTGACGTAGGCGCCGTTGCGCTCGCCGAGCTCGCCGGTCTCCCAGTCGAAGTCGTACTTCGGCACGATGAACAGCGACAGGCCCTTGGTGCCGGGACCGGCGCCCTCGGGACGGGCCAGCACCAGGTGGATGATGTTCTCCGACAGGTCGTGCTCGCCGGAGGTGATGAACCGCTTCACCCCGTCGATGTGCCAGGAGCCGTCGGCCTGCTGGACCGCCTTGGTGCGGCCGGCGCCCACGTCGGAGCCGGCGTCGGGCTCGGTGAGCACCATGGTGGAGCCCCACTGGCCATCGACCATCTGGCGGGCGACCTTGCGCTGCTCCTCGGTCCCGAGGTTCCAGACCACGGTGGCGAAGTCGGCGCCGGAGGAGTACATCCAGATCGCCGGGTTCGCGCCGAGCACCAGCTCGGCCACCGACCAGCGCAGGGTGCGCGGGGTCGGGGTGCCGCCCAGCTCGGTCGGCAGGCCCAGGCGCCACCACTCGGCGTCCATGAACTGCTTGTAGGAGCGCTTGAAGCTCTCCGGCAGCGTGGCCGAGTGCGTCTCGGGGTTGAAGATCGGCGGATTGCGGTCGGAGTCGAGCAGGCTCGGCGCCAGCTCGTCCACGGCCAGCCGCTCCACCTCGGCCAGGATCGACTTGGCGGTGTCGACGTCCATGTCGGCGTACTCGCCGGTCCCGTAGACCTCGCCGCGCCCGAACACCTCGAAGAGGTTGAACTCGATGTCGCGCAGGTTCGACTTGTAGTGGCTCATCGCCGTAGGCTCCCGCTGTCCCGGACCGGCTCAGGGTTTACGTTCCGGTCGTACTGGTGAGTAATAGTCCCTCCCCAGGATGCTACCCACCGGTAACTAGCCGCAAGCCCGCGCCTTGCTCTATTCGGTCACAGAAGCGGTGAGGTCGATCACGCCGGCGCCGTGCGCCGCCCCGCGAGCGGCGGGTAGGCTCTCGTGACGTGTACGGCTATCCCCAGGAGCCCCCGCCGTCCCAGGTGGCCAACCCCGCCCTGAGCGACGCGATCCGCGCGTTCACCGGCGGCGTGATGGGCCCCGAGGACTTCTACACGGTGTTCAACAGCGCGAAGATCTACTGCCCCCGCGGCGAACAGCCCGGCTTCCTGGCCCTGCACGACACCCCCGAGCCCGTGATCCCGATGTTCAGCTCGCTCACAGAGCTCCGCGCCTACTCCGGCGAGGAGTCCCGCTACTTCACCGTCACCGGCGGCGAGGTCCTGGACCTGCTGCCGACCGGCTACGGAATCGTCCTGGACATCGAGGGGGAGCACCGCATCGTGTTCGACGCGAAGGCGATCGAGCAGATGACCGCTTATGCGATGCAGCGGTTGTACGGGGCTTAGGACTGCGGCCCAGACCAGTCCTTCCACTGTGCGGTATCGATGGTCAGCCCGAACGGCTCCGGGAGGACGATCGGCTGACCGAAGTCCCAAACGATCGCGGACTCGTAGCGGCTCGTCGCCGGATTCGGATCGGAATAGAGCGTCGTGCGCACCACGCGCGGATCGCGTTCTACCAGCAGGTAGTGCTCGATCCCGGCGGCAGCGTATTCGGTCCACTTGGTCTTGATCCGGTTCCCGTTCTTCTGCCGGTGCTGCGGGCCCGGTTCGCGATCGTGGTCGGCGTTGGACGGCGACGTGACTTCCACGGCCATCACGATGTCCGACGCTCCGATGACGGCCACACGCGCTGCGGTGGCCTCGGCGGAGCGGACCCGATCCATCACCGCGACGTCGGGAATCCAGCCACTGTCCGGAGGCTCGCCGACTCCGGTACCGACCACCGTCTCCCATACGAAGGCTGGATCCGTTGCCGCCGCGATCGCGAAGGCATGACTGATGAGCGTAGCGATCTTGTTGTGATCGAAACGCGGTGCAGGCGACACGACGATGTCCCCCTCGATGATCTCGGCGCGGAAGCCCTCCGGCAGGCCGAGATAACCCTCGAGCTCACCGCGGACCCACATCTCATACGGCGAGTCCGGGAGCGGGGGATACTCCACAAAGGCGACGCTCATGGGAGACCAACCTTCTGATGGAACTCGATCTGACTCCATGAGTTCAGCGTAACCGCGCTGCTAGCGCAGGCGAATGCGGTTCAATCACCTGTTCGGGCTAACGTGTTTGTCAGCGCCCGTACTTGAGGAAGTCCAGAAGGTCCGTCGGCTTCATTTTGCGGGCGCGGGAGAATTCGCCGTCGGCGGAGTCGAAGCGGATTTTGCCTTCGGGGTTGAGGACTGACAGGGACGGGATGCCGCCGGCCATGGGGTGGTTGAGGTTGGTGTCGATGTCGGTGTTCTGGTCGCGTTGGCCTCGGGCGGTGCCGACGCTGATGGTGACGAGGTGGTATTTCTCGGCCAGGAGTGCCGCTACCTCGGGATCGTGGGTCCAGGTTTCGAAGGTGGTGCAGTCCGAGCACCAGCGGGCGCCGAGGGCTAGAAGGATGTCCTTGCCGTCCTTGGCGGCGGCTGCTTTGGCTGATGCCAGGTCGGCGTGGGGGTCGCGCTGCGGGTCGAATAGCTCCAGGGGCGCTTCCATGGTCACAAAATAGCCGGGTCGAAGTCGGTGGGGGAACCCGTTGCGGCGAGTTCGCCGCGGCGCAGGACGTGGACGCGGTGCGCCATGGCGAGGGCTTCGCGGGGGTGGGGTTCGGCGAGGACCACGGCGCGGTCGGGGTGGGCGGCGGCGAGGGTGGCCAGGACCGCGTAGAGGCGGGTGGCCAGGACGGGCGCGAGACCGTGGGAGAGTTCGTCGACCAGGAGCAGGCGCCAGGGGGCGAGCAGGGCGCGGGACAGGGCAAGCATCTGCTGCTCGCCGCCGGACAGCAGCGCGACGCGGCGGCGTGACAGGGTGCTGAGATCGGGGAACGCGTCGAAGGCCGGGGCGAGGTCGCGTCCCGCGGCGAACAGGTCCAGGTTCTCGCGGACGGTCAGCGTACGGAACACGCCGCCCTCGTCGGGGATCAGCATCACGCCCGCGGCGGCGCGGCGGCGGACCGGAGCGCGGGTGATGTCAGTGCCCTGCCAGCTGATGCGGCCGGCAGACGTGCGCAGGTATCCGGCGACCGCGCGCAGAAGTGTGGACTTGCCGGCGCCGTTGCGACCCAGGACGGCCGTCACCTCACCTTGCGCGATGGTGAGGCTGACGCCGTGCAGCGCCTCCAGCGGGCCGTAGCGGACGCGCAGCGCGTCGAGCGTGAGCATCAGGACTCGCCGATGTAGATATCGCGGGCCACCTCGGAGGCGAAGACCTCGTCGGGGCCGCCGGAGAGCAGCACGCGACCGGCGACCATCAGATACGCGCGGTCCGCGACGACCGTGACGAACCGCATGTCGTGCTCGACGAGCAGGATCGCGAGACCGTCGGCGGCCAGGGCGCGCACGACCTCGGCAAGACGCGCGATCTGATCATCATCGAGGCCTGATGCGGGCTCGTCGAGCAGCAGCGCGACGGGCTCGGCGGCGAGGGCGCGGCCCAGTTCGACAAGGCGCATGGTCCCGGTGGGCAGCAAGCCGGCAGGGACGTCGGCGAGCGCGGTGAGGCCGAGCCGGTCGAGGACGGCGGCGGTCGTGGCGCGCACAGCGCCGCGCCGAGGATCCGGTAGACCCAGAAGTCCGGACAGCAGCGGACGGCCGCGCCGGTTCTCGGCTCCGACGCGGATGTTCTCGGCGACGGTGAGACCGGCGAACAGTTCGATGCGCTGGAAGGTCCACGCGACGCCGGCTCGGGCTCGCGCGTGAGGTGGCAGGCCGCTGAGAAGCAGACGGTCGGTGTTGCCGCCGACCAGCGTCACCGTCCCGGCATCGGCCGTGTCCAGCCCGGTGACGCAGTGGAACAGCGTCGTCTTGCCCGCGCCGTTCGGCCCGATCAGCGCCGTGACCGCGCCGGCGGGCACGTCCAGGTCCACGTCGTCGACCGCCGTCACGCCGCCGAACCGGCGTCGCAGTCCTCTGATCTCCACGCCGCTCACGACACCCGCCGTTCCCGCACCCGCGCCGCCACCGCATGCCCCGCCGGGCTCAGCCGCCTGCTCGCCGGACGCTCCAGCGGCCGCGCCAGCCAGTCCCCCGCACGCCGTACCGCCGCGCCGATCCCGCCCGGGAACCGCCCCAGCGCCACCGCCCCGATCCCGATCAGCAGCCCGGAGACCCCCACCACGGTCCCGACGTCGACCGCCACCAGCGCGGCCGCCCCGACCACGGCGCCCATCGCCGAGTCCACGCCCCACACCGCGACCGCCGCGAACCACACCAGCCCTTGCACCGGGTCGAAGTCCGTCGGGTTGAACGCCTGCGCGGCGGACGTCGTCAGCGCGCCGCCGAGACCGGCGAGTCCCGCCGCGCACGCGAACACGAACACCTTCATGCGCCGCACATCGATCCCCGCGGAGACCGCAGCCGCCTCCGAATCGCGCAGCGCCCCCAGCGCGCGCCCCATCGGACCGGTGTGCAGCGAGCGGACCAGCAGCAGCGCGAGCAGCAAGCAGGCGAGTTCCAGGGCGTAGAACCAGTGATCGTCGGTGAAGCCGGGCGGCCGTGCGACCACCAGCCCGCCGACGAACACCGGCTGCGCGAAGACGAACCGCGCGACGACGGCGGCTGTGGCGAAGGTCGTCAGCGCCAGATAGAGCCCGCGCCGGTGGATCGCCGGATATCCGGTGAGCCAGCCCAACGGCACCACCAGCAGCGGACCGAGGAACAACGCCACGAGCCACGGCACCCCCGCCTCGGCCAGCTTCGCCATGAACAGCGCGCCGAGCCCGGCGTAACCCGCCTGCCCCAACGAGATCTGCCCGGCATAGCCCGTCGCGACCACCAGCGACACGAACACCACCGCCAACGCCGGAACCGCCAGCGAGGCGCGCAGATCGGCCGGATCGAAGAACAACGGCAGCGCCAAGACCAAGGACAGCGCACCGAACGGCAGCCGGCTGACCATGTCAGGGCTCGAAGTCCGCCGCGCGCCGGCGCGATGCAATCCCGCGCCGACCGATTCGGAATCGCGGATTCCCAAGCGGGGCACGACCATCAACGCCGCGAACAGCACCAGGACGAACAGGTTCGTGTGGAACGCGTCGACCAGCCCTTGCCACCGGGCCGCCGGATGCACCGCGGTCAGCTCGGTCTGCCCGATCCCGATCGCCAGCGCGGCGAGGACCGCGACCGGCAGCGATGTCAGCCGGGCCAGCACCGCGACGCCCATCGTCTCCAGCACGGTCAGCGTCAGGCTGTACGGGTCCAAGTGGTAGATCGGCGCCCACAGCACGCCGGCGACCCCCGCCAGGAACGACCCGAACGCCCAGCCGCCGGCGGCGAGCCGGTCGGCGGGCAGCAGCGAGTCGGCCAGATCCCGGTCGTCCACCACGGCGCGCACCATCAGGCCGACCCGCGTGGCGCGCAACAGGAACGTCAGCAGCGCCGCGATCAGCACGACAACGCAGAGTTCGACGATGGTGGCGTAGGACAGTGTCAGCGATCCGGTCAGCCGCACCGATCCGGCGGGCAGCAACGAGGGCGCGTCGACGTAGGAACGCCCGCCCCACAGCAGGAAGACCAGCCCGAGCTGCAACACCAGCACGCCGAGCGTCGCCACCAGCAGCCCCGAAGCCCCGCTGCGCCGCAACGGCCGGTAGACCAGCCGCTCCAGCACCAGCCCGATCCCCGGCGCCACGATCCCCAGCACCAGCACGGCGGCCACGCCGACCGGCAGGTGCCACACCCGCACGCACTGCCACATCACGTAGGCGCAGAACACCGCGTTGGAGCCGAAGGCGATGTTGAACACGCCGGTCACCCGATAGGTCGCCAGCAGCCCGACCGCGGCCAGCGCCGCCACGCACCCGATCGCCAGCCCGTTGAGTGCGAGACCGGCGTAGAACATCGCGCGCCTACTCCTCGGTCCCGGCGGCGGTTCCGGTCGCGGTCCCGGCGGCGCCGTCGTCCACGGCCTCGGTGACAGCCTCCGTGACGGCTTCGGTCAGCAAAGCGTGCAACTCGGCGATCCGGCGGGCGGTATCAGGGTCCGTCGTCCCGGAAATCGCGAGAAGGAATCCGCACACCACCAAGACCGCGCCGGGCAGTGAAGCAGAGGCCAGATACGGCAGCTGCTTGGCCGCGATCGCCTCGCCGGATATCAGATACCAGCCTAGAACCAGCAACAGGACCCCGATGAGCCCGACTGCCCCGCCGAGTGCCACACGGGTTCTCCGGTCCAGGTCATCGAGGCGGGACATGAGCAGAACACCCTCCGGTGACCGGCAGTGGGGCTGATGTGTCTGTGGACCCTTACTGGAGATGATGGTATGTCAGGTGAAAGAGGCCGGGAATACTCTTCAGGAGCGTGATCCTCCGTGACATCTCGACGCACATCGCTCGTCCGTACCGGCGCCACCCTGGCCGTCGCGGCACTCCTCGCCGCCGGCTGTTCCTCCAGCAAGTCCTCGCCCTCGGCGAGCGGCACCACCGCCGGAAGTTCGAGCACTTCGAGCTCCGCGGCGGACACATCCAGTCCCAGCACCTCCGCCAGCAGCTCGGCGTCCGGCGGGCAGCCCTCCGACGTCGCCGGCGCCACCCAGGCGGTCAAGGACGCCTACAACAAGTTCTTCGACAACAGCATCAGCACCGCCACCAAGGCCGCGATGGTCCAGAACGCCGGGCAGGTGCAGGCGCTGCTCACCGCGCTGGCCGCGGCGGCCAACGGGGAGAAGTCCTCGATCCAGGTCAACACCGTGACCTTCGACAGCCCCACGCACGCCAACGTCGACTTCGCGATCCTGCTCAACGGCCAGCCCGCGCTGCCGCACGCCAGCGGGGACGCGGTCTACGACTCCGCGTCGGGCAACTGGCAGGTCTCCGACGCGACCCTGTGCAAGCTCGCCGGGATCACCCCGGGGGTCAACCCGACCGTCCTGAAGGCCGCCGGGTGCAGCTGAGCCGAGCGCGCTGAACGGGTAGCGGCGGCTAGACGGCTTCGGTCGGCGCCGCCGCCGCTCCCGTCCGGTGCGGGCTCAAGGAGCGCCACAGCACTTCCAGCACGACGCACGCCGCCGCGGCGATCACCAGACCGGTGGTCCACTGGTACCAGGAACCGAAGTGCAGGTCGAAGAAGTGCCGTCCGTACGGCACGGCGACGCAGAGCACGAACAGTCCGGCCATCGACGCGATGAGCACGACCTTCCACCACACCATCGGCCTGGCCACCAACTGCACGATGTACAGACTGCACGCGAACAGCGAGATCATCGCAGTGGTCTGCGCTTCCCCGAGCGTGTTCTGCTCGCCGCGCGCGATCCAGTACGCGACGAACACCTCGATCCCGGCGACCAGCCCCGCCGGGATGGCGAAGCGCAGCACCCGGCGCACGAAACCGGGCCTGGCGCGCTCGTAGTTCGGCGCCAGCGCCAGGAAGAACGCCGGGATCCCGATCGTCAGCGCGGCGATCAGCGTCGTGTGCCGGGGCAGGAACGGATACTCCAGCTGGAAGATGCCGACCAGGATCACCAGCACGAAGGAGTAGACCGACTTCACCAGGAACAGGTTCGCGACCCGCTCGATGTTGCCGATCACCCGGCGGCCCTCGGCGACCACCTCCGGCAGCGTGGCGAAGCGGTCGTCCAGCAGCACGATCTGCGCGACCGCCTTGGTCGCCCCCGCGCCGGAGCCCATCGCCACGCCGATGTCGGCGTTCTTCAGCGCCAGGACGTCGTTGACGCCGTCGCCGGTCATCGCCACGGTGTGGCCGCGGGACTGGAGCGCGGTGACCATCTCGCGCTTCTGCTGCGGAGTGACGCGGCCGAAGACGCTGTGCCCGGCGACGTCCTCGGCGAAGGCGTCCGCGTCGCCCTCGGGCAGCGTGCGCGCGTCCTTGGGGTCGCTCGCGCCGGGCAGCTTCAGCGAGGCCGCGACCGCGCCGACCGACACCGCGTTGTCCCCGGAGATGACCTTCAGCGCGACGTTCTGCTTCGCGAAGTACTCCAGCGTGCCGCGGGCGTCGGAGCGGACGCGCTGGCGCAGGGTGATCAGCGCGACCGGGGCGATCGAGCCGTCGATCACGGCGTCCACCGGACCGTCGGCGCGGGCCAGCATCAGGACCCGGAGTCCCGTGGCGCCGAGCTGCTCGGCGTGGTCGGCGGCCGACGTGCCGCGGCCCAGGACGTCGGGCGCGCCGAACAGCCAGGTGCCCTTGCCGTCGGCGAAGGTGACGCCGGACCACTTGCGCGCCGAGGAGAACGGCGCGACCTGCGCGGCGCTCCAGCCGGCCGCCGGGCCCGGAAACTGTTCCAGCACCGCCTGCATCGTCGCGTTCGGGCGGTCCTCGGCGGCTCCGAGCGCGGCCAGGACGGTCGGCACGTCCGCGCCGGCCGGGCCCGGGGCGCCCGGCAGCTCCTCGATCGCGTCGAAGACCATCCCGCCCTCGGTCAGCGTCCCGGTCTTGTCCAGGCACACCGTGTCCACGCGCGCCAGACCCTCGATCGCCGGCAGCTCCTGCACCAGGCAGTTCTTCTGGCCCAGCCGGATCACCCCGACCGCGAACGCCACAGAGGTCAGCAGCACCAAGCCCTCGGGGACCATCGGGACCAGCCCGGCGATGGAGCGGCTGATCCCGGAGCGGACGCCGCCGGCGCGGTTCAGCTGGGTCACGACCTGCAAGATCCCCGCCGGGATCATCAGCAGGGTCATGTACTTCAGGATGTTGTTGATACCGGTGCGCAGCTCGGAGTTGACCAGAGTGAACTTCTGCGCCTCCTCGGCGAGCTTGGCGGCGTAGGCCTCGTGTCCGACCTTCGTGGCCTCGAACGCGCCGGAGCCGGCCACCACGAAGGAGCCGGACATCACGGCGTCGTCGGTGTGCTTGAGCACCGAGTCGGATTCGCCGGTGAGCAGTGACTCGTCGACTTCTAGGGCGTCGGCGCGCGCTACTTTGCCGTCCACCACCACGCGATCGCCGGGACCCAGCACGATCACGTCGCCGAGCACGATCTGCGAAGCCTCGATCTCCTGCTCCGCGCCGTCGCGCAGCACTCGGGGACGGGACTCCCCGACCACCGCGAGCGAATCGAGGGTCTGCTTGGCGCGCCACTCCTGAAGGATGCCGATCGCGGAGTTGGCGACGATGACGAAGCCGAACAACGCGTCCTGGAGCGGACCGACCGCGAGCTCGATGACGAACAGGGTGCCGATGATGGCGTTGAACGGCGTGAACACGTTCGAACGGACGATCTCGGACATCGAGCGCGACGTCTTCGCCGGGACGTCGTTCACCTCGCCGGCCGCCACGCGCTGCGCGACCTGGGCCGACGTGAGCCCTGAGAGCGGCTCCGCCACGGCTGTCCCAGGATGCGTCATGCGTCCCATCAGATCCGAACCCGATGTTGGCCGCAAATCGGAGAATCTGTCCGGGGCGTAAAGATGAATTCACCTACGTACCGGGGCGGGATCAGACATCGGATTCGCTCAGGTGGCCTAACCTCGTCGCTGCGGCATGCCCGCGCTTTGGGGGAGCGCCCGCATCGGGTGCCGGCGCCGCGCTGACGACATGCCGAGGAGCCACTTCATGACCGACTCTGTTCTGCGCCGGCCGCTGGCGCTCACCGCGACGCTGGCCACGTCCGTCGCCGCGGCCGCCGGGCTCATCGCCCCCGCCGCGAACGCCACGACCACGAGTCCGAACGGCACGGCCAGCCTCACGGTCTCCGGGGGCAGTTCCGCGGCGCCGTCGGGGACCAGCACCGTCACCGGGACCAAGTACGCGCTCGGCTTCGCCCCGGCGGCGGCGAACCTCGCGTGGGCGCCGACCGGCGCGCGGGCCGCGTGGATCGACCCGGCGTCCGGCGCGGTCGTGGCCGGCGTCCCGGGCGGCGCGGCCGAGGTGATCGCCCCCGCGCCGGCTTCCGGCACCGCGCGCTCGCACCCGGCGTGGATCGACGGCGGCTCGGCGGTGGTGTGGTCGGAGAAGGCGGCCGGCAAGAACGCGGTCCTGAACTGGGCCTACGGCAACGGTGTTCAGGGCTCCGGAGGCGCACCGACCGTCCAGACTCTGCGCACCCTGAGCGGTAGCGATCTGTCCCACCCCGATTCGGTGGGCTCGCTGCTGGTCTACCAGGTGAACACGCCGAACAAGGCGCCGCAGATCTACCTGTGGAACCGCGCGCAGGCGAACTCGGCGCCGGTGCTGATCGCGACCGGCTGGGACCCCTCGATCTCGGCGGACGGCACGCACGTCGCCTTCGTCACCACCACCGCCAGCCCGGCCGGCACCAACGTCTACACCGTCGCGCTGAGCAACCCGTCCGGCACGCTGAACCAGGTGACGGCGGGCGGCGGCGGGTTCGCGAACCCGGTGTACACGCCGAACGGCACCGGCCTGGTCTTCGAGCGGCTGGACGGCACCGGCAAGGACGTCGACACGCTGTCCGTCGCGGCCGGCGCCGCCAAGAGCGCCGCGTACACCGAGATCGTCCCGGGCACGAAGATCCTCGGGCAGCCGGCGTTCCGGCCGGTCGTCCAGGACAGCGTGACCCGCATCGCCGGCGGCGACCGTCTGGGCACCGCGATCAAGGTCTCCCAGTCCCGTTGGTCCTCCGCGGGCGTCGCGAAATCCCCGGGCGTGGCGGCGAAGGCGGTCGTGCTCACGCGCTCCGACCAGTTCGCCGACGCCCTCGGCGGCTCGGCGCTGGCCGCGAAGGTCGGCGGCCCGCTGTTGCTGACCCAGACCGCCGGGCTGGACCCGGCGGTGAAGGCGGAGATCCAGCGGGTACTGGGTCCCGGCGACGGGGTGAAGACCGTCTACGTCCTCGGCGGTACTCAGGCGCTGTCGCCGGGCGTGGCGAACGCGCTGACCGCGCTGCACTACAAGGTGCAGCGGATCTCTGGACAGGACCGGTTCTCCACCGCTGTGGCGATCGCCGGCACCATCACCGGCCCGAACGCCGCCCCGGACTACATCCTGGTGGCCACCGGCGAGAACTTCCCCGACGCGCTGTCCGCCGGCGCCGCCGCCGGTGCGATCGACGCGCATCAGGGCAAGAACGCGGTCGTGCTGCTCACCAACGACACGGTGATGCCCAAGCCGACGATCGACTACCTGGCGCCGCTGCTCGGCCGCACCAACCTGAACCCTGACCCGCAGCACACGAAGCCGGCGAACTTCATCGAGCTGGACAGCATCGGCAAGCAGGCCAAGACCGCGCTGGATTCGCACTGGATCCCGGCGGGCGGGCAGGGCGGTTCCTTCCTCGGCCTGTGGGGCGGGGACCGGTACGTGACCTCGGCGTTGGTCGCGCGGTACTTCTTCGGCGCCGCGAGCTCGGTCGGTGTCGCGACCGGGATGAACTGGGCCGACGCGCTGTCCGGCGGCGCCGAGATGGGGATGGAGAACGGCCCGCTGCTGCTGGTCGATCCGAAGGCCGGGGTGCCGGCCGGCGCGGCGCAGTGGCTGAACCAGGATAGCGGGCAGCTCCAACGCGCCGAAATCTTCGGTGGAACGGTTGCGGTGCCTCAGAGCGTCGACAAGGTGGTGGGCGGTCTGATCGCCGGGACCGGCGGGGTCGTCTACGCGTCGAACCCGGTGGGCTGAGGCCGCCCGGGAGCGTGAAACCAGGGCGGCGGCGCGGGCTGGGAGAGCCCGCGCCGCCTGCTTCGCAGGAACCGACAGGGTGGGGTGTGGTCGAGAGTGTCAGGGTTGTTCCATCGGTGGCCCAAGCGGGTCACGGCAGCGGTCTGTGCGGCCGCCCTGGCCATGGCGGGGTTGGCGACCTTGTTGCTCAGCGCGACCGCGAGCCCGCCAGTACCGCAGGCGACGCCGAGCACCGTCTACTCCGGCGCGGGCTTCGACCCCTGCTGGGCTCCGGACAACGCCTCGATGGACGCCTGGCTTCAGTCGCCGTACCGCGCCGTCGGCATCTATATCGGAGGCCTGCGATACGCGCCGGGCTGCAAGGCTCAGAACACTGCGAACCTGAACAAGCAGTGGGTCGGGCGCCAGGCGGCGAACGGCTGGCGCTTCCTGCCGCTGTATGTGGGAAGCCAGGCGCAGTACAAGGACGCGAGCGGCACCTACCAGAGCGACTTCACGACGCTGACCACCGCCACCGCGTTCCAGCTCGGCTCCTCGGAGGCTGACGACGCCGCGAACCAGGCGCGCGGCCTGAACTTCCCGCCGGCGTCGGTCATCTACGACGACATGGAGAACTACAACTCCAGCTACACCCCGCTGGTCATCGCTTACTCGCAGGGCTGGACCCAGGAACTGCACCGCAACGGCTACCGCGCGGGCTGGTACTCCAGCTCCAGCAGCGGGATCAAGGACCAGGCCGCCGCGTATGGCGCCAGCTCTCCCGACGTCATCGACATCGCCGCCTGGAACAGCAGCAACACCACCGACGACCCGAACGTGAAGGCGTCGCAGTGGGCGAACCACCAGCGCGTGCACCAGACGCAGGGCGGGCACCAGGAGTCCTACGGCGGCGTCACCCTGAACATCGACACCGACTGGTTCGACGTCGGCCAGGCCAGCCGGGGCACGGTCGAGCGGCTCGCCGGGTTCGACCGCGACATCACCGCGGTGCTGGCCAGCGTGCGCACCTTCGACTGCCACGGCTGCGCCACCGCCGGCCGCGACCAGGCCAAGGCCGCGGTGCTCAGCCGCGACGACACCTACGCCGACGCCCTCGGCGGCTCGGCACTGGCCGCGCAGGCCGACGGACCGCTGCTGCTCACCGGTTCCAAGGCGATGAACCAGAGCACCATGAACGAGCTTCACAGGATCCTGACACCGGGCTCGACGGTGTATCTGCTCGGCGGCACGCAGGCGTTGTCCCCAGCTGTGGAAAAAGCCATCTCCGCCAACGGCTTCATCCCGCGCCGCGTCGGCGGACCGGACCGCTTCGCCACGGCGGTGAGCATCGCCCAGGCGATCTCGCCGGACGCGCCGCCCTCCAGCGTCCTGATCGCCACCGGCACCGACTTCCCCGACGCCCTCGCGGCCGGCGCGGCAGCCGGCGCCTTGGGCATCGCGGCGCAGACCACGACCCCCGGCGCCCCGGCACCCCAGCCCGGCGACTTCACGCACAACGGCGCGGTGGTCGTGCTCAGCAACGGCGCGACCCTGCCGCCGGCGACCCGCGCGTACCTGTCCGCCCTGGACCCGAACGCCACGCGCATGTACGGCATCGGCGGCAAGGCGGTCACCGCGGTGCACACCACCTTCCCCTCCTGGAAGGACTGGACGACCTTCACGCCGCTGTACGGCGCGGACCGCTACGGCACGGCCTCGGCGGTCGCGGTGCGGTTCTCCTACCTGCCGACATCAGTGGTCGTCGCCTCCGGCATGAACTGGCCCGACGCCCTGTCCGGCGGCGCGATGGCAGCCCACCGCGGCGTCCCGCTCCTGCTGACCGACCCGAAGGTCCTGCCCGGACCGACCGGCTACTACCTCGGCGCCAAGAGCAACCCCATCACCACCGCGACGCTGGTCGGCGGCCCGGCGGCGATCTCGCCGGCGGCGGCCACCGCGCTGGGCAACAGCTTCAGCTACCCGGGGCAGTGGGACTTGGTGACCATCAAGTGAGGCCCGCACCGGCGGAGCACCGCCGAGGTGAGCACCCCACCGAGCCCGCGGCCGCCGAGCAGGCACGGGTGGGTGAGCACCACCGGGCGAGTAGGACTTGGTGACCATCAAGTGAGGCCCGCACCGGCGGAGCACCGCCGAGGTGAGCACCCCACCGAGCCCGCGGCCGCCGAGTAGGCACGGGTGGGTGAGCACCACCGGGTGCGTGCTTGGCGGGTGCGTACTTGGCGGGTGAGCACTACCGAACGCGCGCCGCGCGGCGACTGCTGCGCGGCGCTCTTTCAGCTCTCGATGCTCCGCTGCTGCTTGCCGCGCAGGGCGCTGATGGGGCGGCGTGGGGGGCGGGCGATGATGTCGCCGCGGGCTTGGCCGCTCAGGCGGATGTGGAGGATGGTCGGGGCGTCGGGGTCGGTCGTGGGGCGGATCTTGATGTCGCCGCGGCTGAGGGTCAGGCCGTCGGGGTCGACGAGGATGCCGGGCCTGGTGATGATGTGCAGGTTGCCGCCGATGCGCAGGTCGAGGTCGAGGTCCAGGGTGTTCTGGGTGATCAGGGCCTCGGTGAAGTCGAGCTTCATGTCGCAGAACATCAGGCGGATCTCCATGCGGCGCGGGACGAGCCAGCGGCCTGTGCGGGAGACGTCGCCGAAGCGTTGGTCGATGCGGACGACTTCGCGGGGCTGCGGCGGCAAGCCTTCTGAGGGAAGGTCCGCGGTCAGCTCCTTCAGCTCGCCGAGGGTGCGCGCCGACAGCGCGGCGTCCAGGCGCTGGTCCAGCTCGGTGGCGGTGAGCCGGCCGTCGCCCGCGGCAACCTGGAGAATCTCCACGACCTGGTCGCGGTCGCGGTGAGATGCCCGCATCCCGGATGTGCCGCCCTCCGAGGGAACGCCCTGTGGCCCCGATCCCGTAGTCATGCGTGCAGTCTGGTGGGCGGCTCCGGGACTGCGCAACGGCACCGCGTCCCGGAGGCCTGGCCGCGCGAGGGCTCGGATCTGGGTGCGCCCCGGCAACGGCATGACGCACCCGGGCTATCGCGTGATCAAGCGCTGACTTCGGAGGCCGGCGCACTGGGCTGAGGGGCGCCTGGGGCGCCGGCCGCCGCCGTCGTCTCCGGCTTGAACACCCAGTGCTTGTACAGCCAGAAGTTGTAGAGCGTGATGACCACCGTCGACAGCGGCTTGGCGATCAGGTAGTTCACGCCCGCGCCGGTCAGCGAGTACATCAGCACCTGCGTGACGCCCAGGTTCACGGAGACCAGCAGTGCGAAGCGCACGGTCTGCTTGTGCACCGCGCCCTCGCGCGCGCCGTGGTCGGCGAAGGTCAGCATCCGGTTGATGGAGAAGTTGACGCCGAACGCGATGAGGTACGCCAGACCCGTGGCCAGCCACAGCGGGAACTTCAGCAAGCCGTGCGTCAGGAACAGCACGACTTCCTCGGTGACCAGCGCCGAACCGCCGCTGAAGGCGTAGCGGACGAAGGTGTTCCTCGCCAGGGTCCTGATGAGCCCGGTCACGACATCACGTCCTCGGACACCTGCTCCTCGCCGGCGGCCGGGGCCGCGGGCGCCGAACCGGCGGCGGCGCGCCGCCGCTGGAACCACCAGACCCCGCCGAGCGCGACCAGGCCGACGGCGCTGCCGCCGAACCCGGCGGTGAGCCCGGGCGGGGTGAAGGACATCGAGATCCGGTGCGTGCCGGCCGGGACCGGGACGCCGGTGAAGGAACCGAGCAGCTCGGTGGTCTTCACGCTCTTGCCGTCGACGGTGACCGACCAGCCGGGGATCGTCGGGATCGACAGGAAGACGGTCGCCGCGCTGTCCCCGGTCGTCGTGGCCGTCAGACCCCGGTCAGTCCAGTGCACGTCGCTCACGCCGCCGCCGCGCAGCTGCGCCAGCTTCGCGTTCACGGCGGTCGGGTCCAGCCCGCGGACCGGGTTGGCCGGGACCGTGTACGTGTTCTTCAACGGCAGCTTCTGCGTGGACATTGTCACTGTGAACGAACCGGACTGGACGCTGCCGAGGTCCTGCACGCCGTTGGCGAAGCCCGAGGGGTAGAGGATGTTCGTCTTGTCCTCCGCGACCGCGCCCGCCTTCGGCGCCGGGCGGTTCTGGCCGTCGAGCCGGACGTAGGACAAGCCGGTCGGCATCGCGCTGGGCGCGTACAGGTAGACCTGGCGCGCGCCGGAAGACTGGCACTGCCACACGATCTTGTCGCTGTAGTACTCCGCGCCGGTCGGCGCCTTCGCCGGAACCTTGATCGACACCGAGCCGTCGCTGCCGGGCGTGACGGTCACCCCGTCGCTGGCGGTCACCGTCGGGCTGCCGCACATCGATGCGAAGGCGCCCGGCAGACCGAAAGCCTGCTCCTGTGCGGCGAACGGGGAGTTCGCCGGCACCGGCGCGGTGAAGTCCGCGAGGTCGGAGCCGGCGAGCCGGAAGCCGACCGGCAGCGTGTCGTCGATCTTGTAGACCGTGGTGACGTCCGGCGTCGGCGGCTTCTTGCCCGGGACGGTCGGCGCGGTGTTGTCGTACGTCTTCTGCAGCGTCGCGCCGAGCCGGTCGATCGTGCCGTCGGCTGTCTCGCGCGTGGTGCCGACCAGGTACTGATAGCCGAGCAGAGCGTCGGTGAGCAGCGTGGCGCCGGTGTGCGAGGACCACACGTCGGCCGAGTGGTGCGCGAAGCCCAGGTTCTGCATCGCGCTGTGCAGCTTGCCGGAGGACAGCGAGGAGAAGTGGGTGAAGCCGAAGTTGCCGTAGCGCAGGCTGTCGTTGGTGCTGCGCAGGTTCTGGTCGTCGCCCTCGGCGCGGTAGAACTCGTCGTTGCTCGGCTGCAGGGAGGACAGCGCCGTCCCGTAGGAAGTGGTCGGCGAGCTGGTCCAGTTGGACTTGGTCACCGAGCCGTTCCCGGAGGGCTGCTTGCCGATCGCCTTCTGCCCGACCAGCGCGGCCGAGCCCGAGGCGTCCACGGCGAGCACCGCGATCGCGGCCACGGCGGCGACCTTCGGAGTGGCCAGCCGCTTGGGCATCCAGGCCAGTCGCTTCGACAGCGGCTCGCCGGCCGGACGGACCCGCAGATACAGCGCGAAGGAAAGGAGCGCGGTCCCGACGACCAGGATCAGCGCGTCGAACTGCACCACCTGCGGCCGGATGATCCGCGGGTACTGCTGCCGTCCCCAATACAGGATCACGAACCACACCGCGGCACTGACCCCGAGCCACTTGATCTGCTTCACCGAGTCGATGCCGACCCAGGCGCGGAACGCCAGGAAGGTCAGCAGCCCGGTGATGAGGAACGCGAACCGGAACGGGAAGGCGTTCGGCATCTGGCCGCCGTGCATGATCACGTAGAGCGGCTTGATCTCCATCGCCAGGACGAGGAACGCCAAGACGGCGCCGAAGGCTATCCGCTCGGCGCGCTTGATGGTCTTCACCAGGAAGAACACCGGAACCAGCACCAGGATCAGGGTCGCGGCGCCGATGTTCGGAGTCAGCTGCCCGGCGTCCACGGTGCCGCCGAAGAAGCGCACCAGCAGCGACAGCACCGGGATCGGCGGGTTCACCGAGGCGTCGGCGTGGAGCTTGGTCTTCTGGGTCAGCCCGCCGAGATAGGTCGGCAGGATGAACGCGGCGGCGAGCAGTCCGCCGATCGCGCCGGCCACGGCGAATTTGGCAGCCGTGCGCAGGAAGTCGGCGCGCTCGAAGCGCTCCCGCACTCCGGCGTAGCGCGCCAGGCCGTACATGCACACGAACACGCAGATCATCGCGCCGGTGTAGAAGTCGATGATCAGGTTCAGGCCGATGGCGACGGCCAGCGAGGTGATCTTTCCCTTGGCCAGCAAGCGCTCCACGCCGAGCAGCGCCCACGGCAGCAGGTACAGCGCGTCGAGCCACATGATGTTGAAGGCGTAGATCAGCGACCAGGCGCCGAGGGCGTAGGCGGTGGACAGCGCCACGATCACGGCCTTGTTCACCGCCGAGCCGCTCCCGTGGCCGGGCTCGCCCCGGAACTTGCGCAGGAACAGCGCCATGCCCAGACCCGCCGCGCCGAGCTTGAGCACCGTGGCGAAGGCGATCAGCACCGGCAGCTGGTGGTCCGACCCGAACAGCGTCAGCAGGCCGAACGGACTGGTCAGGTAGTAGGCGACGATCGGCCAGAAGTTCATGCCGCCGTCGGCGCGCCAGGAGAACAGGAGCGAGCCGTGGCCGGTGAGCGCCTGGTCGAAATAGGAGTAGAACTGCGCGTACTGGTTGTTCAGGTCGATCATGAACACCGTGTACGAGCCGTGCGGGTCGAACGGGTAGACCTGCCGGTCGGCCAGGATCGCCGCGTAGACCGCCACCGGGACGACGAAGGCCAGGATCAGGTACAGATTGCGGCGGATCGCCGGCCAGGCGGTTCTGGTCACTGGATTCCGTTCAGCTCTCGCGCCCCGGGGACGCCGTTGACCGGTTCGGCCTGCTCGTCCGGCGCGGGCGGCTCGGCCTGCGCCGCGGGACGGGACTCTGACTCTGACTCTGTGCGGGACTCTGTGCGGGGCTCTGTGCGGGACTCCGTGGACGGCTCGGGGCGAGACTCGGTCCGGGCCGCGGCCGGCGCCGAGCGGTGGTCCCCGGAGATGGCCAGGAAGTCGCTCTGGTGCCGCAGCGGGCCGGCCTCGGTCTCCTTGACCAGATAGTGCGGACGCTGCTTGGACTCGTAGTAGATGCGTCCGACGTACTCGCCGATCACGCCGACCGTGAACATCTGCAGGCCGCCGATGCCGACGATGGCCGCGATCGTGGTGACGTAGCCGGGCGTGGTGTCGCCGCTCACCATCGTGCGCACGATGAGCCACACCATGTAGACGAAGGAGACGCCGAAGAACAGGAAGCCCAGGTAGATCGCCAGGCGCAGCGGCTTGTTGTTGAACGACAGCAGCGAATCCACGCCGTAGTCCAGCAGCCGCCGGAAGGACCACTTGGTCTCCCCGGCCTCGCGCACCGCGTTGCGGTAGTTGAAGGTGACCGAGTCGAAGCCGATCCACGCGAACAGGCCCTTGGAGAAGCGGTTGTACTCCGGCATCTCCAGCAGGGCGTTCACCGCGCGCCGGGACAGCAGCCGGAAGTCGCCGACCCCGTCCACCAGCTCGACGTCGACCATCCGGTTGATCAGCTTGTAGTAGGTCTTGGCGACCAGGCTCTTGAACCTCTTGTCACCCTCCCGGTCGCGCTGGGCGATGACCTGGTCGAAGCCCTGCTTGTGCAGGTCGATCATGCGGCCCAGCAGCGCCGGCGGGTGCTGCAGGTCGGCGTCCAGGATGATCACCGCGTCCCCGCTGGCCCGCTTCAGGCCGGCCAGGATCGCGGACTCCTTGCCGAAGTTGCGGCTCAGCGAGACGTACTTGGCTTCGGGGTCCTGAGCGGCGATCTTCTTCAGCAGCTCCAGGGTGCCGTCCCGGGAGCCGTCGTCGACGAAGACCAGCTCCACCTCGTCCGCTATCCCCGCGGTTTCCGCCCGGACCACCTCGTGGAACCTCGCCAAAACCGCTTCTTCGTTGAAGCACGGGACGACCAGGGACAGACGCATGGGATCTCCGGTTATGGACGTGGACAGCGGGGCCAGGCTACCCGAGCACGCCGCGACGGACGGCATTACTGGTGAGGACGCGTGTGCGCGATCGGGCGGTTGCCGCAGAACACCCCCTGCGCCCCGGGTTTCTGAGGGAGTTGTGTAACGACCTCGTAACAGCGGTCAACGGTTCGGCGGGTGCCACGTCGTTTGGAGTGACAGGGCTCTGAAGAGCCCCGCGTGCACAGGGGAGTAGCACTCATGCGTAGCTCGAAGCTTAAGAAGTCTCTGGCGGCGTCGGCCGTCCTGGCCAGCTCCATCGCCGCCACGGCGGGGCTGTCCGCGAGCGCCCACGCGGCGCCGGCGGGTCCGGGGAACTCGCCGCTGACGATCGGCAAGGGCGCGTGGGCGCCCGACGGCAGCCGCTACGTCCACGCCAACCCGGACGGTTCCATCGCCACCCGCAACCTGCCCGGCGGCGCCGAGATCACCGTCGACCCGGCCAAGGCAGGCGTCGCGCGCTCGAACCCGACGTTCTGGAACAACGGTACGGCGATCGTGTTCTCCGAGACGGTGAACGGCACCTCCAAGCTCGTCTCCATCCCGACCTACACCCCGGCCGGCGAGCCGGTGGTCGAGAGCGACCCGCTGATCTTCCTGTCCTCGAAGATGCCCGAGGGCACCGAGACCGCGCCGGACTCCGACGGGACGAAGCTGGTGTTCCAACACCACAACACCGCGTCCAACCAGGACGAGATCTACGTCCAGGACAGCTACGGCCGCGGCAGCGCCGGCCCGATCCTGGCCGCCGCCAACGGCACCTCGCCGTCGATCTCCCCCGATGGCAAGACCATCGCGTTCCTGCGCAAGGACAACGCCGGCCACGAGCAGATCTGGACCGTGGCGTGGAACGGCCAGTCGGCCCAGCCGCCGGCGGGCACGGCGAAGCAGCTCACCACCAACGCCGAGGACCACCTGTCTCCGACCTTCTCCCCGGACGGCACCCGGATCGCGTACGCGGCGCGCACCTCCACCACTGGGTCCCCGAGCCGTGTGGAGTCCGTGTCCGCGGCAGACGGCAGCGGTCTGAAGCAGGAGTCGGCGACCGGCGGTACCCCGAGCTACCAGCCGCTGACCAAGAACACGCTCACCCGGCTGGCCGGCGCCGACCGGCTCGGGACCGCGATCGCCGCCTCCCAGGCCAAGTGGAAGAACGGCGCGGCCAACTCGGTCGTGCTGAGCCGCTCGGACCAGTTCGCCGACGCGCTCGGCGGCAGCTCCCTGGCCGGGGTGGAGGGCGGGCCGCTGCTGCTGACCCCGAGCACCCGGCTCGACTCCGGGATCAAGGCCGAGATCGCCCGGGTGCTCGGCCCGGCGAACGGCCACAAGACCGTGTACATCCTCGGCGGCGAGCAGGCGCTGTCCCCGGCGGTGTTCAACGCCGTGAAGGGCATGGGCTACGACGTGGCGCGGATCGCCGGCCCGGACCGCTACGCGACCTCGGTCGCCATCGCCAAGCAGATCACCTCCTTCGACGTGCAGAACGGCTGGGGACAGCCGGGCCGGGTCCTGGTCGCCACCGGCAACCTGTTCCCGGACGCGCTGTCCGCGGGCGCGGCCGCCGGGGCCGGCGCCTTCAACGGCCCGGTCGGCGGTGTCGTGCTCCTGACGAACGACAAGCAGATGCCGGCCTCGACGGCGGCGTACCTGGCACAGGTCAAGGCGCACGACGACGCCAAGTCCCCGACTCCGGTCTACGGGGTCGGCGGGCAGGCCGACACCGCTCTCAAGAGCGTCGGGATCAAGCACACCGGCCTGGTCGGCACCGACCGGTACCAGACCTCGTACCTGGTCGCGAAGACCTTCTTCGGGGGCGCCGCGGACGACGCCCCGGCGACCATGGGCTTCGCCACCGGCGCGGACTGGCCGGACGCGCTGTCCGGCGGCGCGTTCATGGGCGAGGCCGGCGGTCCGCTGCTGCTGGTGAACCCGGTGAGCTGGCTGTCGGACCAGAGCGCGCAGTACCTGTACGGCTGGGCGCCCGGCACCGCCAACGCCTACATCTTCGGCGGCGACAAGGTCGTCGACGGCGGCGTCGCGCAGTCCAACATCGGCGGGGGCATCTCCGGTCCGGCCGGCTACGACTACAAGCTCAACCCGAAGGGCTGAGCCGCGTCCGGCAAACCGGTCAGATAGCCGGAAGCCCCGCAGACACCAGGGGGGTCTGCGGGGCTTCCGCACGTCTGCCGCCGCTGCGCCCTAGTGGAACCGCCGCAGCCGCAGGCTGTTGCTCACCACGAACACCGAGGAGAAGGCCATCGCCGCGCCGGCGATCATCGGGTTCAGCAGTCCGGCGGCGGCCAGCGGCAGGGCTGCCACGTTGTAGCCGAAGGCCCAGAACAGGTTTCCCTTGATGATGGCCAGGGTGCGGCGGGACAGGCGGATCGCGGTGGCCGCGGTGCGCAGGTCGCCGCCGACCAGGGTCAGGTCGCCGGCCTCGATCGCGGCATCGGTGCCGGTGCCCAGGGCCAGGCCCAGGTCGGCCTGGGCCAGGGCGGCGGCGTCGTTCACGCCGTCGCCGGCCATCGCGACCACGCGGCCTTCGGCCTGCAGCCGCCTGACCGCCTCGACCTTGCCCAGCGGCAGCACCTCGGCCAGCACCTCCTCGATCCCGACCTCGGCGGCCACCGCGCGCGCCACGGTCTCGTTGTCGCCGGTGAGCAGGACCGGGGTCAGACCCAGGGCACGCAGCTCGCGGACCGCCTCGGCGCTGGTCGGCTTCACCGCGTCGGCGACCGCCAGCACGGCCCGGGCCCGGCCGTCCCAGCCGACCGCGATCGCGGTGCGGCCCGCCGCCTCGGCGCCGGCCTTGGCCGCGGCCAGCTCCGGGCTCAGGTGCTGGGCCCATTCGGCCAGCAGCTTCTCCCGGCCGACCACGACCGCGTGTCCGTCCACCACGCCCTGCACGCCCAAGCCCTCGACGTTCTCGAACCCTTCGACCGCCGGCAGCGCCCCGGTCCGCTCGGCGGCGGCGGCCGCGACCGCCTTGGCGATCGGGTGCTCGCTGGCCTGCTCCAGCGCCCCGGCCAGGCGCAGCGCCTCGTCCTCGGACTCGCCCTCGGCGACGGTGATGCCGACCAGAGCCATCGAGCCGGTGGTCACGGTGCCGGTCTTGTCGAGCACGATGGTGTCCACGCGGCGGGTGTTCTCCAGCGCCTCCGGACCCTTGATCAGGATTCCCAGCTGCGCGCCGCGGCCGGTACCGACCATCAGCGCGGTCGGGGTGGCCAGGCCCAGGGCACAGGGGCAGGCGATGATCAGGACGCTGACGGCCGCCGCGAACGCCGTCGCGACGCCGGCCTCCTGGCTGCCGACCAGCAGCCAGAAGGCCAGCGTCGCCAGGGACAGCAGGATCACGGTCGGGACGAAGACCGCGGAGATCTTGTCCGCCAGCCGCTGCGCAGCGGCCTTGCCGTTCTGCGCCTCCTCGACCAGCTTCGCCATCCGGGACAGCTGGGTGTCGGCGCCGACCCTCGTCGCGCGCACCACCAGGCGGCCGGAGGTGTTCACCGTCGCGCCGGTGACGGCCGCGCCGGGCGCGACGTCCACCGGGACCGACTCGCCGGTGAGCATCGAGGCGTCGACCGCCGAGCGGCCCTGCTCGACCACGCCGTCGGTCGCCACCTTCTCCCCGGGCCGCACCACGAAGAGGTCGCCGACGGCCAGCTCGCCGATCGGGATCCGCACCTCGGCGCCGCCGCGCAGTACTGCGACGTCCTTCGCCCCGAGCGTCATCAGGGCCCGCAGAGCCGCGCCGGAGCGCCGCTTCGCCTTGTGCTCGAAATACCGTCCGGCCAGGATGAACGCGGTCACGCCCGAGGCCGCCTCCAGGTAGATCGACCCGGAGCCGTCAGTGCGGGAGACGGCGAAGTCGAAGCCGTGCTTCATCCCAGGCATCCCGGCGTCGCCGAAGAACAGCGCCCACAGCGACCACAGGAAGGCCGCTGAGACGCCGACGGACACCAGCGTGTCCATCGTGGCGGCGCGGTGCCTCAGGTTGGTCCAGGCGGCCTTGTGGAACGGCCAGGCGGCATAGGTGACCACCGGCGCGGACAGCGTCAGGGAGGCCCACTGCCAGTTGCGGAACTGCAGGGCCGGGATCATCGCCATCAGGACCACTGGTACGGACAGCACGACCGCGGTGGTCAGGCGCTGCCGCAGCGAAACGGCGCGGCGCTCGTCCTCCAGTTCCGCGGCGCTCTTGGGCGGTTCGCCGTCGGCGGACGCCGGTCCGACCGGAGCTGGCGGCTCGGGCAGCGCGGCGGTGTAGCCGGCCGCCTCGACCACGGCGACCAGGTCCGCCGGCGCGTAGTCCGCCGGGAAGCTGACCTTCGCCTTCTCGGTGGCGTAGTTCACGGTCGCGGTGACGCCGTCGAGCTTGTTCAGCTTGCGCTCGATCCGCGAGGCGCACGAGGCACAGGTCATGCCGCCGATCGCCAACTCGACGTCGTTCCGGGCGCCGGATCCGGCCGCCGCCTCCAAGGTCTCCGCCATCGCTGCCTCCGCATCGAACGGGTCTCAGTCTCTCATCAGACCCAACCGTATACCCCATGGGGGTATTCCGCCAGCAGCCGGTCAGCTGATGTGACGATTGCGCCGCCGGGGTTCCTCGGAGTGATCATCCGCGCGGGACCGGGTAGGCGGTCCGTCATGCGTCTGTTCCCTCTGCTCACCCTGACCGCAGTCCTGACCCTGAGCTGCGGCGATGCCGCCTACGCCGCGGTCGGCCCGCTGTCCGGGGTCAAAGAGGTGAGCTACGCCGGCACGACCGTCGAGGTCCCGGTGAGCTGGCCGGTGCGCGATCTGACGGCCGATCCGCATACCTGTATGCGGTATGACCGCCACGCGGTCTATCTCGGCGACCCGGGCGCGGATCAGGACTGCACGGCCGCCGCCGTCGGCCGCACGGAGACCGTCCGCATCGCCTCGGACGGAACGGTGACCCGGACCCGCGGCTACCGGGTGTCCGCCGCCGAGGCGGACGAGGCGCCCGAGCCCGAACCCCACCGGCGCTCGCGCCTGCCCGAGGGCGCGATCAAGGTCGCCGCCACCTACTCCGGCCTGGGCTTCGACACCTGTGCCGCACCGCCGACCGACGCCATGCAGGTCTGGGCCAAAGCCTCGCCGTACCACGCCGTCGGCATCTACATCGGCGGCCTGGACCGCGCCTGCCCGGACGGCAACCTGACCCCGTCCTGGGTCCAGACGGTGTCCCGGCAGGGCTGGAAGTTCTTCCCGATCTACGTCGGGCTGCAAGCACCCTGCTGGAAGGACCCCGGCGGCGGCCACCCGGCCCTGATCGCCCGCAGCCGCCGCTGGACCCAGGGCCAGGAGGCCGCGAACGACGCGGTGAACCGCGCGGTCCACTTCGGCATCGCGCCGGGCAGCCCGATCTACTTCGACATGGAGTACTACCCGCGCAACGACCCCGGCTGCACGCAGGACGTCCAGGCGTTCCTGAGCGCCTGGACCGACCAGCTGCACGCGCGCGGATACGTCTCAGGGATCTACAGCAGCTCCTCGGGCGCGATCGCGGACATGGCGAAGGTCTACGACAGCGGAGCGGCCTACCGCGCCGATGTGGCCTGGTACGCGCACTGGGACAAGATCCCGAAGCTGTTCGGCGACCCGACGCTGAGCGACAGATACTGGCCCGGCCCGCGCCGGATCAAGCAGTACCAGGGCGGCCACAACGAGACGTATGGCGGGAAGCGCCTCAACATCGACCTCAACGTGCTCAATGCACCGGTGGCGGTGCTGAAATAGCATGATGAGGACAAAAAGGATTGTCACAAATGCCGATCGGGCCGGACATCAGTCCGACCCGAACCCTGCATTAGTGGGCTTATCCGCTTAGCGCTCCGAAGGCCGGCCGGGACGCGTCGCGGGCCGGCGCCCCATCGTTCCCCGCTGCTGCGGCTGCGGCTGCGGAGGCGCTGCCGGACGGCGCGGCGGCATACCGCCGTTGCGGTCGCTGGAGCGGCCGAGGTCCTGGGGCGGTTCGGCCGGGCGGCCGTAGCCGTCGCGAGGCTGCTGCGGACGCGGGCGCGGCTGCGGCGCGGCGGCGCCGGGGACCGGACGCGGGGCGGCGGGCTGTGGCTGCGCCTGCTGGGGGCGCGGCTGGTGCGAGGACCCGGTGGCGCCGGGGCGGCGCGGCACGGCGGCTCGCGGCTCCCAGTCGGCGCCGGTCTCGCGGGGACGCGCCGGCGGCAACGCAGCCTGCTGCGTCGCGCCGCCCTGGTAGCCGCGTCCCACTCCGGCTGCCGGGTTCGCGCCCGGGTAAGGCTTCTTCGGCGCGGGGGGCGCCGGCGGCACAGGCGGCGCCGAATGCGCGGGCTGCGCCGGGCGGCCCATGACGGGAGCCGGCGGCACCACGGGGAACCCGCCGGTCCCGGTCCCGTCCGCGGGCTCGAACCAGCCGCTGTTCGCCACGTTCGCGTTGGTGGCGGCGGGCAGGTAGGAGGTCGGGGCGGAATCGTAGGAGCTGCTGGCGGCGTACGACCCGCTGGAGTAGCCCTGGCCGAGCGGGTCGGGGGAGTTCGCGTACGGGTTCTGCTCCAGGGGGTCGGTCAGCGGGTCCGAGAGCGTCGCGTAGGAGCCGGAGCCGTAGTTGCTCGCGGACGTCGACGAGCTGTAGCCGCTCGTGGACGCGGACGAGCCATAGCCGCTCGTGGACGTCGACGAACCGTAGCCGCTCGTGGACGCGGACGAGCTGTAGCCGCTCGTGGCGCCGGAGGAGGAGCCGCAACCGTTTGCAGAACCCGTAGCCGCACCGTAGCCGCTCGTACCGGCGCTGTAGCCGCTCGTCGAACTGGCTGGAGCGCTGTACGCCTCGCTCGAGGACGCGCCGTAACCAGAGCTGTAGCCGGAGCTGTAATCGCTGGTCGTGCTGTAGGTGCCGGACCCAGACCCGGAGCTGTAGGCGTCCGAAGAGCCGTACCCGCTCGTCTGGCTGTATGTACCGCTTGAGGCGGTAGAGCTGGCGGCGCCATAAGTACTAGCCGTACCGAACGCGGGACCGGAGCCGAAGGCGTCCGCGGACCCCGACGTACTACTCGCAGCGGACGAACCCAGCGCCGGAGTCGACCCGAACCCCGCATTGGAGGAGGCGTACGCGCCGGCCGTCGCGGGCAGCGCCGGCGCCGGCGGCGCCGCCGGAGCGCTCTGCGCCACCGCGGCCATCGCCATCGGCAGCAGGTCCATCGACGTGGTCCCGAGCCCGTCGGCCGGGCACACCCGCACCAGCTCGCCGACCGTCAGCGCCAGCTCGGTGGCCAGGTCCAGGGAGCGCGGCTGCATGGGGTTCTCGCGCATCCACCAGCAGGCGATCTGCACGATCGAGCCGGCGGCGTGCGGGCAGGTCCGGATCGCGCCGCGCAGCTGCAGCGGCTGCGGACCGGACACGGTCAGCCGGAACCAGGTGCCCTCGCGGAAGCCCAGCGCCGGGACACCCAGCGTGTCCTGCAGCACGACGTGGTACTGGCGCTCGAGTTCGCGCTGGCCACCGCCCGCGGACGAGCCCAGCGCCGAGCTGTTCCTCTGCTGCTCGCCGTACGCGAGGCTCATCGGCTGCCTGACCGTTCTCCGGAGTGCGAATCCGGAACCCTGCTCTGAGTCACCATGTGTTGCCCGCCTCGGCTGAAAAAGCTCGGAATGAGACGGCCCCCGATGCCGCTGTGTCCGCAGTGCTGTGTGTGATCAATGTCCACTGATGTGGGGGGATCGTTGCGCAAACGGTACTCAATACTGGAGCCCAGCGGTAGGGCATCTACTAAGAAGTAGCAGTGATTTCTGTGGCCTGCCCACAACATCCTGATCGGCGCCGTGCTGGGCCGCCCCTCGATTGTCATCGCGGCGCCCCCTCGGCATAACGTTGTCGCGTGACGGCGGACAGAGACCAGGAGTTCTCGCGCTATGTCACCGAACGGTCCGGGGCACTCCTGCGCGTCGCCTATCTGCTGACCGGGAACCGCGCCGACGCCGAGGACCTCCTGCAGACCGCGCTGGCCAAGACCTATCTGTCCTGGAACCGCATCCAGGACAAGGGCGCGCTGGACGGATACGTCCGCCGCGTCCTGGTGAACACCCAGACCTCCTGGTGGCGCAAGCGCCGGGTCGACGAGTACGCCACCGACCAGCTCCCCGAGCAGGTCTGGGAGGACACCCGCCCGGCGGAGATCGAGCTGCGCGCCACGGTCTGGACCTCCCTGGCGCAGTTGCCCCGCCGCCAGCGCGCCGTGGTGGTGCTCCGCTATTACGAGGATCTGTCCGAAGCGGAAACGGCCGAGGTTATGGGGATCTCAGTCGGCACTGTGAAGTCAACCGCTTCACGCGCTCTTGCCAAGCTCCGAACAGACGGCACGTTGCGCGACGCCCGCATCGCCATCCCCGCACCGCTTAGCCCGGCTGCCGGAGAGCCCCTTCCGAAATCCGCCAGGGTCGATGCAGACTGACCGGAGTACCGCCCGGTAACCTCAACCCCTCAGGAGGTCAGCGATGCGCTCGACCATGCAGGAGACCCCGCTAGGAATCCCGACGCTCCTGAGGTTCGCCTCGACCGTCTATTCCGGCTCCCAGGTGCACACCGTCACCGCCGACGGCCTGCGCACCGCGAGCTTCGCCGAGGTCGGCGCGCGCACCGCGCAGCTCGCGCACGCCCTGCACGACGACCTGGGGATCCGCGGCGACCAGCGGGTCGCGACCTTCATGTGGAACAACCAGGAGCACCTGGAGGCGTACTTCGCCGTCCCGTCCATGGGCGCCGTGCTGCACACCCTGAACATCCGGCTCTACCCGGATCAGGTCACGTACATCGCCAACCACGCCGAGGACAAGGTGGTGCTCGTCGACGGCAGCCTGATCCCGCTGCTGGCCCGGGTGCTGCCGGGGTTCGAGACCGTCGAGCACGTCGTCGTGGTCGGCGCGGGCGATCCGGCGCCGCTGGAGGCGGCGGGCAAGCAGATCCACCGGTACGAGGACCTGCTGGCCGGCAAACCGACGACCTATGACTGGCCGGAGTTCGTCGAGACCGACGCCGCCGCGATGTGCTACACCTCCGGCACCACCGGCAACCCCAAGGGCGTCGTCTACAGCCACCGCTCGATCTACCTGCACTCGATGCAGGTGGCCATGCCGCAGTCCTTCCAGCTCACCGAGGCCAACCAGGTCCTGACCATCGTGCCGATGTTCCACGCGATGGCCTGGGGCATCCCCTACGCGGCGCTGATGAGCGGCGCGAGCCTGGTCATGCCGGACCGTTTCCTGCAGGCGCCGGCGCTGGTGCGGGCGATCAACGAGGCGAAGGCGGACTTCGCCGGCGCGGTGCCGACGATCTGGGCCGACGTGCTGAACCACCTGGACGCCACCGGCGAGAAGATCCCGACGCTGCAGCGCGCGGTGGTCGGCGGCTCGGCGGTGCCGCCGGCGCTGATGCAGGCCTTCGAAGAGCGCTACGGGATGCGCATCATCCACGCCTGGGGGATGACCGAGACCTCGCCGCTGGGCTGCGTCTCCCAGCCGCCGGCCGGCACCGAGGGCGAGCTGGCCTGGTCCTACCGCGTGACCCAGGGCCGTTTCCCGGCCGGGGTGCAGGCGCGGCTGGCCGGCCCGGACGGCTCGATCGTGCCCAACGACGGCGAGGCGGTCGGCGAGTTGGAGGTGCGCGGACCGTGGATCGCCGCGTCCTACTACCGCGGCGAGGACCCCGAGCGCTTCCGCGACGGCTGGCTGCGCACCGGCGACGTCGGCACGATCACCCCCGACGGCTTCCTGACGCTGACCGACCGGGAGAAGGACGTCATCAAGTCCGGCGGCGAGTGGATCTCCTCGGTGGAGTTGGAGAACCACTTGATGGCGCACCCCGCCGTGGCCGAGGCGACCGTGGTCGGCGTCCCGGACCCGCGCTGGCAGGAGCGTCCCCTGGCCGCGGTGGTGCTGCGCGAGGGCGCCGGGGCGACACCGGAGGAACTGCGCGAGTACCTGTCCGGGCTCATCCCGAAGTGGCAACTGCCCGAGCGGTGGACCTTCCTGGCGTCGGTCCCGAAGACCTCGGTCGGCAAGTTCGACAAGAAGGAAGTGCGCCGAGCGTACGCAGCCGGTGAACTTGAGGTCACAGTGTTGTGAAAGCGTTGTACACCGAGCTCAGAACGCCTCTTCAAGGGAAAAGTCCGCAGTGTAGAGTGCCGAGAACTTGAGCACCTGGAACATCAGTAGCACTCGGCAGGGGAGGCACCGCGGACATGCGGATATCTCGGCGTTTTTCGCGCAGCACCGCTGCCGGAGCGGCATCGGTGCTCGCCGCGCTGTCGATGGCGGCGTGCTCCGGCTCCTCCTCCGGCAGCGGCTCGACGGCATCGAGCGCGGCGTCGCAGTCCCTGGCGAACGCCAACGCCAACGAGAACGACGTCCAGGTCCTCAACTCCTTGCAACTCACTACCCAGGAGTTGGACAGCGCATTCGCCACTGACGACAGTTGGAAGTCCTGGCCGACCATCGACTCCTCGAAGATCCTGCTCCAGCAGGCCTGGGCCTGCACGCAGAACATCATCGACACCAAGCAGAAGTCGCTGGAGCCGGTCACCTCGTTCTTCCGCGCGGACTCGCTGCTCAGCGACCCGGTGTCGACCCCGACCGCGCCGACGTCCACCCCGAGCCACAGCTCCAGTCACAAGGGCTCCCCCTCCAGCACGACGAGCTCGGGGTCCACCGGATCCTCCTCGACCACCGACGGCAACCCCACCCACTGGGTGGTCAGCACCGCGATCGCCTATCAGAGCGCGGACGCCGCGCAGGCCGCGGTGTCCGGGATGGGCGCCATCGACCCGAAGGCGTCGGGCTGCGGCGGACCGGGCGACGGGGCGAAGGACGAGATCGTCGGCGGCGGCATCGGCGAGGTCGCGCCGTCCTGGGCCAACTCGCAGGGGGTGTTCGTCTACACCGACACCCACACCCACGTCACGATCTCGGTCGTGGCCCAGCGCCGCGGCCGGTACGTCGTGCTCACCTACACCCGCGGGAGTGCCAAGGCCGACGCCGGGTATTACGACTTGGAAGCAGGCCAGGACACGGCGAACGCGGCGGCCGCCGCCACGGCGGTTCTCGGCCAGCTCACCTCCGCGGTCGTGGGCGACGGCAGCTGAACCGCGGCCTCCGGCCATCGCATAGCGCTGATTCACAAGAACGTGCCACACTCGACAACCGAACCGGCACGGCCCGTCCGTTCCACTCCCCCCGGAGCAGTCCGACGAACCGAGCCGGCCGAGCACCGCGAACACCCTCCCCCCGCCACCGGCACCACGGGGCGCACTCCCGGCACTCCCGGCGAAGTGCGACCCGGAACCACCAGCGACACCAGCACCACAGGCAGTCCCAGCAAGCAGCCGACACTTGTGAAGGCCACTGATAACGGATGCGGTCGGGAACCGAGGATTTCCGCGAGTTCGTCAGCGCCCGGCAGGGCGCTCTGCGGCGAACCGCGTACCTGCTGTGCGGCGACTGGCACCAAGCGCAGGATCTGACCCAGCAAACGCTGGCCAAGCTGTTCGTGGCCTGGTCGAGGGTCCGCGCGGTGGAAGCCGTCGACTCCTATGCGCGCCAGGTCCTGGTGCGCACCTACATCGACGAATCGCGCAAACGCCGCAACCACGAACTGGTCACGGCCGAACTGCCCGACTCCGGCACCGAGGGCCCGGAGATCGAGACGCGGCTAGCGCTCATGGAGGCGCTCAAGCAGCTCTCGCCGCGCCAGCGTGCGGTCGTGGCGCTGCGCTTCTGGGACGATATGAGCGTGGAGGCCACCGCCGAGGCGCTCGGCATGAAGGCCAACACCGTGAAGTCGGACACCGCACGCGCGTTGGCGAAACTGAAAGGGCTGCTCGACTCGTCTGTACACCAGGCGGTCTGAGCGATGAGTGCGAAGCCGGTGAAGGGAGGACACGGATGAACGCGGTGAACGCGTCCGCGGGCGAGGACGCGGTGCGCGGTCTGATGGAGACCGCCTTCACCGCCGGGGAGCCGGCGCTGCCGGACGTGGACGACGTGATGGCGACCGTGGAACTCCTCGGCGGGCACATCCGCCACCGCCAGCGCGTGCGCACGCGCGTGGCGGCCGCGATGCTGTGCCTGGCCGGGTTCGGCATCGTGGCCGGGATCGCCGCGGTCGCGCACTCGACGAACACCAGCGTCACGAACGTGGTCCCCGGCGGCGGCAGCGGAGGACCACCGCCGCCACCGGCGTCTTTGACGACCGTGGGCGGCAGCGCGCAGAGCAGCGGGACCAGCGGGGGGACGACCAGTGTCGACCCCTGACGAGGGCTGGCTGATTGCTGAGGGCTGAGAGCTAAGGGCTGAGGGCTGGGGCTTCGGAAGGCGAGGCGATGCGGCGGATCTTCCTGCTCGGAGCGGGTCTGAGCCTGCTCGCGACCGCGGCCTGCGGGACCCGGCTGCCGGACTCCGCCTTCGCCTCGCAGAGCCCCGGCGCGGCTGGGACGTCCGGCGCTCCCGCCGCGAATCCGGCCAGCGACGTGGGTGTCACCCCGACCTCGATCAAGATCGGGATGATCGACTCGGTGGACTCGCTGCTCGGCCCGGACACCTTCTCCGGTCCGATGTACGGCGCGCAGGCGTTCTTCAAAGCGCTGAACGCCGCCGGCGGCGTCAACGGCAGGAAGATCGATATCGCGACCTGCGATGACGAGGGCGTCGGCGGGACCGACGTGTCCTGCGCGCACACGCTGATCGACCAGGACAAGGTGTTCGCCTTCTCCGGAAACTCGATCTTCCAGTACGACGCCGCGTCCTACGTCTCGGCGAAGGGCGTGCCGGACATCGGCGGCGAGCCGATCAGCAACGCCTACGACCAGTACCCGCACCTGTACTCGATCTACGGCAGCGACTATCCGCGCGACGGCAAGAGCATCGGGTGGCAGGGGAAGCTGTATTCCTCCACCGAGCCGGAGCATTACGCGAAGACCGTGTTGAAGGCGCACGTCGCCGGGCTCGTGTCGTACAACCAGGCGGACTCGGCGCGGTACGCCGCCTATGAGGCGCAGGCTCTGCGCGCCGAGGGGTTCACGGTCGTGCCGGAGCAGTTGGATATCGCCTTGGCGGACTTCGACTCCGCCGCTCTGGACATGAAGAACAAGGGTGTGGACGTCGTCTTCGACACCATCGACACGGACGGAAACGCCCGGCTGTGCAAGGCGATCGAGGACACCGGGGTGCCGATCAAGGCGAAGATGACGACGGTGCAGAGTTGGGACGCCACGGTCGCCACGACGTACAAGGACGCGCCGAAGTGCCGGAACCTGTTGTACGCCAACTCCTCCGACGCGAACTATGAGGACGTGTCGAACCCGGCGGTGAAGGCGTTCCGGGACGCGATGGCGAAGTACTTCCCGGACCGGCAGGGGAAGTTGTCGGAGTGGGAGATCGACGGCTGGGCCTCGGCGCAGTGGCTCACCGACGCGGTGGCTTCGTGCGGGGCGGACGTGACGCGGGTGTGCGTCGAGAAGTTCATGAATTCGGGGAAGCCTTATGACGCGCACGGGATCATCACGCCGGCGGCGTTCGAGGTGAAGGCGCCGACGGGGACGACGCACGCGTGCTTCAACGTGGCGCAATGGCAGGACTCTGCGAACGGTGGGCAGGGCGGGTGGGTGACGCGAGTGCCGGATATGGACACGAATTGCTATGACGTGCCTCAGGTCTCTTATTCGCCTTAGCGCTGGGTCTCTTATTCGCCTTGGCGCTGGTGTGTCCTGCGGACAAGGTGGATGACCGGTCGCCCTTCGCCGTCATCGAGAACTTTGACCCGGGCTCCGTAGTGCTCGGAAATCCGTTGCTCCGTCAGCACTTCGCGCGCCGTGCCGGTGGCGACGACGGCGCCGCCGACGAGGAGGGTGAGCTCGTCGGCGTACTGCGCGGCGAGGCTGAGGTCGTGCAGAGTGCTGATCACGGTCAGGCCCTCGGTCGCGCGCAGTTCGTCGACCAGGTCCAGGACCTGTTGCTGGTGGCCGAGGTCGAGGGCGGTGGTCGGCTCGTCGAGGAGCAGGACGCCGGCTTGCTGCGCGAGGGCGCGGGCCAGGACGACGCGCTGGCGTTCGCCGCCGGACATCGTGCCGAGCCTCCGGTGGGCGAATCCGGCGAGGTCGAGGCGCTCCAGCGCACTCTCGGCGATGGCCCGGTCGGACCGGGACTCGACGCCGAGGTAGCCCAGGTGCGGAGTACGGCCGAGCAGGACGTATTCGGCGACGGTCATGTCGCCGGGGAGCTGCGGCTGCTGCGGCACGTAGGCGATGAGGCGCGCGCGGTGTTTGGCGGGCAGCTTCGCGACCGATTCGCCGCCGACGCGGATTTCCCCTTGGTAGGCAAGGATTCCGACGATCGCCTTGAGCAGCGTGGACTTGCCCGCGCCGTTCGGACCGAGCACCGCGTGCCAGGAACCGGAGCCCACGGCGAGGTCGACGCCGTGCAGGATCGGCTTGTGGTCCAGCACCACCCGCACCCCGGCGGCCTTGACCGCGCTCACCGGTCGCGTTCCCGCGTCGCACGCAGGATCACCAGGAAGAACGGCGCCCCGACGAACGAGGTCACGACCCCGATCGGCAGCTCGGCCGGCGCCAGCACGGTCCGCGCCAGCAGATCGGCCAACACCAGGAACGCCCCACCGACCAGCAGACTCATCGGCAGCAACAGGCGATGCCCGGGCCCGGCGACGCGGCGCACGACGTGCGGCACCACCAGCCCGACGAAGCCGATGATGCCGCTGACCGCCACCGCGGTAGCGGTCGCCAGCGAGGCAGCAGCCAGCACGATCAGGCGCGTCCGCACGGGATTCAGCCCGAGGGTCGCGGCCTCGTCGTCACCGAGCGCGAGCACATCGAGATGCCGCGCATGCACGGTGACGATCAGGACGCTGATGACGGCATAAGGCAACGCCAACCGCACCAAAGACCAGTCAGCGGCAGCGAAACTCCCGAACAACCACGAGTACACCTGCCGCACATCCGTGGTGCTCCGCTGCATCACGAACGCCTGCACCGCACCCGCGAAGGAGCTGACCGCGACACCTGCGAGGATGAGCGCGGCAGTACCACCCCGGCCCACCAGCGTGCCGAGCACATAGCTGGTGAGCACCCCACCCAACGCCCCGACGAACGCCGCAAGCGGCACCGCACCGATCCCCGCAACAGTGTGCTCGGGCCCACCGCCGAAGACGATGACGAGCGTCGCCGCCATCCCGGCACCAGCCGACGCCCCGATAGTCCCCGAATCAGACAGCGGATTACGAAAGACGCCCTGATAAGCAGCCCCCGCCTGCGCCAACAACGCCCCCACAAGCGTCGCCAACACAACACGAGGCAACCGAATCTGATCCAGCACACTCTGCTGCAGCGGCCCAAGCCCAGTATGCAGGTCAACAAACGGAAGCTTGTCCAGCAGCGCCTCGGCAGTGCCCCCCACCGGCAGCCCAGCCGCGCCACCAAGACTGGCGACAAGAATGGAGGCGAGCAGCACCACAGTGCCGACGAGCAGAGCGATGGTCGGGCGGGCAAGCCGGCGAGGCGAGGAATCGCCTGACCGGTCAACGCCGCCAGGCCCAGCGATCAGCAACTCCGCACCGGCACTCAGCAAACGGTCTGCGCCGGCACGCGAGCCAGCGGGGTCGGCGTGCGTGGGCAAGCCGCTGCTGAGGTTTGGCGAGTTGGTCGCGCCAGCCGAGAGGTCAGCTCTCGCGGGCAAGCTGCCTTCCGCCTCGCCAATGCCCCCAGCCGCCAGCATCGGCGGCGTCTCAGACCCGCGCGCCGCCTCACCAGCGCTCGGATTCGCGCGCGCGGCGGCGGTCTGCCCTGCCGCCGCGTTCGCGTCCGCGCTTGCCTGCCCCATGGGTGCGGCTCAGTCCTGGGCCTGGTTCACGGCCTGGGAGATTTGTTGGACCAGGCCTACTAGGCGGGGGCCCCAGCGGGAGGCTATGTCGTCGTCGAGGCCGACGATGGTGTGCTTGGCGGGGGCGTTCTTCACTGCGGGGATGGCTGACCAGCCGGGGCGGGCGGTGGTGGTGGCGGGGGTTTGCTGGCAGCACTTGGTGTCGGCGAGGAAGATCAGGTCGGGTGCGGCGGTGACCAGGTACTCGTCGGAGAGTTGGGGGTAGCCGCCGCCGGTTTTGTCGGCGGGGTCGGCGATGTTGGTGAGGCCGAACTGGGACAGGATCGAGCCGATGAAGGTCTTCGAGGTGGCGCTGTAGTTTCCGGGGGTGCCGACCTCGTAGTAGTACTTCAGGGGGGTGGCGGGCTTCTTCGTGGCCGCTATCGCCGCGGTGATCTGCTGCTTCATGCTGGAGACCTCGGTGGTCGCGGCGGCGGTGTGGCCGGTCGCGGTGCCGAGTGCGGTGATCTGGCTGTAGGCGTCGTCGAGGGTGTTCGGGGCGTCGAACCACAGGACCGGGACGTTCAGCTTGCCGAGCTGCTCGACGATCTGCGCGCTGTCGTCGGCGACCACCACGAGGTCCGGGTTGTACTTCGCTATCGCCTCGGCGTTCGGCTTGTAGCCGGACAGGCTCGTCTTGGGGGCGCTGGCCGGGAAGTTCGACTGGTCGTCGACCGCGACTACTTGGGAGCCGGCGCCGATCTGGAAGAGGTCCTCGGTCGCCGAGGGCGACAGGGACACGATCTTCTTGGGCTCGGCCGCCAGTTTCACGGCACCGTTCTTGGCGGTGACGGTGGTCGGGAAGGCCGCGGCCGCGGGCGAGGTGGACGACGTGGCGGCGGCCGGAGCCGGCGCCGACTTCGACGAGGAACACCCGGCGGCCAGCAGCGCCGATACCGCGACGACGCCGACGGCCACGCGCCGCGTCAGGCTGTGCGGACGAGAATGCACGAAGTCAGCTCCTCCGGCTGATCCGCGGTCCCCGCAGCGCGCCGCCGACCAAGCCGAGGCGTCACGCGCACAGCCGGACCGCCCCGAACCGCGAGGGCCGAACGTTGACACACCGCGTGAGGCGACCTGGCTCGCTCCCCTCGCGGGAAGCTCACAGTTGCGGGACAGCGCTGGATTCTCACCAGCTTCGCTGCACAAGATGTGGACGGCGCACACCGCCGTCGCCCATGACGCTAGCAAGCGCGGGCGCCCGCGCCTAACCCGAAATGGGGCGACGGCTGGTGATCTGCGCTACTCCCGAAAAATTCTGTCCTGCTGCCAGAAATCCGCGCTGCCCGGAGCAGCGATCACGGCCAGATCGGCGCCCGCTTCTCCACGAAGGCCCGTACGCCCTCGGCCCGGTCCGCCGAGAACGCCGTCGCGCGCCACGCGCCGTCCTCCACATCCAGCCCGGCGGCCAGCGGCAGATCCGCGCCGACCTTCAGCGCGTGCTTGGCGTTGCGCACGCCGATCGGCGAGTTCTTCGCGATCTGCTGCGCCAGCTCCAGCGCCGCCCCGCGCGCCGTCGAACTGCCCGCGACCCGCCGGTCGATCATGCCGAAGCGGTCGGCCTCGTCGGCGTCGACGCGCCGCGCGGTGAAGATCAGGTCCGCGGCGCGGTTCATGCCCACGCGCCGCACCAGCGTCTGCGTCCCGCCGCCGCCGGGGATGACGCCGACCGACACCTCCGGCAATCCGAACACCGCGCCGTCGTCGGCGACGATGAGATCGCAGGCCAGCGCCAGCTCGCAGCCGCCGCCGAGGGCGTAGCCGGAGACCGCGGCGACGACCGGCATCGGCAGCGAACCGAACGTGCCCCAGGTCCGCCGGAACGCCGGCCGGGTGGCGACCAGCTCGGCGTCGGTCATGCGGTCGCGCTCCTTGAGGTCCACGCCGACGCAGAACGCGTGGTTCTTCCCCTCGACCACCGGCGGCACCGCCGACACCACGACCGCGCGCACCGCCGGGTCCTCGGCCAGCTCCGTCCCGACGTCGCGGATCGCCGCCGCCATGCCGGTCGAGATCGCGTTCATCGCCGCCCCGCGGTTCAGCACGATCTCCGCGACCACGCCGTTGCCGAACGCCGGGTGCCGCCGCAGGAGTACGCCGTTGTAATCCTTCTCCGATACCTCACTCATGGCGCCCACAGTAATGAGGCAAAGATCGGATTCCAAAGGTACAGATCGGATTCCAAAGGTCCAGATCGGAGGAATCCGGAGGGTTCAGATCAGAACCCGAAGGGCAGCCAGGGCGCGACGTCGCTCACCAGCGCCCGCGACGCCTCGGCCAGCGCCCCCGGCCGCAGCTCCTCGATGCGCCCGGCGCGTCCGAGCGCGCCGAGCGAGAAGCCGCCGAGGTATGCGGCGCCGAGTTCGCGCGGTCCCAGCACCAGATCCGCCGGAGCCGTGGTCCGCTCGCAGACGGCGCCGTCGGCGTCGCCGCTGAGCCGCCACCGTCCGGTGTTCCACGGGCAGAACGCGTCCGAGACTTCGAAGACCACATCCACCGCGGTCGCGTAGCGCCGTGCCGCCAGTGCCCGGTCCACGTCCACGAGCCGCACATACATGGAGTCCTCCAGCCTCGGCACCACCTGCCGCGTGTCGGCCAGCAGGAACATCAGCGGATCGTCGGTCGGCACCGCGGCCCGGACCTCGCTGACCAGGTCGATCTCGAGCAGGAAGCGCCACATCGCGGCGTAGGAGGCGAGGTCGCGGCCGTAGACCTCCTGTACCCGCACCTTGCCGCTCGGGCGGCCCGGGATGTCGTGGTCGTCCTTGACCCGGTAGCGCGCGAAGCCCACGGTCGTGCCGCTCGCGTCCTCGGCGAGCACGCAGCGCAGCGGTCCGGCGCCTTCGCGCGCGAACTCGTGGTCGGCCAGCGCGGCGTCCCGCCAGCCGTCGCCGACGCGCGGCAGCATGCCCGGACGGCTCAGCAGGATCGCCTCGTGCACCTCCTGGCAGCGGTCGTACGCCTGGAGCGGGTCCGTCATCCGCAGCCGGAACTTCTCGCTGCCGGGCACCGCCGCGAGGGCTTCGGCGCCGCGCGGGATCGTCAGGGCGAGCTGCTGGGTGCCCAGGCCGTAGCCGAACCGGCCGTAGATCGCGGGCTCGGAGGCCTGCAGGACCGCCACCGAGGCGTCGCGGCGTTCGTGCCAGCCGTCCATTTGGTGGCGCATCATCGCGGTGAGGATGCCGCGCCGGCGGTGCGTGGCCTTGACGGTGATGACCGAGACGCCGGCCGCGTCCACCGCCGCCCCGCCGGGCACGGTCATCCGGAAAGCGAACTCCCCGCCGGTGCCGACCAGCTCCTCGCCGTCGAAGGCGGCGATCGTGCGCTCGCGCGGCAGCAGACGCATCCACAGGTCGTGGGCCTCCTGCGGCGGGTTCTCGTGGTAGCCGAGGTCGAGTTGCGCGGTGAAGGCCTCAACCTCGTCGTCCGTGATCGGTCGGACGGGATGGGCCGCGTGGGGTGTCGCGTCGGAGCTCATACCCCATGGCTAACACCGCTTCACCGCGCCAGCCAGCCAATATTCACCCGTCGGCGGGGTGGGCGACGCTCGTCAAGCGGTGAACGCGGCGCCCTTCGGCACGCCCCGCGTGGGAGGCTGGCCCTATGCAGGATTCCGATCCGATCCGCCTGGCCGGCCCGTGGACGCACCGCGACATCACCGCGAACGGCGCCCGCTTCCACGTCGCCGAGATGGGCGAGGGCCCGCTGGTGCTGTTCCTGCACGGCTTCCCCGAGTTCTGGTGG
This sequence comes from Catenulispora acidiphila DSM 44928, assembly GCF_000024025.1. Taxonomy (GTDB): domain Bacteria; phylum Actinomycetota; class Actinomycetes; order Streptomycetales; family Catenulisporaceae; genus Catenulispora; species Catenulispora acidiphila. The sequence goes on from NC_013131.1 coordinate 10,271,463, forward strand.
TCCTGGCGCCATCAGCTCCCGGCCGTGGCCGACGCCGGTTTCCACGCCGTGGCCATGGACCTGCGCGGCTACGGCGGCAGCGACAAGACCCCGCGCGGCTACGACCCGCTGACCCTGACCATGGACGTCACCGGGGTCATCCGCGCCCTGGGCCAGTCCAACGCCACGCTCGTCGGGCACGACTGGGGCGCGTTCCTGGGCTGGACCGCGGCGGTCTTCCGACCGGCGGCGGTGAACCGGTTGGCCGTCACCGGTTCGGCCCATCCGCGCCGGCTGCGCCAGGCACTGCTGACCGACCCCAAGCAGATCTCCTCGGCGCGCTTCATGTGGTCCGCGCAGCGGCCGTGGGCGCCGGAGAAGGCGCTGACGCGCGACGCGGCGATGCTGGTCGAGCAGCTGCTCGCGGAGTGGGGCGCGACCGGCTGGCCGGAGCTGGACGTGGCGCAGCGCTACCGCGACGCGATGCTCGTGCCCGGCGCCGCGCACTCCTCGCTGGAGTACTACCGCTGGCTCATCAGGTCCCTGGTCCGCCCCGACGGGATGCGGTACGCGCAGCGGATGCGTACCGAGGTGCGGGTTCCGGTGCTCCATCTGCAGGGCGAGTTGGACAGTGCCCTGCTGCCGCACGTCGCCCGCGGCTCGGGACGCTACGTCACTGCCGCGTATCGCTGGCGGATGATGGAAGGCATCGGGCACTTCCCGCACGAGGAGGCGCCGATGCGCTTCAACGGCGAGCTGATCGACTGGCTCAAGAGCTGAGTCCGGAAGGCTAACTCGGCGTCTTCCCGGACGTCTTCATGTAGAGCAGCACCGCGCATCCGACGGCCATCGCCGGCGCCAGGAACCAGGTCTCCATCTTGTTGCCGGTGCGCTTGATCAGCGGTATCCCGGTGCGCAGCGTGAACGGCCAGAACAGCCGGCAGCCGTGGTCGGTGAGGCAGTCGCCGGCCAGGTGGGTCAGCGCCCCGAGGCCTATCGCGAACGGCAGCCAGCTGGGCGCGCTGGCTATCCACCGGTCCATCAGGACTGTGCCGCCGCCGGCCAGCAGGATGCAGGGCCCGTAAGCGTGGAGGCCTTCTCCCGGCGGGCACAGGTTCAGCGACCGGGCGGCCAGCGCCAGCATGAAGAACACCAGGCCGAGGGTGAAGTAGCGGCCGATGTAGTGCTCGCCGGCCCAGGTGCCGTAGGCGACCAGGGCGACGAACGCGAACGAGTGCGTGGCGTGCCGGTGCCCGCCGCTGATCTTCTCGATCACCTTGCACAGGTTGTGGGTGACCGGTCCGATCGCGTGCGCGATGGTGCCGTTCGGATGGTCGATGTCCGGCAGCAGCGCGGCGCCGGCGGTGATGAAGGTCCCGAAGATGAGGTCCCTGGCCTGGATGTGCGCGGTGGAGCCGTGCATGGCCGGGTAGGCCAGGATGCTCATCGGCAGCGCCGAGGAGGCCGCCGCCCAGGCCAGTCCGCCGCTGGTCGCGTGTGAGTGCCCGAGCATGCCCGATCCGCCCCCTGGTTGTGCTGTCCTGACGATAGTGGCAAGAACGTATCAGGAAGGCGCGACGGAGCCGGGCCCGGCAGAAGGCTGAAACGCCCCGGTCCCGGAGCCGGCGCGGGCTCCGAAACCGGGGCGGGGGCTCAGATCGCGCAGGCCTGGGTGTTGACCGGGACGTCGGTCGCGGCGCCGGCCTGCGCGTCGGAGGAGACCTCCTGCGCGGTCAGCGCGTAGCCGGTGTTCTTGTCCTCCAGCGACTTGGCGAAGACCACGCCGAGCACCCGGCCGTCCGTGGACAGCAGCGGGCCGCCGGAGTTGCCCTGCTGCACCTGCGCGTAGAGGGCGAACACCTGCCGGCGGACGTTGCCGTTGGAGTAGATGTCGGCGCCGGTCGCCGTGATCTGCTCGCGGATGCGCGCGGCGTCGACGGTGAACGGGCCGTCCTCGGGGTAGCCGACCACCAGCGAGGAGTCGTTGGCCTTGCCGCCGAGGTCGAAGTTCAGCTGCGGCGCCTTCAGGCTGGGGACGTCCAGGACGGCGATGTCCCGCTTGGGGTCGAACAGCACCACGGTGGCCGCGTACTGCTTGCCGTTGGACTGGCGCACGACCAGCGAGCGCGTACCGCCGACCACGTGCGCGTTGGTCATCACCTTGCCGGAGGCGTAGACGAATCCGGAGCCCTCGATGTCCTTGCCGCACGAGGGCGCCTGGCCGCGGATCTTCACGATCGAGGCCCGGTCGGCGGCGATCACCGGGCTGTTCAGCAGCGCCGGGTCCGGCGGCGGCACGTTCGCCGGGTCCTCGGCCTGGAAGGGCGCGAACACCTGCGGGAAGCCGTTGCGGTTCAGGACGTTGGAGAACGAGCTGAACCACTGGTTGGCGCCCTGCGGCAGCACCTGGGTCATGCCCTTGAGGATGCTGGAGGAGCGCACCTGGTCGCTGATGGTCGGCACCGAGGACGTGAACAGCGCCAGCCCCAGGAACCACGCGACCATCAGCACCGCGATCACCGACACCACCGCACCGCTGACCGCGTCCACCATCTGCGCCGGCTGCCAGGTGATGGCCTCGCGCAGCTTGGCGCCCAGCATCGAGCCGAGCACCTGCCCGACCACCGCCAGCGCCAGCACCGCGCACAGCGCTATCACCGAGGCCAGCAGGCTCGCCGAGGACCGGTCCAGGAACGTCGGGACGATCACGAAGCCCAGCGCCAGACCGCCGAGGAAGCCGGCGAAGGAGACCACGCCCACGACGAAGCCCTGCCGGTACCCAGAGACCGCGAACGCCGCCACGACCAGCAGCAGCAGGATGTCGAGGATGTCCATCTACTTATCTTCTCCCCCCGGCGCCGCGCGGCTGCGCACCGCCAGCGCCACCACCTCCTGCGGCAGCGGCTCGACCCGCTCGGTGTCCCACGGCAGCTCCCAGCCGCCGGCCTTCAGCACCCCGTCCAGCAGCGCGGCGGTGAACCCCCAGATCAACAACGGTCCGGCCTCGAAGGCCGGACTCGAGGTCCCCGAAGGACTGCCGACCCGCAGCCGGTTCGCCGGATCGACCAGCTCGCTGACCGCGATCCGGTGCACCGAGGCGACCTCCCGCACATCGCGCACCCGCACCGGACTCGGCGAGCGCCACCAGCCCAGCACCGGCGTCACCAGGAAGTCCGAGGGGAAGACGTACTGATCGGGCAGGATCCCGAAAACCTGCACCCCGGCCGGATCCAGGTCGGTCTCCTCGTTCGCCTCCCGCAGCGCGGTGGCCACCGGACCCTCGCCGGGATCCACGGCGCCGCCGGGAAAAGCCGGCTGCCCGGGATGGTGCCGCAGGGTCTTGGCACGCTCGACGAACAACACGTCGGGCCCGTGCGCGGGATCCTCGCCGAACAGGATGAGCACGGCGGAGCGCCGAGGCTCGCCGTCCAGGTCCGCGGGCCGCTTGAACCGGGGTCCCAGCCCTGTCGCGCTCTCCGCGGCGCGAGCCAGCGGGAGCAACCAGTCGGGCAGCGGATCGGCTATCGGAATGTCCATGTCATGGGCAACGCTCACAGCGGCAGACCGCCTTCCCCCGGCTTGTACTTGAGCAGCGCCGCCGCCTTCACCGGATCCTGCTCCCCGATCCCCCGGCTGGGACACAGCTTCGCGATCGGGCACGCGCCACACGCCGGCCTCTTGGCGTGGCAGACCCGCCGACCGTGATAGATGAGCCGGTGCGAGAGCAGCGTCCAGTCCTTGCGCGGGAACATCTCGCCGATCGCGTGCTCGACCTTGACCGGGTCCTCCAGCCCGGTCCACCCGAAGCGGCGCACCAGGCGCCCGAAGTGGGTGTCGACGGTGATGCCGGGAACGCCGAACGCGTCACCGAGCACGACGTTGGCGGTCTTGCGCCCGACGCCGGGGAGCTTCACCAGATCGTTGAGCCGGCCCGGCACCTGCCCGCCGAAGTCGGACACCACGGACTTCGACATGCCCAACAGCGACTTGGCCTTGTTGTGGAAGAAGCCCGTGGGTTTGATCAGCGCCTCGAGCTCCTCCGGATCGGCCGCGGCCAGATCGGCGGGCGTCGGGTAGCGCTGGAACAACGCCGGCGTGACCTTGTTCACGCCCACGTCAGTCGACTGGGCGGACAGGATGACCGCGGTCAGCAGCTGGTAGGGGTTCTCGAAGTCGAGCTCGCACTTGGCGTACGGATAGACGCCGCTGAGTTCCCGGTAGATCTTGCGGGCGCGCCTGACCAGCGCCGTGTGCGTCTCCGGCTTCGCCACCCGGGTGTCGGAAACATCGGCAGCGGCTCGGGTCATGGACTCCACCTTAAGCCGGTGAGCCTAAGGAACGGGTGTGAACCACGAGGCGTCGCTCGGTGGCGGGGGCGACTCCGCCTTCGCTCTTGATGGAGCGGGTCGTCACCGCGGAAGTCTGCATCGTGAAGATAAAAATCGACACGGTGTAGACTTCAGGACGGGAGCGCAGTCGAGCTCCCGTCGATGGGAGTAGCGATGAAGCAGCAGAATTGGCTCATCACCGGGGTCAGCAGCGGTCTCGGACGGGCCTTCGCGCAGGCCGCGCTGGCCGCCGGGCACACCGTGGTCGGGACGGTCCGCTCGGAGGCGGACCTCCGTGCCTTCGAGGCGCTCGAACCCGGGCGGACTCACGGCCGTGTTCTGGATGTGACTGACAGCGGCGCCGTCTTGCGGACGGTTGATGAAGTCGAGCATGACGTCGGGCCGTTGGATGTGGTTGTCGCGAACGCCGGCTACGGCTTGGAGGGGACGTTCGAGGAGACCCCGCTGGATGAGGTTCGGCGGCAGTTCGAGGTCAACGTCTTCGGCGCGGTCGCCACGCTGCAAGCCGCTCTGCCGCACATGCGCCGGCGGCGACGCGGGCATCTGATGGCCGTCACCTCGATGGGTGGGCTCGCAGCGTTCCCTGGTGTGTCCGCCTACTGCGGCAGCAAGTTCGCGCTGGAGGGAATCCTGGAGTCGCTGGGCAAGGAAGTCGCACAGTTCGGGATCCGCGTCACCGCGATCGAGCCCGGCTCGTTCCGCACCGACTGGGCCGGCCGGTCCATGGTCCGGACCGATCGCACGATCGACGACTACGACGACCTGTTCGGTCCGCTCCGCGAAGCGCGCCAGCAGGCAAGCGGCAACCAGCTCGGGAACCCTGCCAAGGCCGGGGAAGCGGTGGTCCGCATCGCCTCGGTCGAGAAGCCGCCGTCCCATCTCGTCCTCGGCTCGGACGCGCTGCGTCTGGTCGGCGCGGCACGCTCCGCCGTCGACGCGGACATCCGCGACTGGGAGGAGCTGTCGCGCACGACCGACTTCGCGGAGGGCGCACAGCTCTGATGAGCGGCCACCACACGCCGAGCCGTCGCGCCGCTCAGAGCAAGGGCGACCTGCGGGAGCGGGCCATCCTCGACACCTGCGAAGCCCTGCTGACGGACAAGGGCTACGACGCCGTGACCGTCGGCGACATCGCGCAGGGCGCCGGCATCACCCGCGGAGCGCTGTACTTCTACTTCGGCTCCAAGCAGGAAGTGGTCACCGCGCTCGTGGCACGAACCGTCGAGCACCTCTGGGAGAGGTCCCGTTCCACGGCCCGGGCCGACGTGCCGCGCCAAGCCATCGCCACGGCGATGCGGCGCACGGTCGAGCTGTGGAACGAGCACGGTCCGGTCATGCGCACGGCGATCGACCTGTCCCTGACCGTCCCGGAGATCGGCAACCTGTGGAACCAGACCGCCGACCTGTTCATCGAGGCGATCGCCGCCGTATTGGAGCACGCCGGAGTCGAGCCCGGCGACGAGCCGAAACAGGCTTCTGCGATGGCTCGCGCGCTGTGCTGGATGATCGAGCGGAACTTCTACCACGCCTCGCAGGAGTCCCGCGAAAGCCTGCAGAACACCTCCGATACGTGCGAACACATCTGGCTGATCAGCAGCGGTCTGTCCTGATGCCCGGTACCGGGTTCCGGTACAGCCGTTCAGCGAGCGCCGATCTCCGCCAGATCCGCGAGATCCTGAAAAACCCTTAGCCAAACCCGTGATCCGCGTTCATCATGAACGCATGTTCCCGACGACCTTCGCGCCGACCGCAGCAGGCTTCGCCCTGCCGGTTTCGGCTGCCGTCGTCGAGGCAACCGTCGTCGCGGCAATCGCTGCCGCAGCAGCTGTCGCAGCCGCCGCATTCACCGGCGTCCGAAGCTGACCCTCCCCGCCTCTGGCGGGAACCGAGCGGGGAGGGTGGCTCCCCTTTCTGGTTCTCCGGCTCCGCGTGTCCCGGCTGACACGCGTGTGGGCCGTCGCCAAGCCGACCTTTCCGCGGGACCGCGCTGATGACGCGCGCCCGCGCCAGCTTCAGGGATCACGCATGTCCAAGCAGCAGTTCACGCGGAGCAAGCCGCATCTGAACATCGGCACGATGGGCCACGTCGACCACGGGAAGACCACTCTGACCGCGGCGATCACCAAGGTCCTGGCCGAGCGTTCCGCCGGCGCGGGCTCGGCCAACCACTACGTCGCCTTCGACCGGATCGACCGGGCTCCGGAGGAGATCAGCCGCGGGATCACCATCAACATCGCGCACGTCGAGTACGAGACCGGGCAGCGGCACTACGCGCACGTCGACATGCCCGGGCACGCCGACTACGTGAAGAACATGATCACCGGTGCCGCTCAGGTGGACGGGGCGATCCTGGTCGTCTCGGCGCAGGACGGCGCGATGCCGCAGACCCGGGAGCACATCCTGCTCGCCAAGCAGGTCGGCGTCCCGCACATCGTCGTCGCGCTGAACAAGGCCGACCTGGTCTCCGACGAGGAGCTGTTGGACCTGGTGGAGCTGGAGATCAGGGACCTGCTGACCGCGCAGGGCTACCCCGGCGAGCAGGCGGCCGTGGTCCGGGTCTCCGGGCTGCGCGCGCTGGAGGGGGACCCGGTGTGGACCCAGCGGATCCTCGACCTGCTGGACGCGGTGGACACCACGGTTCCGAACCCGGTCCGGGACCTGGACTCGCCGTTCCTGATGCCGGTGGAGAACGTGCTGACCATCACCGGGCGCGGCACGGTCGTCACCGGCGCGGTCGAGCGCGGCACGCTGGCGCTGGGCGCGCCGGTCGAGGTGAGCGGGCACGGCGAGGCGTTCACCGCGGTGGTCACCGGCATCGAGACCTTCGGCCGGACCATGGAGGCCGCGCAGGCCGGGGACAACGCGGCGCTGCTGCTGCGCGGGGTGCGCCGGGAGCAGATCCGGCGCGGCCAGGTGCTGGCGGCGCCGCGCAGCATCCAGCCGCACCGCCGGTTCCGCGCCGAGGTGTACGTGCTGTCCTCCGCCGAGGGCGGCCGGCACACCGGCTTCGGCGCGGGCTACCGTCCGCAGTTCCACTTCCGCACCACCGACGTGGTCGGCTCGGTGGACCTGGGCACCGGCGGCGTCGCGCTGCCCGGCGACCGGGTCACGATGACCGTCGAGCTCGGGCACGGCGTCGCGATGGAGCCCGGCCTCGGGTTCGCCATCCGCGAGGGCGGCCGGACCGTCGGCGCCGGGACCGTGCTGGAGCTGGTGGACTAGATGGACTGACTGGCGGACAAAGGAGACGGCCCGATCGGCGACAACCGATCGGGCCGTTTGTCAGTATCCGGATCCGGTGTCCGCCTACCAGCGCACGACGAAGCTGAAGTCGCGCCCCCGGCGCCCCGACAGCTTGTCGTCGGAGGAGATCACCCCGGACGCGATGTGCTTGGCGACCTCGGATCCCGACATCTCCAGCCCGGTCGCGATGACGGTCGTCACCCGCAGCGGGATGTGATGCGTGAACTCCACGCTGACATCGAGGATGTCCGCCTTCGGAAGATCCACGGGATCCATGTCCAGCCGCCAGCCGTCGGCCCAGTCGAGCGCTATGCCGTTGCGCTGCGTCAGCCGCGGCTCGGTGAGCAGCCGTGCGGCGAGCGAGGCGTCGTTCTCGTGGAATCCGTCGAGCGCCGCCGGATCGATGGAGCGGACATGAGCGCGCTCCAGCACCGTCAGCTTGATCGTCTCGCCGCACTGCGCGCACAGCGCCAGCAGCCAGACGTCGAGCAGCTTGTGGTTCGCGTTGACCCGGAAGCGTCCTTGGGTGTGGAACTCCATGGAGGGGCAGCTCCGGCAGCGGCGCCGGATGGTCGGGAGGGTGGTCGGGCGAACGCGCCACTGCGTCGAGGCGCGCACGAGAAAGGTGTTTGAGAGCACCAGGAAAGCCGATCTGCTGCGAGATCTACGTGAGACGTCGGCGCGGCGCACGAAAGCGCCGTCGCCGGCTCGACATACAGATGCCTGGGAGAAGAAAGGGCAGCCGGACGCCGATGACCTGCCGAGGACACGAACGACAGAGCCGGTGGCGCGACAGCGCTAACCGGCCTACGACCCCTCAGGGTCGGGCGTGTCTTCTCGACGCGACGAACGTCTCAGCTGGTGTACAACGGCCTGCCCTTGACGCAGCGGCCCGGATCGCCAGTGGGCGGATACCGGATGACGCTGTGAGCGTAGCGCCGGTCGCTCAGGCATGGCCAGCGAATTATGCTGCGATCTATGAGCAGACCCGCAGTCGGCGCACCACTGCGGCGCTGCGCGGAGTGCGGAGGCTATGAATACAGCGGTCCGCCCGCCTGCGAATCCTGCCGAATGCTGGTGGACGGCCTCGTCGAGGAAGAGTGGATCGCCTTTCTGCGGCAATGGAATGCTGATGCCGACCAAGAGACCGCGCTGGCCGAGATGGTGGTCTCCGAGCCGGACCACCACGACTGGCGCATCGTCGACGCCGCCTACGACCGCCTGACCTGTCACGAATGCGGCGAGCGCCTGAGCCGGGGACCGGTCGGCTGCTCGGCGTGCGATCTCGCGCACGGATTCCGGTACGCCGCCATCGAATCCGACCGTCCAGGTGCGCTGCCGGGGAACGAACACGGCGTGCGGGTCAACGTCTCGGTCGTGCGGCGACCGCACGTCACCTCAGAGGGTGAACTTCTCTCGCGGCGCTTGGTCCTGCCGCTTCTGCTGATCGGCTGGCTGCCGACGACCGACCAGGCGCAGCATGCCAGTGCCCTGATCAAGAAGGCGCCTTCGGCCGAGCGTGCCCGGGTGACCGAGCGAACGATTCAGGCCTGGATCGACCAAGCCCTCAGCCGACCTCGACCGTGACCGTCCGGGTCGCCCCGTCGCGCGAGGCCAGCGTCACCGGGCCGAAGGTGATGATCGGGATGGCGCCGCCGTCGCCGCCTTTGTAGTACCCGGTCGCGCGGGTGATCCGCACGGCGAGGGCGACCAGCGCGCCGGCCGTGCTCGCGTCGCCGCGCACCTTGGGCTCGGTGAGCGCGCGGTGGCCGTGCGCCTCGCCCCACACGTGCACCGCCCAGGCGTCGCGGCTCATCTCCGGCAGGATGCTGTCGTTCGCCCAGGCCCACAGCCAGGATTCGGCCTCGGCGTGGAAGCTGCCGAGGATCTGCGCCGGCGCGGTCGCGGTCTTGTCCGGGAACGTCCAGGTGATCAGCCCGGTCCGCTGGTCCAGGTCCCACCGGTCGGCGGTGCCCAGACCCCAGGCCTTGGCGTGCGCGGCGCCGAGCTGCTCGATCATGTCCTCGCCCTGGAGCAGCAGCGCGTTCAGGTCCGAGGTCTCCGGGAGGCGGCCGGGGTCCGGTCCGGCGCCGCGCTCGAAAGGTCCCATGCGGCGCAGTCTGCCAGGCGACCGATCAGCGCCGCGACGCGATCGAGCTGTTCTTCCTGCGCGGCCAGGCCGATCGCGCCGAGGCGCAGCACCAGGTGGCGCGCACCGGCGGCGATGTACGCGCCGAGCCCGGCGGCCACCTGGTCGGCCGTACCGGTGACGACCGCCTGGATCGTCTGCAAGTCCGCGAGCGGCATGCCGTAGTTGGCTCGCGCGTAGAGGTCGAGCTGCGCGCGGCCCGCCGCCTCGTCGGTGTCGACGCGGACGGTCACGAACAGCGCCGGCGTGACGGCGTCGGCCGAACGGCCTTCGTCCTGCGCGGTCTGCTGGATCGCGGTCAGGCCGCTGCGATAGTCGGCGGGATCCGGCGGGTAGGGCAGCCAGCCGTCGTAGTGCTTGGCGGTGCGGGCCAAGGCTGCCGGCGTCGCGCCGCCCAACCAGATCGGCGGTCCCTCGGGCCGGAAGGGCTTCGTCGCCGGCGGCAGATCGTCGAAGCGGACGAGCTCGCCGTGGAAGGACGAGGCTCCGGCCCATACCGCGCGCCACAGCGCGACGGTCTCGTCCAACCGCTGGAAGCGGCGCTCCCACGGCAGTTCGGACAGCGTGTACATCGGACGTCCGAACCGGCCGGGGAACCCGGCGCCGACCGCGACGACCAGGCGTCCGCCGGACAGCACGTCGATGGAGGCCAGCGACTGCGCGGCCTGCACCGGCCGCCGCATGAACGGCAGCAGCGCGCCGGTTCCCAGCGTGACGCCCGCCGTCGCCGGAGCGAGGGCCGCGAGCATGGTCAGCGCCTCGATGCGCGGGCTGATCAGCGAATCGTTGACGAACAGCGAGGAGAACCCGATCCGCTCGGCCCGCAGCGCCAGCGCCACGACGCCGCGCGGATCGTCCCCGGGTTCCCACTGCGCCGTGCCGGTCGGAAGCAACACACCGATGTCCATGGCATCGATGCTGTCCGCCGCGCTGCGGCGTCTCAATTCCCTGGAGGGAATCACGCCGTGACCCGCACCGCGGCCGCTCTGCGACGTCAGCGTGACATCGCGGTCTCCTCCTCGACCCGCGACAGCTTCTCGGGGTTGCGGACCACATAGATTCCGGTGATCAGACCGTTCTCGGTGTGCATCGCCACGATCGTGTCGACCGCGCCGCCGGCCCGGATGATCACCCCCAGACCGCCGTTGACGTACGCGGTCTCCATGGTGACGAAGGCGCCCAGGTGCGACAGGCCGTCGGCCATGAACCGGGACACGACCTCGATGCCGTAGAGCGGCTGCGGCGTGGCCTGCACGACGCCGCCGCCGTCGCCGATGAAGACGACGTCCGGGGCGAGCAGGTCGAACAGGCTCTGCAGGTCGCCGGTGTTCACCGCTTTCTGAAACGCCTCGGTGGCGCAGCGGGCGTCGGAGGTGGAGGTCACCCCGCGCGGCCGCCGAGCCGCGACGTGGTTGCGGGCCCGGTGCGCGATCTGCCGGACCGCGGCCGGGGTCTTGTCCACCGCTTCGGCGATCTCCTCGTACTCCAGGCTGAACACGTCGCGCAGGACGAACACCGCGCGCTCGGCGGGCGTCAGCGTCTCCATCACCAGCAGCATCGCCATCGAGACGCTGTCGGCCAGCTCCACGTCCTCGGCGACGTCCGGCGTGGTCAGCAGCGGCTCGGGCAGCCACGGCCCGACGTAGGACTCCTTGCGCCGGCCGAGCTTGCGCAGCTGGGTCAGCGCCTGCCGGGTCGTGATCCGCACCAGGTAGGCGCGCCGGTCCCGCACCGTGTCCAGATCGACGGTGGTCCAGCGCAGCCAGGTCTCCTGCAGCACGTCCTCGGCGTCGGCGGCCGAGCCGAGCATCTCGTAGGCGACCGTGAACAGCAGGTTCCGGTGGGCGACGAAGGTCTCGGTCGCGGACTCTTCCAACGTTCGCTCGTTCATGGACGGCACCTGCCTGTTCGCTCTCGAGTGCTTTTACACGGGACTCAGGGACCCGCCGTTCTGTGACACATCGGCAGCGTGACCTACATCACATCAGTGAGCAGTCACAGCCCGCCGACGGCCGGCATCTCCTGTCCATGGAAACCCGATTCGACTTGTCCGCCAGCCCGACCGCTTCCAAGCTTCTCAAGCGCTTCTATTCGACCTCCCAGGTCATAGAGAAGTCCTCCCTCCCGAAAACACTCCAGGACCTGGTATCGCTCCGGGTCAGCCAGATCAACGGCTGCGGCTGGTGCGTGGACATCCACACGAAGGAGGCCGCGGCCGCCGGCGAGACGCCGCTGCGCCTGAACCTGGTCGCCACCTGGCGGCACAGCACGGTCTTCACCGAGTCCGAGCGCGCCGCCCTCGCCCTGGCCGAGGAGGGCACCCGCATCACCGCCCCCGGCGAAGTGGTCTCCGACGCTACCTGGGCCGCGGCCCGCACGCAGTTCGACGACGACCAGCTCGGCACCCTGATCTGCCTGATCGCCATGATGAACGCGACCAACCGGATCTCGCTCATCCCGAACCTGCTGGGCGGTTCCTACGAGCCGGGGATGTTCGCCGCGCTGGAGAACTGAACCCGGCGGCGAGCCGCGCTTGACCTTGACGCTGGGTCAACCTTCCAGCATGGCTGTCATGACGACGACAGCGCGAACGACCGCCGCGACCTCCGCGACCCTTGCGATCAGCGTCACCGGCCTGCGCAAATCCTTCGGCGAGAAGACCGTCCTGGCCGGCGTGGACCTCACGGTCCCGGCCGGGACGGTCTTCGCACTGCTCGGCCCGAACGGCGCAGGCAAGACCACAGCGGTGCGCATCCTGTCCAGCCTGATCGCCCCTGACGGCGGCCAAATCTCGGTCGCCGGCCACGACCTCGCCGAGGCGCCGGAGGCGGTCCGCTCAGTGATCGGCGTGACCGGCCAGTTCTCCGCGGTCGACAACCTGCTGACCGCACGCGAGAACCTGATCCTGATGGCCGACCTCTACCGGCTGGGACGCCGCGCCGGCCGGGTCCGCGCAGCCGGACTGCTCGAACGCTTCGGGCTGACCGACGCCGCCGACAAACCGCTGTCGACCTACTCCGGCGGCATGCGCAGGCGGCTCGACCTGGCGATGACACTCGTCGGCGACCCGCAGGTGATCTTCCTCGACGAACCGACCACCGGCCTGGACCCGCGTAGCCGCCGCGAGCTGTGGGCGATCGTGCGCGAGCTGGTCGCCGACGGCGTCACGATCCTGCTGACGACGCAGTACCTGGAGGAAGCCGACCAGCTCGCCGACCGCATCGCCGTGCTGGACGGCGGCCGGATCATCGCCGAGGGCACGGCCGCGGAGCTGAAGCGGCTGATCCCCGGCGGACACATCACGCTGCGTTTCGCCGACGCCGCCAAGCTTTCCGCGGCCGCCGACGTGCTCGGCGCGGATTCGGTCGACGAGGACGCACTCACCCTGCAGGTCGCCGGCGACGGCGGCTTCGACTCGCTGCGAACGGTCTTGGACCTGCTGACCTCCGCGGGTCTGCCCGCTGAGGAGTTGTCCGTGCACACGCCGGACCTCGACGACGTGTTCCTGGCGCTGACGGCCGACAGCTGATGTCGCCGATGCCGATGCCGCCGGTGGTTCCCCTGCCGATGCCGAAACGCCGCTGGCGCCGATAGCTCCGATTCCACCGCTGATGTCGCTGGCGCCGATATCGCTGCTTCCGCCGCCGCTGCCGGTTCCGCCAGAGCACCGCGCCGCGAGCACCCCCTTCACCTCGTCCCATCGCCCTTCTCAGGAGCCTGCTGTGACCACTCAGATGCCCACCCACATGACCACCCAAAGCCACACCCTCACCGACACCTTCACCCTGCTGCGCCGCAACCTGCGCCACACCGTTCGCTATCCGTCGATGACCCTCGGCTCGGTGTTCGGTCCGGTCGTCATGCTGCTGCTGTTCGTCGGGGTGCTCGGCAAGACGCTGGGCGAAGGGCTGGCGACTGGCGCGCAGGGCAGTGGGTACATCGGCTATATCGCGCCGGGCATCATCATCACGGCGGTCGCCTCGGGCAGCATGGCCACCGCGGTCGCGGTCTGTGTGGACATGACCGAGGGGATCGTCGACCGGTTCCGGACCATGCCGATATCGCGGGTCGCGATTTTGGCCGCGCATGTCGTCAACAGCGTCATCACCACGGTGGTCTCCACCGGAGCGGTGATCCTCGCCGCCGTGTTGCTCGGATTCCGGCCGCACGCCTCCGTCCTCGAGTGGATGGCCGGCGCCGCGCTGCTGCTGACGCTGAGTTTCGCGTTGACGTGGATGGCGGTCGCCATGGGTCTGGTATCGCCGACGGCTGAGGCGGCAAGCAATGCGCCGATGCTGATCGTGTTCCTGCCGTTCGTCGGATCGGCTTTCGCGCCGGCGGCGTCGATGCCGGCCGGGGTGCGGCAGTTCGCCGAGTACCAGCCGTTCACCCCGGCCATCGAGACCGTCCGCGGGCTGCTCACCGGTGCGCCGATCGGAGACAACGCGGTGATCTCGCTGGTCTGGTGCGCGGTGATCGCATCCGGCGGGTACGCCTGGGCGGTGGCGTCGTTCCGGAAGCCTCGGGCACACTGATGGCGGCCGTGATCGCGCCCCGGCGGCCGGGCCGGCCCGGGAGGACCCTGATGCTCACCATCAGCCAGCTCGCCGACTACGTCGGGGTGACGGTACGGGCCGTGCGGCACTACCACCAGCGCGGTCTGCTGCCCGAGCCGGACCGGGACCACTCGGGCTACCGCCGCTATGACGCGCAGGCGGTGATCGACCTGATCCGTATCAAAACCCTGGCCGAAGCCGGAGTGCCGCTGGCCCGGATCGAGGAGCTGCTGGCCGCCGACGCCGAGCAGTTCACCGACGCGGTGGCCGAGATCGACCGCTCGATGCAGGACCAGATCCGCGAGCTGAAAGAGCGCCGCCGCCGGGTGGCCCAACTGGCCTCCGGCGAGCGCCTGTTCCTCCCGACCGAGATCGCCGAGTACATCGAGGAGCTGCGCGCCGTCGGGGTCAGCGACCGGGGAGTGCTGATGGAACGCGACGGCTGGGTGATCCTCGCCGCGGCGTATCCGGAGCTGGCGCCTCGCTGGATCGCCCACAAGCGGGCCGACCTGGCGGACCCCGAGTACCGGGACTTCTACGTGACCTACGACCAGGCGCACGACTGGCAGGTGGACGATCCCCGCCTCGAAGCGCTCGCCGACACCATGGCCGAGCGCTTCGGCAAGCAGCTCGCCGAAGCCGGGGACCAAGCCGACGAACTGCGGATGGAGAAAGTGCTGTCCGCGGAGGAGCAGAAGCTGTTCGCGGAGTACGTCAACGACTACTCGCCGGCCTGGGTCCGCTTGAATGAGATGGTCGCCAAGCGCATCGCGAGGTAGGAACGCTCGGCTTCGTTGTCGGTGAGCATCAGAGCTTCCTCATAGGCGGTGGCGGCTTCCGGCCACCTCTTCAGCCTTCTGAGAAAGTCAGCTCGGGCAGCGCTCAGATACCGGTAAGTCGCCAGCGTCGGTTCGGCGGCCAAGCGGTCGAGAGCGCTAAGACCCGCCTGCGGACCGTCGCGCATTCCGAGGGCGACAGCGCGGTTGAGTTCGACGACCGGTGAGGGCCACAAGCGGAGCAGGACGTCGTAGAGCGCGACGATCTCTGCCCAGTCCGTGGCTTCGAAACTCGGCGCTTCCGCATGGGCGGCGGCGATCGCCGCCTGGACCGCGTACCGGGTCGGCGGACCGCTGCGAAGAGCCTCGGTCAGCAGGTCCGCTCCTTCGGCGATCATGGCGCGGTCCCACAAGGAACGGTCTTGATCCTCAAGCAGGATCGGATCGCCAGCCTCCGTGGCGCGGGTCGCGCGGCGAGCGTCGATCAGGAGCAGCAACGCCAGCAGACCGATGGATTCGGGGACCGGTAGCAACCGATACAACGTGCGCGCCAGACCGACCGCGGAGGCGACGAGGTCCTCGCGGATCAACGTCTCGCCGACCGGGGCGTTGCTGCCGGTCGCGAACACCAGGTGCACGACGTCGCAGACCGCTGAGACCCGTTCGGGAAGGTCGGCAGCGGTCGGCACGCGATAGGGGATGCGCGCGGTGGCGATCTTCTTTTTGGCCCGAGTGATACGCGCCGCCATGGTGCTCTCCTGGACCAGGAACGCGCGGGCGACTTCGGCGGTCGACAGACCGCAGACCAGGCGCAGGGTCAGGGCGATGCGGGCTTCGCGGGAGAGCGCGGGGTGGCAGCAGGTGAAGATCAGGCGCAGGGTGTCGTCGGCGACGGCCGGGGATTCGTCCGCGTCCTGCGGGTCCGGGACGGTGGCGTCCTCGACGAGCAGCGGCATCGCGCGCCGCCACACCGACTCCCGTCGCAGCAGGTCGCGCGCCCGGTTCCCGGCCACGGTGCGCAGCCAGGCGTCCGGGCGGTCCGGGATGCCCGCCGACGCCCAGGTACGCAGCGCCTGGGCGTAGGCGTCCTGCACGCATTCCTCGGCGGTGTCGAGGTCTCGAGTGATGCGCACGGTCGAGCCCAGGACGGCGGCCCAGTGCGCGCGGTGCGCTGCCGCGACGGCGGCACCGACGTCGAGGGCGTCGACGTCGGAACCACCCGCGGTCTCCTCGGGCACGGCCACCGTCCCTGCTCCCCCCTGCTCTACCCGGCCGCCGTCAGGCGTGCTGGACCAGCGGCTTGATCTCGATCCCGGAGTGCTCGTGCCGGGCTTCGGCCAGCACCCGGGACAGCGCCACGGCCTCGTCCAGATCGGCGGCCTCCAGCAGGTAGAAGCCGCCGACGACCTCCTTGGTCTCCAGGAAGGGACCGTCGGTCACCGCCGGCGCCGAGCCGTCGCCGCGCACCGTGGTCGCCGTCGAGGACGGCTCGAGCTGGCCCGCGGCCAGGACCCGGTCGCCGGCCTGCTTCTGGAAGGCGACGTGCCCGGCGTCGATCTCCGCCATCTCTTCCGGGGAGATCGTCTCCCAGCGCTGCTCGTTGCCATAGATCAGGAGCATGTACTTCGACATCGGCGTTCCCTTCGCGGCGGGCCGTTTTTCGACCCTCTCACTCCTAGGGACGATCTGCATCGGCGCCGATCGACAGCTTCGCGTGCTCGATCGCGGCGGTCAGCGCCTCGTCCTCGGCGACCGCGAGGTCCGGGACGACGCCGACGCCCTCCCAGTCCGTGCCGGTGAACGGGCTCTCCGAGCGGCAGTTCGGCACGGTGACGGTCACATGCTCGGTGAGCTGGTACCAGTCAGTGGGATGCGCGCCGCCGCGCGTGGTGGCGCCGATCAGCGTCGCGCGCCGCAGTCCCTGCAAGGTGTACGCCAGGTCCTCGCCGCCGGAGAAGGTGCGCGCGCCGGTCAGGACGTAGACGGGACGGTCCAGGTAGCGCGGGGCGTCGAGGTGGCCGAGCGACCAGTACTGGCGGGTGCCCTTCACCACGGAGTGCGAGGTGGTGAGCAGGGTGTCGGCGCCGCGGATCAGGTAGCTGCACCACAGCTGCACGCCGTCGGTGGAACCGCCGATCGTGCTGCGCAGGTCCACGATCAGCGCACGGGTACCGGCCAGGAGCTGCATCGCGGCGGCGATGGTGGCGCCGCCGATCTCGGCCGTGGGGATCAGCGTGAGGTCGAGGTAGCCGATGCCGCCGTCCAGCACCTCGACCTTGCGGACGCCGTTGTTGTGCTCGCGGCACAGCGCGGCGAACATGGCCGCGCCGGCCTCCTCGTCGTCATCCTCGAGCGGCTCGGGTTCCTCGCTCCATATGAGGCGCAGGTGCTTGTCCTGACAGACGTCAGCAAACACCTTGGTGACAGCCGCACAGGCCGCCGCACCGTCGAGCTGCGCGTACTCGCCAGCGGCTGCGGCGCGCCGAATCTCGGCCGCGGCCCGAGCCGCCTTGTCGGGATCGATGTACTCCGTCTCGAACCGGGCGAGCGCGGCGTCGAGGACCTTCGGCTCCAGGATCATGGCAGGTGATCATAGGGGTGTAACGCTTTTCGATCATCGAGCGCCTATTCCTATAAGGCACAGGTACGACGGCTTCGGCTGGCACCGTGCCTTCCAGGACGCGTCGCGCCGCACCCCCCGAACGGCGCGGCGCGTCCTTGTCTTCTTCTCACCTCCCCTCGGCGCGGCGCCGCTGCCGACAAGCCTCGGATGTGTCGCGGTTGAAGTTCGCACTACGAACCAGTAAGTTCGTAGAGCGAACTACCGAGGAGCGGAGAGCACCATGTCCGAGAACACCGTCCGGTTCGGCATCGGGGTGTCGAACGCGGTCCGGGACATCGCCGGGACGATGGAGATCGTCGCCGGCGCCGATCGGGCGGGGCTGGACCACTTCTCCGTCTCCGACCATCCCTACCTCGGGCGGATGCTCGACGCGTACTCGATGGTCGGCGTCGCTCTGGGGCGGACGCAGCAGATCAGCGGCATGGTGAATGTCAGCAACCTGCCGACGCGCCCCGCGCCGATGCTGGCCCGCGCGGTCACCTCGCTGTCCGCTCTGACCGGCGGCCGCGTGGTCCTGGGCTTGGGCGCCGGCGGTTCCTGGGACGACATCGCGCGCCTGGGGTTCGCGCGGCTGAGCGGCGCCGAAGCCGTGCGCGCCTTCGAAGAGGCCTTCACCGTCATCAGGTCCCTGACCGGCGGCGGCGCTCCCGTCACCTTCGACGGCGAGTTCTACCACCTGGACCGCGTCGAGCCGGCTCCGGTCGCGGCGCCGCCGATCTGGACCGGCTCCGTCGGTGCGAAGTCCCTGGCTGTCACCGGCCGCCACGCCGACGGCTGGATCCCCGGCCACGCCGCCGACTGGCTGAGCACCCGCTACCGCGATTCACGCCCGGTCATCGACGAGGCGGCACGGGCGGTGGGCCGCGACCCGCGCGCTGTCGCAACGGTCTACAACCTCCCCGGCCGCATCAGCCCCGCACCGCTGCCCGCCACTCGCGACGGCGACGGCCGCTGGCTCGGCGGCTCGGTCGCGCAATGGGTGACGGAGCTGACCGGTGCGGTGCTGGACCACGAGGCGGGCGGCTTCACCTACTTCCCGGTCGGCGACCTGCCGATCCAGCGCGCGTCGGCGGTGTGGGCGGAGGAGATCGTGCCGGGGGTGCGCGAGGCGCTGGCAGCCGCCGCGCGATAAGGCGCGCGCCGCACCGAGTCGCCGGTTTTGTCAGAGTGCACAGCTAGCGTTGCGACCGTGGCTACCTACGTCCTGATTCACGGAGCGTCCTCAGACTCCTGGCTCTGGCACCGCGTCGTCCCGCTGCTGCGTGCGGCGGGGCACGACGTCGTCGCCCCCGACCTGCCGATCTCCGACCCCGCATCAGGGATCCCGGAATATGCGGACGCAGTCGTCGCCGCCCTCGGCGACCGTGCCGCCGCCGACGACCTCATCGTCGTCGCGCAGTCCTTGGGCAGCTTCACCGGGACCGTGCTGTCCCAGCGGGTTCCGGCCAAGCTGCTGGTCTTCGTCTCGGGGATGGCACCGAAGGAGGGCGAGACGCCCGGCGAGTGGTGGGGGGCGACCGGCTACACGGAGGCCAGGCAGGCCAGCGACGCGCGCCTCGGACTGCCGGAGGGCGCCGACCTGAAGGTGGTCTTCTTCCACGACGTCCCCAAGGACGTCGTGGAAGAAGCCTTTGAGCGCGGCGAGGTCCAGCAGAGCGAGCGGGCGTTCGCTCCGCCGCCGATGCCGGCGCTTCCGGCAGACCTTCCCGTGCGCTACGTGGTGGGTCGCGACGACCGCTTCTTCCCCCTGGACTTCCAGCGCCGGACCATCCAGGAACGGCTGGGGTTCGCTCCCGACGAGATGGACGGCGGCCACCTGCTCCCGCTCGCGCGCCCCGAAGAGCTCGTCGAACGCCTGGAGAACTACCGGGTCGAAGCCGGACTTTAGCCACCAGAAAGGATGTGATACAGGTCACCTGCGATCAGGCTAGATCTGCTGTCACATCACCTCCGCGCCGATGGTCTACGTAGCGAAAGCAACCGCCAGACCTGAGGAGCACCGCCATGGAAGCCCGTTTCGACTACTACGGTTCCGCCACCGGCCAGAAGTTCGCCAAGTACATCAACTCGGCGGGCAAGGCCTCCGAAGGTTCGGGCGTGCCTTACGCGACGATCCAGCTCGTCCTGCTGCGCGCCAGCCAGATCAACGGCTGCGGCATGTGCACCGACATGCACTACAAGGACGCGGTCCACGCCGGCGACCAGCCCGAGCGCCTGAACCTGGTCGCGGCCTGGCGCGAGGCGACGGTGTTCACCGACGCCGAGCGCGCCGCGCTGGAGCTGGCCGAGGAGGGCACCCGCATCGCCGACGCCGCCGGCGGGATCCCGGACGCCGTGTGGGCGAACGCCGCCGAGCACTTCGACGAGGAGCAGCTCGCCGGCCTGGTGTCGACGATCGCGCTGATCAACGCCTACAACCGGATGAACGTCATGGTCCGCGTCCCGGCCGGGAACTACAAGCCCGGTCAGTGGTGACGACGGCGGAAGCGGGCACGGCCCGGGCCTGCGCCGGCCGCCCGGGTCAGCAGGTCTTGTAGACGTAAGACGAGCTGCCTGCCGGGCTCACGTCCTGATCGCGGTCCACGATCGCGATCTTCCCGGCATAAGCGTGGCAGGCAGCGGTGAATCCCGCGTCGTCGTACTCGACGTCCACGACGTGGTCGGCGTAGGTGCTCGCGTAGCCGCCGCACTCGCCGTACTTCCCGCACTGCTCCGAGACCGCGAAGTCAAAGCCGATCTGATGCGCGCGCGGCAGGAACTCTGTCGTGTTCTTCTGCGCGATCGCCAGTCCCTTGGCGTGGGCCAGGCGTGCCAGCTGCGTAGCGAGTGCGACGTCGTCATCGGCGGTGAGCAGGCTCTGGGAGCGGGAGTAGGAGTCGAGGTTGTCGGGCTCGATCGCCTGGAATCCCTTGGCCGCGCAGCTCGCGATCCAGCCGCCCTCGATCTGCGCGATCGCCGTGCGCTTGGCGTCGGTGGAGACGTCGAGCAGCTGCTCGTTCCAGTTCTCGTCGATCACCGGCGCGCCGGAGGAGGTCTTCAGCAGCAGGTCCGGGTGGTTGCTCTGCCACCAGCCGGTGGCGTCGGGCTGCGCCTGGAAAGCGTTGAGGTAGCAGATGTTGTAGAGCCCGGGCGCCGGCGAAGCCGAGCTGTCGCGGGAGACGATGCGGACGCCGGACGGCGGGGCATAGGCGCCGCCGATCTGGTAGTCCCACTTCACGCCGGTCGGCGGTGGCGCGGCTGATCTCTGAGGCGCGCCGGCACTGGACGGCTTGCTCGATGAAGTCGGTGCGGAAGTCGGCCCATGCGATGGGGCAGACGATGAACTCGAAGCCGCAGATGTGGACTCCACCGACGAACTCGCGCTCGGAACAGCCGGTGAACTCGCCGACGGCACACTCGGCGCGCTCGGCGCACTCGAGCTGCCCTGCGCCGCGGCCTCCGGCTTCGACCCGCCGCTGGAGCAGCCCGCCACCAGCACCAGCACCGCCGCGACGACCCCCGTGACCCCGCGCATCGCCCCACCTTTCCCTCGTGACACGCCGATGCTAGCCGCCGCCCGGCGCCGATTGGCCTCGAGCTGATCGGGGTTGTTTGAATGATCGCGTGCCCACAGTGAACGCTTTCGCCGCCGTCTCCGCGACCGCCCCGCTCCAGCCGATCACCATCGAGCGCCGCGAGGTCGGGCCGCGGGATGTGCGGATCGACATCAAGTACACCGGCATCTGCCACTCCGACATCCACGAGGTGCGCGGCGACTGGGGCGAGTGCCCCTATCCGCTCGCGCCGGGCCACGAGATCACCGGCGTGGTCTCGGCGGTCGGCGCCGAGGTGACCCGGTTCTCCGTCGGCGACCGGGTCGGCGTCGGCTGCCTGGTGAACTCCTGCGGCCAGTGCAAGGAGTGCGAGCGCGGCCAGGAGCAGTTCTGCTCGGTCAAGGCGGTCTGGACCTACGGCGACACCGACGTCGACGGGACCGTCACCCAGGGCGGCTACTCCACACAGATCGTGGTGACCGACCGCTTCGTCGTGCACATCCCGGACGCGCTGCCGCTGGAGACCGCCGCGCCGCTGCTGTGCGCCGGCATCACGACCTACGCGCCGCTGCGCCGCTGGGGCGCCGGTCCCGGCAAGAAGGTCGCGGTCGTCGGCCTCGGCGGCCTCGGCCACGTCGCGGTGAAGATCGCCCGCGCGCTCGGCGCCGAGGTGACCGTCCTGTCCCAGACCCTGTCCAAGAAGGACGCGGGCCTCGCGCTCGGCGCGAGCGACTACCGCGCGACCAGCGACCCGGCGACCTTCGCGGACCTCGCGGGCACCTTCGACCTGATCGTGAGCACGGTCAGCGCGCCGCTGCCGATGGACTCCTACCTGCTGATGCTCGGCGTCGGCGGCGCCATGATCAACGTCGGCGCGGCGCCGGAGGAGAGCGGTCTGCACCTGCGGATCCTGAACCGGCAGCGGGTCCTGGCCGGCTCGCTGATCGGCGGGATCGCCGAGACCCAGGAGATGCTCGACTTCTGCGGCGAGCACGGGATCGGCGCGGAGGTCGAGATCATCGCCGCCGAGCAGATCAACGAGGCCTACGAGCGGGTGCTCGCCTCGGACGTGCGGTACCGGTTCGTCATCGACATCTCGACGCTGGCCTGAGGGGGTAGCTCCGTCCCGGCCATCGTCATGGTTGACTAGTGTTCTAGTTAACCGTAACAATTACTCCCGTCCACTCCGGCGAACGGGAGCTTTTCGATGATCGATTTTCACGTCGACCGGGCCGGCAGCGTCCCGGCCTACGCCCAACTGGTGCAGCAGGTCCGCGAGGCCCTGCGGCTGGGCCTGCTGCACCCCGGCGACAAGCTGCCCACGGTCCGGGAGGTCGTCACCTCCTGCGCCGTCAACGCCGCGACCGTCCTGAAGGCCTACCGCGAGCTGGAGCTCTCCGGTCTGGTCGAGGCCCGGCAGGGCGCCGGGACCTACGTCTCCGGCACCCTCGGCGGCGCCGCCGACCAGGCGGTGATGGACGAACTGCGCGGCCGGTTGACCGGCTGGGTCGGCGACGCCCGGACCGCCGGCCTGGAGGACGACGACATGCGCGCCCTGATGACCTCGGTGCTCGCGGAGCCGCCGGGGGAGCTGACGGCTGAGCAGCGCGCCGCCTCCGCCCCCTCGCAAGACAGAGCACGGCGATGAGCGAGTTCGCCATCCAGACCGAGAGTCTCGGCAAGCGCTACCGGAAACTGTGGGCGCTGAAGGACTTCAGCGTCTCGCTGCCCGCCAACAAGGTCATCGCACTGGTCGGCGCGAACGGCGCCGGCAAGTCCACGCTGATGTCCATCGCCGCCGGGATCCTGCCGGCCAGCGAGGGCGAGCTCCGGGTCAACGGCCGCGTGGTGCTGCTGTCCCAGGAGAAGCCGCTCTACCGCTCGTTCACCGTCGCCGACATGCTCGCCTTCGGCAGGCATCTGAACCGGGTCTGGGACCAGGAGCGCGCGCTGAACTGGCTGGGCCGCTTCGACATCCCGCTGAACCGGCCCTGCGGCAAGCTCTCCGGCGGCCAGCAGACGCAGGTCGCGATGGCCGTGGCGCTCGGCGCGCGGCCCTCGGTCCTGCTGCTCGACGAGCCGCTGGCCAACCTGGACCCGCTGGCCCGCCGCGAGGTCACCGGCGAACTGCTCGCCGAGGTGGCCGACAGCGACATGACGGTCGTGCTGTCCACCCATGTGGTGGCCGAGCTGGCCGGCGTCGGCGACTACCTGCTGCTGCTCGGGCAGGGCCGCGGCAAGCTCGACGGCGACGTCGAGGAGCTGCTGGCCCAGCACGCGCGGCTGACCGGCCCGCGCGCCGACGCCCCGCCGGTCGAGGGCGAGATCGTGCAGGCGCAGCACACCGAACGGCAGTCGACGTTCGTGATCCGCACGCTGCTCGGCGCGGACACTCCGCTGGCCGAGCCGTGGAAGGCGCAGCCGCTGACTCTGGAGGACCTGGTGCTCGCCTACCTGAAGCCGCATCGCAGTCCCGGGGAGGAGCTGTGAAGGGCCTGATCTGGCTGACCTGGCGCCAGCACCGCTGGCCCATAGCGGTCAGCGCCGCGCTCACCGTGATCCTGGTCGTCCTCATGGCGCTCACCGCCTCCGATCTCGGCTCGCTGGCCGCCAAGTGCGCGGACCACGCGGCGCGGTGCCAGGTGGCCAAGACGCAATCCGTCCCGTCGCACGCCAGCTACCTGATGAACACGGTGGTCTTCCTCCCGGTGCTCGTCGCGGTGTTCTGGGGCGTCCCGCTGCTGGCCCGCGAGTTCGAGCAGCGCACGCTGCCGCTGGCCTGGTCGCAGGACGTCAGCCGGGACAAGTGGCTGGCCGGCAAGAGCACGGTGATGGTCGTCCTGGTCGCGGCGATGGGTACCGCCCTGGCCGCCGAGTCCGAGCACCTGGCGCACCAGTTCCACGCCTACACCGGAGAGAGCCTGTTCGAGGGCACTCAATTCCAGGCCGGCGGCTGGCTGCCGCTCACGCTGGGACTGGCCTGGCTCGCGGTCGGCATCGCGGCGGGCGCGGCGACCCGGCGGGTGCTGGTGGCGATCGCGGTCGTCGGCGGGCTCTGGATCGTGCGCATGGTCGGGATGGTCCAGTTGCGGCCGCACTTCGCGACGCCGGTGACGATGATCAAGCAGTTCGACCTCGGTAGGGTCGGCGCGGGCCCGGCCGCGCCCACGGCATCGAACGACATGAGCCTCAGCAACGGGAACGTCCCCTTCCTCGACGCCCACGGCGGCACGCACTCGCCGCAGCAGGTGATGGACGGCTGGTGCGGGTCCGCCGACGACATGAACGCCTGCCTGCACCAGCACGGCATCATCGGCACCCTGGACAAGTTCCAGCCCGCGAGCCGGATGGGGACGTTCCACCTCATCGAGAACGGCATGAACCTCGGGCTGTTCGTGATCGCGCTGGCGGTCGCCTGGTGGTGTGTGCGGCGGACGCGGACCACCGTGGTCTAGAAGCCCGCCTAGAAGCCCGCCTAGACGCCCGTCTAGAAGCCCACCGCTAAAAACCCACTGCGCGCAAAGTCCCGGCGAGCGCTTCGAGCGCCGCCGGGTACGCGCGTTCCGTCGCCGCCGCGTAGCCGATGAGCAGGCCTTGCCGGGCCGCTTCGGTGTTCTGATACAGCTCGGCCAGTCCCCGAACCGCCAAGCCGCGCGCTTCGCCCTCGGCGCGGATCTCGCTCTCCCCCGGTCCCTCAGAGGGCAGCGTCACCAGTACATGGAGACCGGCTGGAACGCCTTGCACCGACAGGCTCGGGAACTCCTCGAGCAACGCCACCAGGCGTTCGCGACGCTTGCCGTAACGAAGCCGCGCGGCGCGTACATGCCGGTCATAGGCGTGAGACGCGACGAAGTCCGCGAGCACCGCCTGGCCGATGCCCTCGCTGAAGGGCTCTGTCTCCAGCTTCGCCCGCACGAAGGACTCGACCAACCGCGACGGCAGCGCCAGCCAGCCCAGACACAGCCCGGGACCGAGCGTCTTCGACACCGACCCGCAGTAGACGACCTCGCACGTCGCGACCGGCTGCATCGCGCCGACCGGGCGCCGGTCGTAGCGGAACTCGCTGTCGTAGTCGTCCTCGATGACCAGCGCCTCGGTGCGCCGAGCCCACTCGACGACCGCCCGCCGACGCGACGGCTCCAGCGGCACACCGGTCGGGTACTGATGCGCCGGGGTGAGAAACGCGGCGCCTTCATCGCTCAGCGCCTCCACCACCGCGCCGCCTTCATCGACCGGCAGCGGCCGGACGTCCATGCCCGCACCGGCGACGAGGTCCCGGAAGATCGCGTGTCCGGGCTCCTCCCACGCCACCGTCCGCGCTCCCCGCGACCGCAGCACGCGCGCGATCAGCTGCACGCTCTGGTGATAGCCGCTGGTGATCACGACGCGGTCCGCCGATGTCTGCACGCCGCGCGTCCGGCCGAGGTAGTCGGCCAGCGCGGCCCGCAGCTCGAAGCGCCCCTGCGGATCGCCCACGCCGAACAGCTCCGGCCGGGCCGCCGCGAGTACCCGGCGCGTCGCGGCGGTCCAGCCGCGCAACGGGAACGCCGCGAGATCCGGGCTGCCCGGCCGCAAGTCGTGCTCCGGACGCACGGCGGCGAACCGGTGCGGCGAGGCGGCCGGCGGCTTCGGGTCGCGGACGTCGGCGACCGCGGTGCCGGAGCCGGGCCGCGAGGTGAGGAAGCCCTCGTCGACGAGCTGGCCGTAGGCGGAGGTGACGGTCCCGCGCGAGAGCCCGAGCTGCTCGGCCAGGCCGCGGCTGGACGGCAGCGGCACGCCGGGGCGCAGGCTGCCGTCGCGGATCGCCTCGCGCAGCGCGGACTCCAGCGCCGCGCGGCGCTTCGCGGGTCCCGCGGCGCTGAGGTCGCGCTGGAGGTCCAGCTGAAGGTCGAGATGAAGATCTAGCCGCGAACCGGTCCAAGCTTTCGCCATGGAAGTGGAGCTTAACCGTGGACCGGTGTCTGCCTACGCTCGAGGCATGCCAGTCGTCATCGCGCACGTCAGCGACATCCACATCGACGCCGGTCCGCGCGCCGCCGAGCGCACGCGCCGGGTCTTCGACCACCTCGACGCCCTGCCGGCCGACCTCGATCTGGTCGTGCTCACCGGGGACATCGCCGACCACGGTCTGGACAGCGAGTACGAAACCGTCCGCCAAGCCACGGCGACGCGCCATCCGCTGCTGGTCTGCCCCGGCAACCACGACGACCGCGAGGCGTTCCGGCGCGCGCTGCTCGGCGTCCCGGCCTCGACCGGTCCGATCAACCAGGTGCACCGCACCGACCGGTTCGTCGTCGCCCTCTGCGACTCCTCGATCCCCAAGCAGGACGACGGATTCCTCGCCGACGAGACGCTGGCGTGGCTGGCCGCCGAGCTGGACGCGACGCCCGACGGCGTCCCGGTCCTGATCGGTTTCCACCACCCGCCGGTCGAGCTGCACACACCCTTCGTCGACAAGATCCGGCAGTTCGGCGAGGAACGGCTCGCCGAGGCGGTCGCCGGACGGCAGAACGTCGTCGCGCTGCTGGCCGGACACGCGCACACCGCCGCCGCCACCCACTTCGCCGGGCTGCCGCTGCTGGTCGCGCCGGGAGTGGTCTCCACGATTCCACTGCCCTGGGAAGGCGAGCGGGCACTGCACCTGGACCACCAGCCGTCGCTGGCCTTCCACGTCATCGACGACCGGCACCGGATCACCACGCACTTTCGCAGCATCGTGTAAATCGTTTGCCGGTGCCCTCGCCTCGGTGCTGCACTGGTGATGTCCGCGTCCCCGTCACGAAGGAACCGCCCATGCGTCTGTCGGCTGCCATGCCCACTCCGATGGTCATGTCTGTCAACGCGAAGGACGCGGTTTCCGGTGCGGTATCTGAATTTGGGCATCCTGGCGCACGTCGACGCCGGTAAGACCTCCCTGACCGAGCGGCTGCTGCACGCCGCCGGGGTCATCGACGAGATCGGCAGCGTGGACCGCGGCACCACGCGGACCGACAGCCTGGAGCTGGAACGCCGCCGCGGCATCACGATCAAGGCCGCCGTCACCGCGTTCCCGCTGGGCACGGCCTCCGTGAACCTGGTCGACACCCCGGGGCACCCGGACTTCATCGCCGAGGTCGAGCGCACCCTCGGCGTGCTCGACGGTGTGGTCCTGGTGGTGTCGGCGGTTGAGGGCGTGCAGGCGCAGACCAGGGTCCTGATGCGGGCGATCCGCCGGCTCGGACTGCCGACAGTACTGTTCGTCAACAAGGCCGACCGCGCCGGCGCCGATCCGGAGCGCGTGCTCGCCGAGATCTCCGCGAAGCTGACGCCCGCCGCGTTCCCGCTCGGCACGATCGCCGACGCCGGGACACGCGAGGCGCGGTTCGTCTCCGACGTGCCGGAGCTGCGGCGGCTGGGACTGTGGTCCCAGCTGGTCGCGGACAGCCGGCGCGGCGCAGTGCATCCCGTGTACTTCGGCTCGGCGATCACCGGCGCCGGAGTTCCGGAGCTGATGAACGGCATCGAGCAGCTGTTGCCCCGGTCGGCGGAAGACAGCTCGGCGAAGGCAACCGGCCGGGTCTTCAAGGTCGAGCGCGGAGCCGCCGGCGAGCGGATCGCGTATGTGCGCATGTTCGCCGGGTCGCTCAAGACGCGTGACCGGTTGCCGAGCGGCCGGGTCACCGGGATCTCCGTGCTGTCGGCGGCGGGCGGCGCGCCGATCCCGGCGGACGCCGTCAGCGCCGGGCAGATCGGGGTCGTTCGAGGCCTGACCCGGGTGCGGATCGGCGACCGGCTCGGCACGCGCGCCGGAGCCGGCGAGGCAGCCGCGACCTACTTCGCACCGCCGACGCTGGAGACCGTGGTCGAACCCCGGGATCAGGCCGACCGCGGCCCGATGTTCGCGGCGCTGACGCAGCTCTCCGACCAGGATCCGCTGATCGGGCTGCGCTACGACCGGGACCGCGCGCAGACTTCGCTCTCGCTCTACGGCGAGGTGCAGAAGGAGGTCATCCAGTCCACGCTCGCCGAGGAATACGGCGTCGCGGTGGACTTCCACGAGACCACACCGATCTGTGTCGAGCGCGTGCTCGGCGTCGGAAAGGGCTTGGACGTCATCAAGATCGGCGACAATCCGTTCCTGGCCACGATCGGGCTGCGGATCGCCCCGGCTCCGCCCGGCTCCGGAGTGTCTTTCGGGCTGGAGATCGAACTCGGATCGCTGCTGCCCGCGTTCCTCACCGCCATCGAGGAGACAGTGCGCATGACGCTGGCTTCGGGACTGCACGGCTGGGAGATCCCGGACGCGAAGGTGACCCTGACCCGCAGCGGATACTGGGCTCGGCAGAGCCATTCGCACGGCACCTTCGACAAGAGCATGTCGAGCACGGCCGGCGACTTCCGGGCGCTGACGCCGCTGGTGCTCATGGAGGCGCTGACAGAGGCCGGGACCGAGGTCTGCGAACCGATGCACCGGTTCCGGCTGGAAGCGCCGAGCGCTGTGCTGGGAACGGTTTTGCCGGTCCTGGCGACCTTCCGCGCGGTTCCGGGATCCACCACGGTGGCCGGGGAGACAGCCGTGTTGGAGGGGACGGTTCCCGCCGCGCGGGTGCACGCTCTGGG
The DNA here is from genome assembly GCF_000024025.1 of Catenulispora acidiphila DSM 44928. GTDB lineage: Bacteria > Actinomycetota > Actinomycetes > Streptomycetales > Catenulisporaceae > Catenulispora > Catenulispora acidiphila. The sequence goes on from NC_013131.1 coordinate 10,300,270, forward strand.
GCAGCGGATTCCCGGGCTGACCGGAGGCGAAGGCGTCTTGGAATCAGCCTTCGACCACTTCGCGCCGGTCAACGGTGGCGAGGTGCCCGAGCGCGCCCGATGGGACGCGAACCCCTTGGACCGCAAGGAGTACTTGATGCGGGTGCAGCGCGGGGTGTGAGCGGATCGGCGGTGTCGAAGCCGCCTGTCCCGCTCGCCCCGCGCGCATCGTTCACGCCGCCGCGACGGCCGTCCACCGCGGGTCCCGACCGAGGTAGCGCAGCAGCTCCGCCTCCGCGTCGTCGCCGGGCTGCGGGGTGAGCGCCGTCGCGTACGCGCCGTACTGCCGCAGCGGCTCGACGATCTGCCGCGCGACGTCCAGCAGTTCCGCCGACAGCTCCGGCGTCAGCGGCGACGGCGCGCCGACCGCCATCGCTATGTCCCACGCGTGCACGGCCGCGTCCAGCGCGCACGCCCCGGCGCCGACGCGGGCGCTCAGCTTGTTCGGCGGGACCGGGACCGCGACCTCCTCGGTGTCCGGGTCGACAGCGGACCACGCCGCCGCGGAGCGGGTCACAGCCTGCTCCACGTAGGCCTTCGGGTCCTGCGGCGGGGTCGCCGACGGGGTGAAGGGGTTCTCTTCCGGACCCGATCCGCCGTCCAGGAAGGAGGCGAACCCGAGCTGGTCGCCGGCCGCGTGCCGGAGCACCTGGGTGACGGTCCAGTCCGTGCAAGGGGTCGGACGCCCCAGGTCGCCGGCGGCGAGCGAGCCGACCACGGTGCGCAGGGCGTGGTGCGAGGCGTCGAGGGCGGCGAATCCGGTGCTGGTCATGGTTGATCCCTTCGTTCGGACCTGCGGCGCTGTGCCGTGGTCACCTCTGTATTCTAGCAGAACGGAATGGTTCGTTCCACTCCTTCGCCCGGCATAGTGGGGACCGCTCCGGGTAGCGTTCGACGCGTGGACTTCGATCTCGACGCCTACCTCGCCCGCATCGGCTACACCGGCGAGCGCACCGCGACCGCCGCGACGCTCGGCGCCCTGCAGCGTACGCACATCTACGCGATCCCGTTCGAGAACCTGGACCCGGTTCGCGGTGTCGTCCCGTCCCTGGACCTGGACGACCTGACGGCGAAGCTGGTCCACGGCACCACGCGCGGCGGCTACTGCTACGAGCACAACACGCTCTACGCCGCCGCCCTGCGCGCGCTCGGCTTCCAGGTCACCGTGCTGGCCGGCCGGGTCCTCGTCGGCGCCAAGCCCGGCGACCAGCGGCCGCGCACGCACATGCTGCTGCTCGCCGAGACGCCCGACGACCCGCACCGCTACCTGACCGACGTCGGCTTCGGCAGCGAGGGCGCGCTACTGGACCCCATGCCGCTGGCGCCGGCCGACGTCCGCGACCAGCCGCGTCACCATCGGCTGTCGATCACCCCCGCGGACAGTCCGCTGGAGCAGTGGGTGCTGCGGGCGTTCCTGGACGGCCAGTGGCGGGATCAGTACTCGTTCACGGTCGAGCCGTTCTACGCGCCCGACTTCGGGGTCATCAACTACTACATCGCGAGCAGCCCGCGCTCTCCGTTCAGCTCGCGCGTCTACGCCTGCCGGACATACCCCGACCGGCAGCTGAAGCTGGACGCCCGCGCCTTCACCGTCACGCAGAACGACGGGACCTCGGTGACGCGCGATCTCGCCGACGACGCCGAAGTCCGGCAGGTGCTGGCCGACGAATTCGGCATCGTCGCCCCGCCGCAGGCTTAGAAAGCCTTACAGACCCAGCGAATCCGCCAGTTCGACGGCTTCGTCGGCCCAGCGCGCGCAGATGGCGAGCCCGGCCGCGCGCGCCTCGTAGCGGACATGGGGATCGACCGCTTCGCCGCTGCCGTAGGCGCGATGCCGGTCCTCCAGCGCCGCTTGCAGACACCAGGGCATCAGCCAGTCGTATTTGACCGCCGAGGCGCGGATGCCGAGCACCGCTGATCGCGGGTCGCCGGACCAGCCGGCGGCCTTCAATCCGTCGAGATAGGCCTCGGTCACCAGATCCGGCAGGTGCTCGGCGAAGTCCGGCCGCAGCGGCCAGTCGAAGAAACTGTCCGGGACCAGGTTGCCGGCGTCCTCGCCGACCGCGCCGTCGCCGGTGAAGGCCCAGTCGAGCAGCGCCACGGCGCCGTCCGGACGCCGGATCACGTTGTTGGGCCACAGATCCAGGTGGCAGACCGTGCGCGGCAGCCGCGTCATCACCGTGAGCAGCCGCTCGCGGTTCCGGTGCAGACGGACCAGAGCCGCGCGCAGCTCCGGCGGGAAGTGCGCCGCGATCAGCGGGAGGGACCAGGCGCTGTCGTCCTCCAGCAGGGAGAAGTCGGCGGGCCGGGTCGTGCTGTAGTCCGCCAGGAATCCCTGGCTGAACCACGGTTCCGAGGGCAAGTGCGCAGAGCCCTGCGCTTGGCCCATGGCGAAGGCGACAGCCGCGATGTCTTCCAGCGTCAGGTCTCCGCCGTGGGTCCCGGACACGTCCTCGAGAAGCAATTCGAGGTCGCCGTCAGGCAGCTCGCGCAGCTCGACGAGCTTCGGCGCGCCGAGGCCGAGCCGGTCCGGCAGCCCGCTGAGGTAGACGTCGGCCTCACGCCGCCAGTAGTTCCAGAACCGGGGGTCGGCGGAGGAGGCCCACTGCGGCGGGGCGTCGGTGCGGCGATGGGTCAGGACCTTGTGGATCAGCCCGTCCTCGCCGCGCCAGACGCCGCGGGTGACTGCGTTGTTGCGGTTGTGGGGCAACGGCAACTGCTCTTCGGGCATATCAGAACTCTACTGACTGGCGGCGGTCTCCACCGGGCCGGTGACGCCGGCGGCGAGCTTCGCGGTCAGCCGCGCCTGCAGGCTGTCCAGCATGAGGTCGAGTCCGTAAGCGAAGTTCTCCGCGCGGGCCTCGCGGGGGTCCTTGGCCAGCTGCTCCAGGTAGACCTCCGCCAACGCCGGGTCGATGGCCGAGTCCGCCATCTGCGGGCCCACCTTCTCGTACCACTCGCGCTCGGAGTAACCCTGGCGGCGCAACGCCATCAGCCACCCGGCCTCGGCGGAGGTGATGCCGATGACATAGGAGGACACCGAGCTCATCGCCTTGGTCGCCTCCTGCATGTCGAAGCCGGCTGTGGTCATGATGGCCAGACCCCGCCTGGTCACGTCGACGACGTTCGGGCCGAGGTAGTTCAGCCCGACCTGCCCGAGCACGCTCATCAGCCACATGTGCCGCAGTCCGGTCCGCCGCAGGCTGTGCGCGGTGATGTGCAGGGCGAGCCGCCAGCTCGCGGGGTCGGTGACCTCCGGGACGTCCATTTCGCCGTAGACCTCGTCGACCACCAGCTCGATGAGCTCGTCCTTGTTCGCGACGTGCCGGTACAGCGAGGTCGCGCCGGCTCCCAGCCGCTGGCCCAGCGAGCGCATGCTCAGCGCCTCGATACCGTCCGCGTCGAGCAGCGCGATCGCCTCGGCGACGATGCGCTCCCTGCTGAGCTGCTCCTTCTGGCGGCGCTGCGGCCGGGTCCAGACCGAGGCCAGAGGCGGAGCGGGGGAGTCGGAGCCGAAGCCTGGGTCGGAGTCGTCGGTGTCGTTGTCCACGCTCTCCACGATAGCTCAGGGGCGCGCACACTGTTCGCTGTTGCGCACAGTGTGCGCACCAGCGTACGGTGGTCCCATCGATGCGCACACTGTGCGCAGATGCGAACGGTGTACGCGACCGGTAACGGGACCGCGTCACAGGAGGAGGGGAAATGTCCGAGACGACTATGGGCGGCCGGCGGCGCTGGCTCATCCTGATCGTGCTGTGCCTGGCCACGCTGGTGCTCGTCGTGGACAACATGGTCCTGACGGTCGCGGTGCCGGCGCTGACCGAATCGCTGCACGCCAGCGCGCAGAACATCCAGTGGGTCCTGGACTCCTACATCCTGGTGTTCGCCGGCCTGCTGCTGACCACCGGAAGCCTGTCCGACCGGTTCGGGCGCAGAAGAGTCCTGATCATCGGTCTAGCGGTGTTCGGCGTCGCCTCGGCGGTGGCCACCATGGCGCACAACCCCGGCGAGCTGATCGCCGCCCGCGTCGCGATGGGTATCGGCGGCGCGCTGCTGATGCCGAGCACGCTGTCGATCCTGATCACCGTGTTCACCGACGAGGCCGAGCGGCGCAAGGCGATGGCCGCCTGGACCGTGGTGGCGATGGTCGGCCTGGTCGGCGGGCCGGTGCTGGGCGGCGTGATGATCAGCCACTTCTGGTGGGGCTCGGTCTTCCTGCTGAACATCCCGATCGCGGTGCTGGCCATCATCTCCGCGGTGGTCCTGATGCCGGAGAGCAAGGGCCCGTGGCGCAAGCCCGACCCGCTGGGCACGGTCCTGTCGATCGTCGGCCTGACCTCGGCGGTGTGGGTCATCATCGAGCTGCCGAAGGGCCTGACCCGGCCCAGCACCCTGACCGCCCTGGCCGTCGCGGTGGTCGCGCTGATCTCCTTCGGGGTCTGGGAGACCCGGATCGCCGAGCCGATGGTGCCGCTGCAGCTGTTCAAGCAGCGCAACTTCTCCGGCGGCTCCTTCTCGCTGACCCTGGTGCAGATCGGCAACGGCGGTCTGCTGCTGGTGATGACGCAGTACCTGCAGTTCGTGCTCGGCTTCTCGGCGCTGAAGGCCTCGCTGTGCTTCATCCCGCTGGCCATCGCGGCTCTGATCTTCAACACCCTGGGCGCCGGGCTCGGGATGAAGTTCGGCAACCGGCCGCTGATGGTCGTCGGCCTGCTGATCTGCGCGGTCGCCTTCGGCATCCTGGCCGATCTGGGGGTGAACGACGGTCTGACCAAGCTGTTCGTCGGTCTGTTCCTGCTCGGCGCCGGCTCCGGCCTGGCGATGCCGGCGGCGATCACCGCGATCATGGGCGCGGTCCCGCCGGAGCACGCCGGGGTCAGCTCCGCCCTGAACGACACGGTCCAGCAGACCGGTGCCGCGCTGGGTGTGGCGATCATGGGCACCGTGGTGGCCAGCCGGTTCACCGCGGCGATGCCGGCGAAGGTCACCGGCGCCGCACGGCACTCGCTCGGCGACGCCTACGGCATCGCGGCGAAGACCGGCGACAGCGCGCTGCTGGAATCGGCCCGCACCGCCTTCACCTACGCGGCGTCCGTCGCCTACATCGCCGGCGCGGTCGGCGTGATCGCCGCGGCCCTGGTGTCCTTCGTGGTGCTGCGGGACGACAAGCCGGCGGCGCCGGCCGACGGCGCGGGTGCTGCGGGTGCTGCGGGTGCTGAGCAGGGCCACACCGACGGCACGCTGATCGGCGCCGAGGCCTGAGGAACGCCGAACCACTCCGCACGACAAGCGGGCCCGGAGTCCATCCCCGCGATGGACTCCGGACCCGCTTCACGCGTGCGCACCGGGGTAAGCCCGGTGGTCCGCACCGACACCGTGCCGCGGACGACTGTGGGCCCGCGAGCCATATCACGAGCCGCAGGTGAGGCCCATTGTTCCCTGCATGACTGATTCCGCCCCAGCTCCCTCCCCCACCTCCGAAAGCGCAGGCGACTCCGTCTGGCGGGTCGTCGGCGCCTCCATGGTCGGCACCACACTGGAGTGGTACGACTTCTTCCTCTACGGCACCGCGGCCGCCGTGGTCTTCCCGAAGGTCTTCTTCGTCAAGAGCGATCCGCTCACTGCGACGCTGCTGTCCTTCCTCACCTACGCCCTGGGCTTCGCGGCCCGGCCGATCGGCGGCGTGGTCTTCGGCCACATCGGCGACCGCGCCGGCCGCAAGAAGACGCTGATGGCCAGCCTGGTCATCATGGGGATCGCCACGACCGGCATGGCCTTCGTCCCGGGCTACTCCTCGATCGGCGTCTGGGCGCCGGTCCTGCTCACCTCGCTGCGCATGGTGCAGGGCTTCGCGCTCGGCGGCGAGTGGGGCGGCTCGGTGCTGATCGTCGCCGAGCGGGACAAGACCCGGCGCGGGTTCTGGGCCTCCTGGCCGCAGGCCGGGGCGCCGCTCGGCTTGGTGCTGGGGACCGGTGTGATCATCCTGCTGTCCCAGAACATGAGCGAGAAGTCGTTCCTGGACTGGGGCTGGCGGGTGGCCTTCGGCCTGTCGGCGATCCTGCTGGTGGTCGGCTTCTGGGTCCGCAGGTCGCTCAACGAGACCGAGGCGTTCCGGGCCGCTCAGGCGAAGAAGGACAGCGCCCCGCCGAAGCTCCCGGTCCTGGAGGTGTTCCGCACCTCTTGGCGCGAGATCCTCATCGCTTTCGGCAGCCGCATGGCCGAGAACATCTCCTTCTACCTGGTCGCCACCTTCTCGGTCACCTGGATCACCCAGCACCTGAAGCTGTCGAAGTCCTTCGGGCTGGACGCGGTGATGGTCGGCGCGGCGGTCGAGACGGTCCTGATCCCGCTGTTCGGGATGCTCTCGGACCGGATCGGGCGGCGGCCGGTGTATCTGGCCGGGGCGATCGGGATCGGGATATGGACGCCGATCTTCTTCGCGCTCGTCGATCAGAAGTCGTATCCGCTCGCCGTGCTCGCGGTCACCGTCGCCCTGGCCTTCCACGGTCTGATGTACGGCCCGCAGGCCGCCTTCTTCGCCGAGATGTTCCCGACCGGGGTCCGCTACTCCGGCGCCTCGATCGGCTACCAGGTGGCCTCGATCGCGGCCGGCGCCCCGGCGCCGCTGATCGCGGTGGCGATCCTGCAGCACAACGGCGGCAAGACCTCCGCGTGGCTCACGCTGTACATGGGGCTGGCGGCCGTGGCCACCATCGTCGCCCTGTACTTCGCGCGCGAGACGCGGTCGGTCTCGATGTCCGGCCAGAGCTCAGCCGAGCCCGCCGAAGAACTCCACGACGTCGCGCACTAGCACCTCGGGAGCCTGGTGCGCGGCGTAGTGGCCGGGCGTCTCGTACACGTTCCACCGCACGATGTTCGCGTGGTCGCGCTCGGCGAAGCGGCGGATGCCGAAGAAGTCGTTCGCCGAGCCGGCCAGCGCGGTGGGCACCGTGGTCGGGCCCTCGGGGCGCTCGGTGTCCAGAGCCATCTCGCGATAGAAGCGCAGGGCTGAGCCGGCGGTGCCGGTGAACCAGTAGGTGGCGACGTTGGCCAGGATGAAGTCGTCGTCGAGGTTCTCCGGCAGCAGCTGGATGTTCCAGCCGAGCAAGCCGACCGGCGAGTCAGACAGCGCGTGCGCCAGGGTCTGCGGCTGCTGGGTCTGCACCTGGTTGAAGGAGCCCATGTTCTCCCAGAACCATTGCAGGGTCTCGATGGCCTGCTTCTCCTCGGGGGTCATGTCGGTCAGCTCGGCCGGGTCGCCGGAGGGGAACGAGAACAGCTGCGTGACGTGGACGCCGACGCAGTGCTCCGGGTCGAGGCGGCCGACCTCGGGGGAGATCATCGAACCGCCGTCGTTGCCGACCGCGCCGTAGCGCCGGTAGCCCAGGCGCGCCATCAGCTCGACCCAGGCGCGGGCCGTGTGGTGCAGGTTCCAGCCCTGCGCGGTCGTCGGGCCGGCGAAGCCGTATCCCGGGATCGAGGGGATCACCAGGTCGTAGCCGGCGGCGGTCAGCGGCTCGATCACGTCCAGGTACTCGGCCTGGGAGCCCGGCCAGCCGTGGGTGAGCAGCAGCGCCGTGCCGTTCGGGGCGTCCGCCTTCACGTGCAGGAAGTGGATGTCCTGGCCGTCGATCTCGGTCAGGAACTGCGGGTGGGCGTTCAGCCGCGCCTCGAAGGCGCGCCAGTCGAAGCCGTCGCGCCAGTACTCGGCCAGCCGCCGGACCCGGGAGAGCGCGGTGCCGTACTCGCCGTCGGCGCCGTCGAGGACCGAGGTCCAGCGGGTCTGCTCCAGCCGCCGACGCAGGTCGTCGAGGTCGGCCTGGGGGATCTCGACGCGGTACGGACGGATCGCGGTGCTCTGCTGCTGGGTCATGGGTGCTCCTCGAATTGGAACGGAATCCCTCGTTCCGTTCTGAGGTCGACTCTACCGGAACAAAGCATTCCGTTCAAGTGTTAGCCTGGAGCCATGACCACCCCCACCCCGCCGCGCACCGCGCCCCGCACCGGACCGCTGTCCGGCCGCAAGGCCCAGGCCAACCGCAACGACGAGGCGATCCTGCGCGCCGCGCGCGAGGTCTTCGTCGCCGATCCGTCCGCGCCGATCTCCGCCGTCGCCAAGGCGGCCGGTGTCGGGATCAGCGCTCTGTATCGAAGGTACGAGAGCAAGGAGGTGCTGCTGCAGACGCTCTGCGCGGACGGCCTGGCGACGTACATCGAGTGTGCCGAGGCGGCGCTGGCCTCCGACGCACCGCCGTGGGAGACGTTCACGGACTTCGTGCGCGCCGTGATCGACGCCGACGTGCACGCGCTGACCGTGAACCTCGCCGGGACCTTCACGCCGACCGAGGAGATGTTCGGCCAGTCCGTGCGCGCCGTGGAACTGGCCGACGCGATCCTGAAGCAGGCGCACGAGGCCGGCGCGGTCCGTCCCGACTTCGCCCTCACCGACATCGCCATGCTGCTGGAGCAGCTGACGGCGGTCACCGGCCCGGGTCCGGAGCGGACCAGGGAGCTGCGACACCGCTACCTGGCGCTGCACTTCGACGCGCTGCGGGCGCACACGGCGCACTCAGGGCTGCCGGGCCCGCCGCCGAGCGAGGAGGAACTCGGCGCCCGCTGGATCCCGAAGGGGTGAGGCGACGGGTCCGGGGCGGAATCTGCTACATCTTGTAACAGATTCCCGACAACCCGGGTCGGCGGGCTCCGCGTCTGGAAAGATCTGCGGCTATGACGACCGAACTGACCGGGCGGAGCTCGACCGGCTCGGCCCGCCGCGGCCTGGCGTCGGCCACCGCCGCGAGCAAGGTCCCCGAGGTCACGCTGATCTTCTGGATCACGAAAATCCTCACCACCGGGATGGGCGAGACGACCTCGGACTTCCTGAACCAGAAGTGGGACCCGAAGATCATGGTCTCGCTGTCCGGGCTGGTGCTGGCCGGGGTGATCTGGGCGCAGTTCCGGGCGCCGCGGTACTCGGCGTGGATGTACTGGTCGGCGGTCGTCATGGTGAGCGTGTTCGGCACCATGTGCGCCGACGTGCTCCACGTCGCCTTCGGCGTCCCCTACGCGGTGTCGACCGCCTTCTTCGCGGTCGCGCTCGCCGCGATCTTCGTCCTCTGGTACCGGATCGAGGGCACGCTGTCGATCCACAGCATCACCACGCCGCGCCGCGAGCTGTTCTACTGGCTCACCGTCGTGACCACCTTCGCGCTGGGCACCGCCGTCGGCGACCTGACCGCCACGACGCTGAAGCTGGGGTACTTCTCCTCCGGCGTGATGTTCGCGGTGTTGTTCGCGGTGCCCGCGGTGGCGTACAAGTTCGGGCTGAACGGGATCGTCGCGTTCTGGTTCGCCTACGTCGTGACCCGGCCGTTCGGCGCGTCCTTCGCCGACTGGATGGGCGTCTCGGCCAAGCGCGGCGGCCTGGCGTGGGGGACCGGGCCGGTCAGCCTGGTGCTGCTCGCGATCATCGTGGCGCTGGTCGCGGTGCTCGCGGTGACGAAGATGGACGTCGCCCGGCAGGACTGACCCCCTACCCCGGTACTGCACGGAGCTTGGCTCCCCGGTGTGACGTGCGGCGGCGGCCCGCGGGACTACCGTCATCGGCATGACTTCTGTGCCGGGGGCACCACAGAGACAGAGACAGACACCGCGCGGGGGCGTGGACGGACTCGGCTTCAGCCGGACCGAGCTGCTGACAGTGGTGGCAACGGTGTGCGGGCTGATCCTGTTCGGATACGCCGACCTGCACGTACGCTTCGACGAGGCGCACGGCGTCTGGCGCCGCGGCGCCGAGGACTCGTATGTGTGGCTCTTCGCCATCCTGCGCGCGCTGCCGATCCTGTGGTGCCGCCGGCATCCGCTCATCGCCTTCACCGCGACGCTCGCCGGGTCCGCCCTCGCCGGCGCTGCCCTGGCCTCGGTGGTCGGGGCGCCGCTGCCCTGGTCGGTCTGGCCGTGGTCGCCGTCGAGCCAGCTGTGTGTGCTGACGGCGCTGGTGGTCGCGGGCTGGGAGGTCGGGCGGCGGCGGAGCATGGAGATGGCCACGGCGTACTTCCTGCTCACGCTGTTCCTGCAAACCCTCCGCCCCGGGTACGGCTTCGTCCTGAGCATCGGGTCGGTCATCGGCGGATCGGCGCTCGCGGTCGGCTGCCTGGAGCTGCTGCACGACCGGCGCGACGCGCGGCAGGCGCTGGCGGTCCAGGAGGAGCTCACCGAGGCCGAGCGCGAGCGGCGCGCGCTGCTGGAGGAACGCGCTCGCATAGGCCGGGAGCTCCACGATGTGGTGGCGCACCACATGTCGCTGCTCGCCGTCCAGGCCGAGACCGCGCCGTTCCGGATCACCGGTCAGAGCCCTGAGGCCGAGGCGGAGTTCCTCTCGATCGCCTCGGTGTCCCGCGAGGCGCTGAACGACATGCGCAAGCTGCTCGGTCTGCTGCGCGCGGACTCGGCGGAGGCCGAGACCGCGCCGCAGCCGCGGCTGGCCGACGTGCCGGCGCTGGTCCGGGAGGCCGGGGCGGAACTGGAGACGGTCGGCGACCTGGCGGAGGTACCGCCGCTGATCGGGGTGACGGCGTACCGGGTGGTCCAGGAGTCGTTGTCGAACGCGCGGCGGCACGCGCGGGGCGCCGAGGTCTCGGTGCGGATCGCGCGGACCGGCGAGGAGGTGCGGATCGAGGTGCGGAACGGGCCTTCGGCGGGGGACGCGCAGCAGGTCGCTGATAATGCGCTCGAGGATGAGCGTAAGGACGAGCCCGGCGACGAGTCTGATTCCGGGAGCGATTCCGAAACCACTACCGAGGCAGCGCCCGAATCCGCCGCCGCATCCGACCAGGACCCCGAACCGGCCGCGGGCCAGGGCATCATCGGGATGCGCGAACGCGTCCTGCTGGTCCACGGCGACCTCGAGACCGGCCCGACCGCGAACGGCGGCTTCGCCGTCACCGCGGTCCTCCCGCTGGAGAGCGACGCGTGAGCATCCGGGTCCTGATCGCCGACGACCAGGCGATGGTCCGTGCCGGGTTCGGCGCGCTGCTGGCGGCGCAGCCCGACATCGAGGTGGTCGGGGACGCCGCCGACGGCGCGCAGGCGCTCGCCGAGGCGGCCGCGCACCAGCCGGACGTGGTGCTGATGGACGTGCGGATGCCGGTGATGGACGGCCTGGAGGCCGCGCGGCGCATCCTCGCCGGCGCCCCCGAGCGGCCCAGGATCCTGATGCTGACCACGTTCGACCTCGACGACTACGTCTACGCCGCGCTGCGCGCCGGCGCCAGCGGCTTCCTGCTCAAGGACGCCCCGGCGGCGGAGCTGGTCCATGCCGTCCGGGTGGTCGCCGCCGGGGACGCGCTGCTGGCGCCGTCGGTGACCCGCCGGCTGATCGCGGACTTCGCCGCCCGGCGCCCCGCCGACCAGTCCGGACCGGTCGCCGTCGCGGCCCTGACCCCGCGCGAGCTCGACGTCCTGCGGCTGATCGCCCGCGGGCTGTCGAACCAGGAGATCGCCGGCGAGCTGGTGCTGGCCGAGCAGACGGTGAAGACGCACGTCTCGCGGATCCTGGCCAAGACCGGGCTGCGGGACCGGGCTCAGGCGGTGGTGCTGGCCTACGAATCGGGGCTGGTGACGGCGAACAGCCGATGAGTGCGCACTCGCGATGACCCCCTGCGCATCGGGTACGCACTCATCGGCCTTCGGCCAGCCCGGCGGCGTTCCCCGCCAGAACGTACCGCCGGGCCGGACGGTTCAGTCCTGCGCGCCGCCGGACAGATCCCACGGCCGAGCGGTCGCGCCGAGCCGGTTCCACAGGTTGATGAGCCCGATGTGCCAGACCAGTTCGGCCAGCTCGGTCTCGGAGAAGTGCGCCGCCGCCTCGTTCCACACCTCGTCGGACACCTCGCGGTCGGCGAGCCGGGTCACGGCCTCGGTCAGCGCCAGCGCGGCGCGCTCGCGGGCGGTGAAGTAGGGCGCCTCGCGCCACACCGCGACCAGGTTCAGGCGGCGCCAGGTGTCGCCGCCGGCGACCGCGTCGCGGGAGTGCATGTCCACGCAGTAGACACAGCCGTTGATCTGCGAGGCGCGCAGCTTCACCATCTCGCGCAGCGGCTTCTCCAGGCTGGTCTCGCCCGCGGCGCGCTCCAGGCCGTTCATGGCCTTGGCCATCGCCGGCACGAGGTCGTCGACGGCGAGGCGGACGGTGGGCTTCACGTATTCGATAACCTCAGTGTTCGTTGTCATGACTCTGACGGTACGCCGATTGTGGACCGCTGTTAGGATCCAATCCGATGGCTGAATATTGGTCCACTTTGGATGTCGACCTGCACCTCGCGGTCGACCCGGCTTCCGGTCGCCGGGTCGGGCTGGAGCAGGCGCTGCGCGAGGCGATCCGGGACGGCCGGCTGGCCGCCGGGACCCGGCTGCCCTCGACCCGGACGCTGGCAGCGGAGCTCGGGCTGGCGCGCGGGACGGTGTCCGCGGCGTATGACCAGCTGGTCGCCGAGGGGCATCTGGTCGCGGTGCGCGGTTCGGGGACGCATGTCGCCGACCTGGGATCCCGGGTCGGCGCACCGCTCCGGCCCTCCGCGGCGGGAGCTGCCTCCGCAGCCGAACCAGCAGGCAGCGAACGTCCCTGGACTCAACCTCTCGGCCTCAACCTGCGGCCGGGCTCCCCGGATCTGTCCTTCTTCCCCCGGGCCGCCTGGCTCCGCGCCGCTCGGCGAGCGCTGAACGCCGCTCCGAACAACGCCTTCGGCTACGGCGATCCGCGCGGCCGGATCGAGCTGCGGCAGGCGCTGGCCGAGTACCTGGGCCGGGCGCGGGGCGTGCGCACCGACCCGGAGCGGATCGTGATCGTCTCGGGGGCGGTGCAAGGGCTGGCTCTGCTGGCGCAGGTGCTCGGCGGCGCCGTGGCCATGGAGAATCCGTACATACCGCTGTTCCACGAGGTGGTGCGGACCCACGGCGCGGAGGTCGTGCCGCTCCCCGTGGACGAGGACGGCGCCCGCGTCGATCTGCTCTCCCGGCGCGCCTTCGACGGCGTCGACACCGTGGTGGTCACCCCCAGCCACCAGTATCCGATCGGCTCGACGCTGCACCCGGCGCGCCGCCAGGCGCTGGTGGAGTGGGCTCGCGAGGGCCGCCGCCTGGTCGTCGAGGACGACTACGACGGCGAGTTCCGCTACGACCGGCAGCCGGTCGGCGCGCTGCAGGGCATGGCGCCGGACCGCACGGTCTATCTCGGCACGGCCTCGAAGACCCTCGGTCCCGGAATCCGCCTGGCATGGATGGCGCTGCCCGAACACCTGGTCGGACCGCTCACCGAGGCCAAGCGGCACGCCGACCACCAGACCGAGTCGCTGGGCCAGCTGACCCTCGCGGAGTTCATCGCCTCCCACGACTACGACCGGCAGGTCCGCGCCGCGCGCCTGCGCTACCGGCGGCGCCGCGACCTGCTCGCCGAGCGGCTGCACCCCCGGGCCGGACGGCCGGCGGCCGGCTTCGCGCTCGGCGGCATCGCGGCCGGCCTGCACGCGCTGGTCCGGCTGGAACCGGCGGGGATGACCGAGGCCGAGGTGCTCCGGCGCGCCGCGGAGTCCGATCTGGACCTGGAAGGACTCGGCGACCTCTGGCACACGTCGCCGACGAACACCCATGCGAGCTCCGCCGCACGTCCGCAGGGCATCGTGGTGGGTTTCGGCAGTCCCACGGAAGCGGCTTACCCGCGGGCGCTGGACGCGTTGGTGCGGACACTTTCGTGGAGATGACTACTCATACGGTCTAATGGACATCGCACGATAGCCCGACCCGGCGTGCTGCGCAGGCGCTCCCTGCGTCACACTGGTCTCGGAACAGCACTGCCTTTTAAGAGGAGAAGCCCGTGGACGACGTACTGCGCCGTACGCCCCTCTTCGCCACGCTCGATGTGGACGCGGCCGCGTCCCTGCGCGCCTCGATGAACGAGATCGAGCTGGCCCGAGGTGACCTCCTGTTCCACGAGGGCGACCCCGGGGACTCGCTGTACGTGGTCCTGCGCGGGAAGATCAAGCTCGGCCGCACCAGCGGCGACGGCCGCGAGAACCTGGTCGCCGTCCTCGGTCCCGGCGAGATGTTCGGCGAATTGTCCCTGTTCGACCCGGGCCCGCGCTCGGCCGGCGCCACCGCGCTGGTGGACTCCACCCTGCTGGGCCTGAGCTCGGACGAACTGACCCCGTGGCTCGCCACCCGCCCCGACGTGGCCCGCGCCCTGCTCCGCGCGATCGCCCGCCGCCTGCGCCGCACCAACGACTCGATGTCCGATCTGGTGTTCTCAGACGTGCCCGGCCGCGTGGCCAAGGCACTCCTGGACCTGTCGGCCCGCTTCGGCACACCGGCCGAGGACGGCATCCACGTCGCCCACGACATGACCCAGGAAGAGCTGGCCCAGCTGGTCGGCGCCTCCCGCGAGACGGTGAACAAGGCCCTGGCCGACTTCGCCGGCCGAGGCTGGCTGCGCCTGGAGGCTCGCGCCGTGGTGCTGACGAACGTGGAGCGGCTGAGCCAGCGTTCGCGCTAGCACAAGCGTTAGACACAGGCAGACTGTTCTTTTCGGCCCGGCCGCCTTGGGGCGCGCCGGGTCGAATGCCGTGCGGCGGATCTTATGCTGCGCGGCGGACCGCCCTGCCACGAGCCTGAAAAACGACCGTCAGTTGCTGCCGGCCAGCAGGTCCCCGGCCAGCCGCAGTCCGTCCAGGTCGTGGATGTCCCCGGGCTGTGCCGGGATCTCCGCCACCGCGACGCTCGGCTGCGAAGCCGTGAACCGCTCGGCGAGGCGCCGCTCCCGAGCGCTGAGCCGGACGCGCTCGGCGTGCAGCCGCAGCAGGCCGGCGGCCAGGCGCTGGTCGGGGGAGTCGCTGTCCAGTTCCTCAGCGGCGGCCAGGGCCTTCTCCGCCGACAGCTGCGGCACCGCGACCGGGTGCACGCGGTTCAGGATCAGCCCGGCCAGCGGCATGTTCTCGGCGGCCAGGCGCTCCGTGAAGTACGCCGCCTCGCGCAGCGCGTCCGGCTCGGGCGCCGCGACCACCAGGAACGCCGTGCCGTCGGCTTGGAGCAGCTGGTAGGTCTCCTCGGCGCGCTGCCGGAAGCCGCCGAACATCGACTCCAGCGATCCGACGAAGGTCTGGACGTCGTGCAGCAGGCCGGATCCCAGGAGCTTGTTCAGCGCCATGGTGGCGATCGAGAAGCCGGATGCCAGCACCTTCATCGCGAAGCCGCCGCCGGCCTTCGCCGGCGCCATCAGCACCTTGATCAGCCGACCGTCCAGGAAGCCGGCCAGGCGGTTCGGCGCGTCGAGGAAGTCCAGGGCGGAGCGGCTCGGCGGGGTGTCGACGATGATCAGATCCCAGCTGCCGGTCTCCTCGCCGGTGCGGCGGAGCTGACCCAGCTTCTCCATCGCCATGTACTCCTGCGTGCCGGAGAAGCCCGCGGACAGCGACTGGTAGAAGGGGTTCTCCAGGATCTGGCCGACGCGGTCCGGATCAGCGTGCTTCTCGACGATCTCGTCGAAGGTGCGCTGCATGTCGAGCATCATCGCGAACAGCCGCCCCGGGCCCTGGACGCCCTCGACCTCGCGCGGGTTGTTGTCCAGCTCGGTCAGGCCCAGCGACTGCGCCAGCCGGCGCGCCGGGTCGATGGTCAGGACCACGACCTTGCGGCCCTGCTCGGCGGCGCGCAGGGCGAGCGCGGCCGCCGCGGTGGTCTTGCCCACCCCGCCGGAGCCGCAGCACACGACGATCGAGGTCGCCGGGTCGGTCAGCAGGCCGTCGACGTCCAGACGCTTCGGGGTCACACTCACGCAGCCTCCCCGGCCGCCGCCGCGGACAGCGTCGCGGCCAGCTCGTAGAGTCCCCCGAGGTCGATGCCGCCGGCGATCAGCGGCAGCTCCACCACCGGCTGCCCGGCGCCGTCCAGCGCGCGCCGCTCGACCTCTTCCAGCGCCAGGCGCTCGGCGTGCTCGCGGCCCAGCACCGCCAGGGCGTGGGTGTCGGAGGTCTCGACGCCGTAGGGCCGCAGCAGCGCCGCGACCCGCTTCTCCGCCGCCGTGCTGACCACCGCGCGCTTGCCGATCGCCAGGTGCGCGGTGCGGACCATGTTCACCAGGATCGTCCCGACTGGCAGCCCGGCGGCGCGCAGCTCCTCGACGCCGTCCAGCGTCTCCTGCACCGGCATGTCCTCCAGCACGGTGGTCAGGTGGACCGCGGTCTGCGGCGAGGTCAGCACCCGCATGACCGCCTCGGCCTGGTTCTTCACCGGGCCGACCCGGGCCAGCCCCGCGACCTCGGTGTTCACGTTCAGGAAGCGCGTGATGCGCCCGGTGGGCGGGGCGTCCATCACCACGGCGTCGTAGGCGAAGGCCGCACCGGGACGGTCGGCGGCGGTACGCCGGACCGCCTCGCAGGCCTTGCCGGTGAGCAGCACGTCGCGCATGCCGGGAGCCACGGTGGTCGCGAAGTCGATGGCGCCGAACTTCTTCAGCGCTTTGCCGGCGCGGCCCAGCTTGTAGAACATGTCCAGGTACTCGAGCAGCGCTTGTTCGGGATCGATGGCCAGCGCGAACACCTCGCCGCCGCCGGGCGCGATCGCGATACTGCGCTCCTCGTAAGGCAGCGGAGCGGTATCGAAGAGCTGCGCGATCCCCTGCCGTCCCTCGACCTCGACCAGCAGCACGCGGCCGCCGCCCTCGGCCAGGGCCAGCGCCAGCGCCGCGGCAGCGGTGGTTTTCCCGGTGCCGCCTTTTCCGGTCACGATGTGCAGGCGGCACTCCGGCGGCCAGGGTTGGCTCATGGCCCCAGCCTAACCATGCTCGGAACACTCCTGGGACGGCCTGCCTCTGGCGCTACTCTGGGGACCCGTTGTATGGCTGGTGCTTATCAGGGAACTTGGCCTAGGGGGGCCCATAGATGAGCGACGACGTCGATACCGAGCGCTTGGCACCGACGGAACGTGTGATCGCGGAGCGCTATGTCCTGCGCACGGAACTCGGCCGTGGCGGCATGGGCATCGTGTGGCGCGCCGAGGACCGGATCATCGGCCGCGCCGTCGCGGTGAAGGAGATGCGGCTCGCCGAGGACGTCACTCCTTCCGAGCGCGCCGACTTCGAGCAGCGGATCCTGCGGGAGGCCCGCACCGCCGGACGGCTGAACGACCCGGCTGTAGTGACGGTCTTCGACGTCGTCCACGACAACGGCTCCGTGTTCATCGTCATGGAGCTGGTCGAGGCGCCGACGCTGGCCCAGCTGGTCCGCCGCTCCGGTCCCCTGACCCCGCGCGCCGTGGCCGACATGGGACGCCAGGTGCTCTCCGCCCTGGAAGCCGCGCACGGAGCCGGGATCGTGCACCGGGACGTGAAGCCCTCGAACATCATGGTCGCCGGTACCGGCCGGGCCAAGCTCACCGACTTCGGCATCGCCCAGGCCGCCGACGACCCCACGCTGACCAAGACCGGCTCGGTCATCGGCTCCCCGGCCTATCTGGCGCCGGAGCGGCTCTCCGGGCACGAGGCGAGTCCGGCCTCGGACCTGTGGTCGCTCGGCGCGGTGCTGTACTTCGCGATCGAGGGCAAAGCCGCCTTCGAACGCGACACGACGGCGGCGACCTTCGGCGCGGTGCTGAACGAGGTCCCCTACCTGACCAACGCGCAGGGCCCGCTGGCTGCCGCTGTCTCCGGGATGCTGTCCTCCGCGCCCGAGGGGCGGCTGACCGCGTCGCAGGTCCGGACGCTGCTGGATGCAGTGACCGCGGACCGGGCCTCGGACGCGGCGCCGCAGGGCACGATGCTGATGTACGGCGGCGGAGGACCGACCTCGGCGCTCGGCATGCCAGGTCAGCCTGGGCAGCCTGGGCAGCCCGTGGGTTCTCCCGGGATGGCAGCGGCCGTCCCGCCGAAGCGGTCCTGGGCCAAGGTCGCCGGGACGTTCGCGGCGGCCGTCCTGGTCGCGGCGGCGGTCGCGGGCTTCGCCGCCTACGGCGCGGGCTCGGATGCGGGCAAGAAGCAGGCGCACAAGGCGGACGTGCGACCCTCGGACGCGGTGAAGGTGTTCACGCTCGGCGGGCCGGGGACCGACTTCCCGAGCCTGCCGATAGGCAGCGGCCAGTCCTGTATGAGCGGCCCGCCGTTCCTTCCCGGCACGCCGACCTACCAGGACGCGCAGTGCTCGGGCTCGCACGACCTGGAGCTTTACTACCGGACCACGGTCACCAGCAGCTCGTTCAGCTCCTACGGCTCGGACGGCGACGGCCCGATCCCCTACCCGGGCGTCGCGGAGCTGTCCGCGCTGGGCCGGCAGCTGTGCTGGGCCGACCGGCTGATCGCGCCCGGAGCGAACCCCGTCGGCAGCCACTACGACTACTACGCGCTCATCCCGAGCGACAATCTGTGGAACGGCCAGCACCTGCCCGCCAACTGGCACGCCGACCAGGACGTCTACTGCGTCATGACGAACAGCGCCGGCCAACTCCCCGGAGATACGAGCCACTAGCCGCCGCCCCTTAGGCTTGCCCTATGACCAAGTGGGAATACGCGACTGTGCCGCTGCTGGTTCACGCCACGAAGCAGATCCTCGACACCTGGGGGCAGGACGGCTGGGAACTCGTCCAGGTCGTCCCCGGCCCGAACCCGGACCAGCTGGTCGCCTACCTGAAGCGTCCGAAGACGACGGAGTCCTAAGACATGACCCACCCCGAAGAGAAGCTGGCGGCCCTCGGCCTGAAGCTGCCCGAGGTCGCGGCGCCCGTCGCGGCCTACATCCCGGTCCTGCGCAGCGGCAACCTCGTCTACACCTCCGGCCAGCTGCCGATGGTCGAGGGCGCGCTGCCGATGACCGGCAAGGTCGGCGACCAGGTCAGCCCGGAGGACGCCAAGGCCCTGGCGCAGCGCTGCGCGCTGAACGCGCTGGCCGCGGTGAAGTCCGAGATCGGCGACCTGGCCAAGGTCAAGCGGGTCGTGAAGGTCGTCGGCTTCGTGGCCAGCGCCCCGGACTTCACCGGGCAGCCCGGCGTCATCAACGGCGCCTCGGAACTGCTCGGCGCGGTGTTCGGCGAGGCCGGACGGCACGCGCGCTCGGCGGTCGGGGTGGCCGTGCTGCCGCTGGACGCCCCGGTCGAGGTCGAGCTGACCGTCGAGGTCTGACCCGGCTCCCGCATCCGTGGCGCCGACCTTCCCGGCGACGCCACGGATGCGGGGAGGACAAGAAGGGGATCGCATGTCGCAGCAAGGCGGGGAGTACATAGTCCCGGCCGGCAGCCGGCTCAGCGCGCATGTGCCGGAGGGCTGGGAGCAGCAGATCGCCGCCTACGAGCGCGGCGAGTTCACCGCGGTGCCGCCGAAGCACGCCGCGACAGTGGTGCTGCTGCGCGACCGCGAGGACGGTCCGCCGGACGTCTACCTCCTCAAGCGCGCCGCCTCGATGTCCTTCGCCGGCGGCTTCTACGCCTTCCCCGGCGGCCGGGTCGACCCGCGCGACGCCGACGCCGAGATCGGGTGGGCCGGACCCTCGGCCGCCGACTGGGCTCGGCGATTCGGCAGCGACGAGGCCGAGGCTCGGGCGCTGCTGTGCGCGGCGGTCCGCGAGACATTCGAGGAGTCCGGCGTCCTGTTCGCCGGACCCGACGAGCACTCCGTGGTCGCCGACACCACCGCCGAGGGCTGGGAAGCCGACCGCCGGGCCCTGGTTTCACGGGAAACATCACTGGCCGGGTTCCTCGCCAAACGCTCCCTGGTCCTGCGCACCGACCTGCTCGGCGGCTGGTCGCGCTGGATCACCCCGGAGTTCGAGCCGCGGCGGTACGACACGGCGTTCTTCGTCGCGGCGCTCCCGGCCGGCCAGCTGACCCGGGACGTGTCGGGGGAGACCGAGTCGACCACCTGGATGCCGCCCCGACAGGCCATTGACGACCACATCGCCGGGCGGGCCCTGATGCTGCCGCCGACCGTCACCACGCTGCGCGAGGTGCACTCCTTTAACACCGCCGCCGAAGCGGTACGGGCCGCGGCCACGCGTCCGCTCACGCCGATCATGGCCACGGTCCGGCGGCACGACGACGGGTCCTGGCACCTGGAATGGGAACTGTGACGGCGATGAGCGACCTGATGACGCCGGGCGTCCGGCCCGAGGCCGGGACCGAGCGCGCGACGCTGATCCTGGCTCCCAACGCCGACCCGATGACCCTGGACGGCACCAACACCTGGCTGCTCGCCGAGCCCGGCGCACGCGGCGCGGTGGTCGTCGATCCGGGACCGCTGGACGAGGGCCACCTCCAGTTGGTGCTGGCCACCGCCGAGGAGCGCGAGCTGCGGATCGGGCTGATCCTGCTCACCCACGGGCACTTCGACCACTCCGAGGGCGCGCCCCGGCTGGCCGAGCTGACCGGCGCGCCGGTGCGCGCGCTCGACCCGCGCTTCCGGCTCGGCGAGGAAGGGCTGGCCGGGGGAGACGTCGTGGACGTGGACGGGCTGCGCCTGGACGTGGTCGCCACGCCCGGGCACAGCGGCGACAGCATGTGCTTCGTGCTGCCCGACGACCGCGCGGTCCTGACCGGCGACACCATCCTGGGCCGGGGCACGACGGTGGTCGCCCATCCCGACGGGCGGCTGGGGGACTACCTCGACTCGCTGCGCCGGCTGCGCGATCTGACGGCCGCGCACGAGGTGGAGACCGTCCTGCCGGGGCACGGCCCGGTCCCGGCCGACGCGCTGGGCGTCGTCGAGTTCTACCTCGAGCACCGCCGGCAGCGGCTGGAGCAGGTGCGGGCGGCCGTGGCCGCCGGCGACGAGAGCGCCGCCGACGTGGTGGCCAGGGTGTACGCCGACGTGGATCCGGCGGTGCGCTTCGCCGCTGAGATGTCGGTGCGCGCGCAGCTGGAGTATCTCCACGACGGGGTGTGAGAGGCCGGTCCGTCAGGGCCGGTGCTGGAGTTTCGAGCTCAGATTTTCGAGAGCTCAGTTTCTTGGGAGCTCAGCTTCTTAACAACTCAGCTTCTTCTGAGCTCAGACCCTTGAGATTCGGCCGGCCGGGCCGGGAATGTCAGCGGGCCGCCAGGGCCCGCTCGCACACCCGGGTACCGGCCGGTTCGTCACGCCCGGCCGAAAGAGCCGGCCTCGTTGCGCTGGCGCGGGATCGCGCCCTGGGTCGCCGCGGCGAACCGCGGGTCGACCTCGGCGGCCGCGCCGAGTTCGCCGCCGGTGCGCTCGGCACCGCTGCGCTCGTAGTGCTCCTTGGCGGACTCCAGGAACTGCCGCCAGGAGCGCACCTCAGGGCGCCGCCGCAGCAGCGCGCGCCGTTCGCGCTCGGTCATCCCGCCCCAGACCCCGTACTCGACGCGGTTGTCCAGGGCGTCGGCAAGGCACTCGGTACGCACCGGGCACCCCGAGCACACGGTCTTGGCCCGGTTCTGAGCCGCTCCCTGCACGAACAGCTCATCCGGATCCATGCCGCGGCACGCCGCCACAACGGTCCAGTCCTCTACCCAGCTCATCGCCGGTGCCGTCCTCTCGCAAAGATCGAGCTCCCCCAACGGCGGAGCCGACAGCGGCCCTTCCCCTCACCGGCGGGCGTCCACGGACCCGGACGCGTCGCTGGTGTGCCGGCCCGACGGTCGGACGCGGAACGCATCCGACCTGGTGGAAGGGTCGATCTCGGCAGCCAATCAGCACAATACGGAAGATCCCGAGGGCGCAACAGTCCCCGATGTACTCAATTCCTATGGTCCTTTGTGACTAGATCGCCGCAGATGCCGCACCCGCCGCCGCGCGGACGCGCCCCACCGGCCGCGCCACCCACCCGCCGGGGGCGAGGCCGACACCGTAGGGTGTCCCCCATGGCTTCGCACCCGCCCCGGCCCTTCCGCGGCAACGGACCACTGCGCGCCCTGTTCGGCCTTCTGATGATCAGTGCGCTGGCCGGCGTGCTGGTGGCCGGTATGGCACTGCCCTTCGTCGGCACCGCCGGGCTCGCCGCCAAGAGCGCCTCGGACCACTTCGAGGACATCCCGGACGACCTGAAGACCCCGGACCTGCCGCAGCGCTCGCAGATCCTGGCCGCCGACGGCTCGGTGATGGCCACGGTCTGGGGCGACTTCGGCAACCGGGTGATCGTGCCCTTCAACGCCATCAGCCCGAACGTGTGGCAGGCGCTGGTCGCCACCGAGGACTCCCGGTTCTTCTCGCACGGCGGCATCGACATGAAGGGCACGCTGCGCGCGTTCGTCTCCGACCTCGGCGGGTCCAACCAGGGCGGCTCCTCGATCTCCCAGCAGTACGTGAAGAACGTCCTGGTGCTGGAGGCCGGCAACGACAAGGCCAAGTACGCCGACGCCACCGGCGACTCGATGGCCCGCAAGGTCCGCGAGCTGAAGTACGCGATCGCCGTGGAGCAGAAGTTCTCCAAGACCGAGATCCTCGAGCGCTACCTGAACCTGGTGCCCTTCGCCGAGAACGTCTCGGGCATCGAGACCGCCGCGGACCGCTGGTTCGGCGTGCACGCCAGCCAACTCACCGTCCCGCAGGCCGCGACCCTGATCGGGATGCTGAAGAACCCGGTCGCCTACGACCCGGCCAAGCACCCCCAGGCCGCCACCGACCGGCGCAACACCGTGCTGGACCGGATGGCCGACCCGACCGTGCACTACATCACGCCGGAGCAGGCCGCCGCCTTCAAGGCGATGCCGCTGGGCCTGAACCTGCAGGCGCAGCACTCCGGCTGCATCTACGCGCCGGGCAGCGCGGCCTTCTTCTGCGAGTACATCGAGCAGGAGATCCTGAACGACCCGATATACGGCAAGACCAAGGCCGACCGCGCGGCCTTCTTCAACCGCGGCGGGCTGACCATCAAGACCACGATGGACCCCAAGATGGAGGCCTCCGCCGAGAAGGCGATCAACGACAACGTCTCGGCCACCGACCTGCCCGGCGCGGCGATCGCGATGATCCAGCCCGGGACCGGGCAGATCAAGGCCATGGCCCAGAGCCGGAACATGGGCACCGGGGCGGGCCAGACCTATCTGAACCTGGCCGCCGACCCCGCCCACGGCGGCGGCAACGGGTACCAGGCCGGCTCGACCTTCAAGTCCTTCGTCGCGATGGCCGCGATGGAGAAGGGCCTGACCCCGGACTACGTCCAGAACCTGCCCTACCAGATCGACGAGACCCAGACCAAGTTCACGACCTGCGACACCCCGCAGGGCATCACCCAGGACCCCAAGTGGAAGCCGACCGACGAGACCCAGGGTGAGGCCGGTCCGCAGACCATGACCAGCGCGCTGTGGAACTCGGTCAACAACTACTTCATCAAGCTGCAGGAGCAGACCGGGCTGTGCGAGCCGGCCCGGCTGGCCGCCGCCGCCGGCCTGACCATCGACAGCGACAACGGCGCCGGCAAGCGCCTGGAGCAGATCGGCTCGTTCACCCTGGGCACCAACCAGGTGACGCCGATCGCGATGGCCAACGCCTACGCGACCATCGCCGCCCGCGGCATGTACTGCAAGCCGACCGCGGTCATCTCGATCACCGACACCTCCGGCAAGCAGTAC
This sequence comes from Catenulispora acidiphila DSM 44928, assembly GCF_000024025.1. Classification (GTDB taxonomy): domain Bacteria; phylum Actinomycetota; class Actinomycetes; order Streptomycetales; family Catenulisporaceae; genus Catenulispora; species Catenulispora acidiphila. The sequence continues at coordinate 10,323,862 of NC_013131.1, forward strand.
CCGGTCGCCACCCCCGACTGCCACCAGACCATCGACCCCTCGCTGACCGACCAGCTGACCGGGATGCTGCAGGGCGTGGTCGACAAGGGCACCGGTTCCAAGGTCAAGGACTACTTCTCCGGTCCGGCCGCCGGCAAGACCGGTACCAACGACAGCCGCCTGATGACCTGGTTCGACGGCTACACCCCGAACCTGGCCGCGGCGGTCTGGGTCGGCGAGGTCTCCCCCAAGCCCGGCGACAAGGGCCTGGTGAACCTGAAGATCCACGGGCAGTACTACTCCCAGGTCTGCGGCGGTTGCCTGGCCGCGCCGATCTGGGGGCAGGCGGTCAAGGGCGCACTGGCCGGCACCTCGGTGCCCGACTTCGCGGTGCCCGAGCTGTCCGGCGAGATCCCGCCGCCCACCCAGCCGACTCCGCCGCCGGGCCAGAACAACCCTCCGGGCCAGGCCAACGGCGGTCAGAACGGCGGCGGCAACGGCGGGTTCATCGGCGGATTCCTCGGCGGGCAGTAGCCGCGCGGCAAAGGATCTCGGCGGGGCGTGCAACCGATCGGCTGCGCGCCCCGTCGAATCTTTATGACGTCTCCTCGATCGACACTACGGAAAATCCGGGGATGGATCGGCGCGACGCTGGCGGCGGTGGTCGTCGTGGCCGGCGCCGCGGCGGGTGCGGAGGCGGCGCCCTCCGGCTCCAGGGCCTCCACGCCCTCTACGCCCTCTACGCCCTCCACGGCCGGATCGCCGGCGCCCGCAGGATCGTCCTCAGCGAACGATCCCCATGAGGCAGCGGCTCAGCGCGAGGTCACGCGGATGCTGGCGGCGTTCCAGCCGCCGCCCGGCGCGGCCGAGGCTGGGAGCCGACCGGATCCGCTGCCGTCCGCTTTAGGCGAGCCGCCGATGAGATCCGGCGCGCAGACGCAGGTCGACGCGGTCGGCTGGTATCAGAGCTCGGAAAGTCCGGACCAGGTGCTGGCAGCGGTCCGAGCCCATCCGCCGACCGGATCGTCGCTGTCGGCGTGGAGCGACGGCGGGTCCTCCGCGCCGGCCTTCGTGAGCTTCGCCTTTCCCGGCGCGGACGGCTCGCTGATCGTGACGCCGGCGACCGGGGCGGACGGCCGCACGATCATCCGGCTCGACGCGGACGTCGACTGGACGCCCTCGCGGCCCGCGGGCTCGGCGCTCGGCTACGGCGCCCCGTCGGTGTCTGTGGTGACCATCACCGGGTTGAACCCGCAGTTCGCGTTGCCGCCCGCGCAGACCCGCGTCGCCACGGCCACCGCGCCGCTGATCGTCCACCAGGTCGTCGACCTGCTCAACGCCCTGCAACCGCCGATCCCCGGCGCGCGGAGCTGCCCGATGGACGACGGCACCCGGGTCCGGATCACGCTGCCGGGCCTGGCGACCGTGGACGCCGAGGCGGGCGGTTGCGGCGGCGTCACGCTCACCCCGCAGGACGGCGCGCCGCAGCACTACGCCGGCGCCGGCGACCTCATCACGAAGGTCTACGCGTTGTTCGGCATCACTTGGAGCCGAACAGGCGGTCTCCCACCAAGTATTGAAAGGACCGAGGCATCCGGGACCCGGTGACCGTCGCGATCGACAGCGCCCGGCTCGGGATGCAGACCGGCTTGCCGGCCGCGACCGCCGCGAGCCCGCGCGCCACGATCGCCTCCGGCGCCTGCCAGAACAGCCGCGGCAGCAGGTTCTCGAACCCGGCCTCGGTGAGCTCGGTGGGCGCCGGGCCCGGGAGCAGGGCGGTGACGTGCACGCCGTGCTTCCGGGACTCGCGGTTCAGGCTCTCGCTCAGCGAGGTGACGAACGCCTTGGTCGCGCCGTAGGTCGCAGCCCTCGGCGCCGGCGTGGTGCCGGACAGCGAGGAGACGTTGAGGATGCCGCCGTGCCCGGCCTCGGTCATCCGGGGCAGCGCGGCGTGGCACAGGCGCATCAGTGCCATGACGTTCAGCGCGACCTTGCCGGTCTCGCCCTCCACGGGCAGCTTGGCGAACGCGCCGGTGGTGCCCACGCCGGCGTTGTTCACCAGCAGGTCGACCGGGTTCGCCGCATCGCGCAGCCGATCCTCGACCACGGCGAGCCCAACGGGATCGGTCAGGTCGGCGGGCAGGATCTCGATCTCGGTGCCCAGCTCGGCGGCCAGCTTCTCCAGCCGCTCACCGCGCCGCGCGACCAGCACCAGCGCCGTCCCGCGCGCAGACAGCTGCCGCGCGAAGTGCTCGCCGAATCCGGACGACGCCCCGGTCACCAGGGCTCTGGCATATGTCTGCTTCATCGTCACACCGGCTGATCGACGTGGTCGGTACGGAAGGCGATCGCGGCACGGCCGGCCGGGTCGAACAGGTCCAGCAGACCGGTCAGCGGCTCGTCGGGGACGTCGGGAGTCCACAGCTCCAAGGCCATCTCGCCGTGGTAGAGCATCGGCCAGCGCACGTAGGAGCGGCTGTCGCCGGCGTCGTTGATCGCCTGCGAGCGCCGCACCGTGGCGGCGGCGACGTCCACCATCAGGTCGGTCCCGCAGCCGAAGCCGTAGGGGTAGGCGGTGCGGTCCGGCGGGATGCTCTCGATCAGCGTCTCGTCCGCCTCGTCGACGCCGACGTGCGCGTGCAGACCGCCGCGCACCGAGGGCACCTCGACGGTGCCTTCGGGGTCGGGGCGCCATATACCGCTGGCATCCTTGCTCACCCGGATCTTGGGCGCCGCCGCCATCAGGGCGCAGACTTCCCAGGCCTCGACCGACGGACCCTTCTGCCCGGCGCCGCCGACCTCGAGCAGCCGCAGCCGCCCGCCGTCCAGCCGGTGGTCCACGACCACGACGTCCTCGGGCCGCAGGTCCCGCTTGTCGACCTCGAAGCTGCCGGACGCGGTGACCACCAGCGCCTGCAGGTCCGGGTCGAAGACGAACATCATGCCCTCGCTGAACCCCTTGATGCCGAGGTAGCGCTGGTAGGCCGAGGCCATGGTGACCGAGACGTAGTCGGACACCCGGTGCGGCGGGGGCAGCAGGCCCAGATTCCCCATGCGGCGCCCGGCGGAGACCAGGACCCGCGGGGAGCCGGCGGCGTCGAAGGCCGAGGTCGGCACCGAGTCCGGGACCCGGTCCAGCCGGTCGTTCACCTCGGTGGCGCAGGCCACGGCGACCAGCCGGTCGCGGATGTCCCGGACTATGTCCGTGGTGATGGAGGGGTGGCCGCCCTCCATGGTGCACAACGTGGCCTCGAGGATCTCGCCGGTCTCGGGGTCCGGATACACGAACAGGGTCTTGGGCGCCCCGACCCGCGCCATCAGCACCCGAGCGAGCTGCACCACTTCCAGGTGCTTGGCACCGGCCAGCGGCTCGTCGACCTCGAACACCCCGACCAGGTTCCGCACACCGCCGCGCACATCGCCGGTCCGCCGCAACGTCACCATCAGCGGCGGGTACTGCTCGGCGACGCGGTCCAGCAACGTGCCGGGACCGGCCGGGACGGGTATGTGCACCAGCAGCACGTCCAGTTCGACGCGCGACCCGACGCCGGCCACCGACACGGGCCGGCCGACTTCGTGCCCCTGGTCGGCGAACGCCTTCCCCAGGTCGTCAAGGAACGAGGGCACCGGACCCTGACCCGGAGCCACCGCGTCGACGCGGCAGACCCGCCACCAGGGCAGCGCGGTCAGGTCGAAGCGGTCCGCCCCGTGAGTGCCGTGCCAGAGATCGAGCATGGACCGTACGCTACCCGAGCGGCGGACGTTACCCCATTGGGGTGAGGACATTTACGGAGATCGCGGGAGGACTTCCCGGCGCACAACATCCTTTTGTCCCACAGCCAATGGCTTGCAGGTCGCAGCCCCGCCCCCACCCACCCCGAAATGCATTGCGACCATCCGCCAGGCGAACCCCCGACCCGCGATGGATTTCCCAGCGAGCGTTTGAAATGATTTGACCGATTCCTCCGCGAAAAACGCGGACCGACACGACTGTCGTTTGATCGGCCGCCCCGCCCCCGAAACCCGCGTGCAACCGCGCCCCGGGCCCCGGCGTTTTGGTGTGATGGAAGCGCAGATGGCGGGGAGGAGATGGACACGAGTGTCACAGGAACAGGACTTCGACGAGTTCTACCTGGGGTCGGTCCGGAGGGTGACGGCGCAACTCGTCGCGATGCTGGGCGACCCGGTGGAGGCCGAGGACGCGGTGCAGGAGGCGTACGCCCGGGCCTGGCAACGCTGGGATTCGGTGTCGCGGATGGACGATCCCGTCGCCTGGGTGCGGCTGGTGGCCTATCGAATCAAAGTGTCGTCGTGGCGGTCCGCCGTGCGGCGCACCGTCGCACACAGACGGCACGGACCGCCACCGGACGTGCCGGACCTGAGCCCGGACTCGGTGGCCCTGGTCACCGCCCTGCGGGGCATCCCCGAGGCACAGCGCCGAGCGATCGTCCTCTACCACCTGGCCGGGCTGACCGTCGAGCAGGTCGCAGCCGAGGTCGGAGCACCGGTCGGCACGGTCAAAGCCCGGCTGTCGCGAGGCCGAGCAGCGCTGGCGCAAGTACTGAGCGAATCGAAAGACGGAGACCTGAAGGGGAGGCCCAGCTATGCCTGACACCATCGAAGACCGCCTGGCCGATCTGGGCGGAAACCTCGAGACAGCAGCCGCATTCCGCTCCCCGTCACTGATCCGCTCCCGCGGCGAGCAGATCCGCGTCACCCACCGGCGGCGCATGACGGCAGTGGCATCAGCCACGGCAGCAGTGGCGATCATCGGCGTAGGAAGCCTGGTGGCACTCCGCCCGACCGGCGGACACCAGGGCCACACCGTGTCACCCAGCGTGAGCTCCTCCGCGTCGAAATCCGCACCGCCGGCCAAGACGACGCAGGCGACGCCGATCGCACTGATCGACCTGAAGCAGGACCAGATGACGGTCTACGACAAGCAGGGCCACATCGTGAAGACCGTCCCGGTGACCGCCGGAACGCCTGCGAACCCGAGCCACGTCGGCACCTTCACCATCACCGCCAAGCAGGACCAGGCGGAGAAGGTGAGCGACAGCGGGACCGACACCTCGTACCGCCTGACCGTTCACTGGGTGCTCACGCTCGACGCGGGCGGCCCGCAGATCTACGCGATGCCATGGGACGACGGCCGGTTCGGCAAGGGCAACCGGACACACGGCGACATCGGCATGAGCACCGACATGGCGCAGTGGCTGTACACCAACGTCGCGATCGGCGATCACATCAAGATCCAGTAACCGCGGCCCGAGAAACATCCGGACAACGCCCGAAACGAGTCAGAGGCTCGCTTCTCTTCCGAGAAGCGAGCCTCTGATCTGTGTTCACGTAGTCGGGGTGACAGGATTTGAACCTGCGGCCTCTACGTCCCGAACGCCCACGGCTTGTCAAATAGATGGCTTGTCATCCCCATCGTACGACTGTTAACGTGCAGGTCAGAGGCTATTTTTGCTGTAACACCAGCCTCAGATCGTTTCCAGTTGTTTCACAGTGTCCGCGGACATTTTGCGGACACGGGCCTTGGGGAGGCAGTCTTTGGGTTGGGTCAGAAAGCGCATCAGCAAGAACGGAACGGAACGGTTCGTAGCCAACTACCGCGACATCCGCGGCAACACCCGCTCGGCGGGTACCTACTCGACCGAGAAGCAGGCCGAGGACGCGGCGAAGAAGGCCGAGAACGACATCGCGGCTGGGCGCATCGGCGACCCGAAGCGTGGACGCCAGAAGTTCCGTGCCTACGTGCTGAACACGTGGCTCCCGAACCACGAGATCGAGTGCTCGACCCGCCAGACCTACACCTACCTGATCAACAAGCACATCCTGCCGGAGTTCGGCGGGATGCGGATGGTCGACGTGCTACCCGAGCACGTCCGTGAGTGGATGACGAAGATGGCCGGCGCGGGCGTTTCCGCTCAAAGCCGGCGCAACGCCAAGGTGGCGATGGACGCGATCTTGACTACTGCGTTCAACGACCAGGTCACGTTCCTGCACGCTGGCCAGGGCGTGAAGCGGCCCACGGTCGCCAAGAAGACGAAGCGGATCATCACAGCGGAACAGTACGACAAGCTCCACGCGGCGATCGGCGAGAGTGAGCACGACGGCGAGCGCATGCAACTGCTCACCGAGACCGACATCGAGACAGGCATGCGGTGGGGCGAGCTGACCGAGTTCCGCGTCAAGGATCTCGATCCCGATGCTGACCTCATCACCATCGCGCGTGCGGTCGTGAAGCTCGACCCGAAGTTCCACCCGCAGGGGAAGCGCTTCCTGGTCAAGGACTATCCCAAGGACGGCGAGTGGCGTGAGCTGAAGATTTCCCGCCGCCTGACCACGAGCCTTGTCGACTTCGCTGCTCGTCGCGGTCTGGGCTCCGAGGACCTGTTCTTCGAGTACGTCCCTCCGACGGAGCCGAAGAAGCGCAGGCGCCCGGACGAACTCCCCGATCCGATCACCCTGGGCTGGACCGAGCCCCATCCCAAGTCTGGCCGGCAGTACCGACACGGCACGATCTCCGCGTACTCCGGCATGAAGTGCCGCTGCCAGTTCTGTCGAGACGCGATGTCGGCGTACCGGGCTGAGCGGCGTGCCATCGGCAAGGACGCTCCGCGGAACGCACCGCGGCACCGGGACACGGACGGCCATATCGACGGCGACTGGTTCCGGAAGCAGATCTTCTACCCCGCGGTGGAAGCTGCGGGCATCTCCTTCAAGGTCACCCCGAAGTCGTTGCGGGACGCACACGCGTCCTGGCTCCTGGCCGGCGGCGCTGACCTCCAGGTCGCGAAGGAACGCCTCGGCCACGGCAGCATCACTACGACTGAGCAGTACCTCGGCACACTGCCAGGCGCCGGCGAGGCCGCTCTCGCGGCCCTCGACGCCTTCCGGGGTCGCGGCGCTGTCGCCGATCAAGCCGAGCCGATGCCGACGGCCGCTGAAGCTGTGACGCCAGACATGGCGTCGGTGCTCAAGATGATGGAAGAACTGAAGCTGTCTGTGGACCGACTTGCCGCCTAGACGGCCGGCCGAGAGGGAGCGGTATCTTCCGCTCCCTCTCGGCCCTGCGCTCTTGGCTTCTGTGAAGTGGGCTTTGAGTTATCAAGCAACCGACGGCCCCTAGGCCGATCGACCGTCAGGTGGTCGAAGCGATCAGTTCAGTCCGGCACGGAGTCCTCTGCCGCGTCGTTTCAGCTGAGCCGCGGCACAAGGCAAAGTGGACCCCTCCGGAATCGGAGGGGTCCACTTGTGAATCGGGACTAGGTCTTCATCAGCGTGCCTCGGTCGGTCGCCTCCCAGCTGTCGGGTACAGGCCAACCGGGAGGCCAGCGCACCCTGACCGCGCCTGGCCGGACCGCCATGATCACGCCGATCAACTCGCCTCCGGAGTCAGGCTTCCGAGTTGAGTGCCACCGTCGGCCGATCCAGGCGTCGTCTGGACATTCGGCGTACCGGTCGTAGATCTTGATGTTTCGCATGAGACTCCTCCGACGTAACGAGTGGGTTCAGTTGATCTTGTGGGTCGAACCGGCGCGTTCGACTACCGCGTTGATCTCTTGCTCTGTATCGCTGTCGGGTTCCGGCGGGAGCCGGTCATAGAAGGCGGTGGCGCGTTCGTCGAGCTCGTTGTAGAGCTTGGCCATCGACCGCCAGTCGTCGCGGTACTGCTCGGGGAGATCTTCGGCAGCGAGCCCCCAGCAGAGGGCACCCCATACGCCGCCCTCCCAGTCGATCTTGTCGCGGACGTCCTCGCCGGTGTCTAGCGGGAAAGTAGGCATGGAAACCCCGTTCTACTCGGTGACCTGGCTGGCGACGTATTGCTCAACCGACCTGACGGTGAAGCGTCGCGATCCCTTGATCCTGACGCCTTCGATCTCCCCGGCCTTCATGAGCCGGTAGACCGTTGTCCGGCTGGTCCGAAGGACGAGCCCGGTTTCCTTAACGGTGTAGAGCGGGCCGATCATTTGCAGTCACCCCCAGCGTGGTCCATGCGTAGTAGAGGTATGACAGAGTCAGTATTCGCCGACACCCGCCGACCGGAACGACCTGAAGTTCCCCCTGCCGCACGAGACGTCGGACGGTGCTGCGGCTGACGCGAAGCTGCTTGGCGACTTCTTCGTAGGACATCCAGCTAGGCACGACCTTCACCTCCCTCGACGATCGCCTCGCAGCCGGCTACGACAAGCGCTGCGAAGACGGTGCCTCGGGCGATCAGCCGACGGAGCGCGATCCTGCGTCGGACGCAACGGCGCCGATGGCGTCCAGTTGGCGTGATCCCCGGAATCTGCGGTGCGGTGAACCCGTGGACAGGGAGCTGAAAACGGAACTCGGACATGCGTGAGCCTCCAAGGAAGATGGGTTTGCCGCGCCGCTGAGGTCGGCGCCGGCGGGAAGTCCAGACCCGATGTCGAGTCCAGATCGATGAGTCGATCATAGACTATGGTCTAGATCCAGTGTCAACCGTAGTCGAGCACACCGGCCCCATTTCTGGACTATGGTCCAAATCTGCGATCGCTCGACCGCGCGCCGCAGAGCTTGACGACGCCGCGGACGCGCCGTGAACCGCTTGCCCAGTGCGGCGGGGGTGGAGGGCGTCACTGGAGGGCTTCACCTCGAAAAGGAAGCCGCGTCGGACCTGACGTCGCTGCGGGACGTAAAGCAGCCGCGCCCGGCGCCTCATTTACGAGGCGCCGGGCGCGGCGTGGTGATTGCTACTGGCTTCTAGGCCGGGCGCTCGGCCAGACCCTCAAGGGAGCGGCTGTTCTTGGCGATCATGGTGACCGCCTCGATGCTCGGGTCGGAGAGGCCAACGGCTAGCAGCGCGAGGTTCCGGATTCGTTCATCCCTAAGCGCGACCTGGAGATCGGGATCGATTACGTTCTCCGAGTCGTCGGGGAAGAAGAACGCCGGGTGGACGCCAAAGTAGCCGGCCAACTGCATGAGGACCTTGTAGGAGGGGTTGTCCTTCCGGCCCGTTCTCACCTGCCAGATGTAGCTCTGCTCGATCACCTTCTCGCCAGCCGCGGCGTTGATGCCTTCGGCGACGACACCGGCCCCGATTTTCCTGCCCGCCTTCTCGCTCGCGATCCTGAACAGGAGATCGAGACGTTTGGCGACGAACGGCAGTTCCTTGGCCGACGCGTCCTCGGCAGTGGCAGCCATGTCGCGCACCGTCCCCCTTCTTAGCTTCGGCAGGTCCTCGAACGTGAGTCTAACATGCCGCAACGAAGAAGGACTAAAGTCCAAAAATACTCCTAGCCCGCACCTCGCCAGTGGGGTACAGTCGCAGGTCCGAGGCGTTGAACTGGCCAAATGATCGCAGGAGGTGGCTATGGAGGCCGCGAGCCAACCCGTTCGAGGTTCACTCGCCTGCCCGCATTGCGGTCAGGTCGAGCGGGTCCAGCACGTACCTGCCGTCTACCGAAACGGCCTCGGCATGTATCAAGGATCCAGTTCCGCGATCGGTGTCGCGGGGGGTCATGTTGCCTACGGATACGCCGCCCACGGTGGCGTTACGATCAGTGGCATAGCAAGCGCCCTCTCACCAGCACCCTCCCCGCGCAAAGCCGGCTGGCTCCTGGGAGCGTCCCTCTTCTTCGTTCCGCCATTCGTTCTGATGGTGTGGATCGCACTCAACATGACACGGCATGGATCTCCGGCGGCGGTCACTGCGGCTCAGAAGGGCGGCTACGCCTTCGGGACTTGGCTCATACCCGTGTTCTTCCTGCTGCCGGTCGTGCTCTTCTTGGGCGCCTTCATTCGGCGCGTCAGGCGTAACAGTCTGGTACTCCGCGGCCAGCATGCTGCCCTCGCCGTCTGGAACCAGGGGTGGTACTGCGACCGCTGCGGGGGCGCGTTCTTCCCTGCCGGTACGCCGGCGCCTGTTCCCACTGGCCAGCTACTTCACCTCGGAGCCTTCCGCCATGCGGTCTGGAGCGCGGGCGGCTACGCCCACGTGTCCTAGCAACGTTCATGTGCGATCGGTTCGGCGCGTCATGGACACTAGCGCCTGATCAGGCTGCCTAGTTCCAATGGGAGCAGCACATTGTCTACTCCACCTCGCCCCTATGGCGGCTTAGCGAATCCGCTCAAGGTCTGGGCAAGAGTGCGTCAGCGCAGTAGGTCGTTGCGCTCAAGAACAAGTAGCTCAATGCCCAGCTCCTCGCACATGGTCTTCGCTCGGTCCTTGGCCGCTTGCTCAATTGGGCTCGTGGCGGCCATCACATATATATCCGAGCGCAGTCTCTTGGCGATCATCAGGTCCTTGACGAGTTGGTCCCTGTCGGGCTGTGCTTCGTTGGCGTTGAACGACTTGCCGGATGTCTTGACCTCTCCGCTGACCAACTTGCCGTCACAGATGCCTAGGACATCGGCCTCGCCCTGCACTCCGTCCGCAAAAAAGAGATCGACTCCCGGCTTGAGAAGCGCGTGCTTGTAGCGGCGGGTGAGCGCTCCGATGACCATAAGGTGAGGGATCACACCCTGGACGTTCGCGAAGTCCACCCGGGCGTCGAGTCGGTGATGTACCACCAGGCCGCGCTTCGGCTCGCGCGTGTACTCGGCCGTCGCGTCGCACACCGGGCAGCGGGCGACGCCACGGGAGGTTTGCTGCGAGAAGGGCACGAAGCTCTTGATCTTGCAGCTGACACACGCAGTCTGGAAGCCCCGTTCCGCCCAACCGATCCCGGCTAGGCGCTCCAGGACAACCTGTGCGGTCTCGAAAGAGCCGTAGCCGAGTCGTTCTGCGCTCTTGAAGACGCGTTCACTACGGCCACCGAATTCTTCGGCGAACGCCCTCTGGTCCTCGGTAAGCGGTTGGTCTGCGCCGAACAGCTTTTGCAGCTTCTTGGCGATCTCCTCGCCGCGCGGGGTTGTCAGCTGCTTGATTGCCTCGAAGACGTTCGGTTCGCCCAGTGCATCGAGCGCAGCTGGGTCCATCAGCCCCATGCCGATCGCGCCTTTGTCGGAGAGTGGGTGAGAGACAGCCACCTCGCCCATGACCGCTTCGTAGGCGGCGGTCAGTGTCGGAATTCGGAGCTCGATCCGCCAGTCGTGCTTGACGTGGTCCGGGATTTGAATGGCCTCGTCGTGCCACTCGGCGTTGTCAGCGACGAGCTTGGCCACCGTCTCACGCTTCGGCAATGCGTCGATCGGCTCTCCGCCAATGCTGACCAGTGAGAGGCCGCCGAAGGCGAGTTTGGTCGGAACCGGGCTGGTGAAGCGCAGCGCCGTCTTGTCACCGGTTACCGGGACATCAACGAACTCCGTCTCCCCGTAGCGGCGCTTGAAGCCGACGATGGTCGCGAAGCCCGGCAGGTAGGTGAATGGGGCTGATCGTTTCGCTGCTTGCTTGCCGAACGACATCTTGCGTTGGATCTGCTTGTCCTCCGACAGCTCCAAGCCCATGCTCTGGGCGAAGGCATGCTTTGCTTCGTCCTCGACGGAGGAGGACGTGATCAGCACGTCGGGGGAAAAATGGTCAGGTCGCTGCAATGCGCCGGCGAATACGCGCGGCCAGGTTGTCCAATGGCCGATGTCCACGGGCAGCAGGTACATGGGACAGTCGCCGTGACGGCCCACGGAGCGCAAAGCGCGCAGATTCCAGAACCTCAAGCACCCCTCGAAGTCGTCGTCCCCGGAGATGAGGACGACGGTGGTCGGAGAGTCCATGGGCGCTGGCGATGCCCACTCTTCGATCATCGAGACGGTCGTCGTGCCTAGGAGAGTGTGCCCCCACACCTGCGACTCGCCGATCTCATGGTCGAATCGGGCTCGACGGAAGGCGATCCCGGCGGCGTGAAAGCCTTTCTCCGCTTCGGCTCGCAGGTCTCCCGCAGCGACCGCTTGCCACAGTGGCGCGTTTTCGGCGGCGATGACGTAGCCGTTGCTCCCGTCGACAGTAGGGGGCACGACCAGGTCGCCTGGGTGGCTCGTGAACTTGGTGACGCCCCACTCATCGATGTGCTCAAGCGGCGTGAGGTGCATCCCAAGGGAGCCAGCCAACACTCTCGCATGATCGTCTCGTGCATCAACGTTCACCAGGCCATCAATGTGCGAGATCTCGATAGCCTGTAGGAAGTCTTGCGCGACTGTGCCGTTCTCCTGGATAGGAACAACCAGCTCGGTCTGCCCGCCCCACCGCGAAGTTGCTTCCTGAACCGCGAGCCGGAAGCCATCACGGCTGCCCTCGGCAATCAGGTACGCGGCACGCGCGGGCCGTACTGTCACCTTGAAGAGGGCTGACTGGCCTGCGAAGTTCACAGCACCATCGTGTCTCTGACTACTTCGCCGCACAAACGGGTTCCGCCGCCGTGGCGGTTGCGCTGCGAACTCGATCGCGACGGTGACACTTGATCACCCATTGCGAAGCACCTGCACGGTCTCACAACGTCTACCTCATGGATCACAGGAATCTCAGCAGGCCCACGGACGTCGCCGCAGACGCGGATGCCGCCGCTCGCGTTGTAACGACGGCATCCCGCAACCCCATCGGGACTATTTCGTGAAGAAGTCCCAGATCTTGTCGGTGTTGTCTACGACCTTGCGTCCCAGCGCGAACGCGGCACCCTTCACGAAGGACACGACGATCTCGCGACCCGGCTTGTCTTCGCTGTGTTCTGCGTCGGCCGGGATCGGTTCCTGCTCGTCGTGCTGGTTGATCTCTTTCTTCTCTGCGGCCATGTTCGGCTGCCCTTCTGGTTCCGAGGACACGGAAGGGCGAAAGGATTGCTGAGGAGCCCCGGGGCTCGTCCTCGCGCCTGTCCGTGGTGACACGCCTTCCGGGCGTGGCAGTTAGCCGGAACAGCAGGAGAGCAGGAGATTCACTCGAACGTGTCGATGACGGTTGAGGCCGAACGACAGCATTTGCGCAAGCAGGCAGAGGATGACGACCGAGGCAGCGAAGGGGAGTCGCGGTAGTAGGTTGAGGCACGCGATCATCACGAGCACAGTGTGCACCATCGCAGTGACCTTTAGTGGCGCTTCGGCTCAAGAACTAGCCGCTCAGGTAGCGCCGGCTGCGAGGGCTGAGGCCAACCGTAGCGCTGAGGCCACACCTGAACGGGGGTACGGCCTTCCTCATTTGCCGCTGTGAGTGGGTCGGTGTTGCTAGCGTTGCGCCCCATGGACTCGGACTTGGAGATGCAGCTCCCGCCGTTGCTGCTGTGGCTCGATGAGCAGGGACGCGAGCGGCCCAGCGAGTACATCGACGTCTCCGCGTATGCGGGGGATGAGCCGGGTGCCATGGAGTTCGTCGGGATGCTGATCACCATCTTGGAGGACCGCGGATTCGTCGATGTGGTCCGAGGACTGGACGACCGCCCCGACTCCCTCATTACCAAGCGAGGGAAGGTGGAGGCCCAGCGGGTCCGCGAAACGCGTGGCAACCGCGTTGCGCGGATGCGGTTCGCCCGGGACGCCGTCATCCAGTGGCTGTTCGCCGAGTACCCGACCCACGCAGGGAGCCAGCAGCAGTTCCTGGGGTGGAAGGGCTCGGTCTTCCTCGGAGACATGCTGACGAACGACGAGTTCTCGGAGGCCGTGCGATATCTCAGAGGCCGGGACCTGGTCGAAGTAACAAACCTTGCGGGAACCGACGTAAGGCTGACGACGAATGGCATCGACTGCGCGACGTCTGGAGGATCGGTGAGTGACTTCTTGAACGGCCCAAAGCCGCAGTCCGCGGGTGGGCCGGTGTTCAACGCACCGATCAACGGCCCGGTTGCGGTGAACAGCAGCCAGTTCACGCAGAACGTGGTGACATCGGGCGCTGTGGACATCGAGGGCTTGCGGGCCTTCGTATCTCTCGTGCGGGATTTGACCCCGTCCCTGACGCCCCACGAGTCCGAGCAGCAGGAGCTGCTGAGCGAGGTGTCAGAGCTGGACATCGCCGCTTCCACTGCCGTTCCGGATGCCGGTCTGCTGAAGCGGCTCACCGGACGTGTGGTGACGGCGGTGAAGGGCCTGACGCACTCTCCCGGCGTTCAGAAGTTGGCGTTGGAGGCCGGCGAGAAGGTCCTGGACCACTTCAGCTGACCATGTCCGTGGCCTGTGTAACGATGAGACCGTGACGGTCGACCTGAATGACCCGGAATACACGCTCGTTCTCGCACTCGAAGGTTTCCGGCAAGCCGCTGCCCGCTACCAGGTGGCGGTAGATGCCTCGGAGGACGCGGCTGTTGTGTTCACGCCTCTTGCCGAGGCACTGATGTGGGCGATTAGCATCGACGAAACCTTCTTCAAGGTTGATGACCAGCCCTATCGGGACGCGCGTGATGGTGACGCAGACGGCCGATACCTGCAAGCGCTGAGGTATGCGCGGAATCGCTGTACCCATCAGCTCGCGCTCGTTGCCGAGCGCAAGGGGTTGGCCCCTCCGTTTCGACCGCCGATAACGCTGGGCTTGCTCTTCCGATGGCGGCCGGTCAGCGAGCTGCCCCCACCCGACCCCAGGTTCAGAGACCCCCGCGGGGAGACCGCGTACGACGAGTTGCTGGCGAAGAACCCCGCAGACCAGGCCATCGTCCACGCGGACGCCTGGTTCGTGCGGTGGAGCGCACAGAGGATCTAGAACAGATGACTAGCGTTGCCCCCGCAGTCAGGACGCCGACGCGCTGAATCTGCTGGACAGCTGGAGCGTGAGCCATCAAGCCCGCCACGAGGTAACGTGGCTGCGGCCTTCTGCTGGCATGCTGAAGCTATGGACATGAGGCCCCTCGGGGACCATGAGCAGCTACTCGGATCGACTCCTCGCCCTTGGGGCTTCGGAACCGTCGTGCACGGCTCAGGTGTGCTCGACGATCTGGTGGCGGGGTTGGCACGACACGGCAGTACCGACTGGACTGGCGAGTACTGGCGGCGGTTGGAGCCTGCGGCGGCCGCGATTGGCTGCGTGCCGTGGCTGACAGACTTTGCCGTGGCTGAGGCTCTCGCATCGTTCGATCAATGCTGCATTGTTGTGGACAAGCAGCAGCCAGAGTACGGCGCGGTGCGGCGACTCGCGACGCGGGGCAAACCGTTGCTGAGCACCTACCTCGATGGCTTCGAGGAGGTGGCTCTGCCCGACGAGAGAGGCAAGCCACCCGTCATTCATCCCCATAGCAGCCGACTCGAACCCGTCGAACTGGGTCCGATACGCGTAGCCGGGTGGCGGCGGGCAAGCAATGGGACAGCGAGGCCGATGCTCCACGCCAAAATGTTGGTCCTGGGCGTGACAACGTATTACGAGGACGACGAGATGTTCGCTGGCGACGTGCTGCGGTTCCATCCGAAGTTAACTTGGATGGGGTCAGCAAACTGGACTCAGGCAGCGCGCCACCACATCGAGTTCGGTGTCTGGTCGAGTGATGCCGATCTCGTCCGGCACAACTACGCGTACTTACTGTCGCTCCTGACGTTCAGCGAACCGCGAGGGGCCGCGACCATCGGACCCGAACCCGACCTCGTGTCGGTCGTATGGGACGACGACGCTTTCCGTGAGTACTTCGCCAAGCACCGCGATCAGTACGAAGATGAATAGCGGCAGGAAACGGTCGTCCGCGAAGACCAGTCCTTCCCCGACCCCGAGCCGCAGGAGTACTTCGAGAACGCAAAGCGAAGGATGTTCGACCTCTGTTACTGGCTGTTCAGCGGCCGAACCCCATACCTGCCTGGGCACGTCTGGGCAGACCTGTAGCCCAAGCAAGCAGTCCTACCGACTTGTCGCAAACGACAGTTCAGCGACAACTCGATGGGATAGGCGACATGTTCAACGGGAACCTACAAAGGCCATTGAACTGGTGGAGTCCACATATCTGAACCGCGTCGTATTCTCTGTCCCCGGTCAGGCGACGAGTTCAGTCGTGTCGTGGGGCCTTGTCTGAGGTCGGCTGCTGTCACGTGGGTCACGTTGCGGCTGGCCTCAGCTGGCGTCAAGGAACTCGCCGACACAGAAGGGCATGAGCAAATTCTGGTTACGGCTTTGCGGGCACGCCCGGCGGGTTCCGCGCGGCGTCGGGCGGGGCGAATCCGTCGGGCCACACTGACAGGCGCTCGCCGAGGAACATGGCGCGGGTGAACGACGGCGGCGGGTCGGGGAAGACCGATCGGTAGAACCAAACGGCCTCGCCGAAGGTCACGTGGTCGAACGACGTGGTCGCCGCGAAGTGAGCATCGGTGAAGTGTGTGATCTTCGTAAAGGTCGCGCCGTTGAAGCTGGCCGAACCCGCGAACCGGGATTCGCGGAACGCCGCGCCCATGGCAAATCGAGTGTTTTTGAACGATGCGTCGCCTCCGAACTCGACGTTGGCGAACCCTGTGACGCCGTTGATCTGCACGTCGTCGAACCGTACGGCACGGTCGAACTTCACGCCGTCGAAGTTGGCCCAGCCGAACAGAGCGCCCTGGAAGTCGACCTCGTTGCCTTGGTGGAAGTGCGCGCCCCTAAATATGGCGCCTCCGTAAAACGCTGTGTGGTCGAACTCGCAGATCCCGTCAAACTCGGTGTCGACGAAGTAGGCGCCTGCGGTTTTGGCGTGCCGCAGTGAGACATTGGTAAGGCGGGCGCCGCTGAGGTCAACTACGGCGTTGGCCCAGAAGCTCTTGTGGTCGGGTCGCAACCGTGCGAACACTGTGGCCTGGGCTGCTGCACGAACCTTTACTTCACCCGGGTCCGCGGTGTTTGGATCGTACGGAATGCACAAGTAGGCACACAGCACTTCCATGCAGGTCTGCCTGTCGCGTTCTGAGTCGTCCGCTATTCGGGCGAGAGCGTAGACACCGCCGAGTCGCACTGCGGCGGCCGTGTTCCCGAGCTGGGCTATGGCTTGCGTGTATCGCTCGGTGAACAGCTTGTCCTGGTCACGTATGTGGTTGGCCTCGTCGGTTCTCTGCTTCCGATACGCGACGTAAAGGCCGGCGACCGCGCCGGACCCACCGACCACCAGCAGCGCGGTTTTCGCGACGTCCAGCCGGTTGGCCTTAGCGCCCGGAATCAGCCACAACAGCAGCAGGTAGACCCCAGCTGTGCCGATGACGCCGGCTACCAGTAGCGCCGCGTAGATAGCAGGGAACGGCCGTGGGCGGTACGGCCGCGGCTCTCGGTCTCGACGAAGCGTCAGAACACGACGGTATCTCTTCTGCACGCCCGCACTCATGGCCGAAGGCTAGCCGTCGCGTCATGGCGCGGGTGGCGTATTGCCCCGAACCGGCACCAGCGCTCGTCATACCGCGAGAACCTATGGTCCATGTCCATGCCGACCTGGCTCGCTACAGTCCTGATCGCCGCAGGCACTTCGGTGGTGGCGCGGATGGTTCCCGACCTGACCGTCGTGTCGCGCCTCGATGCGCGCAAGGCCCGTGTGAAGGCGGTGCACGATGCCCGCGACCGCTTTTCGAACTGCGCGATTACGATGCTCACGCTCTGCGGGGCGCTCGTGGCTTGGGACATCCCTGATGACGTATCCGATGTTGTGCGTGCACGGCTGGAAGGCGAGAGCGAGCGATGGCGGGGGCTGATCGATGAGACCACGGTGTGGTTGATCGACAACTCGGCGTTCTACGCGCTGAGCTGGCCGCGTAATCTACGGGTCATCGCCGGCCGGTACGCCACCGAGACGCGCGGCGTGTGGCTGTCTGAGCGGACCGAGGCTGACAAGGTCCGGCTGCTTGGGGACCTGACAGCACACATTCAGTCGATCTACTTCATCCGTTTGTGGCGGGTGATGGCCAGGGCTGAAGCGCTGCGGAACGTACAGAACGCATTCGATGCGCTGAACTCTCCGCCGGTGCCCATGCCGCTTCCGGTTGTCGAAGAGTCGCCGTGACACGCGCGGAGCCCAGCGGCATGACACTGCCGACTGGTGACGGGCTGTCAGACTACTCCGATGCCGTTAAGCAGGAACCTGTCGGTCGAGCATCACTGTGTGGTGGAATCGTCCCTAAGCGGGTCGACTCCGGGGGCGGCTGCTTCAGCGGCCTCCGGAACTCCGAGATCCGCCAGCACACCTCGCCAACGCTGTCGCCAGGCGTCTCGCGCGTGTTCGTCCGCCATCATCGCGTCTACCGGCACTTCCTGGCCAAACGGCCAGAGGGCATCGGGTTCAGCGGCGAGGCAGAGACGGGCAAGAAATGCCCGGCGCACCAAGTCACGCATACGGTCGACGGCGAATGCGAGGCTGACGCGGGGAGGCATATCGCTGGGCGCCGTCGAAAGACCTGTGGTGATGTCGCGTAGGTCTTTCTCGCTGATGCTCCCTCCGTGCACCAGTTTCGAGCGCAACTTGTAGAGCCTGCCTACATCTTCAAAGATTGCGCGCCCGGAGTCCACCTCAGTCACCAGAAGGGCAGCCGCGCGTCCGCGGAGACGCAGCGAGATCGCGTCAGTCTCATTGCCGTCGCTGATCAGAACCGCTTCGAGTGCGGTGGCCAGGTCAACGATCGCCTCATAGTCATCGTGTGCCTCGTGTGCGCGATTGAACCGGTACAACGCGACGTCGAATGTGGTCGTCACTTTGCCCGCACGTTTGACCTTCGCCGCGTCCAGGTATCCTCCGAGAGCTGCGAAGGCTGGGGCGTGGCCTGTGTTCAACTTGACGACTCGCTGCATCAAGGTGGACATAGCGCCTTTGCCGAAAACGTGATGCGCGGGGTAGCGCTTCGATACGGAGCTTGCAGGTCCGGTGATCTCCCAGCAAGACTGATGAGTGCCGGCCAACAGTAGTCGGGCGAGTAGGAGGAACCGATCAACGTCGCCCTCGATTCGGCGACTCGCCGCATACGCCTCGACGGGGGAGCTCGACGTGGTTGCGATGACCAGGCTCTGTGGAGGGTCGAACGTGTGGGGAGGACGCTCGTCGAGCGCCCGGGGAATCATCTCCTGAGTCCGTTCGAGAAGACTGCCTGGTCCAGTCTCCGGGGAGACAGTGATTTCACCGATTTTGACCGGCTCATCGGTCTCGGTGGTGACGTGCGAGACGACGCGGCAGCAGTGCAGCTGCTCGGTTCCCGCCTCCAGAAGTGCGAGCCAATCCTCGATTGTCTGGCCCACGAGCTCGTTGTCGGCCTCGAAGTCAGCCAAGGCGACGGCGCAACGCGCGATCGCTGCTTCGAGAAGCCCGAAGATGTATGAGTTTGCGAATTCTAGATTCGGCTGCCTCGGCGGAGTCGTCGACAGCATGAACCGCTCGGGGAGGAGGCGCTGGACCGCGGCTTCGAGTTCTGTGAACTCCGGCAGGCCCATCACATTGCTTCCTTCGTAGTCGTTGCCGACGCGCAGGAAGGGCCGGTAGACCGAGGCTGGCACAACTCTCAGCTCAGCAAGCGCCGGGAGCGCAGCACCGACAAAGGCACGTGCAACGGTCCTGAGGTGGTCGGTCGTGGTGGCAAGGTCGCGGTTGCCCCTGTAACCGGCCTGGTACTCCCAGATCTCGTGGTCTAAGGCGCTCAGGTCGGCGCCAGTGCGCTCGGCAGCAGCCTTAACCAATTCCGCTGCCGTGTCCGAGGACAGAGCATCCTCTGTGACACCGAGCCCTGCGGCGACAAATCGGACGATCATCCGGTCTGGTTTCACGTCAGGCAACCCCAGCAGCATCCGCAGGTAGCGCCAGGAGATTCCCGCCTCCTGGCCGGGGACCGTCAACCATGCATCTCGTGCATCTCGGCCGAGATCCGTTTCGTCGGCTTCGACAAACTGCTCGGCGGAGTCGATTCCGAGATCGACCAAGACCTTGGCCGCCAGAAGCACAGCTTGGCCCCTGCTGGGCGCATCCGGCTGTGTCGACACCCTATTACGTGTGCCGATCTTGTCGATGAACTCGGTGACGCCACCAAGGCGCTCGTAGAGGCCGAGAAGATCGGTCAAGGAGTCCTTCGACGGGTCAGCCCCCTCCCGCATACGGACAGTCCGGTACCGACCGATGACGCCTCGCGCAATTGGGTACCGTGTCTCGATCGACCAGATCGAGCTGATAACCGCGAGCGCAAGGCTGCCCGGGTGTTCCGTCACCAGTGTCCACTCGTCCTGGGGCCGCAGGTGCTCGGCGCACGCACCAACGATGCGCTCTACATCGCTGAGACTGCCGTCTTGTGCTCGCAGAGCCTCGTCGCTCAAGGCTGCCTCCTTTGGATAGCAGAACCTTCCCACAACGACCCGCAAGATCGCCTGAGGATGAGGACAGGCTGGGCCTGGAGAACGCCGACTGTAGTCGGCTGTCGAGTTGAGGACTGCGGCGGTAGCAGCCTCATACCCGAGAACCACCCGCGTGGTGGAAGCGCGGACGCTCTCTGCGAATGACGCTGTGCCGCATCGTCAGGCGGCGGCCAGATGCGTAACCGGGTTGCATCTAACGCAACGGGCAATGGCCTAGCTGTCGGGGATCTCGCCACTGCGGTTAGGAAACACCAGGCCAGTGGCGGGAATAATGTCTAATTAACTATTCGACGCATCTTGGAGATCTGGCCCTCCCAGTAGCCTGCGATCGGCTGAATCCGAACGGTGAGACCTGTGTGGGGAGCCTCGACAAGGAGCCCCTGCCCGAGCGCCATTCCGACGTGCCCCGGTGCCTCGGGAGTTCCGTCATCGCCGGGTATGAAGATCAAGTCGCCGGGCTTGAGGTCGTTGACGTTGTAGATGGGCGTCCCGACATCGGACTGAGCGATGGAGCCTCGCGGGATGGTGATGCCGGCCGCGCGGTAGGCCATCATCATCAGCGATGAGCAGTCACACTGGTCGGCAAGATTGCCGTCGTGTGCGTTCGTGCAGCTACCGCCGTATGAGTAGGGCGTCCCAAGCTGCGCCAGGGCCCACGCTACGGCGGTCCGTGCTGCCGCTGGCGTGTTGACCGGAAGCGTGAACCCCGGAGGCAGTTGGAGGTCGCTCCCACCGCCGGCTGAGCCGTCGCCTCCGGTCCCGGAGCAAGTGCCCGCGCTTCCGTCGAAGGTAGCGACGAGGCGCTTGGATATCGCTTCCCACTGCTCGAAGTTGAACCTTGCAGGATCGGGAAGCCGTAGAACCGCGCTGGCTGCCTGGTCGAATGGGATGGTCTGCCAGTCCGGTACTTGAGCTAGCCGCGTGTAGAACTGCGTCGCGACGTGAACGGGGTCGGCCAGTTCAGCGGCGGTCCCCCAGCTGCCCGGGTCCTGGTTGAACAGGCCCAAGCCGTTGTAGTCGCTCTTCACCGTGTAGTTCGCCAGGCGGGTCCGCTCGATCGAGGCTGCGATCGCGATCACCGCCGCGTCCTCAGGAAGGTGTAAGTCGTTCTGAGACACCGTGTAGAGGATTTGGGCGTTGCTGATCTGGCCGGAGGTGATCGGGTGCCCTGGGCTGAGGTCAGTCGTGCCAGGCGATACCGGTCCGGAAGTTGAGCATGGCTGGTTCGTCAGCGACGCCGCGGCTGCTGCTGCCAAAACGGTCTGGGGTTCGAGAGTGCCTGATCCTGTGGTCGCGAGCGCGATGCCGAGGACGATGGCTATGGGCGACAGCAGGGTGCCGCCGAGAGCGAACTTCGCCTTCTTCGCGACGTCGTTCATGCCAGCACTCGGCTCGGCTGGGAGATGGTGCTCATGTGCGTCCTTGCTGGGTGGAACGGCGTTGGAACGAGCACGACGCAGCTATCAGCAAGGGGATGAGGACCACCCAATTCTGCTACAGCAGACGCGACGCGCTAGCCGAGGATACGCCAGCAGCAGGGGGTCTTGTCTACTACAGCAGAATTGCCGCTCGGTTCCGGAGCGATTCGCGTTGTTCCGGGTAGCAAACCGCCGCCGCCAGGGGCTGGTCCTGACGGCGGCGGGCGAGATCGCGGCGGGCGCGCTGATGACGCTCTGAGCTGCTGATCGCCTAGCGGAACAAGATGAATGTCGCTGCGGCCACTACGGCGCCGAGAACCGCGCCGGCGAGCACCTGGCCGCGGGTGTGGTCGCGGAGCTCGATCCGTGACCAACCGACGAGCGCGACGAGGGCGTACCCGGCCAGGGCAACCGGCCCATAGACCACGGTCAGCATGGCGACGGCGCCGGATGAGACCGCCGCATGAACCGAGATCTTCCACACGGTGGTGATCGCCATCAGTGCGGCGAGTGTGGTGAGCATCGCGGCGATGAGCGCGGTCATGGTGCGGGGAGCACCGAGCCCGATCATCAAGGCGATCCCGGTCGCCACCGAACCGATGATGAAGACCATCACGATCAGACGGTGTTGCTTAACGCCTACGTGGCGGTCCGCCCAACGACCGCGCTTCATGCCGTACTTGATGAAGGCGATGGGTATGACGGCGGCGAACAGGGCGCCGAGCAGGCCCCATCCGATGCCGGCGAACCGGTCGACCTGCCAGCCGACGAGGAGTGTGACGGCCAAGATCCAGTTCTTCGGCTCCAGGCCGTCGGTCACCCTACGGGCGAAGGAGGGAGACGTGGCGGCGGGTGCGGTGGTCATCATGACTCCGTGGCAAGTGCGGGCGTTGCGGTAGAGGTGCTGGTCTTGGGGCTGCGGTAGAAACGAGCTACCAGGAGCAACCAGCGAACTTCGTCCTCCAGCGCGGAGCTGTCTCGCGGGCGAAGTGTCGCGCCTTGGGCCACGACCGTCCGCTGCTGCTTCTTGGCGGCGATGGCGGAGTGGATCCATGCTGCCTCGCAGCCAGCCTCCAACTCGCTGCCGCTGAAGCCGCTATTCCTTAGCTGTGTGCGAACGCTTTCCTGGTCGGTTTCGTCGACAAGTCCGCGAAGCATGAGAGCTGCGTCGCGGATCTCCACGACCCGC
Organism: Catenulispora acidiphila DSM 44928; assembly: GCF_000024025.1. Taxonomy (GTDB): domain Bacteria; phylum Actinomycetota; class Actinomycetes; order Streptomycetales; family Catenulisporaceae; genus Catenulispora; species Catenulispora acidiphila. Next base: position 10,346,588 of record NC_013131.1, read on the forward strand.
CGCAAGAGCCGGTGCTGGACCTCGCGGACGGCCATCCAGTCCTGGACTCTGGTCGGCGGCGTACCAAGGACAATCGACGGCACTTGAGCGGTGAGGTCCTTCCATAGCGGGCGCAACACGCGCAGCGCCCGGTAGTTGGCGAAGGCCTTGAGGCCGGCGCTCACGGGCGGAATCGACGTGCCGATGATGATCAGCAGAATCGCTGCTGCTTGGACGGCGTCAGATGCCGAGACCATGGCGTGGTCGCCGCCGGGAGCGTGGCTGCCGTTGAACCGAACGAGCAGGTACCCGCTCCGCAGCACGGCGTAGACGACACCAAGAGCCGTTCCGGTGGCGAGGATCCACATCCCGACCCGCAGGAGGCCGCTGGGTTTGCGGTTGGAAGCTCGCCAGAACAGGTTGCTCGCGATGCCCATCGCGATGCCGAGGTAGACCTCGAACGTCAGCATGTACGCCGTCGCCGCCGCGCCGTCCCCCGATTCCAACTCGGCGAAGTTAAACGTCTCCTGCCGGTCGATGGCGAAGAAGAGACCCGTCAACGCGACCATGGTGACCGCGGCGATGTAGTGGCGGCGGGCTGGGAAGGTGCCCATGGCCTGGGGGGAGTTCAGCGCGAGGACCCAGTCGAGCACAGCACCACACGCGACGATGCCGGCCAAGTGCTTGATAAGCGTGGCGAGGTCGGCGATACCTGTCGACTCGTCGATGGCGCGGGTGACGGCCGGGAGCGTCACGGTCATCGCGACCGCGAGCCCGAAGAAGGCGAGCCACAGAGAGCGCTTCCAGGGCTGGTCACGAATCGATCCCAGCCGCCAGATGGTGACCGCCCACAAGATTACGACGATGGCCGGCTTCATATGCCACGCTCCCGACGTCGCATCGGATGCCCGAGTGCATCGCCGATACGGTCCATCAGGCCGTCCTCAGTCAAGACCGGGCCTGGCTCGTAGCCAGCCCTTTCCAGCACAACGGAGGCGAACATCTCCGCCTCGAACTCGTCTTCGCGCTTGTGGTGGTCGTGGCGGCTCAGAATCAGCTTCACGATCGCAGGGTCCAGGTCGGGGAACAGGACACGCAGGATCCGAGGGTCCACCACCTCGTCGGAGTGGTGATCGAAGATCATGTGCCCCACCTCGTGCAGCACAATCTGCGCGCGGTGAAGGGGCGTCGTCTCCGGCTCGTAGACGATGAAGTCGGCATCGTGGGTGGCGACCCACATGCCATAGGGCGAAACCTCGCTGGCCGGGATCGGCGACGGCCGCACGTGGATCCGTCGCCCGCCGCGCTGCTTCTGGACGCTGGCTATGAACGCGTCCAAGTCGAACGGTCGTGGGATCCGCAGTTCGTCTATGCGCCGTTCGCAGGCACGACGAAGCCGCCTCAGGTCTCGCACGCCGATTCCTCCCGCTTGATGGCGGGAGACCCGCCAATCGCGCCGCGCTACCGAGATGAAAACGGACAACGGCAACAACTCCCGCGTTCGCCACGGTAAGCGATCAGACAGGCAGAAAGAAAATCACGAATTGACAACGCTGCACTACAGCGCGGAGTGGAGTGAGCAGGCTCACTGCCCTTGAGCCGGGACGTCGCCCTCGTCATCGGGCAGACCCTCGATCTTGCGCGCGTTCTCGATCATGCCGAGGATGGCTTCGAGGCTGTTCGCCGACAGTCCCAAGGACCGCGTCGCAAGGCGGTCCACGCCCTGTTCGCGCATCGCGGCGACCAAGGCCAACTGCTGGTCAGTCCTGGCGGCCGTCTCGTCGTCCAGGAAGTAGTCGGTGCTCACGCCGAAGAGCTTGGCTACCCCCGCGAGCTTGTCGAACGCCGGATGGCGCTTGTCTCCGTTGCGCAGCTGGCTGAGGTAGGCGACCGAGATCAGGTTCTCGCCGGCGTCAGCGTTGATCTTCTCGACGGCTTCGCGCAGCGTGTAGGGCCGCCCCAGCGACCCGGGGTAGACGGTCGTGAACAGGTGCTCGATGCGCTTGGCGATCACGCCGATGTCATCGGCGTCCTCTGGCCTCTCGCCCATCGCGCAACTACTCCTCCGATTTCAGATTCAGCGATCCGCGCCAGCATGCCTCATCTGCTGTAGCAAACGCAACCCGAAGTCATGCTGTCTGAAATTATGCTGTAGTTGACAAGCACTGGTCATTGCTGCCTAAACTCCTCCCCCGAGGTTCTGCTACAGCAAAACATGCAGTTCAGGGCCTCGGCAACTCATCCCTACCCGCGGCCGGCGTCGACCGGTCCGATCGGGTTCCCAGGCGGCAAGGAGTCCCCACCCATGAGCTCGATCCACTTCGTCGTGCACGCGCTCGGCGCCCTCCCGGCGGACATCACCAACCCGGCGCCGGCCGACCCGACCAGCGGCTCCAACGGGGTGAGCCTCCTGCTCTCCTACGTGAAGTGGGGCTGCTTGGTGGCTGCCGCCGTCGCTGCGGTCGCCTCCGGCGGGCTGATGGCCGTCGGATCGCTGAGCAACCGCCCTGACCACCAGGAGAAGGGCAAGCGGGCCCTGGTCTGGTCCCTCGGGGGTGTCATCGTCACCGCCTGCGCGATCCCGTTGGTCAACACCGTCTTCGGCGCTGCTCACTAAGTAAGGGCTTTGACCAGTACTTCAGAGCAACGGAAGTAGCGCCATGAGCAACGAGTTCCTGAACCCACGCCGCCGGACCAGCCGCTATGTGGCCGTCACGGCGGTCGGGCTGGCGGCCCTGACCGGCCTCACCTACGTCGTGGCGTCGGCGATGTCCGGTACGCACGCCAGCGCCGACAGCCCGTCTACACACGCGAATGCGGGGCCGACCACTACCGCCGCAACCGCCGTGGCGCCTGCGGGCCCCGGTTCCGCCGCGCCGGTGACCCTGACCCCGGGTGGCCAGCTCGTCGGCGGGGTCTCCGTCGGCTACCCGCACACGCTGGCCGGCGCAGTCTCGGCCGCGTCGGAGTACATGACCGACTTGGGCTCCACCCTGGACCCCGACCGCACCGCAGCTGTGATGCGCCTGGTCGCCGACCCGTCCTACACGGACGGGCCTGCGGAGTGGGCGAAGGGCACTTCGGACGCCCGCGCCTCGCTGGGACTCCCGACTTCCGGGCTGCTGCCCTCGGCCGCGGCCGTCATGCTCGGTCCGGCCGAATACCAGGTCCGTGACGCCTCCGCCGATCAGGTCACGGTGCTGCTGCTGGCCCGCTACACGATTTCTCTGCCCGGTACCGGCACCAAGAGTTCCAACGCCGTTTTCCCGCTGCGCATGCACTGGGCCGGAGGCGACTGGAAGGTGCTCAAGCCGGATGGCGCCACCTACACCAGCCTGGCCGCCGCACCCGGCTCGGACCAGGCCAGCAGTCTCGGATGGCAGGAGCTCGCACAGTGAGCTGCCCCATCAACCCCATCGACTGCATCAGCGACGCCGCATCCTCGGTCGCCTCCAGCGCCTGGGACATGGTCTGCAAGTCCTTCGCTGACGCCGCTGACCAGCTGCTCAAGGCGTTCGCGCAAGCCTTCGCGTCGATGCCGAACATCGACGTCACCTCGCCGGGCGTCCGCAACGTCTACGCCATCTCGATGGGCATCGCCGGATTCATCGCGGTACTCATCCTGCTCGGCCAGATCATCCGCACGGTGATCACCCACGACGGCACGCCAGTGGCGACCGCGCTCGTCGGCGTCGGCAAGACCGCCCTGTCCTTCATGCTGATCCTCGTCTTCGCCAACGCGGCGCTGCTGGCCTCAGACGACATCACCCAATCGATCATCAAACAGAGCTTCGGCAGCATCGATGCGATGACCGCCAAGCTCGGCAGCTTCGCCGATTTCGGGTCGGCCGGCGGCGGCGTCTCGATGACGCTCTTGCTTTTCGTGTCGGTCCTCGCGTTGCTGGCCACGGTGGTGCTGTGGCTGGAGCTCCTGATCCGCAACGCGGCCTTGGCCGTCTTGGTCGCCACCTCGCCGATCTCGGCTGTCGGGCAGATGTCGCAGGCCACGAAGGAGTGGTGGACCAAGCTCTGCACCTCCTGCATCCAGCTGATCATCCTCAAGCCGGTGATCGCGCTCGTCTTCGCGCTGGGCTTCAACCTGAGCGCCGGCAGCAAGGACATCCAGGGGCTTCTGATCGGCATCCTGGTCCTCTTGCTGGCCGTCTTCGCCTGGCCGGTGATCGGCCGCCTGTTCACCTTCGCCTCCGTGCAGGTCGGAGCGGCCGGTGGACTGGGCGCCGTGCTCGGCTTCGCCGCAGGCAAGACCGCATCGGCAGCTGGCGGATCTCCGACCGGCATCCCGCCGGAGCAGTTTGCCCGACAGAGCGAAGCGCGCACCATGTCCGCCATGTCTGGCCGAGCCGGATCGTCGGCTGCGGCCGGGGCTCCCGCCATGGCCGGCGCCGGAGCAGGCGGCGTGGGCGCTAAGGCCGCGGCCGGCGCTGCTCTCGGGCCGATGGGTATCGCGGCGGCCGGACTGAGCATGGCCCAGAAGGGCGTGAACGCGTTGGGCGGCCGGATGGAGCAGATGGCGGGGCACGCCGGAATGCACCCGACCGGACCGTATAGCCATCCCGCCGGCTACGCCCCACCCTCGGCGGCGCGTGGTCGACCGGCGCCAGCAGCACGACCGACTGCGGAACAGCCTGCACCGGCCGTCGCACAGCAACCGGTCGCGGCCTCTGCACCTGAGACGGTGCCCGAGCGCCACGCCGCGCCAGCGGATCCCGTCGCGCCGCAGGACCTCACGGCGTCACGACCCCCGGCAGCCGCGCCGGCGGCCCACAGCCAACCGGAACAGTCGCCGGTTGCTCAGCCTCTGACACCGCCGACCCCCGTCGAACCCATCTCGCCGCGTAACGACCCGCCCACCGTCGAGTTCCCCGCGGTCCACGACGCGGCTCCGATCCAGCCCGTGCAGCCGCCGCAAGGTACTGATACCGATCACCACGGGGAGCCGAAGTGAGCACATCCAGCAGCTTTCCCTCCGAGACCCGATCGTCCCGGACCTACTTCGGGTGGCAGTCCGAAAAGGTCAACTTCCTGTTCGGGATGACCGCGCAGCGCGCCGTGATGTGTGGCGCTGCCGTCCTGGTGGCCGTGTCGCCGCTGGCCGCATCCGACATCTCAGCAGGCATCGTGGCGTGGCCGATCGCGATCCTGCTCGCCCTGCTCGCCTTCGTCCGCATCGCCGGACGCACCACCGACGAATGGTTCGTGGCCGCCGTGTCCTTCCAGCTTCTGAAGTTCCGCAACCAGCACAAGTTCGCCGCCGCGGCGTTCAGCCCGGCGTCCAAGACGGACCCGGCCGGACCCAGGCCGATGGACCTGCCCGGGATCCTCGCGCCACTGCGCATCTTGGAGGCCGACACCGGGAACAGCACCATGGCCGTGGTCCACCACCGCTATGACCGCACGTACACCGCCGTCGCGAGGATCAAGTTCCCCGGGATCGGGCTTGTCGACTCCGCCCGGCGAGACCAGCGCGTGGCCGGCTGGGGAACCCTGCTGTCGGGGCTGTGCACCGAGGGCAACCCGATCATCAGGGTTCAGGCCCTTCAGCGGATCGTCCCCGAATCCGGCGCGTCCCTGCGTCGCTGGCACCACGACCGCCTTGCCGCAGACGCTCCCGAGACGGCTGTTCAGATCACCAGCACCCTACTGGCCACGTCGACCCTGAGCACCAGCCAGAGGGAGGCATACCTCGCCTTCGTCATGGACGAGCGCCGCGCCGGGCAGGCCATCAAGGGAGCAGGCGGTGGCGCTGCCGGAGCCGCCGCGGTCCTGGTCCGCCATCTGCGAGCCCTAACCTCCTCCATTTCCGGCGCTGACCTCCAGGTTGACGGCTGGCTCGGCCCGCGCGACTTGGCCGAGGTGATCCGCACGGCCTACGATCCGCACTCTGCTCGCACCCTGGCCGACCGCCGCGCCAGCGCCAATTCCACGATCGCCGACCGGGGCGAAACTGGGCTCGCCCCAGGAGTCGATCCGGGTGTCGCCGGCCCGGCCGCCGCAGAGGCCAAGCGTGGTTCGTACCTGCACGACGGCGCGGACTCGGTGACGTACGTGGTTCACGACTGGCCACGCAACCAAGTCTTCAGTACCGCGCTGGCGCCCTTGCTTGGCGAGGGCACGCACCGTCGCGCCTTCAGCATCCACATCGAGCCGCTGGGACCGCGCGTCGCCGAGCGCCAAGTGATGCGCGAGCGCACCGCCCGTCACGTCGCGATCCGCATGCGCCAGCGCACCGGGCAGATCGTGCCTGAACACGAGCAGGCTGCTCTGCGCCGCGCGGAGGAGCAGGACGCCGAACGCGCCGCAGGGCATGGCCTGGTGCGCTTCACGGGCTTCGTCACCGTCACTGTCACCGAGGCCGACCAGCTCGAAGACGCCTGCGCAGCGCTGGAGGCCGATGCCGCCGCCGCGCGCATCGAGCTTCGTCGGCTGTGGATGGCTCAAGACGTCGGATTCAGCATGAGCTCGCTTCCCCTTGGCTTCGGCCTGCCGAAGATGCGGTGGTGACGGCGATGGCTCTCACGAACAAGTCCAAGAAGACGCGGCTGCCGGAAGTGGACTTCGCCAGCCTCCTGGCCCCCGCGTCCGACACCGCGCAGCAGTCCGCGGGCACCGCGACGTCAACGACCGACAGCAAGAAACGCAAGGTTCCGGCCGACCCGACGCCACCGCGCCGCGGGTACGCCCGGAAGTTCGCCGGTCGCGCTCCCAAGACGCCCCCGATCCCAGTCTTCCGCAGCTCTACCGGGCAGTTCTCCGGGCTGTATCCGTGGCTGTACGGCCAGAGCATGCCGCCGGTCGGCGTCTACATCGGTGTCGACTGCCTCACCGGCGGGGCTTTCTCCTGCCACCCGATCGAATGGCTCCACAGCGGCCTGATCACCAACCCGAACATGCTGATCACCGGCGTGCCCGGAGCGGGGAAGAGCGCCGCCATCAAGTCCTTGGCCATGAGGCTGATGGCGTACGGCGTCAAGACGTTCGTCCTGGGCGACATCAAGAACGAATACGCGGCCCTGTCGAGAGCGCTCGGTGTGGAACCGGTCGAACTCGGACCGGGCCTCGGCGCCCGCCTCAACCCGCTGGACGCCGGACCGCTCGGCATGAACCTCCCCGCCGACCCGGAACTCCTGCGCGAGCGCCTGGAGGAAATCCACCGACGCCGCATCACCCTGCTCGCTTCGCTGGTCGTCATGCGCCTTGGCCGCGCTCTGACCCCGACCGAGGAAGCGGCCTTCTCTCTGGCGATCAAGCAAGCTTCGGGGGAAGCCGCTGGGAACAGGCTCATCGACCCGACGATTCCCCAGGTGTGGGCGCTGCTGCGTGACCCGCTGCCGGAGATGGCCGAGGAACTGCGCGTTCGTGACGGCGATGTAGACGAACTGCGGGAGATGATTCGTCCGGCCGTCGACGCGCTGGGCAACATGGTCCAGGGCTCCTTGAGCGGCTTGTTCGACGGACCGACCACGGTCGGCGTCGACTTCTCCGCGCCTATTCAGACCGTTGACCTGTCCCGGATCGACGGCCGCGGCGACGAGACCGTGGCGATGACGCTCGCCTGTGTGTCCAGCTGGGGCCAGGCCGCGATTGACGAGCCCGGCGGTCCGGTCCGCCTCGTCGTGCGCGACGAACTGTGGCGGGCAATGCGCGTCCCGGCGATGATCCGCAAACTCGACTCGGACCTGCGCCTGTCCCGAGCTCAGGGCACCATCCAGGTTCTGAGTACGCACCGACTGGCCGACTTCGAGGCCGTAGGCGCGGCCGGCTCCGAGGAAGTCACCATCGCAAAGAATTTGATCGCAAGCTGTGACGTGCGGATCTGCCTGCGGCAAGACACCGCGCCGCTCGCGATGACGCGTGAGGCCATCGGCCTTACCGACACCGAGTGCGCGCACATCGCGAGCTGGTCGGGCGAACACCGCGGACGTGCCGTCTGGAAGGTCGGCCGCAGCGCCAGCCACGTCGTGCAGACCGTGCTCACGCCGCTGGAGCGGCAGCTCTACCACACCAACGAACGCATGGTCGTGTGAGATGGCTGGTGACGTCACAGTCGCACGCCGGCCCGTGCTCGACGGGCCCGCCGACTACGCGATCTTCGCTTTGATCGTCGCGGTCGTCGTGGCCGTGCCCGGCGTCTACGTGACCGGTGAGCTCGCCGGACTCATCACGCACCTCACGCTGCCCAAGGCGAGCCTCGGACAGGTTCCGAAGATCATCAGGGCTCTGCCGCACCACTGGGGCAACCCGAAGCTGGCTTGGCCGGCCAGCGCGCGGCCGGACCTTCCCGGACCGGTCGGCTTCGGCATCGCCGCCGCCGTGGTGCTGACGGCTATGTGCTGGCTGGGGATCATCGCGGCGAAGCGAGCGTGGAGGGGACGCTCGTATCGCGGCTTCGCATCCCGCCAGCAGATCGGCGTCTCCCTGTCCGAGAAGGCTGTGCTCAAGCGGGGCCCGGTGGTGCGTCCCAGCGTGAAGGGAGTCAAGTTCACGCTTGTCGACGTCGGCGTTCGGATCGGCTGGGCCGACCCGGCGGGGATACCGGTGGCGATCTCGATCGAGGACAGCGTGCTGATGCTGGCTCCCCCTCGTCAGGGCAAGTCGAGCCAGTGCATCATCCCGTGGCTGCACGGCTGGCGAGGCCCGGCGATCGTGACCAGCGCGCGGACCGATGTGCTGGAGAACACCGCGACGATCCGCGCGGAACAGGGTCCTGTGCTGGTGATGGCGCCGACCGGCATGGTCGCGTGGCCGGACAACGTTCAGTGGGCGCCGCTGGCCGACTGCGAGGACTTCGACAAGGCGATTCTGCGGGCCGAAGTGATGGTCACTGTCGGCAAGAGCAGCGGCGACAACACCGGCGGGGGCGACAACAAGTTCTTCGGCCTAGCCGCGACGAACCTCATGGCTGGCTGGCTGCACGCCGCCGCGATCTCAGGACGCCCGATGACCGACGTGCTCCGTTGGGCTTTCAACGAGGGCCTGGACGAACCTGTCCACATCCTCGGCACCAACCCGAAGGCTGCCCCCGATGTCGCGGAGATGCTGGACAACCTCTATCGGGCACCAGCGGACACGACCCGCTCCAATCTGTGGACGACCGTGCAGACCGCGGTGGCGCCGCTGCTGTCCGTCGCCGCCCGCGCGACGTTCGCCCCGGAGGCCGGAGCGACCTTCGACATCGAGGACTTCCTGCGGTCCAACGGCACCATCTACATCCTGGTGCCCAAGCACCGCGCGAAGAGTCTCGCACCGCTGGTCTCTGCTTTCTTCGACGAGGTGATTGAGACGGCCAAGCGCCTGGCGGACGACTCGACCGGCGGCCGGCTCGATGCCCCGCTCGCGATCCTCGGCGACGAGATCGCCAACGTGAGTCCGCTTCCGCAGCTGCCCGACCTGATCTCCTACTCCGGCGGCTCCGGGATCTTCATGGTCATGGTGTTGCAGGACATGGCTCAGGCGATCGACGGCTGGGGGCCGAACGGCGCGGCGAAGATCTGGGGGGCAGCGACGGTGAAGATCGCGCTCGGCGGTCTGTCGGGCGACGAACTCGACGACCTGTCCAAGCTCGGCGGTGAGTACCGCGAATCGCTGACCACCCACCAGCACGGAAGCAGCGGCTACAGCATGCAGACCACTCTCCTGGACAGGAAGACAATCTCGCCGGAGCAGATCCGCACTCTGTCCTCGGAACGCCGGGAGGCACTGGTCATCCACGCTACGACACCGGCCGTGAAGGTGCGCATGCAGCGTCACTACGAAGGCCCCCATGCCGCCGCGTTCGCGACGGCCGTGAAGGAGGCCCGCGCCATCATCACCGAAGAACAGGCTCGCCGCGGAAGCCCCGAGACTGCGCAGAAGCAGGAGGCGGCATGACCAACGACGACGCCCCGCGGTGGAAGGCCGCAGTCTTCGGTAGCCGCGACGAGAACCCGCGCTCGCTGCTGCCTAAGACCGATGAGGAGCCCGACCCGGACGAGCCTTCATCGGAGGCCAAGCCGTTCGCCGCGCCCAGCGTGCCCCGGCAGGGACGAGGCCGCTCGGGACTTCCTTCGAGAGCGCTCAGGGACCGGCGCCGCGGCCAGCGACCCGCCGAACACGCCGGAATCCGCGAGTGGCACGCGATGAACTCGGAGGAACGCCGGGCTGCCTGGCCACAGCTCGTCGCGTGGGTCACATGGCTGCACGACCGCTATGAGTTGAGCGTCGAGACACGCCTGCCCCGCTGCTGGAGCCAGCACCCGGGCCTGATCGAGGAGCTGTACGCGCTGAAGGTGTGGCGCGAGGAGATCTACGGCGCCAAAGGCCCCAGCGGGCAGGCTGCCCGCTACTGGCATAACGAGTTGCGGCAACTGATCACAGGTGGCGTGATGTTCTACGCCCGCAACTGTCGAAGCGGCCACAAGAGCGATGGCGTCGTGCCCGCCGCGATATCACCGGAGATCCAGTCCGCTTGGTCTGCCGGCGACCCACTCGCGGGCGTGCCCGCGGACCTGCTAGCCGTAGCGAAGAAGGAGAGCATGAGCGACCGCGACTTGTTCCTGACCACAGCGACCATGGCGGCCCACCTCGCCAGCGGCAACGCCACCCCGATGAGCCGGTCCGTCGACACCTTCGTGTCCTACCAGCAGTTCTGGTGGAAGCGCACTGACGACGGCTGGGCCAAGGTCACCGACGTCGTGACCTCCCAGGGGCTCGACTTCCGGCAGTCCCACCTGGCTGAAGCAGACGCCCGAGTGACTGCCTTCACCACCCGCTCCAACCGCCCTGCAGAAAGCTAGATCGCGATGACCGACCACCTCACCCACCGGGCGGAGCAGGCGCTCATCGGCGCAGCGCTCATCGACCGGACCCTGCTCAACGACGTCGGCTACTTGCCGTTCACCGACTTCGCCGACCCCACGCACCAACAGATCTACAAGACGATCGTCGATCTCGCGATCTCCCGGCCAGACTTGGCTGGCGCCGCGCTGGCCGATCAGGTGGCGCGAACCGTCGGCCGCTCCGGCGTCGACGCCGAATACCTGGGCGGCCTGGCGATGTCCTGCCCGGATCCCGACGCCATCGCGGTCTACGGACGGATGGTCGCCGAGGCGGCTCTTCGACGCGAGATGGCTGCCCACGCGGAACGCCTCACCGGCGAAGCCGGACCCATACGCGGGCTCGACCCCCGCCTAGACCATCTGGCACTACTCGCTGATGCCCTGCGCACTCATGACAGTGGCCTTGCCTGGGTCGGAGAGACCACCAGCTCGCTGACCTACACCGCCGCCGCCTACGACTCATGGATGCTGGCCACGGAACGGGAGCGCACCATTCTGTCGGACCTGATCCAGCACCCGGAACTGATCCCCGAAGTCCACTGGCTCGACCCCGAAGTCTTCACCTCCCCCTCCAACCGGCAGATCTACGAGACGATCCTCATCGTCGACGACCGCGGCGAACCAGTTCAGGAACTTACCGTCGCCTGGGAGCTCAGCCGGCGTCGAGCACTCGATGACATCCAGGAGGGGATGGCACCGGAGGAAGCGGGGCGGATGGGTCCAGGCCCGACCGTCGGCTACCTCGCGTTGTTGGCAACCGCGACTGTCGAATACGGCGCGGCCCTCACGGTCGGACGCGACCTGTTGATCGAGCACACCAACACCGTGCTCGCCGCAGAAGCCGATCGAGTCACTGCGCAGGCCGTAGTCTCGGTGGCTGGCCCCGAGGCCCACGCCGACGCCGCACAAGGACGGGCTCTGAACCATGGCGCGCTACCTGCCCCGCTTCTCCTTCCCCAGCAACCGACGATCGAGCCCAACGGCCCCGAGCTGAAGGCGTGAGGAGACGCGACATGCAGAATGAGAAGCAAGTCACGGACACCCGCGTCACCCGCGAGCCTGACGATGCGCTGAAGGAGTTCCGCCTCAGCGCAGAGGAGATGCAGGCAGCTATTGCGGATGGGACCGCAGTCACCATCAGCGTGGTAGTCGAAGCGGTCTTCTACGAAGATGAGTGGTGGATCGAGAATCGCCGCACGAAGGAGTGGGTCATGGCTGAAACGGGGCTCGCTGCCACTCTCGATCGGCGGAGCATCCAGATGCGCGAAGCTGATGCCCAGGTGGTCGCCCACTCTAAGCGTCACTAACACATTCTGGCGACTCCTTGGCCAGCTCGTCATCCGCATCCCGTCAGCGCATCGGTGCCAGCGAAGCTCACGCACTCTCGTCGCGGTGCGTGATCACACGCTAGCCTTCGGCCATGGGTGGGGAAATCGAGAAACACAGGCGTAGTCGTCTCCTGCGATGGCCGACCAAGGTAGCCCGGACCCGCATCTACCAGCCGGCACCGTTCGCGGCCATCTACACGGCACTTCTCATCGCCGGCGTCTTCGGAGCGATGGTTGTGTACTTCCTGCTGCTGACGTTCGTCCCCGGTGCCAAGTCGGCGCGGTTGGACGTGGCGAAGACGTCGCTATTGGTGGTCGGCGGGTCTGGAGCTGTCGCGGGGCTGTACGTGGCGTACCGGAAGCAGCGCACCGATGAGGCGACGCATGTCCGGGACCAGGACAAGCTCTTCACGGAACGCTACACACAAGCCGTGGCCCAGCTCGGTAGTGACAAGGCTGCCGTTCGCCTCGGTGGCGTCTACGCCCTGGCCCGGATCGCTGATGATTCGGAACGCGACCGGCCGACGTGCTTGAAAGTTCTGTGTGCGTACTTGCGGATGCCTTACGATCCGAACCCGGACACTGGCGACAAGGCTGAGCGCGAGGTGCGTACAACGGCTCAGATGGTGCTCGCTGAGCGGCTACGTCCTGGTCACCCTGGCTTCTGGCGTTTCGCTGAAGTCGATCTGAGCCACGCCAGTCTCTTCAACTTGGACTTCTCCAATGTAGAGATCGACGAGTTTCGCGCCGTGAAGGTGACGTTCCAAGGGGTTGCCAGCTTCGATGAGGCGACGTTCCATGCGCTTCTCGATTTCGAGCAGGTGACTTTCGAGGAGTACGTCACATTCCGCAAGTCCACTTTTCACGGAGTCGCCTGGTTTAGCGAGGCAGTGTTTCACGGGGGGTGCGTGTTCAACCAGTCAGTGTTTGATGGCGAGGTACTCTTCAACGGGGCGTCATTTGAGCAGGGTGGTTCATTCGATGAGTCGACGTTCCGAGGCGACGTCATCAGGTTCAACGGGGCAACTCTCGGATCGAAGGCCCTCACTTTCAGCCGAGCGCGACTCGGCCGCGAGCGTCTACTGCTTTGGCCGGATGGGTTCGCAGAGCCAGACGACATCGAGTGGTTGCCAGCTGGCACAGCATGACAGCCGGTTCAGGTTCGCGCGGCGAGGATTTCGTCCTGGAGCGTGTTGAAGGCGGCGTCCATCTGGGCCCGGATGATGTCCCATGCTGCGGTCGGGTCCCGGACAGGGAAGGCCAGTCCCAGTAGTTCGTAAGCGGAGACGAGTTCAGCGACGCGGGCCGGATGCTGATCGGAGTTGCGGATGATCCGTACCGCATCCATGAGGGCGGTCGCGCTCTCGACGCGGCTCTTGTCGATGTTCGGCAGCTCGGCCTCCAGGTAGGGCTGGAGGCGTTTGGAGCCGCACGGCGGGTCTTGCCTCGTTTTTGGTACGTCGAGCTCGTGCAGGAGGATCCCGAGCGCACTGATCCCGTCCACCAGGTCTGTGTGGCTCGTCGCGTCCTGCCCGAGCAACACAGTGCGACTGATAGCCGGCTTCTTGACAAGCGACCTCTTGAGCACCAGCTCGCAGGCGAGATCGAAGTTCGTGATGGAACGTGCGAGCGCCCGCGGATTGCGATTGGTGAGGATGGCAGTCCTTTGCTCGGTGCAGACGGCTGTGATGGCGGTCAGGTAGTCCTCGATCTGCATGAAGTCGGCGCGGTTCAGAAGGGCGAGCCGGCCGGTCCAGTCGGCTTCGGTCCTGTGGACCTGCATGGCGAGCCACTCGTGCTCGGCGACCATGCCGACGCTGGCGACGTACGCCTGGTCGCTCACCTCGCTGAGCGTCTCGCTCAGACTCACGCGGATGTCCGGCACGTCGAACGGGTGGTTGGCGATCTGTGCCCGCGCCTCCGACAGGGTGCGAAGAAAGAACAGCACGCCGCTGATAATGCCGCCTGTCTTGGATCTGTCCTTGGTGTGGTAGAGCCCCGCCATCGTCAGACACACGCGGTTGCCTGGCTGCGGGAATGAGCCGGCCGACTCCGTCCAGATCGCGCTGTACCGACCGCGGACTTCAGGCTTCCCGATCGAGGGCAGACCGCCGATCACCTCGGCGGCGTCGTAGCCCTTCGCCCGCATTTGGTACTCGACCCAGTTGAAGTTGGGGAACTGAGCGGCCTTCTCGAACTGGGACCACACCAGCTCCAGCAGAAGAGCTTGCGGCTCGTCCAGCGCGTCCATCAGGGTGCTCACAGTGTTGCTCCTCGCCTTGTGTCCGGCTTGTCAGGCTACTGGAGTGGCCGGCTCGGCTCGCAGGATTTGTTCGGCACGAAACGCGAACGGCTGCCAGACTTGGCGCATGGCGAATCAGCTGGTGAAGGATCTCCTGCGGATAGGTGACGGGCTCGGGGAGGACCCGACAACATGGCCCCATATCCCGTGTCCTACCTGTCGGCGTGGGGCTCTCTCACTGGTTGACGGCTCTCTCGTAGTGGAGACGGCAAATACGAGCAAGGATCAGGAGCGCGTCTTTGGTGCAGACGGGATCTACGGGGGATTCCACTGCATGTTGAAGTGCCTCAAGCCGACGTGTGACCTCGTGCGTGTCATGGGTTTTATGGGCGTTTGGGAACCCGGGCCGACTGCCGGGTATCAGACAATGCTCACGCCGACCCTGTTTCTTCCGGCCCTGCCCCTACTCGAAGACACGTCACTGTGTCCGCGGAATGTCCTGGAGCGGGTCAACGCAGCAGCCAAGATCCTGTGGCTTGACCCCAGTTCAGCCGCGAACCGCCTCCGTTCGGCAACTGAGGCTCTGATGGACTCCCAAAGGATCGCCTTCGGCAAGACCCTACATGCCCGCATCGAGGAGTTCCGGAAGACCGAGCCGGCAGCTGCTGAACTGCTCTTGGCGGTCAAGTGGGTCGGGAACGCCGGCAGCCATGGTGATGTGCTCGGACTCGGTGACGTCCTGGACGGTGTCGAGATCTTCGACCACGCGCTCCGTCTGCTCTACGACACATCGAGCGCTGAAATCGTCCGGAAGGCGGCGGAGATCAGCGCGCGGAAGGGCTTGCGTGTGCCCGACGCGTACTCGGCCCGGCCCCCGTTCTAGCTGCGGATGTCCCGCTGCTGAAACTCAGGCAGGACCCCAGCGACCGTCACGGAGTCGTGGTCGACGTGCAGGACGGTCAGACCATGGTGGACAGCCGTAGCGCACACGAGACGGTCGACGGGTCCGGCCGACCGGTGCTGAGACGTCAGGGTCAGCTTGAACGGGGCCAGGAACCCGGCCATCTCCCCGCGGTGCGCAGTGTTCTCGGCGATTGTGCTAGTGACTCTAGGAGGACGCCAGTAATTCAGGAACGTGGCGGCCAGGCGCCCCCAGTTCTGTGACCAGCATCAGTTCTTGCCACCGAATGAAGTGATCTTTCCCAGAATGCCGAGTATCTGATCCGCGGGAGAGATGATGCTGCCTAGCAGAGACAGGATGGCTGCGCTCGCGAGCGTAAGACGGATGCCGGAGGGCGCACCCGATACGGCAGCGACCTGCGGGATCAACGGAACAAGGATGGCGGCAGCCGCCAGAACGGCCGAGGGAGCCATGCGGCGCAACCTTTTGAGCCTCCCCGGGTGGACAGCCTCTGGCAGACCTTCGAGCATGGCGTCCAAATCGTCCAGGACCCAATGCTCGACGCCGTCCGCTAGCGAAACCAGAACTCTGGCGTACGGGCGCTCATCGGCGGCGGTCGTGATCGGATCGATGTGTGCGCGTATCGCCTCGGCTAGACGGAGCCCAGCACACTGTGCATTACGGCGTGAGCGATGGTCGAGGAACCATCCGGCCCTAGCCATGTAGGCGCCTTCAGCGGTACGCGCTGTGAGACGGATCCAGCTGCGCAGGTTCGCTACGTTGTTGGGATCGGTCCATCGTTGCCTGTGCAGCTGAACGGCAACTTCGCCGGCGTTGTCGAGTAGAGAGAGGAACGTGCGGTCAAGCGGGCTGCTTTGAACAGGCAGCCACCTGCTCTTCGCGACGCTGCGATGAAAGAGCACCAGTGCGTCAGCCATTACGGCAGAGAATCCGATAAGCCAGGTACCGCTGCCCGTGCGGTCACGAAACAACAGCTGAGCGCGGGTGGCATGCTGTGCCACCTCTCCAATCGTTGGGAAGCTGGCCATGAACGTCAGCATTAGCAAGCCAGGTATCACCCACACCCACATGGCGGTCAAGCCCCGGCCTGGAGCCCCGAGCCACGTAGACACGAGAAGAAAATGCACTCCTACGGCGCACGCGACCACCAATAGGACGAGAAGTATCCCGCCGTTGATCACACATGGGGTGATGCGGCAGACAAGGTACTGTGCGGCGCATCCGGAAAGAGCGACCGCCAGGCACACGCTGTCCAAGTAGAGCAGCAGAACGTCCCTGACGGCCGACCGAGAGGCGCGAGCACAGATCGTCGACGAGTGCATCGTGAAACCGGGAACGTGCCTGCCGACGGCTGCGACATGGCGCGCGGCCCGCCGACGTCGATATTCCACCTCGCTGCGGGCCAGCAGGAAGACTCGCGATTTCACCGGCCGTACAGCGCGCCGTCCGATCACGGGCGCAGATGCCTCAGCCTGCACTTTCGTTCCCCCTGATATCTGAGTAGTGGTGAGGCGATGTGTCAATGGAAGTCCTCTGGGAATCCGGAGCTCTCCAACGCTGCTAGCTACCGCGGTCCGGCTCGGCCTTTTGATACGCGTCCAAGACGGCCGACCGTGTCTCAGGTGTCGCGCCGATTAGAGTTAGTACCGCACCAAGGAGCAGACCGACCTGGATTCCAGTGACCGACGAAGCGTGTTGGTCCACCCCCGGCAGGTGTGGAAGCGTGATCGCGAACGATCCCAGGGTCAGCGGAGGCAGGATCCGGCGGATTCGCTCGCGTAGTCGCGTACGCCAGTTAGTGGGTGCAACTTCTGGAAGCCCGGACCAGTCCCCGGCCAGGGCAGAGGCCATGAGGGTGTGGATCCTGCTGATGATCTCTTCGCGTTGCTTTGCCGTGGCGGTATCGAGCATCTGCTGGCTGGCCTGGTCTAGCGCGACGGCGATGCGCATGCCGAGCTGTCGTGATTGGGCGAACTGCTGGCTGCGGCGAGCTGCCAGTGGCGGTGTCGTGACCGTGGCGAAGTTCGCCTTGAAGTCCTGACCGTAGCTTGCGATGACGTTGGAAAACCTCTGCACACTGGTGCGATGCGGCGTACGTGACATGTCTTGCAGTCCCACGGACAGCGAGAGGAGCTTGCGTGCCGCAGCTTGTGACCTGGAGACGGTCCAACCCAGGGAATCCGTCCTTCGCGCGACGGCGGCGGCGACCCTTCGCTCGGCGACCTCCACGAAGATCGCCGCCAGGGCCGCTGATGGAAAGAACCAGCCCAGGGTGTGCAGGAAGTCGACATGATGATCGGCCGTCCGCATCCACCACAGCACCCCAACCGGCAGGCCACCCCAGAACGCGATGTCATACACAGTGGCGGCAATCATCCGGATCGGAAACGCCCTCCACAGCAGCCCGCTTCCTAAGGCGTGGCGCGCCGCATTGCGAAGCGCTCGGACATAGGCCGGGGTGAACGCGATTGAAATGGCGCCGAGCTGGCGGGCATAGCCGTGCCACGGAAGCTGGATCGCCGTAATGCACAGGATGCATATGCATGGGAGTAACGGCAGGAAGGCCAGGTCAACGCGCTTGGTCCGCATTCTGGCGAACGCTTCGACGAGTATCAGCCGCCGATGCAGCCGACGGAGAGTCTGGACCTGCTCGCCATCCAAACCGCCGTGTCCGGTTGCCAGGTACTGGCACGTCCGGCACCGTTGATGATCATGGAAGAGGTGGACCTCCCTCAGCAGGATGGTGATATTGCGCTTCCGCCACCATTTGGCGAGGTCATCGCTGTTGCGTACCGATGCCACTGGTCCCCCGACTCCTGTGAGGCTTATCAGATGCCTGCGATTACTGGAGCTTAGCGATGCCGCCCAGTTACTCACCGCCCAGGCCGATGACGAATCGTCGGTAGGCAGGCGCGGGTCGGCGATGAGAGCAGAGACATTGACAGCTTCACGGCGTGGAGGATGGTGCCGCAGTGACAGGGTCGGGTGCCAGCGTCGCGTACGGCGGCCGGGGCGTAGTGAGCAGGGCAGTCTCGACGACGATGCGCGCGACGGATTCCTGCTGACAATCCTGCTCGCCGATGATCCGTTCCACACCTGAGGGAAGCAGGTCGTGCGGGGTGTACCAGTTGCGCATGTCCTCCACTGACCACTCGTGGTGGTTTGGCTTGGTGTAGTGCCTGAGCACTGTCTCCTCGAACGGAACGTCCCAGAAGTAGGCGAAGCTCCGCGGGTGGTCGGCGAGTAACCTCTCCAGCATTGGCCCATAGATCCGCGCGGACAGGATGCCTTCGACGACGCACGGGATGCCAGCGGCGAGGGTGGCGCGGGCCATGATGTCGATCAGCGTGACGGTGAATGCGCCATCCTGGTCGCGTTCGCGAAGCACGTTGCGCCGCACTTCGTCCTGACGGATGATCGCCAGCCCTCGCCCTCCGTACGACTCGCGTAGCTGGGTGGCCGTGGTGCTCTTGCCACAACCGCTCGGACCGCGTAGCACCAGGAGCGTTGTCGCCACGTTCGTCATGGATTCCGTCTTCCTATCCGTCCTGCGGTTCACGCCTGGACGGCGCGGGATGCAGTGTCGGTTCCGGTGGCCGGGAAGGCGATGACAATGCGGCGGTGGACGGTGTCGATGACGTGCCCGTCAGGAAGGTCGGAATCGGCAGTGTCGCGTGGGCAGATGGTGACGGTCATGCCTGGTCCACCCCGCACCTCGCGATCCCAGCCTTCGATCAGCTCGACGAGTTGTTTGGCGTGTCGCTGCGCGTCGGGGCCATAAGCGATGGACCCGAGAGCGTAGTCCTCGCCGATCTTCTTGCTGGCCAGGTAGCCGAGGTTGCCGCCGGATGTCCAGGTGGGCGGGAAGCGTCTCACAGCATCGGGGATCAGCGCCTCGGTGTCGCCGCCGGTGCATCCGCCGGCCAATCGGATCGCCAGGTACATCTGAAGGTCGCCGATGTAGTACATCCCTGGGACGGTCACACCAGACCAGACCTGCACGCCGGGATGGTCCAGTGCCTGAGCGAGGGCTACGGGGTCGTCGGGCTCGGAGTGCATGAAGTTCAGCGGCGTTGTCGAACCGGCCAGCTGCACTGCGGTCCGCCGCGACGCCAAGCCGCCGATGCCTTGGAACGGCACGAAGCCGGAGAAGATCGAGTTGGTCGCGCGCAGTTGGTCGCCGTTGGCGACCAGGGTGAGGGTGCGGTTCTGGCCGCGGATGCTCAGCGGTACGACTAGTCGGCCGCCCGGAGCGAGTTGGGCGGTCCAAGCCGGCGGGATGTCGTATGCCTGAGCGCAGACGATGATCGCCGCATACGGGGCGTCTACGGCCCAGCCGTTCTCGCCGTCGCCGAGCGCGACGGTGACCCGGCTGTGTCCGGTGCGCTCCAGTCCGATGGCCGCGCGGTTGGTGATGTCGGGATCGATGTCGAGGGTGACGACCCGCCCGGTGCGGCCGACGACTTCGGCCAGTAGCGCGGCCTGATACCCGCCAGAGCCGATCTCCAGCACCCGGTCCCCGGACTGGAGCGCTGCCTGTTCGATCATCAGGGCTTGCAGCCAGGGGGCGGACAACGAACTCAGGCACGTGCCGGTCTCGTCGAACTTGGTCTTCACTGTGTCGTCGGCGTAGGAGGCATCAAGGTCGACTTCAGGGGCGAACGCGTGACGGGGTACCGCGCGGAATGCCGCCTCGACAGCGGTCGTGGTGATCCGCCCGTCGGCCATGAGCTGGTCGACGAGAGTGTGTCGCAGGGTTTCGGCACGGCTGTCGAGATCGACGTCGGCGGTGGCGGTCAAGGGCGGCGTCCTTCGCGAAGGTGGCAGGGCGGAAGGGACTCTAGCGGCCACCTCCGACAGGATGTGATCGAGCGATAACTCAGAGCTCCAACGCCGTCATGGTGTTGAACCTGTCACCGCCGCTTCGAGCATTGCCTGCGCGGCTCGGGACGCCGGGGCGAACAGCGGCTCGCTGTCGTCGGCCCAGGCGAGTAGTTCGGCGCACTTGAAGAGGCGCATGGTGCGACCAGTGGCCGATTCCAGGTCGGGCCGCCGGTGCGCGAGAACCTTCTCGGCGAGGCCGGGAACGGCCAAGGAGCCGAACCACAGGTGCGCCGCGTCCAAACCCCGGGGTGCGCGGCCCCAATCCTCCCAGTCCAGGATCCACAGCTCCGGGCCGGTCATGTTGGCCCAGTTCAGGTCGGCGTGGGCGGTCGTCCACTCCTCGATCGGCGCCTGGGCATCTGGAAAGACCTTGGCGATCGCGGCGTGGACTCTCTCGATGCTGATCGGCTCCAGGTCGGGGGTGGCGAGCCTGGTCGTGGGCGCGTCGGCGAGGGCGTCCATCGCGGTGTCGAACTCGGTCCACCAGCTGTCCGGCAGCGTGTTAGCGGCGGCGGAGCGGCCGATCGGCGGCTGGTCGATCAGCTCGGTCTCGTCGGCACGCCACATGACCTGGTTGTCCGGGTCGTGCCAGGAGATGCCGGCGTGCCAGGCGGGGATCGGGACGCCAGCGAGTACGGTGGCGGCCTCCAGCCCCCAGCCCTGGCCGTCGAGCCGCTCCAGCCCGCGGCACTCGATGCGCACCCAAGTGTCCCGATCGGTGCGGAAGCCCAGTGAGCGGCGCTTGGCCACGGCCTGCGCCCGGTGCAGCCGGGTCGTCAGCGCCGACTCGACGCGGTCGACGACATGCTCGATGTCGACGCGCCGAAGGTCGAGCCGCTGGGCGGCCGGTAGCTGGGGCTCGGTGGTGCCGGTGGGGGTCATTTCGCTCCTTCGCTGCTGGAGGCAACGCTAGCCCGCTCGCGTATCAGGGTGCGGTATCGCGCGATCGCGTCGGGGTTCACGTCGAGACGAGCCGCGGCGGCCAGCTCGACCAGGTGCGCCGGGTCGCCGGTGCCGGCCGTGACCGCCTGGACCGCGGGCAGGTTGAAAGCCGCGGCGACAGCGGCCTGGATCCGATTGGCCTGCTGCCCGGCGGCCAGGAACAGCCTGGTGTCGACCTGCTCCCAGGCTGGGTCGTCGCTGTGACCCCCCAGCGGGGCCATGCCGCGCAGCTCCACTGGCTGGATCTGGTCTGCGAGCTGTTCGGCCGCGTCCAGGACGCGGGCTGGGACCATCAGGCCGGAGCGGATCATGAGCACGTCCGGAGGTACGGGGACGATCCGGCCGAGCAGCGGTGTCGGGTCCCAGGTTGACAGCCCCCAGGCGTGACACAGCCCTTCGTCGCGCAGCCGGGTCATGGTGTGGCAGGCGTTGGTGAACCACGTCGGGCTGCGCTCGGGGTTGTGCAGCAGCAGCGTGTCCGGCGCCCGGCCCAGCTCGGATCGGATGGCTTCGGCGGCGGTGCGCAGCCGGGAGGCAGACAGGTCGTGGCCGCCGGGGAAGAACCCGATCTTCGTGGTGATGTCGAAGCGGCTCAGCAGGTCCCCGGCAGCGTCGGCGAGCTGCCGGTGGGCGGTGTACCCGTGGTAGTTGAGCGCGGTGTCCAGAGCAGTGATGCCGTGGTCCAGGGCGGCGGTCAGAACGTCTCGGTCGGCACGAGTCCGGTATAGCCCGAGGATGAGACGTCGGTCAGCGGCGCGCATAGGCCCTCCTGGATGAAGCGTTCGGCCAGAGCGATCGCGCCCGGGTCGGTGGTGTCGTCGAAGCGGATGGGGTTGCCGGACAGCAGGGTTCTGGCCCAGCCCTCGGCGCGAGGTGACAAGGTGAGCTTCTTGCCGGCCGCGCGGACCTCAAGGTTGGCTTCGCGGGCGATGATGGTCGGGGCGTACTCGGTCACCGTCACCGCCCCGCCCAGCGGCCCGAAGGCCGGCACGTGGGGGATGTGGCGGGCGGCCGGCGTCGCCTCGCGCATCTGTTGCAGGTAGCGCTGCGGGTTCACGTCGACGGCCAGGTCCAGCAGCTTGGTAGTCAGCAGCTTGGCGTCCGCGCCTGCCGGGTTCTCCAGGTCGGTGCGGAACAGCTCGACGTCGCGGGCGGCGTCGGCCAGGTGCTGGACCCAGGTGACGCCGGTACGGCGGGTGATACCGAAGGTCAAATGCAGGGAGATGCCCTCGCCGGAGCCGACGCGGGTGGCGGCGTGCCAGAATCCGCGCGGGATGTGCATGACGTCGCCGGTGTTCATGGTTCCGGACCACAGCAGCTCTTCGGGAGCCTCCAGGTTCTGCTCGGCGTCGCGGTACATCGGCACTGGCCGGGAGGCCGGGCGCACCTCCCAGGACTTCTGTCCGGCGACCTGGACGACGAGTACGTCATGGTCGTCCCAGTGGGTGGAGAACCCGGCGGTGTCGCCGACGGCGAGGTAGGCGTTGACCGAGACCAGCTCTCCGGTCCACCAGCCCAGAGCGCGGCAGGCGACTTCCAGGGTGGGGTCGAACTGGTTGATGGTGTCCAGGATCAGGGTGCCGCCCTCGTTGAGAATCCGGCCGACGGCGGCCATGTCGGCGCGCCGTGATGCCTGGTGGCGGCGGGAGACGAAGTTGGTCAGGAACGCCGCGGGGTGCAGGACGGCGCCGTCCTGGTACATCCGCAGCTGCGGGTTGGCCAGGTGGCGGCGCATGACCAGTTCCAGCAGGTGGTTGGGGGTGAGCAGTCGGGTCAGCAGGTCCTGGTCGTCGATGTGGCCGCGGGCCACCTCGGTGCCAAGGGCCGCCGGCCCGTCCCATCCCAGGGCCTTCTCCAAGTTGGAAACGAGCCGGTGGTCCATGGTCTTTCAGTCCTTCCTACAGGGTTGCTTCAGGTCACACGGAGCTGTCGCGGTTCTCGCCGTCGTCGCCGGCGCTGGTCCCGGTCGGGTCGCTGCGCTCGGCCTCGTGGCGGTTGTGCGCGGCACCGAGCTGTTCGACGGCCAGCACGAGGTCGTCGGTGGATGCCTCGGGCATCGGGTCCTCCTTCGATCGGATTGGATGGTGCGGAGCCTTCGACGCCGACCGTTTTGGCGGCCTCGAATGACACGGCCCGGCAGCGGGCCGCGGTGTCGGCAGACACCGTTGGCTGCCAACACGTCTAGGGGTGGGCTGTCCAGACGGCTAGGTCAGCTTGAGCAGGCTCACCAGTGGGACGCCCTGCTCGGCCAGCAGCTCGCGCCCACCGTGGCGGACATCTTCGATCAGGCAGGCTGCTGCGACCGGAACCGCGCCGGCCGCGCGCAGAGCCTCGGCCAGGCTGGCCAGGGTCCGGCCGGTGGTGATCTCGTCGTCGACGAGCAGGATCTGCGCGCCGGCTTCGATGGCGTAGGCGTACATGTCCGGACGGCTGCTGTGCGGTTCGGTGAAGTGGATCGCGTCGGGCAGCTCCAACTGAAGCTTCCAGGCGATCTTGAAGGGGATGCCGGAGGTCTGGGCGAGGGCCAGGGCCGGGACGATGCCGCCGGCGTCCAGGCCGAGTAGATAGTCCGGAGCCGTGCCGCTCTGGTCGAGCTGTTCGCGGCAGGTGCGCCACAGGTGCAGCGCCACGTCGGCGAGGTCGGTGACGTCGACCGGTTCGCACAGCCCATCCAGGGCGTGAACGATGCGGTCGGGGCGTGCGGTCCCGTCGGGTCCCAGCCGGGCGACCTTCAGGGCCCCTATCAGGGCCGTCGAGTCGGTGGTCAGCCTCATCACAGCTCCCTGAGTCGACGGGCGATGCCGCGCACCGTGTGCCGGTAGCGGTGGGAGGCGGTCGTGGCGGCCGGTATGTGTGGCCGGACTAGGCGGGCGGCTTCGCGCAGGTGGTTGGCCGCGGTGTCCAGTTCGGGGATGTCGTTGTCGTTGAGGCGGGTCAAGACGTCGGCGATGTCGCAGGCGATGTCGGCGGCCTGAGCGATCGGCGAGGTCTGGATGCGCTGCGGCCGGCGGCGCAGTGCGGCGCTGGCATCGTTCATGGCGAAGCTCATCCCAGCTCCCGGCTGGTCAGGCCGTACAGCAGGGTCACGTCGACGGCGGTCTCGTCGCCGCAGGCGCCGGGGCGGACCATGCGCAGGGTCTCGCTGTCGTGGGACAGGCCGCGGGTCTCGCACAGCGCCATCGCCGCCGGGTTCGGCTCGGGGATGTCGATGGCGATCGCCCGCGCGCCGTGCCGTCCGGCGTGTTCGGCCAGGGCGTCGAACAGCGCGGCGGCGACCCGCGGCTCGCTGGCGTACAGCGGGCCGATGCGGGCTGCGCCGAAGCCGGCCCGGATGACGCCGTATCCGAGCAGCCGGTTGTTCTGCACGAAGCCCAGGGCGTACCGGTCGGGCCCGATCGCCCAGTCGGCGGCCAGGGCGGTCCGCTCGGCGGGGAAACAGCGCGCGTCCAGCGCGGCGGCCTGGCCGAGCAGCCCGCTGTCTAGTGTCGTCACGTGCGGGTTGATCGCCCGGGGTGCCGGGACGGCTCCGGCGAAGGCGATGGTGCGCCTGCGGGCGAAAAAGCCGCGGGCGGCGAAGAAGTCGCGCAGCGTCGGTGGGGCCTCCAGGCCGACGGGCCGACCTTCGGCGTGGGACAAGACGATATCGGCGGTGGCCGTTCCGATGCCCCTGCCCCGGAACCCGGGGTCGACGATCAGGGCGCCGGTGAAGCAGAACCCGTTGTCGTATCCGGCGGTGGCCATCGCCGAGACCGGGCGGCCGTCCAGCACGCCGATCAGAAGGCCGCCGGGGCGGTGCCGGGTGAACAGGTCCAGGTCACCGCGCCCCAGACTCCAGCCGGCCCCGCCAGCCCAGCCCTCGATCAAGGCGGCGTCGGCAGCGGTTCCCCGAGTCGCGACGAATCGGCCGGCCCACGGTTCGGCCGTTGGCGCGTCGGCGTGTGGAGTCTGGAGCGCGGTCATGACGTTCTCCTGGTCGATGGCGGGATTGCAGCGGCACTACGCGCCGAGACTGGCCGGACGGCGCAGCATCGGGAACATGGGCGGTCCAGCGGGCAGTTGGATGGGGTCGCCAAGGTCGGCGTAGCCGTGCTTCAGATACAGCTGCCGGGTGGTGGCGTCGCTTGCTTCCAGATATGCCGCGGACGGGGCATCGGACTGGTCCAGGCGGCGGTGATGGGCAGCCAGCAGTTCGGTGCCGATACCTTGCCCCTGCTGGTCCGGGTGGACGGCCAGGATCGCCAGATGGTCGTGGCGCAGCCCGGTGGGGTGGTGCTTGTTCAGCAGGGCGTCGAAGGTACGGAAGCGGTCCACCCAGCGCTCGGTCACCGCCGCCAACTCTTGGTCGTAGTCCGCGCCCGGCACCTCGCCTTCCTCGCTGACGGGCAGCCACAGCGCGACCGCCGACCGTTCGGTGGTGGTGTAGACGTGGCCGCGCCGCATAGCCTCGGCGACGTACAGGCGGAAGTAGCCGGGAAAGACACGGCGGCGATCGTTCTCGCCGGGGATCAGCCAGAGTGACGGGGCGAGTCCGAGGAACGCTTCGGCGATCACCAGGCTCAGCGTGTCGGTGTCCTGCGGCTGCGCCAGGACGATGTCGCGCGGGCTCACCGGGCGGCCCGCCCGGCACGAGCCGGCTTCGCGGCTGCGGACGGGGTGGAGCTGGCAGCGGTGCGGGCCAGCGCGGCGGCTCCGCCCAGGCCGATCATCTCGTAGGCGTCCGGCTGCCGACGCCTGAGGACCAGCGCCCAGCCGATCCCGATCACGGCGGCAACGGCGAACAGTCCGGGAAGGACCCTGGTGGCCAGCGAGCCGGGAGGCACGTTGAGCAGCACGTCGTAGTGGTCGACGCACAGCCAGGCCATCACCGTCAGCAGCACGGTCGACGCGACGGGGGCGATCAGGCGTCGCCACACGGTCTCATCGCCCGGTGTTCTGGCGAAGTACTTCACGACCGCGGCCGAGGTGGCAGCCAACAGGAGCAGGATACCGAAACCGCCGGTGGTGCCGCCCCAGAAGAACAGCTTCGCGACCGGATCCCAGTGCAGTCCCAGCGTCAGCCCGATCGCCACCGCACCGAACAGGCTCTGCACTCCCGAGGCTGCCTTCGGGACGCCGTTGCTCCCGGTCGTTCCCATGATCGCCGGCAGCACCCGCTCCCGGCCCAGAGCCCACATGTACCGGCCGACCGCGTTGTGGAATGCCAACGCCGCCGCGATCAGGCTCGTCAGGAACAGTGTGCGGGCGGTACTTGCCAGCAGGCCCGGGGCCATGGCGAACAGCATCGTCGGACTCGCGGGGCCTTGAGCGGTCGCTACCACCTGGTTCCCGTAGTGCACGTCCAACGCCCAGGACGCACCGGCGTAGACCACCGCGATCACCGCCAGGGACACGAACGTGGCCAGCGGGATCGTGCGCTTGGCGTCGCGGGCTTCCTCGCTGAACACTGGGGCCTGCTCGAAACCGGTGAACCCGAGCACGGCGACTGCCAGAACCGCGCCGAGCCCGGCGAAATGCAGACTGGTCGGAGACAGCGCAGCCGCGCTGATTCCCCCGGCCGCCGGATGCGCCAGACCCCGCACCGTCAGCGCGATGATGACCAGCAGCTCGATCGTCGACAGCACGCCGAGCAGATGACCGGACAGGTCCACGCGGATCAGGCCCAGCACGGTCACCACCGCCCAGGCGCCGAACGCCCAGACCCCCCAGGGCGCATTCAGGCCGAAGTTGTCGGCGGCAAACGACTGCAACGACGGCCCGATCATCCCGTAGAGCCCGACCTGTAGGACGTTGTACGCCACCACAGCGACCAGCGCGCCGCCGACGCCAGCCGGTTTGGACAGGCCCTGGGAGATGAAGGCGTAGAACGCGCCGGCGTTCGGGATGCGCTGGGCCATCGCGACATACCCGACGGCGAAGACGGCCAGGACCACCGCGACCACCAGAAACGCGGCAGGGACGCTGGTCAGCCCGGTGACGGCGTAGGCGGTGGGCACGACTCCGGCGGTCACGGTCAGCGGCGCGACCCCGGCCAGGATGAAGAACATGACGCCGGTGACGCCGAGCCGGTCGCGGGCCAGCGTTTCTGAGACCTTGCTAGGAGCCGGTGATCGTCTGGGCACGGAAATCTCCTCGGGAAATCGCGACGGTGGGTGGGCGGAGCGCGAAAAGGGTTCAGCCGATGCGTTGGCTAGTGACGGCACTGCCGACAGCGGCCTCGGTGTGTGCCAGCAGCTGCCGCAGAGGAGGGCTGTAGTCCAGAGGCTCCAGCGTTTCTTCCAGGGCCGCGGGGTCGTCCAGTCGGTTCTGTACCTCCCACAGGGAGGGGTGTCTGAGCCCGGTGGCACGAGTCAGTCCGAACAACACGAGGTGGTGAGTGTCGGCGTTGGCGTTGTAGACCTTGATCTTCACGTCGATCGCCGGCCAGTCAGCAGTGGTGGAGTCCACTGGTCTCCACCGGTCCGCCACGCCCAGAAACTTCAGGCGAGAGGGTCTGCGGTGGAGGAGCTGCTCGGCGGCCATCCTGGCGATGACACGTTCGATTGCCTTGGCTGCGAGGTAGTTGAGCCAGTCCCTCACCAGAAGACGTTGGTGTTCGTCGGCTATCTCGCGATGGATCTCATCGGCGAGCGAGGACGTCGGCGGCTTCCAGCCGGTAACGGCCGTCACCTCGTCGCCCTCGACGGCGATGGCGCCGACGACGGCCAGTTCGCAGAGCAGGGCGCTGGCCAGACCGAGGCCAAGTATCCGGTCCGGAAGTCGCGGGTGTCCGGACAGATCGTCGTGGACCATGAGGAAGAAGTCGTCGGCCAGGAGCCCGGTTCGGGTCAGCATCGATTGATCACCGCCAGAAGCGGTCTCGAAGCCGTCATAATGGCTGCTCCCCTGCGTGCGCAGCCCCGGACGCGGTGGCGCCGCCAGCGGCAGTTAGCGCTGCGCTGTAGCGGGCAACGGTGTCGCTGTCGGTCGCGAGACAACGTGCGGCATGAAGCTGCGCGAGGTGATCGGCGCGGTGCGTGCCGACTGCAATTCGGGAGACATGCGGTAGCTCGAAAGCAGCGGCGAATGCGGCTTCAAGTCGGCCTACATGACCGCTCGTCGAGACGATCTTCGCCGGATCGATGTCGGACCACAGCCGAGCAGCGGCGTCCTGCCCGAATGGCGCCATGCCCCACCGGTCAGCAGCCGCTGTCATCTTGAAAAGCTCTTCGCCGGCTTCATGGACCAACAGAGGCACTGCGAGGCCGGCGCGAACCATCAGGACGTCTGGCGCCGGTCCTTCATAGCTGATGCTGTTGAGTGGTCGCGGATCCCAACTTGCGATGCCCCACGAACCGCACCAACCTTTGTCACAGAGCTCTGACAGAAGCGCGCAGGCTGGCAGTAGCCCGTTGGGTGACTGCTCTGGATTGTGCAGCAGGACAGCATCCGGAGTTCGATCAAGCTCTTCCGTTGATCGCTCAATGGCCTGACGCAGCCGAACGGGCGATAGGTCGTGTCCGTCCGGGAAGTATCCGACCTTCGTCGAGATCTCGAAACGATGGAGCAAGTCGTCTGCGATGGCGTTCAGTGCCCTGTGCGACGTGAACTGATCGTAGCTGTAGGCGGTATCGATGGCTGTGACGCCGATTTCGAGAGCAGACTCCAGCAGCTCGCGGCTGAGGCCGGTCCGGTAGAGCCCCAGCGCGACTCTGCGGTCGTCGTATCGCACACGTCCTCCCTCGTCAGTCCATCGCCACGGTTATCGGCAGTACGTCGCCGTGAGTGGCGAGGCCGACGTGGAAGACGATGACGGT
This sequence comes from Catenulispora acidiphila DSM 44928, assembly GCF_000024025.1. Classification (GTDB taxonomy): domain Bacteria; phylum Actinomycetota; class Actinomycetes; order Streptomycetales; family Catenulisporaceae; genus Catenulispora; species Catenulispora acidiphila. The sequence goes on from NC_013131.1 coordinate 10,375,513, forward strand.
TGAGGGCAGGACGGTGAACTACGTGCAGGGATTTCTGAATGACGTCTCAGGACGTCTCAGGACGTTTGAGGGCTCGGTCTAGATGGCGTGTAGGTGTCCGCGAAGTTCGCGCAGGTCGTTCAGGACCACGGTGGCGCCGGCGGCATGAAGCAGTTCGGCGGAGTGGACCCCAGAGGCGACCGCAATGACCTGGGCGCCGGCTGTGAGCGCAGCTTCGACATCGCGAGGAGTGTCTCCGACGACGATCGTTGAGGCTCGATCGGCCCATGGGTAAGCCCTGCCGATACGTTCGCGCGCCATGACAACGAGGTCGGCCCGCCGGTCGGAATCAGCTCCGTAGGCACCGACGGCCAGGTCCAGATAGCGGTCGAGGCCGAACGGCCGAAGCTTCACGAGGGCGTTCGCGGCGATGTTTCCGGTCAGCACCGAGGAAACGATGGCGGGGTCCTCATAGGCTTCTTTTAGCACCGAACGGACCCCAGGTAGGACGCGCCCCCGCGCTTTGAGTTCTTGTTCGTGGCACGTTCCAGCTTGCTCCAATGCAGCCTCGGCCAGGTCCCAAGCGGGGACTGGGAGGTGGTGATCGGCGAACATATCGCTGATGATCAGGCGGTCAGTTCGACCGTCGGTACGGGCTGGATGCGCAGGCGGGTGACCCGCGAGGGCTTTGAACGCCGACGCGTAGATCTCCTTGCTGACCCCAGCGTTGTCGATGAGCGTGTGGTCAATGTCCCACAGCACGATAAGCGGCACCGGCCAAGAGTAGGCACAGCCATCGGCGGGCGGTGACCAGGACACGTAAAGAAGTATCTTGCGATACCGCGCGAGCTGCGATTGTATGGCTGCGTGAATGAGCGACTGCGCTCCGCGCTCGTCCGCACGGGGGTCACCACGGGCGAGTTGGCGGCTGCATGCGGCGTAGATCCCAAGACCGTCGACCGATGGATCAACACCGGACGTCGCCCTCACGCACGCCACCGGTTCACCGCCGCACAGTGTCTCGGTATTGACGAGGTGGAGTTGTGGCCGATCGAGCGTCGCGACGACTCGACCCTTCCCTCAGCGGGCTCTGAGCTGGCCAGCATCTACGCAAACCGCGCGAGCGTTCCTCGCCAACTGTGGCTCGACCTCCTGGAGGGTGCGGCAAAGCACATCGACGTACTCGTATTCAGCGGAACCTTCTACGCGCAGAGCAACCCTCACGTCGCTCGCATGCTCCTCGCACGCGCACAGGCTGGCACCAGTGTCCGGTTGTGCTTCGGGGACCCCGCAGGCGAATCGGTCGCTATCCGAGGCCGAGAAGAAGGTATCGGTGATACGTTGGCCGCGAAGATCCGAGCTTCGCTTACTTACTACCGTGAGCTTCTGTCGGTACCTGGCTGCGAAGTGCGCCTGCATGACACAACACTGTATGCGTCGCTGTTCCGGTATGACGATGAGCTACTAGTCAACCCGCATATCTTCGGCCAGCCGGCCAGCGCTAATCCGCTGTTGCATTTGCGACGAAGCGACGGCGGCGAATGGTTCGAGCTTTACGCTGCAAGTTTCGATACGGTTTGGAACGGCGCCCGGCCGTGGGCTCCAGGCGAGGAAGGCCACCGACGTGGGCAGGACTGAGTACTACTATGACCCCGCAGCTCCAGCGCCCAACTCGCTCGTGCCAGCATCCAACCTCCTGATTGTCAACGAGTCTGGCCAGATCCTGCTCATCAAGAGAAGTGACACAGGCCAGTGGGCCATCCCTGGTGGCAAGCAGGAGTTCGGCGAGAGCGCCGCCGAATGCGCTATTCGCGAAGCCGAAGAGGAGTCCGGCGTGAAGGCCGAAATCACCGCCTTTCTCGGCGTCTACTCCAACCCTAATCACATCGTCGCCTACACCGACGGCGAAACGCGCCAGCAATACGAGGCTGCATACATTGGTCGCCCAGTAGCCGGGACGCCGACAATCAACGATGAAGCTGACGACGTTCGGTGGGTTCATCCAGACGATTTCAGCTCCTACGACATTCATCCGAGCATGCTTGAACAGCTCGGACACTACCTGGCCGGCGACTACCCTCACCTTGGTTAGCCGCGGAGAACGACTCAACGCAACCGGATGCCCGCCTTGGCGTCCTCGACTCGGCGTACCGCCGCGTGGATGTGGGGTTCGGCGAGTCCGATGAATCGCCCGACGATGCTGTCAGCACCGTATCGGCCGGCGATTTCCTCGATCCGTGACGACGACGTGGTTCGTGCGCCGTCCGGTGTCGTGGTCATGTCGCAGAAGATCAAAGCATCCATGAGAAGCGCATCCCCTGGTACGGGGAACTCACGGACCAGTTCCTCGCTGAGGCCGCGCAAGTCGGCCTCGATGATCGCCATCGAGTGGTGCGCGACAAGCCTGGTCACCACATCGTCGAACCCGCCAACGTCTCGTAGGTAGCGAGCTCCGTCGAGCGGGTGAAAGCCCGTGACCTTCGCCCGTGACGAATAGCCGATGTCGTGGAGGATCGCCGAGGCCGCGAGAACGTGCGCACGGTCGGTCAGGAGCGGAGTTAACTCCACCGCGCGTTCGGCAACACCTTGAGAGTGGGCCCAGCGTCGGGGCAGCTCGGCGGCCAGCGCCTCTTCCGCAAGCTCGAACGCCGCATCGTACTCACTCATGCTGGTAACCCCCTCAGAGGCAAACGTCCTGGGACGTCCTCGAAAAATCCCTAGGCGAAGTATGACGTCCTGTCCCACTACGACATGCTCCTACCACCACGCCAGGTGAGCATATCGATACTTCCCGTGGAGATTGGGCGCCTCTCCTACGGCCCACTTGTCTCGCTTCCTTGGCGCTTTCTCCTGCCATGACGGAGTCAAGATGCCGAGCAGCGCAGTGTCAGGACAGCCATCTCGTTCACATCTAGTACAGAGCGGTCAGCTCCGACAGTCGTCGCCGGCAAGATTCGCGGCCTGCTCCTACATCGATGCGACGACGCATTCGCTGGAGATACTGGGCCATGAGTACCAGAAGGGAGCGCAGGCGTCGAGCGGGCCGGCTGAAGCCGTTCTGCGTACCTGTCACCGATTCGAGCGGTACTGGGCTGAGGGCGCGGACTTCAGCCTGGGGTCCCGAAGACCTCACGATTCTGTCGTCATCGGCCACGATGCTGTTGCAGCTCGTCTTGCTCAAATCGCGGCCGGGACGACCTCTCTGATCGTAGGCGAGAGCTTCGTCTACCAGCAGGTTCACGCGGCATTCCAGGGCCTCCCTCCCGAGCACCTTCTCGCCGGCGCCGCCGTCGAGTCCCTTGCCACGGCTGCCGAGGCTCGCCGCCGATTTGATCTCCGAGCAGCCTTGGACTACTCGCAGCTGGCGCGGATGCTCCTTGATGACTGCTCGCCAGCAGACACCACCGCTGTCGTGATCGGTGGGGGAATGCTGGCACAGGCGATAGCGGCGGAGCTGGCGCCTACACGCTCCGTTGTCTTGATCACTCGAAGCCCTAAGCGGCTTCGCCGCCAGTTGGCTGGCTCTGGTGTCCGCGCTGCGGCGTCACGCATCGACTCGTTCAGCCCTGACCTGGCCGATCAGGGCTACAACGTAGTCCTGGCGACACACGGTCTTGAGGGGGAGCACCGAACGCGCGTTGTCGAGATCTCCGAGCGAGCAAACTGCCTCGCGGTTATCGATCTGTGCGCGACCCGGACGATGAGCGACAGGCCCGCTTACCTACACCTGCACCACCCGGTCGTGCTCGAAGCCATCGAAGAAGCGAACCGCGGCATCGCCGATCGGGCCGCAGCTGCTCGTCTATGGATAGATCGACAGCTGGGGGGCAGTCATGACAACTGATGTCGATGTACTCGTCGTCGGCGCAGGACCCGGTGGAATTGTCGCAGCCGACTCCCTGTCTGAGGCCGGTGCGCGGGTGCTGCTGGTCGACGCGGGCCGTCCGTACCAGCGCCGCACTTGTCCGGTGGACATGGGCAGGGCCTGCCACGGGTGCCGAGGCGTCTGCAACGTCATCTCCGGCTTTGGCGGCTCGATCCACTTTGGCGACGGTGTGAAGCTGTCGCGATTCCCTAGCGGCCGGCGGCTGGCGGAACTCCTTGAGGTCGGCCGAGTCGAACAGCTCACCGATGAAGTGATCAAGCTCCTTTGCGGAGACGACGTTCCTGCGTTCTGCGGTGCGGCTGCGTCGTCGCCCGTGCCGGTCAAGGACTATCCGGTCGCGTCCCTCTCCGCCGAACAAGTCCGCACCCTGATAGGTCGGGTTCACGGTCGGCTTGCCGCACGATCGACTCTCGAACTACGCATGCTCACCGACGTCCGGTCGATCCGCCCCGACGACGGCGGGCGATGGACCGTCGAGCTGTCGCAGGTACACGCGGCCGCTGAGGTGGTGCGGGCCGGTGCGGTGGTCGTAGCCGTCGGCCGCCGAGGGCAGCGCTGGTGGCACGGCCAGATCAGAGACCTGGGCGTCAAGTTCTCCGACCCGACGCCCTCGGTCGGTGTCCGGTTCGAGTGCCCCAAGGAACTCTTGCAGCGCGGCGCCGAGATTCACGGCGATTTCAAGACGACCATGGTCCGCCACGGAGTGAAGGTGAAGACGTTCTGTTTCTGCGCCGGCCCCGGCGGTGGGCGTATCAAATTCACTGACTACGGCACGCACACCCTGTTGGACGGGCATGTGATCCCTGAAGACGAAGAAGGGGGCACCGCCAACTTCGCACTGCTCGCGCAGTTGAAGGACGCCAGCGGGCTACCGCGGGACACGTCTTGGGTGGAGGCGCACCTGCTCGCGCCGTACCGTGCCCTGCGTGACGATCGGCCGGGAAAGCCGGTACTCCAGTGGTTCCCGGACTTCCGTGACGGCCGGCTGAGCTGTAGTGACCTCGACGAGTTCGCCGCGCGTGCGGGCTTCACTCCTTCCTTGAAGGACTACAGGATCGCGAACCTGGCAGGAATCCTCCCGCCAGAAGTCCACGCCGCCCTGACGGACTCGTTCGTGGAGCTGATGGCGATCTTCACTGAATCCGACGCCACCGATCAGGTCGGTGTCGTCGGGTTGGAGCTGGAGAGCCTGTGGGACGAGCTGGAGCTGACGGCCGGCATGCAGACCACGCTGCCGGGGCTGTATGCCGTGGGCGACTGTTCGGGCCTGGCCCAGGGAATACTGCAAGCCGCGGTCGGTGGTCTGGCAGCTGCGACTGACATTCTCGGCGTCGCGACACGCACGTCTGGAGCCTCCATATGGGTGGGGGTGACAGTCACACAGGAGGCCGTCGACGCGGCGCTGGACGTTTTCGCTGACAACGCCGTCGCTGCGTTCGTCGGGGGCTCTTATGCCCGCGGCAGCCAAAAGCCCGGAAGCGACGTCGACGCGTTCGTCGTGATCAGAGAATCTGACCTGGAGCGCGAGCGCGCCTACGCCGAGCGGCTACGCCAGCTGCACCGCGACGCGAAGCTCGATTTCGATCACTGCGGCGAGATCTTCACGACGACGGCCTTGGAGCGCCTGCTCGCGTTTACCGAGCAGTGCATCACCACCGTCCCCGCCGTTCAACGCTCCGCGTGCTACCTGGCGGACTGCCCACTGTCTGTGTTCCGAAAAGGCGACGTCGTCTTCAAGTTCCTCGCCGACCCGAAGACCGCGATCCATGACCCCGGTGGGCTCCTGCCCCCACTCGAACAACGCGCCGCCGAATACTTCCGCCGCTGGCCCATGCCGCGCGTTCAGGACCACAAGGGATCACTACGGCTCCCCGTCCCAAGCCCGCAGCACCGCCTCGCGATGACCTGGCTGGAGCGCGAGGCCACCACGGGATGGACAGACACCCCCGTCGGCGTCGGCCTCGACCGCTGGTTCGGAACGGAAATGGCCGAACGCGCTGCTGCCCTGGCTGATCAGCCAGTCGTCGCCGAACCGCCGGCCGACCCTCGCTCCTGCCCACTGCCTCAGGCTCCGCAGGCATTCGCTGCCCTGCTTTCCGCACAGTGCCTCGCCTTCCTCCACATCGAACCGGAAGGACCACGATGACCGCCGTCTCCTTGGGCATGCCGACAACGCGACGCCCGATCTACGCCCAACCCCGCGAGCGCTACCTCTTCCTGTACCCCACCACGGCCTGCCAGCTGCGCTGCCGGCACTGCTACGTGGGCAACGACCGGCTCAACGCCGCCAACACCATGAGCCTGGAGCTCGCCATCCAGATCATGGACTACTTCAAGATCACTGGCGGGCACGACAAGGTCTACCTCCTTGGCGGCGAGCCCACGATGCACCCCCAGCTCCCGGAGATGGTCACCGCAGCACGCGAGCGGGACTATCAGGTCACGATCAGCAGCAACGGCGACTTCGACGAGGCGTTGTTCGGCCGGATGCCGCCGGAGCTGCTGAACTCGTTCAACTTCAGCCTGGAGTCGGCCGACCCGGCCGTCCACCGCCGCATCCGCGGCAACCCCCACAACTTCGACCAGGTCACAGCGCGCATCCGCACGGCCGCCGAGCTCGGCTACCAGATCCGCATCCAGACGACCGTCTCCCGGGCGAACCGGGAGGGCATCTTGGACTTGATCCCGTTCCTGGCGGACCTGGGCGTGAGCACCCTGTCCTTCCACACCCTGGGGCGCACCGGCAACGGCGGCCGGTTCCTTGAGCCGCTGGCACCGGCGGAGTGGATGGAGTTCTGCGCCGAGATCGAGGCGTACCCGCCCGAGCCACGCCTCGCGGTCTACTACCCGCCGACCTTCGTCACCGCCGACGCCCAGGAGCTGCTGGCCGACCGCGGCTACCCCGGCTGCCCGGCACGCACCCTGGACCGGCCGCACGTCTACCCCGACGGCACGGTCTACGCCTGCCCGGTCTTCATGGACGGCGAGCGCCACTACGCGCGCTTCACCGACGGCCGGCTGGTCATCAACCCCTCTCCGGACAACGAGATGAACGCCTACCTGGCCTCCGACCCGGTGTGCCACGGCTGCTCGCTGACAGGCACCTGCGGAGGCGGCTGCCCGGCGTACTCCCAGATCCCCGCCTACCAGGACGGCTGGTACTCCTGCGACCGGGAGGTCACCCCCATCTGCCTGCTGTGGACCATGTCCGCCTGGGGCCAGCGCCCCGCGGACGCGCTGCACGCCCTTCGCTAGGAAGAGGAGTCTCGACGATGCCAGCGACACTCACCGCCGACGCAGTACACGCCACGGCGGTCAAGGAGCCGTTCCTGTTCTTGTACATCACCGAGCACTGCCAACTGCGCTGCAAGCACTGCTACATGGGCGACCGGCTGGACATGGCCAGGCGCATGACCCCTGAGAGGGTGGAGGAGATCCTGTCCACCCTGCGGATCGCGTACGGCCAGTACAAGGTCTACCTGCTCGGCGGTGAGCCGACCACACACCCGCAGCTCGAACAGATCCTGGACATCTGCGAGCAGCAGAACTACAAGGTCGTGCTCACCTCCAACGGGCTGATCCCTCAGAAGGTCTGGCCGGTCCTCGAAGGCCGGCTGGACTCCTTCTCCTTCTCTATGGACGGCGCCCGCGAGCAGACGCATGAAGCGATGCGGGGTCCGAACACGTGGCGACCGCTGGTGGGCAGCATGCGCCGCGCCATCGACGCGGGATTCCAGACGCGCGCCATCTTCACGATCACGTCCGACAATGTGGCCGACGTCCAGGACGCGATCGCCTTCGCCGACGATCTGGGGCTGGAGATGCTGTCCTTCCACTACTTCACCCCGACCGGGCTCGGCCTGGACAAGCCGCACCTTCAGCTCCCGCCCGAGCGATGGATGGAACTGTGCGACCAGATCACCGGCTGGGCCGCCGGGCGCCGGCTCCGGGTGTTCTTCCCTCCGTCCTTCGTCCCCGCCGCCCGTCTGCCGGTCCTGGCCGCCCAGGGCTACCGAGGCTGCACCGCCCGGAATCTCGAACGCCTGGCGATCTTCCCGGACGGCCGGGTGTACATCTGCTCGGCGTTCTTCGACACCGATCTGCACTACGGCACGTTCCGCGACGGCGTCATTGAGCCGCGCACAGCCACGGGGCCGACCGAGCTGACGCTCGTCAACAAGATCTCCGCGAACTGCCGGGGGTGCGGCCACGCCGACGTGTGCGGGGGAGGTTGCGCGGCCTACGACCACCTCAACCGCACGCTGGTCAGCTCCGAATGCGACCGGACAACCATTCCGATCTGCCCCCTGTGGTCGATGCCCGCCGAGCCGGCGAACACCGAGCACCGACTCGTCGACCTTCGCTGACGCCTCAAGAGAGCGAGACTTCCCCGTGAGCCTGCCGTTTTCCTGGACCGAGTGGTTCACCGCCGACGCACTTGCGCTCGCCGACCATGTCCGCCGCGGAGCCGTCACCGCCGAGCAGGTCGCAGAGCAGGCCGGCGCTGCGGTGGACCGCTTCGGGTTGGCGCTCGGCGCGGTCGTGGAGCTGTTCGCCGACGCCGTGGCCGACCCCGAGTCCACCGGCGCCGACCGATCCGGACTGTTCTACGGCGCACCACTGTTCATGAAGGACTCCGGCTCGGGGATGGCCGGCCGCCTGCGTGAATGGGGGTCGCCACTGGCGACCGGACAGATCTGCGCCCAGGACTGCCCGCTGACCACCAACCTGCGGGCGGCGGGGTTCAACCTCATCGGGCGCAGCAGCCTGCCGGAATGGGGCAAGGCGTTCGACACGACATACACCCAAGACGGTGCGCTGGTCATCGCACGCAACCCCTGGAACCTGGACCGGACCCCCGGCGGGTCCTCAGGAGGCAGCGCCGCCCTGGTCGCAGCAGGCGTGGTCCCTATCGCCAAAGGCGGTGACGCCGCAGGCTCCGTTCGCGTTCCCGCCGCGTTCACCGGCCTGGTCGGGCTCAAGCCAACCCGAGGGCTACTGCCACCCCCGACAGGAACCAACGAACTGGCGAACCACCGAGTCCAGGAAGGGGTCCTAACCCGCACCGTTCGTGACCAGGCCGCAGCGCTCGATTACATGATCCGGCCGCACGCCGGCAGCAACTTCATCGCCGCGGCCCGGCCATCAACCGAGTTCCGACACCTGCTCGACTCCGACGTGCCTCCTGTGCGCATCGGAGTCTCGACGAGCTCATGGGGCCTGCCCGGAGGTTGCGACCCGACGATCGCCGAACGCGTCGCCGACGTCGGACGGCTGCTTGCCGGACTCGGCCACTCAACACGCGAAGTCGACGACGACGCGATCTGCGACTGGGAACCGTTCTGGCAGGACTTCACCGTCGGCTGGGTCGCCACCACAGGACACTGGTTCGACATCGCAGCCCAGCAGGGCCTTTCCCGCGCCGAACTCGAACGGCGCCTCATGCCCCAGAACCGCTACCTTCTCGACGAGTTCGACAAGTTGTCCGTGTCGGACCTACGACGCGCGCTGTACGGCAACGCCCGTCACAGCGCTCGCGCTGCGCGCCTGTTCACTGAGGTCGACGTCCTGCTGACGCCCGTGTATTCCGGCCCAGTCCCATTGGCCAACGGGCCGCTATCACTCGCCAGCGACAGCCCGCCCGAGGAGTTCTTGGCCGGCTTCCGCGCCGCCGCGCGGTACACCGCGTTCGGCAACGAGACAGGCGTTCCGGGGCTGGCGGTTCCTGCCGGCCTCGGAACGGACGGGCTACCGATCGGGGTGATGCTCTACGGGTCACCCAACCAGGACGGACTCCTGCTCCAGCTGGCAAACCAGCTGGAGCAGGCCAGGCCGGAATGGTTCGGGGCGGCGCCCCTGCGACTCAACCCAGCTTGGCCAGAGCAGCGTCAAGACGGCTGAGAGTCCGCTCGCGGCCCAGGCTCTCCAGCGACTCGAACAGCGGGAATCCGACCGTACGTCCCGTCACGGCGACTCGCACAGGAGCCTGGGCTTTGCCCATCTTCAGCTCCAGAGACGCCGCGACGCCCTCCAACGCCGTCTGGATGTCTGCGGCACGCCAGTCGCAACCCGCCAGCGCGTCCCGGGACCCGCGCAACATGTCCGCCGCCCCCGGCTTCATCGCCTTGGACCAGGACTGCTCATCGTGGACCGGTGCGGGCAGGAACAGGAAGTCGACATAATCGACGACCTCGCCCAGCACGGTGATCCTGGTCTGGACGAGCGGCGCGACCTGCTCAAACACGGAGGCGTCAAAGTCTTCCGGAGCCCACGGAGCGCGCGGTGACCGTAGCCAGGGCTGGCATGCCTCGACGAAGTCCGTAGCAGTGAGCGCACGGATGTACTCGCCGTTGAACGACGCCAGCTTGCGCACATCGAAGAAGGCCGACGAGTTGTTGACGTCCTCGACGCGGAACAGTTCTTCCAGCTCCGAGTACGGCCGCAGCTCCACGCCGTCCTTCGGACCCCAGCCCAGCAGCATGAGGTAGTTCACCATCGCAGCCGGCAGGTAGCCCTCGGACAGATAGTCCTCCAAGGCCACCTTGTCACGCCGCTTGGAGAGCTTCTGCCGCTTCTCGTTGACGATGACCGGGAGGTGCGCCCAGATCGGCGGCGTCGCGCCGAGCGCTTCCCACAGCAACTGCTGCTTGGGGGTGTTCGACAGGTGTTCCTCACCCCGGATAACTTCGGTGATCCCCTCGTCCAGGTCATCGACGACGTTGGCCAGAAGGAAGACAGGGCTGCCGTCTCCTCGGGCGATCACGAAGTCCTCGATCGCCGAGTTCGGGAACGACGGCGTGCCTCGGATCAGGTCGACGACGACCGTCTGACCCTCATCGGGAGTCCGGAAGCGCATGGCCCGGCCCGGCTCATACGCAAGTCCGCGATCACGGCAGAAGCCGTCGTAGCCGAGCTGCTCGGAACCTGTGCGCTCCGCGACCTGCTCACGGGTGCAGTCGCAGTAGTATGCGCGACCGGCAGCCAACAGCTGCTCGGCTGCCTTGCGATGACGATCGGCATTCTGGGATTGAAAGTACGGACCCTCGAACGCCGGATCGGCAGTCGAGATCCCGATAGCCGCAAGCGCGCTGATGATCCCCTCAGTCCATTCGGGCTTGTTCCGGGCGGCGTCGGTGTCCTCGATCCGAAGAACGAACGTCCCGCCTTGTTGCCGCGCCGTCGCCCAGTTGTACAGAGCAGACCGGGCGCCGCCGACGTGGAACATGCCAGTTGGGCTAGGCGCAAAGCGAACGCGAATGGGGACTCCAGGCGAGGTCATGGATGCCAGGATACCGGGGCGGTTCGTCGTTACATCCCGATCTGTCGGCCCGGTTGCTGCACCTGCTGAGGCTGCTCAATCAGGCGCGGTGCCTCCTGTTGCTCAGTCAAGCGCTTGGTGACCGGCTGCCCCCGTCGCTGCTGGCGCGAGGATGTTCGATCCGGACCTTGACCGCTGAGGACTCGTTCACGCCGAGCCGCCCGTTCGGCGTCGCGCGTTGCTCGGCGGCGGTCGGCGAGGCTCATCTCCACTGGCCGGGGCGACGGCGTTCCATCGTCGGCCTGACTCTGCTCGCGCTGCCCCAAGTGCCCGTGTGCGAGTAGCGCGAGCCGCAGGTGCTCGACGTGCTCGGGGAGCAAGGCCGGCCGCTCTTGGGCGGACGCCCCGGCAACAAGGAACAGGGCCCCGAGTGAATCGGTGAGCGTGAGATCGACTCTCTGCCGTGCACCTTGCGGCAGGGTGCGGTAGATCTCACGAGGGTCAGAGTGGTCATCAAGGTGGTTGATGTCGCGTGCTGCAAGGACGGCTTGCAACGCGTGGCGGTATGGCGTTCCAGAAACGTCGTCGGCGTCCGAATGCGAGCCGAGAACCTGCCGCGGATCGTCGGACGTGATCTGGTGCTGGTCCCGGTACGCCGCGACGGCCGCGACATGCCGACGCCAGTCGGTCACGGCATGTTCGTCGTCGGGGACCGGTCCGAGCGCGGTGAGCCATGCGGGCCGCTCGGCAAGCGCGATGTCCGCGAGTTGGTCGACGCGGCTGGCGATCACGTCCTGGGCGTGACGCAGGTAGGGCGGGATGTCGGCGGCGGCGGAGACGTCCGCGGCAGTCGGAATCGAGTACCAGGCGGGAAGCCTGGCCGGCCGCCGGTCCTGCTCGGGAGCGGCGGTGTGGCGGAGATCGAGCAGCGTGTTGATCCGGCGCGCGAGGTCCGCGGCGGGCTGTTCGGACAGGCTGTCGGCGTCGGTGATCCCGATGTCGTTGGCGGCTCGGGCGAGCAACGCGGCGGGGCTGTGGCCGGCCTGGTCGCTGGCCAGGAGGGTGCGGCGCAGCTTGGCGTAGCCGGGGCCGGTGGCGATGGCGTCGGGGATCGAGGTGTCGCCGGTCTCGGTGCCGTCGTCGACAGTGAACGTCTTGTAGACGAGTTCCTTGTAGGCGGGCCGGACGGCGGTCTCAAGGGCGTGCTGGAAGCGCGGGGCGATGGTCGCCAAAGATCCGGCGGCCTGCTGGGATGCGGCGATGGCCTCGGTCGCAGAGATCTCGTTGCCCTCGCGGTTGAGGATGGCGGTGAGGACTTCGCGTGCGGCGAACTGGCGCGGGTCGTTCTTCACCCGGTCCAAGCGATCGTCTTCGTCGAACGGGAGCAGTTCGTGGGTCTCGACGTAGAGCGACGTCCGTTCTTGGGCGCGGGAGAGGATCACGTACAGGTTCTCGCGGCTCATCTCGGCGGTGATGAGCGGGTGGGCGGTGTCCACCGTGGAGCCCTGGGCGCGGTTGGTCGTGGTCGCATACAGCAGCTCAACGTGGGCCGAGACGTACTCTGCCGAGAGCCGGACGGTGCCCTGGTGCTCGATGTTCTTGACGGTCAGTGATCCGTCGCGGTGGCGTTTAGTGACGGTCCAGGCGTCGCCGTTCTTCACCCAGTCCCGGCCGCGCGACACCTTGTTCTTGCGGTCGTTGTCGCGGGTGACGATCCAGTCTCCGCGGCCAGCGAGGTTCCCGTCTCGCAGCCGTGCGCCGTCGGCTTCGACGTGGCCGGCCTCGATACGGTCGAGTCGTGCCTGTGCGGACAGCGCGGTGACGTCGGCGGTGGTGGCCGCGGCCATGATGGTCTTCTTGCCGGCGAGCATGTCTGTCTTCCACCCGGCGTAGGCGGCTTCGATCATGCCTTGAGCGGAGCCGGAGCGGATGCGCCCGGCGTCGGCGTAGAAGTCGAGTGCGGAGCTGTCGCCGACGCGCACCTTGAGGGTGGCCTCGGCCTCGCGCGGGTTGTTGAAGCGGTGCAGCGTGCTCAACTCGACCGCTCCGGCCTGGTTGGCGATCAGCCGCAGCGCGCCTCCGGATTCGACCGCGCCGAGCTGCCGGTAGTCGCCCAGCAGCCGCACGACAGCTCCGCGGTGCGCGGCGATCTGGACGAGGCGGTCAAGGTTGAACGTGCCGGCCATGCCCGCTTCGTCGACCAGGACGACGTCGCCGGGACGCAGCGCGAACCCGCGGGCCCAAGCCGGAATGCCGGTCCCGTTCCACAGCGCCTTGGACGCGCCGGCGGTCGGCGCGTCGGAGTACTCGTGCAGGAACTTGTGCAGGTTCTCGGCCTTGGCGCCCAGGTCGCGGGCGAGGACATCGGCCGCTGCCGACGAGGTGGCCAGGGGTATAAGGCGCTGTCCGGAGGCGGCGACGGCCTCGGCGTAAGCGCGCATCGCGGTCGTCTTGCCCGAGCCCGCCGGACCGATTCCGGCGACCACAAGGCGGTCGTCGACGGCGAAGGCCGTGGCCATGTGGTGCTGGCCGGCGTCCAGCCGGACGCCGGATCGGGCCTCGAATCCGTCCAGCACCGCGCCGACCCGGGCGGCGGTAGCGCCGAAGGCGGTGCGCGTCGTGGCGGCTTCGACCAGCCGGGTTTCGGCGGCCAGGATCGCCGCGGAGGTGAACTTCGCGGCGCCGTGCTCGGTGAACACAGACTCCCTGTCGGCGCGGCGCAGCGAGGCCGGCTCGTCCAGCAGCGCCGGAGCATCGACTCGGATCGAGTGCGCCGGAGATACGGCAGCGGCGACGATCGCGGAGACCAGCTCTTGGTGCTCGGCAGGGGTGGAGACGCCGTGCTCGATCCGAGCCGCGCGCTCGGCTTCGGCGCGAAGGTTCCACACCGTCCAGGTCGAGCGGTTCTGTCCGACACGGTCCACGACGGCCGCCGCGATCGCGTCGACGTCGACCGGATCGGCCTTCTTCGCGGCCTGCTCTGCGGCGGTTCCCGGGACCGCGGCCATCAGGTCGCGGACCGCTTTGCGCCCGAAGGTGTCGGTGAGCGAGACCCTCCAGTCCTCCCGCATCTCGGCCAGAGAACGCGGCGCCTTCTTACCCTCGCGGGTCTCCAGATTCGCTTGCCGGGCAAGGTCGTGGCAGACCGCACGGGACGGGTCGTATCCGTGCTCGCGGCGGAAGCCGCGCAGCAGCTGCTCGTATCGCGCCTCGATCTCAGTCCGACGGGAGGAGAAGTGCGCGACCATCTTCGGGTCGATCCCGGCGATCTCGCGCACCGGTTCCCGCTTGCCGGTGGTGTCCGGACGCTCAGTCCAGGACACTCCGGTCCGCGTCGTCAGCTCGGTCTCGAAGCGGGTGTTGTAGAACTCGCTGACCGCTACCGTCATCTTGTAGAGCGCGCGAGCATCGAGCGAGCGCCAGATGCCGTCGACACCCTGCACCTTGGAGGAGATCGCGACGTGGGTGTGCAGGTTCGGGTCGCCGGCGCGGGAGTCGAAGTGGTCGAACCGGGCGGCGACCAAGCCCCGGGTCTCGATCTGCGCGATGCCGCCGCGGCCGGTGCGGGTGTAGGCGGCATGGGTCTCCAGGATCTCCAACGCGGCGTCCCGGGCAGCCTCGTGCGCCTCGCGCACCGCGGCTCGGACCTCGGGCCGCTCGTCTAATGCCCACACCAGCGCGGCGCTTTTGACCGGCGCGAACACGAGGTCGAAACCCGCAACGGCGGCGCGAGCTCGCCGTGACTCCTCGGTGTGGATCTTCTTGATCTCGGCCTCGGTAGGGGCCCGGCCGGTGGTCTCGCGGATCTGCTCCAGCCGTTCGGTGACGCGGGAGTCGAACCGGGCCAGCGGCTCATAGGCCGGGAACGCTGTCCCGAGCGTCGCGGCCTTGATGGCGTCGGCGCGGACCTTTGCGAGCTGCCGATCGGTCATGTCGGCGCGCAGATGCTCATCGAGGTAATCGGCGATGATCCGGTCGGCGTCGGGGTGCATCCCGGAACCGAAGACGTGCCGCATTTGGTCCTCGGTGACCTGCTGGCCGGCGACGTTCAGGAGCGGTGCTCCGCGGCCGACCCACATCCCCGGAGGGTTGCCCTTGGCGGTGTAGTAGTCCGCCGCGTCCTGCCCTCGAACGCGGTCGACGTCGCCCCCGGCGATGTGCCGAGTGAGGTAGGTGTAGCCGTCTCCGGCGGTGAGCTTGTGCATGGTCATCAACGCGACCACCGCCGTGAAGCTGAAACGGTGAATCGGTCAATTCGGACAGCGCTGAAGTGATCTTGAAGCTGGTGCAAGAGGTGTCTTGTCGGCTTCTCGGTGGTCTGCTGCTGGCCGGTAATGACGGCGGCCTGCTGGTGGATGGCCGTGGTGATGGCCGGGCGAGGGAATGCGTCGCTGCGCGATCGCCGTGCGGCGTCGCGCTGTGCGTGGCGGTCCGCGCGAGCGGACTGCGTCTTGACACTTCCCATGCGATCTAGTCTATAGTCTCGACTCCGAATTGGACTATGGTCTATCTAGGGAAGTCGGTGATGTTCATGGCTCGTCGGGCGACGGGTTCGCGGGCGGAGGCTGTACGCAGGGCGAAGATGCTGCGTGCGGAACGGGAAGCGGCGCGGGCGCGGCAGGACGATCTGATCGAGGCGGGGACTGCGGCGCTGCTGGATGCGCTGCTGGAGGCGCAGAGGGTTCGGGAGCGGGCCAAGGCGGTTGCCGAGAAGGCGATCGCCGATGGCGAGGCGTCGGCGGCGGAGTTCGAGCGGAAGGCTGCGGAGTCGGTGCGGGCTCTGCGCGGGCTGAACCTGACGAACGCGGAGATCGCCGAGCTGTGCGGGCTCAGCGTGGGCGCTGTGCGAGGGATGATGGCGCAGGCCGGTCCGGCGGTCACGGCATCCGTCGAAGGGGAGGCGGCGTGAGCATGCGAAAGGCCCGCCCGCTCCTGCGGGTGGGCCGGCGGGGTTCGGCTTCGGGCGACGCGTATTCCGGGGGGCGCGATAGGGACGTAGACGGCTCGGGCGAACAGCTCGCCGGAGCGCGCGGACCCGGCTTCCGGCTCCAGGCGCCGGTACGGCAGCACCACCGCCTCGGCGCTAGCCTCGTCGGAGGCGTCGGCGAACTGCCGCCGCATATCGGCGGACGCGGCAGGGGCCACGCCTCGCACTGCGATGGACGTTCGGCTCGTGGGCCAGAACGTCCATCGCGGCCGTCAGATCGGCTTGCGGCCGGTAAGGCGATAGACAGTGCAGTACCACCAGGTTGCGACGGCACTTGCGGCTCGCTCCCACCACGCGCGGCGGTTCAGCGCAGTGAGGGAAAGAGCCTGCTGGTCGTGCGGCGCACGATCAGCAACAGTCAGCTCGTGTCCCGGCGGATACGCGATGCCGTCGACCAAGACCATCGGCGGGGTTCCGGCTTCAAGTTGGACGGCGGCCTCGTCGGCTTCCTCGGCCACCTCGTACTCGAAATGGCCGATGGCGTTGTACGTGACTGTGACCGGGTCGCCGCCAGCGGCGTTCACGAAGTGGAGCAGATCGCAGATCAGGTCGCCTGCGATCTCGGCGATGGCTTCCGGGTCGACCAGATACGACGGGTCGTTTTGGCCGGTGAGACGGCCGAAGGTTGCGGTGGCAGCTGCTGCCCAAGCGGCACGGTCGGTGTTGGTGGGGTGGTCGTCGAACACGCGATTCTCCTCTCGTGCTTCGGCTGGAGCGGAGCGGGATCCGCTCCTCTCCAGCCGAAGCGGTCAGACCTCCGCGGTGCCTGCGCCAAGTGCGGCGGCGGCGGCGGTGCGGAACGACTGGGCGTCGGCGTTGCGGTCCCACTCGGTGAGGATCAGCTCCACGAAGGGGTGCTGAGCGTCGATGTCCTGGACCTGTCCCAGGTGAGCGGCACCGTGCTCGCGCATGTTCAGCGCGCACGCGGCCAGCGCGAGGACCGCGGCCACTGCGGCAGCCTGGCTGGGCGTCGCCGTGCTGCGGTCCAGCGGGCTCAGAAGGTCGAAGACTCGCCAGGCACCGTCAACCGTTGCGCATCCGGAGGCGAGGTAGTCACGGGCTGCGTCACTATCCAGCGCGGCGAGCAGTGCCGTTTCCTCGTCGTCAGCGATCGCGAACCAGGCCGGGGCTGCGGTGTTCATCAGTTGATCGATCAGCTCACGGTGGACCGCATCAAGGACTGTCGCGGGCATGAGGGTTGCGGTGACGGGCATGACGGCTCCCAAGCGGTGGGTGGGGGTCGGGGTGTTCGCCCCGAGCTGGCGGGCCGCAGGCCAAGCGGGGTCGAGCGGTGTGGGGCAAGGGCTCGCGCGCAGCGCGACCGCGGAGCGGCCTGGCCCTTGCGGCGCACCGCTCGACTCTGCTTCCCTCTGGCGACAGAACGAGGGGTGGGCACCCCGACCCCCACCCACCGCGACCACGGGCCATGGTCGTTACCGAACGGGACCAGCGTGTCGGCGATGCGGTCGCTTCAGCCAGCCCGTGGGAGGCGGTGGGCATGATGGACGCCGTGGGTTCGGAGTTTGTGCAGATCGGCGAGGTGACAGCACCGTCCGGCGTGTTGGTGTTGGGCATGGCCGGCTGGATCGACTACTGGTCGGTGATCGGCGAGCCGCTGTCCCGGCGGGCTGCCGCCGCCATCGACTCCGGCGGCGGATACCTCCGACAGTTCGAGTGCGAGGCGGTCGCGGTCGCGACATCTTCGGACCGCCCGCTGCCGGTCTCGGCCACGGTGGCGACGTCCCTGTTCGACGGAGCGCCAACGATCGCGACGCTTCAGATGGACCTCGGGCGACCGTGGACCACAGCAGACCAGACCACGGTCTTGCTCGGTGATCTGCCGGTGGACCACTGCGGCATGCTGCTCGGTGATGGGGCCGGTCTCGACTCTTGGAGCGGAATCGGCAGCGCGTCGATCGACGCCCTTGCCGACGTCACGTTCTGGGGAGCGCTCGCACAGGAGGCACACGGCGAGTTCGGCGGCCGGGACCTGGCGGCGCTAGGCCGGCCTGGCGTCTTCGGCCTGCTCGACCTCCCAGTGCCGGAGGCGAGGCAGCTCGCCGACCGGCTCGCGGCGTGGGAAGCCGACAGCCGGGGCCGCGGCGTGAAGGTGTCGATCGACGAGCACACCCATCACCATCTCGTCCGCCGCGCCGGTTGGGCGCACCCGCTTCAGGCCGCGACGATCGAGACGGCGGGCTGCCAGGTGATGGGGATCGGCTGGAGCCCGGGAGACCACGCGATGCGCCACGGCGGAGAGCGGGCCTTCGGCCAGGTGTACCCGGTGACGCTGGTTCCGGCAGAGGATGGCGGAACGCTGCTCCGTTGGACGATCCCGCAGCAGTAGCTGTGACTCGGGCGAGCGGCGACGCACGCCGGGCAGCGGCAGCCGAGCGCACCGGATCGAGTGTCCGGCGCGCTCGCGCCGTTGGTGGCTCAGCGATCGCCGCCAGCCAGAGCCTCGAACATGGTCAACGCCAGCTTCTGAACGACTTCATCCGGCATCCCGGTGTTCAGCGCCACCATCAGCCACCGCGACGCGATGTGGCCCGGGTCGAATCCCAGAGCGGCGGTCAACAGGCAGAACGCATCGACCTGTTCGTCGAGCGCGAGGCTGGCGAACGCCTTGACGAAGCATGCGGCGGCAGCGGTGCTCGGCAGCGCGTCGTGCAGGGGCAGCGCGTCGATGATCTGGATGATCCGGGTTGCCGCGTTCGCAACGCCGCAGCAGCCGAGCAGGTAGGCCGTGGCGTACGGATCGCTCAGCGTGCGCATCATCGTTCCCGCCTGGGCGCCGATCGCCTCGGCGGCCGGCTGCGGACTGGCCAGCAGGCCGTTGACGAAGACGCGGTATGTGTCGTGGTCGGTGAGACGGGTCGCGGTGTCGTGCATGGCGGCGGCTCCTTGCCGGTCGATGTGGCCGGGGCGTTCGCCCCGAGCTGGCGGGCCGCAGGCCAAGCAGGCGACCGGGGACGGGGCAAGGGTTCGCGCGTAGCGCGACCGCGAAGCGGCCCCGGCCCTTGCGGCGCCCCCGGTCACCTGCTTCCCTCTGGCGACGGATCGGGTCGGACCCCGCCTGTCGACGCGTTTACTGCCGACGGTCCTCACCACTCGTAGTTGCCGCAGCATTCGCCTCTCGCAGTCAACAAGCAGTGCCCCAAAGGGTTGCGATTCCTCATGCGGTAGAGCCTCGCTACCTGGGGATCTCTCCCACCCCCTGGCACATCTCGCACGTCTCACCATCGCGCGGGGAAGTGCCAGAGCCACCGCAGTCCGGACAGGTCATCGTGTCGTCATTCGCCATGTCCGAAGCGTCGGGCTGAGAGCGGTTCCCGGACTGTCCCCCAACAAGCGGGTGGTTTCGAGGTCAGTCCGCCGGAGGCGCAATCGGAGTGGAAGACTCAATGCCGTGGTCGAGATTCGGTGGAGCCTGACCGGTGTGGTCTTCCACGACTATGCCGGGTGGTCCGGGTGGGTCTTCGAGGTTGACTTGTCGTATGTACCCGATGGGGGCCGCCTCGTCCCCAAGGCCAGGGGTTACCGGGCGATTCCTCCGGTAGAGGCTCACAAGAACGTCCGCAAGCCACCGCCGAAGGTCGTCGAAGAGATCAAGACCGCTGCCGAAGCCCAGTGGGGCGGCGGCTCCGGCCTGCTACTGCTCGACATGCTCAAGGTCGACTTCCCCGGATTCGGCTCCCGCGACAAGGCTCGACGAGCACGGACGGTCTCGCGCATCTACAGCGCGGCGCAGAGCTCCGGCTTCTGCCCGCGGAAGACACTCGTGGAACTCCTCGACATTCCCACCAAGCCCACGGCAGCCGCAGGCCGCGTCGAGTCAAAGACCCTCGACAACTGGCTTCGAGAGGCGCGATCCGAGGGATACCTCCCACCCTTCGACCCTGACCGTGACCTGCCAGCCAAGTGGCCATGGAAGCGGTGGGAGCATCCGCATCACTTGGAACCTCGCCACACCAGACGAGTGCTGACGCTGGATGGATCGGTGGTCGAACAGCCGACCCCCGCAGGAGAGACCCTGACGGTCTGGTTGTCGCCGATTGAATTGCTCGGCGTCAACGACGAGGGCCAACAGATCGCAACCCTCAGCGTGACAGCAAAGTGGCCAGACGGAACGCCGCTCAGCGGCTTGGATCCCGTCGTCGGCGTCACGGTTGCCCAAGCCATCACGGAAGTCGCTCCGCGGATCATCGCCGACCTGGAGCAGCGCTTCCCGGGCACCGAGGTCACCGTCAAGTATCGGCCCCCAGAAAGTGAATGACAGCTACTCTGCGGCTTCGATCTGCGAACGGAAGCAGTGCCATGCCTTCAGCCGCCAGCGTCGATGTCGATCGATGGAACTCGCCAGCTCGCGGGCGGCCTGCAGATGCAGGCCGCCCGCAGGCGATTCGGTCAGGCAGCCGCGGGGACGAGCAGTTCGGCGCCGGTCGGCCGGGAGGCCGTGCCGAAGCTCGGATCGCCGTTCTTCGCGGTGACGGTCGCGGTGAACGCTATCCGGGCGCCCCGGAGCCCGAACCAGTTGCCCTTCGTCGTGGCGTAACTGATCGCCAACGCCTTAGGCACGGTGGACCAGACACGCGAACCGTTGTCGAGAGCCACCAGCATCTTGTACGTGGTGGACCAGGACGGACCCGGCGCGTCGTAGTCCTTCACCGTGAGCACGACACCCTCAACCCGGACCTTGCCGGTCGGCACCGGCCCTGCACTAGCCCGTGCTGCCTCGCGCTTGGCCCGCTCCGCGGAGCGCTGCGCCGCCCTCTCGGCGCAGCGGCGCACCCCTTCGGCCTGCGCCTCGGACAGCTCGCCGGCCTCGCGGAGCTTGTCCTGCATGTCGCTGAGGAATTGGAAGTCGCCGTCGTAGTCACGAAGGAACTCCACGACGTCCCTGTGGCGGGCGGCGAATGCGTCGGCGATCCTCTTGAGTCGGGCAGCGCGTCGAGCTGCCTCTGCGGCGGCCTTCGCGCGGAACGCCGCAAGCGCGTCGCCGACCGTCAGCTCCTCAGTGATCAGGGTCGACCAGCTGCGGCCGTGGTTTGCGCCTTCGCACGAGCAGGAGCAGTTCGGGCCGACGGCGCTCATGCAGGCCCCGTCGCACGCGGTGGTCGAGCGCGTGGCGTACAGCCGACTCGCAGGCACCGTGCGCTGGCATTCCGGACAGGTGAGCTGTGCCCGGTCGCCGGCGGTGTCCGGCTGTTCGGCGCGGACGGGCCGGATGCAGCGCTGGCACTGTCCGAGGAAGGTGTAGGTCGGTGTGGAGGAGATGATCACGGCTGGTCTCCGGTGAGGTGAGGTGGGTGTCCTGGCCGGCCTCGTCGGCGTTGCCGCGCCGTCGGGGCCGGAGTCCCCTCGGGCGGATTGGCCCGAGCTGGCGGGCCGCAGGCCAAGCACGCCCGCGCCGGTCGGGGCAAGGCTCGCGCGCAGCGCGACCGCGAAGCGGCCCCGGCCTTGCCGCGTGCCGGAGCGGAGTGTGCTTACCTCAGGTCGTCAGCCGGGCGGACCGCCGGGATCGGCCTCAGAGAGGGACGCCGACGAGACGACAGACCACCTGTGCTTGCACGTTGCAATAGGCGTTCAGCGGCGTCAGCACGCCATCACGTCCGTCTCGGCGAGGGAATGCTGCGGTGCACCGATGACGGCGACCGACCGGCGGGAGCGGTCCTGCGTACGGGCAGCAAGCCGCTCCCGGCCCGGCACTACAGTCGCGCCAGTGCGAGCGAGGCGTCCCCGAAGGTCACCGTGTAGCCCCTGCTCGTGCGTTCCGCCTGGGCACCGCGCAGCCCTGCGACGTCGTCGGTCAGCGCCCTGGCGACGTCCTCGACGCGGGGGTGTTCCTCCCAGCGCAGTGTCCATGCATCGCCATCCCCAGCCAGTTGGCGGGATGTCGCCCGGGTGAGGGAGCCTCGCGGCTGGTCGGGTCGGTTCAGCGGGTCCTCGAACCACTGCCCGATCGCCCACTGACGTCTCGCATCGATGGCGCTGAACCGAGTGACGAGCCCGGCCAGCAGCACCCGGGCGTCAGCCGTGGGTTCGGGCAGCTCGGACAGCAAGGTCTTCTCGCTGGCGCTCAACGGGACGTCGATGTCGGCTGCCCGGATGTAGTCGTGATCGCCGCCGTCGGCCTGACCGAACCGGCCGTTGATGTTTGGAGTGACGACCATGCGGGCGCCGGTGGGGAGGTGGCGGAGCCGAAGTCCGCGGGTGTGATTGCTCACCGCCTCGAACCGCAGTCCCGGTACCTCGTCGAAGAACTTCGTCTCGGGCCTGGGAACGAGCCACGCCATGACGTTGAGCTCTGCGCGCGTGATGATCACGAGGTCGTCGTATCGCGGCGAGAGGATCATCGTGTAGCAGGTGAGTGTGGAGACGCCGTTGCGCGACGACAGGGCACTGGCTGCACCGGAATTCAGCAGCAGCCGAGCCAACAGAGCGCGTAGCTCCAGCTGAGCGGGACTGCACGCGTCGAGCCCGAGGTGCTCTCGGCCGACTCCGGCCTTGGCTGCCCGGGTGGTCTCGCCCGTGTAGGAACGGCGGACCTTAGCGAGTGTCTTACGGGTGGAATGGGTCATCGCGGGTGTCCTTGGTCTGTGCCTCCCGGTCGGCACTGATCGAACACGCTGCGGACAACGGCATGCCGAAGAGAACAGGTGGGCGCGCAACACCCTTCTCGCGAGCACGAATGCACCGGGGCATGTGTCGTACTCGGCAGTCCGGCCACTGTCGGCCGGAAGCAGCCATGCTGCTCACGAAGAACCGTAGATGGCTGGACGTAGCAGCAGTCAAGCGGAATGCCAGATCAGCCCCAGAGAGTCAGCCGTCTGGCCTACACCATGCTGCCCCCAGCGAGGCGATCTGTCCGGGAACAGGCTGGCCGCGGGACTGGGATGAGCCTGCGGCTCCGGACTGTCCGGTCCGGAGCCGCAGGCTCCAATCCGACTCACACGGGCAGCGGGATATCCGGCTCTTCGACGGTCTTTACGGTGGCACCGGCCGTGCGCCACGGCTGGGAGAGCTTGCGCATGAGAAGGGCCTCGTACTCGTCGGCACGGCTACCGTGGACCGTCTCGTATGCCTGCATGTCGAGGACCTCCGCTGCTCGATCGAAGATGTTGGGAAACCGGCGGTTACCCAGGCGCAGGTAGAGGGTTTCGGCCCCGCCGTTCAGCGGCGCCGTCTGACTGGCGGCGGACAGAACCGCAAGCTTCTCGGCGTCGGTGGCCGGGCGCGTATCAGCGCCGGCGGCGACGCGGTCGAGCAGTTCGCGGCAGTGTGTGCGGTACAGCAACTCCGGCCAGGGGCGGTCACTTGCCGGACGCAGCAGAGAAAAGCTCCCCCACAGTGGACCACGGTCATTTTCGCCGTGGCGCAGTTGGGCAGCTTCGATCTCCTCATCAGCCCATGCGCACTGGTCGAGTGCTGAATCGATGACATCGGCGATGTCGCGGAATGCCGCGTCCAGCCCAATGAGGCTGGCGGCGAGACGGAGACGGGGAGCGCGTTCGTCGCACGGCGCGTCCGGTGCGCACAGGCTTTCGTGTTCGAGGATGGTCATGGGCGTGCTCCTGACGATGGTCGCTGGGTGTCCTGGCCGGCCTCGTCGGCGTTGCCGCGCCGTCGGGGCCGGAGTCCCCTCGGGCGGTTTGGCCCGAGCTGGCGGGCCGCAGGCCAAGCACGCCCGCGCCGGTCGGGGCAAGGCTCGCGCGCAGCGCGACCGCGAAGCGGCCCCGGCCTTGCCGCGTGCCGGAGCGGAGTGTGCTTACCTCAGGTCGTCAGCCGGGCGAGCCGCCAGGTTGGGCTTATGCGCACGGCCGAGAGCCGAGTTAAACCGCCCGGACCACCCTCGGGTGAAATGCATCGCTTCTCTCGACCGTGTCCACGAAGATGGGTCCATGCAGCAGGAACGAAGTTGGGTGTACGCAGCGTGCACGGTCCGTCTGGCCCCAGATCAGCCGGGCTGCGAAGCCGTTTTCGATCAAGCTCTAACAAACGGCCTTGCGGCGATCGTGGCGCTTGAGTGGCCAGGCGCTGAGGCCAATGCCAGGGGCCGCGTACGTTCCGCAGCGGAGCTCTTGGACGTCATCTCAGAGCGCGTTCCGCAGGACGGACAGACAGGCGTTTACCCCATCCCAGACACCAGTATCAGCCAGGGTCTTAATACGCTGGTTGATGTGGCGACGCTGCGCGATGGGGTGACGCAGACACAGCAGGTCCGTCATGCTCGCGGTCCAGGACGCCTTGAAGAGCGACACGTCGACGCACTCCGGGCTCTGGATCATCACCGGAGTCTCCGCTCCCTGAGTGGTGAGGAGTCCGACAGGGTCTGGGATCAAGCACGCGAAGACGATCGTGCCTCCATCTTGCGGGCGGTCGCGTTCCTCGATCTCATCGGTGAAGACGAGGCTGCGCGTCGGGCGGTGGATGTGGAGAACCCGAACGCGTATCACCCCAAGCACAATCCGGATGGTCAGGAACTTGAAGAGTGCCCCGTATGCGGACTCGATACCTTCTGCATTCAGGGCATTGATGACTACGGGTATGGGTTCGGGTCTGGGCAGTGCCTCGTGTGCGCGTACGTCCGGAGCCGTGACACGGCAGATGAGATGGCCTTGGACTTCCACATCGCCCGGCTCTCCGCCAAGGACTAGCCCTGCGGGCCGCCGGTGCTGCTCAGCTGGGAGGTGTAGTGCCCGCACCGCCATAGTCGGTGCGCGGAAGGTTGCTGCGGGCGCGGGAAAGATCGTCACACAGCCCGACGATCTTGGTAGCGATCCGCGCGAAC
The DNA here is from genome assembly GCF_000024025.1 of Catenulispora acidiphila DSM 44928. Classification (GTDB taxonomy): domain Bacteria; phylum Actinomycetota; class Actinomycetes; order Streptomycetales; family Catenulisporaceae; genus Catenulispora; species Catenulispora acidiphila. The sequence continues at coordinate 10,400,414 of NC_013131.1, forward strand.
TTGGCAAGAGCGCTGACGGCTTTCTGCTGCGTTGAGTTGTGCCACTGGGCGCGGCCGTAGTCGTCGTCTGCCTCCGCCAGCCGTCCCAGCTCGTCGATGATTCGTGCAAGAGCGGTCAGGACGGCGCGGCTGCTCGCAGCGTCGGTGGTGGGTGGTCGCTGGTCCCGCAAGAGCGTGCTGAAGTACCACCCGGATTCCCATACTGCGTAGACCTGATGCCCCACCATGAGCGAATAGGGCTTGGCAACCGCCACCTGGAGCTCGGCGACCTTGTCCCGGAAGTCCTGCGCCGCTTCCTCGAAGGAAACGTACCCTGCGGTCTGGTGCCGCGGTGCCCAGTGTGTACGTGGCCGCTCTGCGGCGGCAGGCACGTGATCGGGCTCCGGTGAGATTTGGCTCGGCTGAATGCCGTTCTTCCGCAGGCGATAGAGCCGTTGTCGACACCGCGAAGAGCATGTGGAGCGTGGCCGACCCGTGCCGGCGTAGGGCAGAGGGCTGTTGCAGACGAGGCAGCTTTGGCCGTTCCAAGGATCGTCCGGACGATCCTCGCCCTTCCGCAGAGGTCGAGGGCCGCGCGGTCCGAAGTATCGGATTGCGGCTAGATCACGCAGTTCGTCAAGGACATCAGGCTGATCATCGTTGCTCCCTGGTGAGCGAGCGTTCCTTAGCATGCGGATCAGGTCAAGTGCGGCGCCTTCCACCGACTTGACCACTTTGACGGACGTGTTGAAGCGGACTGCGGTTTCCTCATAGGACTTGGGCACGCCGTCGTTGATCCCGTAGAGGTAGCAGGCGACATCAGCTGCGTTTCGGTAGTTGCCAACAGCAGCGTTGAAGTGCTTGAACGGCTCGGCTAGCTCTGGCCCAGCATGGAGCGCGACCTTTTCCGCGCCGGACGCCTCGGTCAGCAGCGTCCAGAAGTTGATCGCCGCGGCACCGCTGACAGCGGAGTCGCCCACAGAGTCACGCGGCGTCGTCCGTCGGCGGGTCACGACTGGTGCTCGATGTCAGTCCTCGGCACAGACCCATCGTCGCGTCCATGCGGACCAGCCGACAATGTCTCTGGCGATAGCGGCGGCTCGACCTCGTGAAGCCTGGCCAGGCCATCCACAATCCGGGGAATGTCCTCGGGGTTTGCTCGGTTCAGCACGTCGCGAGCAATGCCACGTAGCAGCCAAGCGCGGATCGTTGCATGCCCGAGCAAAGTAATCGCGCCAACGATCGGCCACGCGTCGACCATCAAGAGTCTGCCTTCCTGGGCGTGGAGACGTCGATGGCCCCAGACCGCAGGGTCCGGGGCCATCGACGGAACATGCGCAGAAACGAAAAAACCCACCAGCAGGCTGGTGGGAATCTCTGCGATTCGGCACATACTCTTGGCCGAACGACGCCCAGAATACACTCTACGTAGCGGTGGCGCCACCAGTTGTTTCCGCAGGTCAAGCGGACTGGGTTGACACGTGGGACTTTCGTAACGCTTAACGTCCCTAGGCCCGGCGCCCACCACGAGTCCGTGGTTCGCGTGCGATACCGCACTAGTCGCGATGCTTGATGGAATCAATGTTCTGCGTAACGCTGAACGCTATGGGGGCAGAACTGACGGGAGCTCTTGCAGGACTGATTGGGGCGGGTCTCGGTGCCGGCGCCGCGATATGGGGCAGCCTTACGGCGGCGCGCACCCAACTACGACTGAACCAGGCGCAACTTCAAGCGGCCGTCGCGGCTGAAGAGATCCGGATCGCTCGCGTCGCATACGCGGACTTCCTGCGTGCTGGCATCCAGTTCGAGCTCGCCTGGCGAAGTCTGTTGATCGGCTTCCGGGAGGGTGCGAGTGCTGATGAGCTGGACCGCTTGTACGCTCGCGTAATCGAGGTCGAGCACAATCGCTGGATGTTCTACTCCGTGGTGCTGTTGGAGGCCCCGGAATCCGTCGTTGTACTCGCCAGGGAGCTCACAGCCGCGTACGTAGAACTCGACATCGTCGGTGAGGCGGCCCGCCGACGCTTGTCCGCCGAGAAGGACGGCTCTACCGCACGCTGGCCTGATTTCGACCGGGCTTCGTCCAAGTGTGGTGAACTGACCGCCAAGTTCGCTGTGGGGGCGAAGGCCGAGCGTGCGGCGGCACGCGATATCGAAGTGGTCGAACCGTCGCAACACACGCGACGACCGCTCCTCGCGCGGTGGCCCGGCCATAGCAATAACTGAGCGCAGGTATAGAACCCGATCGCGATCGACGCGCGTGTGCCGCCGCCTGTCGCGGCACACGCGCCTGGGGAACTACGCGCTGGCTCCGGTGGGGCCTGGGTCTGCCGAGGCAATCGCAGCGGCCATCTCGTCGGCGCTCCGCCGACCGCGGACCTCGTAGTAGGCAGCGGTGGCGGTGCGCGGGAACTTCGGGTCGTTGGCGCGCACGATCGGTTCTCTCCAGCCGTTGAAGCTCGTGGGGACAGTGACGCTCTTGGGGTTGACCCGCAGGACCTCGTACCATCGGCCGCCGTAGAGGACGAAGTCGCCCTTGGCGAAGTCGGCTTTCGACCAGACCTTGACGCCGTCCGCCTCGGCGGCCTTGACGTGCTCCCGCCAGTAGTCCAACTGCTCGCGCGTCTCGTCCAGGCGGCGCTTCAGCTCCGCGTCCCACTCGGAGGTGTCGGCGTTGCCGCCTTCGTGGTCGACGGGTTCGAGCAGGCGGAGGAGCTGCCGCTCCTCGGCCTCCAGCTTTTCGATGCGCCGAAGCGTGCGGGGAACGTTCTCGCGATGGCCGCGGTAGGCGGCGGCTGCGGCGGCGAGGTTGGCGTGATGGGCGTGCTTGTCGGCCTCAACGAAGGATCTGTCGATCTGGGCAGCGGCGCGGGCGCGGTAGTTCCGGTCCCGGTTGGCGGAGTAGTGGTCGGTGAGGACCGGCTGACCGAACGGGATCCGGGACAGCTTCTCGCGGCCGGCGCTGTAGAGCGCTGCGGAACGGTCGGCGGCGGCGTCGGCGTAGTCCTGGCGGCGCTCGGCGCGGGCTTCGGCGCGCTCGTAGCGGTCGGCCTCGGCTTCGGCGAAGGTGCGCCTGGTGTCTTCGTCGATGGTTACGCTGACCTCGAAGCCAGCCGCGCGCAGCGCGGTCGCCGCAGCCTCGATCTTGCGGTGATCAGCTTGCTTGTCGCGGGAGTTCCGGATGACCCAGCAGCGCAGGTAGGGCGACCAGCGGAAGCGCTGCGGGTAGTCCTTCAGGATGTCGCCGGATCCGTCGCCCTTGGCGCCGCCGACGGCCGTCGTGCCGTCGGCTCGGGTGTGTGTGATCGTGATGGTGCCGCGCGGGCTCGGCGGCGGGTTGGGGCCGGACTCGATGTCAGTTCGTGCGGTGGTCATGGTGCTGCTCCAGGCGGTTGGGGAGCCGTGGTGCGGGCCGGGTGGCCTGCTGGCGGGCTCTGCCAACCGGGGCGGGTCCGGGGGCGGGCAACCCCCGGAGAGCGAGCGTGCGAGCGTGGGGTTGCGCGAGCCCCGGCCCGCTCTGGTTCCGTAGGCGACCAGCAGCACCGGCACGGCCGACGGAACTGCCGACGAGCTGCCCGGGTTATCCCGGCCGAGTAGTCAGGCGATCCGCAGACGCGGTCGAGTGCCCGCGTGGGGATTCCATTGGGCGCCGCTGGCCTCGGAGTAGGCGGACATCGAGCCGTCCGCGCCAGGTAGCCAGAGGTCGGCCGTCCGGTTGCGCCCGCGGGTGGCGCGGCCGTCGCTGACGATCGCCGCGCGTCGCCCGGTGAGGTGTCCGGTGCCCTCGCCGAGTCCGAACCACTGCTGTCGGTCCGTGCGCATGCGCAGGTGGGCCTCGGGCCAGTCTCCTGCGACGACCAGCACCGCGCCACGCTGCCGCTCGGTGGTCCGGACCTTGCTCGTGAGCACGCGGACCTGCTGGCCTGTCGGCCGATGCGGCAGTCGCAGCAGGACGATGTCGACAGCCTTCGCGAGCAGTGCGACTGCCTCGGGCCAGCGGTCGCCCGGCTCGTCCAGAAGCAGAAATCGCGACAGGTCCGCCCCCAGCCCGGCAGCCGCAGCGATGCCCAAGTCCGGGAAGCCCACCGCTGCGGCCCAAGCACCTCCAGCTGTGGCGCCGGCGAGCAGGCCGAGCGCGAGGTAGCCCGGACCAGTGCCGAGCTGCGGAGAGGATCCCGGTCGGGGTGGCAGGGCGACGATCGTGCCCCGCTCCAGGACGCCGCCGGGGACCAGCAGGCTCAGACACTCGTGCATAGGGATCGCCCCGCCCTGAGCCGGGCCGCGGCGGCGTACTTCCGGAGTCGTCCCGGAATCCCGCAACAGCGTTCTCAGCCGCTCGACCTCGATTTCGCGGTCTCGCCCCGATTCACCTTTCTCGAACGTTTGAGCGAGAGACATGGTCACACTCTCGGCGGGTCTTGCCCGGCTGTCAATCCAACCGCCGTAGCAAGCGGTAGGAGTCGTGACTGATGAGGCGGCTGTGTCGGACCTGCCGTCTAATCTCGTAGCCCCCGTCCACTACAGAGAGTAAGGAGCAGTCGTGAGCGTCGTGCCGAAGACCTCCGCGTTGCCTCGCCCGGTCATCCCCCGGCAGGTGTCGTCGACGACCCGTGAGGTCCCCGTTGGTCACGAGGGCGACATTGGAACCCTCACGGTGTCGACGGTGCCCGGCATCGGAGTCGTCGCCGTGGACATGCGGGTCGCCACACATGGCTCCACACTGGCCGCGCTGGCCGAGGCGACGGCCGCCGCCGTCACCCTCGGACTGCATGCCGGCGCACCGGCGGGAGCGTTCCGTGGGCTCGACTTCGCGGGCCTGAGCCTCGCAACCCTCGGAGCGGGCATCAAAGCCTGACGCGGCGTCATCGCCTTCGAGGCGCCAGGAAGCATTCCTGGCACCTCGAAGTTGGTCGAGCAGCTACATGCGGGCGAGTGCGTCCAGCGACTTCCAGCGGTAGCCCATCCACAGCTGTGGGCTTTCGTGCGCCCACGCCTCCGGGTAAGTCGCGCGGGACTCGACTTCGAGCCGGCCGTATTCGATCAGCTCGGCGATTCGCTGGGCCGCCTCTTCGGCTTCGTGCCGGCCGCAGTCCCCGACCGGCACGGCCCGCAGGTCCGGGGCGTAGCCGTAGAGGCGGATGGCGCCGCGGCTCATGATGCCGGCCGTACGGCACGAGCCGGTGCGGCATAGGAGAGTGCCGTAGATGTTGGCGGTGCGCAGCTCTGCGTGGATCTCCGCCCACGCGACACGGACGAGCTCGGTGTCGACGTCCAACGCGGCGAGCGCGACGGCGAGGTCTTCGGCGAAGACGGTATCGGTGGTCATGGTGGGCGGCCTTTCGTCGCTGCGGGATTGCTGACGGGCCTGCCTGGACCGGGGCGTCCCCGGCGGTGTCCAGGTGGAGCGCCCGCAGCGCAGCGAGGACGAACGACCTGGACACTGTCCGGGGAGGTTCTGGTACACCGTCGGCGTCAGCAATCGGTCTGCGACATGGCGAGCAACGGCCGGCCGCTTCCGCCGATGCCTGCTCGCGGATGACTCCGATGCGCGATCCGCCAGCGGGCGGAGGTCGCAGCTTCATCTCTGGCCAGGGTGGCGACCCTGAATTTTTCGCCAAAACAGACCCTGATTTTTTCGCAGGGTTCGACGACTCATCTGGCCTTAGTGTCGAGTCACCGTGCTGAGCCAGGAGGAAGAAATGCAGGTTGCTACAGCGGCCCTGTCGCTGGTCACGGCTGTCGTGGTCGCCTTCACCACTGTCGTCGGATTTCTGGGCCAGCACCGTGCGAGGGGCAAGCGCCGGCGCCGAGCGCGCGATTGAGACCGGAGTCGTTCGACTCCGGTCTTAGGGCAGCGCAGGGCTGGTTCACGCGCGGATTCCGGCGTGCGGGAGGACGTACGTGTAGCAGATGTTGCAGTTGACGCGGACGATGAAGATGTCCGCTCGGGTGGGCGCGGCGCCGGACGGTCGCTTGCTGTTGACCATGACCGTCACGCAGTCGCAGCCGGGACCGGCCTCGGCCTCGGCGCAGTCGTGGCACAGGGGTGCCGACTCGCGGCTGCGTACCTGCCCGCCGCACTCCGCCGCGCAGTCGACGACGCCGTGTTCGGCGAGGATGTCGTCGACGGGCCAGCTCTCGCACTCTGGGCACAGCGAACAGCCTCGCTCGCCCAAGCCGGTCAACACCGCCTGGACCAGGTCTTCGGGCACCTTCCATCCGCGGAGCAGTTCAGCGCAGGCTGCATCCTGCTCCAGCTGGCACAGCCGGGCGTCGTCCAGAGATGGGTAGTGAGCGAGCGAGGTCTCCAGCGCGGCGACCGCCTCAAGCGTCGGGCCGTGGGAGGCGTCGTAGGTGAAAATGCCGCGCCAGACGGAGAAGTTGGCGCCAGCGTCACAGAGGACACGCTCGATCGTCTCGCTGTTGGACTGCCACAGTGCGCGGTGGCAGATATGCGGCTCGTTAGCGCCGCCGTGCTGGGCGTGCCAGTCGTAGTCCTCGACCGGTTCGCCGTCAGGGGCGGTCATCAGGGCGATGGTGCGCCAGCGGAGCTGTTCGGCCTCGGAGGTCAGCTCGGCACGCAGCTGCCAAGGGCTGGCCCAGTGGCGACGGACGTCGGCGTAGTCCTCGGCGCTGTCGTGTAGTTCGGGGGTGAAGGGATACCGCTCGGGGTTGTGGATGGCGGCGAAGCGGTGCTCGCCGCATGTGCAGTGGTTGCCATCGTGGCCCGCGGTGAAAGCGTGGCCGAATGCCTCGTCGGTGTTCATGGATCCGGCTCTCCTGGTCGTGAAAGGGAGCCGGGCCGGCGCGACCGCGCCAGCCCGGCGCGGCGGGGTCAGAGAGCCGGGTTGCTGCGGAAGTAGCTGGCGGCGACGGTGCGGCGGGCGTGATCGGAAGCCAGGATCTGGAGCGCGCGCTCGCGCTCGGTGTGCTCTGCGAGCTGGTCGGTGAGATCGGCGATGTCGGCGGCCCGGTCGGCGATCATGCGGCGGGTCTCGCGGAGCCGGGTGGTGGCGTCGTAGCCGGCTGCGGCCTGCTGGAGCTCGCGGTAGTCGGGGTGGCTGGTGTAGTGGGCGAGCAGGGTGATGACGATCCAGCCGGCGCGCTGGCGAGTCTTGTCGGGGGCAGGCTGGGCCGAGCTGCGGGTCAGTGGGGTGGATACGGCCACGTCGCGCGGGGTGAGGGTGCGCCACCGTTCGGGGTGGGTGAAGTGGGCGCCGCCGCCGAGCGTGATGCCGTTGATGATGGGGCGGTCGGTGCGGTCGCACTGGTTGACGTCGGGCAAGCCGCGGCCGTACCAGACTCCTGCGTCGGTGGGGAGCGGGGTGAGGCCGGTGTGGTTCGGACGGATGGTGAAGGAGCCGCGGGCGCGTTCGGCCTTGACGATGCGGTAGTAGGCGGTGCCGGTGGCGAAGTCGAGTTCTTCATCGACGACCAGCTGCCCGAACTCGTCCGGCAGGTCGAGGCTGACGGTGTGCGTGACGACGGTCAGCGGCGGGGTGTCGAGCGTGGTCGGTGGCAGTTCGAGGATGGTCACTGCGGTGCTCCTGGTCTGGTCGCTTGTCCTGGGCCGGACCGTGGCGTTGCCGCGCCTTGTCGGTCCGGGCCGTTCGGCCGGGTGGCCTGCTGGCGTGCCGTGGCAAACCACGGCGGTCCCCGGCGGGGCAACCCCCGAAGAGCGAAGCGTGGGGTTGCGGCGCCGGGGACCGGTGTGGTTCCCCTTGGGCGTCCAGCAGTTCACCGGTCGAGCCGGAGTTCGGAGGCGACCTCTCGGCGTGACCTCGGTCAGACCGCGACCAAGGCGACCTCTCGCTCAGGAGCGTCAGCGGCCGGCTCAGCGTCGACTGCTGCGGCTGCTGCTTCGGCGCGGAGTCGTTGGCAGAGTTCGCTGGCGCGGTTCCGCTGGATGCGCAGTTCGTCGCGGAGCCGGTCGCGGGAGATCCCGCGTCCGCTGGTGCGGCGGTGGGCCTTGTCCAGCTCGCGGGCGCGAGCCAGCAGCGGATCCTCGCCGATCCCCGCCTGCTGTGCCGGTTCGTCCTGTCCGGCAGGAGGCTCGGCCGGGCCCGAATCGGCGTTATCGAGGACCGGAACGACGGCCGTAGCGCTGGCTTGCTCGGCTGCCGCGGGACCGGGTCCCGTCGCGGCGTGCAGGCTGCGGACGGTGTAGATCTGGCGTAGCAGCCACGGGCCGTTCTCGCTCCAGCCCAACAGCAACAGGGGGGCCACGGCGTCGAATGCTGCGGTGCCGTAGCGCCCAGCACAGATCGACTCGGCGGTGTTGAGCGCCATCGTCAGAAGGCCGCACAGGATCAGCAGCCGGCGGGGCTTCTCCAGCTGCTTATCGGTGTAGCCGTGCAGGGACAGGTAGCGGATCCCGAGCAGCAGTCCGACGACCGACAGATCCACGGCCGGGCCGACCAGCCAGCCGATGTAGAGCGGGACGTGCAGGTACGCCGCGAGTGCGGCGACGTTGCCGAAGCTGAAGACGAACGTCAGGCCAGCGATCACGCCGGTGATGGTGGTGACGGCCCGGCGAGTCAGTGCCTCGCCGGGTATGTCTTGGCGCTCTTCGCGCATGGGAAGTGAGAGGGAAACGGACAAGGGAGGATCCTTCGACGCAGGCAGGCGGGAAGTGAGGTGGGGCTGACGCGCTGCGGCGTCGGGCTACTTCCGGGGTGGCTGGCTCTGCTTGAGCGCCATGTCCCGCACGGTGACGAAGGTGAACAGTTGCAGTCCTGCGATGATGGCGCCTGCCTCGATGGAGTGAGGCCACGTGGTAGTTAGCACGCGCAACAGCAGCGTTGTGAAGCCGCCGAGTCCGAGCGCGACGGCCAGCGTCTTGCCCGGGATGCCGTTGTCCTGGTTCTGCGCGCTGCCCATGGTGCCGTCTCCGTTGCTGCGGTCGTCGGTGGTCCCGGCCTGCCAAGCCGTTTGGGCTATTCCACCAGTTGAAGCGCCTGGCCGCGAGGGTGCGCAGGGAGTTGCGTGGACCGGCCTTCCGTCGATGAAGACCTTGAATGGCGGCTGAACTTCGTCGGCGCGGTCGCCGGAAGCGTTGTGGAGCTGGGTGTGGGACATGGTCGTCCTGCTCTCTGGTCGTTGTCCTGGGAGCCTTCGGCCGGCGTTGCCGCGCAGGCCTCAGCTGGAATGCAGAAGATCAGGGCCGTCTACGACGGCTCGTTCAGGCTGGCGAGCACCACCGATAGCGGTAGGGCCGGTGGCGTGCCGTCGCCGAAGCGTCGGCGTGCGGCGGCCATGCTCATGGCGAGGTGTGCGGCGACGGCTTCGATGCAGGCTCCGGCATGGAGGTCGGCGAAGCCGGCGGCGTCGCCGAGCCGGTCGAGCGCGTGGCTCAGCTCGCGCACGGCGGCACAGCACTGTCCCGGCTTGGCCGGGTCGAAGACCATACGCGCAGCGCTGAAGGTCAGGGTGCGTGCGGCGTCACGGACCCGCTCGTCCAGCACTTCGCGAAGCGGGTCATCGCCTCCGATCCCGGCCGGTACCTCGGTCACGCGTGGCACCCGGAGCGGGGGCGGGGAATCCGGGGCTGTCGCGCGGAGCGCGTCGATTGGCCGGTATCCGACGCAGGCCGGCGAAGAAGGATGCTGTCGGTCTCTGCGCGGTCCAGCTCGTGAGCGGTCAGGGTCGCGCGGCCGGTGCTCCAGGCGTGGAACAGCCGGTGGCATCCGTCGATGAGCAGATGTCCGGATGCGCCGTCACCGGTAGGGAGCGTGGCCAGTAGCAGCGGCCGGGACAAGTCCGTTGTCATCGCATAGGCGCGATCGAAGCCGTCGCCGGGGCCGAGCAGCGGCACGGCCGACGGATCGTCGCGGTCCAGGCCGTAGGCGTGTGCCCACATCGGCACGTCCAGCAGCACGATCGGGCGTTGCCCGGTGGTGGCGATGAGGTGTTCGGCGGCGGTGACATCGAAGATCCAGATGCCGTATTGGAAGGTCTGGCGCGGGGGTTCGGGCATGGGGTAGTCCTCTGGATGGTTGTCCTGGGACCGGTGGGCACGGTTGCCGTCGTGCGCTCCGGCTGGTGGCGGCTGGGTCAGGGGGCTGGGATGCAGGCGGCCAGCGGCACGCCTCGCAGGATGTATCGCGTCTGCTCCTGGGGGATGTCGTACTTCTCACGGCCCTTGCTGCGCAGCGTCTGGGTGGAGGCTTCGTCCAACTCGATGTCGGCGCGCTCCCGCGTCGGGTCGATCGTGTGGATCGAGCCGGTCAGCCGGTTGAGGTAGCAGCGGCGAAGTCCGCTCAGCCGTATCGTCCGACCGGGGCTGAGGTTGGCGTTGAGCACGGTTCGCCGGTCGCGGATTGCCTGGGTGACGGTTTCCAGGTCGGCCCAGTTGGCCAGGGTGAGGATGTAGGCGCGGGCGGCGCTGAGGTTGGGGTTGGTCACGGGGTTCTCCGGGGTGGTGCTGGTCGGCGTGGCCGAGTGGGGGCGGCGGGGTGCTGAACGGCGGGGGACGGGCTTGGCCGGGAGCGGCGCCACTGGGCGGCGGACCGGTGGCCGACGCAGGGGCCTCATGCGCCGCCGTCCGTGGTGCCGAGCAGTACGGAGACGACTTCTCCGAGTCCTTCGGCATCGGTGCGCTCGATGGGGCTGCGCGGTTGTGGTCGCCAGTCGAAGTAGTCGGCGCCGATCGCGCGGGCGACGCGCAGCAGATGACCGGTGAAGTCGTGGCAGGGAAGGTATCCGTCGGCGTCCTGCATCGCCTTGGTGGCCCTGTCGACGCTGCGCAGGACGCGCACGCACGCCTCGGCGCGGGCCGTGTCCATCTCGAACGGCTTGAACACGTAGCGGGTGCTGTGGCATCGGCCCTCGGGTTCGAGGTAGGCGCGGACGTGGAAATCCGCATAGGCGGAAGCCGGATGCCCGTGCCGGTCGGAGGGCGGGTTCAGGCTGCGGCCGTGCTCCTCGGGGTCGAAGGTGTCGGCGGCGGTGGCTTTGTAGACCACGGACGCGACGATCTCGCCGACGTCATATTCGCGCTGGCGGGCGAGGAAGAAGCCGAGTTCTCGCCGGGTTCTGCTCGCAACGGTTCTGGACATGGCGGTCCTGTTCTCTGGTGGGTTGTCCTGGTGCGTGTCGACGCGGCGTTGCCGCGCCGCGCCGACACGGAGAGGAGGGCGGAACCCTCGGTGTTCCTGAGCGACCGGGCTCGGGCTGTGCCCGTAGGCCGTTGGTGAGGTCAGTAGCGGTGAGCCATCACGTCGACCCAGCGGACGGCGTCGCCGTAGGTAGACAGCTCGGGGCTGGGCGAGTCGTCGTCGCGGCGGGTGGTGCCGATCCACCAACCGGGTCGCGCGGCGGGCTTCACGTGGCCAAGGAGAACGCCGTGATCGTTGAACACGTCGATACTGGTGATCTCGTTCTCCGGGCTGCCGGGCTCGATATCGACGGTGTGAGCGGTGATCCTGATGTTCTTGCAGATCAGGCCGGAGAATCTGCCGGAGGCGGGCGGAAAGGGTCTCAGGGTGCTCATGGTCAGAGCACTGGCAGGTATTCGGACATCGACGCCAGCGCCCGGCGAGCGGAGGCGGCCGACTCGGCGAACAGCCGTGAACAGCCTCCGAAGCCGCCGTTGGTGACCATGCTCGCGTCCTGGGCGGCTTTGACCGCCGGGTCGCTCTGGCCGGCCTGCCACGCGTGGTACGCCTGGTCGGCGGTTTCCTGCATGCGTTCGGCGTAGGCGGACAGCGCGGTGCGGATGATGGTGGCGTGGTTGCGTGCCCACTCGGCGGTGGCGCGCTCGTCCTCGGCTTCGTCTGTGCTGAAGCCCCACGGGTAGCCCATGGCGGGATGCTCCTTGATCTCTGGTCGGCGTCCTGGGTGGGCCTGTCCCGGGTGGTTGCCGCCACCTCGGGACAGGCGTGAGCTCAGCGGCTCGGCGGCGGCTGTGCCCGGAACTGGCCGGGCACAGCCTCGGGGATCAGAACGGCCGTTCGGCACCGGCGGTGGCGGGAGTGGGCATCGACCACGGGTCCGGGCTCGGGGCGGCGCTCTGCGCGGTGCGGCTGGCCTTGACCGGCGTGGCGACCGCGAAGCGGAGCGAGACGCCGATCTCCTCGACCTCCAGGTTCAGAGTGGAACGCTTCTCGCCGTTGTCGGTGACCCAGTTGTTCTGGCGCAGCTTGCCGGTCACGATGACGCGCGAGCCCTTCGACAGCGATTCGGCGACGTTTTCCGCTCCGGCGGACTTCCACACACCGCAGCGGACGTACACCGAGTCTCCGTCCTTCCACTCGTTCGAGGACTTGTCGAAGACCCGCTCGGTGTGGGCGACCGTGAAGTTGGCGATGCTGCTGCCGTTGTCCAGGAAGCGCAGCGACGGGGCGTCGGTGAGGTTGCCGACCAGGGTGATGCTGTTGCCGATCATGAGGTTGGTCCTTTGCTCTGGTAGTTCGTCCTGGGTGTCGTCCGGGTTGCCGCCCTTCCGACATCTCTTAATTTACTCTCTTAGCTCGCCTAGCGCAACCCCTACAGGGCCTTGATCTCAACCGTTATATGGCTGTGACCTGAGGTTTCGTCACCTGTTCAGGACAATGCAACGGCCTACGGCCCTGGCGTCGGTGGCCGGTCGCACTTCCCCGTTCCGCAATAGCTGCCGATGGGTCCGGGGCCAAGAGTCCCCGCGGAGTCCAGGGGTGGGCGCAGCCCGCTCGCGACAGCGACGCGCAGCGCCCTTGACGCCGCGGGGCGACCCCGGATCATGTGCAGCGCGGAGCGGGGAAAAGCACGTCCCTTCGTCCGCCGGCCACGCGCAGCGAGGCCAATCGAAGCGCACCCGGCGACGCCCCTGGCCGCTCCTCCTCTGCTGCGTGCTCGGGAAGGACTGCGGTCAGGAACTCTCGGTCGCAGCGCGAAGCCAGCGCTCGGCGGTACGCGTGCTCACATGGTGCTCCGCAGCGATATCCACAGCCTGTGGATGGTCCCCTGTCGCAATCCGCCGTTTCAGGGCGATCACCCGTTCATCGCTGGCGTAGGCCGCGGTGGCCGGCTTAGGATCGCGGGACTTTCGAGGTCCGGACCGCGGGCTTCCGTGTCCGGTCCGGGCGTCGGCGGCGTCCCAGAGCGTGGCGCGCCGCCATCGCGGGCGGCGGCCGTCGTAGTCCTGCGGGCTGGCCGCCGGGAGGTAGCCGTCGCGGACGGCCTTGCGGACGGCGGCGGCGTCCTTCCACCCGATGATCCGCGCGGCTTCGGCGGCGTAGACCAGATCGTCCGGGTCGCCGCTGCGGTCGACCTCGGTGAGGCGGGCTGCCTTCTCCTTCTGGTGTCCGGCGAACCAGGTCTCCCACTCGTCGGTGAACCAGTAGTCGGTGCGGCCCTCGCGGGTGGCCTTCTCCGGAAACCCGGTCTCGGCGCGGTTGGCGTACGCAGCATCGAGGGTGGAGCGGCCGATGCCGTAGCTGACCATGGCGGTGCGGTCGACGACCTCGCGGCCGGCGAACTCGTGCAGCGGCATGGCGGGGTGCCTCCGGGGCGCGGCGTGGACGCTCCTGCCGGGCAGGCAGAGGCGGGCCGGCGGTGCCGGTCGGCTACCGATTCTAGGGCCTTCACCTGGGGTTCTCCTGTCGCAAATCGTGGTCCGTGTGGTGGCGGGTAGGGCGTAGGCTGGTGGGCACGTTCCGCGTCGGATGAAGAAGCCCCACTCTGGTCGGGCGTCCTGGGCCTTCGCGGGGCCAGGTGAGATGGCGGGTCCCTTGCCGGGGGACCGTGCTAGCCGGTACCGCCCCATTGGGGCGGACCCGCCGCTCACCGACTACCTCCGGTCCCACAACGTCGACGGCGCCGAGCTGACGAGTCGCGAGGTAGGCCGGTTTCGCTAGTTCGGATGATCTTTTGACGCCACTCGGCCGCCCAGCGGGCACAGTTGGCCTCAGTTCGGTGGCCGACTCGGCATCCGGGCCGGTATCTGCCCTGGTAGCTCCATGCGAGGCTATCGGCCGATGCCAGATGACGGCCGTAGATCCCTAAGCCCGCGGTCTTCACTCCGAATCCGTGCAGACGTATCCGCAACGCGGCTACCGACTCAACGATCGCTCTGATCTCCCCGGTCCCCTGGCGCCGACACACCGAGCCCAAACCGACCACTGGCTCATGCTCCAGATCGACGCCTGAGCGCGCGAACAGATCTACGCAGCGCAGGTAGTCATCGCGCTGCCATCCCTGGATCACCGGCACGATCGGCAGATCCGGCGCGATGTCCCGCAGCCGCAGGTAGTTGTCCACGGTGAGCTGCTGGTGGGCCTCGACCGAGAGCCCGGTCCCGACGAATCGCGACCGTCCCACCTGGCCGCCGCCTATGACAACGGGCTCACACATCCAGTCCATTTGAGCCGCCCATTGGAGCCCGCCGATCTCTTGTACGTAGCGGCGGACGGCGGCGGCGTACTGCTCGGCGGTGATGGTCCACCGGCCGTACTGCTGGATCTCACTGAATGCGCCGGAGTCCAGGCACCACGGCCCGAGCGCTCGCGGAAGGGTTCGGCGGTGGGCGAGTCGGCGGTGGGAGATGAACAGCGGGATGTCCGTTGCCGCCAGCCATGCCGGCTGGTGGCATCCGAGGTAGAACCTCACCGTTGGCCGCCTCCCTGGTCGCGTCGCGCGACGTCAGAGTTTGTCGGTGGCGCCGACGGGATGAGCGATGGCGATGCGGCGGCGTCGGCGTGGCCGGTCTGTGCTGTCGCCGCGGGCTCGGTCCACCTCGCGCTGCCACTCGCTGAAGCGTCGGTCTCCTTGGCGGCGTTGGAGGTGAGGGATCTGGTTCGCCGCCATCGCGACCGGTGCCGGACCGTAGGCGGCGAGGAGATCAGATTCTGCCTGCGAGTGCCATCCGCTGTGCTCGATTTCCGTCTCGGTCGGAAACACGTCGCAGACCCGGTGCCTGTGCAGATCGACGTATCGGTCGTAGATCCCTCCGAGGGAGATGATCCACACTGCGTTCGGCGGCCGTTCGGGCTCCAGTATCCGGTCATGGAGCATGACCTCCTTCGTGTACGCGTAGAAGCTGGTGTTGGGCGTGGCGCGGATGATCCGCAGCCAGGCTCGGGCGTAGGCGGCGGAGTAGAAATCGCCTGCCGCATGGATCCGGACATGGGCGCCGGCGAACTTCGGATGGGACAATTCGGCAGTCATCGCCTGCTCCCATCCCTCGGGATCTTCGAGGGTGAACAGCAGGTTCCTCACGTGCGCGGCCTTCACGGCCGGGAAGTTGTACGTTCCTGATCTTGCAAAGCACACCTGGGAACAGACGCCGGCCGCCCTGCATGTGCGGAATGTCGTCCCGTCCGGGAGTCGTGCGGCCAGCGCTGGAATAGTCCAGGACCAGATGCCGTCTCTCGCGAGGTCGCGGTTGGCGCGGCTGAGCAGCCGCGTGGGCCGCTCAGACATAACCCGCCCCAACTGGAACCGGGATCGTCTCTCCAGCGTCATCCGCTGCGATCGGCATGGGCCGGTCGTGCAGAAGGGTGAGGTCGTCGCGGGAGCAGATCCAAGCGAAGTCATCAGGCAGGTCGCCGGGCCGCTTCAGCAACTCGGGGTTCTCCTCGGCTTCGCGTGTCTCCAACGCGGTGTGCAGGTTCAGATCGTTGTCGACGTAGATGAACAGGCGTTTGCCGCCGATCTCGACGATGACGCCCTGGAGCGCGTCGGACTTGGGCTCGTCGAGCTCTTCCAACTCGCTACCGATGGCGGCGCTCGCGGTGAAGTTGATGAGCAGCGCGGCTGGGTTGGTGATCTCGGGCATGGTGCGGGGCTTTCCTGATCGGGGCTTGCGGCGGGTGAAGAAGCGTCCACGGCGCTCGACGTAGCGGCCGTAGAGGAAGGCTGCGGCTTCGGCCTGGTCGTGGAAGCCGGAGACGACGGGTTCGGCTGCGGAGGTGCCGGCCGGGCTGTAGTGAACATCCGAGATCGCGGTGTAGTAGTAGCCGAACCGGATGCGGCCGTCCTCGACGCGGGTCGACTCGATCGCGCCGATGCGGATGCCCTCGTTGTATTTGCCGAAGTAGATCCACGCTCCGCTGCGGGAGCCCTTCTCAAGGCCGACGCGGAAGCGTGCCCTTTGCTTCGGGGCCGACTCGGTGGCGACCTGAACGCGGTAGGCGCACCAGTCGCGGAAGCTGGGCCGCTCGACGGCGGACTTGTGGACCGGGCTCATCGGGCGCACTCCGTCTCCAGCGCGATCCTGGCGTCGGTGTAGGCGTCCCAGTCCCGCGCGGTCGGGGGTACGTCGATGACGGGGACGGCGGCGGGGTCCTCGTCGCGGATCGCCCACAGGGCCGCGCGTGCGAGCCATCGATCGAAGCCAGGCGCGAAACCGGAGTTCGCCCGGTAAGCGGGAGTGACCAACCCCGACGATTCGTGATACTCGGCAACCTGCAACCGGTCTTCGGCGACCGCGTGCCAGCCGGTCAGCCGGGCCGCACGCGAGCAGCGGACGATCATCGTGTCGTGCTGGTGCGGCTGCGGGCCGGTCGCGCGCAGGGTCAGCTCTGTCCAGTGCTGGGTGACCAGGTCGCCGCCCAGGTGCGGCGGTCCCCACCATCCGTGCTCGTGCCGGCGGGACGGGTCAATGGTGCTGATCGAGCGGTGGCGCAAGCAAAAGTCGGCCGGGCTCATGCGCCAGGTCTGCCCGTCCCGCTGGTACTCGCGGACCGGGGCCGGCTTTCGGGTGGCGGGGCGGAGGTCGACGGCGATGCCTCGGCCGTCGACGCCGAGCAGGACGGCCCGGTGGTCGTCGGGCCGGTCGATCATCAGAGCCCAGCCGCGTTGGCGGAACGTGCGGACGGGGACGACCTCGGCCGCGCCGATGCCCGCGCGGCTGCGGGCGGACACGGCTTCGGCGCGCAGGTCCTTCTTGTAGAGCGTCCAGCACACGGTGCGCGCCGTGTAGCCGTGCAGATCAACTGGGGTCGGGGGCGAGGTCATGTTGCTCACAGGTCGTCCCCGTCCTGCTCGACGGCTTCGGAGCCCGGGAGTTGCTGCCAGATGGTTCCGGTCCAGACCTGCCAGTGTCCGCCGGGGTCGTCGGCGACCTCGGCGAGGGCTGCGGCGACCGCGGCCGGGACGACCGCTGCCACGCTCAGGCCGGTCTCCTGGGGCGGGATGAACACCCGGATCGCGAGGGTCAGCAGCGTGCCGCCGTCACGCAAGAACCGGGCCACCGTTTGGCCTTCGGCGACGGCTTGGAGGAGACGTTCGCTGATCTGCCATTCCTCGACCAGCAGGGCCATCAGCTGACTGCCGGTCACTGGCCGGCCGTGGTGTCGGCACTGGGCGGCGAACTCGTTGACCTTGGCGGGGCTGAAGGATCCAGTGGGGCGGAACGTCAGGTCACCACCTTCGTCGGTGCCCTCGATCGTGCCGATGTCGTGGCCGCCGAAGCGGACGAGCGCGACGAGCGTCGCGCCGCTCGGAGTCGGCAGAGACGACATGGACACGACCTGAGGATGATCGGCGGGGACGAGCAACCCGGTGTGCATCAGGGTGACTGTCTCGGGGCGGGTGGTCATGGCGGGAGTCCTTGTGCGGGGCGCGGCCGGGCCGCGGAAAGTGTTCGGGGAGATGGCGCAGATCGTGCGCCGGAAGCGCGAGGCACGGGACGCGTGGTGCTGCGCAGGGCTCGATGCCCGTGCGCAGCACGCCGGCCTCGGGGCTGAAGGGTCGGAGCCGTCCGGACACACAGCGTCAGGTCGGACGGTCCGGGTCGGGCAGGCCGGGATGGTCTCCCGGCCTGCCCTGACGGTCAGGTCAGATCTCGTCGGCGTCTTCACAGTCCGGGTCGGGGTCGTCCTCGTCCGAGCCGGGTTCGTCCTGCGACTCGCTCTGTCCTGTTTCCGGGTCGTCCTGGGCCTCGGCGTCGTCCTCGGGCTCGTCCTCGGCCCGGTCCTCGCCGTCGTCCTCGTTCAGCGTGTCCGCCATGACAGGCGCGGAGGCGGCTGGATCGTAGGGCCGGTCCTCCATCACGGCCTGCTCGATCGGCGACGGCTTGTAGCCCAGCGCGACCAAGAGTTTCAGCCACTCGGCGGCCTGCTTGCGCTCGTGCCGGTAGCCCTGAGAGCGATCGGTCCGCCAGAGTCCGTCGCTCATGTTCTTCTCGAAGCCTGCGACCAGCGGCAGGAACGTGAGCAGAACCAGCCGCTTGGCCGACGCCTTGGCCGTCAGTTTCGCCCAATCGGACGGGGCCTTGGGCTGTCCGAGGAGTTCGGCCACCAACTCGCCGTGACCGCTGAGAACTCCGTCCTGCGCGGCCGACCACCCGCGCAGGAGGTTGAAGGCGGTGAAGCGGGTGATGGCGGCGGTGTGCTCGGGCGACAGCGAGGTGCGGGCCATCAGCGAGGCAAGCCACTTGGTTCGCACAGTGCGGGCCGCGCGCCAGTCCTTGTTCCCCTCGATCACCCGCTTGCGCTGCGCTCTCTCCTCCGCCTTCTTCCGGGCGGCCTCTGCGATCTGTTCCGCGCTGCCCAGCGGCGGCGCGACCGCTGGCGGGGTGAAGGTCTCGCGGTCGATGTGCTTGCAGATCTTCGAGTCGCGGCAGGCGTAGAACACGCGTGGGGCTCCAGAGCGCTCGAAGACCGCGAGATGGCCGGGGCACTCGGCATGCACTTCGGGTTCTATCCCTCGCCCGGCCGTCGTCGGCATGGTGGCCAGCCTCACCAGACCGGCCGGAGCATCGTCGAACTCGTACAGCGCCACGCCTGCGGTCTTGTGCTGCTCGCGGATCTCCTCGCGGGCGGCCTTCTCGGCGCGGTCCTGGCGTTCCCGCTCCATCTGCCAGTCGAACTGATCGTCGCTGAACGCCTCGATGAGGCGAGCGGTCGCCTCGGCGTCGTCGGAGAACTCGGCCAGTGCGGCAAGCTCGGGCACGCTCCACTGGAACTCGATCACGGCGGCGGCCTTGGCGGCGGCTTCCTGCGTCTCTGCGGACAGCGTCGCGGCCCGAAGCGCCTGGTTCACCTCCTTGGCCTTGCCGCCGTAGGCACCGGCGAGACGCGTCTTGGTGGCTCCGGCCTCGTGGGCGGCGAACAGCGCGTTGGCCTCTTCCTGTGGCGTCAGCAGCTTCTTGTGCCGGGAGGTCATCAGCTGGTCGAGGTACTGACCGGCTTCGTCCTGGGCGCGGTCCCCGCTGAAGAAGCACGGCACGGCAGCAAGATCGGCCTTGATCGCGCCACCCATGCGGCGGTGCCCTTCGAGCACCCGATAGACGCCGGGCGTGGCCGATGCGGTGATCTTCAGAGGATCGATGATCCCCTCAGCCTTGATGCTGGCGACGAACGCGGCGTTGAGATCGAGGTCCTTGCGGACATTGCCGGGATGCGCAATCAGCGCGGCCAGCGGGATCATGACAGCTTCCTGCGGCTGCGGGGTCTCAACAACCCCCTGCTCGGCCCCCTCGCGGGTGAGGACGGCGGCGGTCGCGGTTTCGACGGGTGTGGCGTCCTCGGCGAGGATTTCCGGCTCGGCGACGGTGATGGTCATGGCGGATACGCCTTCCTGGTTCGTTGTCCTGGGATCGGCCGCGCCGGGGTTGCCGCCCCGGCGCGAGCCGTGAAGGTGAAGAGAGAGGGTCCGGCCGGGCCGTGGTCCGGCCGGATGAGAGGGAAGGATCAGACCGACAGCAGGCGGTGAGCCTCGTGCTTCCGCGTCGTCACCTCGGACGAGGTCAGCACCCGATGTGCCCGAACCACATCGGTCTTCGCGGGCGCGTAGTGGTCCAGGTACTCACCGATCGCCTGAACTCCGGCCCACCGGGTTCCCCGGATGTTCGCGTTCGTAGGGGCGTACTCGAACAGGCGGCGCAGGTGCCCCATCCGCTTGGCGTCGTTGCTCTTGGTGCGCGGTCCGGCGTTCGGCTCCAGCGGCCACAGTTCGTGACACACCTTCTCGAACTCGGCGAGTGTCAGCGTTTCGTTGATCATCCGCTCGGCGGCCTTCTCGAACTCCTCGACGTACTTGAACATCAAGCCCAGCGCCTTACGGGCCTCGGCGATCTTCTTCTTGGCGCTCTCGGTGTGGCGGATCGAGAAGGAGGACCGGGCGCGATCGAGCGCAAGGGACTGAGTGTTGGCACAGACGATCCGGATCGGCGTGACGATCAGCTTGTACGCCCCGGTCCCGTCGTGCGAGTTCAGGCCGGAGATGTACAAGTCGAGCCGATCGGTACCCGCGACCGTCATCGTCTCGGGCAGCCGCATGGTGACGAACACCTGTCGGCCTTCGCGCAGAGATCCGGCGGTCTCAAAGTGCGCGCCGGAAGCATCCACCAGCGTGTTCATGATCTGGCAGTTCTCTTCGTTCTGAACCGGGGTGTAGTCCGATCCGACGATGCCGAGATAGTCAGTACGCCGGGTCTTCGGGTTGGTCCGGACCGTCATGAACCTGTCCGGGGAGTCCACGGTAGTGACACCGTGCTCGGTGATCTCCTTGCCCGCTACGGGGATCTTGCGGACGTTCCATCCGTCCAGGAATGCCGTGGTCAGGGCCTCTTCAGCCGTCATCGCGTCGCGGGTGACGGTTCCGAGCCGGTGCCATGCGTTCTCGCGAGCGCTGGCGAACGCGGTCGTACCGTCGCGGAACCGTTCCAACAGATGAGCCATGTTCCGTGCTGCCTTCCTCTGGTCTATCTCTCCTGGGTTGTCGTCCGGGTTGCCGCCCTTCCGACAGCTCTTAATTTACTCTTCTGGAGTGCGGGAGTCAACCGAAGGGCCAGGTCAGGCGTGGAATGAGATGTATTTGTGACCTTGCGAAGCTAAGCCTGACCACAGGTCAGAAGCCCCCGACCACTCCTCGCCGGCCCTTCCATAGCTGCCGCGGGGTCCGGGGCTGAGAGGTCGGCCGGGTCAAGGGTCGGCCGAAGGCCGATCGCGAAGCGACGCGCAGCGCCCTTGATGCGGCCGGCCGGCCCCGGAAACTGGGCAGCGGAAGGGCCAAGAGAAGCCTCGTGGAAGCTTGAACTAGTCCACGCGGGAGCTCAGTCGTGGCCACGGGACTGGCGGACCTCCGCGACACGTGGCCCTTGCATGAGCCCCGAATCGTAGACGTATGCGCTGATGGCAGGGCCTGGCTACCACTGTGGTGGGAAGTCGATTCCTCCGCCAGCTCCGAACATAGAGATCGGGACCGTCGTCTCATCGACGATCGACCAGTGGCTGCCGCTCACAACTCGATAGTCGATCTCCCGGGCCTGGCGTTGCCAACGCTCGAAATCCTCGTCGCTTTCAACCTGACGCCCAACGCGGCAGCTCATCAGCACAGCATCGAAGGCTCTTCCAATCGCCTCGGCAATAGGTGTCCCGCCGTCGACCGCGCTGAAGGTGAAGTGGACGCTCCCTGGATCGTCCGACACGAGATGAACCAGTGGCGCCCCGCCCCCTTGTAGCTGGCGCCAAAGCTTTTTGATCTCCAAGCTGTTCCGGCGGATGTAGAACGAGGCGTGCCAAAAGATGCCCTCTGCCCCGTCCAGATCGTCGGGGTAGGTCGCCCAGGGCCGACGGCTGACAGTGAGCTCGAAGCTGGTGTCATAGCGGGCTTCCGCGTGGTCGATGAGGCGTAGAGCTGTTGGATGCTGGCGTCGGAGCCAGCCTTGCGTAACTGGATCAGAGTGCTTATCAGGGTCAGGGCCTGAACGTCTGTTGTAGGAGGCGCACGCAATGAAGGCACCACGCTCAAGGTCGCGGAGAGTTTGCTCCAGCCGACCAAGGTCGTCCGAATGTGGCTTACGCATATGGCCGATCCGGTGACGGATCCTCATTAGCTCGTCCTGCCGGCCAGCCCAAGACCTAGGTTCCAGCAGCGCGTACCGAAGCTGATCATCATGCTCGGCAATGACCTTCAGCAGTTGGCTGTAGTCGAGGTAGGCAAGCGGGTTGTCGCTGTCTGCACTCGACATGTGCTGAAACTGTGCGTCCTGCCGTTGGCGTCCCGCAGAGGCTGCGACTGCCTTCTGCCATGCCGAGCCGTAGAGGCTGCGGAGCTCGACGTAGACCAGCTCGCGTAGCCACGTTTCGAGCTGCCACCACCTTGCGAAGATGGCATACGTCTCCTCGGGCAGACTCGCGGACCGCGCGGCGTAGAACGCGCGCTCAGTCGCGGCGCTAAGCAGAGGCCGCTCCTCTTCAGCATCCATGTAGCAACTATCAGGGCGAGCCGACCATCTTCGCAGCTCTTTTAGGCCGTGAACCCAAAGCCGTCGCCGACGTGGGCGATGTGGCCTGGCGGCGCTAGTCTCGATGTGTGGTCACCGAGGTCAAGCCTGAAGCTCTACGCAGGGCTATCGCGGCTGAGATCGCTCAGATGAAGTCGTACGAGGTCCCTGACGAATGCGTGAGGCTCGGTCTCGCGGCAGGCAGCGAATCGGAGGCGTTTGAGGGCAAGTTCCGCTATGTCATGGCGAGGCTGCGGCATCTGGAACTGCCCCGCTTGCTAGCCATCGCTCAGCGCTGCATCAATGATCACGACGTGCCAGAACTACAGGGACTAGTTGATCATTTCGGGCACCGCGGGGTGGACGGCGAATTCAAAAACTTGATCTTCGCGGCCGATGGTCCGAAACCAGAGCTCTTCTTCGTGGATGCCGTGAACAACGAGGTCGAGATCACGAAGAACGCTGAGCATTGTTTGATCTACACGAAACCCCTCACTGCGCAGGGGTTGACGTGGGCAGACCTAGTCGGCTGGTGGCGCGACAACTGCCCCCAGCTGAGGGATGCTGACGACGTGGTCGTTGGACAACATCTCTACAAGCGGCTGTTCGCCTCTCTCGCGTCCGAGCCAGAGCAGATAGTCTTTCGGGCCTACTGCTCGCTCTACCGCCGTGCTGGGGGCTTCGAGTTGCCGGCGCTCGTGCCGCAGGTGTACCTCCACTACGACCCCATCGTGGCGTCCATGCGACGAGGGCCGCGCCCACGTGAGCGGCAGCGTATGGACTTTCTGCTCCTGCTGCCGCGTCGCGAGCGAATAGTCGTTGAGGTGGATGGCAAGCATCACTATGCCGATGGCAGCGGGGTGGCGAGCCCTGAACGCTACGCCAAGATGGTCGCGGAGGACCGGCGACTGCGCCTCGATGGTTACGAAGTGTTCCGCTTTGGTGGGTCAGAGTTCACGGATCCTAGCGTCGAAGAGTCCATCCTCTCCTTCTTTATTGAACTGCTTGACAAGCATGGTGTGCCAACTACGGCCGGTGTCTCCGAGACGGTGGACGTCACCAGCCGAACGATGCAAACGAAGTAGGTCGCCGCTGTTCGAAGTCAGGCACAGTGACCGGTGCTGGAGCAGCCTCGGTGGGTGCGGGTTGGGCCTGCGTTAGAGGCGCTTAGGGAGCTCGCTAAGCGACTTCTCGAACGTCGCGTACCGTCGATCCAGAACGTAGACCCCAAGCCGGTACGGCCTGAAACCAAGCCGTTCCCACGAGCGTCCGATTGCCGCCATCGCCTCGCTGGTCGCCGGCTCAACGGCAACGCCGTCTTCGTCCCTCTGGGTATCGAGGGGGAAGGGGTACACCGTCACGATGTCGCACCCTGGGCCGATCATCTTGATTGCCATGCCCGTGAGGTACGTCCCCAAGCCGCGACCCCGGTACGGCTCATCGAGTTGGACGCTCTCGACGATGAGGTACGGACCGAACGGCATTTCGACTGGCGCTTCAGCATCATCGGCGAGAGCCAAGATGACTTCAGCGTGCCGGGACGCGTGACCGTCGAGTGCGTCGAGACTGTCGAAGACCCGGCCCACCATCGCCTCATCAACCATCAGGAACTGCATGTGGCCGATTTGGATCGGCTCGGCGTCGGGCTCATCGCCGTCCTCCAACATGATCTGCACGAACCATCGCGGCGCCTCATCCGTGCGCTCGCCGTCGCACATCCCAAGGTGAAGCATGCTGCCAATGTCGAGACGGATGGCATACAGATCCACAGCCTTCAAAGCGGCCCTCCGCAGCTTCCGATCACTGGCCCGAGGCTCCCGAGCCTAGCTGCCCTCCGACCGCTAGCCAACGCCGCGCGTCGCGACATGACGACATCGAGTGACCCTGTGGCACAGAAGATCGAGATGATTTCGTTATAAACAGCGGTCTGATGTCCGCAGCGAGGCTGTCCAAATGTTCAAACGGCCAGGTCGAAGGTGTTCTCAACAGCCTCAGGCTGTGTCAGCCTGGGTCCAGCCGTCCGTGCGGACATTTTGCGGACACGAAAGGCAAGAGGCCCGATCCCATCTCTGGAATCGAGCCTCTGACCTGCACTTGCGTAGTCGGGGTGACAGGATTTGAACCTGCGGCCTCTACGTCCCGAACGTAGCGCGCTACCAAGCTGCGCCACACCCCGATCGTGCGTGGACAGTCTACCCAAAGCGGGGCTGGAAGCGAAAACGACTTAATCGGGCAGGTCAGGGGGTCAGGAGCGGGGGGTCAGGGTCAGGAGGGTGGCTTCGGGGGGGCAGCAGAAGCGGACTTGGGCGAAGCGGGAGGTGCCGCAGCCGGCTGAGACGTGGAGGTGGGATTCGGCGTAGGTGGACAGGCCGGCGGCTCGGCGGCGGTCGAGGTCGCAGTTGGTCACCAGGGCGCCGTAGAGGGGGAGGCGGAGTTGGCCGCCGTGGGTGTGGCCGGCGAGGATCAGCGGGAGGCCGTCGGCGGACATGGCGTCGAGGACGCGGCGGTAGGGGGCGTGGACGACGCCGATGGTCAGATCGGTGCCGGGCAGGGTGCGGGCGGCGCTGTGGGTGCCGGAGGTGGTGGCCGGGGCGGCGCCTTCTTCGGCGGTGGCGACGGCGAGGGGTGCTGAGGCGGCCGTGTAGTCGTCGCGGCGGATGTGGGGGTCGTCGACGCCGACCAGGCCGACCACCGGGCCCGCGGCGCCGGGCAGGGTGAGCCGGTCGGTGCGGTTGGTCAGGTCCAGCCAGCCGGCTTTGGCGAAGCCGTCGCGGAGCTTCTGCCAGTCGTTCATCGGGCCCTTGCCGCGGGTGCGCTTGCTCGGGTCGCCGCCGAGGAGGTACTTCGTGGGGTTCAGGGGCTTGGCCGCGAGGTAGTCGTTGGAGCCCATGACGAAGGCGCCGGGCAGCTCCATCAGCGGCTCCAGGGCGTCCAGGACCGAGCCGACGCCGTCCGGGTGGGACAGGTTGTCGCCGGTGTTGACCACGAAGTCCGGCTGCAGGGCCGCCAGCGAGCGCAGCCAGCGGACCTTGCGGTACTGCTCGGGGATCATGTGGATGTCCGAGACCTGCAGGATCCGGAACGGGCGCACCCCGCGCGGGAGCACCGGGACCTCGTAGCGGCGCACCCGGAAGAGGTTGGGCTCCACCTTGTGCGCGTAGGTGAGCCCGGCTGCCGCCGCGCCGACGAGGGACAGGGGGACTGTCACGAGCTTCCGCATGGCTTCCATTATCAGCCTCGGGGGAAATCTCGCGGCCGGACCGGGGGAGTTGATGACACACTGGCGTGGAAGCCAGAAGGGATGATCATGACCGCGCTCAAGGAAACGCTCCGCACCGATCTCACCGCCGCCATGAAGGGCCGCGACGAGTTGGTGACCGCCACCCTGCGGATGGCGCTGACCGCCGTCGGCACCGAGGAGGTCGCCGGGAAGCAGGCGCGCGTACTGTCCGACGCCGAGGTCGTCCAGGTGCTCACGCGCGAGGCGAAGAAGCGCCGGGAGGCCGCGGAGGCGTTCGAGAACGGCGGCCGCCCCGAGCAGGCCGCGCGGGAGAAGGCTGAGGGCGAGGTCCTGGCCCGCTACCTGCCCGCCCAGCTGAGCGATGAGGAGCTGGCCGAGCTGGTCGCCGCCGCGATCGCCGAGACCGGCGCCGAGGGTCCCAAGGGCATGGGCCTGGTGATGAAGGCGCTGAACCCCAAGATCGCCGGACGCGCCGAGGGCGGCCGGGTCGCCGCCGCGGTGAAGTCCGCGCTGGCGTAAGCGACTTCGGGCCGCGCGCTCCGTACCGCAAGCCCGTCACGTTGGACGCGGCGTCGATCGCAAGGCACGTCGATCGACGCCGCTGCCATGGTCGCCTTCCGCGCTTTGGCCCTAGGGTTGATCCATGGCGAATCCGCAGACCTTCACGGTCCGCTACCTCGGCGGCCCTTCGGCCCTGCTCGACTACGGCGGCGTCTCGATCCTCGTGGACCCGACCTTCGACCCGCCCGGCGACTACCCCATCGGCCAGCGGGTCCTGACCAAGACCGCCGGCGCCGCCCTGACCGCCGACGAGGTCGGTGCCGTGGACGTGGTGCTGCTCTCCCACGACCAGCACCCTGACAACCTCGACCACGGCGGCCGCGACTACGTCGACACCGCCCGCACCGTCCTGAGCACGCGCTCAGCCGAGGAGCGCCTGGGCGGCGCGGTGCTGGGCCTGCCGAACTGGGTGAGCCAGGAGTTCGACCGCCCCGGCGGCGGCACCGCCCTGGTCACCGGGGTCCCGGCGCTGCACGGCCCGGAGGGCAGCGAGTCCGTGGTCGGCGAGGTCACCGGCTTCGTCCTGACCGGCGAGGACCTGCCGACCGTCTACATCAGCGGCGACAACGCCTCCCTGGACCGGGTCCGCGAGATCGCCGCCCGCTACGCCCCGGTCGAGGTGGCCCTGCTGTTCGCCGGCGGCGCCCGCACCCCGCTGCTGGACTTCGCCTACCTGACGCTGACCAGCGCCGAGGCCGCCGAAGCCGCCGGGATCCTGCAGGCCGGCGCCGTGGTCCCGCTGCACTTCGAGCAGTGGGCGCACTTCAGCGAGGGCGGCGAGCAACTTCAGCAGGCGTTCGCGGCGGCGGGCCTGAGCGAGCGGCTGCGGCTGCTCAAGCCGGGCGAGTCGACGGGGTTCTGAGCCGGCCGGGGTTCCGAGCCGGCAGAGTTCCGAGCCGGCAGGGCTCCGAGCGCCTAAGCGACCGACGCGGTCTCGGGGACGGACGCCGGACCCGGGACCGGCCCGAACCTGTCCAGCAGCGGCACCCGGTACAGGTTCGGCGCGATCCAGACGTGCCACAGACCGAGCACGAAGACGATCGCCGAGCTGCTGACCAGGAAGGATCCGAGCACGTCCAGCGGGTAGTGCGCGCCAATGTAGAGCCGGCTGAAGGCCACCAGCAGCGTCCACAGCGTGGCGAGCACGACCGTCAGCCCGAACCACCGGGTCCGCGCCGCCAGCAGGCACACCGCGACGGCGAGCGAGAAGGCGAACGAGGTGTGCCCCGAGGGGAACGAGTTCGACCCGGTCTCCGGCGCCAGCGAGTACAGGACCGGCGGCCGGTGCCGGGCGACGATGATCTTCGCGATCTCCGAGCTGTTCCAGCCGACCGCGATCACCAGGAACGTGGCGCAGGCCTGCACCGGATTGCGCCGCCAGAGGAAGAACAGCGTGATCAGCACGATGATCGCCAGTCCCCCCACCGGCGAGGCGAGGTTCGCCAGATCCAGCATCGCGCGGTTCAGCCAGCCGGTCCGCAACTCCTGGATGTGCCCGTCCCACGACAGCTCCGTGCTCCGCGTCAGCGAGGTGTGCGCGGCGGTGAGACCGACGGCGAGCGCGGCGGCGAACAGCGCCACCGCGATCACCAACCAGTGGCGTACCTTCGGCATCGCGGATACTCCTACGATCGGGGGATGCAGTCCATGGGCTGTACGGGTGAGACTGGTGAACGCCCGGTGAACGAGGCGTTCTCGTCCGAGAATCTACTACAAGCTGTAGCATCAATGTGGACGACACCCCGTCCGCTGACCCGGACGTGTGAGGAGACCCCCTGATGGCCACCGGACGCAGACCCTCCGGAGCGCTGGAGCAGGAAGTGCTGGCCACGCTGTGGGCCGCGGGCCGTCCGCTCACTCCGGCCACGGTCCAGGAGCAGGTCGGCGGCGACCTCGCCTACACCACCGTGAAGACGATCCTGGACCGGCTGCACGAGAAGAAGATGCTCACACGCGTACGCGAGGGGAAGGCATACGCCTACACCCCCGTCGTGGAGCAGGCCGATCTGGCCGCCGAGGCGATGCGCGCCGCGCTCGAGGGCAGCATCGACCGCCCGGCCGTGCTCTCGAAGTTCCTCGGCGAGATCTCCCCCGACGACGCGGCTGTGATCCGCGAGTTGCTGGGCGACTCGCCATGAGCGTCAACGTCTACCTCCCGCTGCTGGCCGCCGTCGCGCTCGGCGCCGCCGGTCCGGCTCTGGGCCGCCGCCTGCCGCCGGCGGTCGCCACGGTCCTGCTCACCGCCGCCGCGCTGGTCACCAGCTTCACCTCGCTCGCCTCGCTGGCTCTGCTGACCGGGGTCGTCGTCCTGCGCATCCCGGAATTCGCCGCCGAAGGCCGCCTGTCGGACGCCGTCCTCATGCACGGTCCGGTGACTCCGCTGGAGGGCGCCGTCGCGGGCACGGCCCTCCTGGCCCTGCTCCCCTTCGCGATCCGCGCCGGCATCCGCCTGTGGCGCGAGTCCGCGCGGACCTACCGCCTGGCCAAAGCCTTCTCGGCGCATCCGGCGAGCATCGCGGTCATCCAGGACCCGCGCGCCCAGGCCTTCGCCGTCCCGGGGATACCGTCCCTGCCCGGCCACGCCGCGATCCCGACCCGCATCGTCGCGACCGACTCGCTGCTGCGCACCCTCAACGAGGACCAGCGCCGCGCGATGTTCGCCCACGAGCAGGCGCACCTGCGCCGGCGGCACCACCTCTACCTGCTCCTGACCAACCTCGCCGTGGTCGCGAACCCGCTGCTCTGGCGGCTGCCGGACGCGGTCACCGAGGCCACCGAGCGCTGGGCCGACGAGGACGCCGCGGTCGCGGTCGGCGATCGGGAGGTCCTGGCACGGGCTCTCGGCCGCGCCGCCCTGTCGAACCTCCCCCGCACCGTCCCGGCGATGGCCCAGGCGCATGTGGGCAAACGCGTCCGCGCGCTCATGGCGCCTCCTCCTCCGCGCCGCCGCGTACTGGCCGCACTGGTGGGATTCGCTATAGCGGCGACGGTATTCGCCTCCATCGACTCCGCCCGAGAGACGGAGGACTTCTTCGACAACGCTCGGGACGCCTGGCACGTCGCCCACGAGCACCCCGTCGCGGAGCACCCGCAGCTCGTCGTCAGCCCGACCGTCGGCGGCCGGGATTAGCCTGAAGACATGTGCCGATCGATTAAGACCCTGCGCGAGCCCTACGTGGAGAACCCGACCTCCGAGGACGTCCACGCCGCAGCGCTTCAGTACGTCCGCAAGATCAGCGGCTTCCGCGCGCCGAGCAAGGCCAATACCGAGGCGTTCGAGCAGGCTGTGGCTGCCGTCGCGGCGGCGACCCAGGACCTCCTGGACCATCTCGAAGTCCGTAAGCAGGCGCCGAGTGCCGCGTAGAGAACGCCGGGGCGGAAACGCTAAGGCGATTCCCACTACGTGTCCCTGCGGAGCGGGAAAGCCATATGCCGACTGCTGTGGCCCGCTGCACTCCGCACGCACTACGGCGACGACAGCGGAACAACTCATGCGTTCCCGCTATAGCGCCTTCGCCGTACAGGACGCCGCGTACCTGGAGAAGACGCACCACTCCTCGACGCGCCCGGCATCAGTCGAGTTCGAGCCGAAGCTCCGCTGGACCGGTCTGGAGATCCTGGGCACCACCGGCGGGACGGCGTTCCACACCGACGGCACCGTCGAATTCATCGCGCACTACACGGAGTCCGGTCGCGCCGGCTCTATGCGGGAGAACAGTTCCTTCGTCCGCGAAGACGGGAACTGGGTCTACCTAAGCGCCCTATAGCGAACCGGCGAATCGCTTTGCTTACCTCTCCTCAGGACGTCGACGTCGACGTGGCCGCCGACGTCGGCTGCGCCACCATCCGCTGCCCCGGCGCCGCGAAGTACGCCGTGGCATAGACCGCCGCCCCGCAGTCCGCCCGGAAGCTCACGCTCTGCGTCGGCTGCGACCCGTACACCGAGTAGAGCACCGAATAGATCGACGCCCCCGGCACGGACGACGAGGCCGGCGTCCCCGACGGCGTCGGCTGGCTCGACGGTGACGACGTCGCACCGGTCGGCGTCGGACCCGCCGAGGACGCGGTCTGCGTCGGGCTGCCGGTCGACGGCGGCACGGAGGTCGGCGCGTTCGTCGGCGGCGGACTCGTCGGGCACGTCCGGGGGACCCACGCGAGCTGGAACTCGAACCGCTCGCCCGGCTGGAGCACCAGCGTCTGACCGGCCGGGACGGCCAGCAGCAGCGGCGCGACTGTCTGATCCGCTGGGTGGACCTGGATTTTCGCCGGCGCGCCACCGGCACCGGTGACGGTCAGACCCGGCATCCCCTCCAGCGTGCAGACCGCTTTCGCCGTCCCCTGGAAGGTCTCGTAGGTGACGCCTCCGGTCGTGCTGTTCTGAGTGGCGGCCACAGACGTCACCGTCGAGTTCTGACACAGCGGTGCCAGCGGGCTGCCGGTCGCCGTGATCGACGGCGTCGTCGCGGACAGCGGTGTCGTCGTGCTCCCCGGCACCGAGGCCGGCGAGGACGGCGTTTCGGTACCCACCGATCCACCGCTGGACATGTCCTGGCCGCCGACGGGTGTCCCCGGGCCGTGGCCGGAACCGCCGCCCGGCACGTCGTTCGTCGCCGTCGACATCAGGTTGCCGACGGCGGTGCCGCCGGTTTCCGAGGGCCCAGAGTCGAAAGAGCTGCGCGCGGCCAGCGTCGCCCCGGCGCTCACCGCGAACACCGAGACAGCTGTCGCCGCCAGAGCAGCGTGCCGCCGTCGGCGCCGCGCAGGAACCGCGCGCCGCAGATACTCCAGCGTCCCCGGGCCCGGTTCCAACCCGGCGACGGCTTGCTGGAAGCGCTCCCGCAGAATCTCGCTGATCGCATCCAGGCCGTCGTTCAGACCATCGTCCGAGCCATCGCCTGGCGACTCCGAACCCTGCTGTCCGTTGGCGAAAGGTGTGCCCGGCTCCGATTCCCCGTCCGGCGGCCGCGGCGCCCTGTCGTCCTCGTGTGGCGCGCTCACCGGAACGCCTCCATCCGTACCCGAAGGGCCTCGATCCCGCGAGACCCATAAGCCTTGACCGACCCGATCGAGATCCCGAGCAGGTCGGCGACCTGCGCCTCGGTCAGGTCCGAGAAATAGCGGAGCACCAGCACCTCGCGCTGGCGCCGCTGGATGCCCCGCAGGGCGTGGATCAGGGCGTCCTTCTCCAGCAGTTCATAGGCGCCCTCCTCGGCGCTGGCCATGTCCGGCATCGGCTTGGGCGCCAAACGCATGCCGATCAGGCGCCGGCGCAGGGCCGAGCGGGAGAGGTTCACGACCGTCTGGCGCAGGTAGGCCAGGACCTTGTCGGAGTCCCGCACCCGCGAACGCGCGCTGTGCACCCGGATGAACGCCTCCTGCACCACGTCCTCGCACGAGGCGAGATCGTCCAGCAGGAGCGCGGCCAGCTTCAGCAGGGAGCTGTAATGGTCGCGGTACGTCTGCGTGAGCAGGTCGACGGTGACGTCGCCGGTCTCTCGGTCAGACGCCACCACTGCCCCACCCGTCCACGACGGCGACGTCAACACTCCAGCGGTCACAGTGGTTAGACACGGAGCACCCCCGCAGAGTTGTACCGCCTACGAGGGTGTTCCGACAGGCACATACCTCTATTCCTACCCGATGTGCCGACCGCGGGCGGTGCCGGTTCGCAAAATCGCGGGCTGAGCAGGGGCCGGGGGGAATACCAACCCTGAGACAGTCGCGCCGGTCATCGTGGACCGGCGCGACTTGCGACCGAGGAGCAGACGAAGGACAGTGCCGATCCGCCCTAGCTCTTTCCGCTCAGCTCCGCCGCCACGACCTCGGCGATCTGCGCGGTGTTCAGCGCGGCGCCCTTGCGCAGGTTGTCCCCGCACACGAACAGCTCCAGCGACTTCGGGTCGTCCAGCGTGCGTCGGATGCGGCCCACCCACGTCGGGTCGGTGCCCACCACGTCCGCCGGGGTCGGGAACTCCCCGGCCGCCGGGTCGTCGAGCACGACGACGCCCGGGGCGGCCCGCAGTATCTCGTGCGCGCCGGCCACGGTGACCTCGTCCTCGAAGCTGGCGTGCACCGAGACCGAGTGCGTGGTGACCACCGGGACGCGCACACAGGTCGCCGAGACCCGCAGGTTCGGCAGACCCAGGATCTTGCGCGACTCGTTGCGGATCTTCAGCTCCTCGGAGGACCAGCCGTCCTCCTTCAGCGAGCCGGCCCAGGGCACCACGTTCAGCGCCAGCGGCGCCGGGAACGGGCCCAGGTCGCCGACCACGCCGCGCAGGTCGCCGGGGTGCGTGCCGAGGTTGGTGCCGGACACCTTCTCCATCTGCGCGCGCAGCGTGTCGATGCCGGGCTGGCCGGCGCCGGAGGCCGCCTGGTAGGAGGCGGCCACGACCGAGGCCAGGCCGTAGCGCTGGTGCAGGGCGCCCAGGACCACGATCATCGACAGCGTCGTGCAGTTCGGGTTGGCGATGATGCCCTTGGGCCGGTTGCGCGCCGCGGAGGCGTTCACCTCCGGCACGACCAGCGGCACCTGCGGATCCATCCGGAACGCGCCGGAGTTGTCCACGGCCACCGCGCCCTTGGCCGCCGCGATCGGCGCCCACTGCGCCGAGACCTCGTCGGGCACGTCGAACATCGCCACGTCGATGCCCTCGAAGGCCTCCTCGGACAGCGCCACGACCTCCAGCTGCTCGCCGCGGCAGGCGAGCTTGCGGCCGGCGCTGCGCGGCGAGGCGATCAAACGGATCTCGCCCCAGACGTCCTCGCGGGTGGACAGCAGGTCGAGCATCACGGTCCCGACCGCTCCGGTCGCCCCCACGACCGCCAGGGTGGGCTTCTTACCAGTCATCGGCCGGTGCCTCCGTAAACCACGGCTTCCTCGCCGTCGGCATCCAGGCCGAAGGCGGTGTGCAGTGCGGCGACGGCGTCCTTGACGACGTCGGCGCGGCAGACCACGGAGATGCGGATCTCCGAGGTCGAGATCATCTCGGCGTTCACGCCGACGTTGGACAGGGCCTCGAAGAACACCGCGGTGACCCCGGGGTGGGACTTCATGCCCGCGCCGACCAGCGACACCTTGGCGATCTGGTCGTCGAACAGCAGCGACTCGAAGCCGATCGCCGGCTGCACCTTCTGCAGCGCGGTGATCGCCCGGCGGCCGTCGGCGACCGGCAGCGTGAAGGAGATGTCCGTCCGGCCGGTCGCGGCGGCCGAGATGTTCTGCACCACCATGTCGATGTTCAGCTCAGCGTCGGCGATGGTGCGGAAGATCTGGGCGGCCACGCCCGGCTTGTCGGGCACGCCCACCACCGTGACCTTCGCCTCGCTGGTGTCATGAGCGACGCCGGCGATGATGGCTTGCTCCACGGTCTCTCCTTCTTCTCTTGCGCGGACCCAGGTGCCCTCGTGCTGGGCGAACGAGGAACGGACATGGATCGGGACGTTGAACCGGCGCGCGTACTCCACGCTGCGCAGGTGCAGGATCTTCGCGCCGGACGCGGCGAGTTCCAGCATCTCCTCATAGGTGACCCGGTTCAGTTTGCGGGCCTTGGGCACCAGCCGCGGGTCGGCGGAGAAGACGCCGTCCACGTCGGTGTAGATCTCGCAGACATCGGCACCGAGGGCGGCGGCCAGCGCGACCGCGGTGGTGTCCGAGCCGCCGCGGCCCAGCGTGGTGATGTCCTTGGTGGTCTCCGAGACGCCCTGGAAGCCGGCCACGATGGTGATCGCGCCCTCGTCCAGCGCCGTGCGCAGCCGGCCCGGCGTCACCGAGGTGATGCGGGCCCGGTTGAACGACTGGTCGGTGATCACGCCGGCCTGCGAGCCGGTGTAGCTGCGCGCGTCCCCGCCCATGGAGTTGATCGCCATCGCCACCAGCGACATCGAGATGCGCTCGCCGGCGGTGAGCAGCATGTCGTACTCCCGGCCCTCCGGGATCGGCGAGACCTGCTTGGCCAGGTCGATCAGCTCATCGGTGGTGTCGCCCATCGCCGACACCACGACGCACACCTCGTGCCCGGCCCGGCGGGTCTCCATGATGCGTTTGGCGACACGCTTGATGCTCTCGGCGTCGGCAACGGAGCTGCCTCCGTACTTCTGGACGATGAGGCCCACGCGGTGTCTCCCTGGAGGTGAGGCGGTGTGCGGTACGAAGGCCGCCCGCAGGCGGCCCGCCGCCTTCGAGTCTAATCGGGGCCGCTGAGACTCCCCTGAGCTTTCACCATGTGGGACCGGCCGCCACCGCAGGTCAGGCGGCCGGTCACGGACAGAGCGGGGAAAAGCGCGCTCAACCGGTGGTCGCGCCGAGCCGGGAGCGGGCCACCACCGACAGCAGCGCCCGCTGCACCGCCGAGGCCGCCGGACCCCAGCTGGACAGGTAGGAGAACTGCCACCACCACAGCGCTTCAGTGACGCGCTCGGCCTTGTAGTGGGCCAGGCCGTGCGCCAGGTCCGCGCAGACCAGGGCCAGGTCGTCGGAGATGCGCCGGGTCTCGATCTCGGACTTCGGCGCCAGCGGGTCGAACACCTCCTTGTAGGTGTTCACCGGCTTGAGCAGCGCGTTCAGCTTCTCCCGCAGCTCGTCCAGGTCCGGGTCGGGACCGGCGTCGGTCTCGAAGCGCTCGTCGGGCACCACGTCCCGGATGGCGCCCAGGCGCCCGCCGGCCAGCAGCAGCTGCGAGGTCTCCAGGAGCAGGATCGGCACGCTGCTGTCCGGGGCGTCGCCGCGCGCCACCGCGCGTACCGAGAGCAGGAAGGAGGTGACCTGGTCGTGGATCTCGATCGCGAATTCCGACAAATCGTCGGAGGTCATCGGTTCAGACATCGAGCTGTCTTCTCCCCTCGAACGCCCGGCCGAGGGTGACCTCGTCGGCGTATTCCAGATCCCCGCCCACCGGCAGGCCCGATGCCAGCCGGGTCACCCGCAGCCCGAGGG
The DNA here is from genome assembly GCF_000024025.1 of Catenulispora acidiphila DSM 44928. Lineage (GTDB taxonomy): Bacteria > Actinomycetota > Actinomycetes > Streptomycetales > Catenulisporaceae > Catenulispora > Catenulispora acidiphila. The sequence goes on from NC_013131.1 coordinate 10,435,280, forward strand.
GTTTGATGAGCCGCGCCAGGTACGTGGCGGTGGCCTCCCCTTCCAGGTTCGGGTCGGTGGCCAGGATCACCTCGGTGATCACGCCGTCGGCCAGCCGCTTGAGCAGTTCCTTGACCCGCAGGTCGTCCGGGCCCACGCCGTCGATCGGCGAGATGGCCCCGCCCAGCACGTGGTAGCGGCCGCGGAACTCGCGCGTCTTCTCCACCGCGACGACGTCCTTGGACTCCTCCACCACGCACAGGCTGCTCGGATCGCGCCGGGGATCCCGGCAGATCTTGCACTCCTGCTGCTCGGCGACGTTGAAGCAGACCGCGCAGAACCGCACCTGCTCCTTGGCCCGGATCAGGACCTCGGCCAGCCGCCGCACGTCTGCGGGGTCGGCCTGCAGCAGGTGGAAGGCGATGCGCTGCGCCGATTTGGGCCCGATGTTGGGCAGATGGCCGAGCTCGTCGATCAAATCCTGGACCACACCCTCGTACATGGCAGAATCCCCGACTCGCCTCAGCCGAACAGATTGCCGAGGTTGCCCAGGTCGGGCATCCCGCCGCCGGCCAGCGGGCCCATCTTGTCCGCGGCCAGCTTGTCCGCCGCCGCGCGCGCGTCGCGCACCGCGGCGATCACCAGGTCGGCCAGCGTCTCGGTGTCCTCGGGGTCGGCGGCCTCGGGCTTGATGTCCAGACCCACCAGGTCCCCGGTGCCGGTCACCTTGGCGGTCACCAGACCGCCGCCGGCGCTGCCGGAGACGATCGTGCGCTCCAGTTCCTGCTGCGCCTCGACCATGCGCTGCTGCATCTGCATGGCCTGGCCGAGCATGCCCTGCAGGTCCATGCCGCCGAGGTCCGGCATCCCGCCACCGGGCCCGGTCTCATCGGGGAAAGCCACTGTGGGTGCTCCTGTTCCTGCCGCTGTACGCCGCTATGTGAAGTCGTACTCGACCATACGCGCTCCGGGACCGACCCGGCCAATACCGCGTGTCCCGGTCGAGAACGGCCCGGGTCGGGCCGGGTGGGGGCTGGCCGGCCCGGGGTGATCTTGGTTATCCGGTGGTCGGAGCCGGTGTAGGACCGCTCAGCCGCACCGCTCAGTCCTCGGCGTCCAACCGCTGCGCGCCGAGTTCCCGGACGACGAGTTCGTGGGCTGAGGCGTTGTCCTCGGCGAGGACCTCGTCGTCGTCGGAGACGACATCGTCCTCGGGACGGACCACAGGGGTCGGGGGTGGCGGCGGCGATGCCGGGGGCGCCGGGGCGGCAGCCGGCTTCTGCTGCGCCTGTGAGGGTTGTTGAGCTTGGTGCGCGGACGACGCCGGGGCGGCGGCACGCGGCGGCTCGGGCTCACGCTGCGGGGGCGGTGACGGCTGCGAGGGCTGGGACGGCTGCGACGCCGCCTGCTGAGCCTGCGAGGGCTGATACGAGCTCGGCGGCGGAGGCATCTGCGCCGGGGGCGGCGGCGTCATGGAGACGCCCGGCGCGACCTGCGTCCCAGGGGTCTGCGACGGATCGACGATCGCGTCGACCTGCCACTGGAAGCCGAACATGTCGCGCACGGCCTGGCGCAGCGTGTCGGAGGTCCCCCGGCTCACGAAGCGGTCCCGCGCGCCGGCGCTGACGAACGCCACCTGCAGGCGGTCGCCGTCCAGGCCGAGCACCTGCGAGTTCTGACTCAGGAGCATCCAGCTCACCCGGCCGTCGCGGCGCTTGACCTCCTCGACCAGGTCCGGCCACATGCGGCGGATGTCGATGCCGGCGGGTGCGGCGCCGCCTGGTGAAGGCGGTGAGGGCTGGGGCTGCGGTTGGGGGACGGCGGCTGGAGTCGGAGCCGGCTGGGGAGCGCTGGGTTCGTCCGCTGCCCATGCCGGAGGTTCGGGGACGCTGGCGCTCGAGGGTGCGGTGGCGTCGGCGGCCCAGGAGGGTGCGCTTTCGGAAGACGGTCCGGGCCCGGCGTTTGCCTGCTGGCTGGCACCGGCGTTCGGCGCGCCTGATTCCCACGGCGGTGTGCCGAGGGCGCCCTGGCTGGTAGCGGCAGCAGGTCCGCTGCCAGTGCTGCTCGGCTCAGGGGCATTGGCGTTGGCGTTGTTATTGGCGTTGGCATTGGCGTTCGCGGCAGCCGGCGCGCCAGCGCCCTGCTCCCACGGCGGTGTCCCCAGCGGACCGGCCGCCGGGTTCGGCGCACCTCCACTGTTCGCCGCGGACTGCTCAGCCCCGCCGCCGCTGTTCGCCGCAGACGGGCCGCCGCCCTGCTCCCAAGGCGGCGTTCCGAGACTGCCCCCGCCAGTTGCCTGCTGATTGTCCGGAGCATTCTGCGGATTCCCACCGCTCGGCACCGAACCGGCCGGTACCGAAGCGCCAGCGCCTGCACCCGCAGCGCTCGGCCGGCGCACCGGCGGCTCGTCGTACTCGTCCTCCACCACGCGCGGCCCGCTGCCCATCGGCGCCATCGGCGCGGGGGCGGCGGCGCCGAGCACCACGCCGCGCCGCTCCAGCCGGTCCACCCGCGCGACCAGGCCGCGCTCGGCGTCGTCGGCGCCGGGCAGCAGCACGCGGGCGCACACCAGCTCCAGCAGCAGGCGGGGCGCGGTGGCGCCGCGCATCTCGGTCAGCCCGGTGTTCACCAGGTCGGCCGCGCGGGACAGCTCGGAGGCGCCGAAGGACCGCGCCTGCCCGGCCATCCGCTCGAACTGGTCGTCGGGCACGTCGATCAGGGCCCGGGCGGCTCCGGCGTCGGTGACCGCGTTCAGGACCACCAGGTCGCGGAAGCGCTCCAGCAGGTCGGTCAGGAACCGCCGCGGATCGTGCCCGCTCTCGACGACCTGGTCCACCAGGCCGAACACCGCGGCGCCGTCGTTCCCGGCGAAGGCCTCGACCAGCCGGTCCAACAGCGCGGCGTCGGTGTAGCCGAGCAGCCCGGTGGCCATCGCGTAGGTGACGCCGTTCTCGTCGGCACCGGCCAGCAGCTGGTCCAGCACCGACATCGCGTCCCGCGCCGATCCGGCACCGGCCCGCACCACCAGCGGCAGCACCTCCGGCTCCACCTTGATGCCCTCGCGGGCGGTGATGTCATTCAGGTGCTCGCGCAGCACGCCGGGCGGGATCAGCCGGAACGGATAGTGGTGCGTCCGGGACCGGATGGTCCCGATCACCTTCTCCGGCTCGGTGGTGGCGAAGATGAACTTCAGATGCGGCGGCGGCTCTTCCACGACCTTCAGCAGGGCGTTGAACCCCGCCGAGGTCACCATGTGCGCCTCGTCGATGATGTAGATCTTGAACCGGGACGCCGCCGGCGCGAAGAAGGCCCGCTCCCGCAGATCGCGCGCGTCGTCCACCCCGCCGTGCGAAGCCGCGTCGATCTCGATCACGTCGATCGACCCCGACCCGCCGTTCGCCAGCTCCACACACGACCGGCACGTCCCGCACGGCGTCGGCGTGGGTCCCTGCTCGCAGTTCAGGCAGCGCGCCAGAATCCGCGCACTGGTGGTCTTGCCGCACCCCCGAGGCCCGCTGAACAGGTAGGCGTGGTTCACCCGACCGTTCCGGAGCGCCTGCTGCAGGGGTAGCGTCACGTGCTCCTGGCCGACGACCTCCTCAAAGGTCTCGGGCCGATAGCGGCGATACAGCGCGAGGGACACGTAGCAAAGGTAGCGGCTGACACCGACAACCGGACAAAAAAGAACTCCCATGCACCCGCCAGAGCACACCGACCCTTGCTGCCGTCAAGCCCTGGGGGAGTTGAGTGTGATGACGCCGCATGGGAGTCCGAGGACAAGCATATAGGAGTGCGGACCCATCCCGAGAGTCAGGTATGCTTCTCGGCGGAGGATTCGCCTAGTGGCCTAGGGCGCACGCTTGGAAAGCGTGTTGGGGGCAACCCCTCACGAGTTCAAATCTCGTATCCTCCGCCTTCGCCCAGCTGGGCGTGCACGAGGGCCCGGACCGACGGTCCGGGCCTTCGTCGTTTTCGCGTCGGATCCGGGGGACTCGCGCGCGCCGGCGGGGAGGTCGGCGGCTTGGCGAATGTGATGCATCTCGCACTGGGCGTGTCGGCGGGCGGCCGAAAGCGGTGGCTCCACACTTTCGGGTGACGGGGTGTTCGGGTGACCGGGTGGCTGAGCGACTTCTTCGCAGTGGCCTCACACGCCGAGCCGCGCCAGGAACTCCTCGAGCTTGCCGGCCATGCGTCCGACCTGCTCCTCGACCTTCAGGGTCTCCTCGAGGCGGTCGCCGGCCGCGCCGGGTGATTTCACGCCGCGGATGTACAGGGAGCACGCGAGGTCTGAGCAGAGGTAGAGGCCCACCGAGTTGCCCTGGCGGCCGGCGTCTCCTGCCTTGCGGCCGGTCATCAGCGACACGCCGCCGCCGGCGTGTGTCGTCAGACACAGTGAGCACAGGTTGCGGCGCAGGAAGCCCTTGCGGCTTGCGGCGCTGCGCAGGGTGACGCCGGTCAGGCCGTCGCCGCGCGGGGTCACGAGGTAGGCGCGGTCCTGGGCGCCGAGGTCGCGCCAGCCGAGGAAGTCGAGGTCGTCCCAGGGGGTCTGCGCCAGGTCGCGGGGCATGGGGATGCGCTTGGCCTCGCCTTGGGAACAGTTGGCGAAGCTGGCCCGGATGGCGTCTTCGGTGAGGGGGTGCATGAGATCGAGCTGACCATGACCGGGCTCCGGTCGGCAAAGCGGATTTGCCGGTGTCTCAGCAACGCCCCGCGCAAGACGATGTCCGTGGCGATATTCATGGCGATGTTCATGGCGATGCCCGGACCCAGCGAAGGCCCGGGCACCGCCGCGCTGCGACAGACAGAGCGCTACTGAAGTGCCGCCAGCAACGACTCCGTCGTCGTGATCGCGGTCAGAGCCTGACCGTTCTCCACCGCGGTCAAGAACTGGTCCCGGCTCACCTGCAGCGGCGCGTACGGGGCGCGCGACAGTGTGGGCATCGCTCCGGTCGCGGTCACCGGCTGGCCGGGTTGGCCGGGCCGGTAGCTCAGCGGCTCTGACGACAGCGTCATGGTCAGCACCGGCTTGCTCAGGTCGTCGGGCAAGAACACATAGCTGTCCACGAGCGGGGTGTCCGAGGAGGTGGCCGAATCGCTGTTCGGATACGTCTCATTGATCATCAGTGTCCCGCCCGGCACCGTCCTGCGGGTGCAGCTGTCGCCCGCCTCGCAGGTCCCGTATTCCCGCTGCCGGTCCGCGGCGTCCAGGACGAATGCCGTCCAGTTCAGCTGGTCCGTGCCGGTCGGTCCGGTCAGATACAGCCGCGGCAGGGTCTCGGAACTGTCGATGCCGGCCTTCACCCCGGGCGGAAGCGCCGCCCCGGCCGCCGCGGCGATCCGGTCTCCGGCGGCGGCGACCTGTGCCTTCGCCGCCGGTGCGATCGCGGTCCGGTAGTCCAGCAGATACTCCAGCCCGTGCAGTCCCGGTCTGCTCAGCATCGCGACGAGGTCGTCGTTGGACATCAGCAGCCCAGAGGGGTCGGAGACCGGGATCTCGGGCACGGGGGGCGGCCACGGGATTCCGGGCTCGACGTCCGCCGGCGCGCGGTCCGCGTACCGGATCGGCGCGATCGCCGTCTCGATCTGAAACTCGAACGCGTACTGGGTGCGATCAGCCGGGACGAACAACATCGACAGTGATCTGCTCACGACGGTCTTCTCAGTGCCGGGCTTCAGCGCGTCCACCGCCACGCCGATGTGCCGCAGCTGATCGGCCGCGGTGTAGACGTGCTCGTCGAGGTAGATGGTCCCGCCGTCGGCGATCCTGGTCTCGCAGGTGCCTCCCTCCTGGCAGGCGAACTTGCGGATGGCTGTGTCCTCCGCCGGTGCCCGACCGACCCACATCGCCGCCAGGTTCGATCCGCTCGGTCCGGACAGGACGCCGCTCATCCGGTTGATGAAGACCGTGTCGTCGTGCATACCCACCTGCCCGAAGGCGATCCCCGCCGGCAACAGCGGCTGTAGCGCCGCGGGCAGCCGGTTCTTGAGGTCCTGCATCTTGTCGATGCTGGCCGGCCCTGGGCCGAAGCCCAACGGGCCGCTCGGGGGCGCGTAGACCGGCTCCGAGGAGGTCGCCGGGGTCACCGGGGTCGGATTCCGGTGCCTGGCCGGCGTCGCTCCGGTCACCGCGGTGAACGTCCCGATCACGGCCAGCACGCTCAGCACGGCACCGCACGCCGCCCACCTCCGGTTCCGGCGCCGGGCGGCGTCCCCGCGGGCGATGGACCCGCTCGCGAGGTCGCGCATCGGCGGCTCGGCGCCGGCGAAGGCCGAGTCGAGGAGACCGCGCACGGCGCCGTCTCCGTGGTCTTCGACACTCATGTCAGGACTCATCTCAGGTCCGCTTTCCTCACTCCTGCTCACGATCGGCCCGGCCCGTCGGCGACCCCGGCCAGCGACGTCCGCAACAACGCCAGCCCGCGGCTGGCCATGCTCTTCACCGAACCCTGGGAGATGTCGAGGATCCCCGCGGTCTGCTCCACGCTCAGGTCCTCCCAGTACCGCAGCACCACGACCGCGCGGGTCCGGGGAGGCAGGCACTTCAGCGCGTCCAGCACCGCGAGCCGGGTCTCGGTGTGCTCCGGCGGCGCGGGGTTCTCGGGGAGGTGTTCCACGGGCACCGTGTCCAGGCGCGACTTTCTCTTGGAGTCCAGAAAGCACCGGTAGACCACGTGCCGCGCATAGGCGCCGGGGTTGTCCGCGTCGCGGACCCGGTTCCAGTGCCGGTAGATGCGGTCGAACGCGATCTGGACGAGGTCCTCGGCGAAATGCCAGTCGCCGCACAGGAGATAGGCCGACCGCCGCAGGTGGCTCTGGCTGGCCACCGCGAACTCGCGGAACTCCTCCCGCGTATCGGGGTGCTCGGCAGAGCGACTTCCCATATGGAGTCTCACGTGAGTGTCGACTCACATGTTCCGCGAGCAGGTTCGTCAGCGGAGCGAGATTTCGCGCGCACCGTCCCGAACAGCCTCGGGGACATCACATTCCGGACCCGTTCCGTCACGATTTTGTGTCCTCTTTGCCGATCGGGCGCCGCCTCCCCGAGCGGCTCCGGCTACCCTGGTGCCGTGATCTTCAAGCGCATCGGCGAAGGGCGGCCCTACCCCGACCACGGACGCTCCTTCAAGGAGTGGGCCGAGGTCGCCCCGCGCCAGATCCGCTTGGATCAGCTCATCACCACGAAGCGCCACCTGGACCTGGACGCCCTGCTGTCCCAGGACTCCACCTTCTACGGCGACCTGTTCGCGCATGTCGTGCACTGGCGGGGCGGCTATTACCTGGAGGACGGCCTGCACCGCGCGGTGCGCGCCGCGCTCCAACAGCGCACCGTACTGCACGCACGGGTGCTGGACCTCGAGGGATGAGGAACCGCGCAGCCACCCTCACCGGTGCTGTCGCCGTCATAGCGATCCTGGCAGGCGTGCTCTGGTACGCGAACCGCCCCGCGCCGTCGCCGGCGAAAGCGGGCGACTGCATCACGGCGCCCTCCGGCGGCAGCTTCAAGACCGTCGGCTGCACCGACCACGGCGCCGCCTTCAAGGTGGCCGCGGTACTCGCCACCGGCGACAGCAACGGCTGCGATGCCTACCCAGCAGTGGTCATGTCCGTCGTGGACGAGAACCACACCAAGACCCTGTGCCTCGACAGCGCCAAGTAGAAGTCCGGCTGCGGGCGCCGAAGGCGTCTGGCGCATTACGCTGCGAAGGTGAGTGATCTCCGGGAGTTGCTGCGATCGGGGCTCTTCCGGCGGCTGTTCGCGACCCGCCTGATCGGCCAGTTCGGCGACGGCGTGTTCCAGGTGGCCCTGGCGGCCTTCGTCGTGTTCTCCCCGCAGAAGGAGGCGACGGCCGCGGAGGTCGCGAAAGCGTTCGCGCTTCTGCTGGTCCCCTTCACGGTCATCGGGCCGTTCGCCGGAGTCTTCTTGGACCGGTGGCGCCGTCGGCAGGTGCTGCTCTACGCCAACGTCATGCGCGCCGGGATCGTGCTGATCGTGGCGGCCCAAGTCCTCGCCGGACACAGCGGAATCCTCTTCTACGCCTCCGCTCTAGGGGTTCTCAGCTGCAACCGCTTCATCCTCGCCGGATTGTCGGCCGCTCTTCCACAGGCTGTGGATAACAAACGGCTCGTCGTCGCCAACGCGGTCTCGCCGACCGCCGGAACACTCGCCGCGACCCTCGGCGGCTCCGTGGGAGTCGTGGTCCGCGCACTCGTCGGATCCGGGGACAGAGCCAACGCCCTCATCCTCGTCGTCGCCGCTGTCCTCTATATGGCGGGCGGTCTAGTAGCCCGCACCATGAAGCGCGACTCCCTGGGTCCGGACCAGAGCCCAGGAACCTCCACATGGAGCGAGCTGAAGGTCGTGGCGCGCGGACTAGTGGAGGGCTTGGAGCATCTGAAGGAACGCAAGCCCGCGGCCGCGGCGCTGGCCGCGATCACCGCCAACCGCTTCTGCTACGGCCTGACGACCATCATGGTCCTGCTGTTGTTCCGCAACACCTTCAACGACCCGCAGGACACCAACGCCGGTCTGCGCGGCTTCGGAACAGCGGTCGCCGTCTCCGGATTCGGCTACTTCATCGCCGCCTTCGCCTCGCCGATCATCTTGCGCCACGTGAGGTTCTCCACCTGGATCACGGTCTGCATGATCGGATCCGGGGTCGCGCTGGCCGCCTCCGCCGGCTGGTGGCGCGTCGTCCCGCTGCTGATCGGCGCGCTCGTCCTGGGGTTCCTGGCGCAGGGGCAGAAGATCTGTACCGACACCACTGTGCAGCGCAATGTGGAGGACTCTTATAGAGGACGCGTGTTCTCGCTCTACGACATGCTCTTCAACGGCGCGTTCGTCGCGGCGGCCGCTGTGGCCGCCGCGACGCTGCCGGCGTCCGGGAAGTCGACGGCGCTCCTGTACGCGACCGTCGCCGTGTACCTGGTGACCGGAATCGCTTATGCCTGGTTCCGCGCGGCTTCCCGCTCGGCCCACCACGACCGCAGTTCCGTCTCCGCCGTCTCGTGATCCAGCGGACCGCGGTCCATACGCAGCTCCAGCAGGTGCTTGTACGCGGCTCCGACCTCCGGTCCCGGCTTGATCGCGAGGATCTGCATGATCTCGTTGCCGTCCAGGTCCGGGCGGATCGAGTCGAGCTCCTCCCGCTCGCGCAGCTCGGCGATGCGGCGCTCCAGGTCGTCGTAAGCGTGCTCCAGCATCAGAGCGCGGCGGCGGTTGCGGGTGGTGCAGTCCGAGCGCGTCAGCTTGTGCAGCCGCTCCAGCAGGGGACCGGCGTCGCGCACGTAACGGCGTACCGCGCTGTCCGTCCACTCCGCCTCGCCGTATCCGTGGAACCGCAGATGCAGCTCCACCAACCGCGAGGTGTCGTCGATGATCTCCTTGCTGTACTTCAGTTTCCGCAGCCGCGAGGCCGTCATGTGCGCGCCGACGACCTCGTGGTGGTGGAACGACACGCCGCCGCCGGGCTCGAAGCGCCGGGTCTTCGGCTTGCCGATGTCGTGCAGCAGCGCGGCCAGGCGCAGGATCAGGTCCGGGCCGTCGGTCTCCAGATCGATCGCCTGCTCCAGCACCGTCAGGGTGTGCTCGTAGACGTCCTTGTGCCGGTGGTGCTCGTCGATCTCCAGGCGCAGTTTGGGCAGTTCGGGCACCACGATATCGGCCAGCCCGGTGTCCACCAGCAGCGCCAGCCCGGCCCGCGGGTTCGGGGCGAGGAGCAGTTTGGAAAGCTCGACCTGGACCCGCTCGGCGCTGACGATGGTCAGGCGCTCGGCCATCTCGGTCATCGCGGTGCGGACTTCCGGGGCGACGTCGAAGCCGAGCTGCGCGGCGAAGCGCGCCGCGCGCATCATCCGCAGCGGGTCGTCGGAGAAGGACATCTCCGGGGTGCCCGGCGTCCGGAGCACGCCGGCACCGAGGTCGGCGAGTCCGCCGTAGGGATCGACGAACTCGAAGTCCTCCGGATCGGCGCTCAGCCGCACCGCCATGGCGTTCACCGTGAAGTCGCGGCGGAACAGGTCGTCCTCGATCGAGTCGCCATAGGCCACCTCGGGCTTGCGCGACTCGCGGTCGTAGGCCTCGGAGCGGAAGGTGGTGATCTCCAGCTTCGCGCCGGCCTTCTGCGCGCCGACCGTGCCGAAGGCGATGCCGACGTCCCAGACCGCCTCGGCCCAGCCCTGCATCAGTTTCAGCACCTGCTCGGGCCGGGCGTCGGTGGTGAAGTCCAGATCCTCGCTGAGCCGGCCCAGCAGCGCGTCCCGGACCGGACCGCCGACCAGGGCCAGGCTGTGACCTGCGGCAGCGAACCGGCCGGCCAGCTCGCCCAGGACCGGCACGACTCGTAGCAGTTCTGTTACCGCCGCCCGCTGTGCCTGGTCAAGGTGCGGTTCCGGGGGTCGCCGGTGGTCGGTGTGCATGGTGTCCGAGTTTACGTGTCGGGGCGCGGTCGCCGGGCCGGACTACGATTCGTCAGGTGACCAGCCGAGTCTGCCGCGCGATTTCCGCCTTCGTGCTGTTCGTGGGCGCCATGAGTCTGCTGCCCGGCACCGCTCGGGCGGAGGCGCCGCACGCCGACGCGGCCCGCCCGGATTCCCGGCCGGTCCAGGTCGGGATCGGTAAGATCTCGCCGCAGATCCCAGACTTCAGCGACACGAAGAAGACGATGACGTTCTCCGGTGTCGTGCAGAACACCGGAACCACGCCCCTGAAGGACGCCCACCTCGAGGTGTGGCGCAGCCTGGTCACCGCACGGTCGGCCATGGGTTCGGCCGACGGCGAGGGCTACCCCACGGCGGCCAAGTCCGTGAAGATCACCCAGCTCGCCGCGGGCGCCTCCCAGCAGTGGAGCATCACCTCCAGCGAGACCGACCTGCTCGGCGACTACTCCCCCCAGCCCGGCGTCTACGCGATCGACTTCGACGTGCGGGACTCCAACGACAACTTCGTGGGCGGCCAGCGGACGTACATCGTCTGGAAGCCGACGAAGATGCCGAACGCCGGGCAGGCCCGGGTGGCGCTGATGTGGCCGGTCGTCGGCCAGCCCGGGCTGACCGGGCAGAAGATGCCGGACACCTCCGAGGCGCCGATCGTGGCGGACCAGTCGACGGCCCAGCAGTACGCGCAGAACGGCCGCCTGAGCAATATCCTCCAGCAGGGGCAGGGGATGACCGTCAACTGGCTGGTCGACCCCGACGTGCTCTACACCGCGCACGAGCTGGCCAACGGCTACTTCTATCCGGATCCGTCGAAAAGCGGCAAACTGACCGGCGACACCGGCGCGGCTCCGGAGGCCTGGTACAACCAGGCCGTCGCTCTGCTGTCCTCGCCCAGCGCGCAGAACTGCTGGAATCTCCTTTACGGGGACCCGGATCTGAACACCCTGTCCCACAGCGGCCCGGCCGGCCAGAGCCTGTTGAACGCGGCCGCGACCGTGCGGGCGCCGGTCACCGCGATCGGCTGCCGGCCGGGCAGCCAGACCGTCGCCTGGCCCTCCGACGGCCAAGCCGACGCGGCCACGCTGGCGGGCCTGGCCGCGGCCAAGATCCCGAACCTGGTGACACTGGTCGGCTCGAACCTCGTCTCCCAGTGGCCCTCGGCGCATGCCTCGCTGCCGAGCAGCCCGAACACAGTCGTCTACGACAACTACCTGTCGAACATCTTCACCGACCCCGCCAAGCCCGCCGCGCCCTCGCTGAGCAACGCCGGCGTCCTGGCCGGACAGCAGTGGCTGGCGCAGACCGCGCTGGCGGACGTCGAGGGCTCGGGCATCCACGTCGTGACTCCGCCGCGGGACTTCGACCCGCCGCCGGAACTCCTCACCGCGATCAACGCCGTGAAGTCGGTGCCGCCCCAGTACCAGTGGTTCGGGCTGGAGAACCTCGGCAAGGTCCTCACCGACGCGCCGGCCAAGCCCGAGAAGGTCTCCGCGCTGACCAAGGTCGCCACGGCGAACATGGCGGCCGCCGCGGTGAACGCGGCCTTCGACAGCCAGCAGCTCGACCACTCGCTGCACGCGATCATGGTCGGCCGCGAATACGACAGCGCCGTCCCGTTCCGGCCGGTGGCGACCTGGTGGCGGAACCACGGCGGCGACGCGGCCTACGGCCAGACCGTGTACTCCACGGTGGTCGCCGATCACGCGCTGGTGTCCTTCGGCCAGCAGAACCCGCCGTTGACCATGTCCGGCAAGTCCGGAACGGTACCGGTCACCATCAACAACAAGACCGACGCGACGATCCAGGTCTACCTGCGCATCCAGGACCAGGGCGCGCACACCATGTTCCTCCAGGTCAACCAGGACCAGGGGGTGCACAGCGTGCAGTCGGGCCAGTCGGCGACCATCCGGATCCCGGTCCAGGCCCGGGGCAACGGCCAGCAGGTCACGCTGACGGCCCAGCTGTACACGTGTGCAGACACCCACGACGACTGCACGTATTATCCGTCGAACCTGATCACACATGTGGCCAACGGCAGCGTCACCAGCGTCACGGTGAAGGTCAGCCGCATCGGTCTGATCGCCCTGGGTCTGATGATCGGGTCGGGCGCGCTGCTGATCCTGCTGATCGGATTGCGCGTCTACCGCGCCAAGCGCACCCATCACGCCCCCGCACAGGACACAATGGCAAGTTGAGACACCGGCAATGATCGGACGACGGACACCACGGACGCGGGGAGCGCTGGAGAAATGACGAGCGACGGCAGTGGTCTGTGGCACCCGGATCCGCCGCGCGACGACGACGACCAGCGGCCCCGGCGCGCACCCCAGCCTGGTCCGGGCGGACCGCAGGGCAGTGATCCTCATCACTCCCCGGCTCCCGGCCCGGCTCCGCAGCAGCCCTGGACCCCGCAGGCCGAACCGCGGTTCGACCCGCAGACCGGCCGTCCGCTGCCCCCCGACCCCCGCGCGGGCCAGGGGCGGCCGCCGGCGCCGCAGACACCGCCGCCGCCGCAGCCGCACCAGCCGCGCCCGGATCCGGCGCGTCCGCCGCAGCCCGGCGGTCCCGAGCCGTCCCACCGCGAGCAGTACGCCGGTCCGCAGGACCCCTATCGCGCGGCCCGCGGCCCGTACACCGGCGACCCGCGCCAGGGCAGTCAGCCCCCGCCGCGCGGCGCCGACCAGTACCCGAACCCCGGCGCCCCGGGCCGCGGAGCGCACCCCGACCCGCGGAACCCGCAGCAGTACGCCGCCCCCTCGCACGGCCGTCAGCCCGATCCCCGGCCGGCTCCCGGGCGCCCCGACCAGTTCGGCGGCGCCCCCTCGCACGGCGGCGATCCGCGCCGCGTCCAGGCCGATTCCTGGCAGCCGGCGCCGCCGCCCCAGGGCCCTGGTACCGACGGGGACGCCGGCCACGGCCGCCGACCGGTCGACGACAGCCGCGCGCTGTTCCGCGACGAGGTCCCGGGCCGCGGCGGCGACCAGCCGCCGTCCTGGCAGCCGCCGCAGCCGCCGCAGCCGGAGCGCGAGCAGTACGGCGCGCCGGAGGACGAGGACGACCACGAGCGCGACTGGCGCGACGACTACGAGGACGCGGTCAGCGCCACCCGCTGGGACCTCTCGCCGATCCCGACGATGACGGTCGCGCCCCGCCGCGCGAACCCCAGCAACCTCGAAGCCCTGATACCGCCACGCCGCGGCCGCGTGCAGGGTCCGGCCACGCGCGGGCCCGGCGGCCCGGCCGGCACCGGGCCGGGCACCCGCGAGGGCGCTCCCTGGGAGCAGGGCGTCCGGGACCGCACCGCGACCGAGGTCCGCCCGCAGGCGCCGGCCGAGCCCAGCGTCGGCCGCGCCTCGCGGCTGATGGCCCTGGGCACCCTCGCCTCCCGGCTGACCGGCCTGGTCCGGCAGTTCCTTCTTGTGGCCGCGATCGGCACCGCCGACGTCGCGAACTCCTACACCATCGGCCTGAACCTGCCGAACATGCTGTACATCCTGATCATCGGCGGCGCGCTGAACGCGGTGTTCGTGCCGCAGCTGGTGCGCTCGATGCACCGGGACCGCGACGGCGGCTCGGCCTACGCCAGCCGGCTGCTGACGCTGGTGCTGACCGGCGTGCTCACGCTGACGATCTTCACCGAGCTGTTCACCCCGCAGCTGGTGGACCTGTTCTCCAGCTTCAGCGGGTCGAACCGGCAGCTGGCGATCAGCCTCGGCCGCATGTTCATGCCCCAGATCTTCTTCCTGGGACTGTTCGTGGTGCTGGGCCAGATCCTCAACGCCAAGGGCCGCTTCGGGCCGATGATGTGGACCCCGGTGCTGACCAACGTCGTGGTCATCGGCTCCACCGGCGCCTATTGGTACATCAACCAGAAGAACGACCTGACCCCCTCGACCATCCCGGCGGCCGACGTCCGGCTGCTGGGCCTGGGCGTCACGCTGGGCATCGCGGTGCAGGCGCTGACGCTGCTGCCGTACATCAAGTCCGCCGGCATGAACCTGACCCTGCGCTTCGACTGGCGCGGCCACGGCCTGGGCAAGGCCGTCACGCTGGCCAAGTGGACGCTGCTGTTCGTGCTGGTGAACCAGATCGGCCTGGCCGTGGTCATGCGCTACGCCTCCGACGTCGGCAACGACGGCTTCGAGCACTGGGGTGTCGCGGCGTACAACAACGCCTACATGATCTGGGGTCTGCCGCAGGCGCTGATCACCGTCTCGGTCATCACCGCCCTGCTGCCCCGGATGAGCCGCGCGGCGGTGAAGAACGACCTGGCCTCGGTCCGCGAGGACATCTCCTACGGCCTGCGGGTCACCGGCGTGGCGATCGTCCCGGCGGCGTTCGCGTTCCTGGTGCTGGGACCGCAGATCGCGGTGGTGCTGTTCAAGCACGGCGGCATGTCCATGGACAACGCCCACATCATCGGATACATGCTCTCCGCGTTCGGGCTGGGCCTGATCCCGTTCTCGGCACAGTTCCTGATGCTGCGCGGTTTCTACGCCTTCGAGGACACCAAGAGCCCGTTCACCATCAACATCTGGATCTCGCTGGCCAACGTGGTGTTGAGCACAGCGGTGTTCTTCGCGCTCAAGGGCGGCGGCGAGGAGCGCTGGGCGGTGGTGGCGATGTGCTCGGTCTACGGCATCGCGTACTGCCTGGGCCTGGCGATCACCGTGCAGAAGCTCAAGAGGCGGCTGCGCGGTCTGGACGGCAAGCGCATCATGCAGACGTACGTCCGGCTGATCGGGGCCTCCGCGGTCGCCGCCGGCGCTACGTTTATCGTCGCTTTATATGTGAACCGTATGGTCGGTCAGAGTTGGCTGGGCTCCGCGGCCGCGCTGGCGGTCGGCGGCGGCCTGCTCGCCACCCTGTTCGTCCTGTGCTCGCGCTTGATGCATGTCGAGGAAGTCGAGCAGTTGCTCGGCTCGGTACGCGCGAAGTTGGGGAGGTAGCCGCCTGGCGATAACGCGCTGTCGACCGATCCGCGAGACGTTTCGGCGGGGGCAACCCCCCATGGTTCGGAACAGTCTGCACAGATGAGGGTCGGACAACGCGCCACGAGGACGGCACGAAACCTAATACCATGAGGCGGGGATGACGAGACCATGCCACAGAGCATGCACGGACCAGGGAGTCATGTGGCAGCCGCGGACCAGACCACCGATCCGGACGGCGGCCTCGGCGCGGACGCCGAGGCGCTGATCCGGTCACTCGGCGTGACCGTGGGCGACCGGCTCGACGGCCGGTACCGCCTGGAGCGCGTCCTGCACACCACGGGCCCGGCCATCACCTGGCTCGCCGCCGACGAGAAGCTGAACCGGCCCAACCGCATCCACCTGCTGCGCTCGGACCAGCCTCGGGCCGAGGCCTTCATGGCCGCCGCCCGCGCCGCCGCGGCCATGGCCGACAACCACTTCGTCCAGGTCCTGGACGCCGTGCCCGACGAAGGCCTCTACTACGTCATCACCGAGTGGCTGCACGACGGCCACACCCTGGGCGAGGTCCTGTCCGGCGGGCCGGTCCCGGTCACCGAGGCGGTCCGGATCACCTCCGAGCTGGCCCGCGCCATGACCGAGGCCCACGACCAGGGCCTGGCCCACCTGCGGCTGTCCCCCAAGACGGTGCTGCGCACCGACACCGGCGAGGTGAAGATCCTCGACCTGTGTCTGGCCGCGGCGCTGACCGGCACGGTCTCGCGCGATCCGATGGGCACCGACCTGGGCGCGATCGGCGAGCTGGCCTACGCGCTGCTCACCGGCAAGCGCCCGCAGCAGCCGGACCCGGTCCCGCCGAGCGAGCTGCGCCCCGAGGTCTCCCCGCAGCTCGACGAGGTGATCCTGCGCATCCTCGGCGACGGCCCGGCCGGCCCGCAGTTCCAGACCCCGACCGAGGTCGCCGACGCCCTGGCCCAGCTGCCGCGCCCGCGCTACGAGGCGCCGCTGCCCTCGACCCCGCAGACCGCGCCGCTGCGCCACCAGCAGACCACGGTCATGCCCGCGATGACCGGCGAGACCTCGCGGACCAGGGCCATGCCGCACGTCGAGCCGAGCTACCAGCAGGCGCAGACGCCCGCGCCGACACGGCCCGCCCCGCACAGCGCCCCGCAGCGGCAGAACTACGACGACACCGACTACCGTCCGCGCGGCGGGGGATCCGGGGGCGGCTACGGCGGCTCGCGCGGCTCCGGCGGCGGCGACGGCGGCCGCAACAGCTCGACGCTGATCATCGTCGGCGCGATCGCCGCCGTGGTCGCCATCGCGCTGCTGGCCTACACGATGTTCGGCGGCAGCGGGAACAAGAACAAGGCGAACGCCGGCAGCACCGGCACGTCCTCCGGTCCGGCCAGCACCTCGGGGTCGAGCCAGGCACCGCCCTCCTCGGACATCACCCCCGCGGCGGTGTCGGTCTATGACGAGGACAGCGGCACCGAAGGCGCCGGCTACCTGGCCAACGGCCAGATCGGCAGCAAGGGCTGGATCACCAACCAGTACTGCTCGAGCACGCCGACCTACAACAGCAAGCCGAAGAGCACCGGCCTGATCTTCGACCTGGGCTCGGTCAAGACCATCACCAGCGCGACCGTGACCGTCGGTACCGCGGGCGCGGCGATGGAGATGCAGACCGCCGGCGCCTCGGTCACCGCGGTGCCCGCCGTCGTCGGCGGAACCGCGCCGACCGGCTTCACCTCGGCCGCGACGGCCACCGCGAGCGACACCACCGTCACCCTGACCGCCAAGTCGCCGGTGAGCACGCGCTACGTGCTGATCTGGTTCACCAAGCCGCTGCCGGCGGTGTCCGACCCGGATGTCACGCACATAAAGTGTGCCTCGGACAGCGGCAAACGCTTCGGCGACTCCATCATGTCCGTGAAGTTCAACGCCGGCTCCTGATCCGGCCACCATGTCCGACCCGCGTGCGGATCTGACCCTCCTCGACGACCGGGCCCTGCTGGCCCGGCACGTCGAGGGGGACGGCGAGGCCTTCGGCGAGCTCTTCCGCCGCCACCGCGACCGGCTCTGGGCCGTCGCGCTGCGCACGCTGAGCGACCCGGAGGACGCCGCCGACGCGCTGCAGGACGCGATGCTCTCGGCCTACCGCGCCGCCGGCTCCTTCCGCGGCGACTCGGCGGTCACCACCTGGCTGCACCGGGTCGTGGTGAACGCCTGCCTGGACCGGATGCGGCGGCGCGGCAGCCGTCCCACGGTGCCGCTGCCGGAGGTGGAGACCGAGTACGCGCGGCCGACCGTCACCGACGAGATCACCACCACCGATCTGCGCCTGGCCCTGGCCTCGGCGCTGGCGACCCTGCCGGAAGAACAGCGGGTGGCCCTGGTCATGGTGGACGTCGAGGGCTACAGCGTGGATGAGACCGCCGGAGCGCTCGGCGTCGCCCCCGGGACCGTCAAGAGCCGTTGCGCCCGCGCCCGGGCGAAACTGCTGCCGCTCCTGAAGGACCTCCGTGAGGGAAACCCAACACCACCTCCGGGGAACCAAGAGGGCACAGCGCGCGTCAAAGTTGCGACGCGTCAAGATCGCCGGGAAGGAGGCACGGCCGGATGATGACTGATCCCGCCGCTTCCGGACCGGGGACCCATCTGGACCCCGACCAGATGGCGGACCTGTTCGAAGGGCTGCTCGACACCACTGCCGCCGACCGTGCGCAGGCGCATCTGGCCACGTGCCCGGTGTGCTCCGCGGACTTCGCGCTCATCACCGGCGAGTCCGATCTGAGCGCGTCGAGCGAGTCGAACGGGCTGAGCAGGCTAAGCGAGCTGCTGCCGCCGGTGCCGATCCCCCAGGATGTCGTGACGCGCATCGAGGCCGCGCTCTACCGCGAGCCGCCGCTGAAGGTCGCGCCTGCTGCCGCACCGGTGGGCCACCATGCCACCGCGCCGCCCCGTCGGCGGTTCCGCATCCGCCTCGGCGCGCTGGCCGGCGCGACCCTCGTGATCGCAGGCGGTATCGGTGTCGTCACGGCACTGAACAGCGGGGGCGGCTCCACGAAGTCGAGCAGCGCCGCCTCGGGCGCGTCCTCCGAGAACCCGGACGGCTCGCACGTCGCCGGCCAGGCACCATCGGGCGGGGCGATGTCGCCGCAGGTCGGCCGCGGGCCCGACTCCTCGGCCGGGGCGCTGGATCCCGGCGAGGCGAGCATCGAGCAGCAGGCCGAGGCCCTCCTCGGGAAGCACGCGGCGACGCCGGCGATCGGAGCCGGGCCCGAATGCGTCCCCGAGGGCGTGGCCGACGGCGCGAAGCCACTAGCCAAGACGCAGACCCGTTATCAGGGTGAAGCGGCCTGGCTGCTGGTCTACGCCAAGCCCGGCAGCGCGACCCTCGCCGAGGTGTACGTCGTCGCCGTGAATGCGTGCACTTCGGGCAATCTGGGACAGGTCGCCGACCACCTCGAGATCACGCGCCCTTAACACCGCACGGGAAACCGGCCACGTGGCACGGCCGGGAATGCATCTTGCCTAGGATCGGTTGAGCCAACCGGCACTCAAGCTGCCCCAGGATTCGAGAGGCCAGGCTCACGTGAGCGAGATCCGTAACGTCATCATCATCGGTTCGGGACCCGCCGGGTACACCGCCGCGGTGTACACCGCGCGCGCGGGCCTGAACCCGCTGGTGTTCGCCGGTTCCGTGACGGCCGGCGGCGCGCTGATGAACACCACCGACGTGGAGAACTTCCCCGGCTTCCCCGAGGGCATCATGGGCCCGGACCTGATGGACAACATGCAGAAGCAGGCTGAGCGCTTCGGCGCGGAGCTGGTCTTCGACGACGTGACGGCGGTCGACCTGAGCGGGGCCATAAAGAAGGTCACGGACTCGGCCGGTACCGTGCACGAAGCGCACACCGTCATCGTCTCCACCGGCTCGGCGTACAAGGAGCTGGGCCTGCCGGACGAGAAGCGGCTCAGCGGCAAGGGCGTCTCCTGGTGCGCCACCTGTGACGGCTTCTTCTTCAAGGGCCAGGACATCGTCGTGGTCGGCGGCGGCGACACCGCCATGGAGGAGGCGCTGTTCCTCACCCGCTTCGGCCAGACCGTCACCGTCGTGCACCGCCGCGACGAGCTGCGGGCGTCCAAGGTGATGCAGGAGCGGGCCTTCGCCAACCCGAAGATCTCCTTCGTCTGGGACTCCGAGGTCGCCGGCATCGAGGGCGAGACCCACGTCACCGGCGTCAAGCTGCGCAACCTGAAGACCGGCGAGGAGACGCTGCGGCCGGCCGGCGCGCTGTTCGTGGCGATCGGCCACCTGCCGCGCACCGAGCTGTTCCACGGGGTGCTGGACCTCGACGACGAGGGCTACATCAAGGTCGACTCGCCGACCACCCGCACCAGCCTGCCGGCCGTGTACGCGTGCGGCGACGTGGTCGACCACACCTACCGGCAGGCCATCACCGCCGCCGGCACCGGCTGTGCCGCCGCCCTGGACGCCGAGCGGCACCTGTCGGAGCTGGCGCACCACCAGCCCGTCACCGTCTGAATCGCCCTTGAATCGAACACAGCCCCTAAATCGAGCACAGCCCGTGAAACATCGCGCGATGTTTCACGGGAAACACTCACCAACTCAGGACTACACGAGGAGCACACCATGGGTGACATCCGCCAAGTGACCGACGCGACCTTCGAGGAGGAGGTCCTGAAGAACGACAAGCCGGTGCTGGTCGACTTCTGGGCCCCGTGGTGCGGCCCGTGCCGCCAGGTCGCCCCGGTGCTCGAGGCCATCTACGCCGAGCACGGCGAGAAGATCGACGTCGTCAAGCTGAACACCGACGAGAACCCGCTGACCCAGGCCAAGTACGGCGTCCGCTCGATCCCGACGCTCAACGTCTACCGGGGCGGCGAGGTCGTGAAGACGATCGTCGGCGCCAAGCCGAAGGCTCTCCTGCTGAAGGACCTGGCTGACTACGTCGCCTGACCCAGTGGGACGTTCGTCAGCGATCCAGTGCGGTCTCGCTACGTAAGCTGACCCGGATATGGATTCGTCAAAGGGGCGGTCTTTGAGACCGCCCCTTTCGGCTATGCGCAGACGAGAGAGACAGAGTGCGTAGGGTAGGGAACCGTGACCACTGAACCGACGTACCGCCGCGGCGACTCCGGGCCCGCGGTGGCCGCGATCCGCGAACGCCTGGCCCGGCTCGGCCTGATCGACGCCGGGTCCATCCCCGCACAGGGCGAGCCGGTCTTCGACGACGCGGTGGAGAACGCGGTCCGCCACTTCCAGCAGACCCGCCGCACGACGGTCGACGGCATGGTCACCCCGGGCACGATGCGCCTGCTGGAAGAGGCCTCCTGGCGCCTCGGCGACCGCGACCTGGTCCCCTCTCCCGCCGAGCCGCCGTTCGGCGACGACGTGGCCGAACTGCAGCGCTCGCTGCTCACCCTCGGCTTCGACTGCGGCCGGGTCAACGGCGCCTATGACCCCACCACCGTGGGGGCGGTCCGGGAGTTCCAGCGCAACGTCGGACTCCCGGCGACCGGCGTCACCGACCTGGCGACCGTCCAGGCCCTCAACCGTCTGAACCGCCGGATGGCGCACGGCGGCCTGCTGCACGCGATGCGCGAATCAGAGGCCATCCAGAGCGCGGGCCCGGCCCTGCCCGGCAAGACCCTGGTCCTGGATCCCGGCCACGGCGGTGCGGACACCGGCGTCCGCGGCGGCGGCCTGATCGAGGCCGAAGTCGTCTTCGACATCGCCGATCGGGTGAAGACGCGGCTGGAGAAATTGAGCGTCACCACGCACATGTCGCACGGTCCCGGCGGCAGCCCCGACGACCGCCGCCGTGCGGAGAAGGCCAACGAACTCGGCGCGGATCTCCTCATCTCGCTGCACTGCGACTTCCACAGCAACCCCGCGGCCTCCGGCGTCGCGGCGTTCTACTACGGCAACGACCGCTTCGGCCACAGCTCCCCCACCGGCGAGCGCTTCGCCGGCCTGGTGCAGCGCGAGGTCACCGCGCGCACCGGCCTGGCCAACCTCGGCACCCACGGCATGACCTGGGACGTGCTCCGCTACACGCAGATGCCGGCGGTTCGCATCGAACTCGGCTACCTCACCAGCCCGCACGACGCCGCGCTGCTCGCCTCGCAGCGGTTCCGCGAGTCGTGCGCCGACGCCATAGTGGTCGCGGTCCAGCGGCTGTACCTGCCGCCGGAGTCGGACGCGCCGACCGGTGTGCTGCGGCTGGCGGAGCTGCGCTCGCACTGAGGGTGGCGCCGGTTCAGGCTCGCTCGGTCCTCCCTCCGTGGTCCAGGGGTCTGGGGGTCGGGAGTCCGGCGGTCCGAACCGGCGGCTGGTCTTGCCAGCCAAGGTTCTGCCCGAGCCGGCACGTGCTCGACGCCTTCGGACCTTCTGGTGGGTCACCGCAGGCAGCGCTCCCGGCCGCGCCCCTACCCTGGAGGCGTGCCCCATCCCCACCAAGCCGTCCTCGTCGGCCGCGGACACCCGGCGATCCGGGCGACCCACGCGAAGACCTTCGAGCTGACCGCGGAGCCGGCCATCAGCGCGCGGGCCACCTGCGTGCTCGCTGTCGGCACCGTGCTGGACCCGAATCTGGCTCCATTGCGCGGTCGTGTCCGGCTGACCCTGGCGACTCCGGGACTGCCCGCACTCACCGGTGAGGCCACGCTGAACCCGCGCCGCGCGCTCACCGACCGGGCCGTCATCCGCCGCAGCCGCACCCTCGACGCGGACACGCTGGCCGTCGACTCGACCCTCACCGCCGACGACCTTCCCGAGGCGTTCGCCGCGGCTCTCACCGATCCGGGGCGCGAGGTCACTCTCACCGTCGAGGAGATCGGGCCGGGTCGGCCGCTGCTCCAGGTCGGCTTCGGAGAGCGGACGCATCTCCCGTCGCTGAAGGATGTCGGCGCCCAGGACACCCTGGTGCTGACCATCGCGCCCGACGCACCGCCCAAGGAGGTCGTCGCGACCAACGCAGTGCTCGAACGAGCCGCCGCTGCCGGCGCCCGCGTCTCGGTGGCCAGCCCGCACAAGCCTCTGGAAGCCCTATTGGCCGCGGGTCTACCTCCGTACCCCTACGCATACTGGGGAAGCCCACAGCGCCTCTCCACGCTCCCTCTGACGGCCACCGTGTTCCACATGCCACCGGCGACGGATGCCTCCCTGCTCGCCGGGCGTGACATCTGGATCGAGGACACCTCAGAGCTCGATATCGGCACCGCCATGACGCGCACAACGCCGTCCGCAGCCGTCGAAGCTTCCGGTGTCCTGACCGTCGTCGGCCCGGCGTCATCAGAGGCCGAACTCGTCGACCTCACCGCTGTCGCCCGCGCCCTCGTCGGAGCCGATATCGCCCCGCGAACCCTGACCGAGGCCCTGGCGCCCTTCGGACTCACCCGCAAACGGCTCTACGCGCTTCTCACCGAGCAGGACCAGACATGACTCGCACCACCGCCCTCAAAGTCCTCGCCGGCAAGAAGCTCACCGACCTGGATCCCGACGAGTGGGCCAAGGCCCAGGCTTCGGCCGAGCGGATTCTCGTGGACGTCGGCACCGGCGACGCGCGCACGGCCTACCGCCAGGCCATCGCGCATCCGGAGTGGCTCGTGGTCGGCGTCGACCCGGCGTGGCAGCGCATGACCGAGACCGCGGTGCGCGCGGCGCGCAAGCCGGCCAAGGGCGGAGCTCCGAATCTGGTCCTGGTCAGCTCGGCGATCGAGACGGTTCCGGCCGCCTTGCACGGCGTCGCCGACGAGGTGATGGTGCTCATGCCGTGGGGCAAGCTGCTGCGCGGAGTGGTGCTCGGTGAAGCCGACGTCCTGTCCGGTCTGCGCGCGGTCGCCAAGCCCGGCGCCCCGCTGGAGATCTCGATTGGCACCAGCATCTGGCGCGAGCCGATCCCGCTGGAGATCCGCGACCTCCCCGAGCTCACCCCGGAGACGGTCGTCTCAACCGGTCTGACCGATCGTCTGGCCGCGCTCGGCTGGCAGGTCGCCGACGTCCGGCTGGTGCCGCACACCGATCTGGACACCATCAGCTCGTCGTGGGCGCGGCGGCTGGGATCGGGCGCCACGGAGACCGTTCTGCACCTCCGAGCGGTCGCGGTCGACCCACGTGACCCGGTGGGGACGCAGCACCCCGCCGCCGAATCCGCCCAGGACACCCCCGAGGAACCACAGCGCGACGTGTAGCACGCCCCGGGCTGTCGGGCGGATCCTCAGCGCCGAGGCGGTCCACCTCCGCATCAGCCGACTCCCTTCGCCGACGACATCCGGCCCGTCCGGCCAGTGAGAAAGCGGGGCCGAACTGCCCCCGCGGCGGTCTGCGTGGGGGATGTTAGTCCTGTCACACGACCCCGAAAAGGCGGACAAGCCGCCGAGAAGATGGCTTTGCCTGCTTGACTTGGTGGAACAGGCTTCCACCTTCCGACTCCAAGGAGAGTGATATGGAACTCCCGCAGCGTCCGGGTTCCCGGCTCGACTCGTATGTCGACCGTTACGCAGCCAGGACCCGCGGGATGACCGCATCCGAGATCCGAGCTCTGTTCGCCGTGGCCTCCCGGCCGGAAGTGGTGTCGCTCGCCGGCGGCATGCCGAACCTCGCGGCGCTGCCGATGGACTCCATCGCCACGGTCGCCGAGGAGCTGGTCCGCGAGTCCGGCACCGTCGCGATGCAGTATGGCGGAGCCCAAGGCGATGAGACCCTGCGCGAGCAGATCTGCGAGATCATGCGCCTGGAGGGCATCGAAGGCCACCCCGACGACGTCATCGCGACGGTCGGCTCGCAGCAGGCGCTGGACCTGGTCACCCGGATCTTCATCGACCCCGGCGACGTCATCCTCGCCGAGGGTCCCTCCTATGTGGGCGCACTCGGCGTCTTCGCCTCGTACCAAGCGCAGGTGGTCCACGTCGCGATGGACGACCAGGGCCTGGTACCGGACACCCTGCGCACGGCGATCGCCTCGGTGAAGGCTTCCGGCCGCCGCATCAAGTTCCTCTACACGATCCCGAACTTCCACAACCCCGCCGGCGTGACGATGGCCGTCGAACGGCGTCCGGAGATCGTTGAGATCTGCCGCGACGCGGGGATCCTGATCCTCGAGGACAACCCCTACGGACTGCTCGGGTTCCAGGGCGAGATCTACCCGGCGCTGCGTTCGCTGGACACCGAGAACGTCATCTATCTCGGATCGTTCTCCAAGACATTCGCCCCCGGGTTCCGTGTCGGCTGGGCTCTGGCGCCGCACGCCGTGCGCGAGAAACTGACGCTGGCGGCCGAGGCCGCGGACCTGTGTCCGCCGGCCTTCTCGCAGATGATGGTCTCCCGCTACTTGAGCACTCAGCCGTGGCGCGAGCAGATCAAGGCCTTCCGGGCCATGTATCTGGAGCGCCGCGACGCGACGCTGACGGCGCTGTCCGAGCTGATGCCCGCGGGTGTCACGTGGACCAAGCCCGACGGCGGCTTCTACGTGTGGGTCACGCTTCCACCGGGACTCGACTCCAAGGCGATGCTGCCCCGCGCCGTCACCGCGCGCGTGGCGTACGTCCCGGGCACGGGCTTCTACTCGGACGGATTCGGCGCGTCCTCGCTGCGGCTGTCCTACTGCTACCCGACGCCGGAGCGCATTCGCGAGGGCGTGCGGCGGTTCGCCGACGTCCTGCGCGAGGAGATGGAACTGCGCGCCGCCTTCGGACACGAGGCGTCCCGGGCGTTGGAGAGCCGCGAAGGCGTCGACACGCCCGGCCCGGATCTGGCCTAGCGGCAGTATGTTTCACGGGAAACCGAGGCTGGTTTCCCGTGAAACATCGCCCGGGACCGGCGTGAAACAGGCCGTGTTTCCCGTGAAACATGGCGCGGTCACACTGCGGGCAGACGATGTTTCACGGGAAACCGGCGCCGTCGACCGCCCGGCGAGGACTGTCGACGGCGGAGCGATCCCCTTGTTTCCCGTGAAACATCGAGCATGACCCCTCGGGCTCCTCTGACATGATCGAGGGCGAAGATACCGGTGAGAAGGGCAGTGATTGCAATGAGCGACCTGGGCCGTGTCGTCGTCTTGGCCGGCGGCCTCAGCCATGAGCGCGACGTCTCGATCCGTTCCGGGCGCCGCGTGGCCGACGCGCTGCGCAGTGCGGGGGTCGAGGTACAGGTCCGCGACATCGACGCCGCGCTCCTGCCGTCGCTGCTCGCCGACCGCCCCGATGCGGTGTTCCCCACCCTTCACGGCGCCACCGGTGAAGACGGTGCGGTGCAGGGAATCCTGGCGCTGCTGGGTGTCCCCTACGTCGGCTCGTCGGCAGCCGCCTGCCGCCGCGCCTTCGACAAGCCTTCGGCCAAGGACGCGATCCGCACGGCCGGACTCGCAACTCCCGACTGGGTCGCGATCCCCAAGACGACGTTCCGAGACCTCGGCACGCACGCAGTCCTGGATGCCGTGTCCGCCGCGCTGCCGATGCCGCTGTTCGTGAAGCCCGCTCGCGGCGGCTCCTCTCTCGGCGCCGCCGCCGTGCACACCCGCGAGGACCTGCCCTCCGCGATGGTCGCCTGCTTCGCCTACGACGAGACGGCACTCATCGAGCGGCACATCACCGGGCGCGAGATCGCCGTCTCGGTCGTCGACACCGGCACAGGTCCGCAGGCACTGCCCGCCGTCGAAATCGTCGCGGACTCCGGCGTCTACGACTACGCCGCCCGCTACACCGCAGGCATCACCGAGTTCTTCGCCCCAGCCCGGCTCACCGCCGAGGAGGCGAAGTCGGTCGAGCAGCTGGCTGTGCGCGCCCACACCACCCTCGACTTGTCCTGCGTGTCCCGCACCGACCTGATCCTCGACGCCGACGGCATCCCCTGGTTCCTGGAAGTGAACGTGGCACCGGGTCTCACCGAGACCAGCCTGCTCCCGCTCGCCGCCGGTGCGGCCGACCTCGACCTCGGCGTGCTCTACCGCGATCTGGTCCAGGCGGTCATCGCCGAGTAGGACGATGTTTCACGGGAAACGGCGTCGGCTGTTTCCCGTGAAACATGGCTCGTTTCACACCGAGGCGGCCGATGTTTCACGGGAAACGCGCCGCAGCGGGACAACGGACGGGAATCATCGGCGCTGTTTCCCGTGAAACATGACAGAGGCCCGGCGGATGAACCCGCCGGGCCTCTTCACGGTTTCCCGTGAAACATCGACCTACTCGCCGAGGATCGCCTTCGCGATCCGCTTGAGATCCTCTATCCCCGCGTACTCGATGGTGATCCGACCACGCTTCTGCATGATGTCGACCTTCACCCGAGTCTCCAGCCGATCCGACAGCCGCTGGCCGAAGTCCTCCAGGATCGGCATCCGGCTCCCCGAGCGCACCCGCTTGTTCTTGGGCTTGTCGGTGAAGTCGAGGTAGTCCTCGGGCGTCTCGGTCAGTGCGGTGTCCAGTGCCGCCGCGTCCCAGCGGCCCATGCCGGCCAGCTCCTCGACCGCCCGCACCGACAGGTTCTCCCGGACGATGCGCTTGGCGATCTCTTCCTGCTGCTCGACCGACTTCAGACCCAGCAGGGCCCGGGCGTGCCCGGCGGTGATGACGCCGGCCGCGACCCGGCGCTGGATGCCCGGGGTCAGAGTGAGCAGCCGCAGCGTGTTGGTCACGTGCGGACGGGACTTGCCGATCTTCTCGGCGAGGACCTCGTGCGTGCAGTCGAAGTCCTTCAGGAGTTGGTCGTACGCCGCCGCCTCTTCGAGCGGGTTCAGCTGGGCACGCTGGAGGTTCTCCAGAAGCGCGTCCAGGAGCATCCGGTCGTCGCGGGTGTCGCGGATGATGGCGGGGATCGCCGACAGCCCGGCTTCCTGGGAAGCCCGCCACCGACGCTCACCCATGATGAGTTCGTAGCGATGCTCGCCGTCAGGCTCCGGAAGCTGCCGCACCACGATCGGTTGCAGCAGGCCGACTTCCTTGATGGAGGCGACCAGCTCGGCCAGAGCGACTTCGTCGAACTCCGTCCGGGGCTGCACCGGGTTCGGGCGGATCTGGCCCTGCGGGATCTCGGCGAACGAGGCGCCCGGTACCGGCATCAGCCCGTCCGGAAGACTCTCGTCGGCGAAGGACTCGCGGCTCGCCGAGGGAGCCGGGATCGACGCCGAGAACGCCCGATCGCTGCGGTCCTCGGTGGTCCGATAGTCGGTCTCGATCGGCAGAGACCCCAGCGCGGTGCGCGGCGGCGCGGTCGCGACCGATGTTTCACGGGAAACGTCGATGCTTGTTTCACGGGAAACATCGCCGGCGGCCGGAGCACTCGCCGACTCCGCCCGGGTCTTCTCGGACAGTATCGCGGGCGGGGCGCCGGTGGGGATCAGAGCACCCAGGCCCTTGCCCAGTCCGCGTCGGCTGCTGCTCACCACTGATCTCCCATCGTGCCGCTCACTGCCCACCGCTGTGCAGGGACGCCCCACCGTACTCGATGTCGGCCCGGAAATCGTTCATGCCGTCCATCGCGACGCGGGACGCGCCGCGCTCGGCGATCTCCCGGGCCGCGTCCCGGTAGGCGATGGCCCCGGTCGACACCGGGTCCCACGTCATCACGGTCTGGCCGTACGACGGTGCTTCGGAGACCCGCACCGAGCGCGGGATCGCCGAGGACAACACCTCGTTCGGGAAGTGCGTGCGCACCTGCTCGGCGACTTCGGTCGACAGCCGGGTCCGGGAGTCGTACATCGTCAGCAGGATCGTCGACACGTGCAGGTCCGGGTTGAGGTGTCCGCGGATCAGCTCGATGTTGTGCAGCAGCTGGCTCAGACCCTCCAGCGCGTAGTACTCGCACTGGATCGGGATCAGCACCTCGGCGCCGGCCACCATCGCGTTGACGGTCAACAGTCCCAGCGACGGCGGGCAGTCGATGAGGATGTAGTCCATCTTCTTCTGGTAGCTCGACAGCGCCTTGCCCAGCCGGCTCTCCCGGGCGACCATCGAGACCAGCTCGATCTCCGCACCGGCCAGGTCGATGGTCGCCGGGCAGCAGTAGAGGTTCGGGATCTCGGGCACCTGCTGGACGACCTCGTCCATCGTGTAGCGCTCGATGAGGACGTCGTAGACGGACGGGACGTCGGCGTGGTGCTCGACCGACAGCGCCGTGGAGGCGTTGCCCTGCGGGTCCAGGTCGATCACCAGGACCGAGGCACCGGCCTGGGCGAGCGAGGCGGCGAGGTTGACCGTGGTCGTGGTCTTGCCGACGCCGCCCTTCTGGTTGGCGACGACCAGGACGCGGGTCTTGTCCGGCCGGGGGAGACGGGTCACGCCGGAGAGCGCTTCTATCGCGGCGGCGGCTTGGCGGGCGATCGGGGTGTCCGAGTCGTCGGCGACGGACGGCCCCTGGGCGGGAACGGAAGAAGACGGCATGTGCATTACCTGAAGGGGTGCAGAGGGAGTGGCTCCCGCGGGAACGTGTCCGGACTCGTACTCGAGGTCCACCGGCGGCGTGGCCATCACGTCGGTGGTCCCGGCGGGGTAGTAGGGCTCGTCGTTGAGGCTGTCCACCACGGACTGCGCGAGCAGCGGGTCGACCCCCTGGTGCTCTCGGTGTTCATTGCCGGGTGCGGCCACGGAAGAACTCCTGTCATGGGACGCGCGAAGGGCTGTGCTCAACATGAAGCGAGAAGCTACGAACCACCAGTCTGCCGTACTCGCTCCCCCGAGAACGAACGAAGGGCTGTGTTTCCCGTGAAACACAGCCCTCTTTCGCATGTTTCCCGTGAAACATGGTCCGCTCGGTCATCCGCCGCCGATGTTTCCCGTGAAACATCGGCGGATTCAGGCGTCCTCCGTCGCCGGGACAGACATCTCAGCGCCCGGGGCGCCGGTTCCGCGGCCGCTGCTTCTTCGGCCCGCGCACATGAAGCTCGTGCTCGATCCCGACCCGGATCACCGTCGTCGGCGGGTCCACGATCCCCGCGCCGACCGTCTCCACGCTCCAGCGGGTGGCTCCCAGCTTGGCGAGCAGCTCCGCGCTCTCAGCCAGTTCGCCCTCAGCCGAGCCGCCCTTGAGCGCCACCATCTCGCCCCCGGACCTCAGCAGCGGGAGCGACCAGCCGGCGAGCCGGTCCAGCGGTGCCACCGCGCGCGAGGTGACCACGTCGAACCGTTCCTTGCCGGCGAACTCCTCGGCCCGGCCGCGCAGCACGCGCACGTTCTCCAGACCCAGCAGATCGATCACTTCGTCGAGGAACAGAGTGCGGCGCAGCAGTGGCTCCAACAAAGTCACCGACAGATCCGGACGAGCCAGCGCGAGGACGATGCCGGGGAGCCCGGCGCCCGAGCCGACGTCACAGATCTGGATGTCGGCGGGCAGCAGACCGCCGACCACCGCGCAGTTGAGGATGTGCCGCTCCCACAGCCGCGGTACTTCCCGAGGACCGAGCAGCCCTCGGGTCACACCGGGACCGGCCAGGATCTCCGCGTACCGGGTGGCGTCGGCCGCCCGGTCGCCGAAGACCGGGCCGACCGCCTCCGGGGCGGGGCCCAAGACCAGATCGGTCGGCTCGCCGCCGGGGGAGGCGGGGTCGGGCGAAGAAGGTCGCATGTCTCCACTATGTCCTGACCGCTCGGTCCTCAGACGGGAAGCACAACCACACAGCGGTGGGGTTCCTCGCCCTCGGACTCGCTGCGCAGCCCGGCCGCCGCCACCGCGTCGTGCACCACCTTGCGCTCGAAGGGCGACATCGCGGAGAGCTTCACCGGCTCGCCGGTCTCGGCGACCTTGCGCGCCGCCTCGGTGCCGATCCGGGTGAGCTCGGAGCGGCGGGTGGCGCGGTGGCCGTCGATGTCCAGCATCAGCCGGGAGCGCTCGCCGGTCTCGCGGAGCACCGCCAGCCGCGTGAGCTCCTGCAGCGCGTCCAGGACCTCGCCCTCGCCGCCGACCAGGTGCGAGAGCTTGCCGCCGACGATGGAGACCGAGGCCCGGTCGCCCTCGACGTCCATGTCGATGTCGCCGTCCAGGTCGGCGATGTCGAGCAGGCCCTCCAGGTAGTCGGCGGCGATGTCGCCCTCGCGCTCCAGGCGGGCGATGCGCTCGGCCGGCGATTCGGGGGCGCGCTCGGCGGACTTGTCGACCCGCTCCTGTCCGGTGCCCGGCTCGGCGTCGACCAGGTCGGAGGCCTCGGCCTCGGTCACCGCGGTGGTGTCGCTCATGGCCGTGCTGCTCCTCTACTTCTTGCGCTTGCTACGAGTGGTGCGGACCGGCTGCTGGCGCTGCCTGGTGACCGGCACCTTGTCCTGGGTGGAGGAGCCGTTGGCGGCGGCGAGTGCCTTGGCGGCCTCCGGGTCCTTGGCGATCAGGTCCTGGCGCTTGCGGTCCTCCTTGGCCTTGTTCCGGGCGAACATCTCCTTCTCCGCCTGGCTGCCGGGCATCGGGGAATTGCGCAAAGTGTAGAACTGCTGGCCGATCGTCCACACGTTCGTGGTCATCAGGTACAGCACGACGCCGATCTGCACGTTCAGGCTGAAGAACAGCATGCCGAACGGCATGACGTAGAGCATGATCTTCTGGCTCTGCATCATCGGGTTCGGGACGGAGTTGTCCAGGTTGGTGTTCTTCGCCATCATCATGCGCTGCGTCAGGAACTGCGACGTGGCGTAGATGATCGCCATGATGATCGCGATGATCTGCAGGTTCGTCACCGAGGTGACGCCGATGCGCGACATCTGGGCCGGCGTGTGGTGCAGGAAGCTCAGCGACAGCGGGGCGCCGAAGAACGAGGCGTGCATCGCGCTGACCGAGTCCGACTGGGACAGCGCGCCGACCGCGTTGCCCGCGGAGACGTGGCTGAGCACGCGGTACAGACCCATGAAGAACGGCGTCTGCAGCAGGATCGGCATGCACGAGGCGAACGGGGAGGTCCCGTTGTCCTTGTACAGCTTCATCATTTCCTGCTGAAGCTTCTGCTTGTCGAGCTTGTACTTCTTCTGCAGCGCCTGGATCTGGGGCTGGAGCCGCTGCATGTTCTGCATCGACTTGATCTGCTTGCGGAACAGCGGGATCATCGCGGCGCGGATGGTGATCGTCAAGAAAATGATCGCCAGCACCCAGGACGCCGAGGAATCGCTGCCGAAAATCGCCCCGAACGCCCGGTGCCACAGCATCATCACGAAGCTGGTGGCCCAGATGATCGGGGAGAGGATTGTGTCGATCACGATCGCGCTCCTCGGCTGGACATCAGGTCGGGCCGGACCGCGGGGCGGGCCGGCTCAGTGGGCAAACCGACCATTTCAGTCCGGTCGGAAGTCTGTGTGTCATCACCAGGGGAACTCGTCTGCTCCGGCGAGAGGTTCCGCGCCTGGCCGTCTTTTTCGCCACCCGACCCGCGGGTCTTGCGGGGCTTGACGGGATCGTACCCGCCCGAACTCCACGGATTGCAGCGCAGCACCCGCCACACGGTCATGCCGCCGCCCTTGATCGCCCCATGGATCCGCACAGCGTCATAGCCGTAGTGGGAGCAGGACGGCTCGAACTTGCACACCGGGCCGCGCCAGTTGACGACCGGGCTCAAGACTATCTGGTAGAGCCGGATCAGCCCCATCAACACGTACTTCATCGCAACAGCTTCCGCAGGGCCGAGTCCAGGTCGGCGCCAAGTGTGGCCGAGTCCGCCTCAGCGGCCGCCGGCAGTGCCCGGATCACCAGCCGGGACCCGGGGGGCAGCTGGTCCAGCCGGGAGCGCACCAGGTGCCGCAGACGCCGCTTGACGGCGGTCCGCACCACCGCCGGGCCCACGGCCTTGCTCACGACGAAGCCCGCCAGCACGGCGGCGTCGGCCGCGGGCGGCGGGTCCGAGGGGACTGCCAGATGCGCGACGAGCGTGGTCCGGCCGGCTCGGCGGCCGCCGCGCACGGCCGCGCCGAAGTCCGCCGACCTCCGCATGCGGTGCGCGGAGGAGAGCACGGCGGGTCGGAAGGTGGCGAGCCGCGGCTCAGGCCGACAGCTCGCTGCGGCCCTTGGCACGGCGGTTGGCCAGGATGGCGCGCCCGGCACGGGTCCGCATGCGCAGACGGAAGCCGTGGGTCTTGGCGCGGCGGCGGTTGTTGGGCTGGAAGGTGCGCTTGCTCACTGGGGGCTCCGCTTGTCGTTGGCGCCCTTCAGGGCGGCGTCACTGCTTAGG